>NZ_JAUSQU010000001.1 GCF_030811455.1 Streptosporangium lutulentum | reverse complement strand
TCACCATCCCTGCCGAGCCTGCGGAGGCCGACCTGCTGCCCGAGCCGCTCAAGCAGTTCGGCGCGGTGCCGCCGCTGGTCGGCGACATATCACTGACCCTCGACGACCGGATCCTGCTGGTCTCCTGCTGGGGTACGGGCGAGCTCAAGGCCTATGACGTCTCCGATCCGTTCGCCCCGCGCGAGACCGGTTCGGTCAGGATCGGCGGAATCGCCCGGCGCGACTCCCATCCGGCCGCCGGCGGCCGGGCCCTGAACGGAGGGCCGCAGATGGTCGAGGCCAGCCGGGACGGACGGCGGGTCTACTTCACCAACTCGCTCTACCGCTCCTGGGACGACGTCTTCTACCCCGACGGCATCTCCGGCTGGATGGCCAAGGTCGACGTCGCCGACGACGGCTCCCTCTCCCTGGATCCGGGCTTCTTCGTCGACTTCGCGGCCGACGGCCGCCGCGCCCACCAGATTCGGCTGCAGGGCGGCGACTCCTCCTCGGATTCGTACTGCTTCTCATGATCCGGTTCTTTCCCATGACGACGCGGGAGAGGATGCGATGGATCTGACCTCCGTGCTGATCCTGGCCGGGCTCGGCGCCTTCCACGGCTTGAACCCGGCCATGGGCTGGCTCTTCGCGGTCGCCCTCGGCCTGCAGGAGCGCTCCCGCAACGGAGTGCTGCGCGCGCTGCCACCCATCGTGCTCGGTCACGCGGCCTCGGTGCTGGCCACGCTCGGACTGGTCTCGGCGGCGAGCCTGGCCGCGCCGCCCAAGGCCATCTCGTACGGCGTGGCGGCCCTGATATGCGGGTTCGGCGTCTGGCGCCTGGTACGGCGGCGCCACCCTCGCTGGGTCGGCATGAAGGTGACGAGGTGGCAACTGGCCGGGTGGTCGTTTCTGATGGCCACCGCCCACGGCGCCGGTCTGATGGTGCTTCCGGTGGCCCTGCACAGCGAGCACGGAACACACGGCGGGCACAGCGGGCACGACGGGCACGGTGCCGCCGCGCTGGCCTCGCAGAGCCTGCTGGCGACAGGGGTCCATACGCTGGCCATGCTCGCGGCGACCACCGTACTGGCCCTGCTCGTCTATGAGCGGCTGGGAGTCGCGGTGCTCCGCAAGGCGTGGTTCAATCTCGACTTCGTCTGGGCCGTGGCCCTCATCGGCGCGGGCGCCTTCGCCGCTTTCACCTGAAACCCGCTGATGAAGGCACCTGCGGCGAACGATGTCCCGACCCGGGCCGACGAGAACGAGCGCGGGTCAGGACATCGCGGGTATATCGAACGAAGCCCGGGAGGGGCTCAGGAGGCGATGGCGAGCAGCCCCGCGTCCACCACGGCCCGGCCGAAGACCCGGGCCAGCTCGGCCAGCCGGGCGAGCTCGTCATCGGAGAGGGCGGCGTAGGCCGGCAGTGCCAGCTCGTCGGTGCGGTCCTCGATCCGCTGCCTGAGCTCCCGGCCCCGCTCGGTGAGCTCGTCACCCGCCAGCAGCCCGCGTTCGCGTAGCCTTTCCTCCGCCGCGGCCCACTCCTCCTCAGGCCAGGCCCGGCTCGCCTTCAGGAAGACCGTTGGGACACTCCCGGTCGCGGCGTGCAGGACCAGCGCGTCCAGCGGGCCGACCTCCTCGCTCAGCAACATCGCCACGTGCCCGTCCCCCCGGAACTCGCGCAGCAGGGTCTGGGCGTGCCAGAGCTGCAGCAGCGGCTCCGAGGGCCACGGCAGCGCGGCGTGCGCGGCGAACAACGGGCGGCCCTGGAGGTGCTCGCACGCCTTCTCCGCGGCGCGCCTGGCCAGTGCGGTCGTCTCGGCGAGGGACTCGATCTCGTGGATCCCGGCCCGGCGCAGAGCCGCGTCGGCCGCGTCGAGGCGCGCCTCGATCATCTTCTCCGGGGTCACGATCTTCCAGGCTCCCGGGAGCGCCTGCCGTACCAGGGTGGGGCAGAAGTTGTAGAAGGTCGCGATGACCAGCTCGGCGGAGGCGGGCCCCAAGGCCGCCCCGCGAGAGGCGAAGTAGCCGGTATGGAAATCCAGGCCGAGGGCGGCGTAGCGCTCAGTGGCCTCGGGAACGAAATAGATCATTCCGTGGACGGGCTCCAGACGACGCCAGGACTGGCGGGCGAGCCGGAGGTCGGTCATCACGCCTCCAGGGAATCGACGAAACGGGCCTGCCCGGTCATGCCGGCCGTCATCGGCCCGACCCCGCGAGCGGTCCCTGTCAACACGACGCCCCTGTCATGCACCTGCATGAAAGCTCCCTTTACCCGATATACCGACCAGTAGGTATTTGGGAACCTATTCGCACCTTCAGGACCCGTCAACGATCAGTCGTCCGTCTCGGGGAGTGGGTTGCGCCTGACACGGTGTCAGCACCTATACCTGAAGGCACAATCAATCCAGCGCCCACCTGGAAGCACAAGTGTTCAGCATCGGAGAGTTCGCCCAGCTCGGCCGCGTGTCGGTGCGCATGTTGCGCCACTACGACGCGATCGGCCTGCTCCAGCCCGCCCACGTCGACCCGGCCAGCGGCCACCGCTTCTACCAGGCCGACCAGTTGTCGCGGCTCAACCGCGTCATCGCCCTGAAGGACCTCGGCTTCACCCTGCACCAGGTCAGCTCGATCCTGGACGGGCGGATCGACACGGCCGAGCTCTACGGGATGGTACGGCTACGCCGCGCCGAGTTGGAGGAACGGATCGCGACGGACACGGCGCGGCTGCTCCGGGTGGAGGTACGGCTCAAGACCATCGCGAAGGAAGGTCACATGCACACCGATGAGGTTCTCCTCAAGCGGATCCCCCCGACGCGCGTGGCGGAGCTCACCGCCGTCGCGGCGAGCTACGACGGCGAGGACATCGGCCCCGTCATCCAGCCGCTCTTCAGCGACCTGTGCCTGCGGCTCCGCAACGCCGGGGTGGAGATCACCGGCTACGGCATCGCCCGTTACGAGCCCGAGGCCGACGGGCGGGTGACCGTGCACGCGGGAATGCAGGTCTCCGTGGGGGCGAGCGACGACTACGACTTCGCGATCGTGGACCTGCCGGAGATCGAGTCGGCCGCCACGATCATCCACCGGGGCTCGATGGAGCAGGTGGGCCCGACGTTCCAGACCCTGGCCCACTGGATCGACGAGCACGGTTACCGCGGCGTCGGGCTGGCCCGCGAGGTCTCCATCGACTGTCCCGACGACCACGACAAATGGGTGACCGAGCTGCAGATGACCGTCACGACCGCATAGTCGCCGATCCCCGCCACCTGCCGCCCGGTCTCGGTCAAGACTCTCCGGAACCGGAGTCGGCGGGCTTCCGGACCGGGACCCGGATGGTGATGCCGCCGGGGACCACCTTGGCCTTGAGCTCGGTGACGGTGCCCTTGGCTCCGCCGTCGAGCTCATAGGTCATCGGGACGGCGAGCTTGACGCTGATCTTGCGGGCTCGGGTCATCCGGACGAAGGGCGACTCGTCGGAGCGCCCGGCGCTCATCTGCCCGAGCACGCGGGCCCACTGGATGGGCCCCTTCGCCGTGGTCACGCCGATCTCCAGCCACCCGTCGTCGGGGCGCGCGTCGTCGAAGGCCTCGATGCCGCCGGTGATGGTGCCCACGTTGCCCAGCAACAGGCAGCTCGCCTCCCCCTCGAACCACTTCACCCCGTCTATCTTGACCTCCATCCGCACGAGCTCACCCCGGATGTGCCGCAGCCCGGTCCAGACATAGGCCGCCCGGCCCAGCCTGTCCTTCAGCCCGCGGTCGGCATCCTTGATCATCTCGGCGTCGAAGCCGACCCCCGCCATGACGGCGAAGTGTTCTCCGTTGACCATGCCGAGGTCCAGTTTCCGGCTCTCGCCGTGGAAGGCGATCCGCACGGCCTCGGGCAGGTCCTCGGGAATGTCGAGGTTCTGGGCGAAGAGGTTGGCCGTCCCCGCCGGGATGACGCCCACGGTCACGCCGGAGCCGGCGAGCGCGTCCACGCAGCGCTGCACCATGCCGTCCCCGCCCCATATCAGGACCAGGTCGGCGCCTTCCTTGAGCGCCTTGCGCACCTGCTTGGGCGCCTTCTTGCTCTTGGGCACCTCGTACCAGAGCAGCTTCTCGACTCCCTCGTCGGCGAGGAGCCTGCGCAACTCGTCGAGTCCGCCGCCGAGCGACTTCTTCTGGTGGGCTATCACCGCGACCGTGCCGACGTTCTGCTTCTGCAGCAGCATGTAGGCCTCCCGTTGGCACCATGTTGAATACCGCTCACGGCTGCCCTCGCGCCGGAGCGGCAAACACCCGAGTCTTCTCCTGTCGGTCCCAGACATACCGGCCCTCGGCCACATTCCTAACATTTCACGGATTCACCGGCCTCACGCGTCACTATGGTCACTGCCATGGAGCGACTGACATTCGAATCGGCCACCCTTGTCAACTTCAAGGACAGAACTTACCGATGGGTGGACGTGAAGCACTTCCAGGTACACGCCCGGCAGGAGGACGACGAGCGGTTGCTCACCATGTTGATCTCACATGAGATGTACCGCGACGACTACCTGGGCTCGGAGTCCTGGAAGGACACGGAGACGTCCGTGCACGGCCCCTACCGTCTTGACGCGCTCTCGGCCGCGGCCTACGAGGGCATCGACCAGGCCACCGCCTCGACCACGATCGGCACCTGGGCCGGGAAGTACAGGGAACTGTCCGAAACGGTGGCCCAGGAGCTTGAGAACGAGGTCCACCGACTGATCCGGACGGCCACCGCGTGTTACCGGTTGAGGGAACTCGGCGAAGCGGCCCGGGACGACCGCCTGGGCTGGATCCTCGGCGAGTTCCACGAACTGGTGCTCATCGACCGGCACGGAGGATCACTCTCCCTGGTCGTCGCCTCCGACGATTGACCCGTTCTCCGTAAGCGTCATGCCCTTACCGATACAAAAGCCAGTAAATCCCGCATCATGGCCAATCAGGGTCATATGCGAAATGCGGGTTCAGTTACACATAAAAGCACGAGCAACCCCGCAATCCCTTAACCGAATCGCAACACGCCCGAACCCTGGCGAGCCCGCCCCACCACCCCGTGACCCCGAGCGAAGCGAGGCACTCGGGGGCGCGGGGGCAGAGCCCCCGCACCGGGGGGCCCGGGGGGTCGTCCCCCCGTGTGAACGACGAAGGGGCCCGCCGCGAGCAAGCTCTCGCTTGCGAACAGCAGACCCCAGCCACAAGTGGAGCTATGGGGATTCGAACCCCAGACCTCCTCCATGCCATGGAGGCGCGCTACCAGCTGCGCCATAGCCCCTTGCGGTACAGATCAAATCTTAACCGACTCCAGGCACCTCCCGCGCCATCATTCCGGAGACAAGGGCGACCACGGCGGACCCCACGGCGCTCGCGGTGATGATCGCGAAGGACAGGACGTAGGCGCGGCGCGAGGGGACGGAGGTTCCCGCGATGGTGATCGAGGTGAGGAGCGCGGCGGTGGCGGCGCCGGAGACGCTGCCGCCGATGGAGCGGACCAGGGAGTTGATGCCGCTTGCGATGCCGCTCTGGTCCATGGGCACGTGCTGTACGGCCAGCGCCCCCAGCGCCGCGAAGCCGACCCCGAAGCCCAGGCCCTGCACGGCGTTGGAGCCGATGAGGTGGAGAACCGAGTCGTTGAAGAGGGTGAACCAGCCGAACCCGGCCGCGCACAGGGCCGCGCCGAGGGCGAGGGAGCAGGCGGGGCCGAGACGAGCGGACAGACGGCCGGCCATGAAGGACGCGGCCAGCATGGTCACGGTGCTGGGCAGGGCGTAGAGGCCGACGTCGAGGACCGATCCGCCGAAGCCGTATCCGGCGGACGGCGGGGTCTGGATGAAGCTGGAGACCAGGGCGAACGAGCCGAACATCGCGAAGCCCAGCAGCATGGACGCCAGGTTCGCCTGCAGGGAGTGCCGGCCGACGAGCAGGCGGAGCCGTACCATCGGCGCCCGGAGCCACAGCTGGCTGAACACCCACACCGCGCAGAGCACCGCCGCGGCCGCGAAGAGCCCCACGATGCGCCCGGAGCCCCAGCCCCAGGCGTTGCCCTGGGAGAGCCCCAGCATCAGGCAGACGAGCCAGGCCGACAGCAGTCCGGCGCCGATGAGGTCGGGACGTCCCCCGGCGTGGTTCCCGCCGTCGCGGGTGCTCATCGCGATGAGCACCAGGGCGATCGCGGCGACCGCAGCCGTGATCCAGAAGACGGGGTGGTGGCTGGGGGTCCGGTCGGCGATGAGCCCGGTGACGATCATGCCGAGGCTGCCGCCGACGCCCATCGTCGCGCTGACCACACCGATGGCCGTCATGACCCGGGCGCGCGGGAAGCTGTCCCTGATCATGCCGATGGCCAGCGGGATCAGGGCCGACGAGGCTCCCTGGAGGGCTCGCCCGGCGATCAGCACCGGCAGGGAGCCGGACAGGGCGCAGACCACCGAGCCCAGGACGAGCAACCCGACGGTGATCAGGATCATTCGCTTCTTGCCGTACATGTCACCGAGGCGGGACAGCAGGGGCGTGGCCACCGCGGCCGCGAGCAGCGAGGCGGTGAAGACCCAGGTAACCTCGGCGACCGACACCCCGAAGGTGCCCATGAGGCGGGGCAGCAACGGGATCACCACGGTCTGCTGGATGGAGACGACCATCCCCGCCGTGGAGAGCGCCAGCAGGGTCAGCCAGAGCTGCCTGCCCTGCTGTTCGGTGCTCGATTCGGCGACGGTTACGCCTGTCACGGCCCCCCCATTGCTGCTTGCTGCTGACCAAGGCAATCGCATGGTAGATCCTGACCGGAAATCACCGTTCGCCGGGGCATGTAACGCAAGAGGCGTTGTGGTACGTCTATGTTCCTATGGCCGCCGAACGTTTCGAGGAACATCGCGCTCTGCTGACCGGTGTCGCCTACCGTGTCCTGGGCACCCTGGCGGACGCGGAGGACGTCGTCCAGGAGGCGTGGCTGCGCTGGACGGGGGTGGACGCCTCCACGGTCGAGGATGACCGGGCCTATCTGATCAAGGTGACGACACGGCTCTCCATCGACCGGCTGCGGCGGGTGAGAGCACAGCGCGAGTCGTATGTCGGGCCGTGGCTGCCCGAGCTGGTCGGCACCACCCCGGACGTGGCCGAGCACGTCGAGCTGAGCGCCTCGGTGGAGCTGGCGCTGCTCGTGGTGCTGGAGACCCTCTCCCCGCTGGAGCGCGCGGTGTTCGTGCTGCGGGAGGCGTTCGCCCTGCCGTACGCGGAGATAGGCGAGATCATCGGCCGCAGTGAGCCGGCGACCCGGCAGCTCGCCCGGCGGGGCAGGGAACACGTCCAGGAGCGCAGGCCGAGGTTCGACGTGGACCGGGACGAGCGGCGCAGGCTGACCGAGCGATTCGTCGACGCGGCCGCCGGCGGCGACCTGGAGGCGCTGACCGCGATGCTCAGCGCGGACGCGTCGCTGGTCGGCGACGGGGGCGGGCGGGTCAGCGCCCCGCTGCGGGTCATCGCGGGCGCGGACAAGGTGGCGCGCTTCCTCATCTCGATCGGCGGCCAGGAGGGCACGCGCAAGTTCATGAGGGCGGCGGGAGCCGATCCGGCCTCCGGCTTCGCGGTCGGGTTCGCCGACGTGAACGGCGGCCCCGCGGCGGTGATGACCGCCGACGGGCGCCCGATCGCGGTGTTCTCCCTGGTCGTCGGGGACGGCCTGATCGAGGCCGTCTTCCTGGTCGCGAACCCGGAGAAGATGTCGCGGCTCTGATGTCACGAATGCCGTCGCCCGATACGTCGTGAGGGCATGAAACGAGAGATCAGCATCATCGGCGGCGGCCTCGCCGGACTCACCGCGGCCATCGCCTGCGCCGAGGGCGGTGCGCGGGTCACCGTCCACGAGGCCCACAGGGCACTCGGCGGCCGGGCCCGCAGTACCGCCGCGCCGTACATCGCCAATGACGGCACCCATGTCTTCTACTCCGACGGCGCGCCGTGGCGCTGGATGGCGGCCAGGGGGCTGGTCCAGCCGTTCCGCAGGCCCATGCTCGGCGAGTTCCTCAGGCTCAGGTTCCGCCATCGCGGTCGCGTGACCCCGGCCCCGCCCCGGCACCTGCTGAGGGCGCTCGCCAGGCGGCGGCTCACGGCCCCGGTGGACGAGGATTTCCGGACCTGGGCCTGCCGGCACCTCGGCGAGGAGGCGATGGAAGCCGTCGCGGGACTCGTCGGCGTGATCACCTACGACGCCGATCCCGGCCGGCTGTCGGCGGCGTTCGTCTGGGAGCGGGCCCTGCGGGTGGGCGCGCCGCGCTATCCGGCGGCGCGGTACGTCGTCGGCGGCTGGGGGCGGGTGATCGACCGGATGGCCGCCCACGCGCGCGGTCTGGGCGTGCGGATCGAGACCGGCTCACGGGTGGACCGCCTGCCCGAGGACGTCCCCGTGATCGTGGCCACCTCGCTGGACGCCGCCAGGACGCTGTTCGGCGACGAGTCGCTGCGCTGGGAGAGCGGGAAGGCCGTGCTGCTCGATCTCGGCCTGAGCCGGCACCCCAGGGACCTCTTCCTCGTCTTCGACCTGGACGAGGGCGGTTTCCTGGAGCAGTACGGCAGGCCCGACGCCTCGCTCGCCCCGGCCGGGCACACTCTGGTCCAGTTGGAGATGCCCGTCAGAGCCGGCGAGTCCAGGGCCGAGGCGATCTCCCGGGTGGAGCGGCTGGCCGATTCCGGCCTGCCCGGCTGGCGGGAGCGGACGACCTGGCGGCGAGAGGCCGTCTCCACCGGCCGTACCGGAGCCCTGGACCTGCCGGGGCTCTCCTGGCGGGATCGGCCCGCGATCGACCGGGGGAACGGTGTCTGGCTGTCAGGAGACTCCGTCGCGGCTCCCGGTCTGCTCAGCGAGGTCTCCGTCCACAGCGCCCTGACCGCGGCGAAGGCCGCCCTCAAGACGGTCGGTCCGCGTGTCTCCGTGTGAGACCCCGGCGCCGGCCGGACGTCAGAGCTTCCTGCCGACCCCGCTGTAGCCCATGCTCGCCAGCTCCTGGCTCACGAACTCGGGCGGTTCGAGGAACGGCCAGACGTTGACCAGCCCGGGGCTGACCATCTCGAAGTCGCCGAAGAAGCCGGAGATCTCCTCACGGCTTCTGGGCACGAACGGCGAGTTCGCCCGCTCGTAGATGGCCGAGATGCGGGCCATGGTCTCGGGACGGGCGTCGGTGCTCGCGTGCGAGACGGCCAGACAACCGCCCGCCGGGAGGGCGGCCCGGTAGGCGGCGACGATCTCCTGCGGCCCGTCCTCGTCCGGGACGAGATGGAGCAGGAACATCATCAGCACCGCGACCGGCTCGCGGAAGTCGATGATCGCGCGAACCTCGGGAGAATCGATGATCTCCTGAGGCTTGCGCAGGTCCCCCTGGAGCATGATCACTTTCTGGGGCTCGGCGAGAAGCGCGCGGCCGTGGGCGCAGACGACCTCGTCGTGGTCGACGTAGACCACACGGGTGTCCGGGGCGATCCGGTGAGCGATCTCGTGCACGTTCTCCTGGGTCGGCAGACCGGAGCCGAGGTCGATGATCTGACGGATTCCCGCCTCGCCGACCAGATGCCTCACGACCCGGGCGATGAGCTCACGTCCCTGCCGTGCGACCTCGCGCATCTCCGGGGCCACGCCGAGCACCATGTCGCCGACCATCCGGTCCGCGGCGAAGTTGTTCTTGCCGCCGAGGTAGTAGTCGTACATCCGCGCCGCGTTCGGGATGTGCGGATCGACGCCCCGGGGTGCCTCTTCTTCGGACACAGTCGCTCCCTGCCTATGGTCGCCCGATCAATCGTGATCATAGGTGGATCAATCCATGCGAAGCACAGTTAACGCCTTAATCACCAGAATCCCGGCGGGGTCCGGTAAGCCCTCCGTGACCCTCCGGCGTGGCGGGTGAAGCCCTTTCACGCCGGTACGGCTTGCGTCGCCCCCGAATGGACGCAAACCGTACCGGCGTGAAAGGAGTCGTCAGCTCGCGAGGCTCCGCTCATCCTCCAGATAGCGGGAGCGGCCCGCGTACCACCCGGCCGCCAGTTGCACGGCGACCACCGCGAGCAGAAGCAGGAACGGCGTCGTCCAGCCGCCGGTCGACTCGTACAGCATGCCGACGAGCAGGGGTCCGGCGCCCGCGATGAGGTATCCGACGCTCTGCCCGAAGGCCGACAGCGCGGCCGTCGCCTCGGAGGTGCGGGTGCGCAGGGCGAGCATGGTCAGCGCGAGCGGGAACGATCCCATCCCCACGCCGACCAGGAGCGCGAAGATCCAGGCCAGGGAGGCGGGCGCGAGCCAGAGGCCGAGGAAGCCGACCGTGTAGAGGGCCACGAACGCGGCCACCAGGGGCAGCTGGTCGGAGAACTTGGACGCGACCCAGGGCACGACCAGCGAGACCGGGATGCCGATCGCGGTGAAGATGCCCAGCACCAGCCCGGCCTGCCCCGTGGTGTAGCCGCCGTCGATGAGGATCTTGGGCAGGAAGCCGAACATGATGTAGGCGACCATGCTCTGCGTGCCGAAGTACGCGGCGACCGACCAGGCCAGCTTGCTCCGCACAAGTGTCCGGGGACTGAGTCCCCCGCTTGCGCTGTCCCGCTCCGGCTCACTGCGCGACAGCGCAAGCCACGGAATGGCGGCGACAGCGGCCAGCGCCGCCCACACCCCGAGGGCAACGTGCCAGTTGCCGTCGGCGGCCCGCTCGATCGGCACCGTCGCGGCGGCCGCGAGCATCGTGCCGACCGCGAGGGCCGTGGTGTAGACGGTGGTCATGGTCCCGGTCCGGCCCGGGAAGTGGCGCTTGATCAGGCTGGGGATGAGCACGTTGCCCACCGCGCCACCGGACAGCGCCAGGGCGCTGCTGAAGAGGAACACCCCGGCCGAGTCCACCATCGAGCGGAGCAGCAGGCCCGCGCCGAGGACGATCAGGGAGATCAGCAGGAGCCGGTGCTCCCCGGTCCTCCTGGACAGCGCCGGGGTCACCGAGCCGACCGTGGCGAAGATGAGCACCGGGAGGGTGGTGAGCAGCCCGACCCCGACCCCGGACATGCCGAGACCGGACGAGATGTGGTCGAGAACGGGTCCGACACTGGTGACCGCGGTGCGCAGGTTCAGTGCGGCGAGGACGATTCCCAGTACGAGCAGCCAGGCGAGAGATCCAGTGGATTCACCGGTGCGGCCCCTTGTCTCATGGGTTAGCACGCTCATACGGGGTTCAGTCCTCCATTAGGCAGATCGTCCAATCGTAGGATGATTGGCTGACCTTGACCCTAACGGGAGGGAAACATCGCTTTGTTCCTGCTCACCTTAAACCTCTGACAACGTGGAAGCCGGACAGCCCTTCGCCTTACAGGGCGCGACGACGGTCCGGCCAGGCACGCCGAGTGGGACGTGAGGTCAAAAACCGGGCCACTCTCCGTCTCGTGGAGTGTGACCCGGTCCTCTCACGCGGCGGACGCGAACATCGGACGCGAACGCCGGGCGCAAACGTCAGACGCGGGCGTCAGAGACGCGGCCCGGGAGCGGGCGGCATCTCCTCCCCCGGACGTCTGCCGGCCGGCGGCAGCGGACCGCTGCCGGGCGGGGCGAGCGGGGACTCCGGCGGATACCCCTGGCCCACCGTGCGCGGAGGCGCGGGCTCGTTGAGGCCGTAGCCCCCCGTGTCGGCGGGGCGGGGCTCACCGGGATCCCGGCTCGCGCCCACCCCCCGGTCGGCCGGGCCGCCGTCCCGCTCGTGCGGGCCGGGCACCTCTCCGCGCCACGCTCCGGTCTCGTCGCCGTGCGACTCGATGAAGACCTTGAAGCGTTCCAGGTCTCCGCGGATCCGCATGCGGACGATCTGCAGCCAGTCCCCGACGGTCTCGATGAAGCCCTCCGGGTCGTAGTCCAACTGGAGGGTGACCCGGGTGGTCTCGGGAGTGAGGTAGTGGAACGTCACCACGCCGGCCTGGTGCGGCCGATCGACCGACTTCCAGGCCACTCGCTCGTCGGGATGCTGTTCGGTGATATCGGCTTCGAACTCACGGCGGACCCCGGCGATCTCGACGACCCACGCCGTGCGCGTGTCGCTCAACTGTTTGATCGACTCGACGCCTTCCATGAACTCGGGAAAGCTCTCGAACTGGGTCCACTGGTTGTACGCAGTCCGGATCGGAACATTCACATCGACGGATTCTTCGATCGTGCTCACAGTCATGCCTCCCTTGTCACAGGTTCGCGAAGCATGCCTGCCCGTCGAGATCCAGGCCTAACTACCCCCGACGCAAAAGCCAGTAAAGGCCCAGGAGGGGCAGGACGACGGGAATGAAGAGGTAACCGCTGCCGTAGTGGGACCAGACCGTGTCGTGCGGGAAGGCCGCGGCGTCCGCCACGCTCAGCGTCCCGATGATGAGGACCCCGGCCAGCTCGATGCCGCAGGCGACCAGCGCCAGCGTCCGGTTTCCCCTGACCAGCGCCACGGTGAGAACGATGTAGACGACGGCGGCGAACGCCGACAGCGAGTAGGCCAGCGGAGCCTCCCCGAACTTCGTCGCGATCTGGACGGCCGCGCGAGACCCCGCGGCGAGGGCGAACACCCCGTAGACCGCGACCAGCGCGCGTCCCGGCCCCGCACCGATCGCCGGCTCGCTCATACCGCCCCCTGCCAGATCTGCAACATGCGCCCGATCATGCCGGGGATCGCGAAACCCGCCACCGCGATCACTGCCGGACCCCAGCGCGAACGCTCGCCGATTCCCCAGAACACGGCCACCGGCGGGATCACCAGGGAACCCGCGAGGTAACCGATGAGGGTGGCCGTCTCATCCGGCCCCTCCCCCCGGACCATCCCGGCGATCACGAACCCGGCCTGGACGAGCAGGCCGAGCTCCAGGATCCCGAGCGCGACGAGGAGCACGGTGCCCATCGCCCTGTTCCGCATGGTGGTCAGGATGCTGACCAGTGCGATCACCAGCGACAGCACGATCAGGCCTGTCGCGAGAGGGCCGATCATGGGAACCCCAGGGGATCAAAGAACATGAGCAGCAGGGTACTGCCCGCCCCCCTCGCCCCCTCTCCCGCGGCACGTACTCTGAGTCCGTGGAGAGGATCCTGGTCAGCGCCTGCCTGATGGGGCGGAAGGTTCGTTACGACGGAGCCGCCAAGACGAGCGGCGACGCGCTGCTGGCCACCTGGCGGGAAGAGGGGCGTCTCATCCCGTTCTGCCCGGAAGTCGAGGGCGGACTACCCGTCCCCCGCCCGGCCGCGGAGATCGAGGGCGGCGCCGGGGGCGCGGCCGTGCTCGCCGGGGCGGCCCGGGTGCTGACGGACGGAGGGACCGACGTCACGGAGGCGTTCCTGGCCGGGGCCCGGTCGGCGCTCGCCGTCGCCCGGTCCTTCGACGTGAAGGTGGCGATCCTGAAGGAGGGCAGTCCCTCCTGCGGCAGCCTGACCGTCTACGACGGCACCTTCCGCGGCCGTCGCCTGCCCGGCGTCGGCGTCACCACCGCCCTTCTCGAACTGCACGGCATCGCGGTGTTCGACGAGGAGCACATCACCGACGCCGGGGCACGGCTACGCGAGCTCGGCGTGGACCACTCGGTGCGGGACCGCTGAGAACCGTCTCGCTCGTCGTACGGGGACCCGCGTGGCGCACCTGTCACGGGCCCCTGACCTAGTACTCCCAGAGATCGGTCCGGTTCTCCCCGCCGATGCAGAAGACCGAGGAGCCGTGCTCCCCCTGGACGAGATCCACCCGGATCCAGCCGGTGTTCTGGGCCACCTTGGCCTCGTAGCCCGCGTTGGGGGCGGCGGTGACCAGCCGGCATGTTCCGTTTTCCAGGACGAACGAGACCGAGCCGCCCTTCGCGGTCACGACCCGCACGTTCTCGTTCGCCGCCTGGACCGCGGACCTGGGCTCGGCGGACGACCGGGTCGCGCGGGGAGTGGAGGACGGCGAGGGCGAGCCGGCCGTCCTGGGGACGGGAGTCGCCCGGGTCGGAACGGAGTCGGGGACCGTGGAGCTTCGCGTGCGGACCGGCGCCCGGGTCGTCTCCCCCGGGGGGTGAACCGGCTGCGGCTGAGCCGTCCTCCGGGTGGACGAGGCCGGCGTGGCGTGGGGGTCCGGGGTCCGCTCCTTCTGCGAGGACGAGGGCGGGGGCGAGGACCGCGGCGAGGAGGCGGCGGTCGGCGTGCCGAGGTCCGGCGGTCCCGTGGGCGCGCCCCGCGGAAGCGGCGCGCTCCTGATCCCGGTGAACGCCGCGCCGAGCGGTTCGATCTTCACATCGTCGAAGACCTGGCTGCGCAGCACGTCGCGAACCCCGAACCAGGCGACCCAGATCGCCAGGGCGGTGGCCCCGCACCACACCGCGATGAACCCGAGCGTCTGACGCATGCGGTGAATTATTACCTCTATGTCTCATAGTTCACTACGGTTACGTCGCATGGCGACGGTTCTCGTGGTGGAAGACGACGAGTATGTACGCTCCGCGATCATTCAGGAACTGAGCGGGCGTCACCACGTCGTGCGCGGTGCGGGACGTGCTCTCGATGCGTTGAGGGAGATCACTCAGAATCCTCCCGACGCGGTGATCCTCGATCTCGGCCTGCCCGACCTGGACGGGGCCGAGGTGCTGAAGATGGTCCGCGGCGTCTCCGGCGTCCCGGTCATCGTGGCCACCGCCAGGGACAACGAGGCGGAGATCGTCCGCCTGCTCCAGGCCGGAGCGGACGACTACCTGGTCAAACCGTTCTCCGGCGATCATCTGAACGCCCGGCTGGACGCCGTGCTACGCCGGGCCCGGAGCACGGCCCCGCCGCCGGTGTTGCGCATCGGCACGCTCGAGGTGGACCTGAACCGGCGTGAGGCCGCCGTGAACGGTGAGCCGCTCACCCTGACCCGCCGCGAGTTCGACCTGCTCGCCTACCTCGCCGCCCGCGCCGACCGGGTCGTCTCCCGCAAGGAGCTGCTCACCGAGGTGTGGCGGCAGTCCTACGGCGACGACCAGACGATCGACGTTCATCTGTCGTGGCTGCGGCGCAAGCTCGGCGAGAGCGCGTCGGCTCCCCGCTACCTGCACACCGTACGCGGCGTCGGCGTCATGTTGACCGCCCCGTCATGAGACGGACCCTGGCCCTGCTCGCCGTCGCCGCGACGTCGATGGTCGCCCTGGCCTTCCTGATCCCGCTCGGGCTCATCGTCAAGGAGATCGCTCACGGCCGGGCCATCGCCGAGGCCGAACGACAGGCCTCGGCACTGGTCCCGGTGCTGGCCATCACCGTGGACCCGGCCCGGCTGACCCACGCGGTGCTCAGCACGGGAGCGCGGGACCGGATCGCGGTCCACCTGCCGGGCGGCGGCTCGGTGGGCAGGGTCAGGGCGTCCGCGGAGACCGTGGCCGCGGTCTCCCGGCTGACCCGGGCCATCACCGCGGAGACGGACACCGGCTATCTCCTGCTGCGCCCGGTCGCCCTGGACGGCGGCCGGACCGTGGTCATCGAGATCTTCGTGCCCTCAAGCGACCTCACCCGGGGCGTCGCCACGTCGTGGGCGGTGCTGACCGGGGTCGCGGCGGTGCTCGTCGTGGGCTCGGTACTGGTCGGAGACCGGCTGGGGGTACGGGTGGTCCGCTCGGCCAGGCGCCTCGGCCGGGCCGCGACCTCCCTGGGCGCCGGAGACCTCAGCGTCCGCATCGAACCCGAGGGCCCGCCCGAACTCGTCGCCGCCGGAGAGGCGTTCAACACCATGGCCGACCGGGTGATCCAACTGCTGGCCGCCGAGCGGGAGATGGCCGCCGACCTGTCGCATCGCCTGCGCACCCCTCTCACCGCGCTCAGGCTGAGCCTGGACCACCTGGGACCCGAAGCCGAGCAGAGCCGCAGGTCCCTGAGCCGGCTGGAGTCCGAGGTGGACGAGATCATCGCCGCGGCCCGACGTCCCTCCCCCGCGCCGAAGTTCGTCCACTGTGACGCCGCCCAGGTGTTGCGCGAGCGCCTGACCTTCTGGTCCGCCCTGGCGGAGGACCAGCGGCGCCCGTGGCAGCTGATCGGCGCGACCGCGCCCATCCGGGCCCCGGTCGCGGCCGGCGAGCTCGGCGCGGTGATGGACGCCCTGCTCGGCAACGTCTTCCGGCACACCCCCGAGGGAACGGCGTTCACGGTGACCCTGCACCAGGGCCCCGGCACCGTCGGCATCCTGATCGCCGACGCGGGCCCCGGAATCCCCGACCCGGAGACGGCGCTGCGGCGCGGAGCCAGCGGCGCGGGGTCCACCGGACTCGGCCTGGACATCGCCCGTCAGCTCGCCGAGTCCTCCGGCGGCGCGATGAGGATCGACGCCTCCTCTCTCGGAGGCGCCAGGGTGCAGCTCTGGTTCCGCACGGACCGGCGCGACCACCCTCAGCGCGCGACCCGGCGGCTGGTCTCCAACCGCTGGTCAACCAGGAACGCGACGCACTGAAGATCCTCGTCAGCGGGTTTCACGACGTCTTTCACAACGGGAACGTCGCCCCCGAGCGAAGCGAGGCCCTGAGGTCCCGAAGCGAAGCGAGGCCCTGGGGGTGCGGGGGCGAAGCCCCTGCATCGGGGGGCCCGGGGGGTCGTCCCCCCGTGTAAATGACGAAGGGGCCTGCCGCGAGCAAGCTCTCGCTTGCGAACAGCAGACCCCAGCCACACACCCGGGGGTTCGGGGGGTCGTCCCCCCGTGTGAACGACGAAGGGGCCTGCCGCGAGCAAGCTCTCGCTTGCGAACAGCAGACCCCAGCCACAAGTGGAGCTATGGGGATTCGAACCCCAGACCTCCTCCATGCCATGGAGGCGCGCTACCAGCTGCGCCATAGCCCCTGGTCACCGCTCCGAGTCTTCTCGTTGCGGCGCTCCGGAAGCATATAAGGACACCCGCTTGTTCACCTAATCGACGACAGTACGGCTCGCGCCCGTCATGCCGAGCGCAAGCCGCGTCCCAAGATCACTTTTCTGTGGTCTCGGGGCTGTCGTCGCTCCGGACCGGCTCGGGCAGGGTCCCGGCGTTGTGCTCAAGCAGGCGCCAGCCCTTACGGGCCTCCTCCAGCACCGACCACGAGCAGTTCCCCAGACCGCCGAGAGCGGGCCAGAGCTCCTGCGGCAGGTTCATCAGCCTGGCGATGCCGAGCCGGATCGCCGCCCCGTGGGAGGCGATCACCAGCAGGCCGTCGGGTTCGAGTTCGGCGGCCCAGCGGCGGATCGACGACGACACCCTGTCGGCGACGTCGGTGACCTGCTCGCCGCCCGGCGCCTCCCAGGCGGCGAACTCACGAGGCCAGCCGGCGAAGATCTCGTCCCGGGTGAGCCCCTCCCACTGACCGCCCCCGCGCTCGCGCAGATCCTTGTCCACGGAGACGCTCAGGCCGGTGACACGGCCCAGTGCCGAGGCCGTGTCGAAGGCCCGCTGGAGGTCGGAGGAGACGATCATGCTGGGACGGAGCGCGGCGAGCAACGAGGCCGCGCGAGTCGCCTGCGCCACGCCCGTCGCGTCCAGGGGGATGTCGGAGTGGCCCTGGAAACGCTGCTCGACGTTCCACAGTGTCTGGCCGTGCCTCAGGCAGACAACGCGACGACTCACTCAGTTACCTCGGTTACCGCTTCGCGGGCGCGCTGGGCGACGACCTGGGTGACACTGTCGGGCAGGGAGATGGAGGGGCAGTCCTTCCACAGGCGCTCAAGCGCGTAGAAGGTACGGTCCTCCTCGTGCTGAACGTGCACGACGATGTCGATGAAGTCCAGAAGGACCCAGCGCCCCTCGCGCTCTCCCTCGCGGCGGACGGGCTTGGCGTCGGCCTCGATCCTCAGCCGGTCCTCGATTTCGTCGACGATGGCGCGGACCTGACGGTCGTTGGTGGCGGAGCAGAGCACGAACGCGTCGGTGATGACGAGCTGCTCGCTCACGTCATAGGCGAGGATGTCATCGGCCAGCTTGTCGGCCGCCGCCTCGGCGGCGATCCTGACGAGCTGAACGGATCTGTCGGTTGTGGTCACGGTGTGGGTCAGTCCTCCTACTAGTCGGCGCTGTCACCTATCAGGGTGCCCGATTCTGCGCTCCTTGAAGAGCCGTCATCAGGACAACGCCTATCGTGCGCCACCCGATTCCGCGCCGCAAACGGATTGACGGCCAGATCAGGAGGGCACATCGCGGTACAGACCGCGCTTGTTGATGTACTGAACGATACCGTCAGGCACGAGATACCAGATGGGTTGACCTGAGGCCACCCTTTTCCGGCATTCCGAGGACGAGATGGACAGCGCCGGGATCTCCACGAGGCTGACCTTGCCCTCCGGCAGGCCGGGGTCGTGCAAAAGGTGGCCGGGCCTGGTGGCGCCCACGAAGTGGGCGGTGGTGAAGAGCTCGTCGACGTCACGCCAGCTCAGGATCTGGGCGAGGGCGTCGGCTCCGGTGATGAAGTACAGGTCGACCTCCGGCCCCCAGGAGCTGGAGATCTCCCGAAGGGTGTCGATGGTGAAGGTCGGACCCGGACGGTCGATATCGACCCGGCTCACCGAGAAGCGCGGGTTGGAAGCGGTCGCGATGACCGTCATCAGGTAGCGGTCCTCGGGCGCTGAGACCGTTTTATCGGCCTTCTGCCACGGGCGTCCGGTCGGCACGAAAACCACCTCGTCGAGGTCGAAATGGTGCGCGACCTCACTGGCCGCCACCAGGTGACCGTGGTGGATCGGGTCGAAGGTTCCGCCCATAACGCCCAGACGCCGCCGGCCTTGATCGGTAGGCGCGTTCATCATGAAACGGACCATACGCGCAAGCCGCACACAGCTTTTAATCACCCCCCGCGCATGGCAGGCGGGCCCGACGTAGCATGCCGGACATGACCACCACCCCGGATCGCAACCGCGTGCAGCTTCCCGGCATCAGCTCGCGCGCCTACGAACATCCCGCCGATCGGTCCGCGCTGGTCGCCCTGCGCACGCTCAGCGGGTTCGACACGGTGCTCAAGCAGATGTCCGGCCTGATCAGCGAGCGCCGACTGCGCCTGATCTACCTCGCCTCGGCTGTGCGCACCAGCGATACCCAGTTCCGTCTCCTGCACGACATGGGCCGCGACGCCGCCTACACGCTCGACCTCCACCGCATCCCCGAGGTCTACGTTCAGCAGAGCCCGATGGCGCAGGCGAAGGCGATCGGCTTCGACGATCCGTTCATCGTCGTCACCACCGGTCTGCTCGACCTGATGGACGAGGAGGAGCAGCGCTTCGTCATCGGCCACGAGACCGCCCACATCCTGTCCGGCCACGCCGTCTACCGCACCATGCTGGACATCCTCACCCGCCTGGCCACCCGCGTGGCCTGGATTCCGCTGGGCTACATCGGCCTGCGCGCGATCGTGGCGGGTCTGGAGGAGTGGCACCGCAAGTCCGAGCTGTCCGCCGACCGTGGCGGCCTGCTCTGCGGCCAGGACTCCGACGCCGCCCTGCGCGCGCTGATGAAGCTCGCCGGAGGCTCGCGCCTGCACGAGATGAACATCGAGGCCTTCCTCGACCAGGCGCGCGAATACGACACGGCGGGCGATGTCCGCGACGGCTTCCTCAAGGTCCTCAACCTGCTCGGGACCACCCACCCGTTCGCCGTCTCCCGGGTCGCCGAGCTCGACAAGTGGCGCCGTGGCGGCGAATACGACGCGATCCTCGCGGGCAACTACCCCCTCCGCGCCGACGACTCCAACGCCAAGATCTCCGAGGAGGTCAGGGCCGCCGCCCACTCCTACCGCGAATCATGGTCGCAGTCCCAGGACCCCTTCATCGGTGTCCTGCGCGACGTGGCCGAGGGCGCCGTCAACGCCGGAGAGCGCATTTTCAACCGCTTCTCCCGCCGCGATGGGAATTAGCCGAGCGTTTCACAAGGAGTCCAGGAGTTCGCCTTCTGGACTCCTTGTTATATAGCCCGCACACGAGAAGACGATCTCCTGTCGTCTTCTCCCCAAGAACCGATCGCCTCGTCAGCCACCGTCCGCGATCCGACTCTCACGGGCACGGCGAACGCCTGCCCCGTCGAGGAGAACGCGCCGGCGGCGAACGCGCCCATGGCCTCCGGCCCGCCGTTCGGCAAGCCACGACTTACGTTCTTCACCAAGGAATCCAGGAACTCCCGCGATTTCTCCGTGAATCTCACATTGCCTTCCCAAAGGCATTGGCGCCCCCCAATAGGAGACGGCCCCAGGCTCTAGATCAGCAGGGCGATCGCGCGTACGGCCGCGGAGCAGAGTGCGACGAATCCACCCAGTACGGCGAGCGCGCGCAATCCCTCCTTGCGGAGTTCGGGGATCTCAGAACCGATCCGCTCGATCTCGCGCCCGATGAGCCCTCCGCAGACGACGCCGAACACGATGCCCGAGACGGCGACCGGAGCGGGTTGCTGCCACCACTCATGCGGCGGCGACCCGCCGGAGATCAGCCACAGCGTGGTGCCGGCGAGCCCCGCCGCGGGCAGTCCCGGCCAGAGGATCCCGGTCACCAACGCTCCCACGAAGGTGACAGGGAAGTTCAAAACGCGCAAAAACGCCCGGGTTCTGGCTGATCTGCGCTTCCTGACCAGCCAGTGCCCGGTCCAGAGCGCACGGGCCAGAACGACGAACGACCCGGTGACGGCGAAGGTGACCGGTGGCCAGATCACCGTGGCCACCACGCAGGGCAGCGCCAGCACCGCCAGCAGGAGCAGTGACGCGTTCCCCGTGGGCAACGGCCCCGCCCTGCCCTCCGCCGCGAGCTCCACGTCCTGCGAGCCGTCCGCCTGCCCGCCCTTGGGGGTCTTCCTCGCGGCTCTGCTCCCCGTCCTCGTGGAGGCCGCCCGAGCCCTCCGGGAGGACTCACCCGTCGCGGGCCCCTGCCGCGCGGACCGCGACGACTCGCCCGTGCCGGAGACCTGTCGCCCGGAGCGAGGGGACTCCCCGGCCACGGAAGCCTGTCGTCCCCCGCGGGACGTGCCCTCCCCGGGCGCCGGACGCGTTCCCCGGGCTGATCCGGCGGGTTCGTCCGTTCCTGTGGCTGATCGTGACCCGCGAGCGGTCTCCGCGACCTTGGCCGCGGAACGCCCGCCCCGCGCGGGCTCCTCGGCCCCCGGCCGGGGCCGGGACTCCGGTTTCTTCGCCGCGTTCGAAACGGCCTTCGCCGCCACCGGCCTGCCCGCCTTCGAGGAGGCCCGCCCGGCCAGGGTCGCGCGGGCGAGACGGCCTATCCGGCCGGAGAGAAGGGCCGCCGTGGGGCGCTTGGCCGCCTCGCGGTGGAGAGCGGCGCGGATCAGGGGCAGCAGGGCCGCGGGAACGCCCTCAAGGTCGGCGTGGCCGTTGAGGATGGCGTACATCTGCGCCTCGACCGTGCCTCCGCCGAAGGTGGGCCGTCCGGTCGCGGCGAAGGCCACGGTGGCCGCCCAGGCGTGCACGTCGGCGGGCTCGCCCACCGGCTCGTCCGCGAACAGCTCGGGAGCGGCGTAGCTCGGGGTGCCGAGAAAGGTGCCGGTCAGGGTGAGCCGGGTGGCGTCCAGGACGTGGGCGATGCCGAAGTCGATCAGGACGGGCTCGCCCTCCGCGTTGATCAGCACGTTGGCGGGCTTGAGGTCGCGGTGGACGACCCCGGCAGCGTGGATGATCGACAGCGCGGTGGCCAGGCCCTGGGCCAGAGTGAGCAGTTCCGCCCCCTCCAGGGGGCCGGTGCGCCGTACGCGCTCCAGGAGGGTGTCTCCCTCGATGTGCTCCATGACCAGATAGGGCCGGTCACCCTCAAGGTCGGCGTCGACGACGCAGGCGACATAGGGACTCTCGACCCGGCGCAGGGCACGGACCTCGCGCTCCAGCCGTATGCGGGCCTCCGAGTCCACCTCGACGACCTCGTGGAGCATCTTGAGCGCGACGTTCTCCCCACGCCGGCTGGCGGCCAAATAGACCTCGCCCATGCCGCCCCGGCCAAGGCGGTCGAGCAACGTATACGGGCCGACGCGCCCCAGACGACCCATGTGACCTCCTGCGTCGGCCACATGGGTCCAGGACCGCTGTGCCTACCGGGTCGCTCGCTCTCGCTCGCTTCCCTGCTCTCCAGCCATAGAGAGACCACACCATAGCGGGCAAGCCTGACGATTTTCCTCCGGCACGCCGTATTCCACGGAAGAACCCGTAGAGAGAATCCCCCGCCCGGCGACGCGGACCTGGGACCTGCCCGGTCGCGCCGGGCCCCCCGCCGCGCGGGCGTCGCCCCGCGCGACCCCGGCCCGCCGACCGTACGGCGAGGCTCCTCCCACCCGCGACCACCCGGCGGGCGATCCGGCGCGACCTCGAACCGACGGCCGTACGGCGAGACGCCCTACCCGCGATCACCCGGCGGGCGGTCCGGCGCGACCTCGAACCGACGGCCGTACGGCGAGACGCCCTACCCGCGATCACCCGGCGGGCGGTCCGGCGTGATCTCGGCCCGCCGGCCGTACGGCGAGGCCCCCTACCTGGGGCCGGTCCCACCCGAGGCGACGACCGTGCCCGCGTTGGTACGCAGGTGGCCCTCGCCGGTGTAGACCCACTTGGTCGAGGTCAGCTCGGGCAGGCCCATGGGACCACGCGCGTGCAGCTTCTGGGTGGAGATGCCGATCTCCGCGCCGAAGCCGAACTCGCCGCCGTCGGTGAACCGGGTCGAGGCGTTGACCGCCACGGCCGCGGAGTCGACCAGCGCGACGAACCTGCGGGACGCCGTGACCGACCGCGTGACGATCGCGTCGGTGTGGCCCGAGCCGTACTTCCTGATGTGCGCGACCGCGTCCTCCAGCGAGTCGACCACGGCGGCGGCGATGTCCAGAGAGAGGTATTCGACCCGGAAGTCCTCCTCCTCGGCGGGCACCACGGCGCCGTGGGCGGCGACGCGAGCGTCGCCGTGCACCGTCACCCCCTCCGCCGCCAGCGCCGCGAGCGCGCGCGGCACGAAGCCGTCGGCGATGGCGGCGTGCACCAGGAGCGTCTCCGCGGAGTTGCACACCGAGGGCCGCTGGACCTTGGAGTTGATCAGAATCTCGATCGCGAGATCCTGATCGGCGTCGGCGTCGACGTAAACGTGGCAGTTGCCCACGCCGGTCTCGATCACCGGGACCGTGGACTCCTCGACCACCGAGTTGATCAGGGAGGCGCCGCCGCGCGGGATCAGCACGTCCACCAGGCCGCGGGCCCGCATGAGCTGCTTCACCGACTCGCGGGTCAGGCCGGGAACCAGTTGCACGGCTCCCGCGGGGACCTCCGTGTCAGCCAGCGCCTCCTGCATGATCCGGACAAGGACCGTGTTCGACTCGTAGGCGCTGGACGAACCGCGCAGCAGGGTGGCGTTGCCGCTCTTCAGGCAGAGCGCCGCGGCGTCCACCGTCACGTTGGGACGGCCCTCGTAGATGATTCCGATCACGCCGAGCGGGACCCGGAGCTGGCGCAGCTCCAGCCCGTTGGGGAGCGTGTTGCCCCGGATCACCTCGCCGACCGGGTCGGGAAGGTCCGCGACCTGGCGGACCGCCTCCGCGATGGCCTCAACGCGGGCCTCGTCGAGCCGGAGCCGGTCGACCATGTATTCGGAGATCCCGTTCTTCCCGGCCTTCTCCACGTCGAGCGCGTTGGCCGCGACGATCTCGGCGGACCTGGCCACGAGCGCGTCGGCGATCGCACGGAGCGCGGCGTCCTTCGGCGCCCGCGGCAGCGGGGCCAGCTCGGCGGCGGCCTCTTTGGCCGCCAGGGCCACCTTCAGGAAATCCTCGGACATCTCGCGCTCCAAAAAGAACTAGTGGTGAGGCTCCAGTATGACGATGTCGTCACGGTGAATCAGCTCGCGCTCATATTCCGGACCCAGGGTGGCGGCCAGCTCCCGGGTGGAACGGCCGAGCAGTTCCGGGATCTCCCCCGCGTCGAAGTTGACCAGGCCGCGGGCGACCACCCGGCCGAGCGGCCCGCACAGGTCGACCGGGTCCCCCGCCGCGAAATCGCCCTCGACGGCGGTGACCCCGGCGGGCAGCAGCGACTTGCGGCGGTCCACCACCGCCTCGACGGCGCCGGGATCCAGGTGGAGCCGGCCGCGGCCCGTGGTGGCATGGGCCAGCCAGAGCAGGCGAGTGCCCGGGTGGCGGCCGCCGGGGTGGAAGAAGGTGCCGACATCCGCGCCCGCCAGGGCCTCGGCGGCACGCGCGGCGGCGGTCAGGACCACGGGCACGCCCGCTCCCGTCGCGATCTTGGCCGCCTGCACCTTGGTGACCATCCCCCCGGTGCCCACCGCGCCGCCCTTGCCCAGCTCGACCCCGACGAGATCCTCGGGCCCGCGCACGTCCGCGAGCCTGCGGGCGCCGGACCGTCGGGGATCCCCGTCGTAGAGGGCGTCCACGTCGGACAGGAGCACCAGCGCGTCGGCCCGGATCAGGTGGGCGACCAGCGCGGCGAGCCGATCGTTGTCCCCGAAGCGGATCTCGTCGGTGGCGACGGTGTCGTTCTCGTTGACCACTGGGACGATGTCCAGCTCCAGCAGCCGGGCCAGTGTGCGCTGGGCGTTGGCGTGGTGCGAGCGGCGCATCATGTCGTCGGCGGTCAGCAGCACCTGGCCGACGCGCAGCCCGTAGCGGGCGAAGGAGGAGGTGTAGCAGGCCACCAGCACGCCCTGGCCGACGGAGGCCGCGGCCTGCTGGGTGGCGAGGTCACGCGGCCGGGTGGACAGGCCCAGCGGACCGAGACCGGCGGCGATCGCACCGGAGGAGACCAGCACGATCTGCGTGCCGCTCTTCCGCCGGGCGGCGAGCACGTCGACCAGGGAGTCCACCCGGTCGACGTCGATCATCCCCTGCGGAGTCGTGAGCGAAGACGATCCCACCTTCACGACGAGGCGTGAAGCCGAACGAATCAGATCGCGCACAGACCCCACAACTCACACCTTTCGCAGGAGATCACAGGAAAGCCGGGTGGCCGGACCGGCGGTACCGGCGGATCGGTCCGGACGGCCGACCAACCGGTTGTACCAGCTGATCGTATGAATCGGTTGTATCAGCCGATCGTCCGGGCCGGGCTGTCCGGTCATCCGAGCCGGTTGTCCGAACCCCGCGGGCCCTGATGCACGGCTTCCGCGTTGAGGGTCGGCTGCCAGTCGAAGATGTAACCGGTCTCCATGGATCCGATGATCACCTCGGCGCCGGCCTTCGCCCCGGCCTTGGTGAGCTCCTCCTCGACGCCGAGCCGCTCCAGCCGGTCGGCCAGGTATCCCACGGCCTCGTCGTTGGTGAAGTCGGTCTGGCGGATCCACCGCTCCGGCTTCGCCCCGGTGACCTGGAAGGTCCGCTCGTCGACCATGCGCACGCTGAAGCCCGTGTCACCGAGCTGCTTGGGCCTGATGACCAGGCGGGTCGGCTCCGCCACGGGCACGGCGGCCCTGGCGGCGGCGACCATCTCGCCCATGGCGTAGGTGAGCTCCTTCAGACCGTCGTGGGTGGCGGCGGAGACCGAGAAGACCCGCAGGCCCCGCTCCTCCAGCATCGGCCTGACGATGTCGGTCAGGTCACGGGCGTCGGGCACGTCGGACTTGTTGAGCACGGCCATCCGGGGCCGGTCCTCCAGCTTGCCGTACGCCTTGAGCTCGGCCTCGATCGCCTCGTAGTCGCTGATCGGGTCGCGGCCCGGCTCCATGGTGGCGCAGTCGATCACGTGCACGAGCGTGTTGCAGCGCTCGACGTGGCGCAGGAACTCGTGTCCCAGCCCCTTGCCCTCGGAGGCTCCGGGGATCAGCCCCGGCACGTCCGCGACGACGAAGATGGTCTCGCCCGCGGTGACCACCCCGAGGTTGGGCACCAGCGTGGTGAACGGGTAGTCGGCGATCTTCGGCCGGGCCGCGGAGAGCGCGGCGATCAGCGAGGACTTGCCCGCGCTGGGGAAGCCGACCAGCGCCACGTCCGCGACGCTCTTCATCTCCAGCAGCACGTCGATCTCGTCGCCCGGCTCGCCGAGCAGGGCGAAGCCGGGAGCCTTGCGCTTGGTGGAGGCCAGGGCGGCGTTGCCGAGCCCGCCGTGCCCGCCTTCGGCGATCACGTAGCGGGTGCCCACACCGATCAGGTCGATCAGGACCTCGCCGGTGTCGGCGTTCTTGACCACGGTGCCGTCGGGCACCGGGATGATGATGTCACCGCCGTTGGCGCCGTCGCGGTTGGAGCCGTGCCCCTGCTTGCCGTTGTCGGCCTTGCGATGCGGGCGGCGGTGATACTCCAGGAGCGTGGCGGTGTTCCCGTCGACCTCCAGGATCACGTCGCCGCCGCGACCTCCGTTGCCGCCGTCCGGTCCACCCAGGGGCTTGAACTTCTCCCGGTGGACAGAGGCGCAGCCATTCCCTCCGTCACCGGCCTTGATGTGCAGGACCACCTGGTCCACAAAGTCCGGCATGTCTGCTCTCCTACCCCCATCTGCGGGAATTCCCCTGTTAAAACACGAACAGGGGTGGATCGCGGAAGCGATCCACCCCTGCCATCAACGTCTGTCGGTGCGGATCTACTCCGCGACCGGGACGATGCTCACCGCGCGGCGCCCGCGCTTGACACCGAAAAGCACGTGGCCTGCGGCCAGTGCGAACAGCGTGTCGTCGCCACCGCGGCCGACGTTGTCGCCCGGGTGGAAGTGGGTGCCACGCTGGCGGACGATGATCTCGCCGGCGTTGACCAGCTGGCCGCCGAAGCGCTTCACACCAAGCCGCTGGGCGTTTGAGTCACGGCCGTTCCGAGTGGACGACGCGCCCTTCTTATGTGCCATCTCGCAAAACTCCCGAAACTCAGGCCTGGTCGATGCCGGTGATCTTCACCTGCGTGTACCGCTGGCGGTGACCCTGGCGCTTCTTGTAGCCGGACTTGTTCTTGTACTTCAGAATCCGGATCTTCGGACCCTTGGTCTCACCGAGGATTTCGGCGGCAACGGTGAACTTGCCCGCCTCGGTGGTCACGTCGCCATCGTTGACGACGAGCACCGTCGGCAGCGACACCATGGAACCGACCTCGCCGGCGACCTTGTCCACCTCGAGGACGTCACCGACGGAGACCTTCTGCTGCCTGCCGCCGCAACGAACGATCGCGTACACCGCGGAACCCTTCTTCTGACTGCTTGCTCGCTGGATGCTGCGCCCCGCATCCGGCTATGGTCACTGAATTGACGAACCGGGTAGGCGCGCGAACAGGGCACGCCATGAGCGCACCGGTTCACCAGGGTACCGGATTAACGGCGTCCTGGTCGAACCGGGCGGAACGTCGGAGGTGTCGGCCTAATCGGCCGACTTGGCCTTGCGGGAGCGTCGCCGACCCCGGCCAGAAGCCTGTATGGCCTGTGCGTCCTCAACCGGGACGTCATCAAGCGCATCGGTCACGGTATCACGGCCAGACTGGTCTCCGGCCGCGACAGCGTGACCGCTGTCCTTGCCGAGCTTCTCCGAGACGGCCTTCTCGATGGCCATCTTGCCCTGGGTGCCCCGCGGCTCAGGCTTGGCCTCGACCGGCTCGGCCGAGACGTGCAGCCCGCGGCCGTTGCAGCACTCGCAGACGGTGGAGAACGCCTCCAGGAGGCCCTGCCCGACCCTCTTACGGGTCATCTGGACCAGCCCGAGGGAGGTGACCTCGGCGACCTGGTGCTTGGTCCGGTCACGGGCCAGGCACTCCAGCAGCCGCCGCAGCACCAGGTCCCTGTTGTTCTCCAGCACCATGTCGATGAAGTCGATGACGATGATGCCACCGATGTCGCGCAGCCTGAGCTGGCGGACGATCTCCTCGGCCGCCTCCAGGTTGTTGCGGGTGACGGTCTCCTCAAGGTTTCCGCCCTGGCCGGTGAACTTGCCGGTGTTGACGTCGACCACGGTCATCGCCTCGGTCCGGTCGATCACCAGCGAGCCTCCGCTGGGCAGCCAGACCTTGCGCTCCATCGCCTTGGCGATCTGCTCGTCGATCCGGTAGGCGGCGAAGACGTCGCCGCCCTCCTCCCACTTCGAGAGCCGGTCGGCCAGATGCGGGGCGACATAGCGGACATATTCATCCACCGTCTCCCACACGTCGTCGCCCGCGACCACCAGCGAGGCGAAATCCTCGTTGAAGACGTCACGGACCACCCGGACGGTCAGATCGGGCTCGGAGGAGAGCAACTCCGGCGCGCTGGCCGACTTGGCCTTGCGCTGGATGTTCTCCCACTGGGCCGACAACCTGGCCACGTCGCGGTCGAGTTCGTCCTCCGACGCGCCCTCGGCCGCCGTGCGGACGATGACCCCGGCGTTCTCCGGCATGACCTTCTTGAGGATGCTCTTGAGGCGGGTGCGCTCCTTGTCGGGAAGCTTGCGGCTGATCCCGGTCATCGAGCCGTCGGGCACGTAGACCAGGTATCGGCCGGGCAGGCTGATCTGCGAGGTGAGCCGCGCGCCCTTGTGCCCCATCGGGTCCTTGGTGACCTGCACCAGCACCGACTGGCCCGACTTCAGCGCCACCTCGATCCGCTTGGGCTGGCCTTCCAGCCCGGCGGTGTCGAAGTTCACCTCACCGGCGTACAGCACCGCGTTGCGGCCCTTGCCGATGTCGACGAACGCGGCCTCCATGCTCGGCAGGACGTTCTGCACCTTGCCGAGATAGACGTTGCCCACGTAGGACTGGCTCGCCTCGCGGTTGACGTAGTGCTCGACGAGGACGCCGTCCTCCAGGACCGCGATCTGGGTCCGGCCACCGGTCCTGCGCACCACCATCATGCGCTCGACGGACTCCCTGCGGGCCAGGAACTCCGACTCGGTGATGATCGGCGGGCGTCTCCGGCCGAGCTCACGGCCCTCCCGGCGGCGCTGCTTCTTCGCCTCCAGACGGGTCGAGCCGCGCACGCTCTGCACCTCGTCCATCGAGGTGCTGCGCCCGGCACGCGGGGCGCGGATCCGCACCACCGTGTTCGGCGGGTCGTCGGGAACGTCTCCCGCCTCGTCCGTGCCCCTGCGCCGCCGACGGCGACGCCGGCGCGAACTGCCGCTCTCCGCCTCGTCCTCCGGCTCGGTCTCGGCCGTCTCGTCCTCGGACTGCTCGGACTCGGTGTCCTCGGTGTCGTCGAGATCGCGTGTCTTGCCCCGTCCGCGACCGCCCCTGCGGCGGCGACGGCGGCGGCTGCCGGCGTCGTCGTCGTTGTCGAGGTCGTCATCGTCGTCGGAGTCGTCGGCCGTCTCGGCCTCCGCCACGGCGGGCTGGGGCTCGGGCTGCGGCGCGGGCTGCTGAACCGGAGCGGGACGGACGACCGCCTGCTCGGCACGGTGCTGGTCAGGGGCCTGGAACAGCGGCTGGAACACCGCGGCCGGCGCCTGGAAGGTCATCGACGGCACGCTCGAACGCTCCTGGGCGGACAGCCCGAAAGGATCGACGAACAGCCCGGGCCGCTCTTCGACGATGTCCTCGCCGGCGGGCTCGCCGTCCAGAGGCTCGTCGGCGGGCATCTCAAGCAGCAGTGCCGCGGCCTCGTCGGCCTCGGCGGAGGCCGGGTCGGCCGGGTCCTCGGCGGCCTGGTCCGCCTTGACCGGCACGTCCTGCGGGACGGCCTTCTTACGCGTACGGGTGCGCTTCACCGGAGCGGGCGCCTCCTGGGCGACCGGCTCGGGGTCGGCCACGCGCTCGACGACCGGCTCCACGACCGTTTCAGCCGGTTCGGGCGTCTCGGCGACGGGCTCCACGACCGGCTCGGGCGCCGCCTTCCTCGTACGGCTGCGCCGGGTGGTGGTGCCCGCGGCCTCTGTCGAGGCCGCTGTCGTGGCCGCCTTGCGCCTGGTGCGCTTGGGCGCCGCCTCCTGAACCGCCTCGGGTTCGGGCGCGACGGCCTCCACCACGGCGGGAGCGGCCTCCGGCACGGCGGTCGCCACCACCGCAGGGGCGGGCTCCGGGTCCTCCGGCGGAGGTCCGGCGGGCCGACTTGCGGCCCTCCGACGAGTCGTCGGCTGTGTTACTTCCGTTCTATCCCGGTCAAGGCCATCGGCCCCGACATTGGGCTCGTTATCGAGCATGCGGGCGCTCTCCCGTCAGCTCCCGGGCACGTCTCCGCGCCGCGCGGGAGCTCTCGTCTTCTCACTGTCCGCCGGGCCTGGGCCCGGCGCCAAGTCCTATATGTCGCCGCCAACGTGCCTGCCCACCGGTTCCGCTTCGCCGCCGCGCGTAATGTCGCGGTCCAGGTCGAACGGATCGGCGGGCTCACCGGTGCGTACGTCCAGCGGGCCCTGCGCCAGCCTGGTTACCTCGGGGGGCACCGGCGGCGCGAAGTCAGCCACAAGACGCAATCCAGTTAGTACGTCGTCGGGTCGAACGGCAGGAGTTGCGTGCCGTACAACCATGCGAAGTATGACACATGGCTGACTGGACGCCTGACCTGCTGTTGCCTCAGTTCCCTCAAATACCTCAAGGCTCAGCACCGCCTCACGGGCGTCGAAGCGGCGCGGCCCCTTCTTGGTGAGGCGCTCCACCTCGATTCGCTCGGTGGTGTTGAACCTCTCGACCGCCGCCCTGGCAAAGGTCAGGTCGACTCCCGGTAACCGCAGCTCCCATGCCGAGCACTCCAGCCGGTCGGCCAGATTTCCGGCGTCGGCCTCGATGACGGCGAGCACGTCGAGACCGGGCGGCAGCGAGGTGTCCAGAGCGGCGCGGAGCAGGTCCGGGTCGCATGTCCGCGTCACGCTGATCTCGAGATATTCGGCCTCGCTGGCGACTCCGGTGGGGGCGACCGCACCCACGTAGGAGATCTTCGGATGGGGCGAGAAGCCCGCGCTGAAGGCCACCGGGACCCCGGCTCGCCGGACCGCTCGTTCCACGGCTCGGGAGATGTCACGGTGACTGGTGAAGCGCAGGCGGCCACGCTTGGCGTAGCGCACGCTCAGACGCTGCGCCACAGGCGCGGGCGGAGGCCCGTCGGGAGCGGGTTTCAGGGTGGTGTCGTCCTTCCCAAGTCGTGGTCGTCATTTCCGGTGGGCGGTGCTCACGCACCGCCTACCTCACACAACCGTCAGTGGCAGTAGCTTCTTCCCCGTCGGCCCGATCTGGATCTCGGTCCCCATCGTGGGGCAGACGCCGCAGTCGTAACACGGCGTCCAGCGGCAGTCCTCGACCTCGACGTCGTTGACGGCGTCCTGCCAGTCCTGCCAGAGCCACTCGCGGTCGAGACCGGCGTCCAGGTGGTCCCAGGGCAGGACCTCGTTCTCCTCGCGCTCGCGCGTGGTGTACCAGTCGACGTCGATGCCGGCCTTGGCCGCGCCGTCCATCCACCGCTGGTAGGAGAAGTGCTCGCTCCAGCCGTCGAACCGGCCGCCCTCCTCCCACACCGCGCGGATGACCTTGCCGACCCTGCGGTCGCCCCGGGAGAGCAGGCCCTCCACGATCGAGGGCTTGCCGTCGTGGTAGCGCAGGCCGATGGCCCGGCCGTACTGCTTGTCGTTGCGCAGCGCGTCCTTCAACGCCCTGAGCCTGCGGTCCACGGTCTCGTGGTCCGCCTGCCCCGCCCACTGGAACGGGGTGTGCGGTTTGGGGACGAACCCGCCGATGGAGACCGTGCAGCGGACGTCTCGCGACCCGGTGGCCTCCCGGCCCGCCTTGATGACCTTCTTGGCCAGGTCGGCGATGCCGAGGACGTCGGCGTCCTCCTCGGTGGGCAGACCGCACATGAAGTAGAGCTTCACCTGCCGCCAGCCCTGCGTGTAGGCCGTCGTGACGGTCCGGATCAGATCCTCCTCGGTGACCATCTTGTTGATCACCTTGCGCATCCGCTCGGAGCCGCCCTCCGGGGCGAACGTCAGGCCCGATCGGCGGCCGTTACGGGAGAACTCGTTGGCCAGGTCGATGTTGAAGGCGTCGACCCGGGTCGAGGGCAGCGAGAGCGAGGTGCTGGTGCCCTCGTAGCGGTCGGCCAGCCCCTTGGCGACCTCTCCGATCTCGGAGTGGTCCGCCGACGAGAGCGACAGCAGGCCGACCTCGTTGAACCCGGAGGCCTTGACGCCCGCCTCGACCATGTCGCCGATCGTGGTGATCGACCGCTCACGGACCGGACGTGTGATCATCCCGGCCTGGCAGAACCGGCAGCCGCGGGTGCAGCCGCGGAAGATCTCCACGCTGAACCGCTCGTGCACGGTCTCGGCCAGCGGGACCAGCGGCTTCTTCGGATAGGGCCACTCGTCCAGGTCCATGACCGTGTGCTTGTGGACCCGCCACGGCACGCCCGACCGGTTCGGGGCCACCCGCTGGATCCGGCCGTCGGCGTGATAGTCGACGTCGTAGAACTTGGGCACGTAGACCCCACCGGACTCGGCCAGCCGCATCAGCAGCTCGTCGCGCCCGCCGGGCGAGCCCTCGGCCTTCCACTCGCGGATGACCTCGGTGATCGCGATGGCGATCTGCTCGCCGTCGCCCAGCACCGCGGCGTCCAGGAAGTCCGCGACCGGCTCGGGATTGAAGGCCGCGTGACCACCGGCGAGGACGATCGGATCGTCGTCACCCCGATCAGCCGCCTCCAGCGGGATTCCCGCCAGATCCAGGGCGGTCAGCATGTTGGTGTAACCGAGCTCGGTCGAGAAGGAGAGCCCGAACACATCGAACGCCCTGACGGGACGGTGCGCGTCGACCGTGAACTGGGGGACGCCCTCGGACCGCATGAGCGCCTCGAGGTCGGGCCAGACCGAGTAGGTCCGCTCGGCCAGCGTCTCCGGCAGCTCGTTGAGGATCTCGTAGAGAATCTGGACGCCCTGGTTGGGCAGACCCACCTCGTAGGCGTCCGGATACATCAGCGCCCATCGGACCGTGGTCTCGTCCCAGTCCTTGACGGTCGAGTTGAGCTCACCTCCGACATACTGGATGGGCTTCTGCACCTTGGGCAGAAGCGCTTCCAGGCGGGGAAACAACGACTCGACAGACATGTGGTCAAGCCTATCCGCCTACAGCGGGTGCCACAGGCGGTCGTCACCCGCCCTCAGCGAGCCGAGCCGGTGCGTCAGCTCGTCGCGGGCCGTCCGGTCGCGGTGGGCGTTGCGCAGCACGGCGGTCAGAGTCTGCAGCTCCCGCATGTCGCGCAGCACCGGATACCCCTCCCATCGCGTCGCGTCATAGCCGTAGGCCTCGCTGAAATTGGACCGCTGACGCTCGGTCAGACCGAACCTGATTCCCTGCAATGTCGGGATCAGATCGACCTCCCTCGGTCCGGCGCACACCCCGTCCCAGTCGCACAGCAGGAACCCGTCACGAGTGCGGATCATGTTCCCGCGGTGGGCGTCCGCGTGGATCAGCCCGTACGGCAGGGCGAACTCCATCCGCTCGTAGTAGATCTCGGACAGCCTCTCGCAGCGTTCGATCAACCAGCGCCGGTCGTCCTCGCCGAGCGAGAGAGCGGCGTCGATCGCCCGGCGCACCGGCCCGAACGGGTCGTGGGTCGGCAACTCGAACGGCACGGGCGGCAGGTCGTGCAGCCGCCTCAGCAGGGGCCCCAGCTGCGCCGGGTCGGGCGGCGGCCCGACGTGCTCCTCGTGGCGCCAGAAGGTCGCCAGGAACCCCTCCGCGGCGACCGGCTGCTTGACCTCCAGCGGCCTGATGGTGGGAAAACCCTGCTCGACGAGCCAGCGCGTGACCCGGACGGAGGTCGTCAGCCGGTCCAGCTTGCCCGGCGCGGTCGCCTGCGCCAGCCGTACCACCACGCCCTCGCCCTCCAGGCGGTAGACGGTGTTGGCGAAGTCGCGCAGCAGCGTGACACCCGTGGTGTCCAGCCCCGCCTCCTTGCAGGAACGGATGAGCGCCGTACCCGCCCGGGTGAGAAGCGACCCCTCTGCGGCAACCGTCATTGTCCGCTCCTGTCTGAAATAGCGCGCCGGGCCTGTTGTGGCAGGCCTACGGAGCAGAAGTTCTCGATCTGCCTGGCCATCTGCTCTCCACCCGGCCGGGTGGAGAGCAGCGAACGGCCGGTGCTGAGAGTCGTACCCAGGCTGCCGATGCGCCGATCCGGGGGAAGCGCGAGAATCGGCGCCATGGCGTCCTCCGCCCCCCGGTCGTCGCCCTCCATGAGGTGGGCGATCGCCAGGTGCGCGCCGGCCATGGACTCGCAGCCGTAGGAGCGGTTCTCCGGGTCTCCGGAGGCGTAGAGGGACAGCGACCGGCGCGCCGACTCGATGGCCGACCCCGGATCGCCCCGGTGCAGGTGGGTGACCGCCGCGTAGTAGTGCTCCTTGGCCGGGCGGAACGCGAACTCACCGGCGATCTCGTCGTGCAGCTCGTCGGCTCCGGCCTCCCGGACCTCGGCCGCCCGCAGGAGGGCTTCGGAGGACTCCCCAGGACGGCCCAGAAGCGCGTAGGAGCGGGCTCGCAGCATGTGCAGGCGGGTGGCGCCCGAACCCGCCCTCACGCAGGTCAGGCCGTCCTCGGCGTATCTGGCCGCGTCGTTGTAGCGCCGGTCCCACAGCGCCACCGAAGCCTGCATGCCGCGCGCCCATCCCATCAGCGCCTCGTGCCCCGACACCTTGCCGTAGGTCCATGCGGCACGCGCGAGGGTGTCGGCGGGGATGCGACGGCCCATGTCCATGCTGACGTTGGCCATCAGCCCGCACAGCGCGCCGGTGAGGAAGTAGAGCTCGCGGGCCTGACCGGGGTGGATGCGCTTCTCCAGCGCCCTGCGGGTCCGCTCCTGCACCTCGCGCATCTCCACGAAGAGCGGGAGCGGAGCCTCCGAGACGTAGCGCTTGCCGATCCAGATCACCTGGGTGCGCAGCCGCTCCAGCGCGCCGGAGCCCAGCTCGCTCGCCTCCGCCAGCTCGGCGTGCGCACCGGCCTCGTCGGCCGCCACCGTGATCAGGTCTAGGACGGGGGGCGCGGACGGCGCCGACCGCAGTTCCCCGGGGGTGTAGTCGCTGGCGAAGCCGAGCTGGACCGGCCCGGTTTCGAAAAGCCTGCACAGCAGGTCCGTGTAGTCGCGATCGGGCCGCGCCCCCGCCTCCCACTCCCGCCAGGAGCGTTCGGTCAGCCCGCGCCGCTTGACCTGCTCCCTGTCGCACATGGCGTGGAAGTGATCGATGCTCTCCTCCACGGTCCACCCGTGCGCGAGCCGGCGGCACTTGAACCTGGTCTGCTGCGGGCAGCAGGCGTGGATCTCGTCCACCATCTGCTGGATCACCGCCGCCGACGGCGGGCCGGGAAGGGCGGCCAGCGTGCGGTTACGGATGATCGTCGCGTAGGCCAGCGCGGCGCGGTCTCCGCCACGTGGGCTCTGGGTCATGGGCTCTCCCAGGCGTCCTGAGAAGGGGGCGCCTTCACGCTAGTGCTCCGGCCGGTGCCCGGTGGACCTGAGAGCCGGTCACCGATCCGGGAGACCCTCTCCTCACGAGCCGTCACCCCCGAAGGGCACGACCGTCCCGCCGTTGCGGAGCTGGGCCTGGAAGAGCTGTCCGCACAGGCTGCTCGGAGTCTCGGCGAACCAGACCGCCGGCGGGCTGCCCGCCGACACCGCGGCCCAGCGGCCTTTGCTGAACACGATCCGGTAATCGGGAAACGCGGCTCGTAGCAGCTCGAGTGCCCGTTGCCGTTCGGCAAGCTCCGATATCACGGCTCCTCCGTCATCGTGAGTTCCGTTTTCGTTCCCAGAATGTTCGTTTGACGAACTCACGGCCAGTGAGAATCCAGGCCCGCGAACATGCGAATGACTCTCATGTCGGCAATATCAACACCTAGAACTGGTGTTTACGTATGTGAATCGCCTGAAGCAGCCCGACAGCGATCATGTTGGCGAAGGTCGCGGTGCCCCCGTAGGAGACGAACGGCAGGGGCAGACCGGTGATCGGCATGATCCCGACTGTCATCCCGATGTTGATGAAGGACTGGAAGGCCAGCCAGCAGACGATCGCGCCCGCCACGAGTGTGCCGAACCGATCACCGCACTCCTGGGCGATCCGTACCCCCCGCACCAGGATCACGCCGAGCAGCGCCACCACGGTGACCGAGCCGAGGAAGCCGAACTCCTCCCCCGCCACCGTGAAGATGAAGTCGGTGTGCTGCTCGGGCACGAACCGGCCGGTGGTCTGGCCTCCGTCGAACAGTCCCTTGCCGAACAGCTCTCCCGACCCGATGGCGATCAGCGACTGGGTGCTGTTGTAGCCGACGCCGCGCGGGTCGCTGGCCGGATTGAGGAAGGCGGTGAACCGCGCGATCTGGTACGGCTCCAGCACGTCGAGAAACCACACGGCCGCCGCCGCACCGACCGCGGAGAGGGCGAGACCGCCGATCCAGCGCTTGCGGATCCCCGCGATGACGATCGAACCGGCCGTGATCACCCCGAGGACCATGGTGGTGCCGAAGTCGGGCTGGAACATCACCAGGCCCATGGTGAAGGCCGATATCACCAGCGCGATCCAGACGTCCATACCGCGCGGCCGATCGGTACCCGTGGCGGGCTTGGCCAGCAGCATGGCGAGCATCATCACCAGGCCGACCTTGGCGAACTCCGACGGCTGGAAGGCGAAACCGCCGCCCAGCATGATCCACGAGTGGGCCCCGTTCACGGTGGACCCGAGCGGCGTGATCACCAGGAACAGCCCGACCAGGCTCACGACGTACACCAGCGGCGCGCAGATCCGCAGCGCCCGGTAGTCGACCATCGTCGTCGTCCCGGCCAGCACGGCCCCGATGACCAGGTTGAGGATGTGTTTCTTGACCAGTCCGGTGGCGCCGGGCGCCCAGGTCCTGGTCGACGACCAGACCAGCATCGTGCCGATCACCGCCAGCGCGGCGACCGCGACCAGCAGCAACCCGTCCATCCGGCCCACCGCGGAGAATCCCGCCATCGTCCTTCCCGCGAAGGACCGGCTCGGCACGGCCTTCACGGAACTCACGACGCCGCCCTGGCGGCCCGTGCCCGGTTCATCGCGACACTGTCCCGTCCCGTTTGATCACCGGAAGCTCGGAGGCCGGGCGCCCGTTCGGCAGCGCCGCGGGAACCGGCTTCCCCGCCGGGGTGAAGCCGTAGATGCCCTCGTAGATCTTCCGTACGGCGGGGGCCGCGGTCTGGCCTCCCATCCCTCCCTGGGACACCATGGCCACGATCACGAACCGGGGCTTGTCGGTCGGCGCGAACGAGGCGAACCAGGAGGTGTCCGCCTTGCCGTAGACCTCGGCGGTGCCGGTCTTGCCGCCGACCTTCACCTTGTCCATGGGGAAACCCGCGAAGGCGCCGGCCGCGGTGCCGTCCGAGGCGACCTCGCTCAACGCCCCCTTGATGTAGGCCCGTTCCTTGGGGGTGAGCGGCAGTTTGCCCACCACCGGCGCCTTGATCTCCTTGACCTTGGTGCCGTCCGGCCGCACCAGCGCCCAGCCCACCCGGGGACTGCGCAGCTTGCCGTCACCGGTCAACGCGGCGTAGGCCGCCGCGAGCTGCAACGGCGTCACCAGGACATCGCCCTGGCCGATGGAGAAGTTGGCCGCGTCACCCGGCCTCAGCTGGAAGCCCTCCAGGCAGTTCTCGTACGCCAGCCGCTTGAGGAAGGCGGCCCTGGTGGGGTCGGTCTTGGCCACCTCCGGATAGCCGGACTTGGCCCGCTTGCAGTTGTCGTCCTTGGTCACCGCCCAGAGCTCCTTCTTCCACGCCCGGTCGGGGATGCGCCCCGCCGACTCGCCCGGAAGATCGATGCCCGTCGGGCGGCCGAACCCGAAGGCCCGCGCCATTCTCGCCATCGGCTCCTTGGGCTTGCCCTTCGGATTCAGCCCGCCGTCTCGCAGCCACTGCTCGTAGGCCGCCCTGTAGAAGATCGTGTCGCAGGACTTCACCAGCGCCGTGTGCAGGTCGAGCGTGCCCAGCCCGATGCCCCGGAAGTTGTTGAACGGCCGGCTGCCCACCATGTAGGAGCCCGGACAGTCGTATTTGCCGTTCAGCGGGTAGCCGTCGTTGAGCATCGCCGACACCGACGACACCTTGAACGTCGACCCCGGCGCGAACTCCCCCTTGATCGCCCGCGACACCAACGGCTTGCCCGATTTGTCGGACAGCAGGCGCTGGTACTCACGCTCGGAGATGCCCCCCGTCCAGATCGCCGGGTTGTAGGTCGGCGCGCTGGCCAGAGCGAGGACCCTGCTGCTCCTCACGTCCAGCACCACCGCCGCCGCCCCGTCGGCCTGGGGCGCGGACTTCATCGCCTCGTCCAGCGCCTTCTCCGCGATGGCCTGCACCTTGGCGTCGATGCTCGTGATGAGCGTGTCCCCGGGGCGCGGCGCCACCTGCCGCTCCACCCCGATCACCTTGCCGAGCCGGTCGACCTGCACGCGCCGCATGCCCGGCACACCCCGCAGCGGCCCGTCGTAGACCGACTCCAGACCGTCCCTGCCCATCAGGTCCACGCCGGAGATGACCGCCCTGAGCCCCTCGCGCCTCTCCAGCTCCTCCTGGGTGATCGGCTGCAGGTAGCCGAGCGCCTGCGCGGCGGCACTGCTGCCCGGATACTCCCGCACCGCCTGCACCTCGGCGGTGACCCCGGGAAACTCCTCCTGGCGCTCCAGGATCTGCAGGGCCTCGCGGGTGGTGACGTGGTCGTCGATGGGGATCGGCTGGTACGGCGAACCGGGCCAGCACGGCCGGGTGACTCCCGGACCGCACGCCCTGATCCGCTCGCGCAGGTCGGCGGGACGACGGTTCAGCACGGTCGCCAGCTTCTGGAGCACGGCCTGGCCGTTGCCCTCCATCCGGTTCAGGCGCGTCCGGTCCACCGAGACCACCAGCCTGGTCCGGTTGCGGACCAGCGGCCGTCCGGCCGAGTCGAGAATCTGCCCGCGCACCGCGGGGACGACCACGTCACGGGTGCGCGTCTCGGTCGCGGCGGTCACGAACTCCGCTCCGCGCACCACCTGCACCTGCCAGAGTCTCACGGAGAGCAGCGCCAGCATCGACACCACCAGCACCTGCAGCACGACCAGCCGCCCCCGCATCCTGCTCATGCCCGTTCCCTTCCGTGTGACGCGCGGGAGCACGACCGGAGGGCGTCGCCCTCGTCGGCTCGCCCGCTCATATGCGGCTCCGCGCGAAGTGACCCGCCGTCCGCAGGGGCCGCACGGTGGGTCCCCTGACGATCCTGGCCGCCGCCCACACCACCGGGGGCGCGACCAGCAGGTTGTAGAGCATCGCCTGGGGCAGCGTCGCCATGAGCGTGGACATCTCGACCCGCACGTCACCGAGCAGGGCGCCGACCGCCACAGCGATCAGCGGACCGGCGGCCGCGCAGGCCAGCGCCACGAGCGGCCCGGCGTTCGGGTGTCTCTCCATCACTCGTCCGGCCACGAACCCGATCAGGCACAGCACCAGGGCGTTCTGGCCCAGCAGATGCACGGCGGGCGGCAGCACGTCACTGATCAACCCGGCGGCGAACCCCATGGCGGCCCCGTCCGCGGCCCCGCGGGCCAGCGCGTATCCCGCCACGGCGAGCAGCACCAGATCCGGCGCGGCCTCCCCGGGCAACGGCAGCCGGTTCACGACCGTCACCTGGACGACCATGGTCAGGAGGAGCAGTCCCACGAAGGCCGCATTACGCCCCATCGCTCAGAGTCCCTCTCGTGCTCGGGGCTCGGCGGGACGCACCGCGTCACGCGGACTCCGGGCCGGCGCCTGCACCACCACCCCGACCACGTCCAGCGCGGTGAGATCGGCGTACGTCCGCGCGTAGGCGACCCGGGTCAGCTCCCCCGGTGTGGCCTCCACCCGCTCCACCACCCCGATCGGCACACCGGCCACATACGGCACACCCCGCTGCGAGCCGAAGCTCACGATCCGGTGCCCCGGAGTGATGTGCGCGGTCGAGTCGAGCAGCCGGAAACGGACCAGACGACCGCTCTGCCCCACACCGTTCACCACCCCGATCTCGTTGCTGCCCTCCAGCCGGGCGCCGGCCGCCGAGCCGGGGTCGCTGAGCAGGACCACGGTCGAGGTGGACGAACCCACCTGAACCACCCGGCCCACCAGGCCGTCGCCGTTCAGCACGGTCATCTCCGTCCGCACCCCGTCGGCGCCGCCCACGTCGAGCTCGACGGCCTCCTCGAACCCGGGCGTGCCGCGCCGGGCGATCACCTGGGCAGGAACGATCTTGTATCCGTCGGTTCCGGCGACTCCGAGCAGGCTGCGCAGCTCCGCGGAGCGCTTTCTGTCCAGGCTCTGCGCCGCCAGATCATGCTTGAGCCGCTTGTTCTCCGCCCGCAGCGCCTCGATGCGGCGCTGCGCCTCGGGCGCGCCCGTCATCGTCTCGAAGAACTGGCCGATCGGCCGGACGACTCCGGATCCCACACCCTCGGCGGTCCCGAACAGCACCGTGCCGACCCCTCTGAGCGGGCCGAGAGGAGAGTTCTCCCCCGTCCGATGATCCACTGTCATGAGCACGAGCGCCGCGGCCAGCAGCAGCCCCAGACTCATCCGTGCCCGGCGCGTATCCCTCATCAGTGCCGCGGCTCCGGAACAAGGACCTGCTGCAAGGCGTCGAAGTCCTCGACGCATCTGCCCGTGCCGAGCGCGACGGAGTCGAGCGGATTGTCCACCAGATGAATCGGCATGCCGGTCTCCTCCATGAGCCGCTCGTCCATGCCCCGCAGGAGCGCACCACCTCCGGTGAGCGCGATCCCGCGGTCCATCAGGTCTCCCGAAAGCTCCGGCGGGCACTTGTCCAGCGTGGTCTTGACCGCGTCCACTATCGTGTTCAGCTGCTCCTCGAAGGACTTGCGTATTTCGGTGGCCGACACGACGATCGTCTTGGGCAGGCCGCTGACCAGGTCGCGGCCCCGGATCTCGGCGTGACTCTCCTCCGTGAGCAGGCAGGCGGAGCCGATCGCCATCTTGATCTCCTCGGCGGTCCGTTCGCCGAGCATGAGCGAGTGTTCCTTCTTGGCGAAGGTGATGATCGCCTGGTCGAGCTCGTCACCGCCGACCCTGATCGACTGGCTGGTCACCACGCCGCCCATCGAGATGATGGCGACCTCCGTGGTGCCGCCGCCGATGTCGACCACCATGTTGCCGGTGGGCTCGTGCACGGGGAGCCCGGCGCCGATGGCGGCGGCCATGGGCTCCTCGACGATGTAGACCCGGCGCGCGCCCGCCTGGTAGCCGGCTTCCTTGACCGCGCGCTGCTCGACGCCCGTGATGCCGCTCGGCACCGCGATGATGATGCGGGGTTTGGCGAAGTGGCGGCGCTTGTGCACACGCTGGATGAAGTAGCGGAGCATGCGCTCGGTGACATCGAAGTCGGCGATCACACCGTCTTTGAGCGGCCGGATGGCCACGATGTTGCCGGGAGTACGGCCGATCATGCGTTTGGCCTCGATGCCAACGGCCACGATCTTCCCCGTCGTGGTGTTGATCGCGACGACGGACGGCTCGTTGAGGACGATCCCGCGCCCTCGTACGTAGACGAGGGTGTTGGCGGTGCCGAGGTCGACCGCCATGTCGCGGCCAAGGAAAGCGAGTTTGCTACCCATGAGGAAGGCGGCCCTCCTTCCGTCAGGTCGTCGGCGAAAACTACGGAACGCACTCGAATCGTAACGTGACGTACCTACCTATGAGCACAATGAGCTGCCCAACCCCAGGGAAATCTTGAGTCACGTCAAACGCGTCGGGCCCCGCCGTCCCGAGGGACGACGGGGCCCGACGCCCGGAGGACACTCAGAAACGGTCCGGGAAGAAGATCTTGATCTCGCGGGCGGCGGACTCGGGCGAGTCGGAACCGTGGACCACGTTCTCGCCGATCTCCAGGGCGTGGTCGCCGCGGATGGTGCCGGGAGCGGACTTGACCGGGTCGGTCAGGCCCGCGAGCGCCCGGAAGGCCTCGATGGCGCGGGGACCCTCAAGCACCAGCGCGACCAGCGGGCCGGAGGTGATGAACTCCACCAGCTCGCCGAAGAACGGCCGCTCCGAGTGCTCGGCGTAGTGAGCCTTGGCCGTCTCGACGTCCAGGGTGCGCAGCTCCAACGCCACGACCTTCAGGCCCTTGCGCTCGACGCGGGCGATCACATCACCGATGAGACCACGCGCCACACCATCGGGCTTGATCAGGACAAGGGTGCGCTCGGACACTGAAGTTCTCCTTTGAACAGGGTTGACTCGCAGACTGCGGTAAACGCGCGAAGTTTACCGTCCTCAGCGCGATCCTCCACGGTCGACGGGGTTACGGGCGGGCAGGGCCGTCCGAAGGGTCGTCCTCGGGGGACGGCGTGGGCGGGGGCACCACCACGGGTGGCGCGGCGGTCCTCTCCGGTCCCGGGATCCGTTCAGGCTCGACGTCGGGCCTCGGGGGCCTGTCGCCCCAGGTCGCGCCCACCGGCGCCGCGGCGACCGCACCCGATGCGCCCGTGAGGCCCGAACCGGTCGGCGGGGACAGGCGGGCCAGTGCCGCGCCGAGCACGATCATCGCGACCACCAGGCCGCCGCCGACCAGGACCCACAGCCGCAGAGCCTCCACGAAGCCGTCGACCAGCGCCTGGGGGGTCGCCGCCTCCTTCAGCCGGGCGACCTGAATTCCGCTGCCCAGCAGGAAGCCTCCGAGCACCGCTGGGAAGAACAGCGACAGCGCGAAGAGCGCGGTGTCACCGTCCGACGGCCGCAGCGCGCCCGTCAGCGCCACCGAGGTGCCGACCGCGAGCAGCACGAACGGGAAAACCAGCGCGGGCCCGCCAGAGGCCGGGAGGAGCAGCCTGACGGCGCACAGCCCGGCCACGACGATCACCAGGCCGCCCGCGGTGACCATGGGCATCACACCGTCGCCCAGGCGGCCCACCAGGACGGCCGCGAGAAGACCCGCGACCCCCGCGATCGCGAAAGCCGGCCACAGGCCGGACAGCCCGGGGCCGCCCAGCCCGCCAAGCTCGACGTAGGTGACCTGCGCGGCGGTGGGCAGGATGACGACGCCCACCGCGAGCATCGTGTAGGACGGCGCCCGGCCGACGACGCCGTCCACGGCGCAGACGGAGGCCAGCCCGAGCAGCACGAGGATGGACAGCGACGCCGCGAGGACCACCAGACCGGGCGACCAGTCAAAGGTGCTTCCCACGGCGAGGGCCGCGATACCCACGGCGGGCACGGCCTCGGCCAGCAGGCGCCCGCCCTTGGCGGCGGTCCGCCCGGAACCGATCACGGCACCCTCGCCGCTCCTGCGCCAGAGCACGAGATAGAGGGCGGCCAGCACGAGCGCGACGCCTGTCAAGATCGGATACGGCTGGAGCGTGACCTTCCAGGAGTCGACCGCGTCGAGGGGCCACAGAGCGAGCGCCTGCGCGGTCAGCAGGCTTATCGCGAGCGCACCCGCCCACACCGCACGAAGGAGCCTGGAACGCTCCCAGACAGCCACCAGGGTCGCGGACACCAGCAGACCGGCACCGATCCCGTGCAGGATCCGGAGGACCCCCACCGCGGTCGTGGAGGCGGCGTATCCCCCGGCCGCGTCGGCGAAGGCCAGCAGGGTGAGTCCGGCGACCAGGACCGGGGCCGCCCTCACCCTGCGCAGAGCCATCGCGGCCACAGGAACGGTCAGAACCATCGCGGGCAACGCCATCCCATGTGCCCTGATCATCTCGATCTGCGAGACGTCTGGCGGGAGCAGAGCGGCGACCACCGAGATGGTGTTGGGGATGGCGAGGATCGCCAGCGGAAGCGCTACCGCGACGAGCAGCCCGAGGACGACGTCGAGCATCAGCGAGACCCGGAGGGTGCGCACCAGGCCCGTGGGCCCGGTGGTCACCGCCCGAGTCGGCTGAACGGGAGGGACGGCCATGTTGGCCGACTTTAGCGAGAAGTCACGCCCTCGACACGGCGAGCGACGAATATCGCAGTGATCCACAGCGCTGCGAAGATCGCTCCGAGGACGAACATGGTCGGAACCAGGAAACCCGCGGCGATGGCCAGCACCTGGATCAGACTTCCCGCAATGTAGGCGAAGGACCGCTTCAACATGCCTGCGACCAGCACGCACAGAACCGCCAGGCCGATACCGACGGTCACCGCGACGACCGGCTCGACTCCCTGCACATTGATCGCCACCGGCGTGAACAGCCCGATGACGATCGCCTCCATACCGAGCACGCTTGCGCAGAGCCGTCGCATACCCGGAGTAACAGTGATCATCTCTCGCCCCTCCGCCATCACCCTGCTCACCCCTGCCTCGCTCACTGCGTCTCGTCCGCTTTGAGCAGGAGTCGCGCGTCACCGGCGGTGACCACCGATCCGGTGATCAGCACCCCCGCTCCGCTGAACTCTCCAAGGGCGTCCACCATCCCGATCGCCCGGTCGATCGCACCGTCCATTCGCTCGACCTGGTGGACCCGGTCCATCCCGAAGATCTCCTCTGCCAGCGCCGCGAGGTCGTCCACGTCCATTGACCTGGGCGAGGAGTTACGGGTCACCACGATCTCGTCCATCAGCGGCTCCAGCAGATCAAGGATGCCCTCGACGTCCTTGTCCTCGGACACGGCCACCACGCCGATGAGCTTGGCGAAGTCAAACGACTCCTGGACCGCGTCCAGGGTGGCCCGCATCCCCGCAGGGTTGTGCGCGGCGTCCACGAGCACCGTGGGGCCCCGCCGTACCACCTCAAGCCTTCCCGGCGAGCGCATCTGCAGGAACGCCTGTCGTACCAGCTCGGAGTCCAGGGGGTCGTCTCCACCGGTCAGCGCCTCAACGGCGGCCAGCGCGCAGGCCGCGTTGTTGGCCTGGTGCGCGCCGTACAGGGGAAGCAGGACCTCTTCGTAAGTGCCCTTGAGCCCCTTGAGGTGGAGCAGCTGCCCTCCTATGGCGAGCTCACGGCTGATCACCCCGAACTCCAGCCCCTCGCGCGCCACGGTGGCACCCACCTCGGCCGCCTTCTGCATCAGCACCGCGGCGGCCGGAAGCTCCTGCTGTGCGATCACGGCGATGGCCCCGGGCTTGATGATGCCCGCCTTCTCCCCCGCGATCGTCTCGACGTCGGGACCGAGATACTTGACATGGTCGAGGGAGATGGGCGTGATCACGGCCACGGCGCCGTCCGCGACGTTGGTCGCGTCGAAGCTCCCTCCCATGCCCGTCTCGATGACCGCGACGTCCACCGGGGCATCCGCGAAGGCCGCGAAGGCCATCGCGGTCAGGGTCTCGAAGAAGGAAAGCCGGCGACCCTGGGCATCGATCATCTCCAGGTACGGGGCGATGTCCTCGTAGACCTCGGCGAAGCGCTCCTCGCTGAGAGGCAGGCCGTCCACGGAAATGCGCTCTCGCATGGACACGAGATGGGGACTGATGAACCGGCCGACGCGCAGGTTACGCTCGCGCAGGAGCGTCTCGATCATCCGAGTCGTACTCGACTTACCGTTCGTACCGGCTATGTGCACGACGGGGTAGGAGTGCTGCGGGGAGCCGAGCAGATCCATGAGCGCGGCGATTCTGCCGATACCGGGCTCGAAATCCCACTCGACACCGCGTTCCATGATTGCCTGCTCAACCGCTCTATATTCCACCTCCTAAGACTACTGACACCATCGGCGGGCCCTCGACTGACAGGCTCGCAAACGGAAAAGGGGACTTACCCTGCGGTGAGGCCCCTCGTCTCACGGCTCAGTCGTATGGCGGTTCGACCGATCTCGTGCGGCGTCACGATCCAGTCGCAGAGCCGGCCGATTCGGCGTCCTGTACGGGACGGCCGGGCCGACCAGGACCACCCATACGGATCCCGCGGTGGTCGGACCGGATCACCCAACGGTTCCGAGACGATCCCGGGAAAGCCCCTGGCTTTCGGCATGAGCCCGGGAAAGGAGTCCCGGCCCGAGCCCAGGAAGAACCCCAGCGCCCAGGGAAACCCCGCGGCTCCGCGCGGTGGATCCGCAGGCAAAAAGCCGCCAGGGAAAACCCCAGGGAAAACCGCAGGGAACCCTGGGAAAGCCCTCAACGAAAAAAAGGGGGCTGAAAATGAAAGAAGGGCCACCCCGCATGGGGTGACCCTTCTCAAAGATTGTCCGGCGGCGACCTACTCTCCCACACCGTCCCCGGTGCAGTACCATCGGCGCTGAAGAGCTTAACTTCCGGGTTCGGAATGTAACCGGGTGTTTCCCCTTCGCCATAACCGCCGTAACACTATGAAACTATCAACACCACACACCCCCACCAACTCTGCCGTGGGGGGCGGTGTTTGCTGTTTCAGAATCACATAGTGGACGCGGGCAACACTGCCCTCCTACCAACCAACCCCAGCGGTCACGCGCTGCTCCGGACCCGGCGAAGGATACAGAGCGCAGCGACAACCACCATCGGTTGACCTTCAGAGCACGATTGCTTTGTGGTCAAGTCCTCGGCCTATTAGTACCGGTCAGCTCCACACGTTACCATGCTTCCACCTCCGGCCTATCAACCCGGTCGTCTCCCGGGGGCCTTACCCACTCACGTGGTGGGAGACCTCATCTCAAGGCGAGCTTCCCGCTTAGATGCTTTCAGCGGTTATCCCTTCCGAACGTAGCCAACCAGCCATGCTCCTGGCGGAACAACTGGCACACCAGAGGTTCGTCCGTCCCGGTCCTCTCGTACTAGGGACAGCTCCTTTCAAGTCTCCTGCGCGCGCAGCGGATAGGGACCGAACTGTCTCGCGACGTTCTAAACCCAGCTCGCGTACCGCTTTAATGGGCGAACAGCCCAACCCTTGGGACCTACTCCAGCCCCAGGATGCGACGAGCCGACATCGAGGTGCCAAACCATCCCGTCGATATGGACTCTTGGGGAAGATCAGCCTGTTATCCCCGGGGTACCTTTTAGCCGTTGAGCGACGGCGCTTCCACATGCCACCGCCGGATCACTAGTCCCAGCTTTCGCTCCTGCTCGACCCGTCGGTCTCACAGTCAAGCTCCCTTGTGCACTTACACTCGACACCTGATTACCAACCAGGCTGAGGGAACCTTTGGGCGCCTCCGTTACTCTTTAGGAGGCAACCGCCCCAGTTAAACTACCCACCAGACACTGTCCCTGATCCGGATCACGGACCGAAGTTAGACGTTCAAAACGACCAGAGTGGTATTTCACCAATGACTCCACCACCACTAGCGTGATAGCTTCAAAGTCTCCCACCTATCCTACACAAGACGTTCCAAACGCCAATGTCAAGCTGTAGTGAAGGTCCCGGGGTCTTTCCGTCCTGCTGCGCGTAACGAGCATCTTTACTCGTAGTGCAATTTCGCCGGGTCTGCGGTTGAGACAGCGGGGAAGTCGTTACGCCATTCGTGCAGGTCGGAACTTACCCGACAAGGAATTTCGCTACCTTAGGATGGTTATAGTTACCACCGCCGTTTACTGGCGCTTAAGTTCTCAGCCTCGCACACCGAAGTGCGCTAACCGGTCCCCTTAACGTTCCAGCACCGGGCAGGCGTCAGTCCGTATACATCGTCTTACGACTTCGCACGGACCTGTGTTTTTAGTAAACAGTCGCTTCCCCCTGGCCTCTGCGACCCCCACCAGCTCACAAAGCAAGTCTGATCACCAGCGGAGGCCCCCCTTCTCCCGAAGTTACGGGGGCAATTTGCCGAGTTCCTTAACCACAGTTCACCCGATCGCCTTGGTATTCTCTACCTGACCACCTGAGTCGGTTTGGGGTACGGGCCGCCACGACACTCACTAGAGGCTTTTCTCGGCAGCATAGGATCACCCACTTCGCCACAATCGGCTCGGCATCACATCTCAGGATTACATGAGAGGCGGATTTGCCTACCTCTCTCCCTACATGCTTACCCCAGGACTACCATCGCCTGGGCTGGGCTACCTTCCTGCGTCACCCCATCGCTTACCTACTACCAGTTCAGGCCAGGCGTTCAGCCTCACCCCTACACACCCCGAAGGATGCAAACGAGGGACTTAAGGACCCTTAGTATCACTGGATTCAGTATTGGCGCATCGTAGCGGGTACGGGAATATCAACCCGTTGTCCATCGACTACGCCTGTCGGCCTCGCCTTAGGTCCCGACTTACCCTGGGCGGATTAGCCTGGCCCAGGAACCCTTGGTCATCCGGCGCAGAAGTTTCTCACTTCTGATTCGCTACTCATGCCTGCATTCTCACTCGCACGGCCTCCACGACTAGATCACTCTGCCGCTTCGCCGGCCGCACGACGCTCCCCTACCCATCCACACACCTAAACCACAAAGGCTCAGCATACGTGTGAATGCCACGACTTCGGCGGTGTACTTGAGCCCCGCTACATTGTCGGCGCGGAATCACTTGACCAGTGAGCTATTACGCACTCTTTCAAGGGTGGCTGCTTCTAAGCCAACCTCCTGGTTGTCACTGCGACTCCACATCCTTTCCCACTTAGCACACGCTTAGGGGCCTTAGTCGGTGGTCTGGGCTGTTTCCCTCTCGACTACGGAGCTTATCCCCCGCAGTCTCACTGCTGCGCTCTCACTTACCGGCATTCGGAGTTTGGCTGACGTCAGTAACCTTGTCGGGCCCATTAGCCATCCAGTGCTCTACCTCCGGCAAGAAACACGCAACGCTGCACCTAAATGCATTTCGGGGAGAACCAGCTATCACGGAGTTTGATTGGCCTTTCACCCCTAAACACAGGTCATCCCCCAGGTTTTCAACCCTGGTGGGTTCGGTCCTCCACGCGGTCTTACCCGCGCTTCAACCTGCCCATGCCTAGATCACTCCGCTTCGGGTCTACAGCATGCGACTCAAACGCCCTATTCAGACTCGCTTTCGCTACGGCTCCCCCACACGGGTTAACCTCGCCACACACCATAACTCGCAGGCTCATTCTTCAAAAGGCACGCAGTCACATCACAAACAAAGCAAGCTTTGTTTACGCTCCTACGGCTTGTAGGCACACGGTTTCAGGTACTATTTCACGACCCCTCACCGGGGCGCTTTTCACCTTTCCCTCACGGTACTTGTTCACTATCGGTCATCAGGGAGTATTTAGGCTTACCAGGTGGTCCTGGCAGATTCACACAGGATTTCTCGGGCCCCGTGCTACTTGGGATCCCCTCAAACAGTCCAACCGATTTCGCCTACCCGACTCTCACGGTCTGTGGCGCCCCTTCCCAGAGGCTTCGACTATCGAAAGGATTTTTTACTGTTTGCAGAAACGGCAGTTCCTGCTAGAGGGTCCCACAACCCCGCCCGCGCAACGCCTGCCGGCTATCACACGCGAACGGTTTAGCCTGTTCCGCTTTCGCTCACCACTACTCACGGAATCACTATTTGTTTTCTCTTCCTACGGGTACTGAGATGTTTCACTTCCCCGCGTTACCACCAGCCGCCCTATACATTCAGGCGGAGGCAACACCACATGACTGGTGCTAGGTTTCCCCATTCGGACATCCCCGGATCAACGTCTGGTTGGCGACTCCCCGGGGCTTAACGCAGCCTCCCACGTCCTTCATCGGCTCCTGATGCCAAGGCATCCACCGTGTGCCCTAAAAAACTTGGCCACAAAGATGCTCGCGTCCACTATGCAAATCTCAAACAACAAACAGCGACCGTATCCACCCCACCACCAGACACCCGGGTAAACACCCGAACCGATGTGGCAGGAGAACGGTCCCGCTACCGAGGAACCAACGGTGTTCACCGTCTTACGACAGACAGTGAACGAGGTGCGGGCCGGCACCGCCCAACGGCGATGCCCTCCGCACCCGGTCCGTTTCCTCAGGACCCAACAGTGTGTCCGAACCCATCCGTGCTCCCTGAGCGGTCTTCCCACTCCTGTCCCCCCACAGGGGTTCAGGCGGTACCAACCGACCCGGGCGAGACCCAGATCATCCGATTAGCCAGTGCTCCACTAATGAGCGTGTCACGCAGGAAACATTCGCCCCTGACCGTGACGTAGACCCCGCAGCTTGCGCTGCACGGTCGGTGCTCCTTAGAAAGGAGGTGATCCAGCCGCACCTTCCGGTACGGCTACCTTGTTACGACTTCGTCCCAATCGCCAGCCCCACCTTCGACCGCTCCCCCCAGCAAGCTGGTTGGGCCACGGGCTTCGGGTGTTGCCGACTTTCGTGACGTGACGGGCGGTGTGTACAAGGCCCGGGAACGTATTCACCGCAGCGTTGCTGATCTGCGATTACTAGCGACTCCGACTTCATGGGGTCGAGTTGCAGACCCCAATCCGAACTGAGACCGGCTTTTAGGGATTCGCTCCACCTTGCGGTATCGCAGCCCTCTGTACCGGCCATTGTAGCATGTTTGCAGCCCAAGACATAAGGGGCATGATGACTTGACGTCATCCCCACCTTCCTCCGAGTTGACCCCGGCAGTCTCCAATGAGTCCCCAACCACCCGAAAGTGTTGCTGGCAACATTGAACAAGGGTTGCGCTCGTTGCGGGACTTAACCCAACATCTCACGACACGAGCTGACGACAGCCATGCACCACCTGTCACCCGATCCGAAGAGGCACCCATCTCTGAGTGTTTCCGGGCAATGTCAAGCCTTGGTAAGGTTCTTCGCGTTGCGTCGAATTAAGCAACATGCTCCGCCGCTTGTGCGGGCCCCCGTCAATTCCTTTGAGTTTTAGCCTTGCGGCCGTACTCCCCAGGCGGGGCGCTTAATGCGTTAGCTACGGCGCGGAAACCGTGGAAGGTCCCCACACCTAGCGCCCAACGTTTACAGCGTGGACTACCAGGGTATCTAATCCTGTTCGCTCCCCACGCTTTCGCTCCTCAGCGTCAGGTAAGGCCCAGAGAACCGCCTTCGCCACCGGTGTTCCTCCTGATATCTGCGCATTTCACCGCTACACCAGGAATTCCGTTCTCCCCTACCTACCTCTAGCCAGCCCGTATCGAATGCAGACCTGGAGTTAAGCCCCAAGCTTTCACACCCGACGTGACAAGCCACCTACGAGCTCTTTACGCCCAATAATTCCGGACAACGCTTGCGCCCTACGTATTACCGCGGCTGCTGGCACGTAGTTAGCCGGCGCTTCTTCTGCAGGTACACGTCAACTTCGTCCCTGCTGAAAGAGGTTTACAACCCGAAGGCCGTCATCCCCCACGCGGCGTCGCTGCGTCAGGCTTTCGCCCATTGCGCAATATTCCCCACTGCTGCCTCCCGTAGGAGTCTGGGCCGTGTCTCAGTCCCAGTGTGGCCGGTCGCCCTCTCAGGCCGGCTACCCGTCGTCGCCTTGGTAGGCCGTTACCCCACCAACAAGCTGATAGGCCGCGAGTCCATCCCTGACCGAAAAACTTTCCACACCCACCCCATGCGAGGAGGTGTCGTATCCGGTATTAGACCCAGTTTCCCGGGCTTATCCCAGAGTCAGGGGCAGGTTACTCACGTGTTACTCACCCGTTCGCCGCTCGAGTACCCCGAAGGGCCTTTCCGCTCGACTTGCATGTGTTAAGCACGCCGCCAGCGTTCGTCCTGAGCCAGGATCAAACTCTCCAAACAATGTCTGAAAAAGTTCACCCCAGCTGAAAGCACCCGCCCCTCACACAAGAGGGGCGCGTGTATCAACCAAAGGAATCCGTCCCCCACCCGAAGGGTGGGATGAACGGGGTTGTGCATCATGCACTGGCTTTTAACACACTGTTGAGTTCTCAAGAAACGGACGCGTACACCGGAGTGACCAGGCCCATCGGGGCCGACCATCCGGGGCGTTCGTTGTGTTTTCTGTTGTGCTGTGTTCGTTTCTGTGTTCCGATCTTAGCAGGCCCGCCCGGTCCGAGTGAAATCGGCGCTTGCGCATCCGTTTCCATCGAACCCGCGAAATCCGCTAGGATCTCGACTGCCCTGTTTCCAGGGCAACCCCTCTAACTTACTCCGACACCCGGTCTTTGTCAAAAACTTGAAACATGATCAGGTTTGTCGGTGATCTTCCAGAGGGGGCTGCAGGAGCTCGCCCTGCGTTAAGAACTCTAGCAGTCTCCTTGGACTGCCAGGGCCCACTTCCCGGTAACAACTAGGTCTTCCCCGAGCCGACAGCCTCCAAACACGGAAGCCCGAAGTCAAAAGACTTCGGGCTTCCGGTCAAAAACCCCTGCTCGAACGCGTACTCAGCCCGCGGAGAGCGTCGCCAGTTGAGCGGTCAGTCGCGCGATGTCCTCATCGGCCTGCGCGGCACGAGCCCGGACCTTGGCCACCACGTCATCGGGCGCCTTGGCCATGAACTGCTCGTTGCCGAGCTTGGCCGCCACCTGCGCGGCCTCCTTCTGAGCCACCCCGAGGTCCTTCTCCAGGCGTTTGCGCTCGGCGACCACATCGATCGTCCCCGCGGTGTCGATCTCCACCACGATCCCGCCCACGTCGAGACGGGCGGTGGCCGCGAACGACTCCGCCGGCTGGTCGAGCTTGAGCAGCGACCGGATGGCTCCCTCATGCGAGGCGATAGCCGTACCGGCGAGCGACAACCGCGCCACGACCCGCTGGCCGGGCTTGAGGCCCTGGTCGGAGCGGAACCTGCGGACCTCGGTGATCAGCCCCTGGACGGCCAGGATCTCCTCCTCCGCCGAGGGGTCGCGCAGCGACTCCTGAACCGTCGGCCACGGCGCGACCACGATGGACTCCCCACCGGTGACCGCCCTCCACAGCTCCTCGGTCACGAAGGGCACCAGCGGGTGAAGCAGCCGGAGCAGCGAGTCGAGGACATGGCCAAGCACGAGCCGGGTGTGCTCCTGACCCGCGGCGATCTGGATCTTGGCAAGTTCGAGGTACCAGTCACAGACCTCGTCCCACGCGAAGTGGTAGAGCAGGTCGGAGATCTTGGCGAACTCGAATTCGTCGAAGGCGGTGTCCACCGACGCCACGACCTCTTGCAGCCGGGAGAGGATCCACCGGTCGGCGGCGGTGAGCTCCTCGGTCGGGAGTTCCCCGACCGCCGCGCCGTTCATCAGCGCGAAGCGGGTGGCGTTCCAGATCTTGTTGCAGAAGTTGCGCGAGCCGCCGGCCCACTCCTCACTGATCGCCACGTCGGAACCGGGGTTGGCTCCGCGCAACAGCGTGAAGCGGGTGGCGTCGGCGCCGAAGCGCTCCACCCAGTCGAGCGGGTCGACCACGTTGCCGAACGACTTGGACATCTTCTTGCCGTACTGGTCTCGGACCATGCCGTGCAGCGCCACGGTCCGGAACGGCGGCTCGCCGTCCATCGCGTAGATGCCGAACATCATCATCCGGGCGACCCAGAAGAACAGGATGTCGTAGCCGGTCACCAGGACGGAGGTCGGATAGAACTTGGCGAGCTCCGCCGTCCTGTCCGGCCAGCCGAGGGTCGAGAACGGCCACAGACCGGAGGAGAACCAGGTGTCGAGGACGTCCGGGTCCTGGACGTAGCCCTCGGGCGCCGACTCGTCGGGGCCGACGCAGACGACTTCGCCCGCCGGGCCGTACCAGACGGGGATTCGGTGACCCCACCACAGTTGCCGCGAGATGCACCAGTCGTGCATGTCGTCGACCCAGTCGAAGTAACGCTTGGCCAGCTCCGGCGGGTGGATCTTCGTCCGGCCCTCGCGGACCGCGTCACCGGCGGCCTTGGCGAGGGGTGAGACGTTGACGAACCACTGGAGCGAGAGCCGCGGCTCGACCACGGTCTTGCAGCGCGAGCAGTGGCCGACCGAGTGGAGGTAGGGCCGCTTCTCCGCGACGATCCGGCCCTCCGCGCGCAGCGCGGCCACCACCGCGGGCCTGGCCTCGAAGCGGTCGAGACCCTGGAACGGGCCGTGGGCGGTGATCACGCCCCGCTCGTCCATGATCGTCATGGACGGCAGCGAGTGGCGGCGGCCGATCTCGAAGTCGTTGGGGTCGTGCGCCGGGGTGACCTTGACCGCTCCGGTGCCGAAGGCCGGGTCGACGTGCTCGTCGGCGACCACCGGAATGCGGCGCCCGGTGAGCGGGACCTCCACCTCACGGCCGATCAGGTGCGCGTAGCGCTCGTCGGACGGATGCACGGCGACGGCCGTGTCACCCAGCATGGTCTCCGCTCGCGTGGTGGCGACCACGATGGAGTCGTCACCGTCGCCGTAACGGATCGAGACGAGTTCTCCCTCGTCGTCGCTGTGCTCCACCTCGATGTCCGACAGCGCGGTCAGGCAGCGCGGGCACCAGTTGATGATGCGCTCGGCGCGGTAGATGAGTCCGTCGTCGAAGAGCTTCTTGAAGATCGTCTGGACGGCACGGGAGAGTCCGGGGTCCATCGTGAAGCGCTCGCGCGACCAGTCGACACCGTCGCCGAGCTTCTTCATCTGGCCGAGGATCTTGCCACCGGACTCCTCCTTCCACTGCCACACGCGCTCGACGAAGTCCTCACGGCCGAGGTCGTGCCGGGACAGCCCTTCCTTGGCGAGTTCGCGCTCGACGACGTTCTGGGTCGCGATGCCCGCGTGGTCCATACCGGGCAGCCAGAGCGTCTCCTGCCCGCGCATGCGGGCCCGGCGGGTCAGCGCGTCCTGGACCGAGTGGTCGAGGGCATGACCGATGTGCAGGACACCGGTCACGTTCGGCGGGGGCAGAACGATGCTGTACGGCTCGCGCTCGCTGCTCGGATCCGCGGTGAAGTATCCCTCCGATACCCAGCGCTCGTAGCTCCGGGTCTCCACGTCGGCGGGTGTGTACTGGGTAGGCAGCTCTGGCGTCGTCACGATGTCCAATTCTAGGGACGTCCGAGTGGTCGATGCCCCACAGTTTTAAGACTTGCAAGGTGTCTATACATCTTCTAACTTGTCGGTACATGTCCTCTCTGTATCGCCGACTCGCCGACGAACTGCGCGCCGGCATCGCCGACGGAACCCATCCGCCCGGTTCGCGGCTGCCTTCGGAGAGCGAGCTGGCGGAGCGCTACGGGGCCTCACGCGGAACCGTCCGCCAGGCGTTCACCGTGCTCGCGGCCGACGGGCTGATCTCCTCCCGCAAGGGAACCCGGCGGCTGGTGCTCCAGCAGACGCTGGTGCAGAACTTCAGCCAGCTGCACAGCTTCTCGCAGTGGGCGGCGTCGATCGGCGAGACGCCCAGCGGCCGGTTGGTGTCCCTGGTCCGGCGCGAGCCGACGGAGCTGGAGGCGGGCAAGCTGGAGCTCGACCCCGGCGCGCGGATCTACCACCTGACCCGGCTCCGGCTGTTGTCCGGACGACCGGTGATGGTGGAGCGCACCGCCTACGTGGAGCGGATCGGCGCCCTCGTCGGCGGGATCGTCATCGACGGCGACGACGAGTCCGTCACCATCCGGCTGGAGGAGCTCGGCGTGGTGTTCGCCCACGCGGAGCACACCGTCAGCGCCATCCCGGCCGAGGCCGAGGACGCCGATCTGCTCGGTGTCCGCCCTCGCACCCCTCTGCTGCGCGAGCTCCGCCGTACCACCGACCCCGCCGACCGGCCGCTGGAATGGTCCGACGACCGCTACCTCGGCGACGCCGTCGCCTTCACCGTGCACAACTCGGTACAGGCCAGCACTCTCATCCGCTCGTCGGCGACGGCGACCACGGCAACCCAGGGAACCAAGGAAATCTCAACGTGAACCTCGCATTCCCCGCCATCTGGCTGCGTGACAACTGTCCCTGTCCCGCGTGCCGCGACCCCCGAAACGGCCAGAAGCTGTTCGGCATCACCGATCTGGATCCGGAGGTGGAGATCGTCGAAACCGACGGCTCCACCGTGACCTTCAGCGACGGCCACACCAGCCGGTTCGACCCCGCCTGGCTGACCGCCCACACGCTGGACGGCACCTCCTACGACGACAGGACCGAGGACTCCAAGGACCTGTGGGCCACGATCACCCCACCGGAGGGAGACTGGCGGCGTTTCCTCGCCGACCCCGTCCACCGGCAGGAGTGTCTCGAAGCGGTGCTGCGCACGGGCTTCGTCCTCCTGCGCGAGGTGCCCGTCGAGCCGGGGACGGTGCTGGAGGTGGCCGGAGCCTTCGGCTACGTGCGTGAGACCAACTACGGCAAGCTGTTCGACGTGCGGGTCGAGGCCACTCCGGTGAATCTGGCCTTCACCGGGCTGCCGATCACCCCGCACACCGACAATCCCTACCGCGACCCGGTACCGACGGTGCAACTGCTGCACTGCCTGTCCAACGCGGTGGAGGGCGGCGAGTCCGGCCTGGTCGACGGCTTCCACGCGGCCGCGTTGCTGCGCGCTGAGGATCCGGACGCCTTCGAACTGCTGGCCCGCACCCCCGTCACCTTCCGGTACGGCGACGCCGGCACGGAACTGACCGCCCACCGCCCGATGATCGGCCTGGACCCGCTGGGCAGGATCCGCGAGGTGAGGTTCAACAACCGCTCCCTGCGGCCTGTACGCCTGCCGTACGAGCGGACGGAGAACTTCTACGCGGCCTACCGCGCGTTCGCGGAGATCCTTTACCGGCCGGAGCTCCAGGTGAACTTCCGGCTCGGCCCCGGCGACTGCGTGATCTTCGACAACACCCGGGTCCTGCACGCCAGGACCGGCTTCGCCGACACCGGGGACCGGCATCTGCAGGGCTGCTACGCCGATCTGGACGGGTTCGCCGGCAACCTGGCCGTGCTTCGCCGCCGGAACGCGGTGATCGCCAACCTGCGGGCGCTGTTCGAGGGTCCCGGCGCCGACGACTACCTGGGCGAGGAGGTCACTCAGGCGGCGCACATGCTTCAGGCCGCGGCATCCGCCCGGGAGGCCGGGGCCTCTCCGGGTCTGGTCGCGGCGGCGTTGCTGCACGACGTGGGGCACTTCACCGGGGAGGTCACGGGGCACGACCTGATGGGCGGCACCGACAACCGGCACAGCCACGTCGGCGCCGACTGGCTCGGGCAGTGGTTCGGCCCCCAGGTGACCGAGCCGATCCGGCTGCACGTGGCGGCCAAGCGCTATCTGTGCGCGGTGGAAAGCTCCTACTACGACCTGCTCTCCGATGCCTCGCGTTACACGCTCGGCGTGCAGGGCGGGCCGATGGGCCCGAAGGAGGTGGCCGAGTTCGACGCCGAGCCGTACGCCCAGGACGCGGTACGGCTGCGCCGCTGGGATGACGAGGCCAAGGAGCCGAATCGAGTGGTCCCGGCGTTCGACGACTACGCCGCGCTGCTCCACCGGCTGATCCGGTAGGTCCGGGCGCCTCTCGATTCCGCCGGAAAGCAGGGCCGCCGGGCAGCCACGTCCTTGACGACCGGAGCCGCCGGAAATCCGGCGGCCGGAGACGGCACCACCGACGAACGGGGCGCGGGCCACGCGGGTCCAGGAGCCGGACGGGAAACAGCGACGCCCCCGCAGGATCTCCCTGCGGGGGCGCCGGCCGTACGAACCCGGTTGCTCGAACCGGGAACGTCGAAACTACGCGGACTTCTCGCGCGGTGGACGCTGCTGCTTGGTGAGCTGGTCCCGTGGCACGAGAGTCGGATAGACGTGCTCCAGCACCGACTCACGGGTGATGACGACACGCGCCACATCCTGCCGTGACGGCACCTCGTACATCACCGACAGGAGGACCTCCTCCAGGATCGCCCGCAGACCACGGGCGCCGGTGCCTCGCAGGATCGCCTGGTCGGCGATGGCCTCCAGGGCGTCGTCGGTGAACTCGAGCTCGACGTTGTCCAGCTCGAACAGTCGCCGGTACTGCTTCACCAGGGCGTTGCGCGGCACCGTGAGGATCTGGATGAGCGCCTCACGGTCGAGGTTGTGCACGCTCGTGATGACCGGGAGCCGGCCGACGAACTCGGGGATCATGCCGAACTTCAGCAGATCCTCGGGCATGACATCCCCGAAAATGTCGGAGTTGTCGACGTCTTCCTTGGATCGGATGATGGCATTGAATCCAATGCCCTTCCTGCCGACCCGGGACTCGATGATCTTCTCGAGGCCGGCGAAGGCCCCACCGCAGATGAACAGCACGTTGGTGGTGTCGATCTGGATGAACTCCTGATGCGGATGCTTGCGGCCACCCTGCGGCGGCACACTCGCGGTCGTGCCTTCCAGGATCTTCAGCAGGGCCTGTTGCACGCCCTCGCCGGAGACATCCCTGGTGATCGACGGATTCTCGCTCTTACGAGCGATCTTGTCGACCTCGTCGATGTAGATGATGCCGGTCTCGGCCTTCTTGACGTCGTAGTCAGCGGCCTGGATCAGCTTGAGAAGTATGTTTTCGACGTCTTCGCCCACATAGCCCGCCTCCGTCAAGGCGGTGGCGTCGGCGATGGCGAACGGAACGTTCAACATCTTCGCCAACGTCTGGGCGAGCAGCGTCTTGCCGGAACCCGTGGGGCCCAGGAGCAAGATATTGGACTTGGACAGTTCGAGACCGTCGTCACGCCCGCGCTCACCGGACTGCACCCGTTTGTAGTGGTTGTAAACCGCCACCGAGAGAGCCTTCTTCGCCTGGTCCTGACCGATGACGTAGGCGTCGAGGAACTCGTAGATCTCCCTCGGCTTCGGCAGACTGTCCCACTTGAGTTCGGAGGACTCGCTGAGCTCCTCCTCGATGATCTCGTTGCAGAGATCGATGCACTCATCACAGATGTATACGCCGGGCCCGGCGATGAGCTTCTTGACCTGCTTTTGGCTCTTTCCGCAGAAAGAACACTTCAGTAGGTCTCCCCCGTCGCCGATGCGTGCCACCCCAGATACTCCTTTGCGTGGGACCGCCCTGGCTGCCGCGGTCCGTTTCTTCCGACCGGCCCGATACCCGGTGCGAAAAGTCATCCCGCTCAGGTTTCGACGTTACCGTCTTCTGAGCCCATAGTGAGCCCCCTAGCGGCGAGTCGCACCGGAACGTGCCCGATTGGGCACGGTTCCGGTGCGATATGCCTCATTACGAGGCTATGGCCTTGGCGAGCTTCTTGCGAGACGGGATGATGTCGTCGATCAGCCCGTACGCCTTGGCTTCCTCGGCGTCAAGGATCTTGTCGCGCTCGATGTCCTTGCGGATCTCGGCGGCGGTCTTGCCCGAGTGCTTCGACAGGATCCCCTCCATCTGCGAGCGCATCCGAAGGATCTCCCGCGCCTGGATCTCGATGTCGCTTCCCTGGCCGCCGCCCTCGGTGGAGGGCTGGTGGATCAGGAGGCGGGCGTTCGGCAGGGCGAACCGCTTGCCCGGCGTGCCGCCGGCCAGCAGGACCGCCGCGGCCGAGGCCGCCTGACCGAGACAGACCGTCTGGATCTCCGGCCGGACGAACTGCATCGTGTCGTAAATCGCCGTCATGGCGGTGAAGGAACCACCGGGCGAGTTGATGTAGATGCTGATGTCGCGGTCGGGGTCGAGCGACTCCAGTGTCAGCAACTGCGCCATGACGTCGTTGGCTGACGCGTCGTCCACCTGCACGCCGAGGAAGATGATGCGATCCTCGAACAGCTTGGCGTACGGGTTCATCTCCCGCATGCCGTACGACGTGCGCTCGGTGAAGGACGGAAGAACGTAGCGGCCGTTGATATCTCCCGGCCGGATCAACTCACTCACCTTGTGCCCTTTCAGGAGACGGCGCCCGCTGAGGGCACCTGCCGCGCGCTCCGGACGACCTGGTCGATGAAGCCGTAGTCCTTGGCCTCCTCGGCCGTGAACCAACGGTCACGGTCGGAGTCGGCTTCGACCTGTTCGAGCGCCTGGCCGGTGTGGAAGGCGATGCGCTCGGCAAGAGTCTTCTTGACGTAGAGCATCTGCTCCGCCTGGATGGCGATGTCGGCGGCGGTGCCCCCGATGCCACCGGACGGCTGGTGCATCATGATGCGAGCGTGCGGCAGGGCGTAACGCTTGCCCGGTGCGCCGGCGCAGAGGAGGAACTGCCCCATGGAGGCGGCCAGACCCATCGCAACCGTGCACACGTTGTTCGGCACGTATTCCATCATGTCGTAAATCGCCATGCCGGCAGTCACCGATCCGCCTGGCGAGTTGATGTAGAGCCAGATGTCTCGGTCGGGATCATCCGCCGCGAGCAGGAGCAGCTCGGCACAGATTCGGTTGGCGATATCGTCATTGACCTGGGTGCCCAGCACGATGATGCGCTCACGCAGCAGCCGCTGGTAGAGCTGGTCTTCGAGCCTGAACGAGCCATTCGGCTGGCTCATCGACTCGGGCCCGGAGCCGGTCGGCTGGTAGAAGGTCGGCGGGCTGGTCACAGCGTCACCTTCCGATGCGTCGTAATCGATTGGCTTTGCTTGTGACCTTAACGCGCGCCGCCTACCGGACATGCCCCCTCAACGTGCTGTTCGCTGACGGCGCATGCTCCCCACCAGGTTTCCGGCCGCGTCAAAGGGGCCTCACAAGCCACTTCACACCCGCGCACGCCTGGCGTGTCGGCGTTATCCCGGATCTTCACACGCGGTCCGCGGAACTCATCTCATCCCGGCGTGAACTGCTCGTTTCCGGCCCGCGGTCTCGTTTTCCCGTCCTCGCCCCGGCAAGCACCCTCCGGGGCGGGCAGGAAGGCCGCCCGCGGCCTCCGAGGAGGTCCGGGTGCCCATCGGCCCGCGACGGCGGTTCTCGTACGGACCGTCCGGCCGTCCGCGCGCTCCACGAGACGGCGACGCGCCGACAGCGGCCGTGAACGCCGGGTACGGCCCCGGCACCGCGGGGGTGGGCTCCGGGTGTCGAAACGTCCCTCCCGGGCGCCGAGCCCCGGTCCTGGCGCCCGGGAGGGACGTAGGCCACAGCGACGCGGAAGGCCCCATCGCGCGAGGCCCCGTGTGGAACGAGGACCCGGTGGACGGAAAACCCCCGCCGTGCGGACACGGCGGGGGTTTCACGAGCGTCGCGTGCGTCGCTCCTGTCGCGGCGAGAACCTACTTCGCGTCCTCGGTCTCGGTCTCGGCCTCGGCGGGCTCCTCGACGACCTCTTCACCGTTGATCTCGGTGTAGATGGCCTTGAGGTCGACCTCGTTGCCGGCCTCGTCGGTCACCTTCGCGGCATCACCGACGACGCTCTTGGCCTTGTCGCGGACGATCTCGACCATGGCCAGCGTGAGCTGGTCGTTGTCGGCCAGGTGCTGGGCGAGCGTGTTCGGGGCGACGTTCATCTGCATGGCGCGGCGCACCACGAAGTCGGTCAGCTCCTGCTCGCTGACACCGAGCTCCTCGGCCTTGACGATCTTGTCGAGGACGAAGCCGGTCTTGAGCGCCTTGGCGGCGCTCTCGTCGAACTCCGCGAAGCGCTCCTCCTCGGTGGTCTGGTAGAGGCGGTAGTACGCCTCCTTGCTCAGGCCACTCTCGGCGATCTGGTGCTCGAGGTTGTGCTTACGGTTGTTGACCTCCACCGTGAGCGCGCTCTCCGGCAGCGGGATGTCGATCTTGCCGAGCAGGGCGTCCAGGGCGTTCTCGCGAGCCTGGACCACCTGGTCGATCAGCTTGTTGCGACGGGCCTGCTCGCGGATGCTGTCCTTGAGCTCGTCGAGGCTGTCGAACTCGCTGGCGAGCTGGGCGAACTCGTCGTCCAGCTCGGGGAGGACCTTCTCCTTGACGTTCTTGATGGTGATCGTGACCACGGCGTCCTCGCCGGCGTTCTCGCCGCCGACCAGGTTGGTGGTGAAGTCCTTGGTCTCACCGGCGGACATGCCGACCAGCGCGTCGTCCAGGCCCTGCAGCACCGAGCCGGCGCCGACCTCGTAGGAGACGTCGTTGGCCTGCTGCTCCTCGATGTTCACACCGTCGATCGCGGCGGCGAGGTCCATGACGACGTAGTCGCCGTTGGCGGCGGGGCGCTCGACACCGGTCAGCGTCGCGAACCGCTGGCGAAGGGCGTCCAGCTGAGTGTCGATGTCCTCGTCCGAGACCTCGGATACGGGGACGGTGATCTCAAGGCCCTGGTAGTCGGGAACGTCGAAGTTGGGACGGATGTCCACCTCGGCGGTGAACTCGACCTGCTCACCGTCCTCGATCTTGGTGACCTCGATGTCCGGCTGGCTGACCGGGAAAATGTCACTTTCGTCGACGGCCTGGCCGTACAGCTTGGGCACCGCGTCGTTGAGGGTCTCCTCCAGCACCACTGCACGGCCGAAACGCTGCTCGATGATCCGAGCCGGAACCTTGCCGGGGCGGAACCCGGGAACGCGCACCTGCTGCGCGACCTTCTTGTACGCCGCCTGCAGGCTCTCGCCGAGCTCCTCGAACGGCACCTCGACAGTGAGCCTTACCCGGGTCGGGCTGAGCTCCTCGACAGCGGTCTTCACGGGGTGGTCTCCTTGATAAAGCTTCGAGTGATCGCGGGCGCGTCAAGTCGTACGGCTACCGCGGCAAGCTCGCGCGCCGCGCCCACATGAGCGGCACCGGGCACAGCCATTGATACATGCGAGATTAGGGCATGCTCCACTGCGGCGGGTGTCCAGCGCCCGCTGGCCAGTCTAGGGCAGACCCATACCTCAGAGCGACCTCGGCCGTTCAGGCGTCCTTAATGATCCGGCGCAGGATGTCGTTCGTCTCGCCCGGAGTGGTGCTGACCGCGCACAAACGTTCCATGACCTCGCTGTAGCGGTCGACGTCCTCACGCTTGTCGAGGTAGAGGGCGCTGGCGAGCTGCTCGACGTAGACCACGTCGGGAAGCTCGTTGTCGTTGAAACGCAGCACGCTGAAGGCGCCGCCCTCGGCGCTGTGACCGCCGAAGCTGAACGGCATCACCTGAATCGTGATGTTCGGTTGCCGCATGAGGTCCAGCAGCCGCTCCAGCTGTGCCCGCATCACCTCCGCGCCGCCGATGGGGCGTCGCAGCGCGGCCTCGTCGATGACCGCCCAGAAGAAGGGACCGTCGGGCTGTTCGAGCACCCGCTGGCGCTCCATCCGCAGGTCGACGCGGCGTGCGATCTCCTCGGGCGCGACACCCGCGCTCCCCGCGGTGATGACCGCCCTGGCGTACTCCTGCGTCTGCAGCAGGCCCGGCACGAACTGCACCTCGTAGGTGCGGATCCGGGAGGCCGCCTCCTCCAGCCCGACGTAGGTCTGGAACCACGAGGGCAGCAGGTCGTTGAAGCGATGCCACCAGCCGGGCTCGTTCGCTCTGAGCAGGAGGTCCATGACCGCCGACCGCACCCCCTCGGCCTCCACGCCGTAGAAGGTGAGCAGATCCGCCACATCACGCTCTCTCAGCCCGACCCGTCCGAGTTCCATCCTGCTGATCTTGGATTCGGAACCACGGATGAGATGTCCGGCCTCTTCCCGCGAGAGCCCCTTGGCCTCACGCAGGCGACGCAGTTGGGATCCCAGGAGAATACGTAGAGCTGTGGGACCTGATCCCGATTGAACCTGCGTCACTTCGCCTCCCTCTGCACTTGGGCCAGCGCACACAGTGTCACTACTTCCGGCCACTATGACAAGGTCTGAACTCGACGCCCGATTCACCAAGTTACCGGAGCGAGCGATCATGCTGCTGCACATTGCAGCTGCACGTGCATTTGGGTCTTGCAGCCGACGTTCCCGTGACCCATGATGGCCTAGTGCATATTGGGCTTAAGGTGCACAAGCTCTTAAAACTCACAACTGGTGCGGAGACTCACGATGACAGCGGGAGGTACCGGCAGGATGGTGGAGGAGCCAAAATCGGCTGCCGCCTACCTGCGGGCGACCCGCGAGGGCGGCTTCGACGATCTCCTTGCGGCCAACGGTTCGGACGCCACCGCGTGTCCGCTCCCCCGGCAGGCCGATTCCGTGAGGACCGCCCGGGACGTGACCCGCTCCACGCTGCGCGCTTGGGGCTTGGCATCGCTCAGCGATGACGCAGCGTTAGTGGTTTCGGAACTAGTCACTAATGCGGTCCGCTACGCATTGTGCCCGCCCAGCCGGGCCGAGACCACACCGATCACCCTGGTGCTGCTGCGCCTCTCCCCCCACGTACTCCTCGCCGTGGCCGATCCCAGCGACGAGATCCCCACTCCCAAGGAACCGGACTTCATCTCGGAGAACGGCAGGGGCCTCTACATCGTGGAGACCTACAGCGAGTGCTGGGGCTGGGACCACCTCAACCGCGGCGGCAAGGCCGTCTGGGCCCTCTTCAGCGGCACCGTCTGAGCCGCCCGCTCCCCGTACGGCACCATCACCTTCCCCCCGCGCGGCCTCCGACGCCGTGACCGGCCGCGGCCGGTCACGGCGGTTGCCACCCGGCCGGTCACCCAGAACGCGAAGAGGGCCGCTCCCGATGATCGGAAGCGGCCCTGCCTCGTACTGTCCTGTCGGGGTGACAGGATTTGAACCTGCGGCCCCCTGCTCCCAAAGCAGGTGCGCTACCAAGCTGCGCCACACCCCGGTAAGTCGCGTACGCGTATGCTCCGGAACTCCGGTACGCTTACGCCTTGTCGAACGGAAGAAGTCTAGACCAGACTGACACCGGCTCGTGCGGACGTAGCTCAATGGTAGAGCCCCAGTCTTCCAAACTGGCTACGCGGGTTCGATTCCCGTCGTCCGCTCCAAATGGCGAAAGGCCAGGTCAACCGGCATACGGAGACCTGGCCTTTTGTTATTCAGGGACGTTTTTCCGACCTTCCGTGCCACCTGCGCGCCATTAACCTTTTTTTCGTCTCTCGGCGTGGCCTTCTCACGTGCCCCCTGAGCGCCCGTCCCGGTCTCGACCGGCGTGCCGACGGTTCGACGCCGCTCGCGCCGAGGCGTGCCCCGCGCGCGTCATCGGCTCCTTGAGGCTTGCCCCATCGGCCGCCGCCGGGGTGTCGCCGACGTAGCCGGGGCCGCGCCACCGCTCGGGGAGTGAGAGCTTCGCATGCCGCGCCGCTCGTCCGGCCCGGCACGGCCATCGCGCTCTCCGCCGGGACCACGACCTGGACAAGCGCCGGAGGCGGCCTCGTCCGCCCCTCGGCCGGCATTCGCGCCGGCCGATCACGTCTTCTACTGTCAGCGGTAGCGGGTGTGTGTTTCGCGCCCCTCCGCGCAGAACGGCAGAGGAGGAGAAGCACGGTGAACGCATTCACATGGGTCCTTGTTGTGGTGTTCGGCGGGGCGGCCGTGATCTGGATCCGGGACATCCTGAAGTCCCGTCGCGAGCCGGGCCGGATCCGGACGCACGTGCCTTCAAGCCTCTTGAGGGGTGCCCGTCTCGATCACATGGGCGGCCGCCCCGACGGCATCATGCTCCTGGACCAGGAAGCCCGGCACGCTCGCGAGCACGAAGCCAGGAACCGGCCGACCGGGGCTTGAGTCCTCGCCCTGACTCCCGGGTGACGGCGGCGGGCCGCTGACGGAGCAGCGGCGACGGGGTTCCCCGATCTCCTTCGTCTCCGCGCGCCTTCGGCGGGGGCCTCGGGCTCCGGGATGATCGATGTTCCACGGCCGGAACCGGGGAGGTGATGGCGAAAGGCCAGGTCACCCCACCTACGGGTGACCTGGCCTTTCGATTTTCGTCTGACTTTTCCCTGCTTCCAGCTCGCTACCCGCCCAATGGGTTTTTCCCGGGTTCGGCGGGTGAAGCCGTGAATTCCTCCCCGTGCGGGTCCGTGATCATCCGGTCACCGGCCGGTGGGGCATGCCGTGGTTCGACGATGCCCGCGAGCGGTTTCCGGTGAGCGCGGCGATCAGCTGGGGAAGTCCTTCGGGTTGACGCCGCTCGTTCTGGCGTTGCCGCCCTTGACCGTGTTCAGGGTCAGCTCCCAACCACTCGTACGGGTCGCGCTCGTGGTGAACGTCAACTGCCTGTCGAAGCGCTGGTAAGAGGCGCTCCGGGCGAACCTGCCCTTGGAGGTGCTGAACCTGTAACCGCTGGTGAAGTAGATCCGGTAGGTGCCGTCTCTGACATCGTCGACGGTCGCCTTCGACTTTGCCCGGACGAAGACACTGATCGCCTTGGTCTTGCCGCGGACGAGAGTGACGACAGCGTCCTTGGTGGTGCCGTTCTTGACCCGGAGAATACCCTGGCCACCGCTGATGCGGTCGTAGAGAATCTTGCCGTTGGCGGGCCGCGCGGCCGCCTCGGCCCAGGAGACTGCGGAGGACTCCTGGGTCGTGGCACTGGCCGGGCTGGAGGCGTAACCAGCCAGGAGAACGGATGTGAGGATCGCTCCTGCGATGGGGCGTAAAGAAACCATTTCGCAAATATGGCGAATCGGCCGTAGGCGCGTCAACGGATAATGCGTCTACCGGAAAATGTTCAGATTCCGTCTATCACCTGAAAACGGAAGCGGAAACGGCTCCCTCTCGTGAATCCGTCGGCCGTGCGGCGCGCCGTCCACGCGGACCGGGCAGAGATGGGCCTCCATCTGCCCTAAATGGCCCAGAAAGCACTAAGAGGAACCAGCGCACACCTCTGTCGACAAAACGGCCTGCCAGGGCGTGCCGGCCTGCCTCCCCTCGCGACCCGAATCGAGCGCCTGAAGGGGGGCGTAGACGGTCTTCTGGACGCCGGAGACCTCCACGCGGACAGGGATCGGCCAGTCTCCCCTCGGGACGGCCGCACAATCGACGATCTTGTACTTCAGACTGAAGCCGAGACTCCGGTCGGGGTGGAGCACCTGGGCGTCCTGCTTCTCGGGAGACAGCAACGTCAGCCCCGGCCCGCTCCGGCCGATCCCCACGATCGTCACGGGCTCCCGGCTCTTGCTCTTCATGTCCATGATGACGGTGAACTGCCGGAACGATCCGTCCGAGCCCTGGACGGACTCCGTCGAGGTCCCCGTCATCTCCAGATCGAAGCCCGGAGGGACCGGCGCGTCCGGCGATGATCGTGAAGCACCGATCGCGGCGGAAACGTGGGGCAGTGGCAGCAGGCCACACGCCGAGGCGAGCACCAGGGCGGAGGCGACGCCGTGCGACCTGAGACGCCGGTTACCACGTGTTACCTGAGTCATACCAGTAATAATTCACCTTTATCGCCACAAACAACCTCATGCCACAGCTAGACCACTCCCAACAATTACGGATAAACCCCTCGGAGCGGATCTACCGAAGCACGGAGCGTCGGCCACACCGTGCGGGACCGGCCGCATTTCCCACTCCATCAAATCGCCTAAATCATCTTATTTCTCCCTATAGGGCTCAGGCCCGCGGAGCGGTGACCGGAAGGAAAGCCCAAACGGGGGACTACGCCGGGTAATGGGGGTGACACTGGATGGATCAACAGCCTCGTCCGAGGCCTCGCGAACCGCCACGGCCGCCCGACCACAGCGACAGACCCCGCCCAGCACCGTCCCCGGCTCCTCCCGGCCCCGGAGGACCGGCCCTCGCAACCGGAGGTAATCGATGAACGACGCCGTCCGAGTCCTGCTCGACGAGTCCCGGATCCCCCGCAACTGGTACAACATCGTGGCCGACCTGCCCGCTCCGCCTCCACCGCCGCTGCGTCCGGACACGTTACGACCGGTCGGCCCGGACGATCTCGCGCCGCTGTTCCCGATGGAACTGATCGACCAGGAGATCACCTCCGAGCGCTTCGTCACGATCCCCCCGAGCGTCCGCGACGTCTACCGCCTCTGGCGGCCGACCCCGCTGATCCGCGCCCGCAGGCTGGAACGCGATCTCGGCACCCCCGCGAAGATCTACTACAAGTACGAAGGCGGTTCTCCCTCGGGGTCGCACAAACCGAACACCGCCGTTCCCCAGGCCTACTACAACGCGCAGCAGGGGGTCAGGCGCCTGACCACGGAGACCGGAGCGGGCCAGTGGGGCTCGGCCCTGGCGTTCGCCTGCGCGCAGTACGGCATCGAGTGCGAGGTCTGGATGGTCCGCGCCTCCCACGACCAGAAACCGCACCGCGGAAGCCTGATGCGGATGTACGGGGCGACCGTGCACGCGAGCCCGTCCTCGGTGACCGCGGCGGGCAGCCGGATCCTGGCCGACCACCCGGACTCGCCGGGCAGCCTCGGCATCGCGATCAGCGAGGCCGTCGAGGCGGCGGCGGCGAACCCGGACTTCCGTTACGCGCTGGGCAGCGTGCTGAACCACGTCCTGCTCCATCAGACGGTGATCGGCGAGGAGGCGCTCGAGCAGATGGCCGCGTTCGGCGAGGTGCCGGATCTGATCGTGGGCTGCGCGGGCGGCGGTTCCAACTTCGCCGGGCTGACCTTCCCCTTCCTCCGGGAGAAACTGGCCGGGCGGATGAACCCGGTGATCCGGGCCGTCGAGCCCGAGGCCTGCCCCTCGCTCACCCGAGGCACCTACGCCTACGACTTCGGCGACGCCGCCGGGCTCACCCCGCTGCTGAAGATGCACACGCTGGGCCACGACTTCGTGCCCGATCCGATCCACGCGGGCGGTCTGCGCTACCACGGCATGTCGCCCCTGCTCTCACACATCTACGAGCTGGGGTTGTTCGAGGCGTCGGCCATGGGCCAGACCGAGTGTTTCGAGGCGGGGCTGCGTTTCGCCAGAACCGAGGGGATCGTCCCGGCGCCCGAACCGGCCCACGCGCTGGCCGAGGTCGTCGCCGAGGCGCTCCGGTGCAAGGAGACGGGTGAGCCCAAGGTCCTGCTGACCACGCTGTGCGGGCACGGGCACTTCGATCTGAACGCCTACGACCGCTATCTGTCCGGGCAGATGGAGGACTTCCCGCTTCCCCAGGAGCAGATCGACGCGGCGCTGGCCGGCCTGCCCACCCTGTAGCCCGGCGTGACCTCCAACCCCTCCACTCCCTCTATGACCAGTAAGCCCCACTAGATCCAGAAATATCCATGAATCTCGGCCAAACAAGGGCGGCGAAACTAGATCATTCTTTACAATCCTCCCTAAAAGCAGCCAAAGTGGCCTGGAGGGAACGTGACGGAGTTCGACGGCGTCATCGTGGGCGGAGGCCACAACGGGCTGACGTGCGCCGCCTACCTCGCCAAGGCGGGCTTATCCGTCGCGGTCGTGGAGCGCAACGACGAGGCCGGGGGTGGCTGCACCACCCAGGAGTTGACCCTTCCCGGCTTCCGGCACAACACCCACAGCAGCTATCACTTCCTGGAGGAGGGCCCGGTCCCCGGCGACCTGGAACTCCAGCGGTACGGCCTGCGGTACGTCTATCCCGAGACCCAGCACGCCACGATCTTCAGGGACGGCCGTGCGATCACGGTCTACACCGATCCCAAGCGCACCGCCGAGTCCATGGCCCGCTTCTCCAGGGCCGACGCCGACCGGTGGCTGGAGCTGTACGAGCGCTACGCCGAGGCGGCCAGGGGCCTGATGAACGGCTTCCTCTACTCCAAGCCGCTGCCCCCGCCCGTGCTCGCCGAGCAGGTCAAGGGCGACCTCGGCCGCGACCTGATGAGCTACATGCCCCTGTCGCTGTACGAGGCCGTGGACAGGAACTTCGAGAGCGAGCAGGTCAGAGCACTGTTCAAGTCCTTCCTGCACGCGATCTCGATCGAGAACGTGCCCGGCACCGGCGCTTTCTTCCCCCGGCTGCTCTCTCGCATCGCGCGCCTCGGCGTGCCCGTGGGCGGGGCGGGGAACGTGGCGAGCGCGCTGCGCGCCGTCATCGAGGAGCACGGCGGCACGGTGGTCACCGGCGCTCACGTCGAGCGGATCCTCCTCGACGACGGCCGGGCCACCGGTGTCAGGCTGGCCACGGGTGAGGTCCTGCGGGCCCGGCGGTTCGTGGCCAGCTCCGTGGACGCCCCCCAGACGGTGCGGCTGGCCGGTCCGGAGAACTTCGGCGCCGAGATCGCGAGCAAGATCGAGAACTACAAGTGGGCCGGGCACAGCCTGGTCACCCTCCATCTGGCGCTCCAGGAGCCGCCGCGCTACACGGCCGCCGAGTTCGAGCCCGATGTGGACCGGGCCTTCCTGGTCGTGCTCGGCGCCGACGACAGCGAGCAGCTCGGCCGTACCTTCGACCAGATCCACGACGGACGCTTACCCGACCGGCTGGCGGGCAACGGCGCGTGCCCGTCGCTGTTCGACCCCTCGTACGCGCCGGACGGAAAGCACGTGGCGTTCTGGTGGCCCTGGGCGCCGTACGACCTCGACGGGGACGCGGCGAACTGGGACCACAGGCGCGAGGAGGTGGGAGAGCGGCTGCTCGCCGAGTGGTCCGAGTACGCCCCCAACCTCGCCGGAGGCACCGTCCTCGGCAAGCGGGTCTTCTCCCCGCTCGACATCGAGCGGCACTGCGTCAACATGGTGCGCGGCAGCCATCACGTGGGCGCGTACGAACCCTCGCAGCTGGGCGGCAACCGGCCGGTTCCCGAGATGGGCCGGTACAGGACCCCGATCGACGGCCTCTACCTCTGCGGCGCCAGCAGCCACCCCGGCGGCTCGGTCTCCGCGGCCCCCGGATACAACGGCGCCAACGCCATCGCCGAAGACCTCCAACTGGACACCTGGTGGACCCCGGTGCCGGCACCCCGGTGGAGCGAGTGAAGCCACGTTTCGTCACCAAGGACCCAGCGACGCCAGGCTTTCGAATGAGCAGCCCCGCCTCACTGCACGAGCAGCTCTCCATGCTCAACGCGGCGAGCAAACGAATCGGCAGCACCCTGGACATGTTCGAGACCGGCAGGGAGCTGATGGATCTCGCCGTACCGCGTTTCGCGGACGCGGCGGGCATCCTGGTGCAGGACCGGCTGGTGACCGAGGGTGAGTTCCCGCAGCGCAGCACCGACGGCACCGCGCCGGTGCGGAGGATCGCGGTCGGCGTGTCCGACCCCTCGCCCGGCGTGTACGCCAACGCGTTCCCGGTGGACGAGGTCGCCGTCTACGAGGCCTGGACGCCCTACGCCCGATGCATGGCCACCGGCAACCCCATCCTCTACCCCCGTCTGGGCCGCCGGACGGCCGAGGAGATCGGGCGGTTCTGGAAGCGCGACTCGGTCTCCAGCGTGCTGGAGGACAGCTCCTTCCTGGTGGTCCCGCTGAAGGCGCGCGGGCAGGTGCTCGGCTTCGTCATCTTCACCCGCAGACCCGACAGCCACCCCTTCGACGAGCAGGACGTGAACCTCGCCGAGGAACTGGCGGCCAGGACCGGCGTCTGCATCGACAACGCCCGGCTCTACAGCCGTGAGCGCCGTACCGCGCTGACCCTGCAGAGCAGCCTGCTCCCCGTCGACCTCTACCAGCCGCTGGGCCTGACGATCGCCTCCCGCTACCTGCCCGCGAGCGATCTGGTGGGGGTGGGCGGCGACTGGTACGACGTGATCCCGCTGCCCGGTTGCCGGGTCGCGCTCGTGGTCGGCGACGTCATGGGACACGGCATCAGGGCCGCCGCCACGATGGGTCAGCTCCGTACGGCCGCGCGCACACTGGCCAGCATGGACCTGAGCCCGGCCGACGTGCTGTTCCGGCTCAACCGGATGAGCCAGGACCTGGACGCCAGCCAGATCGCGACGTGCGTGTACGCCACCTACGACCCGGTGACACAGCTCTGCGAGATAGCGTGCGCGGGGCACGTGCCGCCGATCCTGGTACGGCCGGGCGGCGAGACCGAGCTGCTTGAGCTGCCTCCCGGGCTCCCCCTGGGCATCGGCAACGAACCGGCCGAGATGCGCGAGTTCACCCTCCCGCACGGCACCGTCCTGGCCTTCTACACCGACGGCCTGGTGGAGAGCCGCGACCGGGACATCGACGAGGGCATCAGCGCGCTGCGCGGCCTGCTCTCCGGCCAGGACCAGGACCTGGAAGAGGTCTGCGACCTGACGATAAGCGCGCAGCGTCCGGGACACGAGCGTGACGACATCGCCCTCATGCTGGCGAGGGTGTGCGAGCTCACCGAGAACGAGGTCGTGGAGCTCAGCCTTCCCCCCGAGCCCATCTCCGCCTCGAAGGCCCGCCGTTTCATCCGCAGCACGCTCACCGGCTGGGGGCTGTCCTCGATCGCCGACAACACGGAGCTCATGGTCAGCGAGCTGGTCGCCAACGCGATCGAGCACGGTCACGGCCAGGTCGAGTTGCGTCTGCTGCGCGGTCCCACCCTGCTCTGCGAGGTGTCCGACCACTCCCCCGACGTGCCGGTCATGCGTGAGGCCTCCACCACCGACGACACCGGCCGCGGGCTCTACCTCATCAACTGGCTCGCCCACCGCTGGGGCTCGCGCATGACCCCGAAGGGCAAGATCGTCTGGGTGGAACAGAGACTGCCGTGGGGCCCTCCCCCTGCGGGGTGAGGGCTCCACGGCAGGACCGTCGGCGCACCGGGGTGCGGCGGGCTCACACGAAGTGCCCGCCGCTCCCCGGTGTCACCGGGTTCAGCGAATCTCGTAGATCGCGGTGGTGCCGCTGATCTCGTTGCCGACCACCAGCAGCGGGCGGGAGATCGGGCTCTGCGAGGCGGGGACGAACAGCACGCCCTCGGGACCGGAGTCCCCCGCGTCGCCGTCCTCGATCGAACCGGCGAAGTCACGGGTGTTGACGTAGTCGGCCAGGCGCGGCGCGCGGGGGTCGCTCACGTCGTAGGCGACGATCCCGCCGACCCTCTCCAGCCCCGCGAAGGCGTAGGTACGGCCTCGAACCTCACCGACCGTGACGCCCTCGGGCTCGGGGCCCTTGTTGTCGCTGCGGGTGTCGAAGGTTCCGTTCTCCTCGTTGTCGCCGTTGAAGTCGGCGGGCAGCTCCTTGGCCACCAGCCGCTCCAGCTGGTCGCCCGAGTCCCAGACGAGCTTTCCCGAGGCGGACCTGATCGAGATCGAGCGGGCGCCGAACGTGCGCAGCTCGGTGTAGGCGCCGCTCGCGTCCTTGGGCGAGTCGGCGGCCACGTTCAGCCTGCCGAGCTCGGAGTCCTTCTTCAGGGCCTCGGCGCCGGGCATCGCGAGGTTCAGCGACTTCACCCGGACCTCGTCGGCGTAGCAGTCCCACTCGCGCCCGTCGCCCTCGTTGGCGGTGACCAGGTAGGTCTGCCCGCGGTCGCGGAAGTGCGCGATCCCGTCGGGCTGGTACATGCCCTTCACGGGGTGGGACCGGATGTCGGTCTTCCCGTCCTCGTCGGAGGCGTCGAAGCCGCTCTTGGACCAGTCCTTGAGCCCCAGCGGGACGACGTCACGGACCTGCGCCCGGTCCAGGTCCACGATCGCGAGCGCGTTGTTCTCCTGAAGGGTCACATAGGCCGTGTCCCCGTCCACCGTGATGTACTCCGGCTCCAGGTCCTGGGCGGCCGTGGCGTTCGGGCCGGAGATCCGGACGCCCTTGGCCCGCAGCGCCCCGGCGTCGAACTTCTTGAACCCCGCGGTCTTCACCGTCCAGCGGCGCAGGTCCACGATGCTGACCGAACCCTCCGGGTCGACGGTCTTCCCCTCGCAGTACGAGGACGGCTCGCCCTCGGCGGCCACGACCGCGCGGCGGCCGTCCGGGGTGAAGGTCACCATGTCGGGCAGCGCGCCGACGGTCACCTGCTTCAGCTTCTTGCCGGTTTTGGCGTCGAAGAAGGCGACGCTGCCCGGGTCGGTCTTGACCGCGGCCTGCTGGGCCACGGCGACCAGACCGTTCTGGACCGCGACGCTGTTGGCGCCGGGGGTGGCCAGGGTGGAGACCTTGCGCGGCTTGCGCGGGTCGCTGATGTCGAGCACGTCGATGGTGCCGGCCTGCGCGTTCACGACGAATACCCGCCGGGTCCGAGCGTCGTACGCGGTGATCTCGGAGGCGCCGGTGGCGAAGCTTCCCGTGGCGTATCGGCCGAGGAAAGAAAGCTTGATGCCGCCGTGGCCGGACTCGGCCACGGCAGCGGAGGGGAGTAACAACAGGCCGGTGACCACGGCAGCGGTCAGAGGGGTGAAGGTCATGTTGCGCATGAGGTGAATTTTTACGAAATATCATGGCCGGTTGCTGACAGTGAAATGACCTCGGGATGAACCCACACCGGCGGGTGACGCATAAGCCTCAATCGGGTGAGGCATCCGCCTGATGGTCATGCCTCATCGACGCGATGACTACTGGCGATCCGCGAGTTACGGTCGAGATAAGACTCGGGAGGGCATGATGACCATCGACATCCGTGAGGCCTACCGCCGCGCGCTGGACGACTTCGGCGCTCTCGTCCACCAGATCGGGCCCGGCCAGTGGCAGACCCGGACACCATGCGTCGACTGGGACGTGCGCACCCTGGTCAACCACGTCATCAAGGAGAACCTGGAGGCTCCCGAGCTGCTCTCCGGACGGGCCGCCGCGGAGATCGGCGACCTCTTCGACGGCGACCTGCTCGGCGACGACCCGATCAAGGCATTCGACGCCTCGGCCATGGGCGCCGTCCAGGCGGCGAGCGGCGAACGCTCCCTGACCAGCGTCACCCATCTGTCGTTCGGCGACGTGCCCGGTGCGGAGTACATCGCCGAACTGTTCGCCGACGTCCTCATCCACACCTGGGACCTGGCCCGCGCCATCGGCGCCGACGAACGGCTCGACCCCGAGCTGGTCGAGGCCTGTGAGACCTGGTTCTCCGACGCGGCGAACGACTACCGCCAGGCCGAGATCACGGAGAAGCCGCAGCCGGTGCCCTCCGGCACCGATCCGCAGACCCGGCTGCTGGCCTCCTGGGGCCGCCGCGGCTAGGTAGGAGTCCCCGTGTCTCCGGTGACCTCCGCTCGTGCCGCTCCGGCGGGTGTTCCCGGTCGCGCCCCGAGGCGACCGAGCCCGGGTGCCTTCGGCCCCGCCCTCTCGCGACGCCCCCGGCGGGCGTTTCTAACCGGCCGGCCGCTTGCCGTGATTGGCCTTGCGCTTCCTGCGTGCCCTGCTCTTACGTGATCGCCTGCCCATACCGGCCACCCTCTTCACGTCTTCAGAGCTCTGGATCTCCCGGAGTCTCAGCCGTGGGCCCGCTCTCAGCGGGCCTCGTCTTCACGTTCCTCCTGGAACGCGTGCCGTACAAGACCCAGGGAGCGATCCGCGGCCGCGGTGAGGCGTCCGCCTCGTTTCCGCCGATCGCCGGGAGACGACCGGGGACCGGCGGGAGCACGGTCGGTTCACCCCCGCTCACTGACCGAACAACACGATCCCCTGTCATGTTTTGGGAGTTAAGCTCCGTCGCATGAGCGCAGAGCTTATGGACCGCTGGCGATCCCTGACCGGGCCCGACGCCGAGCACCTCGGGCGGGAGTTGATCGCCCGCTACGGCGAGCCGCACCGCAGGTACCACACGACCGCCCATCTGGAGGCCGTGCTCGCCCACGTCGACACCCTGGCCGAGCACGCGGAGAATCCGGATCTCGTACGGCTCGCGGCCTGGTTCCACGACGCCGTCTACGACCCCCGGCGTGGTGACAACGAGGAGCGCAGCGCCACACTGGCCGAGCGCGTGCTGCCCGAACTGGGACTGCCCGCCGAGGCGGTGGCCACGGTGGCCCGGCTGGTCAGGCTCACCGTCACGCACGATCCTGCGGCCGGCGACGCGGACGGGACCGTGCTGTGCGACGCCGACCTGGCGATCCTGGCCGCCACGCCCGGGATCTACGCCACCTACGCGGCGGCCGTGCGCGAGGAATACTCCTTCGTGCCGGACGACGCCTTCAGAGCCGGCAGGGCCGCCGTGCTGCGCTCCCTGCTCGACCTTCCGGCGATCTTCCGCATCGCCGATCTGGAGGCGGCGGCGAGGGCCAACATCCACTCTGAGCTTGAGCAACTGTGAGTGGGTATTCACCAGGATCAAACATCGAGACCTTATTTGCCTGTGATAATTTGGTGGAATCTGGTGAATTAAGGAGTGGTTCATGCTTGCCCAGCAGCGGCAGCAGGCGATCCTGGAGCGAGTGCGCAGCAGCGGTGGGGTGAGGGTCGCCGACCTGGTGCGAGAGCTCGGCGTCTCAGATATGACGATCCGGCGGGACCTGGAGGTGCTCGCCGAGCGCGGGCTGGTGGAGAAGGTCCACGGCGGCGCCACCGCGGCCGGGCCCGGTTCGACCGAGGAGCCCGGATTCGCCGCCAAGTCGGTACGCCAGCAGCTGGAGAAGGAGTCGATCGCCCAGCAGGCCGCGCAGCTCGTCCGGCCCGGCACGGCCATCGCGCTCTCCGCCGGGACCACGACCTGGACACTGGCCCACTTCGTGGTCGACGTGCCCGAACTGACCGTGATCACCAACTCGATCAGGATCGCCGACGTCTTCCACCGTTCTTCCCGGGCGGACCGCACGGTCGTGCTGACCGGCGGGGTGCGCACTCCCTCCGACGCGCTGGTCGGCCCGGTCGCCGTGTCGGCGGTCCGCAGGCTCCACGTCGACACCCTGTTCCTCGGCGTGCACGGGATGAGCGTCCGCGCCGGTTTCACCACGCCCAACCTGCTGGAGGCGGAGACGAACCGCGAGCTGGTCGCCGCCGCGCACCGCCTGGTGGTTCTCGCCGACCACACCAAGTGGGGCACGGTCGGGATCAGCACGATCGCCGAGCTGACCGAGGCCCATGTGGTGATCTCCGACTCCGGCCTGTCCGGCGAGGCCCACGAGGAGCTCACCTCAAGGGTGGGCGAGCTGATCATCACCAACCCACAGCCGGAGAGCGAGACCCTGAGCAGATGAAGCGCACGATCACCCACCTGGCCGACGGGCGGGAGCTGTTCTACTTCGACCTGCGGGACGACGAGGACCGCAGTGCGGCCGACGAGCGCGACCTGCCGCCGCGCCCGCCGGCCTCCGAACTGCGCTACGACCCGCTCACCGAGGAGTGGATCGCGGTGGCCGGCCACCGCCAGAGCCGCACCTTCCTGCCCCCGGCCAGCGAGTGCCCGCTCTGCCCGTCCACCCCCGGCCACCCCACCGAGATCCCCGCGTCCTCCTACGACGTCGCCGTCTTCGAGAACCGGTTCCCCTCCTTCTCCGCCCAGCCGGGCGAATACGAGCAGGTCGGCGGGTTGAGCGAGGTCCGCCCGGGGGTCGGCCGCTGCGAGGTGGTCTGCTTCACCTCCGACCACGACTCCTCCTTCTCCGCGCTCTCCCCCGAGCAGGTCGAGCTGGTCATGGAGGCCTGGATCGACCGTACGGCGGAGCTGTCGGCGATGCCGGGCGTGGAGCAGGTGTTCTGCTTCGAGAACCGGGGACCGGAGATCGGCATCACCCTGGCCCACCCCCACGGCCAGATCTACGCCTACCCCTACGTGACCCCGCGCACCAAGCTGACCCTCGGCGCGGCCGAGCGCCACCGGGAGCGGACCGGCGGCAACCTGTTCGCCGACGTGCTCGCCGCGGAGCGGGAGGCCAAGATCCGGGTGGTCGCGTCGAACGAGCACTGGACGGCCTTCGTCCCGGCCGCGGCGCGCTGGCCCGTGGAGGTCCACCTCTACCCGCACCGCCGGGTCCCCGACCTGCTCGCGCTGGAGCCCTCCGAACGCGCGGCCTTCGGCCCGCTCTACACGGAGGTGCTCCGCCGGCTGGACGGGCTGTTCGGCGTGCCCATGCCGTACATCGCCGCCTGGCACCAGGCGCCGGTCAACGTCGGCCGGGATCTGTCGTACGCGCACCTGGAGCTGTTCAGCATCCGCAGGGCACCGGACAAGCTGAAATATCTCGCCGGGTCGGAATCCGCCATGGGCGCCTTCGTGAACGACGTCCTGCCCGAGCACACGGCGCATCTCCTGCGCTCCGTTATCACGGACTGATCACCGCTTGGTATCGGGATGGAGTCGCATGACCACTCCTTTACTACTACTATCCTTCCAACATCAGCTGTAGCAGTTGATATGCCCAATCCCGGGCGCCTTGCCCGGGAGCCGGGGAACCACCGCACCTGGGGTGAATCCACTTCGGTGGAAGGGCTTCCTCCAGCCCGAACCCGTCAGCTAACCCGGTCGGCGTAAGGAGAAGAAGGAGGGTCGTGGCGGCTCTTTCCCCCACGTTCCGTCGTCATGCGGCTTTGACCCTGTGCCTGACCTCGGCCACCACGTTCACCCTCGGCGCCTCGACCGCGGGAAACGCGGCCCCCAAGCCGACCGAGGCCGAACTGCGGGCCGATCTGGCCAAGCTGGGCAAGAAGGTCGACAAGCTCATCGAGACCTACGCGGCCAAGCGGGAGTCTCTCGAGAAGGCGCAGAAGGCCGAGGCCGTCGCCAAGACGAATCTGCGCAAGGCGGAGGAGACCTACGCCGAAGCCGAGAAGGAAGTCGACTCGATAGCCCAGATCCGCTATCAGAGCAACGCCGGAAGCCTGCCCGCGATGCTGTTCTCCCCCGACATGAGCGGCGCGGCGATGCTGGAGCAGCTCACCGCCCAGCAGAGCGCCCACCTGCAGGATTTCGCGGGCAGCCTGACCCGCAGGAAGCAGGCGGCCCAGAAGGCGGCCCAGCTCACCGACGACATCGGCGAGGAGGCCAAGGAGGTGGAGGCGCAGCGCAAGGACGCCGAGGACCTGATCGACGACATCAAGGACAAGCTCGACCAGCTCGTCCCCCTCGGCTCCGGCCGCCTCGCCAACGGAAGCTGGGCCCCCCAGCTCCCCACCGGCGGCGACAACATCACCGACCGCACCAGGATCATGCGCGAGGCCGTCCAGAAGCGGTTCAACCTTCCCTACGCGGTCGGCTGCTACCGGGCCGCGAACGACGGCGGCGAACATCCGCTCGGCCGTGCCTGCGACTTCATGATGAGCACCGGCGGTTCCATGCCCTCGGCGGCCCATGTCAGGCTCGGCGACGAGATCGCCGCCTGGGCCATCAAGAACAAGGCCAAGCTCGGCGTCAAATACGTGATCTGGCGACAGCGCATCAACCACGGCTCCGGCTGGACCACCATGTCCAACCGCGGCGGAGTGACCGCCAACCACTTCGACCACCCGCACATCTCGATGTACTAGCACTCCGGCTTGAGGCGGTTCCGTCCCCACTGGCATGACGATGCTGCCCCGTCGCTCGACCAGGTTCCATCGCCGATCACCGCCAGGCCTCGCCGAAGGTACGTCAGGTGACGAAACCCCGGGCCGGCTGATCGCGGCGACGGACGGAACGCGCGTATGCACGGTGACACGACATCGTCCCCGCCCCACGCGAACGTGAGACGGGGACGATGTCAGAAGGTCACCTCAGACGTGCCGTCGCGGAGGACAGGCCGCCGCGAACGCTGACGGCGTTCACCTTCACCGTGTCGGTGTCGCCCTTGGTCACCCGGAGCGTCACCTTCCGTGCCTTCCCGCCGTCCAGGTAGAACTCGGGAGCCTCACCGACGACCCTCGCACCGTCGACCTCGACGGTGTCAGGGGCGACGATCTTGATCTCCTTCGCCTGCTCCAGCGCGGTGGGGATGCGGCCCGTGTTCGTGACGGTGGCCGCGATCTCGTGGGTCGCACCGTCACTCTGGCCGCGCCTGAGCGGCTTCACCTCCACCTGCGAGAGCTTCACCTGCGGAAGCGACTCGGACAGGTAGAGGTTGAAGCGCGCCTGGTTCATGGCCCACTGACCGATCAGATCCGCGGACGGGTTCTGCGACCAGAACTTGGGGTTGATCCCGCCGACCTCGACCTTGCCCAGCGTGGGGTGCTGGATCGTGGTCCACGGCAGGAAGCAGTTGGTACGGCCGTTCTCGGCGCACCACCGTGAACGCTCCCAGTCGGCGAACCTGTCGTCGTTGTCGTAGTCCTTGAAGTCGCCGCCGTTCCACAGCTCGTCGCCGTACCAGATCGAGCCGTACTGGAAGTAGCCGAAGTCGGGCCCGTGACCGAACAGCGGCTCGGGTTCACCACCGTTGCGGGTGGCGTAGTCGATGTAGACGCTGCCGGTGTACCGGTAGCCGGTGAACCCGGCGCCCGCCTTGTCGAAGTGCTCGTACAGTTTGCGGTCGTTCGTGTACATGCACTCCTCCGGGTCACAGGTCGAGGGCCCCCGAAGGTGCATGGGCACCCGCGTGTCCATGCTGTTCACCACGCCGATGTTCGTGTGCGACATCAGCCAGGTGTACACATGGCGGGTCTCCGGCTCCGACAACGGGTACGCGCCGGCACCGCCCTGGGTCAGGTTCCGCCCCGTCGCGTCGTTCTCCGGCATCACGTGCCAGTTGTAGGGGTAGTTGCGGTGCAGGTCGAGACCGCCGATACCGTCCTCGTTGGAAGCACCGTCGCCGTCGCTGTCGACCCCCTCGGAGAACATGAGGTAGTCGCCCTTGCCGGCGCCGACGTTGAGCATGACGTTCTTGGCCGGGTCACGCTCGTCGATCACGTGCGTTCCCTTGCCCGCGCCGACGTACTGGCGCATCTGGCTCAGGTATCCGTCTTTGTTGAGGTCTTCGCCGGAGTCGTCGTCGAACTTGCCGTCGCCGTCGTTGTCCTGCGGCCGCACCGACGACCGGTTCGTCTGGGCGGTGTAGAGGTACAGGTTGTGCCCGTCCGGGTTGTTGACCGGCCGGATGTAGAAGGCCTTCTCGGCGAGCAGTTTTTTGACCTTCTCGTCCTTGCCGGCCTGCGTGATCAGATGGTGCGCGAGCCACAGCGAGCTCTCGGCCGAGGACGTCTCGCCGGAGTGCCGGTTGCCTTCGAAGAAGGCGGCCGGCTTGTCGGTGTCGGCACCGGTGGACTTGTTCGTGATCGTCAGCTGGTAGATCGGCTGACCGCTGAAGCTCTCCCCGACGACGTACAGGTCGACCAGGTCAGGGTAATCGTGGGCCCACTTTTTCAGCCACCACTGGATCTCTATCCCGGTGTGGAAGTGGTCGAAGTCCATCTGCCCGGGCTTCTTCGGCTGCACCTGGGGGTACTTGACGACGTCGAAGGTGCTCTGCCCGTCACGCTCGCCGGCGATCGTGATGGTGGGAGTCGTCGGTGTGACGCTCCCCGGGAAGGGCCCCGGGTCCTCGACCGGCTGCAGGCCGATGGTGTACTTCGCGGCCGAAGACAGCACCGTGTCGTCGAGTGCGACGGCGCTGTCCGTTCCCCACATGGGCGCATTGGCAATGACGACGGCGGCACTCACAAACAGGGCCGCCAGCATCGAGAGCGGGCGCTTAATACGCCGCCGTGAGCGGCGCGCCACTCGCTGTGAATGTGGAATCGCCGGATAGTGAGAGGACGCTTCTTGTTCACCTGGTGATGGATAAGAGTTGTCGAAGGAGCCCACGGCAAATCTCCTGTCGTCACTTCGGGGAATGCCTCGCCGGCAGAGGCATAACAGTCACGCTTTATGTCGGGGGCGCCACCCGACGGGTAATTCCAGTGATCAACGTAACTCACCATTTTCCGCATGTAAAGATCACAATCAGGCCAACTGGTACATCGCTCCCCATTACGGGTGTTGCTGCTGGTTCGCGCCGTGTCGGCGGCCGGCGAACCGGCCGACGACATCCGGCAGGCCCCGCCGTCGGTCGGTGACGTCGGCGCGACCGAGGCGGACGGGCCGGGGGGGGGAGCAGACGGTCCGCGGCTGAGACGACCCGTCGCGAGAGGCCGGCGGAGCCTCCGAAGTCGCCGGCCTCTCACGACGGTGGATCGGGTCGCCGTCACACGGTTCGAACAGGGGGCCGCGTGAACGGTTTTTCTGTGCACGTGCGTGCAATGTCATTGGACGGTTGAATAGGCGCCGAGTTTCACCGGGAAACCGCTTCCGGTCGCGCCCGGCTTTACAGCGAACGAGACGTTTTTCCGACGATTTTAATCATGTTACGACTCGGTCGATCTTGGCCTATAATTCCCGGCGATGATTTTTTCCCATTCGACGTCGACTGTTTATCGAATGACCACAGGCGAGCGAGGAAGCGGGGAAAAGGAGACAGAAAGTGAAGCGCGAGAAAAACGCGACGATAAAGCATACTGATATCGCCGGTCTTGTCCGGCAGCGATATCGGAAAGAGCCAGGCCACGCTCGGGTCTTCCATCGCGTCGTTCGCTCCCTCAGGCGTCGCCGAAGCATGGGCACCCGGTTTCGTGCAGCCGGTGCGGCCGTCCCGGCGAGCCAGGGCTGAAGCGTTCCCACGTGGTGAGACCGGGTGGCCGAAGGCCGCGGGCCGGGTGGCTGCGATAGTGATCGACGGCGGCGGCGATGGCGATCCAGCCGATCAGGCGGGCCAGACCGACGGCCGGGTTGCGCAGGCCGGCCAGGATTCGGGGAGCGGTGCCGGTCCTCACCCCGCGGGCGTCCTCGCGATAGGTGACGTCGGGTCCTTCTGGAAAAAGGCGGCGATCACCCCGGTGGCGGGACGAGGTGGCACGAAAGACGTGCCCGGCTGCTGAACGGCCGCCCTTCGGAGGCGGGAAGAAAACGCGGGCGTGCGGCGAAGTGTGGATGAAAGCAATGATCACCATCCGGAAGGCACACTCATGACGGAGACGGGCACATGACCGCCGGAGTGGGCGAGCAGGTGACCGACGCCGACCTCGTCGCCGACTACCGGCGGAACCCCGAGCTGTTCACCGCCGTGTACGACCGGTATCTCCACGACATCCACCGGTACGTGGCGGGACGCCTGGATACCCAGATGGCTGAGGACATCGCGGCGGAGACGTTCCTGCTGGCGTTCGACCAGCGTGATCGGTTCGACCCGGGAAAAGGGGGGTTGCGGCCCTGGCTGTTCGGCTTCGCCACGAACCTGGTGGCCAGGCACCGCCGCAAGGAGGCCCGCCACTACAAGGCGCTGGCCCGACTGGACCCCGCGCCGGTCGTGGAAGGACACGAGAACCGGGTCGTCACCTCCGTGACCGCCCAGCCGTACCTGGCCATGGCGCTCGCCTCACTGAACGGCGGCGAGCGCGACGTGCTGCTGCTCCTGGCGCTGGGCCAGCTCAGTTACAACGAGATAGCCCAGGCGCTCGGCATTTCCCTCGGCACGGTGGGCTCGCGGCTCAACCGGGCCCGCGCCAAGATCCAGATTCTCAGAGACAAGGAGACGACCCATGAATGACCTGGAAGAGATCGCCGCTCTGCTGGCCAAGCCGGAACCGTCCGCCGGGGCGGTCGCGCACGGCAGAGACCGCCTCCGGCGAAGGACGCGGGCGGGCGGGGTGCGCCGGCGAGCCCGCTGGTTCGTGCCGGGAGTCGCCCTGGTCGCCGGGGCCGCCGCGGCCGCCACGGTCGTGTTCGCCACGGGGGCGCCCACGAACGACGGCGCATCGGTCACGGGCAAGGAGGTCCTGCTCATGGCCGCCGTCAGCGCGGAACGTACGCCCCAAGATTCCGGGACGTACTGGCACGTCACACGTCAGTGGTTCGAGTCGGACATCCCGCCGATGGAGAGCTGGACCAGTCGCGACGGCAAGCGCTGGACCAAGGGCGAGCCGGGGGACCCCCCCGACGCCGTCGTACCGACCTGGAAAACGCTCAGCCTCAAGGGCGCCACGATGAGCTTCGAGGAGCTCGAGAGGCTGCCGACGGACCCGGAGGCGCTGAAGGCGTGGATCGCCGAGCGCAAGGGCAACGAGAACGACATGTCCCCATCCGAGATCCAAGGCGATCCCACCCTCACCCTGTTCACGCTGATCACGGAGCTGCCGGCGCCCGCGGAGGTCCGCTCGGCGGCGTTCCGGGCACTCGCCGCGACGCCGGGAGTCGAGAACGTGGGCGCGGTCGAAGGCGGCCGGCAACTGCGACTGCCTGTCCCCGTCGGCGATAAGAGCATCGAGCTGGTCGTCGATCCCGAGAAGGCCCGGGTGACCCGCGCCAACCTCGTCCTCACCGGCGACGGCGGCCTGGCCTGGGACAAAAAGTTTATCTCCGTGACCACCGAGTGGACGGACCGGCTTCCTTCGGTGAAGGAGAGCTAGCCCCGTTTCCACATGTGAGTGATCTTCAGCGGAGGCCTCGTGGATCGATGTCGAGAAGGTCCAGGAGATGGAGTTGGAGCTCGGTGGGCTGCGGGATGATCGGAGTGACCGGCCGGTGCCCGGGATCAGCCGGACGCCGGCCGGCACGCCGTCGGTGCCGGGTGACCGCGCTCAGGTAGGCGGTCACCCGGCGGGTGCGGCCGATCCGGTCATCGCTGAGCGGCTCCGACCCGGTCTCGAACACCTCGCCCGCCGCCCACGGCATGGCCAGGTCGCGCGGTGAGAACAGGTCGGTGTGATCGTGGCGGCTATCGCGCCCGGCGCCACCGTACGACCAGCGTCGCGGCGCACGCGAGGGAGATCACCAGCGCGGCCGCGGACAGTCCCACCGCCCACGGAACCCCCGCGCCCGACCCGTCCGCGAGCGCGGTGCCCGTGGTCAGGGTCACCCGGTCGCTGCCCGTGGGCGGGGACGACGCCGCGCTCCCCTGGGCATTCCCCTGGGTGTTCCCCTTGGGCATGAGCCGGAGCACCGGCGCGGGCCGCTCCGGTTCGTCGGCGCCGGAGGCCGGCTCCTGGATCCAGCGCACCACCTCGCCGTCGCTGTAGTGCTGGAGCGTCTTGAACACCAGCTGGCCGGTCTCGGGCAGCGGTCCGGCGCTCACCGAGAACTCGTCGTATTCACCCGGCTTGATCCCTGACGTCGAATCCGTCGCGGTCCAGGTGATCGTGCCGACGACCTCGCTGATCTGCGCGCCGTGCGCCTCGACCGGCGTGGCCGGCGTGGTTTTAGTGATCTTGTACGACCAGCCGGGGTGCGGCTTCACCGAGACCGAAGCCAGCGGGGAGTCGACGGGGAGCTGCACCTCGATCTTGGTCGTGCTCGCGTCGTCGCGCTCGTTGGGGACGCGGAACGTCAAGGCGGCGTAGCCGCCCTGTACGGCCGTGTCCGGACTCACTACCACGTGCGCGAACGCCACCGCCGGCAGGACGCCGACCAGGTAGGCCGCCATCGCCGTGATGACGAGGCCACGCACAGTGCGACGCAGCATCTGCGCCCTTTCCCCCGTGACGAGCACGGGTGTGCCGGTTGGGAGGGCCGTGCCTCTCAAGGTTCCTCTAACGGACGGGACTCTCAACGTCCTCAAGCCTTCGGTAGGTGATTTCCAGGGGGGCGCTAGCCGAGGCGGGCCAACGTCGTCGTCATCAACGTCTCGATCTTCTCCTCGGTGTCGGCACGCTGGCCCACCGTCTTGATCTGCGCGTATCCGACGTAGACGATGGCGTTCGCCTTGTGCACCACGACGGTGACCAGATCGTCGTAGGTATCCGGGTTCATGTCCGGAGGCGAGGTGTGCACCAGATGCTGGGCGAACCCCTTCCATCCGTTCATCTCGATCGGCTTGCTGCCGACCGTGTAATCGCCCACGACGGACGGCGGTCCGCCGAGCACGCCGAACGTCTCCGGGCACTTGGCCGACTCGGCCACGACGGTGTTCATCGTGTCCTCGGCGAGCGCGGGGCTCTGGAAAACCACCGCGCCCTGTGTGATGACCGGAAGCGACGTCGGCCCCACGCGCTGCGGGCCGACGATGAACCGTCCGATCGGATTCCCGCCCACCGGCTCGATCGCCGGCTGCACGACGACCTTGACGTCCTCGGAACGCTGGACGTACGGACAGGTCGGGATGCTCGTCGGGGGCGTGTAGACGACGTGGGAGGCGTGGTCGCTGTCCTCGACCTCGATCGCGCCCTTGCCCAGGTCGGCGGGGGTGACGAGGCCGGACTTGACGGAGGTCGCGGTGTAGGGCGGCTTGGTCAGCGGCTGTGGAGCCCCGCTGGAGCAGCCCGCCAGGACGCCGATGGCGAACGCGCCGCCGGCGAACGCGGTCACTCGCCACCCGGACGCCTTGCGGTCAGCGCCTCGCATGTATGTCACCAGCCTTTCAGCGTGCCGTGAACGGGACACGGACGGGTGTCTCGTCGAAATCGGAGATGCGGATGTCCAGTCGCAGCACCCAATCTCCCGGGTACGGGATGGACATCGAGTTCGCCACGTAGTGGCCGGGTTCGGCCGCGGTCACCTTGACGGGCAGCGCCGGTATCGCGCGGTCCGGCGACTCGAGCGCACCGGAGATCTCGGGTACGGCGACCAGCGAGCCGCCCTGCCCGTTGATGTAGATGTCGGCCACGTTGCCGCCCAACCTCGCCGGCTCGATCTTCACCTCGACCGAGCCGCCTCGCAGCTCGGGGACCGCGTCCGCCGCGGCGGCGGGAAGGGGAACCGTGCTGTCCACCGGGGGTGCGTAGCTGTCGCGGGCCGGGGCGGTGTTGACCAGGACGGCCGTGATCGACAGGACGGCGATCCCGAGCACGACCTCACCCGCGACCGAGCGGCGCAGCCGGCGCAACGCGGTGGAAGGGACGGCCTCGATACCGAGGGGTTCGCGGCCGCGCCGCCGTACGAACCGGCGTGCTCCGGCGGCGAGGGCCAGCACCGCGAGGACGACGGCGAGCTTGCCGAGAAGCAGCCGCCCGAAGACGGTTCCGCCGAGCGCGCCCCACGTTCCCACCTGCCGCCAGGACAGGTACAGGCCGGTCACCGCGATCACCGCGAAGGAGATCTGGGCGAGCAGGGAGAACCTCGGGAGCGCGGGCTCCAGGGAGACGGCGCGGGTGGGTTCCCGCCTTCCCGCCGGGATGACCACGCAGGCCGCGAGCACGATCAGGCCACCCAGCCACAGGGACATGGCGAGGAGGTGCAGGCTGGTCGCCGGCACCGCCAGCCAGGTCTGCACACCGGTCTGCGCGTGATCCGCCAGCGTCCAGGTCAACGTCAGGGCGACGGCGCCGGCCACGGCGAACGCGGGCGGCGCGATCCGCCGGGTGGTGCCGGCCGCTTCGGCCTCGGCCGCCCCGGTGTCCGCGGGGCGCGAGGCGGGGCGTACGGCGATCCCGAAGGCCACGCCGAGGGCCAGCACGATCAGCAGCCGCGCCAGCAGCGCCTGGCCCAACCGCGTGGACAACGTCGCGCCGAGTAGGTCGGGGTCGAACACCTCGGTGAGCGGGACGCCCTCGGCGTACGGCCCCTGTACGAGCAAGACCACCACGGTGCCGGCGGTCAGCGCGGCGAAGCCGGACCACACGATGCGCCGTCCGCGGCGGTCGGCCCGGCCGGCGGGCCAGAGCACGGTGACGAACAGCGCACCACCGAGCACGAGGGCCATGCCGAGAAAGGCCAGGGCACGGCCGATCGCGTCGACGACGGGAACGGCGGGGTCGGTGTCCTGCTCCACGGGGACGGCCAGCGAACTCGGATGGCCGACGCTGAAGCTGAACGCGCCCGACACCACGTGCGAGTCCGCGGACGTGACCCGCCAGGCCACGACGTAGGTCCCCTCGGCCAGCCCCGTGGGCAGGCTCGCCTGCGCCGTGTTGGCCTTCCCGTCCGTGTAACCCGAGGCGCCGATCTCCAGCTTCTTCCCGGTGACGTCGAGCAGCTGAATCGACCGTTGGCCGAGGTTCACCGCTTCGTTGAAGCGGAGCCTGACCTCGGCCGGGGGCCGGTCCAGCACCTGGCCGTCGACCGGCGAGCTCTCCAGCAGGTAGGCGTGCGCGTACGCCGGATGCGTGACCGCGGCGGAGACGAGGTCCGAGACCAGGCCGCCGGCCACGAGGAGCGCGATGACCGCCAGCCGCGTGATCAGCCGGGCTCGACTCGCCACTTTCACGGCCGCGCCCCGCGCGACCGCTCGCCTGGCATTCCGGCGTCGCACCGTCTGCCTCCATGCCTGGCCGAAAGCCGGCCCGCGCGCGGTGTCGTTCCCCGCGCGGGCCGGCTTTCGTTCGATCCGATTACTTGTCGCAAGAGTTCCAGCAGATCTTCTTGTCCGGCTTGCCGGCCAGTTTGCCGTTGAACTTGAGCACGTCGACGCCCCGGTTGTAGTCGGCGACGTAGATGAGCCCGTTGTGCCAGTAGGTGGCCGAGGCCGAGCCGCCGGTCACACCCTCTCCCGCGGGCACGCGGAAGTAGCCGACCTGGGTCGGGTTCTTGGGGTTCGACACATCGATGAAGCGGGTGCCCTGCCCGTACCACGCCTGAGCCACGATGTTGCCGTTCACCGTGAACCAGTGCGCGGAGCAGTTACCGGTGGTGGCCGACCCCTCCTTGCCCCACGGCGACCAGTGGCTGATCAGGTCCATCCGGAACGGCTTCTCCGGTGTGGACTTCCAGGCCTCGCCGTCGTAGCTGCCCTTCAGCGAAGCGATCTTGAACTCGCCCGCCTGGGAGCAGGTCGTGATGTTCTCATTGGTGATGTAGACCAGCTCGCCCTTGTCGAAGCGGCCGAGCTTCTCGGTGTTGTGGTAGGCGTTGTGGTCGAAGTAGTCGAAGAACTCGGTGCCCGCCGGGTTGGTGGGGACGACCGTGCCGCCCGCGTACGGCACCGGGTCGTACGCCGTCGCGGTGCGCTTGCGCTTCTGCACCGGGTCGTAGTGCCTGCCCTCGGTCCAGTAGCCGCGTACGCCGCCCTCACCGGAGACCCAGGCGACGCCGTTCTTGTCGACGTCGACGCTGTGCACGTAGTCGGTGACCCCGTCGAACCGGTTGAGGTCGAGCGCCCCGTCCATGTTGCGCGGGTGCCTGATGTCGCGGATGTCGGTCACCCGCAGCGGCACGCCCTTCCAGGACGGGTCCTGGCCCGGCGTGCCCGTGTTGGCCGGGCCGACCGTCCACAGGTACGTGCAGTCGTTGATGCAGGTGGACGTGTGTCCGGCCGCGATCGGCTGGAAGACGACCGTCTCCGGCTTCCACGGGTCCTTGACGTCGATGATGTAGACGCCGGACTGCCCGGTCGAGACGGTGCCGCCGAAGCCGCGCGGGTCCCGGGCGAGGAAGACCAGCTTGCGCTTCGGGTCGACGGTCATGTTCTCGCCTTCCCAGAACCTGTCCTGGGTGTCCCCGGGCTGGCGTAACTGGGCGGCGGTGATCTTCGAGACGAAGGCGGGATGCTTAGGGTCCTTCAACGACCAGACGGCGAGGCCGCCCGTGCCGTTGGCGAACATGAAGTCATAGCCGTACTTGTCGTAGTGGATGAAGTTCAGCCCCGAATAGCCGCTGACGCCCTTGACGTTGTCGAGGAACGTGACGTTCCCCGCGACAGCGGTCGTGGGGACGTTGTGGACGTCGTCGAGGACCGGGCCACCGTGGGAGGGCTTGGAGGAGGAAGAGGAGGAGGAGGAGGGGGTCAGGCCGGGCGGATCGTCGGCGAACGCCGGTCCGGCTCCAGACAGCTGGAGTGTGGCAGCGGTTGCCAGCGCGACCGCGCTCGCCACGAGGGATTTCACTTTCATCGAATGCTCCCTTGAGGCCCCGCGGGGGTTGTGGAGCCACCGCGTGACCAAAGATCACAGGTGCGGATGATTGTAAGATCAGGAGTAAGCAGCTGTCATCGGGCAAAGCGGATAAATCCGCCAAAAGGTTTTCGGTCCGTCCGATATTCGGCCGGCCCTGCGGGCGGACACGGCCGCCTTCCGGAGGGATGACCAGGGGCGCAGCCCTCGCCAAGGACATGGCCGACAAGATCATCGCTCCCGCGAACAGAATCGCCGGATTCCAGCCCCGGCCGGCGACGAGCCCCTACGGGCCGCTCTCGACCGCTTGAAGGCGTCATCCACAGGCCCGCCCGAGCAAGGACGTGAGCACCGGCCTCCTCCGGTCACCGAGGAGATCCGGCCGGCGACCCGCCGGCCGACGAGCCCGCGGGCCGCCGGCCGACGACGTCCGAGGAGCCGGCGCGGTCCGCGCGAACCCCGGGTCAGCGGTGCGCGGCAGGACGCCCTTCCCGCCCGTCCGGACGCCTGTCCTACCCTGAAGGCACGACGCCGGGTCGAAAAAGGAGGAAAAAGGGGGACACGGTGGACATCGACCTGCGCAAACTCCGCTACTTCGTGGCCGTGGCCGAGGAGTTGCACTTCGGACGTGCCGCCAAGCGGTTGTACATCACACAGCCGGTGCTCTCCCGGCAGATCCGTGCCCTTGAGCACGAACTGGGCGCGCAGCTGTTCTCCCGGAACAAGCGGTCCACCGAGCTGACGCCCGCCGGACACCAGTTGCTGGAGGACGCCCGCCCGCTGCTGGCCTCCGCCGCGGCGCTGGGACGCCGCATCGAGCAGGCGGCGCACGGGGCGCCGACCTTCACCGTCGGCTTCATGCCCGGGATCATCGTCACCGCCGCCGTCCGGGTCCTCGCCGCCCGGCACCCCGAGCTGAGCATCGGCGTGCTGCGGACGTCCTGGGACGACCAGACCGAGGTCGTGCACAACGGCCGCGCCGATGTCAGCTTCGTCCGGATGCCCGTCGACCGGCAGGGCCTGCGCCTGCGGCCCCTGTTCAGCGAACCGCGCGTCGCCGTCCTTTCCGCCGATCACCGCCTGGCCGACAAGCAGTCGATCGGCGTCGCCGACCTGGCCTACGAGCGACTGCTTCAGAACCCTGACGCCGTTCCCGAATGGCGAGACCTGCCGGAGCGTCCGAAGGCGGAGCCCGCCCGGCCCGCCTTCACCGGTGTCGAGGAGAAGCTCGAACACATCGCGACGAGCGGCGGGGTCGTCGTCCTTCCCCTGTCGACCGCGACCTTCTACACCCGGTCCGACATCGTCCACGTCTCCATCGAGGACATCGGCCCCAACCAGGTCTGCCTCGCCTGGAGCGCCGATCGGCGCTCACCTCTCATCGAGGAGTTCGCCGGCATCGCCGGTGACCAGGCCTAGCACGGCCGGTCCCGCCCAGGACCGGTGATGCTCCGCGGACATCACCGGCCGCGGAAGAAGCCTTGGACGCCGTGGCAGCACCGGGGCGAGGCTGGAGACGCGGTGAAACACCCGCTGACCAGTCGAAAGGGCATGATGGCGATGAAGGTTTTCATCACGGGCGGCTCCGGATACATCGGCCGCTCCACGGTCCGGGCCCTGACCCGGCGGGGAATCGAGGTGACCGCTCTGGCACGCGGCGAGGCCGCCGCGCGGATCGTGTCAGACCTGGGCGCGACCCCGGTGCGGGGCGGCCTTTCGGACCTCGCGGTGCTCGACGGAGCGGCCCGGCAGGCCGACGGGGTGATCCACCTGGGCCAGAACTACAGCGATGACACCGCCGAGTTCGACCGCGCCGCGGCCGAGGCGCTGCAGAACGGCGCCGGTGACCGGCCCTACGTGCACACCGGCGGGGTGTGGGTGTACGGCGACACCGACGGCGTGGCGAACGAGGACTCACCGCTGAACCCGCCGCAGATCACCGCGTGGCGACTGGAGAACGAAAAGCGCGTGCTCTCCCGTGTCGCCAGCGGAGGACATCCCGTGCTGGTGATGCCGGGCGTGGTCTACGGCCGTTCCGGCGGTCTGCTGCAGATGTTCTTCGTCGAACCGGCACGTACGGCGGACGCGGTCCCCCTCATCGGGGACGGGTCCAACCACTGTGCCCTGGTCCACGTCGACGACATCGCCGAGCTGTACGTGCTGGCGCTGAACGCCGAGGCCGGGTCCGTCTACTGCGGCGTCAGTGACCAGAACCCGCCGATGGCGGACATCACCCGGGCCCTCAGCCACGCGGCCGGCCGCCCCGAGCGGACCGTCTCGCTCAGCCTGGCCCAAGCCCGTGAGCGGATGGGTCCGATCGCCGAGGCCTTCGCCCTGGACCAGCGGCTCACCGGAGTCCGAGCCCGGCAGCAGCTCGGCTGGACACCGACTCGTCTCGACGCCCTGACCGAACTCGCCCGGGGCTGAACCACCTCCACCTGCCCCGGCGGCAGGCGTCCCGGCCGCGTCCCGCCGGTCGTGGTCTAGGTTTTCGGCACATGGATCGCCTCGAGCTTGGTGGGGAGGTCCAGCTGGGCCCTTCTGATCGCGCGATAGTCATCCCTGGGGACTTCTTTTTCGCCGAAGAAGGCCTTCAGCAGCGTGTCTTCGCTGGGGCCTTCGGCACCGAAGATTCCCTGAGGTGCGCTGGGGGCCCCGAGAAGGTGGACATAGCAGCCGTAGTCGATCTGCAGGACGTCGAACTTGATCCCGGGGACCCCCGCGCTGGAGTAGTCCTTTTTTATTATGTGGAGTATGCGGTCGTCGATCAGCCTGCGGATGAGAGGGTGATCGACGTGCTCCTGGTTGAGGAGAAAGGCCCTCGCCTTCTTCTTCGAGATCACCTCTCCGATGATGGCGTCGAGGAGTTTGCGCGCCTCGGGGGCGCTGCTCAGCAGGGCCGCCTTCGTCATTTTGTAGACCCGGTGCGCACCCTGCCTGATGTCGTTGGTGGAGATCTTCTCGTCGTTGGCTATTATCGCGGCCTTGGAGATTATGCTCAGCGCGTCCCTCGGCACTCCCTCCGCAGCCCTGATCAGCTCCTGAAGCGCCGTGATCTGTGTGAAAAGCAGGGTGGTCAGTTGATCCAGGGAGTCCAGCTCCGGCAGATCCTGTGATTTCAACTCCTGGTTGATGTGACGGAAGAGGAGGTTCTGGAAAAAGTTTATCGACCGCTCTTTCTGCTCCCTTTTGCTCTTGGCGGGGAATATCACGAACTCGTCGAGGTCGAGGATCGGGAACAGGTCCGATCCGATCTCTATGCCGATGTAGTCCGAACCGCCCGCCTTGAGAATTCTCCATTCCGTGCGGTGAGGGATCGCCGCGATCCGCACGGTGACCTTGGGCAGGCTGAAAAAGATGCGGCGCAGCATCTCGGCGACGTACGGCTGGAGGGAGATCGGCATCTCACTCCACTCGTCGAGGAGTATCCAGCACTGCTCCGCCGGATGGGCCTCCAGCGCCTGCTTGAAAAGCTTCCCCAGCGCGCCGAAATGGGCGCGGTAACGAACGCCCCCGGAGGATTTTATCCGAACGCTTTCGGATGATTTGTCGAGCGACCTGTCCAGGGTGCCGACACTCACGGACAGCCCGGACCTTCCGATGCCCGCCTTCAGATTGTCCGTCGCGGAGCGCTCCCTCTCCCTTCCCGTGAGGACCTCCTGTTCCTCCTGCTCGATCACCATGACCTCGCCGATGTGATCGAATATGTCGTTCAGGGGACGCAGGTCGCCATGGCCGTTCAGCGCGTCGTTGATCAGGCAGTCCTGGATCATCGCGATGATGTCGACGAGAAGACGTGAGGCCCTCTCCGCGAGAGGAATCGTCGAGTCGGAATACCACCCCCCGGTCGAACCAAGGTCCTGTTTCACGTCGATGAAAACGACCAGATTCCCCTTGGCCCGCTCCTTCTCCGCCAGATATTTGAGCGTATGGGTCTTCCCGGTACCCCTGCGCCCGTATATGACACCGTTGTCGCGCGCCGCTATGGAAGTCGTCAGAATCTCGTTCTCAACATAAGTGCTTATCGTGTGCTCATCGTTGTGTATGCGTTCTGCGCGCTTCTCGATGACCTGGAGGATATTGAGCAGCTTTGCGGTATCCAACATTCCACCCCCATGTTATTTATTTCGAAAATTCCCAACGGCCAAAGCCAGTGCCACGCCAAATGTCTTCAATTATTTCCGCGGCGCGGTCAAGAGCTGATTCGAGCGGCCGGGCCCTTGTGGTCACGGGGTGGCGAACAGGCCCGAACGGCCTTGGAGATCGTCCGAGGATCCGTGAATCGGGGGCCCGGTCTCACAAACGATCGCTTACGGCCGGGCACGCGATTGATCTTTTTGGCCCGGGACCGCTCTTTCTCCTTGAAATGCGGTGCTCCGGGAAAATCTCCGTGTCACTCCGGACGCGACGATCTCGCTCCGCCCGGCGATCCACCGTGGGGCCCGGCGGGCCGCGATCCGAGGCTCGTGTCCCGGCCTGAATCGCCTCGTTCGCGCCCTCCGGACGACCTCGGAAGTTACGATCTTGCCAATGCGGTCGCCGTCGACGTCCACGGGCGAAGGCCCGTTCACACCCCCGGCAGGAGCGTGATGGAGCAGACGAACGGCGAGGTGGCGCCGGAAGGAAGAGCGGCGGCCACCGAGAGGCGCTCCTGGCGCGTCGACCGGCGTCGAGGCGACGCGCGAGGCCGGACCGTCTGGACGCGAGGGTGGATCCTCGCGTCGCTCGCCACACTGGTCGCCGGGCTACTGGCGTTCCACGCCGTCGTGCCCAACACCGTGGGCAATCTCGGCAGCCTGCTGGAGACGTTCCTGCCCTGGCTCGGCCTGGCCGTTCCCGTACTGCTGGGCCTGGCGCTGCTGCGCCGCTCGGCCACCGCGCTGGCGGCCACGGCACTGCCCGCGGCCGCCTGGACCGCCCTCTTCGGCGGGCTGCTGCTGCCCGCCGGCCCGGAGACGGCACACGACCTGACGGTGCTCCAGCACAACGTCAACGACGAGAACCCCGACCACGCGGGAACCGCACGAGCACTGGCCCAGGCGGGAGCCGACCTCATCGCCCTTGAGGAACTGACGCCCGACGCGCTGCCCGCCTACGAAACCGCCCTCGCGTCCGGCTATCCCCACCGCGCCGTCGTGGGCACCGTCGGGCTCTGGTCCGAACATCCCCTCGCGGACTCCCGGCCGGTGGACATCAAACCGAAGGACATCGACGCCGACTGGAGCCGCGGACTGCGGTCCACCGTACGGGGGCCGTCCGGTGACATGGCCGTGTACGTCGCCCACCTCCCCTCGGTCCGCGTCGGGTTGCCGAACGGCCTCAGCTCCGGCCGCAGGGACGAGAGCGCCGTCGCGCTGGGCGCGGCCATCGCCGCGGAAAGGCTGGACAAGGTCATTCTGCTGGGCGATCTCAACGGCACCCTCGACGACCGCGGCCTGGCCCCCGTCACCTCCCGGATGACCCCCGCGAAAGAAGGTTTCGGCTTCAGCTGGCCCGCCGCCTTCCCTCTCGCCCGGATCGACCACGTCATGACTCGCGCGATGTCTCCCGTCACCACCTGGACCCTGCCCGCCACCGGCAGCGACCACCTGCCGGTCGCCGCCCGCATCAAGATCTAGGACGTCCCGTCCCCGGCGGGCGGATCCGACCTCATCCGGGCCGCCGGGTGGACCTCGTGGGGCTCAGGCACCGCGCGAGCGATTCGAGCGCGTCGACGATCTCGCGGATCCGCTCGGGATCGTCGGTGCCGAGCGACGCGCCCAGGGCGTCCTCGATAGACGTCGAACGGACCTGCGCCACCCGTTCGGAGACTTCGGGGGCCCGCCGGACCAGGAGCCGGCGGCGGTCGCCGGGGTCGGTCATCGTCACGACGGAGCCCGCTTCCCGGAGCCTGGCGACGGCGGCCGACACCGCGCTCTGCGGCAGGCCCGTCCGCTTGGCGATCTCTCCGACCGAACTGTCGGGGTGCTCACGGAGATCGCTCACCACGATCAGGACCGTCCGGACGCCGGTGGAGTGATCGCCGATGCCCTCCGTCGGCATCGCCTCCTCGCCGATCTTCATCAGGGTTCGTCCCAGCAGAAACAGCTCGACTCCGTTCACGTTCACGACGATACATCAAAAGAGATACATCAAAGTTGATGCATCGGGTTTGATGGGTTATGGTCGGAGACGAGAAGCGATCACCCCTCGGAAGGGACTCCCATGAACCGCACGAAAACAGGCCTGCTCGACGTCCCCGGCGCCCTCCTCCACTACGAGGTGCGTGGCACCGGGCCCCTGCTGCTCATCTCCCAGAGCGGAGAGGGTGACGCGGGCCGTAGCGTGGATCTGGTCGACCACCTCGTCGAGGACCACACGGTGGTGACCTACGACCGGCGAGGGCTCTCCCGCAGCACGCTCGACGACCCCGCGCGGGGGGTGACCATGGAGGCACACGCCGACGACGTCCACCGCCTGCTGGCCTTCCTGACCGACGAGCCGGCACTCATGCTCGGCTGCAGCATCGGCGCCGTCATCGGCTTCCACCTGGCCCTACGTCACCCCGGCCAGGTGAGCACCCTCATCGCGCACGAACCCGTCGCGCCACGGCTGCTGCCCGACGCCGAACGGACCCATCACGAGCAGGAACTGCGGGAGATGCAGGAGGTCTACCGCCGCGACGGCCTGCCCGCGGTCGTCAAGGTGATCGCCAAGCTCCTCGGCATCAGCATGGCCGACCAGGAGACGGAGCCGAATCTCACCCAGCACCCGTTCACTCCCGAGCGGACCGCCAACTTCGAGTTCTTCGTCGAGCACGACTTCACCGCGGTTCTGGACGACGCGCTGGACGTCGCCGCGCTGAAGAACACGCCGACCCGCATCATCCCGGCGGCCGGCCGCACCACCCCGCGCACGGTCTTCGACTACCGGTGCGCGCAGGAACTGGCCGATCTCGTAGGGGCCGGCCTCGAGACGTTCCCCGGCGGCCACAACGGCAACCTGACACACCCGCGTGCCTACGCCGCACGCGTTCGCGAACTCCTCGGCGGGGCATGACGCCTCAGGCCCGGCTCCGCGATCGCCGGGGCCCTCCACAGCCCTTCGAAGGGATCTTCGTCCCCGGCAAACCGCATGACAGCGACTTCCGGTACGGACAGGATTGGGCGGTATGACCGATAACCGGACCGATCCCCCCTTCGTCGCCGACGAGGGCCCCATGCTGCACTCCTGGCTTGACTGGCAACGGGAGACCCTGGCCGTGAAATGCGCCAGGCTGTCCCAGGACCAGCTCCGCCTGCGCTCCGCCGAACCATCCACGATGTCCCTGCTGGGCCTGGTCCGCCATATGACCGACGTCGAGCGCTACTGGTTCCGGAATGTCCTCACCGGTGAGAACACCCCCGGCATCTACTGGACCGACCGGCATCCCGATGGAGAGTTCGACCTGGTGGACACCGCCTCCGCCGAAGAGGCGTTCGCCCGCTGGCAGGCCGAGATCGCCAATGCCCGCGAGCTCTCCTCGGGGCTGCCCCTCGACCTCGTGGGCAAGGGCCTGCGCGGGGGCGAGGAGGTCTCGCTGCGCTGGATCCTCATTCACATGACCAATGAGTACGCCCGGCACAACGGCCACGCCGACCTCATCCGCGAGCGAATCGACGGCGCCACCGGCGAGTAGGACCGCCGGGCACGGTCATCACGTCGGGCGTCGCCCCCGCCGCCCCGGCTCACCGGCCTCGCGGCTCACCGACCCCGCGCGCGGCGGTCATGCCCGGATCTCGCGCCGCCGGTTCCAGGATCCCGCGCCGCCGGGGAGACGCCGCCCCGGCGTCCCGTCCTTCACCGCGGCCCCCGCGGAACGCACGTCCGCGGGGAGGATCAGCCGGAGAGCCGGACCGGGTTGACCAGGTCGGCGTACATCAGCAGGCCGGCCATGATGATCATCATGAAGGCGATCGCGTAGGTCAGGGGAAGTGCCTTGGCGATGTCCACGTGACCGGGCGTGGGACGGCGGGCGACGCGCGCGTATCCGCGCTTGATCCCCTCCCACAGGCCGCCCGCCACGTGGCCGCCGTCCAGCGGGAGCAGCGGGACCAGGTTGAACAGGCCGATCGCCAGGTTGAAGCCCGCCAGCAGGTTGATGAAGACGACGACCTTGTTCTCCAGCGGAATGCTGGACGCCGCTATCTCACCGCCGATGCGGCCCGCGCCGATGACCCCGATCGGGCCGTTCATGTCGCGTTCGTCGCCGGAGAACGCGGCGTGCCAGACGCCGACCATCTTCTGCGGGAAGCGGATCAGCGAACCGGCGGTGGCCGCGGTGAGGTCCCACATCTGGGAGCCCACCGCGCCGATGCTCTGCTTCTCGATGGTCACCACCGCGCTGACGCCCATGTAGCCCACACCCTTGTCGATCTTCCCGGGCTCGTCGAGGGACTCCCGGTCCTGAGCGATCAGGTTCGGGGTCAGGGTCATCTTCTGCCCCGCCCGGTCGATCTCGAACGCCATCGGCCCCGGACCGTGGTCGCGGATGGTTCGCGTCACGGCCTCCCAGCTCGTGGCGGGCTTGCCCGCCACCGACAGGATCTTGTCGCCCGGCTTGAACCCCGCCGCCGCAGCCGGGCTGGGCTTGTCCGCCGCGGTGCACTCGGGGTTCTCGGCGTATTCGGCGGTGGTCTTCACGCACGCGGGGACCGCGCCGATCTGCGTCCCGTTCGATGCCACCTGGACGCCGAAGCCCATGAGCACGACGCCGAACAGGATGAAGGCCAGCACGAAGTTCATGGCCGGGCCGCCGGACATGACGATGACCTTCTGCCACCAGGGCTTGCGGTAGAAGACCCGGTCCTCGTCGCCGGGCCTGACCTCCTCCAGCGCCACCTCGCGCGCGTTCTCGATCAGGCCCTGCCAGGGCCCCGTGGAGACCGAACGCAGCTTGTTCGGATCGTCGGTGGGCCTGGGCGGCAGCATTCCGATCATCCGGATGTAACCGCCGAGCGGGATCCACTTGATGCCGTACTCGGTCTCGCCCTTGCGCCGCGACCACATGGTCGGGCCGAACCCGACCATGTACTGCGTGACCCTGACGCCGAACAGCTTCGCCGGCAGCAGGTGGCCGATCTCGTGCAGCGCGATCGAAGCCATCAGCCCGAGAAGGAAACCGACGATGCCGATCACATAGAGCCAGCTCACAGGTTCGTACCCCCGGTCGCGGATTTGTCGACAGTGCCCCATAGGAGATTAGCCGAATTATCCAGGCTACAGGTTGCCACCGGGATGGGCGCGACGGATCGAGCCGCCTGTGCGGGCTTGGATGAACATGGTCACTTTGGTGACAATAAGCGATCGATCAATTACATTGTGACAAGACCGGGCGAGAGAGCGAGAGGAAAACTTTGATCGGGATCCTGGTTGCCGAGCAGTTGCCCCTGGTCAGGCGTGGCCTGGTGGCATCGCTGGAGTGCGAGGCCGATCTGAAGGTGGTGGCCGACCTGGGCCAGGGCGAGGAGGTCGTGCCCGCCGTCCTGCGTCACGAGCCCGAGATCGCGGTCATCGACCTGGGTCTTCCCGGCGCCGACGGGTTCACCGTGGCGCTCCGGCTGCACGAGGAGGCCCCTCGCTGCGGGGTCCTCCTGCTGTCGCGCGATCCCAGCCCCGGTCAGGTCCGCCGCGCCTTCGGCGTCCACGCACTCGGGTTCATGAGTCTGGACGTCGCTCCGGAGCAGCTGGCCGACGGGGTTCGCCAGGTCGCGGCCGGTCGCCGCTCGGTGGACTCGGAGCTCGCCCTCGCCGCCCTGGAGCTGGTGGAGAACCCGCTGACCCGCCGGGAGCTGGACGTGCTCCGGCTGGCCGCCCAGGGAGCCCGGTCCGGCGAGATCGCCGATCAGCTCTTCCTCTCCGTGGGAACGGTCCGGAACCACCTGTCGCGGATCATGTGCAAGACCCACGCCCGCAGTCGCCTCGACGCCGTGCGCATCGCCTTCGACTCCGGATGGCTGTGACACCCCGCACACGGAAACCTCACGCACGGACACCTCACGCACGGACACCTCACATGACGTGCGGACACCTCACGTGCGGCATCTCACATGAACGTACGGACACCTCACGTGCGGGCATCGAGCCTCACCGGCATCGACGCCACCGGAGGCCGGGGCCCGCCCGGGGTCAGGGGCGCCAGATGAGGATGAGCGCGCAGTCGTCGTTGTGCCCCGACGACATGGCGGTGACCAGATGGCGGGCGCCGTCGCGGAACCCGGAGGGCAACAGCCGCTCGGCCTCGCCCAGCAGACGGTCGAGGCCGGCGTCGATGTCGCGGCCGGGCTGCTCGATCAGGCCGTCGGTGTAGAGCATGAGCGCGTCGCCCTTGCGAAGCATCCCGTGGTCGGTTTCGCAGTGCAGGTCGGGCACGACGCCCAGGACCACGCCCTTGGCCGTCGAGACCCGCCAGGTCCCGGTGCCCGCCTCGAACTTGACCACCGGGGGGTGGCCGGCCGAGGTGATCACGTATTCGCCGGTGGCGAGGTTGAGCCGCACGTGGACGGCCGTGACGAAGCCCTCGGCCTCACGCTGCCGGTGCAGGTAGGTGTTGCAGGCGGGCAGGAAGTCGGTGGCCGAGCCGAGCAGGCCGCCGAAGGTGCCCGACAGCATCAGCGCCCGGGTGCCCGCGTCGACGCCCTTGCCCGACACGTCGACCAGGGCGAGGTCCACGATGTCACCCTCGCGCATGGAGACCAGGAAGTCGCCTCCGAAGGAGGAGCCTCCGGCCTGCTTGAGAACCACCCGTGAGCCCCAGTCCTTGGGCAGCGGGGGCAGCTCGCTCTGGCTCTTGAGGCGGTCGCGCAACTCCAGCAGCATCGCGTCGCCGCGCAGCCCCTGCACGCCGAGCTTGCCCCGGGTGCGGGCCATCAGCGCGGCCAGGACGGAGGTGAAGCCGAAGGTCACCAGCAGGCCGGGGCCGATGTGCCCCACCCCGCGCACGACGGCCACGTAGATGATGGAGACCGCGACCGCGCACAGCAGTTTGGCGAGGCTGGACAGCCGGAGCTGGAGGCCGCCGACAAGGGTGATCGGGATCATGAGCGCCGGGGAGAACCACTCCATGGAGACCCGGGCGGCCAGACCGCCGAGCAGCAGGGTCAGCACGATCAGCGTGATGAGCAGGTTGCGGTCGCGGGCCAGCGGGCCACGGCGCAGGAGGCGCACGATGGGCACCAGGAGAGGGACCCGGACCAGGAACGCACGGAGCGCCGGAGGGATCAGCGGCACCGGACGGGAATTCATGATGCACCTGACTGTATCGGGCTATCCCCCCTTTGGGCAGCCCACTTGACCAATACCTTGATCATTAAGGATGGATAATAGATGGCCGGAACCATTCAGCCCCTCTACCGTAGGAAAAATGAGCATTAGTCTGCGCCCGGTAATCGAAAGCGAATGGTCCGGCTGGATGATGGTCGAGGAAGAGGCCTTCGGCGCCGCCGTCCCCCCGCATCGGGAGGCCCTCTTCAGGGGCACCGCCGAGTTCGACCGTTCGCTCGGGGCGTTCGAGGGCGACCTGCTCGTGGGCGTCACCTCGGTCGACAGCCTCACCATGACGGTGCCCGGCGGGCCGATCCCGGTCGGCGGCGTCACCGCCGTCGGCGTGCTGCCCTCCCATCGCCGCCGGGGCGTCCTCTCCTCCCTGATGACCCGCCAGCTCGCCGACGTCCGCGAGCGGGGCGAGGCGGTCACCGCCCTCTACGCCTCCGAGGCCGCGATCTACGGGCGCTTCGGGTACGGCAGGGCCGCCGACAGCGTGTTCTTCACCATTCCCACCTCCGGCACGGCCTTCGTCAAGCACGCTCCGGTCGATCCCGCGCTACGGCTGCGCATCGTCAGGCCCGTCGAGGCCAGGAGCGTCTTCGAGAAGATCTTCGAGACCGCGCGCGGCGAGCGCCCGGGGCTCTACGACCGCACGCCCGCCCGCTGGGACGGCGTGCTGTCCGACCACGAGCTCGACCAGCGGGGCGCCGGGCCGCTCCGTGCCGTCGTCGTCGAGGACGACGACGGCCCCCGGGGCTACGCGCTCTTCCGGACCAGGCAGAGTTTCACCGATCACGACGTTCCGGACGGCGAGCTGCGGCTCAAGGAGCTGTTCGGCCTCGACCCGGCCGCCTACGCGCTGCTCTGGCGGCATCTGCTGGACCGTGACCTGATCTCGCACGTCAAGGCTCCGAGCCGGCCGTCCGACGACCCTCTGGTCCACCTGCTGGCCGAACCGCGCAAGCTCAACGCCGGCTGGCTGGACGATCTGTGGATCCGTCTTGTGGACGTCGAGCGGGCTCTCGCCGCCCGCGCCTACTCGGCGCCGGTGGACGTGGTGATCGAGGTCGAGGACGCCGTCTGCCCGTGGAACGCCCGCCGCTGGCGGCTGTCGGCCGACACCTCCGGCGCCCGGTGCACGCCCACCGAGGATCCCGCCGACCTGGCGCTTCCCGTCACCGTCCTGGGCGCGGCCTACCTGGGCGGCCGGCCGCTGGCGGCGTTGCGGGCGGCGGGGACGGTGCGCGAGTCGCGGGCGGGAGCCGTACGGGAGCTGTCCACCGCGATGTCGTGGGAACCCGCTCCCTGGGGCGGGCTGATGTTCTGATCGCCACCGACCCCGACCCCGACCCCGGCCCCGAACTCGACCCCGGCCCCACGGCTCCACGCGCCCCGGCCGCGACCGCACCCGGCCCGCGACCATCGGCCCCGCACGCGCTCCGGACCCGGCCGTGGCCGGGGTGCGGGCCGTAAGGGCGGGTTAGGGTGAGGGCATGGCACTGCAGAGTTTGCAGATCACCGCGATCACCGCGATGCGGGCACGAGACGTCTCGCGGCCCACGCAGGAGCAGCAGGAGGCCGCGGACCGCAGGCCCCTGCGCGACGAGTCACCGCGTAAGGAGCCCCCTCGCAGGGAGCCTCCGTACCGCGAGCCCCCACGCCACGGGTAGGCCCACAGGCAGACAGGGTCGCCCGCTCGCGGCGAGCGAGCGGGTTCTCAAGCCCTGGGTTTCCTTCAGCCGGAATCTACGGCAGTGACGGGAGCTGGCCGATCGTCTCGTACGTGTCGAGCTGCGCGATCCGGCGGCTGTGCCGTTCGGCGCCCGAGTAGGGGGTGGCGAGGAAGACCTCGACGAACCGGGTCGCCTCCTGCTCCGTGTGCATGCGCGCGCCGACGCTGACCACGTTGGCGTTGTTGTGCTCGCGGGCGAGCTTGGCGGTCTCCTCACTCCACGCCAGGGCGGCGCGGACGCCGCGCACCTTGTTCGCCGCGATCTGCTCGCCGTTGCCCGAACCGCCGATGACGATCCCCAGGCTGCCCGGGTCGCCCACGACGCCCTCGGCCGCCCTCAGCACGAACGGCGGATAGTCGTCCTCGGGGTCGTAGACGGAGGGACCGCAGTCCGTGACCTCGTGGCCGTGTTCTTTCAGCCAGGAGACGACGTGGTTCTTGAGCTCATAGCCGGCATGGTCGGCACCGATGTAGACGCGCACCCGCTCAGTTTCGCAGGTATCCGTGGGCGGCCGGACCCCGACCCCGACTACAGTAATAATCAAACCAGTACTGCAACCCTTACAAGAGAGAGCCCCACATGCGTGACATCCGAGTGGTCGGGGACCCGGTCCTCCGTACACCCGCCGAGCCGGTCGCCGACTTCGACCGCGACCTGCGGCGTCTGATCGACGAGATGTTCGACGCGATGTACGCGGCGCAGGGCGTCGGACTGGCCGGTCCGCAGATCGGCGTGTCACGGCGGATCTTCGTCTACGACTGCAGCAACCGCAAGGGACATGTGATCAACCCGGAGCTGACCGTCGACGACGACACGGAGGTTCTCGACGAGGAGGGCTGCCTGTCGGTTCCCGGCCGTGACACCGGCACCCCGATCTACGCGAAGACGCCCCGGGCCGCCGGGGTCACCGTCCGGGGCCTGAACCGGCTGGGCCGCCCGGTCCAGCTCAGGGCCCGCGGCCTGCTCGCCCGCTGCTTCCAGCACGAGACCGACCACCTCGACGGCCTGCTGTACGTGGATCGGCTGGCCAAGGACGCCGCCAGGAAGGTCTTGCTCCAGGCCCCCTGATCCGGCCTTGGCCCGAGCCGGGGCGAGACAGGCCGGGTGAGGGACTCACCCGGCCGGAGTCGCGGGTCAGAGCTGGACGGCCTTGATCTCCAGATACTCCTCAAGGCCGAACTCGCCCAGCTCGCGGCCCACCCCCGACTGCTTGTAACCGCCGAACGGGGCCCGCATGTTGAACTGGCCGCCGTTGACGGCCACCTGGCCGGTCCGCAGCCGCCGCGCGACGGAGACCGCGTGCTCCTCGCTGCCCGCCCACACCGCGCCCGCCAGGCCGTACGGCGTGCCGTTGGCGATGGCGACGGCCTCGTCCTCGCCGCGGGTGTAGGGGATGATCGTCAGGACCGGGCCGAAGATCTCCTCCTGCTCGATCACCATCCCCGGCTCCACTCCGGCGAACACCGTGGGCTCCACGTAGAAGCCCCGGTCCAGGGGCCGGTCGGTGCCTCCGGCGACCAGCCGGGCGCCTTCCTCCTGGCCCCGGTTGATGTAGCGGACGACCCGGTCGCGCTGTGTCGCGGAGACCAGGGGGCCGAGCCGGGTCATCTCGTCGAAGGGGTCGCCGACGGCGTATTTCCTCGCGGCCTCGACGGCGAGCCCGACGGCCTCGTCGTACCGATCCCTATGGACGATCATGCGGCTCCAGGCGGAGCAGGTCTGGCCGGAGTTCAGGAAGGCGTTGGCCACCGTCACCTTGGCCGCCGCGGACAGGTCCGCGTCCGGCAGGACCACGCTGGCCGACTTGCCGCCGAGCTCCAGGGCGACCCGCTTGACCGTCTCGGCCGCGAGCGCGGCGACCCGCCGCCCCGCGCCGGTGGAGCCGGTGAAGGACACCATGTCCACGTCGGGGTGGGCGGCCAGGGCTTCGCCCACCACCGAGCCGTGACCGCTCACCATGTTGAAGACCCCGGCGGGCAGCCCCACCTCGTCGAAGATCCCGGCGAGCGCGAAGGCCGCCAGCGGCGCCACCTCGCTGGGCTTCAACACGACCGTGCAGCCCGCGGCGAGCGCCGGGCCGACCTTGCAGATGATCTGGTGGAGCGGGTAGTTCCAGGGGGTGATGGCGGCCACCACGCCGACCGGCTCCCTGAAGATCCGGGAGTTGCCGACCTGCCCGCCCTCGAAGGCGTAGGTCTCGGCCATCTGGGCGTAGGAGGCCAGCACCCCGGCCGGCATCAGCGTCTGCACCTTCATCGCCACGCCGTACGGCGCGCCCATGTCGGTGGCGATGATCCTGGCTATCTGATCGGAGCGTTCTCGTATCAACTCGGCCGCGGCGGCGAGGATCTTGCCTCGCTCGGCGGCGGCCGTCCGGGACCACGAGGGGAATGCCGCACGGGCGGCCGCCACGGCGGCGTCGACGTCGGCGGGGGCCCCTGCGGGCACCCTGTCGATCACTTCCTCCGTCGCGGGGTTGACGACGTCGATGCTCTCGCCCGACGCCGAGGACCGCCATGCTCCGTTCAGATAAAGGTGACGCATTCCCTCATCCTTGCGCGCGTATTGTCATTGTGCGAGAGCTCAGCAGGTCACACCGTGAGTCCCGCCGCCACAGGAAGATCAAAAATTGGCCGGATGTGGCCGCTCGCCCTGGTGAGCGCTCTGCCGTCCGCTCCGATGAGCGTACGACGAAGTGCGCCGACAGGCGGCATATGGGGGAGATCCTTAAAAACTCGTAATATACGGATAAGTGCGGTTATTGATCTTCGTTGATATTCAGACCCCGTCACATCACCGGGCAGCCGCCGAATGATCACCGCATTCACCCGCCGCGTCCGGCTCGCCGAGACCCCCCGGAACGCCCCGGCGCCGGTCTCACCGATCGCCGCGAGCCGCCGGAACCCGCCATGCCCGCCGTGCCGGGCACGGCGGGCATGGCGACCGAGACCGGGCGAGGCCGGTCCGCGTCAGTCGAAGATCGGGGGCCGGGTCCTGGAGCGCTTGAGCTCGAAGAACCCGTCGGTGCCGGCCACCAGGCGAACGCCGTCCCAGAGCCTGCCCGCCGCCTCGCCCTTGGGAGCGGGCGAGATGACGGGGCCGAAGAACGCGAAGCCGTCGACCGCGATCACCGGGGTGCCGACCTCCTGGCCGACCCTGTCGATACCGTCGTTGTGCGAGGCGATGAGCGCCTCGTCGAACTCCTCGGAGTCCATCGCGTCGGCGAACCCGCCGTCGAGCCCCGCCGCCTCCAGCGACTCGGCGACGATCACGGGGAACTCGTCGGCGTCCTTGCCCCTGCCCTGGTTGTGCAGGCGGGTGCCCAGTTCGGTGTAGAGCCGGCCGACCGTCTCGGAGTCGTGCTTCTGCTGGACGGCGGTGACCACGCGGACCATGCCGAGGGTCTTCTCGATCCGCTCGCGGTATGCCTCGGGCACGTCCTTGTCCTCGTTGAGGACCTTCAGGCTCATGACGTGCCAGCGCGGTTCGATCGACCGCACCTTCTCCACTTCCAGCAACCAGCGGGAGGTCATCCACGCGAACGGGCAGAAGGGGTCGAACCAGAGGTCGACCGGGGTGCGCTCAGTCATCTTTCAACTTCCTGATCATAAGACTCGTCTATCTGTCGACAACCCGGCAGGGCGGCGTTCCTATTCCGCCGATGGATTAATACGTCGACTTGCCCATTTATCCTCAATATGGTGTCTTGCCTCCTGCTTGATCTCCAGGCGGCGATCTCCTGCCTTACATGGCAGGATTCAGTCACCCCCTCGCAATGGAGCGAGGGAAGCTTTGACGAGGGAGCGGTAGTGGCAGGCAATCTGACCCGTGACGAGGCCCGCGAGCGCGCACGGCTGCTCAGCGTGCAGTCGTACGCGGTGGAACTCGATCTGACCGAGGGTGAGGAGCGCTTCGAGAGCGTCACCACGGTCCGCTTCACCAGTGCTCGCGCGGGTGCGGAGACGTTCATCGACCTGGCCGAGGCCAAGGTGCGCAAGGCCGTGCTGAACGGCGTCGAGCTGGACGTGACCGGCTACGACCTGGAGACGGGGCGGCTGCCGCTGCCGAACCTGGCCGAGACCAACGAGCTGCGCGTCGACGCCGACTGCTCCTACACGCGCACCGGCGAGGGCCTGCACCGCTTCGTCGACCCGGTCGACAAGAACGTCTACCTGCACAGCCAGTTCGAGACGGCCGACGCCCACCGGATGTACGCCTGCTTCGACCAGCCCGACCTGAAGGCGACCTTCGAGCTGACCGTGCTCGCGCCCTCGTACTGGGAGATCATCTCCAACGCGGCGCCCGACTCGTCCGAGGAGCTGGAGGGACACCGGGGCCGCCACGGCGCGCTCCAGGCCGCCAAGCGCTGGCACTTCCCCGCCACCCCGGTCATGTCCACCTACATCACCGCGCTGTGCGCCGGGCCGTACCACAAGGTGACCTCCGAGCACGACGGCATCCCGCTGGGCCTGTACTGCCGCGCCTCGCTCGCCGAGCACCTCGACGCCGACAACCTCTTCGAGATCACCCGGCAGGGCTTCGACTTCTTCCACAAGGTCTTCGGGGTCCGCTACCCCTTCGGCAAGTACGACCAGCTGTTCGTCCCCGAGTTCAACGCGGGCGCGATGGAGAACGCCGGCTGCGTGACCTTCCTGGAGGACTACATCTTCCGCTCGCGCGTCACCGACGCGATCATCGAGCGCCGCGCCGAGACGATCCTGCACGAGATGGCGCACATGTGGTTCGGTGACCTGGTCACCATGCGCTGGTGGGACGACCTGTGGCTGAACGAGTCGTTCGCCACCTACGCCTCGGTGCTCTGCCAGGCGGAGGCCACCCGCTGGGGCCAGGGGGCCTGGACGACCTTCGCCAACGTGGAGAAGGCCTGGGCCTACCGCCAGGACCAGCTGCCCACGACCCACCCGATCGCCGCCGACATCGTCGACATGCACGCGGTCGAGGTCAACTTCGACGGCATCACCTACGCCAAGGGCGCCTCGGTCCTCAAGCAGCTCGTCGCCTACGTCGGGCTGGACAACTTCCTGGCCGGCGTCCGCGACTACTTCAACGAGCACGCCTGGGGCAACACCGAGCTCAAGGACCTGCTCAGCGCGCTGGAGCGCACCTCGGGACGCGACCTGTCCTCCTGGTCCGAGGAATGGCTGGAGACCTCCTGGGTCAACACGCTGCGCCCGTCCTTCACCACCGACCCCGAGGGCCGCTTCCTCGACTTCCAGGTGCTGCAGGAGGCCCCCGCCGACTACCCGACGCTGCGCTCGCACCGCGTCGCCATCGGCCTGTACTCCCTGCGGGGCGACGAGCTGGTCCGCACCAAGCGGGTCGAGCTCGACGTGGTCGGCGCCCGTACCGCGGTGGCCGAGCTGGTCGGCGAGCTCCAGCCCGACCTGGTCCTGATCAACGACGACGACCTGACCTACGCCAAGGTCAGGCTCGACGAGCGCTCGCTGCGGACCCTCGTGAACGGCGGCATCACCAAGTTCACCGAGTCCCTGCCCCGCGCCCTGTGCTGGTCCGCGGCCTGGGACATGACCCGCGACGCCGAGATGACCACTCGCGACTACCTCGCCCTGGTCACCTCCGGGGTCAGCTCGATCAAGGACATCACGGTCGCCCAGACCGTGCTCCGCCAGGCCCGCCAGGCCGTCCAGCAGTACGCCGACCCCGCCTGGCGCCGGCAGGGCCTGGCCCTGCTGGCCTCGGCCCTCCGCTCCCTCGTCGACGGGGCCGAGCCCGGCTCCGACCACCAGCTCGCCTACGTCAACGCCCTGTCCACGGTGGCCACCTCGGCGGAAGACCTGGCCTTCATCAAGGGGCTGCTGGACGGCTCGACCGTGCTCGACGGCCTGACCGTGGACACCGACCTCCGCTGGACGCTGATCCAGGCCCTGGTCTCCGGCGAGATCCTGGGCGAGGAGGACATCGCGAGCGAGCTCCTGCGCGACGCCACCGCCACCGGCGAGCGCTCCGCCGCGCTCACCCGCGCCTCGATCCCCACGGCCGAGGGCAAGGCGAACGCCTGGGCCTCGATCATCGAGGGCAAGCTGAGCGGCGCCCTGCTCCGCTCGACGATCGCGGGTTTCATGGACCCGCGCCACCCGGACCTGCTGGAGCCCTACGCCGCGAAGTACTTCGAGGAGATCGGCTCGATCTGGAAGTCCTGGACCTCTGACAGCGCCCAGAACTTCGCGGTGGGCTGCTACCCGGCCCTGAGCATCTCCCCCGAGACCGTCGCCAGGACCCAGGACCTCATCTCCGCGAGCCAGCCCCCGCACGCCCTCAGGCGCCTCCTCGTGGAGGGTGCCGACGGCATCAGCCGCGCCCTGCGCGCCCAGGCCAAGGACGCCTCGGCGGCCTGACCCGTCCCCGGGTCCGAGAGGCCCGGCGCGGTTCACCCGGGACAGGCCGGACATGCGGACGCCCCTCGCCATGATGGCGAGGGGCGTCCGCATGTCCGGGGCGGCGCCGGGCGCTCGGCCGCCACCGGATCGGGTCCTGGCGCCCCTCGCCGGCCAGTACCCTTCGCAAGTGGTGACAAAAATGGTCACTAGCTGCGAGAACGAGCTCATCTCGCTTTCGCCCGGGTAAGGCGCGAGTCATTCGCGGGCCATGAGAGGGTGATCAAGTGGAATCGGCACGTGATCTACTTGTCTCCCTGGCCCGGAGGTACGCCTTCGCCGATCTGGGGGCGCTCTCCCACGACGTCGTGGAGGACGCGAGCACCATCGAGGCGGTGTGTGAGTTCGGGCAGCGACTTCTCTCACTCGACGCGGAGGACTTCGCCGTCGAGGCACGCGGCGTACCGGGCGATCTGAGGCGGCGGGCGCGGGCGTGCACCATGCCGCAGACCCCGCGGGAGCAGCCGCGCGGCGCGCTGGAGTCGCTGCGCCCGGCCTACGCGCTGCTGCTGGAGGTGATAGCGGTCAGATGGCACCGGCGCGAGCTGAGCTCGATGGTCGCCGCCGTGCACATCGCCAGCGAGTACATGCCGCTGCTCGCCTTCGAGCCGGTGCTCGGCAGCGCGGGCGACCCCGCGCGCTGGCCCGCCGGCCTCAGCGCGCAGGGCAGCAGGTTCGGTGTGATCGGCGACCGCGAGTGCGACCACACCAAGGCCGAGCAGTCGGCCACCAACCGGACCCTGCGTGTGGCCGGTGAGCCCTCCGAGGGGTGGCGGGCGTACCTCGACCGCCAGCACAGCCAGGTGGCCGGTGCGCTGGCCACCTGCGTGGCCGAGTGCCGCAACCCCTGCGCCGCGATGGACTGGGTGGAGGAGAACCACCGCGAGAACCTCGCCCTGCGCGCCCGGGTGGCTCTGACCTTCGCCGACACGCCCCTGGTACGGCTCCGCCACGCGGCCCCGGTGGGCCATGGGTTCGGCGTGCCCTCTCCCGAGGAGGTCCTTGAGGCCTGGGACCGCAGCCGGACGATCCTGAGCAAGAGCGAGATGGGCCGCGCGGCCGCCGTGGACGACGGCTTCCCGCTGCCGGGGCTGCCCAGCCTGTTCTCCGCCATCGCCACCGCCCCGGTGGCGCCCTCGACGCTGCTGACGGACACCGCCACCCATCTGGTGAGGCTGCTGCAGCTCTGACCCCGGCACGCGCCTGTGGGGTGGAGACACCCGGGGCAGGTCCGCGGCACGTGCCCTTCCTGCGGAGACACCCGGCGGGCCGGGGCGCTCAGATCTTCTGACCGATGAGCACCGAGAGCTCGCAGCAGGCGATGGCGATCAGCATCAGGATCACGCCCCTGCGGATGTAGCGGTGTTTGGCGTCGGCCACGGCGCTGAGCCTCCTGATCCGCAGCACGATCAGGTCGACCCTGGCCTGTCCGTTCCTGTGGGTTCTGCCCGCCCTCGATTCGGCGAGCACCTCGCCGGTGAGGCCGTGAACGTAGGAGCGACGGCGCTCCACGGCCTGCCCCGCGCGCCCCGCGCTGCGTGGGCAGATCGCGCCGGCGAGCATCAGGATTCCCATCAGCCAGAAGAACATCCCCGTCCACCAGAGCCACTCCACCTGGCTGGGCAGCTCCTGCGGTCTCCACTGCCCGCCCAGCAGCCCGGCGGCGATGAGACCGGCGGCGGCACCGGTCGTCACCAGCAGGATGACCCCCTTCTGGTCCGCCCTGCCGACCTCGGTCTGCGCGTCGGCGAGCATCCCCAGGATCTGGCCGAGGATCGGATCCGGCTCCTCCACCCTCGTGACCCCCGAGGGAGGACGGCCCAGCAGCGCATCCCACACGATCTTCAGCACGCCCCGATTATCCGGGAAAGTCACAGGTGGCGCGAAGCCTGGTCCGCGAGCAGCCACACGCCGGTGACGAGTGCGCCCACCAGATCTCCCGTGCCGAGGACGGTGGTCATCGACATCGCGGCCAGGCGGCACTTCTCGTCGGGGAGCCGCCGCCTGGCCTCGGGGCCCGTGACGATCTCCAGGCCCCTCCGCTCCGAGTCCACGAAGATGAGCACCGCCCTGTCCACCTCGTCACCCAGCGCGGCGTGCAGCCGTTCGGAGAAGTGGCGGCGCGGGCCTATCGCCGGGCCGAGGTAGGCGGCGAAGCGCAGGCCGGTACGGTGCTCGGCGGCGCGCAGAGCCTCCCGGACGTCGTCGATCTGGGTCACGGTCATCGTTCGCATCCCCGTCACCACCTCCGTCACCACATCGAAGACGCTCCACCGACGTGTCGTCCGGGCTCGGCGGTCTCCGCCAGCATGACCCAGTCGACCTCCGGAACCGGGCACTCCTTCAGCACCAGGCCGGAGGTGTCCACACCGTGCTCGCTGCGGAACGGGCCGCCGAACCACATCGCGCCGGCCGACGTGGTCCTGGCGGCGCGTCTGCGCACCCTGCCGGGCAACGTCACCAGCAGGGCGATGATCAGGAACAGGCCGCCGGAGACTCCGACGAGAAATCCGAAGACCTCGATCGCGCTGTCCACACATCAACCGTAAGCCCCTGCCGGGCGAACCGTCGAGACCTACCAGACCGCCGGCCTCCGTTCTCCCCAGAAACCACCGCGTGCCGCCTCGACCTGCGACGACACGGAGATCAGCGTGCCCTCGTCGCCGAAGCGCCCGGCCAGCATGACGCCGATCGGCAGGCCCTCCGCGGTCCAGTGCAGCGGAAGGTTGACCGCGGGCTGCCCGCTGACGTTGTAGACGGCGGGGAAGGCGGCGAACCGCTTCATCCGCTCCAGGGTCTCCTCGGGATCCTCGACGTCTTCGAACCAGCCCACCGGCCGCGGCGGCTGGGTGACGGTCGGGGTGAGCACCGCGTCGTACCGGTCGGTCACCAGCAGCCCGAACCGGGTGGCGAGCTGCAGCGCCGACTGCGCCTGCAGGAAGTCGGGGGCCGAGATGGCGAAGCCTCGCCGACGGAGCCAGGCGGTCAGCGGCCGGAGCCGGTCCTGCTTGGTCAGGTCCACCGGGTGCATGCAGGCGAACGCGCACCAGAACGTCACGAACCGCGGCACCAGGTCGGCGGTGAACGGCGGATCGATGTCCACCACCTCGTGCCCGAGCCCCGCCAGCTCCGCCGAGGCCAGCTCGTAGGCGGCGAGCACCTCGGGCTCCACCACGGCGCCGGGGACCGGTGGCGCGGCGTAGCGGGCGATCCGCAGACGGCCCGGGTCACGGCCCACGTAGGCGGAGAACGAGCCGAGCTCCGGCGGTGGGGCGTAGTAGAGGTCGCCGGGGTTGTCGTGGGTCATCACGTCGAGCAGCGCGGCGGCGTCGGCGACGGTCCTGGTGATCGGGCCGTTGGTCGCCAGACCGGCCAGGTCGGGGACGATCGGCGCGTGGCTGATCCGGCCCCGCGTCGGCTTGATGCCGTACAGCCCGCAGACCGAGGCCGGGATCCGGATCGATCCGGCGCCGTCGCTGCCCTGTGCGGCGGGAGCCAGTCCCGCGGCGACCGCGGCCGCCGCACCGCCGCTGGATCCGCCCGCCGAGCGGGAGAGCTCCCACGGGGTGCGGGTGGGCGGGGAGATCGAGGTCTCGGTGTAGCACGGCATCCCGAACTCGGGCGTGGCGGTCTTGCCGAGCATGATCGTTCCTGCGTCCCTGAGCCGCTCGACCACGCTGTCGTCCACCGGGGCGACGAAGTCCTCGTAGACGGCCGAGCCGAAGTGGATCGGGACGTCCTTGACCAGGTTGAGATCCTTGATCGGAATCGGCACCCCGAGCAGGGGCGAGGGGTCGTCTCCCGCCAGCACCCTGGCCTCGGCCTTGTGCGCCTGCTCCAGGGCCAGCTCGGGGGTCACGGTCACATACGCGCCGACCTGAGGATCCAGCCGGGCGATGCGATCGAGGTAGTGCTCGGTGATCTCGACAGGCGAGATCTCCCTGCGTCGTACGGCCGCCGCCTGCTCAAGCGCACTAAGATCATGTATGTGGACCACGTCCCGCACAGTAGGCGCAGCTGACCGAAGTTATCTAGAGAGGAAATGTGTAGATACCCGGTTAAGACAAGCGCCAAGCGAACGATGGCGGTCACAAAAGTATGAGATACGCAATACTAGGCACCCCCAAGGACGTCAGCTACCGTGAGTTACGTGGATTCCGGTCAGGTACCAGAAGACGGTAACACTACGTCACCGATTTGGGTCAGCGACCGACAGGCCGAGGACAGGCCGACGTCTCGACCCGCCGCGCCCGCGTCTACGTACGCGCCTGTCGAGCGCGCTTCCCTGCGGAGCCTGCTCGACCATCCCAAGTATCGTCACCTGCGCCGACGCGTTCTGATCGCGGTCGGCGTGGGGGTGATCGCAGGCATCCTGCTGGCCAGCTGGCGGCTGGGCGTCACCGCCGCCGTCGTGGCCGCGATCACCGACACGATACTGCGCGCCCGCTCCCACTCGACGGTGCCCGCCTGGCGGCGCGCCTCGGTCGCGGAACGGCGCACGGAGGTCCAGCTCAAGAGGCTGGAACGGGGTGGTTACCGCACCCTGCACGCTCGCGCGATCCCGGGCAGCGAGGCCCAGATCGACCATCTGGTCGTGGGTCCCACCGGGGTGTACGCCGTCGACTCCGAGAAATGGGACAAGCGCCTGCCCGTCCGTGTCCAGTCGCATCGCAAGCTGTTCCACGGCCCGTTCAACCAGAAGCCCCGTCTCGACGAGGCCCGCTGGGAGGCGACGGAGGCCGGCAAGCTGATCGGCGAGGTGCTCGGCCGCGAGGTCCCGATCGTCCCCTCCCTGGCGATCTACGGCCCGGCCATCCCGTGGAAGGTTCTCAACGTCCGCGAGGTCGACGTTTTCGACGGCAGCCGTGTCCGTAAATGGATCACCAAGCGGGAGCGTTCACTCACCGACGTCGAAATCGAGAGGATCTACGAGGTCGCGGAGGAGGTTCTGCCCGCGCGCTACCCCGAGGTCTGACCCCTCCCGGCATGCCGGGGTGATCCTCCAACCCTTTCGGCATACCAGGTTAGTCCTCCGACCCCAAGGGCAACGGGAGTCTCCCGCGCCAAGCCGCCCCGGCACCGGCGACTCCCGTTCTTGGAGGAGACGCCCTCTTCGGAGGGAACGTCGCCGGAGGCGCCCATCGGCGCGTGCCCCGCTCGCCGTCGCCGGTGCGGACATTCGATAGTCTCGTGGACAGATCCGTCGAGCCCGGACCGGGCTCATCGGTCGCCACGTCGGTGCCCATCCCGCTCCCCCGTCGGCGTCCCGGGATCTCCGCGGCATCCCTCCGCCTCGCACGGCGAACGACCCCTTCGCCGTGCTCGCGGAGCGATCACGGAACGCTCGCAGAACAGCAGTCACAGAAGCAGGTGGTCACGGGCCGCACGTCTCGTGGCGTGGACAGGCGTCTCACGCACCGGGCGGTAGCCGTACCATTTGAAGACACGGTTTCGATGATGGGAGAAGCCTTATGCCCGCCCTCAGGTCTCGTACGGTCACTCACGGCAGGAATATGGCCGGGGCCCGAGCCCTGCTCCGGGCGACGGGCGTGGCAGGCGAGGACTTCGGTAAACCGATCATCGCCGTGGCCAACAGCTTCACCCAGTTCGTCCCCGGGCACGTCCACCTCCGCGAGGTCGGCGATGTGGTCGCCGCGGCGATCCGCGAGGCCGGCGCGATCCCGCGCGAGTTCAACTCGATCGCGGTGGACGACGGCATCGCGATGGGCCACGGCGGCATGCTGTACTCGCTGCCCAGCCGCGAGCTGATCGCGGACTCGGTCGAATACATGGTCAACGCGCACTGCGCCGACGCGATGATCTGCATCTCCAACTGCGACAAGATCACCCCGGGCATGCTGCTGGCCGCGTTCAGGCTCAACATCCCCACGATCTTCGTCTCGGGCGGGCCGATGGAGGCCGGGAAGACCCCCAACGGGAAGCTCGACCTGATCGACCCGATGATCGCCTCCGCCGACGACAGCGTCTCCGACGCCGAGCTGCTGGAGATGGAGGAGAACGCCTGCCCCACGTGCGGTTCGTGCAGCGGGATGTTCACCGCCAACTCGATGAACTGCCTCGCCGAGGCCATCGGCCTCGCGCTCCCCGGCAACGGCACGATCCTGGCCACGCACAAGGCACGCAAGAAGCTCTTCCAGGACGCCGGACGACAGCTCGTCGACATCACCAGGCGCTACTACGAGCAGGACGACGAGACGGTCCTGCCCCGGAGCATCGCCACCCGCGACGCGTTCGAGAACGCCATGGCGCTCGACGTGTCGATGGGCGGCTCGACCAACACGATCCTGCACATCCTCGCCGCGGCCCGCGAGGCCGGGGTCGACTTCGGCCTCAAGGAGATCAACGAGATCTCGCTGCGGGTGCCCTGCCTGTGCAAGGTCGCCCCGGCCACGGCGAAGTACCACGTCGAGGACGTGCACCGCGCGGGAGGCATCCCGGCCATCCTCGGCGAGCTCGACCGGGCCGGTCTGATCCACCGTGACGCGCACACCGTCGCCGGCACCATGGGCGACTACCTCGACGGCTGGGACCCCCGGTCGCCGAAGGTCCTGGACGAGGCGGTGGAGCTCTGGCACGCGGGCCCCGGCAACGTCCGCACCGTCAAGCCCTACTCGCAGAGCGCCCGCTGGGAGGAGCTCGACCTCGACCGGTCCGAGGGGTGCGTGCGCGACATCGAGCACGCCTACACCCGCGACGGCGGCCTGGGCGTCCTCTACGGCAACATCGCCACCGAGGGGTGCATCGTCAAGACCGCCGGAGTCGACGAGTCGATCTGGAAGTTCGAGGGGCCGGCCGTGGTCTTCGAGTCCCAGGACGACGCGGTCGAGGGCATCCTGAACAACAAGGTCAAGGCCGGCGACGTCGTGGTGATCCGCTACGAGGGGCCCAAGGGCGGCCCCGGCATGCAGGAGATGCTCTACCCGACCTCGTTCCTCAAGGGCAAGGGCCTGGGCAAGGTCTGCGCGCTGGTCACCGACGGCCGCTTCTCCGGCGGCACGAGCGGCCTGTCCATCGGGCACGCCTCCCCCGAGGCGGCCGAGGGCGGCACCATCGCCCTCGTCGAGGACGGCGACCTCGTCGCGATCGACATTCCCAGCCGTTCGATCGAGCTGAAGGTCTCCCAGGAGGAGCTGTCCGCCCGCCGCGAGCGGCTCCTGGTCGACCTGGGCGGCTACCGGCCGCGCGACCGCCACCGCCCGGTGACCGCCGCTCTCCAGGCCTACGCCGCGCTTACCACCTCGGCCTCCACCGGCGCCTCCAGGGACCTGTCCCAGCTCTCGCGCTGACGGTCGTTCCTCGGCCTCTTATCGGGTGCGGGCATGGCCGTACCCGATAAGAGGTTCGAAAAATGTCGGTGCTGAGCAGTATTCTTTGGGTATGACTACCGTCATGAAGCCCTCCACCCGCCCGTTGACGACCGCCGAGATCGCCGCCCTCGCCCTGTCCCTCGCGCACATGGGTTCGGGCCCTCAGGCCATTACCGCCCGGCGCGGCCTGCGCCACGCGTTCGAGCACATGGAGCTCGACGACGAGGTCATCGCCACCACACTGGAGACCCTGACCTCACCGATGCCCCCGGCGACCGCCGACCGGGCCAGGACCATCGCCAACGCCATCACCTCGCGCCTCGTGATCCGCCTCCACTACCAGGACGTGACCGGCCGGATCACCGTCCGCGACGTCGATCCGGTGACGTGCATGGTCCATCGCGAATACTGGTACCTCGTGGGCATGTGCCGCATGCGCCACGCGATCCGGGCCTTCCGGTTCGACCGGATCGTCGCCACCGAGCCCACCTTCATGCCCGCCCGCCCGCACATGGTGGAGAATTTCCTGCCCTTCCAGGGCAGGCGCGCGGCGTGATCCGGTTCTGATCTGTCATCCGGCCTGATCGTGAAAGCCGGATGACAGGCTCCGGGACCGCTCCCCGCGGTCGCGGCGGCCTGGGCGCGCGGCCGGATTCAGGTCCGGGCGCGCGGCCGGGCTCACTCGAACGCGGTCACGCGGACGAGAGCAGGCGGAGCCGCTCACCCGCACACCGCCGTGCGAGCGCGACCACCCGAACGCAGGTCCAGCCGGAGAACGCGGTCTAGCCGCAGCACCCTCCGCCGCAGCATCCGCCGCCGCCGCTCGCCGGGCGGGCCGCCGGAGCGCTCGATCCGCCCGCCCCTCCGGTCACGGCGACCGTCGACAGGAGCTTGACGGTGTCGTCATGGCCGTCCGGGCAGATCGCGGGGTCACCGGATCGGGCCATCGGGCGGGAGAGCTCGAAGGTGGACCCGCAGGCACGGCAACGGAAGTCATATCGCGGCATGACACACAGGTTACTCAGATTCCTCAGCGAAAGGTGATGGAGGCGTAGTCGGCCACCGGCCGGTATCCGATCGCCTGGTAGATCGAATTGGACGTGGAATTGGCCAGGTCGGTGAAGAGCAGCACCTCGCCGGCGCCCTCGGCCAGCGCCTTGGCGGTCACGGCGTGGGAGACCGCCGCGCCGTACCCCTGCCCGCGATGCTCCGGGGGCGTGTAGACCGGGCCGACCCTGGACATGCCCCCGATCGGCGAGGAGACCCCGGCGAACGCGACGGGCCGCCCGTCCACCTCCCACAGGACCAGCTCTCGCCGGCCGATCCGGCCGGCGACCAGCGGGGTCAGGACGGCGGGAGCGACGCTGCCCGCCTCGGCCTGGAACTCCTCGCTCCATGTCACCAGAAGCTCAAGATCGTCCTTGGTGGCCGTGCGGGAGGCGCCGCCGGAGAGGGAGGACGGCGGAAGAGGCGAGTCGAGCCGGTAGAGGCGCTCGGGACGGCGCTCGGCCACGGGCCGCCACCAGGCGGCGGCGAACGCCTCGGCCTGCGGGAGCGGCCCGGAGACCCCGGGGATCACCCTCTCGGCCTCGATCAGCTGGGTGGCGAGGCCCCGCACGGTGTCGAGGGGAACGTCGGCGAGCAGCAGGAGGTGAGGCGCCGTCTGACAGACCGCCGCGACGGTCTCCCCTCCGCGCTCCAGCCAGCCCATCAGGAGGTCGTCACCCCAGATACCGCCGCGCATTCCACGCAGGACCGTGAGCGGGACGGTGTTGCGAACGGGATCGCGGAGCAGCCACGGCTCCGCCGCCCCGGCGTACACCTCGACCTTGGAGGTGAAGGTCCATGTCATGCACCGATTGTGTCGGCACGGACCCGCCGGGGCGAGCGGATGTCACGCGGCGCTCAGGCCGCGCTCTCCGCGAGGTAGGGCGCCCACTGGGGGTCACCGACGATGTGCGCGCCGATCAACCGCCAGTGGACGCCGCGTGGCACCACCGGGGCGACGCTCAACGTCCACCCCAGTTCCTCCAGCATTCGGTCGGCCTTGCGGTGGTTGCACGACGTGCACGAGGCCACGCAGTTCTCCCACGTGTGGGTGCCGCCTCGCGAGCGGGGGATCACGTGGTCGATGGTCTCGGCCCGCTGGCCGCAGTAGGCGCATCGGTAGTCGTCCCGGCGCATCAACGCGGTCCGGGTCAGTGGGATCCGCGACCGGTAGGGGATGCGGACGTATCTTCGAAGCCTGATCACCGAAGGGACATCGAGCGTGCGGCTCGCCGAACGGAACACGGCGCCTCGCCCGTCGCGATGCACGACGTCTGCCTTCTCCCTGAGCACAAGCACGACGGCGCGGTGCAGGGAGAGGGTGGTGAGGGGTTCGTAGGTGGCGTTCAAGAGCAGGACCTGGCGCATCAGCGGGCCTCTCCCGCCGTACAACGCGTCAATTGAGGGGGCACGCCACTGCGTGCCCCGGCTGGCGGCCCCTCCTGGGGCCCGGGTGCTTCCGTCACGAGGACCTCCGCCGGACGGCCCAGCGGATGCTCACCACGGCACCGTCCTTCACCAAGTTTGGCTTCTCCATCATCGTTCCCGCCACCCATAAATGACTGGAGGGACCTCTGATACGTTTTATGCCCGCATTACCAGTTCTTAACTCCTTCCGCTAGGGACAGGATACGTCGCTCGCGTGATGGGCCCGTCCTGCCGCCCGGAGGTCGTAGTGTTCCTGCCATGACGCTACAGCCCTACCCTCCCGCCAGCCGCGATGACCTCGTCGAGGAGCTCCACGGCATCCCGGTCTCCGACCCCTACCGATGGCTGGAGGATCCCGACGATCCGGCCACGAAGGACTGGCTGACGGCACAGGAGAAACTGCTGTCCGCGGAGATCGGGGCCCTTCCGGGGCGCGACGGCTTCAAGTCGCGGATCACCGAGCTGCTGAGGTCGGGCTCGATCGGCGCGCCGGTGTGGCGCGGAGAGCGGCAGTTCTTCATGCGGCGCACCCCTGAGCAGGAGCACGCCGTCCTCTACACCGTGGATCCCGACGGCACCGAGCGGGCGCTGCTGGATCCGATGGCGCTCGACCCGACCGGTCTCACGACGCTCGACGCGTGGCAGCCCGACAAGGAGGGCCGCCTGCTCGCCTACCAGGTCTCGGTGGGCGGCGACGAGGAGTCCAGCCTCTACCTGATGGACGTCGCGTACGGCGACCGGATCGAGGGGCCGATCGACAGGTGCCGCTACTCCCCCGTGGCGTGGCTGCCCGGCGGCGAGGCCTTCTACTACGTGCGCAGGCTGCCCTCCACGGAGGTGCCCGACGGTGAGGACCAGTTCCACCGCCGGGTCTACCTGCACAAGGTCGGCGCCTCCACCGAGGAGGATGTCCTGATCTTCGGCGACGGCATGGAGAAGACCAACTACTACGGCGTCGGGGTCTCCCGCGACGGCCGCTGGCTGCAGATCTCCGCCTCCCGGGGTACGGCTCCGCGCAACGACCTGTGGCTGGCCGACCTTTCCGCCTCCGCCCCCTCCTCGCCCGACCTGGTCGTCGTCCAGGAAGACGTGGACGCCCAGAGCGGACTGTACTTCGGCCGCGACGGCCGGCTCTACGTCTTCACCGACCGCGACGCCCCGCGCGGCCGGATCTGCGTGACCGACCCCTCCACCCCCCAGTTCGAGAACTGGCGCGACCTGATCCCGCAGGACCCCGAGGCCGTGCTGTCCGACTTCGCGATCCTCGACGACCTGGACCGGCCGGTCATGCTCATCGGCTGGACCCGCCACGCGATCAGTGAGATCTCCGTCCACGACCTGGTCGCCGGCGAGCGCGTCGGGGAGGTGCCGACGCCGGGGCTGGGCACGATCGGCGGCATCGTCGAGCGCCCCGAGGGCGGCCACGAGGCCTGGTTCGGCTACACCGACAACACCACCCCGCCGACCGTCCAGCGCTACGACGCCCGCACCGGCGAGACCACCCTGTGGGCCGCCTCCCCCGGCGCCGTCGAGGTCCCCGACGTCAGCACCGAGCGGATGACCTACCGTTCGGCCGACGGCAGCGAGATCCACATGCTGGTGATCTCCAAGCCCGGCGTCGAGGGCGCCCGGCCCACCATCCTGTACGGCTACGGCGGCTTCGGCATCTCGATGACCCCCGGCTACTCGGCGTCGATCCTGAGCTGGGTCGAGGCGGGCGGCGCCTACGCCATCGCCCAGTTGCGCGGCGGCGGCGAGCAGGGCGAGGAGTGGCACAGGGCCGGGATGCTCGCCAACAAGCAGAACGTCTTCGACGACCTGCACGCGGCGGCCGAGCACCTGATCGCCACCGGCGTCACCACGGCCTCCCAGCTGGCCATCTCCGGCGGCTCCAACGGCGGTCTCCTGGTGGGCGCGGCCCTGACCCAGCGTCCCGAGCTGTACGCCGCGGTGGTCTGCTCGGCCCCGCTGCTCGACATGATCCGCTACGAGCTGTTCGGGCTCGGCGCGACCTGGAACGTCGAGTACGGCACCGTGGAGAAGCCCGACGAGTTCGCCTGGCTGCACGCCTACTCCCCGTACCACCACGTCCGGGAGGGCGTGTCCTATCCCGCGACGCTGTTCACCGTCTTCCAGTCCGACACCCGGGTCCACCCGCTGCACGCCTGGAAGATGTGCGCGGCCCTGCAGTACGCCCAGTCGTCCGACAGGCCGGTCCTGCTCCGCAACGAGACCGAGGCGGGTCACGGGGCCCGCGCGGTGAGCAAGACCATCGAGCTCGCCGCCGACCAGCTCACCTTCCTCGCCTACCACACCGGTCTGACCCAGTAGGGAACACCGGCGGGAAAGCCGCGTGCCCCGGGATCGCCGTCTCCGATCCCGGGGCGTCCGGTCTGAGACCGCCGCGAGGGCGGCTCCTCTTGAGCCTTCGTTCCGGGGGCGGGTCGGGGAGTCCCGGTTCTCGGGAACGCGCCCGGCCGAGACCGCCGACACGCTCGCCCGGTCGTCCTCGATCGGCCCCCGGACCCGGGAAAGGCCGTGGAAACCGTCGGGGGCGGCGGTTATGGTCGACGCGTGGAGAACGCCACGACGGCGGAGGGGCTGACCTTCTCCGAGGGAGAGCCGGGCGCCTTCCTGCGGCCCTACGTCACGCACCTGTCCGCCTATACCGAGCGCCGCACGGAGCCTCTGGCACGGCGGGAGCCGCCGTTCGCCGGGGCCGTGGTGATCTTCGGGTTCAGCGCGCCGCTCGGGGTGGGCGGGCCTGACGGATCCCGGCGGCTGAGATCTTTCGTCGGCGGCCTGCACGACACCTACGTCGACACCGTCACGGCCGGGGTCGCCGAGGGAGTGCAGGTCAACCTCACGCCGATCGGGGCCTGGCGACTGCTCGGGGTGCCCATGCGGGAGCTGGCCAACCGCGTGGTGTCGCTGGAGGAGGTGCTCGGGCGCTGGGCCACGACCACGGTCGAACGGCTGGCGGAGGCTCCGAGCCGGGCCGCCCGGCTCGCGCTCCTCGACGAGGCGCTCAGCAGGAGGATCGGCGAGGCCCCCGAGCCCGACCGGCGGATCGGCTGGGGGTGGGAGCGCCTGCTCGCCGCCCGCGGCGCGGTGACGGTGTCCTCGATCGCCGACGAGCTGGGCTGGAGTCACCGGCACCTGGTCTCCCGGTTCCACGACCAGATCGGGCTGGCGCCGAAGGCGGTGGCCCGGGTGCTGCGCTTCGAGCACGCCGTCGACCGCCTGCGGGCCGGTGAGTCCCCGGCCGGCACCGCCGTCGCCTGTGGCTACTACGACCAGGCCCACATGAACCGCGACTTCAGGGCGATGGCCGGGGCCACTCCTCGGGAGCTGGCGTTGTCCTGATCGCGCTTTCCCGCCCTCCGGGGCGACCGGGGTCAGATTCGTCCAAGCCTCGCCTCCCCTCCTCGCGGCATCGTGGTGGCAGTCCACAGAAGGATCGTGGTGGCAGTCCACAGAAGGAGAGAGACATGCGCACGGTGTATCCGCTGGTTCGCTACCGCGACGCGGGCAAGGCCGTCGACTGGCTGGTCCAGGCGTTCGGGTTCGAGATCCACGAGCTCGTCAGGGCCGACGACGGGAGCGTCGGCCACGGGGAGCTGATCACCGGCACCGGGATGATCATGACCGGTACGGGTGAGCCCGGCGGGCCCGGGATCTACGTCGCGGTGGACGACCCGGACGCCCACCACGCCAGGGCCGTCGCGGCCGGGGCAGAGGTCACCAGGGAGCTGAACGACCAGCCCTACGGCTCGCGCGAGTACGCGTGCAAGGACCCCGAGGGCAACGAGTGGTTCTTCGGGACGTACCGGCCCTGACGCACCCGCGGCACCCACGTCACACCGTGTGACCCACCCACGTGAGACCTTGCCGGACAGGCGAGGAGGTGACCAAGGGTGGCGCCGAAGCCGGAGGCCGGAATCCGAGCAGGTGATCTCCCACCCGGACCGCGGCGGCCTCGGAGCCCCGATGGGCACCCCGGCCCCGCGGGGACGCCGCCCACCCGGCGGACCCACCCCCGACGGCATCCGCCCGTCGCGCGGTGGACCCGGGGCCGGAGGTCCGGAGGGGGTCAGATGCCCATGCGGGCGGCGATGCCGTCGAGGATGTAGTCCAGCCCGGTCTCGAACTGCCACTGCGGGTCGTCCTTGTGTGTGCCTTCGAGGAGGTAGCGCTGGAAGGTGGGGTAACGGCCGGTGCCCATGAGCCAGATCATCTGCGGCGCCAGTCCTGTCTTCAGCTCGTCGTCGCTGGACCATCCGCGGCCCTCCATCAGCTGGTGCAGGGTGATCTCGGCGTTGGTGGCGCCGTGCACGTAGGAGTCGACGGTGCGGACGATGGCCATCATCGTGTCGACGTTCAGGCCCAGGCTGTCGAGTGCGGTCAGTGATCGCTCCGCCACGGCCATCCGGTTGGGGGTCAGGGCGAAGGCCGCCTGGGGGGAGAGCTGGGCGAGCCAGGGGTGTTTCAGCATCAGCGCGCGGGTGCGGAGGGCGAGGGCCCGCATGGTCTCCCGCCAGCCGTCGGCCTGAGAGTGCTCCAGCTCGCCGTGGACCAGGTCGACCATCAGCTCCATGACGTCGTCCTTGCCGGACACGTAGCGGTAGGCCGCCATGGGGGCGACGCCCAGCTCGGCGGCCAGGCGCCGCATGGTGATGGCGTCGAGGCCCTCCGTGTCGGCGATCTCGATCGCCACCGAGGCGATCCGGTGAGGGGTCAAGGCGGCGCGGGGCGCGGGCGCGGGGCGTTCGAGACGCTCCCACAGGGAGGCCTGCGCCCGGCCCTCGTCTTCCCCCTGCGGCGGAGGAGGGGCCGAGGACTTTTTCTGACTGGCCACGGATGCGATCTCCTTGTCGTCACATTGCGTACAGCGTATCAGAAATAGACAACGTACACACTCATGTGTACGTTGTACTCAGCCAGATACGACGTACACACCAAGGAGTTTTCCCATGGACGACACGTTCGGCTTGCGGGTCGCGGTCATCGTCGGCAGCACCCGGGACGGGCGCTTCGGCCCGGTCGTGGCGAACTGGCTGCTCACTCACCTCGCGCACCGCGAGGACATGACCGTCGACCTCGTCGACCTGGCCGAGACCCCGCTGCCCACCGTGTTCCCGGCCTTCGGTCAGCCCGCCGCACCCGGCACCGCCGAACTGCTGGCCGCCGTCTCGCCGAGGCTGGCGGCGGCCGACGCGTTCGTCATCGTCACCCCCGAGTACAACCACAGCTTCCCGGCCTCGCTGAAGAACGCCATCGACTGGCACAACAAGGAGTGGCACGCCAAGCCGGTCGGTTTCGTCTCCTACGGCGGCCTGTCCGGCGGGCTCCGCGCGGTCGAACAGCTCCGTGTCGTCCTGGCCGAGCTGCACGCCGTCACCGTCCGCGACACCGTCAGCTTCCACGGCGCGTGGACGTGCTTCGACGCGGACGGCACGGTCAAGGACCCGGCCGGCGACACCGCGGCGAAGACCATGCTCGATCAGCTGGCCTGGTGGGCGCACGCCCTGCGTGACGCCAAGGCCCTTCGCCCCTATGCCGCCTGATGCCGCCCCGTCCGCCTGAGCCGGAGGAGGCAACGATGGAGCACGAAGGTCACCGGGAACCGGGGCGCCCGCGGTCGCTCTACTTCGGCGTGTTCGGCCTGATGCTCGGCATGTTCCTGGCCATGCTGGACGGCCTGATCGTCGGCACGGCGTTGCCCACGATCGTGGGCGACCTCGGCGGGCTGAACCACCTGTCCTGGGTGGTGACGGCCTACCTGCTCGCCGCCGCCGCGACCACCCCGATCTGGGGGAAGCTCGGCGACCTCTACGGCCGTAAGGGCACCTTCATGACCGCGATCGTGCTCTTCCTGATCGGCTCGGTGCTCGCCGGGCTGTCGCGGGACATGAACCAGCTCATCGCGTTCCGCGCTTTGCAGGGGCTCGGGGCGGGAGGGCTGATGGTCGGCGCGCTGGCGATGATCGGCGTGCTGGTGCCGCCGAGGGAGAGCGGCCGCCTGCAGTAGATGATCGGCGCGATGCTGCCGGTCGCCTTCGTCGGCGGACCGCTGGTCGGCGGTTTCCTCACCGACCAGCTGAGCTGGCGCTGGACCTTCTACGTGAACGTTCCCGTCGGAGCCGTCGCACTGCTGATCATCGGTACGGGGATCCGGCTGCGGACCGAGCGGATCCGGGCCCGTATCGACTACGCCGGCGCGTTGCTGCTGACCGCCGCCATCCTGGCCCTGACGCTGCTGGCCGGCTGGGGCGGCAACGGCTACGCCTGGTCCTCGCCGCAGATCCTCGCCCTGGGCGCCGCCGGCGTCCTGGCACTGGCGGGGTTCGTATACGTCGAACGGCGCGCCGAGGAACCCGTCATCCCTCCCCGGCTGTTCCACGACCGCAACTTCACCCTCGCCCAGGTCCTCAGCTTCCTCGTCGGCGCGGTCATGCTCAGCGTGACGAACTACCTGCCGCAGTACATGCAGTTCGTCCGGGGGGCCTCCCCGACGGCCGGCGGCATGCTGCTGCTTCCCCTGATGTTCGGCATGCTCGGTGCGCAGCTGACGACCGGCCACCTCATCAGCCGCAACGGCCGCTACCGCCTCTACCCGATCCTCGGCGGTGCCGTGATGATCGCGGGCGCCCTCGTCCTGCTGACACTCGGCGTGAGCACCGGCACGGCCGCCGCGTCCGCCCTCACCCTGGTCACCGGGCTCGGCATGGGCCTGCTGATGCAGAGCACCATGCTCATCACGATGAACAGCGCCGACGCCCGCGACATGGGCGCCGCGAGCGGGACGGTCACCCTGGTGCGCACCATCGGCGGCTCGCTGGGCATCGCGCTCCTGGGCTCCGTCTACGCGAGCCGCCTGGAGGCGGACCTGGCCGAACGGCTCGGCCCCGAGGCGGCACACCGGATGACCGGCGGCGGCGAGCTGACACCGGCCCTGCTGAGAGACATGTCCGCCCCCGTCCGCGACGCCTTCCGGGCGGCCGTCTCCAGCGGCCTGCACGGCATCCTCCTCGGCGCCGCCGTCCTGTCGGCGATCGCCTTCGCCGCCGCCTGGTTCGTCCGGGAGGTCCCGCTCCGCGGCGAGGCCCCGGCGCAGGCCGGCCCCGCGGCAGCCGCGAACGACGCCCCCGCCCGGCTCTGATCCCCGCGGGCTCGGCCGACCGGCCGCGAACGGCGTTCGACCCCCCCGCCGCCGGGCCGCGCGTGTCCGGGCCGTTCCCGTCCACGACGGCCCTCGGCGGGCAGGGGACGGAGCACGTCGGCCGGCCCGACGACGAGGGCACGACGCGCGTCAGGGCGGACCGAGCGCGTCACGGGCCGCCGCCACGGCGGCCTGGCCCAGGCTGATGCCGCCGTCGTTGGGAGGAACCTCGCGATGGGTCAGGACCCGCAGGCCCTGGAGCCGGAGCGCCCGGACGAGCCCGTCCAGCAGCAACCGGTTCTGGAAGACCCCGCCGGACAGGGCGACCGTGCCGATGCCGGTGTCCTCGCGGAGCCGTACGCACGCCGCGGCGGTGGCGGCGGCGAGCCCGTTGTGGAAGCGGGCGGAGACGCGGGCCGGGCCGGCCCCTCCGCGCATGTCCTCGACGACCGCCCGGACGAGGTCAGCGGCCTGGATCGTCACGAGCGGCCCGTCGTCGAGGAGCCGGGCGGGGTAGGCGCCCCTCTCGTCCGGATCGGCCCGTTGTTCGAGCGCGATCGCGGCCTGCCCCTCGTAGGAGGCGATGTCACGGAGTCCGGCGATCGCCGCGACCGCGTCGAACAGCCGGCCCGCGCTGGAGGTGAGGGGCGAGTTCACCCCGGACCTGGCGACGGCCACCACGTCGTCCCAGTGACGGTGGTTGCGGGACCGGACCGGAAGGTCGGCGGGGACCGCGCCGCCGTAGGCCGCGTCCAGGTGCGCGGCGGCCATCCGCCACGGTTGCCTGATCGCCGTCGTGCCGCCGGGCAGCGGCACCGGCGACAGGCGTCCGGCGCGGGTGAATCCCGTGAGATCGGCCACGAGGATCTCCCCGCCCCAGATGGTGCCGTCGGCGCCGTAGCCGAGGCCGTCGAAGGCGACCCCGATGACGGGCCCGTCCTCCTGGTTGTCGGCCAGGCAGGAGGCGATGTGCGCGTGATGGTGCTGGACCCCCGCCAGTTCCACCCCGCGCGCGTCCCAGACGTCGTGGGCGTACTTGGTGGACAGGTACTCGGGGTGGAGATCGTGCGCGACCACCCGCGGCGTGATGTCGAACAGGCGCCGGAAATGGTCGACGCCCTCGGTGAAGGAGCGGAGCGTCTCGTAGTTCTCAAGATCGCCGATGTGGTGGGAGAGGAAGGCGTGATCCTCCCTGACGAGGCAGAAGGTGCTCTTCAGCTCGGCACCGCACGCGAGTACGGCCCGCCGCGCGGGCCGGGAGAGCCTCAGGGGCCGGGGCGCGTATCCCCGCGATCTCCGCAGTGGAAGCCCCGTCCCCCACAGCGGAAGGATCACCGAGTCGTCGGTGCGGACGTGGATCGGGCGGTCGTGGGTGAGGAAGCCGTCCGCGATGCCCGCGAGGCGGGTGCGCGCCTCGCCGTCCCGGTAGGCGATGGGCTCGTCGGAGAGGTTCCCGCTGGTGAGGACGTACGGCCCGGGGATCTGACGGGCGAGCAGGTGATGCAGGGGCGTGTAGGGCAGCATGAGCCCGAGGCGGCGGTCGCCCGGCGCCACGGACGCGGCCATCGCGGCGCCGGGCCGCCGGGGCAGCAGCACGATCGGGCGCTGGGGGCCGGTGAGCAGCCGTTCGGCGTCGCCGTCCAGCTCGCACAGCGCTCGCGCGGCGTCGAGATCGCCGACCATGACGGCGAACGGCCTGTCCTCGCGGTGCTTGCGCGAGCGGAGGGCCCGCGCGGCGTCCTCGTTGGCGGCGTCGACCGCCAGGTGATACCCCCCGAGGCCCTTGACGGCCAGGATGCCGCCCGACCTCAGGAGCCCGGCCGCCCCCTCGATCGGGTCACCGGCCGGATCCTCGGCCCGGTCGCGCGCGTCGAGCAGCCGCAGCGCCGGGCCGCAGGCGGGGCAGCAGATCGGCTGGGCGTGGAATCTGCGGTCCCGCGGATCGAGGTACTCACGCTCGCACTCCCCGCACATGGCGAACGCGGCCATCGTCGTGGCCGGCCGGTCGTAGGGGACGCCCCTGATGACGGTGAATCTCGGCCCGCAGTTGGTGCAGTTGATGAAGGCGTGGCGGTACCGGCGGTCGGCCGGGTCGAACATCTCGGTCAAGCAGTCAGCACATGTCGCGACATCAGGTGAGATCAGGGTGGCCCGTCCGGCTCCCCCCCGGCTGTCCGCGATGTGGAACCCGCGATCTCCGCGTACCGGTATCACGATGGCCGTGACCCGGTGGATCACCGCCAGCGGGGGCGCCTGATCCCGCAGGTCCTCCTGGAACCGCGTGACATCGTCCGGTGCGCCCTCGGCCTCGATGAACACGCCCCGGCCGTCGTTGCCCACCCACCCGGACAGCGCCAGCCGCCGTGCCAGGGAGTGGACGTGGGGACGGAATCCCACCCCCTGGACGATGCCCTCGACGTCGATCCTGATCCTGATCCGAGTCCGGGGCCGCGTTCGTCCGATGCTCACCCGGCCATCCTGTCCGTGCCCGGCGCGTCGCCGCCGATGGGCTCGCACGGTCTGGACGAGAAGGTGATGTCCATGATCAGAGCTTTACCGCCGATTGTGAAGTCGAGGGTGTCCAGCCTGCAACAACTCACCGTAATCTGACGACTACCGTAAATAACGGAGCGTCAACATGTCTGCCCTATCGACCATGAAACCAGCGGTCTGCGAAGCCTTCGCCCGCCGGGATTCCGCCGGCCGCGCTCTCGCGGACGACGCGGAGCGCATCGCGCGAGCGTGCCAGGAGATGGCCGTTCTGTTCCACCTCGGCGGAAAACTGATCGTCTTCGGCAACGGCGGCGGCGGGACGGACGCGGCTCACATCGCGGTCGAGTTCATGCACCCGGTCATCGTGGGCAAGCGGGCGCTGCCCGCGGTGGCGTTGAGCAACGACGCCGCGACGGTCAGCGGGGTGGGCAACGACGAGGGGCTCGCCGAGGTCTTCGCCCATCAGGTGCGCCACTGGGCCGACACCTCCGACATGGCGCTGGGAATCTCCCGCGACGGCCGGTGCGCGAACGTGCTGCGGGGCCTGGAGACCGCCAAGGACCGGGGCCTGTTCACCCTCGCCCTGGTCGGCGGGGACGGGGGCGCCGTCGCGCGCAGCCAGGCGGTCGACCACGTCCTGGTCGCCGCTTCGGACGACCCCGCCGTGGTCAAGGAGATCCACGTGACCGTCTACCACCTTCTGTGGGAGCTGGTCCACGTGTTCTTCGACCAGGCCGGCCCGCTCTCGGACCGGGCCGCCGGATGACCGGGCCCGCGGACTGTTCCGCCGAGGTGTGCGTCACCTGCTCCGACGAGGCCGTGCCGATGACGGTGATCCGGCTGCTGGACGCCGGTCTGGCGATCGTCGACGCGGGCGGGCTCCCCGAGGAGATAAGCGTGGCGCTGGTCGACTCGTCGGTGGGCGACACCGTGCTCGTGCACGCCAAGGAGGCCATCGCCGTGATCGCGCGGGGAAGCGGTGATGAGCGTGCTTGAGGAGTCGCCGCCCGAAGGGATAGGGGAGCTCTACCCCTTCCTCTACGCGAAGCGGGACAACGCCGACTCGACGCTGGCGGAGGCCAACCGGTCCACCGCGGAGAAGACGGCCGAGATCGTACGGCTGCGCCGGCGGATGGCCGAGGAGTCGGGGGCCGAACTCGCCGAGTGCGCCGAGGAGATGGCCATCCGGTTCACCTCGGGCGGGAGGCTGTTCACCTTCGGCAACGGCGGCAGCAGCACCGACGCCCAGGAGGTGGCCACCACCTTCCTGCACCCGTCCCACGGCCGTCCGCTGCCCGCGCTCTCCCTGACCAGCGACGTCGCCGTGGTCACCGCGCTCTCCAACGACGTGGGGTTCGAGGTCGTCTTCTCGCGGCAGCTCGCGGCGCTGGGGCGGCCCGGGGACATCGCCTTCGGCCTGTCGACGAGCGGGGGCTCGTCCAACGTCGTCCAGGCGTTCGAGGAGGCGGCGCACCGGGGCATGCTCACCGTCGGCCTGGCCGGCGACCAGGGCGGCAGGCTGGCCGAACTCGACCTTCTCGACTACCTGTTCGTCGTCCCCTCCTCGTCCGTGCATCGGATCCAGGAGGCCCAGACGACGGTCTACCACGTGCTCTGGGAGCTCACCCAGCACGCGCTCGACTCGATATCCGTCCCACGGGGCCACGGCTCTGGGTGAAGGGAAGCGCCATGATCCATACGGCACGGACCCCCCACACCGATCACGTCCCATCGACATCGACGAGGAGTGGGGAGGCGGCATGACGGCACCGACGCGGTCAGCGGGCAGCGGGGCTCAGGAGCAGGAAGAGCCGGTCGTCCATATTCTGTGGATCAATGCCGGGTTGAGCTGTGACGGGGACTCCGTCGCCTTGACCGCGGCGATGCAGCCGAGCATCGAGGACATCGTGCTGGGCACGCTTCCTGGGCTGCCCAAGGTGGCGGTGCACTGGCCCCTGATCGACTTCGAGTCCGGGCCGATGCAGGGCGCGGACGTGTTCATCGAGTGGTTCTTCAAGGCCGCCCGCGGGGAGCTGGACCCGTTCGTGCTGGTGGTGGAGGGCTCGATCCCGAACGAGTCGATCAAACAGGAGGGCTACTGGTGCGGGTTCGGCAACAACCCGGAGACCGGGCAGCCGATGACCACCAGCGAGTGGCTGGACCGGCTGGCGCCCAAGGCGACCGCGGTGCTGGCGGCCGGCACCTGCGCCACCTACGGCGGGATCCACGCGATGGCCGGCAACCCGACCGGCGCGATGGGGGTCGCGGACTACCTGGGCTGGGACTGGCGCTCCAAGGCGGGGCTGCCGATCGTCAACGTGCCCGGATGCCCGATCCAGCCGGACAACCTGTCGGAGACGATCCTCTACCTGCTCTACCAGGTCGCCGGACAGGCGCCGATGATCCCGCTGGACGAGGCGCTGCGGCCCACGTGGCTGTTCGGCCAGACCGTGCACGAGGGCTGTGACCGGGCCGGCTACTACGAGCAGGGGCAGTTCGCCACCGAGTACGGCTCCCCCAAGTGCCTGGTGAAGATCGGCTGCTGGGGACCGGTGGTCAAGTGCAACGTGCCCAAGCGCGGCTGGATGAACGGGATCGGCGGCTGCCCGAACGTGGGCGGGATCTGCATCGCGTGCACGATGCCGGGCTTCCCGGACAAGTTCATGCCGTTCATGGACGAGCCGCCCGGGGCGCGAGTGTCGTCGACGGTCAGCGAAGCCTACGGAAGCGTGATCCGCACGCTGCGCGGCATCACCCTCCACACCGTGGACAAGGAGCCGAAGTGGCGCGCCAGGGGACGCGAGCTCCTCACCGGATACACCGCACCGTGGCGCTGAGCCGCGACCTCGAAGGGAAGCTGATGTGAAGACCTCACCGAAACCGCAGCGGGGCGGAAAGGACGAGCCGCCGAGCGAACTGGTGGAGATGGCGTGGGATCCGATCACCCGGATCGTGGGCAGCCTGGGCATCTACGCAAAGATCGATTTCAAGAACCGGCGGGTGGCCGAGTGCTACAGCACCTCATCGATCTTCCGCGGCTACAGCATCTTCATGAAGGGCAAGGACCCGCGCGACGCCCACTTCATCACCAGCCGGATCTGCGGGATCTGCGGTGACAACCACGCCACCTGCTCGGTCTACGCCCAGAACATGGCCTACGGCGTGCGGCCTCCGGCCCTCGCGGAGTGGATCCTGAACCTCGGCGAGGCGGCCGAGTACATGTTCGACCACAACCTCTACCAGGAGAACCTGGTCGGGGTCGACTACTGCGAGAAGATGGTCCGCGAGACCAATCCCGGCGTGCTGACGCTGGCCGAGCGCACCGAGGCGCCGCACGCGGCCGACCACGGTTACAAGACCATCGCCGACATCATGCGCTCGCTGAACCCGCTGGAGGGCGAGTTCTACCGCGAGGCGCTGCAGGTCTCCCGGCTGACCCGGGAGATGTTCTGCCTGATGGAGGGCAGGCACGTGCACCCCTCCACGCTGTACCCGGGCGGGGTGGGCACGGTCGCGACGGTGCAGCTGTTCACCGACTATCTGACCCGGCTGATGCGCTACGTGGAGTTCATGAAGCGGGTCGTGCCGATGCACGACGACCTGTTCGACTTCTTCTACGAGGCCCTGCCCGGCTACGAGGAGGTCGGCCGGCGCCGGGTGCTGCTCGGGTGCTGGGGCAGCTTCCAGGACCCTGAGCACTGCGACTTCACCTACCGGAACATGAGCTCCTGGGGCCGGGAGATGTTCGTCACCCCCGGGGTGGTCGTCGACGGCCGGCTCGTCACCAACGACCTGGTCGACATCAACCTCGGCATCCGGATCCTGCTGGGCAGCTCCTACTACGACGACTGGGCCGGCCAGGATCCGTTCGTCACCCACGACCCCCTGGGCAACCCGGTCGACATGCGCCATCCGTGGAACCAGCACACCATCCCGCACCCGCAGAAACGTGACTTCTCCGACAAGTACAGCTGGGTCATGTCACCGCGCTGGTTCGACGGCCAGGACATGCTCGCGCTGGACACCGGCGGCGGGCCGATCGCCCGGCTGTGGTCCACCGCGCTGTCGGGGAAGGTCGACATCGGCTACGTCAGGGCCACCGGCCACAGCGTGGAGATCAACCTGCCGAAGAGCGCCACCCTGCCGGAGAAGTCCTTCGAGTGGAAGATTCCCCAGCACAACGGCCAGCCGCTGTCCAACGCGCTGGAGCGCAACCGGGCCCGCACCTACTTCCAGGCCTACGCGGCGGCATGCGCGCTGTACTTCGTCGAGCAGGGGCTGGCCGAGGTGCGCGCGGGACGCACCCAGACCTGGTCGCCGTTCACCGTGCCGGACGAGGCGATCAGCTGCGGGTTCACCGAGGCGGTGCGCGGCGTGCTGTCACACCACATGGTGATCAGAAACGGCAAGATCGCCAACTACCACCCGTACCCGCCCACCCCGTGGAACGCCAGCGTCCGCGACGTCAACGGGGTGCCGGGACCGTACGAGGACGCGGTGCAGAACACTCCGATCTTCGAGGAGAACCCGCCGGAGACCTTCAAGGGCATCGACATCATGCGCACCGTGCGCAGCTTCGACCCGTGCCTGCCCTGCGGGGTCCACATGTACCTCGGCGAGGGCCAGGAACTCCGCAAGCTGCACAGCCCTCATGCCTTCAACGCCACGTGATCCATCGGCCGCCGGGGGGCCGTCCGCTCCCCGGCACCGGGAAAGGGGGCATGGGCAGATGCCGCAAGCCCATGACATCCAAGCCACAGGAGGTCGCGTCGAGGCGCTGATCTCCGAATTCGGCGCGCTGACCGACCCCGTGACGCGCGCCAAGGCCGAGGAGCTCGTCCGAGCCCTCGTCGAGCTGTACGGCGCGGGCCTCGAACGCGTCGTGGAGATCGTCACCGAGGCCGAGGACGCGAAGGTGCTCCACCGCCTCGTCGGCGACCCCCTCGTGTCGGGCCTGCTCGTACTGCACGACCTGCACCCGCTGAGCACGGCCGAGCGCGTCCGCGAGGCGCTCGACAGGGTGCGGCCCTCCCTCGGGCTGCACGAGGGCGGGGTGGAGCTGCTCGACGTGGACGAGTCCGGGGTCGTACGGCTACGCCTGCGGGGCTCCTGCCACGGCTGCTCCTCCTCGCAGGCCACCGTCACGGACGCCATCGAACGCGCCGTCGCCTCGGCCGCGCCGGAGGTGTCCCGGGTGGACGTCGAGGCGGTGGCCGACGACCGGGAGCCGCTGCTGCAGATCCGGCACCGCCCGCCCGGTTCGCGCCCGACGCCGGAGGCGGTCTCGTGACGGCCACCGGCCTGCGCCGCTTCCTCGAACCGCAGAGGCCGGACGTGGGGCGGTGCGAGATGTGCGCCGAGCCGACCGGTGACGAGCACGGCCACGTGGTGAACGTCGAGAGCCGGGCGCTCCTGTGCACGTGCCGGAGCTGCTACCTGCTGTTCACCCACGAGGCCGGCGCCCAGAGGCGTTATCGCGCGGTGCCGGAGCGCCACCTGTACGACCCGGCGTTCCGGCTGACCGTGGCGACCTGGGACGAACTCCAGATTCCGGTCCGCACGGCGTTCTTCTTCCGCAACTCCGCGCTCGACCAGACGGTGGCCCTCTACCCGAGTCCCGCGGGGGCCACCGAGTGCCTGCTCCCGCTGGACACCTGGGAACGCGTCCTGGCGGACAACCCGGCGATGGCCGATGCCCGCCCGGACGTCGAGGCGCTCCTGGTGGACCGCCGCCCCGAGGGCGGCTTCGCCTGTCACCTGGTGCCGATCGACGCCTGCTACGAACTCGTCGGCCTGGTACGGCTGCACTGGAAGGGCTTCGACGGCGGTCAGGAGGCGTGGAAGGCCATCGAGGACTTCTTCGCCGAACTGCGCCGGCGCGGCGACCTCGTGCCGTCCGGGGGCGACGACCGTGGATGAGATCGGATTCACCTGTGTGGGCGTGCGGGCGGAGGCCTACGCGGCCTTCCCGACGCTGGTCTTCCGGCTGCGCATCGCCGAACCCTCTCCCGAGGGGGTGCACGCCATCGGGCTGCGCTGCCAGATCCGGATCGAACCGCACCTCAGACGCTACGACCCCGGCGAGGTGGAGCTGCTCGGCGACCTGTTCGGAGATCCCTCCCGATGGGGCGACACGCTGAAACCCCTGCAGTTCGCCAACCTGTCCATCATGGTCCCGGCCTTCACCGGGACGACCGAGATCGACGTGCCGGTGCCCTGCAGCTACGACCTGGAGGTGGCCGCGGGCAAATACTTCGCCGCCCTGGACGACGGCGAGATCCCGCTGCTCATGCTCTTCAGCGGCACCGTGTTCGCCAGGGCGGAGCGCGGCTTCTCCATCGCGCAGGTGCCGTGGCACTGCGAGACCAGGCACCGGCTGCCGGTGTCCGTCTGGCGGGAGCTGATGAACCGCTACTTCCCGGATTCGGGGTGGCTGCGGCTGCGCCGCGACACGCTGCGGGAGCTGCACCGGTTCAAGTACGAACGCGCCCTGGCGACCTGGGACGAGGCCCTGGAACTACTGCTCAAGGAGACCCCGGGATGACCGTTCCGATGGAGATCGCCCGGAAGGTGGCCGACGCGGTGCTCTACGAGGGCTACCTGCTCTACCCCTACCGGGCCTCGGCGGCCAAGAACCAGGTCCGCTGGCAGTTCGGGGTGCTCGTGCCGCCGGGATTCACCTCCACCTCCGAGCCCTCGGCGAGCCTGACCGAGTGTCTCCTGGAAGGAGCGGGGGAGGCCGTGGCGCACCTGCGGCTGCGCTTCCTCCACGTCAACGCGCGGAGCGTCGAGCGCGCCGAGGGCGACGGCTGGCGGCCGGTCCACGAGCTGAGGAGCGGCGAGGCGACCTACCTCACCTTCGACGAGGCGACCGAACGCGAGGTGGAGGCGACGCTTCCCATCCCCGGCCTGCTCGACGCCGAGCGGGCGATCGAGGTGTTCGTCCCCGGAGACCGCTCGGCCGAGCCGATCGTGGCGCCGTCCGGCGCGGTGGAGGGGCGCGTCGTCTCCGAGCACCTGCCGGTGCACGCGGTGCTCAGGGTGAGCGCCGAGCCGGTGGCGGGGCCGTACGGCCTGATCAAGCTGCGTGTCCGGGTGGAGAACACCGACCGCTGGGATCCGCTGGACGCACCGCGCGAGCAGGCGCTGCGGCGTTCGCTGATCTCGGCTCACCTGCTCATCGGGGTGAACGGCGGGGCCTTCGTCTCCCTGCTCGACCCGCCGGAATGGGCCCGGCCGTCCGTGGAGACCTGCCGCAACGAGAACACCTGGCCCGTCCTCGTCGGCGAGCCCGGACACCGCGACGTGGTGCTGTCCTCGCCGATCATCCTGTACGACCATCCGGACATCGCGCCGGAGAGTCCGGGCGAGCTGTTCGACTCGACGGAGATGGACGAGATGCTCCACTTGCGCACTCTCACCCTCACCGACGAGGAGAGACGGGAGGCTCGGGCGACCGACCCCCGGGTGGCCAAGCTGATCGACATGGTCGGCGACCTGCCGTCCGAGATGGTCGAGCGGCTCCACGGCGTGATCCGTTATCTGGGCGCGCCCGCGCAGGAGGTCCGTACGCCCTGGTGGGATCCGGGATCCGATCCCACGGTGTCGCCGGACACCGACAGCGTGATCGTCTCAGGGGTGACGATCGCGAGGGGCAGCCGGGTCCGGCTGGCCCCGGGCAGGCGGCGCGCCGACGCCCACGACATGTTCCTGGCAGGCAGGACAGCCCGGGTGGAGGCGGTGCTCCTCGACCTCGACGGAGCCCGGCACCTGGCCGTGACCCTGGAGGAGGACCCGGGGGCCGATCTGCACCGGTCCCACGGGCGCTTCCTCTACTTCGCTCCGGATGAGGTCGAGCCGCTGGGAAACGAGGAGGTCACGACATGAAGATCCTGGTGGCGGGGGTCGGGAACGTCTTCCTGAGCGACGACGGCTTCGGCGTCGCGGTGGCCAAGCACCTGGCGGACGCCGACCTTCCCGAGGGTGTCACGGTCGCCGACTTCGGCATCCGCGGCATCCATCTCGCCTACGAGCTCACCAGCGGCGCGTACGACTCCGTGATCCTCGTGGACGCCGTGTCGCGCCACAACCCGCCCGGCACGCTGTACGTGCTCAAACCGCTGACGAGCGACTGCCCCGCGTCCTTCGTCGACGCCCACGACATGACCCCCGAGATGGTGCTGGCGCTGGCCGGCACGCTCGGCGGCGAGACCGGCAGGGTCCTGCTCGTCGGGTGCGAGCCCGCCGACATCTCCCCCGGCATGGAGCTGAGCGCGCCGGTGGCGGAAGCCGTCGACGCGGCGGCGGAGCTGGTCCTCGAACTGATCGACCAGCAGATCGCGACGACGCTCGCCCCGGCGAGCCACGAGGAGGAACCAGCATGGTGAAACGCCTGATGGCCGCGGCGGCCCTGGTGGGGCTGGCGGTGCTGATCTACCAGTCGATTCCCGACATCAAGCGCTACATCAAGATCAGAAAGATGTGACGGCGGCGTCGCGGACCCTTCCCACCCGGGCGGCGGCGCGCGGCCCGGAACCATGTCAGAGAAATGAGGTGACGTCAGTCGTGCACGAGTTCGGGATCGCCGAGGCGATTCTCACCGCGGTGGAGAACCGGGCGGACGGCCGGCGGGTACAGCGAGCGCGAGTGCGGGCGGGCGCCCTGCTCCGCATCACGGAACCCGCGATAAACCACGCGTTCGCCATGATCTCCGAAGGATCACTGGCCGAGGGCGCGCAGGTGGAACTGGTCGTGATCCCGGTCAGTCTCACCTGCCGGTCCTGTGAGCGGACGGCCACGTCCGTCGACCCCTTCGCCGTCTGCCCCGAGTGCGGCGGCACCGATATCGACAGCGAGGGCGGCGACGATCTCGTCCTCGAATCCATCCAGATGGCGGAGGCCACTCATGTGCCTGGGAATTCCCGGCGAGATCGTGGAAATCCTTTCTGACCGCCCTGATCTGGCCATGGTCGATGTCTGCGGGGTGAAGCGGGCGATCAACATCGGCCTGCTGGAGGACGAGTCCGTCCTGCCCGGCGACTGGATCCTCATCCACGTCGGGTTCGCGCTGTCGAAGATCGACGAGGTGGAGGCCAAGGCCGCGCTCGACTTCCTGGAGAGCATCGGGCAGGCGTACGAGGACGAGATAGAGGCCCTGCGCGAATCCATGATCGAAGAGGGGTGAGATCCGATGCGCTTCGTCGACGAATACCGTGACGCCTACAAGGCCCGGATGCTGGCCGCGCGGATCTCCGCCCTGTGCGAGCCGGGCCGGACCTACAAGTTCATGGAGGTGTGCGGCGGGCACACCCACACGATCTACAAGCACGGGCTGGAGGACTACCTGCCCGAGGCGGTCACGCTGGTGCACGGCCCCGGCTGTCCCGTCTGCGTGATCCCCATGGGCCGGGTGGACGACGCCATCCACATCGCCGGGCAGCCAGACGTGATCATGACCTCGTTCGGCGACATGATGCGCGTGCCCGGGGGGAACGGGTCCTTCCTCGACGCCAAGGCGCGGGGCGCCGACATCCGCATGGTCTACTCCCCGCTGGACGCCCTGAAGATCGCCCGGCAGAACCCCGGCAAACGCGTGGTCTTCATGGCGATCGGCTTCGAGACCACCGCCCCCTCGACGGCGATGACCGTCCTGCGCGCGAAGGCCGAGGGGATCACCAACTTCTCGATCTTCTGCAACCACGTGACGATCATTCCCGCGATCAAGGCGATCCTGGACTCCCCGGACCTGCGCCTCGACGGGTTCATCGGGCCGGGCCACGTCTCCACCGTGATCGGTTGCCGGCCGTACGAATTCATCGCGCGCGACTACGGCAAGCCCCTGGTGGTGGCCGGGTTCGAGCCGCTCGACGTGCTGCACACGGTCTACCGGATCCTCGTGCAGCTGGCCGGCGGGCAGGCCGAGATCGACAACCAGTACGCCCGGGTGGTCCCGTGGGACGGCAACCCCAAGGCTCTCGGCGTCATCAACGAGGTGATGGAGCCGCGGCCGTACTTCGAGTGGCGCGGGCTGGGGTTCATCTCGCAGTCGGCGCTGAGGGTCGCGGAGCGGTACGCCGACTTCGACGCCGAACGGATCTTCCAGATTCCCGGCAGCCGGGTGGCCGACCCCAAGGCGTGCCAGTGCGGTGAGGTGCTCAAGGGGGTGCTCAAGCCGTGGGAGTGCAAGGTGTTCGGCACCGCGTGCACTCCTGAGACGCCGATCGGCACGTGCATGGTGTCGTCCGAGGGCGCGTGCGCGGCGTACTACAACTTCGGCCGGTTCTCGCGCGAGCGCGTCAAGGAGGCGACCCAGAGGTGAGCATCGGGGAAGGCGTCACCGGCCCGGTGGAGACGTCGGCACGGGAGGCCCCGGAGCGGATCACGCCCGTGGACCGCGAGCAACAGGTCCTGGACCGGATCGAGCGGGTACGCCACCGCAAGGCCCGCGTGCGGGAGGACCTCATCACCCTCGCGCACGGCGCGGGTGGCAAGGCCACGCACACCCTGATCGAGGCGGTGTTCCTGGAGTCCTTCCGCAACCCGCTGCTGGAGCCCCTGGAAGATGGCGCGGTCGTCGACGGGCTGGCCTTCACCACCGACTCGTACGTGGTGACGCCGCTGTTCTTCCCCGGGGGCGACATCGGCGACCTGGCGGTCAACGGCACCGTCAACGACCTGGCGATGTGCGGGGCGCGCCCCCGCTACCTGTCGGCCGGATTCATCCTTGAGGAAGGCTTTCCCGTCGCCGACCTGAGGCGCATCACCGCCTCCATGGCGGCGGCGGCTCGGGCGGCGGACGTGTGGATCGTCACCGGCGACACCAAGGTCGTGGAGAGAGGCAAGGCCGACGGCTGCTACATCACCACCTCGGGTGTCGGGACGCTCGACCGGCCCACCCGGCTGAGCGCCGCCGCGGCCCTGCCCGGGGACGTCGTCATCGTGTCCGGACCGATCGGCGAGCACGGGATCACGATCATGCTCGCCCGGGGGGAACTCGACATCGAGGCCGACCTCACCTCGGACACCGCGCCGCTCAACGCCCTGACCGGCCTGCTGCTGGACGCCTGCGGGGACGGGCAGGTGCGCTGCCTTCGGGACGCCACCCGCGGCGGGGTGGCGACGATCGTCAACGAGGTGGCGGCGGCCTCGAAGGTCGCCGTCGTGCTGGAGGAGGACGCGATCCCGGTACGCCCCGCCGTACGCGGGGCATGCGAACTACTGGGGATCGATCCGCTCTACGTCGCCTGTGAGGGCCGGATGGTCGCGGTGGTGGCCGAGCGGTCCGCCGAGGTCGCGCTGGCCGCCCTGCGCTCCCATCCACTCGGCGCGGGCGCGGCCGTCATCGGACGGATCGGCGGCGACCCGCCGGGGCTGGTCCTGCTGAAGACCTCCTTCGGAGGTACCCGCATCGTCGATCTGCTGGTCGGCGACCCCCTGCCGAGAATCTGCTGAGAACCCGTCAACCCGATGAGGTGCTGGATATGAGCAACAAACGCAGACCAGAGGACGCGAGCCCGCACGGCAAAAAGGGAGAGGAGGAGCATCACGGATCCTCCCCCGACGTGGGTCGCGCGAGCGAAGAGGTGATCCGGTCCGGTAACCGGGCCTTCGCTCCCCCGCCGGAGGAGAAGAGGCCGGAACGCGTGGTGTCCAAGCAGGAGCGCAGGGGCGTCTCCCCCACCGACACCGAGGCCACGTCGCCGCTGGGCGTCGGCGTCAGCACGAGCAGGCGCGCCGAGAAGATCGCGGCCAGGGAGAGCGAGAAAGGTCGCGAGACGAGGGGCGTCGACGAGAAGACCGGGCGTCCGCACGGCGTCTCCACCCCCGAGGACTCCACAGGCGTCAAACCCCAGGAAACCGTCGACGAGGAGAGTCCTCACCTCACGCAGGGAAGCTAGGGCATATCCGCCCGAGGACCTGAACGTCCTCGGCTCCGGCGCCGGAGGCGATTACCCTGTGGGCCGCCTCCCGGCGCCGGGAGGCGGCCACCTCACTCACCGAGGTGAGAGAGCCGTCATCTCGCGACTCCCACTCACCGGCGTGAGGAAGCGGTCACCTCGCACCCGGTGGCGTGAGGAAGCGGTCATCTCGCACCCCTCGCTCACCGACGCGAGAGAGCGATCACCTCGCGGCCGTCACCCGGTGGCGCTGACGAACGATCGTCTCGCCGCCCCGGCCGCTAGCGCGGGAAGACGATCGTCTTGTGGCCGTCGAGCAGGACACGCTGTTCGGTGTGCCAGCGAACGGCGCGGGCAAGGGCCTGGCACTCGACGTCGCGGCCGATGGCGGCGAGATCCTCCGCGGAGTGGGTGTGATTGACCCGGGCGACCTCCTGCTCGATGATCGGGCCCTCGTCGAGGTCGGCGGTCACGTAGTGCGCGGTCGCGCCGATCAGCTTCACGCCCCGTGAGTGAGCCTGGTGATACGGCTTGGCCCCCTTGAACGACGGCAGGAACGAGTGGTGGATGTTGATCACGTTGCCCGCGAGCTTGACGCAGAGGTCTTCCGACAGCACCTGCATGTAGCGGGCGAGCACCACCAGATCGGCCCGGTAGTGGTCGACCAGGGTCAGGACCTCCGCCTCCTGCCTGGACTTGGTCTCGGGGGTGACCGGCAGGTGGTGGTAGTCGATGCCGTAGGACTGGGTCAGAGGCCGAAGGTCGGGGTGGTTGGAGACCACCGAGACGATCTCGATGTCGAGCAGACCGGAGCGGGTCCGGTAGAGCAGGTCGTTCAGGCAGTGGCCGAACTTGCTCACCATCACCAGCACCCGCGGCTTGACGGCCACGTCACGGAGCTTGAACTCCATGCCGAATTCGGGGGCGAGCGCGGCGAAGGCCGTACGAAGCTCGCCGTCGGACACCGTGGAGGCGAACTGCACCCGCATGAAGAAACGCCCGTCGGTGTCCCCGAACTGCTGGCTCTCGATGATGTTGCACCCCTGCCCGGCGAGCAGGCCGGAGACCGCGGCCACCACACCGGGACGGTCCGGGCAGGACAATGTCAACACAAACTCGGCCCTGGAACTCATGCCCTCATCCTTGAGATCGGATCGTACGACCCTTCGACTGACCTGGGCAGAGTACAGCGAGTCACCCGCGTTCACCCGCACCATTCCCGTTGATCTCTCCTCCTGCCGGAGAAATCCGGCTCCGTGTGGGGCCCCCTGGCAGGGACGATCACGCGAAGGCCGCCAGGCCGGCCAGGTAACCGCAGGTCATACGACATATCGAACGGCTTGGCCTGGTTGACGGTGATAATGTCCCGAGCCTATGAGCGCCTCTCAGGTGAACGACCGGCCCGCGGCCCGGGTGATCTGCGTGGACGGCGCGGGCCGGGTGCTGCTGATGCACTGGCGAGACACACTCAGCGGCCAGACCCTGTGGGAGCCGCCGGGAGGCGGGATCGACCCCGGCGAGACGCCCTTCGAGGCCGCGCGGCGCGAGCTGACCGAGGAGACCGGTCTGCCGGGCGACGCGGTGCTGAACCTGTGGGTGCCGGTGCGCCGGGATTTCCGCTGGCTCGGCGTTCACTACGCCAAGACCGAACGGTTCTACCTGGCCAGGTTCGAGAGCACCCCCGAGGTGGACCCGAAGGCGTTCACCTCCGAGGAGGAGACCACCTACCTGGGCTTCGAATGGTTCACCCCCGAGGAGATGGCCGAGTTTCCCGACATCCTCCAGCCTTCCGACCTTCTGGAGGTCGTCTCCCGAATCACCCAACTGGCCCCATAAAAGGCAAGGTGTGGATTTTTCCCCCGTGGGGGAAAAATCCACACCTTGATGCATCTGAGGGAAAACAACTCCCACAGAGGAGAGGACGCCTCCCCCGGTGGAAATTATCTCCACCTCCCAGCCCCACCCTCTTTCGGATGCGCCTGGTTTCACCAGGATTGCCCCCCTTGTTGGACCCCCGCCCTGCCTACGGCAGGGTACGGCTCGGCGCAGACCTCGGCACGTCCCGGCCTGAATCCGCAGCCAGAAGGATCAACTCAGCCGGAGAGCCCCTCACCCCTTGTGCATGACGCTGGAAGCACCACTCAGTTTGACCGTTCCGGGCTTGTGAATAATGATCTTCTTCATCGCACTCACCAAAGAATGACTACAGATACGAAGAGTAAGTATTCCTCTGTTTCGTCGGAACGCAACGCCTAATGACAGATCAGCATGAAATCCACTTACTTAACCAAGGGAGACATGGCAACAACCAGGTCTTTCTCTCCATAGATCACCACACATCCACCGCGCTCTTCCCTGCGGATCTCACGCCAGCCGTACTTGCGATAGAGCTCCATCGCGGCCGGCTGATTCAGGGTGGTGTCACCGCAGAGCCGGACGTAGCCCAGCTCGATCGCGCGCGTCTCCAGTGCCGTGACCATCTGGGCGCCGAGCCCGCGTCGCTGGAATTCCGGATGGACCCGCATGCGGCACATCTCCGCACTCTGATCGTCGACGCGGCGCAACCCGCCCATGGCGATGATGCGCCCACCGGGGATCTCCCCCACGAGGAACTCTCCGCCGTCGGCGAGATAGATCTCGTTGATCCGGGGGAAATCGTCTTCGTAGTAGACGCCGTCTCCCGGTGCGAGGCCGACCTGGGCAAGGCAGATCTGATGCAACGCCCAGACGGATTCGAGGTCAGACCAGCGATAACGCCGGATTCTGGCCTTCATGCATCACCCCCCGGGTCCTCCATCGGCGCGGCGCGCAACGCCTCCTGGAAGAGCTTGAGACCCTTGTGGTTGGGGTCCTTGGCCTCCACCTCCCTGGCCATCTCATGGGCGCGTTGCATGAGGATGCCGGGCCTGCAACCGTCGCCCAGGCTCGCGAGCGTCTTCTGGGCCATCTCCATCGCCTCGTCGATGTCACCCTCGAGAAGTTTGCACTGGGCGCGATCGAACTTGATGAAGGTCGGGTCGAGCCAGTCGGACGGACCGTACTTCGTGAGCGCCTGCTCCAGGATGAGGTCGGCCTCCATCGCCTGCCCCAGCTTCACCAGCGCGTCTCCCTGGTGGAAGTAGAGCTGGCGCTCGGTGTAGCCGAAGGTCGAGTCGTCCTGCTCGTTCGCGGTCATCTGGGAGAACGCCGCCCTGGCCCGCGACAGCGCCCGCTTGGCCTGGTCGACCACGTCCTTCTTGCCCGAACCCGACAGCATGGCCAGAGCGCGGGCCTCGACGACCGGCGCCATGGCCTGAGCCGCGCAGGGCGTCTGGCCGGCCATGTCGCGGCTCTTCTTGGCGAGGTTGAGGGCTTCGCGCGGATCTCCGTAGTAGAGCGGGACCAGGGCCTCCCTGGCCGTCACCCAGGCTCGGAGCGCGCGGTCCCCGGTCTCGTCCGCGGCCGTCCTGCCGGTCCTGAAGAAGGATCGGGCAAGCCGGTGGTCACCGAGGTTAATCATGATCATGCCGCTCAGCCCCGAGAGCTGAGCGGCCATGCGACACAGTCGCTCCTGCAGGTCCACCGGCTGGCGCTGCTCCATGGCCTTGCGCACGGCGCTGAACTCCAGGAGCACGTCGCAGAGCAGCCTCAGCGGCGGGGTGTTCATGTATTGGCGGCCGAAGCCGATGGTGGCTTCCTCCCACTGATCCAGCATCGCGGCCGAGACGGTGGCCGACACCAGGGTGTCGTCCATCCTTCTGCGAATGTTCTCCACAGATCCGAGTACCTGCCCGTCCAGCGCGATGCCGGTCCCGGCCAGGAGCTGTAAAAGCGTTCTCCGTAGCACGTTCTCGTCCTCCTCACCCCCGACCACAGAAGAGGCGCCTCTGATCGCCTGGATCAGCGACTCGTCTCGACCGGGGGACGTATCGGGTTTTCCATCGTGGAGATCGCCTCGGACCACCCCTGACAGCCTGTGACCGTGGCCACAGATGCAGGGGCCGTCGTATCCGAGGGAGACCGGTTCGACCCGGTAGGCGGTGCACAGGTAGTGGAGGTATTCGGGACCGGGCCGTTTCAGCCCGCTCTCATAGGCGGAGAGAAGCGTCTCACCTATACCTGGTGCCGATTTTCCGTCACGTTCGAACAGCGCCCTTATCTGTTCGATCACATCCGCGAGGGCGACGCCATGCGCAAGGCGATGACCTTTAATCCTTGTTGTCCCAAATTGTGGATTACACTTTTCATAGATCAACTCGGCGATATGCGCCGAGCCCTGCCCGACAGCCAGGCCTTTGGCCCGAATCTGCCGCGCTAATTCCGTCTCCCTGTGCTGCCTGCCGGACATACCGGCCCCTCTCTCGTGGCCAGCTGGGCTGGCTGGCACACTTGTCCCGACCGGTCCTCTCCCTTGACTCAGTGTGATTCGGTTGTCGCACTGTGCCTATTGAGAATGATGGACCACGCTTGACTCATCCGGAACGTGCAAATAAAGCCACCGGCTAAGGATCGTCCACCGCCGGACTGTTTCTTTCAACCTACTTGGGAGAAGGCATACCCTGATCTGGGTTTTCCTCACGTTGACCCACGGGCCTCAGTGGGCCATGTTTGGCTCACAGCACCGAATACGTGATCAATCGAACGCGATTCGGTGCGGACGCCAAAACCCAAAAGGAGGGACGAGGTGGGGGAAAACGACTTCGGGCACCTGGAACGACTGGTGTCAGAACTTGACTCCCGCGGGCTGCACGCCCGGGTGGTACGGACCCAGTCGGGTCGTGCCTTCGTCCGTGTGATCAACCCGAACGCGACCAGCCTGGCGGAGAACGTCACCTGCCGAGCGCAGGCCGCCCCCAGCTGCCCGGATTGGTACTACTGGTGGTCCTGGGGTGAGCGGATGCACACGGCGGAGGACCCCGCCGGTGCCGCGACCAAGGTCGCACGCGTACTCGCCGCGGTGGGGGAGTGAGTGAGCGGTGCGCCTGACGGCGTTCGTCGCCCGGGCGCACCGCTCCTACCGCGGCTCGACGGGGCCGACGGGGTGACCGGTGCGGAGCGTCCTCGGACGCTGGTCACCCCGTCGGCTTCGAACCTCCCGATCGAACCCGTCGACAGGCCCTCTCAGCCGGCCCGTCGATCGGCTTCGAAACACGGAGAACACAAGCTGCCGCCCGGGTCTCGTCCGGGCGGCAACCGGAGGGATCTCTCTCGGAAACGGCACGGGACACGCTTCCGGGTGCGCGTCCCGTACGAGCCGTCCGTCACCGGAGCATTCGAACTCACCCCCCGCGGCCCTGAGCTCGGATGTCCCCGTCTTCCCCGGCGTGATGTGACGGCGGCCGGTTCGGTCGGCAAAATAGGTGGGTCGCTTGATTTGCCCGTCTTGTCGAACGATCCGATCCGAGGGGGATCCACTCCGTGTCCTTGCTTGTCCCCATGCTCGCGATAAGCCCCCCTCCCACCCCACCTCCGTCCGCGCCACCCATCGATGCGGCGATCGACGATCTGGTGAACGCGAGCATGGGCTTGACCAGGGGCTGCGAGGGCAGCGGAGGGGCTCTCTGCGATCTCATGCGGACCGTCCTGCCGGACACTTTCGCACCCCTGGTCGCGGGTCTGGTCGCCATCGTGCTGGTCCTGCTGATCGCCCTGATCTTCCGCAAGGTGGCCCATCGTCTGATCACCCGGGTGGTGAGGCGCGCGTCCTCCGGGCGCGCCTCCCTCGCCGGACGCCTGCGCGGCCGGGAGCCGTCGACCCCCGAGGGGCTCGACGCGATCGTGGCCGAGCGGCGCAGGCAACGGGCCGAGACCATCGGCTCGGTGCTCAAGCACATCGCCTCGATCGTCATCCTGGGCACCGCGGTCCTGACCGTCCTCGACAAACTCTCCATTCCCATCGCCCCCCTGCTGACCAGCGTCGGCATTCTGGGCGTGGCGATCGGCTTCGGCGCCCAGGAACTCGTCAAGGACTTCATCGCGGGCATGTTCATGCTCCTGGAGGATCAGTACGGCGTGGGCGACGTGATCGACGCCGGTGCCGCGATCGGCACCGTCGAGGCGGTCACCCTGCGCATCACCCGCCTGCGCGACATCGACGGCCGGGTCTGGTACGTCCGCAACGGCACCATCACCCGCGTCGGCAACGAGTCCCAGGGCTGGTCCCGCGCGGCGGTGGACGTGCCGGTGGCCTACACCTCCGACATCCCCGCGGTCCGCGAGATCCTGGAGGAGGTGACCAACGAGATCTGGGCCGATCCCGCCTACCGCGACTCCGTCATCGTCGAGGAGCCCCAGGTCTGGGGGATCGAGCAGATCTCCGACACGGCCATCATCTTCCGGATCAGCGCCAAGACCCTCCCGTCCAAGCAGGCCCAGGTCGCCCGGGAGCTCCGCATCCGCGTCAAGTCCGCTCTGGACCGCGCCTCCATCCCGATCGCGGGCTGACGTCACCGGACACTCCGCGAGGAGGCACCGCTTGTGTTTTCGCGGGGGTGTGCGGGCCAGGGTGTTCCGCGCCGGCCAAGCGGGATGTTCTTGTTCGAACGCGGCGAGGCGTGCCGCGGCCGCGCGGGTGCGGAGCTCCCGGGCCGCCCGGGCCGGTGAACCGTGAACCGACAGACCCGGCGGGAAGGCCGGGTGCTGGAATCTCTGATTTTCAAACCGGTGACGACGTCAATTAGGCTTAACGCGTGTCCGCGATCCCCGAGGAACCTCAGTCCTTCTACGACGCCGTCGGCGGCGAAGAGGCCTTCAGACGTCTCGTCCACCGTTTCTACGAGGGAGTGGCGGACGACCCGCTGCTACGGCCTCTCTACCCCGAGGAAGACCTCACCGGAGCCGAAGAACGGCTACGCCTCTTCCTGATCCAATACTGGGGTGGCCCCAACACCTACAGTCTCCAGCGCGGTCACCCCCGTCTGCGGATGCGGCACAACCCGTTCGTCATCGGCCCTGACGAGCGCGACGCCTGGCTGAGGCACATGCATGACGCGGTGGCCTCGCTGGAGCTCCCCGAGGAGCTGGAGAAGCGCCTCTGGGACTACCTGGTCTACGCGGCGCAGAGCATGATGAACGCCCCTCACGCATAAACCCCTTCAAGCGGGGGCAATCGATGCACATGGAAATCCCCTGGTGGCGTGATGCCGTCGTCTACGAGATCTACGTTCGCAGCTTCGCCGACGCCTCGGGAGACGGCGTCGGCGATCTGCCCGGTATCCGGCAGCGCCTGCCGTACCTCGCCGAACTCGGCGTGGACGCGATCTGGCTGACCCCCTTCTACCGCTCCCCCATGGCCGACGGCGGCTACGACGTGGCGGATTACCGTGACGTCGACCCCCTTTTCGGCACCCTCGCCGACTTCGACGCGCTCGTCGCGGAGGCTCACCGGCTCGGGCTGCGGGTGATCGTGGACATCGTGCCGAACCACAGCTCCTCCGAGCACGAATGGTTCCAGGCCGCGCTACGGGGCGAGGGACGCGAGCGCTACATGTTCCGCGACGGCGGGGACCTGCCGCCCAACAACTGGCAGTCCACCTTCAGCGGCCCGGCCTGGACCAAGACGCCCGACGGGCAGTGGTACCTGCACTTGTTCGCCTCCGGTCAGCCGGACTTCAACTGGCGCAACCCCGAGGTGCACGCCGAGTTTCTCGACGTGCTGCGGTTCTGGCTGGATCGGGAGGTGGACGGGTTCAGGATCGACGTGGCGATGGGCCTGTACAAGGCCGAGGGCCTGCCGGACACCCCGCCGGAGGATCAGGCGTTCAAGGCCGAGTCGCCGATCTGGGGACGACCCGAGGTCCACGAGGTGTATCGGGAGTGGCGCAAGGTGCTCGACTCCTACCCGGGCGAGCGGATGGCCATCGGCGAGGTCTGGACCGACTCCGCCGAGGACCTCGCGCTCTACGTCCGTCCCGACGAACTGCACCAGAGCTTCAACTTCGCCTGGCTGGAGGCCCCCTGGTCCGCGCCGGCGTTCAGAAAGATCATCGACGACACCCTCGACGCGGTGACCGCCCCCACCTGGGTGCTCTCCAACCACGACGTGGTCCGTCACGTCACCCGGTACGGCGAGGGCCTGACCGATTCCACGCCGGGCCTCGCCCGTGGCCGCGCGGCGCTGCTCGCCATGCTCGCCCTGCCCGGATCGGCATATTTGTACCAAGGGGAGGAACTCGGCCTCCCCGAGGTGAAGGATCTTCCCCCGGAGGCCCGTCAGGACCCCATCTTCGTCCGCTCCGAGGGCAGGCTGCCCGGCCGGGACGGCTGCCGGGTCCCCCTTCCCTGGTCCGGCGCCGCCGAGCCGTACGGCTTCTCCCCCGACGGGGTCCGGCCCTGGCTGCCCCAGCCCGCCGAGTGGGCCACGCTGAACGCCGAGCGCCAGGCGGGCGACCCCGGCTCGACCCTGAGCTTCTATCAGGAGGCCCTGCGCGCCCGCCGCGCGCTGCGCGGCTCCCTCGACGACCGGGTCACCTGGCTGGAGTCCCCCGCGGACGCCTTGTTCTTCAGCCGCGGCCCGCTGACCTGTGTCATCAACTGCGGCTCCGAGCCGGTACAGCTTCCGCCGCACGACCGGGTCCTGATCGGCAGCGCCCCCATCGAGGGCCATCTGCTCCTTCCGGACACGGCGGCCTGGCTGTACACCCCGTGACCCACCGGCGTACGCCGTCCTGAACACGGGCGCCCGGGACGGCGGCCTGCCCGTACACGGGGCCGTCCCGAGCACGGGCGCCCGGGTCGGCTCGGTGACCTCACACGAACGCGGGAGATCCGGTGGGCGCTACCCGGCGGGGACGAACCGGCGCAGGTAGGTGAGTTCCTCCTGGTTCAGCCGCCGGGGAGCGGCCCGCGCCACGTCGTAGGCGACGAGCACCGAGCGGGCCCGGACGAAGGTCTCCTCATCGTCGCGGATCTCGTAGTCGAGGGTGAACCGCACCGGCCGGACCTCGGTCACCCAGCTTTCCACCCGGACCGGATCCGGCCGGAAGGTGAGGGGACGCCGATAGTCGATCTCGTGCCGGGCGATCACGAGCCCCCTGAAAGGAGGCATGCCCTCCCGGTGGGGGTCGATGTGGAACATCGCCAGCCGCGCGTCCTCAAGGTAGTCGAGGAATCGCACGTTGTTGACGTGGCCGAGCGAGTCGACGTCGGCGAACCTCACCGCTCGGGGGAACACATGCCGGTGGCTACGGCTGACGCCGTCCGTGACGCTCTGTCCTAACACACCGAGAACGGTAGCGAGCCCCCGGTACCCCGCCGTACGGCGGGGTACCGGGGGCTCCTTGGCCGATTCACCTCAGTCGCGGGTGAGCCTGCGGTAGGTGACACGGTGCGGGCGGGCCGCGTCGACGCCCAGCCGTTCGATCTTGTTCTTCTCGTAGTCGGCGTAGTTGCCCTCGAACCAGAACCAGTTCGAGCCCTCTTCCCACGCGAGGATGTGGGTGGCGATGCGGTCGAGGAACCACCGGTCGTGCGAGGTGATGACGGCGCAGCCGGGGAACTCCAGCAACGCGTTCTCCAGGCTGGAGAGCGTCTCGGTGTCGAGGTCGTTGGTGGGCTCGTCGAGCAGCAGCACGTTGCCGCCCTGCTTGAGGGTCAGCGCCAGGTTGAGCCGGTTGCGCTCGCCACCGGACAGGATGCCGGCCTTCTTCTGCTGGTCCGGGCCCTTGAACCCGAACGCGGCGATGTAGGCGCGGGACGGCATCTCGACCTGGCCGACCTTGATGTAGTCGAGCCCGTCGGAGACGACCTCCCAGATGTTCTTGGCCGGGTCGATGCCGCCCCGGCTCTGGTCCGCGTAAGAGATCTTGACGGTCTCACCGACGACGATCTCACCGCTGTCCGGCGTCTCGCTTCCGGTGATCATCCGGAACAGCGTCGTCTTGCCGACGCCGTTCGGCCCGATGATGCCGACGAGGCCGTTACGCGGCAGGTCGAAGGAGAGGCCGTCCATCAGGACCCGGTCCTCGAAGCCCTTGGTGAGCTTCTCGGCGCGGATGACCGTGGTGCCCAGGCGCGGGCCCGGCGGGATCTGGATCTCCTCGAAGTCAAGCTTGCGGTGCTTGTCGGCCTCGGAGGCCATCTCCTCGTAGCGCTGCAGACGCGCCCGGCTCTTGGTCTGGCGCGCCCTGGCGTTGGAGCGGACCCATTCGAGCTCCTCCTCCAGGCGCTTCTTGCGCTTGGCGTCCTTCTGGCCCTCAAGCTTGAGCCGGGCCGCCTTGGCCTCCAGGTAGGTGGAGTAGTTGCCCTCGTAGGGGTGGCAACGACCGCGGTCGAGCTCCAGGATCCAGTTGGCCACGTTGTCCAGGAAGTAACGGTCGTGGGTGACGGCCAGGACGGTGCCGGGGTATTTCTCAAGGTGGGACTCAAGCCACTGGACGCTCTCGGCGTCCAGATGGTTGGTGGGCTCGTCGAGCAGAAGCAGGTCGGGCTGTTCGAGCAGCAGCTTGCACAGCGCGACCCGGCGGCGCTCACCACCCGAGAGCTGGGTGACCTCGGAGTCCGGCGGCGGGCAGCGGAGGGCGTCCATCGCCTGCTCCAGCTGGCTTTCGAGATCCCACCCGTTACGGTGGTCGAGCGCTTCCTGCAGCGTTCCCATCTCGTCCAGGAGCGCGTCACTGTAGTCGGTGGCCATGAGCTCGGCGATCTCGTTGTATCGATCGAGCATGGCCTTGGTCTCGGCGACGCCCTCTTCGACGTTGCCGAGCACGGTCTTGGATTCGTTGAGCGGGGGTTCCTGCTGAAGCATGCCGACGCTGAAGCCGGGCATGAGCCGGGCGTCGCCGTTGGACGGCTGCTCCAGGCCCGCCATCATCTTCAGCAGCGTCGACTTTCCGGTGCCGTTGGGGCCCAGGACGCCGATCTTGACGCCCGGCAGGAACGACAGCGTCACATCGTCGAGGACGACCTTGTCGCCGTGCGCCTTGCGCACGCGCTGCATTGTGTAGATGTACTCCGGCATGCCTTTAGTTTAGGGCCTGCTGAGCTCAGCTAGGGGCGGACTCCGCTCCAGCGCGACGGGCAGGGGGCACAACCGTGGCGGGCAGGCAGATTCGGTCGCGGCCGAGCTCCTTGGCTCGGTAAAGGGCCAGATCGGCTGCGGCGAGCAGTTCGATCAGGTCGTCGCCGTGCACGCTCATGATCGCGACCCCGACCGAGATCGTCACGGTGATCATGTTGTCGTCGGCCGGAACCGCCATCCGCCCCACCCGGGACCGCAGCCGCTCGGCGACCCTGCGGGCCTCGGTGACATCGGCTCTGGGCAGCAGGACGACGAACTCCTCGCCGCCGAAGCGGCCCACCACGTCGTAGTCACGGAGCTGGCTGCGGATGGTGGAGGCCACGCCCACCAGCACCTGATCGCCGATCAGATGGCCGTAGGTGTCGTTGACCCGTTTGAAGTGGTCGATGTCGACGATGAGCAGGGCGAGCGTCTCGCCGGTGCGACGCGCCCTGACGATCTCGGTGTCCGCCTCGCGCTGCCACGCGGCGGCGTTGAGCAGACCGGTCTTGAAGTCGGTGCGGGCCGCCGCCTGCAGCTGGGCGTGGAGCAGGCTGCGCTGGAGCAGCACCACCGGCGGCAGCGCCAGGACCAGCAGCGCCAGGTTCAGCGCGCAGGTGATAGAGACGATGACGCCGAGGCAGAGCTCGACCACGTCGAGCAGGAGACTTTCCCGATTCCACAGAACCTCCCGCCAGCGGCTGTCGGGGTCGGCGGCGTGTGCGGCGATGGCGATCAGCGCGGTGTTGATCACCGTGAAGAGCACGGCGCAGCCGATCGCGGCGAGGATGGGCCCCCCGGCGCCCTTGGTCAGCGCGGCCAGGCCGTCGGTGGTGCCGTGGAAGAGCAGCGAGGCCGCGCATCCGGCCAGGCCGATCGCCGCCGAGCTGAAGACCCTTCGGTAGACGACCGTCTCACGCACCCGTTTCTGCAGCAGGAACTGGAGCGGGATGGGCGCGAGAAGGGCGTAGAGCGGCGGCAGGAGCAGCGCGGCCGGCAGCCACCAGGCGGAGAGCAGATCACGGGAGACGCCCGCGGGCATCCCGAGCCTGCGGGTCGCCTCGATGCAGACGGCGCCACACGCCATCAGAGCGGTGAAGGTGAGCAGATCAGACCAGTGGAAATCGCCGGATACGACAAAGAACAGGATTGCGGCGACGTCCAGGGCCACGACCCCGCAGATGTAACCAACCAGCGCGCGACGCTGCCCAAGCAGAGGCCATCTATCGGCCAAGAGTGTCACGCCGCCGTGTGGCTTGACCGAGGTGTGACTGGGAGCCGCCATGTCGTCCCCCTCTCCGACTAACGATGTGTAACACAATAGTTGCGGAGTGTGCGGCATGCGATGGGAACCGCTACCTTTGGCGGAGTGGGCCAGCTCACCAGTTGGTTCACGAATGGAACCGCTCGCTCGCGAGCGGACCGTGTGGGAAAGGAGCAGCCATGCGGCGGGGCGTGACCTGGACCTAACAGGTGTCTCGGCATCCGACACGGGCATGACCATCGGCCGGTTTCATCTCGGCGCCGCCGCGCTCTCGCGAAGGCACCGACCGCGTCCGGCCGATGCCCCCTCACCCTCCGGTCTCACCCTCCGGGCTCCGATGCACCTCACCCTCCAGGCTCCGACCTCACCTCCCGGCCTTCGATCTCACCCTCCAGGCTCCGACGCATCCTGCTCCTTCCGGATCTCACCCCCGGATGTCGACGCGCCTCTTCTCTCCGGCTCCGTCGAGGGCGCCGCCCACCTCGTGCCCGGGCACCGCCGGGGTGCTCCCCGGCCTCATCCTCAGATACCGCCGCATGGGGCCCACCTGCGGCCCGGCTCCGCCGTCGCGGGAAACCCGGCTCAGGCCGCCACGTCTTCTTCCGTGGGCCACGGTGTGTCGTCCTTCGCCGCCCGGTCGGCCCGCCTCTCCTTCTCCCCCGGTTTCCCACCGGCCAGGCCCTCCCCCGCTCCGGTTTCCTTACCCGCGGCCCTTCTACGGGTCGTCTCCCTCGACGTCGTGCCCGGCTTGCCCGCACCCGGCTTCTCCGGCTTTCCCCCGCCGGGGTTTCCCATGCCAAGCTCCCAGCTGACCATCTCGTCCTCCGTCTCCTCGCTCGTCTCCGGAGCCTCGCCCTCCGGCCCGCGACCCGTCGTGCCCGGCTCGCTCCCGGCGGCGCCCTCACTCGCCGCGCCGCCTTCGGTCTCCGTCACCTCGCCGTCTCCACCTGCGGCCTTCACCAGGGCCAGGGCCCCGGAGGCACTCGCCTCGTCGGGGGCCGCGCCGCCCATCGCCCAGTCGAACGTCTCGCGATCGAGCTCGCTCCGCTCCTCCCTGCCCAGGGTCGGGGTCGCTCCGCCCCGCTGTGGCTTGGCGAAGCTGCCGAGCCCCCAGCGAAGGTCGTGCCCGAGCGAGTTGGCCTCCACCTCGGGCATGAAGCGGCGCTCGCCCTCATGGGTGAACTCACGGATTCGCAACCGCCCCTGGACGACGACCGGCTGGCCCAGGTGGACCGACTGGGCGACGTTGTCGGCGAGCCCGCGGAAACAGCGGACACCGAAGTAGGTCGTGTCACCGTTGCGCCACTGCTGGTTCTCCCTGTCGAAGTAACGGCTCGTCGTGGCGACCTTGAGCGAGGTGACCCGCGAGCCGTCGGGGAAGGTGTGCTGGCGCGGCGGGGCCGCGACGTTACCGGTCAGCGTGACGTAGATGTCGTTCATCGTGCCTCCCATGGATGCCGGCGGACTGCCGGCGGCATGGGACACACGATGGCCCGCACCGGCCCCGGCCCGGACTGCCGAATCACGTTCTGGGGAAAACCGTCCGGGCTCGCGGCACGGCTGTGGACGACGGCGGCACGGCTTCGGAAGGCACCGACGCGGGGAACACCACGACTACCAGCGGAGTCGTGAGCGGTGCGGGATCAGCCCCGCATGCTCCGCATGGCCATGGAGAACTCGTTGTACCGGGCCAGTTCACGCTCCACCGGCTCGATCACCATGCTCTCGGCCACCCCCGCGACCCTGCGGCGCATCTCCCGTTCCAGGCGGTCGCGCTCGTTGCCCGCGCCGAGCACGATGAAGTTCCGGCTGGCCACGGCGGTGAGGAGTCCGAGCCCCAGAACGGAGAGCATCATCAGCCCCACCCATGGCAACGACGCCGTCTCACCGAAGACGACCAGGTTCGAGGGCAGTTTGCCGATGCCGAGCACGCCGTAGAGGACGGTCGTGCCGACCCAGGCGACGCCCGCGACGAACAGCAGGACCAGCAGGTACTGCCAGACGAGAAGCAGCCGCCACCAGACGGGGACCCGGTCCAGGCGTGGGGCGATCTCCGACAGCTCCTCGGAAAGCACCTGGGGCAGCTGGGCCGAGCGGGAACGCGCGGCGTCCCTGATCCCGTTCTGCCAGGCCTCGTGCATCCCGGAGGTCAGGCCGTCGGAAAGGGCGTGGACCGCGTTGTCCACCTCGGCCGGCTGCGCGCTGACCGAGTCTCCCGCGACCCCCCGGATCTCGTCCCTCAGGTCACTCAGACGCAGGCTGTTGAGCGGGTCGGGACGAAGCTTCGCGACCCAGCGGGCGTACGGCCAGCCGATCCACTCGATGGACCGCACGCCGTAGACGTTCTCCAACGCCTCGCCCACCGCGGGCACCCCGACCGCGTCGCACAGGGCGTCGGTGAGGCCGATCCTGCGGGCGTCGTCGACGGAGGCCGGCGCGGCCGGAATCTCCCCGGTGGGGACGAGCTTCGACAGGCGGAGCGTCAGGCGGTCGAGATCGGCCTCCAGCCGCTGGACCGCGGCTCTGCGCTTGGACACGGTCTCGGCGAGGACGGCCTTGAGGCTGTCCACCCCCCTGCCCGTGATCGCGGAGGTGGCGACGATGACGGGGTCGGCGACGCCCTCGCGGCGGAGCAATCCGTTCAGGTCCGCGACGCACTCGGCCAGTTCCTCGGCCTCCAGCCGGTCGGCCTGGTTGAGCACGAAGATCGCCACTGCCTCGTGGCCGGCCAGGTCGGTCACGTAGCGGCGGTGCGTGGAGGCGTCGGCGTACTTCTGCGGGTCGAGCACCCACACGACGAGGTCGGCGATCTGGATCAGCCGGTCGGCCTCGGTGTCGGTCAGCGCCCTGATGGAGTCGTGGTCGGGCAGGTCGAGCAGGATCAGGCCGTGAAGCTGGCTCTCGCCCCTGTCGAGGGCGCTGGCCCTGGCGAAGCGGTGCCGCCACTGGATCTGCAGCCAGTCGAGCAGCGGGCCCGCGCCCTCCAAACCCCAGACGCAGGCGTGCGTACGGGCCGTGGTCGGGCGGCGCACGCCCGTCGGTGACAGCTCCAGCCCTGAGACCGAGTTGAACAGCGTCGACTTACCGCTTCCCGTGCCTCCGGCGAGCGCGACCACGGTGTGGTCGGAGGAAAGCTTGAGCCTGTCACCGGCACGCAGCAGCAGTTGCCCCGAGTCGGCGAGAAGCTTGGGCTCGACCTTGCCCGGTCCCAGTTCCACGATCCGTGCCAGCGCGGCGAGCCGGCCGGCGAGACCTTGGCGTGTCTGGGTGGTGCCAACACTCATCGGGCGACCTCGAGGTTGTACGTTGCCTGGTAGAGGCGGGTGGCAGCGGATTCGTCCGGCACGCCCGCCCCGTCAAGGGCCTGGACATAGCGCGACGTCTCGTCGTCGAACAGCATGCCGATCCGGGCGCGGAGATCGCTTCGGGCCTTGACGCCGATGTTGCGTAACGACTCGGCACCGAGCAACGCGTGCACCAGCCGCTGCGGTAACGCCCCGGCGATGCCCCCGGCCTCGGCTGACCCGTTGCCGAACAGCTCGACGGTCAGGATCAGCGCCAGGGACTCGACATCGAACGAGACCACTCTGGCGACCGACCGCTTGGTCACGCCCTCGGTCCGGATCAGTTCGGTGATGTGGTCCTGCCAGGCGCCGATGACCCGGCCGACCTTGCGCAGGAGATCGTCGGAGGCGCGGCCGAGGCCCGGGGTGGCGATCAGGGCCTTCTCCCCCGCTTCCTGGCGGTGCAGCCAGCGAGCGGCGGTCTCCTCCGCGGCCCGCTGCGCCGCCGATACGACAACCGACTCCAGCCCCGCCCGCAGCGCGGACTTGAGCGCGCTGAGCCGCTCGGGGGCCTGCTGGGTCGCCTTCCCCGTGAGGCGACCGGGCTTGCGCAGGTGCAGAGTCCGCATGAGATCGCCCGACCCGGCGAAGTCCTGCCACCGGGCGAGCACCTCTCCGCGGAGCAGAGAGCCGTTCCTGGTGGCCTCCTCGATCTCGGCCAGCGCGTGGATGTACGCGGCGTCCACGTCGGTACGGAGATCGCTCCTGAAGGCGACCTGGGCCTCCAGTTGCCTGGCCAGCGCGGGGATACGGGTGCGGAAGCTGTTCAACGCTCCGGTCAGGGTCGTCTGTACGGCCTGCGCCCGCCGCCGGTCGTCGACCGACAGCTCGGTCAGCCAGAGCCGGAGCTCGGTGACCTCGTGGTCGGGAAGCATTCCGTCGGTGGTCCTGCCCTCGTTGATGACGAACCGGTCGACCTCACCGAGGCCGTACTCGGTCAGCATCCTGACGAAGTGTTTGGTGACCACCTCGCGGGACAGGGGCGACACCCGGGAGAGCACGATGGCCATCCGCGCCCCGCGCTCCTTGGCCAGGCGGAGCAGGCGCCAGGCCGGCGCGTCGGCGTAGCGGGCCGCGGTCGTGACGAAGATCCACAGGTCGGCCGCGTCGAGCATGCGGTGAGCGATCTCGTGGTGCTCCTCGACGACCGAGTCGATGTCCGGGGTGTCGAGTAACGCCACCCCCGGGGGGAGGCGCTCCGTGGAGACGAGCACGAGGCTGCCGGGAGCCGCCTCGGAGTCGGGCTCGCTCTGCCTCCGCAGACTGCCGAGCAGGTCGCCCTCGGCGAACCACTCGTGGTCGTCGGGGTGGCAGGCGAGAACCGGCGTGCCGGTGGTGGGGCGGCGCACGCCGGTGGCGCTGACCTTGGCATTGGCCAGGGTGTTGAGAAGTGTGGATTTGCCCGCTCCGGTCGAGCCCGCGATGACGACGAGCGCCGGGGCCGTGCTCATGTGGACCCGAGGAATGACGTAGTCGTCGAGCTGGGCCAGGATCTCGCTCTGGGTCCGCCTGGCCTCCTCGGCACCCGGGAGGTCCAGGTTGAAACGGAGATCGGTGACGCTGCCGCGCAGGGCGGTGAGCGCGTTGGTCAGGGCTTCGGAGACGACGTCCGGCAGCGGGATCTCCCGCACCCGGTCGCCCTTCGCCTCCTCCGCTCCTTCCTCGTCGCCCTCGGCCGCACCGTCGGTCTCTTCGTCGGTCTCGTCGCCGTCCTCAAAACCGGGACCCGCCTCGGAGCCGAGGCCGGGGTCGGAGCCGAGGCCGGGGTCGGTCTCATCCTCGGAGCCGAGGTCGAGGCCGGAAGCGTCAGGCTCGTCCTCGGAGTCGAGGTCGAGGCCGGAAGCATCGGTCTCGGAAGAGCCGAGGTCGGAAGCGTCGGTCTCATCCCTGGAGCCGGGGTCGGGGTCGGGATCGGAAGCGTCGGAGTCGGAAGCAGAGCTCGAACTGGATTCGGCGTCGAAGTCGGTCTCGGAGTCGAGGACGACGACGTCCGGGCCCATGTCCGTACCGGAGGAGTCCGGGCCGATGCCCGCCACGTCCGGCTCCGCATCCGCCTCGGGTCCGTCTTCGCTCGCGTCCGCCTTGCTCGCGCGGAGAGGAGGCGCGTCCACGTCCGCTCTGACGGGGGCATCCGGAGACGGGGCACCGGCATTCCCACCGGGGCTCCTCTCCCCGGCCTCCGCCGGGGGTGTCCGCTCGGCGCTCTCCGCCGTGGAAGAGGTTCGTGAGGGGGTGACGCCGCCGTTCGTACGGAAAGCGTCGGCGGTGAAGGCACCCGCGCGGGAAACGCCCGCAGGAGGGGCATCCGCGCGGGAAACGCCTGCGGGAGGAACGTCCGCAGGAGGGGCATCCGCGGGAGGAGCGTCCGCTCGGAAAGCATCCGAGGGAGGAGCATCCGTCCGGAAAGCATCCGAGGGAGGAGCGTCCGCGCGGGAGGCGACCGTACGAGAGACCTCCCTGGGAGGAACGTCCGCACGGGAGACACCCGGAGGCGCGGACGGCGCGCCGCCGCCCGCCGGCGAGGCCCCGGCACCGGAGACCGGCGCATTCGCGCCCTCCCCCCGCGAGACGTCCTTGCCCGCGGTCAACGAGGCGATGGTGGCCTCAGCCGCAGCCGCCGCAGCACGGAAAGCAGCGAACGCGTCATCCGAAGGCGACGAGACGCCGCCTCGGTCCGCACGGGAGGCGTCCGCGCGGGGAACACCCGTGGGAGGAGCGTCCGCGCGGGAGGCGACCGTACGAGAGACCTCCCTGGGAGGAACGTCCGCACGGGAGACACCCGGAGGCGCGGACGGCGCGCCGCCGCCCGCCGGCGAGGCCCCGGCACCGGAGACCGGCGCATTCGCGCCCTCCCCCCGCGAGACGTCCTTACCCGCGGTCAACGAGGCGATGGTGGCCTCAGCCGCAGCCGCCGCAGCACGGAAAGCAGCGAACGCATCATCCGAGGACGACGGTGCGGCACCACCGGTTTCTTTCCCGCTGGGAGCCGAGTCGCGGGCCTGGACGGAGGCCGCGTCATCGTCGGGACGGATGGCGCCGAAGGTGACCGTTCGCTCTCCGGGGGACTCGTCGTCGTACGGCGAGGTGTCGCCGGGCGGCTCCGGGGGGGTGCCGGCGCGGTGGTCGTCACGCCCACCCCTGTGAGGGGGCCTGTTGGCAGCCGATTTCACGGTACGCGCTCCGCTCGAACCATCTCGACCTCCTGGCCGACCTTCACGACATCGCCGACGATCACGATCGCAGGTGGCCGAATCCCAGCCGCGGTCACGCGCTCCGCCACGGTGGAGAGCGTGGCGTAAAGAGCTCGCTGGGTGGGAAGAGTACCGTCCTGTACCACCATTACGGGAGTTTCTGGCGAACGTCCGTCTCGGATGAGCGTTTCGGCGATTGCGCCGATTCGCTCAACGGCCATCATGAGCACCAGGGTCCCAGCGGATCTTGCCAGATTCGGCCAGTCGACGGTGGATTTCTCGTCACCCGGCGGAACGTGCACGGAGATCACATGGAACTCCTGGCTCACGCCGCGGTGCGTCACCGGTACGTTGGCCGCGGCGGGCACCGCGACCGGGCTGGTGATTCCGGGGACCACGATGACCGGAATGCCCTCTCGGGCACAGGCGAGCATCTCCTCGCCGCCCCGCCCGAAGACGAACGGGTCGCCGCCCTTGAGCCGGACCACGAACTTGCCCTGCTTGGCGTGCTGGATCAGCAGCTCGTTGATCTTCTCCTGGGCCATGTAACGGCCGTAGGGGATCTTCGCGGCGTCGATCAGCTCGACGTCCGGGGACAGCTCGTCGAGCAGGGCCTGCGGGGCGAGCCGGTCGGCGACGACCACGTCCGCCTGGGCGAGCAGTTGCCGCCCCCGGACCGTGATCAGTCCGGGATCGCCGGGCCCGCCGCCGACCAGGGCGACGCCGACGGGCTTGGTGCGGTTGCGCCGGGCGTCGACCGTACCGTCGCGGAGCGCCTCCACGACGGCGTCCCTGATCCCGGCCGCCCGCCGGGGGTCGCCGCCCGCGGTGACCGCCACGCCGATCTCGTCCACTTTGCCGCTGGCGGGGGTCCAGGCGGCCGACGCGTCCTTGTCGTCGGCGCGCACGCACCAGATCCGCTTGGCCTCGGCCTCGGCGGCCACCGCGGTGTTCACCGCGCGGTCGTCGGTACAGGCATGGACCAGCCAGGCCCCGTCCAGGTCACCGACCTGATACGGCCGGGCCTCCCAGACCACGCGGCCGGTGGCGATGAGATCGTCGAGAGCGTGCGTGACACTCGTCGAGATGACGGTGACCAGGGCGCCCGCTTCCAGCAGCGCCGGAACCCGCCGCTGGGCGACGCGTCCACCACCGATGACGAGCACCCGCCGCCCGGATAGGCGCAAACCGAGCAGGTAGGGCGACATGGTGACAAATCTCCCGTTCGCGATGAACCGTGAAGCATGGCATGTTAATAGGTAAACCTACCGGCTAATGGCTCCTTCTTTGCTGCCTCCGCGTTAACGGAGGTAAAGAAGCGGCGGAGCATCATTCACCGGCACGCCCCCAGCATTTCGCAGGTCAGGCCTCCTTGTCGCTGACACCGGCCGAATCGAAGGTCGCCACCTCGTGCATGACCCTGACAGCCGCGCAAACAAGCGGGTAAGCGAGCAGGCCGCCGGTGCCCTCGCCGAGCCGGAGTTCCAGCTCGACCAGGGGACGCAGGCCCAGGTGGCTCAGCGCGACGGCGTGGCCCGGCTCCGCGGAACGGTGTCCGGCCACGCAGTGGTCCACGACTGCGGGGGCCAGCGCCGCCGCCGCCAGCGCCGCCGAGCCCGCGATGACGCCGTCCAGGATGACCGGCACCCCGGCGGCCGCGCCGCCCAGGATGAAGCCCGCGATCGCCGCGTGCTCCAGGCCGCCGACCGCGGCCAGCGTCTTCATGGCCGATGCTGCCTGCGCCGTTTGCTCTATTTGAGCTGACTGTTCTTTATATTCTTTTTGCTCTATATGTACCATTTGCGGCATTTGTGCTGCATGGGCCGTCTGCGCCCCCGGGGAGGCGGCGCCGTCCGGTCCGCCCGTCAGGCCGTTCGCGAGGAGAGCCCGCCGGACCACCTCGACCTTGCGCTCCAGCGTCTCGTCGTCGACGCCGGTCCCCCTGCCCGTCGCGACGGCCGCGTCCTGCCCGGTGAACGCGCAGATCAGGGCGGCGGAGGCCGTGGTGTTGGCGATGCCCATGTCTCCGGTGATCAGGCAGCGGGCCCCCTGCTCCACGAGCTCGCGAGCCACGACCACCCCGGCCTCCAGGGCCGCGGTCACCTGCTCGGCGGTCATCGCCGGCCCCTGGGACAGGTCGGCCGTGCCGTACGCGACCTTGCTGATCCTCAGGCCGGGCGCCGGATCGAGGTCGGCGGCCACCCCGACGTCCACGACCGTCACCGAGGCGCCGACCTGTGTCGCGAAGGCGTTGGCCACGGCGCCGCCCGCGAGGAAGTTGCCGACCATCTGGAGGGTGACCTCCTGCGGCCACGGGCTCACCCCCTGAGCGTGGACGCCGTGGTCGGCCGCGAAGATCGCCAAGGCCGCCGGAGCGGGAAGCGGCGGCGGGCTGACGGCCGCGGCTCCGGCCAGCCGTACCGCCACCTCCTCCAGCGCGCCCAGCGCGCCTCGGGGTTTGGTCAGACGGTCCTGGTGGGCACGTGCCTCTGCGACGGCCACCGGATCGGCCGGCCGGATCGCGGCAATGGTCTGCTCAAGGATGGTCATGCGGTCCAGTGTCCCCTGGAAACCGGATTCCAGGGGATTGGACGAAAAGGTCACCAGGCGATGCCACTGAGCGCCTCCTCGTAGCGTTCGATGACCACGTCGGCCAGCCCTTCGCAGTCGCCGATGACGTCGGCGCAGCGGACGTCCAGGTCGGAGTGGCCCGCGGAGTAGGCCATGGCCTGGGCCCAGACGCGATCCAGCAGGCCACCGGCGAACAGCAGGTAGGGCACGAGGATCACGCGCTTGGCGCCGAGGCGGCGGCAGCGCTCGATGCCCCCGGGGACGCCGGGCGGGGTGAGGGAGATGAAGGCGGTCTCCACGGTCATGTACTCGTGGGCGTGGGTCTCCCAGAACAGGCGGGAGACGCGGTGCACGTCGGCGTTGGTGGCCGGGTCGGTGGAGCCGTCGCCGACCAGGACCACGGCGGTCTCGCCGATGTCGATGTGCTCGGGCTCCTCGTCGAGCGGCCCCGCCGCCGCCGGGACCAGCCGGAGACTGGCCACCTCGGCCGCGGCGTCGGCCAGACGCTCGGCGAGCAGCGACAGGATGCGGGGATCCGAACCCAGCGGACGACCGTGGTCGCAGGTGAGCATGGGATGTCTCTCCTGCTCACGGGCCATCGCGGAGGGGATGTCGGCGCCCAGCCACGCGTCTCCCGTGAGGCTCATCGGCAACGTCACCATCCGGTGGTGCCCGCGCGCGATCAGAGAGGAGACCGAGTCGCTGAGACGGGGCCTGGCTCTGGCGATGTATCCGCCGGACACATCGGCCGCCGTCTGATCCAGGCGACAGCGAAGGCGGTGAATGAATCTACCGAATTCAGCTGATCCGTTGTCATAGTGCGAGCCCTGCTCGATGAGCAGCAGAGGCGGTTTCATAGAGAACAGGACTCCAATGACCTTGACCTGGGATTATGCGATCGCGAGTCGCGAGGATATCCGATAACGTCGCGCCATGAACAGGTAACGGATCAATAAACTTTCCCTGGTCATATACGAGCACGATGGGCAAAGAAGATCAAATCGACCGCGGGCGCCGGGGTGGACGGCCGACCCGAAGACGTGGGCCCACGCGCCTCCGGCACGGTATCCGCGCTCGCCGTAGACGTCCAGCACGACCGGCTCCGCGTGGCGCCCGGGACCCACCCGGACACCGGGGATTCTCCTCCCCCGCGCCGCGATCGGTCATCCGTCAGGCCCGATCGGTTCTGAGCAGGCCGAACACCACAAGGTCGCACGGGCCGTCGGCGTTCGTCCCGGCGGCGCGCAGCACCCCCTCCCTGACGAACCCGGCCTTCTCCGCGACCCGGAGGGAGGCGGTGTTGTCCAGGTTGGCGCGCAGCTCGATCCTGTGCAGGGTGGTGGTCGCGAACACCCGGGCCGCCAGACCGCGCACGGCCTCGGGGGCATATCCCCGGCCCCGGTGCAGCGGGTGCACGCCGTACCCCACCTCGGTGGTTCCCGCGCCCCAAAGGGTCTTGTACAGGCTGACCGCGCCCACGATGAGCCCTTCGGCCTCCATCGCCAGGTGCACGCCCTGGCCCGAGCGGTGCAGCTCGTGCACCCCGTGGGCGAGCCACTGGGAGATGCCGGACCGGTGGCCGGGAGCGTTGGGCGGAAGGAACCGGACCCGCGCCCCCACCACCTCACGGATGCGGCTCTCGTCGCCGGGGGCGAAGCGGCGGAGCACGAGCCGTTCGGTCGTGACGGACAGATCGGGGGCGAAGGCGGTCATGCGCTTACCTTGTCGCGGAATGGGGTGATGTCGGGTTCGTCACACGAAATGTGCTGCGGAACCTGGATGTTCGCCCGTTCGAGTGTGAAAGGGATGACGGCCGTCGAACGGGGAGGCGCCGGACACGGTGATCGACGCCCTCCGGTCGCCGCCGGACGGAACGTTCGGGAATGCGGGAAAGGCGGCGGCGCTCGGATGGGGCATCGGGAGGAAAAGGCTCTGACGGGCCCGGCCCGAGCGCGACCTCAGGCCGGGCGTTCTCACTCGCCCGCCTCTCAGCGGACGATCACGACCTCGAGCGTGCGCGGACCGTGCACGCCCTCGACGCGGTTCAGCTCGATGTCGCTGGTCGCCGAGGGACCGCTGATCCAGGTCAGCGGCCTGACGGGGTCGAGCCGGGCGACGGCCTCGGGCACACCCGCCACGATCTGCCCTACCCGCACCACGCACAGGTGGTAGTCCGGCACCAGGGTCAGCGCCCGCCGCCCCTGGGCCGCTCCCGCGTCCAGCACGATCGTGCCGGTCTCGGCGATCCCCACCGCGCACCCGGTGATCACCCCGTCGACCGCGTCGAGCTCCGCCGCGCTCAGCGCGGGCTCGTCCCGCACGGACCGCACGGCCCCCGCTCCGGAGCCGGACCGCACGGCCTCCGCCACGCGAGCCGCCTCCACCCCCGCCGCCCATTCGGCGGGCAGCCCGTCCGGCACCACCACCCGGGTGACCGCCCGCCGCTCCAGCGCGGACGTGATCACTCCCGCCACCTCGCCGGGGTCCGCCACGTGCACCACGGCCCGGTAGTCGGCCACCCTCTCGGCGAACAGCTCCACCACCCCGGCCAGGTCCGACGACGTACGGTAGGCCCGGGTGATCTCGACGTCGGGGGCTCCGGCCACGGCCGCGCGGATCCTCGACAGGATCAGCTCCCTGCTTCTCGCGCTCGCCTGGGGTCCCCGGTGATCTCGCGAGTCCCGCCCCCGTGCCTCCGCCGGGGGTTCGAGGCCGGGCTGGGGTCCGGCTGCTCCGCCGCTCATCGGGCGCCTCCATCGGTACGGTTCCACCAGTCGCGGAAGGACTCGGCGGGGATGTCGGGGATGTCGCGGGTGTTGGTCCAGCCGGACAGCGGTCCGGGGAGGCGTTTGGGGACGAACCTACGGAGACGACTACCGAGGCGCTGGGTGCGCCCCAGCCGTCCCGGACGGTTGAGCACCCATCCGGCGGCCCGCATGCCCAGGCGTTCGGCACGCGCGTGGGGGGCCTTGCCCCGCAGGTGGACCAGGACCTCCGGGATGTCGATCGCCACCGGGCAGACCTCGAAGCAGGCGCCGCAGAGCGTGGAGGCGTAGGGCAGGGACGCGTCCACCGCGGAGCTCATTCCCCGCAGCTGCGGGGTGAGGATCGCACCGATCGGGCCGGGGTAGACCGAACCGTAGGAGTGGCCGCCCGCGCGTTCGTAGACCGGGCAGACGTTCAGGCAGGCCGAACAGCGGATGCACCTCAGCGCCTGGCGGCCGACCTCGTCGGCCAGGACCTGGGTGCGGCCGTTGTCGAGCAGGACGAGGTGGAACTCCTGGCCTTCGACCGCGCCGGTCCAGGCGGAGGTGTAGGGGTTCATCCGCTCGCCGGTGGAGCTCCTGGGCAGAAGCTGGAGGAAGACCTCCAGGTCCCGCCAGCTCGGCAGCAGCTTCTCGATGCCGACCACGCTGATCAGCGTCTCGGGCAGGGTGAGGCACATCCGGCCGTTGCCCTCGGACTCCAGGATCACCAGCGTGCCGGTCTCGGCGATCATGAAGTTGGCGCCGGAGACCGCGACCTTGGTCGACAGGAAGCGCTCTCGCAGGTGGAGCCGGGCCGCCTCGGCGAGTGCGCTGGGCTCGTCGGTCAGCCCCTCGGGTGCCGCGCGACCCCAGTCGGCCATCTTGTCCTGGAAGATCTCGCGGATCTCCGAACGGTTCCGGTGGATCGCCGGAACCAGGATGTGCGAGGGCCAGTCGTCGCCGAGCTGCACGATCAGCTCGGCCAGGTCGGTTTCGTAGGCGGTGATGCCCTCCGCCTGGAGGGCCTCGTTGAGGCCGATCTCCTGGGTCGCGATCGACTTGACCTTGACCACGCTGGTCTCGCCGGTGGCCTTGACCAGATCGGCGACGATCCGGTTGGCCTCATCCGCGTCGGCCGCCCAGTGAACGTGGCCGCCCGCCTCGGTGACGGCCTCCTCCAGCTGGAGGAGGTAGCGCTCCAGGTTGCGCAGGGTGTGGTCCTTGATCTCCTTGCCCGCCTGGCGGAGCTCCATCCAGTCGGGCAACTCGGCGACCACGCCGGCCCGCTTGCCGCGGATCGTGTGCGTGGCCTTGCGGAGGTTGAACCTGAGCTGCGAGTTCTGTACGGCCGCCGCGGCGTTCTCGGGAAACGCGGGCATGCCGAGGAATGTGTTGTTGCCCCCGCTCATCGCACGGCCCCTTCCCCGGACGACGGCGCTTCGCGGTCGTGAGGAGCGCGGTGCCCGGACGTCGCGGGCACTCGTGTGGCGTCGATCATCGGGTGACCTCCGTGGCGGCGAGGATCTCGGCGAGATGCATGATCCGGACCCCGGTGCGCTGCCGCTTGAGGGTGCCTCCGATGTGCATCAGGCAGGAGTTGTCGGCGGCGCACAGCACCTCCGCACGGGTGCTGACGACGTTGTGCACCTTGTCGCCGCACATGGCCGCGGAGATCGCCGGGTTCTTCACCGCGAAGGTGCCGCCGAACCCGCAGCATTCGTCGGCCCCGGGGAGCGGGACCAGTTCCAGGCCCCTGACCTGTTCGAGCAGGCGGGTGGGACGGTCTCCCAGGTGGAGGCCCCGCAGGGAGTGACAGGTCGGGTGGTAGGTCACCCGGTGCGGGAAGTAGGCGCCGACGTCGGTGACGCCGAGGACGTCGATCAGGAACTCGGAGAGGTCGTAGACCTTCGGCGTCAGCGCGGCGACCTCGTCGGCGAAGGAGACGGGCCCTCCGGAGGAGGGGACCCGCACCCGTCCCGCCGGTGCGACGCCGGCCACGGTGGCGTCCGCGGACGTCCCGGCCGCGGGGACGGCGGCGGGGGCGGTCGCGCGGGTCAGCCTCGGGTACTGCTCGCGGACCATGGCGGCGCACGATCCCGACGGGGCGACGACCGCGTCGTACTCGGCGAAAACGTCCACGAAGTGCCGGGCCAGCAGCCTGCCCTCCTCGGGATATCCCGTGTTGACGTGCATCTGACCACAGCAGGTCTGCGCCTGGGGGAACTCGACGTCACATCCGAGGCGGCGTAGCAGCGTCACGACCGCCTGTCCGGTGCCGGGGAACAGTGTGTCGTTCACACATGTGATGAACAGGGCGACGCGCACGACACTCCTTTCGCTTTATGGTCTGACCACAGTATGGTCTGACCATATTTTCCCACAAGAGGAGGACTCTTGAGCGAATGGCAGCCGGTCCGGCGCACCCGGGCGTTCGAGGATGTGATCGCCCAGATCGAGCTGCGCATCGCGGGCGACGGGCTCACGGTGGGCGACCGCCTGCCGGCCGAGCGCCACCTCGCCGAACAGCTCCGGGTCAGCCGCTCGTCGGTGCGCGAGGCGATGCGGGTGCTGGAGACGCTCGGCGTGGTGTCGTCGCAGGCCGGACGGGGCCCCGACGCGGGCGCCGTACTGATCTCCAAGCCCGCGGAGGCCCTGACCGACCTGCTCAGACTCCACCTCGGGCTGTCGAGCCTCTCCCTCGACGAGGTCGTCGACGCCCGGTTGATGATCGAGCAGTGGTCCGCCGCGCACGCCTCCGTCCACGGCGCCGATCTGTCGGCCCTGACCTCCGCGCTGGAGCGGATGGAACGTGCCACGACGGCGGAGGAGTTCGTCGAGCACGACACCGCGTTCCACGTCGGCATCGCCGAGGCTTCGGGAAACCGGCTGATCGCCGCCATCATGCTCTCCCTTCGGGACTCGCTCCGCCGCTACGCCGTCGAGGCCGTCGAACGTCTCGGCGGCACGGCCGGGCTCATGGCCGACCATCATCGGATCCACCGGGCCATCGCCGCCGGAGACTCCGCGGGGGCGACGGCCGCCGTCGAAGCCCACCTGCGGTACGCCTACCCCGACATCTCACCGGCCCTTCGGCCCGGGGGGCAGGAGGCGTGGCCGGCCGACCCCCTGCCGTCCGGCCCGGGGACAGGGGCGGAAAGTCCCGTGGCACAGGGCTCACCGCTGTCCGGCCCCGGGGCCGGGTCGTCCGCGGCGGAAGGCTCACCGCCGTACGACCCCGGGGCCGGGTGGTCCGCGGCGGAAGGCTCACCGCCGTACGACCCCGGGGACAGGATCGGCTGATCCCTCGACACGGGGCTCACTGCCCCTTCGGTCCCGGGACCAGGGACGGGGCCGTAGACAGGACGGGCAGCGAGGGCGGCCGGACGGAGTCGGCCGAACGGCAGTTCGCACCCGAACAGGAGACCAGCGCGTCGAGCTGCTGGTTGAACTCGGCGATCACCGACAGCGGGACCCTGGCTGCGAGGTTGTGAAGCTCATAGGGGTCCCTGGCCAGGTCGTACAGCTGGTATTCACCGGTCGCGTAGCGGACGAAGAGGCTCTCCGCGGTTCGCATGCCCGAGTAGGGGGGGACCGGCGTCTGCCGGGCCGAACTCCGGTTGGTCGGGCGATAGAACTCCAGCAGCACGTTCTGGCGCCAGCCCGGAGGGGTCCGGCCCCGCAGGAGCGGGAGCAGGGAACGGCCTTCGGCGAAGCTCGGAAGCACGGCTCCGCCGAGCTGGGTGAAGGTCGGGGCGAGGTCCACGCTGGAGCTCATGTCGCCGACGACGCCACCGGCCCGGATGCCCGGCCCGCGCACCAGCAGGGGCACCTTGATCGACTCGTCGAACGGGGTGGTCTTCCCCTGCGCGAGCCGGTGCTGGCCCAGGTGGAACCCGTTGTCGGAGCTGAAGAAGATGTAGGTGTTCTCCAGCTTTCCGGTGGCTCGCAGGCTCTCGATCAGAGTGCCGACCATGTCGTCCACGCTGAGCATGGACCTGAGCCGGTTGCGGTAGCGCTCGTCGATCTTCGCGATCGTTCGCTCGCTGAACCTCGGCAGGGCCCGCAGCCAGGCGGGCTCGTCCTTCACGTCGCTCTGGTCGAAGGAGCCGGTGCGAGGCGCGATGGCGTCGGCGAAGGCGTCGCGGTACCGGGGAGCGTAACTGGCCGGGTTGTGCGGGCTGATCGGGGCGAGATACAGGAAGAACGGATCATCGCCCTGCTGGGTGACGAACGAATTCGCCTTCTGGGTGAGCACGTCCCCCAGATAGTCCTGGGCCAGGGCTCCGTAGTCTTTCAGCACGCCGTTCTCGTTAAGCGTGTAATTGTACTGCTGGTAGAGGTTTCGCACTGGAACAGCCCAGTCGTCCCACCCCTCTGGCACGTAGGTGGGCGCGGCGACGGTGCCCGGATAGTGGTTGAGGTATTTGCCCAGCAGTCCGGTTCGGTAGCCGGCCGACTTCATCCAGGTGCCGATTGTGGAACGTTCCAGGCCGGAGGTGAAGAACTTCTCGAAACCGCCCTCGGGCGCCGTGTTGGTCAGGACACCGTGGCTGTGAACGTACTGGCAGCGCAGGATCGACGCGCGGGACGGGCAGCACCAGGAGTCGGGGACGAAGAACCGGTCGAAGCGGGTGCCGCCAAGAGCGAGCAGTTTCCAGATATTTGGAAATTTCTGTAGGTCGCCGTCTTCCAGGTCATCAGCGAGGATGAACACGATATTGGGCTTTTCATCCGCCTGCGCCACGGCAGAGACCGTTCCCGAGGCGGCGATGGTGAGGAGCAAAATCAGGGAGAAAACCCTGCGGACAGCGTTAAGCACAGATGCTCGTTTCCCGGAAGACTGAATTTTGACACCTCCCATTCGACCGACAAAGGTAGAACGTGTTCTAATTACGAGGCGCATATTCGGTGTTCGGAGGAGACCTCCATGGGTAGTGATCTGAAGCTTGGCCTGAATCTCGGTTACTGGCAGCGTAACTCCGACGACTCCACCGAACTCGTCCAGGTCGCCGAACGACTGGGATACGAGTCCGTCTGGACCGCCGAGGCGTACGGCAGCGACGCTTTCACCCCACTGGCCTGGTACGGGGCGCGGACCTCCCGCATCAAGCTGGGCACTTCCGTGGTCCAGATCTCGGCCAGGACCCCCGCCGCGACCGCGATGACCGCCATGACACTGGATCATCTGACAGGCGGTCGGCTGTTGCTCGGCATCGGCGCGTCCGGACCCCAGGTGGTCGAGGGCTGGTACGGAAGACCATTCCCCAAGCCGCTGGCCCGCACCCGTGAATACGTCGAGATCATGCGCAAAATCTGGCGGCGCGAGGGGCCGGTGACCAGCGACGGCGAGCACTACCCGCTCCCCTACCCGGGCGGGGCGAACCTGGGCAAGCCGTTGAAGCTGATCACCACTCCCCTCCGCGCCGAGATCCCCCTCTACCTGGGCGCCGAGGGACCCAAGAACGTCGCGCTCGCCGGTGAGATCGCCGACGGCTGGCTGCCGCTGTTCGTGTTCCCGGAGAAGATCGAGCAGATGTACGGCCCGTCCCTGGCCGGCACCGGGCCGGACTTCGACATCGCCGCCATGGTCATGACGGTGATCACCGACGACGTCAGGTCCGCGCTGGACGGCGTGAAGATGATGCTGACCCTCTACATCGGCGGCATGGGCGCCAAGAGCCGCAACTTCCACGCCGACATCATCGGCAGGATGGGCTACGCCGAGGCCGCCGAGGAGATCCAGGCGCTCTATCTGGCCGGGCGCAAGGACGAGGCGTTCAACGCGATCCCGGACGAACTGGCCGACGGCATCTCCCTGGTCGGCCCGGCGGGCCGGATCCGCGAGCGCCTGGAGCTGTGGCGCAAGAGCCCTGTCACCAACCTGCTGGTGATGGGCCCCCGTGACGAGACCTCGTTGAAGACGATCCGCGACCTGGTCCTGGGCTGAGCTCCGCCCACCGGGCGCCGGGCGGGTCCATATATCAGGACATCGTCTGAAAGGTCGATGTCACGCCTCCAACTGGCAGAATCCATCGAATGACGATTCGGGTGCTCATCGCGGACGACCAGCAGCTTGTGCGGACCGGTTTCCAGATGATTCTGGACGCCCAGCAGGACATGGAGGTCGTGGCGACCGCCGCGAACGGCGCCGAGGCGGTCGAGCAGGCACGGAGACTCCGGCCCGACGTGTGCCTGCTGGACATCCGGATGCCCCGGCTGGACGGCCTGGAGGCCACCCGGATCCTGGCCGGGCCGGGGGTTCCCGACCCGCTGCGGGTGGTCATCGTCACCACCTTCGACCTGGACGAGTACGTCTACGGAGCACTGCGCGCCGGGGCGACCGGGTTCCTGCTGAAGGACAGCGGACCGGCGCTGCTCATCGAGGCGATCCGGGCCGCGGCGGCCGGGGACGCGCTGGTGTCGCCCTCGGTGACCGTCCGCCTGCTCGAACACCTGGCCCCTCCCCGGGTCGGCGCCACCCGGTCGCCCAGCGAACCTCTCACCGAACGCGAACTGGACGTGGTCCGCCGGGTGGCCAGGGGGCGGACCAACCAGGAGGTCGCCGCCGAGTTGTTCGTCTCGTTGTCCACCGTCAAGACACATCTGGGGAGCATCCAGGTGAAGCTCGGCGCCAGGAACCGGGTGGAGATCGCGGCTTGGGCATGGGAGTCAGGTGTTGTGAGCTGATTTAGCAAAGGAGGAGCCTGATTAGCAGAGGAGCAGACGGGATAAAAGAAGGGCAAGTCCTTCAGCGCATGCCGGGGGGAGATATACATGCGCTTCACCTCGCCTTCAGAGAAGTTTTCGCCAAGAAGGTCAGTTTTGACCGTCTATGCGACTCTTGCCGCCCAGGTGTTCGCGACTGCCGCCCTGGTCGTGTTCGAACAGGCCCGCGGCCGGCAACTGGCCCGGGAGATCTCGGCGCTCGGCGGCGACCCCCATGCCCCCGGCGCGCAGGCCGTCGTCGGCGCCGTCACCCTCTTCGCCATCCTGATCATGTTCGTCGCCGCGACCACGATCGCGGTCGTCGTCGCGTGCATGATCTGGCTGATCCGGGCCAGGCGGGACACGGGGCAGGCCAGGCCGGCGGCCCCCTCGGTCCTGGCCGGCTGGTTCGTGCCGGGGGTCAACCTGATCGCCCCGCCGGTGATGATGGATCGCCTGTGGTGGGCCTCACGCCCTCCGGTGAACCGCCGTACTCGCTGGCTGACGCTGCTCACCGCCTGGTGGCTGAGCTGGCTGGCCGCGCTCACGCTGGTCCTGGTGAGGCTGTCGTCCGGCACGTCCAAGGGGAGCACCGCCCTGACCGGTCTCGGCCCGGTCGAGCTGGCCGCCGTCACGATCGCCGCCCTGCTGTGCGCGGCGACCGTCCGGCAGATCTCCAGGATCCAGGCCGTGGGGGCGCAGCGCCGGCGCCGGATCGCGGAAGGCGGCGGCGTCGCGCGGCCCTTTCCGCAGATCGCCGCGGAGCTGACCCCGCACACCGGCGCGGGGCCGGCCTCGCACACCGCCCCGTTCCTCAGCGCGGAGCCGCCCTCGCGCGTCGCCCCGGCCATCACCGGCGAGCAGGCCCCGCAGGCCGTCCCGCAGACCGCTCCGAACTGAGGCCGCCCCCGGCCCCAAAGGACAGGGCATCCGCCCCGGAGGCCCGGCGATCTCGTGGGTTGTCCCGGCGCAGGGGCCGAGGGCGAGAGGTCAGTCCAGTGCCCTCATCAGCAGCCAGCCCTCGGCGGCGGTGTCGAAGCGGAGCTCGTAGGTGCCGGCCCCGCCGCCGGGGCCCGCCTCAAGGCGCCAGAACCGCCGCTCGCCCGGATCGCTCTCGGAGATCTTCCACAACTCACGCGAGACCACCCAGTGATCGAGGATCCGGCGGACGGTGTGAAGCCGGTCGCGCCAGACGAACTGGACCGGTTGCCCCTCCCGGGTCCATACCTCGATCGGGTCGCCGTAAAGTCTGCTCAAGACATCTCTCCCCCCGCGGCCTTCGGATGAGCACCCGGGGGAAGGCGGGTTCACTGTGTCGAACATACGTTCTTATGGGCTCGGGCGCAAGTCGCCCATCTGCCGTACCAACGGATTGGCGTCCACCGAGTTGCGGATGCTGAAGGTCACGCTCCCCGCGCGGTAGCGGTCGTCGGACCATTCGACCGGGCGTCCGTCGTGCGTGGTGGTGACCCGGCGCTGGCGCAGCAGAGGACTGCCGCGCCGTACGGCCAGCAGCTGGGCGTCCTGGACGCCCGCCGCGACCGCGTCGATGAGGTGCTCGCCATAGGCGAAGACCAGGCCGACGCTCTCGAAGAGCGCCTGGGTGATCGACTCGCAGTCGTGGGCGATCCGCTCGACAGCCGGGGCGATCCACCCGGCGTAGACCGTCCGCTCCAGCATCGCGGGCTCACCGTCGAGCGAGCGGAGTCGCAGCACCGCCAGCACCGGATCACCCGGCTGGAGCGCCAGCCGGGCCGCCTCGGTGACGCTCGCGCCCAGACGGCGCTGTTCCAGCACCTGCCCGCTGACCCGGTAGCCCATCGCCCGCGCCCACTGCGCGAAGCTGTTCAGCTCGGCGAAGCTCTGGCTGCGCTCGCGGCCGAGCACGATACGTCTGGCCCCCTGCCTGGACCCGACCAGCCCCTCGGTGGCGAGCACGGCCACCGCCTGGCGGACCGTGCCCCGCGAGGCCGAGAAGCGAACGGCGAGCTCGGCCTCGGAGGGCAGTTGCGCGCCCACGGCGTACTCGCCGCGCACGATGGCGTCGCGCAGCTCTCCCGCGATGTCCATGTAGCGGGCCGTCATGATCGCGCCCCCTCGGACATCCGTCCGGGCATCCGCCCGAGCCTCTTCCGAAACGCCCTCCCGGACAACCGATTCGATCCCCGACTGCTACGCAACCTCGCCCCGCTCCTCACGCCTGCCCTCTCGTGCCCCGCCCCGGCGCGCGACGGAAACCTCCATCTGCGCGCACTGGGCGGCCGGTCCTGACCACACCCTAGGCACGTGGAGCCATTCGTAAAGCCCCAGTTGTTGCATTTCACTGACGTACTTCAGGTGTTCACTGAACGGAAACCGACTACCGACCTGCCAGGTCTAGCTTGTTTGTACAAGTTCCTCTACTTTCGTTGCTTATCGCGCCATCCCCTTGGGAGACAAAGTGATCGCATCTCGAATTCGCTTCGCAGGCCTGGCCGCGTTCCTCTTGGTGGGCGCCACGGCATGTGGTGCCGCTCCGAGCACCACCGCGGCCCCCGCCGCCTCCGGCGGTAGCGCCGCCGGCGTGGACGCCAGGACCGCCACCTCCGCGGCCGACTTCGGCGGGCTGGACAAGCTCGTCGAGGCGGCGAACAAGGAGGGCAAGCTCCACGTCATCGCACTCCCGCCCGACTGGGCGAACTACGGCAAGATCATCGCGGCCTTCAAGGCGAAGTACCCCGGCATCGAGATCGAGGAGGAGACTCCCGACGCCGCCAGCGCCGACGAGATCAACGCGGTGAAGACCCGCAAGGGTCAGGACCGCGCCCCCGACGTGCTCGACGTCGCCCAGTCCTTCGCGATCAGCGGCGCCGCCGAGGGCCTGTTCGCGCCCTACAAGGTCCAGACGTGGGACAAGATCCCCGAGAACCAGAAGGAGGCGACCGGCCTCTGGTTCAACGACTACGGCGGCTACGTCTCCATCGGCTGCGACGCCAAGAAGATCACCACCTGCCCGACGAGCTTCGCCGACCTGCTCAAGCCCGAGTACAAGGGCAAGGTCGCGATGAACGGCAACCCGACCCAGTCCGGCTCGGCGTTCGCGGGCGTGTTCGCCGCGGCCCTGGCCAACGGCGGCTCCTTCGACGACATCCAGCCCGGCCTGGACTTCTTCAAGAAGCTGAAGGCCGCGGGCAACTTCAACCCGGTGGAGACCACCCCCGCCACCATCGAGAAGGGCGAGACCCAGATCAGCATCGACTGGGACTACAACAACGCCGCCTACGCCCCGAAGATGGCGGAGAAGGGCCTGGACTGGAAGACGAACATCCCGTCCGACGGCAAGTTCCTCCAGCTCTACGCGCAGGCGATCAACAAGGACGCCCCGCACCCGGCCGCCGCCCGCCTGTGGCAGGAGTTCCTCTACAGCGCCGAGGGCCAGAACCTCTACCTGGCCGGCTTCGCCCGCCCGGTGCTGCTGCCCGCCATGAAGGCCGACGGCACGGTCGACGCCGCCGCCGAGGCCAACCTGCCCGCGGTGGAGGGTGAGCCCACCTTCCCGACCGAGGAGCAGAACAACAAGGCGAAGGAAGTCCTGGCCTCCGGCTGGGGCGCCGCTGTCGCGGGCTGATCGATGACGACCGACGGAGGTACGGCTGCCCGGGGCGGCAGCCGTACTCGCTCCAAGGGATGGCTCGCCGCCCTGCCCCTGCTCGCCTTCGTGGCGCTCGCCTTCGGGATCCCGGCGATCGCGCTGCTGTTCGGCGCGTTCACCGTCAAGGACCCGAAGACCCTCACCTCCTCGTTCAGCACCTCCAACCTGACCGAGAGCCTTCAGGGCAACTACCTCAACACCCTCATCAGCAGCGTGCAGCTGTCGGCCGTGGTCGCGGTGCTCGGCGCGATCCTGGGCACCTTCCTCGCCCAGGCCGTGGTGACCTCCCACTCCCGGGCGCTGCGCGAGTCGGTGCTCACCGCCTCGGGCGTTCTGGCCAACTTCGGCGGCGTGCCGCTGGCGTTCGCCTGGATCGCCACCCTGGGCAACGCCGGTGTGATCACCAAGGCCTTCGGGCTCGCCGACGGGAGCTGGAGCCTGTACAACTTCTGGGGCCTGGCCCTGGTCTACATGTACTTCTCGGTGCCCCTGATGGTCCTCACCGTGGTCCCCGCGCTGGACGGCCTCAAGCCGCAGTGGCGGGAGGCGGCCGGCAACAACGGCGCCACCACCTGGCAGTACTGGCGTCACGTCGGCATCCCGGTGCTGACGCCCTCGCTGCTCGGCGGCGTGGTCCTGCTGTTCGGCGGCGCGTTCGCCGCCTACGCCACCGCCAGGGCGATGGTCGGCAGCACGGTCCCGCTGGTCACCCTGCAGATCGCGGATGCCCTGACCGGCAACGTGCTCATCGGGCACGAGAACATGGCGCTCGCGCTCAGCCTCGACATGATCGTCATCGCAGGTCTGGTCATGGCGGTCTACCTGCCGCTGCAGAAGAGGAGCAGCCGATGGTTGCGGTGACTCCCGTCCTGGAGACCCCACAGGCCGTCTCCCCCGCCCGCCCGCGGCGCCCGAGGATCTGGCGCGGAGTGGTGCTGGGAATCGCGGCCGTCTACTTCCTGGTCCCGCTGGGAGCCTCGTTCTGGTACTCCGTCTACAACGACCAGCAGGGCTTCTCCCTCAGCGCCTACCTGGACATCTTCGGCGCCGAGGGCTTCGGCACCAGCATGCTGCTCTCGCTCGCGATGGCCGTCGCCACCATCGTGGTGGTCCTCGCCCTCACGCTCCCGGCGATGCTGGCCGTACGGCTCAGCGCGCCCAGGCTGGGCCCCGTGCTGGAGGTGATCTGCACGCTTCCGCTGGTCGTGCCGCCGATCACCTTCGTGGCCGGGATCAGCACGGTGCTGCGCTGGGGACCCGACTACCTGGCCGCCACCCCGCTGTGGGCGACCCTGATCGCGATCCAGAACGAGACGTTCCCCGTGGTGCTCGTGCTGGCCTACGTGGTGCTGGCGCTGCCGTTCGTCTACCGCTCGCTGGACTCCGGGCTGCGCGCGATCGACGTGCGCACCCTGGTGGAGGCGGCCCGCAACCTGGGCGCGTCGTGGCCCGAGGTCGTGTTCCGGGTCATCATCCCCAACCTGCGCACGGCCATCGCCAGTGCCTCGTTCCTCACCCTCGCGCTGGTGCTCGGCGAATACACCATCGCCGCGCTTCTCGGCTACCGAACCTTCCCGGTCTGGATCGTGACGATCTCCGGGGCCAACGGCCAGCTCTCCGTGGCCGTCTCGATCCTCAGCCTGCTGATCATCTGGCTGCTGTTGCTCACCCTGTCCAGCGCGGGTTCCAAACGAAGGAGCACCTCATGACCGCCAGCGTCGAGTTCAGGGGGTTGCGCCGCGTGTTCGGCCGCACGGTCGCCCTGGACGGCCTGGATCTGACCATCGCGCCCGGCGAGCTGATAGCTCTCCTCGGTCCCTCCGGCTGTGGCAAGACCACGGCGCTGCGGTGCGTGGCGGGCTTCGAGACCCCGGACGCGGGCGCCGTGCTCGTGGACGGCAAGGACATCACCCGCCTGCCCGCCAACCGCAGGGACGCGGGCATGGTCTTCCAGTCCTACAGCCTGTTCCCCAACCTCAACGTCCGCGACAACGTGGCGTTCGGGCTCCGGGTCCGCAAGGTTCCCACCGCCAAGCGCCACGCGCGGGCGGCGGAGCTGCTGGAGCTGGTCGGCCTTCCCACGCACGCCGAGCGCTACCCGCATGAGATGTCCGGCGGCCAGCAGCAACGCGTCGCCCTGGCCAGGGCGCTGGCGCTGGAGCCTCGCGTGCTGCTGCTGGACGAGCCGCTGTCGGCGCTGGACGCCAAGGTCCGCGTCACGCTCCGGGAGGAGATCCGGCGGCTCCAGCTCGAACTGGGCATCACCACCATCTTCGTGACCCACGACCAGGAGGAGGCGCTCTCGGCCGCCGACCGGGTCGCGGTGCTGCGCAACGGACGGCTGGAGCAGGTCGGGCCTCCGGCCGAGGTCTACGACCGGCCGTCCACGCCGTTCGTGGCCGAGTTCGTCGGCACGATGAACCACATCCCCGGCCGGCTGTCCGGCGACGAGGTCACGGCCCTCGGCCAGTTGCTCCCGGTGGACGGCCCGGTTCCCTCCTCCTCCGACGTCGACGTGCTGATCCGCCCCGAGGCGGTGCTCGTCACTCCCTCCTCCGAGGGGAGCGCGATGATCCTGGCGTCGTCGTTCCGCGGCTCGTCCGCGCGGCTGCGCGTACAGCTGGGCGAGCTGGAGGTCCTCTCCGACGTCCCCGGGCACGAGGCGATGCGGCTGGCCCCCGGCACGCGGGTGAGCGTCAGCCTGGTGCAGCGTCCCGTCCTGGTCGCCGAACGCACCGCCGCCGCGGTGAGCACGCCCGCCACATCAGGGAACCCCGCCGGTGTCAGTTGAGCTCCGGGCCGTCCTGTTCGACATGGACGGCACGCTCGTGGACACCGAGGGAATGTGGTGGGAGGCCTGTGTGGCGGTGGCGGCGGAACTCGGCCTGGAGCTGAGCGAGGCCGAAATCGATCACGTGCTCGGCCGGGCGGCCGAGCACGTGGCGGCCCACCTCCTGCGGCGCGCCCCGTCCTCCCCCGCCCCGTCCTCCCCGGTCCCGGACGCCCTGTCTCCCCCCGCCCCGGACGCACGGCCCGTCCCGGCCGACGCACGGCCCGAGCCGGCCGACGCGCGGCTCACCGAGGTCGGTGTGCGGCTCATCGAGGCCTTCGCGGAACGGATCGCGGAGGGGGTGACGCCGCTGCCGGGCGCGATCCGGCTGCTGGACGACCTGGGGGCGGCGGGCATGCCCGTCGCACTGGTCAGCGCCTCCCCCCGGCAGATCGTGGACATGGTGCTGCGCACGATCGGGGCGGAACGCTTCGCCCTGGTCGTGGCGGCCGAGGACACCGTACGCGCCAAGCCCCTGCCTGATCCGTACCTCAAGGCGGCCGCCGCCCTGGGCCTGGATCCGGCCGTGTGCGTGGCCGTGGAGGACAGCCCCACCGGCCTCGCCGCCGCTCACGCGGCCGGGTGCCGGGTGGTCGCGGTCTCCGACGCCATGCCGGTGCCGTACGACGTACTGATCGTGGACAGCCTGGAACGAGTGGATCTGCCGCTGTTGCGGCGGCTGGCCGGGGGGAGGACATCGGTAGGCTGAGCCACTCATGTGACCACATATGCGGTTAGGTACGACTGTGAACAATCTCAGTCCCGGTGACCCTCTCCAGATCGGGCGATACCGCGTGCTCAGCCAGCTGGGCAGAGGCGGGATGGGCACGGTCTACCTCGGTGAGTCCGCAGACGGGCAACAGGTCGCCGTCAAGGTGATCAATCCGGAGTACAGCCAGCACGAGCAGTTCCGGATGCGCTTTCGCCGGGAGGCCGACGCGGCCCAGCGGGTTCGCCGGTTCTGCACGGCCGCGGTGATCGAGGCGGCGCTCGACGGCGACCAGCTCTACGTCGTCACCGAATACGTGACCGGCCCGAACCTGGAGGAGGCCGTACGGGCTCAGGGGCCGCTGCGCGGCTCCAGCCTCGACGCGCTGGCGGTCGGCGTGGCGACCGCGCTGACCGCGATCCACAGCGCCGGGGTGGTGCACCGCGATCTCAAACCGTCCAACGTGCTGCTGTCCCCCATGGGCCCCCGAGTGATCGACTTCGGCATCGCCCGCGCGCTCGACACGCTCAGCGGGATCACCGGAACCGGCGAGATCATCGGCACGCCCCGCTACATGGCGCCCGAGGTGCTGCGCGGCGAGCCGGTCTCTCCCGCGTGCGACGTGTTCTCCTGGGGCTGCCTGGTGGCCTTCGCCGCCAGCGGCCGGCCGCCGTTCGGCGGGGAGGCGCTGCCCGCGATCCTGTACCAGGTGCTCAACACCGAGCCCTCGCTGGAGGCCATGGAGCCCGCGTTGCGGGAGCTGGTGACCTACGCCATCGCGAAGGACCCCCGCCACCGGCCCACCTCCCAGCAGGTCCTCGACCACCTGGTCGGCCGCTCCGCCGCACCCGAGCAGACGGCCCACTCGGTCCAGGCCGCCTGGCAGCAGAGCCCGCCCATGCAGAACCCACCCATGCATGGCTCGACCGTGCAGAACCCACCCATGCATGGCTCGACCGTGCAGAGCCCGCCCGCGGCGCACGGGACCGCGCCCTGGGCGGAGACCACCGCGGCCGCGGTGCGGCCCGACGGTCCCGGGCTCACGGCCCCGGCGTCCCCGCCCGCCAGGCGGCCGGCCGGCCGGCGGAAGACGCTCGTCGGAGCGGCGGTGGCGGTCCTGGTCGCGGCGGGCTCGGGGCTCGGCCTGTATCTCGCGCTCTCCCCCAGCGGTCCGCCCGACGACCTCGCCCTGCTCTACCAGGACGACTTCACCCAGAGCGGGACCGGCTGGAGCGGCGGTTCCTACGATCCGTCCGTCGGCAGGTACGGCTACGCCCCCGAGGGCTACTACGCCATGGATGTGAACGGCGACAACTCCCTCCTGCGGGAGGAGGCGCCGACCGGCTTCGTGAGTGCCCCTCCGGCGACCCCCGACCCCACGGCCAGCCCCACGCCGATCACCCCCGCCCGGCTGCTTCTCGGCGTCGACGTCGGGATCCGCTCCGGCAGCTCCGGCGTGGGTGAGTACGGGCTGTTCTGCCGCGGCAAGGACGACATCAAGGCCACGCGTTACGAGTTCCTGCTCGACACCGCGGGCAACGCCCGCATCCGCAAGTCCGTGGAGAGCGCGGGAGGCGAGCTCACCGCACCCGTCCCCGTCGACCTGCCCGAGAACCGGACCACCCGGCTCCAGGCCGAGTGCTCCGGCGACGCGGACGGCGTGCAGCTGACCATGTGGGTCAACGGCGAGCGGGTCCAGTCCGTCCGGGACACCAACCCCCTGCCCACCGGAGAGGTCGGCATGATGGCCCGGGTCGGCGAGAAGAGCAAGGCCACGCTCAAGACGTCGTTCGACAACTTCACCATGCACGGCCCCCTCTCCGCCAAACAGCCTTGAGACCACGCTTTGAACCCCTCATTAAGGGGAATACCTTCGTTATCGACCCTCAGATCGTATAGTTGGTTCTGGTTCACCGAAGGGATGCCCGATGCTGCTGCGGTTCCGGGTCGCCAACCACCGCTCGATCCGTGACGAGCAGACCCTGTCCCTGGTCACGGTTCCTCGAAGGGGAGAGCCGAAGCCACGGGTCTCCGAGATACCGCCGACCGTGAGCGTCGCGGGTGTCTACGGCGCGAACGCCTCGGGCAAGTCGAACCTCCTCGACGCGATGAGCTGGATGCTTCGCGCGATCCAGAATTCGCAGACAACGTGGGCACCCGACGGAGGGGTCCCGCGCCGCCCCTTCCTGTTGTCCGCCGACGGCTCCGGCAGGCCCTCGTTCTTCGAGGTCGACTTCGTCCATGAGGGCGTCCGCCACTCCTACGGCTTCGAGGTGGACGATCTGACGGTCACCGGAGAGTGGCTTCACTCGTTTCCACACGGCAGGCCCAGGCGCCTCTTCGAACGGACCGGACCAAGCACGTACGAGTTCGGGCGCGCGCTCACCGGCGAGGTTCAGCAGATCGCCATCCTGACCAGGGAAAACTCCCTGTACCTGTCCTCTGCGGCGTCGAACAACCATCCTCTGCTCGGCGGGCTCCATCATCATCTGACCCAGCGCGTCCACTTCGCCAAGCACGGCGACGATGACGAGCGCAGCCGCCTCCACGCGACGAAACGACTGCTGGCGAGTCCGGCCAGCGCCTCACGCGTCAACCGGCTTCTCCAGGTCGCCGACTTCGGGATCACCTCCGCGGAGATCGTCGAGGTGGACCTCAGTCCCAAGGTCGAAGAGATCATCGCCCAGTTCGACGAGATGACCGAGGAGATACGCGGCGAAATCCAATATCGGCTGAAGAACGAGATCCGTCTGACGCGAAGCGGAACGACGACCTCCCTGCCGATACAGCAGGAGAGCGCGGGAACGAGAGTCTGGCTGTCCATGATCGGATCGACCCTCGCCACGCTCGACACCGGAGACGTCCTCCTGATCGACGAGATCGACTCCAGCCTGCACCCGCTCCTCAGCTCCACCCTGATCCGGATGTTCAAGGACCCCGAGGTCAACAGGTACGGCGCGCAACTCATCTTCGCCTCGCACGACACCACCTTGCTGGGGTCGATGCTCGATGACGACCTCCTCGCCCGTGACGAGGTCTGGTTCACCGAGAAGGACGCCGCCGGCGCCACGACTCTCTACGCGCTCGCGGAGTTCCATCCCCGCAGAGACGAGAACATCGAGCGCGGCTACCTCCAGGGTCGCTACGGTGCGGTGCCGTATCTGAGCTACGACCAGATCCGCGAACTGTTCGACGAGAGGACCGACGAGCCAGGATGAGCACCCGGCGTAGCCCCCCACGCCTTGATCGGCCGACCGGCCGTAGAAATCCCAGGAAACGCGTGCTCATCGTCTGCGAGGGACGGGTCACCGAGATCGAGTATTTCCAGGGGATCCGCGATCATTTCAGATCGCTGTCCGTCGAGATCCATGACTGCCGGGTGATCGGGCTGGGGCGCGACCCGGCCTCCGTGGTCGGCCACGCGATTCAGGAACGCGACAAAAAGAAGCGCGAAGCTCGCACCCAGCACGATTCGAACATCGCCTACGACGAGGTCTGGTGTGTGGTCAACGTCGACGACCACATGACTCTGGGCCAGGCGCTGGTCGACGCCCGCCGGGGCAAAGTCAATCTGGTCGTCTCCTTTCCCTGCTTCGAGTTGTGGGTGCTCTATCACTTCCAGGACTACCCGGTGTCCACGAACAGGATCGAGATCCGGCGCAAGCTCAAGAGACATCTTCCCGAATACGACAAACATCTCGGCCTGGATTTCCCCTTTGAGCGATACGCAACCGCCCAGCAGCGAGCGGAGAAGGCGGATCCCGATCACTGTGAGCCCAACCGGCGGGGAAGCAATCCCTCGACCAATGTCTGGCTGGTCGTGGAGACGATCAGGCAGGCCGGACGACCCGTCTGAATTCCGGCTTCTCTCAAGGAACAACGAGTGATCGCCATGAGGTTGGGGACGATCAGAGCGTTCACCTGACCGAAGGAGCCCCACACGATGCGCGCCATAGTCGTCTCCGCCCCGGGCGGCCCCGATGCTCTCACCTATACCGATCACCCGGACCCCACGGTGAATCCCGGTGAGGTCCTGGTCGACGTCACCGCCGCCGGGGTGAACTTCATCGACGTGTACCACCGGATGGGCCGCTATCCGCTGTCCCTGCCCTTCGTTCCCGGCAAGGAGGGCGCGGGCACCGTCGCCGCGGTCGGCGAGGACGTGTCGGAGCTCGCCGTCGGCGACACCGTGGCGTGGGCGAGCGTGATCGGCAGCTACGCCTCGAAGGTCGTGGCGCCCGCGTCCCAGCTGCTCGCCGTACCCGACGGGGTCGAGGCCGAGGTCGCGGCGGCGGTCACGCTGCAGGGGCTGACCGCGCACTATCTGACCCACTCCACCTACGAGGTGAAGCCGGGCGACAGCGTGCTGGTGCACGCCGCCGCGGGAGGCATGGGCCTGCTGCTCACCCAGATCGCCAAGCTGCGCGGCGCCCGGGTGATCGGCACGGTCTCCACCGCCGAGAAGGAGGCCCTGGCCAGGCAGGCGGGCGCCGACGAGGTCCTCCGCTACAGCGGATTCGCCGAGGCGGTCCGTGACCTGACCGGCTCCGGCGTGCACGTCGTCTACGACGGCGTGGGCGCGACCACCTTCGACGAGAGCATCACCGCGCTGCGCCCGCGCGGCATGATGGCCCTGTACGGCCAGGCGAGCGGCCCGGTCCCGCCCGTCGACCCGCAGATCCTCTCCCAGCGGGGCGCGCTCTTCCTGACCCGTCCCACCCTCGACTTCTACATCGCGACCCGCGACGAACTGGCCTGGCGGGCCGCCGACCTCTACGGCTGGGTGGCCTCCGGAGCGCTCCGGGTTCACATCTCCCACCGCTACCCGCTGGCCGAGGCCGCCCAGGCGCACGAGGACCTCGAGGCCCGCCGCACGACCGGCAAGGTGCTGCTCGTTCCCTGAAGGTCCCTCCGTCGCCGTACGGCCACCGCACCACCTCGGCGGCTGTACGGCGACGTCGGCGCCCGCCGTGGCGCTCCCGACGCAATCGCGGGTTTTATACCTGATTTGCAGAGATATCGGGCTGCCCTCCTGTTAGCTTGGCGATGATCAATTGGATCTGCTGTCGACGCGATTCGGGAGGCTGCACGTGGCTTTCGATGGCGGAAGTGACGATGTCCACGGGGTCGGTGAGGCCGCCGGAGGGCTGGTGGGCGCCGAGGTCGGCACCGACGGGCTGCTCACGGGACTCCGTCTGAACCCGCGGGCGCTGCGACTGGGCTCGGACGCGCTGGCCGAGCACGTCGTCTCCGCCGTACGGGCGGCACAGAAGGATCGGCTCGGCCGGATCTCCCCGGACGGATCAGATGAACCACCGGCGCCGGAAGGACTGGACCCGGCGGCCCTGATCCGGCGTCTGGACGAGATGGAGATCCACGCCGCCCGCGGCTTCGAACGGGTGACCTCGACGCTCGAGGAGACGCTGCGGCACCTGGACGGCGGACGGCCGTGATCACTCCCCCCGAGGTGACCGTCGACGCCGTCGGCCGACGCCGCTCCGGACAGGGCTTCCAGACCCTGGCCGGCGAGTACGCGCTGTTCGCCGCGGGACTGAGAAGCCGGTGGAACGACGAGAGCCCGTTGCCGTACGAGGAGTTCGCCGGTCCCTATCGTGACCTGAGACGCACGCTGCTGGAGGGGTGCGAGCGGCTCGGTGAGGACCTGTGCCACACCGGTGACGGTCAGATCGTCATGGCGGCCAGGAACGAGCACGTCGAGCACCTCGGCGTCACGAACGTCCTCAGGGTTCAGGCATGAGCGTGATGACCGATCCGGCGGTCGTCGCCGGCCTCAGCATCCTCGGCATCCCCTCGCTGCCGGACGTCGACGTCCTCAACGAGCACATCAGAGAGCTGGACACGGCCGCGGCCTACCACCGGCGACTCGTCATCGACGGCGGGCACGCGTACCAGCTCGCCGGCGTCAACGACGGACCGGCCACCGACGCGCTGCGCACCTTCGTGACCGGCCACGAGGGAACCCTGCCCCAGGCAGGAGACCTCGCCGCCCGCCTCACCACCACGGCCGACGGCCTCCGCGTCTCGCGGGACACCATCGAATGGATCGCGGGCCTCCTCGCCGGAGTGGCCGTCGCCGCGGGGGCAGCCGTCCTCGCCGCCCCTCAGCTCCTGCCCCGCCTGGTCTCCATGGCCCGGCGGTTCGTCTCCATGCTGCGCACGATCCTGAACAGCGTCGGGCGCATCTTCAGACAGCTCCTCAAGACCCCCCGGGCCAGGAGGATCGAGACCGCCGCCGACCGGCTGCACGACAAGTGGCGTGCCAACTACCGGCTGCGCGAAGGCGACAAACCTCGCATCAAGGTGACCACCGACGAAGCCTGGATCAGAAGGCACGGCACGGACAGGGTCGACATCGCCGCCAGCCGGAACAGGGACCTGCCCACCGATCTTCAGAAGGAGAACGTGGACTCCGCGACCTCGGCGCTCCGGATCGTGGAGAACTCCCGGAAACGCGGCGTGGACACCGGCACCGAAGACTTCATGGAGACCGCCAGCAGCGACGTGCACGTCGAATGGCTCAAACGGAACGGCGAGTGGGCTCCGAAGGAGCAGAAGGTGCCCTACAGCGAGCTGTCCGAGTTCGAAAAGGAAAAGGATCGGGAGGTCGTCCGCGTGATACTCGGCCTCTGACCCCGCGATCACGGGCATCGCGGGGGCCGATGGTCTGCGGGGTGCGTGTGCCGCTCCTCCCGGTGAGGAGCGCGGCGCCGTTCGGAGGCGATGTGGTCAGCCCAGCGGGTGAGCGGGCCAGTCCAGCAGGCGGGCGCCCAGCACCGCCGTCTCCAGGGTGAACCGCTGGGTGGGATCGTCGGGCGAGAACCCGGTGAGACGGCGGATCCGCTCCAGCCGGTAGGTCACCGCCCTGGTGCTCACGCCGAGCTTGCGCGCGGCGGCGGCCTGGTTGCCCTGGGAGGCGAAGACTGCCTCCAGCGTGTCGAGCAGCGGCCCGGGCCCGCCCCTCGCCTCCAGCAACGAGCTGAGCACGGTCGTCACCAGGTCCTCGATGGCCGCCCGGTCGCGCAGGAGCACCGGAAAGACCAGCAGGTCGGCGGCCTTGAGCACGGGTGCCCGCAGTCCCAGCCGGTCACCGAGCTCGATGGCGTTGGCGCCCTCCCTGTAGGAGGTGACCACCCCGCCGGGGCCACGATGAGACCGGCCGAGCCCGACCCGCCAGCCGGGCGCGAACATCTGCCTCACGTGGTGGGTGAACTCCCCGGTCGCGACGGCGAGACTGCCCGGCACGACGCAGACGAGCATCCCCTCGCGGACGGCGATGAGCACGTTGTGCGAGCCGAACCGAGTGATCATCGCCTCCTCGATCCGCCGGGCCGGCATCCCGCCGTCGCCCGCCGCCCGGTCGCCCGCCCGGTCGCCCGCCCGGTCGCCCGCCCGGTCGCCCACGTGGTCGCCCACTTGGTCGCCTGCGGCCCGGTCGGGCGCCGGACCGTCCGCCTTCGGCCCGGCAGGCCGGGCCACCGCGACCATGTAGGTCTCGGCTAATCGGAGGCCGAAGTGCTCGGCCCGCTCGGCGAGCCTGTCCGCCCGGCCCTGGAGCAGATCGTTCACGAACTCCCTGCGCGCGTCCTCCTCCTGGCGCAGAGCCGACCGCTGGGCGTTCTCGTATCCCTCCATCAGGGCGGAGACCGTCCGCCTGAGGGCAGGGAGCGGCGGAGCCGTACTCATGGACTCGGCCATGAGCAGGGCGGCCTCGACCAGGGCACGCACGGACACTCCCCGCTCGGCGGCCCGCGCGCCGGTGGCACGGCAGTCGTCCAGCTCGGTCCGATCCGGCAGCCTGCCGGTGGCGGCCGCCTCCCGTAACGTCCGGAGGTGGCCGCCGAGGAGCTCGTCCATCAGACTCCTACGTCACGCCGATCGAAGGCGAGCATCGCGGTCAGCAGCAGCACGACCGTCGCGCCCGCCAGGACAAGGTAGTCCCCGACGGGAAGCCCCTGGTAGACGGGCCTGCCGTCCAGGAAGTAGTGGAACGGCGAGAGCCAGCGCAGCCAGGAGACGGCCGCCACGTCCCTGCCGAGCGTCTCCACCACGTAACCGCCCACCGCCCACACCCCGGTGACCGCCATGGCCAGGTTCTTGCGTCCCGTGGCCGCGCCCACGGTCGCGGTCACCGTGCCGAGGAACAACACCAGGAGATAGAGTCCGGTGTGCGCCGCGGCGATGTTGCCGAAGGGGACCCCCATGTCGAGGGCCGAGGCCATCCCCGCGATGAGCGCGAAGGTGAGGAGCGCGACGCCGAACAGGCCCAGGGCCAGGGCGGCGAACCGCTCCAGAAACAGCCTTCTCCGGTCGATCGGCAGCGTGAGGGTGAGCTCCAGCGTTCCCTTCTCCTCCGGCTGGGCGATCACCTGGTTGCCGAGGGCCACCGCGCACATGGCGAACAGCAGCGGACCGAACAGCTGGTAGGCCACCGCCTGGAGGTATCCGGCGCCGCTGGTGAAGTTGTCCAGCCCTCCCATGAGGTCCTTCATCGCCCCCGGGAACTTGGCCAGCGCGGCCGGGCCGTAGACCTCCGGATCCGCCACGATGGAGGAGTAGACCGACAGGTAGAGGAGCATGAAGGCGCCGATGCCGACGGTCCAGCCGATCAGCCCCCTGCGGTAGTCACGCAGACTTTTCGACACCAGCGCGGGCATGACGCGCCTCCTCTTCGCTGTAGTAGGTCAGGAAGATCTCTTCGAGGTCGGGCTCGGCGCTGACCATGTGCACCACGGTGAACCGCGCCGCGGCCTTGATCAGCGCGTCCGGGCGCCCGTCGATGGTGCAGCTCACCGCCGCCCCCTCCACCCGCAGCTCCCGCACGCCGGGCAGGTTCTCGAACGCCTCGCGGGGCACCGGGGCGTCGAAGTGGAACTCCACCCGGCGCACCGCCTTCTCCCGCAGCGCGGAGATGTCCTCCACCGCCACCAGCCTGCCGCCGCGGACGATGCCGACCCGGTCGGAGACGTGCTCGGCCTCGGCCAGCACGTGGGAGGACATCAGCACGGTCCGGCCCGAGACGCGGACCTCGCGGACCATGGACAGGAACTCCTGCTGCACCAGCGGGTCCAGGCCGCTGGTGGGCTCGTCCAGGATCAGGAACTCCGGCTCGTGCATGAACGCCTGGATCAGCCCGACCTTCTGCTTGTTGCCCTTGGAGAGCCTGCCCATCGGCACCGACAGGTCGGCCTCCAGCCGCTCGGCCAGCCCCTCGATCCGGCCCACGGGCACGCCGCCACGCACCGCGCCCAGGAAGGCGAGGTAGTCACTCGCCTTCTCCCTGCCCTCCAGGACCAGTTCCCCGGGCAGGTACCCGATCCGGCTCCGCACGCTCGCGTCACGGGGGTCCGTCCCGAGCACGGTCACCCGGCCCCTGGTGGGCCGGATCACGTCCAGGAGCAGCCGGATCGTGGTCGTCTTTCCTGAACCGTTCGGGCCGAGGTACCCGAACACCTCTCCGGGACGGATCACGAGGTCGAGATCCTCGAGTCCCCGGCGCTTACCGTAGAACTTGGTAAGTCCCTCGGTCTCCACTACCGCTGTCATGCCTCTGATCGTGCCTGTTTCGCCTTGGCCGGACCATGACCGAACCCCGACAGTTGGACGCCCCTTCGTTGCCCGAACCCGGAATCCACCGCCCGCTTTGGGTCCCGGCCCTCTGATGCGGTCTATCGTGATCCCATGAGCGTGGACACGGCCTTCGTACTGGGCGGCGGAGGCGTCCTCGGCGCCCACGAGGTGGGCATGCTGAGGGCACTGGACGAGGCGGGCATCAAGCCCGACCTGATCGTCGGCACGTCCGTGGGCGCGCTGAACGGCGTCATGTTCGCGGCCGCCCCCGGCGACGCCGTCGCACGCCTGACCGCACTGTGGAAGTCCGATGTGGTCCGTACGGCTTTCGCCGGGTCGTGGGTGACCCGCCTGTCCACCCTCGCCAAGACCGGCACCCACCTCCACTCCGCCGGCCCGTTGCGCGGACTGCTGACCGAGATGCTCCCGGTCGCCCGCATCGAGGACCTCTCCGTGCCGTTCCAGTGCGTGGCCGCCTCCGTCGAGCGCGCCGCCGCGCACTGGTTCGACAAGGGCCCGCTGGTCGACGCGGTCCTCGCCTCCTGCGCCGTCCCGGGGCTGCTGCCCCCGGTCCGCATCGGCGACGACCACTTCCTCGACGGCGGCCTGGTTCACAGCATCCCGGTCGGCCGTGCCGTCGCCCTCGGCGCGCGCCGCGTCTACGTGCTGCATGTCGGCCGGATCGAACGCCCCCTGGTCGCGCCGCGTAAACCGTGGGAGGTCGGTCTGATCGCCTTCGAGATCGCCCGCCGCCACCGTTTCACCGAGGAGATGGCCACCCTTCCCGACGACATCGAGGTCCACGTCATGCCGGCGGGAAGCGTCTCCCGCCCCGGAGTGGATCTCTCCCAACTGCGCTATCGCGATTCATCGCATATATCTGGGTATATCGACCGCGCCTACCAGGCCTCATCCACCTACCTGGCTCAATGCTCGTCCACCTGACCCATTGAGCGGTGCCGTACAGGAAGGAGTCACCCGTGCTCCCTCCTCGCATCATCCGCCGGCTCGTCCTCGCCCCCATGGTTCTCGTGCTCACCGTGGTGGCGGTGATCACCCTGCCGATCTGGCTGGCGGTGGTGACCGCGGCCTCGCTGCGCCTGCCGGTTCCGCAGCGGCGCGGCACCCGGCTGGTCTGGTTCGCGCTGGCCTGGCTGACCCTGGAGTCGATGGCGCTGGTCGCCAGCCTGGGACTCTGGGTGGCCGCCGGACTGGGCGGACGGCTCGACAAGGACGAATACCAGGAACGGCACTACGCCCTGATCAAGTGGTTCCTGTTCAAGGTGTACACCGTGGCCGTACGGATCTTCCACCTGAGCGTCGAGATCGACGAGCCGCCACGGACCTCCAACGAGCTCTCCCGCCGCCTCACCCGCCCGGTCATCGTCCTGTCCCGCCACGCGGGTCCCGGCGACTCGTTCCTGCTCGTCCATCACCTTCTCACCCTGTACGGCAGGCGCCCGAGGATCGTGATGAAGGCGGCGCTGCAGCTCGACCCGTCCCTGGACGTGATGATCAACCGCCTGCCCAACGCCTTCGTCCCCCGCAAGACCGCCGAGAGCGGCATCATCGCCGAGATCAGCCGCCTGTCCTCCGACATGGACGCCGACGACGCCCTGGTGATCTTCCCCGAGGGGGGCAACTTCACCCCCAAGCGCCGCTGGCGGGCCATCCTGCGGCTCCAGCAGAAAGGCCTGACCGAGGAGGCCGCCCGAGCCCGCAAGATGCACCACCTCCTCCCTCCCCATCCGGGCGGGGCCATCGCCGCCATCGACGCCTGCCCGGCCGCGGACGTGGTCTTCGTCGCCCACACCGGCCTCGACGACCTGATCACCCTCGGCGACATCTGGCGCAGGCTCCCGGTGCGCGCCGAGATCAAGGCCAAGTGGTGGCGCATCCGGGCCGCCGACATCCCTCGCGACCGCGAGAGCCAGACCCGCTGGCTCTTCGAACAGTGGGAGAAGATCGACGCCTGGATCGCCGAGAACCAGCCCTCTTCCTCCGCCACGACCTGACTACAGCAGCCCAATCCGCGTCGTTGGACGGAGAGCGGACGAGTTATGCAGTTCCTGCCCAGCGCGAACCGAATCGGAGAAATCCGCAGGGGGAGTTCACCGGTTTCGAACCTGGCCAGGCAGCGCGCCCTCATACTCGTCCAGCTTCTCGGGCGCGCACGGCAGGCTCTCGGCCCCCCGCGTCGCCGTGTGCCACTGCCCATGACGTCCATGAGCCCGGCGCCCCCGGACGAGCAGCGGAGGGCGGGGCTACCAGTCCTGTGACAGGCCCGACATCCGGCGGAGGTATTCGTCCTCGTCGATCTCACCGGCCGCGTAGCGGCGTTTGAGGATCTCCCGGGGGTCGTCGAGGACGGGCTTGCCCGGCGTGGAGCCGCGAAGCACCAGAACGACACCGATGACCACCACGGCGATCACCGCCACGATGAAGACGACCAACGCGATCCGGCCCATCGTTCACCTCCTACGTTCCATTGTGCGAGAAATCCGGGGCTTCGCGTAGGGCCCCGGGCGGCAAAGACGGAAGACCGCGCGGGGCGCCCCCCTCCAGGAGCCTGAGCAGGGCGTCGGTGTCGACGTTCCGCTCGATCAGGTCGCCCAGGGCGTCCAGCCGCTCCTCGCGCATCGCGGCGAAGGAGACGTCGGGGGCGGGGGTGAAGTCGCGGCCGGAGACGGCCGCCACGTCGGCGAGGAACGCCCGGCGGAAGTCGTCGTTCTCCAGGGCCCCGTGCCAGGTGGTACCCCAGACGGACCCGACCCGGCAGCCGTCCAGGAAGGGCTCGCCGCCCTCGGCCGTCACGACGCCGTGGTGGATCTCGTAGGCCGCGACGCGGCAGCCGTACGCGGTGCCGACCGGGCGGCCCAGCGTCTTGTCCGCCGCGAACTCCACCGTCGCGGGCAGCAGCCCGAGCCCCTCGACCCGGCCCGTCCCCGACTCGACGTCGTCGTGGATGGTTCCGGCGAGCATCTGGTAGCCCCCGCAGATGCCCAGCACGGCCCGGCCGGGCAGGGCCTCGGCCAGACCGGTGGAGCGGAGCCACGCCAGGTCGGAGACCGTGGCCCGGGAACCGGGCAGGACCACCAGGTCCGCGTCGTCGAGCTCGGCGGGAGAGGTCACGAAGCGGACCGTCACGCCGGGCTCGGAGGCCAGCGCGTCCACGTCGGTGAAGTTGGAGATGCGCGGCAGCCTGACCACCGCGACCCGCAGGGTCTGCCTGCCGTACGGCGTGCGCGCGCCGATCGCGGGCCGGTTGTCCAGGGCGAGGGAGTCCTCGACGTCCAGCCAGAGGCCGTCCAGCCAGGGCAGCACGCCGTAGACCTCGCGGCCGGTCAGCTCCCTGATCATGTCGAGGCCGGGTTCGAGGAGCTCGGGCGCCCCCCGGAACTTGTTGATCATGAAACCGGCGATCAGGGCCTGGTCCGCGGGCTCCAGCAAGGCCACCGTCCCGTAGAGCGAGGCGAAGACCCCGCCCCTGTCGATGTCGCCGACCACGACGACCGGCAGGTTCGCGGCGCGGGCCAGGCCCATGTTGGCGACGTCCCCCCTGCGCAGGTTGATCTCCGCCGGGCTGCCGGCGCCCTCGCAGATCACCACGTCGTAGGAGTCTCGCAGCCGTTCCAGCGCGTCCGTCGCGACCTGCCTGAGCCGCTCCTTGACCTGCCAGTACTCCATCGCGTCGACCTCGGCCATCGGCCTGCCCATGACCACGACCTGGCTGCGCCGGTCGCTGCCCGGCTTGAGCAGGATCGGGTTCATGTCCGCGCTGGGCTCCAGGCCGCACGCGGCGGCCTGCATCGCCTGGGCGCGGCCGATCTCGGCGCCGTCGGCGGTGACGAAGGAGTTGAGCGACATGTTCTGTGCCTTGTACGGCGCGACCTTCACGCCCTGCCGGGCCAGCCAGCGGCAGATGCCGGCGGTGACGACGCTCTTGCCCGCGTCGGAGGTGGTCCCGGCGACCAGCAGCGCCCCTCTCACGCTCCCACCGGCCGCGACTCGGCGAGCGGGACTCCGGAGCGGGCGAGCGCTCCGGCACGGGCCACGACCGGTCCGGCGGCACCGGGCCCGGCCGGAACCACGGGCAGTTCTCGGGGGGAATCGACCATCATGGTGACCAGCATGACGCGCCGCGCGCCGTACCGCCCACCTGGATCACCCGAAGGCTCCGAGAGCGAACGTGCGGTTCGGGCTCGGGAGCGCCCCCTTGGGGTCCGCGCGAGCGCATCCCCTTGGGTTCGCTCGACCGCATCCCCTTGGGGTTCGCGCGACCGCGGAACCTCTCCGGCCTCCGGATCGCCGTCGGCCCTCCGCGGTCGTCGCCTCGGGGGGTCCGCGCCGCGACCGCGGCACCTCGTGCGCGTGAGAACGTCCGCCTCTCCGAACCACGGGCGCGTCCCGAAGCGGGAGGTCCCCGCCTGCCACATCGGCCCAATCGGTTCGGCCCGAATTGGAACTTACAACTGGCCAATCCGGTGCCGACAATGGTTGCTGCCCGCCCCCTGGCGTGGCGCTGAACAGCGGACTCCCGTGAGGAGAGACTGATATGACGATCGCCCACATGTGGTTCGACCCCAAATGCCCCTGGGCCTGGATCGCCTCCCGCTGGCTGCTCGAAGTGGAGAAGGTTCGCGACGTACGGGTGCGCTTCCACGTGCTGAGCCTGTCGATGCTCAACGAGGGTCGTGAAGGGCTGGAGGAGTGGTACCGGCAGTGGCTGGACACCGGCTGGGGCCCGGCGCGGGTCGCCGTCGCGGTCGAGCAGAAGTACGGCGCCGAGCCCCTTCGTGAGCTCTACACCGCGCTGGGCACCCGGATCCACCACCGGAAGGCGCCGATCGACCGTGACCTGTACCTCGCCGCGCTGGCCGAGGTCGGCCTGCCGCCGGAGCCGGCCGACGCGGCCGAGACCACCGACCACGACGCGGCCCTGCTGGCCGGCAACCGGGCCGCGCTGACCCCCATCGGCGAGGACCTCGGCACGCCGGCGATCCACGTCCCCGCCCCCGACGGCGGGCTCGTCGCCTTCTTCGGGCCGGTGGTGACGCCGATTCCGCGCGGTGAGGCGGCCGGGAGGCTGTGGGACGGCGTGCTGCTGGTCGCCGGCACCGACGGGTTCTACGAGTTGAAGCGCAGCCGCACCCGTCGACCGACCTTCGACTGAGACCGCCGGCGACGCTCGCGGCCCACCCGTTCAGCGGGGTCGTGAACGCCGATCGGGTCACCGGTCATCCGGTGGCAAAGCGCGCGGAGGCCGCCCGTCATCCTGCTCTCCGAGTTCGGAGAGCAGGATGACGGGCGGCCTCATGCCCAGGTGCGACGGGGAACGGGTTCCCGCAACCGTGGCCGCGGCTGCGGGAACCCGTTCCGAGCATCACGATCCATATAGCCGCTGGTTATGCTGGACCTGTAGAGCCCCGACGTAGGCAGAGGTAAAAAAGCCGGCAGGGGACGACAACGGATGCAGCGATAAGGCATGGTTATGATGGATCGCCTGAATCTCGAAGGACTCCGGTACGCCCAGGCAGTCGCCGAGACCAAGTCGTTCAGCGCAGCCGCCCGGGCGTACGGCGTCACCCAGCCCGCCCTGTCCAACGGGATCGCCAAGCTGGAGGAGCGCCTCGGCGGGAAGCTGTTCGACCGGTCGCCGCGAGGGGTGACCCCGACCGCCTTCGGGGTCCGGATCCTGCCCCTGATCGAACGCGCTCTGACCTCGCTCGGCGCCGTCGCGGCGGAGGCCAAGCGGCTGACCGAGCCCGGTGAGCAGAAGATCCGCATGGGCGTCTCGCCCCTGATCGCCTCATCCCTGGTCGCCCGGGCGTTCAGCGTGGTGCGCGACCTGCCCGAACCCCGCGACCTGGTGCTGCGCGAGGCGAACATGCAGGACTTGCGCGAGTGCCTCCTGGCCGGCCGGCTCGACATCATCCTGATCCCGGCGGTCGCCGCGATGCCGCGCTTCGAGCACCGTGTCATCGACGTGGAGCCGATGGTCGTCGTCGGCTCCGGTCCCGCCCTGGGCACCCCGATCGAACTCGACGAGGCCGGCAAGGAGCCGTTCATCCTCGTCCCGGACACGTGCGGCCTGACGACGTTCACGACGCGGCTCTTCCAGTCTCGCGAAATGCCCTTGCGGACGTATCCGGGCGAGGCCGCCAGTTACAGCGTCCTGGAGGAGTGGACGCAGCTCGGCCTCGGATCGGCGATGGTCCCCCGCTCCAAGCTCACCTCGCCCGACGTGCCTCACCGGCCGCTGATGGACGAGGGCCGCGAGGTGCAGATCTCCTTCGAGGCGGTGTGGAGCGCCGAGTCCCCGCTCGGCGCCGATCTCACCCGGCTGGCCGGAGAGCTCGCCGCCGCACGTCAGCCATACACAGCGCTTATGGGCTGATTCAGCAGGATCCTCTACCGGACGCCATGCAGAATGCCTAACGTGGCAGGCACGTTGCGGTACTTCCCGGGCCGCCTCGTTTCCCCTGCCGATCGAGCGAGGCATAACCATGGCATATCTTGAGATCACCCCGCAGGTGGATTCCGCGAACCGGGTCGCCGCCGCCGGCGTTCGCAGGCAGCACAGGCAGCCGTTCCCGGACACCGTTGCCGGAGCCACCGGCAAGGAACTCCTCAACGGCTCCGGGGCCACGGCGCGGGCGCGGCACACCGTCCCGCCCGCATGCCCGCAAGAGCAGTGAGACGGTCGGGCAACCCCGGCCTCGGCCCCAGACGGACATGAGCCGGCCGTCCGCCGAAGTCCTCGTCCGTCAGCCGCTGGGCCCTCGGCCGTCTTCTTCCGTCCGGCCTCGAATCGGATCATCTCAGCCGCGTCGACGGCCACCTTCAACCATTGTCAGGAGCACCACATGTCCACCACCACCGACTTCACCGGACGGAAGGTCGTCGTCATCGGCGGCACCAGCGGCATGGGCCACGCCGTCGCCCGCCGCGTCCTGGCCGGCGGTGGCAGCGCCGTCGTCACCGGTCGTACGCAGGAGAGCGCCGACGAAGCGGTGTCCGGCCTCGCCGCTCACGGCACCGCCGTCGGTCTGGCCGCCGACCTCGCCGACCCGGCGGCCGTCGACCGTCTGCGCGCCGTCCTGACCGACCGGCACGCGGACGCCACCCTCCTTGTCAACGCCGCCGGCGTCTTCGCCCCCAAGCCCTTCCTGGAGCACACGCCCGAGGACTACGACCGCTACCAGGCCCTGAACCGGGCCTTCTTCCTCATCACGCAGACCGTCATCCGGAACATGATCGACCGTGGTGCGAAGGGAGCCGTCGTCAACATCGGCTCCATGTGGGCGCACCAGGCCATCGCCGCCACCCCCTCGTCGGCGTACTCGATGGCGAAGGCCGGGCTGCACTCCCTCACCCAGCACCTGGCCCTGGAACTCGCCTCCCACGGCATCCGCGTCAACGCGGTCGCCCCCGCCGTCGTCCGCACTCCCATCTATGAGGCGTTCATCCCCAAGGACCAGGTCGACTCCGTCCTCGACGGGTTCAACGCCTTCCACCCTCTCGGCCGCACCGGCACCCCCGACGACGTCGCCGCCACCGTGGCCTTCCTGCTGTCCGACCAGACCGACTGGGTCACCGGCGCCGTCTGGGACGTCGACGGCGGCGTCATGGCCGGACGCCACTGACCGCCTTCCGGCCGGTGATAACGACCGCGCGGACCCACCGCCTCACGCCGGGGCGGCGGCCCGCGCGAACGGCACCTGGACCATGACGGGGTGTCGGTCAAGGCTCGCGTCATCAGGTGTCGGTACAGGTGGGGTCGGGGGGATACCGGACAATACGCATGCGCTGCCGGTTCTGTCCGGTCAGCGGCAGGAGCCGACGAACGGGTCCATGCGATCGCGTGTGCCCGGTGGCGCGAGTCTCACCGGCACCCTGAACCGTGTCACCGGCCGGCGATGGGCGGAGCACCTCAGGCGGCCTGCTCCTCCGAACCACGACACGACAGCCACACAACGGCCACGCCCGGGGTCCTGCCGATGCGCCTCAGTGCTACCGGCGCGTGCCCCGGTCCTGCCGGTGTGCCTCAGTGCCATCGGTGCTACCGGCGCGTGCCCCTGAGCGCGGCGAGGACGGCCAGCCCGGCGGCCGCGAAGCCCACTGCTCGCGCCAGCCGTACGGACCTGCGGATGTCCTGGACCGACGGCTTGGGCCCCTCGCCCATCTCGGGCCGGTGCTCCACGCGGTCGCCGTAGACATTGGTGCCGCCGAGCGTGACGTCCAGCGCCCCCGCGAAGGCCGCCTCGCACCGGCCCGAGTTGGGACTCGGGTGGCGATGGCCGTCCCTGCGCAGTACGGCCGCCGCCTGGCGCGCCGAGCCCCCGATCAGGGGGGCGGCGAGCGCGGTGAGCAGCCCGGTGATCCGGGCCGGAACGAAGTTGGCCACGTCGTCGAGCCGGGCCGCGGCCCAGCCGAAGCGCTCGTAGCGCGCGCTGTGGTGGCCGACCATCGCGTCCAGCGTGTTGATCGCCCGGTAGGCGAGCAGTCCGGGAACCCCGGCCACCGCGCCCCAGAACAGCGGAGCCACCACGGCGTCGGAGGTGTTCTCCGCGATCGACTCGACGGTGGCCCTGGCCAGCTCCGGCGCCTCCAGCCGCGACGGGTCGCGCCCGCACAGGTGGGACAGCCTCCCGCGTGCCCCCGCGAGGTCGCCGTCCTCCAGGAACTCCGCCATGGCCACGCCCTCACGGCCCAGCGTCGTTCCGCCGAGGACGGACCAGGTCGCCACGGCGCTCAGCGCGCCTCGCACCACCGGATTTCCCCGCCGGGTCGCGGCGTATCCGAGCAGCGCCACCGGACCGACGCACAGGCCCACGTAGAGCACTCCCCTGCTCCGGGCGTCGCCGTACACCCGCTTCTCCAGCGCGGCCGCGGCCGTCCCGAACAGCGCCACCGGATGCCCTCGCCGGGGATCGGCGAACGCGGCGTCGATCGCGACCCCGGCGAGCATTCCCAGTGCCTCGGCCCACCTCGCCTCGCGCCGCCCGGACGTCGTCAGCCCGGACATCGCCAGCCCGAATTTCGGCTGCCCGGGTTTCGGCTGCCCGGATTTTTGCCCTCGCCATCCGCTTCGACCGCCCGAACCGGACAGACCAGGTGATCCAGAGGGGCTAGATGAGATGCTCATGGAGCTCATCCTGGTGGGTCTCAAGCCAGACGGCGGCCCGGCGGATGCGCGTGCCCGCTCCCTGAGCCCACATGCGGGCCCAGCCGCCGCCGATGGTGAGAGCTTTGTTGCGCATGGCCTGGTAGGAGCGGTCGAAACGGAGCAGGGCGAGATCCAGAAGGTGGCGGCGGTCACGGGGTGCGAGACCGTACGCGTCGCAGAACAGACGCAGCCGCGAGCCGATGTCCAGGCGACGCTGGAGCGGCTCCAGGTCGACGGGGTCGGCGATCGGAGCCCAGTGGCGCAAAGTGGTCACCAGGTCGAACAACCGGGTCGTCGGACGGGCCATGTCGAAGTCGATCAGTGCGGCCGGGAGCCCGTCGCGGAAGATCACGTTGTCGAGGTTGACGTCGCAGTGACCGATCAGCTCCGGGGGCGCGTCGTCGTTCGACCCGGCCTCCCACACGGCGTCCTGCGGCGGGACGAAGCTCGCCGAGGCGTCGTGGAAACTCCGCATCAGGCGCGCCAGCGCGACCAGCGACTCGCCGGTGAGCGCGTGGGCGGGCAGCGGCCTGAGCGCGGACTCGCCCTCGACGTAGGTCAGGATCTCCCTGTCACGCTCGTCCAGGCCCAGCACGCGAGGGGCGCCGTCGAACCCCGCCGCCTCAAGGTGACGCAGCAAGGCGTGCACGGAATGTGTGGAGGCCCTGACAGGTCTGCGGACGGTGTCGCCGACCCGCACCACCCCATCGGTGACATCACCGCCCACCAGGGGGATCTCTTCCTGGAGTGTGACGCCGAACATGGCACACGAGCCTAGACCGGTCCGCCCACCACCGGAGACGGTTTGGGGTGGGCCGGCCCGTACTCGAAGGCAATTCTCAGCCCCGTTGGGACCGGACAGGCCGAAGGCCGTGCCGGTCGGCACCTCGGCGCTCAATTTCAAGCCTTCGCCAAATCGCGATATATCGCAATATTTTTTCAGGATTGACCACCTCAAAGGTGGGCATTCCTCGGCTTGGACGTCCTCGTCGCCCCCTCTGGGCGGTTGGTGATCGACATCACAGGTGATCCTCACGACACAGGAGGAAAACCGATACATGGATGCTCCCAGGATCATGCACAATTAGGCGGGAGCACCCTTAGCTCAGCTGGATAGAGCATCGGACTTCTAATCCGACGGTCGCAGGTTCGAATCCTGCAGGGTGCACTGTCGAGGCCAGGTCATCCACGCGCTGACCTGGCCTTTTGCTTGCCCGCGACCCACACCCCTCATGCAGCCGCAGGCCGCCGAAAGCAGCCGTATGCCACTGCTCGCGGAACATACGCGGAATGGATCCGGCCCCGTTTTCCCAGGTGGGACCGGCGGTTTCGCAGGTTCGCGGAAGGATTCCGGGGCCGGAACGATGAAGGACTCCCAGGGGTGAGGCGACCTGATCGGGCGCGAAGGCATACAGCCGAGCCTCCTTCCAAACCTTGGCGTACGCGGACCCGGAGATCAGACCACCCGTGCGCGTACGAAACAGCCGGCCATCAGCGGCGACGCCGTGAGTGTCGATGTGGTCGCGCAGCATGGTCACCAGCTCTGGTGGGATCGGCATCAACCTCGTCTCCCGCTGGCCCCGATGCTTGAGACCGCGCTCGTCGTGGGTCTCCCCCGAGTCGGTGAACCGCTTGTTACTCTGCGGCTTGGTCCTCTCCAGCGTGAGCAGCCCTTGGGCACGGGGCAGTAGGAATGTTGATGCGCCGGGCCGGGCCGGCCGGGGTCACCCACCGGCTCAGGTGGCGCCGGATCAGTTGTGAGTCACCGATACCACCGAGCATCCCACCCGCGAGGGCACGGTCTACTGCGCGGTCGTGCTGGACGCCTACTCGCGCCGAGTGATCGGGTGGTCGGGTGGTCCATCGACTCCTCGCCAACGGCCGCGCTGGTGACCAACGCGCTCGGCATGGCCATCCAGTCGCGCATCCCACCGGTTGGTACGATCATCCACTCCGACCGGGGCGTGCAGCCTGGACTCAACCGGTCGTCGCAACACTGCTGCTCAGCAGCAAGTTTAGATGATCACTGAAGGCTTCTACCGGCGTTTTCCATTCGAGGGTTTTTCGGGGCCTGGTATTGAGCGCGAATGCTACGGCCGCCAACTCCTCAGCACCCCATCGTGACAGATCGGTGCCTTTGGGAAAGTACTGGCGCAGCAGGCCGTTGGTGTTCTCGTTGGTGCCCCGCTGCCAGGGGCTATGGGGGTCGGCGAAATAGACCTGCAGCCCGGTGTCGATGCGCAGCTGAGGATGCTGGGCCAGCTCCGTTCCACGGTCCCAGGTCAGTGAACGGCGTAGGTGCTCAGGCAACCCGGTGATCTCTTTGGTGATCGCGTCCCGCACGGCTTGGGCGCCGCGGCCGGCCAACGCCGGGCCGTTCTTCACGCGCTCCTGAGTGCCGTAGTCATCCATCCGGGGCAGGTGCAACAGCAGGGTGAACCGTGTCGTGCGCTCCACGAGGGTGCCGATCGCCGATCGTCCGGTGCCGATGATGAGATCACCTTCCCAGTGGCCCGGGACCGCACGGTCGTCGGCCTCGGCGGGGCGGGCGCTGATCAGCACCTCGGGGGTCACGTGGCCGCCGGCCTTGTGCCGTGCGCGTGCGCGCGGCACCCGCAGTGCACGCCCGGTGCGCAGACAGGCGACCAGCTCCCGCTTGAGCGCTCCTCGCCCCTGAATGAACAGGGCCTGGTAGATCGCCTCGTGGGAGATCCGCATGGTGTCATCCTCGGGGAAATCGACCTTCAGCCGGTGGGCGATCTGTTCCGGGCTCCACGATGTCGTCCAGCGGCGGTCCTGACGCCGAGGTTTGTTGCGCCCCTTCCACGGCGTCGTCTGCGGTCCCGCCACCGGCGTGCCGTCCGGGTGGCGGACCTGTCCGGCCAGCCGCTCCTGCACATACGCGCGCAGCCGCTGGTCGGCCGCCAGTTTGGCGGTCTTCGGCCGCCGGGCTCGACGCTCGGCGTGCCATTGCGCGACCGTCGCGCGATATTCCACGTCATAGGTCCGCGTTGAGGCGTTGCGCCGGATCTCGCGGGAGATCGTTGACGGCGACCGCCCCAGACGCCGCGCGATCTCGCGCACGCCGACCTTCTGGGCACGGTGCAACGCGATCTCTTCCCGCTCCGCGAACGACAGATAACGGCCCGACACCGTCGGGGCAAGGCATGGTCCCACCCCGCCAGCCTGGCGAAACCAGCGCGTTCCCACCGCCGGCGACACGCCGATCTGTGCCGCGGCGTCCTGCGAGGTCGCCCCCCGAGCGATCGCTTGCCAGAATCGCACGCGATCTTCACGCCAGGCGACAGTCGGCCGTCCCGGCGAGGGGATCTGACCGCGATACAACCGGACAGCCTGCTGCTTCTTGCCCAGGCCCATTCACCAACACCTCCACCGACGAAGTGTTGCGAGCACCGATTGAATCCACCCAGTTCGCCTCCTGGGCCTTTACCGAGCGTGCCAAAGCATCCGGTCTGGTGCCCTCGATGGGCAGTGTCGGCGACTGCTACGACAACGCCATGATCGAGGCATTCTGGTCTCGTATGCAGGTCAAGGCTGAGGCGTTCTCGGCTGCTGAGACGGTCGCAGCCCTGCAGCGGGCTGGCAGTAGAGGCCACCCCGATGCGGAGATGACAAACGCGACCCCTGATGATCGTCGGTGTCTAGCCAGTCGATCAAGAACAGGGGCCGCGTTCGCGTGCCATCATTCCCGATCAACGTGCTCGCCCGCCACTTGGAGCACGTCCCCGCTTTCGACCCATCGACCGATCTGCCCGCGCTGGCCGAGGTACTGGGCACCCTGCCCGACCCACGCAGCCACCGCGGACGTCGCTACCGACTCGGCCCACTGCTGGCCCTAACCCTGCTCGCCGTACTCAGCGGAGCCACCTCCATAGCGGCGATCAACAGATCCATCCACGGATACGACCCGGACATCCTGTCTCGTGCCGGGCTCCCCGGCACCGTTCGCCTGGCCGCCAGCACCCTGCGGCGACTACTCGCCCGCCTGGACGGCGACGCCTTCGACACCACGACCGGCACCTACCTGGCCACCCTCGCCGCCGACGGCCCGCCCGCCACCGACCACCCCGAAAGCCGACCACCGCTGACCGGCCTGGCCATCGACGGCAAGACCCTACGCGGCAGTCGCACCGCCAACGGCACGGTGCACCTGCTGGCCGCCTTGCGCCACGACACCCAGACCGTCGTCGCCCAACGCCAGGTCACCGCCAAGAGCAACGAGATCCCTGCAGTTGCGCCCCTGCTGTCCGGCCTGGACCTGTCCGACGTGGTAGTCACCGCCGACGCCCTGCATACCCAGCACGCCCATGCCCGCCAGATCATCGACTCCGGCGGCCATTACCTATTCATCGTCAAAGGCAACCAGCCCACCTTGCACCGCCGGCTCAAGGCTCTGCCCTGGCGCCACGCCCTGCTCAACGACCGCACCGATACCCGCGGCCACGGCCGCCGCGAGATCCGCCGCCTGAAGATCTGCACCGTCCGGCCCGGCCTGCCCTTCCCCCACGCCGCCCAGGCCATCCAGGTCAAACGCCGCCGCACCGACCGCCGCACCGGCAAAACCACCATCGTCACGATCTACGCGATCACCAGCCTGCCGCCCGGCCGCGTCACCCACGCCCACCTCGCCACACTGATCCGCGGCCACTGGAGTATCGAGGCCCTGCACCACATCCGCGACGTCACCTACCGCGAAGACGCCTCACGCGTTCGGACCGGCACCGCCCCACGGGTCATGGCGAGCCTGCGTAACCTGGCCATCGGCCTGGCCCGCTTGATCGGCTGGACCAACATCGCCGCCGCCATCGACCACTACCGCAGCCACCCCACGGACGGCCTTCAGCTACTCGGTCTCACAACATGAGAACGCTTCGGCCCTGCCCAGTAACCGGAGGGCGAAGACCTTCTCCTCGAACGTCGCTCTGCGACCTTTTCTGGCCATACTCCAAGCATGTCCCCGCCGGAACGCGATCTCCCACCGCCACCCAACAAGTACCAAAACTTATGATCGGCTCAGTAGAGACCACCACCGATCGTAGGTGCGCGGATCGGTCCAACGCCTACTACCGGCAGGGGATCCCTTCCTACTGTAAGTGGCACGTACCACTCAGCATCGGCTACAGCGAGCTTTGGGCGTACCTCTGATCGAAGGAGCCGAAGCCGGCGGGTGACCGCGGAAAGAGATTTCCGCGGTCTTCTTTCCCACCGGTCTTCGCTCGGAGCCCCGGCGAGTCGAACTTTTGATGGGGTTTGTTCGTGGGCATCTGCCGAGGCAGGTCAGGAAACGCCAGGCCGTCACAGGCGGAAAGGCACGGTTCCCGAAGATCAGAGGTCTCTGACGCCACCTGATCCGAAGAGGAAACCGTGCCTGTCGCGCGACCGGCCGATCACGCGTCAGTCGTCGGCGAGTACCGCGTGGACGGAGGAGACCGCGCTCGCGCCATCGCCGACGGCGGTGGCCACTCGTTTCGTCGAACCCGAGCGGAGGTCGCCGACCGCGAAGACCCGGGGTGCGCTCGTCTGGAACGGCAGGGGCTTACCGGACGATCCGGCGGGCAGCCGGCTGTCCGTGAGGATGAAGCCGTCGTCGGCCTTGGCCACGTCGGAAAGCCAGCCCGACACCGGGTCGGCGCCGACGAAACAGAACAGCGCGTGGCAAGCCAGCCGGTCGTGCCGTCCGCCCGGCCTCTCGACGACGATCGAGGTGAGGGTGCCGTCGCCGGCCAGCTCGCGGACCGTGCTGCCGGTGTGGACCTGGATCCGGGGGTGCGCACGGATCCGGTCGGTCAGGTAGGACGACATCCGAGTTCCGAGGTCGTGGCCGCGGATGATCAAATCCACCGTCGCACCTCGGGCCGCGAGGGACAGGGCCGCCTGCCCTGCCGAGTTGGCGCCCCCGACGACCGTCACCGGCTGGTTCTCACAGCCTCGGACGTCCAGTTCGGTCGCCGCGTACCGGATGCAGCCGGCCCGCTCGAACGCCGCCCATCGCGGGATGTCGAGACGCCGGTAGCGCGCCCCGGTAGCGGCGATCACCGCGCGGCACTGAATGCGCACGCCGTCCTCCAGCAGGACGGCCGGCCGTCGATCGTCGGAGAGGTCGAGGCCTGTCACCGCACAGGGCGAGTGGATCCGTACGCCGAACTTGAGCGCCTGGACCATCGCCAGACGGGTCAGGTCCGCGCCGCTGACCCCCTGGGGGAAGCCCAGGTAGTTCTCGATGCGGGCGCTCTTGGCGGCCTGACCGCCGAGCCCGCTCTGGTCCAGGAGCACGGTGACGAGGCCCTCGGACGCCCCGTACACGGCGGCGGCCAGACCCGCCGGGCCGGCGCCCACCACGACGAGATCGACCGGACGCCCGTCGGCCCGGTAGGTGAGGCCGAGCGCCTGCGCGACCGTTCCGGGCGTCGCGCGCCGCAGCACCGAACCGTGGACGACCGCCGCCGGAAGGTCGTCCACCGTGAGCCCGGCCGCCGCCATCAGCGATCGCCCGGGGTGCGAGGTGGCATCGCGCCAGGAATGCGGCAGGAGCATCTGCGTCGCGTAGGTGCGCAGTTCGAGGGTCTCCGTGTCGTCCGGCCGGCCGACGATCTCCAAGGCGCTGCCGGCGGCCGAGCGGATGACCTCGCGCCGTTCCCGGAACGCCGCGAGCAACAGGTCGGCGATGTCGTCCTGTTCGGCGAGGACTCGGCGCAGATTCACCGCCCCGATTCGGACGACCGTCCCGGCGGACACCACCCGGGCGGTCAGGTAGACGTGCTGGCCGGTCAGCAGGTTGAGCTCGCCGAGGAAGTCTCCGGGGCCGCCCTGGTAGACCAGACGTTCCGGCTCGATCGCCGTCGCGTCCCGGACGATGTCCACAGTCGCCGTCAGGAGCAGGAAGAAGTCGTAGAAGTCGTCGCCGGACGCGTACAGGTCCCGGCCGGTCTCGGCGTGCTCCACCTCGCCGTACTCGGCGAGCCGGCGGAACTGCTCGTCGTCCAGGACCGGCCCGCGCCGCGCCGCGCCGTCTTTCATGTGGTTCCTCCGTCGCACCGGACCAGAACGGATCTTCCGCTATGACACTGGTCGAGCGGGGCTCAGCTGGGAAACGGGATTCACCCGGGCGACGGTCACGACGTACAGGAGCAGACCGGCGGTGGTGAGGGCGAAACCGGCCCAGACGGTGGACAGGGTTCCCCAGCCGGCTTCGATGGTGACCGCTCCGCCGATCGCGCCAAGGGAGTTGGCCAGGTTGAGGGCGGCGAGGTTGAGCGCGCCCATCAGGGTCGGGGCATCCGGCGCGAAGCCGGTCAGCCGGACCTGGATGGTGGGGATCGCGAACATCATGGTCGCGCCGACGCCGAACAGGCAGGGCAGCAGGATCAGCAGGTTGTCGCCGGCCACACCGATCAGCGCCAGGAGCACCAGGACACCGCCATAGCCCCAGGCCAGGCCGCGGTGCTCGTACCGGTCGGCGACGCGTCCGCCGAGATGGTTGCCGACTGCCATGCCGAGGCCGAAAACGGCGAGTGCGATCGGGATGAACGCGGCGTCCCGCAGCGCCGCGTCGGTGACGAAGGGGCCGATGAACGTGTAGACGGCGAAGATGCTGGAGATGCCGAGCGCCGCGACGGTGACCATCAGCCAGACGTTGAGCCGGCGGAGGCCGTTCAGCTCGTTCCTGATGGAGCTGCCGTGCAGGTCGTCGGTGCGGGGCAGCCAGGCCACCAGGGCGGCGCCGGCGAGCAGGCCGACGGCGACCACGGTCCAGTACATGAAGCGCCAGCCGGCGTTCTGGCCGATGAGGGTGCCGAGCGGTGACCCGGCGATGGTGGCGACGGTGAGTCCCCCCATCACCGTGGCGAACGCCTTTCCGCCCTGGCCCGGGCCGTACACATACGCGGCGACGACGGCCCCGGCGCCGAAGAACGCACCCTGCACGCTGCCGGCGACGAACCGGAAGACGACGAGCAGCGCGATGTTCGGCGCCAGCGCGGAGAGCCCGTTGCCGACCAGGAAGAGCGCGATCAGGCCGAGCAGCAGCGTGCGCCGGTTGACCCGGACGGCGAGCAGGATGATCGCCGGAGAGCCGATCACCACCCCGAAGGCGTACGCGGTGATCGCGTATGTGGCGACCGGGATCGACACGTTCAGGTCGGACGCGAACAGCTGGATGATGCCGTTGCTGCCGAACTCGCCGGTGCCGATCGCGAAGGTGCCCAGCGCCAGTGCGAACAACGTCAGCTTCGGATTGCCGATGGGCGACCGGGCGGAGGTGTGCCGTTTCTCCTCGGCAGTGCACTGGCCTTCGTACGCACGCTGATGCATCGTCTTGTCCTTTGGAGGTTCAGCCGAACGGCGTATGTGCCGGTACGGGACCGGACACCGCCGTCTCCTTCGTGGTGTCAGCGCGCGGCGCGCTTGATGAGGTCGGCCGTCACGGCGGGTTCCGAGATCATCGCGACGTGCGAGGCGCCGACCTCGCGGACCTGCGACCCGGCCCGCCGCGCCATGAACCGCTGCGCCGCGGCGGGGAGCACCTGGTCGTCGCGGGCGACGAGGTAGTGGGAGGGAATGGTCTTCCACGCCGGGGCGCCGGACGGCTCCCCGAGCGTGCGCGCGTCGGCAGGACGCTGGCCGGCCCACATCAGGTCGGTCGTCGCCCTCGGCACGTCGCCGGCGAAGACGCCGCGGAAGACCTCCTTCTTGATGTATCCGTCGACGAGGCCATCACCGTAGGGACGGAAGTCCAGCGCCGCCTCGTTGAGCTTGCTTCCCGGGTACTTCGTCTGCAGGCCCAGCAGCGTCTCACCTTCATCGGGGGCGAACGCGGCCACGTAGACCAGTGCTTTCACGTTCGGGTTACCGGTCGCGGCGTTCGTGACGACGATCCCGCCGTAGGAGTGCGCGGCGAGCACGATCGGGCCGCTGAGCGTGGCGAGGATGCCGGCCAGGTAGGCGGAGTCGGCGGCCACGCTGCGCAACGGGTTCGCCGGGGCGATGACCGGGTAGCCCTCGCGGATGAGCCGGGCGGCGACGTCGTTCCAGCCGGAGGCGTCGGCGAACGCGCCGTGCACGAGCACCACGGTGGGTTTGGGCTCGGTTTTCGGCCGGGAGTGTGCCTGCGCCGCGGGTGCTCCGAGCAGAGCGCCGGCCGCGGCCGCGGCGGATCCGGCCAGCACCGCTCTACGAGTCGTCATCAATGTCAACCTTTCAACACATGGTGTTCGAACCTCAATTGCGGGATCAATGTAAAGACCGGGTACTTGACGATCACTGAACCACCGGTTCACTCGTCGTCAAGTGCGTCGATCTAGCCTGCGAGAATGAGATCGCTGAAAAGTGAAAGCGCCAGAAAATGGGGCCTGTGGGTGCACCTGTTTTGGTATGTCGTAGCCAATCTGACCCAGGTCGTGGTGTGGTGGGCCTACGACAAGGAACACCATTTCTGGCCCGTGTGGTCGATAGTCTTCTGGGGCATCGCGCTGGCCTTCCACGCCCGGGCGGTCTTCTCGCCGTCCACATCGAATTCCAGGTGATGAATCGAATGCCAGGCGATAAGCCGTGGCGTTCTTCCTGTGATTCGTGCGCGATCCCATGACGGCTGATTCGTGTGCGATCCCGTGACGGCCGGCGCGGTCGCACCGAGCGGCCCGGAACCGGCCAGGGGTGGCGACAGGGGTGGCACCCCGGCCGGTTCCCCGGGCACCTGTCGAGCGGCCGGCGTTTGCCTCAGGTCGCGCGGACATCAGCCGGCGGGGAAGTCGCCGTTCACTCCTCGCGGGGTTCGTTCAGTGTCAGTCAAGTTCGCATTCGTACATTGAGGCCGCTGGGAACGGACTCAAGCCGAGGGGACCACAACGATGACGACCACCCGCCGAACACCGCCGGCCGGATCCGCCGCGGTCGCCACCGGCGCACCGCTCGGCGCGTCCGCCGCGCAGGCACCCGACCTGCCTTCCACCCCAGCCCGTGCGTGACCCGAGCCGTAAGGAGCGTTGAATGCCAACTCGAGTGAACCGGCAGACCGTCGACCTGTCCGCCTACCCGGACCTCATCGTCCTGTACCTCGGCATGCGGGTGAACCGGCTGTACGGGGTCCGGACCTTCTTCAGCTTCGGCCGGAAGATCAGTGAGTCGGTCGAGGGCAAGCCGGACGGACTGCTGCTGCACGAGCCCGTGTACTACTCGTTCTTCCCGATGAACATGGGGATGCGCCAGTACTGGCGGGACCTGCCCTCGCTGCTCGCCTTCGCCCGGTCCGAGCCGCATCGGCAGTGGTGGCTGGACTTCCTGCGGGACTCGGGCGGCACCGGTTTCTGGCACGAGACGTACTCGGTCAGGGGCGGCATGGAGGCCGTCTACGACGACGTGCCCAAGCCGCTCGGGTTCGGACGGTTCGCCGGGCTCCAGCGCGCTCGTGGACCCATGTTCGGTTCCGCGTCCCGCCTGGGACGCTCCGACGACGACGGCAGCCCGGCCCTGAGCGAGACGGACCTCTACGGGTCCTAGCCGCGCGGGCCGTCGTCGACGGCCACAGGGGGTGTCCGCCCGGTGACGCCCGCCGCCCGCCGCCGATTCGTCGTCGGCTCACCCGTCCGAAGCGGACCGGTTACCCGGCCAGGGCCGTGTGACGGGCCGCCTGGAGCGAGGCCGGGGCTTTCGAGGCGGCCAGCTCCACGGAGGCCGAGGCGAACGCGGTGATGATCGGGTGTGGCCGGGTGCCGTCCCCGGCCAGCTCAGGCTGAAAGAGTGTGGCCAGGAAGAACGGGTGACCGGACAGTTCGAGCACTCGTACGGCTCCGGCGCCGTCACGGCCGGTGAAGTTCAGGCCACCCTCCTCCAGCACGGACAGGTAGTCGGGATTGAGGCCGAAGTCACAGGAGTACTTCTCCACGCTCCTGCCGGCGCCGATGATCCTCTCGACCAGCGAGCCGGGCACCAGCAGGACTTCGTCCTCATGGCCGGCGAGCGAGCACGCCAGCGGCAGCAGCAGGAAGTCATCGGCGTCCGGGTCGTTCTCGGCGTGCGCGACCGGCAGGCCGAGGACGTTGCGCGCGTACTCCAGCAGGGTGTGCTGGAAGCCGCCGCAGGTGCCCAGGAACGGGATGCCACGCTCGCGGGCGATCCTGGCGGCGTTCACCGCGCCCGCCTCGCTGCGATAAGGACTGCCGGGCAGCATCCAGACGCCGTCGAACCCGTCCAGGTCCTGGGCCTCGGTGGTGGGGATCCAGTAGGCGTCCAGCGTCGACTCGTCGCGCTCGCGCAGCGCTTCGAGAATCGACGGGATGCGCACATGGGCCTGGACACTCGGAGATCTGTCGCCGACCAGGGCGATTCTTGCGACCGTCATGTCCTCATCCTCGCCGGAGCTCCAAGGTAAGCGCCAACGATGATTCTTGCTCGCTTGATAAGCGATACTGATGCGTCGTGGATCCACATCTGCTGCGCACGTTCGTGACCGTCGTTCACCGGGGGTCCTTCTCCGCCGCGGCCGAGGATCTCGGCTACACCCAGTCGGCGGTGTCCCAGCAGATCGCCGTGCTGGAGGCGGATCTGGGACTGGCTCTGGTGCACCGCCGCCCGGTGACGCCCACCCCTGCGGGGGAACGACTGCTGGAACACGCCGGTCCGCTGCTGCTACGCCATCGAGCCGCCCGCGCCGACGTCCTGCGCGCCGCCGCCGGCCCGATCGAGCGGCTGACCGTGGTGGCCTCCCCGCTGGCGTGCACCCCGGTGATCGCCCGGAGCCTGGCGCAGGAGCGGCCGGCGGTGACCCTTCGCACGGCCGGACGCGAGAATGTCGCCGAGCAGGTCGCCTCCGGCGCCGCCGACCTCGGGTTCGTCGACGGGATCGCCGCGCCCAGCGATCCGCTGCGCCTGCCGGACGTGGGACCGCTGACCGCCGTCGGTGTGGCCGAGGAGGAGCTGGTGGTGGTCCTGCCCGGCGATCACCCGCTGTCTCGCAGGCGCGGGCTCGCGCTGACCGACCTGGCCGACGCGCTGTGGCTGCAGGCCCCCGCCGCCGTGTCGGTGGAGCGGTTGCGCGAGGTGGCGGGTACGGACGGGTTCCGTGCCGGATTCCACTACGGCGGCGAGGACGTGCACACCCTCCTGAATCTCGCCGCCGCCGGACACGGCCTGACCCTGCTGCCCTCGTCGGTGGCGGCCGGAGTGCCGCTGACCGCGCCGCGCGTCGTGCACCGGGTGGAGATGCTCCACGGTCTCCTCACGTCGGGTCCGGCCCAGGCCGTCGCCGAGCGGCTCCGCTAGGACAGAGCGCATCGAGCCCCCGCTCGTTCAGTCCTTCACTTTACCATAAAAAATGGTACAAATCGGACTTTAAGGACGTATCTTCTTACAGGTGTCGACTCGATCCGCCAGCGGCGCCGTGGACTGGCAGCACGAATGGCTCACATCCCTTACTTCGACAGCGATGACCTGGGCCGCCACCATTCTGGTCGGCGCCCTGGTGGTCTGGGTGCTGACCCGCTACACGCACTGGGGGCGGCAGTTCCGGCGACTCGCCTTTCCCTATCTCAAGCCTGGACGCGGCTGGATCACCTGGCGACCGCTGCTCACCCTCCTGCTGCTGCTCTGGATGACGGTCCTCGCGGTGCGCCTCGAAGTGCTGATCTCCTATGCGACGAACGGCCTCTACACGGCGCTGCAGGGGCTGGACGCGAAGATGTTCTGGTTCTGCGTCACCGTCTTCATGGTCCTCGCGGTGATCGTCGTCTCCAGCGCACAGCTCGCGTATCTCATCACCCAGCGACTGTTCATCCATTGGCGGACCTGGCTCAACGACCGCATGATCGCCGACTGGCTGGACGGGCACGCCTACCATCGGGGCCAGTTCGTGAGCTTCCCGGTCGACAACCCGGATCAGCGCATCGAGGAAGACGTCACGCAGTTCGTCGAGAACTCGTACGACCTGTCGATCGGTGCGATCGACGCCGCCTTGAGGTTGGTGTCGTTCACCGCCATCCTCTGGGGGCTCTCAGGACCGATGTCCGTCTTCGGCCACGCGGTACCGCGTGCGATGGTCTTCCTCGCCTACGTCTACGTGATCATGGCGTCGTTCCTCGCCTTCAGGATCGGTCGCCCGCTGATCCACTTGAACTTCCTGCGAGAGGGCCTCTCCGCCTCTTTCCGCTACACCCTGGTCCGCCTGCGGGACAACTCCGAGAGCATCGCGTTCTGCGGTGGCGAGGATGTCGAGCGGACGGCGCTGTCGGCCAGGTTCTCCAGTGTCATGGGGAACACCTGGGCGATCACCAAGCGGTCCCTGAAGCTTCAGGTGTTCAACGACACGGTCACCCAGATCTCGGTCGTGTTCCCCTTCATCATCCAGGTGCCGCGCTTCTTCAGCGGAACGATCTCCCTCGGTGACATCACCCAGACCGCCGACGCTTTCGGCCAGGTGCACGACTCGTTGTCCTTCTTCAGGAACTCCTACGACTCCTTCGCCACCTACCGGGCGACGCTGAACCGGCTGACGGCGCTGATGGACGCGAACAGGGAGTCGCGCGGCCTGTCGTCGCCGATCTTCACGCATCGCCCCGACGCGCTGGAGATCGAGGGCCTGGGAGTATGGCGTCCCGACAGGCAACCGCTGATCGAGGGCCTGACGCTGAGCATGAGCCCAGGGCAATCACTGCTGGTCAGGGGCGCCTCGGGAAGCGGGAAGACCACGTTGCTGCGCAGCCTGGCCAGTCTCTGGCCGCACGCCCACGGCACCGTCCGCCGCCCCACCGGAGCTCACACGCTCTTCCTGTCGCAGCAGCCCTACCTGCCCCTGGGAAGCCTGCGTACCGCGCTGGCCTACCCCGAGCCCGCGCACCGGATCGGCGACGAGCAGGCGTGCGAGGCGTTGCGCTGGGTGCAGCTCGGCCATTTGGAGGGTCAGATCGACGATGAGGCCCAGTGGTCCCGCACCCTGTCTCCCGGCGAGCAACAGCGCCTCGGCTTTGCCAGGGTCCTGCTGCAGCGGCCCCTCCTGGCCTTCCTCGACGAGGCGACCTCCGCCGTCGACGAAGGTCTCGAACACGCGTTGTACAGCTTGATCCGCGATCGCCTGCCCCGGTGCATCCTCGTCAGCGTCGGCCATCGCAGCACGTTGAACGCCTTCCACACCCACTATCTGGAACTGCTCGGTGCGGGACGCTGGGGCATGGCGCCGGGAGGCGGGTAGGCCGTTTTCGTCCGTGGAACGGTTGGTCTCGACCCGCCAGGTGCACGATCGCCGATGGCCGGCCGGGTGAAGGGCCGGAAAGGGGCTGATGTGACGCCTTCGCTCCCCGGTTCAGACGGCGCGGGTGTCGTCGTACGTCGCACGGTTGGCGAGCACGTCGTCCATGTGCGTCTCGGCCCAGGCCTTGAGGCCGCTCATCATCTGGTGCAGCGAGAGACCGAGATCGGTCAGCTCGTAGGAGACCGTGACGGGCACGGTCGGCGTCGCGGTACGGGTGATCAGACCGTCACGCTCCAAGGAGCGCAGCGTCTGAGTGAGCATCTTCTGACTGACGCCGGCCAGCAGGCGGGACAACTCCGAGTAGCGCATCGACCGGGGCTCACCGGCGCAGTCGGCGCCGAACCGATGCGAGCCGTCGCTGCCCAGCGCGGCCAGGACCAACGTGACCCACTTGTCGGAGATCCGGTCGAGCAGCTTGCGGCTAGGACAGGCCGCAAGGAAAGCGTCATATTCCGCCTTGGTCTGTGCCCTCTTCTGTGCCGCCGTCATCGTCGCCATCGACCGCTCCTCCACCCGTGGGTGCCTTACGAACTCGGAAGTACGTACTTCCCGTCAGGAAGTTACCCCTCCATAGTGAAGCAGGTATCCGTCAGGCACCAGCACCGCCTGGCTCAACACTGAAACCAGAGGTATGAGCATGTTCTCCACTTCCCTTCCCGGCGGCACCTGGACGCTGGGCGACCTGACCGTCACCCGGTTCGGCTACGGCGCCATGCAACTCGCCGGCCCCTGGGTCATGGGGCCGCCCGCCGACCACGACGGCGCACTCGCCGTCCTCCGCGAGGTCGTCGACCTCGGCATCACCCACATCGACACCAGCGACGCCTACGGGCCGCACGTCACCAACCAGCTGATCCGTGAAGCGCTGCACCCGTACCCCGAATCGCTGCACATCGTGACCAAGGTCGGCGCGACCCGCGACCAGCAGGGCGGCTGGCCCCCGGCCCGGGAGCCGGAAAACCTGCGCCGGGCCGTCCACGAGAACCTTGAGAGTCTCGGCCTGGAGGTGCTCGACCTGGTCAACCTCCGGCTCGGCAACGCCGAGGGACCCCAGCCCGGCTCGCTCGCCGAACCGTTCGAGACGCTCGTCGAACTCCAGCGGCAGGGCCTGATCCGGCACCTCGGAGTGAGCACCGCGACGGCGGAACAGGTCGCCGAGGCGCAGGCGATCGCGCCGATCGTGTGCGTGCAGAACATGTACAACCTCGCGTACCGCCACGACGACGCCCTGATCGACGGGCTCGCCGAACAGGGCGTCGCCTACGTGCCCTACTTCCCGCTCGGCGGCTTCAGCCCACTGCAGTCCTCGGCGCTCTCGACCGTGGCCGCCCGGTTGGACGCGACGCCGATGTCTGTCGCCCTGGCCTGGCTACTGCGGCGGTCGCCGAACATCCTGCTCATCCCCGGCACCTCGTCCGCGGCGCACCTGCGCGAGAACATCGCCGGCGCGGAACTCTCGCTCTCCGACGAGGACCTCGCCGAACTGGACAAGATCGGCCTCTGACGAGGCATCCGCCGGCCCACTGTTTGCAACGGCGGCGGTGACCTGCGCGTTCACGCCGTGGCGGTGTTCTCCGGGCAGGTCAGGAGTCAAGGAAGAAAAGCGTTCACCGGCGGAAAAGGATGATCCGCGGCTGCGTCACGGTTTGACGGCAGGCCTCGGCTTGACGGCAGACCTCGGCGCCCGCTCTCAGGTGCGGGAGTGAACCGCACCGGGATCACCGGAGACTCCGGCCTGCCCCGGGTCCTGTGGAGGCGCGGTTCAAGCCGTCGAGCGCGGGTCAGATCGGCAGTCCGATCAGCCCCCACCCGCGACGGTGGGCCTCGCCCACCACCTCTCCCCAATCGCTGAGCAGGTCGGTGAACTCCTCGAAGTTCTTGATCCAACACCCTGAAGGCCGCACGGCGTGCACGGCGAACGGCTCACGAAGTTCCTCAAGGCGCGGTGCGGCCCTGGCCCAGAGTGTGACCAGGGCGGCTACGGCCTCCGGAGGGCAGGCGAGCGACAGGCCCGAGCCCCTGTCGCCGTCAGGAGGGAGCAGCTCGCCATGCACGTGCACAGCATCGTTGTCGGGGTCGGGCCCGTACCAGAACAGCCCTGACAAGAATCCGTCCAGCGTCGCGCGCAGGTCCGGGTCGGCAGAGCCCCGGACCTTCTCCCAGGCTTGGCCGGCCCAGAAATGCGCCTTGAACGAGCCCAGCGTGCGGTAGAACTCATACCTCGCGAACCAGGGCACGCCCGCCGAGGGCCACACCCACCCGCGCTCGGGATCCTCAAGGTCCGAATCATCTTCCGGGTACGCGGCGTCCACGAGCAGTTCCAGGCGCCGGCCGGGTGGGGCCTCCGTGATGCGCGCCCAGTCGACGACCAGGACCGTGATGTCCAATCCCATGCGAGAAGGCTAGGCCCCGAACAGGCACGGACGAGCGGGCTGTTACCCTGGTCCGCGACGCGGGGTGCCCCGAGACGTTCGGGGCTGAGAGCACACCCGTCGAACCTGATCTAGTTCGAACTAGCGAAGGGACGTCATGTTCTGCGACGACGTCTGGGCACGTTCCGCCACACTGCTACAAGCCATCCATCGGCACCCCTTCAACACCGCACTCGGCGAAGGCACACTCGACCGCCGGCTTTTCGCCTTCTACATCGTGCAGGACGCCAGATATCTCGGGGCGTTCTCCAAAGCGCTCGCCACCGCCTCGGTGCGGGCCGACGATTCCCAGGAGGCCGCGTTCTGGTCGCGCAGCGCGCACGCCGCGCTGGACGCCGAGCGGACCCTGCACGAGGGTTACATCGAGGAGTACGGTCTGACCGCCGCCGACCTCGCCGGCATCCGGACCTCACCCACCTGCCTCGGCTACTCCTCCTTTCTGCAGGCCGTCGCGCTCACCGCGCCGTACCCGGTGCTCGTGGCCGCCGTTCTGCCGTGTTTCTGGGTCTACCAGGATGTGGGCGCGGCGCTTCTGAAGCGGACCGGCGACATCGCCGGCCATCCTTACCGGGCGTGGATCTCCACCTATGCCGATCCGGACTTCGCCAAGTCGGTCGAGCAGGCCAAAGAGATCGCCGATCGGCTGGCGGCCACGGCGGACGGCGTGACCCGCGCCGCCATGACCGAGGCGTTCGTCCAGGCCACGGAGTACGAGTGGATGTTCTGGGACAGCGCATGGCACCGGGAGGCGTGGCCCACGGCGCAGTGGCTGCCGGGCGACTGACACCGACGCGTCCACGCGCTGACCCGATCACGCGCTGGGGCGCGAGCGGGTCCTGACCTGTTTGGTTTTACCGCCAGGTCAACCCAGGTTCGGTACTGTGTTCGAGGTGCGGGGTGAAGGGTGATTCCGGAAGCTCCGAAATGCCGCGAAGGACGGCGACCGGGCCGGCGCCCGCCCCTCCCCCGTACGGCGTGGCGGCCCGGCTACGCCTCCAGCGAGCCGAGGGTTTCCCGCAACCACGTCAGCTCCGCCAGGCTGGTGGCCCTCGCGATGGACAGCAACCCCCGCCTGAACGGGTCGTCGAACTCCTCGGCCCGCACCGGCCGGTCCCCTTCGTAGAAGAAGCTGCTCGGCCGGGCGAGGAATTCCAGCCGACGCCGCAGCACCGCCGCCTGCGCCGCGGGATCACCCAGGTGGCGCAGGAACGCCAGCAACACGAACCACTTGTTCTCGTCGCTGATCTCCAGGTCGTCGGGCTCCCGCAGCCGCCGCAGTATCTCCGCCCGTCCCGCGTCGGTCAGGTGGAGCGTCCGCCGGGGCGCCGCGGCCACGCCCGGCTCATCCTGGCGCACCAGCCACCCCGCCGACTCCATCCGCTTGATGGCCGGATAGAGCGTCCCGTCCGCCACCGGACGTACGTGCCCCAGCAACGCCGCCACCCGTCCGCGCAGGTCGTACCCGTGCGACGGCCGGTCGTACAGAAATCCGAGTACCGCCAGCTCCAGCATGACGCCACTATACCTCGCTTGCGATATACCTAGATGCCGATATACATTGCCTCCGATACATCAGGAGGTTGTCATGCACACCGCGATCGTCCACCCGAGTGGCGCCAAGATCCGCTGGGTCGAGTTGCCCGGCACCGGCCCCGCCCGCGTCTACGTCCACGGCCTCGGCGCCTGCGCCGCGCCGTACTTCGCCGCCGCCGTCGCCCACCTCACCGCCGCGCCCATCGGCGGCGTCGCGCAGGGGGCGTGACACCCGGCGAGGTCCCGGCCGCTCGTCAGCCCGCCGTACCGGGCGCCGTGCCGGTCGGTCCAGCCGTGACCGGTGCCCCATGGTCGGCGGCGCTCCACTCCAGGTCTTCGCTCCGCGAAGCCGCCGTCGCCGCCGGTGAGAGCCTCCGGCGTCTTCTCCCTACCGGCCGATATCATGGACGTTCTTCGCCACTTCCGGTTTCGAGATCAGCCGGACGGGGATGTCACGCAGACCTGCGGCAAGAACACCTGACCATCGAGCCCGGAAGGCCTGACCCCGAACATGGCCACCGTCACCGTCGTGATCCCCACGTTCAACGAGGCGGACAATCTTCCACTGATCGCGGAGGCCCTGCTCGCACTGCCACTCGACGACCTGCGGCTCCTGGTCGTCGACGACAACTCCCCCGACGGCACGGGGAAGGTGGCCGACGAGCTGGCCGCCGCGCATCCCGGCCGGGTCGGCGTGGTGCATCGGCCGAACAGGGAGGGGCTCGGGCGCGCCTACATCGAGGGCATGGAGACCGCGCTCGCGGCCGGAGCCGACTTCGTGGTGCAGATGGACGCCGACTTCTCCCATCCCGTCGACGCCGTTCCGCGCCTGCTCGGGACCGCGCAGGCGACCGGAGCGGCGTGCGTGATCGGCAGCCGGTACGTGCCGGGCGGGACGCTGGCCGCCGAGTGGAGCCGCCGCAGGCGGGCCCTGTCGGCCTGGGCGAACTTCTACGTCCGCACCATCCTGCGCATCAGGTTGCGGGATGTGACCGCCGGGTTCAAGATCTGGCGGGCCGAGAGCCTCGCCGCGCTTGACCTCGGCGGGATCTCCTCGGGTGGCTACAGCTTCCAGGTGGAGATGCACTACCGGGCGACCAGGGCGGGGATGACGATCGTTGAGATTCCCATCCACTTCTCCGATCGCCGGGCGGGCACCTCGAAGATGAGCCTGCGGGTGCAACTGGAGTCGGCGCTGATGCCGTGGCGGCTGAGGTTCAGACGCTGAAACGGGTGCCTGAGGATCGGTCCTCACGGTTCCGGGTGCCCGGGTGTCCGACGGTCGCCCGGCGCGCCACGGGCTCACGAATCCTCCGGCGGAGCCCGGGCGCGCGCCGACGCGCACCCGGGTGTGCCGGAGGGGGACGGATCAGCCTCGCGGGCGGCGATACTGCTTGGGCAGCTTGAAGCCGCGCGAGTCGAGCACCGTGCGCAGGCGGTCGGGGTAGTCGGTGATGAGGCCGTCGACGCCGTCGTCGATGAGCTTGTTCATGGTGGGCGCGTCGTCGACGGTCCACGGGATCACCTTGATGCCCAGGCGGTGCGCCTCGTCGACCATCGTCTTGGTGACGTAGGGCCGGTATCCGGGGTCGGTCACCTTCCCGTTCTGGGGGAATCCGTGCACCGGCGAGAACGCGCCGGCCCCGAAGGACTTGACGGCCTTCAACGGGTCGCCGCCGAAGTCGTCGATGTCGATCCCGCCCAGCCACGGCGACGCGCCGGGCTGTCCCGTCTGGAGGAAGGTGTAGTCGGTGAGCGCCACGAGCGGCAGCCGCGGCTCGACCTGGCGCATCCGCATGAGGGAACCCCAGTCGAAGCTCTGGATGGTCACCTGCCTCGTCATGCGGGCCCGCCGGATCTCCTCGGCGGCGACCTGGACGAACTGCTCGCGGGGCGCGGTCTCGCTCGGCGCCCCCGCCTCCACCTTGGTCTCGACGTTCAGCATGACGTCTTTCGCCCGGTAGCTCTTGACCAGGTCGAACACCTCGCTGAGCAACGGCATGCGGGCACCGGGCGCCGGGCGCTGGCCGGGGAAGTCCGGTAACGTCCCGGAGCCGCAGTCGAGGGTCCTGACCTGCGCGAGGGTGAGGGTGTTGACGTACTTGCCGACGTAGGGGTAGGCGGTGTCACCGGGAGACACGGGGCCGGTGTCCTGGCATTTCCTGCCGTCCACCTTGCGGTCGTGGGTGACGACCGCCCTGCCGTCCTTGGTGATCTGGATGTCCAGTTCGAGCGTGCTGACACCGACCCGCAGGCCGTTGGCGAAGGAGTCGAGGGTGCTCTCCACCACCAGCCCGAGCCCGCCCCGGTGAGCCTGCAGGTCAAAGCTCTTGTGGCCCCTCCCGGGCCTGTCATGGTCGGCCACGGCCACGCCGGGGGCGGCCGCGACGGCCACTCCGGAGAGGGCGGCGATCACGGCGGCCGTACGGATTCTGATCATCGTGAGTCTTCCCGTTCTACGCGTCGGTCGTGCGAGTCTGCAGGGGAAAGGCACAGCGGCGGGCAGGACGACGGCGATCACCGAAACCGCCCGGCATCGATCGGCTGCGCCACTCACCAACTTGCCGATCTTTCATGACCTGCGGCCAAATCCCCGGCGAAACCACGGAGACGTCTGGACGCCGTGGACTCTCCCTCACGCGCCGTGTGCCGGGCCGGCGCCGTGTCCGGGACGCCCATGGCGGTGACCGCGAAGCCGGTGACCGCATACGGGAACACCGTCCGCGACGTGATCTGTGACCACCTTCTCTAGAACGCCCGCTCTCGCCGGAAAGTGCGACAGCATCGATAAAGTGATTTATCGGATCGCCGCGCTTTGCTCGTGCCGTCGGCATGTGGAGTGGCGCAGAAGGCCGCACCCCCGCCCCCCTCCCCGCCGCCTCCCGTGCCCTCCTCCCCGACGCCTCCCGCGCCCTCCTCCAGCGCTCCGGCGGCGACCGCCTCAGCCTCCCCCGGCGCCCCCGGACAGGACACGCGGCCCGCGCTGGCCGAGACGCGCAGCACCCTCACCCCGAACCTCAAGGTCGAGGTCGTCGGACTGAACCGGGTCAAGGGCGAACACCTCGTCGCCCAGCTCAGGCTCACCAACACGGGCACCGACGATCACCTGTCGTGGACCGGCGAGATGGGCGACAGCACGCGTCCACTGGGGCAGATCCGATGGGCCTCCGGCATCGGCGTGCTCGACGCGCGGGCTCACACCTGGATCCTGCCGTACAAACCCGCCGACTTCCCCTGCCTGTGCAGCGACGAGGACCGCGACAACCTCGGCTACTTCATCGACCCCGGGCAGTCGATCACCGTGTACGCGGTCATGCCCGCCCCCTCCGGCAACCCCGCCGTCACCACGGTCGTCACTCCTGTCGGCCCGCCCATGCTGAACGTGCCGATCAGCGACGAGCCGCCGGTCACCCCGCCCGGCGTGGACATCCCCGATCCCGACGCCGAGCCCGTCACCACCGTCACCCGCCAGGTCGTGACGCCGTCGGAGTCGCTGGACGCGTCGGAGGAGACCGCGGACGACGGCAAGGACCTCCAGGTCAGCCTCTCCTCCGACGTGCTGTTCGCAGTGGACAAGGCCACGCTGACGCCCAAGGCCGAGGCGATCCTGGCACGCACCGCCAAGCTGATCGAATCCTCGTCCGGATCCACGGTGAGGGTGGAGGGGCACGCCGACTCCTCCGGCACCGACGCCATCAACGACCCGCTGTCCGTGCGCCGCGCCCAGGCCGTGCAGAAGGCGCTGTCCGCGCTGGTCACCAGGGAGGGCGTGGGTTTCCAGGCCAAGGGGTACGGCTCCCGCCGCCCGCTCTACGGCAACGACAGCGAGGAGGGCAAGCGACGTAACCGCCGCGTCACGGTGACGTTCGCCAAGCCGCAGCCCGCCGAGACGGACCGGGCGGCCACTCCCTCGACGACCCTCGCTCCGGGAGCGACCGAGCTGAAGGGCACCGCGAGAGCGGACGGCCAGCCGATCTCCATGGAGGTGACCGGCCTGCGGCGGATCCCCGGCGGCCTCGGTCTGCTGACCTACCGCGTCACCAACGAGGGCGACGGCGAGGCCTGGTTCAACGAGCTGCACCATGCGAAGGACTGGGTGTCCTTCAAGTATCAGGCGGCCACCAACGTCACGCTGACCGACGTGACCGCCGGGCGCCGGTATCTACCCGGCCGGCTCCAGGTGCCCACCGACGACGGCGGCGTCGATTCCTACTGCGCCTGCACCGATGTGTCCGGTGTGCGCCTGGGCACCGAGAAGTTCGGGCCGGGCCAGGAAAGGGAGTTCTGGAACCTTTTCGCGCTGCCCGCGGACGCCTCCACGATGAAGGTGAAGATCGCCAGCTTCCGCGACCTGCAGGTGCCCGTCCAGTGATCCGAAGCGACCTGCGGGCGCCTGTCCGGTGATCCGAGGAGGGCCGGCTGTCGCAGCGGCCCGTCCACGATCGGCGATCGTGGCCGCTCAACGCGGATCCCCGCCGTCCGTATGCCCGCAGACCCGGTACGTTCTTCTCGCCCGTCGCATACCCTCGTATGCATGACAGTGACGACGACCCGAGCGGTGGCCGTCGAGCTGCTCCCCCACCTGCGCCGGGCGCGTGACCACATCGACCGTCACTACCGGACGGCGTTGGACCTCGACCGGCTCGCGGGCGTCGCCGGGGTGTCCAAGTTCCACTTCGTCCGCAGCTTCGAGGCGGCGTACGGAGAGACCCCGATCCGCTACCTCACCCGCCGCCGCATCGAACGTGCCCAGGATCTGCTGCGCACCGCCAACCTGACGGTGACCGAGGTGTGCATGCTGGTCGGGTTCGCCAGCCTCGGGTCCTTCTCGTCGCGGTTCGCCCAGCTGGTGGGTGAGAGTCCCACCTCGTACCGGAACCGGTGGGCCGCCCGGGGCGTCCCGCACGTCCCGGGGTGCTTCCTGTTCATGCGTGGGGCGCTGGATCCCGGTGGCACGACGGGACCCGTCAACGGAGAGCCCGATCACGCGACCTGAGAGAGCAATCTGAGAGAAGCGCCGGCCGGGCCACGCCGCCTACGGTGGCCACATGATTACCAACATCTCACTGGTCACCGTCCACTGCCTCGACCAGGACAAGACGCGAGACTTCTACGTCGAGAACCTGGGCTTCGAGCCCCGCAACGACATCATGATGGGCGAGGGGTTCCGCTGGGTCACCATCGGCCACCCCAGTCAGCCCGAGCTCGAGGTCACCCTGATGACGCCCGGGCCGCCGCTCGACGCCGATGCCGCGGACTTCGTCCGGCGTCAACTTGAGAAGGGCCAGGTGGGTGGCCTCGGACTCACCGTCGACGACTGCCGCAAGACCTACGAGGAACTGAGCGCCAAGGGCGTGACCTTCCTGCAGGAGCCGTCGGACCGGCCGTACGGCGTCGAGGCCGTCATGCGGGACAACACCGGAAACTGGCTGGTCCTGGTGGAGCCCAAGGAGTTCACGCCCGAGGACTTCGCCTGACCGCACCCGGACGGCCGGCCTCTTCAACGATCAACGACAGCGGGGCGTGGTCCCACACCTTGCCGCCCGCCCGCACCGCCAGGTCAAACTCACCCGCGGCCACCAGGAGGGCGGCGTGCGCCCACTCCCACTCGCGGGAACGAGCGGCCGAGGCGAGATCCTCGATGAGATTCCGGTGTGCCGCCGGTAGGGACCCGACCGGCGGCACGATCCCGAGCCCGCTCTCGGACAGGTCTTCGCGACCGCCCCGGACCGTCAGTCGGCGTGCCTCCCCCGGCGCCGCGCCGTCGAAGTCCGCGACGGGACTCCGGGATCGGGGCCGCCTGGTGGAATCGGACGGCGCGTCCGGCAGCCGATCAGACCAGCCCGCACCAGCGGCACCTGCCCCGCCTGCGCAGGTAGTAGGCCAGCGTCGCCACGCCGAGCGCCACGGCCCAGATCGGCCAGTACGCGAGCGGGTTGCTCAACCAGGCGGCCGGGTCGCTCCAGTCCATCATCCGCACGGCCTGCGTGCCCGCCGACATCAGCACGGCGGTGACCGCCGTCGCGAGGGTGACCGGAAGCCCGGGTGGCACCCGCCTGCCCGCCAGGCCGATCACCCAGCGGGGCCAGACCTCGCCCCAGCGGTGTACCAGCCCGAGCGTGAGGACGCCACCCGCCGCCGCGAACGTCGCCAGTCCCGCGCCCGCCCACACCAGGCCCGTTTCGTGCAGCCGTCGCAGGTCCTCCTCCGGGAACAGCAGCGGGATGTTCAGCGCCCACGCCCAGCGGACCAGGGCGTAGAAGAGCGGGACGGCGAAGGCCGTGTAGGCCGCCCAGCGTCCCCATCGGGCCGCCGAGGCAGGCGTCGTCCAGGTGGCGGTCCCGTGCCCGGAACGGCCGCAGCTCTCGCAGGAGTCACCGGTACGTCGCTGGAAGGCCAGCGCCGCGCCCGTCCACAGCAGCCCTCCACCCAGGCAGACGATCAGATTCAGCACCGGCCACGGCAGCGCGAGCCCGAAGTAGTCGACGTCCGGCCAGCCGAACGGCAGCCCGACCAGAAAGATCGGGGCGTAGCCGACCGCGGTCATGATTCGGCTGTCGGGGATGAGCGCCACGAGCGTCCACGCGGCGAGCCAGGCCGTCGCGAGCACCGCGACGCGGGCCGCGCCGCGCAGTCGCAGGTGGGCCATGACCAACGCGAGCACCGCGCCCGCGAACCCGAGTGCCGCGATGACCGGCGCGGTGCCCGCAGCCGTCGCACCGCCCAGCAGCGACTCCGCCCTCGCGTCGGGGATGTCGCCCTCGCCGAAGGGGAAACCCGCGCCGCCCAGCGCCCAGTAGAGCCCGAGCCCGCCGTAGACCAGCGACCACGCGCCTGCCGCGTACGCCGCCCAGCGTGGCCATCGGGCGTTCGCCCTCTGCTTCTCCGTCGTCGTTTCCATGGTTCAAGCGTCGGGCGGCGGAGGGTGCCGGACCCATCTGCCGTTCGGCGGATCTCGCCCGGCGGACGCCGCGTTTCCTCCCCCTTCTGGTGGATTTCCCGCGACCGGACAACCTCATAGGGTCGATCCATGGACCTGGTCGCCACGCTCCTGGCGCTCGCCGCGATGATCGTGGCATTCGCGCCGCGCGTTCCGCCCGAGTGGCCGGCCGCCACGGCCGGGGCGATCTCGATCGCGATCACCGTCGCCCATCCGCTGACCGGCCGGCACGGTGACTCCGCCCCCTGGATGCTGGCGGAGGTTCCGCCCCTGCTCGTGCTGACGTTCGTGGCCGTGAGGCACGCGCCTGCCCCGCGGGGCGCCGCCTCGGCCGGGCTCGCGGGAGGCGCGGTCGCGCTGATGCTCGTGCGCGTGCTCTGGCCCGGCGACCTCGCGATCATCGTCGGGGCCTGCGCGGCCTGGTCCCTCCTGGCGATCGCGGCGGCGGGGGCCGGCCTCTACGTCCGCATGCTGGACAACGGCCGCCGCCGCGCGGTGACCGAGGCCAAGCGGGCACAGCGGCTCATACTCGCCCGCGACCTGCACGACTTCGTCGCCCACGACGTGAGCGGGATCCTCGTGCAGGCGCAGGCCGCCCAGCTTGCTCCAGGGCCGCTCCCCGCGCAGGTGACCGACGCGCTGCGACGCATCGAGGCGGCGGGCCTGCGAGCCCTGGCCGCCATGGACCGGACCGTCCAGATGCTCCACGAGGCCGACGAGACGCGATCGGGCGCCGGAGAGCCGCTGCCCGGAGTCGACGGCCTGGCGCGGCTCGTCGACGGCTACTCCCCGTCGGTGCGGGTGGACCTCTCGGTCGAGCCCGGCCTGGAGCGGCGCCTCTCCCAGGAGACCTCCGCCACCGTCTATCGGGTCGTGACGGAGGCACTCACCAACGTGCGCCGCCACGCCTGTGAGGCGACCTCCGTCGGGGTCACCGTCGCTCGCGTGGAGGAGTCGGTCCGCGTACGGGTCACCGACGACGGCGGCGGCTACTCGGAGGCGGCCGGGCGCGGAGGCTTCGGCCTGGTCGGGCTCACCGAGCGGGTCGGGATACTCGGCGGCTCGCTGTCGGCCGGGCCGCAGCCGGGTGGCTGGCGGGTCGAGGCGCTCGTGCCCGCCCACCCCCACCGGGGATCTCGGGACGCCGGGGCGCGCGTGAGCCGTCCGACCGCCGACCTCGGGGAGCCGGCGTGACCACCCGGATCCTGATCGCCGACGACCAGGAGGACGTGCGGATCGGGTTCCGGCTCATCCTCGACTCTCAGCCCGACATGACCGTGGTGGGAGAGGCCGCCGACGGCCGCGCCGCCGTCGACCTGGCCCGGCATCTGCGGCCCGACGTGGTGCTCGCCGACATCCGCATGCCGAGACTCGACGGGCTGGAGGTCACCCGACTGCTGGCCGGGCAGACCCGGGTGATCGTCGTGACGACCTTCGACCTTGACGAGTACGTGCACGCGGCGCTGCGCAACGGCGCCTGCGGTTTCCTGCTCAAGCGGTCGGGCCCGGCGCTGCTGGTCGAGGCCGTCCGTGCGGCGATGGCCGGTGACACGCTGATCAGTCCGCAGGTCACCGTCCGCCTGCTGGCCCACCTGCGCGTGCCCGCCGCTCCGTCCGCGCTCACCGAACCGCTGACGGAGCGAGAGCTGGAGATCGCCCGCCTGGTCGCCCACGGCCGTACCAACGCCGAGATCGCCGCCGAGCTGTTCATCGGTCCCGGCACGGTGAAGACCCACGTCGCGAACGTCCAGCGCAAGCTGGGCGCGGCCAACCGGGTCGGCATCGCGGCCTGGGCGTGGAGCCGCGGCGTCGTCATCGGCCCGTAGGCGCCGTGCCGGCCGGTGAGGGAGAGCGAGCGGGAGACCCGCGTCCGTGTCGTGAGTATTGTTTCGATGTCGCCGAGGAGGTCACGTCCACCATGGATTCGAACAACGCTCATCACGGGCCCGTGATGCGGAACATCGGCCTGATCGGCGGCATGAGCTGGGAGTCCTCGGCCGAGTACTACCGATTGCTCAACGAGGAGACCCGGCGGCGTCTCGGCGGCCACCACTGCGCCCGAAGCCTGCTGCTCACCGTGGACTTCGCCGAGATCGAGGCCCTGCAGCGCGCGGGCGACTGGGAGACCGCGGGGCGGCTGCTGGCCGAGGCCGCCGGGACCCTCGAACGGGCGGGGGCGGAGATGGTCCTGCTCTGCACCAACACCATGCACCGGGTCGCCGGGGTGATCGAGGCCGGGATCGGCGTGCCCTTCGTCCACATCGTCGACAGCACGGCGGAGCGGATCACCGCCGCAGGTCTGACGACCGTCGGGCTCCTGGGCACCCGGTTCACGATGGAGATGGACTTCTACCGGTCCCGGATGCGCGAGCACGGCCTGGAGGTGCTGGTCCCGGCCGAGCCCGACCGCACGCTGGTGCACGACGTCATCTACCGGGAGCTCACCCAGGGCCGGGTCGAGGACTCCTCCCGCACCGCCTATCGACGGATCATCGCCGACCTGGCCGGGCGCGGCGCCCAGGGGGTCGTCCTCGGCTGCACCGAGATCACCCTGCTCGTCGGCCCCCGGGACAGCCCGGTCCCCGTGTTCGACTCCACCCGCATCCACGTCGAGCACGCGCTGGACCTGGCGTTGGGCGTCCCGATCGCACGGTGACGAACGCCTTCTCGTCCGGGGGAGGCGCGAACCGTCGATCGGGGTCACGACCGGCGGAGACGTGGAACCCTGGAACGCACGCGCACCGGGGAGTCCCGGGCTGGACCCCGCTGGATGCGGCCCGGCGCTCTTCTCTCGCGGACCGCATCCAGCTTTGGGGTGGCTCAGCGGGCTCTGCGCACGACGGCGAAGTAGCCGGGAACCTTGACGGACGCCGTGTCGGACTCGGGATCCACCGCGTCCAGTTCGACGGAACCGGACGCCACGTGCTCCCAGCCGTCGGCGACGTCGAAGAACCGCTCGAGTTCGGCGTCGCCGAACCGGCTGGAGTGCAGGACACCGGCCCGCTCCAGCGGTCGCACCAGCGTCGTGGCCCGGCCGCGGTCGCCGCCCACGGCTCCCACGTAGCCGAAGGACGACTCCTCGTAGGCGGGTTCGAGCAGGATGAGCACTCCCCGGTCGCCCATCAGCTCGCTCACCGTCTCCACGAAGCCGGCGCGGGCGGCGTCGTCGAGCACGTGGAGCACGGCCCGGACGAACACGTTGGCGTCGCCGATCTCCTCGGCGAGCTCCGCGCCCTCCTCGGGCCTGGTCGCGTCCAGGGTCTGGAACGCCGTGCGCGGGCAGCCCTCCGACTCGGCGACGGCGTGGGCGATCGCGCTCGCCGAGACGTCGGTGCCGATCGCCGCGGGGAAGTGGGCGGCGAACGCCCGGGTGAACCGCCCGTTGCCGCAGCCGATGTCGACGACGGGAAGCGCCCGGTTCATGCGGTGCACGGCCACCGAGACCCACGCGGCGAGCTCGGAGTCGCTGTCGGGGTCCCACAGCACGTCGCCGCCGGCCCCGGTTCGCTCGACCCCCGCCCAGAACTGTTCCCAGGCGTTGCCGGTGTCGCGGGTCTCCCGTTCCGCGGCCTCCGCCGTGGCCATGGCAGCGACGTCGAACGGGCCGAGGCCGAAGGATTCGCACTGCCAGGCGGCCGGGTCGTCGACGAGCCGCCGCAGGATCTCGGTGTAGGCGTCGAACATCTCCTCCACCAGCCCGTCGGGAAAGAGACCGGGCAGGAAGTCCCAGTTGAACAGCAGTTCCCCGGCGACCTCGAACACCTGGAAGTCGATGGAGACCTGCGGCGTCTGCGAGATGGAGTAGGTCGCCGCGCCGAGTGAGGCGGCGAAGGCACGCGGCGGGTGCCCGGCCAGGCTGGTCATGACGATCGGCATGGCGGGAGCCATCGTGCCGCGCTTGCGGGCCAGGGCGCGCAGCACCTGGACCCCGCTGAAGTAACGGTGCTCCAGGTCCGCCCAGAGCTGGGCCTGCAGCGCCTGCGCCCGCTCGGCGAACGTCCCGTCGAGCTTCTCCACCGCCAGAAGCATCGTGGTCGTGGTGTCGCCCAGCAGCCCGTTGATGTCGGGGTGCAGCGGCAACCGGTTGAAGATCGGGAAGTTGACGGTGAACCGCTCCATGCCGCTCCACGCCCGCAGCGTCTCGGCGAATATCGCGCAGAGCAGGACCGACGGCGTGACCCCGAACTCGGTGGCCTGTGCCTTCACCCGGTCCCAGGTCACCGGGTCCAGGCGGTGGTCTCGGCGGTCGAACCGGATCGGCAGCGTCTCCTGCTCCGCCGGCCTGGCGGGCAGCACCGGCGCCGGCGGCAGGGAGTCGATGCGGTCGAGCCAGTAGATCTCCGACCGGCGATGGACGTCGCTGGCGGTGAGCCGTTCGCGGCTGCCGATGACGTAGTCGCGGAACGTCAGCCGCAGCGGCGGCATGTCCTCGTCCGGGTGCTCGTAGAGCTGGACCAGGTCGGGGATCAGCACCTGGAAGTAGCTCCAGGCGTCGGAGATGAGGAAGTCCAGGCTCAGGTGGATGCGAACCTTCCACGGTCCGGGCAGGATCGACAGCCGCACGTCGAACAGCGGCCAGTGGCCGTCGTCCAGCACCTGGTGCGACAGGCGCTCGCGCAGCCGCAGCAGCGTGGCCTCGGCCTCGCCGGGGTCGGCGTCACGCAGGTCCAGGACGTCGATGTCGTACTCCGGCGGCTCGGCGAGCACCTGCTGGAGCGCGTCGGGCCGGATGACGGTGCGCAGCGCGTCGTGGCGCAGGACCAGTTTGCGCCAGGCGGTCTTGAAGCGTTCGACGTCGAGGTGGTCGCTCTCCCACTCGAAGTAGCCGTGGCAGCCCACGTTGCCGAGGTCGACGGCGTCGCCGCGGCCGACCCACAGCGCCTGCTGGCACTCGGTGAGCGGGAACGGCTGGAAGCGGTTCTCGGGGTCGGGCTCGATGGCGGACATCCCGCCGAAGTCGGACCGGCCGGTGGTCCGGCTGGTGGTGATGAGCTCGGCGAGTCCCGCGATGGTCGGGCTGCGGTACAGGTCGGGCAGGCTCAGCTCCACGGCGAACGCCGTGCGGACCTCGTCGATGAGCCGGAAGGCCAGCAGCGAGTGTCCGCCCAGCTCGAAGAAGTTGTCGTGCACGCCGATCCGCTCGGCGCGGAACAGCACCGCCCAGATCTGCTCCAGCCTGGTCTCCGTCTCGTCGCGGGGGGCGACGAGGTCCGCGCCGGTGTCGAGCGTCGCCGGCTCGGGCAGCGACTGAAGGTCGAGCTTGCCGTTGGCCAGCCGGGGCAGCGCGTCGAGCGCGACGACGGCGGCCGGGACCATGTACTGCGGGAGCCTCCGCGAGACGTAGGTGCGCACGGTCCGCGCCTCCACGGTGGCGGGGGCGACGTAGGCGACCAGCCGGGTGCCGCCCCACTCCTCCTCCCTCGCGACGACGACCGCCTCCGTCACGCCCGGCGCCGCGGCCGTCACGGTCTCGACCTCGCCGAGTTCGACCCGGAACCCCCGGACCTTCACCTGGGCGTCGGAGCGGCCGAGGAGCTCGACCACCCCGTCCGGCCGGTAGCGGGCCAGGTCACCGGTGTCGTACAGCACCGCCGACGGCTCCTCCGGCAGCGGGTTGAGCCGGAACTTGGCCGCGGTCAGCTCCTCGCGGTCGTGGTATCCCCCGGCGACGCCGGCACCCGCGACGTGCAGGCGTCCGACCACTCCGACGGGAACCGGGCTGCCGAACTCGTCGAGGATGTAGACCCTGAGGTTCGCGACCGGGCGGCCGACCGGCACCTGTCGCGCGGCGCGGACCTCCTCGGGCGTGGCCTGGGAGGTGAAGTCGAACCCGGCGCCGATATCGAGGCAGGACAGCACGTTGGTGGTCTCGGTCGAGCCGTACGTCATCACGACCTGGAACGGCGTGTCGGCGGGAGGCCAACTGTGCACCCGCTCGGCGGTGGTGACCAGGACGCGCAGCCGGGTCTCGGCGGGCCACTCCAGCGGCCACACGCGTTCGGCCAGCGCGGCGACGAGCATCGTGTGCGTGATCCGCTCGGCGACCAGCCAGTCTCTGACCTGCTCGGGCGTGCGCTCCTCGACCTCTCCCACGTGGACGGTGACGCCGAGCGCGAGGTAGGGCATCCATTCCATGAGCTGTACGGCGAACCCGGGCGTGGACAGCCAGGAGGCCCGGTCGCCGGGGCGCACGCCGTACGCGCGCCGGGTCCAGTGGACCAGGTTGACCAGCGCCGCGTGCCGCTCCAGCACCGCCTTGGGCCGTCCGGTCGAGCCGGAGGTGTAGATGAGGTGGCTGACGGTCTCCCCGGTGAGTTCCACGGCCGGGGCGCCGGTCGGCTCGGCGTCGAACTCGGGGCTGTCGACGCGCAGCGCCCGCACCCCGCCGGGAATCCGGTCGAGCAGCGCCTCGGGGGCCAGGACGGCGACGGGTCGCGAGTCCTCGACCATCTGGACGACGCGCGCGTCGGGGTTGACGGGGTCGAGCGGCACGATGGCCGCACCGGATTTGATGACGCCCAGGGCGGCGACGACGAAGTCGGCCCCTCTCGGGCAGAGGAGACCGACGCGTTCGCCCACGTCCGCGCCCACCCTTCGCAGGAAGTGGGCGATCTGGTTGGCCCGCGCGTCGAGCTCGCCGAAGGTGATCACTCGGGTCCCGTGGACGATCGCCGGAGTGTCCGGCGCCGCGGCGGCGCACGCGCCGACCAGCGCGGGGTAGTCGTCGTCCGGCCAGTCCGCGGCGGTGTCGTTCCACTCCACCAGCAGCCGCCTGCGCTCGTCCTCGGTCAGCAGCGGCAGCTCGGCGATGGGCACGTCCGCGGCACGGCGCGCGGCGGCGGCCAGGGTGCCCAGGTGGCGTCCCATCCGCGAGACCGTCTCCGGCAGCCACAGGTCCGCGGCGGCCAGCAGCACCGCGCCGTCTCCGGTGGCGAGCAGGGCGAGATCCGCGCTGATTCCCCCGCCGTGCGGGGTGGTGGTCAGGGCCACGGTCACGCCCCGGGTCTCCGCCTCCGCCTCGGGAACGCCCTGACCGACCGCCCGCGACGTGACGCGCGCGGCCAGCACGCGCACGCTGTCGGCGGCCGTGACCCCGTAGCGGTGGGTCAGCCCGTCGGGCCCGGTCAGGGCGATGTCCACCGCACCGCTGTAGCGGTGCAGGAACGCGAGAAACACGGCGGTCCACCATGTCTCGGTCCGGTTCGCGACGGGTACCGGCACGCTCACGTAATCCGTGGGTCCCTCCTGGGACCTGCTCCGGTCCGTCGGCAGGTCGAGATATTCGGGTACGGCCGTCCGCCCGTCGTGATCAGTGATCTTGATAGCCACGGTGATGCCTCCTTGGCGACGCGGTGAAGACTCGGGGGAAGGAGAAGGGGAAGGGGTCAGGCGGTTACGGGAACCCTGGCCGGCGAGAGCCGTACCGGCAGCCGGCGCAGGCCCCAGGTGAAGTTCGACGCGTTGTACAGCGGGTCGCCGGTCAGCTCGATCCGCTCGATCCGTCGTGCCAGCTCCTCCACGAACACGCTCAGTTCCAGGCGTGCGAGCCTGGCGCCCAGGCACAGGTGGGGTCCGTGGCCGAAGGCGATGTGCCGGTTGGGCGTGCGGTCGACGAGGAACCGGTCGCCGTGGGCGAACAGCTCCTCGTCCCGGTTGGCGGAGACGTTCCACAGCGTCACCCGGTCGCCGGGTTCCACGCGGACACCGCCGACCTGGACGGGACGCATCACGGTACGCAGCGCGTGCACGCCGGGTGTCGTCCAGCGAAGGATCTCCTCGGCGGCCGCGGGCGCCCCTGCCGGGCCGGCCGCCCGCAGCAGGGCCCACTGGCCGGGATCGCCGGCGAGGGCGAGCACGCCTCCGGCTGCGGAGTAACGCGTCGTCTCGTTCGCTCCGGCCAGCACGCCGTTGCAGTTGAAGATGATCTCTTCGTCGGTGAGCGGCCGTTCGCCGCCGGGGACGTCGGCGGCCCGGCGCTCGGCGGCGATGACGCTGACGAAGTCGTCACCCGGCCTGGTCCTGCGCTCGTGCAGCAGGTCGGCGAAGTAGAGGAAGATCTCGCCGTGCGCGCCGCTGCGCTCGGCCTCGTCCTCCGACTCGAAGGCGGCGGTGGTGATGTCGCCGATCCACTCCCAGTCCTCGCGGGGAATGCCCATGAGCGCGCACACCACGTAGTTGGGGATCTTCTTGGCGACGTCGATGAAGTCGACCTCCTCCGCCTCGGCCGCCTCACCGATCACCTCGGCGACGACCTTCCGCACGAGGGCCTCCATCCCGGGCATGGTCGAGGGGCCGAAGGACCTCTGGAGCACGCGCTTGAGCTGGGTGTGGTCCGGGGCGTCGGAGACGATCAGCATGCGCTGGGAGACGGCCGCGACGGCGCCGGGGTCGCTGTCGAGGCGCATGCCGTACCGCGAGCTGAACGACTCGGTGTCGGCGTAGACGGCGGCGATGTCCCGGTAGCGGCTGACCACCCAGAAGCCGGGGCCGTCCGCCTCGGGGTGCCGGTGGACCGGCGCGTGTCTCCGCAGCCAGGCGAAGACGGGCCAGAAGGCGTCGCGGGCGAAGAGGCCCGGATCGAGAAGGTTCACCTCCATGTCGGCCATGTCAGAGCACCGCCGTCCGGCGCAGGTGAGGCGGGCGCGTGTCGGTCCAGTGCTCGTCGACGTGGCGGGCGCACTCCTCCTCGGTGCCGGTGAAGCCGGCCGGGCACCAGCCACGGGGCGCGCCGGTCCCGTCCGGGTGCAGCGCGTACTGGCCGGCGTCGTTGACCAGCACCGTGTAGTGGCGGATCTTGTCGTTCACCTCTCGCTCCTCTCAGACGACTCGGGCGGCGTCGCGAAACCGTGCACGCAGCAGGGGCAGGACCGCTCCCGGGTACTCCAGGCAGAAGTAGTGGCCGCCGGGGAACAGGCGGCGGCGGAACCCGGCGCCGGCGTGGTCGCGCCAGCCGGTGAGCTGTTCGGGTGTGACGGTCTCGTCGGTCTCGCCGCCCCAGGCCTCGACCGGGCACAGCGCCTGGCCGACGTCGTCGTGCGTGTACGTCAGGGACAGCCGGGCGTCGTGCCGCAGGACCTCCAGCGCCAGCTCGCGGCTGTCCTCGTCGAGGTCGTCCTCGCCGAGTCCCCGCGCGGCCAGCAGCCGCACCAGCTCCTCCTCCCCCTCGACCAGGCCCCGGCCGGCGCCGGCCCACATGCCGGGGGGACGGCAGGCCGCGACGACCAGCGCGTCGGGCCATCGGTCGTGGTGGTACCCGAGCCTGCGGGTGATCTCGTAGCCGAGCAGCCCGCCGAAGCTGTTGCCGAAGACGACGAGCGGCAGTCCGGGGGTGAGCGCGCCGGCGAGCTCGGCGACGACCGCGTCGACGACCTCCCCGACGCTGTGGGCGGGCGGATCGGTGAAGCGGTTCTCCCTGCCGGGGAGCTGCACGCCGACCACGGACACCTCCGTCCCCAGCGCGTCCTGCCACGGGCGGAACTGACCGCAGCCCGCGCCCGCCTGCGGCAGGCACAGCAGCGTCGGGCGGGTGTACGGCTCGGGCAGCCACGACACCAGCCACGGGCGGCTCACGACGACCCCACGAGAGACGCCTCGTCGAGCTCGTCCAGCGTCGCCGCCAGCCCCGCCGCGGTGGGGCTGGAGAGCAGGTGCGCCATCGTCAGGCGCAGCCCGGTACGGCGGCGCAGCGCCGAGACCGCCCGGGCGGCCAGCAGTGAATGCCCGCCGAGCTCGAAGAAGTCGGCCTCCACGTCCTCGACCGGATGGGTGAGCAGGTCGCTCAGCACGTCGCACACCACGCGCTCCCTCTCGCCCTCCGGCGGCCGTCCGGCCGGCGACGCGGGCCGGAAGGACCGGGAGAGCGCGACGCGGTCGACCTTGCCCGTGGAGAGGGTCGGCAGGGCCGTCACGACGTCGACCGCGGCGGGCACCATCGCCTCCGGCAGTCCCGCCGCGCAGCGTTCCCTGACCTCGGCCGCCAGCCGGACGTTCCCGGCGGAGTCCGATGCCCCGGCGCCGGACTCCGCCGGGCCGCCGGACGAGGGCACCACGGCGAGACCGACCGCGTCGCCGGTCTCCGTGACGAAGGCCGCGGCGGCGCGGACGCCGGGTACGCGCAGTGCCACGCGTTCGATCTCACCGAGCTCCACCCGCAGGCCCCGCACCTTGACCTGGTCGTCCAACCGGCCGTGATACTCCAGCTGCCCGTCCGGCCGCTCGACCACGACGTCGCCGGTCCGGTACATCCGGGCGCCCTCGCCCTCGAAGGGGTCGGGCACGAAACGCGAGGCGGTCAGGCCCGGCCGGTTGCGGTATCCGCGGGCGAGGGCCGTGCCCGCGAGATAGAGCTCTCCCGGGACGCCGGGCGGCACCGGGCGGCGGTGGTCGTCGAGGACGTGGGCGCGGTAGCCGGGAAGCGGCCGGCCGATCGTCGAGACGTCGTCGCCGCGGCGGCTGTCGGCCCACGTGGCGGCGATCGTCATCTCGGTGGGGCCGTAGACGTTGAGGAACCTCCGCTTTCCGGCGAACCTTCTCACCAGCTCGGGCGGGCAGGGCTCACCGGCCACGACCAGCACCTGGGCGCTGGGGATGTCTCCCGAGCAGGAGGCGAGCAGCGACGGCGTGAGACAGACGGTGCGCGGGCGAACCGCGTCGAGCGCCGCGTCGAGGCCCTCCTCCAGATCGACGAGGGCGACGCCCTGCCCGTGGGACAGATACAGCAGGGTGCACCACAGCCACCCGTCGAACGCCGGGGAGACGGCGTTGACGCCGAGCCCGCCCGGGGGCAGCTCCAGGAACGCGAGGGCGTCGAGCAGGGTGTCGAGCCCCCGGTAGGTCACCTCCACGCCCTTGGGCCATCCGGTGGTCCCGGAGGTGTAGATGATGTAGGCGCAGTCGTCGGGATCCGGCGCCGTGGCCCACGCGCTCGCGCGCCGTTCGACCAGTTCCGCCGGGATGAGCGTGCGCGACTTCGGGACCGTCGCGCCGGGCGGCAACCGGTCGCCGAGCAGGATCCGCACCCCGGCGTCGCGCAGGACGAAGTTGAGCCGGTCGGCGGGATGGCGGTCGTCGACCGGCACGGCGATCGCGCCCGCCCGCCAGATCGCGAGCAGGCTCGGCACGAGCCAGCGCGACCTGCCGACGCAGAGGCCGACAGGGGTCTGCGGGCCGGCTCCCGCGTTGACGAGAGCGGCGGCGATGGCGTCCACGTGACGGGAGAGCTCCGCGAAACAGAACTCGCCGTCCGGCGCGTGGACGGCTGTGGCCGTGGGAGTCCGCAGGGCCCACCGCGTCACCGCCTCGAGGACGCGGTGGGCGGCCGGATACTCACCCGGCGCGCCCGGCGTCAAGCTGTAGGTCATCGGAACTCCTGCCTCGTGACGTGGCTCGCGCACAGTCCGCCCAGCCGATAGCTGACTTTGATATCCGACATATTCAGAAAATAAATAGAGTCGGTTAAAGCCGGGTTATCCATGTCAGCGATGGTGACGAAAGGCGGAACCGACGAAGAATCCCCGGGGACGTACCGTGGAGGATTCCGGGAAACGCCGCCGTGCCCGGCGTCGGGATCTCCGGCGCGGTGGGCGCCGGGACGGCGGTCGCGGGCGTCGTGAAAAAGCGCGGGGCCCGCGCGCCGGTGAGGTTCGGACCGAACGCGAGGAGGCGTCGCCCTCGGCGGCCCTGGCGCGGGCGATCACCCGCCGGTGAGGTTCAGACCGAGCGCGAGGAAGGCTGCGACCAGGAGTGCCGGTACGGCTCCGAGCCCCCGAGGGAGGGGCCGGCCAGGACGCTCAGGGCGTCCGGTGTCTCCGCGGCGTCCGGCTCGGCGTCCTCGGGCCAGAGCCTCCGCATCGTGAAGCCCAGGAACAGCACCTGGTCGAGCATGAGGTCGAGCTGCCGCCTCGTGCGCTCGTCCGTGGGAGCGGCGTCGCCGTCCTGCAGGGAGGCCGTGGTCACGCCGACGCCCAGCGGTGTCGGCCACCCTCGCATGGCGTGCACGATGGCGCGCATGGTGGCCAGGGTCGCGGCCGCCCCCTGCTCCCCGCCCGCCAGGGCGACGCATCCCACCGCTCTCTCGTCGAAGAAGGGGCGCTCGTCGGCGGCCAGCTCGTTGACGTAGTCCAGGGCGTTCTTGAGCAGGCCCGACACGCTGCCGTGGTAGGAGGGCGTCACCAGCACGATGCCGTCGGCGCGTGCCAGGTCGTCCAGGAAGCGGATCACGTGGGGACCGTGGAGGCCGGCCTTCCCGTAGAACGGGAAGTCCAGCTCGGCGCCCCGGAAGAGGGTGGCGGTGGCGCCCCTCGAAACGCATTCCCCGGCGCACCAGCGGGCCAGTCGTTCCGTGCGCGAGTCGGCGTTCAACGCGCCGCTCAGCACGGCGACATGAGGAGTGGTAGGCATTTTCGCTCCTGCTCTGTTCGGTTGGCGGGATGAGTCGCGGTTGAGCGGAGGGCAGGAGCACCGCAGTCCGGGCGTCTACCCTCCGGGTGTCCTGACCGGGCCGTCGTCGAGACGCTCCAGGACGCCGTCGTCGTTCAGCCGCACGCGGTGTTCCGTGGCGAACATGCGGCTGCCGTCCGCGGCGAAGGGGTCGGGGACGAAGCGGTTCACCGTCGCCGCGGGATCGTCCAGGTAGCCGCGGGCGACCACCCGGCCCCCGACGTAGAGGGCGCCGGCGTCGCCCACGGAGAGCGGCCGGATGTCCTCGTCCAGGGCGTACAGGCGGCATCCGGGGAACGGCGGGCCGATCAGCACCCGCGCCGGGCCGGTCCCGCCGTTGAGCACGGTGCACGCGGCGCACACGACGCCGGTCTCCAGAGACCCGTAGAAGTACGAGGAGTGCCGCCACGGTCCGGGCCGGGCCGTGGGGTCGTCGTGCGACAGGACCACCTCGGCCCCGCCGCTCAGCGTGTAGAGGACGTCGGCGTTGACAAGCTCGCAGGACAGGCGTCCCGACACCGAGACGCGGTCGCCCGCGTGGATCGGTGGCGCGCCCGCCAGCAGGGCGTCCAGCTGCCGGTTCTCCAGCACGACGCCCCGTGACCCGCGGTCGGCGGGATGGTAGAGCACGCAGGCCGCGTCGGACGAGAGCGCCTCGGACTCGGGGGCCGGCGGACCGGCGTCCCGCCGGCCTTCGGGGTCCGGCCAGGTCACGAGGTCCGCGCCGATGTGCGCCAGGGTCTCGGGGCGATCCGTGACGACCACCCGCACCCCGCTGTCGGCGATCACCAGGTCCCGCCAGTCCTCGTCGTCGGCGCTGTCGATGGGCAGGTAGGCGGCGCCGGTGAGGGCGACGCCGAGGATCGCGGTGAGGGCGGGGGCGCCGAGCGGGAGGCACAGCGCGACCCGGTCCTCCGTGCGGACGCCGAGCGCGGCCAGCCGTCCGGCGAGCCGCCGCGCGTCCTCCACCAGTTCGCCGTAGGTGAGGTGCCGGGAGGCGTCGCTCAGCGCGACGGCGTCCGGGCGGGCGGCCGCGACCTCGGTGATCCGGCTGCGCCAGCCGTCCGGTTCGTCGTCGGCGAGGTCCGGCTTCCCGCGTGGCCGCATGTCCCACCACAGCTCGGCCACGTGGACCAGACACTCATCGCGCGTGCTGACGAACCCGATCTGCGACCAGCCTCCGGGCATGGCGTCGTCCAGGGGCCAGATGCCGTACTGCCCGCGAACATTGACCACGACCTGGAAGTACCGAAGCGGCGGTCCCGTCGTCATTGGCCCTCCAGAGGCATCCCGTCAAAGCGGCCGTCAAGCGGTTCGCCACCACCCTCCCGCCCGGCGGTTACTGGGTGGTTATGCAGGACATCCGTGTCCGGGGCCCTCGCCTCTCCGCGCTGAGAACGTCGCAATTTAATCGCAACTAATTCCAATAAATCATCATAACCAGCGCTTAACTGAAGGTGATTATTTTCCGGTCGTGGATCGAATTCAATCGCCCGCCCGGAGACCTTTCTCCGGACGGGACATCTGACGACTGGAGGCCCACATGGTCCGGTTGGCCGAATTTCACCGGCGCGCCGCGGAGAGCCTGGCCGCCGAGGATCCCGAGATCTTCCTCCTGCTGGAACGCGAGCTGCGCCGCCAGACCGACACCCTGGCGATGGTGGCCGCCTGCAGCACCGCGCCGCCCTCGGTGCTGGCCTGCGCCGGCAGCGCGCTGGCGAACGTGACGACGGAGGGCTACCCGGGCGCCCGCTTCCACGCGGGCTGCGAGGTGGTCGACGACGTCGAGCGGCTGGCGGTGGCACGGGCGCGCGAGCTGTTCGGCGCCGCCTACGCCAACGTTCAGCCCCACTCGGGCAGCTCCGCGAATCTCGCGGTGCTGTTCGCCCTGCTGGAGCCCGGTGACACCGTGCTGGGCATGGACCTGGACGCCGGCGGGCACCTCACCCACGGGTCCCCGGCGTCGGTCACCGGAAGGTACTTCCGCACGGTGGGCTACGGGGTGGGCCCCGACGGCTTCATCGACTACCACGAGGTCGCCGAGCTGGCCCGGCGCAGCCGGCCCAAGCTGATCGTCTGCGGCGCGAGCTCCTACCCGCGCGCCATCGACTTCGCCCGGTTCCGGGAGATCGCCGACGAGGTGGGCGCCTGGCTGCTGGCGGACATCTCCCACATCGCCGGGCTGGTCGTGGCCGGCGAGCACCAGAGTCCGGTCCCGCACGCCCACGTGACCACCACCAGCACCTACAAGCAGCTCTACGGGCCGCGCGGCGGCCTCATCCTGTCCGGCCCGGACGCCGACCGGCCCGGCCTCAACGGGCGGGGGACGCTGGCGGGCACGCTGCAGCGGGCGGTCTTCCCCCGGGCCCAGGGCACGCCCGACCTCGCGGCGGTGGCGGCCAAGGCCCGGGCGTTCGCCGCCGCCTCCACCGGCGCCTTCCGGGAGCTCGCCCTGCGCCTGCGCCTGGACGCCGGGAAGCTCGCGATGGAGCTGGTGGACCGCGGCCAGAACCTGATCACCGGCGGGACCGACAACCACCTCGTCCTCATCGACGTGGGGGCCAAGGGCCACACCGGCGTCGTCGTCGAGAGGGCGCTGGAGGAGTGCGGGATCATCGTCAACAAGAACCGCATCGTCGGCGACACCAAACCGGCCCACGTCACCTCCGGTGTCCGTCTCGGCACCAACACGCTCGCGCTGCGCGGCATGGAGCCCGGCGACATGGCCGCCTGCGCCGACCTCTTCTGCGGGGCCGTCGAGGCCGTGGAGCAGCTCGGCGACGTGGACTACCGGCTTCCGGCGGCGGCCCGCGACGACATCCGCGCCGCCGTCGCCCGGCTGTGCCGGACATTCCCCATGCCCGGCTACGACCACTGATCCCGTCCCGGTCACCGGCCCGTTCCGACCGCCGGCGACGCCCCCCGAAGACGTATGGAGGTTCCCGGTGAGCGACACCCTCGCCGAACGCATCGCCACCCTGCCCGCCTCCCGCCGGGCGCTGTTCGAGGCACTCGCGGGCGCAAGCGCCAAGCCCTCCGAGCAGGAGGATCCGGCTCCCCAGGCCGACGGCGAGCCGGCGGTGATGTCGTTCGCCCAGCGGCGGCTCTGGTTCATCGACCAGCTCCAGCCGGGGTCCCCGGCCTACAACGTGCCGGTGGCCACCCGCATCCGCGGCCCGCTGGACCACCGGGCACTCCACGGCGCCCTGCAGGACGTGGTGGACCGGCACAAGGTCCTGCGCACCGTCTATCCCGGGCGGGGCGAGGAGGCGGTGCCCGAGGTCCTGCGGGGCCACCGGCTGCCCCTGCCGGTCGTCGACCTGCCGGACGAGGCCGCGATCGGCCCGTTCTACGCCGCCGACGCGACGGCCCCGTTCGACCTCGCGTCCGACGTCCCGGTCCGCGCGGCCCTCGGACGGCTGGGACCCGAAGACCACGTCCTGCTGCTGAACGTCCACCACATCGTCACCGACGGCTGGTCGATGCGGCTGCTCTTCACCGAGCTGGAGAAGGGCTACGCCGCCCGCGTGGCGGGCGGGGGCGCCGGAGCGGGCCTGCCGGACCTTCCCATCCAGTACGCCGACTTCGCCGCCTGGCAGCGTGGGCGGATCGACGGCGATCGCCTGGAGCGGCTCACGGCCTACTGGACCGGCGAGCTCGCGGGCGTGACGCCGGTGGACCTGCCCACCGACCGGCCCCGGCCGCCGCTGTTCGGTCACGAGGGGGACTCCCGCTACGTCGAGCTGCCCGCCCCGCTCGTCGCGGCCCTGCGCGAGCACGGCAGGTCCGAGGGCGCCACGCTCTACATGACCCTGCTGGCCGGGTTCTCCGCCGTCCTCGCCCGCCACGCCGGCCAGGACGACGTCGTGGTCGGCACCTCGGTCTCCGGGCGCGACCACCCCATGGTCGGCGACCTCATCGGCTTCTTCGTCAACACGCTGCCGCTGCGGATCAGGACGGGCGGCGACCCGACGTTCAACGAGCTGATCCGCACCGTCCGGGCCACCACCCTGCAGGCCTACGCCCACCAGGAGATGCCGTTCGATCTGATCGTCGACGCGCTCAAGATCCCGCGTGACCCGAGCCGGCCGCCGCTCACGTCCGTGATGTTCCTGCTCGACGAGACGCCGGACACCGCGCCGGAGCTGGCGGGCCTGCGGACCGAGCCGATCGACTTCGAGTCGGGCGTCACCAAGTACGACCTGATGATCAGTGTCCACGACACCGGCGACGCCGTCCGGGCGCTGGTGGAGTACCCCACCGCCCTGTTCGACGCCACGACGGTCGACCGGTTGCTCAACCGTTTCCTCACCCTGCTCCAGGCCGCGGTCGAGCGGCCCGGCGTCCCGCTGGGCGACCTGCCCCTGCTGACCGAGGCGGAGACGCACACCGTCCTGCGCGAGTGGAACGCCACCGAGACGCCCTTCCCCGCGACGAGCTGCCTGCACCGGCTCTTCGAGGAGCACGCCGACCTCCGTCCCGGCGCGCCCGCCCTGATCTGCGGCGGCCTGGACGGCTGGACGATCACCTACCGGGAGGTCGAGGAGCGCGCCAACCGGCTGGCCCACCACCTGATCGACCTGGGGGTGCGCCCGAACCACCCGGTGGCGCTGTGCCTGCGCCGCGGCCCCGGCCTGGTGGTCGCGATCCTCGCCGTGCTCAAGGCCGGCGGCGCCTACGTGCCGCTGGACCCGGACTACCCGCCCGACCGGCTGGCCTTCATGCTGCGCGACGCCGCGGCGCCGGTCGTGGTCACCACCTCCGAGCTGGCCGCGCGGGTCCCCGCCGGTGAGGACGCCGCTCGGGTGCTGCTGGACGCCGACCGCGCGGAGATCGACGCCCGGCCGTCCCACCGCCCCGCCACGGGGGTCACCGCCCGCGACCTGGCGTACGTCATCTACACCTCGGGCTCGACCGGCACCCCCAAGGGGATCGCGCTGGAGCACCGCGGGGTCGTCAACAACCTGCTCGACCTCAACCGGTCGTACGGCGTGCGCCCCGGCGACGCGGTCCTGTCACTGTCCTCCCCCAGCTTCGACATGAGCGTCTACGAGGTGCTCGGCATGCTCGGCGCGGGCGGGACCCTCGTGCTGCCCGAACCCGCCGCCGCCCGGGACCCCGCTCACTGGGCCGACCTCATGATCCGCCACGGGGTCACGGTGTGGAACTCCGCCCCCGCCCTGCTGGACCTGCTCCTCGATCAACTGGAGCACGCCGGCGGCCCGAACCTGCCGAAGCTGAAGGCGGCCTTCCTCGGCGGCGACTGGATCCCGGTCACCCAGCCGGACCGGATCCGCGCCTTCGCCCCCGGCCTGGCGTTCGCGGCGCTGGGCGGCGCCACCGAGGCGTCCATCCACTCCATCGAGTTCCCGGTCCACCGGGTCGACCCCGCCTGGACGCACATCCCCTACGGCAGGCCGATGGCCAACCAGCGGGCCTACATCCTCGACGAGCGGTCGCGCCCCGTGCCGATCGGCGTCCCCGGCGAGCTCCACCTGGGCGGGGTGGGCCTGGCCAGGGGTTACCTCAACCGGCCGGAGCTGACCGCGGAGAAGTTCGTCACCGTCGAGCCGGCGCCGGGGCTCACCGAGCGCCTGTACCGCACCGGCGACGTCGCGCGCCACCGCCCCGACGGCGTCATCGAACTGCTGGGCCGTACCGACTTCAGGATCAAGCTCAACGGGCTGCGCATCGAACCCGGCGAGGTCGAGAGCGCCCTGCGCGCGCAGCCCGGCGTGCGCGACGCCGTCGTGGTGGCGCACGGCGGCGAGGGCGCGGCGCGGCTCGTCGGCTACCTCGTCCCCGAGGAGGGGGCCGAGGTGGAGCCGAGCGCCGTGCGGACCGCGCTGGGCGGCGTCCTGCCGCCCCACGCCGTCCCGTCCGTCCTGGTGACGCTCGACCGCCTGCCGCTGAGCCCGAACGGCAAGGTGGACCGCGCCGCGCTGCCCGCGCCCGCCGCGCGGAGCACGCCGAGCGGGCAGGACCGGCGGGACGAACGGGGCGAGGTCCCGGACGACCCGCTCGTCGAGCGCGTAGCCGGCGCGTGGCGCGACGTCCTGGACGTCGGAACCGTCGGCCCCGACGACGACTTCTTCGACCTCGGCGGCGACTCCTTCGCCGCGGTGCGCGCCGTACGGGCGGTGCGGGAGGATCTGCGGGTCGTCGAGCTGTTCGTCAACCCGACACCGCGACGGCTCGCCGCCCGGATCGCCGAGCTCACGGCGGCGACCGCGTCCGGGGTCGCCGGCCCGCACCGGCTGCTGTACCGGTTCACCCCTGAGCCGGTCCGGGAGCCGGAGCTGACGTTGGTCTGCTTCCCGCACGGCGGCGGCGACGCCGTCGTCTACCAGCCGCTCGCCGCCGAGCTTCCCCCGGAGATCGCCCTGATAGCGGTCTCACCCCCCGGGCACGACCCGATCGCGCCGGGACCGATGATTCCCGTCACCGAGTTCGCCGAGCTCGCCGCGACCGAGATCGCCCGCACGGTGCGGGGGCCGTTCGCGGTCTACGGCCACTGCGCCGGCGTCGTCGCGGCGCTGGAGACCACCCGCGTCCTGGAGACGTACGGCCACCACCCCCGCGCGCTGTACCTCGCCGCCGCGCTGCCGGAGGACGACCCCGAGTACTCGCTGGAGATGGAACGGGTCTCCACCGACGAGGCGCTCGTCGCGTACCTGCGGTCGATGGACGGCTTCGACGGGGTGCTCGACGAGCGCGACCTCACCGCGGTGGTCCGCATGGTGAGGCACGACATGACCCAGGCCGCCCGCTTCTTCGGCCAGACGGCGGACGGCTTCCAGCCGCGGCTGTCGACCCCGCTGACCTGCGTCATCGGCGACGCGGACGAGGCGACCGAGGGATACCGGGAGGGCCACCTGGCCTGGGGCCGGTACGCCGCCGAAGTCGGTCTCGCCGTCGTCCCCGATGGGCGCCACTACTTCGCCAAACACCTGCCACGGCAGCTCGCCGAGCTGCTGACCGAGCTTCACCGGCCAAGCCGGTGACCACCGCTGACGGAGGATACGATGAGCGACCTCGCCGAACGGCTCGGCCGACTGCCCCAGGGCCAGCGATCACGGCTTCTACGGCAGATGCGCGGCCAGATCGCCCCGGCCGGCAACCGTACCGCGCTGACACGTCTCGACCACGGCTCCCGGGCCAGGACCTCGTTCCAGCAGGAACAGATGTGGTTCGTCGATCGGCTCGGAGGCGGCCGCAACCGTAACAACATCGCGCTGTCGATACGGCTGCGCGGCCCCCTCGACCCCACCGCGCTCCGCGAGTCGGTGAACTCCGTGGTCCGCCGCCACCAGGTCCTGCACAGCAGGCTGATCGAGGTGGACGGGCTGCCCTGGCAGGAGCCGATCCCCGGCTACGTGGTCGGCGTCCAGGAGACGGACCTGTCCGGCCAGGACGATCCGGAGCGGGAGCTGTCCGAGCTCACCGCCTCCGACGCGGCGGCCCCGTTCGACCTGGCCGCCGGTCCGCCGATCAGGGCCAGGCTGGTCCGCCTGGCCGACGACGAGCACGTGCTGCTGTGGGTGGTCCACCACATCGTCTGGGACCCGAACTCGACCCGGGTGTTCACCGAGGAGCTGACCTCCGGCTACGAGGCGGCCGTGGCCGGCCGCGAGCACGACCTGCCGGCTCTCCCGGTGGACTACGCCGACTTCGCGGCCTGGCAGCGGGAGAAGCTCGACGCCGACCGGTCCGCGGCGCTGGCCGAGGCCTGGCGGCGGATCATGGCGGGCTCCCAGGCGACCGAGGTCATGTCCGACTTCCCGCGGACGCCCGAGACCCGGGGCGAGGGCAAGGGCCTCTCCCTGACCCTGGACGGCGAGACGCTCGGGCGGCTGTCCGCGACGGCGGAGGCGGCGGGCACGACGGTGTTCACGACCCTGCTGGCCGCGTTCAACGCGCTGCTGCGCCACTGGACCCGCTCCGAGGACATCGTGGTCGGGACCGCCAGCGCCTCGCGCCCCCATCCCGACCTGGAACCCCTCATCGGCTGTTTCGTCAGCATGATCACACTGCGTACCGAGGTCAGCGACGACCTGACGTTCCAGGAGCTCCTCGGCCGCACCTCCTCGACGGTGATGGACGCGTTCGCGCACAGCGAGCTGCCGTTCGAACAGGTCGTGGAGGCCGTGCGCCCGCCGCGCGACCCGCTGCGCCACCCGCTGTTCCAGATCGAGTTCACCTCCCTGGGCCGCTGGGGCGCCCACCGCGTCGAGGCCGGCGGCGTGGAGTTCTCCGTGGAGCAGAAGCACGACGGCGCCGCGAAATTCGACATGAGCTTTCTGGCCGGGGAGAACGACGGCCTGGAGCTGTCGCTGGAGTACAACACCTCCCTCTACCGGTACGGCACCGCGACCGGGCTGCTGGAGGCCTTCCGGCAGGTGCTCACGCAGGTCGCGGAGGACCCGGAGGTCCGGATCGGCGAGCTCAGCCTGGTCGAGGAGCCCGGCGCCTCCCGGCACGCGCGTGAGCTCTCCCGGGGCGGCCCCGTCGACGAGGCGGCCTACACCACGACGCTGGACCGGTTGTTCCGCGAGCGGGCCCAGGCCTCACCCGGGGCGACCGCGATCAGGTCCGGGGACACGGTGATCGACTACGCGACGCTCGATCGCTGGTCGGAGGCCGTCGCGTGCGAGCTGCGCGCCCGCGGCGCCCGGCGGGACGAGCCGGTGGCGGTCTGCCTCGGGCGAGGCCCCTCGGCCGTCGCGGGGGTGCTCGGCGTGCTCAAGGCGGGCGCCGCCTACCTGCCGATCGACCCGGCCGCCCCGCCGGAGCGGGTGAACGCGATCGTCACCGACGCGTCGGTGCGCCTCGCCCTGGTCGAGCCCGCCGCGCCCGGTCCGCTGCCGGCGCACCTGGAGACCCTCCCGGTCGGGGCGCCGCCGCCCACCGGGGAGGTGGCCGAGGTGCCCGCGTCGTCGGAGCCCGGCGACCTGGCCTACGTGCTCTACACCTCGGGCAGCAGCGGCACCCCCAAGGGCGTCATGGTCGAGCACCGCTCGGTCACCCACTTCTCGCGGGCCATCGCGGCGGACTACGAGATCACCGCGGGCGACCGGGTGCTGCACTTCGCGCCCCTGACGTTCGACGTGTCGGTGTTCGAGATCTTCACCACGTTGCTGGCCGGTGCCGAACTGGTCGTCGCCGACGACGCCGAACGGCACGATCCCGAACTCCTGACAGCGCTCATGCGGCGCGCGGAGGTGACGGTGGCGGAGCTGCCGCCCGCGCTGATGCCGCTGCTGGACCAGCGGCGCCTGCCCGGCCTGCGGCTGGTGTCGGTGGGCGGTGAGGCCTTCCCCGGCAGGCTCGTGGCCGAGTGGACCGCCGGGGACCGGCGCTTCGTCAACGGTTACGGACCGACCGAGGCCACCGTCGCGGTGACGCTCATGAACTGCGTCGGCTCCTACGACCGCAACCCGCCGATCGGGCGGCCGATGACCGGTCACCAGGCGTTCGTGCTGGACGAGCGGCTGCGGCCCGTGCCGCCCGGCGTCCCCGGCGAGCTGTGCGTGGCGGGACCGGGCATCGCGCGCGGCTACCTCGGGCGGCCCGGCCTCACCGCCGAGAGGTTCGTCCGCAACCCCCACGCCGACGGGGAGGCGACCGCGCGGCTGTACCGGACGGGCGACCTGGTCCGCTGGTTGCCCGGCGGCAACCTCGACTTCCTCGGCCGTACCGACCGGCAGCTCAAACTGCGGGGGTTCCGGATCGAGCCGGGCGAGGTCGAGTCGGTGCTCGCCCTGCAGCCCGGCGTGGAGCGGGCGGTGGTCACCGTGGTCCCCGGATCGGACGGCGAGCGCGTGCTCGTCGGCTACGCCGTCGGGACCGCGGACGCCGAGACCGTACGGCGGGGCGCCGCCGCGCTGCTGCCCGGATACATGGTCCCGGTCGTCGTCATGATCGACGCGCTGCCGCTCACCCCCCACGGAAAGGTGAACCTCGCGGCCCTGCCCCTGCCCGCCGACGCGACGGACACGGAGAGGACGGCCCCGCGCGACGCGATCGAGGAGAAGATCGCGCGCGACATCGTGGCGCCGTTGCTGGAGCGGGAGCACGTGGACGTGGAAGGGGACTTCTTCGCCCTGGGCGGCAGCTCGCTGCAGGCCACCACCGTGGTCTCCCGGGTGCGCGGTCACTTCGGCGTCGACATCGCGCTGGCGGACTTCTTCTCCCTGCCGACCGTCGCCGGCCTGGCGACGCTGGTCCGCGACACCCAGCGTGACGCCGCCGCCCAGCAGGACCGGCTGCTGTCGGTCTTCGCCCAGATCGAGCAGATGAGCGACGAGGAGGCGGCGGAGATGCTCCGCTCGCTGGGCGGTGAGCCGTCGTGACCGCCGGGCTCACGAGCCCCCGCCCGGAGGCGGGCGCCCGGACGCGCGACGAGGACCTCCTGGCCGGGCTTCCGGCGCACAAGCGGGATCTGGCGCGTCTCCTCCTGCAAGCACGGGCGCCCGTGCCCGCCCATCCGGTGCCACGCGAGAAGAACGGCCCGGTTCCGGCGACCCCGACGCAGGCCCGGCTGTGGCGGCACGCGGGCGGCGCCCCCTCGGCGGGGACGGGATCGCACGCCGTACGGCTGCGCGGTCCGCTCGATCCGGGAACCCTGGCCACCGCGCTCACCACCGTGCTGGGACGGCACGAGGCGCTGCGCACGCGGCTGGCCGACGGCCCCGGAGGTCCTCTGCAGAGCGTCTCGGCGGAGCCGTACCTGCGGCTGCGGACGCTGGACCTCTCCGACGTCTCGGCGGCGAACCGCGCCGCCGAGACGGCGCGGCAGGTGGCCCGGAGCGCGGGGCGGGCCCTGGACCTCGCCTCGGGCGAAAGCACCCGGTTCCGGCTGCTTCGCCTTGGCGAGGACGACCACGTGCTCATCCTCGCGGCGCACCTGGCGGTCTTCGACGGGTGGTCGTCGGCGGTGTTCCTCAAAGACCTGTCCGACGCCTACCGGGGGCGCGTCTGCGCCCCGCCCGCGCTGCAGTTCCCCGATTTCGCCGCCTGGCAGCACCGCTGGCTCGACGGGCCCGGCGGGACCGCCGAGCTCGACCACTGGAGGCAGGCCCTGGCCGGGCTGCCCGCCGTCCGCCCGGAGCGCGGATTCGACCGCGGCCACCTCCCCGTCGGCCTGGACCCGAAGGCCACCTCCGCCGGGTTCGCGCTGGGCTCGGCCGAAGGCGCGACGCCGTTCATGACACTGCTCGCCGCGCTGGCCGTGGTGCTCGCGCGCCGCGGGGAACGCCGGGGCGACGGCCGCGACGTGGTCGTCGGGACCCCCATGGCCGGCCGGGTCTTCCCCGGGATGGAGGACATGGTGGGGCAGTTCACGACGGTCGTGCCGATCCGGGTGGACTGCTCGGGACGGCCGTCGTTCCGAGCCCTGCTGCGCCGGGTGCGCGCGGCCGTGGCGGACGCGCTCGCCCACCAGCGGCTGCCGGTGGACACGCTGTTCGGCGAGGGCACGGATCGGTCCGTCCCGCCGTACTCGGTCCTCTTCGCGCTGCACAACTACCCCGCGGTCCCGCTCGACCTGCCGGGGATCGAGGTGAGCCAGGTCCCGGGCCCTCCGGCCCGGCACCTGGAGCTCTACAGCCCGGTCCCGGCGGGGACCCTGGCCTGCGTGGGGCTGGTCGAGCGGGACGGCCGGGTATCCGGTACCGCCGAGTACAACCGCCTCGCGGCCACCGCCGCCGAGGTCGGCGACCTCGTGGACGGCATCGGGGATGTACTGTCCGCGGCCGTCGGCGAGCCGGAATCCGCCCTACTCACCTGAAAGGAGGAACCATGCTCACGTCTGAACTCCTGTGGGAGCACAGCGAGGCGCCGGTGCGGGCACTGCGCGACGAGATCCGCGAGATCCTCGCCACGGCGCCGATCGCCGAGGCCCGGCGGCGGCGTGATCCTCGGCCGATCCACCGGGCACTGGGCCGCGCGGGGCTGCTCGCGCCGCAGTGGCCCGTGGAGTACGGCGGCCGGGGCGTGAGCCACGTGACCGCCGCCGTACTGGTCGAGGAACTGGCCATGCACGACGTCCCGGACCTGCTGCACACGCTGACCGTGTCGATCGTCGGCACGACGCTGCTGAACTGCGCCGGCCCGGAGATGCGGGCCAGGCACCTGCCCGGCTTCGCCGCGGGCACCTCCTACGGCTGCGTGCTGTTCAGCGAACCGCAGGCGGGATCGGACCTTTCGGTGCTGTCCACCCGGGCGGCCCGCCACGGCGACGGCTACCGGCTGTACGGCACCAAGACGCACTCGATCTTCGCCAAACTCGCCGACTCGGCCCTCTGCCTGGCCCGCGACGACAACGACGCGCTGACCCTGTTCCTCGTCCCCCTCACCGGCGAGGGGGTCGGCATCGAGCCGATCCCGGCCCTGATGGACGACAACTTCCACGAGGTCACGCTGAACGGCGTGACGGTGGGCGCCGAGGACGTCGTGGGCGATCCCGGCCAGGGCTGGGCCATCGTCGTCAAGACCCTGGCCTACGAGCGGACCGGTCTGGACTACTACGTCAAGGCGCTGCGCTGGCACCGCGCCGCCACGGAGCGGATGCGGGACGAGTTCACGCAGCACGACGCGATCGGCCTGGCCCGGCTCAACACCCGTCTCGTCGCGGCGGGCACGCTGGTCCGGCGGGTCCTGACCCGGCTGGACCGGGGTGAGCTCAACGAGGACGAGGCGGCGGCGGCGAAGTGGTACACCACCGAACTGGCCGCCGAGATCGCCTGGTGGGCCGCCGAACGCGGCGGCGACCGGGCGATGATCGCGGAGGAGGACGGGATCGCCGATCCCCTCGACGTGGCGGCACGCGAGGCGCCGGGAATGCGGATCTCGGGCGGGACCTCGGAAATGATGCTCGAGACGCTGGCCCGGCTACGTCTCGACTCCGGGGTGGAGGTACGGCCGTGAACGAACACGGCGGCGCCAGGACACCGGACGACCGGAAGGGGGAGGCACGGTGACCACGATGGAACCGATGACCGGCGAGTGGTGGACCGACTGGGAGGAGGAGGATCCGCTCTTCCGCCAGCTCCGCCTGACCGTGCGGCAGACGTTACGCGACAGCGGCGGGAGCCCCAAGCAGGCGTGGGACGCGCTGACCGACGTCGGCGCCTGGGATTTCGGGGTACCGCTGGACCGCGGCGGACTGGAGCTGGGGCACGCCGTGGTGAGCATGCTGTGCGAGGAGGTCGGCTGCTCGACGCAGCCGCTGCCCCTGCTCGGCACGCTCGTCACCCTGGACCTGCTCTCCGCCTCGTCCACCCACCCCGGCCTGCTCGACCAGGTCAGGACGGGCGAGTTGCCGGTCCCGATCCCCGGCCGGCTTCCGGGCCTCGCCGGGTGCCTGTCCACCGGCCTGGAGTGGCGGGCGGATCCGGCCGGGGGCCGCGGCCTGCTGTCCGGCACCGCGGGCCCCTTCTCCGTGGGGGTCCAGCCGGGCGCCCTGTTGCTGCTCACCGAGACCGGGCAGGGTCCCGAGGCGAGCCTCGTCACCCTGCCCGCCACCGGCGTGGAGCTGCGCGAACTGGCCGACCGGGGCGGTGGGCCGACCGCGTCGGCGGTTCTCACCGACGTGCGCGTCTCCGAGGAGTCGGTGCTCCTTCGAGGTCATGAGGCGGAGCAGGCGCTGGCCCGCGTGGGCCTGCGCGTGGCGGTCTACCAGGCCGCGCTCCTGACCGGACTGGCCGCGGCCACGCTCACGGCGGTGGTGGAGCGGATCCGCAGCCGCCAGCAGTTCGGTCAGTCGCTGGTGAAGCACCAGGCGCCCCGGCTGCGGGTCGCGGGACTGCTGGCCCGGCTGGACGCCATCCGCTGGGCCGTCGCCGACGCCGCCAAGTCCCTGGACAAGGGGGCGCTGGGATCGTCGGACGCGGCCGGGCTCCTCGCCCTGACCGCGGAGACGGCCCTGGACGTCACCCGTGAGGCCGTGCACCTGCACGGCGCGTCCGGGCTGGCCCGCGACTCCGTCGTGGCCTCCTGCTACCGGCGGGTCGCCTGGGAGGCGCTGCGCGGCGGCCGGCCGACCCTGCTCTGGGAAACCGCCGCGGGCACGTACTGACGCCCGCCACGACGAAGGCCCCGCCCACCGGTGTACCGGTGGGCGGGGCCTTCGTCGGGAGAACCGCCCGGCGGCGGAACGGAGACCCCGCGATCCGCCCGGGGTGGCCGGCGAGGCCGCGCCCCGGGGGAAAGGGGGTCAGCGGGCGCCGAGGTCGACCTGCACCGGGCCCGCGCCGACCTGCACCGCCTTGACCTCGCAGAACGCCTCCAGGCCCCAGGTGCCCAGCTCGCGCCCGTTGCCCGAGTGCTTGTAACCGCCGAACGGCGCGAGCAGGTTGAACGGCGCCCCGTTCACGTCGATCCTTCCGGTGCGGATCCGGCGGGCGACCGCCAGCGCCCGCTCCGTCGAGGCCGACCACACGGCGCCGTGCAGGCCGTAGTCGCTGTCGTTGGCGATCCGGACCGCGTCGGCCTCGTCCTCGTAGGGGATCAGCACCGTGACCGGCCCGAAGATCTCCTCCCGGGCGATCCTCATCCCGTTGTGCACGTCGGCGAAGACGGTGGGACGGACGTAGAAACCGCGGTCCAGTCCCTCGGGAGCCTGGGCTCCGCCGGCGACGAGCCGGGCGCCCTCCTGCTCCCCGAGCCGGATGTAGTCGCGCACCCGTGCCCGCGCGGTCTCGGAGACCAGCGGGCCCAGGTCGTTGCGAGCGTCGAACGGGTCGCCCACCCCGAGGGAGTCCGCGGTCGCGGCGGCGATCGCCACCGCCTCCTCGTACCGGGATCCCGGGACGAGGAGGCGGCTCCAGGCCAGGCAGGCCTGACCCGAGTTGAAGCACGCCTGACGGATTCCGGCGCCCACGGCCGTCTCGAGGTCGGCGTCCTCCAGGACGACGTTGGCGCTCTTGCCCCCGAGCTCCAGGTGCACCCGTTTGACGGTTTCGGCGGCGAGCCCGGAGACGTGCCGCCCGGCGCGCTGCGAACCGGTCAGGGACACCATCGCGATGGCGGGGTGCGCGGCCAGGACCGACCCGATGACCGGACCGGACCCGCTGACGAGGTTGACCACGCCCGGAGGCAGGTCGCACTCGGCGAGCAGGTCGACCAGGCGGAAGGTGTTGAGCGGCGTGATCTCGCTGGGCTTGAGCACGACGGTGCACCCCACCGCCAGCGCGGGCACCAGCTTCTGCATGACGAGCAGCAGCGGGACGTTCCACGGTGTGATGCAGGCGACGACGCCGACGGGCTCGCGCAGGACCAGGGATCCGCCCACCCACTGTTCGAAGGGATGATCGGGGAGCGCGTCGAGGTAGGAGCGGAGCAGCCCGAGGGCGAACTCGACCTGCACGCCGCGGACCAGGTGGCGGGGCATGCCCACCTCGCGGGTGATCGTGTCGGCCAGGATGTCCGCCTCGGCCTCCATGAGCTCCAGCAGCTTCCGCAGAGGGCGCAGCCTGGCCTCCAGCGGCAGGGCCGCCCAGCCGGGGAAGGCGGCGGCCGCGGCCTCCACGGCCCGCCGCGCCTCCTCGGCGGTGCCCGCGGGCACGCTGCCGATGACCTCCTCCCGCGCGGGGTCGAGGACCGTGAACCTCTCATCGGTGATCGGCGGTGTCCACCGGCCGCCGATCCACAGCGCCTCACGGTGGCCGAGCGGCGCCGGCCGGGGGGTCGTGCCGGTGTCGGACAGGGTCGCGGTCATACCGATCTCCTTCTCTCCGGATCTCTCCCGGCCGGGCCACGGCCGGCTTCGGCCGGAGCCTAATTCGACCGGGTTGGGCCGCGGTTACGCGGGCGGCGGCACCTCGGGCGGCGGCGTAACCGCTGCCCAACCCGGTCGGCCTACAGTCCACCGTGAACGACGACGTTCCGCGCCGGTGAGGCCGGCACGGTCCCACGAAACGGAGGATGCGTAGTGAATCACCGCATCAATAACGTGGTCATCCTCGGCGGAGGCACGGCGGGATGGATGGCCGCCAGTTACCTCGGCAAGGTGCTCCAGGGCAGCGTGCGGATCACTGTCCTGGAGGCCCCCACGATTCCGAAGATCGGTGTGGGCGAGGCGACCGTGCCGAACCTGCAGCGCGCCTTCTTCGACGTCCTGGGCATCCCCGAGGAGGAGTGGATGCCCGAGTGCAACGCGAGCTTCAAGATGGCGGTCAAGTTCGTCAACTGGCGTTCGCCCGGCGAGGGTTCGGGCACCCCCAAGACGCTGGAAGGCGGCGGGAAGGACCAGTTCTACCACCCGTTCGGAATCCTGCGCGATCACGACCGGATCCCCCTGTCGCACTACTGGTACAACAACGTCCACAACGGCCGCACCGACGAGCCGTTCGACTACGCGTGCTTCCGCGAGCCTCCCCTGATGGACGCCAACCTGTCGCCGCGCTGGCTGGACGGGCGGCGCTCGACCGCCTACGCCTGGCACTTCGACGCCCATCTGGTCGCCGACTTCCTGCGGCGCTTCGCCACCGGCAAGCAGGGCGTCACGCACGTCCAGGACGAGATGACGGAGGCCGTCCTCGACGAACGCGGCTTCGTCACGGCCCTGCGGACGAAGGGCGGCCTCACGCTCGAAGGCGACCTGTTCATCGACTGCTCGGGTTTCCGCAGCCTGCTCATCAACAAGACCATGGCGGAGCCGTTCATCGACATGAGCGACCACCTGATCAACGACAGCGCCGTCGCGACCGCCGTTCCCCACGACGACGAGGCGAACGGGGTCGAGCCGTACACCTCGGCCATCGCGATGCCCTCGGGATGGGCGTGGAAGATCCCGATGCTGGGCCGCTTCGGCAGCGGTTACGTCTACAGCAGCGAGTTCGCCTCCAAGGACGAGGCGACCTCCGACTTCGCCCGGCTGTGGAACCTCGACCCCGAGAACACGTCCTTCAACCACATTCGCTTCCGGGTGGGCCGCAACCGCCGCGCCTGGGTGAAGAACGTCGTCAGCATAGGCCTGGCCTCGTGCTTCCTGGAGCCGCTGGAGTCCACCGGCATCTACTTCACCTACGCCGCGATCTTCCAGCTCTCCAAGCACTTCCCCGACAAGGGGTTCAACGCCACCCTCATCGACAGGTTCAACCGTGAGATCGAGGAGATGTTCGACGACACCCGGGACTTCCTCCAGGCGCACTTCTACTTCTCCCCGCGCGTGGACACCCCGTTCTGGAAGGCCAACAAGGAGCTGCACCTGACCGAGAACATCAAGGAGAAGATGGCCACCTACAAGGCCGGGCTCCCCATCAACCAGCCCATCACGGACGAGAACAACTACTACGGCAACTTCGAGGCCGAGTTCCGCAACTTCTGGACGAACGGCAGCTACTACTGCATCTTCGCCGGCCTGGGCTGCCTGCCCGACCAGCCGCTTCCCTCGCTCACCTACAAGGAACGGTCGATCGAGCAGGCGCAGGCGCTGTTCGCCGACGTCAAGCAGGAGCAGCGGGAGCTGCTGGCCTCGCTGCCGAGCAACTACGAGTTCCTCCGGCAGTTGCACGGCAAGTGACCGCGCCTTCCACGTGGAGGTCCCAGCGCCTTTCACCTGGAAAGGTCCCAGCGCCTTCCCGGCTTTTCCCGACGTTTTCCCGGCGCTTTCCCGGCACGGCACGGACCCGCCGGGGACGCGCTCAGCCCGGACGCCCGCCGTTCCGGCCTGAGTCGATCGCCGGGTTGATGAGCCGGGCGGCCATCGCCTTACGGACCGAGTCCACGCGGGAGACGGCGCCGAGCTTGGCGTAGATGTTGGACAGGTGCCGTTTCACCGTGGCCTCGGTGATGCCGAGCCTGGTCGCGATCTGGGAGTTGGAGTAGGCGTCGGCGGTGAGCCGCAGCACCTCCATCTCCCGCGCCGACAACGGCCGGTCCCCCGCGGCCGGCTCCCCGTGCCCCAGGGTCTCGCGCGACACCGACAGCAGGATGTTGCGCGGGCTCTGGTGCACGGCGTGCAGGGCGGCGATCAGCTGGTCACGGGCGATGTTCTTGACCAGGTAGGCCGCCGCCCCGCAGTCGAGCAGTTCCTGCACGATCCTGGCGTTCTGGTGCATGGTCAGGACGATCACCGTCGCCTCGGGGCAGACCCGCCTCAGCGTGCTGACGACCGCCCGGGCGCCCGGTCCCGGCATCTCGACGTCCACGATGACGATGTCCGGCCGCATGATCGGCACCAGTTCGATGATCTTGTCGCCGTCGGCCGCCTGTCCCACGACCTCGAAGGCGGGATCCGTCTGGATCAGCTCCGCCAGGCCGTCACGGAACAGGGTGTGGTCGTCGGCGAGCATCACCCTGATGCGCCGCTCATCCGGATCGGTCAACGTCACGCGTTCCTCCCCCGTCTGTGGCGTCACTTCTCGCCCCCCATCCGTTCCACGGGCCCAGTCCCGGATCTTCCGCCAGCGGCACCAGGACCTCGACCGTGGTTCCCTCTCCCACCCGGCTCGACAGGTTGACGGTCCCACCGAGCAGCGCGGCCCGCTCCCGCATCGACGTCAGTCCCCCGCCTCTGCGCGCCTGTCGCGTCGCCACCACGTCGAACCCGCATCCGCGGTCGCTGACCGCCGCGCGCAGCACGCCGTCCGCCCCCTCCAGCTCCACGTGTATCTCCGTGGTGCCCGAGTGCAGCAGGGCGTTGCGCACCGCCTCCCTGAGCAGGATGTAGAGCTCCTCCCTGACCTCCCAGGGAAGATCCGTCTCGTCGCCGAACGTCGTCAGGGTGGTCCGGGTGGAGCGTGGCACCGTGGTCCGCAGGTATTTGCCGAGCGCGACCTCCAGGCTGTCGTCGCCGACCCGTTCCCAGAGGTCCGCCGAGAGCTGCCGGGTGCCCCGCAGTCCCTCGCGGATCGCCTCCCGGGCGATCGCCACGTTGCCGGCCGCGCGCTCGGGGTCGTCCCGGTAGAACTCGAACAGGTCGAGCTGCTGCAGCGCCACTCCCATCCCGTGGGCGATCCGGTCGTGGAGGTCCCGCGCGATCCGGTGGCGCTCGTCCTGGTAGGCCGAGAGCAGCTTGGCGAGCAGGAAGTTGACGTAGGGCACCGACCCGACGGCGAGCCGCACCATGATGGAACGCTGCAGGTCCAGGCCGATGGTGATCGTCTTCTCCTGGTCGAGGTCGTCGGCGAGCCTTCGGGCGAGGATCGGGAAGGCCGCCTCGAACATCAGCGCCGCCGCGAGGAGCGACTGCGTCGGATGCACGCCCTGCTCCGCGCGGGTCGCGCCGATCTCCATGCTGAGGGGCAGCGATATGACGTCCTCGAAGAGGATTCCATAGAACTGGGACAGAACGTCGTCGACGACCAGGCTCGCCTGCTGGACGAGTTGCTCGACCACGGCCTCCTCGCTCAGCGCGATGCTTCCCACGGAGCGCAGACGCGACCGGTAGGACTCCACCACCTCCGCACGAACAGCATCCCTGTCGTAACCGATCATTTCCTCATCGGCATGCTCGCCATCGCCGCGCAGCGCCATCCCATACCCCGACACTAGAGAGCAATTCTTGTCGCCCGCCAAAGCAATTTCATTCAACGTCAAATGTCACTTAAAAGCCAAATAGTACGAAATTTCTCTAGGCCGGGCAAGTGGTCGTCTCGAACGTTCGAAACAATGCCGAAAACAGACACATGCAGGAAGTAAAAACCCTACATGATCATAAATGATCTGGTTGATCTCGGCGGGTCCCACTAGGGTGAAGTCTCATGCCGATCATCACCCCCGAGCGGGCCCGATTGTTACGTGCCCGGGCGCAGGGATTGGCCGGCGGCGTCCGAGACGACGGTGTGACCGCGGTCATCGAGCGCGTCTTCGCGATACAGGCCCAGGACACCGGCGCGGCGGCCCTCGGCCTCCGGGTCCGCGGTACGGGGATCACCAGGCGCGACGTCTCCCGCGCGTTCGACGCCGACCGCGCGGTCGTGCGCGGATGGTTCATGCGCGGCACGCTGCACACGGTGGCGGCCCACGACGTCAGATGGCTGCTCGGACTCCTCGGACCGATCTTCCTGGCGGCGAGCCGCCGCCGATACGCCGAGCTCGGCCTGGACGAACGGCTCCAGGACCGCGCCGAGGACCTGATCACCGAAGCCGTGTCCACGGAGGGTCCGCTCACCCGCGCCGACCTCACGACCCGGCTGGCGGGCATCGGGGTGGAGCCGTCCGGCCAGGCGCCCTTCCACCTCATCCGCCGCGCCGCGCTGCGAGGGCGGATCTGCCACGGTCCGGCCCGCGAGGACGAGGCGACGTTCGTGACCCTCGACGACTGGGTGCCGGCCGGCGATCCCGGCCGCCCGGCCCAGGAGGCCGTCGCCGAGCTGGCCCGCCGGTATCTCGCCGCGTACGCCCCGGCCTCGGCCGAGGACTTCGCCTCGTGGTCGGGCCTGCCCGTGCCACTGGCCCGGAACGGGTGGCGCGCCCTCAAGGACGTCGTCACCGTCGAGATCGAGGGCGGCGCGTACGCACTGCCCCCGGCCCGCCTGGCGGAGCCGGCGCGGGAGGAGGCACCCGACGTGCGGCTGCTCCCCTCCTACGACAACTATCTCGTGGGCTACCGGACACGCGCCCTGTCGGTGCCCGCCTCTCACGAAAGACGCGTGTGGCCCGGAGGCGGCCAGATCCGCCCGACCGTGCTGGCGGAAGGGCGTGCGGTCGCCACCTGGACCAGACGGCGGTCGGCCGTCGAGGTCACGCCGTTCGAGCCGCTCCCACCCGAGATCCAGGCCGGGGTCGCCGCCGAGACGGCGGACGTCGCACGCTTCTGGACCTGACGTCCTCCCCGCCCTGAAGGATGGGGCATCCGCCCTGAATGTCCGGTGAAAAAGGACTGAGGCGGACCCCGACGATCGGGTCCGCCTCAGCTTGTTCGTGTCACGCGACGGCGCGTCGCCGCCACGGCCGTCATCCCGCGATCGTCGCCGCCGGGCGCTCGGAGTCGTCCGCCGGGGTCTCGGAGCCGTCCGCCGGGGTCTCCTCCGGCGACTCCCCCGAGGGTTGCTCGCGAATCGCGATCACAGGCCCGAAGAGCAGCAGGAGCCCGCCGAGAGCGATGATCGCACCGGCCAGGATGAGTCCGGCGGTCAGGCCGATGGCCTCGCCGAGCACGCCGCCGACCGCGTAGCCGATGGACAGCGCGCCGTAGACCGCGGCGAGCGCGGTGCCGCCGACGCGGCCCATCTGCTCGTTCGGCGTGACGCCCTGCACCAGGCTGAGCACGTGGATGTCGAAGATCGGGCTGACGAACCCGAGGACCGCCTGGATGACGAGGAGGCCGGCGAACCCGCCGATCGCGCCGGCCGACGGGACCAGGATGTAGCCCGCGCCGAGGACGACCGCGACGAGGACCAGCGTCCGGCCGAGGGTGAAGACCTTGGCGACCTGCTCGGACAGGACCGCTCCGACGATGACGAAGACGGCCATGACGGCCCAGGCGATGCCGACCTGACCGGGGCTGAGGCCCAGCACGTTGTAGGCGTACACCAGGATCAGCGCGTCACCGATGGCCGCGCCGAAGTTGACCACGACGTTGGAGGTGAACAGGCTCCGCAGGACCGGGGTGCCGAACAGCGTGCGCAGGCCCTCCTTCATGTCGGCCGCCGCTGACGCCTTCTGGCCCTCGACCCGCTCGCGGACATCGCGCTGCCGGATGAGCAGCAGCGCTGTCAGCGAGACGAGGAAGGTGAACGCGTCGACCGTGACGGCCCTGGCAGCGCCCAGGACCTGCATGAGCGCGCCGCCCGCGCCCGCGCCGAGGGCCTCGGCGAGGCTCCGGCTGATCTGCAGCTTGGTGTTGCCCTCGACCAGGTTCTCGGTGCCGATGAGCTGTGGCAGCCAGGACTGGTAGGAGACCTCGAAGAACGTCGTGAGCACACCGACGACCGCGGCCACGATGTAGAGATGGGTGAGCGTGACCGCGTCGAACATGAAGGCGAGCGGGATGGTCGCGAGCGCCAGGAAGCGTCCGAGATCAGCGGCGATCATGATGGACCGTCTTGAGATCCGGTCGGCGACCAGCCCCGCGAGGGGGGCGAGAAGGAGGAAGGGGAGGAACCGCAGGGTTCCCAGTACGCCGACCTCGATCGGACCGCCCCCGAGTGTGACGATCGCGATGGTCGGAAGGGCCAGCAGTGAGATCTTGTCACCGAAATTACTGATCGTCTGCCCGGCCCACAGCCGATTGAAATCGGCGTGTCGGCCGAGGGATGCCTTTGCCATGCCAGCGTCCTCTTTCCGGTTGGGGTAGGGCCGTGTGGATTTTGGCGAGCGTAGGCGAGATGGGTTATCACCCAGTTATGACACCAACTATGAGTCATGAGAAATGTCAGGACTTTCCCTTACATAACCCCCCTTCTTTAGATTCGCGGCGCCAACGTCATTCGAATGGAGGACTCCATGACCGCTCTGTACGAGGAGCCGGATCAACTGGCGCTCCCGTCTTCGCCGGATCTCCCCACCGCGGTGGGTCCGCGTTCGCCCGGCCCGGCCGAGCGGCACGAGCACCGGCTGTCTCCCGACCGTTGGGAAGCGCTGGCCGAGGCCGCCCGTGTTCACGGTGCCCGCCCGCAGGCCCTGCTGGTGGCGGCGTTCGCCGAGGTGCTGCGGGGCTGGTCCAAGAGCCCGCACTTCACCCTGGCCTACCGCTCGCCCGGAACGGGGCTCGTTCCGGTGGTCGCCTCACGCACCGACGACCGGTTCGGCGTCCGGGCGGCCAAGCTCGACCAGGCGATCGCCCGCGCCGTGGCCGGCGCCGCGCCGTTCACCGAGACCGGCGGCCCGCCGGTGGTCGTCGGCGCGCTGGAGGCCGGGCAGGTGCCGGAGCCCGCGCTGCTCGACCTGGGCTTCCGCGAGGAGAACGGGGGACTGTACCTGCGCTGGGAGGCCGAAGGGACGGCGTTCCCACGGGGTCTGTGCGCGTCGATGTCCGGCGCCCTGGTCGCCCTGCTGGAGCGGCTGACCACCGAGGAGGCGGCCTGGCGGGAGACGCGCCCGGACGTGGTCCCCGAGGCCGACCGCGCGATCCTCGACGAGGTGAACGCGACCGACGGCCCCGTCCCCGACACGCTGCTGCACGAGATCGTCATCGCCCGGGCCGCCGAGCGGCCGGACGCGGAGGCGGTCGTCGACGGCCGGCGGCGGCTCACCTACGGCGAGCTGTCGAGCTACGCGCACCGCATCGGCCGCCGCCTGCGGCGCGACCGGGTGCGCGCGAACGATCTCGTCGCGATCGTCATGGAGAAGGGCTGGGAGCAGTACGCCGCCGTGTACGGCGTGCTCACCTCGGGCGCGGCCTACCTTCCGATCGACGCCACCGTGCCACCCGAGCGCCTGGCCCACCTGATCGAGCGCGGGCACGTCCGCCACGTGCTGACCCAGTCGCGCCTGGCCGAGCGGCTGACCTGGCCTGACGGCGTGGTCCTGCACCGGGTCGACGAGGAGTTCGAGACCGGTGACGACGGCCCGCTCCCCTCCGTCCAGCGCCCGACCGACCTCGCCTACGTCATCTTCACCTCCGGGTCGACGGGCGAGCCCAAGGGCGTGATGGTGGACCACCTCGGCGTGGTGAACCTGATCACCGATGTCAACGCCCGGTTCGGCGTCGGCCCGGACGACCGCCTGTTCGGCATCTCGGGGCTGCACTTCGACGCGTCGATCTACGACGTGTTCGGCGTGCCGGCCGCAGGCGGCACCGTCGTGCTGCCCGACCCGTTCGAGCGTGCCCAGCCCGACCGGTGGACCGACCGGGTGCGGGAGGAGAGCGTGACGCTCTGGAACTCCGTCCCGGCGATCATGGAGATGCTCGTCGGACAGGCCGAGATCCGGGACGACCGCCCCCTCGCCACGCTGCGCCTGGCCGTGCTGTCCGGCGACTGGATCCCGCTCACCCTTCCCGGCCGTCTGCGCGCGCAGGCGGACGCGTTGACGTTCGTGGGCTCGGGCGGGCCAACGGAGACGATCTGCTGGTCGGTGTTCTCACCCGTCGGGGAGGTCGACCCGTCCTGGCCGAGCATTCCGTACGGCAAGCCGATCACCAACCAGCGCTACCACATCGTGGACGACGAGCTGCGGCCGCGCCCGATCTGGGCGCCCGGGCAGATGGCGGTGGTGAGCGACGTCGGTCTGGCCCACGGCTACTTCGACGACCCCGACCGGACCGCGGCGCAGTTCGTGACGCTCCCCGAGGGCGGCCGCGCGTACCTGACCGGAGACCTCGGGCGTTACCTCCCGGACGGGAACATCGAGATCCTGGGCCGCGAGGACCACCAGGTGAAGATCCAGGGATACCGGATCGAGCTGGGGGAGATCGAGACGGTCCTGCGGGACCAGCCCTCGGTCGAGGCGGCCGTCGTCGTGGCGCCGCGCAGCGGGTGGGGGGTGCGCCGGCTGCACGCCTTTGTCGTCGGGCAGGACGGTCCCGACCCGCGCGAGCTGCGCACCCGTCTCCGGGAGCTGCTGCCCTCGTACATGGTCCCGGCCAAGGTCGAGGTGCTCGACACGCTGCCCCTGACCCGCAACGGCAAGATCGACCGGCTTACGCTCATCGAGCGGGCCGGAGGCGTCGGCCCGGCCGTCTCCGCGAAGCCGGGGCCGGAACAGACGACGCAGGCGGACCGGACGGCTCCCGCGGAGGACGCCGAGGTGCCCGGGACCGCACTCGAGCGTGTCATCGGCGTGCTGATGGGCGACGTGCTGGGCTGCGAGCCGGTCGAGCGCACCGGCAACTTCCTGCGGCTCGGCGGCGACTCCCTCAGCGGCACCCGCCTGGCGTACGCCCTGAGGGAGCTGCTCGGCGTCGAGGTGCCGCTCCGGCAGGTGTTCGACAACCCCGTCCCGGCGGATCTCGCCGCCGCCATCTCCTCCGTCCCGGTACACGGGGCGACGGCGGTGGAGGCGGCCGAGCTCGTCATGGACCTGAGCGAGGAACAGGAGCCGGTTCTCTCGTAACAGCCCGATGACGGTACCGCGCCCACGGCCACCGCGTGCTCCCCAGCTGTCCACCCGACACCGGACGAGCACGCGGTGGCCGTTCGCATGCGCGCCCTCTCGCCCGTCCATGTGGTCTCCCCCGGGAGGAACCATGTCCGCGTGTCCTCCCCCGGGGAGGAACCGTGTCCGCGTACCGCCGAAACCGCCGTCACGAACGCCCCGGGGCCCGGTCGCGCAGACGTCGAGGGCGGGGCCGGATATATCCGGCCCCGCCCTCGACGTCTGCGCGACCTACCGGATCACGAGCTCCGACAGGACGCTCAGGTGCCCCGAGTACTGGGTGATCATGAAGATACGGTACGGCCGGCGCTGCGCCACGCGGTCTCCCTTGCTCCACCGGCCGAGCGCGACGACGGCGAGGACGACGCTTCCGGTGAGGACCAGGCCCGCGACGAACAGGAGACCGGGCGCGACGGTCAGCGCGGCGAGGAAGAAGGCCGCGCCCACCGCCGTCGCGGCGGTCGCGATGGCCAGCTTGGCCCGGCGCTCACCCCACAGCAGCGGCAGGGTGTGCCGCCCCGCGGCCCGGTCTCCCGCGACGTCGGACAGGTCCTTCGCGAGCCCGCCGATGCCCATCCAGGCCGACATCGCGACCGCGAACACCAGCACGGTGTCGGCGAGGGGGACGCCGGCCGCGTTGATGCCCGCCAGGTAGGTGACGAGCCCCGCGCCCACGACGGCCACCTGCACCCCCGCCACGGTGTTCTTCAGGGGAGCGGGACCGGTCGAGTAGGCCCAGCTGAGGACAAGGAGGAGGAGCGCGAGGAGGAAGAACCTCTCCGACACCGCCACGGACAGCGTCAGCCCGACGGCGGCGAGCAGGATGGCGAGCCGCCCCCCGGTGATCGCGGCGAGGTCGCCCCGGGCGATCGGGCGGGTGGAGCCGTTGGACTCGTCCTCGACGACGTCGGCGGCGCCGTTGAGCAGGTAGGCCGACCAGGTCAGCAGGAGCCAGGTGACCGCTCCCACCGCCATCACCTTCCACGAGACGTCGGCCAGGGCTCCGGCGCCGATGAGCGCGCCGGCGAGCAGTCGGAGCTGGAAGATCACCTGTACCGCGGGTCGAGCCTCGATCCAGGCCAGTCGTACCGTCCGGCCGTTGATCACGCTCGTCGGTCGAATCCCTGTGTTGACCTTGTACATCGGCTGCGTCATTGGAATGCCTCAATGTCCGGCTGTATCGACCCGTTCATCGTTTCCGGGCGATCGCCACCCGTATATAGCGCGAGGTGTGCACCCGGCTACAACTAAAGTCGTAGCCCCCTTGCACCTTGCGGGCAGCGCCCTTGATCAGGGCATTCAAGGTTCCATAGCGTTCAGGTCAGACCCGACAAGCGGGTTCGGAGTGCCTCGGCGGCCCTCCGCGTCCCATTGAAAGGACGGCCCCCATGCTCACGGATTCCACGCCTGCCGTGACGGTCCACTGCCTGGGCAACTTCCGTCTGGAGATCAACGGCCGGCCGGTGGCCCACTGGCGCGCGGGTAAGGCCAGGGCACTCTTCCAATATCTCCTGGTCAACCGTGATCGGTTGATCCACCGCGACCGGCTCCACGAGGTGCTCTGGCCCGACAGCGACGACCGGAGCTCCAGCTCCCTCAAGGTGGCGGTTCACGCCGTACGCCGCGTCCTGGGAACGTACGACAGAGACGACGGGTTCCGGCTGATCCATCAGGACCACGGATACATGCTGCAGGCGCAGAACGCCTGGGTCGATCTGGAGGAGTTCGAGCGGGCCTTCCAGAGGGCACGGGACGCCTGGGCCCTCAAGGACCACCAGCGCGCCCTCGAATGGTTCCAGACCACCGCCGACCTCTACACCGGCGACTTCCTGGCCAGCGAGACCGGTGACTGGATCAACGAGCAGCGCCAGTGGGCGCAGGGCCTCGCGCTTCGGGCGCTGGCGGTGCTGCGCGCCGACTCCCTGGAGCGCGAGGACTGGGCGGCGGCCATGCACTGGTGCCGGCGCATCATCGCCCTCGACCCCTACCACGAGGACACCTACCAGACGCTGATGATGATCCACGGCGAGCTGGGTGAGCTGGGCAGAGCCAGGGACTGGTACGAGCTGTGCCGCCGCCGTCTCAGCAAGGACCTCGACGCCGAGCCCGCGGAGCGCACCGAGCGGATTCTCGCCTCCCTGACCCGCCGAAGGAACCGGCCGCTCGTCCCGGCGCTGGCCGGCCCGTCCTCGGCCTTCTGAGATCGTCCCGCCCCACGAGAAGGACTTTTCATGAAGAGCACCGCCGGAACCGTCGCCGACGCGGCGAACCCACTGCTGAAACTGCTGATCACCATCACCACGGCCGCGGGCCTGTCCGGTGGGAAACCGGTCTCCCACGGACCCGCGTCCCGGCGGTACGGCGCCGGCCCCACCCGGCTCGTGACACCCCGCCGCCGGTGGCCGCTCCTGCTGGCCTTTCTCGACGGGGAGTCCGCGTGGACGCGGATGGCGTGAGCGGCTCCCCGATCAGGCTCGGTCCGGCGCCCGGACGTGCTGCGACACCCAGCGGAGCAGGGGACGCACCTCGCGCCAGATCGAGCGGACCCGGTCGAGCGGCTCCGGCGACCCGAGCGACGGGCCGGCGGCGAGCGTCAGGCCGACGTCCAGCTTCCTGTGCCGGAGCAGATCGAGCCGGGGATGGTCCGCCGGCACACCCCGGGGACGCGTCTTGAGCCGCTCTCCCCCGACCTCGAACCCCTCCTCACGCAGCCTCGTCACCAGCTCGGCCAGTTCCGTCCCGCTTCCCTCGGCGTCTACCGCCTCCCGATAGCGGACGACCTCCGCGGGGTCGTAGGGGTAGAAGCGGCCGGAGGCGTACAGGCCTGAGGCGTCGATCTGAACCCAGTAGCCCAGACAGGGCTCGATGTCGAGATAGGCGCCCTGATAGGTCTTATAAGGCGATTTGTCGTTGGAGAATCGCGAATCGCGCTGGGGACGCAGCACCTGCACCTCGCCGAATTCCCCGGACAGCTCCCCGGCGAGCTCCTCCATCGGCGTCCTGACCGCCCGATCGTAGATTTCCCTGTTCCGCTTCCAGAATTCCTTGGAATTGTCCGCCGTCAGATTCCTGTAAAAATCGAAGGTCTCGTGGGAGAAACCAGAGAAACTCATGGTTCAGCCTCCCACAGAAACGGATCCACGATATGCCCGTCGAAATTCACCCGGCAACCGCGCAGCGCTGGGCCGATCTCCGCACCGTCCTGTGCCCCACCGAGAACAGGCAGACGTGCTGGTGCTTGGCCTGGCGCCTGACCACGTCCGAGTACAACAGCAGGACCGCCGACGAGCGGGGGGACGTCATGCGCGCCCTGGTCGACGGCGACCCTCCGCCCGGACTGCTGGCCTACGTGGACGGCGAGGTGGCCGGCTGGTGCAACGTGGGACCCCGCTCGGCGATGGACCGCCTGACCGGCTCGCGCACCATTCCCCCGGTCGACGACGTCCCGGTGTGGTCGGTGGTGTGCTTCGTCGTCCGGGCCTCCCACCGGCGCCGCGGCGTCGCCGAGGCCCTCCTGCTGGGTGCCGTGGAGCACGCCCGCAAGTACGGCGCACCGGCCATCGAGGGCTACCCCGTCGACCCCGAGGGCGGGCGGGTCAACCCCTCCCTCGCCTACGTCGGGACCATCGGCATGTTCGAGCGGGCCGGATTCCGCCGCCTTCTCAAGACCTCGGCCAAGAGCGACCGGCGACACCGCTGGATCGTCCGTCTCGATCTCGGCGAGGAGTGACCCTCCCGCCTTCGCCCGGCCGGCCCTTCCGCTCCGGCCGGGCGAAGGCGGACGGCCGGCCGGGGCGACCGGCTCGACCCCCCCGTCAGAAAGGCAGGGCCAACCATGAGCCCCACCGTCACCGGAGTACTGCTGCCCGCGGCTCTCGCCGTCATCATGTTCGGTCTGGGCCTGGGCCTGACCGCGGCCGACTTCCGCCGGGTGGCGGTCCACCCCCGGGCCGTCCTCGTCGCCATCGCCTGCCAGGCGCTCCTGCTGCCCGTCGTCTGTTTCGGACTCGTCCTGGCCTTCGATCTGCCCCCCGCGCTGGCCGTCGGCATGATGCTGCTGGCCGCCTCGCCCGGCGGGCCGACGGCCAACCTCTACAGTCACCTCTTCGGCGGAGACGTCGCGCTCAACGTCACGCTGACCGCGATCAACTCCGTGACCGCCGTCTTCACGCTCCCCATCGTCACCAACCTCTCCATGGCCTACTTCTACGCCGACGCGGGTGCGCTGGGGCTGCAGTTCGACAAGATCGTCCAGGTCTTCGCCGTCGTGCTGATCCCCGCCGTGCTCGGCATGCTGATCAAGGTCAGGGCCGCCGCCTTCGCCGACCGGATGAACCGCCCGGTCAAGGTCCTCTCGGTGATCACGCTGGTGACGGTGATCGGCGTCGCGGTCGCCGCCGAGGCGGCCAACCTCTCGGGTTACGTCGGCACCGTCGGCATGATCTGCCTGGTCTTCAGCGTCGTCAGTCTCGGCGTCGGTTACTGGCTGCCGCGCCTGGCCGGAGTGGCCCCCCGCCAGGCTCTCGCCTCGTGCATGGAGATAGGCATCCACAACAGCACGCTCGCCATCGCCGTCGCGATGAGCCCCGCCCTGCTGAACAACCCGCAGATGGCGATCCCCGCCGTGGTGTACGGCGTGCTGGTGTTCCTCGTCGCGTCCGTCGCGGGATTCGCCGCGCGCCGCGGCGTCCGTCCCGCGCTCAACCTGGTCACCGCGCCGGAACCCGTCAGGAGCGCGTCGCGGTGACCGTGGGTGGTCCGCTGTCACGGTCGTGTCTCCCTGGCGGTCGCCATCAGCTCCCTGTCGGAGTTCTCCAGGGCGTCGAAGAACTCCTCGCGGACGGCCTCCTCCCCGGTGGGGGCGATACGGGAGGCCGCGAAGCGGAGCAGGGGCGGCGCCATCATCGAGGTCACGACCGCGACCAGCACGATCACCGTGTAGGACGCGGTGGTGAGCACGCCGAGCCTGAGCCCGACCATGGCGATGATCACCTCGATGACGCCCCGGGAGTTGAGGCCCGCTCCCAGGGCGAGCGCCTCCCACCGGCTGCGCCGCGCGATGCGGGCGCCGATGTAGGCGCCGGCGAACTTGCCCGCGATGGCGACGACGAGGACCACGATTCCCGCCACGAGGACGACGGGGTTGGCCAGTTCGGTGAGGTCCATCCGCAGGCCCGCCGTCGCGAAGAAGATCGGTGCCAGTACGGCGGCGACGAACGTCTGCAGCGGTACCAGCTTGGCCACCTTGAGGTCGGGGGACGATCCGATGAGCGCTCCGCAGACGAAGGCGCCGAGGATGGCCTCGAACCCCATCGCGTGGGTCACCGCGGCGGAGAGCAGGAACATGACCGTCACCGCGGCGATCGTCGTGTTGTTCCCCTGGCCGCGATCGGCCACGCGCAGCACGACGGCGACCGCCCTGCGGCCCAGGAGCAGAGCGACCAGGACGAACGCCACGAGCAGCGCGATCGAGGTCATCACCGCCTGGCCGGTGCGGGCTCCGGCGGTGGCGAGCGCGGAGACCACTGACAGCAGGAGCCAGCCCACCACGTCGTCGATCACGGCGGTGCTCAGGATGAGCTGGCCGATGTTCCGGTGGAGGAGGCGCATCTCCGTGAGGATCTTGGCGATCACCGGGATGGCGCTGACGCACAGGGCGACTCCCATGAAGAGAGCGAAGACCGTGGGGTCGACACCGTCGGCGATCAGCTCCGCGGGAACCATGAACCCGATCCCGACGCCGAGGACGAGCGGAATGATCAGTCCCGCGCCGCTGATCCAGGCCGCCGCCCTGCCCTGCCGCCGGAGGAAGCCGGCGTCGAGGTGCATACCGGCCAGGCCGACCAGGAGCAGGACGCCGAGCTGGCCGACGGCGTCGATCAGGTGGAATCGGGCCGCGTCCTGGGGCAGCAGCCAGGCGAAGAGGTCCGGCGCGGCGTGCGCCAGCAGCGACGGCCCGATCAGGATGCCCGCGGACAGCTCGCCGAGAAGCGCCGGCAGCCCGAACCGGGCGGCGAGCCGCCCGAGGACGGTCGCCAGGCCGAGGAGCAGACCGAGCTGGAGGAGGAAGGTCATGAGGTGGTGGGCGGGAATGACGGCGACAGGTGCCGCGGCGAGCATCATGTGATCATCCACCGTTCTCGATGTGGTGCCGGCTCTCCGAAATGAATTCGACGTCCTGGTTGTTCACTGTGGTCGCCTCTTCTTCCTTTGCATTCCGCCGGCAACGGATCGGCTATGTCATCCGTTCGCGGTTCGGCGCGTTTCCCGGACATTCATGACGCGCTGTCCGGTCCCTCGGATTCTTTCCGGGAGATCAGTTCTCCGGTAAGTCCCGGCGACTGGCAGCAGCTTGCAATGGCAGGACACTGCCAGGCGCCTCGGAGAGCAGGACGGCGTCGGCGATCCCGGGGGCCAGGCCGGCGCCGCAGCCGTCCAGGGACCAGCCCGCGAGCCGGGGGGTCACCTCGACACAGCGCCTGCACAACCGGTCCACGACGGACTCGGCGTCGTCGAACGTGGGCTGGAGGACAAAGACGCCGAGGTCGACTCCGGCGGGGCTCGCCGCTCCATAGACGTGTTCGATCCGGTCGGCGGGGGCCGCCAGGGCCAGGACGAGGTCGCGAAGTTCGCACGCCCGCATCCGTGTCGCGGGCGGCGGCCTGCGGTCGTCGCCCCCGGGGGCCCGCAGGCGAGCGGTGATGAGATACATGAATCGACGGTGACCACCCGGCGTCGGATTCACCAGGGATTCCCGCTGGCAGGCACCTGCATTGCAGGAGACTGCCAGGGCGGAGAACCGCCTCACACCGGCCGGCGAGAAACGCCGCGGACGGGGTGAGAATCACCCCGTCCGGTCGCCGGCGACCACCTGTCCGGCGTTTTCATAACCTCGCCATAATTTCATTCCTCTACCTTCGTGATGCGACCCCTGGGGGATCGGCTCACCTCGGTCGCGTCACGCTCGTGTTTGACGTTGGGAGGGGCCGTGCTTTCGCTACTTGGCCTTGGGTCCGCCGGGGAAACCGTCTACCGCGCCATTCTGGAGAACCCCTCCCACGGGGTGAACCAGTTGAGTGAGGAACTGGGCTGGCCGGTTCGCCGGGTCCGTGACGCGCTCGACGAGCTGGCGAGGTTGTCACTGCTGCGGCCTTCCTGGGAGGACCCCCGCGTGTTCCGCCTGGTGCGTCCCGAGGTCGGGCTGTCCGCGCTGCTCGCCCGGGAGGAGACGGCGCTTCTGCACCGGCAGCAGGAGATCGAGCGGAGCCGGGCGATCATCGCCCAGATGATCGCGACCTATGCCGACCTGAACCCCGCCCAGCCCGGCGAGGGCGCCGAGACCTTGCTGGGCATCGACACCGTCCGCACCCGGATCGAGGAACTGGCCCTGCGCTGCCGGAACGAACTGCGGGTGTTCGACCCTCAGGGCGCCCAGACGCTGGCGAACATCGACGCGAGCAGGCCGCTCGACCGGACCCTGCTCGAAAACGGCGTGGAGATCCGCATCGTCTATCTCGCCAGCGCTCGCAACGACCAGTCGATCGCGACCTACGCGACCTGGCTCACCGAGCTCGGCGGCCAGGTGCGCGCGACCCCCACCCTTCCGACCAGGATGATCATCTTCGACTGGGAGGCGGCGCTGCTCCCGATCGACCCGGGCGACAGCAGCGTCGGCGCGGTGCTGCTCCACGGCGCGGGCATCGTCACCGCGCTGACGGCGCTGTTCGAGCAGACCTGGGAGAGGGCCGACGCGTTCGGCGAGGAGCCGCGGCGCGACGAGCGCGGGCTGAGCGGCCAGGAACGCGAGGTGCTGCGCCTGCTGTCGACGGGCCACACCGACGAGGCCGTCGCCCGCAAGCTCGACATCTCCGTGCGCACCCTGCGGCGCATCACCGCCGAGCTGATGGAGCGCCTCGACGCCCGGAGCCGGTTCCAGGCCGGCTACCTCGCCGCCGACCGGGGCTGGATACCCGCCCGGCGGTGAACCCCCGGGATCGATCCCGACCCGCCTGCCCCATGACCTCGCTCAGGCCTCACCCGAAGTGACGCCCCGTCCGCGCCGGCGCGCGGGCGATCGATCGCCGTCATGCCCGGCTCACGAGAAGGCCGAGCCCACCAGGCCGGCCGGAAACTCGACACGGCGAACCTAGCGGTCGCCCTGCCCGTCGACCCGCGAAGGTCCGGCCTGGACCGCCGCGACGTCGGCCAGCCTGATCCGCCAGGCCAGCAGGCACACGGCGGCGCTGGCCATGAGCGTCATCCGTAACGCGTTGCCGATCTCCCAGATCAGCAGGGTCGTCTGGACGGCGTCCACGGTCGCGGTGGTGTCGTGGAAGGCCGGGTTGACGGTGGTGACCAGCATCACCGTGGTGACCCCGGCCAGGGTGACCAGCACGGCGGCCGTCCCGGCCGACCGTACCGAGCCGGGCATGACGCGGTCGGCGCCGCCGCGGACCAGGCGGATCACCAGGGCCCAGGCGAGCACGAGAAGGCAGACGGCGATCGGGAGGAAGTAGAACAGCGGGCTGCCGATCTCCAGTTGTCCCGCCGCCGAGCCGGGAGGCAGGGTGGCCAGCCACGGAATGACCGTCACGGCCTCGTAGAGGTTGCCGAACCCCCACGCCGCCATCAGCAGCAGCACCAGGCCGGCATGATCACGGTAATGGAGCCTCAGGTCGGCAACGGAACTCGTCATCGTCGTCCCTCCATCCCGAACGCCGGTAAGCGCCGGAGCGGGAAATCACTCTTTCGCCGGAGGGTCTCCTCTACGGCGCGCGGCCTGCCCTGTCGCCGAACAGGCACCACTTCCCGTCCGTGGTCGTCACCGGCCCGGCCCCCGGCGGGCACTCGGGCACTCGTCAAGCTTCAAAGTATATGCGGGCCGGCCTCACACCCCTTTGGAGATCAAACGGCTCGGCGCCCCGTCCCGCGGACGGGCGCCGAGCCGTTTCACCAGGCGCGAGGGCCGGTGACGATCGAGGACCGGTGATTCCCGGTCAGCACCCGTGGGCGCCGACCAGCTCCCCGGCCATGCTGGGGCGCAGCGTTCCGGCCGCGAGGTCGCGGAGCTGGTCGGCGAACGCGAGCGCCTGCTCCGGGGTCATGCGGGGCTCGGTGCCGACGTAGAAGATCACGATGTCGCCGCTCGGGGACGTCGTGGCAGTGAACGGGAGAGAGGGGGAGATAACCATGATGGGATCATTCTTCCCTGTCCCACCGACAATTCGCAGGTCCTTTACGCTCGCCGGATCGGAGCTTGGATCATGATGACGCGAGGAACCCCGCCCGGCCGAGGCCGAGGCGGCCCCGTTCCCGTCCGGCGGCGAGACCTAATGTGGAGCGAGGGGAGGAATCAGACGGTCGAGACCGATGGCCGACAAGGGGGCCCCGATGGATTACGAGATCTTCGACCTGGGCGATGTCCGGCTGCGACACGGCGCCACGTTGCGCGACGCCAAGCTGGCGTACAAGACCTACGGTGAACTCAACGCCGCCAGGAGCAACGCGATCGTCTATCCGACGTGGTACTCGGGTCAGCACCACGACAACGAATGGCTCATCGGGGAGGGCATGGCGCTCGACCCGTCGCGATACTTCATCATCATCCCGAACATGCTCGGCAACGGGCTCTCCTCGTCCCCGAGCAACACCCCTCCGCCCCAAGACCGGGCCCGGTTCCCGCGGGTGACGATGTACGACAACGTCGAGCTGCAGCACCGCCTGGTCACCGAACGGTTCGGCATCGAGCGCCTGGAGCTCGTCACGGGCTGGTCGATGGGGGCCGGGCAGACCTACCAGTGGGCGGTCAGCCACCCGGAGGCGGTCCGGCGGATCCTTCCCTTCTGCGGCGCGGCGAAGACCAGCCTTCACAACATCGTCTTCCTCGAAGGCGTCAAGGCCGCGATCACCGCCGACGCGGGGTGGAACAACGGCTGGTACGACGAGCAGCCGTGGATCGGGCTTCGGGCGATGTCCCGCGTCTACGCGGGCTGGGGCTTCTCCCAGCAGTTCTACCGGGAGAAGATCTACGAAGACGAGCCGCTCGGCTACGGCTCCCTCGACGACTTCCTCGTCGGCTTCTGGGAGGGATTGTTCATCAAGCGCGACGCGAACAACCTGCTCGCCATGCTGTGGACCTGGCAGAACGCCGACCTGGGCGCGACTCCGGGTTTCGGCGGCGTCGAGGAGGCCCTCGCCTCGATCAGCGCGCCGGCGATCGTCATGCCGGCGCGCCAGGACCTCTACTTCCCACCCGAGGACAACGAGTGGGAGGTCGCCCACCTGCCCGGGGCCGAGCTGAGGGTCATCCCCGGCGCGTGGGGTCACTTCGCCGGGGGCGGCCTCAATCCGGTGGACACGAAATTCATCGACGACTCGCTCAAGGAGCTTCTCGCGAGAGAAGCCTAGATCGCGGGCGCCGTCGCCCCCCGCGTCACGGGCGCCTCCGCTCCCGGCGCCGGAGCTCCGGCGCGGAGAAACGATCCGAGGTGCGCGGCCGCGGTCCCCAGCCCGGTGGGGCCGTTCACCGGCCGCGCCGTCGTGGGCGGATAGCTCAGCTCGGATTCGTCGTAGCGCCGGCTCTCCCTGTGCCACAGCAGAATGCCGGCCATCCAGTCCTGGAGCTCTCCCACATATCCATTCAGCACCTCCTGAGCGCTTTCATCCAGATCGAAGTTCGTGAAAAGGACGGGAAGCTCGGTGTCGACGATGTGCTGGAACTGGCGTATCCGGGACGTCATCAGGTCGTTGACGATGTCGACGGCCTGCCGCAGATCGCAGTTCAGGAAGTTCTGGACGACCAGAACGCAGTTGTGGAGCTCGCCTTCGAACTGGATCTCCTTCTGGTAGGAGAAGATGTCGTTGGTCAGGCAGGCGTAGTCGGCGGCCGAGTTGTCCAGCCCGCGCATCGTGCTCGTCCGGTAGATCTCCGGCGGCACCGTCTCGTCGTGGGCCAGCCGCGACAGGCTCATCGTGAGGTCCGAGCCGAAGGTCTTGCGACGCATCTCGATGTAGTCGATCGGGTCGGGAATGCGGTTCTGGATGTGGTTGGCGAGCTCCCACAGCCAGCTCTCCGTCATGTCCTCGACGGCCTGGCGGAACCGGCCCCGCGCCGCCATCGGCATCGAGGACGCCGTACGGGACCACAGGTCGGCCAGTCCGCGTTCCAGCGGGTTCGCCGGCGGCGGGGTGGCACCGAGATCCAGCGGCATGAACGCCGACAGCCGCCCGTTCTGCGCCTTGGCGCCGATCATGTCGCGGCGGGGCCCGAAGACCACCGGGAAGTAGTCGTCGGCGTAGGTCCCCCAGGCGAGCCAGCACGTCGACAGGTCGAGCTGGGGGCCGGGCGCGTCCGGGTCGAGCGCCCCGGCGCAGACGGCGAAGTCATAGGAGTCGAGCTTGTGCTCGTTCCAGATGACCAACCCGGGAAAGCCCGGCAGCGGTTCGAACATCCCCATCTCGCGCACCCATTTCGCGGTGTTGCGGCGCGCGGTGTCCACGCGGGGATTCATCCGGGCGGGGAACGGCATGTGGAACTCGGGCAGCGGCACCGGCCCCACCTGCTCGTACGGGACGTGGGTGAAGCTCCTGACGCCCCCCGGGCCCGTCACCCCGGGCGCCAGCCTGACGCGCGCCGCCGAGGTGCCCAGTCCCGTGGGACCGCCGAGGCCGGGAACGTTCCACGGGGACGGTGCGGTCTCCGCGCCCCCGTTCATGTAACGGCTGGAGCGCATGTGCCACTCGTGGCCGCCCGACTGCCAGTCCTGGAGTCCCTTGACGTACGCGAAGGCGTCCAGGCGGGCCTTCAGATCCAGGCCGTGCTCCTCGAAGAGCGGGGGCAGCTCGGTGAGGGCGGTGTTCTCGAACTGGTGCAGCCGGGAGGTGATCAGGTCGTTGACGGCGTCGGCGGCCCGCTGGGTGTCGTAGCCGAGGAAGCGCTCGAAGACCAGCACGCCGTTGCTGAGCTCGCCCTCTTCCTCGACCTCCCGCTGGTAGGAGAAGAGGTCGTTCCGCAGGTGCACCGCGTCGGAGAAGGTGTCGCTCAGCACGCGCATGGGCCGGGTGCCGGCGATGCGGGCGGGCACCTCGGCGCCCACGGCGTGCTCGACCAGGTTGGCGGACCAGGGGGCTCCGCCGACCTTGCGCCGCATCTCGATGTACTCGATCGGGTTGGAGATCCGGCCCTCGTTGATGTTGGCGAGCTCCCACAGGGACTCGTTGAGGAGGTTCGTGGTGCTTTCGACGAACCGGATCCGCCACGCCTCGGACATGGCGGGGATCGTGCGGGCCCACAGGTCGGCCAGGCCGCGCTCCACCGGATTCTCCGGGGCGGGAGGGGGACCGGTGGGGTGCACCGGCATGAACGCCGCCAGCCTGTCGAGATACTTCCTGCCCCCGGCCAGGTCACCGCTGCGTTTGAAGATCTCCAGGAAGTGGTCGTCGAAGAAGAACACCCACACGTACCAGTCGGTGATGAGGTCGAGCTCGGGGGCGTCGGCGTCGGGGTGGGTGTAGGCGCACATCAGGCCGTAGTCCATGGCCTCCAGCTTCCGCTCGTCCCAGACGCCGAGGTCGGGGTCGAGCATGCCCATGTCGTGGGCCCAGCCCCTGGTGTGCTCGCGGGCGGTCTCCAGATGGGGATTCAGCCTGGCGGGATACGGCAGATAGAAGTCGGGGAGCTCGAAGGGTTGTTGCATGTCCTTCCTTCCTTGCTTGATGGTCGTCGCCAGGTCGCGCGGCATCCGGGCGGGGACGCGGCCGCCTCCGGTCGTGCGGGGCGGCCGGTTCCGTCACGCCGGACACCGCCCGTCTCATCCACGGGAGCCGCGGGGGCCGCGGGAAACCGGGAAAACCCGAGGATCCGGGAACCGCCGGCCCCGCTACCGGAGCTCTTGGGGCAGGGAGAACGTCAGGGTCTCCTCGGTCAGCGTCACCGACTCCGTGTCGGTGTAGCCCCGCTCCGCGAGCCAGTCCAGCAGCTCCGCGACCAGGTGTTCGGGGACGGAGGCCCCGGAGCTGACGCCGACCGTCTCCACGCCGTCGAGCCAGCGTTCGTCGGCGTCGCCGGCCTGATCCACCAGGTAGGAGGTGCGGGCTCCCGCTCCCAGGGCGACCTCGACCAGCCTCTGCGAGTTGGAGGAGTTGGAGGACCCGACCACGACGACGAGATCGCAGTGCGGGGCGATCCTGGCGACGGCCTCCTGCCGGTTCTGGCTGGCGTAGCAGATGTCGTCGCTCGGCGGGTCGACCAGGTCCGGGAAGCGCTCGCGAAGGCGCCTGACTGCGGTCATGGTCTCGTCGACCGACAGGGTGGTCTGGGAGAGCCAGCCCACCGGCGTGCCCTTCGGCAACTGGAGGTCGTCGGGGCGCCCGGGGTCGACGAGGTGCATGTGGTCGGGGGCCTCACCGATGGTGCCCTCCACCTCCTCGTGCTCGGCGTGGCCGATGAGGACGATCTCGTATCCCACCTCGGCGAACCGTACGGCCTCCTTGTGGACCTTGGTGACCAGCGGGCAGGTCGCGTCGATGGTGCGCAGCCCGCGCTCCCGGGCCTGCTCCTTGACCGCCGGGGAGACGCCGTGGGCGGAGAAGATGACGAGCGCGTCGTCGGGTACCTCGTCGAGCTCGTCGACGAACACCGCGCCGCGCCGGGTGAGATCTCCCACCACGAAGGTGTTGTGCACGATCTGCTTACGGACGTACACCGGCGGGCCGTACCGCCGCAGTGCCTCCTCCACGGTGACGACGGCCCGTTCGACGCCCGCGCAGTATCCACGCGGAGCTGCCAGTATTACGCGTCCCATCAGTGGTTCCCCCTGGTCGAATGCGGTGGGTGAGAAGTGGTCGGCTGATCGTGAGCACCTCGGGATCTACGACAGGGACGATCTGCCCTTCCGGAAGCACTGGCAAGCGGAACGTCGTGCGACGGCCACGAAGAGTAGGGGAACCCGCCCCCGGGGAGTGGAGCGCCCGACGCACCGGCTCGTCCGCCGCGACCACGCCCGGACAGGGGATCCGGACCCGGCGTCTCCGGCGCGCGACCCCGACGGTGACGTCTCGCTCCGAATCCGCATGGCTTCGGAGTGTAATCATTAATCCCACGGAATAGTCAAGACCAAGAATGATTTACGGCACGCGCCGCCCCGCCTGTTCGGGCCGCGCCCCGGACGGCCGGTCTCGCCTCCCTGCGAGGCCGTGAGGCCGGACGCGCCGGGCGCCTCCCCGGGCCCGGCCGCGCGAGCCTCCTTCCCCGCGGCGCCGACCGCGCGCCCCCACACCCTCCGCACGGACGAACGCGCAGGTGAGAGCCTGTGGTCGTGGCACCTTGCCGAACGCTCCCACGGGTGGCACGTTCGAAGGTGCACGTGACGTCGAGCCCCAGGAGGTGTCTCCGGCCATGGACGACCGCCTCGCCGATCACACCGGTCACATCGATCCCACCGGCCTGCCGAGACTGCCCTTCGAGCGGGAGGACCCGCTTGAGGTGCCGGAGATGTACCGGACGCTGCGGACCACCCGGCCGGTGACCCGGGTTCGCACCCAGGCGGGCGACCTCGCCTGGCTGGTCTCCGGCTACGAGGAGGCCAGGCAGGCCTTCGCCGATCCGCGTCTCGGCCGTTCGTCCCCCGATCCGGACAGGGCCGCGCGCATCTCCGACTCGGTGCTGATCGGCGGTCCGAGCGGCGCCATCGAGACCGAGAAGGCCGAACACGATCGGATGCGCCGGATGCTCGTCCCGGCCTTCTCCGCCCGCCGGATGAGCGCCCTCGGGCCCCACGTCCAGGAGCTCGTCGACGGCCTGCTCGACCGCATGGCGGAGCTGCCGCCCCCGGTGGACCTGCGGGAGGAGCTCTCCCTGCCGCTGCCCGTGCTGGTGATCTGCGAGCTCCTCGGCGTGCCGTACGGCGACCGCAGATACTTCAGGAAGCTGGCCGACGCGATGACGGACCTGAGCGATCGGCGGCGGGCCGGGGCGGCGAAGGCCGAGCTGACCGGCTACACCCGCGAGATCCTGATCGGCAAGCGGGCGAACCCGGCCGACGACGTGTTCTCCGACCTGGCCACCATGGACGCGTCCGACGACGAGATCTCCTCGCTCGCGGCGGGACTGCTGTTCGCCGGTCACGAGACGACGGTCAACCGGATCGACTACGGCGTGCTGCTGATGCTCTCCAACCCCTCGCAGCGCGACGCCCTGATCGCCGACCCGTCGCTGACGGACGGGGCGGTGGAGGAGATCCTGCGGATGGCCGCGCCGGGCAACCACGGCCTGCCCCGGTACGCCCACGAGGACGTGACCATCGGCGGCGTGACGATCAGGCGCGGCGAGGCGGTGGTCATCGTCACGATGTCGGCCAACCGCGACGAGCGGGTCTTCCCCGAACCCGACCGTTTCGACATCGGCCGTCCCCTCGGCGACCCGCAGCTCTCGTTCGGCTACGCGGCCCGGTACTGCATCGGGGCGAGTCTGGCCAGGGTGGAGCTGCGGTCGGTGTTCACCGGCCTGTTCCGCCGCTTTCCCACCCTGGCCCTCGCCGTCCCCGCCGGGGAGCTGGTGGAGCGCGAGGCGTCGCTCTCCGGAGGGTTCACCCGCATCCCGGTCACCTGGTAGCGGGCACGCCGACCGGCGGCCGTCACCCGGCCGGGGTCACGGCCGGGGCCGGGGTCACTCTGTGGTCGGTCAGGTGCAGGTCGCCGCCGAGCTCCTCGCGGAGCTCGTCCAGCACCTTCCGGCTCGCGAGCACCGTCCAGAGGTTGCCGACGAGGTGGGGGTTGTACTCCGGCGCCGTGTCCATCCACTGGTCCTTGCCGCTCTGCGTGACGAAGGTCGTCACGAAGAACCGGCCGACGGAGGTCTCGCAGTACCCCTGACGCATGTCGACGGCGTCGACCTGGATGTCGGGCTCGCAGTCCACCCTGCCCGCCAGCTCCTCGACGGTGGGCGGCGGGCCGGACGGCACGGCCGCCGGGATCGCCTCGCCCGCGGCCCGGGGTTCGCCGGTGGCCGGGTCTCCGCTGCAGGCGAGGGAGAGCGAGAGGGCGAGGGCCGTCGCGGCGATCGCCCGGACGTTCCTCGCGACACCGGCCTGGCGTGAATGTGTCGACATCCTCGAGGTACGGACGGCGGCCCTCATCGGTTCACCGCCCATCCGTCGTCGCCGGACACTCCCGCGGCCGCCCGGCGCGTCAGCATGCCGCGCACGATGTCGCGGAGCTCCCCCGTCTCCCTCGGCGACAGCACCTGGCCGAGCCGGTGTTCGACGACGCCTCCGTCCAGGATCGGCGGGGTCCTCGCCGCGTTGAGGTAACCGGACAGGAACGCTATCCGGAACAGCCTCTCCTGCGAGTGCGACCCGGTGGGAGCGGGGCCGGGGTTCTCGCCCGGCCGGGACGCGGGCGCGCCCTCCCCGGCCCGGGGCCGGGCCGGGGAGGGAAGGAGCAGGCGGGCGGCGGCCCTCCGCAGGGCCAGGCCGTACGCGCGCATGGACCCGTCCGGGGAGAAGGCGGCGATCGAGCGCCCGAGGGCCTCGGCGGAGTGCGGTGGCAGGTCGGCGATGGTGGCCTCCTCGCCCACGCAGGTGTAGACCCGCACGACCCGCTCCCCCACGTAGCCCGGCTGGAGGTGCTGGGAGAGTGTGATCACCACGGTGGATCCGTCGGCGTTCTCCAGCTCGGCGACATCGGCCGTGTGGGTGACGTAGGTGGTGGGGTGCTCGCGCTCGCACCACGGCGGGCACGCTGGGGCGGCGGGGAGGCTGAGAGTCCTCACGGAGGCCGTGACGTCGTTCATGGTTCTCCTCTGAGCTCGCGTTCAGGCGGAGATACGCACTGCCGGCGTGCCGGGTTCAGCGCCGGGACTCCCCCCCGGACCCCGCCGGCTCTCCGGGCGGGACCGGGCGCCTGCTCAGCGCCGCCGCAGCCGGTAGGCCACGACCGTGAGGGCGGCGAGCCCCAGGAGCGCCACCAGCGTGTGCGGTGTGCGCCACCGGAAGTCCGGCTCCACGACCGCGACCGTGGTCACGCCGTCGAGCGCCTTCGCGGCGGGCGCGGGCGAGGCGGCGGCGGGCCGGGAGGTGTCGGGCAGGGGGACGGCGTCGCCGCGTGGGATGCCGGGCGGGCGGATCTCGCCCCAGTGGTCCTGCGGGGCCTGTGCGGCGATCGCCCGCCTGAGGTCTTCGGGAACGGGGGCGAGCGTCAGGTTCCCCGGCACGGCGAGGGTGCCGACCTTGTAGGGCGAGAACCATCCCTGGACGCCCTCCACCTGCCAGGTGCCCGCCGGCAGGGAGACTGCCGCGGCGTAGTGGGCCGGTTCCTTCAACGGCACGCCGGGGAACATGAGGGTCTTCTTCCCGTCGGTGAACCTCAGCCCGACCTCCCCCAGGTCGGTCCCGTCGTAGGGGTGCGTACCGTGCTGAAGCAGCCAGAAGCCGAGCGTGTAGGTCGTGCCGGGGCGTATTCCGGCCGGGACCGGGTCCATGGAGGTGATCGCCCAGCCGCCGGCCCGCGCCGGCGCCGCGAGAGCCATCACCAGCAGGGGAACGATGATCGCCAGGAGTGGCGGGATTCGTCTCATGCGGAAGTTACACCGGCCGGGCCGGTTCGGTTCCTTCAAGGAGCCGGACGCGTGGAGTCGGGCCCGGAGACAGGGGTATTGACCCCGGATGAGCACTCAGGAAGAACTCCGGCAGGTCGAGGAGGACCTGGCGCGACTTCGCGCCGAAGCCGCCGAGCTCCGCGACCAGGTCGGCGACCTCGGCCCGACGGACGCCACCGAGCGGGCAATGATGATCAACCTGGCCGACGAGCAGGAGGAGCGTGTCGCCGAGCTGGAGAGCTGGCGGGATGAGTTACTCAAACGCCTCGAATAGGAGCGGTCAGGCCGTCACCGGCGCCTTCCATCGGAACGCCACGCCACCACCTGCGGTTCATCACTTTCGGTTACACACCAGAGCATGGGGTAACGATAAGAACGAACCATCACCAGGGGGACAAAATGATCAGCATGCTTCACAAGATGGGCGTGAGTTCGAACGTCATGTACATGGCCGGAATCGCGTCGATCGGCCTGTCGGTCGCATCGTGGCTGACCTCCCAGGCGGCCGAGAACGCCGGGACGGATCGGGCGGACCGCTGGGGGATCTTCGTCGGCGAATGGGCGCCGACCTTCTTCGCGATCGGGGTCGCGCTGCGGATCGAGGAGACCCACATGGACCAGCGGCCCATGGAGCAGGAGAAGCTCAGCGAGTCCTACAACGAGGGCAGGATGCCGTCACGCGCCGGAGTGTGAGCACGACGGCCGAACATTCGGGGACGGGACGCGTCCGGGGGGCGCGTCCCGTCTTTCGGCGGGGCCCCCTTCCCATCCCCGGCTCCCGGCCGGTCGGCGCCGCGCGCTCATCGCCGGGTGACCACCGCCGGATGTCTCGGGTCGTCGACCCTGACGACCACGTCGGCGACGCTCGCCGGTGCGGCCTCCTCCTCGTATCGCGTGTAGGCGGGCAACGTCCACCGCCATTCCTCGGCGGTCCGCCGGGCGAGCGCGCCGGATGAGAGCGACAGGTGCACGGCCAGGTCGAACGGCAGTCCCTGACCGAGCAGCAGGGCCCCGTCCAGCAGCAGCACCCCGCCCTCGGGCAGGGTGACGTAGGGCGCGCGGGTGGCTCTGTCGACGACGCTGTCCCACAGCGTGGGCAGGACCTTTCCCGACCGGCCCGGTTCGAGCGGCCCCAGCACCTCACGCGTCAGAGCCCCGGCATCGAGCCAGTCCGTGTAGAAGGCGTCCGGATCGGTCCGGCCGTGCTCGAAACGCAGCGACGCCGGGCGCAGGAAGTCGGTGGAGGACACCCGGAGAACCTCCCGGCCGCGGAGGCGGAGCGGGCCCGCCAGCGCGTCCGCGAGCTCGCCCGGCCGCGCCGCCGGCGCGCCGTCGAGCGCGACCCGCACCCAGGACTCACGGGGCGCGGAGGCTATCCGGTCGGCGAGTTCCTCGACCAGCAGCGACGGGGAGATCGGCCGTACGTCCACCCCACCATTTTGGCGGACGGCGACCACGCGGCCGACCTTGTCACACTTCCGGGGAAAGTTCCCGCCACACCCCCCGAACCCGCCAACGATCATGACCTGGTCAAGGTCGGACGTAATACTGATCAAAAGTTGGTTTGCCCGGGTTGTCCTCCCGTAGCGGACGGTAACGATCCAGGTGGATCGACGGCTCGGCCGTGACTGAACGTCGGCCTCCCGATCGCGACCCGTCATGGAGGGCGCGATTCGGGCAGTTGACGTGATCTTCACGTCTTTCCGTTAACAAGATCACGGCGAGCTATCCATGGAGGCAGTGATGTCAGGAGGACTTCAGTGATCAAGCGTGGCAAGCCCATGAAAAACGGGCAGGTCAAACTCACCTTTGTCGTACCGAACGACAAGTCCATCGGTGGGATTTCCCTGGTCGGTGACTTCAACAACTGGGACCCCTATGCCCATCCGATGGAGCGTATGAACAACGGCACGTACCAGGTGAGTCTCACCGTCTCGTCGCAGCAGCCCATCCGCTTCCGCTACCTGGCCGACGGCGGTGTGTGGTTCGACGACGCCGACGCCGATCACCACGACGAGCACGGCGGCCGCATCAATCCGGCATGCCTGGAGAACTCCTCGGTGAAGAACAGCGCGGTTAAGAACAGCGCGGTTGAGAACAGCGCGGTTGAGAACAGCGCGGCGGCCGCCATCAAGAAGGCGGTACGACGGCCGGCCACGCCCAGGCCCACGAACGGGGTTCCCATGAACGGAACCCGGATGTCGGCCTCGTAGGACGAATCCGCCGTCTTCACGACCACCGTCCGTGAAAGGCGGCCTCCCCCCTTCCCCCCACCTCGGCGCGGGATCCGGGGGCTCCATCCGGGCGGCGTTCACAGCGGCGCGACCGTCACCTCCGGCTCCTCTCCAGGTCTCCGGCAGGGCGGCCGAGCGCACCGAGGGTGTCGACGGCGAGCTGCAGCTCCTCACGCGGCCGTACGGCCAGCACGGGGACGATCGCACCCGGCGCGCTGATCGTCCCGTCGGCGTCGAGATCGGCGCGAGCGGGGGGCTCGACACCGAGAAGCGCGAGCCTGCGGCAGACGGCGTCACGAACCTCCGGCTGGTCCCAGCCGATCTCCCCGGTGAACACCAGCGCGTCCAGCCGTCCCAGGCTCGTCGCGGCGGCGGCGATCTCCCGGCTCACCCGGTGGACGAACACCTCCAGCGCCAGCGCGGAGGCGGGGTCCCCGGCGGCCACCAGCTCCCTCGTGTCGCCCGATCTGCCGTCCGACAGCCCGAGCAGCCCCGACCTGCGCTCCAGCCCGTCGCGCAGCTCCTCGATCGAGAGCCGGGAGCCCGACAGCAGCCACAGCATCATGCCGGGGTCCACGCTGCCCGATCGTTTGCTCATCGGCACCCCCTCCAGCGGGGTGAACCCCATCGAGGTGTCCATGCTGCGGCCCTGACGGACCGCGCACACCGAGGAGCCCCCGCCGAGATGGGTGAGGACGACCTGCAGGGAGGAGGCGGGCCGCTCCAGGAGCTCCGCCGCCCGCCCCAGCGCCCAGGTGTAGGACAGCCCGTGAAATCCGTAGCGGCGCAGGCCGTACCGGCTCCTCCACTCCGGCGGCAGCGCGTAGGTCGCGGCGCTCTCGGGCAGGTCCGCGTGGAAGGCGGTGTCCGGGCAGAGCACGTGCGGGACGCCGGGCAGCCGCCCGCGCGCGGCGTCGACGAGCGCGAGCGCGGGCGGTACGTGCAGTGGGGCGAGGTCCTCGTACTCACGCACCGCGACCAGCACGTCGTCGTCGACGACCGTCGGTCTCCGCACGGCCTCGCCACCGTGCACGAGGCGATGGCCGACCGCCGCGACGTCGCATTCCGGAGCCTTGCCGAGGAAGGCGGCGACGGCCTGCCCGGCCGCCTCCGGATCGGGGCTCCGCTCGCTGTGCTCGGCCTCCAGGACCAGCCCGTCCCGGACGAGATGGAGCTGGAGGCTCGATGACCCCGCGTTGACGGTGAGCACTGCCGGACCGGTGGTTGCCATGATTTCCGCGTGCCCCCGGCCGCAAGGGGCAAACGAATCCCGCGACGGCGTCTTCACGGTTCGTCACCCCGGCCGGGCCACGGAGGTGAGCCGGGGCGCCCCGGCGGCCGGCGGTTCGCCTCACCCGTTGAACTGTCGCGAGCCGCGGGCGTACGGTGGTGATGGCCTCCGTCCCTGCGCGGCTCCCGTACCGGCGCTGCCCCCTCAACGGCCGTAGACAGCGAAACATCGTGACACTCGGCTTTCCGTCACCGTAGACAAACGGGTAATCATGAATCGACTTTCCGTCATCGTGAAAGATCACCCCCGGTTTTCAGTGGTGTCCCTCGTGGGCGATCTGGACAAACTCTCGGTTCCCCGGCTCGACGAAGAGCTCACGGAGCTGCTGGATCGTGGCCGCGTCTGCCTCATCATCGACGCGACAGATTTGGATTTCTGTGATTCCACGGGCATCTGGATGCTTTTGGCAACTCTGCGTCGCGCCTACGAACGGAACGGCTGGCTGCGGCTCGTCGGGGTCCACGGATTCCTCGGCCGCCTGCTGGAGCTGACCAGGCTGAGGGAGGCGTTTCCCATCGACCCCGACCTCGGCCAGTCCGTGCGGATGGTCTCCGACCAGGGCATATCCGCCTTTCACTGAGTCACGAGACGGACGATGACGGTGAAGGCCGGGCCTCGTCCCCCGGCTTCCGCCCACCGTTCCCCTCCGGCCTCCATCCCGGTTCCGGGCCTGGCTCGACGAACCTCGGTGACCCCCGATTGAGGATCATCGCGACCATCGGGAAGAACACCGGCGTGTCGGTGACACCGTTGGATCATGGTCACGCCGTACACTGCGTAATCAGGATGTACACTATGTAGTCGAAGCAGTCAGCCAGCGATGGCACCCCGGGCCCCGCGGACGAGAACCACGCGGCCGAGATTCGGTGGAAAGCCTGGCCTGTCGGCTCGATTCGCCCTAACGGACGCGCAGACCACGGCTGGTTCGAGCCGGTGATCTCCGTCCATTGATTGGAGGTCCTGATGGACCTTTCCATGGAAAACCGACTCGACTGGACCGTCTGCCGCGTCGACGGAGAGATCGACATCTTCTCGGCCCACACACTCCGCGAGCACCTTCTCAGCGCCCTCGACCGTCCGGGCAGCCGCCTTCTCCTCGACCTGTCACGGGTGACCCTCATGGACACCAGCGGCGTGGCCGTCCTGATCTCCACCCTGCGCAGGGCCGCACAGCGCGGTGGCACCCTGCGCCTGCTCTCACCGTCTCCGGCCGTCTGCATGGTGCTGAGGGCCACCGGACTGCTCGCCAGGTTCACCGTCAGCTCCGACCTGACGGGCGCACGGACCACCAGGCCGCTGCCGGACATGCGCCTGATGGCGTCCTAGCGCCTCCCCGAGGCTTCGAGGTCACGGCTCGGGGAACTCCCCCCGAGCCCCCGAGCCCCCGAGTTCCCGGGTCCGGCGACGGCGTCGCCATCGGCCCCGCCGTCCCGCCCACCGTCCTCACCAGGCCCGCCCGCAGTCACCAGGTTGACCGCGCGGCGGGCGTCGACCGTCCTCCGGCGGGCGAACACCGCCCCGGACGACCTCCACCCGCGATCTCCGGCCGGCGATCGGCCCTCTCGTCGAGGCGCCCGGCTGCCGCGCCCCCCGCGTTCACCGGCGAAGACGACGGGACCCGACGGCCCGTCTGAGCGCCGCCGTTGCCCGTGGGAGCCGATGGGGTCGTTTCGTCCGACCTGAGGTGAAGTTCACTTTTTCGACCATTGGATTTGATCGTTTTTTGGCTGGATGGCTGTACAGTCAACATTGCATCACCGATGGCCCCGGGCCGCGTCCGTCAACGGGAAAGAAGGTTTATGGCTGACTACTCGCCGCTGAGCATCCTGCCGGGTGCCGCACGCGAGAATGGCTTCAGGGCGGCTCTCGCCTCGTACGAGCCATGACGCGAGCCAGTGAGGTGGGTAAGAGTGTCGCCACGATCAGCGCGGGCCAACGAAGTGATGCGCGAGCAGTCAATGGAGAGGATCCTCTCCGCCGCACTGGAGGTCTTCAGCGAGAAGGGCTACCACAATGCCACGATCTCCGACATCACCGCCCGTGCCGGGGTCTCTCGCGGTCTGATCACCTACTACTTCCCAGGCAAGCAGAATCTCGTGGACAACCTTCTGGACCGTTACATCGACAGCGTGACCGACATCCTGAACGTGACGGGCACGCCCGACGAACGGCTGGCGGCCATCATCGACGGCGTCCTGCTCACAGTGGCCCAATCCCTGCCCGTACAGCAAATGACACTCAGCCTGGTGATCCACCCCTCCACGCACCCGCTCTTCGCACAGGCGGAGGCCAGGAAGGAGGCCGGGGTGCGTCGCCTGGAAGACGGGTTGCGCGAGCTGTTCGCGGCCCGCGGCGCGGCCGACCCCGCCCTCGAAGAGGTGATGCTCCGCAGCGTTCTGGAAGGCGTCATATTCAAGGCCTCGGTCTACCAGGACCAGTACCCGCTGGAACGCGTGCGCCGCCGCCTGTATGAGATGTACGGACTCCCCTCCCCCGAGACCTCGGTCATCCAGGACGATCCGCCGCCGGTCGGCCGCATGCGCGCCCTCCGGTCCGGCGACTAGCCCCGCCCTGCTCTCCGCGTGGCGGGACGGCATCTCCCTCCTTCCCCTCACGTACGGAGACTTGAGCCATGGACGTGCGCTCGCTCGCGGCCCGAGCCGCCGGCTTGGGCAGAACCGCCATGAGTCGCCCCGGCAACGCGACCGACGTCCTGCCGGGTCGCGGCACCGAACTGGCGCGAGTGCGGAAACTGCTGGCCGGCGGAGACCGACCGGCCTTCGTGGTGGTGACCGGCGAACCGGGCATCGGCAAGTCCCGGCTCCTCTCCGCGTTCGCCGCCTCCGCGGCCTCCGACGGCGTCCCGGTGCTCTCGGGCCGGGCCACGGAGATCGAGAGCGGCGCGCCCTGGGCGCTGGTCCTGGACGCCCTGGACGACGCCGGGAGCCATCCGCAACTGGCCGCGCACGCCGACTGGCTGCGGGTCAGGCTCGCCGCGCGCACCCCCTCGGCCCAGGACGGCGACCAGGTCATCGGAGTGGAGCGGCACCGGACGCACCGGCAGACCCGTGCCCTGCTCGAGGCGTGTGCCCTGCCGTCCGGTCTGCTGCTTCTGCTCGACGACGTGCACTGGGCCGACGCCGCGTCCACCGAGCTGATCGACTATCTCGTGCGGCATCCTCCCCGGGCGACCGTCACCGTCCTCACCGCCCGCACGGGTCTCCTGCCGTCGGTGCTGGAGCGCTCGCTGGCGAGCTCCGCCGCCCAGGTGGTGCGCACGCCCCTGGGCCCGCTGTCATCGGACGACGCCGAATCACTGCTGCCGGGGAAGCGGCCCGCCTACCGGCGCCGCCTGTACGAGGTCGGCAGGGGCAACCCGCTCTACCTGGAGATCCTGGGCCAGTTGCCCGAGCGCACGGTCAACGAGCTGTGCAACGTGCCGGGTGGCGAGGACGGCGGGCGGATAGGGCTCGACTCCCTGATCGCCAGAGAGCTCGAAATGCTGGAAACGACTCTGGCCACGGTCGTCCGGGCCGCTTCCATCGCCGCCGACGCCCTCGATCCGGCACTGGTCGCGTCCGTCGCCGAGATGCCGGAAGACGACGTCAGGGTGGCGCTGGACGGGCTCGTGGCACGAGACGTGTTGCGCGTCACCGACGGGCACTTCCGGTTCCGTCACCCTTTGATCCGAGCCGCCGCCTATCGCATGACCGGTCCGTCCTGGCGGGTCGCCGCCCATCGCCGCGCGGCCGACCACCTGGCCCGGCGGAACGCGCCGCTGGCGCTACGCGCCGAACACCTCCGGCACGGGGTGAGGCCCGGTGACGCCATCGGCGCCGAGCTGCTCGCCACCGCCGCGATGAACTCCGTGGACATCGCTCCCACGACCGCGGCCCGTTGGCTGCGCGCCGCTCTGTGGGCGCTGCCCGACGACCCTCAGGCGGCGGAACGGCGGGCGGCGCTGCGGCTGGAACTGGCGAACGCGCTCAGGCTGTCGGGCCGCTTCAACGAGGCACGGACCATCCTGCACGAGCTGGCCGCCGGTGACGGCGTCCACCGGTACACCGCTCTGGAACGGCTGGGCGCCACGGAGCGGGCACTCGGCCGGCTGCCCGAGGCGCGTGCCCTGCTCGGCTCCGAACTGGCTAGAACGACCGACCACGGGCCCGGCGTGCGGAGCGCGCTGCTGGTGGAACTCGCCGCCGTCGACATCCTGCGGGGAGACTGGCGCAGCGGGGCCGAGATGGCCGCCGAGGCGCTCCGGTCGGCCGGCCCCGGCAGCCGGCGCGGACTCCCGGTCGTCGCGATCGCGCTGCTGGCGCTCGCCGAGCTGTACCGGTGCCGGTTCGCCAAGGGCCGCACGCTGCTGGAGGAGGCTCGCCGGCTCGCCGACGCGATGACCGACCCGGAGCTACGCGCCAACCTGGGACTGATGCCGCCGCTGGCCTGGGCCGAGTTCCTGGTGGACGAGCATCACGACGCGCTCCGCCACGTGGAGCGCGGGCTGCGGATCGCACGCCGGCACGGACATCACGACGTGGTGCCACAGCTCTACGCGGTGCGTTCCATCGTGCACGCCCGGCTGGGAATGGCGCCCCAGGCGCTGGCCGACGCGGAGGACGGGGAGGAGATCGCCCGGCATCTCGACAGCGCGGAGATGCACGCCTTCGCCCTGGCGGTCAAGTCCCGGCCGCTGCTGTGGCGGGCCGGCCCCACAGAGGCGCTTCCCCTGGTGACGGACCTGCTGGACCGGCACAACCTGCGTTCCGTGTGGTGGCGGAACATCTCCGACCATGCCATGGCGGAGGTGCGCTTCCTGGCCGGAGACCCGGCCGGATGCCGGGACCTGCTGGCGACGAGGCTCAGCGCCGACCCCGAGGGGCTGGGGCCCCACGCCCCCTCGGTGTACGCGCTGCGGTCGCGGGCCGAGGTCGCCTGCGGCGATCTGGCCGGCGGCCGGGAGTGGTACGAGCGGGCGGTGGCGGTCGCGAAAAAAGGCGCGCCACGCGCCCAGCTGGGCTCCGTGGCCCATGCCAGGGCGGTCATCACCCAGGCTCACGGTGACCACACGGCGGCGGTCGCCGCCGCGCAGTGCGCGGTGGACTGCTTCACCGAGGAGACACTTCCGATCGACGAGGGCCTGGCGCGGCTACTTCTCGCGGAGCTCGCCACGCAACTCGGCGACCCCCGTACCGCGCAGCGTCAGCTCGGCAAGGCCAGGGAACTGTTCGTCGAGTGCGGCGCGCCGTGGCTGGCGGACCGGGTCGGACGCGAACAGCGCCGGGCCGGTGCCCGCAAGACCCGCAGGCACGAGCAGGCGACAGGGCTGTCCGGCCGGGAACGGGAGATCGCCGAACTCGCCACGCGGGGGCTGACCAACCGGCAGATCGCCGAGCGGCTCTTCCTCAGCCCCCGCACGGTGGAGACCCATCTCGCCCGGGTGTTCCAGAAACTGGGCGTGAGCACGCGCACCGCGCTGGCGTACCGGATGGCCGAGACGTCGGGCTGACCCGCCGCGCGGCCGGCCCATGGCCGAGCCGGCTCACGCCGGCCGGATCGTCCAGCCCTCCGGCACGCGCCGCGGCGGCGAACCGCTCGACGGCGAAGCGTGCGGACGGCACGGCCAACGGCACGGCGAACGGCGGGTCGGCCCTCCGATCGTCAGGAGACGAGCCGGACGAACTCCTCGAAGGAGAAGCGGCCGTCGTTGTCGGAGTCGGCCCTGTTCAGCGACCCGATGGCGTCGGCCGGCAGGTCGGGGAAGTGATCGCCGAACTCCTTCTCGGTGATGAAGCCGTCCCCGTCGGTGTCGATGGCGGCGAACGCCCGCCTGAGTTCCGTCAACCGCTCACCGGTGGGTTCCGCCGACATGGTGATCCGCCTTCCTCAACGACCCGCACTCGATCAACAGACAACCTACGGCAGCCATCACCTTTACGGCCATACAACCATGATCAGGTATTTCGCAGGGCAAACGGGGGTTTTTCCTGCACGGTTCAGCCGTCCCGGATGCCTAGACTTCGAGCATGATTCGCCCCGCAACGCCGGACGACGTTCCGGCGATCATCGACATGATCCGTGGACTCGCGGAGTACGAGAAGGCGCTGGACAAGGTCGAGACCACGGCGGAGCAGCTCCACGACGCGCTGTTCGGAGCCTCCCCCGCCGTGTTCTGCCACATCGCCGCCGACGGGGACAAGGTCGCGGGGTACGCGCTCTGGTTCGTCTCCTATTCCACCTGGCGCGGAAAGCACGGAATATATCTAGAGGATCTCTTCGTTCACCCCGACCACCGGGGAAAGAAGTACGGCAAGGCACTGCTCGCCGGACTCGCCGGCATCTGTGTGGAACGTGGTTACGGCCGGTTCGAATGGGCGGTCCTCAACTGGAACACGCCGGCCATCGAGTTCTACCGGTCACTCGGTGCGGCGCCTCTCGACGAATGGATCACATATCGGATCACCGGATCGGCGCTCGACGAACTCGCCGCGACGGACAGCACCCGCTAGTCCCCGCCGAGGGCGAGGGGCCGACCCCCGCGAAGACTCGGACCGAGACCAGCCCGGACACCGTTTGGGCTGGTCTTTTTCCTTTCCGTACGGCGTGCTCCCCACCCCGCTCCGCCCCGGGGATGGGAACCGCCGCCGACCGTGAATCTTTCATCTCCGAAGACCGTGCCAAACCCTTTCTGAGCTGCGTCGACGACCCGGATAAGCCAGCGGTGAAAAGCGCGCCGTTTACACCCCCGAGAGCGGCGACCTAGAGTCCGTCTCGCGTGAGCGCTTCACTGCCATTGATCAGCGATTCGTCATACCTCGAAAGGGAAGTCAATTCTGTGAGTAAATGGCGAAGGATGGCTGTCACCGGTGTGGTCGCGTTTATGACCGCGCTGCTCGCCGTCGTCCTCATTCCCAATCCGGCTTCGGCGCACGGCGCCATGATGACGCCCGGCAGCCGGACCTACTTCTGCTGGCAGGACGGGCTCTCGCCGCAGGGCAACATCGTTCCCATCAACCCGGCGTGCGCGGCGGCCGTGGCCCAGAGCGGCGCCAACTCCCTGTACAACTGGTTCAGCGTGCTGCGATCCGACGGCGCCGGGAGGACCAGCGGGTTCATTCCCGACGGTCAGGCGTGCAGCGGTGGCAACCCCGGCTACAGCGGGTTCGACCTCCCGCGTTCGGACTGGCCGGTGACCCACCTGACCGCCGGGGCGAACATCCAGTTCAAGTACAACAAGTGGGCCGCCCACCCCGGCTGGTTCTACCTCTACATCACCAAGGACGGCTGGAACCCCAACCGGGCGCTCACCTGGGGCGACCTTGAGACCCAGCCCTTCCACACGGCCGATCACCCGCAGAGTGTCGGCAACCCGGGCACCAACGACGCCAACTACTACTGGAACGCCACGCTGCCCTCGGGCAAGTCAGGCCGTCACATCATCTACTCGGTGTGGAAGCGCTCCGACAGCAACGAGACGTTCTACAACTGCTCCGACGTCGTCTTCGACGGCGGCAACGGCCAGGTGACCGGCGTCGGCCGGGGGCCCACCACCCCGCCCGTCACGCCTCCGGTCACTCCCCCGGTCACCCCGCCCGTCACCCCTCCGGTCACCCCGCCTCCGACAGGTAACGGCGGATGCACCGCCACCTACCGGACCCTCAACTCCTGGTCGGGAGGCTTCCAGGCCGAGGTGACGGTGAGCAATCCGGGTTCTTCCAGCATCAACGGCTGGACGGCCGGCTGGACGCTCGGCAGCGGCAGTGCCATCAACAGCATGTGGAACGGCACCTTCACCGCTTCGGGATCCACCGTCACCGCCAAGAACGCCGATTGGAACCGGACCATAGCGGGTGGTGGTTCGACCACCGTCGGATTCACCGCCACCGGGACGAGTGGTTCTCCCACCGTCACCTGTAGCAGCCCCTAGGAACGTCCGGTCTCGGCCGGTGCCCTGCGGGGCGCCGGCCGAGACCGCCGTCGTGTCACCTGTCGTGTCCTCGCGGACCCACGGACCCACGCCCCACGGCCCCCGGGCTCGCGGCCCCGCGGAAGGGAAGGAAGGGAAGCACCCCCGGTGACGTCCAGAAAGAAGATCGCGCCACTGCTGGGCTTCGTGTCGCTCGGGGCGGCGGTGGCCCTCGTCGCGGCGGCCTGTATCGGCCAGGGGCCGCAGGAGCGGCACAGCGGGACGCATCCGGCCGCCCTCGCCACCACCCACCCGACGCACCCGGCCGCCTCCGCCCTCCCCACCGCCTCCGCCCAAACGGCCGCCTCCACTCAGGCGGCCGCCTCGGCTTCCCCCGCCCTCTCCGCTCATCCGACCGCCTCCGGCTCTCCCACCGCCTCAGGCTCTCCCCCCGCCTCCGCTCATCCGACCGCCTCCGGATCCGGGTGCAAGGCCACGGTCACCCTGGTCGAATCCTGGCCGGGCGGCTACCGGGGCGAGGCGACGATCAGAAACCTCACCGACCGCCCGATCCAGGGCTGGTACATCCAGTGGGTCCAGCCTCGGGAGGCGACCTTCACCCAGTCCTGGAACGGCACCCACATGCAGAGCGGCCCCATCGCGATGATCCACGCTCCTGTGGAGAAGCCCTCCCTGCCCGCGGGGGCGACCCTCTCCGACATCGGCTTCGTGGGCGCCGCCGCCGTACCCCCGACCTTCACCGAGATCACCTGCGGTTAGCGACCCCCCGGAACAAGAGTGTCCCCGCGCCCGGCGATCGGGCGCGGGGACCGCGAGGGACGGGAGGATCCGCCCCTCAGACGAGGCCGCGGTGGTAGGCGCGGACGAGCGGGCGCGGGACGAGAAGCCGCCGCCCGTTCACGACGATCGGGACGAGGTCGGTGGCCTTCGCCTTCCACTGGGACCTGCGGTGGCGCGTGTTGGCGCGGGAGGTCTTCCGCTTGGGAACCGCCATGTCGTACTCCTACCAGCTGGACTTGGTGACACCGGGAAGCTCGCCTCGATGGGCCATCTCGCGGAAGCGGATCCGGGAGAGGCCGAACGTGCGCAGATGCCCCCGAGGACGGCCGTCGACGGCGTCGCGGTTGCGGACGCGGACGGGACTGGCGTCGCGTGGCTGGCGGGCCAGCTCCCTCGCCGCCCGCGCCCTCTCCTCCGGAGCGCCGGTCCTGAGGATCTCCTTGAGCTCGGCCCGGCGCCCGGCGTGGCGGGCCACGACGATCTTCCTGCGCTCATTGGCCGCGATCTTGCTCTTCTTGGCCATCAGACCCTTTCCCCCCGCGCCCGGATGCGGGCCATGGCGGCGTCGATGCCGATCCTGTCGATGGTCTTGATCCCGCGGGCGCTCAGCGTCAGCCGTACCGAACGCCCCTCGGTGGGCACCCAGTATCGCCGGGACTGGATGTTGGGGTCCCACCGGCGCCGGGTGCGCCGGTGGGAGTGCGAGACGCGGTTGCCGAAGACCGGCGCGACCCCGGTGAGCCGGCAGTGCGCGGACATCAACGGCTTCCGTAGCGCTGCTTGAAGCGCTCGACGCGGCCGGCCGTGTCGAGGACGCGGCCCCGTCCGGTGTAGAAGGGGTGGCTCGCCGAGGAGACGTCGACGTCGACCAGCGGGTAGACGTTGCCGTCCTCCCACTCGATGGTCTTGTCGCTCGTGACGGTCGAGCGGGACAGGAAGGCGAAGTCCGCACTCGGATCGCGGAAGACGACCGGGCGGTAGTCGGGGTGGATGTTCTTCCTCATGGGTTATCGGTCCTCTCGGAACAGAACGCGCTGGCGGATGATCGGGTCGTACTTGGTGAGAGTGAGCCGGTCGGGGTCGTTGCGCCGGTTCTTGCGGGTCACGTAGGTGTAGCCGGTGCCCGCGGTCGAGCGCAGTTTGATCACGGGGCGTAGCTCGTTCCTGGCCAAGATCGGTTCCTCTCCTGGGTGGCGGGCTGTGCAATGATACCGATAACGGTTTTCATATCTACAACATTCCCGCGAGGAGGATCTGTGTCCACTCCCGTCGTTCTCGTCGCGGGCCTGCACGCTCAGGCCCGCGCCACCGTCGTCGACAGGCTCCTTGAGGACCACCCGGGCGCCGTGGCCATCCACCACGACCTCCGCGAGGTCACCCGCGGCCGTGTCGAACGCGTCACCCGCGACGCTTCCGACGTGCTCGACCGTACGGAGGTACGGCTGGCGCACGGCTGCGTGACCTGCACGGTCCGCGAGGACCTCGTGCCCGAGCTGCTACGGCACGCGGCGACCGCACCGCTGCTGATCGCCGAGTTGTGGGACTCGGTCGAGCCCCGCTCGGTCGCCGAGGCCCTGGACGGGGAGGAGGTCCACGGCACCCTGCGGCTGACCGCCGTGCTGACCGCCCTGGACGCCGAGCACATGCCGGTCGACATCTGCCGCGGCGACAGACTCGCCGAGACGGGCATGCGGGCGGCCTCGGGAGACGAGCGCTACCTGGCCGAGGTCCTGGCCAGGCAGATCGAGTACGCCACCGGGCTGCTGCTTCACCTGGGAGACGGCGACGACGAGGACGTCGAGCTCTCCCGCGCGGTGCTCGGCCACCTCGCGCCGAACACCCCGGCCCCCCTCACGCACGAACCCCTGCCCATCGTCACCGGACCCGCGCTCTGCGTCCAGGAGCTCGCCGCCCGCGTCGACCCGGCCACCGCCCAGCTGCCCTGCGACGCCCGGACCGGGGAGATCAGCACGGTCGTGTGGCACCGGCTCCGCCCCCTGCACCCGGGACGCCTGTTCGAGGCCGCCTGGGAGATGGTCTCCCCCGCGCGCCAGATGGCCGCCTCCCTCGACTGGTCGCCGATCCTCGGGGACCGGGTCCAGCACCTGGTCTTCACCGGCCCCGAGCTCGACCACGACCGCATCCACTCACTGCTCGACTCCTGCCTGCTCACCCCGGCCATCAAGAACGCCCGCGAGATGGCCCTGCTCCCCCTCTCCCCCTCCTCCCGGCCCAGGTCGGAGAGGTGAGGCACCACCCGGCGCCCGAGGGGAGCTTCACCTGCCAGCCGTACTCAGAACCAAATTTCCGGATTTGACGTCACATGGATTGACATGGCGTCACTGTGACGTCATATTAATGCCTATGGACGTCACGCCATTTGTCGAGAACCTCCGCCGCGCACTGATCGCAGCGGCGGCGGTCGCCGATCCCGCGACCCGGACCACCGTCGAGAACCTCACGACGGCGCTCGACTCCGCCGTCCGGCTCACGCTCATCGACGCGCTCTCCGCGGCGGCCGACGAGGTCACCAGGGAGCTCGCACCGGGCTCGGTGGAGGTCCGGGTCCGCAACCGCGAACTGGAGTTCGTGGTGACGCCGACGACGGCGTCCGACGCCTTCGTGCCACCACCTCCGCCCCTGCCCCCGCTCCCGCCGACGCCGCCCTCTCCCCCCGAGACACCCCCCCTCCCCGGTGAGGCGGGCGTCGCGCGCATCACGCTGCGGCTGCCCGAGCCACTCAAGGGCCGTGTCGAGGAGGCCTCCAGCCTGGAGGGCGTCTCGGTCAACGCCTGGCTCGTGCGCGCGGTGTCCACGGCCCTGACGCAGGGCCCCCGCGACGCCCGCCCCTCCGCCCCGGGAAGGCGCATCAGCGGCTGGGCCCGCTGACCTCCCCTTCCCGAGCTCCACGAGTTTCCCCCCGAACCCGTAAGGGAGATTTCGCCATGCCCGTCTTCCAGACTCCGGAACCCGCCGACCTCCAGGTGAGGTTCCCCGCAGGCAACCTGCACGTCACCGCCGCGCCCCGGGCGGACACCATGGTCGAGGTACGGCCCGCCAACCCGTCCAGGACCGCCGACGTCGAGTACGCGGAGCAGACCCGCGTCGAACAGCTCGACGGCACGATCATCGTCAGTGCGCCCGAGCGGCTCCTGTCACTGGGCCACGGCCCGAAACTGGAGGTCCTCATCGGCCTGCCGGAGGGGTCCCGGGTGGAGTTCAAGACCGCGTCCGCCGACTTCCGGGCAGCCGGACACCTGGGGGAGATCACCGCCAAGAGCGCCTCCGGCGACATGCGGATCGACCGTTGCGCCGGCCTTTCCTCCAAGACGGCCAGCGGTGACGTCATCTGTGACGTCACCGAGGGCGACGCCTGGGTGAAGACCGCCTCCGGAGACGTCACCCTGGGGAACGTCCACGGGGAGACGAGGGTCACCACCTCTTCGGGCAGGTCCGATCTCGGCACGGTCGGCGGCGCCGCCTTCGTCCGGACCGCCTCCGGACGCTCCCGGATCCGGGCGGCCGGCGGCTCCGTCGAGGTGAAAAGCGCCTCGGCCGACGTCACCGTCGATTCGGTCGTCCGTGGAACCGTCGCGGTCAACACCGCGTCAGGCGACGTCGAGATCGGCGTCGTCCCGGGGACCAGCGCGTGGCTCGACGTCTCGTCGACATCGGGCGACGTCGGCTCCTCCCTCGACCAGGCCGACCAGCCCGCCGAAAGCGGAGAGCAGGTCGAGATCCGCGTCCACACCCTGAGCGGCGACATCTCCATCGTCCGCGCGCCCCTGACCTGAGCGACGCCTCCATCCGCTCGCGCCCCCGGCACGGGCGACGACCTCTCCACCGTCCGCACGCCTCCGGCGCGAGCCGACGACCCCCGTCGTCCGCACGTCTCCGGCACGAGCGACGGCCTCCCCATCCGCTCGCGCTCCCCGGCACGAGCGGCGGCACCTCCGTCATCCGTACACGTTCCTCAAAAGGAGACCACGATGAACGTCACGCAGGCCTACACCCTCCACCGGCAGAAGCACGCCGAGATGATCGCCGAGGCGGAGGCCCGGCGCGCGACGCCCAAGCACTCCGGCGCCTCCCGCCTGTGGGCGGCCCGGACCCTTCACCGGCTCGCCGACCGGATCAACCCGGAGCCCTCCCGCGGCCACCGTCCCGCCTCTCGCGTGCCGAGGGCCGCGTGACCACCACCCCGCGACGGCCCTCCGCCCCGCGGCAGGCCAGGAGGTTCCGGCCCCTCGCGGCGGACGCGCAGACGCCGGCCCCGTGACCTCGCAAGACCCGTCTCACTCCTCCACCCACGACGAGGGACGCGTGGACGCCGCAGGTTGTCACCGGTCACCGTGGTGACGTCGAGGCCCACGACGGACGCGTGGACGCCACCCTCCGGCAACCTCCCGTCCATCTCCCACCTGTTCGCTGTGATCCATGTCGTGGCCGGATACCGATGCCGTCGGATCAGATGTCAGTCGCCCCATCACCGTCTACGGCACGGTGGACAGGGGGCCCGGCGGCGAGCTCGCCCACGAGGGAAACCGGATCCCCGACATCGTCGCCCTGGACGACCGGCGGCTGGTGGTCGGCTGGCGAGCCGGGGTGCGGGACGGACTCGACCCGGCGCCGACGGACCAGGGCGCCATCATGTGCGCTCGATCGAGCGACGGTGGTGAGAGCTGGACGGTGGGCACCCTGGCCGCCGCCACCGCCACCCACCGCTACCACTATGTGATCTTCCTCAACGACGCGGGCACGCTCTACGCGCTGCTCGGCCGGATCACGATCGACCGGGACCGGGACCGTGAGGGCGGCGTCGACGGCTTCCCCACCTCGCTGGTGGTCAGAAGGAGCACCGACGACGGCCGCACGTGGACCGACTTCCCCGTCACCGTCGACGTGCCGGACAACAGCCGGGGCGTGGTCATCGCCGGAAAACCGGTGAGATCCGGCGACCTGTGGCTGGTGCCGTACTGGCGGCACTCCGGCTCCACGACCAGGGCGGGCGTGCTGCGCTCGGCCGATCTGCGGACCTGGACCTCCGGTGGCCTCGCGGAGAACCCGCCCGGTGTGGCGATCGAGGAGCCGCAGATCGCCGTCTCCCAGGACGACCCCGGGACGCTGGTCATGGTGACCCGGACGCTGAACCTGACCGGCGGCACCTCGGCCGCCGCTCGCGACGCCCACTACCGGGCCAACGCGGCCCACTGCGCCACGGCGACCAGCACCGACGCCGGACTGACCTGGTCGCCGATGACGCTGGACGAGAACCTGCCCAACTACTACGTCAAGACGTTCTTCACCCGCGACTCGGACGGTCGCTACCTGGCGATCTTCAACACGCTGGCCGGGCCGTTCACCGGCGCCTCGGCGAGCAAGCCCGACCAGTACCGCGAGGTCCTCTACTACAAGGTCAGGCGGCCCGGCGAACCCTGGGAGCCGGGACGGCTCTTCGCCGACGGCGCCCGGCTGACGAGCGGCGCCGCGCGGGGCTGGGACGTCTACGCCAGCGCCGACGAATACGAGCCGGGCCGGTTCTTCGTCGTCTGGGAACACAACCAGACCAACATCAAGGTCGCCAGGCTCGACATCACCCGGCCCCTCGGCGACGCCCCCCTCGCCGAGGGCGACTGGACCACCGGCGGCGCGACACCGGACGGTTGGGTCCTGAGCGGCGGTGCGCGGGTCACCGGCGGCGGACTCCGCCTCAGGAGCACCGGCGCCGGGGCGTGCGGCGCGTCGTTCGGTCTCGACGTCTCCAGGGGCTGCGACTTCACGCTGGAGTTCCGGGGGCGGGTGGACGACGACAGCGCGCTGGACCCGCGCACCGGCGACGGCGTCTGCCTCGGGGTGAAGGTGTCCAACGGCGCCAGACGGCTCATGCTGACGGTCCAGAGGAGCGGGGTCTGGAGCATGCGGAAGGGCTCCGCCGTCTGGGAGAAGATCTACTCGCTGGGTACGGCGGGGCAGCTCACGACCTGGACGGTGAGGGTGGACAGTTCCGGGGTGGCCCGCCTGTTCCGCGACGGCATCGACACCGGGGCGACCTGGGTGATCCAGGACAGCAGGGAGAGGCCTCAGCTCACGCACTGGGTGATCGGCACCCCCGGCGGCAACGCGGCCGGGGCCATCGTCGAGTGGACCCGCCTCACCCCCACCCTGGACGAGACCCGCGCTCTGGACGAGACCCGATAGCCCAGCGAGGCCGCCCCGCACTGGACGAGACCCGATGGCGCTCTGCCTGAACCGTCCCGGGTTCGGTGACGCCGGCGTGGTGGACTCTCATGCCGGCTGGGCGTTCGGATGGAACATCTCGTGCTCGATGGGGGTGAGCACCTCCTCGTCGGAATGTCCACGAGTCGCCCTATCGGTCTTGATGAGCGCATCGATCGCCTGAGCGAAGCGGGTCCTGGCGTCCGGGACGTCCGGGCCGAGCAAGTGGTTCTTGAGCTCGCGGCGGCGTTCGGCCATGGGGTCGTCGCCGTCGGTGATGACCGCCGAGAGCAGCCCCTTGAGCTCCGAGCAGTCCCGGCTGAGCAGGTACGCCGCCGACGCGCTGGGGTTCTGCCTCCGGAACTCCTCATCGGCCAGGCCTGCCCCGTTGGTCACCACATATGGCTTGCCACTGGCGATGAAGTCGGCCACCACGCTGGAGACGTCGGTGATGAGCAGGTCCGCGCGATTGAAGCAGCTGTACAGGTGCGGGTGGGAGCCGGTGATGACGCGGTGCCGCCACCAGCCGTTGGCTCCCCAGTACGCCTGGTCCCGGTCGGCGCCCCATTCACCGCCGGCGTCGCGGGCCCTGTTGGCCGTTTTGATCATCGAGACGATCTTCCGGTGCGCACGTCGTACGGCGGGGTCGTCCTTCCCCGCCATCGGGTGCGGTTTGTACAGCAGCCGTACGGAAGGGTCATGGTCAAGGAGTGTTCGTACGATCTCCGGCCCCATCGTCGCGACGGAGGTGTGGAATTCGTCCCCCGTCCAGCCTTCCCAGGTGGGGGCGTACAGGACGGTGAACATCGGGTCGGGTGTCGGAGCCCCCACCTGGATGGAGGCGAGCTGCGGGCGGCCCACCTCGACGATGTCCTCGTCGCGAACGCCGGCGTCGCTGCGCAGGTAGCGCTCGCGCCCCGCCGGGCCGGCGACCCAGACCTCGTCGTAGACCTTGCTGAACGGATTGAAGCTGGCGGCCTTGTCGCTGTCCCCGTGGCCGATGAACACGGACCTGATGTCCGGCAGGCGCAGCATGTGGATGTTCTTGCCGGCGTTCGCCGGAAACAGTGCGACGCGCACGCTGTCCGGCATCGGGAAGTTCATCATGTCGGCGCCGGCCGGGATGCACAGGACGGGAGAGGTGGTCCGGCCGAGAAGGCGAAGGTTGGCGGATTCGCGGAGAATGATCATTGTGCTGCGTTCCAGCCGGTCAAGCGTCTCAAGCCACATGTTGATCTGGTACATGCAGTCGGTCGCTCCGGAGAAGTACAGCACCACCTCCGGCAGGTGCCTCGTGACCTCGTCCGCGACCAGCCGGAGGATCCGCTCCTTGTCGCCCAGATGGCGGTTGCGCCGGGCGTGACAGGCCATGACGGTGACGGCGGAGAGTCCGGCGGCGAAGGCGATGACCAGCCCGCCGAGGGCCGGCCACGCCGTGCCGGCCACCAGGCTGATCAGCGCGCCGACCACTACGGGGACGTCCAGGTGCAGCATGGTCCGAATGTGCCGTCTGGTGAGCAGCCGCGGCGGTGGGGCGGGAACGTGCAACGAGGACAGGTTGATTCTCCGGGTGAGCATGGGCAACCGTCGTCGCTGGGTCACCAGCACCACGGCGGATGAATGGGCGGCCCGGACCACGTGCAGGAATATCAGCCCGATCGCCACCGAGGCGAACCATCCGGTGTCCAGCGCCGCGCTGCGGGCGAGCAGAAGCAGCAGCGCCGCCTCGCGGACCACAAAACGCAGGGTGAGACCGAGGCCGACCTCGGTCAGCCTGGCGGAGACGTGGCTCGCACGGCGAACCGCCGCGGCCTCGGCGGCATAGCTGATCAGGACGAGTACGGCGAAGAGCCAGGCGACCGGCCACAGCGCCGCGACGATGATCAGCGGATAGGACAGGACCAGGACGACGGCGACCCTCTGTTCGCCGTGGAGCCGCCGGCGGATCAAGGTCATGGCGTTCGCGGGCCTCATGCGACGTACCGCCCCTCACCCGCACGAACGGGAGCCTTCGCGATGAGAGCGTCGACGGCCGCGGCGAACCTCGTCGCGGAGTCGGGCTCGTCGGGGCCCAGCAGGTGGTTCTTGAGCTCGCGGCGGCGTTCGGCCATGACATCGGGTTCAAGACCCTGCGTCTCCGCCAGGATCTTCGGCAGTTCGGCGCAGTCCGGCGTGATCAGGTAGGCCGCGGTCGCGGCGGTGGGGAACAGACGGCGGAACTCCGGAACCCCCAACCCACCCACATTCGTCACGGCGAAGGGTTTGCCGCTGACGATGAAGTCGCCGGCCACGCTGGAGATGTCGGTGATGAGCAGGTCCGTGCGATTGAAACAGTCGTATACATGGGGACGGGGGCCGGTGATGACGCGGTGGCGCCACCAGTCGACGGCCTTCCAGTACGACTCGTGCCGGATGTCCTCGGCCTCCTGCCGGTCTCCGACGAGGGCGGATCCGCCGGTGTCGCGCGAGATCTGAGCCTCGTCGCCGACGGCCCCGTCGCCGGCGGGCGCCTCCAGCCGGCGGGTGAGGCCCTCGAGGCGGCCGCGTTCCCGTGCCTTCCCGGCGGTGACCGCCCATGTGCCACGTGCCACGCGGGCGGCGTTGGCCTGCTCGATCATCGCGACGATCTCATGGTGGGCCTCGGTGGCTCGAGCGTCCCGGGTGCCGGTGAGCGGGTGCGGCTTGTAGAGCAGCCGCACGTGTGGCGTGTGGTCGAGCAACGCTCGTACGATCTTCGGTCCCATCGTCGCGACCGAGCTGTGGAGAAGGTCGTCGGACCAGCCTTCCCAGGTGGGGGCGTACAGCACGGTGAACATCGGGCCGGGCGTCGCGGCGCCCACCTGGATGGAGGCGAGTTGCGGGCGGCCCACCTCGACGATGTCCTCGTCGCGTACGCCCGTGGGCATGCTCAGGTAGCGCTCGCGCCCAGCCGGTCCTGCGACCCAGACCTCGTCGTAGGCCTTGGCGAAGGGGTTGAAGCTCGCCGGTTTGTCGCTGTCTCCGTGGTTGATGAAGGCGGACCGGATGCCGGGCACCCGCAGCAGGTGCAGATTGTTGCCGACGTTGGCCGGGTAGAGAGCGAGCCGCAGGCCGGAAAGGTCGAGCCGTACGACGTCCAGTGTTTTCGGCACACACACCACGGGTGTCCGGGTCGGGCCGAGCAGGGGAACCATCGCCCGCTCGCGCAAAATGATCAGGGTGCGGCGGTCCACCTCGTCGAGAGTGGACAGCCACATGTTGACCTGATAGGCCGACTCGCGTGAACCGGAGAAGTAGAGGGCGACCTCCGGTTTGAGCTCGGCGAGCCGCTTGTTGACGACGGCGAACGCCCGCTCATCGTTGTCGAGGTGACGGTTGCGCAGGGCGTGACGAGCCATATGAGCGACCCCGGCCAGGCCGAGTGCGTAGCCGACGGCCAGCCCGATGACGCCGGGCCAGGAGGTCCCGGCCGCAAGGCCGATCAGTGTGCCCGCCACGACCGGCACGTCGAGGTGAAGCATGGTTCTGGTGGGGTGCAGCGTGAAAAGCCGGTGCGGCGCGTCGGGAATCGCCAGCTCTGACAGGTCGATCCCCCGGGTGACCAGGGGGAGTCGTCGCCGCTCGGCCACGTGGAGCGTCGGGATCGAGTAAACGCCTCTCACCACGTGCAGGCCGAGCAGCCCTGCCGCCAGGATGACGGAGCTCGCCGTGTCCGTCCGGTCCAGGCGGATCAGCAGCAGGACGAGCGCCATCTCCCGGATGACGAACCGTAGAGTGATGCCGGCGTTCACCTGCGACAGCTTCTCGACGAGGTCGGCCACATGGCGGAAGGCCAGCAGCTCGGCGGCATACCCGATCGCGGCGGCGAGGGCGAAGACCCAGGCGTTCGGCCACAGTGCGGCGATCATCGTGGCGGGACAGGAGAGCACCAGGGCGGTGATCCCGACGACCCCGACGGTGGTCCGTCGACTGCGGCCGGGTGGATTCACGAGACGCCTTGAGGGGTCAGAGCGTCCCTGCTCACTTGAGGGGCCAGGGCGCTCACTTGAGGGGTCAGGGCGTCTCTGCTCAAGGGGTCCTGACGCCGGATGTCGACGGTATGGCCGGTGAGATCCGAGATGAGCACGTCGATGGAGGTCAGGGCGACGTCACAGGACGACAGCAGCGTGCCGGCCGGTTCCTCGCCGAAGGCTCGGCTGCGCATGGGGGTGGCGGTGCGCTCGGGGTTGATGCAGTTGACGCGGACGCCGTCCTCGGTCCACTCGTCCGCCAGCGCCTGGGTGAGGTTGACCGTGGCGGCCTTGGCCGAGGAGTACAGGCTGTAGCCGGCTCGTCCGCGCGTGTAGCTGCTGGAGGTGTAGAGCAGTAACTGGCCCCCGGTCTGCCTCAGGTAGGGGAGCGCGGCCCGCGCGATGATGACCGGGGCGAAGTAGTTGATCCTCAGCGATTCCTCGATGACGGCCGCGTCGGTGTCGTCGAGCCTGCCGATGTGCAGGACACCGGCGGTGTTGACGACGTAGTCGATGCGCCCGGTCTCGACATAAGCCTTGGCCAGGGCGGTCTCGACGTCGACGGGGTTCTCCACGTGGGTGCCGGTCGTGGAACGGGAGAAGGTGAAGACCCTGGCACCGAAGGACCGGGTCAGCTCCGCGATCTTCGCACCGATGCCGAAACTACCGCCGAAGATCACAATGGTCCTGCCGGTCAGCTGGGCGGTGTAGTCCTCCAAGGTGCCCGGCGGCGGCGGATGGTGGGACGAGAGCTGGAACAGCTTGTCGGCGAGGAAGACGTCGACCGGGTTGGTGATCTTCATGTTCTGCTCGCTGCCGGGCACGACGAAGATCGGCACATCGGGCAGGTAGCGCAGCACGACGCTGCAGTTGTCGGTCGCGGAAACCTTGCCCGCCGTGAAGTCCGGGTCGGCCATGGCCAGCCGGTAGGCGTCACGGATGGTCGAAAGGCGGAAGCACTGCGGTGTCTGACCGCGGCGCAGCAGATCACGACGGGGCACACCCTTGATGACGGTGCCGCGGTAGTCGTCGACGTTGATGATCGTGTCGACCGAGGGGATCACCACGTCGACCGCCTCGTACCGCTCCAGCGCCCGAACGCAGTCCTCGATGATGTGGTGATCGACGAATGGCCGGACCGCGTCATGGAACAGCACGTTGACCTCGGCGCCGCCGGTGGCGGCCACCGCGTTGATCGCACGGATGGTGGTCTCGGTGCGGGTGGCGCCGCCCTCGATCACACGGGACACCTTGGTGCACCCGCTGCGGGCGACGATGGCGGCCACCTCGGCTGCGAACCCCGGGGCCATCGCGATGATGATCTCGTCGATCTGCGGGGAGCTCTGGAACACCTGCAGCGTGTGCTCCATGATCGGTTTTCCGGCGACCTTCACCAGTTGCTTGGGGATCGCCAGCCCCATCCGCTGGCCGGTGCCCCCGGCCAAGATGACCGCCACGTTACGGAGTGGCCCCTGTGAAGTGCTCATGTGCAATGGGTCCTGTACTCCCCCTCCGCGAGTACGCCTACGAGCGCGCCCTTTGGGAGATGGCTAAGCCGAACATGCTCAACGCCAGCAACTACCGATGAGTAGTAGATCACCAAAATTAGCCCAAACTAGGACAAAAGTCCAGGTTAACGTTTGGTAACGAGAGCTGTTCGAGTGCCTCCCACCAGGGCGGATACCCAGGACCTTCGTCATGGCCACCCAGAAGCCGGCGGCGTTCGTGGCGCGCCGTGTCACCGTGTGGAGCCTCCGGTGGGGCGGCCGCCGAGGAGGGCGTTGAGCCGGCCGTCGTCGAGCGCGCCGGCCAGGGACTCGTAGGTGCCGGTGGTGAACGGTTCGCGAGCGGCGTGCCGGGCGACGGCGTAGGCGGCTTCGGCGATCGAGGACCCGAGGCCGATGCGGGCCACCCCGAGTCCGGCCGGTGCCGCGACGGCGGGCGCGCCGGGGCCGGCCGGCACGTTCGACGGCCCCGCCACCGTTTCGGTGTACGGAATCGTCGTGGGAGACATCTCAGCAACCGGCGCCGGACGCGGTCTGGCAAGTTTGCGACAGTAAGGTTACCGATGACCCGGAACAAGGTTTATGTCGTATTCTCGCTAGCCTGAAAAGGTGGCTGCGAGCAGTGGTGCCGGTATACACATTGACGTGCTGCGCGCCCGCGGGCACCCCTCGGCCGTTCCCGGGGAGTTGTCGTTACGCCTGCCGTTCCGAGCCCCGCTCTGCCCCGACAACCTGTTCGGCCATCTCGCGGCGACCGGCGTCCCCGGCGTGGAGGAGTGGCGGGAGGGGGCCTACCGGCGCACCCTGCGCCTGCGGCACGGGCACGGCATCGTCACGCTGCGACCACTCACCGGCCACATCGGCTGCGAACTCATCCTGACAGACCTGCGGGACCTGTCCGCCGCGATCGCCCGGTGCCGGCGGTTACTCGACCTGGACGCCGATCCCGTCGCCGTCGACGACCTTCTCCGCAGGGATCCGGCGCTCGCCCCGCTCGTGGGCAAGAGCCCGGGCCGCCGGGTGCCCCGCACCGTCGACGCGTCCGAGTTCGCGGTACGGGCGGTCCTGGGACAGCAGGTGTCCACCGCGGCGGCCCGCACCCACGCCGGCCGGTTGGTGGCCGCCCACGGCGAGCCGATCACCGACCCGGCGGGGGGCCTGACCCATCTGTTCCCCGAGCCCGCGGCCCTCGCGTCACTGGATCCGGCCCGGCTCGCCCTTCCCCAGGCCCGCCGGAACGCTCTCATCACGCTCGTCACGGCCCTGGCCGACGGCCGGATCGACCTCGGCCCCGGCAGTGACCGGCAGCGGGCCCGTGCCCAGCTCACCGCCCTGCGAGGGCTCGGCCCGTGGACCGTCGAGACCATCGCGATGCGCGCCCTGGGCGACCCCGACGCCTTCGTGGCCACCGACCTCGGCGTCCGTGCCGCGGCTCGCGCGCTGGATCTTCCGGTGACTCCTGGCGCGCTGACCCGCCACGCCGCCGCCTGGCGGCCCTGGCGCTCCTACGCCGTGCAATACCTGTGGGCCACCGGTGACCACGCCGTCAACCGCCTGCCGCCCACCGCAACGACCTGACCTCCTTGCTCTCCGACCGGTCCGATGTCGGAACGACGCGGTAGCTTGGTGGCTCTCACCAAGGCCGCCGTAACAGCCGCCACCACAGGGGAAGAAGGACCGTGACGACGTCTATTCATCAGCGGATCGCCGAAGAGCTCGGTGTGCGCGAGCGACAGGTGCAGGCGGCGGTGGACCTGCTCGACGGCGGGTCCACCGTGCCGTTCATCGCCCGCTACCGCAAGGAAGCCACCGAGATGCTCGACGACGCGCAGCTGCGCACGCTTGAGGAGCGGCTGCGCTATCTGCGGGAGCTTGAGGAACGGCGCACCGCGATCCTGGAGTCGATCCGCGGCCAGGGGAAACTCGACGACGCCCTGCAGGCCCAGATCATGGAGGCCGACTCCAAGGCCCGGCTGGAGGACATCTACCTTCCCTTCAAGCCCAAGCGCCGGACCAAGGCGCAGATCGCCAGGGAGGCGGGGCTCGAACCTCTCGCCGACGGCCTTCTCGCCGACCCGTCGGTCGACCCGCAGGCGGCCGCGGCCGCCTTCCTCGGCGAGGGGGTCGCCGACGCCGCCGCCGCGCTGGAGGGAGCACGGGCGATCCTGGTCGAGCGGTTCGGCGAGGACGCCGATCTGGTCGGGGAGCTGCGCGAGCGGATGTGGACGAAGGGCCGCCTGCTCGCGGCGGTCCGCGAGGGCAAGGAGGCGGAAGGGGCCAAGTTCTCCGACTACTTCGACTTCGCGGAGCCGTTCGCCAAGCTGCCCTCCCACCGGATCCTGGCGATGTTCCGGGGCGAGAAGGAGGAGATCCTCACTCTCACCCTGGAGCCGGAGGCGGAGCCCACCGGCACCTACGAGGGGCGCATCGCCTACCGCTTCGGCATCGAAGACCAGGGGCGGCCCGCCGACAAGTGGCTGACCGACACGGTCCGCTGGGCCTGGCGCACCCGCATCCTCGTCCACCTCGGCATCGACCTGCGGATGCGGATGTGGCAGGCCGCCGAGGACGAGGCGGTGCGCGTGTTCGCCGCCAACCTGCGCGACCTGCTGCTCGCCGCCCCCGCCGGGAGCCGTGCGACCATGGGGCTGGACCCCGGCCTGCGCACCGGCGTGAAGGTCGCGGTGGTCGACGCGACCGGGAAGGTGCTGGCCACCGACACGATCTACCCCCACGAGCCGCGCAGGCGCTGGGACGAGTCGCTCGCCACGCTGGCCGCCCTCGCCAAGACGCACGACGTGGAGCTGGTCTCGATCGGCAACGGCACCGCGTCGCGGGAGACCGACAAGCTCGCGGGCGAGCTGGTGAAGCTGGTTCCCGGACTGACCAAGATCGTGGTGTCGGAGGCCGGGGCCTCGGTCTACTCCGCCTCGGCCTTCGCCTCGCAGGAACTGCCCGGCATGGACGTGTCGCTGCGCGGTGCCGTCTCGATCGCCCGGCGGCTCCAGGACCCGCTGGCCGAGCTCGTCAAGATCGACCCCAAGTCGATCGGCGTCGGCCAGTACCAGCACGACCTCGCCGAGACCAAGCTCTCCCGTTCACTCGACGCCGTGGTGGAAGACTGTGTGAACGCGGTGGGCGTCGACGTCAACACCGCCTCGGCGCCGCTGCTCACCCGGGTGTCGGGCATCGGCTCGGGCCTCGCGGAGAACATCGTCCAGCACCGCGACGCCAACGGCCCGTTCCGCTCCCGCAAGGCGCTCAAAGACGTGGCCAGGCTCGGCCCCAAGGCCTTCGAGCAGTGTGCGGGCTTCCTGCGCATCCGCGGGGGCGACGACCCCCTCGACGCCTCCAGCGTGCACCCCGAGGCGTACCCCGTGGTGCGGCGGATCCTCAAGGCCACCAGCGGCGACATCACGAAGCTGATCGGCAACGGCACGGTGCTGCGGACCCTGCGGCCGCAGGAGTTCGTGGACGACACCTTCGGCCTGCCGACCGTCACCGACATCCTGACCGAGTTGGAGAAGCCTGGGCGCGACCCGCGTCCGGCCTTCAAGACCGCCACCTTCCTGGAGGGGGTGGAGAAGCTCTCCGACCTCAAACCGGGCATGCTGCTGGAGGGCGTGGTCACCAACGTCGCCGCCTTCGGCGCGTTCGTCGACGTCGGCGTGCACCAGGACGGCCTGGTCCACGTCTCGGCGCTGTCACACAACTTCGTCAAGGACCCGCGCGAGGTGGTCAAGCCCGGTGACATCGTCCGGGTGAAGGTGCTCGACATCGACATCCCCCGCAAGCGCATCTCCCTCACCCTCCGACTGGATGACGAGGTCGCCAAGGGCTCCGGCCAGCGTGACCAGCAGGGTGACGGCGGCCGGCGTGACGGCGGCGGACGGCGCGGCGGCGACGGCGGCGGACGGTCCGAGGGCGACGGCAGGGGCGGCGGCCGGCAGCAGGGACGCGGCGATCGGCAGCGGCAGGACCGCGGCGGCCAGCAGCGCAACGCGCCGAGCGGCGCGATGGCCGACGCGCTGCGCCGTGCCGGACTCGACGGCACCGGCAAGAAGCGCTAGGTCTCTCCAGGGGGCGCCGTCGCGACCGTCACGGCCGGCTCGCCCCCTGGATGACCGAGGTTCCCGGGGGGACAGCGGCGTGGAGACACGACCGCGGCGACAGGGCGAGGGTGCCCACCCGCACCCGGATCCTGCCCGTGCGAGAGAGTTTTAGGGCTGGGGTCACAGCGGCTGGGAGTCCCATCCGGTCCCGGTGACGAAACCTATGCGCTGATCGGCCGGCTCAGCGGACCCGGTCGTAGACCATGGCGATCTCGCCCAGCGCACCGGTCTCCTGGTGTGTGAGCGTCCACGTCGAAGCCGGCAGGCCGTCGTCGAACAGTCGTTGCCCACCCCCGGCGATCTCGGGGAAGACCATGAGGTACAGCCGGTCGAGCAGGTCTGCCGACAGGAGCGCCTTGATGACGCTCGCGCTGCTGTTGACGAGGATGTCGCCCTCACCGGTGGCCTTGAGTTCGGCGACGACGTCCGCGGCGGGGGCGTTCACCACGCGGGTGCGTTCCCACGGCGCTTCGGTCAAAGTGGTCGAGAAGACCACCTTCTCCGCGTCGACCAGCCACTTCGCGTACCCGCGATCACGCGGATCGGCGTTCTCGTCTTCGGCGACCGACGGCCAGTACCCCATGAATCCCTCGGCGTTGAGCCGGCCGAGCAGCGCCGTCGTCGCGCCCTCCCACATGCGGGTCATGTGGTCTCGCGCGACCTCGGTGGTCACATACGGGGCGAACGCACCGAAATCACCGGGTCCGCCGGGGCCGTTGTAACGCCCGTCGAGGGTGAGGTTGATGTTCGCGGTCACCCTGCGGCCGGTCGAGGTGGTCATTTCTTGCTCCCTGTGTCGGTGTCGGTGGTGTCATCGGTGGTGTCGGAATCCGCGGCGAGGATCGCCGCGAGCTTGTCGAGGCTCTGGCCGAAGCCGATCTCGATGCCCGCGATGAAGTCCGCGGCGTCGACGGTGCTGTCGGTGACCCGGTAGTGGACCTCGAGGTCCGTGCCGGTGTCGACGGGCCGGAGCCCGAAGTCGAGGTGGGCGGTGAAGGCGAGGCCGCCGCCGGGAAGCATCGGGGAGAGCCGGTAGGCGAGGCGCTCACCGGGACGTACGTCGTCGACGACTCCCTCCGCGCGCCCGGCGACCGGGTCGGAGCCGTCGGCGTCCTCGGCGTCGCGGTACTCCTGGACGATCCGCCCGCCCGGTCGCGCCTCGAAGACGAGCTCGGAGACGCGCAGGTCGTCGGGCGTCCACCAGCGGGCGAGCAGGGGGGTCTCGGTCAGGTGGCGCCAGACCAGCTCGGGGCTCCCCGTCAGCGACCGGAGGAATCCGAACGAGCGGCCGTCTGCCCACCCCGGCTCCCTGGCCGCGAGCCGTTCCGCGTGCAGACCGAGCCCGTAGCGGTCGTAGGTCTCGCGCGGGCCGTCGGCCTGGTCCGCGGCGTCGGCGAGCCGGCTGAGCGCGGCCGCCAGGTCCCGCAGGGGAGCGGGCTGGAGGGCGTAGATGCGGCGCTGGCCGGTGCGCTGGGAGGTGACGACGCCGGCGCGCTCAAGGGCCTGCAGGTGTTTGGTCGTCTGCGGCTGGCGCGCCTCGGCGAGCCGGGCGAGGACACCGACCGGCCGGGGCCGCTCGGCCAGCAGGCTGACGAGCCGCCAGCGGGCCGGGTCGGCCAGTGCGGCGAGGAGTGCGTCCATGGAGGTAAGTATTCTCCATAGAGAATATTCGTGTCAACGAATACTTTGAGATCGACCGGTCGGCGCCGTGAACGCGGCCAGCTGGCGACGTCGGCCCGAGTGGGTGTCTACTGAAAACCGCAAACTGGCATATAGCACGCAATCTGGTGCATAGCACATAGCCAGGGGGACATCTGTGAACGAAGACCGCCAAGACATCGAGTTCGACGCCGAGGGTGTGACGCTGCGCGGCTGGTTCTACCCGGCGGCCGGTGACGGGTGGCCCGCCCCCTGCGTGGTCATGGCGCACGGCTGGGCGTCGACGAAGGAGATGTACCTCGACGACTTCGCGGCGGTGTTCGCCGCGGCGGGCCTGGCGGTCGTGGTGTTCGACTTCCGGGGGTTCGGCGCCTCCGACGCGGCCTCGGGCAAACCCCGGCACGAGATCGATCCCTGGGAGCAGATCCGCGACTACCAGCACGCGATCACCTATGCCTCGAACCGCCCGGACGTCGACGCCGGCCGCATCGGCCTGTGGGGAACGAGCTACTCCGCCGCGCACGCGTTCGTGGTCGCGGCGACGGACCGGCGCGTCAAGGCGATCGTCGGGCAGACCCCGGTGATCAGCGGTCGCCGCAATTTCGAGTCCTTTGTACGCGCGGACATCATCCCTCCGGCGCTCGAACTGCTCGCCGCCGACCGCGCCGCCCGTGCCAGGAGGGAGGCGCCGGGCATGCTGCCGGTGGTCACCGGTGATTCCACGGCGATGGCGGCGCTGCCCACCGCCGAGTCCTACGCGTACTTCACCATCGCGCAGCGAGATCGCTTCCCCGCCTGGCGCAACGAGGTGACGCTGCGGAGCATGGAGCACATGTACGGCTACGAACCGGGCCCCTACCTGCCCAAGATCAGTCCCACGCCGTTGCTGATGCTGGTGGCGCCGCACGACCGGCTGACTCCCGGGGAGTGGGCGCTGGCCGCGTACGAGACGGCGGCCCAGCCCAAAAAGCTGATCCTGCTGCCCGGAGGGCACTTCAGCGTCTACACGGGCGAGATCTTCCACCTCGCCTCGGCCGCCGCCCGCGACTGGTTCGCCGAGCATCTCCTCGCGACATAGCCCCGGGATTCACTCCCCCGCACACAAGGCCGACCACCGCCATTCGCCCCCCAGCGCGTGAACGGAAGAGATCGATGACCCCACTCACCTATCTGGTGGCCCTCGTCGACGGGGGCGGGACCGTCCCGCCCGAGCTCGGGGCGGTCCGCCGCCTCGTCGAGCGCGGCCACGCCGTCACCGTCCTCGCCGAGGACTGCACGGAGCCCGACGTTCGCGCGACCGGCGCGGTGTTCAGGCCCTGGCGCCAGGCGCCCAACCGCCCGGACCGCAGGCCGGAGAACGACCTCAGCCGCGACTGGGAGTGCGGCGGCCCCCTGCGGCTGCTCGACCGGATGATCGCCACCCGACTCGTCGGGCCCGCGGCCGGCTACGCCGCGGACGTGCGCGACGCCATCGTCGAGGCCCGGCCCGACCTGGTGGTCTGCTCGATGTTCGCCCTCGGGGCGATGGTGACCGCCGAGACCGCCGCCATCCCCTTCCACGTCCTGATGCCCAACGTCTACCTGCTGCCCGCCGAGGGGATGCCGCCCCTCGGGCTCGGCCTGCGACCGGCCCGCGGCGTTGTCGGGCGGCTGCGCGACCGGGCCTTCGGCGGGTTCATCCGGCGGTCCTGGGACACCAGGGGCCTGGCCGGTCTCAACAGGCTGCGATCCCAATACGGTCTGATACCGCTGACGACGCTCTGGGATCAGGTCCACCGCGCCCACCGCCAGCTCGTCATGACCTCGCCCGGCTTCGACTTCCCCGCGGCGTTTCCCCCTCCGGTCCGCTATGTCGGGCCCGTGCTGGACGATCCGGTGTGGGCCGCGAAGCCGTGGGCCCCTCCCCCCGGAGACGGACCGCTCGTCCTCGTGGCGATGTCGTCGACCTTCCAGGACCAGACCGCCTGCCTGCAGCGGATCGCCGACGCCCTGGGCACCCTGCCGGTACGGGCTCTCGTCACGACCGGCCCCGCGCTCGACCCCTCGGCACTCCGCGCGCCCGCGAACGTGACCGTCGTCGCCGCCGCCCCGCACCGCGAGGTCCTCAGGCACGCCGCCGCGGTGGTGACCCACGGCGGCCACGGCACGGTCATGAAGTCGCTCGCCGCCGGGCTCCCGCTGGTGGTGATGCACCACGGCCGCGACCAGGCCGACAACGCGGTACGCGTCACCGCGCGTGGCGCCGGTCTGTCGGTGAGACGCACCGCCAGTCCCGCGGCCATCGCCGCCTCGGTGCGCCGGATCCTCGAAGTCTCCTCCTACCGCGCCGGGGCCGCCCGGCTCGGCGAGGTCGTCCGCCGCGACGCCGGGAGCGACGCCCTGATCCGCGAACTGGAGACCGTACCCGGCCCGGCGGCCCCGGCCTGACGCCCTCCTCACCGGTCAAGAGGACTCCGTACGAGAACTCCGCGGCGGGCAGCCCCGGCAGCGCCCCGGCTACGAGAACTCGGCGGCGAGCAGCCCGAACAGCACCTCGTCGACGAAGGCGCCGGCCAACCAGGCGTGCTCGCGCAGCGTGCCCTCGCGCCGGAAACCGACCTTCTCCGCGGCGGCGATCATCGCGGTGTTGGTGGCGAGCGTCTCCAGCCCCAGCCGGTGCAGGCCGCGGATCCGGAAGGCGTAGTCGCACAGCAGCCGCAGCGCGTCGGGGGCGTATCCGTGGCCCCGGGCCTCCGCGAGCAGCGAGATGCCCAGGTGCCCGTTGCGGTTGAAGGTGTCGATTCCCCAGACCGCGCCGGACCCGAGCAGCTCACCGGAGAGGGCTTCGACGGCGAAGCCGACATGGGCCGGGTCGGGCTCCCGCCGCTCGTATCGGGCGACGGCCTGCTCGGCCGACTCGGGAACCCACGGCACCACGATGGCGCCGGACTTGGTCTCCACGTCGTCGTGCAGCCGGTGCAGTGCGATCACGTCGTTCCTGGTGATGGCCCTCAGCAGAACCTTCTCGCCACGAAGCATGGTCGGCACCCTAGCGCCTCACCGGCCGGATGGCCCGTTCAGTCCTGTTTTCTCCCGGAACCGCTCCGGGGAGAGACGGACGGCGAGGACCGGTCAGGAACGGCGGCGGGTGCGCAGCAGGGCGGGAACGGCGAGCAGGAGTCCGACGACGAGCACGGCCAGGCCGATCCAGATCCACTGGCCGGCGCCGCTCATGACGCTGCCGCCCACGATGCCGAGACCCTGCAGCGTCCAGAGGCCGCCCATCAGGATGAGGATCACGCCGAGGCCGATCGGGAGCCAGGTTTTCATCGCACACCGGTCCTGTGGTTGCGGAAATCACGGAGCAGGGTTCTTCGCGCCTGCCGGTCGCATCGATCGGCAGGCTCGTGACCCCGGCCGACGGTCATAGGCGCGATCTTACGAGCCCGGCCTTCGCGTCCGCCATCCAGGGGGCCGCCCCCGTCGAACGGCCCGGGACCCCGAAAGCCCGCGATCAGGCCGGATCGCCCTCTTCGCCTCCTCGCGCCGAGGAGGCGAAGGCGGTCACAGCAGGCGCCGGATGTCCCCGTACGCGCGGTAGAAGCCGCCCCGCTCGGAGAAGCGGACGCCCTCGACGAGATACCGGGCTCCGGCCTCGCGCACCCCCTTGGGGAACTGCACGTTCCGCAGCGAGTCGTAGCCCTCGCTGACGACCCGCACCCGAAGCCGCTCCCCCTCCCTGAAGCACTCCACCACCACGCCGCCGTCGGCGCCGGAGACGGTCTCCAGCACGACGGTCTCCAGCACGGTGGTCGGCTCCACCACCGACAGACCGGCCGCCGCCTTGACGTCCATCACCTCGGGAACGGTTCCCGCCTGGGCCGCCCTGATCGCCTCCTCGGTGGCGTCGATGCAGGCCAGGGTGCCGTCGGTGGTCACGATGTAGAGGCGGTCGTCGAGATACTGCATGGAGAAGGCCGAGCCGCAGCCGGTGGCCAGCTTCCACAGTCGCTCGCCGCCCTGGTCGAAGCAGTACACCGAGGAGTGGTTGTCCCCGGCGAAGACGTAACGGCCGTCGGGAGCGGTGGCGCAGGAGAAGACGGTGGCGTCGCAGCGGTAGACCGTCTCGGTGGCGCCGTCCGACTTGCGGAGCCGGTGCACCGCCCCGCGCGACGTGCCGGCGTAGACCGAACCGGACTCCTGCCAGCCGAACAGCACCTCACCGTTGAGGCTCGTCTCCCAGACCGGCGCTCCGTCGGCGGCGTCGTAGCGGGCCACGCCGGTGGAGTGTCCGTGGTAGACGGCCTCGTCGTCGCAGCGGACCATCCAGGCCGAGTTCCCCCGCCCCTTGCGCGCCCACTGGAACTCGTCCTCGTGGTCGATCGTGGTGATCCGGCCCGCCCGGTCGGAGACGCCCAGCACCCCGTCGTGGATGTCCAGCCAGTAGATGTCGACGTCCTCGGCGATCTCGTAGGCGAGCCGGGGGACCTTCCCGCTGAGGTCGTAGACCTTGCCGTCGTCGGCGCCCGCGTAGATCCAGAAGTCGTCGGCGACGATGCACTTCACGCCGTCGGGCAGCCGGAAGCGGCCGGTGACGGTGCCGCCGTGGGTGACGGTGTAGACGTCGCCGTTCTGGTTGCCGACCCAGCAGCGGTCCTCGTCCACGAAGATGCCGAACGCCGCCGCACCGCTGGCGAAGCGCCACAGCACCGGCGCCTGGGTCGCGGTGGAGCGGACGCTCTCCACGCTGCGCCGGGTGACCGCGCGGCGCTGGCGCACTCCCCGGACGGCCGGGGCATAACCCTTGCGGACCTTCTCGCCGATCTTCTTCGCCGCGGCGGCCGCGGCCTTCTCCTCCGTGGCGAAGGCCGACACCTTGGCCTGTCCGCTCTCCCCGATCCGGCCGTAGCTGATCGTCACCTGGGTTCCGTCGAGCACGACCTCGTAGAACTTGTGCGAGTTTCCGCCGTCCTCGGACAGCTCCAGATACGTGCTCCGCGCGGCCATGCCGTACCTCTCCGTTGATCGATTGCTCGGGAGCGTACGGCAGGCGGGCGACAAATTATGAAAAGTCAGGAGAAGTAGCGGCGAGGGTTGTCGATCAGCATCTGGTCGAGCCGCGCATCGCTCACCCCGGCCTCCCGCAGCGCGGGAAGCACGTCGTCGTGGATGTGGTCGAAGCGCCAGTTCGGAGCCGCCTGCGCCACGGCGTCCCAGGCATCGCCGAAGTAGTCCATGAAGCACGAGCTGTCGTGGCTGAGCACCATCCGGTCGGCGTAGCCCCGCTCGCAGAGAGCGGCGACGGTGGCGACCCTCTGCGGGGTGGGGTTGTAGGCGTCCAGCCCGAACCGGTCCATGCCGAGGATCGCCCCGGTGTCGGCCAGCCGCATCAGGTGGTCCAGGTCGTTGGAGTCGCCGGAGTGCCCGAGCACGACCTTCGCGGGGTCCACGCCCTCCTTGGCGAAGAGGTCCAGGACCTGCAGGCCGCTCTGGGTGAAGGCGTTGGTGTGCACGGTGATCGGCACACCGGTCCGCAGGTGGGTCTGGGCGACCGCGCGGCAGATCCGCTCGACCCCGGGGGTGAGTCCCCTGTGCTCGACCACGCACTTGAGGAACGCGGCCCTGACGCCGGTGCCGGCGATGCCCTCGACGATGTCGCGGGAGAAGTCGTCGATCATCGGCTCGGGCATGTCCATCATCAGGCCGGGGCCGCGGTGCTCGTACTGGTGCGGGAGCTCGTCGTAGGAGTAGATCCCCGAGGCGACGATGATGTTCAGCTCGGGGACCTGCTCGGCCACCCGCTGGACGCGCGGGATGTAGCGGCCGAGTCCCCACACCGTCGGGTCGACGATCGTCTTCACGCCCTTGGCCGCCACGGCCCTCAGCTTGGCGACGGCGTCGGCGACCCGGTGCTCCTCGTCCCACCACGCGCCCACGCCGTAGTTGTCGACATGTTCGGTGGAGAGGACGAAGATGTGCTCGTGCATGAGGGTCTGGCCGAGCTCGGAGACCTCGACGGGGCCTCGGACGGTGTTCACGACGGGCATGCGTGGCCTCCCGGAGCGGTACCGACCAGACTTCATACCGAGCGGTCGGTTGCTGAGACGGTAGAGCCGCGCCCGGGAGGTGTCAACCGGACTCGCTCCATCACGGCCAGCATTGTCAGCACCGTCACCTCGAAGACCACCAGCAGCCGCTGGGTCACGCCGGCCGGGATCTCCTCGTTGGTCAGGTCGATGCCGAACATCCGCACGACGTAGGGGATGACGACCGTGACCAGGACGCCCAGGGAGGCCAGGCTGAGCAGCCGCACCCACCGGGCGCAGGAACCGGCCGAGTGCCGCCGGGCCAGAAGCAGGCCGGCGATCGGCATCGTCAGGAAGGCCACGAACGCCGCGTACCGGTGGATGCCACCGGACATCGACAGCGGCACGCCGGGCTCGTCGGTGGGGAAGGCGCCGATCAGCAGCATGCACAGGCCCCAGAGCCCGACCAGCAGCGCGGCCCTGCGATCCTCGCCGCGCCGGGCCAGCAGGACCGCGACGACCGTCGCGGCCACGGCGAAGAGGGTGAGCGAGACGGGCAGCAGCCAGCCGTCCGCCTCGAACGCGTACTCGCTGATCACGGTGTGCACCGGATCAAGGCCCGTGACCACGTGTAGCCCGAGCATCGTCACGGCCCCGGCGCCGATCGCCGCGTAGCCGCCGAGGATCATCCTGGTCCCCGGAACCGCCTGACTCTCCATGCCTCAACCATGGCGACGATCAAGATCACGGAATATCCGAAATGGCCCCCAGCGGCCCCTGACGGACCCCGGAGAAGCCCCGAGCCGAGGTAGGGCGAATGGGAGGGGCCGACCCCTGTCTCCTCCCCTGTGAGCTGCGCGAAGACAGGCGGCGGTAGGGCCCGCCCCCTCAGGGTCGCCGCCCCGGGGGGACCCGGTTTGACTTCGAGCGCACTCTAAGGCGCAAGGTGGTGTGCATGGGGATGACCATCCAGGAGGCCTCGCGCAAGTCGGGGCTGAGCGCGCACACCTTGCGCTACTACGAGCGCATCGGGCTCATTCACGCGGTGGACCGGAGCATGAACGGGCATCGCAGCTACACGGAGCCCGATCTGACCTGGCTCGACTTCCTCACCAGGCTGAGATCGACCGGCATGCCCATAGCGGACATGTGCCGATACGCCGAGCTGCGCAGGCAGGGCCCGGAGACCTTCGCCACGCGGCGGCGGCTGCTGGAGACCCACCGGGAACGGGTCAGGGCACAGATCTCGCAGCTCACCGGGGACCTGGAGGTCCTCGACCACAAGATTGACTTCTACAACACTCAGGAGAACGAATGAACAGGCGCCGTCTCGGCCGGAAGGGCCCGGAGGTCTCGGCCATCGGGCTCGGCTGCATGGGAATGTCGGAGTTCTACGGCGAGGCCGACGAGACCGAGTCGATCGCGGTCATCCGCCACGCCCTCGACCTCGGCGTGAACTTCCTGGACACCTCCGATACGTACGGCAGGGGCCACAACGAGGAACTGGTCGGCCGGGCGATCTCCGATCGCCGGGACGAGGTGGTGCTGGCCACCAAGTTCGGCATCCTCCGGAGCGACGACCCGGCTTACCGAGGCGTCGACGGCAGCCCCGAGTACGTGAGGAAGGCCGCCGACGCCTCGCTCCGGCGGCTGGGCGTGGACCACATCGACCTGTACTACGCGCACCGCCGCGACCCGAAGGTGCCCATCGAGGACACCGTCGGCGCGATGGGCGAACTGGTCGCCGCGGGCAAGGTCGGCAGGATCGGCCTGTCGGAGGTGAGCGCGGAGACCCTGAGGAGGGCCCACGCCACCCACCCGATCTCCGCCCTGCAGAGCGAGTACTCGTTGTTCACCCGTGGGCTGGAGGCGGAGATCCTGCCGGCCGCCCGGGAGCTGGGCATCGCGCTGGTGGCCTACTCGCCGATCAGCCGGGGGCTCCTCGGCGGCACGCTGCCCCCCGCCGAGGAGTTGCCCGACGGCGACTTCCGCAAGAACATTCCGCGTTTCAGCGGGGAGAACGGGGCGCACAACGAGACGCTCGTCGGCGAGGTCCGCAGGATCGCCGAAGAGGTGGGCTGCACTCCGGCCCAGCTCTCCCTCGCCTGGCTGCTGGCCCAGGGCGAGGACGTCATCCCGATCCCGGGCACCAAGCGACTGCGTTACCTGGAGGAGAACGCGGCGGCGGCCGACGTCACGCTGACCTCCGGCCAGCTCGCCGCGCTCGAGGCCGCCGTGCCGGCAGGGGCCGTCCAGGGCGACCGCTACCGGGACATGTCCGGCCTCGAGCGCTGATCCACGTGCGGGGGGCCGCGATCTCACACCGCGATCTCACACAGAGACCGGCTCCCGCGCGGGGTTCCACTCCCCGTCGGTCATCCGGATCATCGCCACGCCGACGGCGCCGAAGACGACCAGGCCATGATCCGCCGTAGGCTCCGGCTCGTCATCGGCACCCAGCCGGACATCCAGGTGATCGGCGAGGCCGTGGACGGACGCGAGGCCGTGGAGACGGCCAGGCGGCTCCGGCCCGATCTGATGCTGCTCGACATCTCGATGCCCCGTCTGTCAGGCATCGCCGCCGCCCGCGAACTCCTGGCCGACCCGGACCCGCCGAAGATCCTCATTCTGACGACCTACGACACCGACGAGAACCTCGACGGGGCGCTGCGCGCCGGGATCAGCGGCTTCCTGCTCAAGGTGTCGCCGCCCGAGCGGTTGTTCACCGCGATCCGCACGGCGGTGAGCGGCATGGCCGTGCTCGACCCCGCGGTCACCGCCCGGGTCATGGCGGGCTACGTGGGCGCCGCCCCCGTCCCGGAGACCGTCACCCGGCGGGAGCGGGAGGTCCTCACGCTGATCTGCCGCGGCCTGAGCAACTCCGAGATCGCCGCCGCACTGTTCGTCACCGAGTCCACGGTCGGCACCCACATCAACCGCCTGCTGGCCAAACTCCACCTGCGCGATCGCGCCGAGACCGTCCGGTACGCCTACGAGCACGGCCTCGTCCGCCCCCGCGAGGGTGAATGACCGCCTCCGACGGACCAGATGGATGATTTACCCCGTTTTCACCCTTCTGGCCTGTGATCATGCCAGCTTGTAAGGATGCCGTAATCGGCGGGCAACCTTGAATGGTTACTCTGTGGTCACATGCGTAGTAAGAAACTCGCCATACTCGGCATGGCCGGACTGACGGTCATGGCCGCTCCGACCGTCGCGTACGCCTCCCCCGACAAGTCCGTGACGGTGACCGTGATGGGCACCTCGGACCTGCACGGCAACACCCTCAACTGGGACTACTTCAACAACGCGGAGTACAACGACAGCAGGGCCAACGACATCGGCCTGGCCAAGGTCTCGACGCTGGTCAACAAGATCCGCCGCGAGCGCGGCGCGGACCACACCCTGCTGTTCGACTCCGGCGACACCATCCAGGGCACGCCTCTGGCCTACTACTACGCCAAGGTCGAGCCGGTCAACGAGACCGGCGAACTCCACCCGATGGCCCGCGCGATGAACGCCATCGGCTACGACGCGGTGACGCTCGGCAACCACGAGTTCAACTACGGGCTGCCGTTGCTGGCCACGTGGGTGAAGCAGATGAAGGCCCCCGTGCTCGGCGCCAACGCCGTGTACGCCAAGTCGGGCCTGCCCGCCTACGAGCCGTTCACCATCAAGACGATGAAGGTCAAGGGCGAGAAGCCGATCCGCGTCGGCGTGCTCGGCCTGACCAACCCGGGCGTGGCGATCTGGGACAAGGGCAACGTCGAGGGCAAGCTCCGCTTCACCGACCTGGTCGCCAGCGCCAAGAAGTGGGTGCCGGTCATCCGCGGCCGGGGCGCGGACGTCGTCGTGGTCACCGCGCACGCGGGCGACAACGGGATGTCCTCCTACGGCAGCGAACTGCCGATCGAGAACGCCTCGGCCATGGTCGCCGAGCAGGTTCCGGGCATCGACGCGGTGCTGTTCGGGCACGCGCACAACGAGGTGGCGCAGAAGTTCGTCACCAACAAGGTCACCGGGCAGCAGGTGCTGCTCACCGAGCCCAGCCGGTGGGGTCAGCGGCTGAGCGTGATCGACTTCCAGCTCACCAAGAAGCGCGGCAAGTGGACGGTCACCGGCAAGTCCTCCGCCACGCTGAACACCAACACGGTGGGCGAGGACCCGAAGATCGTCGCTCTCATGAAGAAGCAGCACGACACCACGGTCAAGTACGTCAACACGGTGGTGGCCCAGTCCAAGGAGGAGTTGCTGGCGGCCGAGTCGCCGTACAAGGACACCCCGATCCTGGACTACATCCACAAGGTCCAGACCGAGACGGTGAAGAAGGCCCTGGAGGGTACGGCGGACGCCGCGCTGCCGGTGCTGTCGATCGCCGCGCCGTTCAGCCGGAGCGCGACCTTCCCGGCCGGGCCGATCAGCGTGCGTGACATGGCGGGCCTGTACATCTACGACAACACGCTGATGGCCGTGAAGCTCACCGGGGCCCAGCTGAAGGACTACCTGGAGTACTCGGCCAGGTACTTCAACCAGCTCGCGCCGGACGCCCCGGTCGACCTCTCCGCGCTGACCAACGCGAGCGGCACCCCGGACTACAACTACGACCAGTTCTCCGGCGTCACCTACGACGTGGACGTCGCCAAGCCGGTCGGCCAGCGGATCGCCGGGCTGTCCTACCAGGGCGCCCCGGTCGCCGCCGACCAGCAGTTCGTGGTCGCGATCAACAACTACCGCCAGTCGGGCGGCGGGGGCTTCCCGCACGTCACGACCGCCCCGGTGGTCTACAACGCCCAGGTGGAGATCCGCCAGGCGCTGATCGACTACGCGACGGCGACCGGGGTCATCGACCCCGCCGGCTTCACCGAGGCCAACTGGAAGCTGACCCGCGACGGCAAGCCGCTCTTCTGACCTGACGAGGGCTCCTCGCACGACATGTGACAACGGAAGGGGGCGGCCGGGAAACCGGCCGCCCCCTTCGGGAAATCGCGTCAGGCCTCCGGGCCCGCGTATCCGGTGTGATCGAAGAACACGGTCTCCCCGTCGCCCCGCATCCGGATGTCGAACCGGTAGGACCGCTCCCCCGAGGGCGAGGCGACCAGCGTGCTCCGCCGCAGGGGGTCCACCTGGGCCAGGAACGGCGCCTCGTCGTCGAGGTAGGCGCGGGTCCAGACCGGCTTGAGCAGGCCACGGGCGAACACGAGCACCGGGATGTAGGCGTCGGGCCTGGCGGTGCGGAAACGGTAGGAACCGTCCGCCTCGGTGGGGCAGCGGCCGAACAGGCCCGGCTGGCAGATCTCCAGCAACGCGTCCGGCACCGGCTCGCCCGCGCCGTCCGTCACCACTCCGTGCAACTCGATCGCGTCCGGGTGGTCCTCGGGCGCCACGAAGGGCCCTTCGGCGTACGGCAGGGCATACCCGTAGAACGGGCCCACGGTCTGTGACGGGGTCAGCATCATTCCTCCTCGAAGGGGGTCGCGCCCAGCACGATGTCCCACCGGTAGCCGAGCGCCCACTCGGGCTCGGTGACGTCCATGTCGAAGGCGCAGACGAGCCGTTCGCGGTCCTTGGGGTCGGGGACCGACTGGAAGATCGGGTCGTAGGCGAAGAGCGGGTCTCCGGGGAAGTACATCTGGGTGACCAGCCGCTGGGTGAACGCGGTCCCGAACACCGAGAAGTGGATGTGCGCGGGCCGCCAGGCGTTGTGGTGGTTACGCCACGGATAGGCGCCGGGCTTGATCGTGACGAACCGGTAGTTGCCGTCGGCGTCGGTCAGGCAGCGGCCGGCGCCGGTGAAGTTGGGGTCGAGCGGGGCCGGGTGCTGGTCCACCGGATGGGCGTACCTGCCGGTGGCGTTGGCCTGCCAGAGCTCCACCAGCGTGTTCGGTACGGCCCGCCCCCGGCTGTCGAGGACCCGGCCGGTGACGACGATGCGCTCGCCGATGGGCTCGCCCTCGTGCTGCCTGGTCAGATCGTTGTCGAGCGGTCCGACCGGCTGGTGGCCGTAGACCGGGTCCACCAGCTCCATCGCCTCGGGATCGAAGGCGGGCCGCACCAGCGACTCCGAGGGGGCGCGCAGCACCGTACTGCCGTAGGAGGGGGTGAGGTAGTGCGGGTGTGGATCGTCATGCATGGGATGCTCCGGGTTCGAAGGGCAGGCCGACGTAGTTCTCCGCGAGCGTGGTCGCGGCGGCCGTCGAGGAGGTGACGTAGTCGAGGTGGGAGGTCTGCAGACGCCCTCCGTAGGCGTCGTCGGCCTCGAAGGTGTGCAGCAGCGTGGTCATCCACCAGGAGAAGTGCTGGGCACGCCAGACCCTCTTCAGGCAGGTGGCGGAGTAGGAGTCCAGCAGCCCGGTGGAGCCCGTCTCGTAGAAGTCGGCCAGGGCCGCGGTCAGCAGCCGGACGTCCGCGACGGCCAGGTTGAGTCCCTTGGCCCCGGTGGGCGGCACGATGTGGGCGGCGTCCCCGGCGAGGTAGAGGTTGCCGTGGCGCATGGGCTCGGCGACGAAGGAGCGCATCGCCGACACGTCCTTGGCGAAGATCGGCCCCTCGGTCAGCTCGAATCCGGGGACCGTCTCCAGGCGGGCCCGCAACTCGGCCCAGATCCGCTCGTCCGGCCAGTCGTCGATCGAGGTGTCGGTCGGAACCTGGAGGTAGAAGCGGCTGATCTCCGGGGTCCGCATGCTGTGCAGCGCGAAGCCCCGGTCGCTGTGAGCGTAGATCAGCTCCTCCGACGACGGCGGGACCCGGGCGAGGATGCCCAGCCAGGCGAACGGGTAGTCCCGCTGGAAGATCGACAGGACCCCCTCGGGGATCGACGGCCTGCAGACCCCGTGGAAACCGTCGCACCCGGCGATGACGTCGCAGTCGAGGCGCTCGCCCTGGAAGGTGAGGTAGGGGCTCTTCTCCAGCGAGTGCGGGGCCACGTCGGGGACGTCGAAGAGGATCTTCCCCCCGTCGGCCAGCCGCCGGGCGATCAGGTCCTTGACGACCTCCTGCTGGCCGTACACGGTGATGGCCCGCCCGGGGACGAGCTTCTCGAACGGGATCCGGTGCCCGGCCCCGCCGTACCTCAGCTCGATGCCGTGGTGGGGCAGCCCCTCCTTCCGCATCCGCTCGCCGACGCCCGCCTCGTTGAGCAGGTCCACCGTGCCCTGCTCCAGCACGCCGGCGCGCACCCGCTGTTCGACGTACTCCCTGCTGCGAGCTTCCAGCACCACCGAGTCGATGCCCCGCAGATGGAGCAGATGGGAGAGAAGCAGTCCGGCGGGTCCCGCGCCGACGATCCCGACCTGAGTTCGCATGATCCGAGCATTCCGTACCGGTCACACCGCTCGCGCCACAACCTTCCGCTCAGCGGAAACCGCCGCGATCACGACATCCGGCGGCACGTCGCGGGAGAGCGTGCTCACCGCCGTCGGCACCGCGAGCGCCGACCGCCGCGATCACGACGCTCAGCGGCACGTCGTAGAAGAGCACGCTCGCCGCCGTCGGCACCGCGAGCGCCGATCACGACGCTCAGCGGCACGTCGCGGCGAGGTCGCGGGAGAGCGCGCTCGCCGCCGTCAGCACCGCGGGCGCCAGCCGCCGCGGGTCGGCGTTGTGCCGCCAGGTCACCAGCGACAGCGCCGCCACCACCTCGTCCGCGCCCCGGCGCACCGGCACCGCGACCGAGCAGGTGCCCATCGACATCTCCTCCTGGGTGCAGGCCACCCCGGTCCGCCGGATCTCCTCCAGCTCGGCTCGCAGCCGCACCGGATCCACCACCGTGTTCGGCGCGTGCACGGTGAGCTCCCTCGCGAGCACCCGGTCCACCGTCTCGGGGGCCGCGAAGGCCAGCAGGACCTTGCCGACCCCGGTGGCGTGCAGTGGCAGCTCCCCCGCCACCCGCGAGAGGATCGGCACGGACCGGGGACCGCGCAGCCGCTCCACGTACAGCGCCCGATCGTCGCGGAGCACGGCGAGCTGGACGTTCTCGCCGGTGGCGGCGTAGAGGTCCTCCATGTACGGCAGGGCCAGCTCGCGCAGCTCCCGCGGCTCGGCCGCCTGGCTCCCGATCTGCCACAGCCTCATCCCGACCCGGTAGGTCCCGTCGGGCAGCCGCTCCACGAATCCGCCGTCCGCCAGCTCCCCGACCAGCCGGTGCCCGGTGGCCAGGGGAAGCTCGGCCCGCCGGCAGATCTCGGTGAGCGTCAGCCGCACGTCGCCGGGCAGGAACGCGCCGAGGATGGCCATCACCTTCCCCGTGACCGTGGGCGCTCTCACACCCCCCAGCCTAGGGCGCTCCGCGGCCCGGCCGCCTCAGCCCGGCCGCCTCAGCCCGGCCGCCTCAGCCCGGCCGCCTCAGCCCGGCCGCCTCAGCCCAGGCGCGAGACCAGGACCCCGGCGCGGGCGAGCTGCACCTCGCGGGCCTTCCTGGCCGCGTAGCCCAGCAACGGCCTGGCCCACGCGTGCACCACGAGGATGTCCTCGACCTCGGTCCCGCCGCCCTTCTCGGTGAGGGTGAACCGGTAGTCCAGGCGCACCCCTCCGGGGCTCTTGACCTCCCCCTCCACGGTCCTCGGCGTGCTCCGCACCGTCACCTTGATCATGTTGTCGTATTTGACGAGGCCGAGGAACCTGAGCCGCTCGACCGAGGTGTAGCGCGTCTCGTCCTCGCCCCGCTCGACGTCCTTGACCGCCACCACCAGCGGCGAGAGCCCCACGTGGCTCTGCGGCTGACTCAGGTGCGCGCGGAGCGTCTCCACGCTGTTATTGACATGAAAGATATTGCGCAGCGTTACTTTTGGCATGCTTTACCCCCGTATAAAGCTCTTTACTGGGAGACAGTAACGGGTTCGGCCATGTACCACCGGGCATGTTGCTCACCTCGGGTGAGGGAATTCAGCCGCCGGGGCAATTCCCTGCGGGAGAAGGGATCGGCTCCCGCGTTGCGGATGTGAATGCCCACCGCGTACAGGTCCCGGACCTCCATGAGGGTGGAATACCCGGGCCACGAACGCAGGTCGCTGCCGTACGCGTCGGCGAAGGCGTCCACGTCGGCGGCGGTCAGGCCGAAGCGGCGCTGGCCGTGGTAGGTGTGGACCAGGTCCCACTCGCGGGGGCCCACCGCCACGCCGTCCCAGTCGCAGAGCACCACGTGGCCGTCCGTGCAGCGCAGCAGGTTGTCGATCCAGGCGTCACCGTGCAACAGCACCGGGGCGCCGTCCACGCCGAGACCCGACCAGCGGTCGGTCAGCTCCGCGATGCGGTCGCGCAGCCAGGCCCGCTGGCTGGGCGTGAGCTCCTCGGAGCGGTCCACGGCCCGGCGCACCTCGGACAACGGGTCGGCGAACCGCTTCAGCGCCACCGGCGGCACCGGCAGCAGGTGCAGGCTGCGCAGGATCTCGCCCAGCTCCGTGGTGGTGGGGCGGCCGCTGGCCGGCACGTAGTGCCAGAAGGTGACGACCCTGCCCTCGTGCACGACGGGCTGGTCGGAGATCTCATCGGCCGGACGCACCGCGGGGAACCCCTGTTCGGCCAGCCAGCGGGCCACCGCGAGGACCAGCGGCAGGCGGGTCAGCGCGTTGGGCGCGGTGGCGATCCTGACCACGATCTCGCTGCGCAGCTTGAAGACGGCGTTGCTCCGCACCCGCAGCAACTCGGCGTCCCTGTGGTCGATCCCGAGGTCCTCACAGACCTCACGCAGGACCGTGAACGCCTCCTCCGCGAGGGAGCCCATCAGCTTGCCGGCGCGGCGTCGGCGAGCAGGTCGGTCAGGCGGCGCACCGCCGTCGCCCTGCGTCTGACGGCCGGCACCTCCGACAGCAGCGACCGGGCACGGTTGAGCACGATGGAGGTGCGATGCTCCGGCGGCACCTGGAGCAGGGCCTTCTCCGCCAGGTTGCAGGCGTCCTCGACCTTGCCGTCACGGACCAGGTGCGCGGCCTGGTCGAGCAGGATGAGCACCGGGTCGATGGCGTAGGGACCCGAGGGGCCCGGGGTCCAGTCGACCTCCTCGCCCAGCTCGATCAGGGTGCCGATCCGGTAGAACTGCAGCCGCCGCTCGGAGAAGCGGAAGGCCAGGTGGTCGTGGCCCTCCGGGGGCATCCTGGCGAAGATCCGCTCGGCCTCGGCCAGCGCGACCCTGGCGGCCTTGTGCTCGCCCATGTGGGCCAGTGCCCGCGCCTCCGCCGCCGCGCCGAGCGCCGCCGGGGAGCTGGGCGCGCTTCCGGCCAGCATCCTGGCCTCGCGTGCCAGCCGTACGGTCTCGGCCAGATCACCGTAGTAGTAGGGAAGCATCGCCTGCTGCGCCCGGACGAGGGCACGCAGCCGCACGTCGCCCATGTCGTCGGAGGCGGTGCGCGCGGTGCCGTACCAGGCGTGGGCCTGGCGGGTGTCGCCGAGCTTCATCAGCGCGTCGGCCGACAGCAGCGCCAGCATCACGGTGGCGTTGAGCAGGCGCCGCTGGGCCATCGCGGGCTGGCGGGCAGCCGAGAGCGTCCGGACGTCCGACAGCTCCAGCATCATCCGGTAGAGCATGGGCAGCGGCGCGCTGGTGATGTACTCGCGGCGGTAGCGCAGCACCTGCTCGTCGAGCCGGTCGAGCTGCTCCTCGGAGACGGTGGCGACGGCGAGCGTGCGGTCCAGGTCCTGGCGGGTCCGCTCGACCTCGGCCAGCAGCCGCCCGGTCATCACGAACCGGGAGCCGAGCAGCGCGTGGTGGAACAGCGCGCGGCGCTCCATGTCGTCGTCGGCCCGGTCCTCCGTCTGGTACGGCGTGCGGCCCTCGGCACCCGAGACGACCACGACCCTGGCCCCGTCGTCGTCGTCGCAGTAGTCTCCCGCCAGGCCGAGACGTACCGAGTTGGCGCGGTAGAGCCGGGCGAGCAGGTCGATGGTCTGCGGGCGCGGTCTGGCCCGGTTGTTCTCCCAGGCGTTGAGAAGGTCGATGCTGGCCCTGGCCTCGCCGAGGTTCTGGCGCTCGCAGAGCTCCTCCAGCTCCTGGACGGACTGCCTGGCCGACCACCCCCTGGCCAGCCGGTGCGCCTTGAGCAGGCTGACCCCACAGCAACCGTGGATGGCCTGGGCGGTCTGCCAAGGCGTCCACTGCCGGGACTCCGCCTGTTCGCGCCATCGTCGTGCACATGCGGGCGAATGCTCACCTCGCGCCACGGCACCCCTCCAGTCGCTGTTTACACAAGGTTAACGAGGACGCACCACAGCGTAAGCACGCCTGTGCATTGCATTCCCTTTATTCGTGGTTTTCCCACGGAACATCGAGGAGTTTCCTGTCTATTCCACTGATCCGGCCTCGGACGGGAGAAAGGACGATTGCCCGATCTGCCATAAAACCGCACTCTGCAGAGAAGCATGTCCCAGCGTCCGCCAGGAGTGATCGGGATGATGGCAGAGCGCGGCGAGGCCGTCGACCATCTGCAGCGGTTGGCCGCACAGTTGGAGGCGCACGCCTTCCAGGTGTGCCTGAGATCGCCGGCGGGGCTGTTCCCACGCCTCCACGTGATCAACCCGATGGCTCCGGCGAGGACCGAGGACGTCCTCGCCGCCTACGAGGACGACGGCGAGTGGTGGTTCTGGCTGTCCTGGGCCGGCCGCATCGGACATGCCGAAGATGTCGCCACAGCTGCGGAGCGTGTGGCTAGTGTGCTTCATGTGATACGCAGATAGGTGATTCTTGGGCTTCACATGGGTAACACCCGATGATGCAAGCCCAGAATGGAGCGGGACCGTGAAAAGGATCCAGGTCGTCCAGCGTCCGCGTCCGCCTCGTGAGCCTGTGCCGCTCGATCTCCGGAGCCCCTCAGGCCGTCCGCTCCCTTTTTGACGCCTTCCGGCGCCGAAGGAGATCCTTCTCCGGCGTCGCGAGGGATCCGCGCGCCCGCCGGCGCCCCCTGGCCGAAGGAGACACCCTCTTCCACGTCGCGAGGGATCCACCCGTCCCCGGCGCCTCCGTGTTCGCGGGCACGGACGGGCACGGAGACGTTCGTCGGCGCGGAGGCGTCCGTCGTCGCTCCGTCCGCGCCCTCCGGCCGAGAACCTGGGGCCGCCGGCCTCAGGCGAACTTCGTCTTCGGGCGTTCCTGGATGACGCCGTTCACGTAGATGTCGACCTTCTCGTTGTAGAAGGAGATCAGTCCGGCGATGCGCTGGCTCTCCTCCAGCGGGGTCCGGTAGGACCAGGCCAGGTCCGCGTGCCCGTTCACCTTCCAGTACTCGGCCTCTCCCTTGTACGGGCACCTGGTCACGGTGTCGGTGGGAGTGAGCAGGTCCAGGCGGACGTCGGTCTTGGGAAGGTAGTAGCGCGGCGGCAGGCCGGTCTCGAAGAGGATCCGGGGGTTGTGGGAGTCGGCGACGGTCACGCCGTCCACCTCGACCCGCACGCGCCGGGAGGAGGGCAGGATGTCCACCCGGGTGTAGGGGTCGCGGACGTGGTAGTAGACCTCCTCGTCCTCCTCGAACCAGGCGTCCATCGCCTCCCAGTCCAGCCGGACGTGGTCGCGCAGTTCCTCGATCGGGGAGTTCGGGTAGGCCAGCGCGGCGTCGGTCACACCCTCCACGTCGTACAGCACCGAGTCACCGCGGCTGGGCACGTGCGAGGTCCGGCCGTTGGGCTTCAACTCTACGGCGACGTCATCCCGGGGGAAGTAGTAGGTCGGGTAGTAGGGCACCTCCCACACCAGCAGCACCCGGGTGGTGTCGGCGATCGCCCGGCCGCCGAGGAAGGCCCTTACTCTCTTGGCCCCGCGTTCGACCCGGACACGTCCACGTGTTATCGGCTCCATGACCGCGCCAACCCCGCCCGTCACCGGGTTATTCCAGGTGGCGGCGTGGAGGGCCCGGGCGGGACCGCCCGTCCCCTCCGGGGCGTGCCTTTCGCTCTCCCGGGCCTTTCAGGCGACCTCGAGCGCGTCCGTCACGGAGGGGAGCACCTCGAAGACCTGGGTCAGTCCGGCGAGATTGAGCCGGCGTGCCAGGTTGCCCTGGACCCCGGTGAGGATGAGCCGGACGCCCTCGTTCAGGCCGTGGTGACGTGCCTGGAGCAGCTCGCCCATTCCGGAGGAGTCACAGAAGGTGAGAGCCGAGAGGTCGAGGATCAGAGTCGGTGACCGCAGGGCCTTCCATGCCTTGTCCAGCTCCGCTCGCAGCACCGGCGTGTGGTAGTAGTCCAGCTCTCCGCTCGCCTGCACGACAAGCGTCGTACCGTGCAGTCCGGAGGTGGCGGTGAAAACCGACTCCGGTCCATTTTCGATGGACATGTCCAACCTTCTGCCCTGCCCTTCCCAGCCCTGCAACTTTCTCATATGGGGCAGGCCGGACCGAATAGCGCGCGTGCAGCGCATCTCCACACGCCTTCAGCCGGTGGCGGGAAACGCGTTCATCGCCTCCTCGACCGTGCCACGGGTGTCGAACAATCCTCCCACTCCGAGGCGGTTCAGCCGCTGCCTCATGATGGACGGGATGCCCACGAGGATCAACGAGCCCGCCATGCTCCGGATATGGGCCAGGGCATACATCAGCACACCGTAGCCTGTCGAGTCGCAGAAGGTGACCTCGGTGAGGTCGATCACCAGGCGAGGGTGGTCCGCCGACTTCAGAACGGCGTCGGTCTGTTCCTTAAGGAGCGGGGAGGATCCGTAGTCCAGCGCGCCCGTCGCGTGCAGGGTTGTGCAGCGATCACCCCTGTCGGTCCGCACGTGAAATCTCGAATCAACCGGAGTATCCGACATGGGTTTCCCCCCTCTCATGTCACCGGTGCCCCAGACACACGGGGCTAACCCAACGAAGGAGACCCGCCGGAAGAACGGCCGGCACGGGAAACCCGCGCGTGATCGCGGTCGCGGCCCCCGGGATGCCTCCGGTCGCCGCGTACGGCGTGGGACACGAGGCGGCCCCGGCGCGTTCGCCGCGCACCGTGACGGGCGGAACCGGGCCCGGCGGCGGCCCTTCGGGACGGCGGAGGGCCGCCGCTTCACCGCGATCACGCGATGTCGGCAGGTCACGGCCGGAAAATTTTACCCGGAACCTGCGGACGGTCATCAAAAAGCCTTCGAAAACGTCGGCCGGTTGACGTAGTCTCTCTCAAACTCCAACAAAGAGGGAGTACAACATGAAAAAGGTATTAATCACCCAAAAACCCCGCCCGCCCCGCAAACCGATCTCCCTTGATCTGCGCACGCCCTCAGGACGGGTGCTCCCCTTCTGACAAGAACAACCGGTTGACGAACCAGAGAATCACACCGATCGCGATCAGAACGCCCGCGCGGAGATAGACGTCGGCGCCCCGGCCCGTGATCGGCAGCACCAGGACGAGGCAGACCAGCGCGCCCAGGACGGGCATCCAGCTCGGCGCCCGGAAGTGGTCATGCTCCACCCGGTCCTTACGGAGGATCAGCACGGCCACGTTGACCATCACGAACACGCACAGCAGCAGAAGCACCGTCGTGTCCGCCAGGTTGCCCACGTCTCCGGTCGCGACCAGCACCGCCGCGATGCCCACGGTGAACACGATGGACACCCACGGGGTGGACCTCGCCGGATGGACCGCCGCGAAGATCTTCGGCACGATCCCCTCCCGCGCCATGCCGTACACCAGCCGTGAGGCCATGAGCATGTTGATCAGTGCGGTGTTGCCCACCGCCAGCAGCGCGATCAGCGCGAACAGCTTGGGCGGGAACGCCAGACCGGCGACCTTGACAACCTCCAGCAACGGGCCGGTCGAGCTCTCCAGCGTCCGGGTGTCCACCAGCATGGTCGCGGTGAACGCGACCGCCACGTAGATCAGCCCGGCGACGATCAGGCCGCCGAAGAGCGCGCGGGGAAAGTCGCGCTGCGGATCCTTGGACTCCTCCGCGAGGTTGACCGAGTCCTCGAAGCCGAGCAGCGCGTAGAAGGCGAGGGCCGTACCGCCCAGGACGCCGAGGAACGCGCCGTTGGCGGGGTGGAACTCCAGGGCGCGGGCGGGCTCGCCCTGTCCGGACAGTAGCGCGTAGACGCCGATCGCGATGATGACCAGCAGGCCGAACGCCTCGATGACCGTCAGAACCACGTTGACCTTGACGGACTCGGAGATGCCGATGAAGTTCACCAGCGTCACCAGGCCGAGGAAGATGAACGCTCCGACGATCACCGGGAGCGTGACGAACTCCGCGAGATAATTGCCCCCGAACGCCCGCGCCGCGGCGCTCGCCGAGGTGATCCCGCTCATCATCACGGCGAAGGCCACGATGAAGGTGACGAAGGGGACGTTGAACGCCTTGTTCACGTAGAGAGCCGCCCCGGCGGCCTGGGGATACTTCCCGACCAGTTCCGCGTAGGCGGTCGCCGTCAACGCGGCCAGCACGAAGGCCACGAGGAAGGGCAGCCACAGCGCCCCGCCGACGTACCCGGCGACCTTCCCGACCAGGGCGTAGATCCCCGCCCCGAGGATGTCGCCCACCACGAACAACAGCAGGACCCTGCGCCCGATCACCCGTTTGAGCGAGTGCTGGCCGGAACCTGAATCGACGATCGCCTCAGCCATACCCCCCTCTTACCCACCGGAGGACGGTCATCACACCGAGTCACAGGAGTCACTCCTGCAAGCATCGTGAAAGCGATCCGCAAGGGCGTTTTCCTAGGGTTCCGTCTGTACCCGAATGCAATGAAAGGCAGAAATGTTCAGCGCCCTCACCCCCCGCCGTGTCTCCGTCGCCCTCGCGGGGGTCGCTCTCATATCGATGACCGCCGCCTGCGGCGGGTCCGCCGGCAGCGAGATCTGCACCGACGCCGCGTGGACGAAGTCCTTCACGGACTACTCCGCCGCCGCGGCATCCAGCGCGGGTGACCTGAACAAGTTCAACGAGGCCACCGCCAAGCTCTCCGCCGACCTGAAGACCCTGGCGGGCACCGCCGACGGCGAGGTGGCCACCGCGCTCAACGACCTCGCCACGTCGCTCGAAGGACTCAAGATCGACCCGAGCGACCCGGCCGCCGCCGCCGCGGCCGCCGGCACGATGACCACGAAGCTCCAGGAGGCCACCACCAAGCTCGCCTCCGCCTGTTCCTAGCGTGACCCGTGCCTCCTGGTGACAGGATGCACCCGGGTACGGTCGCCGCTCCGCCTGCGGGGGGCAGTGCGGCGCGGCGACCGTACCGAACATCGCGGAGCCCCCGCCACGCGGCGGGGGCTCCGCGCGTCACATCCCGTCTCTTCGTCACCTTCGCCGTGACACCGCCTCAAACGTCGCGCCCGGCCGCGAGCACCGGCTTCGTCGCGGTTTCGAAGGTCAGGGCGCGCTCGCGTGCTAGCGGTCGCTCCCGCGCGGGCCTTCACCCCCGGTCTTCAGGCCGGAGCCCTGGCCCGCCGCCCGGTAGCAGCTTTCGAAGCCCTCCAGCACCACCGGCCAGGAACTCCGGACGGGCTCGGTCTCGCGGTTGTGCGCCGCGATCGACTCGCGCAGTTCGCGGTCGCGGACCAGCCTGGCCACCGACGCGACCAGGCCGTCGAAGTCTCGCCCGAGCAGCCCTTCCTTGCCCTGCCGGACGAAGTCGGCCACCCCGCTCTGCGTCCGCGCCACCACCGGGACCCCCGCCACCCTCGCCTCCAGCGCCGCCAGCCCGAAGGACTCCCGGGGCGCGGGCGCGACGAACACGTCCGCGGAGACGAGCAGGTCGTGAATCCGCTCACGGCTGTAGCGGCCGGGCATCGACACCCAGCCGGTCATGTCGTTGGCGCGCAGGTAGCGCTCCATCTGCGAGCGCGCCGGACCGTCGCCGACGATGGTGACCCGCATGGGCGTCTCCTGCGGCACCCGGGCGCGGGCCTCCCTCATCAGCTTGAGCAGCCGGATCGGCTGCTTGCGTGGCGCCAGCCGCCCCACGGCGACGACGTGCACCGGCTCATCGCCCGGCTCCCGCCGTACGGGATCGGAGGGGGGCCCGGAGTCGGTGAGCCGTACCGCCTCGGGGGAACGCGCCGGATCGGCGGAGGACACGGATTCGACGGGCTCCACCGCCTCGTCGGGTCCCGCGGCGCCGGCCGACCCCGCCTCACCGTCGGAACGCCAGCCGGAGACGTCCAGCCCGTTGGAGATCACGTGCACCGGCACCCTCCGCCCGGCCACCGCGCGGATCGGCCGGGCGGCGGCCTCGCTCACCGCGGTGCCCACCAGCCCCCAGCGATGCCACTCGAACAGCAGCCGCAGCCCGCGGTAGACGAGCCGGGTGATCGGGTCCCACATGCTGTGCACGGTCACGACCACGGGCAGCCCCGCGCGTACGGCCGCGCGCACGCCCATCCAGGCGAACGGCGAGACCGCCCCCGTGTGCACGTGCACCACATCGGGACGCCGGGCTCTCATCAGCCGCAGCATGTGGCCGACCCCGAAAGGATGGACGGGCAGATCAAAGGGGAGTTTCGCGATGATTCTGTGCACTCCGGGGAGGGGGGCGCCCGGGGTGGCGGTCGCCACCTCGACTTCGTGACCCGCCTCCCGCTGCATCCGGATCAGATCGCCGACCTGCACCTCGATCCCACCCAGACGCGGTAGGTAACAGTCACTGACGTGGAGGATCCTCACCGTGCCAGCGTAGCCCCGCATGAGATTATGCCTGCGTGCTCGAAAGGGCGCATCCGCACCGGGCGAACGGAGTGAGCCTCATCAGCACCGTCAGGACAGCCGTGTTCTTCCATGCCCATCCCGACGACGAGGCCCTGCTGACCTCGGGCACCATGGCGATGCTCGCCGCCGAGGGGCATCGGGTGGTCCTCGTCGTGGCGACCTCCGGCGAGCGCGGGCAGGCCGACCTCGAACCCGGTGAGGCGCTGGGGGCCGCGCGGATCACCGAACTGTACAAATCGGCGGCGGCGCTCGGCTGCGCCCGAGTGGTCAACCTCGGTTACGGCGACTCCGGGCTGGCACCCGGCGGCGGGATCGCCGAGGACCGGCCGGACAACGCCTTCATCGACGCCGACGGCGAGGAGGCCGCCCGGCGGCTCGCCGCGATCCTCACCGAGGAGCGAGCCGACCTGCTGACGATCTACGACCCCGCGGGGGGCTACGGGCACCCCGACCACGTCCAGGTGCACCGGGTCGGCGGCCGGGCGGCCGAGATCGCGGGGACCCCGGCCGTGCTGGAGGCGACGGTCAACCGCGACCCCCTGCTCAAAGGGCTGAAACTCGTCCGGAGGTTCTACCCCGCCCTCGACGTCCGAGCCTTCGAGCGGGCATACTCCCCCGGCGAGGCGATCACCCACCGGGTCAACGTGCGGCGCTTCGCCCGCCAGAAGAGGGCGAGCATGGCGGCCCACGCCTCCCAGGCCACCGGCGCGGACACCCGCACGCTGGGGGTGATGCTCAAGATCCCCCAGCCGCTCTACCGTCTCGTCTTCGGCACCGAGTGGTACGTCCGGCGCGATGTTCCTCCGGGCACCAGGTTGAGGCACCCTTTCGAAAATCCTCCCAAAGGATGAGATTCGGACCGGCACACTTGGTCAGGGGGGTTACGTGAAGAACAGATGGGGACAGATCGGGCTGTCAGTCGTGTCGCTGACGTTGGCCGTCACACTCGTTGTCTTCATGCCGCAACTGGTAAGGGCGCTGACCGGCCAGCAGGTCTCCTGGGCCCAGATCTACGCCCAGTTCTCCGCGTTGAGCCCGCAGGCGATCGCGCTGATGGCCGCGGTCTGGCTGCTCAGCCTGCTGGCCTACACGTTCGTGCTGACCGCCTCCCTGCCCGGGCTGACCCATCCGCAGGCCCTGGTGCTGAACGCCGGCGGCAGCGCGGTGAGCAACCTGCTCCCGTTCGGCGGCGCGGCCGGGGTCGCGGTGACCTTCGCGTTGACCAAGGGGTGGGGCTTCCCGACCCGGGCCGTCGTGGTGTCAACGCTGACCAGCGGCATCTGGAACACCCTGTTCCGGTTCCTCCTGCCCGCCGCGGGCATCGTCGCCCTGCTGTTCAGCGGGCAGCGGCTCAGCCCCGCCGTGGCCAACGCGGCCTGGGCAGGCGTGCTGTCCATCCTGGTCCTGGTCGCCGTGGTGACCGTCGCCCTCTTCTGGGACCGCGCCGCCGCCGTCCTCGGCCGCGCCCTCGACGGCCTCGCGCGAGTGGTTCCCCGCAGGATCCGGCCGGCCGAGCACGCCCTCTCCGAGGCGCTGCGGAAGCTGCGCGCCGACACCTCCGCGATCGTACGGACCCGCTGGCCGGGGCTGACCCTCGGCATGATCTTCTTTCTCGGGTTCCAGTGGCTGATCCTGGTCTGCTGCCTGCACGCGACCGGCGCCTATCCCGGCCTGGCGCAGTCGATCGCGGTCTTCGCCCTGTCGAGGGTTCTCACAACGGCTTTGGTGACCCCCAGCGGAATGGGGATAATGGAGGCGGGCACGAGCGGCGCGCTGGTTTACTTCGGAGCACCCCTCGATTCCGCGGCCGCCGCCGCCCTGCTTTTCGGCTTCTGGACCTACACTGTCGAAATCCCCTTCGGTGGGCTGGCGCTTGGCGCGTGGGCATTCCTTCGCCGGCGTGAGAACTCCACCCAGGCCCCTGAAAAGGAGCCGATCAGCCGCTAGATTGGGAAATACCTTGTGCGTGATTCAAAGGCCCGCATAGCGTGGCGGCTGACATGGTGGCGTTCCGGGTTCTGGGTCCGGTCGAGGCGCATTCACATGATGACGAGCTCGACCTAGGCGGGTTACGGCAACGGGCCGTCCTCGCCCGTTTACTCGTGGCACGCGGACAGGTCGTGCCCGTCGACTCCCTCCTGTACGACCTGTGGGACGACGACGCCGCCAAGGGCGCGCAGTCCGGTCTGCAGGTCTACATCTCCCGGCTGCGCCGGGTCCTCGAACCCGGCCGTCCACGCGGGGGCCCCAACCGGCTGCTGGTCACCGTGGCCTCCGGCTACGCGCTGCGCGTCGCCCCCGACCAGGTCGACGCGCTCCGCTTCGAGACGCTGGTCCGCAGCGCCGGAGAGCAACTGGAGGGCGACGACCCCTCCTCGGCACGGGTCCGCCTGGAGAAGGCGCTGGGCCTGTGGCGCGGCACCCCGTACTCCGACTTCGCCGACCAGCCGTGGGCCGAGGCCGAGGTCAACCGGCTGACCGAGCTGCGCCTGGTGGCCCGCGAGCGGCATGCCGACAGCGGCCTGCGCATGGGCATGCCCTCGGAGGTGGTGCCCGACCTGGAGGCGCTGACCACCGAGCATCCGCTCCGCGAGGAGGGATGGCGGCTGCTCGCCCTCGGCCTCTACCGGGGCGGACGGCAGGGCGACGCGCTGGCGGCGCTGCGCAAGGCCCGCACGATCCTCGCCGACGAGCTGGGCATCGACCCGGGCCCGGCGCTGCGCAAGCTGGAATCCGACATCCTGGCCCAGGACCCGGGCCTCCAGCTCTTCGTTCCGCAGGCCGCCCGGCAGCGCTCGGCGGTGTCCGCCGACACCTGGCCGCCCCGGCCCACGGCCACCCCGGTGGAGCTGCCTCCGCTGGAGCCCGAGCCGTTCGTCGGCCGCGACGCCGAGCTGGCCAGGCTGACCACGGCCGCGGCCAGGAGCGGGCGCTTCACCGTCGCGGTGATCAGCGGCGACGCGGGCGCGGGCAAGACCACCCTGGTCCTCCAGCTCATCAAACGGCTCTCCGACGACGGCTGGGGCATCGCCTCCGGCGCCTGTCCCGACAGCAGCGCCACGCCTCCCGGCTGGGCGTGGGTGGAGATCCTCCGCACGCTGGTCAACGTGGCCGGTCCGGGCGAGTACGCCCAGCTGCTGGCCCCGCTTCTGGACGACGCGGCCCCCGAGCCCGACGACGAGGTCTCCGGCGGTTTCCGGCTGCACCGGGCGGTGGGCGGATATCTCGCCGCCGTCGCCAAGGAGACGCCGATCCTGCTGACCCTTGAGGATCTGCACTGGGCCGACGACCAGACCCTCGCGCTGCTTCGCGCGCTGCCCAGCCTGCTGTCCACCAGCCGAGTGCTGCTGGTGCTCACCTGCCGTGACAGCGAGCTGAGCGACCAGCAGGCCGACGTGCTCGCCGCGCTGGCCCGGCTCGGTCCCGTCCGGGTGGGCCTCACCGGCCTCGATCCCAAGGCCGTGGCGGAGCTGGTCCGGGCGACCTGTGTGCGCGAGGTGGACGAGGAGGCCGTCAACAGCATCGTCGAGCGAACCGGCGGCAATCCCTTCTTCGTCCGTGAGACGGTGCGCCTGCTGGACGCCGAGGCCGTGAGCGACCGCGCGACGGCCGCCGAGGTGATCTCCGGGGTGCCCTCCGGCGTCCGCGACGTGCTGCGGCGGCGGATCTCCCGGCTGCCCTCGGCCGCCCAGCAGATCCTGTTGCAGGCCGCGGTGATCGGCCGCGACGTCGACGTCGACGTGCTGGTCGACGTCTCCGTCGACGAGGACGCCGTGGTCGACGCCGTCGAGGCCGCGCTCCTCGCCGGGCTGGTCACCGAGCCGGGGCCCGGCATGCTCCGCTTCGACCACGACCTGGTCCGCGACACCCTTTACTCCGACGCCTCCCGGCTGCGCCGCTCCCGGCTGCACGCCGCGGTGGCCGCGGCGATCGAGCACCGCAATCCCGGCGACGTGGCGGCGCTGGCCCACCACTACGACGCGGCGGGAACCGCCGAGACCGCGACCAAGGCGGTGCACTACGCCGGGCTCGCCGCCGAACAGGCCGAGCGCCGCTTCGCCCACCGCGAGGCCGCCACCCTGTGGGCGCAGGCCATCGCCGCCTTCGACCGGTCCGGCATCACCCACACCTCCGACCGCACCAGGGAACGCCTGCTGCTGACCCTGCGGCTGATCAAGGCCCTGGCGCTGTGCGGCGACATGTCGGCGGCCCGCAGGCAACGGCGCGAGGCGATGGACGCGGCGTTGCCGCTGGGCAATCTGGAACTCACCGCCCGCGTGGCGGCGTCCCTGGCCGTGCCGCACAAGGGCATGGCCCGCGACTTCACCCGCACCGCGTGGGAGATCGTCGACGTCGCCGAGCAGGCACTGGTCGAACTGCCCGCGGGCGAGCAGTCGCTGCGGGCGAGCCTGCTCGCCACGCTCGCGCTGGAGCTGGAAGGCTCCGCCACCCCCAGGGGTGAGCAGGCCTCGCTGGAGGCCGAGGAACTGGCCCGGCGGAGCGGCGACCCCGGGTTGCTGGCGACGGCGCTGAGCGGGCGGCTGCGCCAGTCCTACGGCATCACCCCGGTCGGCGAGCGCGAGGTGATCGGCCAGGAGCTGCTGGGGGTCGGCAAGGCGACCGGCCAGGTCGCGGTCCAGGCCCTGGCCCATCTCGTGCTGATGGAGTGCGCGGCCGCCTCGGGCGCGTTCGCCGAAGCCGACGCGCATGTGGCCTCCGCCGAGCGGCTGGCCAGGCAGTACGGACTGTCGGCGCCGGCCGCCGTCGTCGCCTGGTACGCCGGGCAACGGCTGATGATCGCCGGTGACTTCGCCGGGGCGGCGCTCGCCTACCGCGACGCCGCCCGGCAGACCGCCAAGGCGGGCATGCTGGAGGGCCGGCAGGATCTGCCGCTGATCACCACGTTCTGCCTGCACCTGGTCAACGGCCAGGCCGCCGAGATGGTGGAGCCGCTGGCCGAGGCCCATCAGCGCGGGGCCAAGTGGACCCTCGACGCCTACGCGGTGGCACTCGCCTCAGCGGGGCACCTGCGCGACGCGCGGGCCGTCATCGCGGTGAAGACCCCCGTGCGTCCCGACTTCCTCTACGAGCTGGCGATGATCTGGCGGGCTCTGGCGGGCATGCTGCTGGACGACCGGGAGCGGATGATCGAGGCCTACGACACGCTGAAGCCGTTCGCCGACCGGATCGCCGGTGCGGGCACCGGTGTGGTGGCGCTGTGGCCGGTCGCGCTGACCCTCGGCGACCTGGCCCTGCGGCTGGGGTTCACCGACGCGGTGAAACCCCATTACGAGAACGCCCTCTCGGTGGCCCAGCGGGTCGGTGTGGGCCGCTGGGTGGAGGCGGCGCAGCGCTCCCTCAGCAACTGACGAAAAACCTCTCGCCACGCAGGGGAGCCTCGCCGGAGACCGCCAGCACGGCCCGGTACCAGCCCGGGTTGCCGACGACGCGCGGCTCCCACTCGGCGGTCTGGCTCTCGCCGATGAAACCGGAGTGCGCGCTCAGGTAAGGCCGCCAGCTCCGGGTGGCCTCGCTCCAGCGCTGCAGGCGCCAGCCGTAGGAGACGACTTTCTCGGGGTGGGCGTTGTCGATCACGCTCTGGATCCGGTACGGCCTGTCGCACGCGCCGAGCGCGGTGACGGTGATCGTGCCCACCGTCGGGATCTTCTCGGCGACGACCGGCAGTGACTCCGCGGACAGGGTCACCGTGTGCACGGGTGCCTCCGCGTCCACGCCCACCGGCGCCCGGACGGAGGCGCCCTGAGAGGCCTCCACCCCCACGTAGGCACCGGCGAAGGCGAGCGTGGCGATCAGCAGCTTCACGACATTCGCGGCTCCACTCGCCACCACTGGCGTAATGCTGCTTCGCGGACTCATGGCGTACACCTTTCTTCGTTGCTCACAGGTGTACGCCGGGATGCTTGATCTCTGCTTGATGTCCGCTTGCAGTGCCCCGTCCTTGGTCTTCTCTTGCCGAGACCGCCTCCTTGATGTCCTTTCAAGGGCTCCACCCGTGTGGAAACAGGTAAGCCTGGCCTAATATCAGGTAAGACCAGGGGGTGAGCGAGGTGGTGATGTTCGGCATGCGACGGGTTGCGGCGGGCGCCTCCGAGCCCGCCCCGGTCTCCTTCGTGAGCACGCTGTGGACCTGGCTCACCGGCCTGCCCCTGTGGTTCTGGGTCGTCATCGGGGCGATCGCCCTCTTCGGCGCGTTCCAGGCCTATTACTGGATCGGCCATGTCCTGGGATCCAGGCTCTACACCTCGCGCCTGGGCAGGAGAATCGGCCAGCCGAACATCCTGCGGGTCGAGAAGGTCGTCGAGAAGTGGGGCGCGCTCGCCGTCTACGCCTGCTTCTGGGTGCCCGGCCTGCGCCACACCCTGCCCTGGGTGGCCGGGGTCCTGCGGATCTCCTATCCGTGGTACGTCGTGGCCAGCGCGCTGGGCTGCCTGACCTGGGTGCCGGTGACCTCCTTCGGCCTCTACACGGTGATCTGGGGCTGGCTGAAGCTGGCCGCGCAGTCGCCGATCCTGGCCGGCACGGTCGCCGTGGCGGTCATCGCCGCGATCATCGGGTTCGTCCACCGGCGCCGCCGCAGGGCCGCGCGGCGCGAGGCGGAGCAGCTCACCTCCGCGTGACACCGATGTCAACATTTCCATAGCTAAAGTGCCAAGTTACGCACTTTGGCAGCAGGCTCTGCCACCATGATTCGCATGCGAACCAGGGGAATGCACCTGATTGTCTGCACCGCGCTGGTCACCGTGGCCACTCTGGCCACCGGCTCCATCTCGCCGGCCGAGGCCGACACGCTCACAACGCTCGCCCCGACCGGCGGACTCGCGACGATCACCCGGACGGCCGGGCCTGCCGCGCCCGCCCAGATCCGGCGAGCCGCCGGACGACTCGACCACCGTGCCGTTCCCCCGGTTCCCGGACGAGCCGCCTACCTGTTCGACGCCACGTCGGGAACGGTCCACCTCAGCAAGCAGGCCGCCAAGCGGATGCCGGTGGCCAGCCTGACCAAGGTCATGACGGCGTACGTCGTGCTGCGGGAGGCGACGTTGAGCGACACCGTGACGGTCAAGGCCGAAGATGTGAAGCACGCCTCGGCCAACGGGGCGACGCACGCCGGTCTGCGCTCAGGGGAGCGCCTGACCGTCAGAGACCTGCTCTACGGGGTGATGCTCCCCTCCGGGGCGGACGCGTCCCACGCGCTGGCCCGCGTCTACGGTCCGGGCAACGCCAGGTTCGTCGCCAAGATGAACCTCGCGGCCCGTTCCCTCGGGCTGGCCGACACCCGCTACGCCAACCCCGACGGGCTGCCCAAACCGAGCCCCGGCTACTCCACCGCCCGGGACCAGGCCAAGCTCGCCGACATCGCGCTCCGCGACCCGACGCTGCGGATCATCGCCTCCGCCGGGCGCCACGCCGTGACGAAGACCAGGTCTCACCGGGCGCACACCTGGACCAACTCCAACAAGCTGCTCGGCAAGGCGCCCGGCGCGCTGGGGCTCAAGACCGGCTACACCAACGCCGCCGGGTACTGCCTGTCGTTCGCCGCCGACCGCGACGGCCATCGGCTCATCGGGGTCATCCTCGGCGAGTCCAACGCCGACCGGCGCTTCCAGACCGCGACCCGGCTCCTCGACTGGGCGAGCGAGCAGACCACGATCGACGACATCGACCTCTGAGATCTCCTCGGCCGTTCGCCGGCGACCCGGCGACCCGGCGAATCGGCACGGGCCCGCCGGGGTCCGCCGAGGTCCGCCTCCAACCGCCGGGTTTCGATCGGCTCGATCAGCCGGGGTCACCCACCGGCGAATTCGTCACGCGCGTCACGGGTCGTCGATCACAAATCTTCCATTATCGGGAACGGCCCGCATCGCTTACCTTCTCCTCCCTTCGCCCTTTTCCCAAGGACAGGAGAACGGCCCGTCGCGGACCTTCCCGCCGTCGGCGATCACCCGAGGAAATCACCCGCTACCTCGGTGAATCTCGATGGATCTTCCAAATCGCGCGCTTTTCGAATTAAGCCCGCATATGCGCGGTCCGCCGGATCGGGAGAAAGGCGACCGGTCGGCGCCGACGCCCCGGGAAACGACGCGGGCGGCAACGGTTCCGGGCAATCCACCGTGACCACGATTCCGCTTTCTGCGGTTCATCCGCGCCCCGGACAAGCGGGCCGCGGCCGTAAAGGGGGAATCTCCGGAATTCCCTTGATCGGATGTTTTCCTGGACGACAAGACGCCTTTCCCGGACGGGATCACCTTTCGCACGCACGCTGGAAGGCGTCCGTGATCCCGGTCAGCCCCGCTGACGGGACCCGTCCGCCGGACGTCCGCGCATGAGGCCGTGGCAGGCGATGGCGGCGGCGGCCACCACGTTGAGGGAGTCGACGCCGAGGCCCATCGCCACCGGGCTCATCGGGATGCAGACCGCCTCGTCGGCCTCGCGAAGCCATCGGGAGGACAGGCCGTCGCCCTCCGAGCCCAGCAGGAGCGCCACCCGGTCCGCCATCGCTACCTCGTCCAGGGGCACGGCGGACTGGTCGGGCGTGAGCGCCAGCGTCTGGAACCCGGCCCCGCGCAACTCCGCCAGCCCTCCGTACCAGTCGGTCATCCGCGCGTACGGGATCGCGAAGACCGCGCCCATCGAGACCTTCACCGAACGCCTGTACAGGGGGTCGGCGCAGCGGGGCGACAGGATCACGGCCTCGACCCCCAGCGCGGCGGCGCACCGGAAGATCGCCCCGACGTTGCCGTGGTCGACGAGATCCTCAAGGATCAGGACGCGGCGCGGCGGCTCGGCGTGCGGTTCCGCCCGCTCGGCGTCAACGTGGCCGGAGAGGTCCTCGGGGGACGGCACGTCCCACCCGGCCGGGTCACCAAAGGCCGGGTCACCGGAAGCCGGAACCCGCCCGGACGAACCCTCGGGAGCCTGAATCCGCACGGCCGGATCGTCGGAGGCCGGGACCCGCCCGGCCAGCACCTGTTCCACCGTGGGCAGGGGCAGCCGTTCCATCGCGGCCAGCGCGCCGCGGTGGACCGGGAACCCGGTGATGTCCTCCACGACGGCGTCGTCCACCACGTGGACCCGGTCTCCGAGCTCGCCGAGGAGGTCGGCGAGGGGCTCGGCCCAGCGGCGGGTCAGCAGGACCGAACGCACGGGGTAGCCCGCCGCGACGGCGCGGCGGATGACCTTCTCCCCCTCGGCGATGAAGAGGCCGTGCTCGGCCTCCAGGCTCTTGCGCAGCTCGACGTCGCGGAGGTTGGCGTAGTCGGCCAGACGGGGGTCCGAGAGGTTAGACACCTTCGAATACTGCCATGGCCCGTCTGAGCTGCCATATCAGCGTGTAGGCGAGCAGCGGCAGGCCGCAGCCCACGACCACCCCCGCGCCCAGCCTCGTCACGAGCTCCGCCGTGCCCTCCCAGGAGAAGACCACCGGCCAGGCGATCGCCCCCAGGGGGATCGACACGGCGGTGATCCGGAGCATGCGGCGCCGTACGCCCGCGGGGATGACCAGGCGCTCCGGCGGCGCCTGCGGCTCCATCCGGGACAGCCCCCGCCAGGCCCACCAGACCATGATCGCCAGGCCGATCACCGTGGAGACGTACTGCAGCAGACGGAACAGGGGAAGGAGGCCGGCCACCCGGCCGTCCAGCCAGTCCCAGCCCCAGACGCCGGAGCTGTAGGAGTGGGTGAAGGAGTCCCAGAACTTGTGGGTGAGGGCTCCCACGATGCCTCCGGCGACCACGGAGGGCAGCTGTCGCAGGCCGTACATGCCGGGTCCCACCGAGGCCGCGCGACCCGCGAGACCGGGTGGCAGCAGCGTGGTCAGCGGGTCGCGGATCAGGACGTGGAAGACCGCGAGCAGCACGACGACGGCGAGCGGGTCGACCGTGAGGACGCCCTTGAGGGAATGCCAGAGCGAGTAGTCCAGCAGGAAGGGAAAGAAGGACGGCAGGTCGGGAATCATGGCCCCCAGCGCGAGGGCCCAGGGGTCGAGCACCCGGCGGATCCGTCCCGAAGAGATCAACGGCAGCACGGCGGCGACGTGACTGGGCGTGAACGGCAAGGACCTTCTCCCCCGAGAATCTGATGACGTGTTCCCGGGGGAGAGTACGCCCCCCGCTCCCATCGAGATCTTTACGACTCCACAGCGATGCCACCTTGAGTAAGGGATGAATTACCCACCGCTGTCATCCGGAAACGCCGAAGCCGCTCCGGCCCTCCGGATCACCTCGATCCGCCGGACGACAGGCCGGCCGGCGCGAGGGCGCCGGGATCCGGCGGGTGCGCCGCATTCGCCGTGAATCGCATCACACGGCGGTCGACGGCGTCGCCATATCGGTCACGCCGACCGGCCTCGGTTGCACGAGAAAGCCGGAAAATTCGGTATTGGAGCCCCTACCACCGCCGACTTCCGGTCTTCCTCATACAACGCAGAGATTCACTACTGGCACGTACGGTGATACCCGCACCAAAAAGAGCGTTTTGCCACATTAAGTGTTCCCAGTACAGTTCCGTGAATATTGCAGGGAACCTCCCGATAGGGTGACCCGCTAGCTCCAGGACATCGACACCGAAGAGGGCATCATGGGACGTCACCGGACTGATGAACTCGACGATGGCTACACCCCCAACAGAGAAGCGCCCAGACGACGCCGCGGGGGACGTGGCCAAGTACTGGTCCCCCTCGCCGGGTCGGTCGCCCTCGCCGTGCTCCTCGGTGTCGCCGCTTTTGTGATCATCAACCGTGACCGGGAATGCTCGGGCGACCCGGTCGCCCTGCGGGTCACCGCCTCACCCGACATCCAGCCCGCCGTGTCCCAGATCGCCGAGCGCTACAACAAGGCGGGCCACGACATCGACGGCAGGTGCGCCACCGTCACGGTGGCCAAGGGCGTCCCGGCGACCGTGGCCTCCGCGCTGGGCGGAGGCGGCGGCAAGGCCGAGGCGATGGACCTGTGGATCCCCGACTCGGCCCTGTGGGTGTCCGGCCTCCGGGCGAAGAACCCGGACGTGCCCGCCCCCGGCGCGTCCATCGCCCACTCCCCCATCGTCATGGTGGCCTCCAACTCGGTGGTCCCGAGCCTGAAGAAGAGCTTCGGCGAGGCCAGCTGGGGCGGCATGATCAACGCCGCCAACGTGGCCAACGTCGACGGGCCCGGCCGCAAGGTGCGCGTGCTCGCGCTGGACCCCTCGCTCAACGCCGCGGGGCTCGGCGCGCTGCTGGCGGCGTCGGGGGTGGCCACGGCCTCGGGCGCCGGTGAGGAGCAGCTGGTCGGCGCGCTCAAGTCCCTGTCGGCGAGCACGGTCCGCGACCAGGACGCGCTCCTGGCCAGCCTCGGCGTCAAGGGCGCCAAGGTCCCGCTGGGCGTCGCCTCCGAGCAGGGCGTCTGGGCGTTCAACAACGCCAAGAAGCCGGAGGTCCCGGCCGTTCCGCTCTATCCGGCCGAGGGCACCCTCAACCTCGACTACCCGGTGGTGATCACCACCGAGAACGCCACCGTCCGCAAGGCCGCCGAGGCGTTCCAGAAGGAGCTCGGCACCGACGCCTCCAAGAAGACCCTTCGCGACCAGGGCTTCCGCACCCCGGACGGCAAGGGCGGCAAGCCGGTCGCCGGCGCGGGCGGCTTCCAGGCCAAGGCCCCGGTGACGCTGAAGATGCCCGACGCCAAGACCGTCGCGAGCATGTCCCAGTCGTGGTCCCGGCTCAACCTCGGCACCAGGCTGCTCACGCTGCTGGACGTCTCCGGCACCATGGCGCTCCCCGTGCCCGGCATGGGCGTGACCCGGATGCAGGCGATCACGAAGATCGCCATCGAGGGCATGAAGCTGTTCCCGATCAAGAGCGAGCTCGGGCTCTGGCAGTACTCCACCAACCTCAACGGCCAGGGAGTGGACTACCGCGAGACGATCCCGGTCGGCCCGCTCACCGAGAACATCAACGGCGTCCTGCGCCGGGATCTGCTCAACCAGAGGCTGGCCACGACCCAGGCCAAGCCGACCGGCGACACCGGGCTCAACGACACCCTCGCCGCCGCCTACAAGCAGATGACCGACGACTACCAGGGCGACAAGATCAACACGGTGCTGATCCTCACCGACGGCGCCGGCAACGACGACCCCGAGGGCGGGATCAGCAACGCGGAGATCCTGAGGACGCTGAAGGAGGAGTTCAACCCGGAGAAGCCGGTCAGCGTCCTGATCATCGCCTTCGGTCCCGACGCCCCCAAGGGCAAGCGTCAGATGGACGCCCTGGCCAAGGCGACCAACGGCGACGCCTTCATCGCCAAGGACATCCTCGAGGTCCGCAAGTTCTTCCTGGAGGGCATGAAGCGCCGCCTCTGCTCGCCCAACTGCGACTGACCCTTCCTCACCTCGTTCACCCCGAACGGCTGGGAGTCCCATGGACCTCAGCCGTTCCAGTTTTCCCAGGTTATGCCGGGTCGGCATGATATCGACCCTTATGGACAACCCACCGCGGTCAGGTGGCGTCCTACGCGTGTGGGGCCTGGAGCGGGCAGGTGGTGACGCCCGTGAACGAGCCCGTCCCGCGGGGAGGAATGTCTGTGCCCGGATGGCCGGCCGTCGGCCGAACCGACGATCAACAACTCGTGGAGACGCTCAGGCGCGCCGACGACACGGCGCCCGCGAGCCTCTACGACTCCTATGCCGAACGTCTCAACGACTACGCCCTCTCGCTGCTGGGCGACAGGGACGCCGCGGCCGACGCCGTACACGACGCCCTGGTGACCGCTCACGGCAGTGTGGACCGGCTGCGCGAGCCCGGACGCCTGCGCCCGTGGTTGTACGCGCTGGCCCGGTTCCAGTGCGCGGCCAGGACGCGGGGCTCGCAGAGCTCGTTGCCCGCGCCCGCGCAGGAGGACCACGACGATCCCGAGGAGCGCGAGCTGGCCGCGCTCGTGCACGAGTCGCTGACCGAGCTGGGCAGGCAGGAACGCGAGGTGCTGGAGCTGTCCCTGCGGCACGACCTCAGCCCCGGCGAGGCCGGTTCGGTGCTCGGCCTGTCCTCCCGGCAGGCCACCGCCCGGCTCGCCCGCGCCCGCGACCACCTGGAGAACGCGGCCGCCGCCGTGGTCCTCGCCAAGGTCGGCCGCGCGCACTGCCCGGACCTGTCGGCGATGGTGGACTCCTGGGAGGGCCCGCTGACCCCGATACTGCGCAGGCGGCTGTCCGGCCACATCGGCCGCTGCGAGGTCTGCATCGAGCGACGCGACCGTCACGTCTCGGCCGGACGGCTGCTCGACATGGTGCCCGCGGCCTTCCCTCCGCTCTCCCTGCGCAGCCGGGTGATCGAGACCTGTGTGAACCCGGAGCTGGAGGAGTTCCGGGCCTCCGTCGTCGAGGCGGGCGGCCGTTTCGACCGGACCGGTTTTCCCGTCGCGGCGGAGAGCCGCGCGAAGGGCCGCGGGTGGACCCGGCGGAAGGGTACGGGCGCGAAGCGGGCACGCGACGAGGGAAGCCACCGGATCGCCGCCGCCGAGCCACGCCGTACGGCCCCGCTGCCGGTGCAGCGGCGCCGGCAGCGGCGCAAGGGACCGGTGGTCCTGGCCGCCGCGTGCGTTCTGGCGGCCACGGGAGCCATGGTCGTGGTCAACGGCCAGGATCTCACCGCCGGGCCGTCCGTGAACCTCCGGATCACGCCTGAGCCGGAACCCGCGATGGAGATCCTGGAGCCCGAGCTCGACCCCGGCTCACCGGAGCCCCTGCCGGAGGACTCCCCGTCCGAGGCCCCCGAACCGACCCTGGCGTCCAGGAAAGCCGCGGTTCCCACCCCCCTCCCCAGTACGGCACGGCCGACGGCCGGCCGGCGGCAGGTTCCCCAGCGGTCACCCTCCGGCCGCAAGCCCGCCTCCCGGCCCGCGGCCGCCCAGCTGACGGTCTCGTGCCCGTCGAGCATCGGGGAGGGCGCGGGCCGGATCCAGCTCGCCGCCCGCAACGCCGCCGTCTCCTGGTCGGCGACCACCTCCGGCGGGTTGAACGTGCACCCCCGGCGCGGGCAGCTCAAGGCCGGAACGAAGATCCTGATCTGGGTCACCGCGGCCGACCCCGGCGAGAGCGGTGCGGGCCGGGTCGCGTTCAAGTCCGCCGGGGGCAACGCCCTGTGCGCGATCTCCTGGGAGAGCCCCGAGCCGGAGGTCCCCGACCCTCCCCGCGACACGACGCCGCCCCCGGCGCCGACACCGACGCCCTCCCTTTCCCCCGAGTCCAGTTCCGAGGCCGAGACCGGCTGATTCCCCGGCGCGATTTTACGCAACGCTGAGATGTGGCTCCGATATGCGGTAAACCATTAACTCGCGCCGAGCGTCGGCATTGACTTCTGCGTTAACTGATTGGTCATATGAAGGCGCGATCAATCGCTTCGTTACCAGCCAGGAGCTCGGAGATGTCGATCAGCCTCAGGGTGCTCAAATGGGCGCTCACCCTCGCGTGCACAGCGGGAGCCGTGATCGCTCTAGCGGATATCAATACCCCGCTACGTCTGACTTTGACCCCTTTATTCCTTTTAGTGGTACCTGGCGCAGCGGTAATTGGACTGTTGCGTGATCGTGACCCTCTTGCAGCGCCATCTGTCGGCGTGGCGGCAAGCCTGGTTGTAAACGTATTCCTTGCCACCGCCATGCTGACTTTTGACGCATGGTCACCACGGGCCGGGGTGGCGACAATCGCCGTTCTCGGCGGATTTGTATACGTACTACGCCTGTTGTACCGGGGGAGCGGAAGCGTGCAGACCGAACAGGGGGTCAAATCAAGGTGACCATCGTCATTGTTCGCCCGGAGGACCTCGGGGAGTCCGAAATATCACGATGGCGGGAGTTACAAGAGGCGAACCCGTCTCTGGACAATCCGTTCCTGTCCGTAGAGTTCGCGCTGGCGATGGGACGCCTTCGTGATTATGTCCGAGTCGCGGTCATTCAAGAGAATAGCACGATTAGAGGATTTTTCCCATACGAACGCCATAGTTTCGGGATTGGCAAACCTTTAGGGGGCTTTCTCACTACCTGCCATGGGTTGATCTCCGTCCCCGAGCTGAAGGTGGACATCCGCGCGCTGCTGCGCGCATGCAAGATCTCGGCCTTCGACTTCGACCACCTGGTCCCGGGCCAGCCGACGTTCGTCTCCTACGAGTCCGACGTGCGACCGGTGCCGGTCATGGACCTCAGCCTGGGCTTCGAGGCCTACATCGACCAGGTCAAGGCGAACTCCCCCAAGAACCTCAAGACGGTCCGCTACAAGGAGCGCAAGCTCGGCCGCGAGCAGGGCGAACTCCGCTTCGAGTGGAATTCGGCCGACGTCGGGACGCTCCGCACGCTCATGAGCTGGAAGTCCTGCCAGTACCGCCGGACCGGCCGCGTGGACCGCTTCGCCCAGCCGTGGATCGTCCGGTTGCTCGACGAGATGCACGCGGAGGGGTCCGAGACCTTCGCCGGCGTCCTGACCATGATCTATGCCGGAGACAGGCCCGTCGCCGGGCACTTCGGCCTCCGCACGGCGACCACTCTGGTCGGCTGGTTCCCGGCCTATGACCCGGAGTTCGCGCGCTACTCACCCGGCATCGTGCACCACCTCCGCATGGCGGAGCACGCCGCGGAGTCGGGCCTGCGACAGGTGGACATGGGCAAGGGCGGCCGCGAGTACAAAAGCTGGTTGAAAAGCGGTGACCTGTTCGTCGCCGAAGGCCGGATCTCCCGCCCTTCCCCGACAGCCGCGATTCATTGGATGGGTCGTACACCGGTCAATAAAATTCGCACAATCATCACAGACCATCCGCATTTGTACAGATTCGCCGATCGCGTGCTGAAAGGTTTCGGCCGAATGCGCAGTCCAGCGCAGAACCAATCATCCGCGCCTGCCGTCAAGGAGCCATGGGGAGTGGGCTGACCCGCTCCCGCACCGCACATCACCCGTCAGGACCCCGCGCATCCCTCCTCGCATTCGCCATTTTCCCGATCATCCAGATCGCGTATGGCCCCGGGTCCGTCCGCTAGTCACCCCTGACGACCGACCGCCCGGAAGGATCTCCGTCATGACCCCCGAAACCACCAAGCACCACAACGGAAAATCATCTCTGAGCATGAGTCCCGATATCACCAAGCAGTACAACGGCAAACCGCCCCTGAGATCCATGCCACCGATCGAACGATTCACCCCACTTACTCCCCACGTGGCCATTTCCCCCACGGTCAGCGTCGTGGTTCCCGCCATGAACGAGGCGGAGAACCTGCCGCACGTTTTCGCGACGCTGCCGCACTGGATTGACGAGATCGTCCTGGTCGACGGCAATTCCTCCGACGAGACCGTCGCCGTCGCCAAAAGGCTGCGTCCCAACATCCGGGTGATAACGCAGACCGGAAAAGGCAAGGGCGACGCGCTGGCGGCCGGTTTCGCCGCCTGCACCGGCGACATCATCGTGATGATCGACGCCGACGGGTCCACGGACGGCCGCGAGATCATCCAGTTCGTGGGCGCGCTGGTCACCGGCGCCGACTTCGTCAAGGGGTCGCGCTACGCGACCGGCGGGGGCAGCGACGACCTGACCTTCAACCGCAAGTTCGGCAACAAGGTGCTGACCGCGCTGGTGAACAGGCTCTACGGCACCCGCTACAGCGACCTCTGCTACGGCTACAACGCCTTCTGGTCACGTCACCTGGACGTCCTGAACCTCGACTGCGACGGCTTCGAGGTGGAGACGCTGCTGAACATCCGGGCCGCCAAAGCCGGGCTCAAGGTTCAGGAGGTCCCGAGCCACGAGCGCTGCCGGATCCACGGGGAGAGCAACCTGCACGCGGTCCGCGACGGCATCCGGGTCCTGAAGACCATCATCAGGGAGTGGCGCACCGGACCGGCGCCCGCGCCGCCGCAGCCGGCCGCCGCCGCCCCCACGGCGGACCAGGGCGCCGCCTGATCATGAGAAGCAGTGTCGTCATCTGCGTCTACACCGCAGAGCGCTGGAAGGACATCCGGGAAGCCGTCGAATCGGTCAAGAACCAGCGGCGCGAGCCGTACGAGATCATCCTGGTCGTCGACCACAACCCGGATCTTCACCTGTCGCTCAAACGGGAGTATCCCGGCGCGATCGTGATCGAGAACCTCCAGGAGAAGGGACTGTCCGGCGGTAAGAACACCGGTGCGGCGGCCGCCTCCGGCGACGTCGTGGCCTACCTGGACGACGACGCGATCGCCGAGCCGGGCTGGCTGGAGGCGCTGGAGGAGAATTTCCGCGACCCGGCCGTCATGGGAGTGGGCGGGCTGACCAGGCCGCTGTGGGCGGTCGGGCGCCGTCCGCGCTGGTTTCCCCGCGAGTTCGACTGGACCGTGGGCTGCACCTATCGGGGCATGCCCTCGGAAAGGGCGCCGATCCGCAATGTCATGGGCGGGAACGCGGCCTTCCGCAGGCACATCGTGGGCGAGGTCGGCGGATTCCACACCGGCATCGGACGCAGCGTGCGGGGGCGCGGACCCCGGCCCCTGGGCTGCGAGGAGACCGAGTTCTGCATCCGGCTCTCCCAGCGGACGCCGGGCGCGGTGCTCTTGTTCGAACCCGGCGCGGTGATCGGCCACAAGGTGCCGGCCGTGCGCTCCACGTTCGCCTATTTCCGGTCCCGGTGTTACGCCGAGGGCCTTTCCAAGGCGCTGGTCACCCGATACGTCGGAACCGGCGACGGGCTGGCGAGCGAGCGGGCGCACGCGCTGAGGACGCTTCCGCTGGGCGCGCTGCGCGGGGTCGGGGAGGCGCTCGGAGGCGATCCGTCCGGCCTCGGCAGAGCCGGGGCGATCGTCGTCGGCCTCGCCTGGACCACCTGGGGTTACGTTGTCGGTTCCCTTCGTCTGAAGCGGGGGCGTTCATGATCCGCGTGCCGATTCTGATGTACCACTCGGTCTCCGACCGGCCCAACGCCGAGACGAAACCGCTGGCGGTACGGCCCTCGACCTTCGCGGAGCACCTGTCCTATCTCAAGGAGAGCGGCTTCACGCCCCTGACGATGGCCGGCCTGGCCGCCCTCCTGCATGAGGAGAATGACCGTTCTCTCCCGGAACGACCCATCGTGGTGACCTTCGACGACGGCTACGCCGACTTCCACCGCGAGGCGCTGCCCCTGCTGAGGCGCTACGACTTCCCCGCGACGGTCTTCCTGACCAGCGGGTGGGTCAGCGACGCGGGCAAGGACGCGGCGGGCAGGCCGCTCGACACGATGCTGACCTGGAGCCAGGTCCGCGAGGCCGCCTCGTGCGGCATCGAGATCGGCGGCCACAGCCACAGCCATCCCCAGCTCGACCAGCTCTCCGACCACGAACTCCGCCAGGAGTTGTGGCGCAACAAGGCCCTGCTGGAAGACAGAGTCGGCACGGCGGTCTCCACGATGGCCTACCCGTACGGATACTCCAGCGTGCGTGTGCGGCGCGAGGTCCGGCGGGCCGGATACCGGGCCGCCTGCGCGGTGAGCAACGCCCTCGCCGCCGACCGGCACGACGAGCTCGCGCTACCGCGCCTGACCATCGCCGAGAACACCTCCATGAAGCTGTTCAGCCGCGCGGTCGAGGGAAGCCGGGTCCCGCTGATCTATCTGAGAGAGCGGATGCTGACCAGGGGCTACGCCGTCGTCAGGCGCACCAGGTACGGCCTGCGCAAGGTACGCGGACTCGTATAGGGACACGCCCGGGGCGAGACCTCGCCATAAAAAGCGCCCGAGGCATCGCCTCGCGTAAAGACACGCCCGAGGCGTGGGGGAGGCAGGACATGAGTACGACGACGGATTACCGGTCGGGAGCGCGGTTCGGCGGGCAGGAGCCGACGCCGCCGGCGAGCCGATCTTCGATCGCGGCATTGGTCTTTACCTGCCCATGCATAACGCTCAACCTTGGCGAATCTTCACAACCGATCACCCCAGCCGGGTTCGCGCAACCATCATGATGTTCGACGTGAGGCAACGGGCAGGCGATGACGTGACAACGGGGGCGGCGGAGACCGCCGAGGTCAATGAGAACGGGTCCACGCGTTCCGCGCCTCCGGTGCCGGCCGGATCCGAAGGCGAGGCCACCGGGCCGGTGTCTCCCGGCGCCTCCGGCTCGTCGCGCGAGGAGGGCGCGCCGGAGGTCACCGCCACCGTCCGGATCCCCGCGTTCCGGGTGCCCTTCCATCCCATGGGAAGACCGGACGCCGGGACGTCGGCATCCGGCATCCCCGTGTCCGACACCCCGGCGTCGGACACGCCGGTTTCGGACACCCCCGCGTCCGACACCCCGGCGTCCGACACCCCCGCCTCGGACACCCCGGAGGGGAACGTCTCCGGGCGGGGCGCTTTCGCGGGTGAGATCGGCGGGGTGGGAGTGCGCGTCATCGAGGGCGAGACCACGAAGGGCCGGACCACCCCGGCGGACGCCGCCGGTGCTCCGCCCGAGGGGGCACGGGCCGAAGGCGACGGCTCCGGAGGCGAGACCGTCGTGGCCGGGGCGCTCCCCGCGGGTCCATCGGCCGGCGCTCCGGACGCCACGGCGTCACCGGCCGAGGAGACCGACACCACGGCGGAGGTGCGCCTCCCCGCACCCCCGCGGACGCCGGCCGACGACCCGCCGGGGACGGCCGCGCCCGCCGTCAGGCGATCGCGGGTGACGACGCTGATGCGGACGGCCTCGGTGTGGCTGCCGCCGCTGCTCACCGTCGAGGGCCTGATCATGTACGTGCTGGCCCTGCGGGTGGCGCCGGGCCCGTGGCGAGGCGTGGACCTGGCGGAGGTCGACGGCCTGGGTCTCGTCTCGGCCCTGCCGGGCACCGCGTTCGCCGCGATCATGCTGATGATCGTCGCGTTCTTCGTCACGATCGCGCAGAACACCGACCGCAAGTTCCTGCTGCTCTTCCAGCTCGCGGCGATCACCTTCGCCCTCCACGGCGCGGCGGCCCTGGTCGAGAACGAGGCCCGTTTCCACACGGCCTACGTCCACGCGGGTTTCGTGGAGTACATCAGCCGGACCGGGGAGTCCTCCGCCATCCTCGACGCCCGCCTCGCCTGGCCGGGATTCTTCGCACTGGTCGCGTTCGTCACGAAGGCGGCCGGGATCACCGACCTGACGACGATCATGCAGTGGACGCCTCTGCTGTCGAACCTCCTCTACCTGCTGCCGTTCGTGCTGATCCTGCGCCAGGTGGTCGCCACCACCCGCGCCCGATGGTTCGCCGCGCTGCTGTTCGTCATCGTCCAGTGGATCGGCCAGGACTACTTCTCCTCCCAGGGCTTCACCTACGCCGTCTACCTCGCCTTCGTGGCGATCCTGCTGCGCTGGTTCGGCAGGGTGGACCCCCGCGGGGACCTTCACGGGAACCTCCGTGGGGACCTTCGCGGGAAACCACAGCCCTCCAGGGGCCTCATCCGGCGGGCGGCCGCCCGGCTGGGCGGGCTGACCCCCGGCGAGCTGAGTCGCCCCACCGGCGTCTACGACCGTTCGATCATGCTCATCGTGCTCATCGGCCTGTTCGGAATCGCCACGGCGTCACACCAGATCACCCCGTTCATGATGCTCGGCATCCTGACGGGCCTGCTCCTGTTCCGGCGCACCTCGCTCAGCTGGGGGCTCCCGTTCCTCCTGGGCCTGGTGGCACTGTCCTGGATCAGCTACCAGACGGTGGCCTTCTGGAGCGGGCACATCGACGAGCTCTTCGGCGACCTGGGCCGGGTGCTGGACAACCTCCAGAGCAACACCGGTGACCGGATCGACGGCAGCGACCCCGAGCACGCGCCCGTGCTGACGGCCCGGCTCGGGATCTGCGCCGTCATCCTGGCCCTGGCCGCCACCGGCCTGCTGCGCCGCCTGCGCCGCGGCGTCGGCGACAGGGCCGCGCTCCTTTTGCTGTGCACCCCCGTGCTGGCCCTCGGCCTGCAGAACTACGGGGGCGAGATCGGCCTGCGGATCTACCTGTTCGCGCTGCCGGGCGCCTGCGTCCTGGCCGCCTACGCCTTCTTCCCCAACCTTCCCGCCGCCACGGCCGGCGCCCCCGAGGAGACGGCGCCGGCCCGCGGGCGCTTCCGGTTCGGCCCGGCGCTGACCCGCCGGATCTCCCTGGTGTCGGCGGCCGTGTGCGCGCTGGCGCTGTCGATGGCCTTCCTGGTCGCCCGCTACGGCAACGAGCAGTTCGAGCGGGTCTCCGCCGACGAGGTCGCGGCTATGCACTACATCTACGACCACGACAAGCCGAGCGCCCGCGTCCTGTATCTGGTCCCGCTGATCGGCGAGGAGGTCACCCCCGCCATTCCGTGGGGGGAGAAGGACTTCGACAGGATCTCCTACGAGCAGGCGCTCGTCTCCAGAGACCCGGCCCAGATCTCATCCGTGATCGACAAGTTCCGTGTCTCGCCGCCCAACACCTACCTCATCACCACCCGGGGACAGGCGGGCTACCTGCAGCTCAACCACAACTTCCCGGACGACTGGGCCTCGCGGTTCCGCACCGCCCTCGACGCCTCTCCGGAGCTCAAGCGGGTCTTCACCAGTGACGACGCCGCCGTCTACACGATGAAGTCCTTCCCCGAGGGCGTCGAGATCCCCGAGCCCGGCGCCTCGACAGGGATCGGTGACCCCACCTCTCCGTGGACCCCGATCGGCCTGGGCGCGCTGGGCGTCACGTGGATCGCGCTGTTCGCCTACGAGCTGTCCGTCCTGCGCGGCCGAGGCCGCGGCCGTGTCTCCAGGGCGAGGCGGTGGATCCTGCTGGTCGCGGTGCCCGCCTTCCTGGTGGCCCTCGTGGTGATCGCTGAGCGCTTCGTCGTCATCGGCGCCCAGCAGCCCTGACCGAAGGCAGGCCCAGCAGCCCTGACCGGGGGCGGGCCCAGCAACCTTGACCGGGGGCGGGCGGTGGACCGCGGCGCTAGGCGCCGCGGTCGCTCCACTGGATCTCGTACGGCTTCAGGTCGAACACCCTGCCGTCCACGGTCGTGCTCACGGCCGCGTTGGAGGTGTTCACCATCACGAGCTGCCGTTCCTGCGCCAGCACCCGCACCTTGGGATCGGAGGAGGTGACGCTCTCCAGGGTGACCCCCGCGGGGAACCACTTGACGAAGCCGCTCAGCATGCCCGCCATCGGCAGCTCCGTGCCCTGGCTCGGGTGCCACAGGCAGCCCGGGCACGCCTGGCCGGCCTTGCCGGACCTGCGCTGGGGGCTCCAGTAGAGCGAGGTGGTGGCGCCGCTGGTGGCGAACTCCATCATCGCCACCGTCTGCACGGCGATGCGGCGCTCCTCGGTCCAGCCGCTGGCCTGCGGCTCGACGTACCACTCGGCCCACCAGACCGGCAGGTCGCTCTTCTGCCGCAACCAGTTGGTGATCGCGCTGAACTTGCCGAGCGCGGTGAACTCGTCGGGGATCAGCCCGGCGTCCTTGGTGGGCGAGGCGCTGTCGACCACGATGAAGTCGGCGCCCTTCTTGTGCTCAAGCCAGTACTCGACCGCGTCCAGGTCGCGCTGGTCGACGACCCCCCAGGCGCCCTGGATCTCGGAGTTCTTGTCGTTCTTGGAACTCACCATCGACATGTACGGCCCGCCGACCTGGATGTCCTTGTTCACCGCCTTCAGCGCGACATAGATCTTGTTGTAGAGCTCGGTGTAGCCCTCCGCGTCCCAGCGGTTGTTCGCGGGGTTCCAGAAGCCCTTGAACTCGTTCCAGACCATGTAGTGCTTGACGGTCGGATAGCGCTTGGCCACCGTCACCGCCAGGTCGGTGAAGTCGTCGAAGTTCGCGCGCTTGGGCGCGGTCTCCAGCCGTGTCCAGTCGGTGCGTCCCGCGGTGCCGCCCTTCATCCAGTCGGGTGCGCAGCACAGCGTGATCACCGGGACGGCGCTGGAGGCGCCCATGAACTTGATCCGGTCGTCGAGGTCACGGAAGTTGTACTTGCCCGGGGCGGGCTCCGGGTTGCCCACACCCCAGCCCATGATGTGCTGGTTCTGGAGCATGGGCACCCGGCTGAGCAGGTGCGAGGCGGACCGGGAGGCCCGGTCGGCCTCGTTGCCCGCGCTGAACTCGGTGTGGGTGAGCCCCCAGCGCGGCCAGCCCCGCAACGCCGGAGGCGGCTCGATCACCGGCGCCGCCTGGGACGGGGCGGCCGTCATGACCTCTCCCCTGGGTTCGACCGGTGTGGAGGCCAGCGTGAGGATCCCCACGAGGAGCACCACCGTCACAGCCGTCGCCCCCAGCGCGATCGGCCAGACCTGGCGCCGTCGCTGATGCCGTCCGTTAGTCGGTATCACCGGTTCATCGCTCCTCACCGTCAACCCGTTGAAGCGTTCCGTGACCAAGCCATTGCAGCGTTCCACAACCGAGAACCGACCCGCCCGTGACCAGGTCGGCTCACAGCCAAGTGTTACCGGTCACTCTCTCAGCGTAATCGCCGTGACTTTCAGATCACTTGAATCTTCTACCGGGATCCGCGCCGCGACCCTCGGAGGCGTGACGCGCCCCCCGGGCTCCGCGGCGGGAGGCGCCCTGGCGTCCCTCAGCCCTCCAGGATGCGATGGGCCCGCTCGATGAGCGTGGGAACGGACGCGCCGATGTTCTCGAAGCCCTCCCCCACGGTCTTGCCCTGCTTGAACCGGGCGTGGATGCCCTCCACGATCACCGCGAGCTTGTAGTTGCCGAACGCCACGTAGAAGTTCAGATCGGACAGGTCGGCGCCGGAGATCTTGGCGTAGTGGGCGGCGAACTCGCGGGTGTCGAGGAACCCGGGGGCCAGGGTGACGCCGGCGGCGACCGGGATCGAGGCGCGTTCGGAATCGCCGGGGTCCTGCCAGTAGGTCAGGGTGAGGCCCAGGTCGGCGAGCGGGTCACCGAGCGTGGACATCTCCCAGTCGACGACGGCGAGGATGTCGGGATCGGGCGAGAGCCGCACCAGCGTGTTGTCCAGCCGGTAGTCACCGTGGACCAGCGCCGAGGCGGAACGGGTGGGCAGGCGGTCGCGCAGGCGGGCCACCAGCCGGTCGTACTCGGGCAACTCGGCGGTCTTCGACCGTTCCCACTGCTGGCCCCAGCGCTTCAGCTGGCGGGCCATGTAGCCCTCGGGGCGGCCGAAGTCGCCCAGCCCCACCTCCTCGTAGTCGATCGCGTGGATGGCGGCGAGCACCTCGGCCAGCCGCTCGGACAGCCGGCGGATCTGCCCTGCGGGGATTCCGGCGGCGTCCCCCTCGTTCCTCACGGCCGCGCCCTCCACGTGTCCCATGAGATAGAACGGCGCGCCGATCACGTCCTCGTCACCGCAGAAGGCCACCGGTTCGGGCACGGGGACCGGAGTCGGCGCGAGGGCCGAGATCACCCGCCACTCGCGTCTCATGTCGTGGGCGGTCGGCAGCACGTGCCCCAGCGGCGGGCGGCGCAGCACCAGGCGGCGCTCCCGGGCCTCGACGACGTAGGTGAGATTGGACCTGCCACCGGCGATCAGGGAGATCCCGGTGGGCTCCCCGGCATCGGGTGCGTTGGCGGCCATCCATCCGACCAGACGGTTCCAGTCGATCCCAGGGGTGCTCATAGCCCTCAATTAGAACGCCACTCGGGTCGATGCCGCTAGTCGGAACGCCCCGGCCGAGGGGACGAGGACCTGATCGAGACCCCCGAAACGGGGCGGTCCCGAGAGCCGTCGAACACTCTCAGCTCTTTTATCGCTACATTACGTGCCGACCAGCATGCTGGGTTCAACGCACACAGGATGTCGTAGGGGAACCCCCCATACCCCGGTAGGAGCTCATGCGCATCTCAATCGTTCGTCCCCGTGACCTCGGAACTTCCGACCTCGACCAGTGGAGGACCCTTCAAGGGGCCGATCCCGCCTTCGACAGCCCGTTCCTGTCGCCGGAGTTCACCCTCACCGTGGGTGCCCTGCAGGACCGCGTCCGCGTCGCGGTGCTGCACGACGGGCCCGACGTGGTGGGATTCCTCCCCTTCGAACGGCACCCGATGGGCATCGGCATGCCGGTGGCGGCGGGGCTGACCGACGCGCAGGGACTGGTCCACGCCAAGGACCTGGAGATCGATCCGTATCAACTGATCAAGGCCTGCGATCTGGCCGTGTTCGAGTTCGACCACCTGATCCCGGGGCAGCCGCTGCTCCAGTCCGGGCATGCCCGGTATCCGTCGCCGATCATCGATCTCCGGGACGGCTACGCGTCGTACATCGAGACGATCAAGCTGAAATCCGGCAAGACCTACCGCTCGACGGCCTACAAGACCCGCAAACTCCAGCGTGACGCGGGATCGATCCACCACGACTACGCCACCACCGATCTCGCGCCGCTGCACACGCTGCTCGGCTGGAAGACCGATCAGTACCGGCGCACCGGCCGCACCGACAGGTTCGCCAGGCCCTGGATCGTGGAACTGGTCGAGCGGCTGCTCGCCACCGACACCGAGCACTTCGGCGGGGTCCTGGACATGCTCTACGTCGACGGCAGGCCGGTGGCCGGCCACTTCGGCGTGCGCACCGGCACCACGCTCGCGGGCTGGTTCCCCGCCTATGACACCTCCTACGCGAAGTACTCCCCCGGCCTGATCCACCACCTGGCCATGGCCGAGAAGGCGGCCGAGGCGGGCATCCAGATCATCGACATGGGCCGTGGCGAGAAGGAGTACAAGGAGAAGCTCAAGAACGGCGAGTACGAGGTGGCGGAGGGCCGGATCGCCCGGCCGACCGCCGGAGCGGGGGTGCACTGGATGCTCCGGGTGCCGGCCCGCAAGGCGCGGGGAACGATCCTGTCCAACCCGGCCCTGAGGAGCACCGCGGACCGCGTGCTGAAGACCTTCGGCCGCCTGCGCACCTCCATCCAGGAGCCATGAGCCGAGACTGAGCCCGGACCGCTCACCGGGCCGCGGCCCGATCCCTCTCCCCGCCCCGACGGCGGGCCATCCGGCCGCTCTCCACGGCCGTGGCCGATCCCTCTCCCCGTCGGCGCGCCGTCCGGCCGCTCTCCACGGCCGTGGCCCGATCCCTCCCCACGCCCCGCCGCCGCGTCAACCGATCAGTTGGGCGATCACCGAGACTCCCCGCCTGACCTCGGCGAGCGAGGCGGAGCCGTACCCGATCACCAGGCCGTGCCTGACCGGCGGGCCGTGGTGGTGGCGCGTCGTCCCGTCGAGCAGCACGCCCCGGTCCCGGGCGGCCTCGACCAGGGGCTCGACCGTGTGCGCGGGCAACTCCACCATGACGTGCAGCCCCGCGGTGTCGCCCATGATCCGGGAGCCGAGGATGTCCACGACCGCGGCGCGGCGCCGCGCGTACTCCAGCCGCATCCGGCGCAGGTGCCGGTCCAGGTCCCCCTTCTCCAGGAGCACGGCCACCGCCTGCTGGACCGGGCCGCTGGTGCGGTCGGCCAGGTCGTACCGGGTCTGGGCGACGGCGGCGAGAAGGAGCGGCGCGGCGACCAGCCAGCCGACGCCGACGTCGGGCGACAGGGACTTGGAGAGGGTGCCGAGCAGGATCACCCGTTCGGGGTCGAGACCGTGGAGGGCGGGCAACGGGGCGACGTCGTAACGGAACTCGGCGTCGTAGTCGTCCTCCACGACGAGGGCGCCCGTACGGCGGGCCCAGGCGAGGAGGCGTTCCCTGCGCGGGACGGGGAGGCGCCCGCCGAGGGGGTACTGGTGCGCGGGAGTGGTGTAGAGGACGCGCAGGTCGCCGGGGAGCCCGTCCACGATGACACCGTCCTCGTCGACCGGGCAGGGCACGATCTCGGCGCCCCTCGCGGCGAAGACGTTCCTGGCGACGCGGTAGCCGGGCTCCTCGACGCCCGCCCGATCACCGGGACGCAGGACCGTGGCCGCCATGAGGTCGAGCCCGCTGCCGGTACCTCTGGTGATCATGATGTTCTCCGGCCCGACGGGGATCGCCCTGGTCCTGCGGAGGTGCTCGGCCAGGGCCTCGCGGAGCCTGGGGAGGCCGTAGGGGTCGGGGCTGACGCCCGGCGGCAGGTCGGCCGCCCTGCGCCACGCCCTGCGCCACGCCGCCTGGTCGTAGTCGCGGACCCACGGCTGCCCGGGGCGCAGGTCGATCATGGACTCGCCGGATCGGGGACGGGTGGTCCCGGCGGGCGACGCGGGCGCGCCGCCGTACCCGGAGGCGAGGCCGTACCCGGAGGCGAGGCCGTACCCCGGTCCGCGCCCGTCACCGGCTCCGGGGACGGGACCGGCTCCAAGGTCGCGCCCGTCGCCGGCTCCAGGGGCGGCGGCGAAGCCGGGGCCGGGCGCGCCGGCGTCCCCGCGGCCGGGCTCGGGAGCGTCTCCGTATCGCAGGCCGTACCCGGGCTCGGAGCCGGCGGCGGGCGGGACGTGGACGACCATCTCGGCCACGTAGGTGCCGGAACCGTGACGGCCGTCGAGCCAGCCTTCGGCGTAGAGCTGCTGGTAGGCCTCGGTGACGACGGTGCGGCTGACGGCGAGCTGCCGGGCGAGGGCCCGGGTGGAGGGCAGGCGCTCCCCGGACTTGAGGGTGCCGTCGCGCATGGCGGTGCGGAGCCGGTCGCCGAGCTGGACCACGAGAGCCGTGGCGGCCCCGCGGTCCACCGAGATGGGCAGGTCGACGGAGCGTCGCGGCAAAGTGGTCTCCCGGAAGCGGCAATGAGTGGATGTGTTCCCGATATCCACTTCTCCTTAGGTTAGGGCCATGCTCTCTACGACTCCCCGCACCACCCTCGGCCGTTCGAAGCACCGGGGGCTCACCGACCGCGAGGACCTGTACGCGGTGCTGGACGCCGGGCTGGTCTGCCACCTGGGCGTCGTGGTCGGCGGGGCCCCGATGGTCGTCCCCACCGGCTACGGCCGGATCGGCGACACCCTCTACCTGCACGGCTCCACCGGCTCCACCTCCCTGCGGGGCACCGGCGACGTCTGCGTCACGGTGACCCATCTGGACGGTGTCGTACTGGCCCGCTCGGTCTTCCACCACTCGCTGAACTACCGCTCCGCCATGATCTACGGCCATCTCCGCCCGGTGGAGGAGGACGAGGAGCGGCTGGCGGGTCTGCGCGCGATCACCGAGCAGCTCGCCCCCGGTCAGTGGGACGCCGCGCGCAAGCCGACCAGGAAGGAACTCGCCGCGACCTCGGTCCTCGCCCTCTCCCTGGCCGAGGCGTCGGTGAAGGTACGGCAGGGCCCGCCGCTCGACGACGAGGAGGACTACGCGCTGCCGGTCTGGGCCGGGGTCCTGCCGCTCCACTCGGCCTGGGGCGTCCCCGAGGCCGACCCGGCGATGACCCTGGATCTGGACGTCCCCGAACACGTCTCGTCCCGAACCATACCCATTAGGTAAGGCCCCTCCGGCAAACCGGTCCCAGAGGGCACACGTCTTCCTAGGGACGTCCCTCGCCCGGGACCCGGAAGCTGGAGTGCGGCAGATGACGGCCATCGAATGGAATCTCCCCGGATACACCGAGCTGCGCGAGCTCGGCGCGGGCGGCGGTGGCCGGGTGGTGCTCGCCCGGCATGACGACTCGGGCGCCCAGGTCGCCATCAAATACCTGGCCGAGCAGCTCAGGGACGACCCGGACTTCCTCGCCCGCTTCCGCGCCGAGGCCAGGCTCCTGGTCGAGCTGGCGGACGACAACGTGGTGCAGCTCTACGAATACGTCGAGGTGGCCGGGGGCGCCGCGATCGTCATGGAGGCCGTCGACGCCGTCTCCCTGCGGGAGCTGCTCCGCGAACACGGCTCGACCGGCCCCGAGGCGGCCCTGGTCGTGCTCAAGGGCTCGCTCACGGGGCTGGCGGCCGCCCACCACGCCGGGCTGGTGCACCGGGACTACAAACCGGAGAACGTCCTCGTCCAGGCCGACGGCAACAGCAAGCTGGTCGACTTCGGCATCGCCGTACACGCCGGAGAGACCGACCGGCCCGCGGGCACCCCTCCCTACATGGCACCCGAGCAGTGGACGGGCGGTCCCGCGTCCTTCGCCACGGACGTCTACGCGGCGACCATCGTCTTCTTCGAGTGCCTGACCGGGCACCGGCCGTACCGGGCGACCGAGCGGGCCGTGCTGATGTACCAGCACCAGAACGCGTCGATCCCGGTGGAGGAGGTTCCCGACGCGGTCAGGACACTGGTCACCAGAGGCCTGGCGAAGGATCCGGCGGACCGCCCGTCCACCGCCGCCGGGTTCGTGACCGAACTGGAGACCGCGGCCGTCGCGGGGTACGGCGAGGACTGGGAGGAACGCGGGCGCCGCAAACTGGCCGCGCTGGTGGCGCTGCTCCCCCTGCTGTTCCGGCTCAACGAGCCCGGCCCGGCGGCCGGGACCACGTTGTTCCGGACGGTGCTCGGCAGGCTGCGCACGAAGAGCGTGGGAGTCGCGGTGGGGGCGGGGCTGGTGGTGATCGCGGGCGGCGTCGGCATGTACGCGCTGGCCGGCGAGCGGTCACCGGAGACCCAGAGGATCGATATCGCCGCCGCCGAACCCCCGCAGGCCCCGTCTCCCGGGGTGCCGGGCCAGGATCCCCCTTCCTCGCCGCCGGCCCCCACGGGCTCCGCCTCCGCGGTTTCCTCCGCGTCCCCGCCGGGATCACCCCCGGGGCCCTCCGAGCCCCCTTCCGCCGAGCCGTCGGTCTCCCAGCCCGTCCCGCCGTCCTCCTCGGCCTCGCCGTCCGGGTCCCCCTCCTCCTCGACCGCCTCCCCGTCGCCGCGGCCCCCGTCCGAGACCCTCACCCCGTCCCCCTCCGGCTCCCCCGAACCCCCTCCCACCCCCGGCCCGCCGAAGCCCGAGGTGCGCCGGGTGGACGTCTCGCGGGCGGGCCTCAACGCGCGAGGCGCGGGGGTGGTCTCGGTCATCGTGGACACCTCGAACACCCGGCAGGTGCGCCTGCGGGTGGTCTTCCGCGCCGGCCAGACGGTACGGCAGGCCGTCGTGCCGCTGTCCGGGCGAACCAGCTACACGCCGACGGTCAGGTTCGCCTTCCCGAGGGTGGCCTGCGGGACGGCGTGGAGCGTGGTGGCGACCGGCGACCCGGCGGGAGCCTCGGGCAGCGCGAACGGCAGGACTCCGCCGTGTCCCGAACCGACCGCGAAGCCCACGGCCACCCGCACGGTCAAGCCGGCCCCCGGCCCCACGGCCACCCGCACGGTGAAACCGGAACCGAGACCCACGGCCACCCGCACGATCAGGCCGAGGCCCACGGTCAGACCCGAACCGAGACCCACGGTCAGGCCGAGGCCGACCCCCACGGTGGCCCACACGGTGCGGGTGAAGCCGAAGACGACGATCGTCCGTACGATCTCGCCGATCCCCGCCCCGAGCGCGCCGCCGTCATCGAAGGACACCGCCCAGGCGCCCCCGAAACGGGTCACGTGATCGCGGTGTCACGGGATGGTCACTGATCGCTCTCACTCTGTGACACTGTTTTGCGGTTGGTACCGGAAAAACGATCGTGGATCGCTAAGCTACGGTTCGTCTGTTATGGGTGGGGGCCCAGGCAACTGAGGAGACCGTTATGCACGGTACGGCGTCAGGATGGCGAGTCCCCGGATACACCGAGATCCGCGAGTTGGGCGCAGGTGCCGGCGGCTCCGTCGTGATGGCGCGGCACGACGACGACGGCGTCATGGTGGCGATCAAGTATCTGTCCGACGAGCTCCGGAACGACGTCGGTTTCGTGGCGCGTTTCCGGCGCGAGGCACGGGTGCTCCACGCTCTGGACAGCCCCCACTCCGTCCGGCTGTACGACTACATCGAAACCGGCGAGGGCGCGGCCATCGTCATGGAGCTGGTGGACGGGGTCGTCCTGCGCGCGCTCCTGCGCTCCGAGGGGCCGACCGGCCCGGAGGCCGCGCTGGTCGTGCTCAAGGGCTCCCTGCTGGGGCTGGCCACCGCGCACGCGGCCGGCGTCGTGCACCGCGACTTCAAGCCGGAGAACGTGATGGTCGACGCCGGCGGGACGAGCAAGCTCGTCGACTTCGGCATCGCGGTCCGTTCCGGCGACGACGACGCCCCGGCCGGCACGCCGCCTTACATGGCGCCCGAGCAGTGGAGCGGAGGCCCCGCCGGGCCCTCCACCGACGTCTACGCCGCCACCGTCGTGTTCTTCGAGTGCCTGACCGGCACCCGGCCCTTCCGCGCCACGAACACCGCAGCGCTGGCCCGGCAGCACCAGGTCGCGCCACCGCCCGTCGAGGAGGTGCCGCCGCCCCTGCGGGGGCTGGTGGAGCGGGGCCTGGCCAAGGATCCGGCCGACCGTCCGCCGTCCGCCGCCGCCTTCCTCACCGAGCTGGAGGCCGTCGCCGCCGACGCCTACGGACCGGAGTGGCAGGAGCGCGGCCGTCGGCGCCTGGCGGGGATCGCCCTGCTCCTGGCCTCGCTGTTCCCGCAGGGCGCACCGGCCCCCGGGAGCGCCAGCACCTCTCTGGCCCAGACGGATCTCGGCGAGGGCGGGGGCCGGGGCTGGAACCGTAGCCGGAACCGAAACCGGGGGCGGAGCCAGAACGGGGGAACGTCCCTGGCCGGCAAGCTGGGGGTCAAGGTCCTCGTCGGCCTCGGGTGTGTCGCGACGATCAGCGGCATGACCGCGGTGCTGGTCAACGCCGGCAGCACGACCGACCTCCGGACGAGGGGCACGGCCACCACGCAGGAGCCGAGCCCCTCGGAGCCGGCGGAGACGATCGTCCCGGCCGAGGACGCCGGTGAGCCCACCGAGGAGCCCACAGAGGAGCCGACCGGGGAGACACCCGAGCCGGCGGCCACCGCGAGCACCCCCGCGCCCACCCCTCCTCCCGCGCCCCCCACCGGCGATCCCCTCCCGAAGCCCGAGCCGTCGGTGAAACCCACCAGGAGGCCGCCGGTCGAACCGACCGCCGTACCGACGAGGAAGCCCCGCACGACGCCTTCGCCGACCCCCTCCGCCGGCAGCTCCACCATCGGCGTTCCGGACTTCCCCACGCCCGCCCGGCCGTCGGCTCGGCCGCCGCGGACCACTCCCACCCCGCCACCGACGACACCGCCGCCACCGCCGCCGTCCCCGACGGGAAGACCTTCCACACCGCCCTCCAACCCGCCGCCCGTCGATCCGTCCGTTCCCACGCCCCCGGTCGAGGAGAACCCTCCCGGCAAGGAGGACCCGCCGAGACTGACCGTCTCTCTCACCGTCGGGACGACCCCCGTACTCCGGTTGTCGATCGGGAGATGAGGGCCGTGTGGAGCGCTCTCCGGGGAGCCGGCCACGTCTTCGGTGAAACTCCTTGAAGTAAGGCGAACACCCGTGACAATGTCTGTTCTGGTCGAACGGGCGTGCGACAACCACGCCGCCGGGTGCGGCTGTGTTTCATCGTTTCATCGGTCCGACGAGGTCACCGGATCGACGGTGGCGGCGCGGGGAGCCCTGCCGCCGGGCAGGCTCGTGAAGCGCGAACCCCCGCGCCCGATGCGATGGGAGTCCTCTCCGGCGTTCACGTCGGAGAGAAGGCGAACCAGAGGTGGCGGTAATGGCTGAACGAGCACGACGATGAACACCGGCGGGGCGAACATCGCCGGATACCGGCTGGCCGGACACACCTGGGTCGACGATCTGGGCACCTGGTCGTCCGCCGTCTCGGCCGACGGACGGCCCGGGACCGCGCTCAGGTTCGATCCACAGCTGATCACCGATCGCGCGACGCGTGACCGCCTGGTCTCGGCCGTGATCGCGGACCGCAGGCTGGCCCAGAGCGGCATGACCGGGCTGGTTCCGATCGCCGACCTGATCACGGCCCAGGACGAGATCTGGCTGCTCACCGCCGCACCGGTCAGCCCGACCGTGGCCGATCTGCTGTCCGACGTGCCCGGAATCCCACGGCCCGACGCGGGCAGCGCGGCCACCGTCCTCGTGGAGGTCGCCCAGACGCTGCTGGCCGTACACGCCTCCGGGCTGTCCCACGGGGCGCTGCATCCCGGCACCGTGGTGATCGCCCCTGACGGGTCGGCGCTGCTCGCCGAGCGGGGACTGGCCGACGCGCTGCTCGGGCGTCCCCCCGCTCCGGAGCGGGACGTGGCGGCCTGGGCCTCGCTCGCGCGGGGCCTGGCCGCCGGCTGGGCCCCGCACGACCCCCGATCGGCCGGACTGCTCGACCGAGCGGCGGCGACGGCCTCCGACCTCGGCCTCGCCCCGGCCCGCGACGTCCTGCTCGCCGGGCGTGATCTGCTGCCACCGGGGTTCGTCACCCGCGACAGGCTGGTGGAGATCATGCGGCGGCGGGCGGAACGCGACATGCCCACCCAGGTCAGGCGCCCGGCGCGGACGCCGGTCACACCGGACCAGGGAGAGATCGTCACGCTGCTGGGGGCCCCGAGGCCCGGCGAGCGCCCTACCGAAGACGTGGTCATGCGGTTCGGGCCGGGGGTGCCGGCGGACACCACGGCCGCCCAGATCTGGCGGGCCGGCCGTGACCAGCAGTGGACCGAGGCGCCCGCGGCCGGGTCCCGGGCCGGCCGGGTCCCGGCCAGGCAGCGGCGGGGCCGGACGATCCTCGCCTCGGTGATCCTCGCGCTGATGGTGCTGGGCGGGCTGGCGCTCTGGCTGTTCCGCGGCTCGTCGGCCCCCCTGGAGGTGGCCGGGGTGGACGTCGTCGCCCCCAAGAAGACACAGGGGTGCGACACGACCGTCAAGATCGTGGGCGTGCTCTCGACCAACGGCTCGGCCGGGGAGGTTCGCTATCAGTGGAAGCGAAGCGACCGCAAGGCCCCGATCACGCAGACCGACCAGGTCATGGCCGGGAAGACCTCACACGAGGTGAGCCTGGAGTGGACGGTCAAGGGCGAGGGAAGTTTCAAGGGAACCGCCACCCTGCAGGTGCTCTCCCCGCTCCCCCAGGGCAGGAAGCTCCAGGACAAGGCGACATTTACCTACAAATGTTCATGAGTGACACGCAAGGGCAATAATGCACTGCTAAGCGGTTCTTACTACTCTGGCGGCCATGACCACGCAGACCCCACCCGGCTGGTACCCCGACCCCTACGGCTCGCCACAGTTGCGGTGGTGGGACGGAAGTCAGTGGACCGACGCCACGCACCCCACGGACGCCCCCACCGGGCAGCCCGCGCCCCAGGCGCCGCAGACCGGGCCCTCGCCCCAGCCGACAGGACTCCACCCCAGCCCCGCCGGGCCTCCCGTGCCCGGCGGACCTCCGCCCGAGTCCCGGGAGACCACGGGGCCGCAGTGGAACCGGCCGGCCGTGCCGACGCAGGAGGGGGGCATGGACCGGCCGCACTGGGGCGCGCCCGGCGGCAACACGATGCAGATGCCCGCCCCCTCGTTCGGGTACCCGTCGGGCCCGCCGCCGCGGAAGCAGAGCCCGCTGCCGTGGATCCTGGGCGGCGGCGGAGCGGTGGCCCTGATCGTCGTCATCGTGGTCGCCGCGATGTTCCTGATCAACCCCGGCAGCGAGACCGGCGCGAGCGCTCCCGTCCCGCTGCCCTCGGCGCAGGAGCCGAGCTTCGAGCCGACGCCGGAGACGGCGCCGGAGACGACGCTCCCGCCGTCCGTCCCGGATCCCTCGGACAGCGCTCCCCCGCTGCCCCAGCCGAGGGACGGACGCGTGCAGGACCCCGTAACCGGCCTGTCCTACGAGTTTCCCGACTCACCGTGGCAGGTGCCCGCGAGCGTCGCCCCCGATCCGCTGGGGTTGCGGTGGAACACCGCGGCCGTCGCGGTATCCCATGCCGACTACGACGGCGAGGGCTCCAACTGGCTGGGCAACATCTTCACCGGTGAGCTTCCCCGGGGGTTGCCCTACAGCGGCGTCGACAGCATGCGCACGATCGCGGCGACGCTGCTGCAGACCGTCGAGCCCGTCTACTACAGCCCCGAGCACCTACGGAAGATCACCCAGGACAAGGCCATCAAGGTGAGCGGCAAGGACGCCTGGGTGCTCATGTTCGACCTGGACTTCTCCAAGGAGGCCGAGGCCAACGGCTGGAAGTGGAAGAAGGAGCGAGGCGCCTTCGTGATCGTGGACCGGGGAACGGCCAACCCTCCGGCCCTGGTCTACGTGTCCGTGCCGGACAATCTCGACGCGTCGGTGACCGACCGAGTGGTCAAGTCGCTCAAGCTCTCCTGAAGGGAGTACTACCCTGAAGGCTATGAGTGATCTGCTGGTCTGGATCGACTGTGAGATGACCGGACTCGACCTTGGCCGTGATGCGCTCGTCGAGGTGGCCTGCGTGGTCACCGACGGCGAGCTGAACCAGCTTGACAAGGGTGTGGACGTGGTCATCAAGCCTCCGCCCGAGTCGCTTGAGCAGATGTCGGAGGTGGTGCGGGAGATGCACACCGCCTCCGGCCTGCTGGAGGTGCTGGGTGGCGGCGTCACGCTGCCCGAGGCCGAGACCATGGTGATCGAATACATCAAGAGCCACATCAAGGAGCCCAAGAAGGCTCCGTTGTGCGGCAATTCCATCTCCACCGACAGGTCGTTCATCTCCCGTGACATGCCCTCCGTGGACGCCTTCCTGCATTACCGGATGATCGATGTCTCCTCGGTGAAGGAACTCGCCCGGCGGTGGTACCCACGCGTCTACTTCGCCTCGCCCGAGAAACAGGGCGGGCATCGGGCGCTGGCCGACATCACCGAGAGCATCAGGGAACTGCGCTACTACCGCGCGGCGGTCTTCGTGCCCCAGCCGGGACCCGATTCCGCCACCGCCCGCGAGCTGGCGGAGAGCGTTTCCAGCCGCACTCCCTGAGCCTTCGCCGGAAAGCCTGTGCGAAACAGCTCCCAGAAACCGCTATGCTTTTCCATGTGCTGCTGCGGCAGACATGGTGGGTGTAGCTCAGCTGGTAGAGCGCTAGGTTGTGGTCCTAGATGTCGCGGGTTCAAGTCCCGTCACTCACCCCAGAAGAACGGCCGGTCCTACGGGACCGGCCGTTCTGTTTTTCTGAACCTGCCACTTGCCACCAAAAATGGATATAGCGGGTTATGCTCGCTGCTATCGCTACGCCGTAAGACCGGGGGTTTCGGCGACCTGACCGTGTTCGCTGCCACGGAGGCCGGATGAGAGTCGACGATGCCCCGTTCGACGCCGAACCCAGAGTCGTGACGGGCTTGAGCAGGCGCGAGACCGAGGTCATGGAACTGATCGCGACAGGTCGCTCCAACGGGCAGATCGCCCAGCACCTGTTTCTCAGCGAGAAAACCGTGAAGAACCACGTGAACCGGATATACGCCAAGCTCGGCGTGGACTCCCGGGTCACCGCGATCGGCCTCTGGCTGGAGCGAGCCGCCTGCGAGGAGCCGACGCACCTCCAGACCGAAGGACGGCTTCCAGGCTGACAGGCGGCTCGCGGGCTGACGGGCGGTCATGGGCTGACAGGCGGCTTCCAGACTGACGGGCCGTCGCAGGCCGACAGGCGGCTTCCAGGCTGACAGGCGGTCACGGGCCGACGGGCGGCTCACGACCGGGAGACGATCTCCGAGCCGGCAGGCGGCCTCCGGGAGAGCGACGCCCCGCACGCCGACGGACGGCCTCCGGACCGCTACGCCGACAGCCGCAGGTCCCTGAAGGACTCCAGGACCCGGTCGACGGCGGCCACCCCCTCTTCCAGCTCGTCGAACGTGACCGAGAGCGCCGGGCGGAGCCGGACCGACCGCTCGCCACACGACAGGACGAGCACCCCCTCGTTCTCCCTGAGGCAGGAGACCAGGAGGTCACGCTCCGCCGGATCCGGCAGGTCGAAGGCGCACATCAGGCCGCGCCCGCGGACGTTCTCGACCAGCTCGGGGAAACGGTCCCGGACCTTCAGCAGGGAGGCGAGAAGCGCGCCGCCGAGTTCCCCGGCACGCGGGATCAGGCCGTCGCGCTCCACGATCTCCAGCATCCGCCGGGAGCGGACCATGTCGACCAGGCCGCCGCCCCAGGTCGAGTTGATCCTGCCGCTGACCTGGAACACGTTGTCCGGCACCAGGTCGACCCTGCGGCCCGCCATGATCCCGCCCACCTGGACCTTCTTGGCGAAGGCGACGATGTCTGGACGGATGCCCAGCTGCTGGTACGCCCAGGGAGTGCCGGTGATCCCCACCCCGGTCTGCACCTCATCCATGATCAGAAGCGCGTCGTACTCGTGGCAGAGCCGTTCCATCGCCAGCAGGAACTCGGCCCGCATGTGGTTGTCCCCGCCCTCGCCCTGGATGGGTTCGGCGATGAAGCAGGCGATGTCGTGCGGGTGCCGTTCGAAAGCCGCCCGCGCCGCGGCCAGTGCCCGCTCCTCGGCCGCCTCGACGTCGCCGAGGTGGATCGCGGGCACCTCGATCCGGGGCCAGTCGAACTTCGGGAACCGGTCGGTCTTGACCGGGTCGGTGTTGGTCAGCGAGAGGGTGTATCCGCTGCGCCCGTGGAAGGCGCGGGTGAGGTGGAGCACTTTGGCGCCCAGCTCCGGGGAGCGCCCGTTCGCCTCGTTGTGGCGGCTCTTCCAGTCGAAGGCGCACTTCAGCGCGTTCTCCACGGCGAGCGCCCCGCCTTCCACGAAGAACAGGTGCGGCAGCTCGGGATCACCGAGGACACGCGTGAACGTCTCGATGAAGTCGGCGAGATGGCTGGTGTAGAGGTCGGAGTTGGCGGGCTTGTTCGCGGCGATCCGTCCGAGCACGGCCAGGAAGTCCGGATCATCGTCGAACGGGTTCATGCCCAGCGGCGCCGAGGCGAAGCAGGTGTAGAAGTCCAGATAACTCCGGCCGCTGCGGGCGTCGACGAGCCGGGAGCCCCGGCTCCGTTCAAGGTCCAGCACCAGCCGGTAGCCGTCGACGAGCAGATGACGAGCGAGACAGCCGTGTACGTCCATGTCTCCTCCACGTTGAACCTGAAAAGATGATCCCCCGCTCATGACGCATCTATACGGAAATCTTACGCAGACAGTTCACTATCTGTGAAGATTCTTCGCCCGTCAGACGGGGTGAGGTCTTTCCGAGGTTCCCGGGCGGTGAAAGCCGACCCCCCTCAGCCTGAACGCCATCGCCACCAGGGAGATCCCGTACAGGATCGCCATGACGCCGATGAGCCAGAGGACGGCCATCGCGCTCGCGACGGGCCAGAGGAACAGCAGAACGCCGAACAGCACCGCCAGCGCCCCGCTGACGACGAACGTCCACTCCCCCGCCGCGACCCTGCGCAGCCTGATCGCCGCCACGATCTCCAGAATGCCGACGACGACGGCCCAGGCCGCTATGAGGAGCAGCAGAACGAGCGCGGTGATCCCCGGCCAGAGGAGGACCGCGGCGCCGATCAGGATGCTGCCGACGCCGGATACGACCATCCAGCTCCGCGCTCCTCCCCGGCCCGAGCTGAACAACTCGAAGACGCCGTTGGCGATGGCGTACACGCCGAAGACCACGACCAGGGCGTACAGCGTGATCCCCGGCCAGATGAGCGCCAGCAGACCGAACAGGAGCGCGCACAGGCCGCGAATCAGATACACCCACCAGGTGCGAGCGAGCTCTTCCATGTTCCCTCCCCGTGTGTCCTGTTCCTTTCCAGAAGATCGCCACCAAGAGACCACAATTCGGTTAAAACAGAGCTATCGTCCACTCCAGGACATTTACTGCCAGATCTCCAGGAGGATGCTCGGTGTCCCTTCACGAGTCCGCCATCGACATGCGGGACGAACTCATCCGTCTCCGCCACGCCCTGCACCAGGAGCCCGAACTGGGCCTCGACCTCCCGCGCACCCAGGAGAAGGTGCTGACGGCGCTCTCGGGGCTCCCCCTGGAGGTACGACTCGGCGAAGGTCTGAGCTCGATCACCGCGGTGCTTCGGGGCTCCCAGCCGGGTCCGACCGTGCTGCTCCGGGGCGACATGGACGCCCTGCCCGTCTCCGAGCGCAGCGGCGCGGCCGTCACCTCGCAGGTGGCCGGACGGATGCACGCCTGCGGCCACGACCTGCACACCACCATGCTGACCGGGGCGGCGCACCTGCTGGCGGCCAGGCGTGACCGGCTCGCCGGGAACGTGCTCTTCATGTTCCAGCCGGGCGAGGAGGGCCAGGGCGGCGCGAAGATCATGATCGACGAGGGTGTGCTGGACGCGACGGGCGAGCGCCCGGTCGCCGCCTACGCCCTGCACGTGATCAGCTCGGTGATCCCCCAGGGGACGTTCGTCACCAAGGGCGGGCCGATGATGGCCGCCGCCGACAAGTTCGTCGTGACCGTGCGCGGCGCGGGCGGCCACGGCTCGTCGCCGCACCGCGCCAAGGACCCGATCCCCGCCGCCTGCGAGATGGTCACCGCGCTGCAGACCATGGTGACGCGGGGGTTCGACGTGTTCGACCCGGTGGTCGTCACCGTCGGGAGCTTCCACGCGGGCACCGCCGACAACATCATCCCGGAGGAGGCCCGGTTCGAGACGACGATCCGGTCGTTCTCCGCCGACGCGCACGCGCGGATCCAGGAGCGGGTGGTGACCCTGGTGAAGGGCATCGCGGCGGCCCACGGGCTGGAGGTGGACGCCGACTACGAGGTGAACTACCCGGTCACGGTCAACAACCACACCGAGGCCGACTTCGTGGGCTCGACCGTCCGCGAGGTGTACGGCGAGCACCGGTTCCTCCCGGCTCCCCAGCCGTTCACCGGCTCGGAGGACTTCTCCTTCGTCTGTGACGAGGTGCCGTCGGCGTTCGTGGCGCTCGGCGCGTGCCCGACGGGCGCCGATCCGGGCAAGACCGCCTACAACCACGCCCCGGAGGCGTTGTTCGACAACGCGGTCCTCCCCGACGGCGCCGCGCTCTACGCGGAGCTCGCGATGCGCCGTCTCGGGCTCGCGGCGAGCTGACCCGCCCGGAGCTCGCGGCACGCCGCTTTGGGCGTGCCGCGAGCCGACCGGCGCGGAACCCGGAGGCCCGCCCGACCTCGCACCGCCGGCGCCCTACCTCGCCGCGTACACCACCAGGGACACCGCGACGTACTGGGCCAGGTAGGCGGCGACGGTGAAGGCGTGGAAGACCTCGTGGAAGCCGAACCAGCGGGGAGAGGGGTCGGGGCGGCGCAGGCCGTACACGACCCCGCCCGCCGTGTAGAGCAGCCCTCCCGCGAAAAGCAGCGCCACCGCGAGCGCTCCCGCGCCCTCCACCAGCTGGGGGAGCACGAAGACGGCCGTCCAGCCGAGGCCGATGTAGAGCGCGGTCGACAGCCATCGGGGCGCGCCGGTCCACAGCACCCGGAACAGCACCCCGGCGATCGCGCCGGTCCAGATCACCCCGAGCACCGCCGTCCTGGCCGGCCCGTCCAGGGCCAGCATCGCGAACGGGGTGTAGGTGCCCGCGATGATCAGGTAGATGTTGGCGTGGTCGAGGCGGCGCAGCACCCCTTCGAGACGCGGGGAGAGCGTGCCCCGGTGGTAGGTGGCCGAGACGCCGAAGAGCAGGCCGGAGGTGATCGCGTAGATCGCGGCGGCGAGCCGCGCCTGCAGGGTGGGGCCCAGGGCGACGAGGGCGAACCCGGCGACGAGCGCGACGGGCAGGGCCGCGGCGTGCAGCCAGCCGCGGAGACGAGGCTTGATGGACTCCGGAAGTGCGAGCCTTTCGGTGCCGGTCATGGTCATAAACCTACGGTAGCGTAAGTTACGTCACCGTAGGTTGTGATCTGCCGTAAACGGTGACGACGAGCGCGAGGACCGCTCGACTACACATACGGTTTCTTCCAAGGATTTCCCTCCGGGTGTGTATCAGAGGAAAGAGGCACGGATCTGATGGTCAGGCGGGAATCAAAGGGGCCGATGCCGGGCCGTTATCCGGTGACCTTCGGCGAGGTCGACCTCCTCCAGGACCTGGACCGTTCCTCCGGCTGGGTGATCTCCAAGGACGGCGTCCCGCAGTCCTACGTGGATCTGGACGACCCCACCTATCTCGACTTCGAATACGTTCAGCTGATGGCCGTGGTGATCGACCTCCTGGGTGAGGGCCCGCTGGACGCCGTGCACGTGGGGGGCTGCGCCTGCACCCTGCCCCGCTACGTCGCGGCGACCCGCCCCGGATCCCGGCAGATCGTCGCCGAGCCGGACGGGGACCTCGTCCAGCTCGTCAGGGATCAGCTGCGGCTCAAGTCGGTGCCCCGGCTCAAGGTCAGGGTCCTCGACGGCCGTACGGCCACCGCCGGGCTCCAGGACGACTCGGCCGACCTGATCGTGCTGGACGCCTTCAGCGGCGCCACGATGCCGATCGACCTGGCCACCTCCGAATACATGGGCGACGCCGCCCGGGTCCTGCGCCCGGCCGGCACCCTGCTGGTCAACGTCGCGGACGGCAAGGGCCTGGCCTTCGCCCGCCGGATGATCGCCACCATCCGGGGCACCTTTCCCCAGGTGGCTCTGCTCGCCGAGCCCGGCGTCATGCGGGGACGCCGCTTCGGCAATCTCATCGTCGCCGCGTCCCGCGTCGAACTCCCCTTCGCCGGCCTGACCCGGAGGGCCGCGGGCGGCCTCACCCAGGCCCGGTGCGTGTACGGCGACGAGCTCGTCAACTTCGTCGCCGGGGCCCGGTCGCTGAACGACGGCGACGCCGTGGTCGTCCCCGTCCCGCCGCCGGCCGTCTTCGGCTGACCTCCGTCCGGGCGCCCGCCGTCCCCCGCCGGCCATCGGAGGTCCCCGCACGGAGCGCCCGCCGTACCCGGCCGACCATCGGAGTCTCCGCTCGGGGCGTCCGCCGTGCCCGGCCGGTCTCCGCCCCCGCGTCCGCCGTTCTCGGCGCCCGGACGGTCCGCGTCCGTTCAGCCGGGCACGGGCACCCAGGCGCGCACCCGCGTGCCCTCGCCGGGTCCGCCCGACACGTCCAGCCCGCCGCCGAGGGCGGTCATCCGGTCGGCCAGCGCGCCCAGTCCCCGGCGGCCGGTCGCGTCCAGGTCGAAGCCCTTTCCGTCGTCCAGGACGACGGCGTCGAGCCGGCCGGTGGACTGCGTCAGCCGTACCTCGATCCGGGAGGCCGAGGCGTGCTTGAGCGCGTTGGCGATCGCCTCGCTCACCGTGAAGTACAGCGCCCCCTCCACCTCGTCGGGGAAGCGCCGTGCGCGCAGGGCCGGGTCGGCGGCCACCTTCGTGGCCACCGGCAGGCCCGAGCAACGTTCCTCGACCGCCTCCACCAGGCCACCCTGGCTGAGCACCGACGGGTGGATCCCGGCCGCCAGCTCCCGCAGGTCGTTGAGGGTCTGGCGGGCCTGCTCGCGCAGGAGCGTCAGGCTGTCGGCCCCGCCGCCGGTCGCGCGGGCCAGCTCCAGCCCGGCGATCAGCGCGACGAGCTGCTGCTGCGCCCCGTCGTGGATGTTGCGCTCGATCCGCCGGCGCTCGGCCTCCTGCGCGTTGACCAGCCGGGCCACCAGCCCCGCGTTCTGGATCGCCAGCCCGATCGGCACCGCCAGCGCGGCGAGCAGCCTCCGGTCCTCGGAGGTGAGGCGCCCCGCGACCTTGGGACCGCACTCGATGTGCCCCAGCCCCGCCGGAACGGTGAGCACGGCCTCTCCCTCCTCCCGCCCCGCCACCACCCGCGTGCCGTCCGCGAGCGTGACGGCCGCCCACCGCGTCTCCAGCCCCGCCCGTACGGCTCCCGCCAGCCTGCCCAGCTGCTCCACCGGCTCGGCCTCCTCCAGCCCCGGGCCGAGCTCCGTCAGGAGCTCGTCCACCGTCGGGCGAAGGTCGAAGATCAGGAAAAATCGCGAACCCCGGATTCCCACCCGGACGTCGAGCAGGTTGTGCCGGAACACGGCCACCACGATCACGGCGGGCAGCGTGGCCATGGCGACCATGACGCCGACCCAGCTCGCCGCCTGGCTCTCCCCCGCCATCAGCAGCGTCAGCGCGAATCCCACCAGGGTGACTCCGGAACCGGCGACCATCCAGCGGAGCCGGCGGCGCTCGATGGAGGTGCTGCGCCACCAGCGGCGGATCAGGGAGACGAGCACCGACAGCCCCACCAGGTAGGTGACCACCTGTCCCGTCCCGCCCACGGCCGCCGCGAGCAGACCGGCCGTCCCATCGAGTCCCAGCGGGTTGCCGCCGGAGGGGGCACCGGCCCAGATCTCGTCCGGGAACAGGAGCACGCCCAGCCAGTGGGCGGCGATCGACGTCACGGCGATCCAGACGCCCACGCGCCAGCCCCGCGAGGGCAGGCGCCCGTCGGGGAACAGCAGGGGGACGAAAACCCAGGTCAGGCCGTAGAAAACCGTGCTCAGCGACGTCAGCGAGGCTCCGAGGATCGATACGAGTCCCTGATCGGCGCCGTTCCTCGCCATGAGACCCACCCCGAGGATGCTGAGGCCCAGGCAGTCGGCGGAGGCCAGCAGCAGCCAGCCGTAGACGTTGTCGGACCGCCTGACCGCGATGAGCCAGCCCACGGCCGGCAGGGGCATGCACGCCGCGACGAACAACCACTCGCTGATCGGCAGGGGCAGACCAACGACCAGTATTTCACCCACGACCATCCCCGCCGCCGCCACCACGGCCATCGAGGCGGCGAGCACGCGGACCGGAGCGGGGAAGGTCATGGAAGGCAGGGTGGCCTATCGGAGGGGCCGCCGTCCATGAGGTTGTCCGCACATTCGGTGCGGTTCGCCGCACCCCGGAAGACGGAGGTCCGCCGGATGGTGCGGTGCCGCGGCCCGTCCTAGTTTTGGATCAAGGCCGCCGGATAGGTGGCCACGACACCAGTGATGAGGAGTCTCTCGTGCGGTTACCGTTCCGGTCGACGCGTTTCCTGGCCCTCGCCGTCGTCACGGCGGCCGTCCCCCTCGCGGCGCTCGCGGGCGGGGGACAGGCCGCGACGGCGTCCACAGCCCAGGTGGTCACCGCCGCCCCGGAGATCCCCGACAGCCCGGCGGGCAGGCAGCTCCGCTGGTTCCTCGACGCGCCGAACCGGGCGCCTCTCACGGAGAGCGAGCTCGGCGAGCACCTGAACGGCGCCTATCTCCAGGCGCTGACGGCCGACGGCTTCAACGCGTTCCTCAAGAACGTGACCGGGTTCCAACTGGAGGAGCTGACCACGGTGACGCCGACGGCCCTGGTCGGCGCAGGCACGATCGGCGGCCAGAAGTTCATCGTCCAGATCCGCGTGGACACGGCGGGGAAGATCGACCTGATCGGGGTGACGCTCCCCACGCCGCCCCCTCCCCCCTCCCCCACGAGCTGGAAGCAGCTCGACACCCGGCTCCGCGAGGCGGCCCCCGAGGTCGGCTTCCTCGCCGCCGAGATCGACTCCCGGGGCCGGTGCGAGGTCGTCCACGCCGTGAATCCGGACAGGGCGCAGCCCCTGGGCTCGATCTTCAAGCTCTACGTGATGGGCGCCGTGGCCGAGAAGGTCCGTGACGGCAAGCTGAGCTGGAACACCAAGCTCACGATCAAGCCCGAGTGGAGGAGCCTGGGCGTGGGCGGCCTGGCGGAACGGCCGGACAACAGCACCGTCACGGTCCGGGAGGCCGCCAAGCTGATGATCTCGATCAGCGACAACACCGCCACCGACATCCTCATCCACACGGTCGGCCGCAAGGCCGTGGAGACCACGATGCGCCGGTGGTCGAGCCACGCCAAGCAGAACGTCCCCTTCCTCACCACGCGCGAGCTCTTCCTGCTCAAGGGCGTCAACTACCCCGGGCAGGCCGACGCCTACCTGTCCCTCAGCACCGCCAAGAAGGCGGCCTACCTGAAGAACACGGTCGCCAAGCAGGCCCTGACGGACATCAAGCCCTGGGACAAGCCTCGCGAGATCGACCGGTTGGAGTGGTTCGGCTCGCCCCGTGACGTCTGCCGTGCCTACGCCGGGCTGACCGCGCTGAACAGCAAGCCGCTGCACGAGGTGATGTCGGCCAACGACCTCGGGCTCCAGCTCAACCCCGGGAAATGGCCGATCGTCTGGGCCAAGGGCGGCGACGAGATCGGGGTCCTGGACCTGTCCTTCCGCGCCCGCTCCTCGAAGGGGAAGACCTACGTCGTCACCGCGCTGACCAACAACCCCCAGAGCGCGATCGACGAGAGGACGGCCGCCGGGGAGCTCATCTCCCTGAGCCGGGGCGCGTTCACGCTGGCCACGTCCGGCTGAGCCCACTCCCGGCCGGACAGCCGCGTCCGCACCGGCCAGGTTCATGCCCCAGCCGGATCGCCGCGTCCACGCGGCCGGGCCCACGCCCTGAGCGGATCACCGCGTACACAGCGGCCAGACCCGTGCCCTGAGCGGATCACCGCGCCCGCACCGGCCAGGTCCGGCCGGATCCTCCGCCTCGATCGGTGATCCGGCCGACCGCCGATCCCGCCGGACGGCCGGCCGCCTCCAGGTCGCGGCACTCCCGGTGTCGCGGCCTGGGCGTCGCGGAATAGTTGAAACATCAACTGAGTTATCAACGGCGAACATCGTAGGAAGGGATCCAAGATGCCAGCCGTGACCGTAGAGAACCCGCTGACCCTGCCCCGTGTGGCCGCGCCGATAGAGGCCGTGGCTCGCCCCGTGCTGGCCGTGACGACCGCGCCGAGCGGTTTCGAGGGCGAGGGTTTCCCCGTCCGGCGAGCGTTCGCGGGGATCAACTACCGGCACCTGGACCCGTTCATCATGATGGACCAGATGGGCGAGGTGGACTATCAGCCCGGGGAGCCGAAGGGCACCCCCTGGCACCCGCACCGCGGCTTCGAGACCGTGACCTACATCATCGACGGCGTCTTCGACCACCGGGACTCGAACGGTGGCGGCGGCACCATCACCAACGGCGACACCCAGTGGATGACCGCGGGCTCGGGCCTCCTGCACATCGAGACCCCGCCGGAGGCACTCGTCATGTCGGGCGGTCTCTTCCACGGGCTCCAGCTGTGGGTGAACCTCCCGGCCAAGGACAAGATGATGGCGCCGCGCTATCAGGACATCCGCGGCGGCTCGGTCCAGCTGCTCAGCACGCCCGACGGCGGCGCGCTCCTGCGCGTCATCGCCGGTGAGCTGGACGGCCACCAGGGTCCCGGCATCACGCACACGCCGATCACCATGATCCACGCGACCGTGGCGCCCGGCGCCGAGCTCACGCTCCCGTGGCGCGAGGACTTCAACGCCCTCGTGTACGTGATGGCCGGCCGCGGCAGCGCCGGTACGGACCGTCGCCCGGTCCACACCGGGCAGACGACCGTCTTCGGCGCGGGTTCCTCGCTGCTCGTCCGCGCGGACGAGCAGCAGGACGCGAACACCCCGAACCTGGAGGTCGTCGTCCTCGGCGGACAGCCGATCCGGGAGCCGATGGCCCACTACGGCCCGTTCGTGATGAACACCCGCGAGGAGCTCCAGCAGGCCTTCGAGGACTTCCAGAAGGGCCGCCTCGGCACGGTCCCGGCGGTGCACGGGATGACGAGGGGCGGGCTGTAGGGCTCGCCGACGGAGAACGGCCTGTCCTCACCCCGCGGATCGCCCGGATCAGCGCTCGGTGAGGGTGACGCAGGCGATCCGGGCTCCGGCGGTGCCGGCCTCGGCGCCGGCGGTCCGGGTCTTCTCCGCGTGGATCACCAGTGACCGGGGCAGCCGACCGGCGACGAACGCCCAGTCTTGCGTGGCGGTGGCGGTGGCGGCCCCGGAGCCGTCGGTGGTGAAGTCGAGCCACACCTCGTTGTCCGCGCTCGCGTGGGTGTGGGCATGCTGGTAGTGCGGGCCCGCGTCTTCCGGCGTGAGCCCGCACGGATTCATGTGCAGGTGCACGCCGTACGTCCGGTTGGGCAGCAGCCGCTCGACGGCGACCGTGGAGGTGGCGAGCACCGCCCCCGATTCGGCCGTGACCTCGACCGAGGCCCCCGCGGGCGCCAGCGCGGTGTCGTAGACGATCGCCGAGGCCTTGGGCGCGGCCGCGACGAGCGTGCCGCCCCCGGCCAGCCGGATCCCGGCGGCCGCCGGGCTGTGCTCCGGCGGATGGGCCGCCGGGGCCTGCCGGCCACAGGCCACGGCGAGCAGGCCGACGGCGACGAGAACACCGAGGATGCGCATCCAGTATCTCCCTGATCAGATACGGCAGAAGCCGCGCCCACTCTAATCAGTAATCATGTGATCACTCATGGTATTCACATTTTCCGCCCGGATGCCGGATGGCTTCTCCTCAGGTGTGAGGCACGGCGATCTCGTCGATGCGGGCGGCGAGGGTGAAGTCCATGTCCGTCAGGCCGCCGGCGTCATGGGTGGTGAGCGCCAGGTGAAGGGTGCGCCAGCGGATGTCGATGTCGGGATGGTGGTTGAGCTTCTCGGCCTCGACCGCGATCTCGTCCACGATGCGGATCGCGGCAGGGAAGTCGCGGGCGGTGATCGTACGACGGATCTCGTCGCCCTCCCGCCGCCACTCGGGCACGCCGGTCAGCCTCTGGTTCACCGCGGGGTCATCAAGCAGGTCCATCGGCCCAGGAGATCACGTTCTGGGCGAAGACGCCAAGCCGGGGCAGGTTTCCAGCGCGCCGCGCCATGGCCATGATGCCCTGGGCCATGGAGGTGGCGTGGGTACCCTTGTCGAGGACCCGCTCCAGTTCCGGCATGAGGCCGGGCAGCCGGGTGAGGCTCCACTCGTGCCAGGACGACAGGCGGGTTCCGCCGCTGTCGGGGTCTTCCGCGCGGTAGGCCGCCAGGATCGGGCACTCGCCGTGGATCCGGACGAGCCACGCCTCGATGTCGGCGTTGAGCGCGGCGATCCGGGACGGCGCGGCGTAGAGCCAGCCGTCCGCTCCGATCCGGTCCGGCTCGTCTCCGGTGGCGGCGTACGCGCGAACCACCGCGCCGTGCAGGAACAGGCCGCTGGCCGCCAGCAACTGACGCCCCTCGCACCAGTCGACCGCTCCCCGCAGAGGGGCAGGGACGGCCTCGACGATGGCCTCGCGCTGCGAACGCGTGGGCTCGCGGCCGAAGCGCACGTGCACTTCTGCCCACATGTAGTAGTTGGCCTCCCCCGCCCCGAAGAACGGGAAGGGGAATGCCTGTTCCTGGTCTGCCATGAGGGGCTTCTCCGACGAGAGGGGGCGGGAGTCGTTCCGAATAAGAACGACTCCCGACGGACCCGCCGGGATTACCGGTGAGGCGACACCGTTACGGCTATTTGACGGCGCCCGAGGTGAGACCCGACTGGATCTGGCGCTGGAAGATGATGTAGATGAACATGACCGGGATGATGGCGATGCTCAGCGCGGCGAACATTCCGGGCCAGTCGGCCTCGTAGCCGGCGCTGGTGGAGATGTTCGCGACGCCCTGGGTGATCAGCCACTTGTTCTCGACGTTGCCGGACAGCAGCACGATCGGCAGAAGATACTGGTTCCACTGTCCCAGGATGTTGAAGATCGTGATGCTGATCAGGCCGGGCTTGGCCATCGGCACCATGATCTGGAAGAACGTCCGCGTGTGGGAGCAGCCGTCCATCATCGCCGCCTCCGCCACCGAGGTGGGCAGCGTCTTGAAGAACGCCGACAGGAAGAAGACGGTGAACGGCAGCGAGTAGGCGGTGTAGACCAGGATCACGCCGAGGTGGGTGTCGAGCAGGCCGAGGTTCTTCACCACGAAGAACAGCGGGACCAGCGCGAGGAACACCGGAAACGTCATGCCCGACACGAACAGGAAGTAGATCAGCCGGTTGCCGGGGAAGGTGTAGCGCGCCAGCACGTAGGCGGCCATCGAGCCCAGCAGCATGGTCGCGGCCGTGCTGCACGCCACCACGAAGACGGTGTTCAGCATGTACTGGCCGATGTGGGCCTTCTCCCAGGCCCGGCCCCAGGCGTCCCAGCCGAAGGACGCCGGCAGCGCGAGGGGATCACCGAAGATCTCGGTGTTGGTCTTGAAGGAGGCCAGGAACGTCCACAGGATCGGGCCGATGATGAGGATCGCCCAGATCACGAGCGCGAGGTGGGACATGGTGCCGAAGATCCCGAGCGGGTTCTTCCGCTTCGCGGGCCTACCGGCGGAGGAGGACTTCGTGACCATCAGAACTCGATCCTCTCGCGCCTGGTCACGCGCAGGGTCAGTGCCGCGAACGTGATGGTCATGAAGAACAGCGCCACACCCATCGCCGACGCGTAGCCGAACTTGGAGAAGCTGAACGCCGTGCGCCAGATCTCCAGCGGAAGCACTGTCGTGGAGTTGTCGGGCCCGCCGCGGTCGACCGAGAGCACCTGAACCAGGGCGAAGGCGTCGAAGGCGGCGATGCCCAGGTAGACCCAGGCGACCTGCATGGTGTCCCAGAGCAGCGGAAGCGTGATTTTGAAGAACAGGGTGAACCGGCCCGCGCCGTCCAGTGCGGCGGCCTCGAACACGTCCTTGGGGATGGTGGACATGCCGGCTGAGAACAGGACCACGTAGAAGCCGACGGCCTGCCAGACCATCACGGCGATGATCGCCAGCAGGGCGATGTTCGGGTCGATGAGCCAGCCGACCGGGTCGATGCCGACCTTGCCGAGCAGGCCGTTGATCACGCCGGTCTCGTCCGGGCGATAGATCGCCTGAAAGAGCGCGCCGACGATGGCCACGGCCAGGACCTGCGGCAGGAAGAAGATCACACGGTAGACCTTCGAGCCCCAGACTCCGGCCATCTGCCCGCCCCTCTGCCCTCCTCCCACGTTGAGGAGAAAGGAGAAGAACAGGGCGATCACAATGGTGACCAGCGGCATGACAAGCAGCAGAACACCGTGGTGACGCACCGCGGCCCAGAAGACCTCGTCGTTCAGCAGGTTGGAGTAGTTCTCCAGACCGATGAACTGAGGATTTGCCGAGATGCCCTTCCAGTTGGTCAGCGAGATGTAGAAAGCCTGGATGTACGGGCTGACCACGAAGACCACGTAGAGGAGCACCGGCGCGGCGAGAAAGCCGACGATGAACGGATACCTGCCGTGCCGCATTGGTGCCTACACCGTCCGGTTCTGCTTGGTGATGGAGGAGTCGGCCTTGGTCTTGTCGGCGGCCTTCTGCATCTTGTCGCAGAACTCGTCGGCGGAGATGCGGCCGAACATCAGCGCGTTGGTCTGCTTGCGCAGCTCGGTCTCGAACTCCTTGTACCAGTTCTCGAAGCTGCTGTAGGTGATGACGTTCGAACCGGCGGCGGCCTGCACGGCGGTGAGACTCGCGTTACCCGGGGACAGCGCCAGGCCGTCGGCGGCGCCGGTCACGACGGTCATGTTCTTGGACGTCTCGGTGAAGCCCTTCGCGCCCTCCTTGGAGAGCATGATGCGCAGGTACTCCAGGCCACCCCTGGGGTTCTTGGCCTTGGAGGGGACGATATAGGCCTCACCGGCGGTGGTACGGATGGCCTCGAAGGGCATCTTGTCTGCCGCGGTGACGCTGGGAGTGGGCGTCAGGGCGTACTTGAACTCCGCGGGGGTCTGGCTCTTCTGCTCGTTCTCCAGCCAGGAGCCCGACGGGTACAGGGCGATCTTGCCCTGGTTCTGCCGGGTCTGTACATCGGTGTGGATCAGGCCCTCGAAGGACTTGTCCATGTACTTGTTGCCGATCTCGGCCCAGGCGGCGGCGGACTGCTTTATCGAGTCGCGCTTCCAGACGCCGTCGACGAGGTTGTCGACGTCGATCAGGAACTGGTTGCCCTCGATCTTCGCGGCGGAGATGAGGATCATCCAGTAGGCGTAGTAGGAGGCGTTCTGGCCCGCATAGGCGAAGGGAACGATCCCGGCGGCCTTGGCCGTCTCGCAGAAGGCCTTGAATTCCTCGAAGGTCTTCGGCGGGGTCCAGCCGTTCTTCTCGAACAGGGCGGAGTCGTACCAGAGGCCGTAGCCCGACAGAACGTAGTTCAGGAGGTACGGCTTGCCGGAGATGAGACCCGACTCGACGGTGCCCGGCGCGACCGTGTCGCGCACCTTCTTGCTGGGGTCGTCGATGGAGGGGGCGTCCCACAGCTCGGTGAGGTCCATGAGCTGGCCCTCCTGCTGCAGGGCGCCGTTGTCTATGTTGTCGCTGCCGGAGTTGGCGATCATGTCCGGCACGTCGCCGCCGGCGAACCGCGGCTGCAGGGTCTGCGCGATCTTCTGCGTGGCGACATGCTTGACCTGAGCCTGCGGGAAGGCCTTCTTGTACAGCGGCTCGTGGACCTCGGTCGCGTAGCTGTCACCGAGGCCGCCCTTGAAGATGACGACCTCGAGCGGGGCGTTGGCGACGACTCCGAACGGGTTGGCGGCCGAGACGGCGCCCCCGGCGGACGGAGCGGCGGAGGCGGCGGGGGCGCTGCCTCCGCTGGTGGCGCAGGCGCTGAGCAGTCCGGCACCGGGGCCGGCGATCAGAGCGGTCAGACCGATCCGGCGGATCATCTGCCGCCGGGTGATAGCTCCTGGCGTACCGGCCGAGTTGGACATGTAACCCTCCTGAGCGGGGGATCAATTAGGAAAGTTTCCTAAACGTTTGCCCGAAGGTACGTACCTCCGCAGTCCAGCGTCAAGAGGTCCCAGCCGGTCTAGACCGAGCCGTGATGTCCTCGCGACATATCCGGTAGCAATCACCTGCCGAAGAAGCACTCTCCCATGACAGAAGGTCGCAGAACACCCGATATCTCCTGCAAGACCATTGACTTTCAATTTCCAGGAGGGTAACGAATCCCCGACTTCCCGTCGGCAACGGACAACAACCGGTCTAGACCAGATAATGAAGGTTTGCCGCCCGCCACCGCAAGCCCCTACGTTGAGGAACATGTTGCTGGCGGAGGAACGACGACTGCTGTGCGAGTACGGCCGCCGGGCCTCGGAGACCGGACTGGTCATCGGAACCTCGGGCAATCTGAGCGTCCGCGCGGGCGAGCTGGTCGCGGTGACGCCCAGCGGGATCGCCCTGGACCGGCTGGAGCCCGAGAGCTGCCCGATCGTCGACGTCGAGGGCCGCCTGGTCGAGGGAGAGTCGCAGCCGTCCTCCGAGACCCCCATGCATCTGGCGGTCTACACGGCCACCGGCGCCGGGGCCGTCGCGCACACCCACTCCACCTTCGCCACCGTGGTGGCCACGACCATGACCGAGCTCCCGCCGATCCACTACAACGCGCTGCTGCTCGGGGGGACCGTCAGGGTCGCCGACTACGCCACCTACGGCACCCCCGAACTGGCCGCCAACGTCAGGGAAGCGCTCAAGGACAGGCAGGCCGCGCTGCTGGCCAACCACGGCGGGGTCACCGTCGGCGGCGACCTCGACGCCGCCTTCGAGGCGACCCGGCTGCTCGAATGGCTCTGCGAGGTCTACGTGCGGGCCAGGAGCGTCGGCCGGCCCCGGGTGCTCACCGAGGAGCAGCTCTCCGCGGTGGTCCTGCGAGCCTTCAACCCGCCCACCTTTCCCCGTCGCGAGGATTGACCCCATGCCCCTCCAGCTCACCGGCGCCCCGAGCGACCCGGATCTGATCCGCCTTCCCTGGGACGTCCCGCTGGAGGAGTGGCCGGAGCATCACCTGGTCTCCCTGCCCCGCGGCATCTCCCGGCACGTGGTGCGCTTCGCCCGGCTCTCCGGCAAGGTCTACGCGATCAAGGAGATCAGCGAGTACTACGCCAAGCGGGAGTATCGCCTCCTGTGGGACCTCAGCCGGATGGACACCCCCTCGGTCGAGCCGGTGGCCGTGGTCACCGGGCGAGCCGACGCGAACGGCGAGCCGCTCGACTCCGCGCTCATCACCCAGCATCTGCAGTTCTCCCTGCCCTACCGGGCGGTCATGTCGGGCACACTCCGGCCGGAGACGCTCAACCGGCTGATGGACGCGCTCGCCGTACTGCTGGTCCGGTTGCACCTGAGCGGTTTCTACTGGGGCGACTGCTCGCTGTCGAACATCCTGTTCCGCCGGGACGCGGGCTCCTTCGCCGCCTATCTGGTCGACGCCGAGACGGGCGAGCTCCATCCGATGATCAGTGAGGGCCAGCGGCTGTACGACATCGACGTGGCGCACACCAACATCTTCGGCGAGATGCTCGACCTGGAGGCGGGCGGCCTGCTCCATTCCTCCATCGACCCGGAGGAGGTCGCCGACTCGATCTGCGAGCGCTACCACCGGCTCTGGGGCGAGCTCACGTCCGACGAGATCATCGAGGAGGTGGACTGGCACATGATCGACCAGCGGATCCGCCGGCTGAACTCGCTCGGCTTCGACGTCGCCGAGATGATGGTCCGCCGCAAGGCCGGCACCGGGCGGCTGATCGTCCGCCCCAAGGTGGTGGACGCGGGCCACCACCAGCGCAGGCTGCTGCGGCTCACCGGCCTGGACGTGGAGGAGAACCAGGCCAGGCGGCTGCTCAACGACCTCGACTCCTTCCGGGTGTCGTACGGCCTGCGTCACGAGGACGAGGCCATCGTCGCCCACCGGTGGCTCGCCGAGGTCTTCCAGCCGACGGTGCAGGCCGTACCCCAGGAACTGCGGGGCAAGCTGGAGCCGGCCCAGCTCTTCCACGAGGTGCTCGACCACCGCTGGTTCATGTCGGAGGAGGCCGGAAACGACGTCGGCCTGCCCGCCGCGGTGGATTCTTATGTGAAGAATGTTCTTATTTTCAAGCCGGACGAGAAGGCACTTATCACCGAAGATCAGTAGATGGATTTATACCCGGAGGGTTTGTTCTTCTATCCGGTTATTGAACTCTGCGCCCCTTCTCGCCGTAATCGCGATTAACGCACTCGACTTCGGCGGGCTTTCCCTACGCTGGCCGGGCGACGCCTTGAAAGTCGCTGGCGAGGGAGAGCCTGTGCTCGGAATCGAAGACTGTCTGGCCGAGGTCATGGCCATCCCCGGTGCGCTGGACGCGGTCCTGATCGATCAGACCAGCGGGATGGCCGTGGCGACCGGCGGCGGGAGCCGTCATCTCGACGCGGAGAAGTCCGCCGCGGGATTGAGCGAAATCCTCCGCGCGACATTGGACGGGCTCGCCGTGACCGCTCCCGGTGGAACAATCCGAATCCGCGACATGATCATAACCACGGACGAGGGACACCATTTACTGAGACCGCTGGAAACGGTTTTCGACGGCCCTATGGTCATTCATGTCAGGCTCGATCCGAACCGTTCGAATCTGGCTCTGGCCCGTCATCGTCTTCAGACCCTGTCCGACTGCCTGATAACGACGTGAACCCATGCAGAGCGTCGAGAACATACTCCGAGGCCTGGCCGACGATCGGGCCACCGGCTCACTGCGTCTGGGTAAATCCGGAACGTTCTACCTCACCGACGGCCGCGTCACCTACGCCGAGAGCACGGCCGCTCCCCGGGTGGAGGACCTTCTCACCGCCGGCCGCAGGATCTCCGCCCACGCCGTACGGCAGGCCAGGCAGGCCGCCACCGAAGACCGGTGGGGCGGGGAGCAACTGGTCGACAAGGGGGTGCTCACCAGGGGTGAGCTTGAGTTCTGCGTGCTGAACGCGGTGCTCGACGCCGCCTACTTCCTGCGCGACGCCACCGGGCACCGGCCGCGCTTCCGGCAGGGAGAGCGGCACTGGCTCGGGCCGCAGTGGTACTTCGAGGTGACGGGACTGCTCAGGGAGTGCGAACGAAGGAGGGCTCGGTTGGACGAGACCTGGCCGTCCGCGGAGCTGGACTCGCTCCCGGTCGTCCCGCTGGGACGCATCACCGCTCAGCGGGTGGTGCTCACCCCCTTGCAATGGGAGGTGCTGGTCGGGGCCGACTCGGCGACGCCTCCCGCCGAACTGGCGCACAGGCTGGGCCGCCCCGCCTATTCGGTGCTGCTGGCCGTACGGCAGCTCGCCTCGTCCGGGCTGCTCCGCGTGCCGGAGCCCAAGCCCGGAGTCGTCCCCGCCGCCCCGGCGGGGCCGGTCGGGCCGGCCGTCCCCGCCGCCTCCGGTCCGGGCGCCGCACCGGATCCGCCCGATCCCCCCACCACCACGCCGCAACCACCCGACACGACCGGCCTGCTGCCCCGTCGGACACGCGGCGGCACGCAGATCCCGGGAGCCGGCGCGGCGGCCTCTTCCGAATCGTCCGACTGGCTCCCCGCCGCGACGGGGGACCCGACCGACCTGAACCTGCTCATCCGGCTGAGGAACGCACTGGAGGCACTGACGTGAGCTGGCTCCGATGCCGCTGAGGCCGCGGAGGCTGAAGTCGATGGGAAGGAGGATTCCGGTGGAACTCCGTGACCTGGTGCGTCATGAGATGGTGCTGCTCCGCGTGCGCATGCCCGACGTGGACGGGTGCGTCGCGTGCAGCGTCGACGGTCTGACGATCGCCGACGACCTGAACGGCGGCGCCGAGCAGATCGGCGCGCTCTCCTCCGCGTTACTGGCCCTCAGCCGCCGGATGACGAGCATGGTCGACAAGGGCACCTTCGAGGAGACGCTGATCTCCGGCACCAACGGCTACGCGGTCTTCTACGCCGCCGGCCCCAAGATCGTCCTTACAGTCCTCGCACGCCCCGGGACCAACCTCGGGCTGCTCCGGCTGGAGGGCCGCAAGACGGCGGCGAACCTGGCCGCCATCACATCTCAGATGTCGTTAACTCAGTGATCGGAGCCTGAAATGGGCAACATGGACATCTCTCTCAAGGAGATGATGGCGATCGACGGTGCCATCGGCGCGGTGGTCGTGGACTACAACAGCGGGATGGCGCTGGGTGCGCTCGGCGGTTCCAAGGACCTTGACCTTCAGGTCGCGGCGGCGGGTAACACCGAGGTCGTCAAGGCCAAGATGCGGACCATGGAGTCGCTGGGCCTCAAGGAGGGCATCGAGGACATCCTCATCACGCTCAGCGGCCAGTATCACGTGATCCGCCCGCTCGCCGGCAGGAGCGGCAAGGGGCTCTTCCTCTATCTCGCGCTCGACCGCAGCCGGGCCAACCTCGCGCTCGCGCGGCACTCTCTCCGCGGCATCGAGGAAAAGCTCGAGATCTGATCCTCCGGTACGGCTTACGCCCCGGGAGGCGTAAGCCGTACCGGAGCTCAACCCTCGGCGGCCGCGGTGAGCTCGCCGATCGCGCCGACGAACTCGGGCCAGAGCGGGCGGGGCAGGTCGTGTCCCATGCCGGGGAAGGTGATCAGTTTGGCCCCGGGGATCGCCTCGGCCGTGGCGATCCCGCCGGAGAGCGGCACGAGCTGGTCGTCCTCGCCGTGCAGTACGAGGGCGGGCACCGTGAGCTCCTTGAGCATCGGCGCGCGGTCGGCGGAGGCCATGATCGCGGCGAGCTGCCTGGTCGATCCCGCCGGGTCGAAGCACCGGTCGTAGCTCAGCCCGGCGAGCCGGGTGATCCGCTCATGGTTGATCGGATATCCCGGAGAGCCGATGACCTTCCAGGTGGCCAGTGCCCGCTGGATCGCGCCCTCGCGGTCGGAGGCGGGAGGCGCCATGAGCGCCGCCATCGCCGCCTCGGTGGGCCGGGCGGCCCCCGGGCTCGGGGTGGACATGATCGAGGTGAGGCTGCGCACCCGGTGCGGGTGGCGGACCGCCAGCAACTGAGCGATCATGCCGCCCATCGAGGCGCCGACCACGTGGGCGGACTCCCAGCCGAGCGCGTCCAGCAGCCCCGCGGTGTCGTCGGCCATGTCGTCCAGCAGGTAGGGCACCTGCCCGTTCCCGCCGAAGGCGGGGATCCCGTGGTCGTGGAAGTGTGTGCTCTCCCCGACGTCGCGGTTGTCGAACCGTACGACGTGGTGTCCCGCGTCGGCGAGCGACTCGCAGAGCTCCTCGTCCCAGTGGATCATCTGGGAGCCGAGTCCCATGACCAGGAGGAGCGGGCGGCCCCCTGAGGAGCCGAAGGTGTCGTAGGCGATCTCGATGCCGTTCGCCGAGGCGCGCTGAGTCATGGCACTCCTACCTGCTGGTCCCGCGGACGTCGTGCTGATTCCGCAAAACAGAATGTCATTCTGTAGGGACGGGGACAAGAGTTTCGCGGGGGACCGGCGCCCTCCCGGGACGTGCTCAGACTAGCCCTCGACGGGCTCGGCCTTCGGAGGCGCGACGGGGTTGAGGTCCTTGCGGCCCCACGCGCCGGTGGAGAACGCCACGGGGTAGCCCTTCTTGCCCACGCCCTCACCCCACTTGGTGACCACGTACTGGACGTCGATGTGGCCCAGGCCGCCGTTGTTCTCCACTGCGAGTGTGCTGGAGTTGAACGTGCCGCCGGTCAGCTCGGCGAAGGTCTTGGCGTCGATGTCGATCATGATTCCGCTGCTGGAGGGAGCACCGGGACCGCGGTCGCCGACGAAGAAGGGGGCCTTCTTGCCCTTGTAGAGGAGGTAACCCTCGGTGAACAGCGGCCAGCTCGGGCTGGCGATCATGCCCTTCTGCATCGGCTTGCCGCTCGCGGGCAGGCCGGTGTCCCCGGCGCGGCCGGAGGCGTCGTCCCAGAAGTAGGAGGCCGTGGTCGAACCCTTGAGAAGGGTGGCACCGGAACCGACCTCGGGGGCGAGGCCGTCCCGGGTGGAGAGCGCCGCGGCGGAGGATGCCGAGGCCGGGCTCGCATAGAGGGAGTTCGCGGAGGCCGGGAGCGCCGAGGCGACACTCGCGGAGGTCAGGATGCTCGCGCCGAGGAGGGTGACGGCGGCGAGACGGTTCTTATGCGGGCCGAGGGAGAAACGCATGGAAGAGAGCCTCTTTCGCGAGGGAATGGGGCAGCCGCGTACGAACAGAAGGGGGCACGGGCGGAGGCGCACTCACGGATAAAAGAAGGACGTAGCCGGATCGACCGGACGCTACGTGGAGCGCGTTCGGGAGGACACCGCGATCAGGCGCGGTGGAAGCTCTGGGTGATCGACCTGAACGGGAGACGGGCCGGAACGAACATGACGCGGTGATCCATAAGGGATCTCCTCTCCATCTCGTCTACCGGGTTAGCTGACGGATTCGGGCGGTGGAGTTGCCCTACCACCGCGTTCGCGGTGGATTCACCCCAAGTAGTGGGTCCCCGGCTCCCGGGGCTTTATCGACCCTCGGGATTCGACGCGGCCGGCCGCTCCTTCCGATGAAGGGCAGGTCGCCAACCGGTAAATGGACACTACCGACCTATATGGGACAAAGCAAAGCAAAAGCCACGAAAGCCCCAGAAGATCTACCTGCATTCGTCAAGGAACCCTTACCGGTCAGGCCGTGGCCGTCGCCGCCGTGGCGGCTTTCGCGCCGCCGGACCACCGGTGGCCCACACCCGATCAGTCCCACCAGAACGACCAGGCGTTCCTGCCCTTGATCTGCTCGGCGTAGTCGATGAGCGTCCCGGCGCCCTGGGTGATGCTGTCGGGGCAGAACGTCCAGTGCTCGGCGGCGACGTGCAGCGCGTGTTCCGAGGTCAGCGGGGGTGCGGCGACGCTCAGGTCCAGGGTGTTGAATCCCATGCCGACCACCCGGGCCCCGAACCTGTCCTCCCAGCTCCGCACCACGGCGGCGAGCGGGACCATCCACTCGTTGTGGTTCAGGGCGCCCTGCCACCCCATGACGGCCAGCGCGTCGGCCCCCCGGTCGGCCGCGATCAGCCCGAGAGGGGTCCTGCGTTCGGCCACGAGCCCGGCGTACCAGTCGGCGACCACGCCGGGATCGGCGGCGAGCGTGCCCGACGGGGCTGGACCGGGGCATTCGGGGCCGAACGGGTCCAGCAGCTCCAACTGGTCGATGTGCGCCCTCGCGATCCAGTCAGCCCACACCTCGGCCATGAACGCCGCCGTGTGGTAGTGATCGATCTCGACCACCGTGTCCGGGGCGACCTGTCCGGCCGACCACGGCTGCATGGAGTCCTCCAGCAGCACCGGCCACAGGCCCGAGTGCTCGTGCTGGGCCCTCAACTCGGCCCACAGCTCGCCGGAGACCGCCTCGTCACTGAGCCAGAACGCCGGACGGCGGCGGATGGCCAGCTGTGCGTAACCGGGATCGGGCCAGACCACGTCCCCCGACGGCAACTCCACCGAGAGCGTCCGCCCGTCACCTCCGCCGGCGAACAGCTGACCCAGCACCGGCGGAAGTTGCCCACGCTCGCATTCGTCCATCTCTACCGATCCGATCCTGACCACGGACCAATTTTGGCCTGTCAAGCGCCCCAAGGGACAGTTCTGCCCTGGGCCAGGCAAAAATTATCGGTATACCACCGGACGGGACGAGGCGCGGTCACCGGAAGGCGACGTCCGTCACCTCCGCTCTCCGAGGCGGCCGCCACCCCCGGCGGACCCCTCGGACGCGCGGATGCCGGGGAGCGGCGGACGCCGCTCCCCGCCGACCGCGTCTCGCTGTGCCACGCCGGTCAGGATGACACGGCGCACTGCCCGCGATCCTTCCTGACGGGTCCGTCCATGTTCGGACGCACGTCGAAGTCGAATATCTCCGTCGGCAGGTAAAGCGAGCAGCAGGCGTTGGGGATGTCGACGATCCCGCTGATCCGGCCCTCGATGGGCGCCGAGCCGAGGAGCAGGTAGGCCTGCTCGCCCGTGTAACCCCACCTCTTGAGGTATTCGACGGCGTTGAGGCAGGCGCGGCGGTAGGCCACCGTCGCGTCGAGGTAGTAGTTCGTGTCCGTGTCGTGGTCGACCGAGACGCCGATGAACGACATGAACTCCGAGTAGCGCGGCTCGACGTTACCGGGCATGAAGATCGGGTTGGTGGTGACGCCGTACTTCTCCATGCCGCCCTTGATGAGGTCCACATGGAAGTCGATGAAGCCGCCCATCTCGATCGCGCCGCAGAAGGTGATCTCGCCGTCGCCCTGGCTGAAGTGCAGGTCCGCTCCCGAAAGCTTGGCGTCCTTCACGTAGACGGGGTAGAAGACGCGTGCCCCGCGCGTGAAGTTCTTGATGTCGTGGTTGCCGCCGTTCTCCCGGGCGGGCACCGTACGGGCTCCCTCGCGGGCGATCCGGTTCGCCATCTCGCCGGTCGCCGTTCCGACGAGGGCGTTGTCCGCCAGCGGCGGCAGGCCCAGCGCCGGGACTCTGCCGGGGTCGGTGTCGATGAGGGCCTGTTCCCTCCTGTTCCAGCTCGCGAGCATTTCCGGCGACGGCGCGGTGCCGAACAACCCGGGGTGGCTGATACCGGTGAACCGGACACCGGGCAGGTGACGGGAGGTGGCCTGCCCGCCGTGGAAGTCCCAGATCGCCTTGTAGGCGTCCGGGAAGTAGTCGGTCAGGAAGCCGCCGCCGTTGGCCTTGGCGAACACGCCGGTGTAACCCCAGCCCTGTCCCGACACCTTGCCGACCTGCTGGGGAACCGGCCCCAGGTCGAGGATGTCGACCACCAGAAGGTCTCCCGGCTCCGCCCCCTCGACCCCGATGGGTCCGCTCAGCATGTGCGTCTGGGACAGGTCGACGTCCCGCACGTCGTTGGACGAGTCGTTGTTGCCTATCTGAGCGTCGGTCCAGTCCCGGCATTCGAGGCGGAACTCGTCTCCGGGCCGCACCATGGCGGCCGCGGGGATATCGGGGTGCCACCGGTTGTGACCGGGTACGGCCTGGTCACGCATCGACTTCGACTGATCCACGCTGAATATGACTTCGGGCATGACTGGTTCTCCTCCTGATCGGATGCACAGCGTTTCGGCGCCGGAAGGCCGCGTCACCTCCTCTCCCCGGATCCGGCTCTCCGCCGGGCGGACGGGTCTCAATGGGCGGCGATGGTCTCTCCGCCGGTGGAGCCGGCGCGGGCAGGGGTTCTGTGCCCTCTCCGGGTCAGCGGCCACAGCGCGCCGAACACCACGACCCCGAACACGATCATGATGATCGCGATGAGGTTCTGGTTCCAGCCTTGCCAGTAACCGGTGAGGAGGAGGAACGCCGGGATGGCCCCCGTGACCCAGCCCTGGATCGCGGTCACCCAGCCCGTGTAGGCGGTGAGGTGCTCCCGCTTCAACCCCAGCAGCAGGAAGAAGAGGAACCACAGGAACGCCCAGTAGAGCCAGATGACGGCGAAAGGCCTGTTGTCGAGGACCTGGTAGTTCGCGAACGCGTAGGCGAGCGCCATGACGGCCACGAACAGCGAGAAGTACCCGACGCCCGTGGTGTCGACTCCCGTGATCAGGCCGATCCCCACGTACAGGTAGGTGAAGCCGAAGAGGAAGAGGCCCGACGCGTTGAGGATCGCGTTCGTGTCGCCGTTGGCGGTGATGATCAGCACGGTGGGTGTGATCACCTGCAGTGCCCCGACGAAGAGGTTGAGAAGGCACGCTCCCCGGGGGTCGACCTTTCCCAGGAGCATCAGCCCGTTGATGAAGAGCACCGCACCGACGTAGAGCAGTCCAACGTTTCCCATCCGCGAGACCCCCTAGCGTCTGTGATGGGCGGCTCAGATGGACAACGCGATCCCCGTACGCCGTGCGGTGACATGATCATGCCAACCGTCGCCGCACCGTACGCCGGGTCGTCGGCCAGACGGTGGACGCGGCGGATCCGGACGTACGCGGACGTGTTGTTCAGTTGACCCGATGTCGCTGTCGATCACGGTCGTGGCAGGCGCGCCAGTGCCGGGTGCGGTGGCTGCGGGTGCCGCCGGCCGGGCGTGCGGGAAACGACCGCGGGCGCGTCCCGGCTCTGCTCGTCGCGATCGAGCGCGGCGGACAACGCCGGGTGCACACGGGAAAGACCCGGTGGGGAGAAGACGCGGCGGGCACCGCGCTCGCATGTGGAGCAGTCACGAGACAGTGGCGCGGTTCCCATCGGAAGGCGCACGTCGAACGGCCCGCAGGCCGGACACAGGTACTCGTAGATCGCCACAGGCACCTCCACCCCGTTCACCTGGGGAAACAGGGGCTTTTCCGCCCTGGCTCCCCAGCGGTCGGCACTGCGGATCCACGACGGGCGTTCAGAGCACCCTTGATCCACGATGTGTCGAGCCCACATTTCCGGAGTACCGGACCCTCTACCGTTATGTCAAGTCCCAGGCGGCGCCCGCCCGAGATCGTCAGACCGCCTCCACCCGGGCGGGGACGTGCTTGTGCCAGGGGGTGCCCGCGAACCGGTCGCGGTCGCCCGAGGAGGTGAGCTCGTTGGGCGGCGCCCCGGTCAGGGCGGAGACGCCGTCCCTCGCGGGGTAACCGAGCCCGAGGCCGTTGGGCAGGGAGACGTGACCGGGACGAAGGCCGGGGAACAGCTCGACCTCCACCTCGACGCTGCCCCGGCGGGTGGTCACCCGGGCGAGCGAGCCGTTCTCCAGCCCCAGCCCGACGGCGTCCGCGGGATTGATGCGCAGGGCCCCCGAGGCGTCTCGGCGACGCCAGGCGGGGTCGCGGTAGAGGGTGTTGGCGGTGAAGGCGCGCCGCTCCCCCGCGGAGAGCACGAACGGGAAGTCCGGGTGGCGAGGCGGACCTGCCGGGGACAGGCCGCCCAGTTCGGCGAGCAGATCGGGCAGGGCGAGGTGAATCCGCCCGTCGGGGGTGCCGATCCGCGAAAGGCCGTCGTCCGGCTCGTCCACCGTGAAGTGCGTCCCCGACGGGCTGGAGAGGATCGCCTCGAAGAGGGCATCACCAAGATCGTCCCCGGTGATTCCGGCGCGGCGGACCGCGTCCGGGTGGCGCAGCGCCACCTGGTGGGCCTGCGCCCACAGGGAGGCCGCGGCGGGGGCGGGCAGCGTCGGGCCGAGGGTGCGGTAGAGCGCGACCGCGGACACCGCCGCCAGCGCGGGATCGGCCGCCATCGCGGCCGGGAACGCGCCGGCGAAGGCCTTACGTCCCTCGGCCGCCGCCCGGTGCAGAGCGGTCAGGTCGGGCAGGGCGCCGAGCGCCTCGCACAGCCGGGCGTGGATCTCCGGCTCGGGCAGCAGGTCCGAGCCGGGCGGCGGGTCCAGGATCGGGCGGCGGAGGTGGAAGTAGTTGGCGGGCGCCTCCAGGTTGAAGAACGTCGCCTCCCACTTCTCGAACTGGCTCGGCGCGGGAAGCACGTAGTCGGCGAGCCTCGCCGTCTCGGTCATGGCGACGTCGATCACGACCAGCACGTCGAGCGCCTGGAGGGCCTCGCGCATGCGGGGCGAGTCGGCGAGGGAGTGGGCCGGGTTGGACGACTCGACCAGCATCGCGCGGTAGCGGGCCGGATGGTCGGCGAGGATCTCCTCGGCGACCACGTTGGAGGGGACCAGACCCGAGATGATCCTGGCTCCGGCCACCGGGCTGAACCGCTCCTTCTGCGGCCGCAGGTAGGACGTCTGGACCAGCGGCATGAACAGGATCGGCGGGTTGTTGGCGCCCGGCCGCCCGAAGTTGCCGGTGAGCAGGACGATCAGATTGTCGAGGTAGCTGTTGAGCGTGGAGTGCAGGGTCATCTGGGTCCCGAGGTCCTCCACGACGGCCACGCTCGAGGCCGAGGAGATGCGGCGGGCGGCCTGCCGCACAAGGTCTTCCGGCACGTCGGCGATCTCGGCGTAGGCCGCCACCGGCACCTCGGTCAGGGTGGCCACGACCTCGTCCAGGCCGTCCGCGCGGGCGGCCAGCCAGTCGTGGGCGATCAGGTCCTCCTGGACCAGCACCGCGGCCAGCGCCGCCAGCAGCCACGCGTCGGTGCCCGGCCTGAGCCTCAGGTGGATGTCCGCCAGCTCGGCGGTCTCGGTGACCCGCGGGTCAATAACGATCATGGACCGGGCGGGGTCGCGGGCTATCTCGCGCAGCGTGGGCCTGGCCCTGGGGATGCCGTGCGACTGCCAGGGGTTCTTGCCGACGAACAGCGCGAGCTCGCAGTGCTCGAAGTCACCGGTGGCGAAATTGCCGATCATCCGGTCCGACACCCAGAACTGCCCGGTCTTCTCCTGGGCCAGCGCGTTGGACCGGTATCGCGCGCCCAGGGCCCGCATCACCGAACCGGCGTAGGAGGCGCCCAGGTGGTTGCCCTGGCCGCCGCCCCCGTAGTAGAAGATCGTCTCTCCGCCGTGGGCGTCCCGCACGGCCGCCAGCCTCCCGGCGACCTCCGTGATCGCGGTGTCCCAGTCGATGCGCTCGAACGTGCCGTCGGGCCGCCGCCGCAGCGGGTGGGTGAGCCGGTCCGCGCCGTTCTGGTAGTGGTCGAGGCGGAGCGGCTTCTCGCAGGTGTATCCCCGCGAGGAGGGGTGTGCCTTGTCGCCGCGGATCCGCTTGAGGCGGCGCTCGTCCAGCTCTATCTCGATGCCACAGTTGCTCGCGCACAGTACGCATGCGGTCGGCTGCCACGTCATGGACCGTCTCCGTTCATTAGCGCAACTGACCCCAATATATAAGTTCACTAGTGCAACGGACAAGAAGCGGCGGATAGAATGGGATCATGAAGCGCACGCCGTTCGCCGAGTGGCCCTGCTCCATCGCCCGATCCGTCGACCTGCTGGGCGACTGGTGGACGCCGCTCGTGCTCCGCGAGGCCTTCTACGGCACCCGGCGCTTCGACGACATCCAGCGCAACCTGCGCATCGGCCGCAACATCCTCACCCAGCGGCTCAAGCGGCTGGTCGAGGAGGGAATGCTCGAACGCGTTCCGTACCAGGAGCGGCCCAAGCGGTACGAATACGTGCTCACCGAGAAGGGTCGTGACTTCTTCCCGGTCCTGGCCGCCATGATGCGCTGGGGCGACAAGTGGCTCTCCCCCGACGGCCCGCCGATCAACCTGCTGCACCACGGCCACGACACCCATGCCGAGGTCGTCTGCGCCGAGTGCCGGGAGCCCCTCGAACTCCGCGCCGTGTCCGCCACGCTCGGCCCCGGTTTCCCCGAGCACCTGCGCGCCCGCCCCGACGTCTCCGGCCGCTTCCCGGACGACGCGACCGTGGACTGAGTCCGGTGACGGACAGGCGCGAGGTGTTCTGCGATGCTGACATCGTGTCGCTCACGCCCGCCGTCCCGGAGCCCGTCACAGCCGACCCGCCCCGCTCCACCCCGAGCCCTCTGCTCACCCAGTCGTGGCTCGACATGGCCTTCCTCCACTGGGCCGCCGACCCCGCGGACGTGGCGCCCCTGCTGCCGCCGGGAGTCGTCCCCGACACCCTCGGCGGGGTCACCTACGTCGGCCTCGTCGCCTTCCGGATGCACCGCATCGGCTGGTTACGGCTCCCCGGCATCCCCTACCTGGGCACCTTCCCCGAGACCAACGTCCGCCTCTATTCGGTGGACGCCCACGGGCGGCGCGGCGTGGTCTTCCGCTCGCTCGACGCCTCCCGGCTGATCCCGGTGATCGTCGCTCGAACCGCCTTCCGCCTGCCGTACGTGTGGTCCCGGATGGCCATCCGCCGGCGCGGCGACACCATCACCTACACCAGCACGCGGCGTCTGCCCGGACCGCGCGGCGCGCACAGCCGGATCACCGTACGGACCGGCGAGCGCATCGAGGATCCCACCGAGCTCGAACACTTCCTGACCGCCCGCTGGGGCATGCACAACGCCTTCTTCGGGCGGCCGATGTACCTGCCGAACACCCATCCGCGCTGGCCCCTGCACCGAGCCGACCTGGTCGAGTGCGACGAAGACCTGATAGCCGCGGCAGGACTGCCCGAGCCGGCCGGGCCGCCGGTGAGCGTGCTGTACTCACCGGGCGTCCCCGTACGTTTCGGGCGTCCCACCCGTCCGGGCGGCGTCCCGGCGCCCTAGCGTTCCGCGCCCGAGACCCGGTGCGAGCCTGGACTCACCGAGCCGCGTCCGACGCGAACGCCCCGGCCGGGAGAGGCGCCCCCCGCCTCCGCCGGTTTCGCGTCATCACCCGGTGCCGGCCCCTTCACCGAGTCACCCGCTGGCGGCCCCTTCGCCGAGCCGGGCACGGGTGAACCGGGCTCCCCAGTTGTGGACCCGGTCGAGCAGTTCGGGCGGGTCGAGGACGTGGAAATCGGCGTCGATCACGCCCAGTGCCATGGCCGGCCAGTCCAGGGAGTCGACGGTCATGCGCACCCGGCAGTGCCCGGCGTCGACCTCCTCGACCGCGCCCCACCTGCCGATCCGTTCGCGCACGACCGCGGCCGGGGCGTCGATGAGGACCTCCACCCGGTACGAGCGGGGCAGGTTGCCCAGCCCGGCGCGGACGAACTCGGCGGCGTCGGCGGCGGGCAGGTCGCGGGACCGGAACCGGGAGCCGTCGCCCTGCGGCGCGGTGAGCCGGTCGACCCGGAAACTGCGCCAGTCGTGCCGGGTCAGGTCGTAGGCGACCAGATACCAGCGGCGGCCGAGACAGACCAGGCGATGCGGTTCGACGTGCCGGTCGGTGCGCCGGCCGTCGGCGGCGGTGTAGGAGAAGCGGAGCTGTTCGCTGTCCCGGCAGGCCAGCGCGACCGCGGTGAGCGCGCCCGGGTCGATGCCCTCCCCTTCCGGGCCGTTCCAGCCGTCGGGCACGGTCATCGCGCGCAGCGCCTCGACCTGGCGCCGCAGCCGGGCCGGCATCACCTGCACCACCTTGGCCAGCACCCGCACCGAGGACTCGGCGATGCCCTCCACCGCGCCCTGCGCGGCGGCCTGCAGGCCCACGACCAGGGCGACCGCCTCCTCGTCGTCGACCACCAACGGCGGCAGTGCCGCGCCCGCGGCGAGCTGGTAGCCGCCGTCCACGCCGCGCTGCGCCTCGACCGGATAGCCCAGCTCGCGCAGCCGGTCGATGTCCCGGCGCAGGGTGCGGGGCGAGACTCCCAGCCGCTCGGCCAGTTCGCCGCCCTGCCAGTACCGGTGGGTCTGGAGCAGGGACAGCAGTCGCAGCGTCCGAGCACTGGTGTTCGCCATGTTCTTGATTATTCCTGCGATTGAGGTCAGAAAGTGACCCTTATTTCCGTCAGTGTGGTCCTGACCGGCGGAGCAAGAACAACGGAAGGCAGAAACCATGACCGTCAACGAACTGACCGGCCACGACACCGCTGACGCGCCCGTCGCCACCGGCGAACGCGCCGACCTGCTGGCGATGCTGGCCAAGCACCGGCACTTCCTGCGCTTCCCCACCCGTGACCTCACCGACGAGCAGGCCGGGCAGCGGAGCACCGTCAGCGAGCTGTGCCTGGGCGGACTGATCAAGCACATGACCGCGGGCGAGCGGTCCTGGACGGACTTCATCCTGAACGGCCCGTCGGCGATGGGCGACTTCGCCGACATGACCGAGGCCGACTGGGCCCGAAGGGACGACGAGTTCCGGCTGCTGCCCGGTGAGACGCTGGCCGGTGTGCTGGCCGACTACGCCGAGGTGGCCCGCCGGACCGACGAGCTGGTCGTCACCCTGCCCGACCTGGACGCCACCCAGCCGCTGCCGAAGGCCCCGTGGTTCGAGGCCGACACGCGATGGTCGGCCCGCCGGGTGCTGATGCACCTCATCACCGAGACCGCCCAGCACGCCGGCCACGCCGACATCATCCGCGAGGCCCTGGACGGCGCCAAGAGCATGGGCTGACCGGTGACGCGCCCGGGTTGCGTGCCGCCGCCTCCCAGAGGCCGGGACGTGCCGCCGCCTCCCAGCGGCCGGGGGGTGTCACCGCCTCCCACGCCGGCGCCGGACGTCCTCGGCCGCCCCGGCCCGCGCCGCTCAGTCGTCCAGGCCGCGGGCGCTGAGCGCCTCGCCCAGCGCGTCCGCGTGCCGCAACGCGCTGACCACCAGCGGTACGGCGAAGGCCCGCACGCTCCGCTCCACTCCTCTGGCGCGCTGGGCCTCCCGTACCCGGGTGGCCAGGGCGGCGATGACCGGCACGCTGCGGATGGTGAGGGAGAGCAGCAGGGACAGCCGGAACGGGTCGAGTCCCACCCACCGCGCGGGGGACAGGCAGCGCTCCAGGCAGGCCATCAGGTCCGAGGTCCGCGTCGTGAGGGTGACCAGTCCGGCCAGGGCGACGGCCAGGACGACACGGGCCGTGGAGGAGACGGCGGTCGGCAGGTCCACGACCAGCGCCTGCATGGTGAACAGGGCCGCGGCGAACCAGCGGATCGGGCGGAGCTGCGCCCAGGCCGCCGCCGCGCCCACCCCCGAAAGGGCGAACAGCAGGGCGGCCACGACCGCGGCGACCGCCATCGACACCGGAGCGCTCAGGAGGAGGAGCACCGTGCACGAGGCGGCCAGCCCCAGGAGCTTGGCTCCGGCCGGCAGGCGGTGCAGGAGGGAGTCCCCCGGCACGTAGGCGCCGGTGAGCCCGTTCACGACACGGCCTTCCGGCAGCGGTCGACGGCCGCCCCCGGCAAGGCACCGGTGAGCCCGTTCACGACACGGCCTTCCGGCAGCGGTCGACGGCCGCCCCCGGCAAGGCACCGGTGAGCCCGTTCACGCCATGGTCTTCCGGTAGTGGTCGACGGCCGCCCCCGGCGAGTCGTCGGCCGTGATCCGGCCGTCGTCCAGGACCAGCACGCGGTCGAAGTCCTCCAGCAGGGCGAGATCGTGGCTGACCACGATCACCTGCTGGGGCAGATCGCGCAGCGCTTCGGCGACCAGGCGGGAGTGGCGCAGGTCCAGCAGCGTCGTCGGCTCGTCCATGACGAGGATCTCGGGTTCGAGCACCAGGACCGAGCACAGCGCGAGCAGCTGTTTCTGCCCGCCCGACAGGTGATGGGCGGGATGGTCGGCGTGCCCGGCCAGGCCGTACCGCTCCAGCACGGCGGCGACCCTGCTCCGGACCTCCTCCTTCGGGAGTTTCCTGCGGCGCAAGGAGAAGGCGACGTCCTCGGCCACGGTCGGCATCACGATCTGCGCGTCGGGATCGGTGAACAGGAATCCGACGCGGCGCCTGATCCTGGCCCCGTGGCGGCGGGTGTCGTGACCGAGGACGGTGACGCTGCCCGAGGTCGGCAGGGCCAGGCCGTTGACCAGCCGGGCCAGGGTGCTCTTGCCCGAACCGTTGGCCCCGATCACACCGACCCGGTGCTCGGGCAGCGAGACGGTGATGCCGCGCAGCACCTCACGCTGTCCGAGCCGGACATGGACGTCGATCAGTTCGATCACTCACGCCACCCCGCACTGCCCGGACCGGACGTGGCCGTCAGCCAGTTCGATCACTCAGACCACCTCGAACAGGGCGGCGACCCCGAGGCCGCCGCCGACCGCCGCCGTCGCCAATCCCAGCGTCCCCGGGGACGCGCCCGACCGTACGAGCCTGGTGAACAGCCGCGTGACCACGACGGCTCCGGTGGCGCCCCACGGATGGCCGAGGGCCAGGGCGCCGCCGTCGGCGCAGACCCGGTCCCTGTCGGCGCCCAGCGGGTCGAGCCCGAGCGCGTCGGTCACCGCCAGCGTCTGGGCCGCGAACGCCTCCACGATCTCCACCGCCGCGATCCGTTCCATGCTCACGCCCGTACGGCCGAGCAGCCGCCGTACGGCCGGCACCGGACCCCAGCCGGGCAGCGCGGGGTCGCACCCGACGACGACGCCGGCCCGCAGCCGCAGCCCGGGCACCCCCGCCGCCGCGCGCAGCCGTTCCGACACGAGGACGACCGCCGCCGCGCCGTCGCTGATCGGGGAGGAGTTGCCGGCGGTCACCGAGCCTCCGTGGACGAACGCCGCGGGCAGCCGTGACAGCGACGCCTGCCGCAGGAGCCGCGGACGCTGGTCCTGTGCCCGGCCCTCGATCGGGACGATCTCCTCCTCGAACCGGCCCGCCTCCCGGGCGGCCACCGCCTTGGCGTGGCTCTCGCACGCGTAACGGTCCTGACGGTCCCGGTCCACCCCGCACGCGCCGGCGAGCGCCTCCGCCGCCGCGCCCATGTCCGGATCCGGATGGCCCTCGGGGGTGAAGGGCGCCCGCTCGTACGGCACCGCGGGCTCACCCGCCGGTCCCCGGTGGGCCCGGAGGGGTGCGGTGGAGGCGCTCTCGGCCCCACCGGCGATGACGAGCTCCATCTCCTCGCCGCGGATGGCCTGGCCGGCCATCAGGATCGCGGCCAGCCCGCTGCCGCACTGCCGGTCGACGGTGACGCCGGGAACGGCCTCACCCAGTCCCGCGCCCAGCGCCGAGACGCGCGCGAGGTTCCCGCCGGGCCCCATGCAGTTGCCGAGCACCACGTCCTCGATCGGCGCGCCCAGGAAGGCCACGTCGCGGGCGAGCGCGCCGAGGACGGGCGCCGCCAGCCGATCGGCCGTCACCGCCTTGAACGCGTGCGCGGCGGTGCCGATCGGTGTGCGGCGGGCCGCCACGATGACCGGTGCCTCGCCCATCAGTTCAGCCGCCGCAGGTCATGGTCGCCGCCGGCCAGGCGGGCGGCGACGAGCCCGCGAGCCGGCTTGCCCGCAGGGGTGCGGGGCAGGCTCTCCACGGCGTACCAGCGGCGTGGCCGCTGGGCCGCGTCCAGCCCGCCGCGCGCGACCGCCTCCAGGGTCGCCCTCGGCGGCGGCGCCCCCGCGCCCACCTCCAGGATCGCCGTCACCACCGCGCCCAGGTCCGGGTGCGGCGAGCCCACCACCACGATGTCGCCCACCCCCGGCACGCTCCTGAGCACCTCCTCGACGTCCTCGGGCACGACGGTGGCCCCGCCGGTCTGGATCGCGCCGTCGCCGCGGCCGCGCAGCCGCAGGGCCTCGCCGGGCCGGTACGGCTCCGCCACGTCGCCGACGCTCATCCAGCCGTCGCCGTCGACCCTCAGCGGGCCCACCGCGTCGGCCAGATACCCCTCGGACAGCCAGGGCGAGCGCACCCACACCTCCCCCAGGGACTCACCCGGCGGCGTCCTGACCTCGATCCGCACCCCGGGGAAGGGGCGCAGCCCCGAACCGTCGGTGTCCACGGCGACGAAGGACAGCTCGGTGGCGCCGTAGTAGGACATCACGCGCACACCGGCGTCCGCCGCGCGCTCGTGCAGTCCGGCAGGCAGGGCCGCTCCGCCGATCACGACCGTCCGCAGCGAGCTCTCGGCCCCCTCGCGCAGGGCGTCCAGCACCGCGGGCAGGTAGTGCGGCACGAGGTGGGCCACGGTCGCCCCGCGGAGCTGCGCGGCCAGCGTGCCGGGCGACCAGCGGCCCGGCACGAGGACCGTCGCCCCGGCGGCCAGCGCGTGCACGGCCGCGAAGCCGTACAGCGAGGAGGTCAGCGGCCCCGGCACCAGCACGACGTCGTCGGAACCGATCCCGGCGAGCTCGCTCACCCGCTGAAACGACGCCGTCCACGACGCGCGGGTGCGCACCACCGCTCGCGGACGGCCCGTGCTGCCGGAGCCGAAGCAGGCCCACGCGCGATCGCCGGGGAGGGGATCCGGCCACGTCTGCGGGCCGTCCGCGATGGGCGGCATCACGTCGACGCGCAGGTCCGCCGGGATCGCCTCCCGCACCCGCGCGTCCCAGGAGGGGTCGCACAACAGCGGCGTGGCCCCGGCCAGGTCCGCCGCCAGCACGACGGTGAGCAGATCCACCGGATCCGCCAGGCTGATCGCGACCAGCGTGCCACGGCCGGCCCCCCGCCCGGACAGACGCGCCGCCACGCCGCGGACCCTCCGCGCGAACCCGGCGTAGCTCAGCTCGCCTCCCGGACCGCGCACCGCGGGCCGGTCCGGGCGGATGGAGGCGTGTCGCAGTACTTGTGCGGCGACCGGCATGACCGGGTCAGCCCTTCCTGGCGGCGCTGAGCCGCTCGCGGTGGACGGCCGGGATCGCATCGGGGTAGGCCCGCTGGGTGCCCCTCACCACGATCGAGGCCAGTATCGCCTTGATCGCGTCGCCGGGCAGGAAGGCGACGCTGAGCAGGGCCGCCTGCCCCAGCGAGATCCCGGCGACGGCCGCCTGCACGGGAATGCCGACGAGGTAGATCATCCCGACTCCGCCGGCCAGGCAGGCCGTCAGCAGTCGCGCGATGCCCGGACTGCGGCCGCCGCGTTCGACGATCCAGCCGGTCAGGGCCGCGCCGGGGAGCCAGCCGAGCAGGAACCCCGCCGACGGCCCCACGAAGACGCCCAGTCCGCCACGGCCGCCGGCCAGCAGCGGCAGGCCCGCGGCCACCAGCACGAGCAGTACGACGATGGCCAGGGCCGCCCGCCACGTGCCCAGGATCGCGCCGGCGAGCATGACCCCGAACGTCTGCAACGTGATCGGCACCGCGTTGCCGAAGACGTTCAGAGCGCCCGGAAGGCCGAGCACGGCGATCAACGCCGCGAAGACGCTGACCCGGGCGAGGTCCCCGGTGGGGAATCCGCTTCCCCGTCGGAACTTCGGCATCCCGCCCCCTCCGCTGTCGTGAGTGTGCAGCTCTGTTCGTAGCTGTGCGGATCCGATTCCACACCAGAACGCCCTGATACAGGCAGGAGGGATGCCACAACATTCTTCCGCGATACCTGTCGCACCCGGACGTGACGGCCCTCTTCTCTCGGACGGCCCGGGGGAAGGGGGACTTGGAGGAATCGATCGGTTCCGGTGAAGGGTACGCGGTCGGACCGGGTGTCCGGGATGAAAGCCGCCCGGCCCGGACCTCCGGACGGGCGCCGGTGACACCGTACGGTGCCGCGCCGGAGAGGCGGACGGGCGGGGCCGGGGCGCCGGAGGAGCGACCGGGCCGAACGTCGAGGATTCGTAAGGTCGGCCCGGAACACGAGTGACCTGCGCTGATTCCGGGAAAAGCGGTAATTCAGAAGTAATTTGGTGATTGGTACGGCCCGCCGGACAAGTGGGGATTTTGTTCGTGCTCCGTCTAGGAGGTCGGGGGTGTCATGACGGCTGTGGCCGATGCGCGGGGATCCACTCCCCGGCCGGGAGACGACGGTTGCGCGCTGCTGGCCGGCAAGCTCGCGCCTCCCCGTCTCCACGTGGCCGTGCTGCCCCGGACCCGAATCCAGAGGAGGATCGACCGCGCCGTCCAACGCCGGGCCGTCTCGATCATCGCTCCCGCCGGCTCCGGCAAGACCGTCGCGTGCGCGTCGTGGAGCACGGACGGCGACGGGGCTCACGACGTCGCCTGGCTCACCCTCGACTCCGAGGACAACCGGCCGCGCAGGTTCTGGCCTCACCTGGCCGCGGCGCTCGGGCGGGTTCATCCGTCTCTGAGGGTCCCGGCGCCGGACCGTGCTCCGACGATGGATCTCGTCGGCGAGATCGTCGAGGCGGTCTCCGGGAGGGACCGGCCGATCGTCCTGGTGATGGACGACGTTCACGAGCTCGATCGGCCGGAGATCCTGCACGGCCTCGACCTCCTGCTCCGGCATGCCCCGCCACAGCTTCGTCTCCTGCTGTCGGGACGCCGCCGGCCCGCCCTCCAGCTCTCCCGGCTGCGAGTCTCCGGCGATCTGGTGGAGATGGGAGCCGAAGATCTCGCGTGGACCGAGTCCGAGGCCGCTGAGTATTTCCGGGCGGCGGGCCTGCCGGTCGACACGAAACAGGTGGCGGAGCTGGTGAGACGCACCGGCGGATGGAGCACCGGCCTGCGCCTGGCCTGCCTGTGGCTGAAGGACCGGAACGGTGCTGATCCGCGCGACCCGGACCGGCGCGACCCGGACCGGGGCGGCGTGAACCCCGGGGACATGGACCCGGAGAGCGCGGACCCGGAGAGCGCGGACCCGGAGAGCGCGGACCCGGAGAGCGCGGACCCGGAGAGCGCGGACCCGGAGACCGTGAACCGGCGCGGCCTCGGTCGGGGCGAGATGGAGCGGCTGGTGCGCGGTTTCACGGGAAACAGCCGCATCGTCGGCGATTACTTCCGTGACGAGGTGATCAGCCGCCAGGATCCCGAGATCCGCCGTTTCCTTCTGCGTACCAGCATCGCCTCGCCGCTCGACGCCGAGCTGGCCGGCGCGCTCACCGGGACGGCCGACGCGGCGCGGATCCTGGACCGGCTGAGCCGGGAGAACTGCTTCCTCGAAACGATCGACGCCGACCCGCCGGGGTACGGCTTCCAGCCGCTCTTCCGGGAGTTCCTCCAGGCCGAACTGGGGCGCGAGTCCCCCGAGGACGTGCCCCACCTTCTCCGCGAGGCGGCGCGCCGGCATCGATCGAACGGCAGGCCGCTGGACGCCCTGCGGGCCGCGGTCGCCGGGGCGGACTGGGGACACGCCGCCGAGATCCTGGCCGAGGACGACGTGCGCGTCCTCCTCCGGGCCGGGGACGGCGAGCTCTCCGCGATCCTCGCGCGGCTTCCGCCCGAGCTCACCTCCACCACGCCGATGGTGGCCCTCGCCCACGCCTGGATCCGGCTGATCACCGGAGATCCCGACGCGGCCGGGCCGTACCTCGAGGCGGCGGAGAGATCCGCCGGGACCGTGGAGCCTCACCCCGGCCGGCTCATCGCCGCGCTGAACCTCCTCCGGGTCTGGATGAGCGGCGACTGCGCCCCGGAGGACCTCTCCACCGCCCGTCAGGCGCTCCGCCGGACCGGCGGCGTACCGTCGCCCTCGGCCGCCGAGCGCCGAGCGGCCGGTTGCCTGCTGCTGGCGCTGGGGCTCGCTCATGCCTGGAACGCCGAGTTCGTCTCGGCCGGTACGGCCCTGCGCCGAGCGGTGAGGGAACTCGAAGCCGGTGATTTCCCGGCCCTGACGGGTTTCGCGACGGCGTGCGCGGCGCTGGCCGACGCGATCCGGGGCGATCTGACGGGGGCCGAGGAAACGATCGGGGCCGTCCAGAGCGATCCGGCCCGTCCGGAGGAAACGGGCGGCCTTCTCCGCACCCCGGCTTCGGCTCCGGACGGGCCGCTGCGACCTCATCCGATCGCCGACCTCGCCCTCGCCTGGGTGCACCTGGAACGCGACGAACCCGCCGACGTCCACCGGTTGCTGGATCGGATCGAGCCGTGGCCACGGCGGCGGCCTCCGGGAGAAGGACCGGTCTCCGCGTTCGCCACCCTGATCCGAGCGCGAGCCCTGGTCGCCGAGGGCGAGACCGCCGCCGCCCGATCATGCCTGGCGGAACTCCACAGGCGGCGCCGACCGCCGACCCGCCTCATCCAGGCGGTCACCCTCCTCGACGTCGCCTGGTTTCCGGCGGCCGACCTTCCCGGCGCCCTGCCCCTGGATCCGACGGCTCCGAACCCCACCGCCCCGGAACCTCCGGCGGCCCTGAAGCCCACGACTGACGAGGCCGGCCCCTCGCCGCTCGCTTCGAACGCCGTCGCCGTGGGCCGGCTGCACCTCATGCGGAACGACCCGGCGCGCGCACTCGCCGCCGTGCGGGACTGCCTGAGCGGCACGGCGGGCGAGACGCGCCCGCTGGACAGCATCGCCGCCCTGCTGGTCGCCTCGGCCGCACACCGCCGCCTGGGAGCGGTGTCACTCTCCGCCGAACTGCTGGATCAGGCCCTGGAGCTGGCGGAGCCGCACCGGGCACGGCGGGTGTTCCTCGACGGCGGCCGGTCGGTCAGATCGCTCCTGACGATTCTCGTGCCGCCCAACGATCCACGCCTCCCCTTCGGCACCGAGATCCTCCGCCGGTTCGAACGCGGGGCGGTGAACCCCCAGGGCGAAGAGGCTCCGTCCCTGACCCAGTGTGAGCTGGCCGTACTCCGTTTCCTGCCGTCACACATGACCAACAAGGAGATCGCCGAGGACCTCTTCCTGTCGGTCAACACCGTCAAGACCCACCTGCGCTCGGTGTATCGCAAGCTCGGGGTCACGACCCGCCGGGAGGCGATCAACCAGGCCGCGCGACGGGGCTTCGTGTAGAAGTTCACCCTTTTCGGGTGACATGACCTCCCCTCACAACGGCGATCACTCCTGGTAATGATTCGCGATCATGAGGGGGAGACGGCATGGTGCACAACGAGGGAACCGGCAGGATGCCCGGCGAGGGGACCGGCAGGGTGGGCGGCGAGGGAACCGGCATGCTGCACGGCGAACCGGGCACGCTGCACGGCGAACCGGGCACGCCGCACGGTGAGGAAACCGGCATGGCGCACGGCGCGAGAGACACGATGACCGCGAGAGGAACCGGGACCCCGCAGGTCACCGGCTGGATGGGCTGGGTCTGGTTCGCGGCCCTGATGATGATCTTGACGGGCGCGTTCAACATCATCTACGGCCTGGTCGCCATCTTCAGGAACACGTTCTTCCTTGAGACCCCCAACAACACCTTGCTCTTCAACCTGTCCGCCTGGGGCTGGATCCACCTGATACTCGGCATCCTCCTCGTCGTCGCCGGTCTCGCGGTGATCGCCGGACAGACCTGGGGCCGCGTCGTGGCGGTCGCCCTCGCCATGGTGAACGCCATCACGCAGATGCTGCTCTTCTCCGCCTACCCCTGGTGGTCGCTTCTCGCCATCGCCATCGACGTGCTCGTGATCTACGCCCTGATCGTGCACGGACGCGAGAGCGAACGGGCGCGGCTCTAGCCGGCGCCGTTCCACGGGAAAAGGGAGCCGGCCAGAGGCCGGCCCCCGGCGATCGGGAAGCGCGAGCCGGAGCGGGTCCCGTAAGGGGCACCCGCCCGTTCCGCGCCTCATGGCGTCATTCCTCGTCGAGCCCGGGGTCGCCCAGCCGGTCGGCCGGGGCATATCAAGCCCGTCGACCAGCTCAGGGCTCCCGAGGCGACTCAGAGCCCGTCGACCAGCTCAGAGCCCTCGGACGACTCAAAGCCCGCCGACCGACCCAGGGCTCCCGACCGGCCCAGGGCTCTCGGGGACGCCTTCGCGGGAGAAACGCGAAGCACACGCGGACACGCACGCGAACACGGCCTCTGACACGGACACGGCCCCGGACACACACGGGCACAGTCTCGGCGGTGGGGCCGAGGCAGGCGGGCGGCGCGGGCGAAACGCTCGGGACCGTCCGCCACAGCCGGGCGGGATCACCCGCACCCGACAACGATCGGCGGTGCCCTCGTCACGGCACCCGGGCCCGGCCGGGCCGAGGTTCTCGTCGAGACCCGAGGCGGGGGCGGAGCGCCATCCGGGTCCGCGCCCGGCCCACCCAGGCGGGCCGTCGAGGCGCCGGTCACCACTCGGATGGCCTGGAGGGGACGAACAGGACCGCGCACGCCTGGGACGGCAAGGGCCGCCTGGTCGCCCAGGCGGCCCGGATCGCCACGGTCCGTACCCCCGAATAGCCCGCGTTCACGCCTGTCCGGGGACGTTCGGCACCGGTGGGTGTGGCGGCCCCCCAGCCCGCCACACCATGTCACACCGGCTCAGTGCCTGCCTGGCATGTTGCTGCCCGGCATGTTGCTGCCCGGCATGTTGCTGCCCGGCATGTTGGAGGTGGACCTGCCCGACATGTCGGGCGACATGTGGGAGCCCCTGTTCATGCTGGGCATCTTCCTGGCGCTGACCGCCACCGCTCCCAGCCCGAGCAGGAAGATGATGACGCCGGTGACGACGTTGTTCCAGATGGTCGACGTCGTCGCCGAGCCTGTGATCCACGGCACGATGATGGTCCAGATTCCGATGATCGGTGCGATCCAGCTGAGCCCGTAGGTCCGGCCGAACGCCGCCGCGAACGCCATCGCCAGGGCGGCGAGCGCGATACCGGTGATCAGGTTGCTTACGGAAATCCTGGACAGGCCGTTGAAGCCGACCACCCATGGAGAGATCGCCAGCCATAGACCTGCGAGAAGGGTGAGTCCATCGATTCCCTGGGCTGCCGTGCTGGAGCCCGCTCTCTCGTACCTCTCTCGCATCTCGATGAGATCGGGATGTTGTTCTAGGCCTGCGGGTCGGATCATGACCCACGCCCCCTTCCGGCTTTCGTACGGAACGGACTTAAATCCCTATACCCTCCATAAGCCGACAAAAAGTACATACAACAATAAATTTGACCTAGCGTGGGATTTCCCCCGCAATGACAGAGAGCATCGGGCTTCCAATCAGACCGATTGTCCGAATTTTGCCGTTCATTGACGCAATGGCAAGGGAAAAAGCGGCGCATCACCGCCTCTTACACCCGGCCGGAGGCGGGAGAACCGCGGGACGACCGCTGCCGCTACGGCCGGGCCCGGTCTCGCAGCCGGGATTTCTGGATCTTCCCTGATCCCGTTTTCGGAAGGTCGTCCACCACGTCGAAATAGCGGGGGATCTTGTACGTGGCCAGCCGTCCACGGAGGAATGCGCGAAGCTCGTCGCCCGTGACGCTCGCACCTGGGCGGCAGACGAGAAAGGCGCGACCGACCTCACCCCACGTGGAGTCGGGCACCCCGACCACGGCGACCTCGGCCACGGACGGGTGTTCGAACATCACGCCCTCGACTTCGGCGGGATAGACGTTCTCCCCACCGGAGATGTACATGTCCTTGACGCGGTCCACGATGTACAGGTGCCCCTCGTCGTCGCGGACCGCGATGTCACCGGAACGGAACCAGCCGTCCCCGGCGAACGCCGCGGAGGTCGCCTCCGGGTCCCTCCAGTAGCCGGGGGTCACATTCGGTCCCTGGACGAGCACCTCACCCGCCTCCCCCACCGCCACCTCGGCGAGGTCGGGCCGGACCACCCGCACATCGGCGAAGAACACGGGCAACCCCGCCGAACCCGCCTTGCGGATGCTCTCGCTCGCCTCAAGGAAGGTCGCCCCGGGCGCGGTCTCGGTGAGCCCGTACCCCTGGCAGAACACGAGGCCCCGCTCCTGGTAGGCACGGATCAGCGAGACCGGGATCGCCGACCCCCCGGTCATGAGGTTGCGCAGCGAGGACAGGTCCGCCTCCGCCCACCGCGGCGACCGGGCGAACGCGGCGAACATGGTGGTGACGCCGAACATCCAGGTGACGCGGTGCTCCTCGATGAGGTCGTAGCACCTGTCCACGTCCCAGGACGGCATGATCAGCGAGCGACCGCCCTTCATGAACGTCGGCAGCAGCATCTGGGCGAGGGCCGCGACGTGGAAGAGCGGGGCGCTGATCAGCGTCACCTCGTCACTCGCCACATCAAGGCCGATCATGAGGTTGAAGGCGTTCCACACCAGGTTGGCGTGGCTGAGCATCGCGCCTTTGGGGCGACCCGTCGTGCCCGAGGTGTAGAGGATCACGGCGACGTCGTCGAGCCCGACCGGCACGTCGATCGGGGTGGGGTCCCCCTTCGAGAGCAGGCTCTCGTAATCCCGTTCCTCCGTCGAGGAGGGTTCGAGACACACGATCTCAAGGAGGCCCGAGGTGTCCGGGAGTGCCCGGACCACCTCGGCGCACTCCGGCGCGTAGATCAGGACCGCCGCCCCGGAGTGGTTCAGCATGTAGTCGATCTCGGGCGCGGCCAGCCTGAAGTTCAGCGGGACGAAGATGCCGCCGAGCATGTGCGTGGCGAACATGATCTCGGCGAACGCGACGTGGTTGGGGCCGAGGTAGGCGACCCGGTCCCCGGGCTTCACCCCGCCGTCCCTCAGCTGCGAGGCCAGTTTCGTCGTGCGCGTGTGGACCTCGTCGTAGGTGATCGACCGGTCCGCGAAGACGAAGGCGGTGCGGTTCGGTGTCATCTGGGCGCGGCGAGCCGTCCAGCCGCCCAATCCTGCGTTCCGCATCGGAGCAGACCCCTCCTTCAGGTGGCGGAGGGCTTGGCCCGGCCGGTCACGCTGTCCGCCGGGGCGGGAACGGTCGCCGAGGTCAGGTCGTCGCGGCTGGTCTCCCTCAGCGCCAGGGTGCAGACCACGGCGAGCAGGCAGAAGCCGGCGATGATCGCGGAGATCACGATGGTCCCGCCTCCACCGTTCATCACCTGGATCTGGGCGAAGAGCAGGGGAGCCAGACCGGCTCCGAGACCGGAGATCTGGTAGCCGAGCGAGGCGCCGGTGTAGCGGCTGCGGGTGGTGAACAGTTCCGCGTACAACGCGGCGAGCGGTCCGTGCATCAGGGGATGGATGACCGCCTGACCGACCACGAGCGCGAGGACGAGCACGGCCGCGTTGCCGCTGTCCACCATCGGGAAGAGGGCGAAGACGTACACCGCCATGATCAGCGCACCGGTGATCACCACCGGGCGCCGCCCGAGCCGGTCCGACACCGCCGACCAGCCGATGATGCCGATCACGGCCAGCGCCGACGAGAGCGTCAGGCCGTTCAGGACGGTCTGACGCGGGAACCCCGCCTGCACCCCGTAGGCGATGACGAAGGTGGTCAGCGTCCCCTGAGCCACGAACGAGGCCAGGCCGATGCCGACCCCGAGCAGGAGCGTCCTCGGCTGGCCGCGCAGCACGTCCAGCAGCGGGAGCCGGGACACCTGGTGCCTGGCGGCGTTGAACACCGGGGTCTCCTCAACCTTCAGCCGCACGAACAGGCCGATCGCGAGCAACACGATGCTGATCAGGAACGGGACGCGCCAGCCCCAGTTCAGGAACGCCTCCTCGCCCACGACGGCGGCGGTGCCGCTGAGCGCGACGGTCGAGAGCACCATGCCGAACGGGGCCCCGGCGTTGGTGAAGCCGGCCCACAGGCCCCGTCGCGTCGTGGCGTGCTCCGTGGACATCAACACCGCGCCGCCCCATTCACCCCCCACGGCGATGCCCTGTACGACCCGCAGCACGATGAGCGCGATGGGCGCCAGGCTGCCGATCTGGTCGTACGTCGGGAGCAGGCCGATGAGGAAGCTGGCGACCCCCATCAGGACCATGGTCAGGACCAGCATCCGCTTCCGGCCCAGCCGGTCGCCGAAGTGGCCGAAGACGATGCCTCCGAGCGGCCTGGCGAGGTAGCCCGTGGCGAACGTGCCGAAGCTGGCGGCCGTGGCCGCGAGCGGGTCGAGGTTGGAAAAGAAGATCTTGTTGAACAGCACGGCCGACGCCGTGGCGTACAGCAGGAAGTCGTAGAACTCGATGGTGCTGCCCAGGAAGCTCGACGCCACCGCGCGGCGGAGTTGAGTCTGATCGTGCGGTGCGGCTGACATGTTCGCCATGATCAGGGCTCCTCACCGGGAGCGAGTGAGGGGATCTCGCCCTCTCGCAGGGAGATTAAGCACCTTTACCATGACCGTCAATACTTTTCACAACGTCATGACATATCGGCGAACGCGCGCCGCGGTGACGCCACCGAAGGAGTTCGCCCTCTCCTGAGTGATCTCCAGCCGCCGCTGTGGCCCGGGTCCTTCCCTCGCGAGCCGTCCACCGCCGTCGTCATGACCGCGTTCACGCACCCCCTGTGGACGGCGTTCTCCCAACGGCGTCCAGCCCGAACAGGCGCACCGCGTTGTCCTTCAGGATCCTGGGGCGGACCTCCGGCTTGATATCGAGCTTTTCGAAGTCCGACAGCCAGCGGTCCGGAGTGATCATCGGGTAGTCGGACCCGAAGAGCACCTTGTCCTTCAGCAGCGTGTTCGCGTACCGGACGAGCTGCGGCGGGAAGTACTTCGGCGACCATCCGGACAGATCGATGTAGACGTGGGGCTTGTGCGTCGCGACCGCGAGAGCCTCGTCCTGCCATGGAAACGACGGATGAGCCAGGACGATCCGCAGCTCGGGGAAGTCCACGGCGACGTCGTCGACCAGCATCGGATTGGAATACTTCAGCCGGATGCCGCCTCCCCCGGGCACTCCCGCGCCGATGCCGGTCTGACCGGTGTGGAAAAGCGCGGGAACGCCGACCTCCTCGATGACCTCGTAGAGCGGGTAGGCCGTCCGGTCGTTGGGAGCCATGCCCTGAACGCTCGGGTGGAACTTGAAGCCGCGTATGCCGTGCTCCTCGACGAGCCGGCGGGCCTCTCGCGCGCCGGCCCTGCCCTTCCATGGATCGACGCTGCCGAACGGGATGAGCGTGTCGGCGTGCTCGGCGCAGCCGCCGGCCACTTCCTCGTTCGAGATGCGACGGTGCCCCGTGGCGTGCTCCGCGTCGACGGTGAACACCACGGCCGCCATCTTCCGCTCGCGGTAGTAGGCGGCCATCTCGGGAATGGTCGGCTGCCGGTGCCCCTGTGCCTTGAAGTACTCCTCGGAGGCGCCGAACAGCTCCGGGCTCAGGGAGCGGTGCCCGTCCTCGGAGACCTCCGCGTGGGTATGGACGTCGATCGCGACCAGGTCCGCGACGTTCACGAAGTGATCGCCTCGACGTACGCACGCCCGAGGCCACGGGCCCCACCCGCGACAACGGCAACCCTGCCGGACAGATCCATGGACTACACCTCTCCGCACACCAGAGGTTCGCCCCCGCGAACCTGGGACAGTTTCGCGATCTAGATCAGAGCTTTTCCTAAAAAAATCCGGCCCGTCTACCCTCCCCCGGGTGAAGCTCGACGAAGGAGGCGACCCCGGGGCGCGTCCGCCCTGGGATGATCATTGGGAAGCCGGCGTTCCGGGCGATGCAAGGCGAATACGAAGGGAAGCACGCCGGTTCAAAGCCTTTGACGCTGTCGTAAGGGCAGTGCTCTACTCTCCGCCATGACGACTCTGACGAACGTCCGGCCTGCCCCTGTCGTTGACGAGACGGCTCGGCTGCTGACCGAGCACTACGTTTTCCCTGAGATAGCCGAGCAGCTTGCCGGCCTGCTCCAACGACGCCTCGCCGAGGGCGCCTACGACGTCGACGGTGCCGAGGAGCTCGCCCGTCTGGTCACCACGGACCTGCAGTCCGTCAACAACGACAAGCACCTGAGACTGAAGCACCACGCCGACCCGGTGTCCCCCGAGCAGGGCGCGGCCACCCTGGATTCCATCCGCCGGGACTTCGACACCTCGCTGGGCGGTGCGCCCCGGGTGGAGTTGCTCGACGGAGGGGTCGCCGTGGTGGAGCTGGCGCCGATGCTGTTTCCGCTGGAGTGGGCCGCCGAACCACTGAGCGCCGCGCTCACCCTGGCCTCCCGCGCCCGAGCGCTGATCGTGGACCTCCGCAACAACCGGGGCGGCGACCCGGACACCGTCGCCTTCGTCTGCAGTTACCTTTTGGACGAGCGCACCCACCTCAACACCATGTACTGGCGCCGCGGCGAGCGCAGCGAGCAGTCCTGGAGCCTGCCGCACGTTCCCGGCGCGCGTTTCGGCGGCAGCAAACCGTTGTACGTGCTGTCCAGTGACAGCACCTTCTCCGCCGCCGAGGAACTGGCCTACGACCTGCAGCAGCTCGGGCGCGCCGTTGTCGTCGGCGAGCCCACCCGCGGCGGCGCACACCCGTGCAAGGGCTGGACCGTGCACCCCCACCTGGAAGCCACCGTCCCCACCGGCCGTGCCATCAACCCCGTCTCCGGCGCGAACTGGGAGGGCACCGGTGTGCAGCCGGACGTCCCTTGCGCCGCTGCCGAGTCCCTCGACCAGGCGCACGCACTGGCCCTCGCCCAACTGGCGGACTGACGCGGTCCAGCTCATCGACAGCGTGGGCTTTGAGAGCCAAGATCAGGCAGAAAGCGGCAGGAACCGGGGCGTTCTGAAACGCGACCAGCGCACCCACGGAATCGTGGATGCGCTGGTCAGATGCGGTGTGCGCCGCCAGGGACTCGAACCCCGGACCCGCTGATTAAGAGTCAGCTGCTCTAACCAACTGAGCTAGCGGCGCTTGAAGCCCTCGAAGGATAGCGCACATCGGGCAGGGCTTCGAAATCACCGACGATCAGCGGTTAAGCTAGAACAACATTCGGTCCTGTACTGGGAGCACACATGTGGTTCGCCTCGCCCGCCGACGTCCGGGATCGGCTCAGCGCCGTCGACTACCTCTCCGACGCCTCCATCGCGACCTCGGTCTTCCTCGCCGGAACGCTCGGCAAGCCGCTGCTCACCGAGGGTCCGGCCGGGGTGGGAAAGACCCAGCTCGCCAAGGCCGTGGCGACCGCCACCGGGGCCCAGCTCGTCCGGCTGCAGTGTTACGAGGGCCTGGACGAGGCCAGGGCGCTGTACGAGTGGAACTACAAAAAGCAGCTCCTGCGCATCCAGGCCGGATCGGACCAGGACTGGGACGCCACCCACGATGACATCTTCACCGAGGAGTTCCTGCTGGAGCGGCCCCTGCTGCGGGCGATCCGCTCCGAGACCCCGACGGTCCTGCTGATCGACGAGATCGACAAGGCCGACGTCGAGGTGGAGGGACTGCTGCTGGAGATCCTCTCCGACTACCAGGTCACGATCCCCGAACTCGGCACGATCTCCGCCGTGCGCAGGCCGTACGTGGTGCTCACCTCGAACGCCACCCGCGAGCTCTCCGAGGCGCTCAAGCGGCGCTGCCTCTACCTGCACCTGGAGTACCCGACCCCGGAGCGCGAGCGCGACATCGTGCTGGCCCAGGTGCCCGCGATCGAGGCGGGCCTGGCCGAGCAACTGGCGCGTACGGTCGCCACGATGCGCACCCTGGAGCTGAAGAAGTCGCCCTCGATCGCCGAGACGATCGACTGGGCCAACACCCTGCTCGCCCTGGGACGGACCGAGCTGGACGAGGCGACGATCGGCGCCACCCTCGGAGTGGTGCTCAAGCACGCCTCCGACCAGACCCGGGCGCGCAAGGAGCTGGCCCTTTGACATCCTCCCCTGCCTGAAGGGCAGAGGATTCCAACGGCAACTACCCCACCAGGAGGAGGTCGCGTTGAGGTTCGCGGTTCACCGGCCCGCCAGGCGGCAGGCCTCCCCGCGCAGCCACCGCATGCCCCGCGGCGGTATCTCGAAGGTTCTTCGCCGCGTTCACGTCGGCGTGATCCCGATGCCCGCAGGCCACGCACAGGAAGAGAGCTTGGCTCTTGCGACTCTCCCTGGCGATGTGCTTGCAAACGTTACAGGTCTGCGACGTATACCGCGGATCAATCAACTGCACCCGGCCCGGAGCCTTGTGCCCCGTCCGGGTCACCAACCGGCCCCAGCCGCCTGCGAGAATGCCCTGATTCAACCCCGCCTTCTGACGAACATTCGTGCCCGGCGCCTCAAGGGTGCCCTTCGCCGACCGGGTCATGTTCGAGATCTTCAGGTCTTCGAACGTGATCACATCGAAGCGGCGGGCCAGATCGGTGCTGGTCTTCTCCACCCAGTCCCTGCGCCGATCACCCTCGCGCGCCTTCAACCGGGCGATCGCCGCCTTGACCTTGCCGCGCCGCTTCGATCCGCGCTGGGCTCGGGCCAGGGTGCGCTGCAGCCGCACCAGCCGCTTCTTCTCCGCCTCGCTCAGGGGTGGCACGCTCAGCAGTTCACCGGTCGACAGAGCGGCCGAGACGGTGACGCCTCGGTCAACGCCAACGGCCGCACCGGTGCCCGGTCCGGGGACCGGCTGGGGGATGACGGCGAACGCCACATGCCAACGCCCCGCCGCATCCCGACTCACCCGGAAGGATTTGGCCTGCTGCATGGGGCGCGACCAGCGAAACCGCACCCACCCCACCTTGGGGATGCGCACCTCGCCCACCTTGCGCGAGACGCGGCGCACCTCGCTCGCCTTGACCGCGACGATCCGGAAACCTTCGCGTCGGCCGCGCCGGCGCCAGGTCGGCCGCTGGTGGGTCTGGCCGAAGAAGTTCGCCATCGCCTGGTGAAAATCCTTCAGCGCCTGCTGCTGAACAATGACCGATCCGGCGGCCAGCCACGCGCAGGCGGCGCGCGCCTCGGTGAGCTGACGGCACTGCTCGGCAAACCCCGGCGCCGACGCCCGCCCACGCTGCCAGTGGGCGTGCTGTTCCACGGCCAGGTTCCACACATATCGGGCATGTCCGCAGTGCTCCAGCAGCGCCGCCTCCTGGGCGGGCGAGGGCTGCAGCCGGTAGCGCGACACGCCGAGCAACTTACCGAATCTCACCGACAAAAACCGGGGGACCACCGTGTGTGACCGTTTCGCATTTCCTTCCCGCCCTGAAGGACGGGGCCTCCACGCTGTAAGTACTCGGTGAACGGCCGGGCCAGGCGCGTGACCGGATCTTTCAACGGCCGGATCGGACGCAAGAATGGATCTTTCAACGTCCAGACCAACCGCGAGAGCGGATGTGCGAGCGGCGGGACCGGATGTGCGAGCGGCGCGGGGGCCGGGACATGAGCCTGCTCGACCGTCATATCGGCTTCGTGCACGCGTTGCGCGAGGCCGGGCTGCCGGTGTCGCTGGCCGAGGGGCTGGACGCCGCCAGGGCCCTGCAGGTGATCGACCTGAGCGAGCGGGACTCGCTGCGCGCCGCCTATGCCTCGACCCTGGTCAAGCGGCCTTCGCACCGGCCGGGCTTCGACGTGCTCTTCGACCTGTGGTTCCCCGCCTCGACCAGCGGCCTGTACGACCCCCGCCAGGAAGGCGGCTCGCACGCCCCCGACCTGGATCTGGAAGCCGCCCCGCTTCCCGAGCTGCGGGACCGGCTGGCCCAGCTGTTGCTGGGCGCAGAGGGGATGAACGAGTTCGCCCGGGCGATGGTGGAGCGCTTCGGCCGCCAGCCCGCGGGCCCCGGCAGGCAGAACTGGTTCTCCTACTCGGTGATGCGGGCGCTCTCCCCCGAGACGCTCATGGCACGGCTGCTCGCCGAGGTCCTGACCGGCCAGGAACGCGGCGGGCTGGCCGAGAAGGTCGCCCGGCAGCGGATCAACGAGAACACCAGGCGGTTCGAGGACGCCGTCTCCACCGACGTGCGCCGCCGGATCGCCGAGGACTCCGGGATCGAGCGGATCGCCCGCTCCGCCGTACGGCCGCCGCTGGAACAGCTCGACTTCCTGCGGATCACCAAGGCCGACCTGGCCAGGCTCCGCAGGGGGGTCCACCCGCTCGCCCGCCGCCTGGCCGCCCGGCTGACCGTCAAGCACCGGCTCGGCCACCGCGGCCGCCTGGACTTCCGCCGGACCGTACGGGCCTCACTGTCCAGCGGCGGGGTGCCGCTGAACACCTTCAACAAGCCGCGCCGCCCGCACAAGCCCGAGCTGGTCGTCCTCTGTGACACCAGCGACTCCGTCGCCTCCTTCGCCCACTTCACGCTGCTGCTGACCTACGCGCTGCGCGAGCAGTTCACCAAGGTCCGGGCGTTCGGGTTCGTGGACACCGTGGATGAGATCACCCGGTTCTTCGTCCCCGGCGCCGACGTGGTGGAGGCGATGACGAGGCTGACCCAGGAGGCCGACATGGTGCGGTTCGGCCGCACCAACTACGGCCACGCGCTGGAGGAGTTCGCCGAGCGGTACGGCGACGCCATCGGGCCCAAGACGTCGCTGCTGATCCTGGGCGACGCCCGGTCCAACTACCAGCCGCCCGCGCTGGAGACGCTGAGGCGCCTGAGCGTCGGCGCCCGGCACGCCTACTGGCTGAACCCGGAACCGACCGCCCAGTGGGACACCGGCGACTCACTGGCGACCGCCTACGGCGGGATCGTCCCGATGCACGAATGCCGGAACGTCGCCCAGCTGGCGGCCTTCATCGAGGAACTCGCCTGACGATCCCGGCGGTACGGACCAGCCGCCGCGGGCCGGTCCGCACCGCTCAAAGATCTTCGCTCGACGTGCTTCCGTGATCCCGTGAAGCCACGCGGTTCTGCAGTGCCTCCGCGATGGCGGCGAACTCGCTCAGCGCGGCCTCCAGGTCATCGACGATCTCCTGCGCGATGATCTCGGGCGGCTGGAGCGCGTCGGCGTCCTCCAGGCTCGGGTCCTTGAGCCAGATGATGTCCAGGTTGCACTTGTCGCGCGTGACCAGCTCGTCGTAGCCGAACTTCCGGAACCGTTCCGTCTCCACCCGCTCGTCGGGCGACCTGCCCGGCAGATAGGAGTCGACGAACTCCTGCAGGTGCTCGCGGCGGAGGGGGTTCTGCTTGAGCGTGAAGTGCTGGCCAGTACGGAAGTCGTACACCCAGAGGTTCCTCGTCCAGGGCTCCTCACTGGCCGGTTTTCGGTCGAAAAAGAGCACGTTCGCCTTGACCCCGCCTGCGTAGAAGATCCCGGTGGGGAGCCGGAGCAGGGTGTGGACGTCATATTCCTTGAGGAGCACGCGGCGGATCCCCTCCCCCGCGCCGCCCTCAAAGAGCACGTTGTCGGGGAGGACCACTGCGGCCCGGCCAGGGATCTCCATCAGCCGGGCGATGTGCTGGACGAAGTTGAGCTGCTTGTTGGTGGTGGTCTCCCAGAAATCCTGCCGGTCATAGGAGATGTCGTCCCGGGTCGCCTTGCCGTCCATGCCGACGACAGTGATCGCGGACTTCTTGCCAAACGGCGGGTTGGCGAGCACCAGGGAGGCGCGGACGGAGGGATAGCCAGCGAGCGCGTCCTCGATCTTGATGGGCGACTCGCCATCCGCCTGGCACATGCCGTGCAACAGCATGTTCATCGCGGCGAGCCGCGCCGTACCGTCCACAAGCTCGGTTCCCAGGAACGCCTCTCCGTGTGTCATACGGTGCCGCTGGCCGGGCGTCAGCTCAGTGTGATGCCTGCGAATGTAGTCGTTGGCGGCCAGCAGGAAACCGCCGGTGCCGCAGGCCGGGTCGATGATCGTGTCCCCGGGGGTGGGCTGCGCGCAGTCGACGATCGCGTTGATGAGGGGGCGCGGGGTGAAGTACTGCCCGGCGCCGGACTTGACGTCGGTGGCGCTGCGGGCAAGGAGTTGCTCGTAGGCGTCGCCTTGGACGTCGGTGCCGCGCCGTCCCCAGGTCTCGTTGTCCATGAGGTCAACGATTAGCTTCTTGAGTAGCGCGGGCTCCTGCACCCTGTTCTGTGCCTTGCGGAAGACGACCCCAAGGATGCCCTTCTCCTTGCCCAGTTCGGTGAGCGCACCCCTGTACGCCTTCTCTAGATCGTCACCGCTCTGCTTCTTCAGCGTCTCCCAGCTGATCCCCTCGGGCAGGATCTGTCCGCCACCGAGACTCTCCGGGAGCTTGGCTCGCTCATCGGCCATCTTGAGGAAGAGCAGGTAGGTCAACTGCTCGACGTAGTCGATCGCCGACACACCCGAGTCGCGAAGCACATCGCAGTAGCTCCACATCTTGTCCGCGAGCCGCCGCGCCTCCGCATGTCGGGTCGCCTCTGCCACCCGCTCGGCTTCGTCGTTGTCGGGCAGGGTCGTCGTCACAGCAGTTCCTCTTGCTCGTAGTTCACGGGGGTACGGCCTGCGTCGGGCCATTCGGTACGAGTCGCGCTCGGCGATTCTTTGGGGGTGGTACGGCGTGTGCGCTTAGGCTTTGCTTGCGAGGTTTGTTCAGCTTTGATTTGGGCCAACAGCTCGGAAACAGGTTCGTCAGTCGGGTCTTGTGGGAGCAGCCGCCCGGCAAATGCATCTCTCAACAAAGAATCGCGAAGCTTTGCCCCCCGGATCTCCGCCAATACAAGCGCTTGATTCAATCTGGCCTGGCGCGACCGAGCCTCGTTGACATCTTGCAGGATGCGGCCTTGCTCCGCCGGCGGCGGCAACGGAATTCGAATACTGCGCACAAGACTCAAATTAAGATTTGGCTGCACCCCCCCAGAGGCAAGGCGGCGCATTCTAGAGTAGTTGGCCTCAAGCGCCAGCTTGACCCATGGTCGACGGTTTTCGTAGTGGGATTTCAAAACAATCGCGGCGCACGCTTGATTCATAGTCGCATCTATGAGCAGCTCCGAAGATCGTCCGCGCGTTTTCCCCTCACCGTACATCGCAACGACGAGCGTTCCCTTCGGCCAGATTTTGAGCGAAGTCTCCTCGATTGCCTTTTCCGTAACATACTGCTGAACCTCGCCAATAAAAGGTTTGTTGACGAGGGCACTTGTCACCCATGGGATAATTCCGTCGGCGTAATAATCTTGACGAGACCGCAGAGGCGTCATTCCCGTGCCAACGTCAGCCAAATCACCAACCGTGCTCCACTCCCAGCCAGAGGGGAGTTCATCGGCCTCGTGGTAGGAACCCTGTAGCGCTTGAGACAGCAAAGCATTGGTCCACAACCGTAGGCGCTCTCTGGATTTTTTAACTGCTTCTATTCCAAAATCGAGACGAGAAAGATCCCCTTCGAGAGCGACAACAATACGCCCCTGTTCGGCAAGCGGCGGAAGAGGGATCTCCACATCAAAAACGTCGACTGGTCTTACCGCCGGATAGCTGACCCCCCGCTGCTTGGGAAGCACTTGATCGAGAAAACCACTGCTGTAGCTCAAATGAAACAAGTAGCGTGAGTTCAAACACGAGTCCGGCCGCAGCACGCAAAATCCAGTAGAAGCAATTTCTCCGTCAAGTTCATCAGATACGTATCCGATTTTTTTTAAATATGGGCGCACCGTAGAAAAGACAGTATCGCCAGACTTGATCAACTGACGAGCCCGTGACGGTGCATCTTCGACCGCCACAGATTCGACATTAGCGATAAGCTGCCTACCTCCGTCTATTGAGCCAATATCAACGTAGCGAAAGTTCGGCCGACCAAGTTCCTTTGGCTCAATCTTCTCAACCGACAAAGAAACTTCGCCCAACCGTACAGATGTCCAACCGGGGGGAAGATCGGTCACGCAGTTAGCTCCTTATTGAGTTCTTCGAGGATGGTTTCGGCGCGGTCGCCGAAGGCGTCGGCGAAGCCATACGCACCTCCGCGCTGGTCGAACGGCATGCCGTGCAGGTCCTTGACGGTGACCTCGACGCTCGTGGCGATCACGCCCACGATGTTGTCGAGATACCAGCGCTGCTCCGACGTGAAGGCCACCCCGGCACGTTCCTGGCTCACGCGCCACGTGGCGTAGCGCTCCTCGATGATCGATCGGAAGGGCCTGACCTCCCGGTCCACGCCAAGTTCGCGGCGGAGCAGGGAGACCAGATCGGTGACGGCGGCCTCGCCCTCGCCGAGGGATGGTGCCTCGCCCAGCTCTTCGTACGACCTCCAGAGGAAGTCGACGTTGTAGACGTTCGGTAGCCGCTTCACCCGGTCGGTCAGGTCCTGGAGCTGCGCGTACGTCAGCCTCGGCCCACTGCCGTGCCGGAGTTGCTGGACGATCACCTCGTCCTGGTTCTCCTGGACGAACTGGCGGAAGGACTGGACCGCCTCCTGGGCGCGGTCCGCGCCCTCGGCTGAGATCAGCTTGTCGACCGAAATCTCATCGATGACGGTGTCGTACTGGCGACGGATGTCGCGGAGGCGCCGGCGCAACTCGGGGTTGGCGGCAAGTGGGGCGACGGCCTCGTGCAGTCGTCGCTGAACCGCTCTCTCTCCGCCTGCGTCCCGGGCTTCGATCAGCTTGTCGGTGTCGACGGCGTCGACGAGCCCCCGAACGATGTCGCGCAGCGTGGTGCCCCCACTGACGCGGGCGATCTCGCTGCGGTCGTCATCGTTGATGTCGAAGTCGAGGCGGGCAAGCCGGGACGCCAGGCTGGCGGTCTCGTTCTCGTTGATCGAAAGGTTGGCCGCCTTGGCCAGTAGATCCTTCAGGCTGAGCGACGGAGCCCGTTCGAGCGGGCGCGCGTCGCACAGCGGGCTGTCGGTGACGCCAACCGCGTCGATCAGCAGGAAACGGTCCTTGCGACGGGCCGCCTTGTCGGGATTGACCTGCCGGAACTCGGTCTCGTCGACGGTGCGGGCCCCGCGGCCCTTCATCTGCTCGAAATAGACCGCGCTCTGCACGCCGCGCATGAAGAACACGATTTCGAGCGGACGCACGTCCGTCCCGGTCGCGATCATGTCGACGGTGACGGCGATCCGCAGGGCCGCGCTGGTGCGGAAGAGCTGCAGCAGTTTCTTCGGATCGTCGCCCACGTCCTTCGACTTGTAGGTGATCTTCGCGGCGAAGTCGTTGCCCTTGCCGAAGACCTCCCGGACGATCTGCACGATGTCGTCGGCGTGCTCGTCGCTCTTGGCGAAGATGAGCGTCTTGGGCACGACGGTCCGCCTGCCGTACTGCTCGGGGAGGACCTTGTCGCGGAAGGTTTTGAGGACCAGTCGGATCTGGTCCTTGGCCAGCACCGAGCGGCCGATCTGCTCACTGGAGTAGGTGAAGTCCTCCTGCAGTTCCTCGTAGCGCTGCATCCGCGTGCGGCGGTCCCGGAACGGGACGACCATGCGGGTGCCCTCCTCGTCGAGGGCCGGGATGCTGCCACCGTCCTCGCTGATCTCCGTACGGATCCGGTAGACGTCGTAGTCGACGTTGACCCCGTCGGCCACGGCCTGCTCGTAGAGGTACTCCGAGACCATGTTCTGGTCGAAGAAGCCGAGCGTCTGGGCGGTCGGCGTGGCGGTGAGCCCGACGATGGGCGCGTCGAAGTAGTCGAGCACCGCCCGCCACTTGCCGTAGATCGATCGGTGGCACTCGTCCACGACGATCAGGTCGAAGGTCTCGGGCGGGAACCGCCGGTTGTACTGCGCGTCCACCGGCCGATCGGGCACGTAGCCATCGATCTGCGGATCGTCCTCTTCGGACGGGAGTTGCTCACCGCGCAGGGCGAGACTGAGCCTTTGAATCGTGGTGATCACGACATTCGTCGAGTCCAGGACGACCCCGCCGGCCAGCCGCTGGATGTTGTACAGATCGGAGAGCTTCCGGCCGTCGTCGGGCGTGGTGTAGTTGCGGAACTCCGATGTCGCCTGGTCGCCGAGGCTGTTCCGGTCGACCAGGAACAACACCCGCTTCGCGCCCGCGTGCTTGATCAGCCGGTATGCCTGGGTGACGGCGGCGAACGTCTTCCCGGCACCAGTGGCCATCTGGACGAGAGCGCGGGGAAGATCCCGGCAGAGAGAGGTCTCGACCCCCTTGACCGCATCGATCTGGGCGGGACGCAGCCCGGCCTCAATAAGGGCGGGCATCTGCCGTACCCGCGCGCGGAGGGTCGGCGCGTCCGGCTGGTCGTCGGCCTCGACCATCCAGGCCTTGATGGTCTCGGGCCGGTGGAAGGAGAAGACTCCGCGAGACCGGGGATCGGGGTCGAGGCCGTTGGTGAAGCGGGTCTCCACGCCCGTGCTCTCGTAGCGAAACGGCAGTGGAATGTCTCTGCGCCATGTGGCCAGGGCAAACTCCTTGGGGAGCGCGGCAGCGTATCCGGCGCTCTGCCACTCCACCCCGGTCAGCGAGGTGCCCTCCCGCTTGGCCTCGATGACGCCGACGAGCATGCCCTCGACATAAAGGGCGTAGTCGGACCTGCCGTTGGCGAAGGCGAACTCCCGTACGGCCACTCCCTTGCCTGCGAGCGGGTTGAGCTCGGCCAAGTCCTGCACGACCCAACCGGCCTCGCCGAGCATCCGGTCGATCTCTCGGCGTGCCTGCGCCTCGGTGAGCGGTTCCGGCGCCCGCGCCTGCTCGATGAAAAGCCTGCGCCTGGAGATCGAGACCTTGCCCGGAGTCCGCTGGTCGAACTCCGACCTGAGCTGTTGAGCGGTGCCCTGCAACGCTTCCAGTTGTGCTGCCAGCCGGTCCCGTTCGCGTAGCACGCGGCGGAGCTCGTTCTCGGCCTTCGCGCTGGCTTCGGAGACCGCCTCCATGTGGGAGCGGCTGCCGTCCAGGATGAGCCGCGCCTCGGTGAGCTCACGCTTGTAGCGTTCGAGGTCTTCGCGGAGTTGTCCGGCCACATCGACGGGCGGTTGAGGCGGAACGAAGGTGACGACCTGGCGGTCCCCCGTGATGGCGCGGTGCAGGAGCAGGCCGAGCTGGAAGCATTTGTTCACCGCGTCGAGAGCGGCCCTGGAGTCGGCGTAGTACTCGTGAACGGCCTTGTTTCCGACCCGCCGGATCTCATGGAAGGCGTCCGCACCGCCCCTGAGGATGACGCCGTTGTCGGAAAGGGCGTGGATCCGGCTCTCCAACCGGTTGCTACCGGACACCGCAATGCCGGTCCGGCGCACCATGACGGTCGTCAGGACCTCGATGAACTGACGGCATTTGACCAGGGCACCATTGGAGTCGGTGAAGACGGACGTCTCGGCGCCCGTCCCATACACCACGAGCAGCGGCTCGTGCGCAAGCAGGAACCCGAAGTTGGGAGACCCGCCTGCCAGCCCACCGACTCCATCATTCATGCACCCTCACAGACATCACGCCGGATTCAACAAAGCCTTGCAGGTTATCCCAAATCACATCGCACGAGCCAGGAATTCCAAAACTTCTATCCCAGAATCGGTCAGCACCGTTACGGACGCACAAAACCCCCGATCGGTTGTCCGATCGGGGGTGGAAGATAAAAAAGGACGGAGTTGTACTCCGATTAAGAGAAGGCCGAAACTTACCCAATTGCGACAATCGGGACAGACGGTCGAAATCTCCGGCCTTGACGCCACCGACGAAGGACTGCCACCCGGCGGGGGTGAGGAGCAACTTGGGACCCCCGGGGTCCTTGCTGTCACGAACCGCGACGGCACCGGGCAGGTTGGTGGCGACCTCAACGCACTGCCCGCCATTCGATCCGGAACGAGACGACTTCCGCCACACAGCGGCGCTCAGATCCATTCTCGCCTCACCTTCTTTGGAAGATGTCCGACCATCGGAAGCAGTTAGGCCAGCCGATCGAACTCTCCAGATTTAATGCCGCCGACGAAGGACCGCCACCCGGCGGGGGTGAGGAGCAGCTTGGGACCGTCAGGGTCCTTGCTGTCACGGACCGCAACCGCACCCGGCAGATTGGAAGCGACCTCGACACACTGACCACCATTGTCGCCAGAAAATGACGACTTCCGCCATACAGCGGCACTCAGATCCATTCCCGCCTCGCTTCCTCGATCATTTTGAGGGACATATGGTCAGGGTAAGCCCATCGGCGTATCGCTTCATAGCGGTTCCATATCGAAGTCGCATGGACAGGGTCAGCCGAAACCTGCCCCTCCGTTGAAGAGTCCACATGAATGGCATCCGGCTGCCCGTTTGGAAGCTCGGCGATCATGAAAGCGCCCAGCATGCCTGACAAGCACTGTTGGTCGACGAGTTGGACGGTAACGGACGGCTGCTGGGTGACCTCAAGTAGATGACCAAGCTGCTCGCGCATCACCTCCGGCCCTCCAACTCGGCGGCGCAGCACCCCCTCATCAATGAGGACTAGGAGCAGAGGGGGATCGTCCCTGTTGATAATGCTCTGGCGCCGTATACGAGCTTCAACGCGCTCTCCCACTTCGTCGGAAGTGATCCGAGGGGCATGGCAGAAGACCTGCCGGGCGTACGCCTCTGTTTGAAGGAGACCGGGGACAAGCAGTGGGTCCCAGGAGCGCAGGACGAGGGCGGTGGGCTCAACTTCCTCAGTCCAGTTCATGAACCAGGCCGGGCTACCCGGACGGGCGACGATGCGCCGGTGCAGTCCGGCGAAGAAAGTGCCGTCACCGTTGCCGAAAAGGCGATCCAGCCGCTCGGCGTCGGACTTGGACGGGGTCCGGGTGGCGGACTCCAGACGGCTCACCTGGGTCTGCGTGCACCCCAGCCGGGAGGCCACGGCAGCCTGGGAGAGCTGAGCCTCCTCACGCAGGCGGCGCATCTCGGCACCGAACCGCACACGAGGGGATCCGGGATCGGGAAATGGCTCGACGCTCATCACATTCCTCCCAAAAACAGAAAAACGGACTTCCTGTTCCACCGGCAATACCAGAACCCGGTTTGAAAAAACCAAAGCCTGTCATTGCCAGCCATCCCCCGGATTGCTTATACGCCATTGTTTCGCCTGCTCCAAGGGCAATCTAAGCACACGTCTTCTCTTTCCGGCATGAAGGAAAAGAAAGACGTCCAAGCGTCCGTCAAACAGGAGCGAGACGAGTAATGCGCGATCAGGAATATGGCTTTTCCCGTTCTGCCAACGCCCACCGGAAGCCTCCGAACCCCGCGACCACGGAGCAGTGGGAGCGGTTCGCCCATCTGGTACGGCTTGGCTGGGACCTGCGCATTCTGGGAGTCCGCACCTCGCTGGTCCTGCCGGTGACCGGGCAGCCCATCCTGGAGATCCATTCGGCGGCCGGCACCCTGGCCCGGATCACGGTCATCCGGCGTTACCACGGCTGGGTGTTCACCTGGCGACCGTGGTGGGCGTGTCTGTGGCGGCGGAGCGAATGGGTGCCTGCGGAGGCCGACAACGCGGCCGACATCGTCATGGCCGAGGTGAGCGCATGAGATCGGAGGAGCGGACCAGGCCCCACGACGGCGACGATGACGGCGCGGCTCCGGAGTCACCCGGTGCGTGCGCGTGGCACAGGGAGTTCCCCGGCGAGGTGTCTTCCGTACCGGCCGCCCGTACCTGGGCGCACGGGCTGCTGGCCGTACGGCTCGCACCTCCGGCGCTCGACGACGTCCTGCTGCTCCTGAGCGAGGTGGTCACCAACGCGGTCACCCACTCCGACTCCGGCCGTACGGCGGACGGGCGGGTGACGGTCCACGTGACGTGCGATCCCGGAGCGGTCCACGTGGAGGTGACCGACGACGGTTCGGCCACCAGCACCCCTGTCGTGCACGTGCCGGACCCCGAGGCCGACGGTGGCCGGGGCCTGTGGCTGGTCGACCTGCTCGCCGCCGCATGGGGGTTCCGTCACGATGGGATGGGCAGGTCGGTCTGGTTCCAGGTGGCGGGATAGTCGTCCCGAACCAGATGGCCGATGGCGCGCACTGGTTTCACCTGGCCGGGCAATCCCCCGAGGGGGCATGACATCGGTCAGTCGTCCCAGGTCGCCCGGCCGTCCTCCTCGGCGACCGGAGTGGCGCGTGAGGGGGCGGACAACGGGCTCCGGGCGTTTCTAGTGCAGCAGACGCGCGCCCACTGCCTTGCGGACCACACGGGTCTCGGGCGGTTTCTAGTGCAGCATGATGCGTGCCCACTGCCTGCGGGCCACGACGAGGCCCAGTGCGCCCAGGACCAGGAGATAGACCACGCTCACGATCATGCCGGAGCCGAGCTGGCCGAGGGCGCAACCTCGGAGCAGCTGGATGGCGTGGTAGAGGGGCAGCGTCTCCACGATGACCTGCACCGGCCGGGGATAGACCGTGACCGGGTAGAACGTCGTCGCGAACAGGAACATCGGCAGCAGCACCAGCTGCACGTACTGGAAGTCGGACCACGTCCTGATGCGCGTCGTCACCGCCAGCCCCGCGCTCCCGAAGGCGAAGGCGACGAGCAGCGTCCCGGCCGCCGTGATCACGGCGTTCGACCAGGAGACCAACCCGAACACGGTGATCACGAGGAGGAACCCCAGCGCGGTGACGAACCCGCGCAGCACCGCCCACGCCACCTCACCGACGACGATCCCGGTGAGGGACACGGGGGTGAAGAGGATCGACTGGTAGAACCTCTCCTGGGTGAACTTGACGAAGGCGCCCTCCATCGTCTCGTGCAGGGCGCTGTTCATGACCGCCGTGGCGAGCAGGCCGGGCGCGACGAACGCGGCGTAGGGGACGTCGACTCCCTCGACATCCCCGACGAGCTGCCCGATGCCGACACCTATGGCCAGCAGGTACAGGATGGGCTCGAAGATCGAGTACATCGCCATGGTCCACGGGTTGCCGCCCGTGTGGACCCGGAGGTTGCGGAACACCAGGAAGTGCGCGCCGCCCCAGCGGGGGACGGCGGACGGCACCCTGATCTCCAGGTTCTGCAGCATGTCGACCCCTCAGACGTGGATGTGGCGCCGGTAGGTGACGAGGGCCACCGCGACGCCCCCGGCCGTGAGCGCGGCCAGATAGCCGACGTGGATCGCGGAGGTGAGCAGGGTGGCGGTGCCCAGGCTCAGGGTGCGGCACAGGTCGACGCCGTGCCACAGCGGCAGGACGTACGCCAGCGGGCGCAGCCAGTCGGGGAGCGTCTCGATGCCGAAGAAGGTCCCGGAGAACAGGTACATCGGCATCAGCACGAACCGGAACACCGTGTTGAGGGCGCCGAACCTGCCGACGGTCACCGTCCAGGCCGCCAGCGGGGCCGCGAAGGCCATACCGGTCAGCAGGGCGGCGGGCACGGTGAGCACGGCCCACGGGGAGCGGGTGGCGCCGAGGGCCGCCATCACCGCGGCGAAGGCCAGCGCGCTCGTCCCGATCCTGAACGCCATGAACAGCATGTGCCCGGCCATGATGTCGCGGGGTTCCAGCGGTGTCGCGGCGGCCACCAGGTAGCTCTTGTCCTGTCGCAGGGAGCCGTGGACCACGAACGCCGCCTCGATGTAGGCGTTCTGCATCGCCGCGGCGGCGAGTATGCCGGGGGCGAAGAACTCCAGGTAGGTCAGGCCGCCGAGTGACGAGGGGTCCACCAGCTGTCCGAGCCCGGCGCCGATGGCCACCAGGAAGAGCAGCGGGTTCGCCACGCTGATGACGATGGTGCTCTTCCAGGTGCGGCGGTAGCGGAGCATCCACGAGGAGAACTCCCGAAGGAACATGGGCATGTGTCCGCCTCAGTCCGTCAGGGTCCGGCCGGACAGACGCAGGAACACGTCCTCCAGCGTCGATCTCCGTACGAGGGCGGTGATCGGGGTCATCCGCGCGACGGTGACCGCGGCCAGCGCCGCCTCGCCGTCGTGCGTGTAGACCAGCACCCGGTCGGGCAACACCTCCACCCGCTCCCCCTCGCCGGGGCGGACCAGGTCGTGGAGCTTCTCCGCGGCCTGCTCGTGCTCGTCGATCCGGAACCTCAGCTCCAGGACCTCGCGCGTCGAGTGCCGCCGGATGAGCTCCTGGGGTGATCCCTCGTCCGCGATGAGCCCCTTGTCCATCACCACCAGGCGGTCGCACAACTGCTCGGCCTCGTCCATGTAGTGGGTGGTGAGCAGCAGCGTCACCCCCTGCTGCTTCAGCCTGAACAGCCGGTCCCACAGCACGTGCCTGGCCTGCGGGTCGAGCCCGGTGGTCGGCTCGTCGAGCAGGAGGATGTCCGGCTCGTTGATCAGGGAGCGGGCGATCGTCAGCCGCCGCCGCATGCCGCCGGACAGCGCCCCCAGCGCCTCGCCCGCCTTCTCCTCCAGCTGCGCGAACTCCAGCAGCCGCTCCGTGCGCTCCCTGATCACCCGGCGGGGCAGCCCGAAGTAGAGGCCGTACATCGTCAGGTTCTCGCGCACGGTGAGATCGGGGTCCAGGACGTCGTCCTGCGGGACCACTCCCAGGCGCGCCCGGATCTTCCGGCCGTCGCGCGCGGGGTCCATGCCGAGGATCCGCAGGGTTCCCTCGGTGGCCGGGGAGACACAGCCGAGCATGCGCATCGTCGAGGACTTGCCCGCCCCGTTGGGGCCGAGGAACCCGAAGGCCTCTCCCCGGTTGACGTGGAAGTCGATCCCCGCCACGGCCCGGAACGCGGTGCCCCGCCTGTCCCTGGGCGGGTACGTCTTCCCGAGCCCCTCCGCCTGAATCAGTGGTGTCTCGCTGCCGTCGCCTGCCATGGACACCTCGTATTCGCGGTACGACCAGTCACGGTACCCATAGAGAGTGGGATATTCGGAACTAGATTTTGCAATAGTTCGTACAACCGGCGCAATATATTTACCGCGCAACGAGACGTCGCACATCGGTCCAGGTGACCGGCGGCGGTCGGCAGGATGGCGGACTCGTCGCCCGGGTGCTCGCCGGCGGCGATGGACCGTGCGAACTCGACGATGAGATGGAGGCAGGGCGCCGGCCCCCTGGCGGGGCGAGGTCCCCGGCCACGATGTTCTCGGCCGCGGTGTTCCCGGCCGCCGGGACGAAGATGCGGACGACGCCGCTCATGGACGTCCGGAAGAGGTCGAGCGGGGTCACCTCGTGCGCCGCCCGCCCAGGTTCCGTGCCAGGTACGCGAAGGCGCCACCCGGGCTCGCATGATCGAACCCCGTCGGGCGCCGATGCTCGGCGGAATGCCCGGCACGTCATCGGGACGCCGATGCCGGAGCGCCCCGCGGGAAGCCGTGCCTCCCGGCCGGAGGGCGCTCCGTGGTCACGGAGCGTCGGTATCCGTGTAGGTCAGCTCATCCGGCGCAGTACCCGGGCGGCGGTCCGGGCGAGCACCTCCACCTGGGACTCGTCGAACTCCGCACGCGGCCCGTTCAGGATCCAGCGCACCACCAGCCGCGGCTTGAGCAGGGTGAGGCCCTCCGCGGTGACCGAGCGCCTGATCACCCCGCCGTGCACGGCGAGCAGCGGCTCGATCGTCACGGGGATGCCCGACTCACGGGACAGCACCTCGGCCAGCGATTCGGAGACCTCGACGAGCGCCTTGGCCACCTTCGACCCGTACTTCTCGCCGAGGAACAGCCGGTCACCGTACCGGGCGATCTCGGTCTCGGGATCCCACGCCTCGTTGTCGACCACCCAGATTCCGCCGGGACCGATGACGAGGTGGTCGATCGAGGCCTTCCCCGGCACCGCGCGGCCTTCGAGGATGTGATAGCCGCGTCTGCGGAGCCTGCGGCGCAGCAGCTTGCCGGTGATGACGTCGCCCCGGCGCTTTCCACGCCAGACCGCCGTGGCGTCGTGCGTCCGCCAGTTCCAGAACATGTCACCGGCTCCGACGAGGAGACCGAACAGGAGCCCGACGACGGGAGCGGAGAGGTTGAACCGGTAGGCCAGGGCGACGCCCACCACCAGTCCGGCCGCGGCCTTGACCCCGGTCATCTTCCTTCGCTGAGCGGCTTCCTTGAGCCAGAACTGCTCGTACATGACCTGGGGCGACAGTCCGTGGACCTGGTCGACAGGTGTCACGTAGATAGATCCGCCTGGCAAAGCGAACCCCCTGGAGGCTCGAACGGTGGATGAGAAGGGGAACGGATCTGCCACGCTGAAGATCCCTCGGACTGGGGATACCCAAGTGGGGGCTCCAGCTATCCGAAGGTGATGAAAGTAACACAACCCAGCCACCCCGCCAGCGGCTCAACCGACCAGTCGGTATGCTTGGCCGCACCACACCAGGGGGGATGGATGACTCAGGACCAGGAGCCGGTACGGCAGCGCCTGCTCAGCGAGGCCACTCGCCTGTTCGCCGAGCAAGGTTTCGAGAGCACGTCGGTGCAGGAGGTCGTGGCGGCGGCCGGCGTCACCAAGGGTGCCATGTACCACTACTTCGACTCCAAAGACGACCTGCTCCACGAGATCTACGGGCGGGTACTGCGCATGCAGATGGAGCGCCTCACCCACTTCGCCGCCGGCCCGGGGCCGGTGGCCGAGCGCCTCTACGCCGCCGCCTCCGATGTCGTGACGACCACCGTGGCCAACCTGAACGACTCCAAGATCTTCTTCCGCTCGATGCACCTGCTCGCGCCCGACACCCGCAAGAGCGTCCGCGCCGAGCGGCGCCTCTACCACGAGCGCTTTCGCGACCTGATCACCGAGGGGCAGCGCGAGGGCACCTTCAGGTCCGACACCCCCGCCGACATCGTCGTCGACTTCTTCTTCGGCTCCGTCCACCACCTGGGCACCTGGTACAGCACGGAGGGCGCGCTCTCCGGCGCCGAACTCGGGGCGCACTTCGCCGACCTGCTGCTCACCTCGCTGCGACCGGATCGGCCGGCACTCCCCGAGTGACCCTCCGCCCGAGCAGGGCGACGAGCCTGCGCGGCAGCTTCGACATGAGATGGGCCTGGACGGAGTTGCCCAGCCCGGGGACCACGTAACCCCGATCGCGGTCAAGCGCGCGCAGCGCGGTCCTGACGACCGCCTCCGACGTCATCTCCCCGCCCGCATCATCGGCATCCTGCTGTACGGCATGAAAGCACGATGACCTCCGGCACGGAGCCGGAGGTCATCGCGTCGACGTGCGGTCAGGCCGGGCCGGGCAGGTCCGCCAGGGCCGCCAGGGCGTCCCGGTGGGCACCGGGGCTGCCGAGCGCGATCTCGGTGGATTTGGCGCGCTTGAGATAGAGGTGCAGCGGGTGCTCCCAGGTCATCCCGATCCCGCCGTGGAGCTGCACGCTCTCCTCGGCCACGTGCACCGCCACCTCCGAACACCAGGACGTGGCCACCGCCGCCGCCAGTTCGCGGCCCTGGACGGCCTCCGCGTCGTGGGACGCGTCCGGTCCCGAATCCGCGGCCAGCAGGTCGGCGGCGTTCCTCGCGGCGGCGCGGGCGCGCACCACGTCCAGCCAGAGATCGGCCATCCGGTGCTTGATCGCCTGGAAGGAGCCGACCGGCCGGGCGAACTGGTGACGCTCCTTGATGTAGGAGAGCGTCGTGCTCAGGCACCACTCGGCGACCCCGAGTTGCTCGGAGGCGAGCAGGCCCGCGCCGAAGCTCAGCACCCGCCGCGCGTCGAAAGCACCGATCGCCTCACCGGGAGTGTCCGAGAACGTGACGGTGGCGATCGGCCGGGTCAGGTCCAGTGACGGCACCACGTCGACCCGGACGTTCTCGGCCCGCACCGCGTAGAGCGCCGTCCCGACGGGCACGAGCAGCACGTCGGCCACATCCGCGCCCGCCACCGCCCGGACCTCCCCGTTCAGGAGCCGCCCGTCCGTGACGGTGACGGTCTCCGGCAGCGGCCGGTACGGCGAGGCCACCATCGACACCGCGAGCGCCGCGGTGGTCTCCCCCGAGGCGAGCTCCTGGATCAGGTTCTTCTCACCGGCCTGCAGCAGGGCTTTCGTGGCGAGCACCGCACTGGTGAGGAACGGGACCGGCGCCACCGACCGCCCCAGTTCCTCCAGCACGACCGCGACCTCCCGCGCCGACGCCCCCGCCCCGCCGTACTCCTCCGGCACGAGCAGGCCGGCCACCCCGATCTCCCGGGACAGAGTCTTCCAGAGGTCCATGTCGTACGGCGTCGCCGACTCGACCCTCTTCAGCACGGCATCGGGTCCGCAACGGTCCGCGAGCAGATCCCGCACGGAGGCCCGGAGCTCCTCCTCGACCTCGGTATACAGCAGCGTCACTGGTCGCTCACCACTCCTCATTCGCTACGCGGCCCGCTCGTTCCTCGCGACCCACTCCACTCACTGCGTCGGGCTCGCTCCGTGTCATCGGGGAAGATCCTTCCAGGGGACGTCCTTGTCGACGCGGGGCTCGGACGGCAGGCCGAGCACGCGCTCGGCGACGATGTTGCGCAGGATCTCCGAGGTGCCGCCCTCGATCGAGTTGCCCTTCGCGCGCAGGTAGCGGTAGCCGGGGCCCCGGCCGAAGAAGTCCACGCTGTCGGAGCGGCGGAAGGACCAGTCGTCGTAGGTCAGCCCCTCCTCCCCCCGCATCTCCAGGTCCAGCCCGGACAACGCCTGGTTGAGCGTGGCGAAGGAGAGCTTCATGCCGGAGCCCTCCGGTCCCGGCTGCCCGGCGGACAACTGCTCACGGAGCCGCGTCCCGGCCAGCCGGGTCACCTCCGCCTCCACCCACAGCCGCAGCAGGCGCTGGTGCAGGTCGTGGGTGCGCAGCTCGGGCCGGGCGCGCCAGGTCTCGGCGACCAGGCCGACCATGCCGCCACCTCGCCGGACCGGCGCGCCGCCGATCGCCACCCGCTCGTTCATGAGCGTGGTCTGGGCGACCCGCCAGCCGTCGCCCACCTCGCCCAGCCGCAGAGAGTCGTCGAGCCGTACCCCCGTCAGGAAGACCTCGTTGAACTCGGCCTCCCCGGTGATCTGCCGGAGCGGCCTGACCTCGACGCCGGGGGCGTGCATGTCGCACACGAAGTAGGTGAGCCCCCGGTGCTTCGGCACGTCCACGTCGGTCCTGGCGACCAGGATCGCCCACCGGGAGTGGTGGGCCCCGGAGGTCCACACCTTCTGCCCGTCCACGACCCACTCGTCACCGTCCCTGACCGCGCGCGTGCCCAGCGTCGCCAGGTCCGATCCGGCGCCGGGCTCGCTGAAGAGCTGGCACCAGATCTCCTCGCCCGTCCACAGCGGGCGCAGGAACCGTTTCCGCTGCTCGTCGGTGCCGAACGTCAGGATCGTCGGCGCCGCCATTCCCAGCCCGATCGTCTGCACCCCCGGGGTGATCTGCGGGGTGTCCGCGAGCTCCCGCTCCACGACGTTCTGCAACTCGCGGGGGGCGCCGAGCCCGCCGAGGCCCTCGGGGAAGTGCACCCAGGCCAGCCCGGCGTCGAACCTGGCTCGCAGGAACTCCAGCCGGTCCCCGGTGGGATCATGCTCGGCCAGGAACGCGGAGACGCGCTCCTGGATCGCCTTTTCGTCCAATGCCACGAACACTCCTTCAACGGGATTCTGGAACGGAGACCATCGGCTTCAGTCGCGGGGAGCCGCCGGAGGCGCCATGTGTTTCTTGAGCTCCCGGTAGGCGAGGGAGCGCTTGTGCACCTCGTCTGGTCCGTCGGCGAGCCTCAGGGACCGCGCCCCCGCCCAGAGGGCCGCCAGCGGGAAGTCCTGGCTGACGCCGCCGGCGCCGTGGGCCTGGATCGCCTTGTCCAGGATCCACTCCACGTCGCGCGGAGTGGCGATCTTGATGATCTGGATCTCGGTGTGGGCCCCTCGGTTGCCGACGGTGTCCATCAGCCAGGCGGTCTTCAGCACGAGCAGGCGAAGCTGCTCGATCCTCACCCGCGACTCGGCGATCCAGTCCTGGACGACCCCCTGCTGGGCGATCGGCGTGCCGAACGTGCTCCGGGACAGGGTTCGCGCGCACATCAGCTCGACGGCCCGCTCGGCCATCCCGATCAGCCGCATGCAGTGGTGGATCCGTCCCGGTCCGAGGCGGGCCTGGGCGATCGAGAAACCGCCGCCCTCCTCCCCGATCAGGTTGTCCACCGGCACCCTGACGTCCTCGAACACGATCTCGGCGTGCCCGCCGTGGTCGGCGTCGGAGTAGCCGAACACGTGCATGCCCCGCTTGACGTGCATGCCGGGTGTGTCGCGCGGCACCAGGATCATCGACTGCTGCCTGTGCGAGGACGCCTCGGGGTCGGTCTTCCCCATCACAATGAAGATCTTGCAGTTGGGGTTCATCGCACCGGAGGCGAACCACTTCCGCCCGTTGATCACATACTCGGAGCCGTCCCTGACGATCGACAGCGCGATGTTCGTGGCGTCCGAGGACGCCACCTCGGGCTCGGTCATCGCGAACGCCGACCGGATCCGCCCGTTCAGCAGCGGCTCCAGCCACTCCTTGCGCTGCCATTCGTTGCCGAACATGGAGAGGACCTCCATGTTGCCGGTGTCCGGGGCGGCGCAGTTCGTCGCGGTGGGAGCGATCCGGGGTGAGCGGCCCATGATCTCGGCCAGCGGCGCGTACTGCAGGTTGGTCAGCCCCGCGCCGTGCTCCCCCGGCAGGAACAGGTTCCACAGGCCCCGCCTGCGCGCCTCCTCCTTGAGATCCTCCATCAGCGGTGGACTGGCCCAGCCGCTTGTCGCCGCCTGGGCCTCGAAGGCCTCCTCGGCCGGGTACACACATTCATCCATGAAGTCGAGCAGCCGTCCCCGCAGCTTCTCGGTTTCGGCGTCGAACGCGAAGTCCATGGGCCCTCCTCAGGTCTTCCAGGAGCGTACCGACCGGCCGGTATGGATGTCGACACGCCCTCTATTCTGAACGGCATGGAGCCCATCTTCTTCGCCGCCCCAGAAGACTTCCGCCTCTGGCTGGAGAAGCATCACACCACCGAGACCGAGCTCCTGGTCGGTTTCTTTAAGAAAGGCACCGGCCGTCCCAGCATCACCTGGCCGGAGTCCGTTGACCAGGCTCTCTGCTTCGGCTGGATCGACGGGGTCCGCAGGACCATCGACGCCGAGAGCTACTCCATCCGCTTCACCCCGCGGAAAACCCGCAGCACGTGGAGCGCGGTCAACATCGCCAAGGTCGCGGAGCTCACCGAACTGGGCTTGATGCATCCCGCGGGCGTCAGCGCCTTCGAGCGGCGCACCGAGGAGAACTCCCTCCTCTACTCCCACGAGCGGAGCCAGGACCCCGCCCTGACCCCGGAACAGGAGCATCGCTTCCGGGCCGAGACGACCGCCTGGACATGGTTCCAGGGCCAGCCACCCGGCTATCGCAGGACGGCGCTGCACTGGGTGACCGCCGCCAAAAGACCGGAGACCAGGGAGAAGCGCCTCACACAGCTGATCGAGGACTCCGCTCAGGGCCGCAGGCTCAGCTAGCCGGACCCCGGAGTGGTCCCGAGAAAACACGCGGGAGTGGACCTTAGAGCAGGTCCACTTTCAGCCCTAAGGTCGTGTTCATGACCGCGAACACACCTGATCCCGTCACTCTCGAAGGCGACGTCGTACGGCTGGAGCCGCTGAGCCTCACCCACATCCCCGACCTGTTCCTGGCCGGCGGCGGCGACGACGAGGTGTGGCGCTGGATGCCGACGCCGGCGCCGCACAGCGAGGCCGAACTGACGGAGATCGCGGCCGGGCTGATCGAGAAGCCCGGCGTGGTGCCGTTCACGGTGATCCTCAAGGAGACCGGCCGGGCGGTCGGCTGGACCACCTATCACGACGTCCCCGGATTCGACGACAGCATCGAGATCGGCTGGACCTGGTACGGCAGGACCGTCTGGCGCTCGGCCGTGAACACCGAGTGCAAGATCCTGCTGATCGACCACGCCTTCGACAAGCTGGGCGCGAACCGCGTCATGCTCAAGACCGACATCCTCAACATCCGCTCCCAGACCGCGATCCGGCGCATCGGAGGCGTCGCGGAGGGCGTGCTGCGCCGCCACCGGCGCCGCCCGGACGGCACCTGGCGTGACACCGCCTACTTCAGCATCCTCGACGACGAGTGGCCCGCCCACCGCGCGCGGCTCACCCGGCTCACATAACCTCACCCGGCAGGCGTTCCGCGCGGGAGTTCGCGACCACCGGCCCGGCCCACCTCACCGCGCCTCACCCGGCTCACCCGGCGAGCATGCCGCGCAGCAGTTCCCGCGCTCCGAGGCGGAGGTCGTCCAGGGTCGGCTCGGCTCCCGCCCCGACGATGGCGTCGAACATCACGCCCTCGCCGAAGGCGACCAGCTGGCGGCCGTGCCGTACCGGATCCGGCGATCCCGCGGCGGAGAGGATCGCGATCACGGGGTCACGGAACCGGATCCCCATCTCGTCGTAGATCTTGCGCAGTTCGGGGCGGCGGGTGGCCTCCATGGCGAGCTCGTAACGGGCGATCGTCCGGCGGCGGCCGGTGGTCAGCTGTGCCCAGAGCGCCTGGGCCGTCACCTCGGCCAGCATGTCCGGCGTGGCCGGCCCCGCGAGGTCGAACACCGAGGCGAGCACGTCGGACTCCACCTCGGTGAGCCGCGCGAGAGTCAGCTCCAGCAGCGCCGAACGGGTGCGGGCCAGATTGGACGTCGAGCCCGGTGGCAGCCCGGCCGCCTCGTCCACCGCCCGGTGGGTCAGGCCGCGCATGCCCCGCTCGGCCAGCAGGGTGACGGCGGTCTCCGCGATGAGTTCGGCGCGTTGGGGCTTCACCCTCGTGATACTACACTTGTAGTTTAACTACAGGCGTAGTAGCCTCCACTACAGTCGTAGTGAGGAGCACGTCATGGGGCGCGCAGTGGTGATCGGGGCGGGGATCGGCGGGCTGACGGCGGCGGTGGCGCTGCAGCGGCGAGGCTGGGACGTGACGGTGTTCGAGCGCGCGGCGTCCCTGGAGCCGGTCGGCTCCGGCCTGGCCGTCGCCGCCAACGCGCTCAAGGCCCTGGACACGATCGGCGTCGGCGACGAGATCCGCGAACTGTCCGCGATCCAGGGCGAGGCCGGTATCCGGCGCGCCGACGGCCGATGGCTGGTGAAGACCACCGAGGAGGCCGCCTCCGCCCGGCACGGCGACTCGGTGGTGCTGCTGCGCCGCGCGGACCTGGTCGACGCGCTCTCCGCCCGGCTCGAACCCGGCACCGTCAGGCTGAACACCACGGTGAAGGAGGTGGACCCGGAGACCGGCGGGGTGATCTTCGAGACCCGAGGCCCGGAAACCGCCTCGGGACCCCATCCGGCGGCCGACCACGCCACCGCGCCGGAGCCCCATGACGGCACGGGCCGGGAGTCGCAGCTGGAGGCCGAGCTGGTGGTCGCCGCCGACGGCATCCACTCCCCCGTCAGAGCCGCGCTGTTCCCCGGCCACCCCGGCCCGCGCTATGCCGGGGTCACCAGCTGGCGGCTGCTCATTCCCGGCGGAGGCGTTCCCGGCCAGGCCTTCGAGAGCTGGGGCGAGGGAAAGGTCTTCGGGGTCATGCCGCTGGCCGGCGGCCTCGCCTACTGCTACGCCACCGACGCGGTCCCGGCAGGCGGCGGTGGCGGGGACCAGCGGGCCGAGCTGCTGCGCCTGTTCGGAGACTGGCACGCCCCGATCCCGGCCCTGCTCGCCTCGGCCTCGCCGGAGAACGTGCTCAGGAACGACGTCCACCACCTCGCCACCCCGCTGCCCGCGATGCACCGCGGAAAGGTCGTCCTGCTGGGCGACGCGGCGCACGCCATGACCCCCAACATGGGCCAGGGCGCCTGCCAGGCGATCGAGGACGCGGTGGTGCTGGCCCACGTCGCGGGCACCGGCGCGGGGCCGGCCGCCTACACCGCCGCCAGGCTGGAACGGACCACCGGGATCGTCGCCCGATCCGCCTCGATCTGCCGGGTCACCCGGCTGCGCAATCCGCTGGCCGTACGGCTGCGCGACGCCGTGGTGACGCTCACCTGGCGCCTCGCCCCCGCTCGCGCGGCGGGCGCGATGGACGACGTGCTCGGCTGGACTCCTCCCTCGACGCCCGCGAAGCCCCCGGCACCCCAGACGCCTACGAGTTGATCGCGACCGGTTCGCGGGGCAGGGCGGAAACGCTGTGGTCGGGGGCGAGGCGCCCGAGAGTGATGGTCCCCCAGACCAGCAGGGCCGCGGCGAAGATCGCGGGGATCACGTCCAGCCAGCCGCTCGGCATCGCCTCGCCGAGCAGCAGCACACCGGCGATGATCGAGGTGATCGGATCCACCACCTGGACGGTGGCGTAGGCGATGCCGAAGTAGCCGACCTCGTAGGACTTCTGAAGCAGCACGATCGCGCAGATGAGCAGCACCGGGATGGCGAACAGGAACCAGCCCAACAGCCCGGACAGGTTACCGTCGAAGTTCCCGCCCACCACCCGGACGAAGGTGGACACCGACGCCGTCACCGCACCCGCGCCGACCGACAGCAACAGCGCCTTGGACGAGCCCGTCACCTTCCGCGCGGCCAAATGGGCCACCAGCACGATCAGTCCGACGGCGCCGAGGAAGCCGAACGCCTCGTGGTTCGTCAGATGCGGTTTCACGGAATGCGTGGGAAGCAGCAGCACCAGGCCGAGCAGGCCGACGGCCACCGCGATCGACCCCATGATCTCTTCCTTGCGCGGGCGCCGGCCGTGCATCATCGCCGCCAGCGGCACCGCGAACACCAGCGTCGCCACGCTGATCGGCTGCACGGCGATCAGCGGGGCGAAGCTCAGTGCGACGGCGTGCAGGCAGGCCCCGGTCAAACCGATGATGCCGCCCAGCAACCAGCGAGGCTTCCTCATCAGCTTCAGCGAGGCCCCCTCCGAAACCGCCTCGAACTGTTGCAGCGCGGCCCCGAGCGCATAGCCCAGAGCGCCGACGAGGGCGATGGAAATCCCGACCCAAGTCATCTCCACCCACCTGGGGAGAGCGAGGATACGCAAAAGAGAGTTTCTCGGGTCATCCTGCAAGCTTAAGGTGCCAGGCAAGGGGGTAAGGGCTGATCCCTCACTTGGGAGTCCCGACAGAATGAGCTGACCGGTGCCGGAGAAACGGCCGAGTGCCGGGAGAGAAGACTCGGGACGCCCCGCGGGACGCCCCGAGTGGGCTCAGGGTTGCCGGGTTATCGTGACGTCGTCGATTCCGGCCTCGACCAGGGAGGCGCCGGAGGCGTCACCGGCCTCGATCAGGATGCGGACGCTCTGCCCGGCGAAGGCGGAGATGTCGGCGGTGGCCGTGGCCCAGGCGCCGTTGCGGTTGGAGGCCGCGCCGAGTTGCTGGAACACCTGGGTGGTGGTGGAACCGACGACCCGCACCCGCAGGAAGTCGGCGCTGGAGGCGTTGGAGCCGTGCGCCAGATACCAGGAGAACGACAGGTTCAGCGTGCCGGTCGGCAGGGTGATGGCGGGTGAGCGGACGCTGGTGGTGCCGCCGTCGAGGTCGTAGTCTCCGGCGGCCGTGCCGGCCAGGCGTCCGGTGACCAGGTCGTTCGTGCCGCTGACCGTGGTGCCGAGCTGTTTGGCGCCGCTGGAGGTGGTCGCCGCGGGGTCGCCGCGTTCCCACGCGCCGAGGGTGGCGGTGTCGGTGCCGCCCGGGTTGACCGTCCAGCCGGTCGCCGTCTCGAAGGTGTCGGAGTAGACCGTCGTCGGCGGGGTGCCGGTGCCGCAGTACTGCGACTCCTTGCCGGTGATCCGGTAGACGCAGTCGGAGTACTCCAGGAAGCGGAACGCGGCCTCCCGGTTGCGGCTCGTCTGCGTCACGATCTGCTCGTCGGGCGGATAGAAGCCCGGCGATCCGGTCGGATACATCTCGAAGGTATAGCTGAAGATCTTGTAGGTGGCCCACATCCAGTCGCCGATCGAGCCGTCGGTGATGTAAAGATCACTGGCCTGCTGGGGGGTGTAGTTGTTGGTGGAGGCCATGTTCTGGCCCAGCGCCGCGAACGCGTCACGGTCGTCCTGCGTCAGACCGGAGGCGGTGTCGTTGAAGGTGTAGCCGTAGGGCCACAGGACCAGCTCGCCGTAGGTGTGCCAGTCGATGTGGGACGTGATCTGCTGCACGCCGCCGACCACCCGGCTGCGCACCCAGTTCGCGGCCGCCTTGACCTCCGGGGCGGATTCGCCCGCCGTGCCGCGGTAGGTCTCGCTGGAGGTGGAGCCGGAGGAGCCTCCGCAGCAGCCGAACTGGTAGGCCCAGTTGCGGTTGAGGTCGGTGCCCACGGAGGAGGAGCCGGCGTTGGGTTGCCGGTTCTTGCGCCAGGAGCGGTAGGAGCCGTTGGCGATGTCGTACTCGCCGCCGTCGGGGTTGAGATCGGGCATGATCCAGATCTCGCGGCCGTTCACCAGGTTGGTGATCCTGCTGTCGCTGCCGTAGCCGTCGGTGAGCTGGTTGAGCAGGTAGAGCGCCATCTCGACGGTCAGGTGCTCGCGGGCGTGCTGGTGGTGGGTGAACAGCACCTCGGGCTCGTTCTCGTCGGTGCCGACGTTGTCGCTGATCTTGACGGCCATCAGGTCGCGGCCCTCGTAGGAGGTGCCGTAGCTGATTTTCCTGGCGATGGCCGGGTGGTCGGCGACGATCTGGTTCACCGCGGCGGTCAGCTCGGCGTAGTTGTGGTAGCCGGAGTCGGCCGGCGGGAAGTCCGCGCGTTTCTCGGGTTCCACCGGATACAAGGGCTTGGCGATCTTTGTGACGGTGTAGCCGAGTCTTTTGATCTCGGCGACCTCGGCCTCGGTGGCGGTGACCACGATCGAGGCGGAGTCGACCTGGTCGATCGCGGCGCCGGTGGCCGCGACCGCGCTTCGCTGCCGCGCGTCGCTCGGACCCTGCACCTTGTACTGGCCGTTCGGCTGCGGCTCGGCCGAGGCGCCCGCCCCGGTCATGCCGACGCATAACAGCGCCAGGACCGCGATCATCACGGTCAGACGACGTCTCACCTACGTCCTCCTCAGACACGCGATCTAGGGAGTTGTCGCATGCCTGCACTGAGAGTCAAGCAAGTTCGTCGATCCGCAAAGGCCCAAATTCAAGGGCCTGTACAGCCGCCCTCGCGGTCACGTCCCGCTCTGCTCCACCGCCAGGGGAAATGTGATCGCCAACGATCCCCGCCTCATCCGGCGACGACGTCTTCGGCCTGGCGGACACCTCAATAAAGGCTGAGCCTTTCGCGTCGGGCCAGGCCCTCCGCCCGCCTGCCGGTCAGGAGAATGCCCACCCGGCGATGGTCGGCTTGCCCGCCGAGTGCCGGGTGGGGTGGTAGGAGAACCCGCGGTCAGGTGAGCATTCGGCATCGTCGCGCGCCGGGCGGCTGACGTCGATGGCGAATACCGCAGACCGCCGATCCGGCCGTCTGGCCGGCAGGCCACCACACGCCTCCGGGCACACGGTCGTACCCGGAGCGTCGCGCGGTGGCCGGCCCACGTCGAGAACGATCCGTCACCGGGTCAGAAGCGAAGCTCAGTCACGGGGCGGGCAGACGCAGAAGAGGTGCCCCTCGGGGTCTGCGAGCACCACGTAGCTGGCCTCGTCGGGCTGGAAATCGGGCTTCGTGGCCCCGAGCTCCAGATAGTCCTGTACGGCCTTCGCCAGGTCGGGGACGCGGACATCCAGGTGGAACTGCTTGTCGGAGCCGGGCCACGCGGCCGGCTTGCGATCGAGGTTCTGCTGGAAGTAGATGGTCATCGTGCCGTCGCCGATGCCGGCGTAGGAGTCTTCGGCGTACTGGATCTCGTAGCCGAAGACCGCCGCGTAGAACTCGGCGAGCCGCTTGGGCTCGGCACAGTCGATGTTAACGGCGAGGAACTTCGCGGTCGTGGTCATGGGTCTCATCCTCACGCCCGTACCTGTCAACTCCTGTCACGTATAGGCGATGAGTATCGTCGCCGTTGCGGTTCCCGGGTCAAGGCCTTACCGGGACGGGCAGAGCGAGCGCGGGCGTTCGAGGTGAGCGAGCAGGCGATCGAGCACGTTCCGGTCGCCCGGCAGCGCGAAATGGTCCACCCCGGGGTTGTCGGTGAGGCTGAACCGATGACAGCCCATCGCCTTCCAGGCCAGCACCGCCTCGTTGGTGATGTCCTCCTGGTTGCCGTCGCCGTCCCGGTTCAGGAACCCGGAGGTATCGGCCACCTGCCCCACGGTCAGATTCGGCAGCCGTGCCCCCACGACCGTCGCCAGCCCGAAGCCCCTCTCCGCGTACACGTCCACGTCGGGGAACGACCGGGCGTCGGCGAACGCGATGAACCCGACGTAGTGGTCGGCGATCTCCCCGGCCACCGGCAGGTTCGCGTCGGCGAACAGGCGCGGGTAGTCGCGCGGGGTGTAGTCGCGGCCGGTGGAGGCGTCCCGGACGACGACCTCGCGATCACCGAAGACCTCGGGGTCGGACGCGCTCATGTAGGACGAGGGCGCGCTCAGGTACAGGCGCGCGCTGCTCCCGGCGTTCTCCTCGGTCGCCGGATAACCGAAGTCCTGGACGTTCAGCCCCGTGAACAGCACCGGGTACAGCAGGCCCTGCCCCGGGAAGTTACCCGCGATCGGCGTGAACCCGTGGATGTACTTGTCTCGCCACGCACGTGTGGTGTGGGTGAGGAGGTACTGCGCGTAGAGCGGCCCGTTGGAGTGGCCGATCAGGTGCACGGGCCGGTCGCCGTTGTCCCGGTAGGTGTCCTCGACGAGTTCGCGGGTCCGCCGCAGGAAACCGCCCATGTCCGGGGTGAGCCTGGAGTCGTAACCGGCGACCCGGATATCGGCGTCCCGCACGTACCCGGCGGCCTCGAGCCTGCGGTACAGCGGCTCGTAGAACGGCGCGCTGCCCGTTCTGCCGTAACCGACGATCCGGACGTCGACCCCGGGCTGATTCGAAAAGCGCGACGACATCGGGGTGGACGGACTCCCCCGGTAGCGGAGCGTGAGGAGCCGATCCTGGCAGACCTGGCTGAAGACGGTGCTCGGGTGATCGTTGCGGAACCAGTCCTCGAAACGGCCCGACCGGGGGCATCCGGGAGCCGCCGTCTGGTCGTCGACGGTCACCATGAGCTTGGTGAGATGGAACGCGGGAAACAGCACGACCGGGATCCTGCCCGGCTGCGACGCCCCGGCCGTACCCGGAAACACCGCCAGCAGGGTCAGTGCCGCGAGCACGGCCCGGCTCCAGAATCTGTCGGGCATCCGAGTCTCCCTCGCTCGGTCACGACCGCCGTTCGACGTGGCCATCCCCCCATCGCTGGGGGAAGAATCCCGCCACGAACTCTATTTTTGCAGTTCAGGGGGCCCGGACCTCCAGCGAGCCCGCGACACGCGGGAGAGGTCACGGCCGGGCTCCGCCGCCGGGGCCGGCTCGGCGGCCGGGCCGTTTCCGCGGGGAGCACACCGGTGACGGTTCTTTCGACCCTCGCGAGGCGAGAGCGGCCGTCACCCCGCCGGGGCGCTCGATAACCGCTGGATGACACCCCTGGTGCCCGGTTAGGGTGGCGCCATGCTTTTGATCATCTCTCCGCCCGCCGCCCGCTAAGCGGGCGGCTCTCTCCTGACAACCGGATCCGAGCGGTCCGGTGGGTGGTTGGCGCCCGCATACGTGCGGCCCGAACGACAACCACTTCATCTGGAGAGATCTCCATGACGCATGTCTCCGTACGGCGGGGTCTGCTGTACGTTTCCATCGCGGCGACCGCCTGGGGCACCGGTGGCGCCGCAGGGGCGCTGCTCTACCGGACCGGCGGGCTCGGCCCCGTCTCGGTCTCCTTCTGGCGGTTCGCCGCAGGCGCGGTCATTCTCCTGCTGGCCTCCCGTTTCCTCGGCCTCGGCCTCGGGCGCGTCCGCGGCCTCGGGCGGATCGTGGTCACGGGCGTGGCCATGGCCATCTATCAGACGGCCTACTTCGCGGCGATCGCCGAATCCGGGCTGGCCGTGGCCACGGTGGTCACGACCGGCGCCACGCCCGTCTTCGTGGCCGCCGGAGCTCGCCTGCTGCTGGGCGAGCGGCTGGGCGCGGCCGGGATGGGCTCCGTCGCGATCGCTCTGACCGGCCTGGCCATGCTGACCCTCGACGGCGGACCGGCGACCGTCGAAGCGCCCGGCATGGGGTGGGCGCTGCTCTCGGCGGCCGGCTACGCGGGAGTGACCCTGCTCAATCGCGCCTCCGCCGACGAGCCGTACGCCACCGCCATGGGCGGCTTCGTCGTCGGCGGCCTCTGCCTGCTTCCCCTCGCTCTGGCCCAGGGCCTGCTGCCGTCCGGTGACCTGCTCGCCTCTTCGGCGATCATCGTTTACCTCGGCACGGTCCCGACCGCCCTGGCCTACGGTCTGTTCTTCGCCGGCCTCGCCGCGGTCCGGGCCACCACGGCCTCCGTGATCTCCCTGGTGGAACCGGTCGGCGCGGCGGTCATCGGGGTGCTCCTGCTGGGCGAACGGCTCACCCTGCAGACCGCCTGCGGCGCGGCCCTTCTCCTCGCCGCCGTCGGCCTGCTCGCCCTTCGCGAGAGGAGGGACTCCTCGCGGACGAGGTGAGCCTCCGCGCGCCAAGGCCGCTCCATCGCCGGGAGCGGCCTTTCCGTCCGCCCCACGACCGCGCGAGCCCGACTTTCCACGCCTTCCCAGAAAGCCGATAAGTTCCCAAAAACAATCGAAAGAAACAAAACAGGAGTCAAAATTGGTTTCGCCGCAGCTTGCTTCAATAATACGAAAATGAGCAATTAAATCCTTTGCTCCCAACAATTCGCCTTATAGCGTGGCCGTTGTTCACGGCCGCCAGGCGATTCCTGCTCGCGGCCCGACCAGGAGGAATCCATGTATGGAAAGCAACAGCTGACGGTGCTCGGCCCGGCGCTTCTTGCGGTCATCGCCCTCGGACCGGCCTCGATCTCGCACGCCTCGGCCACGCCGAGTTCCGTGCGGGCGGTGGCGGCAGACGTCTCGCACAACGGAGCGGCGGCCGACGACCAGCCCCCAAGAGGTGGGTACCAGAACGGCTACCGGGATGGCTACAGGGCTGCCAGCCAGGACTGCAGAAGGAGAGGCTCCTTCCACCATCGCCATAGAATGAGCGACTACGACAGAGGCTGGCTGGCCGGCTACGACGACGGCTACGCCCGCTTCTGCACCCGTGGCCGTGACCATGACCATGACCGCGGCCGTGGCCGTGACGATGACCATGGCCGTGGCCGTGACGATGACCGCGGCCGTGGCCGTGACGATGGCCGTGGCCGTGGCGATGGCGCTGTCACCGGCACGGGCACAGGCACCAGCACGGGCGCTGTCACCGGCACTGCCACCACAGACTGACCCTTCCTCTCGGCGCTGAGACCCCGCTGAGAGAAGCCAGGTTTCGAAGAGACCAGGCCGGTCTGCTGACGGAGGCCCACGGGCTTCGCCTCAGACCGGCCTGTCCCTTGAGTGAAATCACCGTCAAACGACAGGGCCTTGCCGTACACCGAGTGGCCGTGTGTGGCGGCGACCTCGTCCGGCCCACGGCCCGTTCCCCGCCGGCCTCGCCGCGGTGCGGGCCACCACGGCCTCCGTGATCTCCCTGCTTGTGGATGACGTGGAACCGGTCCGCGCGGCGGTCATCGGGATGCTCCTGCTGGGCGAACGGCTCACCCCGCAGACCGCCTGCGGCGCGGCCCTGCTCCTCGCCACTGTCCGGCCTGCTCGCCCTTCGCGAGAGAAACGACTCCTCGGCGCCAAGGTAGGCCGCTTCTCACCGACCGTCACGCAAAGGCCGCCGCACAAAGGCCGCCGCACAAAGGCCGTCACGTAAGGGCCGTCACATCTTCGAACCGGCCTTTCCATTCGCCCCGCGACTTCGGAGCACTGATTTCCGCGCTTTCCCGAGGGGTTGACAAGTTCCCCCAAAAAACCGAGATAAACAAAATGAGAGGCAAAATTGGCTTCGCCTGGGCTTGCTCCAAGAATACGAAAATGAGCAATTAAATCCTTTGCTCCCAACAATTCGCCTTATAGCGTGGCCGTTGTTCACGGCCGTGAGGTTATCCCTGATCACGGCCCGGCTAAAGGAGAAATCCATGCATGGCAAGCAAAAGCTGATGGTGCTCGGACCGATGCTTCTCTCGCTCCTCGCCCTCGGACCGGCCTCGATCTCACACGCCTCGGACGCATCGCACAGCGGAACGGCGACGGGCGCGGGCGTGTCGGACGAGCAGCCACCGTGGCGCGGGTACTGGGATGGCTACCGAGACGGTTACAGGGCCGCCGGACAGGACTGCAGGAGCAGGATAATGCACTCTTTCCAGGGAGACCGGAGAATGAGCGAGTACGACAGGGGCTGGGTAGCCGGCTACAACGCCGGTTATCGCCGCTTCTGCACCATGGTGGAATAATCCTCCCTCGCGGCGAGGAGACCGGGCCGCGGCGGAACGGTCCCGGAAGAGACCTGACACCGACTGTTTCACGGTCCGTTTGAAACGCATCGCGTCTGACACGAAAGACGGGTAGGCCGGTTTGCGAGGCAGCCCCACCAGACCGGCCCGCCCCATGGGTGGGATCACCGTCATACGACCACTTGCGATGTCACAGGACCCTCTTTTGGGTGGGACACGCTCGGAGCGGGAGCCGTCCCCGGAAGCCCCGGAAAGCCCCGGAGGCTCGGGAGACAGGCCCCGCCCGCAGGGATCAGTCGAGCAGATCGGGCTCCGCCGCGATGATCTGGTCGTGGAGCGGCTGGAAGTTGATCCAGCCGACCAGGTCGTTGCCGATCTGGCCGTGGGTGAGCTTGGCGTTCTCGTGGCTGATCCTGACCGTGGGGCCGGCCGCCTTGGCCAGAAGCTGGGCCTGGCACGAGCGCTCCATCGTGATGAACCACCAGGCCGCCGCGTCCACGCTGTCACCCACGGTGAGCAGGCCGTGGTTGCGCAGGATGACGGCCTTGAAGGAGCCGAGGGCCTGGGCGATGCGACGTCCCTCCTCGGTCTCCAGGACCACGCCGGTGTAGTCGTCGAACAGGCCGTGATCCTCGTAGAACGCGCACGCGTCCTGGGTCAGCGGTTCCAGGAGCGTGCCCATCGACGACAGGGCCTTGCCGTGCACCGAGTGGCTGTGCGCGGCGGCGACCGCGTCCGGCCTGGCCTGGTGGACCATCGCGTGGATCGCGAACGCGGCCTGGTTGACGTGGTAGCGGCCCTCGACCACCTGGCCGTCGTGGTTGACGAGGATGAGGTCGCTCACCGTGATCTGCTTGAACGACATGCCGAACGGGTTCACCCAGAAGTGGTCGGTGTGCTCGGGGTCGCGGACGGTGATGTGACCGGCCACGCCCTCCTCGAAGCCGAACCGGCCGAACAGCCGCAGCGCGGCCACCAGGCGTTCCCGGCGATGGCGGCGTTCCTCCTCCACGGTCTCGAACGTCGGCGGCAGCCGGAAGAGGAGCCGGTCCGCGGGGACCGGCTGCAGATCGGACAGGCTCATCGTGCCTCCGGGGAAAGGGACGGGGTATGACACCGCGCGAGGGCCGTGACGATGCCCGAGCCGGTGCGGACACCCGGTCGGGAAAGGGCACGCGCCTAGCGTGTCCTCCCCCGGACGTCGTGTCCACGGCTGACACGAATCCGGTTCGGTTTTGTGTCGCGAGGGTACGGCCGACGCGGCGCCGCCCTCCCGATTCCCCGTATCGAGCGGGCCTCCGGCTCGCTTCGGTGGTCCCATCTCAGGAATGATCTACCCCGTCTGTACGGTGAGACGACAGTCGGTACGGTAAGGGCGACAGTGGGAACGTGAGCCCGGGAACGGGCGTTGGAGGGAACGTGGCCTCGATAACTCAGCTCGTCAGGCGGTTCCTGGAGCGCCCCGGTTCGATCGACCGGACGCCGTTCGAGCGGACCGTGGCGGCTGCCGCGACCCGCGAGGACCGGATCAGGGAGCTCGACGAGCTTCCGGTGCCCTCCACGGACGATCTGGCCGAATTCTGCGCGATCGTGCGGGAGACCGCGCACCGCACGCTGGGGCTGCGGCCGTACGACGTGCAGCTTGTCGGCACGCTGGCCATGATGTCGGGAAACGTCGCCGAGATGGCCACGGGCGAGGGCAAGACCCTGTCGGGCGCCATGGCCGCCGCCGGATACGCCCTCCAGGGCAAGCGCGTCCACGTGATCTCGGTCAACGACTACCTGGCCCAGCGGGACGCCGAGTGGATGGGCCCGCTGTACGAGGCGCTGGGTGTCTCAGTCGGCTGGATCGGCCAGAGCTCCACGCCGGAGGAGCGCCGGGCCGCCTACGCCAAGGACGTGACGTACGGCTCGGTCAGCGAGATCGGCTTCGACGTGCTGCGCGACCGGCTCTGCACCGACGTGGCCGACCTGATCGTGCCCACCCCCAACGTGGCGCTGGTGGACGAGGCCGACTCGGTGCTGGTCGACGAGGCCCGGGTGCCGCTGGTCCTGGCCGGGAGCGCCGACCCCGGCGGTTCGGTGCCGGAGATGGCGGCGCTGGTCCGCCAACTGGTCAAGGGCTACCACTACGAGCTCGACGACCAGGCGCGCAACGTCCACCTGACCACCAAGGGCATCGACACCGTCGAGCAGGCCCTGCAGCTGAACCTCTACGACAGCCCGTCCTCCCTGACGGAGGTGAACCTCGCCCTGCACGCTCACGCCCTGCTGACCAAGGACGTCGACTACATCGTGCGCGATGGCAAGGTGCAGCTGATCAATCCGTCACGGGGCCGGGTGGCGATGCTGCAACGCTGGCCGGACGGCCTGCAGGCGGCGGTGGAGGCCAAGGAGGCGCTGGCCCCCTCGGAGACCGGCGAGATCCTCGACTCGATCACCGTCCAGGGCCTGATCACCCGCTATCCCGAGAAGTGCGGGATGACCGGCACCGCGGTCGCGGTCGGGGACCAGCTCCGGGAGTTCTACGACCTCAAGGTGGTCGTCGTCCCGTCCAACCGGCCGTGTGTGCGGATCGACGAGCCCGACCGGCTGTTCGAGTACCGGATGGAGAAGGACCGCGCGCTGGTCGACGAGATCGTCGAGGTGCACGCCACCAGGCGGCCGATCCTCATCGGCACCCTGGACGTGGCCGAGTCCGAGCGCCTGGCGCTGACCCTGAGCGGGCGCGGCCTCGACTGCGTGGTCCTCAACGCCAAGAACGACGCCGAAGAGGCGGCGATCATCTCCGGGGCCGGCGAGCGCGGCACGATCACGGTCTCCACCCAGATGGCCGGGCGCGGCACCGACATCCGCCTCGGAGAGGGCGTCGACGAGCTCGGCGGCCTGTACGTCATCGGCTCCGGCCGGCACACCAGCAGCCGCCTGGACGACCAGCTCCGCGGGCGCGCGGGGCGTCAGGGCGACCCCGGCGGTTCGATCTTCTTCGTGAGCGGCGAGGACGAGCTGATCACTCACTACGTGGCCGACGAGTACGCCAAGGGCGTGCCCGAGCACAGCCTCGTGGGTCACGCCCAGCGGGTCGCCGAGGGCGTCAACATGGAGATCCACCGCAACACCTGGCGCTACACCCGCCTCCTCGAACTCCACCGGAGCCTGGTCCTCGACCTCCGCGACAAGATCCTGCGCGGCCGTTCGGCCGGCGACGCCCTGGCGGCGGGAGCTCCTGAGCGGTGGTCGGAGCTGAAGGAGTCCGTCGGCGAGGACCTGCTGCACGAGGCCGCCCGGCAGATCGTGCTGTTCCACCTCGACCGATCCTGGGCCGGCCACCTGGCCGACCTGGCCGACCTCCGCGAAGGCATCCACCTGCGCGCCCTGGGCCGCCTCAGCCCGATCGACGAGTTCAACAAGGAGGCCAAGGCCGCCTACCAGCGCATGCTGGCCGAGACCGAGTCCCTCTCGATCGCCGCCTTCGAGACCGCCCCGATCACCGAGGACGGCCTCGACCTCGACGGCGCGGGCCTCAAGCGTCCCACCGCCACCTGGACCTACCTCGTCCAGGACAACCCCTTCGGCACCGAGTGGGAGCGCATCCTCAACCGCCTGACCACCAAGGTCCGTCGCCGCTGACCCCACTGTTCGAAGCGGAGACGAAAGAACCACTCCCTACAGACAGGTCACGACGATTTCAGCCTCGGGCTCCCTCCCGAGGCTGACGTGTTCGACCGCTCCGTACAACTCCACCGGGTGTCGCCGGAGACACCACCCGCGATGAACGCCCGCGTCGTGAGCCGCGGAGGTATATCGGTCATGCGACCTGTCGTTCCGGTTCGTGCACACGGCACTAGTGAGACCGATAGGCGTCTGCCCGATGCTGGGTAGTGATCACCTGGACGACGATCCGGCCGTCGTCGATCAAATACAGAACCCGGTAGTCACCTCGGCGTGCCGACCATTGAGGGGCGAGAGGTTCGTCGAGGGGCTTGCCCACTCGCTGGGGACTGTCCAGCAGCGGTCCGGTGACGAACTCCCAGACGGCCGGCACGACCTTCGCCGGTAGGCGTTCGGCAAGGTCCTGCTTGGCTCGGCGGGTGAGGTGAAGTTCGTACCGCTTGCTCACAGGCGACCGGCCCGGCGTAGTTCGGCTTCCACTTCCGCCTGGGAGTGGACGTGTCCCGCTTCCAGATCGGCGAGTCCCTCGCGAATGGCCGCCACCGTTTCGGCGGAGGCGAGAATTTCGATCATTTCGCGCATCGTCTCGTAGTCGTCCGCGGCCAGCAGCACGGCCGCCGGCACGCCGTTGCGAGTGATCTCGAATCGTTCGTGTGTGCTGACGGCGGATTCGACGATGCCGGACAGCCGGGCACGGGCATCAGCCAGAGGAAGAACTGTCATGTACATAATTATAGACAATGTGAAGCGCAGCAGCCGCTGAGACGTGCACGACCTTCGCCTGCCGGCTCAAAGGTGGGTGGCCATGCCCTCAGCCGGCATGGATGCGGCCCCTCCGGCCTCACGGGAATCAGCGGATTCTCCGGAGGCCGTCCGGGCAGCCGGCGCCACGGCGATACGCGCGCCGAGGCACAACGGGAGCTCCCGGGCGAGGCGTCGGCCGTCACCCGTCCCATCTCGCGTGCGGCGTCCGGGCCGGGCTCTCCGACCCGTCCGGCCCGTCCGGCCCGTCCGACGCCGCGGCGTGGCACGCGCCTCGGCCGTCGGCCCGTGCGACGATCCGGCCCGCCTGGACGCGAACGGCCGCCTCGGTCCCGTCGCTGACGGCGGGCACGCCGGCCGCCGCGGCGAGGACGCCGGCGGTGTCGTACACCACCTGCAGGCGAGGCCATGCCGACGGCGGGAATGCCTGGCGCAGGCAGACGCGGAGCTCGGCGACGGCCAGCCGCGCCAGCGGCGCCAGCTCGTCGGGATCGCCGGTGACCAGGACGGCGGTGACCGTGGCCTCGGGTGGTGCGGCCCGTACCGCCTCCTCGACGGCCTCAAGCCGGTGCAGCCCGAGGATCGCCACCACGCCGTCGCCCGCGAGCCGCGCGGGTCCGCCGCCGATGACGTCCACGGCGGGCGGCGGGGACCACGGCTCGCCCGCGGGCCTCGCCCGCGGGACGTAGGCGAGGTGCGGAGGCTGCCACACGTCGCCCAGGCCGAGATCCGCGAGGTGCTCGCAGACGCTGACGACGTTGAAGGGCTCGACGAAACCGGGAGCGGCGGCGGCCAGCTGGCTCGCGCCGTGCAGGGTCGTGAGCACGGCCTCGGCCACGTTCACCAGGCGGCCCGCGGGTGCCCCGGGCGGACGCAGCCGTTCCAGGGCCAGTCCGAGCAGGATCGCGTCGAGCTTCATCAGCTGCGTGTACGGCCTCCGGGTCCGTTCTTCGACGAGGATCTCCGACATCAGGTCCATGCCGAGCCGGGCCGTGCCGTGCTCTTCGTCGGTGGCGAGAGGGAGCCGGGCGACCCAGGCGCGGGCGAACGCGCCGAGCGCCTCGCGGGCGGTGCGCTCCGGCTCCGGGTGCGGTGACTCGGGGGTGCGCTCGGCGAGGTCGGCCAGGACGGCGAAGTAGAGAGCGCGCTTGCCGGGGAAGTTGGAGTAGACGGCGCCGCGGGTGAGCGTGGCGCGCTCGGCGATGCTGTCGATCTTGGCGTCGCGGAAGCCCCGCTCGGCGAACTCCTCCCTGGCGGCGGCCAGCACCTTGGCGCGGTTGCGCTCCTGCATTTCCGCCCTGCTGAGCTGGCCCATCGTCTCCTCGTTCCGGCATGCCCGTTCGTCCCGCCCCAAGATACTCGGGGCTGTGCATATGATGAGAACATCTGATCTCATCATCTGAAAACTGGAGTGTTCATGACCGACGTCAGACCGGATGCGAGCGGCGTTCCCGAGATCGACCTGACCGACCTCGACGTACTGCGCGACCCCGCCGCCGCTTACGGACGCGTCCGGGAGCACTCGCCGCTGGCCCGGCTCCTGGCCCCCGGCATGCGACCGATGTGGGTTCTGACCCGGCACCGGGACGCCAAGGCGATGCTGAGCGACCCGCGCTTCGAGCTCAACGCCGACAGCTTCATCCGGCCCGCCGGCATCCCCGAGCACTGCCTGGCCTACATGCGGACCATGCAGGAAATGGACGGACCGGAGCACGCGCGGCTGCGCGGGCTGGTGTCGCCCGCGTTCACCGCGCGCCGCGCCGCCGATTTCCGGCCGCGGATCGAACCGATCGTCGAGAGCCTGCTCGACGACCTGCCGGACCACGCCGAGGACGGCTCGGTGGACCTGCTGGCGCACTTCGCCCGGCCGCTGCCGATCGAGGTGATCTGCGAGCTGGTCGGCATCCCCGAGGCCGACCGGCCGCGCTGGCGGGAGTACGGAGCCGCCGTGGCGGCCGGCTGGGGCCAGGCGTTCGCCGAGGCCATACCCGGCATCATGGAAGGGGCCGAGGCGGCGGTCGCCCGCCGGAGGGCCGAGCCCGGCGACGACCTGATCTCCGCCCTCGTCCGCACCCGAACCGACGACGAGGACCGGCTCGGCGACGCCGAGCTGGTCACCCTGGTCTGGAATCTGGTCCTCGCCGGGCAGACGCCGACGAACCTCATCGCCAACGCCGTCGAGGCCCTGCTCCGCCATCCCGGCCAGCTCACCGCGCTGCGCCAGGACACCGAGCTCATGCCCCGTGCCGTCGAGGAGCTGACCCGCTGGTGCGGGCCGCAGTTGCTGAGCATTCCCCGCCACCCGAGAGAGGACGTCGAGCTGTTCGGCGTGACGATCCCCAAAGGTGACCCCGTCACCGTCTCCATCGTCTCCGCCAACCGCGACCCCCGCGCGTTCGCCGACCCCGAACGGCTCGACCTCGGCCGTGCCGCAGGCGCGGCGGGCCACCTCGGCTACGCCCACGGACCGCACTTCTGTCTCGGGGCCGCCCTGGCCCGGGTGGAGACCGAGGTCGCGCTCACCGCCCTGCTGCGCCGCTTCCCCGAGCTGGCGCTCGCCGACCCGCAGGCCACGGGGCTCGTCCCCGACCCGGGCACCTGGCGTCTGGCGTCGTTGCCCGTGACCCTCTGACCCCCGGACCCGGCCCTCCCGCGTTCCGGACCGCACAACCGTTGAGGAGACGTTTCCCATGGCACGCATCGCCGGCGGCGACCCGCTGAGGTGCACGTTCTGCGGCAAGGAGCAGGAGGAGGGCGCCCTCGCCGAGGTCCTGCCCGAGGACCTGCTGACGTTCGGGCTGATCCCGGAGTTGGTCGGCCGGCTCCCCGTGGTGTCGACCTTCCGGCAGCTGGACCGGACGGCGCTGATCCGGATCCTCACCGAGCCGCGCAACGCGCTGATCGAGCAGTACCGGAGGCTCTTCGAGATCGACGGGGTCGAGTTGGAGTTCACCGAGGACGCCGTCGGTGCGATCGCCGAACAGGCGCTGCTCCGCCGCACCGGAGCCCGAGCCACCCGGGCGATCCTCGAAGAGGTCCTGCTCGACGTGATGTTCGAGGTGCCGAGCCGCGACGACGTGGCCCGCGTCGTGATCGACCGCGACACCGTGCTCGACAACGTCAACCCGACCCTGGTCCCGCGTGAGCAGCCCGATCGCCGATGGGACAGCCCCGGGAAATCCGCCTGAGGCGTCCCCCGGCCGTGAGCTCCGCCCGCGGAAACGGGGCCGGGCGTTCGCGGCTCCTCTTACCTGGCCGAAACGCCTCCCCGGCTCACCCCGAAACACCTCCACCACTTACCGGCAAACGCATCGCATTTTCCACCTTTAATAGGCATTTATCATCGGTAAATCTAGTGCGACCGATGTTTTCATCTGGCATACGCGTATCTCGTGCACGCTAGATAACATCATGGTAATCACTACGTGGACGGTAATGGTTTCCCCCCGCCCCTGCCGGTTATCGTGTTATGCGTGACCAGCACCAGCGTGTCCCGGCCAGTCGGCGAACTTCTCCGCCAGTGGCGGGAACGTCGGCGGATGAGCCAGATGGATCTCGCCCTCCAAGCCGACATCTCCACCCGTCACCTGAGCTTCGTGGAGACCGGCCGCTCCAAACCCAGCAGGGAGATGATCCTCCACCTCGCCGAGGAGCTGGAGCTTCCCCTCCGCGAGCGCAACCACCTCCTGCTCTCCGGCGGGTTCGCCCCGGTCTACTCGGAGACCCCGCTAAACTCCCCGCACATGGCCTCGGTCAGGGAGGCTCTGGGCCAGGTCCTGAGCGGGCACCAGCCCTACCCCGCGGTGGTCGTCGACCAGCGCTGGAATCTGGTGGACCGCAACTCCGCCACCGGCCTGCTGCTGCGCGGGGTCGCACCGGAGCTGCTCGTCCCGCCGGTCAACGTGCTCCGGCTGAGCCTGCACCCCAAGGGGATGGCCCAGCGGATCACCAATCTGGGCGAGTGGCGAGCCCACCTGCTGCACCGGCTGCGCCGCCAGATCAGTCTCACCGCCGATCCCGACCTCGCCGCGCTCTGGCGCGAGCTCGACGACTATCCCTGTGACCAGCCCGAGCCCGAGATAGAGCGGCCGGGGTCCGGCGACATCGTGATCCCGCTACGGCTCCGCCGCGGCTACCGGGAGCTTGCCTTCTTCAGCACGATGGCCACCTTCGGCACCCCGCTGGACATCACCGTCGCCGAGCTGGCCATCGAGGCCTACTTCCCGGCCAACCCCGAGACCGCCGCCTACCTGCAGCACCAGCACCACCCGGACTAGCAATGCCTTGCCAGGCCTGTCGATGACCGCTGCGACGCAACGGTTTCATCGTCCGGCGGCAGGTGGGGCATGCGCCTGCCCACTCCACCCCGGCGACCCCACGACACACCGGCCTGACAGAGCGCCGCTAACCCGCGTTGGCGCGGCGGGCCGTGCCGAACCGGCGTTGGTAGGCGGCGGGGCTGATCGACAACTTCCTGGCGAAGACCCGTCGCATGCTTTCGTAACTGGGGAACCCGGCGAGGGTCGCGGCCTGCGTCGCGGTGTGTCCCTGGTCGAGCAGTGCCCTGGCCATGTCGAATCGGATGCTTTCCACGTAGCGGGCCGGTGTCGTGGACAGCTCGTCGTGGAAAAGCCGGGTGAGGTGCCGGGTGCTCATGCTGAGGTGTTTCGCGAGTTCACCGAGCGAGTGGTCCCCGTGGGGGTTCGCCGTCACCAGGTCGGTGATCGTGCGGAGAGCCGGCGAGCGGGGCGGCGGTCCTTGCAGCGGTGCCGAGAACTGGGACTGGCCGCCCGCACGCTGCATGTACACCACCAAGGCGCGGGCGACATCGCGCGCCAGGTCGGGCCCGTGGTCCTCTTCCACGAGAGCGAGCGCCAGGTCGATGCCGGCCGTCACCCCCGCCGACGTGTACGTGGTGCCGTCGCGGACGTAGATCGCGTCGGGCTCGACGCGGCACGTCGGACACCGGGCGGCGAGCTCGTGCGCGACCTGCCAGTGCGTGGTCGCGCGCTTGCCGTCGAGGAGACCGGCGGCGGCGAGGACGAACGCCCCGGTGCAGATCGACGCGACCCGGCCGGCCACAGCCGCCGGTATCCGCGCGGCGTCCGCCAGGTCGCCGGGGACACGGGCGCGCGGATAGAGGTTGGACCCGGCCACCAGCAACGTCTCGAAAGCCGGCTCCGAGGAGACGGCGCCGTCGACCGAGAGCCGGGCTCCGATGTTCGACGTGACGTCCGCACCGGTCGGCGACAGCAGCACGATCCGGTAGTCGGCACCGAACCGATTCGCCTCCTTGAACACCTCCGCGGGACCGGCGACGTCCAGCAACGTCACCCCGTCGTAGACGAGGATCGCGACGGAGTGGGGGGCGTTCACCGCTCCGATCCCTCCGGAGCCGGACCCGCGCGGTGACCGACCGGATCCCGGCGGCACCGACCGCCGCCGGCCGGCGACGCAGGAAGCATGGACACCGTTCATTGTTAGCACACCGTTACCAAGATCCTCCTGAGCGGGTTGCTCAACCGGCAGCGAGCGCCGAAGCCACCCCTCCGGCCCCTGGATGGCTTCGGCGTGCCGCGACCGAGGCCCGGTCGGCTCACGCGATGAACCCCGCACCGGGCATCGCGCGGAACCGGCGGTGACGGACGACGCGACGTCGCAGGCCACGTGCCGGACCTGGCCACGCGACGTGGTGGAGCGCACGGCTGCGATCTCGCCCTGTCCGGATATAAGTGATTCCTGGCCGGACGAAGGCGGCGCCGCACGCCGGCCGGTGGGCAGCATGGACGTCGGACACACGGTCCACCGCCGACGCACTTCCCAGGAGGCCAGAGGTCATGTCAGAGGTCATCGCAGGGTTGGAGATCCCTGCGACAGCGGCGGTCGCCGAAGCGACCAGGCTCATCCAGGAGACGACCAGCCCTCTCATCTACCACCACTCCCGGCGGGTCTTCTTCTTCAGCCTGATTCACGCTCACAAGCTCGGCGTGAAACCGGACCCCGAGCTGCTCTACGTGGCGGCCATGTTCCACGACACCGGACTCCTGACCCCCTTTTCCGACGTCGAGCAGCGCTTCGAAGTCGATGGCGCCGACCATGCGCGCAAGTTCCTTCTGGACCGGGGTTTCTCGGCGGCCGCCGCCGAGACCGTCTGGACGGCGATCGCGCTGCACACCACGCCGGGCATTCCCGACCGGATGGCCCCGGAGATCGCGACCACGTACCTCGGCGTCTTGACCGACGTGCTCGGCTTCGGCCTGGACGGACTGGAACACGACCAGCTGGGCGAAATCCTCGCCGTCCACCCGCGAGGGGACTTCAAGAACGAGTTTCTGCGAGCCTACGTCGACGGGCTCAAGAACCGCCCCGAAACCACGGCCGGCACCGTGAACTCCGACGTGCTCGAGCACTTCATCCCCGGCTTCCAGCGCACGACGACGGTCGAGCGCATGATCGGCTCGCCCTGGCCGAGCTGATCGGACATCACACGAGGCCACACGACGCTCACAGGCGCACCGACGACGGGCGATCCGCGGCCTCCGTGGCCAGGATCCGGCACCAAGCGCGCTACGAGCGGACCCGCGCTGAGCCCCACGACCACCCCATGGCGACGAACGTTCATGAAAGGACCGAGCATGCGAGCGATCACCGTACGAGACCGCGACGTGGGTGTCGGCAGCCTCACCCTGACCGGCATGCCTTACCCTCACGCCGCGGGCGGCGTCGGCTCGATCGCCGTCCAACTCGCGCGAGAGGCGGGCGCCCGCGTGATCGGCACCGGCCGGGACGACGATCGTGACATCGCGCTCAGCCTCGGCGCGCAGACCTTCCTCGACCTGGACGCCGACGATCTGCGGCACGTCGGCGAGGTGGACGTGGTGTTCGCCCGCCACCGCCGCACGCCCGGAAAGACGATCATTCAGGTCGCGGACGAACAAGGAGCGCAGCGCTCATGACCAAGGTGCGAAACAACAAGGTCCGCGATCAATCCATGACCGAGACCGTGAACTCTTCGGCGAGCGAAACCGAGACCCCGGCCGTTGTCGTCACCCTCATGCAGATGATCAGTGGCTACTGGGTGAGCCAGATCGTCCGCACGGCGGTTGACCTTTCCATCCCCGATCATCTCGCCACGGAGTCACTGACCGCGGAAGAGATCGCTGAGCGCGAGTCCAGCGACCCGCGCACCACATACCGGCTCTTGCGAGCTTGTGCGTCACTCGGCCTGGTGGCCTACGAGGGCGATCGCCGGTTCTCGGGGACACCGATGAGCGAGCTGCTCCGGTCGGGAGTGCCGAACACGCTGCGGGAACTGGCATTGGTCTGGGCCGGTCCGTCACACTGGCGGCCCTGGGAGCGGATGCCCGAGGCCGTCCGCAAGGGCGGTACTCAGGTCGAGGCGGTGCTGGGCACCGATTTCTTCTCCTACCTGGCCGAACGGCCCGAGGAGGCCGCGCTGTTCTCGGCCGCGCTGGCGGGCGTCAGCGACCGGTTGAACCGGCTGGTGGCCGCGACGATCGACACCACGAACGTCTCGGTCGCGGTGGATGTCGGCGGCGCCACCGGAGCACTTGTACGCGGCATCCTTCAGAGCAACCCGGCGCTGCGCGGCCTGAACCTCGACCTGCCGGTCAACGCGGCCACGGCCCGGCAAGAGGCCGAGAAGGACGGTGTGGCGGACCGTTTCGAGGCCGTCGGCGGTGACTTCTTCCACGCCGTTCCGGCAGCCGACCTGTACTGCTGAAGGCGGTGTTGCACGACTGGTCGGACGAGCAGTGCGTGCGGATCCTGCGCAACTGCCGTGCCTCCGCCCGCTCGGGAGCCCGCGCCGTGGTCGTGGAGAACGTGATCGGTGAGATCGGGGCCCCGGGTGTCGAACCGCTCGCCGACATGCACATGCTGGCCATGTCGCCGGGCCAAGAGCGTGACCTGCCCGAATTCGATGCGTTGTTCGCCGCCTCGAGATGGCGCCGGGTCTCGGTCACCCCGACAGGTCTCAGCTTCACAATGATCGAGCTGGAAGCGGTCTGACGTCCGTCCCGGCCGGCCCGCCCCGGTTCGCCCTGGGCGCGGCGTCGTTGTCGGCAGGGCTCGCGGAGGCTGCGCAGAGCCGAGTCGCGGGAGCGGAGGATCCGGGAATCGATCGAACGGTGGAAGGCCAACGTCCGGAACGTCGTGGCAGGAGGCCCGCCGGTCAAGCAGTGAACCGGCCCATGCGTGGGGGTACGGCGACGCCGTACCCCCACCCACGTCAGGCGGGCGCCTAGACCCCTGACTTTTCGGAATCGGACGTCTCGACTCCGGATTCCTCATCGCCTGACTGCCCGGCGGCGTTGTCCCCGGCACCGGACTTCACGGGGCCGGACGACCCGGCGGCGGGTTTCCCGGAGTCGGGCATCTCAGCGTCCGGCTTCCCGACGCCCGGCGCTCCGGCGCGGGACGCCTTGACCCGACCGAGTACGACGTCGAGCACGAGGAAGGCGAGCAGCGAGATCCCGAGCAGCGGCAGGAACAGTCCCACGGCGATCACCACGGCCGCCAGGGGCAGGACCACGGCCCAGGGCAGCCGCCGCAGGTCGCCTCGCTCGTAGGGGGTGCCGAAGCCGCGGGTCGGACGGCGCAGCCACCACATCCGGTAGCCCAGCACGATGACGGAGATCAGTCCCGCGGCCAGCGCCATCAGGAGGATCTGGTTGGGCAGGCCGAACAGCACGCCCATGTGCCCGTCGATGCCCCAGCGGGTGAGCTTGGCCCCGATGGGGAAGTCGGCGAAGCGCAGCTCACCGGTGACCTGGCCGGTGGCGGGGTCGACCGCCACCTGGTCGTTGCGCTGCGGCCAGTCGCGGTCCGTCTCCTTGACGACGTAGGCGCTCCCGGGCTCGCCCGGCCAGACGATCTCCAGGGGCCCGGACAGCCCCTCGCCCTCGGCGGCCCGCGTGACCTGGTCGGCGTCGACGGGCTGGGTGGAGCCGTGACCGGCGCCGCCCCCGCCCCCGTGGTCGGCGTGGTCGCCCGCGGAGGTGGACAGCGCCGGAGTGGACCAGTTCAGCGCGGTCTGGAGCGCGTCGACATTCGCTCCGGCGTACTTCGACCAGGTCAGACCGGTGGCGGACAGGAAGAGCAGACCGACCACCGCCCACAGGCCGACCGAGCCGTGCCAGGAGAGCGTCCGCCGCGGGCCGCGAACGCCGCGTTCGGGCGCGATCAGGCGGCGCAACCGCCGGCCGTTCCGGCGGCGGCTCAGCCACAGCAGCAGTCCGCCGAGCGCGACGACCCACAGCCAGCTGGCGGCCAGCTCGCTGTAGAGACGTCCCGGCTCGCCCAGTTGCAGGTGACGGTGGAAGGTGGAGATCCAGGTTCGCACCGGCAGCGCGCCGGAGCTGCCGTAACTCTCCAGGGCCCCCCTCACCTCGCCGGTGTAGGGGTCGACGAAGACCGCCAGCCGGGTGCTCTCGGCGAGGCCCGGCACATCGAGCAGGACCTGGGTCGTGTCCCCGGGTCCGGCGGCGGTTCGTACGGCGCCGAGGGTGCCCTCGGGGTGTGCGGCCGTGGCGGTGGCGACCTGCTGCGAGAGCGGCAGCCTCGCCTGCCCCGCCGGGACCGGGACCGTCAGCTCGTGGGAGTAGACCACCTTCTCCACCTGGTAGGAGGCCGCGTAGAGCAGGCCGGTCGTCGCCGCGACCAGCAGGAAGGGCGCGACGAGGATGCCGGCGTAGAAGTGCAGGCGGAGCAGGAGCGAACGCAGGACGGGCCAGGTGGAGGGCTCGTGGGGTGCGGAAGGGGAGGACGGCTCAGCGGTGGGCTGAACCTCGACGTCCGACGTCATGGGAGGTTCTCCGTTCACAGGAGGCGCGCACGACGAGAGGTACGCGCCATCTCGGCGAGGGGTTCATGAGAAAGGCCGTCCGCGGGGCGCGGCGGCACTCGGGCCCGCGGGCCCGATCAGATGACGGAGAAACCTGCCGGCGGACCACGCCGGGAGACGGCCGCGGTGAGCAGCCGGGTGACGAGGGGAACGCGATCGTCACCCCTGGCCGGAGGGGTGACGCGGTGGGCGATGACGGGGGCCCGCCACACCAGGAGGGTGAGGACCGAGGCGACGAGCAGCCTCAGGATGACGGCCAGGCCCGATTCTCCACGTTCCAGCCAGTAGGCCGACAGCAGTGCCGTCGCGACGTGCACCAGCAGCATGAACAGGCCCGCGGACAGGCCCCCGCCATGAGGGTGCTCGGTGGGCGGCGGAACCATTCCGGCGGAGAACCACAGGTGCAGGCCGTACTGGGTGGCGAACCCGGCCCCCATCAGCACGCCGAGCCCACGCTGGCGCCGGGCGAGGAAGAACGCTCCCACCGCGACCGGTGGCATCGCCCCGGCCAGGACGCCCGGGGCCACGGGAGCGCCCTGGGCCAGCGTGTGCATGGCCATCGACACCGTCACACACACGACCGCGAACACCGCGGCGCGCATGAGACGAAGGACATGCATGGGGCAATGGTGACAGAGAACGGCGAATCTGCCAGCCCCTTGATCTTCTCAGCAATGTGCATTATTACCGGTTGATCCTCCGCTGAGGATCGCCAAGACGCCAGGGACTCCTCGCGGAACGGGCTCGGCCACGCCCATTCCGCGAGAAACCCGGGTCCGTCCATCGGGTCCAGCGGGAATGCCGAAGGTCCCGGAGGGAATCCGGGACCTGGGCGACAGGGGTTGGCAGGGAGATTTACTCGCGGGCGCCGATGGTGTCGGCGGGGCGGCCTCGGAGGGCGAAACGGGCAGGGACGCCGGTGGCGGCCCACGCCAGGATCACCGCCCCCGCGACGATCAGGGCATAGGTGAGAGGGGGGACGTAGGGCAGGGCGGAGCCGGTCATGCCGACGCTGAAGGCGGAGATCGTGACCAGGGCGGCGGCCGTGCCGAGGAGCACCGAGACGGCGACCACGGACAGGGTCTCCAGGCGGAGCATCCGCAGGACCTGGCGGCGGGTGGTGCCGACGAGGCGGAGCAGGGCGAACTCGCGGGCGCGGTCCGAGGTGGCCATGGCGAGGGTGTTGACGACCGCGATGGCCGTGAACGCGATGATCAGGCCCATGGCCACGTAGTTGATCTCGGCGCCGGCCTGCTCGCGCTCGGCCACGACGGTCGCCCGGTCCGCCACCGCGATCCCGGGGAAGTTCCGCAGGGCCTTCGCGAGGCCGGCGGCCGAGGATCCGGCGACGAGAACGGTGTCGCTGAGGGGGTTGTCGACGTGGGCGGCCACCAGTCCGCGGGCCAGGGTGAGGTCGCCGAAGCCGAGATTGCGGGTGTAGGTCGCGACGACCTTCAACGAGGCGGGCGTGCCGTCGCCGAGCGTGAGCCCGATCCGGTCGCCGACCTCGAAGCCCAGCTTCTCGCTGACCGCCACGGTGTCCTCGGCCAGGAGCCCGATCGAGCCGGAACTCACGCCCAGGTCCGTGGTCTGCCCGAGCCCGGCGGGGGTGACGGCCTGGGCTCCGTGCTTGGCGAGGCCGATCCGGACCGTGGTGTGCAGGACCTCGGTGACCGCGGTGACCCCGGGCGCGCGCCGTACGGCCTCGACCGCGGTGGTGGGAACGCGCGGCCCGAGCACGTGGGCGGCGCGGGTGCCGTCGCGCAGCTGGCCGGCGGCGGCGTGGCCCGTCGTGTCCTGGACGAAGAGGATCGTGCAGGTCATGGTCACCATCAGGGTGAGCGGGGCGATGACGGAGGCCAGGCGGCGGGCGCCGGTGAGGAGGTTGGCGGCGGCGAGGTAACCGCCCGCCCCGGAGGCGCGGAGCAGCAGGGCCGGCACGGCGACGAGGATCCGTGCGACGACGGGGCCGAGCAGGGCCACGGCGACCGCCCAGATCAGGGCCGTCAGCATCGTGACCGGGCTGGACGCGGCCTCGGACGAGAGCGTGGAGAGCACGATCGTGAGGGTCACGCCGCCTGCCACGCAGCCCAGCCCGGCCAGTACGCGGACCACGGGCAGCCGGGCCGGGCCCGGCCCGGCGTCGCCGAGCGCCTCGACCGGCCTGACCCGTGCCGTACGGCGGGCCGAGACGCGAGCGGCGGTCCAGGCCGCGGCGACCGTGGCCAGGACGGCGACGATGATCGGGAACGGGCTCACCACCAGGTCCAGGTTGACCGGCATCGCGCCGAGCTCCACGAACCTGGCACGCAACCAGAGGGCGAGCCCGGTACCGAGGAGGGCGCCGGCCGCTCCGGCGGGGAGGCCGATCAGCAGTGCCTCACAGCCGATCATCTTCCTGATCTGCCCGGGGGTGGCGGCGACGGCCCGCAGCAGTGCGATCTCACGAAGGCGCTGCTGGATGGAGAGCGCGAACGTCCCCACCACCACGATGATCGCGACCAGGAGCGAGGTGCCTCCGAGCGCGCCGCCGAGACTGATCAGCTTGATCCGTGACTTGTCGGCGTCGAGGAACTCCAGCGGGCCACGGGCGGCGCCGGTGTACGCCACCGCGACGGCGCCCTTCATCGCGGCGGGCGCCTGCGCGGCGGGGTCCGGTGCGGAGGCGTCCTTGAGCGCGGCGGTGACATCCGTGGCGGGAAAGACGCCGATCGCGCTGACCAGGCCGGGACGGCCGGCCAGGCGGCGGGCCTCCGCCGTGGAGAAGAAGATAGTGGGCTGGTTCTCCAGCGCCTGCGCGGTCACGCCGGCCACCCGGTAGACGCGTGGCGTGGCAGTGGACTGGATCGTGACGCGGGAGCCCACGCGAAGGCCGGTGGCCGCGTCGGTGACGACTTCGTCGTCCGCCGCCGGCGCCCGGCCTTCGGCCAGGGTGAAGGGGGTGAGAGCGGCCGACTCCCAGCCGTGTCCCAGGAGGGGGACCGGCGGTGAGACCTGACTCGCGGAGGCACCGGGTTCCGCGGCCGTTCCCGAGGACTCCCCGGTGAGGTAGGCCGGAAAGGTCACCTCCGTGACGACCGAGGTCACGCCGGGCACCTCCCGGAGCCTGCCGGCCAGCCCGGCCGCGATCCACGCCCGTTCGGCGATGGGCTTGGCCTTGACCTTGACCTTGTCCTCGGACTTGCGGATCGTCTCCCGGACGTTCTGGTCACCGGCGACGATCACCGGGGTTCCGGCGTAACGGGCGGCGGAGACGGTGCCGCGCAGGCCGGTCTCCAGCAGTGTGCCGAAGGCGCAGACGAGTGCCGCGGCGCAGAGCAGCGCCAGGAAGGCCCCGGCGAAGGAGGCCTTGCGGTGGCGCAGGTTGTGCAGGGCGAAGGAGATCATCAGACGTACGCTCCCAGGCGGGTCATGCGCTCGGCGACCGTCTCGACGGTCGGGGCGGTCACGGAGTCGACGATGCGGCCGTCCGCGAGGAAGAGAACGGTGTCGGCGTAGGAGGCGGCGATCGGGTCGTGGGTGACCATCACCACGGTCTGTCCCAGCCCGTCCACCACCTCGCGGAGCAGGGCCAGCACGTCGCGAGCCGTCATCATGTCCAGGGCGCCGGTCGGTTCGTCGCCGAAGACCACCTCGGGCCTGGCCACCAGGGCACGGGCGATCGCGACCCGCTGCTGCTGCCCGCCGGACAGTTGCGCGGGCCGGTGGTCCAACCGGCCGGTCAGCCCGACCCGCTCGACGACCTCCTCCAGCCAGGCCCTGTCCGTTCTCGCCCCGGCCAGCCGGAGCGGCAACGTGATGTTCTGCGTCACGGTCAGCGACGGCACCAGGTTGAAGGCCTGGAACACGAACCCGATCCGCTCGCGACGCAGCTCGGTCAGCTCGGTCTCGTTCATCCTCGACAACTCCGTGCCGCCGAGCCGCACCGATCCCGAGGTCGGCTTGTCCAGGCCCGCCGCGCAGTGCAGGAACGTGCTCTTACCCGAGCCCGAGGGGCCCATCACCGCCGTGAAACCACCCTGCGGAAGGCCGATCGTCACCTCGCGGAGGGCGGCCACCGCGCTCTGCCCCCTGCCGTACACCTTGCTCACAGCGTCCAGACGCACCACGTTGTTCATGGGGACGAGTCTTCCGAGCGCGTGATCTCCGGCCCAGAGACGTCCTCACCGATGAACCATGACCTCGTCATGAACTGGTACATATGACCACATGCTCAAGGTTCTCCTCGCCGAAGATCAGCATGTGGTCCGAGGCGCCCTCGTCGCGCTGCTGGAACTGGAGTCCGATCTCACCGTGGTCGCCGCGGTCGGTTCCGGTGACCAGGTTCTCCCCGCGGCGCTCGAACACCGTCCGGACGTCGCCGTGCTCGACATCGACATGCCCGTCATGGACGGCCTGGCCGCCGCGGCCTCACTTCGCGACCGGTTGCCCGAATGCCGCACGCTGCTGCTGACCGGGAACGGAAAGCCGGGCCACCTCCGCAAGGCCCTGGCCGCCGGGGTCAACGGCTTCCTGCTCAAGACCGCCCCGCCCGAGGAACTGGTCGACGCCATCCACGCGGTCGCCGCCGGCCGGCGGGTGCTGGACCCGAAGCTCGCCGTCACCGCCTGGGACCTCGCCGACAACCCGCTCACCCCTCGCGACACCGACGTGCTCCGCCTCGTCGCGCAGGGCACCGACGCACCCGAGATCGCCGCCCGGCTCCACCTGACCGCGGGAACCGTCCGCAACTACCTCACCGCGATCGTGGCCAAGCTCAACGCCCGCAACCGCACCGACGCGGTCCGCATCGCCACCGAGGCGGGCTGGATCTAGCCGAGCGCCACGAGCCCCTCAGCGCCCGCCCACGGCGGCCTGGGAACGCCCGGCCACCGGAGTCCCCGTCGGCAGGGACAGTACGGCGCGCAGCTCGAACCAGCCGTCGTCGGTCCGGGTCGTGAGCCTGCCGTCGAGGGCGGCCAGCCGGGTGGTCAGGTTGCCGATCCCGGACCCCGGCTTCTTCCCCACGGCGGGCGCCCCGTCGTTGGCCACGCTGAGCCCCTCGGACGTGGTCCTGATGACACAGCGCCGGGCGGAGCTGTGGCGCAGGACGTTGGTCACGGCCTCGCGGAGCACAGCGCTCAGTACGGTGGCCACCCGCGGCGGCAGGAGGTCGTGGGAGAGGTCGAGCTCCGTCTCGATCCCCGCGGCGGCCAGCACCGACCTGGCCGACTCGGCCTCGGCCTCCAGGGACATCTCCCACCCGTCCCCCGACACCCCGCGCATGTCGGCCACCGCCCGCTCGGCCATCTCGACGACGTCGGCCAGCTCGGCCCTTGCCCGCTCCGGGTCCCTGCCGGCGAGACGGCGGGCGAGCTCGCACTTGAGGAGGATCGCGGCGAGGCTGTGGCCGAGAAGGTCGTGCAGGTCTCTGGCGGTCCGGAGCCTTTCCTGGACGACGGCCGCGCTCGCCAGCCGCTCCCTGGCGGTCTGGAGCTCCTTGACCAGCCGGGCCAGCGTGCCCAGGCCGTAGATGACCAGCCCGGTCACCAGCGTGCTGATCGTGAGGTTGGCGACCACCTCGGGGTCGAGATCCATGATCATGGCGCTCCCCGCCACGCTGCCCATGACCCCCGCGACCAGCGGCCACGCCGCCACCGGAGGGAGGGCCAGCAGCAACGGTCCGGCCAGGAATCCCGCCACCACCAACCAGCCCGACCCGAACACGAGGATCGGCAGGTAGGTCAGGGCGGCCATCACCAGCAGGTTCCACGGATGCCGTCCTCTCACCGACCTGAGATGCAGGAAGACGACCAGGCCCAGGCACACCGCGACCGGGAGCAGCGTCTCCGCCGTCACCCGCAACAGCGCCTTCGCGCAGAATCCCACCAGCACGGCCGCCAGCAACGCCACCGACAGCCGATACGCCGAGTCCGCGTTCTCCACCGTGCCGAGACGCCCGACGTCGAGACGCCCGAAGCCGAAGCGTCCGAAGCCGAAGCGTCCGGCGCCGGGACGCCCGGAGACACCGCCGGGACGCCCGCCGGCACCCGCTTCGCCGCTCGCCCCGTCCGGGGTACCCGTCGCCGGGTCCGCCGCGCCGATCGCCGCCGGCCGGGCGGGCGGGGTCTTGGGGACACGGGCGTCGACGGTGAGACGGCCGTCGGGGGCGAGGTCGAGGGTCAGGGTCCCGTGGGCGGAGACGATGCGGGCCTGGGCTTCGGAGAGGGCCTCGGCGGCCTGGACGGCGGTGCGAGGGGCGTCGTGGACGACGCGGAGCCGTACGGAGTCCTCGGACTCGGAGGTCTCGATGAGGCAGTGGCGGGCGGTGCCGTGCCGTACGGAATCGGAGACCGCGTCGCGGAGGGCGACGGCGAGGAGGGCGCCGGTCGGGCCGAGGGGCTCGGTGTGGCCGACGCGGACCTCGACCTCGACTCCGGCCGCGAGAAGGAGGGCGCGGGCCGACGAGGTGTCGGGGGCCAGGGAGAGGGACCGGTAGTCGACGGCGGCGGCGCGGGCGTCGGCCAGGGCCTGCCGGGCGACGGCCAGGACCTCGCCGAGCATCTCGGGCCTTTCCGGATCGAGCCTTCCGACGACCGCCAGGCTCCGGCCGACGCCGGCGTTCAGCTCGGCGGCGATCTGCAGTCGCTCCTCGGCCACGGCCGCCATGGCCAGCTCAAGCCGTGCCGTGAACAGTTCGTCCACCAGCTCGATCATCCGGGCCAGCCCGTAGATCACCAGGGCGATCAGCAGCGTGGTGATCGTGGCGTCCGGTGACAGCGAGATGATCCCGGCGGCCGCCACGACGAGCACCGCGACGGGCCAGGCGGCGGTCAGCAGCAGCGACCCGGCCACGAAGCCGAGCATCCCCACCGATATTCCGAAGCCGAGCACGCCCAGGCACCCCAGACCGGCCTGCGCCGCGAGCAACCACCACGGCCGCGCGCCCGGCAGGACGTAGGCGACCTGAACCAGGAAGGCCGCCACCGCGATCAGCACGGGCGCGGGCGAGGGCAGCTCCGCGAGCACGTAGACGCCGGCGAACCCGCCGAGGACGGCGATGACCACCACCCGGGCGAGGCGCGGAACCAGGTCGATGCGATCCATATCCCGACATCTTCTCAGCAACGGCCGATAAGTGGCCAAAGCACTACCGACGCCGCGTCAGTCACCCGCCAGGGCCGTCGGGAAGTCCGTCCGCCGGTCGAGAGCCTCGGCGGCCGTCCTGAGCCTGCTGATCGCATGGTTGAAGAGGAGGTTGGGGTCGGCGGCGCGGCGCACGGTGGAAACCCTCCGGACATGAGCCGGGTTGCCGAGCTTGAACGCGTACACATCATGTGACTCGATCATGGCCAGCTCCGGCACGATCGCGACCCCCAGCCCTTTGCGCACGAGCTCGAAGGGCAGGTTGTAGTCGTTGGTGCGGAACAACACGTCAGGCTGGAAACCGCCGGCCGCGCAGATGTACGACAGGTTGCGCGCGGCGTCCATGCCCTCCGTGTAGGAGATCCACCGGTCGGCGGCGAGCTCGCCGAACTGAATGCGCTTCCTGCCGGCCAGCCGATGGCCGGTCGGCACCAGCAGGTAGAGCGGCTCCTCCATGATCAACGTCATGTCCAGATCTCTGGGCCAGCTGTGCGGGACCATCCCGTACTCGAACACCACGGCCAGGTCGAGCCGCCCTTCGATGACGGCGGGGATGGTGACCTGTGGGTCCCCTTCCTCGTATCTGACGTCCACCTGCGGGCGGTCGCGCAGGAACTCGGCGAGCACGGCCGGCACCAGCCGGAAGCCGGCTGACCAGAAGCTTCCCAGATGCAGCCTGCCCCGATGCGCGGTGGCGAACGAGCGCATCTCGTCCTCGGTCGCCTCCAGCTCGGCCAGCAGCCTGGCCGCCTTGCGGGCGAGCTGAGCCCCCGCCGCGGTGGGGCGCACGCTGCGTGGGGAGCGTTCGAACAGCTGGACGCCGAGTGTGCGTTCGAGGGACGAGATCTGCTGCGAGACGGCCGAAGGGGTGAATCCGAGGCGCTTGGCGGCCGTCCGGAGCGAGCCGGTGGCGACCACCTCGCGAATTGCCCGCAACTGGATCGGGGTCAGCATCGGCACAACTTAACAGCAGGGAACTCATGCCCACTAGAGCTGACGCTTGCCCGTCCATGACAGATCCGGCGCCCACGTCGTATATGCAGGTGGAGGTTGTTGCCGAGGATAAGGACAGCTGAACAACCTGTGCGCGAACCGGCGTTCTGGTTCATCTTGTTTTCTCACGCCGGACTCCCATCATTAGGGACTAATGAAAACGGCGTTTCACCTGAGAGGGGGTGTCCTGTGGCGATGCGTTTGAAAGCCGGTGTGGCTGTCGCTCTCAGCCTGGCGGGACTTCTGTCCGTGGCGGCTTGTGGCGGGAACGACCCGGCCGACGGCAAGGCCACGGTGGCCGCCCCGGCGCAACAGAAGGACCAAGGGCTGTACGACCTGCTGCCCGACAAGATCAAGCAGAGCGGCACGCTGAACATCGCGGCCGGTCACAACTACCCGCCCCTGGTCTTCCTCGACACCGACAACACGTCGATCACCGGCCTGGAGCCGGAGCTGATGAAGGCGATCGGCCAGGTGATGGGCGTCAAGGTGACGTTCAACCAGGCCAGCTTCGACAGCCTCATCGCCGGTGTCCAGGCGCGCCGCTACGACCTGGCCGTCCAGGCGATGCTGGACACGCCGGAACGCCGCGGGAAGGTCACCTTCGTCGACTACTTCAAGACGAGCAGCTCGCTCCTGGTCCAGGAGAAGGACGCCGCGTCGGTCGCCTCGCTGGACGATCTCTGCGGCAAGGTGACGGCCGTCGAGCAGGGCACCGCCCAGGTGGACGACGCCCAGCAGCAGGCCAAGAAGTGCTCGGCGGCGGGCAAGGCGGAGCTCAAGGTGCTGGTCTTCCCCGACACCGTCGGCTGCATCCAGGCGGTCTCCACGGGGCGGGCCAACGCCTTCATCGGCGGCACCCCCACCGTCGCCTACCAGGCAGGGCAGTCCGGCGGGCAGATGAAACAGGTCGGGCAGCCCTACCGCTTCCTGCCCTACGGGATCTTGGTCAACAAAGAGGACCAGTCCCTGGTGAAGGCCGTTCAGGGAGCTCTGCAGGAGCTGATGGACAACGGCTCCTACGCCAAGATCCTGACGAAATGGCAGGTGTCGTCCGGCGCCCTTGACAAGGCCATGGTCGACGGCGGCTCAGCGTGACCACGCCTCCCGAGACCTCCGACCGGCGCTCGGGGACCGCCACGATCCAGGCGGTTCCGCTTCGGCACCCGGGCCGGTGGGTGGGCTCGGCGGTGCTGGCCTTCCTGGTGATCTTCCTGCTGCAGGGGTGGGCGGCCAACCCTCGCATGCAGTGGGAGGTGGTCGGCGAGTACCTCTTCTCCCCGGCGGTCCTGCGGGGGCTCGGCACCACGCTGTTGCTCACGTTTCTCGCCATGGTGGTCGGCATCGCGGGCGGAGCCCTGCTCGCCGTCCTGCGGATGTCGCCCAATCCGCTGCTGTCCAAGCTGAGCGCGTTCTACATCTGGGTCTTCCGCGGCACCCCGCTACTGGTTCAGCTGCTGTTCTGGTACTTCCTGTCCGCCGTGGTCCCGAAGATCGGGGTGGGCGTCCCGTGGGGGCCGACGTTCTTCGAGTTCGACACCAATCAGATCATCACGCAGATGGCGGCGGCGGTGCTCGGACTGGGGCTGCACGAGGCCGCCTACATGGGGGAGATCGTCCGCGCGGGCCTCACCTCGGTCGACGACGGCCAGACCGAGGCGGCCCACGCCCTGGGCATGACCCGCTTCCAGACACTGCAGAAGATCATCCTTCCCCAGGCCATGCGAGTGATCATCCCGCCTACGGGCAACCAGGTGGTCTCGATGCTCAAGACCACCTCGCTCGTTTTCGCGATAGCCGTACCCGAGCTGCTCACCTCGATTCAGGGCATCTACTCGCGCAACTTCCAGCAGGTCCCGCTCCTCACGGTGGCATGCGTCTGGTACCTCGTGGCGACGACCGTACTCAACGCGGGCCAGTACTACATCGAACGCAGGTTCAGCAGATGAACGCAGTCGTCAGAGCCGAGGGAGTGTGCAAGAGCTACGGCACGCTCGAGGTGCTCAAGGGCATCGATCTCGAGGTGGGGCAGGGAGAGGTGCTGGCCGTGATCGGCCCCTCCGGGTCGGGCAAGTCCACCTTCCTGCGCTGCGTCAACCATCTGGAACGCATCGACGCGGGCCGCCTCTACGTCCACGATCGGCTGATCGGCTACGAGGAGCGCGAAGGGAAGGTCTACGAGCTGCCGGACCACGCCGTCGCCCGGCAACGTCGCGGCATCGGAATGGTCTTCCAGCGCTTCAACCTCTTCCCGCACATGACCGCGCTCGAGAACGTCATGGCGGCACCCATCATGGTCAAGAAGGAGCCCAAGGCCGCGGTCCGCGAGCGCGCCCACGACCTGCTCGCCAGGGTGGGACTGGCGGACAAGACGAACGCCCACCCCGCACAGCTCTCCGGCGGACAGCAGCAGCGAGTGGCCATCGCCCGCGCCCTGGCGATGCGGCCCGACCTCATGCTCTTCGACGAGCCCACCTCCGCTCTGGATCCCGAACTCGTGGGCGAGGTACTGGACGTCATGCGCGCGCTCGTCGAGGACGGCATGACCATGATCATCGTTACCCACGAGATGGGATTCGCCCGCGAGGTGTGCGACACGCTGGTCTTCATGGACGGCGGTGTCGTCGTCGAGTCAGGGCTGCCCAGCGCCCTTCTCGGCGCGCCCCAGCACGAGCGCACCAAGGCGTTCCTGAGCAAGGTTCTCTGATTCCGAAGGAAATCCACGTGTCCCGTGTAATCGTTCTCGGCGCCGGAGTTCTCGGCGCCTCCGTGGCATACCACCTGGTCCAGGCCGGGGCCTCGGTCGTCGTGATCGAAGCCGGTGGCCCCGCCGCCGGCACGTCCAGCGCGACGTTCTCCATGGACGTCACCCATCTGAAGACTCCGCGCTCCTACTACGAACTCAACCGCCGCAGCTCCGCGCTGCACACCACGCTGACCGAGGAACTGGGAGCCCCGTCCTGGCGGCATCCGATGCCCGCGATCCAGTGGGGCGGCAGCGAGCAGGACCAGCGGGCGATCAGGGAGCGGGCGATCCGCCTGCAGTCCTGGGGACACCCATGCCGCATCGCCGACCCCGCGGAGCTCCGCGAGCTCGCGCCCTCCGTCGACCCGAGCTCCTGCACCGCCCACGAGCTGGTGATCCACGACCAGAGTGCCTGGTACGACGCCCCGCTGTTCGTGCGGCGGTTGCTCGACCGCGCGGCCCTGCTCGGCGCCGACATCCGGTACGGCCAGCGGGCGACCGCCCTGATCCGCGAGGGCGACCGCGTCAGGGGGGTCGAGACCGGAATCCGCCGGTGGGAGGCCGACTGGGTGGTGAACTGCACCGGTCCTGACGCCGACCGCGTCGCCGCTCTCGCGGGCATCGGCCTGCCCATGACCGGCATCCCGGGGCTGGTCGGGGAGAGCACCCCCGTTCCGGACGCACGGCTGGGCGCCATCCTCGCGACACCCGAGGTGGACCTGCGCCCCGCGCCCGGCGACCGGATCTGCTCGATCTCCTGGCCCGTCGACGCGTTGCTGTCCGCCGAGGGCACCGCGGAGGCGGAGAGCGGGCTGGAGGAGCGGCTGCACGCGAGCGGGCAGCGGGTCATCCCCGCGCTGCGCGCGGCCCGGTTGGCCGGTATCCGCCTGGGCATCAGGCCGGTGCCCGTCGACGGGCTGCCGCTCGTCGGCGTGCACCCGCAGGCGCCTGGCCTCTACAACCTCGTGACACACAGCGGGGTGAATCTCGCACCCGAACTCGGCCGCCTCGCCGCCGAGGAGATCGTCACCGGCGGTGAGAGCGCCGACCTTTCCGGATACCGTGTGACGCGGGACGTGGCGGCGTCGGTGCAGGACGAGAGCCTGTCCACCATGACCTCTCGCTGACGCCGTCCGACATCGCGGCAGAGTGAGGGCTTCGAGCGTTCGCCCCCCCAGCCGATCACGAATGCCCACGCCCGCTCCGCGAGAAACCGCACACCACGGACCCTCACAGCTTCGATCTCATCGCCGACCACCCGCTCCCCCTCCCGTGGACTCGCCCGGCGCGGAAGGAGGAGCGCCCTCGCCGTCGGCACCCCGGTGAGCGGGCGATCCGAATCGGCATTATGGCCACCGAAATGGACCTTCAACGCCTTACCATAAGGTGATCCATTCGGGCTATACTCCCCGAAATCAGACAACTACGGACCGTCTCCGGAGCGGCGCGGTTCGTACCGGCCCTTGAGATCTGCGAACCATTCGGGAGCTTCGGTGAGGTTCCAGGTACTTGGCGATATGACGCTCGTCGTCGACGGGCAGCCGGCGTCGCTGTCCTCCCGGAGGCAGGAGCAACTGCTGGCGTTGCTCATCTGCGCGCAGGGGCGCGTCGTGGCAGCCGAGACGCTGATCGACGCGATGTGGGGGGAGCGGCTCGGGCCCCGCGCCGGCAAGAACCTGCAGGTGCTCGTGCATCGGCTGCGCAAGACCCTGGACGATCCCGAGCGGATCCGGCACGACCGCTCGGGTTACGCGCTGTCGGCACAGACGGCGGAAGTGGACGCCTGGCACTTCGCCGACCTGGCCGAGCGCGCCAGGAGGGCACTGGACCTGAAGGATCTGCAGCGGGCGGCCGTCCTGCAGAGAGAGGCGCTCGCGCTGTGGCGCGGCCGCGCCTTCGCCGGTCTGGACGACGTGACCCCGCTGGCGGAGGCCGCGGAGCGGCTGGAGCAGGACCGCAGGCGGGTGCTGACCGAACGCATCGACGTCGATCTGGTGCTGGGCAGGCACGCCGAGATCATTCCCGAGCTGATCTCGATGGTCGCGGAGAATCCGCTGGTGGAGTCCGCCGCCGCCCGGCTGATGGTGGCGATGCACCGGTCCGGGCAGCGTACGGAGGCACTGGAGACCTACCGGCGTACCCGCGCCGTCCTGGCCGAGGAACTGGGGTTGGAACCGGGGCCGCAACTGCGCGCCCTGGAGGCGGCCATCCTGCGCGGGGACGCCCACATCGGCCTGGACCTCCACGCGGGAGCGGAGCCGCCGGCAGGGCCGACCGCGACCGCGCCGTCGGATCCGGTGCCGTTCCTGCTCCCCGCCGGGGTGGGCGATCTCACCGGACGCGAGGACGAACTGCGCCGGCTCACCTCGATCCTGCGCGACCGCCCCGCCGCCACCCCGGCGATATGCGCCGTCTCCGGCATGCCGGGGGTGGGCAAGACCGCGCTGGCCGTACAGGCCGCCCACGAGATGCGGGACGACTTCCCCGACGGCCAGCTGTACGTGAACCTGCGCGGCGCGGGAGCCGAGCCGATCGAACCGTCGCACGCGCTCAGCCGGTTCCTGCGCGCGCTCGGTGTGCCGGGCTCGGCCATCCCGGACGGTCTGGACGAGCGCGCCGAGGTGTTCCGCGCCCGGCTGTCCGGCCGGCGCGTCCTGGTCCTGCTGGACGACGCCGCCGACGAGGCCCAGGTCGAACCGCTGATCCCGCCCGGGAACGGCTGCGCGGTGATGATCACGAGTCGCGGCGCGCTGACCGCGCTGCCCGGCGCGCACCGCCTCGTCCTCGGAGTCCTCACCGGTACCGCCGCCGTCGGACTGCTGAGCGCGATCACCGGCCGGGCCGAGCTGACCGCCGACGGCGCCGCCGTGGAGCACCTGGCCGAGCTGTGCGGACGGCTGCCCCTGGCCCTCCGGATCGCCGGAGCGCGGCTGGCCGCACGACCGCACTGGACCGTCGATCGGCTGGTCTCCCGGCTCGCCGCCGAGCACGACCGGCTCGACGAGCTCACCCACGGCGCCCTGTCGGTGCGGGCCAGCCTCGCCCTCGGCTACTCGGGACTCACCGAGCCCAGCCGTACCCTGTTCCGGCGCCTCGGCCTGGTCGAGACACCCGACTTCGCCGGCTGGGTCGCCGCGGCCCTCCTCGACACCGAACCACGCGAGGCCGAGGACGTGCTGGAGGGGCTGATGGAGGCGCAGCTCATCGAGTACGCGGGCCTGGACGGCATCGGTGAGCCGCGCTATCGCATCCACGACCTGGTACGGCTGCACGCCAGGGAACGCGGCGGGGCCGACGAGCCGCCCGGCGCCGTCGACGCGGCTCTGACCCGGCTGACCGGCGGTTACCTCGCGCTCGCCGAACAGGCGCACCGGCGGCAGTACGGCGGCGACTACACCGTGCTGCACGGCGACGGGCCTCGCTGGGACTGCGGGACGTCCACCGTGCGACGGCTGCTCTCCGATCCGGCCGGTTGGCTGCGCAGCGAACGGCTCGGCCTGGTGGCGGCGGTGGAGCAGGCGGCCCGGCTCGACCTGAGCGACACCTGCTGGGACCTGGCCATGACGGCGATCACGCTGTTCGAGGCCCAGGGGCACTTCGACAACTGGCGGCACACCTCGGAGACCGCGCTGGCCGCGGTCCGGCGCGTGGGCAACACGCGGGGTGAGGCGGCGATGCTCTATTCGCTGGGCACCCTCGACCTGTTCCGGCAGCACTACATCGCCGCACAACCACACTTCGACGCCGCGCTGCCGCTCTTCGAGGCGGTGAACGACCAGCACGGCCAGGCGCTGACCCTGCGCAACGCCGCGCTGATCGAGCGGGTGGAGGGACGCGCCGGGAGGGCGCTCCGCCGTTACCGGCGGGCGCTGCGGATGCTCCGCGAGGTCGGTGACCGGCACGCCGAGGCCCATGTGCTCGGCAGCATCGCCCAGATCCACCTCGAACACGGCCGCGCCGACGCGACCCCCCTCCTGGAGACCGCGCTGGCCGTCTACCACGATCTGGGCGATCTACGAGGAGCCGCCCAGATCCTCAACCGGATGGGCGCGCTGCACCTGCGGCAGGGCCGCACGGAACAGGCCAAGGCCGCGTACCGGCAGGTGAGCGCCGCGTCCCAGGCGATCGGAGACCGGATCGGGGAGGCGTACGGCCTGCTCGGCATGGGCGAGACCGAACTGCTGGCGGGAGAACTCGACCACGCGGCCGAGCACCTCGACGCCGCGCTGACGCTGGCCGACGGACTCGGGGAGGCGTTCGTCGCCGCCCGCGCCCGGCTGGCCGGCGGGCGGCTCGCGGCGAAACGCGGCGAGCGCGAGCAGGCCGTGTCCATGCTGGATCGGGCGATCAGGGAGTTCGCCCAGATCGGCCTGCCCCTCTGGCACGAGCGGGCGCTCGACGCCCGGCGTGCCCTCGACGACATGCTGTCCCCTCCCCTACCGTACTGATCCGGACGCGTCGCGCGGCCAGGCGAGAGCGATCCGCGCCTCACGCCTGGCCGTCGCCGCCGCATCAGTCGGGGTCACCGGGAGCCATCCAGTGACTGTCGCAGTCGGCGCCCTTGGGGCAGTGGCCGTCGTAGGGCGTCACCGCGGCGGCGGGCGCGGCGCCCGCCCCCAGCAGAGCGGCCACCGTCATGGCCAGTAACGCGCTCTTCATCTTCTTCATTCGTTCCTCCCCGTCCTCGTCTTCGATGGGATCAGGAGCAGTCTCCGGTCTGCGCGCCCATCTGTCACCTGTGTCACGTGACGGTGAGAGAAGGCGTGCCGGTGGAGAGGTTCCCCGATCGTCCCGAAAGCCTGGTCCTGACCGCGTACGGCCCGGTGGCCCCCGCCAAGGCCGTGACCGCCCCCGCGGAGGTCACGGCGATGACGCCCTCGCCAGGCGCGCCCCGCCTGACGTCGCTCCCGGCCGGCACCGGCCGGGACGCGGCACGACTCCCGAAGGGGCCGCCACACCTCGGCCGGCTGGACGACTCCGCGAAGGTGGACCGCGTGCCCGGAGCCTCGGTGGCGCTCACCGAGCCGTGGCTCGCGACTTCCCCGGGCAGCACGTCGTCGGAACCGGGCACGGACAGCCACCTTCACCTCACGAACACCTCGGATGCCGCCCCCGGGCGACATCGACGCTGATCGAGATCAGGGTAAGGAGGATCGGTTTCACCGGGGTTTCACCCCCGTCCGGCGTGAGACACGACGTTCGGCGGAATCGTCCGGCGCAGGTCAGAGAAGCGCGGGCGTCAGGTCCGGCGAGGACATCCCGGCGTCGAACGGGAACAGCGGACGCCGCACGGCGTGGTGACCGAGCCTGAGCAGATCCTGGTCGACGCCGCCGGGCGTGAGAGCGAGCAGCCAGTCCGCCGCCAGCTCGTACAGCTCCGGCTCCAGGTAACCGATCTTGACGATCACCAGGTCGCTTTCGGCGGGGTCGAGTCCCAGACGGGTGAAGTCGACGATCTCGTGGTACGGCTTGCGCCGCGACGTCAGGATGACCCGCAGCCCGCCGACCTCGATCACGGCGATGTCGCCGCCGACCGGCTCGTCACGGCGCAGCGAGTACACGGTGCCGGAGAGCTCGACCGGCCCGGCCGGACCCGGGTCGATCTTTCCGCCCGCGTGCACGGTCACGTCCGCGCCCTCGCCCGCCGCGAAGGCGGCCGCGACCGCCTCCGGGTCGACGATGCTCGCGTAGATCGCGCTCACCGCGCCGGAGCGAAGTTCGTCCACCTCCAGCAGACGGCCCAGCGTGGCGGACACGTCACCCGCGCCGCCCGCGGTCGGGTTGTCCCCGGAGTCGCTGATCAGGAACGGCCGGGAGGTGCTGGAGAGCGCCGCCGCGACGCACTCGTCGAGCGTTCCGGTGGGGGCGACGAACGCGAACTCCTCGCGGGCCCGCCAGTACGCCTCCGCCAGCTCGCGCGCCTGCCCGGTGACGACCTCCGGGTCGTCGCCGGTGACCACCACGGCCGCGCGGCAGCGTGGTTCGTCGGCCCAGGCGTAGCCGACCCAGATCGCGGCGTCCAGGACGCCGGGCAGCGCCTCCACCTCGGGGACCCGGCCGTAGAGGCTCTTGGCCGGCTCGATGCGGGTGCTGGTCTTCTCGCCGGGCAGCAGGACCGGCACCTGCACCCATGCCTTCAGCGGCCGGCCGCCGTCGCGCAGCCGGGTCACGAGGTTGCGGGCCGCGCGTTCCCGCGACTCCCAGACGTCCTCGTGGGGCGCCATGCGGTAACAGGTGATCAGGTCGACGGTCTCGGCGAGCTCCCGGGAGACGTTGCCGTGCAGGTCCATCGAGGCGGAGATCAGGGTGTCCGGGCCGACCGCCGCGCGCACGGCGTCCGCCAGCCCGGCCTCGGCGTCGGTCCGGCCGACCACGCTCATCGCGCCGTGGATGTCGAAGAACAACCCGTCCAGCGGACCGGCCGCCCTGGCGCGTTCCACGATCTCGGCCTCAAGCCGGTCGTACACCTCGGTCTCGACCGCGCCGCCCGGCAGCGAGACCGCGTGGAGGAGCGGCACCCACTCCACGCCCGCGCACCAGTCGCGCGGCTCCCGGATCCACGGGTAGCGGGCCAGCAGCGCGTCGTCACGAGTGACGGTGAAGTCCGGCAGCCGGGTGCGGTGTGGCGAGAAGGTGCTCGACTCGATCGCGATTCCAGCGATGCCGATGCGCAGTGGTGTCACGGAAATTCCTCGTTCTACGGTGCGGATTCTCTTCGTTCGGGCGGGTTGGCTTCGTTCGGCCCGACCCTCTTCGTCCGGGCTTTCTGCCGAGAGGCCGGTCCTCTCCGGTCATGGCCCTTTCGTCCGGCGGGATCCTTCTCGACCGGGCGTTTTCGCCTCATTCGGTCAGGACGCCGCCACGGACAGGCCCTGGTCGATGACGAGCCTGCCGATGCCGAGCAGCCCGGCGTCGGCCCCGGCGACGCTCCTCCCGATCTCCAGGTCCTGGGTGGTGAGCGGCAGGCAGCGCTCGTACAGGACGCCGCGCGCGGCGGCGATGAGCAGGTCGCAGGCGGCCAGGGCTCCGCCGACGATCACCGCCTGCGGGTTGAAGACGTTCACGACCGTGGCGAGGACCTCGCCGAGTTGCCGGCCGGCGAAGCGCAGATTCGTGGTGACGGTGGGATTGCCGTCGTGCGCCAGACGGACCAGGTCCGCGGTGTTCCGCACGCTGACGCCGTCGGCCCGCACCGCCGCGACCAGGGCCGCGCCGCTGGCGATGGTCTCCAGGCAGCCGAAGTTCCCGCAGCTGCACGGCTGGTCGCCGCCGGCGGGGACGCGGAGGTGGCTGACGTCGCCGGCGACGCCACGGGCGCCGCGGTGCAGGCGGCCGTCACCGACGACCGCCGCCCCGACCCCGGTCCCGGCCTTGACGAAGACGAAGTCGCGCAGTTCGGGACCTCGCGCGACCATCTCGCCCATCGCCATCAGGTTGGCGTCGTTCTCCACGATGAGCGGCGCCTCGAACCGGCCGGCCAGCCACTGCCGTGCGGAGAAGCCGTTCCAGCCCGGCATCCGGGACGGGCCGACCACCACGCCCGCGAGTCCCACCGGGCCGGGCAGTCCGACCCCGACGCCGAGCACCGGCCGTCCCGCTCGCAGCTCACCGAAGGCGTCCGCTATCTGCTCCAGGACCGACTCGGGCCCCGCCGCGATGTTGAGGCCGAGGTCCCGGATCACCTGTGGCCGTCCGGAGCCGTCCAGGGTGGCGACCCGGGCGTGATGACCGCCCAGGTCCGCCGCCAGGATCACGCCGTCCCCACTGTGGACGCTCAGCAGGCGGGGCCGCCGTCCGCCTCGCGAGCGCCCCTCGCCGGACTCCTTCAGCAGTCCGGAGTCGAGAAGCTCCTGGACATGGGCGGAGACCGTCGACGGTGCCCACCCGAGCAGGCGTGAGAGATCGGCCCGCGAGGTGGCCTGACCCGACGCGACGAGCCCCATGATCTGCGCGGCCGACACGGTGGCTCCTTCGTTCCTGTGATCCACAGTTGCCGCGGCAACCCCAGCGATCAACCTCGACCGTCGAGTTCGATCGAACCATGCAAGGACTTACTTCGACAACGAACGTTACTTCGGCAAGTTTGCCGACGATAGCAAGTCAAACCGCCACAGTCCACCAATCCAGGACAGCATGAACGACCGCCATCGTCCTGGTAGACGGGACATGGGCAACTTATTTTGATTCGTCCCTGTTTTCGTTCGAAGCACCGATGGATCGCCGCCGCCGTCTGGTCGAACTCCGCAGACGAGGCACCTCACACCGGGAGCACCGATGAAGAGACCCCCCGCCATCCCTCTCACACCCGGCGCCCGGTGACACCGGCGCCGGTCCCCGACCCCGTCGAGCAGCGGGAACGGCGTGCCGACCGCCTCCGCCTGCGGGAAGGACAGGGGACCGTGACAGGCAACGCATGATCATATGCTTGTATTAATCGCCCAGAACGCTCGTCAGAGTCCAAAGGATCATGCCGGTGCTCCGTTCCCCCGATGACCTGCCGGACTACCGCAGCCGAGTGCGAGGCTGCCTTCTGGGCGGAGCGCTCGGCGACGCGCTGGGTGCTCCCGTCGAGTTCGAGTCGATCGGGAGGATCCGCGGGAAGTACGGCTCCGCGGGGCTGACCGGGCTGGTCGCCGACTGGCGCGGCGAGGTCGGGCTGATCACCGACGACACGCAGATGACGCTCTTCACCGTGGAGGGGCTGATCCGCGCGGGCGCGGATCCCTCGGGCAGGCCGTCCCCCGGAGGCGGGGCCACCGGGGCGGCCCATGTGGAGACGGCGGCCCCCGCGGATGCGACCCGTGCGGAGGCAGCGGCCCGCGCGGATGCGACCCGTGCGGAGGCAGCGGCCCGCGCGGATGCGACCCGTGCGGAAGCGGCGGCCCGCGCGGCGAAGACCGCCGTCGTCCGGCGGGCCTACCTGCGCTGGCTGGACACCCAGCAGCACCCCTCCCCTCCCCCCGCCGCCTCCTCCGATTCCTCGGTGAACGGGACGGTTCGCACCGGCCGGCTCCGCGAGCAGGAATGGCTCTACTCCCAGCGGGCACCCGGAAACGCCTGCCTGTCGGGCCTGCGCCACCCGCGGGAAGCGGCCCCCGCCGCCCCCGGCCTGCCGGGCCCGGTCAACCCCGGCTCCAAGGGCTGCGGAACGGTCATGCGCTCGGCTCCCTTCGGGCTCCGGGCGCGCAGTGCCCGGGACGCCTTCGATTTGGCGGTCGAATGCGCCCAGATCACCCACGGCCATCCCACCGGCTACCTCGCCGCCGGTGCCTTCGCCGCCATCGTCCACTTCCTGATGGAGGACGAGCCGATGGAGGACGGGGCCCGGCCGGGAGATGCGGCCCGACGGGAGGACGAGGCCGGGTCGCCGGGCGAGGTTCGGTCGGCGGGCGAGCCGCTCGCGCGGGCCGTACGGAAGACGATGGACCTGCTGGCGACCTACCCCTCCCACGAGGAGACCACCCGGGCACTGCACGCCGCCGTGTCCCTGGCGGCGATGGGCGATCCCAGCCCGAAGAGGGTCGAGTCACTCGGCGGGGCGTGGGTCGCCGAGGAGGCCCTGGCCATCGCGGTCTACTGCGCCCTGGTGCACCCGGAACCCGATGACTTCCGGCGAGCGGTGCTGCTCGCCGTCAACCACTCCGGCGACAGCGACTCCACCGGCGCCGTCTGCGGCAACCTCCTGGGAGCCGTCCACGGTGAGACCGCGCTCCCCGCCGAGTGGCTCGTCCACCTCGAAGGCCGTGAGGCCATCGTCGAACTCGCCGACGACTTCGCGGCCCAGTCCGCCGAGGGACACGAGGTCACCGACGCGTGGCTCGCGAAGTATCCCGGCGACTGACCTTCCGGACGACCCCACGCCACCCGGGCGCCGACGACGTGAAAAGCCCGCGACCCCCGCCTCCTCGGGAGGCGCACCACGGCCTCACCCGGGACTACTCGGTCGCGGCTTCCTTCTGGAACCAGTCGAGCACCCGCGGCATCGATCGCATGACCGACCCGGTGTGATCCACGTCGCCGACGTCGGTGAGGCTCGTGTCGACGCCCTCCGCCCGCAGATCCTTCAGGCAGCTCTCGGAGTTGGCGATGGCCACGTCGCGGTCGCCGCTCGCGGCGAACAGCCGTACGGGAACACCGGGCCGCAGGTCGCGGCAGGTGGTGTCGTTCTCCCTGATCGCCTTCAGCAGCGCGCCCGAGGGCTTGCCGAGCTGCTTGAGGTAGCCGGGGGTGAGAAGTTCCTCCAGCGTGGGCGGCAGGCCGGCCACGATCGTGTCGAAGTCCCGGCTCCCGTCGAACAGCTTGGTGACCTTCTTGTCGTACGGCGCGCGGAAGGCCTGGGCGGGATGGTCGTAGAGGTTGTGGAGCCGGTCCATCGAGGTGAGCCAGTAGGCGAGGTAGAAGGTGGCGGAGCGGTCGTCGAGCCCTCCGTTGAGCGCGGCGGGCAGCTCGGCGTCCTCGACGTCGAAGGGACCGCTGACCGGCGCGACGGCCGCCACGCCGAACTCCTTGTCCTTCTGGAGGGCCGCGCCCAGGGCCATGGCGGCGTGGCCGCCCTGGGAGAAGCCGGTGACCAGGATCCGCCTGTCGAGCGTGACCCGCTTCTGCCCTGCCAGGCTCCGGGCGGCCTTGAGCAGGTCGAGTGAGGCGCTCGCTTCGGTGGCGGTGTGCATGTAGGGGTGGGGGCCGGGCCCTCCGCCCAGGCCGAGGTAGTCGGGGGCGACCGCGGCGAAGCCGTGGGTGGCGAAGTAGACCGACATGTAGCCGCCGTCGGTCTGGGTCTCCACCGAGGGGGCGTCCTTCCTGGTCGCCATCGTGCCGTGGGCGTAGCTGACCACACGCAGGTCACGAGCGGCCACCCGGGGCAGCACCACCGCCCCGGTCGCCGTGGTCGACCTGCCCCGCACGTCGACGGTCCGGTAGGTGACGCTGTAGACGTCGACCCCCTTGGCGTCCTTGACCGCCGGGAAACCGGCCTTGCCGAGGTAGTCGTTGACCTGCCCGCCCGACAGCTGGGCCGTCCGTTCGGCCTTGACCAGGGCGCCTCGGGTGGAAACCGTACCGGTGGCGGTGGCGGCGGTGGCGGCGGTCACCGCGGCGAAAGGGGCGACGGCGATGAGGGCGGCACAGGAGAGCGCGAGAACGCGGCGCGGGTTTCTGATCACGTTCGAGAGGTTAGGTCCGCGCCGGATGCCGTCCCCAGCAGGACACCACCCGTATTCCGGGTGGCGCACCCCCGAGGTTCCCGGTAGTGCGCCCCGAGGTTTCCGGTAGTGCACGCCCTACTCAGGTCGTCCGCCGGGAGCCGTGGATCTGCGAGGTTCGTCCCGTCATGACATGAAGGTCATGACGTATCTTAGTGAACGTTATATATTTCGGCCGATGCCGGGAGGTCATCATGGCGGGAGGACGACCGCGCGCCTTCGACGCCGACGAGGCGCTCGACAGGGCGTTGGAGGTGTTCTGGCGCCAGGGCTACGAAGGCACCGGGATCTCGGACCTCACCAAGGCGATGGGTATCAATCCGCCCAGCCTCTACGGCGCCTTCGGAAACAAGGAGGAGCTGTTCCGGAAGGTCCTCGACCGCTACGCCGACGGCCCCGCGCGCTACATTCGCGAAGCGTTCGATCAGCCGACGGCGCGGGCCGTCGTCGAGCACCTCCTGCACGGCGCCGCCGACGGGACGACGCGTCCCGGCTGCCCTCCCGGCTGCCTCACGGTGCAAGGCGGGCTCGCCCACGCTCCCGGCGCGGAGGGCGTCCGCAGCGAGCTTGCGACGCGCCGCAAGGCGGGCGAGACCGCCTTGCGCGCGAGGCTGGAGCAGGCCCGCGTCGAGGGGGAACTGCCGGACGACGCCGACCCCGACGGCCTCGCCCGCTACTTCGCCACCGTTCACCAGGGCATCGCCGTTCAGGCGGCCGGCGGCGCGAGCCGGGAGCAGTTGCACCGGACCGTCGACCTCGCCATGCGTGTCTGGCCGTCGCGGGCGGGCGCCTGATCGCGGCCCGCGTCGCGAAGGACGGACCGGCGACCCGACGCCCGCCGGGCCGTCCCGCGGCGGGGGTCTCCGTGCGAGTGGTCAGATCTGGTTGGTGCCGCCGTCGACGAAGAGCTCGGTTCCGGTGATGAAGGCGCTCTGGTCCGAGGCGAGGAAGAGGACGGCATCGGCGATCTCCTCGGGGCGGCCCAGGCGCCCGAGGGGGATCTTGCCGGCCAGGAAGGCCTTGAGCTGGACAGCCTGCTCCTGGTCGGGGGCCAGGCCGTCGATCCCCGGAGTGTCGATCGTGCCGGGGGCGATGGCGTTGACCCGGATCGCCCGGCCCTTGAGCTCGGCGGCCCAGGTGCGGGCGAAGGACCGCACCGCGGCCTTGGAAGCCCCGTACACGCCGAACGCCTCATTGCCGACGGTGGCCGCGGTGGAACCCGCGAGGATGACCGAGGCGCCGTCGTTCAGCAGCGGCAGCGCCTTCTGCACCGTGAACAGCAGGCCCTTGACGTTGGTGCCGAACGTCGCGTCGAAATGCCGCTCGGTGACCTGCTCCAGGGTGGAGAACTCGCCACCGCCGGCATTGGCGAACAGCACGTCGACGCGTCGGCCCTGCCGTGCGACGGCCTCGTACAGCCGGTCGAGGTCGGCCAGGTCGGAGACGTCGCCGACGACGCCGGTGGCGTTGGGGCCGATCCTGGCCACCGCGGCGTCGAGCGCGTCCTCGCGGCGGCCGGTGACGAACACGTGCGCGCCCTCGGCGGCGAACCGCTGAGCCGTGGCCAAGCCGATGCCGGTGGTGCCGCCGGTCACGATCGCCGTCTTGCCGTCAAGCTGTCCCATGTTCTGATGCTCCGAATCAAAAAAGATGAGGTGATACCCTCGCACCAAGATGTAACACATCTTGTTACATCAAACTCCGAGCGCACCTACGCGATCTGGGTTGCGGGGTGAGGGTGAGGCACGTTTTGTAGTGCTCGATATGAAACTAGGTCGCTTCGCGCCCCGCGTCAAGTGAGACGGCGAGACACCGCGAACGACAGGACACCGGCTCATGACCGTCGTCGGACCGAACGATCGGCCCCGCAAGCCGTCCGATGACACCGAACAGGCCGGCCGGTCGCAGGGTCAGGTCGATCGCGTTTCGCTCGACCTCGGCCCCCGCGCCTCGCGCCACATGCCGGTACGGCTCCGCCCCCCTTGGGGTACACCAGATGACCGCGATCGAGGCCGAGCCCAACCGGCGCGGCCTGATCGTCGTCATCACCGAACCCGGGGCACGTCACCTCCGAGGGCGACCGGTACTCAGCTCCATGTCGGGGACTACCGCGAGATCACTAATGTATGGGGCATTGGTTTTTACCCGACTTACCGACCCACAACTGGAGTGCGTTTCATGACATCGAGCATCGGTGGCGAGTCCCCGAGCTGCTCCACGGCCTCCAATCTCCGGGATGTCGGCCTGGCGCTGGCCGCGACCCTGCGGATCGTGCCGGAGGAGGGACAGAAGTGGGAGCCACGGTTCCCCGATGTTCCTTTCCCCGAGGACTATGTCGCGCTGATATCCCAGACCGGACCGGGAACGCTCGGGGGGACCCTCCGGCTGCTCGCCCCCGGATGCGACGACGGTTCAGGGCGCTTCGACGGCTTCGACCTGGAAACGGAGCAGCAACGACACCGTGCCCCGGACGAAGACGAAGAGGCGCGACTCTGGGGGGTATTCAGCAGCGGAGAGACCTGTTGGTGGCTGCCGATTCACCCCGATCCGGCCCGGTGGCTACTGGTTCTTGTCGGCGCGGGCCACCAGCAGCTCAACATCACCACCACCGAGTTCCTCACCGAGTGGCTGGACGGCGGCCTCGACCTGCCGGTGTTGTCCCTGCCGCCGGTGCGGCGCGAGCGCATCCTGACCCGGGCCGGCCAGGAAGCCGCCGCACCCGCCCCTACCACCGCACCCGCCCCGGAGACCGTCCGGGATCCGCTGGCGCAGTTGGGGACCATCATCGGGCCGGGGACACCACGTACTTATGATTGGGACGCGGTCGAACGCGAGGTGGACGTCACCGGACTGCCGACGGACTACAAACGACTCTACGAAGAGTACGGGCCGCGTTTCGCCGTCAATGGCTTTTTTGTCGCGGGACCGGCCGAAATCGTCTCCTTGCACGCACTGCACACCAACCTCCTTCGGGAGTGGTGTGTAGACAAGGGCAGACCGGAAGACGCCGGTCCGGGAGACCGCTACACGGTCTACCCGGAACCCGGCGGTCTGCTGTTCTGCGGGAGCACCGAAGGCCGGGACGTCCTGTGCTGGGACACCAAGGACCCGGATCCCGATAAATGGCCCATCGTGAACGCGGATTACGGTGGCCCCGAGGTCTTCACCGGTACCCTCACCGAGCTCCTTGTCGCCGAGCTCACGGGCCATGACGGGCTTGGCATGACCAGCTCCGAGCTCGGTGATCCCGATGAGTGGGCATGGCCGATCTGGGCTCCACGCGCAGCCCCGAAGTGACAGCCTGGAACCTGTACTGATCGCGTCGATGAGTTCTACGCCTCGGCCCGGAGGCGGAGGTAGTCGACCCGCCGGAGCTGCGTGCCCGCATGGCCGAGGCGGCCGATCGGCTACCGGGCTCTACCCGGATCCCCTGTAGCGCACCCCCGAGGTTTCCGGTAGTGCACGCCCTACTCTCAGGTCGTCGACGGACCGCCATCGGTTTCGGTCTGGGCGGTGAACCAGTCGAGGCAGGCGACCACCACGTCCCAGACGGCTTCGTCCGCCATCAGATCAATCTCGAAGGAGGGATAGAGCTCCAGCTTGGCCGCGGGCAGCTCTACGCCTGGAGCGTCGTTGAAGCGCCTGCGCAGCTCGTCGCGGAGAATGGGGTCGCTGAACGGGACGCGCTTCTTGAGCGTCCCGAAAGGCACTTCAACCGTCCTGGAATAGAAGCGGACCATGGTCAGGGTCTCACCGCCATGCCTGACGAAGGGCGCACAGGAAGCCCCCGCCGAACGACCGAACTGCACCTCACCGCCGCGGTCGCGCCACCAGTCCAGCAGCCGGGAGACCGCGCCGGCCGCCTGCGGTCCACGCGCATCGCCCAACTGCTGGAAGAAGCGCGCCTCGTGTTCGTCGACATCGGCGTGATCATCGTTGGCTGCGAGCTCCGCCTCACTGAGGTTCAGCGCGCCGGGAAGGTCCAGCAGCTCGGCCAGCTCCCGTGCTGTGATTCGCTGGCCGGGGTCGGCGCTCTTCCATTGAAGAGCAAGCTCCGGCCTGTTACTGCTCGCTCCGCCTGAGTTCCACTGCTCGTCCAAGTCCGGCATGCGCCCCTTGATCAAGGGCCACAGCTCGGAGACAGGTAGGCCGTCGGGGTGCTCGGCCAGGAGCCGGGTGGCCATGAACAGGATTTGCCGGGTGAGCTCCATCCGCGATGCCATATCTAGATCATCGTTGGATCCGCCCTGGTCATTACATAGGGAGAGATCCAACCCGGCTCACGCCCACACTCCCTTTTGGGCTCCGGGAAACCAGCACAGCCCTTACGTTACGTGACGATATATTTACCCTGTGATAACGAACGTCTATGTTGACGGCTTCAACCTCTTCTACGGTCGGCTCAAGGGCAGCCCGTACAAGTGGCTGGACCTTGACACTTTCACCCGTCGACTTCTGCCCGCACATGAGATCCGTCGCATCCGCTACTTCACCGCCAATGTCATGGCATGGCCAGATGATCCCGACAAACCAAACCGGCAAGACTTCTATCTCAGGGCTCTGGCCACGATTCCGCACCTCAGCATCCACCTCGGACGCTTCCAGGTCAGCAAGGTCCGAATGCGCCTGGCCCGCCCTCCCCTCACCGGTCCGAGGACCGTGGAAGTAATCAAGGTGGAGGAGAAGGGAACGGATGTCAACATCGGGGCCTACCTACTCTCCGACGCTCTCAGCGGTGACTGTGAATCCGCCGTCGTGATCAGCAATGACGCCGATCTCGCAGAACCCATCCGGATGGTCTGCCATGACCATGGCCTGCCGGTGGGCATCTTCAATCCCGGACGACGTTCCACGGGCAGCTGGCAACTACAGCAGATCCCTCCGACCTTCTTCCGGCAGATCAAGACGAACGCCTTCGAAACCTGCCAGTTCCCGGAGAAGCTTCAGGATCACATGGGAGAGATTCAGCGCCCGGCATCGTGGCATCCGGACCTATGGCGGAAATAAGTGAGGCCCCGTCCAACGGACGGGGCCTTCAACCACCGGCACGTGTCCGATGGCGTGATTGAGACCAGTAAACAGGCATGATTCCGTGCCTGTCAACTCACTCAGAGTAATGGACGCAGTTCATCTGCCGCACTCCAGCGGGAGCGGGAAGGCCGTGCACCCGATTCCGTGGAGAGGTCCAGCCTCACCTTCCCGCGCCAAAGAGCACGACGCAACCCGGTGCGTATCGCATAAAGGCGACCGGGCAGTCGGATGTGGATGGACACAGGCGATGAGTCGGACATCACGCTGTCGTTGTACGGCTCCAGCAGACCGTCGAACTGGATGCGTGCGGCTATCTCCGTCCAAGCAGTCACCCCCCCCGTGGATCGACCCATCAGCCCAGACCGTTACTTCCTCGCAACTGACCTTGAAGGGTGGAAGTTACAGCGGGGTACGGGTGCCGACGGCTGATGACAGGTTTGCTATGCCGAAGGTATGAGATATCCCGAAGATGGTGGTCTGACCGCCGAGGAACGCATCAAACGCGAGCGGTTACGGTTTGAGGCCGCTGAGCTGTTCGCTCAGGGAGTGTCGGCGCTGGAGGTCGCGCGCCGGTTTCGGGTGACGCGGATGTCGGCCAACCGCTGCCATCACGCCTGCCGAAGAAGACCCGATCGCTCACCACCAGGACCTGCAACGTGAACGCTGCCTGCTGTTCGCAGCCGCGACCCGGGGAACCTGCCTGGCCGTCGGCATCTCCACGCGCGGGCTCGACCTGCCCGAACCCGCCGCGTCCCGTCTCCGCCAGGGCTCCGCCGATCTTCGCAACGAATGATCACCGAATGCGTACCGGAAGCGGCGCCATTCGTTCGATACAAATCCCCATATAAACGCATCCGATTATCGATATCAGTGATCCAGACGGCATTTCAAAAAAGCCACAAAAGACCTTGATTGCGCGAAGCACCGGCGACATCCCGCGATTCACACCTACCATCAGGGACATCCGACACTTCGGAGTCCCCCATGAATTCAGTCCCTTTCGCACCACAGTCGTCGCCGCGGTCCGCGCTTCCTCTGCGTAGCGTCACGCGTTACCTGTGCGCGGCCGCCTATCTCGACACAGGATTTCGCAACAAGGTCGTCGACGAGCTTCTCGGCGACCCCTACCGCGCGGTCGCGTCCTCGCACGGCGACGTGGACATCGGCCCGGTCGTAAGCCACTGCCTGCGGGCCAGGGCCATGCTCGCCGTACGGGACCTGCTCCTGACCGCCGTGATCGTCATCGGCGTGGTCGCGGCCCCCGGATACATGCTGATCTGGATTGTCACGGTCGCGGTGCTGGCGGTGCTCTGGTCCACCCAGATCCGCAAGCAGCGCGAGCGGCGACACCTGAACAATCGCACCGGCCTGGTGACGGTCGCCATGGCCGGCATCCTGCTGTTGTTCTTCTTCACTTTCCTGAGCCGCTACATGCTGAGCTCGCCGGCGGACGAATTCTCCGAAGGGAGCGAGCCGAACTCCGCGCTCGGCTTGTTTTTTGTCCTCGTGACGCTGGTGATCGTCGTCGGCTACCGGGTGGCGATCGGCATGCTCCTGTCCAGGGATCTGCGGCCGGGGGCGACGGCCTCGGCCGGTGCCGGCACCCCGTCGGACGCCGCGCGCATCGCGTATCTCACCGAGGCCCAGCGAGGCAACCTCACCCTCTACTCCGCGGAGAACCCGTTCGTCGGGGCCGGCCAGGTCGCCCGGGCCTGGGCGATCGCGGTCGAGCTCGACCGGCCGAAATCCTCGCGGGCCCGTGAGACCCCCGTCATCGACCCGCAGGAGCTCTACGACTTCGTCGGCCTGCGCCTGGTCGAGATGCGTGACCAGGTCGACCGTCCCGCCGAGAGGCTGGACCTCCAGATCGGCGATCACGTCATCGCCCGCGGAAAGGTCAACCGGCTCTTCACGAACGACGGGACGCACCCGCTGATCGATCCGGGCACCGGACTGCCGGTGCCCGGGCTGGGAGAGGCCGCCATCCGGGCCGTCGTCCGCCAGCCCAAGGCGGGGCTGAGGTACTACCAGCGGATCACCGTCGGCACGGCGGCCCCGGAGATCAGGGACGAGAACCACCGCCTGGTCATGCCCGCCGAGGACCAGGAGGTCGTCGTCTCGGCCTTCGTGTACCTCGCGGTCGAGGGGCGCATGCTCTACACCGAGTTCATCGTCACCGTGCTGCCCCCGATCGCCGACGCCTACCACCTCGTGGATCGTCTCCCCCGCGACGGCGCCGCCCGGATCGCGCTGACCTCCCTCGCGGTGTTACGCGGGCAGCTGCTGGGCGATCTCGTCCTCGCGCCGATCCGGCTGATCGGCCTCGGTTACGCGACCCTCCGCGACCGGCTCGTGCCACGCCGCCATCCCCAGGACTACATCCTCTACGACTACGGTGCCCGCTCCAGCGTCCGTGAGATGGGCGCCGAGCAGGGCGAGACGACCTACCTCCAGCAGCTCGACTCCTTCAGATACACCAAGCTCATCGGCGAACGCCTCAACGCCGGCGTCCTCGACTTCCTGGAGGCGCACGACATCGACACCGGCGCCTACCGGCAGCAGGCGGCCGCGATCGTCAACAACGGCACGATGATCAGCGGCGGTTCGTTCAACGGGACCACGACGGTCGGCGCGCAGGCCACCGTCAACATGGCGGCCCCCTCCTCTCCCATGGGAAAGGCGACATGACCAACTACGGAAACCAGATCACCGGTGGCACGTTCAGCGGGGCCACCACGGTCGGCGACAACGCGACGGTCAACTACTCGGCCGGTGACGGTGGCGAGGGCGGCGGCGCCGACGAGGCCGTGAGCCTCGCCCGCGAACTGCGGGCGCTCGTGGAGCGGCACGCGGCGTCCCTGGAGAAGCCGGGGCCGGCGATTCGCGACGCGGCGGAGGTCGCCGACGAGCTGGCCCTTCCGGCCGAGGAGCAGGACCGCGACCGGCTCTCCGACACGCTCGCGCGCCTCGCCGCCCGCGTCGGATCGGTCGGCGCCCTCGCCGAGGCGACGAAGAGGCTCACCGACCTGCTCTTCGCCTGACCTTCATCTCCCCGGGTCGCACCCCGGCCCCGTACCTCGCCCCGGGCCGGGGTGAGCCTCACGCGACCACGATCACGATCTTGCCGAGGAGGTGGCCCTCCTCGCTGAGGCGATAGGCGTCCGCGGCCCGCTCCAGCGGGAAGGTCCTCTCGATCGGCAGGCGCAGCGCGCCCCACTCCAGCAGCGGGAAGATCTCCGCGAAGACCTCCGGCAGGGGCACCCCGTCGGCGCCGGTCGAGAAGCGCACCCCGTGCTCGGCGGCGCGCCCGTCGGCGATGGTGACGACCTTCTCCGGGTCACCGGTCAGCTCGACGGACAGGGCGAGCACGTCACGGCCGGAGGCGTCCAGGACCGCGTCGACCCCTTCGGGGGCGGCGGCGCGCACCCGCTCGGCCAGGCCGTCGCCGTAGGTGACCGGCCGGACGCCCAGCTCGCGCAGGAAGTCGTGGTGGACGGCACCGGCCGTGCCGACCACCTCCGCGTCCCAGGCGCGGGCGAGCTGCGCGGCGACCAGCCCGACGCCCCCGGCGACCGCGTGAACCAGCAGGGTCCGGCCGTGTTTCACGTCGAGCTGCCGCAGGGTGCGGTAGGCGGTCTCGGCGGCCACCGGCAGCGCGGCCGCCTGCTCGAAGGACAGCCGGTCCGGCTTGGCCAGCAGTCCCTCGGCGGCGACCCGCACGTGGGTGGCGACGGCTCCGGAGGGGACGTGGCCGAAGACCGCCTGGCCCACGTTCCAGTCCCGGACCCCGGCTCCGAGGGCGTCGACGACTCCGGCGAACTCGACGCCGGTGCCGACGGGTCCGTCCAGGAGCCGGCCACCGGCGAGGAACCCACGGCGGAGTTTCCAGTCGATGCCGTTGACTCCGGCGGCACGCACCGCGACCCGCACCTCTCCCGGTCCGGGATCGGGGACGGGGACCTCGTCGAGGGTCAGCACCTCGGGGCCGCCGTAGCGGGCGTAGCGGATGGCTCGGGACATGGCCCTTCCTTTCTCGAACACGGAGGAAAACCGATGGCGGGGCGCCGAAGGCTCGGGACGGCAGCCTCAGGTCAGCAGCAGGGTCTTTCCGACGGCGTCACGGGCCTCGATCGCGGCGTGCGCGTCGGCGGCCCGCTCCAGCGGGAAGGTCTGCCCGATGACCGGCCTGATCCGGCCCGCCGCCGCCTCCGCCAGCGTCCGCTCGGCCAGTCTTCTGGCATCCCCCGGCGCGAACTGCACCTGCTCGATCCCGCGTACGCTCACCCCGCGTCGTTCCGCCTCCTCGGCGTCGAGTCGGGCGAAGCTCCCGCCGGACACGCCGTACGCGAAGAACCGGCCACCCCGTGCCGTTGCCTCGAACGCGGCCTGGCCCAGCCGGTCGCCGGCGCCGTCGAAGACCACGTCCGCTCCCTCGCCGTCCGTCGCCTCGCGCACCCGCTCGGGCCAGTCCGCCCCGGAGTAATCGACCGCGGTGCCGGCGCCCAGCTCTCCGGCCAGGTCCAGCTTGCGCGTGCCACGGGCGGCCGCGATGACGTGGGCGCCCGCCGCGTGCGCGAGTTGCACCAGCAGGCTGCCGAGACCACCGGCCGCCGCGGTGACCAGCACCCGCTCCCCCGGTTTGATCGAGGCCTCCTCGACCAGGCTCAGCGCGGCGGGACCGATCTGGAGAAGCGCCACCGCCTCTCGGACGTCCAGCCCGTCCGGCACCGGGATCAGCTCCTCCACCGGGGCGACGGCCCGTTCGGCGTAACCGCCGCCTCCGGTCCCGGTGACGACGTGCCGTCCGACCCAGGTGGAGTCCACGCCCTCCCCGACGGAGATCACCCGTCCGCCCACCCCGCTCCCCGGCACGTACGGCGGGCTCAGGTTGAAGTACTCGGCGCCCCAGCCACTGCGGAGCTGCACCTCGACGGAGAGGATGTCCGCGACGGACACCCCGACCACGACCTGCCCCGGTCCGGCGGCCGGATCGGGTGCCTGGCCCGCCACCAGCACCTCGGGTCCTCCGAACCTGGTCACCTGGACGACTCTCATACCGATCACTCCCGTTCGACGTCTCTGTGGACATCCTCGAACCTCAAGCTTTGTTGAGGTCAAGTGGACGTGATCGGCGTCACCCGGTCGTGGTCACCGCGCCCGTGCTCTCAGGAGACGCCGCACCCGGTTCCCCCGGCCGCCTCCGCGCGAGCCAGACGGGCCGTTATGCCGATTTTGGATGATTTTTATGCAGCCGATCCAGACCCTTAACCCCAGCAAAGGACTTTCGGAAAGATCCAACAAACAGTGCACGGCGCCGGTCAGGGCCTCACCTCACCGGACCTGCGGGAAAGGATCTGCATGAGACTCAGAGGGGTACTCACGGCGGGATTCGCCCTGTTGCTCAGCCTCGCGGGCGGCGCCGTCCTGGCACCGAACGCCGGTGCGGCGACTCTGGCGGACCCGGTGACAACGCTTGAGGCGAACCCCGCGCCGAGCGACGGCGCGACCACCCTGGCGACCAACTTCCAGCTCCCCTTCCCCTGCGGGCAGGCCTGGGCGGGCAACTCCAGCGGGAGCAGCGCGCACCAGTCGTGGGAGATCGACTTCAACCGGGGCGGCACCGCGAACGCCGACCTGGGAGACACCGTGGTCGCCGCGGCGGCCGGCACGGTGGTCATCTCGGCTCACCAGGGATCGCTCAACGGCTACGGCAACCTGGTCAAAATCGATCATGGCGGCGGATGGTCCACCTACTACGCGCACCTGAACTCGCGCTCGGTGAGCGAGGGCGCCTCGGTCTCCCAGGGACAGCAGATCGGCACGGTCGGCAATACCAGCAGACCGGGCAACGGCATCTCACCCCACCTGCACTACGAGGTTCGTCAGGGAACCAGCTACCCGGCCAACGTCCAGAAGGCCGTCTTCAACGGGTCCACGTTCGGCTACCCCTCCCAGACGGTGACCTCGGCCAACTGCGGCGGCGGCAGCACCAACCCGCACACCCCGCAGGAGGTCTGCGGCTCCGGCTACGCGGTGATCGACTCCGCGACCCTCGGCTCGGCGGGCACCGTCTACCTGCTCTACAACACCGCCAACGGCAACAACTGCGTGACCACCATCAAGCTCACCTCGCTGGGCACCGCCACCGCCACCTCCGCCTACCTCGAAGTACAGGGACAGAGCCGGATCACCGATTCCGGCAACTTCGGCTACTACGCCGGTCCCGTACGCGCCGCCGCCCCCGGCAAATGCGTCAAGTGGGGAGGCAAGGCGGGCGCGTCCGCCTACGACAGCCTCTTCGAACACTGCGGCTGACGTCAGCAAGGACCGTCCCCGCCCCCCGGGGGACGGTCCTTTCCCCACCCCCACCTGCTGAGGAGCACCTGTGAAGGCCCTGTTTCGCCGTTCAGCCGCGCTGCTGGCCGGCTCGCTCATCCCCCTCGTGTGCCTGGTCGGCCGGCCGGCGAGCGCCGCTCCCCCGGATCCACTGGCCGACGCCTTCACCCGCGCCGCCGCGACCTACGAGGTGCCCCGCGACCTGCTGGTCACGCTCGGATACGCCGAGACCCACCTCGACGGGCACGACGGCGCGCCGAGCGCGAGCGGCGGCTACGGAGTCATGCACCTGGTCAGCAGCCCGGCCGGCCGCACCCTGGAACGCGCGGCCTCGCTGACAGGTCAACCGGTCGCGGCCCTGAAGACCGACGACGCGGCCAACGTCACGGGCGGCGCTGCGGTGCTGCGCGCCTACGCCGACGAACTCGGCCTGGACGCGACCGCCCGCAAGGACCCCGGGAAGTGGTACCCGGCGGTGGCCAAGTACGGCAACGCCTCGACCCCCGAGGTGGCCCGGCTGTACGCCGACACCGTCTACGAACTGCTGGGCACGGGTATCCGCACCGCCACCCCGGACGGCGAGACCCTGACCGTGAAGGCGCGGTCGGTACGGCCCGACCTCGGCGCCTACGCCCGGACCCGGGACCTGAACGAACCCCTCGCGGCCGCGGCCGTGGACTACCCGTCGGCCCGCTGGGTGGCGGCCAGCTCGTCCAACTACGCCGTCTCCAACCGTCCGACGAGCAACGTGATCGACCGGATCGTCGTCCACGTGACCCAGGGCTCCTACGCGGGCACGATCTCCTGGTTCCAGAACCCCGCCGCCCAGGTCTCGTCCCACTACGTCGTCCGCTCCTCGGACGGCGCCATCACCCAGATGGTCCGGGAGAAGGACCGGGCCTGGCACGCCGGGAACGACAACAGCCGATCGGTCGGCATCGAGCACGAGGGCTTCGTCGACAACGCCTCCTGGTTCACCGACTCGATGTACCGCTCCTCCGCCGCGCTGACCCGCAGCATCGCCGACCGGTACAACATCCCCAAGGACCGCGCCCACATCATCGGGCACAACCAGGTGCCCGGTGCGACGCACACCGACCCGGGCCCGAACTGGGACTGGACCAGGTACATGCAGTACGTCGGCGGAAGCAACGGCGGCGGCACCAACCCGCACACCCCGCAGTCGGTCTGCGGCTCCGGCTACACGGTGATCGACTCCGCGACCCTCGGCTCGGCGGGCACCGTCTACCTGCTCTACAACACCGCCAACGGCAACAACTGCGTGACCACCATCAAGCTCACCTCGCTGGGCACCGCCACCGCCACCTCCGCCTACCTGGAGGTGCAGGGGAAGACCCGCATCACCGATTCCGGCAACTTCGGCTACTACGCCGGTCCTGTACGCGCCGCCGCCCCCGGCAAATGCGTCAAGTGGGGAGGCAAGGCGGGCGCGTCCGCCTACGACAGCCTCTTCGAACACTGCGGCAGCTGAAGTCTGCTCCACCGGCTCACCCGGCTCTGGATGGAGCCGAGCGGTGAGCCGGTGGAGCGTCCTCAGGCCGGTGGGCGGGCAGCTCCGACCGGAGGGTGAGTGACCGAGGTCATTCCGTACCTGTTCCGGCCGGAGGGTGAGCGACCGAAGTCATTCGGTACCGGTGGACCGCTGCGCAACCTTGTCGTCCGTTGTCTCCTTCAGCCAGAGTGCCGCGAATCGGGCCGAGCCGGTGCCGTAACCGCTGACGTCGGTGAGGCGGTAACCCTGCCCGACCAGACGGTCGAACTCCGTCTGATACTGCGCCGATGTCAGACCATGACGAGCGACCCACGCCGGTCCACCCGATCGCTCCCAGATCGCCGCATACTGGGCCACCCCGGAACTTGTCAAGCTCGGTGAGACATGGTCGTTTCAATCGTTCTGTGTCATTTTCTCCCGCCTGACTGGGTCGTTGATCCACGCCTTGGTGGGGATCCGGGGTGGGATCGGCCTCGTGTGAAATCTGTCCGGGGTGGCCGCGTAGGCCGCTTCCAGAGTGACGGCTCGCTGGGTACGGATCTGTTCAGCGGTGCCGAAGTGGACCGAGGCCGGGGTGTGCAACCCGATCCCCGAATGGCGGTGCTCGTGGTTGTAATAGGTGAAAAACGCCTCGCAGAACGCGCGGGCATCAGCCAGAGCGCCGAACCGCTCGGGAAAGGCCGGGCAGTACTTCAGCGTCTTGAACGCCGCCTCACTGTAGGGGTTGTCGTTGGACACCTTGGGACGCGAATGCGAGCGGGTGATCTGCAGTTCGGCCAGCAACGCGGCGACATCACGGGAGGTCATCGAGGGGCCCCGGTCGGCGTGCACCACGCGGGGCCTGCCGCCGTTACGCGCCACGGCGGTGGCGATGAAGTCGGTGGCCAACTCGGCGCTTTCGCGGTGCTCGACCCGCCAGCCGACCACGTAGCGCGAATAGATGTCGAGCATCACATACAGGTCGTAGGTGCTGCCCGGGGTGGGACCCTTCAGCTTGGTGATGTCCCAGGTGAACACCTGCGAAGGGCCATCAGCGAGGAGCTCGGGGATCGTCTTGGCCGGATGACGCGCCTGAGCGCGACGCTCGCGTACGCCGTCCTCGGCACGCAGCAGCCGATACATCGTGGAAATGCTGCACAGATACAGGCCCTCATCCAGCAGCGTCGCCCACACCTGCGGCGGGGATTTATCGATGAACCGGTAGGAATTGAGCGTCTCCAGCACCGCATGGCGCTCATCACGCGACAGCGCGTTGGGCGGGGCCGGCCGCGGCGCGGCCACCGGGGCGGGCCGGGGATTGCGCCGCCGAGTGCAGTGTCGCCCGCGAGATACCGGTCAGCCGGCAGGCGTTCGTGGTGTCGAGCATCCGCTCCAGCTGCTCGAACGCCTCGTTGATCACGCGTCCGGCTTCGCCGGCGTGCTGGGCTCCTCGCTCTCGGACAGCAGTTCCAAGAGCTCGTGTGCTTTTCCCAAGATCGCCAGCGCCTTCTTGGTCCTGGCCAGCTCCGCGGCGAGCTTCTCATTCTCCCGCCGCAGCTTGTCGGCTTCCTTCTCCGCCGGGCTCTTGGCGTCTTTGCGCACCGGCGGCTTGGGCTCCAGCGCCTGCAGGGCCCCGTGGTCGCGGGCCAGCCGCCAGTCCAGGATGTGCGTGGAATACAGCCCCTCGCGGCGCAGCAGCGCACCCTTGGCGCCCGGCTCGGTCAGCGCGTCGTACTCGGCCACGATCCGCAGTTTGTAGTCCGCGCTGAACCTCCGCCGCCTGGGCCGCTCGGCCCGCGGCCCTTCCGGCTCCGAACTCACACTTCCATCATCACGCACGCCGGCACCCAGGTCGGCAGCAGTCAAAGTCGCGATCGTCAACGGTCCTGTCTCGCCCTATTCGAAGCTCAGAAGGGTACTTCATCCCCATGTCTCACCCGAGCCTGCCAAAGAGGGCCCCGCCGACCCCCTTTCCAGAACCGTCGCGCCATCGCCTGCCGCTGTGGGAGACCGTTGCATCCCGTTCCTCCGAGTCGTTCTGCGGCAAACGGGAAAGTCATCGCACGGAAGCGACTGCGGTGGCAGGGCCGAAGCGTTCTCATGTTGTGAGACCGAGTAGCTGAAGACCGTCCGTGGGGTGGCTGCGGTAGTGATCGGTGGCGGCGGCGATGTTGGTCCAGCCGATCAAGCGGGCCAGGCCGATGGCCAGGTTACGCAGGCTCGCCATGACCCGTGGGGCGGTGCCGGTCCGAACGCGTGAGGCGTCTTCGCGGTAGGTGACGTCGCGGATGTGGTGCAGGGCCTCGATACTCCAGTGGCCGCGGATCAGTGTGGCGAGGTGGGCGTGGGTGACGCGGCCGGGCGGCAGGCTGGTGATCGCGTAGATCGTGACGATGGTGGTTTTGCCGGTGCGGCGGTCGGTGCGGCGGCGTTTGACCTGGATGGCCTGGGCGGCGTGGGGGAAGGGCAGGCCGGGCCGGACGGTGCAGATCTTCATGCGGCGGATCTCGCGGCGGCCGTGGCCGCGGGTATCGGTGCGGTCGTTGAGCAGGGCGTGGCGCCAGGGCAGAGCCTTGAGCCGGCGGTGCAAGGTGGGCTGGTTGCCTTTGACGATGAATAGGTAATGGCCGCCGGAGTCGATGATCTGGCGGGCATGGGCGTGCTGGGTATGCAGGGCGTCGGCGGTGACTACCACGTCGGACAGGTCCAGGCCGGACAGCAGGGGCGCAACTGCAGGGATCTCGTTGCTCTTGGCGGTGACCTGGCGTTGGGCGACGACGGTCTGGGTGTCGTGGCGCAAGGCGGCCAGCAGGTGCACCGTGCCGTTGGCGGTGCGACTGCCGCGTAGGGTCTTGCCGTCGATGGCCAGGCCGGTCAGCGGTGGTCGGCTTTCGGGGTGGTCGGTGGCGGGCGGGCCGCCGGCGGCGAGGGTGGCCAGGTAGGTGCCGGTCGCGGTGTCGAAGGCGTCGCCGTCCAGGCGGGCGAGTAGTCGCCGCAGGGTGCTGGCGGCCAGGCGAACGGTGCCGGGGAGCCCGGCACGAGACAGGATGTCCGGGTCGTATCCGTGGATGGATCTGTTGATCGCCGCTATGGAGGTGGCTCCGCTGAGTACGGCGAGCAGGGTTAGGGCCAGCAGTGGGCCGAGTCGGTAGCGACGTCCGCGGTGGCTGCGTGGGTCGGGCAGGGTGCCCAGTACCTCGGCCAGCGCGGGCAGATCGGTCGATGGGTCGAAAGCGGGGACGTGCTCCAAGTGGCGGGCGAGCACGTTGATCGGGAATGATGGCACGCGAACGCGGCCCCTGTTCTTGATCGACTGGCTAGACACCGACGATCATCAGGGGTCGCGTTTGTCATCTCCGCATCGGGGTGGCCTCTACTGCCAGCCCGCTGCAGGGCTGCGACCGTCTCAGCAGCCGAGAACGCCTCAGCCTTGACTGCGGTGGCCGGCAGCTCCCGGCCAGGTGTTCCGCATCCCGACGAGCCTCCTCGCCGCGGTCACCCCCAAAGACGGCACCGTGCATGTGGGCATGGACGCTTAACCTTCAGCTGGGGGAAATTCACATCACTTGAACGCTTCGCTGATGATAGAGACGTCGTACAGCCTCCAAGCAGGAAACCTGACGGCGCTCCCTCCTGAGCTGGGAGTCTCCAGCAGTTTCTGGCGACGCAACATCAACCGCAAATGTCTTGCGTGATCGACGCCTTCCTGTGGCCCTCGATCAAGGAGAACGGCTGTGATCTTTCCATCGATCTCCAAGCGCGCATCGATAAGGTAGCCGTTGACAGTCCCGCCAAGGTCGACGGTGGCTCCAGAAACCCCCCTGAGCCTCCTGTATAGACGCAACAACAGGTCATCTCGTTCATTATCGCTTCTGCTGCCCGCTTGGCCTGCCCCGTCAGCGGCTTGTAGCAGGGCAGCCGCGACGCCACCACGCTTCTTCCACAGTTCAGGGTCCCCCACCACTATGAGGTGGGATCGCGCCCGGGTGATGGCGACGTTCCACAGGTTCAATTGCCGGTCGATCCAGTTGACCGCTCCGGGGTGCATCTCTTCCGCAGCGACGAGAGAGAAAACCATCGCATCGCATTCACCTCCTTGGAAGGTGTGCACAGTGCCCACTCGCACGCGGCTCTGACCAGTAAATCTCTCCTGGAGCGCTTCTTTCTGAGGCTTAAAGGGGGTAACTACTCCAATGCTTGCTTCCTCCGGAAGGTGCCGCAATAGGTAGCCTACGCATTCGCTCACTTTGTCAACTTCTGCCTGGTTCAACCAGGAGCCACCCGAGTTTGGGCGCAGGGCACGTCCCTTGACTGGAGCCCAAGTAATCGCCGGACGTTTCACCGCAGGGCGGGAGCGAATGTCAGTGAGCACAGTAAGCGCGCCATCGTAGAACAGATCATTAGAGATTGCGGCGATGTCTGGGTGACAACGATAATGCTCATCGAGCAACATGCTTCCACCAGCGGCGTGCTCAGCCGCGTGGAAGGCGGAGTGGCGACGGTAGGCCAGACGGCGCTTCTCCAACCAATCGGCACGGAGACCCGCACCGCCCCGGATTACCGCTTCCTGTTCAGGAACGATCTTGGCGATATGCGGCAACTGCATGACGTCGCCGATGATCAGAGCATGACGTGCACGGAATAGCAAAGGAATCACATGCGGGATCGCGCACTGGCTGGCCTCATCAATGATCACTAGATCGAAGAGTGCGGGGTTTGGAGGGAAGCGGCGCGCGGACAGACTGGTGACGGCCCAACTACGCACATGGGGAAGCACAGCTTTGAGAGCGGACCAGTCGCTACTTGAGGCCTCTTTCGCCTGCAAAAGTCCCAAGATCGCTTGACGACCCTCTCGTGCCTTGATGCGCACGGCACTTTCCAGCAATGCTGTCGAAGAGGAGTGCACCTCTGCCTCTGCCATACTGAAAGCCTCAGTGAGTTCCGCGTCGGTGCGTACCACTCGAGTCCGATGGCGCTGCTTTCGCCAACGGCCCTCAGCATCGGCGAACTCCGCAACAGCCGCGCATGCCTCGGCATCATCCAAACCGGAGGGCAAGCCAAGACGGCGCAATAGCCGGTTACGGCGCCACCTGCCGAGGAAGCGGGCACGGGCGACGCGATCGGCCTTGAGCTCCCAGCGAGTGAGCTCTTCGTCGTTTCCAAGACGCTCCGCGAACATGGGAACGGCGCAGCCAAGCCTTGACGCGTGTTCCTCTCGCTCTTCCCCAGCTTGATACAGCTCACGCTCAATATAAGCGGCGGCGGCAAGCTCCTCGCGTAAGGCACTGAGTGCATCCATCGCTAGATCCAGGTCCGCAGAGAGGGTGACAGGATTGCGGTTCAGTAGCGGGATGATAGACAGCCGCTGAAGGGCCGCGCTCTCCTCCTGCGTGTAATCCTTTTCACCACCGCGGGAGCCGGTCCGCACAACGCTACCGGGGACTAGCCGCTCACAACGCTGCCATATCTCATCGACGGCCTGGTTATTAGTCGAGGCGACTAGGACGCTCCTGCCGTTCGCCACGGCGGTAGCGATCAAGTTCGCGACCAATTGGCTTTTGCCGGTTCCCGGAGGACCGGTAGCCACGGTAAGACGCTGCGTTAGTGCCGATCGCAGCACAGCGGCCTGCGCTTCATTGATAGACAGCGGGGTCACCAGGCGTATCTCTTCGGAGGGTTCAAGTGGGGCAATCGCGTCAGGCGCCAGGGCCGCAAGCGCAGTGCGATGGATCTCCGAGCTTTTCTCCGCGATGGCGACGAAGTCATCAAGTAACCTTTTCGTCCCCGTGGTATCACGCGGTGCGAAGAAGATCACGGCGGCATTGCGTGCGCCATGCCCCGGCGTGTGGACGTCGATGCGTTCCACCAGCCGATCCGGCCGAAGTTCCTGGACACATGGGAGCTCGAACTCGTTGCGCAGAAGGCTCCGGAGGTTAACCGCCATGAGATCATGCTGTCCGGCATGCCATGTTGGCTGGTAGGTGGAGGCGAGTTCCGCCGCCTCCTCCGGACCGAGCCAGTCATGGGCCAGCTGAGGGTGAGGCAGCACCGGTCCATACGGCTTCAGACGCACCGTGCCCGCTTCGGATACTGCTTCGACCCTACGGATAAGCAACGGAGCGAACCGGGGCGCTCTCCAGGAAGACTTGCCGCGCGGCCCGGTGAGAACCACTGCGGGGTACCCGGCCCACAGCTCTACGTCCTGCCCGGCAACCTTGTCCAAGAACGAGGCGACCTCGGATGTGATTGGAGCGGAGCCATCGTCATCCAGATCTCCGGACAGGAAGCGTTCAGTGCCGGTGAGACATGCGTATGACCTGCCGCGATCCGCAACCGTAAGCAGCGGTGTCTCCGCCTCATCGGAAAGCACACATTTTCGGTAGTAGTCCAGCAGTTGCGACCACATAGGTACGGTCGAAGGCGCCTTCGAAGCGGTTACGGTCCCTTGCGTATGCGATATCTCCGGCATAGAACTGATCGATCTCTGGGTCAGCGGTACCAGGAGGGGAGCAGCTCCCTGAGGACAACTTGCCAAGATGATGCGGTCATCCACGGCATGAGCGGACTTTACCGGGATCTGAATACCCAGGCCGCGCATACGCCGGTTGACATATTCGAAGAGGTCATCCACGGAGACTTGACCAGCGCTGTCCCTTCCTGCCTTTCCCGTGCGTAACGCCTCGACCACCTGCGCGGTGAACGCTGAGGGTTCCGGCCCTTCAGCAGTGTCAGCACCGGCGAAGGAGTCTTCTCCCGCTCTCGACGAGGCGATCACGTAGACCCCTCGGCTGTCCAACGGAACGGGCTCTACCGACTTAGTCGCTCTTAGGGGTTTCCCGTCATGAGTGCGCAGACCAAGTGCGAAGCCACCGCTGCGGCAACAGTCGAGCACGGCTACCTTCTGGGGAGCCCAACATGCTTCCAATCGTTCGTTGACGAAGCCGGCACTGACGCCTGTCTCCATGATCCGGTCGAAGTTGGTGTCCGCCGCCACGAAAAAGAATTCACCGGTCGACTGCGATAGCCGAGTTCCGTGCCCTGTGATGTACAGCAGAGCTAGTTCGTCGCTGTCGCAGCTTTCAAGGAATTCGGAGATTTCCAAACACATATCGTCCGCGCTAGGATCGGCTACAACCTTCACCGACGCGAATCCACCGATGCTTCGATGCTCGAGGACCTGCTGCAACTGCCAGACATCACTGCGAGCGGACGGTAAAGACTCGAACCGTCCATCCCGATACGTCTCTGTACCGATCAGCAAGGCCCGCCGTCGTAGTGACCTGCTCAATGAGACTCATCGGCATCGCGGAGAAACTCTCGCACTAGTCGCTCCTGAGCCTCGTCCGGACGACCTGAGATCTCGATCGAACGCTCACCGTGGGTGACGAGAACTTTACGGTGCCGCTCGGTGGCACACCACTCCTTGATCGCCGTTATCAATAGCTGTGAGGCGGGCCGTGCCGATGCGGCGACAGTGACCCAGAGAATCACATCAGCCGTTATCCCGGCCTTGCGTCCATCGCCAGCCGGAGCCGCCTGAGGTACGGCGAACTCCACAGCAATGCCATCGGTTTCCGCAAGCTTTTCATGCAACGTACGGGTAAGCCGCTCCTGACGAACGGTGTCTCCGCCCGCGAGCACCTCCAACCGCATCGTTAACTCCCTGCCGTCCAAGCGTCTCCCTTCGGATCATTAACCATATTGCGGAAGGTAACAAAAACATCTTCACTTAGGATAGCCGAATTTTGATATCGCCAAAATAGCCATAACGAGCAAACCTAGCAGCTCGGAATTATAACAAACCCAACACTGGAAATAGCAACATGCAAAACGAGATCGCCATGCGAAAATTTGATCGAATCCCTTTCGTTCGAATTGCAGTAAAGCCATAACTTCAATTTTTACCCACCCGAAAACATCTAGAACAGGTGAGCGAAGAAAGTAGACCCCTACTTGAGAGGCAAGCCAATCTCCTGGAAGACTCGCGAACCAAAGAAGCGAACCTCGAACACACCAGGCCACTTACGTCTGATAAGCCATACACAACTTCAGCGAGCGATGGGATCTGATATGCCGCTGGGCCGTTCAGAGCGCAAAGAGATTCACTCTTGGGCATCAGAGTCGTTGAAGAAACTAGAGGCACTGGAAAACGAGCGCCAGTTCCTTATCTCTACATATCGCGAACGGCTTCAGAAAGCACACCGACGGCGACAACACACAAGTGTGGCATTCCGCCTAAGGAAGCTTTCAATCGAGGAGGCCGTTGGACCCAGAGCTGGCTTTTCGTTCAAGGCACTCTACGCGGAGAAAGTGCATACAGCATACGATCTCAGGCGAATACAGACCAGACTGCATGGCATTAAGGGTATTGGCCCTACCAGAGCCGCCACATTGATGGACGCACTGCGCAGAGCAGAACAGCTCACAGCATCAGACCTTCGGCCACCGGCAGATCCAGCAGAATGGAACGAATCCGACGTTGAGCTTGTCCATGTATTATTCATGTTCTCCCAGGCCTTATCTCTATCCAAATCCCCTCAGTGGTCTGACCTACAATCACTAACCGAAGACTTGAGGTCAGTGAAGCAGTCAGCAAGGCTGCAGAGCTGGCTCTTCGGTGGGGATCGACGCAAACAGCAGATACGCGACATTTATCAAACTACACGACAACGGGCATTGTCATCACTAATCGTAAATGCGACAGAAACAATGGCCCATAAAATCAAAGATACACGCCAGGCCGATGATCGGCTGAGAAACAGTGCGGAATTGATCACTGTCTGGCGCAACTCCAGCGCGACACTACTCTCACTTCTTGAGCAATTCACCGCCGAGGAGGGAAGTCCACAGGAAAAAGCAGCTGTCCTCCGCGGTGTGGGGCGATCCTTTCTCCCCATGGACCTGGCTGAACGGATCCAAGCCCAATCCCTCGACCTCCAGTTGGTCATGAAAACCATCCGGCCATATCAGCAATTCGGAGCAAAATTCGCCCTCACAGTCAGGCAGGCGCTGCTGGGTGACAAGATGGGTCTGGGGAAAACTATCGAGGCCTTGGCCGCCATCGCCCATGCGATCACGCACGAAAAACAGTTCCACCACCTTGTCATCTGCCCTGCTTCTCTGATCGAAAATTGGCTTCAAGAAATCATCGAAACTTTGCCGACCATCCCCGGTCTCGCCTTCCGCGAGCCTGATGCCGAGAGAACATTCCAGCGATGGCAGAGGGATGGCGGAATTATCCTCGTCTCTTTTCAACAGGCCGCAAAGCTGGCCGAAAAAGACCTCCCCTCCATCGGTTTTGTGATCGTCGATGAAGCGCACTACGTGAAAAATCCTGACGCTAATCGAACCCGCGCGACTGCGACTCTGGTCCGCCTGGGGCAGCGCGCCCTCCTGATGGGGGGAACTCCGATGGAAAATCGCGCCGCCGAGTTTATCAATCTGGTTGATTTGGTTAGTTCTTCAGAAGGAAAGAAACTAAAGCAGCGCTTCGGCGATGGCCGTAGAGCTCATCTGGACGGCGACAGATTTCGGCGCGAGATCGCCCATCTGTACCTCCGTCGCAACCAGAAGGACGTACTGGATGAGCTTCCCCCACTTATTGCACAGGACGAGGTGATTCAGGTCGGTAGCGCCGAGCGGTCCGCCTACCAGTCGGCTCTGCTCGAAGGCAACCTCATGGCCGCGCGCGCACTCCTCTCCTCGGCGAATGACACGGACTCCGCGAAGATGGAGCGCCTCAGTCAGATCTCCGAGGAGTGCCGACGGAACGAGCGAAAACTCTTGGTCTTTAGCTACTTCCGAGACGTCCTGACGACGGCCAGGAAGGTTATTGGTGAAGAATGTGGAGAAATCAGTGGTGGTGTAACCATAGTTGATCGTCATCGATTGGTAACTGAGTTCAACGCTCGCGCCGGCTTCGCTGCCCTCGTCCTGCAGATCGACGTCGGGAGTGCCGGATTGAACCTACAGAGTGCGTCGGTAGTAGTAATCATGGAACCGCAGTACAAGCCCAGCACAGAACGGCAAGCCGTCGCTCGCGCATACCGAATGGGTCAAACCAACCGGGTTATGGTCCATCGGCTTGTCGCAAAGAATAGCGTGGATACTGCCCTAGTCAAACTTACCAAGTTTAAAGCTCATCTTTTCGACACACTGGTTCATCACAGCGACCTTGCCGATGACCTGGATAAATTTCAAATCAACGAGGGGAGGCTCCTGGCAGACGAGCAGAAACGGCTCGCCATTGAGTCGAATCATGAGTAAATCCGCCACCTTCCGTAGATTGCCAAACACCACACAGAAAGAAAGTCAGCGCGCTCTCAGTAAAGCCTAGAACAAAGGCTCGAACTGAGTGCAGTCTCTGCATAGATCATGCCGCGATCGTCAACGCGTTTTCAAATCGGGTGCAGCCGCCACCCACAATCTCAGGATAACTCTCGAATAATGAGAAGACGCAACTGCTGAGGTCGCCACTCCAGGTGAGACAGCGAAATGACGAGCCCGGTTTCGGGCGAATTTTGGACTCTGCTAAGGCATGCCTTGAAGGCTTCCTCACGCACCATTCGCTGTCCGAAGAAGACCTTCGGACATGGCGCCAGCTGAAATCGAATCGTGGCCGACCATGGAAGGATCCATAATTTGGGGAGCTATGCCATGAACGGGGTGCGGCCTCTATTGGAGCATCGACCAACGAACGGATCGACCGAGCGTGGCGGTAGCGCCGTCGAGGTCGGCTAGTCGGGTCGCCAATGTCGCGACGGCGAGCCGTTCAGGGAGCGCCACACTGAATTTGAGACCGTGTAGAGCCTTCTCGTCCACGTCGGGAAGGCAGAGTCGCTCGGTGGCATCCGCGGTTCCAACCTTCCACATCTCCGGGGTGAGGTCGCTCCGGAGACGGATCGATGCCTCGTCGATGCGCTGGCCCGGCACCACGATGCCGTCGAGGGTCGCGGCCAGCGTGGCGTTGGCTCGAAAGCCCGCCCAGGTCCACCAGCGGACATCGTCCATCATGGGATCCCGGGTGATGACCGTCCCTCCGGGATGGACAGAGTCAACGGCGTCCTCTCGCAGCACGGCCAGCCGTTCGACCGCCCGCCGGCTGAGCCGTACGGGCGGATCCGCCCCTAGAAGAACCGAGCGCATGGCCTGGGACAGGACGTAGGACAGGCCGCCGTACCCAGTTCCGCCCCAGCGCGCCTTGCCCCGGCCGTCTGCCGCCTCCACGAAGCAGCGCCGCCGTGACCAGTCGATGTAGGTGACCCGCCATGTCCGTCCCGCGAGCAGTAGCAGGCGAGGGCCCTCTATTTCCTCGGTGAGCAGTGCGGGGTCGGTCCGGCCGATCTCCTTGCGCCCAGACAGCACGGTGAACTCGGGCGCGGCAGTGAAGACCGCGGTCATGTCCATGAAGTGCCGGCGGCCGAAGCGGCGTTCGGCCTCGGGGCCGATGAAGAGCATGCCGTCGTCCTCGTCGAGGTAGCCATGGCTGACCAGATGCCTGAGGATCACGGTGGCGGAGGCGCCGAAGGGTCCGAGGCCGTTCCACCACTCTTGCCAGGTATGGTTTCCAACCCGGTGCTCCTGCAGGCAGAGGGCGAGGATCTGCTGGGCGACGATGTGCCGGGGCTCGGAGGGGGCTCGGACCCGCTCGACGAATCCCTCCCCCCACAGGTGCAGGATCCCGGCGGCCTGCAGCAGCGACTCCTCGTCCAGTGCGAGGAACAGGCAGTTGCGAGCCGTTCCCGGTCTGCGGCCGGTGCGGCCGATGCGCTGGAGGAAGGAGGCGACCGTGGACGGCGCGTTGATCTGGATGACCCGGTCGAGGTCACCGACGTCGATACCGAGCTCCAGCGTGGAGGTGGCGACGATGACGCAGTCGCGCGCCTCGGCGAACGCCTGCTCGGACTGGCGGCGCTCGTCCATCGACAGCGACGCGTGCGAGAGGAAGGTGGTGACGCCTCGGGAGCGCAGCGCGTGGCCGAGCTCCTCGACCAGACGTCTGGAGTCGCAGAAGACCAGCCGCTTCTCACCCCGGTGCAGCGCGGTGATGAGCGCCGCGGCGTTGGACACCGATCCGACGTAGTCGAGTTGAATGTCTCCGGGCGGCGCCTGCGAAGACACGACTGTCTCGTCGGAATTCGGAATCGAAGAAGGTGCAGCTGTCGTCTCCGGAGCCACGACCATTCCGGGTCTGCTTCCCGCCCCTGACCCCTGCAGCCAGTTGAGCAGTTCTGGCGGGTTCCCCACGGTCGCCGAGAGGCCGACGCGCTGGATCGATCGGCCGGTCAGCCTGGTAAGGCGTTCCAGCACGGCCAGCAGGTGCCAGCCCCGGTCGTCGCCGGCGAACGCGTGGACCTCGTCCACCACGATCACCTGGAGGTGCTCGAAGAACTGCCGATGGTCCACGTTGACGCTGACCAGCATCGACTCGATCGACTCGGGCGTGGTGAGCAGGATGTCCGGCGGGTCGCGCAGGATCTGCTTGCGCCGGGTGCCGGAGACGTCTCCATGCCAGAGCGCCACTCGGCGGCCGGTCCAGCTCGCGTAACCCTCCAGGCGAGGGAGAAGGTTGTTGAGCAGTGCCTTGATCGGGCAGACGTAGAGCACGGACATACCTCGCCAGTTGGCCGAGGCCATCCGGCTGAGTAGGGGGAACATCGCCGCCTCGGTCTTGCCCCCGGCGGTGGGCGCCAGCAGCAGGGCATCCGATCCGGCGAGCAGGGGCTCAACGGCCGCCTCCTGCAACGGCCGCAACCCCGGCCAGCCGAGGGTGTTGACGATGTGGTGGAGGACGACAGGGTGGAGGTCGTCCGCGCTCACATCAGGTCCAGCTCGACATCGTCGACCGACAGCGCGTTGCGCTCGACCTCGTTGAGCTCTCCCGAAGCCACGGTGAGCCGGTAGTGCTCCCGGGGGTCGAAGTCAGGAAACTGGTCGACCCGGTCGAGCACGTCTCCGACGAGCTTCTTCAGGAAGACCCTCGGCGCCACCCCGACCTTGCCACCGAGCGAGCCCGCGACCGCCTCCGCGAGCAACGCGACGTAGTCGTCGTCGACCATCTCCGGGACGCGCGGCGAGGCTCCCACCGCGTAGAGGTTCCGGACCCGGCTCCCCAGCTCAAGAAGCCCTTCCCTGGTGAACCCCGGCAACCGGATCTGCACGGCGCGCGGGTTGTCGAAGCGCGGATCGGTGGTGAAGTCGGTCGCCAGCCGGGAGGCCAGCGGAGACAGCCGCTGCAGGCCCTGATGCCCCTCGAAGAACGCCGGGGTGCCGGTGATGAGCACGTAGAGGCCGGGGAAACGACCGGAGTCGATCTCGTCGACGAGCTGCCGCAACGCGTTCAGCGCCTTGTCCCGCACATCGGAGCGCACCCGCTGCAACGTCTCGACCTCGTCCAGGACGAGCAGCAACCCCGGATGGCCGGAGTCCCGCAGGACCGTCAGCAGCCCCTGGAGGAAGCCGAGCGCGCCGAAGTGGTCCAGGTCACCGCGCACCCCGGCCGACCTTTTGGCCGACGCCGACACGTGCGGCTGCCCACCCAGCCAGGCGAGCACGCCCTCGGCGGTCGCCGGATCCCCTGCGGCGATCGCGGCGCGGTAGCCGCGCAGTGCCGCGGCGAAGGTGGGAGCCGACCGGCTGACCTCGGTCAGCCGCTTCTCCAGCAGCGCCTCGACCGCCTCGTCCAGCGCCTCGGAGTCGGACTCGGAGACCCCCGCCGACAGGGCGTCCTCCTCCAGGGTGAACATCCACGCGTCGACGATCGAGCGCAGCGCGCTGGGCGGGAACTCGGCCGTGGACAGGTTCTCGCAGAGCCGCCGATAGACCGTCTCCAGCCGGTGCAGCGGCGTCTCCGTCTCGGAGATCTGCACCTCGGCGACGGCCATGCCGTGCTGCTTGGCTCGCTCGGCCAGCCATCGGGCGAAGAACGTCTTGCCCGAGCCGTACTCACCCCTGACCGCCTTGAAGACCGAGCCGCCCTGGACCGCCGTGGACAGCTCGCCGTCCAACGCCTCGGCGAAGCGGTCGAGGCCGACGGCGAGCAGGTCGAGCCCGGCAGAGGGAACGGTCCCGCGCCGCAGGGCGTCGATCACCTCGCGGCGGCGGCGTTCACTGACTTTCACGACTTGCCCCTGCCCTCACGCCTTGCACGTGCTCCTTACGAACCGCTGCAGCCCTCACGGCCACACTGTCCTTCACGGCTTGGAGACTCCGAACTGCTCGGCGAGCAGGGCGGTGTCGAGCTCCACCGTCACCTCGTCGAGGTCGTAACTTACCGGATCGTAACCGTCGATGCTGAGCACTCTCCGAACCGCTGCCAGCACGTTCCGCAACCGTGCGGCGGGGACCTCCGCGACGGCCGACAGGGTGCTCTCGTGCAACCGTCCGGCGTTGGCGAGCAGGGCACCCAGCACGGCGCGGACCCGGGCGTCGTCGGGGGCGGCCCGGCCCGCGCGTGCCCGCTGCGCCGCGTAGAGCTCGGAGCCGAGGAGGTCATCGAGGAAGCGTTCCCAGCCGGGCCGGGCGAGAGGAGCGGCCATCTCCTCGAAGCTGATCAGCTCGGCCTGGCCTTCGGGTGCCTTCGAGCGCGACGGCTCGACCAGCGGCGCCCGCCGGACCGTGACGGCGCTGTGCCACCAGGTGGGCTCCTGGGCCGGGGCGGGCTTCCACCCGGCGACCTCGTCCACGGGTCTGGCGCTGAACACCGCGAACGGCACCGCGACCTCGGCCCCGGAAGCGCCGCCGTGGTAGCCCGCGCGCTTGTGCCCGTAGCGGATGTCCTCCCGCCAGGGCAGCACGACGCTGCCGCCGCCGAGGAGCACCCGGCGGCCCTTGAAGAGGATCTCCCCGTCCGCAGGCGCGATCTTCGAGGGCCTCCAGCGTCCGGACTCCGAACCGGTGCCCGAACGCAGCGTGCTGTCGCGTTCCACCACGTGGCCGTGGTCGGAGGTGAGGATGAGCAATCGCCCGGAAGTACGTGCGCTGTCCAGCAGCGCTGCCAGGTGCTGCACCTGATCGGCCTTCCAGTCGACGGTCTGGTCCGCCTTGTCCAGCGAGTCGTCGACGGTGTTGAGCACGACGCCGACCACCCTGGCCGACCCCTCGATCGCCGACTTCACCACGGGGTCGAGGGTGTGCCCGTCCGGGGCGCGCAGATCGTCCTTGTGGAACAGCCTGGCCTGCCCGTCGCCGACCGCGCCGGGGAAGGCGGTCTTCTCGTCGTACTGCCCGCCGGTGTGCAGCACTCCGGTGAGCAGGCTCGTACGGCAGGTCTCGGTGACGGTGGGCAGGGCCGGAAGCAGCACCCGCCGGTGCCCGAGGGAGGAGTCGATCAGCTCGGTCCACCGCTTCGCGGCGAGACTGTCGGCCAGCTCCGCGAGGACGCCGGCGGACATCCCGTCGAGGACGACGAGGAGCGCCCGACCGAGAGGGCGCACAAGCGTGGCTAGCGCGGACTCGATCGGGACCAGGCTGCCGGGGGCACTGTCGGCGGCGACCGCCACGGCCAGGTGTCCGGCGAGCCTGCGGTCGCGCTCGCCGCGACGGGCCGCGACGGCGGCCAGCAGCTTCTGGTAGACCGCGGCGACCTTGTCATCGGTGTCACGCACGTCGCCGAAGGCCCACTCCACGTAGGCGCCGGACCGGACCTGGTCGTGCAGCGCGTCGGCGAGGGTAGGGGCCGGTTCGTCGGAAGTCGCCAGCCATCGGACCAGCCGCAGAGCCATCCTCGCCGCGTTCGTGCGCGCGTTGAGCCCGGCCAGCTCGTGAGCCACGAGCGTGCCGTGTGCCTTCTCGACCTGTTCCAGCGTCACGGCGTCCGGAACCGGAAGGCAGCGTCCCAGCGCCGTGGCGAACGCACGCAGTCGCAGATCGTAGGAGCCGGGCAGGAGCGTGGAGTTGACCAGGAGCTTGTCCGCGTTGAACTCCCGCAGCAGTGCCTCGGCCCGCTCCAGCAGGCTGTCCGGACGGTCGAGCTGGCCGATCAGCGCGTCCGCCGCTCTCGCCCAGGCCTGTGCCTGCTCGGCGGGCAGATCCGCCCCGCCTACCCTGGCCCTGACCAGGCCCCGAGCCTCGGCGGCGGCCCGAGCGTCGCCACGCCACAGCAGGCCCGCGACCAGCGCGAGCGGTACGGCGTCGCCGCCGTGCCCGACCTCCGCCGCACGGAGCGTCCAGGTTCCGGCCACCCCGGTGACCCCGCTCAACCAGGCGGTGAGCCCCTCCCGGACGTCGACGGGGAGCGAGGTCAACCGGTGGACGGCGACCGGGTCGAGGCTCCAGCGCAGCAGCCCGAGCGCGTCGGGGTGGGCGGCCGGAACGTAGCGGTCGCCGTCCCGGGACTCACCGAACACGACCGAGGCGAGGTGGCCGAGAGCATGGTCGCGGGTGAGCGTCCCGCCGGGGGCCTTCGGCCAGCCGTCGGCGGGCTCCCAGCGGGCCAGCGCCCCGGCGGCCCATCCCTCGTCCAGCAGCAGGGGGTCGATGTCCCTCGCCTCGAAGGACTGCTTGAGCATGTCCCAGGGGCGCAGGGTGAGCAGCCGCCCCTCGTTGACGAGGTGCGCGCGGATCCCGATGCCCAGGTCGTCGTCGGCGAGGTCGGTGAGGACGACCAGGTAGCCGTCGCCGTGCCGGAGCATCGCCTCCCGGACGGCAAGCGGGGACGGGCAGATCTCGACCCGGACGGGGCTCCCCCCCACGGGGAACTCGTGCTCTCCGGCCCACTCGGGCCGTGCCTGGATGCCGACCACGCGCTTCTCGCGGTCGGACCTCTGGAGCTTGCCGACGATCGCGCGGACCAGCGGCAGGGTCGCGGTGGCCAGGGACGTACGGGACTCGGTCACTTGTGCGCGCTCCAGTTGATGGTGATCTCCGCACCGGGGTGAAGCTGGGCGAAGGCCTGCAACTCGGCCAGGGCGTCGGCGATCCGCGCGGCTCCGACCTTGGCCGACCCGCTAGCGGCGGGCGCCACCTCGTCCGCCGGATCCACTGGCGGGTCGACGGTCTGCCCCCCGGGCCCGACCGGCCGCACGGGGGGAGGATCGACCGATGGCACCACCGGTGGAACGACCCGAACCTGGCTCGCCAGGATCATCTGGGCCGTGCGCCGCGTGTCCCTCAACGCCGTCTCCAGCGAGTCCTGGAACTCGTTGCGAGCCGCCGTGTCGCGGAGCTTTGCCAGTACGGAGACGGCCTGCGGGTCGTGGGACATGGACGCGATGGCGTTCAGCAGGTCCCAGTCCATGTCCTCCAGTCGCGCCACGACGTCCCGTGCGGACTTGAGTGACTTGGCGAGAACTTCCTCGATGACCGACGTTTTCGCGTCCGCGAGAGCCTCGGCCAGGTCGGCCGGGTCGCTCTTGCCGAGGAGCCTCGCGACCAGCGAGGACGCGTCCTGGGCGGTGGCGAGTCTTCCCGAGTCCTCCGCCAGGCCCAAGACGTCACGGTGGGAGTTGAGCACGGTGACGAGATCCCGGGCCGGGACCTGCAGCTCGCGTGCCTCCTCGCGGATACCGGCGGCGAGGCGGTTGACGTTGGCCGCCGTCTTCAGCGGCGTGACGTGCACGCCGAAGATCTTCGCCGCACGTTCCACCGCCCGCCGCCAGGTGGACTCGTTGGGCAGCCGGGGAAGGCGCAGCTCGTAGCTGCCGTCGATGCGCTCCAGCGGAGGCCGGGCGACGGGACCGCTGCCGTTCTGGAACCACGCGCGGTCCTGGGTGAGCGCGAAGGCCGCGATGACCAGTCCCCGCGTGACCGCGTCGAGCCCGCGCGGGTGGGGCTGGTCCAGCCACTCGATCAGCCGGTCGACGCCGATGACCTCGTCGAGCCCGTCCTGGGCGGCGCGCTGGGTGAAGTGCTTGCGCCAGGGAAAGGTCTCGGCGCTGAGCAGGAAGGCGTTCTCCAGTGCCTCGCCGACGCCGAGCGGGTTGGCGACCTTGCGGAGCACGTCGCGGTCCTTGACCGGCATCGGGACGCGACCGGTCTCCTCCGCCGCGGCGTTGTCGAGATACTGCAGCACGATGGCCGCCTCGGGCCTGCGGACCTCGCTCGCGAACTTCGGATGGTCGGGATACTGCGAGGTGAGCATCTGGTCGAGCAGGTGGGTCAGGCACTCCGCCAGCCGCGCGCCCACCGGGGCCCCAAGGCTGAGCCGTGGTTCGAGGGTGGCGAAGAACGCGCTGTGCCCGCGGGTGGTGTCGATGTCGGCGGGTTCGCGCCTGGCCGCGCCGTAGGCCTGCTGGATGACCTGCCTGAGCTTGGTCTCCAGGGTGGTCTTCCGGTTGATCAGAAGCGCCTTGGCCGCAGCCCGGTCCTGGACGGAGAGATTGCTGGCGTTCTGCTCGTAGCGGTCGTTGGAAGCGAGGAGGTAGCGCAGCGCGACCAGCTCGCCGAGGTCCTTCTCCCGCTCCTGGGTGAAGAACGCGGGGATCCACGCCACGCTTTTGCTTTCGACGCCCTCGCGTTCCAGCTTCTCGAAGCGGGCGAGATCGTGGTCGGGGCCGTGCCCCGTGTCGTCGAACGGGAAGTCGATGACCAGCTTCCAGCGGTTGCCGTCGGCGGTGAGGGCCGTCCGGTCCAGCTCCTCCTCGTCGCGGATGTTGCCGTAGACGATGTCGACGACCCGGCGGCTGCCACGCCAGACGAAGGAGTGCGTGTAGGCACCGCCAATCGTGTCGCTCGGCACGTTCACGCCGAGCGACTCGAAGATCAGGTCGCGCAACAGGCGGCGGCGCTCTCCCTTGTTGTCCTGGTTGCGGACCCGCTCCAGCACGCTCTCGTAGTCGACCCCGGCGAGCTGGATGCTGATCAGCGGGTTGGCCGGGTCGTCTGCGAGGTGGATCTCGCTGACCCCGGAGGCCGCCAGGTCGCGGAAGAGCGCCAGCACTCGCTGGCTCTCCATCCCCTTGAGCGGGGTGGCGATGGTGCCGTGGTTGAGCGCGGCCAGTTTCTGCGAGGTGAGTGTGCTGAGCGCCGGGACACCGGGCGCGAGGGCTGCCAGCAACGCGGTCTTGACCAGACGGGCGTCGACGACGAACGCATGTGTGCGCGGCAGCCCCTTGACGTCCTCGGCGGAGTCGAGCCGGTGTTTCGAAAGCAGCCGGGGCAGCAGCTTCTCGTCGTAGAGGGTGCGCGCGTTGGTGAAGTGCTGCTTCATCTCGTCGGTGAGCGGCACGACGCCGGAGTCCATCAGCACGTCGTAGACGTCCCCGACGGGGATGATGTCGTCGACGGTCAACTCGTCCCGGCCTCGCCGCAGCAGCTCGGCCATGGTACGCAGCGCCGTACGCTCGCGCTGGAGCAGCCCGGACAGCGCGACCATGGTCGAGACCAGCGCCGGGGAGAACGGGTAGGTGCTCTGGAACGCCGCCGCGTCGGAGGAGCCGTCCGGCCCCTCCAGCAGGACGTTCCACACCTTCGGCTCGCGGGTCACCTTGACGAAGGCCGCGTCGAGCGCGCCCTGGGTCCCGGGCCGCTCCTTCAGCAGCCGGCGCTTGACGATCACCGGCAAGTTGCGGTCTTCGAGGGTGACCTGGTTGAAGCGGTCCTCCCACCAGCGGAACGTCTCGCCGATGGCGTACTTCTCCGCGCCGGGGATGTTCGTGCCGAGAAAGTCGCGCAGGTCACGCTGGCGGGCGACGAACGACACCAGCGGCACCGCGCGCTGGGTGGAGGCCGACTCGACCAGCTTGGCGACCTTGGAGCCCTCTTTGCCGACGAAGGCCGGGTCGGAGCTGCGCGAGGCGAGCCAGAGCACCAGCTCGTCGAGGAAGAGCACGACGCAGTCGTAGCCGAGCCGCTTGGCGTGGATGCTGATCACCTCCAGTCCCTCGTCCAGCGGGAGGTAGGCCGCACCGCGCGTGTAGCCGGTGAAGTAGGCCCCGACGAGCGCGGAGACCAGACTGCCTCGCCCTGCGTCACCCACGTCCGCCCGGCGCGCCTGCTCGTACGACTCCGCACTCCAGTTACCCGCCAGACCGCCCCAGCCGGGGTTGGACATCTGGCCGAGACCGGCGAAGAACGCCTCGTCTCCGAGGCGGGCCCGCAGGTTGTCGGCGTCGGCGAAGAGGCTGTCCGTGCTGTGCACCTCGGGCAGCGATGCCCCCGGCTCCAGGCGGCGGATCTGCTCAATGTAACCGCCGAGTACGGCCGCCTCGATCGACTCGACGCCGACCAGGTGGTAGGTGAGACAGAGGATTTTCCGACCGGGCAGCCACCCGTCGTGCTTGGCGAGCGTCGGCACCAGCCCCTGCAGCTCGCGGGCATCGGGATCGTGCTTGAGCACGGCGTGCAGCACCGACATGAAGTGGCTCTTGCCGGAGCCGAACGAGCCGTGCAGGAACGCCGCGTCGCTCTTGTTCTTCTCCAGCGCGCCCTTCACCAGCGACAGCGCCGCATCGAAGCTCTCGGCGAGCTGGGACGTGACGACGTAGTTGTCCAGAGTCGCCTTGACCTCGGAGACACCGTCGCTGAGCTTGAGCACGAAGTCGTTCGCGCTCAGCTCCTCGCTGATGTAGAGGACGTCCCTGAGCGGGGTCGCCATGTCGTCAGCTCTCCTTCTTCGTGTTCCTCGCGCCGCCTCGCCGCTTGGCTTCAGGCCGCCACTTGGCCAGAGTCTCCCTGGTGAGCCCCCGCTCGGCGAGCTGGCTCTCCAGCCACGCGGTGAAATAGTCGGCCGGCGAGCCGGCGTAGAGATCCTCGTAGTCGTGGTGCCACTGGTGCAACCACGGCTCCAGCTCCGCCAGGCCCGCGAGCAGCGCCGTGGCCCGCCCGTCGTCTGTAGGGTAGCCGCGCTCGATCAGCATGTTCGCCAGCGCGGTGGCCTGCTGGAGGTGGTCCCAGCCCGCCCAGCCGTAGACGGGGGTCGCGTCGTTCTCCCGCTGAGCACCCGGATAACCGACGAACCGCTCCTTGGGCACGTCGAGCTTGCCTCGATGCTTCCAGTAGGAGATGTTCGCGAAGTCCTTCGGGGCATACTTCGGTGGGACCGGGATGTCGACCTTCTCCCCCGCGTCCTCCCTGCGTTGCAGCGCCCAGACCTCTTCCCAGTCCTGCCGTTTGAGCAGGCCGGTGGCGGAGTAGCGGTAGGCGGCGAGGTAGGGGACGGGCTCGTCCTTGAGCAGGGCGACGATCTCGGAAGTGAGGTCGTAGTCGGGGCGGCCGACGTAGAGATCCATGACCTGCCGGAAATCGGCATCGATGCGCACCAGATCTGCGAGCTGCGCCACAGAGAGCGTCCGGGGCGCCCCATCCACGATCCAGAGGCTCTCGTCCTCCAGCCGGTCCAGCAACCAGGTGCGCAGCGCCTCGGCGCGCGTCTTCTCGTAAGGCTCGACGGACCAACGGCGCTTGCATTCGGGGGTCTCGACAAGGTTCATCAGCGGCTTGTTCTTGATGATCTCGATCCGCCGCCGGACGAGATCCTGGTATGCCTGGGGCCAGTGGGAAGGAATGTCCCTGATCGGTGTGGAACTGTGCCGATCGAACCAGACGGTCTCGGTCTTACCGTCGAGAAACTCAGCTCCGAGGATGAGCTCAAACGCCCGCTCGCCGAGCGCCAGGCCGGGAAGGTCGTCGGCAGAATAGGACAGATCCTCGTCGAGGATGCCGTAGAGCTTGTAGACCTCCCAATCCAATTCCTCCTGGATGCTGATCATCTCGGCTCGGATCGCTTCATATCGCTTCCGCGCCTCCACTAAGGCTTCACGAGTCGGTACAGCCTGCGCGCACACTGCTTGTGGGGTGACAGAAGTCAACTCTTGGGCGAGCGCGTCGAGCCGTTGAGCCCGCTCTAACGAAGCACCGCTGGGCAACGGAAACTTAGCGATGTTAGTGGAATTAAATTGAGCAAACCGCTCCCAAGCAGCGCTCGTAATTCCACCGCCCTCGCCTCGATTACCCTTATCATGACAGACCTGCTTGAGCCAGAAACAGGCCGTGGAGGAGTTGAGTATTCCAAGCAGTCGCAGGTGATCATCTTCTGTTGATTTTTCAGGAAGCTTGATAACAGGCGCTGTCTGCTTGAAGACCTTCCCACCCCGATCCAATGAGAAGTGGTTATGTGTAGCTACTTCTGCAAACGCAATCGACAGCGACTCTCGATGACGGTCAGCAAAAAACATTCCGAGATCAAACCAACGCAAACCTCGCCGTTCGGGGAATTTTCCGAAATATAGACGATTCTTCAAATTTGTACGCCAAACCCAAACATATTTCTTTACATCATATGAGATTTCACGCCTCCCCCCATTCCATTCTTGCGGCATCAAAGTGAAGGCAGGATCAATAATTCGAAAATCTCGCACCTCATCACCATTAACAAGTCGAGCACACAGATCTCCAAGCTTTCGTCGCCGGACCACTCCTTCTGGAAGAAGGTAGACATCATCTTCAAGGGTTAGGCACGTCATACCAATGTCTGCAGGGATCGCTCCGAGACGAACCTTTTGCTGACCAATAATATCTAAAAGTTCCGTTGCCCCGCCACCGGAAAGCGACCAAGGATGAGCGGCCAATCTTTCCCGGGGAAGATTAACGACAGAGACGTAGCCTGTTTCAACTCCGGGACTGTCGACATTATCAACAATGGAGCGCCAAACCAGTCCTTGAGCAGGATCGTTGGGTTGAGAAGGTTCACCGCGAACCCCCAGGACGGCACGCACGTCACTGGTCAAAGTTCGATCGCGGTTTTTGCCGATTAGAATAACCGTCGGCGTTCCGTGCCCAGGAATATAGGCGCCAGAGGTATCGACAACCTGAGTCAGATCCACCATGTTGGCGAAAAAATCATTGATAAGCTTCTTGCCAAACTCCCGCTTCATAAATGAGTTGGCGGTTATTTGACCGACATACCCTGGACGCTCATTGTCTTTGATTGCCAATCGGAAGAATAATTCCGCAAACGGCACCGACAGGGCATATTTACCTGAACATGTCTTCTTATAGCGCTCTCGATAAGCCTCGTTGAGTGCCTTGTCCTTGACCGTGATGTAAGGCGGGTTGCCGACGACCACGTGGTAACGGCTATAGTCAAGGATACCAGGGAAGCGATCGACATCTTCCCAGTCGTAAAGATGGGAGGCGAGCGGATCATTGTCTAGGACGTCGAGGGCCATCTGACGACCACCACCGAATTTGCCACCGCCGTACAGCAGTGTGTCACCCGTAGCGATATTGAGGCTAAGCGCGGGCACATTCGGACCATCGAGACGAGTAACCTCACACGCCTTCAATGCCGTCACCATCAGGCGGAACTTGGTGATCGCCGTCGCGGTCGGATTGATGTCAACACCGTGAATGGCATCAAGCACCTTCTGCACCCGCACCCGCTCGTCCAGCCCTGGCTGATAGGTGACCCATTCCTTAAGTAGTCGGTCGAACGCCCCCAGCAGGAAGTGTCCCGATCCACAGGTCGGGTCGATCAGCTTGAGTCCCTCAAGCCCGAAGTCGTTCAGTGCCGGATCGAGGACTCGCTCAAGGATGAACTCCTCGACAAAGACCGGGGTCTGCAGCAGTGCGTATCGCTTGCGGATGTGCTCGGACAGGTCCTGGTAGAGATCACCGAGGAAGCGGGTGTCGAGATCGGCACTGTGGAAGTCGTCATGGGCCAGCCGTACCCCGTCCACGTCCCGTCGGCGAAAGACAGCGATTAGTTCCTCGGCCTGGTCGGCGGAGATGTCCCACCACCAGACAAAGTCGGTGTCGGGGAAGAGCGCGTGCCCCGCGCGGGTGGAGCGGAGCCAGGTGAAGGACTCACGCAACCACTCGCGAGCGGTCAACCGGGGGTTGCGCTGGATCCAGGCGGCCTCGGCGTCGGCTGCGCCAGAAGTGGCATGACCGGCGGCGTCGCGGGAGGCGATCCATCGGTGGCCAGTGAGGTCGTTGTCCTCGCAGAAGCGGATGAAGGCACAGGCGATCACCCAAGAGCTGGCGGCTTGGGCGCACTGGGCAGTGAGCCAGTCGTTCCAACTCTCCCCCGTGCGTCCGATGCCGCCGGCGGTGCGGTGCATCTCCTTCAGCCGATCACCGATCTCGGGAACCCGTCCCGCCTGCTCTCGCAGGTCGTCGGCGACACGCCCCGCCTGCTTCTGAAGATCCTTGAGCAGTGCGGCGGAGATAACCGACACCTGATCACCCTTCTCGTCCCGTCACAGCCACCGGCTACCTTGCGGACCGACGTGCATCGCGATGTGTCACGATGCACTGCCAGTCTGGCAAGTTCGGCACAGCGTGCCGGGCCAGCCCGATAACAATATGGGCGCGCGAAGGACAGGTATGACAGTCCTCGGAGACGGGCTCCGGTCAGGTCCCGGCCAGTCGTACAGCCGCCAGGAAAACGGCGAACGCCGTACTGCCATAACGGTCAGACCAGATCGTCGAACTCTCTACCCTTGACTCCGCCGATGAAAGCCTGCCACTCAGAAGGAGTGAAGATCAGTGCCGGACCCCCTCGGTCCTTGCTGTCACGCACACCTACCCGACCTCCGGCCAGCGAGGCGACTTCGACACAGCTACCGCCGTTCCCACCGCTGCGGGTGCTCTTGCGCCAGACGGCATCGGACAGCTCCTCGTGGGACACCCGCATCCCCTTTCCCCGCACTTAGAGATCTTCTTTGACGAGCTTCGCGACCATGGCGATCGAATCCCTCGGATCGAGCGCCGAAGCGCGCAGGTGGTCGTATGTCAGCGTATATGCCCGGACTTCCTCGGGCTTCTCCAAATACAGGCTCCCGGTCATGTACTCCAAGTAGGCGACCTCGCTGGCCCCTTCGGAGAAGGACAGGATGGCGAAGGATCCGAGCATCGCCGCGTGCGCACCTATCCCATAGGGCAGGACTTGAAGGGTCACATTGGGCTGCGCCGAGACCTCAACCAGGTGTCGCAGTTGGTCCTTCATGACGCAGGCACCACCGACACGACGGCGTAGAGCCGCCTCGTTCATAATTGCCCAGAAGTGCATGGGCTGTTCAGATCGTGTGATGACGTCCTGACGGGCCATGCGGAGACTGACATGCCGTTCTATCTCGTCGGGCGCATCCATCACCCTTGCCGCCTGGTAGACGGCTCGAGCGTAGTCCTCGGTCTGTAGAAGTCCGTGGACGAGCTCGGGCTCGTAGTTGCGGAGTGACGACGCCTCCGCCTCCAGACCCACGTAGACCTGAAACCACTGCGGGATGACGTCGCTGTAGGCATGCCACCACCCACGCTCCCTCGCCTGCTTGGCCAGTTGAACGAGCGCTTCGTACTTAGCTCCCTCTCGAAGCCCGTAGAGCTGGAGCATGGCGCGGACGTCATTGACGGAAATCCGAAGCGTTCCGCCTTCCACCTTGGTCATCCTGGACGTCGACCAGTCCAGATGATCAGCCACTTCTTCTTGTTTGAGGCCGGCCGCGCCGCGCAGTTGCCGCAACTCCTGCAGCAAACGTCGATGACGGACCGTCGGCGAGAAGTTGGCCACAGGTCTCCCTCCCAATCTGCCTGATTGCTCACGCATCGTAATGAATCTTTGACTGTTCGCGCCAAAGCGCTTGCAGGTTCAGTTTTGCATGTGCACATTAAGCATGTGACATCCCGTGGAGAGTACTGCTGCACCCGCAAGCCGCGCTGCTCGTTCTGCAGGCAAGGCGAGCGACGGGCGCACAGGGAGCGAGCAGTCACGACCAGTACCGAACAGCTTCAGAGCCAACGAAGGAGTGGGCGACCAGATGAAGGTGCGCGATCTTCGAGAGTGGGGTTTTCACCTGATGGAGTTGGCCTGGGAGCTGAATGATCTCGGTTTCGACTCCGTGGTTCGCCTTCCTCCCGGTCGGCGCCCGAGCGTGGAGATCTTCCTGCCGCCGGGCCTGCCGAAAGCCACGACGGAGCAGCGGGGTCGGATCTCGGTATTCACCTGGGACCAGGGCCGCGACCGGCGGAGCCGTACCAGGATGAGGGAGGCGGCCGAGCGGATCGCGGAGGCGGCCCGGTGAGGGCGCTGGGACTGTTGGGGCAGGTCGAGCTCCCCGCAGAGGTCGCGTCCGTTCCCCTGGCCCGGCGCTACGTCCGCGATCTGCTGGATAGCACCGGACACGCGCGGACCGACGACGCGCTGCTGCTCGTCACCGAACTCGTCACCAACGCCGTACGCCATTCCGACTCCGGCCGGTGCCCCGGCGGCCGGGTCTCCGTCACCGTCGCCCACCACGACGGAACACTCCACATCGGCGTCATCGACGCCGGATCGGCCGGTCACCGGCCCCGGCTCTGCCCGAACGTGGGCCCCGACAGCGGCGGAGGCCGAGGGCTATGGCTGGTCCAGGAACTGGCCACCGCCTGGGGCTGGTACGACACTCTCTCCGGACGCGTGGTCTGGTTGCAGCTCGCCGTTCAGTGACGTCCGGCGGAGGACGAGCTTTTCGCCGGGACGGCTCGGAGTTCCTCTTCAATGGTTTCGATGAGGGCCTGGGCCGCCTTGCGCAGCCGTACGCGGCGGGCGCTCAGATCCTCGGCGAACTGCTGGGCCTTCGGGCCGACCCAGACGGGCTGGCCGGTGAACTGCCGATGGGCGGGGTCGAGCGCCGCCTCCAGGATCGCGACCCGCGTCCTGACCTCCGCCAGGGTCTGCTCCAGGAGCCGGCGTCGCGCATCGAGTGCCGATCCACCCAGAGGCTGACTCATGACCATCCCTCTATTCACGGGAGACACCGGACTGATCTATTGGACATTATGGGATTCACGGGAAATCCGACCAGCCCCCGGAGGACTTCATGGCACATTTCGTACGGCATGGCGCCATGATTTGCGCGGTGGCGTTATTGACGATTTCCGGTTGCGCCGAAACCGGGCCAACGGCCGCCGAGGCGGGTGAGACTCTGAGGCTCCACATCACCGAGCTGATGAAAGAGAGTCACGCCCTGGATGTGAAGGTCACCGACCCCGGCGGGCAGGACATTCCCTGCGGGGAGGACAAGGCCAGGCGGACCTTCGCGGCCACCGGCGAACATGCATCACCGAAACTCGGCGCAAACGCGCTCAACAGCCTCCTGCTGGGTGCACTCTCTCCAGTCGCCGACTACGAGATCATTGAAGATCCGGGCAACGCTCCCGTCCGACTCGCTAACAAGACGTACAGGACGGTGATCGTCTTGGAATCCCCAGGCCAAGGAAAGTACCTGGTCCGTGGTGAGACCGAGTGCCTCCCAACTTCATGAGCTAAAGGTCAAAAGCCAGGGCACGATCCTTACCCCGCTTGTTACCACTCTCGAACCAGTTCGCCATGCCATTGGATAAACCGCCCACCGAAAGCTCGTCGGGGCCGCCCATGCCGTTGGCATCGGCCCACTTCTCGAAGGCTACGAGACCTTTGTTGCCCTGCTTGAGCAGCTCGGGGAACGACCGGAGGTTGCCCTCCGCGTCGGTGATGGCCACACCCGGCGAGCCGTCGGCCTGAAACTCGGCCGGTGTCACCTTCGGTGCGAAGCCGGCGGCCATGAGCGTCTGCGCGAAGACGTGCTGGCGGCCAAGCGTCGCGTTCCCTTCGGCCTTGTCCAGCTTGTCCTCCCGCTTCTCGTCCTCCGGCCCAAAAGCGTCCTTGCCGGAGAAGCCGGTGCCCAGCACCAGCCAGGCCACCTGACCGGCCATGGTCGGCACCCACAGGCCGGTCAACCCCAGCGTCGAGCCGATGGCGAAACCCAGGATCTTCTTGCTCTGTTCGTCGACCATGTCCATGTTGCCCCGGACCTTCGCCGCGGCGGCCACCTCGAAACCGCGGACATTTCCCAGCGTGTTGAGCATTGGCTCCAGGGGCTCGATATCCCCGGTTCTTTTGACCGTCGCCAGGCTGTCGGCGATCAGACGCTGGGAGAGCCGTCCCATCCCCTCCTCGAACGGGGCGAGGTTCTCGTTCGTGTCGGCGAAGACCTTCATGAACGCGTAGGTGTCCTCCGGGCTCAGGGTGAACGCCGACTTCAGGCCCAGCGCCGAGGTCGTCGGTTTCAGCACGCTGGAATCGGTCATGTTGTCGTCGCCGATGGTGGCGCCCTCGGTGATCTCGGTGGCGTACGCGCCGGCGATCTCCGCCATGTGCACCCGTGCGGCCTCCCCGATCCTGACGTCGCCCAGCGTCGTCATCACCGCGAAGGCGAACGCGGCGGCCTCCTCGCTGTGCCTGCCGTCCTGCTCGTCGTAGGCGCCGGAGGCGGCGGCGAGCATGCGGCCGAAGGCGTCGGCCTTCTGTGCTCCCCCCGCGTACAGGCCACCGGCACGCTCGTTGAGTTTCTTCAGGAGCTCCTTCAGCTTCGACTGGTCCTTCGTGTACGGCCCCGTCACCTTCCCGACCGCCAGCCGAGCGGCGGCGGGGTTGTTTCCCAGGGCGTAGAGAAGCCCCGAAGTGATCTTGCGGGGATCCGCCAGCCCTCCCCACGCCGACGCCACCCCCGCCAGCCACTCGGCGGGAAACTCCCCCGAGGTCAGCAGGAGATCGGCGGCCCCCCGGTCGGACGGATCAGGACTCTGGACCGCGGCCTTGATCTTGGCGAACCCCGGGACCCGCGACCCTCCCGTGACCGCGCTGCCGAAGGCCTGGCTCAGCGTACGGAGCATCGACTCATTAGGATCGGGCGGGCCGGCGACCCCCCGAGGGGGCTCGGTGTGCACGCTCTCCCGCAGCAGCACGGGGAGATTAAAAGCACCCTCCGTACCGAGAGCGGCGAAGAAGGCCGCGGTGAAGTCTGCGTCGTTCTTGTTGCCGTCCAACTCCGCGATGACCTCGACATACTTTTCGGAGTCGGCATGGTGGGACCAGAATCCGACAGGACCGATGGCCAGTAGCCGTTTGCCCAGCGTCGTGCCCTGCTCGCGAGACTCTTCCGCGGTCCTGGAACCGCTCTCGTCGTAGGTGATCGGCCCGGCGCCGGGCAGCCACAGCGCGAACCTGTCGCTCTCCCTGATCGTCGCGTCACGCTGTCGCAGCTTCGGTAGCTCGTCATCGATCCAGCCCTCGATCTGCTTGATCGACTGCAGACCGGACGCCGGCACCTCCGCCGCCACGAGCAACTGGCGGATCCGCTCGGACTGCTCACCGATCACATCCCGGCCCCGTTCCAGGGCGGAGATGAAACCCTGCATCAGACCGGGATCGATTCCGGCGAAGTCCGGCGACAGCGGCCCTGTTCCCCGTGGAGTCGGTTCCATGATCTCCCTGATCGCATTCCCGATAATTCCACCATAAACGCAGAACAGGGACATTAAACAGCGAATGATAATAACTTGCCCGACACAAACGGACAATTCTGTTCAACTAACGAGGTGGACCAGCCCTATCCAGAACCTGACACGGAAATCAGGCGTAGTGGACGCGGATCAGGTAGTCGCCCTTGCGGTGAACAGCGAGGTTGGGAACCCGAGGACAGCTCATCGGCTCACCGAGCGTGATCTCTCCGGTCATGGGGCGAGGCTCGAGTTGCTCCCCCCATCGTGGACCGCAACCACTCGCACGTCGCCTCTCTGAGATCCGAGTCTCCACCGGTCCCATGCTGCGAGAAGCCAGGCAGCGCCAAGGCTTTGCGAAAATCGCGGTCGATCGTCATGGGGTCGGGTATTTTCAAGGAGTCGCGAAAGCGAGCACAGGCTTAACCGGGGCTTCATGCCCCCGAGGGCGCGGTCTCCGGACCGCGCCCTCTTTTCTTCCCCCCCAACCCGAGGCTGCGCCGCCTACGCCGCCGATGCCGAGCCCGACACCCTGCGCTACCGGCTGTGGCACCTGCCCGCCAAGCTGGTGCGCCACGCCCGCCACCGCATCCTGAAGATCCGCCCCAACTGGCCCTGGCGAGAGGCCTTCCTCACCTGCTGGCAGCGCCTGACCGTGCTCCCCGCGCCGACCTGACCACAGATCCCCCGCCCCGACGAGACGAAAGACCCCCTCCCGGAACTGTGGAAGCCTGGCGCAGCCGCAGCCGCAGCCGCAGCGACACGCGAAGGCCCGTCACCCTCGCCCAAGGGACAAAACGGTCAATTGATCATGGCAAGTCGACCCCGGCCACCCCTGACGAATCGAGTCCGATGCTCCACCCTGGAAGTATAGGATTTGCTATCCTCTTGGCGTGGATGACCATTGGGAGATCTACCACGTCAACGAGGTCCGGGAATGGATCGACGACCTACGCGTGACGGATCCGGAGACCTTCGATCTCATCGACGACGCGATTTATGCGCTGAGCCGTACGGGTCCAGAGCTCAAGCGACCGTTGGTCGGTAAGATCGAATCCTCGCGGGTATCTAACATGAAAGAGCTGCGCCCCGGCTCCTCGGGACGTAGCGAGGTCCGGATCCTCTTCGTTTTCGACCCTTGGCGATCAGCCATTTTGCTCGTGGCGGGTGATAAGGCTGGAAACTGGCGAGGGTGGTATCGCACGGCGATCCCGCTGGCTGAGGATCGTTACGAGACTTATCTGAAGGAACGCGCGGAGGAGGATGAGCTGTGAGCGGCTACAGCAAGTGGGATCGCGACGCCTACGTCGAGCGTGTCGGGGGCATCGAGGAAGCTGAGCGCAGGCATCGTGCCGTCATCGCCCGTGTCGACGCCTACCAGCTCGCGGAGATCCGTAAGCAGGTCGGTCTCACTCAGGCCGAACTCGCCGAGCGTATGGGAGTGACCAAGGGGCGTGTCTCTCAGATCGAGCAGGGCAAGGTTTTTACAGTCGATGCCATCGCCCGCTACGTCATGGCTCTCGGAGGGCGGCTTGATCTGGTCGCCGACTTCGGGGACCACACCTACAAGGTGGGCGGTGCGGAACAGCTCAAGGCGAGTTGACCTACTCGAATAGCCTCCGACGGGAGCTATGAGGCCGCGAGGTGGCGGTGTGCGTCGACCCAGTTCGTGGAGACCTTCAGCGCGCCGAGGGTGCCGGGGGCAGGCCGGTCGTCGATGTAGGGCGCGCCGCCCTGCTCGACGGGCAGCAGCAGCCAACGGGCCGCGGGCCTGGCGGTCGCCTTGTCCGCCAGGCGCTCCAGCACGCCCAGCCGGTCGTAGCGTGCCAGAGGCGCCGCCTCGACGATCAACAGCGGCTCCGGATCCGTGACCAGCCGTTCCTCCAGCCCTGCCGCCGCGAGCGCGACGAGCCTGCGCAGGTTCGCGGCGTCCTGCGGGGCCGCGTCCGGGCGGTCGGAGCGGAGTGCCAACGACCAGTCCACACGATGGGCGTCGGCGACCGCCCGCATCGCGGTGAGCAACTCGGCGGTGACGTCGACCACCTCGGCGCCGAAACGGGCGCTCAGCGCGGCGATGGCGTCGGTGTAGAAGCGGTAGTCCACGCTGAGCGTGATGAATCCCCGCTCGCTTGACGACAGCGCCATGCGGCGCTCGAAGGCGGCGAACTCCTTGTCACTCAAGCCTCCGCCGAGGCTCGTCAGTCCCCGGCTCCGGGCGGACGGGAGGATGGTGCCCTGCACCTTGCGCGGCTCGTAGGTGCCCCTCTCGAAGACCAGCGGGACACCGGCCTTCTTGAGAAGCGTGTTGAGCTTGCGCGGCTCCTGCTCCGGGGGGTCCTCCGGGAAAGCTCCGACCTTCGGGTATCGGGCGCGCACCCGCACCTTGAGCTGCTCGGGGTTCATGCCACGGCGGACCACACCGAGCGAGGAGGCCATCTGCTCCAAGGCCCGGCGCGGGTCCAGCCCGTCGGGGTAGATCTCCCCGCGGCCGTTGGCGGCGGCCGTACGCGAGGCGGCGGCGGCCAGCAGCGCCAGCCGTTCGGCGGGAAGCTCCGCGCACCCCTGCGGCAGCCGTACGGAACGCAACCTGGCCTCGGTGTGCGCGGTGGTGGGAAGCGGGCTCTCGGCGGCGAGGTGGTCGGCGGCCTTGCCGAGCCGTACGGCGTAGTCGAGCAGGTCGGTGCCCGGCACGGCATCGGGATCGGTGGGCTTCTCCAGCGCGACGATCACCGAGTTGTGCGAGTGCCGCTGCAGGAGCCTGGCCTCTCCACCGCGCTCGGCCTCGACCTCGACGGCCGCGCGGACCAGGCCCAGCGCGCCACGCATCCATCGCTCCCCCACCGCGCCGGGACTCCGGGAGGCGAGCAGTGCCTCGGCGATGCCGGTCGCGGAGATCACTCCCCCGGCGTCCTCGACGATCTCGACGATCTCGTCGCGGACCTGGGTGAGGCTTCTCCTCGACCGCCAGCCCTTGCGGGCCTTGGGGATGATCTGGCTGACCCTGCCCCTGGTGACCCCGGCCGCCTGCGCCAGCTCGACACTACCCGGCCAGCCGGAGGCGGAGGTGGTGTCCTCCAGCCCGAGGTAGAGCCGCAGCACCTGCGCCTCCGCGGAGTCCTTGTGAAGATTCTTCGGCACGAGGGAGCCGAGCACCGAGCCGATACCTCTGTCGGAGCCGTCCTGGAGATCCTCCGCCTCCGGGGCGGAGGTGACCGGCTGGAGCCTGCCGCGCCACTGCTTGGCCCTGCGCCTGATCTCCCGCTTGGTGGGTTCTGCCACGCCGGAGAGCCGTGAGAGCTCGAACGGGGAGCGGGCCAGCAGGTCGCGGACGGTCCTGACGTCGATGCGGTGCAGCGCGTCGACCGCGCGGGGGGTGAGACCGGCCGAGGCGATGGCGGTGTCGAGAACCGCCTTGGCCGCCGCCTGGTCGAGCTCCTCTCCCGTGATCGGGTTGACGCTGGTCGGCGTGGCCGCGGCGGGCGGGACGGATTCGAAGGCCGACTGCCAGGCGATCCGCATCGTCTCGATCGAGTCGTGACGGGCCTTGACGTCGCGCGAGAGCGCCTCACGGAAGAAGGCGATCACCCCGTCGCGAGCCGGCCCCGGCTCGAAATCGGCGGGATCGATGGTGACGTCACTGTCGATCAGCGCCGGGTGGCTGCCGCCGGTGCCGTAGGTGGGGGTCCGGCCGGTGGCCATCTCGTAGAGGGTGACCGCCACCGCGTAACGCTCGGCCGCCGCGTCGTAGCGGGGCCGGTGGATCGGATCGAAGAACGGGTCGAGGTAGGGCGGGGTGCCGACCCCGGTCTGCTCCAGCGGCGCCCTCGACAGGGAGAAGTCGAAGAGCGACAGGTGCACCTCGTGGTTCTTGCCCCGCTCACGGAAGGCGAGGTTGTCGGGTTTGATGTCGCGGTGGTTGACTCCGGCGAGGTCGAGCGCGGCGAGGATCTCCAGCAGATCCCGGCCCCAGCGGCCGAGGAAGTCGAGCGAGAGGCGCCCCTCCCTGCGGATCATGGCCGCCAGGCTCTCCCGACCGGCGTCCTCCAGGAGCAGCGCCGTACGGCCCCCGACGACCAGCGGTCCTTCCAGGCTGCGGGCGATGCGTGGTTCGCGGGCCAGATGCAGCACCTCGGCCTCGTCCAGCAGCCTCCGGCGGGCGCCGTCCTCGTCCAGCGCCACCTTCAGCACGGCATGGCCGTGCTGGGAATCCTTGACGAGCAGGGCGAGGGCGGTGGAGCCCTGGCCGAGCCGTTGGACGACCTCGAATCGGCCTGGCTGCTCCCTGGCGCCGATCATCGAGCCGGGCGTCGCGTCCAGCGGGTCGACCTGCTGGGCGACCTCCTCTTTCAGGAGGAAGTCCCGGATCAGGTTCTCGAGCTCCTGGGCGAATTTCTCCGCCGACTCCGTGCGCAGGTCGATGTCACCCGCGGTGGCGTTTCTGATCAGGTCGATCATCGCCTGTGAGGCACCGTCCAGCTCGACGCCGACGTCGAGCCCCCGCTCCCTGGTGAGCCGTTGCTGGAGCTCCTCGCTGCTGTCTGCCGGGGCGTCACCCGTGAAGATCAGGAACGACACGGATCCGAGACCGAAGACGTCGGCCAGAATCGGATCGGCGTCGAGGTTGTGGAGCGTTTCGGGCGCGATGTACCCATGGGCGGCCCGGTCGGTCGACGCCTCCAGGGTGCGGGTGCCCGCGGCGTAGCTGCCGTGGCCGGGTGAGCCCGGCGCGAGGCGCCCGGCGGTGTGCCAGTCACGGACCCGCACGCCGTACCGGTCGTGCGCGAGGGTGCGGACGAAGATGGACAGCGGACTGAGCCTGCGGTGCACCAGCCGTCGCGAATGCGCGTAACGCAGGGTGTTGGCCAGCGTGCGGACCAGCTCGATCCGTTTGTCGACGGAGAGCCCTCCCGCCTTCTGCCGGAGAAAGTGGTCCAGGCGCACCTCGCTCGCGTCGTGGTCGAACACGACGGCGAGACCACGGTCGTGCTCGTAGAACTCGATCGCGCGGGCGATGCCCGGATGATTGACGTTCTCCAGGGTGACGAACTCCCGCTTGGCGGCCCGGAGGGTCGCCGCGCGCTCCTCGTCGGAGACGCTCCGGTCGACCAGGTAGAAGCGGACCCGCCGGACGCTGTCCAGCATGGGGTGACGGGCCAGGTAGTCCTGCCAGCCGGGGCCCTCGGCCAGGGGAGTGTCTGCCAACTCGAGGTTGCCGACCCTGCGATGCCGGACGCTGGGACGCACACCCGCCTTGTTGATCAGTCTGGCCAGCTCCACCGAGCGTTTACGGTCGACGGCGTTGCGGGGATTTCCCGGTATGACGGCCAGCTCGTCCTTGATGAGCTCGTCCAGCCCCTCGGGGCCCTGGCCGTCGATCCGGTAGACGCCGTACCTGCCTCGGTCCGTGAGCTTGACCTCGGTGGACGGCTGGTGAAGGACCACGCCCGCGTGCACGAACGGCAGGTCGCGCCCGCCTGCGTCGATGAGGAGCTGCTTGAAGTGCTTGGCCTTGGTGTCGGCGAGGATGCGGGGGTTGTCCTCGGCCCTGTCGTTATGGAGCCAGGTCTGGTGATCGCCGATGATCCGGCCGGACCAGTGCTTGAGCTCCAGCAGGTAGATGCCGCCCTTGCCGATGACGAGGAGGTCGACCTCGTACTGACGACCGCTGCGGGTGGTGAAGGTGAAGTTGCTCCACGCCCGGTAGGGATCGTCATCATCCAGTTTCGCCTTGATCGCGGCGAGACCGCCCCGCTCATGGGTGTGCTCGGAGGGCGTGACCTCCACCCAACGCCTGCTTCCGGACTCCACGTGCTCCTCCGTTCCTCGGCGCAGAGTCTAGTGCCGAGGCTGACCTCCTTTCCTATGGTCAGGCCTCTCGGGTCACGATGTCCCGGAACCAGTCCAGGCAGCCGACCACCACGTCCCAGACGCTCTCGGTGGCGAGCGAGGTCACCCTGAACGACGGGTAGAGATCCAGTTTCGCCAGCGGGATATCCACCTCAGGGGCGGCGTTGAGCCGTTCCCTCAGCTCCTCCCGGACGGTGACATCGTCAAACGGATGCCTTTTCGCGAGGGTCCCGAAGGGGATCTCCACCTTCTTCGGGTAAATCCGGATCGCTGCCAGCACCTCATTGCCGCGCTTGACGACGGGGGCGCAGGAGGCACCCCCCGAGCCGTACTGGATCTCGCCTCCTCCTGATTTCCAGTGCTCCAGCAGCCGCTGGACCGCTCCTGCCGCCTGTGGCCCGTTCGCCTCGCCGAGCTGCTCCAGGAAACGCCGCTGCGGATCCGCGATGTGCTGGTGCTCGCCCGGCGCCAGCTCTAACTCGCGCAGGCTCTCGGCACTCGGCAGGCCCAGCAGAGTGGCCAGTTCCCGGGCCGTGATCCGTTGCGCCGCCTGCGCCCGGCCCAGCTCGTCGAGCTCGATGCCCTCCGCCTGCAGCGCGCCCATCGCCTGACGCAGCTCAACCCGGCTCACCGAGCGCCCCTCCGTAGGCGGCTCTCCGTCCGACGTCAGCACCCGGTGGCCGTTGAGCACGCTCTCCCTGTCGAGGTACACACGCACCGGAAGGGCGTGTGAGCCGATCAGCTCTGCGAGGTCGCTGTAGGAGGTCCAGGTCGCCGGCGGGAGCGCGGCGAGCGCCTGGGTGAGCAGGGTCCAGTCACGCGAGGGCGCCCCACCCCGATCCGCGGTGAGCGGGCCGGGCCAGATCTCGATCGCCCGGTCGGCGAGCTCTCCCGCCCTGGCGAGAATCTCCGCCTTCCCCCATCTGGTCTCCGTGGCGATCTGTTGGTTCATCTCGATCCCACTGCGCAGGAAGAACTCTTTTTTCTGCTCGAAGGGGATGTTCCCGAGCTCGGAGTTGTAGCCGCTCAGGGTGAGGTTGCCCAGGGTGTGGACCAACTCGCTGTGCAGGAGCTTGGGATTACTGCTCTCTACGGCCAGCTCGCGCAGCCACGCGTCCGTCGGGCTCTGCGGCAGCACGTGCTCAATGGTGATCTGCTTGCCGGAGAGGTCGGCCCGTTCCTTGGCCGGATAGCTCTCCTCCAGTCGACGCAGTACAAGTTTTTGCTGCGACCGGGCTCCTTGCCAGTAGAAGGACTTCTCCGCGAAGTCCCGGCGGAATTCCTCGTCCGACGACCAGTAGAGCCGGGCAGGGGACAGCTCGACCTGGACGGTCTCGTTCACCGGCTGGTCGGCCGTCAGCTGCCCGGTGAGCCGCTGGAAGATACGGTTCAGGTTGGCGCTGGTCACCCGTCCGACGAGCCGCCGGACGACGAAGCTCTCGATCAGCTGCAGCGCCATCACGACCTCCTCGTCGGTCGCGTCTCCCTGCTCGCGCAGCTCCAGGAGCCGCATGATCACCGGATAAGCCGTCGTCGCCTTGAAGTCGTTGAGGAATGCGATCCTGGCGCCGATCTCCGTTTTCTCGTCCGGTCGGAGAATCTGATCGAGTTGGCGTGCCCGCCTGGCGAGCTCGCGAACGTACTGCTCGATTTTCTCCTCGTCTTCTCCCATCTCGCCCAGCAGTTCCTGATGCCCGCGGTAGACGTCGTTGTACTGGGCCTCGTCTCCGCGAGCGAGAACCAGGACGAGATACATGAGCTGGTCGAGGCCCTTTGCGTCCAGGAGTTGCTGGGTCGGAAGCCAGTACCGCTCGTAGACGTCCGCGCCTCGGGTGGGGAGACACATAAAGACGTAGTTGCGAATGAGGTCAACCTGGCTGAGTTTCATCCCCGTGTTGTTGATCGACTCGAAGATACGGAAGACGTTGTCCTCCTTCTCCACCACGATCTGGACGAGGTCGAGCTGGTCGAGTATCACCAATTCGACTCGGTGGATGTCGTGCAGGTCCGCTGGGTCGTCGATCTCGACCAGTTTCTGGCGGAAGAATTGGTAGGCCGTACCGACGCGCCCGCTGACCCGTTCGTCGTTGGCTCCGTCAACACACGCCGTGAATGCCTGACGATCTGCCTGAGTGGGCAGAAGACGGTAGCGCCGCTCTCCCTGCTGGTAGCGGTTGACCAGGTGGAGATCGTTGATGCGGTCGCGGTGGCCGGGGTCCTCGGCCGCCTGGTGGTCGCGGAGCGCGCACAAGGCAAGCAACAGCGTGGTCAGTCGCTGCTGCCCGTCTACGACGATCCATTGCGAGTTCCCCGGAACGAGGTCAGGAGCAGGAGCAAGCACGACCGACCCCAGGAAGTGCCCGGCGCGCTGAGAGCTCTGGAGCAGGTCGGCCTGCTGGGTGATGTCCGTCCAAAGTCGTTGCAAATGATCGTTTTCCCAGGCGTAAGGACGCTGGTAGAGCGGCACCAACAGCTGTAGTTCGCCCTTGATCAGATCGCGAAGCGTGGTCTGGCTGGCTTTCACAGGGAGCCTTCTTAAGGAATGCCAAATGAGCCTAAATTTTGGCGATCTTCCCACATCCGCAAATTAGTCGCAAACGTTTCAATTTTCAGACATGCGAGCAATTTTCCGACTCCAGGACATCGCCGAGGATCCACAACGTGACTCCCCGGCCAGCGACCTGAGATTGCCTGGCCACTTCCCCGCCGACGTGTCACGAAAGTGATTGGCGAGGTCGATCGTGATCAGGTGTTAAGTGGCATCTCCGCTCCAGTCGTTCTGCGACGTCAGCCAGGCAAACCCGTTCACCCGCCATCCCTCATGAAGACCTTTTCAGCCACCGTCGAGAACAATCGGACGACGTCGAGGACGAAGACGAATCCCGGCACGCCGAGATGGCGCAGGGTGGAACCGTGGTCCACGGCGATGACGACGCAGACCCCCGGGAGGAGGAACCACCACCCACAGAACGCGATCACCCGAACCACTCGGGGCAGGGACCGGAACGAGTCCCGCAGCCGGTCGCAGTGGAACGGTAGGTACCGTCGCTCGTCGGCGTGGATCCTGGCTGCCACGTCCGAGGTGAGTCCATCTCCGCTTCTGTCACGCAGGGCCTGGTAATACCGGGGGGGGGCGATCACCTCCGCGATCATCAGCTCCAGCGCCCGGCGCAGCCGCACGAAGACCACATCGGTCCAGTGGCTTTTGACGGTCCGTGATGCCGGTCCGCCCGGTCACTTCGGTTCTGAGGGATGCCTTCAGGGGGCGAGCACGCAGAACTCATTGCCGTCCGGGTCTGCGAGCACCACCCAACCGGCGTTCGTGGGCTGCCCGATGTCCACCCGGCCGGCCCCCAGCCCGATCAGCCGCTTGACCTCGGCGTCCTGATCGTCAGGGTTGAGCTCGATGTGCAGGCGGCTCTTGCCGTGCTTAGGCTCGTCGAGCGGGAGGAAGGTCATCCCCGGATGGCTGAACTCGTCCTTGGCGATGGCCACCTCGCCCTGCGGACCCTCGAAGACGATCTGGTAACCCAACGCGCGAGCCCAGAAACCGGCTAACTTGGCGGGGACTGGGCTGTGGACTGCAAGGCAGAACCATGTGCTCGGCATGACCGGGTTTCTATCGTGTGCTCCACGGTCGAGCCCAGGCTCTGCAAGGCGAACGGGCAGCGACAGCGTGCGATCTTCATCTGAAGCGCGGTCACGGGATGCACCGGTTGAAACCACTCGTTCAGGTGATCCGGCAGCCGTGACATCCGAGCTCGCCTCTTCAAAAAGGGCAGGTGGAGGCAAAAGTCGCTTTAGGCGACGTCGCGGGCGGCGTGGAGCGCGGGCGCCGCCCATATGTTCACCGATGCTCGTAATGCTGATATGCCACGACGTCGCGAAGCGGGTAGCACGCTCAATGATCTCCACCGATGAACAGCGCACGGTCGGCGGCCGGAAAGGCGGAGGCCGATGATCGCGGTGCTCCTGGCCGTGCTCACCGCCGCGTGCAACGCCCTCTCATCGGTGCTGCAGAAGCGTGCGACGCGAGCGGTTCCGGAAAGCGACGCGTTCAGGCTCGCGCTGATCTGGGACCTGATCCGGAACCCGCTGTGGCTGGGCGGCCTCGGCGCGCTCATCGGAGGCTTCGTCTTCCAGGCCGCCGCGCTGAACTTCGGCGGCCTCGCCCTCGTGCAACCCATTCTTGTCATCGAACTGCCCTTCACGATGATCCTTCTCTCGTGCATGCTGCGCGTCATGCTGGACCGGAAGACGTGGCTGGCCGTCGGCATCCTGACCGCCGGGCTGACCGTCCTGCTCGCCAGTGCCAATCCGACGGTGGGAGACCGAATCCCGAGCCCGGTCGAATGGATGATCGCCATGATCGTGACGGTCGGCATCATCGGATACCTGGTCATGCTGGCGAAGCTCAGGCACGGCGAGTCCAGGGCGGTCCTGCTCGGGGTCGCGTCCGGCCTGGGATTCGCCTTCACCGCAGCGCTGATCACCGAGAACACCCGGGTCTTCGCCGAGGACCCGCCCAGTCTGCTGACCACCTGGCCGCTGTATTCCATGATCGCGGCGGGCCTGGTCAGCCTCTTCCTCCTGCAGAACGCGCTGCAGAGCGGAAGCCTGGTGACCGTGCAACCCGCGCTCAACGTCACCGACCCCGTCTCCAGCATCGGGTACGGCGTCGCGTTGTTCGGAGAGGACATCCGGCTGGGGCCGTGGGTCATGCTGGAGTTGCTCGGCCTGGGGTTGATCCTCTACGGCAGCGTCCGGCTGGCCCGATCGTTCGTCCATCGGCACGGTGAGACCGGCGCCCCGGAGAAGTGAGCGGCGTCCCGGCGTTCCCGGAAGAGTGAGCGGCGCCCCGGCGTGCGACGGACGCGATCAGAGTCCCGGAGGAACGAGGAAGGACTCGGCGGGCGACAGGGCGAACAGGGCCGCCCCCCGTGCGACCTGCCGGTCGCGTTCCTCGTCGCGGCCGAACCGGTCCAGGGCGGCGAGCAGTTCCCCCGCGTCCCGCGCGTACACGCTCAGCCCGGCCAGCGCCATGGCCCTCGCGCCGTCCCTGCCGTGGCCGGGGATCGGCCGGTAGGAGATGACCGGCACCCCGGCCGCCATCGCCTCCCTGCACGTCACCCCTGCCGCGTTGTCCACCAGCGCGTACGCGGCGGCCATCAGCCCCGGCATGTCGTCGCACCAGTCGAGGGGCAGGCCGACATGCCGCAGGCGGCGGCGCAGCTCACGATTGTGCCCGCAGAGGACGACGGGCAGGTACTGTCCCGAGCGCGCCAGGACGCGGGCCGTCTTCTCGACGTCGCCCACACCCCACGAGCCGGCCGAGACGAGGACCAGCCGATCGTCCGCGCGGGCCCCGATCCGGGACCGCGTCGACGCGGCGCCGTTCTCGGATCGCCGGAACCCCAGGCGTACGACGGGAGCGTGACACGACACCGGACAGCCGGTCGCCGTGTGGACGGCGTGGGCGGTCGCGAGGTCCGGGCACAGGTACCGGTCGTTCCCCGGATGCAGCCAGAGCCGATGCGCCGCGAAGTCGGTCAGCAGGACGGTGCTGGGGACCGGCAGCCGGCCGTACCGCCTCAGATGACCGGCCGCCTGCGCGGCCATGTGGAAGGTCGAGACGACCTCGGTCACCTGCCTGCTGCGGATCAGTCTTCTCAGCCGTGCCGCGACCACGATCGTCAGCGGCGACACCGACGGCGCCCGGTCCGACACGAAGAAGACCCGGTAGATCAGCGCGTACAGCCAGGGGGCGGAGCGCACCATCCAGCCGTACCACCCGCGCAGCGCCACCCCCAGCCGCAGCGGGAGCAGGTCCAGGATGTCGACCACCTCGGCTTCGACGCCCTCGGCGGCCAGCCGCCTGACCAGTTCCGTCGCGATCACGTCGTGCCCGGCCCCCATGCTCGCGCTGAGAATCAGCACCGCGGGCCGCGCCGGCGCCGCGCTCCCCCGCGCGTGAAACCGGCGCGACGAATCGCGCCGCGCGGCCCCTTTCAGCCGGATGGGAAACAACGAGTCACGGCGCGTTGACACATCAGGACCCCTTTCGCACGCGGGCATCGAACGGCGAAGCACGGCGCGGCGGCACATCATGGCCTTTCACATGCAGTTTTGAATCAACGAGGCGTGGCGCGTCGGCGCGTCGTGTCCCGCCGCGCGCAGACTTGAGGTGATGAACCGCGCCGCGTTGACACTCGCCGGGCTGGCCGCGCTCCACGTCGGCCCCGCCGCGACCTGGCTGCCGGCCGTACGCCGCCTGCTGCCCGGTCTCGCCGGGAGGGGGGCCGCCGGCCACGTCGCGCTGACCTTCGACGACGGGCCCGACCCGCGATCCACTCCCCGGTTCCTCGACGAGCTGGAGCGACTCGGATGCCGGGGCACGTTCTTCGTCCTCGGCCGGATGCTCGAACGCCATCCCGAACTCGGCCTCGACATCGTCGAACGGGGCCATGAGATCGCGGTGCACGGCTGGCGGCACGACAACGCCCTCCTCACCCGCCCGGGACGGACGGCCTCCGAGCTGAGCAGGGCCGCCGCGCTGGTCACCGCCGTCACCGGCGTCTGCCCCGCCTGGTACCGGCCGCCCTACGGCGTGCTCAGCGCCGAGGGCCTGGTAGCCGCCCGCGGGCTGGGGTTGCGGCCCGTGCTGTGGACCGCGTGGGGCAAGGACTGGACCCGGACGGCGAGCCCGGCCACCGTACTGGCCGCCATGGCTCCCGGCCTGCGCGGTGGGGCGACCCTCCTGCTGCACGACTCCGACTGCACCTCGGCCCCGGGTTCCTGGCGGGCGGGGCTCGGCGCCCTGCCCGAACTGGTGGACCGCTGCCGCGCCGCGGGCCTGCGGGTCGGGCCTCTGCGGGATCACGGCGTCCTTTCCGGCCGTCCGGCCCTCCGCGAGGTTTGCGAGACCACCGCCGTTTGAAGGCACGCCGATGAAGAAAGCCGCGCCGCATTTTGCGGTGAATTTTATTTCGAGCCGGTTTATGTCGTCCCCCTGAAAAAAAATATCAATTTACCGAAAACGAGACTGCGGCCAGATATCAAATATTTGCCCAGCTCACGCCCGATAAACACCAACGAACTACACCCCCGCGTTTATAGCGACTTACAACGGACAAGCTCAAATTCATGTATTCGGGGGGAGACGACGCACGAGACGTCGTGCGTCAGGCACACCGGGAGAACTTCCCGAACGCCGCGGGCGAAGCACGCCGTGAGAACCTTCCGGACGCCGCGCGTGAAGCACGCCGTGAGAACCTTCCGGACGTCGAGCGCCGGGCACGCCGGGAGAACTTCCCGGTCGCCTCGCGACTGCTGCCGCGCGGCCACCGCCGCCATCTCCTCGCGGTGTACGGCTTCGCGCGGTTCGTCGACGACCTCGGGGACGAACCGCAGACCGAGGATCCGCTCCGCCTGCTCGACGACGTCGACGCCGACCTCGACCGCCTGTACGCCGGGCGGGCTCCCCTCCTGCCGGCCGTCGGCACTCTCGCGCCGACCGTCGAGACCTGCTCCATCCCGGCCCAGCCGTTTCGCCGCCTGGTCGAGGCCAACCGGCGCGACCAGCTCGTCAGCCGGTACGACACCTTCGACGACCTGCTCACCTACTGCGAGCTGTCGGCGAACCCCGTCGGGCACATCGTGCTGCACGTGTTCGGCATGGCCGATCCCTCCCGGCTCGCACTGTCCGATCGCGTGTGCACGGCGCTGCAGATCATCGAGCACTGCCAGGACGTCGGCGAGGACCACGCGCGGGGCCGCGTCTACCTGCCGGGCGAGGATCTGCGCCGGTTCGGCTGCGTCGAGAGCGACCTCGCCGGGACGACCACCCCCACCCGGCTGCGCGGCGTCGTCGCGCTCCAGACCGAACGGGCCGGACGGCTGCTCAACGAGGGGGACCCGCTCATCTCCTCGATGACGGGCTTCGCCCGCGTCGCCGTCGCCGGCTACGTGGCGGGCGGCCTGGCCACCGCCGCGGCGCTGGCGCGGGCCGGTTACGACGTTCTCGGGCAGACCGTGCGCCCGCGCCGCACGCGGTTGCTGACCGAGTGGCTGCGAATCCTCAGGAGAGGGGGGTGCGGCCGTGGACATCTCTGACGCGTACCAGCACTGCGAGCAGGTCGTCCGCAAGAAGGCCCGGAACTTCTCCTACGGCCTCCGGCTGCTGCCGCCCCCCAAGCGCCGCGCGCTCAGCGCCGTCTACGCGCTCGCACGGCGGATCGACGACATCGCCGACGGGGACGAACCGGCCGAGCGACGCCTGACCCGCCTGTCCGCCACGCGGGTCGCGTTCGGCGCGGCGCCGTCCGCCCTCGGCACGGGGCGACCCGACTCCGAAGAACTGGTGCCGTCCACGCTCGGCGCGGCGCGACCCGACTCCGAGGAGCCGGTGCCGTCCACGCTCGGCGCGGCGCCGTACGACTCCGATGACCTGGTGCCGTTCGTCCTCGACACGGCACCGGGTTCCGAGGCCCCGACACCGTTCACGCCCGGCATGGCGCCCCCCGACCCCGGGGACCCGGTGCTGGTCGCGCTGTACGACGCCGCCTGCCGCTACCCTCTCCCGCTCTCCGCGTTCGAGGAACTGATCGACGGTTGCGTCGAGGACGTGCGCGGGGTGACCTACGAACGATTCGACGAGCTGCTGTCGTACTGCCGGTGCGTCGCCGGATCGATCGGCCGGCTGTCACTCGGAGTCTTCGGCACCGAGGACCCCGACGAGGCGATCCCCCTGGCGGACTCCCTCGGGGTGGCCCTGCAGATCACGAACATCCTCCGGGACGTACGCGAGGACCGGCTGGCCGGGCGGATCTACCTCCCGGCCGAGGACCTCGAACGATTCGGATGCACCCTGGACGTCGACGCCTCCGGCGGGTTCACCGACCCACCGGACCGGCTCGCCGCGCTGATGCGGTTCGAGGCCGAACGGGCGCACGAGTGGTTCGGCGACGGCATGCGCCTGCTGCCCGCCCTCGACGGACGCAGCGCGGCGTGCACGGCGGCGATGGCCGGCATCTACCGGTGCCTGCTCGACCGCATCGTGGCGGATCCCGCCGAGGCGCTGGCCACACGGCTGTCGCTGCCCCCGTGGAAGAAGGCGATGGTGGCGGTGCGCGCCCTCGCGGGGGCGGGCCGATGAGGAACGCCCCGGTCGCGATCGTCGGCGGCGGGCTGGCGGGCATCGCCGCCGCCGTCGCGCTCGGGGAGGCGGGCTTCCCCACCACGCTGTACGAGGCGCGGCCCAGGCTGGGCGGCGCGACCCATTCCTTCGTGCGGAACGGGCTGACGGTCGACAACGGCCAGCACGTCTTCCTCCGCTGCTGCACGGCCTACCGCGGCCTGCTCGACCGGATCGGCGGCACCGGGCGCGTACACGTTCAGGACCGGTTCGACGTGCGGGTGCTCACCTCGGCGGGACGGTGCGAGCGGCTGCGGCGCGGGGTGCTGCCGGGGCCGTTCCACCTGCTGCCGGCACTGGCGAGGTATCCGCTCCTGCGGCCGGCCGACCGGCTGCGCGCGATGCGGGTCTCGCTCGCCCTGCGCCGGCTCGACCCGGCCGACCCGGCACTGGACGAGATCGATCTCGGAAGCTGGCTGGCCGCCCACGGGCAGCGCGACGCCGCGCGACGCGCGCTCTGGGAGCTGTTCGCGATGGCGGCCCTGAACGTCGGCGTCGAGGGCGCGGCCCTGGGTCCGGCGGCGATGGTCTTCAAGACCGCGCTGCTCGGCCGGGCGGACGCCGCCGACATCGGCGTTCCCTCCGTGCCTCTCGGTGAGCTGCACGGCAGCGCGGCTCAGGCCGCCATCGCGCGCCGCGGCGGTGCCGTACGACTGTCGGCGAAGGTCACCGCCATCGAGCCGGGCCCGGTGGTCGTGGTGGACGGCACCCGGATCGAGGCGTCGGCGGTCATCGTCGCCACACCGCACGAGCAGGCCGCGACCCTGGTGCCCGGTGAGGCCGTACCCGGCAGGAGCCTCTGGAGCGGCCTCGACGCGAGCCCGATCGTCAACGTGCACGTCGTCTACGACCGGCGGGTCACCTCGGTGCCGTTCGCCGCGGTCGTGGACTCTCCCGTGCAGTGGGTGTTCGACAAGACACGCGTCTCGGGGCTGCAGGACGGGCAGTATCTCGCGATCTCGGTCTCGGCGGCGGACCGCTGGATCGACACCCCCACCGCACAGGTGCGGGGCGTGTTCGTGCCCGCCCTCGAACGGCTCTTCCCTGCGGCGCGCAAGGCTCGAATCGTTGACTTCTTCGTCACGAGGGAGCGTCGCGCCACCTTTCGCCAGGGCCCCGGCAGCGGCGCGCTCCGTCCCGGGGCCGCCACCCGGTGGCCCGGACTTTTTCTCGCCGGCGCGTGGACCGACACGGGCTGGCCCGACACGATGGAGGCGGCCGTGCGCAGCGGGCTCAACGCGGCTTGTTTGGCCAGGCAGCATCTGAAGAACGAGGACGCCCGGTGATCGCGGTCACCCCGCCGTCGGTCATGGCCGCGCGCGGGCTCGTGGAGCCCGTGTTACGGGACGCCGTGGCCCGGCTCGACCCTTTGACCGCGCGCGTCGCGGGCTATCACCTCGGCTGGTCCGATCCGGCGGGCGGGCCGGTCTCCTCGGGAGGCAAGGCGCTCCGTCCCGCGCTGACCATCCTGTCGGCGCGAGCCGCGGGGGGAAGCCCGGAGCGATACCTGCCCGCCGCCGCGGCGGTGGAACTCGTGCACGCGTTCTCGCTGCTCCACGACGACATCATGGACGCCGACCGGATGCGGCGGCACCGGCCGGCCGCGTGGACCGTCTTCGGCTGCTCTGCGGCCATCCTCGCCGGCGACGTCCTGCTCTCGCTCGCGGGGGAGTTGCTGCTGGACGGCGACACCCCCGGTCACGTACGGGCCGCGCGCACCCTGGCCGTCGCCACCCGGGAACTGGTCGCCGGGCAGGCGCTCGACCTGGAATTCGAGCAGCGCTCCGACGTGAGCCTGGACGAGTGCCGCCAGATGGCCACGCGGAAGACCGGCTCCCTGCTGGCCTGCGCGTGCTCGATCGGCGCGACGGCGGTGGACGGCCCGGCGCCGCTGATCGCGGCCCTGGCGGCGTTCGGCGCCGAGGCCGGCCTGGCCTTCCAGCTCACCGACGACCTGCTGGGCATCTGGGGAAGCCCCGCGATGACGGGAAAGCCGGTGCTGTCGGATCTGCGTTCCCGCAAGAAGTCGCTGCCGGTCGTCGCCGCGCTCACCGGCGGCACGGCGGCCGGCGACCGTCTGGCCCTTCTCATGGACGGTTCGGAGCCGCTTTCCGAGGCCGACCTGTGGGAGGCCGCCCGGCTCGTCGAGGAGGCGGGCGGGCGATCCTGGGCCGAGACGGAGGCCAAGCACCGGCTCGACGCCGCCGAACGCCATCTCGACGCCGCCGACATGCCCCCGGACGTCCGTGCGGAATTCCTGGACATCGCCCATTTCCTCGCTTCCAGGGGCTGCTGACATGACCACGATCGAACTCCTCGGCCTCACCCGCCCTCCTCGTCTCCCGAGGTCGCCGGCATGACCACCGTCGCCGCGCCCACCGCCGCCGCGCTCGCCCTTGACGCGGCGTGCGACCACCTGCTCGGCCTCCAGGATCCCCAGGGGTGGTGGAAGGCCGAGTTGCAGACGAACGTGACCATGGACGCGGAGGACCTGCTGCTGCGGGAGTTCCTCGGCATCCGCACCGAGGAGGACACCGCGGAGGCGGCCCGCTGGATCCGCTCCGAACAGCGCGACGACGGCACCTGGGCCAACTTCCACGGCGGGCCGGGCAACCTGTCCACCACGATCGAGGCGTACGCGGCGCTGCGGCTCGCCGGTGACCCGGTCGACGCGCCGCACATGCGAAGCGCGGCCCGGTTCGTCCGGGAATCCGGGGGGATCGAGGCCAGCAGGGTGTTCACCCGGATCTGGCTGGCGATGTTCGGGCAGTGGCGGTGGGAGGATCTCCCGGTCCTCCCCCCCGAGATGGTGTTCCTGCCGCCGTGGTTCCCGCTCAACGTCTACGACTGGGCCTGCTGGGCCCGGCAGACGATCGTGCCGCTCACCGTCGTGAGCGCGCACCGCCCGGTCCGGCCGCTCCCCTTCGACCTGGCCGAGCTGCGCACCGGGCGTCCCGCCCGGCCACGTCCGCGCGGGGTGTTCACCGCTCTCGACCGCGTCCTGCACCGCTACGAGCGGCGTCCCGTCCCCGGCCTGCGGGAGGCGGCGCTGAGACGCGCCGCCGAGTGGATCGTGGCGCGGCAGGAGGCGGACGGATCCTGGGGCGGCATCCAGCCGCCGTGGGTGTACTCGCTGATCGCCCTGCACCTGCAGGGCTACCACCTCGACCACCCGGTGATGAGGAAGGGCGTCCGGGGGCTCGACCGGTTCACCATCCGGGACGAGAGGGGGCGCAGGCTGGAGGCCTGCCAGTCCCCCGTGTGGGACACCGTGCTCGCCGTCAACGGCCTCCTCGACGCGGGCCTGCCCGGTGACCATCCCGCCCTCGTCAAAGCCTCCGATTGGCTGCTCGCCGAGGAGATCCGGAGCCCGGGTGACTGGTCCGTACGACGGCCTTCACTGCCGCCCGGCGGCTGGGCGTTCGAGTTCGACAACGACGGCTACCCGGACATCGACGACACGGCGGAGGCGATCCTCGCCCTCCGGCGGGTCCACCACCCGGACGTCCGGCCTGCCGTCGACCGCGCGGTGCGCTGGATCACCGGCATGGCGTCCCGCGACGGCGGCTTCGGCGCCTTCGACGCCGACAACACCCGTGAGCTGTGCAAGAAGCTGCCGTTCTGCGACTTCGGCGCGGTCATCGACCCGCCGACCGCCGACGTCACCGCTCACGTCGTCGAGGCGCTGGCGCAGGAGCGGCCGGACTCCCCCGTCGTACGGCGGGCCGTCGTCTGGCTGCTGAAGGCGCAGGAGGCGGACGGATCGTGGTTCGGCCGGTGGGGGGCCAATCACGTGTACGGCACCGGCGCCGTGCTCCCCGCGCTCATCGCGGCGGGCGTGCGGCCCGGCGCTTCGTGCGTGCGGCGGGCCGTCACCTGGCTGGAGGAGCACCAGAACGGCGACGGCGGCTGGGGGGAGGACCTGCGCTCGTACCGCGATCCCGCCTGGATCGGACGCGGCCACTCGACGCCGTCGCAGACGGCGTGGGCGCTCCTGGCGCTGCTCGCCGCGGGAGAGCGGTCACCGGCGGTGCGCCGGGGCGTGGAGTGGCTGGTCTCCCACCAGCGGGCGGACGGCACCTGGGACGAACCGTACTTCACCGGGACCGGTTTCCCGGGTGACTTCTACATCAACTACCACCTCTACCGGCTCGTCTTCCCGATCAGCGCGCTGGGCCGTTACGTGCGCTCGGGCGGCGAGGACCGGGAGGTGCCGACGTGAGCGGCCTGCTGATCTGCACCGCCCTGGGAATCGAGGCGCGAGCCGTACGGGGCGGCCTCTCGCGGGGCTCGCGGGACCGACTCCCGCGCGCCGTACGCGACGACCTCTCGCACATCTCGTGGAACGACCTCTCGGAGGCCTCGCGGGGCGGCCTTCCGCGCGCCTCACGGGGCGGCTTCCCCCGCGACCCGGGGAACGGACTCCCGGCCGGGGACGTGACGGTGATCCGGATCGGGATGGGGCCGGGCCGGGCCGCGAGCGCGGCGTTCGTGCTCCCGCCGACGGGAGCGGTGGCGGTGGTCGGCTTCGGCGGGGCCCTCGGCGGAGCCCTGCGTCCGGGAGACGTGCTGGTGGCGAGCGAGGTGCGCTTCGAGGGCCGGGTGCTGCCCTGCCCCTCGGCGCGTCTCCTCATCGGGGAGCTGACCCGGGCCGGCCTGGCCGCACGCAGCGGGCCGCTGGTCACCTCCGGTCACATCGTGACGGGAGCCGAACGGCGCCGGCTCGCCGTCGAGGGAGCGCTGGCCGTCGACATGGAGACCGGACCGCTGGCCGAGGCGGCGGCCGACCGGCCGTTCGCCGCCCTGCGCGTCATCGTCGACACCCCCGCCATCCCGCTGATCCGACCGGCCACGATACGAGGCGGCATCACGGCGTACCGCACACTGCGCAGGCTCGGCCCGATCCTCGCTCGCTGGGCGGCCACCACCGACCTCCCCTACGTACCGCTGACCGAGCGACCGCCGCCGATCCTCCGCATGCACGTCGAAGAGACCATCCACATGCCGCACATGCACGTCGAAGAGACCATTCGGTTCACACCATTCAAGGAGGTGCAATCCATATGACGATGCCAGTTCGCCAGCGCCTGCGTATCGGCGGCTACATCCTCCGCCAGAAACTCCGCGGACGTGCGAAGTTCCCGCTCCTGCTGGAGCTTGAGCCGCTGTTCGCCTGCAACCTGAAATGCGCGGGCTGCGGAAAGATCCAGCACCCCGCCGACGTGCTGAAGCGGCGCATGCCGGTCGAGCAGGCCCTGGCGGCCGTCGAGGAGTGCGGCGCCCCCATGGTGTCGATCGCGGGCGGGGAACCGCTCATGCATCCGCAGATCGACGAGATGGTCCGGAAACTGGTCGCCCGGAAGGTGTACGTGTTCCTGTGCACCAACGCGCTGCTGATCCCCAAGATGATCGACCGGTTCGAGCCCTCGCCGTACTTCGCGTGGACGATCCACCTGGACGGCATGCGCGAGCGCCACGACGAGTCCGTGTGCAAGGACGGCGTGTTCGACGAGGCCGTCGCCGCGGTCAGGGAGTGCCAGCGCCGCGGCTTCCGGGTCACCACCAACACGACGTTCTTCAACACCGACAGCCCGCAGACCGTCATCGACGTCCTCGACTATCTCAACGACGACCTTCGCGTCGACGAGATGATGATCTCTCCTGGCTACGCGTACGAGAAGGCGCCCGACCAGGAGCACTTCCTCGGCGTGCAGGAGACCAGGGAGCTGTTCCGCAAGGCGTTCTCCGGCGGGAACCGGCGGCGGTGGAGGTTCAACCACTCGCCGCTCTTCCTGGACTTCCTGGAGGGCAAGACCGACTTCCGGTGTACGGCGTGGGCGATTCCGTCGTACTCGCTGCTCGGCTGGCAGCGGCCCTGCTACCTCATGTCCGACGGCTACGCGGCGACCTACCGCGAGCTGATCGAGGACACCGACTGGGACGCCTACGGCCGGGGACGCGATCCCCGGTGCGCCAACTGCATGGCCCACTGCGGATACGAGCCGACCGCCGTGTTCGCCACGCTGACCTCCCTCAAGGAGTCGCTCCGCGCCCTACGCGACGGTTGAGAGGCCGTATCCCCCGCAGGGGCACGGGCCTGCCGGAGGTCCCGGCTCGCGGGGGACCGGGCCCCGTGCCCAGGAGTCGCTCCGGACCGTACGCGCGACGGCCGAGGGCTCACTGCCTGCCGAACACCCCGGCGAGCGCGCGGAAGGGGCCGGGGGCCGCGCCCTTCAGCCGTGCCGGCAGCCGCAGCCAGCCCGGGACGTACGTCTCGTCGCGGCCCCGCTCGACGGCGGCCACGACGGCCCGGGCGACCCGCTCGGCGGGGATCGGCGCGGGCCATCGGCGGGTGTACGGCGCGCCGCGCCGTTCGAAGAACGGGGTGTCCACCACCCCGGGCAGCACGACGGACACCCCGACCCCGCTCCCGCGCAGTTCGTACCGCAGGCTCTCGGCGAAGACGAGGAGGCCCGCCTTGGTCGCGGCGTACGCCGCCTCGTCCCGCACGCCGACCGCTCCGGCGATCGAGGCCACGTAGACGAGGTGCCCCCGGCCGCGCTCGATCATGGCGGGCAGCAGCGACCGGGTCAGGCGGAGGGGAGCCGTCAGGTTGCACGCGACCATGGGCTCGATGGTGTCGTCCGGCATCGTCGCGAACGGCCCGGCCCATCCGGTCCCCGCGTTGCAGACCAGGACGTCGACCGCTCCGGCGCGCTCGGCCGGCCCGGCGGCGTCCGTCGTGAGGTCGCAGACGAGCGCCTGCCCGCCGGTCTCCGAGGCGACGGCGTCGAGCCTTTTCTCATCACGACCGGACAGCACGACGCGGGCTCCCACCTCGGCCATCGCCCGTGCGGTCGCGGCCCCTATGCCCGACGACGCGCCCGTGATCAGCACGCGAGCCCCCGCGAGTCTCATCGTCACCTCGCCCTCGTCGGTCCGGGAGGGGGGAACTCCAACGTCGTCTCCGGTGTGGTTCCCTCCGATGCCCCGCCGTACGCACCGGCAGCACATCCTCTTGCCCAGGAAGAGGTGCCCGGCTCGCCGGTCGTCTGCCGCTCGGGCTCTGGCGTGAAGGCAACGCCCCTGTGATGTTCGGCCGGAGGGCCGATGGGAGTGCGCTCCGGAACCGTCCCGTTGGCTCAGGTCGTGCGCTCGGAGATGAACACGAACTCGCGTCCTGGGCGATCAGGGGCCTCTCGCACATCCAGCACTCGATAGCCGTTGGCGACCAGGCTCGATTCCACCTCGTCGCGACCGCGGAACCGGAGGGTCGAGTCGGAGGTGACCACCGTGCCGTCCGACAGGAACCTGTAGGTGTGACGAAAGGAGACGAACGGAAGACTCACGTCGGTGACCTCACGACACTGCTCCACCGGTCCGTTCCCTGGGACGTCGAGGGTGACCTGAGCAGCGGTGGAAGCCGACGGTGGAGGTGCCGAGCCGTCCGCCATCGGGCACCGTGCCGACGCAGGTGGCGACCTCGGACAGGTTGTCCCTGCACCGGTACGACGCGGCCGCGGTCTTCCCGAGCGGGTAAACCGCTCCATCGGTGGGCCTGGTGAGGGAGATCGTCGGCTTGGTGAGATCGACGGTCACCTTCACCGCCCGGTCACCGGAGATCGACACACGACGCCCGGTCGCCACCGTGCCCTCGACGGTCACGGTGAAGTCGCACGTGGCGTGTGGGAACACCGCCTTGAGCCGGCCGTCCGCCCCGGTGGTACCCAGGTTCCGCGGGCCGTTGCCGCAGTCGGCCCGCACCGGCGCCCCGGCCAGTGGCTGACCGGCATCCGAGAGCGCGGAGACCGTCACCGCGTTCAGCGCGTTGTGCGCCACCGCGCCGCCCACGACGTCAAGGGTGGTCTGCAGCCGCTCGGGGCTGATGTTGTCCATCGTGTCCGTCGGCCGGTGGTACTGCGGCTCGGTGACGTACGTCCCACCGGTCGGACCGCAGACGGCCGGCGGGGTCGGCGGCCGGTAGTCGAGCCAGATGAACAGCGCGGACGGGATGCCCACATCGTAGAACGCCTGGTGGTCACTCTGCCCGAGTCTGCAGTTGCCCAGTCCGTCGAACCCGGCGCGTGCGGCCGCGTTGTACGCCTCCTGGACCACGTGGTTCGACCGGCCGTCCGGGGTCAGCGCCCACAGCCGGGCCGGCTCGTACGGCGTGCCGACCATGTCCAGCTGCCACTCGCCGACGAACCGCGCCTTCTCCGCCGCGGTCAGCGTGTTCACGTACGCCTCCGCGCCGAGCAGGCCACCCTCCTCACCGCCGAAGCCGCCGATCCGGAGCTCCTTGTCCAGTGGATACCGGCTGAGCACCCGGGCGATCTCCAGGGAAACGCCGTTGCCCGAGGCGTCGTCGTGAGCGCCGGGCGCGCCCAGCACCGAGTCGATGTGCGCGCCGACCATGACGATCGGTGCGGTGGTTCCGGTCTGGTCGCCGACCGCGTGCCGGATGCCGATGACGTTGGTGCCCATCGGGTTCGCGTATTCGTTCGTCGCGATCGTCAGCGTCAGCGGCCCCTTGGCCAGGAGGTCTCTGATCCAGGCGCTGTGCGCGCTGCCACCGCCGATCACCGGGATCTCCGGCTGGGGCGTGGTGAGAGTGAACCACGGCGGCTCGGAGTCGCCGGTCGGGTAGGCCAGGATGACCGCGATCGCGCCGCGATCCACCGCGTTGGCCACGGCGGTGTTCCGGACCGTGCCGGTGTCGTCGTAGTCCATCAGCACGATCTTGCCCTTGGTATCCGTGGGGAACTCGGCGGCGGACTGGCCGGTCTTGGCGTCGACGACCTGCCCCTTCACGCCGGCGTCGCCGGTGAACTTCCCGCTGGTCGAGGCGTCCATCTGCCAGTTCGGTCCTCCGGGCAGGTCGGCGTCCGAGGACGTGACCTTCGCGACGTGCTTGGTCGAGACCGGGCCCCATGACTGGAGGGTCACCTCGAAGCCATAGGACTTCAGGATGCCGCCGATGTACTCCGCGCCCTCCCGCTCCTGCGGGGTGCCGTTCAGCCGCGGGCCGATGTCCACGGCGAGGCGCCGGATGTGGTCGACGGAGTTGGCAGAGTGGAACCGGCCGACGATCTCGCTGTCATAGTCCGGCAGCGGTACGTTCGTCACCGCGGGCGCGTCGGCCGTCAGACTTGGGCCGGGCGGCCCTTGAACCTGAACGCCGTCGGCGGCCGCCGACACGGTCTCGAAGGACAGTGCCGCCGCCAAGCCACCGATGACGGTGAGTCGTTTGAACCGGCGAGGTGGTCCGAGTGAACTCCTCACGGAGAACCTCCTGGTCAGGGCGGACGCGAAAGCCCGCGTGGCGTCCCACCTCCTGGGTCGCGGAGGGTGCGGACAAGGGTGGTGATCAGCGCCAGGCAGGCGGACAGGCAGGCAGGTGTGAACGATCCCGTAATGCCCCAGGTCCTGGCCGTGTACCTGTTCTATCCCGCACTCGTGGTCGCGGCGGGGAGGACACGCCCGAGTCTCTTGCCAAGGCGGGGCCACCTTCAGGTTCACGACCGATCACGACGACGAACCCGCCCTTTTCGACACGCGGTAGTGCGACATGGTCGCGTCCCACTCCCTGAACGGCGAAAACCCGCCGACCTTCAGATGCTTCGAGAGGGCGTGCGGAAGACCTGGCGGCCGTGCCAGTCGATGTGGTCGGACTCGACGGCGTCCATACCCGGTTGTGGGTCGCGGGTGGGCCGTCCGGCCAGGGACAGCACCATGTCGCGTGCCGAGGCCGATCGGCCGACGAACCTGGCCGAGACGGTGATGGTGCGATCGGAGGTCAGGCCCAGGACGCCCTTGTCGAACAGCTTGTGGTGGATGGCGCACAGGCACAGCCCGTTGGCCAGATCGTCAGGGCCTTCGAAGGCCCACCAGCGCACGTGGGCGGCGTCCAGGCCGACCGCTGTGCCGTCCAGCCAGCCGTCGTAGGCGCAGAACGCGCAGGCGTACTCGTAGGCCATGAGCACCTTCTCGCGGAAGGCGGGATCACGGCGCACGATGCCCGAAGGGGAGGGCTTGGCCGTCTCCAAGCCGTCCAGGTCCAGGCCGACCAACCGGCAGATGTCGGCGTGCAGAGAGGCTGGAAAGTTCGCGTCCAGCAGGAAGCGGGCGATCCCCGCCACCAGGCGAGGGTCTTCCGAGAGGGCACGAGCGAGGTCGGGATGCAGCCGGCCGGTGGCCTGGCCGTCGCGCAGGCGACCCAGTTCCGGGCCGGGGCTACCGGGACCGGTAACGGTGTCGACCAGCCACAAGCCGTCGCTGGTCAGGTGATGGAACGGGTAGCCGGGGCTGGTGTCGCGCGGCGGACCGTACTCCTTGAGCAGCCGCTTGAGGTCGACCTCGGCGGCGCTGAAAGGGATCGGCAGGTTGCCGCCGTGCTGCTGGAAGCGGCCCAGGACGTAGAGCAGCAGGAGCGGCTTGTGCGGCGCCCGCTCGCCACCGCGCGTCCAGCGCCGGATGCCTGCGATCCGCTCGGTCCAGTCCACAGTCGATCAGTCTATGGTGATCATGCCGACCCGTGACAGGCGCCGGCCGGACCCCGGCCCTTTCTGCGGGCGTCACCGGTGGAGCCCGGAACGCACGCCGAACGATCCCTCCTGTTCGCACCGTTCGACGTGGTGACCCCGGCCGCCCGCGAGTGGACCGGCGAACCGTGCCGGGCGGCCTCGGCTTCTCCGAACCGTCAGGAGAGTCGGTCGGTACGCGTTTTTGTCGGTGCCACCTGGCATGATCCGTCGATGCCGGAATCACGTGCCGCCTCGATCGCGTCCTTCTGGGATGCCGCCGCCTCCTCCTTCGACGAGGAGGCCGACCACGGTCTTCGCGACCCCCACGTCAAGGCCGCGTGGGCAGAGCGCCTGCGCTCGTGGATGCCCTCCTCTCCGGCCGACGTCCTGGACCTGGGCTGCGGCACCGGTTCCCTGTCCCTGCTGCTCGCCGAGCAGGGACACCGCCCGGCCGGAGTCGACCTGTCGCCGCTCATGGTCGAGCAGGCCCGGCGCAAGCTCGCCACGGCCGGTTTCGACGTCGCGGTGACGGTGGGCGACGCGAGCGATCCCCCGGCGGAGGCGGGAGCGTCCTTCGATGTGGTTCTCTCCCGCCATCTGCTGTGGACCCTGCCCGATCCCGAGGAGGCCCTGCGCCGCTGGGCCGGCCTGCTGCGACCGGGCGGGCGTCTGGTGCTCGTCGAGGGACGTTGGGCGATCAATGCCGAGCCCGACGACGACCGGTCCTACGACGTGGGATCCGCGTCGCTGCCGTGGGTGGGAGGGGTCAGGGCCGAGAGTCTCCTGCGGGCGCTGCGGCCGCTCACCGCGGACGCGCGCGTCGAGCCACTCACCGATCCGAGCCTGTGGGGCCGCCCGATTCAGGATGAGAGATACGCCGTCGTCGCCTTCGTGTAGCCGGCGACTTCATCCGCCGCACCCGCCGCATGCGACGCCGACGACCGATCGACGAGGCTGACCGTCGGCCTGACCGAGAGGCCGACCGGCCACCTCGGCCAGGAGCGGGCGAGTTGGGTCACAGCATGATCGCGATGCCGCAGTGTTCCCCCTGGCGTGGTGAAGACCCTGGTAGACGAGTTGATCTCCACAACCATGCTCGCCACAACCAGGAACTTCGCGTGCTGTTCTATCGCGCCGCCGTCGATGTGTCCGCTCAACGCCGCTCAACGCCGAACCACGCTGCTGGGCTGATCCGCAGACGACGCAAGGCGATCGGATCGACCTGACGGTCGCTCAACCCCGAGCGGCAGTCTCTGGTACCAACTGCGGGCCCTGCGGTCGCGCTTGGTGACACGGACGGCGTGCGCGACATGACCGAGATGATCTCCATGAGGGACAACGGCAGACTGCGCTGATGCGGAATGCGTCGAGTGCTGTGTCACTCGACGTCGTCCTCATTGCGGCGGCGCTTTCGGGTGGAAAGATGCCAGCGTTCCAAGTTGCTCTTGGAGATTCGGCGAACGTCGTCCCAGCGGGCACGCTCGGCGAGCTCACGGAGTTTGGCCACCTCCTCGGCCAGATCCTTCACCTGAGACGGAACCGCGGAGGACAGGTGAGCCTCCAGCTTGTCACCGGCCTCCCGCAGGGTCGCGGCCGCCTCTTCCACGCCCCCACGGCGTAGGGCCTTATCAGCCTCGCGCCGGGCCTCCTGCGCCTGCTGGAAGGCGAGCTCGGTCCGTATCTCGGGGTCGGTGATGCGACGGGCTGCCTGGTCACCGGGGACGACGTTGACCGCGATCGGCACGGTAACGGTGTGGGTGGTCAGTGACGGCGTCTCCACATAGGTGAAGGACAACTCGGCGACAGTGGCCAGGCCCAGCGCGGCGATTCCCGGTACGGCGAAGCGCAGCAGGTGGTGACGGCTCTCCCCGGCGTGAAAATCGCCGAGCTCGACCATCACCGAGCCGTCGGCGAGCCGGCTCGCGGGCAGGTGCCCGAAGACCTGGACCGCGTGCACCGGGTGGTACATACGGATGGTCACCGATGCGGCCTGGGCGACCTTGGCCAGGAGGTTGTCCACCTCGCCCGCGATCAGCTGGGCGGCGGTGTCGGGATCCTCCGCGAACAGAGCACTGCCGGTCCCCCCGTCCGCCACCGTCGCGAGCAGATGCTCGTCGTAGCCGAGGCCGTAGCCGAGAGTCGTGGTGACCACACCGTTGCCGTAGGCATTCCTGGTGATCTCGGCGAGCAGACCATGATCGACGATTCCGGCGTTGGCGTGTCCATCGGAGATCAGCAACAGCGTGGCACCCCGGTCCGCGGAGGCGCGGCGGGTTTCCTGGATGCCCCGGAGCAGGCCGCTGGAGAGATCCGTCGACCCCGCGGAGGCGATGGCCGCGACGCCACGCCGTACGGCCTGCTTGTCGGTGAGTGGCCCGGCGGCCACCTCGACCCGCGCGGAGGACTCGAAGGTGACGACACCGAAGTTGTCAGTCGGATCCAGCCGATCCACCAGGGCGAGCAACGCCTGCTTGGCGCCGTCGAGCCTGTGCCCCCGCATCGACCCGCTGCGGTCGAGCACGACCTGCAGGGTCGCGGGTGCCCTCTCGGTGACGGGCGCCCGTGGAGCGGTGATCTTCAGCAGGACGGTCACCTCGTCCGCCTCGTCGAGGGGGACGACGTCCAGATCAAGGTGCGCGGCCACATGCATGACCTTCTCCTGACATTGATGATCGCAACGACCCTCACCGTATCCATCGACATCAAAAGTGTCAATGTGTATTGAATTCACGATTAAATTGCAGGTTGCTCGAATGATTGAACATGTCCGTGGATGCCGTATAAGCCTTCCCTGCCGACAGCACGACGTCGAGGATGATCAGAGTGAGGCGGGATCGCCATTTGACGCTTGTAGTGGCGAGCCGCTCGGGGACGGCTTGCACCATTCCTGCTGTCCATGGCTCTTGACGAAGTAGCGCACAGCACAGCCACGTCCTACCGCTGCGATCATGACGGCGGCCCGCTCACAACCGCATGACCCTCGACGAACCGAAGCGGTGCAGCATCAGGTCGAGTGGTTTCTCAGGGTTCCGTCGCCGAGGCCCTCAAGGCCCAGTCGGGCCAGGGTGGAACCCTGATCCGTAAGCCGGCCGACGACCTTCTCAAGTGCTTCCAGCCTCTGGAAGCCGTCGCCGAGACGCCTCTGCTCTTGCAGGGGCAGCCGTGGGATCTCCACTCGCCGGATATCCGACCGTGAGGTTCCCGTCTGGCCGCGTCCGGAGGTCTGGATTCCGGCGATCCTCAGAAAGCCGGCCAGACAGTCCGGATCGACTCGCTCGGGATCTGCCCGGAAGAGATGGAGTCCCGGGCCGAGAACCGCGCCGCTCTCTCGCACCACCCGCGCGACGAAAACGCGGCCTCCCGCGGGGACGACCACGTCACCGGGCTCCAGCTTGACCAAGCCGACGGCAGCGGAATCCCCGGATTCCGATCTGACCTTGCCCGCGCCAGCGGGACTACCGGACCCCGGCCTGACCACGTCAGCGGCAGCGGAGGTCTGTCCGCCGGGGGCGCGACCCGCGATCACATCTTCCACGGTCAGTACCGGAATCTCCCCCGACCCCGTCTCCTGCTGGGGGGACTGGTGGATGGCGATGGCACCGGCCTTGGCCTGCTCCGCGATCGTGGTCTTCGGAAGGTCGTCGCGTTCCGCCGTGAACGCGCGAAGGTCCTCAAGGGCACGTTGGAGTGCGGAAACGGATGAGGCCATCTCTTCCAGAGAGGCCGCGAACTCCTGCCCCGCGCTGTCGGCCGATCGGCCGGCCACGTAGCGGGCGGGGGTCAGGTCGACCGTTTCATCCAGCAGGTCGATGAGAGGCACCGTCTTTTTCCCGTCAACCGGCGTGCCGTCGGCTCCCCTAGCGTCGGCTTCCTTCGCGCCGGCCGAATAGGACCGCCATCTCTCCAGGACGGTTTCTCGCATCTGCGACCAGGACATGTCCGAGGCGTCCACCATCAGGACGTGTGACGGGACGGGATCCCCGGCCTCCGGCTTACGCAGAATCCACAGATGCGGCGATCCCAGAGCATGTGGTGCCGCACCGGCGGGGAGCGCCACGACGGCTCGCAACGTGCCGGTGCGCAGCAGTTGTGCCCGGATCCGGCGTCCGGATCGGCGATCCGCGGCGGCCGAGGGCATCAGGACCACCACGTGCCCACCCGCCTTGACGTGGAACAGCCCGTGCTGGACCCACGCCAGCTCGGGCTCGCCCCGTGGCGGCAGGCCGTACTGCCAGCGAACGTCACTGGCCAGTTCCTCGTAACCCCAGGCGCGGTCCCCGAAGGGAGGACTGCAGACGACGGCGTCGGCCTGCAGGGAGCCGAATCGGTCCTCACGGAGGGAGTCGCCGGTGTGCACCGTACTCTCACGACCGTGGAGCGACAGCCGTACCGCTGTGATGCGTGCGGCGGCCTCATCCCTTTCCTGCCCGGCGAGACTCGCGGCACCGGCGTCGGCCGCGGACATCAGAAGCGTGCCGAGCCCGCAGGTGGGATCAAAAACGGTCCCGCCACCGGCCGAGGAGAGCTCCACCATCAACTCGGCGACATCCGCCGGCAGCGTCGCCACCCGTCGGGAATGGGCCTCCAGATAGCGTTCGTAGAGGAAGCCGAAGGTCGCCGCGGTGCCCCGCTCCCCCGCCAGCTCGGCGACGGCTCGCAGGAGCGGGATCGCGCCGACCGCCGACGGCGTCCCAGGAAGCCCTTGTGACGCCAGCTCTTCGTTCAGCCGGTCGGACACCTCGGCGTCGGTCTTCCCGGCAAGCCGCGTCCACTTCGCGGGCGAGCTGTCGAGGAAAAGCAGGAACGCCCCGATCTGGCCCACCACCTCGGCGAGACGCAGATCCTCGACACCTGCCCTCAGCTGCTGCCAGACTCTCTCATCGAGCGGAACCTCGGCCAGCTTGCCCTGCCGTCGCAGCCACTCCTCGACGTCGGAGAGGGAGAACAGGGGGCTGCTCGATGTCCCCCCGACCGGGGAGGGAAAATCCTCGAACCGCCGGCGCCAGTTGCTGACGGCGGCGCGCCCGACCCCCGCCAACCGTGCGATGTCGGCCGCTGCGACCGTGGCGCTGTCCTGCATGAAAAACCCCAAACCTTACGTACTGACGTGCTGAATGACCGCCGCGTACATATGCACGGGGTCAATGGAAAGATCCTTATTAATCAAGCCTGGTAACGGCGGTAACGCCTTCACCAGCGGAAGCAGGCTCTCGAAGACCGACAGCGCGCTCTCTGGACGCTCTTCGGGAGACTTGGCGAGCAATCTGAGCGTCAACTCCTCCAGCTCTTCGGGAACATCTGATCGCTCCACCGGAGGCGGAATTTCCCGCCGACTGCGATGGATCTCATTCATGAGATCCCGCGAGGCGTACGGGCGCGAACCGGTAAGCAGTTCATAGAGCAGACATCCCACGGTATACAGGTCACTTGAGCGGCTCGCCTCGGCACCGTCCACAAGCTCCGGCGCCATGTAGCGAGCCGTACCGGGAATCTGCCCGGCCTCGGTGATCTGCGAGAACTCCTTGGCCCCAAGAGCCGTGGCCACTCCGAAGTCGATCACTTTCACCGTGGCATCCGCGCACATCACCAGGTTGTTCGGCTTGATGTCTCGGTGGATCAAATCGGCGGCATGAGCGGCGGCCAGGACGGCACAGACCTGCGCCGCGATAAGGGCCGCCCAAGAGACCGGCAAGGGAGACTGCTCGGCGATCAGGTCCGCGACCATGTGACCGTCGAGATACTCCATGACCATGAAGAGCTCCCCGCCGTCGCTACCGAAGTCATAGACGACGGGCACACCGGGGTGCCGCAGACGGGCGGTGATCCGCGCCTCACGATAGAAGCGACGCGTCGCCTCATTCTTGGCGACCAAGTCATCTTCGTAGATCAATTTGACCGCGACGGAACGGTTGAGCCGCAGATCCGATCCCTGCCAGACAACGCCCATACCGCCGCGGGCGATGGGACTGGTCAGCTTGTAGCGCTCGGCGACCGTCCTCACGGCAGGAATCTGCTCTTCTGACCGTGCCACGAGATCACCAGAGTGTCTCTGGCTCGGGTGGCGGCGACAAACAACAACGACCGGGCACGCTGCAGCTCACGCCGGTAACGCAACGGGTCTGTGCTCTCATATTGTGCGGCATGATGCGAGGGGACCAGCCCTTCGGCGACACCGACGAGAATCATCCGTTGATACTCCAGGCCCTTGAAACGGTGCATCGTCCCGACGTGGATCGCGTCATACAGCTTCGGCCCCTCCGCGCCGATGGCCGCAGCGATGATCCCCGCCTTGCCCAATCGGTTCTCGACCTCGGCCACCATACGGCGTTCGGGAACGCAGATCGCGATCGACGCGAGTGCCACGTCGTTCCATTCCCGGACCTGTTCGACGACGGCGTCGAGCTCAGCGACCCACGTGGCCGACGGACGCAATGTCGGACGCATGCCGTGCAGAACGGATCTGTATCCAGACAGATCGTCGTGGCCGTCGTCGAGGTCGTCCCACTCCTCCTGACCAAGCAGGCCCAGTGCGGCCCCGAGGATCTCGTGCGTGGTCCGGTAGCTGAGGGTGAGCTTGGACGATCGCCCACGGATATTGATGCCGAGACTGCCCAGCGAGACGTAGTTACCGTAGATCCGCTGATGGGTGTCGCCGGCGAGGAAGATATCGTTGGGGCCTTCGGGGACCATGGCGCGGAGCATCTTCCAATGGGCGGCGCTCAGATCCTGTGCCTCGTCGACCACAATGTGCCGGTAGCGAGGACGATGCCAGATCCCCGACTCCCGCTGCAGCTTGACCGCGCTGACCTGGTCCGCCTCGTATGAGGCCCTCTGCCGCGCGCGCTCGATCTCCAGCCGGGCGGCACGTTCGGCCACCTGCCGGAAGGTCCACAGCTCCTTGTCGTCGAGCCGTTTGATATATCGCTCGACAAGCTGCCAGATCGCCGCACGATCTTCCCTGCTGATGGATCGGCCCCGGCCCGCGCGACGCGCACGGAAATAGTCGGCACGCGAGTTGATCGCCTGACCGAGGATGACGTGAGACCACTCCGCATGAAGGAACTCGCCGTCCCAACGCGTCTCCCCCTGCTCCAGAAGGAGATCTTCCCACTCCAGCAACGCCTTGGTGTCGTCGATCCATCGGCGACGCCCGCCGGGCTCGGCTTCCGCGACGATCTGTGTGGCGAGCTTGTCGATGTTGACGATCTCCACCCGCTTGGCCACCTCTGCCCCAGCAAGCTCAAGCAGTCGCTGACGCAGATCGGCCGCCAGATTCTTGTTGAACGTGGTGAACAGAATCGCCTTGTCGTCCCCCGGTCCGAGCGCGTCCACCAGGTGCTTCACACGATGCAGCGCGACGATGGTCTTGCCGGTGCCGGGCCCCCCGCTGATCCGAGCAGGCCCGCTGTAATCCCGTTCCACCACCTTGCGCTGAGCAGGGTGCAGGAAGACGCGCCAGCGCCCGAAGTCTCCCTCCAGCACCTCCTGTAGGGCGGTGTCGTCGGTGGTGACCTGGGTGGCCGGCCTGGCCAGGGCTGCCTGGTAGTCCTCGACGTCGACCGGCTCCTCAGCGGTGACGGGAGTGGTGACCTGGTCGAGAACCTCGTCGAGGGTCTTGCCGTCATGGAGCGCAAGCAGCACCTCGGCGGTGAGCTGCGGTGTGTACTCAACCAGGCCGAGCAGCTCATCCTCAGTCGTGATCTTCGCAATCAGCCCGAGCAGCGGCTCGGCCACACCTAGATCGAGAAGCTGCTCTGCCGTAAAGGCGGCGAACAACGTCTCCGAGCCCGAAGGGTCGGGAGTCGCATGCCGGGCCTTTTTCTCGTTCGGGGCTGAGGGAGCGGGAGTCCCCTGACCAACCTGCTTCTCAGCCGGAACCGTAGGGACGAGGGTCTCGTCGAGGACCTTCCTCTCGATGGAGACCAAGTCGACGAACTCGATACCACCGGTGACCGGGTTGATCTGGTAGGCGAAGCGATCGAGATTGTCGTAGACGTCCTTGCGGTGCTTGACCGCCACCAGAATGTAGTCCGACTCTCCGGCGTGGAGCAGTAGCGCTCGATACTCCTGGTTGACCCGCGCCGAATACAGCCGCGGATGCCCCTTGAGCTGCTTGAAGTGCAGCCCGGGGTTGGCCGGGCTCTTACGGAACTTGTGCTGGAAGTCGTAGATCGCGCCCTTGACGTCCCGAGAGAGCTTGAGGATCTCCTTGTCCGCCTTGTCGAGCAGCCGCAGCGTCGCCTCACCTTGCATGTTCACTCCGTCCTCTCGCTCCGCTCATTGACTCGTGACCACGCCGCGCCGCCGTACCAGCCGGCTCACTCACTCGGTACCCCCACCGCGAATACACTTGGCCAGCTCTTCAGCCGGCCAACCCTGCACGTCACGCACATCCCAACCGGCTGCCGCATAGGCTGCGTTCCGCTTGCGCGCCTCGTCGTCGTCCCCGGCAAGTACGACGGCCACCTTGACCGAAGGCCAGGCCAGCTCCGCCTGCCATGCCTGCTCTCCCAGCTCGAACCCCACCTCGTCGGAGGCAGGCGCGGGAACCTCTAGTTCGGCCAGTCCTCGTGCGAACTCCGCCAGACCCGACTCTCCCGGGTCGAGCAAGTCGTAGATCTTCTCCCAGCGCGGATCCGGTCCCGCTGTCGTCGCCGGTACGGTCTGTGCTTCCTTCCGCACGGCCTTCGCTTCGGTGGAAACTCGCTGGAAGGGTACGGTCTGCGTCGCAGAAGCTTCCTGCGGCAGCCGCACGGCGTGCGCCGGGATGGTTGCCTCGTCCTCGTCCTCGTCCACCAAATCCTCGTCAAGGGGCAGGAGGCTGAGCATGGATGTGATCCCTGCTCCTCCGGCCACCGCGAGTAACGACGGGTCGAAGGCATCAAGATCGGTGAGCGCGAGCTGCCCACCGTCTCCCGACCCCGCGTCCAGGAACTGCAGCAGGTTGCCCCAGTAGAGCCAGGCCGCCCAGCGTCGCCTGTGGCTCTCCTCGTCGGCGGTGATCGTCTCGTTCGTGTCGTCGATCATCGCGAAAGCCGTCCACGTGTAACCGGCACGCGGATCGAGCACCACGGCAATCGGGCAACCGGCGGTGTCCACGGCTCGCATGGTCAGGATCTTCTCCATGGTCGAAGCGGGGAGAGACGACGCACGGAGTGCGGCCATCAGCCGCTCCGGCACTCCGTCGGGACCGGAACGGCTCTGACCCTGTGCCAGTTTCAGCAGTCCGGCGGTGAGGGCTTCGGCACGGCGCAGCCACAGCTCGGGCAGGGGTTCGCGGAGGAACGCCAGGAGCGTGTCGACAGGGTTGGCCCATACCGTGCGGGCCAGCTCCTCGGGATCCCGGCCAGGGCTGAACTGCTGGTAGATCTGGCGCGCGCTGGTCTGCGCGTTGCCCAGGTAGGGAGCACGCGGCGGCTCCCCCTTGACGAAGGGCGCGTATCCGCGTGTCTCCCAGTCTTCAACGTCTTCCCAGGTGAGCTGGAAGACGATCCGCCCGTGCGCGCGGAGCCGGGCCCGCTTCACGGCGTCGCCCGCCAGGCGGTTCCTGTCGGGCGACGCGTGGTAGTTGTAGCCGTCGAGGTACACCGCGACCTCCAGCGGCACGTCGTCCAGCCGCCGGAACAACACATCGGGGCGGGTGCCCTTGATCGTGTTCTGCAGGATCATCTGCCAGTGCACGATCGAGCCGTCAGGCCCTTCGATGCGCAGATCGGCCGTCTTCTTCTTGTTCAGGACACCGGCCATACCCAGCGTTCCGGGTGTGTCCGTCCGGCGCGCCCAAGCTTCCAGCCCGCCGAGGAAGCGGGCCTCCAGTTCGCTCTCCACCTGGTCCCACAGTGAGATCGCATCGGTGGTGGCGACCGTCGTGGTGTCCCAGGTGTCGAGCAGGTCCCGCAGCATGGCGAGCGCTTCGGCCCGGCTGACCTTGTCGTACTTGTTGCCCGGCACGTGCGAGAGCAGGCAGCGATGGCAGGCCGCCTTATGCTCGTCCTCCTTGCAGGGACACTCCTCCACGATCTTCAGCGCCGCTGTCAGCACGCCTCGGAAACCCTCCTCCGAGGAGAGCCGATGCAGGTAGCCGGTGCCACCTGGCAACGTGTCGTGCAGCACGAGGAAGCGGCGTCGCCGTCCGGTCTCCTGGTCGGGCATGGTGGCGGTGACGATGGCGAGGTGGTCGGGATCGCCGCCGTACTCGGCAGCCACGCCCGCCATCAGCGCGGCCTCGAACGAGGCCATCCTCTCCTCGATCAGGAGTGTGGCGACCGGGAGCAGGATGCGCAACGCCTCGGTGCGCAGCTCATGCGCGAGGATCAGCTTGATGTGCTCGGCATCCTCGGCGTCCCGCCGGTAGGTGCACCAGGGCCGGTGATGCTTGCGGCTCGGATCGACGTACGAGCTCGCGATCAACGCGTCCGAATGGGCTGTCGCGGGCGGCCCGTCCACCGTCGTGCCGCCGCAGGCCGGGCAGGTGTAGAACGGGTTGAGCCGGACGTCCTCCCCCGCGAACCTGTCCGTCGCGGGCCGGTCGTAGCGGGAGGTGCCCAGGTTGAAGCGCCGGACGACCGCCTTGCGGGTGAAGTCGACACCGAACACCGCCTTCGTGTGCCGCCACGACCCCGGCACGATGTCCGCCGACTCGATGTCCACCGCGACGGCCGACTCGTAGTAGCGGCGCTGCCGGTCCTCGTGATCGTCGCGGATCTGGGCGTCATCCCGCCGATCGTGGGCAGTCACCCGCGTCGGGCGCAGCACGCCGTAGAGGGCCCCCAGCTCGCCGATGTCCGCGCCACCGCATCGGGGGCAGGAGGTCGTGTCCTCCGCGGCGAGCGTGGTCCGCACGTAGCCGCAGCCCGGGCAGACCCGCCACTGCTCCCACGCCGGGCGCGACGGGGTGCCGATGTCCAGGCCGGTCACTTCGTGCTGGTAGCCGCGCATGTAGAAGGAGTTGCCGGGGGCCAGCTCGGTGAGTGCCAGCCGGGCCGAGCGCTGATACTCCCTTACCTCGCTGTGATACCGCCTGCCGCCGTCGACCTCCTCATCCCAGGTGATCGTCGCCTCCAGGCTGGTGGTGGAGTCGATCAGGGAGTAGTTCGGCAGCAGCCCGAGCTCGACGAGCGCGCCCTGGGCGTTCTCCCTGCCGATCTCACCGATGCGCTTGGCCACGGCTCGCCGTTCCGCGGCCAGCGCCCGCTTCTGGGCCCGCTGGATGGGATCCGACTCCACCAGTGGCTCGATCGCGGCGTCGATGACGCCGAGCCGCTCTCGCAGGTCCGCGATCCGCTGCCCCCACGAGCGTTCCGCGTCCTGTACGGTCTGCGCCAGGTCCGCGGTCGCGAACTGCCGGAGATCCGCGGCGGCCTCCGGGGTCACCGACGTGCCGAACAGATCGAGGAACCCCTCCACCGATGTGGCGCCCGCCGCGAGCGCGGTCGTGGTGAACCCCGCCAGCCAGCCCGTCTCCCCGAACAGCGCCGAGGCCAGCCGTGGCAGTGGCAGCACCCCGTCGAGCTTTCCCCGGGCGCACAGGTCGACCAGATGGGCGACGTACTGACGGTGCAGGATCTCCACCGCCGACAGGTAGCTGCCGGGCGGCACGATCTCGCCCGCGATCATGTCGCGTGGCTCGTTGAGGAAATAGAGGTCACGGGGGGATCGCCCGACCATCGTGACCAGGAACGCGTTGCCGGTACGGCGGCCCGCACGGCCGACCCGCTGCACGTAGTTCGCCGGGCCGGGCGGGAGCGACGCGAGGATCACCGCGGACAGGTCGCCGATGTCGATGCCCAGTTCCAGGGTGGGCGTGCAGGAGAGCACGTTCGGGTCGTTGTAGCGGGTGCCGTCGCGGAAGCGCTGCTCCACCTGCTCGCGCTGCCTGCGGGTCAGCGCGCCCGTGTGCTCCGCGGTGACCACCCGGAACGCGCCCTCGCCGCCCCGTGCGAGATAGAGCCGCCGGTAGTAGTCGAGTTTGTAGTTCTGGCTGCCGCGGTTGGTCAGATGCCCACCGCAGCGGTAGCGCGGGCAGGGCTGGCCGTACCAGTCGTCGAAGAGCTCAGGATGGACGGTCTGTTCCCACGCGCACGTGTCACAGCCGATCCCCGCATCGTTGACCTGGGCGTCCTCCAGCGAGCGGATCTGGATGTGTCCCGGCTGGAGGCCGTACACCCGGGTGGCGCCGTCGTCGGCCGGCCGCACGGAGATCACGTCCTCGCGAGCAAGCATCGGCAGCAGCCGGGCGAGATACTCACCGGCCGCGCCCCGATCGAGCCCGAGGCAGCGCGTGGTCCAGTACTGGTACCAGCCCTGGTCGGAGTCGATCCGGTCGAACTCCGACTTCCGTTTCTGCCGGTCCAGCAGAAACGTCGGCGCCGACAACCCTCTGGGGAACGCGGGCAGCCCTTCGGGACGCCTGCCCCAGATCGCGTTGTACCTACTGGTCCCGGCGTTGGCGAGCCATCTGTCCAGCCACACGTGCTTGATCGCGCCGCGATAGCGCAGCCGCTCCAGCAGGCCTCGCAGGTAGGCGAGGTATCGGCCGTCGGAGGCAAGCTCGATCATCCCGGGCATGCCGGTGTGCACGTCACGCGCGAGGCCGGCGATCTTCGCTGGATCGCTCAGCACGACCTCGGCGGCGGCCGTCCGGGTCAACTCGAGCGTACGGCCCTGCCGGGAGCGCAGACCGAGCTCCATGATGGCGGCGAAGGCCAGGCGCTCTCCGATGAGGTCCCAGGCCTGCGTGGACCCGGCGGTCTCCTGCGCGAGGATCGCGTCGATCTCCGGCCGATCGTGCAGGTCGGGCGGGACCACCGCGGGCAGCACGTCCGCCTCACTCGCCGCCGCGGCCAGGTCCGCCACCAGGTCGTTGAGCAGGATCGGCGTCTCGGAATCGAGCCGGCCGGTCAGCAACCGCCGTAGCGAGAACGCGTACGACCGGTTGGCCACGAACCCGGCCCGGTGGGCCGCGTCCTGCACCGAGTCGTTGAAGAGCAGCGTCTTGCGCTGCGAGATGTCGAGCTGATTGCCCGCGAAGAGCTGGGTGACCGTCACCGCGGCCAGCGAGGCGAGCCCCGCACCGAGGAAGCGGATGCCCTGGTCCAGGTTGCAGGCGGGACAGCGGTCCTGCTCGGCGGCGTGGTTCGCCTCCGACTTGGTGTCCAGGTCGGTGAGGATGAAGACGACATCGCCCTCGCCGTGTCGGTCCTTCGCGGGATCTACCGGCCGGATTCGCTCTCCGTCGAGAATCCCCAGGTTCTGGACCTGGCCCTCGGCCTCGCTCCGGGTGGCCAGGATCAGCGGCCGGATGCGCTTCTTCTCCGACCCGACGGCTGCGCGGTAGATCTTCTCCGGGTTGGTGACCAGCTCCGACGGGTCCTTCTCCGGGGAGAAGGCGGCCCAGCCGGATCGCCCGCAGTGGCGGCAGTAGATCGAGGGCAGCAGGCTCTTGCCCATCACGTTGAACGTCGAGTCGGCGTCCAGCACGGGCAACTCGCCGATCCAGGCGAAAGCCGGAGTGTGGTCGGCGAGCCGGAGCAGCCGCGACACGGCCCGCACCCAGACGTGGGACTCGATGTGCAGGAACGGCCGCTTCGGATCCTCCGGATCGCGGGCGTGCGACAGCAACGCCACGAACCGCGCCAGCGCGGTGGCGGCCTGGTCGGGCGACTGGCGGATGGCCGCACCCCAGTTGTAGGCGCCCCTGCGCGGCAGGAGCTCGAGCATCTCCGCCGGCGTCGCCGGGCCGCCACTGAGCAGGTCTAGCACCGCCTGGGTGAGGATGTGCTGCTTGAGGACCCCGCCCAGCTCCTGCGGACTGAGACCGTTCTTTCCGGTGACCGCCGCGGCGATCAGGTCCATGGCGCCGGGGTCCCGGAGCGGGTCGGGGAGAAGCGCCAGCTCCTGCGCGTCGGGAAGCGGCAGCGTGACATCGATCTCGCCGACGAACTCCTCAGCCGTGAGCCGGTCCTCGCCGATGACCGCGCCCTCGGGGAACACCGTGCCGAAGACCTGCTCCGCGACCTCGCGGATGCTGCTCCTATCACCCCCGGGGCTGTCACCACCCTCGCCGAGGGTGGCGGAGGTGGCGACGGGGCAGATGTCACCGAGTGGCCTGCCGGGCCGGGAGTGCCCGGTGGCCGAGGCGAGCCTTCTCAGCAGCATGGCGACGTCGGTGCCCTGCGCGCCGTCATAGGTGTGGAACTCGTCCACCACCACGTAGGCGAGCTCGGCGTCCTTCCACATTGGCAGGTCGTCGGCACGCTGGAGGAGAAGGTCGAGCATCTTGTAGTTGGTGATCAGGATGTCCGGCGGGTTGCGGCGGATCTCCGCCCGCTGGGTCATCACCTTCTGGTAGCCGACCTCGGGGGTGTCACCGATGTAGAGCGCGCCGGTCACGTCGTTCAAGCCGGTCTGCTGGAGGTAGTCGTTGAGCCGGTGCGCCTGGTCGGTGGCGAGCGCGTTCATCGGGTAGAGCAGCACAGCCTTCACGCCGTGCTTGCCGTTCGCCTTCTGCCGCCGGCAGTGGTCGAGCACCGGGACCAGGAACGACTCGGTCTTACCCGAGCCGGTCCCCGTCGTGATCAGCGTCGGCTCGGCCGCCTTGTTGAGCGTGCTGAGCCGCTGGAAGGCCTTCGCCTGATGCCGGTACGGCGTCCAGTCCCCGGCCGGCGCCCACTCCAGGCAGTCCTTCCAGCCTTTCTCGGCGGAGCGGAACGGCGTGCGGATCCGCAGGTACGGCCCGCGGAAGATCCCCTGCTCGGGATGGTTGAGGAACCGCTCCAGCGCTTCCCTGACCGGCTTCTCCGCGAGCGCGAAGGTGGTCGTGAGGTACTGCGTGAGGTTCTTCCGCAGCTCATCCGCCGCCAGCGTCGGCTTCACCGAGCGACCTCTCCTTCTCGGCCTGATGTTTCTAAGCTTGATAAATGCATGATGAGCAGCCCATCGACTGCGAGGCCGTCCGGCGCCGCTTCCCCTGGGTCGGCTTGGGGGCGAGTGGAGAACCCGATCTCTCCACGCGCTACCGCGAGATCATGGCTGAAGCCAGACCAGAAGATGGAAAGCGGGACGGCTGTGGACGTCACGACATGTTCTCGGGGTCCTGCACGGCTTGCGCCCGCACCTTGAAGAGTCGGTCGATCACGCTCTCGGCGAGTTCACGAAATTCGGCGCGGCATTTCTGAACATAAGTCTGCGTGCTTCCTATAGCCCCGTCGGCGGCTTTGAGATCGAACATCGGCTTGCGGGCATCGTGGGCGAGGGGCATCAGACTCTGATAGTTCCGCAGTGTCGCAATCTCGTACGATCGATGCTCAGAGTGCTGAGGTTCATCAAGCACCGATTCGGCGAAGACGTAGGGGATGCGCTCAAGCCAGCGCCGGTAGGCCTTTACCGGCCGGTCCAGGCGCATGGTGGGCTGCATGATCACATAGCCAAGGGGGCGCATCTCCCCGGGGGGAGCCGGAATGGTCTTAGGCACTTTCGGCAGCACTGTCCCCTGCCACGTCCCGCGCCAGGCCCGCAGCGTCGGTCCGAGGTTGCGCAGGCCGCGGAGAGAGAAAAGGTCGGCGGCGAGAGGCATCAGCACGCTGTCCGCGGCGAGGAGCGCAGCCCTGTTGATCGCGCCGAGGTTCGGCCCCACATCGATGAGAACGATGTCGGCGTTTATCCGACGGGCGGCGTCGTCGATGATCCGGTAGAACGCCGTGGTCGTCCGGATGGCGGCCTGATCACCCATGAAACAGTTGGGCCAGGCAGCGGAGAGTCTGTCCTCGAACGCGCTCAGTTCAAGATCTCCGGGAACGAGCCAGAGCCCGTCGGTGATGCATGTCGGCTCGTAGAACGCGACATCACCCAGCCCTTCCATGATCGGCTTGACCGAGGCCGCGACCGTACCCGCCTCTCTTGTGATCCGGCGTGCGAGCGGTCCGGTGAGGGTGGGTTGCGTCCCTCCCCATGCCGGGCTTTCTGGCTCCGCCCAGAGAATCGCCAGATCATCCTCATCGAGAAACGCCGAGGTCAGGTTCGACTGGGGGTCCAGGTCTACGGCCAGCACACGGTGGCCAAGACGCTGGAACATGTGGGCCAGGTGGTAGGTGAGCGTCGTCTTGCCGACGCCCCCCTTGTTGTTGAAGAGCGCTACCGAGATCATTCCGCTCTCCTCAGCGTTACCGACCACGACGAGCCATGAACGAGAAGCTGCGGGAGCGGATTGCCGTTCTCCGTCAGCGCATGCCTGACCGGCTTCTCCACAAGCGCGAAGGTGGTCGTGAGGTATTGCGTCAGACTCCGCAGCAGCTCGTCAGCGGCCAACACCGGTTTCATGGAAAGCAGCCACCCCACTCCTTTACGTTACGAAATGATGACTCTATGCGTCCCCCCGAATCCCCCTTGGCGGGTTTCATCGATGAGTCGATCCACACCGACGCCCGCCTGTACGCGGTCGGGCTGGTGCTCGCGGCCCCCGCTCTCGCGGAGGACGTCAGAAGACGGCTGTGTGCCGTGATACCTACCGCTCGCACACCACACTGGTCACAGGAAGATGAGCAGACCCGCGCCGCGCTGATCCGCGAGATCGGGTCTCTGCCGATCTCAGCACGGGTATATGGCTGTCGTTTCGAGCGACCCAAGCGCAAGGAAGCCGCACGCGCCCGAGCCCTGACCTGGCTGGTGCATGAACTGCCAAGCCAAGTCCGATGGATTGTGCTGGCAGAGCGTGAGGCGAACCAGGACCGACATGATCGCAGGGTTCTTGGGGGGTTGGCGGGCCGACCCGCGCGTTTTGAATACAGCCATGCCCCGTTCGCGAAGGAGCCCCTGCTCTGGGTGGCGGATGTGATCGTCAGCAGCACCGCCAAAGCGCTTGCTCTCGACGAGGACCCTGCGGCGCGGGGGCTGGGGAAGATACTCTCGTATGTCGGCTGCGAATCCGTATGACCTGATGACACGCGAAAGCCGGGCCACCACCTGCGGAGGTTAACCCGGCTCCACTTCATGACCCCAAGTGAGTCATGCAACACCCATCGTAACCAGATCAGCGCCCATGTCAAGCCTCTTCCGCAGACAGGGTCAACCTGCGGCACGTTCGAGAATGTCACCCCTTGAGTGACCGCTGGGCACGCGGATCTCATCACGAGGCGCTCTCGTCATCGGGTACAGCCGGCGCCTGCCAACCGGACTGACGAAGGCGCTCGGAGAAGACGGCGTGGGCCTGGCGGTACTCGGCCTCGCGGTCGGCCTTGTAGAAGGGTGCCACATAGCCATCCGGGACGGGGCCGTTGATCTCGGGGTCGAGGTGGGCCATGAGCTGCTCGTAGTGCTCCTTAGTCTGTCCGTAGCCGTAGGTGTTGTGGTTTCCAGCGATCTTCCGACCACCGGCGTCGAACCAGATCTGCGCTTCGTAGTCGGACAGGACCGGGTAACGAGAGCGGTAGATCGCTATCAGTTCCTCGGCGGTCATGCCGAGCCAGACCGCGACCAGAGCGTCCAGCTCAACGAGGGCTGCCCGGCGTTCCCTCTCTGTTCGTAGCGGTATGGCATATGCCCATGCCGGTGTGACAGTGACCGAATCGCCGAGCGGCGCGAGCCCCGGCCAATCCACGGCCCAGATTTCATGTCCGACCCAGGCTTCATCGAACAAGTCGGACCATAATTCGGCGTACGCCTCAGTAAGGCAGTTCAATCGCAGTGTCCGTAGCAACAGGGCTGAAGCCAGTGGATGCCATGGATCTGCAGCAGGCATACTATTCACGCCCTGGTTACGAAGATCTGTTCGGCCAGTGATCCGGAGCAGGTAATCAAGCGGCAGCGTTGCCCAAAACCCTGCTGTGAGGACAGTACCTCGATTGGTGCTTAGCGCAAGCGTGTTTACCGCGTCTATATGAGCCGGACCGGGCGGAATTAGAGCAGCAAACAGTGATCGTTCTCCGTTGAAGGCGATCATCCGTCGCCAAGCGAGTCGGTAGTGGTCGGTATAGCGACGACCACTCCATAGATCTTGAGCTGCCAGATAAACCTCTTCATCGCAGGAACGGACGTAATTGGTGGCCGGAACTGCGTTAGATGCCAAGACAGTTAGATCTTGGGGCCGATCAGAACTCTTAAACAGAGGAGGCTGCTTGGCGAATGGCGTAGCAACACTGAAATGCGGGCCCTGTAAAATCACAGCATCCAGCGACCCAGAGTGACCAGGTTGCCATTTAATTAAACCTCGCTTCTTTGCTTCCCCTTCATCAAATCCCAGGCTCATCCAAGGCCGATATTCCCCAAGCCGCTTTCCTTTGCTTGCAAGGATATTAATCGCATTGGCCTCCGCAGTAGTCACCGGATAAAGCAGCGGCGCCTGCTCCAAAGGGATGCTGGTCGAATCAGTAAGACGTCGCCATTCAGCAAGCACGCCTTCATCTACAACGATAACTCTCGCCTTGTGAGGGCGAACATCCCATTTTCCTTCATGCTTGATTCCAGGTACTGGACCATCCCCCCCGTGCACCAATGATTCTAATACCACTTGAGCGCCGTAGAGTTCACTTAGATGAGCGAATCGAATCTCGCCGCCCGAACCGTAGATGTGTAAACCAAATTCCTGAGTCCGGCTGAGGTCCTCAAACGCCCAATTCGCCGCGTTCACGAAACTTGCATGCAGGCGTAGGTGGCGGTAGGAGGCAGCACGCAGGGGCCCTTCCCTTCTACCACCAAAGTGAGTATCGGGATGGATAAGGCCTGCCGTACCTAGCGAACTGAGGTTAGTCCAGACCCTACACATGAACGCGCGATAAAGATCAGGCCGGGTACCGCCAAGCAGCGCATATGTTACATTGGCACTCAGAAATTCCGCTATACCAACATTGGCAGCAAATTCATTCAGATAGTAACTCCGCGCAGCTCCCGTCTGAAGGGAAACAGCTTTACGGTTGCGCCACTCAGCGAGAGCGGGTTTATCTGTAAGCATGAACCATGGTTCCAACTCGGCGAGTACGGAGTTCTCCTGCCAATCGGGTCGCACCCAAGGAGGGTTGCCAACCTGGAGGTCGAAGCCGCCTTTGTTGAAGATCTGCGCGAACTGGAGCTCCCAATGGAAGAAGCCCTGTTGCTCCGCGATGTCCTCGATGGCATCAAACCAGGGGAAGCGCTCGGCAATCTTGATGGCCGAGTCCATGCCCATCCAGGTAGGAAGCTCGTCCTCGTACTCCTCCAGGTCGGCGAGGGATGCGAAGCTCGCAACCAGGGAGTCTTTCGGGATGTCGGCCCTGCCGAGCATGGCTTCGGCGAAGTCGAGCCAGTCGTCCAAGTTCGCCAGGGGGATAATTGGGCGGAGCGGGTCGAGGGCCGGGGTCTGTTTGCGTCCGACATTACGACGGGACTCGCGGGCGAAGCCGCCCAGGCTCATCTGCTTGGACTCACCCATGTCGAAGAGCGATTCTGTCGTCCAGTTCTGCCCGAAGCCGATCGACTCCTCAGCCGCCTCAACGGGCGCGGACCGTACATCCTCCTGAACGGCGGGCGCAGCGGTGGCAACGGGCGGTAGAGCATCTGCTCCGTGGTCATCTGCTTTATCCGGCGCGAGCCGTGCGTAGACGTCGTCAGAGCCGTCGAGCAGGCCCGCGCGGTCGAGCGGCCAGAACCACAGCGCGCACCAGGCGTCCATGACCTTCTTCAACCGCCAGTACGGCGTGCCAGGGGCAACCAGGTCTCCGTAGACCTTCTCCCTGGAGACGGCGTCAACGGGCTGGTCGATCCAGTCGGCACCCCAGACGTCAATCTTGCGGCTGATCTCGCGCTCGGAGATGGCGAGGCGCTGGATGACCAGGTCCCAGAGGTATTCGGCGCGACCGGACAAGGCCTGCAACCGCTGGAGTTGGGACACCTTCCGACCGCCGGACTTCTTGTCCGAGACATTCTTCCGGAGCTGCTTGCGCCAGTCTGCGAGTTTCTTGGCCTCGGCGGGTGCGAGTTCGCGCGCCTCCTTGGCTCCGGCGACCGCGCCCCAGCCCTCGGCGGGGAGTAGGAAGTGGTGAACCTTACCCGACGGCAGCGAACCTGCCGAGAACGGCAGATCCTCGGGGGCCGACTTCAGCCACTCCCCCTTGGTCAGTGCCGCCGCGCCGTACACTCGCCGTCCCGCGCCGATGAGCGAGTTGCCCCGGCGCAGGTGGAGACCGAACCATGGCGCCTGCAGTCCCGGGTGCATGACGTTGAGCCAGACCGAGACCTCGGCCAGCTCAATGGCGGTCTCGTTGAGGTCGACCCCGTAGGAGTTGTGCAGCGCGACATAAGCCTTGACCCGCTGCAGCTCTTCCTCGTACCTCTCCGGATCGACGGATGAGCCGAGCTCCCTCTGCCGACGCCGCAGGTATTCGGCCGCGACCTGGTTGATGGCCTCGTTCAAGAACGCGCCCGAACCCAGGGCGGGCTCGCAGATCTTCCACTCCAGGATCTCGCGGGCAGGCGTGACGGTGTCGTTCTGGTCGAGGCGGTGCTGGAGCGCGAGCTGGACGGTGACCTGGGTCAGCGACTCGGGGGTGTAGTAGGAAGCGCTGGTCTCGCGGTCGCGGCCGGCGAGGCGGTAGACGAACGATCCCTTGGGATGGTGCTTGTATCCCCCGGTTGGTGTTCCATCCTTGTCGAGTTCCGGGACGAAGACCTCCGAGGGATAGTCGTCCACCTTCGAGGCCGGAATCGTCCAGGTGCCACCGTGGGAGTCACCGCCCTTGGCCACCTCGTACAGCTCTTCGGTGGAGATGAACCCGGTGTAGGACATCAGGCCCTCGTACACCGCGCCGAGCTGGTTGATGCCGAGCTGGGCGTAGGAGATGAACCCACCCCGCTCACGACCCCGTCCCTTGGTGAGCATGAGAAGACGCAGCACCTCGTAGAGCGTCTCATTGCGCAGCCTGGTGTCGATCTTCGGCGCGGTCGGGTCGTCCTCGTCGAAGCCGGGCACGACCAGCGCAGCGCGGCCGATGAGCCCGGTCCTTTCCGGGTCGAACAAGTCCGAACGAAGCGGCTCGAAGCGGAGGCCCTCGTCATCCGAGGTCTCGGCTTCGGCTCCACCACGGGGGCGGTGACCGGCGTTGACCATGCGGAAGAGCAGGTCGAGCGACTCATAAAGATGGAAGGAGTGTCGTGCCTCCTCGCCAGACAGGTCGCGGACGACGAGGTCGCCGAGGCGGGCGACGCTGTAGCCCCTGCCGTAGTCCTCGTCGTCGGTCGGCAGGATGCCCAGCTCTGGCCGGGCCTCGGCATACAGCAGGAACAGGATCCGGTAGAGGTAGCGCAGTGACTCGCGGCCCAGCTCCTTGGCCAGCGCGCCCGGCTCCATGATGTCCTCGGGCCGCACCTTGCGCGTCGTGCCGTCCTCCAGCCGCATCTCGGCCTGACGGATCCGGTTGAGCACCTCGTTGGCGATCAGTTCGACGGATTTCTGCAGTCCCTTACGGAGCTCGGTGGAGACGCCGACCGCGTGGTTACGGGAGTTGGTGAGCAGCTCGGCCAGAGGCTCGGAGCCGCCCTCCTCGGGGGGCAGCAGCGAGTCGGCACCGAACAGCGCGGCGATGACCTCCAGCTCGGCCGGGTTGTTGCGGCCCAGCGCCACATCAAGACTGACCGCCAGGTAGCGGCCCTCGCCCCAGGTGGCCCGGTCGGCGAGGACGACCACACCGCCGGCCAGGAGCAGCACGTAGCGCGGCGGGGTGTCGCTCGCCAGCAGCCAGGATGCCAGCTTGGTGCTGGAGACGATCTGCTCGCGACCGTCGAGCTGGACCGGGGCGAGCACCCGGCCGGCCCGGTCGTCGTCGAGGGCTGCGTCCACGCCGGCGGCCCAGCCGCACTCGACGGCCACCAGGTGCTGGTCGGCATACGCCACCTGGACGGCGTACTCCCTGCCCGCCCGCTCCACAACCAGCTCGCGCGGCTGCGCGGTGAACCCGAGCGCGCGCAGCACATCACCGTGCAGCTCGTTCAGTTCCTTGCGCCACTCGGCCCTGTCATCCGCCCCGACGAGCTCGCCCTCGCGCAGCCGTACGTCGACGTCAGCGAAGAGCGGCCGGTCGGCGAAGTACGGCTTGCTCAGCGCCCGAAGGCCCCTGCGTGGCGTGGTGCGGCCGGTTTTCTCGTCCTCAGTCCAGCGGGCGAGCAGACCGTCCTTCTTCTTCAGGTCCTTGGGCAGCACTTCGGCCAGGTAGTGGGCCGAGAAATAGTCGCCGCGGTTGACGATTGAGTCGAAGCTCATCGGTGCCCATCCTGGGAGATCGCGCTCGAGACCGGCGCCTGCTTGATCGCGCCCGAGTCCGGCGCAGTGGGAATCAGTACGGCGAGCACCCGCAGTAGCGGTTCGCCGGTGGTCTGCAGGGAGTCGAGGAGACGCTGCTGCTCGTCGACGGTCTCGCGCACATCGGCCTCCTTGCGACCGCGCCGGGAGGCATGCACGTCGAAAAGCGTCAGTTCCTCCCACTCGGAGAGCTGCGCGCGGTAGGCGTCCAGCGGTGCGACGACCTCCGCGTCGTAGAGGGCGCGGCGTTTCTCCAGGTGGGTGCGCGCGGCCTCGACGGCGGGCTTCACCAGTTGCTGGAGCGGTTCGAGGTCCAGCCGCCGGCCCGTGTTGATCATCCCGGGGCCGACCTTGGCCGCCTTCAGGACCTCGACCATCTCCCCGTCCTGTACGGCGAGCGCCTCGGGTGGGCCGCTGACCGCCATCCACTCCACGACTGTGGGCTGGCCGCGCTTGTTGGAGTAGATGCCCTGGACCAGGAAGGTGGTTCCGTCCACGTCGGCGGTGATGACCGGGGCCTTCTGACGGCCGAGCCGTACGAGGACCTTGTCGGTGAGCCAGTCGACCATCGGATGCAGGTCCGACAGGTAGGCGATGTCCGGCCACATGGTCTTGGTCTTGCGGGCCTCGTCCAGCTTTCGATGCGCCAGGGTGCGGCTGAAGGTGACCTTCATTCGCTTCCTGACGTCGTGGGTGCGCAAGTAGGACGACGGCAGCACCGACAGGCGGTGGATCAGGTCGGCGGGCGGTTCGAAGGCGAGCATCTCGCCGTCGTCCTCCAGCTTGTCGAGAAGCTTGAGGGTCCTGATGGACTCCTGGACGAACGCCTCGGTGCTGTCGAAGAGCCGTGGCACGTTCGCACGCGGCGGCTCCGGGTTCTCCGGATCTTCCCCCACTCCGGCCATCAGGCCGGCCAGGCAGTCGTCGGGTGCGTGCGCCTGGAGCGACTCCTCCACGGTCCTGCCTTCGAGCAGGTCCTGGATGAGACGGCGCTCCTCCCGCTCGGCCCGGTATTCACCGGTGACGGCCTCGGCGGTGCCCAGGCTCCGGTGGGCCGTCGCCTCCTTGTCCAGGAGCTTCTCGGCCACGGTCCTGTCGTCCTTGGCACCCTCAACCTCGGAGGTAAGGATCAGAGCCTTGAACTGGGGCTGGTGCTCCTGTCCGTAGCGATCGATGCGGCCGTTGCGCTGCTCGATGCGGATCAGGCTCCACGGCACGTCGTAGTGGATCATCTGGTGGCACTGCCGGTGCAGGTTGACGCCCTCGGAGGCGACGTCTCCGGTGAAGAGGATGCGGACCTTGCTGTCGGCGAGGGAGAAGCGCTCGACGATCTCCTGCTGCTGGGTGTCGGAGAATCCGCCGTGCATGATCTCGATGGCGTCGTCCTTGATGCCCAGCCTGGCGGGCACGGTCTTCTTCAGCCACTCCAGGGTGGGCACGCTCTCGGAGAACACCACGACCCGGGTGTCGCTGCGCGGGCCGACACCGATCTCCTTGAGCCGGCCGACCAGGGCGGCGAGCTTGGCCGAGTCGTCGTCGGTCACCCGTGCCGCAAGACCCTGCAGGACCTTTAGCGCGTCGATCTCACGACTCTCCTTGGCGTTCTTCAGCCGCTTCCCCACCGTGGTGGCGAGGGCGACGTGTGAGGAGAGGAATGACTTGAGCAGCGTGTAGGGGAAGAGCCGGTTCTTCGCGTCGACCACCGGTCCGCCGGCTCGCTGGTCTCCGGCCAGCCAGACCTGGGTGAGCTCCTCGAAGATCTTCTCCTCGGCCGCGGTAGCTGCACAGCGGACCGGAACCGAAGGGCCTCGGTCGGGCCACTTGCTGCCCATCTGGTCCCGCACCTCAGGGCTGATCTTGGTGCGGCGGAGGTAGAGGTGACCGATGTCCTGCGCCGAGTAGCGGGTCTCGTCGGCGATCGCGGCCGGGTCGAGCATGCGGATCAGCTCGGCGAAGGATTTGCTGTCCCCGTTGTGCGGGGTCGCGCTGGCCAGCAGCAGCGCCTCGGTGTTGCGTGCCAGGAGCTTGGCCAGCCTGTTGCGGAAGCTCTTCTCGCCGATCAGGTTGTGCGACTCGTCGATGACGACCGCGTCCCAGTGCATCTTCTCCAGGTGCTGGCCGTACTTGCCCACGTTCTTGAGCGTGTCGATCGAGACGATGATCCGCTTGTAGTAGGTGAACGGGTTGCGGCCCGCGGGGATCTCTCGCTGGATGCGCTCGATGCCGACCGAGTCGAGCCGGATCAGCGGGATGGAGAACCGGGTCCACAGCTCGTGCTGGAACTGTTCCAGCACCTGCTGCGGGGTGACCACGAGGATGCGGTCGCCACGTCCGCGACGGATCAGCTCGGCCAGGATGAGGCCGATCTCCAGGGTCTTGCCGAGACCGACCACGTCGGCGAGGAGGATGCGCGGCCGAAGGCCCTTGAGAGCGAGCTCGGCCGGGCGCTGCTGGTAGGGCAGCGAATCCAGCAGGAAACGGTCTGACAGCGCGAGGCCCTTCTCCGTCTGGGGCAGCGGCGTCCTTCTGAGGACCGCTTCCAGGAAGAGGCGGCTCTTGGCGAACCTGGGCGTCTCGTCCTGCTCCAGGATCGTCTCCTCGGGACGCATCAACTCGACGGTCTCGATGCCGCTGAAGAACACGGCGTCCTCGTCGCGGACGAATTCCGACGCGCCGACCGCCGTGATCCGGTATCCATCGCGCATTTCCCCGGTTCCCAGGACTGGGCGCCCGTCCCGCATTTCCTCGGTCCCCGGGATTACCGGTGTCGGGGTGCAGGTGCGGACGATCCACTCGGCGTCCCGCACCTCGATCCGGGCGCCGGGTGGGTACGGACTCTCGGTCACAGATCTCCTCTTAAAAACGGGCGTTCGAAGCGTAGGCGCCACGCAGGCGCTCGGCGAGCAGAGCGACGACGGAGCCTGGGACGATCACATCGGTGAGGTCCCGCCTCTTCCGGAGAGGCGTCTCGATCTCCGGGGGGTCGGTCGGACGCTCGACGTAGGTCGCCACCGCCAGCCGGCGAGCGGCCACCGGCAGAGTGATCCCACCCGCGGTCGCCGGTTCCGACAGCCAGGCCGTCACCTGGGCGAGGCTGGGACGAGCCGCCGGGTCCTGTGCGAGCATCGCAGCGATGATGTGCTCGAACTCTGGGGGAAGACCGCCGAGGTTCGGGACGACCTCGGGCTTGATGATGTTCATGAACATCGCCGCGAGGTTCGGCCCGTCGTAGGGATAGTGCTTGGTCAGCGCGAACAGCAGCGTCGCCCCCAGAGCGTAGACATCCGTCGCGGAGGTCACGCTCTTGGGGGTGTTGGCCTGCTCGGGTGACATGCACGCAGGCGTGCCGAGCATCGACTCCGAGGTTGTCAGGTCTGTGGGGCCGTCCGCGAAGGCCACCAGCCCCAGGTCGATGACCTTGGCCCCCTCCCTGCCCATGAGGATGTTGCCCGGTTTGAGGTCGCGGTGGAGCAGGCCCGCCCGATGGACGTCCTTGAGCGCGGTGGCGAGGAGAACACCGAGGATGGCCGCGTTGTCGACGGCGAGCGGCCCGTGCAGTTCGACGAACTCCTTCAGGCTCAGCCCGCGGACGTATTCGACCGCGAGCCACGGCCGTTCGTCCTCTTCCTCGGACGCGTCGACGAGCCCGGCGACATACGGTCCCTGAACCGTGCGCAACGCGTCGATCTCCCTGGCGAACCGTGCCCGCACCTCTGCCCGGTCGGCCAGCTCCTCACGGATGACCTTGACGGCGACCCGCTCGTAGTCCGGCGTCAGACCGTAGAACACCCGGCCCATCCCGCCGACGCCGAGCCGCCCGTGCAGCGTGATGCCACCGATACGCTTGGGATCGGAACGGTCCAGGGGGTCCATCCGCACCTGCCTCAAGATCGCAAAACGGCCATCCGGCCAGGATACGGTTTCCCTACCTGTGCAACAGCGGCAATCCTGAAGTCAGGGATCTCCAAAGAGGTCGCCATCCCTCCATGTCGCTTCGCCACACTAGCGACCACCAATAGCTTTTTCAAGTGAACTTTATTCACAGTGGAGCTGCACGCTTGTAGCCTGCAAGGTTAGTGGAGGCGATGATCTGTCTGTAGCCTCCGGCGTCCTCCGGACGTGCGCTGAGCACGTAGAAGGAGATCTTGGACTGGGGCAGGTGCCAGATCTTCATGGTGTACTCCGCATTGGCGTCACACCTGACCAGCCATTCACGGTAGGCGGCCTTCCTGCTGTCCGCCATCCTGGCCAGGCTTGAACGCGTCAGAATGGAGTTGTAAGGATCAATCCCGAAATAGAGGCCGTATTCTCCCGATCCAGAAATATCGTCATAGCTACTGCCCGGGTCGCGTGTCACGCTCCCTCCCGTCAGGCAGGGCATGTCCTGGCCGACCATGAAGCCGAATTCACTGTCGATGGACTGGCCAGGCCAGTCGTCGGCACCGGACCTGAGGTCGATCGCCATCGAATCCGGACGACAGGCGAGTTCCCATGGCCCGCTGGCCCCCTGCGAGTTCGGTGACTCGACACAGGCGTAGTCGCTGCCGATCCGGAGTAGCCGCCAGCCGTTCGGCAGGGTCATCTTGATCCCTTTCAACGACACCACCTTGCCCTTGAACCGCGACGCCTTTTTTGGTTTTTTGGACGCCTTCGGGGCGGGGCTAGACGTGCTCGCGGACGGAACCGGGATCGCGGTAGGCGCAGCTGTCGTTCGCGTGGGTGTCGCCCGCGCGGCGACTGCTGTGGAACGTTCCGAAGAGGAGGAAGTGGCTGCCACGGCGATGATCGCGGTGACCGCGATCAGGGTCACGGCCGCCGCTGTGGCGATGTAAGCATGCACCCAGGACGGCCCCGACCGTTTGGCCACGACCGTCACCGACCCTGTCCCCGAAAGAGTGGACGGCGGCGTCACCGGGCTGACCGCCTTGGCGACCGTCGGCCCGGCCACTTCCGGCCAATCTGACATCTCGTGTCGTGACAGTACCCAGGTGTGCTGGATCAGCGAGGTGACATCGGCTGTGGAGTCCTCTCGCTCCCCTACCCGCCCCCGCCAGACCTCGGCCACCGCCGCCAGAACCTCATCGGCGGTCGGCCGCTCAGCCGGATTCTTGGCCAGTGCTCGCCCGACGAGTTCACGCATTTCCTCCGGCACAGCCCCGGTCTCCGGCGTCTCCTCGCGCACCCGATAGGCCAGCACCTCGGGTCGGCCGGTGCCGTACGGCGCCTCGCCCGTGACCGCGAAGAGCACCAGCATCGCCCAGCCGTACACGTCGGCCGGAGTTCCCGACGGGCCCTCGCCGTACTCCTCCGGGCTGATCCATCCGGGCGATCCGATCAGCGTTCCGGTGTGCGTCATCGCGGTGCCGTCCAGCACTTTGGCGATGCCGAAGTCGATCAGTCGCGGGCCTTCGGACGACAGGATCACATTCGACGGCTTCAGGTCCCGGTGAACGACCCCCGCCGCATGCATGGCCACCAGCGCCTCGGCCAGACCGGCGGCCAGGCCGTACAGCGCGTCGCCGGCCAGCGGCTCCTCAACCCGCATGTGCTGTTCCAGCGTCGGACCGGCGATGTATTCGGTGGCGAGCCACGGCCGCTCCGTTCCTGGATCGGAGCCGAGTACCCGAGCGACGCACGCGCCCTCGACCTCACCCAGCACCGAGATCTCCCTGCTGAACCGCCGCCGGAACTCCAGGTCGATCGAGAGAGCCTCATGAACGAGCTTGACGGCCACCCACCGACCTACGGCGTCTAATCCCGCATAGACCACGCCCATGCCGCCGGCTCCCAGACGCCCCACGATCCGATACGACCCGATCTCGTGGGGATCGCCCATCAATAACGGCAGCACACGCCCTCCGAGAGGATCCGTTGCGACTTGGGGTGGGATTCAACCAGATGTGAGTCACGTTCACCACCATCAGACCACACCTTCGGATCATCTAGGAACCATTTATATGATTGTGCATTCGATTCACAATGTGATTCACTGGCCTCATCATGCGGTGCAGGTCGTAGCCGCCTGACCACCATCACGACTTCCCTCGAAGGCGAGCTCTGTCATGCATGAAAACCAGCAGCCCCCGCAGTACGGCTACGTCCAGCCCTACCCGCAGACCGTGATCGTGCAGAAGAAAGGCGGCGGCTGCCTGCGCGCGATCCTCATCGGTGCGGCCATGCTCGCCGGTCTGGTGGTCGTCGGCGGAGTCCTCGGCGGAGGCGGTGAAACGCCCACAAGCTCGGGCGACACCACGGCCGCCGAGGTCTCCACGCCGGCCGAGAAGCGAAGCGAGCCCAAGCGGACCGAGCCGAAGCAGGCCGGAATCGGCGACGTGGTCAAGGACGGCAAGTTCTCCTTCAAGGTCACCAAGGTCGAGACGGGTGTCGCCCGGGTCGGCGGCGAGTATCTCGGCTCGGATGCCCAGGGCCAGTACATCCTCGTGCACGTCACCGTGAAGAACATCGGGGACGAGGCTCAGATGTTCAGCGGCTCCTCGCAGAAGCTCATCGACAGCAGGAACAGGCAGTACGACACCGACTCCGGGGCCGCCGCCCTCGGCCTGGAGGACTCCAACGCCTTCCTCAACAACATCAATCCCGGCAACACCGTCAACGGGATCCTGCTCTTCGACGTCCCCAAGGCCTTCAAAATCAAGGCGGTCGAGCTACACGACTCCATCTTCTCCGACGGTGTCACCGTCGCCCTGAACAGCTGACAACGCCGGACCGACGATGGGTGACTCCGGCGAGATCGTCTTCCTCACCGTGTACGACAGGCCATGGTCCTCCGGCCGCATCCGCCCGCGTCTCGTGCTTGAGCTCCACGGAAACAGCCGACTGATCCTGAAACGCTCCTGACGGCTGAAAGTCCACCCGCTCCGGCCCCACCTCGCAGAGACACGAACCCCCTCGAACGGGAGTGATCCCATGCACAGAACGACCCCCACCCATCCCGGGGATGATCCAGGGGAGGTCCAGCGAGAGGTGCGCCCGTCCCGACGCTGAGCGGCATCGCCTCACCCGTGATCAGGTCCAGCGTTCTCCGTCAGACCACACCTTCGATCGGGAGGAAACATGAACCTCGAACCGGACACCGTCCTCGGCTGGCGTGTCGTATTCGACATGGACGCCAGCGGTGACGATGCCCTGGATCGACTGCCCGACGACGTCGCGCTGGAGGACTCCGACCAGTTCCTCTACCAGGTCCACGTGATACGGACGACGGGCTGCACACCGCAGGAGCACCTCGCCGACGAGTGCGGCTGCTGGGACTTCGAGGTGATCGGCACGCTCTTCATCCGCGAACTTCCGGAACGTGATCTGGGATTCTTCCCCGACGTTGAGATCATCAAAAACCAGGAGGTCTGCCGGGTTGTCACCGATTGGCTGAAGTCCGCCTGAGCCGTCGGCTGCGATGATGCACGATTGAAAAGCTGTCTCATTACGGGAACGATCCATTCCCTCAAAACACTGCAACTACTAGCATCTCGCTTACCAAAGATCATCTCGGCCGAAGAGAGGCCATGTTCGCGCGCATCCTGCGGCTCATTTTTCAAGCCCTTTCATCGAGCTCAGTTCCAACGGCAGTCGCTCCGCCATCGATTTTTTTCGAGATTGGCCCCCTCGGCCTCCTGCTCGCCGAGATATACCGAAACCCGGCTCCGGAGGGCTCTCATCAGATGCTGTTGGAACTGATGGACGCCGAGGCAGAGGCGGCACGAAAATCGAGCGAGGAGGCGCGCAGTCTGGTGAACGCCATCGACGACTTCGAGTTCGCCGTCGACGAGCTGCTGCTCTGTGCGGACGACCAATATGACGAAGATGATCGATTCCGATTGATGAACGCGATGGGAGAGGTCAGGTCAAAGGCCTTCGGCGTCGCTTGTGCCCTGCAGCACTACCTTGCCCGGCATCCCCGTTCCCACCTGCACTAACCTCGCAAGCCCCAGCCGTACCAATCCGAATGAGAGAAGAGCAGCGTGAGTGCGCAGCAGTCCCGGGCCCGTGACCCCCGCCTGGTCGACTCCACCACGCGACTGGTGGAGTTTCTTCGCGACCTGGCGACCGCCCGTCGTGTCCCTGTTCGAGACCTCCGCGACCACAGTCAGGTCCTCTGGTTGGTGGACCTCCCGGATACGGTCGAGCTGCACCGCGAGGCAGGGCTTGGTGAGGTCCTCTTCTCCGTCGATCACGTCCGGAGCGCCCCGCATCCGGCTCCGCCGGACGAGCTTCACGGGTGGCTGCAGCAGGACGAACTTGTAGATCCCGAATTGGATGCTCCCAAACTCTCCGAGACCGGTCTACGTCGCATCGAGGAGACCGATGAAGACGGCCACCCGGTGTCACGCTGGGAAACCCAGGAGGACCGGCCAGATGTGGTCGAGGCCTACGGCAAGTGGCTTCCCGGCTGGCGGACATGGGCGGATCAGGAACGAGAGCGAGTACTGCAACAGCGCTGGCATCGCGATCTCTACTCGACCTCTACCCAGCTCGGCCAGATGGACGACGAGTGGGAACTGGTCCTGGCGACCGGGTTGCTCTCCTGGACCGCACCCGACGGCACCCGTATCCGCAACCACCTGCTCGCGACCCGCCTTCACCTCCGGGTCGACCAGGACACCGAACGAGTGGACGTCCTGCTGGGCGAGACGGCGACCAAACTCCAGGACCGGGAGCTACTGGCCGACCTCGACGGATTCAGCCCGCAACGGACTGATCGTCTTCGTCTACGTGTCAGGGAGGGGGAGGGCATCGGGCTCCAGACCACTGTGACCGACCTGCTGGAGTCGTGGTGCGACCGCGGGCTGGAATCCGACCCCCAGCCCCAATATCAGCCTGACTGGGCTTCCGGCGACGCCTCCGCCGAGCTCCCGGAGGTACGGCTGGCACCCGCACTTGTGCTGCGTAAGCGAGATCATGGCTCCCTGATCTCCTACTACGACGAGATGATCTCCACGCTGACCGGGCCGGACGCCCAGACACCCCTCGGGCTGGCACAACTCGTCAGTCCCCTTGAGCCGGCAGAACGCATGGCTTTCCTGCAGAACAGAGGGGTCGCGTCGGGAGACACTCTCGGGCAGGATCCGCTGTTCCCGCTCCCCGCCAACCCCGAGCAGCGCACGATCATGACGCGTCTGCGCTCGGACAACGGCGTCGTCGTCCAGGGCCCCCCGGGAACGGGAAAAACCCACAGCATCGCCAACCTGCTGTCGGCTCTGCTCGCTCAGGGCCAGCGGGTACTGGTCACCAGCCAGAAGGCTCAGGCACTCCGAGTCCTGCGGGACAAGCTTCCGACGGAGATCGCCAATCTGTGCGTCTCCATGACCGACCTCGGCCGCGGCGGCTCCGCGGAGCTCGAGGGCGGCGTGAAGGCGTTGTCGAACCGCTTCTCATCCTTTGATGCCACCCGGCAGGCCAAGGGCATCGCCGAGAAACGACACCAGCTCGACTCCGCTCGCCGTACGACCGTCGAACTGACCGAGCAGATCCGGGCGTTGCGCGAGTCCGAGACCTACCGCCACCCTGAGATCGCCGCCGGCTATTCGGGAACTCTCGCTGACGTAGTCCGGCGTCTGACGCGGGAGGAACCCGAATGCTCGTGGATGCCGGTTCCCCTACCGACCTTGGCATCGCCCGTGCCCCCGATCACGGTCGGCGAGGCTGCCGAGCTCATCGCCTTGCTCGCTGGAGAGACCTCGGGACGCAAGGCGAGACTCTCCCAGCGCCTCCCCGACGTGGCCGCGTTGCCCAGCGCGGAGAAACTCAAGGGTCTGATCGCGGCGGAGGTCGCCGCGCAGGGGATGGCCCGGCAGGCCCAGACGGACATTTCCGCGAGACTTGAGCACCTCGCTCCCCATTTGATCGCTCAGCTGGAGACGATCGCGGCCGAGGTCACTCTCCACCTCCAGCAGCTCGGCATGCCCGAGGAGGCATCGGCCTGGGATCCGGCCGACTGGGCGGTCAGCGCACTGACAGACGGGCTCGGCGGCCGTGAGACCGCCATTTGGGATCAGCTGGCCGCACACGCCGATCGCCTTGTCACAGCCCAGAACGCGATCCGCTCCGTTGGCTTTCGCAAAATCGACTATCCACCGTTGGACTCACCGGGCGCGACGGGTTCCTACCTCCAGTCCATGCGAGCGCTGCGTGACCACCTCGCTGCGGGCAACCAGCTCAAACGCGGTCTGTTCAGGCCCGCGGTGCAGAAGCAGGCAGAGCCGTGGCTGGCCGGCACGCAGGTCGACGGGATCGTGCCGTCCAACGCCGAACTTCTGTCGCTGATCATCGCCGAGCTCGAAGCCCGGGCCGCGGTCGGCGAGCTCCTGCGTGGCTGGCAGCTGGTGGGGGTGGAATTTCCGCAGGACCTGCCCCTTCAACGCACGGTGGCGCAGCTCGGCGATGCCTTCAAGCGGCTCGATCAGGTGCGTCAGATCACGTCAGCGGTGACGGAAACGGCGCGGCTGCTCACCACGGGCGCCGTGCACATCGGATTTCGCACTCCCGCGGAATGGCTGTCCTATGTGACCGCTCTACGCGCCGTACGGCTTCAGGCCGAGGCCGAGCGGGCTACCTCGGCACTCAACGAACTCCACACGGCTCTCCAGCACGAGGCTCGTCTCGGAACGCCGGCTCCGGAACTGCTCGAGGCCGGACACGCGGTGGCCGCACGTGACGGCATCACCTACCAGTTGTGTCTCGCCGCTCTCGTCGACGCACACCGCGAACAGGCCGAGCAACAACGCTGCGAGGAGCTTTCGGGTCGAGTCCGCAGTGCTCATCCGGCGCTGCTCAGCCTTCTGGGTGAGGCGCAGACGTGGCAGCTCCACTTCTCCACCTGGGACCGTGCATGGGCGTGGGCCAAGGCGCAGACGTTCTTCGCCGAGCAACGTCAGCCGGGCCTCGAACAGCGGTTGGAGGCCGAACTCGAGGCCGCGAACGCGCGGGAAATGCGGCTGACCGCCGAGCTCGCCGCCGAACAGGCCTGGCAAGCGGCGTTGAGCAGAATGAGCTCCCGCCAGACGACCGCGCTGCGGGCCTACCAGGACCACATCGGCAAGCTGGGGAAGGGCACCGGACGATATGCCGGTAGGTACCAGTCCCTCGCGCGCGAGGCCATGGTGCACGCCCGTGACGCCGTCCCGGCCTGGATCATGCCGCTCCAGCAGGTGCTGGAGACCATTCCACCGATTCGCGACTCCTTCGACGTGGTCATCGTCGACGAGGCCAGCCAGGCGAGCATCGAAGCGCTTTTCCTGCTCTGGCTGGCTCCTCGCGTCATCGTCGTCGGTGATGACAAACAGTGTGCGCCTTCTGTCGTGAGCCATGGCGAACTGGAACCGATCTTCACGAAGCTGTCGACTTATCTACCGGATATGCCGGCCTATCTTCGGGACGCGTTCACTCCCAAGTCGAGCCTGTTCGACCTGCTGGCGACAAGGTTCGGCTCTGTCCTGCGGCTCAAGGAGCATTTCCGATGTATGCCGGAGATCATTGACTTCTCGTCACGGCAGTTCTACGCGGACGAGCCGTTGGTGCCGCTCCGGCAGTTCGGCGCCGACCGCTTGCCGCCGCTGCGGGTGATGCGCGTCACCGGGGCGCAGAGTGAGGGTTCGGCGACCCGGCTGCGCAACGTCGTGGAGGCCGAAGCGATCGTGGATCGAATCCTCGTCTGCATGGAGGATCCGAACTACAAGGACAAGACCTTCGGCGTCGTCGTGCTGCAGGGCACCGGGCAGGTGCAACTTCTCCACAACATGCTTCTCGACCGGCTGGATCCCAAAGACTGGGAGAAACGGAGGCTGAGGGTCGGTACGCCTCCCGACTTCCAGGGCGACGAGCGTGACGTGGTTTTCCTCTCGATGGTGGTCGCCGAGAAGCGCACCGCGGTGACGAGCACCGAGTGGCAGCGCAGGTTCAATGTGGCAGCCTCACGAGCCAAGGACCAGATGTGGCTGTTCCACTCCGTCAGTCCCGACCTCCTCTCTCCGGTGTGCCTTCGCCGGTCGCTGCTCACCTACATGTTGAACCCGCCCTCGACTCTGCTCACGGATTCTTTGAGCGACGTGACCTCCGACGATCCTCATCCCGACTTCGACTCGCTCTTCGAGCAGCGTGTCTTCCTGCACATCCACCGGCGGGGGTACCACGTCGTCCCCCAGGTGGAGGCCAACGGCCGCCGGATCGATCTTGTGGTGAGCGGCGCCAAGGGACGCCTCGCCGTCGAGTGCGACGGTGACTTCTGGCACGGCACACCCGAGCAACGAGCGGAGGACCTCGACCGGGAGCGCGAGCTCAAGCGCGCGGGGTGGCGGTTCTGGCGCATCCGCGAGAGCGAGTTCTACTTCGATCCATCGGCGGCCATGGAGTCTCTCTGGGCCGAGCTCGATCACCGGGGAATCCTTCCGAATGAAGTTGAGACCTCGACCGGAGAAGGGAACGACACGTCCTCATCGTGGAACGTCCTGGCTCTGTCGGGAAGCGAAGGCTGGGACGGCCTCGAAGACGGCCACTCCGGCGACATGAACGAATCACCGATCACAGCATTGAGCATGCCCCGTTTCGGGAACTCCTCGGTTGGCCCGACCACGACACAGATTCGTTCCTGGGCCCGCAATCAGGGCTACACCGTCGGCGACCGTGGCCGCCTGCCCGAGGACGTCGTCGAGGCGTATCACCATACGTACGGCTCCGGTCAGGAAGAGGAAAGGGCCGGCTGAACGTGTTCCGCTTTGACGGACGCCCTTCGCGCCGACGTCGCGAAGGGCGTCGGCGGGGCAGCTCGCCAACCGGCAGGCCATGTCGGCCGATGAGCTGATTGACGCCGTACGGATGTCCGTCTTTCGATTATATCGGGTGATCTACCAGGTAGTGACGCCACGTATGGCTGTCATTCGTCGTTGAGCTGCCGGGCGAAGGCGAGGGCGGTCTCCTTAACGGACCCGGTGCTTATCTGCACTTTCCCTCCGGTGATCGGCTCCAGGATGATCGGGGCGGAAACAACCTTGCCGTCGATGAGAATCGCGAGCTGGTTGCGAGGTGAGGGTTCCGCAACGAGCCTGCCGGTCAGCTCAGCGAACATGACGGCGTCGGCCCGGCTCAAGGTGACCATGATCGACCATTGCCCGGTGCCGGGATCGACACCGGCCACGGCCCTCGCGGCCTGCCTGACCGTTGCCCCCTCCGCCAGACGGAAGCACGCGGTTCCCGTGGAGTCCAGCAGATCCGTGTCGGCGCAGGGCGCCTGCGTGACCTCAAGGACAGGCTGGAGGCGGAGTGAGGCGGGGGGTTCGATGAAAGGCGCGCGCGAGGTGATGTGGTTCACGGCGACGGTGGCCGCGACGAATATGGCCGCGGCGACCACGATCGCCGGAACGGCCGTGATCGCGACGATCAGCATCGTCTTGCGCCCACGCCGGGAAGATGGTGCATCTAAGGTCATAACGCCCATGATTCACTAAAAGTGCCAATTCACCACTTTTGCGCCAAGAACTACGGGAGTCGGCGGGTTATCGTTGAACGCGGAGGGTAACTTAATAGTCACTATATGCGATATAATATTGTGGATATACGTCTCATGAACCGCATGCACCACCTCCACCACAGGAGGCACCGGCGCGAAAAGGAGAGATCATGTCGAACCCGCCGCTTCCCGACGAAGCCATCGCCATGCTGAAGAAGCCGAATCCCGCCGTCATCACGACGCTTCTGTCCGACGGCCAGCCGGTGTCCACGGCCACCTGGTACCTCTGGGACGACGGCCGGATCCTGGTCAACATGGACGAGGGTCGCAAGCGGCTGAACCACATACGCAACGACCCCAGGGTCTCCCTCACCGTGACCGACGAGAACGACTGGTACACACACGTCAGCATCATCGGACATGTCGCCGAAATCCAGAACGACGAAAGCCTGACCGGCATCGACAGGCTGTCCCGGCAGTACACCGGGAAGCCGTACCCACGGCGGGACCGTGACCGGGTCAGCGCCTGGATCGAGATCGACCGCTGGCACGGCTGGGGCACGCTCAAGGACAACAGCCAGCCCGGCTGACGCCCGCATCCACCCGGACATCGGCGGTCGAGAGCACCTCTCGATCGGTTGGGTGAGCCGTCCTCGAATCTGACTCAGCCGGGGTCGGGCCTGTACGGATGTCGACTTCGACAGCGGCGGAGAACGCGGCCTGTGGCTGGTGCAGGAGTTGTCGTCGCCCTGGCGACGACACAAGACCTCTATCGGCCGCGTCATCTCATTCCAACTGTCATTTCGATTGACGGGACCATGCACCCCTTCGTCCGCCGCACCCGGCGCACGGAGGGCAGGCGAGTGATCGAGCAGACCGGCTCCCGGCACGACCTCGGCCTCCTTGCCGGGGTTGCCGATCAGTCCGACGACGGTGTAAGCCACGAGGAAGCTCTCATCCGACAGCAAGCCCTCATATTGGCCGACAGTCAGAGGGGACCCCCTACAGCATCTGGGGTCCGAGAGCCTGGAAGGCTTTCACGAGGGCGTGAACGGCGCCGCGCCGGTCGGTGCGTCGGCGTGCGACGTGGAAGACCACCGGGGCGGCGCCGGTCAGCGTCACCGCCCGCAAGCCGGAGCCCAGGAACGGAGCCATCTCCGCGACGGTGATCATCACGGCTGTGCCATCGGCGGTTTGGCGCATGACGCGGGTGAGGTCTCCGGCGTCGAGCTCGACCAGGCGCGCCTCACGGCGGGGCCGCACATCCCCGAGCCAGAACTGGTTCATCCACTCGTCGGCGCCGGCCGGGTTGTACAGGAACGGTTGCTCGCTGAAGTCCCCCACGTTCATCGTCTCGACCTCGGCGAGGGGATGCCGGGCGCCGACCACGCCGATGCGCGCGGTGGTCATGGCCAGGGGGTACGAGTCCACGTCGGGATGCCGCACGGACGTGGTGGTCCACAGGACGTCTACCTGATGCTCGGGCAGGCAGCCGGTGAGCGCGGGAAAGGGAATGTCCTGACGCACCAGCCGGATCTCGGGAAAGTTGAGGCGGACCTCTCGCGCGATGCGGGCCATGTCGAACTGTCTCAGGAGCGCGCCGATGCCGGCGGGCACACCGAGCCGCAGCGTGAAGCGGGCGGGTGTGACCCGGGCACTGTCACGGGCGGCATGAGCCTGAGCGATCAGGGGGCCGGCGGCGATCGCGAACCGCCGGCCCGCGGAGGTCACCGCGAACACCCCCGCAGGGCTCCGCTCAACGAGGGCGACCCCGAGTTGCCGTTCCAGACGGTGGATGCGCTTGGTCAACGCCGATGAGGTCAGGTGCAGCCTCCCGGCCGCCCGCCCATAGTGTCGCTCCTTCACCAGCACCAAGAAGTCGGCGACCAACCCGAGATCCAGATCCATGCGCACCCCTGTGTGGCGAATGAGCCGGACGACCGATCCACGACGCCAGGTCAGGGACGTCGATCAGTGATCGCTGCCTTAAGTCTCCGGCAATTGTCAAGACCCGATTCCTCATTGGAACGAGAAAGCGTCACACCCTGCCGACGCGCGTAGAACAAAGTCACCAGTTAAGGACAAGCTCAGGCGCGGGGGGCCTGGGCCTCCATTGTTGGCCTCGGAACGAGCGCATGCACGCCCTTGGCCGATTTCCTGTGTCCTGCTGCTCCGGAAGGTGATCGTTCAATGGCCCCTGCACCCGAGCCCGTCATCGCGTACGGGCTTCCTCGCGCGTTCCCCTTTTACATCGTCTGTGATGTGTCGCATTCCATGCACGCGCGCCGCGAGGACGGGCGACAGACGCCGTTCGACATCCTCGCCAACTGCGTCGGGGAACTGCTGTTCCAGCTTGAGGCCGGCGACCCCGGCGTCAGCGAGGCGGCGCACGTCGCCATCGTGGCCTTCCACGACCGCGCCGAGCTGATCCTGCCGCTCACCCGGCCATGCGACGCCGGCGCCATCTCGGCGTTGCCCAAGGGCGGCCAGACCAACTACGAGCAGGCGTTCACGATGCTCCGGCAGCTCATCGAGACCGACTGTGTCCGTCTGTCCGCGCAGTACCAGCTCAAGACCCCGGTGGTCTTCTTCATCACCGATGGCGAGCCGTACGTCGGGGGAAGACGCCAGCCCCCGAAGGTCTGGCTGCCGGCCCGGGAGCGGCTGACCGAGCCTCGGTTCACCTACCACCCGCACATCACCGCGATGGGCTTCGGCCAGGTCACCGAGCACACCCTGTGCCAGGTGGCGACCAACTTCAAGGGCGCCCCGCTGGCGTTCGTCGCCGATGAGTCGATCCAGGCGGTGAAGGTGGTGGCCGCCATCGCGCAGGCGGTCCAGGACAGCATCGGCAACTCCATCCGCGGCTCGGACTTCGTGGTGCCCATCCCGGCCGGCATGCGGCAGTTGCGCTGCGGAGCGGCGTGATGAACCGGCGTCGGTTGGTCGCCGCCGGGCTGCTGCTGCTCCATCTCGGCCTGACCGGCTGCGGCGTGGGCGGGGAGCCCGAGGTGACGCCCGGCGCGACGGCCAAGTCGGCCGTGACGACCCCGAAGGCGGTGAGCATCACCGTGCGTTCGGGGGAGGACGCGACCGACCAGGTTCTCGCGCACATCTGCGCCGCCCTGCTGAAGCGCCGGACGGCCGAGGTCGGCGCGCCCGTGGTGCAGGACCCCACTCTGCGCGCGGAGGGGCGCCATGTAGACGTGGTGGCGCAGGCGCCGCCTACCCCGAACCAGGGCTACCGCGACGCCATCAAGCTGGAGGAGAGCTTGACGTTCGTGGTCCGGAACGACCTGGACCTGGGCACGCCGCTGTCGCAGAACGGGTCGCCGGAACCCGCGCTGGACCCGCCCAATATCGGCGACTTCACGAGGAATTTCCCCAGCGCGCCCGTGCTGGTGCCGGAGAGGTTCCTGCCGGCGGCCAGGGAGGCTCTGCGGAAGTGGGGACCGGTACCCCTGCAGTCCGCCGAGGGGAGCAACCCCGACCTGGACACTCCGGGGTTCGACGGGGCCGCGCTGGTGCCGCCGGACGATTCGCGCATCGACGATCAGCTGAAGAAGCTGGGCGAGGTACCGGTGGTCCCCGTGAAGTACGTCCTGGTCAGCGATGGCGTCTCCGAGCCTCTCAATGCCTGGCTGAGGCGCCACCTGCGCCAGTTGAACCCCGATGCCGTGCAGGAGATGGCGATGAGCAAGAACTACGCCCAAGAGGCCGCCGGTTGGGTGGACCGGCTGCTGGGACCGGCCCCGAGCGCGGCCACGCCCACGCCCTCGCTCGGGTTCTCCTTGCCGCAGGCGGCCTTGGCGCTGCTGGCCGGCGGGTTCATCGCCGTCATCGCGCTGCTGTTGTTCGGCCGGCGTCCCGCGATGGCGCGCACCGGTCGCGGCGGCCGGCCGGGCAGGCAGCCTCGGAAACCGGCTCCACCCGGCGGCACCCTCCAGCCGAGGCTCAGCCCGTCCATCCCCGTCGTCCGGGCGCAGCAGGACGAGCGGCTCGTGGTGGGCCCCGAGCCCAAGCGCATCCCCGTGCACCTTCCCTGGTCGACCACCTCCGCGGAACCGGGGCTCGCGGTAGACGGCGGCCTGCTCAAGGGCACCACGGTACGCGCGGCCAGCGTGCGCGGTCGCACGCACAACTTCCGCGGCGAGACCCGGCAGGACGCCTACGGCGTACGGCTGAGCGAGGACGAAGCGTGGGTCATCGCCGCGGTGGCGGACGGCCTGGGCAGCGCGCGGCACGCCGACGCGGCGGCGATCGCCGCTGTCCGGGCCGCGCTGGAGGGCATCGACGCCGCCCTGCGCACCGCGCGGCACCCGCAGAACCTGGACTTCAAGGCCGTCACCGGGTATGTCGCGGACGCGGTACGGCGGGCCACCGAGGCACTGGGCGCGCCGCACGGCGGCACCAACACCGAGCGGCTGCCCTCGGCGCGGCCGGGCACCACGCTGACCATCGCGGTGGTGCCGGCCGACGGTGCCGGGCCCGCGGTGTGCGCGGCGGTCGGCGACTCACCGGCCATGCTGATCAGCGCGGAGCGGTGGCGGCCCCTGGTGGGCGTCGAGCCCAAGTCCGGCCTGTCCGAGAACGTCACCGTGGCGCTGCCCGGCGACCCGGACAGCGTGGAGGTGCTGGCCTTCCCGTGGGAGGCGGGCGACCTGCTGCTCCTCAGCAGCGACGGCTTCGCGGCCGGTGTGATGGGCGGCCAGACCCCGCTGGCCCAGCTGCTCACGGAGACGTGGCGTACCCCGCCGAGCCTGGCGGAGTTCGCCCGCGACGTGGACTTCCGGCTGTCCACCTTCGACGACGACCGGACCGTGGTCGCGCTGTGGGCCGGGCGGCACGATACGGCCGTGCCATGATCGGGCCCGGCAGGGGCCGCCGGATGCTGCCGGCGACCGTCGAGGAGCACAAGCTGACCTTCGTGGACGGCGGGCCGGTGCTCCGCGACGGCGGGCAGACTCAGGGGCTGCTCCTGTGCACCACTCCCGACCAGGAGCGTTACCTCTACAAGAGGTATCGGCCGGAGACCAAGGCGGAGCTGCGGATCGACCCGCTGCTGCGAATGATCCGCTGGCGCCGGGAGCTGCCCGAGGACGAGCGCCGCGAGCTGGACGCCCGGTGCGCCTGGCCGATCGCCGCCGTGGGCACCGCGGTCGAGGTGCACGGCATCCTCGTCCGGCTGGCCGACGACACCATGTTCGAGCGGCGTACCTCCCGGACAGGGGCGATCGTCGAGACACCCCGGCACCTCGACGAGCTGACCCGCAGCCCGGAGCGGGCACAGCGCATCTCCACGCGCTTCGAGATCAAGAAGGCGTACTACGAGCCGCCGTACAAGCTGGCAGTGCTCGGCGAGTTGCTCGACACGATCAACTGGCTCCACGAGCACGGGTGGGCGGTCGGCGACCTGCAACTGCGCAACGCCGTTTTCACCGTCGAGCCGCGACCCCGGACGTACCTGCTGGACTGCGACTCGTGCGTGCCGTTGAACGGTCCGGGACCGATGCCGCCGGTCGACCCCGAGCAGTGGAAGCGGCCCGTGGAGCAGCAGGGGGCGCCGTTCGACGCGAAGTCCGACTACTACAAGTTCGCCTGGGCGGTGATCAGATGCGTGCAGGAGACCGTGGAGACCTGGCAGCCGGACCGCGCGGTGCTGTGCGCGGTGATGCGCTCCGACCTGGCCGACACGCTTATCGAGTGCGGGCGTACGCTGCCGCCGGCCGGGACCCGGGAACAGCTGCGGGAGGCTGCCGCGGTGTGGCCGAGGTTGGTCATCGGCAACCGGCTCTTCGTCAACGCGGACCAGTACACCAGGATGCCGTGGCCGGTGGGCCAGTCGGCGATGCCGCCCGCCGGCGTCCGGGCGAGCGATCCGGCCACCGTCCCGCAGCCCCTACCGATCCCGGCGAAACCGGCGGGCCGGCTCTGGGCGATCGCGGCCGTCCTGGCGATCCTGGTGATCATCCTGCTCGTCCTCGCGGTGCGGAGTGGAGCGGTGCAGAGTGGATGAGCGGCCGATGAGCGGACACGCCCCGCTGCCGCTGCAGCCGAACGATCCCGCCGAGATCGGCCCCTACCGCGTGCTCGGCCGGCTTGGGCAAGGCGGGCAGGGCCAGGTCTACCTGGCGCAGCGGCCCGGCGGCGACCGGGTGGCCGTCAAGATCCTGTGGACCGGGGCGTCGCACGACTCACCGGCCCGGCGTCGGTTCGCCCTTGAGCTGCTCGCCGCGCGCCGGGTGCCCCGCGTGTGCACCGCGGTGGTGCTCGACGCCGACATGCAGGGCGAGACGCCGTACATCGTCAGCGAGTACGTCGCCGGACCGTCGCTGCAGGAGGCCATCGACAACAAGGGCGTGCTGGACGGCTCCGCACTGGAACGGCTGGCCACCTACACCGCGACCGCGCTGGCCGCCATCCACGGGGCGCGGGTGGTGCACCGGGATTTCAAGCCGGCCAACGTGCTGCTCGGGCCGGACGGGCCGCGAGTGGTGGACTTCGGCATCGCGCAGGCGCTGGAGAACACCTCTCTGCACCCCTCGATGCACACCAAGGGCATCATCGGGACCTGCCCGTACATGGCCCCCGAGCAGTTCGGCGAGGGGGATGTCAGCCCGGCGGCAGACGTGCACGCCTGGGCCGCCACCGTCGTCTTCGCGGCGACCGGCCAGCCGCCGTACGGTGAGGGGAACATTCCGGCGGTCATGTACCGGGTGCTGAACGAGCCGCCGCGGCTGGACGGGCTGGCCGAACCGCTGCGCGGGCTGGTGAGCAGATGCCTGGCCAAGCGTCCCGAGGATCGGCCGACCTCGTTGCAGATGTTGCAGATGCTGATCGAGCCGGGCCCGGTCCCTCCGATCAGTGCCCCGCCCCTGCCACCGTCCGTTCCGCTCCGCACCCCGCCTCCACCGCACCAGGTTCAACCACCGGCTCACGGTTCCGGTCCGGCTCCGGTCCGTGCCCCTCTGCCACCGCTGGTTCCGCCGCAGCTGCTCCCGTTCGCCCCTCCACCCGTGCCGCCTCTGGCCCCGCCGGGCGATGGAGGGCGAGGCACCGGGTCACAGAGCGCTGGACCGCAGGGGACCGAGCTGCAGGGGTCAGCCGAGGGCGTGCCTCCGCTGTACCTCGTCGTCGGTGGCATGGTGCACGTGCTCGGCGGAGACCACCCGCACACGGCAGGCGGCCCGGGCAGCTCGATCGAGATCCCCTACGTCTGGGCGCCCGGAGATCTGATCTACATCCGGCATCGCGGGGTCTGGCGGCTCAACGTCCGGCTGCCCGGAGCGGACATCCAGGTGGAGCAGGCCAAACGGGACGGCTCGATGGTGGCCTTCGACACGCCCGACGGCCGGTGCGTCATACGCGGGGAGGTGAACGGGATACCGGTGAAGTGCCAGATCTCCCTGAACCCACCCGCCCAGCCCCATCACCCGCCCCACAACCCCACCCCCGGCCCTGAGTCCACCCCCGGCCCTGGGCCGGGCCCGGGGCCGGGCCTTGGGCCTGGGGCTGGGCCCGGGCTCACTTTGCCGTGGCCGGGAGGTCCCACCGGGAGCTCGTCGCAGGTCACGCACCACACGATCGGCGACGTGACCGTGCTGGGCAGCGGAGACGAGGCGAACGTGCGGGTGCGGGGCATGGACGTCGCGGCCGAGCACGCCACCTTGCTCCGCACCCAGGACGGGTTCCGGTTGCGCGACCACGGCAAGGGCGGCGGCACCTTCATCGCGGGGCGCTCGGTGTTGTGGGCCATCTTGCACACCGGCGACGCCTTCAGCATCGCCGACACCACATTCCGCCTCCTCAGCGACCGGATCCTGGAGTCTCGGCCGGCCCCGCAGGCCGACCTCATCGCACATGAGGTCAACGCGCGGTACGGGTCCATACCCGCACTGCAGGACCTGTCCTTCGCCCTTGGCCACGGCCAGTTCATGGCGATCGTGGGCCCGTCCGGCGCGGGCAAGTCCTCGTTGTTCCGGGCCCTGCTCGGGGAACTGCCCATCACCGGCGGCACGCTGCTGTTCCGCGGCCTGGACCTGGTCACCGACGGCGAACAGATCCGCCACCTGCTCGGCTACCTGCCCCAGCAGGACCACCTGCACAAATCACTCACCGTCCGACAAAACCTGCGCTACGCCGCCCGGCTTCGGCTGCCCGCCGACCTGCCCAGGAAGGACCGCGAGGCGCGCATCCTGGAGATCGTCGACCGGCTCGGCCTCACCGAGCGCATCGACCTGCGGGCCGCGCGACTCTCCGGCGGCCAGCTCAAACGGCTGTCCATCGCCCTGGAGATCCTGTCCGACCCGTTGCTCCTGCTGCTGGACGAGCCCACCTCCGGCCTCGACCCCGGCCTGGACCAGGAGGTCATGCGGCTGCTGAAGGAGATCGCGGGGCGCGGCTGCTCGGTCATCGTGGTCACTCACACCCCGGACAACCTCATCCTCACCGACCAGGTCTTGGTCCTGGGCGCCGGCGGCCGGCCGGTCTACGTCGGCGCACCCCAGCAGATCCTCCCGGCGATGGAGGTCAACGACTACCCGGAGCTGATGCGCAAGCTCAGCCAGGGCGCCCTGCGTCCGGTCCGCGACCCCGCCGGCCCGTCGGCCTCACCCGCGCCGCCGGTGCCCGGCACGGACCCCGCGCTGCGGCCGCAGCGGACCGGCGCCTCCGCTCTGCGCCAGTTCTGGGTGTTCACCCGGCGGGAGGCGGCCCTGCTGCGGGCCCGCGGGCCCATCGGCCTGATCACCCCGTTCGCGCTGGCGGTGGTGGGCGCGCTGCTCACCGCGGCGCTGTCCGTCGCCGGCGAAGGACCGCCCAGCTCGAACCCGGTCCCGGTACTCACCATGCTGGTGACGGTCTGCGCGCTGGCCGGGCAGGCTCTGACCTACAACAACCTGGTCTCCGAGTACGACATCACCGCCCGGGAGTACCGTTCCGGACTGTCGCCGGGCGCGCTGGTGTCCGCCAAGTTCGTCATCTTCGGCATCGTGGCGATCGCCCAGGGCATGCTGGCCGCCGTCGTCTACATCGCCATCCAGGGCGAGTTGGGGAAAGGACTGCTCCCGCTGTCGTTCGTCCTGGAACTGTGCCTGCCGCTGAGTTGCCTGGCGCTGGCCTCGATGGGGCTCGGCCTGGCAGTCTCCGCGCTGGCCTCGACGCCCGAGAAGGCGGTGGGTTTCGCCACCGTGGCCGCGATCGTCCAGGTCGCGCTCAACGGCTCCCTTTTCAAGCTGATGGACCCGCTGGCGACGGTGGCGGTCGCGGTGCCGGCCCGCTGGGCGTTCGCGGCGGGCGCCACCTTGGTGGAACCGCTGGGACCGAAAGACGCGTTGTGGAACCAGACCGTCGGCCAGCTGACGACCAACCTGTCCGTGCTGCTCCTCCTCGCGGGGGTGTACACGGCCATCGCGTGGCTGCTGCTGCGCCGCCGCCTGGTGACCTGAACCGGGCCCGCCGGGGGAATCAGGCTTATCCAGCCTGCTCGGACCGGCCGATACCGTGCTCGGCCGCATAATCGCCGGCTTGCGACGCGGTCGCCGGGGCGTGGAGGTCACCGGCGTCGTGGGCTTCCCGGACGGGGCGCAGTCCGGGCGCCAGGGCCAGGGTGACCGCGACGGAGGCCACCGCCATCACGGCCATCGCCGTCGAGGGCGAGGTGAACTGGGCGACGCCGCCCGCGAGCGCGGCGCCGACCCCCTGCATGGTGATCACGCCGGACGACTGCAGGCCGAGGGCCTGTCCGCTCATCTCGTCCGGGGTGATGGCCATCAGCCGTTCCTGCAGCAGCAGGCTGGCCGCGTACCCGATCGAGGCGAGCACGACGGCGGTCACCGCGACGGGCAACGGTGGGCTCAGGAGGAAGACCAGGTACGGCACGGCCAGGAGCAGCCGCAGCGGGGCGCCCAGCCGCTCCCGCCACCGCCCCGGGACGAACCGGCCGGCCACGGTGTCGCCGGCGAGCATCCCGAGGGCCGCGAAGGCGAACAGCAGCCCGGCGTGTTCGGGGGCGTAGGGGACGAAGAGCGACTCGCAGCCGACGATCAGTCCGTTCGGCACCCACAGGGCGAGGTAGATGTAGCGGCGCGGCCTGGAGGACCAGAGCCGCCCGTTGGCCCGCCAGGTCTCGCTGACCGACGGCCGTCCGGCGGCGCGCGGCGGGCGGGCGCCGAGGCCGTACCAGGCGACGACGGCGGCGGCGAGATAGAGGGCGGCGCCGACGAGCAGGGTGCCGCGCGGGGACATGACGGTCACGAGCACCCCGCCGACGGCGAATCCGCAGATCTGCTGAACGCCGACGGACATGTTGAGCACTGACCGCCCGAGCAGGTAGCCGTCCTTGGGGAGGATCTCGTTGAGCAGTCCGTAGCGGATCCCGCCGCCCAGCGAGGCGGCCACTCCCATGCCGAGGACGATGACGAAGAGCGCCCACAGCGGCAGGCCGGGGATGGCGAGGGCCGCGGTGCCGAGGCAGAAGACCAGCGCCAGTCCCGTCATCGCGGCGCGCGGCGGCAGCCGGTCCGCGGCCGACAGCAGCGCCATCGCGCCGAGCACCTGCCCGAAGGAGGAACCGAACATGCTGAGCGCCGACAGCAGCGGTGAGCCGGTGGCCGCGTAGACGAGGACGCCCAGGGCCAGCCCACTCACCGTCGAGGCGGCGACCTGCGCGGAGCTCGCGGTGAAGAGGGGGGTGAACTCAGGCGTCCGGAAGAGTTCTCGGTAGGTGCGCATGGCGGGAGTCTCGGGGGCGTCGCCGCCGGACCGTTATTGTTTCGCGGGGAGGCGAAACAATGGGCTGGTGGCAGGTCAACGCCGACACACTGGCGGGGAGCCGGTTCGTGATCTCCGCCCTGGCAGAGACCCTCGCCTGCGTGATCACCCTGGAGAGGGCGACGGCCACGCACCCGGGCGAGCGCGTATGGCTGGAGGCCCACCTGGCGGACTACCGGGCGCGGCTGGCGGACGACCCGGTCACCGCGCTGCTCGTACGGGCCGGTCTGAGATGGCACTGGATCGCGGACTTTCTCACGCCCACCCCGCCGGGCGAGGGCGCGCCGACCTTCGAGGAGGAGCTGGCGCGCGTGCGCGAGACCCCGCCCGGAGTCGCCCGCGCCGACCTGGAGGTGGCGTTGCGAGGTCCGCTTCCAGGTGAGCTGCACCGGTCAGACCTGCCGGAGCGCGCCGCCGACCTGCTGGAATGGGTGTGGACGGAGACGGTGCAGCCGTACTGGCCGCGGCGCCGCCGTGTCTTCGAGGCCGACGTCGTCGCGCGAACGAGCCGGCTGAGCCAGGGCGGCTGGGCCGCCGTGCTGGACGACATGCGCCCGGGGATGCGCTGGCTGGGGGACGACCGGCTGCAGATCAACACGCATGACCGCCCGCCGCGAGAGGTGATCGGCGTTCAGCTGATGTTCGTCCCGGTCACCGCCCGCCAGGGCTGGGTCTCCTGGAACCCGGGGCGGCGGTACGCGGTGGTGTATCCGTGCTCGGGAACGCTCGCCGAACCTGAGCGGGCGGCGGTCCCCGCGGCGCTGGGCACGTTGCTCGGCCCGGCGCGGGCGGGCGTCCTCGTCCTGCTCGACTCGCCCATGAGCACCTCGCAGCTCGTGGCACTGACCGGTCAGGGGCTGGGGTCGGTGGGCCGCCACCTCAAGGTCCTGCTCGACGCCGGGCTGATCCGGCGGCGTCGGTCCGGGCGGTCCGTCCTCTACTACCGCACGACCGCCGGCGAGGTGCTGGTCGAGGCCCCGGCGCTCCGATGAGCCCGTCCCGGTCGCTCTGGGAGGCCCGGCACGTGATCGTCTCCGGCGTTCACCGGTCGCCGTCGTTCGGCGGCCGAGCGCGGAACCCACCGAACGTCGAAGATCCACTGGATGTGACCACATCCGCCGTCGAGCCGCCGGGTGAGGGCGGTGGCGGACTCCCCGGTGGGCCCGCCGCTCACATCGGGATCACGATCGGCGTGGGACCGGTTCAGGGCCTGGTCGGCGAGCCCGGGCAGAATGTCGCTCATGGAAGCCCGCATCGCGATAGCCCCGTCCGTGGAAGCGGAGAAGGCCTACGGCCGCCCCAACTCCCCCGGCCTCGACCACCTGCGCTCCAAGATCGAGGAGGCCGTGTCCGAGGGCGGCGGTGTCAACGTCTCCCCGGCCGAGGCCAACGGCCTCGTATGGCTCATCCCCGGCGAGCCGGAACAGCTCCGGCTGACTCTGGACGGCAATCCCGGGATCGAGTGGGTGCAGTTCCCCTGGGCGGGAGTGGAGAAGTTCGCGACGTCCGGCCTCTTCGAGCGCCCGACGGTCTTCACCTGCGCCAAGGGGTCGTTCGCCGGGCAGGTCAGCGAGCACGCGCTCATGCTGATACTGGCGAGTCTCCGCGGTGTCGTACGGCAGGCGCGGGCGCCTCACTGGAGCCCGGTGGATCCCCGGTCCCTGCACGGGCAGAGGGTGACGATCCTCGGGGGCGGCGGCATAGCCTCGGAGCTCGTCCGGCTCCTGCGGCCTTTCGGCTGCCGGATCCGGGTGATACGCCGCCGTCCGGAGAAGGTCGAGGGCGCGGAGGAGACGCTGCCGCCCACGGCTCTGCACGCCACGCTTCCCGAGACGGACATCCTGGTGCTGGCCCTCGCCCTGACCCCGGAGACCAGGCACATCATCGACGCCGCCGAGCTGGCACTGCTGCCGCCGCAGGCCGTCGTGGTCAACGTCGCACGTGGTGCGCACATCCGGACCGACGCACTGGTCGAGGCCCTCCGCGCGGGGACGATCTCCGCCGCCGGCCTGGACGTGACGGATCCCGAACCGCTGCCCGAGGGGCATCCGCTCTGGGCCGACTCCCGGGTCCTCATCACCTCGCACTGCGCGGACTCCGCCGAGTACGTCCTGCGAATGCTCTGTGAGCGGGTCGAACGGAACGTGCGCAACCTGCGGGCGGGGCTGCCGCTGGAAGGGGTGATCGATCCCGCCGCGGGATACTGACCGGAAGATCCTCCGCGTTCACCGCATCGGCAAGGCCGGAACCTCGATGAAGGACTTCGAGCCGAGCATCCGCGGTGCGTCACGGGACATGGCCGCCCCCGTCGATCACTGGAAAGGCGCCGGGGTCGCGGGGCATGGGCCGCCTCCTGTCGATCACCGGGAAGGGGCCGGGATCACGGGCGGGCCAGCAGCGTTGCGGGCCCGCCGGCGTGCGAGGAGCGTGTGCGTCGGTTCCGCGGGTCAGCTCTGCAGGAAGGCGAGCAGGTCCGCGTTGAACTTCTGCTCGAAGTCACCGACCAGGCCGTGCGGCGCGCCGGAGTAGACCTTGAGGGTCGCGTCCTTGACCAGCTTGACGGTCTGCAGGGCGGCGGCCCCGATGGGGACGATCTGATCGTCGTCGCCGTGCGCGACCAGCACCGGGATGTCGATGCGCTTGAGGTCCTCGGTGAAGTCGGTCTCGGAGAACGCCTTGATGCAGTCCAGTGCGCCCTTGATCCCGACCTGCATGCTCATCAGCCAGAACGCGTCGCGCAGGCCCTGGGAGACGGTGGCCCCGTCGCGGTTCGCGCCGTAGAAGGGGACGCTGAGGTCCTGGTAGAACTGCGAACGGTCGGCACGCACACCCTCCCGGATGCCGTCGAAGGCCTCGATGGGAGTGCCCTCGGGGTTGGCGGCGGTCTTGAGCATCAGCGGCGGGACCGCGCCCAGAAGCACGGCCTTGGAGACCCGGGAAGTGCCGTGGCGTCCCAGATAGCGGACGACCTCACCGCCGCCGGTGGAGTGCCCCACCAGGACGGCGTCGGTCAGATCCAGCTGCTCGATGAGCTCGGCCAGATCGTCGGCGTACTGGTCCATGTGGTTGCCGTCCCAGGTCTGGCTGGAGCGGCCGTGCCCGCGACGGTCGTGGGCGATCGCCCGGAATCCGCTCGAGGCGACCAGGTTGGCCTGGTTGTCCCAGGCGTCGGCGTTCAGCGGCCAGCCGTGGCTGAAGACGATGGGACGGCCGCTGCCCCAGTCCTTGAAGAAGATCTGGGCGCCGTCCTTGGTGGTGATCGTGGACATGGTCACTCCTCATAGTCGATGAAACGGCTTCCGCGGCCGTCCGATTTAGCCAGCTGGTTCCGTTTTGTTCCTTGAGAACAGCGTCCCGCGCGCCGTTGCTGTTCCGGCCGAGTCGCGTGACTCCGCACACGTAAGGGAGTCATCGGTCCGGCCGGCGTGATCCGTCGCGGTCCCGGCGCGGCGCTCGGACATGCGGAAATTTCGACATAACAGCACAATTTCTGGGCCGCATGCGACGCATTCGATCAGGATGGTCGGCCAAGGACAAATGCAACGCCTGGTGAGGAACGCAGCAATCATCCGGTGCCGGGCAGGCGTACGTGACACGCTGTTGCGCATACGGGAATCCGCCGGACGTCACTGGCATCCGATCTCGTACGGCTCACGCCCGCGCGCCGGAGGTGAGCCGTACATTCCGTATCGATGTGAGCCGTACACGCCCGTGGAGATGACGTATCGATGTGAGCCGTACACGCCCGTGTAAACGACGTATCCGGACGTGAGCCGTACACCCCCCAAGCTGCTGACGTATGAGGTGCCTTCGCTATGGCGTCGACTGTGACCCGGTTGTATCAGGCGGTACTGCGTGACCAGTCCGTCCCCATCTCGACCCCGCTGCTCCGCACCTTCTCGGACTGGGTCACGGCGAAGGGGTTTCCGCCCGCGGACGGTGAGCCGAAGGTCGAGAGCGAGGTCGACGGAGCCCGGCTCACGATGGAGCGGCACGGCGGCTGCGGCCGCTACACGCTGGAGGAGCCGCGCGGTGAGGGACACCTGTGCACCCGCGTGACCTATGCCGAATCGGTGCCGGGCATGACCGGGTGGGTCGTCGTCACCATGGACCGGCACGGGGAGGGGGAGCCGGCGGCGGCGAACGCTCCCGGTTTCCTCCAGCCCTACCTGCGCACCGCGCGGATCACCGACGGCGGCATCCATGTCGAGGACGGTCCGGTCGTCCTCGACGAGGACGACGTGCGGCGTTTCGTCCACACGATGACCGAGCCCCGCCGGAGGGTGCCGATCGTGGTCGTCTCCGTGGACCCCCAGAATCCCGGCGCGGGCCGGGTCCGCGCCGACTACCTGGCCGGCGCCACCGCCGGCGCGAGCCTGGTGGTGCAGCTGACCGACCTGCGCGCCCAGGACCGGTTCAACAAGGCGATGGGCAGGGAACTGGGCGTGTTCGGCGGCGGTATCCGCACCTACCTCGCCCCCTTCGACCCCGCCGAGGAGCGCTACCCCTACCGGCACCCGCCCATGGGCTTCGCCACGATCCGCGACCAGGGCACGGCCGCCCTCAACCGGGTCGTCGACAGGGTGATCGGTGAGACCGCCCGCCGCAAGCTTCCCGACGACGTCCAGCAGACCCTCCGTGTCGTCTACCGCGTGCTCGCCGGACGGGCCGAGCCGAGCGAGATCGCCGCGGTCGTCGCGCCCCGGCCCGTGAGGGCCGTTCCCACCCGCGAGGAGTTGCGGCGCCGGATGGAGGTCCTGATGCAGCGCCCGGCGCCGCCCGGCACCGGGAGCGTCACCAGGGCCGTGGCCGCGACCGTCCCCGGAGCCGTCGTCGAGAGGCCGGGGGCCGACAAGCCCGTTGTCGCCGAGGAGGCCCCCTCGGGAACCACCTCGACCCTCCCCGAGGGAGCCGTCGTCGCACCGGCCGAGGCGGCTGTCGCGACGATGACCGACGCCGTGGGAACCACGTCGACTCTCCCCGAGGGGATCATCGCCGCACCGGCCGGGCCCGCCCCCGCCGCACCGGAGCACGACCTGGAGGAGCTCACCCAGGCGGTGGCGGACAAGGTGGTCAAGGAACTGCGGGGCGAACTGGAAACGGCGCTGGGTCTCGCCACGTCGTCCGGGACCTCCGGCGGTGACTCCGGCAGGCTGCTCCGCGAGATCCGGACCCTCGGCGCGCACCTTTCCGGCCTGCGTGACATCGTCGCCGAACGGCGTGGCGACGGGCGGGCCGAGGACGCGAACGACCGGCCGGCCACCGAGATCGAGAGTCTCCTCGACGAGCACCGATTACTCCAGGAGGAGTACGCCGAGGCCGTCACGAGTGCCAGGAAGCTCTCCGAACGGGTCCGCTGGCTGGAGCGCACGCTCGCCGAGGCGGGCCAGCCGGTGTACGGCGTGACCGGGGAGGAGTCCGTATTCGAACCGGCCACCCTGGCCGAGGCCCTGATCGAGGCCCGCGAGAGCCTGCGTCACCTCGTGATCGGCGACACCGACGGCGTCGCCGCCCGGCTGGACCTGGGCCACCCCGCCCAGTGCCGCACGTGGGCGGCCAAGGCGTGGGACGCCCTCCGTGCCCTGGACGACTTCGCGAAGGCACGGTCCAGCGGGGAGTTCGCGGGAGGCTTCCACGACTGGTGCGCCCACGGCTCCCCCGGCCGCTTCACCATCCCGGCCAGGATGCTGTCCATGCGCGAGTCGAAGACCGTGGCCAGCCGTCACAAGTTCAGCGCCCCCCGCACCTTCGCCGTCCCCCCCGAGGTGAGCCCGACCGGGCAGGTCCTGATGGAAGCCCACATCAAGCTCAGGTCCGTCGGATACCCCGCGCCGCGGATCTACTTCCACGACGACTCCGGCGGCGCCACCGGCAAGATCTGGATCGGCTACCTCGGCGACCATCTCCCCAACACCCGCACGAACTGACCGGCCCCGGCCGTGTCCGGGCTTCCCCGGCGACTCCTGGGCGGCCGGTCGGGTCACCGATCGTCGAGACCTTTGAGGATCTCCCTGACCTTGCCGACGTCGGGGTGGTGCTGGCCGTACCTCCGCTCAAGGTCAGACAACAGCTCGCCCAGGGTGCGTTTCGCCTGCGTCCTGTTTCCCGAGCCGAATTCCAGCAGCCCGATCTGGCAACGGAGCTCAAGGACCCGCTCCTCGTCGGCGCCGAATCGCCGCTCGTCGTCCAGCAGCCGGTGGAGCTGGATCAGGGCGAGGTTCGTCTCCCCCACCGCCGCGTGGCAGTTGGCCGCCATCAACCGGCATCGCAGCGCGAGATTGTTGCCCGGCCCCTCCACCTTGGCGACGTCGACCGCCAGCCGGTGGAACTCGGGCGCCGCCCGGCGGTAGTCCCCGCCGAGGAAGAGGACCTCGGCGAGCTCGATGCGCAGGTTGACCACGTCGGGGCTCATCGGGCCGAACGTTCCGGCGGCGGGACCGGCCACCTCCGCCAGCACGTCCGCCGCCTGGCTGAACCGGGATTCGGCTTTGAGGGCCTCGGCGTCCTTGCGGGCGCGCTCGATGTCTTCGCGCCCGAGCTGCACCGCCCCTCCGGAGTGCCTGATCCGCGCCGGCCGCACCGGCTCGGCCGGCCACCGGTCGCGGCTCTCCGCGGGAGGGGTGATGCGCCCGACGACGGTGGCGTACATGCGCACCGGATGAGGCGTCTCCAGGTTCACGTAACCGGGGAAGGGCGGCAGATCGCGGCAGAAGTCGAGCAGCCGCTCGTAGGCGACGTCCGCGCTGGGCAGCCGCCGCTCCGGTGTCTTGGCGAGCAGCCACAGGACGAGCCGCTCCAGCTCTTCGGGCACGTCCCGCCTGATGACGCGCAGCGGCCGGGGCGGGACGTCGGTGTGGTTGCGCATCGAGGCCAGGGCCGTGGGGGCGGCGAACTGGTTCTCCCCGGCGAGCATCTCGTCCAGGATCACGCCGAGGGAGTACAGGTCGCTCTGCGGGCAGGCCGCCCCGCTCATCGCCTGCTCGGGCGGCATGTACGCCGGGGTGCCGAGCACCTCTCCCGTCCGCGTGAGTCTCGTCGCGCCCGAGGAGACGAGCGTGGCGGCGATCCCGAAGTCGAGGACCTTCACCGTGCCGTCGGGGCAGAGCATCAGGTTGGCGGGCTTGAGGTCCCGGTGCACCAGTGAGTTGGCGTGGGCCACGGCCAGGACCGAGCACACCTGGGCGGCGATCGCCACGGCCCAGGCGACGGGGATCTCGGTCTCCTCCAGGAGCGAGGAGAGGGGACAGCCGTTGACGACCTGCATGACCAGATAGAGGTCGTCGCCGTGCGACCCGCAGTCGTAGACCGTGGGCACTCCGGGGTGTTCCAGCCGGGCCGTGATCCGTGACTCACGAACGAAACGTCTGGCCAGTTCCTCGTCCGGCCGGCCGTCGGGAAACCTGCTGACTTTGATGAATTTGACGGCGACCTGCCGGTCGAGGCGTTTGTCGTAGCCGAACCAGACCTCTCCCATTCCACCGGAACGCCGGGACAGAGGATCCAGCTCGTAACGACCGCCGACGGTGATCCACCTGCCCAAAACGATCCGCCCTCCAGAAAGGCTCTGCCCTCTCAGGAAAATCCAGAGAACTTTCCGATAAAAAAGTACAGGTTTACGCAGCGGAGTGCGCGTCGAATTCCGCCAGACGGCCGCTTTTCAGCACCGCGACCGCGGTGGCACGGCATCTGGTTTCCCCTCACCCGCGGCGACCTCCGGCGAGACCTCGACCCACGACTCGGCGGCGCCCAGGGAAACGACGAGGTCAGCGAACAGGCCTTCCCGATCACATGCCATACCGGCTGACATCTCTCGGGGGCAGAACTCGTCGCGGACATTCATTACGGCGGGTTCGGTCCGGCCTTTAATAGGGCCGCCATATCAAAACCCATCGACGAAGCACCGCGCGCCCGTCTTCGTTCTCATCCGTCATGACAAGAATCGGCTCACCGCGACTCCGGTCTCTCCCCACGAATGAGGTATCGGATACGCGGACGGCCGTGCCCCCTCCGGGAGAATGCCGGAAGCGTCACATCATGACGGTTACGGTGTGGTCCGCTCGCGCCCGTCAGCGGGCGATCCCTCCGCGGCGGACGGCCGGCGGACCGGGCGCCCTTGGCCGAATGGACGAACATCTCCCCCCTCTTAGGAAGACCGGACGAACTCCCCCACCCCCGGCCTGTCATACCGTCGCGGTAAACATCCGTCGGAGGGCTGGTACGTGTCCGTTGATCCTCATCGCCGCGCCGTCGTCGCGGACGCCTATAACGATCTGTTGACGGCGGTCGCCGCCCGGCCTCCGGAGCTCACCGGGCCACGCGGTCTGCCCCCGGTCACCGAGGCCCCGGTCGAACGGGGCCTTCCCGACGACATCGTCGAGATCGTTGGCGACGACGTGCACCGGTTGTTCCGCGCCGAGTTCGGACGGCCGCGGTGAACCTGAACGCCATGCTGGAAGACCTGGAGGAGCTCGTCGGGTGCGAGTCGTTCTCCGCCGACCACGAGGCCGTGGCCCGCAGCGCCGCGGTCGTCGCCGATCAGGGGTTCCGGAGGCTGGGCGCGCGCCCGGAGACGATCGTGATCGACGGGGTGACCCACCTGCGGTGGACCTTCGGCACGCCCCGGGTCCTGATCCTCGGCCATCACGACACCGTCTGGCCGATCGGGACGCTGGAGAGAATTCCCTGGTCGCTCACCGACGGGATCGCCCGCGGCCCGGGGGTGTTCGACATGAAGGCCGGGCTGGTGCAGGCGTTTCACGCGCTGGCCGCGCTGCCGTCGCCGGACGGGGTGTGCGTGCTGGTCACCGGGGACGAGGAGGTCGGCTCGCCGTCCTCACGCGCGCTGATCGAGGAGACGGCACGCGAATGCGCGGCGGCCTTCGTGCTGGAGGCCAGCGCCGACGGCGGCGCCCTGAAGACCGCGCGCAAGGGCATCTCGATCTACGAACTCGTGGTGCACGGCCGGGCCTCGCACGCGGGCCTCGAACCGGAGAAGGGCGCGAACGCCGGCATCGAGCTCGCCCACCAGATCCTCGCCATCAACGGGATCGCCGGCCGGGTGAACGGTCGTCCTCCAGGCGTGACGGCGGCCGCCGACGGGGCGCGAGCGGCCGGGACCCCGCCGGGATCCCTGGGGCCCGCCACCGTCACGCCGACGGCGCTGTTCGGCGGGACCACCGTCAACACCGTGCCCGCGCTGGCTCACGTGTCGGTGGACGTGCGGGTGCCCACCCTCGCCGCGCAGGAACGGGTCGACGAGCTGATGCGCGCCCTGTCCCCCCGGCTCGCCGGAACCAGGCTGGAGGTGAACGGGGGCCCGAACCGCCCTCCCCTGGAGGAGGCTTCCTCGGCCGCGCTGTTCGCCGTCGCCCAGCGGATCGCCGCCGACCTCGGGCTCGCTCCTCTCACCGGCGTCGGGGTGGGCGGAGCCTCCGACGGCAACTACACCGCCGGAGCCGGCTGCCCGACACTCGACGGGCTCGGCGCGGTGGGCGGCGGTGCCCACGCCGACGGCGAGCACGTGATCGTGAGCGAGATGCCCGGCCGTACGGCGCTGCTGACCGGCCTGGTCCAGGCGGTGCTCAGGTGACCGGCGCGGTGCTGCGCGAGCTTCACCTCATCGAGGAATTCGAGGACGTCTTCCGGCTGTTCGACGACATCTGGCGCCCCGACCCGGGTAGCGCGCCCGTCACCGTGGAGATGATGCGGGCGTTGTCGCACGCGGGCAACTACGTGGCCGGGGCCTACGACGGTGACCGCCTGGTGGGCGCCTCGGTGGCGTTCCTGGGCGCGCCCCCCGGACAGGTGCTGCACTCGCACGTCACCGGCGCCTCGATCGGACGCGGGATCGGGTTCGCGCTCAAACTGCACCAGCGCGCCTGGGCACTGGAGCGCGGCCTGGAACGGATCACCTGGACCTACGACCCGCTGGTCCGGCGCAACGCGCACTTCAACCTGGCCAAGCTCGGCGCCCGCCCGGAGGAGTACCTGCCCTCCTTCTACGGCGCCATGGACGACGCGATCAACGCCGGAGACGAGTCCGACCGGGTGCTCGCCGTCTGGCGGCTGTCCGAACCGCACGTCCTGGCCGCCGCCCGGCGGCGACCCCACCCCCCGCGGGTCCCGTCCGGGGCGGTGGCCGCGCTGAGCGACCGCGACGGCCGGCCGGTCCTCGGGCGGGCCGACGCGCGCACGGTGCTGGTGGCCGTTCCCGAGGACATCGAGGGCCTGCGCCGCACCGATCCCGGCGCGGCCAAGGCCTGGCGGCACGCCGTACGCGACGTGCTGGGCGGCCTCCTGTCCGAGGGCGCGTCGATCACCGGATTCCACCGCGGGTCCTGCTACGTCGTGGAGCGGACCACCTGACCCGGCTCCGGCACCCGGGGCGCGACCGCCGTGACGCGGAACCCGGCACCGAAGGCACGGCCCGGACCGCACGACCACCGTGAAACGGAACCCGGTTCCGAGGCGTCCCATGATTGCCGTGAAGGGGAAACCAGCCCCTCGGACGCGACACGAACCCCATGATTGCCGTGGAACGGGCCGCCCGGCCGGAACCCGGCGCCGAAGACACGACACGAACCACACAACCACCCCGGAGCGGGCCGCCTGCCGGCGGAACTCCCACGGGGACCGCACGACATCCTGCGACAGGCCGCCCGACCGGCGGCGAACACGACCATGAAAGGGAGAGAACGTGAAGATCACTGGGATTGAGCTCCGCCGGATCGCGATGCCGCTCGTCACCCCGTTTCGCACCTCGTTCGGCACCGAGACCGAACGCGACGTCCTGCTGCTCCGCGTCATCACCCCCGACGCCGAGGGCTGGGCCGAATGCGTGGCCATGTCCGACCCGCTGTACTCCCCCGAATACGTCGACGGCGCCGCCGACGTCCTGCGCCGCTTCCTCATCCCCGCCCTCCCGGCCACCGTCGACCCCCACACCGCCGAAGCCGCCCTGCACCCCTTCAAAGGCCACCGCATGGCCAAAGCCGCCCTGCACACCGCCGTCCTCGACGCCCACCTGCGCACCGGCGGCCAACCCCTGGCCACCTACCTCGGCGCCACCCGCCCCCAGGTCCCCAGCGGGGTATCGGTCGGCATCATGAACTCCATCCCCGAGCTCCTCGAGGCCGTCACCGGCTACCTCGAGGAGGGCTACCGGCGCATCAAACTCAAGATCGAACCCGGCAACGACCTGGCCCCCGTCCGCGCCGTCCGCGAACACTTCGGCCCCGACCTGCTCCTCCAGGTCGACGCCAACGCCGCCTACACCCTCACCGACGCCCCGCACCTGGCCAAACTCGACCCCTACGACCTGCTGCTCATCGAACAACCCCTCGCCCACGACGACCTGATCCAGCACGCCCACCTCGCCCAGAAGATCACCACCCCCATCTGCCTGGACGAATCCATCGAATCGGCCGCCCACGCCGCCGCCGCCATCACCCTGGGCGCCTGCTCCATCATCAACATCAAACCCGGCCGCGTCGGCGGCTACCTCGAAGCCCGCCGCATCCACGACCTCGCCCAGGCCCACGGCATCGCCGTCTGGTGCGGCGGCATGCTGGAGACCGGCATCGGCCGCGCCGCCAACGTCGCCCTGGCCGCCCTGCCCGGCTTCACCCTGCCCGGCGACACCTCCGCCTCCGACCGCTACTACACCACCGACATCACCCCGCCCTTCGAGCTGCACGACGGCCACCTGAGCGTCCCCACCGGACCCGGCATCGGCATCGACCCGATCCCCGACCTCCTCGACGCCGTCACCACCTCCACCGAATGGATCCCCCTGTAGCACCGCCGAACCCCCACGACACCACCGCGTCCCGGGGGGTGCGGCCGAAGGGCCGCGCGGCTCGCACGGTGCCGTGCCGGGACTCCGGCCACGGCACCGCGCCGGCCGACGCCCGGGCAGAGTCGCGCCGGACGATCACATGTCGACCGGACCCCGGTGGTGGCTCGGACCCTGGTAGTGGCAGGGCTACGCTTCCTGCGCGTAAAGCGCCTAACGTGGCGATATGAGCCAGACCAACGAACTGGGCGCCTACCTGCGCGCCCGGCGCGATCTCATACGGCCCGAGCACGTCGGTCTGACGCCCGGTGGTCGCCGGCGGGTACCGGGGCTACGCCGCGAGGAGGTCGCACTGCTGGCCGGAATCTCCTCCGAGTACTACCTACGCCTCGAACAGGGCCGCGACCAGCACCCTTCCACGCAGGTCCTCGACGCCCTCGTCCGCGTGCTGACGCTCGACACGAACGCCGCCGCCCACCTGCACCGGCTGGCGCGGCCGGCGCGGCGCCGCCCGACCCGGCGGCGCCCCGAACGGGTCAGCGCCGGTATGAGGCAGCTGGTGATGGCCCATACCGACATGCCCGCCTTCATCATGGGCCGCTATCTGGACGTGCTGGTCGCCAATCCCCTCGCCACCGCGCTGTCGGCCTGCCACGCGGCGGGCGTCAACGCGCTGCGCGCCGCCTTCCTCGACCCCGAGGTGCGAGCCCTGTACGAGGACGACTGGGAGAACAACAGTTGCGGCCTGGTCGCCGCCGTACGCGCCCTGGCCGGTCCCGAGAGCCGCGACGCGCACCTGGCCGAACTGGTCGGAGAGCTGTCGGTGCGCAGCGAGGAGTTTCGCCGGCTGTGGGCCCGGCATGACGTCAAGCCCCGCGTCAGCGGTGTGGTCCTCCTGAACCATCCCCAGGTCGGCCCGCTGGAGCTGAACTACGAAAAGCTCGCCGTCACCGGCACCGACGGGCAGGTTCTGGTCGTCTTCCACGCCGCGCCCGGCAGCGACGCCGCCCAGTCACTCGCCCTGCTGGCGCATCTCGCCTCCACCGGCCCCGCCGCCGGAGCGAGCGAGCCGGACACCCTCCGGACCGGGAAAGCGGAGGTCACAGGGGGCGGCGAGACGACCGGCCCGCCGAAGCCGTAGCCCTCATGGCCGATCACGGACAGTGATTGGCCGTGCCTTGTCTGCTTCGGGACGTGCGACGTGGGTACGCGCAAGAGATGGAAGACATCCTCATCAGCCGGGTGTACGGCGCGAAGCCCGCCAAGGGGCCGGTATTCCTCGTCGACGGAATGTGGCCGCGGGGCATCCGCAAGGAAGACCTCAAACTCGACGGGTGGGTGCGTGACATCGCGCCCTCACCGGACCTGCGACTCTGGTTCGGGCACCTCCCGGAACGTTTCGAGGAGTTCCGAACCCGCTACCGGCAGGAGCTCGATCGGCGCCCGGACGTCGTGCGTCCGTTGCTGGAGGCCGCACGGCAGGGACCGATCACTCTTCTCTACGCGGCGAAGGACCCCGAGCACAACAACGCCGTGGTGCTGAGGGACTATCTGCGAGACCACCTCAAGGCGACCGCCTGACGCGACCCCGGCAAGAATCGCACGAACCCTCCTAGCAGGCCCTGAAACCCGGGCGGGTCCCGACCGGCACGTCAGCGGCGGGAAACAGCCCACGGCCGTCCGCATCGTGCGTTCCGAGGGAGCGGAACGCACGGCGCGGAGAAGGTGACCCCGCTCACCGCCGATCCGCGGGAGCACGCCCTGCCCGGATCGCCCGCGTCGTCCGCGGCACCGGCCCGGCCGGCCGATGACGCCGTACGGTTCACCCGGCCGGCGTCTGCCCGTTCGCGGCCCGGTGGGCGGCGTTGGCCTTGCCGGCAGCGGAGATCACCTGGGTCAGCATCCCGTGAAGCCGCTGGAGCTCGGCCGGTTCCATTCCCAGGCGCTCGACGATCGCCGCGGGGATCTTCTCGGCTTCGTCGCGCAGCCGTCGACCGGCGGGAGTGAGGGTGACCGCGAGAGAGCGCTCGTCCTGGCTGGCGCGGGGGCGGTTGACGAACCCGTTCGCCTCAAGGCGCTTGAGCAGGGGCGACAGCGTGGCGGGCTCCAGCTGGAGCAGCCGGCCGAGGTCTTTCACCGACAGGGGCGCGTGTTGCCACAGGGCCAGCATCACCAGGTACTGAGGGTGGGTCAGCCCCATCGGCTCCAGCAGGGGACGGTAGACCGCGATCACACCGCGCGAGGCGACCGCCAGGGCGAAGCACACCTGATTTTCCAGGGACAGCGGGTCGGGAATGTCGCCGAAGTCACTCAATGGCACCTCCATGGAGACCGAAGCTCGTGCTATAAAATTAGTGTACGAACAGTTAGTACACTAACCCATCCGCCACCAGGCACGCCATCACCACAGAGGGAAGCCATGAGCCGCTCCAACGCGCTTGTCGACGCCTCCTGGGTCGAGTACGGCTCACCCGCCGGCGCCCGCCTCGTGACGCCGCCCCCCGTGCCGTGCGGGGGTGCGGACCGATGAGCACTCACTCCACCCCGGGGACCGTCATGTCTCGTCAGAAGAGGAAAACCCTGGAAGAGCGGATCGCCGACCGTCAGGCGCAGAGGGATCCGCTCCAGGAGGGGCGGCAGTTCGAGCACGGACCCGCCAAGTTCGTGTTCATCTTCCTCATCGTGCTGATCGTGGTGCTTCACCTCGTCGGCCTCATCGCCCTCATGATGCTGGACCTTCACTAGAGCTCGATCCCGCCCTTCCCCGGTCGTGGCGACCTTCCCGGGCTCATCGGGGAGGCCGCCACGGTGCTTTCAGGCGTCGAGCTGGCGGGTGATCGACGGGTCGGCGATGGCCGTGTCGTCGGCGAGCAGGAACGCCTTGGACAGGATGATCGAGAGCATGCCGCCGTCCTCCTCGAAGGGCAGGAAGACCGATGCGGTGCCGCGGTCGCGCCCGGGGACGATGCACAGGTAGGCGTCGTTGGGCTCCATCAGGATGTTGCCCGAGCCCAGATGGATCCGGTAGGTGCGGAGATCACCGCGCACGCGCAGGAACCGGTCGGTCAGCTCCACCCGATCAGCGATCCTCAACCGGGGCAGCAGCCGGGCGAGCGCGTCACGCCGGGTCTCGGCGGTCTCGGTGAGCTCGCCGAACCCGTAGGAGTTCCAGTACGCCTCGTGCCCGCCGGTCGCCTGCTGATCCAGGCCCACCGAGGTGACCCCGACGGCCAGATCGGCGTCGCGCAGCACCTCCGACAGCACCAGCGGCGGCACCTCGGCCAGCGGCGCCCCCACGTGGCCGACGTGGTTCCCCACCATGCCGTACGCGGAAAGCTCCCGCTCGTCACGGTAGAAAGCGATCTGCTCGCTCGCGCAGAAGGAGGCGGTGCCCCACCCGTCGGCTTCGGGGGACCCGGTGATGTGCATGCCCCAGCGGGCATGCCAGCCGGACAGCTCCTTGAAGGCCTCGCCCTGGCCGCCGTCGCACTCGTAGTCCCAGTGACCGATCGACAGCCCGGTCCAGCCGCGCTGGTTCAGCAACGCCTTGGCCTGGCCGTAGCGCAGCACATGCCCGGCGAACCGGTTGGAATAGACGCGGGTCCGCTCCTCGGCCGGAGTCAGCAGATAGACCTCGCGGAAGGCCTGCTTGTACGGCTGGCGCACCCCGTGCTCCAGCAGGTGGTCACGCCAGGCCCGCACCTCCTCGGCCGTCTCCCGGATCGGGTGCCACAGCCGGACCGAGGTGTCCGGATCGGGATGGACACGGCGCCCCCGCGGGCCGGTGAGCTCCCATCCCGCATCGGTCCTGACCGGCAGCCCCGCCGGGCCCCGCGGGACCTGCCAGATCAGGGTCCGGGCGTACAGGCCGGTCACCGGGTGGTCGAGGAAGAACTCCGTCACCTCCTCCCAGCGCCACAGCCGTTCTTCGATCAGCGCCCGCTCCAGCCGGAACCGCTCGGCGGGCAGCGCCTGCTTGAGCTCCTTCAGCGTGGTCTTGAGCTCGGCCAGCGCCGGATCCTTTCGGATCGCCTGCGGCGCCGACGTGACGGCCTTCCCCGCGGGATTGACGAACCGCAGCACGGGACCGTCGGCGCACAGCCGTACGAGGTAGTCGCCGATCTTCTCCTCCCGCACCCCGTCCGCGCCGAGCCCGAAGTCCGGCACGGTGCGATCCAGCAACCGCTCACGGCTCAGCCCCTCCGAGGCGGCCACCGCGTCCAGGGTGCGCGCCACGTTGGCCAGCACGGACTTCTTACGGACCTTGACCTGGACCCTGGCCAGAGCGGCGACGATCTCCAGGCCGCCCCGGCGGGCCAGGACGCCCACGGCGGCGTTGGCGAGCTTCTCGCTGCGGCAGTTGGCGCCCGACCCGCCGATCCCGGTCCCGCAGGTCAGGGCGACGTCACCGAGAAGCCGGGCCACCCACGGCTCGTCGATCAGCTCGCACGTCCACACCATGCCGCGCACCGGTACGGCGGTGCGCTCGTGCAGGAAGACGGTCTCCGTCCACTCGTGGCCCCCGTCGGAGCGGTGGTCGATCCTCTTCTCCCTGTGGGCCGCCACCCGGCCGAGAATCTCACGGACGAGGCCGACGGCCTCGGGGGTCAGGAGCTCATCGGCGGTCTTGAGCCATTTTCCGCTGGGCTTGGAGGAGCCGGCGGTGTTCCAGTGGCGAAACAGGGGCAGGACCGCGGGGTCGGCCAGGCCCGCGCCGTGCTCCTCGGCCAGCGTGCGGGCGAGGTCGTCGCGGTCCCAGATCAGGTTTCGCACCACGCCGGCCGGGCCGTTCTCGGCGGGTTCGGTCAGCACGTCCTTCAACTGCTCGTGCAGGGCCTTCCAGACCGGCCTGTGGCGCTCACGGAACCAACGCTGCGTTCCCTCCAGGATCCGGCGACGCTCCGTGTAGCCCAGTGTCCGGATCGCGGCCAGCGGGATCCGGTACAGCTCCAGGTAGTTGGTGTGCAGATGGACCATCAGGGCGTGGGCGACCCACCAGAGGAAGCGGACCTCTTCGAACGTCCACGGGGTGTCACCGTCGGCGGCGAGCCGGGTCGCGCGCAGGACGCGCTCGTCGTAGTCGTGGCCTCCGCCCCTTCCCAGGCTGAGCCGCATCTGCGCCCAGCGGCCGAACGCCCGCGAGTCGCCCTCCTCCCCGGGAAGCTCCCGCCCCGCGTCGAAGGCCGCGTCGAAACGGGCGAAGGCTTCATGGATCGACGGGTCCAGATCGCGAATGACATGGTCGTGAGATCTCGGGAAGTCGTCGACGACACCCACGCTCAGCCTCCGACCAGGGGAACGAGCTTGATGAACGACACCACCGGGTCGACGGTCAGGTCGATCACCTCGGACAGGTCGTCGATCTGACGCTCCCCGACCAGCAGCAGGAACCCGTTGCGCTGGAACGCCCGCTCGGCGGTGTCCGCCTGACGCTCCCAGTCGATCCGCCGCTTCGCACCCATCCGGTAGCCGTTCAGCTCCACCTCGGCGTCCGCGGGACGGACCAGGCCGTTGAACCGTTCGGAGGGGGCCGCGTTGTATCGGGCGACCTCCTCCCGGACGCGAAGCCGCACCAGCTCCCGCGCCGAGATGCTCTCGGGCAGATCGGGGAGCGTGAACTCCTCTATCGGCTTTCCCGTCGCGGTCTCATCTCGGAAAACGACCGTCGCCATCCCGCGGCTCCATGAATCGTCGGAATCGTTGTGATGGCCATGACTATCAGCCGGCTCCGACAAAAAGATCGGCGTCGTCATCCCGGAGTCCCGTCTCCGGCGAACCGCCCCGGACCGTCGGCCCCGCAGGGGGCCCGCGCTCGACGACGGCCTTCACCGTCTCGCGTTCCCGCGATACGCGCCGCACCCAAGGGACGCTTTCCCGATGTGATATCGGCCGTCGCGAATATATGGAACCGTCCAATCCCGGACCGCCCGAAAAGCAGCTGACTTTCGCTGTTGACATGCCAGTCACGTTTCTTTACCTTTCAAATGTTCTTATACATGGAGGCCGTTCACATATGTGAACACGAGAGGGTGGTCATGTCGCCCCAGAGTCCATTCGTCGGCCGGCGCCAGATGCTGGCCGGAGCCGCGTCCGCGGCCCTCGGCATCGCGCTCGTCCCGGCCGCGGAGGCGTCGGCCGCCATCGCCGCCCCGCGCCCGTTCGGCCCCTACGGATCACCGCACCACAGGCTGAACGCGCGCACGCTGTACGTCGACCCCCAGGGCCGGGGCGACCACCTCACCGTCCAGGCGGCCGTCGACGCGACGCCGGACGCCCCCGGGCGGGGCTGGACGCTGGTGATCGCGGCCGGGACCTACCGCGAGACGGTCCTGGTGTCCTCGGCCAAGACCGGACTGACCTTCACCGGCGCCACCCGCGACGCCCGCGACGTGGTCATCGTCTTCGACAACGCCTCCGGAACGGTCAAGCCCGGCGGCGGCACGTACGGCACGAGCGGCAGCGCCACCACCACGATCCAGGCCGACGGGTTCACCGCGACCCACGTGACCTTCGCCAACGACTGGCTTCGCGCCGACCACCCGGAGATCACCGCGACGCAGGCCGTCGCCGTGAAGGTCATGGGCGACCGTTCCTCCTTCGAGGAATGCCGGTTCCTCGGCCACCAGGACACGCTGTACGCCGACACCCTCACCCTGGCGACCTTCGCCCGGCAGTACTACCGGCGTTGCCACATCGAGGGCGACGTCGACTTCGTCTTCGGCCGTGCCACCGCGGTCTTCGATCGATGCGAGTTTCGCACCCTGGTCCGCGACGTGTCGTTCAGGCCTTACGGTTACGTGTTCTCACCGAGCACCGCCGCCGCGAACCCGCACGGTTTTCTGGTGACCCGATGCCGCATCACCGGTGACACCCCCGACGGCGCCTACGGCCTCGCGCGCCCCTGGCGCCCGAGCAGCGACCTGACCGCCGTCCCGATGCTGACCGTGCGCGAGACCTGGATCGGCCCGGAGATCGACACCGCCACGCCGTACGTGAACATGAGCTCGGGTTACCCCTGGCAGGACGCCAGGCTCGGCGAATATCGCAACTCCGGCCCGGGAGCCGCCGTTCCCGTTCCCGAGAACAGGCCCCAGCTGACGCGCGCGCAGGCGGCCGGACGGACCGTCCGCACCCACCTCGGCGACTGGAACCCCCCGGCGTGACCCGCGGAAGGCGATCACGGCTCTCCCCGGGAGGCGGTCGCCGGCCACGCCGTCAGCGACGGATCAGCGGAACTCTCAGACCGTCGTGGCGTGGAAGCGGAGCATGGTCAGAGTCTCGCCGTCTCGCGGCCTCTCCGCGCAACGACACGAAGACCCCGCCGTGGCGGGGCCTTCGCCGTTGTCGTAGATGCGGATGTCATGCGGGCAGCGCCGTCGTCCGCACCCGTCTCACGATCTCACCGATCAGGGCAGGGTGATCATCTTGGCGGGCTCTCTGCCCTCGACCTTCGTCTCCTTGTGGGTCGTGGAGGGCGCATCGCCCCTGTTGCGCGCGGCCAAGGTGGGGTAGCAGTCGTAGTAGCAGTAGTAGCGGTCGCAGTAACGCAGGAAGCAGATCCAGCCCCTGGCGGTTTGTGTGCAGGCGGCCGCCGGTGCGGCCTTGGTGGCCACGGCCACGGCCGACGCGGCCTGAGCGCCGGTCGCCGGGAGTACGGCGAGCAGGCCGGTGGCGGCCAGGACGACACCGGCCAGAGCAGTGCCCGCACTACGGACAAAGGTGTACATGATTCTCCTCGTTCATGTGGGAAGCACGACGAAGAAGACTGTAATCAATTAGTTACAGAGAGTCACGGATGTGGCGTTGGCGCGCTGCCGTGGCGTCGCGCGCCGAAGGTGACCCCACCGGCGCGTTCGGCCTTCACCGTGGTTGACGATCCCGCGTTTTACCGCCGTCCGCGCCGATGACGTGTGCGGCGCCGAGGTATGCGGCGAGCAGGCTCTCGGCGACCGCCACCACCGTCTCGTCCCCGGGCAGGAAGTACGGGCTGTGCAGGCCCGCCTCCGTGTCGGTGCCCACGAACAGCATCAGCGACGGCACGACCGACGCGAAGTGGGCGAAGTCGTCGGCCCCGCAGGAACGCATGCTGACGGGCATGTGGTGAGCGGAGTCGACGAGGATGTAGCCGGTCTCCTCGGCGAGGCGGGTGTCGTTGACGAGCACCGGCTCCCCGGGCATGATCTGCACCTCCGCCTCGCAGCCGTGGACGCGGGCGACCCCCTCGACGACCGCGCGGAAGCGGTCGTGCAACTGGTGGCGCCAGGACTCCGACATCGTGCGGAGAGTGCCTCGGGCGAAGGCGCTCTCCGGGATGGCGTTGGGCGCGGTGCCCGCCGACACGGTCCCGAAGGTGACCACGGTCGGCGTCATCGGGTCGGAGTCACGACTGACGATCTGCTGCGCGGCCACGACGATCTGGGCGAGCGCCAGAACCGGGTCGCGGGACAGATGAGGGTAGGCGGCGTGCCCCGCCTGGCCCCGAACCGTGAGCGTGAACTCGTCGGAGGAGGCGTTGACCGCGCCGGGGGTGCAGGCCGTCTCACCTGCGGCGAGCACCGGCTGGACGTGTGCCGCGACCATCGCGCCGACCCGGTGCCGCTGAAGCGCCCCGGACTCGACGATGTCGAAGGCGCCGGAAGGATAGCTCTCCTCACGTGGTTGCAGCACCGCGACCAGCGGCGCGGGCGCCCCCACGCGCTCGACCGCCCCGGCCAGCGCGACCAGCGCGGCGAGGTGGACGTCGTGACCGCAGGCGTGCATGGCCCCGTTGCCGGAGGCCCACGGAACACCCGTCTCCTCCAGGATCGGCAGGGCGTCCAGCTCTCCGCGCACCCCGACGGCCAGACCCTCGCCACCGATGCGCAGAAGCGCGCCGGTTCCGGCCACCCGCTCCATCACGGTGCCGTCGGGCAGCGCGTCCAGCACGCGTTTGAGCGTCGGCTCCTCCTTGCCGGACACGTACGGCTCCGCGTGCAACTCCCGTCGCAGCTCGCAGGCGGCGGGAAGTTTGGCGTGCAGCGCGGCGCGAAGCCGTTCGTGGATCTCTTTCATACCTTCTCTCCGAGGCCGTAGACGCGGCGGGCGTTCTGCGCGCCGATCATCGTGGCTACCCGAACCGCCTGGTTCTCACTCCACTCGCCTTCGGCGACGAACTCCGAAAGGACTCGGATCATCGCGCGGCGCCAGAGCAGGGCGCCCAGATGGTGCAGTTCGGCGGGGCCCCAGGCGTCCGAGGAGAAGAGAACCTTGGCGAACGGCGCCGTCTCCAGGCTCTCGGCCACGACGGCCACGCTGCGCGCGCCGGTGTAGTTCACGCCCAGCCCGACGTCGAAGTAGACGTTCGGGTAGACATGGGCGAGATAGCCCGCGTGGCGGTGGAACGGGTAACAGTGCAGCAGGAGCAGCGGGACCTCCCTTGGCTCGGCGAGCTCGATGAGGCCGCGCAACAGCAGCGGGTCGGAACGGCGGAGATCGATGTCGGGATCCCCGAGCCCGATGTGGAACTGCAGCGGCAGGCCACGCTCAAGGCCCGTCCAGATCAGATGGCGCAGGAGCACCGGATCGTCGAGGCGGATCGTCCCGGACCGGTCGGAGGCCCGCAGCCAGCGGCCGGCCGCCTCCGTCACCTCGGCGGGGGTGGGCGGGCGGGGATCGAAGTCGAGCCCGTGGCGGTAGGCGACGACGGTCTTCAGACCGCGTGCCGTACGGCTGCGCTCCCAGAGGGCCTCCTCGAAGCGGCCGGCGAACCCGGCCGCGTCGGTCCCGGCCGCGACGACTCGCTCCGCGATCGGTTCCAACCGGACGATCTCGTCCGCGGGCCTTCCGGCGACGGCGGCCATCTGGGCCGGGCCGAGGATCTCGTCCCCTCGGTGGCCGGTCTCCACCAGGAAGTGGCCGATCCCGCTCGCGGTGAGCAGGCGCCTGTTGACCTCCTCGGCCCCCAGTTCGGCGCGGCGGGCGAGGTAGGTCTCGGGGTCCGGACCCGGGTCCAGGCCGAGGACGGGCGCGCAGTGCCGCAGGACGGCGAAACCGACCTGGGAGTCGAACTGGGTCATCCAGCCGGGCACCGGCCGGTCGGACTCGGTGATCAGCTCCTCGAACTGCCGCCGGGACACGTCATCGGCCCAGGCTCCGTGAACGTGGTGGTCCACCAGCGAGATCGCCTCGATCGCCCTCGTCAGGGACTCCGCCCCCGTCGGGGACTCGGCTCGCCTCACGGGCTCACCCCTCCGCGTCCGCGCCGTCGAGCCGGAAACCCCCTGGCCTGGCCTCTCCACTCCCCCGAGCCCGTTCCCACGAGTAGACGACCCCTTCCCTCTCGCTCAGGCACTCTGTCTCATATGTCCATCCCTGTCCATTTTGCCAGGAGAGGTGCTTCCGCCCGGCGGCGGATGCGATCTCGCGGGCCCGCGTCAGTCGACGATCACGCCGCTCAGACCGGGATCGTCCTCTCGCGCGGCAGGCAGGGGGTCCGGGCGTTTCCGGTCAGGGCGGCCACGGCGAAGCCACGCGAGCCAGGCCGGTGACGCCGCTTCGCCGGAGTGGAGGGAGTAGAGGCCCGCCATCCAGTCGGCCAGCCGGTCACGGTCGATGACGATCATGCCGTCCTCGCGCGCGGTCTGGGAGGCCTGCCGGCTCAGGACGCTGGAGGTCACCAGGACACCCCTGTGCTCCCTGTAGGCGGCGGCCCGCAGGGCGCCGATGAATTCACGGACCTGCCCGGGCCCGACCGGCCTGGTGTAGAGCTTGCACTGGATGGCGTACGGCCTGCCGCCCGGTGCGACGCCGAGGACGTCGATGCCGCCGTCACGGGCTCCGCCGATGACCCTGACCCCGCGGAAACCCTCGTTGCGCAGCAGCTCCGCGGTCAACCGCTCGAACTGCCCGGGGGTCAGCCGGTCGACCGCCGCGCGTTTCAGCACCTCCCGCCGATACCGCCGGCTCGTTCCGCGCAGCACCAGGATCACGCAGGCCGTGAGGGCGAGCAGGACGACGAGGGCCACCAGGACGATCGGCCACGCGGAGGTGAACGCGTCGAGCGCGTACGGAATCAGGATGATCACGACCATGGCGGCAAGCAGCCAGAGCACCCAGCCGTTACCCGCCTTACGCCGGGGACGCCTCCGCCCCGGCGACCGCCCGCGAGCCGAGGATCGCCCCCGTGCCGGCGCCCGCCCTCGTGCCGGTGATCTGCGCCTCGCCATCGTGGGACCTCCGCACTCGGGGATGCAGTCAACGGCGAGTCTGAACCGTCACACCGACAAAAATCCTTCAGCCGCGCCCCTCTCACCGTCACCGAACAAAAAACGTGATTCCACATAACCGAAAAACACATATATCCAGGAAGAAAAACCACCTGACGAAATCCCGCACAAAGAGAAGCGAGCAGAACCCGATATTGAAGATCGGTGAGTTCGGACGTCAGGCGGGAGGCCGGGCCAGGTCCTCCGCCCATTGACGAAGCCCTCCCGTTCGCGTCGTGGCGGCGTAGCGGGCGAACTGAGCACGCACCTTCTCCCTGAGGAAGCCACCCCTGATCTCGGGCACCCGGGAGAACGTCATGTCCTCACGCTGAGGCCGCCATACGGCTCCGACCCCGGCGGCGCCGTCGCCGGGAGAGTCCAAGCCGTAGTAGATCGCCTCAACGCCGAGAGACATCGCCGCCCCCACGCACATCAGGCACGGCTCCAGGTTGACGGCCAGCACCAGCGGCGCGGATCGCGGCCTCCACCCGAGACGCCGATCCGCCTCCTCCATCGCCAGGAGATCGGCATGGACCAGCCGACGTCCCCGCGCCCGCTCCTGCGTGTGGCCCCGAGAGATCACCTCGTCGCCCATGACGACCACGGCACCGATGGGAAGCTCTCCGGCAGCGGCTCCCTCATCCGCCACGGCCACGGCCACGGCGACCAACTCGTCAGGTGTCGCCATCGCCGACCTTCCTCCGGTGCCCGGTGACGAAACCCGGAACTCCGGCAACTCTCCCGCACCGGCCGGGGCCTCGTCCACCCCGAGGCTCCCGGCCGACCGGCTGTCACCCGCCGGCGGGATCTCCGGCCTCGTTTCCGGACCCGCCGAACCAGATCTTCGCGTCAGGCGGACGCTCGCTTGAGGAAGGCCTTTTTCATCACTCCCCAGAACACCTCGGCCGGCCGCTGCTGCTCACCGTGCAGGGAGGTGAGGACGACGAGTGTCCCAGTGATGCCGGGGATCACCCACTGCAGGACGCTCAGCTGCCGCTGTGCCATCGCGATGTCATGGGGGGTGTCCTCGTCGGGCTTCACCCCGTCCTCCACGGGTACCTCGCCCGCTTTGTCGATCTTGGCGCCGAGAACCTTGCTGTAGGCGGTCGCGGCCAAGGCCGCGCCGGTCAGCGTGGCTTTGAGCGCGGTGTTAGCGCCCACGCCCTGCTGGTGGGCCACCCGTCCCTTGTTGGCCATCAGCAGGCCTGCCGAGCCGACGAGGTGCATGGCGATGCCCGCGAGGTTGACCGGTGTCCACCGGTTCCACCCGACGCTCGCCACCCGTATGCGCTCGTACTTGTCGCTGACCGCGGACGCCGCGCCGTTCAGGCCGACGGCGCCCATCAGCGAGCCGCCGCACCATATGGCCAGCCCGACGTCGTGCATGGCACGCACGGCAGTGTTGCGCTTCATCTTTTCCCCTTGTCGCCCCGTTGTACCCATGAAGAACCGCATGATTTCGACGGCGATATTTCCCCGTTGCCGCCACGATGGGTAGTTGCCTACCCAATCGCCCCAGATGGCACGCTCTTACTCTTGTTCTCCACGACAAGATTGGGGTGGTAGGTGACCGAATCCTGGGTCAGGCACCGTTATCCGGTCACTCGTTCCGGCCACGGGAGTGATGCGATCCGCCGGGTGTCACGCGCCGATCGGATCCGAGGTCTCGGGGGACGCGGCATCCGGCGCGCGCCGGGTCCGGGCACCGTACAGAAGGGTGATGACGACGATGACGAGGGGGAAGGCGACGGCGACGAGAAGTCCCGCGCGCAGCCCGGAGCCGCCGTCGTCGGGAAGCAGGTCCGCGAGCCCGCTCAGCACCGCGTTACCGGTGCCGGCCGCGTCGGCGACGGCACCGGCGATCCAGGGGCCGACGGCGCCGCCGGCGTCACCGAAGACCGCCAGCACACCGAACATGGCCGCGCCGCCGAGGGGGAAGCGCCCGGCGGCGAGGCTGAAGGTTCCGGGCCACAGGAGGCTGACGGCCAGACCGCACACCGCGCAGCCGATGAGGCTGACCACCGGGCTGGTCGACAGGCAGGCGACGAGATAGCACACGGTCGCCAGGGCGCCGCAGAAGGCCATGGCGGGCACCAGCGGGATCCTCTCCCCCCACAGGCCGTAAACGATGCGGCCGATCCCCATCAGCACCGCGAACAGGCACGGACCGGCCAGGTCTCCCCAGACCTTCGAGACGCCCAGCCCGTCCTCGGCGAAGAGGGACGACCACTGGGACATGGTCAGCTCGGCCGCGCCCGCGCAGAGCATCAGCGTGACGGCCGCGACGAAGGCGGGGACGCTGAAGAGCTTTCTCAGCGAGGTGCGGTGCTCGTCGGGCACGGTGGCGGGCAGCGGCACCTTCAGGAAGACCACCAGGTTGATCAGCGGGACGATCGCCCAGGCCAGCGGCAGGATCTGCCAGGCATCCTGGCCGATCTGAGCCAGCAGCAGCGTACTGCCCGCCACCACGGCGACCTGGCCCCAGCAGTAGAAGGAGTGCAGCAGGCTCATGGCCGCGGCCTTGCCCTCCTGGGGGCTGGGCAGGGCGTCGACGACGGGGCTGACGAGCACCTCCAGCAGGCCGCCGCCGACGGCGTAGACGATGATCGCGACGCACAGTCCCAGATATGGGGAGGGCGAGACGGCCGGGGCCACCGCCAGCAGCACCAGTCCCACCGCCGACAGGACATGGGCCACCACCAGCGGGACGCGGTAGCCGATCCGGTCCACGAACCTCACCGCCACGATGTCCGTGACCAGCTGGGTGGCGAAGTTCAGCAGCACCAGGCGCCCGAGCATCTCCAGCGGCAGCTCGTAGCGGGTCTGGAAGACGATGAACAGCAACGGCGCCAGGTTGTTGACGATGGCCTGGGTGACGTAGCCGGTGTAGCAGGCGCGGCGGGTGTGGTCGAAAGTCATCGTCATGGAGGGATGCGCGTCTCTTCCTAACAGGGGCTGGCAATCCCGCACACTACGGGGCGGAACGGCAAGACATCGCACCCGCCCTCTGCCGGGGAGACCCGACGGGAACGAGAGGGCTCAGCGCCGGCGCTTCTTCCCGTGCCCGCTGGGACGGCCTCGCGCGCCGGGCGCCTGACCTCGTATCAGGCGCAGCGGGCGATCGTGGTCGCGTATCCGCTCGGCCACCAGGGTCCGGAACTCCTCGACGGCCACCCTGTCGGGATGCCCCGAGCTCAGCACGCCGGTGACGATCTCCGACGCCTGGTCCGGGGCCAGGTCGGTGAGCTGCTCTCGCACGACCTCCGATCCGCCCAGCTCCAGGAGTGTGAGCAGCCCTTCGGTGATCAGAAGCAGCTGCTCGCGGTCGGTGAGGTCTTCGGGCTGGAGATCGCCCGCGTCAAGGAGGGACATCACGGCCAGGGACCTCAGTCCCGAGTCTCCGCGGAGCCCTCGGAGGATCGACCGGCCGTCGGGCAGCGCCCCGACGAGGATGTTCAGCATGGCCGCGGCCCGGGTGCGGAAGGGGCATTCGCGTACGGCCCGCAGCAGCCGCTCGACGTCCTCGCCGTGCGCCGCCAGCCAGCCCTCGATCTCCGTCTTCGCCGTCTCCACGGTGTAGTGCTGGGCGACGACGCCGAGCATCTCAGCCGGCGCCGCCTCCGCCAGCTCTCCGACCAGGGGGACGTCACGGCCTTCGGCGAGCATCTGCTCTCGTACGGCCCGGGTGCCCAGGGGCGTCAGCCGTACCAGCGGGCCCGGCTCGGCGAGCCGGGTGAGGAGCCGCGCGCACACCTTCGGAGGCAGCGGGCGCTCCTCGCCGTACCGCTCCTCGAAGTCGTCGCCGAGGTCGGCGAAGAACGTCTCGTCCGCCATGCCGTGGCTCAGCTCCACGGCGCCCAGCTCGGCCAGCACCTCAAGGGCCCGGGTCAGGTCTCTTTCGGTCGCCTTCCGCAGGAAGTCGCCCGAGGGGGCCTCCTCCTCGTCGTCGAGCCAGAGATATTCCTGGCACGCCAGCCACACGGTCTCCTGGAGCCGCACCACCGGCGTCGGACACGGAATGCTGTAGATAGTGTTCAGCACATCGGGCAGGATCTCGTCGAACGTCAGGGCCAGGGGCGCGGACCTTCCCCAGAGGGGGACCGGCGTGCACACGGCCCTTCCGAGGTCGAAGAACGTCTCGAACGCCCGCCGCCACAGCGCCTCCGGGTCGCGCAGCAGCGGCGCGGCCTTGGCCACCCGCAGCACCCGGCCCTTGCTCACCCGCACCAGACGGGCCTTCTTCGCCCAGGTGAACAGCAGGTCGAGCCGGGGCATCTCAGCCGAGCCGCGCGCCCTGGAAACCTGCTCACCGGCGCCGAGCAGTCTCGCCAGCTCACGGGCGTCGTTCGGCCGGAGGTCGCCGGCGGCCGTCAGCGCCCGGCCGTCGGCGCCCACCCAGTCGGCGAGGGCGGCCAGCCGCCGGACGGTCTCGCTGACCGCGGCGGCCGTGGCGAACTCCTCTCGGGGCGGAAGGGCCACGGGAAGCTGGGCGTAGGCCCGCACCTGGTCGAGCGGCGGCCTTTCGAGGCTCGCGCCGACCAGCCGGTCGAGCAACTCGGCGTCGTACCGGACGCGTCCGGCGTCGACGTCGCGCTGGAACTTCGCCAGGGTTCCGCTGTCGCTGAGATCGACCCCGTGGTCCAGCGCGGTCAGCGTCCAGAACTTGCCGACTCCCTGCTGGAGCGGATCCGCCAGCACGGCCGGGTAATCCACGGCCGCTTCGGCGACGGCCTTCTCAAGCGTGGCGATCGAGGCGCCTCGCGGGTCGCGCAGCCCGGACGCGGCGAGGTAACGCAGGAGCGTCAGCAGGCTCTCCGGAGCGGCGTTCAGCGTGTCGGGGTCGGCCACCACGGACTGGGGAATCCACTCCAGCAGCAACCGCCGCACCTCGGCGGGAGTCCAGTAACCGAGGCGGCCGTCCGAGCTGAGGTGCCGTGAGTCCAGGGCGGCCACGAGCATCCGCTCGTCGGCCCGCATGCCGTGATCCGCGGCCCACCTGCCGCAGCGGCGGAGCAGCAGCTCCTTCGCCGATTCGTACTCCTCGGATTCCTCGATCTCGAAGTGGGTTCGCATGCCGCCCGCAGTCCTTTCAGCACGCCACGATCCGGTGAGAGGGCCCCGGAACCATCCGGTGAAGGTCCGGCCCCGTGACCACCCTACGACCCTCGGTCGCCGCCGCCGGGAAACTCACGCGAAGCGATTCCCCGCGTACGGGCCCGGACGCCGTCGCGAGCCCCGCCCCAGGGCGTCTCCGGACGATCGCACCAAGCCTATGCGCACGACGTGCACGATATACACGACACGTGCGGCCTTCGGGGCCGGCCGTCCACGACGAGCCCCGTCCGCCGGCGGCCAGGCGCTCGCCGGCCGCGTCTCCGGCGCCTACTTGAGCTGCAGGACCGGGATGACGGCGGGGTGGTGGCGTGAGACGGGCGGGCCGAGGGTGAACCAGACGACCTTGCCGGCGGCGGAGGTGCGGGTGACGCCCCAGTCCCGCGCCAGGGAGTCGACGATCTGGAGGCCCCTGCCGCCGGTGGCGCTCATGTCACGCTCGCAGACCCGGGGTGCGCCCGCCCCGGGGTCGAAGAGCTCGCCGTACACGAAACCCTCACCGCCGCAGATCCTGAGCGCGCACGCGGCACCGCCATGCCTGACGGCGTTGGTGACCAGCTCGCTGATGATCAGTACGCAGTCGTCGATGAGGTCGTGGGCACCCCACAGGGAGAGTTCGCGGCGGACCAGCGAGCGGGCTTCGCGCACGCTCGCGGGAGCCGCAGACAGCAGGCACTCGGCCTCGTACTCGAGAGCGGCGTCGGCGGACGCCGCGGATGAGTTGCGGTGGAGAGACACTGCGCCTCCTTCTAATGGGAGCGCTCCCACAACTAAATGTAGAACATTCACCCCAACCATGTGAATTGATTACGACATATTTGTTTCCACCAAATGTCGCAAAGATGAGGAAAGGTCACGTCACCAGGCGATACTCCAGCCCTCCTTTAAGATCACCTCCAGAAACGTTCCGGGACGGGCCCCGCCCGGCGTCAGCGGAGCTGGGGCAGCACCTTCGCGCCGAACACGTCGATGTAGGCGCTCTGCTCCTGTCCGACGTGGTGCAGGTAGATCTCCTCGAAACCCGCCTCCGCGTACTCGTTGAGCCGGGCCGCGTGCCAGCCCAGGTCCGAGGAGACGTTGACGACCTCAGCGATCTTGGACGGCGAGACCTCGGCGGAGACCACGTCGAAGAGCTCCGCGGTATCGAGGTCCCAGCTCACCGGCGGGGAGAAGACGTTGCTCCGCCACTGGTCGTGGGCGATCGCCATGGCCTCCTCCTCGCTTTCGGCCCAGCTGAGGTGAACCTGAAGGGCCGCCTTCCCCCGGCCGCCCGCGTCCCGATAGGCCCCGACGACCTCGCGCAGTTTCTCCAGGGGCCCGTTCACCGTGATCAGGCCGTCGGCCCACTCCGCGCACCACCGCGCCGTCTCGACGCTCACCGCCGCGCCGACCAGCTTGGGCGGGACCTCCGGACGGGTCCACAGGCGGGCGCGGTCGACGGTCACCAGGCCGTCGTGGCTGACCTCCTCCCCCGCCAGCAGCGCCCGGATGACGTCGACGCACTCCCTCAGGCGCGTCGTGCGGAGTTCCTTGCGCGGCCAGCGGTCGCCTGTGATGTGCTCGTTGCTCGCCTCGCCCGTGCCGAGCGCGGCCCAGAAGCGTCCGGGGAACATCGCCCCGAGGGTGCCGATCGCCTGGGCGATGATCGCCGGGTGGTAACGCTGACCGGGGGCGTTGACCACGCCGAACGGCAGCTCCGTGGCCTGGAGGGCCGCGCCCAGCCAGGACCAGGCGAAGCCGGACTGTCCCTGCCTCTCGCTCCACGGGGAGAAGTGGTCCGACGACATCGCCGCCTCGAACCCCGCCTGCTCGGCCCGCGTCACCGCCTTCAGCAACTCCGCCGGATGAATCTGCTCGTGTGAGGAGTGAAATCCGTAAGTCGTCATCGTCTCCGGCTGCCCGGGATGCGAGCCGATACTCCGGTTTTCACGCCCGGGGTGGGGCCGGCGCGTGTCCGTGCGGCCCCGGCCCGGCGAGCGCGGCCCGGCGGCCCCGGCCCGGCGAGCGCGGCCCGGCGGCCCCGGCCCGGCGAGCGCGGCCCGGCGGCCTCGGTCCGGCGAGCGCGGTCCGGCGAGCGCGGCCGGTACGGCGCGCCGGGCTCGGGCGCATGGGAGCACCCGGAAGAACGCGGCTCTCCGGGCACCCGCGGCGCCCGGAGAGCCGCCTCCGGTCAGAGGGCCGAGGTGTAGGTGGTCAGCGAGGGCTGGTTCACCGGGGTGGCGGCGCTGTAGCAGGCGACGTTGCGGACGATGACGGTGGTTCCGCTCAGGGTCCACGGGGACTGCAGATTGCAGAACTCGGGACCGGGGCCGAACGCGGTGGTCTGGACGTGGGTGGGCGGAACGGCGACCCTCGGGAAGATCACCATGCGCAGACCGGCCCCGGCGCTCTGGACGGTGTTGACGCCCAGCTGGGAGTTGTAGTTGATCCCGGCGGGCGTCGGCGAGTACGGACCGGCGGTGCCGGGAGAGAGGTCGAAGGTGTAGGCGAAGCTCTTCGGCGGGATCGCCGCTCCGGTGATCGCCCGCTCACGCTGGTACGTCAGCGTCCAGCCGGTGTTGAGCGGCACGTTCGTCGCGTTGAAGCAGCGCACCTGGATCGTCTGACCACCCGCGGACGGGCTCCACCCTGCGACCTTGCAGCGGGCGGGCTGGACGGGGTTGACCGCGGTCACCTGGATGTTGCCCGCCGGCGCGGGCGAGCCCAGGCCCGGCAGGGAGACCGTCCAGCTTCCCCCGCCTCCGACAACGCCGTTCGGCGCGCCGGCCGAGTTGAACTGGCTGGTGATTCCGGCTCCGTTGTAGTGAACGTAGCCGAGCCCCTGCGAGGCGGGCAGGGTGCCCGTGCTCGTCTCGAAGACGATGGTGTACTGGGCGAACACGGGGCCCCCGCCGTATCGGTAGCACTGCACGGCCACGACGAGATCGAGTCCCGACGGCCCCCAGTTCTGGGCCTGGCACCAGTGGGCGGCCGGGGCGACCGCCGTGACGTGCACGACGCCGCCGCCCGTCGCGATCTGCGGGAACCTCACGAATGACTGGCCCAGGGCGCCGGGCGTGACGGTGACGTTGAACCCGGGGCCCCAGCTTCCCGCCTGGTGGGCGAGGCTGGGAACGCCCGAGTAGGCGTTGACGTAGGCGAACCCCCAGCGGTCCGGCACGGCGGCCTGCGCGCTCGTGGCCATGGCGAGACCGGATGCGAGCAGAACGGTGACGCACAGAAGTCTCACGATGACTTTTCGTAACTGACGCATGGCGCTCTCCATCGGATCGGGGGGCTGGACGGCCGGATGTGGCAGCGATGCCGTACGGCGGGGCGAGCCGCGCCGGATGTGACATCCGGCTCACAATCTCTTTCCTGCTCTTGATAACCCGCCCGCCGACCATTGAGAAGGCCCAACTTCACAAATGGATCTGACTGCCCCAAACACATTGGGTCAGTGTCCTGACCAGACATGACGTCCTGAAATATCTATGCTTGCCGGGTGAAAGCGCACAGACCCATTGATCAAGGTCCACGAAACGGGGTGAGAACGTGCCGACGGTGACCACGAACGTCCCACGTGTCATGTGGCAACTGCTGGAGCCCTTACACGCCGTCACCTACTTCGCCCCGGAAGCACGGGCGGCGGCCGACGCGATCGGCATGCGCGGATTCTGGATGGGCTACTTCGCGATGAGAGCGGCTCCGCTCGGACCGGTGGGTCCGGACGTGGTCACCGCCGCCTTCCACGGCTTCCATCCGGCGCGGGTGCGCCGGGCGCTCCCCGACGCCTGGACGTTCGCGACCCCCTCCTCCGTGCTGCGGGCCCGGCTCGAAGGGGCGGGGGCCGCCCTGGAGCGCCTGCTCACGGGCACGACGCTCGACTCCGAGGACCTGCGCACGGCCGCCACGCTCGCCTGGAGGGCGGCCGAGCACGCCGACACCGCGGGCCGGATACTCGGCGCGGCGAACCAGGCCCTTCCCTCGCCGGCCGAACCGCACCTGCGGCTGTGGCAGGCCGCGACCACGCTGCGCGAGCACCGGGGCGACGGGCACGTGGCCGCACTGGTGGCCCACGGCGTGTCCCCGATCCAGTCCCACCTGCTCAAGGCCGCGGCGGACGAGACCGACATGGACCTCCTGCGGCAGGGCCGGAAATGGGATGACGACGACTGGGTCGCCGGCGCCGCCGCCCTGCGCGAGCGGGGATGGCTCGACGGCTCCGATCGCCTGACCGCCGTGGGCGCGCGGGAACGCGACCGGATCGAGCGGCTGACCGACGAGGCGGCGGCCGGTCCCTGGCGAGCCCTCGGGGACGAGCTCACCACCACGCTCGCCCGGCTGCTCCGTCCCCTGACCGACGCGATCGTCGAGTCGGGCACGTTTCCGCCGTCGAGCCCGATCGGCCTGAAGTGGCCGCCCGTCGTCCCGGGCGAGGACGATCGGGAGTCCTCGCTCTCGGCCGCCTTCGCGCGACACGAGACCGGCTGACCCCGGACGTGCTGGGATCAGCCGGCCTCACGCGTCACGAGACCTGTCAGGACCACGGCCCCGTGCGTCGACGGATCAGCTGAACGGGAGCCTCACCAGCGACTGGTTGCCGACGCCGAGGGTGGTCGTGCCGTTGCCGATGGCGTTCCAGACCTCCACCCTCACCTGACCGCCGGACAGGTTGCCGAGCGTTCCCGACGAGGACAGCAGGCCGGCGGCCTGGGTGTAGTGCTCCCAGCCCGCTACCGGGTCGGTGGCGAAATAGCGGTAGGTCTCCACCCTGTCCCAGCTCCCGTTGCCGGTCAGGTCGTAGGAGACCCGGACCTGGCTGCCGTTGGCGACCGTGGCGCCCGCGTCCAGGAAGAGGTCGAACGCGGTGGAGCCGCCGTTGTGGGTGGCGGTGAGGCCGGTGGCGGTGAAGACCTGCGGGTTGACGGGCGAGCCGTTGGAGTTGCCTGCGGCGGCGGCCAGGGTGAGGTTGCCCGCCGTACCGGAGGTGCCCGGCAGCGCCCCGCCCGTCTGCAGGTAGCGGGTGGCGGTGAAGGTGCCCGTGGGCGGGGTGGGGGTGGGAGTCGGGGTGGGGTCGGGGGGCTGGGTGGTGCCGCCTCCCGCGTTGCCGCCGCTCCAGGTGAAGGCGCCGGAGGTGGCCGTCTTGCCCGCCGGCACGTTGAGGACGGTGCCGTTGGAGAAGGTCACCGTGATCGCGTTGCCGGTGATGTTGGAGGCGACGTAGGTGCGGGCGCCGTTCTTGCTGAACACCTTGGCCAGCGGGTGGTTGGCGGTCACGGAGGTGTCCACGTTGCCCAGCGCGGCCAGGTTGCGGATCCAGTGGAAGGTGTGCGCCCTGCTCTCACCCTCCTCGGGGGTGTAGCCGCCCGCGGCGCGGAGGCTCGCCAGGGCCGCGTCGCCGTTGCCCAGGGCGCGGAACTGCCAGATGATGTCCTGCCACACGGTGGGCGGGCCCGCGTTGTTGGTCACCAGCTCGTTGTAGTTGGTGGTGACATAGCCGGGGTTGTCGCCCAGGTAGAAGTGGCCGCCGGTGACCGGAAGCATGTTGATGCCCTGGATCATCTCCGGCTCACCGCTGAACCAGGTGGCGTAGGCGCCGCCCGAGCCCCAGACCATGCCGACCGTGCTGTGGCCGAAGGTCGTGGGGAAGTTCTGGTTGCGCGTGTCGAACCAGTACTCCTGGATCGCCGCGGCCTGGGTCGTGTAGATGAAGATGCCCGCGTCGCGGACCGCCGTGTTCCCGGTGGCCTGTCCCCACTGGATCAGGGCGTTGGCGAAGTTCATGCCCTCCGACGAGGACTCCTGGTTGTTGCCGGAGCCGAACGCCCCGTGCCCCGAGGCCCAGTCGTGGCCGGCGTAGATGTCGAAGTCGCGCAGGTAGGGGAAGCGGGTGTCGGCGCGGTCGTAGTTGTTGGCGTCGCGGATCAGCAGGTCGACCATGCCGCCGTACTGGCTGGTCCTTGCCCAGTTCGGGTCGAACTTGGCGAGGGTCGCGGCGGCCGCGATGTAGTAGCCGTAGTGGAAGTGGTGGTCGTTGAGCTCCAGGTCGGAGCCGTAGGAGGCCGGGTAGCCGATGAGGGTGCCCCAGGCGGGGTTGAGGTAGAAGACCCGGCTGGTCTTGCCCGGCGAGGCGGTGAACCAGTCGTTGAGACGGGTGCGGATGGCGTTGAGCGCCGCCGTGCGTACGGAGGTCAGGTTGAGCTGGTCGGCGATCTCGGCGATGCGGGCGGCGCGCCCCAGGCCCTTGCCGGTCCAGTAGGTGTCGTCACCGCGGATGTCCGCCGGGTTGGCCAGTTCCGCGTTGAGCTGGTTGGTGATCGTGGTGAGGTCGGCGCCGCTGCTGTCGCCGACGGCGGGCACCTCGGGCAGCACGCCGGTGTATTTCATCGTCGTCCTGAACTGGGCGCCAGTGACGATCTTCATCTGCCCGCGCGCCGAGACGTAGGTCTGCGCGAGCGGTGTCGAGCCGGTCAGGTAGTTCCACTGATGCGGGTAGAGCGCGATGACCGTACCCGTCGCGGTGCCCTGCCTGGCCGTGGTGGTGAAGGCGTACGTCGTGGTGAGCGTGCTCGCCGACTGGTCGTAGGCGTAGGAGACGCGGGTACCGGTGACGTGCGCGTGCGCGTACTGGCCGTAGGTGGCGGCCAGGGCGGCGCGGTCGCCGCCGGCGGGCAGCACCGCCACCGAGAAGAAGCCCTGTCCGGCCAGGGACGAGCTGATCGTCGTCCCGCTGACCGTCCAGGTCGCGCCCGTCGGGGCGTAGGCCACGTAGTCGTGTCCGCGTGCGGTGAAGCCGATGGTGGCGCCGCTGTTGGACCAGACCACGGGGGTGCCGGAGGTGGTGATCTGGGCGTCGCCGCCGGTGACCTGGAAATAGCCGAACGGCAGGCCGTGGCCGATGGTGGCCTTCATGGTCCGGCCACCACCGCTCCAGTACGGCGTGACGGTCCAGTCGCTCCAGCCGTCGACCTTGACGTCGGGTGAGTTCATCCCGGCGACGCCGACCCGGATGTCCTGCACGTAGGGGTAGTGGTACTCGCCCACCCCGGTCGCCGTGCCGCTGATCGTGGCCGTGGTGCTGTAGGAGAAGCCGAGGCCGTCGCCGAAGGTGTCGTAGGAGATCGGGTGGGCGTAGAGCGGCTCGCCGTACGCGCAGTCGGTCTTCTTGAAGAGGATCGACGACCACCAGTCGTTGGTCGGCACGGCGCCGGCCGGCGCGTTGGCGGTCACCCACTGGCGCGGGTTCGTGGAGATGGAGCCGCAGCCGCTCGGCAACGAGCGACCCGCGGGCAGGGTGTCCGCGTAGCTGCCGGCGCCGACCGTGGCAGCCTCGGCCGAGTGGATGGCGCCGAAGCCGAACAGGGCGGCCACCATCGCGATGACCACTCCGGCGGCGAGGCCGCGCCGGTGACTCCGGGAACGGCGGATGAATCGTCCTTCGCGAGGGTGCGCACTGTCCGGACCCGTGGTCCGGATCGAGGGATCCATTGGGGGGTGCCTCCGGGGAGAGGAATCGGGATCTTAGGCGGACCAATCTGAGAGAGCGCTCTCTGACCGAAAAAGTAACGGCCCGTTCAGCATGAGTCAATGTTTCACGTTGGTAACGAATAGGTAAAGCCGAGAGATGCAGGCGAGAGGGCTTTTCCTCGTAAAACAGGGTTTTACGGCGCACGATGCGGGTGGGCGGCACCCGACAGTGCTCCATTGCGACTCTGGTTAATCACCACCCGATGGCCGTACCCTGATCTGAGAGCGCTCTCTCTGCCGACGGCCGTCCATCGCCGGTCGGCCCTTGTTCGGTGCCCGCGTCCGGGGCCGCCTCGAAGCGGGCCACCCTCTTTCCCGCCCTCTTTCCCGGTCGCGCCACCCGGTCGCGCCACCCGGTCGCGCCGCCCTCGCGCGTCCGCCATGAGCAATGCGCGCGACGCGACGTGCCACGGGGCGACCGGGGCCGGAGCTCGACACCCGACGCATCGGCTTGTTTACTCTACGTGACCATAACGATCTTCCCTGTCTCAGGAGAGAACATGTCACGCGGAAAACTCACCGTCCTCGCCGCCGCCCTCGTCGGCTGCGCGGGCCTCGCCACCGTGACCGTCGCCACGCCCGCGACGGCCTCCGCCCCCATGGCCCCCGCCGGCGCCGCCGACTTCACCGGCTACCAACTCGTCAAGCTGCCCAACGCCAATGTCCCCAACTTCGCCCGCCGCACGCTCCGGTGCCCCGCGGGCAAGCAGGTCGTCAGCGGTGGCGCCGAGGCACAGGGCAACGGCGCCATCCTGGTCGGATCCTTCCCCACCGACGACGGCACCGGCTGGATCGGCATCGGTCGCCAGATCGGCTACAACGACGTCGGCATCAGCGTCTTCGCGATCTGCGCGAACGTCACCTGATCCCAGCGGGTCAGGGATCGTCCGCTCCGGCCGGACCCGGCCCGGGTCCGGCCGGAGCTCCCACCGGCTCGTTCGACGGCTCAAGTCGGGGACGGCGGCGCCCGCGATACCGCTTCGACGGTCTCATCGGCCGGGAGCCGGAGCGACGTCCGCCCCGCTCCGCGTCGCGGCGATCGGTGCGACGGCCGTCCTCACCCTCTCTCCGGAGAGCAGGCACCCTCTTCGGAGAGCAGACACCCACCTTTCACCCCGGTGACAGGGTGACCGTGCCGGTCGACGGCCGACCTTCGGCAGGCGTCATCCCGAGAACGCGACCGGCCCACTCCCGCAGGGTCCGTTTCGAAGACGACGACGACCTGTCTCGACGAGGCGCGAGAGACCTTCTCGTCACGACCGCGGACCCCGAACATGTCGTCCGCGAACATGCCCTGTACTCCAGGTCGGATGATTCCGACCTAATGTCCGATTTAAAGGTTTGGGCGAGTTTCGGAAGACTCGGTTCGCGGAAGGTTAGGAAAATGGCTGTTGGGCCACAATCAGCAGGTGGGAGGCGTCATCAACCTCCTTCGGTCCCCCCTTGAACCGATTTCTCGACTCTTGCGAGGAGGGGTAATGACCGTGAGTGAGACGACGACCATGAGGCGGAGCAATCGTACGCCGCCGAAGTCCACCATGCCCGCCGAACGGAAGGCCACAAAGGAGAAGCCCGCACAGCGGAAAGCGACGGCGACGCAGGTAAAGCCCGCGGGGCAGAAGGCGACGGCCGCAGCCGCGCGGAAGCCCGCCGGACAGAAAGCGACGGCGGCCACCGCACGGAAGCCCGCGGGACAGAAGGCGACGGCGGCGACGAAGTCCGCCGGACAGAAGGCGACCACGGCCGCGAAGTCCACCGCGCAGAAGACGGCCACGGCCGCGAAGTCCACCACGCGGAAGACGGCCACAGCGGCGAAGTCCGCAGGGCAGAAGACGGCCACGACGGCGAAGTCCGCCGCGCGAAAGACGACCACGGCCGCGAAGTCCACCGGACAGAAGGCGACCACGGCCACCGCACGGAAGCCCGCGGGGCAGAAGACGGCCACGGCGGCGAAGTCCGCCGCGCGGAAGCCCGCGGGACAGAAGGCGACGGCGGCGACGAAGTCCGTCGGACAGAAGACGACCACGGCCGCGAAGTCCGCCACACGGAAGACGGCCACGGCCGCGAAGTCCGTCGGGCAGAAGGCGACCACGGCGGCGAAGTCCGCCACGCGGAAGGCCACCACGACGGCGAAGTCCGCAGGGCAGAAGGCGACCGCGGCCACCGCACGGAAGCCCGCAGGACAGAGAGCACGGGCGGCGGAGCGGAAGTCCGCACGGCAGAAGGTCACGGACCAGATGCCCACCGCGCAGAAGGCACCGGCAACTCAGAAGGCGACGACACGGAGGAGCTCCAAGCGCTCACTCACGCTTGACTTGCCGATGATGACTCTTCAGGTCCGGCGGCCGAACATCTCCATGCCGAACGTTTCCATGCCTCACATTCCCATGCCGCATGTCAACCGGCAGGAGGTCGGCCAGGCCGTCGACACCGCCAGGTCGTTCCTCCCGCCACCGGAGCGCATCGCCTACTACGGAGGGCTCGGCGCGCTCGCGGTCGCAGGGTTGATCGAATGGCCGGTGGCGGCCGCCATCGGAGTCGGGACACTGATCGCCCAACGGGCTCGCGGGAGAAACGGGGCCGCCAGGTCCGCGCCCCAGGCGCAGAGCACGACAGCGTCTGCCGGCCGGACGCAGGGCACCACCGGCTCCACTTCCCGGAGCGGCACCACCGGTACCCGCGCCCGCAGCACGAGCTCCCGGACCGGCACGGCTTCCCGGGCAGGCGCCACGGGTACCCGCAGCACCAGCACCCGGAGCGGCACCACAGGTACCCGCAGCACGAGCTCCCGGAGCGGCACGACGGCTTCCCGGGCAGGCACCGCGGGTACCCGGGCAAGCGCCACGGGTACCCGCAGCACCGGTACCCGCAGCACCGGTACCCGGAGCGGCACCACCGGTTCGCGGGCGAGCACAACGGGCTCCCGGGCAAGCGCCACGGGCTCCCGGGCGAGCGCCACCGGTTCGCGGGCTCGCACCACGAGCTCCCGGAGCGGCGGCACGAGTTCCCGAGCCGGAACCGCGAGGTCCGCCACCGCGGCGCGGACCGGCGCGGGTCAAGGGAGCACGTCCACGTGATCACAGGCTCGCGGTGGCACGGCTGATCGGGCCACGGGTCATCACGGCTTGATCGAGCTGAATATTCGTCACTGGAGAACTGAATGTCTTTGTCGCGTGTGCTCGCGCATTCCACCGCAGCGGTGTGGGGCGTCGTGCCCGACGCCGTCCGGAACCTCCTGCCGCGCCCTCGTGAAACGCGAGCCTGTGCCGGTGGACTTCAGATCGCGCTGCGCACGGTCGGTGGTCCGGGCACCGACCGGGTGGCGCGGCGGCTCGAGACACTGCTCCTCACGCTGAAAGGTGTCGAGAGGGCGGAGGTCAACGGTGTCCTCGGCTCCATCTTCGTGGGATGCGAGCCGGGCTCGGTCGACCTGGAGAAGATCCTGTCGATCATCGAGGATTTCGACGGCGGCGAGGACACCGACGAAGACCTCGGTGAGGATGACGGCGAGGAGTTCGACGAGGACTTCGGCGAGGACGCCGAGAAGGATCAGTCGCAGGGGGCGGCGCTGTCCAACCTGATGGGGCATCACACCCGTGCCGGCATCCGCCTCGGCGCGAGCCTGGTCGGGACCGGGCTGGCGTTCGCCGGTCGCACGGTCAGTCTCCCGCCGCTGTCCCCCGTCGTCCCCGCTCTGCTGAACCTGGTCGAATCCACTCCGCGAATCCGTCACGAGATGGAACGCCGTCTCGGCCGCCCGGCCACCAGTGCCCTGTTCTCGACGACGAACATCATCGCCCACACGCTCGCGCTGCGTCCGACCGGACTGCTCGTCCAGACGGCGACCGCCGCCAGTCGTTACGTGGAGGCACGCGAAACGCGGCAGGCCTGGGAGGTGCACGAGCAGAAGCTGTCCTCCACGAACGGGGCCTACCGCCATACGCGGAAAGCGAGGAAGCGGCGTTCGGCTCCCATGGCCCACAGCCCCGTGGAACGGTTCCAGCGTTTCGTGAGCCCGGCGGCTCTGGGCGCCTCCATCGTGACCCACCTCGTGAGCAACGACAGGCAGCGGGGACTCGCCACCCTGATCACGACGACGCCCAAGGCCGCCAGAGGGGGCACCGAGTCCTTCGCCGCCGCCGTCGGGCGCAAGCTGGCCAAGCGCGGCGTGATCGTTCTCAACAACGCCGCCCTGCGCCACATGGACGGCATCGACACGGTCGTCCTCGACGCCGACACGCTCGACACCGGTTCCTGGACGATCGACCGCGTCGTCCCGTTCGCCGACGACCTGGACACCGACGAGTTGCACGCGCGGCTCTACGCTCTGGTCGACTTCAGCGACCCGGGCAAGCGACGGGAGAACGACGCGTGGGTGGCCGAGCCGCTGACGGATCTGGCCGAGCTCGACCCTGAGGATGCCCGGGAATGGGAGGCCCGAGGGCTTCGGCCCGTCGGCGTGAGGAGGCAGGGGGATCTGATCGCCCTGGTCGGCCTGGCACCGGAGGTCGACCCCCTGGCCGACGCGATCGTCGCCGCGGCCGGAGCCGGGTGCACCGTGATGCTGGCGGGAGGCGACGAAGGGCTCGGCCTCCGGCTCTCCATCGACGAGACCCTGCCGGGCGGCCGGCGGCTGGCCGCGTCGATCCGTACGCTCCAGGCCGACGGCCATGGGGTGGCCGTGGTGTCGAGACGCTCGGGGGCCGCGCTGGCCCAGGCCGATCTGGGCATCGGCGTGCCGAGCCGGTCGGGCCGGATGCCCTGGGACGGGGACGTGATCGCCGAGCTCGACGGCGTCCATCTGCTCCTGAGCTGCCTGGCCCCGGCGAGGAAGACGGGCGAGCAGTGCGTGTGGCTCAGCGCGGCGGGAGCCGCCGTCGGCGTCACGCTGACGACCGTCGGACCGCCGGCGACGGCCGTGGACAGGGCCAGCCTGGTGAACGACTGCACGGCGCTGGCCGCGGTCGGCGTGGGCGAGTGGTCGGCCAGGAACATCGGGCGCGGGAGCCTCCCCTCCCGGAGCGATCGCACCCCCTGGCACGCCATGTCGGCCAAGGACGTCCTCGCCCGCCTCGGTTCGTCGTCCAAGGGGATCACCGAGACGGAGGCCGCGAAGCGCAGGAAGTCCTCGGGTCCCGAGGAACCCGAGGGACCGGATTCGCTGCTCCGCACGTCCGTCGAGGAGCTGGCCAACCCGCTGACCCCGGTGCTGGGGGCGGGGGCGGGCGTGTCCGCCGTCGTCGGTTCGATCTCCGACAGCGTGCTGATATCCGCGGTCATGCTCATCAACGCGCTCATCGGAGGAGGCCAGCGGTACGCCGCCGACCGGGCGCTGCACCGCCTGACCGAGTCGGTCGCCGTTCGCGTACGGCTCCGCCGCCCCCATGAGGACGGGGAGAAGACGACCGCCGACAACCTCGTACCGGGCGATGTCATCGAGCTGCGCGCGGGCGACGCCGTACCGGCCGACGCCCGCGTGCTCACCGCCGTGGGCCTCGAACTCGACGAGGCGAGCCTGACCGGCGAATCCATGCTCGTCGCCAAGTCACCGGCCCCCGTCAGCGCGTCCGCCCTCGCCGACCGGAGCTCGATGGTCTACGAGGGCACGACGGTGGCGGCCGGTCACGGACTCGCCGTGGTCGTCGCGGCGGGCGACGCGACCGAGGTGGCGCGCACCGCCAACCTCGACGTGGAGCAGCACCCGCAGACCGGCGTGCAGCTCAGGCTGCAGGCGCTGAGCCGGCGGATCCTTCCGATCTCGATCGGCGCCGGGGTCGTCCTGCTGGTCACCGAGATGCTCCGGGGCAAATCGGTGTCGGCCGCGCTCGCCCCCGCGGTGAGCCTCGCCGTCGCCGCGGTGCCCGAAGGGCTGCCCTTCGTGGCCTCGGTCGCGGAGCTCGCCGCCGCCAAGCGGCTGTCGACCCGCAACACCCTGGTGCCCAACCCCTCCACCATCGAGGCCCTCGGCCGGGTGAACGTGCTCTGCTTCGACAAGACGGGGACGTTGACCGAGGGGCACATCAGGCTGCGGTTCGTCTCGGACGGACGCGCCGGAGCTCTCTTGGAGAAGCTGACGCCCCAGCTGAAGCAGATCGTGGCCACCGGGCTGCGTGCGAGCCCCCGCGCCGACAAGAAGCCCATCCCCCACCCCACCGACCGCGCCGTGATCAAGGGCGCCAAGCGGCTGAAGGTAACGCCCGAGGAGGGGCTGAACACCTGGAAACGAGTCGACGAGATTCCCTTCGAACCGGGACGCGGCTACCACGCCGTGCTCGGGCTGAGCGGCTCGGGACACCTGCTGAGCGTCAAGGGCGCCCCGGAGGCCGTGCTCATCCGCTGCACGCACCTGCTCCGCGATCACAAGACGATCCCTCTCGACGCGTCCCTCAGGGCAGAACTCGAAAAGGAGGTCAACCGGCTCGCCCTCCAGGGATACCGGGTGCTCGCGGTGGCGGAGCGCCCCGCCTCCGACCGGAGTGATCTCGACGAGCCCCGGGTCAACGAGCTGACCTTCCTGGGCTTCCTCTGCCTGGCCGACCCCGTCCGGCCCACGGCGGCGGAGAGCGTCGGCCGCCTGATGCGGGCGGGCGTCCGGATCGTCATGATCACGGGTGATCACCCGAGCACCGCCGAGGCCATCGCCTCCGAGCTCAACGCTCTGAACGGCTCGCGGATCATGACCGGCCCGGAGGTGGACGACCTCGACGACGAGTCCCTGATGAAGGTGCTGCCCGAGGTGGCGGTCTTCGCCAGGACCACCCCGGCCCACAAGGCCCGCATCGTCAGCTGCCTGCGCCGAGCCGGTCAGGTCGTGGCGGTCACCGGCGACGGCGCCAACGACGCCCCCGCGATCCGCACCGCGGACGTGGGGATCGCCCTCGGGTCCCGCGCCACCCAGGCGGCCCGGGCGGCCGCCGACGTCGTGGTGACCGACGACCGCATCGAGACGATCGTCGACGCGATCATCGAGGGCAGGGCCATGTGGGGCTCGGTCCGCGACGCCCTGAGTATCCTGCTCGGCGGCAACCTCGGAGAGATCGTCTTCACGGTCGCGTCCAGCCTGATCGCCGGGCAGAACGTGCTGAACGCCCGCCAGCTCCTGCTGGTCAACCTGCTCACCGACATGCTCCCGGCGATGGCGGTGGCCATCCGGCCTCCGGAGGCGACCAGCCCGGAGAAGCTGCTCGCCGAGGGCCCGGAGGCCTCGCTGGGGACGTCCCTGACCCGTAACATCTACCTGCGCGCCGGTGTCACCGCGACCGCGGCCGGTGTCGGCTGGTCGATCGGGCGGGTGACCGGTACGCAGGTACGGGCGAACACGATCGGACTGGTCGCGCTGGTGGCGGCGCAGCTGTTCCAGACCCTGGCCATGGGCAAACGAGACCGTATGGTCGCGCTGGCCGCCCTCGGGTCCCTCCTCGTGCTGGGCCTGATCGTCACGATTCCGGGCCTCTCCCGGTTCTTCGGCTGCCGCCCGCTCGGGCCCGTGGGATGGAGCGTCGCCCTCGGAAGTGCCGCGGCCTCCACGCTTCTGGGGATGATGATCGAGCCGATGACACGCGAGATGTCACCGAACGTTAACTGATTGGCAACCATGACTAGCCGGTTTATACAACTTACTGCTAGAACATCCCACTAAGAGACCATTTCTCTACGTGAGGTTGTTATGTCTGGATTCCTGTCCTCGGTTCTCGCCAAGGCGGTCTTCCTTCTGCTGGAGGCGCTCGTCATGCGCATCGTGCAGTCTCTCGCCGTCTCGATGGCCCGGCGCGGAGGTCTCCTGCCTGCCTGAAAACCAAACATGCCGCCCACCGCCGCCCTCTGGGCGCGGAAGGGCCGAAGCAGACCCCTCGCGCATCCCGTGGCCAGAGGCCCGAGGCGGATCGGCAGGGGTAGCACACCGGGTGACTCCACCCCGGTGCTTTCAGCGATCCCGGACTACTTTTCTGTGACGGCCGGCCTTCAGGAGCCCGTTGAGGCCGTAGAGGAACCTTTCCCTCGGGTCCGGCCGAGCGAGGTGGCGAGCCGCCGAATCGCATGAAGACGAGCTCCGTCCTCATAGACGATCAGCGAGGCGCCCTACGACCCCGGACACGGCCGTCCACGCTCCCGGATGTGCTCGCGGACGGCCGTGTCGCCTGTCGTCGCCTGCCGGCGAGGGACTACCTGCGGCCGCTGCTCACGGCGTTGTACTGCAGGTCCTGCACCGAGAAGTTCTGGCGGACCTCGAACGGCGAGGCGACCTCGGCGGTCGTCGCGCCGCCACGTGTCACGGACACGCTGTTGGTGCCGTACTTCAGCGGATACTGCTGGGCGCTCACTCCGGCCGGAGCCTGCTGGCTCTGGACGGTGCCCCCGATCGACGCCTTGACCGTGGCCGCCCCGGTGAGGAAGGACAGGATCTCCACGGTGTCGCGGGGCGTGCTCGCACCGGAACGCGGAGTCATGAATTTGGTCTGCGTGCCGGACGTGGGACGCGCGGCCGCCATCTGGACCCGGTGGGTGAGGTAGACGGTGTCACGGACGATCGGCGGAGACGCCCCGGTCTTCAGCTTGGTCAGGTAGTACGACGAGATGTCGAGGTAGGCGCCGCCGTTGTGCGCGGACGGCACGAACTGCGTCCCCTCAGAGAAGTCGTTCCACGTGGTGAGCTGGACCCAGTCGGTCCCGCCGGAGATGGCGTTTTCCCAGGTGACCCGGAGGTTCTCGGTGTTGTTCGCCTCGTCGTAGATGCCCTGGTTGGGCCGCTCGTCCTGAATGGCCACGGGCTGCATCCAGATCTTGCCGAGATCGTGGGACGCCTTGATGTTGCCGGCGATGCCCGACTGCTGGTTGGGACTGCGGTTACCCCAGTTGGAGAAGCCATGGCTGATCGGGGCGAAGGCCTTGTAGTTGGCGGCGAAGTTCAGGAAAACCGGGACCAGCGCCACCTTGATGCCGTGTGCCTGCTGCATCTCGTTGATGAAGCCCGTCCACCAGGCAGCGGTCTGGTTCTCGGCCTTGAACGGCGAGATGACCAGGCTCCCGTCACCCAGGCGGTAGGCCGAGTCCGACTCGGCCAGCTCGGCCATCGACGTGGCGAGGGTGGCGGCGTCGGCCTTCAGCGACGTCATGTCAGGCATGAGGACGATGCTGAAGCCCGGGTCGACGTTCTCCGCGGCCTCGATCAGCAGCTTGGCCCGCGTCCAGTTCTGGCTGGTCAGCGAGAGGATGTCCAGAGTGAAGCCGTCGATGCCCGCGGCCCTGGCGGTTCGCACCTCCGTCTCCATGTCCGCCAGCTGCCAGTTGCCGGACAGCGGGGCCCGCGGAAGCGGACGGTCGCGGAGCAGCCCGCCGTACGCGATGTGCTTGCCCGACTCCCCGGCGGGGTTGAGGTAGTTCCTGGTGTAGTAGTCCTCGCTCTCCGCCTTGTTGTCGAAGGAGGTGGGATAGGGCGTGAAGTAGTGCGCGAACACCTTCTTCGGCGAGGCACGCAGTGCCTGGACGGAGGGCAGGTCGAACGGCAGCGGCCCTTCCGCGACCACCGGTGCCTCGGTGTAGGAGATCACGAGACGCGGACCCATGCCGCCCGGCGCGCGGGAGGAGTGCAGGACCGCCTGGGCGCCCGCCGACGCCGTCAGGCCGAAGGAGTAGTCGCCGTTCCCGTCGAACGCGGACGAGACGTCGAGCCGAGCCACCTCACCGCTGGTGAAGCCGGTCCGTTCGGCGATCGTCGACCCGAGCGCCGGCTGCTTGGTCCACGACGTGGAGGCGACCTCCCATGCCGCGGTGACCTGGTGCACCGCCACGGTCGTACCGGTTGACCGCGCGGGCTGGAGCTCCAGCGCCATCGTGACATCCGTCGCACCGGAGGGAACACCGGCGACGTCGAACCGGAGCAGGGCGCGCCGTTCGGAGTCGGCGACCCCGTCACAGGCCTTCGGGCACACGGACAGCCACGTGTAGTCGGCATGGTTCCGGGTGGGGCTCGCCTGGCTGACATAGACGTCGGCGGCGGCCGCCACCGTGATCTTCTCGACGGCGGCCTTCGTGCTCAACGCCTCCGAGGGCGCGCTTACCGTGCCGGCGAGTGCGACGGCCGTGAGGATAGTTAAGATCTTTTTCATTGGACCAGCCACTAAGGGGGTTCCCTTAAAAATCATGGAACGCAATATGCCACCAAACTAGGTTTTTTCAGGGAAAAACCAGATTTTGGTGGAGGCCGGTTCATGGATCTCGTCCTCGACGAACGAGACCGCCGGCGTGGAGCTGAGCGAGGACGTGCTCGACCGGATCGACGAGATCGTGCCTCCCGGCACCGAGATCAACCCGGCGGACAACCACCTCGCCGCGTCACCCGCGATCGGAGACAAGCGCCTCCGCCGCCGCTGACCGGCTTACTTCATCGAGATCGGCGATCTCGGCAATGGGAATGTCCGATGCACCGAGGGCGGTCACGGTCCCCATGACGCCGAAGCAAGGCCCTACGTCATTCGACGAGATACTCGGCCGCGGCGTCGAGGAGCCAGGCGGCGAGGTAGCCGGCGAACGACGAGCGCACGAAGATCACGAACTCGTCGCCCTCGTGGGCGACGAGCAGGATCTGGGCCCGGGCCAGCAGGGTCTGGGCGCACCGGCCGGGCCCGAACACCCTGGGGTGCAGATCGAGGGCGCAGCCGTGGGCCAGCAGGTCGCGCGCCCTGGGCCCGGCCACGAGCAGCGCCGTCCGCTGGGCCGAGACGTCGGTGATCCCGACGTGCTCCGTTCCGGCCGCGGACCGCAACCGGGCCTCCACCTCGTACGCGTCGCCGACCTCGTCCGCCTCCCCGACGACCAGCCATTCGTCGGGGCCGAGCCACAGCACGTCGACGTCCGCGCTCGCGTACGTGTTCGGTTCGGTGGGAAGCGGCGCCCCGAGGGCGAGGCCGATCTCGGCGACGGCGCGGCTCTCGGGGTCCACCCGCAGGTTGACCTGCGTGAGGAACGGCATCTCCGCCATGCGCAGGTCCCTGCTCGACACCGGTTCGAACCGAGTCAGCGGGCTCTGTCGCACGGCAGCCGGCTCAACCATCGCGGCGCGCTCCTTCGGGGTCGTAGAGAACATGACGGGTGACCGTGACGGGGATCATCTCGTCCCCGACCGGCACGTGGAGCCGCTCGCCGAGGCGCTCGCGCCCGCCGCTGACGAGGGCGAGGGCGAAGGTCCGGCCCAGCGCCGCGCTGCGGTAGCTGGAGGTGACGTGGCCGAGCGTCGGCACCGGCGGCTCGGGCAGTACGGAAGCGGCCACCAGGTGGGCCCCCTCGGGCAGCAGCCGGTCCTCGTCGACCGGCAGCAGGCCGACCAGGTGCTTGCGGTCGGGCCTGAGGTTGCCGGCGCGGGTGTAGGACCGCTTGCCGAGGAAGTCGGCCTTCTTCCTGGACACCACCCAGTCCATGCCCAGGTCGGCGGGGGTGACCGTGCCGTCGGTGTCCTGGCCGACGATGGGATAGCCCTTCTCCGCCCGCAGCACGTGCATGGTCTCGGTTCCGTACGGTGTGACCACGCCGGTCGCCTGGACGGCCTCCCACAGGGCGAGCCCGTCCCAGGCGCTGACGTTGATCTCGTAGGCCAGCTCTCCGGAGAAACTGATCCGGCACACCCGGGCCTCGATTCCCGCCACCCGGGCGTCGCGCCACGTCATGAACGGGAAGCTCTCGTTGCCGACGGCCAGTCCGGGGGCGAGCCCGGCCAGCACGTCCCGGGAATCCGGTCCCGCGAGCGCCACCGTCGCCCACTGCTCGGTGACGGAGGTGCAGTACACCTTCAGGGACGGCCACTCCGTCTGCAGCCACTCCTCCATCCAGTCCAGGACGGCGGCGGCGTTGCCCGTGGTCGTGGTCAGCAGGAACCGGTCCTCCGCCAGGCGGATCACCGTCCCGTCGTCGAAGACCATCCCGTCGGGGCGGCACATCACGCCGTAGCGGATCGCGCCCACCTTCAGCGTGCTCATCAGGTTGGTGTAGAGCCGGTCCAGCAGCTCGGCGGCGTCCGGCCCCTGGACGTCGATCTTGCCCAGTGTGGAGGCGTCCATCGCCCCCGCACCCTCGCGTACGGCCGCGCACTCCCGCAGGACCGCGGTCTCCATGTCCTCGCCCGGCCGGGGGTAGTACCAGGGGCGCTTCCACTGCCCGACGTTCTCGAACGGCGCGCCCCGCGCCACGTGCCACTCGTGCAGCGAGGTGACCCGGACGGGGTCGTGCAGCGCCCCCCTGTCACGCCCGGCGAGGGTGGCGAAGGAGACCGGGACGTACGGGGCCCGGAAGGTGGTGGTGCCGAGTTCGGCGACGTCCACTCCGAGGGCGTGCGCGACGATCCCGCTGGTCAGCACCCCCGAGGTCTTGCCCTGGTCATGGGCCGTCCCGGCCGTGGTGTAGCGCTTGACGTGCTCGACCGAGCGCAGCCCTGCGCCGGTCGCGCGCATGACGTCGGCGACGGTGACGTCCCGTTGCAGGTCGACGAAGTGGCTCCGGTAGTCGTCGGCGGGCACGAGCCACACGTGCTCCGCGGGGAGCGCCGCGACGGTCTCGGCCCGGGGAACAGCGGCCCGGGGAACATCGGCCCGGGGAACATCGGCCTGGGAAACGGCGCCCCGGGCAACCGGCGCGGGCCGGGCCGTATCGGAGACCGGTCCGGGCGGGGCGGGACGGAAGCCTGCCGCCTTCGCCGCGCGGTCTCCGGCCTCGGCCCCGTCGGCGAGGCAGCCCTCCAGGGTGAACACCCCTCGCGCGGCCCCCGCCACCTCCACCGCCTGGCGGACGGCTCCGGGAACGAACGTGCCGAGCTCCTCGTCGTAGCGGAGCCTGCCCCCCGCCTGGCCGAACAGGTGGACCACGGGGTTCCAGCCGCCCGAGACGAGCAGGAGGTCGGCCTCGATCTCGCGCCCGGACCCCGCGCCGCCCCCGGAGGCGTCACGCCTGGAAACGGTCACCGAGGTGACGGCGTCCTGCCCGCCCACCCCGGTGACGACGTGCCCGGCGAGCACCTCGGAACCGTCCCACCCCCGGCCGCCGCCCGGCCGTGCGTCGACGACGGCGGCGATCTCGACGCCGGCGTCCGCCAGGTCGCGGGCCGCGGCGTAGGCGCTGTCGTTGGTCGTGAACACCACGGCCCGGCGTCCGGGCAGGACTCCGTACCTGTTGGCGTAGGCGCGGGCGGCCCCGGCGAGCATGACCCCCGGCCGGTCGTTGTCGGCGAAGGCGATCGACCGCTCGTGCGCGCCGGTCGCCAGCACGACGCGGCGGGCGCGGATACGCCAGACCCGCTCGCGGGAGTAGGCCCGCTCCCCCCGGCGCTCCACCGCGACCAGGTAGTTGTCGTCGTAGTAGCCGAACACGCTGGTGCGCCTGAGCACCAGCGCCTCGGGGCGGCTCTCCAGCTCGGCCAGTGCCGCGGCGGCCCAGCCGGCCCCGGAAACGCCGTCGATCGTCTCGGTGGTGTCCAGGAGGCAGCCGCCGGCCGCCGGCCGGTCGTCTGCGAGGATCACCCGGGCTCCCGAGGCGGCGGCGGACAGCGCCGCGCGGAGCCCGGCCGGCCCCGCCCCGACCACCAGCACGTCGCAGTGGGCGTGGACGGCGTCGTAGCGCGCCGGGTCGGGCTCGTCGCTCAGCCTTCCCTTTCCCCGCAGGCCCCTGGCGACCAGCCCGTCGTACAGCTCGACGGTGGTGGCCTGCAGCATCGGCTCGGGAAAGGGGTGTTCGATCTGAACGATCGCGCTGGGCTCCTCGGTCCACGCGGCGAAGACGCCCCGGGGACGGCCCAGCCCGACGCTCGTCGCCACCGTGCGCACGCCGTTGGCGAGCAGGGCGGAGGCGAGCGTGTCACCCCGGCACCCTTCGAGGTCCCGGCCGTCGAACCGGAACCGCAGCACCTCGCCCCGGTGGGTGTCCCTGCGGAACGGCTGGGAGTTCACGCGCTCACCGGCCTTGTCTCACCCGTGCGGTAGACGGCGTGGATCTCGTTGGTGGCCGTGTCCCTGACCACGTTGAACCAGCGGCGGCAGGCGGCCGTGTGGTTCCACCGTTCGGCGAACGGCCCCTTGGGGTTGTCACGGAAGAACAGGTAACGGGCCCATTCGGTGTCGGAGAGCGCGGCGGGATCGTCGGGATAGGCGACGTGCGCCTGCCCGCCGTAGTGGAACTCGGCCTCGTCGCGAGGCCCGCACCACGGGCAGGGGATCAGCAGCATCGGGCGGCCTCTCCTTCGAAGGAGTCGTTCGGTGGGCTGGTGTCTGCGGGCTGCTCGGCGGTCGGCCGGTGAGCTGATCGGTGAGCTGATCGGCGCATGGCCGGTCAGTGGGCCACGGCGGCGGCGCCGTGCTCGTCCACGAGCGCGCCCGTGGTGAACCGTTCGAGGGAGAAGGCGGCGTTGAGCGGATGCGGCTCGCCGTGGGCGATCGTGTGCGCGTAGCACCACCCCACCCCCGGCGTGGCCTTGAAACCGCCGGTGCCCCACCCGCAGTTGACGTACAGCTCGTCCACCGGGGTGAGCCCGACGACCGGCGAGGCGTCGGGGCTGACGTCCACCACCCCGCCCCACGTCCGCAGCACGTGCGCCCGCGCGAAGACGGGGAACAGCTCCAGCGCCGCCGCCATCTGCTGCTCGATGATGTGGAACGCGCCGCGCTGCCGGTAGGAGGTGTAGGCGTCGATGCCCGCCCCCATGACCAGCTCACCCTTGTGGGCCTGGCTGACGTAGACGTGCACGGCGTTGGACATGACCACCGTCGGGTGCACGGGCTCCAGCAGCTCCGACACCAGCGCCTGCAGGGGATGGCTCTGCACGGGGAGCTCCACTCCCGCCATCCGGCCCACGACCGAGGAGTGGCCGGCCGCGCACAGGGCGACCTTGCCCGCCGCGATACGGCCCCCGGTGGTCTGTACGGCCCGCACCCGCCCGTCGACGACGTCGATCCCGGTGACCTCGCAGTGCTCGATCAGGTCGACGCCCATCGCCGCGGCGGCGCGGGCGAACCCCCAGGCGACGTAGTCGTGCTTGGCGATCCCGGCGCGCGGCTGGTAGGTGGCGCCCAGCACCGGGTAGCGCACGTCGGGCGAGACGTTGACGATCGGGCAGACCTCCTTGACCTCCTCGGGGCCCAGCCACTCGGCGTCGACGCCGTTGAGCCGGTTGGCGTTGACGCGGCGCACGCTCTCCCGGACGTCCTGCATGCTGTGCGCGAGGTTGAGCACGCCGCGCTGGCTGAACAGGATCGGGTAACCGAGATCCTCTTCGAGTCCCTCCCACAGCTTGAGCGAATGCTCGTAGATGCCCGCGCTCTCGTCCCAGAGGTAGTTGGATCGGATGATCGTGGTGTTGCGGGCCATGTTTCCGCCCGCCAGCCAGCCCTTCTCCAGCACGGCGATGTCGGTGATCCCGTGGTTCTTGGCCAGATAGTAGGCGGTGGCCAGGCCGTGGCCGCCGCCGCCGACGATCACCACGTCGTAGGAGCTCTTCGGCTCGGGGCTGTTCCACAACCGGTCGGGGTGCTCGGGCAGCTCGTCGGTGCTCATCGTCGTCCTTCCGCGGTCCCGGCGACGTCGGCGGGCGGGACGGAGCCGGCCCTCCCGACACCGGGGGTACGTATGGTCATGAGTCTTCTCCCTTGCCGCGCCCCGGCTCCGCTCCCTCGCCGGGTCGTGGAGCGGGTTCCCCGGAGACACCGTGCCCTGGCCGCGCAGACACCCCATCGCCGGGTCGTACGGTTCCCGCCGTCGCCGCGCCCGGACGGGCCAGGCCGTGAAGCGGTTTTCCGGGGACGCCGTGGCCTAGCCACGCAGGCGCTCCATCGCCGGGTCGTAGAGCGGCTCCTCGGCGACGACGGCGGCGAGGCGCCGGTCGAAGTAGCCGATGTGGAGCGTCCGCCCGGGGACGGACAGCCCGGCCGGCAGCCAGGCGTAGGCGATGCCCTTGCCGATCGTGTAGCCGTAGGCGGCGCTGGTGACGTATCCGACGCAGTTCTCGCCGTCGTACACCGGCTCCTTGCCCATGACGACGGCCGCGGGGCCGTCGATCGTCAGGCAGGTGAGGCGGCGGCGCGGCGCCGCGCCGCGCTCCTGTAAGGCCGCGCGGCCGATGAAGTCGCCCTTGCCGGCCTTCCGTACGGCGAAGCCGAGCCCCGCCTCGTAGGGGTCGTGCTCGTAGGTCATGTCGGTGCCGAAGGAGCGGTAGCCCTTCTCCAGCCGCAGGCTGTTGAAGGCGCCGCGCCCGCCCGCGATGATCCCGTGGCGCTGCCCCCGCTCCCAGAGGGTGTCCCACAGTTTCGCGCCCAGGTCGGCGGTCGTGTAGAGCTCCCAGCCGAGCTCCCCGATGTAGGACAGCCGCAGTGCGGTGACGGGCACCGTCCCCACGTGGGCCCGCTTGCCGCGGAAGTAGCGGAAGCCGCCGGCGGCGAAGTCGGGGCCGGCCAGCGGCGCCACGAGGTCGCGGGCGCGGGGGCCCCAGACCCCGACGCAGCAGGTGCCCGGCGTGATGTCGCGGATCACGACCGACCCGTCGGCCGGGAGGTGGCGGTGGAACCAGTCGAGGTCGAGGTTGCCGTTGGCTCCGACCTGGAACAGGTCGCGGCCGAGCCGGGCGACGGTGATGTCGCCGCGGAGGCCGCCGTCGTGGCCGAGCAGCAGGCAGTAGGTGACCGAGCCGACGGACTTGTCGACGTCGCCCGTCGAGAGCCGCCGCAGGAAGGCGACGGCCCCGCGGCCGCTGACCTCGATCCGCTTGAGCGCCGTCATGTCGTACAGCGCGACCGACTCCCGCGACGCCTGGGCCTCGGCGGCGACGATCGGCGACCAGTGGCGGGCGGCCCAGTCGCCGGGGTCGGGGATGTCCCGGCCGTCGACCAGCGGGGCGTTGGCACCGTACCACTGGGGGCGCTCCCAGCCTCCGGCCTCCAGGAAGTACGCGCCGAGCTCGCGCTGGCGCGTGTGGAAGGGGCTCGTCCGCAGCGGGCGCAGGTTCTCCGGCGGTTGCAGCGGGTGGATGATGTCGTAGACCTCGACGAAGTTCTGGCAGTCGCGGGTCAGGACGTACTCCGGGGAGAGCTGGTGGGGCTCGAAGCGGTTGACGTCGCACTCGTGCAGGTCGAACGACGAGCAGTGGCCGTCCGCCAGCCACTCGGCCATGGCGCGGGCCACCCCCGCCGAATGCGTCACCCACACGGCCTCGGCCACCCAGAAGCCCTTGACCTCGGACGACTCCCCGAGCAGCGGCATGTTGTCGGTGGTGAAGGAGAACAGGCCGTTGACGCCCTCTTCGAGCTTCGCCTCCTGCGTGGCGGGCAGCAGCGCCCTGGTCTCGGCCCACGCCGGGGCGAAGTCGTCCTCGGTGAACGCCGTCACCGACGGCATCACCTCCGCCGCGTCGACCGAGAGGATCTCCTCCGGCCTCACCGGCATCGGGCGGTGGCCGTAGTAGCCGATGCCCAGCCGGTCGAACCGCTCCCGGTAGTACAGGTCGGCGTCCTGGTGGCGCAGGATGGGCCGGATCGCCTCCTCGGTCTGCCCGCTCAGCGCGGGGACGGGCCCGGTCCAGGCGAGCTGGTGCGCCAGGGGGGTCAGCGGGAGGGACATGCCCACCATGCCCGCGACCTTCGGGCCCCAGATGCCCGCGCAGCACACCACGACGTCCGCCGGGATCTCTCCCCGGTCGGTGACGACGGCGGCGACCCGATCGTCCTCGACGCGGATGTCCAGCACCTCGTGCCGCTCCAGCAGGCGCACGCCCCGTTCCTGGGCGCGCCGGAGCTGGACCTCGACGGCGCGCACGGCTCCGGCCAGGCCGTCGGTGGGAACGTACAGCCCGCCCAGGACCCGCTCGGGGTCGAGCAGGGAGTGCCGCTCCAGGCACTCCTCGGGCGTGAGCAGCCGGGCCTCGACGCTCCAGGAGGTGGCCCAGCCGTGGCGGCGGCGCAACTCGACGAGCCTTTCGGGCGTGGTGGCCACCTCCAGGCCGCCCACCTGGAGGAAGCAGCCGAGTGCCATGAGCTTCTCGACGGTGTAGCGGGCCATCTCCGTCATGGTCTTGGAGGGGTTCGTCTGGAACACCAGCCCGGGGGCGTGGGAGGACGATCCGCCCGTGGACGGCACGGCGCCCTGGTCGACGACGGTGATGTCGTCCCAGCCCTTCGCCGAGAGCTCGTCCGCCAGGGCTGCGCCGACGACTCCGGCTCCGATGATGACGACGCGCCGGCCTGTCATATCCACCTCCGTCGTTGCGCAGTCTGGAACATAGTGCGCTTCTCGCAACAGAGTGTCTTCCCTCGGGTGACGCTGTCAAGAATTCGGGCCGCCACGCGCTCAGGAGGTGGGAAGCCAGGCCCTCACCTCGTCCGGGGTGTCGTCCGTGCCGGCGTCGCACCCGGCGGTACCCGTCCGGACGGGGTCCTTACGTGGAGATCGTCCGTGGGCGCCGTCCTGCGGGGAGACCTTCTCCTCAGCTGCGGAACCACCGTTGCGGTTGGGGGCGGACGTTCTGCCACACGTGCTTGATCTCGCGGTATTCACCCAGGCCGGTCGGTCCCAGCTCGCGGCCGACGCCGGACTGCTTGAACCCGCCCCACTCCGCCTGCGGGACGTAGGGGTGGTAGTCGTTGATCCAGACCGTGCCGTGCCGGAGCCGTCCGGCCACTCTCTGCGCCTTGCCCGCGTCCTGCGTCCACACCGCTCCGGCGAGGCCGTAGTCGGTGTCGTTGCCGAGGCGGACCGCCTCGTCCTCACCGCTGAAACGCTCGACGGTCAGGACCGGGCCGAAGGACTCCTCGCGGACCACCCGCATGTCCCGGTGGCACTCGTCCAGCACGGTCGGCGGGTAGAAGTTGCCTGCCCCGGGGAGCCGCCGCCCGCCGCAGCGCAGCACCGCCCCCTCGGCGACCCCGGCCGCGACATAGTCCTCCACCTTGGCCAGATGAGCGGCCGAGATGAGCGGACCGGCCTCGGCCTCCGGGTCGAAGGGGCCGCCGAGCCTGATGCGTCCGGCCCGGCGCACCACCTCGTCGACGAAGGCGTCGTGCAGGGAGTCCTCCACCAGCAGCCGGGCGCCGGCGGAGCAGACCTGGCCGGAGTGGAGGAAGACCGCGGTCAGCGCGAAGTCGACGGCGGTCTCGAAGTCGGCGTCGGCGAAGACGATGTTGGGGTTCTTGCCGCCGAGTTCCAGCGCGACCTTCTTCACGGTCCTCGCCGCCGACGCCATGATGAGCCGGCCCGTCGCCAGACCTCCGGTGAACGACACCATGTCCACGTCGGGGTGCTCCGCCAGGGGCGCGCCGACCTCGGCGCCCGCGCCCAGCACGAGGTTGGCGACGCCCGGGGGCAGACCGGCCTCCTCCAGCAGGCGCATGAACATGATCGCGGTGGACGGCGTGAGCTCGCTGGGCTTGAGGACGAAGGTGTTTCCGGCGACCAGCGCGGGAGCGACCTTCCAGGAGGTCTGCAGCAGTGGGTAGTTCCACGGCGTGATGAGGCCGCACACGCCGACCGGCTCGTAGACCACCCGGCTGACGGCGTCGTCCCGGCCCGTGTCGACCACGCGGCCGGCCTCGGTCCCGGCGATGCCGCCGAAGTAGCGCAGGGACGCCACCACGTCGTCGACGTCGTACTCGCTCTCGACGAGCCGCTTCCCGGTGTCGAGCGACTCGGCTCGGGCGAAGTCCTTCTTGTCCCGTTCGAGCAGATCCGCCACGCGCAGGAGCAGGGCCCCGCGCTCGCGCTCCGGGGTCGCCGGCCAGGGGCCCTCGTCGAACGCCTTGCGCGCCTCGGCGATCGCGATCTCGGTGTCGGCTCCGGTGGCCTCCGCCACCGTGGCCACCAGGCCGCCGTCGGCGGGTGAACGGATCTCCCGGCGTCCGCCCGCGACGGGATCCCTCCAGCTGCCACCCAGATAGAGATCAGTCACGAACGGGCCGTCCTTCCGGCTATCGCATGATCTGTTGCGTATCACGCATCGGAATGCTTAACGAGGAACAGAATCGACCCTTTAGGTTCACCCGGTCAAGGGCCTGCCGTTTTCATCGCCCGACCAGCCGAGTCGCGAGGAAACCCGCTCCGCCGCCGCCCTCACCTGCCCGGCCACCTCGGGAAGCCGTTCCGCCGGAAGCCGGAAGGTCGGACCGGACACGCTCATCGAGGCGACGACCGCGCCCTCGACGTTGAAGACGGGCGCCGCCACCGCGGTGAGACCGATCTCCAGTTCGTCGACGGCGGTCGCGTATCCGCGCCCTCTGACGACGTCGAGTTCCTTCCTCAGCCGCCCGGCGTCGGTGACGGTCCGCTCCGTGAACGACCGCAACGGCCCGGCGGTCAATTCCTCCAGCCGTTCGGCGGGGGCGTGGGCGAGCAGCACCTTGCCGTTGGAGGTGGCGTGCAGCGCCACGCGCCGGCCCGCCCAGTTGTAGGCCTGCAGGGCCGAGGGCCCCGCCATCTGGTCGACGTACAGCGCCTCGTCGCGGTCGAGGATGGCGACGTTGACGGTCTCGCCGACCGCCGCCGCGAGCCTCTCCCCGATGGCACGGCTCTCCTGGACCACGTCGAGCCTGGCGGTCGTGGCGCCCGCGAGCCGGATGACCCCCACGCCCAGCCGGTACTTTCCCCGGTCGGCGGTCTGCTCGACGAGATCGTGCATCTCCAGCGTCATGACCAGCCGGAACGCCGTGGACCGGTGAACCCCCAGCTCCGCGGCGAGCTCGCTGACCCCCAGGTCTCCGCGCCGGGCGAGCAACGTGAGAACGGACAGCGCCCGGTCGACGGACTGCACCGCGGTGCCGTCCTTCTCCATATCGTTGCTCATGGCACAACTTTATGCGGGTTGTGCACCCTCCCTTGACCGCCACTGCACGAACGGCCTCAACCCCGCTGACCTGGCCGCCCTCGGCCGTGACATGACGCGCCTTCGGCGGGGTTTCCTTCACCCGGTTCCGCGCCGATCATGACCCGTGGGTCATGATCGGCGCCGCGGTCGGACGCGCTCCGTGCCTTGATCAGCTCACGTCGGACGCGCTCTGTGCCTTGATCAGCTCACGGGGCCGTAGACCAGGTGCAGGACACCGGTGCTGAACGCCGTTGAGTCGATCAGGCGGAGCGGGATCGCCTCGCCGGGCTCGAAGAGGCGCTTGCCCGCGCCCACCGCCACGGGGTGGACGAACAGGTGCAGTTCGTCGATCAGCTTTTCCTGCAGCAGCCAGCGGACCAGGGTGGCACTGCCGGTCACGCCGAGTCGGTTGTCCTGCTTCAGCTTGAGCAACTCCGCCTTGATGTCACCGCTGACCACCGTGGTGTTTTCCCAGTCGGCCTTCTCCAGCGTCGTCGACACGACGTACTTCAGGGTGGCGTTCATCTGGGCGGTTGTCGGGTCGGCCTGGTCGGCATGCGGCCAGAACGAGGCGAACTCATCGTAGGTGTGACGGCCCAGCAGCATCCCATCGTTACCGGTCATCAGCCCACCGACGGCCGCACCCATTTCGTCGTTGAAGTAGTCGCCCTGCCACGTCTGTGGCGCTTCGGTCACCCCGTCGAGCGTGATGAAAAGTCCAGCGTTGATCGATCCCATGGTTTCTCCTATGTCAAAGCACTCAGCCAGGTCTTCCACGCCTGACCGGCCTGATTTTCATCGATTTCAGAAAAAAGGTGATGGCCGATGAAGAAGCTCCCGAAATAGCCTTGGATGAACCGGAACAGACCGTCCGCGGTTCGGATACCCAGAGCTTGGGAGTTGACGAAGTCGACCTGCCCGTCGAGGTGGGGAACGCCCGGCACCGTCAGGCGTGCCGGGTCGCCGACCGCCGGCCGGTCGCCCAGACCGAGCGCGGCCCGCAGGGCGGCCCATGCCGCCGGCCAGTCCGCGACCGGTGGCCCCATGACGTCGACCGGTGTGGCGAAGCGCCCGGCGAAGTGGTCCAGGTACGCGACCAGCGTCTGGAAGTACATCTGGCCACCGATGGTCATGGCCTCGAACTCCGCCTCCCAGTCATCGTCGGGGAGGAAGCCACTGGTGACCAGCCGTAGTGCGGCGCTGCTCTGATCCCGGCCTTCGATGAGGTACTCGAAGGCGACGAACCGCTCGCCCGGCCCGTCGCTGCGATAGGCGAAACGGTTCGGCGGGTCCCATGCGGTGACCGTGCCGGTCGACACGAAACCGCCCAGGTCGGTCGTCACCGAGCCTGCCGGCCCGGGGTCGACCTCGTTACGGCCCATGAACCAGGAGTCGATGCCCGGCCCGGTCGCGATGGCGGCCCAGACCTCTTCGGCCGAGGCGGCGACGACGGCCTCGTCGCGCTCTTCCCACGCGTGTCCCATCTCAGGTCTCCTTCTCCGGAGTGCCCTTTGCCAGCAGGCTGTCGAGCGCCGGATGAACGGCGACGACGACACGGAACTTCCGCCCGCTCTGGCTTGTGTCGTCGTGGTACTTGCCGACAAGGCCGATCACCGCATTGGTGAGTTCCTCGGCGAAGGCGGCCCGGTCAGCGGCGGAGGCGAACCTCACCTCACCGTCGAGGGCGAACGTGGACACCCGCTTCCCGGCCCGGGTGGCCCCGGTGATCAGGGCCCCCACGTCGCTGACCAGCCGTGCCGCGACGGCCAGCAGCCAGCGCGCGGAGAGCCGGTCGGGCGAGCGCCGCGGATCGGGCGCGACCGTGGCCAGCGCGGCGGGTGAGATCACGTACGACGACGCGGTCGCCTGCAGCACCCGTTCGGTCATGTTGCCCTTGCGGCGTTCCTCGACCAGTTCGATCAGGCCGTGCCGCTCCAGCTCGCGCAGGTGGTAGTTCACCTTCTGCCGAGGCTGGTGGACCCGGACCGCCAGGCTGCTGGCAGACCCCGGCTCGGCCAGCTCGGCCAGCAGTCGCGCCCGCAAGGGATCCAGCGTGGCCGCAGCCGCCGTCGCATCCTCGATTACCGCCACGTCCAACATGTCGACCATCCTCACACCGATAATAATATCCGTCAAGACAAATTATTATGTCGGCTAACGTCGCGGTGAGCGTAGTAGCCGGCCAGAAGGGGTGTCCCCTCGTCGTGCCCGTCCGGGCGCTCGCGACTCACTCCCGGCGCGACCCGCCCTCGAACACGGTCCGTCCCCCGAACGACGGTCCCACTCCGGACCCGGGTCGCCCCGGGCCCGGCTCGGCGTGGTTTCAGCGCACCCGTACGGTCACCGGCTCGGGCTCTCGCGATGCCGGTAGAAGTCGGCGGGCTCGGCCGCGAGCGGGGTGTTGCCCAGGATCAGGTCGGCGGACTTCTCCGCCACCATCATGACCGGCGCGTAGATGTTGCCGTTCGTCACGTAGGGCATGACCGAGGCGTCCACGACGCGGATTCCTTCGAGACCGTGGATCCTCATGGACAGCGGATCGACGACGGCCAGGTCGTCGACACCCATCCTGGCCGTGCACGAGGGATGCAGCGCGGTCTCGCCGTCCTTGGCGACCCAGTCCAGGATCTCCTCATCCGTCTGGACCTCCGGGCCGGGCGACAGCTCCCCGTCGTTGAACTCGTCCATGGCCTTCTGGGTCAGGATGTCGCGAGCCACCCGGACGGCCTCCACCCACTCCCTGCGGTCCTGGGCGGTGGACAGGTAGTTGAACCGCAGCGCCGGATGGACCCAGGGATCCGTACTCTTGATCTTCACCGAACCGCGCGCGTCGGAGTACATCGGCCCGATGTGCACCTGGTAGCCGTGCCCGCCCGCGGGCGCGGAGCCGTCGTAGCGCACGGCGATGGGCAGGAAGTGGAACATCAGGTTCGGATAGTCGACGTCGTCGTTGCCGCGGGTGAAGCCGCCGGCCTCGAAATGGTTGGTCGCTCCGGGCCCGGAGCGCAGGAACAGCCACCGCGCGCCGACCCACGGCCGGTTGCGCCACTTCATCGCGGGCTGCACCGACACCGGCTGCTTACAGCCGTACTGGATGTAGACCTCAAGGTGGTCCTGCAGGTTCTCCCCGACCCCCGGCAGGTCGTACACGACGTCGACGCCGAGGGCGCCCAGCTCCGCGGCGTTGCCCACCCCGGAGAGCTGGAGCAGCTGCGGCGAATTGATCGAACCGCCGCAGAGGATGACCTCGCCCGCGCGGACCGTCCGGCCGTTGTACTCCACACCGACGGCGCGTTTTCCTTCGAAGAGGATTTTCGTGACGAACGCCCTCGTCTTGATGTCGAGATTGGGACGCCTTTTCACCGGGTGCAGGTAGGCCCGGGCGGCGGACCATCGGCGCCCCCGGCGAATATTGCGGTCGAAACGAGCGAATCCCTCCTGGCGATATCCGTTGACGTCGTCGGTCAGCGGATATCCGGCCTCCTGCACCGCCTCGAAGAAGGCCGCGAACAGCGGATTGCGCACGGGCCCGCGTTCGAGCACGAGGGGTCCGTCGTGCCCTCGCATGGGGTCGTCCCGATCCGCGGCGAGACAGTTCTCCATCCGCTTGAAGTACGGCAGGCAGTGGGCGAAGTCCCAGGTCTCCATGCCGGGGTCGGCGCCCCAGCGCTCGTAGTCCAGGGGGTTGCCCCGCTGGAAGATCATCCCATTGATGCTGCTGGAGCCGCCCAGCACCTTTCCCCGGGCGTGGTAGATCCGGCGGCCGTTCATGTGCGGCTCGGGCTCGGACTCGTACTTCCAGTCGTAGAAGCGGCTGCCGATGGGGAAGGGCAGCGCGGCCGGCATGTGAATGAAGACGTCCCACGGGTAATCCGGGCGACCGGCCTCCAACACCAGCACCCGGTTGGAGGGATCGGCGGACAGCCGGTTCGCGAGAGCGCTTCCGGCCGATCCACCCCCGACGACGACGAAGTCGTACATATCTGCCTCGTCTCGCTCAAGCAGGATCACGTGGCGTCATCGTAGCGAATTACGCAATGTGTTGTGCTATTCGCAACTAAGATTGTTGTATACGATGGACGCTCGTTCCTCATAACGCTTACAGTCCCGCTATGGGCAACGATTCCCCCGGTGGTCGCACCGACAGCAGCGGCGGGGTCCAGTCCGTCGACCGGGCCATCAGCATTCTGGAAATCCTTTCCCAGCGCCGCGAGGCGGGGGTGAGCGAGATCGCCCTGGAGATCGCGGTCCACAAGTCGACCGCCTTCCGGCTCCTCGGCGCCCTGGAGTCGCGGGGCCTGGTCGAGCAGGCCGAGGACCGCGGGAAGTACCGGCTCGGCTTCGGGATCGTCCGCCTGGCGGGCGGCGTGGCCGCCCGGATGGACCTCACCCAGCAGGGCCGTCCCGTCTTCCGGCGTCTCGCCGAGGAGATCGGCGAGACGGTGAACCTCGCCGTCCTCCGATCCCACTACGCGGTGAATCTCGACCAGGTGCGCGGACCGGCGGCGGTCACCACGCAGAACTGGGTCGGGCAGCTCACCCCGCTGCACGCCACGTCGAGCGGGAAGATCCTGCTGGCCCACCTCGACGACCGGCACCGGACGCGGCTTCTCGACGCCGCGGGCTTCGAGACGTACACCCCGAACACGATCACCTCCCTCCCCGTTCTGGAGGAGCAGCTCAAGGAGGCCCGCCGCAAGGGCTACGCGGTCACCGTCGAGGAGTTCGAGATCGGGCTGAACGCCGTCGCCGCGCCCGTCCGCTCCTACGAGGGCGAGGTCGTCGCCGCGGTCAGCGCCTCCGGCCCCGCCTACCGCTTCAGCGAGGAGCGGCTGCACGAGCTCGCCCCGGTGCTGATCGCGGGGGCCGAGGACATCAGCCACCGCCTGGGACACACCGGCTGAGTCTTACGTCGTCCCCAGCTTCTCCAGCACCCAGTCGTGGAACGCCCCGATGTGATGCTCGCTCGGCACCAGGACCCCGCCCCCGGCGTAGGCCCGGGAGTTCATCGCCGGCTGGCATCTCTCGCACGCGTCGAAGTCCTGCACGTTGACCCGGTGGAAGAGCTCGACGGACGGGCCCAGATCCTTGCCGCCCTCCACGACGTCCTTGCGGAACAGCCAGTCGCACTCGACGATCGTCCGGTCGACGGCCAGGGGGAACATCCGGTGGATGATCACATGGTCGGGCACCAGGTTGATGAACACCTGCGGCTTGATGGTGATCGCGTAGTAGCGACGGTCCTGGTCCTCGCTGACCCCCTGGATGCGGTCCACGCCCTCGGACCCGTCGACCGTGAACCCCCGGATGTCCTCGCCGAACTCCGCGCCGTGCCCCACGAAGGACTGCGCCGCGTAGCCGTCGGCGAACTCGGGGAGCACCTCGGTGAGCTCGGGGTGGATGGTCGCGCAGTGGTAGCACTCCATGAAGTTCTCGACGATGAGCTTCCAGTTCGCCTTCACGTCGTAGACGATCCTGCGTCCCACTCCGAGGTTGTCGATGTCGTAGTTCTTGATCAGTTCTCCGTCGCCCAGCCGGGTCACCACCTCGCCGGCCACGTCCGCCTCGAACGACGGCGGCTCGTCGGCCAGGCACACCCACACGTAGCCCAGCCACTCCCGCACGTGGACGTTCACCAGCCCGAACTCGACCCGGTCGAGGTCGGGCATCTTGGTGAGGTTCGGAGCGGCGATCAGCCTGCCTTCGAGGTCGTAGGCCCAGGCGTGATAGGGGCACCGGAACGCCCGCTTCACCTCGCCGGACTCCTCGGTGCAGATCCGGGCCCCCCGGTGGCGGCACACGTTGAGGAAGGCGCGGATCGAACCGTCCCCGGCCCGGGTGACGAGGACGCTCTCCCGTCCCACCTGGACCGTCCTGAAGGCGCCGGGTTTCCCCAGGTCGGAGGCGCGGGCGACGCAGAACCACATTGACTCGAAGATCCGCGCCTGCTCCGAGGCGAAGACGCTCTCGTCGGTGTAGTGGCTGCCGGGAAGGGTGGAGATCACGCTGGGAGGCAGGGTTCGCGTGCTCACAGTTCGCTCCTCACGGTGGAGTCCGTACGATTCGGGACGGTGTCGAGCCGGTGGGCCTCACCTCGTGGAAGGGCTGCCGGCGGGCACACCGGGATCATCGTCACTAACCCCAAGTTTCGGAAGACGGAACGATAAGCGCTATACGCAACAGCGTGAACCTGGAGAACTCCGATGTCAAGAGTCCGCAGACAGGCGCAAAAGCGCCCATGGCCGCCCATCCGTTTCTCTGGCCCGTAGCCACCGGTGCGTGCCGCGACCGGGCAGAAACTCACCTGGGCGCGTGCCCACATGAACGGGTTCCCGGACGAGCCGGGCAGGAAAACGGCAGAGGATCCTGTTCGCACAGAACACCGACGGTCACCATCGGATTCGTGCCGGAGCCGTTTACCAGACAGCCCCGTCGTAGCTTCGGGAGCACCGGGCTGACTAAAGATCCGTGAGCGGTTCGGCCGACGGGTGATCCCGGCCGCCGACCGTTGCAGGCGGCGGAAAATAGGGCAGAAGAAGATGATATGCCGGTGCTATTCTTCCGGGGCCGACCGCGGGACTCCGGTGCGACTTCCGGGACCCGCCTTTGAAGCGATGATTCGCAGTTCGTGCCCCCATTCCCCGGTCGGCCTCCTATGTCAACCCGGAGACGGCGATCAATACTCACATCGAGACCAGCGCGGATCTGATAGCCGCCGACGACGTCCTGCTGTTCGTGAACGCGGCGATCACCTCCACCGGCCAGCGTGAGTTCCACTCCGGCGCGGGCGAGCAGAGCCTCTCGCTGGACTTCCTGCATCGCTACCTGCTGGGCAACTACCGCGACCTGTACGCGGCCACCCTCGCCCTGGACGTCAACGACCACAACGCCGTACTGATCGCCCGGAACCTGCTGGCCACGACCGCGGAGGCGGACCCGGACCAGCGTCACGCCGAGGGGCGCCTGATCGCCCGGCGGCTGGCCCTGCTGCCACCGCCTCGGGTGTACGGCCTGTTTCGCGAACTGCGCCGCGCCAAGGTCAACAACCGGCGCACCAGAGCGATTATGCGTGACTGGCTGGCCGCGCGTCCCGACCTCGCGTTCGACGCGGTGAAGTACCGCGGCGCCGTCAAGGACGCCGTCCGCCATGCCCACCTGAGGCCGGGTGGAGAGCTGGGGCCGTTCCTGTTCACCCCGCACCGACCGGCCGCCTACACCACACCGATCCTGGAGACCTGGCGGCGGGCCCACTACGAGCAGGCCGCGCTGTACAAGTTGCCCTACACGGTGGCGGAGGGGTTCGCGGCGAAGCACCGCATCGCACGCGCTGCCTTCCTGGAGCGCATCGCGCCCCGGCTCACCCGGCTGGAGCGCCTGCGCCTGCAGGAGTCGGCGCGCGGTCTGGGGGCCGATGCGGTGCGGGCAGACCTGGCCACGATGCCGCTGACCCGGTTGGCGTCATACGTACTCGCTCTCTCACCGGACGATCGCGTGCACCGCCGCGCCGAACTGACGGCGGCGCTGCGCACGGCCGCTCGCCGCAGCGCGGGCGATCAGGCCGGGCGCTGGGGCGCGGTGGTCGCCGTCCTCGACGACAGCTTCTCCGCGTACGGCTCGGGGCACAAGCGCCGCCGTCCGCTCGCCGTCGCGCTCGCCTGCCATTTCCTTCTGGAGGCGCTGGCCTCCGAGTACACGCCGCTGTGGCTTTCGGGCCGATCGGACGCACTGCTCGCCCGGCCGTACGGGGCGACGCCGCTCGGCGAACGCATCCTCGACGGCCTCGACCTCCGACCCGAGCGCCTTCTCATCGTCTCCGACGGATGGGACAACTCACCGCCGGGGCTCGCGGGAGAGGTGCTGCGGATCTGGCGCACCCGGCTCGACCCCCACCACACCTGCGGCATCGTGCACCTCAACCCGGTGTATGACGCCGCCGACTTCGATGTACGGCGGCTGGCGCCCACCGTCCCGACCGCCGGGATCCGCGACGCCGAAAACCTGGTCGCCTTGGTGGAGCTGGCTCAGTTCGCAGAGGGGCGCACCGGGCTCTTCGAGCTGCGTGCCCACCTGGCACGCCGCATCGAGGAGTTCCTACGGGAGGACGCATGACGGACCTCGCTCTCACCGGGCTGAGCACTCGCCCTGCGCAGGCATGGGGCGGCGTACGGCTCGTCCCGCTGATCCGCGAGAAGCCGATCGAGGACCTGCGACTGGACGCCCGGCTCTACGACGCGGAGTTCGGCGTTGTAGAGGTGGACTCGCGGACCGTGTACTCCTCCTACATCCCTCACGGGTTCGTGGCGAGCTGGACGCGCGACGCCACTCCCGCCGCGGCGTACGGAACCCAGCTGCGGGGGCCGGCGGAGCGTGACCGCACGCCCAGCCGGATGCCGCTGCGGTTCCACCGCCGTATGGCTCGCCGCGCCGACAAGAATCGGCTGCGGTTCCTGCCCTTGCACCTGGCTCTTGAGGGGTACCTGGCGCTGCACTTCGGCGGGCCGGAGATCGCGTGGGAGGAATGGTCACGCCGCGCGATCGACCGCGGGCTTTCCCCCCGCGTCGAGGAGGCGTACGCCGGCGCCACGGTCAGAGGCCTGCAGGACGCCCTTCGCGTCTTCGAGATTCACCCCGGCCAGTGCGGCGTCCTGGTTTACGCCGCGGACACGCTCGCCGCCGCGTTCGTGGTGCCGCACCCTGATGACTACCGTGCCCTGCACTCCACCCTCATCCACGACCTGTACGGCGAGTTGATCTACCACTACGCGATGCTCAGCATGCCGGTGTCCGATTTCCGCGCCCGCATCGTGGACGCGACGGTGCGGTCGCTCGCCGATCTGCGCGCGCAGGCCCGTCGGCAGCAAGAGGAGTGGGCGGCCTTCCACGACCAGGTCATGGCGGGCGGGCTGCTGGGCACCGGCTACACATATCAGCGCGTCTACGAGATGGGCGACTATTGCCTGTCCCGCTTCCTGCCACCCTTCGAACGGCAGCGTGAGAACCACATCGGCGAGCTCATCACCGACAGCGCCGGCCGGCTCGCGTACCTCAAAACGTTCCGTCTGTCGGAGAACCAAATTCGACGCGGTCATCTGTTGACCCAGCTCGCCGCCAACGGTTGGAACCTCACCTACACCGCCGCCACGCTCAGCGTGACCGAGCATGAACTCGGCCTGCGCATCGACGCCGCGGGCTTCGGCCACCTCCTTCGCCAAGACGTCCTTGATCACTATCGCGCCCAGGTCCGCCGCAGTCGTCGGTGACCAACCTGGAGGTGATTCCCGCGGAGCTCGCTGAACGCCTCCCACGAAAGCCGAGGGTCGCCTACCGGGAGTGCGCCCGAACCACGCCGCGATCGCCGCCACGGCGGGTTCGCCGTCAAGGCGCCGTGGCGGCGAACCCGCCGAGCGCTTCTTCCGGGCTGCCACTTCCACCTCGGCGCAAGCGGCTTCCAGAGCCAAGCAAGCACTTGCGCAGAAATTGCAGTAAAAGAAACAACGCAACATAGTCGATACATTTCATGGAACAGACGAAACCTTGCAGACATCTGTGCGTCATTTTAAGGTGTGGATACCCCCCCGGGCACCACCGGTCTGTGCGTCTCTGACCGCGAAGCGTCCGGCTCTTCGTAAAATGAAGGGTCAGTCGATGAAGAAGTCCGGCAGGCTCAAGGCCTGGACGATCGCCACGGTCGTGGTGCTGACAGCGGGAGGGCTCGCCGGGTCGCCGGCCACCTCCGCCTCAGCCGCCGCGCGAGCCGACTCCCCGTTCGACTTCGCAGGGCGCGGTGCCACCGTGCCCTTCGTCGAGATCGAAGCCGAGGACGCCGTCACCTCAGGCCAGGTGATCGGCCCCGACAGGATCTACGGCCGCCTCCCCTCCGAGGCCTCGGGCCGCCGGGCGGTGACGCTCGACTCCTCGGGCGAGTACGTGGAGTTCACGCTCACCAGGCCGGCCAACGGGATGTCCCTGCGCTACAGCGTGCCGGACAACGCCTCGGGAACCGGCCAGACCACCACCGCCGACCTGCGGGTCAACGGGGCACACCTGAAGGACCTGTCCCTCACCTCGAAGTACGGCTGGTACTACGGCGGCTACCCGTTCAACAACAACCCCGGCGACACCAACCCCCACCACTTCTACGACGAGACGCGGACCCTGTTCGGGTCCACGCTCGCCGCGGGCGCCAAGGTCCGCGTCCAGTCCACCGGCGGCATCCCGATCACCGTCGACCTGGCCGACTTCGAGGTCGTCCCCGGCCCGATCACCCGGCCCGCGGGCTCGCTGTCGGTCGACGACTTCGGCGCCGTCAAGAACAGCACCGGCGTCGACAACACCGCCGCCTTCCAGGCCGCGGTCAACGCCGGCAAGGCCCAGGCCAAGGAGGTCTGGATCCCCGAGGGCACCTACAACCTCTACGACCACGTGGTCGTCGACGGGGTGACCCTGCGCGGAGCAGGCCCCTGGTACAGCGTGCTCGGCGGACGCCACCCCACCCAGCGCAACAGGGCCGTCGGCGTCTACGGCAAGTACGTCCAGGGCGGCGGCTACGGCGGTGAGATCCGTTCCCACGAGGCGGGCGGCCCGAGCCGCAACGTCACGCTCAAGGACTTCGCCATCATCGGCGAGGTCATGGAGCGTGAGGACAACGACCAGGTCAACGCTCTGGGCGGCGCGATGACCGACTCGGTCGTGGACAACCTGTGGCTGCAGCACACCAAGGTCGGGGCCTGGATGGACGGCCCGATGGACAACTTCACCATCAAGAACAGCCGCATCCTCGACCAGACCGCCGACGGCGTGAACTTCCACACGGGCGTCACCAACTCGACCGTGGCGAACACCTTCGTCCGCAACACCGGTGACGACGGCCTGGCCATGTGGCCCGAACGGGTGCCGAACGTGAACAACAAGTTCACCTTCAACACCGTCGGCGTCACGCTGCTGGCCAACAACATCGTCACGTACGGCGGCAGGAACATCCAGATCACCGACAACGTGGTGGCCGACACCGTCAGCAACGGCGGCGGCATCCACATCGCCAACCGCTACCCCGGCGTCAACTCCGGCCAGGGCACCGCGGTCGCCGGCACCCACACCGTCGCCCGCAACACCCTGCTCCGGGCCGGCAACAACGACTTCAACTGGCACTTCGGCGTCGGCGCCATCTGGTTCAGCGGGCTCAACGAGCCGGTCAACGCCACCATCAACGTCACCGACACCGACATCCTGGACAGCTCCTACGCCGCCATCCACGTCATCGAGGGCAGCACGAGCACGGTCAACTTCAACAACGTCAACATCGACGGCACCGGCACCTACATGATCCAGGCGCAGTCGGGCGCGAACATGACGTTCAACAACGTCAAGGCCGCCCACCTGGGCGCGGGCGTCGCCATCCACAACTGCGTCGGCGCGAGCTTCACGCCCGTCGTCGGCACCGGCAACACCGGCTGGAGCCCCACCTCCACGACCTGCACCGGCACCTGGCCGGCGCCGAACTACATCTACCCCGGCGGCGGTGGCAGCACGGGCGGCCTGTCCGGCTCCCCCGGCAGCCTGTCCTTCCCCGCGCTCCAGGTCGGCGGGACCAGCCAGGCGCAGTCCGTCACCATCACGAACGGAGCCACCACGGCGGCCCCGATCAGCTCGGTGACCGCCACCGGCGACTACACCCAGACCAACAACTGCGGCAGTTCCCTCGCCGCGGGCGCGACCTGTACGGTCAACGTCACCTTCAGGCCGACCGCGACGGGCACCCGTACCGGCACGCTCACCCTCGCCAGCAGCGCCCCCGGCGGCCCGGTGACCGTCGGCCTCACCGGCAGCGGCACCAACGGCGTCGCCCTCACCGCCTCTCCCGGCAGCCTGTCCTTCGGGGCACGCCAGAGCGGCACGACCAGCCCGGCGCAGGCCGTGACGGTCACCAACAACGGCACCGGGTCCGCGACGCTCGGCACGGTCGCCACCACCGGCGACTACGCGCAGACCAGGACCTGCGGCACCACCCTCGCCGCCGGAGCCTCCTGCACCGTCAACGTCACCTTCACCCCCACCGCGACGGGCACCCGCACAGGCACCCTGAGCGTCGCGAGCAACGACCCGAACGGGCCCCTGACCGTGGCCCTCACCGGCACCGGCGGCTCGGCGCCCGTCACCAACCTGGCGCAGGGCAGGCCGACCACGGAGACCGGCCACTCCCAGACGTACGGCTCGGGCAACGTCGTGGACGGCAACGCGAGCACCTACTGGGAGTCGGCCAACAACGCCTTCCCGCAGTCGGTCACGGTCGACCTCGGCTCGTCCGCGAGCGTCGGCCGGATCGTCCTCAAGCTGCCCCCGGCCGCCGCCTGGGCCACCCGCACCCAGACGCTCACCGTCCTGGGCAGCACCGACGGGAACACCTTCACCAACGTCGTCGGCTCGGCGACCTACACCTTCAACCCCGCCACCGGCAACACGGCCACCATCACCTTCCCGGCCACCAGCAGGCGTCACCTGCGCCTGACCTTCACCGCCAACAGCGGCTGGCCCGCCGGCCAGCTCTCCGAGTTCGAGGTCTACTCCTCGTGACCTCCCGAGCCCCGGAGGAGGCGGGTCCGCCGCCTCCGGAGCTTTCTCATCGCCTCGCCGCGAACAGTGCTTCCAAGACGGCCGGCACAACCCCGACTTCCAGGATCGCTTCGTGTCCGTGGTCCTGCCCGCCGGTGCCCTCCAGGTCGAAGGCCACCAGAGGAGCGGTAGTCCAGTGCGTGTGCATGACGTCTCCGCGGCGGGTTTCCTCAGGCGGGCAGGTCCCAGGACGGTCCGCCTGGTTCACCCAGCCAGACGTATTGGCTTTTCTGGGTGACCGTGAGCCCGAACGCCGACTGGTGCGGCGACCCGGCGCCCCGCCAGGTCAGGAGGGCGTCCTCGACCGCGTCCCACAGACGTAGGGGGCCGTGCTGGTGAACCGTCCATCCGCCGACGGGGTTCGGCCTGACGTCGGCTTGCGATCCGGTCCCCGTGTCGGACAGCATGCGGGTTTCCTCCGCCCAACTGTGCTGCGCCTGGGGGGCGGCGAGCTGGGCGACGAAAAGCGCCGTGTCGTCCTGCAGGATCGCCGGGTCAATCCTGCTCTCACTCATCGCCCCACGGCCCATCACCAGGGGTGGCCGCGGCGGCGGAAGGTGCGGCCGGGCGGTCATGAAATACACGTCGTCGTTGACGAAGCGTCCGCTCGCGGAGCCGTCCTCAGCGACCTGGAGATGCGCGAACGCGACGCCGTCCAACCACCCCCGCGTGGGGGCAGTGATCGTTCCCCCTGCGCGGACCTGCCACAGCCACGCGAGCGGGATCGTGCGTACCGCGCAGGTGGCGATGAGGCGATCGTATGGGGCCGCGTCGTCGTACCCGAGGAGCCCGTCACCGTGGACGAGGATGGGCGCGTATCCGGCCTGGGCGATGGCGGCCTTCGCCCGAGCCGCGACCACCGGGTCGTATTCGATGGACGTCACGGCCTTGTCGCCGAGCCGGTGACACATCAACGAGGTGGAGTAACCGGTGCCGGTGCCGATCTCCAGCACCGTGTCGCCTTCACCGATCCCGGCCGTTTCGAGCATCCGCACGACCAGGCCGGGGAAGGTCGACGACGATGTGGGCCGCAAGATCGTCACCGGCCCGGTCGCGTCTTCGGCCATGACCCCGTCGATCTGGGTCACCCACGTCTCGTCGGTGTAGGCGAGTGCCAACCAGTCTTCGGCGCTCAGCTCGGGCCGGCGTATGGGAACCCAGCCGCGGCCGGGTTCCTGCCGGTAGACGGCGTCACCCAGAAACAGCTCGCGGGGCACCGCTTCCAACGCGTGCCGCCAGCCAGGAGAGCTGATCTTCTCCGCCAGAGCAAGGCGGAGTTGCGCGGCCGTATCGCTGTCGCTCATGGCTATCACCTTTCCAGGAGTACGTCAGCGAAGGCGTCAGCCATCGCCAACAAGTCGGGGAGACGCCTGGAGTTGAGCGATTTGCAGTCAGCGCGGAAGTTCGCCGCTGGGCGATGCGACGATGTCTGTCCAGCCGAACCGGCCCGCGATCCGCCCCATCAGCTCGTCGAAGGCGATCTTCCACCTGACAATGTCTACGCTGTCACCTGCCGCCACTGCACGATCTTTGGTTGCCCTCAAAAACACCTGATGATCACACATTGGCCGTTTTCATATCATCTCTATAAATAGATCAAAAAGTGCCACTGGAGCGTTAAAATCCAGGCATAGGCCAAGCCGTCCAGGGGGCACCCATGCGCAAATCCGTGACGGTTTTATCCGCTTTGATTTTCTGCACGACTATGACTTCTTGCTCCGTCACGGTAACGGTTCATGTCACAGGCCCGCTCGAGTCAGTTGATCTACGTGAGCTCTGCATCCGATCCCCCAACCCCAGCGACGATAGCGCAAGGCAGTGCTACCCCATGCGCGGAAACCTCTTGGCAAACCTCAGCGCGATCAAGCCAGGCGATCTCATCACGCTGAGGGTCCAAGACGGGATCATCACCTCGGCCGAGAAGGTGGGCCCTCCAACTCGCTAGGCGGTTTGTACGTAGGTATTAGTGACAGCCCAGAGTTCTCGACGATCTGGTTCAGAAGCAAAAAAGGAAGCCTGAAGTAGGTGGGTCCGAAAAATACAAAAACGCGCCCAGTCCCATTTTCGAGACCAGACGCGTCCGAACCTGGCGCCACGAGCTTTGAAAACCGGCAGTTCTGACGACCTGCTACATCGGCTACACAGCCTGTTCACCGCGCGAACATCTCGGACTCCTACGTGCACGACGCCGGCATCGGGCCACGTCGTGGCCGAGCCTGTCATGCAACGCCTGCATCCTCTTGCAGAGGTGGCTGACCTCGACGGTGAAGCCCTGGTTCCGCCGGCGCAATGGTGGTGGAGTTGTCAGCGTTCGCAGGCTACGCCATCGCTGTCGCGGTCCTCGTACCAGTCGTATTCGATGTCTATGCCTTGTCGATAGCCCTCATAACCGTGCGCGTTCGCCTCCCGGCAGGTGCCGAAGCGAGGGTCGGGCGCGGGCTTTGGTGATGATGTCGCCTGCTCGGGTACCGGTGATGAAGCCGACGGCTCCGGCCGCTTGGTTTCCCCGACCGGCGGCGGTGGTTGCACCGCTGCGCTCCGGGTCGGTCGAGGCACCAGGGATCGGCCCAGCATCAGCGTGATCGCGGTATCAGCAGTGATCTTCTCCCCGGGCAGATGGGACACACCGACCACGATCAACTTCGATTCGTCAATCACCGCTCCGCCGTTCACCGCCTTCATGGTGATGCCGCGCACGCCCAGCTCCTGCAGCTGCTTTCGGGCGCTTGCACCGTCAAGGCCACTCAGGTGGGGCATCCTCGTCCCTGTGCTCGTGGTCGTGGTCGTGACCGTGATCTCCGGGGCAGGGGGCGGGGCCGTCATCGGCTGCACACTCGGAAGCCCGACCCCCGTGGGGGTGACGATGCCGGGTGCCGAAGAGCGCTGCAAAGCGACGCGGTCGCTCGCCACCGGGGCAGGATCAATGCGCTGGAACGGGGCGATCAGCACCGCGACCGTCAGTAGCCCCAGCAGTCCGACCCGAATCACCTTGCGTCCCAGTTGCGTGTGCGCCGGGCCGAGGTAAATCCGCTTGATCACCCGGAGCCAAGCAGGATCTCTTTCCACAACCCACAGCTGCCAGCCGACCGGCGGAGGCGGCCAAGAGGGGTCCGGCTGCCAACCGGGCGGTGGGGTCCAACCGGGCGGTGGGGTCGGCCAGGTAGGCGGGGGGTTGTAGCGGAGGGCCATGGGTGCCTTCACTGAGAGGCGATATCGGGCTGAAACCGGATAGCCACGATAGAAGGAAGATCTCCCTACTGTCACGAAGGTGTTGATCTGACATGTGCCGTCATCGGCGTCAACCTCCAGGAGGGGCGCCGCGTGCCTGATTGCGGCTCGCGTCCCGGATCGGTAACCGTGAATGGCTGATCACACAGGAAAACGCCACACCACCTACGAGGCGAGGTTTATCGCTCCCAGATACCTCTTCGGACGATACTCATCGACAAAACCTGCCAAGCGTACGGGGACGTGCAGGAAGGCGTGTCGTTCGGCGGGTCAGTCACCATGGGGGCCGGTGACAGCCGTAAAGGCATCATCGTCTTCGAGGTGCCCCAGGCTGCGAAGATCAGCAAGTTTCAGTTCGCGCTGAACAGCGGATTCGCCGACCAAAAGGGCGAGTGGCTCACGCAAACTGCGGGATAGCGGAGTCTCCTGATGTCTGTCCTAAGACATCAGGTATCCATCAAACCGGGCCAACTCCAACGGATATACAGGCCCAAGCCCTTTGTGAGGGCCTTCGAGCGCAGACCGCAAGACGGGCCGCTGACCTGTATATCCGTTGTTTTCTCCGCCGTTGCCACCGAGACCCCCACATGATCATGTGGTCATCCATGGTTCTTCCGGCTTACCTCGTCCCCCCACGTCCGGCTCGTTTGACGGGCACGACGCCGGTACGCCTGCCCTGACCCGTTCGCCTGAGATCACGCGCCATAGATCGGGTCGACATGCCGGTAGTCGTCCACGGCCCGCTGGGTGAACACCTCGTTGCGCAACAGCGCTCCCACGCCGTCGATGTGCCACATGTCGCCCCATATCCGGGCGGTCCGCTGGATGTGGGCGGTGCGCGGGATTCGCTCGTCCTGGTAGGCGTGCAGCGCCTTGTCCACGGAGACGGCGTCAGGGACGGCGTCCGTCAGGTGCCGGTCCAGCGAGCCGGCGAGCGACACTCCGTCCTCGATCGCCTGGCAGGCGCCCTGGGCGAGATACTGCAGCATCGGATGGGCGGCGTCGCCGAGCAGGACCGTACGGCCGGTCAGCCAGTTGTCCAGCGGTTCACGGTCGTACATCGGCCAGCGATTGGTGCGCCACAGGGACGGGATCGCCATGCGGACGGACTCGCACGTGACCGAGAACGCCGCGTCGAGTTCGTCCGGGTTGCCCCAGTCGGGGTCACCGGCGGCGAACCCCGGGCTGCGAAACACCGCGACCTGGTTGAACAGCCGCCCGGAACGCAGCGGGTACTGCACCAGGTGCAGTCCGGGGCCGAACCAGACGACGACCTCGGAGAGCGAGACCGGGCCGGTGACCTCGTCCAGCGGGACCGCGCCACGGTAGGCCACGTAGCCCGAGTCGATCGGTTCGTCGTCCGACAGCCGCCCACGCGAGCCCGACCGCAGGCCGTCGGCCGCCACGGCCAGCACACCGGTGTGGTGCGATCCGTCCGCGCAGGTGACGGTCACCCCGCCGGGCTCCGTGGTGACCGTGTCGACCTGCTTACCGTTCTCCAGGGCGACGCCCTGGGCACGGCAGGCCTCGACGAGGATCCTGAGCAGGTCACTACGGTGCATGACCACGTAGGGGCCCCCGTAACGGCGGCGGAACCCCTCTCCAAGGTCAAGGTGGGTGAGCCGCTCCCCGGTGAGCGCGTCGTTGAAGACCAGGCGCTCGGGCAGGACGCCGACCTCGACGCACGCGTCGAGCACGCCCAGCCGGTCCAGCAGCCGGGTGGCGTTCGGCGCCAGTTGCAGGCCCGCGCCGATCTCGGCGAACTCGGGCGCGCGCTCCAGCACGCGCACCGCGCGTCCCGACCGGGCGATGGCCAGGGCGGCGGTGAGCCCTCCGATACCGCCGCCGATGACCAGGATCTCTCCGTCGCTCACGGAATTCCTCCTTTGTTGTCTGTCCTGATGTCCTTCGCGGCCGTCACGGTGCGACCCGGCCGGGTACTCCGTGCCGTGGGCTCTCGACCGTCGCGACCCCCTCTGACGAGGTCCCCACGGTCTCCAGGTCGATCTTGCGGGTGTCGGGCAGGCCCCAGGCCGCGAGCAGGCCGATCACGGCCGTTCCGACGATCACGAATGCCGGGGCCAGCGGCATGTCGTACCTCGTGGTCAGCACGTCGACGATGACCGGTGGCAGGCCGGCGAAGATGAATGTGCCGAGGGTCCCCGCGATTCCGGCCGCCGTCGCCCGCACCTCGGTGGGATAGAACTCCATCGAGATGGCATGGATCGACCCGAGGCACAGGGGGACGCTGATCAGGATGAGCACGCCGCCGAGCACGGCCGCGAGAAAACCGCCGCTCTGCGCGACGAGAAAGCCCGGCAGGACAAAAAGCACCGACGCGAGCCCGCCCAGCAGGAGCGGAAGCTTCCGGCCGTAGCGGTCACCGAGCATCCCGACCAGCGGATTGAACACCACGAGCATCGAGATCAGGATCAGCGGCACGATCCGGGAGTCGCTCGCGGAAAGCCCGGTCTCCTTGACGAGATAGGTCGGGTAGTACACGAACATGATGTAGAACGTGGTCCCCAGGGCGCCGAGGCAGCTCACCCGCAGGATCATTCGCCAGTGCCGCAGGGCCGTCCTGATCGGCGCGGACTTCACCCGTGATCGCGCCTTCTGGTACGTCACCGGCTCTTCGAGGCCGTAGCGGAGGTAGAGGGCGAAGAGAGCCAACGGCGCGGCGATCAGGAACGCGAACCGCCACCCGTAGTCGTTGAACGTGCTCTCGTTCACGCTCAGGCCGACGATCACACCGGTGGCGGCGGCCACCAGGGTGCCCAGGTTGCCCGCGGCGGCGACGAACGAGGTGATGAACCCTCGGCGCTTCCGGGAGGCGTACTCACCCAGGAACACCGGGGCCACCGTCGCCTCGCCGCCCGAGGCGAAGCCCTGCAGAAGCCGGCAGACGACGAGCAGGATCGGTGAGAGCAGCGCCGCCGTCTCGTAGGTGGGAATGAGACCGATGGCGGCCGTCGACCCTCCGACGAGCAGGATCGAGACCATCAGCGAGTTACGCCGGCCGACCCGATCGGCCAGGACCCCGAAGAACAGGCCTCCGGCCGACTTGGAGAGAAAGGAGACACCGAAGACGGCGAGCGTGGCGATGAGCGCCGCGTCCGCGTTTCCGGCGGGAAAGAAAGCCGTGGCGATGGGCGCCACGAAGAGCCCGTAAAGGGCCGTGTCGTATACTTCGATGAAATGACCGAGCACCAGTGCCGCGACCGCTCTGGGACGCGGTTTTGTCGTTTCGATAACGTGGTCGTCGGTTGGATTTGGCATGCCGGTTCTCCTGGTCATCCAGACGTGGCAGAGATAGTCCCCCGAAACCGCGTTATGCAGGTGCGTTCACTGAACGCGTGCTTTTAATGGCGAACCTTGTCTTTCTGCTGGACCTTTTCCCCGGACTCCTGCCGCCAGGGTCAGGAAATGTCGCGAATCGCTGGCCCAGCGGTCTCCGATGCGAAACACCGGCAGGTCGGACCGCGTGCCGATCCCCCGATGGGTTCGCGAACCGGGCTGGAGAGGATTCGTGTGGAACGGCCGCGGGAAACCGGGCCTCGCCGGTTGGTTCTCAGGCGGGCGCGCGGGTTCCGGAACGCGATGGCCTGGCGGATCCGATGATCCGCCCGCGCTCGGGAACCCGCGGGATCTCGCGGTTCGGGTGACGGCCGGCGGATCAGCCGGCCAGGGCCTGACCGCTCAGGTAACCGAAGACCATCCCCGCGGCGAGCGTCGCCCCCGCCCCGGGGTATCCGGGGCCGAACGGGCTGGATGCGACGTTTCCGCACGCGTAGAGTCCGGGGATCCGGGCTCCACGGGTGTCGAGGACGGCGCCTTCCGTGTCGGTCTGCGGGCCGCCCTTCGTGCCCAGGGCGCCCAGGTGGAGCCGGACCGCGTAGTACGGACCCGATTCGAGCGGCCGCAGGTTGCGGTTCGGCGTCACCTCCGGATCGCCGCGGTAGAGGTCGTAGACCGATTCGCCGCGGTGGAAGACCGGGTCCACGCCGTTCGCCGCGTGCCCGTTGAACTCCTCGACCTGCGCTTCGAGACCGGCAGGATCGATTCCCGCCGCCTCGGCGAGCTCGGCGAGGGTGGGCGCGGTGAGCATCCAGCGCGGGGTCGGGGTTCCCGGGGTGACCGTCGCGATCGGGTACGACTGGCGGAAACGCTCGTCGAAGACCAGCCAGCACGGGAGGTTGGCGTACTCGTAGTCATGCGAGTCGAACGACGCGAGCATCTTGCCGAAGTCGTTGTAGTTCATGGCCTCGTCGAGGAACCGGCGGCCCTTGCGGTTGACGATGATGCCGCCGGGAAGCGTGCGCAGACCGCTCGTCGGGCGGTACAGCGGCGCGTCGTCGTAGCTGTCTCCCGACGCGGCGATCATGGGCCCCCACCAGGCCTCGCTCATGTTCCCGAGCGAGGCGCCGACGGCCATCGCCATGGTCAGGCCGTCGCCCTCGTTCGCCGGGGGGCTCGCCGGCGCGTCGCACGGCACCCCGAGGAAGGTGTCGACCAGCTCCTTGTTCCACTCGAACCCGCCGGAGGCCAGGACGACGCCCTTCTTCGCCTGGAACAACCGCCGCTCGCCGTCCACCTCCGCGTACACGCCGACCACCCGGCCCTGCGGGTCGCGTTCGAGTTCGACGGCGCGCGCGTTGACCACCGCCCGCACGCCCTTCTTCAGGCAGGCGTCGAGCAGCGTGCCGATCAGGGAGGCGCCCATGCCCACCATGCCGCTCGCGACACGCTCCGCGAGCAGTTTCCAGTCCCAGCGCTCCGGCCGCTCCATCCCCCAGGCGTCGCCCTCCAGCCGGGTGATCGGGACCGAGCTGTGCCCCTTGCGCAGCTCGGCGGCGCGCTCGCCGAGGAGGTTGGTGTCGTAGATGCCGACCTGCAGCGTGCGCCCGCCCGCCCGGGCCCCGGGAAGGTGTGGCTGGTAGTCGGGGTGGTGGGGGTTCGAGGAGAACTCGATCGCCGTTTCCTTCTCGAGGAAGTCCAGCGTCGGGTTGACGGTGTCGACGAACGTCTCGATGAGGCGGTCGTCCACCCGGCCCAGAGCCAGCGCTCTCACGTACGTCAGCGCGTCCTCCCGGCTGTCGGGCGGGCTGCCCTCCTCCAGGTATTTGCTGTTCGGCGCCCACACGGAGCCGCCGGAGACGGCACTCGTCCCGCCGAACACCGGGGCCTTCTCCAGCAGCGTGACACGCAGCCCCCGGGAGGCCGCCGACAGGGCCGCCGTCAAGCCGGCGGCTCCTGAACCGATGATGACCGCGTCGTTCTCTTCGGTCATTTTATTGTTCCCGTCCTTCCAGTTCCGTACGAATTCCGATCGCCAGGTCCTTCGCCGCCGGTTCGAGGAGAGGTGACATCAGCAGCTCGATCATGGGTGCCATCGGTCCGCCCGGGCTCACTTCGAGGTGGAAGTTGAGCCTGGACCTCGGGCCGCTCCCTGACGCGTTCGCGGGAGCGGTGGTGGCGGTGAGGGTAGTGGTGGGGGTAGTGGTGGGGGTGCCGGTCGACTCGTCCCGAGTACGCCGGCCGGCCTTCTTCCTCGCCGACTTGGCGATCATTCCGAACAGGAACTCCGCCCAGCGCCGGCGGAGTCGCCGGCTCCACGGCTCTCTGGCCGGGGACGCGACCGGCCCGGCGGAAGCGGGCGCGGAGTCGTCCGGCACCTCACCGATCCTGAACGTGCCCCCGCCCGCGATCTGCTCGGTCAGACCGTTGACCGTGAAGTTCAGGAAACTCCTGGGCTCCCACTCATCGATGATCACTTCGAGGTCGACCTCGCGGCTGAGCATGCCGACGTCGCCCTTGAGCGTCCAGACGGAGTGCTGCTCGTCGACCACCTTGACGGTCTGGAATCCGATCATCAGGTGAGCCCAGTTCGGAATGGTCCACAGGTAGGCCCACACCTCGTCGATCGGGGCGGCGATCTCGACCGTGTAATCGATCTCAATCATCGGTGGCGTCCGTGCTCGTACCGGGGACCCGCCGTACGCGCGTCATCGCGTTCACTCGTCGTAGGTGATGATCGGAAGCAGGCTGTCCCGGTTCAGTGAGTGCCACAGCGCCTGGTCTCCCTTCTCGAAGGGCATGACGGGATCGCACAGCGATTTCGCGTCCAGGTATCCCATCTCGATGAGCTTGGCCAGGCGCGGGATGTCCCGGAGGACGTTGGCGCCGCCGTAGGACGCGGAGAGGTACTTCTTGCCCTCGTAGTCGAAGGGACCCGGCGAAGCCGGCCACCACTGCGGGTCGTTGGTCCGCTCGATCCATCCGGTGTGCACGAAGGTCCCGCCTCGCCGGGTGGCCTGGTAGCCGTAGCCCAGGGCCGCCGACCCGCTGACGTCGGCCGGCTTGCCCGTCGTGGGATCGCCGATCGTCTTGCCCGCGGCCTCGTAGATGTGGTCGGCGCCACGCCCGTGGTAGAAACCCTCGGACGGCTTCCCGCCGGCCGCCATGTTCGGCGTGTCCGGGCCGCACAGCTCCTGGATCTTCTTGACGATGCCGGCGCCGTACTCGTCGGCGTCGAGGACGATGTGCGCCCCCGCGCGCTTGGCCGCCTCCATCCGGTGCGGGATGCGCTCGACCGCGATGATCAGCTGGGCGCCCATCATCTTGGCGGCCTGGATGATCGAGAGGCCGAGCGCGCCGGCACCGAGGACGGCGACCTTCGAGGCGATCTCCACCGGCATGCCGAAGAGCGCGAAGCTCCAGCCCGGCCCGGGAACGCAGGCGAGCGACGCGAGCTCGACGTCGGACAGCGGGGAGTCGAACACCGGCACGACCCAGGACTCGTCGCAGACCGCCAGCTCCGCGAAGCCACCCGTGTGGTCCTGCCACACCGGCGTGCCGTCCTCCAGCTCCGCGAACGGCGGGGCCTCCTGCGTGGCGAAGTCCAGGTCGTTCTTGTGGCCGCAGGCGTGCCACTCGCCGCGCACGCAGCTGTAGCACGTGCCACAGCTCGGCAGGACCGGCGTCACGACCCGGTCGCCGACCTTGACCCGCCGGACCTGGGAACCGACCTCGACGACGACCCCCATGGCGCCGTGGCCCGGGCTCCTGGCCTTGTCGTGGTGGGTGGTGGACAGATCCGCGACGTTCGGCACGAGCGTGTAACAGGCCTGCGCCGCGAGATTGCGGATCACCACGTCGGTCGGCCGCCTGGGCCGCAGCCGGAGGTCCCGGATCTCGAACCAGTCCTGGTAGCGCACCCAGCCCTTGAACTCGCCGGACTGGTTGCCGGGGTATCCGACCGCAGCCGCTGGATTGATTGATTGGTCCGTCATGTACAGCCTTCCTTAGTTCCCACCGGTTCGAGCACCTGCCCGGCCGTGACCGCGGCCGGTTACCTCAACTGCCTCGGGGTCAGCTCGCCGCGTTCTTCAGCGCGGCCCGGACGTCGACCGGTTCCCACCACGGGGCGAGCCCCAGGTCCTCCGCGATGATCCGCGAGACGATGTAGCCGGCGCCTCCCGAGATCGCGCCGCCCGGGTGCGTGGCCGACCCGGCCATGTACAGGCCCTCGACGGGGGTCCGGTAGCCGAAGTGGTTCCACATGCTCTGCTCGCCCGCGAAGGACCCCATGAAGATGTCGCCCCGCACCATGTTGATCAACTGACGGCTGTAGTCGTTCGCCGTGTGGGTCCAGGTGTGCAGGATGTTGTCGCGGGTCATGTTCGGCGCGTACTCCCGCCACTTGTCGAGAACGCGCTCGGTGAACTCCGCCTTGACCGGCTCGATGTTCTCCGGGCTGCCGCCGGGGGCGAACGGCATCACGTGCCAGGCGTACGCGGTGTGGTGCCCGGGCGGGGCCTGCGACGGGTCGAACTGCGTGATGTGCCCGGTGCCGAAGGAGATGTGCTCGGGGACCTTGCCCGCCGCCACCTCGTCGTGCAGGGCGAACAGTTCCTCGATGCTCTCGCACCCGACGTTGTACTTGAGCGCCTTGTTCACGTTCGGGTCGAAGTCCGAGCCGAGGTAGTCGGGCGCCTCACGCAGGGCGAGGTGCACGCCGAACAGCGTCCAGGCCGTCTGTTTGAACTTCTCGACCTTCTCCCGGTACGCGGCGGGCAACTGGTCCGGGCCGACGAGCCTGGTGAACGTCTGCGGGACGTCGAGGGTGCTCGCCACGAACCGCCGTGCGGTGAGGCTGCGCCCGTCGGCCAGTTCGACACCGGTCGCCTTGTTGTTGTCGACGACGATGCGCTCCACCTCGGCGTGGTTGATGAAGGTCCCACCGGCCCGGATGAAGCTCTCCATCAGCCCTCGTGCCAGGTTCCAGCTCCCGCCGACGCACACCTGGTAGCCGGCGGCGAGGTCGAAGCCGCGGATCGCCGCTCCCATCGGGCTGCGCTGGCTCACCGCGTCGTAGAGGACGGTGCCGAAAATCGAGAGCTTGAAGAGCATCAGCAGCTTGACGCGCTCGTTCTCGAACAGCTCGTTCATCAGGTCCAGCGGCTGCCGTTCGATGATGTCGAGGAAGTCGCGCCCGACGGCACTGCCCGAGAGCAGCTCGTTGCGCTCGTCCTCGTCGAGGGGCTCGGAGTAGCGCTCGGCGAGGAAGATCGAATCGCTGATGGCGTCGGCGCGGCGGTTCCACTCGCGGAAGGTCTTGGCGTCGCGCTGCGAGAACCGGCCGATCGACGCGCAGGTCTCGTCGACGTCGCGGGAGAAGACCAGCGATGTGCCGTCGGCGTGCGGCTGGGCGAAGTCGAACCGCGGCGTCTCATACCGTACGGTCGCCGCCAGACCGAGGTCGCGGTACCACGGCGTCTCGGTGATGTTGAAATGATTGATGGAGTGCGGATTCTGGTAGAACCCCGGCGGTCCCGGCTCAACGGTGCTCAAGCCGCCGCCGAACATCATGCGCCGTTCCAAAATCGCGATCTTGAGCCCAAGCTTCGACAGGTAGCTGCCAAGGACCAGGCCGTGCTGGCCGGAGCCAATGATGATTCCGTCATATTCAGCGTTAATGGGAATCGCCCCCTCGCTCGAACTGGATGTAGACGTTCTTCTGCTGGGTGTAGGAATAGAGCTCCTCGATCCCTTCCTCACGACCCACGCCGCTGTTCTTGAATCCGCCGAACGGCGCGCCGGGAATGTGGATCGAACTCGCGTTGACCCAGACGTAGCCCGCTTCCAGGTCCCGGGTCGCCCGCATGGCCGTGCTCAGCTCCGTGGTCCAGACGCTGGCCGTCAATCCCAGCGGGAGCCGATTCGCGCGGGCGATCACCTCGTCGTACTCGTCGAACGGCAGGACCGACAGCACCGGGCCGAAGATCTCCTCGTTCAGCAGCGGCGAGTCGCAGTCGCCCTCGTCGAAGGCGAAGACGGTCGGGCGTACGAAAAGGCCGGCATCGGGGCCTTCGACGTCTCCGCCCGCGATCAGGCGCGCCCGCGGGTCGGCGCTCCCCGCCTCGATGAAACGGACGACCCGGTCGTACTGCGACCGGCAGACGATGGCGCCCACCTCGGTGTCGTCGCGCTGGGGATCGCCGATCCGGAGTTTCTCGACCCCCACCTTCAACCGGCCGAGGAACTCGTCCCACAGGCTTCGATGCACGTACACCCGTGAGGTCGACCCGCAGCTCTGCCCCTGCCAGGTGAAGTTCATCCCGCGAATCGCCCCGGCGACGGCCGCGTCGAGGTCCGCGTCGGGGAAGACCAGCAGCGGGTTCTTGCCGCCCAACTCCAGCGTCACCGTCTTCACGCGGTCCGCGGCGGCCTGCCGCTGAATGCCCAGTCCGGTTTGGACGCTGCCCGTGAAGGCGATCCTGGTGACGTCGGGATGCGTCGTCAGGCGCGCGCCGACGGTGGCGCCGAGCCCGGTGACCACGTTCACCACACCGGGCGGCAGGATCTCGGCGCACAGCTCGCCGATGCGCAGCGCCGACAGCGACGTGTGCTCGGAGGGCTTGAGGACCACCGTGTTGCCGGCGACGAGCGGTGCGGCGATCTTCGTCGCGGCGAACATCATCGGATGGTTGAAGGGCACGATCCGCCCGACGACGCCGAAGGGTTCGTGCACGGTGTAGTTCAGCCCGCCCGCGGGCGGGGGAATCGACTGTCCGCGCAGCTCAAGCGCCAGTCCTGCGAAGTAGCGCAGCTGGGTGGTCGCGAGGCGGATGTCGTTGCGCAGCATGCTGACCGGCGTGCCGTTGTCGATCGCGTCGATCCGGGCGAGTTCCTCGCCGTGCGTCTCGACCGCGTCGGCTATCTCGTTGAGCAGGCGGGCACGCACGACGGCCGGAGTGCGCCTCCATCCGCCGAACGCGTCCTTCGCCGCCGCGACGGCCGCGTCGACGTCCGCCTCCGTGGCCGCCGGGATCGTCGTGACGACCTGGCCGGTGGCCGGGTCGACGACGTCCAGTCTGCCTCCGTCGACGGCGCCGACCGGCCGATTGCCGATGATCATGCGCCATTCCCGGTCGACGACCGCCGGGGCGTCGGGTGGCCTCATCATCCGCGTGTCACTCCTCCCACTCACGATCAGCTGAGATGTCCTGGGTGCCGCGTCGCACCGGCGAGAGAGCCGGGCCGTCGCCGGCCCGTCCGGCCAGTGGTCTGGCGACGTGTTTTCGCCTGAAGTCTTGCGTTCTACGGTGGAGAACGGTAGACCGTCATGCAGAACACCATGGATGTTAGGCACGCACGTCGCCCACCGTCAAGACATCCCTTTCTTGACCATTTGGGGTCAAATCGACCCTTTGCGCGGCGGCGAGTCACGAAGAGATAGGAGACACCCGGTGGACTCCATGGAGCACTCTGCTCTCCCTCCCCGGACGACATCCGGGCCCGACCCGGCAGGCAAGGTCTGCGTCATCACCGGCGCGGCCCAGGGCATCGGCCGCACCTTCGCACGCGCCTTCGCCGAATCCGGATCCCGCGTCGTCGTCGCCGACCGCGACACCGACGGCGCCGAATCCACCGCGGCCGAGCTGCGCAAAGAGGGTCACGACGCCACAGCGGTGACCGTCGACGTCGCCGACGAACAGAGCGTCGAGGCGTTGCTCCGCCTGACGCTTGAGACCTACGGGCGGGTCGACACGCTTGTGAACAACGCCGCGATCTTCTCGACCATCGTGATGAAGCCGTTCGACGAGATCAGCGCGGCCGAGTGGCGGCAGGTCATCGACGTCAACCTGACCGGCGTGTTCCTCTGCTGCCGTGCGGTCGGCGGGCACATGCGGGCCCGGCGCGGTGGCAGCATCATCAACGTCTCCTCGGCGGCGGTGCTCCAGGGACGGCCGAACTACATGCACTATGTGGCGTCCAAGGCCGGGGTGGTGGGCCTGACGCGATCGCTGGCGCGAGAGCTGGGCGCCGCCGATGTCACCGTCAACGCCCTGATGCCGGGTTCGGTGGACACCGGCATCCCCCGCGACTCCGTCAAACCCGGCCAGGCCGAGCAGATCATCGCCGGCCAGGCTCTGCACCGGCGCCTGCAATCGGCCGACATCGCCGGTACGGCGGTCTTCCTCGCGTCCGACGCCGCGCGCACGATCACGGGACAGAGCATCGTCATCGACGGGGGGATGAATTTCCTGTGAGTTCGTCTCGATCGAACGTCCACCTCACCCTCGCGATCAATGATTCCGACCAGGTTCGCGATCTGGTGTCAGGGCGCGTGCCGGTGAACGGCGTCGACCTGACCTGCCTCCTTCTCGAGGTCGAGGAGATCTTCTTCAGGTTCACCAAGTTCCGGGAGTGGGACATCTCGGAGATGTCGCTGGGCAAGTACTCCTCGCTGCGCGCCCGGGGCGACGACTCCCTCGTCGGGCTGCCCGTGTTCCCCTCCCGGTCCTTCCGGCACTCCGGCATCTTCGTTCGCGCCGACGGCCCCGTGAACGATCCGGCGGAGCTCGCCGGGGCGCGGATCGGCATCCCGGAATGGACGGTGACCGCGACCGTCTACCAGCGAGCGCTCCTGCAGCACGAATTCGGCGTCGATCTGACCGGTGTCGAATGGGTACAGGGCGGGATCAACGAGCCCGGCCGCATCGAGACGCTGCCCGCCGGCCTGCCCGACGGCGTCAAGGTCACCCCCGAACGGCAACGGTCGCTGAACCGGCTGCTGCTCGACGGCGAGCTGGACGCGATCATGGTGCCTCATCCGCCCGCCGGGTTCGAGGATCGCTCGGGGCGCATCGTCCAGCTCTTCGACGACTCCCCCGCCGTCGAGGAGGAGTACTACCGAAGGACCGGCATCTTCCCGATCATGCACCTGGTGGTGCTGCGTCGCGAGGTGTACGAGCGGCATCCGTGGGTGGCTCAGAACCTCGTCACGGCGTTCACCGCCGCCAAGGACCGGAGTCTGGCCAGGTTGCTCGACCCGACCGCCCCGCACTTCCCCCTGCCGTGGGGGCCGGACCGCGCCCGCCTGGCGGAGCGGGTCTTCGGGCGCGATCTGTGGCCGTACGGAACGGCACCGAACCGCACCACCCTGGAGGCGTTCCTCCGTTACGCCCACGAGCAGCGGGTGTGCGAGCGCCTGCTCACCCCCGACGACCTCTTCCCCGCGTCGATCGACGAGTCCTACGTGATCTGAGCTCGGTCCTCCCCCGCCCGTGTGATCGGGCGGTGCGGACCGCTGAGGCACGGCGCCTTCGGACGATGGCGGCGAGACCCTGAGAGGAAACTCCCCGGCCCGTTGACCTGCGAAATCGTGTCATCGGAGGATGACGTTCCACGACCGATGACGGTGGAAGCGGGCGACCGGCCGGGGAGCCGGAGGTCGCCGTGGCCGACGTCACGAGGCGGCGACGGCCGTCACCCGAGCGGAGCGCGACTCAGGTAAGCTGCACACCTCAGGTGGGCGGCGCGACTCAGGTAAGCAGCACGACTCAGGTGGACGGCACACCTCAGGTAAGCGGCACGACTCAGGTGGGCAGCACGGCGCTGATCCTGTTCGCGCCTTCCCTCAGCACCGCGGCGATGCCCGCCACCGCGTCCTCGCTCAGCCGGGACGGTGGCGCCGAGATGGCCAGGGCGGCACGGACGTTGCCGCCCGCGTCCCGTACGGGCACCGCGACCGACCACACCTCGTCCTCGCTCTCGCCGAAGTTGGAGGCGTATCCCACCTCGCGGATTCGCGCCAGATGCGCCTCCAGGTCGCGGCGGCTCGTCAGGGTCACCTCCGTCATGGGGGCGAGCTTGGCGTTGGGCAGCAGTCGCCGGACCTCACCCGAGTCCAGCCCGGCGAGAAGCACCTTGCCCGACGCCGTGGCGTGCGCCGGCAGGATCATCCCCGTCCGTGAGCCGACGCGCAGCGACTTCGTCGTCTCGATCGACTCGACGAAGAAGATGTCAGAGCCGCGCAGAACGCTGATGTGCACCGTCTCCCCGAGTTCCCGGACCAGGTCCTCCATGATCGGACGAGCGACCACCCGGAGGTCCAGCCCCCCCACGAGGGACACGGCCATGCCGATCAGCTCGGGCCCGGCCGTATAGGCCTTCGACTCCGGATCTTGACTCACGAAGCCGTGGTACTGCAGCATCTGCATCAATCGGTGCGCCGTCGATCGGGCGACCCCGATGTCCCTGCCGGCCTCGGCCACACGGACGGATTTCTGCCTGCCGAAGAGCCGGAGCAGCCGCAGCGCGTTGTCCACCGATCCGATGGGGTAATTCGGTGCGTCCTCGGATCCGGAATGCTCCATCGCGTCACCAGCCCGTTCTGTAGTTGTCACCGCACACCGGCGTCTCCAAGGTGCGGGAGAGTCGGTTTTGTATGTCCCGAGTCTACCATTGCAGAACCCTATCCCACCTTGCAGAACACATGGCGTCGCCGCGGTGAACACGGCCGGTCGTCGCGTCACCGCTCCTTCCACGCTACATACCAGGCCAGGAGGGGTCTCCTCCGTGCGGACACGCGAAGGATCCGCCGCCGGCCGTCCAGACCGGCCGGAGCCGTACGGCGGCCGGGACCCGGAGCGCGGAGAAGATCGCCCGAGACGCGTGCGCCGGTTTCGGGAGCACGCCGACCGGCACGCCCCACCGGTCGGACGGGCTCGACATCAGCCGAAAATGACATTTTTTAATTCTAAACTTAATTTAATAGTGAAAATAGGAAATCAACTTGTGACAAGGGGCGGGATGACTTAGTTCACGGCTCGATCTAACATGGTCGCAGGTAACCGGGGGGTTGCGTGTGACGGGGGAAGGGAAAACATGGCGACGCCCGAACGCAGAACGGTGCGCGATCTCCGCCGCGGAAACCGCGCGGTGTTGCTGCGCACCCTCTACTTCGCGGGTCTGACCACCCGCCACGAACTGAGCGGCCTGACCGGCCTGAGCGCCGCCTCCATCAGCAACGTGACCAGCGATCTCATCGCCGAGAACATCATCGTCGAGGCCGGACTGGTGGAGTCCGACGGCGGACGTCCCCGGGTGCTGCTCCGCGTCAACCCGACGTTCGGGCACGTGATCGGAGTGGACGTCGGCGAGACCCACGTGCAGGTCGCGCTGTTCGACCTGGACATGAACGAGCAGGCCAAGTCCGAGTTCGCGCTGCGCCCCAGCGAGCACGACGTCGACCTGGTCGTGCGCCACATCCTGACCGGCATCGACGCCGTGATGGCCTCCGGCGGCGTCGACCCCGCCCAGGTGATGGGGGTCGGCATCGGCGTCCCCGGCATCGTCGAAAGCGGCCCGGAGGCGCTCATCCACGCCCAGACCTTCGGCTGGGACGCGGTTCCCCTGAGCGCCCTGCTGCGCGCGGGCACCTCGCTGCCGCTCTACATCGACAACGGCGCCAAGACCCTGGCCCAGGCCGAGCTGTGGTTCGGTTCCGGCCGCGGATCGCGGCACGTCATCGTCGTGCTGATCGGCTCAGGGGTCGGGGCCAGCGTCATCACCGACGGGCGCACCTACCGCGGGGTCAACAGCAGCGCCGGCGAGTGGGGGCACACGAAGATCGCGGTAGGGGGCCGCCCCTGTCGCTGCGGCGCCCGCGGCTGCCTTGAGGCCTACATCGGAGCCGAGGGCATTCTGGAACGTGCCGGACTGACGGCCGAGATGGCCGGCGAGCAGGCCGCGCTCGCCGAACTGGTGAGATCCGGCGGCCCCGTCATCAACGAGACGATCGACTATCTCGGCGCGGGCCTGGCGAACCTGATCAACCTGTTCAACCCCGAGCGGATCGTCATCGGCGGCTGGGCCGGGCTGCTCCTGGGCCAGCACGAGTTGGTCAAGATCAAGAAGGCCGTCGCCGAGAACTCCCTGTCCCAGCCGTACACGTCCGTCTCCATCACGCTCGGCAGGCTCGGACCGGACGCGGTCGCGCTCGGCGCCGCCACCCTCGTGGTGGAGGAGTTCCTCCTGGGAGAGATCTTCTCCCCCACCCGGCAACCGGCCGTCATCTAGTCCCGCGTTCCCCGGCAGAGGGAGTGAACCCGAGGTTGCCGGACGCCCTCCCCCGCCCTCGCACCTCGTGCCGGCGGGGACCTGTGCCCCGGTAGGGACACGGCGCTCAGGCGTTCGACAGTTCGGCGTCGAGCAAACGCTCGGCTCGGGGTACCGCGAGGCCGCGGCCGACGGCGAACCACAGCCCGATCAGCACGAACAGGGGAAGCTGGGAGGTGAGGGACGACTGGAGCACATCCTCCGCCGGGCTGCTGTAGATGATCACGACGCGCAGCGCCGCGTCGGCGAGCAGCACCGCTCCGAGGCCGGCGGTCATCGCCCGGTAGAGCATCCGGAACCGCCGTGAGTTCCGCCATGCCCGCTCGAACGCCTCGGCGCGCGCCGGGTCGCCTTTCGAGGCCACGGGTTTGAGGGCGACGCGCATCAACGGCCGATCCGACCACGTGGTCGCCAGGACGACGACTCCCGCGATGGCGACGTAGAACGAGCCCCGGGCGAGCGCGAAACGCGCGTCACCGCTGATCGCGGTCAGCACGACGCCGGCCGCGACCTCTACCAGCACCAGTACGGCGAAGCCGTCGATCGGATGTCCGGCCTTGCCGCGCGTTCGAGTCCGCAGCAGATCGGCGACGACGACCGCGCCGGAGGCGACCGCGCCCGCCACCATGCTCGCGGTGCTGCCGAGGCCCGCGAGATAGCAGCCGGCGATGGCCATGGTGGGCACGAGTGCCACGACCACGGCCGGCCTCCAACGGAACTCCCCGGATTCGACTCGACCGCCGATCGCCTTCCCGGTCAGAAGGGTCCCGCCGATGGCCAGCCGTACCGCGGCGGGCATGCCGGTCGGCGCGAGGGCGGCCAGGACCAGCGTCGGAAGGAGCAGATCGGCGGCCAGATTCGCGATCATCACGATGAAGTACATGGCTTTGCGCCGGGCGCCGATCTCAGGCATGACCCGGTCCCGCCCCTACTACCACTACTCGCACCTGGCCTCCCGGTTCGATCGTCTAAAGCCTTTGACAGTAAATCTCTTAGCAACAAAGATAACCAGAGGCTAAGCTATATTGGGAAGGTGACGCAAGACGCACTCCCCGAAGCTCAGGCGGCCGCGCTGCTCGGCCGCGAGTTCGCGACGGCGATCGTGGTGTTCCACGAGGCGGTCGGCAAACTCGTGGGGCTCAGCTCGGTCGAGCGAAAGTGCATCGACGTGCTCCAACGGCTGGGACCGGTGACGGCCGGAGCGATCGCGGAACACACCGGCCTGACCACCGGCGCCGTAACCGGCTTGGTGGACCGGCTCGAAACCGCCGGCTACGTTCAACGCGCACGCGACCCGCACGACCGTCGCAAGGTCGTCGTGCGGCTACTGCCGAACGAGCGGATGGACGCGCTGATGGCCTCCGCGTTCGGGGAATTCGTCGAGGACATGACGGAGATAACGACCAGGTACAGCGAGGCCGAGCTCTACGCGATCACGGACTGGATACGCAGAACCACCGACGCGCTGGTGGCCAACACACGCAGAATCATGAGCCTCGGCGAGCCTGGAGCCGACCCGGGCACCTCTGCTCATCCAGGCCGGCCGGACACCCGCCGCTGACGGTCCCGGACCGGCGCGGACGGACAGATCGTCCTCGACCTACGGGTCGATATGCTCATGAAGTGCTAAGAACTGAGCGGCATGCGCGACTCCTTGAGCATGTCTCGGCGAGGGGAAGCGTCGACGTCGGCGAGCTGTCCCGGCTGCTGGCCGTCTCAGGCGCCACCGTCCGGCGCGACCTGCAGTATCTGAGCGAGATGAACCTGCTGCGCCGCACGCACGGCGGCGCGGTCACCGGCGGCATCGGCATCGAGGTGCCGCTTCACCGCCGGATGGAGAGCCGCCGGCCGGAGAAGCGAGCCATCGCCAGGGCCGCCGCCGAACTGGTGCCCGCCGGCGCGGTGGTGGGGCTGACCGGCGGAACCACCACCACCGAAGTCGCCCGGCTCCTCGTCGAGCGCGGTCCCCTGACCGTCGTCACCAACGCCGTCAACATCGCCGCCGAGCTCGTCCTGCACAGGGGGATCACGCTCGTCGTCAGCGGCGGCAACGCGCGCAGCGAGAGCTACGAGCTCATCGGCCCGATCGCGGAGAAGACGCTGGCCGACCACCACATCGACGTGACCTTCCTGGGCGTGGACGGGATCAGCTCCGCGCAGGGGTGCACGACCCACGACCAGCTGGAGGCCGCGACCGACAGCGCGTTCGTCAGGAGCAGCGGCCGGGTCGTCGTCGTGGCGGACCACTCCAAGATCGGGAAGGTCACCTTCGCCAAGATCTGCGGTCTGGGAGAGATCCACAACCTCATCACCGACGCGGGCGCTCCCGATCACCACCTCGCGGGCATCGCGGACGCCGGAGTCACCGTCACCACCGTGTGACCGGACTCGACCCACCCCCCGGCATTCACGCCGTTCAGGGGTTCGACCGACTCCCGCGCCCTCCGACCGCCGGGGCGGGGAGGCGTATGGAACGCTCCACACCTCCCGTGGAGAAGAGACCGCCACGGAAGACGCGACGGCGCCTCCGACGCTCACCCTTGCACGCCCATGCTCATACTTGTACGTTTAAGGCGCAAATCAATCAAATATGCGCACTGAAATGAGAGATCATGTTCGTCGCGAACGAGATCGCCAGCCAGCCGTCCTGCTGGGAACGGGCGATCGAGCTGTCGGGGGCCGCCCCGGAGCTCCCTTCGCCGGGTGAGCGGATCGCCGTCGTCGGCTGCGGGACGTCCCTGTACATCGCCCAGGCCTACGCGGCGCTGCGCGAGTCCGCGGGGCTGGGCGAGACGGACGCGTTCGCGGCCTCGGAGTTCCCGTACCGGCGCGAGTACGACCGCGTGGTGGCGATCTGCCGTTCCGGAACCACGACCGAGGTGCTGAACCTGTTGCGGACGACCTCGCTGCCGACGGTCGCGGTGACCGGGGACCCGTCCACGCCGATCGCGGACTCCGCGGGCTCGCTGGTCGTCCTGGACTTCGCCGACGAGACGTCCGTCGTCCAGACGCGGTTCGCGACCACCGCGCTGACCCTGCTGCGAGCCCATCTGGCGCGCACCGAGCCCTCGCTGCTGCCCGCCGATCTGGTCGCTCAGGCCGCGGAGGCGGTGAACGCGCCGTTGCCGCCCGGTGCCGCCGGCCGTACGCAGTTCACGTTCCTCGGCGCGGGGTGGACCAACGGGATCGCGCACGAGGCGGCGCTGAAGGTGCGCGAGGCGTCCGGGTCGTGGACCGAGTCGTATCCGGCGATGGAGTACCGGCACGGGCCGATCAGCGTGACGGACGAGAACAGCGTCGTCTGGTTCTTCGGGACTCCGCCGGACGGGCTGGCCGCCGAGGTCGAACGGGCGGGCGCGGTCGTCTCCGTCTCGGCTCTCGACCCCGTCGCGGACCTGATCCGGGTGCAGCGGCTGGCGGTGGCGATCGCCGAGAACAAGGGCCTCAACCCTGACGAACCTCGCAACCTCACTCGCTCGGTCATCCTGGCCGACTCGTAGTGGCGTCCCGCCACCCTGTCGGCCTTCCCCCGGCTGGGGCTGCCCCGGTTCGGTGGACACCTGATCTCTGAGGGACCCCGGTTCCCGGAAGCAGGAGTTCACCGTGCCGGACGACCGTCCGCCGGAGTTTCGCCGACGTGGACGCCCGGCTCGACCTCGCCGCCGCTCCCCCGCCTACGCCCCCTCACCGAAGGTGGACGCGTCCGGGCCGGCCGGGCGATCGTGCGCGCCGGCCGGCCCGGTGGCCGTCACTCGGTCGAGGGCGGGGACGGCTTGGTGTCGGTCCAGCCGGACTCCATCACCACGGTGACCCTCTTCTCCGGCACGTCCGCCTTCTCCGGCACGCCCGCGACCTCGGAGGTCAGCACCTTGGAGGTGTCGGGGTCGATGATCAACCTGACCCGGGGGGTTCGGTCTCCCTGGATCAGGAAGGACACCGCGACACCCGAGCGCCCCCGCGGGTCGGTGGCCGGGCCTTCGACCCGCACCGCGGGCAGCGTCGCCAGCGCCCGATAGGCGGCGCCGCGCACCTGTGGGGAGGCGGGCAGTTCGTACAGGAGCGAGGCCAGGGTGCGCGACAGGGACTCCTCCGCCGGACCGACGGCGTCCTTGTCTCTGCGGATCGCCTCAAGTGCCCGCTTCTTCAGCGCTTCGGGGTCGGCGGGCAGCGCCTCGATCTCCTTCAGGGTCATGGGCATGGCACTCCAATAGAGTTTCTGCTCTCCCTTGTTCTGGAAGAACGTGCCCTGGCCGGGCGACGTGGAGTAAGGGGGGGCGGGGTCCTTGCCCTTTGCCCATTCGGTCGGCGAGCCGTCCCGGCGCCATGCCTCCAGGTCCAGGGGGCGTGCGGCCAGCTCCCTGTGGCCGATCCAGGTTCGACCGTCCTTGGCCACCCACCTCTCCGAGAGGCTGGAGGTTTCCAGACGGTAGGTGACGCCGTTCTCGCTGTACGGCCAGAGCAACTGTTGCGTGTACAGCTCCTTGATGCGCCAGTAGGCCCCTTCGGGGGCGGCTTCGGCCTTGGCGGCGGCGGCCAGCAGGATCGAGGCGCCCGACAGGGAGGCGACGCCGGGTGCGGCCGTGGGAGAGGGCGACGGGGTGGGGGCGACCTGGCCGAGGAAGACCGCCGTCGCGGCCGCTGCCGCGGCGAGCCCGAGAGCACCGGCCCGCCATGGCAGGCGCCGCCAGAGCGTCCGGTGCCGATGTGCCTGGGTCTGGGTCTCGGTCGCCATGATCGCCTCACGCAGTTCACGCGCGCCGGGCCCCTGCTCCGGCGCGTGTGGTGCGAGGTCGATGGCCCTTACCAGGTTGTCGATGTCACTCATGCTTCTCCCATCGCGATCGTCAAGGACGCCTGCCGCTCCAGCTCCGCCGCCAGCCGCTTGCGCGCCCGATGCAGCCGGGTCCGGGCGGCGATGGCCGTACATCCCACGACTTGGGCGATCCGCTCGCTGGTCAGGCCCTCCCAGCAGGCCAGCGCCAAGACCTCTCGGTCACGTTCGGGCAACTCGTCGAAGGCAGCGCGAACATGGTTCAGCTCGACCGGTCTGACCGGCCGGTCGGCGGCGAGTTCCGCACGCAGCCGCTCGGCGAGCACGGCCCTGCGGGAAGCGCCGCGCTGCTGGTTGGCCAGGACCCGGCGGGCCACCCCGTACAGCCACAGCAGCGCCTCCTCACCCTTGGGCACATCGTCGATGCGCCGCCAGGCGGTGAGGAACGTCTCGGAGATGACGTCGGCCGTGTCGTCGGGGGAGCCGGTACGGCGGGCGGCGTACTGGTGTATCGCCGGGTAGTACGCGTCATAGATCGCTTCGAAGCGATCTCGGTATGTCACAGAGTCTCCTTGCCAAGAGGTGCCGGACACTTGGTAAGTGTCCGGCACCTCTTGGAATGTGGCAGCCCGTTGTGAGCGGTTCGCGCCACCGGCCCCGTCGTTCGGACGCCCATTACCGCCGCCGGGGCCGGTGACCTGGGCATGTCGGCCGTACGCTCCTTGGCCGGATTGCCCGCAGCTCCTCGGAGCCGTCGGACGGGCGGTGGCCGCGACGACGGGCCAGGAGGTCGCGGCGACGCGGCGACGATCGAGGCCCGATCCGTCCACGCGAACACGAGGAGGCCCGTAAAGCACGAAACGGCCCGCCGAAGGCGAGCCGTTTTCGAAAACCGCAGGCCAAAAGCCTGTGGTCGTGGTGCGCCGCCAGGGACTCGAACCCCGGACCCGCTGATTAAGAGTCAGCTGCTCTAACCAACTGAGCTAGCGGCGCTTGACCTCGACAAGACTACCGGATGTTCAGCCGTGGTCGGTACATGAACCGACGCATGCCGGACACCCCCGCTTCGGACGCCTTTACTTGATCGAGTCGCAATGTTCTCCTTGCGGCGCGAGACAGGACCGGAGGTCACGAGCCGATTCCAGATGACTTCAGGTTGATTCCGTTTAGCCCTCTCCTCTCGGGTACGGAACTGGAGCCCGGAGAATCAAACCAAAGGGAGATGTACACCATGCAGCCCGAGCTGTGGAATTATCGCGCTGATGTCTACGACGTCAATAAGAGTCTCGACATCGCCGGCTATCACGTGGAAGCCACCGACGGAAAGATCGGTTCCGTCGACGAGGCTACCTACGAGGTCGGCGAGAGCTACATCGTCGTCGACACCGGGCCTTGGATCTTCGGTAAGAAGGTCATGCTTCCCGCCAGCACGGTGACCCAGATCGACCCGCAGGAGCGCAAGGTCTACGTCGCACGCACCAAGCAGGAAATCAAGGACGCCCCGGAGTTCGACGAGTCGAACTTCAAGGAGTCCGCTTATCGCGACCGCGTCGGCGAGTACTACGGCCGCTTCCCCTATGGGGGCACGGGCACTTTCTGACCCGGCACGGTGAACACGGAGGGGCCCCGCCTTACGGCGGGGCCCCTTCACCTTTTCCGGCTCGTCTCGACTCGCTTCCGGCTTCCCGGCGACAACGGCAGACACACGGTCCCCATTGCCAATACAGAAAAAGATAAATACCTTAAATGCCGATAATTCACATGAAAAAAGAATGAACCTATAGACGGTCACCCGGTCCGGCGAAACACACGGGCGCGCCCCGTCCGGCGGCCGGACGAACACGCAGGCGGGCACCCGGCTGACAGCCGGGTGCCCACGTGTACGCCGATCGGCTCAGGGCCAGGACGAATCGCCCTTCGGGTCGACGGGGTCGGGGATGACGTCGAGCCGTTCGAGCAGGGTCAGAAAGGTGAACGCGTACGGCGAGTCCTCCGCGACCGCCGCGACCCGGTTCCAGTCGACCTGCTCACGCAGTGCCCTCACCTGCGGCAGCAGCGAGCCGTAGTCGCAACTGTGCTCCGAGAGCGGCAGCAGCCACGAGATGACCAGATCGGTGGCCTCCAGGACCGGCACGATCACCGCGGACGCCTTCATCGGCTCGGCTCGCGCCAGAAGTTCCGGGGTGACGGGGTGGTCGCAGATCGAGAAGATCAGATCCACCAGCCTGCCCTCGTCGTAGGCCTTGACCAGCCAGTCCTCCGGTGGCTTGACCGTCTCGAACCCCAGCGCGCGCAGTGCTTCCAGAGCGGCTGGAACATCCTCCTCGGGCAGAACGAAGTCCACGTCGTGGAGTGAAGGGGCGGCTCCCCGCGCGTATGCGGCACAGCCTCCGGCGAGTGCGAACCTGACCTCGGCGTCCTTCAGCCCGCTGCTCGCGCGTTTGAGCGTTTCCAGGATCGCGTCGGTTACCTCATGACTGTGGCTTCCCATAGCCCACGAGTACCCCGAAGATTCATGGATAGGCATAACAACAGGTGGGCAGAGCACAGCGGTTAGGCATGACAAACTGCAAATAGGGTAACCGATCTCCATGATTGAGCCCGAACACACGCAAAATGACGAGCCCGAGCCGGGTGAGACCCCCAAGGAACGCGTGGACCGCGAGCTCGGCGAACTCCTTCAGGGCCTTCGAGTCGCGGTCACCGGTGTGCAGGTCCTGTTCGCCTTCCTTCTGACGCTCCCCTTCGCGGCAGGCTTCAACAAGGTCGACACCCTCGGCTACTGGCTGTTCTTCATCGCCCTGCTGAGCGCGGCCCTGGCCTCCGTCTGCTTCATCACCCCTGCCGCCCAGCACCGTCTGCTGTTCCGGACGAGCCTGAAGGAGAAGATGGTGCACCGCGCCAACGGACTCGGCGTCGCCGGAGCCATAGGGCTGGCGGTCGCGATGACCAGCTCGGTGGCGCTGGTGGCGGAGACGGTCATCAACGCCTGGCCGGCCGCGTTGTTCGGCGGTGTGGTCGCGCTGACCAGCGCCTGGCTCTGGTTCCTCCAGCCGATTGCCGATCTGTATCGAAGCAAGGATGTTAAGTCGTGAATTGTGAGGGCAGGGAATTCTCATGGTTACCTTGCTCTGGATCATCGCAGTCATTCTCGTCATCTCCGGGATCTATGTGATCCTGGCCCGTCGCGACCTCCTCTGGGGGATCGTCCTTATCGTCCTCGGCTTCCTTGTCGGTCCCGGAGGTGTGAGCATTTTTAATGTCTGACGCGGGTTCTCAGGCCCGCTCCGGAAATCTCAAGTCGCCCCGAATTCTCACCGAAGACTCGCGGGCCGGGTCCACCCGGCCCGCTTCTTCATGTCACGATCGTCGCCGGGCGGAAAATCATCGATCTCCGACCGGCCGGAAATCGCCGGACGAATGAACGCCGCCGGGTCACGGGACCGGCTTTGAACCGCGCGAACGCGCCCGGCCCCGGCCGATGCCATTCCTTTACCACAAATTTGACCGTCGAAAGACGGTCGCACACCCTTGGGGCCGGCGTCGGATCCCGGAAAAGCCGGGAAAGGCGCGCGCTCGAAGGCCGGACGGTCGGGCGCTCATCCGGTGGGGTCTTACCAAACCGAACCGAACAAAGCGAACCTGCCCGCCCGGCCGGACGGGCGGAACACACTCGGTTCGCCCTTGTCAGAGGCAGTAGATCCCGTACGCGTGCCCCAGGACGGGCAGCGCCACATTGCGGACCCGGATGCCTCCGGGGGTCACCCCCTTCTCCGTCCCGGCGTGCGCGTGCCCGTGGACGATCAGATCGGCGCCCTCCGCGTCCACCGCCTCGGCCAGGAGATAGCTGCCGAGGAAGGGATAGATCTCCAGAGGCTCCCCCGCGAGGGTGTCCTTGACCGGTGAGTAGTGCGACAGCACGATCCTCCGGTCGGCGTCGAGCTCCTTCAGCGCGACCCGCCACCGGTCCGCGATCCGCTTGGTGTGCCCGACGAACGCCTTGATCTCCGGCTCACCGAAATCGCTGGCGCACTTGCCGGCGTATCCCCCGCCGAAGCCCTTGCCGCCGACCACGCCGAGCCGTACTCCGTGGATGTCGAGCACGATCGCGTCGTCGTGCAGGACCGCGATCCCGGCGTCGCGCAGCATGGCCGCGATCTCCGCGGGGTGGTCGGAATGGTGGTCGTGGTTACCGAGAACGGCGACGACCGGGATCGGCAGGTCGTGGAACTCGTCCGCCACCACCTGCCCCTCCTCCAGCGTGCCGTGCCGGGTCAGATCACCGGCGAGCAGCAGCACGTCGGCTCGCTCCTCGATGTCGTGGAGTCGTTTGCGATAGGACCCCCTGAGACTCTCGTCCAGGTGCACGTCTCCGACCGCCGCGATCCGCAGCTCTCTCACAGCTTCTCCTCCTCACACGGGTCCCGGACATCCAGAACGGTGATCTCGTTGCGCACGGTCAGGCCGGGAGCCGCCTCCCCCGCCACGTTGGCGATCAGCGCGCGGTGTTCGGCGCCGGCCACCCGGCCGCGCAGGAAGAGCTGCCCGCCCCGAATGTCCACGAGGATGCCGAGCTCGTTGGTCCTCTCGTCCTCCGCCAGCGCGCGTTGCACGCGCGCGGCCACATACTGCGGAGCTTCCATGTCCGACTCCTTCCATCCCTCGACTGCTGTTCCTCGACTTCCGTCCCCAAAACAGCTCGCCTTCCCGGGAAGACCAAGGTCAAACTCGTTTGAAACCCCGTCAGCAGGGGGTAAAAAGCATCTGGATGCCTAGGACGCAGGCACGTCTGTTTCGCATGTCAGCGGAGCCGTGCCCATGAAAATCGCGATGGTGTCAGAGCACGCAAGCCCCCTCGCCACCGTTGGCGGTGCCGACGCGGGTGGCCAGAACGTCCATGTCGCCGCCCTCTCCCTCGCGCTCGCCGCGCGAGGACACGAGGTGACCGTCTACACCCGCCGGGAATGCCCCTTCCAGCCGGAGGAGACCGCCTTCGCCCCCGGAGTCACCGTGGTCCACGTCCCGGCCGGACCCGCCACGGTCATCTCCAAGGACGACCTGCTTCCCTGGATGCCCGACTTCAGCAGATGGCTGGCCAGACGCTGGAAGGCCGATCCTCCCGACATCGCGCACAGCCACTTCTGGATGAGCGGCCTGGCGACCCTGTCCGCCGCCCGGGACACCTCGGTGCCCGTCGTGCACACCTTCCACGCCCTCGGCACCGTCAAGCGCCGCCACCAGGGCAAGGCCGACACCAGCCCGAGCGGGCGCATCAAGGCCGAGACGGTCGTCGCCCACCGGGTGGACGCGGTGATCGCGACCTGCGCCGACGAGGTGACGGAGCTGGGCCGGATGCGGATGCCCCGGCATCGCGTGAGGGTCGTCCCCTGCGGCGTCGACCTGAGCGCCTTCGCCCCCTCGGGTCCGCGGATGGACCTCGGCCCCGGTCCGATCCTGCTCGCCATCGGCCGGCCGGTGCCGCGCAAGGGCGTGGAGACCACGATCCGGGCCCTGGGCCAGGTCCCCGGCGCCACCCTCGTCATCGCCGGCGGCGACCCGGCCGACCCGGAGGTGACCCGGCTCGCACGGGTCGCCGACCGGTACGGCGTGGCCGACCGCCTCCGGTTCCTCGGCAAGGTGGGCCGGAAGGCCGTCCCCTCACTGATGCGTTCGGCGGACGTCGTGGTGAGCGTGCCCTGGTACGAACCGTTCGGCATCGTGCCGCTGGAGGCCATGGCCTGCGGCGTTCCGGTGGTCGCCTCGGCCGTGGGCGGGCATCTGGACACGGTCGTCCCCGGTGTCACCGGCCTGCTCGTCCCGCCGCGCCAGGCGTCCCTCCTCGGCCGTGCCCTACGGCGGCTGCTGGCCGACCCCTTCCTGCTCTCCGCGTACGGCATCGCCGCCGCCGACCGGGCGAGATCCCGCTACGACTGGAACAGGGTGGCCGCGCAGACCGCCACCGTGTACGCGGACGTGATCGCCTCCTGTCGCGACGGACGGGAAGGAGTCTGTGCCCGGATGGAGACGGGCGCCGCCTGAAACCCGAAAAAGGACTCCGGCCCCGTTCGCGGGGCCGGAGTCCTGTCAGGTGAGATCACTTACCGGTGGCTCGATGGATGCTCCGAGCCGCGGACCGGTCGATCGCGGCCTTGACCACACCGAAGATCGCGCCTTGGATGGCCGAGGCGATCAGGATCTCGCGCCAGCCGTACTCATCGGATGTCGCCTGGGGCGCGTCGTCCTTGCCCGATGCGAACTTCCAGACCTGCTTGAAGATGGCTCCGGCGATGGCGCCACCGAGCATTCCGCTCACGGCGCTCGCCCCTCGGGATACGACCCTGCTCAACGTCCCCTCCTCCATTCGCGTCCGCCTGCTGGCCCGCCTACCCCCCGCGGCCGGACCTTAACGGACCTATCTGGGACAAAGCCATCAGGCGATGCCTGCAGCAAGACGCCCGAAGGGCTTCCCGCCGGGGAACGACCGATCACACGACCGGGGGATCGGTGTGGTGACGCTCCTCGTAAACACGACGCTGGTGGGTCACCGGGTCCTCGACGACGGTCGTGGTGGACGCCGTGGGACGGCGGGCGACGCTGATCCGGTAGATGCCGAACAGCAACCCCGCGAGACCACCGAGCATCAGGATGACGCCGACGACGTTGATGTCGAGGCCCGCGATGTCGAACTCGACCGCCCAGGTAAGAATTGCCCCGAGCATGATGAGAATGATTCCGCCTGCAATGGTCATGGGATTCCCTCCTTCGAGCCAACGTTTCATCACCTATCCCCCACACGGATCTCAAACGTCGTCCCTCGAAGTCATCGTGGAGCGCATTCGCCTCACCGGAAAAAACGCAGTTCACAGCGATCCCATCGGGAAAAGCCCCTTCACCCACCTCGATCTTCGAGGCGTACCGGAAGGCCCGGATCGGTCCTCGGGTGTATCGGATGTTCGGATCGGTCCTCGGGTGTATCGGATGTTCGGATCGACCGGCTCGGGACGGCGTCGGCGGTGAGTCCGGCGCAGGTCCCGGAGCGGGTTTGTCACTGGCCGAGCAGCGCCAGCATCTGCTTGATCTGCGCCGTGCGCGAGGTGTCGATCCGGCCGGCCAGTTTCTTGACCTCTGGGTTCAGGCCGGTGGCCGTCTCCACCCTGGCCATCTGGATGGCGTCGTCCTGCTCGGCGATCATCAGGTTGAGGAACTTCTCCTCGAAGTCGGCCGGTGCCGCGCCGGCGAGGGCGGCGATCTGCTCCTTGCTCGCCCCCGGCATCCCGCCGTGGGCGGCGTGCTCGTCGGGCTCGGCGGTCGCGGGCTGCTTCCACCCGCTCAGCCAGGCGGACATCGACGCCGCCTCCGTCTCCTGGGTCGCGGCGATCGCCGCGGCCAGCGTCCTGACCTCCTCGCGGGTGGCCCGATCCTGCGCCAGCCGTCCCAGTTCCGCGCCCTGGCCGCTGTGGATCGTCATCATCTGCAGGAACATCACGTCGGCGGGGTTGAAATCCGCGCCGATCGCGGGTGCGGACGCGGACGCGGCGGCGCCGTGTCCCGCGTGTCCCCCGTGTCCCCCGGGACCGCCGTTGAGCTCTTGGATGCTGTCGGCGCCGCAACCGGTGAGAAGGAGGACGCTCAGGAGGACCGGGATCACGCGCTTCATCTTCATCCTTCCGCCTGGAGATCTCGGGCTTCGGCCATGGGCGAGCGCGGCGGGCCGCCGTGCTCGGACCGGGGCGGCGGTGGCCGCCCCGGTCCTGCCGGATCAGGCGCGCTGTTCCATGTCAGATCAGACGCGTTCGTTCCCGCCGGATCAGACGCGCCGCTCCTGTCGGATCAGACACGCTTGTTCTCAGGTCAGACGCGCTTGTTCCCGCCGGGTCAGACGCGCTGCCACAGCGCGGGGACGTTCGGCGGCTCCCAGCCCGCTATCGCGGTGTGCGGCTGCAGACACCGGTAGGTCAGGCCGCCGTAGGTCACCTGCGTGCCGGCCGTGTAGGCGGCGCCCGCCCTCCAGGTTCCGCCCGGCTGCGGCGTCGTCGGGGTGGGCGTCGGGGTCGGGGTCGGGGTCACCGTGGGGGTCGGGGTGGGCGTCGGGTTCGGGTTCGGGTTGGTGCCGCCGCCGAAGTCCACGTCGGAACAGGTGTAGAAGGCCTCCGCGCTGCCCACCACGCGCTGCCAGATCGAGTAGATGATCTGGCGTCCGCTGCGCTGCGGGAGGTTGATCGTCCAGTTGGTGAATGTGGTGGGGTTCTGGTTGTTGAACGTCCTGAGGAGTTCCAGGTCCGACCAGCGGAGCGGCTGGGTCGGGTTCCAGCCCTGCTTGGTGATGTAGAACTCGAAGTTGCTGTTCGCGTGGGGCGCGGTCGCGTGATAGGTGATCGTCAGCGGCCCCGGGGAGACCCGCGTGGCGGGCCAGTCGGCCCTGGCGAGGTCGAGCCCCCGATACTTGTCACGCGCGCCGCTGCACAGCTTGCCGTCCGGGATGATCTGACGGTGCTGCCCGCCCGCGTCGAGCCGGGACACCTCGTTCCAGTCGTAGAACGCCTGGGTGCCGCCTGCCGCCACAGCGGCCTTGCAAGCCGCCGACGTGGGGTTTTCCGGATTCTCGTTCTTGCAGACGTAGACGCGGCTGGGGGGATTGGACATCGTTCCGTGAGAGACCGCCGGAGTGGACGGCAGCAGGGCCAGCAGGGACCCGACCATGAGCGTGGCGGCCGTGGCGGCCACCTTGTGTCGCAGGTGCACGTGGACTCCTCCTGATGGGGGGAAAAGGGAGGTGGTGCTGTCCAACGGCCGACGGATAGCGCGTTATTGATAGGAAACCTTACTAAGGATTTACTCGTTCAGGCCATACATACCGCGACATATTCGGATTCGGGCCGCGAAGAACGCGGGATCGTCCCCCTCGCGAGGGCCGGGCGCGGTCGGACCACGAGCACCGGCCCGCCGGCGGGACCGCCCTCCGCGAGCGAGGCCGGACGTCACCTGTGCGTGCCGCCTACGACCGCACCGGGCGGTTCTCCACCAGCAGCCGCCGTACGGCGTCCACGACGGTGTGCCTGCGGCGGTCGCGATCACCTGCGGCGCTCGCCCCCAGCTCAGGGGGCATCGACGCCCATGCCGTGGATATCGACAGGACCAGCGTCAGGAGCTCGACCGGGGTGTAGTGACCGGGCAGGACGCCCTCCCGCTGGGCCTGCTCCAGCCCCTCGAGTTTCCCCCGGTTGGACGAGACGACGGCCTGCAGGGGGGCTCCCCGAGGTCGCTCCAGCCGGTACCAGGTGGCCAGTCGCAGGGTCTCGGGGTGGTCCTCGTAGCGATCGAACAGCCGTCCGGCGTAACCGGGCAGGTCGGACGCGTCGAGGTGCACCTGATCGAGGAAGTCGGCGACCTGCGCGGTGAAGACCGCGTCGAAGAGCCGATCCTTGTTGCCGAAGTAGGCGTAGATCATCGCCTTGTTGCATCCGGCGGCCTCGGCGATGCGATCCACCCGGGCTCCCGCGATGCCGAGCGCGGCGAATTCCACGGTCGCGGCCTCCAGCAGTCTCCTCCTGGTTCGATCCGCGTCCCGCGCCATCTCCCCATCCTACGCACAACCAACCAGTCAGTTGGCAAAAGACGCCCGCCTCGCCACCGGGCGGCTCCGACGCCCCGGAGAGGGGTTCCACGTGCGGCCCACGCTGTTCGCGGTTGTCGACAACAGCATGCGCATCACCCCAGGAAGAGATCTTCGGCCCGGTGCCCGTCGTCATTCCCTCCGAGGAGAACGCGGACCGGTGATCTCCCGGGAGACGGCCTCCGGCGACCTGTCCGGGGGGGTGGCCGACAGAGATCAGGATTCGGCGTGTTTAAATCGAAGTGTCGACACTTCACCGTGGACCGCCATGACCGCCCTCCCCGCGGAAGGTGTCCGCGGGCCGTTCCCCCACGCGAGACCGGCCCGGCTCCAGACCGGCCGGAGCGGTCCCGAACGATGAGGAGGCAGGGGGGAGGCAAGAAAGATGGGATCCCTTGAGGAGGTGGACGACCTTCGTAGCTGGCTCGAACTCGCCGGCGAACTCGGAGAGGTCCGGACCATCACCGGCGCCCACTGGGACAAGGAGATCGGCGCCGCTTCGGAGGTGAACTACAGACGCCCGTCGCCCCCGGCGCTGCTGTTCGACGACATCGTGGGCTACGGCAGGGGCCCGCGGGTCCTCACGGCCAGCATGGCGAACGCCCGCAGGCTGGGCATGACCCTCCGGCTGGGCACCTCGCTCGACGACCGCGGGCTGGTCGAGGCGCTGCGCAACCGCCCGAACGAGTGGATCGCCGACGCGGCGAGATACCCCGTCCGGGAGGTCGGCTCCGGGCCGGTCTGCGAGAACGTCATCACGTCGGGCGACGTGAACCTGCTCGACTTCCCCGTGCCGAGATGGCATGAGGCGGACGGCGGCCGATACATCGGCACCGGGTGCGCCGTGTTCACGACCGACCCGGCCACCGGCACGCTCAACGCGGGGGCCTACCGGATGCAGGTGCAGAACGACGGACGGGCCGTGAGCGTCAACATCGAGGCGGGCAAGCACGGGGCCGCGCACGTCCGGGAGTGGTTCGACAAGGAAGGACGCGCTCCCGTCACCGCGTCGCTCGGGCACGATCCGCTGCTGCTCGTCGTCGCCGGCACCGAGGTGCCGGCGGGACTGTCGGAGCTCGAATACGCCGGTGCGGTGATGGGGCGGCCGGTCGACGTGATCCGCGGCGAGGTGACCGGTCTGCCGATTCCCGCGCGCGGCGAGCTCGCGGTCGAGGGCTGGCTGTATCCGGACCGGCGGGAGCAGGAGGGGCCGTTCGGCGAATGGACCGGCTACTACAGCGGCGGGATCGAGCCGGTGCTCACCATGGACGTCGAGCGGGTCTACCACCGCGACGACCCGATCCAGCTCGGCGCCCCTCCCGGCAAACCACCGCACGACTACTCCTACATGCGCAGCGTGATGAAGTCGGCGATGATCCAGGACGCGCTCGTCAGGGCGGGCCTTCCGGGTGTGGAAGGGGTGTGGGCGCACGAGGCCGGCGGCGGCCGCCAGTTGCTCGCGGTGGCCCTCCACCAGCGGTACGCGGGCCACGCGCGCCAGGCCGCCTACCTCGCCTCGCAGCTTCCCTCCGCCGCCTACATGAACAAGTTCGTGGTCGTCGTGGACGCCGACGTCGACTTCCGCAGCCTCGACGACGTGATGTGGGCCGTCTGCACCCGCACCGACCCGGCCGAGGACATCGAGATCATGCGCCAGACGTGGGGCAGCCGGGTCGATCCGCTCCGCGCGCCCGGTCTCCCCCCGTTCAACACCCGCGCCGTGATCGACGCGTGCCGTCCCTGGAACCGGCTGCCGGACTTCCCCCGCGTGGCCGAGTCCGGCAGGGACCTGATCGACCACGTCGTACGACGCTGGCCCGACATACTGGGAGGCTCCCGATGAACGGCCTGCGCCTCAGGCTCAATCACGAGGACGTGGAGATCCAGGTCCGGGATCCGGCCGCGACGCTGCTCGACGTCCTGCGTGACGACCTCGGTCTCACGGGCACGAAGTCGGGCTGCGCCATCGGCTACTGCGGAGCGTGCACGGTCATCGTCGACGGTGAGGCCGTCCCCGCCTGCCTGCTGATGATCGGCCTGCTCGAAGGCCGTGAGGTGCGAACCATCGAGGACCTGAACGGCCCGGAGGGCCTCGACCCGGTCCAGGCCGCGTTCGTGAGACGCGCGGGCCTGCAGTGCGGCTTCTGCACGCCGGGCCATGTGATGGCGCTCCGGGCGCTGCTCGACGAGGACCCGGAACCGGACGACGAACGGATCCGGCGGACCGTCGACGGCAACTACTGCCGTTGCACCGGATATGTGAAGATCCTCGACTCGGCGCGGGAGGCCGTGGCCACCCAGGGGAAGCGCGCCGGAGCGACGACGCCTGCCGAGAGGAGGCGCTGATGCCGATCACGGAACATCCCGTCGTCGACCTGCTGTCCGAACACGCCACGCCTCCGCTGATCGGAAGCGCGGTCGAACGCGTCGACGCGGCGGAGAAGGTCACCGGTCGGGCCGTCTACGCCGGCGACGTGCGGCTGCCCCGGATGCTTCACGGGGCCGTGGTCCGCTCGCCGCACGCGAGTGCCCGCGTCGTGAGAATCGACACCTCGCGGGCCGAGCGCATGCCCGGCGTTCACGCCGTCGTCACGGGCGCCGACACCGCGCGGATCCGATGGGGGGCCTTCCGCCCCGATCTCTACCCGCTGGCGGTCGGACGGGTCCGCTACGTCGGTGACGAGGTCGCGGCCGTCGCGGCGGCCGACGCCGAGACCGCGCGGCGCGCGGCCGAGCTCGTCTCGGTGGAGTACGAGGTGCTGCCCGCCGTACTCGGCCTGGACGAGGCGCTCGCCGAGGGCGCGCCGCTCGTCCACGACGACGCGCCGGGCAACGTCGCGCACGAGTTCTCCTTCGACCGGGGCGGGGCCGACGAGTGGTTCGCGCGCAGCGACGTGATCGTCGAGGGCGTCTGGCAGAGCGCGCGGCAGTGGCACGGCTCGATCGAGACGATCGGCTGCACCGCCGAATGGTCACAGGACCGGGTCACGTTGTGGGTGAACACCCAGACGCCGTTCCTCGCCCGCCAGCGCTACGCGACCGCGCTCGGTCTGCCGTTGCGCAGCGTGCGCGTCGTCCAGACCGAGGTCGGCGGAGGCTTCGGGGGCAAGTCGGGCGACGACAACACCTCGGTGATCTGCGCGATCCTGGCGAGGAGGACGGGCCGCCCGGTGCAGCTCCTCAACACCCGCGAGGAGGAGTTCCTCGCCGGCCGTCCCCGCACCCCGATGCGCTGCCGGGTCCGGCTCGGGTTCACCTCGGACGGCCTGGTGACCGCGAAGGACCTCGACCTCATCGCCGACAACGGCGCCTACACCGGCAAGTCACTGGCCGTCCTCGGCGCGGCGACCGTACGGCACGACGCGCTCTTCGCCTACCGCGCGGTGCGGGCGCGCTCGCGGCTCGTCTACACCAACCTCGTTCCCACCGGCGCGTTCCGGGGGTTCGGCAACCCCTCCGCGGACTGGGCCGTCGGCCAGGCGTGGGACCTCGCGGCGGCCAGGCTCGGCATCGAGATGCCCGATCTGCTCCTGCTCAACGCCGTCGAGGAGGGCGACGTCTCCCTCCACAACCACAGGATCGGCAGCTGCGAGCTCAAGCAGTGCATCCGCAAGGCGGCCGACGCGATCGGCTGGTACGAGAAGCGGGCCGCTCCCACGCCCCACCACGGCCTCGCGATGGGGGTCAGCGTCCACGTCTCCGGCCGGCGCAGCTTCGGCGACTACGACGGAAGCTCGGCGATCGTCCGGCTGACCGAGGACGGACGCGCCGTCGTCATCACCGGCGAGGGCGAGATCGGCACGGGAGCGCGCACCACCCTCGCGCAGATCGCGGCCGCCGAACTCGGCCTCGCGGTCACGGACGTCACGGTCTCGCGCCCCGACACCGATCTGACGACCCACGCGCTGGGCGCGCTGGCGAGCCGCGTGACCTACGTCGCCGGCAACGCCGTGAAGCGCGCCGCCGAGCAGGCGTGCGAGCGGCTGCTGGCCGCCGCGGCACGGCAGCTCGGGCGGTCGAAGCCGGAGCTCTGGGTCGAGAACGGCCTCGTGTGCGCCCCGACCGCGCCGGGCGGGGACGAACCGGTCCGGCTGCCGGTCGGGGTGGTCGTCCGCGCCGAGCTCTACCGGCCGGGCGGCGAACCGATCGTCGGCCTCGGCTCGTTCGACAACCCCTCGGAGTTTCCCGACGAGGTCAGGTACGGCAACGAGTCCGGCGCCTACACCTTCGCCGCCGAGGCCGCCGAGGTCGAGGTCGATCCCGCCACCGGCGCCGTGACCGTGCTGGAGCTGGCCGCGGTGGTCGACTGCGGGACCGTCCTCAACCCGCCCCTCGCCGAGGGCCAGGTGGAGGGCGCGATCGCCCAGGGGCTCGGGATGGCCGTCACCGAACGCCTCGACTGGGCCGACGGCGCGCCGGCGCGTCCGAACTTCGCCGACTACAAGCTGCCGACCTCACAGATCATGCCGAGGCTCCACGTCGAGTTCGCCGGCTCCTACGAGCCGACGGGACCGTTCGGCGCGAAGGGCGTCGGCGAGATCGCCCTGGACCCGGTCCCGTCGATCGTGGCGAGCGCCGTGGCCGACGCCGTGGGCGTGCGCGTCCACGAACTGCCGATCACGGCCGAGAAGATCTTCTGGGGCATCCGGTCCGATCCCCGCGGAGAAGCTCTTCCGGGGTGTGCGGCCCGCGCCGACCGGCGGGAGGGTGATCGGTGATGACGGCCCTCGACCCCGGCCCCCCGTTCCCCGGGACCTCCCGTGATCCGACGGTCCTGCTGACACCGCGTTCCCTCGACGAGGCGCTTCGCCTGCTCGCCGCCGAGGGCGCGGCCGTGCTCGGCGGAGGCGTGGGCCACACGCTGCGCCGCCACGACAGGCGCCGCCCCGGCCCGGCCGCGCTGGTCTCGGTCGGCTCCCTTCCCGAGCTCCGCGCGATCTCGTGGTCCGGCCAGCACGTCGCGATCGGCGCCGGCGTCCGGCTCGGCACGATCGAGGCCGACGAGCGGCTCGCCCGGGTGTGGCCGATCGTGACGGAGGCGGTCGGGTCGGTGGCGACGGACCGGGTCCGAAGGCTGGTCACGCTCGGCGGGAACATCGCCGCGGGCGACGACGGCCACGACCCTCCCGTGGCGCTCGCCGCCGCCGGCGCCACCCTGACGGTGCGCAGCGCCTCCTCGCTGAGGATCCTCCGCGTCGGGGAGGCGAACGAGCTGGGCGAGGACGAGCTCATCCAGGACGTCCGGCTCCTGACGCCCCCGGATCGCACCGGCTCGGCGTACGAGAAGTTCCTGGTCCGCGGCGTGTGGGAGTACGCCTGCGTGAACGTGGGCGCGGTCGTCCGGCTCGACGACGCCGGAGCGGCGCGGCGGCTCTCGCTCGCCGTCGGGTCGGTGAAGGGCGGGCCGGTCACCGTCGACCTGACCGAGCTGCGGGGCGACGTGGTGGACAGCGCGCTCATCGACGAGGTGGCCCGGCGCGCGGCGGCCGCCACCCGCCCGTACAACGACGTCAAGGGCTCCGCGGAGTACAAGTCCCGCATGATCGCCGAGTTCTCGCGCCGCGCCATGACCAGGGCGGCCCGCCGCGCCGAGGAGCCGCCATGCGGGGAAGGAGCAGACCCATGACCATGCCGGCCGTTCACGGGGAGGCCCGCACGCGGGACGGCGTCGCACTGTCCTTCACCAGGCATCCGGCGGCCGAGGGGGCCCCACGGATCGTCTTCGCGCACAGCCTGGCCCTGGACCGGTCGCTGTGGTCCGGTGTGACCGAGGCCCTCGGCGGGCGTGCCGACATGATCACCTATGACTGCCGGGGACACGGACGATCGGGCCGTCCCGGCGGGCCGTACACGACCGGGCAGTTCGCCGACGACCTCGCCGACCTGCTCGACCACCACGGCTGGACGGACGCCGTCGTCGCCGGGTGCTCGATGGGCGGCTGCGCCGCGCAGGCGTTCGCCTCCCGGTACCGTCATCGCACGCGGGCCGCGCTGTTCGTGGACACAACGGCGTGGTACGGACCCGACGCGCCGCGAGACTGGGCCGGCCGCGCCGCGACGGCACGGGAGAAGGGCCTGGGGGCGCTGGTCCCGCTCCAGCTGGCCCGCTGGTTCGGAGACGCGTTCCGCGAGGCCGAGCCGGAGCTGATGAACCGGTTGGCCGGCGTCTTCACCGCCAACGACCTCGCCTGCTACGACGCGGCGTGCGAGATGCTCGGCGCCGCGGACCTGCGACGGTCCGCGTCCATGATCGCTCATCCCGCGACCGTCCTGGTGGGAGAGGACGATCAGGCGACGCCCCCGGCGATGGCGCGGGACCTCGCGAACCGCATCGGGGACGGCGCCGCCGTCGTCGTGCCCCGGACCAGGCACCTCACCCCGCTGGAGAACCCCGGGGCCGTGGCCGGCGCGCTGACGGATCTTCTGGAACGAACGGCCGAGAGGAGTCACTCATGAGCACCAAGACCATCGACTTCCACGCCCATCACATAGGCGTGGACGCCGTCGAACGCATCCGCGACGAGGGCGCCGGGCACGGCGTCCGGCTCGTCACAGACCAGGCGGCCACCCGGATCGAGGTGGCCGGGCGGCCGAGCGGGCAACCGCTGTTCCCCCGGCTCAGCGACGTGGAGGCCCGGCTGTCCTGGATGGACGCCGAGAGGATCGACGTCCAGCTGGTCTCGTCGTGGATGGACCTCGCGGGTTACGATCTCGACGGCCCGGACGGGGCGTGGTTCGCCCGCGTCCAGAACGACTCCGTGGCCGCCCTCGCGGCGGCCCATCCCGATCGGTTCCGGGCGTCCGCGACGGTGCCGTTGCAGCGGCCGGACCTGGCCGTACGCGAGCTGCGCCGCGCCGTCACCGACCTCGGCCACGAGGCGGTGCAGATCGGTGCGCGCGTCAACGACCTGGGGCTCGACGACGAGAGCCTCGACGTCTTCTGGGACGCCGTCGAGGAGTTCGGCATCCCGGTGACCGTGCACCCCGGCGGGTCCGACGTGCCCGAGCGCCTCAGGCGGCTGTTCCTCAACAACCTCGTCGGCAACCCGTCGGAGACGACGTTCGCGGCGGCCGCCTTCCTGCTCGGAGGGGTCCTGGAACGCCATCCGCGCCTGCGCGTGATGCTGGTCCACGGGGGAGGTTTCGTCCCGTACCAGATCGGCAGGCTCGACCGGGGTTTCGTCGCGGCCCCGCCGGCGGTCCGCCCGCGCGGCGCGTTCGGCCCTCGCCTGCTCCTGGACCGGCTCTACTTCGACACGGTGGTGCACGACGACGGCGCCCTGCGCTACCTCCTGGACTTCGCGGGCCCGGACCATGTCGTGCTGGGAAGCGACTACCCGTTCGCGATGGGCCTCGACCATCCGGTCGGCGCGCTCGACGCCGCGGGACTGGACCGGCCGGAGCGCGAGGCCGTCCTTCGCGGGGCGGGCCTGCTCGGCGAGGTCAGCGGGGCGAGCCGGTCCATCCCGAGCGCTCCACCGCTGCGAGCCCGCGGCTGACGATGGACCGGGTGAGGGCGGCCGCCAGTTCGGCCTCCCCCTCGACGTACGCCCGGACCAGCCTGCGATGGTCGTCGACCGACGTGGCGATCCGTCCGGGCAGGGACAGGCTGAAGTGGCGTAACTGGAGGGTTCGGATGCCGACGGAGTCGAGGACGTTGCGGACGGTCTCGTTCCCGGCCAGGCGGGCCTCCGTGTTGCGGAACTCGACGACGAGCCAGAAGTACCGGTCCAGGTCCTCGGCGGCCGCGGCGTCCTCAAGCCGTTCCTGGATCCGGCCGAACACCTCCAGGTCCCGCGCGCCGCACCGGGCGACGATCCGCCGGCTCACCAGGGCGTACAGCTCCGATCGCAGCTCGTATATCTCACGGACCTCGGCGATCTCCAGGCGGCGCACCCGGGGCCGCTTGCGGGCCACGATCTCGACCAGGCCCTCGCGTTCGAGGGTCAGGAGCGCCTCGCGGACGGGGGTGCGGCTGCTGTTGAAGCGCCTGGCGAGTTCGACCGAGTTGAGATCGTCTCCGGGCCTGAGCCGGCCCTCGACGATCGCGGTGCCGAGCGAGACGAGGATCTGCGCGCCGACGCCGCCGGCGTCCTCGGCCCGTCCGAGCACCCTCAGGATCTCGCGCTCTCCGGCGGTCGGCGACGATCCGGCCCGCAGCCGGAGGTCGTGGTCCCTCTCGTCGGTCGTCATCGCCACCCACCGCCTCGTCGCTCTTCTGAAGGGTCTCACCATGAATCACCACACCACACTCCGGGTGCCGTGGGTCGTCGGAATCACCGGAGCCAGCGGGACCCCGTACGCGGCGGCGGTCATCCGGGCGCTGCTCGACGCGGGCGAGGCGATCGACCTCATCGTCAGCAAGGCGGCGCGCCTGACGATGCTCGACGAGACCGGCCTGTCGTTCCGGGAGGCGCGGTGGCGGACCGACGTGAAGGCGTTCCTCGGGCGCGACCCGGGTGACATGGTCGTGTGGAAGGCCGCCGACTTCACCGCGGGACCGGCGAGCGGCACGTACCCGGCCCGGGGGATGGTCATCGTGCCGGCCACGACGGCGGTCGTCGCCGGCGTCGCGACCGGCATGAGCAAGGACCTGATCCAGCGCGCGGCGGACGTCACGCTGAAGGAGCGCCGGCCGCTCGTGCTCGTACCGCGCGAGACGCCGTTGCGTCGCGTCGCGCTGCAGCAGATGGCCGATCTCGCGGGTGAGGGAGCGGTGATCCTGCCCGCCTCGCCCGGCTTCTACGCGGGGGCGCGCGACGTCCAGCAGCTGATCGACTTCGTGGCGGGAAAGGTCCTCGACGTGATCGGTGTCCCGCACACGCTGTCCGAACGGTGGAGCGGCCGGCTCGGGTCAGGGCGTACGGCCGGCCTCCAGAGCTCGGCGGACCCGCCCCCGTGACCGGCGGCCGGGGGTCGGGGGTCACGGGGGCGGGGGCGCCGAGCCGGGGCCGGGGTCGGGGTTGGGGTCGGGGTCGGGGTCGGGGACGGCTGAGCCGGCTTGGCGGCGGCCCGCGGCGACGACGTGCGCGTCGTCCTGCACGGCCAGGAGGTGCGCCACCACGGACGACGCGATCTCACCGGCCACAACTGCGGCACACCGGATTTCGCGGACGGCGGTCGTCGAACCCCGCGCGAGGCGGCATGACGATCACCGGCGCACACGATCCGCACGCGCGGGCCCGCCGGGAGTCCGGAGAACGCAAAACGGCCCGCCCGAAGGCGAGCCGTTTTGATGAACCACAGGTCTCAGCCCTGCGAGCTGGTGCGCCGCCAGGGACTCGAACCCCGGACCCGCTGATTAAGAGTCAGCTGCTCTAACCAACTGAGCTAGCGGCGCTTGCAACGGTGGAAACTCTAGCAGCAGTGTCGGCACCCTCGCACATCAGAAACCCCCAGAAAACGGACTCGGGGCCGGACAGTCCCCCAACTGTCCGGCCCCGGCCTCTTCACGGGCCTCTCCGTCGTCTCCCCCAAGACTCCGGCGGCGCCGCTCAGGGACGCGATCCCCCTCGCGCCCTTATCCGGTGAAAAGTCTCTGCAACGCTCCCCCGGGCTTCGCAGACCCCCTTGACCTGCCTCAACATTACCGAGCCAAATGTAACGAGCAGCCCATACAACGGTTGATTTTGCGCCTACACCCAAGGTTCGCCCGGTATTGCCAAACCAGTCCGGCAAGACCGTCACGCCCTCGCCGGATCGACCGCCCCGGATCCCGCGGAGAAATCGGGCAGTTCGAGCCGCACCTCGGTCTCGTCCCGCAGCGCCCGGCTCACCGTGCAGTACTTCTCCTCCACCCGCCGAGCCACCGCACTGAAGACCTCGGCGGCCTTCTCGTCGCCCTCGGGCAACTCCACGTCGTAGGTGACGGTGATCGGCCCGAGCCTCGTCGCCTCGATCTTCTCCCCCTGGACGGTCATCGCCAGGCGGACCAGCCGATGGCCGCGCTGGGCCGTCAGCGGCTCCACGGTGACGATGTTGCAACCGCCCAGCGCCGCGAGCAGCAGTTCCACGGGGGTGAACACCCCCTGCTCGTCACCACCGCCCATGGCGACCTCGGCCCCGCGGCCGTTGCGGGCCACGAAGCCGCCGCTCTCTGTCCGCTCCACTCTCACCGACGCCATGACATTCCTCCCTTTGGTTGCCGGTCACCTTATCGAGGCGACCGGAACGCGAGCGGAGCCCGGTCATGGCGGCGGTCAGAGTGGAGCGAGAACCTCAGGCATCAGGATGTTCGGACAGGTAGCGGATGTAGAACGGCCGCAGGGCCTCACCCAGCTCGCCCTGCCCCGACGCCATCGCGTCGCTGAGCAGAGCCGACAGCCGGCTGAGGTCGTTGGCCGTCTCGTCCTCGTTCCCGCTGGACGCCTGCGCCGGGGGGATCATGCTGAGCAGTTCCCACAGGAAGCCGACATCCGCGTGGCGCACGGCGTAGTGGACCGCGCGTTCATGTAGTTCCTGGGCCGACAGCGCCTCAAGATCATCCGTTTCCAACTGACCCACCCCCTCAGGCCCCTTCTGCCCCGAGAATGCGGCGATCATGCGCGATCAGGGAGCCAACCGGACGATCATCTTTCCCACGTTGGCGCCGCGGAGCATGTCGATGAAGGCCGCGGGGGCGTTCTCCAGGCCGTCGACGACGGTCTCCTCGAAGGTGATCCTTCCCTCACGCAGCCCGGCGCCCACTTCGGCGATCATGTCGGGCATGCGCTCGGCGTGGTCGCCCACGATGAAGCCGCGCAGGGTGAGACGCTCGCCGACGGCCCTGCCCAGGTTGCGCGGCCCCGGGACGGGGGCGGTGGCGTTGTACGCGGAGATCGACCCGCACAACGCGACCCGGCCGTACCTCCGGAGCGCGCCGATGGCCGCCTCCAGATGCTCGCCGCCGACGTTGTCGAAGTAGACGTCGATCCCGTCGGGAGCCGCCTTGGCGAGCTGCTCGTGGACCGGGCCCTTCTTGTAGTTGAAGGCGGCGTCGAAACCGAGCTTCCCGGTCAGGTAGGCGACCTTCTCGTCCGACCCGGCGCTGCCCACGACCCGCGAGGCACCCCTCAACCGGGCGATCTGCCCGACCAGGCTGCCGACGGCCCCGGCCGCGCCCGACACGAACACCGCCTCGCCCTCCTTGAACGCGGCGACGTCGAGCAGGCCCGCGTAGGCGGTGAGACCGGGCATGCCGAGCACCCCGAGATAGACAGAGAGCGGAAGGCCGGGGATCTCCTCGATCTTGCGGGCCTCGCTCGCGTCGAGGACCGCGTGCTCGCGCCAGCCGTACCCATGCTGAACGAGGTCACCGGCGGCGAGACCGGGGGAACGCGACTCGACGACCCTGCCGACCGCTCCTCCCTGGAGGGGTTTTCCGACCTCGAAGGGAGGGCTGTAGGACTTGACGTCTCTCATTCGTCCCCTCATGTAAGGGTCGACGCTCATGAAGAGGTTCCGGACGAGGATCCGCCCCTCTCCGGGGCCGGGCAGCTCCACCTCCGCCGGCTCGAAGTTCTCCGGCGTCGGCCATCCTTCGGGCCGCGAGGCGAGCCTGATCTCCCGAGTTCTCGTACCGTCTGCGAATCCAGCGTCGTCCGACATGATCGAACCCTCTCCGCGGTGTGTGCCCCTGCCGGGAACCGTTCCCCTCCGATTGAATCTCTCCCCCCGAGAGACGGCGAACCTCGCCCCTACGCTCCAACGGTCACGACGAGCCGAGGGCTTTTCGCACGCGTCCGGCTCTCCGTACCGCGAAACCGCCGGTCCGGGCCCTGTCCCCGCACTCCCCCGTCGCACGGAGAACCGCCAAAATGGCTACCAAATAGCTAGTGTCCCCATATATCTGTTTTTAAGGTTGCGGGCCTATCGCTCGTCAGAACATCCATGCGAGGATGCCGAAACGTGAAAATCATCATCAAGATCTTGGTTGTGGCAGCCGCCCTGTGGGCGGCGACACAGCTCGTGGACGGCATCACCGTCTCCGCCGCGACCACCACCGAGCAGCTCCTCACCCTCGTCGCGGTCGCCTTCGTGTTCGGCGTCGTGAACGCGGTCCTCAAGCCGATCATCAAAACCCTCGGCTGCGCGTTCTACATCCTCACCCTCGGCCTGTTCGCCCTGGTCGTGAACGCCGGGCTGCTGCTTCTGACGAGCTGGATCGCCTCCCAGCTCCACCTGTCCTTCCACGTCGAGGGCTTCTGGGCCGCGTTCTGGGGCGCGATCATCGTCGGTCTGATCAGCTGGCTGCTCGACCTGGTGCTCGGCGACTGACCCGATGGTCGTTGTCCTTGACGGCGCCCACCTGACCTGCGAGCAGGTCCACCGGGCGGCACACGGCTCCGGGATCCTGATGGGCTCCACCGAGCGCGCCGAGGCCGCCTGGCGGACGGCGGGCTCTCTCGTCGGGCCGGTGTACGGCCAGACCACCGGTGTGGGCGCCAACAAGGACGTCCCGGTCGAGGCCTCCGGTCTCGATCTTCTCCGCAGCCACGCGGGCGGCGCCGGCCCCCTGATCGAGGAGTCCCGCGCCCGCGCCACCCTCGTCGTCCGCCTCAACCAGCTCCTCGCCGGCGGCTCCGGACTCGATCCCGCCCTCCTGCCCGTCCTCGCGTCCGCCGTCAACCACGGCCTCACTCCCCCGATCCGCGGCTACGGCGCCATCGGCACCGGTGACCTCACCGCTCTGGCCACCACCGCCCTCTGCCTCCTCGGCGAGCTTCCCTGGACTCCGTCCCTCCACGACGGGCACGCGCGGGACGCGGACGACGTGCCCGGATTCGCGCTGACCTCCGGTGACGCGCTGCCCTTCATCAGTTCGGGCGCGGCGACCCTCGCGGACGCGGCCCTGGCCTGTCACCGCCTGAGGCTCCTGCTGACCGCCACCACCGCCGTCGCGGCCCATTCCTTCCGGGCGATCGACGCCTCGCTCGAACCGCTGGCGCAGGCCGTGCAGCGCCGTCCGAACCAGGCGGCGGTCGCGGCCGGGCTGCGCGCCCTGGTCGGCGCCACCAGCCCGCGGCACGTCCAGGACCCCTACGGCTACCGCGCCTTTCCGCAGGTCCACGGCGCCGTCCTCGACATCCTCGACCACGCGGAACGGGCCGTCACCGAGGAGCTCAACGCGGCCCCGGAGAACCCGTTGATCGCGGACGGCAGGGCCTGGCACAACGGCAACTTCCACTCGGCCCAGGTGGCGCTCGCCCTCGACGCCCTCAGGGCCGCGCTCGTCCAGACCGCGACGCTGAGCGCCACCAGGCTGACCACCCTGACCGACCCCGCCCACACGGGCCTGCTCCCGTTCCTGGCCGAGCGCCCGGGGCTGTCCGGGGTGATGATCCTCGAATACGTCGCCCATTCCGCCCTGGCCGCTCTCCGCCAGCTGGCCTCGCCCGTCACCCTCGGCACCGGCGTGCTCTCGCTCGGAACCGAGGACCACGCGAGTTTCACTCCGCAGGCGGCCCGCTCCGCCCTCGCCGCGGTGGAACCGTTCGAGATCATCCTGGCCTGCGAGCTGGTCGCCGCCGTGCGGGCTCTGCGCCAGCGCGGTCTCCCCTGCGGCCTCCCCCTCGATCCCGCCATGGCCGACCGCCCCCTGGACGGCGACATCGACGCGGCACGCGGGCTGCTGTCCGGGCTCGCGCGCCGGTGCCCGTCACGACTCCAGGCGGACGGCGGGGCCGGATCAGCCGACCGAACCACGCTCGCGGAGCTGTGGAGCCTGGACCATACGGCGGCGGCGGGTGTTGCCGTCGGCCGCGGCCACGACCATGCGGACGGCCGCGCGGACGATGCCGTCGATGTCCCAGTCGACCGTGGTGAGCCCGGGGGTGAGCAGGCCCGACATGGGATGGTTGTCGTAGCCCATCACGGACACGTCGGCGGGGATCCGGAGCCCCTGCTCCCTCGCCGCCGCGTAGACCCCGTAGGCGATCGAGTCGGCGAAGCAGAAGAAGACCCGGTGCCCGTCGACGAGCATCTGGCGGGCGACCTCCGTGGCGGCCGCCAGCGCCTGGGGCGCGGTGACCGCCTCGATGTCCAGCCCCAGCCGCCCGCCCTCGGCGAGGAAGTGCACGTCGGCGGGCCGGTCGGGAGTGCTGGCCATGGTCGGCGTGAGGAGGACGAGACGCCCGTGACCCCGGTCGCGTAGGTGTTCCAGCGCCAGGGTCACTCCGGACCGGTTGTCGAAGACGACCTCCCCCGCCGTGCGCGCCCCGGCCAGCCCGTCGCCGATCGACACCACCGGCAGGCTCTCGCACAGCTCGGCCCAGAACGGCGCCGCCGGGTTCACCGGCTGCACGATCAGCGCGTCCACCCGCTGGTCACGGAGCTGGCGGGCCAGCGTGCGCTCCCGGATCGGGTCGCCGGCGGCGTCGAGGATCAACGCGTAGCGGTCGTTGTCCTTGAGTGCCCGGCCGATGCCGACCCCCAGGGCCTGCTGCCACAGATCTTCGAGGGAGCCGCACAGAAGGCCGATCATGCCGGTCCGGCCGCTGGCCAGCGCGCGGGCGATGGGATCGGCCTCGTAGCCGAGCTCCGCGGCGGCCAGACGCACCCGCTCGATGGTCTCCTCCGACACCTGCATGCCGCGCAGGGCGTACGAGACCGCGGCCGGAGAGAGACCCGTGGCCTTCGCCACCTCACGGATCGTCGCTCGTTTCCTGGGCTGAGGCATTCGACAAGCCTATGGCTCCGGCCCGCCGGGAGGGCGGCAACCGCCTGATCACCGGGATCGGGGGCATTGACACCCCTCTTGTGAAGCGGTTCACTGAAGCGGTTCACTGAAACGCGTCAGTCGGAAGTATGACGTGGTCAGACGGATTGCATGTATTCTAGGTAGGAAATGCATCGAGAAGTAGCGGGCAGGTAAGCCTCGAAGGGAGGGAGTGAGATGACCGTTGACGTACACCAGCACCTGTGGGCACCGGCGTTCGTGGACGCGCTGCGACGGCGCGCGACCTCACCTCGCCTCGACGGCTGGACCCTGCACCTGGAGGGCGAGCCCGCCTACGAGGTGAATCCCGACGATCACGACCTCGCCCGGCGGCTCACCCTGAACGAGGAACTCGAACTGGCCCTGGTCTCGCTGTCCAGCCCGCTCGGCATCGAGTCGCTGCCGCCCGAGGACGCCTGGCCGATCATCGACGCCTACCACGAGGACGCCCTCGTCCTGCCCTCGTCGTTCGGCGCCTGGGCGGCGACCTGCCTCAGCGACATCGACCCGGACAGGCTCGCCGGGGCCCTCGACGGGGGGGTCACGCGGTTCGCCGGGCTCCAACTGCCCGCGACGGCTCTGCGGAACGCGAGAGACCTCGCGCGGATCGCCCCGCTGCTCGACGTGCTCACCGAACGCGACCTGCCGCTCTTCGTGCACCCCGGCCCGGCCTCCGAACCGGAGGGGCCCGCCTGGTGGCCCGCCGTCGTGCCGTACGTGCAGCAGTTGCACGCCTCCTGGTTCGCCTTCGCCGCGTTCGGCCGCACCCGCCACCCCGAGCTCAGGGTCTGCTTCTCCCTGCTGGCCGGGCTGGCCCCGCTCCACTTCGAGCGCCTGGCGAACCGGGGCGGGGACAACCGGGGGACGGTGGACCCCGGCATGTTCCTGGAGACCTCCTCCTACGGCCCGCGCGCCATCGACGCGATCGTCCGCGAACTCGGCATCGACGTCGTGATCAACGGCTCCGACCTGCCCTATGCCACCGCTCCGGACCCCGCGCTCGGCGACGCCGCCTGGCACGCCATCGCGGTCACCAATCCCAGCCGTCTGCTGAACCGAAAGGAGTCGCGAAAGTGAACCAGTCCAAGGGCCGTGAGAGCTGTGCGCCTCCCGGAGGCCGGCCTTCCGGCGAACGAGGCACACCGATCACCGCGCGAGCGAGCGTGGGATCCGAATCCGCCGGCCGGGATCTCTCATGAGCTACGAGACCCTGCCCACCCGCGCCCTCGACCGGCGCGAACTGCTCGACCTGGTCAACGAGCTGGCCGCCGACCCGTCCCGCTGGGCGGAGGAGGTGAAGTTCCCCGAGGAGGGGGGCAGGCACTACGCCTCCCTCTACCGTGACTCCTACGTGGACATCTGGCTCCTGTGCTGGCGGCCCGAGGACGACACCGGCTGGCACGACCACGACACCTCCTCCGGTGCGGTCCGGGTGGTGGCCGGGACCCTGCTGGAGTGCAACCCGCGGATCGGCGGCGAGCACCTGGAGACCACGGTCACGGAGGGCGAGTCCTTCTCCTTCGGCCCCGACCACATCCACCGGCTGACCGGCGCCGTGCACGGCAGCGTCTCGATCCACGCCTACTCGCCGCCGCTGTGGCGCCTCGGCCAGTACTCGATCAGCGACAGCGGCGTGATGCGCCGCGTCTCGGTCAGCTACGCCGACGAGCTGCGCCCCATGGATGAGGTCGAGCAGCTGGAAGGAGCCGCTTAGGACCGCGTTCGTCAAAGGCGGCGCACGAACCGGTGGCGTCTGGGGCGGGTCTGCGCCCCGGACGCGCGGGTTCCCGGCCTTTCCCTATCGCCCGGCGTCCGCCGGGGAGCCGCCCGGGTCGGTGTTCCGGTTCCACCACGAGTGGGCCGGCGGAACGACGCCGGCGGCGACGGTTCCGACGATCAGGGTCGGGAACAGGGCGGGCGGCGGAACGACGAACGCGATGACGAGCAAGATCAGACCCTGGCCGGCGAAGAGCCATCCTGCCAGCCGATTGGTGCGCTGCCAGGATCGCTCGCTCCCCATCGTCCAGGGTGTACGTACTAGACGAGTAAGTCCGATGTGATCAGTGGTCGTAGGCGATCAGCGAGCGGGTGACCGGGGCTCCGGTCTTGTTGTTGTGCCAGATTGCCGCGGCCATCGCCAGGATGCGCTGGGCGACGCGGACGGCGACGCCCTCGAAGGTCCGTCCGCCGTGTTGTTCCAGGTCGAGTTGGCCTTTGAGAGTGTCGTTGACCGACTCGATGAGCTGGCGGACCTTCTTGAGCATTGGCTCGCCGTGCCGCTGTTTCTCCCGCTTGCGGGAGGGACGCAGCAGGTCGATGCCGTGGGCGGCGAGTTCCTTCTCAAAAGGCTTGGAGGCGAAACCCTTGTCGCAGATGAGCAGAATGCCCTCGCGTTCGGCGATCAGGCCGGCATCGACCTCGAGCATCGCGGCCAGCACCTCCCGCTCGCCGATCTTCGGGTTGGCCAGCGCCCATAAGATCGGCATGCCGGTCGGGGTGCACACCAGATACAGCCGCAGGCCCCAGAAGAACCGGGAGTGTGAGGCGCAGTAGCCATAGCCGGCCCAGCCGGCCAGGTTCGAGCGCTGCACGGTTGGGCGCGACATCCCGCACGGCACCGGTGTGGAGTCAACGATCCAGTGGTTGTCGAACCAAAAGTCGCTGTCGGTGGCCAGCTCCCGGATCATCTGCTTGACCAGGGGCAATGCCGCGCGCAGGCGTTTGTTGTAGCCCGACTGCTGCGGCAGGTACGGGAACATGCCGGACAGGTGCGTGCGGGCGAAGCGCAGCCAGCGGGCCTCGGAGTGGTGACCGAGCAGCGCCTGGGCCACCGCTAGGCAGACGAGCTCGGAGTCGCTGAGCAGCGGCGGCCTGCCCATCGATCGGCTTCCTCCGATCTTGTCGTCGATCTTCACATATAGTGCGGTCAAGAGGGTGTTCAGGTCTTGCGTCACAACATGATCTTGAACGCCCTCTCTTCATGCCCGGTCACCGGCCCCAGACATCGGACTTACTCGTCTAGGAAAGCCCGGCTCGACCGGGAACGAGGTCATGAGGCGGGCTCTCTTCTCGGCAGGAGCGCGGCGGCGGCCGCGCCGATCACGGTGACGGCCAGGACGCCCAGCACGGCCAGGGTCGCGACGTCGGGACGGACCAGCGGCTGGCCGCGCAGGGCCTGCCACAGCAGCAGGAGGAACAGGCAGCCGTAGGCGCCGCCGGCGATCAGCATGAGGCGCAGCCGCACCTCCTCGTGGCGCAGGACCGCGAAACGCACGGACAGGGCCGCGAGCAGCAGCGCGAGCAGGGGCAGCGACTGCAGGGCGTGCATGCCCACGAAGTGCGGTACGCGCAGGTCGCCGCCGACGGTGCTCCAGCCCACCACGGGCAGCCCCGGGCCGCCGTCGGCCACGCCCACGCTGTGGGCGCCGGCGAAGTCCTCGGCCCAGGTCTGCCCGGGCACCCCGGTCACCATCAGGCCTCCGGAGGCGATGCCGAGCGTGGAGATGACGATGCCGAGCCGTACCGCCCAGGCGCTCACGCGGTCGGCCCGGCGGTCGACGATCACGAAGACCGCGGCGACCAGGTTGGCGAGCATGAGCACCCCGATCGTGACGCCCATGGCGGTCCAGATCGACCCGTCGAGGGAGGTCACCTCGTTGAAGTGGCTGTGGCGGCCCCTGGCGGCCTGGAAGGTGATGAGGGCCACCTCGACGAACGCGGCCACGACCAGGGCGGCCCCCGCCCACCGGCTCACCCGCCCGGCCCGGCGGCGGAGCGAGAGCAACCAGGCCCAGGTGAACGAGTAGAGGGCGAAGGAGATCGCGAACTTCATGGGCTTGATCCAGATCGGGAGGCCGTCGAGCGTGCGGCCGTCCACGAAGACGAGGATCAGGAAGACGAGGGCGAGCGCCGCCATGACGGCGGAGAGGAACAGGAGGGGGCGGTGCCATCGCAGCATGGGGGCCTCCGGCGCGGATAGCGGATAGTGCTACTTACCAATATCTATAGCTAAACTATCCGCACAGGACAAGAGGGGATCTGAAGCGTGCGAATGGCGGAGTTGAGCGAGACGACGGGCGTCCCGGTCCCGACGATCAAGTACTACATACGGGAGGGCCTCGTCGCGCCCGGCCAGCCGACCGGCCGGAACCAGGCCGACTACACCGGGGAGCACGTGCGCAGGCTCAGGCTCGTGCGGGCCCTGGTCGAGTACGGCGGGCTGTCCATCGCGGTCATCCGCGACCTGATCGCGCAGGTCGACGATCCCGACCTTGAGGCGTTCGACCTGCTCGCCGCGGCGCAGAAGACCGTGACCCAGGTGAAGGAACCACGGCCGGGGCCGTACAAGGACGGCGCCGAACGCCGCCTGCACGACCTGCTCACCGAGCGGGGCTGGCGGATCAGAACCGGCGACCCCGCCTACCGCACCGCCGTCGGCGTGCTGGCCACTCTGGACGAGGTCGGCCGCCAGGACGTGCTCGACGTCCTGGACGACTACGCCGAGGCCGCCGAGCGGATCGCCCGGATCGACGTGGGCCTGATCGGCGACGTGAACGACCGCGAGCGCGCGGTGGAGATCGTGGTCATCGGCACCTCGGTGGGCGACACCCTGATCGCCGCGCTGCGCCGGCTGGCACAGGCCACCGTCGGCGAGCGGCTCTACACCTAGCGGCGGCCGGCCTCGGCGCCGCCCGGACAACGGCTCAGGACCCCGGGACGCCCCTCCCAGGGTCCTGAGCCGTCGGCGGAAACCTAGAAGACCCGCTCCCTGACCGCATTGGCCATGCCCGGGTCGTCGGCGAAGACGCCGTCCAGGCCGAGCCCGTAGAGCTTCTCCAGCCAGCCCATCACGTTGCCCGTGGCACGGGCGAAGGCGGGATTGGCCGGGTTGCCGAGCCGGAAGTCCACCGGGAGCTGGGAGTTCTCGTTCCTGACGGTCCAGGTGTGGACCTTCAGACCGGCCCGGTGTGCGTCCTTGACGAGCGTGGTGGGCGCCAGGGTGCGGCCGTCGGGGCCGACGGGCACGAGCCGCTTGGTGTCGACGCCGATGCCGTACGCGTAGCTCGCCACGTCGCGCAGCCCGTCGCGGGTGACCATGGTGTCGTAGGTGCGGGGGTCCCCGGCCGCCGCCCAGTCGTACGGCGCGCCGGTGGCGTTGATCAGCTGCATCAGCGGCAGGCGGGTCTTCTTGCTGAGCGCGCGCAGGTTGCCGCTCTCGAACGACTGGATGAAGACCGGGTCGTTCGGCTTGCTCCAGCCGTTCTTGCGGAGCACCTCCAGCAGGGGCTCCTCCAGAGAGAGCCCGATGGAGTCGAAGTAGCTCGGGTGCTTGGTCTCGGGGTAGACCCCGACGCCGCTCCGCCGGGCGAGCTGGACGACCTCCTCGAAGGTCGGGATCTGGGCGAGGCCGTTGAAGACGGCGTTGTCCGGGCGCAGATCCGGGATGCGCTCCTCGGCCCTGAGCGTCCTCAGCTCGGCGAGGGTGAAGTCCTCGGTGAACCAGCCGGTGATCGCGAGCCCGTCGATGGTCTTGGTGGTACGGCGGGCCGCGAACTCGGTGTGGTTCTCGACGTCGGTGGTACCGGAGATCTCGTTCTCGTGCCTGGCGACCAGGATGTGGTCCTTGGTCGAGACCAGGTCGGGCTCGATGTAGTCGGCGCCGAGCGCGATCGCCGCCTCGTAGGAGAGCAGCGTGTGCTCGGGCCGGTGGGCGCTGGCGCCCCGGTGACCGACCACGATGGGCTCGGAGGCCCGGCGCTCGGCCGTCGCGGCTTCGGGCTGTTGCAGCACAACGGCGACGGTGCCGGTCGCGAGGACGGCCACCGCCACACTCAGAAACTTACGGATCATGTCAGGGACCGTAGGAGCCTCAGGTGACCGTCAGGTGCCCGGTACGCGACGGGCATCGCACGCCCAGGTGTCCGGAAACGTCATTCCAGAAAAAGGCGCTATTCCAGCACTACCAAAGAGACGTTTATCTCCACAAAGCACCCTTAGCTACTAAAAGTTATCAAATACCACTAAATACCGACATTTCATCTCGGCCGTCGTGATCGATTCTCCCGATGCGCAGGACGGCCGCGGGAAGCGGATCCGGCCTGGACGCCGGGGCTGGAACCGGATGGCGCCGGTCTCCCACGCCGGTTCCGTCGTGTCCGTTCGGTCAGCGGCGAGAAACCCCTGACCGTGCGCGAGGTGATCGCGTGCGCTTGGTGGCCGCCTCGTTGACGGCAGGCCGTACCCGGCGGCACCCGGTGAGGCACCGTCCGGTCACGAGGGATCCCTGTCCTCGCCGCCGCCGTGCAGGTAGTCCTCGAAGCTGGGGCGCCGGTCCGACCGTCGCGACCACACGATCAAGGCGGCCAGCCGGAAGGGGACCAGTACGAGTCTGAGCACCCGGCGACCCAGGCGACGAACCAGCCCGAAGAGTTCCTTGAGCGTCTCCCAGGGGCGTCCCAGCGCCACGACGGCCAGGGTGAAGGCCATGCCGACGAAACCGATCCCCCCGAAGTCGCTGGGGTCGTCTCTCTCCTTCTTCTCGCTCATGGCGCGAAACCGAAGATCGAGGACGGGAACGTGCTGTTGTGCGCCACGGGTCCTCCCCGGCCGGCCGCGGTGAACAAAGATCGATCACGCCGTGACCGTAGCCTACGCCGGGAGAGACCCGCAGCGGGCCACGTCCGCCGAGTAGCGGCGCGTATCCGTTCTCAGAGGTGCCGGGCAGGGGTCTCATCCATGCGCTGTCCCACGGGACCGGCCTTTTCCTCCTCCACGGGGGGCATCGGACGGCCGGCCAGATACCCGGCGGGCAGCTGGAGCACGCACACGCCCAGCCCGACCAGCAGCGGCAGCGTCCAGCCGCCCGAGCTCTGGTAGAGCACCCCGATCAGGAGCGGGCCCAGCGCAGCCAGCGTGTATCCGACGGACTGGGCGACGGCCGACAGCGCGGTGACCGAGGTGGGATCGGGCGCCCGGAGCGTGATGATCAGCAGGGCCAGCGCGATCGCGGCGCCCTGGCCCAGGCCCAGAATGACCATCCACAGCCAGGGGGCGGCGGCCGGGGCGAGCAGGAGGCCCACGTATCCGGCGATGGTGAGCAGGGTCGCGACCGTCACGTGCGGCACCTGCGACCGCGCCCTTCCCGCGAGGACCGGGACCGTGAGCGTGGCGGCCACCTGCGCCAGGTGCGTCAGCCCGAGCATGTATCCCGCCTGGTCGGCGGGGAGCCCGGCGTCCTGGAAGATCGTCGGCACCCAGGCCAGCATGATGTAGAAGGTCAGCGACTGCAGGCCCATGTAGGAGGTGACGAACCAGGTCACCCGGCTGCGCAGCAGTACGCGGAACGGCCTGGGCGCCACGCTCCGCGCCACGGGGCGCCGCAGCGCCTGCGGCAGCCAGAGCACGGCCGCCAGGACGGCCGGGATCGCGGCCATCGCGGTCACCTCGCGCCAGCCGTAGCCGGTGGCACGCTCCAACGGCACCGCCAGCCCGGACATGGCGGCGGCGCCGAGCACGAGGCCGGAGACGTAAACAGAGGTGAACAGGCCGATCCGGGAGGGGAAGTGCTGCTTGACGACGCCGGGCATCGCCACGTTCATGATGCCGATCGCCGTACCGCTGACCGCCGCGCCCACGTAGAGCGCGGGGACGCTGCCCGCGCTGCGCAGGACCACCCCGGCGGCCAGGATCAGCAGCCCGGCCATGAGCGTGCGATCCAGGCCGAACCTGCGGGCAAGGAGCGGGGCGAGAGGACCCAGCACGCCCAGGCAGATCACCATGACCGTGGTGATCGCCCCGCCGCCCGCCGCGCTCAGCCCGAGATCTCCCATGATCTCGTCGAGCACCGGGGACACCCCGGCCAGAGCCGGTCTCAGGTTGAGCGATGCGATCACGAGCCCCACGATCAGCAGGGCCCACGACATCCTGACTTTTCGCTCAGACATTGCCCAACCTTCTCACGCCCCCTCAGCCCCTCCCGCCCTCCCCGGGCGGGGATCAGAAGGGATATCTCGCGATGTCTCCCTGCATCGTCACCCACCGGGTCTCGGTGAAGGCCTCGATGTTGGCCTGGCCCCCGCCGAAGCGAGATCCGGTGCCCGACGCTCCCACCCCGCCGAACGGAGCTGTCGCCTCGTCGTCCACGGTTTGGTCGTTGATGTGGACGATCCCGGTGGGGATGAGGTCGGACAGCGCGAGACCCTTCATCACGTCACGGGTGAGTACGCCCAGGGACAGTCCGTACTCGCTGTCGGACGCCAGCGCGGCGGCCTCCTCGACCGTGGAGAACGGCATGACCGGGGCCACCGGGCCGAACACCTCCTGGGTGTAGGCGGGAGCGCCCGCGGGAAGGTCGGCCAGCACCGTGGGCCGGTAGAACAACCCCTCGTAGGTGCCACCCGCGGCGAGCCGCGCCCCGGCTTCGACACTCGCGGTGACGAGGCCGTGGACCTTGTCCCGCTGACCGGCGTCGATCAGGGGGCCGAGCGCGACCTGCCCGCCCATCGGGTCGCCGACCGGCAGGTGGTCGGCCTTCTCCGCGAGCCGGGCGACATACTCCTCCATGATCGAGGCGTGCACCAGGTGCCGGCCCGTCGTCATGCAGATCTGCCCCTGGTGCAGGAACGAGCCCCAGGCTCCCGCCGAGACCGCGAGATCCAGGTCGACGTCGTCCAGCACGATCAGCGCGCTGTTGCCGCCGAGCTCCAGGTGCGCCCGCTTGAGCAGACGACCGCACGCCTCCCCCACCGCCCGGCCGGCGGCGGTCGAGCCGGTGAAGGAGATCACCCGCACCAGCGGGTCGCCGACCAGTGCCTGCCCGGTCTCGGCTCCGCCGGGGAGCACGTGCAGCAGGCCCGGAGGCAGCCCCGCCTCCTCGAAGACACGGGCGATCGAGACGCCGCCGGAGACGGCGGTGCGCGGGTCGGGCTTGAGGATCACCGCGTTGCCCAGCGCGAGCGCCGGGGCGACCGAGCGGATGGAGAGGATCAGCGGGAAGTTGAACGGCGAGATCACTCCCACGACCCCCGCGGGAACACGACGGGCCATGCTGAGCCGCTTCTTGACGGTCGGCAGGATCTCTCCCAGCGGCTGGGAGACCAGCGCCGCGGCCTCGTAGCACTCCTGTGCGGCTATATGAGTCTCGAGCTCCGCCTTGGGACGGACCGCTCCGGTCTCACGAACGACCCAGTCATCGATCTCCGCCGCGTGTTCCTCGAACAACCTCCCCGCCCGCCGCAGCACGGCGGCCCGGTCCTCGAACGAGGCCGCCGCCCACTCCCGCTGTGCCCGCACGGCCCGCACCGCCGCCGACGCCACGTCCTCGGGCCCGGCGATGCCGATCCGGCCGAGCTCCGCGCCGGTGGCGGGCTCGACGACGGCCGCGTCCCCCGTCCGCGAGGTGGTCCAGCCGTCGCTGAAGATCTGTCCGGTCCAGGCCTTGGCGTCCATAAGCGTCATAACGTCTCCTCATCGGAAAAAAGGAAGGCCAGGTCGGCGGGGCCGCGGTGGACCTCGGCCGGGTCGTCGGTGACGAGGGACACGGCGGTGCCACGAGCGACCGGCGGGCCCGGCTCGTAGAGGTACTGGCGATACACCGGGGCTCCCACCGCGACAGCATGTAACGCGGAAATTACGCCGCGAATGTCGGGTATGTCAAGGAATGGCAATCGACCGTTGACCGCCCGAACACCGAGTCAGTATGTTCACTGAAAGAACATTCGTACGCATAACGAACACATGCGAAGGGGGCTCGATGGCCACGGTGGTTCCACTCGCCGAGGCGGTGGCCGAGCTTGTGCATGACGGTGACAGCGTGGCGATGGAGGGTTTCACCCACCTGATCCCGTACGCGGCCGGGCACGAGATCATCCGGCAGGGTCGCCGCGACCTCACCTTGATCAGGATGACCCCCGATCTGCTCTACGACCAGATGATCGGAATGGGCTGCGCGCGACGGATGATCTTCTCCTGGGGCGGCAACCCCGGGGTGGGCTCGCTGCACCGGTTCCGCGACGCGGTGCAGAACCGCTGGCCCGCTCCGCTGGAGATCGAGGAACACAGCCACGCGGGCCTCGCCAACGCCTATGTCGCCGGAGCCTCGGGACTGCCCTTCGCGGTGCTGCGCGGCTACCGGGGCACCGACCTGCCCGCGCACACCGCCAACATCAAGCCGATCACCTGCCCGTTCACCGGCGAGGAGCTCACCGCCGTCCCCGCGATCAACCCCGACGTCGCCGTCGTGCACGCGCAGCGCGCCGACCGGCGGGGCAACGTGCAGCTCTGGGGGATCACCGGCGTGCAGAAGGAGGCCGTCCTGGCGGCCCGGCGCTCGCTGGTGACCGTGGAGGAGGTGGTCGAGGAGCTGGAGCCCCGCCCCGGCGCGATCGTGCTGCCCGGCTGGGCGATCACCCACGTGTCCGAGGCCCCCGGAGGATCCCACCCCTCCTACAGCGCCGGTTACTCCACGCGCGACAACGACTTCTACCTCGCCTGGGACGAGATCAGCCGCGACCGCGAGACCTTCGTGGCCTGGATGAAGGAGCACGTGCTGTGACGACCGACATCGGCACCGGCTACACCTCCGACGAGATGATGACGGTGGCGGCCGCCCGGCGGCTGCGCGACGGCCAGTCGTGCTTCGTCGGCATCGGCCTGCCCAGCACGGCGGCCAACCTCGCCCGCCGGACGAGCGCCCCCGGCCTCGTCCTCATCTACGAGTCCGGGACCATCGGCGCCAAGCCCGACCTGCCGCCCCTGTCGATCGGGGACGGCGTGCTGGCCGAGACCGCCGACGCGGTCATCAGCGTGCCGGAGATCTTCAACTACTGGCTCCAGCCCGGCCGCATCGACGTCGGCTTCCTCGGCGCCGCCCAGATCGACCGGTTCGGCAACATCAACACGACCGTGATCGGCCCCTACGACGACCCGAAGGTCCGCCTGCCCGGCGCGGGCGGGGCTCCCGAGATCGCCGCGTCCTGCCGCGAGGTGACGGTCATCGTGCGGCAGAGCCGCCGCGCGTTCGTCGACCGCGTGGACTTCGTCACCTCGGTCGGCTTCGGTTCCGGCCCCGGTGATCGGGAACGTCTCGGCCTGCGGGGCAGCGGTCCCCGCACCGTCATCACCGACCTGGGGATCCTGGAGCCGGATCCGGTCGGCTGCGAGCTGGTCGTCACCCACCTGCACCCCGGCGTCACCCTCGACCAGGCCCGCGCGGCCACCGGCTGGGAGCTGGCCGCCGCCCCCGGCCTGCGCGAGACCGAGCCCCCCACCCCCGACGAGCTCGCCGCCCTCCGCGAGCTCACCGGAAGAAAACCGTGAAGCGGCGTCCCGTCCTTCTCGCGGCCACCAGGTTCGCGCGACACCGGCGCCCGTCGGACAGGAGTTCCAGACCATGAACGACGTCTTCGTCCTCGACGCGGTCCGCACGCCCATCGGCCGGTACGGCGGGGCGCTGTCGGGCGTCCGCCCCGACGACCTGGCCGCGCACGTGGTCCGCGCGCTGGCGGACCGCTCCCCCGACCTCGACCCCGCCGCGATCGAGGACGTGTTCTTCGGCGCGGCCAACGGGGCGGGCGAGGACAACCGCGACGTCGCGCGGATGGCCGTCCTGCTCGCCGGGCTGCCGGTGACGGTGCCGGGCACGACCGTCAACCGGCTGTGCGGCTCCGGCCTGGAGGCGGCGATCGCCGCCTCCCGCGCCGTGGCCGTGGGAGACGCGTCCCTGGTGATCGCCGGCGGCTCGGAGTCGATGAGCCGGGCGCCCTGGGTGATGCCCAAACCGGCGCGCGGCTTCGACCGGGGACCGCAGACCCTGCACGACACCTCCCTCGGCTGGCGCATGGTCAACCCGCTGATGCCCGCCGAGTGGACGATCCCCCTGGGCGAGTGCGCGGAGATCCTGGCCGAGCGCTACGAGATCGACCGCGAGACCCAGGACCGGTTCGCGCTGCGCAGCCATCGGCTCGCGGCGGCGGCCTGGGAGCGCGGCGTCTTCGACGACGAGGTGGTCGCGCTCGGCACCCTCGACCACGACGAGTCCGTCAGGGCCGACTCCAGCTTGGAGTCCCTGGCCAGGCTGAAGCCGGTCTTCCGTTCCGGCGGAACCGTCACGGCGGGCAACTCCTCCCCGCTCAACGACGGCGCCGGCGCCCTGCTCATCGGCGACGAGGCGGGCGCCGCCCGATCCGGCCGCACTCCGCTGGCCAGGATCGTGGCCCGCGCGGTGGTCGGCATCGAGCCGCAGCTGTTCGGCATCGGACCGGTCGAGGCCGCCCGCACGGCGCTCAAGCGCGCGGGCCTCACCTGGTCCGACCTGAGCGCGGTCGAGCTCAACGAGGCCTTCGCCGCCCAGTCCCTGGCGTGCCTGGCCGAGTGGCCCGACCTCGACCCCGAGATCGTCAACGTCAACGGCGGCGCCATCGCCCTCGGCCATCCGCTCGGGTCCTCGGGCGCGCGCATCCTGGGCACCCTCGCCCACGAGCTGCACCGCAGAGGCGGCGGGTACGGCCTGGCCGCCATCTGCATCGGAGTGGGCCAGGGACTCGCCGTCGTCCTTGAGGGAACCGGGTCCTGACCCCGTGACAGTCTGTCGTCAAGGCATCCGGATGGCTTCGGTGTCCAAGGCACCTCGGGTGTTTCGGGCGTCCCGGATGTCCCGGGTGCCTTGGACGGCTCGGACGGCTTCGGGGCTTTGCTCACCTCAGACCGTCTCAGGCGTCTCGGACCTCCTGAAGGTCTCGGGCGTCCCGGATGTCTCGGATGCCATGGACGTCTCGGGCGTCATGCAAGTACGGGTTATTCAACGTATTCGGAGGCGAGCATGACCTCTTCGGCGACCGGTGGGCTGTTCTCCGGGATGTTCGCCAGGGGCGGGGCCACGCCCGAGGTGTCGGACGCGGCCTGGCTGGCCGCGATGCTGGACGTCGAGGCCGCGCTGGCCGCCGCCCAGGCGGCGATCGGCCTGGTCCCCGCCGAGGTGGCCCCCGCGCTGGAGGACGCCTGCCGGCCCGAGCTCTTCGACATCGCGGAGCTGGGCCACGGGGCGGCGCGGTCGGGAAACCCGGTGATCCCCCTCGTCGCCGCCCTGCGCGAACGGGTCACGCCCGAGCTCCGGCGATTCGTGCACTACGGCGCCACCAGCCAGGACATCAACGACACGGCCTCGATGCTCATCGCCCGCCGAGCCCTGGTGCCGATCCTGGCCGACCTGTCCGCCTGCGCCGACGCGTGCGCGCGACTGGCCGGCGAGCACCGCGGCACCGTCATGGCCGGGCGCACGGTCCTGCAGCACGCCGTGCCGGTCACCTTCGGGCTCAAGGCCGCGGGCTGGATGAGCGCGCTGGACCGCTCGCGAGCCGGCCTGTCGGAGGTGCGCCTGCCCGTCCAGTACGGCGGAGCGGCGGGCACCCTGTCCGTCCTGGGCGACCGTGGTCACGAGGTGACGCCTCTCCTCGCGTCGAGGCTCGAACTGTCCGAGCCGGTCATCCCCTGGCACACCGACAGGACGCCGGTGGCCGAGCTGGCCTGCGCCCTCGGCACGGCCTCCGGGACGCTCGGCAAGATCGCGACCGATGTGAAGCTGCTGGCCCAGACCGAGGTGGGAGAGGTGGCCGAGCCCACCGCGCCCGGCCGCGGCAACTCCAGCGCGATGCCGCACAAGCGCAATCCGGTGGGCGCGATGTCCGTGCTCGCCTGCGTCCAGCGCGTCCCCGGGCTGGTGGCCTCGGTGCTCGGCGGCATGCTCCAGGAGCACGAGCGCGCGACCGGGCCCTGGCAGGCCGAGTGGGAGACGCTGGGCGAGCTGCTCCGGCTCACCGGCAGCGCCGCCTCCTGGCTCCGCGAGGTGCTGGAGGGCCTGACCGTGGACGCCGCGCGGATGCGGGCCAACCTCGACGCGACGCGAGGGCTGATGATGGCCGAGCACGTCGTGACCCGCCTCGGCGGCACGCCGCAGGCCCGGAAGCTGGTGGACGCCGCCTGCGCCCGCGCCGCCGACGGGAGACTGACGCTGCGGGAGGTGCTGCTCGCGGACCCCGGCGTGGACCTGACCCCGGAGGAGATCGACGCCGCTCTGGACCCGGCCTCCTACCTCGGCTCCGCCCTGACCTTCGTCGATCGAGCGCTCGACGTTCACCCGAACACCCCAAGGAGCTGAAAGATGGATGTGTGGAAGGCCGGAGACGCGACACGCCGGGCCGTACTGGGCGATGAGCACGTGGACCGCGCCGCCGCGGGCGCCACGCCGTTCACCGCGGACTTCCAGGAGTTCATCACCAAGTACGCCTGGGGGGAGATCTGGACCCGCCCCGGCCTGGACCGGCGGACCCGCAGCTGCATCACCCTCGCCATGCTGGCCACGCTGGGGCACGAGCACGAGCTGGCCATGCACGTGCGGGCGGCGCGGCGCATCGGCCTCACCGAGGACGAGATCAAGGAAGTGCTGCTGCAGACCGCGATCTACGCGGGTGTGCCGGCGGCCAACCGGGCGTTCGCGGTGGCGCGGGCGGCGCTGGAGTCCGACCGGAGCGAGGAGGCCCAGCATGGTCGAACCGGTTGACCGTGGTTCCGACCACGTGCAGTCCCTGGCCCGGGGGCTCTCCGTGATCAAGGCGTTCAGCGCGACCAGCCCCGAGCTCACGCTCAGCGAGGTCGCCCGTGCGACCGACCTGACCCGGGCGGCGGCCCGGCGGTTCCTGCTGACGCTCGTCGACCTCGGTTACGTCAGGACCGACGGGCGATTGTTCGCGCTCTCCCCGCGGGTGCTGGAGCTGGGCTACGCCTACCTGTCGAGCCTCTCCCTGCCCGAGGTGGCCGAGCCGCACCTCGAACGGCTCGTCGCCGAGGTTCACGAGTCGGCGTCGGTGGCCGTGCTCGACGGCGAGGACGTCGTCTACGTGGCCCGGGTGGCCACCGGCCGGATCATGCGGGTGACCATCAACATCGGGACTCGTTTCCCGGCCCACTGCACCTCGATGGGCAGGGTGCTGCTGGCCTGGCTGCCGCCGGACGACCTCGACGCCTACCTCGGGCACGTCGAGCTCCGCAGGCTCGCCCCCAAGACGATCACCTCTCCCACCGCCCTCCGCGCCGAGCTCGACAGGATCCGCTCCCAGGGCTGGGCGATGGTCGACCAGGAGCTGGAGGAGGGCCTGCGCTCGATCGCCGTGCCCGTCAGGGAGCGCTCGGGCCGGGTGACCGCCGCGATCAACATCTCCTCCCACGCGAGCCGGACCACCGCCGAATCCGCCCGCCGCGACCTGCTCCCGCCGCTGCTCGCCACCGCGGCGCGGGTGGAGGCCGACCTGCACGCGACGGGGGCCAGGAGCGGCGTCCTGTCCCACCGCTGACCCCCGTCGCGATGACAACGTTGTCGACGCGCCGAACCTGGGCGATGATCGGACGGTGACAGAGAGTGCGCGCGGACGTCCCACCATGAAGGACGTCGCGACGGCCGCCGGGGTGGCACTCAAGACCGTCTCCCGGGTCGTCAACGAGGAGCCGGGGGTCAACCCCGCCACGGCCGAACGGGTCGTGGCGGCCATCGAACGGCTCGGCTACCGGCGCAACGAGAGCGCCCGGGTGCTCCGCAGGGGCCGGACGGCGAGCATCGGCCTGGTGATCGAGGACGTGGCCGACCCGTTCTACTCCGGGGTCAGCCGCGCGGTCGAGGACGTGGCGCTCCGGCACGGCTCTCTGGTGCTCAGCGGCTCCTCCGGGCAGGAGCCCGAGCGCGAGCGGGGGCTGGTCCTCACCTTCTGCTCCCGCCGGGTGGACGGTCTGATCATCGTGCCGACCTGGTCCGACCACGGCTACCTGCTGCCCGAACTCGACGCGGGCATCGCCGCCGTCTTCGCCGATCGGCCCGGCGGCCTGGACGTGGACACCGTACTGTCGGACAACTCCGGCGGCGCGCGCACGGGGGTGACCCACCTGATCCGGCACGGCCACCGCCGCATCGCCTTCATCGGCGACAGCGCGTCCATCTTCACCGCCACCGAGCGCCTGTACGGCTACCGCCGCGCCCTGAAGGACGCGGGGCTCCCCTACGACGAGTCCCTGGTCGGCACGGGTCCCGCGAAACGTGCCGGAGCCGCGCTGACCGAGATGCTCTCCTTGGGCGACCCGCCCACGGCGGTGTTCACCGGCAACAGCCGGATCACCGTGACCGTGCTGCGCACGGGACACCGCCTGGCCATGGTCGGATTCGACGACTTCGAGCTGGCCGACCTGCTCGTGCCCGGTGTGACCGTGGTGGCCCAGGATCCGGTGAGGCTCGGCGGCACCGCGGCGGAGCTGCTCTTCCGCCGCATCGCCGGCGAACTGGGAGCCCCCGAGCGGATCGAGCTGCCGACCCGCCTCATCCCCCGGGGGTCCGGAGAGCTCCGGCCACCGGCGGCCTTTTAGTGCTGTGAACGGACGGACTCACGTTTTCCGGCCGCCGGCCGTCTACAGGGTGTGGGAGTGCCGCACCGGCGGTCTCACGGCATCGGAAAGGACGAGGCGACATGGCCAGGACCCATACCGTCATCGCGTCGCCGCTGGGCGACCTGCTCGCGATCGCCGACGACGGTGTGCTGAGCGGACTGTACTTCGAACGACACCTCCGCGGCCCCAAGCCGGAAGAATGGGGCACCTACGACGAGTCGGACTTCGAGGAGGTCCGCCGCCAGCTCGACGAGTACTTCGCCGGGAAGCGGACCCACTTCGAGATTGCCCTGGCGCCCCAGGGGAATGCGTTCCAGCAGCAGGTGTGGCGGCTGCTGACGGAGATCCCCTTCGGCGAGACCCGCTCGTACGGGGACCTCGCACGGCAGCTGGGGGACGTGGCGCTGGCACAGGCGGTCGGCGCCGCGAACGCCCGCAATCCTCTGTCGGTGATCGTGCCGTGTCACCGGGTGGTGGGCGCGGACGGCAACCTGACCGGCTACGCCGGAGGTCTGGACCGCAAGCGGTTCCTGCTGGAGCTGGAGGAGCCGGCCGAGCGGAAGGCGGCGCGGCTGTTCTGAGCGACGGTCCCGTGTTCGGCGAGCCGGGCATCCACAAGGTGCGACCACTCAACGACAAGGTACGACCATGAAGCCCTTCGAGCAGATCGTGACCGAGTACGGCCCCGTGGTGCTGCGCGTGTGCCGGGCGGTCCTCGGGCCTCAGGAGGCCGAGGACGCCTGGTCGGAGACCTTCCTGGCGGCGCTGAAGGCGTACCCGGACCTGCCGGCCGGGGCGAACGTCGAGGCGTGGCTGGTGACGATCGCCCACCGCAAGGCCATCGACGTCACCCGCGCCGCCGCCCGCAGGCCCACCCCGGTGGAGACGCTCCCCGAGCGCCCCAGCCGGATCGGCCGGCAGGAGGACTGGGACGGCGACCTGTGGCGGGCGCTCAAGGCGCTGCCCGACCGGCAGCGCCAGGCGGTGGCCTACCACTATCTGGCCGGGCTGCCGTACAAGGAGATCGCCGCCCTGCACGGTGGCAGCACCGACGCCGCGCGCAGGGCCGCGGCCGACGGCATCAAGACCCTGCGCACCACCTACCCGGAACCCGTCGATCACAGGGAAGTGGCCCGATGAGCACCGCATCCGACCCCACGGCCGACCGCCCGCTCGCGGAGGAGAGCGACTCGATCACATCCGCGTCCGACTCCCGGACCGGACGCCTGTTCGCGGCGCTCCCCGTCCAGGATGCCCCCGCGATGGCCCGGCTGCACGAGCGGCTCATCGACCGGGCACAGCGCGAGGGGATCCTCGACGTCGCCTACCGCACGCTGGACTCCCCGGTCGGCACGCTCCTGCTGGCCGCCACCGCCCAGGGCCTGGTGAAGATCGCCTTCGCCGTCCAGGACCATGACGCCGTGCTGCGGCAGCTCGCCGAGCGCGTCAGTCCCCGGATCCTGAACGCCCCGCGCCGCCTGGACGAGACGAGCCGGCAGCTCCAGGAGTACTTCGCCGGCGAGCGGACCCGGTTCGACCTGCCGCTGGACTGGCGGCTGTCGAAGGGCTTCCGGCGCGAGGTGCTGACACACCTGCGGGAGATCGGCTACGGCCACACCGAGAGCTACGCCCAGGTCGCGGCCGCCGCGGGCAGCCCCCGGGCGGTCCGCGCGGTGGGCACCGCCTGCGCCACCAACCCGCTGCCCCTGGTGGTGCCCTGCCACCGGGTGGTGCGCTCCGACGGCGGCGCCGGCGGCTACGCCGGCGGCCCCGACGCCAAGCTCGTCCTTCTCGCCCTGGAGACGGCGGCGTGACGCCCCCGGCACGACGCCGGGAGGCTGCTCAGGCCGATGGCCGCAGGGACGAGTAGATGATCGTTTTTTGGAGAGTCCTACGGGAGACGAAAGTCGCACACCCGGATCCGGCGTCGCCCACACCAACGAGAGGACCTCTTCATGCGCATCGAAACCCTCGGAATCATCGGCGCCGGAACCATCGCCCAGGCCATCGCCCGGCATGCGCTCAACGTCGGCCACAAGGTCACCCTCAGCAACAGCCGCGGACCTGAGACGCTCGAATCGCTCGTCGAGGAACTCGGCCCCGGCGCGTCCGCCGGCACCACCGCCGAGGCGGCCCGGGCCGACGCCGTGCTCCTCGCCGTGCCGTGGACGCGCGTCCCGCAGGCTCTGTCCGGCCTGCCCCCGTGGGACGGCCGCATCCTCATCGACGCCACCAACCGGTTTCCCACCGGGTCGCCCGAGTCCGAGGCCGCCGACCTGGATGAGCGGACCGGCAGCGAGGTCGTGGCCGGCCTGGCCCCCGGCGCCCACGTGATCAAGGCGTTCAACACGCTCCACGGCCGGCACATCGCGGCCGACCCCCGGCAGGACGCCGGCCGCCGGGTGCTGTTCCTGGCCGGCGACGCCGCCCCCGCGGCCGTCTTCGCGGAATGGGCGGACGGGCTGGGGTTCGCCCCGGTCAACGTCGGCGACCTGCGCACCGGCGGACGCCTGATGCAGGTGGGCGGTTCCCTGTCGGGCCTGCACCTGCTCAAGCAGGGCTGACCGCCCGGTCGGGGACCACCTCGCGCAGGCCGTACTCGGAGACCCCGCGCAGGCCGTGCCGGGAGACCCCGCGCAGGCCGTACCCGGAGACCCGCGCAGGCGGTGCCGGGAGGCCCGCTAGCCGAGCTGCCACTCGCCCTTCTGCTGTCCGAACATCACCCCGAACTGAAGCTTCGCGGGCCTCGCCCCGGCCGGGACCTCGAACACGACGACCCCTTTGCGGGAGTCGCCGACCGCGACGGAGACGGCTCCGCCGAAGGATACCCCCTCGGCGACCCCGGCCAGAGCGGCGTTGTGCTGCCGGCCTTCGGCGTCGATGAGCAGGGCTCCGATGATCGGCGAGTCGGTGTAGACCTCCTGGCCGACGTTCTTCAGGGAGAGCTCGACCGCGACGAACCGGTTGCCGTCCTTCGGCCTCAGGAACCGGTTGTCGGGGGTCGCGTTGTCGATGACCCGGTTGAGGGTGGCGGCGACCTGGACCTCGGGCTTGAGCCCGGCGACGGTGACGGTCTCGCCGACCTTCGCGACCTGTCCGGAAGGAGGCTGCTGGTCCTGCGCGGGCTGATTCGCCTCGGGGGGCTGTACGACCAGGGGCTGACCGGTTTCCGAGGGCGCCGTGGCGTCGGTGGACGCCGTGGTGTCGGCGGGCTGCGTCCTGTCCGGGAGGAAGCGGAGCCGCTCGTCGCCGGCCACGGCCGTGCCGCCGCCGAAGGCCATGATGGTGAGGATGACGCCGGTCACGAGGACGAGGGACAGCCCGGCGACCAGGGCGACGATCGCGCCGGTGTTGTTCGGCGGCGGGGGTGGAAGGTGATCGTACCCGGGGTGGTGGCCCTGGTACGGACAGGGCTGCGGGCGATACCCCGGCGGCGGCAGGTATCCCCGCGGCGGTTGCCACGGACCGTACTGCGGGCGATACCCCTGCGGTCGCCACGGACCGTACCGCTGCGGACGATACCCCGGCGGCGGTTGCCCCGTGCGGCCATGGGGCTGGGGCTGCTGCCAGAGGGGCTGCCCGGGGCGCCGGCCGTGCGGCGGCTGTGAGCCCTGCGGGGGATACGTCACGACTACTCCGTACTTATAGCGATGCGTGAGAGACGCGCCGCCCTTCCCCAGGGGTTACCTGGTGGCCGGATTCGGCCATCAGGAGGAACCCCGGCCACGGAGCCCGGAAGGCGCCCGTCAAAGGGGCCCCGGCCGCAGAGACCGGTGCAGGGCGAGGGAGCAGAGGACCGTCGCGACACCTGCGAGAACGATCGCCATGTGCGGGGAGGTCAGCTCGGCGGCCCCGCCCACCAGGGCCGCGCCCAGCGCCTGGCCCGTCATCATCCCCGCCGAGGCCAGACCGAAGGCCTGTCCTCGGATCGGCTCGGCCACCGCCTCCACGAACCTCCGCTGCAACCCGAGCTCGTAGGAACCCCCCGCCGTCGCGAGCAGCACGAGCAGCGCGGCCCCCCAGAACGCCGGTTGGACGACGAACACCAGCAGGGGAACGCCCGCCGCCACCGCGAGCGGCAACGCCAGCCGCTCCCTGCCCGAGGGCGGGACCAGCCGGCCGACGGCGAGGTTCCCGACCGCCAGCCCCACGGACGCGGCGGCGAGCGCGATCCCGGCGGTGCTCCCCAGGTAGGGGACCAGCATCGCCTCGGCGCCCGTCACGAAGGATATGGGCAACCACTGCGCGAGAAGCAGGCCGCGTACCCGCGCGTCCACCAGCAGGGTCCGGTTGACCCTCAGGGTCTCCCGTACGGCGCCGCCCCTCACGCCCCCCGCGGGACCTCCGGCGGGAAGATCGCCCTTCGCACTCGGGGCGGGGAAGTCGGGCAGGCCGAAGCGCAGCACCACGACGGCCACAGCGGACAGCCCGGCGGTGACGGCCAGCGCCCCGTCGGGGCCGGCGGCGGCGAGGATGCCGCCGCCCACGGCCAGCCCGCCGATCTGCGCCCCGGCGGCCGTCAGGGACAGCATGGACCGTGCCAGCACGAACGCGTCGCCCGGCAGCAGATCGGGAAGGAGTGCGCTGCGCGCCGCTCCGAAGACCGGTGAGAACAACCCGGTGACCAGGACCAGCGCGAGCATCGCCCAGACGGGCAACCCGGCGAAGGCCAGCAGCAGGCAGGTCACCACCCTGAGCAGCTCTCCGACGATCATCAGCCTGCGCGGCCGGATCCGGTCGGCCAGCGAGAGCAGGAACGTCCCGCCGACGATGTAGGGCAGGAAGCCCAGCATGTATGTCGCCGCCGACAGTCCCGGCGAGCCGGTTCGCGCGTAGACCAGCGCGGACAGCGCCAGCATCTTGACCTGGTCCCCGCCCACGAGGAGGGCGAAGCTTCCGAACAGGACCCGGAACTCCCGGTTCGCGAAGACCTCCAGGTAGGTCGCACCGCGCTCTTGTGTGGTCATGAGCACGATGGTGGAGGCGACCGGGACGACTGGCTAAGCTTTCGGACATACCCGAAAGGTCATCCAATGGTCTACCGCGTCGAGGTCACTTCGCAGGACATCATGGCCAGCAGGTTCGGCATCTCCCCCCTCATGGTGACGAAGAACGCGCTCTGGGTCCTCTCGGGGAAGAAGGAGTCCGGGGAGTGGCAGACGTGGGCGGGCCGGATGCGGGAGCCGTACCAGCGGCTGCTGCTCACGCACCCGGGGCTGGGCGCCATGGTGACGCTGTTCCGCGAGAGGTACTACAACGCCGACTTCCCCGCGCCGCCGCCGACCGGGGTGAACAGCTCGTTCGAGACGGAGCTCGCGGTGGTGCGCGCGACCCCGGTGGCCCAGGCGCACCACGAGATCGCCAGGAACCTGGAGGGGATGCCGCGCCCCTCAGGGGCTGTCAGGGACGTGCTGTTCTCCCCCGACGTCGTGCGGCTGTTCGCCGAGGCGCTCAGGGCGGCGTGGGAGGAGATCGTCGCTCCCGTGTGGCCGCGTTTCCACGCCATCCTGGAGCGGGACGTGGTCCACCGGGCGGGCCGCCTGGCCACCTACGGCTGGGCGGCGGCGCTCGACGACCTCAATCCGAGGATCCGGTGGCACCCCGACGGTGTCATCGAGGTGCAGGCGCACAGTCCGGGCGAGACCCACCGGCTCGACGGGCGCGGGCTGCTCTTCGTGCCGACCGTGTTCCCCGTGGGGGTGAGTTCCTACCTGGAGGACCGCTGGCCGTATGCGATCGGCTACCCGGCCCGGGGCACCGGGATTCCGCACGAGGCGCCGGACGGCCTGGCCGAACTGATCGGCAGGACCAGGACCCTCGTCCTGCTGGAGTTGGCGACCCCGGCGACCACCACCCAGCTCGTCACCCTCCTTGAGCTGGGTCTCGGGACCGTGGGGGGCCACATCGCCGCCCTGCGCCGGGCGGGCCTGGTCACCGGGAGCCGCGTCGGCCGCGGTGTCCTGTATCACCGCACCGCGCTGGGCGACTCCCTGGTCAGCCCTCCGGGACTCCGGCCGTGAGACCGCTCACCTCGCCTTCGCCGCCGGGCGAAGGCGGCCCGCGGCTCGCCCTACAGTCCCGCGGCCCGGCCTACAGGCCCGCGGCCCGGCTTATACGCGCTGGATGGAGCCGTCGGACAGGGCCATGACGGTGACGCCGAAGTCATGGATGGTCGCCGACAGCTCGGTGGACGAGAGACCGGGGGCCACGACGACCAGCGCGCCGTGCATCAGCGCCAGCCCGATCAGGGTCGTCATGGCGAGGCTGCACACCAGGGGCCAGGTCACCAGGAGGACGTCCGACTTCTCGATCGCGGCGAGCCTGTCGAGGGCGTGCATCCGCATGAGCAGGTCCTGGTGGGTGAGCACACCGCCGTCCTCGATCAACAGCGCGGGCTGGACGGCCGGATCGAGAAAGGGCAGCGGGATCGGTTCGAGGAGCAGCAGGTCGGCGAAGTCGACGGTGTCACGGGCCTGCCCGAACGCGATCACCTGCCGGACCCGGGAGTCTTCGGCGGCCTGTAGCGACGACTCCGCGAGGGGAGGGGTGGTGATGAGCAGCCGCGCCTCCCACTCGACCAGCAGCTCGGCCATCTCCTCGCTCCCGGGGACGATGGGCGCCGCCACCCCGCCGGCCGCGATGACGGTGTGCACCGCCAGGGTCTGGGCGGCGGCGTTGTCCACGTGGATTCCCGCCACCTGGCGCCGCCTCGCCCCCCGCCTCACCAGACCCGAGGCTCCCCGCGTCACCTCCCCCGCCAGCCGGCGGTAGCCGTACACCACTCCGGCACCGAGATCGATCAGCGCGGGCCGATCGCCTCGCCCATGCGCGCGACCGAACACCGCCTCGGTCACAGTGCACGTGGTGGGCTGAGGGGTCGGTCTCATTTCACCGACAGTAGAGTCAGCCTCTTCGCGCGGGCATCGACAAATGTATGTAGATGACTGTGTATTCAAGGACGTGTCTCCAGGTGGCGTGACCTTTCCTGGGAGAGATGGGTTTCGAGAGGAGATCGCGTTTCGAGGAGAATGGGATTCCAGGCAGAGGTCTTCAAGGAAACAGGGTTTGAAATCATTCAAGGGGTGGGTTTCAGACAACGCGAGCTCCAGGCGGGAAGGGGCTCAAGGACGAGGAGTCCCGGGCGAAATACCGACTTCGGAAAACGGCGCCCAGGATGGGCGGGCTCGAGCCCTGCGCGACTCGAGCCCGCTGTCGCGTGGCCCGTGGCCTCAAGTCCCCACCCCTCCGAGGAGACCTCGGCCGTCGGGAGGGACACGCGACGCTCCCACATGCCCGACCCAGACACCCGGGATGGTATGAGCCTTCGTAGGGACCGCCCTCATGGTCGGCGACCCGCGGAAGGCTGGACGTCATCGGTCGAACACGAGAAGAAATGTACGGCGGGCGGATGACCCGGCACATGCTCCGGAGTGAGTATCCCGAGGTGTATCCGCGTGACCCCCGATGTGTAGATCCGATGTGTAGGCGCTCCGTCCTGCGGACGGGTTTCTCCCCCGGAGACGCGCCGCCCACCGCGACGACGGCCGTCCGGGTCGTCTCGCCGGCGGGCCGTACGGCCCGCGAGAGGTGAGCGGGGTGGCCGGGACGTCTCACGAGCGGTTCTGCTCGATGACCCAGGTGGCGACCTGGGTGCGGGAGGAGAAACCGAGCTTGGCGAGGATGTTGGCCACGTGCCGGGCCGCGGTCGCGGGACTGATCACCAGCTCGTCGGCGATGGCCTTGTTGCTCATGCCTCTGGCGATCAGCTCCGCGATCTCCCACTCCCGGCAGGTCAGCGTGGTGAGCGGGGCGACGACCGGATGTCTGCCGAGCAGCAGGGGCGCCTCGGACGGCTCGTCGAACTGCAGCGCGTAACGGACCGCCTGGTCCTGGGACATCTCCTGTCCGTGTGCCCACAGCTGGGCGACCAGCGCCTCGCCGAGCCGTACGCGGGCGGGCTGGAGCAGCTCCTCCATCCGCGCGCCGAACCCGGGTGGCAGCACGGCACCGCTCATCGCGCTCCGGATCGCCGCGGAGGCCCCCGCCAGGCGCACCGCCCGGCGGTCGTCCTCCTCGGCCAGCGCGAGCTGCGCGAGTGTCTCGATCCGCCGGGCCACGCCGAGTCGCTGGCCCGTGCCCAGGCAGAGCCTCAGGCTTTCGATCAGCCTGACGCGGGCGGTGGCGAGATCACCCTGGACCAGGGCGATCCTCCCCAGCCCCGACAGGCACGTGATGGCCTGCCAGTGGGCCGTGATGTCCTGGAGCAGGTCCAGGGCCCGCTCGTAGTGGGCGCGCGCCTCCACGAGGTCGCCCCGCAGCCAGGCGACCTGGGCCAGGCCGATGAGCGCGACCGGCGCGGCCCAGTGGTTGTCGAGCTCGTGGGCGATGGCCAGCGCGGCCTCGAAGGAGCGCTGGGACTCCTTGGCCCGCCCCTCCGACAGCGCGAACGTCCCCTCCATGGAGCGGATCACCGTCTCGTGCCACGGGTCGTCGACCGTGCGCACGGCCTCAAGCGCCTCGTCCAGAAGGGACCTGGCCCTCTCCGGCCGCCGCTGGTAGATGGCCACCCAGGCCAGGATGGCCAGCGCCCCGCTCAGCGGTCCGTTCAGTCCCGCCTTGCGGCACAGCTCGACGGCGGACGTGCAGGCGACCTGCGCGGTGTCGGGGTCACCCTGTCCGAACGCCACCTGCCCGCGCAGCGCGAGGGCGTCGCCGCGCACCCGCGGGGTCAGCTCCGTCGGCTCCACGTCGAGCAGACGGTCCAGCCACTCGTCGGCCGGGGTGAACCTGCCCCCGGCGATGATCGGCCAGCGCAGCAGGACGAGCAGGCGCAGCGCGCTCTCCGGGTCGGCCGCCTCGGCCGACCAGCGCACCGCCGCCCAGACGTTGGACTGCAGCTCGTCCAGCAGGACCAGCATCGGGCAGATCTCCGCCCAGGTCGGGCGGGGCCGCCGGACGATCATCTGGTGGAGCCGGGCGGCGACGTCGATCATGTGATCCCGGTGCCGTCGCCGGAACTCGGGCTCCTCACCGGAGACGTCGAGCTGCTCGGCGGCGTATTCGCGGATCGTCTCCAGCATCCGGTAACGCGTCTCGCCCGCCACCTCCGCGTCGGCCAGGACCAGGGACTTGTCGACCAGGTCGCAGAGCACCCCCAGGACGTCTTCGGCCCACAGGCCGTTGCCCGCGCAGACCTGCTCGGCCATGTCGAGCGTCCACCCTCCGGTGAACACCGCCAGCCGCCGCAGCAGGATCCGCTCGGGCTCCTTGAGCTGCTGGTAACTCCAGTCGACGGTCGCCCTGAGCGTCTGCTGCCGGGCCGGGGCGGTCCTGTCGCCCGCCGACAGCAGCCGGAACCGGTCTCTGATGCGGGCGTTGATCTGCTCCACGGTCAGCACCCTGCACAGCGCGGCGGCGAGCTCGATGGCGAGCGGCATGCCGTCGAGCGCCTCGCACAGGCCGACGATGTCGCCGGCGTTCTGCTCGGTGACGACGAAGCCCCGCGAGGCGGCGGTGGCGCGGTCGACGAAGAGCCGCACCGCCTCGCTGGTGCCGAGGTCCTGGCCGCCGGTCCTGGGCAGGGTGAGCGGCGGAACCCGCCACACGGTCTCGCCCGCCACCCGCAGCGGCTCCCTGCTGGTCGTGAGCACGCGCACCTGCGGGCAGACGGTGAGCAGCGTCCGGCAGAACAGGGCGGACTCCTCGATGAGGGACTCGCAGTTGTCGATGACCAGCAGCAGGCGCCGGTCGCCGAGCGCGTCGATCAGCGTGTCGGACAGCGCACGCGACGGCTCGGGCTTCACCCCGAGCACGGCGGCCACCCTGGGCGCGATCAGGTCGCCGCGCACCGCCTCCGCCAGCTCCACCAGCCAGACGCCCCCGGGAAACTCCTCCGCAACCTGGGCGGCCACCCGGACCGCCAGCCTGCTCTTGCCGATGCCGCCCGCCCCGCACAGGGTCACCACCCGGGCCACGCCCAGCAGCTCGGTCAGCTCTTCCACATCGGCCTCCCGCCCCACGAAGACATTGGGTTCGAGGGGGAGGTTGCCGAGGGCAACGGAGGCGGGTGTGGTGTCCTGGGTCATCGGCTCTTAAATAGGTCGCGGGTAGAACCGTCACAGAAAGTGTGACATCGATTACCGAACAATGCCCAGGCTTAGCTCTATTTTTTAATCGGTCAGATCAGCTCGGTCTCCGGGTATGCCCGCGGGACAATCCGCACGCGAACCGATCCCGATCTTCTCCGCCCTTACGGGAAACGCCGATGAAGGCCGGTTCCCACCGTCCCCGTGACAATCCGCGCGGAATCCGGTCCCGCCGTCCCCGGCCCTCTGTCCGCCCCCGGCCATCCGATGGCGGATTGTCGGTGGGGCGACTCACACTGCAGCTATGCCCGACACTCCCCCGGAACCCGCTCCCGAGCTCGGCGAGCTCAGCCTCTCCGACTGGCACGCCCACGTCGGCAAGATGACGGGCGTCAGCTTCCTGACCATCGCCCGGCGTCTGCCCGCCCTGGTGTCGCAGGCCGTACGGCTGGCCTGGCTGGCCGACCCCCGTGACACCGTCATCACGATCGGCCTGAGCCTGCTCTCCGGGGTGTTCACCGCGTTCGGGCTGCTCGCCACCACCGGGGTGCTCTCGGCCCTGTTCTCGGCGGGGCCGACCCCGGAGCGGGTCATGGACGCCCTGCCCAGCCTGATCCTGGTGGGCGTGGCCGCCACCCTGCGCGCGCTGACCCAGGCGGGAGCGGGCTGGGCGCAGTCCCGGCTGGATCCCCAGGTCAGCCGGATCGCCGAGGAGCGGCTGTACGGGCTCACCAGCCAGGTCGGCCTGGCGGCCTTCGACGACCCCGACTTTCACGACTCGCTCCAGCGGGCCAGGTCACGAGGGGTGTCCATGGCGGACGTGGTGGTCGCCACGACCATCAACGTGCTGACCGCGATCATCGGGATCGCCGCGGCGGCGGGCGTGCTCGGGGTGCTCCATCCCATCCTGTTGCCGCTGCTGGTGCTGGCCGTGCTGCCCGACGCCTGGGCCGCGATCCGCTCGGCGCGGATGCGCTACACCACCATGTACGCGCTGATCCCCGCCGCCCGGCGCAAGTGGATCATCGCGGAGCTGCTGGCGGAGCGCGAGCCGGCCGCCGAGGTGCGCTCGTTCACCATGCGGGGGTTCCTGATGCGGATGTACGACGCGGTGGCCACGGCGGAGCAGTCCGTCCTGCTGGGCCTGGCGCGGCGGCAGACGTTCGTGAAAATCGTCGGCGAGGCGCTCGGCGGGATCGGCACGGCCGTCGTCTACGTCGCCCTGGGCGTGCTGCTGGCCGTGGGCGCGGTGCCGCTGGCCGTGGCGGGCACCGCCGTGCTGGCCATCCGTTCGGGCCAGACCTACCTGGCCAACCTGATGTACGCCACCAACCGCCTCTACGAGGAGGGCCTCTATTTCACCGACTTCCTCGACTTCTGCGCCGACGCGGAGAGCCGGCTGGGCGCCAGGCGCCCGGAGCCGGCCCCCGCGACCTTCGAACGGATCACCACCGAGGACGTCGTCTTCACCTATCCGGGCTCCGGCGCCCCGGCGCTCCAGGGAGTGTCGATCACCATCGACCGGGGCGAGGTGATCGCCCTCGTCGGAGAGAACGGCTCGGGCAAGACCACACTGGCCAAGATCCTGTCCGGGCTCTACGAGCCGGACAGCGGGCGGGTCCGCTGGGACGAGACCGATCTGGCCGACGTCGACCCCGACGAGCTCCGCCTTCACATCGCGGTCATCGCCCAGGACCACACGCGCTGGCCGCTGACCGCCAGGCACAACATCAGCATGGGCACCGACAAGGGCGAGGCCGCCCTGGTCTCGGCGGCCGAGGTCGCGGGAGCCGACCAGGTCGTCGCCGAGCTGCCCAACGGCTACAGCACCCTGCTCGACCGGCGGTTCAAGGACGGCCACGAGCTGTCCGGCGGGCAGTGGCAGCGGATCGCGGTCGCTCGCGGCTTCCACCGCGACGCCCCCCTGCTGATCTGCGACGAGCCCACGGCCGCCCTCGACGCCCGGGCCGAGGACGCCCTCTTCACCCGCATCCGGCAGCACGCCGACGGCCGCACCGTCCTGTTGATCACCCACCGGCTGGCCAGCGTCCGCTACGCCGACCGGATCTACGTCCTGGACCACGGCAAGGTCACCGAGCACGGCACCCACGACCAGCTCATGAAACTCAACGGCCTCTACGCCGACCTCTACAGCCTGCAGGCCCGCGCCTACTCCGCCTGATCGTCCGGTACGGCCCGCACGCGGGCCCGCGTCTACTCCGCCTGATCGTTCAGCACGGCCTGCATGATGGCCTTCGCGATGGGAGCCGCCACCTGGCCGCCCGGCCCTCCGCGTTCCACCAGGACCCCCACCGCCACCCGGGGGGAGGACGCCGGGGCGAAACCGGCGAAGATCGCGTGGTCCTGCTGGGAGGCGACGTTCTCGGCGGTGCCGCTCTTCCCCGCGACCGTGACGCCCGAGATGGCGGCGGCCGTTCCGGTGCCGCCGGGCTCGGTGACCGCGACCATCATCTGGGTGAGCCGCTCGGCCACGTCGGCGTTGAGCACCTGGCGATACCGCGACGGCTCGGTGTCGTCGATCACCCTGCCGTCGTCGAGCCGGACCTCCCGCACGAGGTGGGGACGCATCAGCACGCCGTCGTTGGCGACCGCCGCCGCGATCATCGCGATCATGAGCGGGGTGGCCCGGTCGTCGAACCGGCCCAGTGCCGACAGCGCGGTCTGCGCCCCGTCCATCCCGGACGGATACACGCTTCTGGCGACCGGCATGGGGACGGTCAGGTCGTCCGTTCCGAACCCGAACGCCTCGGCCTGCTCGCGCAGCGCGTCCTGGCCGAGAGCGGCGCCGATCTTCGCGAACGGCGTGTTGCACGAGAGCTTGAACGCGTACAGCAGCGGCGGGTCGCCGTCACCGCAGGAGGCACCCGCGAAGTTGCGCAGGTAGGTGTTCGTGCCGGGGAGGCGGAAGGCCGTGGGCGCGCTGACGCGGGTGCTCGGATCGTACTTTCCCGAGCTGAGCGCCGTCGCGGCGGTGACGATCTTGAAGACGGACCCGGGCGGGTACTTCTGCTGGATCACCCGGTTCAGCAGCGGGTTGCCGGGATCACCCCGCAACCGCCTGTCCACCCTGTCGAGTGTGGCGCCGTTGAAGGTCGTGTAGGCGTTCGGATCGTAGGAGGGAAGGGAGACCATGGCCAGGACGGCGCCGGTGGCCGGGTCGATCGCGACGGCGGCGCCGGGCAGTCCCGTGGCGCGCAGTCCCTCGTAGGCGGCCCGCTGCGCCCGCCTGTCGACGGTGAGCCTGAGCGTGGCGCCGGCCCGGGTGCCGTCCATCAGCCCTCGCACCTTCACCCGGGGATCGTTCCCGGACAGCACGGTGTTCTCCGCCTGCTCGATGCCGCCCGCGCTGTGGAGCGAGACGTATCCGGTCACCGCCGCGTAGAGCGGGCCGTTGGGATAGAACCGCCGGTACCTGTACTTGCCGCCCCGGGTCTCCCGGCTGGTCGCGACGACCGTGCCGTCGCGGAGCAGGATCTTGCCCCTGGGGCTCTCGAAGCGCGCGATCATCGTCCGCAGGTTGCGCGAATCCTCGTTGAGCCGCTGGGGGTCGATCGCCTGGAGGTAGGTCGTCTGGGCGAGCAGCACGAACAACATCCCTCCGCACATCAGGGCGACGTGCCGCAGAGGAATGTTGATCCGGCGTGCGCGTGGTGCAACCATGGCCCCTCTCCCGATACCGGTTTAACAGCCGGACCGAAAAGGGGCCATCGCCCACGGGCAAAGCAGCCGTACGGCTTCTAGCCGACCACCGAACGGTAGTAACCGATCTTGTTGCGGATGGCCGCCTGTTTCTCGAGCAGGTTGTCGACCTGGGCCTGAACCCGCCGGTCATGGGCCTCGAGCAACGCGACCCGCTCGCGTATCGTGTGTTCGCCCGCCCGGGTCAGCTCCGCGAAACGGATCATCTCCGCGATGGGCATCCCGGTGTCGCGCAGGCAGCGGACCATGCCGAGCCAGCCGACGTCCTCCTGGGTGAACCGGCGTTGTCCGGCCGCGTTGCGGCCTATGGACTCCAGCAACCCGATCCGCTCGTAGTAGCGCAGCGTGTCGAGGCTGAAACCCGTCTCCTCCACTACCTGTCCTGGCGTGTACACACTCACCCCGGCAGCATCCCACCTGGAGTCCGCTCCAGGTCAAGTCGCGGCATTCGTCGCATCCCCCGATGCCGGTCGCGGGACACCCGGCGTCAGTGCGGCATTCGTCGCATCCGCCGATGCCGGTCGCGGGACACCCGGCGTCAGTTCCGGGACAGATGCGCGGACAGGTAGCGGCGGACCAGGTGTTTGCACTCGGCGATCAGTTCGGGATCGCCGTCGGAGCGCGAACGGAAGGCGAGCTTGAGCACCGCGTCGGCGGCCTCGACCGCGACGAACAGCGCCCGGTCGAGGTCCGGCCCGATCGGGACGCCGAGCAGTTCCACGGTGATCCCACGGAGCCGGTCGGCCACGATGACGTTGTTCTCCAGCGCGGCGTCGAGCATCCGCTCGGTTCCCTTGATCGCCGGACCGCCGGGCGCGACGAGCACCTCTCCGAAGTCGACGACGGCGAATCCCGGCGTCGACCGCTTCATCGCGACGAACTCGTCGATCGAGAGATCCACCATCTCGGTCCAGTCGGACAGCCGCGCGGTCGCCAGCTTGCCGGTGATCCGGTTGAGGAACGCCTCCAGGTTGCGTAACGCCAGCGCGCGCACCAGCCCGTGCTTGTCGGAGAAGAACTGGTAGAAGGTGCCGATGGGCACCTCCGCGCGGCGCGCGACCTCCTTGGTGGTCAGCGCCTCGTAGCCCACCTCGTCCAGCAGCCGGGCGCATTCGTCCAGCATGCGCTCGACCCGTTCCAGGCTGCGGCGCTGAGCGGGGCGACGGCGCAGCGTTCCTCCGGAAACGTTTGTCATCAATCCATCATCCACCATGCGAGTCAACCCGAGTTAACATGAGCCCAACTCATGCATTTCGGAGGCCAGGATGTTCCTGTGGGGTACGGCGACCGCTTCCTACCAGATCGAGGGTGCCGTCGCCGAGGACGGCCGGGGCGTCTCGATCTGGGACACCTTCACTCGCGAACCCGGGCGCGTGCGCGACGGGGACACCGGGGACGTGGCCTGTGACCACTACCACCGCTGGCCCGAGGACCTCGCGTTGATGAGCGATCTCGGGGTGAACTCCTACCGCTTCTCCATCGCCTGGCCGCGGATCCAGCCCGACGGCAGGGGCGAGGCCAACCCGGCGGGCCTGGACTTCTACGACCGGCTGACGGACGCGCTCTGCGAGAAGGGCATCGCCGCCGCGGCCACGCTGTTCCACTGGGACCTGCCCCAGGCCCTGGAGGACGAGGGCGGCTGGCTGAACCGCGACACCTCCTACCGGTTCGCCGAGTACGCCGCCGTCGTGGCGGACCGGCTCGCCGACCGGATCCCGATGTGGATCACGCTGAACGAGCCCTTCATCCACATGGTGTACGGCTACGCGCTGGGCAGCCACGCCCCCGGCAGGACTCTGGTCCTGGACGCGCTCCCGGCGGCCCACCACCAGTTGCTCGGGCACGGCCTCGCCGTACGGGAGCTCAGGGCGCGGGGCGCGGGGAAGGTGCTGATCACCAACAACTGCACCCCGGTCTGGCCCGCCTCCGCGGACCCCGCCGACCTGGCCGCCGCCGACGCCTACGACACGCTCCACAATCGCCTGTTCAACGACCCGGTACTTCTTGGTAAATATCCCGATTTATCGGCTTATGGGGTGAGCCTCGACTGCGTCAGGAACGGCGACCTCGACCTGATCGGCGCCCCCCTGGACGGCCTCGGCGTCAACTACTACAACCCCACCCGGATCGCCGCCCCCACCGACGAGGGCCTTCCCTTCTCCGACGCCGGCGTCACCGGTTACCCCGTCACCGCCTTCGGCTGGCCCGTCGTCCCCGACGGCCTGCGCGAGCTCCTGACCGGCCTCAAGGCGCGCTACGGCGACGCCCTCCCACCGGTCTACATCACCGAGAACGGCTGCTCCCAGCCCGACGACGCCGGCCCCGGCGAAACGGTCGACGACCAGGCCAGGATCGCCTACCTCGACGGCCACATCACGGCCGTGGAGCAGGCCGCGGCCGAGGGCGTCGACGTGCGCGGCTACTACGTCTGGTCCCTTCTGGACAACTTCGAGTGGGCCGAGGGCTACAGCCAGCGCTTCGGCCTGGTGCACGTCGACTTCGCCACCGGGACGCGCACCCCGAAGGCGTCCTATCACTGGCTCGGGCAGCGGATCGCGCGAGGCTGAGAACGGACCCCGCGGAACGCACGGCCGGCCTCGGCACCCCCTGCGCCGAGAGCGGCCGTCCGCCGATCACCGCACCGGCGGCGGCCAGGACGATCACCGCTCTCCGGTCGGTGCGGCCGGGCCGCGCTCAGCCGCCGAAGGTGTCGGGGTCCGGTCCGGTGCGGGTGCCGCTGTCCAGACGGGCGATCTCCGCGAGGTCCCCCTCGGTGAGGGCGAAATCGGAGATGTCGATGTTCTCCCTGATCCGCGATGGGGTGACGGACTTGGGGATCACGATGTTCCCCAGATCGAGGTGCCAGCGCAGGACGACCTGGGCGGCGGTCTTGCCGTACTTCTCGGCGATGGCGACGATCACCGGGTTCCTGAGCACGGCCCCCTGGGCCAGCGGGCTCCACGCCTCGGTGGCGATCCCGTGGTCGGCGTGGAACTCGCGCAGCTCGGCCTGCGGCAGGGCCGGGTGAAGCTCGATCTGGTTGACCGCCGGGACGATGCCCCCGTCGTCGATCAGGCGCGTCAGGTGGGCGACCTGGAAGTTGGACACGCCGATGGCGCGGACGCGACCGTCGGTGTACAGCTTCTGCATCGCCTTCCAGCTCTCGGCGTACAGGTTCTTGGCCGGTACGGGCCAGTGGATGAGATACAGGTCGAGCCGCTCCAGGCCCAGATCCTTCATGCTCGCGTCGAAGGCCGCGAGGGTCGCGTCGTAGCCCTGGTCGGTGTTCCACAACTTGGTGGTGACGAACACCTCGTCGCGGGGCAGGCCGGAGGCGGCCAGCGCCTCACCCACACCTTTCTCGTTGCCGTACGCCCTGGCGGTGTCGATGCTCCGGTATCCCGCTTCGAGCGCCCTCCCCACCGCCTGGGCGGTCTCCGCCGGGGGCACCTGGAACACGCCGAAGCCCACCTGCGGCATGGCAACCCCGTTGTTCAGAGTGGTCATCTGTGGTCCCCTCCCTGAGCGGCCACGAACTGCCTCGAACGGCCCGAATCAACCGTGAGCGGTGCGCGCCGACTGCGGGTTCGCATTATTTTCGGACTTCCGTAATTCCAACACGTGAACACCGGTAATACCAAAACGCGAGACGCGTGTCGGGGTGGGAGCGCGCGTGAAAAACCCGTTGCACGGCGACGGGGCGGGCCCTACGGTTGGGGACCATGTGTATGTGCTTCGCCCCCTCGATGGTGGGCTACGTGATCCGTCCCCGCGGCAGCCAGGCTCTGGCCCGCTAGGGACGCATCACCCTTCTCTCGCTTTTCCCTGCGTTCCCGACACGCGTGCCCAGGGCCTCCGAGACCTCATTCCTCTCGGACCCGAAAGGGCTACAGCTGTGGCGCACTCATTCGCACACGGAAACCATTCACATACCCAGAAGCAGGTCAAGAACAGGGGCGGTCTCAGTGACCGCGACCGGGCCAGGCGCGTCCTGTCCCAGAACTTCCTCGTCGATCCGTACGCCGTCCACCAGGTGGCCAAGGCGGCCGGATCGCACGGGCTGGTCCTGGAACCGGGCGCGGGAGAGGGGGTCCTCACCCTCGCTCTCGCGGAGAGCTGCACCAGGGTCGTGGCCTACGAGATCGACCCGCTTCCGGCGGGCAGGCTCAACGCCCGCACCCGCGGCGACGACCGGATCGAGGTGGTCAGGGGTGACTTCCTGACCGCGCGGGCTCCGCGCGAGCCGTTCGCGGTCGCCGGGAACATCCCCTACTCGATCACGTCCAGGATCGTCGACTGGTGCCTGCGCGCGCCCGCGCTCACCTCGGCGACGCTGGTCACCCAACTGGAGTACGCACGCAAGCGCTCCGGCGACTTCGGCCGCTGGAGCAAGCTGACCGTGCTGACGTGGCCCGGCCACTCCTGGGAGCTGGTCGGCCGCATCGGCCGCGAGAGCTTCCGGCCGGTGCCGGCGGTCGATTCGGCGATCCTGCGCATCGAGTCCCGGCCCGTCCCGCTGCTGCCTGCGGAGTGGGACACCGCCTGGCGCGAGTTCGTCGAGTACGGCTTCACCGGCCTGGGCGGCTCGCTGCACGCCTCACTGCGGATGCGGTATCCGGCCCGCCAGGTCGACGCCGCGTTCGCGGACGCACGCGTGGATCGCGGCACGGTGGTGGCGTTCGTCCACCCGGAACGGTGGCTGACGCTTTTCGAGCTGCTCCACTGACCCACCGCCCGGGTCCGGCCTCCGCCGGACCCGGGCCCTTTCCCGCCGACGACGCGGGCGGCAACGGTCGCCGGGGTGTTCGACGGGCTCGCCGGTGGCGCCCGGCGAGCCCGCCTCCGGGAAGGGGCCCCGGTGAGGGCGGTGTTCCGTAAAGTCGGCCCCATGTATTCGACACAGGTCTCCTGGCACGTGAACGCACCGCGTTCGGCCGTCTATCGAGCGCTGCTGGACGCGGACGCGATCGCGAGATGGCGGGTACCGGCCGGCATGCGCGGCCACGTCCACGAATTCGACGCCCGCGAGGGCGGCGCGTTCCGGGTCTCGCTCACCTACGACGACCCGAGCCGGACCGGCAAGTCGGCGTCGCACACCGACACCTACCACGGCCACTTCGCGAAGCTCGTGCCGGACGAGCAGGTGGTCGAGGTGTTCGAGTTCGAGACCGCGGATCCCGCGCTTCGCGGAACGATGACGATGACGACCCGTCTCGCCGACGCCGACGGCGGCACCGACGTCCTCGTCGTGCACGACGGGATCCCCGACAGCGTGCCCGCCGCCGACAACGAGACGGGCACGCGGATGGCGCTGGCGAACCTCGCCGAGCTCGTTGAGTCGAGGATCGCCTGAAGAGCGTCTTCGGGATCCGACCGCCGGCCGGCCGGAACCGCCGAACGCCTCCCCGCCCTCACCCCGGACGGGCTGAGCACCGACCCGGATAGGTGCCCCGGTGGCGGCGGTTTCGCCCTGTGGGGCCCCTTGCCGACGGGCCTTCCGCCCGGCTTCTCCCGCCCGCGGCACCCTTTTGAGTCGCTTGACTTAATTAAGCGAGGTGACTTAGATTGGCCGCCAATCGCACCCCGGGGAGAGTGATCGTGAGCACCACCGGTACCCAGGCACCTGACTACCCCTTCCGCAATCCCAGCGCGCTGGCGCCGCCGCAGGAGTGGGCCGACCTGCGGCAGAAGTGCCCGGTGGCGTCGATCCGGCTGGCCAGCGGGGACGAGGCGCTGCTGCTGACCCGCTACGACGACGTCAAGCAGGTCCTGTCCGACCCCCGCTTCACCCGCCAGCTCGACGCCGCCGACGCCGCCCGGGTCACCGCCAACGAGTCCGGCGGCGTGTTCGGCGGCAGCGGCATGGGCGTGAGCGGCGACGAGCACCGGGCGTGGCGGCAACTGGTCGGCAGGGCGTTCACCGCCAAGCGGGTCATCGCCATGCAGCCCAGGATCGAGGCGATGGCCGGGCGTCTGGTCGAGCAGATGGTCGGCCGGGGAGCCCCGGCCGACCTGGTGGGCGGCGTCGGTTTCCCGCTGCCGGTGTGGGCCATCTGCGACCTGCTCGGCGTCCCCGACTCCGATCGCGACCGGTTCGCGCACTGGTCCGACACGATGCTCAGCATGACGAGGTTCACCCAGGAGGAGATCGACGCGGCCCAGGAGGAGTTCACCGCCTACCTCGTCGCCCACGTCGAGACCAAGCGCGCCGAACCGGGCGACGACCTGATCAGCGAGCTGATCTCGATCGTCGAGGGGCTCGACGGGCGCCTGACCGAGCAGTTGCTGCTGAGGACGGCCAAGGGCCTGCTGGTGGCCGGGCACGAGACCACCGCCAACATGATCGGCAAGATGGTGGCGATGCTGCTGGCCGACCGCGGCCGCTGGCAGGCGCTGCTGGCCGACCGTACGCTGATCCGCTCGGCGGTGGAGGAGGCCCTGCGCTTCGACGCCAACCCCGGCTTCGGCATGCCCCGCTACCTCAGCGAGCAGGTCGAGGTGGCCGGCGAGACGCTGCCCGCGGGCACCACCGTGGTGTGCAGCATGGCCTCGGCCAACCGGGACGAAAGGCAGTTCGAGCAGGCAGGCGAGATGCGGCTGGACCGCTCGCCCAACCCGCACGTGGCCTTCGGCGCCGGCCCGCACTCCTGCCTGGGCCAGGCGCTGGCCCGCACCGAGCTGCAGACCGTGCTCAAGGTGTTGCTTGAGCGCCTGCCGACGCTGGAGCTGGCCGTCCCCGCCGAGGAGCTCAAGCGCCGCGAAGGGCTCGTGGTCGGCGGCCTGGAGGAGGTGCCGGTGCGGTGGTGACGGTGGCGGGCAAAACCGAGCGGGCGAGCAAACCCGAGCGGGCGGGCAGGACCGGGCGGGCGCGGGAGACGCGCGAGGCCATCCTCGACGCCGCCGAACGCCTGTTCGCCGAGCACGGGGTCGGGGAGGTGTCCAACCGCCAGATCTGCGAGGCGGCCGGGCAGGGCAACAACTTCGCGGTCGGCTACCACTTCGGCACCAAGGCCGACCTGGTGCGCGCGATCGTGCGCCGTTACAACGCGGAGATGGAGCAGCGGCGCCTGCGGATGCTGGCCGAGCTCACCGACTCCTCCGACCTGCGCGAATGGATCTCCTGCCTGGTACTGCCCGCCACCGGCCACCTCGACGCGCTGGGCGTGCCGAGCTGGCGGGCCCGCTTCATGGCGCAGGCCAACACCGAGCCCGCCCTGCGCCAGATCGTCATCGAGGAGGCCGTCGCCACGCCGTCCATGCGGCGCAACCTCGACGGCATGTTCCGGCTGCTGCCCGGCCTGCCGGAGGAGGTGCGCCAGGAACGCGCCGGCATGAGCCGAATGCTCACCGTGTACGCCCTGGCCGAACGCGAACGCGCCCTGCACGAGGGCGATCCCACGACGCGGACCACCTGGGAGGACACCGCCGTCGGCCTCATCGACGCGCTGGTCGGCCTGTGGCCGGCGCCCGTCACCATCCCTCGATAACGAGAGCGTACCCATCATGCGCGGACTGGCCGCAGCACCCGCCTGGGCAGGCCGTCCGACCTGGCCGCGGCGGCGGCGTTCCTGCTGTCCGGCGACGCCGAGTGGGTCAACGGTCAGACGTGGTCCATCGACGGCGGCGGCTCCCTGCACGACTGAGAGGAATCAAAGAAGATCATGAAGGTCACCGTTGACCAGGACAAATGCTGTGGCGCGGGGCAGTGCGTGCTGCTCGTTCCCGACGTGTTCGACCAGGGAGACGACGACGGCCTCGTGATCCTGCTGGACGCCTCGCCCGCAGAGGAGCTACACGCCGCCGTGCGCGAGGCCGTCGGCGTGTGCCCGACCTCCGCGATCAAGGCGGGCATGTAGCCCCGGCCTCCGGCGATTCCTTGCCATCGGAACCCGACGGATTTGTCGGAGTTGATCACTACTGTTCCTGGCATGTCCAGCGAACAGCGCCAACACCCCGTTCCGCCACCTGACGGGGTGGAGCCCCCCACGTCCGGCGGCCTCCTCGCCGGAGGATTCCCCCGGATTCTCCGGCACCGCGAAGGACCCGGCGCATGAATCCGTGGGACAAGCTCCGGATGTTCATCGACCGCAAGAACGCCGACGTCGTCGCGGCCCGGATCGTCGAGCTGGACGAGGAGGCGCGCAAGGAGGTCGCCGAACGCCTTCCCGAATACCTGAAGACCCTGCGCGCCCGGCATGAACCCTGGGAGAGCCTCGACGACTACGCCGAGGTGCTCCGCGCCGCCGGGGCCGGGGTCCTTCCCGGAGCGGCCGCCGTGACGTCCTGGTTGAGCCGCCGCGACTTCACCCCCCGGCGGGGCGGGCTGTACAGGGACACCGACCGCCTCATGACGGTCCTCGCGACCAGGCCGGCGGAGTGGCGCGCCGATCTCGCCCGGCGGCTCGCCCTCAAGGTCCGGACGGCGGAGGACCGCAACCTCGCTCTGACGCTCGCCCTGCTCCGCGCGACCGGGGTCGAGGTCCCGGTTCACGATCCGCTGGTCGTCGGATGGGTGAGCGTCACCGGCAGGCTGCCCGTTCCCCGCGAGGATCCGCTCTTCGACGTGATGCTTCCCCGCGTCTTCGACGCCCAGGGGGTGGGACGCGCCCTGCAGTGGGAGGAGCCCACCGGGGTGCTGATGAGCTCCCTGCGCGCTCTGGCCGCCGAGGACGGGGCGAAACGGCTGACCCTGCTGCGGGGGTGCGTGAACCGGTTCCTGCGGGGCGGCTCGCTGACGGAACTGCGGTTCTTCGTCCGCCTGCACGAGGCTCTCGACCCCGCACCGCACGAGATCGAGCCGTACGCCCGTGACTACCTGCGGCTGCTGCCCACCGCGCCGGGACCGATCGCGGAGCTGGCCCTGCGGCACCTGCGCACGCTGAACGGGCTCGACCCCCTCGACCTGGTGGAGGGACTGGAATCGGTGCTCTTCCGGTCCGAGCGCAAACTCGTGCGCGCCGGACTCACCTGGCTGGACCAGTCGGTACGGCTCTCGCCTTCCCTGGCGAGCCAGGTCGCCGGGCCGCTGGGGACGGCGTTCGCCGCCGACTCCGTCGAACTGCGGGAAAAGGCGGTGACGCTCGCGATCAAGCACGCGAGCGGCATGGACGACGAGGGGCGCGCCACCGTCCGCGACGCGCTCGACGTTCTCCCGTACGACCTCAGGTTGCGCGCCTTCGCGGTCTTCGGCGGGGAGGAGCCGGCCGAACCCGACCCGGAGGACGAGTTCATACCGCCCGCGCTCCCCCGGCCTGACGCCCCGCAGCGGATGGCCGATCCCATCGATTCGGTGGAGGGGATGCTGTCCGTCATCACCGGCCCCAGCGAATGGATGGCGTGGGAGCGGCTGCTGGCCGGCTTCGTCGCTCTCGTGTACCGGGATCGCGAGGGCGCGGCCGCCGCGCTCAAGCCGGCCTTGGACGGGAAATACGACCATTTCTACCAGGACAGCAACCGGTACCAGGTCCGCTACGGGGGCCAACCCCCTCACTGGAACTACGTCGACCAGTGGCTGGTCGGAGCGATGCGTTCCCTGACCGGCACCGCGTCGGCGCCTGACGCCTGGAAGCACAAACTCCCCGACGTCAGCGGTCTCTCCACGCCCTGCCTGCTCCTCCTGCACCGAGCCGCCGAGATCCAGATGGCCGTCGAGGAGGACGTCGTCCCGCCGCTGCTGCTCGCCACCCCCACCCTCACGACCGGGCACGTGGACGCCTCGGAGCTGGTGACGAGGCTTGAGATCATCGAGGCCGCCGGGGCGAAGCCGCTCGCCGCGGACCTGCAGCAGGCCCTCCTCCGGCTACGGAGGGACCAGGACCCGCGAACGGCCGAACGCGCGGGCCGTCTCTCCTCGCCGGCCGGTCGCCTGGTCGCCCGATGGCTGGCCGGGGATCCCCTCGCGGACCCCGCGGTCGAAATCCGCTGGTCCTCCTCCGACGGCAAGGTCGAGCGCTGGCTCGACGACGGTGAGACGGACAACCCTCACGAGGTGAGGTTCCTGCCGTCGCTGCACGCGCCGGCCACCGGGTTCCCGCTCATCGACCTGGTGTTCCGCGATCCTCCGAGCAGTAGCGTGGGCATTCATCTGACGTGGTGGGCGGCGATGTTCCCTTCGCACCGGGAGGTGGCCGCCACCCACCTGCTGCCCCATCTCCTCCGTCATCAGTGGCATCGATCGGCGGTGCGGCCGAGCCATCTTCTCCAGCTCTCCCGCGCCGACGGACCTCCGGGAGCCGCCGTGTCACTCATCCTCGGCCGCATGCTGGGAGATCCCGACCTGCCCGAGGCCGTCGACCTCCTGCCGGCGATGGCGGGCCGCGGTGATCTGAACGCCGCCGAACTCGGGCGGCAGGCGGCCCTGCTGGCCAAACGCGATCAGATAAAGCTCGTGCGCCTGACGGCGGCGCTGGAGTCCGCGGCCTCGCGGGGCGCGCACAGGGAGGTGTGGACGGCGATCTCCGCGGCGTTGCCGGTGCTCGTTCCCCGATCCGGCCGGCAGCCGCTCCACGGGCTCGCCGCGTTCGTGGCGCTGGGGACCACGACCGCGACCTGGTGCCGCGCTCGCGGAGTGATCCCCGAGCTCGAAGCCATGGCGGCACGCAAGGGATCCAGCGGCGTGCTCCGTGAGGCGCGCCGCCTGCACGGCCTGTTGACGGCAGAGGAAGGCTGACCCATGCGCTCGCACCGCTCGAAACATCAGGAGGCGCGCCGCCTGCGGCTCGCGATCGGAGACCTGGCCCGCGCCGCCGCGCCTCCCGGCTGGACCGGGATCGCGGTTCGCCGCGCCCAGGTCGGCGGGTTCTCCCGCACCTCCGTCACCTGCGACGGGGTGGAGATCGAGGTCCGGGAGCTGGACGAGCCGTTCCGGCGGCTCCGCGAGCTGTCCTACGCCGACGGCCGGGGAACGTGGTTCTCCTGTGAGGTGCGCTTCACCCCGGAGAGCAGGTCCCACCACGGGCACGTGGACGCCGACGCGTTCCCCTTTCCCGCAGGTACGGACATCCCCGGGCTCGCACCGCTGGAGGAGCTGACGACGTTTCCCCGCGAGACCGTTCCCCGCTGGCTCCTGGACGCGCTCCCGACGGCGGTCCCGTTCAGCCTCCGAAAGCCCGGCGACAGCCTGTGGGAAAGGCCCGATCGCTCGGCGCCGGAACCCGCGCCGGTCTTCTCCGGGGAGCTGGTCTACACGCCGCTCGGGCATCTGCCCGTCCACGGATTCGGGCACGGCGAGAATCGCCGGGTGTTCGCCGTCGTCCTGGATGAGAAGACCACGGGCGACGGCGAACGTCTCTGCTTCATGAACAGGCAATCGATGACCGGCTCGCCCTACTGGGTGACCCGTGGAGACACGCGAAGCACCGGCGGCGGCATCACGTCCTACGTACTGGACGATCGACGGCTCGTCCTGCACCTCACTCCCGAGGCGGCGGACGAGCTGGAGACCGAGACCGTTCTCACCCTCGACCTGAACCTGAAGCCCGCCGAGACGGAGGAGCTGCAGGCCGCTCTCAAAAAGATCATCTTCGTCTGACCGCCCGGGCGCGGACACCGCCGGCCCGGGGAGAGCGAGGAGAACCGTCTAGCTCCGCAGGTAGGAGGCGCCGTTCAGGTCGATGATGGTGCCGCTGGCCCACTCGGCCGCCGGTGACGCGAGATACAGCGCCGCGGCCGCGATCTCCTCGGGCATGGCCACTCTCCCGAAGGGGCTCTGAGCCCGGATCGCGTCACCCCGCGGCGCCTTGAGGTGCTCGTTCGTCATGTCGGTCTCGACGAAGCCGGGTGCGACCGTGCCCACGGTGATGCCGTGCGGAGCCAGGGCGATGGCGAGCGACTGGCCCAGGGCGTTCATCCCCGCCTTGCTCGCCCCGTAGGCGGGACCGTCCGGCTCGCCGCGGAAGGCGCCGCGCGACGAGACGTTGACGATCCTGCCGCCACGCTTCATGTGCCGTACGGCGCACCAGGTGGCGTTGGCCGCGCCCACGAGGTTGGTGTCAAGCGTCCTGCGCCACGCGGCCTGCCAGTCCTCGTAGGAGACCTCGGTGATCGGGTGGTGGAAGAAGACCCCCGCGTTGTTGACCAGAACGTCGATCCCGCCGAGTGCCTTCGCCGCCTCGTCGACCATGCGCCGCACCTCGGCGGGGTCGGCGATGTCGGCCTGGACGGTCGTGTGACCCTCTCCCGGCAGTTCGGCGCGGAGCGCTTCGGCCAGGTCCGCCGAATCGCGATGGTGGATCGCGACCCGGTCGCCGTCGGCCGCGAAGGCCGTCGCGATCGCCCGTCCGATTCCTCGTGATGCCCCGGTGACCAGTACTGCTCGTCCGCTCATTCGCGGGACACTAGCAGGGCGTCGTACGGCCTCTCCCTCCGGGTGTCACGCGTTCCGCGCTCCCGCGACCGGCGTCCGCGGCGCCCCGTCCGGCGGGCCTCCCAGGGCGGATTCCCTCGGGGAACGCCGGGCCAGCCGTCTGCCGAGACGCTGGGCGGGAACCTCGATCAGGCGGTGGGTCAGGTAACCGAGCGCCACCAGGATGAGGAAGAACACGGGAAGGTTCGGGCTCACCTGCAGCAGGAGCGGATGGAGCAGGTAGAGGGAGAAGCTGATCACTCCGAGGTGGGTGAGCCACCGGGGGAACGGCCTGTGCCGCAACGCGAACGCGCCCGCGAAGAAGCCGGCGGCCAGCAGGATCGCCGGCGCCCAGCCGGGATCGTCCTTGGCGAAGATCCCGCAGGCCAGGACCGCCAGCACGGTGGCGACGGCGGTACGCCACCGGATCGCCCCCTGCTCGGCGCGGTACACGGCCGTGCCGGCGAACATCATGGCCAGGATGATCAGGCCCTGCCACGGGCCGATGCGGCTGCCCAGGATCACCAGCGCCAGGCCGAGGAGACCCCCCGTCACCGCGGCGGCCGTACGCGTCCCCCCGCGCCCCCAGGCCGACACGACGACGGCCACGACGACCGCGACGCCGAGGAGCGCGGCGACCAGGTCGGCGCGGCCGTTGATGACCGGACCCGGGATCAGGAATCCGAGGAGTACGGCCAGCAGCGCCAGGACGGTCGCGATCGTGGACGACCGGTGCGCCTGCCGCAGGGTGAACAGCCCGGCCACCAGCAGGTAGAACGCCACCTCGTAGGAGAGCGTCCACATCACGTTGACGACGGCGGGCACGCCGAGCAGTTCCTGCAGCATCGTCACGTTCCCGAGGACCACCAGGGGCAGGGGCCGCGAGCTCAGCCCCGGGTGGAGGGCGAACGCGCCGCCGTACGCGAGGAGGAGCGCCAGGCCGAGCGCGGCGAGCAGCAGGGGCAGGAGGCGGAACGCCCGGCCGACCCAGAAGGCTCGCACGTCACCGCCCCGTTCCAGGGAGGCGGGGATGATGTAGCCGCTGACCATGAAGAACACGAAGACGCCCCAGGTGCCGACGTCGATTCGGCGGTCCACCACGGCCCAGACACCCGGGATGAAGGTCCAGGCGGAGTGGTGCAGCGCGACGGCCAGCGCGGCGGGTCCGCGCAGGGCGTCCAGCCAGGCCAGCCGAGAGGGATTGGAGGCCATTCGCCCGACTTTAGGCGATGAGTCCAGGTGCGAGTGCTCACTTTCGCCGTCCGCCGACCGGCGGCGGGCACCTGCGGGGCGATTCTCGGAACCGGCTGCCGTGGCGGCGGGGGACGGCGGCGCCGCCGCCCCCTGGGCGACCGGGCGTCACGATCCGCCCCGAGTGGCCGGGCGTCACGATCCGGCGCCGGCCCGCCCCGTCGGTGCCGATCCAGGTCAGGCGCGGAAGGCGCCGGCGTGCTCGGCGGCCCACTGGGCGAACGTGCGCGCCGGGCGGCCGGTGACCGTCTCGACGGTGGAATTGACGATGTTGGGCTCCTCCGGCACGTTGCCGAAGACGTTGACGAGAAACTCGATCATCTCTTCCGGCTGCCCTTCGGCCGCCATCTTCTCCCGGGCCTGCTCCTCGGTCAGCTCGACGAAGCGGATCTCCCTGCCGATCGCCTCACCGATGAGGCGAACCTTGTCGCGGGTGCTCAGCCTCTCGGGGCCGGTCAGCCCGTAGGTCTTGCCCGCGTGTCCCTCCTCCACCAGCGCCCTGGCCGCCACGGCCGCGATGTCGGCCTCGTGGACCATGGCGGTGGTGGCGTCGGCGAAGGGCTCCCGCACCGTCCCCTCGGTGCGGACGGCCTCGGCCCACTGCAGCGCGTTGGCCATGAACTCCGTCATCTGGAGGAAGGTCCAGTCCAGGTCACAGGTTCTCACGGCGGGCTCCAGCGTCCCCTCATCCCAGCCGCCCAGGACCGTGACCTTGCGCACCCCGGCCTTGACGGCCAGCTCGACGATCTCCTGGCCGTTCCGCAGCGAGCCGTAGTCGTCTCCCCCGAAGGTGATCAGGTGGACCGCGGTGACGCCGTCCAACGCGGGCACGAGACTGTCGGTCACGGTGAGATCGCCCGCCACGACCTCCACCCCGGCGGGCAGGTCCGCCCTGACCGGGTTGCGGGTCAGGGCACGCACCCGCCGACCGGCCTGGACGAGTTCGCCGACCACGTGGCGGCCGACGGTTCCGGTCGCTCCGGTCACCAGAATCGTCATGGAAGTCTCCTCAGCTTGGTTGGCCTCTGGGGAAGACGCTACAAAGCGAAGCGGCCAGCTACGGTCCTCGATTGAACGGCGGGGTCCCGCGAACGCTCGGCGTTTCGCGGGACCCCTGAACCGGCGTTCGTCGGCGGCGGAGACCGTCACTCACCGGTCGTGGCTGGAACCCTTCCCGTCACCGTGGCCGTTCCCATGGCCGTGGCCGTGGTCGTTCCCATGGCCGTGGCCGTTCCCGTGGTCGTTGTCGTGACCGTGGTCGTTGTCGTTCCCGTGGCCGCCGTTCCCGTGGCCGTGGTCGTCGCCGTCGCCCTTGGCGGGTGAGATCTTGATGACGACCTCCTGCCTGGCGGCCGGGTTGACCCCGTTCGCGGCGGTGACGGTGAACGTGACGCGCTCCGCCTTCAGCGGCACGCCCGAGAGCACGCCGGACTCGCCGTCGAGCTTGAGCCCCCGGGGCGGCTTGCCCCCGGTGACCGTGAACCTCGCCTTGGGGAACGCCGACGCCGTGAAGGTGTGGGAGTAGGACCGACCGGCCTTGCCCTCGGCCGGAGCCGGCGAGGTCATGACCGGTGCGCGGTGCAGCTCGCTCTCGCTGGTCACCGGCGCGAACGGCGTGCCGGTGCCGCCGACCCATCGGTGGAGCGTGATGTCGGAGGTCTGCAGCCCGTTCTGGGAGCTGTCGCGGGAGAGGTAGAACAGCCCGTCGCCGAGCGACTCGATACCCACGTCGGCCTTCTGGACCCAGCCGCGGATGCCTGTGGCCTCGTCCGTGCGCCCGTCCTTGGCCAGTGCGATCAGAAGGCCCCGGTCTCCGCCGGTGCCGGCGAGCTCGCCGAGTACGGGCTGGGTCGCGGCGTCCACCGCGAAGAGCCCGTAGTTCGGGAAGGCCGGCTTGACGCCCACGTACACGCCCATGAACCAGCGCCGCAGGAAGTCGTCGTACTCCAGGTTCTGCACGCCGTACGTGGTGTTGCCGGTGTAGACGAAGTACTTGCCCGAAACACGCTCCGGACCGCTGTGGTGAGGAGCCGTCTCGACGAGCGGCTTCTCGTAGCCGGCCCAGTCGCTCGTGTCGTACTGCAACAGCACCTGGTGGTCGTTGTCGGTGCGGCCGACGTTCGAGTAGACGCCGTAGGCCACCGTCAGATACTGCGTGCCGCCGGTCCTGCCGAACTTCGGTCCGAAGCTGACACCGTCGATACCGCTGCTGCCGTAGCGGTGGTCGGGGGTGTTGGCCGTGTCGCCGTCGAAGACGCCGTTGCCGTCCATGTCGGCCGTGAAGTCGGCGACCACCTCGTTGAGGTAGACGGTCCGCATGACGTCGGAGTTCTGCGCCTGCATCCCCACCCTGTCGATCGCGTCGACATCGATGATCGCGATGTAGAACGCCTTCTGCGCCTTGTACTCGAGCGAGCCGTAGACGCGTCCGTCGGCCTTGTTGACGTCGAGGTCGCCGAGGTGTCCCGTGAACCCGCCCAGGGTTCCGACGATGTTGCCCTGGAGATCGGTCTTCACGAGCAGGGTGGTGAACGAGTAGTAGATGTAGCCCTTCGCCTGGTCGACGGCGATGCCCTGCACGTGGCTGGTGCTCCAGGCCCCGCCGTTGAGCGTCCTGGCGAAGCCCTTGATCGTGGGCACGCCCGGCGACGCGTTCGCGCGGGCGGGCTCCCCCGTCTTGCCCGCGTCGTTGAGGGCGCGCACCCACATCGTGTAGGCGCCGGGCGCGAGGTTCGTGAAGGTGTGCGAGGTCCCGGCCTCGGGAGACCAGGTCAGACCATCGGCCCCGGCTCCGGCGGCGCCGATCGCGACCTCGTAGCCGGTGACGGTCGCGGCCTCCCCGCCGGAGGTCTCACCCGCGTCGGCGGGCGCGGACCACGCCAGTGTGGCCTGGGTGTCCTTCTGCGAGACGCGCAGTCCCGTCGGCGCGCCCGGCGCGGTCGCCTCGGGGGCGAGCCGGGTGACCTTGATGTCGTCGAAGGCGACCGTGGCGTTGTTGATGACGAGGCCGAGGGTCCCGTCGGTGCGGAAGAGATCGTTCGTCGACAGGGACTCGACGCCGTCGACCGAGAGGACGGCACGGGTACCGCGCACCTCAAGCGAGAGCGCGTGTGTCTCGCCGGTGTTGAGGGCGGCGCCCGCGGCGGCGACGGTGGGCGACGTGTACGCCCCGCCGGCGGTCTTCTTCACCGCGTACTCGAGACCGTTGCGCAGCTTGGTGTTACTGCGCACCACGAACACCGAACCGTAGTCCTCGGCGCCGTGGAAGTCCGCGGCCAGGTTGAGCCAGCGAGACTCGTCCGCCACCTGCAGGAAGTTCGCTTCGGCCTCGAACCTGTAGTTCTCGTAACTCGTGCCGAACGTGATGCGGGCACGCTGGCCGTTCACCGAGGTGCCCTCAAGACGGCCGTCCTTGACCTGCCAGGTGCCGAGATGGCCGGTCCATCCCTCGGGGAGCTTTCCCGAGGAGAAGTCCTCGCTGAGGACCACCGTGTCGGCGGGGTCGCCGCCGGCCGCCATGGCCGGGACGACGCCGAACCCCGCCGTCAAGGCGACGACGATCGACATCGCCGACAACGCCCCTCTCCCAAGTCTGCGTGCCGTCGTGTTACCGCGCACGTGTCACTCCTTCGCAGTGTCGCCCGAGCCATGGCCCGGGCGTCCGGCCGCCGTGGCCGCGGGCGGGTGATCATCCGCCTGCCTCAGGGTGTCCTCGCCCGCTGAACACGAGCCGTCGCCACGGCAACGCATCGCCGAAAAGGCCGATAAAGGGGCATGGAAAGCCGGTCCGGTCACGATGAGGCCGTACACCTCGGCGACCGCGCGCACGGCGGCACACCCACGCGGACGAACCCACCAGGGCCGTCCCGGACGCGCCGATCTGGTCGGCGCGCGCGCACGGCGGCACATCCACGCGGACGGACCCACCGCCGGATCGCCCTCGTGCGGCCTCTCCGCCTACGCGGCCGCGCGGTTCACAGGAACGTGTCCTTGTAGAAGACGCTGGCCTGGCGGACACCGTCGGTGTTCGAGTGGAAGCCGAAGGCCAGCCGGGGTTGGACCACCCCGTTGCCGGCGAGCCAGATCGCCATTCCCTGCGGCTCGCGGCCGTGCAGGGACTCGCCCGCGGTCGTCGGCCACCTGTCCTGCGCGACGCTCTGCCCCACATCGTTCAGGTCGACGGCGGTGAGGTAGGAGGTGGCGCCCACTCCGCCTTCGATCAGGTAGGCGTACTGGCCGTAGGCCGTGAACCCCTGGAAGGGATTCGCCCTGGCCCAGGCCGCGTCTCTCGTCGGCAGTGCCCGCTCGGCCAGCCGGTGCTCCCTGCCGAGCCGGCCGGCCCGGGCGTCGCTCATGCGGAACAGCACGATGCGCATGTTCTTGTCGGCGTCCCTGAACCGCACCACCAGCCGGTCGGTGCTCGGGTCGATCGCGGGCTGCGGGTTGGCCGACTCCGGGTGCATGTTCCCAAGGGTGGGGGTCCGGTCCTGAATCGCGCCGCTGTCCCTCTCGAGGACCGCGCCGTTCACGAACCTGAAGCGCCCGATCTTGTTGCCGAAGTCGGTGGGCGGGTTCCGGTCCTGCCATTCCGTCCACAGGTAGACGGCCCCGTCGTGGGGCTCCACACCGATCTGCACGCCGTGCCCGAAGTTGTGCAGAGCCATGGAACCCAGCCGGTTGCCGGCGAGGTCCGTCTTGGTGACCCACATGTCGCCCGCGTTCGCGGGATCGGTGTTCTGCGAGTTGTGCTGCACGAAATAGACATGCCGGTTGACGTTGTCGTACGCGAACGACTGCATCACCCAGTTGGCGTGCAGCGACTTCCTGATGATCGGATCGCCTCCGGACCCCGCGAAGGCGAACCGCGGGCTGGGGGGCACGTCGGCGTGCGCGACGCCCGCGCCGGCGAACGGGAGCGAACCGACGGCCGCCGCGGCGGCGACGCGACCACCCGCCCGGAACAGTCGTCGACGGCTGAGGGATCGGTCCTCCTGATCACCCGATGGCACGGGACCTCCTGGCCATGAAGCAAAAAAAGGTATATCCAACCGTAGATCTTCTTTTACCTTTTAATTCCGGGCCGGTCCATATCTCAAGGTCATCTGGTTTGTTCCGATCCTGTGGTTCCGAGAACGGACAGGAGGCGGACGGCCTCTCGGGCGAGGTTCCGGATCGTTCGCGGAGGCGTCGGCCTGCTGCCCTCGGCGACCTGCCGGAGAGTCGCCGGCGGGGTCACCCGAGCAGCGGCGCCGGGGCGCTCCGGCGGGTTCGCCGCCCTTGTCATTCGGCGGGTTCAGAGGAGGCCCGCGTCACGCACCTTCATGGCGACGTGGACGCGGTTGTCGGTCTCCAGCTTGGAGAAGATCCGGGTGATGTTCGCCTTCACGGTCGCGACGCTCATGTAGAGACGTTCGGCGATCTCGGCGTTCGAGCTGCCCCGGGCCACCTCGATCGCGACCTCGCGCTCGCGTTCGGTGAGCCTGTCCAGCTCCCGCCGTGCCTCCGGGTGCCGCGGCTCACGTCCGTCGGTGGCCGCGGCGATCACCTGCAGGGTGACGCTCGGCGACAGCACCGGCTCGCCCCTCGCCACGGCGCGGACCGCCTCGATCATCTTCGGCGGCGGGGTGTCCTTCAGCAGGAAGCCTCCGGCGCCGAGCTGCAGGGCCCGCAGCACCATGTCGTCGGCGTCGAAGGTGGTGAGCACGAGGATCCGGGGCGGGTCCGGCTGGGCCAGCAGCAGCTCGGTGGTGGTCAGCCCGTCCTGGTTGGGCATCCGGATGTCCATCAGCACGACATCGGGCCGCAGGTCGCGGATCACCGTCATGGCCCGCCGTCCGTCCTCGGCCTCGCCGACGATGTCCAGGTCGGGCTCGCCGCCGAGGATGAGACGCAGCCCGGTCCGCACCATCGGGTCGTCGTCCACGATCACCAGTCGAGTCACGATGTCAGGCCTCCCACGGCAATCGGGCGTCGAGGATGAAGTATCCATCCTGGACGACGTGGCTGATGGTGCCGCCGATCATCCGGGTTCGTTCGGCCAGGCCGACCAGGCCGAACCTCCCGCCGGGGCCCGCGGACGTCCCAGGCGGCGCCGGGTTGCTCACCCGGATGCGCAGGCCGTCACCCGGCCGCCCATCGAGCTCGGCCGTCACCCGGCTGCCCGGCGCGTGCTTGCGCGCGTTGGTCAGCGCCTCCTGCACGATCCGGTACGCGTGCCGGCCGGTCTGCGCGGGCAGCAGTTCCCTGTCGTCGATGGTGTCGTCCACCTCGACCCGCTGACCCGCGGCGCGCACCTCGTCGAACAGGGCGTCCACGTGGGCCAGGGTCGGCTGAGGGGCCTCCGGGGCGCCGTCGCGCCGGAGCGCGCCGAGCACGGTGCGCAGTTCGTTCAGCGACTGGTGCGCGTTCTCCTGGATCGCCAGCGCGATCTCGCGGGTCTCCTCGGCGGTGAGGTCGGTGCGATAGGCCAGGCCGCCGGCGAGCATCGACAGCAGGGAGATCCGGTGAGCCAGGACGTCGTGCATCTCATGGGCGATCTTGACCCGTTCCGACAGCTTCGCCTGCTCGACCGCGGTCAGTGCCGCCGCTCGCCGGGAGGCGGCCAGATCACGGCGGGAGCGGACGTACAGCCCGAAGACGGTCAGCCCTCCGAGGAAGACGGTTCCGGCCACCACGGAGACGACGGCCGTCTGGCCGGGGCTGCGCCAGACGGCGAATGCCGCCTGACCCAGCCAGAGCACGACCGCTCCCGAGATCATCTGAGGCCACCGGCGATGCGTGCACAGGGACACGTACGCGACGTAGGCGGGGCCGGCCGCCGTGCCGGAGAAGACGGTCAGCAGGGCGGTCGCCAGTGCGATCGGCCACGGCCGGTGACGCCGCCATCGCATCAGGACCAGCCCGACCGCACCGAGCCCCACATCGACCAGTGCGAACGCGTCACGGTAGTCCCCGGGGACGGCCGCGACCAGGACGACGCCGTAGAACAACATCGGCAGCATGGCGAACAAATAACGCAGCGCGATGCCCGCCCGGTCCAGGGGCGGCTGGTTCTCAGCGGGGTCGTGCACATCCACAGCCTAGAGACCACGGGGCCGATGCCTAGCGACCCAGGTCTACATCCGGGTGGCCGCGAGTCCAGAACCGGGGCGACGAACCCAGACCTGCGGCCGGTGGCCCTCGACCCGGGTCCGATGCCCGGCGGCCTCACATCCGGTGGACTGGATACATGATCGAATTCAGTCACGTCAGCAAGGTCTACAGGGGTGTGAGAGCGCTCGACGACGTGTCCTTCACCGTCGAGGCGGGAAGCGTCACGGGGTTCCTCGGACCCAACGGCGCCGGAAAGTCGACGGCTCTGCGCATCCTGACCGGGCTCTCCCGCGCCACCTCCGGTTCGGCCACCGTACTGGGCCGGCCGTACGCCGAACTGGACTGCCCCGGCTCCCAGGTCGGCACCCTGCTCGACGCCGGCGCCCAGCATCCCGGCCGCACCGGGCGGGAGATCCTGATCCTGGGCGCGATGACGCTCGGTCTGCCGAGATCGCGGGTCGACGAGGTCCTCGATCTGGTCGGGCTGACCGGCCGGGAGGCCAAGCGGACCTTCGGCGGCTACTCGCTCGGGATGAGGCAGCGGCTCGGCATCGGTCACGCGCTCCTCGGCCGGCCCAGGGCGCTCGTCCTGGACGAGCCCGCCAACGGCCTGGATCCCCAGGGCATCCGGTGGATGCGCGGGCTGCTCCGTGACCTCGCCGGCTCGGGGTGCGCGGTGCTGCTCAGCTCGCACCTGCTGCACGAGGTGGAGCAGGTCGCCGACCACATCGTGATGATCGGCCGTGGCCGCGTCCTCGCCCGGGGCACCGTCGACGAGCTCAGCCGGGGCCGGAGCCTCGAACAGACCTTCCTCGAACTGACCGCGAACGCCGATCGGAGTGCGGCATGACCACCACCCCCACGACCGGGAACACCGTGAACGACACCGGGGACCTCGGCTCGAAGGCCACGGACATCCACCGGCCCCGGACACCGATCCCGTTCCGCCGGCTCCTGGCGGTCGAGGCCCGCAAGCTCTTCGACACGCGCAACGGAAAGATCATTTTCGCGATCATGATCGTCCTGACCCTCGCGTCCGTCATCGGCCGCGGCGTCGCCTCCGGTCCGCATCTGCACACTTTGATCGGCACCGCGGGAATCGGATTCGGGACCCTGCTCCCCGTGCTCGGCATCCTCACGGTGACCGGCGAATGGAGCCACCGCACCGCCCTGACCACGTTCGCGCTCGAACCCCGGCGACTGCGGGTGCCGGCGGCCAAGTGCCTGTCACTGTTGATCACGACCGTGGCCGCCTGCCTGTTCGCGATACTGGTCGCGATACCGGTGACGGCCGTCGTCTCCGGTGTCCAGGATGTCCCGGCCACGTGGGAGGTCGAGCCTCTCGCCCTGCTGGGCTGGATCGCGACGGGCGTGCTCGTGGTCGCGGAGGGACTCGCCCTGGGCATGCTGCTCCTGAACGCGCCGGCCGCGATCGTGATCCTCCTGGTGACCCCCGTCGTGTGGAGCGCCGTCAGCGGGCTCGGTGCCACCGGCAAGGCCCTGGCCGGGTGGCTCGACCTGAACACCACCGCCAACCCCCTGATGGCCGGCGACATGACCGGTGGCGACGCCGCCCGGCTGGCCGTCTCGGCGATCGTCTGGATCGTCGTCCCGATGACGGCCGGCGCGGTGCGCGTGATCCGCAAGGAGGTGAACTGACCTGCCGGGTGGACCGCCGGTACGGCAGGCGACGACGTCCACGTCCGCCTCCGCGAACGTCGTGCGCGGGATGTCGACCTGGCACCGCTGGGCGATGACGTACCAGTTCTTCCGGCTCGTGCCGGCCCGGTACGGGCTGGGGGCCTGCCAGCACAGGGTTCCGGTCCACGAGGCGGCGAACGCCTCGGCGCCGGCCCCCGAGATCTGGATCAGGACCGATCGATAGGTGCCGGGCCGCTCACCGGGAACGGTCTCGGCCCGGCGGATCTCCAGGTTCTGCCGGGTGGCGTCGGCCTCCAGGCGGCGCAGCAGCCGGGCCAGCGCCCAGGCGCACTCCTGCGGGCCGCGCCCGGCCGACAGGAGCAGGTGGACGCTCACGACCGGCCTCGCCTGCGACGCCGGTCCCGTTGGGGCGCGGACCCGAGGTCGGGCGTCTTGTAGGTGACCAGGGGGATCGTGGTGGCCACGGGCGTGGCCAGGTCATGGTCGACGAGATCGGCGATCACCTGCTCGATGCGCTTGTAGGCCGTCGGCGCCTCCTCGAAGAGGAGCTGGCGGTCGCCGCACACCACCAGCGACCCCACCGGCGTACGGCGCAGCTCCTCGACCGTGTGCTTGACCCGGCCCCGGCGCAGGGCGTCCGCACGCGACATCTTGCGGCCCGCGCCGTGCGCGACGGAATGGCCGGCGTCCGGCCCGGCGTGGGCGGCCACGAGATAGGAAGGGGTGCCTCGCGTACCGGCGATGAGCACGTCGCGGCCGTCACCCGGCGCCGCTCCCTTGCGGTGCAGGTAGATCCCGTCACGGACCTCGACCAGGTTGTGGCACTGGTCGACGATCGGCTCGGTGGGCTCGGCCCCCAGCGCGTGGGCGACCCGGGCGGCCATCAGCCGCCGGTTGAGCGACCCCCAGCGTACGGCGTCGTCGTGCATCGCCAGGTAGGCGCCGGGATCGGGGGCGGGGCCCGCACCGTGGACCGCGGTGTGCGCCCGCAGGATCTGTTCGCCCAGCCCCCGGGAACCGCTGTGGACGATGAGCACCAGGTCGTCGGCGGCGAGTCCGAGACGGCTCGCGTGGTCCGGCTCGAAGACGGTCCCGATCCGCGCCAGCTCGACGAAGTGATTGCCCCGGCCGACCGTCCCGAGCCCCTCGGCGTGACCGGCGGGAATGTCGCCCTTCACCACGGCCCAGGCCGGGTCGTCGGCGTCCCGCTCGGGATCCAGCGCGCGATCGAGGTCGGGGAACCGGGCGGCCAGCTTCGCGGGTACGGCGCGCTTGAGCTTCATGGGGAACACGGCGATGCCGCACCCGATGTCGGAGCCCACCAGGAACGGGTACAGCACGGTCGACGCCATGGCGGCGCCGATGGGGGCGCCCTTGCCGGGGTGCAGGTCCGGCATGGCGGCGACGTGCGTCATGCCGTCGAGGGCGGCCACCTGGTGACACTGCGCGAGGGCGTCGGACTCGATCCAGCTTGTCGGGGAGGCGAACACGGTGACGGTGGCCGAACCCGTGGCCGAGGTGGACGGCAGCGGGGACTCCTGCCGGGAGTGGTGCTGAGACAAAGAGGTTCTCTTCCCTCAAAGGGGTGTGGGGCTGACCGCATCACGGCGCGAGTCGGCGCCGTGGCATCTCGGAGTGGCGGGGTGCTGTCCGTCAGATCATCATGGACACCACGTTCCCCGAGCCCGCCACGCGAGGCAACCGATTTTCGGCCGCGCGGGCCCGCATGCCTCTGACGTTCGCTCATGACCCCGGCCGCGCAGGCGCCGCCGGCCCACGCGGCCGGCCCCGGCGAGGCGGCGATTTGGCCGGTGCGTCGCACGACTCGCTAGGCTGAGACGCGATGAACCGTTTGACGACGTCACGAGGTGAGTTCGACCTCACCCGCTTCCCCGAGGATCCCCGCGACCCGCTTCGCGCCTGGGACGCCGCCGACGAATACCTGCTGCGGCACCTCGACGGGATCGACGGCGAACCGGCCGACCTGTCGGGCACCGTGGTCGTGCTGGGCGACCGGTGGGGCGCTCTGGTCACCGCGATCGCCGATCACGGCCCCGTGCAGATCACCGACTCCTTCCTCGGCCAGGAGGCGACCCGGACGAACCTGAGGCGCAACGGGATCGCCGCGGACGCGGTGCGACTCCGCACGACCAGGGACACACCACCGGACCGGATCGACGTGCTGCTGATCCGGGTGCCCAAGAGCCTCGCGCTCCTTGAGGATCAGCTTCACCACCTCGCACCCCACGTGCACGCGGGCACCGTGGTCGTCGGCGCGGGGATGGTCACCGAGATCCACACCTCGACGCTGAAGCTGTTCGAACGGATCCTCGGGCCGACCAGGACCTCGCTGGCGGCGAAGAAGGCACGGCTCATCCTCTGCTCACCGGATCCTCGGCTCGCGCCGGGCGCCAGCCCGTGGCCGCGAAGCTACGCGCTGCCCACCGGCGTCGGAGCGGTCTCGGGCCTGACCGTCACCAACCACGCGGGCATCTTCTGCGCCGACCGCCTCGACGTCGGCACCCGCTTCTTCCTCCGGAACCTGCCGCCGCGCCGTGGTCGCGAGCACATCGTGGACCTGGGCTGCGGCAACGGGGTGGTCGGGCTCGCCGCGGCGCTCTCCGACGGCGAGGCCAAGGTGACGTTCATCGACGAGTCCTACCAGGCACTGGCCTCGGCGGAGGCCACGTTCCGGGCGAACACGGACGAGGGCGCCACGGCGGAGTTCGTGGCGGCCGACGGCATGTCGGCCGTACCGGCGGGGACGGTGGACCTGGTCCTGAACAACCCCCCGTTCCACACGCACCGCGCGACGACCGACGTGACGGCCTGGCGCATGTTCAACGGCTCCCGCGCCGCACTGCGCCGCGGCGGCGAGCTGTGGGTGGTCGGCAACCGGCACCTCGGCTACCACGCGAAGCTGCGCCGGCTCTTCGGCAACTGCGAGGTCGCCGCGAGCGACCCGAAGTTCGTCGTCCTGCGAGCCGTCAAACGCTGAGGCGCCCACCCGAGGGGGCCGTGTGTGCGTGCGCCGGCGGCCATTAGTCTGGACTCGCCGCGACAGCCGCATGACGGAGGAAGGCCGATGGCCACCGGCCGTGTCGATATCGTCGAGCAGGGCCCACGCGGGCCCCGCCGGGTGGGAATGATCGTGCTGGTCGCTCTCGTGGCCGTGCCGCTCGTCGGGATTCTCGCCATCCGGGACACGAGCAGTCCCGTCCCCGCCGCCACCCCGGCGCCCACGCGCGACGCGATCGGCGGGACACCCGGCGCCGTCCGTCCACCGCCCGCGCGCGACACGATCAGCGTGACGCCCAACGCCGTCTATCCGGCGGCGGACGGGCCGGACGGCACCAAGGCGATGCGGGTCACGTTCCCCGACGGGTCGCGGGCGGAGATCACCTACCCCGCCGACCTGAACCTGGCCTCGCTGGGGGCACGGCCGTACGCGAGCGGCACCCTCGCCGGCGACGGGGAGGCGGACGGGTTCCGCTCCCTCACCGCCCCGCTGTACGGCGAGGCCGAGACCGCCGCCGGGCGTCCGATGATTCGCCGTCTCACCGGCAACGTCACGCTGTGGCCCGGCCCGCTCGGGGTGGACACCGCCGATTCGGTCCTGCTCTTCACCTTCGGCGACTGGCGGATCTCCCTGCTGGACGAGCATGCCCGGATGACCTTCGAACAGCGACTGGCGTGGGCGAAGAACCTCCACGGCACGCTCACCCCCGACGGTTTCCTCACCTTTTCGGCCGACGGCCCGCTGCGCCTCTCGCGACCCGGTGAGATCCGCGAGGGCGTGCTCGTCGGGCCGCAACTATGGCTCGGCGGCCTGAGCCGTCAGATGCTGGTGCTGGCCCCGATCCCCGACTGCGAACGGCAGGGCGTGGCGCGCGTCGTCCTCGACCCGCGCCACGCCATCTCGGGGAGCGGTTGCCGTGACGGCTTCTACCTGGCCGCGTCGGGCAGCCAGGACTTCGTACGGAGCGCGCTCAAGGATGTACGCGTCCGTCCTCTGTGACTGACAGTCCGTTTCCGAACCAGATTCTTGATCATGAGACGGGATCTCCCGGATCCCGGTACGAGGCTTGGCGGCCGGTTTATTCGGATGCGTACTCCCAAGGCTCCCGTCTAGGGTGCTGCGACATGCCGGTGCCTTCGTCAGCCACATCCTCCTATCCCCCGCTCAACCTGCAGGTTCACACTCCCCGCCTCACGTTGGCCGGGGCGAGTGACGAACTGCTTGAACGCCTTGTCCCTGTGGTTCGCAAGGGTGTCGCCGTCTCCGAGCCTTGGCCGTTCGACGACCCGATGTCCCTCTACAGGGAGAGCCCCGAACGAGAATGGGCTTGGCTGCGGGGGATCTGGGCCGGTCGGGCACGAGTGAGCGAAGACTTCTGGCGGCTGTACTTTGTCGTCGTCGTAGATGGGGAGCCCGTCGGGATGCAGGATTTGATCGGCCTGAAATTCACGACGTTCGGCACGGTGGGCACCTTCTCCTGGCTGGATCCCGAGGTGCGTGGCCGCGGACTGGGCAAGGAGATCCGCCAGGCCGTGCTGCACCTGGCCTTCGAGGGCTTCGAAGCACGGGAGGCCTCCAGTGAGGCGTTCCACGACAACCTCGCCTCGAACCGTGTCTCGGAGTCCCTGGGCTATGAGCCGAACGGCGCCACTTGGGATACTCGTCGAGGTGAGGCCGCGGCCATGAATCGGTGGAGGCTTACCAGGGAGCGCTGGGCGGCGACGCGCCGTGACGATATCGAGCTCATCGGCGTGGCCGGGTGTCGGCCGGTGCTCGGAATCGGCGTCGGCTTCGGTTCCTGAGGCGGGCGGAACGCCGCGTGCTCATGGATCAGCCCGTTGAAGATCCGTTTGGCGGCGCGCCGCCGCTTCCCGGACGCGTCCGGATCCGCCCGGGGCATCTCGGCGATCACCGTTTTGCAGGGGTCCAGCCGGGTCACGAGATACCTACTTTTGCGATAGTTGCGCATTGTTTTTCGTCCCGTAGCGTCCCCACCAGTGATCCCGACCGTGCAAGGAAGGACCGGCATGGCCGACGAGGTGGCGCGACGGGTTTTCCAGACGGTCGACTCGTTCGACCCCGACGAGTTCGTGCGGCTGCTGGCCGAGGATGCCACGTTGGTGTTCGGCAACGCCGAGCCGATGGCGGGACGTGAGGCCGTCGCCGCCGGGTTGCGGGCGTTCTACTCCACCATCGGCGGCCTGCGGCACCGGATCGTCAGGACCTGGCAGGTGGAGGCCGACACCATCGCCGAGACCGAGGTGACCTACCGGCGGCTCGACGGCAAGGATGTCAGCGCCGTGGCCGTATCGATCTGGCGCACCCGCGACGACGGCCTGATCTCGGACTACCGCATATTCGTCGACCTCGCACCCGTCTACCTGGTCTAGGGATCCGGCGAGACCGCATCCACGGGCACGGCGCCTGTCTTCTCTCATCCGGGAGGCACAGCCGCCCGTCAGCGTCCGCCACCGCCGAGGTGGAAACCGGCGATACGGGGATCCCGGGTCGGCCCAGGAAGCCCGGGTTCACGGCTTCCTCGACGAGAGACGCGATCACGGCCAAGCGCACCAAGAAAACCGAATTCACATGCCAACCTGCACCACAGGCCAGCCGTCTCACATTCGCCCCATATGTCACACATGCTAAGGATTCACCGGTGCGCTTTCTCCCCCTGGCCCTGTCCGCTGCCGCGTTGGCCGTGGCGCTCGTCCCCGTTGCGCCGGCGCAGGCCGCCGCGCTCCCCGCGATCCAGCTCGTGAAGATCTACTACAACTCACCCGGATCACCGGACAACGGGGCGAACGGCAGCCTGAACGGCGAGTGGGCGCAGATCAAGAACACCACCCGGAAGGCGGTCAGTCTCAAGGGCTGGACCCTCCGCGACAAGACCCGCGCCGCGGACCACGTCTACACCTTCGGCGCCTTCACCCTCGGGGCCGGGAAGACGGTCACCGTACGGACCGGCAAGGGCAAGGACACCGCCACCACCCGCTACTGGGGCAGGAGCGGGGGGACCTTCGCGTACATCTGGAACCAGGCCTCGGACACGGCGTACGTGAGGAACGCGTCCGGCAAGCTCATCGACTCCTGCTCGTACAACAGCTCCCGGGTCGAGTCGATCAACTGCGCGTAGCCGTACCTCGGATTCGCCCTGATCGCTTCGGGGCGTTCCCGCCGGTCGATGACGGCGGTCAGGGTCAGGGCCGAACCCCTGACCCTCCGCTTCTCAGGCAGACCGATCACCCTGGTCGACCGCCGGACCCCGTGGCCGGAGTGCCGTGCCGGGTTCGTCCGCCGCGTGACCTCGCCGCGGACGATGATCCGCCTCGGGGCCGGCGACCTGTCTAGGTGAGGAGCGTGTAGTCCTCCAGGGTCGTGGGCCAGAGGGCGTCGTGGCCCGCCATGGCCTCCGGCTCGTACGTGTGCAACTCCACGATGAGGTCCTCGGCGCACCAGTAGGACGCGTCGCTGTGCGCGTCCTGGTCGTCGCACCACAGCCTGCGCTCCCGGTGGATCACGTACGTGAAGTAGGCGTACGACTCGACGCCGCGGTGGGCGACGCGGGCGGTCTCCAGCCCTTCGTCCACCTCGTAGACCAGACCGGTCCGGCCGTCGAGGAAAAGGTGCCAGGTCTGCAGCCAGTCGAGCCTGAACAGCGCGTCGAGGTGGCCGGGCAGACCCTCGCAGGCACGCAGCTCGTCCACGGCGTCGGACGACTCGGCCAGGGACACGACGAAGCGGCGGTCCTCGCCGGTCCAGTCGTCCACGTGCACGCCGTCCACGGGCAGGCCCACCTCGGTCAGGAAACGGCGGGTGGGGCCGTGCGTGAGCGCGGGGTGGAGCTCGTCGTCGTGCGGCCGGACGACGCCGGCGGGACCGTACAGGCCTTCCAGCAGCTCGCGCGTGACCCTGGTCCGAGGGCGGCGGAGCGGGAGCGGGGTGATCGCCTCATGGCCGCCGGCCAGGCGCTCGTGGCGGGCCAGGTGGCGGATGACGTACCCGGGCGGGGACAGTTCGGCCGCGACCGGCCAGCCGCGCATGACGGCGGCCAGCTCGCCGTGCGCCGCCGCGGGAAGGGCGACGGCCTCGGCCAGGGAGGGCAGGCCGATGGCGTACGCGGGCAGGCCGGGCTCGGCCAGGGGCAGCCGGGCCGCGGCCTCCGCGACACCGCGGGCGGCGGCCTCCGGGTCGTCGCGGAGCCGGCCGCAGTGCAGCAACCGCCAGGTGTACGGGCCGATCGGGGCGAAGGTGAGGGCGAGCGTGCCGGCGGCGGCGCGGGCGTCCGGCGACAGGCCGTCCAGCCAGGCACGCGCCACCCGCACGTCCATCGGCGAATCCGGGCCCGGATCCGCGCCCTCCGCTCGGGCGGCGAGGGCGGCGACACCCGGCGAGGGGTAGACCTGGCCGGCGGTGAACGGGGACCGCTCCACCCGCTCGGCGGCGTACCAGGCGGTGAAGGCGTCGCGGTCGGTGGCACGCGGATCGTCCAGGTCCAGGACGAACACCGGCACGTCGAGGTCGGCCACGGCTGTGGGGTGACGGCGCTCCACGAGCAGCCGGACGTGCGGGTCGGCGGCCAGGGGAAGGACGAGCTCGGCGAGCATACGTCCGGGGTCGGCACTTGTGTGGAGGTCGGCCAGCGTGATGAGCACGGGCCGGTCGAGGGCGGCCAGGTCGCCGCCGCCGAGCTTGAGTTGTTCGGCCACCTCGCCCACGGCCTCCTCGACGTCCATCCCCCGCAGCCAGACGGCCGCCTCGGAGCGGCCGTAGCCCGACCAGCCCCAGACGCTTGAGCCGCTGAACCAGGCCAGCAGCCGGGTCTTGCCCGAGGCGGGCGAGCCGGCGACGACGCAGATCCGCGGCCCGTAGGGGTCCTCCCTCCAGCGCAGCAGGGCATCCGCGGCGGGCGCGCGGCCGGCGGTGGGCTCGTCGCGGATACCGTGCTCGGGGCGCGCCTCCACCCAGGCGGGCAGCACGCCGGCCAGGTAGCCGGGGACCGCGGGCGGGTCTCCGAGCAGTTGCCGGGCGAACGCCACGGTGGCCGCGTGATACTCGGGGATCCGCGCCGCGGTCTCGGCCCACTCCTCCCGTACCTCGGTCACGCAGGGCCGGTCTTTGTGCCGGATCAGGCACATGGGGTCGCCGTCGTGCTCTTCGGCGAGGTCGCGCAGGTGCTCGAAGAACGTGTCCTGGATCTTCCGCAGCAGGCCGACGTGGTCGCGCAAATCCTGCGCCCCGGAGCGCTCACCGAATTCGGCCAGCACCCCGTCGAAGTGGCCGAGCCGGGTGTCCGGCCAGGGCAGGCCGACGGTCTGGAACGCGACGCGGAGAGGGGAAGGGAGGTCACGGGGCGTTTCCATAGTGCCAACGAGCCTATAGCAGGGCAATCGGTATGCGATCTTGGCGGACGCCGGGGGTGGCCGGTTCCACGGAGTCAGGCGATCGAGGTCAGTCCTCGCGTGGAACGGACGTCGGCGCTACTGCCAGGGAATGTGAGGGCTCGGTGAGGTGACGGACCCTCAGCAGCGGTACGGCCGCGGCGAGCAGACCGGCCGTGCCCAGCACGAGGACCGGCAGCACGGCCAGGGAACCGGCCTCGGCGAAGAGCCCGAGGTCGGTCAGGAAAGCGGGGAGCTGTTCCAGAACCCCTCCGGCGGCTCCCGCCAGTCCGGCGAACAGGGCCAGCGTGCCGCCGGTACGGCCCAGCAACCGGCCGGGCGTGATCACCTGGCGGTGGCTGAGCAGGGCGAGCGCGGTGGCCGCCCATCCGGCCCAGGGGACGAACGAGCCGAGCAGGTACCAGATCAGGCCCCAGGCCGTGTCGGTCAGGGCGAGCAGGAGCGTGAACGGCTGGGTCACCAGGATGGCCAGCCACGCCAACCGGAAGGTACCGAGCCGCCGGTACAGCAGTGCGGCCGCCAGCACCCCGGCCACGGGCGCCGTGTAGATCACCGTTTGTACCAGCTCGATGAGGCCGTCGTAGGATCCGTCCTCACGGAGCGGAACTCCGGTCGCCTCATCGATCATCGGCTCCAGCAGCACCGATGCCGTCAGATACACGGTGATCGCCCTGAGCACCGGGTGGGTCAGGGTGAAGCGCACCCCCTCGGCCGCCTCCCGCCACCATCTCGTCCGTGGTCCCGGTGGCTCCTCGGGTGCGTCGATGCCGCGAAACAACAGCGCCGAGGCGGCGAACGCCACGGCCGCGACGGACAGGACGACCGACACCACCTCTTCGGAAAAGCGGCCGAGCAGCAGCCGAACGACGAGAGAACCGATCGACGCCACGCCGACCAGCGCGGCGTTCATCAGAACCAGCCGGTCCCGTCCGACGACGTCCGGCAGGTATGCCTCCTGTGCCCCCACCCCTGCGGCCTGCAGGACGGTCAGAGCCACCACCATCACCACGAAGTGCGGCAGGGTGATCACCTGCAGCCAGGCGGCGAGCGCGACGGAGCCGAGCAGCCCGGCGCTCAGCAGACCCGTCGCCACCAGCACCGACCTGCGCCGCGCCCGGTCGATCAACACGCCCAGTGGCAGTGCCAGCGACAATGCCAGTATGGTCCCGGCCATCTGCGCCAGGCCGATCTGGTTGAAGCTCATCTCCAGCAAGGTGACAGCGGACAGTAGAACCACAGCGCCCTGGACGTGCATGCCGGCCTGCCGGCTCACGCCTCCGGTCAGAAACAGCAGGAAGCGGTGCCGTCGCAGGCCGGGGGAGATCATCCCCGCATCCTTCACATGATCAACGAAAGCCGCAACCCGGTCGGCGGGCGTCGCCGAGCTTCTCCGGTTCCCGGCGGATGAGCACGACGCCGCCCCGGAGACGGCCACGTCGGTCCGGACGATCGCACGAATCCCGCCCCGCCGGAGAGCGGCCGTTCTTCAGCCGGCCGGAACGGGGCCGGCCGGAACGGCTAGCCGATGACGACCACCCGTGCCCATTCGGGCGGTGCGTCCGGCACGTAATCGGGATCGTCCTCGTCCCACGTTCGGGGTCCCCTCCCCCGAGGGAACAGCCCCACCACCGTCCGGCACGGTGGCCGCGCGGACGGCCAGGGGGTTTGACCGTCGGTCAGCATCACGATGACGTCTGGCCGCGGCCTTGCTCGCAGCGCCGTGGCGAAGCCCGTACGGAGATCCGTCCCACCGCCGCCCACCAGAGGGATTCCCTCGGCGCGGCACAGCGGGTGCACGACCCGGGCCGCCACATCGCACGACAGCACGCTGACCAGGTCGCGCCGACCGCCCAGGACGCGGACGATCGCGGCGACCTCGAGAAGCGCGCTACCCAGTTCGGCGTCGCTGACCGACCCGGAGGTGTCTATGACCACGGAGACCCGAGGCGGCCTGCGCCGCAGGCTCGGCAGGACGACGCCGGGGAGGCCTGCGGATCGCCGTGACGGCCGGCCGTAGATGTAGTCCTCACCCGCGCCCGGACCGGAGGCCGCCGAGCGGACCGCCGCGCCGAGCAGTTCCCGCCACGGCTGTGGCGGGTGAAACGCCTCCTCCACCCACCGCCGCCACCCATGCGGGACGTTCCCCGGGCGGGCGGTGATGCCTTCCGCCACCCGGAACCGAACCGCGTCTCGTTCCTGTGGGCTGAGCCCGTTCGCACCGTCCGGTCCGAGGTCCCACTCCCGTTCCAGCCCGTCGGCGCCACTGCCGCAGTCCAGCCAGACCAGACTTTGCGTGTACGGCCCAAGCCGGAACTGGCGCAGGTAGTCCTCCATGAGTTCCCCCTCGGGCAACCCGAGGATCCCCGGTTCGACGGCGCCCTCGGGCCGGGCCAGCCCGTCCCCGAACACGTCGTCGTTGATTTCGCAGTCCGCGGCGATGTTCATCCGCAGCCGGTCTCCCGGCCCGGTCAGTCCCCGCTCCACGGCGACCCGGTCGCTACGCCCGTGATGGTCGCGCAGCAGGTGGGAGACCTCGTGCACCCACACCCCTGCCAGCTCCTCCACGGGGGTCCGATCGACGAACGCCGGCGAAACGTAGCATCGCCAGTTCCGGTCCACGGCCATCGTCGGCACGAGTCGCGACTCCACCGTGTGCAGCGCGAACAGCGCCGTCGCCAGGTAGGGCCGAGCCCGTGCGGCGAGCAGCCGGGCGGTGAAGAGCTTCTCGAGGTCCAGGGTCCCCGCCGCACCGGGCGTCACCGGCTCGACCCCCCGGCGGCGACCCGCGCCGCGGCCTTGTCCGCCTGCCTGCCCAGGGCCACCACCCCGGCGAGCTTCTCGATCGACGCCGGAACATCCCACTCCGCGCGGCGCAGCGCGGCGAGTGTGGTCGCGGGTACGGCCACCAGGTCCGGGGCTCCGGTCTCCAACGCCCGGACCAGCAGTGCCCACGCCGCGTCCCAACGGGACTTCTCCGGCCGCTTCCGGACCGCCTCCACCACGCCGTCGAGCACGGCTTGGCGCAGGTCGCCCCGCTCCGGCAGGTCGGCCGCCGCCGGGTCGGCCAGCAGCGCCTCCGGATCGGGGAGGTCCATCCGGTCCAGGCCGGCCAGCAGTTCCAGCCCCGGACCGTCCCCCACCGTGCCCCGGACCAGCATGGACAGCACCTCCCGGGACGTGTTCGCCGCGGTGGCGAAGGCGATCAGACGCAGTGTCATCTCCCAGCTGCGGGGTGAGGGCCATGGGCCGCCCCGGCGGACGTCGTTGCCTGGCAGCCGATGCACAAGGGCCGGGCGGGCGGCGAGGAGCCCGCACACCGCACGTCGGGCGAACGTCACGGCCTCTGACAACCGATCCGGGTCGAGCCGCGGCAGCGACGCCCGCGGCCAGGTCCCGCCGAGGCCCCGCACCACGACCTCGTGGTCATGAACCCACTGCAGATGAACGAACCGGTTGGCCAGGGGCGCGCTCAGCTCCCAGCCGTCGGCCGCGGAGGACCGTGGATTGGCGGCCGCCACGATCCGGACTCCGGGGGGTAGTCGCAGGGCGCCGACCCGCCGCTCCAGCACGAGGCGGAGCAGAGCGGCCTGGACGGCCGGCGGCGCCGTGGACAGCTCGTCCAGGAAGAGCAGCCCTCGGCCCGCCCGAGCCAGGCGTACGGCCCAGTCAGGCGGGGCCATCGGGACGCCTTGCACCGCGGGGTCGTCACCGACCACGGGCAGGCCGGAGAAGTCGGACGGTTCGTGCACGCTGGCGATCACCGTGGTCAGCGGCAGGTCAAGGGCTACGGCGAGCTGCTCCAGGGCCGCGGTCTTGCCGATCCCCGGCTCTCCCCACAGCAGCACCGGCAGGTCTGCTGCCACGGCCAGGGTCAGCGCTTCCAACTGCGTATCGATGCGTGGCTCCGTGGCCGTGTCGTGGAGCAGGGCGAGCAGGTCGGCGGCGACGTCCAGCCGGGAGGAGTGAGCCGGGCCGGAGGGTGTGGCGGTGGAGGCGGACGAAGATGCGGGCAGGACGGATGCGGGCATTGGATCACCTCTGAGGTTTGGTTGAGCCGGGTCAGGCCGGGACAGGAACGCGATGAGGCAGGGCAAGGAGGATGAGGCCCGAAAATCAGCGGGACATCACGTGGCGCGGATGCGCGCGATTCTCGCTCGGACGGCGGTCAGACCGGGTAGCCGGGCCCTGTCCGAGCCCGGTCAGTCCGGCCCGGAACAGCCCATGGGCGATTCGCCGCAGCGCCGCCATCTCCAGTTCGTCCCGTAGGGCGCCCCTGGGCAGCGACGCCCCGGGGCCGAGGAGATCTTCAACGGCGACCAGAGCACCGGCGGCGTCGCCGTGGTCCAGGTGAGCGCGGACGTCGACGAGGCACTCCGGGTCTCGGTGTGCCTCGTCGATCACCCGCAGGCAGGGCAGCGGCGTGCCGGTCAGCGCGGCCAGCAACTTCTCGCGGCGGATCTCGGCCGGGTCGTGGTCCAGCGGGACGAGCACATCATTCACGAGACCGATCCGGTGCTGGGCGCCACGGCACTCGACCACGCGTTGGCGGGCTCCGCCTTCAGGGATCCGCGGGACGCCGGCCGGGAGACGGCCCGGCACAAGCGCCGACGCGACGAGCGGGTGCAGCCGGTCGGCCTCGATCAGCCCGGTGCGAAGCAACGCCAGGTCGGGTAGCACCCACGTCGCCGCGTCGGGCAGCACCGGCAGCGCGGACCCGCCACCCCCGCGAGGGGCCGCCGTCGTCCGCAGCGCAGGAAGTCCGGAGGTGGCCTCGTCCGCTGCCGGCTCCAGCACCAGTTGACGCCGCCCCCCGAGTCGGACGGCGACCGCACCACCGGCCCGCCCTTCCTCGCGGAGCAGTATCCACGCCTCGTCCGCCCACCGGTCCACGGCGCAGCCGCTCTCCAGCGGCACATCCGGGGTCGGAGCGGGACGGTCATCGGCGGGTGGCCGGTCCGCCCCGGAGCGGACCCGCAGCTCGTCGACCCTGCGGACGTCCCACAGGTGACGGTGCAGGTCGAGGCGGAAGCGCCGGTGAGGACGGGGATGCGGATGCGGACCGGCCCCGGACCGGGACCCGGCCCACAGAGCCAGGCTGATCCGCTGACCTGCATCCGCCCAAGCCGGCGGAGTCCGGGCCACAAGGTGCACCGCGCTGCCGCCTCCATGCGACGCCGGGTGGTATCGGGCCAGGGAGACGGTCAGGCCCGGGCGCAGCAGGCCGTTCGGTGCGATCCTCGGCATGTGCCAGCGCAGCAGGTCAGGAGCCAGATTACGGAGATCGGCCCGGATGCGGGCCGTGAGCTCTTGACCGTGGGAGTGAGCAGCGGATCGCAGATTCAGATCGATGTCGACGTGTGCCGCGGCACACGCTCCTGCCCAGTCTCCGGCGGTGCGGCGGGCGGTCGCAGACTCGATCATGGACGGCGGCACGGCGAACTTGCGCACGCGCAGCCAGAGGGAAAGACGGGAATCCTCGTTCACAGTCCAGGAGCGCATCAGCACTCACCTTGCGTGAACGGGGCCCCCAATCTGCTGGAGTAGGTATTCATCGTGATCAGCATATAACTCCTCGCACCGGATCCGCCATGCACGAACTGCCGGATTTCACCGCTGGTTTGCCGCCTTCAGCCTTCGCGGACTGATCCTTCTCAGACCTCACCCCCGCGGGCGGTGGCCGGGTGCCCGCTCCGGCCACCGCGCGACGAACCGGCAGCGGTTTCGCGTACGGCAAGCTCGAAACACGGCCTTCAGCGGGTTTCAGATCGGCGGAACGAGCCGCTTCACCTGGTCGCGGGCGAGGTCGTCGAGATCTGCCTGGAACAGCCCATTGTCGATGCCGGGCTTGCGGCCCATCAAGATCCGGACGTCCGCGGGTGGCCCGTCCTCCTGGGAGGTGGGGCTCGGCGGCAGCGCCGGTTGGGAGGTGCCCGGCCCCCACCGCCACGATCGGCTCAGCCCGATCTCGTTCGCCTCGAAGATCCGCACGCCGGTGCTGATCCTGCACGGTGAGGACGACACGAACGTGCCGCTCGGCCAGGCGACGTTCTTCCACCGCGCGCTGCGTCACTTCGGCGTCGAGCACGAGTTCGTCGTCTACCCGCGAGAAGGACACTCGTTCAGGGAACGCAATCACCGGATCGATCTACTTCGGCGTACCCGCGCATGGTTCGACCGATGGCTCGGCGACCCGGCATCAAATCAGAACCGGATCTGACCCGGCCGGCTCCCCCCGGGGAGCGGAAGGCGTCCAGAACGCGCCCGTGGCGGACCGGCCGGATCGCCCCGGGCGCGCTGGTGACCTGCCATCGGTGCCGGTGAACGGCCGGACACTCCCTGGGGGCAGCGACGTTCTCGCCGCCTCTCCAGGGGATGGCCGGTGGCCGGGTCAGAAGTAGTGGCTGCGGCCTCCGACGGGCCGTCCCATGCGCCCCATCAGCATCAGCACCAGTCCGATGACCAGAACGATGATTCCGATGGTCCACAGGATGGAGATACCGGTCAGGAATCCGATGATCAGAAGTATGGCTCCGATAACAATCATGATGACTGCCTGCTTTCGAAGAAGGTGAAGAGGGGGGTACTCCTGGCCCTACCCTGCGTACTCGCGATAAACAAGCGTGGGAAGGTCAAGAACGCAAACGGCGCTTACCGCCCCAAGACCGTCAGGGGATCGGCACCGGGAGAGCCGAGAGAAAAGCCCCGGCCGGCTCCTGCCGACCGCGCGGCACCGGCGCCGCCGTCCCGGCTGCGAGCCGCTGAGGGGCGAGCATCGGCCTCGTCGACCGGGCTCGAACCGGCGTCCACCCGGTCCCGAGCCGGGAGCTCTACCACTGAGCTACAACGAGGCCACGCTCATGATGTACGGCACTGCCGACCGGGCTCGAACCGGCGCCTACCTGGAGAAAGAGCCAGGCGTTCTACCACTGAACTACGACAGGCCGTGATCTTCATTCTCCTCGACATCGTCCGTGAGCGCCACAGAATTAATGATCCCGGATGGGCAGATCGCTGATGACCACCCCGGAGGCCAGTCCGTGGCGGACATCGGCGACCATCTCGCGTTTGACGTGCTGGCCGCTGAACGCCCCCGCCCGCCGGAGCAGGGCGGCCCAGACCGGGTCGGCGATGCTCACTCCGTGCACCAGCTCGGGCGTCGGCCGGAACACCGCCACCTCGCGCCTGGGCGCGGGCACGGTCCAGCCCGACCGCGCCGGGTCCAGCTTCGCCGCACGGCACGCCGCCTCGACATCGCCGCGAGCACAGACCGCGCTCCCGTCCAGGACCTCCCACGGCAGCGGCAACGCCGCCCACACCGCCGTGTTCGGATCGACGTCACCGCCGCTGCCCCTGTGCCAGCGGACCAGGTCGGCGGCCATCAGCCGCATCGCCTTACCCGGGCACGCGACGTCCAGCAGATCCAGTGCGTTCAGCGAGGCCAGGCAGGCCAGCCAGCCAGCGCGGGCCGCGTTGTAGGCGACCGCCAGGTTGTTCCAGGTGGTGGAGTCGTCACCACGCCTGACGATCATGGTTGTGCGTTCGGTGCTCGGGTTCCAGTGGCTGCGCAGCAGATCCGCGCTGTGCCGCATGACCGCCGACCACTGGCCCAGCAGCAGCCCCCGTTCCTGTTCGGTCAGACGTTCCAGGACGTCGGAAGTGGTTCGCACCTGCGCGATCATCCACCAGTCGCTGTCAGCCGTGCACCGGTCGAGCAGCACGGAGGCGATCTCGTCGAACGGGTTCTCCCGTCCCGACAGGCTGAACTCCCTGCGCAGCTTGCGCCGCGCGGTGTAGCACGCCGCGTTGACGTCCGCGGCGAACCGCTCCAGCGCGATGTCCGCCCCGAATCCGGTGACGCCCACCATGAGCAGGCGCCGCTTGTCGTGCTCGACGCCGAGCACGTCCGCCTTGGCGGCGAGCCTGCGCAACAGCCGGAAGCGGCGGTTGTACTGCCGCTTGGACACGTCCATACCCGCCGCCTCCCGGGCGTCCCGGTTCAGCCGGTCGGCCAGGAAGTCGGTGCGCTCGGGCGTCCAGCCGATCTCGCGCCCCATGGTCGCCGCGAACTCCAGCAGCGATTCCGGATCGTCGGGGTCGACCTCCACCGACCGTTCGAACAGCCGGGTGGCCGCCGCGACCTGCCGCGCTCCGCCGACCGGACGGGCGTAGTCGGTGGACATCGAGGAGAACCCGCCCTGCCGGCGCAAGGTGTACTTGGCCGCGCGCTCCAGCACCACACGTTCCCTCTGCGACAACCGCCCATCCAGTACCTGGAGCACCAGATCGGCGACGTCCTCGGGCCGGTACCGGCGGTCGAGCGAGGCGTGCAACTCGGTCATGATCTCTCGGCGGGGCGGTTGAATGCTGTCATCGCGGAACTTCACAAGGTCATCGTTCCGGGTGACCATGCTCCACTTCGACTGGATTATCCGGTCGCCGGCCGCAGAGCGTCCAGACCGGGATGAGGGCTCGCGAGAAAGAACCGGGGTGGAGACGACGGCTGACCCCGAAAGGCGACCATCAGGGGTGAACGTCCGAGCGACAGAGGATCACCTCAGCACGACGTCCACCATGCGTTCCACGAAGATCGTCTGGATGATCGTCGACTGGGGGTGTTCGACCTGGTCGAAGGAGTGATCGACCACCAGGTTCTCGGGGTGCACCATGTCCGGCACGGGCCCGGTCGGCTTCTCTACGACCTGAGGTTTCCAGCTCTCGGTGTGGTACTGATCGCGTTTGGATTCGTCCTGGCACGAATTCCCTCCGCCCGACGGGGTACGCAGGCCGAGAACAAGGGGGGAAGACCATGAGTGATCGACAAACGGCACCTGAGCTGATGAGACAGGACGATGTCGTGGACCTGCTCATCGCGCAGCACGCGCTGATTCGGGATCTGTTCGACGAGGTGGAGAAGGCCTCGGCCCAGGAACGGCCCGAGGCATTCCAGCGGCTGGTGCGGCTGCTGGCCGTACATGAGACGGCCGAAGAGGAGATCGTCCATCCCTACGCCCGTCTCAAGATCGACGGCGGTAAGGACGTGGTGGACGATCGGCTGGCCGAGGAGCACGAAGCCAAGCAACTGCTCATGGAGATGGACAAGGCCGGCGCCGGTGATCCGCAATTCCTGACGAACCTGACGGCGCTGCGGGCAGCGGTGATGGCCCATGCCAGAAGCGAGGAGCGCTACGAGTTCACCCAGCTGCGTGCCCACACCAGCGAGGCCGAGCGCCGGGCCATGGCGGTGGGAGTGAAGGCGGCCGAGGCGATGGCGCCGACCCACCCGCATCCGGGAGTGGAGTCGGCGACCGCGAACCTGCTCATGGGCACGCCCGTGGCGATCATGGACCGGGCTCGGGACGTGATCCGCCAGGCCATGGGCAAGAACGGTTGACCGGCCGGTCCTGCCCACCTGCGGCCCGCGCCCCTGCCGGGCGGCGCGGGCCGCACGCCTGGAAGCGCCCGGCGTCGGTGTTCACCCGTGACGGCGGCACCGTCGCCTGCACCTTCCGGACAACCGGCGCCCGCGTGTTTTCGGCTAACGGTGGGCGCGCAGGCTCGGCACCGGATGCGGACCCTCGGTCTCCAGCCGGTACTCCTCGCCGGACTTGGTGCGGTTCTCATCGATGATCAGCTCGCTCGGCGCCTTCTCCCCGCCGTGGATGGCCTCCTGCCACTGCTGGAACCGCTCGTGCATGTCCTTCACGTAGCCGGTGCCGATCGTGGTGACGTCGATCTCGGTGCCGAGCAGCTCTCGCAGGTAGCCCTTGTTCGGCTCGAAGGTCACCGGCGCCGGAAGCTGCGGGGCCACGACCTCCTCGGGCTCGCGGCCGTCGTGGCGGCGCATCAGATCGGCGGCGATGCGCAGATGCTCCAGCTCCATGTTCAGGTGCAGTTCCCAGATCGCCTTGACCTTCGGGTCGGACTCGGTCTGCATGAACGAGTGGTACAGGTAGCACTCGTTGTATTCATGGGTGACCAGCTGCTCCCACCAGGTCTCGCCCGGGTCGACCAGCGACTCGTAGTGCGTGACGTGCTCTTCCTCGATCAGCCCGATCTCCTGGTACAGCTGGCGGGCGATCGGCTCCATGTAGGTCGGGCCGACGTTCATGTAGAAGTTCATGGTCTGCTGCTCGGCCGCCATGATCGTCAGTGCGTGCAGCCGGGAGATCGGATCGACGACACTCTTGTCGTAGGGCTCGCGCACGTTGTCGATCGGGTGGCGGTGGTGCAGGTAGGTGGGCCGGCCCGGCATCACCTCGGTCAGATTGTCGACGATCTTCTCGGCCCTGCGGTGCTCGATCATCTCGTACAGGTTGGCGTAGCGGTACAGGTGATCGAAGTCCTCCAGGACCCCGAAGTGGTAGGCCTGTTTGAGGTAGGGGTCGGGCTCCATCCGGGCCACCCAGGCGGTCAGGTCGACCGCGACCTGCTCGTAGGCGATGGTGGTCTCCAGCACCGACGCCAGACCGGGCAGCAGCCAGTTGACCGCTTTTTGCTGCTGGGCCTCGATGTAGCGGACCTGGGCCAGCTGATGCTTGACCTCCATGTCCGGGCAGTGCCGGGCGAACTGATGGCTGAATAAGATCGCCTCGACCTCGATGCCGTTCATCGCGATGATCCGGCACCGCGTGTAGGGATCGGCATGGTCGGGATCGATCGGCAGGACGTTCAGCTCACGCCAGTTGCGCAGCTGCCGATCCAGCGGGATTCCCCGCTCCTGCAGTGGGTTGAAGGACATACCGTTCTCCTCAAAGCTGTGACCTGCATGGATAGGCTCGCGTACCCCTTTCCATGCGATCCAACCTGGCGCCATCTTCGCGCTCAAAACCCTTGGTCGGGTTACACCACTGCCGATGGATCTCGCTGAGTCATATTGTTCGGCATGCCCGTCGTGGCACTGGCAGCACCGAGACCAAGAGGCAGCCTGGGCGCGTTCCCATGGGTATTCACCGTGCTGTCGGGAATCTGATCACTGGTGCACGCCATTGGCCGTTCAGACGCGGCTCAGACTGGTGGAATGTCTCGTGCTTGCGGACAGCGGAGCAGGAACACCGGATGAATGGCGCTCACGGCGGCCCTGCCCTGCGGCACCCAATCGTGATCACCGACAGCATCTCGCCACTTCGAATAGCCGAAGTCCGCCTTTTACCTCATGCGGGTAAATCATGCGAAGTGAGACCAGCTCGATAGAGGGCGACGATGGCCTCGTCGGCGTCGTCGCGGTGGCGAGACTTGGATATGCGTCACGATCATCGTGTTATCGGGCCCCGACGTGACGATGAACCTTAGCCGTGGTCGTCGCGCCGCGCCCAGCTGCCGGCCTTCGCCAGGCCTCGAGCCAGCATGTAACCGACGGTCAGGAAGACGATGTATCGGATGGCCTGGTCGGCACCGAAGGGGTCGCCGGCAGCACCGCGCGTGTCGTCACCGACCACGAGAGCCGTGATCACAACCGCGACCACTGCGGCGATGTAGACCATGAATTCGGTTGTTTTGAAGGCCGGCCGGGTCTCTGTCTTCTGCCTGTCGTGAGATACCGCGGCCGAGCGGCCGAGTCCGGGATTTGCTGCAGCCTGAGGGTTATTCATATTATTTTTCGCCTTATCTCTTTTCGGGGTAGCGAGAATAGAATTATCCCACCTCGCACTCCGCTACCCTCCACATGACGGTCAAAACGCCCACGCTATTTAAGCTGCCGCAAATGCTTAAAAATTCCTTGGTGAACATTTGTCATCATTTGCGGGCAAGATTCTAATTTAGGGGAAGGGTGCGAACCCGGCGCCCTTTAGCCATTGATCAATGGCTGAAAGGCGCGCCAAGAAGCCCGTCTGCCGCGCCACGGCAACCAGCGTCTATGGGCCAAAAGCTGCGGTGACCAGGTCGAGGGCAACGTCAGCCAGCCCGCGGCGAATTTCAAGGGCGCCTTGGAACACTGACCGCTCACCACCGTCGAGCCGGCCCGCGAGCCAATGCCGTAGGCAAGGGCAGACGCCTCGTCAGCGACATCTCGACCTGCTCAGGTGGTAGACGCGGGTTGATGACGTGTGATCGTGTGAGGCGGTGTTGCTGTATGGCGCTGCCGTGCGGCACTCCCCAATGAACTATGGAACGTCAGACGCGACGATCCTCCGAGAACATGGAGAAACCAGCACAATCAGGTACTCACCTGCTGTACTCCGCTTTTCGTCGATCGCGCGGCGAACTGTGCGGAACATCCGAATCAGCTCTGGGAGCTTGGCCAAGACTTCCCTCAGTTGAGTGAGCACGAGGGTGAGGAAGCCGAAACCTGCGAGCACGAAGGGTGTCAGGGTGTTCCAGTTCACGAGGACACCTCCGCGCTCAACGTTCAGCTGTTGCGCTGGGTGCGGCGATCTCCTCGAGTTCCTTGACCACCTCGGCGACTTGCTCGGTGTCACCGTCTTCCTCGTACAGCCGTGCCGCCTCCGTCAACGCCTGGCGGGCCTCCTCGATGCGGTCCAGACGCCGCAACGCGGTGCCCAGCCTGCGCTGGGTAAGCCCCAAGGCCCAGGTAAGGGCGTAGGCAGCATGGTGGGGCAGCGCCCGCTGGTAAGCGTCGATCGCCTCCTCCCAGCGTTCGAGCGCGAGGTAAGTGGTGCCGAGTTGTCCCAGGGCGCTTCCGAGAGTCAAGTTGATGACGGCCGGGGAAGCGCCGTAGGCCGGGTCACTCAGCGTGGCCACCAGTGCAAGGTTGCACTTCAATGCCTCCTCGAACCGGCCCGCCACGCGCAGCGCGGCGACGTAGCGCGCCATGGCCGCGGGGTATCTCTGCAGGTCCCCGGCTTGCAGGAGGAGATCAGCGGCTCGCCGTCCGTAGTCCAGCTCACGCTCCATGTTCGCCGGATCACCCCCGAGGGCCCGGCTGGCATACAGCAGCGCGCATCCTTGCTGGCGTAGGTCGCCGACCTCACAGGCCAGCTCCAGCGCCCGCAACGCGGTCGCCTCCCCTTCCTCCCTACGACCTTCGCACACGGTCAGCACCTCGGACAGGTGGTTGAGAAGCACCGCCTCCTGCAGCCGGTCGCCCATGGCCCGCGCCGCATGGGAGGACAGCTCGAACACCTCGCGCCAGTGCTCCCACCGCTTCCAGATGTCGGCGAACCAGCCCAGGGACACGGCCACCTCGACCACCGCCGCGTGTTCTCCGCGCTGAGCCGCTGAGCGTAGTGCTTCCAGCCACGCCGTTTCCTCTGCCCGCAGCCAGTCACTCGCCTCCTGTTCGCTGTCGAGCGTGACCAGGGAACGCCACTCCGGCGGCGGTGCTCCGTAGTCGGAGTCGAACCAACGCCCGGCGACCACCGCGACCTCCAGCAGCCAGCTCTCCATCCGCCGGCGCGCCTCCTGCTGCGCCTCGATCGACTCTTCTTGTTCGAGTTGGGCGCGTGCGAACAGTCGAACCAGGTCGTGGAAGACGTAGCGGCCGGTGTACGGCGAGGTGAGCAGGCCCAGCTCGACCAGTGTCTCCAGCGCGTCCTCGGTCTCGAACAGGTCCGCCTTGGTAAGGACGGCGGCCACCGGTACCCCGAAGTCCGGCGCGGCCGCCAGCGCCAGCCGCCGGAAAGCGAGCCGCGCCGTCCCGGACAGCTGCTGGTACGACAAGGCGAAAGCGGTGGCGACCGCCAGGTCTCCGACTGCCAGCGCCTCCAGCCGTCGCTCCTCATCCTTCAAGCGGCCCGCCAGCTGGCTGATCGTCCAGCCTGGTTGGCTCTGCAGCCGGTTGCCGGCGATCCGCATCGCCAGCGGCAGATTCCCGCACAGCCGGGCCAGCTCGGCCACGCCGTCCGGATCGGCCTCGGTACGGTCCGCACCGACGATCGCTCGCAACAGCCCTGCCGACTCCCGGCTGGAGAGCTGGTCCAGCGGGATCTGCCGTACTCCCTCCAGGCCGGCCAGCGAACGCCGACTGGTGACGATCGTCATCCCCGGACCGCCGGACGGGAGGAGGGGACGCACCTGCGCCTCATCGATGGCGTTGTCCAGCACGATCAAGCAGCCGCGATCAGCCAGCAGCGCCCGGTAGAGCCCGGCCCGTTCCTCCTCATCGCTCGGAATGCGTTGCTCGTTCACGCCCAATGCCTTCAGCAGCCGCGACAGCACCGCTCCCGGGGCCAGCGGAACGCTGTCCATGCCGCGCAGGTCCACGTAGTAGCGGCCGTCGGGGAACGCCTCGGCCAGGTGCCTGGCGGCGTGCACGGCCAAGGCTGTCTTGCCGATCCCGCCGGTGCCGGAGATCGTGGCCACCACCGCGGCCTGTCCCGCTTCGGCCTGCTCGGCGAGCCGGCGCAGCAGCTCCAGTTCCCGCACCCGGCCGGTGAAGTCACCCGCCCCGCGCGGAAGTTCACACGCACCCGGCACCGGCCCGGCCGGCCTCGGTCGGCCCGTCCGCGCGGCCTCCACCAGCTCCGCCCGCTGCTCCTCACCCAGCCGCAACGCCTCGGCCAGCGCCTCCACCGTGCGCCGCTGCGGACCGCGGCTGACGCCGCGCTCCATGTTCCCGATGGCCCGCACACTCACGCCGGAGGTGTGTGACAGCTCCTCGATCGTCAACTGCGCCGCCTGCCGCAAACTCCGCAAACGCACACCGAATGAGCCGACCATCCGCACTCCCGAAACTGTGTCCGCTCCGACCACCGGGCGGCTCAGTCCTTACCCGCCCCGTGCGCCTGAGTGAATCGACCGAGCACCCATACCTTATGGTCGCCCGGAAGATCGTCATCCTCGACCACCGGCATGCCAGGCAGGTCGCCACCCTCCCTGCCAAAATGGACAGAGGTAGCAAGTAGGCATAAAACTCTGTATCGAGGGCGGGGAAGGAGACATCCCTTCGTGGAAGCAAGCAAGCTGGATCCGCAAATCCCTGACCCGCAGGTGCGTGAGCGGGCTGCGGTCCGCCGATACACCGCGGCCTACAAGGCCCGGATCCTGGCGGAGTACGACCAGCTCGACAAGGCCGGCAAGGGCGCGCTGATGCGCCGGGAAGGCCTGTACTCGTCGTTGATCTCCAGTTGGAAGACAGCCCGAGACCATGGCGCGAGCGAGGCTCTGGCCCGGCCGGTCGGCCGCCCCAAGGCCGATCCACGCGATAAGAAGATCGACACGCTGGAGGGCGAGGTTGAGCGGCTGCGCGCCGAACTCGACAAGACCCGCCAAGTGATCGAGGTGCAGGGAAAGCTCTTCGCGCTGCTGGATCAGTTCGCCACCGGCAGCGAGGCACCGACGGGCCGGGGCGAGCAGTGACCGAGATCATCGAAACCGCCCAAGCCGAGGCGATTGAGGAACTGACTCCGTTGCTTGGGCGGCGCAACGCGTGCGCGGCGGCCGGAGTGCCACAGGCCAACTGGTATCGCAAGAACCGCACCAGCCCCGCCCCGGACCGGCCGAGCATCCCGCGCACGCCGCACCCGGCCGCGCTCTCGCACGGTGAGCGCGAGCGCATCCGCACCGTGCTGAATGAGCGGTTCGCTGACGCGGCCCCGGCCACGGCGTACTTCACGCTGCTGGACGAGGGCACCTACCTGGCATCCGAATCCACCATGTACCGGATCCTGCGCGAACACGGCGAGGTCGGCCGCGATCGGCGCCGTCAGGCCACCCACCCGGCCAAGACCATCCCCGAGCTATTCGCCGACGCCCCGAACCGGGTGTGGGCCTGGGATATCACCAAGCTACGCGGCCCGCACAAGGGCATCTGGTACCACTTGTACACGATCATCGACATCTACAGCCGTTGCGTGGTCGGCTGGATGGTCGCCTCCCGCGAGTCGGCCGCGCTGGCCAAGCGGCTGATCGCTCAGACCATCATCAAGCAGAAGGTCAACCGTGACGCCCTGACCCTGCATGCCGACCGCGGCAGCTCGATGAAGTCCAAGACCGTCGCCGAGTTGCTCATCGACCTGGGCGTGGCCAAGTCGCATAGTCGCCCCAAGACATCCAACGACAACCCGCACATCGAGGCGAGCTTCAAAACGCTCAAGTACTGTCCGGCCTTCCCAGGCCGGTTCGGCTCGATCGAGGACGCCCGCGCCTTCTGCCAGGACTTTTACACCTGGTACAACCAGGAGCATTACCACTCCGGGATCGGCTACCACCACCCGGCTGACGCGCATTACGGTCGCGCTGCCGCCGTCCGAGACCGCCGCGCCCACGTCCTGGCCACCGCCCAAGCCGCCCACCCCGAACGCTTCGCCAGCGGCGGCGCCCCCACCCCTCCCAACCTGCCCGGCCCGACGTGGATCAACAAACCCAAACAGGACCAGACGGACGAGCAGAAGGACACACCAGAGAAGCCGACACAGAATTAGCCCAGCTCAACTGCCTTGATCAAATTGACAGGTTCCGCCACCGTGGCCATCGATCCGAACGAGGAGCCGTGCACGGAGAGGGCTCAATGCCTGGAGCGCGCGGGCAAACGGTCCGTGCTCGCCGGGAACGGCCCGCGTCGGCTGGCGTCGAGGGCGGCGAACCAGGCCTCGGCCACCCCTCTGAGCTGCCCAAATCCGGCAACCGACCTCGGCCGCGGCGGGCACACGACGATTGCCGGCCGACCGGAAGGGGTATGCCCCGCAGTCTAGCCGTCCGGATGGGGCCGGTCTTGCTGACGGCGAGCCGGGCGAATCAGGAACGGCAAAGGGGCCGGGACAATGGAAATCCAACAGTCCGACACCGCGGTGGTGTTCATCGACCCGCAGAACGACGTACTGAGCGAAAACGGAACGAGCTGGGCGGCGGTCGGGGCGAGTGTCACCGAAAACGGCACGGTCGAGAACATGGAGCGTATCTTCAGGGCCGCCGAGGAGCGGGGCTATGACGTCTTCATATCGCCCCACTACTTCTATCCCGCCGACAGCGGCTGGACGTTCAATGGGCCGCTGGAGGCCGATGAGCTGCGGACCGGCACCTTCGCGCGAAGCGGTCCGCTGGATCTGACCGGTTTCCGCGACTCCGGCGCGGACTGGCTGGATCGTTTCAAGCCCTACATCGAAGACGGCAGGACGATCGTTGTCAGTCCGCACAAGGTGTTCGGGCCGCAGACCAACGATCTGGTCCTGCAGCTGCGCAAGCGGGGAATCAACAGGATTGTTCTCGGCGGCATGATCGCAAACATGTGCGTCGAATCCCATCTGCGCGAATTTCTCGAGCAGGGCTTCGAGGTGGCGGTTGTCAGGGACGCGACCGCTGGACCGCGGCATCCGGACCGGGGCGACGGCTACGAAGCGGCGATCGTCAATTACCGATTCCTCGCTCACGCGGTGCCCTCGACCAAGGAAGTCGTCGATCGAATGCTCCGGTGAGTCCTCCTCGTCTTCGGGGAGTACGCCAGGCGGCACGATCCGGACGCCAGGTCCATCCCGGCGGCGGATCGCTCGGCGGCCGCCGGCGAGGCGGAGCGGGACGGTCGGGCAGGCCTTCCGACGTTCTCCGTGCCAGGACAGGCCGCCCCTCCCTTGATGATCACGAGTTCGGACACGCCGACCTGTACGCGCCTGACGCCCTCCAGCGAGGGAGCCGCACTTTTGGCGTTCGCTGATTCTCATCGTTTCGCGCTGCTTCTCGTGCCCATGTGCCCTGGGTGTGCCCTGCCCTCGTAGATCTGGGTGATCTCCGACCTGCGAACTGGGCATCAGCGAAAACTTTTCGATCACCCTGATGAGTAGCGATTACGCTTGCGAGCGTCTTGCATCACTTCTCGCTGATTCCGGTGCTCCCACGGAACAACAGCAGAGCTGGAGGCAATTGTGGCAATGCCGAAGAAGGGCACGCGGCTCATCACCGTCGATGGCATCGTCTACCGCTGGCGTGTCCGCCACAAGCCGACCTACAACCAGGGCAACAGTTGGAGCCCGCTCAGCTTCGCCGTCGAGCGAGCCGAGGAGCCGGGAGGCGTTCTTGTGGTGTCACTCCCCTGTGCCCGGCCGGACAACTGGCGAGGAGAGCGAACGATCGCGCTCCGTCCCATCCTCGCCGGCAGATGCATCCGACGGGCCGTCGAACAAGGATGGAACTCGCGGAAACCGGGCTCGGCATTCACCCTCACCGTCTCCGAGGACGAACTGGTCGCCCTCCTGGGCGAACCGCCTCAGTATCTGATCCCCTTTCTCTGGGGCATGATCCCGGAAGGTAGCGGCATCAGAGACCTCCCTCGATGTACTCAGATTTGGAGCCGAGACAAGCCGGGCACCAACCAGGCGCCTTCTGATCCGTAGCCAGTTGGAGATCGTCCACAGTCGTCCACCGCTGTCAGAAGCGCCCGCTCAACGAGCTTTCCAGCTTGATCGGGTTCCACAGGCGTACACCGACGTCCAGGGACGTTGTTAGCAACAGCGTTAGCACGATCGACCAGACCTCGGCTGTCCCGAGACGGCTGCTGGTTCTGCCTCCCGGCGGTCACCCGTCCCGCTGAGCCGCGGACACGAAGCCGCCCAGGGCCTTCCCGCCTTCGGCCATGACAACCCAGTCATCCACCGCACTGCGCGAGTCGATGACTAGCACGACCGCACCACCGGCACGGTCCACGGCCTCCAGCCATGCGAAGCGCTCCTCGGCCTCCTCGGGACGGACGATGCATTCGACGAAGATCCCGGACTCACCGGGACCGTCGACCACCGAGGCGGTCAGACCGGCGAGGACCACCCAGCCATGTGCCTCGGTCGATCCAGATCGTCCGCAGACCGGCTGCGCGTCCTCCGCCGATGTCCGCAACGAGGTGACCGCCGATCATCCATCCTCCGTCTGCGAGAGTCGCACCGCAGCGCTTGGCGGCGATCTCGAACAGACCGACATCGGGTTTGCGGATGCCCTCGACTCCGGACAGCGCGTAGGCGTCTACGGCCTCGGCCAGTCCCGTGCGCTGGATCTTGCCAAGCTGGTTGTCCGCCGTCCCGTTGGTGACGATCGCCACCCGCCGGCCCGACGCGCGTAGCCGAGACAGGCCGTCCATCACCTGGGGTCGGCAGTGAACGAGGTGCGGCATGCGCCGGCGGTAGCGACTCCACAGCTCGTCGACCGGCTCGGCCAAAGCGAAGTGATCGCGCGCCTTGGTGAAGAAGACCTCACGATGCGGGTAGCCGGCACGGTCAAGAGCGATCAGCCACTTAACCGCCTCACGCCCCAGGCCATGCTTGTCGGCGAACTCCCCCGCCCACGCCTGGAACGCCTCGTCCAGGTTGATGAGGGTGTTGTCCAGGTCGACCGGCTCCGAGGCTGGAGAATCGATGGCCTCGACGGACATGTGAGCTGGTGGGACTGGACAGGCGGCAAGAAGGGGCTGGTGGTGCATACGGCCACGACTGGTTCCCAGAAGACCCATCCACCCCAGGCTCGCGCTAGGTCTGCCACGTGCCGTTGACCATCAGATCCCGTCCTGCGATCTCGTTGACCTCGCGCCAGGCCTGGATCAGTTCCGGCAGGATGTGGAAGTACGGGTAGTCGCGCTGCCGGCGGGGGTCGAACCCGGTCTTGGCCGCGAACGCGTCGGCGACCTCGTCGGTGATCCCGTCGGCGACGACCGCGGATCCTTCGATCAGGACCACGTCGCGGGTCGGCCCGATCGTGAGCCGGCCCCGGCTGCCGGCACGGAGATTGCGGGCCGTGGGATTGCCCGCCGCCGTCGAGATCAACAGCGTCTCGCCGTCCCAGAGGAACGACAGCGGCACCAGATACGGCGTACCCGCTCGGTCGGCGGTGGCCACCCAGGCGTCGACGTCTTCGTCGAGGCGGCGCCGGGTGTCCTGTATGCGCTGCGCGAGCGATCGAGGCGAGGCCTTCATGCGTCGGGTCTCCTGTTCCGGATACGGGTGAGGAAGGTTGGAGGCCGTGGCTCGCGGTGACACCGTCGGGCCACGGAACCCAGTTTGCTGCCTGCTTGACCAGCACGGGGATCCGCTCCTCGCCGGCAGGAGCCCGCAGGAGGTCGCGCCAGTCGGCGGGCCGGTTGGCCGGCGCGAGGATGCCCATGATGACGAGGTAGGTCGGCGCGGCCCAGTACTTGGTCACGGCGCCCAACGCGAACTCAAAGGCAAGAAACAAGTACAGACCGGCCGGAAGGCGTTTCGACATATCTGTTGTTTCGGGGAGAGTCGGGCAGGGTGATGCCTCCGCACGGTGATTGCGTTGCCGCCGGAGTCCTACCTTCGGGAGTCAGCCCCGCAGGGTGGTGATGGCCTTCTCGATACGCCGCCGGCGCGTCTCGGGCTTCTTCGCGCTCTCGATGGCGCGTACATGCTCACGTTTGTGGCTGTACGCGAGATCGTCGTACGCGGCGCGGGTGACGGGGTCGGCGTCCAGAGCCTGTGCGAAGTCCTCTGGCTCGACGACGACGCGCGGCTCGGTGTCGAGCTCCAATTCGACCTCGGCCTCGTCGCCGATCGCAACACCTGCGGCCTGCCGGTTGGCATTGCTGAGACCGAGCAGGTGGCGGCCGCGCAGGAGGGCGACCCGGCTCTTCCAGGAGTGCCCGTTGACTGTGATCGTCACGGGCGGCCGCGGGCCCCCGCCGAGCGCTGCTATCACCTCGGACGGAACTTCTAGGCCCCGCATGGGCTCAGGTGGCTCAACGTGGGCCCGAAACTTCATGATCTTCTCCTGTTCGTCCTGCCGGTTCACCGGCACTCGGGGTCACAGCCGTCCGGGACGGCGGCGACAGCGCGCCCCGCCATCCCGGACGGCTGTGTGACAAAGTTCGCGGCTACTCCGCGTAGGGCTGGTCGGTGCCCTTGGGGCTGTAGCCGAGGCTCCAGATGTAGCCGTCCGGGTCGGCGAAGGTGCCGCCGTACCCGCCCCACGGCAGAGCGCCGGCGGGCTTGAGGATCGTGGCGCCGGCCTTCTCAGCCTCCGCCATGACCTCGTCGACCCGCGTCTCGCTGCGGACGACGTAGGTCAGGACCAGTCCGCTGAAGCCGCTGCCCTCCTGGTCCGTACCCACCTGAGCGGCCAGGCCTTCACGGCTGTAGAAGCCGACGGGCGAGGCGCCGTCCGATTCGAAGAACACCGAGATACCGAAGTCGCTCTGGATCTTCCAGCCGAGCCCATCGGTGTAGAACTGCTTGGCCCGATCCATGTCCCGGACGCCCAGAAGGATCGAGCTGACGTGTGCCTTCATGTCTTATTCCTTTACAGAGATGGTTATGTGGTGCATGGGTGGTCGTGTGCCCGGCCGGGCATCCAGGCAGGGCCCGGGCGCCACCCCGGCGCGTGTGTCACTTAACGGTAGAAGCGGCGGCCCGACCGATGCTTCTTCAAACCTGACCGATGCCGCCGGCGATGATCGTTCCTTTCGTTGATGCCAGCGGTCGAGGGCCGCATAGGCGGGTCGCCACTGGTGCTGGTAGGCCTGGCGCGCCGGTTCGGTGAGTTGCGCCAGCATCGCGGCGACGGTCTGGTCGCCCGCGCCGTCCAGGAGCCACGGCAGGATTCTGGGTACGGCGGGACCGATCCGCTGGGCGTGGATCCGCCCGAAGCGATTCCACTGCTCCTGGGTGACGGCCGCCTGAATCAGCGGAAGCGCCTGGTCCTCCTCGTGCCTGAGGTGTCCGGTGAGGCCGGTGACCAGGGAATCGGTGAGATCCCCGAGCCGGTCCAACCCGTCCTCGGACGCGGCCAGTACCTCATCGATCGCCTCGATGACCCGGTCGATGGCGGCGTGTTCTGCCTCCATCGCCTCCAGCAGCGTCAGGTCGGCTGGCCGGTCGGACAGGATCTGGCGCAGCATGGGCCACAGCACGTCGTCCTCGGCGGCGTGGTGGATGTGCAGGGAGGTCTTGAACAGCTCCCAGCCGACGGCTGTGCGCAGGACGGCGCCCGGGTCGGCACCGACCCGGGTGGTGACTCTGGCCAGGTGCTCGGCTTCCCGGCGCAGCGCGTCATGCATCGCATACATCGCCGTCGTGTCGAGCGTGTCGCTCACGGCCAACTCCTTCGACGGGACCACCACTTGCGGTTTTGGACGTCTCCCACTGTGGAGTGGCGGCGTGCCAGCATCAACGTGAGATTCCGAGCGATCCGATAACTTGGCGCTTATAACGCGACTAGGAAGAACATGGAACTTAGGGACATCGAGATCTTTCTGACCCTGGCCGAGGAGCTGCACTTCGGCCGAACGGCCGCCCGGCTCCACGTGTCCCAGGCGCGGGTCAGCCAGGCGATCAGCCAGCAGGAACGCCGCATCGGGACCTCGCTGTTCGACCGCTCCAACCGCCGCCAGGTCCGCCTGACCCCGGTCGGCCGACAGTTGCGCGACGACCTGCTCCCGGTTTACGCGGGCCTACACGAAAGCCTCGAACGCGCCCGGATGGCATCCCGCGGCATCAACGCGCGGCTGCGGGTGGGCATGCTGCCCTTCAACGTCCACGACCTGCATCCCTACTGGCGGGCATTCCGCGACCGGCACCCGCAATGGGAACTGCAGTTGCGCCGCACCCCCTTCATCGACCCGTTCGCCGGGCTCCGCAACGGCGACATGGACGTACTGATCGCCTGGCTACCCGTGGAAGAACCCGATCTCACCGTGGGCCCGATCCTGTTCACCGACCCACGAGTCCTCGCCGTCTCCGCCGAGCACGAATTGGCCGGCCGGTCCTCCGTACCCCTGGAAGCGCTCGGCGGCTTTCCACACGCCGCCGTCCCCCACATGCCGGACTACTGGGAGAACAGCTACCTCCCCTTCCACACCCCGCGTGGCCAGACCATCGAACGGATCGAACCCATCACCAACCCCGACGAGCTGATCAACCTGGTCAGCACCGGCGAGATCGTCCACAACTTCCCCGCCCACGTCACCCGATATTGGGCGATGGCGCACCTGCAGTGGCTACCCATGCCGGACATGCCACGCCTGACCTACGCCCTGATATGGCAGACCGAGGCCGAAACCGACCTGATCCGAGCACTCGCCCAGACGATCCACGACCTCGGCCCCGCCCACGGCTGAGCAACGGCCCGGCACAAATCGTCAATTGCCCGCGAGAACGCGCCTGCGGCACCACACCCAACATGGCTGACGTCGCCGACTTGGCTGAACAACCCTGCGGGTGCCGAAAATTCATCCGTGCAGGTCGTAGTGCCCACAGGTGATCACGTGCTCCGTCGTGGGAGTCGCGAGGGTTGCGCCAGAACGGCATGATGATCTATCGCGCTGCTACGTTTGGCCTACCTCGCTGTGACGAACACGTTCTCATTCATGCGGCTGCTGCCGTTGAGCGAGCGTGACAAGGAGCTTGAGCTCCTGGCGCTACGGCATCAGTTGATGGTCTTGCAGCGGCAGGTGACCAAGCCCGTGTTCACGCCCGATGACCGGTTTCTACTCTCAGGGCTGCTCCACCATCTGCCAATGGACAAGCTCCGGCGGCAGGCAGCCAGGCCAGGTTCCTCATCCGCGACCGCGACTCCACGTTCACCGCGGCCTTCGACGCCGTGCTGGCCGATGCCGACATACAGGCCATCAAGACCGGTATCCGAATACCCCGGATGAACTCGATCATGGAACGTTGGATCCAGACCTGTCGACGCGAGCTGTTGGACCGCACCCTGATCTGGAACCAGCACCACCTTCTACACGCGCTGCGCGAGTTCGAGACGTCCTACGACGAACACCGGCCACACCGAACTCTCGGACAGGCCGCTCCGCTCCGATCGCTTCCCGATCCCAGCACCGTCCCAGCCGGGAACACCCGCCTCGACATCCGCCAACATGATCGACTCAGCGGCGTCCTCCGGGAGTACCAACATGCGGCTTGAACTGCCCGGATGATTAATCGGCACCCGCAGTGTCCATCAAGGCCGTGGCCGACTTCCTCGGGCACGCGGACCCCGGGTTCACCCTGCGGACCTACACGCACCTGATGCCCTCCAGAGAGGACCGCATGAGACAGGTCGTCGAGGACGCGCGGGCGAAGGGCCAACATGCCCCGGATGTGCCCTGAGGGCCCCACCAAACGAAATCACCGCAGGTCAGAAGCCCGGCAGCTCAGAACATCGAGATGTGGACGTGGTCCATGTGGTTGGCGGTGTTGCCGCCCCGGTTGGACATCAGCTTCCACCCCGCGCCGGTACGGACGTCGTAGTACTTCTGCTGCCAGATGATGTACATGACCCCGAAGCGGTTGCCGTTGGTGATCGCCCACTGGGCCAGGCGGTTCCCGCGCTCCAAGGCGTCCTGGGTCGGGAGGCTGCCGCCGCTGCTCATCATGAAGTCGCAGGCCCGGCCGGTGCCGTGGTCGCCGGGGTCGCCCGGGCGCAGGCAGCCGTAGCCGTAGGGCATCGGGAAGTTCTGGAGCACCGTGTTGCGCATGGTGACCGTTCGGGCGGTCAGGCCGTCGCTGCCCGAGGGGGTCTGGAAGCCGTACTTGGCCAGGAGCCTCTCGATCCTGACCCGCTGGTTCTTGAGATCGGTGATGTCTTTCTTGAGCTTTGCGATCTTGGAGTCGGCCGCCTTCTCGGCGGCCTTGGCATCCTTGATCAGTTCCTTGATCCGGTTGAGCTGGGTGGCGCGCTGGCTGGCGAGGTAGGACATGGTGGCCGCCTGGCCGAGGACGAGGTTGGCGTCGCCGTCGAAGCTCATCAGGCTGCCGTCGTCCAGCACGCCGCCCATGTAGGTGGTCTGGGCGAAGCGCGCGATGTCGGCCTCGGCGCTCGCCAGGGCTCTCTTGAGGCTCTTCGCGCTGGCGGTGGCCTTGCCCGCCTGGACCCGGGTCTCCTCCAGGCTCTGCACCTGACCCCGGTAGTCCTTGTTGAGCTGGGCGGCCTCGCCGGTCAGCTTCTTGAGCTCGGCCTCGGGGTTGGGTTTGGCGACGCGCTGCGCGGTGGCCCCGGCCATGACCGGGGTCAGAAGCAGCAGGGCGAGCACGGCACCCAGCGTGGCTGAGCGACTCGATCTCACGCTTCGCTCACCTCCAGAGCCCCCTCACGAACGGAGCGAAACTATAGAAGACGATCTTGAGGCTTGCCACCGGAATGGTGGAACTCATGCACTATTGACGAACTATTTACCACTTTGGGGTGGTTTAAATAGATACAGCCTGGCATGTCACCGGGGCAACCAGAGGCAATCTTTGCACACCGACCCCTCGGGTCACCTGAGCACCGGGGAGCACACGTCCGCCCGGCGCCCCGGCCCTTGCCATCGATGACAGAACATGATTCGGTCTCAACCAACGGCGGGGCTTGTGGCGCCCTTCCTCGCGGATGACACTTGTCCAAGCAAGCATTCGCTCAAGTTTGACTCTGGCCCGCCCACCAGGAGGCAACACATCATGCTCCAGCACGACACGCTGTTCATCGGGGGCGACTGGGTGGCTCCCGCGGGCACCGGGACCATCGACGTCATCTCACCCCACACCGAGGAAGTCATCGGCCGCGTTCCCGACGGGACCCCCGCTGACATGGATCGCGCGGTGGCCGCCGCCCGCCAGGCGTTCGACCACGGCCCGTGGCCCCGGATGACGATGGCCGAGCGCGCCGCCGTCGTCGGCAGGCTCGCCGAGATCTACGCGAGCCGCCAGGTGGAGATGGCCGAGCTCATCACGCTGGAGATGGGCTCCCCGATCACTTTCTCCCAGATGGCACAGGCCCCGCAGCCGCTCGGCATGTTGCAGTACTACGCCGAACTCGGCAAGACGTTCCCCGTCGAGGAGGAGCGCCCCGGCATCTTCGGGCCGGTGGTCGTCCGCCGCGAGCCGGTCGGCGTGGTCGCCGCCGTGGTCCCGTGGAACGTCCCGCAGTTCGTCATCATGATCAAACTGGCCCCCGCCCTCGTCGCGGGCTGCACGATCGTCGTGAAGCCCGCGCCCGAGACCCCGCTCGACTCCTACCTGCTGGCCGAGATGGTCAAGGAGGCGGGCATCCCCGACGGCGTCGTCAACATCGTCGCCGCCGGGCGCGAGGCCGGCGAGCACCTCGTCTCCCACCCCGGCGTGGACAAGGTCGCCTTCACCGGCTCCACCGCGGCCGGCCGCCGCATCGCCGCCATCTGCGGCGAGCAGCTCAAGCGGTGCACCCTGGAACTCGGCGGCAAGTCCGCCGCGATCATCCTGGACGACTGCGACCTGCCCTCCGCGATGGGATTCCTGTCGGTCGCCTCGATGATGAACAACGGTCAGGCCTGTATCGCCCAGACCCGCATCCTGGCTTCGCGCAACCGCTACGACGAGGTCGTCGACGCGGTCTCCGCGATGGTCAGCGCCATGCCGGTCGGCGACCCCTCCGACCCCGCCACCGGCATCGGCCCGCTGGTCGCCCAGCGGCAGCAGCAACGGGTCGAGGACTACATCAGGATCGGCATCGACGAGGGCGCCAAGCCGGTCGTCGGCGGCCTGGACCGTCCCCACAAGCGCGGCTGGTACGTGGCCCCGACCGTCTTCGCCGGAGCCACCAACGAGATGCGCATCGCCCGCGAGGAGATCTTCGGTCCGGTCCTGACCGTGATCCCCTACACGGACGAGGCCGACGCGATCAGGATCGCCAACGACAGCGACTACGGCCTGGCCGGCACGGTGTGGACCGCCGACACCGAGCACGGCATGGACGTGGCCCGCCAGGTGCGCGCCGGCACCTACGGCGTCAACCTCTTCATGATCGAGACCAGCTCGCCCTTCGGCGGGTTCAAGAGCAGCGGCCTCGGCCGCGAGCTCGGCCCCGAGGGACTCTCGGCCTACCTGGAGTACAAGTCGATCGCCCGCCTGGGCTGAGACCTGAGTGTGCTTGTACGGCTCACACGTGTGAGCCGTACAAGCACACCTGCCGATGGACGGCCCAGCACGCCCCCGCGACGCTGGGCTACCGCTCAACTACATGAAGTATGTCCCACGACCACCACTAAGTAGTAATTCGTGTCCCACGGACTTCTCCTGGCGGATTTCATCCATCCGCTGTAAGTAGACGTGCTTTATTCGAGATTGGTTCGCTCCACGACGCCAAGAGTTTGCTCGGCGATCTCGAACTCCTCGTCCGTGGGGATCACCGCGACCTTCACGAGCGCGCCGTCGGGCGAGATCAGCGACTCGCCGCGCCCGTTGCGTACGGGGTCCACGGCGATGCCGAGCGCGCTCAGGCCGGTCAGCGCCCTCTCCCTGACCGGCGCCGAGTTCTCCCCCACGCCCCCGGTGAAGGCGATGACGTCCACCGCGCCGAGCACGGCGTAATAGGCGCCGATGTACTTGCGCAGCCGGTGGCAGTAGACCGACAGGGCCAGCTCCGCGTCCGGATCTCCGTCGGCCACCCGCTCCTGCACCGCGCGCATGTCGTTGTCCCCGCAGAGGCCGAGCATGCCGCTGCGCCGGTTGAGCAGCCTGTCGATCTCGTCGATGGACAGTCCTTCCCGCCGGCTCAGGTGGAAGATCACCTCTGGGTCCAGGTCGCCGCTGCGGGTCCCCATGACGAGACCTTCCAGCGGTGTCATGCCCATCGAGGTGTCCACGCAGCGCCCGGCCGACACCGCCGAGGCACTGGCCCCGTTGCCGAGGTGCAGCACGATCACGTTGGCCGGGGACCCGGCGGCGAGGAGGGCCGCCTTGCGGGAGACGTAGGCGTGTGAGGTGCCGTGGAAGCCGTAGCGGCGGATGCCCAGCCGTACGGCGGTCTCACGGTCGATCGCGTAGGTCGAGGCGGCAGGGGGGATCGTGGCGTGGAAGGCGGTGTCGAAGACGGCGACCTGCGGCAGATCGGGACGGAGCCTCCGGGTGACCTCGATGCACGCCAGGTTGGCCGGGTTGTGCAGGGGGGCGAGCGGGATGAGCGCCTCGATCCCCCTGACCACCTCGTCGGTGATCGGTGTCGGCTCGGTGAAGACCGTGCCGCCGTGCACCACCCGGTGCCCGATCGCGGTGAGCTCCGGGGAGTCGAACCCCAGGTCCCGCTCCGCGAGCTCGCCCGCGACGATCCCCAGGGCCGCCTCGTGGTCGGCCGCCGGCGATCCGGGCTCGCCGATCCGCTCCACCGTCCCCGACGCCAGCCGTTCGGCACCGGACCGAATCTGGTATTTCACCGAGGAGGACCCGGCGTTGAGCACCAGTACGCGACCCACGATGTCCCCCTTGCCCGGTGCCGCACCGGATTCGTCCCCGCCTCGAAAGATCAGGACCTGGTGCTGGTCCATTCCCCGATCCTGCGGATCAACTCGGGCGTGGCGGCCGACTCCGCGTGGCCGTACCCGGGTTCGATCCACAGTTCCTTGGGTTCCCGGGCGGCCTCGTAGATCTGGTGGGGGTGATCGAGGGGGAAGAAGGCGTCCGCGTCACCGTGCACGACCAGCAGCGGCGTCGGCGAGATCTTCGCGGCGGCTTCGTACGGGGCCAGCGGCAACGGATCCCACACGCCCTTCATGATCCTCGTCCGCTTCCCCACCCTCGCGGCCCACCGCCCCAGCGGCCGCTCGATCGCCCAGTGCACCTGCCTCATCGGCCGGGTCCCCCGGTAGTACCACCGCGCGGGCGCGCTCACCGCCGTCACCGCGTCCACCCCGCCCAGCACCCCCGCGTGCCGTACGGCCACCGCCCCGCCCATCGAGAACCCGACGACCGCGACCCTGGCGTAACCGATCGTCCGCGCGTGCCGTACCGCCGCGTCCATGTCGAGGATCTCCAGGTCTCCCACGGTCGACTCGCCGCCGGAACGGCCGTGCCCCCGGAAGTCGAACGAGATCACCCCGCCGAATCCGCTGAGCACGTGGGCGATCCTTCGCGTGGAGCGTTCCCTGAGCGATCCGGTGAAACCGTGGGCCAGAACGATCCCGAGGTCATCCGCTCCGCGCGACGGGGTGTGCGCGGCGTCGATCCGCACGTTGTCCCGGGTCCTGAACATCACGGAGAACGATGGCGCGAGAGGCATGGTTTCGAGCTTAGGGAACGCCCCACGTCCGGGCACGACCGGACATGCCCGTCACGGAGATCGCGAACGCGACCTGGGCGGGAGTTCACGGAGATTCTCGTACCGGATCAAGTAGGCGGATCATGCCAGTTCCGCCTACAGGAGAACTGCTCCGATCCGTACGGCGAAAGGGTGTCCAAAGGGTGAATTAGCGCACTCCATATGGCAGAGACGTGAGAGTGATTGGCCGGATCAACTAAAATGGGAAGGCCGCACGGTCCGCGGCCAGCCTCCACGATCACAGAGTGAGACTCCATCATGCCTTTGAACAGCCGCGACGACCTGCGGAACATCGCGATCATCGCGCACGTCGACCACGGCAAGACCACTCTCGTGGATGCCATGCTCTGGCAGTCCGGTGCCTTCCGCGTCAACCAGGACGTGGACGACCGCGTCATGGACTCCAACGACCTTGAGCGCGAGAAGGGCATCACCATTCTCGCGAAGAACACGGCCGTCAAACACGGCGGTATGACCCTCAACATCATCGACACGCCCGGTCACGCCGACTTCGGCGGCGAGGTCGAGCGGGGTCTGTCGATGGTGGACGGCGTCGTGCTGCTGGTGGACGCCTCCGAGGGTCCGCTGCCGCAGACCCGGTTCGTGCTGCGCAAGGCGTTCGCCGCGAAGATGCCGGTCATCCTGTGCATCAACAAGGTCGACCGCCCCGACTCCCGGATCAAGGAGGTCGTGGACGAGGTCTACGAGCTCTTCATGGATCTCGACGCCACCGAGGAGCAGATCGACTTCCCGATCGTCTACGCCTCGGCCAAGGCCGGTCGCGCCTCGCTGAACCGTCCCGAGGACGCCGGCATGCCGGACTCCGAGGACCTCGAGCCGCTGTTCGAGGTCATCAAGAACACGATCCCGGCCCCGACCTACGACCCCACCGCCCCGCTGCAGGCGCACGTCACCAACCTGGACGCCTCGTCCTACCTGGGCCGGATCGCGCTCTGCCGCGTCCACCAGGGCACCATCAAGAAGGGCCAGCAGGTCGCCTGGTGCCGCACCGACGGCACCATCCAGAAGGTGAAGATCACCGAGCTGCTGATGACCGACGCGCTGGAGCGCAAGCCCGCCGAGGAGGCGGGCCCCGGCGACATCATCGCGATCGCCGGCATCCCGGACATCATGATCGGTGAGACGCTGGCCGACCCCGACGACCCGCGCCCGCTGCCGCTGATCACGGTCGACGAGCCCGCGATCTCCATGACCATCGGCACCAACACCTCGCCGATGGTCGGCCGGGTCAAGGGTTCCAAGGTCACCGCCCGCATGGTCAAGGATCGCCTCGACAAGGAGCTCATCGGCAACGTGTCGCTGCGCGTCCTGCCGACCGAGCGTCCCGACGCCTGGGAGGTGCAGGGTCGTGGTGAGCTGGCGCTGGCCATCCTGGTCGAGCAGATGCGCCGCGAGGGCTACGAGCTGACCGTCGGCAAGCCGCAGGTGGTCACCAAGACCGTCGACGGCAAGCTCCACGAGCCGGTCGAGCGCGTGACCATCGACTGCCCGGAGGAGTACCTCGGGGCGATCACCCAGCTCCTGGCGGTCCGCAAGGGCCGCATGGAGCACATGACCAACCACGGTACCGGCTGGATCCGGATGGAGTTCGTGGTCCCGGCCCGCGGTCTGATCGGCTTCCGGACCGAGTTCCTCACCGAGACCCGCGGCACCGGCATCGTGAACCACGTGTTCGAGGGCTACGAGCCGTGGTTCGGCGAGCTGCGCACCCGCAACAACGGCTCACTGGTGGCCGACCGGTCCGGCCCGGTGACCGCGTTCGCCATGCTGAACCTGCAGGAGCGCGGCGTCCTGTTCGTCACTCCGACGACCGAGGTCTACGAGGGCATGATCATCGGTGAGAACTCACGCGCCGACGACATGGACGTGAACATCACCAAGGAGAAGAAGCTCACCAACATGCGCTCCTCCACCAGCGACACGACGGAGACCCTGATCCCGCCGCGTCAGCTCTCGCTGGAGCAGGCTCTGGAGTTCATCCGCGAGGACGAGTGCGTGGAGATCACCCCGGAGACCGTGCGCATCCGCAAGGTCGTCCTGGACGCCAACGCCCGCGGCCGTTCCGCCGCCCGCGCCAAGCGCGCGTAACCCGCCCGCCGTACGAGAAGGCGCCGGACCCCGCGAGGGTCCGGCGCCTTCTGTCGTCCGGTTCGGTGGTGGTCGCCACGGCGTGGCTACGGGGCCGCCCGGTATCTTCTGAGGTAGAAGACCTGGACGGGCTTCTCCAGACCGCAGAGGAGCTCGACTGTCGTTCGGGGGTTCTCATGCATCACAAGATCCAACTGGCACTGGTCTCCGCACTCGGTATGGGGATGGTCACAGCGGGCCCGGTCTCCGCGGCGTCGTCGCCGAGCCCGTCCGGCGCGCCCGTCCCGGCGGCTCACGCCGACATCAAGGACGTCAACGGCAAGAACGTCGGTGTGATGGTCGTGGCCGACGCGGGCGGGGGCAAGACCAAGCTCGCCGTCATGGCCAAGGGCCTGCCGCCCGGTTACCACGGCTTCCACGTCCACGCCGTGGGCGTCTGCGACCCGGCGTCGAAGGATCCGGCCACCGGCAGCCCGTTCTTCAGCGCGGGCAGCCACTTCACCCTCCAGCCGGGCGATCACCCCGACCACTCCGGCGACCTGCCCGACCTCCTCGTCGGCCAGGACGGCACGGGCAGCACCTTCATGGTGACCGACCGCTTCTCGGTGGACCAGCTCCTGGACAAGGACGGCAGCGCCGTCATCGCCCACGCCCTGCCGGACAACCAGGCCAACATCCCCGACCACTACAGCCACCAGGGCGCCGAGGGCCCCGACGCCACCACCCTCAAGACCGGTGACTCCGGCGGCCGCATCGCCTGCGGCGTGATCATTAAGCGCTAGGGACGTCCCTGCGACCACCGGGGCATCCTGATCTGGCTCACCGAGCCGAAGGAGAGGCCAGGAGCGGCCTTCACCGTGCGAGAAGCTCGGGTATCCGCCATGACCGGCCGCTGAACGCCTCGGCCGGCAGCCGCTTCCGCCGCCGGATGTCCCGACGGTCGTGCCCCGGGTGATCGGGGTGCCGGAACACGAAGGCGGCGATCGCGCCACGTGGCCGCCCCGGGCCGGTGCGTTTCTCATCGCCTCCACGACGCACGCGCGGCCGAGGCATCAGGGCCGGGAAGCCTTCCCCAGGCGCACCGGAAGCAGGGACCTCAATGAGGGGGGCGCCCGGAACGCTCCACCGAAACCCCCGGAAATGCATAAGGGAATTCGTTGCACAAAAGCGATCGCCTGTGTTTACAGTGATCATCGACATCCAGTCGCATGAGACGGGGCGATCTTGGCTGAATCCGTGGAGGCAAACGACACGCCTCCGAACGATCCTCTCTCACCGATCCGCTCTTTAAGGAGTCGCCGTTCTTCACCCAGGAGAAGCCTCGTCCGGTATATCGGCGCCGCCACCGCTCTCCTCGTCGCGCTGCTCGCCGTCAACGCCTATGCGACTCGCGGCAGTGAACCGGAGCGGGCGTCGGCGTGGAAACCAGAACGGCTTGATCCACCCGTCCAGTACGCGTTTTTATCCGACGAATCCGGCTGCGAGAACCCTCCCAGGCAGGAAGAGCTCGATTCCAGCATCGTCACATGTAGCGACTGGACGATGCGCGTCGAATACAAGAAGGGAAAAGACCGGCAGGAGCTCGGGCTCCTTGAATACGAAAGCTGCGATGACAGTGGAATCAATGCGAACTGCTCCAACAACATAACCATCACCGCTGCGGCGAGCAGGACCAGAACGGGTGAGGGAGAACAGCGTGGCGTTCCATTCCAGGTAAGTCTCGACGGGCACCGCGTCGCCTATTTCGACAAGGGGCGCATGGCGTTCGTCGGGTGGGACCTTCCCTCGGCGAAAATACTCGAGATCTCTCCGGCGCTGGATGTCAAAGGGCTCCACGACCTCAACGGGGTCGCGGTCTCCCCCCGAGGCCGTTTCTTCTCCGTGGCGTTCACAGGTGACCGCCCACGCGTGCTCCTCACCGACTTCTCCACCGGAAGGACGCTGGAGCTGCCAGGCTTCTGCGGTGTCCTCGGCCTGAGCGAGGACACCGAGGCCATCGCGCTGAGGTCGGCATGCCCCGACCCCATAGGTGACGAACCCGACCGCGACAAGATCGTGACGATCGTGAACCACCGGGGCCAGACCCTCGCCACCTGGCCAGGAGGCGAGGGCGATCTTTCTCCGGACGGGAAGACGCTGGCGAATGTGCCCGACACTTACGGCGAGGAGAATGTCGACGAGCAGCTCGTCACCTACGACGCCCGGACGGGCCGCGTGCTCGGCAAGCGCCTCCTGAAACCCCTGTCCGAGGACAGCCATATCATCGGCTACGGTTGGCTCGACGACGACGAATACATCGTCAAGGCCGAGACCACGGACACCTTCGAATCTTTCGGTTACTACGCGGTCAACATCCGAACGGGAAAAACACACCGCATTCGGGACCTTGGCCTGAATCCCGGCGAGCGGGTCTCCCTGGGCAAGACCCTCCGGTCCGAATAGCCGGCGGCACCTGGCCTGGTCGGCCCTCAAAGCGTTTCACCATGTGAAAGCGGATTCCCCCGACGCGGGCATATCGCCCGAATCAGGCTTCACATCATTTCATCGCCGTTGATGAATTCGAACTCCTCTGAGTGGAGATAGAACGCCTCGTCCTCATTACCGTGCGTGTGCGACGGGTCCGCCGCCGGGTGAGACGGTGGCTTCGATGAACCCGAGTGATCCGTTGGTGTCCGCCGCGGCCTTGATGGTTCGGTTGTCGCCGGTGAGCCATGCGATGATTCCCCCGAAGCGCCGTACGAGGACACTCCCGCGATTCGTCCACCTCAAGCCGCTCTTTTCTGGAATCGACATTAAAAAGCTCGTTCCGGGCTCTCTCCTTACGCGGAAGGACTCATGTGATCGGTCTCCGCGGGGGCGGGGGCGTCGACAACCGGGCCAGGACGGGAGTCACGGGGTCGTCTCGGTCTCCACGGGGGCGGGGGCGTCGAACAGCGCGGCTTGGGCGTCGACCAGCATGGCGCGGCCCTTGAGCTCGGCGGCCGTCTCGGGGCCGACGATGCCGTCGTGGCCGGGAAGCTGGCCGGCGCCGCCCTCGGGACCGAGGGGCACGACGATGGCGGTCGGCCACCGCTTGTAACCGGTGAGCTCGCCCTCGCCACCGATCAGCACGCCGAGGTTCGCGGCGAGGAGCTGGGCCTGCGCACCTGCCATGCCCGCCATGTTCCTGTCGGCGTCGGAGATGTCGCCGATCGCGAAGACACGGTCCTGACCGCTGACACGCAGGTACTCGTCGACGCGGACGTGACCCCGGTCGTCGAGGGCCTCGGCGAGTGCGCCGCGCAGGTAGCCGGTCTGGAGCCCGACGCCGAAGCAGCGGTACCAGATGTCGGCGGTCAGCTTGTCGCCCGCCTCGGTGGTGATCGCGATCGAGGCGGCGGTGGCGGGAGCCGCGCTCGGCAGTTCGCTCAGGGGGCTGCCAAGCTTGAGTTCGACGCCGAGCTTGTCGAGCTGGCCGCGGAGCTCGTCGCGCAGCGCCTGGTCGAACGGGCCGGGCAGGATGTCGGTCGCGGCGTCGGCGATGGTCACGTGCTTGTCGGGGAAGAACGCCTTGATCTCGCCGGCGAGTTCGAGACCCGACGGGCCGGCGCCGACCAGGAGCACCCGCCGGGCGTCGAGCAGATCCTTGTGCGCCTCCCGGAACCTGGCCCGCGCGGTCTCGGCACCGGGCTCGTCGACCTTGGCGGGGAACGGATACGACGAGCCCGTCGCCAGGATCAGGTAGTCGGGCTCAAGCCGCCGGCCCGAGGCGAGCGTGACCCTCAGGCCGTCGACCTCCACGGCTCGATCCTGCAGGAAACGTCCGTGGGTCAGGAGACGGTCGTAGGGCATGAAGATCCGGTCCAGCCACTCCGGATCGACCAGGGCACGCCATGCCGCGACGTTGTGCATGAACGCGTCGGAGGGGTCGACGAGCGTCACGTCGGCGACGTCGTCGAGCGCTCTGGCGACCTTGAATCCGCCGTATCCGCCACCCAGGACCACGACGCTCTTGCGCGTGCCGGAATTCTCGATCATTGGTTTTCCTTCGCTCGCAATCTACTTGTCGCGACGATAATACTAGGCACTTCGAAAATCAAAGCAACAGTGGTTCTGCTAGCATCGTTGTCGTGACCCCGAAGCCCCCCCAGCACACCGACGCGGGTGACTGCGCGCGTGGCGACGCCGCGCTGACCCGAGCCTTCGTCGTCCTCGGCAAGCGGTGGAGCGGCGTCGTGCTCGGAAACCTCGGGAACGGCCCGGCCGGGTTCCGCGAGCTCGCACGCGCGACCGGAGGAGTCAGCGACTCGGTCCTCTCGGACCGCCTGTCCGAACTGACCAAGGCGGGGCTCATCGCCCGCACCGTCGACGAGGGGCCTCCGGTGTCGGTCTCCTACGAGCTCACCGCGAGCGGCCGGGCTCTCATGCCGGCGCTTGAGCAGATCTCCCGCTGGGCACAGGAGCACCTGCCGCCGGAATCGAGCTAGAGCCCGCCGGCGTCAGCCTCCGAGTTCCCCTTTACGGCGCAGCAGCGCGGCACGGGCGGCGCGGGCCCTGATGAGGATCACCACGGCCAGGACGGCCAGTGTCACGGCGACGAGGACGCCCGCCGTGCTCACCCAGGTTCCCCGGGCGACCGCGACCGCGATCGTCCCGGCCGTGAGCAGGCCCGTCGCGACCACCGCCAGCCAGGCGGCGATCACCCGGTCGAGGGCGAACAGCGGCGTCCTGCGGGTCAGCGCCCAGACGCCGTAACCCGCCCAGGCCAGGCCGAGCGCGACGAGCACGCCGAAGGCCAGGTGCGTACGGCCCGGCAGCGCGGGTTCGGTGGCCCACAGCAGGCCGATGAACAGCGCTCCCCCCAGTCCTCCGAGCAGCGCCACGACGTTGCCGATCCGGCTGCGCAGCGACAGCGGCCCGGACAGCTTGCCGATCAGGTCGTCGGGGTTCATCTCGGGTGTCCCTTCTCGGTGAGGTGGTCGCGCAGCATGCGCCGTGCGCGGGAGAGGCGTGACTTGACCGTGCCGACCGGGATGGCGCAGACCTCCGCGCAGTCCTCCAGGGAGAGATCCTCCAGGTGGAACAGCACGAGGATCTCCCGCTCGCGGACCGGCAACTCCGACAGCCCGGTGAGCAGTTCGGCGCGGTCCACGAGGCCGTCGGCCGGATCGGCGCTCGCCCGCTCCTCCTCCACCAGGACCTCGGGCCTGCCGTACTCCTCACGCAGCCGGTTGGCCACCGCGCGCCGGGCGATCGTGAACAGCCACGGGGCGAACCTGCCCGGTTCCCTCAGCCGGGGCAGCCCGCGGACCACGGCCAGCCACACCTCCTGGGCCACGTCATCGGCCTGCGAGGGTCCAATCATTCGCCGCACGTAGGCCCATACCGGGTCGTTCCAGACTCCCACCAGCTCGGCGAACGCCTCACGCTCACCGAGCTGGCAGCGGACCACCAGCAATTCGTCAGTCACCCTGCCTCCTCACCGGAACAGTCGGAGAACAGGGCTGGAAGGTTCACGGCCTCAGCCATTCAGGTCATCGGCCGCCCGTTCCGGGCCCTCACCCGGCCTTGCCCCTGGCGCGGAAGGCCGCGGTCTTGACGCGGTTCTGGCAGGCGGTGCCGCAGAACCGGCGGGTGCCGTTGCGGGAGACGTCCACGTAGACCCGATCGCAGTGCGGCGCCGTACACACGCCGAGACGATCGTGGAACTCGCTCCCCAGCACGATCGCGAGCCCGGTGGCGCAGCTCGCCGCCCAGTCGCCGGCCATGGTGCCGCCGGGGCCGTGGAAGTGCAGGTGCCACGGCTCTCCGTCGTGCCGGTCGAGCAGCGGCCGGGCGCGGGTCTCCTCAAGGAGGGCGTTGACCTGCTGGGCGGCGGCGTCGACGTCTCCCGCCGCGACGGCGGCGAAGACCACGCGCAGCCGCTCCGCGATCTCGTTGAGTTCCCCGGCCTCCGCCTCGGTGACCTCGCGGTGATTCGGGTAACCGGTACGCAGCCCCTCCGTGGCGGCGGCGGTGAGATCGCGCGGCGGCGGGAAGTCCTTGCCCCGCCTCTCTCCGGGGGTCAGTTCGTTGACCAACCCCATCGCCACCCGGACGATCACATCAGCGTGACTGTTGAAATCCACTTGACCAGTTACATCCTCGTGTTTTAGTTTGTGACCGTCACAAGCTTAAACGACAGTTACAAGGAGACGATTGTGCTCACCCACGATGCCGCACTTGAGTGGATCACGCGCTGGGACCGCCAGCAGGAGGGCTACCTGCCCGACCGCGAGGAGCGCTTCACCGCGTTGATCGACGCCGTCGAGGCGTCGGGCCGTCCCGATCCGCTGGTCGTCGACCTCGGCTGCGGGCCGGGCTCGCTGTCCGCCCGCCTCCTGGAGCGGCTGCCCAAGGCGACGGTGATCTCGGTCGACGCGGATCCGCTGCTGCTCGGCCTCGGCGTGGCCGCCTACCCTCACCTCAGGTTCGTCCCGCTCGATCTGCGCACCCCCGGATGGACCGAGTCCCTGGGGCTGGACAGGCCGGCCGACGTCGCGGTGAGCACCACCGCGCTGCACTGGATCTCCGGACCGGATCTTCAGCGGGTGTACGCCGAGCTGGCGACCGTGCTGCGGCCGGGCGGGCTCCTGCTCAACGGCGACCACATGGAGACCGACGACACCACGCCGGCCATCGCCCACCTCGAACGCGCCGTCCACGACCGGGAGACCGAGCGCGCGTTCGCCGGCGACCGCCCCGAGAACTGGCGTCAGTGGTGGGACGCCGTCGCCGCCGACCCCGCCTTCACCGAACTCCACGCCGCGCGCACCACCGCGGGCGCCGACCACCACGGCTCGGAGTCTCCCCTGCTCTCCGCGCACGTCGACGCCCTGCGCGCCGCCGGCTTCACCGAGGTCGGCACTCTCTGGCAGCGCGGCGACAACCGTCTCCTCTGTGCCGTCCGCCACTGATCCGCCCCGCGACCGGTCACGGAGCGGGGCTCCGCACGGACGGCGATCCCGGGCTCATGAGTGCCCCCGATGGCCGTGAGCCGGAGAGTCGAGCGCCTTCAGCCGGGCCATCGCCTCGCCGGGGATGTCCAGGCTTCTCACCGGCCCCCCGGTCAGCGGCCCGCCGTACAGCTCCGAGAGCGTCACGAACGTGTAGCCCTTGGCGACGAGCTCGTTCAGCAGCCGGGGAACGGCCAGGATCGTCGAGGGGTAGATGTCATGCATGAGCACGATGGAACCCGGTTCGATGTCCACCGCGCGTTCCGTGACGATCGAGGCCTTGCGGTCGCGCCAGTCGGCGGTGTCGACGTTCCACAGCACCTGGGCGAGCCCCTCGTGGCGGCTCACGGCGGTCACCCGGGTGTCGGTGGAACCGTACGGCGGGCGCATGAGGGTCATCTCGACCCCGGTCACGTGGCGGACGACCTCCTGGGTACGGCGTAGCTGACGGCTGACCTCGGCTTCCGGCAGCCCGACGAGATCGCGGTGGTCCCAGGTGTGGTTGCCCAGTTCGTGTCCCTCCGCCACCATCCGGCGAAGGCTGCCCTCGTGGTCCTTCGTCACCATCCGGCCGAGCACGAAGAAGGTCGCCCTGGCCTGGTATCTGGCGAGGACGTCGAGCAACGTCCCGGTGTACGGGCCCGGCCCGTCGTCGAAGGTCAGCGCCACACATCTGATCCGCCTGCAGTCCAGCGGGCGCAGCGGGAACGGGACAGGCAGGCCCCCGTCCGGCGTGGCAGGCCGGGGAGCACCCGCCGCGGGCGGGACGGGTCCGGGCTCGGCGGGGTCGATCGCCGTGGACCCCCTCGTGACGGACCCGGCCCCATGCCGGGGCGCGGTGGAGCCGTCCGCATCCGACTCGGTCGCGACGTGCACGATCCCGGTCGGGGCGGCGCCCGCCGGCCCGCCCGTGTTCGTCACCAGGCCGGCCGGAGGGGCGCATCCTCCGGCCGCGAACAGCAGCGACACCGCGGCGATCCACAGCCGCACGCTCATCCCCGGAAGCGATGCGGGGGACGGTCCTCGGCCGCCTGCCCCCACAAGATCTTGGCCTGGCATTCCAACAGGATGGGACATCGGTCAGCGGACGGGCGTGCCGACGCGCCATTCGAACGGCGCATTCGATGAAATCCGCATCCGGAGGACGATGCCTCCCGGCCTCGCCGGATCGGCGCGGGGCGCTACCGGTCGGGCGTCTCCCGGGGTTCGGTCACGACCATCGTGAACCGCAGCGGGACGTCCCCGTGATTGGCGTACTTGTGCGGGCGGTCCGCGCTGAACACGACGGCGTCGTCCACCTCCAGGACGTGGCTGCCGCCGTACACCGAGAGGGTGAGCCGCCCCTCCAGCACGGTCAGCATCTCGCGGGTGCCCGGGGGGTGGGCGTCGCCGTCGTGGTGATCGCCCGGGGCCAGCCGCCAGTCCCACAGTTCCAGGATCGCGGGCGCGTCCGTGCCGACCAGCAGCCGGGCCGTGCTCGCCTTGCCGTGCGGGAAGACGACCACATCGGTGGAGTGGACCACCCGGACCACGGGGGTGTCGGAGACCTCGACCATCCGCGCGACCGTCACCCCGAGCGCGTCGGCGATGCGGGTGAGCGTGTTGATGCTCGGATTGGTCCTTCCCTGCTCGACCTGGACGAGCATGCCCCTGCTCACCCCGGAACGCGCGGCGAGCTCATCGAGCGTCATCTGCCGGTGCGCCCGCTGAGCCCGCACGTTGTTGGCGACCGCGGCGGTGATCGTCTCTGGGTCCATGAGTTCAGTGTAGTGAACTTGATTTGCATTGCATTGCACTCTCTGTGTAGTAATAGGTTGCACTGAAAGTACAACTCATTGAACCGAGGCAACGATGACGGCTGTGGTGCTGGCAACGGTATGCGCGGTGGTGTACGGCACGGCCGACTTCTTCGGAGGCCTGGCCACCCGCCGATCACGAGTGCTCGCGGTGGTGGTGCTCTCCCAGACGGCCGGCCTGGTCATGGTCGTCGCGCTGCTGCCGTTCCTGCCCGGAACCCCCACGATCAAGACCCTGGCCTGGGGCATGGCCGCGGGGGTGTCCGGCTCCGTGGCGCTGGTGCTGTTCTACCGGGCGCTCGCCACCGGCGTCATGTCGGTCGTCGCCCCTCTCACCGCGACCGCCTCGGCCATTCTGCCGGTGCTGTTCGGACTGGCCACCGGGGAGCGGCCGGAGCCGGTCGCGCTGGGCGGCGTGGTGCTCGCACTGCTCGCGGTGCTGCTGGTGAGCCGCGGCTCCTCCCCCGCGGCGACGGCCGGGCGGAGCTACGGCTCGGTCCTGACCTCGCTCGCCGCGGGCGCCGGTTTCGGCGGCTTCTTCATCCTGATCTCGCAGGCCCCCGAGGGCGGTGGCATATGGCCGCTGTTCGGCGCGCGCCTGGCCTCGATCACCCTCATCGCCCTGCTGGCCCTGTTCACCGGCCGCACCCTGCGTCCGGGACCCGGCGCCTGCCACATCATCGTCGTGGCCGGAGCCCTCGACATGATCGCCAATGTGCTCTTCGTGTTCGCCCAGCAGCGCGGCCTGCTGAGTCTCGTCGCCGTCCTGGTCTCGCTCTATCCGGCGAGCACCCTGCTGCTGGCCCGTTACGTGCTCGGAGAACGGCTCAACACGGTCCAGGTGGTGGGCATCGGCTTCACCCTCGCCGCGGTCGCGCTGATAGCCGCGAGCTGAGGATCCGGCGGCCGCGAGCCGATGCCCGGCTCCCATGGCTCCGCGCGACAGGCCCGGCTCCGTACGGCGGACCCCGGCCCGCACAGCCGAGCACGGCCCCGCGGGTTCCGTGAGGTCACGTGATCAGACGGCCCGTGCCTGTGGCAGGCACGAGCCGTCTGGAAGATCAGATGACGGGGAGAAGGGGTTGGGGATCGGCCCTGTCCAAGGAAAGGGTCAGGCGGCCTGGTGCTGGGGAGTAAGACGGAGCCCGCCCTCTTCCAGGGCGTAGCTCTCCAGCATGCCCCGGAGCTGGCGGCGGCCCCGGTGCAGGCGGGACATGACGGTGCCGATGGGGGTGCCCATCCGCTCGGCGATCTCCTTGTAGGCGAAGCCCTCGACGTCGGCCAGGTAGACGGCCACCCGGAAATCCTCCGGCAGGGCACGCAGGGCGTCCATCACCGCGCTGTCGGGCAGTTGCTCAAGCGCCTCGGTCTCCGCGGACTTGAGGCCGGTGGACATGTGGGACTCGGCGGCGGCGAGCTGCCAGTCCTCGATCTCCTCGGTGGCCGAGAGCTTGGGCGACCGCTGTTTCTTGCGGTAGTCGTTGATGAAGTTGTTGGTGAGGATCCGGTGCAGCCACGCCTTGAGGTTGGTGCCCTCACGGAACTGGTGGTAGGACGTGAACGCCTTGGCCACGGTCTCCTGGACAAGGTCCTCGGCATCGGCGGAGTTACGGGTCAAACGCATCGCGGACGCATAGAGCTGGTTGGTGACCGGCACGACGTCACGCTCGAACCAATCCTGGCGTTGCTCTTTGGTCATCGTGATCATGTCATCCCCCTCGCGCTGTTCCCCCCATTGCCGTCCGACACAGGTACGACGTACCCCTGCTGATGGCGGGTCTCATGCTCGCAGGCACCTGGTAAAGGGGCCGTTAAGAGCTCTGCCTGATCAGGGGATCCGTCGGTGGCTGCGCTGATAGCGGGTGCGACACGCCCTACAGCCGGACAAGTCTCAGTATCGTAACATCGCCCTGGCAATTCGGACGAACATGTGTCTATTATCACATAACCCCGCTTGGAGATACCTTTAAGGTCATGGACTACGTGGACCGACACGACCCCAAGACCCGTCTCTGGGTGGCAGAGGCCATCCGCCGAGTCGAAGCCGATGCCCACCGGAGCTGCGACACCCATCTTCACGTCTTCCCGCTTCCCATGCGCTGGGGGGTAAACCTCTACTTGAAAGACGAGTCAGTCCATCCCACCGGTTCACTCAAACACCGGCTCGCGCGTTCTCTTTTCCTGTACGGCCTCGCCAACGGCTGGATCGGCCCCACCACCACGGTCGTGGAGGCCTCCAGCGGCTCCACCGCGGTGAGCGAGGCCTACTTCGCACGCCTGCTCGACCTGCCGTTCATCGCGGTGATGCCCGCATCGACCTCGCCCGAGAAGATCTCGCTGATCGAGTTCTACGGTGGCAAATGTCACCTCGTGGATGATCCCGGCGCGATCTACGAGGAGTCCCGCCGGTTGGCCGACGAGACCGGCGGCCACTTCATGGACCAGTTCACCTACGCCGAGCGGGCCACCGACTGGCGCGGCAACAACAACATCGCCGAGAGCATCTTCAGCCAGATGGAGATGGAGCTCCACCCCGAGCCCACCTGGATCGTGGTCGGCGCCGGCACCGGCGGCACCTCCTCCACCATCGGCCGCTACATCCGCTACCGCCGTTACGACACCCGCCTGGCCGTGGTCGACCCCGAGGGCTCCGCCTTCTACCCCTCCTGGTGCTCCGGCGACGACACCGTCACCGCCCCGGGCTCGGGCATCGAGGGCATCGGACGCCCCCGCGTCGAGCCGTCCTTCATGCCCTCGGTGATCGACCGCATGATCCAGGTCCCCGACGCCCGGTCCATCGCCGCCATGCGCTGGGTCCGCGAGGTCACCGGTCTCGACGTCGGCGGATCCACCGGCACCAACGTGGCGGCGGCCGTACAGATCCTGCGGGAGATGCGAGAGGCGGGCGAGCAGGGCAGTGTCGTCACCCTGATCTGCGACGGCGGCGAGCGATACCGCGGCACCTACGGCGACGACGCCTGGCTGGCGAACCGTGAGATCGACATCGCCCCGCACCTGCGAGAGCTGAGGTCGTTCCTCGCTCACAACTGAGGTCCGCGCCCGATCGCGGCCTCCGCGATCGGGCAGACGACGGTCGGTCGGCGAGCCGTTTTTACGACAAAACGTCCACCGTCGGTCAAAATAGTCGACCGCGCCGCCAGGGCCGAATGCGGACCATATTAAGCGGGATGTGAAGCGACCGATTAATATCGCGTTCGACGCAAATTAGGACATATCACTAAAAACGCGTATCGGTGCGGACGGTTTCGCGGCGGACCGTGCGTGATCCGCGGGTGGCGCGTGTTTCGCCCGAAGGGCGGCCTCGGCCCGCGACCCGGCCGCGACGGGAGGTCTTCCCGGAAGCGGCCAAGGGTGACGACGCGGGCAGGTGAAGGCGGTCCGGTCAGGACGGCGAGCGGCGACCACTCGGCCGAGGTGGCGGGTGACGGCGATTCGGTCGGTACGGCAGGCGCCCCCGGCCCCTCAGGACCGGCCGTCCCTCTGCGCGTTCTTCTTGGCGATGGCGTCCACCACCGCGGAGACATGGGGTTCGCAAACGGGGTCGAGGGAGCGTCGGCCGGAGAACCACGAGGTCTGAATAATGAAATCAGCCGGATGCCCGCACAGGCACGTACCAGGGGCTTCCGGGTCTGTCGGCAGAACCGCTGAGCGGTGAGTCACCATGCCCCTGACTTTAGTCCGCTATGACCGATTCTCCATCAGAAGCCGAAAACTCGGTTTGGTATCGGTGCCGGTCGGCGCCGATACCCGGGTCGCCGGAAAGGAATCCGGTGCGGCAAAAAGCCCGGCGTCCTCGTGAGAACACCGGGCCCGCCGTCCACGTCGTCCGTCAGACGGCCTTCGCCGGGTCGACCTCGAACGTCTTGGCGAGGTCGTCGAGGATGGAGTGAGCGCCCTGGATGCCGACGGCGGTCATCCAGGTGACGTCGGAGACGTCGTGCTTGACGCCCTTGAGCTTGCCCCAGAGCGGGTTGGCCTCGAACTTCTCCTTGATCGGCCCGACCGTCGGATCGTCGTAGGCCGCGACGAAGATGTGCTCGGCGTCGAGCTGGGAGATGTTCTCCTGGCTGACCTCCACCAGGATGGAGTCGGTGACGGTCGGCTGGTCCTCCGGACGCGGGAAACCGACGTCCTTCAGCACCAGGCCGGAGTAGGAGTTCTCCACGTAGAGGCGGACGGTCGGCTCACCGGCGAAGCGGACGATGGAGACCGTGGGCATCTTGCCGTCCTTGGCCTTGATGGACGCGCCGATCGCGGCGGCCCGATCCTGATAGGCCTTGATCTTCTGCTCGGCGAGATCCTCCTTGCCCAGGGCCTGGCCCATGAGTCTGAGGTTCTCCTTCCAGATGGCGCCCGTGGTCTCGCTGAACACCGTCGGCGCGATCTGCGACAGCTTGTCGTACAGCGCCTCGTGACGGACCTTCGCGGAGACGATCAGATCGGGCTTGAGCGCGACGATCTGCTCCAGACTCGGCTGCTCCAGGGTCCCGACCGATTTCGCGTCCTTGGCGTGGTCGATGACCGCGCTCAGATAGTCGGGAAGCTTCTCCTCGATCGACCGGTAGGTGGTGTAACCGACGACGTCCGTCTCCAGCGTCAGCACCCCGTCGACGAAGCTCTGGTCAAGAGCCACGACCCGCATGGGGCGTGTGGGGATCACCGTCTCCCCCATGGCATGCTTCACCGTGCGAGGAAACGCCGCCGCGTCGCTCGCCGCCGGAGCCGAGGACGCCCCGGACGGGCCGGAAACCTCCGCGGTCGTGCCGGAGGTGCTGGAGGAACAGGCGGTAAGGCCAAGGGAGAGTACGGCTCCCGCCATGCCGACAGCCAGGGCACGCAACACTCTCATCTGACAACCTCTCACCATGTTAGGCAAACCTAATTTAGCTTAGCTATACCTAAACTGGCATACTCATGCCGAATCCGGCAACCGAGAGGAGCGCGGGTGAGTACCGCGGTAACCACGCGGACGTCGTTTTCCGGCAGGGCCGTCCGGGCGGTTCGCCGGCATCGCCTGCTCGTGCTGTCGGGACTGCTCGCGGCCCTCGTCGTGACAGTCGCGCTCAGCATCGCGATAGGCGCGAAATCCGTCCCCCCGGCCGAGGTCTGGCACGCACTGACCACCCCGACCGGCACCGAGAACGACATCATCGTCCGGTCGCTGCGCATCCCCAGGACCGCCATCGGCGTCCTGGCCGGAGTCGCGCTCGGCGTCGCGGGAGCCCTCATGCAGGGCCACACCCGCAACCCGCTGGCGGACCCGGGACTGCTCGGCGTCACCCAGGGCGCGGGGTTCGCGATGGTCCTCAGCATCATGGTGCTCGGTGTCACCAGCCTTTACGGCTACATCTGGTTCGGCATGGCCGGAGCCCTCCTCGCCAGCGCGGGGGTCTTCGCCCTCGGCATGGCCGGTGGCCGGAGCAGCCCCACGCCGGTGACCCTGGCCCTCGCGGGCACCGCGGTCAGCGCCTTCCTCTACGCGCTCACCTCGGCCATGATCCTCATGGACGAGCAGGCCATGGACGTCTTCCGGTTCTGGCAGTCGGGCTCGATCGCGACCAGGGGCGCCGACGTCGCCTGGCAGGTGCTTCCGTTCATCGCCGCCGGCCTGCTCCTGGCTCTGATCAACGCGCCCGGCCTCAACGCGCTCTCCCTCGGCGAGGACGTCGCCCGCGCCCTCGGCCAGAACGTCACCCTGACCCGCGTCACCGGCATCGCCGCCATCACGCTGCTCAGCGGGGCCTCCGTGGCGGCCTGCGGCGCGCTGTCCTTTCTCGGGCTGATCGTCCCGCACCTGGCCCGCCCGCTGTCCGGCCCCGACCACCGCTGGCTGCTGCCGTACTCCGGCCTGATCGGCGCCGCCGCCCTCCTCCTCACGGACGTGATCGGCCGGGTGGTGGCGCGCCCGGGCGAGCTTGAGGTCGGCGTCGTGCTCGCCCTCGTCGGCGCGCCGTTCTTCATCACCCTGGTCCGACGGAGAAAGCCGGTCCGACTGTGACGTCCTCCCCGGAAAGGCTCGTGTACGGGCGGTCGCTGCGGATCGGCCCCGCCTCCTGGCTGCTCCGCCTGCGCTCCGCCGTCGTGGCCCTGATCCTGCTGGCCTCCGTGGTGCTGCTGATGGCGCTCACCATGCGCATCGGCGACATCCCGATGAGCGTCCCCGAGGTGTTCCAGGCGATCACCGGTGGCGGCTCCAACCACTTCGTCGTCATGGAGCTCCGCCTTCCCCGCGCGCTGACCGGCGCCCTCGTCGGCGCGGCGCTCGCCCTGGCAGGAGCGATCACCCAGGCCATCGCCCGCAACCCGCTGGCCAGCCCCGACATCCTCGGCGTCACCACCGGTGCCAGCGTGACCGTGGTCGCGATCACCGTGATGGCGGGAAGCACCGGGGGCGGGGTCAGCGGCGCCCTGGCCGGGGTGGGCGTACCTCTGGCGGCCCTGCTCGGCGGGCTGATCGGGGCGCTGACCGTCTACCTGCTGGCCTGGCGCCGGGGCATGGACGGCTACCGCCTGGTGCTGGTGGGCATCGGCGTCTCCGCCGTCTGCACCAACGTCAAGTACTGGCTGCTGACCGTCGGGGACGTCACCGACACCGGCAAGGCCATGGTCTGGATCACCGGCTCGCTGAACGGCCGGGGCTGGGAACACGTGGTCCCGGTCACGCTGGCGCTCGCCGTCCTCATCCCGCTGACCCTGCTCGGCACCCGCTCGCTCGGCGCGCTGCGCTTCGGCGACGACACCGTGACCGGTCTGGGCGTGCGGATGAACCTCGCCAGGGGCCTGATGATCCTCGCGGCCGTCCTGCTCGCGGCGACGGCGACCGCCTCGGCCGGGCCCATCGCGTTCGTGGCCCTGGCCGCCCCGCAGATCGCGCTACGCCTGGCGGGGGTGGCACAACCCCCGCTGGTCGTCTCGGCCCTGGTCGGAGCCACCCTGACCACCGCCGCCGACCTGGTCTCGCGAACCCTGTTCAGTCCCGTCGAGCTGCCGGTGGGCGTGGTCACCGCGGTCCTCGGCGCCCCCTATCTGATCTATCTCCTCATCCGTGTGCGCAGAGAGGCACGATCTTGAGACTGCAGGCCGTTGACCTCAAGCTCGGGTACGGCGACCGGATCATCGTCGACGGCCTCGACCTCGGCATCGAGGCCGGAACGGTGACAACGATCATCGGACCGAACGGATGCGGCAAGTCCACGCTGCTCCGCGCCCTGGGACGGCTGCTCAAGCCGTCGGGCGGCGAGGTGCTGCTGGACGGCAAGCGCATCGACAGAATGCCCACCAAGGAGGTCGCCAGGATCCTGGGCGTGCTGCCCCAGGCACCGACGGCACCGGAGGGGCTGACCGTGGCCGACCTCGTGGCCAGGGGACGTCATCCGCACCAGACCTGGTACCGGCAGTGGTCGTCCGACGACGAGTCGGCGGTCAGCGAGGCCCTGTCCATGACAGGTCTGCTGGACCTGGGCGAAAGGCCGCTGGACGAGCTGTCGGGCGGGCAGCGGCAGCGCGCGTGGATCTCGATGGCCCTCGCCCAGGGCACCGACCTGCTGCTGCTCGACGAGCCGACGACCTTCCTCGACCTGGCCCATCAGATCGAGGTCCTGGAGCTGGTCCGCAGACTCCACCACGAGCTCGGCCGGACCGTGGTGATGGTCCTGCACGACCTGAACCTCGCCGCCCGCTACGCCGACCGCCTGGTCGCCATGCGCGACGGCAGGGTCGTCGCCTCGGGAACCCCGTCCGACGTCCTTACCGAGGGACTGCTGGCGGAGGTCTTCGAGCTGAACGCCAAGGTCATCGAAGATCCGGTGGCGGGCACCCCGCTGGTCATCCCCATCGGCACCCTGGCCCACCCCCGGCCCTGACCTGGACCACGGCCCGTCTCATGCCGGGCCGGGCTACGACCCGTCTCGTACCGGGCCCCGTCTCATGCCGGACCGGACCACGACCCGTCTCAGACCGGGCCACGACCCGTTTTTATGCCGGGCCACGGCCGGTTTCCGCACGGGACCGAACCACGGCCCCACCCGGCCCCAGCCGGCGCCGGACCGGGTCGCGAGCCGTCTCAGGCCCCCGCCGGTCCGGCCGTCGCCTCACGGCCGCTCCCCCGTTCCCCCGCGCCGCCCCCACGGCGTCGCGGAGGCCCGGAGCTCAGTCTCCGAGGAGGGCCTCGACGAAGACCTCGGGATCGAACGGGGCCAGGTCGTCGGGCCCTTCTCCGAGGCCGACGAGCTTGACCGGAACGCCCAGCTCGCGCTGGACGGAGATGATGATGCCGCCCTTGGCGGTGCCGTCGAGCTTGGTCAGGGCGATGCCGGTGATGTTGACGACCTCGGCGAACACCTGGGCCTGGCGCATGCCGTTCTGGCCCGTGGTGGCGTCGAGAACGAGCAGGACCTCGTCGACCGCGGCCTTCTTCTCGATGACGCGCTTGACCTTGCCGAGCTCGTCCATCAGACCGGTCTTGGTGTGCAGCCGGCCGGCGGTGTCGACGATCACCACGTCGACCTTGTCCTGGACTCCCTTGGCCACGGCGTCGAAGGCGACCGAGGCGGGGTCGCCTCCCTCCGGACCGCGCACGACCTGTGCGCCGACCCGGTCTCCCCAGGTCTGGAGCTGGTCGGCGGCGGCGGCGCGGAAGGTGTCGGCCGCGCCGAGCACGACCGTGTTGCCGTCGCCGATGAGGGATCTGGCCAGCTTGCCGGTGGTGGTGGTCTTGCCCGTGCCGTTGACGCCGACCACGAGGACCACGGCCGGACGCTCACCGTGCGGCGTGACGTGCAGGGTGCGGTCCATGTCCGCGCCGATCTGGACGAGCAACTGCTCCTTGAGCAGGGCGCGCGCCTCCGCGGGCGTCCGGCTGCCCAGGATCTTCACGCGTGTCCGCAGCTCCTCGACCATCGTCCGGGTGGGCGCGACGCCGACGTCGGCGGTGATCAAGGTCTCCTCGATCTCGTCCCAGGCGTCGTCGTCGAGACGGTCGCGGGACAGGAGTTCCAGGAGTCCCTTGCCGAGGGTGCTCTGTGACCGGGCCAGCCGGGTGCGGAGCCGTACCATCCGGCCTGCGGACGGCGGCGGAACCTCGATCTGGGGAGTGACGACCACGGGCTCGACCGGCTTCGCCGGCGGCGGGACGGTGGTCGTCGCCGCGTCGTCATCCTTGGTGACGGTCCCGGCCGGCCTCTGCTCCCCGGGGAGCGGCGGCGCCTTGGGAGGCTCGACCGGCGGGGCCTGCCTGCCTCCCGATCTGAACAGCAGGAACACGCCGCCCACCGCGAGCAGGGCGACGGCGACGATGATCGCGATTATGCCGAGATAGGCTTCCACAAGACCACAGTTTTCCAGACGCCCCGGAATGCTCCGACCCCGATACCTCATCAACCAGCGGTGAACATACCGGAGAGGCAGTCGATCCCGGGTCGTACGAATACGCCGGCCGCACTCACAGTGCCCGTTTACAAGATCCCAAGTTCGGCGAGAAGCTTCCACACGTCGGTGGACGGGTCGCGATTAAGAGGATCACAGTGTTGGGCATGACCTGTCGCCGTGGAACAGGATGAGGCGGAACAGTCGTCTGCCATCTTCCTGGCTCGGCTCCTGGCGGCGCCATGTCTCTCCTTCAGAGCCTCCACTCGGTCATCCTTGATCGCCTTGTCCTCGGCCGCGTTGGTCGCGGCGAAGCGCCGGAAAGCAGGCTGGGACCGAAGCTTCTCGTGAACGATGGCGCTGGAACCATTCTGGGCCCCGGAAAAGTCCTGAAAATGGAGGAGAAGCCAGAGATCAAAAGAGGGATGTGAGAAGGCGATCCGCACATCGCTCTTCCGAGCCCTCTTCATCGCCTCCGGAATGCCATGGTGCTGATCACGATCGAAAACCGCCCAGAGCTGTGGTTTCCTGGCATCGTCTTCGGGATAACGGATCTCATGGTCACGCACCTCACTCTCGTACTCCAGCACCTTCTCGACGCAGGGCAGCGGCTTCAACCCGTTACCCACCGAAAGCGTGTGGATGAAGAAATCGTGATCCTCACCGAATTCCTTGTTGAGGTACGCCAGGTAGTCGGGTTCTGTGACCTCTCCCTCGACAGCCACATAGAAGACCCGGTTACCTCGCCGAACAGGGCTTGGGCCACGGTGAAGAGGCCGCCCGATCTCGGATCCCTTGCGTCGCCGTCCGCTCACTCCGTCCCCGTCCGGATGTGGGCTACCTCACGGGCCACCTCGCCCGGTGCCACTCTGGGCACCCCGCCGTATCGGCCGTGGAGATACCCGCGTTCGAGGTTCTCTTCCTTTCTCGGCCTGGCGTCGATCAACGGATAAAGCTCCGTTTCACCGGTCTTACGTTTGGTGGTGATCCATACCTGATCACGATCGACGGGACGGCCGACCAACGTGGTACCGAGCATCGCCGTGGCATGGGTGGTAAAGATCAGCTGAGCACCACGGGGGTTGGACAGAGGATCTTGGAAGAGGCGGATCACCTCGGCCACGAGCATGGGGTGGAGGCTCGAATCCAGCTCGTCGGCGAGCAGCACCGATCCTCGTTCGAGACCTTCGAAGACCGGGCCAAGGAAAGCGAACCAGGCATGGGTGCCGAGCGACTCCTGCGTAATGAAATCCAGCGGAACCGACGTGCTTCCCACCCCTCGGTGGAGAAGCCTGACCTGCTGATCCCTCGGCAGGGAGGCGTCGATCAGCATCCCCGTGACCCCCAGGTCCACGGCTCGCAGCAGCTTTGTGACCCACTCTCTGAATCTGGGACCGCTCTTCTCGTCCGTCAGCAGCCCCCAAGTGTGAGAACCCCGTTCGACGATGTCGTCTCCGGACGTGACGAGCCAGAAGTTGTCGAGAAACCATCGGTACACAACGCTGAGCTGAGGATGATTGAACGTCCCGGCGGCGGTGAGGAACAGCGCGTTCGCCCGGGTGAACTCGGTGAGCTGTTCTTTGCCCCCCTTGAGCCCGTCACCGGGAAACCTGAACTCGCCGCCTTCCTCGGGGGCACGATCCGCCTCCCTGTCGAACCACACCTGCTTGCGCCCGTGAGGGTAGGCGTGCAACCACTCCGCTTCGACCCGCTCATCGGAGAGCTCGAAGCCATAGGTATAGCGGACCGGACTCTCGCCGAGGATCAGGTCGACTTCGAAGAGTGTGGTCTCGTCGCGAGCGCGCGGATCAAGTGCGAAAGGCTCACGGGGGACGCCGGTCTCTCGCGCCCATTCGAGGACGGACCCACGGACCGCCGAGCGCATCGCCCTGATCGCCGCCAGGGTGTTGCTCTTACCCGACCCATTGGCTCCGAAGATGCCGATCAGTGGGACAACGCTGATCTCTCGCCCCTCCGACTTCACCCCGGTCGAACGGGCCGTGCCCTCGTTGAACTCGGTGGCGACGAGGGAGAGCTCTGCTTCCTCCCGCAGGGACCGATGATTGGCCACCCGAAACCTGAGGAGCATGCTGTCTCCTTCACCGTTGCCGGAGGGTCGTCTTCCGGGCTCCCATGCGAGAATCCCGCATCACAACGATGATAATCCTCAAGCGAATCCGGTTACCACTCCCGAAACAACGTTGCGGAGATTAAGCGGACTCGTGCTCCCTCAGGCGCTGGCTGATGACCTGGGTCACACCGTCGCCCCTCATCGAAACGCCGTACAGCGCGTCGGCGATCTCCATGGTGCGCTTCTGGTGGGTGATGATGATGATCTGCGAGGTCTGCCGGAGCTCCTCGAACAGGGTCAGCAGGCGCTGGGTGTTGGTGTCGTCCAGCGCGGCCTCGACCTCGTCCATCACGTAGAACGGCGAGGGCCGCGCCTTGAAGATCGAGACGAGGAAGGCCACCGCGGTCAGCGACCGCTCGCCGCCGGACAGCAGCGACAGCCGCTTGACCTTCTTGCCGGGCGGCCGGGCCTCGACCTCGACACCGGTGGTCAGCATGTCGGTGGGATCGGTGAGCAGCAGCCTGCCCTCGCCCCCGGGGAACACCCTCGTGAAGATCGTCTCAAACTCGCGGGCCACGTCCTCGAAGGCGGCGCTGAACACCTGCTCGACCCGCTCGTCGACCTCCTTGACCACGAGCAGCAGGTCACGCCGGGTCTTCTTCAGGTCCTCCAGCTGCGAGGTGAGGAACGAGTGCCGCTCCTCCAGCGCCGCGAACTCCTCCAGCGCGAGCGGGTTCACCTTGCCGAGCTGGGCCATCTGGCGATCGGCCGCCCTGGCCCGCTTCTGCTGCTCCTCCCGGACGTAGGGCACGGGGTCGCCGTCCGCCGTGGGGACCGGCTCGGCCGGGCCGTACTCGGCGATGAGGGTGTCGGTCTCGACGCCGTACTCCTCCACCGCCCGCATCTCCAGTTGCTCCAGGCGCATCCGCTGCTCGGTCCTGGCCACCTCGCTGCCGTGGACCCGGTTGACCAGCTTGTCCAGCTCGCCCGACAGCTCCCGGACCCGGAGCCGGACGGACTTGAGCGAGGCGTCGATCTGCCCGCGCGCCTGCTCGGCCTCGTCGCGCTCCGCGGTGGCGGCGGCGATCGAGGCCTCCAGCATCCGCAGCGCCCGCTCGATGCCCTGGACGACCGCCTCGGCCACCCTCGCCTGCCTGCGCCGGCGCTCTCGCCGGTCGGCGGCCCTGGCCCGCTCCTCGCGCTCCCGCTCCGCCGCGCGCATCAGCCCGTCGGCCTTGCCCTCGATGCCCTTGGCGCGCTCCTCAGCCGTCCGTACGGCGAGGCGGGCCTCCATCTCGGACTGGCGGGCCACAGCGCAGATCTCGGCGAGCTCGTCGCGCATCTCGGTGGTGGGCTCCGTCTCCAGCTCCCCCTCCTCGCTCGCGGCGGCGAGCCGTTCCTCAAGCTCGGTGAGGCCCGCCGCCTCCCGGTCGCGGGCCTCCTGCGCCGCCCGCACGCCCGCGGCCAGCCGCTCGCACTCGCCGCGGGCGGCCCTGGCCGCGGCGTCCAGCTGGGCCAGACGCCTGGCCGCCGCGGCGACGCGCTGGTCGGCGTCGCGCTGCCTGGCCCGGACCTGGTCCAGCGCGACCTGCGCCGCGTTGACCCCGGCCTGAGCGGTCTGCACGCTCGTCTGCGTCTCGGTCACCCGCGCCTGGGCGGTCTCGACCGCGAACTGCGCCTCGCCCTCGGCCTCGGCGGCCTCCTCCATCGCCGTCCCGGCCTGTTCGGCGGCGACCCTGGCCGCGGCCAGGTCGACGCCCGCCTCGTCCAGCGCGGCCCGCACCTGAAGCGCGGAGGTGCCTCCGGCCGAGCCGCCCCTGGCGGCGTAGGCGCCCAGGAGGTCGCCGGAACGGGTGACGGCCCGCAACTCGGGGCGCTGCTCGACCGCCTTCCTGGCGATCACCAGATCGTCGACGACCAGCACGCCCGCCAGCAGGTGCGCGGCGGCGGCCCGCAGCTCGGCCGGGACCGTGACCAGGTCGATCGCCCACTCGGCGCCGGCCACCGGCACGGAACCCGTCTGGATCTCCGCTCCGCCGGCGGCGATGACCAGGGCCGCCTGACCGCCGTTCTCGCTCCTGAGGAACTCGATGGCGTCGGCCGCGCTCTGCAGGGACTCCACGGCCACGGCCTCGGCCGCCGCGCCCAGCACGGTGGCGATGGCCACCTCGGCGCCGGGCCTGACCGTCAGCATGGCCGCCACCGGGCCGAGCACGCCGGCCAGGTCGGCGCCGAGCAGCACCGCGCCGCCGTCCGCACCGCTGACCAGACCCAGCTCCAGGGCCTCGAACCTCGCCTCCAGCGCGGCCACCTGGCGCTGCGCCTCCTGGTCGGCCTTGCGCGCCACACCGAGGGCGGCCTTGGCCGCTCCGAGGGCGGCGTTCGGGTCGGCGACGGCCGCCTTGGCCTCCTCCACCCCGGCTCTGGCCCGTTCCACGGACTCCCTGGCCTGCTCCACGACCTCCAGGGCGATCTCCAGCTCCTCGGCGAGGGCGGGATCGGCGGCGGGCTCGGCCCGCTCCTGTCCGTCGTGCTCGGCCTGGGCGTGCTCGGCGCGCTGCTCGGCCTCCTCCAGCGAGCGCCGCAGCCGCCCGATCTCCTCCTCGGCAGCCCCCGCCCGGCTGCGCACGGCGCCGACCTGACCCCTGAGCTTGGCCAGCCCCTCGCGCCTGTCGGCGGCGGCCCTGGCCGCGGCGGCCAGCCGCCGTTCCTCGGCGGCGAGCGCGCCCTCGGTCTCGGTGCGCCGGGCCACGGCCATGGCCAGCGACTCCTGCTCGTCGGCGAGCAGTTCGGCGAGGACCCGCTCCTGCTCCCGGACCTCCTCGGCCTCGCGCTCGAAGTCTTCGGGATCGCGCCCGCGCCGTTCCACTGCGGTGTCGGTCGCGTGGCGGCGGCGCTCCGCGGCCAGCCCGCCCAGGCCCCTGAGGCGCTCACGCAACGAGGAGAGCCGGAAGAAGGTCTCCTGCGCGGCGGCCAGGCGCGGCTGGGCCTCGGCCTCCGCTGCCTCCAGCTCGGACTCGGCGACCTGGCCCTGCTCCAGCTCGACCTCCACCGCCGCACGGCGGGCGAGGACGGCGGCCTCGTCGGCGGTCTCCCGCTCCAGCGTGGTCCGCAGGGTGAGCACGTCGTCGGCGAGCAGCCGGAGGCGGGCGTCACGGAGGTCGGCCTGGATGACGGCGGCCTTGCGAGCGATCTCGGCCTGACGGCCCAGCGGCTTGAGCTGGCGGCGCAGCTCGGTGGTGAGATCTTGGACCCGGGTCATGTTGGCCTGCATCGCGTCCAGCTTCCGCAGCGCCTTCTCCTTGCGCTTGCGGTGCTTCAGAACGCCCGCGGCCTCCTCGATGAACGCCCGGCGCTCCTCGGGACCGGCGTGCAGCACCTGGTCGAGCTGGCCCTGCCCGACGATGACGTGCATCTCGCGGCCGATGCCGGAGTCCGACAACAGTTCCTGGATGTCCAGCAGGCGGCAGATGTCGCCGTTGATGGCGTATTCGCTCTGGCCGGCCCGGAACATCAGGCGGCTGATCGTGACCTCGGTGTAGTCGATCGGAAGCAGGCCGTCGGTGTTGTCGATGGTCAGCGTGACCTCGGCGCGACCCAGCGGAGCTCGCGAGGAGGTGCCCGCGAAGATGACGTCTTCCATCTTGCCGCCGCGCAGCGACTTGGCGCTGTGCTCACCCATGACCCAGGCCAGGGCGTCGACCACGTTGGACTTGCCCGATCCGTTGGGACCGACGACCGCGGTGATCCCCGGCTCGAAACGGAGGGTGGTGGCCGAGGCGAAGGACTTGAAACCACGCAGGGTCAGGGTCTTGAGATACATCCGCCCCCCTGTTCCTCGTGCGCCCCCGTCCACCGGGGCGCCGCGCCCGGCGGTTCGGGCGCAAATTTCCGGTGTCTTCCCTCGTCAGTCCGTTGCTCGACTCTCGTGTGGGGGAAGACTACCGTTCTTCACCCGCGCTCGCCTGTACACGGCCTATGGTGCGGTGCATGGATGCGGAACGCGGTGAGGGCGAAGCTCCATCAACCCCCTCAAGTGGGGAAACTCTTCTTAAAAGGCGCACTTTTCTCATAGGAGGGGGGCTGGCCATGTTGGGCCTCGGCGGGGCCGCACTGATGGCCGGTCCTGAGGGCATTCGGGACGCGTATGCACAGATCGTCTGCGGTGCGGCTCCCGATCCGCCGGCGACGCACCCCGGGGCACGCCTGCAGAGCAGGGTCGACCGCCGTCGAGTGATCATCGGATTTCCGCCGGGAGTCCGGGGGGAGATTCCTGTGGTGATCATGCTTCACGGGCCCGCGGGCAACGCGTGCACCCCGTTCGACCGCTATGCGGCCGATCGCCACCTGGCCGCGAGCGGAGGGCGGTTCGCGGTCGCCTCCATCGACGACTGGCCCTCCGCCGACATCACCGGGGCGATCCTGCCCTACCTTCGGGCGAACGGGCTGGACACCGAGAGGATCGGGTTGCTGGGCTGGTCGTCGGGTGGCGCCGGAGCGCTGAGGCTGGCCGCGGAGCTGGGCCCGAAACGGGTGTGGGCGGTCGCCGCGGCGTCACCCGCCGTCACCGCGTCACAGGCGCCGCTGCGCGAGCTCGTGGACATCCCGGTGTGGCTGGGCTGCGGCGAGCACGACGATTGGGCCCTGCAGACTCAGACGATGCTGAAGGGCCTCAAAGCGCTGGGCGCCACAACCGAGGGAAGGGTTACCTCCGGATGCCAGGACGTGGCCTACCGCCGCCGGGTGTTACCCGAGCAGCTGGCCTTCCTTTCGCGCCATATATGACAAGGGACGCCCCGTAGAGGCGCCCCTGGACAGTGTGTTCCGTCCCGGCCTCTAGGTAAGGGCCGGCTCGCGATCCTGCAGACGGTTGAACGCCTCGTCGCGGGTGTTGGCCGCGAGTTCGTCGTTCTGGGCCTGGAGCCGGGTGAGCTCTCCCTCGAGATCACGGATGCGCTGCTGGAGACGACGCATTTCCGAGACCATTCGAGGGTCGGGACCGCCGACGTGGCCGAGTAGAGCCTTCGCCATGGTAAAGGGTCCTCCACGCTGAGTGACCAGACTGGTTCGCGCACTTCTTTGCCGCGGGAGGGGTGCGCGCGGTTCTCATCAAGAGTCGCACCGGTGAGGGAGACGGTCAAGTTGAACGCTCCAGGTGGATGCACCAGTAGGCACTCTCGACAGATAACTATACCTTATTTTGGGGGTTTTGTGGAAGTGGTCAGCGCTCCACGAAGCCCACCAAACCGCCTTTCGGGTCATTCCAGTACTCCGAGACTCCGTCCACCAGACCGGGCGTGTCACCGCTTCGGAGCAGGCCCAGGAGCGCGGCGCACGACTCCTCCGGGCCCTCCGCGACGATCTCCACCCGGCCGTCCACCATGTTGCGCGCCCAGCCGGTCAGGCCGAGTTCCAGGGCCCGCGCCCGAGTCCACCAGCGGAAACCGACCCCCTGCACACGGCCCCTGACCCAGGCGGTCAGCCGCTTGTTCGTCACAATCCAGCCCTTTTCGGGCGAGGCTGGCAGCGAGGGCAACTGTAGGAAGAACGGTTCATGAACGACTCCCTGATGATCGGGGCGCCGCACTTCCGGCAGGGTTCGTCCCGCCTGCCGTACACGGCGAGTGACCGGTCGAAGTAACCGCTCTCGCCGTTGACATTCACGTAGAGACTGTCGAATGATGTGCCGCCCTCGGACAGCGCGGCGGACATCACCTGACGGGCGGCGGCCAGCAACTCGGCGATCTTCGGCTTGGTCAGCGTCCCGGTGGGCCGGACGCCGTGCAGACCGGCCCGCCAGAGCGCCTCGTCGGCGTAGATGTTGCCGACGCCGCTGATCAGCGACTGGTCCAGGAGCGCCCGCTTGACCTCGGTCTGCTTGGCGCGCAGGCGACCGGCGAACTTCTCGTCGTCGAAGTGGTCCTCGAACGGGTCGGCCGCGATGTGGACGATCGGCTCCGGCACGGGACGGCCACCGGAGTGGGCCATCGCGGTCACCAGCACGTGCCCGAAGGTCCGCTGGTCGACGAAGCGCAGCTCGGGACCGCCGTCGGCGAAGCCGATCCGGACGCGGAGATGCTTCTCCGGGGCCGAGCCCGGCTCCACCACCAGCAGCTGACCGCTCATCCCCAGATGCGCCAGGATCGCGTCGGAGCCGTCGAGAGGAAGCCAGAGATATTTGCCCCTGCGCTCGGCGGAGCCGATCGTGCGACCCCTCAACCGGGAGACGAACTCCTCGGCGCCGGGGACGTGTCGCCGGATCGCCCGTGGGTGAAGCACCTCGGCGTGGGCGACCACCCGCCCGGACACCCAGCGCTCCAGGCCCCGCCGTACGACCTCGACCTCGGGCAACTCGGGCATGCACCCCTCCTTGAGCAGGCCGGCCGGCCCTTGGGCGGGTCAGCTGGCTTCGCGCCGGTCCCGGTTCTGTCGGATCCGGGTCCAGGCCGCCTCGGCGGCCTGTTGCTCGGCTTCCTTCTTCGAGCGTCCGGAACCCGAACCATATTCCTCTCCGCCGACGCGAACGATCGCGGTGAAGGACTTGGCGTGGTCGGGACCGCTCTCCTCGACGTGATACTCGGGCACACCGAGCGATTCGGACGCGGTGAGCTCCTGGAGCGACGTCTTCCAGTCGAGCCCCGCCCCGAGCGAGGCGGAGCGGACGATGAGGGGGTCGAAGAGCAGGTGGACCACGCGGAACGCCTCGTCCAGGCCCCTGTTGATGTAGACGGCGCCGATCAGCGCCTCCAGGGTGTCCGCGAGGATCGAGGACTTGTCGCGTCCTCCGGTGCCCTCCTCGCCACGGCCGAGCCGCAGGAACCTGCCCAGGCCCAGGGTGCGGGCCACGTCGGCGAGGGCGCGCATGTTGACCACCGCGGCCCTGAGTTTGGCCAGCTGCCCCTCGGGCAGGTCGGGGTGGTTGCGGTAGAGGGTGTCGGTGACCACCAGGCCCAGCACCGAGTCGCCGAGGAACTCCAGGCGCTCGTTGGTGGGCAGGCCGCCGTTCTCGTAGGCGTAGGAGCGGTGCGTCAGCGCCCGCTCCAGGATGGCGACGTCCATCGCCACGGACAGGACCCGCTCCAGCTCGTCTTTGACGATCTGGACGGCCACCGGTTTGATGCTGCTCATACCCACGGCTTCTCCTCGCACGGCTCTCATCGAAGGCGCGATGGCGAAGGGGAGAACGAGAAGTGCCCGAAGACGTGGTGGGCGCCGGGAGGGTACGCGATCACACGCGAACCCCGGCGTCCACCACAGCCGCGGGCGGACCGCCATCGCATGGGGAGTGCAAACGGTAACGCCGGCCGGGGCCGGAAAGGGACCCGGCCGGCGTCCGTCGGTCAGAATGCGATCAGGCGGAGGGCTCGATCACCTGACGGCGGTTGTAGGTGCCGCAGGTCGGACACGCCACGTGCGGACGCTTGGGCGAGCGGCACTGGGGGCAGCTCACGAGCGAAACCGCGGCAGCCTTCCACTGCGACCTGCGGGAGCGGGTGTTGCTCCGCGACATTTTGCGCTTGGGGACAGCCACGTCAGCTCTCCTGATCGTTGTTATGTTCGGGTATGAGACCTTGCAGCTTGGCCCAACGGGCGTCGACCACTTCGTGCTTGTGGCCAGGCCCCGCGTCGGCCAGCCTGACTCCGCATTCCACGCAGAGCCCCGCGCAGTCTTCACTGCAGACCGGGCTCAGCGGCAGTGTGAGCACCACCGCGTCGCGGAATACGGGTTCGAGATCGAGCAGGTCGCCGTCGAGAAGCGAGTCATCCTCGGCAGCATCCTCTGCCGAGTAGAAGAACAGCTCCTGGAAGTTCACCTCGGTGTTCGAGATGACCGGCTCCAGGCAGCGTGCGCACTCCCCCCGCAGCGGGGTTCGCGCAGTGCCCGTGACGAGCACACCTTCCATGACCGCTTCAAACCGGGCGTCCAGCTCGACATCGGCGTCCTTGGGGACACCGATCATGTCGACGCCGATGTCCGCCGGGGCCGGGAGAACGAGCTTCATCGTGCGCATGAGCCCCGGTCGCCGCCCCAGTTCGTGGGTGGAGACCACCCAGGGGGCTCGGGGGTTCAGGTGCTGAGTCATTCCGCTCTCACTAGGCATGGCGCATCGACGCCGTCGTGCAAGGCCGAATTAAGAGAATAGCAGGGCTTAGCCCCTGAGCCGTTCGACCAGGAGTTCCTGCACAAGATCAGGCACGAGGCCGGACACGTTCCCGCCATATTTGGCGATCTCCTTGATCCGGCTGGACGACAGGAACGAGACCTCCGGGGCGGTCGCCATGAACAGGGTCTCCACCCCGGACATCCGATAGTTGAGCTGGGCCTGCTGGAGCTCGTAGTCGAAGTCGCTGACCGCGCGCAGGCCCTTCACGATGGCGGGGATCTCCTGCTGTCTGCAGTAGTCCACCAACAGACCGTGGAACTTGTCCACCCGCACGTTGCCGTACTCCTTGGTCACGGTCTGGAGGGTCTGGATGCGTTCCTCGACCGTGAACAGGCTTTTCTTCTCAAGGTTGATCAGTACGGCCACCACGACCTCGTCATACTGCCGGGAAGCCCGGCTGATGATGTCCAGATGGCCGTTGGTGACGGGATCGAACGATCCCGGACAGACAACGCGACGCAAGGTGAACCCCCTGCTCTATGGATTCCCGGCGGCGCGACCGTACCAAACGGACGCTTCGCCGTAACGACGGACCCTCTCCTCTTCATACCCGAGAGGCCAGACCAGGTCCTTCCCCCTGCTCTCCCGTTCCACCGCGATCAGCGCGTCTTCCTCCAGCCAGCCGTGGTCCCTCAGCTGCCCGAGCACCGCGTCCACCGCCTCGTCGGTCATCGCGTAGGGCGGATCGGCGAACACGAGGTCGTACGGCTCGCCGGTGCCCCTGGCCAGCACCCTCTCGACCCTGTCGGCCGCGAGTTCGGCTCCCGGCAGCCCGAGTGCCGCGACGTTCTCCTTGATCGTCCGGACCGCCTTGGCCTCGGACTCCACCAGAAGGGCGTGGGAGGCCCCTCGCGAGAGCGCCTCCAGCCCGAGCGCGCCCGATCCCGCGTAGAGGTCGAGCACCCTGCTCCCCTCCAGCGAGCCGAACAGCGACCCCACGGTGGAGAAGATCCCCTCCCGGGCCCGATCGCTCGTGGGGCGGGTCCCCCGTCCCGGCGGCACCGCCAGCCGCCGTCCTCCTGCGATTCCCGCGATGACTCGACTCACCCGCCCATCCTCTCAGTGCCGGCCGGATGCCGATCCGGGGCCGGTGCCGCCCGGACCTCGAACTCCGGACCCAGGCTCCGGACCCAGACCTCGGACTCCGGACCCCAGCCCCCGGGCTCCGGACCTCGGATCTTGGGATCTCGGGTCGGCCCCGTCTCATGGTTTGGGCGGATGATCCCTCTTTGATACGGACGAATCCCCACTCGATTCACATAGTTGATCATCTCCCCACAACCCTCCCGAATCACCGCTCCACAACCTGGAGGACCAACGTGTTTTCGCAGCGCGGCGTGTCGCGACGCATCACATAACCGCAGGTCAAAAGGGTCCTGACAGGTGATCTAGGTCAAGAGTGGGCAAGGAGTGGCGACGAAAGCGCAAGGGTCGTTCCACCAGGTGCCGGTGCCTTGCATGATGAGTCCTGCGGCCTCCAAGTGACCCAGGGGGAGGCCGACCGGCGTGATCGTGAGCCCTTCCGCACGCCGGTGCTCTCGGCACCTGACCCGAGAGTGGGCCCAAGCGGGGACGGCATTCGGGGGGAGGCCGTCCCCGCAGTTGGGTCCGCAGGTTTCCCAGCGGGCGGGCAGTCGTCTTTCAGCACCCGGACAGCCGTCTTTCAGCACCCGGACATCCGTTCCCGGCGGACAGACCCCCACCCCTCCGGCATCCGGACGACCGTTTCGTTTCCCCACGGGCGGACTCCCGCCTTTCCAGCAGTTCGTTTCCCCGCAGGGCGGGCTCCCGCCTTTCCAGCAGCCGGACAGCCGTTTCCCGGCGGGCGGACCCCCGCCCCTCCGGCGCCCGGACAAGGGTGACCGGCCTCACATCTCCGGCGGACGGGGAGATCCGGCATCGCCCCTCCGAGCGGGACGTCCGGCCTCAGGTCTTCTCGAGGTATTCGGCGCGCTCGTCGGCGAGAAGCCTGTCGATCTCCATTCGGAGGACGGGATGCCCGGTCAGATCGGGGTCGGCGGTCAGCATCGTCTCGGCGTCCAGGCGGGCGGCGTGGATGACGTCCTCGTCGCGGAGAAGCCTGAGCATCTTCAGAGACGATCTGCGGCCCGACTGGGCCACACCCAGCACATCACCCTCCCTGCGCTGCTCCAGGTCCACACGGGACAGCTCAAAGCCGTCCAGGGTCGCCGCCACCGCGTCGAGGCGTCCTCTGGCGGGTGTGCCGCCCAGGGACTCGGTCACCAGCAGGCACAGGCCGGGCAGCCCGCCTCGCCCGACCCGGCCGCGGAGCTGATGGAGCTGGGAGACCCCGAACCGGTCGGCGTCCATGATGACCATGACCGAGGAGTTGGGGACGTCGACGCCGACCTCGATGACCGTCGTCGCCACCAGGACGTCGATCTCGCCCCTGGTGAAGGCCCTCATCACCGCGTCTTTCTCCTCGGGCGGCAGCTTGCCGTGGAGCACCGCCGTACGGAGCCCGTGCAGCGGCCCCTCCGACAGCGTCTCCGCCACATCGAGCACCGCCAGCGGCGGCCTCCGCTCGTCGTCGTCCTTCGACAGGTCGCCCTCGTCGCCCTCCAGATCGCCGATGCGCGGGCACACGATGTAGGCCTGCCGGCCCAGCTCGATCTCCTCGCGCAATCGCGTCCAGGTCCGGTCGAGGAAGTGCGGCTTCTCCGCGGCGGGCACCACGTGGGTGGTGATCGGGGCGCGCCCGGAGGGCAGCTGGGAGAGGGTGGAGACCGTGAGGTCGCCGAAGACCGTCATGGCGACCGTGCGCGGGATCGGGGTGGCGGTCATGACGAGCACGTGCGGGCGCCCGCCGCCGGCCTTCTCGCGCAGCGCGTCGCGCTGCTCGACGCCGAACCGGTGCTGCTCGTCGACCACGACCAGGCCGAGATCGGCGAACTGCACGCGCTCCTGAAGCACCGCGTGGGTGCCGACGACGATCCCCGCCGCGCCCGAGGCGGCGTCGAGCATGGCCGAGCGGCGGGCGGCCGCGCCCAGCGAACCGGTCAGCAGGGCGACCACGGTGCCGCCGAACATGCCTCCGGTGGCCAGCTCGCCGAGCATGCCGGAGATCGATCGGTGATGCTGCTGGGCGAGCACCTCGGTGGGCGCCAGCAGCACGGCCTGACCTCCGGCGTCGACCACCTGGAGCATGGCCCGCAGCGCCACGATGGTCTTGCCCGCGCCGACCTCGCCCTGGAGCAGCCGATGCATGGGATGGGCGAGCGCCAGGTCGGCCGCGATCTCCTCCCCCACGCCCCGCTGCCCCTCCGTGAGCTCGAACGGCAGCCGTCCGTCGAAGTCGGCCAGCAGCCCGTCGCCGCGCGGGGGGCGGGGCGTGGCGGGCCAGGAGGCGGCGGCCATCCGGCGCTGGATCAGCACGGACTGGAGCAGGAACGCCTCGTCGAACCTGAGCCGCTTGCGCGCCCTGGTCACGTCGGCGTGGTCGCGCGGCCGGTGGATCGCGAGAAGCGCCTCCGCCAGGCCCGGGAGCCTGTGCCGGGCTCGCAGGTCCGCGGGAAGCGGATCCTCCAGCTCCCCCATGGTGTCGAGGACGACTCCCATCGCCCTGCGGATGGCCCAGGGCGTGACGTCCTTGCCCGCCGGATAGATCGGCACCAGCGCGGCGGCGAACTCCTCGGCTCCCGCCTCGGTCTCCTCGAACATCTCGAACTCGGGATGGGACAGCTGCCACCTGCGCTTGTCACCCTGGCCGAACGCGCCGACCTTCCCCGCGAACATGCCCCGCCTGCCCGGCCGCAGCCGCGTCTCCGCGATGTGCGACGTCTTGCCGAAGAAGGACAGGTAGATCTTGCTGCCGCGGCCGTCGACGACCTCGACCTCCAGCCAGGTGCCGCCCTTGTTGCGCATCGGCCTGCGCATGGCCCTGGTGACCTCGCCCACCACGGTCACGTGCTCGTCGATCTGCAGGTCGTCGAGGTTCGTCAGCTCACCCCGCTCGGCGTAGCGCCGCGGGTAGTGCCGCAGCAGATCGCCGACGGTGCGCAGGTCGAGAACGCCTTCCAGCAGCTTGGCCGTCTTGGGGTCCAGCGCCTTCGTCAGCGGCTCGTCGAAGCTCGTCACCCGAATGTTTCTACCGCGTCCGGGCGACAGAATTCACTCGACGCCGACGCACGGCGGGTAACCGCCCCGCCCGCCTTCGTCCGGGACCGCCTCGATGCCGGGCCTCTTCCCGCCCGGACGATCCTGTACGGCTCGCCGGACCGCCACGGGGTCGGGGACCTGCGGCATGTCTGCCGTTCCCCCTCCGGGATGCGCTACGGTTGCCATCGAAGATTATCCCCGTTCGACCAGTCATGGCGGCTCGCGTTGCCACGCATGGCCGGACATCGGATATCCTCTTATGGCCAGCCGGTCGTCCCGGCGTGCCCGATGACCGCCCGCTAACGCGGCGGACCGGGCCTCTCGACTGATATGAAGGAGCGAACCGTGGCTTCCGTCTGCGACGTTTGCGCTAAGAAGCCGACCTTCGGCAACAACATCTCCCACTCGCACCGCCGCACCCGTCGCCGCTGGAACCCGAACATCCAGCCCGTGCGCGCAGTGGTGAACGGCACGCCGAAGCGGCTGAACGTGTGCACCTCCTGCATCAAGGCCGGCAAGGTCACTCGCTAGTCAGACTCACGCAGCAGCCCGCCGTCTCGGGAAGAGGACGGCGGGCTGCTGCTTTTTCCCGTCTCCCGGGTCCACCGGGGCTCCTCTAGCGCGTGCGCCAGGCGTGGTCCACCGGGCCGATGCCCGCTCCCAGCGGGAAGCCGTGCGCGATCGCGCCGGTGACGTACGCCTTGGCCTTCTCCACCGCGGAGGGGACGTCCTCGCCGAGGGCCAGGTGGGAGGCGATGGCGGAGGCCAGGGTGCAGCCGGTGCCGTGGGTGTGGCGGTTGTCGTGGCGCTCGGCCGTGAAGCGGAACTCCCGCGTGCCGTCGGTCAGCAGGTCCACCGGGGCGCCGGGCAGGTGACCGCCCTTGATCAGCACCCACGTGGGGCCGAACTCGAGGACCGCGTCGGCGGCCCGGCGCAGGTCCCCCTCGTCCTCGACCTTCACCCCGGCGAGCTGTGAGACCTCCCACAGGTTGGGGGTGACCACGGTGGCCACCGGCAGCAGACGCGACCTCATCGTCTCCACGGCCTCCGGTGCGAGCAGCGCGTCGCCGTGCTTGGACACTCCCACCGGGTCCACCACCACGGGCACGTCCAGCCGGACGAGCGCCTCGGCGACCGTCTCCACCAGCACGGGCGAGGCCAGCATCCCGGTCTTGACCGCCTGGGCGCCGATGTCGCCGAGCACCGAGTCGAGCTGGGCGCGGACGGCCTCCGGAGGAAGCTCCCAGTAGCCCTGCACGCCCAGCGAGTTCTGGGCGGTCACCGCGGCGATCACGCTCATGCCGTGCACGCCGAGGGCCAGCATCGTCTTCAGGTCGGCCTGGATGCCCGCGCCACCGCCGGAGTCGGAACCGGCGACGGTCAGCACGCGAGGAGGGGTCAAATCGGTCATGTCCCCCATCCAACCAGTTTCAGGTCAGGCGACCGCGCACTCCCCCGGCGGCTTTCCCGGGATTCGACCGGCCCCGCCTCGGGCGGCCGCTCTCTCAAGCGGCCGCGCGCTCCCCGTGGCCCGCTCTCACGGGATTCGGTCGTCCGGGCTCAGGCGACCGAGCACTCCCCCTGGCTACTCTCACAGGTCCGGGGAAGCTCCGCCCTGCCGTACGCGGTGAAGTCGACGACCAGTTTCTCGCCCGCCTTCAGGTTCTTCCCCGATTCGATCACCAGGGTGTCGCCGACCTGCTTCCCGCCGGCTCCGCCCACCGAGGAGACCTTTCCGTTCACCGGCAGGCTCAGCCTCAGACCGCTGAGGCTCTCGTCCGCGGTGACCACGACCCTGACGGTGTAGGTCAGCGCCCTGTCCCTCACGAGGTCGACGCCGACCTTGATCGCCGCGGCTCCGTCCGGAGCGGGCGCCTCGGAGGGCTGGGCGGGCTCGGGGGCGTTGTCCACCGGGGGCTGCGTCGGAGCCTGCGGCCCGTCGTCGCCGAGGGGCACGGAGACGGGACTCCGTGAGGGCTCGGGGCTGCTGTCCGCGCGCTCCGGCCTGCCGGCGGGCTCCGGCTCGTCAACGGGCTCCGGCTCGTCGGCGAGCACCTGGGAGCCGGCGGGCGGCCCGTCGTCGGCGGTGGCGTCTGTGGTGGGCCGGGGGGCGCGGGTGGCCTTCGGCACGCGGGTCGGACTCGGGTCGGAGGTCGCGGCGCCGCCGCGGCGGGTGGCCTCCGGGGTCGGGACGGTCTCCCCCTTCGCCTGCTCCTCCTCGGGCTCCTCGGCGAGGGCGGGTTCGCCGTCCGGCTCGGTGGGCTCTCCGTCCGGCTCGGTGGTCTCGGCCTGCGGCGCCGGCTGGTTCGACGCGGCCACGACGCAGCCGCCGGGCGGGCAGTCGGTGCTCGACCCCGCGGGGCTGGTCATCACCTGGACGCCGACCACGGTTCCGCCGAGGACCACGGCCACCGCCGCGACGGCCAGCAGCGTCATCTTCGTCCGCCCGCCGGAGCGCCGTTCCTTCTTGGGCCAGACCGGATCGGACAGCTCGGACTCGGCGGACCATCCCGATCCCAGGAATCCGGTTTGGGGCTGGGTGACCGCCGACTCCTCAGGACGGAGCCGGCGCCCGATCGGCTCGTCATAGGTGCCGGGTTCCACAGTGGGCTTCGACCTCCGTTTTTCCCGGCTGGGGGAGGCGTCCTCCCCGTGTTCCGCATGGCGGCCCATACTGCCCCTTTCCTCTAGGGAATCTCGACCGCCCATCTTCATACCAGTTCCATAACCGTTTGTCGCAAATTTCACTGATGTCACAACAGGTGGGAAACGTCACTCCCGGAAGTGGTCCCAGCCGCCGCGGTCCAGCGAAATGCCCTTGACCTGCACGCCTTCCCCGTCGATCACGTGGCCCACCACGGTCCAGGCCGGCGAAAGCCGTGCGTGAGCGGGAAAAGTCGCGGCGAGGGCGTGATCCTCCCCGCCGGAGAGCACCCACTCCAGCGGGTCGGCGCCGAGCCGCCGGGCCGCCTCCCTGATCGGGTCGGGGAGGGCGAAGGCCTCCGGGTCGAGCACGAGGGCGACCCCGGAGGCCTTCGCGATGTGCCCGAGATCCTGGACCAGGCCGTCGCTGACGTCGAGCATCGAGGTCGCGCCGAGCTCGGCCGCCTCACGCCCCTGGGCGTAGGGGGGGTGCGGACGCCGGTGGGCCTCGATCAGCTCCGCCGGCCCGCCGAGGCCCTCACGGAGCGACGCGAGCCCCGCGGCGGCGTACCCGAGCCGCCCGGCCACCGCGACCAGGTCTCCGGGGCGCGCCCCCGAGCGCGTGACCGGCGCGCGCCCGCCCAGGTCGCCGAGAGCCGTGACACCGATCACGACCAGGTCGCAGCGGGTGATGTCCCCGCCCGCCACACTGGCGCCGACGAGGTCGCACTCGTCGCGGAAGCCGTCGGTGAGATCGTCCAGCCAGGTGAGGCCGGCGTCGGCGGGCAGTCCGAGGCCGACCACGATGCCGGTGGGGACGGCGCCCATCGCCGTGACGTCGGACAGATTCTGCGCCGCGGCTTTACGACCTATGTCGTAACCACTAGACCAATCACGACGAAAGTGCCTACCCTCGATCAACAGGTCCGTTGTCACGACGACCCGACCGTCAGGAGCGCTCAACATCGCGGCGTCGTCCCCGGGACCGAGCAACACGGTCCTACCTTGTGGCAAACGTCCGGCAATACGTGCAATAACCCCGAATTCGCCGAGATCTCCGACTGTGATGGCGCACCTCCCGTTCATGACAGGGTACGGTGACCTTTCGGCACTGATCCAATCGCCCGGGAGGACGTTATGGTGCAGGCCTATATTCTCATCCAGACCGAGGTCGGCAAGGCCGCGAACGTGGCCGGCGAGATCTCCGGAATCCCCGGTGTCACGCAGGCCGAAGACGTTACCGGCCCCTACGACGTGATCGTGCGGGCCGAGGCCCGCAACGTGGACGAGCTCGGCAAGCTCGTGGTGGCGCAGATTCAGGCGGTGGAGGGAATCACACGTACCCTTACGTGTCCCATCGTTCATATCTGACCATCAGGAATGTGAGATGCATCTCCGGTTCGCCCGCTGGACGGGGTGCGCCTGCGCCCTGCTGATCCTGGCGGGATGCGGCGGCGCCGTCCGGGTGGACCCGCCCGTCCCCGAGGGGGCGGCCGCGGCCGCCTGCGAGAAGCTCGGAGAGCGACTCCCGCAGAAGCTCGACGGCGCGGACCGGGTGGAGTCCACCCCCGCCTCGCCGTACGTCGCGGTGTGGGGAGCGGGCCAGATCGCGCTGCGCTGCGGGGTGCCGCGGCCGGCGGCGATGGCCGCCACCGACCAGGTTCCGGAGATCGACGGAGTGGCGTGGTTCCCCGACCCCGTCCGGCCGACGCTGTTCACGTCGATCGGACGGGAGGCCTACGTCGAGGTGACGATCGGCCGGGAACACACCCCGCAGACGGTGCTCGTCGATCTCGCGGCACCCGTCAAGGCGGCGCTACCGTAGGCCGGGCGAGCGGTGCAGCGCGAGCTGGATCAGCCGATCGACCAGCTGGGGGTAGGACAGCCCGGTGGCGGCCCACAGCTGCGGCGCGACCGACATCGCGGTGAAGCCCGGCATGGTGTTGATCTCGTTGAGGATCAGCTCGCCGTCGGGGGTGTAGAAGAAGTCGACGCGCGACAACCCCTCGCAGCCCAGCGCCTCGAACGCGCGGACGGCCATGGCCCGCAGCTTCTCCGCCATGTCCTCGGGGATGTCCGCGGGCGCCGAGAGGGACATGTCGTCGCCGATGTACTTGGCCTCGAAGTCGAAGAACTCGTGGTCGCCGCGGACCAGCACCTCGCCGGGCACGCTGGCCCTCGCGGCCTCGTCGCCCATGGACTCCAGCACGGCGCATTCGATCTCACGGCCCGTGATCGCGGCCTCGACCAGCACCTTGGGGTCGTGCTCGCGGGCGAACTCGATGGCCCGCTCCAGCTCCTCCATGCCGCGGGCCTTGGAGATGCCCTGGCTGGACCCGGCACGGGCGGGCTTGACGAACACCGGCCAGCCGAGCTCCTGGACCTCCTTGAGGATCCGGTCGCGGTCGGTCCGCCAGTCGCGGTCGCGGACGACGACGTAGGGGCCGACGGGCAGGCCCGCGGCCGCGAGCACGATCTTCATGTAGGCCTTGTCCATGCCGACCGCGCTGGCGAGCACCCCGGAGCCGACGTAGCGGACCCCGGCCATCTCCAGCAGTCCCTGGATCGTGCCGTCCTCGGCGAACGGCCCGTGCATCACGGGGAAGACGACGTCGACACGGCCGAGCTCAACCGGGATGCTCCCCGAGTCGTAGGCCACCAGCGGCCCTCCGCCGGACGGCAGCGCCAGTCCGGACCCCTGGGCGTCGACGGCCGGCAACTCACCGCCGTCGATCTCATAACGCTGGTCCCCTGAGGCGAGCACCCACCGTCCGTCGCGGGCGATCCCCACGGGAACCACCTCGTATTTGGATCGATCGATGGCCTCCAGCACACTGCCCGCTCCAAGGATGGAGACGGCGTGCTCGGAGTTGCGACCGCCGAAGACGACGGCGACCCGCGGCCGGGGTTCGTGCTGTTCACTCATGAAGACCGAATCTACCCCCTCTTAGGGGGCAATCTGCCTGTTAGACGCGCCTATCTACCTGATACGGGGAGGGAGTCCAGGGCCTTGGTCACGTCCATGATGAGGTCTTCCGCGTCCTCCAGCCCGATGGAGAAACGGACCGCTCCCGCGTCGACTCCGGAGCCCCCGCCGACCCCTCGACGGGTGATCGAGGCCACGTGCGCGGCCTTGGTGCGCGTGCCTCCGGCGGAGGTCGCGACCGAGGCGAGTTTGAGCGCGCCGGCCAGAGCCACGCCCGCGCCGTAACCGCCGTGCGGGGTGATCGTCACGCAGGCGCCGTACCTGGTGCCCTCGGGACCGGAGTCGAACAGGCGCCTGGCGAGCTGGTGGCCGGGGTGTCCGGGCAGTCCCGGGTAGTCGACCCGGCGCACGGCGGGGTGCTTGGCCACGGCGGCGGCGAACACCATCGCGGTGGAGCACATCCGGCGCACCCGCAGGGGCAGGGTCTCCAGTCCCCTGCGCAGCAGGAACGCGTCGTCGGGAGAGAGCGTGCCCCCCGTGTCGACGCTGACCTCGCGCAGCTGGGCGACCAGATCGGGCCGGCCGACCGCGACGCCGCCGGTGCAGTCGTCGTGGCCGCCGAGGTATTTGGTCGCGGAGTGGATCACCAGGTCGGCGCCGTGTTCGAGGGGACGGCACACGATCGGGGTGGCGAAGGTGGAGTCGACCACCAGCAGCGCCCCGGCCGTGCGGGCGATCCGGTAGAGGCCGCGGATGTCGGAGACGGCCATCGTCGGGTTGGAGAGCGTCTCCGCGTAAATGATCTTCGTGTTGGGCCTGACCTCCGCGTTCACCCGGGCGAGGTCGCCGTAGTCCACGAAGTCCGCGCTGACCCCGAACCTGGACAGCACGTTGGTGATCAGTGAGCGGGTCCCGCCGTACAACGGGGTCGGGGCCACCATGTGCGCGCCCGCGCGCAGGAACGTCATCAGGACGGCGCTGACCGCGGCCATCCCCGAGGCGAACGCCTGCCCGGCCACGTCCTCGGGCGCGGCGGCGCCCTCCAGGGAGGCCACCGCCGCGGCGAAGGCGGCGGTGGTGGGGTTGTCGATCCGGTCGTCGGCGAAGCCCGAGCTCTTCTCCTCCAGCGCGTCGGCGTATTCGGGGGGGTCGCCGACGCTCCACGCGGAACTGCGCCACACCGGGAATCCGAAGGGGGTCCGCTCGAGCGCCGGCGGAGAGGGCAGGTGCACCGATCGGGTGTTCTCACCCTGCCTTCTGCGTGTGCGTCTGTTCACAGACCGTACCGTTCCGCTTTGGGAGTCCGCGACATCAGCAGCACCGCGGCCTCGCTTGGTGGCATTGCGTCATGGACCACCGCCACCACCACCTCGGTGATCGGCATCTCCACGTCGTGCTTTCTGGCCAGTTCGAGGACCGACTCGCAGGACTTGACCCCCTCGGCGGTCTGTTTCGTGGCGGCGATGACCTCGGCCAGGGTCATGCCCCGTCCAAGATTCTCACCGAAGGTACGGTTCCGGGACAATGGGGACGTGCAGGTCGCCACCAGATCGCCCATGCCCGCCAGGCCCGCGAAGGTGTGCGGATCCGCGCCGAGCACCTCGCCCAGCCGGGAGATCTCGGCCAGCCCGCGCGTCATCAGCATCGCCCCGACGTTGTCTCCGAGCCCCATCCCCGCCGAGATGCCGACCGCCAGGGCGATCACGTTCTTGATCGCCCCTCCGAGCTCCACCCCCACCACGTCGGGGTTGGTGTAGGGGCGAAACCACGGCGGCAGGTAGCAGGCCGCCTGGAGCCGTTCCATGGCCCGCTCGTCGGTGCAGGCGACCACGGTCGCGGCGGGCTGGCCCCGGACGATCTCACCGGCCAGGTTGGGCCCCGACACCACCGCGACCCGCTCCTGCGGCACCTCCGCGACCTCGCAGATCACCTCGCTCATCCGCTTGGTGGTGCCCAGTTCGATGCCCTTCATCAAACTGACCAGCACCGCGTCGGGCGGCAGATCCGCCTTCCAGCGGCTCAACTCGAAGCGCAGGGTCTGGGCGGGCACCGCGAACACCACGAAGTCGGCGCCGTCGAGGGCCTCGGCCGGATCGGTCGTGGCACGCAGCGTGTCGGGCAACACCGCGCCGGGAAGATAGCCGGGATTCTCGTGGCGGCGGTCGATCGCCTCGACCACCTCCGCCCGCCGTCCCCACAATGTCGTCCGGGTGCCCGCCCCCGAAAGGATCATGCCGAAGGTAGTGCCCCACGAGCCCGTGCCGAATACAGCCGCCTTGGTCATTTCATCACCGTACGCCGAAGTCAGTTGTCAGCGGGTTTCGGTGGCTCTGGCGCCTTCTCTCCTCGCAGTTCGGCGAGCTGAAGTGTGATCGCCGCCATGATGTCGGCGGTCGCGTCACGCAGGACGTCCGCCTGCGGCGACCGCCCCTCGTACTTCGACAGGTCGACCGGCGGCCCGGTCAGCACGTGGAAGGTCTTGCGCGGAAGGAGGCTGGGCCTCTTGCTCCCGTAGGGAAGGATCCTCTGGGCTCCCCAGTGGGCGACGGGGATCACCGGCGCGCCGGTCGCCAGCGCCAGCCTGGCCGCACCGGTCTTGCCCTCCATCGGCCAGAACTCGGGATCGCGGGTGCAGGTCCCCTCCGGGTAGAACATCACGCACGCCCCGCCGGCGATCCGCCGCTCCGACTCCTCCAGCGACCGCGCCGCGTCGGCGCTCCCCCGGTAGACCGGGATGGCCTGCAGTTCCCTCACCATGTGCCCGAGCACCGGAACCGAGAACAGCCCCGACTTGGCCAGGATCGTCGGCCAGCGCCCGTTGTTGTAGAGGTAGTGCGCGATCAGGATCGGATCCAGCCACGACAGGTGGTTGGTCACCAGGATGATCCCGCCGGTCTTGGGCAGGCGGTCGCTGCGCCGCCAGTCTTTTTTGACCAGGAGCCAGGAGATCGGTTTGACGATCGCGACGGCCACGCCGACCCAGAATCGCGAAGGCCATCCAGGACGTCTCACGGGCTCCTCCAGGTGAGCGGGTGCCTCCCAAGTCTCCCGGTTGACTCTGTGAGATGTCGAGGCGGGATGCTTAAGGTTATGTCTGCTCCGGAGAGTTTCACCTGGACCCTCGTCGTACCGGTCAAGACACTGGTCGCCGCCAAGACCCGGCTGTCTGCGGCGGCGGGCCCGCACCGGGCCGCGCTCGCCGTGGCGATCGCCTGCGACACCGTCGAGGCGGCGCTGAGCTGCGTGCTCGTCTCGCGGGTCGTCGTGGTGACGGGTGACCCGGTGGCGGCCGAGGCGCTCGGCGAGGTCGGCGCCCACGTGGTCGGCGACCCCGAGGCGGGGCTGAACGCCGCCCTCCGCCGCGGCGCCCTGGAGGCCGTACGGCTGGCGCCCGGCGACGCCGTCGGGGCGCTCCAGGCCGATCTCCCCGCCCTGCGCCCGGCGGAGCTGGCCCTCGTGCTCACGGCCTCCGCGGAGTTCGACCAGATGTTCCTGCCCGACGCCGTCGAGGTCGGCACGACCTTCTACGGGGTACGGCCCGGCGTGCCGTTCACCCCGGGGTTCGGTGGCGAGTCACGGGACCGTCACCTCCGGCGTGGCGCGAAGGAGCTCTGCCTGGACGGGATCGACTCGGTCCGGCGGGACGTGGACACTCCCGACGACCTCCGGGCGGCACTCGCCCTCGGCGTCGGCCCCCGCACTCTGGCGGTGGTGGAGAGGATCAGGTGATCCGCTTCCTCGGGTTCAATGCCCGGCGGGTTCCTCCGCGGCCTGCTTCGGCAGCAGGAACGCGACGAGGAAGGTCACCAGCAGCATCCCGGCGACGACCCAGAGGACGACCTGCGTCGCCCCGATGACGTCGGGATTCACGCCGACCCCCAGCAGGTCGAAGAAGACCGTGCCGAGCAGGGCGACGCCGAAGGCCCCACCGAGTTGCTGGACCGCGGTGAGCGTGCCGGAGGCCGAGCCGGTCTCGTGCTGCTCGACCCCGGCCAGCACGATGTTGAAGAACGGCGCCATCAACAGGCCCATGCCGATTCCGGTGACCGCCAGCGCGGGGACGAACTGCCAGGGAGTGGCCTCCGTCCCCGCGCGGACGACCGTCAGCAGGACGCCGAGCGTGCCGAGCGCCATGACGAGGACGCCGCCCTGCAGGACCTTGCGGCCGAACCGCTGCACCGCCTGGGCGAGGCCGAAGCCGACGACCATTCCCAGCGACCAGGGGATCATCACCAGACCGGCCTTCAGCGTGGAGTAGCCGAGACCGACCTGGGTGTAGAGGTTGAACACCAGGGCGAAGCCCGACATGGAGGAGAAGAAGACCAGGCCGGTCAGCAGGCCGCCGGTGAAGGCCCGCTTGCGGAAGAGGCTGGGCACGACCAGCGGGTCGCCACCCGCTCGGCTCCTGCGGGACTCGAACCAGCCGAAGATCGCGAAGACCACGACGGACGCGCCCATCATGACGAAGGACCAGGCGGGCCAGTCGCTCTCACGGCCCTGGACCAGGGGGAAGACCAGGAGCAGTCCGGCCAGGGAAGCCAGGAGCACGCCGCCGAAGTCGAGCCTGAGGGGGTGTGGTGAGCGCGACTCGGGAAGGTAGCGCAGTCCGGCGAGGATGGCGGCCAGGCCCAGCGGCAGGTTGATCAGGAAGATCATGCGCCAGCCGGTGCCGAAGAAGTCCGCGTCGATCAGCCATCCGGCCAGGATCGGGCCGCCCACCGAGGACAGACCCATGACCGGCCCGAACAGGCCGAACGCGGCGCCCATCTCCTTCGGGGGGAACATCTCCTTGATCATGCCGAGCCCCTGCGGCAACATGACCGCGCCGAACAGGCCCTGGACGACCCGCGCGCCGACGAGCAACTCCGGCGACTGCGCGACGGCGCACAGCAGTGAGCCCACGGTGAATCCGGCGGCGCCGATGAGGAACATCCTCTTGCGGCCGTAGATGTCGCCGAGCCGCCCGCCGGTGATCAGGCCGACCGCCATGGAGAGCGTGTAGGCCGCGCCGAGCCACTGGATGACGGCGGCGGTGCCGCCGAGCTCGGCCCGGATGGTGGGCGCGGCGATGTTGGTGACCATGGCGTCGAGGAGGTCCATCACCTCCGCGGCCAGGATCACGAACAGGGCGGCCCAACGCCAGCGGTAGAGCGGGGGTTCGGGTGGCGCGTCGGCCACGGTCGCCACGTCACTGGTCATGGTGCTCTCCTCATGGGATTCGGGGGAAGGGTGTTTCCTCGGATGAACGACGTTCACCATATACGATCGACGTTCTCTAAAAGAACGCCGTTCGCCAGACCGTTCGTCGTTCTCAAGATATGTCGCATTGATTCGCGTGACAAGATATATCGCGAAAATGAGCGCTGTTCGTCGCACCGATCACCGTTCGCCACGGCGTTACACTGGCGTCATGAGTGACGAGTTGCCCGCGCTGCCCTGGGAACGGTCACGCCGCAGGCCGGGCCCCACGCGAATTCCTCTCACCCGGGACCGGATCGTCGACGCGGCCTACGCGGTGCTCGACCGGGAGGGTTACGAGAAGCTGGGCATGCGCCAGGTCGCGGCCGAACTGGGCGTCGCGGTCTCGGCCCTCTACTCGCACGTGAGCGGCAAGGACGAGCTGCTCGAACTGATGTACGTCCGGATGTTCGAAGGCTGGAGCCTGCCCGAGCCCGATCCGGAGCGCTGGCAGGAGCAGGTCAAAGACTATGCCCGCGCCGGACGCGCCAGGCTGCGCGAGCACCGCGACCTGGCCCGGATCTCGATGGGGGGCGTCCCCTTCAAGCCCGAGACGCTGCCGCACGTGGACAAAATCCTCGGCGTGTTCCGCGCGGGCGGGCTGCCCGACCGCGTCGCCGGGGCGGCCGGCGACATGATCTCCACGTTCATCGACGGCTTCGCCCTTGAGGAGAGCATGTGGGAGAGCCGGCGTCTCGAGTCCGGCGAGAACACCTGGGGGGAGATGCGGGAGACGCTTGAGCGGTACTTCAAGGATCTGCCGCCCGACCGTTTCCCGAACCTGGTCGCGCTCTCCGGCTCCATGTTCGACAGCTCCAACGACGACCGGTTCGACCTCGGCATCGAGATCATCATTCGAGGGCTGGCGTCGTTCGTGGAGGAGGCTGAAGCCGGAGAATCTTCCGGGAGGCCAGCACCGGAAGATGAGCGATCATGATGCCGGCCGTGGCGACCCACAGCACGGTGTGCGCGTCGAAGACCTCTCCCAGCGCCCCGCCCAGCAGCCCGCCGACCGGTGCGGCCCCCCACATCAGGAAGCGCATGCTGGCGTTCATGCGGCCGAGCAGGTGCTCCGGGGTGATCCGCTGGCGGTAGCTGAGCTGGTTGATGTTGAACACCGCGCCGCCGATGCCGCTCAGCAGGAAGCCGAGCGGGAACAGCGCCAGCCGCCAGCCCTCGGCCGCCAGCGGGGAGATCAGGATGGCCAGGGCCGCCAGGGCGGCTCCGCCGTACATGGCGCGGCCGACGCCGAAGCGGACCGCGACACGCGACGCGAGCATCGCGCCGATCAACCCTCCGACGGCGCCGCCGGAGAGCAGCAGACCGTAGATCCCCGGACTCACTCCGAGCATCTTGATCAGGAAGAGCGGCTGGGCCACGAACCAGACGCCGTTGGACAGCATGACCAGCGCGCCGACCCCGGCGATACGGCGAAGCACCGGGTGTCCCGCGACGTGACGGACGCCCTCGCCGATCTCCTCCCTGAGCCTGCGACGCTCCGCGACCGGCGTGATCGTCTCCTTCGCGCGAACCCCGCCGAGCAACAGCGCCGAGACCAGATAGCTGACCGCGTCGGCGAGCAGCGCGACCGGCGCGGTCAGCGCGTGCACCAGCCAGCCGCCCAGGGCGGGCCCCGACAGGACGGCGGTGTTGCGCATCGTCTCCAGAGTGCCGTTCCCCCTCAGCAGATCGTCCTTGCCGACGAGCGAGGGCAGGAAGCTCATGTGCGCGACGTCGAAGAAGACCGCGCCGACCCCCATGAGGAGGGCGACGGCGTAGAGGTGGGGCAGGGTCATCGCGTCCAGGGCGACGGCGGCGGGGACGGACAGCAGCGCGACGCCGCGGAGCAGGTCACTCCAGATCAGGATCGGACGGCGGCGCAGCCGGTCCGCCCACACCCCCGCGGGCAGCCCCAGGATCAGGAACGCGGCCGTCTCGGCCGCGGTGAGAACACCGATCTGGAAGGGGCTCGCGTCGAGGGTGAGCAGCGCCACGAGCGGCAGGGCCACGAGCGTGATCTGGCTCCCGAACTGGCTGATCGCGTCGGCCCCCAGAAAAAGTCGGAACGACGCGTCTTGCCACATACCGGCTCTTTTGCCTCCTACGTGCATGCTGAGGCAGCGTGGCGGTCACCCGCGAAGCCGGTCAATCGCTTTTCCGGCGGGTTACGCTGATCGGGTGCAGGCAACGGTGCGGACCTTCGACCCGGCGACCCGGTCGGGGTCGGTGTTCCTCGACAACGGGACCGAGATCCCGTTCGACGCGGCGGCGTTCGACGCGGGGCCGCTGAGACTGCTCAGATCCGGCCAGCGGGTCAACCTCGTCATGGACGGCGACGACGTCACCTACGTCACGCTCTCGACCTTCCCCGTGCCCCGGTAGACCTCCCCACCGCCCCCGAGCCGGCGAGACCCCCGAACCCGGCCGGGACACCCCCGCCCCCGGCCCTTCGCCCCGGCGGACCCCGTCCGGGCTCTCACCTCGGCGGCCCCGTCCGGGCCTCCGATTCGGGCCGGACGGCGCCGAAGCCGGGACGGGCCCCGTGCCCGGGGACAGGCCCCCGGCCGATCTCCCCGCACGAGGCCCCTCCACCCACCCGGCGAAACCCTCCCCGTGAGGAGAAGCCGGACACCCGGACCCCCTCAGGGAATCCGGGTGTTCGCGTGAAGATTACTTTTTCTTCCCGGCCTTCTTGCCACCCGCGTTGACGAGCTCCTTGAAGTCGGAGCCGGGACGGAACTTAGGCCCCCAGCTCTCGGCGACACGGATCTCGGCGCCCGTCGAAGGATTGCGGGCCGTACGGGCCGGCTTGTGCACCATCTCGAAGGCGCCGAAGCCCGTGATGGAAACCTTGTCACCGGTGGCGACCGCCGACTGAATGGTGTCGAGCACCGCGTTCACAGCCTCGGTGGCTGTCTTCTTGTCGCCTACCCGATCCGCGATGGCGTCGACGAGTTCCTTTTTGTTCATAAGGTTGCTCCCCCTGTCTTACCGATGTCCGGGAGTGGGTCATGAGGCAGAAAACCCGTCTCACCCGATTTGTTATGACGAGGGGTCTCAACACAGAGAGAAACCCCTTGCCCGCTTGAAATTAAGGGACAGAGCCGTATGACTCAATCACCTTCCGCAATGTTTCCAGCACTCGGCGTATCTGAAACCAGAACATCAAGGTCTAGAAGGAATAAATCGAGACGCCCTGAGGCATGACCAAGATCAATTTTGGCCACGTCACAGATGGCGAGCAGACGTCTGGACAGGCGCTGTCGCTGCGACAGGGGGATGGACAGCGCGCGAACGCGGCGGTGCGCCTCGCGCAACCGCCACGCCAGCTCGTTCTCTGAATGTGTCAGACAGTCGTCGGCAGCCATGGCTGCCGACCATTCTCGTACATCGTCACGTCGTCGGCGTTGCGCAGGGTCAGCCCGATGTCGTCCAGGCCCTCCCTCAGCCGCCAGCGGGTGTAGTCGTCGATCTCGAATCCGACGGTCTCGCCGCCCCAGCGGACCTGGCGTCCTTCCAGGTCAACGGTGACCTCCAGCGCGGGGTCGGCCTCCACGGCGCTCTGCAGGGCCTCCACGACGGCGGCGGGCAGGACGACGGGGAGCAGGCCCATCTTGGTGGAGTTGTTGCGGAAGATGTCGCCGAACCGGGCCGCGATCACGACGCGGAACCCGTACTGCTGCAGGGCCCAGACCGCGTGCTCGCGCGAGGAGCCGGTGCCGAAGTCGGGCCCGGCGAGGAGGATCGAGGCGCCCTCGTAGGCGGGGTCGTTCAGGACGAAGGTCGGGTCCTCGCGCCAGGCGGAGAACAGGCCCTTCTCGAATCCGGTCCGGCTGACCTGCTTGAGCCAGACGGCGGGGATGATCTGGTCGGTGTCGACGTTGCCACGGCGCAGAGGCACGGCCCGGCCGGTGTGGGTGGTGAAGGCGTCCATCGCGAAAACTCCTTACAGGTCGGCGGGCGCGGTCAGTTTGCCGGTGACGGCGGTCGCTGCGGCGACCTGCGGGGAGACGAGGTGCGTACGGCCGCCCTTGCCCTGGCGCCCCTCGAAGTTGCGGTTGGAGGTCGAGGCGCTGCGCTCGCCGGGGGCGAGGGTGTCGGGGTTCATCCCGAGGCACATGGAACACCCGGCCTCGCGCCACTCGGCGCCCGCGGCCTTGAAGACCTCGTGCAGCCCCTCCTGCTCCGCCTGGAGCTTGACCAGCATCGAACCGGGGACGATCAGCGTGCGGGTGACGACTTGGCGGCCGCGCAGCACCTCGGCCACGGCCCGCAGGTCCTCCAGCCGGCCGTTGGTGCAGGAGCCCACGAAGACCGTGTCCACCCGCACGTCGCGGAGCGGGGTGCCCGCGGTCAGTCCCATGTACTCCAGGGCGCGCCCGGCCGCGGCCGGGTCGTCCGTGTCCTGGGGGTCCGGCACGGCCGACCCGAGGGGAGCGCCCTGGCCCGGGTTGGTGCCCCAGGTGACGAACGGGGTCAGCGTCGTGGCGTCGATCTCCACGACCGCGTCGAAGACGGCGTCCTCGTCGGTCGTCAGCGTCTTCCAGTATTCGACGGCGGCGTCCCAGTCCGCGCCGGACGGCGCGTGGGGACGGCCCTTGAGGTATTCGAGCGTGGTCTCGTCCGGAGCGATCATGCCCGCCCTGGCGCCCGCCTCGATGGACATGTTGCAGATCGTCATCCGGCCCTCCATGGAGAGCGCCCGGATGGCCTCACCGCGGTACTCCACGATGTAGCCCTGGCCTCCGCCGGTGCCGATCTTGGCGATGATCGCCAGGATCAGGTCCTTGGCGGTGACCCCGACCGGCAACGTGCCGGAGACCTCGATGGCCATCGTCTTCGGCCGGTAGGCGGGCAGCGTCTGGGTGGCCAGCACGTGCTCCACCTCGGAGGTGCCGATGCCGAAGGCGATGCCGCCGAAGGCGCCGTGCGTGGAGGTGTGGGAGTCGCCGCACACGATCGTCATGCCGGGCTGGGTCAGGCCGAACTGCGGGCCGATGATGTGCACGACGCCCTGTCCCGCGTCGCCCATCGGGTACAGCCTGATGCCGAACTCCGCGCAGTTCTTGCGCAGCGTCTCCACCTGCACCCGCGACACGGGATCGCTGATGGGACCCCGTATGGTCGGGACGTTGTGGTCTTCGGTGGCGATCGTCAGCTCGGGCCGCCGAACGGGCCGGCTCGCCATGCGCAGGCCGTCGAACGCCTGCGGGCTCGTCACCTCGTGAATGAGGTGAAGGTCGATGTAGAGCAGATCGGGCTCCCCCTCGGCACGTCGTACGACGTGTTGCTCCCAAACCTTCTCCGCCAGCGTGCGGCCCATGTCGCCTCCTTGCGATCGCCTATTCCGCATCCAACTTGCTTTCTCATATGTCGAGACGGCAGTATCGGTGCATGGACAACTCTAGCGGAGTCGGCGTACTCGACAAGGCCGTCCTCGTGCTCAACGCACTTGAAGCGGGCCCTGCATCTCTGGCACAACTCGTCCAGGCCACCGGCCTGGCGCGCCCCACGGCCCACCGGCTGGCCGTCGCGCTGGAGTATCACCGCATCGTCTCCCGCGACACGCAGGGCCGATTCGTGCTGGGTCCGCGCCTGTCCGAGTTGTCCACGGCCGCCGGTGAGGACAGGTTGCTGGCCGTCGCCTCTCCCGTGTTGACCCAACTTCGCGACACAACGGGCGAAAGCGCACAACTTTACCGACGTCAGGGAGACGAACGGGTGTGTGTGGCCGCCGCCGAGCGCGCCAGCGGGCTGCGCGACACCGTGCCGGTCGGCTCGGCGCTGCCGATGCTCGCCGGGTCGGCGGCGCAGATCCTGCTGGCGTGGGAGGAGCCGGACCGCCTGCACCGGGGGCTGCGCGGGGCCAAGTTCACCGCGGCCACGCTGGCGAGCGTCAGGCGCAGGGGCTGGGCGCACAGCGTGGGCGAGCGCGAGCAGGGCGTGGCCAGCGTCTCGGCGCCCATCCGCGGCGCGGGGGGCAAGGTGGTGGCCGCGGTGTCGGTCTCCGGGCCGATCGAGCGCCTGACCCGGACCCCCGGCCGGCTGCACGCCGCCCCCGTGGTCACCGCGGCCGAGCGCATCACCGAGTCGATGCGACGAGCCGTCTGAGCCTCCTCGCCCCGCATCCACCCCTGGACGCCGGAGCCGTCTGAGCCTCCTCGCCCCGCATCCACCCCTGGACGCCGGAGCCGGCCGGGCCCGCGGAGCCGTCCGCTCACGGCCCGGCCGAACCGGCCGGGCCTCCTCGTGCCGGGCCCGCGGAGCCGTTCACACCCGCCCGGCGACGCCGGCGGCACCCCGCCGCGCCTCCTCACGCGACACCGGTTGGACTGACCCGTGCGATATGAGGAGGCGAGCACCCTTGCGGCCCCCTAGGCTGGGTAGGTGACAGATCGCATCGAGGCAGCCGCCGCTGAACTGCGTCCCCTGCTCCAAAGCTTCATCCTCTGGGCGCGCGACAACGCGCCCGGCAGCGATGCCAACCTGGTCGGCTCCGTTGCCCTGTGGCACCGGCTGATCGCCTCCGACGACGTCGGCCGGTGGAAGCAGGCCGATCTGCGCACAGTGCTTCTCGACCGGATGCCGCAGGTCGTGGAGGATCCCGACGCCGCCGCCGACGGCATGATGCCCGCGGTCCGCGCCTATCTGACCTTCCTGTCGGAGTCGAATCACCTGACCAAGGGCTCCGCCTCGCTCGACGACCTGCTCGTCGAGCTCGACCGTCTCGAAGACGATTTCGTCGACGCGATGGAAGAGCTCGTCGTCGAGCAGGACGAGTACGAGGACGACGACGAGGAGGAGTCCGAGGGGCTGGGCGACTTCGAGCCGTTCGCTGACGAGCTCTCCGAGCTGCCGACGATCCGGCTCCGCCCCGACGCCGAGCTCGCCGCGGCCACCCGGAGGACCACTCTGATCGCCAAGGCCCGCGACCTCGCGGTCTGGGTCGGATCCGAGCGCCGGGTGGGCGAGACGAGCCTGCTCAGCGACGCCGAGATCTCCGAGGCCCTCGCCGCCCTGGGGCTCGCGGCGCCCGAGCCGGGTGACAAGACGCTGGCCGACTCGGTGCCCGCGCTCTGGAACATCTGGAACCTCGCGATCGACCTGGACTTCCTCCAGCCCGAGGGCGAAGACACCGTCAGCGCCGACGCCGACACCGCGGAGTGGCCCTTCGAGGAGGACGACGACGCCCTGGACGTCTGGATGGCCGGTCTGCACTCGATCGACTATGGCGATCCCGAGCTCGACGACGAGGAAGCCACGATCGCCCTGTCCGGGCTGACCAGGGCGCTGCTGATCCGGGTGCTCCTGGCGACCGGCTCCAAACCCCTGGCCGAGCTCCGCACCGAGCTGGCCGAGGCCGCCGCCGAATACGACGATCTGGGCGCCGACGCCTGGGCCGCCGCCTCCGCGCGGTACGGCGACCCGCTCAACCCGGTGCTCGACTGGCTGACCGGCTACGGCATGGTCGAGGTCGAGCACGACCAGGTACGGCTGACACCGCTCGGCATGGAGGGGCTCGTCCACCTGGTGGACGACGCCGACATCGAGCTGGACGCCCGGCCCGCCATCGACGCGATGACGGCCCTGGACCTGCTCTCCTTCAGCGCGGAGCTGCCCGAGGAGGAGGCGGACGCCGAGTTCGCCGCCTGGATGGAGCTGCGTGCCCCCGCCCAGGCCGCCAAGGAGCTGCTGGAGGCCGCGGCCGAGGACGACGCGGACGCCCTGATCCGGGTCCAGGCGGCCAGCATGGTCGGCTCGCTCGGCGAGGAGGCCGAGCCCGCCTGGCGCGACGCCCTCGACGAGCCGTCACTGCGCCCCTACGCGGCCACCCATCTGGCCCAGCTCGGCGTCGACGACGCTCCCTCGCCCACTCAGGCGGACACCCACTGGCTGATCCTCGACATGCTGACCATCTCCGCCGGTCTCGGCCGGCCGGAGTTCGTCAGCAGCCTCGACGACATCGGCGACCTGGTCAACCTGCTCGACGTGATCTGGAAGGTGCCGCACCCGCACCTTGAGGAGTTGCTGGAGGCGATCGGCAAGGCCCACCCGGACAAGCAGGTGGGCAAGGCCGCCAAGCGCGCCCTGTTCAAGGCCCGCTCCAACCACAACTAGCGCGGGGTGCCGGCGTCCGGGCAACCGGCGCCGGCCCTCGTGCGAGCCGGAGAAATCACGATGCGTTTTTCTCCGGAAATACAGAAAACCCTCGAAAGCCAATGCTTTCGAGGGTTTTGCGATGTAGTCCCGACCGGATTCGAACCGGCGCTACCGCCTTGAGAGGGCGGCGTCCTGGGCCACTAGACGACGGGACCTTGCACGAGAGGACAGTGGTAGTCCCGACCGGATTCGAACCGGCGCTACCGCCTTGAGAGGGCGGCGTCCTGGGCCACTAGACGACGGGACCCTACACACTGTCACCGGATTCGGAGGGAGCTGAATCCGCAACGTCTTCCTGAGAAGACGCAGCTGGGGTACCAGGACTCGAACCTAGAACAACTGAACCAGAATCAGCCGTGTTGCCAATTACACCATACCCCACCGCACTGGACCCCCTTGCGGGTTTCCCTGGCGACTCCGAAAGAATAGCCCAGGTTGGGGGTCAAGACCAAAACGATTGACCACAGCCGAATCGCCGTGACACCGGAGTGCCATCCGTGAGGCCTCTGTGTAACGCTGCTGGAGAGATCCCGCCCTTCCATGAGGAGTCCCCGTCTTGACCGAGAACCCGTTCTTCGCCCCCAGCACGCTGCCCTACGGACTGCCCCCTTTCGCCGAGATCAGGGAGGAGCACTACCTTCCCGCGTTCGAGCGCGGCATGGCCGACCAGCTGCGTGAGGTGGAGGAGATAGCGAACGAGACCGGCCCCGCGACGTTCGCCAACACCATCGAGGCCCTGGAGCGCTCGGGCCAGATCCTGAAGCGGACCGCGACCGTCTTCATGAGCATCGCCTCCTCCAACACGACCGACGGCATCCGGGAGATCGAGACCGAGGTCTTCCCCCGGCTGACCAACCACAGCGACTCCATCCACCTGAACCGCGCCCTGTACGCCCGGATCAAGCAGGTCACCACCGAGAACCCCGAGGAGGCCTGGCTGCTGGAGAAATACCGCGTCGACTTCGTCCGGGCCGGCGCCGACCTGTCCGAAGCCGACCAGGAGCGTCTCAGGGGGCTCAACGAGGAGCTGACCAAACTCGCCACGACCTTCTCGCAGAACCTGCTGACGGCCTCCACGGGCTCCGCACTCGTCGTGGAGGACGCCAAGCGGCTCGACGGGCTCTCCGAGAGCTCGATCAAGGCGATCGAGAAGGACGGCACGTACGTCCTGCCGCTGCTCAACTACACCAACCAGCCCGCCCTGGCCGAGCTCACCGACAGGGAGACCCGCAGGAAGCTGTACGAGCTCTCCGTCGGGCGGGCGCCAGAGAACTTCGGGCTGGCGGCCAGAATGGCGGCGCTCCGCGCCGAGCGGGCGGCCCTGCTCGGCTACCCGGACCACGCCTCCTACTCCGTCGCCGACCAGACCGCGAAGACGACCGGCGCCGTGGAGGAGATGCTCGGCAAGCTGGTGGGCCCGGCGGTCGCCAACGCCCGTCTGGAGGCCGAGGCCCTGAGCGAGCAGGCCGGGTTCCCCATCGAGCCGTGGGACTGGTCGTTCTACGCGGAGAAGGTGCGCAAGGCCCGCTACGACTTCGACGGCGCCGAGCTGCGTCCCTACTTCGAGCTGGACCGGGTGCTGCGGGACGGCGTCTTCCACGCCGCGGGCGAGCTGTACGGGATCACCTTCGCCGACCGGGACGACCTGGCCGGATATCACCCGGACGTGCGGGTCTTCGAGGTCTTCAACGCCGACGGCTCGAAGCTCGGGCTGTTCGTGTTCGACCCCTACGCCCGGCCCACCAAGCGTGGCGGCGCGTGGATGAACAACCTCGTGGACCAGTCGCACCTGTTCGGCGAGCTGCCCGTGGTGATGAACAACCTCAACATCACCAAGCCCGCCGAAGGACCGACGCTGCTGACCTTCGACGAGGTCAACACCGCCTTCCACGAGTTCGGCCACGCCCTGCACGGGTTGTTCTCCGACGTTCGCTTCCCACGCGTGTCCGGCACCACGGTGCCCCGCGACTTCGTGGAGTATCCCTCACAGGTCAACGAGATGTGGGCCACCTGGCCGTCGGTTCTCGCCAACTTCGCCAAGCATCACGAGACCGGCGAGCCGGTCCCGGCGGAGCTCCTGGAGAAGATGAAGGCCGCCGAGAAGTTCAACCAGGGCTTCGGGACCGTGGAGTATCTCTCCGCGGCACTGCTCGACTGGGCCTGGCACAAGCTGGCGCCGGGTGAGGTGGTCGAGGACGCCGAGGCGTTCGAGGACGCCGCCCTGGAGAGGGCGGGAATAGCCTTCAGGCTGGTGCGCACGCGCTACCGGACCAATTACTTCGCGCACATCTTCTCCGGAGGCGTGGGCGGCTACAGCGCCGGCTACTACTCCTACATCTGGAGCGAGGTGCTGGACGCCGAGAGCGTCGACTGGTTCACGGAGAACGGTGGCCTCAAGCGCGAGAACGGCGACCACTTCCGGTCCACGCTGCTGTCGGTCGGCGGTTCCAAGGACGCGATGGACGCCTTCCGCGCCTTCCGCGGCCGCGACCCCCGCATCGAGCCCCTGCTGAAGCGCCGGGGTCTGCTGGCCTAGCCCGCCGGGGCGTCGTCCTTCGACACGCCCCTCGGGGGTCGTCCTTCGAGACCGTCTCCCCGCCCGGTGCGACGCCGCGTTCGCCGAACCTCTTCGTCGGTTCTCCGAGGTGCCCGTGAGGGGCATTGGGGGCCTGCGAGGGGCGCGACGTGCCGGTGTACGCCTCGGTGCACCGCCGGGGTGCGGTTTCCCGTACCCCGGCCGGAACGCAGGTCCGGTGTCCGGCGAACATCATGGACGTCATGAGACGACCATGGAACAGGACGGGCGCCGCGCTCGTCGCCGGTCTGGCCGGCGCCCTGCTGCTGGGAACGGCGAGCCCGGCGACGGCACAGCGGGAGACGACGGGGCGGGAAGGGCACGACACGCGACAGGCCACCCCTGCCGCGACCTCCCCGGCTTCTCCGGCCGGGACGGGCGGGACGGGCGGGGGCGTGACGGTGCGTACCGACGCCGGGTGGGTGAAGGGCGTGGAGGCCGGAGACCACCGGCTCTTCCAGGGCATCCCGTACGCCGCGCCGCCGGTCGGGGAGCTGCGCTGGCGGTCGCCGCGGGCCGTCGCCCCGTGGCAGGGGGTGCGCGACGCCGGCGCGCCCGGCAACCGGTGCGCGCAGACCGCCGACGACTGGGGGCTGCCCGGAAGCGAGGCGGAGGACTGCCTCTATCTCAACGTGACCACGCCCGCGCGAAGCGCCGGGAACCGTCCCAAGCCGGTCATGGTGTGGCTGCACGGCGGAAGCCTGACGAAGGGGGCGGGCAGCGACTACGACGCCCGCAGGCTGGCCGTGCGGGGCGACGTCGTGGTGGTGACGGTCAACTACCGGCTGGGGATCTTCGGGTTCTTCGGGTACCCCGGGTTCGAGAACTCCGGGGCCTTCGGGATCGAGGACCAGCAGGCGGCCCTGCGCTGGGTGCGGCGCAACGCGGCGGCGTTCGGTGGCGACCCGCGCAACGTCACCCTGTTCGGCGAGTCCGCGGGGTCACACTCGGTGTGCGCCCAGCTCACCTCCCCCTCGGCGGCGGGGCTGTTCCACCGGGCGATCACCCAGAGCAACCCGTGCGGGGCGGGAAGCTTCGAGGGCACCCCGCTGCGGCCGGTCATGGACATCCCCTTATGGCTGCCCAGGGCCTCCTACGAGGGCCACGGGCAGTATCTGGCCACCCTGGTGGGATGCGCCGACCCGGAGACCGCGCCCGCCTGCCTGCGGGACAAGCCGGTGGCCGACCTGCTCGCCCAGCCCGCCCTCCCGCTCCCGGGGTACGGCAACGCGGTGCTGCCCGAGGACCCGGCGAAGGTACTCCAGGAGGGCCGCTTCCACCGGGTGCCGGTGCTGACGGGCATCACCCGGGACGAGGGCACGATGTTCACGTCGATGATTTTCGGGGAGCCGATGCCGGCGGAGGGGTACGAGCCCGCCCTCAACGAGAAGTTCGGCGCCGCGAGCCCCGACGTCCTGGCTCGATATCCGCTGGACGCCCACGACGGCCCGCCCCTCCAGGCGGTGGCGGCCATCATGAGTGACCTGGACTGGGCCTGGGAGGCGCGCAACACCGACCGGCAGTTCGCCCGGCACGTGCCGACCTTCTCCTACGAGTTCACCGACCGTACGGCGCCCGCGCTCTTCCCGCTGAAGCACGGCATCAGGCCGCTGGCCGCACACGGCTCCGAGCTGTCGTTCCTGTTCGGGGTGGGCTGGGAGTCCGCCCCGCTCACCCCCGAGCAGCGGCGGCTCGGCGACATGATGATCGACTACTGGTCCCGGTTCGCCGCCGTCGGCGACCCGAACCGGCCGGGCCTGCCCTCCTGGAAGCGCGTGCGCCCCGGCGACGGCACGCCGTACGTGCAGGGGCTGGCCCCGGGGCGGGGCGGCGTCGGGTCCTTCGACCGGGCCTCGGCCCACAACCTCGCCTTCTGGGACGGTCTCGCCGGGCGGGGAACGGAACAGGGACGCCCTTCCGGCTCCCCCTCCTGAGATCCCTCCCGCGGCTTCGTCCGCGGCCGTCGGGAACCGGCGCGAGAAAGTGACGGCCCGCCCCCGGGTGAGAACCCGGGGGCGGGCCGTGGAAGCCCGTCCTGCCCCGAAGGCCCGCTCAGGCCCGGAAACCCGTCCCGGTCGACGTGGTCGACCGGGCCCGGAAGCCCCTCCTGATCGGCGAGGGTCCGGTCAGCCCTGGAGCCTGGCGACGATGGCGGGAACCGTACTCGGCCGTGGGCTCGCGACAGGGCACGGAGCCGGCCGGTCTAGGACTCCAGTTCGGCGACGACTTCCCTGAGCCACCGTTTCTCGGCGTCGCCCGTGGCCCGGGCGACCAGGAGCATGCCGCGGTGGAACGGGTCGGGGACGTCTTCGGCCCGTTGCGGCTCTCCGTTCCGGTAGAAGAAGCTGGCGGGCGTCTCCAGGAAGCCGAGGCGGCGGCGGAGCGTCCGCGCCTGTGCCCCCCGGTCGGAGAGCTGCGACAGGAAGGTCAGCAGGCCGAAGAAGCGCGTCTGATCGCTGATGTCGAGCTCCGCGGGCTCCCTGAGCCTTCGCAGGAGCTCCGTCCTTCCGGCCTCGGTCAGGGTGAGAACCTGGCGGCGGGCCGCCCCGGCCCCCTCCTCCTCGTGACGCTCCACGAGCGCCGCCTTCTCCAGCCGGGCGATCGCCGGATAGAGGGCGCCGTCGCTGACCGGGCGGAGATGACCGCTCAGGGCCAGGATCCGGGCCTTCAACTCGTAGCCGTGCATCGGCCCCTGGCCGAGGAACCCGAGGATCGACAGGGTCAGGTCGCCGCTTGCCATGGAAGCATCTTATCGCTATACCTCTAAACGATATATATCGAAACGAGGTAAATTCGTGAAGCTGCTCCGCCTCGCCCTGCCCATCTACGTGGAGTTGCTGACCGCCGTGGTCGCGGTCGGCCTGATCGACCTGCTCTGGGTCTCCGGCCTGGGCAGCCGGGCCGTGGCCGCGGTGACGGTCGCGACGACCACCGAGCAGTTCGCCCTGGGCGTCGTCCTCGCCGTCGGGACCGGAACGACCGTCCTGGTCGGCAGGCGCGACGGCAGGGAGCCGATCACGCCTGTGATCCGTACGGCGTGGCTGCTCTGGGCGGCGGTCAGCCTGGCGGTGACGGTTCCGGGGGTGCTGCTCCGCGAGCCGCTGGCCCGGCTCTTCACCGACGACGCCGTGACGGCCGGCCTGATCGCCGACTTCTACCTGATCTCCCTGGCCGGGATCCCGGTCTTCTTCGCCCAGACGGTCACGGACGGAATCTTCAAGGGGCGCGGGGACACCATGACTCCGATGCGCACCGCCCTGCTCTGCAACGCGCTGGTGATCGTCCTCGACCCGCTGTTCATCTACGGGCTGGACCTGGGCGTCCAGGGCGCCGCCACGGCGAACCTGATCGCGCGGGCGATCACTCTCGTCGTGGCGCTGACCCTCCTGCGACGGCGGACTCCTCGCGACTCTCCCGCGCGGGCGAGCCGTACGGACGCCGTGGAGATCGTCCGCATCGGCCTGCCCATGTCGGGGGACTTCCTGGCCAGGGCGCTCGTCGGCATGCTCCTGGTCGAGGTGGTCGGCGGGTTCGGCGTGGCGGCGCTGGCGGGCTACGGCATCGGGACGAAGATCATGCTCGCCGGGGTGATGGCCTTCTACGCGCTCCGGCAGGCCGCGATGATCCGGACGGCCCGCTCCGGCGAGGCGGGATCCGCCCTCCGGTACGGCCTGGCCGCGGGCCTGATGGTCGCCGCCGTGCTCAACGTCGTCGCCGTCCCCGTCGCGGGCCTGTTCACCGGCGACCCCGCGGTGGCCGCCGAAGCCGTGGACTTCCTGCGCTGGATGACGCTCTACCTCGTCCCGTTCGGCGGGCTGATCGCCGTGGGCGGGGTGCTCCAGGCGAACGGGAGGGGCGGCAGGCTGCTGGCCGCGACCCTGACGGGTTTCGCGGTCCAGCTGCCCCTGACCTACCTGCTCGGCGGCGCGCTCGGGGTCACCGGTGTCTGGCCGGCCATGGCGGCGGGAGCCGCGGTCGCGCTCGCGCTCGCCACGGGATCTCGCCGGTCACGGGGCCCCGACCCCACCCCGCCGGGCACGGCCCGGCCGTTCTCGCTCAGCCCTGGAGCCTGGCGACGGCGGCGCGGAGCCGGTCCGTCGAGCGCTCGCGGCCGAGGACCTCGATCGACTCGAACAGCGGCAGGCCGACGGTCCGGCCGGTGATGGCCACCCGGACGGGGGCCTGCGCCTTGCCGAGCTTGAGGCCGTGCTCCAGGCCGACCTCCTCCAGCGCGGTCTTGAGCGACTCGGGGTCCATGTCGACCGTCTCCAGGCGGGCGAGATAGCCCGTGAGGATCTCCACGGCGGAGTTCTTCATGGCCTTGTCCCAGGACGCCTGGTCGAAGACGGGCTCCTCCAGGAAGAGGAAGTCGACGTTCGCGGTGATCTCGGAGAGAAGCGCGATGCGGGTCTGGGCGAGTTCGGCGACCTTGGCGAAGGTCTCGCGGTCCCAGCCGGGCTCCAGCCACGGCTCGCAGCGGGCGACGAAGCTCGCGAGGGGCAGCGCCCGGATGTACTCGCCGTTGAACGCGCGGAGCTTCTTCTCGTCGAAGAAGGCGTTGGAGGAGATGACATCCTCCAGGCGGAACAGCGGGACCATCTCCGACCACGGCATGATCTCCCGGTCGCCGCCGGGGCCCCAGCCGAGCAGCATCAGGTAGTTGACCATCGCCTCCGGCAGGTAGCCCTCCTCGCGGTAGGACTCCAGGGCGACCTTGTCGCGGCGCTTGGACAGCTTCTTGCGCTGCTCGTTGACGATGACCGGGGTGTGCGCCCAGACCGGGGGCCGCGCGCCCAGCGCGGGCCACAGCAGCTCCTGGCGGGCGGCGTTGGGCATGTGCTCCTCGCCGCGGACCACATGGGTCACCCGCTGCGTGATGTCGTCGACGGCGTTGGCCAGGACGTACAGCGGGGAGCCGTCGCTGCGCGCGACGACGAAGTCCTCCTGCGCGTCGTTGGGGAACTCCACCCTGCCCCTGATGACGTCGTCGACCACGGTGACGCCCTCGTCGGGGGTACGGAAGCGCACCGCGCCCTCGGTCAGTCCCCTGCCGCGGCAGAAGCCGTCGTAGCCCCTGTGCTCGGAGCCGGTCCGTGCCTGGACCTGCTCGCGGGTGCAGTCGCAGTGGTAGGCCTTGCCGTCCGCGAGCAACTTGGCGACGGCCTCGCGGTGCTGCGGCTCGTAGGCCGACTGGAAGTAGGGGCCCTCGAAGACCGGGTTGTCGCCGTTGATCCCGATCCAGGCGAGGGCCGAGATGATGCCCTCGGTCCACTCGGGACGGTTGCGGGTGGCGTCGGTGTCCTCGATGCGCAGGATGAACCGTCCGCCGGACTGCTCGGCCAGTGCCCAGTTGAACAGCGCCGCACGGGCGCTGCCCACATGGAACATGCCGGTGGGCGAGGGAGCGAAACGAACCCTAATCACGCGAGACCACCCGGTTGCTGAGAGTGCCGATTCCTTCGATGGAGACGCTGACCTCGTCGCCGACGGCGAGCGGGCCGACCCCCTCGGGCGTCCCGGTGAGGATGACGTCACCGGGGATCAGGGTCATGACCGCGCTCACGTGGGCGATCAGCGTTGGGATGTCGTACATGAGCTTGGAGGTGCGGGAGTTCTGCTTGACCTCGCCGTTCACCGACGTGGTGATGGCCAGGTCGCTCGCGTCGATCTCGGTCTGGATCCACGGGCCGAGCGGGCAGAAGGTGTCGAACCCCTTGGCCCGGGTGAACTGGACGTCCTTCTTCTGCAGGTCTCTGGCCGTGACGTCGTTGGCGCAGGTGTAGCCGAAGATGACCTCGTGGGCCCGCTCCCGGGGGACCTCCCGGCAGAGCCTGCCGATGACCACGGCCAGCTCTCCCTCGTAGTCGACCCGCTGGGACAGCGCCGTCGGGTAGGAGATGGCCTCTCCCGAGCCGATCACCGAGGTCGACGGCTTGAGGAAGACCAGGGGCTCGTCGGGCACCTCGCCGCCCATCTCCTGGGCGTGGTCGGCGTAGTTCTTGCCGATCGCGACCACCTTGCTCGGGAGCATGGGCGCGACCAGCCTGACCTGGGAGAGCGAGTAACGCTCGCCGGTGAACTGGATCGGCCCGAACGGGTGCCCGGAGATCCCGGCGATGAACTCCTCTCCGGGACCGCCCTCGACCACGCCGAATCCGACACCTTCACCTGTGGAGAACCTGGCTATACGCACACGACAAGGCTAGTCGCGGTCGGACTCCCGCCGGACCGCCCCACCGTCTCGGGGAACGCCCGCCCGGGGGAACGTCCGTTCGCACGGGCCGCGCAAACCTCCGCGAGCAAAAATCCCAACTATGCAAATCGTCCGGATATCGACCTAATCATGCCAATTAATACCCATTATACGACTAATAAAAGGTATGTGCTGATTGCTATGGATGTGGAGGGTATTACGCCCTGTAGCAGCATCGGGGAGCCAGACGGTCTTCCCTCGGGGGAAGGAAAAGACGTGACCGAAGCGAGCACGGTAAACAAGACCAAGGGCGACGAGGGCGCGGTACCACGCACCAGAACCGAGGGACCGGGAACTCCGGGGGGCCTGATCACCTCCAAGGGAACCACCAGCATCGAGAGCGGCGTCGTGGCGAAGGTCGCGGGCATGGCGGCCAGGGAGATCCCCGGGGTGTACGACATGGGCGCCGGCACCGCACGCGCGCTCGGTACGGTCCGCGGCATGGTGGGCGGCGAGAAGAACATCATGCAGGGGGTGTCCGTCGAGGTGGGCGAGCGGCAGGCCGCCGCCGACCTCCAGCTGGTCGTCGACTACGGCGTGGCCATCCCGGATCTCGCCACCGCCGTGCGCCGCAACGTGATCACGGCTGTCGAGCGCATGTGCGGGCTTGAGGTCACCGAGGTCAACATCAAGGTCGCCGACGTTCACATGCCCGGCCAGGACGGCGACGGGGACCGGGGCGGGCAGCAGCCCGAGTCGGGGCCGCGCGTCCAGTGAACGAGCCGACGCACGAGACAGCCGACCTGGCGGACGAGGTGGCCGACGCCGTCCGGCGATGCCCGGACGTCGTCGATCTGTCGAGCGGGCCGTTCGCGACAGTGGCGACCTACCTGCCCGGCAGGAAGGTGCCCGGCGTCGCGCTACGCGACGACGAGGTGGAGATCTCCATCGTCGCCAGGCAGGGACGACCCCTGCCTGAGGTCGCCGACGAGGTGCGCGCGGCGATCGCCTCTCTGGTGGGCGATCGTCCGGTGAATGTTCATATCGGAGGTATGCAATGAACACTTTCCCAATGTGGTCCGTAATGGGGCTGATCCTCGGCATCGCGCTGGGTTTCGCGGCCGCCTTCGGCGGTCTCGGCGCCTTTCTTCTGGTGCTCGTTCTGGGCGCCGTCGGATTCCTCGTCGGCCGCATCGCCGAAAGTGGCGAGATCGGCACGTTCAGGTGGTCGGGAGGCCGGCAGTGACCACGCCGGTCGAACCCCGTTCCACGGAGACGCCCGCGGACTCCGGTGACCTTCCGGCCCTGCCGGAAGACGGTACCTCCGCGGCTGCGGCGTGGTCCGCCCAGCCCGTACGGCAGGCCGTACCGATCGAGCAGCGAGGCAGGACCGACATCGCGGAGCGAGTCGTGTCACGCATCGCGACCCGGGCCGCGGAGGAGGTGGCGCGGGTGCGCAAGGTCGGCGAGCGGGGGCCGCTGACCTTCCGAGGGGGCACCCGCGCCATCGTCGACGGAGAGCTCACGGCGGTGCGCCTGGACCTGACGGTGGAGTATCCCGCCCCGCTCCTGCACGTGGCCGAGGAGGTCAGGCGGCACGTCACCGAACGGGTTCACCGGCTGACCGGCCTGGCCGTCGGCCACATCGACATCGACGTGACCAACGTGGTCCCTCCCCGGACGGCCTTTCCTGCCGAGTACCCCGAGTACTCCGTGACCCGTTCCCCGGCGACCCCTTCCCCCGGCTACTCGGCGACCTGTTCCCGGACAGACCGTCACCCCGAACTCCCGGAGGGGGAAAACCGATGACGGTTCCCCCGTCCGGCCCATCGGACACTCCCGCACCCGGCCGACCGGACATCGGCCCGCCGGACGTACCCGCGTCCGGCCCGCCGGACATGGTCCCCGGGATGAGAAGCACCCAGGAGATGCCGACCGCACCCGGTGCGGAGCTCACGGAACAGTCCGTACCGCCCGTGACGGCCGAAGTACCGCGGAACGCCTCCGCGGACCGGGCGGCGGTCAGAGCCTTCCGTCCGCGCCGGGTGGTCCCCTCTGTGATCACCGCCTTCCTGATGCTCGTGATCGGCGGCCTGGTGGCGGCTGAGGTGATCAGCGCGCTCCTCGGCGACCCGCTGCGCCTGGTGCCCTACGACCGGATCTCGGGCTGGGCGTCGTCGACGCCGTGGAGCGACCCGTCGGTGCTCATGGGCGCCCTCGTGCCCGCCCTGCTGGGCCTGCTGCTGGTGCTGCTCGCCCTCATACCTGGACGGCCTCGGTTCATCCCGGTCAGAACCGGCGACAAGGACCTGATCATCGGTATGCGCCCCAAGGGGTTCGCCCACGCCCTGACCCACGCGGCCGAGGAGGTCCCGGGCATCGACCACGCCAGGGTGAAGCTGCTCGGCAGGACCGCGCATGTGAGGGCGGACAGCTTCCTGCATGACACGACCGGCCTGGCGGACGCCGTACGGCAGGCCGTGACCGCGCGGATCGCCACGCTCGGCCCGGTGCGCGACCATCCCGTACGCGTGAAACTGCGAGAAAAAGGTGAGCGTTCGTGAGCCGCATGGACAGGAAGACCTCGAGGGGCAACCGGCTGGGACTGTTGCTCATCGGGCTGCTGCTGATCATCCTGGGCGGCCTCGTGATCGCCCGCGGCGCACGCCTGTTCCCTCAGAGTTTCGCCCCCGCGAACGCACCGCTCATCACCGACTCGGTGCGTTCGGCCTTCGTCCGTGACCACCCGATGCTGTGGTGGATGGTCGCCGGGGCGGCGATCGCGCTCGCGCTGCTGGGCCTGCGCTGGCTGCTGGTCCAGGGGCGGAGCCAGAAACTGAGCGGCATCCGCCTGCAGAGGGGCCCCACCGGTATCACCGAGGTCCACACCGACCGCGTGGCCGACGCGATGGCCACCGAGGTCGGCTCGCAACCCGGGGTCCTCGGCGCCAGCGCCGCGCTGGTCGGCACCAACGCGCATCCCGCCGTACGGCTGCGCATGGCGGTCGCCGAGACCGTCCCGATGAACGCCATCCGCGAGCAGCTGGGCGGGCGGGCCCTCCCGCACATGCGCCAGGCGCTGGAGACCGACCGGGTTCCGGCGGTCGCCCAGGTGAGCCTGGAGTCGCCACACCCCCGGAGGGCCGTCGCCTGACGGAGCGCCGATCGTATATTGATCGGGAAACCAACGCTTCGAGGACTTCGAGGAGAAGCTGTGCCTTCGGTTGTGAAGATAAATGTGCTGACGGTGTCCGAGGAGATGCGCGAGGAGCTGGAGCGCCGGTTCTCCGGGCGGGCCGGGGTCGTGGAGTCCGCCGACGGGTTCGAGTGGTTCGAGCTGCTGCGCCCCGTGGAGGGCACCGACCAGTACCTGGTCTACACCCGCTGGCGGTCCGACGAGGACTTCAAGCGCTGGACCGAGAGCCAGTCCTTCCAGAAGGGCCATGCCCAGGCCGCCGCCGAAGCCGGCGGAGGTCAGGGCCATGGGCACGGACACGGCCAGGGGCCGGCCGCGTCCGGATCCCAGCTCTGGTCGTTCGAGGTGGTTCAGAGCGCCGGTCCCACGTCAGGGGCCTGAACCGGAAGCCGTCCCCCCGCCGGCCCCGTCAGCGGTCCAGCGGGTTCGCCTTGACGCGCTCGGCGAAGCCCGAGCGGACGAACACGGCCGCGAGGCTGTCCGGCTTCCGCTCGGCCTGATCCCTGAAACACGCGACGAACTCCTCGCCGAGTCCCAGCCGGGGGTGGCGCTCCAGCACCTCGGCCCGCAGCCCGGCGGGGAAGTCCTCCGGCCTTCGCCCGGAGACGTCCAGCGCCGTGGACAGCTCCAGCAGGTGTCCCTCGGGATCCTGGGCCACGTCCACCGTGTCCCACATGTGCCGCACGATCACCTCCGACGCGCGCACGCGCCGCTCGACCGGCCACCCCGCGGCGGCGCCGAAGACCCACGCGACGTGGCCGCCGGCCTCCTCGAACGGCACGGTGTGGCTGTCGAACTCCTTGACCAGGCCGAGGTCGTGCAGCATCGACGACACGTACAGCAGCTCGGCGTCGAAGGAGATGTCGTTCATCGCCGCGTAGGCCGCCGCCCACAGGTAGGCCCGCACGGAGTGGTTCAGCAGGGCGGGTGAGCAGTAGGCGGTGGCGACCTCCAGAGCGGCGCGGGAGGCGGAGGTGTCGGGGATCACGATGTCGGCGAATCTCATGCGTCCAGCTTGCCCCGGTGGGAGAACCACCTACGAGTGGCCGGGAGGCCAGCCATCGATAGGATCCCGCCATGGGGTTCTCGACCGTCGCGGTGATGCTTTTCGATGAGATTCCGCTGTTCGAGGCCTCGGTGCCGATCGCGGTCTTCGGGGAGCGACGGAGCGGGCTGCCGGACTTCGACGTGCGCGCGGTGGCCGCCGAGGGCGGGCCGGTACGAACGGACGCCGGCATCACCCTCGCCGCGCCCCACGGTCTGGACGCCGTGGACGACGCGGATCTGGTGATCGTGCCGACCTGGCGACACCCCCTCGGACGCCCGCCGGCGCGGGAGGCGCTCCAGGCGCTGAGCCGGGCTCACGAGCGTGGGGCGACGGTGGTCGCCCTCTGTCTCGGCACGTTCGTGCTCGCCGCCACCGGGCTGCTGGACGGGCGCACCGCCACGACGCACTGGCGCTACGCCCCGCTGCTCGCCTCGACGTATCCGCGGATCCAGGTCAAGCCCGACGTGCTCTACGTGGACGAGGGCGACATCCTGACCTCGGCGGGAAGCGCGGGCGGCATCGATCTCTGCCTTCACCTCGTCCGCCGGACGTACGGCCCGCAGACGGCGGGCGACATCGCCAGAAGCCTGGTGGTGCCGCCCCACCGGGCCGGTGGACAGGCCCAGTACGTCGACCACCCGGTGCCGGCGCCCGTCGACGGCGACCCACTGGGCGAGACCCTCGACTGGGCTCTGCGCCACCTGGACCAGGAGATCACCGTGGACGCCCTGTCCACCCGGGCCCTGATGAGCCGCCGCACCTTCGACCGGCGATTCCGCCAGGTCACCGGCACCACGCCCACCCAGTGGCTGCTCCACCAGCGCATCCTGCACGCCCAGCGGCTCCTGGAGACCACGCGGGAGCCGATCGAGCAAGTGGCACGCCGTGTGGGCTTCGCCTCGGCGGTGACGCTGCGGCCCCACTTCCGCCGCCAGGTCGGGGTCTCCCCCACCGCCTACCGGGAGACCTTCGGCGGACCCGACGCGCCGAACGCGGCCCGCGCCGCGGACGAGACCCGGCGGGCCGCCCCCGAACTGGCGTGAACCTCGCGGTGCGTGGCCGGAAGAACTCTCACGGTGGTACGGCTCGCGCCACCAGACTGGGGACATGAAACGAGCGCTGATCGTCATCGACGTCCAGAACGAGTACTTCACCGGCGACCTGCCCATCTCCTACCCCCCCGCGCGAGGAGAGCCTGGCCAACGTCCTCACCGCCATGGACACCGCGCGCGAGCACGGTGTCCCGGTGATCCTGGTCCAGCACACCTCGCCCGCGGACTCCCCGCTGTTCGCCGCCGGCGGCCACTCGTGGGAGTTGCACCAGGAGGTGGGGCGCAGGCCGTACGACCATCTGGTGGAGAAGACGATGGCCTCGGCCTTCGCGAAGACGGACCTGGCCGGGTGGCTGGACGCCCAGGGGATCGACACGCTGACCGTCGCCGGATACATGACCCAGAACTGCGACGAGTCCACCGCCCGTGACGCCTTCCACCGGGGCATGGCCGTGGAGTTCCTGTCGGACGCGACCGGCACGCTCGCCCTGTCCACCCGGGCGGGCAGCGCGACCGCGAAGGAACTGCACAACCACGTGCTGGTGGTGATGGACTCCAACTTCGCCTCGGTGTCCACCACCGCGGAGTGGGCCGGCGCGGTCAGGTCGGGCGAGCCCCTGCCACGCCCGAACATCTGGGCGAGCACGCGAGGAAGCGAAATGGACTGAGGACGCGCCGTGAGGACGCGCGGCGTCGCCGGACAACACGTGAGGGGGCGGTAAACCAGTGGCCCGCATCTAGTTGCTAACGATGTGCCGGAAGAGGTCATCCCAGCTTGACCGCTTTGATGGGATTTGGGCACCATGATCCACCCTCTTCGTTCGGCCCGAAAGGAACTGGCGTGCGCCGCCGCACACAAGCACTCGTCCTCTCACTCATCCTCTTCGCGACCTGCGGCGCGACGGTCGGCACGGCGGAGGGCGCGGAGCAGGTCAAACGCACCTCCGAGTGCCAGGGCGACTGGCTGCCGGCCACGCCGACGGGACCGGAGATCATGGCAGGTGAGGTCGAGTTCCTGGACCTGTCGCCGGTGAAGGTGGCCAAGGACGTCAACTGGCGTACCGACCCCTACCGCAACCGCTCGTGGAGCATGGTCTTCCACTCGCTGCGCTGGATGGGCCGCCTGGTCGCCGACTACGAGAACAACGGGGAGAAGGCGTATCTGGACCGGGCCACCGAGATCGCCAAGGACTGGGTGGAGGACAACCCGCGCGGCAGTTCCAAGGCCAGCCCCTACGCCTGGCAGGAGCACCCGATCGCGCTGCGCGCCCCCGCGCTGATCTGCCTCAGCAAGCACGTCAGCGCGTCCTGGCTGACCCGCAGCCTGGCCGAGCACGCGAAGATGCTGTCCGACCCGAGGCTGTACGAGAAGGGCCACAACCACGGCATCGACCAGGACATCGCCCTGCTCGGCATCGGCTGCCGCTACAACCGCGACGAGTGGTCCAACCTCGCGATCAAGCGGCTGATCGAGACCGTGAAGCTCGACGTCGACTCCCAGGGCGTGCTGCGCGAGCAGGCCCCGCGCTACGCGATCTACGTTCACGAGCGTCTCAAGGTCGCGATGGACAACATGAAGGCGTGCGGGCGGAAGGTGCCCGGGGAGATCTCCTCGCGGTGGAAGTCGCTGGAGGGCTTCATCTCCCACTCCACCCAGCCCAACGGGTTCATGGTCCCGATCGGCGACGGCACCGCGGACGTGCGGCCGGTCGGCTACGACCAGCCCTCGAAGAACGTGCGGGTGTTCGGCAACGGCTACGTCTACGGGCGCACCGCCTGGGACAAGCCCGAGTCGGCGTTCTACTCCATCCGCTTCGGCCCCGGCACGAAGTATCACGGCCATGAGGACCACCTCGGCGTCACCTACTACGCCCAGGGCCGCGACGTCCTGGTCGACGTGGGCTTCGACTCCTACGAGAACAGCGGCTACCGCAGGTGGACCATGTCCCCGGAGGCGCACAACACGCCGGCCGTGGTCGGGGCGGCGTTCCGCAGCAAGACGGCCACCACGTTGAGCAGGTCCTCGATAGGGCAGGACCGGCAGAGCTACCGGCTGACCGACAAGGCCTACGGCGTGCCCCGGACCCGCTCGGTGCTGGTCAACCACCGGGAGGACGTGATGGCCGTGCTGGACACCGTCCCCAAGGGCTCCCAGGTCCGCAACGTCTGGCACTTCGCCCGCGAGCTCTCCACCGTGTCGAACTCCGGGGGCCGGGTCGTGGTGAAGGACAAGGCGGGCTGGAAGGCGACGCTGGTCCAGGTCTCGATGCCCTCCTGCAAGCCGGTGAACGGGCTGAAGGTGGTCAGCGGCCAGAAGAGCCCCTCCTACCAGGGCTGGGTCTCAGCCGCCTACCTGCAGAAGCAGGCCGCCCCCGCGGTCGTCTCCCCCGCGTCCGACGGCCCGCTGCTGACGGTCGTGGTGCCCGGAACCGACAAGCCCTCGGTCTCGTGCTCCGGCGGCAAGGTCAGCCTGGAGACGTCGCAGGGCGCGGTCAGCTTCCGGGTCAACGGCGCGGATCTCTCCTGACGCCCTGACGCTCTGACAAAGGTCCGCCGCCGGGATCCCGGCGGCGGACCTTTTTTGCGGATCAGGCCCTTCGCGGATCCGGCGGCCCTCCGAGAACCGGCGGCGAACCTCCCCCGAGGTCTTCACAGCGGATTCCGGAGGATCCCCCGCCGCACGGGGACGCCCCCCGGGGGTACGGCCGAGCCGTACCCCCATCTAGTCGGCGACGTGGCCCGCGCGCAGGAGGCCGTAGGTGACGGCCTGCTCCAGGGCCTGCCAGGAGGCCTCGATGATGTTCTCGTCGACGCCGACCGTCGACCACCCGCCGGTCGCGTCGCTGGAGGTGATCAGCACGCGCGTGACCGCGTCGGTGCCGTGGCTGCCCTCCACGATCCGCACCTTGAAGTCGATCAGCGCGACCTCCGCCAGCTCGGGGTAGAGCCTTTCCAGTCCCAGCCGCACGGCCCTGTCCAGGGCGTTGACGGGACCGTTGCCCTCTCCGGTGGCGACGATCCGCTCGCCCTTGGCGTACAGCTTGACCGTGGCCTCGCTGACCAGCTCGCCGCCGCGGGTCCGCTCGACGATCACCCGCCAGGACTCGACCTCGAAGTGGCGCCTGCGCTCGCCCGACACGGTGTCGCGGAGCAACAGCTCGAAGGAGGCGTCGGCGGCCTCGAAGGTGTAGCCCTTGGACTCCAGGTCCTTGACCCGGTTGACCAGCTCGCGCGAGGTCTCCGCGGACAGCTCGTAGCCCAGCTCCCGGCCCTTGAGCTCGACCGAGGCGCGGCCCGCCATGTCGGAGACGAGCATGCGCATGTCGTTGCCGACCTCGGCGGGATCGATGTGCTGGTAGAGGTTGGGGTCGACCTTGATGGCGCTGGCGTGCAGCCCGGCCTTGTGCGCGAAGGCGGAGACGCCCACGTAGGGGGCGTGGGAGTTGGGAGTGATGTTGGTGACCTCGGTGATCGCGTGAGCGATCCTGGTCATGTCGGCCAGCGTCTCCTTCGGGACGAGGTCGAAGCCCCGCTTGAGCTGGAGGTTGGCCACGACGGTGAACAGGTTGGCGTTGCCCGACCGCTCGCCGTAGCCGTTGGCGCAGCCCTGCACATGGGTGGCGCCCGCCTTCACCGCGGCCAGGGTGTTGGCCACCGCGCAGCCGGTGTCGTCGTGGCAGTGGATGCCGATCCTGGCGGACGTCCCGGTCGCGACGTGGACGACCTCGGCGAGCTCGTCGGGAAGCATGCCGCCGTTGGTGTCGCACAGGGCGATGACGGACGCCCCCGCCTCGGCGGCGGTGCGCAGGACTTCCAGCGCATAGGCTGGATTGGACGTGTAGCCGTCGAAGAAGTGTTCGGCGTCGAGGAAGACTCGCTGTCCCTCCGCACGAAGGTGAGAAACCGTGTCGCGGATCATCGCGAGGTTCTCCTGGAGAGTCGTGCGGAGGGCCAGCTCCACGTGCCGGTCGTGGCTCTTGGCGACAAGAGTCACGACCGGCGCGCCGGATTCGCGCAGCGCGGCCACCAATGGGTCGTCGGCTGCCTTCGTACCTGCTCGGCGGGTCGCACCGAACGCGGCAAGCTGCGCGTACTTCAGGTCGAGCTCTGTGCGAGCCCGCCTGAAGAACTCTGTGTCCTTGGGATTGGCGCCGGGCCATCCCCCTTCGATGAAGCCGACGCCCAGATCGTCCAGGTGACGCGCGATGGCCAGCTTGTCGGCCACCGTGAGGTTGAGGCCCTCCTGCTGGGCACCGTCACGGAGCGTGGTGTCGTACACATGGAAGCGATCATCGTTCATGTCGGTCTCCTTCGCGGGTTTGACGATCCGCCGCGCGCTCAGTCGGCATTGAGAAACAAAAATGACCCCTCACGGACGTGAGAGGTCTGCGCGCCGGCGGTGTCCCTTTTCAGCCGGCGCGCCTGCCGATAATGAGCAGAGCGTAGAACATGATGTCCAGGAGTCTGCCACACACCGACAGCATCTGACACATCGATCTCAAGATCTGAGATGTACGGCGCGCGGACGCAACCCCGGATTTCCGCCCCGAACCGGCGGCCAAGGGTGAGAATGGCCAGCATGAAGGCCACCTATCTCGATTCCGCAGTCGGGCAGTATCTACTCGCGCACAGCACCTGGTCCGACGAGGTCCTCGACGCGCTCGCCGTCGAGACGCGCGAGTTCACCGGGGACAGCGCGCGGATGCAGGTCTCTCCGGATCAGGGACGTTTCCTCACGATGATCACCCAGATCAGCCGCGCCCGGCACGTGGTGGAGGTGGGCACGTTCACCGGCTACTCGTCCATCTGCCTCGCCCGGGGCCTCGGAGCGGGCGGCAGGCTGAACTGCTTCGACGTCAGCGAGGAGTGGACGGCGATCGCCCGCCGCTACTGGGACAAGGCCGGGGTCGCCGACCGTATCGAGCTGAAGATCGGCCCGGCGGCCGAGCGGCTGAAGGAGCTTCCCGCCCAGCTGGCCGTGGACCTGGCGTTCATCGACGCCGACAAGGTCAACTATCCCGTCTACTACGAGATCCTCATGCCCCGCCTGGCGCCCGGCGGCCTGATCCTCGTCGACAACACCCTGTGGGGCGGGCACGTCGCCGATCCCACCAACGACGACGAGACCACCCGGTTCATCCGCGACTTCAACGACATGGTGATGAACGACGACCGGGTCGACTCGGTCATGCTGCCCATCGCCGACGGCCTCACCATGATTCGAAAGCACTGACGAGAGCTCTCCCGAGCCCCGGACGGCCACAAAATTTTGCCATCACTTTAAGTAAAGCGTCGAGAGAGTCACGTCCCTTCCGTACGGAAGGGACGGTTCCGTTCTCGGGGAAACCCTGCCCCAGGAGGCCGGGCTTCCCCGAGTGAGGGATCAGCAGATCTTGTGCACCCAGCTGCGCGGGTCGGGGCGGGAACCGTACTGGATTCCCACGAGTTCCTCGCGGATCCTGGACGTGACCGGGCCCTGGTCGCCGTCGCCGACCGTCCAGGCGCGGTCGGCGCCCTTGACCGAGCCGACCGGGGTGACGACCGCCGCGGTACCGCAGGCGAAGACCTCGGTGAGCTCGCCCGACTCGCAGCCCGCCTGCCACTCCTCGATCGACAGACGGCCCTCCTCGGGGGTCAGACCGAGGTCTGCGGCGAGGGCGAGGATCGAGTCGCGGGTGATGCCGGGCAGGAGCGTGCCGGTGAGCGCCGGCGTCATCAGGCGGTCGCCGTAGACGAAGAACAGGTTCATCCCGCCCATCTCCTCGACGTAGCGGTGCTCACCCGCGTCGAGCCAGACCACCTGGTCGCAGCCCTGCTCGACGGCCTGGCGCTGGGCCACGAAGGCCGCCGCGTAGTTGCCGCCGCACTTGACGGCGCCGGTTCCGCCGGGGGCCGCGCGGGTGTACTCCGTGGAGAGCCAGACCGAGACGGGCTTTCCGGCGCCGAAGTAGGCCGCCGCCGGAGAGGCGATCACCATGTACTTGTAGGTCCTGGACGGGTAGTTCACCCCGAGCGCGGCCTGAGTGGCGATCATGAAGGGGCGCAGGTAGAGGCTGTGACCCGGCGTCGTGGGGACCCATTCCCTGTCGGTCTGGACGAGAAGCTCCAGCGACTCGACGAAGGTCTCCTCCGGCAGTTCCGGCATGGCCATCCGCAGCGCCGAGTTGTTGAAGCGGGCGGCGTTGGCGTACGGGCGGAAGGTCGCGATCGTCCCGCCCTCCTGGCGGTAGGCCTTCATGCCCTCGAAGAACTCCTGGGCGTAGTGGAAGACCGCGGTCGCGGGGTCCAGGCTCAGCGGGCCGTACGGCATGAGCCGCGCGTCGTGCCAGCCCTCGCCCTCGGTGTAGTCGATCGAGATCATGTGATCGGTGAAGACCTGCCCGAATCCGGGGCTCGCCAGTACCTGCTCGCGCTCGGCCGCGGTGCGCGCGTGGTCGGAGAGCTGCACGTCGAAGCTGAGCTTCTGAGCGGTGGTCATGGCGAGATCCTTCTCTTGGCGTAGGGCGACCCTGAATCCATTTTGCGACGGAACAGGTAACGGGAAAACTACTGCATCGACACCGAAACCCGGCAGTGCCGGTACAACGAAGACGCGCCTGGCGGCTCGTAGGAGCCGCCAGGCGCGTCTGAAGTGAGGGGGCGGCTTCCTCAGCCGGTTACTCGGGCGGTGATGTCGTCACCGATCTCGTGAGTGGTCCGGCCGGCCCAGCCGGTCAGCCGTTCGACCAGATCGTCGGCCACGGCCTGCTCGACCCGTGCGGCCTCCTGGGCCAGGCCGAGGTGGTCCAGAAGCATGGCGACCGACAGGATCGTCGCGGTCGGGTCGGCCTTGCCCTGGCCCGCGATGTCGGGGGCACTTCCGTGGACCGGCTCGAACATGCTCGGCGCGGTGCGGTCGGGGTTGATGTTTCCGCTGGCCGCCAGGCCGATGCCGCCGGCGATGGCCGCGCCGATGTCGGTGATGATGTCGCCGAAGAGGTTGTCGGTGACGATCACATCGAACCGTTCGGGCTGGCTGACGAAGAACATCGAGGCCGCGTCCACGTGGCAGTAGTCGGTCTCGACGTCGGGGTACTCCAGGCCGACCCGGTCGAAGACGCGGGCCCAGAGGTCACCGGCGTAGGTGAGCACATTGGTCTTGTGGACCAGTGTCAGCTTCCTGCGGGGACGGCCGAGCGCTTTTTCGAAGGCGTAGCGGACGACCCGCTCGACGCCGTGGGCGGTGTTCAGCGACTCCTGGGTGGCGATCTCGTGGGATGTGCCACGCCTCATCACGCCACCGGTCCCGGCGTACAGCCCCTCGGTGCCCTCGCGGACCACGATCATGTCGATGTCCTCGGGGCGGGCGCCGCCCAGCGGGGTCTCCACGCCGGGGAAGAGCTTGACCGGGCGGAGGTTCACGTAGTGGTCGAACTGGAAACGGAGTTTGAGCAGCAGGTCGCGCTCCAGGACGCCCGGGGGCACGCTGGGGTCGCCGACCGCGCCGAGCAGGATCGCGTCGTATCCGCGCAGCTCGTCCAGGACAGGGTCGGGCAGGGTCTCACCGGTCTCGTGGTACCGCTTGGCTCCGAGATCGTAGGTGGTGGTCTCCACCTTCGTGCCGACGACCGCTTCCAGAACCTTCAGGCCCTCGGTGACGACTTCGGCACCGATCCCGTCTCCGGGAATGACAGCCAGGCGAATGTTGCGCGAATCCATGAACGCACCTTACCGGTCCCGTCTCGGTGATCGAACAACGATCTCACTCTTCGGACAAATCTGAGCGTACGGCACGCCTGATCGTTTTGTCCATTTTTGCGAGGTATTGACCGTTTCGTTGACTTTCGTTATGGTCCTCAGCATTCGTACTGACGCCTAATCCGCACAGGTCATCCCCTACATCGGCCTGCGCGGGGCCGGGGAACCACTTTTTTCGGGATCCGCCGGACGACTGGAACCTCGCTCCACCCCCGGAGCCGTTCCTCGCTGTCCTCATGCGATCCCTAGGGGCGAATCGGCGCATCCATCGCGCCGTAGGGCGACCTCCACGTCCGAGTCCGACAGCTCACCCGGCCGGCCTTATGGAAGGAACCATTTTGTCCGGCAAGACTTACCCCCGCGTCCTGTCCTTGTTCGTGGCCGGCGCCGCCGTGCTCGGGACTCAGGCCGTCGCTCTGGCCGACTCCCGCCTCTCCCCCGCCGACGTCTCCGTCTCCGTCGCCCGAGGGGAAGCCCCCGCTCCCGTGCCCGCGACGCCCGTCACACCCGCCCCCGAATCCACGACGCCCGGCACACTCCGCATACCCGGCACCCCCGGCGCCCCGGCCACGCCCTTCGTGCCCGGCGCCGTCGAGCCCTCGCAAGCGCCCACGGCCGCGCCCGCCGCGCCGGTCACGCCTCCCAAGCCCCCGAAGCCCCCGAAGCCCGCCTGGAAGAAGGCCCTGCAGTGGGCCATGGCCAAGCGCGGCACTCCCTATGTCTGGGGCGGCACCGGCCACGGCGGCTTCGACTGCTCGGGCCTGATGCTCCGCGCCTACGGCGCCGCCGGGATCAAGCTGCCCCGCGTCGCCGCCGACCAGTACAACGCGTTCTCCAGGAAGATCGCCTGGAAGGACCTCCAGCCGGGAGACCTGGTCTTCTTCGACGGCCTCGGCCACGTCGGCATGGTCAGCAAGCCGGGCTACATGGTCAACGCCCCGCACACCGGTGACGTGGTCAAGGTGGAGAAACTCGACTCCGGCCGCCGCGCCTCCTTCGCCGGCGCCGTCCGCCCCGACCCCAAGGGCGTCAAGGCCGCGATCGCGGCCGGACTCCTGACCGCCTCCTGAGCCATCCCCTCACCGGCCCTGCCCCTGGGGCCGGCGGCCGGCGGGCCCCGCACCCACCCTCACCGTCCAGGGTGCGGGGCCCGCCGCTCACACTCACGGTCGATGCCCGGCCGGCAGCTCAGGGCCGCCCGGTTCGTGGACGACGCGCCCTCGCCGGGCGCCCTCGCCCACTCCGCCTCTCCGGAACGGAGCGACGGGTGGCTAACGGTCGGTGGGAGCCCCGCCGTTGTCGCGGCGGTCCAGAGCGGTCTGGAGAGCCTGGGCGGCCTCGTCCTCGGTCTCGTCGGGACGGTCCCAGGAATACATCTCATACATGGCGATTCTCGTCTCGGTCGCATGCGAGCAGGAGAGGTGATCGGGACTCCGGTCACGAATCCGAATCGAGCCTGATGCCGCAGATCCGGGTCACGGATCGGCGGCGGGAGGCTGGGGCCGGCGAGCGCCATCACACCGCGGCGAGCTGCCGGCCTGCCCCTGTCAGGCCCCGCCGCGGCAGGTAAGGAGTACAAGAACCTGACGCATTTGATGTCAAGGTTACCTGGCCGTCGAACCGCCGTCTCGCCCGCCGTACACACTTCTCAGATGCTGAGACGCGGCTGCGGCCGCCACCCGGGTCGTCGGGGCGGCGGCCGCAGCCGGAGAAATCATCTGTCCGCTTATTCGGCCAGATCGACCGAGCGGCCGCTGTCGGCGCCGATCTCGGCACCGATCTGGTCGACGACGTTCTGCGGGATGGCCGTGTCGACGGTGAGCGCGATGAGGGCCTTTCCGCCCTTCACGTCACGGGCCACCTGCATCGAGGCGATGTTGATGCTGTGATCTCCGAGGATCCGGCCGACGACGCCGACGATTCCGGGGCGGTCGGTGTAGGTGAAGAACGACAGGTGGTCGGTCGGCTCGATCTCCATCTGGTAGCCGTTGACCTCGACGATCTTCGTGATCTGGCGCGGCCCCGACAGGGTGCCCGAGACCGAGACCGTACGGCCGTCGGCGAGGACACCGCGAACGGTCACGACGTTGCGCCAGTCGGGGCTCTCCGAGCTGGTGATCAGCTCGACCGTCACGCCGCGGTCCTTGGCCAGGAGCGGGGCGTTGACGTAGGTGACCGAGTCTTCGACCACGTCGGTGAAGACGCCCTTGAGGGCGGCCAGCTCCAGCACCCGCACGTCGTGGGCGGCGATCTCGCCGCGGACGTCGACGTCGAGCTTGGTGGCGACCTCGCCCGCGAGGGCGGTGAACACCCGGCCGAGCTTCTCGGCCAGCGGCAGACCCGGCTTGACGTCCTCGGCGACGACACCGCCCTGGACGTTGACCGCGTCAGGCACGAACTCGCCGGCGAGGGCGAGCTTCACGCTGCGCGCGACCTGGGTGCCGGCCTTCTCCTGGGCCTCGTGGGTGGAGGCGCCCAGGTGCGGGGTGACGACGACCTGGTCCAGCTCGAACAGCGGGCTGTCGGTGACGGGCTCCTTGGGGAACACGTCGATGCCGGCGCCGGCGACGCGGCCCTCCTTGATGGCGGAGTAGAGGGCGTTCTCGTCGATGATGCCGCCGCGGGCGACGTTGATCAGACGGACCGACGGCTTGACCGTGTGGAGTTCCCTGTCCCCGATGAGCCCGATGGTCTCCTTGGACTTGGGCAGGTGCACGGTGATGAAGTCGGACTCGCGCAGGACCTCCTCCAGCGAGGCCAGCCGGACGCCCATCTGAGCGGCGCGGGCCGGCTGCAGGTAGGGGTCGTAGGCGATCAGCTCGACGCCGAACGGCTGCAGGCGCTGCGCGACCAGCTGGCCGATCTTGCCGAGGCCGAGGATGCCGATGACCTTCTCGTCGAGCTCCACACCGGTGTACTTCGAGCGCTTCCACTCGCCGGCCTTGAGCGCGGAGTGCGCCTGGGCGACGTTGCGCGCGGAGGCGAGGATCAGGGCCACGGTGTGCTCGGCGGCGCTGGTGATGTTGGAGGTCGGCGCGTTGACGACCATGACGCCGGCCTTGGTCGCGGCCTCCACGTCGACGTTGTCCAGTCCGACGCCGGCGCGGGCGACGACACGGAGCTTGGGAGCGTGAGCGATGGCTTCGGCGTCCACCTGCGTGGCGCTGCGCACGATGAGCGCGTCGACTCCGGCGAGTGCGGGCAGGAACTGGGCTCGGTCGGCACCGTCGGTGTGACGGACTTCGAAGTCCGCGCCCAGAACCGCCAGACCGGCCTCGGAGAGTTCTTCTGCGACCAATACGACGGGCTTGTTCACAGTCTGGATCCTTCTGAGACGGGGAGGCTGCACGGACCTCACCTAGTCTATCTGCGCTTGTGAACGGCTTCACGAGTGTCCCGGGATCCGAGACGCTACCCAATCCCTACGGATCCCATGCGTACAAAATTCAACTTGGTATTGCTCACCACAAAACTTCGCTATTACCCTGATAAGCCGTGGTTCACTACCTATCGTTCCTCATATGAGCATCGGGAACCCCGCTCTCGGCGAAGTGCTCGCGCAGCATGGCGGCCCGCACCGGCTGCTGGCGGCGCTTGCCGAATGGGGACTCCTGGTTGCCGTGCGACCGGACCGCTCCGTCGTGCTGGGCACGACCCAGGCCGGTGATCGTGTGCTGCTCGGGTACACCTCGGAGAGCACCTACGCACGGCACCGTGGCAGCCACTCGTTGTCGGCCTGCGACGCCGACACCATCCTCGACATCCAGCGCGTCACCGGTGTGCGGGAAATCGTGATCGACGCGGCTGGACCTGCGGCGGCGGCCGTGCCCATCGAGGATCTCCAGCGGTATCTGCTCTCGACACGCGGCGGCCCCGCACCCGTGCTGTCGAGCGCGACCCCGACGACCCCGACGGCGTACGCGACCGGGGCGATGGCCACCGTCTCGCGTCCCTCGACGGCACGCCCGAAGATCCCGGTGCCCGCCGCGCCCTCGCAACCGTGGATCCCCGCGCCCCGGCCCCATCTGTCCGGGCCGATGCAGATGGTGGACCCCGGCTACCGGCGGTGTGACCACCCGATCCTGCCCGCCCTGCGCGCCGCGATCTCGCACCTGCTCTCCGGCTACCCGCTCGTCCACCACGTGTGGATCTCCGAGGCCCGGACCTCCTCCGGCGCCCCGGGGATCATGCTGCACGTCAAGGTGCACATGTCGGCGGCCGAGGACGTGGTCAGGGACATCCACCGAGGGGTGCGCGCCCGGCTGCCGCAACTCGCGGCGAGCGAGGCGCCGATCCTCATGGCGAGGGTCGCCGACGCGCGCAGCGAGCAGCGGATGGTCGAACTGGGCGCCCACGTGGTCTGCGCCGACGTCACCGACTGAGGACATCACCGGCGGGAGATCCCGTCGGACGGAGAAGAGGTGCTCAAGCCCGCCTCTGCGGCCCCGACCGGGTCCGTACCGGGGAGCGCCTCGACTCCCGGGGCGCCTTCACGGGTCATCGGGGCGTGTGCCGTCCTTCCCATGCTCCCAATCGGCGGACCACGACCCCGGCCGTCCCGCGGCTCCCGGCCCCGGCCGCCCCGCGAATCGCGGCCCCGGTTTTATTTGATCAAGGTGTTCGCGATGACGATGGCCAGGCCCAGCAGCATGTCGACGCACCCCACCTTCCAGGCGGCCGGCCAGGAGCCGCCGGAGGTCCTGGTGGCCCACATCCCCCAGCCGAACAGCGTGACCGTGTTGAACACCAGGACGACCCTGACGGCGGTGGACTGGTTCCACCACCCCAGGTGGGCCACGAGGAGCACGCCCACGGTCGGCAGAGCGGCCGCCACCTGCGGCCACTCGGTCAGCACCGAACGCGCCGCGTGGACGAGGGGCCTGTCGCCGGTCACGGTGTGGTGGGCGAGTGTGTGCGCGTAACCGTGGGCGACGGCCGCCACCAGCACGGAGATCAGCACCCACACCGCGTCGTATCCGGGATTGGGAGGGGTCTCGGTCTGGTCCAGGGCGGCCGCCAGGCTACTGGCCAGAACGGTGCCGTAGACGGCGCCGGACAGCAGCCGCTCGGACGGCTCGCGCCGCCGGATCCGGCCCAGCCTGCCCGAGCGCCTGGGGGATCTGAGAGGTTCGGTGCTGTCGGCCATCGTCTCGCTCGCTGCCGTGAACTGGGACACCACCACACCTACCAGCCCACCCGCCCTGCCCGGCGTACCCTCGCCGTCGCCCGGCCGGAAACTCCGCCTACCCCATCCGGCGGGTCAGCGTGGTCCTGGTCCTGGCGAACGCCATCGCGATCAGTGCCACCGCCAGCGGCAGGCCGATGCCCACGGCGAGGAGATTCGGCCACGGCACGCTGAGGATGACGCCCATCTTCTCGAACGGGACCCCGTTGAGCCCGATCTCCTGCGTGGCGTCACGTCGCAGGCTCGCCTGGCTCGCCAGCGCGAACCCGGGGACCAGCCCGACGAGCAGGCCGAGGGGCACGCCGAGTCCGACGATGAACGCCGCCTGCCCGGCCGCCACCAGCCTGCGGGTCCCGGGCCTCGCCCCGATCGCCGAGAGGGTGTCAAGGTCGGACCGGGCGTCCGCCGCGGCCAGCCCCACGGCGGTGAACGTGCCGCCGAGCACCACCACGGAGGCGAAGGCCGCCATGACCCACAGGATGAGGTCAGGCCTGTCATCCCGCCGGCTCCCCCGTTCGGTCTGGACCGCGACCTTGGGGGTGACGGCGCGCACCGGCCCGCTGAGACGCTGCTCCTGCTCCGGGGTCAGGCGGGCGACCGCCGGATCCACGATGAGGTGGCTCAGCTTGGCGGTGAACCCCTCCTTGGTGATCACCTCGACCGGCATCACGCCGAGCACGTTGAACGGCCCCTTGACTGTGGCCACCACCGCGGGCACGGCGATAATCCGCTCCTTCAGCTCGTCCGACGTCCACGTCGAGAGGTTGAGACGGATCATGCCGTCCCTGACCGCCTTCGGATTGAAGATCACCATTTTCCCCTCCGCCAACGCCGTCTCGGCCGCCCGATCGGTACGGCCCAGCAGGAGGCGGAGTAGGTCGGGCCCGCCAGCCGGAAGGTAGCCGAACCCCGATGTCGAGGTCGTGCAGCGGCTGCACGCTCCGTCCATTTGCTGGAACGCCACCCCCCTGTCGTCGGCGTCGACAGCGGTGTAGGCCTCCATCAGCGGCACGCCGGGGAGCGCCCCCTCGACGATCGGCCGGATCTTCTTCCAGGACTCCTCGGTGACGTCTTTTCCGAAGACCGCCGTGGCGCCCATCGGATAGAGCATCCGGTAGTGCTCCTCGAACGCTCTCCGCTCGCTGGCGATGCCGACGGCGAACGCGCTGAACGCCGCCGCGGCGGCCAGCACCGCCACGATGGCGGGGGCCGTACGACCGCGGTTGCGGGAGGCGTCGCGGGCGGCCAGCCGGAAGGGCAGCGGGAGCCCTCCGGCCAGCCCGCCGATCAGCCGGACCAGCCGGGGCGTCACCATGACCAGGCCGAGCAGCCCGAGCACCGCACCGAAGAGAACCACCGCGTCACTTACCCAGATCCCGTAGATCATCGCCCCGAGCCCCACCACCAGCAGGATCAGACCGAGCAGCGGCCATCCGGCGCGGTCGCGCACCTCAGCCCGCCGCCCGGTGAGCGCCGCCATCACGTCCGCCCGAGCGGCCTGCACGGCGGGCACCACGGCTGCCGCCACCCCGCTGAACACGCCGAGCACCGCGACCAGTGCGATCTGTACGGCGGGCACCTCGAACGGCCCCATCTCGCCGAGCGGCCAGACCCCGAGGTATGACGTGATCGCTCTGGCGGTGCCGACTCCTCCAGTAATGCCGAGCACCGCGGCGGCCAATCCCAGGGTCAGCCCGTCGGCCAGCACGACCAGCTTGAGGTGGCGGGCCGAGCCGCCCTGGGCGGAGATGAGCGCGAGTTCCCTGCGACGGCGCCGCAGTCCGACGGCGAAGGCGGGCCCGGCCAGCAGCACAACCTCGATCACGGCCAGCGTCACTCCCATGACGCCTACGAGGAAACCGTTGACCCCCCTGCTGTCCAGCCATTCCCTGATGGCCTGCGCCGGCCCGTCACCCACGGACGGCGGGTCCTCCAGCACCGCTCGCGACAGCACGGTCACACCTGCCCGATTGATCCGACGCGTCTCGTTCCAGGTGATCGGCGCCGGGGTGTCCACCAGCCAGGACCGTTCGGCCGCCCCAGATGCTTCGACAGGGGTCGTGGTGCGGACGGGGATCAGTGAGCCGGGCAGTCCGATGATCTCAATGTTGAAGCGATCCGGCTGTTTGACCACCACCCCCACCACCCGTTTGGGCACATCGTCGCGGGTGTAGCGGATCGTCGAGCCGACTTCTACCTTCAGGAAGGCGGTGACGACCACCTCGTCGACGGTCTGCGGGTGGCGCCCCCGCAGGAGCGGGTACATCCCTGCCGTCATCGGGTCGCGCAGATCCACCTCCCTGACTCCCACGCTGGCGTAGTCGGTCCCGTTCCGGTACTCCGTGAAATCTTCACTCATCGGGATGAGCCGACCGGATCCGATCACGGCCTGGATCTCCGCCTGGGACCGCTCTCGCAGCGGCCTGTCACGTTGGGGCTCCCAGGCGTTGCCTGTCACGTCCTGCCGGATCGGCTCCGCGGCCCTGTCCGTCACCTTGGCGTCGGCCGCGCCCAGGTCCATGGTCAGCCGCTCCCTTGGCTTCATGTCCCGGGTGACGTCCACGGTCAACACGGCGGTGAGGGCGAGTATGGGCAGGCCGATCATCACGATGATGAGCGCGCTGCGCGCCCTGGCCCGCCCGATTCCGCGGCGGGAGATGCGCAGAGCTGCGAAAAGGGCGCTCATGCGGTCCTCCCGCCCTGCGGGCCAAGGTTCGCGAACGCGCGCCGCCTGTCCGTTCGCATGCTCATCGGGCGACCTCCGGGGAGGGGGCGATCTCGCCGTCGTGACGGCGGCGCGACGCGTCCGGCCCGGCGGCGACGCCCAGGCTCACCCCTCGAAGCGCCGGTACGGCCCGCGGGCCGTCACCGCGCACGCGGCTCACGTCCGCAAGCCGTACGACCGGATCGAAACTCATCGTTGTGTCTCCTGCGTTAGGGGGAAGCCGCCAGCACGGCCTCGCAGCGATCAAGCAGGGCGCCCAGGTGACCGGCGCCCGCGTCACCGGCTGAACACGCCGGTCGGGTGGCCCGGCAGACCACAACCGGGCAGCGAGCTCACGGTTCTCTCCGGAGCCATGAGCCGGGGTCAAGTGGGACGACGGGTGAGCTCCACCCTCGTCCGGGTGAAGGCCCCCGCCACCAGCGCGGCCAGCACCGGCAGTCCGATCACCACCGCGGCGAGGAAGAGCCAGGGGATCTCGACCGTCGTCAGCTCGGGGAAGGATTCCGTATGGCTGGTCGGTGTGAGAACCGTCTCGTATCCCAGCATCCGGTCCTTCATCGTCGACCAGAGCAGGGCGACCCCGGTCATGGATCCCGCCACAGCCCCGATCAGCACGCCGAGTCCCGCGATGAAGCAGGCCTGCCCTGCCACGACGAGCCTGCGTGTGCCCGACGGCGCTCCGACGGCGGACATCGTCGCGAGGTCGGGCCGCATGTCGGCCGCCGCGAGCCCGGTGGCGACGAACGTCCCGCCCAGCACCAGGACGAGGGCCGCCCCCAGGAGCAGCCACAGCTGGGGGTCGATATTTTCCTGGAATCCGCCCTCGACCTGGATCCCGACCCCGGGGGCCACCTTTCTCAGGTCCCATACCAGCTCAAGCTCCTGCTGAGGGGTGGGCCGGTAGGAGATCGGGTCGATGTACAGGCTGCCGGGCCTCGTCTCCAGCCCGGTGCCCCGGACGACGGAGACAGGCAGCACCGCGATGGCGTACTGAGGATCGGCGGCCCTGGCCACGACGGCGGGAATCGTGATCTTGACGGTCTCCTCTTCCGCGCTGAACGATGACGCGAGCAGGGCCAGCTGTCCGTCCTGAACCAGGTCCGGGTCGAACACCACGGCCTTTCCCGAGGCCAACGCGGCTGACGCCACCGGGTCCCGCCGCCCCTGAACGAAGGTGAGCAGTCGCTCGTCCCCGATCGGCAGATATCTGGGGCCGCCGGAGTGGCCGAAGAACCGCAGCCTGCTCCCGGAGGTTCTCAGGGGGGTCAGCTGGAGGGTGGCGCCTCTGGTGTTCCGGATCTCGGCGGCCTCGATCAGCGGCACTCCTCGCAGCTTCCGCTCGGTGGCCGCCCTCAGCCCGGCCCATTGATCGTCCGCGAGGCCGCCGGCCTTGATCATCGTGGTTCCGGCCGGGACGGCTGCCTGGAAGGCGTCCCGTCTCGCGGCGAAGTCGCTGTTGCCCGCGATCCCCACCGCGACGACCGCGGCCGCCGCGGTCATGACCGCGGCGACGGCGGAGGCCGTACGACCACGATGGCGGGAGGCGTCACGGGCGGCCAGCCGGAAGGGCAGCGGAAGCCGGGCCGCCAGTCGCGCGGCTTCCTTGACCAGCCTTGGCGCCAGCGCGACCAGGCCGAGCTGAGCGAGGAGGGCGGCGGCGATGACCCAGGCCTGATCGATCCTGACGGCGAACACGACGGCCGCCATCCCGGCGATGAGCAGGATCAGGCCCAGCACGGGACGCCCCACCCGATCGCGCACCTCGCCTCTGCGCCCGCCGAGCACCGACGCCACGTCCTGCCGGGCGGCCTGCACGGCCGGCACCAGGGCCGCGATGATCCCGCTACCCGCGCCGAGCAGGGCGACGGCCGCCACCGAAACCCAGGGGATCTCCAGTGGACCGACGCCTCCGATCAGCCGGCCTGCCTCCAGCGCGGCCGAGAGCGACGCCAGGCCGACGCCGAGGGCCAGTCCGATCACCGCCGCACCGCCGCCGAGGACGACGCCGTCGGCAAGAACGATCATGCGCAGATGCCCCGGGGAGCCCCCCTGCGCGGCGATGAGCGCGAGCTCGCGGCGGCGCCGCCGGATCCCGACGGCGAAGGCGGGACCGGCGAGCAGCACCACCTCCAGCACGATCATGACCGCCGCGGTTCCGATCCCGACGAGCTCGTTCACCTCGGTCGAACCGCGGTACATCGCGTCGACAGCGGGGGGATCCTCGATGACGGCACGGGACGTGACCAGAAGCCCGACGGCGTTCAGCCGCTGGACGTCAGACCACGTGATCGGCCCCGCGGTGTCGGCCAGCCAGCCGGCACCGTGACCGTCCCGCCTGTCGAGGAGCAGGGTGCCGGGCAGTGCCACGATCTCCGAGCTGTCGGTCTGGTGCGGATGCTCGATCACTCCGACGACTCGCAGCGGCCTCTCCTCCCGCATGACGGCCAGCGGCGCGCCGAGGCGGGCTCCCCTCTCCAGCATCGCGGGGGTCACCGCGATCTCCTGGGCCGAGGCCGGGAAGCGGCCCCTCACCAGGCGATACATGCCCGTCGTCAGGGGATCTCGCAGGTCCAGCTCGCGCACGCCCACATGGCCGCGCTCGTCCCGGCTCCGGAAGTCGGCGCTGCCCTCGTTCGCGGGAAGGAGCCGGGCTCCGGGTCCGAGGAGTTCCGCCAGCTCCACCGATGTCCACGGCGTGGTGGAGGCGGGACCGGCACCGGATGGGCAGCACTCGCCTTGGAAGTCCTGTTCCAGCCCGCCGCGGGTCTCCGTCGTCCTGATACGGACGTCGGCCGCTCCGAGGTTCGCGGTGAGGCGCTCTTGTGGAGTGAGACTCGCGGTCGCGGAGAAGGTCAGGAGTCCCGTGATGACGAGGACGGGCAGGCCGATCATCACCATGATCAGCGCGCTGCGTCCCTTGGCACGCAAGGCGCCCCGGCGGGAGACGCGCAGGGCGGCGAGGAAGGCGCTCATGCCGTTCTCCCGTCACGCGGTCCGGGGCCCATGAACACGTGTCGCCCGCTCGTCGGCCACTCTCCCGGGGGATGGCGGTGATCTCGCCGTCGTGAGGGAAGACCACCCGGGCCGGGCCGGGCCGCACGGCGGGATTCGCGGGTGAGGAGGAGGCCCGCCGGTGCGGCCCGGTGGCCGTCGCCGTGCGCGCGGGGCACGCCCGCGAGCCGTACGACCGGATCGAAACTCATTGTTGTGTCTCCTGTGTTGGGGGGAGGCCGCCGACACGGCCTCGCAGTCATCGAGCGGGGCGCCCACGTGGCCGGCGCCGGCGTCACCGGCTGAACGCATCGGCCAGGCGGCCCGAACGGACGGCGGCGGTCGGACGGGAAGACGGTGACCGGGCGGCGAGCCCACGTGAGCCGGGGGTCAGGTGAGGCGGCGGGTGAGCGCCGCCCTCGTCCGGGTGAGGGCCCCCGCCACCAGGGCCGCCAGAAGCGGCAGGCCGACCAGCACGCTCCCGAACATGAGCCAGGGCACGTCGAGCACGACGGGCATCGGGGGCGGCATGCCGATCACCGGCTTCATCGGGGGAATCCGGTTACGAGCATGGTCACCGATGACACCCGCCACGCCCAAGATCAGCCCGACGAGGATTCCTCCCGCCACGCCCAGGAGGGAGATGAACGCGGCCTGCCCCGCGACGAGAAGCCGCTGGACGCGGCCCGGCGCGCCCACCGCCGCCAACGTGGCCCGATCGGGGCGCCCCTCCGCCGCGGCCAGCCCCGTCGCGGCGAACGTGCCCCCGAGAACCAGAACGGCGGCGCCGAGAACGAAGGTGAGCAACCTCACGCCGAGGTTGCTCGGGAAGCCCCGCTCGACCTCGGCGGAGGCCGAGGAGCCGGCGAACCGTACGGCGGCCCGCAGCCGCTCCTCCTGCTCCGGCGTCGTGCGCAGCACGGCCGGATCGGCGATGAGGGTGTCATACCTGACGGTGAGGCCGAGCTTCGCCGCCAGCGACACGGGCAGTACCGCGGTCACCAGCGGCCCGTCCGGGGGGCGCCGGACGACGGCGGGCACCGAGTGCGAGGTGCGCTTGTGAAGCTCGGCGGTGAAGACCAGCATCCCGTCGCGCAGCGCCTGAGGATCGAACACCACCGCCTTGCCCGCCGCGAGGGCGGCCTCCGCGGCGGGGTCGGGGCCGCGCAGGAAATAGCGGAGCAGGTCGGTCCCGCCCACCCGCACGTCCCAGCGCCTCATGAAGGACAGCGGGCAGTGCCCCACGCAGTCACGCTGGACCACGACGTTGACAGTTCGGGAATCGGGCCCGGCGAGCTGTCCGGCCTCGATCAGCGGCACCCCCGGCAGGGTGGAGGCGGTGGTTCGTTTGATCTCGTTCCAGAGTGCGGGATCGGGCTCGTAAGAGGTCACGGCCGTGCTCCCCATCACATACGAGGGCATGTACTGCTCCCTCACCCGGGCGTTCTGACTGGAGCTCATCACCGCCACCGTGGCGAAGACCGCGGTGGCGGCGAGCACCGCGGCCACGGCGGGGGCCGTGCGGCCCCGGTTGCGCGCGGCGTCCCGGGCGGCCATCCGGAACGGCAGCGGCAGTCGCGCGGCCAGGCGCGCCGCGGCGCCGATCAGCCACGGCGTCAGCAGGACGAGCCCGAGCTGCCCGAGCACCGCGCTCGCCAGCAGGCCGACCTCGTACAGTCCCAGGAAACGCATGGACGGGTGTCTCGACAGGGCGGTGCCGGCGACGACGACCGCCACCGCCCCCAGCAGCAGCACCAGGCCCAGCACCGGCAGACCACGGCGTTCCCTGACCGTGCCCCGGCGACCGGCCAGCACCTCGGCCACGTCCGCCCGCGACGCCTGGGCGGCGGGGACGACCGCCCGCGACGCCTGGACGGCGGGGACGACCGCCGCGAGCAGCGCGCTCGCCACTCCCAGGAGTACGGCGAGCGCGACCCAGCCGACAGGCACCTCGAACGGTCCCCGGTGGACGAACGGCGTGACGGCCGCGCCGACCCCGATCCCGCCCGCGACTCCGATCAGGGAGGCCGCGAGCCCAAGGGTGAGCCCGTCGGCGAGGACGACGCCGCGCAGGTGGCGGGGCGAACCGCCCTGCGCGGCGATCAGCGCGAGCTCGCGCCGGCGGCGCCGGATGCCCACGGCGAACGCCGGTCCGGCCAGGAAGACGACCTCCAGCACGACGACGACCGCGGCAAGGGCCGCCATCACGATGCGGGAAGTCCCTCCCGTGGCATGGGGGAGGGGATCCTCCGGGCCGTTCCCCGAGGGAGGCGGAGCGTCGATCACCCCTCGGGAGAGGACCGTGACGCCCTGCCGGTTCATCTCGCGAACCCGCTGCCAGGAGACGGGAGCGGGAGTGTCGATGAGCCAGGCCGTGCTGACCCGACTGCTCCCGTCGAACACGGCCCCCGGAGGCGCGACGATCTCCAGCTCTTCGGGCGCGCGCCGGGGTTCGACGACGCCGACCACGGCGACGGCGGCTCCCCTGCCGTTCACCGTGAGGGTGCTTCCCTCCGGCAGCTTCAGACCGGGGCTCGCCACGACCTCCCCCGCCGTCCGCGGCAGGCGCCCGGACAGAAGCCTGTACATGCCCGTGGTGATCGGGTCGTGTAGGTCGATCTCCCGGACGTCGGCCTCCCGGTAGACACCGGCCGTCCGGTAGCCGGTCAGGGAGACGCGAGTGGGGACCGCACGACTGCCCGGCCCGAAAAGGGTGAGGATCTCCTGCTCCGTCAGGTTCCTGTACTTGGCGGTGCGGCCTTTCGCGGCGACGGAGTGAGCTCCGTCGACGCTCTGCTTCACCGGCTTGGTGGATGCCGCCTCCCGGACGTGGGCGTCGGCCGCGCCGATGTTCCAGTTCAGCCCCTCCTTGAGGGTGACGTCCCCGGTGGCCTGCCACGTCGCGCTCGCCGTGAGCAGCAGGACAGGCAGGCCGATCATGACGATGATGAGCGCGCTGCGTGCTCTGGCCTGCCCGATCCCCCGGCGGGAGATCCGGAGCGCGGCGAAAAAAGCGCTCACGCGTTCATCCCGCCTCGTGGCCGGAGGTCCGTTCCGTCTCCCCGCCACCGGAGGTTCGTTCTCCGGTATCGCGGACGGATGGCAGCGATCCGCAGGTCCGTTCGCTCGCTCATCGGACGCTTTCCAGGGCGGCGGTGGAGTCGGCGATCTCGCCGTCGCGCAGGAAGACCACCCGGTCGGCCCAGGCGGCGTAACGCGGCTCGTGGGTGACCAGCAACACCGCCGCCCCCGCGTCGCAACGGGCGCGCAGAAGCTGCAGGATGTCGTCGCCGGTCGGGGTGTCCAGCGCGCCGGTGGGCTCGTCGGCCAGAAGCAGCCGCCGGTCCCCGACCAGCGCGCGGGCGATCGCGACCCGCTGGCGCTGGCCACCGGAGATCTCGTCGGGGAACCGGTCGGCGACCTCCGCCAGACCGACCTCGGTGAGCACCTCCAGGGCATCGCGGCGGGCCTGCTTCGCCTTGATCCCGTCCAACTCGCGCGGGAGCATCACGTTCTCCGCCGCCGTGAGCGACGGGATCAGGTTGAGATCCTGGAAGACGTAACCCACTCGACGCCGGCGCAACGCGGCCAGCGCGGCGGCCTTCAAACCCGCCAGCGGCGTGCCCTCCACCACGACCTCACCCGAGGTGGGAAGGTCGAGGCCGCCCGCCAGGTTCAGCAGGGTCGACTTCCCCGACCCCGACGGACCCATCACCGCCACCAGCTCGCCGGCCGCGACGTCCAGGCTCACGCCCCGCAGTGCCGACACGGCCTGCGGGCCGTCACCGTGCACGCGGGTCACGTCCGCGAGTCGTACAACCGGATCGAAACTCATTGTTGTGTCTCCTGCGTGTGGGGGGAGGCCGCCAGTACGGCCTCGCAGTGATCGAGCCAGCGCTGTTCGGCCTCGGCCTGAAAGATCATCGAGTCCAGCACCAGCCGCTGTGCCGGTCCGCCGTCGTTCGCGCGTTTGGCGCGGGTGAGCTCCTGCAGCGTGCGCATGGTCGCGGTGCGCTGGGCCTGGATGACCGGCCGCACGTCCGCCCTCGCGGTGACCGCCATGGCGAGCTTGATGACCAGTTCGTCCCGGGGCCGGTCGGCCTGGGCGACGGGGGTGCCGAACCATCGCTCCATCTCGGCTCGACCGGCCTCGGTGATCGCGTAGACGACCCGGCCCTGCTCGTCCTGCTCGCCGGGACTCACCAGACCGTCGCGCTCCAGTCGGGAGAGCGTCGTGTAGACCTGGCCGATGTTGAGCGGCCAGGACGCCCCTGTCGACGCCTCGAACTCGGCGCGCAACTGGTAGCCGTAGCGGGGTCCCTGACTCAGCAGAGCGAGCAGTCCCTGTCGGATCGCCATGGATACTGAGTATGCATACTCAGTATCCCCCTCGCAAGAGATCTGCATATTCTGGACAGGTTCCATAGTTGGGCCTGATACTCAGAGGATGAGCTCGACGCATCCTCCGTCCCGCGCATCCGACGGGGATCGTGATCGTGCGATCAACGAGCTCCGCGACCGTGCCGTCGAGGGGCATCTGTCACATGACACGTTCCTCGGTCGCATCGACATGGCGCTGCGCGCACGCAGCCAGGGCGAGCTCGACAACCTGGTCGCCGACCTCCCGCAACGCGGCCGGTTCCGCCGCATGGTCACCGAGGTCGTCTCCTCGGCCTCCGATTTCACCAAGCGTGTGGAGTCCGCCTGGCGACGTCCCCGACTGCCCAGGCTGGCGCTGCCCGGCGACGGCCGCACCCGCTACGTGGTGGGCCGCGGCTCCGCCTGCGACCTGGTCCTGGCCGACCTGACCGTCTCCCGGGTGCACGCCGAGCTCCGCCGCGACGAGGAGAACTGGATCCTTGTCGACCTCGGCTCACTCAACGGCACCCGGCTGAACGACTGGCGCCTGGTCGGACCGGCGAGGGTCCGGCCGGGCGACGTCATCTCCTTCGGCGACTGCGGCTTTGTGGTGATCACCCCTCAGCTGATCTGACGTCTCCCGATTCGAGCTTCTTCGCCGTCAGGGGGTAGCGCGTCGTCAGCACGACGCTGATCACGACGACGAGCGCGGGCACCAGCGTCGTGCCGTACAGCGCGGCCGTGATCGCCGCGTCCGGCTGCGCGACCGGCGCGGAGGGATCGGACTCGACGAATCCGGCCACGCCGAGCAGCCAGCTGAGCACCAGCGCGCCGAGCGCGAAGAACACGGTCTCGGCGGCTGTCCAGAGCCCGGTGAAGACCCCGGCCCGCTGCTTGCCGGTGACCATCGCGTCGTAGACGATCACGTCCGACAGCATCGAGAACTGCAGCATCTGCCACCCGGCGTAGCCGATGCCGATGACCAGCACGCACAGGTGCGCGTACACCGAGCCGAACTGGCCGGCGAAGGCCATCCCGATCGCGCCCACCAGGAACAGGACCGATCCGAGGAACATCGCCCCGCGCTTGTCGTAACGCCTGGACAACCACACCCACAGCGGCATCGTGACCAGCAGCGGACCGACGATGCACAGCAGGAGCGTGGTGGTGGCCGAGGGCTCCTTGAGAATGTAGGTGGCCAGGTACGGCGTTCCGGCCAGCATGGTTCCGGCCGCGAACATCTGGGCGCAGCTCAGGCCGAGCAGCGCCATGAACGGCCTGCTCGATCGCGCCGCGGCGAACTGGGCCCTGATCGACGGCTCCGCCGTGGCCCGCACGACCATCGGGGCGCGGGCCGTACCGAAGAAGGTGGCGAGCATCGACGCCAGCAGCGCGGCCCCGATGACCAGGCCCATCATCCGGTAGCCGGAGGCGTCGTCGCCCGCGAGCGCCGGCGCGAGAGCCCCGGACAGCAGGATCGCGAGACCGACGAAGACCATCTTCCACTGGAGGATCGCCGAGCGCTCGTGGTAGTCCTCGGTCATCTCGGTGCCCATCGCCTTGTAGGGCACCTCGTAGAAGGCGTAGGCCGTCGCGGTGAGGAAGTAGAAGACGGCGACGTACAGCGCGGCGGGCATGCCGGTGAGCGGCGGGCCGGCGAAGGTGAGCGCGAACGTCACGGGAAGGGTGAGCGCGCCCAGGAGCATCCACGGACGGCGCGGGCCGAGACGGGAGGCCGTGCGGTCGGAGCGCTGGCCAACCCAGGGATTGATGAACACGTCCCAGAGCTTGGGGAGGAAGAGCACGATGCCCGCGATCTAGGCGGGGACGGCCAGCACGTTGGTCATGTAGAACAACAGCAGCAATCCCGGGACGGTACTGAACGTCGCGGTGCAGACTGAGCCGACACCGTAGCCGATACGCACGCTGCGCGGGACGGTGACGACGGCGGGGGTGAGCGCCGGTTTGATCATGACCCATTCAATCGCAGCGAGTGATCGCCTGGTAGGCCCAGAAAGATACGGATATTTCCGTATTGCTGCGAGATTTGCGATTCTCCATCATGATCATCGCAGATCCCCTAACACCTGGAGAAGCCTGTGCGCCCTTCGCGCAAAGCAACGATCTCAATCCTCCTGCTCGCCGGTCTCACCTGGAGCTCCGCCCCGGCGAGCGCGCTCGAACCCACATCCGGCGTCACCGATCTGGTCAAAGACCTCGACCAGATCCTCAGCGACGCGCGGCTGACCCCCGCGCAGGCCGGGGTGGTCGTCAAGAGCGCCGCCTCCGGCGAGCAGCTCTACGGCCAGGACGCCGGCAAGATCCTCACCCCCGGCTCCAACGCCAAGCTGCTGACCTCCGCCGCCGCGGTGGACTCCCTCGGCCTGGACTTCCGTTTCACCACGAGCGTGCTGTCCACCGGCCGCAAGGCCGGATCCACCCTCGCCGGCGACCTGTACCTCAAGGGCACCGGCGACCCGACCATGCTCGCCGCCGACTACGACGCGCTGGCCGCCCGCGTCGCCGACGCGGGGATCAAGACGGTCTCCGGCAAACTGGTCGCCGACGACACCTGGTTCGACGCGGTGCCGCTGGGCACCGACTGGGCCTGGGACGACGAGCCGTACTACTACTCGGCGCAGATCTCCGCGCTGACCGCCTCCCCGAACACGGACTACGACGCCGGCTCCGTGATCGTCTCGGTCGCCCCCGGATCCGCCGCGGGCAAGCCCGCCAAGGTGTCCACCACCCCCGAGACCGACTACCTGAAGATCGTCAACAACGCGACCACCGGTACCACGACCAACGTGTCGATCGAGCGGCAACACGGCACCAACACCGTACTGATCACGGGGACCGTCGCGGGCGGCTACGACGAGTGGGTCACCGTGGACGACCCCACCGGCTACGCCGCCTCCCTCTTCCGCAAGGCGCTGACCAATCACGGCGTGCGCGTGATGGGCTCCACCACTCGTGACGCGACCCCGCAGATCGCGGCCACCGTGGCCTCCCGTCAGTCGATGCCGCTGAGCGAGCTCCTCGTCCCGTTCATGAAGCTCAGCAACAACATGCACGCCGAGATCCTGATCAAGTCGATCGGCCGCAAGGTCTCCGGAGCCGGGACGTGGGGCGCCGGACTCGCCGCCGCCTCCTCCTTCGGTCAGGCCAACGGCATGCCCGCCCTGCGCATGCGGGACGGCTCGGGCCTGTCCCGGGGCGAGGGCCTCACGCCGGGCGGCATCACGGACCTGCTGATCGCCCTGCGGTCCAAGCCCTGGTTCGCCACCTGGTACGCCTCGCTGCCGATCGCGGGCGCGCCGGAGCGGATGGTCGGCGGCACGTTGCGGAGCCGGATGGCCGGCACCCCCGCCGCCGGGAACGTCCGGGGCAAGACCGGTTCCCTGACCGGCGTCTCGGCCCTGTCCGGCTACGTGACCAGCGCGGACAACGAGCCGCTGGTCTTCTCCGTGCTGCTCAACCAGTATCTGTCCGCCTCCCCCAAGGACATCGAGGACAAGATCGCGATCCGTCTCGCCCAGTTCAGCAGGACCGCGCCCGCCGACGTGCCGAACGTCCAGCTCAGGAAGGCGGCGGTGGACGCACCGGAGCTTGAGTGCTCCTGGCTGAAGCCCGTGGAGTGCTGACCGGTCGTCGAGCTCCCTGACGCCTCTGGGACCACTCTGGTTTACCTGAAACTCAAGTTAATATCCGGAATTTCGTGACAAGAGCGGTCTATGCCGACAGAATGCGGAATCCATCCAGCGTCAATCAATCTGGAGGAACCGACATGCGTAGACCGCTAGGGGCGCTGCTGTGTCTCGGGAGCCTGGCGGCGTTCAGCACGCCGATCGCCACGGCTCACGCCACAGCAGCGCCGCAGGTCGCGTGCCGGGTGTACGCCGCCAAGCCCTATGTCACCGCCGCCGGGAAGATCCAGGCCTCCGCCGCCCGGCTGGGCTGTGGCGACACCGCACTGGTCCGCATCCGCATCAAGCGTGCGGTGGCCGGGACCGACCCGGTCGTCAAGAGCGCATCCCAGAAGGGGGTCAACGGGCGGGTCACCGTGAAGCTCGGATGCGCCCCCGGCGTCTACTACGCCACCGTCACCGACTACAGGGGCAAGACGAGCACGTCCAAGCCCGTCCGGCTGTCCTGCACCCCCATGGTGACCCCCACCGCGACGGCGCCTCCCATCACACCCCCGCCGACCGGCACCGTGGGTACGGCCGAGGAGAACGAGGTCGTACGGCTGGTCAACGCGGAGCGGGCGAAGGGCGGCTGCCAGCCGCTCAAGCACGACGCGCAGCTCCGCAAGGCCGCCTTCGACCACTCGGCCGACATGGCGGCCCGGAACTACTTCGATCACGACTCCCCGGACGGCCGTGACCTCGCGGACCGCCTCCGGGCGACCGGCTTCACCGGCTGGTCGCGCCTGGCGGAGAACATCGACGGGGGCTCTGCCACCCCGGCCGCCGTGATGAACGGCTGGATGACCAGCCCGGTTCACAAGGCCAACATCATGAACTGCACGTTCACGCTCATCGGTGTCGGTCTGGCCAAGGGCACCCAGGGATACAAGACCTACTGGACCCAGAACTTCGCCGCCAGGTAGACCCCGGCCCTTCCCCCCGGGTGACGGCGGAGAACACGGCGACGCCCTCGCGACGGATGACCGTCGCGGGGGCGTCGTCGTACGAGGCGGCCCCGTCCCGGCCCCGTTCGGCTCGTGGAGGCCTCCGAGCTCGAATGCTCCTGATCGACGTTCCCCGGGTTCTCCCGGCCGAAGCCCGTGGAGCGCCGGCCCAACGCCGTCCCTCCCAGTCCTCTCCGGAAGCACTTTGGTTGACCTGGAACCCGCATTGACGCCCGGCATTCCGCGACAACGGCGGTCTGTCTCGACAGAGTGCGGAATCCATCCAGCGTCCAACCAAATCCGGAGGAACCGATATGCGTAGACCGCTGGGGGCACTGCTGTGCCTCGGGAGTCTGGCAACACTCAGCGCGCCGATCGCCACGGCCCACGCCGCGGCGAACCCGCAGCTCGCCCGTGGCGACACGGGCACGTCCGCGACCGCCGTCCGGCCGTCCCGCGTCTCCGCGGGCATCCCAGTCCCCCCGCCTCCCCCCAGAGCCACACCCGCTCCCACACCCACCGCGGCTCCTCCCGTCCCGAGGTCCACCACCGTGGACGAGGTGCTGCGGCTGACCAACGCCGAACGGCGGAGGGGAGGGTGCGGCCCGCTCACCCACGACCCGCGGCTGCGCTCGACCGCCCAGGCCCACTCCGACGACATGGCCGCCGCGAACAAACTCATCCTCCCGACCACGGACGACATCAAGGCCGGCGGATTCACTCCACTGGCGGCCTGGGGCGGGAACCTCGGATCGGGCTATTCCTCCCCGGCCGCGGCGGTCGCGGGCTGGATGAACAGCGCCGCCAACCGGAACAGGATCCTGAACTGCTCCTACACCCTCGCCGGGGTGGGCCACGCCTCCAGCCGTCAGGGCGTCCCCTACTGGACCCTGATATTCGCCGGACGCTGAACCCGTACGGCCCGCGCCCCCGTGAGACGAACGTTCAGGGGGCGTGGGCCGTACGGGGTGAGGCCGACTTCTCCACCGGCTCGCCCGACCGGATCTCGGCGAGGACACGTCGCGTCCCCCTTCACCGTCGGTCAGGCCGCCACGGGTCACTCGACCGGCCGCCCCTCCTCAGTCCGTCGGGACCCATCGGAAGTCGTCCGCGGGATCCCGGGCCGGAGCGAACCAGGCAGGTAAAGCGCGTCAAGACAGCGTTCTACCATCCCGGGCGTTCCCGGGGCCGATCGCCCCGATCTGATCACGACTCCGGGACAGGCCCTGGCACCCCGCTCACTCCAGTTCGGCGAGGAACGCGTGCAACGCCCGGTGATAGGGCTCGACGGTGGTGAGGTCGGCGTACTCGTCGGGGCCGTGCTGGCCGTCGCCGCCGATGCCGAAGATGACGGCGTCGATGCCGCGCTGGTAGTAGAACCGCCCGTCGGCCGAGCCGTGCTTGCGCAACAGGTCGCCGGAGAACCCCTGGTCGCGGGCGGCCCGCTGGAGGGCGAGCACCTCGCGGCTGTCGTGGCCGGCGTGGTGCGGCGGGTCGATCCGGCCCACCGTGACGGTGACGCCGGGTTCGCAGAAGGCCGCCAGGTACGCGGCCGCCTCCTCGGCGGCCCTGCCGTCGAAGTCGGCGTCACCCGGCGGGAAGCGGATGTCGAGCCATGCCCCGGCCAGGGCGGGGATCTGGTTGTGCGCCCGGTTGGGGGTCTCGACCCTGGAGACGTTGACGGTGGTCCGCCAGGTCTCCTCGGCCGGGTCGGGGTACCTCGCCAGCACCTTGTCGAGCGTGCGCAACAGCTTCGTCAGGGCGTTGTCGCCCAGCCACGGGTACGCGCCGTGCGCGGAGCGCCCCTCGGCCCGCAGGTCGGCCGTGGCCACCCCCTTGGAGTCGGTGACCACGCGCAGCCCGCTCTGCTCCCCGATGACGGCGAAGTCGCCCTCCACCCCGCGTTCGAGCTGGTGCAGGGTGCCGTCGCGGCCGCCCACCTCCTCGTCGGTGACCAATTGCAGGCCCAGCGGGTACGGCAGGCGCCCGGCGGCCTCGCGGAACACCTGCGCCATCACCAGCCCCGACACCTTCATGTCCTGGGCACCGCGGGCGAAGAGCCGGTCGCTCTCGATCCGCGGCCGGAACTGCCGCTCGGGCGCCGGCACCACGTCGAGGTGGGCGTTGAGGATCATCCGGAAGCGCGGCCGTACGGCACCGCGGTAGACGAGCGCGCTGGGCTTGCCACCCGACTCGAACCGCTCGACGGTGAACCCCTCCCCGACGAACGCCAGAACCATCTCGAGGGCCTCCCGCAACCGCTCCGGCCGCTCAGCGGTCGACGGCACCGCCAGGAGTTCTCGCGCGGTCACCAGGAACGATCGGAGATCCATGCCCCAAGCCTTTCCCACGACGTGCCCCGGATGCACCCCGGGCGCGGAGACGCTGACTCCCACCGGCTTCCACCCTCGCCTCCCGCCACAGCCGTGAGGGCGACGCCTCAGCGGTGGCTGTTCACCAGGTCGTAGGCGGCCTGGTTGAAGGCGCGGACACGGGCGGTGGCTCCGTCGGCGCGCCAGAGGAGGCCCCATTCCAGGGGCGGGGCGTCGCTGAAGGGGACGTAGGTGACGTCGGGGCGGATGTAGTAGCGCCTGACCTGGGCTCCTACGGGGAAGACGCCTTGTCCGGTGCCGATGAGCGTGAGCATCTCCTGGAAGGTCTCTGCCGACGGGCCGGGCTCGATCGGCCGGCCGGCGGGTGTCCGCAGGGGGGTGCGGTCGTGGCGCAGGGATTCCGGCAGCGTGTCGGGTAGCTGCAGCATCGTGGTGCGGGCCAGGTCTTCGACGGAGACGGACGTCCGGCGCGCGAAGGGATGCCCGGACGGCACGGCGAGCATACGTGCCTCCCGCACCAGTACCGGCCCGGTGACGATGCCCGGTTCGTCCATGGGGAAGTTGCCCAGGACGAGTTCCACCTTGCCGTCGCGGAGCCACGGCAGGATCTCCCCGATCTGCGCCTCCCGGATCTGGACGTCGCAGCCGGGCTGCCGGTCCCGGAACAGCTCGGTCGCGCCGACCAGCAGCTGGCCCGCCGCCGCGCCGATGAAGGCGACCCGCAGCGTGCCGGTGATGCCCCGGCCGGAGTCGATCGCCCGCTTGAGCGCGGTGCCGATCTGGGTCCACGCGGGCTGGATCTCCTCGTAGAGCTGCCGTCCCACCGGGGACAGCTCCACCCGGCGGCTGGTCCGGTTGAACAGGGGGACGCCGACGCGTCTCTCCAGTTTCCTGATCGTCTGGCTGATCCGGGCCGTGGACACGCGCAGGCGCTCGGCGGTACGGCCGAAGTGCAGCTCTTCGGCGAGGGTCACGAACGCCTCCAGCTCGTGCCGTTCCAGCATGCCTGCCTCCCATCGTTAAGCGAGGGTTCACGATCCTTGCACAGGCTCGCATTGATCACGAACTCGGCCATGACGAAGGTGGAGGGGCTCGCAAACACCACTCGACCTGAACGGAAGCCCACCATGTACGTCACCCGTCATCACGCGATGTCCGTCCCGGCCGCGGACGCCGGAACGGTCGCCGGGGAACTGCGGGACCGCGCGGAGATCACCGACGCGCTGTACCGCTTCGGCCTCGGCCAAGACCTGAAGGACAAGGACCTGTTCGCCTCGTCCTTCGCCGAAGACGCCGAGCTGGACTTCCGCTCGGCGGCCGCCAGGTGGGGCTCGAAGCCGCCGCTGCTGTCCGGCCGGGACACGATCGTCACCACCGTCCTGGGCATGTTCGCCGGCCGGGTGGACACCACCCACCAGGTCACCAACCCGCGCATCGCCGTCGAAGGCGACACTGCCCGCCTCACCGCGCTGGTCGAGGCCCAGCACCTGCTCACCGCCGACCGAAGCGGGCACGCCCTGCTGAAGAACCTCTACGACGTCGACCTTGTCCGCGACGGCGACCGCTGGGTCATGCGCCGGATCCGCATCGACAACGTCTGGTTCACCGGCGACCCCGCCGCCGTCTTCGGTGGCTGACACCGCAGCACCTTTGTCAGGTGATTCCACGAAGGTATTCCGCATGCTCGACGTTCAAGGATCGGCGGGCGGGTTCCGGCGCCCCGGACTGACGCTGGCGTTGCTGGCGTTCGCCCAGCTGATCATTTCGATCGACTACAACATCGTTTACGTGGCGCTGCCGGAGATCGGCGGCAGCCTGGGCTTCTCGGCGCAGATCCTGCAGTGGGTGGTCAGCGCGTACGCGGTGGCGTTCGGCGGGTTCTTGCTCCTGGGCGGCCGGGCCAGCGATCTGTTCGGCCCACGCCGGATGTTCGTGCTCGGCCTGACGCTGTACGCGGCGTCCTCGTTGGCGGGCGGACTGGCCGACGCGCCCTGGCCGCTGGTGGCCGCGCGGGCCGTGCAGGGCCTGGGCGGGGCGCTGCTGTTCCCCGCGACGTTGACCCTGATCAGCACCGGCTTCGCCGAGGGCCGTGAACGCAACCGGGCGTTCGCGGTGTGGGGCACAGCCGGAGGCAGCGGCATGATCCTGGGCTCACTGCTGGGCGGAGTGCTCACCCAGGCGTTCGGCTGGCCTGCGGTGTTCTACGTCAACGTGCCGCTCGCCGCGGCCGCGGCACTGCTGGCCTTCCCGTTGATCACGCCCGCCGCCGTGGCCCGGGTGAGGGGCCGCGGCTTCGATCTGGCCGGGGCGCTGACCGTCACCGCAGGCACAACGCTGATGGTGTTCGCCCTGGTGCAGGGCCCGGAGTCCGGCTGGTCCTCGCCGCCGGTGGTCACCGCCGCCGCGGTCGGCCTCCTGTCGCTGGTCGTGTTCGTCGCGATCGAGCGGCGCAGCGCCGACCCGCTGCTGCCGCTGGGGCTGCTGCGCGGCCGTGACCTGGGCACCGGCTTGATCGTCACGTTCCTCTACATGGGGACCTTCGGTACCCTGCTGTACTTCCTGACCGTCTACTTCCAGGTCGTCCACGGCTACGACGCCCTGCGCACCGGTCTGGCGTTCCTGGTCCCGATGGCCGCGATCGTCGCCGGGTCCCAGGCCGCCGGGAGGCTGGCGACCACCCGCGGCACCCGCACCACCATGATCGCCGGTCTGGTCGTCGGACTGGCCGGCGCCGTCCTGCTCGGCGCGACGCTGGCCGTGGACGCCTCGTATCTCGCCCTGATCCCAGGGCTGGTGGTCCTCGGCCTGGGCCAGGGCGCCGGCTACACGCTGATGTTCGGCGCGGCGACCGCCGGGACCGACCCGCACCAGCAGGGCATCGCCTCCGGGGTGGCCTCCACCGCCCAGCAGATCGGCGGGGCGGTCGGCCTGGCCGCCCTGGTCGCCGTCGCCAACGCCGGAACCCACGGCCTGACCGGCGCCGCACTTCGAGCCGTCACCACCGACGGCCTGCGCACCGCGGTCTTCGTCGCCGCCGGCGGCATCGCCGTCACCGCCCTGGTCGCCATCGGCTTCACCCCCGCCCGCAGGGCGATCATCTCCCCCGAAGTCTCTCAGGCCGCGGCCTGACATCCGGAAGAAGAGAGAACATGAACAACCTCAACGATCTGCGGTCCGTCCTCCGCGGCCGCGTACTGACGCCCGGAGACGACGGCTTCGACCAGGCCCGCCGACCGTGGAACCTGGCCGTCGAGCAGCCGGTGGGCGCGGTGGTCGACGCCGCCGACGCCGCCGACGTGGCGGCCCTGGTGCGGTACGCCCGCGACGCGGGACTGCGGGTGTCGGCCCAGCCCAGCGGCCACGGCGCCACGGGTGATGTGGCCGGAGTGATCCTCCTGCGCAGCAACTTCCCCGTCCTCGCCTGATCCGGGGGGCGAGGAACGATGGGCCGGAAACGTACGCCAAGGAGCGACGACGCGGCTCAATGAACCCAACGCAGTCTCTCCTACGCATCACTTGAACCACCTTGGTCTACCCGGAAATCACAACAACGCCCGGCGTTCCGCAGTAAGAGCGATCTATGTCTACAGAATGCGAGATCCAGCCAGCGTTCAACCACATCCGGAGGAGCCGACATGCGTAGACCGCCAGGGGCACTGCTGTGCCTCGGGAGCCTGACGGCACTCGGCACACCGATCGCCACGGCCCATGCCGCGGCAGCCCCGCAGGTCGCGTGCCGGGTGTACGCCGCCAAGCCTTTCGTCACCGCCACCGGAACCATCCAGGCCTCCGCCTCCCGCATGGGCTGTGACGACATCGCGCTGCTCCGCATCCACATCAAACGCGCAATGGCCGGGACCGACCCGGTCGTCAAGAGCGCGACCCAGAGGAGAGCCAACGGGCGGGGCATCGCGAACCTGCGGTGCATCCCCGGCGTCTACTACACCGCCGCCACCGACCACCGGGGCAACGAGGACAGGTCCAAGGCCGTCCGGCTGTCCTGCACCACGGACATCCCTGCGCCCACACCGGCTCCCGGTGCCGGCACGGCCCTCAAACCCACGTCGGCCGCCCCCGGCTCCGCCCAGTGGCCCTCGGCCAAGGAAGAGGCCGAGGTGGTGCGGCTGACCAACCTCACGCGACAGGAGAAAGGCTGCGGTCCGCTCACGCACGACGTACAGCTGCACTCGGTCGCCCAGAACCACTCGAAACACATGGCCGCCACCAATGCCCCCGACCACGAGAACGCGCTCGGTCGCATCAGGGCGAGCGGCTTCACACCGATGTCGGTCTGGGGGGAAAACGCCGCATGGGGCTTTTCCACCCCGAACAAGGTGATCGATGAATGGATGAAAGAGGACGAAACTCCCACCCAACGGGAAAACATTCTTAACTGCGCCTACACCCACGCCGGGGCGGGTCTCGCCTACAACGCCCAGAAGGTCCCCTACTGGACTCTGGTCTTCGCCAAGCACTGAGCCCGTACGGCCCGCGCTCGGCGCGAAGGTTCACTTCGCGCCGAGCGCGGGCCGTACACGTCGAGGCACCGCTGGGTGCCCGGATCGGCTCGCGGCGGGTTCCGCTACTTCAGCCAGCTCATCATCGGGCGGAGCTTGGCGCCGGTCTTCTCGATCGGGTGCTCGGCGAGCTCGGCGCGGTAGGCGGTGAACTTCTTCTGACCGCCGTCGAACTCCTCCACCAGCTCCTTCGCGAACTCGCCCGACTGGATCTCGGCGAGGATGCGCTGCATCTCCTTCTTGGTCTCCGCCGTCACGATGCGCGGGCCACGGGTGTAGCCGCCGTACTCGGCGGTGTCGGAGATCGACCAGTTCATCTTGTGGATGCCGCCCTCGTACATGAGGTCGACGATCAGCTTCATCTCGTGCAGGCACTCGAAGTAGGCGACCTCGGGCTGGTAGCCGGCCTCGACCAGGGTCTCGAACCCGGTCTTGATCAGCTCGGCCAGGCCGCCGCAGAGGACGACCTGCTCGCCGAAGAGGTCGGTCTCGGTCTCCTCGGTGAAGGTCGTCTTCAGCGCGCCGGCGCGGGTGCCGCCGATGCCCTTGGCATAGGAGAGCGCGAGGTCCCAGGCGCTGCCGCTGGCGTCCTTCTCCACGGCGACGAGCACCGGAACACCGCGGCCCGCGGTGTACTGGCGGCGGACGAGGTGACCGGGACCCTTGGGCGCGACCATGGCCACGTCCACACCCTCGGGAGCCTCGATGAGGCCGTAGCGGATGTTGAGGCCGTGACCGAAGAAGAGGGCGTCGCCCTCGACCAGGTTCGGGGCCACGTGGTCGGCGTAAAGGTGACGCTGGATGTGGTCCGGCGCCAGGATCATGGTCAGGTCGGCCTCTTCGACGGCCTCCGCCGGGGAGAGCACGCGCAGGCCGTCGGCCTCGGCCTTCTCGCGGCTCTTGGAACCCTCGGGCAGACCGACCCGGACATCCACCCCGGAGTCACGCAGGGAGAGCGCGTGGGCGTGACCCTGGCTGCCATAGCCCAGGATGGCCACGTGCCGGCCCTGAATGATCGACAGATCGGCCTGGTCGTCGTAGAAGATCTCAGTCACTTGCTTGACCTTTCGGTTTCCTATGCGATTCACGCGGTCCGGTCGAGGGCCCGCAGAGAACGGTCGGTGATGGAACGAGCGCCGCGGCCGATGGCCACCATGCCCGACTGAACGAGTTCTTTGATGCCGTACGGCTCCAGGACCCTGATGAACGCCTGCAGCTTGTCCGGCGTGCCGGTGACCTCGATCGTCACCGCGTCCGGGGCGACGTCGACGCACCGGGCGCGGAACAGGGTGACCATTTCCAGAACGCTCGAGCGGTTCTCGGCGTCGGCACGCACCTTGATCAGGGTGAGCTCACGCTGCACGGACTGCACCGGGTCGAGCTCCACGATCTTCAGCACGTTGACGAGCTTGTTGAGCTGCTTCGTGACCTGCTCCAGGGGCAGGTCGGCGACGTTGACCACGATGGTCATCCGTGAGATGTCCTCGTGCTCGGTCGGCCCGACCGCCAGCGAGTCGATGTTGAATCCGCGGCGGCTGAACAGCGACGCGACGCGCGCGAGCACGCCGGGCTTGTTCTCCACCAGCACGGAGAGCGTGTGCCTGCTCATGCCTTCTCCCTCGCCTGGCGGCCCGCCCTCGCGCGGGCCGAGCCGCTGTGCCTGTCCGTCCGCTCGCTCACGTCCGGTCCTCGCCGTCCCAGACCGGCGCCATGTCGCGCGCGAACTGGATCTCGTCGTTGCTGGTCCCCGCCGCGACCATCGGCCAGACCATGGCGTCCTGGTGCACGACGAAGTCGATCACGACCGGCACATCGTTGATCTCCATCGCCTTCTGGATGGTCGCGTCCACATCCTCGGGACGCTCACACCGAAGGCCGACACAACCGTACGCCTCGGCCAGCTTCACGAAGTCCGGGATCCGCCGGACCGTCTGCAGGTCGGTGTTGGAGTAGCGCTGGTTGTAGAACAGCGTCTGCCACTGCCGGACCATGCCGAGATTACCGTTGTTGATGACCGCGACCTTGATCGGCACACCCTCGATGGTGCAGGTGGCCAGCTCCTGGTTGGTCATCTGGAAACAGCCGTCGCCGTCGATGGCCCAGACCACTCTGTCGGGACAGCCCATCTTGGCGCCCATCGCGGCCGGGAGGGCGAAGCCCATCGTGCCGGCGCCACCGGAGTTGATGAAGGTGCCCGGCCTCTCGTAGCCGATGAACTGGGCGGCCCACATCTGGTGCTGACCGACACCGGCGGTGTAGATCGCGTCGGGACCGACGATCTCGCTCAACCGCTCCATGACGTGCTGCGGGGCGAGGGAGCCGTCCTCGAACTCGACGTAGCCCAGCGGGTAGGTCTTCTTGTAGGAGTTGAGCGCCGTCCCCCACTCGGTGTAGTCGCCCTTGCGGCCGTCGCCTCGCATCGTCGCGAGGAGGTCGGTGAGGACCTCCTTGCAGTCGCCCACGATCGGGACGTCGGCGTACCGGTTCTTGGAGATCTCAGCCGGGTCGATGTCGGCGTGGATGACCTTGGCGTGCGGGGCGAAGGTGGACAGCTGGCCGGTGACCCGGTCGTCGAAGCGGACGCCGAGCGCGATGAGCAGGTCCGACTTCTGCAGGGCGCCGACCGCGGACACCGAGCCGTGCATGCCGGGCATGCCCATGTGCTGCGGGTGGCTGTCGGGAAAGGTGCCGCGCGCCATCAGGGTGGTGACGACGGGGATGCCCGTCAGCTCGGCGAACTCCCGCAGCTCCGCCGACGCCCCCGCCCGGTGCACGCCGCCGCCGACGTAGAGGACCGGCCGCTTGGCCTCGACGATGAGCTTGGCCGCCTCGCGGATCTGCTTGGAGTGCGGCCTGGTCACCGGGCGGTAGCCCGGAAGCTGCATCACCGGAGGCCACTGGAAGGTCATGGTGGACGTGAGCGCGTCCTTGGCGATGTCGACCAGCACCGGCCCCGGCCGCCCGGTCGAGGCGATGTGGAAGGCTTCCATGATCGTCCTGGGGATGTCCTCAGGGTCGGTGATCAGGAAGTTGTGCTTGGTGATCGGCATGGTGATGCCGGAGATGTCCGCTTCTTGGAAGGCGTCGGTGCCGATGGCGCTGCTGACCACCTGGCCGGTGATCGCGACAATCGGGACCGAGTCCATGTAGGCGTCGGCGATGGGGGTGACAAGGTTGGTCGCACCGGGACCGCTGGTCGCCATGCAGACCCCGACCTTGCCGGTGGCCTGCGCGTACCCCTGGGCCGCGTGACCGGCGCCCTGCTCGTGCCGTACAAGCACGTGCCGGACCTTGGCCGAGTCGTAGAGAGGGTCGTAGGCCGGGAGGATGGCACCGCCCGGAATCCCGAACACGGTGTCGACCCCGACCTGCTCCAGCGCCCTCACGAGAGCCTGGGCTCCTGTCATCTGTTCGGTCATCGGCTCGTTCCTTGTGGCTGAGCATGTTTGACGACATAAAAAATGCCCCATTCCACCTTGGAGGCGGAGCTGGGGCGGCGCGCAGGTCGTGGTACTTCGCGTTATCGGCCTGCGCGCCGGCGAAGTACTACGAGAATCCCACGGTGATGCTGCATGGCTCTACCTTGGCCGACAGAGCGTCCCCACGTCAAATTCATGGGACACATATCTCAGAGTCCGAGATGGCGAGAATGAGCGCGGGGGCCTCTCCCAGCGGGAATCCGGAGGTCGGGCGGCCTTCCCGTCCCTTGTCTCCCGAGCCGTCGCGCGAAGATCGAGCCGGGTGGGCGGACGAGCGCCGTCAGACCCCGCTGTGCAGGCTGGAGAGGCTGGTGTTCATCAGGGTGTCGACACCGCGTGCGACCATCGGCCGCGCGACCAGGAAGCCCTGGCCTCGGGTGCAGCCCATCTCGCGCAGCAGCTCCAGTTGCTCCGGCCGCTCGATGCCCTCGGCGACCACGATCAGACCCAGATCGTGACCGAGCCGCACGATCGTGCGGGTCAGCAGCGTCAGCGTCTCGTCGCGGCCGAGGCCGGACACGAACGACGGATCAATTTTGATCATGTCCACCGGGAGCTGCCGCAGCAGGGCCAGCGAGGCGTAACCGGTGCCGAAGTCGTCGATGGCCAGCCGTACCCCGAGCCTGCGCAGCTCCGAGAGCCGGGTGATGGTCTCCTCGGCGTCCTCGACCAGCATCTCCTCGATGACCTCCAGGGTCAGCGCGCTGGGGGGCAGGCCGCTTTCGGTGAGCGCCGACTCGACGGTCTCCACGAAGCGCGGCGCCATGATCTGCCGGGACGACAGGTTGAGCGAGAGCCCGATGTCCCAGGAGGACGCGCGCCAGGCGGCCACCTCCCGGCAGGCCTCACGCAGGATCCACTCGCTCAGCGGCACGATCAGGCCGGTGTCCTCGGCCGGGCCGAGGAACTGCTCCGGCGGCACGAACGTGCCTCCCCGCACCCAGCGCACCAATGCCTCGACCGCGGTGACCCGCGAGGTGGCCAGGTCCACCACCGGCTGGTACTCGATGGCGAACTGGTTCTCCAGCAGCGCCCGTTGCAGGTCGGCGGCGAGCTCCAGACGGCGGACCACGTCGGCGTGCATGTGCGCGGCGAACACCTCGACCCGGCGCCCGCCGAGCTCCTTGGCCCTGGCCATCGCCACGTCGGCGTTGCGGATCAGGTCCGCGGAGGACACGTCGTCGTCGGCGAAGGCCACTCCGACGCTCGCGGTCAGCGCGATGTCACGGTCGGCCACCCGGAACGGCTCGGACGAGACCGTGCGGACCAGCCGCTCGGCCAGATCCACCGCCGTCTGGGCGTCCACCGTCGACTCCAGCAGCACCGCGAACTCGTCGCCGCCCCAGCGCGCCAGGGTGTCGTCGGCCCGTACGGCGGCGCGGAGCCTGCGGGCCGCCTGGCCGAGCAGGTAGTCGCCGCTGGCGTGGCCGACCGAGTCGTTCACCGCGGTGAAACCGTCCAGGTCCAGGAAGATCACGACGGCGCTGCTCGCGCCCGGACGGGCCAGCACCTCCCGGGTGCGTTCTTCGAAATAGGCCCGGTTGGGCAGGCCCGTGACGCCGTCGTGGAAGGTCAGGTGGGTGACCTGGTTGCGCAGGGCCTCCTGGTCGCTGATGTCGCGCGTGGTGATCAGCAGCAGTTCCTCGCCGCGCACGTGCCGGGTGGCCACCGACTCGGTGGGCCGCCAGGTGCCGTCGGACGCCCTGACCCGGCAGGCGACCATGCAGGCGCCCGCCCCCTCGCCCGGCTCCTCGTCCGGGCCCATCGCGCGCAGCGCCACCTGGAGGCCGGGCATGTCCTCGGGGTGGATGTAGTCGAAGATCGTCCTGCCGACCAGGTCACCGGGGCGGTAACCGTACGTGATCTCGACGCCTTCGCCGATCTCCCGCACGACACCGTCGTAGTCGCACATCAGGACCACGTCCCCGACGCTCTCGGCGAGGTCTTGCAGCTGCCGCTCGCCGAGGTCGACCAGACGCCGCATCCGGCCGATCTCCAGCAGCATCAGGAACAGGCGAGCCGCCAGGAGGACGACGACCGACGCGGACACGACGGCCAGGACCTGCACCGGCCCCTGCATCCCGCTCTCGATCACGCGGAAGAGCACGACGCCCGTGGCCACGACGGCGAGGATCAACGGCACCGAGGCGATCAAGGAGGAGGTGCTCTGGCGGACGGACAGCTCGCCCAGCTCGTCGTCGCCCTCCTCGGAGTTCGCCGCGCGGGTCGTGCGGTCGCTCCACGGAACCGCCGCCAGGAGCAGGAAGGCGGCGGGGGCCGGCCACATCCAGGTGAGCGAGGGCGCGTCACCGGTCGCCCGGGCCAGAGCGGTGGCCGTCTCCGCCGCCGTGACGGCGGAGAGCACGGCCAGCGCGGCCAGGCCCACCGGCCAGGCGGACCGCCGGATCGGCACCACCGCCGGACCGGCGACACAGGTGAGGATCAGGCAGAACAGCGGTGAGGCGAAGGTGACCACGAACCCGCCCCCGCCCTCGCGGTACACCGGGTCCAGCAGGAGGACCCAGGTGATCACGAAGACCGAGGCGGCGCACACGTAACCGTCGGCGAGGTCGCGTAACAGAGCGTGCCCGTGCGCGGGCCGGGTGGCGCACAGTCCGGTGCTGACAGCGATCATGGCGGTGCCGACGAGAAGCATCAGGTCGGCGAAGGTCACCGCGAAGGGCGTGCCGTCGGCGAGCGGCCGCACGCCGATCCCGACCATCCAGGTGAGCGAGCCGCTCGCCAGCCATCGCCAGGCCATCGCCCTGCGCCGGTCGGCCACCTTGGCGGCCGCGGCGAACAACGAGATCGCGGCGGCCGTGGCGGCGATGACACCCGCCACCGCTCCGACGACCACGGCGGAAGCGCCGCTGACAAACGCGGCGACGAGCCCCACCACACCGATGACGGCGGCGGTGGTCAGCGGTACCCGGGGGTCACGCCAGCGGATCAATGTCGTCTGCCCATCGGTGTCGATTCGTCTCGCTGCTGCAGCATCCCTTATTTCACTGCGCTCGCGTTGCCGTTGCCGGCGCGTCGTTCTCCGCGTCGGCAACGCCACATGGCCAGTGTGTGCCGTTCCGCCGGTCTGAGTGGTGACAACGCCATAGTCGTCACCGATCTGATAACCACGCGGACGATAACAACCGCGGTAACCGACCGTACGCACCCCAGGTCACGAGGCAGCCACGGTCCGGATTCCTTTGCCGGTCAGTAAGAATCCGTGATCACGTTCTTGAGCGGCTCACCTGCGAGGTAACGCAGGAGCTGCGAGCGGAGCAGCTTGAGCATGCGCCTTTCCGAGGCCGGGCTGCTCCCCGCGACATGCGGGGTGATGAGAACTCCCGGCGCCGTCCACAGGGGATGGTCCTGGGGCAGCGGCTCGGGATCGGTGACGTCGAGCGCGGCCAGGATGCGGCCTTTCCGCAGTTCGGCGACGAGCGCGCCGGTGTCCACGACCGTTCCCCTGGCCGCGTTCACCAGGACGGCGCCGTCCTTCATCGCCGACAGGAAATCCGCGTCCACGAGACCGGCGGTGGAGGGCGTGGACGGGACCAGCAGCACCACCACGTCAGCCTGGGGCAGCAACTCCGGCAGCTCGTCCTGTCCGTGCACGTTCGGCCGCGCGGTCCTGGCCACCCGGACGACGTTCACCTCGAAACCGTCCAGCCGCCGCTCCAGCGCCTCACCGATCGAGCCGTAACCGACGATCAGCACCGTGGAGTCGGCCAGCACGCCGGTGTGGTGGTAGGTCCACCTTCCCTCCCGTTGCGCGGCGGCGAACCCCGGGAACTCCCGCAGCACGGCGATCATGGCTCCCACCGCCCATTCGGCGGTGCCCGCGTCGTGCACTCCCCGCGCGTTGCACAGCGTCACCCCCTCCGGCAGGTGCGGCCGGTAGGGCTCCACACCGGCCGTGACGGTCTGCAGCAGCCGCAGCCGGGGCATCTCGGCGAGCAGTTCCGGAATCCGCGCCACCGGGAGCAGCGGCGGGATCCAGACCTCCACCTTCTCCGCCTCCGGTGGCGCGGCTTTCGTGCCGTCGTAGACGACACACTCCACATCGGGCAGATCGCGCAGGACATCGACGGCGGCTTCGGAGGGGACCCAGATCTTCATGGCTGCATTATCCAGCCGCGCCATCCACGGGATCATCCGGTAATCTCCCGCGCCATCCCACGGAGACGGAGTCGCCTCCGCGGAGGCGCCGCGAGGAGAGGTCACGGGACCACGCCCGCCCACGCCCGTGGCCGGTCGCCGTGCCACCGATGTGAACGGGACCGGGGAGGGGCCTACTGGTCGACGTCGTTCGCAGCGTCGGTGGCGTTGGTGGCGTCGGCGGCGTCCACCGCGCCGGGGAGGTCGGCGTTGGTGGCGTCGTCGGGGTTGGCCGGAGGGGCGGGGGGATCAGGGGTCCTGGCCGCGGCGGCGGGGACGCACTTCAGGTCGACCTCCGGGCGGTAGACCGTGGTCTCCTTGACGCGCTTGATCTCCTTGCCGTTCTGCTTGAAGACGCGCCAGACGTCGATCGTGAAACCGTTCTGGCCGACCATCGGGATGCAGTCCGGACCGCTGTCGGTCTCGCGCTTGAAGGGGGTGATGTTGTAGCGCTCGGAGGAGATCGACTCGATGTCGTAGCGCTTGGTGCTCCAGAAGGCGACCGTGACGCCGCTGTTCGTGAAGGAGGTCTTCACCAGCACGCCGTACTTGGAGTCGTTCTTCCAGCGGAAGTCGGGCTCGGGCCAGGAGACCGTGGACTCGCGTCCGGCCGGGTAGCGGGAGATGTAGAACTCGTGCGCCATGTGCTGGACCTCTTCGAACCCGCCGAAGTAGACCGCGTTGTACATGGTCGTGACGAACTGGGAGATGCCGCCGCCCACCGAGTCGACCAGCCGGCCGTTCTGGATCATGGGTGCCGGGACGAAACCGCGGGCCGTGTCGCGCTGGCCGATGACGCCGTTGAGCGAGAAGGTCTCACCGGGCTTGACCAGATAGCCGTCGAGGAGCTTGGCGATCGTCTGGATGTTGGTCACCCGCGGGAGGCAGCAGTCGTACGGCGTGGTGAACTCGCTGACCTTCTCCTTGATGCCGAACCCGCGCGCCTCGGCTTCGGAGATCCGCGGCTGGACGGTCGCGAGGGTGACCGGGATGGTCCGGCTGCCGTTTTCGGCGACCATCTCGGCCACGTCGTCGGCGAGCTTCTTGTCGTCGATGCCCTTGCCCTTGTGCCCCGGAACCAGCTTGGGCTTTCCGCCGACGATCTGGAAGGTCGGTTCGAGGGGGGCCAGGGACGGGTCGACGAGCCTCTTCTCCACGGTCGCGATGGCGTTCTTGGCGTCGAACGACGGGCTCATGCCCCCGGAGTCGTCGGGCTCGAAGGACAGGTGCGCGGCGAGGGTCTCGACCGGCAACTGGGCCTGCTTGCCCGCGTAGGTCAGGGTGACGGGGCCGGGCAGGGCCTTGCCCGCGACGGCCGCGGCCTTCTTGACCACGTCGGCCGTGACCTTGGGCTTGATCACCGAGACCGGGAGCCGGATCTCGGCCTCGGGCCCGAGGAACGCCTTCCTGATGGTGGCGGCCGCGGCCTCCTGCTCCAGGATGCGGCCGTCCTGGGGCGTCACGACGACCGGCTTGACGCCCTCGAACGCGACCTTGCCCTCGCGGACCTTGACGTCGATCTTCTTGGCCAGGGACGTGACCGTGCTCTCCAGGAGATCGGAGTCGACCGAGATCTGGGGGTCGAGCTTGAGGGTGCCGGTGAGCGCCCGCCAGACCTCCATGGGTGCGGGGAAGTCACTGGGCGCCTGGTTGATGGTGGCGACGACGTCGAACTCCAGCCCGGACTTGTCGGGATCGATGTCGTACTTCTTGCCCGCGGCCAGGAGCGTCATCGTGCGGGCGGCCTTGTCGCCCAACTGCTCCCTGAGCTTGTCGGCCGCCTCCGTCGCGGTCAGTCCGCCGATGTCGATGTTCTGCACCTGGGTGCCGGGGAGCATCTTGCCCGACATGACGACCGCGGGTATCGCGTAGGCGACGCCCGCGAGCAGCACGACGGCCAGGACGACCAGGGCGAACATCCTGCCCCGGCGCCGGCGAGGGGGCGGCTCCTCGTAGCGGAGGGGCTCAAGCTTCGACGAGCCCCCGTCGCCGCCGGGCATGAGCCCGGGTTCGTCACGGAGGGAGCGCTGCGGGACAACGGGCTCGGGAGCGGCGGGCATCTGCCAGGGTTGCGGCGGCTGGGCCGCGGGCGGCAGCCCGGTCGACCTCCCCGCCGGCGCGGACGGGGAGCCGAAACCCGAGGAACCGAAGATGTCGGGCGAGACCCCCGGAGGCAGTCGCGACCCTCCCTGGGGCTGCGCGCCCGGAGGGGGCTTGGGACCGCGGGCACCCGGTGGGACGGGACGCGAGGGCAGGGGTATCGCCTCGAAGGGATCCGTCGGCGGGTCGATCGACGCTCCGGCGTTCCGCACGGCCTCCGGCTCCTCCTGCTTCGCAGCTTCTATGCTTCGGCAACCCTAAACCACAACCGTCAGACAACACCCGCAAAGCAATAACAATTGACTTCTTCTCACAACTGAAACCGGGTGATCTCGGTCATCAGGCCGCGGAGTCGTCCCCGGGACCGCCACACCGGCGCGGTGGTCACCCCAGGATCGGCGCGGGAGCCGCCCGGGGCCGGTGCACGGCACAAGGGTATGCCGAACGCCCGGGGTTTTCGATCAACCCGTCCAACGGTAGCGGTGTTCGGGCCGTCCCGCGGTGCCGTACCTCGGCCGGAGCTCCGCCTGGCCCGCCGCGCACAGGTATTCCAGGTAGCGGCGGGCGCTGACCCGGGAGAGGCCGGTGAGCACGGCGGCCTCGGTCGCCGACAGATCGGTGTCGCTCTCCCTGAGCGCGTCGGCGACCAGGGCGCACGTGGGGGCGGACAGCCCCTTCGGCAGCGGCGGCGGCCCGCCCTTGACCAGGCCGAACAGTCGGTCGACCTCGTCCTGGCAGGCCTCGGAGCCGATCCTGGCGAGCCTCATGCGGGTGTCGGCGTACTGTTCGAGGCGTTCGGCGAGCGCCCGGGCGGTGAACGGCTTGATCAGGTAGTTCACCGCGCCGCCGCGCATGGCCGCCCGGACCGTGGTCACGTCACGTGCGGCGGTGATCATCAGGACGTCGACGGGGTGGGAGGCGCCTCTGAGCGCCATGAGCACGTCGAGTCCGGACATGTCAGGCAGGTATATGTCGAGCAGCACCAGGTCCGGCCGGTGCGCGGCCACCCCCGCGATCGCCGCGCCTCCGGTGTGCACGGCGTCGACCACCGTGAATCCGGGCATCCGCGCCACGTAGCCGCTGTGGATCCTGGCCACCATGAAATCGTCGTCCACCACCAGCACGCGGATCATTCCGACGTCTCCGAGTCCGTGACCCCGCCCTGCCCTGCCGCCCCCACGCTCTCGCCGCCCCCGGCGTCTCCGGCTTCCCTGCCGGACCCTCCCGGCCCACCGGGTCCGCCGGATCCGTCTGGTTCGCCGGCCGGGTCCGCTCCCGTCGGCAGCAGGGCGGTGAAGACGGCGCCGCCCGCGTTGTGCACACGCACCCAGCCCCCGCGGCGTGAGCACGCCTGGCGGGTCAGGGCCAGGCCCAGCCCACGCGGCCCCGCGTGGGCCACCTTGGTCGTGAAACCCTCGCGGAACACCTCGCCCGCCAGGGCGGGGGTGATCCCGGGGCCCGAGTCGCCGACCCTGACGTGCAGGCCGTCCGTCTCGGTGCGGACCGAGACCTCCACCGTTCCGCCGGTCTCCTGCAACGCGTCCAGGGCGTTGGCGACCAGGTTGCCGACGACCAGGACCGCGTCATGCGGGTCGCCGAGCATGCCCTCCTCCACCCGGGAGTCCTCGGAGAGGACCAGGGACGCGCCGCGCTCGGCCGCCTCGGCGGACTTGGCCAGCAGCAGCGCGGCCAGGGTGGGGTCGGCCACCTTCTCCCTGATGCCGGACGCGTGCCTGCTGTAGGCCTCGGTGGTCTGGGTGATGTAGCTGACCGCCGTCTCGTACTCGCCGAGCTCCAGCAGGCCGACCACGGTGTGCATCCGGTTGGCGAACTCGTGGGCCTGGGCGCGCAGCGCGCCGGTCGTGGTGCTGGCCTGGTCGAGCTCGCGCGCCAGCTGTACCAGCTCGGTCCGGTCGCGCAGGGTGACCACCCAGCCGCTCTGCTGCTCGCGCACCGCCACCGGGGTGCGGTTGAGCACCAGCACCCGGTCGCGGTGGAGCACCACCCGGTCGTCGCCGGAGTCGACGCCGTCCAGCACGTCGCGCATCCGGTCGGACAGGGGCATCTCCCTCAGGCCACGGCCCACATCGTGCTGGGAGAGGCCGAGCAGGTCACGGGCCGCGTCGTTGATCAGCGTCACCCGGCTCTGGAGGTCCAGGGCGAGCACCCCCTCCTTGACGCCGTGCAGCACGCCCTCGCGCTGTTCGAGCAGGGCCGCGATCTCCCCCGGTTCCAGGCCGAAGGTCTGGCGGCGGACCCGCCGGGCGATCAGCGCGGTGGCGCCGGATCCGGCGAGGAGTACGGCGAGCACGGTCCAGAGCAACGGCGGCAGCGCCTCGGCGAGCTGGTCGGCGACCGTTCCCTCCAGGATGCCGACCGAGGTCAGGCCGATGACGGTGCCGGAGGTGTCGAAGACGGGGGCCTTGCCGCGCACCGAACGGCCGAGGGTGCCGGTCTGGATGCCGGTCCAGGGGCGTCCGCTCACCAGGACCTCCGAGCCGTCGGTGGACAGCCTCTTGCCGATCAGGAGCGTGTTGGGATGCGCGTAGCGGATCTGCTCGCGGTTGGCGATCACCACGTAGTCGGCGCCGGTGGCGGCCTGAACCCCCGCCGCGATCGGTTGCAGGCTGAGCTCGGGCCGGTCCTGGGCGAAGGCCTCACGCACCTGGGGCAGCCCGGCCACGGACTCGGCGATCGCCAACGCCCGCTGCTGGTACTGCTGGTCGAGCTGATCGCGGGTGTGCTCCACCCAGACGCCCGCCGTACCACCGACCGCGAGAAATACGATCACCATCTGCAGAACGAACAACTGGGTGCCAAGCGAGGCGTTGTGTATGCGTCGCACGAGTCGGCTCCCTGGTCAGGGACCTCATGAAAGCAGCCCGAGATAACGGCGGGGTCGCGACCACCGTGACCAATACGACCGATACGACGGCAAACACGCAAAGCATCGACACGATGATCCCTTAGCCTCAGCATCCTCACAGGTTCTTTATGTTGTTGGGAGTTAACGATGCGTCTTCGGAGACTGGCGGCCCTCGCCGCCCTGTCCCTCGCCCTCACCGCTTGCGGCTCGGGTGGAGGATCCGGCACCACCGCGCTGAGGATCATGGTTCCGGCCGCGCCGGGAGGTGGCTGGGACCAGACCTCGCGCATCGCCGAGCAGGCTCTCAGGTCGGTCGACCAGTCCCGCAAGATCGAGGTCTACAACGTGCCCGGCGCGGGCGGCAGCATCGGCCTGGCCCAGCTCGCCGGGGAGAAGGGCAACGGCGACCTGCTGATGACCATGGGCCTGGTCATGGTCGGGGCGCTGGAGCAGAACAAGTCGAAGGTCACCCTGGCCGACACCACTCCCATCGCGAAGCTCACCGAGGAGTACGAGCTCGTCGTGGTTCCGGGGGAATCGCCGTACCAGACGCTGGCCGACCTGATGGCGGCGTGGAAGGCCGATCCCGCGAAGATCGCCATCGCGGGCGGCTCCGCCGGGGGCACCGACCACATCGTGGCGGGCCTGATGGCCAAGGCGGGCGGCATCGACCCCAAGTCGGTCAACTACATCGCCCACTCCGGCGGCGGTGAGGCGCTCAACGCGCTGCTGGGCAACAAGGTGGCGGTGGGGATCTCCGGCATCGGGGAGTTCGCCGAGCACGTGAAGTCCGGCAAGCTGCGCGCCCTCGGCGTGAGCTCGCCGGCCCGGCTCGGCAACGTGGACGCCCCCACGCTGAAGGAGGCCGGCGTGGACGTCGAGCTCGCCAACTGGCGGGGCTTCGTCGCGCCCGGCGAGCTGGACGACGCCGCCAAGCAGAACCTGACCGACCTGGTCACCAAGATGCACGCCTCGCAGACGTGGAAGGACGAGGTGACCAAGAACGGCTGGACCGACGTCTTCCAGACCGGCCAGCCGTTCGCCGACTTCCTCACGGCCGAGCAGGCCAAGATCAAGGCCGTCATCGCAGAAATGGGTCTCGTCTCCTGATGTCCCTCCCCGAAGAGCCGGGCGGCGCCACCGATCGTGGCGCCGGTCCGGCGTACTCCTGGCGACGGCCCGAGCTCGTCCTGGCCCTGGTCGTCCTCGCGCTGGGCGCGTTCGTGATCGTGGGCACCGCGGACGTCACCGCCGCGGGCTCCACGTTCGGGCTGGGGCCCCGCTTCTTCCCGATCATCGTCGGCGCGGCGCTGCTGCTGATCGGACTGTTCTACGTGCTCGACGTGGTCAGAGGCGGCCACGGCGATCCCGAGCAGACCGAGGACGCCGACACCGAGGCGCCGGCGGACTGGCGGACGGTCGCGCTGGTCAGCGTGATCTTCCTGACCTTCGCCGGGCTGCTGGACCTGCTCGGCTGGATCATCGCGGGCGCGCTGCTCTTCTTCGGCCTGTCGCTGACGCTCGGCGCCGAGCACCGGCTGCGCGCGGGCGTCATCTCCGTCCTGCTGTCCACCGTCACCTACCTGACCTTCGTCAAGGGCCTGGGCGTGACGCTGCCCGCCGGGCTGCTGTCCGGGGTGATCTAGATGGAGTCGTTCCAGCTTCTGATGGACGGGTTCGCGAGCGCGCTGACCCCGGTCAACCTGCTCTACGCCCTGGTCGGCGTCACCCTCGGCACGCTGGTGGGCGTACTGCCCGGCATCGGCCCGGCCATGACCGTGGCGCTGCTGCTGCCGATCACCTTCACCGTCCCCCCGGAGAGCGCGTTCATCATGTTCGCCGGGATCTACTACGGAGGCATGTACGGCGGGTCGACCACCTCGATCCTGCTCAACACCCCCGGCGAGAGCTCCTCGATGATCACCGCGCTCGAGGGCAACAAGATGGCCAAGCGGGGCCGGGCCGCCCAGGCGCTGGCGACCGCCGCGATCGGCTCCTTCGTCGCGGGCACGATCGCCACCGGACTCCTGGTCGTCGCGGCGCCGCTGGTGGTCGACTTCGCCATCTCCTTCGGCCCCGAGGACTACTTCGCGCTGGCCGTCCTGGCCTTCACGGCGGTGTCGTCGGTGCTGTCGCGTTCGGTCGTGCGCGGGCTGGCGTCCCTGGGGATCGGCCTGGTCATCGGGCTGATCGGCATCGACCAGCAGACCGGGCAGGCCCGGCTGACCATGGGGGTCCCGCAGCTGCTCGACGGCATCGACGTGGTCATCGTCGCGGTCGGCCTGTTCGCGCTGGGCGAGGTGCTCTACGTCGCCTCCCGGCTGCGGCACGGCGAGCCGGAGGTCATCCCGGTCGGCCGGCCGTTCCTCGGCCGCTCCGACTGGTCCCGCTCCTGGCGGCCGTGGCTGCGCGGCACCGCGCTCGGCTTCCCCTTCGGGGCGCTGCCCGGAGGCGGCGCGGAGATCCCGACCTTCCTGTCCTACACGATCGAGAAGCACCTGGGACGCGGGGTCACCCGCGAGGAGTTCGGCAAGGGCGCCATCGAGGGGGTCGCCGGTCCCGAGGCCGCCAACAACGCCTCGGCCGCGGGCACCCTCGTCCCGCTGCTCACCCTGGGCCTGCCCACCTCCGCGACGGCCGCGATCCTGCTCGCCGCCTTCCAGCAGTACGGCCTGCAGCCCGGTCCCCAGCTGTTCGACCACAACCCGGCGCTGGTCTGGGGCATGATCGCCTCGCTGTTCATCGGCAACACCATGCTGCTGGTGCTCAACCTGCCGCTCGCCCCTCTCTGGGCGCGGGTGCTGCGCATCCCCCGCCCCTATCTCTACTCAGGGATCGTGTTGTTCGCCGCGCTCGGCGTCTACGCGTTGAACTCCTCCTGGGTGGACATGGTCATCCTCTACGTCCTGGGCATGCTCGGCTTCGCGATGCGCCGCTTCGGCCTGCCCATCGCCCCGGCCGTGATCGGCCTGATCCTCGGGCCGATGGCCGAGGTCCAGCTCCGCCGGGCCCTGGCCATCAGCGCGGGCGACGTGACGACCCTGGTCAGGAGCCCGGTGGCCGCGGTGCTGCTGGGCGTGGCGTTCCTCGCGCTGTTCGCTCCCCTCATCAGGAAGCTGGCCGCCCGCCGGAGCGCCTGACCGAACCCGGGCGCGGACCTGGCGGACGTCCGGGCGGTGGCGTCCGCGGAGGTGGGGTGAGCCTCCCCGGGCCCGGTGCCCGCGGGGCTCCCCCGCCGTCTTCGCGGAACACCGGCCCGAACGGAGGAGCGGCCGTCCTCGGTTCTTGCGATCGGCCCGAACGGAGGGGCGGCCCATGATTGCGTTCCGGACGCACGATGGGCCATCATGGCGGGCATGACCTATGGGAAGGGCGGCCACCGCCCCGGTCGGTGAACCCCGACACGTGGAAGCTGGGCGACGATCCTCTCGACGATCGCCCCACCTTCCTCGCTCACGCACTCACGATGTCCCTGCGGTACGGGCCCGGCCCGTGGCCCGAGGACGCCTGCGAACTCCCCGACGACCCGCCTCGCCGTACCTCCGGCGAGCCGTTCATCCCCAGTGTCGTCATGGACGGCATTCGGAGCCATCACTTCGGTGTCGAGCGCGACGACGGCGTCGCAGAGGTCACCGACCTGATCGGCGGGCTCGTCACCGGCGATCCCGCTCGCGACGATCTTCTACGGCTGCACGATCGGCTCGCCACCGTCTCGGCGCTCGGTATCGCCGACGACCTCGTCGACCGGATCCGGCGGCGGCTGCTCCCCAAGGACCGGGTCGGCGAGGTCGGACGGTATCTGGCCGGGCACGGCAGCCACCGCAACGCCGTCAAGATCGGCATCGTGCTGCTCGGCGCCTGCGGGGACGAGCGGGACCGGGAACTGCTGCTCCTGCTCGGCACGCTGGAGGAGCTCACCCTGTACGCGGTGATCGCCCTGCGGCACACCCAGCCCGACCGCCACCGTGCCGTCTACGAACTGGCCCGCCGGGTGCGGGGCTGGGGCCGCATCCACGCGGTGGAGCGGCTCAAGGACTGCGACGATCCACAGATCAAGGCCTGGTTGCTGCGGGACGGTTTCCGCAACGGGATCATGAACGAATACCTGGCCCACCTCGCGGCCACAACCGGTGGCCTGTACTCGGCCCTGCTGGAGCCGGACGTCGACGACGCCCTGCTCGACGGCGCCGGGGACATCCTGGCCGCCCTGGCGCTGGGCGGCCCGGCCGAGGACATGGGCGACTACGCCGACGCCGTACCGGCCATGGATCGCCTCGCCGACCTCCTCATCGACCGGCGGGACACGCTCGGCAGGCTGCACGCCGTACTGAGGATCCAGGCCTTCCTGCGCGGGACCGGCGACGACTCGCCCTGGCCGCCCGGCGTGATCGCGCGGCTCCGCCGCCGCTATGAGGAGATCACCGCCCAGCCACGGTGGAACAGCCTCGTGCTGAGACACCTGGCCGATCCGCACCATGTCGATTTCGATCACGCGATGCGACTTGCCCACCGGCTCCGGCTGCCGGTGGTCCCGCAGATCATCGCCCGCCTGAAGATCGACCCGCTGGACGAGTTCGCCTGGTACCACGCCATCCGGCTCGCCACCGCCGAGGAGGCCGAACAGCTCGGCCACCTGGCCGAACGGCTCCTTCCGCCGGCCGATCCGGCGAACGGGCCGGACGACCGCCCCGGATTCGGCGACGAGTACAGACCGGATCGAGCGCTGGAGTCCGTCGTGAGCGGGCTGGGCGCCTTCCCCGGCCTCGGGCTGCCGCTGATCGACGTGGCGCTGCGCAACCGGGCCGTCCAGACCCGGCGCGCCGCCCTGGAGGTGTTGAGCACCTGGCCGGCCTCAGCCGTACCGGACGAGGCGGGGCACTGGATACGGCGGGCCGCATCCGTCGAACCGCACGAGGGGACCCGAACCGAGATGATCGATTTCCTACGGCGCCGCCGAACGCGAATGTGCGACGCCGGGCTATGTGACCAGGCCTGACCCGCGCGGATGTTCCTGCACGAACCGGCGTCGTTCACCGGCCATCGGTGATCGGCCGGTCGGCGGGGCGTTCGCCTGACATGGCGAAGGCCCCGCACGCGGCCCGAGGTCGTCGAGACCGTCGTGGAAACGTGCGGGGCCCACCCGGAAACAGGCCCGGATCCCGCCGAGGCGGCGGGGCCTTCGCGTGGGGCTTCCCGGAAACCCCGCGCGCGAGCTACTCGGAGACGCCGAGCTTCTCCAGCAGGAGCTCCCTGGCCCGGCCCGCGTCGGCCTTGCCGCGGCTGGCCTTCATGACGCCGCCGACCAGGGCGCCGACGGCGGCGATCTTGCCGTTGCGGACCTTGTCGGCCGCGTCGGCGTTACCGGCCAGGACCTGGTCGATGATCGCCAGCAGTTCGCCCTCGTCGTTGACGATCTGCAGACCGCGCGCGGCCACCACCTCGTCCGGGGAGCCCTCGCCGTTCAGCACGCCTTCCAGCACCTGCCGGGCCAGCTTGTCGTTCAGCGCTCCCCCGGCGACCATCGCGCACACCCTGGCGATCTGGTCCGGGGTGATCAGCAGCTCGTTGAGCGGGATCGCGGCCTCGTTGGCGCGGCGGGACAGCTCACCCATCCACCACTTGCGGGCGTCCGCGGGCGGGGCTCCGGCGGCGACCGTCGCCTCGACCAGGCCGATGGCGTCGTTGTTGTGCATCGCCTCCATGTCCAGGTCGGACACGCCCCACTCCTGCTGGAGCCGCTTGCGCCTCAGGCGCGGCAGCTCGGGCAGCGCGGCCTTGAGCTCGGCCACCCACGCGGTGTCGGGGGCGATCGGCACCAGGTCGGGCTCGGGGAAGTAGCGGTAGTCCTGCGCCTCCTCCTTGGAACGGCCCGAGGTGGTGGTGCCGGTGTCCTCGTGGAAGTGGCGGGTCTCCTGGATGATCCGGCCGCCGCCGGCCAGGATCGCGGCCTGGCGCTCGATCTCGCTGTGGACCGAACGCTCGACGCTGCGCAGCGAGTTCACGTTCTTGGTCTCGGTGCGGGTGCCCCACTCCGAGGAACCGCGCGGCATGAGGGAGACGTTCACGTCGCTGCGCATGGAGCCCTCCTCCATGCGCACGTCGGAGACGCCCAGCGTGCGCAGGACCTCGCGCAGCTCGGTGACGTAGGCGCGGGCGACCTCGGGGGCGAGCCTGTCGGTCCCCGGGATCGGCTTGGTGACGATCTCCACCAGCGGGATGCCCGCGCGGTTGTAGTCGACGATCGAGTAGTCGGCGCCCTGGATGCGACCGGTGGCACCGCCCACGTGGGTGGACTTGCCGGTGTCCTCCTCCAGGTGGACGCGCTCGATCTCGATCCGCACGGTCTTGCCGTCCACCTCGACGTCGAGGTAGCCGTCGAAGCAGAGCGGCTCGTCGTACTGGCTGATCTGGTAGTTCTTCGGCATGTCCGGATAGAAGTAGTTCTTCCGGGCGAAACGGCACCACTCGGCGATCGAGCAGTTCAGGGCCAGGCCGATGCGGATCGTCGACTCGATCGCCATGGCGTTGGCCGTCGGCAGCGATCCGGGCAGCGCCAGGCAGACCGGGCAGACATTGGTGTTCGGCGGCGCGCCGAACGAGACCTGGCAACCGCAGAACATCTTCGACGCCGTACCCAGCTCGACGTGCGTCTCCAGCCCCAGCACCGGCTCGAAGCGCTCCAGCGCCTCGTCGTACGGCATCAGCGTGTCAGTACTCATCGGTCGTTCACCGCTCCTCTTTCGCTCCGCGGAGCGCTCGTTCCTCGCACGCCACTACGCTCACCGCGGCGGGTTCTCTCCGCGCTCATCAGTCGTTCACCACTCCCCGCTCGCTCCGCGGAGTGCTCGTCTCTCGTACGCCACTTGCTCACCGCGCCGGGTTCTCTCCGCTCATAGATAACCAAGTCCCTTCAATGCGTTCCTCGTCTCGGCGACCCAGTCCGCGTACGCGGGCACCTGGGCCAGGACGGCGAGGTCGATGTTGCGTCCCACGTATTCGAAATAGTCGCGGATCGGCTTGCCCCGGCGAGGGACCGTCGCGGCCAGGAGGCCGACCGGGTCCGTGATCCTCTCGACGTCACGCGGCCGTGAAGGAAGCCCGCTGAGGTCGCTGCCCTCCAGCCCCGACCACACGGCGGGATCGGCGAGCATCCAGGCCTCGGTCTCGCCGAGACCGATCACCGGCACCAGGTAGTGCGAGTGATAGCGGACCCCGTCGGCCTTGCCACCGGCCTTGCCGCGCTCCCTCTCGTCGTCGTGCGTGAAGAGCAGATGGCAGTCGGCGGCGAGCTCCTCCAGCGCCGTGACCATGTGCTCCCGATCGCAGGAGACGACCTCCGTCGCCTCAACGTCGACCGCGTGCGGCGACATCCAGGTGAGCTCGCGCAACTGCCGGGAGATCACGATGCCGAGGAAGCCCTCGTCGGCCTCCCCCTCGGCGACCAGCCCCGGCACCAGTGGCCGGCTCATGCCGCCGCGCCCAGGTATTTGCGGACCTGCCGGGGCGAGACGAACGTGCCGGGCTCGCCGTCCGGCTGGACCTGTTTGGCCACGGTCACCCGTGACACCCGGTCGTTGTCGGGATCGACGCGGACCACGGCGTCCAGGAAGGTGAGCGCGTCGGGCTCGGTCCGGTAGATCTCGGCGACCACCACCGGGGAGTGGCTGGTGAAGATCACCTGCCGGAACGGCCTCACGCCTCCCGGCGTGGCGATCCGCTGCCGGACCCGCCGGAGCAGCTCGCCGATACGGCTGGGATGCACGCCGTTCTCGATCTCCTCCACCAGGAGCGTACCCGGATGGTCGGGGTCGTGCAGGGCCGTGAGCAGGCCGAGGACCCGCAGGATCCCGTCCGACAGGAGCGCGGCCGGCACCGTTCCCTGACCGTCGACGACCACGTCGAAGGAGCACTCCTCACGATCGGTGCGGGGCACCAGCGCGACCACGTCGGGAACCACCCCGGCGAGGTCGACCGTGAGATCGGTCAGCGCCTCCGATCCCGCCATCCGCCCGAGCACGGCGGCGAGGTTGGCGCCGTCGGCCGCGAGCGGCCCCGTGTCGGCCGAGGATGACCGCCGGCGCATGGCCTGCGGCGAGGGGACGTGGCGGCGCCACGACTGGACCGTACGGCGGGGCGTGATCTCCGGCTCCGGATCCTCGACCATGTGGATCAGCAGTTCCTCGGGGAGCTGATGGGCCACATGACTGACGACGACGCCGCTGGACCTGGGGATCCTGAGCACCATCTCCGCGCCCACGTCGAACCGGATCGGCAGCAGCGCGCCGGGCTCCGGGGAGACCAGGGCCTCCACCGAGACGGCGAACCCGCCGATCGCGGCCCCCTGCGCGACCCGGTGGAACTGCTCGCCCGGCAGGCCCCTGCCCGCGTCGAGCAGCCCGCCGGAGCCCGCGACCTCGTCCGCGACGAACCCGACGGCGTCGAACAGGTTCGACTTGCCGCTCGAGTTGGGACCGACCAGCGCGAGGAAGGGCGGCACATCGAGATCGAAGTTCAAGAAGGACTTGAACCCGTCGATCTCGATCCGAGTGATCATGCCGCCGTTCTCCCTGTCACCTGTCGTTCCGTTCTCCTTGAAAGTTTCTACAGCGCCGGGGCCTTGGACAGCAGGCTGCCACCCCAGCGGGCCTCCAGGGCCCGCTCCACCGCCGCGCCGACCCGGTAGCAGCGGTCGTCGCCGAGCACCGGAGCCATGATCTGCAGACCGACCGGCAGCCCGTCCTCGTCCGCCAGGCCGCACGGCACGGAGATGGCCGCGTTGCCCGCCAGGTTGGCGGGGATGGTGCACAGGTCCGCGAGGTACATCGCCAGCGGGTCGTCGGCGCGCTCCCCGATCGGGAACGCCGTGGTCGGCGTGGTCGGCGAGATGAGCACGTCCACCTGCTGGAACGCCGACTCGAAGTCGCGCGCGATGAGCGTGCGGACCTTCTGCGCCTGGCCGTAGTAGGCGTCGTAGTAGCCGCTGGACAGCGCGTACGTGCCGAGGATGATGCGCCGCTTGACCTCGGGACCGAAGCCCTGGGCCCGGGTCAGCGACATGACCTCCTCGGCGCTCCGCGTGCCGTCGTCGCCGACGCGCAGGCCGTACCGCATGGCGTCGAAACGGGCCAGGTTGGACGAGCACTCCGACGGGGCGATCAGGTAGTAGGCCGGAAGCGCGACGTCGAACGACGGGCAGGAGACCTCGAAGACCTTGGCGCCCAGCGACTCCAGCAGTTCCACGGTCTCGTGGAAGCGGGCGAGCACGCCCGGCTGGTATCCGTCGCCGCCGAACTCCTTGACCACGCCGATGCGCAGCCCCGCCACCTCGGCGTTGCGCGCCGCCTCGACCACGGAGGGCACCGGGGCGTCGACGGAGGTGGAGTCCATGACGTCGTGGCCGGAGAACGCCTCGTGCAGCAGCGCGGCGTCCATCACGTTGCGGGCGAAGGGGCCCGGCGTGTCCAGGGAGCTCGCGAAGGCGATCAGGCCGTAGCGGGACGAGCCGCCGTAGGTCGGCTTCATGCCCACGATGCCGGTGACCGCGGCGGGCTGGCGGATCGAGCCGCCGGTGTCGGTGCCGGTGGACAGCGGGGCCTCGTAGGCCGCGACCGCGGCGGACGAGCCGCCCGAGGAGCCGCCGGGGATCCGCGAGAGATCCCAGGGGTTGTGCGTCGTGCCGTAGGCCGAGTTCTCGGTGGAGGAGCCCATCGCGAACTCGTCGAGGTTGGTCTTGCCGAGGATCACCAGCCCGGCCGCACGGAGGCGGCGGGTCACGGTCGCGTCGTACGGCGGGCGCCAGCCCTCAAGGATCTTGGATCCGGCCGTGGTCGGCATGTCCACGGTGGTGAAGATGTCCTTGTGCGCGATCGGCACGCCGGCGAGCGGGCCGAGGTCCTCCCCGGCGGCCCGGCGGGCGTCGACGACCCGCGCCTGCTCCAGTGTCGTCTCGGTGTCGACGTGGAGAAATGCGTTGACCTGCGGCTCGACGGCGGCGATCCGGTCGAGGTGGGCCTGTGCGACCTCGACGGCCGAGACCTCGCCGCTCGCGATCAGCGCGCCCAGGTCGGCGGCGGACTTGTGGATGAGACTCATGCTTCCTCCCCAAGGATGCGCGGGACACGGAAGCGGCCGTCCTCGACCGCCGGGGCACCGGAGAGTGCCTGTTCCGGCGTCAGGCAGGGCCGAACCTCGTCGGGGCGGTAGACGTTGGTGAGCGGGAGCGCGTGCGAGGACGGCGGGATGTCGTCGGCCGCCACTTCGGCGACACGGGCGACCGCACCGATGATCACATCGAGCTGGGCGGCGAAGTGGTCGAGTTCCTCATCGGCCAGCGCCAGCCGGGACAGCCGGGCGAGGTGAGCGACCTCGTCGCGGGTTATGGCGGACATGAGTCGTTGAACCCGTTTCGTGGAATGGCAATTGGACCCTGTCATCCTATGGCTCGTGACCTAACGTGCCCGACTCATTAAGGGCTCGCAGAGAAATAAGCCGTAGCTTGCCGGGTTTGCGTTCGTTGAGATGGTATGGGCGTGACGCAGGAAACGGTGGAGACGCTGAGGCTGAAGTTCGGGACGATTTTTCCTCATCTGGATGAACGGCAGCGGCGGCTGCTGATGGGGGCCGAAGCTCGTGCCTTGGGGCATGGCGGGATCCGGGCGGTGGCCCGAGCTGCGGATGTCCGTGAGGCGACGGTGTCGTTAGGAGTCGATGAGCTGGACTCAGGTACCGAGCCGCTGGGGCGGGCGCGCCGCCGGGGTGGGGGCCGCAAACGCCTGGTCGATCTGGACCCCGGGCTGCGGCCAGCGCTGCTGGCCCTGGTTGAACCGGACGAACGGGGCGATCCGATGTCGCCGTTGCGGTGGACCACCAAGTCCACCCGCACCCTGGCCACCGAACTGACGCAGCAAGGACATCGGGTCAGCGCCGATGTCATCGCCGACCTCCTGCGAGAGGAAGGATTCAGCCTGCAGGCCAACGCCAAGACCATCGAAGGCAAGCAGCATCCGGACCGCGATGGCCAGTTCCGCTACATCAACGAGCAGGTCACGAGCTATCAGCACACGGGCGATCCGGTGATCAGCGTGGACACCAAGAAGAAGGAACTCGTCGGGGAGTTCAAGAACGCGGGCCGAACCTGGCGGCCGGTGGGCGAACCGACGGCCACCCGCACCCACGACTTCCTCGACCAGAGCCTGGGCAAAGCGGTGCCGTACGGCATCTACGACCTCACGGCGAATGCCGGCTGGGTGAACGTCGGCACCGACCACGACACCGCCGCCTTCGCCGTGGAGTCCATCCGCCGCTGGTGGAAAGCAACCGGCAGCAACGACTACCCGCTGGCCACACGCCTGCTGATCACCGCCGACGCGGGAGGATCCAACGGGTATCGCACCCGAGCCTGGAAGTCTGAGCTGGCCGCACTGGCGGTGGAGACCGGGCTGGAGATCACCGTGTGCCATTTTCCGCCCGGCACCTCCAAGTGGAACAAGGTCGAGCATCGGCTGTTCTCGCACATCACCATGAACTGGCGGGGCCGACCGCTGAGCAGCCACGAGGTCATCATGCAGACCATCGCCTCCACCACCACCCGCACCGGGCTTCGCGTGCACGCCGACCTCGATATCAGCATCTACCCGACCGGCATCACCATCAGCGACAGGCAGATGGACGCTCTACCGTTGCAGCGTCACGACTGGCACGGCGATTGGAACTACACGCTGCGTCCGCAGGCTTACGCCCAGGTCAACGATGTCCCGGACCCGTTCGACCAGCCGAGCCCCGACCTGGCCTGGCTCTGTCACCCTGCCCTGACCGGACTGACCGGCCCGGGCTGGGACACCCTGATCGCCACCCTGCTGACGCTGCATGACCAGCAGCGCGAAGCACACCTGGACAAGCGACGCGGGCACCGTCCGCGCATGGCCGCTCCCGGCACCGGACGCCGTCCCATCCTCACCCTCGCCGACCGGCTGCTGAGCGCCCTTGTCCACTACCGGTTCGGCTTACCCCAGGTCGCCATCGCCGAGTTGTTCACCGTCCGGCCCGAAACCCTCAACCGGCGCATGCGTGAGACCCGGCAACTCCTCCAGCAGGCCGGGTACACCATCCAGCCCAGTCCTCATCGCCTGCCAACGCTGGAGGCTCTCTACGATCTGGCCGCGGTGGAAGGCATCATTCCGCTACCGAAGATCAAAGCTGCGTGTTAATAATCTGCGAGCCCTAACGCCCCGGTAACCAAGTCAAGATCTGTTAGGGGGCCTGTCCGCCCGCACCGCGGCGCGCGAGGTGGGGCGGAGCCTTTCGTACGGCCCACCGGGACCCCCGGCGGGCACGGGCTCAGAGGGCCCGTCCGGGTCGCGGGCTAGGCGGTCTGGGGATCGAAGACCTCGGCGGGGTCAAGGGAGTCGATGGGATCGAGAAAGCCGAAGCCGGGCTTGGCGGGGTCGCGGTGCTCTCGCAGCCAGACGGTGGCGTCGGCGGCGGACATGGGCTTGGCGAACAACCAGCCCTGGCCGAGATCACAGCCCATGTCGGCCAGGCGGGCGGCCACCTCGGCGGATTCGACGCCCTCGGCGACCGAGCGCAGCCCCAGGGAGCGGACCAGGTCGACGATGGAGCGGACGATCCGTTCGTCGTCCTTGGACTCGCCGATCCGGCGGACGAACGAGGCGTCGATCTTGACCTCGGCGACCGGCAGGCGCTGCAGGCGGACCAGCGAGGAGTAGCCGGTGCCGAAGTCGTCCAGCGCGAGCGGCACCCCGAGCGAGGCCAGGGCCCGGATCGCGTCGGCGGTGTAGGCCTGGTCGGTCATCAGGATCCGCTCGGTGACCTCCAGCTGGATCGCCATGGGCGGCAGCCGGTATCGGGCCAGGCCCGCCTCCAGCCGGTCGGAGAGGGCGGAGTCGAGCAGGTCGCGGGCGGAGACGTTGACGGAGATCTGCTCGTGAAGGCCGGTGTGCCACCAGTGCGCGGCCTGCGCCAGCGCGGTGTCGATGACGTATCCGGTGAGCTGGCGCATCAGATACGACTGCTCGGCCATCGGCACGAACTCGGCGGGGGGGATCATCCCGCGGTCGGGGTGGCGCCACCGCAGCAACGCCTCCACCCCCCGCACCTGCCCCCCGGCCAGGTCGAGCTTCGGCTGGTAGTGCAGCCGGAGTTCGGAGCGGTCGATGGCCCTGCGCAGGTCACCGAGGAGGTTGAGCCGCTCGGGACTGTTGCGGTCCTTGTCGGCGGCGTAGATCTCGACTCCCGTCCTGCCCTCCTTCGCCAGGTACATCGCCACGTCGGAGCGCTGGAGCAGCATCTCGAAGTCCGGCGCGTGATCGGGGTAGAGGGCGATGCCGAACGAGGCGTCCAGGTCGAAGGCCATCCCCTCCAGGCGGACCGGCTCGGTCAGGGCCACCCGCAGGCGCGCGGCCACCTCCCTGGCCGCCGCCGCGTCCCTGATCGAGGGCAGCAGCACCGCGAACTCGTCACCGCCGAGCCGGGCCACCACGTCACCCGGCCGCACGCTGTGGGTGAGCCGGTGCGCCACCAGTTGCAGCAGGCGGTCGCCGACCGGGTGCCCGAGCGTGTCGTTGACCTCCTTGAAGCGGTCGAGGTCGAGCAGGAACAGGCCGACCCGCTCGCCCTCCCGCGCCTCGGCGAGCGCCTCCTCGGTGCTGAGCACGAGCATCTTGCGGTTGGGCAGTCCGGTGAGCCCGTCGTGCATCGCCTGGTGGTCGCGGCGGACCGACATGGTGGCGGTGAAGTAAACCGCCATCACGGGCGCGAGGAACAGCGGCACCAGCGCCGGGGAGTGGTTCATCACCACCACGACCAGCGGCGCGAGGCCGAGCAGCCCGGCGTAGACCAGGCTCTGATGGCCGATCGTGGTTTTGATCACCCGGTGGATCGACCTGCGCTCGTGCAGCGCCACCGCGCCGGAGACCAGCATCGCCCTGACCACGAAGTAGGCGACCCCGGCCAGCCCGATCGCGAGCAGGTCGGACCCCTTGGGCACCCAGCCCGTCACCGGGGAGGGCCGGTCGACGAAGATCCCGAGCACCGCCGCGGCCGCGGCGGCGGCCAGCGTCACCTGCGCGATGTTGAACATCACCCGGTGCCACGCCTTACGGGTGACGACGCCGTTGACGACGATGGCGACCGTCTGCACGAGCGCGGCGACCGGCAGTCCGTAGTGGAGCAGCGCCGCGAAGGTGAACATGGTCGACGGATAGGTGCCGCCCACGGTCGTCGACGACGACAGGAGCACCGGCCGCAGCTCGCCCAGCACGACCAGGACCGACAGCATCCAGAAAAGCGGGCTGCGGGCGAGCCCCGCCAGCTCCTCCTGACCGATCAGCCACTGTGTCGCGACGAGAACGGTGAACCCCGCCGCGATGACGGTGGCGAGATAGGACCACAGGGGCGAGCCGGCGCGCGGACCGGCGTCGCGTGTGTCGTTTGGGTCGGCCATGAGTAACAAAACCCCCATTAGTTCACTATGGGAGAGTACGGCCTATGGGCCACTTCGCGAAACCGGTTGCGCACGTTCCGTCACTGGCATATTGACTGACTTTGCTCCAATACGTCCGGCGTTGACCGACTATTATTCGGGTCTCATCGCCGTTCCCGCGGCCGCCTCGGGCCCCTCGGTGAGAAGAACCCGCAGGCCCGGCTCGTCCAGGATCGGCACACCGAGCTTGACCGCCTTGTCGAACTTGGAGCCGGCGTTCTCGCCGGCCACCACGAAGGAGGTCTTCTTCGACACCGAGCCCGAGACCTTGCCGCCCCGGCTCGTCAGGGCCGCACCGGCCTCGTCGCGGGTGAAGTCGGCCAGCGTGCCGGTCACCACGAAGGTCAGCCCGGCCAGGGTCTGCGGGAGCCGCTCCGCCGGCTCCTCGTCCACCATCCGGACCCCCGCGGCCTTCCAGCGAGCGACGATCTCCCGGTGCCAGTCGACCTCGAACCACTCACGGATCGCCGCGGCGACCCGGGGACCGACTCCCTCGACCGCGGCCAGCTCCTCCTCCGAGGCCTCGGCGATCGCGTCGATCGAGCCGAACTCGTCGGCGAGCGCCCGGGCCGTGGGCGGGCCGACGTGCCGGAGGGAGAGCGCGACCAGCACCCGCCAGACCGGCTGGTCCTTCGCCTTCTCCAGCTCCTCCAGCATCTTCTCGGCGTTCTTACTGGGCTCGCCGCTCTGGTTGGCGAAGAAGGTGACGACCTTCGGCTCGCCGCTCTCCGGGTCGGTCTTGGGCAGGCCGGTGTCGGGGTCGCGGACGACGGACCTGATCGGCAGCAGCCGCTCGATGGTCAGGTCGAACAGGTCGGCCTCGGTGCGGACCGGCGGCTCCTGCGGCGGCAGCGGCTGGGTCAGCGCGGTGGCCGCCACGTAGCCCAGCCCCGCGATGTCGAAGGCCTGGCGCCCGGCGGCGAAGAAGACGCGCTCGCGGAGCTGGGCGGGACACGCCCTGGCGTTGGGACAGCGCAGGTCGGCGTCGCCCTCCCGCTCATAGGCGAGTTCGGTGCCGCACTCCGGGCAGTGCGTCGGCATCGTGAACTCCCGCTCGGTGCCGTCGCGCAGGGCCGCCACCGGACCGACGATCTCGGGGATGACGTCGCCCGCCTTTCGCAGCACCACGGTGTCTCCGATGCGCACGCCCTTGCGCGCGACCTCCGAGCCGTTGTGCAGGGTGGCCCGCTCGACCGTGGACCCGGCCACCAGGATCGGCTCCATCACCCCGTACGGCGTGACCCTGCCGGTGCGGCCGATTCCCACCTGGATGTCCAGAAGCTTGGTGTTGACCTCCTCCGGCGGGTATTTGTAGGCGATCGCCCAGCGCGGCGCCCGGCTGGTGGAACCCAGGTTGTTCTGGAGCTCGATGCGGTCGACCTTGACCACGACGCCGTCGATCTCGTAGGCCGGGTCGTGACGGTGCTCGCGGTAGAACTCGATGAAGGCGTTGATCCCGTCGAGGTCGTCGACGACCCTGTAGAGATCGCTGACCGGGAGGCCGAACTCCCTGAGCCGCTCGTAGACCTGGGACTGGGTCGCGGGCTTCGCGGCCCCCCTCCACACGCCGACGCCGTGAACGATCATGAGCAGCGGGCGCCGCGCGGTGATCTGCGCGTCCTTCTGCCGCAGCGAGCCCGCGGCGGCGTTCCGGGGGTTGGCGAACGGGGCCTTGCCCTCCTCGACCAGTTGCTCGTTGAGCTTTTTGAACTCCTCGACCGGGATGTAGACCTCGCCGCGGACCTCCACCAGGTCGGGCACGTCGTCACCGGTCAGGCGCTGCGGCACGTTCGTGATCGTGCGCACGTTGGCCGTCACGTCGTCGCCGACGCGGCCGTCGCCCCGGGTGACCCCCCGGACCAGGCGGCCCTTCTCGTAGACCAGCGCGAGCGCCAGGCCGTCGATCTTCAGCTCGCACAGATACGGGGCGGGGTCGCGCTCGGCCAGCCGCTCGGCCCGCGCCTGCCAGGAGGCGAGGTTGTCGGCGTTGAACGCGTTGTCCAGGCTCTCCATGCGCTGCAGGTGCTCAACCGACGCGAAGACACCGGAGATCGGCGCGCCGATCTTCTGCGTGGGCGAGTCGGGCGTGCGCAGGCTGGGGCTCTCCTCCTCCAGCTCGCGCAGCTCGCGCATCCACGTGTCGTACTGGGCGTCGCTCACGGTCGGCGCGTCGAGCACGTGGTAGTTCTGGTTGGCCTCCTCGACCAACTCGGTCAGCTTCGCATGCCGCTCCAACGCGGCCACCGGCACACCCTCGACCTCGGCGCCCATCGCCCGCTCTCCCCTCGTCACAACGACCCGGGGAAACGCTATCGCCGAGCACCGACATCGCGAGTCCGCCTTACCCGGACATGAACAAGGCCGCCGGGCCGTCGGCGGCCCGCGACCGCCGGGCACGGCCACGAGGCGTGAACCCGGCGCCCGGTTCGGCGGGAGGCCTCCGGCGCCCGCTCCGGGGAGGAGGTCAGTCGCCCCGCCGGTCGAGATCCTCGCCCAGCACCTGGGCGGACTTGCGGCACTTGGCCAGGGCCGCCCTGGCGTAGGCGGGCGACGCTCCGGCCAGGCCGCAGGCCGGGGTGAGCACGACCTGCGAGGCCAGGCCGGCGGGAGGGAACCCGAGACGGCGCCAGAGCTCGACGGCGGGCCTGGCGACCACGTCGACGTCCGGCAGCGAGGCGTCCACCCCGGGCACGACCCCGAGGAAGAACGCCGTCCCGGCCTCGATCAGCTCACCGATCTCGTCCTCGTCGCGCCGCTTGAGCAGGGAGGCGTCCAGGGAGATGCCCCTGACGCCCGCCGTACGAAGGACCTTGAAGGGCACGTCGGGGGCGCAGCAGTGCACGATCGGGAACGCGTCGGCGGGGAGCACCGCCCTGAGCCGGTCGGCGGCGACCTGGACGTCGACGGCGTTCAGCCGCCCGAAGCCCGACGCGGTCGGCACCGTGCCGGCCAGGACGCCGGGCAGTCCCGGCTCGTCGAGCTGCACGACGATCTCCGAGGCGCCCGGCACCCTGCGGCGCACGTCGGCGACGTGCGCGACGATCCCCTCGGCGAGGGACTCCACCAGGTCGCGCACCGCGCCGGGGTCGGCGAGCGTCTTGTCGCCGTACCGGAGCTCGATCGCCCCCGCCAGCGTCCACGGCCCGCACACCTGGATCTTGAAGGGGCCCTCGTACCCCTGTGCCGACTCCTCCAGCGCGTCGAGGTCACGCACGAGATGGTCGCGGGCGCGCTTGAAGTCGCGCCCCGGCCGGTCGGCGAACCGCCAGCCGGACGGCTGCACCTCCACAGGGAGCTCCAGCAGCAGCGACGCCGTCCGCCCGATCATGTCGGCGCCGACCCCGCGCGCGGGCAGCTCCGGCAGGTACGGCAGTGCGGGCAACTCGCCGAAGACGACCTTCATCGCCTCCGCGTGGTTCTCCCCCGGATGCGATCCGATGCCGGTCGCGGTCGCCTCGCCCCATGGGTACTGGCTCATGACTGCTCCTGGTGTCGCGTCGGGACGTGGGTAACACCCACCGGTGTCTTCCCGGCTCACCCACCCCGGCCAGCTTAGGACCGCCGGATCCCGTGCTCACCTGAGCCGCCTCTCCTCGCACGACTTCACCCGCCGATTTTGGGCGCCGAAAGCCGCCGTGCCGGGCGGACCAGGCCCGCCGCCCTCGTCACCATGAGTGACCTTGCCATTCCTCTATTGCGCAAATGGAACCCGGCCACCCCGCCCGGTAGGGAAATAGGCGTGAAAAACGGGTGAAAACGGCGATTCGGGTGAGCCAGATTTGATTGGATAGTGCTCGATCAAGCTAAAGATGCCTGTATCGAGGTTTGAGCTGGAAGGTATTCCATGGGCGATTTTCACCCTTTACTGCCTGAGGATCCGGAACGCATCGGCGTCCATCTCCTGGTCGGACGACTCCTCGAAGATCCCCTACAGGCCGTCTACCTGGGCCATCTTCCCGACGAGGACACCCTCCGCGTGATCCGCGTGCTGGAGCCACGCCCGGGCATCGACCCACAGGTACGCGAACGGATCACCAACGAGTTGCACGCCGCCAGGCGGGTATCCGGGGCGCACACCGCCCGGCTGCTCGAGGTCGGCTGGTCCGACGACTCCCCCTACGTGGTCCGCGAGCACGTCGAAGGACGTTCACTGCGCGAGACGGTGACCACCGACGGGCCGCTCAGCGGAGACGCGCTGGAACGGCTCGCCGTCGGCATGCTCACCGCTCTCACCGCCGTCCACCTGTCCGGTCTCGTCCACGGCGGCCTCACCCCGGACACCGTGCTCCTCGGTCCCGACGGTCCCCGTGTCTGCGACATCGGCCTCGGCGGCGCCGAATCGGGATATCGCGCCCCCGAGCACCTCCGTGCGGCGTCCATGCCCGGCGACGACGCCGTGGGGATTCCGGACGCCGTCCCCGGCCAGGCACCGGTTCCGGACACCATGCCGGGAAGGCCGGCGGACCTCTTCGCCTGGGCCGCGACGATCGTCTACGCGGCCACCGGGCGACCACCCTTCAGCACGTGGCCCGAGACGACGCCGGAGGGCCCCGCGGACCTGAGCAGCATCCCGCCGGCCCTTCGTTCCCTCGTCATAACCTGCCTGGACGGGCAACCGGAGGCTCGGCCCGACACCAGAGCGGCCATGCTGCGACTGCTCGGCGAGCAGCCCGCGCAATCATTCCCGCCGGCTCCTCCGTTCCCCGTCGGAGACGGTCCGAGTACCCCCGGCGCGAACGCCCTCCCGCACAACGGACCCGGCGCGAACGCCCTCCCGCACAACGGACCCGGCGCGAACGCCCTCCCACAGGACGGACCCGGCGCGGACCCCCTCCCGCAGGACGGACCCGGCGCGGACGCCCTCCCACACAACGGACCCGCCACGAGCCTCCTCCCCCGGGACGAACCTGGCGTGCACCCCCTCCCGCAGGACGAGGCCGGTGGGAACCCCCTCCCGCAGGACGGACGCGACGCGAACGCCGTCTCACAGGACGGAGCCCTTTACCCTGCCGCGGTGCTGCCACCGGCGCCACCGGCCTGGGGCGCGCCGCCGCTGCCGGGGAATCCGCCCGCGATGAGCGGGACCGTGATCGCCGAGCCCGTCAAGGAAAAGCGGAGCGTCCCCGGTCTCCCCCTCATACTGGTGGCCGGTGTCGGCGTGGTCGCCCTGCTGTCCGGCCTCGGAATCTGGGCCGCCGGAAACTACACCTCCCTCGGCAATGTGGGGCAGGCCGCCGCGAAGGACCCGCTGGTGCTGTCGAGCCAGTGGCAGGGCCAGGGGAGTGAGGCCCCGGCCCCGGGCGCCACAGGCGATCCGGAGAACCGGGTGACCGTGCCGTGGGGCGTGACGCAGGAACCGCAGGTGGGAGACGTCGGGCCGTTGCAGCTGTCCACCGATGTCCCCACGCTCCCGACGCTGAACCCGCTCGCCTCGCCAACGGTCTCGATGCCGACTCTCCCGGTACCCATGGTGCCGAATCCGATACCGACCACGGCGCCGACGACCGCGCCCAAGCCGACGGCCGCGACCAAGGCCGCGAAACCGACGACGCCCGCGGCCAAGCCACCCGCCGCGAAACCGACCACCGCCGCCCCCAAGCGGACCACGGCGAAACCAACCACCGCCGCTCCGAGACCGACCACGGCGAGACCGACCACGACCGCTCCCAAGCCGACCACGGCGAGACCGACCACCGCCGCTCCCAAGCCGACCACGGCGAGACCGACCACCGCCGCTCCCAAGCCGACCACGGCGAAACCGACCACCGCCGCTCCGAGACCGACGACCGCGAAACCGACCACGGCCGCTCCGAAGCCACCGGTGGCGGCCGCGCGCTCCAATCCCTACAGCCCGCAGCAGGCCTGCGGAGGGGGTTTCTCCGTGCAGCAGTCCGCCTCGTTCAGCGGGGGGACGGTCTACCAGCTCTACAACCCCTCCACCGGCGAGAACTGCGCGGTCACGATGAAGAGCGCCGACGTCGGCAAGGCGACGCAGGTCTGGGTCACCCTGGAAATCCAGGGAGGCGGCACCAAAACCGACCGGGGCAGCTACGAGTACTACGCGGGCGGAGCCATCCTCCCGGGCAAGGGCAAGTGCGCGCGCATTTCCGGCGGTGGCCCCGGCGGCAGCGCCAGCACCGGCTGGGCCAACTGCGGATAACACCTGATCGCATTCAGTAGGGTGCTGTCTGGCATACACCTGTTTCGGGGGTTTTAATGATCGGCGAGAAGCTTGTCGCCGGAGTGCTCGCACTGACGATCACAGCTCCCACCCCCGTCGCGGCGGCTCAGGCACCCTCCTGCAACCCGCCTCGCGGGATATTGAGCATCAAGGAATCGTGGGCCCAGCGACGCTTCAACCTGCCGGAGGTGTGGAAGCTGAGCAGGGGCGAGGGGGTGACGGTCGCGGTCGTCGACAGCGGGGTGGACAACACGCACCCGCAGCTGAGGGCGGTGAGCAGACCGGTCGACCTGACCGGCACGGGAAAGATCGACTGCCTCGGGCACGGTACGGCGGTGGCGGGCATCATCGCGGCGGCCGAGAAACCGGGGGCACTGTTCGCCGGCGTCGCGCCGGGGGTCAAGCTGATCTCCATCAAGCAGACCAACGAGGAGAGGTCGGACGGGGCCGGGCGACTGGCTCACGGAATCCTCCAGGCCGTCCAGCTCGGCGCCGACGTGATCAACGTGTCGACCAAGGCGTCGGACCAACCCGATCTGAAGGCCGCGGTGAGCTACGCCCTGGCCCAGGACGTGGTGGTGGTGGCCGCCGCGGGCAACGTCGAACGTCCGGACAGTCCCTCCCTCCCCGCCTACCCCGCCACCTACCCCGGAGTCATCTCCGTCGGCTCGGCCAAACCGGACGGCGGCAGAGCCGAATCCTCCAACACGTCCAGCCCGGTCTCCGTACTCGCCCCCGGGGTGGACCTCACCTCCACCTCGCCGGGCGGAGCCTTCATCGAGGGCCTGGAAGGCACCAGCTTCGCCGCGGCGTACGTCACCGGAGTGGCGGCGCTGGTGCGCGCCCGTTATCCCAAGCTGGACCGCACGGCGATACAGCGGCGCATCCAGATGACCGCCGACGGCGGCTCCGGGACGGGGACCGGAGAGGGGATGGTCAACCCGCTGCTGGCACTGTCGACGATCATCCCGTCGGAGTCGGAAATGGTGGCGATCGCACCGGACGAGCCCGGTCCGCTGCCGGCCGACGCGATCCGGCGGGTCCCCGAGGAGGATGTCCGGGGAATCACGATCGCGATCTGGGTCGCCCTGCTCTCGCTCACCGCGGCGATCCTGACCCTCCTGGGCAGGCTGGTGGTCCCGATGGGACGCCGCCGTGGATGGCAGCCGGACCGGACCGAGATCGGCGCGTGAGAGCACGATGAGTTTCCGGATTCACCGTTCCCCGGCGGGAGCGGCGAGGTGGGGGTGGCATGCAGACCCGTCGTGATCTTTACCAGGCGCACAAGATGATGGTCCAGCGGCTGAACCTGGCCCTGCTCCAGGGCGAGCCGGACCTGCCCGAGTCGCCGATGCGCAGGCTGAACATGGCGATGTTCTGCGGCGTGCTGGCCGCGGTGCTGGTGATGGCCGGCTTCGGCATCTACGGGCTGCTGTTCCCCGGCGGTGCGACCGGGCTCACCAAGCCGGGAACCGTGATCGTGGAGGAGGAGTCGGGTGCGACCTTCGTCTACAGCGAACCGCAGAAGGAGATGATCCCCGTCGCCAACCTGACCTCCGCCCGGCTCCTGCTGGGCGAGCAGGAGGTGACGGTGACCACGGCCAGCTCGGCCTCCCTCAAGGACTTCCAACGCGGCACGAAGGTCGGCATCCCCGGCGCTCCCGAGTCACCGCCCGCCCGCGACAAGCTGGTCCGCGCCCCCTGGTCCGCATGCGTGGTGGAGGGTACGGACGCCGGCGGCGAGCGCAGGCCGTACACCTCGCTGATCGGCGGCATGGAGGTCGGCGGACGCCCGGTCACGCAGGACAGCGCCATGATCGTCGAGGGGGGCGACCAGCTCTGGCTGCTCTGGTCGAACCAGCGGATGCTCGTACCCGCCGACAGCGTGCGGGCGTTGCCCGACGGGCAGCGCCGTCAGGTTCCCGAGGCCTGGCTCAACGCGCTGCCCGTCGGTTCCGACTTCCGCAGGCCGGAGATCCCGGGCTTCGGCAGGGCGGCGTACGGGCCCGGCGGGAAGAGGTCCGTGGTGGGCCGGGTGTACAAGGTGCCGCCGCTGATCGGCGCCCCCGAGAAGCTGTACGTCCTGCTCTCCGACGGGCTGGCGAGCCTCACCCCCCTCCAGGCCGACCTGCTGCTGCAGAACCCCGACATCAAGAAGGCCTACGGACAGGCTGCGGCGAAGCCGATCGAGACGGACGCGGCGAGCGCGAACGCGATGAAGGTCTCCGCCACCCGTATGGATTCCAAAGGACTCCCCCCGACCCTGCCGAACATCATCGTCCCGAATCCGACGGACCCGCTCTGCGCCGTCTACTCCGGCACGGAGCGCGGTTCGACCAAGGCGACGCTGACGATCGAGAGCACCGTACGGATTCCCCCGCCGCCGACGGGCCGGTTCAACCCGGAGGCGGTCGACCAGGTGGTGCTCCCGCCCGGCACCGGTGTCCTGGCGGGCAATCTGCCAGGGGACGGCAGGCTGGACTCGGTCCAGTCGCTGTATCTGATCGACGACCAGGGGCGGCGATACGCCATCCAGTCTCCGGAGGCGCTGCAGAGCCTCGGCTACACGATGGAGGACGTCGCCCCGGTTCCCGCGCACCTCATGCATCTGATCCCCGAAGGTCCGGTCCTCGACCCCGCCGCCGCGAAGAACCCGGTGCCGATCATCGGTCGCTGACGGCGCGTCACGGGCCTCACCGGTGATCCGAGCCTGGCCCGGACGGCCTCCGGTCCGGGCCTGCTGCCCGGCGATCCATCGGGATCCGACGTCGCCTATGCTCCCAGAATCCCGGGATCCTTCACGGTCGTGGCGCCCGAGTTCTTCATGGTGAGGCCCTTACCGTTGACGTACCTCATGTCGGCTTCGGCGAAGTCCGGCTGTTTCTTCATTTTTTCCAGCTCGCTCACCAGAGATCCGCAGGAGAAGCTCACCGTTGCGAAAATATCCGCGACCACGACGGTGGCCAACCCCGCCTTCCTGAGAACCGCCGTGACGGTCGAGTTGATTTTTCGGACTATTCCCTCGATCGCAAGACCCACGGCCAGTTGAGCAGGAATCGAAAGGAGGCGGCTGCCCAGGCTCAGGCTCATCAGCGTGGCCATTGTCGCTTCCACGGAAACGGCGAAAACGGTGAGTCCGTGACCATGAAGCGCCTTCTGCTCGAGCGCCTCACCTGAGCCCTGGCGCTTTTCCGCGTGCTCGGCCATCAGTTTGTCAAGTGTGTTCGTGGCCTCGGAGTACAGGCTGTAGGCCCCCTGGTTGTTACCTCCCCAGTAGCCGTTCGCCTCGGTCTCTTTTACCAGCTTCACCAGCCCGGCTCTCACGGTTTCGAGAATTTCCTGGCCTTCGTCCATCCATTCTTTTGCCGCCTTCAGTATGCTTCCGGGATTGCACATCATGACGGCGAGCCCTACGGCTATAAGCCCCGCTTGTTTGCTTTTGAGCACCCCTGCCGCAACGGCCGTCGTGACCACCGCCGACTCGAACAGCCACCTGTCGCTCTCATAGGCCACGGTGGGTGCCCTTCTTCCGGCGAATCAGCATTCGGGTCACGGTCACGCTTCCCGCCCGAGCACGGCGGGGGAGATATCCTCATCGCCGTCCCATACACTTTCGTCCTCGGACAGGGCGATATTCGAACCGTCTTTGTTCTGCTGCTCACCACCGGGAGGGCTGCCGCCGCCCATCATCGGCGGCATGAAGGGCATGCCGTTCATGCCGTTCACACCGGCGGCCCGGGTCAGCGCGGGGCCCGCGGGGCCCGGCGATCCGCCCGAGGAGCCTCCGGCGCGGGTCGACATGTCCGCCCCCGTTTGATCGCCCAGGGACGGCCTCAGATCCGGGATATTCGACTGCGACGTCGGAACATTGGGCAGGTTAAGCGTATTAGGAGCATTAGGGAGATTGGGCGGATTGTAAGCCGAGAGGTCCGTCTGTCGCGGGTCCGGCAGACCGAGGTCTCCGCCTCCGAGGCCGGCCCCGTTTTTATTGGACAGGCTGTCCTCGATCGCGTTCCGATCGAACCCCGGGATGTTCGATCCAGGGCCGTTCGCCAGGTCGTCCGGCTTCGGCATGTCGGGCATCTGAGGGGTTTTCGTGTCCGGGTCAGGGAACTCCGGGGTCTTCAGATCCGGGTCCGGAAACTTTGGAGCGTCCACATTCGAGTCCGGGAACTTGGAGGTGTCCAGATTCGGGTCCGGGAACTTGGAGGTGTCCACATTCGGGTCCGGGAACTTGGAATTCTCTAGATTCGAGGTGGGGAACGGTGGAATGCCCGGCGACCCAGCGCCGTTCGACCCAGCCGGATCCGAACCACCGCCCAGGTCCTTTTTGTTGTTCTTGCCATCGGCGTATTCGGTGTTTTTCTCGACCGTTGCCGCGGCATTCTTATCAGCCGCCTGGTAGTTCTTCTCCGTCTGGGTGAGAGCGTCCTTCCATGACTCCAGCACGGCCTTGCCCGCGTTAAGCGCTCTTACGGCATCGGCACGAGCGTCATTGTGGGCCAGGTTCGCCCTCAAACCCACAACGCCAAAGTGGGGAAACTCTGTCTGGATCGCACCGGTCTTTTTCGCGAGAGATCCCACACTCGGAGCGTATCCTCCGACCTGTGCCCCCAGGTTTTCCACCTTGCCGTCGGCGGCGATGAAATCCGGGGTCGATGCCGCCCTGCCCTCAGACCCGTGCGGATAGCTCATCCCAATCCTTCCCGGCCGTCATCCGTTCCCTGGATCACCAAGGTTCGTGATCACATCGTTCACGAGGATACTGGGATCTCAGCCATGCCGTACAGATCACTTAAAACGGGACATATAACTCGATATAGTCAATCGCACGGAGTGTCGCTTTCTGTACCGCGAACCAGGGACTCCATCCGCGAGCTCACGCGTTTCACATCGAGCCGAAGCCCTACGAGGGCCCTCTCGCGAGACGCCCGTCCGCATCTCATCGGCCCTCGGGCGGCAAGGCCTACGCGAGACGCCCTTGACCGTCAACCTGGACATAGCCTTCGCCACCGCCCCAGACGTCGTCCTCTTCCTTCACCCAGTTGGACGCCGAGACATCCTCCCCGTTCTCTCCGCCCCCCGGGGGGCTCATGCCACCGGGCAAAAACGGCATGCCGCCCGGCATGCCGCCCGGCATGCCGCTCGCCCGAGCGGCGGAGACGTTGGCCGCGGATGCGGCGCCGCCGGCATTCGTGTACGAGCCGCCGGCATTCGTGTACGGGCCGCCGGTGCCCGTGTACGGGCCGCCGGTGCCCGTGTACGGGCCGACAGCTCCGGGCCCCATGCTCGTGGAGGGAGAGTTCGCCGCGCCGTTGCCGCTCGGCATCCTGGTGCTTTCGAAATCCTGAACGCCACCACCGGGGAGTTGGAGGTTACCGGGGGGCTGATAACCACCGGGGGGCTGGTAAGCGGCCAGATCGGTGGAATCCATGTCGTCCATGTTCGGTCCGTTGGCCCGATTCAGAGCGTCGAGTGAGGAGTTGTCGGGCATCTTCCCCATGCCGGGGTCACTCCCTGCACCGTTGGGTCCGGGGGCGTCCGCTCCGGGGGTGGCCGCTCCGGGGAAATCGGCGCCATCGACGCCCGAGGGGATCGGTGAGCCGGGGGTCGCGCCCTGATTCCCAGCGCCGGCCGGCCCACCCGGATAACCAGGGAGCCCGGCGCTTCCGGGTGGCCCGCCGCCGGTGAGGTCCGGATTGTTCACGGGCGGCCCACCCCCGGTGAGGTTCGCGCCCCCGAGGTCCCCGTTGTTCCCGGCCAACCCGTCGAATCCGTTTCCTTTGAGTCCTTTCAGGAGATCACTCGTAGGAGACGGCTTAACGGGCGAGGGCCCAACATTCGCGATGATCTCATCAGGCTTGATATTCGGTAGTTCCTTCTCCACACCCTCCGGAAGAAGGTCGTACAACTCGCCCATTCGCGCGTTGAGCGCGTCGAGATGTTCCCTCGCCTTTTTCGTGTGAGGATGCGTGTTCCAGTCCCATTCGACGCCGGGGACCAGCAAGTTGATGTCGTCGTCCCAGGAGACCGCCCCATGGCCGACCGCGTTTTCCTTGTACCAGGAGAGGATGTCCCTGCCGAACCATTCCAGGGGCCGTCCGATATGGTTGGCCCGGTTGGCCAGTTCACGCGTCGTCGCGTGCAGGAGCTGGAGTGCCTTCTGGGGCCCTACCGCGTCCTTGCCCTTCCAGTGTTTTGAAAGCTCCACCGCCAGATCTTCGATGGCGAGATAGCTCTCCGCGAGGAGGCCCCCCGCGTCCACATAGGCGACTCCCGCGGCCTCCACCGCTTTGGGGTCGACCCCACCGAAGCCGCCGGTCCCCTGCAGAAGGGTTTTGATCTCATCGATTCCTCCGTAAGCGGCGAGTTCTCCTCCTTTTGGCCTCTCCTCGCCCGCTTCCTTGATCCGGTGATATTTCTTTGAAATCTCCATGCGGGTGCCCCGGCCCCTAGAACTGCATATCTTCGATGTTCTTTACTTCTGTCATACCGTGAGTCATGGCTGCGGACTTGATCAGCGAGATAGCCGCTTCGTATTTCTCAATGATCTCTTGGTAGACGCCGGTGGAGGCGGTATGCGCATTTCCTACCGTTTTACTGAGCGCCTTGGCGGTATTCCATGTTCCCAGCTGCATCTCGGTCAGATTGGTGAACTCTGTCAGGTTCGAGAGAGACCCCTTCTCGGCTCCTTTGAGGCGGGCAAGGTTCTCTTCGAGGGCTTTGACGACTACTTCGATCTTTTCCTTGTCGACGTAAAGCTCGTCCTTGGCACTGTCGAGACCCGGCCAGCCGGAGTCAAGAAAGAAACCACCGTATGCGCCACCGACGTCAGCGTCCGCCATGCTCCACCTCCACAGTCGAATCGCCCGCGTTCGGCGCATGCTCGGGATCGAACGACTCGGACTTTTCCAGCTCGTAGCCTCGCCGTACCTTCAGAAAGCTCATACGGATTGAGTGATGGTTGAAGAGGTGACGTCGTCGTCGCACTTCCAGACGTCGTGGTCCTCCGAGAGCCCGTACGGGGTTTCGGATACCTGACCACCCTCGCCGCCGACGCCACCCCCACCCATCGGCATCATCGGCATCATCGGCATGCCGCTCGTCGCCGTCGCTCCTCGTGCCATCACGGAGGCGGCCTCGCCCATCCCCGCGGTGCCCGCTCCGAATCCCGGACCGCCCAGGACCGGGGGAACGACAAGGCCCGAGGGAGTGCCCAGCGCCGAGGGAACGCCCAGCGGGCCGGCGATCGGGGTGGGGAGATGCGGGAGTGCGCCGGTCACCGGCGGCGGGGTGAAGTTCTCCACCTCGGTACTCCGAGGGTCGTCCGCAAGCGCGTCGTTGTTTCCACCGATCACGGAGTCAACGGTCTCGTCGTCCCCCATGTCCTGATCGGTGCCGGTGCCGTTCGCATCGGTGGGAGGAGACTCCGGGCCCTGGTCGCTCCCGTCTCCGACGCCGTCCTCGGCGGTGCCGTCCGAACCGTCGGAGCCCGAACCAGCAGAACCGTCCGAACCCGGACCGTCGGCCCCCGGACCGTCAGGCCCTGAACCATCGGGCCCCGGACCGTCAGGGCCTGAACCACCCGGGCCATCAGAACCCGATCCCGGACCGCCCGAACCCGAACCGCCCGAACCCGAACCGTTCGGACCGGAACCGTTCGAACCCGAACCGTTCGAACCGGAACCCTCCAGGTTCGAGCCACCGCCCGCACCACCGGCTCCCGAGCCACTCCTATCGGCGCCAGGGTAACTCGCGAACCCATTGGAACCGCCCGAGTCACCCGCCACCGCGCTACCTCTGTGGATGGAACCGTTCGAGGGCGGCGTGGTGTCCGCGTACGGATTTACCTTCTTGGCCGGGGACGCGGAGCCTTCCGGCGGCTGCGGGATGTCCAGGTCGTACGAGACGGTGCGGGGCATATACGTGTCGTAGAGCTCGACGATCTTCTTGTTAAGCTCGGTCATCGCCTCGCGGCCCGCTCTGGTGTCCTTCGACTCCATCGCGGTCCCGGCCAGTTGGTTGCTCATTCCCTCAGGCGGCGGGGTGAGCCCGGCGACCTGTTCCCGAGCCTGGGGAAGGTAGGTCCCGCCGTACAGCCTGAGGGTGGTGGACATCATCTCCATCTTGGAGGCCAGTTCGGTGCCGGTGGCGTGCAGCTTTCGCAGCGCCTCCTGCACCTCGACGGAGGCGAATCCGTGCCACACCCTGTCCTCGGCCAGTTTGGCCGCGTTTCTGGTTATCGCGTCACAGGCGTATTCGATGGAACTCGCGGCATGCCCGTAGGCGAATCCGGCGTTCTCCACCTCGGCAGGAGAGGTCTCGGCCAACCACTTTTTTATCGAGGAAAGCGGATACACGACGGTTCCGCTGGGCCCTGTCGCCGCCTCCGGCACCGACTCGAAGGACATGATGACCAGGGTCTTCATCTTGTTAACCTTAGCCACAACGACCTTCCCCGGGTGTCCTAGCGACCTTCGTTGGCACGCTCTGTTTCATCCAGCACTTTGGCATGCTCTCTGATCGCTCGAATCGCCGCCTCGTAAGCGGCGATGAACTCCCCGTATGCCTCTTCGAACTGCTTCTTCCCACCAGGGGAACCGACAGACTGGGTGAGCGCGCTCGCCGCATCCCAGCGGCCCAACTGGGCCTCGGTGAGGTTGCAGTTCTCCCGGATGCTGTTGATCGATCCGGTGGTGTATCCCTCCGCGTTGGCCCCACCGGTCATCGAACCCAGATAAAGCTCCAGGTCGGTCGCGACCGCCCTCATCACATTGGTTTCGAAAAACTTGTCCGCCGGCTGGCTCCCCAGCCCCGGCCACTTCGGATCGACGAGGAACGTTGTCTCTGAATCGTCATCCAGCCCTGGCCACCTCGGATCGAGAGGGAGCGCCTCATCAGCCCTCATGGCATCTCTGCTGGTCATCTCTCCCCCTCGCGGAAAGTGAACTACATGCCGTTCGGATTTACCGAGGACAAGTCTTCTCGACCACCATGTTCACGATGACCGAGAAGGACGCGATCGCACGTCGGCTCTACCTCGTGGGATCTGCCCAGATCCGCATGTTGTCCCTCTCGGCCTGCTGGTAGTTCGCATTGGCGATCCCGACTGCCTCCGCAGCCGCATGAAGAAGGGCTCCCATCTCCTTCTCGGTCTTGTCCCACATCACTCGGTGACTCTCGAACTCTGCCTGCGCGTCACCCGCCCAGACCCCAGACATCATATTAGTGATATCGGTGTAAAGCTCGTCGGTGATCCTGTCCATTTCCGTGACGACCTTGAGAAGATTGAACTGGTGCTGCTCCATGAGCGCATAGTTCACTCCTACATTATCACCCATTCTTGCCTTCCTTCCTTAAGACTAGAAGTGATTGCTTTACTTAATGGCGCTGTTGATGAGTGCGTCGACCCTGTTCATACCGGCATCGACGTCCGCAGTCATACTGTTATAATTCTTGGCATTGAGGTCCATATTGTCAGCGATCCTTTCCAGGTCCATCCGGACGGATGCTGCCTTTTGACTCCAGCGCTCCATCGCGATCCTGTACTTCCCGGCGGCGCCTCCCTTCCATCCACCTTCTGGGCCCTTGTCGAGCAGTTCGTCCGCATGGATTGCGACCCTCTGACGCATGCCTTCGATTTGCTGAGAGGCATCGAGGACGCGCGCGGCCGCGCGGGCGATTACTTCACCGTCGTAATCAACGCCGCCGGCGCCACCACTTGTTGGTTCTGCCATTGTTTACCTCCATGACGTAGGTCTGCCTGCCCACCGTGGCACTACGCTCCCGCCCCGGCCTACGGTCACGATGGCGCGTAGGGACGAAGTGGGACCAAAGCCTCAGGCGTATCAGACACCACATTAGCGATCTAGGGCATCGTAGATAACACGAATGCAAATTACGGAAATGTAACGTTTTGCTAACTTTGGCCAAACGTGCAGGTGAATGGCTTGACGGCCGATGGTCGACGGGGGTTGCGACTGTGGCTGCTGTACAGAAATATCCGGTTTGCTCCTGTTCTATACGATCAAGTGCCCGCTGGGCTAGCGTTGACGATCACTGGGATTCGTGGGGATGAGGGCCGCATTGAGTGAGCATCAGGGCATCGACAGCCGGCGGGACATAGACAGCCTGCTCAACTGGGGTGCGCCCCCGTCCAGCGGTCCCGGTGTGGACCCTCGGGAGACTCATCAGCCTGAGAGCGGCACTTCTGAACTCCTCATTCCCGCGGGAGCACCCGAGTCGCCTCACGTCGACGCTTACGAGACCTCCGCCTTCGGGGCGACGACCGGGCGGCCGGATCTCGTCGCCTCAGACCCTGACCGGCAGCCCGAGAGTTACGTCTCCCAACTCCGGACGGTCGATCCTTCCGGAGCCGAAACGCTCCGGGGAGACTCTGTCTTGTCTCTCCCGCCTACGGACGAGACCGCCACAACCGAGCTCAACTCGGTGTCAACCGGCGACTCAGAGCCGGATGACACCAAACCGGACGACTCAGAGCCGGGTGAGATCGAAGGCTCCCAGCCGTCCGCCGACTCTGACGCTCTGGACGAGATCTATCCGGATGACCCGGATGGCGATGTGACCGAAGATCCGAATCCACCGGACGCTCAACCCGACACATCCGATCCAGAGGACACCGAAACCGAAAACCCGGAAGACCCGGCCGAGAACGAGAATCCCTCCGATCCCGAAGGCCAGCCGGAACAACCCGAGGACCCTGCCGACCCGGAAACACCTGCCCCGGACGTGCCCGACCCGGACGTGCCCGACCCCGACGTGCCCAACCCCGACGTGCCCGACGTCCCCAACCCCGACGTCCCCGACGTCCCCGACCCCGACGTGCCCAACCCCGACGCGCCCGACGTCCCCAACCCCGACGTGCCCAACCCCGACGTCCCGGACGTCCCCGACCCCGACGTGCCCAACCCCGACGTCCCCAACCCGGACGTCCCCGACGTCCCCGACATCCCCGACGTCCCCAACCCCGACGCGCCCGATGTCCCGGTCCCGCCCCAGGGCGGCGGCCCCTCCGATCCCGTGGGCGTCGGAGAGGAAGGGCCGGGGATGCCGTCCCTTCCAGGATCTCCCTCCGGAGGCGGAGGAATTCCGGACCCGTCCGGCGGCATCGGTTCGCCATCCCAGGAAGAACTGGACAAGATTACCAAAGAGAAAGCCGCCAAGGAGAAAGCCGCCCGAGAGAAAGCCGCCAAAGTTGAAGCCGCCAGAGCGCGAGAGCAAAATCTTTCAAGCGAGGGTGTGGGCGGGGATTGGCGTAAAGCAGATCCTGTCGAGATGACAAAACTTGGGAGGGATATCAATGTCATTGCCGAAGAAGGGGCCGCGGCCAATGCCCATGCCAGCGCCAAGGGGATCAAAATGGGCAACCCCGGGTTCGGCGTGATGGGCATGATGGGGTTCACGTCCGCATATGAATCAACTCATGAAACTCTCGTAGAGTACCTCGGAAAAGCCCGTGCACAGCTCGGCACCTGGAACAGTCAACTGAAAAAGGGCGCAGAGGTCATCAAAGCATCCGATGACGCTAGCACCATTAAGGAGGCTTGATCGATGGCATCTACTGGGTACGGCGCAGGAACAACCATGTACACCGGTTCCATCGCAGCCTGTGTCGCCGCAGCCACAGTTCCTGGAAATCCCTTTCTTTCCTATGTCAGCCGCTTTGTGGCGGTGACAATCGGGAGCATGTTCTGCAGTCCGAGCGACATTGCTGATATCGGCGAGAGATGGAAGGAACTGAACGGCAAGATCAATGACATAAGCATCGAGCTCATCAAGCTAATGGAAAGCGTTCCCGAAGAAGCATGGAAAAAACTAGGGAGGCCAGATTTCCAAGCGGTAGTCGACACGTTCAACGAACAAAAGAAAAAAAATCAAGAATTGAATATAAACATGGGAGACGCCCTGGAAAATTATGCAGGGCTTTTCTTCGCGGGAGCGATCGTCTGTTCGGTGGGGGCTGCAGGCCTTTTCGCCTGGGCATGTTTTGCACTTGTCAGCAAGGCCAACCCCCTCGTCGGGACATTTGCTCATAGGGTTGCACTATTATACGGGGAAGCTTTCAGGGATATCACGAAAAAGATGCTGGTGAAGAACGTGGGGATCCTGGGCGCTGGCATTGGCCTTGTGATGATGATTCAGCAGTTCTTTACAATGAGCATGCAGGATGATCTCACCAAGGCAGCCAGCCCAACCGACATGAATTCGATTCCGCAGTTCGAAAATGCGGTTATCAAGAACCTGCCGACTGCGGAATCGAATCAGTTTGAGGGGACGAGCGGTCTGGCCAGCGAAATTCCCAAGCTCTAGAGGTCCAGGCTACGGCGAATACGGTCGAGTTCGCCCATGACATCTTCGAACGTCCGGTTGTAGGCGGCCTCCGCGTCCTTGATCTGGTTCAGCGCCGCGTCCGGGTCGTCGAGGTACTTCATCGGGTTGTCCTCCTCCCCGAACACCTCACCCATGGTCTTGCTGATCTGCGTCTGCAGGTCCTGGGTGGCGTCGTGGACAACCGCCTTGATCGTCTCGGCCAGCTCTCCCGCGCTCAGTCGCAGTGCCTTGGGGTGGAGTTCGAGCTCGCTCAGCCCTTCGCTTCCGTACGCCGCCTTCACCAGGCCGGCTTCGTCCTCCGCGCGCCCGACCAGCACGGCCATGCTCTTCTGCAGCTCTTCCATGCGGGCGAACTGCCCGTCGGCCCCGTTCAGGAGCTTGTCAATATCTATGTTCGCGAAGTCCCCGAATCCGTCCATCGACCGCTCCTCTTCCCAGGGGCACCACCAGGCTCACCCACCACAACAGATCACCTTCGGAGCAACCTAGTACACCACCCAGATCCATACAATCCGGACTCGTTTACGGCAATCCCCGCCGGATCCTGCCAGGCGCGGCGAAATCCGAGCCGGGGGCACCATCCTCACGAAGGCTCGTACGAGCCTGTTTTTGATTCATTGCCATCGCCAGCGTGAATTGTTTCTTAACAAAGCTCTCCATCGGGACAAATTGGACAAGAGCGCGCGCCGCCCGAAGATCGCGATGATAGGGAGATGACATGTCCACTCCCAGCGCGCCCGAACCCGGCGAATCACCGACCGCGAGCCTGACGCCCTCGTCCTCCGCGTCACCTACGGCACCGCCCACCCCATCACCCACCGCGAGCCCGATACCCTCCCCCACACTCGACCCGGTTGTCAGCCCGTGCCCGCACACTCCGAAATGCCCCTCTCCGGGCCCATGCCTTCCCTCCGCCGTCCGAACCTCTCCACCGGCCGGGCCGCATGGAACCGGCACTCCGAAAAACAGCGGCGAACCGGACGGCACCACCGGCGCCGATGGCTCGATCCACGACGCCGGCACCATCAGGAAATTCGCCGGGACGATGAGCGGCGCCGCCGTCGGGGTCGACGAACTGAAGAACAGCACGCCTCGTTTCGAGGGCTGGAACCTGGTTCCCCTGGCAGGAATTCCGATCATCGGGCTGCCTTACGCCGGGCGGTTCAACACCATCTCCGACACCTGGGCGGACAGCGCGGGCATCCTCAAGAACCTGCTCGCGCATAGCGGCGAAAAGTTGGTGAGGTCGGCTGACAACTACACCCTGGTCAATCAGGTGAACGAGAAGACCATCGGGAAAATCCTGCCCTGAGCCGCAACCGCACAGACAACGGATCCACGGTTTACAAGAAAGGACAGCGGTGACCGAACCAACGCCGCCCAAGCTGATCGTTCCTGGTCAGACGGCATCCACTGATCCGAAGCAGTTGTACGTCACCAACGCCAGCGGAGCCGTACAACAGGAAATAACGGTAAAACCACGACCAACCGGAAAGGTCGGCACCCGAACCGATCCCGGCGGGTTCAAACAGCTGATCGAAGGAATCAACAAGAGCAGCACCCCCATACGTACAGGTCTCGCCGTATCGGGTCTGGGGGTCGTCGGCCTCGCACTGCTCGCCGCCGCGGTCATGAACGCCGGAAATCCTTTTCTCTTCGCCGACCGGCGGGATACCTGGAAGGAGTTGGCCGGGCTACTCGAAGGGAACAGATCGGACGTCTGGCGTTCCTACTTCGACGACATCTCGCCCAACTGGCAGGGAGCCGCCCCCACAGTCCTCCAGCAGTACATCCGATTCAATGTGAACGGTCTCTACAGCCAGCTGGGCAAGATATCGGACGAGATGAGCGGCACCATGCAGGGCCAGTACAAGGAGGTCATCGAATACGACCTCTCGTTGCTGGGCTTGCTCGCCACTTCGAAACCAATGTTCGAAGTCCTGACAAAGATGAGCACACACCCCGCCGGCAGACTCGCTCTCATGGCGCAGGCCGGAGCCTTCCTCGGTGCGCTCGCGAACCTCATCAAGCAGTTCTCCGACGTCTACAGCTCCTACGAGGGCGACCTCAACAAGCTCGAACTGAAACTCAACGACCTCAAGGGCGCTTTCTATCAGAGCGGCGACCCCGGACGTGGACCACGTGACCTCAATCTGAACTCCCCGATCGACGACCCGGCGCACATCAACGACAACTGGAAGCCCGCCCCACACCTCGAAGGCAAGGACACCTGAGTTGAATCCGAACAGGCAGATCGCCGCCTTCGGCTCCGGCAAAGAGGGCGCCGTGCCGGAGTTGCTGCGTGAGGTCAACGGCTGGCTCGACGGTTTCACCGGTGCGCTTCGCGAGCTGAACGAGCAGGAGGTGGAGGGGCGCGACGCCGACGGCCAGGTCCTGGCGAAGGTGACGGGTTCCGGGAGACTTCTCGCCGTCACCGTCGACCCGCGGGTGATGCACGCTCTCGACCATGTGGCGCTGGGCGAGGCCGTGTGCCAGGCGATCCAGGAGGCACGGGCGGCGGCGGCAACGGCGATGACGGAGACGATCGCGGATCTGACCGGCCAGCCGACGGGGGATCCGAGTGACGTGCGGACGCCCGACGATCCGCTGGCACCGTACATCCAGGCACTGCTCGGAAAGGAATGACCGTGGAAGAGACCGATGAGCTGCTCGCCTATATGGAACAGCTGACCAAGGCGACGGCACAGATGGAAGCGGCCGTCGAGGAGTGGAGCACCCGGGAGTTCACCGGCAGCGCCGACGAGGGCAGGATCGTCGCGACGGTCGACGCGGTCGGCTCACTCCTCCGGCTGGACATCGGTGCGCTCAGCAAACGGAGGCTCGACGGCGTCACCCTCGGTGACGCCGTCGTCGTGGCGGTTCACGCCGCCGAGGCCGCGGCCGCGAGCGCCAAGGACGAGATGATGCACGGGCTGCGCGTGGGCGACGGTCCGAACATCGGCGAGCTCCTCAGCGACGCCGAGCGCACGTTCAAGGACCGCGCGGGCTTCCCCGCCTAGACCGGGCGGCTCAGCCGGCCAGGCCGCGGACCCGGGCACAGACGCCCAGCACGAGCGTCAGCGACAACGTGAGCTGGATATGAGTAACAACCGGCCACTTCCAGAGCAACCCAATCGCACCGCTGATTTCTTCGTGATCAAGGGCGAAAGCCGCACCTCTACGGCGTCGGCTTGTCGACCCTGGGAGCGACCCAGTCGAAGTTCTGGTAACCCTGCGGGAGGTTGTTCGTACCGGGAGGAGGCTCCCGGTACGACGGATACTTACCGGAGTCGATGACCACCTGCGTGAAGTCCACCTTCGCCTCGCCGGACGGCATGATGTAGTTGAACTGATGACCCTTTTTAATCATGGTCGACATGATGACGACGGCATCTTTCAGGGCCGATCCCAGTCCCCAGGTCAGTGTGGCGACCACCCCGTTGGCCGCGGTCGCGACGAACTTCTCCAGCAACCAGCCCCAGAACTTGGTCTGCGGCAGAAGCTGTAGCTTTTTGGAGAAGGACAGCAAGGCAATCGTGGTGATGGCCAGCTCGCCGAGATGCAGCCAGTAGGTCCGATAGCCGGCGGCCACCTCGTCGATCATGCCCGCGATATCACCGAGGACGCTGCGCAGGGCTTCGAGCTCCCTTTGAAAATGCCATAGGAAACGCTCGAGCTCCTGCTGGTCCCCCGCTACCCAGCCGACCTTCGACGTCGCGACGAGCTGCGAGATGAGCTGCTTCGACCCACCATCCAGCCGGGCGGCGATACCGCTCTTCCAGATGCTCGCCGCGCGTGCCATATCGGGCTCGTTGGCGATCGCCGTACCCGCCATGAGGATCGCTGGGGCGAGGTACACCGACAACTTGCCGGCGCTCTTCAGCGTGTTCAACACCCTCGGACCGACCGGTTCCGGAAGCGGACCGGCCGGAACGACCGGTTTTGGAAGCGGACTGAACGGACCAGTCGGCGGCGGAAGCGGGCCGGTCGGACGGATCAGCCCCGGAAACGGATCACCCGGACCAACCGTCATCGTGTGATACACGATCCCGTCGAGGCACCCGATACGCAGGTGCCTGGGAACGTACATGCCCGGGATGTCCGGGCCTTTTCCCTCGGAGTGGACATGAGATGGCGTCCTTTCAGATGGCTTCGACGTAGTACGGGCGCGGGCCCGTCACGAGACCGCCCCCGTAACCGGCTCAGGAACCTGAGGTGCCGGAAGGAGGGAGGTGCGGTTCGAATCCCGTCGGCGGCAGCGGAACGAACCGCGCCGCGTACGGACTCGGCCCCGTGCGGGGCGGCGGCACACCGAAGTCAGGAAGATGCCCGTAGGCGGAGATCAGCGATACTTGACGATGTTGTGGTCCTCGGCCGTCTCCCAGTTGCGCTCACCGATGGTGAGCGCCTGGCAACAGCCTTCGACGGCTTTTATGGCATCGCCGAAAATCGTGTCCACCTGCCGGCACATGTCCTTGTAGGCACTGCCCAGGATCAATTCACCCACGACCCCGAATCCGGGGGAATCGACATGAACCTCGCCGATCAGGCTCCGGAGGAAGACCAGCGTCTCGTCCTTGAGCTCGCGCTCGACTCGGCTGCGCGTGCGAAGGATCGTCGCCGACGTGATGTGGCGGTCCTGGCTGGAAGAGCCGGGCGGCGCAGGGGGCGCAGAGGGCGCAGAGGGCGCTGCGGCAACTTTCATGTCCATGATCCGATCTTCGCCCACAGCCTGTTCAGCCCCGAAGCGGACAAAGGTAACTTCATGATTATTTAATCGTCAGGACAGACAATGATGGCTACCGGTTAACCATCGGCAAGTGGTCTGACGTGTTATGGAATCCAGTGATCCAGAGTTCCGTCTAGAGGACCTCGACCAGATCGTGCGGGACAGCGAGCGCTCCCAGCGCGACCTCACCGCGGCGATGACCGATCTCCGTGAGATCACCGGGTCGGGCGAGAGCCGCAGCGGTCTGGTCTCGGCACGGGTCGGCGCCGACGGCCGAGTGACCGGTGTGAAGATCGCCTCCCGTGGGATGCGGCTGGACAGCGACTCACTGTCCGAGGAGGTACTGGAGGCGGTCCAGGCCGCACAGGACGACCAGGAACGTCAGGCGCGGGAGCTGGTGGCCCTCCCGCTCGGCGGGGAGGACGTGATCAAGACGGTCCAGCGTCGGTTCGGGGAGATCCAGGATTCCTTCTCCGCGGAGATGGGCGAGCGGATCGCCAGGCTGGAGCGGATGAAGCACCGCGACCACTGGGAGCGGTGACGACCGCCCCATCTCCTCCTCCGGGCCGCGAATCCACGACCGCCCCATCTCGTCTGCCGGGTCGCGAATCCACGACCGCCTCACCTCACCCCGCCAGGCCGCGCATCCAGGTGTAGACGCCCAGCACGCCGAGGGCGAGCGGGAACAGTGTGACGATCAGCAGGGCCTCGACGATGTCCCCGGCCCGGCCCCAGAACGGCGACGGTTTCCCCTTCGGCAACCACAGGCCCATGCCCACCGGGATCGCCGCGACCCACAGCAGCCCTACCACCACGGCGATCGCCACGACGCCGCCCGAGTCCACGGCCTGGGAGATCGCGAACATGACGATCCCGGCGATGCCCGCGATCATCAGCCAGAGCCGCTGGCCGAACCCGTGGAAGACGCGGACCCTCAGGATGAGCGTCAGCGACAGCGTGAGCTGGATGGCCGTGGTGACCCAGCCGCTGTCCCGCACGAGGTACGCCTGGGTGCCCAGCGTCACCATTCCCATTCCCGCGACCAGGCCGGTCACGTAGCGCTGCGCGTAGGCGGCGCGCTCCCGGATCGACGAGCTGTCGATCCGCTGGTTGTCGGCCCGCAGTTCCTCGGCGTTGACGGGCATCGAGGGCATCGGCACGCGGGCGAGCCGGAACGACAGCGTCGGGATCAGCGGGCTGAAGGCCAGCAGGATCGTGACGGCCAGCGCGGCGACTCCCGCGGGGGGAGCCTCGAACACCATCACGGAGGCGGCGCACACCGCTCCGACCGTCGAGGCGACGGCGGTGCCGAGAAAACCCGGCACACCGTCGGCGATCGCTATCACCCCGACCGTGGCCACGAAGGCCGTGAAGGCGAACCCGGAGAGCAGGTGCGGCGCGCCGAGCCCGAACACGCTCTCGTCGCTCGCCGGGATGAGAAGCCCGGCGAGGAAGCCGTACGGCAGCGCCACATAACCGATCAGAGTGCCCGCGCCGGAGTCACCCACGGCCCGGGACAGCGCGGCACCCGCGACGAGCAGCAGCACGGCGAGCACCCCCGAGAGCACGGCGGGAACCGTCCACGGCGGACCCACCGTCGCCAGGATCACCACCCCGGTGACGAGCAGCATGACCGCGGCGTTCATCCCCAGCAGGCGGGTGTGTTTCGGGGTCCATTTGCTGGAGCCCTCCTCCACCTCCGTCGCGACCACGTCGGCCACGTCGTCGAACAGGACCGGGGGCAGCATGACCTCGCTCGGCCGCAGGTGGAGCACCTCGCCGTCGAGCACGCCCAGCGATCCCAGGCTCTGGCCGAGATCGAGCGGAGGACCACCGATCCGCTGGAGCACCCATCCGGGGCCCGACGCGAAGTCGCCTCCGACCTCGCCCATCGCGCGCAACAGGCTCGGCATCACGTGAGGCAGCGGGATGTCCGCGGGCACCGTCAGGTCGGCTTTCCTCCGAGGCCCCACGATCGTGACGTGACACAGCGGGGACAGCGGCAACGCGACCTGGGCCAGCGCGCCCTGCGGTCCCGGCCCCTGAGAGGGCGGCTGAGCCAGCGACCTCACCATCGTCCCCTTTCTCATCACAAAACGTCAGGAACACCGCAGATATTACGGATACGCCGGATACGGTATCGGGGTCAGTACAGATCACGTGCGAGAGCCGTGGTAAACGTTTGCGGCAAGAGTTCGCGCAACCGATCAGGAGGACGCTCCAGGGTGAGCATCGTCGTCGTACGGCGCCCCGAACGCCGTCCCCCGCCCAAGCCCCCGCGCGGCGAGATCCTGCTCGAGTCTCCCCCTGAGGTTCCGGAGGTCCAGCCTCAGGGCTTCACCGCGGTGCTCACCTACCTGCCGATGCTGGCGGGCGGCGCCTCGATGGGCCTGATGTTCACCGCCGGCGGCAACAGCAACCCGATCATGTACGTGGCGAGCGGCATGTTCGCCCTGTCCATGCTGGGGATGAGCCTGGGCCAGCTGGGCCGCCAGTCCGGAGAGCGCAGGAACCAGCTCAACAGCCTGCGCCGCGACTACTTCCGCTATCTCTCGCAGATCCGCAAAAGGGTGCGGAGAGCGGCCGTGCAGCAGCGGACGGCCCTCGAATGGGGCGCTCCGGCCCCGGACACCCTGTGGTGGGTCGCCATGAGCCAGCGCCTGTGGGAGCGGCGGAGCCGCGACGACGACTTCGGCACCGTACGGCTCGGCACCGGTGTGCAGAAACTCGCCATCCAGCTGATCCCGCCCGACTCCAAGCCGGTCGAGGATCTCGACGCCCTGTCGTCCGGCGCGCTGCGCAGGTTCGTCCGGGCGCACTCGACCGTCTCCAAACTGCCGGTCGCCGTGGCCCTGCAGTCCTTCGCACGGATCCAGCTGACCGGCGATCCGATGGCCGTACGCGACCTCGTGCGGGCGATGGTCGCCCAGATGGCGGTGTTCCACTCCCCGGACGACATGCGGGTCATGGTGTGCGCGGGCGAGGAGTGGATGGCCCAGTGGGACTGGGTCAAGTGGCTGCCTCACGCGCTGCATCCCGAGGAGACCGACGCCGCCGGCCAGGTTCGGCTCATGACCGACAACCTCGCCCAGCTCGACCAGCTACTCGGCCCGGAACTGAAGGAACGCGCGCGTTTCAAGCCGGGTTCCTCCGACGCCCTGCCGTACTACGTGCTGATTCTCGACCGCGGGCACGTGCCGCACGACTCCCAGCTCGGCGCCGACGCCATCGCGGGCGTGACCGTGATCGACCTGTCCGGATCGGCAGGACGGGTCGAGGAGAAGAACACCCTGCGGCTGGACATCCGGCCGGAGGGCTTCTTCATGGTCAAAATCGACCACACGGGCAAGGAGAGCTCGACCCGCCTCGGCGATCCCGACCGGCTGGACTTCCTCCGCGCCGAGGGCCTGGCCCGGCAGCTTGCTCCCCTGCGTGCCTCCACCGGCAGGGGCGGCGGGGAGGCGCAGGACGCGCTCGCGGCGAACACCTCGCTGACCGACCTGCTCGGGGTCGGCGACCCCGCCCGGCTCGACCCGGCGGTGACGTGGCGACCGAGGGCCGGTCGCAACCGGCTGCGGGTGCCCATCGGGCTCGGCTCCGACGGCCGCATGGTCGAACTCGACATCAAGGAGTCCGCGCAAGGTGGGATGGGACCGCACGGCCTGGTCATCGGTGCCACCGGCTCGGGCAAGAGCGAGCTGCTGCGGACCCTGGTGCTCGGCCTGGCGATCACCCACTCGTCGGAGATCCTGAACTTCGTCCTGGTCGACTTCAAGGGTGGCGCCACCTTCCTCGGCCTCGACACCCTGTCCCACGTCTCGGCGGTCATCACCAACCTGGAGGACGAGCTTCCTCTCGTCGACCGCATGTACGACGCCCTGCACGGTGAGATGGTCCGCCGCCAGGAGCTGCTGCGCGCCGCCGGCAACTACGCCTCCCTGCGCGACTACGAGCGCGCCCGCGAGCAGGGTGCCGACCTGCGGCCGATGCCCACGCTGTTCGTCGTCATCGACGAGTTCAGCGAGCTGCTCTCGGCCAAGCCGGAGTTCATCGAGTTGTTCGTGATGATCGGACGACTCGGCCGCTCCCTCGGCGTTCACCTGCTCCTGGCCTCCCAGCGCCTGGAGGAGGGACGGTTGCGCGGCCTGGACACCCACCTGTCCTATCGGGTCGGCCTGCGCACGTTCTCCGCGATGGAGAGCCGGGTCGTGCTCGGTGTCGCCGACGCCTACGAGCTGCCGTCCGCCCCGGGAAACGGCTACCTCAAGTTCGACACCACGGGAATGACCCGGTTCAAGGCCGCCTACGTCTCCGGGGCCTACCAGGCGGACCCGCGCCACGCGACCGCGTCGACCGGGGAGGGCGCTTCCCCGCAGGTCATGGAGTACGGCCCGGCGTTCGTCCCCGTACCCGTCGCCGAGACACCCTCGAAGGAGCTGGCCTCGTCGGAGAGCGGCCCGGCGGACCGGAACTCGGCCAGCCTGCTGGACGTCGTGGTCGGACGGCTGAACGAGCAGGGGCCGCCCGCCCACCGGATCTGGCTGCCCCCGCTCGGCAAGTCCCCGGCTCTCTCCCAGCTCCTTCCGCCGCTGTCGGTGACACCGGAACTCGGCCTCACCACGACCGGCTGGGCGGGCAGGGGCCGGCTGCACGCCATCGTGGGAATCGTCGACAAGCCGTTCGAGCAGCGCAGTGACCCGTTCTGGCTGGACGTGTCGGGCGCGGCCGGCCATGTCGGCGTCGCCGGTGGAACGCAGAGCGGCAAGAGCACGGTGCTGCGCACGCTGATCACCAGCATGGCGCTCATGCACACCCCTCGCGAGGTGCAGTTCTACTGCCTGGACTTCGGCGGCGGCGCGCTCGCCTCACTGGAGGGCCTGCCCCACGTGGGCGGGGTCGCCAGCCGCCTCGACGGTGACCGTGCCCGCCGTACGGTCGCCGAGATCGCCACCCTCCTCCAGCAGCGGGAACGATTCTTCGCCGAGCAGGGCATCGACTCGATCACCACCTACCGGCGGCAGCTCGCCGACGGGACGATCGAGGGCGACGGCTGGGGCGATGTCTTCCTCGTGGTCGACGGCTGGCTGACCGTCCGGCAGGAGTTCGAGACGCTCGAACCCGTGATCACCGACCTGGCCGCGCGTGGCCTCGGATACGGCATCCACGTCGTGGCCGCCACCAACAAGTGGTCGGAGTTCCGTCCGGGCATCCGTGATCTGTTCGGCACCCGGGTGGAGCTCAAGCTCGGTGACGCCTACGAGTCCGACATCAACCGCAAGGCATCTCTGGCCGTGCCCGAGGGGACGCCCGGACGAGGGCTCACCAAGGAGGGCCTGCACTTCCTGTCCGCGCTCCCCCGGATCGACGGGGTCAGGGACGCCGAGGACCTCCAGGTCGGCGTGCGCGCGCTCGTCCAGGCCGTCAGGGAGGCCTGGACCGGACCCTCCGCCCCCGCCGTACGGCTGCTGCCGGCGGTCCTGGCCGCCGAGACCCTTCCCGACGTCGCGCAGACCGGACCGAGCCGGATTCCCATCGGCATCGACGAGGCCACCCTCTCGCCCATCATGCTCGACTTCGACATCGACCCGCACTTCGTCGTGGTGGGCGACACCGAGAGCGGGAAGTCCAACCTGCTGCGGCTCATCACCGAGGGGCTGGTCGCCCGGCGCACGCCGCAGGAGGCCATGATGATCGTGGTCGACTACCGGCGGTCGTTGCTGGACTCCGCCGCCACCGAGCACCGCATCGGCTACGCCGCCTCCGGCACCGCGGCGGCCGGCCTGATCAACGATGCGCGCGCCGCGCTGCTCAAGCGACTGCCCCCGGCTGATCTCACGCCCGACCAGCTACGCGCCAGGAACTGGTGGCAGGGTTCGGACCTCTACATCGTCGTGGACGACTACGACCTCGTGGCGACCTCGTCGAACCCCCTGCTGCCACTGGCCGAGTTGCTGCCCCAGGCCCGTGACATCGGGCTGCACCTGATCCTGTCACGCGCGATGGGCGGCATCGGCCGGGCGATGTTCGACCCGGTCATCCAGCGGATCAAGGAAATGGCCAGCCCCGCCGTCGTCCTGTCCGGCAACAAGGACGAGGGCTTCGTGTTCGGCAACGTACGCCCTCACCCGCTCCCCGCCGGCCGCGGCTACTTCGTCGACAGGAAGTCCGGCGTCCGCCTCGGCCAGACCGCCTTCCTCCCGCCCCCGGAGACCGGCTGACCGGCCCGTCCATCCCAACCGTCCAGCCCACCGACGGCTTGGCCCGCCGAAAAGAGAAAACCGTCGAACCTCACGAAGAATCACAGGTCGGGCCGTAGGGGAAACGTGCCCGCCTTCACGGTCGTCGCGGGTCCCAGCCCGCGCGGCGCCCGGTCCGCGGCGGCCTCGCCCACCTCCGGGCAGCGGTGGTCGCCGGCGGCGATGTGGAGACAGATGCCGTCATCGGGGCGAAGACCGTACGTCCAGGCGGACGGCACCGGCGGGATTTCGGCCCGCGAAAGAACCGACGGTGGAATCCACGGGAAGGTCTCACCAAGAATCGCCGGCGTTGGAGACACCCTCTCCCCGAAGATCTTCATCCACTATGCTCAATTTGTCGGTTTTGTGGCAACGTCAGAAGAGGTGTAGAGCGGTATGCCGGACGCTGATATTTACTTCACGACACTCGATCGGTGCCGTACGGCCGTAGGGGACGGAGCCAAAGACTTCGAAGCCCTCATCGGCGGGGAAGGTCGCTACCCCGCCAAAGCGACCGACTCTCTCATCCTCTCCGGGCCGACCGGCTCCGGGGCGGCCGCCGGCCCCTCCGCCATGACAGCAGCCTCCATCGCCCTGGCGAAAGTCATCGACAGCGTCGAAAATTCCATCGCCGACGAGGGCGACAAAGCCGCGAAAAAACTCCTTGAGACCGAGCGTGCCCTGGACGAAGTGGAGACCAACATTCGCAAGGCGGACAAGGCCGGCGAAGTATGACCGCTGAGGGCCTCATCGCTCAGACCCCCGCCGGGCCCGCGCTCCTGGCGATCCGCGACCAGGCCGCGTGCGACCCAGCGGAGATCCGCGCCATCGCCACCCGCTGGCGAAACACCGCAAACAAGATCGGCACCGACACCGGCACCCTCAACGGCGCCGTCAAAAACGTCGACGACGTCTGGGAAGGCGCCTCCGCCAACGACTTCGTCAAATACATGCAGAAATACAACTGGGCCGGCCAAGAACTCCACGACGCGCTCACCAACTGCGCCACCACCCTCGACACCCTGGCCACCACCCTCCAGGAAACAAAAACCTCGATCACCACCATCTACGACACCCTCGTCACCCAAGTAACCACCTACCTCAAGAAAAACCCCAAAGCCACCACCGCCAACATCGAAACAGCGGTCAACACCGCCCGCACCAACGCCCAAGACCACCTCACCGCCGCCGCCACCGCGATGGACACCACCGCAAGCACCCTCCGCAGACACCTCAACGACAGAGCGATCCTCTTCGCCGACATCAACCCACCCCACAAAGACCCCTTCACCTCCCCCACCAAGCAACACCCCCTCGACTGGCAGAAAACCCCCCTGCCCGAGTCGGTGCAAACACAGCTCGCCGGCGTTCAGAACGGAGGCGACGACCCCGTCCTGAACGGTGGAGGCGCGGGCTCAGGTGGATACGGGCCCAGCGGCGCTCCTCCCGGTCTGACTCCCCCCGCCGCCAAACCCGAGGTCGTGGCGTGGATCAAGGAAGCGCTCACGATCCTGCGGAAGAACGGCGTGGCCGTGAATCCTGACGACCCGGCGACCATCGACAAGATCTGGACGATCATCTTCCACGAGTCGGGCGGCAACCCGGAGGCGATCAACAACTGGGACTCCAACGCCGCCGCCGGCATCCCGTCCAAGGGACTCATGCAGACGATCGACCCCACGTTCCAGGCGCACAAGCAGCCGGGCTACGGCGACATCTGGAACCCCGTGCACAACATCATGGCCGGCGTCCGCTACACCCTCAGTCGTTACGGCTCCCTGGACGGCCACCCCGGCATCGCGTCCATCAACAACGGGGGCGGATACAGACCGTACTGACACGCGCCACCCTCCGCGCGGAGCCCGCCGGATGAGGATCACCACCGGCCGGCTCACCCCCTCCCCGATCCGGCGCGTACGTTCCCCCGTTCCCGCAGGTCCGGCGCGTACGGCTCACCCCGGCCGGTACGAAGATCGATCGGCGGCGGCGACCGGGCCGACCGTCGTGACCCGCGGCCCCACGATTAATCTGTAGTGATGAAGCTCACGAAATTAAGACACGCGTGTGTTCGCCTGGAGAAAGGCGAATCGACCCTCGTCATCGATCCGGGATCCTTCAGCGAGGAAGCCGCGCTGGACGGCGCCGATGTCGTTCTCATCACCCACGAGCACTTCGACCACGTGGATTCCGACCGGCTGCGCACGGCGGCCGCGGCCAACCCGTCGCTGGAGATCTGGACCAACGAGAGCGTGGCCGCCCTGCTGACCGACGTCCCGGCGAAGATCCAGGTCGTACGGCACGGCGACGCCTTCGACACGGCGGGCTTCGGGGTGAAGGTCATCGGCGAGCGGCACGCCCCCGTCCATCCGGATATCCCGATCATCCGCAACACCGGCTTCCTGGTGGACGAGGAGGTCTTCTATCCGGGTGACGCGTTCACTCCTCCCGGTGTGGAGGTGCCCACGCTGCTGGTGCCGACCAACGCGCCGTGGATGAAGGGCCTGGAGATGATCGCCTATCTGCGCGAGGTCCGGCCCGCACGGGCTTTCTCCACACATGACGGACTGCTCAACGACATCGGCCTCGGAATCATCGACCAGTGGCTGAAGCTCGAGTCGGACAAGCAGAAGGCCGACATGCGCCGCCTCAAGCCGGGCGAGTCGGTCACGCTGCCCTAGTAGGACTTGGTTACCTCGGGTAGGAGACGGTATGTCACCTGCGTTGGGGGTGAGGGAAGATGACCCCTCAAGAACTCGAGGCCGTGCGGGCGCGACTGGAGACGTTCGCCGCCGAGGTGTTCTCCTGTTTCGCCCGTGCTGATCAGCGGCGATGGGGCGAACGATATGTGCGCGGCCTGCTGACCGACGGGGCCCGTAAATCGATGGAGCCGATGGCGGCCCGGCTGGGCGTGGACCGCCAGGGGCTGCAGCAGTTTCTCACCGACGCCCCCTGGTCACATCAACTGGTGCTGGCCGAGCTGGCCTGGCGGATGGACACGGCGATCAACCCGGCCGCCTGGGTGGTCGATGATGTGTCCTTTGTCAAGGATGGTGAGGAGTCGCCGGGAGTGGCCCCGCAGTACTGCGGGGCGCTGGGCAAGACCGCTAACTGCCAGGTCGCCCCGAGTGTGCACCTGGTCACCGACGTCGCGTCCTGTCCGGTGAACTGGCGGCTGTTCGTGCCCGAGGGGTGGGATGCGGCCTCACCGCGCACGGAGGATTCGGCCGCGGTGGCGGCGCGCAGGCAACGGGCCCGGATCCCCGCGGACATCACTCATGTGCCCAAGTGGCAGCTGGCTTTGGACATTGCTGGGGGCTGGAGGCGCCGCTGGTGGTCGCCGATGAGGGCTATGGCCAAGACGGGGCCTTTCGTCTGGGCTTGACCGAGCGTGGCATCGGCTACGTGGTGGGGGTGCGCTCCGATACCGCGCTGCTGGGCATCGATGCCGGCCGGACGGTCGCGCCGTATGCGGGGACTGGGCGGCGGCCGGTGCCGCGTTATCGAGACAAGCCGCGCTCAGCCCAGCAGATCGTGACCGCCGCCGGACGGCGCGCGCTGCACGCGGTGACCTGGCGGGCCGGGTCCAAGGGGCCGTTGCGCTCACGGTTTGTCGCGCTGCGGGTACGGCCGGCGGGGCTACGGATCCGCCGCGCGCACATGGGCGAGGATCTGCCGGTGTGCTGGCTGCTGGCCGAATGGCCACCTGGTGAGAGCGAGCCGACCAAATACTGGCTGTCCACCCTCCCGGCAGACATCCCGCTACGGCGCCTGGTGCGCCTGGCCAAAATCCGCTGGCGCATCGAACACGACTACCGGGAGTTGAAGACCGGCCTGGGTCTGGACCACTTCGAGGGCCGCACCTGGAGTGGCTGGCACCATCACGTGACCCTGGCCTCGGTCGCACACGCCTTCTGCACCCTGGAGCGGCTCGACCCAAAAGTGCCGGCTGCGGTTTGAGCACCTACCGGATCATCGCCGAGTTGCAACTACTCCTGGCGTGCTGGGCCGGAATCTGCCCCACCTGCCGCCGAGCGTTACCCAGACACGCCCAGCCCGTCCCCACCTAACCAAGCCCTACTAGTCGCAGCCACCCGTGGTGGATCTGTGTCTACTATGATCACTGTTCGTCCGCTCTGTACCAGCGCCGGAAGGGATCGGCCGGGTGGCGAATGATGATCTTCATTTCCCAACGCTCGACGAATGCCGTAGTGCCGTGAAAAGACCGGCCGCACGGTTCGAAGAGCACGATGATCCGTACCCCGTCACGGCCGGCGAAGTATGACCGCTGAGGGCCTCATCGCTCAGACCCCCGCCGGGCCCGCGCTCCTGGCGATCCGCGACCAGGCCGCGTGCGACCCAGCGGAGATCCGCGCCATCGCCACCCGCTGGCGAAACACCGCAAACAAGATCGGCACCGACACCGGCACCCTCAACGGCGCCGTCAAAAACGTCGACGACGTCTGGGAAGGCGCCTCCGCCAACGACTTCGTCAAATACATGCAGAAATACAACTGGGCCGGCCAAGAACTCCACGACGCGCTCACCAACTGCGCCACCACCCTCGACACCCTGGCCACCACCCTCCAGGAAACAAAAACCTCGATCACCACCATCTACGACACCCTCGTCACCCAAGTAACCACCTACCTCAAGAAAAACCCCAAAGCCACCACCGCCAACATCGAAACAGCGGTCAGCACCGCCCGCACCAACGCCCAAGACCACCTCACCGCCGCCGCCACCGCGATGGACACCACCGCAAGCACCCTCCGCAGACACCTCAACGACAGAGCGATCCTCTTCGCCGACATCAACCCACCCCACAAAGACCCCTTCACCTCCCCCACCAAGCAACACCCCCTCGACTGGCAGAAAACCCCCCTGCCCGAGTCAGCGCGAACACAGCTCGCCGGAGTGAACGGCGAAGGACACACCCCCGGCGGAAGTGGCGGCGGCGGAAACGGCGGCGCACCGATAAGCGACACGTCAACGGGCACCCCTCCGTCCGCGCTGCCGTACGCGGGGTCCGGGACCGGAGCCGACATCGTGGCCGCCGCCCAGGCGAACCTCGGGAAGCCCTATGTCTGGGGTGCCAACGGGCCGTCGGCCTTCGACTGCAGCGGGCTCGTTTTCGACGCCCTCAACAAGGCCGGAATCGAGATCGGCGACACCACCGCCGCCGGATACCAGGCGAGCGGGCAGCCGATCACGCTCCCGCCGCAGGTGGGGGACATCGTGTTCTTCGGAAATCCCCCGGTTCACTGCGGGATCTACGTCGGCGAGGGCAAGATGATCAATGCGCCCCACACGGGAGCGGTGGTCAGGTTCGACGAGATCGCCGGGGGACAGCAGCCCATCACCTACCGGCGTTTCACGTAAGGCCCCTCGGGCGCGAGAGGTTCCGGCCCGATGCCCACGCGGGCGGACGGGCTGACGCGGGTGACCGCCGTGGAGCGGTCAGGCCGCGCCGGCGATCGTGGCCGACCCGACCACGGTGTCACCCAGGTAGAGCACGGCGGCCTGACCGGCCGCGACCCCGGTGGCGGGCGCGTCCAGCGTGATGTGGACCTCGTCTCCGGAGAGCTGGGCACGGCAGCCGTACACCTCGCCGTGGGCGCGGAGCTGGACCGTGCAGGCCAGCGGCTCGCGCGGCTCGGCCACCGGCCCGTTCCAGACCGGCCGGGTGGCCACGATCGTCGTGACCTCCAGGGCCGAGCGCGGACCGACCGTGACCGTGTTGGAGACCGGCTCGATGGACAGCACGTAGCGCGGGCGGCCGTCCGCCGTCGGGCGGTCGATGTGCAGACCCTTGCGCTGGCCGACGGTGAAGCCGTAGGAGCCCTCGTGCTTGCCGACGACCTCTCCGGACTCGTCGACGATCGGGCCCTGCGCCGCGCCGAGGCGCTTCTCAAGGAAGCCGCGGGTGTCGCCGTCGGCGATGAAGCAGATGTCGTGGCTGTCGGGTTTGTCGGCCACCATGAGCCCGCGCCGCGCGGCCTCCTCCCGAACCTGGGCCTTGGTGGAGTCGCCCAGCGGGAAGATCGCGTGCTTGAGCTGGTTCTTGGTGAGCACGCCCAGGACGTAGGACTGGTCCTTGCCCTGGTCGGGGCTGCGGCTCAGCACGCCGTCGACGATCCGCGCGTGGTGCCCGGTGGCCACCGCGTCGAAGCCCAGCGCGAGGGCGCGGTCGAGCACCGCCTCGAACTTGATCTTCTCGTTGCAGCGCAGGCAGGGGTTGGGCGTGCGGCCGGCGGCGTACTCGCTGACGAAGTCCTCGACCACGTCGCGGTGGAACCGTTCGGCCATGTCCCAGATGTAGAAGGGGATGCCGATCACGTCGGCGGCCCTGCGGGCGTCACGTGAGTCCTCGATCGTGCAGCACCCGCGGGCGCCGGTCCGATAGGACTGCGGGTTGGAGGAGAGGGCCAGATGGACCCCGGTGACGTCATGCCCCGCCTCGGCGATGCGGGCGGCCGCCACGGCGGAGTCGACGCCGCCGGACATGGCGGCAAGCACACGAAGAGTCATAACCCCTTGAGGGTACCCGCGTTGGCGCGCACCCCGTCAGGCCGGAGGAGCCCCGGGAACGCACCCGCCTCGGCCCGCGCCCCCGGACCGGGAAGAAATCAGGAACACACCCACCTCGGTCGGCACCCCCGACCGGAAGAAATCAGGAACACACCCACCTCGGTCGGCACCCCCGACCGGAAGAAATCAGGAACACACCCGCGCCGGCGTGCACCTTCTGGCCCCGGAGGAAACCGGGAGTGCGCCCACGTTGGCGCGCACCCCTTCAGACTGGAAGAATCCGGGGTCATGCGACTGTTCGGACGTAAGAGCGAATCCGACGCCGGTCCGGCCGAGGGTATCGGCGAGTTCTGGGCCTGGTGGACGGAGGCGAGGCCAGAGCTGGACGCCATGGCCGCCGCCGGTGAGACCGACCGGCTGGCCGAGTCGATCGGACCCGCCGTGCGGGCCGTCCATCCCTCACTGGTGTGGGAGATCGCCGCGGGGCTGAACGCCGTCCGCGCCCTCGTGGTTACCGCCGCGGGTGATCCCGAGTTGCGCGCCGTCGCGCACCGCTGGGCCGCCGCCGCTCCGGCCGCCGACGCCCTGTGGGAGTTCCACCCGTCCAGGTGGGCCAGCCCGAACGCCACGGACCTCACCCTCGACGTGGACGGCTACGAGCTCACGCTGAAGGAGCTCACGCTGGGGCTGCGCGCGCCGCACGGCAGCCTGCGCGTCGACGTGATCGCCTACCACCCGAGCTTCACCATCATGGACGACGACACCAGGACCGATGCGGCGCTGCTCGCCCTCGACTGGATCCTCGGGGAGGACGACGTGGCCCGCTGGGTGGGCGACATCTCCGTCTCGGCGTTCGAGCCGATCGACGCGGTGTCCGCCGTGCACCTGCCCGGTGTGGTCGCCGACCTCGCCTCCGGCTACCGGGACGAGCAGTGGGCGCTCCTGGAGGGCGAGACCGCCACCGGGGCCCGGTTGTCGGCGACCGCCCGCCATCCGCTGCGCCCGGTCGACTACCCGCTGTTCGACCAGCACATCACCCTCACGCTGCCCTACACCCACCGCGACGCCGACGGCCTGCCCATCGGTCCCTCCCTGGAGGCGCTGAACGACTTCGAGAAGCGCCTTGCCGGGCAGATCGGCAGGCTGACCGGCGGCGCCGTCCTCGCCGCGCACATGAGCGCCGAAGGTCAGCGGGTGTTCCACGTCTACGCGGATCCGGCGAGCGACGCGGCCGTCCCCCTCAAGAAGCTGATCACGAGCTGGAAGGACGGCCACCCCAGAGTGGACGTGGCCACCGACCCCGGCTGGATCGTGATCTCGCCCTTCCTGAGCTAGGCCGTTTTCCTCGGATCGCCTGGAGGCCGTCGACGGCCGGCCGTGGCGTCACTCGCCCCGGCCGGGAGCGATCAGCTGAGGCCCGCGCGGCGGGCACGCTCGACGACCTGGCCGATGACCTCGGCCAGCCGGTCCACGTCGGCCATCGTGGAGGTGTGCCCGAGGGAGAAGCGCAGGGAGCCGCGCGCACGGACCGCGTCAGCGCCCATGGCGAGCAGCACGTGGGACGGCTGGGCCACCCCGGCGGAGCAGGCCGAGCCCGTGGAGCACTCCACGCCCTTGGCGTCCAGGAGCATGAGCAGGGCGTCGCCCTCGCAGCCGGGGAAGGAGAAGTGCGCGTTGCCGGGGAGACGGTTCACCGGATCGCCGTTGAGGATCACGTCGGGCACCGCCTGGCGGACCCTGCGGATCAGGTCGTCGCGGAGCTCGATCATCCGGGCCGAGGTCTCGATCCGGCGGGCCACCGCGGTCTGCACGGCCATGGCGAGACCGGCGACGGCGGGCGCGTCGAGCGTGCCCGAGCGCACGTCGCGCTCCTGGCCGCCTCCGTGCAGCACCGGCACCGGATCCACGCCCCGGGCGAGCAGCAGTGCGCCGACGCCCATCGGGCCGCCGACCTTGTGGCCGGAGAGCGTCAGCGCGTCGACTCCGGAGTCGGAGAACACCACCGGGATCTGGCCGACGGCCTGAACCGCGTCGGTGTGGAACGGGATGCCGTGGTCACGGGCGATCGCGGCGAGCACCCGGATCGGCTGGATGGTGCCGACCTCGTTGTTGGCCCACATGACGCTCACGAGGGCGACGCCGTCCGGGTCGCGCTCGATGGCGTCGCGGAGGGTCTGCGGGTGCACCCGGCCGAACTCGTCGACGTCGAGCAGTTCGACGGTCGCGCCCTGGCGGTCACTCAGCCAGTGGGCGGGATCCAGCATCGCGTGGTGCTCGATCGAGCTGATCAGGATCCGGCTCGCGCCCCGGGCGCGGCGGGCCCAGTAGAGGCCCTTGACGGCCAGGTTGTCGGCCTCGGTGCCGCCCGCGGTGAAAACGACCTCGCTGGGCCGGGCTCCGAGCGCGGCCGCGATGGTCTCCCGCGACTCCTCCACGACCTGCCGGACGCGACGACCCGTGGCATGCAGGGACGACGCGTTGCCGACCTGGCCGAGTTGGGCCGTCATCGCCTCAATCGCCTCGGGAAGCATCGGCGTGGTCGCCGCGTGATCTAGATAGGCGGACATCACGACCGCACTCCCCTCCGGTTGTTCTCAGCCGTACAAGCGTATCCGCGCTCGCGCGGAGCCTTACACCCGAGTTGACCACTGAACCGTCCAGACGGTACAGTAAACGGCATGAGACGGGAAGAGCTGTTGGACGCGGCAGAGGATCTGCTCTGCGACCAGGGCTCCCAGTCGCTCACTCTGGCAGCCGTCGCCGAGCGCGCCGGATGCAGCAAGGGTGGGCTGCTCTACCACTTCAGCACCAAGGAAGCCCTGATCAAGGGCATGGTCGAGCGGCTGATCGAGGAGTTCGACGACCTCGTCGCCGCCCAGGGCCAGGACACCTATACAAAAAACTACCTGGCGGCCACGTTCGCAGCCGTGCAGGGGGGCAGGCTTCGCCGCTGGGCGGTGGTCACCGGAGCCTCCGGCAACCTCTACCTGCTCACACCGCTGCGCACGGCGATGGCCCGGTGGCATCGTGAGGGGCTCGACAGCGAGCCCGACCCGGCGGCGGCACAGATCGTGCGCCTTGCCTGCGAGGGGTTGTGGGACGTGGCCAGCCATGATCCCGACCTCTACGACGACGATCACTACGCCGAACTGAAACAGCGTTTACTGGGCCTGCTGCCCGCCTGACCAGGATCATTCCTGGATTTACCGCCCACTCTGGGGCCTTTCACCGCACAAAATTGGTGGTCGCTTCCGCACGCGCGAAAGCGACCGTCTTTGGTGTGCCCAGACCGGCGGTGTTCGAAACGTCTATCGACATCCATCGAAGGGATCGAATCATGACCCGCGTCCTGAGGACGGCCCGCGCCGGCGCGGTTGTCACTTTCATGCTCGCCGGACTTCTGTGCGGATCCATGACCGTGCGCATCCCCGCGCTTTCCGACAAACTCGACCTCTCCGAGTCCTCGATCGGCATCACCCTGCTCGTCTGGGGCCTGGGAGCGCTGATCACCATGCAGTCGATGCGCAAGGTGATGGCGCGCTTCGGCAGCCGGAGCATCCTGCGGATCGGCGCCCCCCTCAGCGCGATCTCCCTGGCCCTGCTGGCGCTGGCGCCGACGTTCCCGCTGCTGCTGGTCGCCACCGGGCTCTTCGGCATGGCGTTCGGCGCGGTGGACGTCGCGATGAACGCGCAGGGCTCGACGGTCGAGCGCGCCTACGGCCGCCCGCTGATGAACGGCATGCACGCGGGCTGGTGCGTGGGCGCGATCGCCTCCGGCCTGCTCGGCACCGCGGCGATCGCGGCAGGACTCTCGCTCACGGTCCATCTGACCCTGATCGCCCTGCTCACGTTCCCCCTGATGATCTTCGTCAGCCGCACCTACCTGCCGGACTCCGTCGTCGTGAACACCCGGACCACGACCCGCCGCCGGATGCCGCCGGTGGTCTACCTGCTCGGCGTGATCGCGTTCTGCGCGTTCATGGTCGAGGGGACGATCGCCGACTGGAACGGCCTCTACCTGCGTGACGTCCTTGGCGCCCCCGAGGCCGCCGCCGCCCTCGGCTACCCGATCTTCGAGGCGGGCATGCTGCTCGGCCGCCTCACCGGCGACCGTGTCCAGTCCCGCTTCGGCGCCCGCGGCATGATCATCTCCTCCGGTCTCGCCTCCGCCGCCACCTTCGCCGTGGTCCTCGCCGCCCCGACGGCCCTGATCGCCCTTTCGGCCATGTTCTTCGTGGGCGTCGCGGTGGCGACGGTCTCTCCGATGGCGATGTCCCTGGCAGGCGGCGCGGTCGCCAACCCCGGCCCGGCCATCGCCCAGACCGGCGCGATGGGCTACGCGGGACTGCTGCTGGGCCCGGTGATCATCGGCCTGCTGTCCGATCTGGCCACGCTCAGGGTCGGGCTCGGCCTCGCCATCGTGCTCGGCGTCCTGATCGCGCTGACCGCCCGGTTCCTGCCCCGCCCCGGTACGGCCTCCGCCCCGGCCGAGGCCCCTCTGCCCGAGCTCTCCATGGCGGCCTGAGCCATGGCGGGCCACGACGGACCACAGCCTGACGAACCACAGCCTTCGGAAACGCGAGACGGCGCCGCACGACCTGTGCGGCGCCGTCTCGCGTTCGCGGCTACTTGCGCTTGGCGATCTCTTCGGTGAGCTGCGGGACAACCTGGTGCAGGTCGCCCACGACGCCGAAGTCGGCGAGCTCGAAGATCGGCGCCTCGGCGTCCTTGTTGATCGCGATGATCGTCTTGGCGGTCTGCATGCCGGCCCGGTGCTGGATGGCGCCGGAGATGCCCGCCGCGATGTAGAGCTGCGGCGACACGGTCTTGCCGGTCTGGCCGACCTGGAACTGGTGCGGGTACCAGCCGGCGTCGGTGACGGCGCGGGAGGCGCCGACGGCCGCGCCGAGCGAGTCGGCCAGGGCCTCGATGACCGAGAAGTTCTCGGCCGACCCCACTCCACGGCCACCGGAGACCACGATCGCGGCCTCGGTGAGCTCCGGTCGGGCGCCCTTCTCTTCCTTGATCCGCTCCACGACCCTGGCGCCCTTGGCGGCGGCGGAGACGTCGACGGTGACCTGCTCCTCGGCGCCCGCGCCCGCGGCCGCCTCGACCGGAGTCGAGTTGGGGCGGATCGCGACGATCGGGGTTCCCTTGGTCACTCGCGAGTGGACGTTGACCCCGCCGCCGAAGATGGACTGGTCGGCGAGCAGGCCGTCCTCCATGCCCACGACGTCGGTGAGCACACCGGAGTCGATCTTGATGGCCAGGCGACCGGCGATCTCCTTCGCCTCGGCCGTCGCGGCGACGAACACCGCGGCCGGGGACTTCTCGGAGACGAGCTGGGCCAGCAGTTCCGCCTTGGGAGCGACGACGTAGTCGCCGATCTCGGCGGCGTCGGCCACGTAGATCTTCTCCGCGCCGTATTCGGCCAGCTTGGCCTTGGCGTCGGGAGAGTAGCCCTCTCCCGTCCAGACCGCCGACGGCGTGCCCAGCTTCCGGGCGAGCGTCAGCAGCTCCAGCGTGACCTTCTTGACCTGGCCCTCGACGTGTTCGACCAGAACGAGAATCTCAGACATGTCAGCTAACCCCCGTTCTCAGACGAACTTCTTCGACGCGAGGAAGTCGGCGGTCTTCACGCCGCCGTCACCCTCGTCCTTGACCACGGTGCCGGCCGCGCGAGGCGGGGCGGCGGCGAAGTCGACGACCTCGCTCCAGGAGCTGGCGAGACCCACCTGGGAGGTGTCGATCTCGGCGTCGGCGACGCCGAGCTTCTCGACCGGCTTCTTCTTGGCGGCCATGATGCCCTTGAAGGACGGGTAACGCGGCTCGTTGATCTTCTCGACCACGGAGACGACGGCGGGCAGCGAGGCCTCGACCCTGTCGTAGCCGTAGTCGGTGACGCGCTGGATCGAGATGGACTTCCCGTCGACCTCCACCTTTTTGGCGAAGGTGAGCTGCGGCACGCTCAGACGCTCGGCCAGCATGGCGGCGAGCACGCCGGTGCGGGCGTCGGTCGACTCCGAGCCCAGCACGACCAGGTCAAAGCCGATCTTCTTGAGCGTCTGCGCCAGGGCGTAGGAGGTGCCCAGCACATCCGAGCCGTGCAGCGCGTCGTCCACCAGGTGAACGGCCTTGTCCGCACCCATGGCCAGGGCCTTGCGAATGGTGTCGCCGGCCTTGTCGGGGCCCATGGTGAGGACGGTCACCTCACCGCCGTGAGCCTCCTTCAGGCGCAGCGCCTCCTCAACCGCGTATTCACACAGCTCGTTGATGACGCCGTCGGCGGCATCGCGGTCGAGCGTATTGTCTTCGGACCTCAGCTTGCGCTCGGTCGCCGTGTCGGGGACCTGCTTCACGCAGACGACGATGTTCATGGCCGGTGGCCGACCTCCCGTGTACGCGTACGCCACCGCGTCGCTGCGGTAGGCGCCGGATTTGCGGTACGCGCACGCGGGGTACGTGCACGCGATGCCTAGATTGCCAGGTGCCCGAGAGCGCTGTGACACTGGGTGACCCGGTCGGGACGTACCCGCCTCAGCTCCTCCGACACCATGTTACCCATCGGTAGCTTAGGCGCAAATCACCAGGTTGTACGGCTTGCGCCGAATATCCGAATGACCCGCCGGTCAGCTATCCTCCCCACCATACCGAACTATATTCCGGAATCCGCGCGGGGATCGGCGCCACGCACGGGCATCGACGCCACGCGGACCCGCGGCTCAGCTGGCGACCAGGATCGCGACAAGGACGAAGACCACGGTCCCCAGGGCCAGCGCCAGGGTGAACGTGCTGAAGAACGTTCCGAGGACGGCCCACAACGCGACGGTGCCGGCGGCACCGGCCACATCAATGATCATGCGCGAACGGTTCCGGCGGGAGAACAGGGCGATCCCCCCGTCCGCGAGCATCGCCAGGCCGTACCCGGTCAGGAGGAGCAGCGACACCTCCGGCAGCGGCCTCTCGGCCGCCGCCGCCGCCAAGGACACGAGCAGGCCGGTGCCGACGACCCAGCGGCGGTGCAGGACGGCCCGGCGGTGCTCGCGGGCCTCCTCCGCCGAGGGCCTGCCGGGCGGCGGGCGGCGGCCCGGACGCCACTCCCGGGTGGTGAGACCGCGCGTTCCTGCCACCTCCGCGCGAAGGGCCGCGTCCTGGATGTGCGCCTCCCGGACCTCCCGGTCCTGGACCTCCCGGCCGTGAACGCCCCGGATCGGGGCGTCCTTGACCCGGGCGTCCCGCCGTCCGGCGGCCCGTGGGTCCGGCACCCCCGCGGCGTCCTGGAACGCCGCGGCGGAGAAGGCCGGGCGGGCGCGCGGAGTCACCGCCTGGACGACCGGGGCGGCGTTCAGGCGGGCCAGGAGCACGCTCGCGGACGGCCGGGCGGCCGGATCGCGCAGCAGGCACTCCCGGAGCATCGGCTCCAGCCAGCCGGGCACGCCCTCCAGGTCGGGAGAGTGGTGGACGACGCGATAACCGACCGCCGAGGCCGGGCCCGTGCCGTACGGATGCCGCCCCGTGGCCGCGTAGGCCAGCGTGGCCCCGAAGGAGAAGAGATCGGCCTCCGCCCCCACCTCCGCGCCCTCCAGCACTTCGGGCGCCAGGTAGCCCGGCGTGCCGAGGACGGCCCCCGACGCGGTGACCGATGGGGAGTCGAGCGCGCAGGCGATGCCGAAGTCGATGACGACCGGCTCGCCGTCGGTCAGGATCACGTTGGCGGGCTTCAGATCGCGATGAACGACCCCGATGGCGTGCATGGCGGTCAGGGCCTCGGCCAGGCCGCACGCCAGCCGTACGAGATCGTCGTCTCCGATCGGCCCGTCCCCGGAGACCACCGCGCTGAGCGGGCGGCCCTGCACGTAGCGGGTGACCAGGTAGGGGCGGGCGCCCTCCATCGAGGCGTCCAGGACCTCGGCGATGTGCGGACCCTGGACACGCCGCATGGTCTCCACCTCGCGGGCCAGCCGGGTGAGGGCGGTCGCGTCGGCCGCGACGTGCGGATGGAGGATCTTGACCGCCACCGTGCGCCCCTCGGGATCCAGCGCGAGGTGGACCTCGCCGAAGCCCCCCGCCCCGAGTCTCGACAGGAGGCGGTACGGACCGAGGCGTTCACCGTCCGGCGCGATCATGCGACTCCTTCCGGCCTGTGTCCTCCATGGTGCCGCAGAGGCGGCGATCGTGCACGGGGGACGAGGAGGACCACCCATCTACGGACACGGGGCGCGAGCTAGACGTTTCCCATCGATCATGCGTCGCAATCGGGCTTGAACCGGCGGTCCGACGCTCACCTCCGGAGGATTGCGAGGCGACGCCCGCCCGCCGGGAGGCCGGCGGGAGACGCCACCTCCCAGAAGACGACACTCACCGCCGGAAAACCAGGAAGCCACGCTCACCTCCGGGAAATCGGGAGGCGCCGCCCACCCCCGGAGAGGCGGTGGGCGACGCTCACCTCCAGAAGGTCAGGAACCCGAGGCCGAGGCTGTTCATCAGGTCGTCGACGAGGCCGCCGATGAGGTCGAGCGCGCTCATCGTGCCCCTGTTCGCCGCCTCTTTCCAGCGGTCCGTCAGATCGTTGATCGCATCGGTCGGCCGCTGCCACGGTGTGAAGGAGGCCTGGTCGACGTTCAGCGCGGTCATCACCGCGAGGAACGCCAGCGTGCCCAGGACGATCGTGGTCACCATGGCCGCGCCGGGGCTGCGGATCGCCCCGGTCAGCACGCGGGACACCGCCCTGCGCGGCTTGCCCCCGCCGGGCAGGATGAACAGTCCGGCCACGAACGCGCCCGCCGCGTAGGCGGCGGCCATGTCCTTGCCGGCGTCGTTGACGCCCATGCCGCCGACGTAGACCAGCACGCCCCACACGCACATGCCGAACATCGCCGCCAGCGGGGCCGTGACCAGCGTCGCGAGGACCGCCTTGATCAACGCCCACGGGGTGCCGAGCACCGCGAGCAGGGGGTCGGTGGCACTGCTCCCGCGCACCGAACGGCGCTGGGCCAGGTCACCGAGGAGGTATTCGCCCACGCGCAGGCAGAGCGCCGCCACCAGCGCGATCACGCTCACCACGACCGGGAACGCGCAGGCCAGGGCGACGGGGATCACCAGCAGCAGCGCCGCGGCCAGCGGGTGACCCGTGCGGTAGGGCGGGCGGTCCGCCGGAGGGGTGCGGGGCTGGGGCTCCGGATTGTGCGGCCGGAGCTGGGACTGGGGCGGCGGCGCGTACGGCCTGGCCTGGCCGGTCGGCGGCGGGGCCGGGTATCCGGCGACCCGCTGGTCGGCATACGGCGGCGGTGGCGGCGCGAACCTCACCTGCTGCGCCGAGGGCGGAGCCGGGACGTACGGCGGCGGCTGGGTCGCCGGGGCGGGAGAGGACGGAGGCCCGGCGGTCTGGCCCTGCTGAGCGGAGGGACGGGTCGGCTCGGGCCTGGGCCTGCGCTCGCGCCGTTCCGGCTTGGCGTACTCCACCGGCGGAAGCAGGTCGGAGTAGGTCCCGTCGGCGGGCAGCGCGCGGGTGCCGTTCGGCGAGGGCGAAGGCGGGGCCGGGGAGGCGGGTGACGCGGCCTGGCCGTCCAGGACAGCGGTGCCGTCGGTGTTGAGGACCCTCGTGCCGCTGTCGTGAACGGCGGTGGGCGGCGTGTCGTGGAAGGCCGTCACCGTGGGGTCGAGGGCCCGCGCCATCCGGTGCAGCGCCACCGCGCTCGGCCGGGCGGTGGGGTCGACGGCCAGGGCCTGCCGGAGCCAGGGGCGCAGCCAGGCAGGCGCCTGGTCGATGTTGGCCCGGCCCTCCATGATGTTGAAGCAGACGACCTCGAAGCTTCCCGTGCCGAACGGCGGCTTGCCCGTCGCGCCGAAGAAGACCGTCGAGGCCAGCGCGTGCACGTCGGCCGCCTGGGTGATCTCGGAATCCCGGATGATCTCCGGGGCGAGGTAGCCGGGGGTGCCGACGAACATGCCGGTCTGGGTCAGCCGGGTGGCGTTGACCAGGTGCGCGATGCCGAAGTCGATGACCAGCGGGTCACCGTTGACGATCATCACGTTGGAGGGTTTGAAGTCACGGTGGACGACGTCGGCGGCGTGGATCGCCACCAGGGCGGCGCACATGCCCTCGGCCAGCCGGATGACCTCGTCGGCGGGGAGCGGGCCGTCCTCGAGAACGGTCTCCTCCAGCGTGCGCCCCGGGGCGAACCGGGTCACGATGTAGGGCTGCTTGGCCGTCAGCTCGGCGTCGAGCACCTCCGCGACATGCGGGCTCCGCACCCGCCGCATGGTCTCCACCTCGCGGGTGAGCCGGTCGCGAGCCTTGAGATCGGCGGCCACGTGCGGGTGCAGGACCTTGACGGCCACCTCGCGCCCGTCTTCGTCGAGCCCCAGGTGGACGACCCCCATACCACCTTCGCCGATCTTCCTGAGCAACCGGTACGGGCCGAGTCGCTCAGGCGCCTGCGTGTCCCCCGCCATCACGCCGCCTTCTCTCGTAGTTGTCTCAGCTCGTCCACCACCGTTCCGACATCGACCGGTGTCCAGACGGCCGGTCCGGCGTCCTTCTTCACCGTCCCGACCGCGAGAAAGACCATGATCGCCGCTACCGCACCCAGCACCGCGGCCACGAGCATCGCCGCGCTGCGGGACGGCAGCAATGATGCCAGCGTACGTCGCATCTGGCGGCTGGGGCCCTCAACTCCGGGACCTGCGCAGATGGTCCACAGCGCGACCGCCGTGCCCCAGCTCAGCGCGTTGGGGACCGGCATGCTCCTGACGAGGACGGCGAGCAGCAGCGTCACCGGCAGGCCGAGGATCAGCGCGTACGGCACGAGCGCGACGGTGACGCCCACCGACTTCAGGAGCGCGGCCGGCTGGCCGATCACCCGGAAGACGTCGGCCGCCGCCGCGCCCACCGGCCGCTGGGCGTTGAGCCTGGGCTGGGCGATGTCGGCGGCGCGCAGCAGGATCGCGGCCGGGATCATCACCACGGCGACGATGGCCGGCGCCATGACGGCCGCGACCGCCATGACGACCAGCAGCAGCGCGCTCGCCACCCCGTACGCCTTCGAACGCTGCAGCGCGTGGCCCGGCCGCTGGCCGGGATGGAACGAGGGCGCGGACGGCTGGGGCTGAGGTTGGGGCTGCTGCTGGGGCGGCTTGGGGTGCGGGTACGGATAGGGCGGCGGCGGCGACTGCGGGGGCTGCCGGACCTGCGGCGTCTGCTCGAACGAGCCCTGACGCTGCGGATACGGCTGTGGAGGGGGCGTGGGCGAGGGGTGGTTCGGCTGCGCGGGGTAACCGGGCTGCGGGGGGTGGTTGCGGATGTACTCCTGCAGGTCCTGGGGACGGACCCGCTGAGTCGGGATGTCCCCGTCGGGCACCGGCGTGGTGGCGCCCTGCCGGCCGGCGACGTCCGGTTTGAGCTGGTTGTGGATGGCGGGGCCGCGCGTGGGGATGTCCTCCGGGCTGAGCACCCCGGTGGGCTGGTCGTAGGCCTCCTGCTGGGCCGCCGCGAGCTGCCGCAACTCCTCGGGCGTCACCCGGCGGGTGGCCGCCGGGTCGGAATCCTCCTCACCGAGCAGCGAGACGTATTCGCGCGGCTGGGCCACCGGGGCCGGGGGCCACGGCGTGGACGAGGGGACCCCGGGGCGGGAGGCCACCGGGGTCGGGACGTCGCCGGCGTCCGCCGGGAGGCCGGGAACGCCCGGAGCGCGTGAACCGGCCCGGTTCCCCTGACCTTCGGGACGCCCCGAGGCCCCCCTGGCGTCGGGGCTCGAATCGTCGAGATGCGGGAGCGTGGAGATCTCGTCGGGCATCTTGACCCGGCCGGTGCCGGGCAGCAGCCGCGCCACCTGCGCGACCAGCTCGGCGGCCTTGGGCCGCTTGGCCGGATCACGCTGCAGCGCGGCGCGCAGCACCGGCTGGAGCGCCCGCGGGACGGCGTCCACGTTCGCCTTGCCCGCGGTGATGTTGTAGAAGATCATCTCCAGCGTGCCCTTGCCGAAGGGCGGCTGGCCGGTGGCCGCGAAGACCAGCGTGCCCGCCCAGGCGTGCACGTCGACCTCGGGACCCGCCTCGTGACCCTCGATGATCTCGGGGGCGAGGTAGCCGGGCGTGCCGATGAACATGCCGGTCTGGGTCAGGCGGGTGGCGTCCACGGCCTGCGCGATGCCGAAGTCGATGAGGACGGGCTGGCCGTCCAGGATGAGCACGTTGCCCGGTTTGAGGTCGCGGTGGATCACCCCGACGGAGTGCACGGCGGCGAGCGCCGACGCCACCCCGTGCGCGATCTTGAGCAACGCGGGCAGCTCCATGGGGCCGTCCCGCTTGACGACCTCGTCCAGCGGCGGGCCCGCGATGTAGCGGGTCACGATGTAGGGCCGATGCCCGGTCACGTCGGCATCGAGCACCTCGGCGATGTATTCGCTGCGCACCCTCCGCATGGTCTCCACCTCGCGCGAAAGACGGCGACGCGCGACGTCGTCGCCCGCCACCTCGCTGCGGAGAACCTTCACCGCCACCTGCCGCCCCTGAGGATCGACAGCGAGGTGAACTACGCCCATACCCCCCTCGCCCAGCCGCCGTAGCAACTGGTAGGGGCCCAACCGGTCGTCCTGTTTCATGGCATGAAGCACCATATCGGCTTAGGCACCGCCCACGAGATGAACCATCGGGCCACATTCATCGACTCAATAACGTCCGGCGGGACCCGACGGTTTCCCGATTCCCTCCACCACTTAATATCATTTTGGCTTCACAGCGCCAGGCGAAGCACCTCCGCCGTCTTCAGCCCGGCCAGGACCGCCCCGGGAAGTGCCAGTTTGGAATGGCGGACGCCGCTGCCGATCACCACTCCCGGATGGGTCGCCACCGCCTCGTCCACCAGCACCGGCCAGCCCTCGGGCAGCCCCAGCGGGGTGATCCCGCCGTACTCCATCCCGGTGAGACTGACCGCGTCCGCCTGCGGCGCGAACGAGATCTTCCGCGCGTCCAGGTGCCGCCGGAGCACCCCGTTCACATCCGCCTTCATGGTCGCGAGCACCATGCACGCGGCGTAGCGGACCTCCCCGCCCCGCTTGGCCGCCACGATCACGCAGTTGGCCGACTCGGCCATGCCCACTCCGTACCGCTCGCAGAACGCCGCCGTGTCGGCCAGCGCGGGATCGATCTCCGCGACCTCGACCCCGTCGAGCTCGTCGATCGCCCGCGCCACCGGGTCCGCCAGCAGGTCCAGCCGCTCGCCGGCCTTCACCCAGTCAAGTGTTCCTATCGTCATCGCCATCGTCGTCTCCTTCGGATTCTCTGCTCTAGAGACTGTACGACCGCCGGACGGGACCTCAGGAGGTTCCCTGGAGCACCCGGCTGTGGAGGTCGGTGACGACCTTCCTCGCGGACTCCAGCGCCCCGGCCTGCCAGGCGACCAGGCGGGTGAGCCAGTCTCCGGCGAAGTAGACCCGGCCCGCCGGGTGCTGGAGCACGGTGAACCCGCCGGTGTAGGAGGGCCAGACGGCCCAGCCCCCCTCGATGTACGGCTGGCGCTGCCAGGCGACCGAGACACTGGAGCGAAGCTCGGACCGGTACTTCTCCCCGTGGATCTTCTTGCCCTGGGTGAGCGCGCGGTCGCGGCGCTCGCCGTGGGAGAGCCTGCCGTACAGCTCGGCGTTCTCCTCGGAGTTGTAGTAGCCGACCACCAGGCCGCTCCTGGAGTGGTAACCGTGGGAGGGATACCAGATGTGGGTGATGTCCAGGTCGGTCTCGGTGATGCCGCCGTAGATCCGGTCGTCGATCTCCCACCAGCGCCTGCCGTACTCCAGGCCGAGCTTGCCCGCGGCGATCGGGACGGGGGTGCGGAGCGCGGCGGTGACCGGGCCGCCGAGGTTGTGCGGCAGGCGCGCGAGCAGGTGGGGCGGCAGGGTGGCGATGCAGTAGTCGGCCCGGAACGCGCCGCCCCGATGGGTGACCTCGACGCCGTCGGGCAGGTCCTTGACCCCGGTGACCCGGGTGCCCGTCCTGATCCGGTCCGGCCCGACCGCCCTGACCAGGGCGGTCACGATCGAGTCCATCCCACCCACCGGCTGGAACATGGGGGTGGCCTGTTCGTAGCCGAAGTCCATGGTGATCGCCCGGCCCGTGCCCGCGGCGAGCACGTCCTGGAGGGAGGACGGCGCGGGGATCGGGATGCCGTCGCCGACGCCGGGGTAGGTCTCGAAGCCGCGGCGGGTGGAGCCGTTGTAGCCCAGGTCGGGGCCGAGGTCGCCGAAGTGCCGCAGGAACTCCGAGAGCCGCTCGCGGTCGTCCTTGGTGAGCCGCTGGTTCAGGGCACCGGCGTCGGTCGCCTTGGCCAGCAATTCCGCGACATATCCATATAAATCAGCGCGAGCTGTGCGGGAGCGGATCGGGGCCGTCATCCCCTGCGTGTAGACGTACGCCGAGGCGTTGTTGTTGACGAACATCTCGATGGGGACGCCCAGCTCGCGGCAGTAGTCCAAGGTGACCATCCACGGGGCGATCCGCCCGGGGCCCGCGTTGAAGTAGGTCCCCTCCTCGAACTCCGCCGTCTGCGTCTCCCCGTCCAGCTCGGTCAGCCGGTCCCCGCCGCGCACCGTGCGGTTCCGGCCTCCCGCCCGGTCGGCCGCCTCCAGGACCGTGCAGTCGTATCCCGCCTTGCCCAGCTCGTAGGCACAGGCCAGCCCGGCGACCCCGCCGCCGAGGATCACCACCTTCGCCGCGGCCCTGCCGCTGAGGGAGAAGTCGGAGGGCCGCGGGGGAACGAAGTCCTTCGTCTGGGAGTCGGGGGCGAGGCCCAGCGCGCCCATGGCCGCGAACATGGCCCCGGCGCCTCCCGCGGCCCCCACGCCGACCAGCAGCGCCCTGCGCGTCAGGACCCTGTCCTCACCCATGGGAAACCTTCGCCCTCGCCCGTGACGGGCTCTCGTCTTCGGTCATGACTCGTCCTCACCCATGACGAGCTCCCGCCCTCGGTCAGGGAAGGCCGGTTCGCTCAGGGGGATCGGCGGCCTCCGGTCAGGGGAGGCCGGTTCGGTCAAGGGGGGATCGGCGGCCCTCGGTCAGGGAAGGCCGGTTCGGTCGGGGAGGATCGGCGGCCAGGGGGTCAGCCGTACACGCCGCTGCCGCAGGCGACCTGGCCACCGATCATGGCGAAGAGGCCCAGCAGCGCCATGATCTGGGAGAAGTCGTCGGTGGTGAACTCGGTGTGGCGGGGGCCGGCGGACGTCACACCGGGGATGATCGCGCAACCGGCGGCGATGGCGGTGGAGTTCCATTCGACGCCGATGGTGTACGGGGGCTCCGGCACGCAGGGGCGGAAGTCGGCCACCCGGCCGAGCGCGCGGGCGGCGGCCTCGCGGATGCGGGCCTGGGCGACGGCGGGCGGGAGGAGCTCGGCGGAGAACCTGTCGACCCCGTCCTTGACCGCGACGGTCTCGACGTCGCCGAGCAGCTCGCGGGCCTCCTCGCAGACCGCCTCGTCCCCGGTCACCAGGGCCACCGGCACGCCGAGCGACCCGGCGAACGACGCGACCAGGCGGGTCTCGCCGCAGACCTCGCCGTTGAGGTAGAGATTCTGGATCTCCTTGCCCATCCAGGTGTGGTTCAGGACTCCGTGCTGGACCCCGGCCCGCGCGTGGTACCCGGCGAAACAGGCCGCCCGGTAGCTCGCGTCGAGTCCCTGGCCCATGCGCAGCGGCTTGCCCGGCCCCCTGATCAGGGTCGCCCGCTCGTCGAGCAGGTCGATCCTGAGGTTCTTGGTCGAACCGTGGGCGTCGTTGACGCGCACGGCATGGGCTCCGGCCTCGAAGGCGCCCTGGACGACCGCGTTGGCGTCGGCGGTCATCAGCTCGCAGCCGCGCTCGTACCCCCGGCCCCCGGCGTGCATCTCCTCCGGGTCGGTCAGCCCGGTGACGCCTTCCATATCCACCGAGACGTACACCTTCACGACATCCCCCAGGTCTCGACGCGACGTGCCTCATCCTCGCTCATGAACCCGACCTCGCCCTCCATGAAGTCGCGGACCCGCTCACGCGTCATGGCGCGCCCGGGTCACCGTCATGTGACGCCCCCCGGGGAGCCCGCGGAGGTCACAGAGATCGCCGAGCCCGCGGGAGGACGGCCCGCCGCCCGCCGGAGCAGCGCCTCGTTCTGGAGCATCCGCTCCATGGCGGCCGCGGTCTCCTCTGCGAGGCGGTGGGCGTCGTCCCAGCGTTGTGCCCGAGCCGGGTCGATCCGGACCTTCCCCACCTGTGCCCGCAGCTCACCGACCTCGGCGCGCAGTGACACGATCTCCCTGCTCAGCGTCTGGACCTCCCAGAGGGCGTCCCTGATGTCCTGCCGGTGATCGGCCCGGGAGATGTATCGGGCGTCGAACCATCCCCGCACCACCCGCCGCAGTCGGGCGGGAATCAGTGCACGCTTCACCATCCGCACCATAATTCGGCACAATACCGGCAAGTCACGCACAAAACCGACTAAATCCAGCAGCTCATCCGGGCTCCGCGAACGGGTCAGCGGCCGGTGAACGTGGCCTTGGACTTCTCCGCGAACGCCTTCATTCCGATCCTGGCGTCGTCGGTGGCGAAAAGGCCCGAGAACTGCAGGCGCTCGATCTCAAGGCCGGTGGCGAGATCGGCTTCGAGTCCGTGGTCGACGGCCTGCTTCGCGGCGCGCAGGGCCAGGGCGGGGCCACCGGCGAACCGGGCGGCGTAGGCGACGGCCTCGGCGTAGACGTCGTCGTCGGGGACGACCTTGTCCACCAGGCCGATCCGCAGCGCCTCGTCGGCGGACACGTGACGGCCGGTGAAGATGAGGTCCTTGGCCTTCGCGGGACCGACCAGCCGGGGCAGCCTCTGGGTGCCTCCCGCGCCGGGGATGATGCCCAGCAGGATCTCCGGCTGGCCGAGCTTCGCCGACTCACCGGCGATCCGGACGTCGGCGCACAGGGCGAGCTCGCAGCCGCCGCCGAGGGCGTAGCCGGTCACGGCCGCGACGACCGGCTTCCCGATCTTCGCGACCGCGGTGAAGCAGTCTTGCAGCACCCCCGAGTGGGTCACCATGTCGGCATAGGACATGTCGGCCATCTCCTTGATGTCGGCACCCGCCGCGAAGACCTTCCCTCCGTAGACGACCACGGCGTACACGTCAGGGTCGGCGTCCACCTGCCGCGCGCAGTCGGCGATCTCCAGCTGGACCTGCCGGTTGAGCGCGTTCATCTTCGGCCGATCGAGCCTGATCGTCGCGATCCCGTCAGCCGTCTCCACCCGCACGAACTCACCCATGAAAGTCCTTCCGCCAAAACTCCGTTATCGAACGTGCCCGGCACCGTCGACGCACCGCGCCGAGCCGCCCGGCGCGCGCACTCACGCCGGCGCCCGGTCACGCGAGGATGCCGTGGTCCAACATAGGGCTCGTTCTAGTTGACGGGCAGCGTCAGATCCCCGATTTCCTCGCCCCTCCCGGGGCGCGTGGCCAGACCTGCGATCACCTTGCGGTAGATCGCCTCGTATCCGCGGGCCATCACCTCGACGTCGAAGCAGCGCGCGACATGGGCCCGGCTGTGCCGGGGATCGAGCGCGCCGACCGCGTGGATGGCCTCGGGGAGCTCCGACGGATCGTTCCGGATGAACCCGGTGATCCCGTCCACGACCACCTCGGGCACGGACCCCCTGCCGAGGGCGACCACGGGGGTTCCGCAGGCCATGGCCTCGATCATGACCATGCCGAACGGCTCCTCCCACAGGATAGGGAAGAGCAGGCAGCGGGCCGTGGCCAGCAGTTCGCGCTTGCGGGCGGCGTCGGCCTGGCCGACGTACTCGGCGTCGGGACCGAGCCGGGGTCTGACGCACCGTTCGAAGTACTCGTGCTCCACCGGCTCGGTGAGCTTGCCCGCGAGCAGGATTCGCCGTCCGGCGGCTCGGGCGGCGTCGATGGCCAGGTGCGCGCCCTTGTCCTCGTTGAACCTGCCGAGCCACAGGACCCAGTCCTCCTTGTGCCCCCTGAAGGGAAAGGAGGAGACGTCGACGGCGTTGTAGACCACCCCCTCCCAGCTCAGGTCGGGGGCGATCCGCCGCTGGGCCTCGGAGATGCCGACGAGTGACACGGTCTCGTTGAGCACCCGGTAGTACTGGCCGAGCTCGCCGTCCACCTCTCCGTGACAGGTGACCACGGTCGGCGCGATCTGCCCGGGGGCGGTCAGCGGCCCGGCCAGCGAATGGTCGTGGATGATGTCGGCGTCGAGCTTCAGGATCATGTTGTACGCCTTGGCCGCGTGCAGGACCTCGGGCATCGACTCCCCGATCCGCTCCGAGGGCGCCTGTGCGTAGGTGGGCAGGAAACGCGCGGGGGTGCCGGACGCGCCCGCCCCGATCAGGGTGACGTCGTGCCCGCGCCGGGCCAGCCCGGCGATCAGCTCGGCCACCATCGCCTCGATGCCCCCGTACCCCTGGGGAGGCACGTCGTACCAGGGCGGTGCGACCATCACGATGCGCATCCCCTCGGCCCATCGGTGAACATCTGGAGAAGCCATGTCAACCTCGCCTCGAAAATCTTCGGATTGGGACGATCGAGGGGATAGCCGAGGGGTTGTCGGATCTGTGGTTATCGGATCTGTGACGGAGCGAGCGGTGTGGGACTACGTGGTTCCTTGAGCAGCGTGATCCCTTCCGGCAGCCCGGTGACGGAGACGCCTTCGTCGCCCACGTCGATCGTGACCCGGGAGCCCGCGAGCGGGAGTCCCGCGATGCGCATGCTCTCCAGCCCGATAGGATCGAGGCGCACCCGGCCGTAGGGAACGCACGGCTCAAGGCGGAGAAGGGTCCGGACCAGCTGGATGGGGCTCGCGGAGGCCCAGGCCTGCGGAGAGGACGAGGTGGGATACGGCACCGGCTTGGCGAACTCGGCCCGGTCGAACCCGCAGAACAGCTCCGGCAGCCGCCAGCCGAAGGACTCGGCCGCGTCCAGCAGGCCGTACACGATCCGCTGCGCCTCCTTCGCGAAGCCGTACCGCATCAGGCCCGCGGCGATCAGGGCGTTGTCGTGCGGCCAGACCGAGCCGTTGTGGTAGCTCATCGGGTTGTAGGCCCCCATGTCGGAGGCGAGGGTGCGCACGCCGTATCCGGTGAACATCTCCGGTGAGAGCAGGCACTCGGCGACGGAGACGGCCTTGTCCTCGTCCACGATGCCGGTCCACAGGCAGTGCCCCATGTTGGAGGCGAGGCTGTCGATGGGGCGTCCGGTGTTGTCGAGGCCGATGGCGTAGTAGCCCCGGTCGGGCAGCCAGAACCGCTCGTTGAACTCCTCCCGGATCCGCGTCGCGTGGGCGGTCCACTGCTCCTCCAGCGCGCTGTCACCGGCGTCGTGGGCGATGTAGGCGCGGGCGATGTAGGCGTCGTAGACGTAACCCTGGACCTCGGCCAGGGCGATGGGCGCGCGGGCGAGGGTGCCGTCGGCGAAGTTGACGGCGTCGAAGGAGTCCTTCCATCCCTGGTTGACCAGGCCGTGGTCGGTCTTGCGGCGATAGGTCAGGAACGGGTCGGCGGATCTGCGGATCCAGCCGAGGGCGGCGTCGGCGTACGGCATGAGCTCCTCGACCACCTCCTCGTGCACGCCCCACCGGCGCAGCTCGCCCAGGAGCATCACGAACAGCGGGGTGGAGTCCACCGAGCCGTAGTAGGCGCGGCCGTCGTACGCCGAGTCGGCGCACTGCGGCCCGAAACGGAGCTCGTGCAAGATCTTGCCCGGCTCCTCCTCGGTCAGCGGGGAGTCGACGGCGCCCTGCAGCCGGGCCAGGCGGCGCAGGGTGCCGACCGACAGCGACTGGTCCAGCGGCAGCGCCATCCACGAGGCCAGCAGCGAGTCGCGGCCGAACAGGGTCATGAACCACGGCGCGCCCGCGGCGATCGTCGGCGGCTCGTCGGGCATGCCGGGCTCGAATATCCGCAGCGCTCCGAGATCCTCCCTGGACCGGTGCAGGAGCTGGGAGAAGGCGCGGTTGGAGGTGGCGATGGTCGAGCTGAGCCGCTCCCAGTCGGCACGGCGCCTGGCGGGCTCGGCGTGTTCGAGCGGGTGGTGGGTGGAGAACCAGGCGGGTGACTCCTCCCCTTCCAGGATGGGGTTGACCTGCAGGCTGGCGGTCCACTCCCCTCGCGCGGGGACGACGACCCGGAAGGTGATCTTGCCCGGCATGGCGAACGGCGGGGGGTCGGCCACGATCCTGGTCCCGCGGCGCCGGGTGGCGGAGACGATCAGCAGCCCCGACCTGTCGGCGGTCGTCTCCACGTCGGCCACGTGCCGTACCCGGCCCGTCTTCACCTCGAACAGACCGGCCACGTCGGAGCCGACGTGCATGTCGACCAGGCATCCGGCCGGTTCGTTGGCCAGGTTGCGCAGGACCAGGTCCTCGCGAAGACCTCCGCCGACGTAGAGTTCCCTGATCACGAGCAGGGTGCTGTCCGCCCGTCCCGGGCGAGGACCGGCCCTGCCGAGGAACGTCGCGTGGTACGGCTCGCCCGTGAGCACGCGAAGCGCCTCGACGGGGCAGTCGTCCACCCGCAGCTCCCAGCGCGACAGCAACCGGGTGTCGGCGTAGTAGACCCCCTGCGCGCCCCCCTGCAGGATGTCGCCGTTGCGCGCGCACACGCAGAACGACCCACCCTCCACGAGGGTGACCGTACTGTCGCCCAGCGGATCGGGCTGGCCTTCGAATGTCCAGGCAGTCAACGTCGTCTCCAGAATTCGTGAGTTGCCCCGCCTCTCATACCTTTCCCAAAACGGACAGAGAGGAACAAAATCGGCCCTTTGGCCGTAGCGCCCACCCTCCCCTGACCTGCGGGAATCCTTCGGCGCTCCACTCCCGCCTACCCCCGGCGACCGGCCGGAACCCCCTCGCGGAAAGGGCGCGGATCACCGCGTTCACCGTCGCGGGCTCGCCGGACCGGCCGGGCCGGGCGCCGTGGGCCCGATCGCGGGTCCGCCCGGCCGTCCACGAGGGAGATCCATCCGATTGGTGAAGAAATCCTTCTTCAGAGACCGCGAATATGAAGAAAGACATTGACAGCGCGATCTTTACTTCGCAGTCTGACTGCACCGGATCCCCCAGTCCAGGAGCCCCCATGCGACGATCGATCTCGCTCCGCTCGGCGGTCGCGGCCATCGTGGCCGTCGGCGGCCTCGCCCTGATACAACCCGCCTCCGCCGGCACCTTGACCGGCCCCCTGACCGGCGCCCCCGTGGCCGGCTCCGCCGGCTCCCAGGCCCGGACCGCGCCCGGCGACCGGCAGGCGGCCTTCGCCGAGGCGGCCGAGGCCTACGACGTGCCCGAGGACATCCTGCTCGGCGTCTCCTACCTGCAGTCGCGCTGGGACGCCAACGCCGGCCTGCCCAGCACCTCCGGGGGCTTCGGCCCGATGCACCTGACCGACGTCGCCGCCCTGCCGCGTACCCCTCAGCACCACACCGGCCCCGACGAGGATCCCCGCGGCGACGACGCGCGGGCGGCCAGACATCCCGTGGAGACGGCCGCCCCCGCGAAGATCCCCGCCTCTCTGCGCACGCTGGAGCGCGCGGCGGAGCTGACCGGCGAGAGCAGGGAGAGGCTGCGCGAGGACGACGCGGCCAACATCCGCGGGGGCGCCGCCCTGCTGGCCGACTACCAGAGGCAGCTGGGCGCCCCGCTCGGCGGCGACCCCGCCGCCTGGTACGGAGCCGTGGCGCGATACTCCGGAGCGTCCGACGAGAGCGCGGCCAAGGCGTTCGCGGACGAGGTCTACGCCACGATCCGCTCCGGCGCCGACAGGGTCACCGGCGACGGCCACCACGTGCGGCTGCGGGCCGTACCGGACCTGCGCCCGCTGGAGAGGTGGCTGCACCGGCTGGGCCTCCGGAAGGCCGGAGGAAACGGCGTCGAGTGCCCGCCCACGATCTCCTGCGAGTGGATTCCCGCCCCCTACGCGGAGTTCGGCGCCGGCGACTACGGCAACCACGACCTGTCCGACCGGCCGTCGAACCAGAAGATCGACTACATCGTCATCCACGACACGGAGACGCTGTACGAACCCACGCTCAGGCTGGTGCAGGACCCCACCTACGTGAGCTGGCACTACACGCTGCGCTCCCAGGACGGGCACATCGCCCAGCACGTGAAGACCAAGGACGTCGCCTGGCACGCCGGCAACTGGTACGTCAACTCCAAGTCCATCGGCCTGGAGCACGAGGGCTTCCTCGCCCAGGGCGGCGCCTGGTACACCGAGGCGATGTACCGCACCTCGGCCAAGCTGGTGCGCTACCTGGCCCAGCGCCACCGCGTCCCGCTGGACCGCGCGCACATCCTCGGCCACGACAACGTGCCGGGCACCCTGCCGAGCACCGTCTCCGGCATGCACGAGGACCCAGGCCCCTTCTGGGACTGGGCCCACTACTTCGAACTGCTCGGCAAGCCGCTGCGCTCCACGGGCGGCCAGAAGTCGGGATCGGTGATGATCCTGCCGGATTACGACACCCACCGGCCCTACTACTACGGCTGCGACAGCGCCAACCCGTCGGCCGCCTGCCCGCCGCACGGCTCCTCCTCGGTATGGCTGCGCACCGAGCCGCGCGAGGACGCCCCGCTGGTCAAGGACATCGGCAAGCACCCGACCGGCGAATCGCTCTACAGCGTCTACGATCACAGCGCCCGCGCCGCCACCGGCCAGCGATACGCGGTGGCCGACCGGCGGGGAGACTGGACGGCGATCTGGTATCTCGGCCAGAAGGCCTGGTTCCACAACCCCGCCGACCACCCCACGGCGGTCCCCTCTCCCGGCCTGGTGGTGACGCCCCGGCCGGGACTCACGAGCGTCCCGGTGTACGGCAGGGCGTATCCGGAGCCCGAGGCCTACCCGGCGGACGTGCCGGTGCAGGCGATCACCCCGCTGCAGTACACGTTCTCGGCGGGCGAGCGCTACACCCTCGGGCAGGCCGCCGAGAGCGAGTACTACCGGGCGGTGACCTTCGACACCTCACAGCATCGGATGGTCCGGGGCAAGCTGCGGTACTACCAGATCCAGTTCGGCCACCGGGTGATGTTCGTCAAGGCCGACGACGTGAAGGTGTCGCTCTCCTGACACCCCACTCCCCTCACCCCGCCTTCCCGACGCCCCGATCTCCCGAGGTCCGCGAAGTCCTCTGAGGTTCGTGAAGCCTCCACGAGGTCCGCGAACCTCGTGGAGGTCCGCGAAAGTCCGCCGGGGCTCGTGGAGGTCCCGGCGGACCTCCACGAGCCCTCGGGTCAGCGCAGGGTGCCGTTGGTCATTCCCGCGGGCTCCTCCGGCACCGCGATCAGGCCGAGCTCGGAGGGAGAGGCCACCAGGGGATGGTTGGGGACGACCCGGACGGTGTAGCCGAACGATCCGGTGCGATCCAGGGGGACGGCGCCGCTGAAGACCGCCCTGCCGTCGTCGCTGTCCGCCTCCACGGCCAGATCGGAGTAGGTGGGGGTGACCAGGTCGTCGTGGAGCCCGACCCTGCCGTAGGCGGCCTGGACGCGGACGTCGCCGGGCTCCAGCTCGCCGAGGGCGATGATGGCCTTCAGCTCCAGGGACGCCCCGAGCTCGGGGGTGTCTCCCAGGCCCGAGGCCTCCACGTGCTCGACCCGGACCCCGGGCCATGCCCGGCCGACCCGGAGCTTCCACGCGGCGAAGCCCTTGGCCTGCTCGTAGGCGTCGCCCGACAGGACGCGCGCCGACCTGGCGGCCGGAGCGTAGAGGTCGACCACGTAGTCGCGGAGCATCCGCCCGGCGAGCACCTTGGGGCCGAGCGTGGTCAGGGTGTGCCGGACCATCTCCAGCCAGCGCCTGGGCAGGCCGTCGGTGCGGTCGTAGAACCGGTCCGCCACCTCGTGCTCGATCAGGTCGTAGAGGGCGGTGGCCTCCAGCTCGTCGCGGCGGTCGGGGTCGGTGACGCCGTCGGCGGTGGGAATGGACCAGCCGTTGGTGCCGTCGTACCACTCGTCCCACCAGCCGTCGCGGATCGACAGGTTGAGCCCGCCGTTGAGCGCGGCCTTCATGCCGGACGTGCCGCACGCCTCCAGGGGGCGGAGGGGGTTGTTCAACCACACGTCGCAGCCCTGGACGAGCAGCTGGCCGAGGGCCATGTCGTAGTCGGGCAGGAAGATGACGCGGTGCCGTACGTCCTCGGCGTCGGCGAACTTCACGATCTGCTGGATGAGCTTCTTGCCGCCCTCGTCGGCGGGGTGGGCCTTGCCCGCGATCACGATCTGGATCGGCCTGTCGGGGTCGAGCAGCAGCGAGCGGAGCCTGTCGGGGTGGGCCAGCATCAGGGTGAGCCTCTTGTAGGAGGGCACCCGGCGGGCGAATCCGATGGTCAGCACGTCGGGGTCGAGCGCGTCGTCGATCCAGCCGAGTTCGGCGGGCGAGGCCCCCCTGTTGATCCACGACTGGCGGAGCCGCAGGCGGGCCGCCTCGACCAGCCTCTTGCGCAGCCGTCCGCGGATGCTCCAGACATCGGCGTCGGAGATCTTGTTGACGCTCTCCCAGCCCTGGGCCCGCTCGACCAGCGTGGGCAGCTCTCTTCCCGCCAGCTCCATGATCTCGCGGCCGACCCAGGTGGGCGCGTGCACGCCGTTGGTGATGGATCCGATCGGGATCTCGTCGAGGTCGAATCCCGGCCACAGGCCCTGGAACATCTCCCGGCTCACCGCGCCGTGCAGCTCGGAGACCCCGTTGACCCGCTGGGCCAGCCGCATGCCCATCGCGGCCATGTTGAACTTGCCCGGCTCGTCCTCGGCGCCGAGCGCCAGGATGCGGTCCACGGGGACCGTGGGCCACGCGTTGTCGCCGCCGAACTGACGGCCGATCATCTCGGCGGGGAAGCGGTCGATTCCGGCGGGGACGGGGGTGTGGGTGGTGAAGACGGTCCCGGCGCGGACCGCCTCCAGGGCCTCGTCGAAGGAGAGCCGGGCCTCGGTGAGCTCACGGATGCGCTCCAGGCCGAGGAAACCCGCGTGCCCCTCGTTGGTGTGGAACACCTCGGGGGCCGCGTGCCCGCTGGCCTCGCAGTAGGCCCGGATGGCGCGGACGCCTCCGACGCCGAGCAGCAGTTCCTGCATCAGGCGGTGATCGGTGCCGCCGCCGTACAGACGGTCGGTGACGTCGCGGGCCGCGACGTCGTTCTCGGACACGTCGGAGTCGAGCAGCAGCAGCGGGACCCGGCCGACCTGGGCCACCCAGACCTGGGCGTGCAGCGCGCGCTGCTCGGGCAGACTGATCGTGACCCGCACCGGCTCGCCGTCCTCGCCCTTCAGGAGGGTCAGCGGCAGGCCACCGGGGTCGAGCGAGGGATAGTGCTCCAGCTGCCAGCCCTCGGGCGAGAGAGACTGGGTGAAGTAACCGTGCCGGTACAGCAGGCCGACCGCCAGGATCGGCACGCCGAGGTCGCTGGCCGCCTTGAGGTGGTCGCCGGCGAGGATGCCCAGGCCGCCCGAATACTGTGGGAGGGCGGAGGCGATGCCGTACTCGGGCGAGAAGTAGGCGATGCCTTTGGGCGCGTCCGAGATGGTCTGGTACCACCTGGGCGCGGTCATGTATTCACGGAGATCGTCGGCTGCGTCGGCGAGCCGTCTGAGGAAACGGCGATCGGCGGCCAGCTCGCGCAGGCGACCGGCCTCCACGGCGCCGAGCAGGGCGACCGGATCCTGGCCTACCCTCTCCCAGACGGCCGGGTCCACCTCGGCGAACAGATCCAATGTCTCGGGATGCCACGACCAGCGCAGATTAAGCACAAGCTCACTGAGGGGGGCCAACTCAGGAGGCAGGACGGTACGAACGGTGAACCTACGGATTGCTCTCACGGTGCCAGACCTTAGTTACTCAGCGCCACGAGGGCGGCCAGAATGCTCACGCGTCTCCCTCTCACCGCTATCAATCAGCCCCAAACACAACAAAGCCGGGTTGATGGGTGTGAGCTCAACTCGCCGAAGAGTAAGAGATCCCGCACTCTTCCACGGACGCGCATGAAGATGGACTATTGGGGCAACGACCTATGAGTTTAGAAGCTCTGCCCCGAGAGTCGGTCATCCACGGGGAGGCGGGGCCGCGCCTCGCCCCCAAGGCCGGTCACGGGAATGTTTGAAAAACGAAGATCTTTCCTTGCCGACTTTTTTCGGCGGCACCGGGCGTGCCGCCGCTACCTTGAGACGCGATGATCGGACGAATCCCAATCCAAGACATTCACCCCACGGTCGACAGCGGGCGCCGCCCCGCCAAGGCCGCCGCGGGTGAGACCTTCGAGATCTCCGCGATCGTGTTCCGCGAGGGACACGACGCCGTCGCCGCCGGAGTCGCACTCACCGGCCCCGATGGCGTGCGCGGCCCCCTGCTGCCCATGAGAGAGCTGTCGCCGGGCACGGATCGCTGGGGCGTGGAGGTGACGTTGCCCACAGAGGGCGAGTGGCACTTCCGCGTGGAGGCGTGGGGCGATCCCATGGCCACCTGGCTCCACGACGCGGGCATCAAGATCCCACGCGGCATGGACGCCGATCTGATGTGCGAGGAGGGCGCCCGGCTCTTCGAACGTGCGGCGCGGGCCGTACGGCCCGCCGACTGCAAACCCTCCGACACCAAGACCGTGAGCGGCAAGGGCACGGGCGGCAAGGCCGCGAACGGCAGGACGCCCGCCGCCCAGGTCAAGCGGCAGAAGGTCACCCAGGAGCATGTGTGCGGGCACCGGGCCGCGCTCCAGACGGTGGCGTCCAGGCTCCGCGACACGAGCATCGACCCGCGCGCCCGCTTCGCGATGGCCCAGCTTCCCGAGACAATGGGCCTGCTGCGCGCCCACCCGCTCAGGGAACTGGTGACCAGGTCGGCCAAGCGCACGATCAGGGTGGACCGGCGCAGGGCGCTGTTCGGATCCTGGTACGAGTTCTTCCCGCGGTCCGAGGGCGCGATCGTCGAGCGGGACACCGCCCCCAAGTCCGGAAATTTCGCGACTGCTGCGAAGCGGCTGCCCGCCGTCGCGAAGATGGGCTTCGACGTCGTCTACCTGCCGCCGATCCACCCCATCGGGCACAGCTTCCGCAAGGGCCGCAACAACACCCTGACGCCCGAGCCGTACGATCCGGGCTCGCCCTGGGCGATCGGCTCCGAGGAGGGCGGGCACGACGCCATCCACCCCGACCTCGGCACCTTCGACGACTTCGACGCCTTCGTGGCCAAGACGCGCGAGCTCGGCATGGAGATCGCCATCGACCTCGCCCTGCAGTGCGCGCCCGACCATCCGTGGGTCAAGGATCATCCGGAGTGGTTCAACATCCGCGCCGACGGCTCGATCGCGTACGCGGAGAACCCGCCGAAGAAGTATCAGGACATCTACCCCCTGAACTTCGACAAGGACCCGGAGGGCATCTACCACGAGATCAGGCGGGTGGTGCGGCTCTGGATGGACCACGGCGTGCGGATCTTCCGGGTGGACAACCCGCACACCAAGCCCGTGGCGTTCTGGGAGCGGCTGCTGGCCGACGTCAACTCCACCGACCCGGACGTGCTGTTCCTGGCGGAGGCGTTCACCCGGCCGGCGATGATGCAGGCGCTGGCCAAGGTCGGCTTCCACCAGTCCTACACCTACTTCACGTGGAAGAACTCCCGCGGCGACGTCGAGGACTACCTGAGCGAGCTCTCGCACAAGACGTCGCACTTCCTGCGGCCGAATGTCTTCGTTAACACTCCGGACATTCTTCATGAATATCTACAGCATGGTGGTGTCCCGGCATTTCATATCAGAGCTATCCTCGCAGCTCTGACAATGCCGACCTGGGGCGTCTACGCCGGATACGAACTTGCGGAGAATACGCCGATTCGACCGGGTAGCGAAGAATACCTAGATAGCGAGAAATATCAGTACAAACCACGCGATTGGATAGGGGCGGAGCGGGAAGGCCGCAGCCTCGCCCCATTCATCACCCAACTCAATTTGTTTCGAAGAGCGCACCCGGCACTCCAGGAATTGCGTAACCTACGATTCCACAGCGTCGACCATCCGGATGTGGTCTGCTTTTCCAAGCGGCTGCCCGGCGCCTACGACACGGCCACACGACGGCACGGTGTGGGCGATGTGGTCCTCGCGGTTGTGAATCTTGATCCGCACAACACCCATGAGGCGACGGTGTCGCTGGACATGCCCGCCCTCGGTCTCGACTGGCATGCCGAGTTCGTCGTGGACGACGAACTGTCGGGCGAGTCGTATCGCTGGCGGGAGAACAACTACGTGCGCCTCGATCCCCACATCCACCCAGCGCACGTCTTCACTTTGCGTTCCGCGGCGGCGAACCAGCGGTGAGCCGGCCGGGTGCGCCATACCGGCAGAACAACGGGGAGTCCACTGGTGAGTCAGCTACCTGAGCCAATCCCGAACACCTTCGACGAGGAAAAGCCACGCGACCCCTACTGGTTCAAGCGTGCCGTCTTCTACGAGGTGCTCATCCGAGGGTTCTCCGACTCCAACGGGGACGGCACCGGAGACATTCGCGGTCTCATCCAGAAACTGGACTACCTCCAGTGGCTCGGTGTGGACTGCCTCTGGCTGCTGCCCCTTTACGAGTCACCGCTTCGCGACGGCGGTTACGACATCGCGGATTTCATGAAAATCCTCCCGGACTTCGGTGATCTCGGAGACTTCGTGAAATTGGTGGACGAGGCCCACAAGCGAGGCATGCGGGTCATCGCCGACCTGGTGATGAACCACACCAGCGACCAGCATCCCTGGTTCCAGGCCTCCCGCCACGATCCCGAGGGCCCGTTCGGCGACTTCTACGTCTGGCACGACGACGACGAGCTCTACAAGGACGCCCGGGTCATCTTCGTCGACACCGAGACGTCCAACTGGTCCCACGACCCGGTCCGGGGCCAGTACTACTGGCACAGGTTCTTCTCCCATCAGCCGGACCTCAACTACGAGAACCCGGACGTGCAGGACGCGATGCTGGAGGTGCTGCGGTTCTGGCTGGACCTCGGCATCGACGGGTTCCGGATGGACGCCATCCCCTACCTGTTCGAGCAGGACGGCACGAACTGCGAGAACCTTCCCAAGACCCACCAGTATCTGAAGCGGGTCAGGTCCGAGATCGACCGGCTCTACCCCGACCGGGTGCTGCTGGCCGAGGCCAACCAGTGGCCGGCGGACGTGGTCGAGTACTTCGGCGACCCGGCGACCGGCGGCGACGAGTGCCACATGGCGTTCCACTTCCCGCTGATGCCGCGCATCTTCATGGCGGTCAGGCGGGAGTCCCGGTACCCGATCTCGGAGATCATGGCCCAGACGCCGAAGATCCCCGAGCACTGCCAGTGGGGCATCTTCCTGCGCAACCACGACGAGCTCACGCTTGAGATGGTGACCGACGACGAGCGCGACTACATGTATTCGGAGTACGCGAAGGACCCCCGGATGCGTGCCAACGTCGGTATCAGGCGGCGGCTGGCCCCGTTGCTGGAGAACGACCGCAACCAGATCGAGCTGTTCACGGCGTTGCTGCTCTCCCTGCCCGGCTCTCCCGTGCTCTATTACGGGGATGAGATCGGGATGGGCGACAACATCTGGCTGGGCGACCGCGACGGCGTCAGGACCCCGATGCAGTGGAGCCCCGACCGCAATGCCGGATTCTCCGACTGCGACCCCGGGCGCCTGTATCTCCCGGTCATCATGGACCCGATCTACGGCTATCAGGCGATCAACGTCGAGGCGCAGCAGAAGAGCTCCGGCTCGCTCCTGCACTGGACCAAACGCATGATCGACATCCGCAAGCGCCATCCGGTCTTCGGTCTCGGCGCCTTCACCGAGCTGAACTCCTCCAACCCGAGCGTCCTCGCCTACGTGCGGGAGTACGGCGACGACAGGGTTCTCTGCGTCAACAACCTCTCCCGGTTCCCGCAACCGGTGGAGCTCGACCTTCGCCGGTTCGAGGGATCGGTCCCCGTCGAGACCATGGGCGGAGTTCCTTTTCCAGCGATTGGCGAGCTTCCGTATCTTTTGACGCTTCCTGGGCATGGGTTCTATTGGTTCACCCTGCCACCCGTATCCCAGGAGGCGTAAAGCCGTGTTGACGGAGCTCCTTACCGGCTGGATCACCCATCAACGATGGTTCGCCGGTAAGGGGCGGCCGATAGACGATCTCACCGTCGAATCGGACGTCGAACTCTCCCCCGGCCTGCGCCACCTGATCATCTCCGTGCGCCAGGCCGGGGCGGACGACCGCTACCAGCTCCTGCTCGGCAGCGGGGCGGAGGAGTCCGCCCGCTTCAAGCCCGCCCACATCGGCGACGGCTACTACGACGCCGCCTACGACGCCGAACTCACCGGCACCCTGCTCCAGGCGATGGCCTCAGGCCGCGACCTCGGACCGCTCCGCTTCCGCCACCTGGAGGGAACGGAGATCGACACCTCGCTCCGCAGCCTGGTGCTGGGCGCCGAGCAGTCGAACACCTCCCTGGTGTACGGCGGCACCTACATCTGCAAGCTGTTTCGCCGCCTGACCCCTGGCGTCAACCCCGAGCTGGAGATCGTCACCGCCCTGGCGCGCCGCCACAGCACGCACATCGCGCAGCCGTACGGCTGGATCGAGACCGACCTCGACGGCGAGCCGACCACACTGGCGATGACCCAGGAGTTCCTGTCCAACGCCAACGACGGCTGGGCCCTGGCCCTGGCCAGCGTCCGCGACCTCTACGCCTCGCTCAACCCCTCGGCCGCCGAGGCGGGCGGCGACTTCAGCGCCGAGGCCTGCCGCCTCGGCATGGCCACCGCCCGGGTCCACCACGAGCTGGCCGCCGCGTTCCCCACCGAGGTGATCGAGGCGCAGGAGGTCAAGCGGATGATCGAGGATCACCGCCGCCGCCTGGCCCTCGCGGTCGCCGAGGTCCCGGCGCTCGGCGCGTACGCCCAGGTCGCCGAGGAGGCCTACCAGCGGGTCACGGACGCGGCCCGGGAGATGCCCGTCCAGCGCGTCCACGGCGACTACCACCTCGGTCAGGTGATGCGCACCACCTCCGACTGGGTCATCCTCGACTTCGAGGGCGAGCCCGGACAGCCCATCGCCGAGCGCCGGGCCCTCGCCTCCCCGCTGAGAGACGTGGCCGGCATGCTCCGCTCGTTCGACTACGCCGCCCTTCACCTGCTGGCCGACCACCCCGACGCCGACGGGTTACGGCCCCGGGCCGTGGAGTGGGCCGAGCTCAACCGCGCGTCGTTCCTGGCCGGCTACTCCGCCGGAGGCGGGCACCTGCGCCCCGAGGACGCCGTACTGCTGCGCGCCCTGGAGCTGGCGAAGGCCGCCTACGAAGTGATCTACGAGGCCCGCAACCGCCCCACCTGGCTCCCGATCCCGATGGCCGCCTTCCAGCCGGACCGCTAGAGCGGAAGGCGAAGACGCGGTCATGGTTCTTCTTTGATGTCCGGCCGAAGCGGGGTTCCACGCCTCCACTCGATCGATCAGTACCTCACGGCGCACATGCCCCAGATTCCGCCGGACCAGCTGATCCATTAGAGTTACGCGAGCTTTGCCGTGAATCATGGGGTTGAGGAGCTGTCGTCACCAACGATCTGTCCCCTGCAGGGACACTGCGATTCAACCCGGAGACCTGGACCAACTCGGGGAAAGGCGTCCGGGAGGCCGCTGACGATCTGGCCCAGGGTGTGGACGCGTTCTGCTGGGCGATGGATGAGCGGCCCTTCGGTCAGGACGATCTGGGCCGGGCGTTGCTCGAGGGCCATCCCGAGACAGGTGTTCCGGGGTTCGCCCGGATCCGTGACGACCTTCTGAAAGACCTGGTCATGGCGGTGAACCTGCTACGCGGGATGGCTGCCGGGATGGTCGTCACCGGGGACAGGTATGCCACAGCCGAGGCGGCGAACACCGGGATTCCATACGCGCGGCCGTACCCGGAATGGCTGAGGGAGCCGGAAGAGTACAAGCCTAAGCTGGGCCCGAGCGGCCTGCCGACGACCACGCCACCACCTGACTTCGTGAGCCAGGCGATCTGGTTCCTCGAGTCTGTGGGATTCGGCGCCGCGTGGCCGGATGCCGATCTCGACGGTGTGACGCGGCTGCGCAATGCCGCGACGGCGCTGGGATACGTGATCAGCGATGTTCAGGAGCAGATCGCCGGGCAGGCCGGGCGTGTGGCCGGGGCCGGGTTCGGGCCGGCCACGGCCGTGGCCGCGTTCGAACGGGCCGCTCGGGTGGTGCACGGCGAGGGCGGGCAGTTGGCGGACCTGCGGCGGCAGTGCGAGCATCTCGCCTACTGCGGCCAGATCGCCTATGACGCGATCGTCAAGGCCAGACGGCAATTCGTGGCATCCGCGGTGTTCGTACTGGCACTGATGCTCCTATCAAAGCTCCTGGCCCCCCAGCTCGGCCTGCTCCTCGACGTTGCGGTGAGAAAGCTTCTCCGACTGGAGGGCCTGGCACTGCGGATCACCTTGCTGGTCATCCGGCAGGCCGCGCTGGGCGCGATGTTCTCCGGCGGACTGAGCGCGATCAATCAGTTATTCACCACCGGCGACATCGATGCGGCGAAGCTGGTTCGGGATGTATATCACGGAGCGCTCGCCGGCGGGTTGATGGCCGGTGCGCACGTCGCGCTGCCCGCGCTCCTGCGCCGAGGCGGGCCCGCGCTCACCGGCCTGGCCGAGGCCATGGAGTCGGCTACGTGGGAGCGGGCATTCTCCCGGGTCCTGGTCGGCGGGGCGGTGAGCACAACCGTGCTGGCGACCGCGGGATGGGCCAGCGGTGCCGGCTGGAATTGGAAGCACGCCGCCGAGATGGGATTCGGCATGGCCGTTCTCAGCACCGGTGCGGCACTCAGCTCCCGAGCCTGGCCTGCCCCAAGCTATGCGAGCCTGCAGGGCAGAGCCTGGAAGCAGAGTCCGGCCAAGCGGTGGCATGACGTCAAGTGGGCCTTGGGGATTCTCACGATCACCGCTCCTGCGGTCTCGGCCTTCGCGCTCGCGAAGTTCGCCGAGGACAGAAAGAATCCCTTCTTCTTGCAGAAACGGGTTGGCCAGTTCGGCCGCGAGTTCAACATCGCCAAGGGCCGTTCGATGAGTGCAACCGATGGTAAGGACAGCAGCCTCGGCGCATCGGATTCACGGCGTACAAAGGTCGGCGAAGTTTGGGCGAGGACCAGTCTCGATGAGTTTGTCCAACTGGCTTACAACGTCCTCCATAAAAGTGACATGTCGGTCATAAATGACCGACCGCTCTTGGGCGCCACCAGACAGGAGACAATAGCGGCCCTCGGCCCCACTCTCGGTCCGCGTTGGAACGAAGCGGATCTGGCTGGAAAGCCCGGACTGTTCGGCCCGTTCCCCAACAAGATCGTCGAACTCGGGCTCAAGCCGAAGACAGATGCGTTCGACATTCAACGAGGCCACACGGGCATCTGGCATGACAAAACCGCGAGCCTGCGTTCGGACCGGAGTATCCTTTGGGAGTTCATTTCCACTTACATAAGTCGAATTTCCTAACCTATATCTTTCGCGTGCCCAGCAAAAATGGATCCCGTTGTTCATAAGGGACTCAGCGCTACGAGGGAGGCGCATCATCAGGGGATTTCGATCCAGGAAACCATCAAACCAGCCATAAACCGGCCTGACCGGATCCTGTTTCGATCTCGCCGCGACAGACAGGGGCAGCGCATTCGAATCTGTGATCTCCTGCACCTGCTTCATGGACTCCGGAGCAGGCCGGCGGGAGTGCTGCCAGAAGCTCCCAGTCACGTGGCTGGGGGCTTCTCTCGTTTCCGGAATCGGAGTCAGAAGTCGAACTCGCCCTTCTTGGCGCCGTCGACGACGGCGTCCCAGACACCGGCACTCACCACGAAGGGTGCCCGTTCGGGAGCCTCGATGTCACGCAGGCCGACCCGCCCGCCCGACAACGGGGCGACTTCCAGACAGTTTCCCTGGTCAGACCCACTTTTGGTGGCCTTGCGCCAGGCCGCGGTCTTCAACTCATCGCTCAGATCCACAGTTTCTCCGCCTCTCTGATCAACTCGATGGACACATGCCGAGGTTGCGCCTCGGCTCGCAGAGTGTCGTATCTGCCATGGATGGCTTCCACATCTTCCGGACGATTCGACACATTTCCATGGATCGCAGATTGGATATACATCGTGCAGGCACGCACTGCCGACGAGCTGCGCGACCTGATCCGCGAGGCCGAACACACTCCACCACCACACCAAGGAGAGACCATGCCCGAGGCTCCGGAGGTCCCGCAGCAGCCGGACAACCTGCGCGCAGCCTGCTGGGAAGCGCGCCCGGTGAGCGCCCGCGTGCCGACAGGCCCGCCGTCATGGCAGGAGTCTGCCTGTCCTCAGTCGCACGAAGGGTTGGGGTCGGCCTGTTTCGAATCGGCTTGGAGAGCTGCCATCAGCTGCCAGACGTTGGACGAGGGGTTCTTCAGCTGCTCTTTGCCGTCAGGATCGAGCCTTCGGGCTCTGTCACATGCGGTGTCGACCCCGTCTGCGAAGTCGGCGAACCGGGTGTTTTTCTCACTCCAGGAGGGGATGATCTTTTTCAGTTTTTTCTTGGCGGCATCGGCCGACTGGAACGGCCTCGTACAGTCGACGTGGTGAAGGATCAGCCAGAGCTCAAAGCACGGTGTGGAAAGGCCCAGTTTGACTGAGCTCTGCCCTGCCTCGCGCGTCATCTCAGCGGTGAGCTCCTCATCCAGTTCTGTGTCCAGGATGCACCAGACGGCATCGTAATCACTCGACACACGATCGACCGCTTCACGTACCTTAGCGAGATGATCCCCCTTGGGGACGTCTACCTCGATTTGAGGGCCGCGCCGGGAGCGCATACCCGCGAAGTAATCTTTCTCGGTTTTCCCTTCACACAGGACCAGGAAGGTAGAGCGTTCTTCTCTTGTTCCGTTTCTACTACGGCCCAGGCGGGTTTCAGTGCTGATCTTCGTAGACCTGGGTGTCCGGGGGGACATCGCCTGCCTCTCCGCGCCTTGAGAGCGCAGTAGCGAAAACCTCGTCATTGACGATGGGGACGGCGCCATAGCGGCCGGTCATATATCTGCGTTCTCGGTTCTCATCCCGGCGCGGCTTGAACTCAGAGAGCGAGAACAGCTCCGTCGCACCGCATTCGTCCTTCTCCGTGAACCAGACGTGGTCTCGATGAAGCACTTCCTCGCCCTGGATCCGGCCGAGCAGTGTGGCGTCGTGGCTGGTGAAGATGAGCTGGGCCCCCAGGGGGTTGGTCGACGGTTCCCTGAAGAGCTTGACCAGTTGAGCCGAAAGATACGGATGCAGACTTGCGTCGAGTTCATCCACAATGAGAAGGGTTCCTCGATCGAGCGACCTGAAGACCGGGAGCCCCATTTCATAGAGGGCCCTCGTTCCGAAGGACTGGTCTCTCAATCCCAAGGGGAACGTACCGTTTTCTCCTCTGTGTTGGAAGAACACGTCCTTGCGCCGTCGCAGTGGATACCCTTCGGTCCCTCCCTGACGAGCGATTCCTCCCCGACGAGCGGTTCGCTCGGCGAACTCCGCGTCCGTCTCATCGACGATCTCAGCCGATTCGATTCCGGTGTCCGCAGCCCGCAACAAAGACGTCAGCCGATCGAGATAGCCGAAACGATTGAGGGACTCAGTGCTCCGAGGGAGGCGCATCATCAGGGGATTTCGGTCCAAAACACCATCAAACCAGTCGTAAACCGGCCTGACCAGATCTTGTTTCGATCTCGCCGCGACAGACAGGAAGAGCACATTCGACTCTGTGATCTCCTGCACCTGCTTCATGGACTCCGGAGAATGCTCTGCAGGCTCGTAGGTGTCCAAATCTCGATGAAAAATTTTGCGCTTCCGCCCCCGCGGATAGCTGTACATCCACTCCTCGGTCACCCGCGTGTCGTCGACCGAAAATCCGTATGTGTACCGAATTTTTTCAATGAGGAGATCGACCACGTAGGTGGACGGTTCTTCCCGCATGGCGGGATCCAGCGCGAAGGGAGATCGCTGGATACCGGTGCCCGGCTCGCTCTCCCTGAGTGATCCCAACACCAGGTTTCGCATGTAGATCAGCGCATCGATGACGTTGGACTTGCCGGAGGCGTTGGCGCCGAAAAGCCCGACTACGGGGACGCAGTCCCAGTCAACGTCGGCCGGACTGTCGGAACTGTAGTTGAGAGTCAGCAACAACTGCTGCTCATCACGGAGCGATCGGTGGTTGGCCGTACGGAAACTTAGCAACATTAGCGTGCTGACCTCCTTTCTACAGGGGATCTACCCCCAGCCCTGCGGAAGAACCGCACGAATGAGCGTGAGCAACTGTACGGGACCGACCATCCGGTTGTCCGGAGAGATCAACAAGTCGACATCCACTGGAGGTGAATTAACAGCAAACATCTCACCTTTTTACACATTTAATTAAAAAGAGGCATCAACTCCCACAAACCACCCAAACGTGATTTTTAGTCGTATAGCATGACAAAGACTAAGTTAATTTGACACCCAAGCAACACAATGGAGATTCAAACGCTGGTTGGGCGGCAGCGGACTTATCAAACAGGCTTCCGCTCCGCGGAGTCCGGTGGATGCGGGATCTCGCGAGATCTTCCCCATGACGTTCCCACATGACTATCTTGGAAAGGGCGTGCTCAAAGGGTCAATGCATCACCGCTGTTCAGGATCTCAGCGTAGATCTCGCCGGAGTGCGGTAGCCGTGGATCTTGCGGGGGCGGTTGTTGAGCTCGGCAGCGATGGCGTCCAGGTCATCTTGGCTGAAGGCGCGTAGATCCGCTGTCAGATGGCGTACCGACCGTCGTTGCGGCACCTGGCGCACGCCGCCGCTCTGGTAGAGAAAGCGCCGCACGTGATGCATCGGGGCACCCAGCGCCCGGCCCATCGAGTTGAAGGACTCCCCATCGCGCCAGCGCCGCCAGATCTCCTCTTACTGGGCGGGTGAAAACCCGTAGTCACGCACACACACCTCCACGGCAACATGATCACCTACGGGTGGTGCATTGATCCTTTGAGGGTGCCAACGTTATCGAGACGCGAGCAGCCGATCTTGTCGCTTCCGCGACGCCTCAGGTCGATCATTCTCAAAAGCCGTGCCCGAAAACAACGTCTCACTACGGAACACGATCGCCGTTTATGAAACCTTCTCGGATGAGCAAGCCGTGATGGGGGAGACGCCGGAGGCCGCCCTGGCTAGTCGGGGGCCGACGCCGTCCGTGGTCGCCTGCCGCAGTGGTGCGAAGGTGGCGCCACTGGCGATCCCGATGATGGTCAAACCGGGCAGCAAGGACTCCGGGGTCACACAATCAGTCAACACGACGGAAGGCCGCGCGGTAGTCCCTCGGGCGTCGTCCGGTGTGCTTGGCGAAGAGGGCAGCGAACGTGCTGGGGTCCCTGTACCCGACTGCGGCGGAGATGCCGGCGACGGTTCGGTTCGTGGTCTCAAGGAGATGGCGGGCGCGACGGACGCGTGACGACTGCAGGTAGGCGAGCGGGCTCTCGCCGGTCTCGTCTGCGAAGCGCCGCAGCAGCGTCCGAGCGCTGACCTTGAACGTGTCGGACAACGCGGCGAGGTCGTATCGGGCGGCAAGGTTCTGGTCGAGCCGTCGCATGACCTTGTGGGAGAACTCGTTTCCGGGCTGCGGAAGAAGCCGCCCGTCAACGTATGGAGTCTGGGACGATCGCGCATCGTCGATGAGCGCCACCCGCGCGGTTGTCCGTGCCACGCCGGCACCGCTGTGCTGGCGGATCAGTTCCAGCGCGAAGTCGTACATGGCACTGAAGGCCGCCGTCGTCGTCACCCCCGTGTCGGTGACGACCAGATGTTCGGGTCGGACGTCAGCGTCCGGATAACGTCGAGCCAGTTCGTCCGCGAGGAGCCATGCGGTCGTAGCCCGGCGTCGGTTGAGGAGTCCAGCCTCGGCGAGCAGGAACGCACCGACACAGATCGAGACGACGACGTTGCCTGCGGCTGCGTGTGAGCGGATCGCCGCGATTTCAGGGGCGAGGGGTGCGAGCTTGGCGTCCACGTCCAGGCCCGGCAGGAGCTCGAACCCTGGCACGACAAGGACGTCGACCTCGCGCAGCGGAGTGACGGCCAGTGCCGCACCACCCGATGCGGCTACACGACGACGGGGCGAAACGATCGACACCTCGTATCCGGAGCCGTCCGGTCCGGCAACGTGCGTGGCCATCGTCAAGAGATCGGGGATGCCGAACACCTCGGACGCGAAGCAGCCCGGATAGGCCAGGACACCGACCCGCAGTGCGCTCACGCTCACCTTCTCTCAATCATGCCTTTTGGCGAGATTACCCGCATACATGACGATCTGGCCTCTTACCTTGTGCGGGGGCATCGGTCCACCCTGTCAGTATGAGCGCTGCCAGTGGACGACTTGACGACGTGATCACGGACTTCTCCCGCCGACTCGTGGACGTGGAGGGGGTGGTGAAGACGGTGTACGTCGCGGGTTCCGGGCCGGCCGTCGTGTTGATGCCGGAGATGCCCGGCATCAGTCCTGACGTCCTTCGACTAGCACGGTGGGTGCGAGATGCGGGTCTCACCGTTTATGTCCCCTCGCTCTTCGGGATCGACGGTGCCTATCCCACGGTCGAGGGTGGCAGGGAGGTCATGCGCCGCGCGTGTGTCAGTGCCGAGTTCCGTGCGTTCGCCGGGGGCGGGACCAGCCCCGTCGCGGCGTGGCTACGTGGGCTCGCGCGCCAAGCCCATGCCGAATGCGGAGGTCCGGGAGTCGGCGCGATAGGACTGTGCTTCACCGGCAACTTCGCTCTCACCATGGCGCTTGAACCAGCTGTCATCGCGCCGGTGGTCAACCACCCGTCGCTGCCGCTGGACGACCCCGCCGGACTCGAGATCAGCGACGCGGACGCGCACGCGATCCGAGACCGCATCACGCGCGACGGACTGAAGGTTCTCGCCTACCGCTTCGACAACGACCGTTGGTGCACCGGCCAGCGCTTCGCCGCCTACCAGGCACTCCTCGGCGACGCCTTCGACGGCCGCGTTCTTCCGGGCGGTTCCGCGAACACCAGCCCGCCCCCGTTCTTCGCCGACGTGGTCGAGTCCCCCCACAGCGTTGTCACCGCCCACCTCGTCGACGAGGACGGACATCCCACGCTGAAGGCCAGGGACGAGATCCTCGCCTTCCTGACCGACCGCTTGAGCCCGTTCGCCGAACTCCCCGACCGGTGAGAGATCTGTCCCGCGGCCACTACTGCGGATCTCATGCTCCTTAAATATCATCAGGAATCCATCGAAGTCAGGGCGATTCACTGGGGTGCAGCGTTATGCCGTCAAAGAGGGCGCTCATCGTTCGGGGCGGCTGGGAGGGTCACCAGCCCGTCGAGGCGACCGGCCTGTTCATCCCGTTCCTTGAGAAGAACGGCTACTCCGTCCGCGTCGAGGGCTCACCACAGATCTACGCCGACGCCTCCGTCATGGGCGACGTCGACCTCGTCGTGCAGTGCTTCACGATGGGTTCGATCGAACCGGACGCGCTCAAGGGACTTCGATCCGCCGTCGAGGCGGGCGCGGGTCTCGCCGGCTGGCACGGGGGGATCGTCGACGCCTTCCGCGGCAGTTCCGACTACCTGCATCTGGTCGGCGGCCAGTTCGCCTGTCACCCCGGAAAACCCGAGGCCGAACAGACCGGTGAGCAGAGCGACAACTACGTGCCCCACCGGGTGAACATACTGCCCGGCGCGGCCGATCACCCGATCACCCGGGGCATCGAGGACTTCGACCTGGTGACCGAGCAGTACTGGGTGCTGGCCGACGACTACTGCGACGTGCTCGCCACCACCACCCAGGCGGTCCGCGACGGAGATCCGTGGCATCGCCCTGTCACGTCACCGGCGATCTGGACCCGGTCCTGGGGTGAGGGGAGGGTCTTCGTGTGCACCCCCGGACACCGGGTGGAGGTGCTGGAGGATCCCAGCGTCCGGACCATCGTCGAGCGCGGCCTGCTGTGGGCCGGCCGATGAGCGTCCCCGCCGGAACGGACCGGCCCGCGAACGCCCCCGTCGGAGTCGGCATCGTGGGCTGCGGTGCGATCTCCGGCCAGTACGTCACGACGCTGCGCGCGCTGGAGGGCGTGAGGCTGGTCGCCGTCGCCGACCTCGATCCGGCGCGGGCCCAGGCCGTGGCCGACGCCCACGAGGGTGTCCGCGCCCTGCCGGTCCCCGCCCTGCTGGCCGACGAGGCGGTCGACATCGTGCTGAACCTCACGTTGCCGGCGGTCCACGCCGAGGTGGCGCTGCAGGCCATCGCCGCCGGCAAGGACGTCTACCTGGAGAAACCCCTGGCCGCGACGACCGACGAGGCCGGGGCCGTCCTGGCGGCCGCCGCCGAACGCGGCGTCCGGGTCGGGTGCGCCCCGGACACCGTGCTCGGCACCGGGATCCAGACGGCGCGGCGGACCATCGACGACGGTCTGATCGGACGGCCCGTCTCGGCGACGGCCACCATGATGACTCCCGGTCACGAGCGGTGGCACCCCAACCCCGACTTCTACTACGTCCCCGGCGGGGGACCGCTCCTGGACATGGGCCCTTACTACGTCACCTCCCTGGTCACGCTGCTGGGACCGGTGGTCTCGGTGATCGGCGCGGCCGGCCGTCCCCGCGACTCGCGGGTGATCGGCTCCGGGCCGCGCCAGGGTGAGCTCATCCCGGTCACGACGGACACACACGTCACGGGGGTGCTGGTCCACGCGTCCGGGGCGCTGTCGACGATGGTGATGAGCTTCGACGCGGTCGCCACCGTGTCGGCGAACATCGAGGTCCACGGCGAGCGGGGCTCGCTCATCGTCCCCGACCCGAACCGTTTCAGCGGTGAGGTGAAACTCTTCCGCCTGGACGGCACCGGCTGGGAGACGCTGCCCGAGTCGGCCGGCTACCGGAACTCCTCACGCGGCTTCGGACTGGCCGACATGGCCGGAACGCCCGAGGGCCGGGAGCCCCGTGCCGGCGGCTCACTGGCCTTCCACGTTCTGGACGTCATGGAGTCGCTGCTGCTCTCGACCCGGACCGGCCGCTCCGTCCCGATCGAGAGCACCTGCCAACGCCCCGCACCGGTGCCGCTCGGCTGAACGACGCGGTGTCGCGGATCCCGTTTCCCGTTCTCCGAGCACCGGCCGGCGAGTTAATGTCGCATTAATCACGATTTGTCATTCCTGGAACATGAACACACGACACTCTCGTTACGATGCGTCCCACAAAACTTCGTGATCTGTTCATGATGAGGAGTTCCGCAGTTGGCCGAGCCCCCTCCCCCGAAGGGTCTGCCATCGACGGCACTCGACCATGAGCAGTTGAGGCTTCTGGCGACATCCGGTTTCGGCACGCTCAGCTCCGATCTCCACGACGTGGTCAAGCATGCGACGAACGCCCTGACCTCCATCGGCGATCTCCCGAGCGACGAGGAGGTGGACCAGGGATTCCTCCAGTGGTTCGCCCCCAAACGCGACCAGATGCTGGAACTGACGGACGATCTCGCCGGCGCCTACGGCGACGTCGGAGAAGGGCTCCTCGCGATGAGCCACAATCTCACGACGATCGACTGGGGCGTGGTCAAGGACCTGGAGAAGCTTCCGGACTACACCGTCGGCGGTCCGGTGAAGCGGGCCGATTCGTAATGCCGATGCTTCCGACGAAGGGTCTCGCCCTCCTCGGCCTCACCGGGGCCGGATCCATGGTGGCGCTGAAGGTCTACGCCGGGGTGACGGCTCCCGAGATCCCACCGGACAAACTGCGGGAGATCGCGAAGGTCTTCTACCGGCTCGCCGACGACATCGACGGCGGAACCGGGAAGAACGCCCCGAACGGCATCGCGGATCGGGGCGACGACCTGGCCTCCGCGGTGTGGAACAACCCGAAGAACGAAGGCCCGGCCGTCGATGCGTTCCAGAGGCTCTACCAGGGCATCCTGTCCGGCTACGCGCCGCAGCTCGCCAAGGACTGCCGCGTCGTGGCCATCGGCTGCGAGGCGTACGCGGAGCAGATCGAGGAGGTCAACAAGAGCCTCGCCCAGTGCGAGGACCTGATCCTGCAGATCGTGTGGCTCGTGGCGTTCCAGCCGATGACCACCGCCCTCTACGGGGTCGCCGTCGCGCGGATCGCCGCCTTGGTCAAAGTCGCGAAGGGCCTCAAGTCCGCCTTCGCCCTGAACGCGGCGAAGATCATGGAGATGACCATCCCGAAGTACGCCATGACGACGCTCCTCTACATGGTCATGGACGGCGCGGCCTACGCCACCGGGTCGATGGCGCTGACCAAGACCACCCAGCTCGCACACGGTCAGCCGATCGGCTCGCTCAAGGAGAACGCCGCCGAGTTCGGCAAGATCGTCGGTGCGAACGGCGCGTACGTCCTCGGTTATGACGCGGCCAAGCTGCCCCTGCGCGGGGCGCCGACCACTCGCGGTATCGAACTGGGCGCACGCCTCGTCGGCTCGGCCGGCGCCTACACCCCCACCTACAGCCTGCTGGACGACGACGGGCAGGTCATGACCACGGACGAGGAGTGGGCGTCCAAGATCACCGGGCACGGGCTGCGCGCGGCCATCTTCCCGCCCGGATGGAAATTCAGATAGCGAAGGAGTACGCCGTGGGGTACCCGGACGACGCCACCCTGCGTCTCATGGAGGACGGCCTGAGCGATCTCACCGGTGAGGGCCATGCCGCCGGCGAGATGATCCGGGCCGTCACCGACTCGGCCGGGCGGCTCCTGAAGCTCACGCTGAACCCGCGCGTCATGCGCATGGACAGCGAGGAGCTGGCGAAGGAGCTCTGCGCGGCCGTACAGCGGGCGCAGGCGGCCGGTGAGCGCAAGACGCGAGAACTGGTCGGAGGCACGCTCGGCTCATCGGCGCCGGAGGAGCTCCCCGATCACACGCGGTTCTGGAACGGGCTGCGGGAGATGCGGGAGTCCTTCGACCGGTCGATGAATGAGCAGGAGGAGAAGGTCGCGCGACGGCTCCGGGACCTGGGCTAGCGGCACGAGCCGGCCGCCACGTTCCCCACCGGGGTGATCGGGGCCTGGGAGGCCGGACCGATCATCCCGATCGGCCCACGGCTCATCCCGCCTGGGCGCCGGCGGAGGCGAGGAAGTCCAGCAGCAGGTCGTTGACCTCGCCGGGCGCCTCCAGCTGCATCCAGTGGCCGGCCCCGTCGAGCCGCTCGTAGCGCCAGGTGGAGGCGACGTGCTTTCCGGTGCCGGCCATCGACTGCTCGGTGAGGAACCGGTCGCCGCTGCTCCACACACCCATGGTCGGAACCGGGATGGGTGGGAGATCGGCGGGGTCGGCGAGGAGCCACTCGGGCGGCACTCCCCTGCGGTAGATCGCCAGAGCCGCGCTGAGCGCCCGGGGGTCGCGCATGCGCTCGATGACCTCGTCCCGGCCGGGGTGCTCGGCCAGCATCTCCCTCATGTTCGCGAAGTCGTGCTCGCTCAGCCAGCGCTCGGCGACGCCGGGGAACTGGAACAACATCATGTACCAGGACTTCTCCCGCTGCTCCCAACCGGCCGACAGCATCGCGGCGGCGTGGCCGACCGACAGGCACGCCAGGCCGGTGACCCTGCCGGGCGTCGTGATGGCGACCCGCTGGGCGAGGGCGGAACCCCAGTCGTGCCCGACGAGGTGTGCCCGGTCGACGTCGAGCCGGTCGAGGATGCCGATCAGGTCTCCGGCGTACGCGGCGAGCTCGTAGCCCTCCAGCCCATCCGGCTTGTCCGACGCGCCGAAGCCACGCAGGTCAGGGGCGATCGTCCGGTATCCGGCCGCGTTCAGCGCGGCCACCTGGTGCCGCCAGCACGCGTGGGTGTCGGGGTAGCCGTGCACCAGCAGGACGGCCGGTCCCTCCCCGCTGACCTGCACCTCCAGCGCGATGCCGTTGACGTCGATACGCATCACGCGGCTCCGGACGCAAAAATGTCGATCATGATGTCTCCTTGATCGGGGGCTGACACACATCGGCGGGCCGGTCCCGGCGCCCACGTCACGACCCACTTCCTACCCGATTTTCCGGCCGGAGTCCGGGAATCCCGACCGTGCGAGGCGGCTCTCAGCGGCCCCCGCGCCGGGACGTCGTGTGTGGTCAGCCGATCGATCGAGACGCGCCTGCACGGCAGTGGCCCTCCGTGCCAAGACGTCGTCCTTGACGAGCGCGGGTTCATCCCCGTGACGCCTCCCGGCGTCCTTGCCGCCCCCACCCCACACGATCTCCGGCCGCCCGGCGGACCTCACGCCTCATCGATGGGATAAATGCTGCGAACAGGCGACGAGGCATAGTCGACCTGATTTATCCATGCAATTAATAATGTGCTCTGTTGCGCCTTTTGTCTTTTCGTTTTTGTCATTCGATGAACTTGCCCATGGTGCCGCAGATGAACGGCCGGGTACTCACGGATCGCCCCTTTCATTCAGTGCGACCGATGGTGGGCGAATACCCCTCCGGCTTCGAAGGAAAGGGCTCCGAGGCAAAGGCGGTGGGCGGAAAAACACATTCGTCCACGGCGCAGTCTCTGCTGGTTCGTGAATTGCAGCTATATACCCGATTCAGCCATGCATGAGTTCATCAGGAGGATCCGTGCGGCATTTTCGACGACACGCACCGCTGGCCGTCGCCATCGGCATCGCCACCGCCGCCTTCGGCGGCGTCCCGGCCCAGGCCGGCACCGCTTCCCATCCGGCCTTCGGCCCACCCGGGGCACACTGCCGATCCGTTCCCGTCGGGGAGGCCCTGGGGACGGCCGTCACGTGTACGGACACGATCGCGCCACCGGACACGACCACACCGCCGCCGTCCGCGCCGGGAACGATCGCGCGGCCGATGTCCGCGCCGGTCGCGAAGGATGACGACAAACCCGTCAAGGTGGTCTGCGGGCCTCCCTACCTGGACGACGACCCGAACCTCGGGCCGAGGTATCTCCCCGAGGAGGGGCAGCTCGGCAAGATCCTGCGCGGTTACAAGCCGCTGAACGGCGTCGCGCCGCAGGACTTCATCGACCGCTACTGGGATGAGACCACCAACATGTGGCGCTACCCGCCGGACTACGGTTTCGCCCACTCCGGCGGCTACTCCAACGGCAGGCCGTTGGTCAGGCCCGTGCGGCTGCCGGTCGGCACGCCCCTCGACCGTTTCGGCGGTGAGAAAGGCGCCTTCGTCTCACCGCTAGGCTCGTCCTACGTCGGGCGCGCCCTGCCGCCGAACAATCTCAACACCTTCTACCTGGCTCCGAAATACCTGTGCAGCTATCACACGTACAAGGTGATAAAGGAGTTCACAGTGGACGGCGGTCCCGCCGTCGCGGCGTTCCAGCAGGAAGGCGAGGGACGGCAGTACCACCTGGTCAGCAAATACATCCCCGCCGCGCCCCAAACCTCTCCCGAGGTCTCCGTGGAATGGCTGATCGCCAACGGATACCTGACGCCGACGAACTGAGCGGGAGCGCGCGAGTCATTCGGGCATGCAGAGGATGTTGAACTGGTTGAGCATCTCCAACTGGTCGTAATAGACGCGTTGGCTGGCAATCGCCCCGTTGTCCATGGTCCGGACATCGCAGCCGCGAACAGCGATGCGCCGCCCGGTCGCCTGGATGATCCCCCCGCTGGGCAACAGGAACGGTCCGGTATGGGTGCCGGTGATTATCCACTCGCACACCACGAGGTCTCCACACGCGACCTTGTCGTGGGGCACCACCCTGATATCCGGAAGCCCCTCGAAGTAAAGGTCGAAGTAGGACGCGATCTCCTCACGCCCCTCGGCGACGCCACCCGGACACACGTAACTGGCGCGCGGGCCGAAGAACCTCGTCGCCGCCTCACTGTCATGCGCGTTGAACGCGGCTATCAGCCCGTCCGCGACTTCTTGATCATCAAACACCACGAGGCCCCCAAATTGGTCCTGCTCCAGCATGCTCCCCTGACGCCGCCGGCCCGGCGGCCGCCGTCCCACCACCCTGAACGGACCGGGTCTCGGTCAGGTCCGCCACGCGGATGCCTGGCCCTCACCGGCGAAATGAAGCACACCTAAACGGATCTCATGGACCGGCGAGCTCCCGGTCCCGTCCATCAGCGGCAGCCGGAGCACAAATCGCGCGCCTCGCGGGGAGTCCTCGATCAGCAGGGTTCCGTTGTGGGCGTGCGCGATGTCCCGGGAGATGGCCAGGCCGAGGCCACTGCCTCCGGGTTCGCGGCGCCTTCCGTCGTCCAGGCGGACGAAGCGTTCGAAGACCCGTTCCCGATCCTGTGGGGCGATACCGTCGCCGTCGTCGGTCACGGTGACGACGGCGTGGTCGCCCACACGCTCGGCGGTGGCCTCGACTCTGGTCTCGGCATGCCGCCGGGCGTTGGCCAGGAGGTTGTCCACGACCCGGATCAGCTGGATCCGGTTGCCCTGCACGTTCACATCGCGGCCGATGCGAACGTGCACCGGCACGCCCCCCATCCCGGCCGCCGCTTCCTCCTTGACCAGGATGCCGAGGTCGATCGGCTCATGCGCCACGGGACCGCCCGCGCGAAGGCGGGCCAGCACCAGCAGGTCGTCGACGATCGTCTCCAGCCGATCGGTGATCGCCAGCGCCTCCCGGACGGTCTCACGGGGGTCGACGTCGTGGGGGTAGAGCACCGCCTCCTCCAACCGGGCGCGCAGGCCGGTGAGCGGGGTCCTGAGTTCGTGAGAGGTGGTGGAGGCGAATCGGCGCTGCTGCTTCACCGCCTCCTCCAGCCGGGCCAGCGTCTGGTTGGCGGTGCGAGCGAGCAGCGCGTACTCGCTGCGACCGGGCGGCTGGGGCACCCGCAGACTCAGGTCGCTCACCGTGATCTCGGCCATGGTCTCGCGGATCGCCGCCACGGGGCGCATGGAACGGCCTCCCACCCACCAGTTCCCCCACGCGATGAGGCCGGCGGTCAGCAGGACCCCGGCGGCGGTGAAAATCTCCAGGTCGTCCGTGGCCAGGAGGGAAGGCTGAACCATTCCGGCGTAGACGAAGTGGGGCTCACCCCCCCAGAGCTCGCGGATCTCCAGTGGAGCGGGCCGGACGGCGACGAGCATGACGCATTCGCCCCCCGCGGAGCACACCGTGCCGTCCTGGATCTGATTGTCGACCGGGGGCCTCATCGTGCTCAGGGCCGGACGGCCCGCCGCCGCGGCGCTGGCCACCACCACCCGGCCGTGGGAGTCGACGAGTTGGAGAAGGTTGATGCGCGTCTTCGGAGTCGGCCGTGGAGTGACGCCGGGCTTGAAGGATCCGATCCAGTTGGTGGCGACTCGCTGAGCCTCCTGGGAAACGTGGATCTGAACCCTGTCGAGGACCAGGAAGTCGATGCTGGCACCGATCATGGAAAGAAAGATCAAAGACAGTCCTGCGACGGCCAGCGTCGTGCGTGCCCGAAGCGAGTCGGGCAGAAGTGTCCTCAGTCTGCTTCCCAAGGTGGTTTCCTCCCCTCTTGGCAAAAGTCCAGGTCAGACCATCATTAAAGGTAGTCGCCGGATGAGTGGGCATGCAAATAGAGAGCCACACTCGCACCAAAAGCAGGCCGGTCCATTACCGATGACAGAACAGCGCTTTCCCGTAGGCGCCGCGACATGGACGACCTGGGCGCACGGCGCGGTCACACTCAAAAATCTTGTGGCACCCGATCGCCGATGATTTGTTTTCGGCACACCTCACGACTCATTCACATCATCGATATCAGCGGCAACGGCCTGCCCTGTGGCATACCTTTCACCCCAGGGAACACGTCCACAACCGATGAAGGCGTCTTTCTCGCCGTCTTCCGTGTGACAGCCCCCGGGAAATCGGAGCTTCACCCCGTTACCGTCTCCATATCGGCGGACGCGTCAATCGCTCCGGCGGCGGATCGCGAGACCGGGCGCGGAAGTGAGCAGAGGATACGCAGGTGTCGGCCGGTTCGTCACGGGCCTTGACCTTCGTCTCGCGCCGGGAGGCCGGATCAGTAGCTGGGCGGTGTGACGGCGATGACGAAGTCGACGGGCTCCTCGGTGAGGTTCAGGTAGCGGTGCGGCAGCGAGGAGTGGAAATAGCAGCTGTCGCCCACGCCGAGCTGGTGCCGGACCCCGGACACCTCGACGACGAGCTGCCCCTCGATCACGAGGATGCACTCCTCCGAAGGGTGCGACCAGGGCTCGGCGGCCGAGTAACCGCCGGGCGGCAGGTGTCCCTTGAGCATCTCCAGCCGCCCGTGTCCGGGTGAGATCCGTGAGTACGTGATCCCGCCGACCGGCGACGCGACCAGCATCCGGCTGTCCGCGCGGATCACGGAGACGGTCTTCGCGTCCTCCTCCTGGAACAGGCTGAACAGCGGCAGCTGGAGCACTTTCGCGATTTTCCTGAGCGTTTCCAGGCTCGGATCGGTCCGGTCACGCTCGACCTGGCTGATCAGCCCGGTGGACACGCCGGCCGCCTCCGCCAGTTGCGCGACGGTCAATCCTCGCTGCGTACGGATTTCCCGAATCCTGGCTCCAGTCACCAGACGATCCTAGTCGCCGTCAGCCACATTGAAGATGATTGACCTGGTTGAAAGAACACCTGTAATGTGCCCGAAATGTCGCAATATTTGGACGCCGCGCAGTTCCGGGCGGAGTTTCCGGCACTCACCGACACCGTGCATCTGGCCAGTTGCAGTCAGGGCGCGCTGTCGTCCAGGCTCGCCTACTCCATGCAGGAGATCGGGTTCTCCATGAGGGACAGAGGCGCGCCGTGGAGCCTGTGGATGGCCGAGGTCGAATGGGCGCGCGAACGATTCGCCCGGCTCATCGGCGCCTCCCCGCATGAGGTCGCGATTCTGTCGTGCGCGTCCGAGGCCGCCTTCCAGGCCGCGTCGTCGCTGGATTGGTCCGACCGCCCTGGAATCGTCACCAACGACCTGGAATTCCCCTCCATCGCGCACGTCTGGCTCGCCCAGGCACGGCGCGGCGCCCGGGTCCGGGTCGCCGCCGACACCGGCGAGAACGTCGAGGCCGAGGCCTACGCCAACGTCATCGACGAGAGCGTCAATCTGGTGTCCATCCCCCTGGTCACCTACCGCAACGGCGCCCGCCTTCCGGTCGAGGAGGTCGTACGGCTGGCACACGAGAGCGGCGCCCGGGTGTTCGTGGACGCCTACCAGGCCACCGGCGTCATGCCGGTCAACGTGCGCGAGCTGGGCTGCGACTACCTGACGTCGGGCTCGTTGAAGTATCTGCTCGGCCTGCCCGGCATCGCGTTCCTCTACGCGCGCGACGGGCTCGTGCACCAGCGCGACCCCGAACTCACCGGATGGTTCGGCCGCACCAATCCGTTCGCCTTCGATCCGCGGCTGCTGGACTTCCCCGACGACGCGCGCCGTTTCGAGACCGGAACCCCGCCCATACCGTCGGCCTACGCCGCCAACGCCGGATTCGACCTCATCGAGCGGGTGGACCTGAACGCCGTGCAGACCCACGTCTCCGCCCTGGTCGAGGAGCTGGCCGAACGGCTGGCCGCGGCGGGCGAGCGCGTGGCCAGCCCGGCCGGGTTCCTCGGGCCGCAGGTCGCGATCGAGGACGCCGACCCGAACGCGCTGGCCGAACGGCTGGCCGAACGCCGCATCGTCACCGCGCCACGCGGCAACCTGCTGCGCCTGTCCCTCCACTACTACAACGACCGCTCCGACATCAACGCGGTCGTCGAAGCCATCAGCGCGTGCCGTAAGGCGTGAACCTACCCCCCAAGAGGTGCTGCTGTGGAAAACGAATCCGGCCTGCACCGCGGTCTCCGTGGACGGCAGCTCACCATGATCGGCCTGGGCGGCGCGATCGGCACGGGGCTGTTCCTCGGCTCCAGCCTGGCGATCTCCCAGGCCGGACCCGCGACGATCCTCGCCTACATCGCCTGCGCGGCCGTCGCCCTGGTGATCGGATGGGCGCTGGCCGAGATGGTCGTCGTCCATCCCGAGGCGGGCGCCTTCGGCATGATCGCCCACCGCTACCTGGGCCCGTGGTCCGGGTTCGTGGTCCGCTGGACCTACTGGACCGTGCAGGTCATCGCCATCGGCGGCGAGGTCATCGCGGGCGGGATCTACGTACGGTTCTGGTGGCCGTCACTGCCGCTCTGGGTGCCCGTGCTGGTGTTCTCCGCGGCCGTGCTGATCACCAACGCCGTGGCGGTGAAGGTCTTCGGTGAGGTGGAGTACTGGTTTGCGATGATCAAGGTCGCGGCCATCGTCGTGTTCATCCTGCTCGGCATCCTGCTGATCACCGTCGGCCTGCCCGGCGCCGAGGCCACCGGTACGGAGAACCTCACCGCGCACGGCGGTTTCCTTCCCAACGGGGTCGGCGGGCTCTCCCTCGCCATCGTGTTCGTGCTGTTCAGCTACGTCGGCGTCGAGGTCGTCTCGGTCACCGCCGCGGAATCGGAGAACCCGGCACGGGACATCCCCCGCGCCGCCCGCCGAATGGTCACTCGCCTGGCGCTGTTCTACATCGTGGCGATCACGATCGTGCTGACCGTGGTGCCGTGGACCACGACCGCCCAGGGCGGGGCCGTCACGGAGAGTCCCTTCGTCAGCGTGTTCTCGGCCGCCGGGATTCCGGCCGCCGCGACCGTCATGAACTTCGTCGTGCTGACCGCCGCCCTGTCCAGCGCGAACACCAACCTCTACCTGACCACCCGCATGATGCACTCGCTGGCCGCCGACAGGTACGCGCCCGCGTGGACGGGACGCCTCAGCCGGTCGGGCGTGCCGCGCAACGCCCTCGCGCTGTCCGCGCTCGGCCTGGCCCTGGCCGCGTCCCTGTCGGCCGCGAGCGAGAGCTCGGCGTACCTCGCGCTGTTCGGCGTGTCGGTCTTCGGGGCGCTGGTCGTGTGGCTGCTGATCCTCGCCACGCACCGGGCCTTCCGCCGCACCCGCAAGCTCCAGGGTCTCCCCCCGTCGCCCGTACAGCTCTGGGGCGCCCCGGTCACCTCGCTGCTGGCCATGGTGTTCCTCGCCGGGACGCTGGTCTCGACGCTGTTCATCGCACCGTTGCGACCCGCGTGGTGGGCGGGCGTCCCGTTCTTCGCGATCCTCAGCGTCGCCTACTGGATGACCTCCCGCCGCTCGAAGACCCCGGCGCCCGCCGAGAAACCGATCTGATCCATCGGCCGACCGAGTTCGGCGTGGAAGTCCTTCGGGAACGGCTGTGCTGCAACAATGTGCGGCAATGCCATCAGATCATCTTGCCCGCGCCACAGCCTCCCTCTACGGACTGTCCCTGGGCGATGCCCTCGGCTCCCAGTTCTTCGTCCCCGCCAACCGGCGGGCCCTCACCGACCGCATGCTGCCGCCCGAACCGTGGCAGTGGACCGACGACACCGAGATGGCCTGCTCCGTCTACCGGATCCTGACCGATCACAGCACCATCGACCAGGACACGCTCGCCGCGAGCTTCGCCGCCCACCATGACTTCGACCGCGGGTACGGCCCGGCCACCAACCGCATGCTGCGCCTGGTCCGAGAGGGCGGTGACTGGCGGGCCCTGTCCGCCGACCTGTTCGACGGCAACGGCTCGTGGGGCAACGGCGCCGCCATGCGCGTCGCGCCGCTGGGCGCCTGGTTCGCCGACGATCTGACCCAGGTCGTACGGCAGGCGACCCTGTCCGCGCAGGTCACTCACACCCATCCCGAAGCCGTCGCCGGTGCGGTCGCGGTGGCTGTGGCCACCGCGACCGCCGTGTCACAGCTCCGCCTTCCTCCCGGCCGGTTTCTCGACCAGGTGCTGGCCCACGTACCCTCGGGTCTGGTTCACAGCGGGATCAAGGAAGCCAGATACCTGCTCACCATCAGCGATCCGATCCTGGCAGCCGAAGCCCTCGGCAATGGACGCAACGTCAGTGCCCACGACACCGTCCCTTTTGCCCTGTGGGCCGCCGCTCGTAATCTCAACGACTTCGAGCAGGCCTTCTGGACCACCGCTCAGGCGGGCGGCGACATCGACACCACATGCGCGATCGTCGGTGGCATCGTCGGCGCACGCGTCGGCTTCGGCGGGCTGCCCCGCGATTGGATACGGGCCTGCGAACCAATGCCCCGTTGGGCGGCCGTACCTGATCCGGAACACACGGCGGCCACATCCACCCGCGACGTCGGACGGCCCACGATCAGGGCCGACTGACCCAGTACCACTTCGCTCTTTGAACCTCGCGACGGACCGTCGCCTGTGAGCCGATTCAGGTGACGTCGTATACGCGGATGACGTCAGCTAGATCGTCTACATAGAAAGACACCCGGCCGTAAATTCCGAATATGGCCTGACGAAACTCAGGCTCGGACGGACGCACCCCATGGTGTCCCACGGCCTCTCACAAACATCGGCCATACACTGGATCAGCTCGTCGAACGCACGCTCAGGTAGTCCCTGCAGCTGCGCGAGCGCGGCCTTGGGAGCTCAACGAGCTCCTCCGGTCCACCCGGGGAAGACCTGCTCGGCGGGAACGAACTCCCCCGGCTGCGCCGAAGAAGCCTCCCTCGCCCGCTGCTCAAAGTCCGCTTGCCCGTATGCCGCCGCACGCAGGTTCCACAGGTGGAGAACCTCTTGCAGCCGGCGGTATCGCCACACCTCATGTGCCGCGTCCAGGGCACTGCGGTATTCGTGGACGAAGCGCTCGCGCTCGCCGACCGGCAAACGACGCGGAATCTCCTCAGGGTCGAGCCGGTTGTGATCCATGTGTCGCGCTGAAGCTGTGGTCACGGTGGCTCCCCAGGGTTCGTGTCGTCCTCGGCCAAATCCACGTATCGCAGCTTCGTGGAGCAGGTAGTCAGCGGATGACACCCGCGTGGGAAAGGACTGCCAAGTGGGACGGGGAATGCGGGAAGACACACCCCGCCCCGGCTCCAAGCGCCGAATGCCCGCAGGAGCTTTGGTGGCCCTCCGGCTCATTCGGTCGCGGTGTGGATGCGCAGGGCCAGGTAGGTGACCTCTCTGGAATCTCCGCCGCGTAGGTGCCGTACGAGTTCACGCCAGGGCGCCGACCAGCCGGCTCTGGGGCCGCACTCGGCGGCGAGTGCGGCTGCCAGCAGACCGCCCGTCTCGTGGTGCCCGGCCAGCCAGACGGCGTGCGGCAGGATCTGCTCGCAGTCGACGTCCTCGGTCGATTCCCCCAGGACGCGACCGGCCTCGACCGCCGCCAGCACGCCTCCCGCAGTCCTGTCCACCAGCCTGGTCAGGGCCTCGCGGGGGTCTTCCCAGTTCGTCGTGGCGGCGATGAGTTCGGCCTGGAGGTCTGTGGGAAGAACATCCACGACCAGGTGGATGACCGGCGCGGCCCCGTCCCGATCGAGCCGGTGCCACCGGCACAGGTCCGTCACGATCTCGGACAGCCGTTGGCCGGCCGGGCGATCGCGGTCGGCCCGGGCGTCGGGCTCGTCCGGAGCCGCGGCCAGCCGCAGCACGGTCGCGTGCAGTTCCGCGAGGCCGACACCGCCACACGCGTTCGACACCAGGCCCCGGGCTGCGGACGTCCAGTCCGCGGTTTCGCCGAGATCGCCCACGATCTCGGCGAGCCGGTCCACAGCCCGCGGCGCGAACGGCGCCCACATTCGCAACGCGTCGACCGCCGTCCGCCGGGTGTCGTGATCGGCCGATCGGGCGGCGTCAACGATCAGTCCCGCGTACGGCTGCCGCTGTCGCGGGGGAACGTGCAGGAGATGGGTTCCCAGCACCGAAACGGCCAGATCGCGGGCTCCCGCCACGGCGTCCGCGAGCAGCCGCCAGATCCGCTGGTCGTCAAGCAGCCCCAGAGCCGCCGACACGATCGCGGCTCGCACGTCGGGGTGCTGACCTTCCTCATCCCAAAGGCTCAGCAGCAACCGCGTCGTGTCAGGTACCCGATGACGGACGATCAGGCGGGCGGCCTCCTTCCGTACGGTGATCTTGCCTCCGGTCAGTATCGGCTCCACTGCCGCCGCCAGCTCGGCGGGCCGGACGAATCGCGCGGCCCGCGCCGCGGCGTGGACAGCCACGTGGGCATCGTCCCCACCGGCATGCGTGAGCAGGTCGGCGAGCACCTCCTGTGGCCGCGCCGTCCACGGCAGTGCGGTCAGCGCCATCCTGCGCAGCAGATCATCGGGGGAGCGCAGGTAGACGCCCAGCTCGCCGGCCGGGACCGCCGGGATCTCGCCGACCATCCGCACCGCCTCCGCCCGCTCGTGTTTGGGCAACTCGGCGTTGTCCGCGATCCGGCGCACCAACCGCAGGTAGGCCTCGCGCTGCCGCGCCGTCCAGCGGCGTACGGCTCCGCGCCCGGCATACCGCATCTGCCGGACGCCTCTCTTGGTGAAGCGTCCCCTGGGTTCCTTCCTGCCGAGTGCGACGTCCAGCAGATCGGTACGCTGCCAGGCGATCACCCTGAACACGCTGTCGAGCGTGACGGTCGACGGGTCCGCCTTCAGCAGCCCGGCGACCCGATCCCCTCTGGTCCGCGGCGGTGCGAGCCAGTGGTCGATCGCCCTCCGGACGTCCGCCTCGCGGACGGAGGTCAGGGCGCGTTTCAGCGCCTCCTGTAGTTCCGGCAGCTCGTGACCGCGATGGTCCAGGAGTGCGGCCAGGAGGAAGGCGAACTCGTGCCGATCACGGTCGGCCTCCGCCCTCAGGTACGGCGCCAGCCTGCGGACCAGCACGGTTTCCTGGCCGCGGCGCAGGACGCGGGAGAGCTGACCGAGATAAATCGTCCCCTGGTGCCCGACCAGCCGCTCGAAGGTGCGCAGAGCGTATTCCAGCAGGTCCGCGTCGTCCCGCAGGGCTCCCTGTTCGAAGATCCGGGTGGCCAGGCGGGTGAGCTCGGAGCGGCTCCGGTAGGAGCAGTCACGCGCGCCGAGAGCGTCATCCGCCAACTGCTCCAGCGCGGGAAGGTGCACGACCTCGAACAGTCCTGGCGGGATGGCGGCCAGGGCTTCGACCGCCGACAGCCGCACCGGGTCCTGCTCGTTGCGGAGCCGTCCCAGGGACTCCAGCAGGCTCGTGATGATCTCCGGATCGCGTCCGCGCCCCGCACAGGCGATCAGGTGGCGGTAGCCGAGGGCACGCTCGCCTGCGTCCGGGCGTCGACTCGCCACCCGCAGCACCGGTTCCGCCTCGCCGTACGGCAGGAATCCCGTCACCTCCAGCACGCTGGACGGATTCTGCGCGACCTGCCGCAGCCCCAGCATGCGACGCGCCTCAACGGCCCGCCGCTCCCGAGGAAGGACCTCCAGGAGCCGGCCCGAGAGCTCCACCTGCCCAAGATCCACTCCGGCCATCGCCGCGTCGAACACGGCGACCCGGCGGCTCGGCGCCACCGCGCGCAGCAGGTTGACCAGTGCGCCCTCGTCCTCGCGCACCGCGCGTCCCACCGCACCCAGCTCCTCGTCCGGCAGCCCGGCCAGGCGTCGCCGTACGGCACGCTGCCCGAGCAACCTGCCGAGCAGAGCCTGGCGTCCGGGGAGGAGGAACACGTCGAGCGTGCGACGGGGGTCGGCCTCCAGCAGCCATCCGACGCAGCTCGTTGAGAACCGGACGGTCCAGTACCGCTCCAGCAGCGCGATCACTCGCTCCGGCGCAGGGGACGCGGCGGCCTCCACCCCCGCGGAACGCGTGGCCCACCACGCGTCCCGCAGGTTACGCGGAAGGTGGGACAGCACGGCCTCGGCGTGATCGAGGACCACGAGCGGGTGCCGCTTCGCCAGGGTGGACCAGTTCCGTACGGCGTGCGCCAGGTCGTCCAGCATCGACGCGACCACCTCGGATCGGCACGAGGCGAGCAACGCCGCCGCCTCGGGATCACCCCAGCGCTGCCGTACCTCGTTGATCAGTTGCTCCGCCAGCGCACTCCGTGCATCCCGCCGGATCACCCGGTAGGCCATCGCCCGGGCCACCATCGATCCGTCCCGCAGGATCTGGACAATCGCCTCATCTGGAATGTCCAGCTTGCCGGCCAAGCCAATGGCGTAGCTGGAGATATCCGGATCCGGGTCACGCATCGCCCGGATGACGTGGGGGATCTCCCCCGCCGCGCCGGCCAGGATCACGCCGATGAACCGCTCGTACTGGCCTCGCTCCGCGAGCCCGTCCAGGATCCCGCGCAGTTCGGGCCGTCCCGCCCACTCCCGTCCACGGAGGAACAGGCGACGGCACCGCTCCCCGTGGGACAGGGGTTCCACGTCATCCAGCAGACCATCGACCGAATTCGGCACGTAGCGCATGACGCCCAACTATCCCCAAGCATCACAGGAACCGCACCCGCATTAACGCCTCAGGAGGCGAGACGCCCGGCCCGCGGCGGACCGGTCAGGCCGTCCCGGTGGAGGCAGGCCGGATGTGCGTCGTCATGGTCCGTCTCAGGGGAATGACCGTTGGAACGGTCCTACCGCTTGCGTTCGTGGCCTGGGCGGGTATCAAATGATCATTTGACGTTTTCGGATTCCCTCAGACAGCGAACCGCCAGCCCCTTAGCCGTCCTCCAAGTCGTGCCCAAGCTGCGGCGGGCAAGCGAGGAAGGTTACTTCATGGGCTCCTTCGACGGTATGGCGTACGCCGAGCGCCAGTTGCTGGCTCTGAGCGACGAGGTGAGCGAGCTCGGGGGTGGAGTCGCAGGAGTGGCCGCGGGACATCAGACGGTCGCATACGGGACGCGCGCCGCGGTGACCGACGACGACTACGGTCGGGCGTTCTGGGCGTCCCAGGGTGGGACGTTCGCGGCGGTCGGGGATCTCCTGCGCTTCCTGTCCGGGAAATTCCACTCCGAGGGAGAGAATCTCGGCCAGGCCAGGGCCGTCTACAGGAGCGCCGACGAGGCCTCCACGATCCGCGGAGACATCTAATGGACCCGAACGCCTTCGTTCCGGATCTGATCAAGCCGTTCTGGCCCTATATCGCGGGTGGGGCGTTCCCCGAGGGGGAGTATTCCCAGATCTCCGGCAAGGCGGAGGAGCTGGTGAGGCTGGCGGACGCGCTGAACCGGTTTCAGCTGGAGTCAGGGGCCGCCGTGGACCAGCTACTGCGGAGCGGAGTATGGGACGGGGCCGCCAAGGAGGAGTTCGCGAGACTGTTCGGCAATCTCGTGAAGTCGATGGGCAGTGACCCCGGCAAGGTTCCCGCAGATCCGGTCACGGCGATGGAATACGTGAAGAATCTGGTCCGCCGGCAGGCGGCAAGCACCCAGCAGCACGCGACCGACATCGAGCACACCCAGTGGATGATGATCGTCGGGGCCATCCTCACCGCCGCCATGATCGCGAAATTGTGGCTGTTCGCCATGGCGAACCCCGGAGTCACCCCGCTGATCTGGAGCAGGCTGGCGTTCGCCCAGATGGAAAACCTGGCGATCAAAGCCCTTCTGATCAAGAACACACTGCTCTTCGGCGGGATCATGGCAGCGCTGGACGGCGGCGTCCAGCTAGGACAGAAAGTCACCGGTCACCGCGAGGAGTTCAACGTCACGTCGCTGTTCTCGTCCGGCGCCACCGGAGCGCTGACCGGCCTGGTGTTCGGCGGGATGACGGTCGGCGCGGTGAAACTGGTGTCCCACGACATGGTCGGCATGATCGCCAAGGACGGGGCCAAGAGTCTGCGCGCCCTCCTGGCCGGAGCCCCCAACACCGTGATCGGCCAGGCCGCGATGGGCGGCGTTGCGGCCACCGTCGCCGGCGTGCCGATGCTGGCGATGAACGGCCAGCTGGACGGCGATCACCTGATGCTCTCCGTGGTCTCCGGCGTCCTCGGCGGCCTCGGACCCACCGCCGTCCATCCGAATGCGATCACCGGGATCCCTGACGCCGGTTTCGGCCATCCCACCCGGCCCGAGGGCGCACCCGACGGTCCCGGCTCAGCGCCATCGCCGGACGGGCCTTCCTTCATCGCGGATGGGGGAAGGACCGCCTCCGGCGACGCCACGGTGGACGGAACGCCCATCGATCGCACGACGTCACCAGGCGACGGTGGCCTGCCCGGTCGCATAACGCCAGAGGGCAGAGCCGCCGACCAGGGCAGCCAGACAGTGACACTCGCCGCCGCCGACCAGGGCAGCCAACCGATACATCGCACCACCACCACCGAACACAACGGCCAACCGGCAACAACGCACACCGCCGACTCCAACGGCCAATCAGCATCACTCGCCGCCGCCACCGAGCACAACCGCCAGCCAGCGGCCCACACCACCGACCAGGGCGGCGGGACAACAACACGCACCACCGACTCCAGCCAAGCGGCGGCACGCACCACCGCCGCCACCGAACACAACGGCCAACCAACGGCCCGCACCACCGACTCCAGCCAAGCGGCGGCACGCACCACCGCCGCCACCGAACACAACGGCCAACCAACGGCCCGCACCACCGACCAAGGCAGCGGAACAACAACACGCACCACCGAAACCACTCACCCAGTACCAGATCAACGAGTCCCGGTGCACGCCGACGGGACCTCGCCGAAGGCCGCCGATGGACCGGCCGCCCCTGGTGACCCTGTGGCGCGAGCGCAGTCCGGAGAGCGTTCGCCGGTGGCGGTCCTGCAGCAGAGACCCGCCGAGGCCGCGGCGACGGTATATCGCTTCCCGCCTCCTGACGGGTACGGCCCCGGGCCCGTTGCCCCCGACGGGGGACGAGGCACTACACCGCCGTTCACCGGCACCACGTTCGACTTCGCTGGATCTACCGCGTCTACCGCGAATTACCGGGTTGGTCCGGGCGAGACGGTGCCGATCGGCCGCCGGTTCGACTCCCCGATGAGCGATCATCTGAATCCGTTCAACGACATTTCCCGGAATCACGCCACGATCGAATTTGGCCCGGATGGAAAACCGTGGATACGTGATGCCTCGAGCAACGGTACGTGGCTCAACGGTGAGCGGATCAATCCGGGTGAACTAGTGCCACTGAAAAGCGGTGACACCCTTCGGTTGGGCCGCGAATTCACGAGATGGGTAGATATTTCGTCTACCGGGATAATGCTTCGAGAAGTGGCTCCCGAGCTGCGGAACGTCTACCGCCGCCAGCAAGTTGTCAACCTCATCAACACGCACCCCGAGTTGACGGGAAACCCCCGCACGCTTGCCGATATTCGCGGCATCCTGGACACCGTCGGCCGCGATGTTTCGTTTGAACAGGCAGAGGCATTGCGTCGGTTCTCATATGAGCGGCGCAAAGACGCTCCTCCATCTTTGGTCGAAGGCGACCATTTCATCAGATATGTCACTGAATCAGTCCGGGACGCGTGGGACGGTTCAGGGAACCTGCGCGATTTCACCAGTGCGGTGCATGACATATTCAAGAAACCTTCGTTTGAATTCATACAGAGCAAGACGGAGAGTGCTGTAGGCATTCCTTCTCAGCGGACCCCGGAAAACGCTCCGGGTGACTCACTTACGGGTACGGCAGCCCGCGAGCGCCCAGCCGCTGAGACCGGCCACCCGAAGGTCGCCCCAGAGCCGCTCCGCCACCCCGACGGTGTCCGGTCATCAGACGAGGCGGCGGCCGGCGGACTTCCACCCTCCGAGCGGGCCGGGTCCGCGGGACGGCCGGACAGCGTGGTGGCGTCCCATCACGAACCCGCAGGCCCGTCCGACCCCCGTAACGCACTCAGCCGGGACCCGCGGGTCCCGGACGCGCGCGGCGGGGAGGATCCGATCGCGAAGGGCCGGGAGGCGGGCGCGTGGCTCGGTCTGCATGATCTGACGGATACCGAGGCGCGGGCGCTCAAACGGCTCGACGAGCTGGCGCCAGGGGTAGTAAGGGGGCCGAATCCGCAGCATTCCCCGGTGGACAGGCTCATCGCGCGTTACAACCGCACGACGGTGGGAGAGGCGTATCTGCGGGCGACCAACGAAGGACACCCGATCGCCTATGCCAGGGACCACTCGAGTTTGATCACCGACCTGACCTTGTACATGGATGCCGATCCGCGGTGGCTCGGCAAGGCGAGCGTGACGCGGGCCCTCGCCTCTCCGGAGTTTCCCAATGAGGTGTTGCTGTCGGACCGTCAGCTGCGGAGCGTGGCAGAGTCGATCCCCCGAGGCGGGCAGGTGAGGACCGAGCTGCGCGCTCAGTGGGACGACCACAGGATCGTGCGGGGTTATCTGGACGCGATGGGGGAGGGATTCGAGCCGGTTTCCTCCGCACGGACCCCGGCGGATCTGACCGCGGGACTGGATCGTTACCTGAGCTTGAGGATGGAACAGCAAGGCTCCGAGCTGGGCGCTCGGTTCGGCGTGTCCGATCTGACGGCCGCTCAGGCGCGGCTGGTCGGGCGGTTCTCCGCCCTGGCCGGCCCCCCGTTCGACTTCCGGTTCGCCGAAGAGCCTCTGAGCCGGCTCGTCCGCAACTGGCCCCACAATGTCCGTGTCGAGGCATATCTACGTGCGACCGTTGACGAGTTCGAGCCCGTCACAACCGCCACGGACCCCACCGCCCTGGCCGAGGGGATGGAAAGCTACCTGGCGCGGGACCAGGGGTACTGGTCTGGCAGACGGATCGCCGATCCTCTCGGGCTGTCCAACCTGTCGCGCGATCAGGCAAGGCACGTGCACGAGGTTTCGAAGGTCTTCTACCAAGGCTCGCACCACGCCGACCTGGCTGGGAGCCACGCCGAGTTCGAGCTGGGCGGTTGGCGAGGAGTGTTCGACACCGCGGTGCGCGCGATGAATCGGGGCGATAACTGGTCGGCCGAGGCACTGGCCCGCGGAGACGCTCACGGGCTGAGCGACGCGCTGGTGGACTTCGCCGCGTCGACCAACCTTCACCTGAGCGAGGGCCGGCGGATCGTGGCCGAAGCCGGGATGCGTGACCTGACCAATCTCGAGGTGCGGGCGGTCGGCCGGCTGAGCATGATGGTCGGATTCGAGGAGCTGACAGGCACGGCGCTTCCCTCGGAGATGCATCAACTGGTGCGGGAGCGAGGCTTCAAGGACACGATCGAGGCGTTCCTGGACCTGGAGCGCAAGGGAGGCGCCTACGCCTCAATCGATCGTGTCAGGTTGAATCCGGCAGAATGGCTCAGAAGCTACATGGACGCGCCGGATCGCCGACTATGGATAGGCGAGAAGATAGGAACGAGCATCGGCTTGTACCCGCCCGAGCACTTCGCCGCCATAGGCCGGTTGGCGGAACTCGCCGGGCCGGAGCTGGCGGGTGGGCGACTGGAGCCCGCCGCGCCGGGAGCCATCGGCGAACTGCGCGCCAGTATGGGCGGCCATCCCACGCATCTGATCAACAAGTACCTGCGTTTGGTGGAGCAAGGCTACGAGCCGGTTCTCCAAGCGAGCGACGCCGCCGGCCTCGTCCGCGGCCTGCACATGGCGGACCTGGAAGTAAGCAGGTCATATGCCGAGCGGGAGGGGATCCGCAACCCCACGGACAGGCAGGTGGCAGACCTGAACCACATCGTGGAGCGGATCCTCGTAGGGCCAGAATGGCGGCACCACCTCGTCGCGATCGCCTCGGATCTGGGACTGGAAGGCCGCAGCCCCGTCGCCGAAGTGCTGAAGGCCTATGAGGCGGCGGAGGACGCCGGCCACGCGCCACACGAGGCTCGCGGCGAACAGGAACTCCTCGACCGGCTCAACACCGCCGCGGAACACCGGGATCGGCCGGCCGCCGATGACGGAGTGCGCGGCGAGGCCAATCCGCTGGACATCATCAACAGGGCAGTGCCGGCGGAAAACCGGGTGCGGTTGGATTACCGCACGAGGGGGTGGCTCGTTCCCGAGCTGTCACTGGCTCCCCACTTGGTGGACGCGCTGTTCCGGGAGGCCCACGATCAGGGGCTGGTGTCGGGTAGGTCGGCGAACGCAGTCATTCGAGATGTCTTGAAGGACATGCTGAAACAGGATCCGGATCCGTGGTTCGGTCTGGCCCTCGCGGATGGACTCAACCTGAGCGGCCTCGACCAGGGTCAGGCGCGCGCACTGGCCTGGGTGCAGAAGGCGTTCGGGGGCGGCATTCAGAGCATGGACGATTTGCGAGGGCATATGGCGGGACTCGCTGAAATACGAGGCTTGCAAGATCGTCCAGACCTTTTTCACCAGGTGCTCGGTGCGATCGCTCGCGGCAACGAAGAGGCGCTCATCCCGGAGCGGCCGACGCGAACCGCGCTTGAGCAGGGGCTGCGGCGCCTCCCGTAGCCGGAGAGGAACCCGTGAGCAGGCGCGCGGGCCGGGATGAAAAAGTCCTGCGCGTCGACATTAAGATCAACCGCTGGCCGAGGAGAAGACGCCGTGCACGAGGAACTGCACTCACAGCTCGATGCGATGATCGAGGAGTACAACAAGCAGGCCGTCCGGATGCGCGAGGCCTACGCCGTGCTCCGCGAGGTGGAGGCCACGGCGACCTCGAAGGACGGCCTGGTGACCGTGAAAGCGGGACCGCAGGGCCGCATCACGCGCATAGACCTGGACGTGCGCATCACGAAGAAGCTGTCCGCGTCGGAGATCTCCGCGTCGATCATGGAGCAGATCCAGGCGGCGACGGCGGATGTGACCGCGCAGACGCACAAGCTGATGGCCCCATTCGTACCCGAAGGCGTCGACATCGAGCAGTTGCTCAACCCCGAGACCGACTTCGGGTCGTCCCTGCCCACCCTCGACAGGGACACGATGTGAAGCCGCAGCTCGCCGGCCGGGCGGACGCACCGTCGCCGCCTGCCGTGGTCAGCCGCCGAACAGCTGGGTGACCTTCTGGACGAGCTCGTAGACCCCGTAGGCGAAGGGCAACCCGACCCACGCCCAGACCAGCACCATCAAAGGGTTGAACCCGGTGGTCGTCTTCTGGCCGTCTGCCATCACGCCTCTCCTCTCATGGCCAGCGGCCCCTGCTGACCGACCTCTTCGGCCGGTGGTTCGTGATAGATGGACTTCACCGGACGGATCAGCTCGTTGGCCAGGAAGCCCACCGCCAGCAATCCGATCATGATGTACAGGGACAGCGTGTACAGCGAGGGCCCGGACCTGCCGGCGGCCTCCTGCGAGTCGGCGACCGCGTTGACGATCAACGGGCCGAGGACGCCCGCGGTCGACCAGGCGGTCAGCAGCCGGCCGTGGATGGCGCCCACCTGGTAGGTGCCGAACAGGTCCTTCAGGTACGCCGGGACGGTGGCGAACCCTCCGCCGTAGAAGGACAGGATGCCCATCGCGCAGACGATGAACAGGGGCGTGGAGGAGTCTCCGGCCAGCGCGATCACCAGGTAGAACAGGGCGCCCACGCCGAGGTAGACGCGGTACATGTTCTTCCGGCCGATCACGTCCGAGGTCGAGGACCACACGATGCGCCCCGCCATGTTCGCCAGCGACAGCAGGGCCACGAACCCGGCCGCGGCGCCGGCCGCGATCGGCGTGGACGTGTTCTCGAAGAAGTCACCGATCATGGGGGCGGCCTTCTCCAGGATGCCGATGCCCGCGGTGACGTTGAAGCACAGGACGACCCACAGGCACCAGAACTGCGGGGTGCGGATCGCGTTGCGCGCCGAGACGTTGGCGGTGGTGACCAGTGATCGCACGGCGGTCTTGGCCGGGTCCCAGCCGGGAGGGCGCCAGCCTTCCGCCGGGACCCGGACCAGGAACACGCCCATCGACATGAAGACCGCGTAGACCAGGCCGTGCACCAGGAACGCGCGCGATATCCCGCTCGCGTCGGCGCCGAAGGCGCTCAGCATCTCGGTGGACCACGGCGAGGCGATGAGCGCGCCTCCGCCGAATCCCATGATCGCAATGCCCGTGGCCATGCCCGGCCGGTCGGGGAACCACTTCATCAGGGTGGAGACCGGCGAGATGTAGCCGATGCCGAGGCCGATCCCGCCCACGAACCCGTATCCGAGGACGACCAGCCAGTACTGCCCGACGGCCACCCCGAGCGAGGAGATCAGGAAGCCCGAGGCGAAGCAGACCATCGAGATGAACATCGCCCAGCGCGGGCCGTTGCGCTCGACCAGTGTCCCCCCGAAGGCGGCCGAGAGGCCGAGCATGACGATGCCCAGCTGGAACGGCAGGGCACTGGCCGTGCCCGAAAGCTGGAAGGCCCCTTCGAGGGGCTGTTTGAACACGCTCCACGAGTAGGCCTGGCCTATGGCCAGGTGTACCGAAAGCGCCGCTGGAGGAACCAGCCAGCGGCTCCAGGTCGGAGGCGCGACCGTGCGTGAACGACTAAAGAATCCAGAGGGGTTAAGAAATGTCTGCTTTTGTCCATTTTTGCCGTGCATTGGAATACAGTATGCCGCTTCCACTTATCTGTCGACAGTAACCATGGAATCGGTCAAGTCGGATCAGTCAAGGCAATGATCCGGAGTGGAGTCCTCGCACGTCGGCGCCCCGCGGCATGTGCCCGACGGTCGCCCTGCGGCGCGCCTTGAATGGTTCTGCGCGACTCGGCCGCCTCGCTTATCTCACGAACCCACCCCACCGCCCACCAATGGTGCAATACGCCGTTTGAACGGCCCAGACAGCCCATTGCGACTACCCTTCGCAGTCAACTGTCAACAATGAGTAAAGAGGGCGTCCGTGGGGCGAAGATTGATTGTGACGGCGGTCGCGGGAGTAGGGATGATGGCCGTCGCCGGGGCGGTGTTGTTCCTGCCGGGCGAGCAGGGGTCGCAGGCGGCGAGATCGGCGCCCCGGGCGACCGCGCAGGACGACCCGCTGACCGGTCAGGAGATCGCGCGGGCGAGCGCGATCGCGTCGGCGGGTTCCCGGGAGCACCTGGCGGCCGGGCAGACCAAGCTGCTCTACGTCGAGCGCGACGACGACAAGGACGCCGGTGAGCGGCGGCTGGCCAACGCCTACCTGTACGACTACGGCGCCGACCAGCTCATCATGCGGACCGTGGACCTCGGCCGGGGCACGGTCGTCGAGGAGAGCGTGGCGCGCGGAGTGCAGCCGCCGCCGTCCAAGGCGGAGGAGACGGCGGCGGCCGAACTGCTTCTGGCCGACCCGGCGTACGGCGGGAGCGTTCGCGAGTCCTACGCCAAGACGGGAGGCAGGCCGCTGAGGTCCGCGTCCGACCTGGGCCTGCGTGGGCTGATCTTCACCCCGGCCCACGAGCGCGGGTCCGCCCGGCACTGCGGGATCCACCGGTGCCTGCGACTGTTCGTCCGGCTGCCCGACAACACCTGGCTGGACACCAGCCGGATCGTCGTCGACCTGTCCGCCAAGAAGATCCACACCTTGGAGTGGTGACCGTGTTCCTCCGCCTCGCCCTCTCCTGCGCCATGCTCGCCGGGGGCCTCGGCCCGGCACGGGCCGCGCACGCCGCACCCACCACATCCGCCACACCCGCCGCCCAGGCCGCGCCGCACGCCAGGCCCGCCTCCGTACCCGCCGCGCATGCCGTACGGGCTCCCGCGTGGGCGGCGCATGCCGTACGGGCACCCGCGCCTCCGTGCAGTGCTCCGTACCGGATCGACAAGACCCTGCCGAACGGCGCGCGCTGGCAGCTCTGCTGGGAGATGCGCAACATCGAGGGGCTGACCCTCACCAAGGTCGTCTACACGCCGAGGGGCAGCGGGCCGGTCACGGTGCTGCGCAGCACCGCGCTGGCCCAGATCCACGTCCCCTACGACAGCGGTCAGCCTCGCTACCACGACATCGGGGCACTGGGGTCCACCGCCATCGCGCTGCAGTCCGCCGACTGCCCGGAGGGTGAGCGCCGCGAGCAGTTCGTCTGCGTGACGACGCGGGCCCGTGGCCACGCCTACCTGAAGTCCGAATACGACCGGCCGAGCGTCTCGGCGCAGGGGCGCGACCTGGTGGTGTTCTCCGCCTTCCAGGTCGGCTGGTACACCTACCTGGCCGAATGGGCCTTCTCCGACGACGGCTCGATCACCCCGCGCGTGGGCGCGACGGGCTCGCTGGCCGGGTTCACCACCACACCCGAGCACGGCTGGCCGATCGGGGTGGGCGCGCGAACCTTCGAGACGAGCCACAACCACAACATCTTCTGGCGCCTCGACTTCGACGTCGCGGGCAAGGCCGACGACCTCGTCGAGCAGTACGACTTCACGGGATCCGGTACGGCCAAGCGGAAGCTCGGGCGCACCGCGTTCGGCGAGGAGGCCAAGGCCGTCAACAGGCCGATGCGCTGGTGGCGCGTGGTCGACCGGAAGGTGCGCAACGCCGACGGGCACCGCGTCTCCTGGGAGATCAACAATTCGGACAGCGCCGAATACCGGGGCCCCGCCGACGAGGCCTTCACCCGCGCCGACGTCTACGTCAGCACCTACCGCTCGTGCGAGCGCCTGGCGACCGTCAACCCCTCTCCCGGATGCGCCAGGTCCGTCGACCGCTACACCGACGGCGAGAAGGTCAAGGATCCCGTCGTGTGGGTCAACGTCGGCTACCACCACGTCCCCCGCGACGAGGACGGCGACCTCATGCCGACCCACTGGCAGGGGTTCCGCGTCACCGCCCGCGACGTCACGGCCAAGAACCCTCGCTGATCCGACCGCGTTCCCCGCCGCGGCGATCCTCCCGGGATCGCCCCGGTCACCCTCTCGGCGAGATCGCCCCGAGCGCCCCGGCCAGCCCGACCACCCCGGTCGGCGGGGCCGGTGAGGGAACCGGGACGCGAACGTCGATGATCCTCCCGTACGGCTCGCACGACTCCCGTGAAGTGCGGGAGGCTGTGGCGACGCGACTGCTCGGGCCGCGGCGAAGCCGGGGGTGCGCGGACAGGAGGGGATCACACGGATGCGCCGGCGTCCACGTGTGATCAACTCAGTGCGCGGACAGCGTTTCCCCAAGCTTCAAGTGCGACAATCAGGATCTTTCCACCCAAAAATCTGCACCTTTTCACGACACGCATGGTGATAGCGGACAAGGGCATGGGTTGTAGGACCCGAGTAGGGCAGGGTTAGGGCTATCGATCTATCAGGAGTGAGCCATGAACGCGGACTTGGACCTGGACCGGCTGGCGGGCGGGGCACACCACGATCCGCACTCGATCCTGGGCGCGCATCTGGGGCCCGAGGGTGTGACCGTCAGGACCCTGCGGCCGCTGGCGCAGAAGGTCCACGCGATCGTGGACGGCAAGGCTCACGACATGAAACACGTGGCCCACGGCGTGTTCGCGGTGACGCTCCCCGGCCTCGACAAGATCCCTGACTACCGGTTCCGGATCACCTACGCCGGCGCCGAGCCGTACGAGACCACCGACCCCTACCGGCACTGGCCCACGCTGGGCGAGGTGGACCTCCACCTGATCGGCGAGGGGCGTCACGAGCGGCTCTGGGAGGTGCTCGGCGCGCGGGTCATGCGGCACGAGGACGTGCAGGGCACGGCCTTCGCCGTGTGGGCGCCGAACGCGCGCGGGGTGCGGGTTCTCGGAGACTTCAACCACTGGGACGGCACCGCGTGCCCCATGCGCTCGCTCGGCAGCTCGGGGGTGTGGGAGCTCTTCATCCCGGGGCTGGGCCCGGGTGACCGCTACAAGTTCGGCGTCCTCGGCGCGGACGGGGTCTGGCGGGCCAAGGCCGACCCGATGGCCAGGCGCACCGAGTGCCCGCCCGCGACCGCGTCGGTGATCGACACGTCGGAGTACGGCTGGCAGGACGAGGAGTGGATGCTGCGGCGCTCCGGCAGCAGGGCCGCGGAAGAACCCATGAGCACCTACGAGGTGCACCTCGGTTCGTGGCGGCCGGGGCTGTCCTACCGGGAGCTGGCCACCGAGCTGGTCGACTACGTGGTGGACATGGGCTTCACCCACGTGGAGTTCATGCCGGTGGCCGAGCATCCGTTCGGCGGCTCCTGGGGCTACCAGGTGACGTCCTACTACGCGCCGACGGCCCGGTTCGGCTCCCCCGACGACTTCCGCCACCTGGTGGACCGCCTGCACCAGGCGGGAATCGGGGTGCTGGTCGACTGGGTGCCCGCGCACTTCCCGATGGACGACTGGGCGCTGGCCAGGTTCGACGGGACGCCGCTGTACGAGCACGCCGACCCGGCGCGGGGCGAGCACCCCGAATGGGGCACCTACATCTTCGACTTCGGCCGCAGGGAGGTCCGCAACTTCCTGGTCGCCAACGCCGTCTACTGGCTGCGTGAGTTCCACATCGACGGGCTGCGGGTCGACGCGGTCGCCTCGATGCTCTATCTCGACTACTCGCGGCGCGAGGGCGAATGGACGCCCAACGAGTACGGCGGGCGGGAGAACCTCGACGCGGTGGCGTTCCTCAAGGAGATGAACGCGGTCTCCTATCGCGAGGGGCCGGGCATCACCACCGTCGCCGAGGAGTCGACGGCGTGGCCGGGGGTTTCCAGGCCGGTGCACCTGGGCGGGCTGGGCTTCGGGTTCAAGTGGAACATGGGCTGGATGCACGACACGCTCGCCTATCTCAAGCACGAGCCGGTCTTCCGGCGGTACCACCACCACCAGATGACGTTCTCGCTGATGTACGCCTACTCGGAGAACTTCGTGCTGCCGCTCTCGCATGACGAGATGGTGCACGGCAAGGGATCGCTGCTCGGCAAGATGCCCGGTGACGAGTGGCAGCGGTTCGCGAACCTGCGCGCGCTGTTCGCCTTCATGTGGGCCCACCCCGGCAAGCAGCTGCTGTTCATGGGCGGGGAGTTCGGCCAGGGCTCGGAGTGGTCGGAGGAGCGCGGGCTCGACTGGTGGGTGCTCGACTTCGACGGGCACAAGGGCGTGCAGCGGGTGGTCCGCGACCTCAACCGGATCTACAAGGAGACCCCCGCCCTCTGGAGCATGGACACCTCCCCGGAGGGCTTCCGCTGGATCGACGCCGACGACGCGACGGGCAATGTGTTCTCGTTCCTCCGGTATGCCAAGGACGGTTCCGCCCTGGCCTGCGTGGCCAACTTCTCCGGCTCGCCGCACGAGGACTACCACCTCGGCCTGCCCTTCCCCGGGCCGTGGGAGGAGGTGCTCAACACCGACGCCTACGACTACGCGGGCAGCGGGGTGGGCAACCTCGGCATGGTGGAGACGATCGAGGAGCCCCGTCACGGCCTGCCGTACTCCGCCCGCCTGCGCGTGCCGCCCCTGGGCACCCTCTGGCTCCGGCAGGTTCCGTCTCCGGCCTCCGTGGCCCAGGCCGTCGACGAGGAGGAGCGTGAGGTCCGGGACATCCAGAGCGCCCAGAGCGTCCAGGGCGAGCAGAACGGTCCGGACGAGCGGAGCGTCGAGGAACCGGCCGCCGAGAGGCGCGTCACGGGCGGTGACCTCGTCCGCCCGTAAAGGGAGAAAGGTGCACGGCACCACCACGCGGAAGGGCGCGATCGCCGTCGCGGAAGGACGCCGCCCGAACCGCGGGGCGGCCACCGCCCGGATCAGGGTCACCTGAGCGGGCACGTCGACCGGGTCGGGTGATCCGACCCGCGTCCGGGCCGGTCACACGACGGGTGACCGGCCCGTTCCAGGTCTCCTTGAGGCCGGTCACGCGATACGTGGCCGGCCTTTTCGCATTCGCACGCCGTCCGGAACTCGGCTCACCCGCCCGCCCGAATTCGGCTCCCGTCCGCGATCCGGCCCGCGTCTCTCCTGTTCATCCCGTCATTCACCGCGCTCGTCCGGTGTGTGCACACCGCATGGACAGAAAACCTTAAATCGGCCTTATATCGGCGAGCAAGGCATTGACCGGCCACGAACGAGAACTTACGCTCTGAGAACTAATAGGAAACTTTCCTATGAATACGGGGACTAGGCACTATCTGACCTGGAGCGACCCTTGCGACGAATTACCATCGGCTCCTTCATCGCAGCAGCGGCGCTGCTCGCCCCCCTGGGGATGAACGCCGCGACGGCCGCCACTCCGGCCACGGCCACCTACTCCACCGTGTCCGACTGGGGCTCAGGCTTCGAGGGCAAGGTCACCGTGAAAGCGGGGACGAGTGCCCTGACGAGCTGGAAGGTCGAGTTCGACCTTCCCGCCGGCAAGTCGATCCCCTCGGCGTGGGATGCCGACCTCACCAAGAGCGGCGACCACTACACCTTCGTCAACAAGCCGTGGAACGGGGCTCTGGCGGCCGGGGCCACCGTGAGCTTCGGGTTCAACGGCGCGCCCGGCGGACTTACCGGCGTGCTGAACTGCAAGCTCAACGGCGCGGCCTGCAACGGCACCGGCCCCACGACTCCGCCCACGGTCCCCCCGACCGTTCCCCCCACGGTCCCCCCGACCGTCCCGCCCACGGTTCCTCCGACCGTTCCCCCCACGGTTCCCCCGACCGTTCCCCCGGCCTCGGGCAAGAAGCTCGTCGGATACTTCACCGAGTGGGGCGTCTACGCCCGCAACTACCACGTGAAGAACCTGGTCACGAGCGGTTCGGCGGCGAAGCTGACGCACATCCTGTACGCCTTCGGCAACACCGCGGGCGGCCGGTGCAGCATCGGTGACTCCTACGCGGACTACGACAAGGCCTACACCGCCGACCAGAGCGTCGACGGCGTGGCCGACACGTGGGACCAGCCGCTGCGCGGCAACTTCAACCAGCTCCGCAAGCTGAAGAAGGCCTACCCGCACATCAAGGTCATCTGGTCCTTCGGCGGCTGGACCTGGTCCGGCGGTTTCACCCAGGCCGCGGCCAACCCCGCCGCGTTCGCCGAGTCCTGCTACAACCTGGTCGAGGACCCGCGCTGGGCCGACGTGTTCGACGGCATCGACGTCGACTGGGAGTACCCCAACGCCTGCGGTCTGACCTGTGACGCCAGCGGCCCGAACGCGTTCAAGAACGTGATCTCCGCCCTGCGGAGCAGGTTCGGCGCCAACGCCCTGGTCACGGCGGCGACCACCGCCGACGGCTCCACCGGCGGCAAGATCGACGTCGCCGACTACGCCGGTGCCATCAACAACCTGGACTGGCTCATGCCGATGACCTACGACTACTTCGGCGCGTTCAACGCTCAGGGCCCGACGGCTCCGCACTCGCCCCTCACCTCCTACACCGGCATCCCGACGGCCGGTTTCAACTCCGACGCCGCGATCCAGAAGTTCAAGGCCAAGGGAATCCCCGCGAGCAAGCTCCTGCTCGGCATCGGCTTCTACGGCCGAGGCTGGACCGGCGTGACGCAGGCGGCTCCGGGCGGCACCGCGACCGGCGCCGCCCCCGGCACCTACGAGGCGGGCAACGAGGACTACAAGGTCCTCAAGACCAAGTGCCCGGCCACCGGCACCGTCGGCGGCACCGCCTACGGCTTCTGCAACGGCCAGTGGTGGAGCTACGACACCCCGAGCACCATCGCCGGCAAGATGACCTACGCCAAGAACCAGGGTCTGGGCGGCGCGTTCTTCTGGGAGACCAGCGGAGACACCGCCAACGGTGAGCTCATCACCGCCATCTCCAACGGCCTCAAGTAATATTCCGAACACTCGGCCCTCCGTGTGCGTCACGCCGCGGAGGGCCGAGCCGTTTCTCAGAAGACCCTTTGAATCCGGGGCAAAGTATTCACCTAGGACAAATCGCTGCTTAGACTCCGAATCGCCTGTTTGATCTCCCCGGAGGACATGTGCGATTTCGAGCCCTCGTGGCCCTGGTGATCGTGTTCAGCGTCGCCCCCGCCGTACCTGTCCTCGCCGGGACCTCCCCGGCGCCCGTCCCCGCCGCGACGACCGAGGCGCCCGCGACACCCGCCCCGGCGGTGACCGAGGATCCGCCGGCACCCCCGGCGACCGCGGATCCGCCCCCTCCGCCGAAGCTGGAGGCCGGCCTCGGCGAGGACACCGACGGGGCGCGGGTCATCGTCGAGGTGGCCGCCCCCGCCGAGGCCGCCCCCGTGGCCGGGGAGGCACGGCTGCTGCCCGACGCGCAGGTGGTCCTGGAGCCGCCGGACACCTCCTTCATCGTCGTCGAGGGCACCGGTGAGTCCCTGGCCCGCCTGTCCGAGGACCCTCGCGTCCGCTCCATCCGCCGGGACCGCACTTACGTCCCCACCTCGCTGGCCTCCGGCCTGCAGGTGATCGGCGCGGACAGGGCGCACAACTCCGGGTACAGGGGCGAGGGCCAGACGATCGCGATCATCGACACCGGGATCGACGCCGGTCATCCCGATCTCGGGGGCAGCGTCGTAAAGCAGGAATGCTTCTCCGTGAAGGACGACGAAGCACAATCGCTGTGTCCCAACGGAGGGGAATCCGATCCCGGCTCCGCCGACGCCAACACCCCCGCCTGCCTCGACGGCCAGGTCAACCTGTGCGACCACGGCACCCATGTGGCGGGCATCGCCCACGCCGTCGCGCCCGCCGCCAAGATCATGGCGTTCCAGGTCTTCAGCCGGGTCGACGACTGCGACGGCCTGGGCGGAGCCTGCCTGACCGCCTACGAGTCCTCGCTCCTCCTAGCCCTCGAACGCGTCGCGGAGCTCAAGAACACCACCCCGGGCCTCGTCGCGGTGAACCTCAGTCTCGGCGGCGGCCTCTACGAGGGGGCGTGCGACAACGAGCCCGAACTGGGGGCGATGCGGACTCAGGTGGAGGCCCTGCGCGCCAAGGGCGTGGCCGTCGTCGCCGCCGCCGGGAACGAGGGCTTCTCCGGTGCCGGGGCTCCCGGCTGCCTGTCCGGCGCGGTGACCGTCGGCGCGACGAACGACGGAGACCGCGTCCCCTACTGGTCCAACTACGGTTCCGTGCTCGACCTCTTCGCCCCCGGCGTCGACATCGACTCCGCGGTGCCGGGCGGCGGCCGCCAGGTCTACAGCGGCACCTCCATGTCCACCCCGCACGTCACCGCGGCCATGGCGCTGATGGCGCAGAAACTCCCCGGCGACACCCCTGACGCGAGGCTCGACCGGCTCAAGGCGGCCGGGCGCCCGATCGTCTACGCCGGGGTGAGCACCCCGCGCCTGGACCTGGGCGTCGCGATCTCCGGAGGCACCCCCGCTCCCGCCGTGACCCAGAACCCCGATCCGGAAGACTGGGCCGCCCCGGGCGACCCCGACGACGACCTGGCGGGCGACCCGCGCCCCGAGCCGAGCTCGGGTCCCTCCCCGATCAGTGAACCGCCGGCGGCCCCCGCCCCCGAGCCGATCCCCCTGCCGCAGGTGACCGTGACCGTCACCGTGACCGCCACCCCCGCCCCGGCGCCCGTCATGTGCACGCGCGGCACGTCCAAGAAGACGCTGACCGCCGCGCAGTGGGCGGTGGAGATCACCCGGGGCAAGGGAACGCTGCCCGACGCGACGCTCGCCTGCTATCTCGGCATGACGGCCAAGGCCAGCAAGGTCTTCTCCGAACTCACGCGCGTCTCCACCCTGGGCACGGCCTACCGGGTGCTCAAGCCCGTCAAGAAGACCGGCAAGGCCGTGTTCGAGAGCGAACTGCTCGCCGCCTGGCTGAACTGGGCCCACGGCGGGGTCAACTTCACCGCGAAGATCGACAAGACGACCACGCTCAAGGCCGCGCTCACCGCGGCGGAGCAGAAACGCCTTAAAGGCACTCCTCCCCCCACATCAACCTCGCTCCTGAGAAAGCAGGTGAACGCCCGTCGTGCGCTATAAGTCGGCGATGTGTCGCTTATGGTGAAGAACATGGATGCGACGAAGGTGATCATCGACACCGTCGACCGGTACCGGCAGCGGCGCACCGCTCCACTGGTCCTAGAGCTCGACCTCACCGAGGGCCTGACCCAGGGGCCTCCGGCGGATCCGCTGAGCGCCATCCTGTCGATGCGCAGGACGAGCCTGGCCGACGTGCTGTCCGGGTTGAAGCGCGCCAGGAAGGATCCCCAGGTCAAGGCGCTGATCGTCAAGATCGGCACCCAGCCGCTGGGACTCGCGGTGGTGCAGGAGCTGCGCCAGGCCGTGACCCACTTCCGGGCGAGGGGCAAGCTGACGGTCGCGTTCGCCGAGACCTTCGGCGAGTTCGGGGCCGGTACCGTCCCGTACTACCTGGCCAGCGCCTTCGAGCGGGTCTACCTGCAGCCGTCGGGCGACGTCGGGCTGACCGGCGTCGCGATGGAGCAGCGCTTCCTGCGGGGCGCGCTGGGCAAGCTCGGCGTCGAGTACCAGATCGGCCAGCGGCACGAGTACAAGACCGCCGCCAACACCTTCACCCAGGACCACATGACCGACGCCCACCGCGAGTCGATGGGCCGTATCACCGAGTCGGTCACCGAGCAGGTCATCGCGGGCGTCGCCGAGGGACGCGGGCTCGACCCCGCGAAGGTCCGCGAGCTCATCGACCAGGGACCCTTCATCGGGGCCGAGGCCGTCAAGGCCGGCCTGGTGGACCGGATGGCCTACCGCGACGAGGTCTACGACGAGGTCAAGCAGGCCGTGGGCGCCGACTCGCTCCTGCTCTACGTCGGCCGGTACGCCAAGGGCCCGCTCGCGAAGAAGCTCCCGCACCCCGGGGAGCGGACCGTCGCCCTGGTCCACGGCACCGGCGCGATCCGGCTCGGCCGCAGTGGCCGCAGCCCGCTGGGCGGCGGTGGCGCCATGGGCTCCGACACCGTCTGTGCCGCCCTTCGCGCGGCCCGCCGCGACGACAACGTGAAGGCCGTCGTCTTCCGGGTGGACAGCCCCGGCGGTTCCTACGTGGCCTCCGACGCCATCTGGCGCGAGGTCGTGCTCACCCGCAAGGCGGGCAAGCCCATCGTGGTCTCGATGGGCGACCTGGCGGCCTCCGGCGGCTACATGGTCTCGATGGCCGCCGACGCGATCGTGGCGCAGCCCGGCACGCTCACCGGCTCCATCGGCGTCTTCGGCGGCAAGGCCGTCATCGGCGGGCTGCTGGAGAAGCTCGGGGTGTCCTCGGAGACCGTCGGCGAAGGCGCCAACGCCGGGATGTTCTCCCCCACGAACGCCTTCTCCGAGACGCAGTGGGCCCGGGTCAACGCCTGGCTCGACCGGGTCTACGACGACTTCGTGAACAAGGTGGCCGAGGGCCGCGGCCTGTCCCGCGAGCGCGCCCACGAGCTGGCCAAGGGCCGGGTCTGGACCGGCGCCGACGCGCGCGAGCGCGGGCTCGTCGACGAACTCGGCGGCCTTGAGGACGCCCTCGCGCTGGCCCGCGTCAAGGCCGGTCTCCCCGAGGACGCCCCCGTGCGCTCCTATCCCCGGCTGAGCCCGCTGGAGCGCCTGCGCCCGGCGGAGTCCAGCGAGGACAAGTCCGCCGCCCTGGCCCAGGTCCGCCTGGAGGCGTGGGGCCCGATCGCCCACCTCGCCACCGAGCTCGGCCTGCCCTCGTACGGCCCGCTCATGCTCCCGGGCTGGTGGACGATCCGCTGACGCGTGCCGCCGGAACCGGCGTTCCCCGTCCCGCGTTCGGCGGACGGGGAACCGTGTTCGGCGAACGGTCACACCCCCTGGGAGCGCGAGCGGCCCGGGTTCCTCGCGGGTCGGCGGGCCATGCCGATCGCTGTGAGAGACCACCGCGAACGCGCTCAGAGTGACGGCGCGGCGAGATCGTGCCGGCGGGGTCGTGCCGGCGGGGTCGTGCCGGCGATCAGGCGGTAGGCCGGTAGCGGCCGCGGAAGCGCACGAGCGGGAGAAGTGCCGAGTCCACGTAGTCGACCGCGAGGACGCGGGCGACAAAAAGCGTGTGATCCCCCGCCGGGACGACCTGGACCGTCTCGGCCTCCAGGGCGGTCACGCCGCCGTCCACGACGAGCGCCCCGCTCAGCTCACCTCGGTGGTGCGGCGTCCCCGCGAGCAGGAGCCGCGCGCCGGGGCGACCGGCGGTCGCGAAGCGGCTGGCGATCGTCTTCTGCCCGGTCGACAGCACACTGGCGGCCCAGCGATCGTGGCGGAGCAGAAGCTCGTTGAGATAGCGGGTGTTCTCCATGCTCACCATCACGAGCCGCGGGTCCAGTGAGACCGAGGTGAAGGTCGCGACCGTGGTCCCCACGTCGTCACGCTCATCCTTGACGGTGATGACCGTCACGGCGGTCGGCACCTGGGCCATTGCCTCGATGAACTCACTCATACCGGCAATCATCCCGGAAACCGGTGTCACCCCTGGCATCGCCCGTGAACGGGACTCCGGCAGGCCCGGTGAACCCCGTGAGCCCGGACGGGCACCGCGAACGCGGTACACGACGTACGCGGCGGCACACGGCGTCCACGGCGTCCACGGCGTCCACGGCGTCCACGGCGTCCACGGCGTCCACGGCGTCCACGGCGTCCACGGCGTCCACGGCGTCCACGGCGGAAACCGTACGGCCCGCACCGGCGGAGCGGTGCGGGCCGTACGGGTGGATCAGATCGAAACAGGAAAGAGGCGATCAGGAACGGCTAGAGCAGGCCGTTCTGGGTCAGCCAGTCCTTGGCGACCGCGGCGGCGTCGTCCTTGTCGATCGCCACCCGCTTCATCAGCGCGAGGAGACCGGGGGTGTCGAGCTTGGCGGAGACGGCGTTCAGGGTGCTCGTCACGGTGTCGTTCACCGCGGCCTTGTTGACCAGGGGCGCGACGTTGTCGGCGGCGAAGGCGCTCTTGTTGTCCTGCAGCGAGACCAGGTCGTTGAGCACGATCTTCGGATCGGTGGTGAAGACGTTGCCGACCTGGACGGTGCCGTCCTTGATGGCGTCGGCGGTGGCGTCGCCGGTCTTCTTCCACTCCTTGAACTCAAGGCCGTAGGTGTCCTTGAAGTTCTTCTCCTGCCGGGACTGGAACTCCGGCGGGCCGCCGACCGAGTAGTTCTTGGCGACCTTGACGAGGTCCTCGATCGTGGTGAGACCGTCCTTGGTGGCGGTCTCCTTGGTGACGGTCAGCGAGTTGTTGTCCTCGGCCGCGGCGGGCTCCAGGACCTCCAGCGCGGGCGGGAGCTTCTCCTTGAGCCCGGCGACGATGTCGTCCTTGCTCTTCACCGTCGTCGTCTTGTCGACGAAGGCGAGCAGGGAGCCGATGTATTCCGGCAGGATCGTCAGACCGCCGCTCTCGACCTGGTCGAAGAGGATCTCCCGGCTGCCGATGTTGAGCTTCTTCTCGACCTGCACGCCCTTGGCCTCCAGGGCCTGGGCGTAGATCTCGGCGAGAAGGACGTTCTCCGGGAAGTTGGCCGAGCCGACGACGACCTTCCCTCCGGCCGCGGGCGCGGATCCGGAGGCCGCGGGGCTCGCGGAGGCACTGGTGAGCGGGTCGCCGCCACCGCACGCGGTAAGAGTGAGCGCCGCGGTCAGGATGACTGCCGCGGTGCCGAACAGGCGCTTCATCGCACTTTCCCTTCCAAAACGGGGGGTAATTAGGAGATTAGCGTATGGACAGGCGCTGGCTCACCCCCGGAGAGACCAGGACACGCTGCACCAGGCCGAAACCCAGTTGAACGACCAGAGCCAGCAGAGCCACGAGGACGGCCCCGCCGATCGTGCTGGGGAAGTCCTTGGTCGCCAGACCGTCGACGATGAACCTGCCGAGTCCCCCCAGCCCGACGTAGGCCGCCACGGTCGCGGTCGACACGACCTGGATCGCGGCGACCCGCAGGCCGAGCAGGATGAGCGGCATCGCGGTCGGCACGAGCACCTTGCCGAGGACCTGACCGCCGCGCAGACCCATGCCGTAGGCGGCGTCCCGCAGGTCGGGATCCACCCCGCGGATGCCCTCGTAGGTGTTGACCAGGATAGGCGGCACCGCGAGTGCCACCAACGGGATCAGCACCGGGACGATGGTGCCCACGCCCATCAGCAGCACGATGAGCACGAGCAGGCCCAGGGTGGGAAGGGCTCGGGCCGCGTTGGCGCTCAGGATCGCGAACAGCGCGCCCTTGCCCGTGTGCCCGATCCACAGCCCCAGCGGCAACGCGATCAGCATGGCGAGCAGGAGGGAGAGGCCCGAGAACTCCAGATGCTCCAGCAACCGGGTGGGAATGCCGTCCGGGCCGGACCAGTTGTCCGGGTTCCCGAAGAATTCGATCAGCCAGTTCACGCGGCCCTCCTTGCCCGCGACCACGGGGTGAGCAGTCGCTGCGCCAGGACCAGCAGCAGGTCGGCGACCGCCGCCAGCACCACGATGAGCACGATGCCGACGACGATCGGGGTGTAGAACTGCCGCTGCCAGCCGTCGATGAACAGGTAGCCCAGCCCTCCCCTGCCGACCAGCGCGCCCACGCTGACCAGGCTGATGCTGGAGACCGCGGCCACCCGGAGCCCGGCCAGCACGACCGGCACCGCGATCGGCAGCTCGACCTGGAGCAGCCTGCGCAGCGGGGTGAAGCCCATGGCCACCGCGGACTGGCGCACGTGGTCGGGGACCGAGGTGAGCCCGTCCACGACGGCCGGGATCAGGACCGCCATGGCGTAGAACGTGAGCGGGACCATCACGGTCGTCCGGGTGGCGAGGCCGGTGATCGGGATGAGCACGATGAAGACGGCCAGCGAGGGCAGCGAGTAGATCACGTTCATGACGCCGACGGTCGGCTGGTAGAGCCAGCGCCAGCGGACGCCGGCCAGCCCGAGCGGGAGCGCGATGAGCAGCCCGAGGACGATCGGCACCAGCGCCATGACGACGTGGTCCTCCAGCAGCCCCTGGATGGTGGGCCAGTTGCGCCCGATCCAGTCCCAGCGGACCAGCGGTTCCTCAGTCACCGACGCCCCCGGCGATCAGCGCCAGCGCCTCGTCCAGCGCCTCGCGGGTCGCGACGCCCACGACGCGCCCCGACTCGTCCACCGCGATCGCGTTTCCGGACGGGGACAGCAACGTCGCGTCCAGCGCGGCACGCAGCGAGTCGCGGCCCCTGACGAACGTCCCGTACGGCGCGAGCCTGGCGTCCGCCGGCGTGCCGGACTCCGGCAGGTCCTTGGAGGCGATCCAGCCCAGCGGCCGGTTCTCCTCGTCCACCACGACCAGCCAGGGCTCGTTCGCGCCTCGCGGCGGGGAGAGCTCCGCGGAGGCGGGCACGGTCAGGTCGGTGCGCAGTCGCAGTTCGTCGCCGGAGACGAACGACAGCCGCCGGATGCCCCGGTCGCGTCCGAGGAACTCGCGGACGAAATCGTCGGCGGGCCGGGCCAGCAGCGTCGCGGGATCGGCGAGCTGCGCCAGCTTGCCCCCGACCTGGAGCACGGCCACCCGGTCGCCGAGCTTGACGGCCTCGTCGATGTCATGGGTGACGAACACGATGGTCTTGTTGAGCTCGGCCTGCAATCGGAGGAGCTCCTCCTGCAGGCTCGCGCGCACGATCGGGTCCACCGCGCTGAACGGCTCGTCCATCAGCAGCACCGGCGGGTCGGCCGCCAGGGCGCGGGCCACACCGACGCGCTGCTGCTGACCGCCGGAGAGCTGGAAGGGGTAACGGTCCGCCATCTTGGAGTCGAGTCCGACCCGTTCGAGCAGTTCCATCGCCCGGGCGCGGGCTTTGCCCTTGTCCCAGCCGAGCAGGTAGGGGACCGTCGCCACATTGTCGACGATCTTGCGGTGCGGGAAGAGCCCCGCCTGCTGGATGACGTACCCGATGCCCCGGCGCAGGGTCGGCGGGTCGATCGTCTTCACGTCCACGCCGTCGAGGAGGATCTGGCCCCCGGTCGCGTCGATCATTCTGTTGATCATGCGGAGAGAGGTGGTCTTGCCGCAGCCCGAAGGGCCGACGAACACGGTTATCTCTCCTGTGGGCACCTCGAGACTCAGATCGTCCACGGCGACGGTTCCATCGGCGTAGCGCTTGGTGACACCGTTAAATGTGATCATGCGCAACCTCTTGTTTTCGACAGGGCCACGGCCGCCCTGCCCCCGAACGCCCTCATGATCCCCCGGGATTCCCCGCGGACCAGCCTACGGTTGTGCTTTCCGATCTGTCGCCCTGCCCCGACCAGGACGCGCTGGATCTGTGTATTTCTCACCAAATGGGCATTCAGTAGTGCGAGAGGTGCCCATGAGTTGACATGATTACCCCCATTGCCGAAGTTGATCCCTCTGGCATCGCGTATCACAAGTTTCACAGATTTCACAGCCCCTGTTTCGCGCCATGCTCGCCGAACCATCCTGCGGAGGAACCGGTCCCGTGACCCAACCGCTCCTCGCTGCCCAGCGCTCGCGCGGCGACCTGATCGCCGAACTCTACGACCGTCATGCCACCGGGCTGTTCGCGTACTGCCACGACCAGCTCGGCGACGCCGGCTCCGCCGCCGACGCGCTGGCGTCCGTCCTCGCCGTCGTCACGGCCGAGAACCCGCCGCGCGCCGCCCTGTACGCGCTGGCCCGTCGTGAGATCCATCAGCGCGACGTCGTCTACGCCCCGCTGTCCGCCGGCGCCGACCCGGCGGCCGCTCTCGTCGAGCGGGTCCTGCGCGAACTGCGCCCGCACCAGCGTGAGGTGCTGTATCTGTCCGGCATGTGCGAGATGGGCACCGACGAGCTCTCCTGGGTGCTCGACGTGGCCGCCGACACCGCCGACGAGCTGACCTTGAGCGCCTGCCGTCGCTTCGCCCAGTCGCTGACCCTGGCCCTGGCCTCGACCCGGATCCCGGACCACCTGTCCGACGTGTTCGGCGCCATGAGCGTCGCCCCGATCCGCGACGTGCTCACCCGCGCACCCTGGGCCGTCCCGCCCGCCGGCCTGCGGGCCGCCCTGCTGGGCCCGCGTGCCGTCAGCGCGGCGGCCGCCCGGCGCGCCTCGTCCCCGCTGGTCAAACAGCTCTGGCCGACGACCCCCGCGTGGCCGTTGCCGCTCTCCGAGACCGACCCGTCGACCGGCTCCGCCCGCTCCTCGCTGGACCGCCTCCCGGACCAGGCCTCCCCGCCGGACAGCTTCCCGGACCCGTTCTCCCCGACGAACCGCTCTCCGGACCCGTTCACCCCTCCGGACCCCGCCGTGGTCTCCGCCCACGAGGCCGCCACCGCGCCGATGCCCAAGCTCAGGGACTCGGTCCTGACCTCGCTCGACGGCGACGCGGCGACCCGGGTCTCCCGCCTGAGACTCCAGCGGCCGAAACCCCGCCGGGCGATGCCGCTGTCGGCGCCGATCCCGGCGGACGTGCTCGACGACGCCCGGGCGGAGAACCCGTCGCCTCCGCTCACCGCCGACGTCCCGGCGGACGACCTGTTCCGGCCGTTCACCCCCGGGGGGAGGGCGACGCCGGCCCACGCCGACAAGCTGGTCGCCTCGACACTCCGCGACGAGACGCTCCACGATGGGGCGGATCCGGGCGAGGCGCCCGCGGAGGAGATCTCCAGCCCGCCGCGCCGGCTCCCCGACTGGCCCATGCGAGCCGACCAGCTGGACGCCCTGGCACGCCACGAGCACGCGCGGCCCTTACCGCCCGCCTGGCTCACCCGAACGGGCCACCTGGACACCCCGGCGGACCTCGAACGCCGGCAGCCGCCGCTCCCCGACTGGTTCACGGACCCGGGTCACCAGGGCGCACCGGATCACGACCTGATGCCGTACGCGAAACCGGCGTTCCCCGCCTGGTCCACCCAGCACCACCGGCCGGACGCCCCGGCACCGTACGAGCGGGCGGACGGCCCGGACCTCGATCGGGAGGCAAGGGCGGCGGCGCTCGCCGAAACCGGCGAGATGACCGCGATCCCGGCTTCCGAGACAGCGGCCTCCGTTCCGGAACCGGCGGGCAAGCGCACCCGGCACCGGCACAAGATGATCAAATACAGCGAGCGCCATCACCACGACTGGGCCTGGGAGCTGATCGGCTTCGTCATCGCCCTGGCGATCGCGATGCTCGTCTTCTTCGCGGTCCCGATGATCGGCACCCCCTAGCCGGATCCCACGAAGCCCCCGTTCGTCTCTTCACCAGACGGGCGGGGGCTTTTGCATGAGGCCTTTTGCATGGGGCTTTTTGCGTGGGGCGCGGACGAGGACCGATCTCCCCTGGTCACCGGTGGCGGGGGAATCAGGCGGCGGGGCGGGCGAGGACCGCGCCTTCGGCCAGGACGGCGACGGTGCCGGGCCGGACGCCGCTCCAGCACCGAAGCGGCAGCCGACGGGCCCGCCGCGATGGCCGCAAAGCTTTGCATGAACATGCGCCGCAGTGCATACTCTTGTTTCATGTCCAAGGTTCTCACCTCTCTGCCCACCGGCGAGCGCGTCGGTATCGCCTTCTCGGGCGGCCTCGACACGTCGGTGGCCGTCGCGTGGATGCGCGACAAGGGTGCCGTTCCGTGCACCTACACCGCCGACATCGGCCAGTACGACGAGCCCGACATCGCCTCGGTGCCCGGCCGCGCGTCGACGTACGGTGCCGAGATCGCGCGTCTGGTCGACTGCCGCGCGGCGCTGGTCGAGGAGGGCTTGGCCGCGCTCACCTGCGGTGCGTTCCACATCCGCTCGGCCGGGCGCCCCTACTTCAACACCACGCCGCTCGGTCGTGCCGTCACGGGAACCCTGCTGGTCCGGGCGATGGTCGAGGACGGCGTGCAGATCTGGGGCGACGGCTCGACGTTCAAGGGCAACGACATCGAGCGGTTCTACCGGTACGGCCTGCTCGCCAACCCCCACCTGCGGATCTACAAGCCCTGGCTCGACGCGGACTTCGTGTCCGAGCTCGGCGGCCGCAAGGAGATGTCGGAGTGGCTGCTCGCCCACGGCCTGCCCTATCGCGACAGCGCCGAGAAGGCGTACTCGACCGACGCCAACATCTGGGGCGCCACCCACGAGGCCAAGACCCTGGAGCACCTCGACACCGGCATCGAGACCGTGAACCCGATCATGGGCGTGCGATTCTGGGATCCCGCGGTCGAGATCGCCACCGAGGACGTGACCATCGGCTTCGACCGGGGCCGTCCGGTGACGATCAACGGCAAGGAGTTCGCCACCCCGGTCGACCTGGTGATGGAGGCGAACACGATCGGCGGACGGCACGGCATGGGCATGTCGGACCAGATCGAGAACCGGGTGATCGAGGCCAAGAGCCGCGGCATCTACGAGGCTCCCGGGATGGCGCTGCTGCACGCGGCGTACGAACGACTGGTCAACGCGATCCACAACGAGGACACCCTCGCGAGCTACCACAACGAGGGACGGCGGCTCGGCCGGCTGATGTACGAGGGCCGTTGGCTCGACCCGCAGGCGCTGATGCTGCGAGAGTCGCTGCAGCGCTGGGTCGGCACGGCGGTCATCGGCGAGGTGACGCTGCGGCTGCGGCGCGGTGAGGACTACTCGATCCTGGACACCTCCGGCCCGGCCTTCAGCTACCACCCGGACAAGCTGTCGATGGAGCGCACCGAGGACTCGGCGTTCGGTCCGGTGGACCGGATCGGCCAGCTCACCATGCGCAACCTCGACATCGCCGACTCGCGCGCCAAGCTCGAACAGTACGCCCGCCTCGGCATGGTCGGCACCACCCACCCCGAGCTCATCGGTGCCGCCCAGGCGGCCTCGACCGGACTGATCGGCGCGATGCCGCAGGGCGGCGCCGAGGCCATCGCCTCACGCGGCGAGGTCTCCGACGACGACGAGATGCTCGACCGCGCCGCGATGGAGCTCGGCACCGACTGACCATCTCAGGGAGGACACCGAGTCAGAGCCGGCGTTCCCCGGCGCCGTCACACGGCCCGCCGGCCGATCCCCGCCGGGGGACGATCGACATGTCCGCCGCTCCCGCGACCGGATAAAGGGTCGCCGGAGTTCGGCGGGCGGTTCCGCGCGTCCTCGGCGACCTGCGGCGGCGCCGCCCGGTCCCCATACCCCTCGAAGAGCGCGATCGGCGCGTCCCGCACGTGAGGCCCCGCTCGGACGGGAACACACTCCGGCGGCACGAAGGAAACCCGCGCCCCCAGGGGTTGTGACAAGAGTCTGTCAAGGCTAGTATCACGACAACTCTTAGGAAACTTTCTTAAGAGAAAAGGTGAGCGGGAGCTCAGGCAATTCGCCCGCCACCGTCCGCTCCGACCATGAGCTGCGCGAACTCGATGACGCGAGCCGTCATCGCATGGAAGTCCGACCGTCCGGACGCCCCACACCCCCCGGTTTCCCCATGGGAGCGATCATGCGACGCATTCCTTCCCCTCCCGTCCTGACTGGACGTGCAAGCCTTTCGCGCTCCCGATCCGGCGGCGACCTCCCCGGATGAGACAACCGGGGAGGTCGCCGCCGGCTCATGCAAGGACCGGCCCTGTCACCGAACCTGTGCGGCCCCCACCGCACGAAGGAGTGATCACGTGTTGAGACAGCGCATCCTGGCCTCCCTCTCCGCCCTGGCGGTCGCGAGCGTGCTCGCGGTCGTCCTGCCGATGTCCTCCGCCTCCGCCGCGGCCTGCGCGGCGGCGTGGAACTCCTCGACGGTGTACGTCGGCGGCACGAACGCCTCCTACGCCGGGCGCAACTGGTCCGCGAAGTGGTGGACCCAGAACGAGACCCCCGGCACCGCCGCCGTCTGGGCGGACCAGGGCGTGTGCGGCGGCACGACGACGCCTCCTCCCACGTCGGGCTGCAACCACCCGAACTGGGCGGCCGGTACGTGGTACGCCACCGGCAGCATCGTCAAGTACACCGACGGCAGGTTCTACCGTGCCGAGCACGACAACCCGGGCTACGACCCCGTGATCAGCACGTGGTACTGGGAGCCGTACACCTGCGGCACGACCCCGCCCACGAATCCCCCCACGAACCCGCCCTCGACGGGCTTCGTCGTGAGCCAGGCGCAGTTCAACCAGATGTTCCCGAACCGCAACCCCTTCTACACCTACAGCGGCCTGACCGCGGCGCTGAGCGCCTACCCCGGCTTCGCGAACACGGGCAGCGACACCGTCAAGCGGCAGGAGGCGGCCGCGTTCCTGGCCAACGTCAACCATGAGACCGGCGGCCTGGTTCACGTGGTGGAGCAGAACACCGCGAACTACCCCCACTACTGCGACACCAGCCAGTCGTACGGCTGTCCCGCCGGCCAGGCGGCCTACTACGGTCGCGGCCCGATCCAGCTGAGCTGGAACTTCAACTACAAGGCGGCGGGCGACGCCCTCGGCATCAACCTGCTCGGCAACCCGAACCTGGTGCAGAACGACGCGGCCGTGGCGTGGAAGACCGCGCTCTGGTACTGGAACACCCAGAACGGCCCGGGCACGATGACGCCGCACAACGCGATGGTCAACGGGCGCGGCTTCGGCGAGACGATCCGCAGCATCAACGGCAGCCTGGAGTGCAACGGCAGGAACCCGGCGCAGGTGCAGAGCCGGATCAACTCCTACCAGAGCTTCACGCAGATCCTGGGCACCACCCCCGGTGGCAACCTGAGCTGCTGAACAATCCCCACGAAGCGGCGTACCCGCATGACGAAGACCTGACCTGCTGAGCTCACCCCCGCGAAGGGGAACACCCGTATGACGAAGAAGGGCGCGGCTGCCCAGGGGCCGCGCCCTTTCTCCTGTCCTCGTACGGATCATGGCCGGAAGTCCCGCGAGAAGGCCGCTTGAGGATCTCAGCCCTGCGGTTTCCGGGCCCCTGGCGGTCAACGCGGTGAGTGAGCGCTCTCTCGCCTACGGTGGCGACGCGAGAGCGCATTATCCGGGAGGTTCTCCGCCTGTTCGCGGAGCATGGTTATGCCCGCACCAGCGTGGCCGACGCGGGCGGGTGGTGCTGAACCGCGTATCACTTTGTCCAGATAGCGGCGTAGATGCCGTTTTCTGCGCTGATGTGAATGGGGTAGAAGCCCTTGGCCTTGAGTTCGTCGAACCGGCTCTGGTAGCCGGCGGCGGTCATGCCGACGTAGGAGGCCCAGGAGCCGTGCTTCTCGTCCTTGCGCCAAACGCCGATGTAGCGGCCGTAGTTGTTCACGGCGACGATGGTGGGGTAGGAGGCGCCCAGCGCTGTCGCGTTTTTGAACTCCTCAGCGTATTGGTCCCGACTCTCGGGGCCGCTGAGCCAGGACGAACCGTTCGTCGACCAGACCGCAATATAGCGCGCTGAACCGTACACACTGGCATCACCGTACACATCGAGCGCGCTCAGCCACATGCCGTTCTTGCGGGCGGTGGCGGTGGTGCTGCGCAACTCGTCGTCGGTGATGTTGTGCTTGGCGACGAACCGAACGCCTGGCTTTTTTACAAAGATGGCGGCGAAGCGGGCGCTTGCGCCGACGCCGGTGGCACTGACCGCGGCGGGCAGGTAACCCTGGGCGGTGTACTGCTCGAAGCGCTTCTGGTAGCCCGCTGAGGACATGTCCTGGTACATGGCGAAGGGAAGTTTGCCCATGGCGCCACCGGAGGTCGACCACACCGCGGCGTAGCGGGAGTGGCCCGAGCTGTCGATCGAGATGCTGACCGTGATGGGCTGGTAGCCCTGAGCGGACAGGGTATTGAACCGCTTGGTCTGCTGGGCGGAGGTGAGTCCGTGGTAGGCGACTATCAGCGGTGCCGTCTGCGCACGCGCATTCCGTGCCTGGGTGGCCCCTGCGGGTGCCGCCTGTGCGGGTGCCGTCGGCGCGATGGCGGCGGTCAGCGTGAGTGCACTCATGGTCGCGCCCACAGCCAAGGTTCTGCGGATCCTTTTCATCATGGTACTTACCTTTCGTTGGAAGCGGCTGCTGGATAATCAGGTAGGGGTTCGACCCGCATAAACCAAAAACCCACATTGGGTCTTTGTGGGCTGTCGGTATACCGGATAACGCGCCCGGGTCACACGGCGGCTCTCTCGGTGAAACCGCAGGCCGGCGCCATTCCAGTCGCTGTCATGTACGGGATGACAGCCCCTTATCCCGCACATCGCTCTGCCCGCTCTCCGCAGTACCGGCATTCCTTTGACCAGCAGGAACACCGGGCGAATATGGATTTTCTGCTTATGTGGGCCGGACCCTAGTTCACCCCTGGTACCAGAACCCATTCACGGAACCAGCACTAGCCGCCTTCTCTTCGGGTTTCCGCATGCCCCCAGCACTTTTTCGCACCGCGTCCCGCCAGTCCCGGACCTCGATGGTCAGTCCTCGACTCTGAGCCAGTCAGAGCATTGGGTGGACTGCGTGTATAGACACATGGTCATGGTGTTCTCATCCTTGAGTGTCCAGTTGGCCCTCGTATTGCCGATATCACCACATGCCGCGACGTCGAAGGGATTAATAGTGGTGCCCGAGTGTCTGAGATTAGTCCCCCCTCGTATACGCCATATGATCGTCTCAGTAGGCACCACACATTGTTCGGGGGTCACCCAATCCTCGGCCAGGACACCGGTTAAACCGCTGGAAACATCCCCAAGCACACGCACCGAAGAAGCGATCGGACCGTTGGAGCGCCACGTTCCGACGATCGTCTTGTCCGCTGGCGACGGAGTCGGGGAAGGATCTGGAGTCGGAGAGACTGGAGTCGGCGGCGGGGTCACCCGCGGGGACCCAGTTATCCGCGAGGGCTCCGGCTCCGGCTTCGGCTCCGGCTTCGGCTCCGGCTTCGGCTTCGGCTTCGGCTTCGGCTTCGGCGGCGATCCTGGGGCTGGGAGCTTCACATCCTGTTTTGCGTCGGTGCCCGCCGGCCGTCCGATGCCCTTGCCAGTCCGCACGTCGAACAGGTGAAACCGGCTGATGCGCTGGGATTTACTCTTCTTCACCACGGTCACCTTCTCCGGGGTGAATCTGGCACGCCAGTCCGCGTCCTTGATAATGTCGGGATCGATGTCCCGGGGGCTCATCGTCGACGCGGCGAGCGGGTTTCCGCAGGTGCACTTGACCACGGGCTGGCCACGTTCGTCGATCAGGACCGCGACGCCCGCCTCCAGAAGGGCTTCGAATACGGTCCCCGCGCCTTTCCGGAAGCCGTGATTCTTGACCAGGGTGTCGTTGCGAAGCAGGACCGGGGTCAGCTTCTTCACGTACTGCGCAATATTTTTGACCTTGATGCCGCGGACCTTGGCCCAGGCTGCGGCCTTCGCGCGGTTCTTGGGATCGGTGAGAAAATCGACCAGCTTGGGCTTGTCGCAGCTTCGTTCCTTCAGGGTGCCGCCGTACAGACCGGCGAGGTCTCCGGGGCGGACGCCGCCGTTGGGGCCCGGTTCGGGAATATTTTCGTCGACGCCCCACGAGTCGGGGAAAAAGGGGTCGGGTCCCAGGAAATCGACCGCGACCGAAATTATTTCGGTCGCGACGAACCAGGCGGTACACCGCACCGCGCCGACCCCGAGCATTACAACCACCGCGGTGACAGCCGCCAGTAAACGCTTCATATGTTCAGGACGGAAGATAACAGCCCGAAATTTAAGGCTCGTCGTCTCGGCACGATGTCTCCTTAGTGATTCGGGTACGGGGACCGGAGCTTGCGAACATAGCGGGCCTGCACGCGGGCTGGTCTGGAGTGACATACCGGTGGCTTTGTTCTACGCGCATCGGCGGAGCGTGACGCGCTCTCGTTCCAATGAGGAATCAGGTCTTGACAGCCGCCGAAGGCTTAAAGCAGCGACCGCTGAGCCGATATCCCTGACTCGGCGTCTTGGATCGGTCGCCCGGCTCATTCGCCACGCAGGCGCGCGTGGATCTCGGCGTGGTCGCCGACTTCTTGGTGCTCGTGCAGGAGTGGCACTGTGCCCGTGCGACTGCGGCCTCCCCGAGACCCGACCGGTGAGTCGCGACATTCCCTTGAGAGCCGTAGAAGGCGGCTAAGGCCTGAGACGAAAGTGCCCCGCGATCGTCATTCCCGCGAATTATCTTTTGTCTGGTTTGCCTTGGTTTGCGCACCTCAACGAGGGCCGACTCGCTACGAAGGGCCGGTGCTGCATATCCGCTCGGCCTCGGCCCCCACTGACCTCGATGCGCTTTTCGTCCCCCGGAACAGGCCGCCCCGATTCTGTGGGCGATCCTCGGGTCACCCGGTTTCCGCAGACGGCTCCCAGGTCATTCGGCCGACAGGATCAGTCCGCTGGTCGGCACGCCCGTGCCCGCGGTGACCAGGACGTTGCGCACGTCGGCGACCTGGTTCACCGAGGTTCCCCTGATCTGCCTGACCGCCTCGGCGATGCCGTTCATCCCGTGGATGTAGGCCTCGCCGAGCTGCCCGCCGTGCGGGTTGACCGGCAGGTGGCCGTCGATCTCGATGCCGCCCCCGGCCAAGAAGTCACGGGCCTCTCCTCTCCCGCAGAAGCCGAGCTCCTCCAGCTGGGTGAGCACGAACGGCGTGAAGTGGTCGTACAGGATCGCGGTCTGGACGTCCGAAGGCCCGAGCCCGGTCTGGTCCCAGAGCCGGCGGCCGACCACCCCCATCTCGGACAGGCCGGTCATGTCGTCGCGGTAGTAGCTGGTCATCATCATCTGACCGGAGCCCGCGCCCTGGGCCGCCCCGGCGATCAGGGCGGGTGACCTGCGCAGGTCCCTGGCCCGCTCGGCGGAGGTGACCACCAGCGCGACGGCGCCGTCGCTTTCTTGGCAGCAGTCGAGCAGGTGCAGCGGCTCCACGATCCACCGGGAGGCCTGGTGCTCCTCCAGGGTGATCGGCCGCCGGTGGAACCACGCGGCGGGATTGGTGGCGGCATGCCGGCGCATGGCCACCGCGACCCTGCCGAAGTCCTCGGATTTCGCGCCGTACGCGTGCATGTACCGCTGGGCGAACATGGCGACCCAGGCCGCCGGGGTCATCAGCCCGTACGGCACGTGCCAGCTCATCTCAAGTCCCTGGGACGAGGGCTCGCCTCCGATCCGGGCGTCGGGCTGGCCGAACCTGCGCCCCGAGCGCTCGTTGAACGCGCGGTAGCAGACCACGGTCTCGGCGACTCCGGTGGCGACCGCCATCGCCGCGTGCAGCACCGTGCCGCAGGCCGCGCCGCCGCCGTAGTGGACGCGGGAGAAGAACGACAGGTCGCCGATGCCCACCTCACGGGCCACGGCGATCTCGTCGTTGCCGTCCTGGGTGTAGGTCACCAGCCCGTCCACGTCCGACGGCGTCAGGCCCGCGTCGTTCAGCGCGGCGAACACCGCCTCGGCGGCGAGCTGGAGCTCGGACCGGCCCGACTGCTTGGAGAACTCGGTCGCGCCGATGCCGGCGACGGCCGTACTCCCCGAAAAGGAGACCACGCTGATGGAACCTTTCTGCGAGGGGGATCGCCGTCAGCGACGGGGGAGGACGAGCCTGACCGTTCCGGAGGCGTGGTCGCCGAGGCTGACCCTGCCCCGGACCTCGACGACGAACCCGTCGTCCTCCCGCGCGACCACGGCGCCGGTGAAGGTCAGCTTGTCGCCCGCGTAGGCGGGGGCGCCGAGCCTGACGTTGATGCCGCGGAGGATCGCCTCGGGGCCCGCCCAGTCGGTGACATAGCGCTCGACGAGGCCCATCGTGGTCAGGATGTTGAGGAAGATGTCCTTCGACCCCTGTGCCCTGGCACCCTCGACATCGTGGTGGACCGATGTGAAGTCCATCGTCGCCAGCGCGGTCGAGACGATCAACGTGGGACTCAGATCGATCGCGAGATCGGGAAGAACCGTGCCGATCTCGACCTCGTCGTCGGTAAGTGTCCGCATCACGCCTCCCGGGGGACCCACATGGGCAGGATCAGCTCGTCGTCCATCTGGCGATACGTCACACGCACCGGCATACCGATACCCACTTCGGAAGGTTCACATTCCAGTACGTTGCCCACGAGGCGCACGCCCTCCGGCAACTCCACCACCGCGACCACGAACGGCGTCTCGCGTCCGGGAACCGGCGGATGGTGGTGCACGACGTAGCTGTAGACCTCGCCCTCCCCCGTGGCCACCACGTGCGTCCGGCCGGCCGAGCGGCACGAGGGGCAGACCGGCCCCGGCGGGTGCCGGAGCTCCCCGCAGTCGGCGCACTTCTGGATCCGGAGCTCGCCCTTGGCGACCCCCTCCCAGAAGAACTCGGTGTCCCTGTTGACCGCGGGCCTCAGCGGGTACGGCGCGGCCTTCGGCGGATCCTCCTCCCGCTCCCTGGGCCGGAACTTCAGCACCCGGAACAGCATCCGGGCCACGGGCTCGTCGCCCGAGTACCAGGTGACGTCCCAGGTGACGAAGTAGCCCTCGCCGAGCGCGGTCCTCTTCGGCCCGGAGAGCCCGGTGAACCGGGTGGCCGGGACCGTCCTCTCGCCGAGCCTCAGGTAACGGTGGTAGGTCTGCTCGCAGTTGGTCGCGACCACGCCCGTGTAGCCGTTCTCGTCCAGCGTCCTGAGCACGTCGTCGACCGGCGTGCTCACCTGCTTCCCGCCCCGGTTCACGCCCGGCATGGTCCAGACCTGGATCATCGCCGGGGGCGCCACGATCTCCCCGTGCACGCCGTCCGCCGCCGCCTCGGGATCGGTGTAGAGGGGGTTGGCGTCTCCTATGGCGTCGGTCCAGTGCCGGATCATCGGAAGGTTCACCGGGTCGGTCGCGGCCATCCCCCGGATTTCGCCGGCCTCGATCTGCCGCTCGGCCAGGGCGGTGAGCCGTTCGTGGAAGGCGTCGTCCTCCGTCACCGCCGCCGCGTTCGTCCCGCCCTCCGCGCCCGTCATCGGGGCGGCCTCGGCAGGCTCAGGCCGAGCATGGCGATGAGCTCCCGCTGGACCTCGTTGACGCCGCCGCCGAAGGTGAGCACGAGCCCGCCCTTGGCCCCGCGGTCGACCCGCTCCATGAGGTCCGCGGTCTCGGGGTCGGACGGGTCGCCGAAGCGGGCCAGGACGTCGCCGACGATCCTGCCGACGTCCTGCAGCCGCTCGGAACCGTAGACCTTGGTCGCCGAGGCGTCGGGGGCGCCCAGCCAGCCGAGGTCCATGTTGGCCGCGACCTGCCAGTTCAGCAGCTCGTTGGTCCTGAAGTAGGCGTAGACCTGGCCGAGCGCCCGGCGCACCGCGGGCTCCTCGATCCGGCCCGTACGGCGGGCCCAGCTCAGGAACCGGTCGTAGGTGTGGGCGATGTTCCCCGCGGGACCGAGCGTGACCCGTTCGTGGTTGAGCTGGTTGACGATCAGATCCCAGCCCTTGTTCTCCTCCCCCACCACCATGTCCACCGGCACGCGCACGTCCGTGTAGTACGTGGAGTTGGTGTGGTGCCGCCCGTCCATCGTCCTGATCGGGGTCCACGAGAAGCCGGGGTCGGCGCAGTCCACGATCATCATCGTGATGCCGCGGTGCTTCTTGGCGTCCGGGTCGGTGCGGGCCGCCAGCCAGATGTACTGGGAGTAGTGCGCGCCCGAGGTGAAGATCTTCTGCCCGTTGACGACGTAGTGGTCGCCGTCGCGGACGGCGGCGGTGCGCAGGGACGCCAGGTCGGTGCCCGCCCCCGGCTCGCTGTAGCCGATCGCGAAGTGGCACTCCCCGGCCAGGATGCGCGGCAGGAAGAACTCCTTCTGCGCCTCCGTGCCGTACTGCATGAGGGTCGGGCCGACGGTCTGGACCGTGATGATCGGGTAGGGCACCTCGGCGCGGGCGATCTCGTTGGCGAAGATCTGCTGCTCCAGCGGGCCGTATCCGCCGCCGCCGTACTCCTTCGGCCAGCCCAGCCCGAGCTTGCCGTCACGGCCGAGGTTGCGGCAGTGCTCCATGTAGACCTGGCCGAACGGGTCTGTGGCGATCCTCTTGCGGTCCTCGTCGGTCAGGCAGGCGCCGAAGTACTCGCGCAGCTCGCCGCGGAGTCTCTTCTGCTCGGGGGTCAGGTCGATCAGCATCAGACGCGTGCTCCGATCGTGTCGAGCCGGGCCTCCACGCCGCCCAGCAGGTGGGCGTGGTGTTTGCCCCAGGAGAAGTAGCGGTGCAGCGGGTAGGTCACGTCCACGCCGATCCCCCCGTGCAGGTGCTGGCAGATGTAGAGCGCCCGGAGCGCCGCGTCGGTCACGGTGAGGGCGCCGACGGCCAGGTCCGTCTCGGCCTCCTCGGGCGATCCCTCGGCCAGCAGCCACGCCCCCGACCACACGGCCACGTCCAGTGCCCGTCCGGCGATGTAGACGTCGGCGATCTGCACGGTCACCGCCTGGAACTCGGCCAGCGCCCGGCCGAACTGCTTGCGGGTCCTGATGTACTCCGTGGTCAGCGTCAGCGCTCCGGCCAGGACTCCGGAGGAGACGGCGATGATCCCGGCCAGTGCCAGCCGGCGCAGCTCGTCGAACGCCGCACCGTCCGCGGCCCCCACCGGCTCGCCGGGGGTGTTCTCCAGGACGAGCGCGGCGGCGGGCTCGCCGGTGGTGGTGGACACCGGCCGCATGGTCACCGCCGCCGGTTCGACCAGGAACAGGCCGACGCCGTCGTCGGTGACGGCGGGGACGAGGATCCTCGACGCCTCGGCCGCGTAGGAGACCGTGCTCTTGACGCCGTCCAGCACCCACCCGTCGCCGTTCCTGCGGGCGGTCGTGGCGGGTGCGGCGCCGAGGTCGCGGCCGGGCTCGCGCAGCGCGGAGGTCAGCACGATCTCGCCGTCGGCCAGCGGGGCCAGCGCCTCGCGCTGCTCGCGGGAGCCGTGCCGGGCGATGACCAGCGCGGCGACCAGGCTCTGCTCGGCGGGAACCGGGGCCACGTGGCCGCCGATCTCCCTCAGGACGACCGCCAGTTCGATCGGTCCGAGCCCGGCGCCACCCGCCTCCTCGGGGAGGCAGACGCCGAGTATCCCGGCCTGGGCGAGGGAGTGCCAGAGGCCGGTGTCGTACGGCGCGCCGCTCGCCTCGTGGGCTTCCAGCCTGGCGACGGTCACCTCCCGGCCGAGCAGCTCCACCGCGAGTTTGCGCAGGTCGGTCTGCGTCTCATCAAGATTGAAGTCCACTAGCGCTCCAGGGGTGCTGTCGACCGTGCTGATGAACCCGTCGTCGATCCGCCGGACATCCCGTTTCCCGCGAGGAATGCCGGGATGCCACGCCAGCCGTTCCAAAAAATAGAACGGATTCTATTCCGCGTCTAGGGGTTGCCGGCCGCAACAGGTGGCGACATAACCTCCGTACCGCATATCCCATGTAAGGGTGGGGCGTCTTTGTGACCGGCGAGTAACTCATCCGAGCCTCCGGAAATCAGATAACGTGTTCTCATGCGCACCCCGCATGTGCCCGCCGGGATCCGGGTCACCCCGCTTCCCGCCGGCACGACAGCCCCGAGCGACGCCGAATCGGCCATGACCAGGGGGGCATCCGGCATGCAGAGCGAATCGGCCTCCACGGGCGTCCGTACGAGAAGCCAGCACCAGCGGCGCAAGCGCATCGTCCAGGCGGCCGCCGCCCTCGCCTCTCGCGGCGGCGTCGAGGCCATGCAGATGCGCACGGTCGCCGAGCGCGCCGGAGTCGCCCTCGGGACCCTCTACCGCTACTTCCCCTCCAAGATGGATCTCGTGGTCGCCGTCGTCGGCGAGGAGATAGACCTTCTGGAGAGCAGCATCGAGCGCCGCCCGCCCAGCGCCGTCACGGCGTCGGGACGTGCCGTCGACATCCTGATGCGCGCCACCCGGGGCCTGATGCGCGAGCCCGAGCTCGCCGACGCGCTCATCCGCTCTCTGATCATGGCCGAGGTCGACACCCCGTTCGGCGACCGCATGGCGGGGCTGCTGCTCCGCGTCGCCGGAGACGACCTCACCGTGGAGAGCGCCACCGAGGAGGAGTTCGCCCTCGCGGGCTCGCTGTCCAGCGTCTGGGTGCACGAACTGTTGGAGATGCTCCGCGGGCGTCGCACGTACGAGCAGATCCAGCGCCGCATCGAGATCGCCGCCGCCCGCCTGTTCGCCGATTTCCAGGCCCCTCCTTCCGCCTCCGTCTGAGACGGTGCCGGGTGATCGCTCGGGCGGGATGCCTCCTACCGCCGGTTCGCGTCCGGGCGGCGGACGATGTCCGGGATCGGGTCCACGACGTGTCGCGCGAGTGGATCCGTCACGACGGACGGGATCCGCGGCCTTCGCCGGCCTCGTTGAAGATCGACGGCGTCAATTGAGCGCCCGCCTCCTGAAGCCGTATGGCACGAGGGCCGCCGTGACCGCGAGGAGCGCCAGCAGCCCCCAGTACGCCACGTGCTGGCGGGTGAGGCCCTCGGCGTTCTGAGCGAGCGTGGCCGAGACGGCGAGGAGGTAGAGCCACGCGCCCAACGCCCATCGCAGGTCGCACGTCAGTCGGCCCGCGTAGACGGCCAGGCCGAACAGGGCGAGCTCCAAGGCGACCCGGCTCAGGCTGATGACGTAGGAGGTCCCCGGCGCCATCCAGGCGGGACCCGCCCACGCCGCGGGAAGGATCGCGGCCGTCCACCACCACGAGCGGGTGCGCGGCGGCCCGCCGCGCACGGCCAAGGCCAGCAGGCCGACCAGGGCCAGCGCGTAGCCGGTGGCGACCGGCGCCGGCCCGGTCATCCCGAAGAGGGCGTCATCGGTGAGCAGGCCGGGGTCGACGGGCAACAGGGTCTGCTCGAAGAGCTGCCCGCCGTACGCGATCGTTACCGCCTTGGCACCGGTGAGCAGCACGAGCGGCAGTGCCGGCCACATCCTTCCGCGCAGCACCGCGAGCAGCGCGAGCGCGGACAGGGCCGTCCACAGCGGGATGGAACCGGCGTAGGGCAGCAGCGCGGCCAGATGGGCGACCGACAGTGCGGTGACGCCGAGATGGAGTCCGCCTGCCCAGGCGGAGCCCTGCGCCGCGTCGGCGAGCCGCTCACGCAGCCCGCCGAGCACCAGCCCGGCCGCCTCGCGGACCTCGGGAACCCTGCGGTCGGGCCCGGCCATCTCCAGCAGGACGTCGAGCAGTTCGTCGCCGTGGACCGAGCGGTAGGAGCGCGGGTAGGCCCGCAGGAACCTGCGGTACCGCCGTTCGAGGTGCGTCATGCGAGCCGGGCCGCCCTGTTCGTCACCAGCGCGGCGACCTCCTGCATGCGGCGCGCCTCGGCGAGCACGACGGCGTGGCCGCCGTCGGTGATCCTGAAATAGCGGCGACTGCGGCCGCTGACGGTCTCCTCGCGGTCCACCATGATCATCCCGCGCTCGCAGAGCCGCTCCAGGATGCCGTACAGCGTGCCGACCGCGGGGCGCACGCGACCACCGGACAGCTCACCGATCCCCTTTATGATCGCGTGCCCGTGCATCGGGCCGTCGAGGAGGACGGTGAGCACGAAATACATCGGCTCGCTGACCTCAGAGGTTCCCCTTGGCATACGGCAGACCGTATTTCGTGCAACGAAGTATCACAACTCTTGCCATGCCTCGCCGGGATCCGTCCGCGTAGGCCACCTCGATGAGGGGGTCCTGTCCGGTGCGTCGCCCTCCTCTCGCCATGTCCCGCGCGGGATGTGGCGAGGGCTCACCGGGGGCCCCGCCCCCGGTGAGCCCGTCGACGCCGAACGGCCCAAGGACACCGAGGTCGGCTTCGGACGGTTCGAGACCGCGGAGCCGACCTCGGCGCGCGTGGACGGGTCAGGCGCTCACCCGACCGCGTAGGCGCGAGTGATCGCCTGAGTGAGACCGGCGCCGGACGTGTCGGTCACCGTCACTCGCAGTGAGACGAACCCCGGCGTGCGCGGGTTCGGCACCGCGGCGGTCCATCCCGAGGGGCTGGGAGCCGCCGGGATCCGGTGCCAGCTCGCGCCGTCGTCGGAGGACATCTCCAGCCGGAGGGACCTCACCGTCGCCTTGGGCGCCCCGGGGTTCCGCTCGATCCACATCGGCAGCCGGGTCAGCGAACCCGGCTTGGCGTGGTTGAGGTCGTCGAGCCCTTCGGGGGCGTAGCGCACCGCCATCAGCGGCAGCGGCTGCTCCTTCGCGGTGTTCGCCGAGCGGAACGTCCAGGTGGCGTCCACCGCCGTCGACAGCGTCGAGTACGGCACCTGCCTGCGCATCGACGTGCTCAGCGTGTAGGCGGCGGCCTCAGCCGGCAGGTCGGCACGGAACTCACACGTTTTCGGGTCGTAGTAGAAGCAGCCGGCGATGTCGGTCTTGGCGATCACCTGCCCGCTCCCGGTGAGGGTGGCGGTGCCGGTGGCCTCGCCGTCCGTCCCGGTCCGTCCCGCCGTGCCGTCGGCGAAGAACGTGCCGGCGGAGAGCGTCAGTCTGTCGCCGGTACGGCTGCCGCCGGGCCTGGCGAACGAGGGGCCGGTCACGGCGGCGTTCCACGTCTCCCGGATGTGCTCGCGCTTCAGGGCCCTGCCTTCGTCGGCCAGTACGGACGCGCCGACCTCAAGTCCGCTGTCCCAGACCAGCCCCGGCGTCCGGTAGTGGGTGAGCGTGCCGGGCAGGTCCATCTCCCCCACGGGTGCCGTGAAGAACGTGGCCTCGGTGTCGCGGAGTCGGGGCCCGGTGAGCGGCCAGCCCTTGGCCGCCACCCCGGACGCCCGGTAGGTCGCCGTCACCTTCGCGAGGTCCCGCTGCCTGACGGCGTACGTGGGATCTTCGGGAAGCCCGTCGGTCCTGCGGTCCACGAGGTCGTAGACGTACGGGCTCGGTGAGACGTCCTTGCTCTCCCAGAGGGTCCTGAGCATGTAGCGCAGTCCCTTCTGGCGCACGGGAACGGTGAAGACCTCTTTTTCGGGTTGCGTGGGGGACGACCAGAGCGTCCAGCCCATCGTCCACGGTCCGTAGCCCATCTGGGCCTCAATGACGGGTTGACGTACCGCGGTCGGGTCGTCAAGCGTGATCCGCACGCGCTTGCCCTGGCGGGCGTCCAGTGTCATCTGCTGGTCGGCGTCGTCGACCTCCAGCGTGGTGTGGGCGATCGTGACCCCGGTCGTCCTCCCGATGACCTCCCAATAGAGGTTCCACTCGCCCTTGGGCAGCCGGATCTTGGCGATCCCGTTCTGGAAGCCCAGATCGCGAATGGCGCCGGTCTTCGGGTCGTAAACCTGGGCGTAGGCGTCGACGGGCGCGCCATCCCTGCCGATGGCGTTGACGGTCACGTCGTAGGACTCCGGCTCGACGTACGCGCCGGCCAGGGTGCGGATCACGGTCTCGCCCGACCTCGCGGTGACGGTCCCGAGATAGTCGCCCGGCGCCTTCCCGCCACCGTCGATCGTGAGCGTGACCGACGCCTGCCCTCCGGCGGGCACCTCGATCCGCTGAGCGGAGAGCTTCAGCACCTCTCCCTCGGCGGTGAGGTCGAGGGAGAGGGGAGCGTCTCCGGAGTTGGCGTAGGTGATGGTCTTGACCGCCGTCCGCTCGTCCGGGCCGTTCCAGGGGAAGGCGGCCCACACGTTGCCCGGCACGGCCACGACCTGCTGGGCGAGCGCGCGGACCAGATCCACCCGCCCGCTGCCCTGCTGGTACGGCGTCGCGCCGGCCGAGGGCGCGGCGCTGCCGATGAGTGCGGCCTTGAGCTGCTGCCCGGTCCACTCGGGGTGGCGCTGGGCGAGGATCGCCGCGGCTCCGACCACGTGCGGGGCGGCCATCGAGGTGCCACTCATCGCGACGTGGGAGCCCTCGGCGGTGCCGGCGGCCGCGGCGGCCACGATGCCCACGCCCGGCGCGGTGACGTCCGGCTTGATCGCGTGGTCGCCCTCACGCGGTCCGGTGCTGGAGAAGGGAGCCATCCGGTCCTCCCTGTCGACGGCGCCCACCGTGAGGGCGGCGTCGGCGCCGCCGGGGCTGTTCACCGGCGCTCCGCCGCCGTTGCCCGCGGCGACGACGAACAAGGTGCCCGTCCGCTCCGACAGCGAGTTCACCGCCTGCTCCACGGGGTCGAGCTCCGGCGTGTCCATCGTGCCGAAGCTCATGTTGACGACCCTGGCCTTGACCTCGACGGCGGCCCATTCCATCCCCGCCAGGATGGCAGACTCGGTCAGGCCGGAGGCGCTGCCCACCTTGCCGATGGCGAGCTTCGCGTCCGGCGCCACCCCCCGGTACTTCTCCCCGGCGCCGGCGACGGTCGAGGCGACGTGGGTACCGTGACCGACGGCGTCGCGGATGTCGGGATCCTCGCTGAAGTTGCGCTCCTGCGCCACCACACCCTTCAGATCGGGATGGTCGGGGTCGTAACCGGAGTCGAGCACGGCGACCGTGACCCCCTTGCCGGTCATGCCCTGCTTCCACGCCTCGGTGGCACCGATCTGCTTGACGCTCTGGTCCAGGGTGAAGGACCGGCGGCCGTCCAGCCACAGCTTCGTCGTCCCCGCGGCCAGAGTGCGGGCACCGTCCGTCAGGTCCTTCCACGTCTGGGCCGCACTCGCCTTGGGCACGCGGAGCGCGCTCATGCCGAGATCTGCGAGCTGCCGGGTCTGCCGCGCGCCCAGAGGCGGGGGAGCCAGCCCCTTGGACGACTGGGTGATCACCGGGATGTCGGCCGTGTCGGCGTCGCCGTAGCGCCACGCCAGAAGCTGGGTGACGTCGAACAGCCGCCGGTCGAGCACTCCCTTGGCGATCAGGGGCCTGGCATCGGACGGGATCACGTACAGGTGGCCCTCGCGCACCTGCTTCATGAACCCGACCTGCCTGCCGGGGCCGGGCTCCACGCGATACCCCTTGCCGACGACCACGACCCGGTCACCGGTGATCAGGGTCACTCCGCTCACCTTTCCGGCGCTCCCCTTTCCGGCGCTCGGCTCCGGGGCGCCGGCCTGCCCGCCCTGCGTCGGCGTGAGGCCGAGCGTTCCCGCCAGGAGAACGGCGATGAATGATCTACCTAAAGTCATAAACTGCCTCTTTCGGCAATAGGGGATGATCTACGTCCGTGGTGACGGTCAGCCGGGCACCAGGTCGGCGGCATTCGCCGCGTGGCCGTGGGAGGGGACGCGCACCGCTCAGGGCCGCCGGGGTGATCCGGCCGGCGCCGTGGGTGGATTCGCGGCGCCGTGGCGTTCGAGGCAGAGGAGCAGAATCGTCCCGACGCGGGAAGCCGCCCGGGACAACCCAGGTCTCACATGCCGAACTCCGCGTCGATTTCCTCGATGATGGCCGAGTCGGCGGGTGAATAGCGGGCGTAGAAGTCCTTGCCGCACGCGAGGTCGTCCAGGGCGTCCTCGATCCCCCTGGCCAGGTACGGCCGGGCCTGTTCCGCGGTGAGTTCCCGCTCCCCCTGGCCGAGTCTCTTCAATTGCGCGCCGAACGTCCGAGATCCGCGCTGGGCCAGGTCCGTCGGCTTGCGCGAGGTGACCCGGTATCCCTTCGCCACGAGGCAGTCGCCGAACGCGACGGCCTGCTCCACCAGACGCGGATCCCCGTCGAGCCGCCGCGTCCTGAGCTGCCGCAGAGCGTCCCCCCGCTGTGTGATGAGGTCGAAGAAACTTTTCACCTCCTTGTGCAGCACCGCCTTGAATGCCTCGTGGGCGCACGTCCCGAGGTCCGCTTGGTAGACGATGAGCTGGCTGTCGTTCAGGCGGCCCAGCAGGTTGACATACCGGTCGTCTTCATCAGCGACGAGGGCGCCTGCGGCGGGGTCGTCGGGATAGACGTACGAGGCGAAGATCTGGTGACCGTACTTGGCCCTCAACTCCCTGGCCGCGACGTGATCACCTTCGGCCGCCCTGCGCTGCGGGTCGGTCTTCTCGGGCTTTCGAGAGACGTGCGGGACGTACTTGAAGCCCTTCTTCTTCATGCAGCCGGCTTTCATCTGCTCCATCTCCCACTGGGCCTCGGTCGCACCCGGCGGCTTGGAGGGCGTCGTGAATGCGATCGCCTTCGGCGCGCATCCCGTCAGCAGGGAAAGGGCCAGGGCGGTCCCGAGGACGGCTTTCATGGATCTTCAGGAATGGGGCGCGCACCGCGCGGCGGCACCGCCTGGAACGGAAGGGAGCTCATCGGCTCAACAGCTCTGATGATCTTTGGCACGGCGACGAAGATACTCTGTTAAACGTAGCGTTGCAATATGTCCAATGATTTCCGGTCTTGTTCCGGCAGGGTAGATCGAGGCCGGCAGGTGCGACGGAACGATCCGCGAGCTTCCGCTCAGATCTTCCGCCTGAAACTAGAACGGGTTACAGTCTCAGTCGGAAGGCGATCAGAACAACGTTCTGGACAGACGCGCCAGGGGACCGGCTCGCGGACGCCGGTTCCGAGCCGCCGGGCGAGAGGATCCCCATGGGTGCAGTGATCGTCGAAGCCGTACGAACTCCGATCGGCAGGCGCAACGGCTGGCTGGCGGGGGTGAAGCCGCAGGCGCTGCTCGCCGCGGCGCTCAACGGCCTGATGGCGAGGTCCGGAATCGATCCGGCGATCGTGGGCCAGGTCTTCGCCGGATGCGTCACGCAGGCGGGCGAGCAGGGCGGGCACGTCGGGCGGAACGCCTGGCTGTACGCGGGCCTGCCGTACCGGACGGGTGTGACCACGATCGACGCGCAGTGCGGATCCTCGCAGCAGGCCGTGCACCTGGTCGCCGCCCTCATCCAGGCGGGCGTCATCGACGTCGGCGTCGCCTGCGGCGTCGAGGTGATGAGCCGGGCGCCGCTCGGCAGCAACGTGCTTCCCGCGAGGCCCCGGCCGGACGACTGGGATCTCGACCTGCCCGACCAGTTCACCGCCGCCGAGCGGATCGCGCAGCGGCGCGGGCTGACCCGAGAGCGGCTCGACCTGTTCGGCGCGCGGTCGCAGCGGCTCGCAGCGGAGGCGTGGGCCGCCGGCCACTTCGACCGGGAGGTCGTCCAGGTGACCGCGCCGGTCCTCGGCGAGGACGGCGGGCCGACCGGCGAGAGCCGTACGGTGGACAGGGACCAGGGACTGCGGGAGACGACCGTCGAGGGGCTCGCGAGGCTCAAGCCGGCGATGGGGGGCGACGGCCTGCACACCGCGGGCACCTCCTCCCAGATCTCCGACGGCGCCGCGGCGGTCCTGCTGATGAGCGAGGAGGCCGCCGCCCGGTACGGCCTCCGCCCCCGGGCGCGGATCCTCGCCCAGGCCCTCGTCGGCTCCGAGCCGTACTACCACCTGGACGGCCCGGTGGACGCGACCGCCAAGGTCCTCGCCGACACGGGAATGACCGTCGAGGACATCGATCGATTCGAGATCAATGAGGCATTCGCCTCGGTGGTCCTATCCTGGGCATCGGTGCACAAGCCGGATATGGACCGGGTCAACGCCAACGGCGGCGCCATCGCACTCGGCCACCCCGTCGGTGCGACCGGTTCCCGGCTGATCACCACCGCCCTGCACGAACTGGAGAGATCCGACTCCTCGACCGCGCTGGTATCGATGTGCGCGGGCGGGGCGTTGGCCACCGCCACGATCCTCGAGCGCCTTTGAACGGCGCCGATAAGGAGCAGTCCCCCGTGAAGTCCCGCCGCAGGCCGTACAGCGAGCAACGCCCGATCGACGCCGGCGGCGGGGTGTGGAGCGTGCCCGTCCCGATCCCCGGCAACCCGCTCGGCTACACCCTGATCTACGCGATCGAGTCCCCCGCCGGACCGGTGCTGGTCGACGCGGGGTGGAACGATCCGCAGTCGTGGCTGGCGCTGCGTGACGGGCTGAGCGCGGTCGGCATGGACATCCGCGACGTCAGGGGCGTGGTGGTCACCCACTTCCATCCCGACCACGCGGGGCTGGCCGGGCAGGTCAGGGAGGAGTCCGGGGCGTGGATCGCCATGCACGAGGCCGACGTCGCTCTGGTCAGGCTCATGCGCGACTTCGCGGACGGCGCGCACCAGGACTTCCAGGCCGACATGCTGCGCCGGGCCGGGGCGGGCGCCGTCGAGGTGGAGGAGGTGACGGCGACCCGGCCGAGGCCGCCCGCGCAACCCGACCTCGTCCTTCGCGACGGTGACCTGATCGACGTGCCGGGGCGCAGGCTCCGCACGATCTGGACCCCCGGCCACACCCCCGGTCACATCTGCCTGCACCTTGAGGACGCCGATCGGATCTTCACCGGGGATCACGTGCTCCCGGCCATCACCCCGCACATCGGCATCTATCCCTACGATCGCGCGGACGTCGACCCGCTCAGCGACTTCCTGACCTCGCTGGAGAAGGTGAAAAACCTCGGCGACCTCGAAGCCCTCCCCGCCCATGAATGGATATTTCCGGATACGGCGGCCCGCGCGATGGAAATCATCGCGCACCACGAGGAGAAGCTCGTAGGGATCGCCGCCCTGCTCGCCGAGGCGGAAGGACCGCTCACCATCTGGGAGATCGCCGCTCGGATGACCTGGAACCGTCCGTGGGCGGACTTTCCCGCGATACTGCGCGGTATGGCGGCCGGCGAGGCGGCGGCCCATCTGCGCACGCTGGAGGTCCGCGGCGTGATCCGTCGTACGACGGAGATTGATCCGGTCCGCTTCGCCCTACACTCTTAGGGTAGACATCGGATGTTTGGGCGACCCTGAGGACGGTGGAGTGTGGCGGTCACCGACGCCGCGATCGACAAGATCAAGCAGATGATCCTGTCTGGCGAGCTCGCTCCGGGCAGCAGGCTGCCCAAGGAGGCCGATCTGGCCGAGCGGCTCGGCCTGTCACGAAACTCCCTGCGCGAGGCCGTCCGCGCCCTGGCCCTGATCAACGTGCTGGACGTGCGCCAGGGCGACGGCACCTACGTGACCAGCCTGGAGCCGCGGCTCCTGCTGGACGCGATGTCGTTCGTGGTCGACTTCCACCAGGACGACACCGTCCTGCAGTTCTTCCAGGTCCGGCGGATCCTGGAGCCCGCGGCGACCGCGATGGCCGCGACGCGGATGTCCGAGACGGAGATCACCGAGCTGCGCAAGATCCTCGACGCGCTGCCCGTGGACCCGAGCGTCGAGCAGCTCGTCGCCAACGACCTCCGGTTCCACCAGCTCATCGCGGAGGGTTCCGGCAACGCGGTGCTGTGCTCTCTCATCGAGAGCCTGTCGGGCCCCACCACCAGGGCCAGGATCTGGCGGGGTCTCACCCAGGAGAACGCCCTGGAGAAGACCCGGGAGCAGCACGGCGCGATCTGCGAGGCCATCGCCTCCCGCCAGCCGGAGATCGCGCGGGCCTGGGCCACGGTCCACATCGCCGGCGTCGAGGAGTGGCTCCGCAGCGCCCTCGCCTGACCGGGTCACGCGGCGCCGGTGCGCACCGCGGTGACCGCCAGCGTGGTGAAGGGCACGGTAAAGCCGCCCCCGATCGCATCGATGGCGGCCCCGACGCCCTTCAGCACCTCGGCCAGCCTGTCCGGTGGGAGCTGTGTGAGGGCGCCGGTAGTGGGCGCCAGGTCCAGCCACTCGTCGCGGGTGTAGGAACGCTCCCCGTCGAATCGCCACCGCTCCGGGTCGCCGAACCCGCCCGCCTCCCGGATCCCGTCGGCGAACGTGGTGAACATCGCCTGGTAGAGGTCCAGGGCCGGCCTCGGCGGTTGGCCGTTGAATGGACCTGTTCGACTCGATCGCTGTGGCGATCGTCAGTCTCGTCATCTTCCGGGACGAGCTGCGCGCCCGGCTACGCCAGACCAGGCCGGCCCATAGCGTCCCGGTCCTGGCGGAAGCCGCGGCCATGATCGCCTCCTACCTCACCGACGAGTGCGAACTGGGCCGCATCGCGGCCGACGCGGACGTCGACTCGCTCGCGCTCTCACTGATCGGGGCCGGGCACCTGCTGTTCGCCGATCGGGAGAGCGCCCCGCCGGACACCGGAGCCGTCGACAAGGTCGTGACCACGGTCATCGCCGATGTCGTGCAAAGACGGCTGCTGTGAACCGCCCGGCGGCAGGCCGCTCGACGCAAGGCGTGGGGACATCAAGGAGGTCCGGCCGTACGAGCAGGTGACCGTCGTCGATCCGGCCGAGTGGCTTCCGCCCGCCTTCCGGCTCAGGATGGCCTCTTCGGCGTCGTCCTACGGCTTGAGCTGCCCGTGCCGGTGCACCGGTCCATCGGCTCACCGGCCAGGCCGAACGTGAGCGCCGGCGTACGCAGGTGTCTGTGCGCAGGTCAGATGCCTCGTTCGATGGAGTCCATGAGTCGTTGTTCGGCTTCGCGGGCTTGTACGGGAAGCAGGCCGCGCAGAGGGCCGTCGATGAGAAGTACGGCCAGGCCGTGCACGGCAGACCAGACGAAGTATTCCGCGCCAGGGCGGCGGTCGGGCGGCAGGACGCCGGCCTCGACGAGGTCCTCCAGTGCGGCGCCCAGGAGCTGGAACGCGGTCAGGCCACCGGCTCCGGCGGCGGATTCACCCCCGGTGTCGACCATGTCGGTGGTGGAGAACGCGGCACGGAAAAGTCCCGGTTCGGCCTGGGCGAAGCGCAGGTAGCCGGTGGCGAGGGCGCGGATGCGGGCGCGGGCGGACTCGGCCGGGTCGCCGGTCGACGGCAGGGCGGCCAACTCGGTTTCCATGGCGGAGGCCAGTTGGGCCAGCGCCGCCTGGGAGACGGCGCGCAGGAGGGCGCGGCGGTCGGCGAAGTGGCGGTAGGCGGCGTTGGGGACCACGCCCGCCCGTCGGGTGACCTCACGCAGGATCACCGCGTCCGGTCCACCGCCGCGGGTCAGTTCGAGTCCGGCCTGAATCAGCGCATTGCGCAGATCGCCGTGCCGGTAGGTGTTGCGCTTTGGTACGCCCGCGCTGGAATCCATCACCACTCCAATATGTGGACAGCATCCACTTAGCTGTGTAACCTACGAGCGTTCACCCTCGAGCAACTCCGCTCTCTGCGGCGCCGCAAATGTGGACATCGTACACAAGGCCCATCGGCGGCTGCCACCTCCGCCCTGCGGCACCACGCGGGCGGCATCCGACCCCCTCATCACGCTTCACTTACGGAGAATCGATGGATGACGCAGTGCGGCTTGAGTCGCTGACGAAGACATACGGCTCGGGCGACAGCGCGGTGACCGCGCTCCGCGATGTCCACCTGAGCTTCCCCAGGGGGACGTTCACCGCCGTCATGGGGCCGTCCGGCTCAGGGAAGTCGACGCTGCTGCAGTGTGCCGCCGCCCTGGACCGGCCCACATCCGGCCGGGTGTTCATCGACGGGACGGACATCGCGGGGCTGAACGAGACCGCGCTCACCGAGCTGCGACGAGAGTCGACCGGTTTTGTCTTCCAGGCGTTCAATCTGCTGCCCTCGCTGACCGCCGAGCAGAACGTGGCGCTGCCGATGCGGCTGGCCGGGCGCAAGCCCGACCGGCGGACGGTGCAGCGGGCACTTGCCCAGGTGGGGCTGGAGAAGAAGGCCGGGAGCCGTCCCGGTCAGCTCTCCGGCGGCCAGCAGCAGCGTGTCGCCATCGCCCGCGCACTGGTGACCCGTCCGGCTGTGCTCTTCGCCGACGAACCCACCGGCGCGCTCGACCTCACCACAGGACGCGAACTTCTGGACATGCTGCGGAAACTGGTCGACAGCCCCGTGGACGACGGGCTGGCCACGGTGGTGATGGTCACGCACGATCCGAACGTGGCCTCGTACGCCGACCGGGTGCTGTTCCTCGCCGACGGCGGCCTGGCCGGCGAACTGATCTCTCCCACACCCGAAGCGGTCGCCGCGCGAATGACGGATCTGACGGTGTCCCGATGATCAGAGTGGCCTTCCAGACCCTGCGGGCCCGCTGGGTGTCGTTCCTCGGCACCCTTGTGGCGCTGGTGCTCGGGGTCGCCCAGGTCGCGGCCATGGGCGTGCTGCTGATGACCATGTTCAATCTGCCGGACCGGCCCGCGGAACGGTTCGCCCAGGCCCTGGCGGTGGTGCAGCCCTCCGACCCGACGTGGAACTCCGCCCGGCACGACCTCGGCATCCGCTCCCTGTCGGAAGCCAGGGGCGTTTCCCCGGAGCTGCGGCAGAAGGTCGCCGCCACCGGCGAAACCGTGGTGGATCGGGCCTTCTACGCTCAGCTCGAAGGCGGTCCCAAGGACCAGGTCGGGCACCCGTGGCCGGTGGCGCGATTCGGCGGTTACGCGTTGAAGGACGGCAGGCAGCCGTCGTCCGACAAGGAGATCGTCGTCGCTTCCGACCAGGCCCGTACCGGCGACAGGGTGACCGTCCTGACCGCCGCGGGCGTCGCGCGGTACACGGTGAGCGGCACCGTCTCCCCGGTCGCCTGGGAGGACGCGGTCTTCTTCACCGACGCCGAAGCGGCCCGGCTCTCCCCGCGGATCGAGGCCCTGGTGGCACTCGGCCCGACCGACAAGGTGCGCGAGGCCGTCGGCAAGGACGCCGAGGTGCTCACCAAGCAGGATCGCCACAAGGCGGACGCCAGCGAGGAACGCGACCGCGAGACGCTGGACAACACCATCACATTGGTACCGGTGATGGCCGGCGTGGCAGGCACCACAGCGATCTTCGTGGTGGCCTCCACCTTCGCCTTCGCGGTGATTCAACGCCGTCGCGAGATCGCCCTGCTCCGTGCCGTCGGCGCCACACCCAGACAGGTGCGCAAGATGGTGCGGAGCGAGGCGTTGCTTGTCGGCGTCCTCGCTTCGGCGGTCGGCACGGCACTCGGCCTGCTCGGTGCGCGACTGCTCGCCGACATGCTCATCGAGATGGGCATCTCACCCCCCTGGTTCGAGGTCGAACCCTCGCTGCACTGGACCGTGCTGGCGCCACTCGCCGGCGCCTTCCTGCTCGGCCTCCTGGTGGCGCTCGGCGGGGCGGTCGCCGCCGCACGGCGGGCCGGGAACATCCCTCCCGTCGAGGCGCTGCGCGAAGCGGCGGTCGACGACACCGGTATGACACCGAGCCGGCGGCTGCTCGGCGCCGCCGGGCTGATCTGCGGTGTCGGCTGGACCGCCTGGATCGCCGTCGGCGACCCGGGCAACGTCCTGTCGCCCAACACCTATGTCGTCTCACTGATGATTCCGGTGCTGGCCGCCGCGGTGCTCGCACCACTCGCCGTCGGACCGCTCACCAAGCTGCTGATGTGGCCGTTCAACCGCTTCTCGGGACCCACCGCCATGCTGGTACGGGAGAGCGCGCTGACCTCGCGGCGTCGCGTCGCCGCCACCGCGGCGCCCATACTGCTCACCGTCGGACTGACGTTTTCACTGATCGCCGCCACCGACTCGCTGAGTGCCGCACGCGACAACGGACTGCACAATCAGGTGAGGTCGGAGTACGCACTCGCCCCCGACGGCACTCCGGGGATCAGCCCGCAGGTGACCGACCGGGTCTCTCATATCAACGGAGTGCAGATCGCAGCCCCTCTCCTCACCACCATCTACACCCCCGACGAGGGACGGCTGGAGGAGAACGACGGGCTCGTCGTGGACCCTGCCGCGCTGAAGCGGACGATGGAGCTGCAGGTAGTCGACGGCTCCCTGGACGATCTGGACGACAACAGCACGATCGTGGCCGATCTGTGGGGCATGCACGTCGGCTCGACGCTCCAGGTTCTGATGGCCGACGGCCAGAAGGTCAACCTGCGCATCGCGGCGACCTACAAGGCGCTACCCGGCGAGGACGTCGCCTATCTGCCCCAGAGGTTTTCCAAGACCGCCGCCTACGCCCGCGACGGACTCGCGCGGCGCGCCTACATCTCGCTGGAACCCGGCACCGACCGGGCCGCCACCATCGCGGCGATCCGCGAGGCGGTCGACGGAACCGGGGCGAGCTTCATGACCAGGGATCAACTGGTCGCATCCGAGAGCGTGTACGCACGTCATCTCACCGAGGTGCGGCAGCGCTCCACCGCCTTGATCATCGTGCTGTTCTGCTTCATCGCGATCCTCAACACCCTGCTCATGGCGACCGCCGACCGGCGACGCGATCTGGCGGTGCTCCGGATGGCCGGGGCGACGCCGAAACAGGTCGTGCGGTTTTTCGTCGCCGAGTCACTGCTGGTGGCCGCCATCGGGCTGGCACTCGCGCTGGTGGCGACCGCGGTGAACCTCTCCGGCCTGTGGGCCGCGCAGCTCCAGCTGTTCGGCATGACGCCCATCGTGGTGCCGTACGCAGTGGTCATCGGCGTCACGGTCATGTCCACGCTGCTCGCCGTGGTCGGCACCGTGCTGCCCGTCGGCGCGGCACTGCGTGCCAGGACGGTGCGACTCGTCGGCACCCGCGAATAGCCGAGACCCGGCCCGGATCGAACGATCCCGAGCCGGGCGCGGTTCTCCCGCCGATCAGCTCGTCAAGCCGGCGAACATCCCGGGCTCGTAGGAGCCCCCCTGGTTGCGCACGATCACACCGAGCCGGTTGGCCGCGTTGATCATGGCGATCAGGTAGACCAGCGCGGCGATCTGGTCGTCGTCGTAGTGCTCGCGCACCCGGGCCCAGGTCGCGTCGGACACGCCGTGAGAGGCGTCGGCGAGCCGGGTGCCCTCCTCGGCGAGCGCCAGCGCGGCCCGCTCGGCCTCGGTGAACACGGTGGACTCGCGCCAGGCGGCGACCAGGTGGAGCCGGACCGCGCTCTCCCCGGCGGCCGTGGCCTCCTTGGTGTGGTAGTCGACGCAGAAACCGCAGCCGTTGATCTGGCTGGCGCGCAACATCACCAACTCCTGGGTGTCCCTGGGCAGAGGCGACTGCTGGATCGCCAGGCTGACGTTGGTGAACCGCTTACCGATCTTGGCGCCGATCTCGTTGGTCATCAGGTTGAAACGGGGTTCCATGACGTTGTCCTCACTCGTGGGCTGGCGCGCCGCGCGGATCGTTCGCGCGGCGCCCGACGGACAAGAGACGCCGCCGATCCGACCCCTGTGACGACGTGGCGATGTGACGTGCGCCACCGATCACGGGTGTCACAAAGCGGTGGGAAGCGGCGTCTTGTGCGTGTGGCACGATCGAGAGCGAACGGGCGGGAGCCGGCGATGAGTGAGCACGGCGAGCGAACAACGGACACCGGCGAGCGGCTCGCTCGCGGCGGCCCCATGGACTCCGCCACCGAGGCGTTCGTCGCCCATCGCGACCTGCTGTTCACCGTCGCCTACGAGATGCTCGGCTCGGCCGCCGACGCCGAAGACGTCCTGCAGGAGACCTGGTTGCGGTGGACGAACGTCGAGCTGGGCACGGTGCGGGATCACCGTGCGTATCTGGTCCGGATCACCACCAGCCAGGCGCTCACCCGGCTGCGCACACTCGGCCGGCGCAAGGAGTCCTACGTCGGCCCCTGGTTGCCCGAGCCGCTGCTGACCTCGCCCGACGTGGCCGAGGACGTCGAGCTGGCCGACAGCGTCTCGATGGCGATGCTGCTGGTGCTGGAGACGCTCGCGCCGACCGAGCGGGCGGTGTTCGTGCTGCGCGAGGTGTTCGATCTGGCCTACGACGAGATCGCCGAAGCCGTCGGCAAGACCCCCGCCGCGGTACGCCAGATCGCCCACCGGGCACGGGCCCACGTCGCCGCCCGCCGGCCACGCGGCATCGTTTCCGCAACCGAGACCCGAGACGCGCTCGCGGCGTTCCAGCGGGCGGTCGAAACGGGAGACATGCGGAGCCTGCTCGACATACTCGCGCCGGATGTCGTCTTCCTGAGTGACGGTGGCGGTGTCGTGCGGGCCGCGCTGACGCCCGTCGTGGGAGCCGACAGTGTGGTCCACGTGCTGGGCAGGATCGCCGCCGCGGTGTCGCTGCGCCCGGCACAGGTCAATGGCTGTCCGGCGCTGGTTCTGCGGCTCGACGGCGAGGTCGACACCGTCATGGCGGTGCGCGTCGACGACGGCCTCATCACCGGGCTCTACGCCGTCCGCAATCCCGAGAAGCTGTCACACATGGAGCGGGAGACCGCCCTGCGCCGCTGAGCCGTCCCGTGCCGCATGAGGAGCCGAGACTGACCGCCTGGCCGGCACAGGGCCGGAACGGCACGCGGCACCGTCGTCAACGCCCCGGGTCGGCACGGGCCCGGGCGATGAGGTCCGGGTTCGCGTCGGCGATCCGCCGCCGCATCGGACGCCGGCGCAGGGCGTCGAGCGCCTCGTCGATGAGACGGCTCAGGGGGAACGACAGCTCGGCCTCGAACTCGGTGGCCGCTGCGGCGGTGGCGGCCCACTCGGCGTCCAGCACGGGGAGGAGCGGCTCGGCCTTCGGCGACAGGCTGACGATCCGCCGGCGGGCGTCCTCGCCCGGGGTGATGGCGACCAGGTCCTGCTTGACCATCTGGGCCACCGTCTGGCTCGCCGCGGAGTGGGTGACACCGATCGCCCGCGCCAGGTCGCGGATCGAGCTGGGACCCGAGGCGGCCAGCACCCGGATGACCGGGGTGAACCGGGGACGGAACCCGTCCAGCCCGAGGTCGGTGTAAACGGCCGCGACATCGCCGTCCAGGAGATCCAGCAGGTGGCGTAGCCGGGTTCCGAGCAGTTCGGGTCCGGTTGCGGGAGAAGCCATGAAAGGAATATAACAGCGCTGTTGTATTTCAGTCGAAGGGACCCTGGACATGACCGAGCGCTATCCGCCGATCGAGCCGTACGACCACGGGATGCTCGACGCCGGTGACGGCAACCTCGTCTACTGGGAGGTCTGCGGCAACCCGGACGGCAAGCCCGCCCTCGTCGTCCACGGCGGGCCGGGATCGGGGTGCTCCCCCGGCCTGCGCCGGTACTTCGACCCGGACCGCTACCGGGTGGTCCTGTTCGACCAGCGCGGCTGCGGACGCAGCACCCCGCACGCGAGCGACCCGGCCACGGACATGAGCCTCAACACCACCGAGCACCTGCTGACCGACATGGAGAAACTGCGCGAGCACCTCGGGATCGACCGCTGGCTGCTCTTCGGCGGCTCGTGGGGGTCCACGCTGATCCTCGCCTACGCCGAGCGTCACCCGCACCGGGTGTCGGAGATCGTCATCCCCTCCGTCACCACCAGCCGGCAGTCGGAGATCGACTGGCTCTACCGGGGCGTCGGGCGGTTCTTCCCCGAGCAGTGGGACCGGTTCCGGGCCGGCGTCCCCGAAGCCGACGGCGACCTCGTCGCGGCCTACGCGCGCCTCATGGAACACCCCGACCCGGACGTGCGGGCGAAGGCCGCGACCGACTGGGTCACCTGGGAGGACGCCGTGATCTCCATGGAGCCCAACGGCGCGCCGAACGCCTACAGCGACCGCCCGCCGGCCGCCCTGCTCGCGTTCGTCCGGATCTGCTCGCACTACTTCGCGCACGGCTCGTGGCTCGACGACGACGTCCTGCTGCGCGAGGCGGGACGCCTGGCCGGGATCCCCGGCATCCTGATCCACGGCCGCCTCGATCTGGGAAGCCCGCTCGGCACCGCCTGGGAGGTGGCCCGCGTCTGGCCCGACGCGGAGCTGATCGTCGTCGACGACTCGGGGCATACGGGCAGCGACTCGATGCGCGCGGAGATGCGCGGCGCGCTCGACCGGTTCGCCCGGCGGTAAAGCGACCTCCGGGGAACCGCACAGCCGAACCTCGGCCGGACGTCGAGACCACCCGGCAGCGCCCCGTCCTCTGCCCCCGAGGAGGAGCCGGACGGGTTTCTCACCGCCGTGGAGTCCTGGGCGGCCCTCAGGGGCCGCCCAGGATCCGGGGAGAACGGTCAGTTCCAGCCGTTGCCGGGAGCGGTCTGCCAGGTGTGCCAGAGCGCGGAGTCGGCTCCCCTGACGAAGGCCTCAAGCCGCCCGTCCCGGTTGATGCCGACGATGGGACCTTCGGGCAGCAGCCCGCCGAGTGAGGCCCAACCGCTCCAGACGCTACCCGGGGCGACCTGCCAGATGTGGTAGAGGCTGCCGCTGGTGGAATCTCGCACAAAGACCTCCAGGCGACCGTCGGCGTTGGCGATGGCGGCGGGAGAGGTTATCGTCCCGCCGAGCGAGGCCCAGCCCGACCAGATACCGCCGGCCGACGTCTGCCAGATGTGGCGCAGATCCCCGCCGGCCCCGCGAGCGAAGAGCTCCAGCCGCCCGTCGGCGTTGATCGCCACGGTCGGGTCCTCGATCGCTCCGCCGAGCGAGGCCCAGCCCGACCAGATACCACCGGCCCAGGTCTGCCAGATGTGGCACAGGTCCCCGCCGGTCCCGCGAGCGAAGAGCTCCAGCCGCCCGTCCCGGTTACGGCCCACGGTGACGCGGCCCTGGATCGCCCCGCCGAGCGAGGTCCAGCCCGACCAGACACCGCCGGCCGACGTCTGCCAGATGTGATACAGCCTCGCGTCGTTCCCGCGGACGAACACCTCCAGCCGCCCGTCGGCGTTGATCTCCACGGCCGGGTCCTCGATCGTCCCGCCGAGCGAGGCCCAGCCCGACCAGACACCGCCGGCCGACGTCTGCCAGATGTGCCGCAGATCCCCGCCGGCCCCGCGAGCGAAGACCTCCAGCCGCCCGTCCCGGTTACGGCCCACGGCGATACGGCCCTGGATCGCCCCGCCGAGCGAGGTCCAGCCCGACCAGACACCACCCGGAGCGACCTGCCAGATGTGATACAGCCTCGCGTCGTTCCCGCGGACGAACACCTCCAGCCGCCCGTCCTGGTTACGGCCCACGGCGGGCTGGAAGACCGTACCGCCGAGCGAGGCCCACGGGAAGCGTCTGCCGTAGATCGACTGGATGCCGTAGACGTCGTCGTCGGTCAGCTCGCGACGCGGACCTTCGTGGGAGGCGTACATGACCGAGGACGGCACGGAGGAGTGGTCCAGCCCGAGGCCGTGCCCGAACTCGTGGAGAGCGACAGTGTGCAGGTCGATGCCACTGGGCGGCAGGTTGACCGACCAGGTCTCCGCGTCGTCGAAATGGCAGTCTCCCGCGATGGGGCCGCCGTTGGGCGGCGGGTAGAAGCAGTGCGCGAGGACATTGACCAAGCTGCCACCCGGGCCGTCGAACGCTTTGCCGTCCCCGTGCTCACCGGTGTACCAGCCGATCCTGATATCGCCTTCGGCCGCGATCTCCGTGAACGTCAGCGGAGTGACCGCCGCCCAGCGGGCGAAGGCGGCCTCGACGGCGGCGCGCTGGTCCGCCACGCTGAGGTCGGACGTGGTGTTGCTGAAGCTGTAGGTCACGTTTCTGGTGGGCCACCTGGTTCCCCAGACGACGAAGGGGTCCGCTTCTCCCTGGGCGAGAGTGGGGTCCCCTCCGGTGACGGGGTAGTCGGGGACGCCGCAGCGGGGCCGCTGGATCAGAGCGATGGTCTGATCGTCGACGATGCCGGTGGGTTCGAGGCCCTGCCGCTCCTGGAACGCGGTGACGGCCAGCTCCATCCGGTCGTCGTAGACCGAGGTGTCCTCGGGGGCGAACGGGACCGCGGGTCTGAACAGGGTGTTCCCGGCGCTGAGCGACTCGTTGGGGAAGTACCCGAAGCGCTTCAGATACTGGAACAGGAACTGGACCTCCGGGCCTTTGTCGCCCTTCTTCAGCGTGCTCTTCGGAAGCATTGATGATCACCTTTCGAGGTGGGGGAGTCCGTACACCTGGTCGGAGGGACCCACCTCGGATCTGATACATCCCGTCAGAGCGTTATCCAGCTGGTCGAGACGCTGGTCCCGTCGGCCGTACGGCAGTGCAGGTAGAACAGGCTCGCGGGGATCGGACGGATCGTGAAGCAACCCACCTCGTCCGTCGTGACCGTGATGTCCTGACCGGACAGGACCCGCACCGACACCTCGATCGACTGGTAGGGCACGAGTTGCCCCACCAGCGTCTCTTCCGTGACCTCGAGTTCAATCGTCAGCTCGGGCGCGACGAAGGTCAGCGCGCGCAGGGGCGCCGGTTCGGCCCGGGTGAGAGGCGCCGCCAGGTCGTCGTGCAGATCTGAGTCGAATATCAGCTCGGCGAGCTCGTCGTCGATGTTCCGCCACGCGAACGCCGCCTTGCCCACCTCGGCGAAGCCACGCGGGACGACATCGGAGGCGTGCAGCGCCGCGGCGAGCTCGGCCAGAAGTTCGTCGTCGGCCCATCGCTCAGGCATCTCCGTCACTCTCCACATAACCATTCAAATATGGGCTTCGGCGGAGCTTCGCCAGACATCTCGCGCGATTGGGTCCGATCCCGCCGACCGGCATACGCAGCCGCGCGCTTATCTCGGAGTACGGCGGCGGCCGGTCCTGCATGAGCAGGGAGAGCAGCTCCCGGCATGGGGAGGGAAGCTGGGCGAAGGCGGCGCGGAGCATGGCGAGACGCTCCGCTCTCTCCAGCTCCCGCTCGATCATCGCGGCCTCGTCCTCGCCCGTCGTCATGTCAACGCCGAAAGGCTTCTCCGCGCCCTCCTGCTTGCGTACTGCCCGCACGACGCGAAGACATTCCCGCTGAGTGGTCACCGCCAGCCAGCCGGCCAGCGCCGCGGAGTCGTTCAGTTTCCGCAGGTTCTCGACAAGGCGCAGCCACACCGTCTGGGCCACGTCGTCGGAGTCGGCGCGGCTCAGACGGTAGCGGCAGCAGATGGACCACAGAAGCGGGGCGTACCGCTCGACAATTTCGTCCCACGCGCCCTGGTCCCCCTTGCGGGCACGGGTGACCAGAGCGATGACGGTCGGGTCGTCTCGCATCGGAGCGCCTCCTCCCGCTGGACGCTAGTACTTATCCCTCTCGGGATCGAACGGCCTGATTCGAGACGTCGCCGGGCCGTCGAGGAGGCGGTGAACCGCCTCCTCGACGCTCGTCTCGCGGTTCTGTGCCTCGGCGGCCACCACCCCGGCGAAGTACGCGGCGGCGGCCGACGTGCCGTCCCACCGGGCGAACCCGCCGAAGAGCTCGACAACGCCCGTCGAGAAAAACACGCCCTTCGCGTCGCGGCCGACGAGACCGGCCCGCTCCAGGAAGAGACTCCCGTGCCGTCCGGGCGCCATGGCGGTGACCCAGGGCCCGGACTGCGAGTACGGCGTTCGCTCGCCGCTTTCGTCCAGTGCCCCGACCGCGATCACATCGGCAAGCGCACCGGGGAAGATCGCACTGCGTCTTGTCGGGCTCGGGAATCGGAGAGGGTCGTCGACGTTTCCCCAGTTTCCCGCGCTGGACACGTGCACGCACCCGAGCCTGGCCTCGGCCCTCCGCAGGACCATGGGCGGCTGGTTGTCCCAGGTGGTGCCGCCGAGTGCGGTCACCAGGATGTCCACCTCGTTCCGGAACTCGACCATCTTCGTGGCGAGCGTCCATGAGTCGACCTCGAAGTCGGTGAGGGCCTGCCGGACGATCAGATCGGCGTTCGGCGCCTGCTGGGCGAGGATTCCCGCCAGATGGACGGCGTGTCCCTGGGTCACGAGCGGATCCCCCTTCGGGGGGAGAAGCGCCGCGGTGTCGGCGAGGTATCGTCCGCTGAGCCGTGGATGGGCGAAGAGCGGGGTGTCCAGAAGACCGATCCGAACGCGCGGACCGTTCACGACCTCGCGGTCGGGGATGACGACGCTCTCGCCGGTCTTGAGTTTCTCGGGGTCGCCCTGGCCGCCTCCCGTGTACGGCGTGCCCTCGGCGTACAACCGGTTCTTCGCGAACTCCGGCTCCCACCCGTCGTACTCCTCCCCGAACCGCTCCCGCACATGGAACAGCAGGGTGTCCAGCTCGCTGGGAGGACCGCCCCGCCCATTGGCGGCGGCCTTCATCCGGGTGACGACCTGCTCTCTGTCGGGTATGCGCCACAGGCCGGGGTCGCCGAGCTCCAGCACCGCGAGGCCGAGCACGACGTTACTCACCGGCTTTTCGGGTGGGGTGACGCCGACCTCTTCCAGTTTCTGCCGGAGCAGTCGTTCGTGCCTGAGGTCGACCACGATCTGAGTGCCGAGATAGGCGCCTGTGGCGGCATCACCCTCGACACGGTCCTTTCGGATTTCGGCCATATGTCCGCTCCTTTTCTCTCCGGCGAGCTTGCTCTCTGTGTACGGAGGCGGGTGTCACCCGGTTGATACATCACAGGGGAAAAACCTTCCGACAAACTTCGGGAGTGAGCACGACGGCCGATCTCAGCTGGGAGATGCTGCGCCTGGCCGAGGCCGACCCGGGGCGGCTGGTGGTGCTGGCGTCCGAGGTGACCGAGCGGGCACGCGCGGAGGGCGATGTCGCTCTGGAGTCGATCGCGGAACGGGCCTGGGGCGTGGCCGCCGTGCATCTGCAGGACCTGGAAACCGCGACGCGGCACTTCCGGGCCGCCATCAGACTCGGCCGCCGAGCGGGATCGGCGGAGCTCGCCGCCGAGGCGCTGATCAGGCTGGCGTTCGTGACCAGCCTTCGCGGCAGACCGAAGCAGGCGCTGAACGAGATCGGCCGGGCCCTGCCCGATCTCCACGGTGTGGCCAGGGCCCGGGCCGAGGCCCAGCGTGCCGCGGTCTTCAACCATCTCGGCCGACTCGACGACGCACTCGCCTGCTACCGGACGGCGGTGCCCGTGCTGCGGCGGGCAGGTGATCATCTGTGGCTGCAGCGCGTGCTGTCCAACCGGGGCATCGTTCACGGCTACCGCCACGAGTTCGGCGCGGCGGAGTCCGACCTGCGTGAGGCGGAGAAACTGTGCCGGGCGCTGGGCCTGGACCTTTCGCTGGCCATCGTCCGGCTGAACCTGGGCTGGGTGAGCGCCCTGCGCGGCGACGTTCCGGCCGCACTGAACCGCCTTGACCTCGCCGAGGGGCGCTTTCGCGCGCTCGGGACCCACCAGCTCGGCTGGCTGCTCAGTGACCGCGCCGGGCTGCTGCTGTCGGTCGGTCTCGTGGCCGAGGCGCGGCAGGCCGCACAGGAGGCCGTCGAGGAGCTCCAGCACCGGCATCGGAAGATAGGCCTGCCGGAGGTACGGCTCCTGCTCGCCCGAGCCGCCCTGCTCCAGGGAGATCACGAGCACTCCCAGCGGGAGGCGCGGCGTGCCGTCAGTGAGTTCACCCGTCAGCACCGGCCGGAGTGGGCGGCACTGGCCCGGTTCGTCGTGCTGCGCTCGCGGATCACACACGGCGTGGAATCGCAGGCCGTGGTGGGAGCACTGGAACGTTCCGCGATCGCCCTGACGGCCGCCGGCTGGCCCGCCATGTCCATGGAGGCACGGCTGCTCGCCGCCCAGGCGGCGTTGGGACGCGGCTGGATCGACCGGGGCTGCCGTCAGCTTGAGCAGGCAGGTCTGGGACGGCTTCGCGGACCCGCTCTCTTACGAGCCCAGGCGTGGCATGCCGAAGCGCTCCTGCGCCTGACGCGCGGAAACCGCCGCGGAGCCTCGGTCGCGGTCCGCACGGGGCTGCGTGTGCTCGACGAGCACCGCGCCACCCTGGGCGCGACCGACCTGCGCGCCTACAGCGCCCAGTATCGCGTGGACCTCGCACGGCTCGGGCTGCGCATGGCGTTCCAGAGCGGCCGGCCGAGCCAGGTCTTCGACTGGGCCGAGCAGGGGCGGGCCATTCACCTGCTGATGAAGCCCGCCCGGCCTCCCGACGATCCGATGCTGGCCAAGGCCATGACCGAACTGCGGGCCACTGTGGGCGAGATCCACGAGATGCGCACGGCGGGACGCGACACCGCTCGGCTCGTCCAGCACCAGATCGCTCTTGAGCGAGAGATCCGCGACTACTGCCGCAAACTGCCTCCGGGGAGGTCGGCTGCCCCCGCGGGCCCGGTGTCGATCGGCGCGCTGGCCGAACCGCTCCGGAACAACGCTCTCATCGAGTTCGTGCAGTTGGACGAGGAGCTCCACGCCCTGGCCCTCGTCGACGGCCGTCTTTCCCTGCGGCCACTTGGACCGGTCGCTCCGGTGCGAGACCTGCTCGACCGGGTTCCCTTCGCACTCCGCCGCCTTGCCGCGCGGAGCACCACAGCGGGCAGGGCGGCCGCCGAGGCGATGCTGCGCCACGCCGCGGCGCGGCTGGACGCGATCCTGCTCGGCCCGCTCGCCCGCGTGATCGCCGACCGGCCCCTGGTCGTGATCCCGACCGGTTGCCTGCAGGCGCTTCCCTGGTCGATCCTGCCGTCGTGCGCCGGACGGGCCGTGACCGTCTCCCCGTCGGCGACGCTGTGGCACACGGCCTTCAACGTCCGTGACGCTGACGGGTATGTCCTCGCCGTCGCCGGACCGGGACTGCCGGGCGCTCGCGCCGAGGCCGAAGCGGTCGGAGGCATCCACTCCACTTCCCCTTTGGTCGGTCCGGAGGCCACCGCGGAGGCGGTGATCACCGCCCTGGACGGAGCCCGGCTGGCGCACCTGGCGGCGCACGGTCGCCTGCATGCCACCAATCCGCTCTTCTCATCGCTACGCCTGGCAGACGGCCCGCTCACCATCTATGACCTGGAGCGGCTTCACCGGGCACCGCGCATGGTCATCCTGGCCGCCTGTGACAGCGGCCGATCCGTGGTGCGCGCGGGAGACGAGTTGCTCGGGCTCAGCGCGACGTTCCTGGCACTCGGCGCCCGTACGATCATCGCGCCTGTCATGTCCGTCCCCGACACCGAGACCGCACCGGTCATGGTCGCCCTGCACCGGCTCCTCAGGGCGGGACACTCCGCGGCCGACGCGCTGGCCCGGACTCAGCGAGCCGGGGAGGACCTCGCCGCGGCCTCCGCCGGATTCGTCTGCATCGGCGCCGACATGACCCTGCCGCCCGTACGGCGGTGACCCCGCGCGCAACGTCGGCCGGGTCACCCGCGACCGTCCACCGGACGACCTGCTCGCTTTCGTCCGGATCTGCGCGCACTACTTCGCGCCCGGTTCGTGCAGATGCTCAGACGACCCAGGCCGGCACGAGCTTGTCGCCGTCGGGCACGGCGCACTCCGCCGAGACGCGGGTGCCGTCGGTCACGTAGGCGCGCATGCCCGCGGGGGCGACGACGATGGCGGTGAGGCCGGTCGCCGGGGCCGAGCTCAGGCGGCGCGGCACGTCGGCCGGGATGACGAGCGTGTCACCCGGCTCGACGGTGAGGGTCTCGCCGCCGAGTTCGACGGTCGCGCCGCCGTCCAGCACGGTCCACACCTGCTCGGTGTCTATGGCGTGCGGCGGGCCCGCCTGGCCGGGGCCCATGTCGACGCGCCAGACGACCTGGCCGCCGCCGCCCTGGGACGGGGAGGCGAGCGTGGTCATGACGGCGTTGGGCGTCTCGGTCCGGCGGCTTTCGGCATGGCGGATTACAGGCATCGGTGATCCTTAAAATAGACAATGCGGTTGTCTAAATAGTGAACCAGATTGTCTATCGTGTCAACCGGCTCCGGCGCGGGCGGGCCACGGCCACTCGGCCCCGGCGCGGAGCGGAACGGCCGCGGCGACAAGCCCCTCCATCGCAGGCCGCGAAAGGCCGTGCGAGGGCCCGGCGGGCGGTGCCCGCCGGACCCTCGGAGTGCTTAGCGGCAGGTGACCAGGAGGAAGGAGATGACAGTGCAGGTGGCGCCGTCGTGATCGTTGGCCGGGTTGGGGTCGGCGGGAGCGCTGGTGGTGCGGGCGCCGGTGACCTTGACCTTGCCCAGTGACAGCAGGCGCAGGGGGACGCGGAAGGTTTTGCCGACGCTGGCGCCGCCGGCGATCGCCCCGTAGGTGCAGGTGACGGTGCCGGGGGTGGTGACGCATCCGGCGGCCAGGTTGGTGGCCTTCTTGCCGGGGGGCAGGGTCGCGGTGAGGGTGGCGGAGGTGACCGCGCCGGGTCCGGTGTTGCGGGCGGTCAGGGTGTAGGTGAGGTAGGGCACCAAAAGGCCCAGGCGAGGTTGGGCGCCGAGGTTGACGTCGATGTCGGCGGAGGTCGCGGTGCCCACCTCGACGAACACCACGGCGAAGGGCCACAGGCCCAGGCCGGTCATCGTCTCGGTGACGGTGTTGGTGGCGGTGTCGATCACCGACACCGTGTCGAGGTTGCTGTTGGTGACATAGGCGCGGGTGCCGTCCGGGGTCACTCCGACCCCGCCCGGGCGGTTGACGGCGATGGTGGCGGTGACGGTGTTGGTCGCGGTGTCGATCACCGACACCGAGCCGGAGCCGGTGTTGGTGACGTAGAGCCGGGTGCCGTCCGGGGATATCGTCGCGCCGCGCGGGTTGACGCCGACGGCGATGGTGGCGGTGACGGCGTTGGTCGCGGTGTCGACCACCGACACCGAGCCGGAGCCGACGTTGGCGTTGGCGACGTAGACCCGGGTGCCGTCCAGGGACACCGCCGCGCCGGCGGGGTGTCCGCCGACGGCGATGGTGGCGGTGACGGTGTTGGTCGCGGTGTCGATCACCGACACCGAGTCGGAGTCGTAGTTGGTGATGTAGGCGAAGGTCTGGGCGGCCGCGTGCGCGGGCAGGGCCGTCAGGCCGGTCAACGCCACAGCGGTGAGCAGAGTGCACAGGGCTGCCAACGTGCGCCGCCAGGACGGCGTGACGAAGCGGATGGTCGAATGCATGGGTTCCCCTGGTCGGGACGGAGTCGGATCATCGCGCGAGACGGCGCCCTCACACGCCCGGGGATGCCCCGTCCACCCCACCCGCACTGGAAACGGCCCGCGACAGGCGGCAGGGTTGCCCGCCGTACTCGCCGTGGCCGTTGATGCGCAACCGAACACAGGCGGTGGCCGGGAGGGCCTCGTGCCCTGCGCCGGGCGTGCACTCGCCCGTCGGCGGCCCGCCCTGAACGGCCACCGCACAACCACCGCCCGAGCGCCGCCGGAGCCCGGCCGGCCGCAGGGTCGCGGCGGTGTCGGCCGCCCGCCGCAGCTCGCGCCATGTAGCCAGCCGATCTCAAGACGTGAGTGAGATCTTGATTTGACCATGCCCGTATCAATCGGGCAATCCTCACCGGGGCCGACCGTGGGCGGCCTCTGTCGCCCAGGTGGGAAGGCAGACCGCCCGGGCACAGCGCGTCCACGCTGGTCGCGGCGACCGCCTGCGGATTCCGCACTCGGCAGGCCGGGGCGACCGCGGACAAACTGTCCACAATCGGCCACGTACGGCCACGCCGTGTCCATCCGTGAACCGACGACGAGCCGGTCGGCGCCCTACCGCCGCCCCCGATACTCCCCGGCTCCGGGGTTGAGGAACAGCGGCACGGCCGTTGACGGTACGCGCGGGAGGTGTGCCTGGAGTTCGACCGGCAGAACCCGGCCGACCGGGTTCACTCCGGTCAGGCCGGGATCAGCTCCTCCGCGACGAGGTCGGCCCACAGGGCCTCGGGGACGGAATCGGCCACCAGGGCCGCGTTGCGGATGACCTCTCCTGCGGAGCGGGCGCCGACGACGACCGAGGCGACCACCGGATGGCGCAGAGGGAAGGCCAGTGCCGCCTGCGGCAGGGTGACCTCGTGCCGCTCGCAGACGGAGGCGATGCGGCGGGCTCGGGCGAGGAGGGGTTCGGAGGCGGGGGCGTAGTCGTAGGTGCCGGACGGTTCGTGGGTGGCGAGCAGGCCGCTGTTGAAGACCCCCGCCGCGAGCACCGAGACGCCGCGCTCCTCGCAGAGCGGCAGCAACTCCCCGGCCCCCGACTGGTCGAGCAGGGTGTAGCGCCCGGCGAGCATGACCACGTCCACCTCCGTCTCGCGGACGAAGGAGGCGAGCATCCCGGCCTGGTTCATGCCGACCCCGACGGCCTTGACGACGCCCTGGTCGCGCAGCTCCGCCAGCGCCGGATACGCCTCGGAGACGGCCTGCTCCCAGTGGTCGTCCGGGTCGTGGATGAGGACGACGTCGACCGTGTCGAGGCCGAGCCGTTCCAGGCTCTCCTCCAGCGACCGCCGCACCCCGTCGCGCGAGAAGTCCCACACCCGGCGGACGTCGGCGGGGACGTCGAAGCCCTGGTCGTCCCTGCCTCCGTCCGAGGAGGGGACGAGCAGGCGGCCGACCTTCGTGGACAGGGTGTAGGAGTCACGGGGCCTTTCCGCCAGGGCGGCGCCGAGGCGCCGCTCCGACAGGCCGAGTCCGTAGTGGGGCGCGGTGTCGAAGAGACGGAATCCGGCTTCGTAGGCGGCGTCCACCGCCGCCCGCGCCGTGTCGTCGTCCACCGCCGAGAACAGGTTCCCGATCGGGGCCGCGCCGAATCCGTATCTGCTGACCTGCACCGCTCGCTCCGTTCTGTACGGTTTGCTGTCCTGTCCGGCCTCACGTCTCTCGTGCGGCCCGAGGTCTCCCAACGGCTTCACGTCCGTACGGCCGCACGTCCGGCTTCAGGTTCCTCGTGCGGCCGGGGTCTCCACCCGACTTCACGTCTCCGTGCGGGCACACGCCGATGCGGCTCGCACCCCATCGGGGATGAGCCGCATCGCCGGGGCGAGCCGTACCGTGTCAATCTTGGGCCTTGCCGCCCGCCAGACGACTGATCATCAGGGCGACCAGGATGATGGCGCCGTAGACGAGTTGCTTCCACTCTCCGGGAACGCCTTTCAGCGTCAGGATGTTCTCGACGAGGCCGATCACCAGGACACCGGTGAGGGCACCGAGGATCGTGCCCTTGCCTCCGTCCATGCTGACTCCGCCGATGACGGCGGCGGCGAAGGCCATGAAGATCCAGCCGACGCCCTGGTTGGCGCTGATGCCGCCCAGGCGGCCGGTCTCCAGCACTCCGGCGAGCGCGGCGATCACTCCGCCGATGATGAAGACGACCCACAGGACCCGCTCGACCCGGATGCCGGCCGCGCGGGCGGCGTCGGCGTTGCCGCCGATGGCGTAGAGCGAGCGGCCGACCCGGAAGTAGCCGAGCGCGACGATGGCGGCGGCGAAGAGCGCGCCGGTGATCCAGATGGCCGCCGGGAGGCCCAGCCAGGTGGCGCTGCCGAGGTAGAGGAACGACTCGGGCAGCTCGAACAGGCTCTTGCCCTGGGTGAGGCCGAGCTGGAGTCCGTGCACGACGATCATCATGGCCAGCGTGACGATGAAGGCCGACAGCTGGAATCGCATGATCAGGAAGCCGTTGAAGGCGCCGACCAGACCGCCCACCAGCAGGCAGAGCGGGATCGCCAGGATCCCGGGCAGTTCGAGGCCGAACCCGCCGGCCGCCACGGGGATGACCAGCATCACGCCCACGGCGGGCGCCATGCCTACCGTGGACTCCAGCGACAGGTCGAACTTGCCGGCGATGAGGATCAGCGCCTCGGCGAGCACCACCAGGGCCAGGGCCGACTGCTGCTGGAGCACGTTGGTCAGGTTGCCCGTGGTGAGGAAGACCGGGTCCACGAACGAACCGGCGATCAGCAGGACGACGATCACCGGGACCAGGGTGAGGTCCCGGAAGCGCCCGAGCTGGATGCGCCTGCCCGGCAGGGTGGCCACCGCGGGAGGGGTCGGCGGGGTCTTTGTAGCGGTCATCAGTGGTGGATACCTTCCATCGCCGTCACCAGTTCGGTGTCGGTCCAGCCGCGTGGCACGTCCTTCACGATCTTTCCGTGGAACATCACCAGGACCCGGTCGCAGATACGCAGGTCGTCGAGTTCGTCGGAGACCAGTACGGCTCCGGCCCCCTGGTCGGCCGCGTCCTCCACGGCGCCGAGGAGTGAGTGCTTGGCCTTCACGTCCACCCCGGCGGTCGGGTTGATGACCACCAGTGCCCGGGGGTCGTCCGCCAGCGCCCTGGCGAACACGACCTTCTGGGCGTTGCCGCCGGACAGGTCCGCCACCGGCTGGTCGGGGCCCGTCGTCTTGATGTCCAGCCGTTCGATCATCTGGGCGCCGCGCTCACGGCGGCGGGCCGGGGAGATCGTGCCGAACCGGCCGAGCTTGCGCGCGATCGGGATGGTCGAGTTCTCCGCGATCGACAGCAGCGGGACGAACCCCTCGTGGTGCCTGTCCTGGGGGACGAAGCCGAGGCCCGCGGCGAGCACGGACGGCACGTCCCCCGGCTTGACCACGGTGCCGTTGACCGTCACCGTGCCGGTGTCGGCCTTGCGGAGGCCGACCAGGGTCTCCGCCAGGCCGACCTTCCCGCTGCTCCCGGATCCGGCCAGGCCGACGATCTCACCGGCCCGGACGGTCAGGTCCACGTCCTCGTAACGGCCGCCGAGTCCGAGCCCCTTGGCGGCGATCACGACGGGGGCCGAGTCGTCGACCGTACGGGAGCGGTACTCGTAGGCGGCGGTGGCCTCACCGGTCATCGCGTCGACGAGCTCGCCGTGCGGAAGGTCGTCCACCGAGGCGGTGAGGATGTGCCGGGCGTCACGGAAGACCGAGACGCTCTGGCAGACCTCGTACACCTCCTCAAGATGGTGTGAGATGAACATCATCGTCACACCCTGTTCCTTGAGGGCGCGCATCCGGTCGAAGAGCCGCTGGATGGCCGGGCCGTCGAGCTGGGCGGTGGGCTCGTCCAGGATGATGAACCGGGCGCCGAACGACAGCGCCCTGGCGATCTCCAGGAGCTGGCGCTGCTCGACGTCGAGGTCGCCGGCGAGGACGTTGGCGTCCACCTCCACGCCGTACTGCTCCAGGAGTTGCCTGGCCCGCGTGCGCATGGCCCGCCAGTTGATCGCGCCCCGGTCCGTCTGGCGGTTGAGGAAGAGGTTCTCCGCGACGGTGAGCGAGGGGATGATCGTCGATTTCTGGTAGACGCACGCGACGCGCTGCCGCCAGGCGTCCCGGTCGGCCAGCGGCGGCGCGGGCTGCCCGCCGAAGCGGACCTCGCCCTCGTCGGGGCGCTGGAGCCCGGTCAGGATCGACACCAGCGTGGACTTGCCCGCGCCGTTCCTGCCGACCAGCGCGTGCGTCTCGCCCTCGGTGATGGCGATCCCGGCCCCGTTGAGAGCGGTGGTCGGGCCGAAGCGCTTGGTGATGCCAAGCGCTTCGACCGCTTTAACAGGAGATGTCATCACTTAACCTGGTTGCCCCAGAGTGCCGGGTCGTCCACGTTCTCCTTGGTGACCAGCGGGGCGGGAAGCTGGTCCTCAAGACCGTTCGGCAGCTGGATGATCGTGCTGTCGTGGTCCGTCGGGCCGGGCTGGAAGGTCTTGCCCTCAAGCGCGGCCTTGGCGTAGAAGAGCGCGTACTTGGCGTACAGGTCGGCCGGCTGGGAGACCGTGGCGTCGATCTCACCCTTGCGGATGGCGTCGAACTCCTGGGGGATGCCGTCGTTGGAGACCACGAAGACGTGCTTGGGGTCCTCCGGCGGCACGATCAGGTTCTTGGCCTTGAGCACCTGCAGGGTCGGAGCCAGGTGGACACCGCCGGCGTGCATGTAGATGCCCTTGATGTCCGGGTGCTGCTGGAGGCGGGTCTGCAGCATCGAGGCGGCCTTGGTGCCGTCCCACTCGGTGGGCTCGTCGAAGACGGTGATTCCGGGGAACTTCTCCTTCATGCATCCGCTGAAGGCCTCGGCGCGGTCGCGGCCGTTGATCGAGGAGAGCGCGCCCATGAGCTGGACGACCTTGCCCTTGCCGCCCAGCTTCTCGCCGAGGAACTCGCACGCCTTGGTGCCGTAGGCCTTGTTGTCGGCCCGCACGACCATGTAGACGTTGCCCTTGTCGGGCCGGGTGTCCACCGTGACGACCGGGATCTTCTTGCCCTCCAGCGTCTGCAGCGTGGAGGCGATCGCGCCGGTGTCCTGCGGAGCCATGACGATCGCCTTGGCACCCTGGCCGATCAGCGCCTGGGTGTTGGCGACCAGCTTGGCCACGTCGTTCTGGGAGTTGGTCGGCGGCATCAGGTCGACGCCGAGCTCGCTCGCCATCTGCGGGACGTACTTGTTGTAGGAGTTCCAGAAGTCGGAGTCGGCACGCGGGAAGTCGATCCCGACCTTGCCGCCCGCCGCCGCGGCGCCGGTGCTGGACTGAGCACCGGTGGTGGCCGCGGTGTCAGCGGGCTCCGACGAACCGCACGCCGAAAGGGTGAAAGTGATCGCGAGCAGTGCCGCGCCCGTCGCCGTAGTTCCGAGTTTCATACCGTTGCCTCGATTCGAAACCATATGGGGGGTGAATTATCTCTGGACTGATATCTCATTCGACGAGGTGTCTCTCCCGTGATCCTCACGGCCCTATCGTCACAACCTCGTGATCCACGCGGCTTCCCGTCGTGATCCTCGTGATCCACACGGCGTCTCGTCGCGATCCTCACTGCTTGGGCCGGAGCCTGAGCCCCTGCATCCCCCCGTCCACGGCCAGGACCGTGCCGGTGGTGGATGCCGCGAGCGGGCTCGCGAGATAGGCGATCGCGGCCGCGACCTCCTCCGCGCTCACCAGGCGGCCCATCGGCTGGCGCCCCTCCAGAGCCCCGCGCTCGGCCACCGGATCCTGCGCCGCGTCGAGCAGGCGCTGCACCCATGGGGTGTCCGCGGTGCCCGGGTTGACGCAGTTGACCCTGATGCCGTCGTGGACGTGGTCGGCGGCCATCGCCAGGGTGAGCGACTGGATCGCCCCCTTGGACGCGCTGTAGAGCGCCCGCTGGGGCAGTCCGGCCGTGGCGGCGATCGAGCAGGTGTTGACGATCGCCGCGTTCGCCGAGAGTCGCAGGTGGGGAAGGGCCGCCCGGGTGACCCGGACGGTGCCGAGGACGTTGACGTCCAGGACCTTGAACCACTCCTCGTAGGGGTTGTCCTCGACCGTCCCCGCGGCGCCGATCCCCGCGTTGTTGACCAGGATGTCCAGGCCGCCCAGCCGGTCGACGGCCTGGGCGACCGCCGAACGGACCCCCTCCTCGTCGGTGACGTCGGCCTTGACCTCCACGAACGGCCCGCCGGACGCGTTGACGTCCAGGGAGGCTACCGCCGCCCCCCGCTCGGCGAGCAAGGTGGCCGTGGCCAGGCCTATGCCTGAGCCACCACCGGTGACCAGGGCTCGCAGGCCGTCGAACTCACCCATTGAGGGACCTCCAGACCGGACCGTCGGGGTAGGTGTGGTCGGTGATGGACGCGGCGTGCATGGCCGCGCTGAAGCCGGGCAGGCTCGGTGCGACGTAGGCACCGTCCTTGATCACCACGGGATCGACGAAGTGCTCGTGGAGGTGGTCGACGTACTCGATCACCTTGTTCTCCATCGAGCCGGTGACCGCGACGTAGTCGAACATCGACAGGTGCTGCACCAGCTCGCACAGGCCGACCCCGCCCGCGTGCGGGCAGACCGGGACGCCGAACTTGGCGGCCAGCAGCAGGATCGCGATGTTCTCGTTCACCCCGGCGACGCGGGCCGCGTCGATCTGGAGGTAGGAGATCGCGTCGGCCTGCAGGAGCTGCTTGAAGACCACGCGGTTCTGGACGTGCTCACCGGTGGCGACCGGGATGGGCGCGATGCCGCGGGCGATGGCGGCGTGGCCGAGCACGTCGTCGGGGCTGGTCGGCTCCTCGACCCAGTGCGGCCGGAACTCCGCCAGGGCGTTCACCCAGGCGATGGCGGAGTCGACGTCCCAGCGCTGGTTGGCGTCGATCGCGATGGGGAAGTCCTCGCCGCAGGTGTCGCGGGCGATGCGCATCCGCCGCCGGTCGTCCTCCAGGTCGGCGCCGACCTTCAGCTTGATCTGGGTGAAGCCCTCGGCCATCGCCTCCTTGCACAGGCGGCGCAGCTTGTCGTCGCCGTAGCCGAGCCAGCCGGGCGAGGTGGTGTACGCCGGGTAGCCCCGCTCCCGCAGGGTCGCGATCCGCTCCCTCTTGCCGGGCTCGGCGGCGCGCAGGATGTCGAGTGCCTGCTCCGGGGTGAGCGCGTCGGTGAGGTAGCGGAAGTCGACCAGCGCGACGAGCTCCTCGGGCGACATCTCGGCGAGCAGCAGCCAGAGCGGCTTGCCCGCCCGCTTGGCCTTCAGGTCCCAGAGCGCGTTGACCACGGCGGAGATCGCCATGTGCATGACGCCCTTCTCCGGGCCGAGCCAGCGCAGCTGGGAGTCGTGGACCATGTCCTTCCAGAGCGCGCCCATGTCCTCGGCGTCCTTGCCGAGCACGTACGGTTCCAGCGCCCTGATCGCGGCGGTCTGCACCTCGTTGCCGCGGCCGATGGTGAAGGCGAAGCCGTGGCCCTCGAACCCGTCGTCGGTCTTCAGCACCAGGTAGGCGGCCGAGTAGTCGGGATCGGGGTTCATCGCGTCGGAGCCGTCCAGCTCCAGCGAGGTGGGGAAGCGGATGTCGTAGGTCTCCAGCGAGGTGACGCGGTAGGCGTCCGGCACCGCGGCGCCGGACGGCCCGTTTCGCTCACTCATGCCTGTCCCACCGTCTGCCGCTGGCGCCCCAGGCCGTCGATCTCCAGCTCCATGACCTGGCCCGCGCGCAGGTACGGCGTGTCCGGCAGGCCGAGCGCGACGCCGGCGGGGGTGCCGGTGTTGATGATGTCGCCGGGCTCCAGGACCATGAACCGGCTGAGGTAGCGGACGACCTCGGCCACGTGGAAGATCATGTTCTTGGTGTTCCCGTTCTGGTACGGCACGCCGTCCACCCAGAGCCGGAGACCGAGGTCCTGCGGGTCGGCGATCTCGTCGGCGGTGACCAGCCAGGGGCCGAGCGGGTTGAAGGTCTCGCAGGACTTGCCCTTGTCCCACTGGCCGCCGCGCTCCAGCTGGAACTCACGCTCGGAGACGTCGTTGGAGATCGCGTAACCCGCGACCGCCGCCAGGGCCTCCTCGTGGCTCTCCGCGTAGCGGACGGTCCGGCCGATGACGACGGCCAGTTCGACCTCCCAGTCGGTCTTCACGCTGTCCCTCGGGATCAGCACCTCGTCGTGGGGTCCGACGATCGTGTTGGGGGCCTTCATGAAGATGATCGGTTCCGCCGGGATCTGGGCGTTCGTCTCCTCCGCGTGATCGCGGTAGTTGAGCCCGATGCATACGATCTTCCCTGGCCGGGCGATGGGCGCACCGATCCGCAGTCCCTCGGTGTCCAGCACGGGAAGCTCGTCCCGCTCCAACGCCTCGCGGACGCGCGCCACTCCCCCGGAAGCGAAGAAAGCCCCGTCGATCTCGGCTTCCGAGATTTCGCGGAGATTGCCGGCGCCGTCCAGGACCGCCGGTCGCTCCTGGCCGACGGGTCCTACTCGCAGCAGCTTCACACCGCACCCTTCATTCATACATCGGATGTCTTGTCTCGAGATGCTGAATGACGCCGAACCCTCGTGTCAACCCCTCATGGACCGATACATCCGATCCGTTATAGACAAGAAACCGCAGATGGCAGCCATATAACGGTACATCACCGGATCTTCAGCCATCAGTCATCGGATTGCATCACCCGAACGGCAAACAAGATCATCCTTGCGATCCCCGGCACCGGCGGCCATCCCAATGATCAGGAAGCCATAAACATCGGAGGATGAGCCTTGTTACGTCCAGGTTTCGGTGCTATCTCCTTGAACACATCAGCCCTGCGATCGGAGGAATCTGTTGTTCCACCCCCCGAGAAGACGACTTGCCATCGCCCTCTTAGCTCTCCTCACCCTCACCACCAGCCTCTACGGTCAGAACCTGGCTCAGGCGACATCGGAAAGGAGCGTCGTGGCGGCCGATACACCCGATGATTTGACGCTCTGGTACGACAAACCCGCCACCGACTGGGAGACCCAGGCGCTGCCCATCGGCAACGGCGCGCTGGGCGCCACGGTGTTCGGCGGTGTCACGACCGAACAGATCCAGTTCAACGAGAAGTCTCTGTGGACCGGCGGTCCCGGCGCGGGTGGCTACAACTTCGGAAACTGGACCAGCCCCCGGCCGGGAGCGATCGCCGAGGTTCAGGCGCAGATCGACCGCGACGGGAAGATGTCCCCCGAGGCGGTGGCGGCCAAGCTCGGCCAGCCCAAGAGCGGCTTCGGCGCCTACCAGACCTTCGGCGACCTCTGGCTCGACATGCCCCAGACGACCGCCACCGGCTACCGGCGTGAGCTGAGCCTGCGCGACGCGGTCGCCAAGGTCGGCTACACCGCGGACGGGGTGACCTACTCCCGCGAGTACTTCGCCAGCCACCCCGGCAACGTGATCGTCGGGCGGCTCTCCGCCGACCAGGCGGCCAAGGTCTCCTTCACGCTGCGCACCTCCTCGCCCCGCTCCGACCAGCAGGTCTCGGTCGAAGGCGGCCGGCTGACGGTCCGCGGCGCGCTCAAGGACAACGGCATGAAGTTCGAGTCGCAGGTCCAGGTGGTCACCCAGGGCGGCACCCGTACCGACGGGGCCGACCGGATCACCGTCACCGGCGCCGACAGCGCGATGTTCGTGCTCTCGGCGGGCACCGACTACGCCGACACCTACCCCGCCTACCGGGGCACCGACCCGCACGCCGCGGTGACCAAGGCCGTGGACGACGCGGCGGGCAGCACCTACGACGCGCTGAAGGCCGCCCACCAGGCCGACTACAGGGAACTGTTCGACCGGGTGAAGCTGGACATCGGCCAGAAGGCCCCGGCGATCCCCACCGACCGGCTCCGCGCGACCTACACCGGCGGCGCGACGACCGACGACCGGGCGCTGGAGGCCCTGTTCTTCTCCTACGGCCGCTACCTGCTGATCGCCTCCTCCCGTGAGGGATCGCTCCCGGCCAACCTGCAGGGCGTGTGGAACAACTCGACCAATCCCCCCTGGTCGGCCGATTACCACGTCAACATCAACCTGCAGATGAACTACTGGCTCGCCGAGCAGACCAACCTCTCCGAGACGACCGAGCCGTACGACCGCTACATCCAGTCGATGATCGCTCCCGGCACGAAGACCGCCCGGGAGATGTTCGGTTCGCGCGGATGGGTCGTCAACAACGAGACCAACCCGTTCGGGTTCACCGGCGTGCACGACTGGGCCAGCTCGTTCTGGTTCCCCGAGGCCGCCGCATGGGTGACCCAGCAGATGTACGACCACTACCGCTTCGGCGGCGACACCGCCTACCTGCGCGACACCGCCTACCCGGCGATGAAGGGGGCGGCCGAGTTCTGGCTGGACAACCTGCACGTCGACCCGCGTGACGGCAAGCTCGTGGTCTCCCCCAGCTACTCCCCCGAGCAGGGCGACTTCTCCGCCGGCGCCTCGATGTCCGAGCAGATCGTCTTCGAGCTGCTGACCAACAGCCTGGAGGCGGCGAAGAAGCTCAAGGTGGACACCGCCTTCCAGGCGGAGGTGAAGGCCGCGCTGGCCAAGCTCGACCCGGGCATCCGGATCGGCTCCTGGGGACAGCTCCAGGAGTGGAAGAACGACTGGGACGACCCCAACAACACCCACCGGCACGCCTCGCACCTGTTCGCCCTGCACCCCGGACGGCAGATCAAGGCGGGCACCCCGGAGGCCGAGGCCGCCAAGATCTCCCTCACCGCCCGCGGCGACGGGGGCACCGGCTGGAGCAAGGCCTGGAAGATCAATTTCTGGGCGCGGCTGCTGGACGGCGACCACTCGCACAAGATGCTCAGCGAGCAGCTCAAGGGCTCCACGCTGGACAACCTGTGGGACACCCACCCGCCGTTCCAGATCGACGGCAACTTCGGCGCCACCTCCGGCATCTCCGAGATGCTGCTGCAGAGCCAGCACGACACGATCGACGTGCTGCCCGCGCTGCCGTCCGCCTGGCCCACCGGCTCGGTCACCGGCCTGCGCGCCCGGGGCGACGTGACCGTGGACGTGTCCTGGAAGGACGGCGCCGGCGAGAAGATCACCCTGCACCCGGGCAAGACCGGGCCCATCACGGTCCGCTCGGCTCTGATCGGCGGGCGCTACCGCGTCTACGACGAGCAGGGGCACGAGGTGGGACCCTCGCGGTCGGGCGACACGCTGAGCTGGAACGCCCGCGCCGGGAAGTCCTACACGATCCTGAACGAGGTGTCGGTCAAGATCGCCACCCCCGCCGGCGCCGAACCGGGCGTCGCCCTTCCCGCGGAGGTCACCGTCGCGGCCGTCCAGAAGCGGGCCGTGCCCGCGAGCACGCTGAAGCTCACCCTTCCCGAGGGCTGGACCGCCACGCCCGCCTCCGTCAAGCTGCCCGCCGTGGCGCCCGGCAAGACCAGGACCGCGTCGTTCACCGTCACACCCGGACCGGTGAGCGGCGGCCGGCTCGCCAGGATCACCGCCGTACTCGCCGGGAACAACTGGACGGCGTCGAGCTCCACCGCCGTCGGTCTCACCCCCTGCGCGGTTCCCCCGGCCGACCGGGCGGTCGTCGCGTGGGATCCGTCCTCGGGCACGACCGTCGCCGACGCCTCCGGGAGCGGCAGGGACGCCACCGTCTCCGGCACCGCGACCTACGACGCCTCGGCGCCGACGGGCAGCGGGCTGATGCTGAACGGCTCCACCTACCTGACGACCGGCGACACGACCCTCGGCTTCCTCCAGGAGGCGACGTTCGCGGCGGAGGTCAAGATCGCCGGTAGCGGCTACCGGCGCCTGTTCGACTCCCAGCCCTCCGGCGACCCCGGAACGGACGGGATCATCATCGACCTGACCCCGTCGAACACGCTGCGCTTCATCGGCGCGGGGCTCAACGTCGGGCTCAGCGGGACCGTCCCGACCGGCCGCTACATCGACCTGGTGGTCACCATGGGCCGCGACGGCACGATCAACGCCTACGTGGACGGCGCCCGTATCGGCGGCGGCACCGCGACCACCGACGGCATCACCGGCTGCACCGCCCGCCCGCTCCGCTTCGGAGCCGACCAGGGCGGCGGCCAGCGCCTCACCGGGGCCGTCGACCGCATGGCCATCCTTCCCAGGGCGCTGACCGCGGCCGAGGTCGGCGGCTGGCGGGACATCGCCTTCTGATCCGTCCGACGGTCATCTGAGACGAGGCCCGGGGAGCGACCGCTCCCCGGGCCTCGTTCTTTGGCCCCGCCGCCTCGAACACCGTGCCGCTCCGAACACCGGCGCTCCGAACATCACCGCCTCGCACGCCGCCGCCCCGCACGCCATCGCCCGGACGCCGCGGCTGTGACCCTCGCATCCCGGGCGTCACCACTCCGAACCTCGCGATCCCGCACGCCGCCATCCCGAACGCCGCGACCCTGAACGTCGCAGCTCCGGGCGTCGTCGCCCTTGACGCCGTCGCCGCCGCGTAATAGAACACGTTCTAGAACATTGTGCCGTCAGGCCCCCCGACGGCTCGGCACGACCTTCGTGGAAGGTGGCCTTCTTGACGTACTCGCGGCTCTTCCGTCCGCGGCGGACGGCCACGCGAGGAACATGTCACAAGATCAGGTGAGTACGGCCTACCGATCCCGTATCCCCGTAGGCTGCACCTTTATGAGCCGCGTCACAAGGACGCACGCACGGTTCGCGCAGGAGGACCTATGGACATCGATCTGGTCGACCAGGACTTCTACTGGCGCAATGGCGCGCCATACGACCAGTTGGGCTGGCTACGGGCCAATACCCCGGTCTACCTGCACGACGGCGACGCGGAGCGGGGTTGGCCGGGCTTCTGGGCGATCACCAAACACGCCGACGTCGTGCATGTCTCCCGCCGGTCCGACTTGTTCTCGTCGAGCAGGAAGCTCGCGCTGTTCAACGAGGTGCCCGAGGAGCAGCGTGAGCTCCAGCGGTTGATGATGCTCAACCAGGACCCGCCGGAGCACACCCGGCGCCGCTCCCTGGTCAACCGGGGCTTCACCCCTCGCATGATGGGCGCCCTGGAACAGCGCATCCGCGATCTCTGCAACCAGTTGGTCGACGAGGCCAAGGGCCTTCCCTCCGTCGACTTCGTCCGGGACATCGCCGCCCCGCTGCCGCTGTATGTGATCTGCGAGCTGCTCGGCGCCCCCGTCGAGGACCGCGACAAGATCTTCAAATGGTCCAACGAGATGATCGGGGCCGAGGACCCGGACTACGCGGCCGACCCCGCCGAGGGCACGAACGCGGCCATGGAGGTCTACGCCTACGCCAACGCGCTGGCGGCCGAGCGGCGCCAGCGTCCTCGCGAGGACATCGTCACCAAGTTGATCATGCCCGACGCGGCCGGTGAGACGCTCACCGAGGAGGAGTTCGACATGTTCGTGCTCCTGCTGGTCGTCGCGGGCAACGAGACCACTCGCAACGCGGCCTCCGGCGGCATGCTCGCCCTCTTCGAGAACCCCGAGCAGTGGCAGCGCCTGGTCGACGAGCCGGCCCTCGCGCGCACCGCGGCCGACGAGATCGTCCGCTGGGTCTCCCCCGTCAACCTCTTCCGCCGCACGGCCACCACCGACACGGTGATCGGCGGCCAGGAGATCAAGGAAGACGACAAGGTCGTGGTGTTCTACAGCTCGGCCAACCGGGACGAGGACGTGTTCGCCAATCCCGAGAGCTTCGACATCGGCCGCGACCCCAACCCGCACATCGGCTTCGGCGGCGGAGGCGCCCACTTCTGCCTCGGCAACCACCTCGCCAAGCTGGAGTTGCGGGTGCTCTTCGAGGTCCTGGCCGAGCGGCTGCCGAACCTGGCCCAGGCCGGTCCGGCCCGGCGGCTCCGTTCCAACTTCATCAACGGCATCAAGGACCTGCCCGTCACCCTCACCTGACGGCGGAGGGCTCGGACATCCAGAACCTGCCCGTCACCCTCGCCCGGCGACGGAGGGCTCGGTGGGGAAAACGAGAGAACAAGGCGGGAGGGCAGGGGGCGCGGCGGTGAGTCACGTCGCGTCCCCTTGCGCGCGTCAGGCGACGGAATGCGTCATCGTGCCCGCGTCGGTTGACGCGGCGGCCGGCGATTCAGGAGTGACGAGCCCGAGCGCCAGGGTGAGTGAGACCAGGAGGTGTGGAGTCGGCCACAAGGTTGTTTCTCCGTGAGGGACCGGAGCCGAGGACGTGACAGACCGGGAAATCGCGGCCGGTGGATGGAAGCCTGGACCCCTCGGTTCTCCGAACGGCCGACCTCGTAAGTGATGCTCGAAACGGTCATCACCGTGCCCCGCAAAGAAAAATCCGCGGTGACCTGCGCGCGAACTCGCACACACGAGCAACCGAAAAGGCAAATGCCGCGCCTGGCATTTCCCAGGCGCGGCATTTGCGGCTATACGCTCAGGCCCTTACGAGGACTTGGAGCGGCGGAGTCGCGTTGACGAATGATGTGCAGTTCGCCGGATAGGCCGGAGGCCCGAGAGGCGCTCCCGGAGCGAAGAAGCCTTCGAGTACCGGTCTGGGAAGTCCCAGGAGACATCTCGAATGAGCGATGTCTCCACCTTCCTTCTGCACCGTGATGTGAAGGTACGGCAGAACCCCGTCGAGGCGACGTCGACCGTGTCCGCGGGATAGTTGGGTATCCCGGACATGTCGTGCCAGACAGGAGTCGTCCGCGGGTCGCGAAGGAACAGCGTTCCGTCGGTTCGCACGGATGTGATGATCTCGTCGAGGGGCAGGAACGCCGAGTCGACGGCGGACGGCGGTGCCAGGGGCCCAACCGGGCCCGCCGGACCCGCCGGACCCGCCGGACCTGTGGCGCCTGTGGCACCCACCTCGCCGGCCGAGCCCGGAGCGCCAGGAGAACCAGCGGGACCTGCCGGACCGGAGGACCGCCCGAGAGATCGGTCGGTCCCTGCGGCCCTTGTGGTCCCTGCGGGCGGGCGGCCCAGGCGGGCGCCTGCAGTGCCTTCTCGGGCACCTGCAGTCCCCGTCCCGGCCTCCATCCCAGTCCCTGTCCCTGTTCTTGGTCTTGATACCCGCGACTTTCATGTCGCGGGATTTCATATTCTTGGACTTGGCCCCCTTGAAATAGGGACGCAAGTTTTCGAGAGGACAAATCGCATGGCAGGTCGCTGCAGGGTAATTTTTGCCGACCCGCACGCCGGGGAGACGTAATACCGAATTTTCAATGAAGGCGACGGCACTCGCCGGAGTCTGACACAAAAGAGCCAGAATGGCACCGATTGCCGCTGTGGCGACGGCCAAACTCCGGCTACGCTTTCCGGATTCAACGCCCAGGGACCGTCTTTCACCAGCAGGGGTCATTGAATTCCATGTCGTTTCATGACTCCGGGGAATCAGATTCCGCGGCGATGGCGGCAAGCAGGAGGTACCCCATGATCGACATGGCAATGCGCAAATCCGGTTAGCGAGGTTTAAATGGATTTGCCAACAACGAGAACATGTCCCGATCTTTCAATTTCATCCTTTTGCTTCACACTTGATTGCACCTTGGATCATACAATCAAACCAAATGTCACCGATCTCAATTAAGGGGATTTTGTCTGGTTTTGTGAGTTGCAATCCACTGACTCAACCCACACCGTTTCCTTGTTCCCCCGCGGGAGGGGAGGCTCTAGTCTCGGTCTGGGCCTGTCAGAACTCATGGAGCCGATGATCGGCCGTCCTGACGGTCACTCCCGGAGTCCTTCCTGGAAAGGCTCGCCATGTCCACCGCTCTGCCGCTGTCACGCCGTATCGCGATCGCGTTCACGGTGTCCGCGCTCATGCTTGGCGGATCGCCCGTGGCCGCGGCCTCGAAACCCCCCGTCCCCGCACCGGACCAGGCACCGGGCGACCTTCGGCGATCCGGCTCTCTCCTGCCGCTGACCGAGCTGGCCGTGCAGCGCATCCTGCTGGCCGACAAGGTCGCCGCGGCGAAGTTCGGCACCGATCAGCCCATCGACGACCCCGCCCGGGAGCGGCAGGTGCTGGACCAGGTCACGAGCCTGTCCGACCGCATGGGGCTCAATCCGGCAGCCGGCCTGCGCTTCTTCCGCGACCAGATCGAGGCCGGCAAGGTCGTTCAGCGCGGGCTGTACGCGCGATGGACGACCCGCCCGGAGCTGCGCCCGGCCGAACGGTCCGACCTCGCCGGGGAGGTCCGGCCGCAGCTCGACACGATCACCACAGAGGTCATGGAGCAGTTGAAGGCCACCACGGACACCCGGGGCGCGAGCGACTGCGCCGTCCGGCTGTCCGGTGCCGTGCTGTCCGCCACACGGCACCGGCACCTGGACAGGCTGCATCGCGACGCTCTCGACGACGCGCTCGGCTCCGTCTGCACGACTCCCTGATCCCCGCGGGGTCGCCCTCGGCGGGTCAGACCTGCTTGAGGAATCCGGCGTCGACGGCGAAGTCCGCGCCGGTGGTGCTCGCCGAGCGCGGCGAGACGAGCAGGGCGATCACGTCCGCGACCTCCTGCGGGTCGACGAGGCGTCCGGTCGACAGCTTCATCATCTCCGGTGCGACGCTGTCCATCACGCTGTCGCGGTCGGTGCCCGCCTGGGCGGCGATGATGTCGGCCGCACCGCCCTCCTCGGTCCACCACGCCGTCCGCACGGGCCCCGGAGAGACGGTGTTCACCCGGATGCCCTGCGGTGCGAACTCCTCCGACAGCGCCTTGGTCAGGTTGTTCAGACCCGCCTTGGCGGCGTTGTAGTCGACGTTCATCGGGGCGGGCAGCCGGGCGTTGCCCGAGGAGACGTTGACGATCGAACCGCCGCCTCGCTGGAGCATCGGCGGGATGGCGGCGCGGATCGCGCGCACGGCCGAGAACAGGTTGAACTCGAACATCACCCGCCAGTCGTCGTCTGTGGGGGCCAGGAACGAGAAGCGCGGCAGGGCCACGCCGGGCGGCGGGCCGCCGGCGTTGTTCACCAGGATGTCGAGCCCGCCGAACTCCTCCACCGCACGCGCCACGATCTGGGCGGGCGCCTCGGGGTCCATCAGGTCGGCCCGCACGTGGAGCAGGTCGGCGCCGTCGAGCGCCTCCAGCTCCGGAGTGCTCTTACGCGAGGCGGCCACGACGCGGACGCCCTCGCCGAGCAGAGTACGGGTGACGGCCAGGCCGATGCCCTTGGAGGCGCCGGTGACGACCGCGACGCGGCCGGAAAGCTGCAGATCCATCAAGTGTCCTTTTCATCGCCACATCCCGCCCGGGAAAGGAGGGGGATCTTCACGGGAGAAAGCTATGGCGAGCGCGCGGACCGGAGGCGGCGAGATTCGGACCAGCAGTTTCAGCGAGATTCGGACCTGCAATCCGGCGCGGTCGACCGGCCCGTCCACGGTCGTGAGACAACGGCGTGACGAGGTCATCGGGGCCGGGCGCCGGGACGCCACGACGTCGTGTCGCGTAGCCGTACACACCGAACTCCACGATCGTGTCCGTGTCGCCGGCCCGGTCGGCGCCGGGCCGGCCGACCCGCGGGACGAGCGGCGGCCCGCGAGGGCAGACGGTCACCTGCCCCCGAAGGTCCGCCGCCTTCGGGGCCGCCCGCCTCGGAGGTCGGCTACCTCTGCAGGTCGACGCATGAGTAGTAGGCGTCGTCGGTGTCGGCGATGTTCCAGACCGCGAGCACCTTCAACCGGCCTGTCCTGCCTCCCAGGTCCACGGTGTGCGCGACGGGCGAGGTGGGCACCGCCCCCTGGTTGTCGAACCGCGCGATCCGGGTGTTGCCGATGTAGTAGTCCCACGTGCCGGTCCGGTAGGCGGCGGTCAGCACCCAGGTGAAGGTGACGATGTTGCTTTTCACCTTCGTGGCCGGCCAGGGCTTGGTCTCGTCGTCGAGTTCGCGGAAGGCGGGGTTGTTGCCGCTGCACCTGCGCAGGTTCTTGACCCCCTTCACGCTCTGCGGCTGGGTGGAGGCGAGACCGCAGGAGACGTAGCGCGCCGCGCACGCGGCCTGCCGGCTCTTGGGCGAGGAGACGTATCCGTGCCGCAGCCGCAGGTCGAGCGACGATGGGGCGACGGACTCCGCGGCTCCGTACTGCGGCGACGGTTCGGCGTGAGCGGGGACGAGAGTGAAAGAGGTGGTGATCGCGGCGGCTGCGACGGCCAAGGCGGCGCGGTGGGCGCGGGAAAGCATACGACTCCTCCTGCTGGCACAAGGCCCCGCGCTGGTGTGGCATGGGCCTGCGGTAGGTATCCCGGCGCTGGGCGTCACCGCTCCGGCACTTCGGTGGGCGCGTGGTCGCGATGATGTCCGACCGGGTCACATTCACCTTAAGTCGAATATTCATCACTATGAGTAATCGACACGAAGCCACCGTCTCAGGCGGTGCCGAGAACGTCGTCCCGGTGGGCCACGGACGTGTCCTGTCCGTGGCCCACCGGGACATGTCCACACCGGCGGATCGACGGACGCGCGCCCGTCACGTCAGTCGGACAGTGCAAAAACGGTGGACGGGCCGGGTGAGCGGGAACGGCCGGAGGCCGGCGGAACGGGGATCTCACACCACACGGTCCGGCCCATCCCCCGGCCGTGCTCGCGGATTCCCCAGCGGCCCCTGGAGAGCGCGTCGACGATGAACAGCCCGCGACCGCCCTCCGCGCTCATTCGTGGCTGGACGGTCATCTCCCGCGAGAGATGTGGAGCGGTGAGCGCCGAACCCGGGTCGGAGACCTCCACATGGAGAAAATCCTCCGTGGCGGTCAGGGAGACCCCTATGAGGTCACCAGCGTTTCCCTGGTCCGAGTAGATGATGGCATTTGTCACCAGCTCAGAAATCACCAGAATGACTTCTTCAACTGCGGGATGGTCGCAGCCGAGCCATCTACGGACTTCCGAACGAGCCTGCGGCACCGAGTCACTGGTGCTTGCTAAGTAAGTCTCCCCAAGGGTCTCCGCTTTCATGCTGATAACCTTCCACTCCAGCTCTGCGTACTGGACTTTCAGACCCCACCATGCCCATCGGCCATTGACTAAAACACCGATGTCCATCCGGCCCATATCCCGGTTCTCTCAAACCGCAGTCGCGCTCGACGGCGAATGAGAATGCGCACTCGTTTCACGGATCGAGCGAACCCGGCCCGAGGACCTCGCGCGAAGTTCCGGAGGGAAGACATGGAAGCCCGCCCTCCACGACTCCGGACCGGAGATTTCACCCCCTCATTTCAGGACAGAGCTTCACAATCAGTGCGACGAGACAGGGTGAGCCAAAGAAAGTTTTACGCGGCGACAATTCATTCTCGCCGCATTTCCGGGAATCGATGGCAGACGCGCACCGAGCCCCAGGTCGTGCCCACCGGAAGGCGTCCCGGCGGGCACACCACCCGCGACATGGTGCTTCGTGTCACTTTTCGTGAATTTTATTTGATCATGGTATTTGCCAGACTGTTTCATCAACCGATTCTCTATCTACCCTCAATGGCGTTTCCACCGGCCCGAGAAACATGAATTGGTAATCGTTTTCAGCAGAGGAAATGCCGTAAGTGTGCGGATACAACCGATTCGATCACGGGAACTCGATGGAACCTTCAGCCACTCCCGCCGGACACCGTCGCTCGCGGAGACCGAGGATTCCTCGCGGAGGTTCCGGTTATCCGTACGCCAGATCGACGGGCACGGTCATCCTCGTCGTCGCGGCCCTGGTTTCCTCCTGTGGAAGGGACGACGATTCGCCCACCACCTCACCGACCGCCTCGCCGACCATGCCGTCGGCCGCCTCACCGGCCGTTCCGCCGGTACCCGTCGAACCGATTCCCATTCCAGAAGAACAAATAGCAAAGTTGCCGACTATAACCACTTATACGACATTGCGCGGGGCGCCAAAGGATCCCGACCCGTTTCACATCGCGGATGGATTCCTCATCCACCCCACGGCGAGACGGGTGGTCTACGCCCGTCCCGGAGGTCCCCCGCTGGGAGTGCTGCCGACCACCCAGCTGGACGATCCGACCTGGGTCCCGGTCGTCCAGAGGCTGCCGGGATGGGACCGGATCCTGTTGCCGAGCCGGCCGAACCGATCCACGGGATGGATCTACACCCAAGACGGAGGGCTCCGGGGCGCCTACAGCACCTACCGGGTGCGGATCGAGCTGGCCGCTCGCAGGATCACGGTGTTCGACGCCGAACGCCGGCTCGGATCCTGGCCGGTGGCCGTGGGCGCGCCCGGCACACCCACCCCGCGGGGACGGACCTTCCTGCTCGCCTCCGTGATCCCCGGTCGTCAGACCTACACCCCTCTGTTCCTCGCGCTGGGAACCCACTCGGGCACCCTCGACACCTTCGCCGGCGGCCCCGCGACGGTGGCCCTGCACGGCTGGCCGGACAGGGCCTCGTTCGGCCGTGACGTCAGTTACGGCTGCGTGCGCGTTCCGCCCGCCGCGCTGGAGCTGCTCTCCCGCATCCCGCTGGGCAATCCCATCATGATCACCGACTGATCCCTGTGGAGAGGCGAGGGCGAGCCGGAACCGGCGCGGGAGTTCACTGGTCGGGGTCGCCGCCGTTGGACAGCAGCTTGATGTCCGACTCGACCATCATCGTGATGAGTTCCTCGAAGGCGACCGAGGGCTCCCAGCCGAGCTGGACGCGGGCCTTCTTGGGGTCGGCGCAGAGCAGATCCACCTCGGCGGGGCGGTGCAGGGTCTGGTCGCCGACCACGTGCCGCTCCCAGTCCAGTCCCGCGGCGGCGAAGGCGGCCTCCACGAGGTCGCGGACGGTGTGCGTACGGCCGGTGCCGATCACGTAGTCCTCAGGCGTGTCCGCCTGGAGCATCAGGTGCATCCCCCGGACGTAGTCGCCGGCGTAGCCCCAGTCGCGGCGGGCCTCCATGTTGCCCAGGCGCAGCTCGGAGGCCAGACCGAGCTTGATCTTCGCGACTCCGAGGCTCACCTTCCGGGTGACGAACTCGGCGCCCCGGCGCGGGGACTCGTGGTTGAACAGGATTCCCGACACCGCGTACATGCCGTAGGACTCGCGGTAGTTCTGGGTCAGGAAGTGGCCGTACGCCTTGGCCACGCCGTACGGGGAGCGGGGGTGGAAGGGGGTGATCTCCGTCTGCGGGGTCTCGCGGACCTGGCCGAACATCTCCGAGGACGAGGCCTGGTAGAAGCGGATCTGCCCGGATCCGGCAGCCGTACGGGAGGAGGAGATGCCGGAGCAGACCCGGATCGCCTCCAGCATGCGCAGCACGCCCATGCCGGTGACCTCCGCGGTGAGCTCGGCCTGCTCCCACGACATCGGGACGAACGAGATGGCGCCGAGGTTGTAGACCTCGTCGGGCTGGACCTTCTCCACGGCGGAGATCAGTGAGCCCTGGTCGAGCAGGTCCCCACCGACGAACTGGACGTCCTGCAGGAACTTGCGCAACCGGGAGACGCGGGGGTTGGCCTGCCCACGGGCCAGCCCGTAGACCTCGTACCCCTGATCGAGCAGGAACTCGGCCAGGTAGGAACCATCCTGCCCGGTGATACCGGTGATCAGCGCGCGCCTGGCCAACGCGTCCTCCTCGCTCGTGGGGCGGGACTTTCGCCCGGTCTTGTGCTGTGTGATTGGCGAATGTACCGCCACACCTCTGGATGGGCATCATGTCCGTTGGGCCGTAACGAGAACACGTTTCACCGAATCAAGTTCGGTAGGACTAATCTCCCAGTTCGCGGCACGTGAGGCTCCGGCTAGGAACAATTCCACATCCGGTATACGAAGCTACCAAATGGTAGGGTCCGAGGACTAAGGTCATCTTTCACGGTACCTGTCCCCTTTTCGGACAGGGGAGGAAGAGGGGTTGCCGTGCCAGGTGCGGACTCACTACGGGTTGCGCTGCTGTCCTACCGCAGCAAGCCGACCTGCGGGGGCCAGGGCGTCTATCTACGCCATCTCAGTCGCGAGCTGGTCGCCCTCGGGCACCGCGTCGAGGTGTTCTCCGGCCAGCCCTATCCCGAGCTCGACGAGGGCGTCATCCTCACCAAGGTTCCCAGCCTCGACCTGTATCGCGATGAAGATCCCTTCCGCACTCCCAAGCTGCACGAGTATCGCGACTGGATCGACTGGCTGGAAGTCGCGACCATGTGGACCGCGGGGTTCCCCGAGCCGCTGACCTTCAGCCTGCGGGCGCACCGCGCGCTGAAGAAGCGCCTCGGCGACTTCGACGTGGTGCAGGACAACCAGACGCTCGGCTACGGCCTGCTCGGCATCCAGAAGCTGTTCCCGGTGGTCGGCACCATCCACCACCCGATCAGCATGGACCGGCGGATCGAGCTGAAGGCCGCGCCGCTGCGCAAGCAGTTCTCGCTCCGGAGGTGGTACGGCTTCGTCCGGATGCAGGCCAAGGTCGCGCCGAGGCTGAGCCCGATCCTGACCGTCAGCGAGTCCTCTCTCGCCGACATCCACCGTGATTTCAACGTGCCCCAGGCCAACATGCGGCTCATCCCGCTGGGCGTGGACACCCGCTACTTCCATCCGCGCCCGGAGATGCCCAAGCGCCCCGGTTCCATCGTCGCGGTGGCCAGCGCGGACTCCCCGATGAAGGGCGTCTCGACGCTGCTGCGGGCGGTGGCGAAGCTCGCCACCGAGCGCGACGTCAACCTGACCGTGGTCAGCAAACCCACCCCGGGCGGCCCGACCGAGAAGCTGGTCGCCGAGCTCTCCCTGCACGACCGTGTCAGGTTCGTGCACGGCATCTCCGACACCGAGCTGGGCGAGCTGATCGCCACCTCGGAGATCTCGGTCGTGCCCTCCCTCTACGAGGGGTTCTCACTCCCGGCCGTCGAGCACATGGCCTGCGGCACCCCCCTGGTCGCCAGCCGTACCGGCGCGCTGCCCGAGGTGGTCGGCGACGCGGCGATCCAGGTGGCTCCGGGCGATCCCGAGGAGCTTGCCGCCGTACTGCGCCGCCTGCACGACTCTCCCGAGGAGCGGGCCGCGGTGGGCAGGAAGGGCTACGAACGGGTCATGGAGCGCTACACCTGGAACGTCGTCGCCCAGCGGACCGTGGAGGCCTACCACGAGGCCATCCAAGCTCGCCGCACGACGTAAGACCCCTCACACCGATCACCTCATTAGGAGCGACGAGTGCTGACTGTCGACTTCGGCCGGTTGCCCGTGGGGCCCGGAACCCGAGTTCTGGACCTGGGCTGTGGCGCCGGACGACATGCGTTCGAGGTTCTGCGGCGGGGCGCCGACGTGGTGGCCTTCGACATGGACGCCGAGGAACTGGAAGGCGTGGCGAGCATGTTCGCCGCGATGGACAAGGCCGGCGAGGTGCCCCCGGAGGCGACGGCGGAAACCGTGACCGGCGACGCGCTCGCCATGCCGTTTGAGGACGCGAGCTTCGACCGGGTGATCGCGGCCGAGGTGCTGGAGCACATCCCCGACGACATGGCCGCGATGCGGGAGATCTTCCGGGTGCTCAAGCCGGGCGGCCAGGCGGCCATCACGGTGCCGAGCTTCCTGCCCGAGCGGATCTGCTGGGCGCTGGACGAGGCCTATCACACGGCTCCCGGCGGGCATGTCCGCATCTACACGCTGGCCGAGCTGAGCGCCAAGCTGAAGTCGATCGGCATGGAGATCGGCCCGCACCACCACGCCCACGGGCTGCACGCGCCGTACTGGTGGCTCAAGTGCGCGGTCGGTGTCAACAACGACGACCACCCGCTGACCAAGGCGTACCACGAGATCCTGGTCTGGGACATCATGAAGCGCCCGGCCGCCACCAGGATCGCCGAGGCGGTGCTCAACCCGCTCATCGGCAAAAGCGTGGTGCTCTACGTCCGGAAGCCCGTGTGAGCGACCCCATGGACCGGAAGCGAACCCGACGCGGTGAGCGGAGCGGTTCGCTGAGGAACGAAGCGGCCCGCGAAGCGAATGAGGAGCGGTGAGCGACCTGATTAACTGGGAGCAGGTCGTCCAGACCGCCCGGAGCATCGCGGCGGTGCAGGAACCCGACGGCGGCATTCCCTGGCCCGAAGGACACGTGGACGCCTGGAATCACGTCGAGTGCCTGATGGCGATGAGCGTGGCCGGGCTCACCGGACCGGTGCGCAAGGGCTACGACTGGCTGGTCCGCACGCAAAGGGCCGACGGCTCCTGGCCGATGAAGCTGGTCGCGGGCAAGGCCGTCGAGCGGGGCGGGGAGTCTAACCACGCCGCCTACGTGGCGGTCGGCGTCTGGCACGAACTGCTGGTGACCGGGGACGAGCACTTCGCCCGCGAGATGTGGCCGGTCGTCCGATCGGCGCTGGACTTCGTGGTCGAGCTGCAGACCACCCGGGGCGAGATCGTCTGGGAGCGGGCGGCCGACGGCAGGCCCGCCGAGTACGCCCTGCTGACCGGCTGCGCCTCCATCCACCAGGGGCTGCGCAGCGGGGTGCTGCTCGGTGAGCATCTGGGCGACCCGCAACCCGACTGGGAGCTCGCCGCCGACCAGCTCGGTCACGTACTGCTCGCGCACCCGGAGGCGTTCGCCGACAAGAGCCGCTTCTCGATGGACTGGTACTACCCGATCCTGGGCGGCGCGGTACGCGGCCCGGCCGCCGAGGCGCGGCTGGCCGAGGAGTGGGACACGTTCGTGGAGCCGGATCTGGGCATCCGCTGCGTCTCCGACCAGCCGTGGGTGACCGGCGCCGAGACCTGCGAGCTGGTGCTCGCGCTGGACGCCGTGGGCGACCGGGACCGGGCGCTGAAGCTTTTCGCGGACATGCAGCACCTGCGGCACGAGGACGGTTCCTACTGGACCGGCTGGCAGTTCGTGAACGAGAAGTGGTTCCCGCACGAGCGCTCCGCCTACACCGCGGCCGCCGTCGTGCTCGCGGCCGACGCGCTGACCGGCCACACCCCGGCCTCGGGCGTCTTCCGTGACGCGGGCAGGTACGTGACCGATCGTCCCACGGCGGACTGCGGGTGCAGCCACGCCCGTTCGCGAGCCTGACGTCCCTTTCCCCGTCGCGGCCCCGGGCAGACCTCCAGACCTAACAATTTCTTTGCCCGGAACCAGAAACGCGGTGCTTGAAGGCTGGAATACGTCTTACTACGTTCGAGCCTGTGAGCAATGCGGAGGGCACCCGGGTAATAGCTCAGAGCGACGAGGCTGAGCGGGCCGCCCCGCACAAGGTCCCTGAGACGGAGAGAGCGGACGCGGGCGGAAGCGGCGCCGAGAGCGCCCCGTTCGCGGACACCGAGAGAGTCTCCGACGCTTTCGAGGACGACTTCTGGGACATTCCCTGCGAGAAGGCCGGCGTGGCGAACTACGGCACGGATCAAACCGGCACGCCGGACCACGGCACGGAGACCTGGGCGCCGGACCGCGGCACGGGTACGGATACGGATACGCCGCCCCTCGGGACGGAGGAGTCCCGCACACCGGACCACGGCGCGAAACCCGGCACGGAGACCGGCACGGCGCACACCGTCGTGGGAGAACCCGGCGCGGAGGACCACGGCCCGAAGGACGACGGCGCCGAGGACGTCCCGGACGCCGTGCGGGAGGAGCCGGACGTCCCGGCCCCCTCGGGCCCGGCGGAGCTGGTGCTGACCAGGCCGAGGGGCCTGGCCGGCCTGCTGTGGAAGAACCTCGGCCAGGCCGATTTCGGACCGCGCCGGTTCCGGCTGGGTCCGGCCCGCGAGCGGTTGGAGACCGCGGGACAGTCGTTCCTGACCGGGTTCAACGCGATGATCGCCCGAGAGGTCGAGCGGATCGACGACCTCCCCGAGGAACTGCGCGGCTTCGCCTACGAGGGCGCGGGCATGGCCTGCGCGCACCTCGACATCCTCACGATCACCGGCGGCAGACGGCTCAGGGACCTGCTCAACGGGCAGGGGATGCGATACCCGCACCTCGTCCACATGGGCACCGGCTGGGCGTACGCCCGGCTGCACATGCGGCCGATGTGGGGCATCCGCTCGGTCCACCCGCTGCTGCGCTGGCTGGCCTTCGACGGTTTCGGCTTCCACCAGGGGTTCTTCCTCACCGACAGGACGGTGGGGCGCCAGCGCACGGCCGGCCTGATGGACCGGACCCAGCGTGCGATCTTCGACCAGGGGCTGGGGCGGATGCTCTGGTTCCATGAGTGCGCTGGCGTGGACGACGTGGTCCTGCGCATCGCCGAGTTCCCCGCCGGCCGCCGCGCCGACCTGTGGAGCGGCGTGGGCCTGGCCGCCACCTACGTCGGCGGCGCGAGCGCCGCGGACCTGGAGTGGCTGGCCTCGGCCGCGACGGAGGACGGCTTCCGCGCCCACCTCGCCCAGGGCAGTGCCTTCGGCTGCGCCTCCCGGCTGATCTCGGGGATCGTCCCCGAGCACACCGTCGCGGCCGCGCCCGCCCTGTGCGGGGTGGAGGTGGACGAGGCCGGCGCCTGGACCGACACCACGCTCATCGCGCTGGGCCACAACGCGCACAGCGGTGACCACTACCAGGCCTGGCGAGCAGGAATCCGGAAGGCCTGGGCGCGGCGCAACCGCGATTCCTGACCTCCGGCCGCAGGCCCCGCCGCACCGCCCTCGCCCCGCTCCCCCTTCCGTGCCCGCTCCCGCGCGGCCTCTCCGAGGTTCCCGCGGGCGTCCGGCAGTGATCCGTGCGAATGCTTGAAGGGTGCGCCGAATGTCCGTTGCGATCGTGGGGTTGGCCTGTACCTACCCGGACGCGCCTGATCCGGGGGCGCTGTGGGAGACGGTGCTGTGGCGGCGGCGGGCGTTCCGGCGCATGCCGGTCGAACGGCTTGACCTGGCCGACTACCACTCCTCCGACCGGCTGGCCCCCGACCACACCTACAGCACCCGCGCCGCCCTGATCGAGGGCTGGGAGTTCGACCGGACCGCCTTCAACGTCTCCGGCGCCGCGCACCGCGCCGGGGACCCGGCCCACTGGCTCGCCCTGGAGACGGCGTCCCAGGCCCTGGCCGACGCGGGCTTCCCCGGGGGGAGGGGACTCGACCGCGATCGGGTCACGGTGGTCATGGGCAACACCCTGACCGGCGAGGTCTCCCGGGCCGCCACCCTGCGACTGCGCTGGCCGTACGTGCGCCGCGTGCTGGTCTCGGCCCTGGCCGGGCTTCCCGAGGAGACGGTCACCCGGGTGCTGGCCCGCGCGCGGAGCGAGTATCTGCGGCCGTTTCCCGAGACCTCCGAGGAGACTCTGGCCGGAAGCCTGTCCAGCACGATCGCCGGACGCGTCTGCGACCACTTCGACCTGCGCGGCGGCGGATACACCGTGGACGGCACGGGCGCCTCGTCCCTGCTGTCCGTGATCGCCGCCTGTCGCTCGCTGCTGGACGGCAGCGCGGACTTCGCCCTGGCCGGGGGCGTGAACCTCAGCCTCGACCCGTTCGAGCTGGTCGGCCTCGCCAAGGCGGGCGCGCTGGCCGAGGAGCGGATGCGGATCTACGACACCCGCTCGGACGGCTTCTGGCCCGGTGAGGGGTGCGGGATCGTGGCCCTGATGCCCACGGCCGGCGCCAGGGCCGCCGGGGTCCGGATCTACGCGGAGATCGCCGGTTGGGGCGTGTCCTCCGACGGCGGGGGCCTGACCCGTCCGGAGTCCGACGGCCGGCTCCTGGCCCTGCGCCGCGCCTACGCCCAGGCCGGGGTCTCCCCCGTCGAGGTGGCCCTGTTCGAAGGTCAAGGCACCGGCACCCCCGTCGGTGACACCGCCGAACTCACCGCGCTCACCCGCCTGCTGTCGGGCAGCGTACGGCAGGCGGCCCTCGGCTCCGTCACGGCCAACATCGGGCACACCGGGGCGGCTGCCGGGGCCGCCGGACTGATCAAAGCCACCCTGAGCATCGCCTCCGGCGTCCTGCCTCCCACCACCGGCTGCGGCTCCCCCCACTCCCTCCTCGCCGCTCCCGGCGCCCCTCTTCGCGTCCTGTCCATCCCCGAGCCCTGGCCCTACGGCCCCCGCCACGCGGGGGTGAGCGCCACGGGCTTCGGCGGCGTCCACGCCCACCTCGTCCTCACCGCCCCGGCCCCGGCCGAGGCGAACAACCTCATGGATCCGGCACGGCCCGCGCCCGATCGTCCGTCGCCGGACGAGCCCCTGGTGTTCGCCTTCTCGGGCGAGGACGCGGAGGCCGTGCGACCGGTGCTGGAGCGGGTCGCGGACCAGGCCACCCGGTGGTCGGAGGCGGAGCTGTGCGACCTCGCCCACGCGCTGGGGAGCGCCTCGGCCGGGCCTTTGCGGATCGCGATCGTGGCGGGGTCCGCGGAACAGCTCTCCGAGCGCGCGGAACTCGCCCTGAAACGGCTGGACACCCTGGAGTCCGGCAGTCTCGTCGCCCTTTCGGGGCTCTACCTCGGGCAGGACGTGAAGGGACGGGTCACGTTGCTCTTTCCCAGCCAGGAGGCCCCCGACGGCGACTTCGACGCCGACCGCCCGATCCCGGACACGGCGTCCGCGGAGACCGTCGCCGCTCTCTGGGCGGACACCGCGATCCAGGATCTCACCGCCCTCTACGGCGATCACCCGGCCAGGCCCGTCGACATCTGGCGCGACCGCGTCTTCGTCTCCAACCCCTGCTCGTCCCCGCAGGGCGCGGGGGCGGGCGCCGAGCGGGCGGGCGGTGCCCCGGCGTCGGGCGGCGGCATCGCGGGAATCGTGATGGGACTGGTCGCGGGGGTCATCGCGAGGCTGCCGACGTCGGACGAACCCGAGCACGTCGGCAGGACGGGACCCGTGGCCGGGGTCTCGCACTGGGTGAGATGTTTCGCCGAGGCCCCGGAGCCCGGCGGCTGGGACGTCCCCGCCGCGCACGAAGGCGCCGATCCGGACGGGGAGGCGGACGGCCCGGAGGACGCGGAGATTCAGGGCAGGCGGATCGTGATCGACGATCCGTTGCGCCCCGGCGCCGCCGAGGCCCTGATCTCGGCGGCCCGCGAGGCGGTCGCGAGCCGGGATCGGCTGGCCGTGGTCTGCGCCTCGGACGCCGTGTCCGGGTTCCTGGGCAGCCTGCGGCTGGAGCACCCCGACCTCGACCTCGGCGCCGGGGAGCCACGCGCGAGGACCGTGATCGCCCTTGACGGGGAGGGCCCGCTGCCGGTGGGCCCGGAGGACGTGGTACTGGTCAGCGGGGGCGGCACGGGGATCGGATTCGCATGCGCCAGGGCGCTGGCGGAGGCCGCCGGGTGCGCTCTGGCCCTGCTCGGGCCCCGCCGTCCGAGCCACGACCCGATCCTGAGAACCAACCTGCAGATGCTGTCCGTCAAGGGCATCCGGTACGGCTACGCCGCGGCGGACGTGAGTGACGCCGGCGAGGTGAAGCGTGCCGTACGAGAACTGGAGCGGACGCTCGGACCCGTCACCATGCTGATCCACTCGGCGGACGTCAACCGGCCGGGCCGGTTCGCCGAGCTCACGGCCGAGGACTTCGAGCGGCACATCGCGCCCAAGCTCACCGGGCTGGACAACCTGCTCGCCGCGACCGCGCCCCGCAGGGTGGTGACGTTCGGGTCGGTGATCGGTCTGTACGGCCTGGCGGGGGAGAGTCACTACGCGCTGGCCAACGGGCTGATGAGAGAACGCGTCAGAAGGATCGGCGGGCTGAACATCGACTGGTCGGTATGGTCGGGCGCCGGGATGGGCGAGCGACTGGGCGTGCTCGAATCGCTGGTCAAGACGGACGTGACGGCCATTCCCTCACGGGAGGGCGTGGAGCTGTTCCTCGGCCTGCTCAGGACCAAGGATCTGCCGTCCAGCGTGGCCGTGCACGGCCGGCTGGGCGGGCCCGCCGCGCCCTGCCCGGGAGGAGGGCGGTTCCTCGAAGGGCTGCGGGTGCACGTCCCCGGCGTGGAGCTCGTCGCCGACAGCCGCCTGTCGATCGAGTCCGACGCCTACCTGGCCGACCACCGGATGGACGGGCAGGCGACGCTGCCCGCGGTGGTGGCGCTGGAGGCGATGGCGCAGGCCGCGGGCGCGCTGACCGGGCGGCCCCTGGACGAGGCCGCGGAGATGACGTTCGACCGGCCCGTCGTCGTGCCCGAGGCGGGCGGCACCACGATCCGGGTGTGCGCGCTCCGGCACGAGCAGACGGTCGAGGCCGTGATCCGCAGCGAGGAGACCGGATTCCACCTGGATCATTTCAGGGCGGTGTTCCCGGTGAACCCGGCGGGCGAGACCCTCTTCGTACCGCAGCTGAACCGCGACGGCACCGAACCGCTGGACGCCAAGGACCTGTACGGCGCGCTGTGCTTCTCCACCGGAAGGTTCCAGCGGGTCAGGGAGCTGACCCTCGTCGAGGCGCGGAACTGCCGGGGCGAGCTGCGCGGCGACGACCCCGACGGCTGGTTCCAGGACAGGCCCGTGCTGGGCAGCCCGGGACTGAGCGACGCCACGATCCACGCGCTGCAGGCGTGCGTGCCGCACCGGCGGCTGCTCCCGGTCGGCTGCGAGCGGCTGGTGGTGCGGCCGTCCCAGGGGGACGTGCGGCTGCACGCCACCGAGCGCGGGCACGACAGGGGCGAATATGTCTGGGACGTGACCACGACCGACGTGCGCGGGCGGCTGGTGGCCGCGTGGATCGGGCTGCGGTTGAAGGACGTCGGCCCTCTCCCCCGGCGCGACCCGTGGCCGGCGAACCTGCTGGCCGTCTACCTGCAGCGGGCCGCGGTCGGTCTCGGTCTCGATCCGGCGCTGCACGTGACCATGACCGGCGGGACGTCCCGCAGCCACCTGGACGACCTCGTGCTCGGCGTGAACGGTCCCGCGTACTGCGACTGGGAGCGGGTGGGAGGTGCGGGCAGGACGCTGGGGCCCGCGTTCGACCCGCTGATCGCCGAACTGCTGCCCCGCTGCGGCGAACCGGAGGAGACCGTGTCCGCCCGGATCCGGACGGCCGTCGAGTGCCTGTCCAAGGCGGGCAGGCCGACGACGACCCCGCTCGTCGTGGTGGGGAGTCACGAGGAAGGCTGGCTGCTGCTGCGCGCGGGCACCGGCCTGATCGCCTCGGCGGTGGTGCGGGTGAGGGGTGTGCGGGAGCCGGTGGCGGTCTCCATCATGACCGAGCGGTCGTGAGACCCGCGCCCTCCGGCGCCGGATCACCTCCGGGGAGACGACCTCGTACGCCGCGGTCGCCGTTCACGCCCGGCGCGCTCGGCTCCTTCCGGTCCTTCCAGGAGGAGACGGCCTCGTGCGCCATGGTCGCCGGGCGGGTGCGCCCCGGGTCATCCGATGCCGGAGCCGACCCTCTCCAGCACCCGCAGGGATCCCTCGTGCCGGATCTCCTTGAACGCGCCGGAGGCGAGAGCCCGCCGGTAGACGAGGTGCGGTCCCTGCCCGCCCCGCGCCGGGTCGGGGTAGACGTCGTGGAAGACCAGAGCGCCGCCCTCCACGATGTGCGGGGCCCATCCCTCGTAGTCCTTGGTGACCGGCCCCTCGGAGTGACCGCCGTCGATGAAGAGCATCGCCAGCGGGGTGTTCCACAGCCCGGCGACCCGCTCGGACCTTCCGACGATCGCGATGACCTCCTCCTCAAGCCCGGCGGCGGCGATCGTGCAGCGGAAGGAGGGCAACGAGTCCATTTTGCCGAAGCGGAGGTCCATCAGCGTGGGGTCGTGGTGCACCCACCCCGGCTGAATCTCCTCGGAGCCCCGGTGGTGGTCCACGGTGAAGACGACGGATCCGGCCTGCCTGGCTCCCGAGCCGAGGTAGAGGGCCGACTTCCCGCAGTAGCTGCCGATCTCACAGATCGGGCCGAGCGGGCCGTACTCGACGGCGGTCTCGAACAGCACGAGACCCTCCGCGTGGGGCATGAATCCCTTCGCTCGCTGGGCGGCGTACAGCAGGTCGGCGGGCATGGTGGCGGTGCTCATCACAGCAGCCTACCTAGACCGAACAACATTCCAAATGGCCCTTGCCCGGCCTTATGGAACATGTTCTACTTTGCACCGTGAACCAGCGCACCCGCATCGTGATGTCCGACGACGAGGTGACGGCTTTCGTCCGTGAGTCGCGAAAGCTCCAGCTCGGCACGATCAATCCGGACGGGACACCGCACATGGTGACCATGTTTTACGGGCTGGTCGAAGGAGAAGTAGCCTTCTGGACCTATGGCAAGGCCCAGAAGACACTCAACATCCAGCGGGACCCCCGGGTGAGCTGCCTGATCGAGGCCGGCGACGAATACTCCGACCTGCGCGGAGTCCTGATCTACGGCGTGGCCCGGCGGATCGACGACCCGGAGGGCGTTCGCGGCGTCGGCATGAACGTGGCCCGGCGAATGGCCGGAATGCCCGACGAGGAGGAACTCCTGGCGGAGTACGTCGCCTACACCGGCCGAAAGCGGGTCGCCTTCGTGGTGGAGCGGAGTCGAGTGATCTCCTGGGATCACCGTAAGCTCGCCATTCCCGCCTAGGAGGTTCACATGAAAATCAAGGTCGACTATCTGGTCTGCGAGTCCAACGCCGTCTGCACCGGACTCGCCCCGGAGGTCTTCGAACTCGACGACGACGACCAGCTGCACCTGCTGCTGCCTGAGCCGCCGCCGGAGATGACGGACCGCGTCCGGCATGCCGTGCGGTCCTGCCCCAAAGCCGCTCTCTCCCTTGAGGAGAACTAGGAAGGACCCCCATGCGTGGTGCGCTTCTGCATGCCGTCGGTGACGACAAGCTCGACATTCGCGATGACTTCACCCTCGCCCCGATAGGCCCGACCGATGTCCGGATCAAGATCAGGGCGACCGGCGTCTGCCACTCCGACCTGTCGGTGATCAGTGGTGTGCTTCCCATGCCCCTGCCCATCATCCTCGGCCACGAGGGCGCGGGCGAGGTCCTGGAGGTCGGCGACCACGTCTCCACGGTCAAGCCCGGCGACCATGTCATCGTCAACTGGAACCCGGCCTGCGGCGGTTGCCCGAACTGCCTGGTCGGCCAGCCGTTCCTGTGCACGACCTATCTCATGGACAGCTTCGTCAACGCCCGTTTCCGCTTCGGCGGCGACACCCCGGCGTTCGGCATGGCCGGATGCGGCACCTGGGCCGAGGAGATCGTCGTCCCCTGGCAGGGCGCGATCAAGGTCGACCCCGAGGTGCCCTTCGAGGCCGCGGCGCTGATCGGCTGCGGCGTCACCACCGGCGTCGGCGCGGTGCTCAACACCGCCCGCGTCAAGGCCGGTTCGACCGTGGTCGTGGTGGGCTGCGGCGGCATCGGCCTGTCGGTGATCCAGGGTGCCCGGATCTCCGGTGCGACCACGATCCTGGCGATCGACCCGGTGGAGTCCAAGCACGAGCTGGCCAAGAAGGTCGGCGCCACCCACGCCGTCACCCCCGAGCAACTCCCGGACGCGCTCGGGACGCTGACCGGCGGCAAGGGATTCGACTACGGCTTCGAGGCCGTCGGCAAGTCCGCCACCATCATGACCACCTGGCAGGCCACCCGCCGGGGCGGCGACGTGATCGTGGTGGGCGCGGGCGCGATGGACGACACCGTCCCGCTGAGCGCCTTCAGCCTGCTGTTCGAGGGCAAGAACATCCTCAGCTCGCTGTACGGCGGGTCGGACGTCCGGCGGGACTTCCCGTTCTTCGCCGAGCTCTACAAGGCGGGCAAGCTCGACCTGGAGAGCATGATCAGCGCCCGCATCAAGCTGGCCGACCTCAACGACGCCGTGGCCGCGCTGAAGGGCGGCGAGGTCCTGCGTCAGATCGTCGTCCTGGACTAGCCCGTCCTGGGAGGGCGCAGCCGGGCAGAGGGCTCTCCCGGCTGCGCCCTCCCAGCGGTACGGCCCGCGACCGCCGGCGCGATCGGCGGACGCGGGCCGTACCCGCCCGACGGGAACACCCGTGAGCCGGAAGATTCCTCCTTCAGCCTTTCAACGTCCGGGCGATCGAGTCTCCACGCCGTTGCCACCCATCGCACCACGTTGCCCGCGGCGGCCACGGCGCGCTCAGCTTCTCCGCTCGGTTGAGCTCCTTACCGGGCCCCGCGCAGGACATCCCCGTCACCGTCCCGCCGGCTACGGCCGCGCGGCGGCATGAGGACCGCGGCCGTGGTGGCTACCGGCATCACAGCCGCGACGCACAACAACGATCAGGCCGCCGATCCGTCCGCCGGAGCGGTGCGGATCGGCGGCCTGGTCCGCCTTACGCCGAGGAGTCCTTACTCCGAGGAGAAGGCCGCGTCGAAGGACGACGACGGAGGCGTGATGGCGTTCAGCTTCCGAATGATGCCCAGCGCCTCGGGGGCGCCGTCCAGCCGGTCCATGCCCGCGTCCTCCCACTCGATGGAGATGGGACCGTCGTAGCCGATGGAGTTCAGGGCCCGGAAGCAGTCTTCCCAGGGCACGTCCCCGCGACCGGTCGAGACGAAGTCCCAGCCACGCCGCATGTCCGCCCAGGCCAGGTGCGACGCGAGCCGGCCGCGCCGCCCGTTGCCGGTGCGGACCTTGGCGTCCTTGCAGTCCACGTGGTAGATCCGGTCGGCGAAGTCGAGGATGAACCCGGCCGGGTCCAGGTCCTGCCACACCATGTGGGACGGGTCCCAGTTCAGCCCGAACGCCTCACGGTGACCGATGGCCTCCAGGGCCCGGACCGTCGTGTAGTAGTCGTAGGCGATCTCGCTCGGGTGCACCTCGTGCGCGAACCGGACGCCGACCTCGTCGAAGACGTCCAGGATCGGGTTCCACCGGTCGGCGAAGTCCTGGTACCCCTCCTCGATCATCGAGGGCGGCACCGGCGGGAACATCGCGAGCGTGTGCCAGATCGACGACCCGGTGAATCCGACGACGGTCTTCACCCCGAGCTTCGCCGCGGCCCTGGCGGTGTTCTTGATGTCCTCGGCCGCGCGCTGCCGTACCTCCTCCGGATCTCCCGAGCCCCAGATCCGCGCCGGCAGGATTCCCTTGTGCCGCTCGTCGATCGGGCTGTCGCAGACGGCCTGGCTGACGAGGTGGTTGGAGATCGTCCACACCTTCAGGTTGTGCTTGGCCAGCACCTCCAGCTTGCGCTCGACGTAGGAGTCGTCGGCCAGGGCCTTGTCGACCTCGAAGTGGTCGCCCCAGCAGGCGATCTCCAAGCCGTCGTAGCCCCACTCGGACGCCAGGCGGCAGACCTCCTCGAACGGGAGGTCGGCCCACTGGCCAGTGAACAACGTGATAGGCCTGCTCATGACACCACCGTCCAGCGGCTCTCGTCGGCCGCGCTCGTCTCTACCGCCGCCAGCACCCGCTGCACCCGCAGGCCGTCCTCGAAGGACGGCGACGGGGCGACACCGGCGGCGACCGCCTCAAGGAAGTCCTTCGCCTCGTGGGTGAAGGTGTGTTCGTAACCGAGCCCGTGCCCCGGAGGCCACCAGGCCGCCGCGTACGGGTGTTCGGGTTCGGTGACCAGGACGCGGCGGAACCCCGCCTCGGCCCCGCTGAGGGTGTGGTCGTGGAACCACAGCTCGTTCATCGCCTCGAAGTCGAAGGCCAGGCTTCCCTTCGAACCGTTGATCTCGATCCGCAGCGAGTTCTTGCGGCCCGAGGCGAACCGGGTGGCCTCGAACGAGGCCAGCGCCCCGCCCCGCATCCGCCCGATGAACAGTGCGGCGTCGTCGACGTCGACCGTCCCCCTCTCGGAGGTACGGCTGTCGCCGGCCAGACCGGAGGAGGCCTCGGCGAGGGGGCGTTCCTTCACGAACGTCTCGGTGAGAGCCGAGACGCCCGCTATCACGTCACCGGTGATGAACTCGGTGGTGTCGATGATGTGCGCGCCGATGTCACCCAGCGCGCCCGAGCCCGCCTGGTCCCGCTGCAACCGCCAGACCAGCGGGAACTCGGGGTCGACGATCCAGTCCTGGAGATACTGCGCCCGGACGTGGCGCAGCTCCCCCAGCCGTCCCTCGGCGACCCACCGTCGGGCCAGCGCGACGGCCGGGACCCGCCGGTAGTTGAAGGCGACCATGGCGTGCACGCCTCTGGCAGCCGCGTCGCGAGCCGCCTCGGCCATCGCCTCGGCCTCGGCCACGGTGTTGGCCAGCGGCTTCTCGCACAGGACGTGCTTGCCGGCGGCCAGCGCCGCGATGGCGATCTCCGCGTGGGAGTCGCCCGGCGTGCAGATGTCGACGATGTCGACGTCGTCGCGGCGGATCAGGTCGCGCCAGTCGGTTTCGACCGCGCCCCAGCCGAGCTGCGCGGCGGCGGCGGTCGTACGCTCCTTTGAACGGCCGCAGAGCGCGGCCATCGTCGGTGTGACCGGCAGGTCGAAGAACGCCGAGACGCTCCGCCAGGCCTGCGAGTGAACGCGCCCCATGAACGCGTATCCGACCATGCCGATCCCCAGTGTCGGCTTGTCGTCATGTGACATCAGGACTCGAATCCGAGCGGCAGGTACTGGGCGACGTTGTCCTTGGTGATGGTCTCCGAAGCCAAAGTGATCGACTGCGGCACCTGGTTCTCCACCAGGTCGCTCATGCCCTTGCCCTGCGCGATCAGACGAGCCAGCTTGATGGCCGACGACGCCATGGTCGGGCTGTAGGTGACGGTGGCCTCCAGCACGCTGGAGCCGGACTGGATGTCACGCATCGCGTTGGCCGACCCGGCGCCGCCGACCATGAAGAACTCGCTGCGGTTGGCCTCCTTGATCGCGGCCAGCACGCCGATGCCCTGGTCGTCGTCGTGGTTCCAGATCGCGTCGATCTTCTTGTGCGCCTGCATCAGGTTGCTGGCCACCTCGGTGCCGGACTCCACGGTGAACTGGGCGTCCTGCTTGGCGGTCACCGTGAACCCGAAGGTCTTCAGCGCGTCCTCGAAGCCCTTGCTGCGGTCTTGGGTCAGCGGCAGCGTGGCGATGCCCTGGATCTCCAGGATCACCGGGTTGGCCACCCCCTTCTCCTTCAGCTTGGTGCCGATGTAGTGACCGGCCGCCACGCCCATGCCGTAGTTGTCGCCGCCGATCCAGGTGCGATAGGACAGCTTGTCCGGAAACACCCGGTCCAGGTTGATCACCGGGATGCCGGCGTCGCTGGCCTGGCGGGCGATCTGGTTGAGCTGCTGGCCGTCGTTCGGCAGGATCACCAGGGCGGCGACCTTGGCCGCGATCAGCGATTCCACCGCGGAGATCTGCGCGTTGATGTCGTTGGTCGGCTCGACCGGCTTGAACTCCACGTCGGGGTATTCCTTGGCCGCGGCCTCGGCGTTCTTCGCGATCGCCGCGATCCAGCCGTGGTCGGCGGCCGGGGCGGAGAATCCGATGACGACCTTGGTGCCCGGGGCGTCGTTGCCGCCGGCCGGGGCGGGCGCCGCCGAGGAGGGCGCGGCGGCCGGGGCGGCGGCCGGGGCGTTGCTGGTGCATCCGGTGACTAACGCGCCGGCGCCAAGAACGGCTCCGCCGAGGAGGAATCCCCGACGGGCGACGTTTTCTGCCATGAACCTGCTCCTTTGAAAAGGGGGTGAAAAGGTAGGTGACGACTCCCGCGAACCCCTGACCGGCCGCCGGGAGAATGCGCCCTCCCTCTCGCCGGACCCCGCCGCCCGAGCCGGTGTCGATCCTCGCGACCTCGGGCCCGGCGCCGGACGACGGCGCCGTACTCGCGGATCGACGAGGCCCACCATGGGCCGGTCGGCGGAACCCTCGTGGCAAGAGGGGACGTCTAGGTTCGTGATTCCAGGCTGCGCCGCTGCAGCAGCACCGCCACCACAATGATCAAACCCTTCGCGATCAACTGATCACTGGTGTTCAACCCGTTCAGAATGAACAAATTCGTGATCACCGTGAAGATCAACAGACCCAGGATCGACCCGATGATCGACCCCCGGCCCCCGGTCAGCAACGTCCCGCCGATAATCACCGCCGCGATCGCATCCAACTCATACAAATCCCCATGCGTCGACGACCCCGTCGTGGTCCGCGCCATGATCAACACAGCCGCGATCCCACAACACAACCCCGACAGCGCATACAACAACATGGTGTGCCGGCGCACATCGATCCCCGCCAACCGCGCCGCCTCCGGATTACCCCCCACCGCATACGTGCGCCGGCCGAACGTGGTCCGATTGAGCACCACCCAGCCCACCGCGACCACCACCGCGAAAATGTAAACCAGCACCGGCACCCCGAACACCCGGCTGGTCGACAAATCCACAATCAGCTCATTGCCCTGCTGCACCAGCTGGGTGCGCCGATCCGACATCCGCTGCGCCAACCCACGCGCGGCCACCAACATCGCCAGCGTCGCGATGAACGGCACCATCCGCCCATAAGCGATCAAGAACCCATTGACCAGCCCGGCCCCGGTGCCCACCGCCACCGCACACACGATCATCACCGCCGGCCCGTACGCCTGGGTGGCCAGCGTGGTGGCCCACACCGACGCCAACGCCATCAGCGCCCCGACCGACAGGTCGATCCCCCCACCGATGATCACGAACGTCGCCCCGACCGTGATCACCCCGATGGTCGCGGCCAGCGACAGAATGCTCACCAGATTCGAGGTGGTGGCAAAGGTGTCCGGGACGGTGACCAACCCGACCACCGCCAGCAGCACCAACGCCACCACCAGCCCGAGATGACGGGCCTCCCCCAGCCGAGCCAACGGCCCAAGCGCCACCGGGGAGCGCCGCACCTGCGCCGACCCCCTACCCGGGTCACCGGCGGTGACCGTACCCACCGGGCTCCCCGGGCTTCCCGTCTCGCCCGCCGAGTCCACCGGGCCGCCGGCCGGGGTGGTGTTCCTGGAGTCGCTCACAGCGCACTCCCCTCCATGATCATGTCGAGTACCCGATGTTCGTCCAGCTCCGCCGCCGCCGCCCGATGAATGACCCGACCCTCCCGGATCACCAACACCCGATCGGCCAACCCCAACACCTCCGGCACCTCACTGGAGACCAGCAACACCCCCACCCCCGTATCGGCCAACCGCCGCACCACCGCATACAACTCCGCCCGCGCCCCGACATCCACCCCCCGCGTCGGCTCATCCAGCAACAACAACCGCCGCCCGTTGACCAACCACCGCGCCAGCACCGCCTTTTGCTGATTACCCCCCGACAACGTCTTGATCGGCCGCTCCGGATCCGCCGGGCGGATATCCAACGCCGCCACCAACTCCGCCGCCTCGGCCGCCTCCGCCCGCCGATCCATCCACCCCCACCGCGAATACCGGCCCAAACTCGCCAGGCTGATATTGCGCGTCACACTCTGATCCAGCAGCAACGCCTGCGCCTTACGCTCCTCCGGCGCCAACCCCATCCCCCGGCGCACCGCCCCAGACGTACCGCCCCGGCCCACCGGCCGCCCCTCCAACACCACCGACCCGGAAAACCGGCGCGCCCCGTAAATCGCCTCGATGATCTCCGAGCGGCCCGACCCGACCAACCCGGCCAACCCCACGATCTCCCCGGCCGCCACCTCAAACGACACCCCGGCGAACACCCCCGGCACCGTCAAGTCCCGCACCCGCAACACCGGCTCACCCCCACCGGTGCTCTCCTCCGTCCCCGCGGCGGGGGCGGGGCGGCGCGGCGGAAACACATACTCCACATTGCGGCCGGTCATCAACGCCACCACCTGCGCGGTCGGCGTCGTCTTGGCCGGCAACCCCACCGCCGCGGTCCGCCCGTCCTTGAGCACCGTCACCCGATCCCCGATCTCGCGGATCTCCTCCAGCCGATGCGAGATGTACACCACCGCCACCTGCTGCGCGGTCAACTCCCGGATGATCCGAAACAGGTTGCCCACCTCGTCATGCGCCAACGCCGCCGACGGCTCATCCATGATGATCAACCGGGTGTCATGCGACAACGCCCGCGCCATGCTCACCACCTGCTTGGCCGCCGGCGACAGCCGGCCCACCTCGGTGTTCGGCCGGATCTCCCCGTGCCCCAGCCGCTCCAGCAACCCGCGCGCCGCCCGGTTGGCCTCGCCGCGGCTGACGAATCCCAGCCGGGCCATCTCATGGCCCAAGAAGATGTTCTCGGCCACGCTCAGCCCGTCGACCAGGTCCAGCTCCTGGTAGATGGTGGAGATCCCCAGCTTGATCGCCGCGGTCGGCGACGACAGCCGCACCGCCTCCCCACCCAGGGTGATCGTGCCCTCGTCGGGTTGATGCGCCCCGGCCAGCACTTTGATCAGCGTGGATTTTCCCGCGCCGTTCTGGCCCAGCAGGCAGTGCACCTCACCGGGCAACACCTCCAGATCGACGCCGTCCAGCGCACGCACACCGGGAAACTGCTTAACGATCCCCCGCATCAACAGCAGGGGGGTGTCATCGGACATGAGGCCTCGCTGATCGTTCATGGAGCCGAGAAAACGTGGTCACTGCTGAGCCGGGCCGCGCCGATCACACCGGCGTCGGCTCCGAGTTCCGACAGCACGATGGGGAGGTTGCCCGTCGCCAGGGGCAGCGACCGGCGGTAGACGACGCTTCTGATCTCCGCCAGCAGGACGTGGCCCAGCTTGGCCACGCCTCCCGCGATGATCACAAGTCCCGGGTTGAAGAAGCTGACGAGCCCGGCGAGCACCGTGCCGACCCTGCGCCCGCCGTCGCGGATCAGCCGCACCGCCTCGGCGTCGCCCATCTCGGCCGCCGCGGCGACGTCCTCTCCGGTGAGCGTGCCGGTCCGCCGGAGCCGTTCGCCGAGATACGGCGAGCGCCCGGCGACGGACGCGGCCTCCCTGGCCAGGGCGGCCCCTCCGAAGTAGGCCTCAAGGCAGCCGACGTTGCCGCAGGCGCAGGTGGGCCCCTGGTCGTCGACGCGGATGTGGCCGATGTCGCCGGCGCTGCCGGAGACGCCCCGGTAGATCTTGCCGTCCACCACGATCCCGCAGCCGATCCCGGTGCCGATCTTGACGAACAGGAAGTCGTCCACCTGCTTGGCCAGCCCCGCGTGAAGCTCGCCCAGCGCCATGATGTTGACGTCGTTGTCGACCGCCGCGGGGCAGCCGAGTTCCTGGCCGACCATCTCCCTGACGGGGTAACGGTCCCAGCCGGGCATGAGCGGTGGTGCGACCGGCATTCCCTCCCGGAAACTGACCGGCCCGGGGACACCGATTCCGACCCCGTGCAGGTGGGCGAAGAACCCCTGGGCGCGCAGCTTCCCGACCATCTCCGTGGCCTGGTCGAGCACGGCCGCGGGCCCTTCGCGCACGTCGCACGGCTCGCTCAGGTGGCCGAGGATCTTCAGCTCCGCGTCGGTGACGGCCACGTCGATCGAGGTGGCGCCGATGTCGATGCCGGCGAAGCGCAGGCTTGCGGCCAGCCGTACCATGCCGGACCTGCGCCCGCCGCGTGAAGCCGCCAGGCCCGCCTGTTCCGCCAGGCTCAGCTCGATCAGCCGGTCGATCTCCAGGTTGAGCTTGGAACGCGACAAATCAACCACATCGCCGAGCTCAGCACGTGACCATGCTCTCTCGCGCAGCATCCGGAGGAGCACAGCCTGATGGGCGGTTTCCGGCCGGGCGGTAATCCGCTTCACAACACCTCCGCGTTCGGAGTTGGCTGAGCAGAAGTTAACCCACTTCTGCTTGCCTTGTGAAGAGACTTTTAGTTGCGATTCGCCGACTTTTGCAGATTTCTACAAAAGTCAGTAAACCCGTACCGGGCTCGGTCCGGTGGCGCTCATCACCACGCGGTACGGCCGGGCGGCTCGATGGTGCTCAAGCCGCCCGGCCGTACCCGGGGCCGTTCGGTGACGCTCAGCTCACGCGGGTGAGCCTCCACTGCTGGTTGGTGCCGGTGCCGCAGGTGCCCTGGGTGAGCTGGACACCGTCGGCGGTGGAGGCGCCGGGAACCTCCAGGCAGTGGCCGCTGCCGACGGAAGTGATCTTCCAGTTGCCGTTGGCCGCCGGTGCGAACCTCCACTGCTGGTTCGTGCCGGTGCCGCAGGCCCACTGGATGATCAGCGCGCCCGGGGCGGTGGACGCGCCGGTCACGTCCATGCACTTACCGCTCAGGACCGAGGAGAGGGAGAAGTTGCCGTTCCCTCTGTCGACGGCCCTCCACTGCTGGTTGGTCCCGCCGTTGCCGCCCCACTGCAGCACCCTGGCGTTGTCGGCCGTGGACTGGCCTTCGACGTCGGCCACCTTGGAGCTGTGCGCGGCGGTCAGGGTGTAGACGGCGTTCGCCACGGGCCCGCTCGAACCGCCGCCGCCTCCGACGCCCGGCCCGTTCAGGGTGAGGGAGTCGAGGTCGAACTGGTTGGCGGTCGGGTGCCTGAACACCAGGAACAGCGGGTGACTGCCCGACAGTGCCGCCACGGGGGTGGCGGTCAGCGACTGGTAGGTGTCCCAGCCGCCGGTGTTCGGCACGGACGTGGTGGACAGGAGCTGACCCGTCGGCGAGTCGGCACGCAGCTCGATGGTGCCGCCCCCGACGGGCGAGGACACCCGGTAGGCCACCGAGGTGATCCCCTGGACGCTCATCGGCGAGAAGGAGATCCAGTCGTTGTTGGAGATGTCGCCCACCCGTTTGCCGTTCTGCGCGCCGGCCTGGTCGACCACCCGGACGCCGGACGAGCCGGTGAAGTACTCGGCCTGCTTCTGCCGGGGCTGCAGGATCAGGTTGGCGGTCGCGGCCAGACCGCCTCTGTCGGTGTAGGTGGCGGTGAGGACGTAGAAGGTGTTGGCGTCGGCGTCATGCCCCGAGTTCGTGGTCACGACGGTTCCCGAACAGCCGGTGAACTGGCCGGTGTCGTGGCTGTGGGTGTCGTGTCCGAGCGCCGTGATCACGTTGACCCTGGAACAGTCGATCGTGCCGTCCTCCGGGTCGGTGACGGTCACCGTGTAGGGGACCGAGTCGCCGAAGGAGATGGCCCCGCCGTCGGGCGGCGAGCCGAACCTCACGATCGGCGCGGTGTTGCCGACCGTGATGGGCACCGTCGCCGAGCCGCTCTTGCCCGAAGGGTCGGTGATCGTGAGCCTGGCGGTGAAGGTGCCGTTGGCGGTGTAGGTGAAGGAGGGGTTCGCCGCGGTGGAGTCGGTCGAGCCGTTGCTGGTGAAGTCCCACGCGTAGGTGAACGGGTCTCCGTCGGGGTCCGAGGATCCGGCCGAGGAGAACTGGACGGTGAGCGGGGCCTGTCCGGAGGTGGGCGTGCCGCTCGCCTTGGCGGTCGGGGTGCGGGACCCGCTGACGTAGTCGATGCGGTAGACGCCGTCGTCGGGATTGGCGCCGCCGTAGCCGGCGCCCCACTCGATGAGGTACATCGCCCCGTCGGGGCCGAACTTCATGTGCATCGGCGACCTGAACCCGAGGTTGGACAGGAACCGGTTGGTCTTCAGGACGTTGCCGCTGCCGTCCAGCCGCATCTCGGCGAGGTAGTTGCGGCTCCACTCGTAGAAGAACGGGGTGTCGTCGAAGTAGGCGGGGAACTTCGTCTCCGAGGGGTTGGCGGCGTCGTAGTGGTAGAACGGCCCGCCCATCGGGGCCGCTCCGCCGGTGGTGCCCATCTCCGGCCACTCGGGCGTGAGGTGGTAGGTGTACCAGACGGTGGCCGCCTTGACCGCAGGCAGGTTCGTCAGGCCGGTGTTGTTGGGCGAGTTGTTCACCGGCGCCGCGCAGTTGAACTTCGGCCCCGAGGTGGACGTGGCGAAGTTGTAGTCGTTGAACGGCGTGTTGTTGCCGACGCAGTACGGCCAGCCGTAGAAGCCGGGCGACTTGATCAGGTTCCACTCGACGGTGCCCTCGGGCCCGCGGTTGGCGTTGGCGCTCCCCGCGTCGGGACCGTAGTCGGCCATCGAGATCCAGCCGGTCTCCGCGTCCACCGCGAACCGGAACGGGTTGCGGAAGCCCATCGCGTAGATCTCCGGGCGGGTCAGCGCGGTGCCCGGCGCGAACATGTTGCCCGCCGGGATCGTGTAGGTGCCGCCGCTCTCCGGGTGGATCCGCAGGATCTTGCCGCGCAGGTCGTTGGTGTTGGCCGAGCTGCGCTGGGCGTCGAAGTTCGCCCGTCCCGGACGCTCGTCGATCGGCGCGTAGCCGTCGGAGGAGAAGGGGTTGATGTCGTCGCCGACGCCGATGTAGAGGTTCCCCCCGGGTCCGAAGGCGAGGTTCCCGCCGGTGTGCCCCGGCTCGTCGGTCCTGGTCGCGGGGATGGTGAGGAGCTTCTTCTCACTGGCCAGGTCGAGGGTGTCCCCGTTCAGGGTGAACCGGGAGACCTGGTTGACCGCCGCCGATCCGGCCGGGGAGTAGTTGAGGTAGACCCAGCGGTTGGTCGTGAAGCCCGGGTCGAGGACCAGGCCGATCAGCCCGTCTTCGCCGCCGGTGTAGACGTTCAGCGTGCCGGTGACCACGATCTGGCCGTTCTTGCGGATGAGCATGAGCTTGCCGGAGCGGGAGATGTAGTAGACGTCCCCGTTGGCGGCCACGTCGAGCTGCATCGGCTGGTCGGGGGCGCTGTCGAGCGTCACCTTCTGGAAGCGGTTCCACACGGTGCCGCCGCAGTCGCCCTCGGCGTTGCCCGCCGCCCACCTGATGCCGCCGAGCACGTGCTGGCGGAACAGCGTCTCGTTGTAGGAGGCGATCTGGTGACCCATTCCGGTCGCCCAGACGCGCCCGCCCTCGGCCGAGCGGCACCAGGAGATCGGGTGGTCGGCGCCCATCTTGCTGGGCCCGGCGTCGTAGGTGGTCTCGTCGGCGGTGACCAGGACGTGGACGTCGCCCCGCATGCTCCTGTCGAAGTTGTACCACTCCTCGCTGCGCGTCCAGCGGTCGGGCAGACCGGCGGTGGAGGGGTGCTTGTGGTCGAGGACCTTGGCGGTGCCCTGCACGATGCTGGAGTGCGCGGTCATGTGCGCGCCGCCCATGATGAGCTGGTCCCACCAGGGGAACTGGGCCTCGATGTTCATGTCGGTGGTGTTGTGGACCGCCACGATCCCGCCGCCGTTGTTGACGAACCTCTGGGTGGCCTGGCGCTGGGCCTCGTTGTCCCAGACCATGCCGGAGTTCTGCAGCATGATCACCGCGTCGAAGGTGGCGAGGTTCGCGTCGGTGAAGGCCGTCGAGCTGGCGGACTGGACGACCTCGAAGTTGTTGGCGGACGCCAGCGCCTGCACCATCGCGATCCCCGCCGGGATCGAGTCGTGGACGTAGTCGGCGGTCTCGGTGAACAGCAGCACGCGGAAGTCCGCCGCTGCCCGTACGGCTTGCGCGTTCGCCGAACCGATGGGTAACAGGAGCAGAAGGGGAGCCATGAGGGCGATGAGCAGGCGACGCATGGAATCTCCTGGGGGGTGAGACCTGCGGAGCGGGCCGGGCGACTTCCATCGGGGCCCGAGGTGCCGGGAAATCTAGGGGGGGGGGGGGACATAAGCAAGATTTGTCGATTTCCGACTTATTTCCTCCTTATTTCCGGATACTAAATACGGGTTCTGTCGATGGTCAAGCAAAAGATTGGCTGTTGTCATCCGAACCCAGGTCAGGGGTGGCGAAAGTATCGTCATGCAGGGAGAAAACACCGGTTTCGGACAGCAAAAAGGGCGCCCCCACCCGGGAGGGCGCCCTTGGGCGCGAAAAGCGTCAGGTCGTCAGAGCACGGCCTTCATGTCAGAGCATGGCCTTCATGGAGGTGGCCGTCTGCTGGCCGAGGGTGGTCGGGGTCAGGTAGGGCTGCTCGGCCATGATGGCCTCCCAGTTGTCCCGGATGTCCTCAACGGTGTGGTCGTCCTTGCTCCATCCGGGCCCCTCCGCCACGAAGACCCGGGCGACCCGGCCGGCGCCGACGCTGAAGACCTCGCCGCTGGTCTCGCAGGACTCGTGCGCCAGGAACGTCACCAGGGCGCTGACCGCCTCCGCGGTGAACTTGGCCTCGAACTCGGCCGGGAGGATCGACTCGGTCATCCGGGTCCAGGCGATCGGCGCGATCGCGTTGACCTTGATCCCCGCCCTGGCGCCCTCGATGCCGAGTGTCTTGGTCAGCCCGACCAGACCCATCTTGGCCGTGGAGTAGTTGGCCTGGCCGAAGCTGCCGAACAGGCCCGCGGGCGAGGAGGTGTTGACGATCCTGCCGTAGCCCTGCTCCTTGAGGTGGGGAAAGGCCTCGCGGCTGACCAGGAACGAGCCGCGCACGTGGACGGCGAGGACCTGGTCGAACGCCTCGACGCTCATCTTGCCGAAGGACTTGTCACGCAGGATGCCCGCGTTGTTGACGACGATGTCCAGCCGCCCGAAGGCGTCGATCGCGGCCTGCACGATCGCCTTCGCCCCCTCGGGGGTCGCGACGTCGTCGGTGCTGGCGACCGCCTCGCCGCCGTTCTTCCTGATCAGCTCGACCACGTCGGCGGCCGGCCCGGCGGAGGCGCCCGTGCCGTCCAGTGTCCCGCCCAGGTCGTTGACGACCACTTTGGCGCCGCGCTCGGCCAGCGACAGCGCGTGCGAGCGTCCGAGACCGTGCCCGGCTCCGGTGATGACCGCGACCTTGCCGTCAAACCGCAACTCCGACATCCGCCACCCTCTCACGAGAATATAGTTCTGTTTCCTGGACAATAGTCGCCTGGAGCCCCATATGCCATTGGCAGAAAACCACATGTTGTCGGACCGTCGCGGATAGTCACCGACCGTATTAATTTCTGCTAAAGTTTTTGCCCCGCACCGGGCGAGGGTCAATGACGACACTCCTCACTTTCTCTCAGTACGCCCCCGCCCAAAAACCCGGGCTGGAGGCCCTGCATGCCCTCATCGCCGCCCCTTCGTGTGGTCCAATGGGCCACGGGCGCCGTCGGTAGATACTCCCTGCGCAACGTGATCACCCGCCCCGAGTTCGACCTGGCCGGGGTGCTCGTCTACGACCCGGACAAAGTCGGCCAGGACGCGGGGACGCTCGTCGGACTCCCCGAGGCCGGCATCGTCTGCACCGACGACGTCGACGCGATCATCGCCATGGACGCCGACTGCGTCTTGCACATGCCACTGCCCGCCTCGTATTTCGGCGGCGGTCATTCAATCGACGTGGAGACGATCTGCACCCTGCTCGCCGCGGGCAAGAACGTCATCACCACGACCGGATTCGTGTATCCCAAGTGCTACGGCCCGGGTGTGATCGAGCGCCTGGAGACCGCCTGCCGCATCGGCGGCTCGTCCCTGCACGGCACCGGCATCAACCCCGGATTCATGAGCGACCTGCTCCCCCTCGCCCTGACCGGCCTGTCCAGCCGGGTCGACCACATCTATGTCCGGGAGACCTCCGACTTCCGGGGCCACCCGTCCCGGCAGGTCGTGGTGGACCTGTTCGGCTTCACCCGCTCGGCCAAGGACTACGCCGCCGCCGTCCGCCCGTTCCGCGCCTACCAGCGCTCGCTGTTCGCCGAAAGCGTCCAGTTCGTGGCCGAGAACCTCGACGTGACCCTCGACGGGATCGACGAGAGCGACGAGTTCGAGCTCGCCTCCGAGGAGTTCGAGATCGCCGCGGGCCTGGTCCGGGTCGACACCGTGTGCGCGTCCCGCTGGACGTTCACCGGCCTGGTCCGCGGCCGTCCCTTCATGACGGTGGAGTGCGTCTACAAGGCCGACGCCACCAAGGTTCATCGCTGGTCCGAGCCCGGTTTCAGCATCCACATCGAGGGCGTCCCCCAGATGACGCTCAGCGTCGAAGAGATCTCCCACGGCCTGGCCGGCGCCGCCGCGCACGCCGTCAACTCCGTGGCGGCGGTCTGCGCCGCCCCACCCGGCATCCACACGGTCCTCGACCTTCCCCTCGCCACCGGCCGGGGAACGGCCCGCATCGCCTGACGGTCGCACCGTCCGACGGTCCGCTTCCGGCCCCTCCCGGAGGCGTCCCGCCCTCCTCGGCGACCCATGTCGAAAAGGTCTGCCCGTTTTTAACATGTAATTCTCCATTCAAGGGGATTACCGGTCTCGTACACCGCTTTTTATCAAGCCGGCCGTCAACCGACCTGAAGGCATGGTTCCGCAGGCGGTGAAAACGTCACGAGAAAACCAGTCCCGATCAAAAATCACCCGACCGGCTCGCCTTCGGCCGCCGCACGCGCAGCGATTCGGCACACTCGGGTGAACTTCGGAGAATCCCCACGTCTGCGGCAATCTTCGGCCGCCAAACAGAGTGATGTCTCGATTTATCATGATATAAGACAGGCCCCGAAAATCGCGCATGTCGGAAAACGATGAAGAGGACGACGATTAGTAGACTCAAATGCCGTGGCACATTATTAGCGATGCGCCTTAACTATACAAATACAAAGGAAAGGACGGCTTATGACAAGCGTCATTCGCCCTCGTATCGCGCGAAACACCCTTTGTTCTCGGCTGGCGTCTGCTCTCGTCTGCGTGACGGCGATGGGAGCGATCGTCGCGACCCCGCTCACCGCGAGCGCCTCGGCACCGGTGCCGCTCGATTACCAGCCTGTCGTGGCGACCACGACGAGGCTGACCTCGTCGTGCGAGTCGGGACGGCCCGGCCCGATCGCCCTCACCGCGAGGGTGACGTCCGCGGGCGGGACCACTCCCGCCGGTCTGGTCTCCTTCAGCAACGGCTCGACCGTCCTGGGCTCGGCCTCGCTCGACATGTCCGGGCAGGCCGTTCTGAATCCGAGCCTCCCCGCCGGCAGGGCTCGGATCACCGCCACCTTCCAGGGCAACCCCGGGCAGGGCCTGGCTTCCAGCACCTCGGAGAGGCTGGTCCAGGGCGTCAACTCCGAGGGCCGTTGCATGACGAGGCGGCACTCGAGCCACGGAGGCGTCGGCAACACGAACAACAACAACAACGCGGACGGATTCGCGGGTGGGGGACACCACAAGAGGGGCCGTCACGGCTAACCGTTCGCACGCGGACGAATCGCGCACTACCTCGGACTCGGCCGCACCGGTGAGCCCGGACCCGCGAGCACGGTCCGGTGTGACACGCCCTCGCGGGGGGTGCGCCCCATGACGGGGTGTCCCCCGCGAGGACTCAGGCGTGAGGGGTGAAACGGCCGAAGCGGCCCTGGTGATAGAGGAGCGGGCGACCACCGGGGCCGAGGTTGGTCTCGGTGACGAGGCCGACGACCAGGATGTGGTCGCCTATGTCGACGGTGGAGTGAGGGGCACAGATCAGCTGGGCGGAGACACCGCTCAGCAGGGGGATGCCCAGGGGGCCGGAATGCCAGTCCGTGGGGGCGGCGAAACGGTCGACGCCCTTCTTCGCGAAACGTGAGGCCAGCTCGGCCTGGTCACTGGCCAGGACGTTCACCGCGAAGTGGCCGGCCTGGCGGAGCGAGGGCCAGGTGGTCGACGACTGGTTCACATAGAAGGAGACCAAAGGGGGCTCGAGGCTGACCGAGGAGAACGAGGTGGCCGTCAGCCCGACGGGGACCTCCTCGCACTGTGCGGTGACCACGACGACCCCGGCCGCGTGGACGGCCAGTGCCTTCCGGAAGCGTTCGGCGTCGATCGCCCTGCCGGACAGGGTCTCCGTCATGATCCCTCACTCAACGGCTCGTCTGATATGACCAAGGCTCTTCGCTCGGTCACTCGGTCCTCCCTGAAGGCACTAATCGCACTTAGGGTCGATAACCCATTCACAACATCTTTTCTTCCCGATATCACGCAGAAGCACCTTCTCTGAGTGCCGCGATCACTTGAGGAGCGACTCTGTCGGCCCATCGGCCGAGGACGGGCTCCACCTCCGGAAGTTCGGACTCCAGCAGCGCCAGGCCGGGAGTGGGAACCGTCGCGCCCAGCTCGACCAGGAGGGGCCGGAAGTGGACCTCCACCGCCAGGGCGTGCCGCGCGTCCCCCATCACCAGCAGCGGGAGCGCGACCGTCGACGTCAGCGCGCCACCCGGCAGCCGGTCGAGGAAGGCCTTGAGCAGGCCGGTGTAGGTGCCCTTGTACGTCGGGCTCGCCACCACCAGCACGTCCGCTCCGGCGACCAGCTCCAGTGCGGCCTCCACCGCCCCCGACGCCTCCGGGGCGAACAGCCGCGGCGCCAGGGCCGCCAGGTCGACCACCTCGGGGGCCGCCCGGTCTCCGATTCGGCGGGCGAGGGCCTCCGCGGCCTGAACGGCCACCCCGTACGTGCGCGACCCGGGACGCGGGTTTCCCACCACGATCACGATGCTCATGAGGCCACCGGTACTTTCTGCTCGAAAAGGGAGCCCGGACGCGCCAGGCCGTAGTTCTGCCGCAAGGTACGGCCCTCGTAGTCTGCGCGGAACAGTCCGCGAAGCCGTAGCTCGGGTACGACGTGATCGACGAAGTCCTCCAGGCCGCCGGGAAGGACCGGCGGCATGATGTTGAAGCCGTCGGCGGCGCCGTTGACGAACCATTCCTCGATCTGGTCGGCGATCTGCTCGGGGGTGCCGGTGACCACGCGGTGGCCCCTGCCCCCGGCCAGCCGGCCGATCAGCTGCCGGAGGGTCAGCTGCTCGCGCTCGGCGAGATCGGTGACGAGCTTGACCCTGCTCTGCTGGCCGTCGGTCGCCGGAGGCACCTCCGGCAGGCGCGCGTCCAGCGGATGGTCCGACAGGTCCACGCCGAGGATGTTCGACAGCTGGTGCACGCCGTACTCGGGGATGATCAGCTCTTCGAGCTCCCTCTCCAGCTGGAGCGCCTCCCGCTCGGTGGAGCCGATGATCGGCGAGATGCCTGGGAGGATCAGCAGCTCGTCCTCGCGCCTGCCGTACCGGCCGAGACGGGACTTGAGGTCGGCGTAGAAGTCCTGGCCGTCGGCGAGGGTCTGCTGAGCGGTGAAGACGGCCTCGGCGAAGCGGGCGGCGAACTCCTTGCCGTCCTCGGACGACCCGGCCTGGACCAGCAGGGGGTGGCCCTGCGGGGGCCGGGAGGTGTTGAGCGGGCCGCGCACCCGGAAGTGGGGGCCGTCGTGGTCGAGGGTGTGGATCCTGCCGGTGTCGGCGTAGTCCCCGCTGAGGCGGTCGCCCAGGATCGCGCCGTCCTCCCAGCTGTCCCAGAGCTTGGTGACGACCTCCAGGAACTCGGTGGCGCGGGCGTAGCGGTCCTTGTGGGCGGGGCGTTCGACACCGAAGTTGTGCGCCTCGGCCTCGCTCGCGGAGGTGACGATGTTCCAGCCGGCCCTGCCGCGGCTGATGTGGTCCAGCGAGGCGAACTTGCGGGCCACGTGGAAGGGCTCGTTGTAGGTGGTGGAGACGGTCGCGATCAGGCCGATGTGCTCGGTGACCGCGGCCAGCGCGGCCAGCAGGGTCAGGGGCTCCAGCCCGCCGAGTGCGTTGTGCCTGACGTCGCCCCACAGGGCCAGCCCGTCGGCGAGGAAGACCGAGTCGAGCCTGCCCCGCTCGGCGACCCGGGCGAGATGCTGGTAGTGGCGGACGTCGGTGACACCGGAGGAGTCGGTGCGCGGGTGCCGCCAGGCGGCCTCGTGGTGCCCGACTCCCATCAGGAAGGCGTTCAGATGCAGTTCCCGTGTGGGCCGTGTGGTCATCAGGATGCCTTCCACGTCGAGAAACGGCGCTCCAGGCGGACGAGGAGCTGGTTGAAGAGCAGTCCGAGGACGGAGATCGTGAGGATCCCCGCGTACATGTCGGGCACCCGGAAGTTGAACTGGGCGTAGTTGATCAGGTAGCCGAGACCGGCCTTGGCGCCGACCATCTCGGCGGCGATCAGCACGAGGATCGAGTAGGCGCCGGCCATCCGGATGCCGGTGAAGATCGTGGGCACCGCGGCCGGGAGGATCACCTTCTGGAACAACCGGATCGGGGCCAGCCCCATCGACCTGGCCGACTTGATCAGCAGCGGATCCACGCCCTTCACCCCGGCGATCGTGTTGAGCAGGATCGGCCACGCGCAGGCGTACAGGATGATCGAGATCTTGGAGGTCTCGCCGAGCCCGAGGACCAGCACGAACACCGGGAGCAGGGCGAGCGCCGCGGTGTTGCGGAACAGTTCGAGCATCGGATTGAGCAGGTCGGCCAGCGGCCTGTACCAGCCGATCAGCAGGCCGAGGGGAATGGCCACGACGATCGCCAGCGCGAGTCCCGCCAGGGACCGGATCAGGCTGGCCTGGGTGTGGTCGAGCAGCTCACCGGAGACGAGCAGGTCCCACCAGGCCGCCAGGACCCCCGACAGCGGGGTCAGGAAGGTGGGGTCGACCACCTCCAGCCGGGGCAGGAGCTCCCAGATCGCGGCGAGCGCGGCCACCGCGGCCGTGCGCCGCCCCACCGCTCCGGCCATCCGCGCCGAGCCACGCAGCAGGCGGCGGCCCGCGCCCGGACCGGCGAGGGAGCCTTCCGAGGCCTCGGCGACCGCTTCCCGCAGGACGGCGGGGATCGGCTCCGAGACGGCGCCCGCGCCGGAGCCCGGATCGGAGGCGCCTACCGGGAACGGGAAGCGGGCCGGGGCGGCGACAGGGGCGTCGGCCGGAGCGTCCGCGACGGGTGCCCGGGTCGGGGTGCTAGCCAACGGGAACCACCTCCTCGGCTCTGGCCGCCGCGACCTCGTCGCGGAGCAGCGTCCACACCTCGTGGCGGTATTCGCCGAAGCGGGCGTCGGCTCGCAGATCGCCCTCCCTGGAGTCGAACTCCACCTCGACGACCCGCTTGATCCGTCCGGGACGGGAGGTCATGACCGCGACCCGCTGGCCGAGGTAGACGGCCTCGTCGATGCCGTGGGTGATGAACACGATTGTCTTGCCGGTCTTCTCCCAGATTCGCAGCAGCTCCTCCTGGAGCGACTCGCGGGTCTGCGCGTCCAGCGCGGCGAACGGCTCGTCCATCAACAGGACGTCCGGGTCGAACGCCAGGCTTCTGGCGATGGCCACGCGCTGGCGCATGCCGCCGGAGAGCTCGTGCGGATACCGGTTCTCGAATCCGCGCAGGCCCACGAGGTCCAGGTAGGTCCTGGCCCGCTCGACGCGCTCCCTCCTCGGTACGGCTTTCGCCTCCAGCCCGAACTCGATGTTGGACAGCGCCGTGCGCCAGGGGAACAGCGCGTACTGCTGGAAGACGATCCCCCGGTCGAGGCCGGGGCCGTTCACGGGGGTCCCGTCCAGGAGGATCCGGCCGGTGGTCGGGGAGTCCAGCCCGGCGAGCAGGTCGAGGAGGGTGGACTTGCCGCAGCCACTCGGGCCGACCAGGGTGAGGAACTCCCCGGACCGTACGTCGAGGGTGATGTCGTCGAGGGCGGTGAACAGCCGGTCCGTGTCGCGGACGCGGAACCTCTTGCCGACCCCCTGGATCTGGATCTTCATCGGGTACCTCCGAACGGGTTGTACTCGTTGGTGAAGACGTCCTCTGCCTTGACCTGGCCCGGTTCGATCTCGCCCTCGCGCTCCAGCCAGTCGATCCAGGTCTGGAACTCCTTGGCGTCGATCACGCCGCCCTTGTTGGCCACCCCGCTGCTCTTCCAGAACTCGATGGCGGTGGAGTCCTCGTTGCGCCGGCGCTTTTCGATGATCTTTTTCGAGAAGGCGACGACCTCCTCGCGGGAGTGGGTCTGCGTCCATTCGACGGCCTTGGCGAAGGCCCCCACGAACTTCTTGACGGTGACCGGGTTCCGCTGGATGAACCTCTCGGTGAGCACGACGCTGCCGGCGGTGAAGGGGCCGAACAGGTCGATGTCCTTGAAGAGGGGGGTGGATGCCGCCGCGCTCCAGGGCCTTGTCCCTGAGGATGCCGCTCAGCGCGGCCACGTCGATCTGGCCCTGGCGGAGCGACTGCTCGGTGTTGACCGGCGGCACGACCACCAGCTCGACCTGCTTGATCTCCTCGGGGGTCAGGCCGCCGCGCTTGAGGTACTCCTTGACCACGGCCTCCAGGTGGGCCCCCAGGGTGTTGACCCCGATCCTCTTCCCGATCAGGTCGCGCGGACCCTTGATCGGCGAGCCGTCGGCCACGAAGTAGCCGACGTAGCTGTCCTGGTCGCTGCCGTAGTAGCCGATCACGGCCTTGACCGGGGCCTTGGCCGCGGCGAGCTTGACGATGGCGCCGTTGAAGGCGCCCCCGAAGTCGGTCTGCCCGGTCGCGGCGGCCTGGATGTCCTGCGGACCGGAGATCGTGTTGCCGATCCACTTCAGTTTGAGAGGGCTCAGGTAGCCGAGCTCCTCGGCGAGCTCGGGAAAGGTCACGGCGCCGACGCTTCCCTGGTAGCGAAGCTCCAGGGTTTCGGGCTCACCGGGCTTGGCGGAGGCCTCCCCGCCGCAGGCGGTGAGGGTGGCGAGAAGTGACATGGAGGTAAGGACATTTCTGGTCTTGATCACGAGGTGCGTCCTGGAAGGTGGGAGGGGTGCGACGACGTCGGTTCGTGATCACGGACACTGGGCGCTGCACACGCGACAAAAGTCGACATGCGCGCACTTAGTCAGATAGAGGCCCATACCGGAAAAGCTACGCACGGATCCTCCCTAAGTCAATATTCCCTACCGGCTTTACATGAAATACCTTTCTCCACCATCGTGATGATTGTGCCTTCTGAACCGAATCACGTTCTATGCGGGGTCCCGTACGGTTAAGGCATGAAGCTGGGACGTGAGATCTCCGACGGCGGACGCTTCGTCCGGCAGCCCAACCGGTTCACGGCACGCATCGAGGCGGACGGCGATCATCCGCCCGAGCCCGGCCGGTATCGGCTCTACGCCTCCTACGCCTGCCCGTGGGCGCACCGGTCGCTCATCGTCCGCGAACTGCTGGGCCTTCAGGACGTCGTCGGGGTGACGATCGTCGACCCGATCAGGGACGAGAAGGGCTGGCGCGTCCCCGGAGGCGACCCGGTCACCGGAATCGAATACCTCTCGGAGCTGTATCTGGCGACCGACCCCGACTACCAGGGCCGCTACACCGTGCCCTGCGTCTGGGACCTCACCGCCAAGCGCCTGGTCACCAACGACTACCCGCAGATCACTCTCACCCTTGAGACCGCCTTCGCCCCGTGGCACGCCAAGGGCGCGCCCGATCTCTATCCGGCCGGGCTGCGCGAGGAGATCGACGCGCTGAACGCGGTCATCTTCGACGGGTTCAACAACGGCGTCTACAAGGCCGGGTTCGCCACCTCCCAGGAGGCCTACGACGAGGCGGTCACCAAGGTCTTCTCCACGCTCGACCTGCTGGAGGAGAGGCTCTCCGGCCGGCCGTACCTGCACGGCGACGCGCTGACCGAGAGCGACGTACGGCTCTATCCGACGCTGGCCAGGTTCGACGCGGTCTACCACTCCCACTTCAAGTGCGCGATCCGCCGCCTGACCGACTATCCGGCGCTGTGGGCCTACGCCCGCCGGCTGTACGCGATCCCGGCGTTCGGCGACACCACCGACTTCGACCAGATCAAGCGCCACTACTTCATCACCCAGACGAACATCAACCCGAGCGGGATCGTGCCGCAGGGGCCGGAGATCGACTGGACGGTGACCTGACAGTCTCGCCTCCCCCGCGGGAGGTGTCCTGACAGAGCAAGGGTCCCGTACGGGACCCGCCGGGCGCCCGCCGGCGTCGGCGGGCGACCGGGGGGCGGCGACCGCGACCCGGTGGGCGAGCGGGACGCGGAGCCGCACGGGAGGTTCGCGGTCAGTCGGTGACGACGTCGTCGCGCGGGCCGCCGTAGACCGGGTTTCTGCCGTAGCGCCTGTCGGTGACGAGCAGGCGGATCACCCCCGTGGGGGTCTCCTCCGCCCCCTGGACGACCTCCTCCGCCTCCCAGACGATCCAGTCGTCGCCGACGGGGGTGTCCTGTATGCGCAGTTCCCCGAAGCCCCCCGGGTTTCCCGGAGCGACGGCCATGATCAGGTAGGTGACCTTCAACCCTCGCTTCTTGATCTCCGGCACCACCTCGCCCACGGTCTTCTCGTCCACCCGGAACCCGGCGAGCGAGCGACCCTTGACGGTCGCCAGGCGGGCGTCCGGGCGAACCGCCTTCGGCGTGGGGGTGTCGTCGGGTACGAGCACGCAGGGTGCCACGGGGTTGTTCATGAGGATGGTGCCGGTGCTGCTCCCCCCGCCGGGGGTGGCCGTCATGGTCCAGACGAAGGTCTGGCCGGGTTTGAAGAGTTTGGTGTTGATCCGCATCTGCCAGCCGGAGCCGTGCTCTTCACCCGGAATGTTCGTAGGCGGGTAGTACAGGCCCGGGGGAATGTCTCTCACGGGCGTCGCCCGCGGTTCCCGGCACTTCTGCCCCTGGGGGACGTAGTCGACGACGGCGGGGACCCTGAGGTCCTTCAACCGCCTTGCCAGCCCCACGGTGTCGCGGAAATCGCGGACCGTGATGTACACGATCCCGTCGGAGTCCTTGGTGACGGCGTAGGAGGCCGCCACGCCGCGGCCGCCCTCCAGCAGGCTCGGGCCGACCACGACGCCGGCGGCGAGCACCACCGCGGCCGCCAGTCCCATGACCGGCCGCCGGAGACCGTGGGACCGGGACCGGCGGCGGGCCCGGTGTGGCTCGGCGACGGCCGTGCCGGGCTCCTCGGCAATGATCGAGGCCAGCAGCGCCCGCGCCCCCGCGCCGGACGAGCCGCCTCCCGGCTTTCCGGGCTCGACCCTGGCCAGCGGTCCGACCGCGGCCTTGATCTCGTCGATGTTCTTCACAGCGACCTCTCCGCCGGAACCAGCCGGCTCTCTGACGTGAGCCGGACGCCCGCCTCGGTGAGCGCACGCGACAGGCGTCGGCGGGCGCGGTAGAGCCTGATGCGTACGGCGTTGCGTGACAGACCGAGCGACGTGGCGATCTCCTCGCGGTCCAGGTTCTCCCAGGCGACCAGCGACAGAAGCTCGCGGTCGTCGTCGGACAGGGTCCGGAACACCTGGGCGATCACGCTCAGCTCGACCCCGCTGTCGGGGGAGTCTCCGTAGAGGTCCGCCATCTCCACGTCGAGCTCGACGCTGCGCGCCTGGCGGCGGACCTCGCCGCGGCGGTGGTTGGCCAGCACCTTGCGCGCCACGCCGTACAACCACGGCGTGGCCTCCTCCCCCGGCGGCAGCTCGTCCATCCGGCGCCAGGCGACGACGAAGGTCTCCGCCACCACGTCCGCCGCGTCCTGCGGCGAGTCGCAGCGGCGCGCGGCGTAGGCCGTGATCAGGCCGTACGCCTCCCTGTAGACGGTCTCGAACCTGGCCGACCGTTCGTCATCCACGGGCGGTTCCCATGACCGGTCTCCTCTGTCAGCGTGAAATACGGACATCCTCCCTATGTGCGGATCTGGCCCATCATTTCTCGCCAACCGGAGAATCTTTGACGCGCCGGAGACGTGTCCCGGCGTTCCCGGAGGGCCGGCTTCTCGTACGGCGGCGCTCCTCCGATCCCGGCCGACGGGCGGGCAGGAAAGAAGCGCCTTCCCGATCCGAGCCGGGCGCCCGGCTCACCGAGAAGTCCAGGCGATCGCCGAGAAGGGCACCGGGTCGATCGCTTGAAAGTTTCATCGGGCAAATCGGTCATTCACCCGGTCAGCGGCCGGGAACCGGGGGCGGCTCGTTGACGCTGGGGAAACCCGCTGGAAACATCGGCGCATCCGAAAATGGGAGCGCTCCCACTTGCGGATGCGTCCTTACACTCACCTGCGGATGCGTCCTTCACTCAAAGGAACCCCCCGTGATCAGACCACCTGCCTGGCTCGCCCTCACCCTGGCCGCCGCCCTGGTGACCCTGACCCCCTGCCCGCCTCCGCCGACGGCCCGGAACAGATCGTCAACGGCACCTTCGACACCGGCACGGCTCCGTGGTGGAGCACCGGCAACACCACACTTGAGATCGACGGCGGCCGGCTCTGCGCCGACGTCCCCGGCGGCACCGTCAACCCGTGGGACGTCATCATCGGCCAGGACAACGTCGCGCTGGTCAAGGACGAGACGTACGAATACTCCTTCTTCGGCATCGCGACCCCCGGCCGCGTCGCCAGGGCCCTCGTCCAGCTCCCGGTCGACCCCTACACCCAGTTCCTGTCGGCCAACCCCGAGCTGAGCGTGTCCGGCAACGACTACTCCTACACGTTCACCTCGCCGGTGGACCTGCCGACCGGACAGGTGGTGTTCCAGCTCGGGGGCAGCGCCACCCCCTGGAGGTTCTGCGTGGACGACGTCTCCCTCAAGGGCGGTGCCGAGCCCGAGGTCTACCGGCCCGACACCGGGCCGCGCGTCCGGGTGAACATGGTCGGCTACCTGCCCACGGGGCCGAAGAACGCCACCGTGGTCACCGAGGAGACCGAGCCGGTGGGCTGGACGCTGAAGCGCGCGGGGGCGACCGTCGCCCAGGGCGACACCACTCCGCGAGGGGTCGACCCCAGCTCGCGCCAGAACGTGCACTCGATCGACTTCGGCAGGGTCACGACCCCCGGCACCGGCTACACGCTGGAGGCCGACGGCGAGACCAGCCGCCCGTTCGACATCGGCGCGAACCTCTACGAGGAGCTCAGAACCGACGCGCTGAAGTTCTACTACACCCAGCGCAGCGGGACCCCGATCCTCGACGCCCTGCGCCCGGGGTACGGCAGGCCCGCCGGGCATGTCGGGACCGCCCCCAACCAGGGAGACGTCGAGGTGCCGTGCCAGCCCGGCGTCTGCGACTACACGCTCAACGTGAAGGGCGGCTGGTACGACGCGGGCGACCACGGCAAGTACGTCGTCAACGGCGGCATCTCCGTCCACCAGCTGATGGCCGCCTTCGAGCGCTCGAAGACCGACGGGACCCACAAGGACGGGGATCTGAACATCCCGGAGAGCGGCAACGGGGTGCCCGACATCCTGGACGAGGCCCGCTGGGAGCAGGAGTTCCTGCTCAGCATGCAGGTCCCCGACGGAAAGCCGTACGCGGGGATGGCCCACCACAAGATCCACGACGCCGCGTGGACCGGCCTGCCGCTCCTGCCCCACCTCGACCCGCAGAGGCGTGAGCTGCACCCGGTCTCCACCGCCGCCACCCTCAACCTGGCCGCCACCGCGGCCCAGGCGTCCCGGCTGTTCACGCCGTACGACGCCGCGTTCGCCGCGCGGAACCTGAAGGCGGCCAGGGAGGCCTGGGCGGCGGCGAAGGCCAACCCGTCCCGGTACGCCGACCCCGCCGACGGGGTGGGCGGCGGAGCGTACAACGACGACAACGTGACCGACGAGTTCTACTGGGCCGCCGCCGAGCTCTACATCGCCACCGGAGAGAAGGAGTTCAGGGACTACGTGCTCGCCTCCCCCCACCACACCGGCGACATCTGGCGCGAGCGCGGATTCGACTGGGGCAACACCGCCCAGCTCGGCCGCCTGCAGCTGGCGAGCGTGCCCAACGCGCTCCCCGACCGGGATCGGGTGCGGCGGTCGGTGCTGGAGGGCGCCGACAGGTATCTCGCCGTCGCCAGGGCACACCCGTACGGCCTGCCGTACAACCCGCCGGACTTCGACTGGGGCTCCAACAACCTGGTGCTGAACAACATGGTCGTGATGGCCGTCGCGCACGACATCAGCGGCGAGGCCGAGTATCGCGACGGGGTGCTGGAGGGGATGGACTACATCTTCGGCCGCAACGCCCTCAACCAGTCCTACGTGACCGGCTACGGTGAGGTGGCCTCCAAGAACCAGCACAGCCGCTGGTACGCCCACCAGCTCGACCCCGCCCTGCCCAACCCGCCGCGCGGCACCCTGTCCGGCGGACCGAACTCAAGCATCCAGGACCCGGTGGCCCAGGCCAAGCTCCGCGGCTGCGCGCCCCAGTTCTGCTACATCGACGACATCGAGTCGTGGTCCACCAACGAGCTGACCATCAACTGGAACTCCCCGCTGGCCTGGATCTCGTCCTTCCTCGCCACACCCGCCCCCGCGGGCGTCTGCACGGTGACCTACACCACCCACGGCCAGTGGCCGAACGGGTTCAACACCCAGGTCACCGTCACCAACACCGGCACGAAGGCGATCAACGGCTGGACCCTGAAGTGGTCCTTCCTCGGCGGCCAGAAGGTCCGCGATCACTGGAGCACCGACCTGACCCAGAGCGGCGCGACCGTGACCGCCGCGAACCTGGGCTGGAACAAGACCATCAAGCCCGGTGGCTCGATCACCTTCGGCTTCATCGGCGCCGAGGCTCCCGGCCCCAACCCCACACCGGAGCGTTTCCTCCTCAACGGAACCCGCTGCCGGTAACCGTTCGAACCGGGGCGGCCGCCCTCCCCGCGGCCGCCCCGATCCCGCTCTCCGTCGCCGAACGGGCCCCGTACGGCGATCAGTCCTCGTCCCCGGCCTCCGGGCGGGGCGTGACGGCCCTGACGAGCCGGGTGGAGGCGGTGGTGGCGTAGCCGACGGAGGCCAGCACCTGCTCGCACTCGTCCCGGGTCAGCTCGGCTCCCTCCAGCCGGTCGGCCAGGATGTTCGCGTGGGCGGCGTACTCGGTGCAGGCGAGGATGACCGCGGCGACCGGGTGGATGTCCTCCGGGCCCGCGTCCGCATCAGGATCAACGATGAGCGTCATGCCGATCACGCTACGCCGACGAGAGCGGCGAACGGCGCAGACATGGCGAACCTCCCTCGATTCCCTCCACGCGCGGCGGCCCCCGGTCCCCACCGCTCCGCCGGCCCTCGGCACCGCCCGCCACGAAGGCGGAGCGATCATGAGATCCGCCAGATAACCACCGAAAATTCTCTTGTCGCGCACTCCAGTCATGCTGGTTTCGGCGTACCACGGATTATATAATCGAATGCATATAGCTTCACGGACCGTGAGGTTATACGTCATTGAGATCGAGCCCGAGATCCAGTCTTGGCTCGAGTCACTGTCCGAGCGCGACTACGTGAAGGTTGAAGCCCTGGCCGACCTCCTCGCCGAACAGGCGGAGACCTTTGACGAGCCATACTCCAAGCACCTCGGAGGCAGGCTGCGAGAGTTACGCCTCGCGCTCACACGGCGCCAGGCAAGGATCACCTACTGGCTCTCTCCCGGCAGGCGGGTGGTTCTTCTCACCGTCTTCTACAAGACACGCCGCAAGGAGACCAGCCAGGTCGAGCGAGCCCGTAGGGCACAGCTCGAGTGTGAGATCCGTCATACAACCGCCTCGGAGATCTACGATCGCGTTTGGAAGGAATGAGTGACGACCGTGGCACATACCGAATGGGAGCGAGCCGGTGCCGAGCGTCGTGCCGACGCTTACCAGGAAGCCCGCGAGGCGCTGCTTCTGGGACAGCGGGTCTACGACCGCCGTACGGAACTCGGCCTCTCGCAGGCGGAGCTGGCGGAACGGGCCGGCATGACGCAGCCTCAGGTGTCGCGCCTGGAAACCGGCGGGGTCACTCCCACCCTGCCGCTGCTGCGACGCCTGGCCAAGGCACTGGACGCCGAACTGAACGTCACGTTCACACCTCACACGGCCGCCTGACGCGCTCCACAGCCGGTCGGGTACGGCGGGATCCGGCTCCGTCGCAGGTGAGGAACTCATCCGGCCTAAACTGGGGCAGTGATCGAAAACATATGGGTGGACCCCTCGGTCGGCGCGCTCAGGCCGGACTTCGCGGTGCTGGCGATGGGGGTGTACGGCCTGCGCAACGGGACGACCGACGACAGGTCGCGGGGTTGGCTGGCGGAGGCGGCGGAGAAGGCCGTGGCGGCCGACGACCCGAAGGTCGAGGCGTGGCGAGACGCCTACCGGGCCTTCGGGGCGAAGCCGCAGCGGACCAGGCCGTCGGTGGACGCCCTGGTCAGGCGCATGCCTCTGCCCGAGATCAACCAGGTGGTGGACGCCTACAACGCGATCAGCGTCAGGCACGGCCTGCCCATCGGCGGAGAGGATCTGAACCACTACGAGGGGACCGCCAGGCTGATCCGCGCGACCGGGGAGGAGCCGTTCGAGGTCGTCGAGAAGGGCGAGCCGGCGATCGACCACCCGGAGATCGGCGAGGTGGTCTGGCGGGACGACAAGGGGGTCACCTGCCGCCGGTGGAACTGGCGGCAGTGCGTCAGGACCCGGATCACCGAGGAGACCACGGACGCCCTGTTCCTGCTGGAGCGGCTCGCGCCCATGTCCCTGGAGGAGCTGGAGGAGGCGGGAAAAGAACTGGTCAAGATGCTGGAGACGATCACCCCGGGCGTCCGTGTCGAGTCCAGGCTGGTCGGACAGGGGTGACCGGAATCGGAGCGGCGTAATAGATCTCCAGCGAGTGACCGTTTTAGACTGTGCTGAGAGGATCGACAAGGAAGCTGAGCTGAGACTGGCGCAGGTTCCATCCGAGGCGAGTAGCCTTGGACAGGTTCTCTTTTTCATTAACGCCGATCTGCGGAAGAGGCGATTTCCGCCGTGTCGTCTGAGTCGTCGCGGACAAACCCGCTGGCAGCCTTCGGTCAAAACGAATGGCTTGTCGACGAGCTGTATCAGAAGTACCTCCAGGATCCCGAGTCTGTGGACCGTGCCTGGTGGAACTTCTTTGCTGACTACACCCCTGATTCCGGGTCCGGCAAAGCCGCGCCCCAGGGAGCGGCCACAGCCGCTCCACCAACACCCGCTGCGACTCCGGTGACCCCGCCTGCCGCACAGCCAACCCCAGCGCCGAGGGCCAAGGCCGCCCCGGCGGCCCCACTCACGCAGGAGACGAAGTTGCCCGCCGGTGCCGAGGAAGTCCGACTCCGTGGCGCGGCCGCCCGTACGGCGGCCAACATGGAGGCCAGCCTCGTGGTTCCGACGGCGACCAGCGTGCGCGCGGTCCCGGCGAAGCTGCTCGTCGACAACCGCATCGTGATCAACAACCACCTGTCGCGCGGTCGCGGCGGCAAGGTGTCGTTCACGCACCTGATCGGCTACGCGGTGGTCAAGGCGCTCAAGCTCCTTCCGGAGATGAACCACGCCTACACCGAGGTCGACGGCAAGCCGGTCCTGCTGAAGCCGGAGCACATCAACCTGGGCCTGGCCATCGACGTCGCCAAGAGCGACGGCACCCGCCAGCTCCTCGTCCCGTCGATCAAGGCCACCGAAAACCTCGACTTCCGCCAGTTCTGGGTGGCCTACGAAGACGTCGTGCGCAAGGCCCGGGCGGGCAAGCTCGGTGTCGACGACTTCTCCGGCACCACGATCTCCCTGACCAACCCGGGCACCATCGGCACCGTCCACTCGGTGCCGCGCCTGATGCCGGGACAGGGCACGATCATCGGCGTCGGGGCGATGGAGTATCCGGCCGAATACCAGGGGGCCTCCCCCGAGACGCTCTCCCGCCTCGCGGTGAGCAAGGTCATGACGCTCACCAGCACGTACGACCACCGGATCATCCAGGGCGCCCAGTCGGGCGACTTCCTGCGGCTGATCCACCGGCTCCTGCTGGGCGAGGACGGCTTCTACGACGAGATCTTCGAGTCTCTCCGGATCCCCTACGAGCCGGTCCGCTGGGTCCAGGACATCTCCGCCACGCACGACGACGACGTGGCCAAGTCGGCCAGGGTCATCGAGCTGATCCACGCCTTCCGGGTCCGCGGCCACCTGATGGCCGACACCGACCCGCTCGAGTACAAGCAGCGCAAGCACCCCGACCTCGACATCAAGTCGCACGGGCTGACGCTGTGGGATCTTGAGCGCGAGTTCGCCACCGGCGGTTTCGGCGGCCGGCCCCTGATGAAGCTGCGCGAGATCCTCGGCGTGCTGCGCGACTCCTACTGCCGCACCATCGGCGTCGAGTACATGCACATGCAGAACCCCGAGGAGCGCGCCTGGATCCAGGCGCGGGTGGAGCGCCCGCACGCCAAGCCCGACCGTGAGGAGCAGCTCCGGGTTCTGGAGCGGCTCAACACCGCCGAGGCGTTCGAGACGTTCCTGCAGACCAAGTTCGTCGGCCAGAAGCGCTTCTCGCTGGAGGGCGGCGAGTCCCTGATCCCGCTGCTCGACTCGGTGCTCAGCGCCGCCGCGGAGGACGACCTCGACGAGGCCGTGGTCGGCATGGCCCACCGTGGCCGCCTCAACGTGCTGGCCAACATCGTGGGCAAGTCCTACGGCCAGATCTTCGGCGAGTTCGAGGGCAACATCGACCCGCGCAGCGCCCACGGCTCGGGCGACGTGAAGTACCACCTGGGCTCGTCCGGCGACTTCATCTCTCCCGACGGCTCCAAGCTCAAGACCTCGGTCGTGGCCAACCCCTCGCACCTGGAGACGGTCGACCCGGTCCTGGAGGGCGTGGTCCGCGCCAAGCAGGACCTGCTGGAGCGCGGCGAGGAGGGCTTCACCGTCCTGCCCGTGCTCGTGCACGGCGACGCGGCCTTCGCGGGCCAGGGCGTCGTGGCCGAGACCCTGAACCTGTCGCAGCTGCGCGGCTACCGCACCGGCGGCACCGTCCACATCGTGGTCAACAACCAGGTCGGCTTCACGACGAGCCCGGCGAGCTCCCGCTCCAGCGTGTACGCCACCGACGTGGCCCGGATGATCCAGGCCCCGATCTTCCACGTCAACGGGGACGACCCCGAGGCCGTGGTCCGGGTCGGGCGCCTCGCGTTCGAATACCGTCAGGCGTTCCGCAAGGACGTCGTGATCGACCTGATCTGCTACCGGCGCCGGGGCCACAACGAGGCCGACAACCCGGGCTTCACCCAGCCGCTGATGTACGACCTGATCGACGCCAAGCGCTCCACCCGCAAGCTCTACACCGAGGCGCTGATCGGCCGGGGCGACATCACGGTGGAGGAGGCCGAGAGCGCGCTCCGCGACTACCAGGCCAAGCTGGAGAACGCCTTCGCCGAGACCCGCGCGGCGGTCAAGGAGCCCACCGGCGAGTTCGCCCGCCCGGTCGACCGGGAGAACGTCCCCTGGTCGCACGAGGACCACCCGACGGGCATCTCCGAGGAGACCGTCAAGCAGATCGTGGAGACCCAGCTCAACATGCCGGAGGGCTTCACGGTCCACCCGCGTCTGCTGCCGGTACTGCAACGTCGTGGCCAGATGGTCTCCGAGGATCACATCGACTGGGGCATGGGCGAGACCCTGGCCTTCGGTTCGCTGCTGATCGACGGCCACCCCGTCCGCGTGGTCGGCCAGGACACCCGGCGAGGCACGTTCACCCAGCGCCACGCGGTGCTGGTCGACCGGGTGACGGGCGAGGAGCACACCCCGCTCAAGGCCTTCAACCAGGGCACCACGAAGTTCTACATCTACGACTCCCTGCTGAGCGAGTACGCCGCGCTCGGCTTCGAGTACGGCTACAGCGTGGAGCGTCCCGACGCGCTGGTCGCCTGGGAGGCGCAGTTCGGCGACTTCGTCAACGGCGCCCAGTCGATCATCGACGAGTACATCACCTCGGGCGAGCAGAAGTGGGGCCAGCGCTCCTCGGTCACGCTTCTCCTGCCGCACGGCTACGAGGGCCAGGGCCCGGACCACTCCTCGGCACGCATCGAACGCTTCCTGCAGATGTGCGCCCAGGACAACATGACCGTGGCCCAGCCGACGCTCCCGGCGAACTACTTCCACCTGCTGCGCTGGCAGACGATGTCGAACCGGCGCCGTCCGCTGGTGGTGTTCACGCCCAAGTCGCTGCTGCGGCACAAGTCCGCGGTCTCGAAGGTCAGCGACTTCACCTCGGGGTCGTTCCGGCCGGTGCTGGGCGACACCACGGTGGATCCGGCCGGCGTCCGCAAGGTCGTGCTCTGCTCCGGCAAGGTCTACTACGACCTGGCCGGCGCCCGTGACAAGCAGGGCCGCAACGACGTGGCGGTCGTCCGCCTGGAGCGGCTCTACCCGTTCCCGACGAACCCGCTCCTCGCCGAGCTGGACCGCTACGCCGACGACGTCGAGCTGGTGTGGGCGCAGGACGAACCCATCAACATGGGTCCGTGGCCGTTCCTGACGCTGAAGCTGGCCGAGAACCCCGACACGCTCGGAGGGCGTTCGATCAGGCGGGTCTCCCGCAAGGCGAACTCCTCCCCCGCCTCGGGATCGCACTCCGCGCACGAGGCGGAGCTGCAGCAGATGCTGGGCGAGATCTTCAACTAGGGATCGCGTCCGCGCGGAACAGGCGTCACCCGGAGTCCCCCGCAGGAACCCCTGCGGGGGATTTCCCGTTATGACCTATGACAGGTGACGGCGAACGTCACCACGAGGAGAACGATGTACTTCACCGATCGGGGTATCGAGGAGCTCGTCGAGCGCCGCGGAGAGGAAACGGTCAACATCGTCTGGCTGGCCGAGCGGCTGCGCGAGTTCGTCGACCTGAACCCCGAGTTCGAGACCCCGGTGGAGCGGCTGGCCACCTGGCTGGCCCGGCTCGACGAAGACGACGAAGACGAGTAGCCCGGACGAGGGGACCCACGCGGGTGACCCGGCCGGTGCTTCGCGCCGGCGGTTCCCGTCCGTGCCCCGAGCCGGCGGTTCGCCTCGGTGACCCGCACGAAGGTCCGGTCGCCCGAAGCGGCGGGCCCCAGCCGGTCGACAAGATCTGCGACCAGAGAGCAAAACGCGATATATCTTGACCCCTCGCATGACGCGACATATCGTGTTCAACACAAGGAGGTCGTGACCATGCGGCAATGGACCATCGAGAAGCCGGAGCAGCTCACCTTCGAGTCCGTGAGCAAGCTCAACGTACGCATCGTGGCAGGCAGGCTGGCGGTGCTCGCCAGCGACGGCCCTCCCACCCTTGAGGTCACCGACGTCGGCAGCCCCCCGCTGATCGTCACCCACGAGGACGACGGGACACTCACCGTCACCTACAAGGACCTGACCTGGGACGGTCTGCTGGGCTGGCTGCGTCCCGGGCAACGGACGGCGACGCTGACGCTGACCGTGCCGAAGGAGTGCCCGGTCAACGTGGGAGTCGTCTCCGCCTCCGCCGTCGTCACCGGCTTCGAGGGCCTCACCTCGGTCAGGAGCGTCTCCGGCGAGATCGTGCTCGACGGGGTGAGCGGCGAGATCCACGCCGACACCGTCTCCGGCACCACGGAGAGCCGCGGCCTGGTGGGCGACCTGTCCTTCAAGAGCATTTCCGGTGAGCTGACCGTGGCGCAGGGCACACCCCGCCGCCTGCGTGCCACCACCGTCTCCGGCCGGATCACCGCCGACCTGGAGCTGCCGCCGACCGGTCACGTGACGATGAACAGCGTCACGGGCGACATCGTGCTCCGGCTTCCGCACACGGTCGAGACCGACGTCACGATCCGCTCCACCTCCGGCAGGATCAGCACCGCCTTTCCCAAGCTCGCCCAGGGCGGCAAGACGCTGACCGGCCGGATCGGCGGCGGCATGGCCTCCCTGACCGTGAGCACCGTCTCCGCCGACGTCACACTCCTGAAGGGAGAACAGGTATGAGCCCGGTCTTCGGCCACGGGCGGTTGCGGCTTTACCTTCTGAAGCTGCTGGAGGAGAGCCCCCGCCACGGCTACGAGGTGATCCGGTTGCTCCAGGACCGGTTCCTCGGCGTCTACTCCCCCTCGCCCGGCACGATTTACCCGCGCCTGGCCCGCCTGGAGGAGGAGGGCCTGGTCACCCACGAGCTCGTGGACGGCAAGAAGGTCTTCACCATCACCGACCAGGGCCGCGCCGAGCTGAACGCGCGACTCGACGAACTCGCCGATCTCGAACAGGAGATCTCCGACTCCGTCCGCGACATCGCCCGCGAGGTCAAGGAGGACGTGCGCGACACGGTCAAGTCGCTGCGCGAGGAGCTCACCCAGATGGCGCGCGACGTGCGCCAGGGCGCGAAACAGGACGAGCAGCACCATCCGCACCAGGATCAGCAACAGACCAGGCAGAACCAGCGCGAGTCCTGGCGCGAGCAGAAGGCCGAGTGGCAGCGCCAGAAGACCGAATGGCAACGACACAAGCGCGAGTGGCAGCGTCACACCAACGAGTGGAAGCACGACTGGAAGCGCATCTGGGCCGACACCTTCACCGGGGAGGGCTCACGCGACAGTGACGCCCGGCTCGGGCAGATGCTGGCCGACTTCGTCGAAGAGGTCCGCCAGGACGCGGCGAACGCGCGGGTGAGCGAGGAGACGCTGGCCGCCGCGCAGGACGCGCTCTACGACGCCGCCCGCCGTATCCGCGACGCGCTCCGATAACCCTCCCGTACGGCCCGCGCCCGCCCCCGCCACCCGTTTCCCGCGTTCGCACCGCGCGAAAACGCCTGCCATCATGGGCTTCCCGAGGAGAGGACCATCGTTGGCCGACACTAGGAACGACCCCGTGGTGGTGATCGGGCTCGGCCGCTTCGGCAGTTCCCTGGCCCTGGAGCTCACCCGCAGGGGAACCGAGGTACTGGCCATCGACAGCCGGCCCAAGCTCGTGCAGAGCCTGGCGGGCCGGCTCACCCACGTCGTCGCCGCCGACTCCACCGATCTCGAGGCGCTGCGCCAGCTCGGGGTGCCGGACTTCTACCGGGCCGTGGTGGCCATCGGCACCGATCTCGAAGGCAGCATCCTGACCACCTCCCTGCTGGTGGAGCTGGAGATCGACGACATCTGGGCCAAGGCCGTCAACCACAATCACGGCCGTATCCTGCAGCGCGTCGGCGCCCACCACGTGATCCTGCCCGAGCACGACATGGGAGAGCGGGTGGCACACCTGCTCAACGGGCGCATGTTCGACTACATGGAAGTCGACGAGAACTACGCGCTGGTCAAGACCCGCCCGCCCCGCGAGTATGTCGGCGTCCCGCTGGGAGAGTCCAACCTGCGCCGCAAGTACGGGGTGACGGTGGTCTGCGTCAAGAGCGCGGACGAGGAGTTCACCTACGCCGGCGCCGGCACGGTCCTGGCCTACGGCGACATCATCATCATCGCGGGGAAGATCGACCAGGTCGAACGGTTCGCGGAACTGCCCTGACTCCTCGCCCACGCGGTGACCTCCCGGACGTTGGCCTTCGGGGCTTTGATCTCAGGGCTTTGGCCTCAGGGCTTTGACCAGTGAGCTTTGATCTCAGGGCTTTGACCGGCGTCCGCCGTCCTCGCCGCGACCGCGAGCGGCGACGACCGCGACCGGCGACGGCGGCAGCGGCAGCGGCAGCGGCAGCGGTGGTGGCGGCGACCGCGACCGGCGGCGGAAATCTTCTTCTAACTCGCCAGTAATGTCAATTATCGACATTTGTCACGAAAAGCACTTACTCTGCATCGGTCGGCACCCCCCGTTCGAGGAGCGATCGTGACATTTGCCCGCACCCGATTAGCCGCCACCGCAACCCTCCTGCTCACCTCTCTCCTGGTCTTCACCGGCCGCCCGGCGGTCGCCGCGCCCGAAACGCCCCTGGCCACCGCGTTCGACCGCGCCGCTGCCACCCACGACGTGCCTCGTGACCTGCTCGTCGCGCTCGCCTACTCCGAGACCCACCTCGACGGCCACGACGGCGCGCCGAGCGCGAGCGGCGGCTACGGCGTGATGCACCTGGTCAGCAACCCCACCACGCACTCCCTCGAAAAGGCGGCCGAGCTCACGGGAGTGCCGGCCGCGAAGCTGCGTACCGACACCGAGGCCAACATCCTCGGCGGCGCCGCCGTCCTGCGCTCCCACGCCGACAAGCTCGGGCTCGACGCGACGGCCAGAAAGGACGCGGGCCGGTGGTACGGGGCCGTGGCCGAGTACGGCAACGCCTCGACCCCCGAGGTCGCCCGGCTCTACGCCGACACCGTCTACCGGTTTCTCGGCAGTGGCCTCAAGGCGGCCGGAGTGACGGTCGCCCCGCAGGAGGTCCATGCCGACCTGGGCGCCTATGCCCGGACCGCCGACCTCAACGCGACGGCCGCCGTCAGCCCCGACTACCCGAACGGGAGCTGGGTGGCCGCGAGCACCAGCAACTACGTCGTCTCCAACCGCCCGACGAGCAACGCGATCGACCGGGTCGTCATCCACATGACCCAGGGGTCGTACGCGGGCACCATCTCCTGGTTCCAGAACCCCAGTTCCAGGGTGTCGTCCCACTACGTCGTCCGGTCCTCCGACGGCGCCGTCACGCAGATGGTCCGCAACAAGGACGTCGCGTGGCACGCGTCGAACTACAACACCAGGTCCATCGGGATCGAGCACGAGGGCTTCGTCAACGACGCCTCGTGGTTCACCGACGCGATGTACCGCTCCTCCGCCGCGCTGACCCGCTACATCTGCGACCGGTACGGCATCCCCAAGGACCGCAACCACATCATCGGGCACAACCAGGTGCCCGGTGCGACGCACACAGACCCGGGCTCGAACTGGGACTGGACCAGGTACATGCAGTACGTGACCGGTGGCGGCACCACCCCTCCGTCGTGGTCGGTCACCGTCGACAACGCCACCGCCGGGAAGTTCACCGCCAGCGCGAACTGGGGCACCTCCGCCTACTCCAGCCAGCGGAACGGCGCCGACTACCGATTCGCCGGCCCGGTGTCCGCCAGCGACTCCGCCTGGTACCGGGCGGCCATCCCCACCACGGGCACGTACCGCGTCGAGGTCTGGTATCCGTCCGACCCCGGTTACAACAGCTCCGCGCCCTACATCGTCACCACGTCCAGCGGCAACCAGACGGTGTACGTCGACCAGCGCTCCGGCGGCGGTGGCTGGCGCAGCATCGGCACCTTCTCGCTCAACGCCGGTGACTACAACGTCGTCGGTGTGAGCCGGTGGACCTCCGGCACCGGCCACGTCATCGCCGACGCCGTGCGGATCAGCCGGCTCTGAGACGAGTACGGCTCGCGCCCCGCGCGGAGGCGCGAGCCGTACTTCCGCCGAGATCACGCTGGAGCGAATCTCCGGCCGACCCCCGAGAAGCGCGGACCGCACTCACACGGAGATCGCCGTGAAGCGAACCCCCGGGAGACCCGGAACGCCCTCGCGAGGGATTCCCTGGAGCGAATCTCCGGTCGGCCTCTCGGGAGACGCGAACCGCGCTCCCGCGGAGATCGCCGTGGAGCGAGGCCGCCGAGGACCCTGTGGCCCGAAGCGCGCCCGCGAGTAGGACGGTCCGCTAGGGAAGGGTGAAAACGATCTTTCCGAAGAGGTTTCCCTCGTGCATGGCGGCGAACCCCTCGCGGGCCTCGGCCAGCGGGAGCGTCCGGTCGATCAGCGGACGGGCTCCGGTCTGCTCCAGGAAGCGGGCGAGCCTGCCCAACTGGTCACGGGTGCCCATGGTCGAGCCGATCACCGACAGTTGCAGGAAGAAGACCCGGTTGAGGTCGGCCGGGGGAACCGCGCCGCTGGTCGCGCCGCAGACCACGATCCGGCCGCCGGGACGCAGCGCCTTCAGCGAGTGTGCCCAGGTGGCCTGGCCGACGGTCTCCATCACCGCGTCCACCCTCTCGGGCAGCCGGGCGCCGCTCTCGAAGACCTGGTCGGCGCCGAGTTCCAGTGCCCGCGCCCGCTTCTCCTCCGATCGGCTGGTCACCCAGACCCGGTAGCCTCCCGCCCGGCCGAGCGTGATCAGCGCCGTGGCCACGCCGCCGCCGGCCCCCTGCACCAGCACGGTGGAGCCCGGCTCCAGCTCGGCCTTCTCGAACAACATCCGGTAGGCGGTCAGCCACGCGATCGGCAGGCAGGCCGCCTCCTCGAAGCTCAGCGCGGCGGGTTTGGGCACCAGATTGCGCCGGGGGACGGCCACCCGCTCCGCGAAGGTGCCGTCGTACTTCTCCGACAGCAGGGATCGCTTCGGGTCGAGCGTCTCGTCGGCGCCGCTGCCGATCACCGAGTGCACGATGACCTCGTTGCCCTCCTCGTCGAGTCCGGCGGCGTCACCGCCGAGCACCATCGGCAGTTGGTCCTGGCGGATGCCCACGCCCTTGAGCGTGAACAGGTCGTGATGGTTGAGCGAGGCTGCCTTCACCGTGACGGTGGTCCAGCCTTCGGGAACCTTGGGCTCGGGGCGTTCACCGAGCGTGAGTCCGGCGAGAGGATTGTCGGGATCGATCTGGGTGGCGGTTACAGCGAACATGGCCGCACCCTACGCCACCTGTTTGATCACGATGCCGTCGATCGCCCGCTGGACGAACCCGCGCTCTCCTGAAATCGCCACGTACACCCCGTCCATGCAGGCCTCGGCGGAAAAACGGCGTCGCTGCTGGATGACCGAGAGCTCGATCGACTCGACGTCGCAGCCCGGCACCGGCGCGAGCACCAGCAAAGCCTCCCTCGCCCCGCCGAACCAGAGCTGCGGTCCCACCCGCTCGCCTCCGAGCCCCTCTCCCGCCCGCGCCAGCCGTACCGGGGGCTTGGCGTCGAGCACGAGATAGCCGCTCTTGGTCACCGTGCCGCTCAGGTTCTCGGCCCACAGCAGCCGCTGCTCGAAGGGCATGCCGTCCTTCTCATCGCGCAGCGCCATGTACCAGGGGTCGTAGGAGAACAGCAGCGTCTCCCCCTCGGCGGAGCTCATGGGGTGCCAGAGCGTGACCTGCTCGGTCAGCTGCCGGATCATCGGCCTTCCCATGGAGACTCCGGCCGGCCCTCCCGCGGGCGCGGTCAACTGCCGGTACCGATCCTTGTGCCCGTCCAGCCAACCCCCCTGAGCAGGCCGTACTCCCAGTTTGGCCAGGTCCAGCCCGGCGGGGTAGCCGACCTCGGCCTTGGAGCCGTCGGGGAAGACCACGTCCAGGATCTCCCTGCCGCCCTTGTGGCGCGGCTCGGGGTAGAGGGCGTTGGGAACGCTCTTCACGGTGACCTGAGGCTGAGGGACCACGGGCAACACGATCTCCGGGGGCTCCTCGGGCTGCCGGCCGATCAGCACGATCACCGGCACGGCCACGAGCGCGGCCAGCACCGCGAACCCGATCCAGCGCCCGGCGCCCTTCGGGGGCTCGACGATATCGTGTCCGCCGTCGGCCATGTCTCAGGCCGCTTTCCGGGGGAGGTACGGCCGGCGCCCCGGTTCTCCCGTGGCGGCCCTGCCGGGCGACCTCGGAGCCGTACCGCCGGGGAGGGGGATGCTGACATCTCCATTCATGGGGACATCCAACCAGAACGTGATTCGAGTTAATAGTCCGAAGTTTCCCGAGTTGCTTGAGAAACCGTCGATAATCGATGGTACCGATGGTGTCAGCGGTGTCGTGAAGGACATCAAAAACACACTCTGACCTGCGAGAATGCCAATCAGTTAAATTATAACTAATTGCTATTTTAATAACGAGAGCGCATCGAACGGAACCATCTCAGACTTTTTCGCGTCATTCCCTCTCCGCGTGCTTGATCCATTCAGTAACGTTCCGATCGTTTTCCTGGCACGAAGGTGTCCCGTCTTCATGCCGAGAACGAAAGGAGCTCCATTGAATTCCCGAGCACGGCGCCTCACGATCCCCCTCACCGGCATCCTCATGATCGCCGGAGTGATCGGCGCCACCACCAGTGCCGACGCCGGCACGGCCCCCAGCGACGTCATCAGCTCCCAAGCCTCGGAGACGCCCACGGAGGCCACCTCCTTCTGGTCACCGGAGCGGATGCGCAAGGCCACCGACGCGACCGACGACCTCGACCTGAGCGTCAAGGGTGGCGCGCCCTCCACCGCCGCGGGCCCCGACGGTCCCGGCGGATCGGTTCCACCGATCGGCGGTGAGGGCACGAAGACGATCAAGAGCAAGCAGGTCAACCTGCCCAACACCGTCGGCCGGGTCTTCTTCACCCTGCCCAAGGCCAACCTCGCGGACCCGAAGAGCTGGAAGTACTGTTCCGGCAGTTCCGTCCAGGGCAAGTACCGCAACCTGGTCGCCACCTCGGCGCACTGCGTGTACGACGTGAAGACCAACCAGTTCTACGACAACTGGATCTTCATCCCGTCCTACTGGGACGGCGACCAGGCGTGGGACGGCAAGAACCCCTACGGCATCTACGCGGCCAAGTGGTTCAACGCCCACGACGACTTCGTCGTGAAGGAGGACTACGACTTCGACTACGCCTTCGTCAACGTCAGCTCCGGGTTCAAGGTGAACTGGGAGAAGGGCGCCGACGGCAAGTGGAAGCCGCTCATCAAGAACGTCGGCCGGCTCGGCGACAACGTCGGCGGCCAGGGCTTCGCCTGGAACCAGAAGGTCAAGAGCACGGTCTTCTCCTTCGGCTACCCGGCCGGCCTGCACCCCGACGGGGACAAGCCCTACACCGGCCGCACCATGAAGTGGTGCTACGGCACGACCGGCGCCATGCCGGCCGCACCGAAGTACAACGTCCAGGAGCACGTCGGCTTCAAGTGCGCGTTCACCGCGGGCGCGAGCGGCGGCCCCTGGCTGCTCAAGTACAAGAACTCCACCCGGACCGGCTACCTGGTCGGCGTCAACAGCATCGCCTGGGACACCGACAAGAACGACCGGTACGACAAGATCTCCTCGCCGTACTTCAACGGGGACACCCACAAGGTCTACACGACCGCCGCCAACCGCTGGACCAAGTAACCTGCTCGATCGGCCGGTTGTAAGGCCATTCGGCCGGCCGCGACGGCGAGGGCCCGATCCTCGGATCGGGCCCTTCAGTCCTTCAGTTCTTCGCCCTCAGCGGTTCGGCGGTCGCGACCGCTCCCGTGTCCCCCTGGGGCTGAGAACGCCGTGAACCCTTGGGGCCCCAGCCCGCGGAATTCCAGAAGGCGAAGACCGGGCCCGTCTCGGCCAACAGCATGCAGGTGTTGCCGTAGGTTCGCTCGAATCGGATGAAGCGGCCGTTCCAGATCCCGGTCGCGCTCACGGTGACCGGGTCGTACTGCAACGTACAGGCCACCTCCCGTCGCGGTTTGAGATCGGCGGGATGACCTCCCACCTCCTCCAGCACCTCACACGCCCACTCGGGATCGGAGTGCGTGCCGCGCGGCGGATCGCACTGGAGCAGGGCATAACGCGCCACGGGTGCTGATTCGTCTCCCTTCGCGATGCTCAGCACGAGCGTCTTCACGTTGCGTGGAGGCTCGACCGCACTCGAAACCGGCCCGTTCCCGACGGAGCCATCCGAGTCGGGCGGGATCGTCGGATCCGAGGACGGGCGGGGATCGTAGGGAGGGGACTCCGCGACCGCGCCGGCCGTACCGGAGAGAAGGAAAAGTCCAGCAGTGGCCAGACAGAGAAGACATCGCATGAGATCCCCCGATAACGCGTGACGTCGGATGTCCGCTCAGCTTCCCGTGACCGCCCCGGCCGGGCAACAACCGACTCCGGCGTTTCCGCAGGTCACACCCACGTACGGCATGCGACCCCACACATGGTCAAGCAGACGCGAGTCAGGGATCTTCGGTTCCCCCGATTTGATAACAAAATCATATCGGTCCGAATGCTTGCCCGATTTGTAACTTTTTAACCCATCTTTGCCTAGTACGGTCACCACTTGACTCTTTGCTCATGTGTGGATTGCGTCCCGAGTGATCCATGACTCTCGAGTGACCCACGACGCAGAAGGAGCTAAATTGAACCCCCGAGCAAAGCGCCTGATCCTCCCTCTCGGAGGGGCCCTCATGGTCACCTCCGTGATCGGCGCATCCCTCTCCACCGCGGCACAGGCGAAGTCGGACCCCGACGCCAAGACCACGGCGCTCACCACCTCCGGTAACGCGAAGGCCATCGCGGGCTACTGGACCTCCTCCCGGTTGAAGTCCGCGACGACCTACCTCGCCGACTCCACCGTCTCCTCCAAGCTCACCAAGACCGGCGCCGCCAAGGCGGCCGCCGACGGCAAGCCGGGCGTCGTCGCCCCCACCGGTGAGGGCGGCAAGTCCGCGGGCATGTCGAAGAACCTGAACCTGCCGATCACCGTCGGCAAGGTCTTCTTCATCGACGACAAGGGCAAGACCCGCTGGTGCTCCGGCAGCTCCGTGCAGTCGAAGTACCGCAACCTGGTCGCCACCGCCGGCCACTGCGTGTACGACACCGACACGAACAAGCCCTTCAGCAACTTCGTGTTCATCCCCGGCTACTACCAGGGCAAGGCTCCCTGGGGCATCTACGTCGGCGCCAAGGTCAACACCCACGACGACTTCACGGTCTACGAGGACTACGACTACGACTACGCCTTCGTCAACGTCTACAACGGCATCAAGCAGACCGGTGTCAAGGAGGTGACCGCGTCCCAGTACGCGGCCACCAAGTCCTTCAAGTACACCGAGGACAAGGCGATCTCCCAGGCCGAGTTCGAGAAGGGGATCGAGAAGTACGGCGAGAAGGGCCCGTACTGGAAGAAGTCCGCCGACCCCGACGTGCAGACGATCGGCAAGCCCGCCGACGCCGAGAAGTACCTTGAGGACTACATCAAGGACGGCCGGAACGGCGTCAAGCTGACCTCTGTCGAGGTCACCGAAAGCACCTACAAGGCCGCCGCCGCCAACAGCCTGGAAAACCACGCCAGGTTCGAGCGCTTCAGCGACGCCAACGGCCGGGTGGCCATCAGCAAGGAGCAGTACGACCAGCTGGTCAAGGACAAGGCCGACGGCAAGGTCCTCGCCAAACTTGAGGCCCCCAAGGACGCCAACGGCAACGAGATCGCCTGGTACAAGACCCAGTACTTCGTCAAGAAGTGGGTGAAGACCAGCGTGAAGGAGCTCTACTACTACACGCGGTTCTTCGTGGTGACGCTCGCCGACGCCGGCCGTCTGGGCGACAACGTCGGCGGCCAGGGCTTCATGTGGAACCAGAGCCTCGGCAAGAAGGTCTTCACCTTCGGCTACCCGACCGCTCCTCACCTGGACGGCGACAAGCCGTACTCCGGGCAGACGCAGAAGTGGTGCTACGGCACGACCGGCGCCGCCCCCGTCGTCTCGGCGTACAAGGCCGAGGAGCAGCAGGCGATCAAGTGCGCCTTCACCCCCGGCGCCAGCGGTGGCCCCTTCCTGCTCCAGTACAAGAGCAGCAAGCGGACCGGTTACCTCAACGGTGTCGTGAGCCTCACGGTCGACAGCGACAAGAACGGCCGCTACGACCGCGTGACCACCCCGTACTTCAACGGTGACACCTACGGCATCTACAAGTACGCCGCCAACCTCTGGACCGGGAAGCTTCCGGCCTAACCTCAGCGTCTCCTGAGCGTGGAAGGGCCCGGTATCCACCGGGCCCTTTCGAGGTCTTCACGGGCCTCTTATGCCCCCGGAGACAGACTGGCCAGGTAACGGACTGAGAGCGGATCGGCAAATCGAACTGCCCAAAAGTAAGTTGATCTGAAAAAATCACCCATTAGTACCTTGCTGCACTCTGAACTCCTTGGAAAGGAACGGTCCTCTTGTCTCCCCGTGCACGGCGGCTCACGGCCACACTCGGTGCCCTGGTCGCCGCATGTGTGACCATGACGTCCGCGTTCGCCGGGAGCGCTGCGGCCAACCCCTACAACGAGGTGCCCAACGGCGTCACATCGATCACTCTGACGAAGAGCAGCGCCGACATGAAGCGGGTCGCGGAGTACTGGAACCCGGCCAAGCTCAAGCAGGTCATGAACAACGTCCCGGCCAGCCCCGAGATGAAGTCCAGCAGCAGCACTCCTTCGGCCTCCCCCACGCCCACCGGCACGAGCGCCACCGCCACGGCCACCGCCACCGCCACGGCGGCCTCCACCGCGGACACCACCCTGACGACGACCGCGACGGACTCCAGCACCTCCTCGCAGCTCATCAAGCCCACCCTCCCGAAGAAGAGGCCCCCGGCCAGCGGCATCGCACCGGTGACCGTCGGCAAGGTGTTCTTCCAGATCGGAGGCAAGGACTACTGGTGTTCCGCCTCGTCGGTGGCGGCGGCCAACCGCAACCTGGTCGCCACGGCCGGGCACTGCGCCTACGACGCCAAGCAGGGCAAGCACGCCGAATACTGGATCTTCATTCCGGGCTACAACAAGGGTGCGACCCCCTACGGGATCTACGTCGGCCACTCTCTGAACCTGCACGAGAGCTTCGTCGGCAAGGGCGACTACGACTACGACTACGCGTTCGTCACCGTGCACGACGGGTTCGTGTGGAAGCCGGGCAAGACGGCCGGCACCTACGAGATGCAGAACGTCGGGAGCCTGGAGGACAACGTCGGCGGACAGGGTCTGGCCGTCAACCGCGGCGTCCGCCTGTACACCCGGGCCTTCGGCTACCCCGCCGCTCCCAACATCGACGGCAGCCGGCCGTTCGACGGCCAGCAACTGAAGTCGTGCGACGGGCTCACGACCAGGCAGCAGGCCCCCACCCGGCTGGTCGAGGAGGGCATCGCCCTGAAGTGCAGGTTCACCGCCGGGGCGAGCGGCGGACCGTGGCTGATCGCCTACAACACCAAGTACGCCGTCGGCTATCTCAACGGGGTCAACAGCTTCACCTGGGACACCGACACCGATCGGATCTACGACCAGATCTCCTCGCCGTACTTCAAGGCCTCGACCCTCGTCATCTATCGGTGGGCGGCGAGCCAGAAAACGAAGTAGCCCCGAGAGGCTCTCAGCCCCGGGCGGGGGATCCCCGCCCCTCCCCGTCTCACCCCCGCGGGACCCGGCGCGTGCGCCGGGTCCCGCGGCCGTTTCGGGGGGTCTGCGGCTTCGCTCCGGGAGCCCGATGGGGTCGTTAGACGTAGCCACCGTCGAATCGGTGCCATCGGTTCCATGTGATCTGCGTCACACTGAAATCATCACTTAGCGTACCGGAGTGTTCACGCCACATCGGTAACTCTCGTAACAAGACTGTGCCCATCTGGGCAAACATGGCGCGCAAACCACAAACGCAACAACGTTTTCAGGGTCGCTCAAACATCACGAAAGCATCTCGGAGCCATAGGCGGGATCTTTCCCTGCCGAATCGGCTTCCGGTTCCCAAGATCGACACTGTATGTTTCTGGCATTCCCTTTACTGACGCATGGGACGCAAGAAGCGTTCCACATCAGACCAAGGAGTTTCCCTTGAAGCGCATCCTCCTCCCCGCCGGCGGCGCGATCCTCGCCACCGGCATGCTGGCCGCAGGTCTGGTCAGCGCCGCTACCGCCAGCGCCAGCGCCGCCCCGGACTGGGCCGCTGACACGATGGCCAAGGACGCCCCCTCGGCGCTCAAGGTCGCCAACTGGTGGGTCAAGAAGAACGGCAAGACCAACCGTCTCGCCCAGGCCACCGCCTACACCACGGAGACCACCCCGGCCTCGACGCTGAAGATCTCGGGCGGTTACACCCCCGACGGCAAGCCCGGCGTCGTGGCTCCGATCGGTGAGGAGAAGGCCACCACCTCGGTCGTCAAGAACGTCAACCTGCCGAAGTCCATCGGCAAGGTGTTCTTCGTTGACGCCAAGAACCAGCTGAAGTGGTGCTCCGCCACCTCGATCCAGTCCAAGTACCGCAACCTGGTCGCCACGGCCGGTCACTGCGCCTACGACGACAAGACCAACTCCTCGGTCATGGACAACTGGGTCTTCGTCCCCGGCTACTACCAGGGCAAGACCCCGTGGGGCATCTACGTCGGCAAGACCGCCTACACCCACTACGACTTCTCCGTCTACAACGACCGCGACCGCGACTACGCGTTCGTGACCGTTTACAACGGCATCCAGGTCGGTGGCGGCACCACCAAGGAAGTCAAGAAGTCGGAGTTCGACGCTGCCAAGACTGGCAAGTTCGTCAAGAAGACCCCGATCACCGCAGAGCAGTACGCCAAGGGCGTTGCCCAGTACGGCGAGGCTGGCCCGTACAAGAGCAAGGATGTCGACCCCAAGGTCGAGACCGTTGCCATGCCGAAGGACGCTCGGGACAAGGGCGAGCTCGACAAGTACCTGCTCCCGAACGGCCACGACGGCGTCAAGCTGAGCTCCGTCGAGGTTTCCGAGGCGACCTACAACGCTGCGCCTGATGGCGACGCGGTGGGTGGCAAGGACTGGAGCGTCGACAACAACAGCAAGTACGAGAGCAAGAGCCAGCCGGTCGCGATCAGCAAGGACGAGTACGACGCCCTTACTGCTCAGAAGGCGGACGGCAAGTTCCCCCTCGGCCTGAAGCTGACCACGACCCAGGACGACAAGAAGAACGACGTTGCTTGGTTCAAGCAGCAGTTCTTCGTGAAGAAGTGGATCAAGTCGACGGTCCAGACCACCTACTGGGTCGAGACCTACTACCTCGCCTCCGACTTCATCAAGGACGCTGGTCGCCTTGGTGACAACGTCGGCGGCCAGGGCTTCACCTGGAACCAGAAGCCCGGCCAGACGGTCTACGTCTTCGGCTACCCGGCCGGCGCGCACCCCGACGGCAACAAGGCCTTCACCGGCGTTACGCCCAAGTGGTGCTACGGCAAGACCGCTGCCACCAAGTACGTCTCCGCGGCCGACAAGGTCGAAGAGCACGTTGGCCTGAAGTGCTCGATGACCACCGGCTCCGATGGCGCCCCGTGGCTCGTCAAGTACAGCAGCGCCAAGCGTCTCGGCTACGTCAACGGCGCCACCAGCCTGTTCGGCGACGCCAACAAGGACGGCCGTATCGACACCAACACCTCGGCGTACTTCGACGGCGAGACCGCGGCTGTCTACAACCAGGCCGCCGCTGTGTGGTCCGGCTCGATCGTCACCAAGTAGTAGTAGCTACTCGACGATCACCCGAGAGCGAGGGTCCAAACCTCGCACTCACCCCAGCATCATCCGAGGGCCCCGGCACACGCCGGGGCCCTCGGCCTTTTACGGGGAACAGAAAATCCCGACGCGGCACGAAAGTGGGGCCCGGCTGACGCCGGGCCCCTCATCCGTTCGGCTGCCATCGCGACGTCAGGCGGAGCTGAGCTCCCTCGCCCGCTCGTTCAGCGCTTTCACCAACGGCTCCCCGGCGAAGGGATCAAGCCGTCTGCGCAGGTCCGTGACGTAGGACCGGGTACGGGCCGACTGCAGGCCACCGGCCAGATCCAGCGCGTCGGCGGCGACCGTACAGGCTTCCTCCAACTCCCCGGACTTGACCAGTCCTGCCGACAGCAACGACAGGTTGAACATCCGGCCCCGGACGTAACGCCCGTCCATCTCCAGCGACCGCCTCGCGTGCCGCACGGCCCCAGGCCCGTCACCCAGGTCGCGGAAGCAGTGGGCGAACTTGGCCGACAGGTAGGCCTCGTCGAAGTAGGCGATCCAGTCGGGTTCGCCCCCGGCCTTACGCCGGTCGAAGGCCAGCTCGGCCTCGTGCAGAGACCTCGCGCACGCCTCGCGATCCGCCAGCACCGCGTGCGCGTGGGCCTCCAGCACATGCGCCTCGGCCAGCAGGGCGAAGACCGCGGCCCGGCGGGCGGAGAGCTGGGCGGCCCTGGCCAGGTCGAGGGCGTGTGCGGGTTGCCCTATGTATATGGCCTGATGGCTCATCCCGGCGAGGATCTCCCCCCCGAGCCCGTGATCCCCCGCTCCCCTGGCCAGGCGCAGCGCCTGGATCAGGTAGCGCTGGGCCAGGCCGTGCTGCTCAAGGTCGTAGGCCATCCACCCGGCCAGCCGGGTCAGCTCGGCCGCGGCCGAGGCCAGCGCCTTGCCGGTGCTCTCGCCGTACGAACCGTCGTTGAGCAACGGCGCGACCGCCGTGTCCAGATATCTCACCACCGCCGAACGAACCCGGCCTCCACCGAACCGGTTGTCCAGCTCGCCGAAAGATCGAGTGACCTCCCGGATCGCGGCGATGTCGTCCATGCCCACCTGCCGGGTGCCCGTCCCCGCCGTACGGCCTTCCATGGGAAGGGTCAGCCAGCGTAGGGCTCCGGTGGATCCGGCTCCGATCGCGAAGGTGGAGTCGATCAGGAACCTGCGTCTCTCAACATCCCCGCGCCACAGTGCTGTCACGGTCGCGATCCCCTCCTGCCACGTGTGGGTGAACTCCTGTCCCAGGTCAAGAGGCGTCGAGACGGCCGGCAGGCCGAGATCCTCCGTACTGACGGTCCTGCCCAGCCGGAGTGCGAAGATCTCGGCGAGGAGTCCCGGAACGGGGTCTCTCGGCCGTTGACCGGCGATCCAGCGCAGAACAGAACTGTGGTCATATTTCAGACCGGACAGGCCGCGAGCCGCCCCGAGATCGTTGAGCCGGCGAGCCAGCCCCTTGTGGGTGAAACCCGCTTCGACGATGAGCCTCTGGAGTGATCGGTTGGGCTCGCGTTCCATCAGCTCTCCTCCCCGTGAGAACCGTGGGCGCGCCGAGAGCGCGTCCACGCTTTCAACGCACATATCCGCCCTGGGTGCCTATCTTGCACACATAGGTGACGGAGCGCTTTTTTTATAGCACGATCCGTAACCATTTTCGGGATTTTCAGAAATCCAAGCCGCTTCACGCCGATGAGCCGAGGGGCGGGAGTCCCACCGTTCGCGAAGCTCGCGGCTAAATGGTTGGACATGGTGTGCTCGGGGTTGCTAGTTTGCGCCCATGTCCAGCCCCGAGGCGTCAAGACTCCAGCCACCGGTCGTCCGGTGGCTGCCCACGTCGTCGCGTTGAAGCTCCGTGGCCAATGAGGCCGCGGTCGTTGCCGTCTGCGACCACTGCCGCCGGATCACTGTAGAGCGGGCTCTCTTCGACCTGAACCGTGCGTCACCTCCGTGACGCCGGCAGGTTCTTCCGCGCGGTAGCCGCGCCCCCGATCGGACGGTCGTTCTTCCGGCGTCGATGCGGGTGCCGCCGCGGCCTACCGCCTCCTTACCGATCCACGATGTGGTTGCGGAGTTTTGTCATGCCCTTCGTTGTCTACCTGCTCGGACTGGCGGTCTTCGCCCAGGGAACGTCCGAGTTCATGTTGTCCGGCCTCGTGTCGGGCATCGCGCGAGACATGTACGTGTCCATCCCCACCGCGGGATTTCTGACCTCGGCGTTCGCGGTGGGGATGGTCATCGGCGCGCCGCTGATGACGATTCTGAGCCTGCGCTGGTCACGCCGTCGCTCGCTCCTGACCTTCCTGATCGTTTTCCTGCTCGTCCATGTCCTCGGCGCGATCACCACCAGCTTCGGGGTGTTGCTGGCCACGCGGGTCGTCGGGGCGCTGGCCAACGCCGGGTTCTTGGCGGTGGCTCTGACGACCGCGACCGGTATGGTCGCGCCGAACGCCAAGGGCCGCGCCGCCTCCATCCTGCTCGGTGGCATCACCATCGCCTGTGTCGTGGGCGTTCCCGCCGGTGCGCTGCTCGGTCAGCTGTGGGGATGGCGCTCAGCGTTCTGGGCGGTGGCCATCGTGTCGGTGCCGGCCGTCATCGCGATCCTGCGGGCGGTCCCGGCCGGTGGCTCCGGCTCCACCCACACGAGCGCGCGCGGGGAACTGAGCTCGCTGCGCGATCGGCGGCTTCTGGTGACCCTGCTCCTGGGAGCCCTCGTGAACGGCGCGACGTTCTGCACGTTCACCTACCTCGCGCCGCTGGTCACCGTCGTCGCCGGAATCGAATCCGCATGGGTGCCCGCCATGCTGGCGCTCTTCGGCCTGGGTTCGTTCCTCGGTGTCGCCCTCGGCGGTCGCATCGCCGATGTGCGACCTGTCCCCCTCCTGGTGACCGGCGGGGTGGCCCTGCTCATCGGCTGGGTGGTGTTCGCGGTGACCGCCGGGAACCCGGTGGCGACGATCGTGCTCGTCCTTGTCCAGGGGACCCTGGCGTTCGCCGTCGGATCGACGTTGATCTCGCAGGCACTCTACGCGGCGACCAAGGCGCCGACCCTGGCCGGCGGGTTCGCCACGGCCGCGTTCAACGTGGGCGCCGCGATCGGCCCCTGGCTCGGTGGGATCCCCATCAGCGCGGGACTCGGTTACCGTTCGCCACTGTGGGTCAGCGCGCTGCTGGTGGCCCTCGCGCTCGTCACCGCCGGCGCGGCCCAGGGAATCCGGCGCTGGACGGCGAACCCTCACGAGGATCTCGCCACGACCTAGCCGCCCGCACCGCACAGTCACGCACTGAGCGTGCCGGCATCACGCGATGCGATCGCGGGGACCGTCACCGTGCCGGAGGTGTGGAACAGCCACGCCAAGTACGCAGTCGGCAGGATTCCGTCCGATGACGGGATCCTGCCGACTGCCTTCAGGCCGTCTCCGGAACAGCGGAGAGCCGAGGTGTGAGGACATCTCCCGAGTGGCGTCAGGCGTCCACAACCGTGATCACAGCCCCGGTCTGCGCCGGCGGCCAACCGATCGCTTAGCAGCGACGCGTCCAACGTTTATTCGCAAAAACGTTACTGCACCTGCTGGAGCTTGACCCCAAGGAGCCGTTCTCGTTCTCGACACAAACGCTGTTCACGGTTCTTGTGCAACGGTTAGTGGAAACACACTCACCGTCAATGGTTGTGGTGCAGTATTCCTCTTCTTCCTCCTCCTCGACCTCAGGCATGTTCGGGTCTTCGTAACCGATCGCGGCCTTGGTCGCATCCCCACCGTTCCTACGAGCGCTGTACGGATCCGCGTACGGCGTCTGGAAGGAGCCGTCCTCGGCCTTCTTGCCTACTCCCGGAACATAGCCGTCGATTCGGATGTAGTACCAGTCGTAACCCTTCTCGCCGTCATCGCATCTGATATCAGAGAACCGGATTCGCGTACTTTTGAAAACGCAGACCTTAACACGGTCCTCAACATCGGTAATCCTCACCTCTGAGCCGATGCCGCCCTTCGCCGGGACCCGGTACGAACTACCGGGCGGCTGTTTGAGTGAGCCACGCTTCGCCTTCGATCCGGTGGCGGGTGCCCGAGCGCTCAACGGGAGGAAGTACCAGACAACGCCGGACTGCGCGTCATCACAACCCCGATAGTTGACCCGTACCCGCGCCTTTTTCGTGACGCAGATCTCAACGAACCCCCGTTCTTCGTCCTCCACGTCCTCCCCATCCTCCACGAAATCCTGAGTCGGCTGAGGAACGGTGGGAGCTTCACTGTGAGTGGAAACGGGTATCGTGCCGGAACATCCGGCGACCATGAATACAGACGTGACCAAGCAGACCAGCCGTAACCTGATCAGTGACAAAGGCCCTCGCTATGCGGGAAGAGGTCATCGGATCGATCAACGACAAGGGTAGGGACGAAGTTCCGGTCAGTCAGCGATTGGGGCTGAACAAGTTTGACGGAGATCAGAGCTCAGGGATTCATCCCCGGGATGAATCCCATCGTGAAGAGCGAACCTTCCCTGTCGCCGTTCAGGCCATACTGGAAATCCCCAGGTCATAGTCACTGGCATAATGGAGCTCCACCAAATCTATCCTTCCTCGATCCGTCGGCATGGGAAGAGAAAAGAGCTCGGTAATTCGCCGGGACCGCCTCCGGCAACGGCCGTATGAGTTCGCGCGGCTCGGCCCGCTCATCCGGAGACGGCCACGATCCTTGATACGACGACAGCCCTTCCCTCGGCAGACATGCCCACAGCAACGCGGCGGCCAGTGCGATACGAAGCGGGCACTCGCGTCTTCGGATGCCGGGACGATCGATGTCCGCGATGAGCCGGTAGTTGAAAAGGTGATTCCGGTGCTGAAGATCCCGAGGATGCCGAAGAGTTATCCCTTCGTGCGGGTCACGCCTGGGCATCGCCCTGATTCGAAACGGTCGTGATGAGCCAGTCGCGAGCCTGGTCGAGGTGGTGGTCGGCGAGGCCGGTTCGGGGGTCGACGTCGATCAGGAGGAAGGCGCCGACGCCGGGGTGGGCGCGCAGGTAGTTCTGGTCGGCGGGGGTGAGGTCGTCGTCGAACCAGACGAACGGGCGGTGCCGTACGTAGTCGGCGACGGGCCGGGTCTTGAAATGCTCGCCGGTCCATGAGGTCAGATCGCCCGCCACGGTGATCACCGGCAGGTGGGGCAGGCCGATGCGCGGGCTGATCTCGGTGTTGGCGTGCTGCTCCCAACTGGTGGCCCAGGCCAGCTCGGCGCCGGTGTCACGAGCCAGCGCCACCAGCTTGGCTCCGTGCCGAGGATCAAGCAGGATCCCGTGCGCCTCGCCGTCAATGACGACCTCGTAGCGTCGAAACCGCAAGAAGGAGCGCCTCTGCGGGTTGAGCACCCCGTCCACGTCCAGGAGCACGAGCGGCTTCACCGAGTCCCCCTCATCTGTCAGCGCCGGCCATTGGGAGGCGGGACGGAGGCGGGACGGAGGCAGACCGTTTGTCAGACGGATCAGCCGTCCCAGTGCCGACGATGCCAGATGAGGCCGACGATGGTGTGAGGCTGTCGCGTGCTCGTGGCGGCGGATGCCGTCGTAGGCTCTCAGCTCACCCCGGCCGTGATCGTCATGCGACAGAGTCCGACGGAAGAGACCACGAGATCGCCGACCTGATCAAGGAGACATCGTGACGGATCAGAGCCAGGGCAAGGACGACATCCCGAGCAACCTTGGGGTGCCGGCGCGCCGAGCCCTGGCAGCGGCCGGCTACACGACACTCGCCCAGGTGGCCTCCGCCACCGAGCAAGAACTCCTGCGGCTGCACGGCATGGGGCCCAAAGCCATCCGCCTCCTGCGCGCCGCGCTCGCCGAACGCGACCTCGCCTTGACCGACCAGGAAACCTGAGCCTCGCGACTCTGAAGGACTGCTCAGATGTCATCGGGGAGAAGGCGAAAACATTCGTGTCCGGTGATCGGGCGAATCGCACGAAAGTGTTCACGATCCAACGTGAAGAGGGCGTCGGTTCGGAACTCGGCCGCCAGGGCCGCGTTCATGGCATCGGTCAGGCCGATGTTCATCGTCCCGTAGCGAGCCATGAGCGCGCGGGCGGTGCGCAGGTACGGAGAGACCTCGGGCACCTCGTACCTCTTCACATCGATTCTGCCCATGATGTGGTCGAGAACCGCGAAGGCGGCGTGCTGGCCGACCCTGCTTGTGATCAGGTAGTCGAGCTCGGCGAGGACAAGCGGGGAGATGACCAGATGGCCTACCTGGGCGCGAGCCTTGACACAGGCCTCATGCTCCACGTCGCGGCGATTGAATATCGCCAGCAGTGCGGAGGTGTCGGCGATGGCGACAGGAACAGTCACAGACCGAATCCCTCAGCGAGAAGCGCGTCAGCCCGTGCCGAGAGATCGGCAGGTCCGTCGAACAGGGGAAGGTCGTCGTCACCCATGGGGTCGACAGGAAACGGGGGCGGCGGATCGGCCTGGTGGGCAGGCACCAGTGTGGCGATGTGGCGGCCGTTCTTGGTGACCGCGACGGTTTCCCCGTGCTCGGCTGCGGCAAGGATCCGGGCAGACTGCTGGTTGAACTCACGTGCTGTAGCCTCCATGCGCCCACTGTACTACTTATGTACTACATCGGGCAGGATTCCTTGGAATCAGCGAAAGGACAGCGGACATTCCCAACGAGTGCCCGCCGTATCAACACGCGAGATCATGCGTCATGGATCTGCCTCAACCACCAGCTCGAATGACGCGAGAACGTGAGCCGGTGATCCGGAAAGCCGCGATCCATCCCGTCAGGGCTTCTCCAGGCTGGCAGGTGGGGTGTCCCCGCTCGGGGTACCAGCCGGCGGTCGTCTCCTCCAAGGACCCGGGCAACAGCTCTTCGGGGGCTTTCACATGCTTGGCCGGTGATCGGGCGGATCGCACGAAAGCGTTCACAATCCAGGGCGAACAAGGCGCGGCACAAGCGGCGAGCCGTCCAGGAACAGACGAGACGGCTGGTCATCGCAGAGGTGATGACCAGCCGTGACGACTTTCGAGATCGCCTTGTCCGCTGGCCCGGGTTAGACGCGGGCGACCCCGTCGGCGCGGGCCTGCGCGGCGACCGCGGCGGTGACGGCGGGGGCGACGCGCTCGTCGAACGGGCTCGGGATCACGTAGTCGGCCGACAGGTCGTCCCCGACCACGGCGGCCAGCGCCTCGGCCGCGGCGACCTTCATGTTCTCGGTGATGGTGGTGGCCCGGACATCGAGCGCCCCCCTGAAGACGCCGGGGAAGGCCAGCACGTTGTTGATCTGGTTGGGGAAGTCGGAGCGGCCGGTCGCGACCACCCACGCGTGCTTCCTGGCGACCTCCGGATGCACCTCCGGCGTCGGGTTGGACAGCGCGAAGACGATCGAGCCGGGCGCCATCGACGCGATGGACTCCTCGGAGACCGTCGAGCCCGACAGGCCGACGAACACATCGGCCCCGGCCAGCGCGTGCTCCGTGGAACCGCGCAGGCCGGCCCTGTTGGTGTCGCGCGCCAGTGCTTCCTTCACCGCGTTGAGCCCCTCGCGGCCCTGGTAGATCAGGCCCTTGGAGTCGGACACCCCGATGTCGCCGATGCCCGCGTTGAGGAGGATCCGGCTGACGGCGACCCCGGAGGCCCCGGCGCCGGCGACCACGACCCGCAGCTCGCCCAGCGAGCGGCCGGTCAGCCGGGCGGCGTTCTTCAGCGCCGCCAGCACCACGATCGCGGTGCCGTGCTGATCGTCGTGGAAGACGGGGATGTCCAGCAGCTCGCGCAGCCGGTCTTCGACCTCGAAGCAACGGGGCGCGCTGATGTCTTCCAGGTTGATGCCCCCGAAGGAGGGCGCGAGCCGCACGACCGTCTCGACCAGCGCGTCCACGTCGGTGCAGTCGAGACAGATCGGCACCGCGTCGACGTTCGCGAACTGCTTGAACAGCAGGGCCTTGCCCTCCATGACCGGCATGGCGGCGGAGGGCCCGATGTCTCCGAGGCCGAGGACCGCGGTGCCGTCGGAGACGACGGCGACCACGTTGGACACCCAGGTGTAGTCCTTGGCGAGCTCCGGGTTCTCGGCGATCGCGCTGCAGACCCTGGCCACACCCGGGGTGTAGGCGAGGGCGAGGTCGTCGGCGTCGCGGACCGGAACGGTCGAGCGGACCTCCAGCTTGCCACCGCGATGCAGGGCGAAGGCCGGGTCCTCGTCGAGGGCCTCGAGTGTCTTGAGGGAAGCGGAGGATGGCGTGACAGCCACAGTGACCCCTGTTGGTTCGATCAGACGGACAAGTTCCTTCGGAGGCGGCCGCAGGAAGCCTGTCCCGGGCTTCGGTAGCCGCTCGGGGCCTGCTCACTGAGCACGGTCGCCTGGAGGGGTCGGGGGTCACCCGTCGCTCGATTGTGCCACATGTTGAGACTCCGCCAGATGCCAGAAGACGCTTACCCTGTTGACGTGGTGTTAATAGCGCCGCTCGTGTAATACTCGAAATCCCTATCCATCGCTTACATCGACGGGTCACCCGATGGACCTGACCACCTACGCCGAGCTGGCCGTACTACTGATCAACAGCCCCGAGAGGCTGAACGGCCTGGAAGGGCTGCGCACCCTCCTGGAAGAGGGTGGCCGCTACCGGCCGGGCTGCCGTCTCACCCGCGGAGACCTCGACGCCCTGCGCGACCTCCGCGAGGAGCTCATCATCGTGTTCGAGACCGCCGACGCCGGTGACGAGCAGGCCGTGGTCGACCGCCTCAACTCGCTGTTGATCCATCATCCGGTCCAGCCGCAGATCTCCGGTCACGACGGCGAGCGCTGGCACATGCACCTCACCGAGGGCGGCCGGATGGCCGACCAGTACGCCGTGGGCGCCGTCATGGGCCTGGCCACCATCGTCACCGACCTGGGCGTGGACCGCCTCGGCATCTGCCAGGCGCCGCCCTGCCGCAAGGCCTATCTCGACACCTCCTCCAACCGGTCCCGGCGCTACTGCTCGGAGCGGTGCGCCAGCCGGGCGAACGTGGCCGCCTACCGTGCCCGCCAGAAGGTGGGAAGCCAGTAACGCGGCCGGTGGCACCGTGCCGCCGGAGATGTCGCGGCCGCCACCGTGCCCGCGGAAAAGACCCGCGGAAAAGACCTGTGCAAGGCCCTGAGGAAAGGCCCCGCGGAAAGGAACGGCCGGAGGAGAACGGCGGGAAGGAACGGCCGGAGGATCGGTGCCGGAGGCGCCGCCGCCGCTACCGTGCCCGCCGGAAAGGGGGCGGCCAGTAGCGCAGCATCACCCGGCCGACGATCGACGACGGCGGGAGCGCGCCGAAGTCCCAGCTGTCGCGGCGGCCGGAGGCGCGCTGGTTGTCGCTCTCCAGCCACCATCCCCCGTCCGCCTCCCAGGCGGCCCTTTTGACGATCAGTCTCGCCTCCTCGGACGGGAGCCGCGCCACGACCAGGTCCCCGGCTCTCACCGTGGCGCCGCGCCGTACCCACAGCCAGTCGCCCGGTCGCAGCGCGGGCAGCATCGACTCTCCCTCGACACGCACTCTCATGGAGCCCAGCCCCCTCCCACACGGGTTTTTGAAGACGAGTAAGGTCGTTAACCGGACCATGCCGAACTCAGCATCAAGGAAGGATTTTCCGATGCTCGCACGACTTCTGCGACCCAAGCACATCGCCTCCGCGCACTGTGACCTGCCGTGTGGTGTGTACGACCCGGCTCAGGCTCGTATCGAGGCCGAATCCGTGAAGGCCATCATGGAGAAGTACGCCGCGAACGAGGACCCGGTCTTCCGCGCCCGCGCGATCACCATCAAGGAGGAGCGGTCCGAGCTCGTCAAGCACCACCTGTGGGTGCTGTGGACCGACTACTTCAAGCCCCCGCACCTGGAGGCCTACCCTCAGCTGCACCAGCTCTTCTGGGACGCCACCAAGCTCGCGGGCGCCGCCGGCGGTAAGGGCACCGTCGACGTCGCCAAAGCCGACGAGCTCCTGGGCAAGATCAACGAGATCTCCGACATCTTCTGGGAGACCAAGAAGGCCGCCTGAGCGGAGCGGCGCCGCCGTCCGCCGCGGCGGTGAGCGTCGTGATCATCACAGCAAGCCCCGCATGAGGTGCGATCATGCGGGGCTTGACCTGTTCAAGCGCACTTTTTGGACATCTTCAGATGTTCTAGTGGTGTCAATTCACCCCGATCGCGAGTCCAATCGGGCCAAGGAGCGTCTAGGGGCTGTAGGTTGCAGAGAGCGACTCTGCGAGGAGGAACGTGACCGAACACACCGAGGTGCCTGCCGTCGGTATGAGCAATGTCCGTGACGTGGTGAGCGTCCGGCTGCCTGCGGCGAGTGCCTATCTGTCCGTGCTACGTACGGCTACCGCCGGACTGGCCGCACGGCTGGACTTTACGCTGGACGAGATCGAGGATCTGCGGATCGCGGTCGACGAGGCGTGCGCGATGTTGCTGGCCCAAGCCGTGCCCGGCACCGATCTGACTGCCGAGTTCGAGCTCACCGGGCAGCTGATGCAGGTCCGGGTCGAGGTCAGCACGGTCGGTAGTTCCGCACCGAACCGCGATGACTTCGCCTGGATGGTGCTCACCGCCCTGGCTGATGATGTGGATGCCGTAACCGACTCCCCCGACCGCATGGCGATCGTGCTCCGCAAGCGCCGAGGCGCGGCGAGGCCGGCGTGACGGAAAGGACTCGTGCCATGGCCGCCAGCGACCACGCTGTGCCCGACCGGGTGCGCGCGCGCCTGCTCTTCGCGGAACTGGTGGAGTTGCCCGCCGACGACCCGCGACGCCAGCGTATCCGTGACGAGCTCGTCGAGCTCCACCTTCCCTTGGTGGAATACCTCGCCCGCAGGTTTCGCAACCGGGGCGAGTGGCTTGACGATCTCACCCAGGTCGCGACCATCGGTCTGATCAAGTCGATCGACCGCTTCGACCTCGGCCGGGGGGTGGAGTTCTCCACCTACGCCACCCCGACGATCGTGGGCGAGATCAAGCGGCACTTCCGTGACAAGGGCTGGGCGGTGCGCGTGCCGCGCCGCCTGCAGGAGCTCAAGCTCTCGCTCACCAAGGCGATCAGCGAGCTCTCCCAGCGGGAGGGGCGCGCGCCCACCGTCGCCGAGCTCGCCGGCTTCCTGAAGATGACCGAGGAGGAGGTGCTCGAGGGGCTCGAGTCGGCGAACGCCTACTCCACGGTCTCCCTCGACGCGCCCGACTCGGGTGACGACGACGCGCCCGCGGTGGCCGATTCCCTCGGCATCGTGGACGACTCCCTGGAGGGCGTCGAATACCGCGAGTCGCTCAAGCCTCTGCTTGAGCGGTTGCCTCCGCGTGAGAAGCGGATCCTGCTGTTGCGCTTCTTCGGCAACATGACGCAGTCGCAGATCGCCACCGAGCTCGGCATCTCGCAGATGCACGTGTCCCGGTTGCTCGCCAGGACCCTGGCACAGCTTCGCGAAGGCCTGACCGTGGAAGACTAGTTCTGATCCCCGTAGAGGACCCTGGTCGTCGGCGGGGATAGGAGCGCGACCAGTCCGATCACCGCGATGGCGATCAGCGGGATGCCGATCGCCATCTGGTCGGACTGGATCAGCGTCACGCCCACGGGGAGGGCGAAGATCTGCGTCAGCACGCCCGGACTCCGTGTCCACCGGTCGACCTGGATCATCCCCCAGGCCACCCGGAGCAGAAGCGCGCCCACGAGGATCCCGAATCCGGCGATGAAGATCGAGCTGATCAGGTCGGTCGGATCGCCGATCACCGTCTCGACGCCGACGTAAGCGCCGAGCAGCAGGGCGGTGAGGCCTTCCAGCCCCATGATGGCGGCGGCGACGGTGAGAGTCATCGGACGGTTCGGCACAGGCCAACCCTATCGCCGGGACATCTCGCCTGCTTCTTTACCGCCCCCGTGCCGTAATCGGCGGATACGCTGAAAATTATGCGCGCGATGCTCCTGGTGAACCCGAAGGCGACGACGACCAACCGTCGGACCAGAGACGTCCTCATCAGGGCACTGAGCGCCACCCTGAACATCACCGTCGAGGAGACCCGATACCGGGGGCACGCGGCCCAGCTCTCCCGTAAGGCACATGCATCAGGATTCGACGTGGTGGCCGTGCTCGGCGGCGACGGCACGATCAACGAGACCGTGAACGGCCTGCTCAACGCGGAAGACGGCAAGAGCGGGGACGACGGAAGCGCGGTGGACCGGCCGGCGCTGCTGGTGATCCCCGGCGGCAGTGCGAACGTCTTCGCAAGGGCGCTCGGCCTGCCGAACAACCCGGTCGAGGCGGTCGGCGCGGTGCTGGAGGCGATCCGCGACGGGCGGCGGCGGACGGTCGGCCTCGGTCAGGCGATTTGGGAAGATCAGAGTAGATATTTTACTTTTTGCAGTGGCCTGGGCTATGACGCCGAGGTGATCCGGGCGGTCGAGGGCATCCGGGGCGCAGGCCGCAAGGCCACCCCGACGCGCTATGTGAACACCGCGTTGCACCACTATCTCTCGACCGACAAACGCCGCCCCGCCATGACCGTCGAGGGCCCGGACGTGCCGCCGACCGGCGGCATCTTCCTGGCGATCATCTCCAACACCTCCCCGTGGAGCTACATAGGTTCCCGGCCGGTCTCCCCGACCCCGTGGGCGAGCTTCGAGACCGGTCTCGATCTGCTGGGGCTTCAGCGCCTCGGCCTGCCCTCGATGCTCCATCTGATGCCTCAGATCATCGGGGTCCGCGACACCCTGCCCAACGGCGGCCACCTGGTGCAGCTCCACGACGAGAAGCAGTTCACCCTGAGCGCCGCACGTCCCGTGGCGTTCCAGCTCGACGGGGACTACCTGGGAGAGGTCGAGCGGATTACGTTCCGTTCTATCCCGAATGCGTTACAAGTCTTGGTCTAACCCGTTACATGGGGTCATTGTGTGACGCATCCGACATCCATATCAGGCAAAACGTTCCCCCAAACCTCTTGCGTGCACACAGCGTGGCTGCCAATCTCAACATTGACGTCGGAACGTAGGACCTTTGAGCGACGACCTCGCTCCCAGGCCACCGACGATCAAGCGGGCAGGCCCCCGAACCCAACCAAGGTTCGGGCTACTGTTCGCGCTGGCTAGTGAAAGTCTTCACAAAGTAAGCCGACGGAGCCACCGCAAGGGCTCCTCTTCCGAAGGAGTGGACGCATGGACTGGCGCCACCGAGCTGCCTGCCGTGACGTGGACCCCGAGCTGTTCTTCCCCATCGGCAACAGCGGCCCCGCCCTGATGCAGATCGAAGAGGCCAAGCAGGTCTGCCGTTCGTGCAGCATCAGTGATGCATGCCTGAAGTGGGCCCTCGAATCCGGGCAGGACGCCGGCGTCTGGGGCGGCCTGAGCGAGGACGAGCGCCGCGCCCTCAAGCGTCGCACGGCCCGTGCACGCGCCCGCGTCAACGTCTGATCCAACCACACTCGACCGCCGACCCCGTCAGCGGGTCGTCGTCGCCGTCCCATGGGTCGCCGAACGCCGTCCAACGGCTGATCCGGCGGTCCGGCGGATCCCGTGGATCCGCGAAAGACAAATCGGGGTGTTCCCCCTTCCCCGCCCGGCTCAGAACCGCGGGGAGGGGCGTGATGCCCACGCCCTGCCCGGATCGGGTGGGGCCGTGAGCGCTCCACCTTCTCACCCGAGCCCCGGGCCGCGAGCCGCATCACCCCGTCCGGGCCGTGGAAGGCACGCGCCTGAGACCCCCGCTCCGCTCAGACGGCGGGCAGGGGAATGCCCAGGGTGACCTCCGTACCGCCGCCCTGCCGGGGCTCGATGCTCAGCCGTCCGGACAGCTCTCCCACCACCAGGGTGCGCACGATCTGCAGGCCGAGACTGGTGGACGACTCCAGGTCGAACCCCTCGGGCAGACCGGTGCCGTCATCGGAGACGATCACGTCCAGCCGCTCCGCCCCGCGAGACACGATCACCTGAAGTTTGCCCGGCCGGTGCGCCAGCCCGTGCTGGACCGCGTTCTGCAGCAGCTCGGTGAGGACCATCGCCAGCGGCGTCGCGATCTCCGATCGCAGCACCCCGAACGCCCCTATGCGACGCGGCACGACCTGCGCCTCCGGCGCCGACACCTCGCCCGTCATCGCGATCACGCGATCGGCGATGTCGTCGAAGTCCACCTGCTCCTCGGGCGTGTGGGACAGCGTCTCGTGCACGATCGCGATCGACCCGACCCTGCGCACCGCCTCCTCCAGCGCCTCCCGCCCCTCCGGCACCTGCAGGCGCCTGGCCTGCAGCCGGAGCAGCGCGGCCACCGTCTGCAGGTTGTTCTTCACCCGATGGTGGATCTCCCGGATGGTGGCGTCCTTGGTCATCAGCTCCCGCTCGCGGCGCCGCAGCTCGGTCACGTCCCTGATGAGCACCAGGGCGCCGATCCGCCCGCCCCCGACGACCAAGGGGATCGCCCGCAGCTGCACGACCGTGCCGCCCGACTCCACCTCGGTCTCCCGGGGTTCCCGCCCGCTCGCCACGATCATCAGGTTCTCGTTGATGGGCTCGTCGCGGTAACAGAGCGTCGCGGTCGTACGGCCCAGCTCGGCGCCGACCAGGTCGGCGTTGAGACCCAGCCGCCGGTAGGCCGACAGCGCGTTCGGCGAGGCGTAGGTGACCCGTCCCGCCCGGTCCAGCCGGAGCAGCCCGTCGCCCACGCGCGGCGAGCGGACCAGGATCGGCTCGGCGCCCGAGAATGGGAACCGGCCCTCGGCGACCATCTGGGCGAGGTCGGAGGCGCTCTGCAGGTAGGTGAGTTCGAGCCTCGAAGGGGTGCGCGCCGAGGACAGGTTGGTCGAGCGCTGGATGACCCCGAGAAAGTGGTCCGCCCGCCGTACCGGGATGGTCTCCTCCCGGACCGGGACGCCGCTCGACCAGTCGGGATCGCCCTCACGGCAGATCCGCCGCTCGTCCCAGGCGATCTCCAGAAGCACCCGCTCCCCCTTGGCCACGATCATCCCGACGATGTCGTCGTGATAGACCGTGGGCCCCGTGGTGGGCCGCATCTGCGCGACCGCGATCCAGCCGGAGCCGTCCTTGAGCGGTATCCACAGGATGAGGTCGGCGAACGACAGGTCCGCGAGGAGCTGCCAGTCGGAGACCAGCGAGTGCATCCACTCGAGGTCCGCATCGTCGAGCGCGGTGTGACGAACCGCCAGGTCGCTTAGAGTCGGCACCCGTGCATCATGCGTTCTTTGCAGGCCCGAACGCGAATCGGGTGAGCCTGACTGGGAAAATGCCCCCTATGGAACAGACCCCTGACCCGACGGCACGTTTCCGTGAAGCGGCGGCCTCGCGGGAGGCAGCGGGTCTGAAGCGGGCACCGCGCGTCCGCACCCCGGACGACGACGGTCTGATCGACCCGACGTCCGACGACCGTCCCGGGCCGGCAGGGGACGAACGGCCGCTGGAGGCGGCGACCGTACGGCAGGGCGCGCTTCCGGTCGCCGACGCGGCCCACCCGACCGGCGTCATCGGCCCTCGCGAGCAGGGCGCGGGCCTCGCGGCCGAGCCGGGCGTAGTGAGAACGCTCACACTCTCCGAGTCCCCGGGATCCCGGGGCGGAGCCGTCCTGGCCACGCCCGAAGTGGTCCAAGCCCTCATCGGCACGGGTCGCTCGTTCGTCTTCGACACCGGGCCGGCTCCCGGCGGCGTTGCGGCGGCCCTCTCCGCTGTGGATATCCTTCACAACCAACCCGGACTGCCCGGATCCATACGGACCAGAGCGAGAGAATCGGCCTCGACGGCCCGCGAACTCGGCCTGGAGACCAACGATCCAGCGGGTGCGGTCGTCCCCATCGTGCTCGGCCCGCCCGAGACCGCGCGTCGGGCCGCCCTCACCTGCGCGGAACGCGAGGTGCGTGCCGGATGGCTCCGGCCGCCCTCGGTGCCGGTCGGCCGCTCTTGCCCGCGGTTGACCGCACGGGCCAATCTGAGTTCAGATGATCTCGCGGCGATCGGGAATGCGCCTGCCGCCGTGGCCGAGACGAAGGTGACCAAGTGAGTGAGCGAAGCGGGCGAGCCCTCGGGCGAGGCACCTGTTGCCGCGCCGGTTTCGGGCTGTCGGGCGAGGTGGGGTCGTGAGTGATGACTCGCCCAGGATTCCGAAGTACTACGACGTCAAGCGAAGCCTGCTCGCCCTGACCAAGAGCCTGCCCGCGGGCAGCGCCCTGCCTCCCGAGCGGACCCTCGCCGTACGCTTCGAGACCTCTCGCACCACCGTGCGCCAGGCCCTGTCCGAACTCGTGGTCGAGGGCCGGCTGGTGCGCATCCAGGGCAAGGGGACCTTCGTCGCGCAGCCCAAGGTCGCCCAGGTCCTCCAGCTGACGTCGTACACCGGCGACCTGCGGACCGTCGGCCTCGAACCCGACACGAAGATCCTCGACATCAGCTACATCACCGCCGACGAGCCGCTGGCCCGACGCCTGGCCATCAACTCCGGCGGCCGGGTGCTGCGCATCCACCGGCTGCGCCTGGCCAACGGTGAGCCGATGTCGATCGACACCACCCACCTGTCGGCCCGGCGCTTCCCCCGGCTCAGACGCGAGCTGGAGGTGCACTCCTCCCTGTACGAAACGCTGTACAACGCCTACAACGTGCGGCTGACCGACGCCGAGGAGATCATAGAGACCGTGCTGGCCACGCCGTACGACGCACAGGTGCTGAGCGTCGACGCCGGCCTGCCGATGCTCCTGCTCACCCGGCACGCCTTCGACGCCGACGGCAACCCGGTGGAGTGGGCCCAGTCCCTGTACAGAGGCGACCGCTACAAGTTCGTCACCAGGCTGCGCCGTCCCTGACCTCCGCGGGTTCACCATGTGAACCCCCGCGGGACACGGGCCGCGTCCGGCCGCGAGAGTTCGGGCCGGTGAGGCCGGGGTCCGCCTAGGGTGAGGTGAATGAGCATTCTCGTGGTCACCGGGACCGGCACCGGGGTGGGCAAGACGATCGTCACCGCGGCGGTGGCCTCACTCGCCAGAGAGCGAGGCGCCTCCGTCGCGGTGGTGAAGCCCGCGCAGACCGGGGTGAGCGACACCGAATCCGGGGATCTGGACGATGTCATCCGGCTGTCCGGGGTGATGACCACGTTCGAGCTCTCCAGGTTCCCCGATCCGCTGGCCCCGGCGGCGGCGGCTCGGCTGTCGGGCCGGCCGCCGGTCTCCCTCGTCCAGGCGGCGATCCGGATCAGGGAGCTCGCCGAGTCGCACCAGCTCGTGATCGTCGAGGGGTCGGGCGGGCTGCTCGTCCGCTTCGACGAGGAGGGGGCGACCGTGGCCGACCTGGCCCGGATGATCTCCGCGCCGGTGCTCCTGGTGGCCGGGGCCGGGTCGGGAACGCTCAACCACACCGCGCTGACGCTGGAGGCGATGGCCCACCGGGGGGTGGAGCCCGCCGGAGTGGTGATCGGGTCGTGGCCGGCCGAGCCGGGTCTGGCCGAGCGGTGCAACGTGGCGGATCTGGAGATGCTGGCCGCCAGGCCGCTGGTGGGCGCGCTCCCCGAGGGGGCGGGGCTCCTGGGAAGGGAGTCCTTCGCCCGTACGGCCCGCGCCGGGCTGGGCCCTGCCCTCGGAGGCGGATTCGATCCCGCCCGGTTCCGGACCACCCTCAGGCTTTCCTCGTAGACGGCGGGCGTTCGAATCATCCCCGATGCCGGAGGGGTCCGAGGCGCTCACGACGATCGCCGCCTTCCGTCTCGCCCTGCCCCGCACGACCCTGCGGCACGCCGGCGCGCGCGAGCCGTCCCCGGGCGACTCCGGCGTCCGTGACGCCCGCCGTCCCCGTGGTCCCCGACCTCCCCCGATGGGGGAGGTCGTTCGGGTAAGGGGATTCCGGGCAGGAAGAGCATTCCCTGTCCCGCTAATTAACTGACTGGTAGGTTGCGCGATATGGAGTCTCCCAAGCATGCAGGCGACATCGCGGTCGCCGTCTCCAAGGCCTACGGCATCGAGACCATGTTCACCCTGTCCGGAGGGCACGTCTTCCCGCTGTACGACGGAGCGGTCCACGAGGGCATGCCCATCCTGGACGTCCGGCACGAGCAGAGCGCGGTCTTCGCCGCCGAGGCGACCGCCCGCCTGACCCGCAAACCCGGGCTGGCCGTGCTCACCGCCGGCCCCGGCATCACCAACGGCGTCAGCGGGATCGCCACCGCCCATTTCAACGGCTCCCCCGTTGTGATCATGGGAGGCCGGGCGCCGCAGTCACGCTGGGGTTCCGGCGCGTTGCAGGAGATCGACCACCCGCCGCTGCTCGCGCCGATCACCAAACTCGCCTTCACCGGCTCGGGCGCCGACTCCATCGGCCAGGACGTGGAGATGGCCTTCCGCACCGCCCTCGCCCCGCACCGCGGCCCCGTCTTCCTCGACTTCCACATGGACCACCTGTTCTCGGCCGCGCCCCCGCTCGAAGAGGCCACCGAGACGCTGAGCCCGTCCCCGCTGGAGCCCGACCCCGAAGCGATCGCCCAGATCGCCCGGCTGCTCGCCGAGGCCAAGCACCCGGTGCTGGTGCTGGGCTCGGACGTGTGGATGGACCGCGCCGAGGAGGTCGCCAGGAGCTTCGCCGAGGAATACCGCCTGCCGGTCATCCTCAACGGCCAGGGCCGCGGCATCCTGCCCGCCGGGCACGAACTCCTGGTCACCCGGGCCAGGGGGGCGGCGTTCTCCCAGGCCGACCTGGTGATCGTGGTGGGCACCCCGGTCGACTTCCGTCTCGGTTACGGCTGGTTCGGCGGCAAGGACGGCGCCCCGCTCGCCAAGGTCGTGCACCTGGCCGACGCGGCCTCGCAGCTGACCTCGCACATGGATCCCGCCGGCGCCGCCGCCGGTGACCTGTCGCTGGTCTTCTGGGCTCTCGGCGCGGCCTGCGCCGACGCGGGCGTGTCTCCCACGTCCTACGCGCCGTGGGTCGCGACGCTGGCCGAGACCGCCTCGGCCGCCATCGCGGGAGACTCCGGCCTGCTCGCGTCCGACTCCGACCCCATCCACCCGATGCGGATCTACGGCGAGCTCAACAAGATCCTCGCCGACGACGCCGTGGTGATCGGCGACGGCGGCGACTTCGTCTCCTACGCGGGCAAGTACATCGAGCCCATGCGACCGGGAAACTGGCTCGACCCCGGCCCGTACGGCTGCCTGGGCACGGGCCTGGGCTACGCCATCGCCGCCCGGCTGGCCCGGCCCTCCTCGCAGGTGGTGCTGCTGCTCGGCGACGGCGCGGCGGGCTTCTCGCTGATGGACGTCGACACGCTCGTACGGCACCGCCTGCCGGTCGTGATGATCTGCGGCAACAACGGCATGTGGGGGCTGGAGAAGCACCCCATGCAGATGCTCTACGGCTACGACGTGGCCGCCGAGCTCCAGCCGCAGTGCCGCTACGACCAGGTGGTGACCGCGCTCGGCGGCGGCGGCGAGCTTGTCACCGACCCGTCGGAGATCGGCCCGGCGCTGCGCCGCGCGTTCGACTCCGGCGTGCCGTACATGGTGAACATCGCCACCGACCCGGCCGTCGCCTATCCCCGCAACACCACCGGCATCTAGGCCGGGGCAGGCGGGGAGCACGGTACCGCGCTCCCCGCCGGTGTCCGGCCGGCGAAGTCCGGAGCGGCACGATCATCGCCATACTCGTGAGGGGCGCACGGTGACCGTGCGCCCCTCACGAGTACGGCGTCTCACGCCTTTCGGTCCCGGCGGAGCCCGGTCAGCCCTGCGTGCGGGACTGACCGGAGGTGGACGTCGGGGTCGGCGTGGCGGGCGGCGGGCACGGCTTGCTGATCACGGTGATGTCCACCGGCTTCTTGACGTCCCACAGGGTGTCCACGCCGGGATCCTGCTGAACCACCACCTGGCACTGCGAGTGCTCGCCGCCGGAGCCGTCGGAGATCACCGTCTGCAGGCCCGCCTTCGCGAGCTGCGCCTTGGCCGCCTCCGGTGTCATGCCCACGACGTTCGGCACCTTCTTCCTCACCACCGGCGTGATCGTCGGGGTCGGGGTCGGGGTCTGCCCGGACCCGATGACCAGTTTGACCGCCTGGGTGGCGCTCGCGTCGTCGGCGTCCGTCACCCGCACGGTGAAGGGGTAGATGCCGGCCTTGGCCGGGACGCCCGACAGCACACCGGTGGAGGCGTTCAGGGTGAGGCCCGGCGGCGGCTTGCCCGCGCTGACCGACCAGGCGTACGGCTCGGTGCCGCCGTCGACGGCCAGCGAGACGCTGTACTTCTCCCCCGCCTTGCCGGCCGGCGGTGCGGGAAAGGCCAGGGTCGGCGGGGTCGGCGTCGGCTCGGCGCTCTGCTCCGGGCAGGCGTCGATGACGAGTTCCACCTCCCGCTTGGGGTCCCACAGGGTCTTGGCCTCGGGGGTCTGCCGGACCACCTTCGTGCACTGCGAGTCGTCGACGCCGGCGCTCGGGATGACCGTCGCCCTCATGCCCACCTTCTTGAGCTGCAGCTGGGCCGTCTCCGGTGCCAGGCCCATGACGTCCGGCACCCGTCGCCTCGACGGCTTCGGAGAGGACGACGGCTCACTCACGCTGGGCGGCGGCGAGGTCATCGCCACATCTTCGTTCGGCGTGGAGGCCGCCGTCCCGTTGAGCGCCAGTGCGACGAGGCCGACACACACCACGCCCGCCGCCGCGAACACGGCCACCAGCGGGCCCTTACGCCGCGGCTTCTTCGCGGCCCGGCGGCCCTGCACGGTGGAGGCGGTCTCGACGGCCGGTCCCGCGGGCGGCATCGTCCCGGTCTGGGCCCCCTGCCAGCTACCCGTCGGCGCCGCGACGGATCCCTGCCAGCCCGTCTGCGCCCCCTCGGCCGCCTGCCCCTGCCAGTCCGCCTGGGCGCCCACCGCGGCCGTCTGTCCCTGCCAGCCCTGCTGCGCCGGTTGCGCCGCCTGCCAGCCGGTCTCCCGGGCGCTCTCGGCCTGATGCGACGGCTGCAGATCCGACACCGACTCGGGCCCCAGCCCGAGGATCGACTGCCTCGCGGCGTTGCTCATGGCCATGGCGCTGGGGAATCGCCGGGCCGGATCCTTGGCCAGGGACTGCTCCACCAGGGCGCGGATCGCGGGAGGGATGTGCTGGGGCAGCGGGGGCGGCATCTCGCGGATGTGCTTGAGCGCGACCGTGACCGGCGTGTCGCCCTCGAAGGGACGCCGCCCGGCCAGGCATTCGTAGGCCACCACGCCCAGCGCGTAGATGTCCACCGCTGGGGTGACGGGCGCGCCCTCGGCCTGTTCGGGCGCGCAGTAGGCCGCGGTGCCGAGCACCATGCCCGCGTCCGTCAGCCGGCTGGCCGCGTCGGACCTGGCGATGCCGAAGTCGGTCAGCACGAGTGTGCCGTCCGATCGCACCAGGAGGTTGCCGGGTTTGATGTCCCGGTGGACGATGCCCTGGTCGTGTACGGCCTGCAGCGCCGAGGCCGCCTGGGCGATGAGATCCATCGCCGCCGCGGGGGCGATGCTGCCCAGCCGCCCGAGCAGACGGTCCAGCGGCTCGCCGTCCACGAACTTCATCACCAGGTACGCCGTCGCCCCCGCGCCGGGCACCTCGTGAATCCCGTAGTCGTAGACGTCCACGACTCCCGGATGGTTGATGGTCGCCATCGCCCGGGCCTCGCCCTGGAAACGCACCAGGAAGCCCGGATCGTCGGTACGGCCCGGGAGCAGCACCTTGACGGCGACGGTGCGGGCCAAGACGATGTCCTCACCGCGCCATACCTCGCCCATACCACCGGCGCCGATGCGGCTGTCTAACCGGTACCGCGCCGCCAGCGTCGTGCCTTGGGCCACCATGGCTCCCCCGTAACCCTCTCCACTTCCGCCCCAGACTTCCCAAACAAAGCGGATTTGTATCGCGGCAAGGTAACGGCAAAGTGACGAAACCCTGCGTACCGTACAGCTCGCAAACAAGACGCGTGCCGTAGCATCGCACAAAACTCAGAGCTTTTAGGGGTACTTGTACACCTTGCACACCCCTGCCCCAGAGATGCCCGAGTCTCCCACTGGAAACGACCGACCACGGAACTGCCCCGATCGCCCGTGGTTCGGACCCGCGACACCCTATCGAATTCCCTAGATACGTACAAGACCATTCAAAGTGAACATAGATCTAGGGAACGGTCAAAAGTACTCAATCCAACACGGAGCGGTACAGAGGAGATTCACCGAAAGCGGCATGAGTGAGATCGGTCACTCGGCGAGCCGCGTCCGGTCCGGCCTGAACCGGCCGTGCCCGCAGCCGGGTAGACCGTGAACCGGCCGCTTCGATCCGTGCTCACAGCCGGGCAGGCCGCGTCCGGCACGGCCGGAACCGGCCGCTTCGCGTCGTGTCTCCTATGCTGGCGCGCATGACGCTCATTCCCGGTCTGCGCGCCCAGCTCCTCATCATGGTCGAGAAGTCGGACACCGCGATGAAGGTCGGCAGCGGGGACGTCCCCGTGCTGGCCACGCCCCGCCTGCTCGCCTTCGCCGAGCAGGCCACCGTCCGGGCGGTGACGGGCGCTCTCGACCCCGGCCAGACCTCGGTGGGCACCAAGGTCGTCCTGGAGCACCTGGCGGCAAGCCTCATCGGCACCCACGTCGAGATCACCGTCGAGCTCACCGAGGTCGACGGCCGCCGTCTGGTCTTCGGATTCACCGCCCGCGATCGGCGCGCCACCGTCGCCGTCGGCACGATCGAGCGCGTGGTCGTCGACCGCGAACGCTTCCTCGAGAAACTCGCCCGCTGACCACGCTCGCGGCCGGTGCGGCTTTCGGCCCGGCCGCGCCGGTGCAGCGAAAACCCGCCGTACCGCGGTGACCGGCGCCGCGGTACGACACGACTACTCGATGACGGCGATGAGGTCGCCCTCCTGGATGACGTCGCCTTCGGCCACCTTGAGCTGGGAGATCACACCCTCGTCCTCGGCGAGGACCGGGATCTCCATCTTCATCGACTCAAGGATGACCAGGGTGTCACCCTCCTCGACGGTGTCGCCCTCGGCCACGAGGACCTTCCAGACGTTCGCCACCATCTCAGCGTGTACTTCGGCCACCGGGAACTCCCATCACTCACTGTGGTTCAACTGTGCCAGAAGGATCTGATCATGCCCTCATTCGGGAGACCAGCCCCGTGTCGTAGTTCCCGTCGGTGAAATCAGAATGCTCCAGCAGCTCCGCGCAGAACGGCAGGTTGTTCTTGGGGCCCTCCACCTGGAAGCTCGCCACGGCCTTGCGAGCGCGCTCCAGAGCCTCGGCCCGCGTCTGCCCGAACACGCACAGCTTGGCCATGAGCGGGTCGTAGAACGGGGTGACCGTGTTCCCCCTGGTGTAGCCGGAATCCACGCGGACGCCCTCGCCCGACGGCTCCTCCCACACCTCGATCTTCCCCGGCCCCGGAAAGAACCTCCTGGGGTCCTCGGCGTAGACCCGGAACTCGATCGCGTGACCGTGCACCGCCACCGAGATCTCGGTCTTCTCACCCGCCGCGATCCGTAGCTGCTGCTCCACCAGGTCCAGGCCGGTGACGAGCTCGGTCACCGGGTGCTCGACCTGGAGCCGGGTGTTCATCTCCAGGAACACGAAGTCCTGCTTGTCGGTGTCCACCAGGCACTCCACGGTGCCCGCGCCCAGATAGCCGACGGCCTCCCCGGCTCGCACGGCCGCCGCCAGCATGCGCTCGCGCAGCTCCGGGGTGACACCGGGGGACGGCGTCTCCTCCACGATCTTCTGGTGACGGCGCTGCACCGAGCAGTCACGCTCGCCCAGCGCGAGGACCGTGCCGTCCGTCAGGCCGAGGATCTGCACCTCGACGTGGCGGGCGCGCTCGACATAGCGCTCCAGCAGGATCGCGGGCGTGCCGCCGAAGCGCACGGCGGCCCTGGAGGCCTGTTCGAACGCCCTGGCCAGCCCGGCCTCCTCGTGGGCGACCCCCATGCCGATGCCGCCGCCTCCACCGGCCGTCTTCACCATCACCGGGTAGCCGATCCCGGCGGCGGCCGCCACGGCCTGCTCCAGGTCGGTGACCGGCTCGCGAGTGCCGGCGGCGACGGGCACTCCCGCCGCCTCCATCAGGTTCCGGGCGTTGATCTTGTCGCCCATCCGCTCGATCGCCTCGGGCGATGGACCGATCCATATCAGGCCCGCCTCGATGACGGCCCGCGCGAATCCGGCGTTCTCCGAGAAGAACCCGTAGCCGGGGTGGATCGCCTGCGCCCCCGACAGACGAGCGGCCTCAAGGACCTTTCCTGCGTCGAGATAGCTCTGCGCGGGATCGGCCGGCCCCAGAAGGATCGCCTCGTCCGCTTCCCTCACGAACGGCAGGTCGGCATCGGCCTCGGAATACACGGCGACGGCTCGCAGCCCCATGCGCTGGACCGTGCGAATGACTCGCCGTGCGATCTCGCCACGATTGGCGACCAGAACGGACTCGAACACGGTGGTGGGCCCCCTTTCGACCGCTCCACCTTACGACCGGGATCTCGGCGCACCCCCTCGCCCGAAACCACCGATCACGGCAATTTGATCTGCAGGAAACCTGCACCTGGACGGAATCAGAACTTCTCAGAGCCGGTGGAGCGGAGCCATCCTGTCGATGACACGCGCCATCGCCTCGACGACGGCCGGGTCGTACTCTCCGCCGGCGCCCAGGCGGAGCCGTTCGAGAGCGGCCCCCGCACGGTCTCGGTCGGTGGAGCCGCCGACCAGGTCGTCGTAGGCGTTGGCCGCCTTGATGATGCGGCTGGCCTGCGGCGGCGTCTCGGCGCAGGTGTCGCACTGGCGGCGGACGATCTCGGCCACCCGGTCCAGCACCCCGGTCTGCCGGATCACCTCCGCGCCCAGTTCGGCGATGCGCCGTGCCTGCTCGGGATCGGTCAGCACCGTGGCGCCGCCGGGGATCGGGTCGCTCAGCGAGAGCTGGCCGATGTCGTGCATGAGCGCGGCGTACTCCAGCTCCAGCAACTCGGGCTCGGGCATGCCGGCCTCCCGCCCGACCGCCACCGCCAGGCGGCTCACCCGGCGGGAGTGCCCGGGCTCGACGTAGCCTCCGACCTCGGTGACCCGTGACAGCGCCCTGACCGTCTGGAGGTAGGTGGCTCGGATCCCGGCGTATTTGCGGAAGGCGACCTGGGTGACCAGCAACGGCGCGGCGAACACGAGCAGCGCGGCCATGTCCATGCTGTGCGAGGCGAGCGCGAGCAGGATGCCGGAGGCCGCGACGGCGGCCCCCAGCGGCGCGGCCATCTGCATCTCGTCGTGGACGGCCACCTTGAAGGACGCCCGTACCTGCTCGGCGCGCAGGGCGGCGGCCAGCAGCACGTCGATCAGCACCATGATCAGGATGAGCAGGGCCATCGCCCCGAGCGCGGGCCACCAGTTGCCCTCGCCCTCCACCGCCAGGGTGAACAGCGGTCCGGCCATCGGCCGGTAGACCAGTGCCAGCAACGCGCCGGTGAGCAGCCTGCGCGCCATCGCGTCCAGCCTGGGCCGGCGGCCCACGGCGAGGTGCGGCAGAGCTCCGGCGATCATGCCGACCGCCAGCACCGCGACGACCTGGAAGGCCGAATGCCCCACCGGGACGCCGCCCATGTCCAGCAGCAGCGTGTAGCCGAGCGCGGCGGCGGCTCCGATCGGCGCCACCTCCCGGTTGCCGGGCATGGTGAGCCTGGCCAGCTCCCCCGCCGCGATCAACGCGCCGAACCCGAGGGCGATCTCGGGATCGACCAGCCCGGTCGCGGCCGTGTGCGCCACCCCGGCCACCGCCAGCAGCCCGGCGGCGCAGATCAGAAGGAGCTGCCCCGAGTCGAGTCCCTGGAAGGCCCGGATCTCCGTGGGACCGCTCATCGTTCGGACACCACCTGGATGGGCATGGTCGGGTCGTCGTGATCCTTGGTGGCGGTCTCCGCCGCGTCGGCCGGGGGCGTGACGACCTTGCGCGGCGGCTCCCAGCCGTCGCGGCCGACGGCCTTGATGAACGCGGTGACCATCACCGGGTCGAACTGGGTGCCGGCGTTCTTACGGAGCTCGGCCATGGCCACCTCCACCGGGCGGGCGTTGCGGTAGGAGCGGTCGGAGGTCATCGAGTCGAAGGCGTCGGCCACCGCGATGATCCTGGCGAACTCCGGGACCTCGTCTCCGGCCAGTCCCATCGGGTAGCCCTTGCCGTCTTGCCGTTCGTGGTGGTGCATGATCCCGGCGAACGCCTCGTCCAGGAAGTCGATGCCCCGCACGATCTCCAGCCCGCGCATCGGGTGGAGCTGGATGGCGGCGTACTCCTCCTCGGTGAGCGGGCCGTCCTTCTGCAGCACCTTGGTCGGCACGCCCAGCTTTCCCACGTCGTGCAGCATCCCGGCGTAACGGATCGCCCGCAGCCGCTCGGGCCCCATGCCGATCTCCTGGGCGATCATGCCGGAGGCCAGTGACACGCGGGTGCAGTGGCCGCGCGTGTAGTAGTCCTTGGTCTCCACCGCCTGGCAGAGCGCGGCGATCGTGGCGTCGTAGGAACGCTGCTGCGCGAGGTACTGGCCGAAGGCCCAGCGGGCGACGAACAGCGGGAGCAGCACGAGCACCGCGGCGATCGAGTTGACCGTCGCCCACAGCCCGGCGATCAGCAGCCCGAAGGTGGCGTAGCCCATGTAGGAGACCAGGAACTGGGCCAGGCCGCGCAGCGGCACCTGATCCGCCTGCCCGGTCGCCACGAGCACGAGCGCGATCAGGACGAAGTTGAGCGGCACGAAGACCGCGGCCGCGCCCGCGAAGGGCACGATCAGGTCGTCGAACCCGGCGATCACCGGCGTGACGGACGGGCCGCCCAGCAACCGCTGGTAGACCCAGCCCGCGGCGTAACCGCAGATCGCGAACTGGGCTCCGTTGAACAGCCGCTTCACCAGCGGCAGCCCCGGGCGCACGCTGAAGACGGCCGTTATGCCGACCAGCGCCGCGCCCTCCGGTCCGACGAGCACGACCGCCGCGAGCACAGCCGAGAAGCTGACCGACACCGCGGCCTGCCGGACGTTCAGCAGGGTCGGCACCGACTCGCACACCAGGAACAACAGAGCCAGTACCAGCAGGGTGGACCAGTCGAGCTGCTCAAGCCGACCGCTTACCACCGCGCTGTGTCCGAGTAGCGCGAACGCCACTCCGATGACAAGGGTGAGATAGATCTTGGCAAACCACGGCAGTCCACGCAAAGCGGCCACCTTTGGGTCCCACGAGCGCGCGCTCAGGTCCAGGAGATCCCAGGTTGTGTAGGGTCGACCGTTTCCTTTAACATGCGCTGCCTCCACGTCGATTTCGCACTCAGGCTACAGAAGTGAGCCGGGCGTGGAGGGAGAGACCGAGAATCGCGAGCAAAGTGTAATCAATACGTCACTAAAAGTCACCCTGTGGCGCTGTTATGTTGTCATTCGCGACCTGCGCGAACACGCTTCGTTCACGGGCGGAAGACCGACGCGACCACGGCGGGGATCGACGTACGGCCGGAGCCTCCGGGCCGCCGCGGATCGCACGAAACCCCGGCGCGAAGGCATGGAGACCGGCGCCGGGGATTTCCGCGCGACGCGGAGCCCGGAGAGCGGGGTCTAACGAACCGCCAGACGACCCCTGGCCCACTCCACCGTGGCCTTGAGGCCGGTGGCCAGATCCGTCTGCGGACGCCAGCCGAGCCCTTCGAGTGCGGCGGCCGGGTCCACGGCCATCGCGGGCAGGTCGCCCAGGCGTGCCTCGGCGGCGGCCGGCTCGTCGGCGGCGCCCGTCGCCGCGGCCACGAGGGAGTGCAGCCTCCGGTCGGTGGTCTCCACGCCGGTGCCCAGGTTGAAGCGGCGTCCGCCTCCCTGGTCGCCGCAGGCGCGGACGAAGCCGTTCACCACGTCGTCGACGAAGATGTAGTCGCGGGTCTGGCCGCCGTCGCCGTACACCACGGTGGGCGTGCCCTTGAGCAGCGCGTCGGTGAAGATGGCGACCACCCCCGCCTCCCCGTCGGGCGACTGCCGCGGGCCGTAGACGTTGGAGAGCACCAGCGTGGTGTAGTCGATGCCGTAGAGCGCCTTGAAGGTGGCCAGGTAGGTCTCCGCGCCGAGCTTGGAGGCCGCGTACGGCGAGCGCGGGTCGGTCGCGGCGTCCGAGGGAACCGGGATGACCGAGGGCCTGCCGTAGACGGCGACCGAAGAGGCGAAGACGACCTTGCGGGTGCCCCCGTGATGAGCGGCGGTGAGGACCGAGGCGGTGCCCTCGACGTTGATCCTGGCGTCGTGGACGGGGTCGTCCACACTCTTGCGCACGCTGATCTGCGCGGCGAGATGGCAGATGACCTCGGGCTTCCACTCGGCGGCCAGGCCGATCAGCGCGGGGTCACGGACGTCCGTCACGTGCAGCGCGAAACGGGGACTCCGCGCCGCGTCGGCGAGGTTGGCGCGATCACCGCCGGACAGGTCGTCCACGACCATGACCTCGTGCTCATCCGCCAGCAGCCGATCCACCAGGTTGGACCCGATGAATCCCGCTCCGCCGGTGACGAGTATCCGCATGCTGAACCCCCATCTTCGTATGGCCTTGGCCGTACGAGAGATCTTAGGAGGTCAGCGGGCGAGTTCGGAGCGGACCTGCGCGATCCGGCTGAGCACTTTGGCCCGCAGATCGTCCGAGGCGTGGTCGCAGCCGCAGTGCTTGGCGACGAGCTGTTTGACGACCTGCTCCAGGCCGTACTCCTTCAGACAGGGGTGGCACTCGTCGAGGTGCTGGCGGATGTCGCCGCAGTTGTTCTCGTCGAGCTCGCCGTCCAGGTAGCTGTAGACCTTGTCCAGGACCTCGCGACAGTCGGTGTCGTGGTGGTTCCCGCAGCTCATACGATCACCTCGCCCCGGAGCTCCGCGCCCACGGGTCCGCCGTGCCTTCCGTGCCTGCCACGCTCGCTCACTTCGCACCCTCCGCGGGAACCAGACCACGCTCGCGCGCGTAGTCCTCGAGCTGGATCCGCAGCTGGCGACGGCCACGGTGAAGCCGCGACATCACGGTCCCGATGGGGGTCCCCATGATGTCGGCGATTTCCTTGTAGGGGAACCCCTCGACGTCGGCGAGATAGACCGCGATGCGGAACTCCTCGGGAAGCGCGGCGAGCGCCTGCTTCACGTCACTGTCGGGGAGGTGCTCAAGCGCCTCGAGCTCCGCCGACTTCAGGCCGGCCGAGGTGTGGGACTCGGCCCTGGCGAGCTGCCAGTCCTCGATCTCCTCGGCACCCGACTGCTTGGGCTCCCGCTGCTTCTTGCGGTAACTGTTGATGAAAGTGTTGGTCAGGATGCGGTAAAGCCAGGCCTTGAGATTCGTGCCTTCCTGGAACTGGTGGAAGGACGCGAAAGCCTTGGCGAAGGTCTCCTGAAGGAGATCTTCGGCATCCGCGGGGTTGCGGGTCATACGAAGAGCGGCGGAATAGAGCTGGTCGAGATAGGGCATCACATCCCGCTCGAACCGCGTGCTCCGCTGCTCCAGAGTCTCCTCGTCTGTCGCAGGGACCGGACCCACCCCCTTAAGATCGCCGGAGCCCTGCTGGCGCGGGACACCGTACTGAGCGGAGGATACCCGCTCACCGGGGAGAGACCGATCGCCGGGGCGGCCGATGGGTTCGATCAACGCGAGCATTCGCTTGCCAACCTCCGAAAGGATCGTGCGTTGTCCGCTTGCAACACGCCCACCCATTCATCTGTTCCCGCAAGATAGAAGGTGACGAACGATCCGGTACGGGGAAAAAGATACGTACCGGTAGGTAGCTGAAATCACCGGATCCCCCGAAGCCAGGAGCTGCTTGTGCTGCCCATCCCGGCCGAAGAGCTGAACGGCTCAGGAACGCTCGGGCCGTACTGGACCTTTTACCACGCGGTCGTGGCCGAGCAGCTGAGCCGATGGCTGCCGGAGAGTCCCTCCACCATCCTCGACATGTCCTGCGGCCGGGGCCGCTGGGCCTCCCAGGCGGCGAAGGCGGGGCACCGGGTCATCGAGGTGGTCGACTTCCGCAGATCCGCGGAGGGTCAGCCTCTGCTGCACGACGCCTCCAAGGTCCGTCAGGTCCGTGCCGACGATCTGCGTTTCCTGCCCGACTGCAGCGTGGACGCCGTGCTCGCCGAGGAGCGCGCGATGTCGGTGGAGCTCATGGCCGAGTCCGCGGTCAGCGACATCGCCCGGGTCCTGCGCCCCGGCGGCCGGGCGCTGATCTGCGTCGACTCCCTGGTCCTGGGGATGGCGATCCTCGCCGAGCAGAACTACTGGGCCCACCTGCGTCAGACCGGCGAGGTCATGCTCGTGCCCTGGCCTGACGGCAGCATCACCCGGTGTTTCAGCAGCGGCCAGCTCCGCGAGCTGCTCACCGACGCCGGGCTGGAGGTCGAGTGGGTACGGTCCCGCACGGTGCTGTCCCCCTCGACGGTCGACCACGTGCTCGCCGCCGACTCGCGCGCCCTCACCTGGCTGGTCAACACCGAGCTGGACGCCCACCGGGACGACGACGACACGGTGGGCATCCATCTGGTCGCGAGCGCCCGGCGGATCTGACATCCGGTCGCGAGCGCCCGGCGGATCCGGCCCGCGTCAGCGTCTGCGCTCGCGCTTGGACTGGCACTGCACGCAGCGGGCGGCCTCCGGGCGCGCCTCCAGCCTGCCCTCGGGCACGGGGCTGCCGCAGTCGGTGCAGAGGCCGTAGCTCCCGTCCTCCATCCGCTTGAGCGCCGCGAGCACCGAGCTGCGCTGCTGCCTGGCCGCGTCCAGCATGGCCCGGTTGCGGTCGGTGTCGGTCAGGGTGGATCCCGCATCCGCCCCGGACCGATCCCACACCGTTTGAGGATCTCCCCCCAGAACCCCGATGGATCGGTCGAGCTCGGCGAGTGTGCTCTCCAGGCGCATACGCGCGGTCGCGTTGTCCACGAACCCGCACCTCCGGGAATCGGGAGCGGCCTGTGAAGGGATCCCCCGATTCTCCCGTCAGGCGGCAAGGGGTGAGTCCTGCGACGGTGGTCTCGTCCTGAGACACCGCTTTCCCCACCGGATGCCCATTTGAGCTTGGTTTTACACCGATCACAGAGTGTTTACGGAAGTCAGAAGAGCGCCTGACCGTTGCCTTCCCCTTCGCGCACCGGCTCGATGAGCTCCGGGCCGTTGTTGCGCACCGAGTTCACCGCCGTGGAGACCGGATACGCCCTCATCGTGGTGGAGATCGCGGGGATCAGGAACTCCCGCGCGTCGGGCACCCCGGGGTCGAGCCACTCGGCCCAGCGGTCGTGCTCGATCAGCATCGGCATCCGGTCGTGGATGGCGCCCAGCTCGTCCTCGGCCGAGGTGGTGATGATCGCGCAGGTCGTCATCCACGCGAGCGGATCGTCGTCGGCCCTGCTCCGGTCCCGCCAGAATTCGTACAGTCCCGCCATGGCCATGACCCCGCCGTCGGACGGCTGGATGAAGTAGGGCTGCTTTTTCGGCTTCCCCGGCTTCCCGGGCGTGTCGGCCGCCTTGGCCTCGTCCTGAACGGCCCATTCGAAGTAGCCGTCCGCGGGGAGCAGGCAGCGGCGCTCCGCGAACGCCTTGCGGAACGACGGCTTCTCGGTGACCGTCTCCACCCGCGCGTTGATCATCTTCGAGCCGATGGACGGGTCCTTCGCCCAGGCCGGGACCAGGCCCCAGCGGACCACCCTGAGCTGCCGCACCGCCCTGCTGCCCGGGTTCGCCTTCGGCACGCGGCTCATCACCGCGTAGACCGGCTTGGTCGGTGCGACGTTGTAGTCGGGCCGGAGCTCCTCCTCGGCCGCCCCGTCGACCTCGACCTCGAACGTCTCCAGCAACTCCTGCTTGGCTCGCGTGGACGCGTATCTCCCGCACATGTCTCCACCCTGCCACGCGTCCGAGGGCACGGGGCCGCCGTCCCGGTAGGCTTTCGACATGTCCGCTTCGACGTCCGCTCCGCTGTGGCCCGCACCGACCGCGACCGAACCCGTCCGCGCGACCGTCCCCCTTCCGGGGTCGAAGTCCGTGACCAACCGCGCTCTGCTGCTCGCCGCCCTGGCCGACGGTCCCGGCACGGTACGGCTGGCGCTGCGCAGCAGGGACTCCGACCTGATGGCGGACGCGCTGCGGGCGCTCGGCGCCACGATGACCCCCTCCAACGCGACTGCCTCCGGCGTCGACTGGTCGATCGTTCCCGGCCCCGTCACCGCCGGGGCGCGGATCGACGTGGGGCTCGCGGGCACCGTGATGCGGTTCGTGCCGCCGATGGCGGCCCTGGCCGACGGCGAGGTGTTCTTCGACGGCGACCCTCACGCGCGCAAGCGGCCGATGGCGACGATCCTGCGCGCGCTGCGCGCCCTCGGCGCCGAGGTCTCGGGCGACGCGCTGCCATTCACCGTCAGGGGCCCGCTGACCGGCGGGGAGGTCAGGCTCGACGCCTCGGGCTCCTCCCAGTTCCTCTCCGGCATGCTGCTGGCCGCGGCCCGGTTCGCCAAGGGCGTGACGGTACGGCACGAGGGCCCGCCGATCCCGTCGCAGCCGCACATCCGGATGACCGTCCAGATGCTTCGCGAGTTCGGCGTCCTCGTCGACGACTCCGAGCCCGACGTCTGGCGGGTCGAGCCGGGCCCGATCGAGGCCAGAGATTTCACCGTGGAGCCCGACCTGTCCAACGCGGCGCCGTTCCTCAGCGCCGCCATGGTCACCGGCGGTACGGTCACCATCCCCGGCTGGCCCTCGCGGACCACCCAGCCGGGTGACCAGCTCCGCACGCTCCTGGCGGACATGGGCGCCTCGGTGGAGAACGCTCCCGGCGGGCTGGCGGTCACCGGCACCGGGCGGATCACCGGCATAGACGCGGACCTGCGGGACGTGGCCGAGCTGACTCCGACGATCGTCGCCCTCGCCGCCCTGGCCGACTCACCGAGCCGGATCCGTGGCGTCGCCCACATCCGCGGGCACGAGACCGACCGGCTGGCCGCGCTGGTCGCCGAGGTCAACGGCCTCGGCGGCGACGCGAACGAGACCGAGGACGGCCTGGAGATCCGGCCGCGCCCGCTCACCGGCGGGGTCTTCCACTCCTACGACGACCACCGCATGGCCACCGCGGGCGCGGTGATCGGCCTGGCCGTTCCCGGCGTCGAGGTGGAGAACATCGCCACCACGGGTAAGACTCTTCCCGAGTTCGCCTCCATGTGGGCGGACATGCTGCGTGGCACGCGCTGAGACGCACGTCGCCGAAATGCCCGGCGGGCCGCGCGGCTGGATACGCAGATGACGGCTTACCGTCCGGTAGGCCCTGAGAGATGCCCGGTAAGGTCGAGTGACCGTTGTGGCTGCTCGAACGAGGGCGACCCGGGTCCGAGAAGGCGAAGAAGCTGAAAAAGCGCGAATACGACGAGGATGACGTCAGGATCAGACCGGGAAAGGGCTCCAGGCCCCGAACCCGCATCCGGCCTGCGCACGAGGAGGCCGTCTCGGGGTTCGTGGTGGCGGTCGACCGGGGCCGCTACACGTGCCTGATCGAGTCGGAGGGCGAGAAGGGCCGCCGCCGCAAGAAGGACCACCTGGAGGGCGCCGCCATGAGCGGCCGGGTCGTGGTCGCCATGAAGGCCCGGGAGCTCGGCCGCAAGGGAATCGTGGTCGGTGACCGGGTGGCCCTGGTGGGCGACGTCTCCGGCATGGTCGACACGCTGGCCCGCGTCGTCCGGGTGGAGCCGCGCACCTCGATGCTCCGCCGCTCCGCGGACGACACCGACAACACCGACGGCATCGAGCGTCCCGTGGTCGCCAACGCCGACCAGCTCGTGATCGTGACGGCCCTGGCCGACCCGCCGCCCCGGCCCCGCATGATCGACCGCATGCTCGTCGCCGCCTTCGACGCCGACATCGAGCCGATGCTCTGCCTCACCAAGTCCGACCTCGCCTCACCCGACGAGCTGGTCTCGCTCTACGATCCCCTCGGCGTGCCGTACGTGGTGCTGCAGAAGGGCAGTTCCCTGGACGAGATCAGAGAGCGGCTGAGAGGCCGGATCAGCGTGCTCGTCGGCCACTCGGGCGTGGGCAAGTCCACGCTGGTCAACGCCCTCGTGCCGGATGCCAACCGGGCCGTCTCCCACGTCAACGCGGTGACCGGCCGGGGCCGCCACACCTCCAGCTCGGCCGTGGCCCTGGAGCTGCCCGGCGGCGGCTGGATCATCGACACCCCGGGCGTGCGCAGCTTCGGCCTGGCCCACGTCTCGGTCGAGACCGTCCTGGCCTCCTTCCCCGACATCATCGAGGGGACCGTCCAGTGCCCCAAGGGCTGCAACCACCTCACCGAGGAGTGCGCCCTGGACGCCTGGGCGGCGGCCGGCCACGCCGACCCCGTCCGGCTCGTCTCGCTGCGCCGCCTGCTCGCCAGCCGCGACGGCGCCCCCGACGACGACCACGCGGTCGAGTCGCAGGCTCCGGACCTCTGACGGCCCGGCCGCCGACCCGTGTGGCCGGCGGCCGGGCCGCGGAGTCCGTACGGCCGCCGGTCGACGGCGCGGGGATCGTGCGGCCGGGCCGGGGAGCCGGTGCGGCCCGGGCCGGAGAGTCCGTACGGCCGGGCTGAGGAGTCGGTGCGGTCAGCGGTTGGGGCGCAGGGTCCAGGCGACGGTCATCTCGGAGACCAGGGTGCCGTCGGTGGTCTTGATCTCAACCGCGACCTCGAACTCGGGGCGCTCGCCCGCGTCCAGCTTGGCCACGACCTCCTCGCGGGAGCCCAGGAGACGAGCCTCGGCGACGACCTCCCCCATCGCGAGCTTGACGTAGCGGATCGCCGCGTTCGCGGCCAGAGGGGTCGCCCGGGACAGCTGGTCGCCGAAGGCCGAGAGCATCGCGGCTCCGGAAGCCGACTCGGCGAGGCTGAACAGGGCTCCGGCGTGCGGGCCGCCCACGTGATTGTGCAGATCGGGGCGGTCGGGCATGCGGGCGACCGCGAATCCCGGCTCCACCTTGTCGAAGGAGACGTCCAGCGTCCTCGCGAACGGAACGCTCTGCAGCATGAAGGCACCCACATCAAAGGTCATGCCCCGAATGCTACTGGCCGGTAACACGAGGTGCCACCGTTCGGTAATCGAAGGCCCAAAGGGTGTTTTAGGAGGTATCCCGTCGACTGGTGTGACGCGACATAATTCCCCCGCTTGATCTCCGCTCTCCTATAACCGGCCATCGGCACGATAGCGTTGCCCTCCGTGACGGGTTACAACGACGATCTGCGCCTCGCGCACGTCATGGCCGACGCCGCCGACGATCTGACCATGCGCCGGTTCAAGGCCATGGACCTGCGGGTCGAGACCAAACCGGACCTCACCCCGGTGAGCGACGCCGACCAGGCCGTCGAGGAGGCGATCCGCGGCACGCTCGGCCGGGCACGGCCGAGGGACGCGGTGATCGGCGAGGAGTTCGGCAAGACCGGCCACGGCGCGCGCTCGTGGATCATCGACCCCATCGACGGCACCAAGAACTACGTCCGCGGCGTTCCCATCTGGGCCACGCTCATCGCCCTGATGGACCAGGGCCGCGTCGTCGTGGGCCTGGTCTCCGCCCCCGCACTCGGCCGCCGCTGGTGGGCCGCCCGCGACAGCGGCGCCTGGACCGGCAAGAGCCTCACCAAGGCCACCCGCTGCCAGGTCTCCGCCGTCACCCAACTGCGGGACGCCTCGTTCTCCTACTCCAGCCTCGGCGGCTGGGAGGAGGCCGGGAAGCTCGACGCGTTCCTCGACCTGAACCGGTCCGTCTGGCGCAGCCGCGCCTACGGCGACTTCTGGTCGCACATGATGGTCGCCGAGGGCGCGGTCGACGTGTCGGCCGAACCCGAACTCTCCCCCTGGGACATCGCGGCACTGACCGTGATCGTCGAGGAGGCCGGCGGCATCTGGACCGACCTGTCCGGGGTCCCCGACATCGACGGGGGCAGCCTGCTGTGCAGCAACGGCGCACTGCACGGTGAGGTCCTCAAGCGCCTCGGCGGCGGCCCGCTCACACTCCCCGTCTGACAACCCCCGCACGCCTCAAGCGATCGGCGGCCCGTTCCCGCCTCCGCCAGATGCCCCTCAAGCACTCGGCGGTGGCCCGCTCACGCCTCCGTCCGATCCCCCCTCACGCCTCAAGCGCTCGGCGGTGGCCCGCTCACGCCTCCGTCCGATCCCCCCTCACGCCTCAAGCGCTCGGCGGTGGCCCGCTCACGCCTCCGCCAGACGGGGCCCCCACCAACTTCCAGGGCCTCCCCGGAAAGCCGCCTGAGGCCCTCTCAGGCTTCCCGGGACCCCCTGAGGCCCCACAGGGCCGACCCGGCGTAAAGATCCTGCTCGGGGCCCCAGGACTCGCCCAAGAGATCACAACGACTGCGACCAGGGCCATTCATTTTCCGTTCATCTTTATATGGGTTTTGAGTCATCTTGCCTGCCTACTCTCCTGAATGTTGAAGGACTTAATGGGAGGAACCCAACCGTGAAGTATGCAGGCCGGCTCGCCGCGGTCACCCTTGTCGGCGCGCTCTCGCTCGCTGCGTGCGGCACCGATAACAACACCGCCAGCACCGACACCTCCAGCGCCCCCGCCGCCGCCTCGGCCGGCTCCGACGCCGGTCTCAGCGGTACGATCAACGCTGCGGGCTCCTCGGCACAGGCGAACGCCATGGACGAATGGAAGAAGAGCTTCCAGCAGGCCAACGCGGGCGTGAGCATCAACTACCAGCCCAGCGGCTCCGGTGCCGGCGTCCAGGCGTTCATCCAGGGCACCGTCTCCTTCGCCGGTTCCGACTCGGCGCTCAACGACGAGAAGGGCGAGCCCGCCCAGGCCGACGCTCGCTGCAAGACAGGCAAGGCCATCAACCTGCCGATGGTGACCGGCCCGGTGGCCATTGTCTACAACCTGCCCGGCGTCGAGGGCCTGCAGCTCTCCCCCAAGACCATCGCCGGCATCTTCGACAGCAAGATCACCAAGTGGGACGACGCCGCCATCAAGGCCGACAACCCCGACGCCACGCTCCCCTCGACCCCGATCCAGGCGTTCCACCGCTCGGACGAGTCGGGCACCAGCGACAACTTCACCAAGTTCCTCGTCAAGACCGCCGAGTGGCCGTACGAGGCCGCCAAGGCGTGGCCCGCCGAGGCCAAGGGCCAGGGCGCCAAGGGCTCCGACGGCATCGCGCAGCAGGTCAAGGACGTCGCGGGCGCGATCAGCTACGTGGAGCTCTCCTACGCCGAGAACTCCAGCCTGGCCAAGGCCAAGGTCGCCAACGGCTCCGGCGAGTTCGTCGAGCTGACCCCGGAGAGCGCCGGCAAGACGGTCGAGGCCGCCCAGGTCGTCGGCCAGGGCAACGACCTCAAGCTGGACATCGACTACGCCACCTCGGCCGCCGGTGCCTACCCCATCGTCCTGGTGACCTACGAGATCACCTGTGAGAAGGGCCTGGCGCCCGCGGACGCCAAGCTGGTGAAGTCCTTCCTCACCTACACCTCCAGCGACGAAGGTCAGCAGGCGCTGACCGGCCTTGGCTACGCGCCGCTGCCGGCGACGCTGCTCGCCAAGGTCAAGACCGCCGTCGAGGCGATCTCCTAGCCGATGGCGACTCCAGTACGTACCCGCGACGGCGGATCGGCCCTGAGCCGATCCGCCTCGCGGCGCAGCCGAGGTGAAGTTGTCTTCCGCTACGCCTCCACGGGCGCCGGAATCCTCCTGCTCGCGATCATGGCGGCCATCGCGGTCTTCCTCATCGTCGAGGCGATTCCGGCCCTGCAGGCCAACAAGGGGAGCTTCTTCACCGACCTCACCTGGGAGCCGAACAGCAGCCAGGTCTTCGGTATCGGGGCCCTGGCGTTCGGCACCGTGATCAGCGCGACCCTCGCACTGATCATGGCGGTGCCGGTGGCCATCGGAGTGGCGCTCTTCATCTCCCACTACGCGCCCCGGCGCATGGCTGGAGTCCTGGGATACGTCATCGACCTGCTGGCGGCTGTTCCCAGCATCGTTTATGGCCTCTGGGGTATCGCCTTCCTCGTCCCGTTCATGGACGGGCCCTCCAAGTTCCTCAACGAGTACCTGGGATTCATCCCGCTGTTCGGTGGCGATCTCATCGTGGGCCGTTCGATGCTGACGGCGTCGATCGTGCTCGCGGTCATGATCCTGCCGATCATCGCGGCGATCTCCCGGGAGGTGTTCCTCCAGGTGCCCAGGATGCACGAGGAGGCGGCACTGGCCCTCGGCGCGACCCGCTGGGAAGTGATCAAGACCGCGGTCCTGCCGTTCGGGCGTCCCGGCGTCATCAGCGCCGCCATGCTCGGTCTCGGCCGGGCCATGGGAGAGACCATCGCCGTCGCGCTCATCTTCCCCGCGACGTTCGGCATCAGCCTCGAGATCCTCACCCCCCAGGGCAACAGCATCGCCGCCAACATCGCCCTCGGATTCGGTGAGGCCACTCCGATCGGGCGCGGCGCGCTGATCGCGTCGGGCCTGGTGCTGTTCGTCATCACGTTGCTCGTGAACACCGGCGCCCGTTTGATCGTCGCTCGTCGCAAGGAGTTCTCGGGAGCCGCCGCATGACCACGATCCAGCGCGTCTCTCCCGGCAGGCGCTTCAAGGACCGGCTCGTCCAGTCGCTCGTCTATCTGTCGTTCGCCATCGCCGTGGTACCGCTCGTCTCGGTCCTCTGGATGGTGATCAAGAACGGTCTCGCCCGGTTCGACCTCGAGTTCCTGACGCACTCCATGCGCAACATCGGCGCCAGGGACGCCGGCGGCGGCGCCTACCACGCCATCGTCGGCACCCTGGAGCAGGTCCTGCTGGCCTCGCTGATCTCGGTCCCCATCGGCCTGCTCACCGCGATCTATCTCGTGGAGTACGGCCAGGGCGGCCGGCTGGGCCGAGCGATCAGTTTCTTCGTGGACGTCATGACCGGCATCCCCTCCGTCGTTTCCGGTCTGTTCATCCTGGCCTTCTGGATCCTGGTCCTGGGCATGCCGTTCTCCGGCTTCGCCGGCGCGCTGGCCCTGTCGATCCTGATGATGCCGACGGTGGTCCGCTCCGCCGAGGAGATGCTCCGGCTGGTCCCGAACGACCTGCGCGAGGCCTCCTACGCACTGGGCGTGCCGAAGTGGCGGACGATCACCAAGGTCGTCCTGCCCACCGCGTTCGCCGGTATCGCGACCGGCGTCATGCTGGCGATCGCGCGTGTCGCGGGAGAGACCGCTCCGCTCCTGCTCACGGTCTTCTTCACCGACTCCATCAACACCGACCCCTTCAACGGGCCGCAGATGGGGTTGCCGCTCTATGTCTTCGATCAGGCGGTCCGTCCGACGGACACCGCGGTCGACCGCGCGTGGGCCGGAGCGCTCACGCTCATTCTGATCGTCATGCTGCTCAACCTCGCGGCACGCCTCATTGGCAGATGGCGCTCGCCCGCCAGGGACCGATAGGAAGGAATGTCGAATATGAGCCAGCAGATCCAAGTCTCCGGCCTCGACGCGTACTACGGAAAGCACAAGGCGATCGAGGACATCTCGATGACGATCGAGCCTCAGTCGATCACCGCCTTCATCGGTCCCTCCGGCTGTGGCAAGTCGACCTTCCTGCGGACGCTGAACCGCATGCACGAGGTCATCCCCGGCGCACGCGTGGAGGGCAAGGTCCTGCTCGACGGGGAGGACCTCTACGCCGCCGACGTCGAACCGGTATCGGTGCGCCGGATGATCGGCATGGTCTTCCAGCGCCCCAACCCGTTCCCCACGATGTCGATCTACGAGAACGTGGCGGCGGGGCTCCGGCTCAACGGCAAGCACCCGAAGTCCGAGATCGACGGCATCGTCGAGAAGTCGCTGACGTCCGCCAACCTCTGGAACGAGGTCAAGGACCGCCTCAACAAGCCCGGTGCCGGCCTCTCCGGCGGCCAGCAGCAGCGGCTGTGCATCGCCAGAGCCATCGCGGTCAAGCCCGAGGTTCTCCTGATGGACGAGCCCTGTTCCGCGCTGGACCCGATCTCCACTCTGGCGATCGAGGACCTGATGGCCGAGCTGAAGAGCCAGTTCACGATCATCATCGTGACGCACAACATGCAGCAGGCGGCACGGGTGAGCGACCGCACCGCCTTCTTCAACCTCGCGGGTCAGGGACAGCCGGGTCACGTCGTCGAGATGGACGACACCTCCCGGATCTTCACCAATCCCTCCCAGAAGGCGACCGAGGACTACATCACCGGTCGCTTCGGCTAAACCGATATTGGAGGATCTGCGTGATCCAGCCGCAGTCGGCACTTGATGTGAACGGGGACACACGAACAGCGCCCATGCTGCTGGTGGCCGATCCTGAGGCGGTGCTGGTTCATGACCTGGCAGCGGCCCTCGAACGTGAGGGTGTCGAGGTCATGGGAGTCACCGACGGCGCCCAGGCCCTGTTGCAGGCCGGGGCGCTCCGGCCTGACGTCGTCCTCGTCAGCGCCTCACTGCCGATCATCGGAGCGGTGGAGTTCATTCGCGCCGTACGGCTGACGCGGGCGATCCCCGTCCTGCTGGGTGTGGGCGAGGGACACGCCCAGCAGGCCGTACAGGCACTCGCGGCCGGGGCCACCGCATGCGTGGCCCGGCCGTACCGGGTGCCCGAGCTCTTGCCTCTGGTGCAGGCCGCGTTCACCGGTGAGTCAGGGATCCGCCGGACGCTCACGGTCGGCAAGGTCGAACTGGACGTGAACGCCTACCAGGTGAAGGTAGACGGCCGGACCGTCCACCTGCCCCTGCGCGAGTTCGAGCTGTTGCACTATCTGATGCGCAACGCGCACCGCACGGTGACCCGCGAGCAGATCATGCGGCACGTCTGGAACTCCACCGACACCACCTCGACCAACACGATCGCCGTACACGTCAAACGCCTTCGCGCCCGCCTCGGCGACACCGACGATCAGCTGATCCAGACCGTGCGCGGCGTGGGGTACCGCCTGGTCGACAAGACCTCCTGACGGCTCGGCCTGAAGCGTTCCTGACAGATCCCGGCCGGTCGGCGGGACCTGTCAGCGCGCGTTCGCCGCGCATCCCCGCCCGTCTCGGAAGGCCGTCAGGATGCGCTTGACCGCGCCCTCCGGTTTGGGGATGCGTCAGGGATCGGACGGCCTCCCGGCCCTAATGAGCCTCGGCTGCCATTTTGGCGATGATCTCGTCGTCGCAGGTCGCCCAGAACCCCCCGACCACGTCCTCCAGGTGCTCCAGTGAATCCGCTCGGAAGAGCACATCCTGGTATTTCGTGATGTCGTAGTGAGTGGTTCCCATCGCGGCAAGATCCAGCGGCCGGATGTCCATGCCGCGGAACTCCTCGATCTCCCCGTAGGAGGACAGGATGCCCGCGCCGTACGCCCGCAGCTCGCCCTGGTCCGTCATCACACCGAACTCCAGCGTGAACCAGAAGATCTTCGAGATGAACTCCAGCGCCTCCTTGCTCTCGACCCTTCGCGCCGCACCCCCGGCGAGCCGGTAGAGCTGCGAGTAACGGTCGGAGGCAAGCGCGTTGGCGTGCCCGATCACCTCGTGGATCACGTCCGGCTCAGGCGTGTAGAGCGGCGTGGAATGGTGCCTGATGTACTGCGTGGAATGGAAGAACCCGTCCGCCAGCACACCGTAGAAGTCCCTGAGCGGCACCAGCCCGGCGGCAGGGAGGTAGCGGAAGCCGGTCAACGGCTCCAGCAGGTCGCTGACCTCCTGAAGCTGCGGGATCCGCTCAGCGGGCAGCCCCAGCCTCCCGGTCGCCTCCACGTATTCGGCGGTCGCGTAGGTGCGGTGCTTGGCCGCCAGCGCCTGGCTGACCAGCGCCCACACCTCATGCTCCTGCTCGGTGTACTCGGCCGTCGGGATGGGGGAGCCGGGCACATGGTTCACAGCGAGCGCGGCGATCGCGTTGCGACGGGCTCGATAGACCGGATCAGCGAAACCAGGATGACTCGCGGCGAGTTCAACCTCGACAGTGCCGTCGTCACGGGTGGCCGTCGGTGCGAAATACTGCGCTTCCTCAAACATGAAGGAAATGACAGCAATTTCTCGATTCGATGGCAAGAGCGCGCAGTTTCGCTGCGCGATTCGCCTAGAAGGACGGGATCGGACCGGCACCGCACTGGTCATATCGCCTAATCTGATGCCATGCCTCTCGACAAGCTGGACAGCCGCCTCCTGGTGACCATGCGCGCCCACCCCCGCATCGGCCTCACCGAGCTGGCCCGCCTGCTCGGCGTGGCGCGAGGCACCGTGCAGGCCCGCGTCGAGAAGTTGCTCGCCCGCGGCGTCATCTCCGACTTCGGCCCCACGGTCACCCCCGAGGGCGCCGGCTACCCGATCCTGGCCTTCGTCTCCCTGCAGATCGCCCAGGGGCGCCTGACCGAGGCGGTACAGATCCTGGAGTCACTGCCGGAGATCCTCGAGGTGTACGGCACCAGCGGCCAGTCCGACCTGCTCTGCCGGGTGGTCGCCCGCAGCACCCCGGACCTCCAGGAAATCATCGCCCGCATCCTGGCCTCACCCGCTGTCCAGCGTACGGACACCACGATCGCCCTGTCCGTCCAGGTTCCCTACCGGATCGAACCCCTGCTCCAGGTTCAGGAGTAGAGGCCGAGTTCAGGAGGAAGGGCCGATCGCACCTCCGCGGGCCTCGAACGGACGGAGTCCCTCAAAGACGATGGCAAGGGTCCGGTGTTGAAGATCACGATTCCAGCCGGCGTGTAGCGCGCCCTGGCAGACACCGGTGAGAAGGGCGATCACTTCGTCCAGACGGACGTCCTCACGGACGGCGCCGGCATCCTGGGAGCGCGTCAGAAGCACGTCGATGCCCTCGCGCAGCAACTGCACCGAGTCGGCGACCTGGAGATCGATGCCCGCCTCCGCCAAGCCCGCCTCCGCCAAGAGGCCGACGACGGTCTTCTTCTGTGCCGCCTGCTCGACCATCCGGGCGATGAAGGTGAAGAGCCCTTCGTGAGGGGAGGCGGCGGCAAGCGTGTCCACCTCCTGGGTGAGCCGGAGGAGAAGATCTTTCATGATGGCCTGCAACAGGGCCTGCTTGGTGGGGAAGTGCTTGAAAACCGTGCCTATGGCCACCCCCGCGCGAGCGGCGACCTCGTCGGTCGACGCCGCCGGGCCCTTTTCCGCGAAGGCCACCTCGGCTGCGGCGAGGATGCGCTCTCGATTGCGTCGGGCGTCGGCACGCAACGGCTTGGCACCGCCAGGATCTCCGGAGTTTCCCGTCGCATCCGGAGAGGGCTTCGAGGAGGTCATCTGATCGGCCTTCCTGCGACGTTGACAAAGTGAGTCTCGACTCACCATCATCATTAAGATGAGTATCGACTCATCTTAGTCGTTCACCGGGAAAGGACCACCATGGCCGAAACCGTCACCGTTCCGGGTCCCCGAGAGATCTTCGAGCGCATGCGGCAGCAGTGGCTCGACAACAGCGTGGACACCGGGAAGGACCTGGCCGAGGATGTCATCATCGAAATGCCCTTCGCCCCACCGGGCAGGACCCGGCGCTACGAGGGACGCGAGAAGTTCCTCGACTTCGCCGCCCCTGAAAGGGCCGCCTTCGTTCGGCAATTCACCATAGAAGAGGTCCGCAACACGGTCATCCACGAGACCACCGATCAAGAGGTGATCGTCGTCGAGTACGAACTCGTCGGAACGATCAAAGCTACCGGCCGCCGCGCTTCCTCTCCTTTCGTCACGGTTCTCAGGGTGCGCGACGGGAAGACGGTGCACTGGCGGGAGTACCAGGACACGCCGGCCATGGCCGCCGCCTTTGTCGAGGCCCAGACACCGATCCAGGACGAGAAATAACCGCGATCGACGTCGAGCCGTCGTCACACGGCCGGATCAGCCCATAAACACCACCGGGAAACCCAGGGAAACCCAGGGAAACCCCGCGGCTCCGCGCGGTGGATCCGCAGGCAAAAAGCCGCCAGGAAACCCCCAGGGAAAACCCCAAGAGGAAAAACCCTCCGAGGAACCCCCGGGAAAGCCCCCGGAGAACAAAACGGGGCCGGAAATGAAAGAAGGGCCACCCCGCATGGGGTGACCCTTCTCAAAGATTGTCCGGCGGCGACCTACTCTCCCACACCGTCCCCGGTGCAGTACCATCGGCGCTGAAGAGCTTAACTTCCGGGTTCGGAATGTAACCGGGTGTTTCCCCTTCGCCATAACCGCCGTAACACTATGAAACTATCAACACCACACACCCCCACCAACTCTGCCGTGGGGGGCGGTGTTTGCTGTTTCAGAATCACATAGTGGACGCGGGCAACACTGCCCTCCTACCAACCAACCCCAGCGGTCACGCGCTGCTCCGGACCCGGCGAAGGATACAGAGCGCAGCGACAACCACCATCGGTTGACCTTCAGAGCACGATTGCTTTGTGGTCAAGTCCTCGGCCTATTAGTACCGGTCAGCTCCACACGTTACCGTGCTTCCACCTCCGGCCTATCAACCCGGTCGTCTCCCGGGGGCCTTACCCACTCACGTGGTGGGAGACCTCATCTCAAGGCGAGCTTCCCGCTTAGATGCTTTCAGCGGTTATCCCTTCCGAACGTAGCCAACCAGCCATGCTCCTGGCGGAACAACTGGCACACCAGAGGTTCGTCCGTCCCGGTCCTCTCGTACTAGGGACAGCTCCTTTCAAGTCTCCTGCGCGCGCAGCGGATAGGGACCGAACTGTCTCGCGACGTTCTAAACCCAGCTCGCGTACCGCTTTAATGGGCGAACAGCCCAACCCTTGGGACCTACTCCAGCCCCAGGATGCGACGAGCCGACATCGAGGTGCCAAACCATCCCGTCGATATGGACTCTTGGGGAAGATCAGCCTGTTATCCCCGGGGTACCTTTTAGCCGTTGAGCGACGGCGCTTCCACATGCCACCGCCGGATCACTAGTCCCAGCTTTCGCTCCTGCTCGACCCGTCGGTCTCACAGTCAAGCTCCCTTGTGCACTTACACTCGACACCTGATTACCAACCAGGCTGAGGGAACCTTTGGGCGCCTCCGTTACTCTTTAGGAGGCAACCGCCCCAGTTAAACTACCCACCAGACACTGTCCCTGATCCGGATCACGGACCGAAGTTAGACGTTCAAAACGACCAGAGTGGTATTTCACCAATGACTCCACCACCACTAGCGTGATAGCTTCAAAGTCTCCCACCTATCCTACACAAGACGTTCCAAACGCCAATGTCAAGCTGTAGTGAAGGTCCCGGGGTCTTTCCGTCCTGCTGCGCGTAACGAGCATCTTTACTCGTAGTGCAATTTCGCCGGGTCTGCGGTTGAGACAGCGGGGAAGTCGTTACGCCATTCGTGCAGGTCGGAACTTACCCGACAAGGAATTTCGCTACCTTAGGATGGTTATAGTTACCACCGCCGTTTACTGGCGCTTAAGTTCTCAGCCTCGCACACCGAAGTGCGCTAACCGGTCCCCTTAACGTTCCAGCACCGGGCAGGCGTCAGTCCGTATACATCGTCTTACGACTTCGCACGGACCTGTGTTTTTAGTAAACAGTCGCTTCCCCCTGGCCTCTGCGACCCCCACCAGCTCACAAAGCAAGTCTGATCACCAGCGGAGGCCCCCCTTCTCCCGAAGTTACGGGGGCAATTTGCCGAGTTCCTTAACCACAGTTCACCCGATCGCCTTGGTATTCTCTACCTGACCACCTGAGTCGGTTTGGGGTACGGGCCGCCACGACACTCACTAGAGGCTTTTCTCGGCAGCATAGGATCACCCACTTCGCCACAATCGGCTCGGCATCACATCTCAGGATTACATGAGAGGCGGATTTGCCTACCTCTCTCCCTACATGCTTACCCCAGGACTACCATCGCCTGGGCTGGGCTACCTTCCTGCGTCACCCCATCGCTTACCTACTACCAGTTCAGGCCAGGCGTTCAGCCTCACCCCTACACACCCCGAAGGATGCAAACGAGGGACTTAAGGACCCTTAGTATCACTGGATTCAGTATTGGCGCATCGTAGCGGGTACGGGAATATCAACCCGTTGTCCATCGACTACGCCTGTCGGCCTCGCCTTAGGTCCCGACTTACCCTGGGCGGATTAGCCTGGCCCAGGAACCCTTGGTCATCCGGCGCAGAAGTTTCTCACTTCTGATTCGCTACTCATGCCTGCATTCTCACTCGCACGGCCTCCACGACTAGATCACTCTGCCGCTTCGCCGGCCGCACGACGCTCCCCTACCCATCCACACACCTAAACCACAAAGGCTCAGCATACGTGTGAATGCCACGACTTCGGCGGTGTACTTGAGCCCCGCTACATTGTCGGCGCGGAATCACTTGACCAGTGAGCTATTACGCACTCTTTCAAGGGTGGCTGCTTCTAAGCCAACCTCCTGGTTGTCACTGCGACTCCACATCCTTTCCCACTTAGCACACGCTTAGGGGCCTTAGTCGGTGGTCTGGGCTGTTTCCCTCTCGACTACGGAGCTTATCCCCCGCAGTCTCACTGCTGCGCTCTCACTTACCGGCATTCGGAGTTTGGCTGACGTCAGTAACCTTGTCGGGCCCATTAGCCATCCAGTGCTCTACCTCCGGCAAGAAACACGCAACGCTGCACCTAAATGCATTTCGGGGAGAACCAGCTATCACGGAGTTTGATTGGCCTTTCACCCCTAAACACAGGTCATCCCCCAGGTTTTCAACCCTGGTGGGTTCGGTCCTCCACGCGGTCTTACCCGCGCTTCAACCTGCCCATGCCTAGATCACTCCGCTTCGGGTCTACAGCATGCGACTCAAACGCCCTATTCAGACTCGCTTTCGCTACGGCTCCCCCACACGGGTTAACCTCGCCACACACCATAACTCGCAGGCTCATTCTTCAAAAGGCACGCAGTCACATCACAAACACTCCGAAAAGTGTTTACGCTCCTACGGCTTGTAGGCACACGGTTTCAGGTACTATTTCACGACCCCTCACCGGGGCGCTTTTCACCTTTCCCTCACGGTACTTGTTCACTATCGGTCATCAGGGAGTATTTAGGCTTACCAGGTGGTCCTGGCAGATTCACACAGGATTTCTCGGGCCCCGTGCTACTTGGGATCCCCTCAAACAGTCCAACCGATTTCGCCTACCCGACTCTCACGGTCTGTGGCGCCCCTTCCCAGAGGCTTCGACTATCGAAAGGATTTTTTACTGTTTGCAGAAACGGCAGTTCCTGCTAGAGGGTCCCACAACCCCGCCCGCGCAACGCCTGCCGGCTATCACACGCGAACGGTTTAGCCTGTTCCGCTTTCGCTCACCACTACTCACGGAATCACTATTTGTTTTCTCTTCCTACGGGTACTGAGATGTTTCACTTCCCCGCGTTACCACCAACCGCCCTATACATTCAGGCGGAGGCAACACCACATGACTGGTGCTAGGTTTCCCCATTCGGACATCCCCGGATCAACGTCTGGTTGGCGACTCCCCGGGGCTTAACGCAGCCTCCCACGTCCTTCATCGGCTCCTGATGCCAAGGCATCCACCGTGTGCCCTAAAAAACTTGGCCACAAAGATGCTCGCGTCCACTATGCAAATCTCAAACAACAAACAGCGACCGTATCCACCCCACCACCAGACACCCACACCCCCGCGAAGAGGTGATGAGCCGATGTGGCAGGAGAACAGTCCCGCAAACGAGGAACCAACGGCGCCCAACCCCACAACAGGGGCGAGCAGCCACTTACCCAGGCCACCACCCGACGGCGGTGACCCGAAAGCGGCCCGTTTCCTCAGGACCCAACAGTGTGTTCACCCCGGCCGAACCCCTGAAACCGTCGTTCCCACTCCCATGCTCCGAAGAGCGTGGGCGGTACTTGCCGGTCAGCGATCCCGCCGAACCGAGTAGCCAGTGCTCCACTAATGAGCGTGCCATGCGTGAGACGAACGCTCACGAACACGGCGTAGACCCCGCAGCTTGCGCTGCACGGTCGGTGCTCCTTAGAAAGGAGGTGATCCAGCCGCACCTTCCGGTACGGCTACCTTGTTACGACTTCGTCCCAATCGCCAGCCCCACCTTCGACCGCTCCCCCCAGCAAGCTGGTTGGGCCACGGGCTTCGGGTGTTGCCGACTTTCGTGACGTGACGGGCGGTGTGTACAAGGCCCGGGAACGTATTCACCGCAGCGTTGCTGATCTGCGATTACTAGCGACTCCGACTTCATGGGGTCGAGTTGCAGACCCCAATCCGAACTGAGACCGGCTTTTAGGGATTCGCTCCACCTTGCGGTATCGCAGCCCTCTGTACCGGCCATTGTAGCATGTTTGCAGCCCAAGACATAAGGGGCATGATGACTTGACGTCATCCCCACCTTCCTCCGAGTTGACCCCGGCAGTCTCCAATGAGTCCCCAACCACCCGAAAGTGTTGCTGGCAACATTGAACAAGGGTTGCGCTCGTTGCGGGACTTAACCCAACATCTCACGACACGAGCTGACGACAGCCATGCACCACCTGTCACCCGATCCGAAGAGGCACCCATCTCTGAGTGTTTCCGGGCAATGTCAAGCCTTGGTAAGGTTCTTCGCGTTGCGTCGAATTAAGCAACATGCTCCGCCGCTTGTGCGGGCCCCCGTCAATTCCTTTGAGTTTTAGCCTTGCGGCCGTACTCCCCAGGCGGGGCGCTTAATGCGTTAGCTACGGCGCGGAAACCGTGGAAGGTCCCCACACCTAGCGCCCAACGTTTACAGCGTGGACTACCAGGGTATCTAATCCTGTTCGCTCCCCACGCTTTCGCTCCTCAGCGTCAGGTAAGGCCCAGAGAACCGCCTTCGCCACCGGTGTTCCTCCTGATATCTGCGCATTTCACCGCTACACCAGGAATTCCGTTCTCCCCTACCTACCTCTAGCCAGCCCGTATCGAATGCAGACCTGGAGTTAAGCCCCAAGCTTTCACACCCGACGTGACAAGCCACCTACGAGCTCTTTACGCCCAATAATTCCGGACAACGCTTGCGCCCTACGTATTACCGCGGCTGCTGGCACGTAGTTAGCCGGCGCTTCTTCTGCAGGTACACGTCAACTTCGTCCCTGCTGAAAGAGGTTTACAACCCGAAGGCCGTCATCCCCCACGCGGCGTCGCTGCGTCAGGCTTTCGCCCATTGCGCAATATTCCCCACTGCTGCCTCCCGTAGGAGTCTGGGCCGTGTCTCAGTCCCAGTGTGGCCGGTCGCCCTCTCAGGCCGGCTACCCGTCGTCGCCTTGGTAGGCCGTTACCCCACCAACAAGCTGATAGGCCGCGAGTCCATCCCTGACCGAAAAACTTTCCACACCCACCCCATGCGAGGAGGTGTCGTATCCGGTATTAGACCCAGTTTCCCGGGCTTATCCCAGAGTCAGGGGCAGGTTACTCACGTGTTACTCACCCGTTCGCCGCTCGAGTACCCCGAAGGGCCTTTCCGCTCGACTTGCATGTGTTAAGCACGCCGCCAGCGTTCGTCCTGAGCCAGGATCAAACTCTCCAAACAATGTCTGAAAAAGTTCACCCCAGCTGAAAGCACCCGCCCCTCACACAAGAGGGGCGCGTGTATCAACCAAAGGAATCCGTCCCCCACCCGAAGGGTGGGATGAACGGGGTTGTGCATCATGCACTGGCTTTTAACACACTGTTGAGTTCTCAAGAAACGGACGCGTACACCGGAGTGACCAAGCCCACCAGGGCTGACCATCCGGGGCGTTCGTTGTGTTTTCTGTTGTGCTGTGTTCGTTTCTGTGTTCCGATCTTAGCAGGTCCGCCCGGTCCGAGTGAAATCGGCGCTTGCGCATCCGTTTCCATCGAACCCGCGAAATCCGCTAGGATCTCGACTGCCCTGTTTCCAGGGCAACCCCTCTAACTTACTCCGACATTCGGTTTGTGTCAACTGTGCAGACACGCCCGATTTGTCAGGCTTTGGTGAGAGGAGTTGCTGGGCGGCTCACCTACCCGGGGATTCAAGGCCCCGGAGCTCTTCGCCCTGCGAGATGAACACTACCAGGACTCTCGCGTCACAGAGACAACTTGCCAACCATCCCCGGCCCTCGCGCGTCTCAAACGTTCGTAGGAAGTCGAAGCACGCAAGCAGACGTCAAGCCATCCGCAACCCACTCTGGATACGAAGTACTCGCGAGGGTCAGAATCCTGACTCCGCAGTGGAGGTGAGCACCATGACCCGCTCGGAGTTCGACGACATCCGCGCGCACATCGACGCGGAGGCCGACCATCCAGGTGACCTACTGAGGGTTGCCAGGTCTCTGCTGAACGACCTTGAAGACGCACGGATGCGAGAGGCAACCCTCCGCGCCTACTATCTGCGTCTTCTCACCGCGGCTCGGGCGACGGTGGCCGCGAAGACGGCCGGCTATCCGGAGCCGCTCACCTTCCTCACCGACGAGCTCGCCAAACGCGGCCAGCTCCCGGCGAGCGAGGAGGTGAGCCGGATCCTGGCCGATGCGCACACCGCGGCCGCGCTGCTGGCCTGCCTGGAGCAGCCCCCTGTCCCTGTGGCCACTTCCGGGCCCCGTTCCCGAAGGTGCGGCGGCACAAGCCGTAGCCTCCCGCGATGAGGCGTTCCGCGTCATTGACCTGGGCTTGAACCAAGATCTGTAAGACTTCAGGCATGTTGCAGCGAGGGCTGAATTGGGTTGCGACGACCCTCGTGGGCGTCTTCGGCTTTGCCTGGGTCGGTGTTGTGGTGTTCGCCGCCGTCGACGCACCGGCATGGGCGCGCGTGGGGCAGGCCTCCTTCGGAGCCTGCCTCGCCGGCTGGGCTCTCTACAAGGCGGGCCTGCTGCTCCGCCGTACCGAGCCCAGGTTCGTCGCGAGGCATCGTCGGATCAGAGCCTGACAATCCGGAGAGCGGCTTAGAAACCCGTCCGGAACGAGCGCAGCTCGTCGGCGACCTCCTGGCAGGGGGCGCCGAGGTCGAACCGGCTGAGAAGGAAGATTCTCTCGCCGGTGTCGATCTCCAGGAACTCCGTGCGGGAGGTGAAGCGGGTCTGCGTGTCCACCCGGATTCGCTCGACCGCGTTCCACGGCAACCGCTCGGAGCCGGCGAAGCCCCTCACCACCACGAGTCCCTCCCCGTCCACGCTGAGCCGTACCGGAGCCAGGACGTCGCGCAGCGCCAGCACGATCACGGCCACGGTCGCGGCGGCCGCCAGGACCGCCCCGCGCGGGTCATCGAGGCTCAGCACGGTGACCGTCGCGAGCACGAGTGCCGCGACGATCTTCAGGATGAGGAATTCCCGGCGTACGCGCCAGTGCAGCACCGCTGGGGACATGTCAGCCACGCTGACACGCTACCTCGCAGCTTTCCGGGCCACGTACGGCGGAGCCACGCTCCCGCGTGGAAAACGACGAAGGCCCTGATCTCTCAGAGACCAGGGCCTTCATGTGGTAGCGGGGACAGGATTTGAACCTGCGACCTCTGGGTTATGAGCCCAGCGAGCTACCGAGCTGCTCCACCCCGCGTCGGTGTATGTCTGAACACTATTGCCTTCCCACCCGAACGGCAAATCCATATGAGGCTTCCCTGGTCAGCCCGGGACGACCACGAGGCCCGGCGGACCCGGCAACGGAGCCGGATCCCGGATCTCCGGGGCCGGCGCCCGTCCGGTTGATCGTTTTCGACGATCCGGTGCGGAGAGAGATCACCCCGGCAGCGGATCAGGCCTTGCCCGTCTCCGGAATGGCGGTGCCGGTGCAGGACAGGACCGGATGCAAAAAATCCCGGTCTCCGATTTCTCGGAGACCGGGATCTTCTTTGGTAGCGGGGACAGGATTTGAACCTGCGACCTCTGGGTTATGAGCCCAGCGAGCTACCGAGCTGCTCCACCCCGCGTCGGTGTATGTCTGGAGACTACCCGGCTTTGGCGGTGGATGCGAATCAAATAGCGCTGGGCCCTGTCATATCCCCTAGACGAGTAAGTCCGATGTCTGGGGCCGGTGACCGGGCATGAAGAGAGGGCGTTCAAGATCATGTTGTGACGCAAGACCTGAACACCCTCTTGACCGCACTATATGTGAAGATCGACGACAAGATCGGAGGAAGCCGATCGATGGGCAGGCCGCCGCTGCTCAGCGACTCCGAGCTCGTCTGCCTAGCGGTGGCCCAGGCGCTGCTCGGTCACCACTCCGAGGCCCGCTGGCTGCGCTTCGCCCGCACGCACCTGTCCGGCATGTTCCCGTACCTGCCGCAGCAGTCGGGCTACAACAAACGCCTGCGCGCGGCATTGCCCCTGGTCAAGCAGATGATCCGGGAGCTGGCCACCGACAGCGACTTTTGGTTCGACAACCACTGGATCGTTGACTCCACACCGGTGCCGTGCGGGATGTCGCGCCCAACCGTGCAGCGCTCGAACCTGGCCGGCTGGGCCGGCTATGGCTACTGCGCCTCACACTCCCGGTTCTTCTGGGGCCTGCGGCTGTATCTGGTGTGCACCCCGACCGGCATGCCGATCTTATGGGCGCTGGCCAACCCGAAGATCGGCGAGCGGGAGGTGCTGGCCGCGATGCTCGAGGTCGATGCCGGCCTGATCGCCGAACGCGAGGGCATTCTGCTCATCTGCGACAAGGGTTTCGCCTCCAAGCCTTTTGAGAAGGAACTCGCCGCCCACGGCATCGACCTGCTGCGTCCCTCCCGCAAGCGGGAGAAACAGCGGCACGGCGAGCCAATGCTCAAGAAGGTCCGCCAGCTCATCGAGTCGGTCAACGACACTCTCAAAGGCCAACTCGACCTGGAACAACACGGCGGACGGACCTTCGAGGGCGTCGCCGTCCGCGTCGCCCAGCGCATCCTGGCGATGGCCGCGGCAATCTGGCACAACAACAAGACCGGAGCCCCGGTCACCCGCTCGCTGATCGCCTACGACCACTGATCACATCGGACTTACTCGTCTAGGAACTCGGCGTAGGCGTAGGCGTAGGCGTCGGTGTCACCGAGGGAGCCGGGGTGGCGGTGGACGTCGGCGCCGGCACGGCTGTGCCCTTCAGCTTCTCCAGAGCGTCCTTCAGCTCCTTCTGGGCCACGCCGTACTCCGCCCAGTCGGGCGGGTTGCGCGTCAGGGCGGACTGCGCCTTGTTGTACGCCGCCTGCGCCTGCTCGATCACCTTGGCCACCTCGGTGATGGACTCGTTCCCCTCCGGCTGTGTCTCCTCCGGCTGGGTGGTGTCCGGATTGGCCGGTGGGGCGGCGTTGTTGCCGAAGACCTGCTCCAGCGCGCCCTTGAGCGTGTCCGCCGAGCCGACCTTGTTGCCGTAGGCCACCAGGACCCGGCGGAGGATCGGATACGGCTCCTGGCCGGAGGCCGCGGCGATCTCCACATAGACGGGTTCGACGTAGACCAGGCCGTCGGCGAACGGCAGGGTCAGCAGGTTTCCGTAGCGGACCTTCGCCTGGCCGAGACCGAGCAGGTTGAGCTCGCCGGAGAACTTGTTCTGGAAGTTGTTCTGCACCTGGCCGGGACCGGGGATCGTGGTGTTGGAGGGCATGCGCAGGATGCGCAGCTTTCCGTAGTCCGGCCCTGGATTGGCGTCCACGGCCATGAACGCGGCCAGGTTGGGTCCCTGACGCGGCACGAACGTGGTGGTCAGTGAGAACGACGGAGTCGAGGTCTTCGGCATCTTGACCGACAGGTAGTACGGCGGCTGCTTGATGTCGCGCTCGCCCGACGACGGGTCGTTCGGGACGTTCCAGAAGTCCTGACCGCTGTAGAAGGCGTTCGGGTCCTGGATGTGGTACTGGGAGAGCACGTCACGCTGGACCTTGAACAGCGCCTCCGGGTAGCGCAGGTGCTGCCTGAGCTCCGGGGACATCTCCGTCTGCGGCTTGATGACGCCCGGGAAGGCCTTGCGCCAGGTCTGCAGGATCGGGTCCTTGTCGTCCCAGGCGTACAGGCTGACGCTGCCGTCGTAGGCGTCGACCACGGCCTTGACCGAGTTGCGCATGTAGTTGATCTGGTCACGCGGTTGCGGCACCACCAGGCGCGGGTCGGTGACGGTGTCGCGCGTCATCGCCTCCAGACTCTTGCTCTGGGAGTACGGGTAGGCGTTGGAGGTGGTGTACGCGTCGGCGATCCAGACCACCCTGCCGTCGACGATGGCGGGGTAGGGGTTGTCGTCCATGCTCAGGAACGGCGCCACCTTGGCGATGCGTTCCTGCGGGTTGCGTTCGTAAAGGATCTTGGAGTTCGCGTTGACGTCACTCGACAGCAGGAGGTTGATCTCGCCGTACTTGGCGGCGTAGAGCATCCGGTTGAAGAATGAGCCGACCGGAACGCCACCCTTGCCGTCGTAGGTGGTGTTCTTCTGGCCCGTGCCGCCGCTTTCGGGGTAGTCGAGCTCCTGGTTCCCGCTGCCTCCGACGATGACGTAGTCGGTCGAACCGGGAGCCTCGCCGAAGTAGATCCGCGACTCCTTGAGCTTCGTCCGCTCCGCCAGGGCTCCGGTGACCGGCATGTCCTTGGCGTCGAAGTTCGGCAGGCCCTCGGAGTCGACCTCGTTGCCGGGCGCGGCCACGAAACCGTAGCCGTGGGTGTAGACGAGGTGCCGGTTGATCCAGTTGTTCTGCTCCGGCGGCGGGCCCGTGAGCTCGCGAACGGTCACGACGGTGTCGCGCATCGTGCCGTTGGGGTCCGGGTAGCGGTCGACGTCCAGCGGGTCGTGGAAGTCGTAGTAGCCGCGGATCCGCTGCTTCTGCTGGTAGGTCTTGGCGACCAGGCTCGGATCGAGCAGGCGCACGCCGGAGATGGAGCTGTCGGCGGTGACGTTGACCTTGCTCGCGTCGCCCTGCGCGGTGTAGTCGATGACCTCGGCTTTATCTATTCCGTAGGCTTTTCGAGTCGCGTCTATGTTGTATTTGATGTATTCCTGCTCCTTGCCCTGCTGGTTCGGCTTGACCTGGAACTGCTCGACCAGGGCCGGGTAGACCCCGCCGATCAGGATGGCCGAGAGCACCAGGAGTCCGAAGCCGACGCCGGGCAGCATGCCGCCGGACCGTACGACCCCGGCGAAGAACAGGGCGGCGCAGATCAGGGCGATGATCGCGAGGATGGTCTTCGCGGGAAGCACCGCGTTGACGTCTGTGTACGAGGCGCCGTTCCGGAAGCCCCGGTCGGAGAAGACCAGCCCGTACCGGTCGACCCAGTAGGCGACCGCCTTCAGCAGCACGAAGATGCCGAGCAGCACCGACAGGTGCACCCGGGCCGCGCGGGAGGCGTGCATGCCCGGCGACTGGAGCCGGAAACCGCCGTACAGGTAGTGCACGATCGCGGACAGGATCGCGGACAGCACCACCGCGACGAACAGGAAGTTCAGCACCATCCGCAAGAACGGATAGGTGAACATGAAGAACGAGATGTCCATCTTGAACAGCGCGTCGGTCTCACCGAACGGCGTCCCGTTGACGAACTCCAGCCAGGTCTTCCACTGGCCGGAGAAGGACGATCCGGCGAACAGGGCGAGCACCGCCACGCCGATCAGGAAGATCAGCTTACGGTGCGGGTCGAGAGCCATCCGGTATCGGTCGGCGCCGCTGGCTCCCCCGAACATCCCGGGACCGAACATCGGCCGCATCCGGTATGCCATCAGCATGTTGCCGCCGACGACGCCGACCATCACCAGGGCGCCGACGACGAACAGCACGATCTGCGTGACGATCACACCAGAGAAAACCGAGGTGTATCCAACTGAGTTGTACCAGAGGTAATCGGTGAAAATTCCGGCAAAGAGGAAGAACAAGACGACGATCGCAACGAGGGCGATCGCGACAGGAAGTAGCAGTCGCGGCCGGCGGGGCAAGCGCATTGCCCTACCGGCTCCGGGGGTCCGGAAGCTCAAGGCCAACCCCTTGTCGTAAGAGCACGGTCCGTTTTTGGCAACCTACACCGGCGAGGGTTCGGTCGCGTTAGGCCTCTCGGGCACGGTCCGGCCACAACTCCCGCAGGTCTGGGGTCCAGGGATACCAACGTACGGGAGTCCGGATGAGTGCCCCATCCCGCGATTCGAACCCTGAAAGACGTGATCGCCCCCGGCGGCCCCCGCCAAACGTCCTCGGCCTTTCCGCGCCTTCGGGGCCCGGATCACGGCGGTCGGCTCGCCGGGCGACTCGGCGCGGCGCCACCGGTACGAATCGAACGACCGTCAGCTCGCCAAGCGACTTGGCGTGGCGCCACCGGTACGAATCGAACGACCGTCAGCTCGCCGAGCAACTCGGCGCGGCGCCACCGGTACGAATCGACTCGATCGCCTGCGACGCCTCATGGAGCGTGCCGACCTTGACCAGGGTCAGTCCGTCGGGGATCGCCTTGACCGCCTCGGCGCAGTTGTCCGCGGGGGTGAGGAAGAACGTCGCTCCGGCGTCGCGGGCGCCGACCATCTTCTGCTGAATGCCACCGATCGGGCCGACGTCGCCCTCCGGCGTGATCGTTCCGGTCCCGGCGATCGACTTGCCCCCGGTCATGGCCCCGGGGGTGAGTTTGTCCACGATGCCGAGGGAGAACATCATCCCCGCGCTCGGACCGCCGACGTCACCGACGTTGATGGTCACCTTGAAGGGGAACTTGTAGGCCATCTGCATGCTGATGCCCACCAGGGGCGAGCCGTCCGTGGCCGCGACGGTGGGGACGACGATCGTCTGGCTCTGGCCGCCGCGGTTGACGGCGAAGGTGACCTGCTCGCCCACCTTGTGCTTGCGGACGGCGGCGGACACGGCCTCGCGGTCCACCGCGGGCGTGCCGTCCACCGAGACGATCTCGTCGCCGTTCTTGAACTTCCCCTCGGCCGGCAGGTCCTTCTCGACGGAGGCCACGGTCACGACCGACCTGTAGGGGATCTTCAGCTCCGTCAGGGCCGCCGCGGTCGCGTCGTCCTGGGAGCCGGTCATCTCCTGGGTGTTCTGCTCCTCGACCTCCTGCGCGGTGGTCGCCGGCGGGAAGATCGTCTCCTCCGGCACGACCGCGATGGTCGGATCGACCCATCCTCTGAGTGCGCTGAACAGGCCGATCCTGGCGCTTGGCCCGCCCTGGTAGGCCACGGTGACGAGGCTGAGCGCACCCGTGGTCGGGTAGGTCGGACGTCCCTCGATGCTGATGACGGGCTTGCCCTTGACATCGCCGATGGTGTTCTCGGTCGGTCCGGGACTCAGCACGACGTACGGCACCGGCAGCAGGGTGCCGACAACCGCGAGTGTCAGCGTGAGGAAGCCGGCCACCATGAGGGTCAGCACTCGTCGGGACATGGGGTAGAGCCTATGCGGTACGGCAGGTCATGACGCCCCCATCTGCCGCCACCCTGCCCATGCCGCCGCCTACGCCCGATTTCACCGGGTACCCAGGGTGAGCACCCCGTCTTCAGGGCGACGGGAAGCGTTTTTTGTCGGCTTTCCGGCCGGGGACCTCAGTCGCAGGCCCCGACCCATTCGGTCGAACCATCCGCGAAAAGCTGGTTCTTCCAGATCGGAACCTCGCTCTTGAGGTCGTCGATCAACCTCCGGGAGGCCTCGAACGCCTCGCCGCGGTGCGGGCAGGCGACCGCCACGATCACCGCGATGTCGCCGAGTTCCAGGTCGCCGACCCGGTGCACCGCGGCCAGCGCGGTCACGGGGAAATCCGCCGCGACCTTCTCGGCCACCCGGCGCAGCTCATCCTCGGCGCTCGGGTGTGCCGAATAGGAGAGCCGGGTGACCGGCTTGCCGTGATCCTGGTCGCGCACCGTGCCGACGAAGATCGTCGTTCCGCCCGCGGCATGATCGCCGATGGCGGCGAACACCTCGTCGACGGAGAGCGCGCTGTCGCGAATACCGAGCAAACGGATGACATCCACGTCACAAAGAGTACTGCCCCGGGGAAAAGTCCCCGGGGCGCGCATCGTGCTCAAAACTTTAAAAAGATTTACGTTCGGCATCCCCGGAGGCACCTCTTCGCACCGTGCCCGACCGCCGTGTCCACCGCGGGCAGCGCCCCTCACGGGCTCCTCAGGGACCGTGCCCCTGTGGACGGCACTTCCCACGGGCGACGTTTCCCATGAATGCCGTTTCTCACGGGCGGCGCTTCTTGCGGGCGGCGGCGACGATCGCCGCGGTGCCGAGGACGGCGACGGTCGCGCCCGCGGCGGCGGTGATCGTGGCGTCCTTGCCGGACAGGCGGCGGCCCACGACCGCGTGCCTGCCCTCGCCCAGTTCCAGGAGCTGTTCGAGCGCGGCCGCGTTGGTCCACAGCGGTTTCCACCCGGCCTCGCGCAGCGCCGCGCAGTCGACCACCCACGGGTAGACGACGTAGTGAAGATCGGCGGCAGGGGCCGGGGTGATGCCCAGCCTGTGCAGGCGCTGGGCGGTGCCGAAGGTCAGCCCGGCGGGCAGTTCCAGCCGCCGCAACCCGGAGATCTCCTCGACCTGCTCCTGCTCCAGCCAGCCCTCACCTCCCACGGCCACCACGCCGGAGACCGCGCCGAGCGCGGCCATCTCAAGCGCTGAGACCAGGTCGTCCACATGGCAGAACTGCCAACGGGGGCTGCAGCCCTTGACGCTGAGCAGCCTGGGCGCCTCGAAGTGCCGGGTGACCACGCTGTCCACCCCGGGGCCGACCACGGCGGCGGGGCGGATCACGGTCACGTCGAGACCCGGATGGCTGCGCAGCGACCGCCGGGCCAGCGCCTCGATCTCCAGGTGGTCACCGACCACGCCGGTATCGGGTTCGGCGGCCACCGCGGAGTCTTCCGGCAGCGGGACGGGATTGTCGGGGACCGCGCCGTACACCATGGCACTGGTGACGAGCACCACACGGCGCACCCGGGCGGCGGCGCTGGCGGTGAGCACCGTCTGAGCCGCGCGCAGGTTGTAGGCGCGCCGTTCCGCGGGGTCCGCGTCGAGTGTGTAGTCGGCGGACAAATGAACGAGCACATCGATGTCGGAGATCCGGTTCGCCAAGAGCGGATCTCGGACGTCGAGCACCCGCCACGTGACGTCGGGCACGTCGCCGCGCTGCTCGTCGATGGCCACGACTCTGCGAAAATCCGCAGACGAGGCGACTTTCGAGACGAAGGCACGGCCGATACCCGAGGCCGCGCCGGTGACGGCGACGACCGGGGGCCGGGAGCGTTTCGAGGTAGGCACCGGGTCCTCACTTTGCACTGACCCGCCATGCGACGGATAACGTGGCGGATGTGGACTCCTCCATCCTGCACGAGGTAGAGCGGTGACTGACTTGCCAGGTCGGGAAAACGACCCCAACGAAAATCCGTTCGCCATGTTCGGCAACCCGGAGCAGATCGCAGCGGCCATGCGGCAGTTCGCGGACATGCTCTCCGCCCCACCGAGCTCCGGTCCCGTCAATTGGGACATGGCGAAGAACATCGCACGGCACGTCGTGGTCGCCGAGGGCGACCCGAGTGTCATGGAAGGCGAGCGGCGCCAGATCGTCGACGCCCTGAATCTCGCCGACCTGTGGCTCAACGAGGCCACCGCACTGCCGAGCGGGGTGAGCAACCCACAGGCGTGGAGCAGGTCCGAATGGATCGAGAAGACCGTCCCCGTCTGGCAGAAACTCTGCGACCCCATCGCCGCCCGCATGGTCGAGACCATGAGCGGCACACTCGGCGCCGCGGGCCTGCCCGCCGAGGCCCAGGCCATGGCCGGGCCGCTGATGGGCATGATGAAGCAGATGGGCGGCATGATGGTCGGCCAGCAGATCGGCCAGGCCATCGGCTCCCTCGCCCGCGAGGTGGTCGGCTCCACCGACATCGGCCTGCCGCTGTCCGACAACGCCGCCCTGCTGCCGGGGGGCATCGCCGCGTTCAGCGAGGGCCTGGAGACTCCCGCCGAGGAGATCCGCCTGTACCTCGCCCTCCGCGAGGCGGCCCACCACCGGCTCTTCCAGCACGTGCCATGGCTGCGCACGCATCTGCTCGGCGCCGTGGAGGAGTACGCCAGGGGCATCACGGTCGACGCGTCCGCCCTGGAGGAGCAGCTTCGCGGACTCGACATCAACAACCCCGAGCAGCTCCAGCAGGCGCTGAGCGGCGGCAACCTGCTCAAGCCCGAGGAGACCGAGCGTCAGAAGGCCGCCCTGTCCCGGCTGGAGACCATGCTCGCCCTGGTCGAGGGCTGGGTCGGCACCGTGGTGGACGGCGCCGCCGACGGCAAGCTCCCGTCCGCGACCGCGCTGGCGGAGACCGTACGGCGCCGCAGGGCGACCGGTGGCCCCGCCGAGCAGACCTTCGCCACCCTCGTCGGCCTCGAACTGCGTCCCCGCCGTCTGCGCGAGGCCGCCGCTCTGTGGCAGGCGCTGGAGGCGGACCGGGGTGTGGACGGCCGGGACGCGGTCTGGAGCCACCCCGACCTGATGCCCACCGCCGACGACCTCGACAACCCCGAGGGCTTCGTCAGGGGCGAGCCCGAGCTCGACCTGTCGTTCCTGGACGCCCCCGGGCAGGATCCTTCCTCCGAGCGCGACGAACGCGGTGAGAGCGGCGAGGACGGCGAGGACGGCGACGGAAAGGGCCGCGGAGACAAGGGCGACGGCACGTGAGCCTGCGTGCCGACGCACGGAACGTGCTCACGGGCTGGACCGCGCCGACCGCCGAGGAGGAACTCCTGCGTGAGGAGTTCCTGGAGCACCTGGACGCCAACGAGGACGCGATGTGGCGCGAGTGCGTCCCCGGCCACCTGACGGCCACGACCGCGGTGCTCTCCCACGACGGTGAGCGGGTGCTGCTCACGCTGCATCCCAAGGCCGGGATGTGGCTGCCCATGGGCGGCCACTGCGAGCGCGACGACGTCTCGATCGAGGCGGCGGCGCTGAGGGAGGCCACCGAGGAGTCCGGCATCCCCGGCCTGCGGCTGCTGCCCGGTCCTCTGGCGCTCGACCGGCACCGGGTCTGGTGTCACCCGCCGCACAGTCACCATCTGGACGTGGAGTACGGCGCGGTCGCCCCGCTGGACGTCGAGGCCGTGATCAGCGACGAGTCGCTCGATCTGCGGTGGTTCCCCGTGGAGGGGATTCCCGAGCTCTCCGACGAGGCCACCCGCCGCCTGGCGCGCCGCGCCCGGGAGGTCATGCGCGCCGAGGAACACGTCCGGCAACCGGAAAGGCGCTGAGAGTCCGGGGGGATTTCCTGACCCGTCCCACGGGGTCCGGGGCACCCGCCGTCCAAACCTTGATCCAGAAAACACCGCCCCAAAAGGTCTCCGGTCCAGAAAAATCCTGACACACAGCGCGCAGGCTGAGTGACTGGATGTGACGCGACGTGGCCCGTAATGCCGGTCAACGCCGCTGGACCGTTTTATGCTCGTCTCACGTGGCTCCGGATACCTTCATGTTGATCAAGCTGTACGAGCGGATCAAGGCAGTGTGAGCATGGACATCGTGACCGACACCGGCGTGGGAGGTGTGATCATGATGCCGTCGCGACGACGCCGGCGGATCCCCAAAGCCCTCGCCTGGGCCGCGGTCACCCCCTTCGCCGTCTGGGCCCTGGCCAGGGGCGCCGGGCTGGAGCGCGGGTCGCTGGCCACCCAGCTCATGACCGCCACGCCGTACGCGGCGGCGGGCTCGCTCGTCCCCGTGCTCATCGCCGTGCTGATCCGTAACCGCGCGGCCGCCGCGGTCGCGCTGGTCACCACCGCGGCGCTCGGTCTCAGCGTGCTCCCCCGCGCCCTCGGCTCCACGGGGAGCGCGACCGGGACCCCGCTGCGGGTGCTGACCCTCAACACGTTTTTCGGCGGCGCAGAGCCCGAGTTCGTGATGGGCCTCATCCGGCATCTCAGGCCGGACGTGCTGAGCATCCAGGAGCTGACCCCGGGGCTGGTCGAGGAGCTGGACCGGTCCGGGCTGAAGGATCTTCTGCCGTACAGGACCCTGGAGGCCGAGTGGAGCTCCGGCGGCACCGGCCTGTACGCCAGGTATCCGCTGACCCCGCTGAAGAACATGTTCGAGGTGATCGGGCACAACATGCCCGCCGCCAGGATGATCCTTCCCGGCGCCAAGCCGGTCGAGATCGCCGCCGTGCATCCCCTCCCCCCGCTGGGCGGCCAGGTGCACGACTGGACGGCGGCCATAGGCGCCTTTCCCTCCGCCTCCCCCGACACGATCCGCATCCTCGCGGGCGACTTCAACGCCAGCCTCGACCACGCGGTCATGCGCCGTTTCCTGAGCCGGGGTTACGTGGACGCGGCCGACAGCGCCGGGCAGGGACTCGTCCCCACCTGGCCCGCCGGCAGACGCCTGCCTCCGATCATCACCATCGACCACGTCGTGGTGGACCGGCGGGTGAACGTGAACGCGGTCAGCGTCCACACCGTCCCGGGAACCGATCATCGCGCCGTCTTCGCCGATCTGCGCCTGCCCCCGCCCTGACACGGCCTGCGCGGCCCCTACGTCACGACAGCAGCGCCCGGGTGTTGTCCCAGCCCTCAAGACCTGGGTCCAGCAGGCGGATGTCGTCAGGCGCACGCAGGCGGTGCCAGCCCGGCCCTCTGGCGACCATCCGGCTGCCGGGCGCGGAGGCGCGGAGGGTCTTGATCGGGTCGGGATCGTCGAAGTCCGCGCTCGCCCATCCGGGGTAGGGCAGATGGGCCGCTATCGCCACCGCTCCGCCCTCCGCCGCCGGGCAGACGGCGATCCGGGCGCGGCCGAGCTCGCGGAAGAGCTTGCCGATGAGCAGTGGGGGCAGGTCGGGCGCGTCGCCGCTCAGCAGGACCGCCTGCCCGCCGTACGGCAGGGCCGCGAAAGCCGCCTCGACCAGGGCGGTTCCCGACAGGTCGGGGATCTCGACGACCGGGGTCCCGGGCCAGACGATCTCCTCCATTCCCGGCACGCTCGTCACCAGGACCGGCGAGACGAAGTCGAGCCCGGCGACGAGCTCGTAGGTGTCCTCGGCCACGGCCATCAGGAACTCGGCGGCGTCGATCCCCGGCGGGGCCGCCTTCGCGATCGAGGGCGTGACGAGAACCGCTACCAGTCGATCTTCCGTCAATATTCCTCCGCAGAACCACTGGCCGCCGTGGAGAATCCTTCGAGGAACCCTCGTGCCCGCTCGGCCTTGGGATAGTGTTCCACCAACGCCCAGAACTGCGGACCATGGCTCGGCACCAGCAGGTGGACGAGCTCGTGCATGATCACGTAGTCGACCACCCACGACGGCATGCCCCGTAGCCGTGTGGAGATCCTGATGGTGCCGTGATCAGGGGTGCACGAGCCCCAACGGTGCTGCTGGTTCTCCACCCACCGCACGCTCGACGGAATCGCCCTGCCGCCGAGATAGCGCGCGGAGAGCTCGACCGCCCGGTCGAGCAGATCATCGTCCGAGGGCCGTCTTCGTTGCTCCTTGGCCGCCAGCCGGTCGAGCATCCGGCGCACCCATTGCTCTTCATCGGTGCTGCTCAGTCCGGCAGGCAGGAGCACGATCGTTTTCTCGCCGTCGCGGTACGCAGAGACCGTCCGCCGGCGACGAGAACTTCGGCGGACCTCGACTGTCTCGGGGGGCACATATGAACGGTAGCCGAGAATGACGAATTCACACCAGAGGGTAGAACGCGTTCCCGCTGGTCAATCCCCGTTCGTTGAATGTTCTGCGATACCTGCCGGCCATGCGGACGACCTATCTGATTAACCTGGATATCGCCTGTCTCATGAGTTGCCGAATCGCGGGACCCTCTGTTCTCTCTGAGCTGACAACCCTTCGAGCATGTCGTCAGAGGCCATGGTGATCGGCTGGGCGAGGGATTCCCAGCGCAGCGCGGCGTCGAGATCCGTGTGGCCGGCGGCGAGGGCGACCTTGGTGAGCCGGGTGGCGATCGGCCCGTTGGCCGCGACCGCCGAGGCGATCCCCATGACCTCGCCCATCAGGGATTCGCGGGGGAAAGCCCTGGTCACCAGCCCCTTCTGAGCCGCCTCGGCACCCAGCATCGTCCGCCCCGTCAGCAACATCTCCCTCGCCACTCCCACCCCCGCGACCCGGGGCAGCAGGTAGGTGGCCGCCATGCCGGGGTGCAGGCCGAGGGAGGTGAAGGGGGCGAGCAGCTTGGCCTCCTCGGCCGCGTAGACCAGGTCGCAGGCAAGGGCGAGGCAGAGCCCGGCCCCCACGGCGGCACCGTTGACGGCGGCGATGGTCGGCACCTCCAGGTCGGCGATCGCCAGCCAGGTGCGGTAGAAGCCCAGCATCCGGTCACGCAGGTCGGGCACGCTCTCGGCGCCGCGCTCCGCGAGCCAGGAAAGATCTCCCCCCGAGCAGAAGGCGTTGCCCGCGCCGGTGACCACCACGCAGCGGACGTCCCTGTCCGCGGCCAGCTCGGCGACGGTCCGCCGCCATTCGCCGGTCATCCCGTCGGTCATCGCGTTGCGCCGGTCGGGGTGGTTCAGGGTGAGCAGGACGACGCCGTCGTCCCGCCGGTCAAGCAAGAGCTCGTTCATGCCGGGAGCGTAGTGCACGGGGAGTTATCCACAGGCGGAGGGGAAAGCTGTTCGGGATCTTGCCGGGACGTGGCACTCTGGCCGCCCCCGAAGGAAGGCACCTTGATGAGGCCACGTCTCAAGCCCGCGCTGCGCCGGATCACGCGTGACGCGCGCACCCTGCAGTTCGGCCTGCACCCCCGGCACGCGGTGGTGCTCACCGATCTCGAACCCGAGGTCCGCCGCTGGGTCGAGAGCCTGGACGGCGTACGGGATCTCGCCGGGGTGCTGGCCGGCGCGGCCGAGGCGGGGATCGGGGAAGATCTCGGCCGGACCCTGCTCGATCTGCTGGTCAGCCGGGGCGTGGTCGACGACGCCGGAGTGGCGCCCGGCCCGCTGCGCACGCTCACGATGGCCGAGCGCGACCGGCTCCAGCCCGATCTGGACGGGCTCTCGCTCTCTCCCGGCACGATCGACGGCGGGCTCGCCGTGCTGGAGCGCAGGCGCGACGCCCAGGTGCGGGTGTACGGCGCCGGCCGGGTGGGCGCCCAGATCGTCGCCCTGCTCGCCGCCTCGGGGGTCGGCCGAATCTGCGTCGTCGACCCCGGGACGGCCCGCAACCAGGACGTCGTTCCCGGCGGTCTCGGCTGGACGGAGGTGGGCATGAGCAGGCAGGACGGCGCGGTCGCGGTGGCCAGGAGCCTGGCGCCCGGCCTCATCGCCTGGACCGGCGACGGCGCCGCCCAGCTGGCCGACGGGGCCAGGCGACCCGACCTGGTGGTGCTCGCGCCGGTGGTGCCGCTGGACGGCCTGCTGATCAGAGAGCTCCTTGCCTGGGAGATCCCTCACCTGCTGGTGACCGCTTTCGAAGGTTTCGGGTCGGTCGGCCCGCTGGTGCTACCCGGTCGGAGCACTTGCCTGCAGTGCCTAGATTTGACCCGGCGAGACCGCGACCCCGGCTGGCCGATCGTCAGCGCGCGCCTGGGGGGCTTCCCCGCGGGCGAGATCGCATGTGGCACAGTGCTGTCAACGCTGGTCGCCGCGGCCGCAGCGGGTCACGCACTCGCTTTGATCGACGGCAGGGAGGTCGCTGTGACCAACGGCACAATGGATGTCTTGCCCGATTGGAGATGGAAAAGACGATCCTGGAGTGTTCATCCTCAATGTCGTTGCTTCCGAAACGAGTTAGGTTCGCTAACAATGGTCGCGTCGGCTCCATGCCGCTGACGGACACCACAGCGAAGGGAGGGAGCGGCGTCTCGCTGTACGGGGGGCACGCCGCAAACCAAGGTGAGTGACCTTCCGCGTCGCGCCGTTGAGCGCTCTGCCAAGCTGGCGGCTCTCCCCATCGGGTTGGCCGGTCGCACCGCCCTCGGATTCGGGAAGCGCATCGGCGGCAAGTCCGCCGAGATCGTCGCCCAGGAAATCCAGGAACGCACCGCTGAGCAGATCTTCAAGGTTCTGGGGGAGCTCAAGGGCGGGGCGATGAAGCTCGGCCAGGCCCTGTCCATCTTCGAGGCCGCGCTGCCCCCGGAGGTCGTCGGCCCCTATCGCGCGACCCTGACCAAGCTTCAGGACGCGGCCCCGCCGCTCCCGGCCAGGACCGTTCACAAGGTTCTCGTCGAGCAGCTGGGAGACGACTGGCGGGAGAACTTCCAGTCCTTCGAGGACAAGCCGACCGCCGCCGCCTCGATCGGCCAGGTGCACAAGGCCGTCTGGCACGACGGCCGGACGGTCGCGGTCAAGATCCAGTATCCGGGTGCCGGCAAGGCGCTGCTCTCCGACTTCACCCAGCTGGCCAGGCTCGGCAAGCTCTTCGGGGTGCTGCTGCCCGGGCTCGACATCAAGGCCGTTCTCAGCGAGCTTCGCGAGCGGGTGGTGGAGGAGCTCGACTACCTGCGGGAGGCCGAGGCCCAGCATGCCTTCGCCCTGGAGTTCAAGGACGATCCCGACTTCCTGATCCCGGACGTCATCGCCGCCAACGAGCAGGTGCTCGTCTCCGAATGGGTGGACGGCATCCCGCTGTCACGGATCATCACCGACGGCACCAAGGAGGAGCGTGATCGCGCCGGTCTCCAGCTCGTCCGGTTCGTGTTCTCCTCTCCGGCGAGGGTGGGCATGCTCCACGCGGACCCGCATCCGGGCAACTTCCGGGTGGCCGAGGACGGGCGGATGTGCGTGCTCGACTTCGGCGCGGTCAACCGGCTGCCCGACGGTTATCCCCCGCTCTTCGGGAAGCTGACCCGCATCTTCAACAACGGCGACATGGCGACCGTGGTGCAGGGGCTGCGCGACGAGGGTTTCATCCGCCCGCACATCGAGGTGGACACCGAGGCCCTGCGGGCTTTCCTCGCCCCCTATGTGGAGCCGACCGCGGTGGAGGAGTTCACGTTCAGCAGGGAATGGCTGCAACAGCAGGCGGCCACGGTCACCGATCTGCGCCCCGGCAACGTGGTGCGCCAGCTCAACCTGCCCTCGTCCTACGTCCTCATTCACCGCGTGCACGCGGCGGGGACGGGCGTGCTCTGCCAGCTCGGCGCCACCACCCGCTTTCGCGACGAGGTCATCCGCTGGGTCCCCGGGTTCGCCGACGAGGGCCCCGGAGAGTCCACGACCGACGCGAGCCGACCCCGGCCGTCGTGAGCCGACCCCGGACCATTGTGAGCTTGACCACAATCGCCGGAAGCCGATCGCGGCCGTCCTGAGCCGGCCGCGGCCGTCCTGAGCTTGGTCACCACCACTGTGAGCCGACCACGACCGCAGGGGGTCTGACCTGGGCCGGTTGATCGGCTCAGAGCTGGATTCGCACCTCGATCGGGGCGGATCCAGCGAAAACGCCTGAAGAAACAGCTAAGGGGTGGCCCGTTCGAACGGGCCACCCCTTATTTTTCGCCGATCTCCAGAGAGTCGATCTCCGGAGATCAGACCAGGCGCAGAAGCGCGCTACGGACGCGGGCGGACGCGCGTTCCGCGTCGCGCTGAGCGCGCCGAAGGCGCTGGATACCGGCCACAAGCCGATGTTGCTCCGCCTCGCGGTGGAGCGTCCGTATTCGGTCTTTGACCAGTTCTTGATCCATAGAGTGCATGTCCAGGCTCCAGGCGGTGGTGGGGAAGGTCATCGGAAATCGTCCTTTCGGAAACGTTCGGGTTCTTGCTTGATCAGGCGGCGACCGGGGACTTGCGAGGACGCCCACGCGGACGCTTCCGCGGAACGACCGCGCCTCGCAGGACGAGCTCGCCGCCCCAGACACCCCATGGCTCCTCGCGCTCGAGCGCGCGGGCCAGGCAGGCCTCACGGATCGGGCAGCCTCCGCAGAGCGCCTTGGCGAACTCCACGTCTTCCGGAGACTCTGCGAACCACAGGTCGGGGTCGGTACGACAGGGGATTGTGGCTTCGTCGATCAGGTCCATGACCGTCTGGGCCCCCATCTGCTTCACCTCTCAGTTAGGTGTTGATCTTTGATTACCTCGTGGGTGGGGGTCAGGAATGACGCGGACAAACAAGAAGGCCGCGGATCCTGGATGCGGATCCGCGGCCTGAAGGCTCTTTCTCTCGGTCAGGTTATGACCGGAGGGTGCCTCCAGGGGTGCGGACCACGCAGTCCACCGTTTCCGATGTGCTTGGTCGGTGCATAGCTGCCGCCCTCAAGGGCGGGGATAGCCGGGACGTTCATCGCCGGGAAGGCGACCGGAGCGGACTGGCGGACTGCCTGAACCAGGAACTGGGCAGACCGCTCCACCTGAAGCTGAGCTGCCACGCCACCCGTGATGATGGATCGGCTGCCACAGGGCATGACCGTGTTACGCCGCACGGAAGCGAGCCCGAACCGGGACGACATCAGACTTCTTTTCACAGCGGACTCACCTCCATTCGTGGATCGCCGGGCACTGAGTGCCCGACTTGCTTGAACATGACCCTAAACCCCGCTCGCGGGGCCGGGCAACATATTTTCTACCTGCAGTTTTATCACTAGCTCACGCGGATCATCGCTTCCTGCACCACCGATACCGCGAGTTCTCCCGAGCGGGTGAACATCTCACCCTTGGCCAGCCCGCGTGCCCCGCCCGACCACGGCGACTCCTGGGCGTAGAGCATCCACTCGTCCACCCGGAAGGGCCGGTGGAACCACATCGCGTGATCCAGCGAGGCACCGGAGATGTTGGAGGCTCCCCACGCCAGACCGTGGGTCAGCAGCACGGTGTCGACCAGGGTGAAATCCGAGGCGTAGGCGGCGAGCACCACGTGGAGCAGCGGGTCGTCGGGCAGTTCCGCGTCGTAGCGGAACCACACGTCCGTCTTGGAACTGCGCAGCGCGGGGTCTCGGTAGGCCTCCCAGGTGAGGGGGGTCACATAGCGGGCGTCCACCGGGCGCGGTTTGGCCAGCCACTCCCGCATCGGCGAGTCTTCCCCCATGACCTCCCGCATCCGGTCCTGGAACAGGGGCAGGCTCTCGGGCGCGACCACCTCGGGCATCACCACGGCCTGGTGTTCCACGCTGGTCTCCACGACGTGGAAGGAGGCCGACATGGTGAATATCGCCTTACCGTGCTGGATGCCCACCACCCTCCGCGTGGTGAAGGACCGGCCGTCGCGGACCCGCTCGACGTTGTAGACGATCGGGATCGACGGATCGCCGGGCCGGATGAAGTAGGCGTGCAGCGAGTGGACGTAGCGGTCTCCGGGCACCGTCCGGCCGGCGGCGAACAGCGCCTGGGCCGCCACCTGACCGCCGAACACGCGCTGTATGCGCTCCTCAGGGCTGCGCCCCCTGAAGATGTCGAGCTCGATCTGCTCCAGGTCGAGCAGATCCAGTAACTCCTTGAGCGCCTCGTTCACACGTCCTCCGTCTGGTTTGCGGCCATGCGGCACAGATCGAGCACCGCCTCACCGTAACGGTCCAGTTTGACGCGTCCTATACCGGCGATCGCCAGCAGGTCCTGTTCGGAGCGGGGCGCCCGCTCGGCGATGGCCTGGAGGGTGACATCCGTGAAGACCGCCCACTGCGGAATCTTGTCCTTCTTCCCGACGCTCGCGCGCCAGGACTTGAGGGCCTCCAGCAGTGCCTCGTCGTAGTCGACCGGGCAGGTGGAGCACCTGCCGAGCTTCTGCGCGGCGGCCGTGGTCAGGGTTTTGGCGCAGATCCGGCAGCTCACCGGCGCGGCGACCTCGCGCCGTTCCCTGGGGACGGGCGCGGACGTACGGCTCTGCGCCCCGGAACGGCCCGTGAGGCCGTCAAGGAAACGGGAGGGACGTCGGGAACGACGCCCGCCCGGTGAACGCGCCAGCGCCCACGACAGCCCCAGATGGGCTCGGGCACGGGTGACTCCGACGTAGAGGAGGCGGCGCTCCTCCTCGATCTGGTCGGGTGTCTCGGCGTAGATGATCGGCAGCATGCCCTCGGTGACGCCGACGAGGAAGACCGCGTCCCACTCCAGTCCCTTGGCCGCGTGCAGCGAGGCCAGCGTCACGCCCTCGACCGGCGGCGCGTGCTGTTCGCCGGCCCGGCGCTCCAACTCGGTCACGAAGACGGGCAGGTCCGCCCCCTCCGCGGCGAGGTCCTCGGCGAGGTCGGCCAGCGCCTTGAGCGACTCCCACTTCTCGCGGGCCTTGCCGCCGCCGGGGGGCACAGGGGTGAGGCCGATCCCGGCGAGGATGTGGTGGACGGTCGAGACCAGCGTGTCGTCGGGCTCGACGGAGCGGGCGGCGCCGCGCAGCAGCACGACCGCCTGGCGAACCTCCGGACGCTCGAAGAACCGGTCGGCGCCGCGCAGCACGTAGGGGACACCGGCCTTGCCGAGAGCCTGCTCGTACGCCTCGGACTGGGCGTTGACCCGGAACAGTACGGCGATCTCCCGGGTCGGCACGCCGCCGTCGGCGAGCTTCCTCACCGCCCGGGCCACGCCCTCGGCCTCGGCGACCTCGTCGTCGTACTCGGCGAAGACGGGCTCCGGCCCGTCCGGGCGCTGGGCGATCAGGGCGAGCTTGTGCGGGGTCCGCGCCTTCTCCAGCACCCGGTTCGCCAGGGAGACGACCTGGGGGGTGGACCGGTAGTCGCGAACCAGCTTGATCACGGTGGCGTTGGGGTGCTCGACCGAGAAACCGGTCAGGTAACGAGGGGTCGCGCCGGTGAAGGAGTAGATCGTCTGGTTGGGGTCACCGACCACGCACAGGTCGTCGCGGCCGCCGAGCCAGGTGTCGAGCAGCAGTTTCTGCAGCGGGTTGACGTCCTGGTACTCGTCCACCACGAAGTAGCGATACTGCTGGCGGATCTGGGTGGCCACCTCGCGGTGCTCGGTCATCACGGCGGCGGTGAGTTCCAGGATGGTCTCGAAGTCGACCAGGTGCCTCTCGCGGCGGAGCGCCTCGTAGGCCTCGTAGAGCCGGAAGACCTCCTCGGCCGCGACCGGCGGGGTCCGGCCGGCCTTCTTCGCGGCCTCGGCGTAATCCTCCGGGGCGATCTGGGTGACCTTGGCCCACTCGATCTCGGAGGCGATGTCCCTCAGCTCGGACCGGTCGGGGTTCTTGCGGATGGAACGGCAGGCGTCGATCAGCAGGGGCATCTTCGACTCGATCACCCTGGGCGGGTCTCCGCCGATGACGCGCGGCCAGAAGTAGGTGAGCTGACGCAGCGCGGCGGCGTGGAAGGTGCGGGCCTGGACCCCCGGCGTGCCGAGCCGGCGCAGCCGCTGCCTGAGCTCCCCGGCGGCACGGGTCGTGAACGTCACCGCCAGCACCCCCTGCGCGTCGACCACCCCGCTGTGCACGGCGTGCGCGATGCGATGGGTGATGGCGCGCGTCTTGCCCGTGCCCGCTCCCGCGAGCACGCAGACCGGGCCCCGGACGGCTTCCGCCACGTCACGCTGCTCGGGATCCAGCTCCGCCAGGACGTCGTAGGGCTCCACGGAGACTCCTTAACACGCTGTCGAACAGGTCGGGCGGAAACATCCTCCCAGCCACTGGCAGAGCATCGCTCATTCTGGCATCATGCCGCCGTTAATCGATGTGGTTCGCCAAGATGCACAACCATGCCTGTTTCCCCCACAATGGGGAACGAATTGGCCCGGGGAAGGAAGAAGCCTGTGCGAACTGCGGTGACCGTGAGTGCACTTGCTCTGGCGACATTGGTGATCGGAACCGCGACGGTGCACACGTCCGGGGCAGCGCACGCGGCCTCGACGGCTTCGCACTCCAGCGGCACGCCAACGGCGAAGAAGCCGGTCAAGGGCGATCCCACACCCACACCCACACTCGCGGCGACGCCGACCCCGACGCCCCCGCCGGCACCGGAACCGGCCAACGAGTCTCCCCAGCCGCTCGCCCACGGCACCGTCATCGACACCGTCGCGTACGGCCCGCACGCCCGCCAGCGGATGGACGTCTGGCATCAGACCGACGATCTGAAGCGGCCCGGTGTCTTCGTGATCCACGGTGGCTGGTGGTCCTCGGGCGACAAGAAGCTCATGACCGAGGTGAGCCGGAGCTACGCCGAGCAGGGCTACACGGTCTTCAACATCAACTACCGTCTCTCCACCGACGCCCCCTGGCCCGCCCAGCGCACCGACACGCTCGACGCCATCGCCACCGCGCGCAGGCACGCCGCCCTGTGGTCCTTCGACCCCAACGACTACGTGGTCATCGGCTTCTCTGCGGGAGGCCACCTGGCCACCGCCGTGGGAACCTACAAGGACGGCATACCCGGCCTGCGCGGCGTGGTCGGCATCTCCCCGGTGGTCTCGCCGATGACGGCCTACACCGAGGGCTCCGGGAACCCGGACGCGAACAAGCGCAAGCTGCGCACGGCGGCCATCAAGCTCGCCGGGGGCTGCGGGCCCATCGGCAAGTGCTCCAAGATCTGGGCCAGCATGGAGGTGCCCATGCACGCGAGCCGCGGCGACGCGCCCGTGCTGACCGCGCACTCGGAGGACGAGTTCGTGTCGGTGGAGCACAGCCTCCTGCTCAAGACGCGCCTGCGCCAGGTCGGCGTGGACATGACGGTGCTGACCGAACCCGGCACCGGGCACAGCTCCCCCCTCTACCGCATGCCCGGCCTGGCGGAGAAGGTCCAGCAGTGGATCGCCGACAAGGTTCTTGCGCCCGCGGGAAGATGAACGGCTTTCACTTTGTTGCCAATGAGCGCCGGACATCACCTGAGGGGACATCCAACGAAATGGCGCTGACTGTTTACACCACAACCTGGTGCGGCCCTTGCAAGCGACTGAAGAGCCAGCTCACCCGCGAGGGCATCTCCTACGAGGAGATCGACATCGAACGGAATCCCGACGCGGCCAAGTTCGTCATGAGTGTCAACAACGGCAATCAGACCGTGCCCACCGTCGTGATGGACTCTCCGACCGGTCAGGTCGTCAGGACCAACCCCTCAGTGATCGAGGTCAAGCGCATCCTGGCGGGGGTCAACGCGTAACCGAAATCCCCCATGCGTGCGAGCCCCGGTCCTGCCGGACGCGGGGCTCCGTCACGCCAGGGCTCCCCGTGGTCCGGCCAGGCCACCGCGACCGCACCCCCTCAGGCGGTCGGATCAGGGCCTCTCGTGCCGGCGTCCCGCCGTACCGGAGCCTCGGCGCACCGGTGCACCGCCGCGCCGAGGTCGTCCCCGCCGGGTATCGAACCGGGCGAAATCCGGCGTGAGATCCAGTGGTTAGACTCGTGCCACTTCCGCCGTCGCTGAAGAAGCCGGAGAAACCGATGGATTCCGCCGTCCACGCCCTGAGCGCTCCCAGCCGTCTCGCGGATCCCCAGGAAGCGATCTCCATCGAGGAACTGCAACTCGCGGCCCGCAACCACGGCATCCCGCTGGAGGCCCTGCGCTACGAGGTGACCCCGCCCGGACTGCACTACCTGCTCACCCACTTCGACATGCCCGCCGTCGATCCCGTCACCTGGCGGCTGCCCCTCACCGGCCGCGTCGCCCGGCCGCTGACGCTGGATCTGGACGGCCTCCGTGAACGGCCCCGCGTCACGACCCGGGTGACCATGGAGTGCGCGGGCAACGGACGCGCCCATCTTCTCCCGCGCCCGGTCAGCCAGCCGTGGCTCGTGGAGGCGGTCGGCACCGCCGAGTGGACCGGCACGCCCCTGGCCCCCCTGCTCAGGGAGGCCGGCCTCACCGACGACGCCGTGGAGGTCGTGTTCACCGGGAGCGACCACGGCATCGAGCGAGGCGTCGAACAGGACTACCAGCGCAGCCTGCCGCTGGCCGAGGCGCTGCGCGCCGACGTGCTGCTCGCCTACGAGATGAACGGCGCGCCGCTGCCCGTCCAGCACGGTGCCCCGGTGCGGCTGGTCGTTCCCGGCTGGTACGGCATGGCGCACGTGAAGTGGTTGCGGGAGATCACCGTCATCGACCGTCCGTTCGACGGATACCAGCAGGTGGTGGCCTACCGGCTGGGCAACACCCCGGACGGGCCCGGTGATCCGGTGACCCGGATCGAGCCGCGAGCGCTGCTCATCCCTCCCGGCTTCCCCGACTTCATGTCCCGCGCGCGGTTCGTGAAGGCGGGCCAGGTGGTTCTGGAGGGCCGCGCCTGGTCAGGCTGGGCTCCCGTCACCGGGGTCGAGGTGAGCACCGACGGCGGCGAGCACTGGAGCGCGGCCCGGCTGGAGGACGCCCAGGCCTCCCCGTGGGCCTGGCGCGGCTGGAGCTGGACCTGGGACGCCACACCCGGCCGGTACGAGCTGTCCGTCCGGGCGACCGACGCCGACGGCCGCACCCAGCCCCTGGAGCAGCCGTGGAACCGCGGCGGCTTCGCCAGCAACCTCGTCCAGCGCGTGCCCGTCGCGGTCATCGACGGCTGAGGCGAGCCTCGCCGGTCACCGGTTCGCCCTCACTTCCGGCGCCGGTCGACGGCACCCGTTCACCGGTCTCGCCGGCTACCAGTCGCCGACCAGCGGCTTGCCGTACCAGGTCTCGATCAGCCTGCGGGCGATCGAGAGCTCGGACGGCAGGCGCACCTCTCCGCTCTCCATCGCGGCCAGCAGTTCGGCGCGGCTGAACCAGCGCGCCTCGGCGATCTCCTCGGGGTCGAGCACGAACTCGGTCGACGTGGCCCGCGCGAAGAACCCGAGCATCAGGCTGCGGGGGAACGGCCAGGGCTGGCTGCCCAGGTAGCGGGGCTCGGCGATCCGCACGCCGACCTCCTCGGCCACCTCGCGCGCCACGGCGTGCTCCAGCGACTCGCCCGGCTCCACGAACCCGGCCAGCACCGACAGCCGCCCCTCAGGCCACTGCGGCCCCCTGGCCAGCAGACACCGGTCCTGATCGTCGTGAATCAGCATGATCACCGCCGGATCGACCCGGGGGAAGTGCTGGCTGCCGTCCTTGGAACAGACGCGGACGTGCCCGCCCGACCGGACCTCCGTACGGTTCCCGCAGCGCGGGCAGAACTCGTGGGTGGAGTGCCACGCCTCCAGGGCGACCGCGTAGACCATCAGCCCCGCGTCCCGATCTCCCAGCAGCGAGCCCACCTCGCGCAGTCCTACGGCGAGGACCTCCTCCTCTCCCAAGGAGGAGAAGGCGATCGGGGCGACCATCCGCCTGGGGGGAGCGGAGGTGTGGACGACACCCGGCAGCGAGGCCGACACGGCGAAGTAGGCGATGCCCTCGGCGTCCACGCCGAGCAGGTAGCGCTCCCCGTCGGGTGCCTCGGCCGTGGGCAGCAACACCAGCGAGACGTCCTCCCCGCTCCGCCGGACCAGTGCCTTGCCGTCGTCGACGACCAGGACCCGGGTCGCGCCGTCCTCCCATGCCCGCTTGAGCCACTCGGCGTCACCGCGAAACAACGCGGACCGATCGATGGTGCTGCGCGCGAGCAGCAGCGGTCCCAGCAGTTCTTCTTGCGTCGTGATCTCCACGCCGTCTCGCCTCCCCAAACCGGTGAACAGTTTATGCCGCGTGACGGAGGCGTTTTCTCACGTCCTCCCATCTCGCCGGCTCTCCCCCCGGTCGGGAAAGGCGCGGCCACCGGGGAGGTATCCCGGTGGCCGCGCCGTTTTCCGCTGTTTCCGGCCGTTCCTCGGCGTCGTGACGATCAGCTCGCGAACACGACGACGTTGTCGCGGTAACTGCGCCGCTCACGGTCGAAGGTCCCGCCGCAGGTGATGAGCCTGAGTTCGGCTCCCCCGGTCGAGCCGTACACCTCCTTACCCGGGACGCGGTCCTTGGGGAAACGGGCCAGGCGGCGGACGGTGAACGTCACCACGCTCCCGTCGGCCCTGTCGACGTGGATCCGGTGTCCGGGGCGCAGGTTCCCGAGCCGGTGGAAGACCGCGGGTCCCGACGTGGAGTCGACGTGCCCGGCGATGACAGAGGCTCCGGCCTCGCCGGGCTCGGGACCCGCCTTGTTCCAGCCCACCCGGTCGAAGTGGGTGGGGGCGATCAGCCGGTTCCTCGCGTCGAGCCTCAACGCGATCACCCGGGTGGAGACTCCGATCGCGGGGACGCGGAGCCGTACGGGATCGGCGACGTCGCCTTTGGCCGGAGGCCGTACGACCTGGGCGGACACCGGGGCGCTGTGCGCGGCGACCTCGGTGGAGCACGCGGTCACGGCGGTGACGACGGTGAGGGCGCAGAAGGCGATTCCGAGGGCGGGAAGGCGCACGGTCAGCTCCCGGAGGTGAGTCGGCGGCTGAACCAGAAACTCCCGCCGGCCAGGGCCGCGAACCCGATCAGTCCCGCCGGCGCCCAGAGCGGAACGTCGTCCTTCGCCGTTCCGCCGAACCCGGTGTCCACCCCGCCCTGCGGACGATCATCGTCATCGTCGTCACGGGCCAGACCCCCCTGACCGGTGTCCACCCCACCCTGCGGACGGTCGTCATCATCGTCATCGTCGTCACGGGCCAGACCCCCCTGACCGGCGTCCACCCCACCCCGAGGACGATCGTCGTCGTCACCTCCCTTGCCGTCGTCGTCATCGTCGGCGACGTAGGCGGCCGCCCCGGGCAGCGAGGAGGCGTGGGCGGTCGACATCCCGGCGAGCACGCCGGTGGCGCCGAGTCCGATGGTGACCGCGATGGCGAGCAGGATCCGCCGTAGTAGCAGGCCCATGTGGCCCTCCTGGAGAACGTTCCGCGGCCTTTCCGCGGATGACTCCAGTTTTCAGGCGGGCGGTGAGCCCATCATGAGCGAGAAATGACAGAGCTCTAACCTGGCCGCAGCCGGTATCCGGAGCCGCGTACGGTCTCGATCCGCTCGGTCCCCAGTTTGCGGCGCAGGTAGCGGACATAGACGTCCACCACGTTCGAGCCCGGGTCGAAGTCGAACCCCCATACGTGGCTGAGCAGCTGTTCGCGGGTCAGAACCTGGTCGGGATGCCGGCAGAACACCTCCGCGAGCGCGAACTCCCGGGTGGACAGATCGATGGACCGGTCGCCCACGTTCGCACGCCGGGTCCGCAGGTCCAGGCCCAGGTCGCCGACCCGCAGGACGGTGGCCTCGGGAACCCTCTCGGGACGCAGCCGCAGCCGTACCCGGGCCAGCAGTTCCTCGAAGGCGAAGGGCTTGGCGAGGTAGTCGTCGGCCCCGCCCTCCAGGCCCGCGACGGTGTCGGCGATGCTGTCGCGGGCGGTCAGGATGATGACGGGAATCGTCACCAGTTCCTCCCGGAGCCGCCGCAGGACGGTGAAGCCGTCGCTCAGAGGCAGGCCGATGTCCAGGATCAGCAGATCGAACCGGCCGGTGCGGGCGTGGTCGTAGGCCGTCACGCCGTCCCCGACGACCGTGGTGGTGAACCCGTTGCCGCGCAGCCCCTTCTCCAGGAAGGAGGCGATCCGGGCCTCGTCCTCGGCGATCAGGATACGGTTCACGACGCCTTCCTCCCGGGAGACGGGATGCGGCTCACGGCGCCTCCTCGTGGAAGGACAGGACGCGGCTCACGACGCCCCTCGCGGAAGAACTCACGGCGCCTCCTCATGAGAGAACAGGACACGGCTCACAACGCCTCTTCAAAGGGAAAGGTGATTACGAAGCGGGCTCCGCCGCCGTCGGCCTCGCCGACCCGTACGGTGCCGCCGTGGGCCTTGGCGATGGACCGCACGATGGCCAGACCGATCCCGGCGCCGTCGTGCGCTCCGGTGCGGCCGGCCCCCCGGACGGAGCGGACGAAGATCCGCTCGCGATCCTGGAGCGGCACGCCCGGACCGCTGTCACGCACCCACAGCTCGACGGACCCCTCCCGTACGGCGGAGCCGACCGCGATGAGGTCTCCGGGCCGGGTGTGCCGTACGGCGTTGGCCACGAGTTGCATGAGCGCCTGGGTGAGGCGCTGCCGATCGGCCGTGACGCGTTCCGCGGCCACCTCGTCCACCCGCCATCGGCGCTCTCCGAGGGCGCGGGCCTTGGCCACGACGCTCATCGCGAGGTCGGCGAGCTCGACCTCGTCGGGGGTGAGGAAGCCCGGCTGCTCGGACCTGGCGAGGACCAGCAGGTCGTCCACGATCCGCTTCATCCGTTCGAGCTCGTCGGCGACCAGGGCGAGCGTCTCGGACCGGTCCCGGGGGTCGTCGCCCATCAGCTCCAGGTGGCCGCGGATGACCGTGATGGGGGTGCGCAGTTCGTGCCCGGCGTCGTCGAGGAATTCGCGTTGCACCGCGAAGGCCCGTTCCAGCCGGTCGAGCATGTGGTTGAACGTGGCGGCCAGGGCCGACACGTCGTCGTCGCCGGAGACGGTGAGGCGGCGGCTCAGGTCGCTGGAATCGCTGATGTTCTCCGCGGTCTGGCGGACCAGCCGGACCGGGGCTAGGACCCGCCCGGCCACGAACCACCCGGCGCCTCCGGCCAGGGCCAGCGCGATCAGACCGGTGAGGGCCAGCACACGCACCGCCTCGACGACCTCGCGGCGTTCGATGTCGTAGAAGACCACGGCCACGAAGGACGCCTCGACCTTGCCTCCGGCGATCACCGGGATGACCGCCCAGCGGACCTGCCCGGCCGCGCTGTCGGCCCAGTCCCGCTCGGGCGTGGTCGCGGCGGCCATCCGTGCCACCAGCGCCTGGTTGGTGTCCAGCGCGGCCGGCGGTTCGGCGTAGGTGCGCCACGGGACCGCGCCGTCCACGATCATGAAGAAGGTCTCGTGCCGATCGGGTGCGTTGACCGCCAGGTACTCCTTGAGCAACGTCTCGGGGTCCGCCGACGACGTCCTCGCGTACCAGCGGAGTTTCTCCATCTCGTTGGCCAGTTCCGCGTCCACCCTGCTGTCCAGCCTGGCCAGCAGGACGGTCCAGGCGGCGAAGACCGAGACGGACAGGGCCAGGCCGACGACGGCGAGCATCCAGCCCACGATCCGTGCCCGGGCGCTCACCGATCAGTCATCGCCGTCATCGCCGATGTCGTCGTCGTCATCGCCACCGTCATCGTCATCGTCGCCTCCGCCTCGCGGTGGCGGGGGAGGCTTCACCGGCTCCGCCCGCTCTTTCCTGCTCGCCGTGGGAAGCGGGGTCGGATCGCTCGACCGCTTCGGGCCGCTCGACTGCTTCGGATCGCCCGATTGCTTCGGGCCGCTCGACCGGCTTGGACCGCTGGACGACCCCGGGGACGTGGAAGGAGACGGCGCGGTGCTCTCGGTCGCGCTTCCACGCCGATCACCGTTGACGATGACGGCGGGCCCGAGGGGGGAGGAACTTCCCCGGACCACCCACACCACCCCGACCATCGCCACCACTGCGGCGATCATCACGCTCAGAATGGCGGCGACGGATGTCCTACGGCTCATGGCGTCCACGCTAGGCGTCGTTCCGGGAGATCACGGTGAGACGGGGATGAGAAGACTCTCATCTTCGCCGGCGATCAGACATGTACCGTGGATGCGCAATCACCCACACCCGATGATCTCCTACGACTAGGATACGCAGAGTTAGGTTAGCCTTACCTGATATCGGGGGTCCCTGCATTGCGGCTGTACCTCACAGCGCTCAAACCGACCGACTCGGTCACGGACGGATTCCTCCCGGCGGCACGCGCGCTGGGCTGTGACGTCACGATCCTCACCGACCGGCCGGAGCACCACCGGCACCCCGGGATCGAGGTGCTCGGCTGCGACGTGCGTGACGCCCGCGCGGTGATCGACGTCATCGCGCACCACCACGCACCGGACGCGATCTTCTCCAACTCCGACCACATCCAGGCCGAGACCGCCCTGGCCGCCGAGTACTTCGGCCTGCCCGGCAAGGACTGGCGGGCCTGCGTCGCCGCCAAGAACAAGGCGCTCACCCGGCGGCGGCTGGCGGCGGCCGGGGTCGAGGTCGTGCGCGCCGTACGGCTGGCGCCCGGCGACCCTCCGCCGCCGGACCTGCCCTTCCCTGCGGTGGTGAAGCCGCGCGAGGGCGTGGCCAGCGAGGACGTCGTGCTGGTGCGCGACGCGGGCGAGTTCGTGGCGGCCGTACGGGCGATCCGGGACCGGCGCCCCGGCGAGGCGCTGGTCGTGGAGGAATACCTCGACGGTCCCCTGCACACGCTGGAGACGCTCGGCGACGGCGAGGGGGTTCAGGTCCTCGGCGGCTTCCGGACCAGGCTCGGGCCACCGCCGTACTTCGTGGAGGAGCGGCTCGACTGGGAGCCCCCCGCCGGGAGCGACCACGTGCTGCGGGCGCTGGACGCGCTGGGGGTGGGGTTCGGGGCCTGCCACACCGAGTATGCGATGACCCCGGCCGGGCCGCGGATCATCGAGGTCAACTACCGGGTGATCGGCGACCACTGCGACTTCCTCGTCGCGGACCTGCTGGGCGTCCCCCTGTTCGAGCGCATCCTCGGCGTCCACCTCGGCGCGAGGGCGAACGGCGCCGGAACGGCGGACACGAGACCGGGCGGAGGGCACGGGACCGTGCTGAGCCTGATCGCCGACTGCTCGGGGACGGTGGCGAAGGCCCCGGGGGCCGTCGTTCCCCCCGCCGGGGACCGGATCCGGCTGTGGCACCGGCCGTTGCGCGCCGTGGGCGACCGGATCGATCAGAGCAACACTAATCGGGATTACCTGGGCATCGTCCGCGCGATCGGACCCGACCGGGCAAGCGTGGACGCCGCCCTCACCGCTTTCAACGCCGAGAATCCATGGGTGATCGCATGATCGGGAAAGGCGTCATGAGCGGGCGGGAGCCGTACCTCGCGGCCCGTGTCCTGAACGCGCTCCTGCGTGAGGACTACGGCGGCCTGGCCGGGCGGGTGACCCGGAGCAAGGACGGCGTCGCGCTGCTCCTGCCCCGTGGACGGCGGGTGCGGCTGACGCCGGGCTCGCTGTTCCAGGACTTCGTGGTCGCCTCGGAGGAGACGCTTCGCCTGGAGGAGGTCCTGCACACGCTGCGGGAGGTCTCAGCCCCGGCCGACGCCCCCGGCGTCGAGGACTTCGTCCAGGAGTGCCGGGAGGCGCTACGCGCCCTCGACCTCCACGACGCCCACCGTGAGGAGGTACTCGCCCGGCTGGACGACGTCCTCCCCGTCCCCCGGCCCCGGGGAAGGCCCGGCGGGGGAAGGCCCGGCGGCCGGCGGCCGGCGGCGGGCTCGGGAGGCGGCACCCTGCGGTACGAGACGCTGGCCGCCTTCGTCGATCACCCGGTGTACCCGACGGCCCGGTGCCGGATCGGGCTCTCCGACGACGAGCTGACGGCCTACGCGCCGGAGTTCGCGCCCGCGTTCGAGCTGCGCTGGGCCGCGGTGCCCCGGGAGCGGCAGGCGGGGGTGGAGATGCCCGAGGCCCCGGGGTTCGCCGCGGTCGGACTGGACGAGGGGCTGGCGGGGACGCACACGCTGTTCCCCGTGCATCCGCTGACGGTCCCCGCGGTCGAGGAGGTCCCGTGGGCGATCATGGGGCCCGGGCCGCGGGTGCGGGTCAGGCCCACGTTGTCGATGCGCACGGTCGAGATCGCCCCCGGCACGCACCTGAAACTGCCGCTGACCACCAGCACGCTCGGGCGGCGCAACCGGAGGTCGATCAAGCCCGGCGCCCTCGCCGACGGGGCACGAGCCGAGCTGCTGCTGCGCGAGATGCCCGATCCGGGGGTGATCCTCGCCGACGAGCAGACCTACGGACACGCGGGACACGAATATTTGGGCTGGCTCCTGCGCCGCCAGCCCGCGGGCGAGACCGTCTCGGTGGCCGCGCTGCTCGCCCCCCTGCCCGGCGGCGGGCTGGTCGTGGAGGAGCTCGCCGGGCGGTGGTACGGCGGGGACGTGCCGCGGCTGCTCGGGGAGTACCTGCGGCTGCTGTTCGGGTTCAACGTGCGGCTCTTCGTCCGGTACGGCACGGCGCTGGAGGCCCACCAGCAGAACCTCTCGCTGCTGTTCGGAGACGGTACCGCCAAACTGCTGCTCAAGGACAACGACGGGCTGCTGACCTCGCCGGACCGGCTGAGGGACGCGGGTGTCACGGTGCCGGACTTCGCAGACCGCCGGATGCTGACCGACGATCCGCACGCCCTCGCCGACGTGTTCGTGACCATCACCCTGCACCTGGCCGCGGCCGCGGTGACATTCGGCGCGCTGCCTCCCTCCCAGGCCGCCCGGCTGGTCCGCGACGCGCTCGCCGAAGCGCTGGACGAGTACGGGGAGGACCCGATGGCCAGGCTGCTGCGGGCCAGGACCCTCGACGCCGCCCGGCTCGTCGGCAAATCGATGATCACCGCGGGGACCCTGGTGGACAAGGCGCGCACCGGTGCGCGCGACGTGAACAAGTTCTACGGCACCAGCGGTCCCAACTACCTCCGCCAACCGCCCCAGACCGTCCAGGCCGTGACCCTGCAGAGGACGACATGACCAGCCTCGCGCTCGACTCCCCCGCCGCCGTCGCCGAGGAGGCGTCACTGGCGGCACTGTTGCGCTGCTGCGTGAGGGAGGTGTCCGGGCCCCGCGGACAGGTCTGGCACGCCGAGCCGTACGTGCTGCTGCGCGTCGCGGACACCCTGCTCCGGGTCCGCACGCACGGCGGGCTCGCGCTGCGCTTCGAGGGACCGGCCGAATGGCTGGAACACGGAGTGTGGCAGCCGCTCTCCGCCGACCTGCTCGTCCGGCTCGTGGAACGCGAGCTCGGCGGGGCCGTACCCGCCGCGCCCGGGTACGGGGAGCCCTGGTACGGCGGGAGCGGGCGCGCGAGAACGGGATCCGGCGGGGGCGAACTCACCGGGGCCAGGTTCGGCGAGGCCGGGCTCGACGAGGGCAACGACGAGTTCGCGGCGCAGGTGGCCGCGAGCAGGGACGTCATGGCGACGTTGCTGGCGGTCCGGCGGGACACCCGCCCTCCGGCCGATCCGTGGCTGGCCTCCGAGCAGGAGCTGGTCTTCGGGCACCCGTTCCATCCCAGCCCGAAGGCGCGCGGCGGCGCGGACTGGCTGCGCTACGCCCCCGAGGCGCACGCCGGCTTCCCGCTGCGACTGCTCGGGGTGCGGGAAGACGTGCTGGCTCAGGCGGGAGACACCGGCCCGCTCGACGCTCTCGGCCGGGCGCCCCGCGGCTACTCGCTGCTCCCCGCGCATCCGTGGCAGCTCAGCCTGCTCGCGGCGGAGCTGGCCGAACCGCTGGCCGACGGGCGGCTGGTCGATCTGGGCGACGGCGACCGGATGGCGATCCCCACCTCCTCGGTCAGGACGGTCTACGAGCCGCGGATCGACCGGTGCCTGAAGTTCAGCCTGGACGTGCGGATCACCAACTGCGTCCGGAAGAACTCCTGGTACGAACTGGCGGGCGCGGTCGAGCTGACCCGGCGCCTCGGGCCGGTGTTCGAGGATCTGGCCACCCGGTTCCCCGGCACCCGCTGGCTCCCCGAACCCGGCTACCGCTCCGCCGACCTGGGAACCCGGCTCCTGGAGGGGCTGAGTGTGATCATCCGTGCCAGCCCGTGGTCGGTCTGCCGTCCGGGCGTGACCCCCCTGCTGAGCGGTGCGCTGGCCGTCGCCGCCGAGCCTCCGGCCGAGCCGGTGCGCTGGTGGCGGGCCTATGTCGAGCACGTCGCGCTGCCGGTGCTCGACGCCTACCTCCGCCACGGGGTGGTGCTGGAGCCCCACCTGCAGAACGTCCTGATCGGCGTGGACGCGTCAGGGCTGCCCGTGGGCGCCGTCTTCCGCGACATGGAGGGCACCAAACTCGTCGCCGGCCGCCACGATCTGTCCGGGCTGCCGGACCGGGTCGCCGAGGCGCTCACCTACGACCCCGCCGCCGGCTGGAACCGGGTGGTCTACTGCCTGATGGTCAACCACCTCGCCGAGATCGCGGCCTCTCTCGCGGGGCCGGAGCCGACGCGGGAGCTGTGGGCGGTGGCCGGGGAGGTGCTGGCCGGATACGCGGAGTCCAGACAATGGCCGCGTCCGCTGTCCGACCTGCTCGCCGGGGTGCCGCTGCCCGCCAAGGCCAACCTGTCGGTCCGGTGGGCGCGCTCGGCCGACCGTTCGGCCGGATATGTACTGGTGGCCAATCCCCTGGCGGTGCTCTCCTGATCCCGGACGGACCGTCCGCCCGTTCGTGACCGGCTCGCCCGGAGGCCCCATGACCAGTGGCTGGTCGTGCCCCTTCGTGGCGGGGGTCCGGAGGTGGTGGGTGCCTCCGGCGACCACCGCGAACAGCTCGCCGTGCATGCACTTCACGTCGATCACCTGCGTCACGTACCGCCCGCAGTAGACCGTCAGCGAACGTCCCGGCTCGATGCGCAGCACCTCGCCGGGGCGGCGCAACCTCGCCAGGCCCTCACCGTACGAGCGCCAGTCGAACCGGTCGTCAGGGTCGGCGTAGGACACGGCCATGCCCCCGCCGAGGTTGATCTCGGTGACGCCCAGCCCTCAGGCATAGGTCAGGACGGCCTCCGCCAGCACCAGCAACCGCGCGGCGTCGAGGTCGCTGGCCAGATGCGCGTGGATCCCGCGCAGCCGTACCGTGTCCTGGCCTTCCAGCATGGCCACGCACGCGGCGATCCCCTCCGGATCCATGCCGAACGGCGTCGCGCCACCGCCCTGCCGCGTCCCGGGCGGCGCTTCTCAACCGCCTGGCGAAAGAAAAAGGCTCAGGGCAGGATCTCCAGCCGGACATCGGAGATGTCGTCATACAGGTGTGGCACAGAGGTGATGATCCGCCATCCTCCGCGCGCTTCGGCCAGGAGCATGGCATGGGCGGCGGCGAGGATCGTCACAATCTCGGACTTCATCGCCAGGCCTGGCGTGTACTGCTCCAGGTTCGCCGCCATCTTCGGGCCGAACCGGGCAGCGTTCGTCACCTCGGCGGCCGATAGACCCCCGATCGTCACCACCGGCACCGAGAACAGTGCCTCGGCCTGGTGGGGCCGGAAGCCGGCCACGCACTGCGCGGCTACCGCCGGAAGAAGAAGCGTGGTGTTGCGCAGCACCGACTGGCGGACGATCTCACGGCCGTAATTACTCCTCGCGTCGAGCAGGTGGTAAATCGCGTCAAGATCGAGGACATGACCGGTCAGTCCTTCGGCCTCTGATGTCATGCGACATCCCGGGAGGAGCCGAACAGGCGGTTCGCGCGCTCCCTGTCCGCGTCGGTGATGCCCTCCTGCCAGTCCGGGCCCCACAGTTGCTCCAGAGCCGCCATGCCGTCCTTGATGCGGCGCTGCTCCCGCAGAGCCTCGGCGATATAGCCCGAGGCATTGCCGGACTCCTGCGCTTCGTCGGCGAGATCGTCCGGCAGGGAGATCGTGATCCGCTTAGTCATACTCATGAGGATATTGAGTCATACTCCTATCGTCCACAATGGAGAGTCACCTGAAGTGACCGGACCAGGACACGTAGTAGGCGGAAGGTCACCTGTTGGATTCAATGTCGTCGTGTTGCGGCGGGGGCGTGGATCCGGGCTCCGGGACGGTAATCCTCCGGAAGAGCGGACGAGGGTCGGGAAGTTCGCCGTCCCGGACCGCGCACTGCTGGGCGATGCGGGTGGCGGTGTCGGGCAGGAAGGGCGTCAGCTGATCGCCCAGCACCCTGCATGCCCGGATGAGTAGGACGAGGACGGCGTCGAGCTGGGCCGTGGCGCCGAAATCACCGTCCCGTTCGGCCTTGGCCAGTTCCCAGGGCCGGATGTGGTTGATGTAACGGTTGGCCTCGTCCACGATGGCCCAGACCGCCGCGGTGGCCCTGCGGAATTCGAAGTCGGTCAGGGCCGCGTGGATGAGACCGGGTGCCTGACGGCAGGCGACCTGAAGGCCTTCCGACCCGGGCGCGTCGGCCTCGATCCCGATTCCGGTCTTCACCTCGGTCCCGGGCTCTGTCTCCGCCCCGATCCCGGTTCCAGTCGCGGTTCCGGCTTCCGTCTCCGTTCCGGTCTCGCTCCCGGCTGCGGGGACGTGCCCGTCGCGGTAACGGTGGACCATGGCGACGACTCGGTTGACGAGGTTGCCCAGGCCATTGGCGAGTTCGTCGTTGCCGCGGGCGATGAGCCGGTCGACGGTGAAGTCGGTGTCCCCGACGCGGGGCACTTCGCGAAGCAGCCACCAGCGGACGACGTCGGTACCGTACTCTCCGGCCAGGACGGCCGGGTCGACCGTGACCCCGCTGGATTTACTGATCTTGCGGCCGTTGGCGGTGAGGTAGTCGTGCACCACTATGTCGGTGGGCAGAGGCTGCCCTGCCGATAGCAGCATCGCCGGCCAGTAGACGGCGTGGAAGCGCAGCACCCCTTTCCCGACCAGATGGATGCGACGGTCAGAGCCGGTCCACCAGCGCCGGTGGTTCTCCCCGTCGGTGCCGTAGTCCAGGGCGGTGATGTAGTTGCCGAGCGCGTCCCACCACACGTAGACGACCTGGCCGGGATCGTCGGGGACGGGGATTCCCCAGCCACGGGCGCGGGCGGTCGATCGGGAGACGGAGAGATCCTGCAGACCCCCGGCGATGAACCCGAGGACCTCGTTGCGGCGTTCGGCGGGTTCGATCCGCAGTCTCCCGCCGGAGATGAGCTCGTGGAGCCGGTCGGCGTAGCGGGAAAGACGAAAGAACCAGTTCTCCTCGGCGACCCGCTGAGGCTCCGTACCGTGCTCGGGGCAGCGGCCGCCGGTGAGCTCGGCAGGCGTGTAGAACTGCTCGCATCCGACGCAGTAGAGGCCTTCGTAGTGCCTGCGGTAGAGGTCACCGGCGTCGGCGCAGGCTCGCCAGAGCCGCTCCACTCCGGCCCGGTGGCGGGGGTCGCGGCTGGTACGGATGACGTCGTCGACCTCCAGCGCCAGAGGTTCGCGGAGCGCGACGAACGCCTCGGCGTTGCGGTCGACGAATTCCCGCACGGGAACACCGGCGGCCTCGGCGGCCAGCACGTTCTTCAGCGAGTTGTCGTCGGTACCGGTCTGGAACCGGACCCGGTCACCCCGCCGGCGATGGAACCGGGCGAGCACGTCGGCCTGCACGAACTCCAGCGCGAATCCCAGGTGGGGACGGGCGTTGACGTAAGGGATCGTGGTGGTGACGTAGATGTGCGGTGTGGTCATCGGAACCTCCAGGAAAACCGGGGCTCCGACCCGTGAGACGCGTCGAGGCCCCGTCGCGGGGCCTCGGATAAGATCGTCCGTGCAGCGTCAGCGGCCCCGTGAGCGGGGCATCGTCACCTGACGTGCGGACGCGTTCATGAGGTCAAGGTAGCAGTCGCAGGCCGGCGGACGCCGATGATTTTCCCGCTGCCCGTCGCTCGGATCGGTGTCGCCTTCCAGCGGGCGGCCGGCTCGTTCCAAGACGACCGGTTCGCTCCTGGGCGACCGGTTCGCTCCTCCCGTGACCCGCCGGAGCTCCGGCGGCGGCGCCGCGGCGGCCGGCGCGCCCTGATCTCGGTGAGTTCGAAGCGGATCCGGCCTCCCGGAGACCGGCGGATCAAGCAGAGAGAACACGCAGGGCGGAAAGGGGGCCTCCGATGTCACCTCACACGCATAGCCGGATCCCCGCCGGAGCGTCTAGGACGCGTAACCACAGAACGGAGGTGATCGTGGACGCCGCAACAGAGCGACGTTTCCGCGACTTCGTGTCGGCGCGCTCGCCCGCGCTGATGCGTCTGGCCTACCTGCTGACCGGCGGTGATCAGCACGCGGCGGAGGATCTCCTCCAGACCGCGCTGGCCAGAACCCTGTCCAGGTGGAGCACGGTCGAGGAGCCCGAGGCCTACGTCCGGCGGGTGATGTACCGCCAGCAGGTGTCCTGGTGGCGGCTGGGCTTCCGCAGGAACGAGGCGGTCGTCGCCGCGCTCCCCGAACGGGGCGCCGAGGACGCGGACGTGGAGCTGAGGATGCTGGTCAGGCAGGCGCTGGCCAGGCTGACCGCCAAGCAACGTGCCGTACTGGTGCTCCGCTACTTCGAGGACCTGCCGGAGGCGGAGGTCGCGGCCGCTCTGGGCTGCTCGGTCGGCACGGTCCGCAGCACCGCCCACCGCTCGCTCGCCAAGCTCAGGGTGATCGCCCCCGAGTTGCGCGAGCCGTACACGATCTTCAAGGAGGCGCAGGCATGACCATCGACCGGCTCGTCGAGGAGACGCTCTCCGAGTGGTCCGAAGAGGCCGGCGTGCCACCTGACCTGGCGTCGAGGGCGATCGGCCGTCGCCGGCGCGCGAGGGCGCGAGGGGTCGTGGCGCTCGCGGGGGTGACCGCGGCCGTCACGGCTCTGATCCTGACGGTTCCGTCTCTGAACCGGGCGGAGGACAGGCCGCCCCCTGTGGTGACCGAACCGCAACCCGCACTGGAGGTGCGTGCCGACCCGGGCTCGCCGATACCGAAAACGCTGGTCGCGGCGGGCGATGTGGCCGTCTACACCTACGCGACCATAAGTGTCGACCGTTCGCTCGCCGGAGGGCGCACCCTGATGCGGAGGGTCTGGTACCTGTACGACCCCGTCAGGAAGAAGTACGTGAAAACGCCGTGGGCGCGAGTCGACGTCGCGGCCGGTGGCAAGTACGCGGCGGTGCTTGAGAGCTACCCGGCCCGCAGGGTCGGGGTGATGTCCACCACGGGGGGCGAGGTCCGCTGGACGGCCCTGGATCAGCCGGCCGGCGCCGTCAACTGGTCGCCCGACGGCACGAAACTGCTGGTCACCGCCTACGGTACCGATCCCAGCGTGTTCTCCGGCGCCGACGCGGACCAGCTCCCACCCGGCAGGACCGGTTTCTACGTCGTCACCCCCGGCCAGGAACGGGCCGCCTTCCACGCGCTCCCCGGCGGCGGCGGTGCTCTCTCCGGCACCGTCGTCTCCGACCTCGGCTGGAGCTCCGACGGGTCGCTGATCTGGGAGACCGGCGAGGACGGTGTCCACAGCAGGCGGTTCCTCGACCTGGAGGGGAGGCCGGCCCCGGCCCCCGCTCATGAGGAGGGACTGCCCGACACGCGGACCATGCTGTCTCCGGACGGGCGCCTGCTCGCCATCGAGAGATCGGCCTACCCCGACCCTCTCGTCGTCAGGAACCTCGCCGACGGCAAGGTGATCCCGATCCCCTCGTCCAAGGACCATCATGCCGTGTCGATGGCCGCCTGGGCCGACGCCGGTCATGTGATCGCCTGGGCCTGCGTCCCCACCGGCACACCGGCCTGCCCGGTGATCGATCACCTGGCGCTGATCCCCCTCCACGGGGGATCGCCGATCCGGCTCACCGGCTCCGCAGATTTCCCCTGGCAGCCCACCTTCACCCGCCGCTAGCCCGCCGCGCCCGCCGTCCGATCGGACGGCGGGCGCGGCGGCCGGGTCCGGCCGCGGGCAGCCGGACCCGTGGTCATGTCGGTCAGCCGCGCGTGACCGCACCCGTGGTCGGGTTGAGGATCACCGGCTTCTTGGTGGGGCCGTGCCGGAAGTCGAGCATTCCGGTCAGCGGCTTGGCCTTGGCGTCGAAGGAGGAGTCGCCGATACGGCCGGTCTCCCAGTTGTCCTCGACGAACTTGAGGATCGAGGTCTGGTCGGTCCGGGTGTGGTCGACATAGTTGGTCTTGCTGTACGGGCTGATGACCAGCATCGGGAGGCGGGGACCCATGCCACAGCGGTCGGCGTAGCCACCGGCCGCCGAGGCGGTGCCGCACAGCGCCGCCGCGTCGTGGGCGGGGTCGGCGGAGCCGTTGACGATGGGCGGCTTGGCGTGGTCGTACCAACCGTCGGAGTCGTCATAGGCGATGACGACCGCCGTGGAGCTCCAGTCCTTCGACCGCTGCAGCTCGTTGATGGTGTCGACCAGGAAGTGCTGCTCGTCGAGCGGGTCGGAGTAGCCGGCGTGGCCGTCCTGGTACTCGCCCGCCTTGAGGAAGCTGACCGCGGGCAGGTTGCCCGCCTTGACCGCCTTGTCGAAGTCGGTCAGGTCGTACTGGTGGTTGGCCTGGTCGGTCTGGCCGATCTTGGCGACCGAGGTCGGCGGCAGGTGCTTGGGGTTGCTGGTGGACTCGTAGTAGGCGAACGGGTTGTGGTGCGGGCTGTAGTCGACCACGGAGTTGCCGCCGACGTTCTGGTGGGTGGCGCCGCAGACCGCGTAGCCGCCCGCGGCGCCGGTCGGCTTGAAGCCGCCCTGGAACCAGCCCCAGGTCACCTTCTGCTCGTTGAGCAGGTCACCGATGTTCTTGCCCTTCATCACGGCGAGCGCGTTGGTGGCGGTGTGGTTGGTGTCCGAGCAGTCGTCGAACGCGGGGTCGGGGTCGTTGATGACCGTTCCGACGCCCTTGGCGTTGGGCGAGGCGACCGTGTAGGCGTCGGTGACCTTCTCGTGCGTGACCGGGTTCACCGCGTACACGCCGTGGGTCTGCCCGGAGATCAGGTTGAGCGCTCCCGGGGTGGACGGCCCGAACACCGTGTTGAAGGAGTTGTCGCTCATCGCGTAGTTCTGGGCGTAGTTCCACAGGCCGGTGACGGTGTTGCCGTCGTAGTAGTCCATGACCAGGCCGGGCTCACCGAAGATGACCGGCTGGCCCGTGCACTTGTCGCGCCCGGTGTTCTCGACGAACTTGTCGGCCTTGCCGCCGTCGTAGGCGAGCTGCTCGTGGCCGTAGTCGTGGTCCATGTCGCAGGTCAGGGCCTGCGAGGGGGTCAGACGCTTGGGGTTGAACTGGTTCGGGTTCTTCGTGAGGAGCTTCTTGCTCAGGCCGTCGACCTTGGGGGTCCCCTTCGCGGCCTTGAACGTCGTGCCGTCGGTGTTGGCGGCATTGGGGTACGTGCCGAAGTAGTGGTCAAACGAGACGTTCTCATCGAAGAGGACAACGAGGTGCTTGATCGGTGTCGTCGTGCGGCCGGAGTGGTCGGCGGGCTTGGACGCCGCTCCGTGGTCGGCCCATCCCGGGCTTGCCGACAATGTGGCCATCGCCAGGGCCGCGATCGTCGCCGCCGCCGCGAGTACCTGGGTCCTTCTGGTCCGGCTATGGGACTTCACACCCATGTCGCCTTCTTCCCTAAATGAGTTGTTTTAGTGCAATCGTCAATATTTCGGAGCGACAGACACACAGCCACCACAGAACCGTGACGTCAGGCCCAACACTGCGTTAACAGTCCGGCCATATCAGCCCACCATTGCCCGGCCGAAATAGTCGCCGGCATCGCGAACCCCGGGCAGGACGAGGAAGTAGCCTCCGCCGACGGGCTGGATGTAGTCGACCAGTGGCTCGTCGGCCAGCCTGGTCTGCACCGCTTCGAACTGTGCCGCGAGGTCCCGCTGGTAGCAGACGAAGACGAGTCCCAGGTCGAGGTCGCCGACCGAGTCGACGCCGAGGTCGTAGTTGTACGGCCTGCGCAGGATGCGACTGCCGTCCGTCTGGGGGACGCGCGGATTCGCCCGGCGGATGTGACTGGTCAGCGGGATCGAGGTGCCGATCGGATCGGATGCGTAGCGCGGCGTGTCGAACTCGTGGTCGCCGTCCAGCGGCGCCCCGGTGTCCCGGCGCCTGCCGATCATGTTCTCCTGCTCCAGGAGGGAGACCCTGTCCCAGAACTCGGCCAGTATCCGGATGATCCGGATCACCTGGTAGCTGCCGCCCTCGGGCAGCCAGACGAGCTGGTCCATCAACGCGGTGTCGGAGACGTCGAGGTTGGACGTGCCGTCCTTGAAGCCCATCAGGTTGCGCGGAGTGCCGGAGGGCCGGGGTGGCGAGACGAAGCCGTCGATCCGCCAGCGCACCTGCATCGCGCCCCTGGTGTGCTTGGCGATGTCCCGCAGGGCGTGCGACACCGTGTCCCAGTTGTCGGCGCACAACTGCAGGCTCAGGTCCCCGTGGCATCGCGCCTCGTCGAGGTGGTCGTTGGGAAAGGCCCGCATGGGGGTCAGCCCGGCCGGCTTGCGGTCGGCCAGGCCGTACCGGTCGTCGAAGAGAGACGCGCCCACCCCGACGGTCACGGTCAGCCGGTCCGCCGGCACGGTGGGACCGAGCACTCCGGAGTCCATCGGCGGTGAGCCGATTCCCGCCTCGGGCGGGGTGCCGCCCGAGGTGAGAAACCTGGCCCGCTCGGTCAGGACCCGCAACAGGTCGGTCAGCTCTCGCCGGTCGGCGGCGAGCACGTCGAAGGCCACCATCGAGGCGTTTCGCTGCTGAGGGGTGGTGACACCGGCCTGGTGCGCACCGTGGAAGGCCACCACCGGATCGGCGACCGGGGCCGCCGGAGCCGGGGTCGCGCGGGCGGGCGACGCCCCGGCGAGCGCGGCACCCGCCACGCCCACCCCCAGCGCTCCGCGCATGAACGTCCGCCGGTCCGTCATGATGTCCTCCGGGTCTCACCGATCGCCGCGATCGGAGCCAGTTCCTCCAGCAGCTCGCCGATCGTGCCGTCCAGCCGTTGGCGATCGGTCGTCTTCAGCGAGGCGACGGGGGTCCACCCTCCGCCGGGGCGGCGTGCCTCCTTCAGCGACCGCCGGGCGCGTCCCATCCAGACGCCTATCTGTTCCCACCCCGTGTACCGGCTCCGCATGACCGGCGCGATCGCGTCCAGTACGGCCTGCGTTCCGTCGAGGTTCGCCTCGGCCGTGGCCAGGCCGGTCCCGCTGCCCTGGTCGGCGTCGCCGGTCAACTGGCTCTGGAGGGTGTCCTCCAGGATCTCGTGAGCGCGCAGCGGCAGGTCCATGGGCTCGGTCCGCTGCTCCGGGAAGTCGCGCCGCAATTTCGCGACGTCGGAGACGAGCCGGTCGCCCACCGGAGCCAGCGACGACATCGACTCCCCGTGCCAGAGTCCGTACTCGATGCGGTACAGGCCCGAGAAGTCCTTGTCGTGCACACCGCCGGGCAGGCTGTCGGGCAGACCGTCGATCCTGTCGGCGAACTCGTCGAAGGTCCCGTACGCGGCGCCCAGCCGTTCGTAGGCCAGATGAGCGGTCAACCACGCGGCCCGGGCATCGGCCCGGTCTCCGCGGCGCAACGCCCGGCGCAGGGCGCCGGCGTCATCGGCCAGGACGGCCAGCCCTGCGGTCACGCCTTTCCGGTACCGGCTCACCGCGCCGGTCAGATCCTGGTCGTCCACCGGCAGGACGGCCGGGGTGCCGTCCTGCGGTCCGTCGGTGACGCGCGTGGTCGGGCCGGTCAGCATGTTCACCCCCTCCGGCAGACAGCGGAGGGCGTAGGCGCCGTGCCCCAGCCGGACGCGCAGGGGTCTGGTGGTGCCCGGAGCCAGCGACTCCACCTCCGCGTAGACCGCCCCGGTGTCCGGGTCGACGAGCTCGACGTCGGCGGTGACGGTGTCCGTGTTCTTGACCAGGAACGTCCGATCCCCACCGTGACCGGTCCAGCCGGTGCCGCACCCGCTCCGCGTGACGTTCATCACGCCGTCCGCCGCGGGCGATACGGCCCGCGCCGCGGCGGACGGCGTGGCCGGGACGGGATCACTCGCGCAGCCGGCCAGGGGGAGGATGACGATCGTGGCGATGAGCGCCCGGCGGACGGCAGGCGGCCAAGCGAGACGTGTCACCGGGAAACTCCCATCGGATAAGACAAAAGCGACCTTCGGGAGCATAAGTCACCAAAACGCCCCGATGCCCGATTTTGAAGGCGGCCGAGGAGAAGTTCATCGCCGATTCACCGACCGTTGGCGACGACCACTCCCGAGGGCGGTAGGCCGCGACGTGAGCAGGGGCGATGCCGTCGTCATCCCGGACGGACGGTGAACGCCCACGGGGCGGGACCTCCGGCCGGACCCGCGAGACGTCGCCGGACACCCACGACACGGAGGCGAGCCTGGACCGGGGTCACGAAGGCGGCGAAGAGACCCTCCGGCACGGAGGTCCTCTCCCGGCGGCGGACCGCGGAGGCAATACATGAACGGCCGAAACCCGGATGACAGATGGGAATTCCATCGGCGGCAAGCGGCATCGGCGAATGTCTTCTTTGACGGTTTTCTCTGGAATCAGCCGGCGCCTTTCCCGGCGATGAGACGAAACGCGTCGTTAAGCCTGATGCCAGGGCATGCCGGTGCCGCTTTCCCTGCCGGGGCGCCCTTGTTTCCACACTGATCGCCATGCCCCCGATCGCCCGAGCGGGCCCGGATCGGTTCGGGCGGCCGTGACGAATCCGGTCCCCTATTCCGAACGGCAGGCGCCAGAAGTGGCGACTCATCCCGGGGTCGGGCGACGGCGAAATCGGACCGGGGTTTCGGCGATCGAGAATGCCCGATACGACTGTCCGCGGACGCCGGAGGAACAGAAGCCATGGCAGTGGACGGTCCTTGCCGGTTTATCTGCGCTTTCCTGTCTTCCCGTGGCGATTGTCGCCGCAGCCGTCTCCTTTCCGGCCCGCCCGAACGATCTTGATGTTCCGGGGCGGGGCGCTGGGCGAACCACGACGGCGACTTCTCGGCCCGGCCACGGTCCGCGAGTAACTCCGAACCCCGGCGCCGACGGTTCTTTCACGGATTCGCCCGGCCGGTTCGCGGAGAGGGCGGCCGGAGAATCGTTTCCCTCCGCCTCCGGCAGAAAGCGCTCCGCCGGAACGGCTCTCGCGACGGCACCTCGCCCTTTTCGCCTCCGGAAGGAAAACGGAGATCCCCGGGGAACACGGCGCCGTTTTTGGCCGCCCCACTTCCACGACACTCCATGAAATATCCCCATATATGACTTTATGTGGATATTTCATGCATTCGTCATGACCGAGATGGCTCCGATCGTTGACAGCACACGCTTTTCCGTCATTGATGTGACGGCCCGACCGGCATCGGGACCTCTTTCTTCCAGAGCCCCTCCCCCTCGTGCGCCTTTCCGTTTTCACACTCGTATTCGCCGTGGCGATGACGCGCCCGCACGGAGAGAAAGAAAAACAGAGCCGTCGTCCTGCCATTTCCCCGGAAATACAGAAAGTCCCCCCCTCTGGATCTCTCCGGAGGAGGGGACTTTTACAGCCGAGCCGGTAAGGAGGCTTACCTAGTTGGCCGCTTCGTACTGCTCGACGATCTTCGCCGCAATCCGGCCGCGCTCGCTGACGTTCAGACCCTGCTCCTTCGCCCACGCGCGAATCGCGCTGCTCTTCTCGCGGTCGAGTGCGCGACCGGAGACGCTGAGCTTGCGACCACGCCCCGGTCGCTCCTGGCGGACCGGACGAGCAGCGTTGATGAACGGTGCGAGCGCCGCACGCAGCTTGTCCGCGTTCGGGCCTGAGAGATCGATCTCGTAGGACGAGCCTTCGATGGCAAAGGCAATGGTTCCCTCTGCCTCGCTACCGTCAAGGTCGTCTACAAAAGACTCCACGATCCGCTTGGCCATGATCGTTCTCCAAATGATGTTTAGGTGATGGCGATACCTTAGCGGTTCCGCCAGGTGCTTCGGGCCAAAGGGGCTTACTCTCCCTGAGGCACTCCCTCTGTCATTGCAATTCCATGCGGGCAGAGAGTGGCCCGGTGCCCTCGCACAACAGTGACGGCTGGTTCCAGCTGCCCCACTAATCTACTCGCATCCAATACCGCCATCTCCCAAAGTGAGCCGGGGAAGATGGAACGCTGCCATTTAACACCAAGCGTTATAGACCCTGAAGCCTGCCCTGTCCGAACGGGAAGCCCGGACGAAGTCGCATCCGGTTTCATGCGGACAGCCCGTGCCACGACCACGGAGGCGACGGCCGCCGGTTCAGCCGAGCGTGGGAACCGACTCGAGGAGCGCGATCAGGCCGCGCTCGTCGAGAAGGTTCACCGGGCGAATCGTCTCGTTGAGGCGAACATAGTGGAAGGCCGCACTCACCTGATCCAGGGGAATGGCGGCCAGATGGGACCAGGCCAGACGGTAGGCGGCGAGCTGGACGGAGGCGTCCGCCTCCGCCTTCCTGCCTTTGGGACGCCGGCCGGTCTTCCAGTCGACCACCTCGTAGCGGCCTTCCGAGACCTGGAACACCGCGTCCATCCGGCCCCGGATCAGCCGATCGGCGATCATCGTCTCGAACGGGACCTCGACGTCCAGCGGTTCCCTGCCCGCCCACTCGCTCTCCTCGAACCGGTCGCGCAACTCGTCGAGATGCGCGTCGGCCTCCTCGAAGTCGTCGGACGCGCCGGGCAGCTCGAACTCGTCCATCAGCCGCTGCTGTCCCCAGCGGGACTCCAGCCAGCGGTGGAAGGAGGTCCCCCGCCGGGCCAGAGGGGTGGGCTTCTTGGGCACGGGACGACGGATCTGCCTGGCCAGGGCCTTGGGGTCGGAGGCCAGGGTGACGAGGGAGGAGACGGTCAGGTGCGTGGGAAGCTCCACCCGCCCGCTACCGCGCCGCCGGTTCAGCTCCCGTTCCCTCAGCAGGAGCTCGGTGTCGCGCTCCCACGCCTTGGCCCGTTCCCTGTCCCATCCCCGCAGCTCCGTGAGGGCCGCTCCCCGCAGTTCCGTGAGGGCCGCGACGCGTCCGGCCTCGGGCTCCCCCTCCGGCGCGCGCTCGAACCCGGCCTGGTCATCCTGCCGGGCGGAGGAGACGGAGTCCGAATCGCCGGGGTCCCCAAAGCCCCGGGCGCCCCCGGCCTCCCGGGAATCTTCGAGGTCCTGAGGATCCTCGGGGAAAGGAGCGTCCTCGCCGTAGGGGACCTCGGGGAAGGGGACGTCCTCGCCGTACGAGACCTCGGGGAGGTCGGGGAAAGGCACGTCCTCGTCGTCGGGAACCTCGGGGAGGGGGACGTCCTCGGCGTCCGGGGGGGAATCCGGCGCGCCCCGTCCGGCGGGGGAGGCCGGCACGGCACCGGCGAGAACGGCGAGAGCGGATCTGACCAGGGTGGCGCCGTCCTGGACGGCGTCGTACCGGAGGCCGCCCGGGGTGACGGGCCAGGTGGACTCGGCGGGATCGACCAGGAGGGGGTTGGTGGCGCCCTCCTGTGTCTCGGGGGCCCAGACGGCCACGCGACCGCAGGCCTCGCGGGTCTCCACCAGGAAGTCGGAGGGGTCCAGCGGCTTGGCCGCGCTGCCCCACCGGTAACCGGAGGCGATCAGGAGGTAGTGGGCGCGGGTGACGGCCACGTAGGCGAGACGGCGCTCCTCCATCAGGTCGCGGTCACGGCAGCGCTCGTCGAAATCGGCCAGCTCCTCCCTGGTCAGCCCGGTCAGCTTGGGCAGGTCGGAGGCGTCTCCGCGGATCTGGTAGGGCAGCTTGCGCGGGTTTTCCGTCCATTTGGGGCTGGACGCCGCACGGGCGGGGAACACCGTGCCGACCGTGAGCGTCCCGGCCTTCGACAGTGCCTGCGACATGCCGGGCACCACGACCACCGGCCACTCCAGTCCCTTGGAGGCGTGGATGGTCATCAGCTTCACGCTGTTGCTCTCTCCCACCCGCCCGGCGTCCAGGCCGTTCTCCTCCTCGTCCGCCGCTTTCAGGAACGCCAGGAAGGCGCCCAGCGTGGGATCCTCGGAGTCGCCCGCGAACCGGGCTGCGGCGTCCAGGAAGGCGTCCAGGTCCGCGCGGGCGGCGAAGGCGCCGATGGCCGTCCCTCGCGCCGCCACCTCGATGTCGAGGTTGAGCCTGCGCTCGATCTCAAGGATCAGGTCGGGGAGGGGCTGGCCGGTGTGGGCACGCAGAGTCCGCAACTCCTGGGCCATGGCGACCAGCCGCACCCGTGCCAGGGGTGAGAACAGGTCCTGCCACTCGGGGCGGTCGGGCAGCTCGTCGAGGGCGTCGATCAGGCTGCCGCGTTCCTCCGCCATGTCCGCCACGACCTGGTCCAGCGGATCGGCCACCAGGGACGAGCCGTCCCTGGTCTCCCGGTTCAGCTCGCGCGCCCGCTCACCCAGCTCCTTGAGGTCGGCGGGGCCGATCCGCCACCGGGGCCCGGAGAGCAGCCGGACCAGGGCGTCCCCCGCGCTCGGGTCGTAGAGCACGCGCAGGGTGGAGACGATGTCGGCCACCTCGGGCACGGCGAGCAGACCGCCCAGCCCGACCACCTCGACCGGAATGCCCCGGCTCTCCAGTGCCTTGCGCAGCGCGGGAAACTGCGAGCGCTTCCTGGCCAGGATCGCCACGTCGTGGGGCTGCACGCACTGCGGACCGCCCCAGACGCTCTGCTTGGCCTTCTTGCGCTCGCCCTCGCCCCACGGCATGCCGTCGGGTGCGGTCTCGCTGCCCAGCACCTTGGCGATCCCATCGGCGATCCACTCCGCCTCGTCGTCGGCGGTCTCGTGGAAGGCGCACACCACCCGGCCGCGCTCGATCCGATTGCCGCCGGGCACGAGCACCGGCACCTCCCTGGCCTCCATGCGGAGCGGGATCTGCAGCCGGGCGGCGACGTCCAGTACGGCGTCGCCGTTGCGGAAGCTGACCGAGAGGCGGCGGACCGGAGCGAGCTCCCCGGCGGCGGTCCTGAAGTCGCGGGGGAAGCGGGTGAGGTTGCCGGCCGAGGCGCCGCGCCAGCCGTAGATGGACTGGCAGGGGTCGCCCACGGCGGTCACCGGGTGGCCGCCGCCGAACAACGCGCGAAGCAGCACGAGCTGGGCGTGGCTGGTGTCCTGGTATTCGTCCAGGAGGACGACGGCGAACCGCCCTCGCTCGATCTCACCGACCTCGGCGTGCTTGACCGCGATCCGGGCGGCCAGCGCCATCTGGTCTCCGTGGTCCACGACCTCCCGGCCGCGCTTGAGCCGGTTGTAGGCCTCGACCAGCGGCAGCAGCTGCTCCCTGGTCCGCTGGGTGGCCAGTGGCCGCGTCTGCTCCTTGACGGGCCTGCCGGGCAGCTCGCCGTACCGCTGGGCGAGCCAGGCGCCGACCTCCCTGACGTCCTGCGGGGAGCGCAGGTGCTCCGCCAGTTCCCCGGCCAGCTCCAGCACCGCCTTGGTGACGGTGGACGGGCTCCACTCGATCTGTTCCATCGGCCCGTCGTAGGCGCTGACCACCCGCCCGGCGAGCTGCCAGGAGACGGCCGGGGTGACCAGGCGCATGGTCGGCTCCAGCGCCTCGCGCAGGGCGTGGTCGGTGACCAGCCGGGCCGCGTAGGCGTGGTAGGTCGAGATGGTCGGCTCGCCCTCCATCAGCTCGGCGGGGACCTGCTCCGCCGCGACGAGGCCGTTGAGCCGCTCGCGGACGCGGATGGACAGCTCCGCGGCGGCCTTCCTGGTGAAGGTCAGGCCGAGCACCTGCTCCGGACGGACCAGGCCGTTGGCGACCAGCCAGACGACCCGCCCGGCCATGGTCTCGCTCTTGCCCGACCCCGCCCCGGCCACCACGACCATCGGTTCGAGACCGGCCTCGATCACGGCGGCCTGCTCGGGGGTGGGCGGCAGGATCCCCAGCTTGGCCGCGAGCTGGATCGGGTTCAGCACGCGGCGACCCCGCCGTGGACGGCACGGCCCAGAGCACGGGCGTCACCACCGCGCACAGCCAGAGCACGGGCGTCACCCGCACCGCGAACAGCACGACCCGGCCCGGAAACGGCACGGCTCAGCACGGGGGCGGCCTCACGGCCGGTGGTACGGCTCAGCACACCTGATCTCCGTTCTTGCTGACCGGGCAGCTCGCCCGCACAGCGCAGGTGCGGCATCCATCGTTGACCTTGGCCTGGAAGAACGGCCCGGACATGCCGAGCGCCACGGTGTCGACCATGTCGCGCGCCCAGCCAGGATCATCGTCCTCCGACAGGGGCCGCTGCGCCTGCTCTTTGGCGCCCTTCTTTCCCGCCGCGTCGCCCACCTGGACCAGGGCCGCGCCTCCCGGCTCGGTCATCCCGTGCCGCTGGAAGGCGCCCAGCAGCGCGGCGAGCTGGTAGACCCCGAGCTGGGGATGGCGTTCGAGCTCGGTGTCCTTGGGGCCGTTCTTGCCGGTCTTGATGTCGATGATCACGGCTCGGCCCTCGCCGTCGCGCTCCACCCGGTCCACCCGGCCCTTGATCTGCACCCCCTCGGAGACCATGGCCGTGAACGCCTCCTCCAGGCCGACCAGCTCCCGGGGGTTCTCCTGGTGCCAGCGGACGAATTTGGAGATCATCTCCTCGGCCACCTTGCGCTGCTTGCGGTTGTACCAGACGCCGCCGAAGTCCAGTTCGTGCCAGACCTCGTCCAGACGCTTGCCGAGCGTGTCCTCGGTGGGCATTCCGGTCGCCGCGAGCACCGCCAGCGCGTGGATGACCGTGCCCAGGCCCCGGGCCGCGTCGGTGCCGCTCGCGCCCACGGAGGTCTCCAGCAGCCAGCGCAGGCCGCATTTGCTGAAGCTCTCCACCGCCGAGGGCGAGATCCGCACGGTGTCGTCGGGCCAGCTCAGCGGGCGGTCGTCGGAGATCGGGGTGAGGGCGTACCAGTCGTTGGGGTGGGCTCCGGGCACCCCTGCGGTGGCGAGCCTGGCCAGGTGTTCGGCCGCCGCCCCGCGGAGCGAGTCGGGTCTGGTCGGGTCGGAGACCGCCGAGCGCAGGTCCGCCACCAGGGCGGACATGCTCAGCCAGCGGGAACGCTCGTCGATGCCCGTTTCGTCGGTCGACCCGGGCACCAGCTCGGTGAGGAACCGGGAGGGCCGCTCCTCGGTGTCCTCTCCGCCCACGGCGGTGACGATGAGCCGCTTTCTGGCCCTGGTCGCGGCCACGTAGAACAGGCGGCGCTCCTCGGCCAGCAGCTGGGAGGCCAGGGCGGCGGAGACGGCCGCCGGGTTCTCGTGCTCGGAGCCCTCGGCCCTGGCGACCATGTCGTCGGTGCTCAGGATGGAGCCGCGCAGCCGCAGATCCGGCCAGGCGCCCTCCTGGACCCCCGCCACGACCACGACGTCCCATTCCAGGCCCTTGGAGCGGTGGGCGGTCAGGATGCGGACCTTGTCGCCGTCGGGGGCCCGCTCGGCGAGGGAGTCGCCGGGGATCTCCTGGGAGACCAGGTCCTCCACGAACACGTCGACCCCGGCGTGCGGCAGGCGGTCCACGAACCTGGCCGCGTGGTCGAACAGCGCCACCACCGCGTCGAGGTCGCGGTCGGCCATGGTCCCCCTGAACCCGCCCTTGACGCTCGTCTCGGTCCATTTCGCGGCCAGGTCGGTGGCCTGCCAGACGGTCCAGAGCACGTCTTCGGCGGTGCCGCCCCGCCGTACGGCCTCGGCCGCGCCGGAGATGAGCCGCGCCAGCCGCTCGGCGGGCAGCGCCACGTGCGGATCCACCCTGACCAGCTCCCGCGCGTCCTTCAGGGCCGCGACCAGCAGCTCTCCCGACGAACGCGGCTCGGCGGCGTCGCGCTCGGCGGAGTTGTCCACCAGGTCGCGCTCGTCGGGGTGCGTCAGCGCCTCGTGCTCGGCGATCCGCAGGGTACGGCGCAGGCGGCGCACCCCGATCATGTCGGTGCCGCCGAGCGCGCCGGTCAGCAGCTCCTCCGCCAGCCCCTCGTCGAGGATCTCCGGATGGAGCGCGACCTGGATGAGCCTGATCAGCGGTCGCACGCCCGGCTCCTGGAACAGCGGCACCTCACCGCCGCCGACCACGACCGGCACCCCGGCCGAGACCAGCGCCCGGCGCAGCAGCGGCACCTGACGGGTCGCCGACCGCACCAGCACCGCCATCCGCGACCACGGGACGCCGTCCAGCAGGTGTGCCCGGCGGAGCGTGTCGGCGACGACCGCGGCCTCCTGCGTGGCGCCGTCGGTCACCAGCACCCGGACGTCGCCGGGATCGGCGTCCTGAAGGGGCCGCAGGTCGCGGTGCGCCGCGCCGCCCGGCGTGGCGGGCAGGCGGGAGGTGACGCGGCGGGAGGCCTTCAGGAGCTCGGAGCCGCTACGGCGGCAGACGCGCAGCGCGATGACGGGCGCCTTCTCCCCGCTCGCATCACGAAACCTATCTGGAAATTTCATGATTCCGCGGACATCGGCGCCGCGGAAGCCGTAGATCGACTGGTCGGGGTCGCCGACCGCGATGAGGTCGCGTCCCTCCCCCGCCAGCTGCTGGAGCAGGAACTCCTGCGCCGGGTCGGTGTCCTGGTACTCGTCCACGAAAACGGCGTCGTAGGCGGACCGCTCGCGCTGCCGTACCTCGGGATCGTTGAGCAGGGCGGCCGCGGCGCGGATCAGCTCGGAGTAGTCGAGCACCGGCTCCAGGTCGAGGTCGAACCTGGCCTGGTAGCGGTCGGCGAACCGCCCGGCGGCCACCCAGTCGGCACGGCCGTGGCGGCGGCCCAGCTCGACCAGCTCGTCGCCGTCCAGACCGCGCTCCGCGGCGCGGGCCAGGAAGTCACGGAGTTCCTGGGCGAAACCGCGGGTCTTGAGCGCCTCGTGCATGTCGTCCGGCCAGTGCGCGGCGCCGTCCTCCAGCTCGCCGTGGAGCAGGCGACGGATCTCCAGGAGCTGCTCGGGACCGGTCAGCAGGCGGGGCGGCACCCCTCCCGCGAGCACGGCCTCGCGGCGGAGCAGCGCGTAGGCGTAACTGTGGAAGGTGAGGGCGAGCGGGGTACGGGTGGTGCGGCGCATCCGGCCGGTGACGCGTTCGCGCAGCTCCTCGGCGGCCTTGCGGCTGAAGGTGAGCACGAGCACGCGCTCGGGGTCGACGCCGCGGCGCTCGATCCTGTCCACCACGGTCTCCACGATCGTGGTGGTCTTGCCGGTGCCCGGCCCGGCGAGCACGAGCAGCGGGCCGCCCTCGTGGGCCACCACCGCCCGCTGGTGCTCGTCCAGCACAGGGGCAACAACTCTCCCCGCGTCCTCACGACGCACCAGCCGCCAGCCCTGACCACTCACAACTCGCCATTCCACCAGATCTCGGACGATGATCGTGCCGAGTCGGCGGGTACGGCACGGCGGAGTCCTGATCCGGCGAGCCGGATGATCAGTTTGTCAGGGCGCTTTCCGGTGCGAGGACCTGGGCCGGAGGTCCTCAGAGAAGAACTCCGGCCCGGGCGCTCAGGAGACGAAGACGTGGTCGACGATCCTCGCGGTCGCCTTCCCGTCGTCACGGGGCGTGTAGGTGCGCTGGAACCGTTCGTAGCGCTCGGCGTGCGCCGCCGCCACCTCGTCGATCGTCCGCAGGGCCTCGACCACTTCCGCACTCGTGGCCAGCAGCGGGCCGGGGGCCTCGGCGGCCAGGTCGAAGTAGAGACCCCGCTTGGCCGAGTAGCGCTGCAGATCGTGGGTGAAGAAGAGGATGGGCCGTCCGGTCACGGCGAAGTCGAACATGACGGACGAGTAATCCGTGATCAGCACGTCGGCGATCAGCAGCAGGTCGGCTATATCCGGATACGTCGTGACGTCGAGTCCGAGGCCGGCGGGCATTTTCGGTGCCGCCTGCATCGCGTGGGCCCTGATCAGGAACTCGTGACCGGGGCCGAGCACCCGCCGGGCCTCGGCCAGATTCAGCCGGAGCGTGGCGCTCTTACGGTCGTAGTCACGCCAGGTCGGCGCGTAGAGGACCACCTTGACGCCCTCGGCGATGCCGAGTTTCCTGCGCATCGCCGCGGCCGTCTCCTCCCGCTCGGGAGCCAGGAAGACGTCGTTGCGCGGGTAACCGCTCTCCAGGACCTTGCCCTGGTAGCCGAACGCCTTGCGCAGCACCGGGGTCGCCCAGGGGCTCTGCGAGACCAGCAGGTCCCAGCCGCGCACCTCCGCGGCCTGCCGGTACCACACCGGCGGTTTGGGGTCGCGGGACATGTGCGGAAGGTCGTTGCCGAGGCGCTTGACCGGGGTGCCGTGCCAGGTCTGCACGACGACCTGGTCCTCACGCGCCCGGAACCACGGCGGGAGGAAGCCGTTGGTCACCACGTATCGTGAGCGGGCGAGCACCGCGTAGTGCTCGCGGCTGCCCGCGCGGACCACGGTCGGCGTGACGTCCGGGCCGAACCCGAGCTCCCGCGATCCGGGAGGCACGAACGCGCCGTCCTTGACCACCCAGATGTGCTCGCGATCGTCGCCGCGGCGCACCCGCTCCTCGTAGATCGCGCGGACGTTGCCCTCGTACTGCCGTCCGTCGGAGGCGACGTACACGGTCGCGTCGGTCAGCTCACGGGCCCGCTCGGCCGGGTAGAAGGCGCGCCGCAGGGAGTACAGGCCGCCGGCGCCCTTCTCGTCGTCGGGCAGGTGCTCGGCGACGGCCAGCACCGGCACGTCGAACCGGGTGGAGATCAGGCGGTACTCCCGCCCGTCGCGGATCCTCGGGGCCTCGTCCAGCGTGTCGAGGATGGAGTGGTCGACGCGGACCGGGACCATCTCCCCGGCGTCGCGAACCGCCATGCTCCAGCTGCCGCTGGCCAGCGGCACGGTGTCTCCGAACCGGGGCATCGCGGCGGGCGCGAACCGCACCGAGAAACGGGAGCCGTCGCGCTCCAGCGGCACGGTGTAGATCAAACCGGTCCTGTGCTTGAGCGACAGCTCGGCGGAACCCTCACCCGGGTAGGAGCCCTCAAGGGTGAGCGTGCCGTTCTCGTCCCAGGTGACACCGGAGACGATCGGGCGGATCCGGTGCGCGGAGACGATCACCCGGTCGCGCCGGTCGCGCAGCACGGTGATCTCCCGCTCACCGACGATCGAACGGCTCTCCTGCGCCTTGCCGAGCATGACCGAGGCGGCCGGATCGCCCTTGGGCTCGACCCAGAGCCTGCCTCCGTCGCGCTCCTGTAACAGGGACGACACGGCGAGCGGCACCACGACGGCGGTGCCCCCCTCGACGGGGGTGAAGTCCGCGGAGATCCGGTGGCCGTCCAGGCGCGCGTGGCCCTTGCCCGTGCCCTTGCCCGGCAGGAACACCGACACTTCCAGCTTCTCGCCGTCGAGCCGCACCCCGGTCAGCTCCGCCCGGGTGGGCTGCAGCACGATCTGGAGTGCCCGATCGGAGGTCCAGACCGGGCGGACCCACTTGCTCGGCCGGACCTCCAGACCCGAAGGACGCTCGGTGCGGCCGATGGAGGGACCTCGGAGCAGGCCGGTGGCGCGGGCGCCCCGGCTCCAGATCACGATCTCGGCGCGCCAGGTGGTGGTGTCCTGTACGGTCGCCCGGCGGCGGAGCAGCCGCTTGGCGCCGCGCACGACGGCCCGCACGCCGGCACGCCAGCGCAGCGCCCACGGGTGCAGTTCGGCGGTGAAGCCGGACCAGTCGTAGTTGCAGCCGGCCTCCTCGGCGCCATGGGTCGCCTCGGGGTGGAAGACCCGGCGGGTGCGCAGCCGGATCGGCGGCAGCCAGCGCGGGCCGCGCAGCACCACGGTCGCCCGGTTGAAGCGGCGGCTTCGCATGGAGAGCCCGGCCAGGTAGGCGTGTCCGCTGACGCGCAGCCGCCCGCCCGACCAGGAGATGTCCTCGACCTGGGTCATCGGGATGAGGTCGGCGGCGCGCAGCCGGAACAGGGAGTCGGGGAGCTCGTCCCGCAGCGGCAGGTCCGCGTACCAGCGCATACTGGTGCGAACCCGTTTGGACGGCTCCGCGGCGGCCGTCGCGACCTTCTGCAGCGCGTCGCCGTCGGCGAGCTCGGCCACTTCCCGGTGTTCCAGCAGGTGGAAGGCGATCCTGCGCGCCACCGGAAGATCACGCTTGACGCGTGCGTCCACCCCGGCGAGGTACGGCTTGAAGAGTGTGACGAACTCGCGACGACGAGCGGCACCGCGCTTGGTCGCCAGATCCAGCCTCGAACCGAGCGGACCTGCCAGCGCGTCGGCGTCGAACCTCCGACGCTGTCCCGGGTCCAGCCCCTCGGCCAGCACCGCCGCCATGATCAACTCAAGTGGTTCTCCCCGGTCGCAGAGGTCTTGGACAGCCCGCAGACGGTCAACGACGGGGTCGCCGCTGGCTCGTGCAGGTGTGGCGCCGGTGGCCATGGAGAAAGCACCGCCTTTCGACAGAGCGCTGTCCATGGCCATGGTAGTGGGCTACGACAGGCCCGGTTACGCCGTGCTTTCCGGCTGTCCGTCCCACCTCGCCGCGCGCATGTCCACCCGGGTTCCCCTCAACGGAGTCCCCTCCTGACGCCATCCGGCGAGACATCGCTGCTCATGGCCGGGTGGGGGGCTGCCGTCGGCGTGTACGACACGCCACCAGGGCACGCCTCCACCCCAGACGGACATGACACGGCCGACCTGACGAGGACCTCCCTCGCCGAGATATTCGGCGATGTCGCCGTAGGACATGACCATGCCCGGCGGAATGCGTTCGACCAGGTCGAGCACACGCTCCGCGTACGGGGTGGGGTGGCCTACCGACTCCACAGAGCCGGACCGGCGGAGAGAATCTCGCCGAGTTTGCCGAATTCGTATGCCGCGGAGCCGTTCAACTGCTCGACGAGGCCGTCGCGGATCGCGTAGGACTCGCCGTCCTCACCGACCAGGCGTGCGCCCAGCAGGGCGGACACCCGCGCCATCTGGGCCACCTGCCAGTCTGATCCGGGCGTGCCCGACAGACGGCCGTTCCAGTCGGCGACGGCGTGAACCTCGTCGCCGTGCCGGGCCAGGACCTCGCCCACTTCCTGCGAACCTCGGAACTCGAACCCCGCCTGCCCCAGCACAGTCGCGAGTTCCGCGAAGGCGAGAGGCGCAGGGCGCTCCACGCGCAACTCGTACCCCATGATCCGCGACCTTAGCGAACCTTCGATGGTTTCCCGAGCGGGAAGGCCGACATCCGTCAGACTGCGTCCGAACAGTGTCCAAAACGCATTCCAATCGAATTCAAAACCGCTTATTCGTATCGCTTCATCCCGGGGGTGCGACGTTCATCAGTCCGGAGAATCCCGGCGATTTCCTTTTTCGCTCCGCCGCGCCGACCGGCGCCGGTGATCGGCCAACCGACCCATCCGGTCTCCGCGAGCGTCTCACGCCTTCCCGGAGGAGGCTCCGGGGTGACACGCACGCGAGGGCGACCGGGCCGGGGCCTGACCTCCCCCTCTTCGTCTTCACCCTCACACCCGCGAGCCTGTGGTAATCGCATCGCTACGCACCGTAAAAGGAAATGGCGGTTCACGGATACCACAGAGAAACACACGGAAGACACGAGGAAGGTTAATCGCATGACAAGCAATTCATAACCCTCTCGCTCTCCCGGATTGCCGGCGGGTATCTCGGCCACGCTTCCCCGCCGTCGCGACTATGGCCACGCCCGCCCGCTCCCCCGCCGGTTCGCCGGCGGCGCCTCCCTCGCCGGATCGACCGGCTCCGGGCGGCGGGTGAGCATGACCACCGCCCCCGCGAACGCCAGCAGCCCTCCGAGGAGGCCCCCGCCGTACAGCCAGAGCCGGATGGGCAAGGGACCTGGTCTGGGCGGTTCCTGCGGCAGGGGGCCCTTGCCGAAGTGCTGGTCGTCGGCCACGGGGACCTCCGCCGCGCCGGCCATCAGCTCTCCCGCCTTGGTGAGCGCCGCGCTCGCGTTGACGACGCCGAACCCGACGTGGTCGTCATATCCGACGGTGGGGGTGGACGTGGCCGTGGAGGTCAGGGCCTGCGAAACCATCTGCGGCGAAATATCTGGATATTTAGCTTTTATGAGGGCGGCGACCCCCGACACCAGCGCGGTCGCCGAACTGGTCCCCTCCGACACCCCGTAGTCGCCGCCCGGCATCACCACGGGCACCTCCACGCCCGGCGCGGAGACCAGAACCGACAGGTTGTCACTGCTGAACAGCGCCGGCTTGCTCTGCGCGTCCACCGCGCCGACCCCGATGACCCCGGAGTATCCGGCCGGGAAGTTCCAGAAGGAGGTGCCGTTCTGCATCGAGTGTTCGGAGTCGCCCTCGTTGCCCACGGCCGCGATCAGCACCACTCCCCTGGACAGCGCGTAGGAGACCGCCTCCCGCTCGCTCTTCTGCGCCCCGTAGGCTCCCAGCGACATGCTGACGACCTCGGCCCCGTTGTTGGCCGCGTAGCGGATCGCGCGGGCCAGGGGGCTGTCCCTCTGCGAGCGCAGGTTCTCCTCGGGCAGGTACGACCCCTCCCCCGCGTCCTGTTCGATGATCATCGGCAGCGAGAGGATCCGGGCCTCGGGCGCCATCCCGAGAAGTCCGCCCTCGCCGTTGCCCGCCCCCGCGATGAGCGAGGCCATCGCGGTGCCGTGCAGACCCGCACCCGGATCCGTCCTGTCGAACTCCACCGACCCCATGTTGGGCCCGGAGATCACCCGGCCGCGCAGTTCGGCGACGTCGCCGTCCACCCCGCTGTCCACGAGGGCCACGGTGACCCCCGCGCCCCTCGTGACCTTCCAGGCCTCCTCGACGTTCATCTTCTCCAGCACCCAGCGCTGGTCGTCACGCACGTCCGCGGCGGCCACCGGCGCGGCGACCGTCGCCGGAACCGTCAGGGAGACCGCGACCAGCGCTCCCGCGGCCCAGAGCCGCCGCCTCCGCCTCAGCACACGTTCCCCTGCGTGCACTGGGGGACCGCGCTGGGCTCGTCTCCGAGGGCGTGGGCGATGCGACCGGCGACCGCCTGGGCCGTCGGCCAGAGCTCGCTGTGCAGGATCTCCTCCGGAGGGATCGACTCGCGGGTACGGCCGTCGGTGTATCCGCCGGTGGCGAAGATGATGTAGGGGCCGACCCCGATCCAGGAGTTGCGCTGCCGCTGGGCGGCGCCGAACAGCTCGGTCGCCGTGCCGGGGAACGCCACCGGCCGCACCCCCACCCGGTCGTCGACCGCCAGCTGACCTGACGCGGCGATCCGTTTCTCCTCGTCGGCGAGCACCGCGATGCCCACCGTGAAGGCGAAGGTGGAGGTCTGGTCGACGTAGGTGGCCCGCAGCAGCGTGCGGCAGCCGTACTCGGTGAGCACCGATCCCACCGGGGCGTCCACGCCGGCCGCGCAGGCGACCTCGGGGGCGAGTCCGACCCGCCGGGCGTACTGTTGCACCCTGCCGAGGCCGATGTACTGCAATTCCACGGGGAAGACCAGGTCCGCGGGCCAGGTGTGCCAGCGGCGCGCGATGTCCTCCTGGACGTAGCGGGCCTGCTCGGCGGCGGTCATCGGACGGGACCTGGTCTCGCGCACCAGCCCGACCGTGCCGGTCAGCACGTTGATGGCGGCGATCGCCAGGATCGTGCCCATCAGGATCAGGAAGATCGTTCGAAAGCGGATCCCCTGCTCCAGCGTCGCCAGCTCGGCGCGTTCGATCGCCGCGCGGTCACGGCTCGCGCCCGGCCAGGAGCGCACCCGGACGCGTCTGCCTCCGGCGTCCGGCGCCCGCACCCCCCGCACCCGGCTGCTCCTCGCGCCAGACGTCCGGGAACCGGACGGCGGCCAGCCTCCGCGGGCACGGGAGACCGAGGCTTCCAGGGGCCGATCCGGCTCCTGCGACCTCCCTGGCTGCGACATACTTCGATGCTACGTTGCCAAGCTCCGCCGCCCTATCTTCGGAGTGTGTTTACCTGATCACTCGCCACGCGTGGCATATCCCGTTTCGGGCTTTCGCCCGCCCGGCCCGGCGGTCAGTGGGTGGACACCGGAGCACGTGCGGGCTCCGCGAATCCCTTCGCCGACCGCGTCCGGCCGACGAACACGGCCATCGCCACGAGGGACGCGACGGCGCCGAGCCCGGCGGCCACGGCGACTCCCCCGTACAGGGTGATCTTGTCGTGGTCCCGGTGGATCACCTGCACCGGCTGTGCCGCCCTGCCCATCGGGCGGGCGGGGTCCTGACTGCTCCGCCCCTTGGCCGTGAGGGTGTGCCGGAAGATCTTCGTCGCCGCGGCGAGCGCCCTGGGGGCGTTGACGATGCCGAAGCCCGTGCCGGTGTCGTAGCCGCCGCTGGGCCGCCGGGTCGCCCCCGCCGCGAGCGCCTGCGCGACCAACGCTGGTGACATTTTCGGATATTTCGCCTTAATGAGGGCGGCGACCCCCGACACCAGCGCGGTCGCCTGCGAGGTGCCGCGACCGACCCAGTACTCGTCACCGGGGCCCGCGCCGAGGATGTCCACCCCCGGCGCGGCCACCAGGACCGAGGGGTTCCGGTTGGAGAAGGAGGCCCGGCGCAGCCCCTCGTCCGCCGCGGCGACCGAGACCACCCCGGGGAAGGCCGCGGGATAGGAGTAGGGAGCGAAGCCGGTGGAGCCGGATTTCTTCGTGCCCTCGTTGCCCGCCGCCGCGACGAGCACGACTCCCTTGGAGATCGCGTAGCGGATCGCCGCCCGCTCCTCCTTGGTCGCGAGTTCCTTGGAGATCGACATGTTGATCACGTCGGCGCCGCGGTCCACCGCGTATCTGATCCCCTTCGCCACCACGTTCTCGTAACGTGCCGCGGTGTTGAACCTCCGGAAACCGGGCTCCTCGTCCTCCAGGATCACCCGCACCGACAGCACCTTCGCCTTGGGCGCGACGCCGATCACCCCGTCGCCGCCGCCCGGGCCGTGGCCGTGCCCGGCGATGAGCGACGCCATGTAGGTGCCGTGCAACCGCAGGGGCTCCACACCCGGCGGGTTGGATCCCGCGGTGAAGTCCTTGCCCACGGTCACCGAGCCCACCAGGTCACGGTGGCCCGAATCGACCCCCGAGTCCAGCACGGCCACCGTCACGCCCTGCCCCTCGGAGACCTTCCAGGCGCCGGGCAGGTCCAGGGTCCGTATCACCTGCCCCTGGCTGTCCCGGACGTCGTCGGCTCGCGCCGTCACCGGGGCGAGCCCCAGCGCGATCACGGCCAGCAGCCCCGCGACGCCCACCCGCCCCGCGACGCCCACCCGCCTCAGCATCGCCACTCCGCGGAGTCGCAGTCGGGGCGCACGGGCGTGGAGATGTTCGCGAGGATCCGATCGGCGATGTCACCGGTGAAGGCGAACATGGTCGGCCGCTGCTCCCCGACCGCCTTGGCGGGGCGGCCGTCGACCTGACCGACCGTGGCCATCACCACGTACGGCCCGGCCTGCCGTACCAGGCTGGTCTGCCGCCCCGCCGAGGTGAACCGGTCGGTGACCGTACCGGGGAAGGCCAGCGTCCGCAGGCCCGGGGAGGGACGACCCGCCCGGGGCAGCGACGACTTGGCCCGCGCCGCGCCCACCTCGTCCGCGAAGGCCGCGACGCCGACGGTGAGGACGACCCCCTGGAGCGCGTCGAGATAGGTGGCACGCAGGATGCCCCGGCAGCCCGCCTGCCGCAGTGCCTTTCTCAGCTTGGCGTCCACGGCCGCGTCGCAGCCGGTCTCCGGCGAGATGCCCACGCGCCGGGCCTTCTCCTCACCGCCCTGCTCGGCGGCGTACCCGACGGTCGCGGGGAAGATCCGCCCGGCGGGCCACACCTGCCAGCGCAGGGCCACCTCGCTGACGGCGGCCCTGTCCAGCTCCGCCGGGCTCGGGCCTCGGGTGAACTCGGCACCGGCGGCACTGGAGGCCACCCCGGCGACGACGGCGCAGCCCAACGTCAGCGCCGACACCATGACCAGCGCCGGCCACGCACGTCGCCGCCGGCCTGGGGCTTCATTCACGTCATCGACCCTAATGCGGTAAGGAGGGTGCCATCCGCCATTCCGGACGGATACGCCGAGATCCACAGGGGTTACGCGGGCGGCGTCACCGCTCCGAAACGACGAACGCCCCGCGGAGCCGGGCTCCGCGGGGCGTCGGTGGCAGGGGTCAGTAGGCCGGCAGACTCGGGTCGACCGTCTTGATCCAGCTCAGCACGCCGCCGCCCACGTGGACCGCGTCGGAGAAGCCGGCGTTCTTGACGATCGCCAGGACCTCGGCGGATCGGGCACCTGACTTGCAGTGCAGGATGATGCGCTTGTCCTGCGGGAGCTTCTCCAGCGCGGAGCCGTTGAGGAACTCGCCCTTGGGGATGAGCACGGCGCCCGGGATGGAGACGATCTCGTACTCGTTCGGCTCGCGGACGTCGATCAGGTAGATGTTCTCGCCGGCGTCCTGCAGGGACTTGAGGTCCCTCGCGGTGATGGTGGAGCCCGAGGCGGCCTCCTGGGCTTCCTCCGAGACCGCACCGCAGAACGCCTCGTAGTCGTCCAGGAGCTGGGTGACCGTCGGGTTCTTGCCGCAGAGCACGCACTCGGGGTCCTTGCGGACCTTGACCGAGCGGTAGTTCATCTCCAGGGCGTCGTAGATCATCAGACGGCCGACCAGCGGCTCCCCGATGCCGGCCAGGAGCTTGATGGCCTCGTTGACCTGGATCGAACCGATGGACGCGCACAGCACGCCGAGCACGCCGCCCTCGGCGCACGAGGGAACCATGCCGGGGGGCGGGGGCTCGGGGTAGAGGCAGCGGTAGCAAGGACCGTGCTCGGCCCAGAACACGCTGGCCTGACCGTCGAACCGGTAGATCGAACCCCAGACGTACGGCTTGCCGAGGAGGACGGCCGCGTCGTTCACCATGTAGCGGGTGGCGAAGTTGTCGGTGCCGTCCACGATCAGGTCGTAGCCGGAGAAGATCTCCATGACGTTGTCGGTGGTGAGCGCCGTGTTGTGGATGATCACCTCGACCAGCGGGTTGATCTCCTTGACGCTGTCGGCGGCGCTCTCGGCCTTGGGCCGGCCGACGTCGGACTGGCCGTGGATGATCTGGCGCTGGAGGTTGGACTCGTCCACGACATCGAAGTCGATGACGCCGAGCGTGCCCACACCCGCGGCCGCGAGATACAGCAGTGCGGGGGATCCCAGCCCACCGGCGCCCACACAGAGCACCTTCGCATTCTTGAGACGCTTCTGGCCGGCCATGCCCACGTCGGGGATGATCAGATGGCGCGAATAGCGACGCACCTCTTCGACGGTCAACTCGGCTGCCGGCTCTACCAGCGGTGGCAACGACACAGTTCAGCTCCCGTTTCGGGGGTCTTGGCGGTACGGCTAGCACAGCACGTACCACTCACAAACCAATGCGGTACCCCGGTCATTCCCCGATTGCCATCGGGGCAGTCTCACCTATCAGAAGCCGCGCCTCGCGGGCCACCCGCTCGGGGACCTCCATCTGGGCCACGTGCCCCGTGTCGGGCAGCAGCACCAGCCTCACGTTCGGGAACGTCCGGCCCGCGCGGGCGGCCGTACGCGGATTGACGAGCTTGTCGCGGCGGCCGTGGACGATCAGCGTGGGCGCGCTCACCCGGGCCGCCTGCTGCCACAGGTTCTCCTCGCCACGCCTGAAGTACTCCGCGACGAGGCCGCGCGCCGAGCCGACCAGCGCGACCGCGGCGTACGGCAGGCCGTCCCTGCGGCGCAGTTCCTCGGCCGCCTCCCTGAGCCGCTCCGGGTGGATCCGGCCGGAGTCGGCGTAACACAGGGCGATCGTGGCGTTGAGCCTGCGCTCCGCGGGCAGGACGCTCAGCCGGTTCGCCGCCCACTCACCCAGCCGGGGCACCGTGGACAGGGCCACCCGCGCCGGCCCGGACCTGGGGAGCAGGTCGGGCAGGGCCGGCGAGACGAGCGTGAGCGAGCGGACCAGATCGGGCCTGGCGGCGGCCACCCGCACCGAGACGGCGCCGCCCAGGGAGTTGCCGAACAGATGGACGGGCCGGTCCGCGACGCGTTCGATCAGCGCGACGACGGTCCGGGCGTGGGCGGCGATGGAGTAGTCGCCGCCGGGCGGCTCGGGAGAGTGCCCGGCCCCCGGCAGGTCGACGGCGTGGCCGGTGACCACGTCGGACAGCTCATCCATCAGGTCGGTCCAGTTGGTCGCCGAACCCCCCAGGCCGTGCACGTAGACGGCCTTCTCGGCGGGACCACCCGGAGTCGATCTCACGTGGACGATCTGCTCCCCAAGATCGACCAGCTCGCCGGGCCAGCTTGGAATCGGGTTGTTCACCACGCGTCCTCCTCTGTTCTTGCTCCATTTCCACGATAGTTCGATGCCTTTGATGCGCCAGTTCGGTGTGGGTGATCCCCGTCGTCCGGTACGCGATCCGCTCCGCCCTCTCCACCGTCGTCCAGTACGTGATCAGATCCGCTCAGCCCTCTCCACCGTCCGTCCGGTACGCGATCGAATCCGCCCCCTCCGTCCCCTTCGCCCTCTCCGCCGTCGCGCCCACGACGGATCCGCCGCACGGAGTGCGCGCCTTCCCCGGAATCCGCCCGGGATCCAGCCGAAAATCCGGCGCGAGACCCGGCCCAAGGCTCGGCCCAAGGCTCGGCCCGAGACCCACCGGCGCGGCGCCTTCCGGCTTCACAAAATACAAACATCATTTTTCAGCCAACAATGCCCCTTAATGCGATTTAAATAGTGAAGTTGCGCGTATGGCGCCCTTTTCTCGACGCGATGGCCGCACCATCCGGGATGGCGACGAGACGCGACCCCCATTCATCGCACCCCTTCACGCCACCTCCTCCCCCTTGGTGATCAACAGGCATCGCCCCACCGACGCAGAACAAAAGGTGCGAAACGGGTTAAATCCAACCTCACTCTCTCGCACTTCCACGCACCCCCTCTCCGCCCACCCCTCCCTTCACGCCCCCGTGAGACAAATCCGACATTGAAGACATTTCATAACAAAACAAATGATAAGAGTTCAACGCCGTCAATAAATAGACAAGAAGATAGTAAAAGCCGTTGATCTCCGTTTGTCGCATGACATCCCCGGAAACTATGACAACAGGGACGGCCTGTCAGCGGCCGTCCCAGGCATTCCGGGGGATTCTGGAATTTCCACAGAAGTCTGGAAAATGTCGAAATAGGGGCAACCGATCCTTTCGAGGGGGAAATGCAATGCCCAACGTCAAAAGTGTCATCGCAGGTCTCGCGCTCAGCACGGCCCTGGCCGGCGGCGTCGTGAGCCTGGGCGCGGCGACCACCGCCGCAAACGCCACCGCCGGTACGGTCACCGCGGGCGCGGGCTTCACGACCTGGGGCGGCGGCTGCGGCGGCGGCTGCGGCTGGCGCCGCGGCTGCGGCTGCCGCCACCACCACCGCTGCTGCCACCGTCACCACCGGTTCCACCACCGCAACCACAGGTTCAAGCTCAACGTCAACATCAACAACAACAATGTCAACGGTGCAGAAGACGACGTTAACAACACCAACAACAACAACAACGTCTGAGATCACTGAATTAATCGCCGAATAACTACTAGCCTCCGACGCGGGTACGGCGTGTAGCCGAAATCCATCGGCCACCCGCGAATAATCCGGGACTGCGGAAAACCCGGATCCACGGCGGAGGGAGAGTGCCCGTGCTCACCGAGATCATCGCTCTTCGCAAGAACCGCGATCATCCGGAGAGCACGGGCACTCAGCATGAAGATCCCTGAAACCCCACCGCCCGTACCGGCGTGCGATCTGACGCACGCGACTCCTCCCGACCCGAAGAAAGCTCGCCTCCGCCGACGACGGCCGACGCCCAAGCCTTGATCCTTCCGACGGGAAACCCACGGCTTTTCACACGGCCCCCCTCCGGCCTCACAACGAGGAATCGATTTCCTCGCCCGGGTGTGCCCGGAAAGTCACCCTCGCCGCGAAAGCGGCGCGCTCGCGCCGGCCACGCGCCGCGGCCCCGTTCGTCGCGTCCACGACCCAGCAGCGCTCTCCTCCGCATGGCCGCCGGGCGCCGGGCACATTGCGCAGTACGGAAAACCGGGCGGAGAGGCTCACCCCTTACTCCAGCTCCCTCATTTTCGTTCATCCATTTCTTCTTGCCGCCCGCTCCGGCGACGCCTCCGGCCCGCGACTCGCGCGACAAATCCGACATTAAAGGTATTTCATATGAAAGCGATCGATAAGAGTCTAACGCCATCAATAGAGAGATAAGAAGATAGCAAAAGCCGTTATTCTCTGTTTGTTGCATGACATCCCCGGAAACTATGACAACCAGGGATGACCTATCGGTGGTCATCCCCGACACCTTCCAAAGCGCTCTGGGGATTTCCAGGCCAGGTGGAGGATGTCGAAATCGGGGCAACCGATCCTTTCTAGGGGGAAATGCAATGCCCAACGTCAAAAGTGTCATCGCAGGACTCGCGATCAGCACGGCCCTGGCCGGCGGACTCGTGAGCCTGGGTGCGGCGACCACCGCGGCCACCGCCGGCACCGCCACGGTCACCGCGGGCGCGATGGTCACCAACTGCGGTGGGGGCGGTGGCGGCTGGCGTCGTGGCTGCTGCTGCCGCCATCACCACCGCTGCCACCACCACAGCTGCCACAGCCGTAGCCACCACAGGTTCAAGCTCAACGCCAACCTCAACAACAACAACGTCAATGACGCGGACGACGACGTTAACAACACCAACAACAACAACAACGTCTGAGATCACTGAATTAGGCGCAGAACAACTACTAGCCTCCGACGTGGGTACGGCGTGTAGCCGAAATCCATCGGTCACCCGCGAATAATCCGGGACTGCGGAAAACCCGGATCCACGGCGGAGGAAGGATGCCCGTGCTCACTGAGATCATCGCTCTTCACACAAGAGTTGTGATCACCCAGAGAGCACGGGCATTCAGCATGAAATCCCGAAAACCCGCCGCGCACGTCGATGAGCGACCTGACACGCACGACTCCTCCCGCCCCCTCTTTCTGCGGATCCGTTCTCGCCCGCCCTCGCCGCGCCCTTGATCTCGAACCCCGCACAGCCGCGCGCTCTCCGACGACGGCCGGCCGCGAGCACGGCCCCGGAGGCGAACCCGCCCCCTCGGACGTCCGCGAGCCTCAGACACCTGTGCCCCTCGGACGCTCGTGAGCCTCGGACGCTCGTGAGCCTCGGACACCCATGAGCCTCGGACGCCCGTGTCCCTCAGGCACCCGTGTCCCTCAGGCACCCATGCGAGAGAACGCCCCGGCGCCGTGAACGGAGGAAGCGGACGCCGTTCGCACCGGCCGCGTATCCGATGAGGTCCCGAACGGATGTCCCCCCGGGCCATGTGGACGCCCCACGGCCGAACGGCGGCGTCTCACCGGCCGGGCCACCCCTTTCCCCCGGCGACCCCTGATCCAGGCTCGCCGTACCGTCTCTCGCCCTGTGCCGCCGGACCCTCGTCCATGAGGCCGATCCCACCGTCGCGCCACGTCATGCGTACGGCACGCGACCCCTCATCCGCGGCACTCCATCAGCGGCCCTCCGTGCACGGCCCCACCCGGTATCACAAAAAGCACAAAAGCCGCTTTTCACTCAATAACATTCTTTAATATGGCTTTTTATTGCATTACATATTTATATGCATGAAATCCTTCATTTGCCACGGTCCAGCCGGAGCGACTAATGCGATAAATGAGACATTGAAGACATTTAGCATCAAAATCAACAATAAGAGCCCAACATCATCAATAAAGAGATAAGGAGATAGCAAAACCCTCTAATCTCCGTTTGTCGCATGACATCCGAGGAAACTATGACAACAAGGGACGACCCATCAGCGGCCACCCCAGGCATTCCGGGGAATTCTAAAACTTTCGCGGAATTCTGGAATACGCCGAAATCGGGGCGACCGATCCTTTCGAGGGGGAAATGCAATGCCCAACGTCAAAAGTGTCATCGCAGGTCTCGCGCTCAGCACGGCCCTGGCCGGCGGCGTCGTGAGCCTGGGTGCGGCGACCACCGCCGCAAACGCCACCGCCGGTACGGTCACCGCAGGCGCGGGCTTCACGACCTGGGGCGGCGGCTGCGGCGGCGGTTGCGGCTGGCGCCGCGGCTGCGGCTGCCACCACCGCAGCTGCCACCACCGCAGCTGCCACCACCGTAGCCACCACAGGTTCAAGCTCAACGTCAACATCAACAACAACAACACCAACCACGCGGACGACGAAGTCAACAACACCAACAACAACAACAACGTCTGAGATCACTGAATTAGGCGCCGAATAACAACCAGCCTCCGACGTGGACACAGCGTGTAGCCGAAACCTACTGACCACACGCGAATAATCCGGGACTGCGGAAAACCCGGATCCACGGCGGAGGGAGAGTGCCCGTGCTCACCGAGATCATCGCTCTTCGCAAGAACCGCGATCACCCGGAGAGCACGGGCACTCGACATGAAATGCCCGAGCCCCCGCCGCGCGCCGACCTGAACTCCCGGCGCTCGCGGCTTTCCCGTCCTGCGAAAGAGCGGTTTCCCACCTGCCTTCGCGAGAAAAGACGACGGCCGGGACCTCACCGCCTCGACCGGAAGACTTCGACCGGAAGACCCGGCATCACGGTCCGTCAGGCCGTACGGCGTGCCTTTCGCTTCCGGAGGACCTTCTCCTGTTCGGCGGTCTCCTTCTCCCCGCTCCCGGCGGGAACCCTCCCTCTGGCCGGAGCCCTGCCCGCCGACCGCTTCTTGGCTGCTTCGACACTGGCACGCAGCGCGGCCATCAGATCGGCCGTGGGCTTCTCCTCGGCCGGGGCCTCGGCATGGATGATCTCCTTGCCCGCGATCTTGGCCTCGATGACCTCCTGGAGGGCCTCCCGGTAGGCGTCCCTGTACTTCGAGGGGTCGAAGTCCGCGACCATCGTCTCGACGAGCGACTCCGTCATCCTCACCTCCTGGGACCGGACGTCGACGCCCTCCTCCTGGAAGGCGAATTCCACCGGGCGCACCTCGTCGGGCCAGAGCATCGTCTCCAGCACGAACACCCCGTCCCGCGCCCTCAGCACCGCGAGCGACTCGCGCCGCCGCAGCGCCACCTTGACGATCGCCACCCGCCCGGACCGCTCCAGCGCGTCACGGAGCAGCACGTACGGCCGCACACCGACGGGGTCCGGCTCCAGGTAGTAGGGCTTGTTCAGCAGGATCGGGTCGATCTGGTCGGCCGGGCTGAACTGGAGCACCTCGATCCTCCGCGAGGTGGACAGCGGCAGGTCTTCGAAGTCGTCGTCGTCGAGCACCACCATCTCGCCCGCCGGAAGTTCGTACCCCTTGGCCACGTCGACGTAGGGGACCTCCTCCTCGCAGACCGTGCAGAACCGGCGGAACCTGACGCGGCCGCCGTCCTCCCGATGCACCGTGTGGAAGGTGACGTTGCGCTGTTCGGTCGCGACGTGCAGTTTGACCGGAATCGTTACCAGTCCGAACGCGACCGTGCCTTTCCAGATGCTCCGCATGGCGTCTCCTTAACGTGGAGCCTCTCATCGAGCTTCGCACAAATGTTCGGAAATGCCGCCGGCTGAATGAAAACCCTCACCAACCGGGCAGATACCCGCCATGAGGAATCCGATGCCCCGTCTTTCTCGGCAAGCGGGACCCAAGGTCGTACGCTGGGCGATGTCAGGCGTTCACTCAAGCCGGGGGAGGCCGAAAGATGTCCGAGATGGATGTACGCGACGAAAGCCAAGAAGAGGAAACAATCGACGAACTCGCCAGGGAGATCTCTACCGAGACACCCGAGGCCGACGCCGTCGAGCAGAGCCGTACGGTGCGCGAAAACGGTCCGGACTGGCCTCACGACATTCCTCTGGAAGTGAATCCCGCCGACGCCGTCGAGCAGAATCGCGCGGTCGACATCGATGAGGATGATTATCGCTGACCGGAGTTACCCACGCGTAGGATAAGCACCAAGACAGCAGGAGCTTCCCTCAAGGAGACCGCCGTGACCGCTACCCCGGACGCCAAGCCCCGGGGCACCCGGCTGCCCCGGACGGCCCGCCGCCGCCAGCTGCTCAGCGCGGCACAGGAAGTCTTCGTGGAGAACGGTTACCACGCGGCCGCGATGGACGAGATCGCCGAGCGGGCCGGGGTCAGCAAGCCGGTGCTCTACCAGCACTTCCCCGGCAAGCAGGAGCTCTACCTGGCTCTGCTCGACCTGCACATGGACGACATGATCACCCGGTGCCGCGACGCCCTGGCCTCGACCACGGACAACAAGCAGCGCGTCCAGGCCGCGATCGGCGCGTTCTTCGACTTCGTCTCCAGCCAGGGCGAGGCGTTCAAGCTCGTCTTCGAGTCCGACCTGCGCAACGTCGCCCCGGTCCGCCAGCGCATGGAGCGCAACCTCCGCGAGAGCGCCGAGATGATCAGCCAGGTCATCCAGGAGGACACCGGCTGCTCCAGCGACGAGGCGCGCCTGCTCGGGGTCGGGATGGTCGGCATGGCCGAGGTCAGTGCCCGATACTGGATCAGCAGCAACGGCTCCATTCCCAAGGACGCCGCCACCCAGCTCATAGCCCGCCTGTCGTGGCGCGGCATCTCCGGTTTCCCCCGCACCAACGCCGATCATTGAGACGGTCTCCCCTGAGACGTCTGTTCGCTTGGCGCGATCAATCGACGCGGCATGCCCTCGATGGGGCGACCATGGAGCGAGCAACCCTCGTCGAAAGGGAGCATGATGGAGATCAAGATCGGCGTGCGTTCCGTACACCGTGAGCTCGTAGTGGAGACCGACCTCTCGGCCGACCAGATCGAGAACGAGCTCAGCAAGGCCCTCGCCACCGAAAACGGCGGCGGCGTTTTCAGCGTGACCGACGTCAACGGCCGAAAGGTCCTCGTTCCGACCGCCTCGCTCGGCTTCATCGAGATCGGCGAAGAGGAGGCCCGTCCCGTCGGCTTCGGCGGCACGCTCTAACCAGATCCCCTAGGGCTCGCGCCAGGTCGTCATCCCCTTGCCGGCCCTGGCGCGGTCCGTGGATCGTCCCGGACGGCCGTCTCAGCCGCCGGGACACTCCTCTCGCCCCCCCAGCCCGCAGCCGCGCGGCCGGCGGATCAGGTGGAGGTGGTCCCGCGTCAGGCCGACCGCCGGGCAGTCGGCGCTCCTTCTGCGCAACACCGGACGCGAAGTCCAGGGATTCGGCCCACATCTCGTCAAGGAACTGCCGTAGCGGCGCGAGGCCCTCATGCCTGGCACGTTACCGTCGATCGCCGCTTCGCACGGCTCGATCGGCAGACCGATTTCCACGAATCCGGAGATCACGATCCTCACGGCCCCGGGCCCGCCGTACGCCTACGGGGTGGAGGGCAGGCCGAGTGCGGCCATCCGCCGGCCGTGAGCCTCGGTCAGCCGGGCGAACATCCGGGTGATGTCGTCCCCCTCCGACACCAGCAGCAGCGCGAGTTCGGGCCTGGCCAGGGCCACCTGCTGCCCCTGGCTCAGCGCCTCCCCCACCAGCCGCCTGGCCCACAGCGCCAGCCGTCCGCTCTGCCTGGGGTCCTCCTTGATCGCCGCGCCGACCCGCTCGACCGCGAACTGCGACCGTCCCTCGTCCGCGAGCACCTCCTCGACGAGATCCCGCGTCTCGTCGTCCACCCGGGTGGCCGCCTCGCGGTAGAAGTCGAGCGCGATCCCCGTACCGGCGTACGCCTTCACCAGGGTCTCCAGCCAGTCTCCCGGCGCGGTCTGGGCGTGCCACGCGTCCAGCGGCCCGACGAACGGCGCCATCGCCTCCTCCGGATCCACCCCCAGGGAGGCGATGCGGTCACGGAGCAACTGGAAATGCGCGTACTCCGCAGCCGCGAGACCGCCGAGAGCGGCCTGATCGGCCAGTGAGGGGGCGTGCCGCGTGGCGTCTTCGGCGAACCGGAGGAACGCGGTCAGCTCGGCGTAGGCGAGCACACCGAGCAGGTCGGCGACACCGGGAGGGGAATCCATCATGCACGCAGCCTACGAGCTGACCCACCCCGCAATTCAGCGGGAATACTAAGAAATCGGTTCCTCGTTGTGGTATCGAGTACACTGCTCTGTGAAAGTGCGACCGCACTGTGTTAATCCAGGACATCTGCTTCTGGACGCCCCCAAAAGTCGGCGTGACGCCGCAGCGGTCGCTGATGACATGAGAGGGCTGGCCCTTCCGCGAGGACCCGGCACGGGGAAACTTTTTTCAGCCCGTGGTCCCGGCAGGACTGCCTTCAACGGAGATTTAGGCAGGCCAAGCTGACGACGTTCCGAGACCTCGGAGTCACACCAGAGATCGCCGACGCCCTCGAGACCGAGGGCATCATCGCGCCGTTCCCCATTCAGGAGATGGCACTTCCCCTGGCCCTCAACGGCCAGGACATCATCGGCCAGGCACGAACCGGCACCGGCAAGACCTACGCCTTCGGCGTGGCCATGCTGCAGCGTGTCGGCAAGCCGAGGAAAAACCGTAAGAAGCCCCGCGGGCTGGTCGTCGTGCCGACCCGCGAGCTGGCCGTCCAGGTCACCGAGGACCTCGTGACGGCCGCCGGAAAGCTCGGCTCGCGGATCCTCACCGTGTATGGCGGACGTGCCTACGAACCCCAGGTCGAGGCCCTCAAACAGGGAGTCGACGTGATCGTCGGCACCCCGGGCCGACTGCTCGACCTGGTCAAGCAGAAGCACCTCGATCTCAGCCAGATCGACGTGCTCGTCCTCGACGAGGCTGACCGCATGCTCGATCTGGGCTTCCTGCCCGACATCGAGCGGATCATCAAGCTCATTCCCGCCGAGCGGCAGACGATGCTGTTCTCGGCGACCCTCCCGGGCGAGATCGTCGCCCTGTCCCGGCGTTATCTCACCCGCCCCACCCATGTGCGGGCCGAGAACAACGACGTCGAGACCGAGACGACGAAGACGACGCAGTTCGTCTGGCGCGTGCACCGGATGGACAAGATCGAGATCGTGGGTCGTCTGCTCCAGTGCGAGGGACGCGGGCTCACGATGGTCTTCTGCGAGACCAAGCGTGCCTGCGACATGGTCGTCGAGCAGCTCAAGGAGCGTGGCTTCGCCGCCGCGGCCGTCCACGGAGACCTGGGTCAGGGCCAGCGCGAGCAGGCCCTGCGGGCCTTCCGCAACGGCAAGATCGACGTCCTGGTCGCGACCGACGTCGCGGCGCGGGGCATCGACGTCGACGATGTCACCCACGTCGTCAACTACGACTGCCCTCAGGACGAGAAGGCCTACGTGCACCGGATCGGCCGCACCGGCCGGGCGGGCAAGACCGGCATCGCGGTGACCTTCGTCGAGTGGGAGGACCTCACTCGCTGGAAGGTCATCAACAACGCGCTCTCGCTCGACTTCCCCGAGCCGGTCGAGACGTACTCGACCTCCCCGCACGTCTTCAGCGATCTGGGCATCCCCGCGGGAACCAAGGGCGTGCTGCCGCGCGCCAACCGTTCCCGGGCCGGCCTGGCCGCCGAAGAGGTCGAGGATCTGGGCGAGACCGGGCGCGTCCGCTCCCGCACGACGTCCCGCAGGGGACCCGAGGAGGAGCGTGAGGAGCGCCGTGAGCGCCCCGCCCGCGCCCCCAGGGAGCGTCGCCGTACCCGCGGCGGGCGGACCGGTGAGGAGGTCGTGGAGGCCCCGGAGGCGATCGTCGCCGAGGCACCCCCGGTCGAGGAGCCCAAGCGCCGCCGTTCCCGCGGCCGAATCGCCGGGGAGACCGCGGCGGTGGCGGCCGAGGAGATCCAGAGTCCTGTCGTCGAGCTCGCCGAGGTGGAGGCGGACGTGGCACCTCGCAAGGACATCCGTGACGATCAGCCCGCCGAGACCGCACCCCGCCGGAGCCGGACCCGCAAGGCGGGGCTGAATCCCGAGGTGAGTCTCATCGAGGAGACCGAGGCCCCGGCTCGTACGGAGCCCGTGGCGGAGAAGACCCGCAGGCGTCAGCCTGTGGCCGAGACTCCGCGGTGGGAAGAGGAGCCGGTGACCGAGCGTTGGGAGGACGAACCCGTGAGTGATCGCTGGGAGAACGAGCATGTGGTCGAGGCCCCCGCGCCCCGGCCGCAGCCCGAGAAGATCATTCCGGCCAGTCCTTTCGCTGTGATCTTCCAGTCGCCGGATCTGGCGGGAGACGACGACGAGATCGCCCCGTCGGCGGCCTCGGAGCGCGTGCAGAGCCGCCGCCGGCCCCCCGCCAGGGGGCAGGGCCAGCAGCGAGGCCCGCGTCGGTCGAACTAGCACTACCAGCATGAAAAGGGGCGCAACCATACCGGTGGCGCCCCTTTCGCATCGGGAGACGCACAGAGTCATGTCGCCAGGAGAGGTATCGTGGGGCCACGTGAGTACGCCACGTTTTCTGACCCTGCCGCCTGGCGTCCGCTCCCGCTATCTCGAAACGGCGGTGGGCACGTTCGCCGCGCTTGAGGCCCTGCCCGTCAGCGGCGTCCCCGAGCGCTGGCCGGCGCTGCTGGTTCCCGGTCTCACCGGCAGCAAGGAAGACTTCATCGCGGTCCTCCAGACGCTCGCCCAGTCCGGCCGCCAGGTCGTCGCCGTCGACATGCGAGGGCAGTTCGAGACCAGCGGCCCCGACGATCCCGGGGCCTACACCTGCGCCGCGCTCGGCAACGACGTCGACGTGCTGGCGCACGTGATCGGCCACGGCGGTCCCGTCCACCTGGTCGGGCACTCCTTCGGCGGGCTGGTGACCCGTGAGGCGGTCATCGACGGCCGGACCAGGTTCGCGTCCTTCACCCTGATGAGCTCGGGTCCCTCCTCGATCGTCGGGCCTCGCGAGCGTGCGGGCCGGATCATGATGAAGGAGCTGCCCGAGTTCGGCCTCGAAAGCATCTGGCACACCAGGATGGAGCCGGAGGCCCTGGCCGCCGGGGTGCCGGACGAGATCATCGCGTTCCTGCGCAAGCGGCTGTTCGCCAACTCCCAGACCGGCATGTTCGCCATGACCGGGGAGGTGCTCTCCGCGCCCGACCGGTCGGAGGAGCTCACCCAGGTCGAGGTCCCCACTCTGGTCCTGTACGGCGAGCACGACGACGGCTGGCCGCCGAAGACGCAGTCCGAGATGGCCCGCCGCCTGAACGCCGAGTGCGTCGTCGTCCCCGGCTCGGCCCACTCCCCCGCGGTGGAGGCTCCGGAGACGACCGCCGCCGCCCTCACCCGGTTCTGGAACGCGGCCGAGACCCGGCTGCCGGGCTGAGACCCCCGCCGGTCACCCCGGGCGATGGCCGCATAGGTTCTTTACCTACCATGACCGGTATCGAAGACATCGTCGTCCAGCCCCCGCACACCGCGACCTGGCTGGTGCACCTCGACCGCTCCATGTGGATCGGCGGGGTCCGGGGCCTCATGCTTCAGGCCCTGCACCCCCTCGCGATGCGCGGGGTCTGGCAGAACTCCGACTTTCAGGAGGATCCCTTCGGGCGGCTCCGCCGTACGGCGGACTTCGTGGGCCGGGTCACCTTCGGCAGCCCGGCGGAGGCCGACGCGATCGGCCGCCGGGTCCGGGGGATCCACCGGGCGCTGCGCATCGACGACCCCGGCACCGGAAAGGTCCACCGCGTGGACGACCCGGAGTTGCTGCTCTGGGTCCACTGCGCGGAGGTCTCCTCCTACCTGTCGGTGGCACGGCGGGCGGGTCTCCGGCTCAGCGACCGCCAGGCCGACCGGTATCTGGCCGAGCAGCGCCGCAGCGCCACCTACGTGGGCCTGCACGCCGAGGACGTGCCCGGCTCGCGGGCGGAGATGGACGACTACTTCGCCGCGATGCGGCCCCGGCTGAGGGTCATCCCCGAATCCGCCTCCACGGTGCGCTTCCTGCTGTGGCCGCGCCTGCCCGCCGGGCTGCGCGGGCTCGCCCCGGGCAAGCCGGTCTATTTCCCGTTCGGCGCGCTGTGCTACTACTCGCTGCCCGCCTGGGCCAGGCGGATGTACGGCGTCCTGCCCGAGGTGCCGCCGAGCGCCGTGACCGCCGCGCTGAAGACGTTCCGGACCGTGATGAACACGATTCCCGAGCGGGTTCACGACCACGCCTTCATGCCGGGCACCCGCGAGATGCTCGCCGCCTCGCGGGCGCGTCTGGGCGCCGCGGGCTACGACGTGAGCAAGGGGCTGAAGGGTCTGACCGACCCCCGCCGCCGGCCGGACGGGAGTCCGGGCCTCACCTGAGCACGACCCGGCGGAGGGAGTCGTCGTGAGCTCACCCTCCGCCGTGGCGTGGCCGTCAGTCGGCGAGGCCGTCCCAGGGCAGGCGGTCACCCGCGGCGGCCTGCCCCTCGGGGCAGTGACGGCGGAAGTCGCACCAGGAGCAGAGCGGGCCGGTCCTGGGCGGGAAGAGCTCGTCGATCTTCTCGGGAACCCGCGGCGGGGTGCGGTCGACGTTCTTGACCCGCACCGTGCCGGCCCAGGCCTTGTAACGCTCGTCGGCCTCCGAGGCCTCGATCGCGATCTCCTCGGCCCGTCCCAGGTGACGGGCCAGGGATTCGTCGGTGTGCTCCCACCCCACGATCGCACCGGTCGGCAGGTGGTGGAGCTCGACCTTGCGGCACGGGCGGTGCATGACCCGGGAGGAGGCGACGGCGTAGACGGCCAGCGCGAGCGAGGACCGGGCGTCGTCGGAGGTCAGGGGACGGCGGCCGGTCTTGTAGTCGACCACGACCAGCTCCTCCCCCCGCCGGTCGAGCCGGTCGATGCGACCGGACAGGGCCATGCCGGAGGTGCGGGTGGCCACCGTCCGCTCGACACCGACCGGTTCGTCGGACGGGTCGAGGCTCGCCACGTATCCGGAGACCATCTCGCGGGCACGATCACGCCAGGCCGTCGACTGCTCGACGTCGCGGAAGCCCTCGCCGATCCACCCGTTGGTGACCAGGATGCCCGCCATCACCGGCGTCCGCCGTTCGTACGGCTCGCGCCACCACGCGGCCAGCGCGTTGTGCACGCTGGCGCCCACGCTGTTGTGCGCCCAGGGCGGCCCCTTCTGCGGCGACGGCCGGTCCATGTAGGTGAACCGGTATCGCCGGGGGCAGTCGAGCCAGTTGTTCAGCCGCGACGGCGTGCACGCGTACAGCCGCCGCGGCATGCCCTCCAAGGGGAGCTGGTCCATGAAGGCCTATTCGCCCGGGAGGTTCAGCCGGATCCCTGCCGCGCGGGTCCCGTCGGTCAGCGGGCCCTCGTCTTCCTGGGTCGCCGTGCCGCGGGTCAGCGAGCCGGAGAGCCAGGCGTCGAACTGGGACTCCAGGTCGCCGATGGTCGTCTCCTCGCCGTGCGCGGGCAGCACGCGGGTCTTGTGCTTCAAGGTGAACAGCGCACCCCCGATCGCGGTGAGCTGGTCGGCCAGGGCGGGATACTCCCCGCCGATCTTGCCGGGACCGTCGGCCTGCAGGGTCTTGCCGGTGAAGACCGCGCCCAGCGCCTCGCAGTACAGCGAGACTCCGCCCGGGGAGATGCCGGGAGTGGACAGGACCTCAAGCTGGACGCCGCCGACCTCGAACAGGCCTTCGTCCTCCATGTCGATGTCCGGCCAGGTGTCGGGCCAGGTCAGCCGCCACAGCGGCCGGTCCTTGGGGTGGAGGGCGACGACGGCCTCGTCTCTGGCCGCCACCTCGATGGCCGCGCCCACGTGGTCGGGCAGGCCGTGGGTGCAGATAACCGCCAGCACCTCACGCTCGCCGACCTTCTCCAGGATCTTCTCCGCGTCGCGCGCGGGGTCGACGACGATGACATCCTCGTCGTCGCCCACGATCCAGGTATTGTTCTCGACCTTGTGCTCGACGCCGTCTACGTCGACGACGCCCTCGGTCACTACTCGCTCGATACGCGCTGTCACGCTTCTGAACTTTACTGCCTCCTCCCGGCCCTGCGGTTCGAGCGGAGGTAACGGATGACGCCGGGATCAAAGGCGCCGGAGAAACCCGCGGCGACGTCACGCCCGCCCGCGCCGTTCGCCGGTGCGGGCGGGCGTGTCGGCGACGGTTCAGGGACCCGCGGCGGCCAGTCGCGGGGAGAACGCGCCGAACGGCAGGTCAAGCGCTTGGTCGTTGTCGCGCAGATCCCTCAGGGAGAGCTCGGCCAGGGTGATGATGTAGCCCGCGTCCGGGGGCCAGACGACCGCCCACAGCCAGTTTCCCAGCGCCTCACCCGCGTAGACCGCCCGATCCGGGGCGGCGCCCACGCACCACAGCGCGGCCGGATGGCCCTTGACCTCGATCTTGGCGTGCGGCGGGCCCTCGTCGAACCCGGTGCCCGGATCCGTGGCGTCCAGCCCGGCGAAGGCCGCGCCGAGCCCCACTCCGGGCTCCTCGGCGATGAGCAGCAGGTCGGCGGGGCCCTGGGTCAGCGAGGGGCCGGAGAGCGCGACCACGGTGGCTCTGATGCCGCTGCGGTCGTCACCCGCCTCGGCGAACCCGGTGACCAGCCAGCCCGTGGGCAGGGGCCACGGCAGCCAGACGGGAACGCGGGCACCACGGCTGATGATCTCTACGGCGGCGGAGGACGGATGTCTCGGGGGCTGCAAGGGCAGAACGTCACCGTGCGTGCCACATCTCCAGGCGCTTGACCAAACGCCCGGCGGACGAAGCTCACCGAAACACCGGGGGCAGATAGGCGTGGCTTTCACGACTACTCACGCTGCTGTGTTCACGGCCCATCCGTCAAGAGTGTTCTCCGTTATCCAGACGTAATCTTATTCACGTGCGCGTAAATTGTGTCGGGGCCGTCGTCGTCGACGACTCCGGGCGGATCCTCCTCGTCCGCCGTGGCCGCCCACCCGGCGAGGGCCTCTGGTCCGTTCCCGGCGGCCGGGTCGAACCCGGCGAATCCGACGTCGAGGCGGTGACCCGCGAGGTCCTGGAGGAGACCGGGCTGACGGTCGTCCCCGGCCGTCTGGCCGGCACCGTCGACCGTCCCGGACCCGGCGGCGTCGTCTACGAGATCCGCGACTACCTGGCCGCGCTCCCCGCCGGACCCGACGGCTCCGGCGGCACGCTCTCCGCCGGAGACGACGCCGCCGACGCCCGCTGGTTCACCTATGACGAGCTCGTACGGCTCCCGCTCACCGCCGGCCTTCTGGACGCCCTCCTCGAATGGGCGGTCATCGGGAGGATGTGAGGGTCGAGCGCCACAGGGTGAGGTGGTCGGCGCTGTAGGTGGTGGAGCGGCCCAGGGCCACGACCTGGCCGCCGGAGACCGCCACCGCGCCGAGCCACTGGGCGCCGTCGCCGTCCAGGCTGCCCTGGCTGGGAGCGTGACGCTGCCAGTTCAACCCGTTCTCTGAGGTCCACGCCACGCTGTCGCCCGCGCCGGGGACGCCGTGCCAGCCGACCGCCACCACGCCCTCGGCCGTCGCCGCGAGGTCCTGGACGGCCGACGACCGGTCCGCGGGGAGCCAGGAGAACTCCCAGGTCGACCCGTTGTCGGCCGACACCGCGCCGAAGGCTCTGCGCCCGTCGTCGGTCAGGGCGGTGCCCGCGGCGACGATGTGCCCGCCGTACAGGACCACGTGCCGGAGTCCGGCCGACGTCGCGCCGGGGGGCAGGACCGGTTTCCTGCCGGTCCAGTTGACCCCGTCCGCCGACACCCAGACCACGCCCGTCTCGCGCTCCGCCGTACCGGCGCCGCCGACGGCCACGTATCCGGACGAGGTCGCCGAGACATCGTGCAGCCGCACCCCGGTGCCGCCCGCGGGGAGCTTGGCCGCCCTGCTGTAGCGCTTGAGGTCGGAGGAGAACCACAGGACGGGGACGACGCTGGCCGGGCCGCGGTCCTCCCCCGCCATGACGTAGCCGGAGGGGCCCGCGGCCACCGCGTGCGGGGCGAGGAAGTCGTGGTCGGCGGCCGGGGCGAGAGGGCCCAGGACCGGGACCCTGCGCCAGTTCTCGCCGTCTGCGGAGGTGACGAGCAGGGGTTCGGTGGAGGAGGCGTCGGTCATCGTGCTGCCCGCGGCCAGCCAGCCCCGCCTGCCGTGCGCGACGTCGCCCAGCGCCTGCCGCAGCGGGCCGCCGAGCAGCGCGGCCGGGCCTCCGGCCTTCCAGTTCTCGCCGTTCGTGCTGGTCCAGATCCCGGCGTCGCCGGAGGCCGCGCCCACGGCGACGAACGTGCCGTCGCCCGCCGCCACCCTGGCCGTCTCGCGGGCGGCCCTCGCCAGCCCCTCGATCCCGCCGAGGGAGACCGGTCTCGCCTCGCCGCCCTTGGGCGCGGTGATGAGGACCACGCGATTGTCCACGTCGGCGGCGCGTTCGTCGCCGCCGACGACGAGCGTGCCGGTGTCGGACAGGGCGAGCGCCCGGAGGGAGCCGGGCACCTCGCCGAGGTCGGTGCTCTTGTTCCAGTCGCGGCCGTCCTCGCTGGTGTAGACGGCGTAGTGCTCGAAGCCCGACTCGGCGACCGCGGCCACCCCCGCCGAGGAGGAGGCCAGGCGCTTGACGCCCGAGCCGTCGCGGGCCAGGCCGGTGATGGTGCCGCATCCGGCCCAGTCGACGCCCTCCGCCGAGCAGTAGACGCGGACCTCGCCCTTGTCGCTGCGCTGCTGGGTCGGGACGAGCACGAACCCGTCGGCGGCCACGGCCAGCGCCCCCGGCTCCGGGATGACGTCGCTCAGCGCCGCGCCGGTCCGCAGCCAGCTCTTGCCCCCGTCGGGCGAGCGCAGGATGACCGAGGTGGACTGGCCCTGGGCCGGATCGGCCAGCGCGACCACGGCGTCGCCCTTGGCGACGACCGCCTTGATGCCCCGGACCTTGTCCGGCATGCCGATCTCCGAGGTCTCCACCCGTGTCCACTCCCGGCCGTCGGGCGAGACCCAGGCGACGGCTCCGTTCGTGCCGTCGGCCAGCATGACGGTGCCCACCGCGACGAACCCCGAGGAGGTCCTGGCCAGGTCCATGATCTTGTCTCCGGCCCCGAAGGCGCCCAGGGCGCCGGGGTCGACCGCGCTCCAGTTGTAGCCGTCGGCGCTGGTCCACAGACCGCGCTCCGCACCGAGGGTGTCGTTGCCCGCGGCCAGCCAGCGCCCGTCGCCGCCCGCCACCCGGCCCACCGTGGTCGGACCCGTCTCGTACCCCGCGGGTCCGGTCACCTTGCCCAGCCGCCACGTCGTGCCGGCGTCCGGCGAGAACAGGAACAACGGCCTCGGGACGGGGCTGGTGGTGTCGCTGCCGACCGCGACCATGACGGAACCCACCGAGGCCACGGCGTTGAGCACCTGGTTGGAGCCGTCGCCGCCGAGGCCCGCCTGCGGCACGAAGTTGGCGTCTCCCGAGCGCACCTCGTCGCCGACCAGCCGGAGGCCGGTGGCGAACGGGCTGCTCACCCACCCCCACAGCACCAGTCCGCCGCCGACCGCGACGGTCACGACGAGGACCATGATGAACGGCATGACCAGGCCACGGCCACGCCTGCGCCTGACCGGGCTGGAACGGCGCACGGCGGAGGGCGCGGTGGACGGACGATGGTGGCGCCCGCCGTTCGGCCCCCTCCTGCTGGGCGAGCCCTGGGCGACCAGCAGGTCAGGCCTGGCCGGCCTGCCGCCGGGAGGGCGTCCCACGCGGCGGACCGGCTCGAAGTCGTCCTGATCCGGTACGGCGAGCCGCTCGGGCGACGGTCCGGAGGCCCGCTCGGGCTCCGGGGTCCATCCGGGTTCCTGGGTCCATTCGGGTTCCGGGTCCGGGGTCCGTCTCGGGGCCGGTCCGGGTTCCGGGGTCCATGCGGGCTCCGGGTCCGGGGTCCATTCGGGCTCCGGGTCCGGGGTCCATTCGGGCTCCGGGTCCGGGGTCCATTCGGGTTCCGGAGCCGGGGCCCGTCTCGGGGCCCGTCTCGGGGCCGGTTCGGGCGCCGGTTCGGGAACGGCCGTGATGTCCGGCCTCAGCCTGATCCGGTCCTCGGGTTCGTCCGGCGGGGGCTCCGCCCGCTCGCTCCGCCCGCGCTCGCGGGGAGGGCCCGAGGCCACCAGGAGGTCGGGCCTGTCCGCTCTCCGGCCGGTCCCGCGCTCGCGGGGAGGGCCGGAGGCGACGAGGAGGTCCGGGCGGTCCACCAGACGCGGGCGCCCCTGCCCCAGGGGATCCCGGGGTTCCGGCTCGGAGGACCCCTCGTCCGCGGACCGGTGAGGATCGGGAGGAGTCTGCGGGGACGGCGGCCGGGAGGCGGAGGCGTAGGGCTGGGTGTGGGGACGGCGGCGCTCGCCGCCCAGTCCCTCGGGGCGCGCCTGCGGGGGTTCGCTGTCGTCCGGGGTCGGCGCGGCGAACGGAGGGAGCATCCAGGGCGAGGACAGGGGGAGCCCTCTGGTGCTGTCGTCGGAGGGCCCCGGAGGGGAGTGCTGGATCGTCGGCGGGGACGTGTGGGGCTCCTGTGACTCACCTTCGTGTGTCGCGTCGTCGTAAACGGCGTCGTCGTCCGCCGGCCACTCTTGCGAGCGCGGGTCGTGGGGGCCCGAGGCCACGCTCAGCACCTCCTCGCAGGAAGCCCGTTTCAGCCCGGGACCACCGCCCGGACCGTTCCAGTCGTCTCCGTGATGCTAGGCCGCAACCCCTGCGGAAGCGGCGAATCGTACGGCGACCCTACTCTTACCCCGTTCCGTCGAAACGATCACCTCTATCCGCCGGGAACCAAGGATTCTCCACGAGCCCCCAAAAGGGGCACACATACTCCAGATCAACACGTCCGAGGCGGGATGACGAGACCTCTCTAGTCATATTTCTTGGCTCAGCGCCGGAATTGTCACACTTTAAGCACATAGTTCGGAAACCCTCGGGCGTGAAGAGACCTCCCGCGTTCTCCGTTCCGGCAGAGGCCCGTTTTTCCTTCTCTTGTATGGATTAGTTCACAGACTCCGCACCCCGGACGGAGTACACCTGTGTCAGGAAACCACCACGACCAGGGAGCGAACGATGACACGGCTGGGGCCTGTCCACACGCTGGCGGCCGGGGCGGCGATGGTCGTCGCCATCGGCGCGCTCACCGTCACCACTTCACCGGTAACAACACAGAACGTGAACGCGCAGGCCGACACGCAAGCAGACGTGCAGGCAGACGCGGCCACCCCGGCGGCTCCCGAGGTGACCGCGGCCGTCACCGAGGCCACCCCGGCCCCGGAACCCTCCAAGACCGCCAGGCCCACCCCCGTCAAGGCCGACTACGCCGGGCGGGTGGCGGGCAACGGAGGATTGATCGCCATATCCATCAGGAACGGCAAGGCGGTCGGCTACTTCTGCGACGGCAGGATCGAGGCCTGGCTCAAGGGCAGGGCCGCCGATGGCGAGGTCACCCTGACCGGGGCGAACGACGCCTCGCTCGTCGCCCGGATCGGCGGCGGCAGGGCCGGAGGAGCCCTCGAGTTCGGCGGCAGGCGGTGGAACTTCAAGGCTCCCACCGTGAAGAAGCCCTCCGGGCTCTACCGGGCGAGCGCGGTCGTCCGCGGCGCGAAGGTCCGCGCCGGCTGGATCTACCTGGACGACGGCAGCCGGGTCGGCCTGACCCTCGTCGACGACAAGCCGGCCGACGTGGCGATCCCGGAGCCCGGCCGGAACGCGACCGTCGACGGCGTCGAGGTCGACCCCCAGGACGTCGACGAGTTCATCGGAGGAATGTGATGAATGGCATGCCGGACGACACACAGGACAGCACTCAGGCCATGCGGGTGCCGAACCCGGTGCGGGTGCCGGACGACACGGGAGACAGCACGCAGGCCATGCGGGTGCCGGAGCCGAGGCAGAACCTCGTCCCGCTCCTCGTGCCACTCGTGATCGGCGGGTTGATCGCGGTCGGCCTGGGCCTCTACGGGCGCGTCCACACCCCCACCGGGTACGCGGTCGGCCTGGCCGGATTCTCCGGGGCGCTGGCCATGAAGGCCTGGCTCACCACCGGCGCGTTCGTGCTGGTGCTGGTCCAGCTCCTCTCCGCCCTGGTGATGTGGGGCCGGATCGAGCTGGACGTCCCCTGGATCGGCACCCTGCACCGCTGGTCGGGCCGGGTGGCGTTCCTGCTGACGCTCCCGGTGGCGTTCCACTGCCTGTACGCGCTGGGCACCCAGTTCGACGCGCCGCGGGTGATGGTCCACTCGCTGCTGGGCTGCTTCTTCTACGGCGTGTTCGTCGCGAAGATGCTGGCGCTCCCCAAACGGGGACTGCCCGGCTGGACCCTTCCCGTCCTCGGCGGGCTGACGTTCACCGCGCTGACCGGGCTCTGGCTGACCTCGTCGTTCTGGTTCTTCATCGCGATCGGCGTCAAGCTGTAGGGGGCGTGAAGGTGCCGGTCCGTCCCAGACCCGCCGCCCTGCCCTTGGCCGCCACCACCAGGGCCATCTTCCGGGACGCCTCATCGATCATCTCGTCTCCGAGCATGACCGCGCCGCGCCTTTCCACCGTCGTGTAGTACTCGTACGCGTCGAGGATCAGCTCGGCGTGGTCGTAGTCTTCCTGGGACGGCGAGAACACCTCGTTGGCCGCCTCGACCTGGCTCGGGTGGAGCACCCACTTGCCGTCGAATCCCAGCGCCGCGGCCCGCCCGGCCACCCGCCGGTAGCCGTCCAGATCCTTGATCGCCAGATACGGGCCGTCGATGGCCTGCAGGTCGTGCGTGCGGGCGGCCATCAGAATGCGCATCAGGATGTAGTGGTAGGCGTCGCCCTCGGTGTAACCCGGCGGCTGCTCGCCGACCACCAGGGTCCGCATGTTGATCGAGGCCATGAAGTCGGCGGGACCGAAGACCAGCGTCTCCAGGCGCCTGGACGAGCCGCCGATGGCGTCCACGTTGACCAGGCCCCTGGCGCTCTCGATCTGGGCCTCGATGCCGATCCGGCCCACCTCGAGCCCGTTCGCCCTCTCGATCTGGGTGAGCAGCGTGTCGAGCCAGACCACCTGGTTCGGGTCCTCCACCTTGGGCAGCATCAGGCAGTCGACGAACTCCCCCGCGCCCTCCACGACCTCGATGACGTCCCGGTAGGTCCACTGGGTGCCCAGGTCGTTCACCCGCACGACCCGGGTCTTGCCCGACCAGTCGCCCTCGCGCAGGGCGGCCACGATGTTCTTGCGCGCGCCCTCCTTGGCGAGCGGCGCGACGGAGTCCTCCAGGTCGAGGAAAACCTCGTCGGCCCCGATCCCCTGGGCCTTCTCCAGGAAGCGGGGATTGCTGCCGGGTACCGCGAGACACGAACGTCGGGAGCGCATGAACACACGCTAGCGGCCGATCCGGCGTCGACGACAGGCCGGGGCGGCCTACGGCGCCCGCCGGGCCGCCGCCGGAAGAACTCGGCGATACGGCCTGCCCACCGTGGATCGGGAGGCGCAGGCCGTACATTCGTCTTATGGGTGTGATCGAAGAGGGTGCCAAGAAGTCGAGCGTCCTTTGGCTCTCACTGGACCGGCCCCGGCTGGCCTGGCACACGTGGCACGACGGCGCGATCTACCTGGTCACCGGGGGTGGCGAGCAGTCACTGCCGGGGCTGGCCGAGGCGGGCCAGGTCCAGGTGACGTTGCGCAGCAAGGACAACGGGGGGCGGCTGGTGGCCTTCGACGCCTCCGTGGAGGTGGTGAACCAGGCGGAGGCCGCCGAGGCGGTGGCCGCGCTCGCCAAGGAGCGGCTCAACGCCGTCGACGGCGCGAGGCTGACGGAGCGCTGGGCCGCCCGCTCCCAGGTCGTACGGCTCACGCCACGCGAGCCGGCTTCCTGACCTCACGTACGGGGCCCACGCCTTTTGGAGCCGGGCACGGCTCACACCGGCTCACACCGCGCGAGCCGGTTCCCTGCCCTCGGGTACGGCCACGGGCAGGGCCGCCGTCACCCGCTGGGCGAGGTAGGCGCCGAACAGGACGATGACGCCGCCCACGATCTGGAAGGGCCCGAGGGCCTCTCCGATCATGATCCAGGCGATCACCGCTCCTGCGACGACCTCGATCGAGGCGACCGTCGAGCCGATGGCGGCCGACAGGCGGCGGACCGCGGTGACGCCGAGGATGTAGGCGGCGACCGTGCCGACCACGATCAGCAGGATCACGGCCGCCGACGCGGGCAGCGCGTAGCCGCTCCCCGGTGCCACGGTCCGGGTGAACGCCTCCCAGGGGATGTTCCACGGCTGGGAGATGGGCAGGAGCACCAGGGCCGAGCCCAGCAGGCCCCAGCCGATCAGGCCGAGCGGATCGACGTCGTCGCCGAAGCCGTCGCTGAGCAGGAAGTATCCGGCACAGCACACCGCGGCGCAGACGGCCAGCAGCAGGCCCACCGGGTCCAGGCTCAACCCCGACCAGATCTCCACCACGATGCCGAGCCCGATCACCGCGACCACGGCGCCGACGAAGGCCGCGCGCGGCAGCCGTACCCGCCGGACGAAGCGCACCCAGAGCACGACCAGCACCGGCGAGGTGTACTCGATCAGCAGGGTGACCCCCACCGGCAGCCGGGTGAGCGCCGCGAAGTACAGCGCCTGCACCCCGGCCACCGCGATCACCGCGTAGGCCGCGAAGAACGGCAGCCGCGAGCGCGGGATGCGCAGTGCCCGGGGCCTGAAGAACGCGAGGACGCCGACGAGCAGCAGCCCGGCACCGGCCATCCGGACCCAGACGGACTCCAGCGGGGCCAGCCCCGCGGCGGCCAGGTATTTGGCCATGGGTCCGGAGAAGGCGAAGCACCCGGCTGACGCCAATGCGATCAGCAGTCCGGCACGTCTCATCAGCCACCATCCGTGTAATTACCGTTAAGCGGATTTGATGCTGTCATGCCGATATATACGGGAGCAAGGGGCATCCGAAATATGGGCGTGGAAGCGTGGCTTAAGCCGAAGCATCGGACATGCGGCCTACGCTTCGGATGTGCAGGTATTCATCGCCCGTCTCGCCGGCACCCCGGTATTCGATCCGGCCGGCGATCAGATCGGCCGGATACGTGACGTCGTGGTGTCCATCGCCGGCACCGCTCCGCCGCGCGTGCACGGCCTGGTCGTCGAGGTGCAGCCCCGGCGGCGGGTCTTCCTGCCCATCACCCGGGTGCGGGCGATCGAGGCGGGCTCGGTCGTCTTCAGCGGCCGGATCAACATGCGCCGGTTCGAGCAGCGGACCACGGAGACCCTGGCCATCGGCGAGATGCTGGACCTCCACGTGGAGCTCGACGGCAAGCCGATGACGGTTCTGGACCTCGCCATGAAGGAGACAGGCCGCGCCGAGTGGGTGATCACCAAGGTGGCGCTGGTCAAGGGCACGTCCGGCATAGGGCTGCGGCGACGCCCCGCGCCCAGGATCGTCGACTGGGCCGAGGTCCGCGGCTTCGGCGCCGTGCAGAAGGACCAGGGCGCCGCGAACCTGCTGGTCACCTTCGAGGCGATGCGCGCCGCCGACCTGGCCGGCGCCCTGCACGCGTTGCCGGACAAGCGGAGAGCCGAGGTGGCCGCGGCCCTCGACGACGTACGGCTCGCCGACGTGCTGGAGGAGCTCCCCGAGCGCGACCAGATCGGCATCCTGAGCCGGCTCGCCCCCGAGCGGGCCGCGGACGTGCTGGAGGAGATGGACCCCGACGACGCGGCCGACCTGTTGCAGGACCTCCCTCCCGAGCAGGCCGAGGCCCTGATGGCGCTGATGGAGCCCGAGGAGGCCGCGCCGATCCGGCGGCTGCTGATCTACCCCGAGAACACCGCGGGCGGCATGATGACGAACGAACCCGTGGTGCTCCCCCCGAACTCCACCGTCGCCGAGGCGCTGGCCCACATCCGCCAGCAGGGCATCACCCCCGCGGTGGCCGCGCAGGTCTACGTGGCCCGCCCGCCCGTCGAGACGCCCACCGGCCGTTTCCTCGGCCTGGCCCACTTCCAGCGGATGCTGCGCGAACCCCCCTCCACCCTGCTCGGCAGCATCCTGGACACCTCCCTCGACCCGATCAGACCCGAGTTCACCCTGAACCAGGTGACCTTCTACCTGGCCACCTACAACCTGGTGGCGGTGCCCGTGGTGGACGAGGCCGGCCGCCTGGTCGGCGCCGTGACCGTGGACGACGTGCTCGACCACCTGCTGCCCGAAGACTGGCGGGAGCAGGACGGCGTGCCGGGGGCCGAGCATGACTGACCGGCTCGACGAGCCCCGGCAGCCGGGGCTGCGCCTGCGTCCGCACTACGACCCGGAGACCTTCGGGCGGCTCTCGGAGCGGATCGCCCGCTTCCTCGGCACCGCCCGGTTCCTGGTCTACATGACCGGCTTCGTCTCCGTCTGGGTCCTGTGGAACATCTTCGCGCCGGCGTCCTGGCGGTTCGACTCCTACCCGTTCATCTTCCTCACCCTGATGCTGTCGCTCCAGGCGTCCTACGCCGCGCCGCTGATCCTGCTCGCTCAGAACCGGCAGGACGACCGGGACCGGATCCAGGGCGAGTACGACCGCCAGGCCGCCGAACGGAACCAGGCCGACGTCGACTATCTGACCCGGGAGATCGCCGCGCTGCGCATGGCGCTCGGCGAGGTGGCCACCCGCGACTACATCCGCTCGGAACTGCAGCGCCTGCAGGAAGAGCTTCAGGAACAGGGTCAGGCGGCGCCCGGGCGCGGAGAGCCCCGCTGACCTCGGCCTTGCGTCCTTCTGCCGGTGATCAGCAGGATTCCTGGCCGGTGCAGGGGTCGGGAAAGAGCTTGTTCAGCATGGCCGCGCACTGGCGCAGCTCGTCGCCGTCGAGCACATCCAGGAACTGGGCGCGGATACCGCGCAGATAGGTGGGAGCGGCCTCGGCCAGCCGGGCGGCGCCGCCGTCGGTGAGAACCGCGAACAGGCCCCGCGCGTCACTGGTGCACGCCTCTCGCTCGACCAGACCGTCACGCTGGAGGCGGTCGATGAGCCGGGTCAGGCCGCTGCGCGACAGGAGCACCCGGTCGGCCAGGTCGTTCATCCGTAATCGCCGGCCGGGAGCCTCCGACAGCTGCAGGAGCACGTCGTAGGAAGCGAGGGCCAGATCGTGCTCGACCAGCAGATCGGCCTCCAGAGCTCGGGTGATGCGAACCTGGGCTCTCTGAAGCATGCGCCAGACCATCAGCTCCTCCGAGCTGATGGTCTCTCTTGACTCGCCTGCTGTGAGGGTCACGGAGTAACCTTAGAACGTTGTACGCGCATCTACACAGGGAATTGTCCGGATCCGACGCTCGCAGCCGGATCCTGGAATTCCTACCGGTGCCCCTGGGTTGACACCGAGGGGTCATGATTTCTCCGCTCCCCTGGGGGGCGGTCTCTCGTCAAGCCATATGAGCGTCATGACGGACAAGCCCTGCCCGTAGACCGTCTGAACGATAAAAGACAAGGAGGGACGGCATCCCCGTCGCCTCAAGGTGACGGTGCATTGCCGACACTTCGATGGCACCTACCCCAGAACTGGTGATGGCCGCTCTCGCGACCGTCAACGACCCTGAGATCCGTCGGCCGATCACCGAACTCGACATGGTCAAGAGCGTCGACATCTCCCCAGAGGGGGCGGTGCGCGTCGCGATCTTCCTTACCGTGTCCGGCTGCCCCATGAAGGACACCATCACCCGCGACGTCACCGGCGCGGTCTCCAAGATCGACGGAGTCACCGGCGTCTCGGTGGAGATGGACGTCATGAGTCAGGAGCAGCGCAAGACGCTCCAGACGAAGCTGCGCGGCAACAGGGGCCCCGAGAAGGAGATCCCCTTCTCCCAGGCCGGCTCGCTGACCCGCGTCTTCGCGGTGGCGTCCGGCAAGGGCGGTGTCGGCAAGTCGTCCGTCACCGTCAACCTGGCCGCCTCGATGGCCGCGAGCGGGCTCAAGGTCGGCGTTGTCGACGCCGACATCTACGGCCACAGCATTCCCCGCATGCTCGGCGTCTCCGAGCGTCCCATCAAGGTCGAAGACATGATCATGCCGCCGGTGGCGCATGACATCAAGGTCATCTCGGTCGGCATGTTCAAGCCGGAGGGCAACACCCCGGTCGTGTGGCGCGGTCCCATGCTGGACCGGGCCCTGCACCAGTTCCTCGCCGACGTCTACTGGGGCGACCTCGACGTCCTGCTGATGGACCTTCCCCCGGGCACCGGCGACATCGCGATCTCCGTGGCCCAGCGGATGCCGTCGGCGGAGATCCTCGTGGTGACCACCCCGCAGCAGGCCGCCGCCGAGGTGGCCGAGCGCGCGGGGTCGATCGCCGTGCAGACCCACCAGCAGATCGCCGGCGTCATCGAGAACATGTCGTGGCTGCCCTGCCCGCACTGCGACGAGCGGATCTCGGTCTTCGGGGAGGGCGGCGGCCAGACCGTGGCCGACGCGCTCACCCGCACCCTCGGCGCCCGCGTGCCGCTCCTGGGCCAGGTGCCGATCGACATGCGCCTGCGCGAGGGCGGCGACGAGGGCAAGCCGCTCGTCATCACCGACCCGGACGCCCCGGCCGCGCTCGAACTGAGCCGTATCGCCGCCGGTCTCGGCAAGAGGTCGGGCAGCCTCAAGGGGCTTCAGCTCGGCATCTCCCCCACCAGGGGCCGTTAGACCGCCTGCCTTCGGGCGGTACAAAAAAGCGACGACGGGGCGCCCCCTTTTCCGGGGGGCGCCCCGTCGTCGCTTCTCACATGGGGCCTGCGAGGCGCACAGGGCACGCACAGGGGCCACGGAGCACATAAGGACAAAAGGTACGGCAGGGTACACCTGAAGCCCCTACAGGGGCGTACAGAGGCTCACTCCCAGATCACACCCGAGACGGCCGGATCTCGGGCGGGCGGCTCGCCGGCCTACGTCGCCTCGGAAGTGGGCGTCTCGCCGGCCTACGTCGCCTCGGAGTCGTACGGGGGGATCTGCCCGTAGTCCAGTCCGCCGGACGTGTCGGCGTAGTCGGGCGCGGGGGCGGCCGTCGCGGTCGAGGTGGCGTTCCAGTCGTCCTCAAGGTCACCGAGCAGGTGCTTGCGGACGAAGTTCTTCGGGTTGAGATCCGCCGGGTCGAAGTTGGAGAACTCCGGCCCCAGACCCGCCTGCAGGTCGTCTCTCGCGTTGTTGGCCATCCGGCGCAGGTTGCGCAGCGTCTTGCCCGCCTGCGAGGCGGCTTGGGGTAGTTTCTCCGGGCCGAAGACGAGCAGGGCGATGACCACCAGCGCCACGATCTCAAGCCAGCCGAGTCCGAACACGGTGATCTCCTACCAGGACAGTGCCGGGGGCGTCTTCTCCTGGCATACACCAGAGAGTTTTCAGACTAATACCCTCAAGCCTAAGCACGCGCCCGCGTGCCGCCCACATCGGAGGGCTCCGAGGTGGGACACGCGGGCGCGACGCCCGTCAAGAAGGTTGCGGCGTGGGCACGGCGGGAGCGGCGCCGACGGTCACGGTGGCGACCTTCTCCTGGCCTCCACGCTGATACTTGACCGTCAGCTTCTCACCCGGGGCCTTGTTCCGGACCAGCGCGATCAGCTCGTTGCCGTCCTGCAGCACGACTCCGTCGATCTCCAGGATGACGTCACCGGGCTTGAGGCCCGCCTGGGCGGCGGGGCCGTTCGGCTCGATCGGCTGGATGCCCTGCCTGGGCTCGGCCGCGATCTTCACTCCGGAACCCTCGAAGGTCGAGTCGATGGTGACACCGATCCGCGACTTCTTGGCCGAACCGGTGGCGATCAGCTCTTGGGCCACCCGGCGCGCGTGGTTCACCGGGATGGCGAACCCGAGGCCGATGCTGCCGCTCTGGCTGCCCACCGACCTGCCGAGCGTGGCGATCGCCGAGTTGACGCCGATGACCTCGCCGTTGGTGTTGACCAGCGGGCCCCCGGAGTTACCCGGGTTGATGGCCGCGTCGGTCTGGACGGCGCTGAGCCACGTGGTGTCGGAGCTGTTCTCCTCGCCCGCCTGGACGGGGCGGTTGAGCGAGCTGACGATGCCGGAGGTGACGGTGCCGGTCAGGCCGAGCGGGGACCCGATGGCGATGACCGGATCGCCCACGACCACGTTGTCGGAGTTGCCGAGGACGATCTCCGGAGCGCCGAAGGTCTCCTCGGGCTTGACCACGGCCAGGTCGGACTCGGGGTCGAGGCCGACGACCCTGCCGGGAGTGGACTTGCGGTTGTTGAACTGGATCTGGATCTGGGTCTGGCCACCCGGTCCGGCGGCGGCGGCGACCACGTGGTTGTTGGTCACCACGTAGCCACCCTTGATCAGGAAGCCGGAGCCGGTGGCCGCGCTGGTCCCGCCCTCGACGGTCAGGGAGACCACGCTGGGCAGGACCTTCGAGGCCACGCCCGCGACCGACTCGGGAGGCCGGACGTTGGAACCGCTCGGCGCCTTCCCCAGGTCGAAGGAGGGATCGTGGCTCGAACTCGCCGGACGGGTGAGGAAGTAGGTCCCGAAGCTTCCCAGCGTCGAGGCCAGCAGCGCGATCACCAGGGCGAGGACGACCATCGTGCCGGTGCGCGGCCCGCGGCGGGCAGGAGGCGCGACGCCCCCGAAACCGCCGGGACCACCGGGGCCGCCGGCGCCGGGAGGCGGCGCCCAGCCGGGCCCCATGCCGAACGCCTGGGACGGCGGAGGCGGGGCTCCGGGGGAGGCGAAGATCGCCGTATCCTGCCGGGCCCTGCCGGACGGATCGCCCCAGCCGTCCTCGACGGGGCGGCCCCCCTGGCCGATCTGGTCGCCCTGTGCGCTCTGGCCGCCTTCGCCGAACAGCGAGCCCCGGTCGTCGTATCGGAGCTGCTCGGCGTAGCCCTGCTGCCCGGCCTGGCTCCGCTGGGCGTAGCCCGGCGGGCCGCCCAGCTGGCTCCAGCCGTCGTCGCGGGGCTGCTCGCCCTGGAAGGGCGCCTCACCCGCGGGCAGGAACTCCGGCCGGGAGAACTCCGGGGTCGCGTCTCCGCCGTCGGTGAAGTCCGACGGCGTACGCCCCTCAGCACCATGCGCCTTGTGGGTACCAGCGTCGTCGGTCATCGAATACTCACTACTCCTTGCCCCGTATGAGGCCGCTCACCGAGTCAACCCGGCAATCTTCCCCTGAGCGACATACGAGAGATGTAAAGCGCGCTTTATCCGAAGGGATTGACCCAGGAAAGCAGACGGTTCGCACCCCGGCCGAGCCGTGTCCAGAGATCGGGCACGGGCTCGTGGGGCAATGCCGCGACGGCGGCGTCGACCATGTCGGCCGGAGCGTCCGCGAAGACGGTGTAGACATGACCCCCACTCGCCCAAATCGTCTCCTGCCCAGCTGAGTCCCGGATCCAGATCGTATGCCCACTGCGCTGCTCCGCATGCCACCCCTGGAGACGTTCTTCATCAAGCACACCAGATTGGATGAAAACCGATACAACGGACAATCCATCCGAATATCCCAGATATAAGTACCCAGGAGAAGTGTTGTGGGCGGCGAACAGTTCCAGCCGGCCGGGCAGGGTGCGAGGAAAGCTCCAGCCGTCGGCGAGCAGCCGGGGGACCTCAAGGAGGGCGAAGCCGCCGGCCGTCGCCGGAACGGCGCCCTTGCCGGCCGGGTCGAGGGTCAGATCGACGAAGGCCCCGGCGTGGACGACCTGGCCTCCGTCGTCGAGGAGCTCGCTGCGGAGTATCAGCCCTCCGGCCTCGTCGAGCCAGTAGCGGGCGGCGACCGTGCCGTCCGGGCGCAGGACGTTCGTGAGGCGGGCCGGACGGCCACAGGCGTGGCCCGCACCGACGTCCACGACCCGGTAGTTCCGGGCCAGGACGTCGAGCATGAACGCGGAGGGGCTGATCATGCCCCCCGCGGGGGTGCCGGGATCCGCCATCTGGACGGGGCCTGACGGGCCGGTCCGCGTCATCAGCCCGACCCCCGGAACGTTCCGGACCTCAAGCACCGAGGAGACGGCGCCGGAGCGGCCCCAGGTGGTGACGTACTGCGTCCCGGAGTATCCACGCGCCCTGCCCGCGACCGCCGCCTCACGGAGCAGATGAAGGCCGGTGTCCTCGCTTTCGGCCTCGTCCGGCGGAGCGGCATACGCGGGAATGCCCGCGACCGGCCCCAGCAGCATGACCGCCGCCAGGAACACGGTGACGGACAGCCGGATCACGGAGTGGGTGAGAAGCTCGGCTTCGCCGTGCCGCCGAAGGGCGCGGTGTGCCCGTGCTGGTTGGCGAACATGTCGACCGGTGGCACGACGCGCGGGTTGGGGTGGGCACCGCCCACGACGAACAACGTGCCGATCGCCACGGCCGCGGAGGCGACGCCCACCGCGACGTAACCGGCCCTTCTCGACCGGCGGGGGCCTCCGGCACGGCCGCGAGGCCGGTTGTCCGGGGGCGCGACGCTGTACATGCTCGGAATCGGGGCCCCGCCGAAGGTCCGCGCGGTCGGAAAGGGCCGCTCACGCGGCGGCAGCGGCCCTCCGGGCTCGGACATCCGCAGCAGCGACATGGTCAGGTCGGTCGGCATGGCGGGCCCGTCGAGGGACCGCAGCCGGCTCTTCAGCGCCCGCACGGCGTCGACCTCGGCCCGGCAGTCGCCGCAGAAGGTCAGATGTGACAGGGCACGGTCGCGCTCGTGGTGATTCAGCTCACCGTCGACCAGCGCCGAGACACGCTCTCCAAGATGACTCATGTTCACTCCTTGCCAAGTGGCTCGTCGTGACATTCGTCATGACTGTGGTTTCTCATGCGAACTCCTCCCCGTGGGTGACGTTCGGGGGGAACCGGTCGCTTCGTGGCGCGCGGTGATCCAGCGCCTCACGCAACTGCGCCCGGCCGCGATGGATGCGGCTGCGGACGGTGCCGAGCTTCACACCCAGCGTGGCCGCGATCTCCTCGTAGGACAGTCCCTCGATGTCACACAGAACGACGGCCGCGCGGAACTCGGGCGCGAGCGCGTCGAGCGCCGCCTGGATGTCGGACTCCAGGTGAGTGTCGTCGTATACCTGAGCCGGGGACGGCTCGCGCCCGCGCAGCCGCTCGGCGGCGTCGTCGGCGAGCCCCTCGAACCTGATGCGCTGCTTGCGCCGCGCCATGTCGAGGAACAGGTTGGTGGTGATGCGATGCAGCCAGCCCTCGAAAGTGCCTGGCGTGTAGTTCGACAAAGACCTGAAGACCCGTACGAAGACTTCCTGAGTGAGATCCTCGGCATCGTGCACGTTGCCGGTCAGCCGATAGGCCAGCCGGTACACGCGCGCGGAATGCGTCCGGACCACCTCTTCCCACGTGGGGGGTGTCCAGTCAGACACGGGAGCATCGGCCTGGTGGTCGGACTCGTCCACCAGCACTCCTCTCTCCGGGACCACCGCTATCGCCATAGTGCCTGGTTTCGTCCCTTCGTGCGCACTCACTACCTTCAGGACCGGCAAAGGCCGCTTAAACCGTGCAACGCACTGGGCGCGACATGAGTTCCCGATCGGGCCTGCCTCCCTTAGGCTGCGACCCAGTGCCTATATGACTGTGTACGGAGAAAGCGGGAGGAGAGGCCGATGGCTGAGACGCCGACAAGTCCGTTGGAGGCCACTCTGGCCTATGCGGAGGAGTTCCACACGGAAGACGAGATCCTTCATGCCGCGCGGCAGCGCGGTGTGGAGGTGGGTGCGCGCCCGATCCTGCCCGGAGGCGGCGCCGCCCTCTGCTTCCTCGCCACCGCGATCAACGCCCGTGCCGTCGTGGAGATCGGCACCGGCTGCGGCGTGTCCGGCCTGTGGCTGCTCCGCGGCATGCGCCAGGATGGCACGCTCACCAGCGTGGACGTGGAGCCCGAGCACCAGCGACTGGCCCGGCAGAGCTTCGCCCAGGCCGGTTTCTCCGGCGGCCGGATCCGGCTGATCACCGGCCGCGCCCTCGACGTGCTCCCCCGCCTGTCCGACGGGGGCTACGACCTGGTCTTCTGCGACGGCGCCATGCAGGAGTACGCCGACTATCTCGCCGAGTCGATCCGGCTGCTGCGCGTCGGCGGCATCGTGGTCTTCGACAACGCCCTGTGGCACAACAGGGTCGCCGATCCCACCCAGCGCGACCCTGACACCGTCACCGTGCGGGAGCTGGGCAAGCTGGTCCGTTCGGACGAACGGCTCCGCCCTCTGATGATGCCCCTCGGCGACGGCATCCTGGCCGCCGTCAAGCTCTCGGACTAGCGCTCCGGAGACTCCCGGCGGGAAGCGGGGATCTCCGGAGCCCTGCCGCGGAGAAAGGCCCGGGAGCTCCGGCCGCGAACCGCGGAACACCGATCACGGGGCTCCGGCCACGGTCCGCCTTCCGCGAACCGCGGAGCCCCGTGATCGGGGTCCGGAATTCGTGATCTACCGCGCGGACAGCCATTCGAGCAGCAGGCGCACGCCGTACCCGGTGGCGCCCTTGCTGAGGAAGCCCTCGTCGGCACCGCTGCGGCCGACGCCGGCGATGTCCAGGTGCGCCCACGGCCGCTTGCCGGTGAACTCGCGCAGGAACAGCGCCGCGGTGATGGAGCCCGCGCCGTAGTTCGATCCGACCTCGATGTTGGCCAGGTCGGCCACGCTGGAGTCGAGGCCCGGGACGTAGTCGTCGATCAGCGGCATCCGCCAGAGCCGCTCACCGCTGGTCTCGCCCGCGTCGATCAGCGCCGAGGCCAGGTCGTCGTCCGAGGCGAAGATCGCACCCAGGCCCTGGCCCAGGGCGATGCTGATCGCTCCGGTCAGCGTGGCGACGTCCACCATGATGTCGGGGTCCAGCTCCGCGTCGGCGTAGGCCAGCGCGTCGGCCATCACCAGGCGCCCCTCGGCGTCGGTGTTGAGCACCTCGACGGTCCGCCCGCCGTACTGCGTGATCACGTCGGAGGGGCGCTGGGCCGTGCCGGAGAAGGAGTTCTCGGCGGCGGCGATGAGACCGGTGACCCGGACCCGCACCCCGAGGGAGGCCAGCGCGCCCAGGACCGCGATGACGACCGCGCCACCGGCCATGTCGGTCTTCATGAACTTCATGCCCGCGGTCGGCTTGAGCGACAGGCCGCCGGAGTCGTAGGTGATGCCCTTGCCGACCAGGACCACGTGCTCGGTCGCGCCCTCCGGCTCGTAGGAGAGCTGGATCAGCCGCGGCGGGCTCTGCGAGCCCTGGCCGACGGCGGCGATGCCGCCGAACCCACCGGACCGCAGCTCCTTCTCGTCCCACACCCTCGCGGTGACGCCCTGCTCCAGGGCCCGCTCGGCGAGCCAGGCGGGGTTCTTCACCGAGGAGGGCGTGTTGGCCAGGTCCCTGGCGAGCGCGACGGCCTCGGCGACCACCTTGCCCTTGGCCACCTCCGCCTCGGCTCCCTCGCCGACGAACTCGATCATCGCCACCGACGTGGACTTCTTCTCGCCCATCCGGAAGGCGTAGGTGGCCAGCAGCGCGCCCTCCACGAACGCGGCGACCGGCCCCTCGGGCAGCACGATCCTGATCGTGTCCTTGCCCCTGCCGCGCCGGGCGACCGCCGCACCGGCCTTGCGCAGGTCGGCGGACGAGCCGTCCCCGACCCCGTAGAGCAGCACCCGGCCCACGACGTCGCCGTTGGCGACGGGAACCTCGATGATCTCTCCGGCCTCGCCCTTGGCCTGATAGTGGTCCAGCAACGCCGCCGCGGGCATCGGCAGCTCGATCTCAGGGGCCCGATCCGCCGCGAAGGGGACCGCGAGCAGCTCGGCGTCCTTGGCGATCGAGGTCTCCGTGGCCGCTCCGTCCGGAGAGGGGGCCGGATCGGCGCCTTCCGCGGGGGTCACGACGGACAGTCCGTGTCCGTACATCGTGTGGGGTAGTAGCTGATAGGGCGAGAGGGGCATGGGTCACTCCAGTCATCGGCCCGTGGGCCGGGGAAACGCCGCGGCCCTGGCGCGAGCCACCGTGAGGCAGTCCGACGGCCAGGGCCGTATTGATCATCGGGTGCGGTCGCGCGGGCCGTCGCAGGTGTCATGCTCCCCGAGCAGCTCAAATAGGACCCGGCTTCACCGCTTGTTCTCAGATCAGGATCAGCCGACGATCTTCTTCAATTCCTCACCAAGGGCATTGGCCTCGTCCGCCGAGAGCTCGACGACAAGGCGGCCGCCACCCTCCAGAGGAACCCGCATGACGATTCCCCTGCCTTCTTTGACGACCTCCAGCGGACCGTCACCGGTCCTCGGCTTCATAGCCGCCATGCGTGTATCCCTTCCTGCATCGGGCTCCGGATCTCCGACTGACCCGAGGGTGGCCGACGCATTCACGTCTTCTGTGATGTCCTATTATCCCGCCTCCGCACGGAGAATGGGAACGATCAGCCTCAGCATCGGCTCATCCGGCAATCAAGACCGTTGTCCGAGACCCCTCAGACGACCAAACTTGTCTTCGTGAACGCCCGCGCCGCTCTATTCGATCTGTATGGGGACCACCTACGGTCCCGAGGCGGCCGCGCGTCCGTGGCCGCCCTCGTCCGTCTGCTCGCACCGTTGGGTATCGCCGCCCCCGCCGTCCGCACCGCAGTCTCGCGGATGGTGCGGCAGGGCTGGCTGGCGCCGGCCCGGCTGTCCCAGGGGCCCGGTTACGAGGCGACGTCCAAGTGCGTACGCCGTCTCGACGAGGCGGCGTTGAGAATTTACCGAGTTGGGACGATCACCTGGACCGGCCGGTGGCACATGCTCGTGGTGGAACCTGTGCGTGAGCGATCCAGGCGGGAGCGGCTCAAGGCCGATCTGTCGTTTCTCGGATACGCCCCGCTCTCGGAGACGACGTGGATCGGCCCACGCCCGTCCCCCGAGCTCGACTCGATCCTCAACGGCGAGAGCATCCGCGCCGACCGGTTCGACGCGGTGCTCGACGGCGACCCCAGGACGCTCGTCGCCAGAACCTGGGACCTGGACGGCATCGGATCGGCCTACGAGGGGTGGCTGGTCCAGGCGGTGGACCTGATCGCCGGTCTGCCCCAGGACGCCACCGCCGACCAGGCGTTCGCCACCCGGAGCAGGCTGCTGCACGGCTGGCGCAACTTCCTGTTCCGCGACCCCGGCCTTCCCGCCGAGCTCCTGCCGCCGGGCTGGCCGGGAGAGAAGGCCAGGATCTACTTCGAGCAGGAGGCCACCCGCCTGCTCCCCGCCGCCACCGCGTTCGTCGACCGCAATCTGACCGAGCCGTAGCCCAGAAGCCGTAGAAGGAGTTTCCGTTGAACGACGTTCTCTACTCGGTCGACGACGCCGTCGCCACCGTCACCATCGACCGGCCCGAGGCGATGAACGCGCTGACCACGCGGACCAAGGCGGACCTGCTGGAGGCGCTGACCATGGCCTCACAGGACCACGCCGTGCGTGCGGTGCTGCTGACCGGATCGGGGCGGGCGTTCTGCGCCGGCCAGGACCTGAACGAGCACGCGGCCAACCTGGAGGCGGGCCGCGGCCTGAACGACACCGTGCGCACGCACTACAACCCGATCGTCCGCACGATCGCCGAGATGGGCAAACCGGTCGTCGCGGCGGTGAACGGCGTCGCCGCGGGTGCGGGCGCCGGCCTGGCCTTCGCCTGCGACCTGCGGATCGCCTCGGAGAAGGCCAAGTTCGCGATGGCCTTCGGCGGCATCGGGCTGGCCCCCGACTCCGGCACGTCCTGGACCCTCCAGCGCCTGGTCGGCCTGCCCCGCGCGACCGAACTCCTGCTGCTCGGCGAGCCCCTCGACGCGGCCCGCGCACTGGAACTCGGGATCGTCTCCCAGGTCGTCCCCGCCGACGAGCTGAGCGCCACGGCGCACCGGCTGGCCGTACGGCTGGCACAGGGTCCGACAAGCGCCTACGCGGCGACCAAGCGGGCCCTGGAGCACGCCGCGAGCAGCTCTCTGGCCGACGCCCTGGCCCTGGAGGCGGAGCTCCAGGACGCCTGCGTCAAGACCGACGACCATCTGAACGCCACCCGCTCCTTCCTCAACAAGGAACGGCCCGTCTTCGAGGGCCACTGACAGGCCCCGCTCACGGACTCACGGCGGCTTCCGAAAGCGACGGCCGCGCCCCGGAGACAGGCGCCGGCCGGAGTCGGACGCGCGGCCGGGCGTCGGCCGTCAGGGGATCTCGCGCGTCCAGCAGCCGGCCAGGTGATCGTTGACCAGGCCGATGGCCTGCATCAGTGAGTACGCGGTGGTCGGGCCGACGAAACGGAAGCCGTGGGACCTGAGCTCCTTGGCGAGCGCCTTGGAGGCCGGGGTCTGCGCGGGCGTGTCCGCGAGGGTCGCGGGCGCGGGGGAGTCCGGGTCGGCGTAGCGCCAGACGAGGTCGGACAGCTCGACGTCGAGAGCGGCCCTCGCGTTGGCCACCGCGGCCTCGATCTTGGCGCGGTTGCGGACGATGCCCGCGTCGCCGAGCAGCCGGTCCACGTCGGCCTGGCCGAACGCGGCGACGGCCGGGATGGAGAAGCCCGCGAAGGCCGCCCGGAAGTTCTCCCGCTTGCGCAGGATTGTGATCCACGAGAGGCCCGACTGGAAGGCCTCCAGGGTGAGCCGCTCGAACACCCGGTCGTCGCCCCTGACCGGACGGCCCCACTCCTCGTCGTGGTAGGCGATGTAGTCGGGCGCGGTGGTCGGCCAGCAGCGGACCCGCTCGGAAAGGACCGGCTCGGAAAGGACCGGCTCGGGCGAGATCGGCTCGGGCGAGATCGGCTCGGCGAGGGTCGGCTCGCTCATCGCGACTCCTCCTTTCCGAGGCGCTCGCCTGCCGGCCACGCGCCGAAGGAGCCAGACGACGACTCGGAGGAGGGCACGGACGCGGGCTCGGGCTCGGATGCGGGCTCGGGCTCGGGCTCGGTCGAGGAGTCGTACGAGTCCTCGGACAGCGGCCCGGACACGGATCCGTACGACGACCCGGACGGCGAATCGGACGGTCCGGAAAGCTCCTTGAGCTCCTTCAGCTCGGAAAGCTCCTTGGGCTCCTCGGGCTCGTGATCGGTGCGCGGGCCGGCCAGGGGGCTCGCCTGGATCTCCTGACGGGCCTGGAGCCTGCTGGACAGCAGCTCCGACACCCGCTGCTCCAGTACGGCGATCCTGGTGTCACGCTCGCTCAGGGCGTTGGCGACCCGGTTCAGCGTCTCGTCCACGCTCTGCGTGTGATAGCCGACAAGACTTACCGGGAGCTGGAGGGCCATGAAGTCGACGGCGCTGAGCTGCCCGGCGACGGGCAGGTCGAGCGGCGGGATGTCCGGGGCGAACTCGGTCAGCTCGCCTCCCCGGCCCATGGCGACCACCGTCACCCCGGCGATGACGACTACGGCAGCGAGAACGAGTACGACCAGCACATATGAATCGTGCCACAAGTCCTCTGATCTAGGATCGTGTCATGGCTGCTCTTGTGGTACTCGGGCCCGATGACCAGGGTGAACCCGACTGGGTCGAGGCCCGCTCGATCGCCGAGGTCGAGGAGCTCGCCCGGGCCGGGCACACCGTCTCCGTCACGCCCTCCGCCCTGGCCGGAGACGGAGACGAGGCCTCGGAACTCACCGTGGCCTCGATCTGCGCCTGGACGGGCGCCCGGGTCTTCCGGACCGACCGCCCCGACCAGGTACGGCTCGCGGTCGAGATGACCGATTCCCTGGCGGGGCGGCGCCCTCCCGCGTTAACCCGCCGTGGCCTCGCCTAGCTCCTCCGGACTCGGCGCCAGGTGTCCGGTCGTCTTCTCCAGCAGCTGGAACGCCTCCTCGACCGTGGTGGTCCAGGAAATGGCGTCGAAGACGTTCGGACGGGTGAATCCCGCCTCGTGCATCCCCTCGACGAGTTCCTTCAACGGCGCGTAGAGGCCCCACGGGTCCAGCAGCACCAGCGGCTTGTCATGCAGGCCGAGTGTCCTGGTGGTCCAGATCTCGAACAGTTCCTCCAGGGTCCCGATACCGCCCGGCAGCACCAGGAAGGCGTCGGACCGGGCATCCATGATGCCCTTGCGCTCGCGCATGTCGGTGGTCACCACCAGCTCGTCGGAGTCGCGGTCCGCGACTTCGATGTCCACGAGGGCCTGCGGGATCACTCCCACGGTCCGGCCGCCGCCCGCGCGGGTGGCCCGGGCCACCGCGCCCATGCACGAGACCTTCGCGCCGCCGCTGACCAGGGTGTGCCCTCGCCTGGCAAGCTCGGTGCCCACCTCTTCGGCCAACGCCAGATACTTTTGATCGATCTTCTGACTTGACGCCAGGAATACGCATATGAACACGGTCAAACCTTATTGGGCGTCTCCGATGGTGTTCCGCACGGCCCTCTGCTCCTCCTTGAGGCGTGCCCCCCGGTTCTGGTCGGCTTCGCTGATGATCCGGACGGCCTCGTCCACGTCGTCGGTGACATGGATGAGGTCCACGTCCGCCGGGGAGATCTTGCCGGTCCCCACGAGGGTCGACCTGATCCAGTCGAGGAGCCCTCCCCAGAACTCCGTTCCCATCAGCACGACGGGGAAGGAGGTGACCTTGCGCGTCTGGACCAGGGTCAGCGCCTCGAACAGCTCGTCCATCGTGCCGAACCCGCCCGGCAGCGTGACGAAGCCGCAGGAGTACTTCACGAACATGGTCTTGCGGACGAAGAAGTAACGGAACTCGATGCCTAGGTCCACGTACTCGTTCATGCTCTGCTCGAAGGGGAGTTCGATGCCCAGGCCGACGGAGACGCCGCCCGCCTCCCTGGCGCCCTTGTTGGCCGCCTCCATGCAGCCGGGGCCGCCGCCGGTGATCACGGCGTAGCCCGCCCTGGACAGCTTCTGGCCGAGCTCCACCCCCATCTTGTACTCCAGCGAGTCCTCGGGGGTGCGCGCGGACCCGAAGACGGTGACCGCCTCGGGCAGTTCCGCGAGCTGGCCGAAGCCCTCCACGAACTCCGACTGGATGCGCATCACCCCGCCACGGATCCATGTGCAGCCAGTCGGCCGGTCCTCTTTTGTCGAGAAGTCGCTGGTCGTGAGTCGAATCGGAGACGAGATCACCGCGGACCACGGCGCCCCCCTGACGGCGCTCCGGACGTGTTTTCTTCATGCGGTCACGCTAGCGCCGTCTATAGAAAAATCTTGAAAAATCTCCCCGGGAACACGGAACCGGATTTCGAGGAAGCCGCGTCTAATTGCCGAGGGTGCTGCTCGGGACTGAAAGTGGCTTTCCCCGCCAAATGGCCGGCGAGGAAAGCCACTTTCATTTGTGTCCGGCCGCCTGGGGCGGGGATCCGCAGGTCAGAGACCACGCGTCGTCCTCGCGCCCTGAGCCCCTCCCCTATGGGCCACCGAGATCGCGTGCTCGTCAGGCCAGCCAGTCGAGCATTCCGCGCTCGCAGTCGGCGATCTTTTCGAGTGACACGAACTCGCCCCGCTGGTGCGCCAGATTCGGGTCGCCCGGACCGTAGTTGACCGCGGGAACGCCGAGGCTCGAGAAGAGCGAGACGTCGGTCCAGCCCAGTTTGGCCCTCGGCTCACCTCCGACGGCGCTCACGAAGGCCGCCGCCACCGGATGGGTCAGGCCGGGCCGCGCGGCGGGGGCGCCGTCGGTGAAGCGGACCTCGAAGCCCTTGAACACCTCGTTGACGTGCGCCTGCGCGTCCTCCAGCGACAGGTCGGGGGCGAAGCGGTAGTTCACGGTCACCACGCACTCATCGGGGATCACGTTGCCCGCGACGCCGCCGGTGATCGCCACCGCGTTCAGGCCCTCGTGATACTCCAGCCCGTCCACGATCGGGAGCCTGGCCTCGTAGGCGTTGAGGATCTCCAGCACCGGCTGGGCGGCGTGGACGGCGTTGACCCCGAACCAGGACCTGGCGCTGTGCGCGCGCTTGCCCCGGACGGTGATCTGGGCCCGGAGCGTGCCCTGGCAACCGCCCTCGATCATGCCGTCGGTGGGCTCCATGAGCACCGCGAAGTCCCCGGCGAGCCAGTCGGGACGGCTGCGGCTGAGCCGGAGCAGGCCGTTGCGCTCGGCCTCGATCTCCTCGCAGTCGTAGAAGACGTAGGTCACGTCCCGGCTGGGCGCCTGGAGCGCGGCGGCCAGCTTCAGCGCGACCGCGACGCCGGCCTTCATGTCCGAGGTGCCGCAGCCGTACAGCAGGTCGCCCTCGACCCGGCTGGGCAGGTTGCCGGCGACCGGGACGGTGTCGAGGTGTCCGGCGATCACCACCCGCTCCCCGCGCCCGAGACGGGTGCGGGCCACGATCGACTCGCCGTCGCGGTCGACGCTCAGATGCGGAAGCGTCCGAAGCGCCTCCTCGACCGCATCGGCCAGTGCTTTCTCGTTGCCGCTCACCGACTCGACGTCCACGATCCGCGCGGTGAGCGCCCCGACGTCCTGTGTGAGATCCAGACGCGTACTCATGCTCGCGACCCTATCTGTGCCCGGGGACCTCGCCGGGAGAGGCGTTCCTCCCGGCGGCGGTGCCCGCCGGTTCCACCCGGGGGGTGTCGCGGGAGACCCGCCGCCGACCGGCCTCGCTCCTACGTCACCGGGCGAGGACGCGGTGCTCGCGCCCCTCCGCCACGCCGCGCGTTCGCCGCGGAGCGATAGGTTCTTCAGGGTGCGCCGACGCTTCTCCAAAGGGGTCATCGCGATCATCGCGATCGTGATCGTGCTCGCGGTGGCCATCACCGTGGGCCTTCTCAAGCTGCTCAACCGGGTCACGCCGCTGGCCGGGCCCGTTGAGGGATGCGCGGTCACCACTCCCATCGGCTCGCTGGACCTGGATATCGAGCAGGCTCAGGTGGCCGCGACCATCGCGACCGTGGCGGCCCGCAGGAAACTGCCCGAAAGGGCCGTCGTGATCGCCTACGCCACCGCCATCCAGGAGTCCAAACTGCTCAACCTGGAGTCCGGCGACGGCGACCGTGACTCGGTCGGGGTGTTCCAGCAGCGGCCCTCGCAGGGCTGGGGCAAGCCCTCGCAACTGATCGACCCGATCTACGCCTCGGGCAAGTTCTTCTCCGCGCTGGTGAAGGTGAAGAACTACCGGAAGCTACCGCTCCACGAGGCGGCGCAGGAGGTGCAGCGCTCGGCCGACGGATCGGCCTACGCGCAGCACGAGGACGAGGGGAAGATCCTGGCCGCGGCGTTCACCGGACGGGTCCCCAAGGCCGTGCACTGCTGGTTCTCGGACCCCACTGACGAGGCGTCGGCCCGCCCGGCCACGGACGCGACATCGCCTCCCGCCGCGGAGAAGGCCCGGCGCAAACTCGTCGAGACCCTCGGCCCGGGAACCACGCTCAAGACCTCCTCCTCGGAGCGCGGCTGGCTGATGGCCAGCTGGTCGGTCGCCCACGCCCAGAAGTTCGGGCTGCGCCTGATCCGTTACGACGGCCAGGCCTGGACCTCCACGACGGGCCGCGAGGGCTGGAAGGCCGACGCGGCGGCCTCCACCGGCCGGGTCGAGATCTCCTGACGGCACCGCCGGACGGCCGTCCCCCGTCCCCCGTCCCCCGTCCCGGGGACGCGACGCCGTCCGCCCGGTTTTCCGCACCGTGAACGCGGCGCCGCCGAACGGCCGCCCCGGAGGCGCGACGCCGTCCGCATGGTCTCCGTACCGTGAACGCGGCACCGCCGACCGGCCTTGCCCGGCGACCCCGCCGGAGGCTCGGCGGATGCCGTCAGCCCTTCTTCTCGATCCTGATGGTGCCCGGGGGCAGGGCTTGCGCGTAGGAGGAGCTCCAGCGCTGGCCCTGGAGCCGTTCGAAGCTGAGCAGGCGGCCGTCGGCCGCCCGGTAGTCGGCGAAGTCGAGCAGGCCCCGCTCGGGCATCGAGGTGACGCCCTCCGCGCGGAAGGCCGCGGTGCCCCGGGCCGCGGGAAAGAAGTCGACGCCCTCGACGCTCAGCGTGGTCTTGGCGGGGACCATGCCCTGGGTGGGCACCGAGGTCCACAACAGCACCTCAAGGTGGGGCAGGTCTCCGGCCTCCAGGGCGGGGCGCGTCTCGATCGACAGCCACTGGTAACGGCGGGTGCCGTCGTCGAGGAGGTATTCGGTCCACTGGTTGCCCTGCCATGACAGGTACATGGCGCCGAGGACGCGGCTGCGCACCCCCTGGCAGTCGATCGTGTCGCCGACCTTGATCATGCGGGGGTCGGGGTAGTCGATGCCGACCTGGCCCGCGCTCGGTTGAGGCGGCTGCGCGACGTCGGCCGTTTGGAGGGGGCTCTCGCCGGGAGGCTCGGGTTCGCGAGACTTTTTGTCCTGACGCGTGGTCGCGAGGAACGCGCCAAGCAACAGAACAAGCGTGACCGCGCTCAATCCGAGTATCACGGCGACCACGGGCGTCATGTCGCGCGATCCTACTGGAGGCGGCGCACCGCCGCACTGATCCTTTCGTCACTGGCCGTCATGGCGATTCGGATATGCGCGTCGCCGGCTTTTCCGTAGAACTCACCCGGCGCGACCAGAATCCCCTTACCTGCCAGCACGCGCACCTGCTCCCAGCAGTCCGTGCCGTTGGACGCCCAGAGATACAGGCCCGCGGTGGAGTGCTCGATCTTCCAGCCGGCCGCCTCCAGAGCGGGGCGGAGCATCGCGCGGCGGGCGGCGTAACGAGCCCGCTGCTCCCCCGCGTGCTCGTCGTCGTCCAGCGCCGCGGCCATCGCCGCCTGGACCGGCTCGGGCATGATCATGCCCGCGTGCTTGCGGACCTCCAGCAACCGCTGGATCAGCGCGGGGTCGCCCGCGACGAATCCGGCGCGGTAGCCCGCCAGGTTGGAGCGCTTGGACAGCGAGTGCACCGCGAGCAGACCCTCGTGCGAGTCACCGCACACGTCCGGGTGCAGGATCGAGACCGGCTGCTCTTCCCAGCCGAGCTCGATGTAGCACTCGTCGGAGGCCACGACCGCACCGCGCTCGCGCGCCCACGAGACGACCTTGCGCAGGTGGTCGACGGGCAGGACCTTGCCCGTCGGGTTGGACGGGGAGTTCACCCAGACCAGCGGCACCGCCTCGGGGCCGAGCGTGAGCAGCCCGTCCGTGGCGTACGGCTCGGCGCCCGCGAGACGGGCTCCCACGTCGTAGGTGGGATAGGCCAGCTCGGGAAGGATCACTCGCTGCCCCGGGCCGATGCCGAGCAGCGTCGGCAGCCAGGCCACCAGCTCTTTGGAGCCGATCAGCGGCAGCACGTTCGACGGGTCGAGGACCACCCCGTGCCTGCGCCCCAGCCAGCCCGCGGCCGCGGCCCGAAGCCGCTCGGTGCCGTAGGTCAGCGGGTATCCGGGGCTGTCGGAGGCGTCCGACAGCGCCTGCCGTACGACGGCCGGAACCGGGTCGACGGGAGTGCCCACCGACAGGTCGACGATGCCGTCGGGATGCTCCTGCGCCAGTTCCTTCAGCGGCGTCAGTCGATCCCACGGAAAGTCCGGCAGCCCGATCACAGCTCTCCCCAGTAGTGCGTGTCCCCGTCCGGATCAGGGCGGGGAAGAGGCTTCTTCATGGAGGCCGGGCCCATGGGTGGGCCGGGATCCTCCAGGAACCGGCGAGCAGGGGCGGCCGTCGTGCGCCGCCCCTGCTCGCGGAGGCTCCTAGTTGCCCTCGGCCTGCGGGGGCAGCGCCGCGACGACCGGGTGGTCCTTCTCGATCTTGCCGACCTTGGAGGCGCCACCGGGCGACCCCAGGTCTTCGAAGAAGTCCACGTTGGCCTTGTAGAAGTCCTTCCACTGCTCGGGAAGGTCATCTTCATAGAAGATCGCCTCGACGGGACATACAGGTTCGCACGCGCCGCAGTCCACACACTCGTCGGGGTGGATGTAGAGCATGCGTTCGCCCTCGTAGATGCAATCGACGGGGCACTCCTCGATGCACGCCTTGTCCAGGACGTCCACGCAAGGCTGCGCGATGACGTAGGTCACCTCGGGCTCCTTCTTCTTTACGCACCTAGGCACGACTTCAACCGCGGGTTGCTACGCCCTAGTATTGCCGTGCCCGCTGGCTGTCGGAAACGGGAGGGGGCAAAAGGCGGTGACCCATGGCTTCGGCGCACGCCTGAATATCACCCTAACCCCTTCCGACATGGGCAAACGAGTTACCACGCGGCGACGGGTTCCCGAAGGGTTCCGCGACGCGGTGGGCGAGCTCGAATTCTGGCGGGACGGCGTGCTGGGCGTGCGCAAGCGTGACGGCACCCTGGTCGAGATCGCCGAGGACACGCTCGTGGCGGCGAAGGTCGTCCCGGACCCTCCGCGACGCCGCGCGTAACCCGCCGCGACGCCGTACCCAACCATCCCGCACGTAAGCCATTCACCAAAAAAGGCCGCGCCTCCTCGACCTGCCCCGTGGTCACCTGGAGTATTCGACCGGTGACCGTACGCACCAGCGCAACCGCCGCCGCCGCGATACTTACCGCCACGATTGCCGGATGTAGCGCCCCGGCCACCGAGAACAACGCCGTCAAGCTTCCGCCGGTCAACCCCCAGGCCGCCTCCCTCAAGGCGGGCTTCTCGACGATGGACCGCCTCGTCGACACGGCCAAGAAAGAGGGCTCGCTCACCGTGATCGCGCTGCCACGCGACTGGGTGAACTACGGGGAGATCATCGACGCCTTCACCGACGAATACGGAATCAAGGTCAACCAGCTTGAGCCCGGGGCGAACAGCCGGCGGGAGATCGAGGCCGCGGCCTCGCTCAAGCCCGACGTGTTCGACCTGAGCATGGACGTCGCCGTGGACAACGCCGCCATGTTCGCGCCCTACAAGGTTCAGACCTGGCAGGACATCCCCGACACCCTCAAGGACTACAAGGGGAACTGGTACGCCGGGTACGGCGGCTACATGTCCATCGGCTACGACCCCCGCAAGATCCCCGCCCCCGCCTCCTTCGCCGACCTGCTCAAGCCCGGCCACAGCGTCTCGCTGCCCGGCGACCCCCGGCAGACGGCCGCGGCCTTCAACGCGGTGATGGCGGTCTCGCTCAAGGGCGGCGAGGCCAGGGCGGAGCGGGGCGTGGAGTTCTTCGGCCGCCTGAAGAGCGCCGGGAACCTCGCCGGCAAGGGGCGGACGGCCACGTCCGTCATCGACTGGGACTACCAGAACTCCGAGCGGGCCGCCGAGAACGGCGAGTGGAAGGTCACGATCCCGGGCGACGCCGTGCTCGGTTCGTACTACGTCCAGGCCATCAACAAGAAGGCCCCGCACCCGGCCGCCGCCCGGCTGTGGCAGGAGTTCCTCTTCTCCGACAGGGGCCAGAACCTTTTCCTCAAGGGCTATGCCCGTCCCGCCAGGATGGAGGCCCTCCAGATGCGCGGCACCCTGGACTCCGAGCTCGCGGCCAAGCTTCCCGCCACGTCCGCCAAGCCCGTGATCCTCACCATTCCCGAGACCGACACCGCCAAGGCGTACGTCCAGCGCGAGTGGGCGAAAAAGGTCGGATAAGCCTGTGGCTGAAGGGACTGATATGTCGCGACTTCTCTGAGGCTCTAAAGTGTCTGGAGAGTAACGATAAGAGGCCCTGTTGTCTCAGAATGTGAGCTGATCGTCTTGCGATACGACACCCCGAGCACGATGAGGTGGAACGCTCGCGCCTATGACAGCAGCTTTGGTTATGTTTCAGCGCATGGCGCTCCCCTGGTCGAACTGCTCGACCCCCAGCCCGGGGAGCGCATCGTGGATCTCGGCTGCGGTACCGGGGTACTGACGGCCGAGATCACCTCCCGGGGCGCTCGCGTCCTGGGGATCGACGGATCCCAGGCGATGATCGAAAAAGCCCTGTCGCAGTATCCGGGCCTGGACTTCATCGTCGGCGACGGCAGCGACTTCACGGTCGCCCAGCCGTACGACGCGGTCTTCTCCAACGCGGCCCTGCACTGGATGGGCCGGGAGCCGGACGCGGTGATCGCCAGCGTACGCGACGCGCTGACCCCCGGCGGGCGGTTCGTGGCCGAGATGGGCGGCGCGGGCAACTGCGCGGCGCTGATGGCGGCGCTGTTCACCGCGTGGCGGGAACACGGGCTCCGCGAGCCCGGCCTGCCCTGGTACTTCCCCACCCCCGCCGAGTACGCCACGCGGCTGGAGAAGGGCGGGTTCACCGTCCGGCTGCTGGAGTACTTCGACCGGCCGACCCCGCTCGACGAGTGCCCCAACGGAGCGGCGGACTGGGTGCGGATGTTCGCCGGGTCGCTGCTGCGTGATGTGCCCGCCGACCTGGTCGAACCGCTCCTTCGCCGGGTGAACGAACTGGCCGCCCCCGCCCTGCGGCGGGAGACCGGTTGGATGGCTGACTACGTACGGCTCCGGTTCGCGGCCGTGCGCCGCTGAGCGGACCCGATGCGCCGGGGCGATTTGCCAGACTATGGTCTGTTCCATGAGTCTCGTTCCTCGACGATGTGGAGTGACTCGGGCGGCTTGAGGGGCTGGTGAAGGGAACGGATGAACTTCAGTCTGAGTGACCTCGTGCCGCCGCTACGCTGGAGCGACGCGGCCACGATCCCACTTCTACGTGACCAGCCGGATCTCCCGGACGCCTGGTGGCGGAGCCTGCCGATGTCCCGGGTGCTCGACGTGCTGGGCCCCGAGAGGCTTGCCGAGATCCTCGCCGGGATCGCCCTGCGACACTGGCCGGCGGCCGCGGTGGGCGACGTCCTTCCCGCCCTGCACGTCCTGGACCCCGAAGAGGCCGACGAGCCCTGCACGGCCATCGCCCTCGACCGCACCGGCTCCTGGCCGGGCCTGCTCGCCCTGACCGGCCACGACCTGCGCGACCAGCCCTTCATCCAGCCGATCCCCCTCCTGAACGCCCTGTTCACGGCGGCCTTCGCCCGCCTGGTCACCCCTGCCCCCGCGTCGCCGGTGCCCGCCGTCACCTCCGGCCGGGACCTCGAGATCCCGGAGCCGGAGGGGTCGTTCTTCGAAGCCCGTGCGGCCCGCGACGTGACGCCGGAGACCGGCGCGGAACTCCACGAGAGCGCGCCCGCGCGAGAGCCGGAGACGCCGGACGCCGACGCCGGTCCCGCGCCGGTGGAGGCCGTCGCGGAGCACCGCGAGATCGCCCCGCCGGAGGTCGCCCCCGCGCTCGTCGCCGGAGACGTGGCCGAGCTCGCGCCGGTCCCCGCGACCACGGCGAGCCCCGCCGTGCCCGAGCCCGAACCCGAAGCCGCCCCGGAGCCCGAGGCCGTGCCCGCGCCGGCTCTCGAGGCCCCGCCCGCCCTCGAAGCCTCGCCCGTTCTTGAAGCCGCCTCGGCGCCCGAGGCCGACCCCGCCCCGGCCACCGCCGAACCCGAGCCGGAGGCCGAGTCCTTCGACGCGCCGGAGCCGGAACCGGCCGACGCCTCCCAGCCGTCGCGAGAGCGGGAGCCCAAGCCGGACGCGGTCTCGGCGGGGGATGTGCCGAAGGCCCGGTGGCCCGCCGAGAGCCGGTCCGAGGAGAATCTTCACGCGCTGCTGGACGGCGTCTTCGCGAACGTCGAGGACAAGCGCTGGGCCGTCGCGCAGAACCGGCTGTTCAGCGATGCCCCGGCGGCCCCGGAGGCGCTGGCCAATCTCTTCGCCGTGCCGGTCGAGGTCATCCAGGACCTGGAGATCGACCTGCGCAGGCAGCTCAAGGAGTGGCTCGCCTCGGACGAGGCCGCGCCCTACCGGGACCATCTGGACGCGGTCAAGAAGATCATCGGCAAGGCCGCCCCCAGGGAGCGGCTGATCAACGCGGCCGACTGGCACGGCCGTGATCTCCACTCCCTCGACGTACCGGCCTGGCAGTTCGTCCTGGCCACCCTCCCGGACTACCACCTGGTCGACGAGTGGCTCGTGGAGGGTGACATCGCGGAGCTGCGCCACCGCACCCGCAGCATGATCAGTAGCGCCAAGTCCCCGCTGACCATCAACAAGGCCCTCGACATGGTCTCCTCCCTGGGCATTCACCCCGAGGTGTCCAAGGAGTGGCTGGAGAACGTCCCCCAGCTCCGGATCCTCGGCGCCGGCGAGCGGCCGCCGCAGCGTCAGAACGGCGCGTCCGCTCCGGCCACGGCCTCGGGAAAGCCCGCGGCCGGGCCGGACGGCCCCGCGGCGGACCAGCCGGCCGAACGGCCCCCGGCCAAGGCGGCCAGGCGCCCGGTGAACGGCAACGGCCAGGCCGGGCGTCCCCCGGGCGGAGCGGCCGAGCAGCCCCCGCCCGGACCGCCTGAGGAGCCCGGCCCCGGGGAGACGGAGAAGCGGCCGGCCAAGGAGCCGTTTCGCCCGCTCAAGGACGTCTCGCTGACCCGGCTCTGCTTCCGGCAGCCGGACGGCCGGTGGTGGCTCAGGATCGACGTCACGCCCGAGCATCTCCACGGCGCCGAATACCCGCTGCCCAGCGGATTCGCCGCCTATCTCGGGATGACGCCCGGCGTCGGCCACACGGTCAACAGCACGGTGGGCGAGCTCACCCTGAACTGGCAGGACAGGCCCGTCCTGGAATCGCTCAAGACGCTCCTCGCGGATGTGGGCGCCAAGGAGGGAAGCCACCTGTTCCTGACGCTGTCCGACGAGGGGGTCCTGCGGGCCAGGCACCTGCCGGCCGCGGCCAAGGACGCGGACCCGATCGCGCACGCGTTGCGGCTGGTCGGCTACACCGCGGCGGGCGGCACCCGCGAGCAGGCCTGCCGGGTCATCGCCACCCGGGTCGGCATGACGGGCCCCGTGGGAATGCCCGATCTTCTCGTCCGGCTACGAGAACGCGGGGACCGCGATCTACTGTCCCTGCTGGCCTAGCCCATGCCCCGTCTCGCGATCTCCCCGGAGTTCCCCGTAGAGCTCAGCGCCCTGGCCCAGCCCGTGCGCCGGGACGTCGTGGTCGCGGCGCGGCGTTTCCTGCAGAACGTGGCGGGCGCGCCGTACCCGGAGCGGGTCAGAGGGGCCAGGGACCCCCGGGTCGCCACGCTGAGGCTGGCCGACCGCCACCGGGGCGTCGTGGTCAAGCAGCGAGACGTCTACTGGCTGCTGACCGTGCTTCCCGACGCCGAGGCGTGGGCCTACGCCCAGCGCCACCGGTTCGGGGTCAACACCGCGCTGGGCGTGGTCGAGATGTGGGACGCCGTGGCGCTGGACCGGGTACGGCCCGCGATCCGCAGGTCGGCCGAGGCCTCCCCGACGCGCCTGTTCGCGGACATCTGCGACACCGACCTGGCCGAGCTCGGCGTCGACAACAGGTTCCTGCCGCTGGTGAGACAGATCACCGACCAGCTCACCCTGGAGGCTCTGGAGCCGTTGCTGCCTCCGACGCAGTACGAACCGCTGGCCGCGCTGGCCAGGGGCGAGTCGATGACCGGGGCCTGGCGGGAGCTGGAGAACTGCCGCGCCCTCGCCCCGGACCCGGAGCCGATCAACCTTGAGGACTTCGGCGCCGCTCTGCGGCGCAGCCCGGATCGCGCCGTCTTCACCGACTCCCCTCGCGAGCTGAACCGGGTGCTCGACGCGCCGGACTGGTGCGTGTTCCTGCACCCGCCGCAGCACCGGATGGCCTACTGGGAGTCCTACCGGCAGCCGACCCTGGTCACCGGCGGCGCGGGCACCGGCAAGACGCTCGTCGCCCTGCACAGGTCCGCCCACCTCGCCAGGCGCGGCACCGGGCAGATCCTGCTGGTCACCTTCTCCCAGAAGCTGAGCGCCGAACTCGCCGCCAGGCTCGACCTGCTGATCGAGGACGAGGTGACACGCAAACGGGTCGAGGTCGGCAACGTGGACCGGCTGGCCCACCGCATCGTCTCGGAGGCCGAGGGACGGCCGCCCTCCCTGGTCGGCGCCACGGAACTGGTCGCGCTCTGGGAGGAGACCGGGACCGGCCACAGCCCGGCGTTCCTGCTGCGGGAGTGGGAACAGGTGGTGCTGGCGCAGAACCTCCAGACCCTGGAGGAGTATCTGAGCGCGCCCCGCCCCGGTCGCAGCGTCGGGCTCACGGACGAGGAGCGGACCGCCGTCTGGCGAGCCATCGATCACGTCACCGAGCAGTTGCGGGAGCGCGGCAAGCGGACCCTGCTCCAGCTGGCCTCGGAGGCGTCCGTGCTGCTCGGTCAGACGACCGGGGACCTCCTTGAGGAGACGGAGCCGAAGCGGGAGCCGTACCGGCACATCGTGGTGGACGAGGCGCAGGACCTGCACCCCGCGCAGTGGCGGCTGCTCCGCGCGGCGGTGCCGCACGCCCGCGACGACCTGTTCATCGTGGGCGACCCGCACCAGCGCATCTTCGACACGCGGGTCTCCCTGGGCGCGGTCGGGATCGACGCGATTCAGCAACGACTTCAAGTGTCATACCGGCTTCCGCAGGAGATCCTGTCCTGGGGGGTACGACTACGCGGAGGCGGGCCCGCCGACGGGCTCGTGAGCGGAGTGCAGGAGCTGTACGGTTTGCGCGCCACACGGCACGGGCCTCGTCCGATGGTCCGCGCCTACGACTCACCGGAGGGCGAGCTGACAGGTCTGATCACACAAGTGGGACAGTGGGTGCGGGAAGGCGTACCGCCCCAGGAGATCGCGGTCGCCGCCAGGACGGCCGGCCTCGTGCGCAATGCCCGAGCCGCTCTTCGCGAGCTGGGAGTACGGGTGACGACGTTGCACGGTATGAAGGGGCTGGAGTTCCGGCGTGTCGCCGTGATCGGCGTGACCGACGGGATCGTGCCCGACCCCGACGCGCTCACCCCCGTCCGGGAGGACCCGGCGGCCAGGGCACACGACCTCCAGCGCGAGCGCGGCCTGCTCTACGTGGCCTGCACCCGGGCCAGAGAACTGCTTTACGTGTCCCACTCCGGGCGAGCCAGTCCCTTCCTTCCCACCTGATCACATACTCTGAACTGCGGATATATTCCCCTTTGCCGGTTGGACCTCAATGAACCTCAGCCTGAGCGACATCGCGCCACCCCTGCGCTGGACCTCTCCCGGCCAGGTAGCGCCGATCGCAACCGACCCCCGTCTCCCCGAGGCGTGGTGGCAGGCGCTTCCACTCGACCGGGCCTGCACCACCATCGGGACCTCCGAGGTCGCCGGACGCCTGACAGACCTTGCCCTGACGTGCTGGGGATATCTGATGCTCGGTGACGTCCTGCCCGTACTCAGGTTCGCCGACCCCGCTTCGAGCGTCCGCACGCCCGAGGGGCTCGGCCGCGAGACGGTGCACAAACTGTTCACCGACGTGCTGGAACGACTCCTTGAACCGGTCACCGAGGAGAGCGTCGCCACGGTGCGTCCCTCCCGTCCCGACCGGCCGTTGCCCGAGCTGATCGACGAGCTCTTCGCCACGTTGGACGAACGGCAGCGGGCCATCGCCAGGGACCGGCTCTACGCCTCCCAGCGGGCCACACTCGACGACCTGGCCCAGCGGTTCTCGGTGACCAGGGAACGCATCCGGCAGATCGAGCGCGACCTGCGCGACCACGTCGAGGTCTGGCTGGGCAGTGAGGACGCGGCACCGCTGATCGCCCACGTCTCCTGGCTGCGGGGCCGGTTGGGCTCCGCCGTACCGGCCGACGACCTGGCCGCCGCGGTGCCGTGGCACCGCGCCGAGCTGGCCACCCTGGGCATCCCCTCCTGGCGGTTCGTGCGGACCCTGCTGAGCGGCTACGACCAGGTGGACGGCTGGCTGGTCGCCGGCGGCGCCGACGAGCTCAGGGAGAAGACCCGGCAGTTGTTCACCGACGGGCCGCGCCCCCTGGACGAGGCCGTCACGATGGTCAGCCAGCTCGGCATCCGCGAGGACGTGGCCGAGCGGTGGCTGATCGCCGTACCCCAGCTGAGGGTGCTGGAGGACCACGTGGTGCCGTGGCCGCGCAGCGTCAACGACAAGGCCCAGGCCGTGCTCGCGGTGGCCGGGAACCCGCTGACGCCCGAGGAGATCCAGGAGCGCATCGGCGAGGACTACAGCCTCGTCGGCATCCGCAACCAGCTCACCGCCGACGACCGGTTCCTGCGGGTCGACCGGAACAAGTACGGGCTGTCCCGCTGGGGCGGCGAGCAGTATCTGGGCATCCGGGAGATGATCGTCCGGGAGATCGAGCGGTCCAGCGGCGAGGCGTCGGTCAACACGATCGTCACAAACCTGACCGCCCGCTACGACGTGAGCGAGAGCTCGGTCCGCGCCTACGCGGGCGGGCCCGGCTTCGAACGCACCCAGCGCGGGTGGATCCGGGTGGCCGGCGCCGAACAGGCCGACTACCACCCGCGCCGCGACGTCTCCTCGACCCGCCGCTGCTTCCGCAGCCGCGACGGGCGCTGGTGGCACCGGGTGGACGTCAACGCCGAGCACCTGCGCGGCTCGGGCTCTCCCCTGCCGACCGGCTTCGCGGCGCACCTCGGCATGGCCCCCGGCGGGCAGCTGACCGCCTCCACCCCCTCCGGGGACGTGGTGATCAGCTGGCACAACCAGCCGACCATGGGTTCCATCCGCCCGGTCCTGATCGCCGCCAACGCCGCGGAGGGCGACCACGTCTTCCTGACGGTGTCCGACGGCGGCGAGCTGCTGACCCGCTACCTTCCCGCCGCGTCCCCCGCCCTTCCCGCCCTGAACCGGGCCCTGCACCTGATCGGCTACACCGCCCCGGTCGCCTCGGAGGCCGAGGGCATCCGCCTGATCGGCGCCCGCATCGGCCTGTCCGACGGCTGCACCCGCGAGGAGGTCATCACCCGCCTTCGCGATCGCGGCGACCGGGAGATCCTGGTCTTCCTGGAGGGACCCGCCTGACGAGGGAAGGCACCCGCGCGGAGAACCACCTGAGGAGAACCGGAGGGCGGCACCCGAAAAGGACCGCCCGAGGAGAATAGGCTCGGGACATGCTGCGCCTGTATGACACGCGGAATCGCCAGGTTCGACAGATCGTCCCCGAGGGGACCCGGTCACTGCGGATGTACACCTGCGGCCCGACCGTCTACAGGTACGCCCACGTGGGCAACCTCCGCTCGTACCTGCTGTCGGACCTGATCAGACGGGTCAGCGAGCGGCAACGGGTCCGGGTGGTCGTCTGCCGCAACATCACCGACGTCGGTCACCTGGTGGACGACAACGAGATCGACCCGGCCGGCGAGGACAAGGTCCTGGCCCAGGCGCGGGCTGAGGGCCGGACCGCGCTGGAGATCGCCCGGTTCTACGAGGACGCCTTCCTCGCGGACGCGGCCGCGCTCAACATGCGCCCGCCCGAGCACTCCCCCAGGGCCAGCGAGACGATGGACTCGACGATCGCGCTGATCGCCAGGCTGATCCAGAAGGGACACGCCTACACGGTCCCCGACGGGTCGGTCTTCTTCGACGCGGCCTCCTTCCCGACCTACGGCGAGATCTCGGGCAACCGGCTCGACCGGCTGAAGCCCGGCCACCGCGTCGAAGGCGTCGACCCCCGCAAGCGGTTCCACGCCGACTGGGCCCTGTGGAAGCCCTCGGACCGGGAGCTGACCTGGGACACCCCGTGGGGCCGGGGCTTCCCCGGCTGGCACATCGAGTGCTCGGCGATGGCGCTGCGGTTCCTCGGTGAGCACATCGACCTGCACACCGGCGGGATCGACCTGCGCTTCCCGCACCACGAGGACGAGCGCGCCCAGTCCGACGCCGTCACCGGGCACGAGGTGGTGAGGCACTGGGTCCACGGCGAGCACCTGCTCTTCGACGGGCGCAAGATGTCCAAGTCCACCGGCAACGTGGTCCTGCTCCGGGACGTGACCGACGCGGGCCTGGATCCGCTGGCCGTACGGCTGGCGTTCATGGAACATCGCTACCGCCAGCAGATGAACCTCACCTGGGACACCCTCCGGGCCGCCGACAAGACCCTGCGGCGCTGGCGTTCCCGCGTCGCCGAGTGGTCGGAGTTCCCGAGCCGCCCGATGCCCGCCGACCGGATCTCCGGGATCGAGGCCGCCTTCGACGACGACCTCGACACCCCCCTCGCCCTGCGCCTCCTCCGCGAGCTGGAACGCGACGACTCGGTCGCCCCCGGATCCCGGCTTGAGTCCTTCCTTCACCTCGACCAGATCCTCGGTCTGGACCTCTCCCTCGACATCGGCAGATCGAGGAGCCTTCCCGCGGGCGCCGCCGAACTGCTGGAGCAGCGCGGGCGGGCGCGCGAGGCCGGAGACTGGCCCACCGCCGACCGTCTCCGCGGCGATCTGGCCGCCCTCGGCGTGAAGGTCGCCGACACCCCCGAGGGCCAGACCTGGTCCGACGTCTGGGACTAGACCTGGCGGTGACCTTGTCGATCCAGCATGGAATGGTCATGTTTCCGCAGGCCGTGGTAGCAGATCGCGTCTAATGTCGGTGGCGGCCGATAGCGTCCTGATCATGAGCGAGAACGGCGTTGTCGTCCGGCCTGCCACCGTTGCGGACCTCAATGGGATCGTGGCCTGCTCCTCCGCGCTGTTCGCGGAGGACGCCGGAACCCACGACCTCACCTTGAATCTGAACTGGCCCGCGGAGCACGGCCTGACCCGGTTCTCGAAGGCTCTGAGCGACCCGGACCGCCTGATGCTGGTCGCCGACGACGGCGGCCGGATCGTGGGCCACCTGACCGGCACGCTGTTCGGGCCCACCACGATGCGTCCGGTCGTGGTGGCGACGCTGGGCAGCATCTACGTGCGGCCCACGTATCGCGGCCGGAAGGTCGGCGTCAACCTGGTGGAGGAGTTCAGGGCATGGGCCCGCCACCACGGAGCGCAGTACGCCGGGGTGACGGCGTACGCCGGCAACGAGGCGGCCGTGCGCTTCTACGAGCGCAACGGCTTCTCCATGCGGTCCGTGGTCCTGGAGACGTCGTTGTGATCACGGCGCCGGCCGGTGGGGGGCCGGAAGGGCATCGGCCGCCTCGCTCGCGGTCAGCGGTCGGCGGCGTTCTCCCGTAGCCAGGTCAGGACCTGCTGAGCGTGCTCGTTCGGCGGGAAGATCGGGTAGAAGACGTGCTCGATCACACCGTCACGGATGATCAGCGTGAGCCGTTTGTACAGCGTCATCCCGTCCGCCTCGAACGTCGGCAGGTCCAGCTCGCCGGCCAGGCGCAACCTGGGGTCGGCGAGCATCGAGAACGGCAGATGGAGCCGCTCGACGACCTCACGCTGGTATTCGCCGTCCTGGCTGGACAGGCCGAACACCCGGGCCGCACCGGCGGCCGTCAACTCCCTGTGATGGTCACGGAAGTCGCACGCCTCGGCGGTGCAGCCGCGCGCTCCGGGGATGGCGTTCCATCCCCGCGGCAGGTCGGCGTCCGGGCGGCCGGTCAGCGGATAGACGTAGATCACTGAACGACCCGGGCCCAGCGCGTCGAGGACGACCGTCTCACCCCCCGTGCCCGGCAGTTCGACGTGGGGCGCACGGCGGCCCGGCAGGTGGTCCGCCGCCCCGTCGTTCTCGGGCACGGGCAGGTCGGCGGGAAGTTCGTGCAGGTTGCTCATGGGTTTTCCTTCGTCAATGGCCCCTCGGGCATCGCCGTCGCGATGGACGACGCCCCGTTTCCAGGTCTGCGTTTCCAGGTCTGCCTGATTCGACGGTAGGCCGTTCTCGAATGACCGTGACGGAGACCCCGCCGGTTGCCGCTCCCCGCAGCCCGAAGATCACTGCTGCGGGGTCCCGGCACGGCGGCCGGACAACGCACTGACACGGTGCCGCGGGCGTCGAGCAGGTCAGCGTACGGGAGCCCCGTACATCACGTTTTCGCCGAATGCGAGTACGGTGTCGGGGCCCGAGGGTGCTGCCAAACTTGCTGGGACATATCGCGTAGGAGGTTTTTGTGAGGTTTCGGCCGTATGCCTGGATGCCCCGACCACTCAAATGGCTCTCACGAGTGCTCACCGTTGTGGTGGTGTTCGGACTGATCCTCGCGGGGGTCGGCGTGTGGACCGTGCGAGCGTCTTTTCCCCAGCTCGGGGGCGAACTCAAGGTGAACGGCCTTACCGGAAAAGTAACTGTATATCGTGACAAAACAGGAATTCCGCATATCTATGCGGACTCCCCCAACGACTTGTTCCTCGCCCAAGGTTATGTGCACGCTCAGGACCGGTTCTTTGAGATGGACTTCCGGCGCCACGTGACGGCCGGTCGGTTGTCGGAGATGTTCGGCTCGGCGACGCTGGCCGAGGACAAGGTCATCCGCACCATGGGCTGGCGGAAGATCGCCGAGGAAGAACTGCCCATGCTCGGCGAGCAGACCCGGCTCTACCTGGACGCCTATGCCAAGGGCGTCAACGCGTGGATGGGGCAGAACGAGGGCTTCGCGAGCAAGGGCCTTGAATACACGATCCTGCAGTTCACCAGCTCCGGCTACGAGCCCGAGCCGTGGACCCCCGTCGACTCGATCGCCTGGCTCAAGGCCATGGCATGGGACCTGCGCTCCAACATGGCGGACGAGATCGGCCGGGCGCTCGCGGCGAGCAAGCTGCCGCGCGAACGGGTGGAGCAGCTCTGGCCCGGCTATCCCTTCGACACCCACCAGCCGATCGTCACCCGAGGCGCGGTCACCGACCGCGGATTCGACCAGACCGCGCAGCCCGAAAGAGGCAACGCGAACGCGAACGGAAACGCGAACACGGGCACGGGCACCGGCACCGGCACCGGCACCGGCACCGGCACCGGCACAGATGCGGGCACGGGCACGGGCGCAGGTACCACCGGCACGGGCACCGGTACGAACGCGAGCGCGGATACGGGCGCGGACGTGGGCGCGCTGACCAGGGCGGCCGAGGCCCTGCGCGCGGTGCCGAGCCTGATGGGCGACCCCGAGGACGGCAGCGGCATCGGCTCGAACTCGTGGGTGGTCGGCGGCAAGTACACCGAGTCGGGCAAACCGCTGCTCGCCAACGACCCTCACCTGTCGGCCGGCATGCCCTCGGTCTGGTACCAGACCGGACTGCACTGCCGCGCCAAGAGCGCCAAGTGCCCGTTCGACGTCACCGGATTCACCTTCTCCGGCGTGCCAGGCGTGGTCATCGGCCACAACGACAAGATCTCCTGGGGCTTCACCAACCTCGCCCCCGACGTCACCGACCTGTACCTGGAACGGCTGAGGGACGACTCCTACCTGTTCATGGGCAACTGGAAGCCGCTCGTCACCAGGATCGAGTCCATCAAGGTGGCCGGGAGCGAACCGGTCGAGCTCAAGGTCAGCGAGACCATGCACGGGCCGATCATCTCCGACGTCATGGCGGACGTGAAGGACACGCTTCCGGGCGCGGCCAAGATCTTCGGCGAGGAGGCCGACGCGGTCGCGCTCAAGTGGACGGCGCTGGAACCGGGCAGAACCGCTGACGCGATCTTCGCGCTCAACACCGCGCAGGACTGGCCCCAGTTCCGGGCGGCGGCGAGCAGATTCGACGTCCCCGCGCAGAACCTGATCTACGCCGACACCGAGGGCAACATCGGCTACCAGGCCCCCGGCAGAATCCCGGTGCGGAGCCGGGGCGACGGCACCTGGCCGGTGCCGGGCTGGACCGGCGAGTACTCCTGGCAGGACACGATCCCCTTCGACGAGCTGCCCAGCGTCTACAACCCTCCGGAGGGCTACATCGTGACCGCCAACAACGCGGTCATCGACCCCAGGCGCTACCCACACATGCTCACCAAGGACTGGTCGCACGGTTACCGGTCCCAGCGCATCCTGGACCGTCTCCAGGACGAGCTGAAGAAGGGCAAGGTGAACGCCGCGACGATGAGCGCGATGCAGCAGGACACCCGGAACGACTTCGCCCCCGTCCTGGTGTCCAAGCTGATGGACGTCAAGGTCGCCGGGCCCACCGAGGACGCCCGCGAGCTTCTGCGCGACTGGGACGGCTCTCAGGGCACGGAGTCGGGCCCCGCGGCGTACTTCAACGCCGTCTGGCGGCACCTGCTCATCGAGACGTTCAACGACGACCTTCCGGAGGGCGCCCGGCCCACCGGCGGCGACCGCTGGTTCGAGGTGGTCCGCACGATGCTGGACAGCTCCGACGACGCGTTCTGGGACGACACGCGGACCTCGGGCAAGGAGACCCGCGACGACATGCTGCGGCGGGCCATGGCCGCGGCCTACGACGAGCTGAGCGCCCGCCTCGGCCCGGACGTCAAGGCCTGGCGCTGGGGCGACCTGCACACGCTGAAGCTCGTCAACCAGAGTTTCGGCACCTCGGGGATCGCCCCGGTCGAGTGGCTGTTCAACCGGGGCCCGTTCCCGGTGGGCGGCGGCAAGGACGCGGTCAACGCCACGAGCTGGAACGTCCAGCAGGACTACACGGCGACCTCGCTGCCGTCCATGCGGATGATCGTGGACCTCGCGAACCCGGACAGGTCCCAGTGGATCAACCTGACCGGAGCCTCCGGTCACGCCTTCCACGACAACTACTGGGACCAGGCGCCGCTGTGGGCGAGTGGGAAGACCACCCCGATGCTCGCCCGCGAGGAGTCGATCAAAAAGGCGGCCACCCACACCCTGACCCTCACGCCGTGAGGGCTCCGGCCGGCCGCTGACGGCACGACGAGCGAGAGCCCCGTCCCCTCACACCCCGAGAGGACGGGGCTCTTTCGTGGAGACCCACGGGTTCGCGCGGCCGGCGGCCGATCAGCCCGTCCCTACCGGGGAGTTCTCGCCCGGCGCCACCACGGCGACCGGCGGGAGTAGTTCCCGTCCTCCAGGTTCGCCAGCCGCTCGAAGACATTCCACGAGCCCGGGTTCCCGCAGATCAGCACGGAGGCGGCCGCCGCGAGGAGATAGAGCGGCAGCATCGGCAGGCCCACGCAGAGCATGTACTGGGAGGCGTGCCGAGCCTCGTGATCGAGCAGACACCCGGTGAGGTAGCCCTCCCCGTGCTTGGTCAGCACCACGTTGCCCACGGTGAACGCCCCGGCGATCGGGAACCGGATGCGGTAGCCGTACGCCAGGATCAACCCGTCGGGCCCCGCCGTCACCCGGGCGCGGCCGAGGCGCGCCACCAGCAGCCCCAGCGGCGTGGACAGGTTCGCGTAGTTGAGGGTCCGCCGTACTCGATGCGCCCGCTGCATACCGCAGATTGTGCGCTCACCGGTCGCTCCGCGCCAACGCCCCCGCCTGTCCGCTCCGCCCTCACCCGGCCGGGACGCTCCTCCGCGACTAGAGCGAACGCGGTTCGGCCGGGCGGGGGCCGTACGAGTGCGGGGTGAGCAGCCACGACCTGCTCGCCGAGGGCGAGAGCAGCACGCCCGTCAGGATCGCGGCAAGGCCGCCGTAGAGGTAGACGTAGCCGGACAGGTCATTGGCGATGATCAGGTCGCCCTCCGGGCGGCTGGTGAGCCAGATCACCGTGATCACCATCCAGCCCGCCGCGGGCGCCAGGGCGGCCAGCTTCCCGCCCATCATCCGGCCCGCGCCGTAACAGACCGCGAACAGCACGGCGACCCAGGCGACGGCCGAGACCGGGACCGGCCGGATGTACCACGAGTGCTGGAACCCGCCGAGAACGCCCATCAGGAGCCCGAGCATGACGAGCACCGCGTACGCCGCGACGGTGACCGCCGTCGCTGAGGGTTTCTCCACTTCTGGGACCTGCTCCGTCACAGCATTGAGGCTAGTCGATACCGGCGAAGAGGTCGTCTTCGCGGTCGTGGGGCTCGCCGAGCCCGCCCGTCTCGAACGGCGCTCCCTGACCGGCGGGACCCGGCGCCCCGGCGTGGAGGATGAAGTGCTCCACCCCGAACGCCTCCTGGCCGACGTTGTTGGACAGGGCGAACCAGGGCGCGCTCACACTGATCTGGGTGGCGTGCGCCCGCATCGCGTCGAGTTTGTCGCCGACGTGGGCACGGCCGTCGATCTCGGTGGTGACGTCCCGGTCCGCGCAGCCGTACGGCAGGTCGTCGACCGCCTCGACGAGGAACGGGACGTCGCTCTCGCGCATCGTCTCCTCGGCCCTGCGCATCACCGACGTGGGCATGGCCGTGAGGTAGAACTTGGCGATCCGCCACGGTTCGCCCTCGCCGAACGCCGGGTCCGCGGCCAGCTCGAAGGCCCGCCGGGAGACGCGGTGGGCCTGGATGTGGTCGGGATGGCCGTAGAAGCCGTTCTCGTCATAGGTGACGAGAACCTGGGGCCGCACCTCACGGATGATCTTCACCAGCTCCCCCGCGGCCTCGTCCAGGTCGGCCTGCCAGAAGGCGGTGTCGCGGTGGTTGGAGGCGGCGCCCATCATCCCGGAGTCACGCCAGCGGCCGGGACCGCCCAGGAAACGATGGTCGGTGACGCCGAGTGCCTTGCACGCGGCGGCGAGCTCCTCGACGCGGTGCTCGCCCAGCGCGTCGTCCCGGTCGGCGGCCAGGTGGGCCAGCTCGGGAGGGATGACCTCGCCCTCCTCGCCGAGCGTGCAGGTGACGAGCACGACGTGAGCCCCCTCCGCGGCGTATTTGGCCATGGTGGCTCCGCTGCCGATCGTCTCGTCGTCGGGGTGCGCGTGCACGAGCATCAGGCGCCGTTCAGTCATGGGGTCGAGGGTATCGGCGGCCTGGTGTACAGCGTGAGACGGATCGACCCGAACGCCCGTGCCGGTCCCCTGCGGAACTCCCCGCTCAGCTCCTCAAGCCTCGGGTCGTTCTCCCATTCGGTGCCGCGCAGGCGGGGCGAGAGCAGCCAGACCCGGGTGGAGCGGGGGCCGGGCTCCACCAGCCTGCGGTACGGCTCGCCGTACGCGGCGACGAACAGCCGGTGGTTCGCCGGAACGTAGAGCACCGCGTCCCCCGGCCGCTGCTCGGCGCCCAGCACCGCCGCCAGGGTGCGCAGGTCGTCGGGGCGGGAGTCGGGCTCGCGGACGGCCAGGTGGGCGTTCACCGAGAGCGCGGCCAGGACCGCGAAGACGGCCAGGCCCACCGGAGTGCGGCGCGGCGCCGCCAGGCCCGCTCCGGCCAGCAGGGCGAGGGCGGGAACCACGAAGAAGACGTAACGCGCGTTGTAGATCGGGTAGACCTGGGAGATCGCGAACGACAGCACCACCGGGAGGATCATCCACGGGAGCGCCACCGAGGCCAGGAGCGGCCTTCCCGTCTCCTGCCTCCACGACCCGCTCGGCCCGGCGTCCGGGCTCTCCCCCGGCGGCGCGCCCGCGCCGGGACCCGCCGGCGAGCCGGGCCGCATCGCCCACAGGATTCCGAGCAGGACGAGCACGAGCAGCAGGCCGAGGAACAGCGCCGGAAGGGGGGTGGCGTCCCAGGCCCTCCAGCCGCCCGCGAGTTCCTGGCCGAGCTCCCTCAGCTCGGCCGGGCCGGGGACCTTGAGCCAGAAGAGCTGGTCATCGCGCTGTCCCGCCGCGACGGCCACGAGCGGCGCGATCAGCAGCCCCGCCCCTGCCACCGCGGTCAGCCACAGGACCGTCTCCGAGCGCCGCCGCAGGACGACGGTGACGGCGTGGGCGGGCAACAGGAGCAGCGCGTAGAGGTGGAACCAGCCGAGCAGCGCGATCAGCAGGCCGTACCCGAGATACCGCGACCGCCGCTCGCCGAGCAGGACCCAGGTCGCCGCGACCGCCACCGCGCTGATCAGAGCGTAGCTCCGCGCCTCCTGGCCGTAGCGGCTGACCATGGGCAGCACCGTGTAGACCAGCCCGGCGAACAGACCCGCCCACGGCGTGGCCACCCTCCTCCCGAGGGCCACGATCCCGAACGTCGTCCCGGCGACCGCGAGCGCCGAGGGCAGCCGGACCGCGAGCTCCCCTCCGAAGGAGGCGAACGGCCGCAGCAGCAGGTAGTACAGCGCGTGCACCGTGTCGATCTCGCCGAACAGCGCCCACAGCTCGTCGAACGACATGGTCGCCGCCATCACGCTCACCGACTCGTCCCGCCAGAAGGACGGGACTCCGATCCTCCAGAGAACGATCACGAACGCCAGTACGGCGAGCATCCCCGGGGAACGGGCTATCCGGGCAATAAGGATCACTTGCCAAAGCTTTCCCCATCGATTCTTCCGCCGAGGGTCATCCCGGTGAATTCGATGCGCGGGCCGGGGCTGGCAAGATGGCGGGTATGAGTGACAGCTTTCCTCGTCTGCACGCCAGGACCCGCCGGTTCACGCTGGGAGTACCGCGTGGTTTCACCATCTCCCCCAGCGGCGACCGCATCGTCTTCCTCCGGACGAAGGGCGGCTCGGACCCGGTCACCTGCCTCTGGGAGTTCGACGTTCTCAGCGGCAAGGAGCGGCTGATCGTCGATCCGCGCGTCCTGTCGGTGGACGAGGAGGACCTGCCGCCCGAGGAGCGGGCGCGCCGCGAGCGCAGCCGGGAGCAGGCCGGTGGCATCGTCGGCTACAGCACCGACGCCGGGGTGACCACGGCGGTGTTCGCGCTCTCCGGCGGGCTCTACGTCGTCGACCTGAAGACCAGGTATCTGCGGCAGCTGAAGACGCCGGGGTCGGTGATCGACCCGCGGATGTCCCCCACCGGCGTCCACGTCGGCTACGTGACCGGCGGAGCGTTCCACATCCAGGACCTCGAGGACGAGGTGGACCACGCGCTGGCCCGCCCCGAGGCCCCCGGGGTCACCTACGGCCTGGCGGAGTTCGTCGCGGCCGAGGAGATGGACCGCATGCGGGGCTACTGGTGGTCTCCGTCCGGCGACGCGATCCTGGTCGAGCGGGCCGACGACTCCCCGGTCCAGAAATGGCACATCGCCGACCCGGCCAACCCCTCCCGCCCCGCCGTCGAACAGCGCTACCCCTCCGCGGGCACGGCGAACGCCGAGGTCGAGCTGTTCGTCCTGACCCTGGGCGGCGCCCGCATCCCCGTTCCCTTCGAGGACGAATACCTGGTCAACGCCACCTGGGACGCCCACGGCCTGTCGATCGTCACCATGTCGCGCGACCAGAGGAGAATGCGCCTGCTCGACGTCGACCCGGCCACCGGCGAGTCCACGGTCGTCCGTGAGGACACCGACGCCGCGTGGGTCGACATCGCCACCGGCGTGCCCGGCCACCTGTCCGACGGCACCCTGGTCTGGGTGGCCTCCGTCGACGGCGGCCACCGCCTGATCATCGGCGACCGGCCCGTCACGCCGCCCACCCTCCAGGTCAGGGAGGTGCTCGACGTCGACGGCGACGCCGTGCTCTTCCGCGCCAGCGGCGAGCCCACCGAAATCGCCCTGTGGGCCTACAGGAACGGCCGGATCACGCTGGTCAGCCCGACCGAGGGCGGCGTCTACAACGGCCACACGGCGGGCGGCACCCTCGTGGTCATCGGCCAGACCCTCCACAGCGAGGGCCCGTCCGCGCAGGTCTCCCACAACGGCACGCCGCGGGGCCACATCGTCTCCCACGCCGAACGGCCCGGCCTGGACCTGAGGGTCTCCCTGATCCGCGCGGGCGAGCGCGACCTGTCCACCGCCGTGATCTTCCCCTCGGGACACGTGCCCGGCTCCGCGAAACTGCCGGTCCTCATGGACCCGTACGGCGGACCGCACGCCCAGCGCGTCCTCGCCGCGTCGGGCGCGTACCTGACCAGCCAGTGGTTCGCCGACCAGGGGTTCGCGGTGATCGTGGCCGACGGCCGCGGCACCCCGGGCCGCGGGCCGGAGTTCGAGCGGGCCGTCCTGCACGACCTGGCCACCCCGATCCTGGAGGACCAGGTGGACGCCCTCCACGGCGCCGCCGCGCAGTTCCCCGACGACCTGGACCTGTCCCGGGTCGGCATCCGGGGCTGGTCCTTCGGCGGGTTCCTGGCCGCCCTGGCCGTCATGCGCCGTCCCGACGTGTTCCACGCGGCCGTCGCCGGAGCCCCGGTGACCGACTGGCGCCTTTACGACACCTGCTACACCGAGCGCTACCTCGGCCAGCCCAGCGAGGGCCATTACGACGGCTCGTCCCTGTTCGCCGACGCGGAGAAGCTGGACCGTCCCCTCCTGCTGATCCACGGCCTGGCCGACGACAACGTGGTCGCCGCGCACACCCTCCGCCTGTCCTCGACCCTGCTGGCGGCGGGCCGCCCGCACAACGTCCTGCCCCTGTCCGGCGTCACCCACATGACCCCGCAGGAGGTCGTGGCCGAGAACCTGCTCCTGCTCCAGGTCGACTTCCTCAAGAAGTCCCTGATCTGAGCCGGCGGGGGACGGCGTCCTCGACCCGGAACCGGAGGGGGACGGCACCGGAGTCCCGGTGCCGTCCCCCTCGGCGCGGCGGTCCCGTCCCGCCTCGACGTCCTCGGCCGGTACGGGGCGTCTTTCCGCGTGATCGCCTTACCTCACCATCCCGCGCCCGACCGCAGCCGCTTCATCAGATGGCGCTGGAACCTGTCGTTACGGTTCGGCCCCTTGGCTCCGTGCCTTCCGCCGCCCGCCTGACCCGCGTGGTGCTTCCTGCCCGCCGCGTGCGCGCCGTTGGGACGCTGGTGGTTCCTGTCACCCGCCGCGTGCGCGCCGTTCGGACCTGAGTGGTGTCTCCTGCCCGCCGCGTGAGCGCCGTTCGGACCCGGGTGGTGCCTCCTGCCCTCCGCGTGAGCGCCACCCGGGCCGGGGTGGTTCCTCCTGCCCGCCGCGTGCGCGCCGTTCGGACCCGGGTGGTGCCTCCTGCCCTCCGCGTGAGCGCCGTTCGGACCGGGATGGTGCCTCCTGCCCTCCGCGTGAGCGCCGTTCGGACCCGGGTGATTCCTCCCGCCCGCCGCGTGCGCACCGGCCGGACCGGGGTTTCTCCTGCCCGTCGCGGGGGTGCCGTCCGGACCCGCGTTCTTCTTGCCCGCCGCGTCCGCGTCGCCCGGACCGGCGTTCTCCTTCTTGCCCGCCGCGCCCTCGCCCGCCGGACCCGGGTCTGCGTTCCCGCCTGCGGCGTTCTCCCCCGGCTTGCCCGCGTTTCCTCCCGCGCCTGCCGGATTCGCGCCTTTCTTCTTGTCGGCCGCGTCCTTGCCCGCCGCACCCACGTTTCCTGGCTTCTCGTCCCGATCGTCCTGGTCATCGTGACGACCCTGACGATCGTCGTCATCCGGATCGTCCCGACGCGCCCCTCCGGGGCCGGGGGCCGCCGTGACGGCGGAGAAGGCCGTGCCGCTGTACGACATGACGGCGGAGGGCGACGTGTCCGCCGCGGTCACCGAGCACGAGCAGGCCACGCCGGAGGTCGTGTGAGCCGACGGCCCGGCGGTGGAGGCCACGGCGACGCCCCCGTAGGAGACGACGACGGGGACGACGACGAAAGCACCCATCAGAAGCTTGCCCAGCGCCGCACGCCGGCGGAAGCCCCCGCCGCCCGCGACGGATTTGATCAATTCAGGTGACACGAAGTGACACCCCTCTCAGTTCAGCCTCGTGACTACATGCATTTGACTGACTACTGTCAGCAATTGTCACTGTAGCCGTCGAAGCCCGTTTCGAACCGCAAGGGCGCCATCGTCACAGGCGGCGCGCGAACCGGGCGCGCCGCCGCCTGGGACGCCGTCTCACTTGGCCGCGCCGTGCCAGCTACTCCACAGGGCGGCGTAGGAACCTCCGGCCGCGACGAGTTCGTCATGGGAGCCGAGCTCGCTGATCCGGCCGTTCTCGACCACCGCGACCCGGTCGGCGTCGTGCGCCGTGTAGAGACGGTGGGCGATGGCGATCACCGTACGGCCTTCGAGGACGGCCGCCAGGGATCGTTCCAGATGGCGGGCGGCCCGGGGGTCGATCAGCGAGGTGGCCTCGTCGAGGACCAGGGTGTGCGGGTCGGCCAGGACCAGCCGGGCCAGAGCGGTCTGCTGCGCCTGGGCGGCGGAGATCGACTCACCGCCGGAACCGACGACCGTGTCCAGCCCCTCGGGCAGCGCGTCGACCCACCCCCAGGCGTCCACGGCCTCCAGCGCCGCGCGGACCTGGGCCTCGTCCGCCTCGGGACGGGCGATCAGCACGTTCTCCCGCAGGGTGCCCCGGAAGATGTGGTGCTCCTGGGTCACCAGGGCGACGTGGCCGCGCAGGTCGTCCAGGGGAAGCTCGACCAGTGAGGTGCCGCCGACCGTGACCGCACCGGTGCGCGGGCCGTGGATGCCCGCGAGCAGGCGGCCCAGCGTGGACTTGCCCGCGCCGGACGGCCCCACCATGGCCAGTCGCTCCCCCGGCTCGACCACCAGGTCGATGCCGTGCAGCACGTCGTGGCCCTCCCGGTAGGCGTAGCGGACGTCGTCGGCCTCCAGCTCCTCGCCGTCGGGGACGCCGGGCCCGGGCTCGCGGTCGTCGGGCACCTCGGCGACGCCCAGCAGGCGCGCCATGGAGGCCCCGCCGACCTGGAGCTCGTCGATCCACATGAGCAGCCGGTCGAGCGGGTCGATGAGCTGCTGCACGTACAGCGTGGCCGCGGTGACCTGGGCCAGCGAGACCCAGTCCTCGATGTAGAACATGCCGCCGATGACCAGCGTCGCCACGATCGGGATCACGTAGCCCAGCTCGACCGTCGGGAACCAGACCGTGCGCAGCCCGAGGGTGTAGCGCTCGGCCGCCCAGGACCGGGAGATGTCGGTGTCGGTACGGCGGTGCCGCCGCTCCTGCAGGCCCATGGCCTCCACGGCGCGAGCGCCGCTGACCGTCTCGGCCAGTCCGTCGGTCATGTCCGCGTAGGCGGCGCTCTCCCGCAGGTATCCGTCCCTGGCCCGCTTGAGGTACCACCGGGTGGAGACCCACAGGATCGGGACGGCCAGCAGCGAGGGCAGCGCGAGGAGCGGTCCCACGAGCAGCAGGGCACCGACGGTGATCACGCAGGTGACCATCGCGATCAGCGTCTCGGGGACGGCGTGCCGTACGGTGCGCGACAGCGAGTCCACGTCCCGCGAGGTCCGGGTGATCAGGTCGCCCGATCCGGCGCGCTCGACCGTGGACAGCGGCAGGCCGAGCACCCGGCCGACGAACTCCTGGCGCAGCTCGGCGAGAACCTTCTCCCCCAGCCTGGAGGAGGCGTAGACGGCGAACCTGACCAGCACCGCCTGGGCGGCCAGGAAGCCGCCGATGCCCAGCGACACCCCGGTGACGTCGGCCCCGGTGCCTTCCTGGACCCCCTCGACGAGCCCGCCCAGCAGCCACGGAACCGCCAGGCCCGCGACGGCGGCCAGGCCGTGCAGGCCCAGCGCGACCGACAGCTCCCGGGGATACTTCAGGGTGAGCCTGCGGGCGTAGGCCCGGACCTGCGCCTGGTCGGCGACCGGCAGAATCTGCTTGCTCATGCGATCACCTCTCCTGGCGATGTGGTTTCCGGCGTGTTGGCTGATGTGCTCCGCCCGCTCACCCGTCGGCCCCGCGGGTGACGACGGCGGTGTAGGCGGGCTCGGTGTCCAGCAGTTCCCTGTGCGCACCCTGAGCGTGCACGACACCGTCCTTGACGAAGATCACGCAGTCGGTCCGATCGAGCACCAGCGGACTGGTCGTGCAGACCAGCGTGGTCCTGCCCGCACGGGCCTTGCCCAGCCGGTCGGCGATGCGCGCCTCGCTGTGCGCGTCGACGGCGCTGGTGGGCTCGATGAGGATGAGCACCTCCGGGTCGGCGGTCAGCGCCCTGGCGAGCCGGAGCCGCTGCTGCTGGCCACCGGAGAACTCCCGGCCCGCCTCCGCGACGTGGCCGTCGAGGCCGTCGGGCAGCGCCTCGACGATGTCCTCCGCGCACGCGCTGTACAGCGCGTCGGCGATGTCCTGGGCGGAGGCCTCGCCGGTGATGTCCAGTTCGTCCCTGAGCACGCCGGCGAACAGCTTGGCGTCGTTGTCGGCCACCAGGATCCGGCGGCGGACCTCGGCGATCGGCAGGGTGTTCAGCGGCACGTCGCCGAAGTCCACGTCGCCGTCGCTGTAGCGGCCGAGCCGGTCGGCGATCGCGATGGCCTCCTCGGGCACCGCCGCCACGACGGCGGTGAACACGCCGGGGCGTATCGCGACCCCGGAGGCCACGTCGCGCAGCAGGCCGCCGGCGGAGTCTCCCGAGCCGCCCCGCATCTCGGGTTCGAGGCTGAGGATCCGGATCACCCGGCGGGCGGCGACATGTCCCTTGGTCAGCTTGTCGGCCGCCTCGGTGAGCGTCCGCAGGGGAGCGATCAGGAAGGCCGCGTAACCGTAGAAGGAGACGAGCTGGCCGGTGGTGATCTGGCCCTGCACCGCGAAGCTCGCGGCGAGCCAGGTCACCCCGGCGATCAGCAGGCCCGGCAGCAGGATCTGCGCGCCCTCCAGCATCGACTCGGCCGAGGCCACCCGCACCCCCGCGTGCCGCACCTTCTGCGATTCCTCCGTGTAGCGGTCGGCGAAGACCTGCTCGCCGCCGATGCCGCGCAGCACGCGCAGGCCCGCGACGATGTCGGCGGCGCGGGTGGAGAGATCGCCCTGCAGGTCGCGATAGGCGTGCTGGCGCCTGTTCAGCGGCTTGATCAGGGGCGCGACGGCGGCGGCCATGACCGGCACGCCGATCAGCACCGTCAGGCCCAGCGGCAGGGAGGTGCTGATCATGATGATGGTCACCGTGGCGATGGCGACGATCGCGCCGATGCCCCGGAGCATGATGTCCATCGCGTTGCCGATGTGGGCGATGTCGGAGTTGCCGATGCTGACGACCTCGCCGGTGGACATGCGCTTGGGCAGGGTCGCGCCCAGCCTGGTCGACTGCCTGACCGTGACCTGGACGGTCCGGTAGGCGGCGGTCAACCAGTTGTAGACCGCCATCCGGTGGCGGAGGGTGCCGGTGACGGCCTGGACGATCCCCAGGCCGAGCAGCGCCGCGCCCCAGGTGGTCAGGGCCGACATGTCCTTGGCGGTGATGGCGTCGATGCCCTTGCCCATGGTCGCCGGCACGAGTGCCATCGCGAGCCACCACACGACGGCGTAGGTGATACCGAGGAACAGGGGACCCGCCTGCTTGCGGGCCATCCACCGCAGGTACCGGAACGGACTTCGGGCGTCTGGAATGCCGGGATCCGCGGCAGGTAAAGAGCGCATAGCCCCACCAGGCTGGCAACTTTACCCTGATCAAGCAAACTGTTTTCTCTGGTGAGGGCGGGATTGACAGCCGCGCGACGTCAACCTATGTTGACACATATGAGCGATACGGCGCAGCTGGCCTCCGACGCCGGCAGCCGCGATCCGGCCGTCGGTCTCCGGGCCGTACGGGCGTTGCGGATGCTGGTCGACCGACTGGAGGCCCTTCAGGTGGACAACGCCAGGGAACAGGGCTGGTCCTGGCAGGAGATCGCCCACTGTCTGGAAGTCACCCGGCAAGCGGTGCACAAGAAGTACGCGGGCGGCCGGGGCCTGCTACGACGGGAGAGATAGCCATGTTCGAACGGTTCCACAAGAACGCCCGCCAGGCGGTGGTCCTCGCCCAGGGGAACGCCCAGCGACTGCACCACGACCGCATCGGCACCGAGCACATCCTCCTCGGCCTGCTCGAACAGCCGGACACCGTCTCGGCGCGCGTGCTGGGCCGGCACGGCCTCGACCACGACCGTGCCCGCCAGAGCGTCCTCCGCCTCATCCCCCGGAAACCGGGAGACGCCCTCGACGCCGACGCCCTGAAGTCGATCGGCATCGACCTGTCGGCGATCCGGGAGAAGGTCGAGGCCGCCTTCGGCCCCGGCGCCCTGGACCGCAAGCCCAGGACCGACCGGCGGGGTCACCTGCTCGTCGGACACCACATCCCCTTCAGCCCGCGGGCCAAGAAGACCCTGGAGCTGTCCCTTCGCGAGGCGGTGCACCTCAAGCACCGGCACATCGCCGACGGCCACCTCCTGCTCGGCGTCCTCCGCGAGGGCGAGGGCCTGGCCTCCCGCGTCATCGCCGACGCGGGCATCGACTCCGCGGCCCTGCGGCGGGAGATCGTCACCGAACTCGGCTGATCCCGGCTCCGCCCGCCGGAGCCGGGGCCGGCCCGTCAGCCGCCGGCCAGAGCCTCGGCCTCCGCGTGCAGTGCCTCGACGAGGACCAGCTCCAGCAGGAAGTGCTCGTCCACCAGGGCGCCGGTTGTTTCCATGACCCCTCCTCGCGGAGAAGACGTCCCGCCCGCGTCCCCGGGCTACGGCCATATCAAAAAGGGCTCGAACACCGGAGAACCCCCGCGGCGGGAATCGCGCCTCCGCCGCGACAGCGGCCCGGAACGCCTCAGCGCCGACCGGAACGCCTCAGCGCCGGCCGGAACGCCTCAGCGCCGGCCGGAACGGGCGAACCAGGCGCTTGCGCTCGCCCCGTTGAGCAGGAAGAGCGCGGCACCGGCGCAAGCACCGAGGACAAGGGGAACGAGCTGCGACGGAGCAAAGTCGATCTTGCCGTTGATTATCATGTTGAGTACCGAGATGAAGAACAGGAAAAGCGTGAAGCCGGCGGGAATGGAGATTTTCATCGACTGCCCCCGCCACGCCTGAAGCATTCCCGCGCCGGCCATGAACGCCAGGAGCAGACAGAGGGCCAGGATCGCGACCCCGAGGATCCAGAAAAGGATCATGCCGTCACCCTCCATGTTGGATGTGACGACCATCCAGGCGGGTCCGGCGGCCAGCCAGGCGAGAAAGACCGGCACCATGAGGACGACCCCGAGTACGACGCTCGTCGGGCGCTTGGCCGGCGCCACGGGGTCGAACTGCTCCTGCGACCCGGGACCTGGCATCGGGTGATTCATTCTGCCCCCTGCGACATTTAATGATCTTCTATGCCAAACGCACTATATCGGCGCGGTGATTCTGATTCCAGAAGATTCACAAACCGGGAAGGGGCCGTACTCAAGCGACGGCGACGGTAACCCGAAAGACCGCGGGCCGTACCTTCTCGCAAGAAAGTACGGCCCGCGCGACGGTGTCACCCGAAGGCTATTTGGAGGCCTTGAGGTAGTCGCGGTTCATCTGGGCGATGGTGTCCAGCGAGATGCCCTTGGGGCAGACCGCGGTGCACTCCCCGGTGTTGGTGCAGCCGCCGAAGCCCTCGGCGTCCATCTGCTCGACCATGGCCTTGGCGCGCGAGGCACGCTCGGGCTGGCCCTGCGGCAGCAGGCTGAGGTGGGTGATCTTCGCGGCGGTGAAGAGGGAGGCCGAGCCGTTCGGGCACGCGGCGACACAGGCGCCGCAGCCGATGCAGGTGGCCGCGTCGAACGCCGAGTCGGCGTCGACCTTCTTCACCGGGACGCTGTGCGCGTCGGGAGCCGATCCGGCCGGGACGGAGACGAAGCCGCCCGCCTGGATGATCCGGTCGAACGCGGAGCGGTCCACGACCAGGTCCTTCACCACCGGGAAGGGCGCCGCGCGCCACGGCTCGATGGTGATGACCGCGTTGTCCTCGAAGTGCCGCATGTGGAGCTGGCAGGTGGTGGTGGCCACCTGCTCGCCGTGGGCGACGCCGTTGATGACCATGCCGCACATGCCGCAGATGCCCTCGCGGCAGTCGTGGTCGAACGCGACCGGGTCGTCGCCCTCCAGGATGAGCCGCTCGTTGAGCACGTCGAGCATCTCCAGGAAGGACATGTCCGGGGACACGTTCTCGACCCCGTAGGTGACCATCCGGCCCTTGTCCTGGGGTCCGCTCTGACGCCAGACCTTGAGGGTGAGATTCACTTGTAGCTCCGCTGGCTCATCTTGACGTATTCGTAGTCGAGGTCTTCCTTGTGCAGGATCGGGCCCTGCTCGCCGTACTCCCAGGCCGCGACGTAGGCGAAGTGCTCGTCGTCGCGCAGGGCCTCGCCGTCGGCGTCCTGCGACTCGGCGCGGAAGTGGCCGCCGCACGACTCGGTGCGGTGCAGCGCGTCGATGCACATGAGCTCGGCCAGGTCGAAGAAGTCGGCCACCCGGCCGGCCCGCTCCAGCGCCTGGTTCAGCTCGTCGGCCTCGCCGGACACCTTCACGTTCTTCCAGAACTCCTCGCGCAGCTCCGGAATCCGCTCCAGCGCCTTGCGCAGCGACTCCTCGGTGCGCTCCATGCCGCAGTAGTCCCACATGAGCTTGCCCAGCTCACGGTGGTAGGAGTCGGCGGTACGGTCGCCGTTGTTCGACAGCAACCTGTTGATCTTGTCGCGGACCGCGACCTCCGCCTCGGCCACGGCCTCCTCGTCGACCTCCCCGTAGGGACCGTTCGCGAGGTAGTCCCCGATCGTGGTCGGGAGCACGAAGTAGCCGTCGGCGAGTCCCTGCATCAGCGCGGACGCGCCGAGGCGGTTGGCGCCGTGGTCGGAGAAGTTGGCCTCGCCGATCACGAACAGGCCGGGGATCGTGGACTGCAGGTCGTAGTCCACCCACAGGCCGCCCATCGTGTAGTGCACGGCCGGGTAGATGCGCATCGGCTGGGTGTAGGGGTCCTCGCCGGTGATGCGCTCGTACATCTCGAAGAGGTTGCCGTACTTCGCCTCCACCGCGTCGCGGCCCAGGCGCTTGATGGCGTCGGCGAAGTCGAGGTAGACGCCCAGACCGCCGGGCCCGACGCCGCGCCCCTCGTCGCAGACGTTCTTGGCGGCGCGGGAGGCGATGTCACGCGGGACCAGGTTGCCGAACGCCGGGTAGATGCGCTCCAGGTAGTAGTCGCGCTCCTCCTCGGGGATCTCCGAGGAGGGCCGGGTGTCGCCCCTCTCGACCGGCACCCACACCCGGCCGTCGTTGCGCAGCGACTCCGACATCAGGGTCAGCTTCGACTGGTAGTCGCCGCTGACGGGGATGCAGGTCGGGTGGATCTGGGTGTAGCAGGGGTTGGCGAACATCGCGCCGCGCCGGTGCGCCCGCCAGATCGCCGTGGTGTTGCAGCCCTTGGCGTTGGTGGACAGGAAGAACACGTTGCCGTAACCGCCGCTGGCCATCACGACCGCGTCGGCCAGGTGCCGCTCGATCTCACCCGTGACCATGTCGCGGACGATGACGCCGCGCGCCCGGCCGTCGGAGACGATCAGATCGAGCATCTCGTGGCGGGTGTGCATCTCCACGGTCCCGGCCGCGATCTGCCGCTCCAGCGCCTGGTAGGCGCCGAGCAGCAGTTGCTGCCCCGTCTGGCCCCGGGCGTAGAAGGTCCTGGAGACCTGCGCGCCGCCGAAGGAGCGCGTGTCGAGCAGGCCGCCGTACTCGCGGGCGAACGGCACGCCCTGGGCCACGGCCTGGTCGATGATGTTCACGCTGACCTGGGCGAGCCGGTAGACGTTGGACTCCCGGGCGCGGAAGTCGCCGCCCTTGACGGTGTCGTAGAACAGCCGGTAGATCGAGTCGCCGTCACCGCGGTAGTTCTTGGCCGCGTTGATGCCGCCCTGGGCCGCGATGGAGTGGGCGCGGCGGGGCGAGTCCTGGTAGCAGAACGACTTGACGTTGTAGCCGAGCTCGCCGAGGGTCGCGGCGGCCGAGCCGCCCGCCAGGCCGGTGCCGATGACGATGACGTTGAGCTTGCGCTTGTTGGCGGGGTTGACCAGCTTGGCGCTGAACTTGCGCTTCTCCCAGCGGTCCTCGATCGGCCCGTCGGGAGCCTTGGTGTCGCGGATCGGCTCGCCCTCGGTGTACTGCGTGATCATTTTTCGCTCAACACTCCTCGTTCGCTGCACGGAAGGCCCGCCTCGCGGCGATCGCCGCTGCGCTCATCGCGCCGGATTCGTTCACTGCGCCGGGTTCGCCCGTGTTCCGCCGTTCACTCACTTGATCACTCCGGCCAGGATCGCGACGGGCACCGCGAGGAAGCCGAGGACCATCACCACGGAGATCGCGGCGGCGGTGCCCTTCAGCGCCCGGTAGCTGCGCCCGCCCGCCAGGCCGAGCGTCTGGAAGGCGCTCCACAGTCCGTGCCGCAGGTGCAGGCCGACCATGATCACGGCGAGCGCGTAGAAGAGGGTGACCGGCCAGCGCGAGGGGGCGAAGCCCTGAACCAGCCGCTCGTACGGCGTGCCGTCCCAGCCCGCCGGGTTGACCGTGCCGAACGTGAGGTCCAGCAGGTGCCAGATCACGAACAGGACGATGACCACGCCGCCGTAGCGCATGGTGTGCACGGCGTAGCCGCTCGCCCGGGACTTGCGCTTGGCCGCGTACTTGACCGGGCGGGCCTTGCTCGCCCGGCGGGCCAGGGAGATCGCCGACCACATGTGCAGGACGATCGCCACGGTCAGGACGACCTCGACCACGGTCAGCAGGACCCGGCGGGGAAGGATCGGCTCGCCCATGGTCCGCAGGAACTCCGCGTAGGCGTTGAAGGTCTCGGCACCGAAGAAGCTCTTGAGGTTGCCGGCCATGTGGCCGATGAGGAAGAGCACCAGGATGGCGCCGGTGACCGCCATCACGGCCTTTTTCCCGTTGGTGGAGGCCAGGAACCGACCGGACTTCCTGGGCGCTGTGGTCTTGGCAGGGGTGTTTCCCCGGGGATTAACCGGCGCGGTGGCGGATCCGCGCTCAATCGTGGCAGTCACACATGTGACGCTAGGTAGGCGTCTTTATCGCGTCCAAGTCATCATGGATGTGGTTTCCATAGCCTCTGGCTATTACCTGTGCGTCCGTGCCGCTTCCGTCCTCGGGCGTCGCCGGGCTGTGCGAGCAATCTCACATTCTCTCCCAGGCCGGGGGCGCCCCGGATCCGCGGCCGAGCGGTCCGTACGCTAGGGGAACGTGCAGCTCCAGCAATTGGCCTACTTCGTGGCGGTCGCCGAGACACGCCATTTCACCCAGGCCGCCGAGCGGATGCGCGTCGCCCAGCCGTCGCTGAGCAAGCAGATCAAGGCCCTGGAGGCCGAACTCGGCGCGCCGCTGTTCAGTCGTGCCCGGGGGAACGTCACCCTCACCCCCGCCGGGGAGGCGCTGCTGCCGCTGGCCCGCCGGATGCTGGCCGACGCCGAGACCGCGCGGAGCGAGGTCGGCGAACTGGCCGGGCTGCGCCGTGGCCGGGTCAGGCTGGGCGCCACCCCCTCGGTCTGCGCGGGGCTGCTGGCCGACGCACTGGCCAGGTTCCACGACGCCTATCCCGGCATCGAGCTGTTCGTGGAGGAGGGCGGCTCCCGCGACCTGGTCCGCACCCTCGCCCGGGGCCAGCTCGACCTGGCGCTGATCATCATGCCGTTGCAGAACGACGACCCCGCGCTGGTCACCGAGGAGATCCTGCGGGAGAACCTGGTCGTCGTCTCCCCCTCCTCACCCCATGTGCGCAAGCCGTACGTGCGGATAGAGGAGCTGCGCGGGCGGCCGATGGTGATGTTCCGCCGGGGCTACGACCTGCGGGAGGCCACGATCAGCGCCTGCCGCCAGGCCGGGTTCGAGCCCAGGTTCGCGGTGGAGGGCGGCGAGATGGACGCCGTGCTGCGCTTCGTGGAGGCCGGGCTGGGGATCGCGCTGGTCCCCTCGATGGTCCTGGACGGCCGTCCGGGCCTGACCGGAATCCCGTTGGCGCCTCCCGGGCTGCGCCGTACCATCGCCATCGCCCACCGCAAGGACGTCGAGCCCACCCGCGCGGCCCAGGCCTTCCGCTCGACCCTGCTCTTCTTCCTCGCCGAGGCCGCCCGCGAAGGAAGCCTCCCCCAGGGACTCGACCTGATCACCACGACGTGATCCGCACGGCTCCCGCCTCACCGCGCCTTCCCCGTGCGTCTCCGCCCGAGGCCGGACGGGCCGTGACCTGGAGCACCGGCCGGAGAGAGCGTCGGCTCACACGGATTCGACGCCGACGCGACCTGGACGCCTCATTTCCGTCACTCCTCCGGGAGGGTTCTCTCCATCGATCGCGACGTCCTCTCCCCGGAACGTCCGGAGCTCGCCGGTCCGTCCGAAGACTCGCAGGCCGCCGCGCGAAATCGAGGGATTGATCAACACCCTGTAAGTGCCGGTGTCACACTATTCTGCGTACCGTTAATAGGTGTCCCCGATCTCACGAAGAGGCGTCCGTGACCGCCCCTGCCAATGACACGCTCACACTGCTCCTCATCGAGGACGACGCGGGCGATGCCTTCCTTGTGGAGGAGTTGCTCGGCGAGGCGGACGACCCACCCAAAATCATCTGGGTACGCAGCCTGGCGGAGAGCCGGGTCCGGCTGACCGAGGACGTGCACTGCGTGCTCGTCGACCTCTCGCTGCCCGACGCGACCGGCCTTGAGGCGCTGGAGCAGGTGCTCTCGATGGCGCCGCACGCCGCCGTGCTCGTGCTGACCGGGCTGAACGACACCCACGTGGGCGCGGCGGCCGTGGCCGCGGGCGCCCAGGATTTCCTGGTCAAGCAGGATGTGGAGGCCCGGCTGCTGGCGCGGGCGATCCGCTACTCCATCGAGCGCAAGCGCGCCGACCTGGCCCAGCGCAGGCTGGTCGAGGCGGAGCTGCTGACCAAGGAGAACTCCCGTCTGGAGCGCGGGCTCCTGCCGATCCCGGTGCTGGCCCCCGGATCCCTGGATCACCAGGCCCGCTACCTGCCGGGCCGGCGGCGCGCCCTGCTCGCCGGTGACTTCTGGGACACCGTGCAGACCGCCGACGGCGCCGTGCACGTGGTGGTCGGCGACGTCTGCGGGCACGGCCCGGACGAGGCCGCGCTGGGGGTCGCGCTCAGGATCGCCTGGCGGACCCTCGTCCTGTCCGGGCACACCGGAAACGACCTGCTGCGCACCCTCGACTCGGTGCTCCGCCTGGAGCGCAAGTCGGCGGAGATCTTCACCACGCTCTGCATCGCCACCATCGACCCCGCGCTCGACCACGTGCGGATGCACGTGGTCGGTCATCCTCCGCCGCTGCTGATCCGCGACGGCGTGATCGAGGTGGTGCCCGGCACCCCCTCGGGACCGCCCCTGGGGATCTTCCAGGACGTGGAGTGGCTGGAGCTTGAGGTGCCGCTCGGCGGCGAATGGTCGATACTCCTCTACACCGACGGCCTGATCGAGGCCACCGTGGGCGGCGGGCCCGATCTGCTCGGCACCGAGGGCCTGCTCAACCTGGTCCGCGAGCAGGGGGGCATCCAGCTCGACCGTCTCATCGAGCGGGTCATCGAGCTGAACCGCGACGCGCTCAGCGACGACCTGGCGACCGTGCTCATCTCACGGAGCGAGCGACGATGACCGACCTCACCCGTCCGCACCCCCTGCCCACGCCCACCCCCGCGACGGGTTTCGGAAAGCTGCCCCTGGGCCGCTGGTTCCTGTTCTCCGGAGCGGTCGTCGCGCTGGTCTTCACGCTCGCGGCCGCCATCACGATCACCTCGCTCATGAGGACACGCGCGGCCAGGGTCGACGTCGTCGACGTCGTCGACCCCGCGGCGCTGCGGGTCCTGGAGATCTCCAACGCGCTGACCTCGCAGGAGAGCGCGGTGCGGGCGTACGGCAGGACCAACGAGGAGACGGCTCTCCAGGACTACAGGAGGGCGATCGCCGTGGAGGTCTCCGCGCTGGCCGTGCTCGGCGAGCTGATGCCCCGGATGCCGGAGAAGTCCGTCGTGGGCGCCGAGGTGGCCCGGCTGAAGGCGGCGGGCGACGCCTGGCGGCGCGACTACGCGGAGCAGGTCATCGCCTCCGTGCCGACCATGAAGACCGAGGCCTCCAACCGGCAGAACGCGCCGGTCAACGCCGCACGGTTCAACGAGGTCCGCCATTCGCTCGCGGTGCTCCAGGCCCACATGAACCGGCTGCACACGATGGGCAGTGCCCGGCTCGAACGGGGCTGGCAGGCTCTCTACGTCGCGCTCGGCGGGGTGGCGGCGGCGCTGCTCCTGGCCGGGATCGCCGCCGTGTTCATCGTGCGCCACACCGTGCTCCGCCCGCTGGCCGAGCTGAACGGGCAGGTTCGCGCGGTCGCCCAGGGAGACTTCGACCACAAGCTCAAGGTCGAGCATCCGGCCGAGCTCGCCGAGCTCTCCGGCCACGTGGACGCGATGCGCCGCCGCATCCTCAGCGAGTGGCGCCGGGCGTCCGAGACACAGGCCAAGCTGGAGGAACAGGCGACGGAGCTGCGTCGCTCCAACGGCGAGCTGGAGCAGTTCGCCTACGTGGCCAGCCACGACCTGCAGGAACCGCTGCGCAAGGTGGCCAGCTTCACGCAGATGCTGGAGCAGCGCTACGGGGACCAGCTCGACGACCGGGCCAAGCAGTACATCGCCTTCTCCGTCGACGGCGCCAAGCGCATGCAGCTCCTGATCAACGACCTGCTCGACTTCTCACGGGTCGGCAGGATCGGCGGCGAGCAGACCAGGATCGACGCCAACGTGCCGCTGAAGGCCGCGCTGAACAACCTCGGCGCGCCGATCGAGGACACGGGCGCGACGGTGACCTCCGACGATCTGCCCGTGGTGCACGGCAACCGGGCGCAGCTCACCCAGCTCTTCCAGAACCTCATCGGCAACGCGATCAAGTTCCGTTCCCAGGAGCCACCGAAGATCCACATCGGGGTACGGCGCGACGGCGCCATGTGGGAGTTCTCCTGCACGGACAACGGGATAGGCATCGAGAGCAAGTACACCGACCGGATCTTCCTGATCTTCCAGCGCCTGCACGGACGTGACGCGTACGCGGGAACCGGCATCGGTTTGGCACTGTGTAAGAAAATCGTCGAGTACCACGGTGGCCGCATCTGGGTGGACGATGATGAACCCGGCAAGGCCGGAACGACTTTCCGCTGGACGCTTCCTCCTGGAGAAACCGATGAATGACCTGCGCTGGATCGATGTACTCCTGGTCGAGGACGACCCGGGCGACGTCCTGCTGACGCGGGAGGCATTCGAGCTCAACAAGGTCAGGAACAAGCTTCACGTGGTCAACGACGGCGAACAGGCCATGGCCTTTCTCCGCAAGGAGGGCGCCTACGCCGACGCGCCCCGGCCTGACCTGATCCTGCTGGACCTCAACCTGCCCCGTAAGGACGGCAGGGAGGTGCTCCAGGACATCAAGGCGGACGAGAAGCTCCGCGGGATCCCGGTTGTCGTGCTGACGACGTCGGAGTCCGAAGAAGACATCCTGCGCAGTTACAATTTGTATGCTAATGCGTACGTCTCCAAGCCGGTGGACTTCGAGCAGTTCATCAGCGTGGTCCGGCGGATCGACGACTTCTTCGTGACAGTGGTCAAGCTGCCCAATTCCGGCCAGCACTACTGACCGGTGAGCATCCCCGACCCGGCGAGCACGGGGTCGGCAGGTCCGCTGACCTGGCGGTCGAGGAACTCCTCGACGATGTCCATACTGTGAGACACTGACAACTGCACAGCTGCTTCGTGGTCAACGTGACAGGAATCACACCGGAGTAGTGAAAATGTGAGTGACCTTGCTCACCTAATACCCGGGCTGCGTCGTAACGTATCCCCACCAATATGCGCGCGCACGTGTGAGCCGGCGCGACGATGGCCTAGCGCGCGGCACAAATGAGCGGCACAACTGAAACGACCCGGACCTCTTTGGCGAGCGAGGTCCGCGGGAGGTGGAGAGGTCTTGATGACCCAGACAACGGCCGACAGCCCGGCCAGACGACAGCGCGCACAGATCAAGGAGCGCACGTTAAGAACTGATCCGTGGTGGCGCTATCCACTGATCACCTTCATCATCTTCATGGCATTCCTCGTCTACGCCACGTGGGCGATCTTCGATACAAGCTACTTCACGGCCCCGTACCACGCGCCGTTCGCATCGCCCTGTCTTGCGACGAGCTGCCCGGAAGGGGCACGGATCTTCGGTTTCGCGCCCTTCGGCGACTGGTACACGCTACCCCCGGGGCTGCTGATCCTCGGCCTTCCCGCCGGGTTCCGGTTCACCTGCTACTACTACCGCAAGGCCTACTACCGGGGCTTCTGGCTGTCCCCGCCGGCGTGCGCGGTGAACGAGCCCCACAAGAAGTACACCGGTGAGTCGCGCTTCCCGCTGATCCTGCAGAACGTCCACCGCTACTTCTTCTACGCGGCGATCGTCGTCGGCCTCATCCTCGCCTACGACGCGGTGAAGGCCCTGATCGAGAAGCCCGACGGCCTGGGCACCTGGATCCTGATCGTCAACGCGATCCTCATCAACCTGTACACGCTGTCGTGCCACTCCTGCCGCCACATCACGGCCGGACGCCTGAACCACTTCTCCAAGCACCCCGTCCGGTACAGGGCCTGGAACGTGGTCTCCAAGCTCAACGCCAAGCACCAGGAGCTCGCGCTGGTCTCCATGTTCTCCGTCATGGGCGCCGACCTCTACGTCCGCCTGGTCGCCAAGGGCATCATCGCCTTCCCGTTCGCATAAGGATCACCAGTGGAAATCGAGCGTCACGAATACGACGTCGTCGTCATCGGCGCCGGTGGTGCCGGCCTGCGGGCGGCCATCGAGGCCCGCCAGCAGGGCAAGCGAACGGCGATCGTCTGCAAGTCGCTGTTCGGCAAGGCGCACACGGTCATGGCCGAGGGCGGCGCCGCCGCCGCCATGGGCAACGTCAACAGCAAAGACAACTGGATGGTGCACTTCCGCGACACCATGCGCGGAGGCAAGTTCCTCAACAACTGGCGGATGGCCGAGCTGCACGCCAAGGAGGCCCCGGACCGGGTCTGGGAGCTGGAGTCCTGGGGCGCGCTGTTCGACCGCACCAAGGACGGCAAGATCAGCCAGCGTAACTTCGGCGGGCACGAATACCCGCGGCTGGCACACGTCGGCGACCGTACCGGCCTGGAGCTGATCCGTACCCTGCAGCAGCGCGTGGTCGCGCTCCAGCAGGAGGACGAGAAGCTGCACGGCGACCCCGAGGCGTACATCAAGGTCTTCCAGGAATGTACGGTCACCCGCCTGCTGAAGGACATGAACCCGGCGCACGGCCCGAACGGCGCGATCTCCGGCGCCTTCGGCTACTGGCGTGAGAACGGCAAGCTCATCCTGTTCGACGCCCCCGCGATCGTGCTGGCCACCGGCGGCATCGGCAAGTCCTACGTGGTCACGTCCAACTCGTGGGAGTACACCGGGGACGGTCACGCGCTGGCGCTGCTGGCTGGGGCGAACCTGATCAACATGGAGTTCATCCAGTTCCATCCCACCGGGATGGTCTGGCCCCCCTCGGTCCGCGGCATCCTCGTCACCGAGTCCGTCCGCGGCGACGGCGGGGTGCTGAGAAACTCCGAGGGCAAGCGCTTCATGTTCGACTACATCCCCGAGGTGTTCAAGGCCCAGTACGCCACCACCGAGGAGGAGGGCGACCGCTGGTACACCGACCAGGCCAACAACCGCCGTCCTCCGGAGCTGCTCCCTCGCGACGAGGTGGCGCGAGCCATCAACTCCGAGGTGAAGGCGGGTCGCGGATCACCCCAGGGCGGCGTCTACCTCGACGTCTCCACCCGGCTCCCCTCCGCGGAGATCATCAGGCGACTGCCGTCGATGCACCACCAGTTCAAGGAGCTGGCCGACGTCGACATCACCAAGGAGGCCATGCAGGTCGGCCCGACCTGCCACTACGTCATGGGTGGCGTCGAGGTCGACGCCGACACCGCGGCGGCGGCCGTCCCCGGCCTGTTCGCGGCCGGCGAGGTCTCCGGCGGCATGCACGGCTCCAACCGGCTCGGCGGCAACTCGCTGTCCGACCTCCTGGTGTTCGGCCGCCGCGCGGGCGCCGGCGCCGCCTCGTACGTGAACGGGCTCGAAGGCCGTCCGAAGGTCTCCGAGGAGGCGGTGAGCGACGCGAAGGCGGAGGCGCTGGCCCCCCTGCAGCGTGCCGGCGAGAACCCCTATGAGGTCCACCACGAGCTGCAGCGCACGATGAACGAGCTGGTGGGCATCATCCGCAAGGAGGAAGAGGTCTCCGAGGCGCTGGAGTCGGTGGAGAAGCTCAAGGAGCGGGCCCAGGGCGTCGGCGCGGCCGGCAGCCGGATCTACAACCCCGGCTGGCACCTCGCGCTCGACCTGCGCAACATGCTCCTCGTCTCCGAGTGCGTGGCCAAGGCGGCTCTGCTCCGTCAGGAGAGCCGCGGCGGTCACACCCGTGACGACTTCCCGGGCATGTCGCCCGAGTGGCGAACCAAGATCCTGCTCTGCGCGCTCACCCCGGACGGCTCGGAGGTGACCGTCGAGGAGAAGGTTCAGCCCCCGATGCGCGATGACCTGATCAAGCTGTTCGACCGCGACGAGCTGAAGAAGTACATCACCGAGAAAGAGCTGGCCGCCTTCGACGCGCTGGCCAAGGAGTAACCATGAGTTACAAGGCGAAGTTCCGCGTGTGGCGGGGCGAGGGCGGCGAAGGCAAGCTCGAAGACTTCACCGTCGAGGTGAACGAGGGTGAGGTCGTCCTCGACATCATCCACAGGCTCCAGGCCACCCAGGCCCCCGACCTCGCGGTCCGCTGGAACTGCAAGGCGGGCAAGTGCGGCTCCTGTTCCATGGAGATCAACGGCAGGCCCAAGCTCGGTTGCATGACCCGGATGTCCACCTTCACGGAGGACGAGACGGTCACGGTGACGCCCATGCGGACGTTCCCGGTGATCAAGGACCTGGTCACGGATGTGTCGTTCAACTACAAGAAGGCGCGGGAGATCCCGTCCTTCACCCCTCCGGCGGAGGTGAAGCCGGGCGAGTTCCGCATGGAGCAGATCGACGTCGAGCGGTCCCAGGAGTTCCGCAAGTGCATCGAGTGCTTCATGTGCAACAACGTCTGCCACGTCATCCGTGACCACGAGGAGAACAAGACCAACTTCGCCGGTCCGCGTTTCCTCATGCGGATCGCCGAGCTGGACATGCACCCCTACGACGTGGCCGACCGCAAGGACTCCGCGCAGGAGGAGCACGGCCTCGGCTACTGCAACATCACCAAGTGCTGCACCGAGGTCTGCCCCGAGCACATCAAGATCACCGACAACGCGCTGATCCCCATGAAGGAGCGCGTCGTCGACCGCAGGTACGACCCACTGGTCTGGCTGGGCAACAAGATCTTCAAGCGTTCCGGCTCGAACAGCTGACATCTCCGGCAGCGCCGGTCGCGGAGGTTCGCGACCGGCGCTGCCGCGTTTTCCGCCGGCGTCGAAGGCCCGCGTCGCGGCGGGGAACGGGACCTACGAGGGATCGGGGAGGCGGGCGGGGGCGGTGTTGCCGACCTGCTGGAAGATCATCGATGTGCGGAATCCGGTGACCTCCCGGCGCTTGCTGAGCCGGTCGGTGAGAAAGGCGTGCAGGCTGTCGAGGTCTTGGACGGCGACGTGGAGGACGAAGTCGTCACCGCCGGAGAGCACAAAGACGCTGAGGACGTCGGGAAGCCCTCCGGCGAAGTCCTTGAAGGCGTCGATGACGCTGCGGCTGAGCGGGCGGACCTGAACCGACACCAGGGCCTGGACCCGGCGGTTGAGTGCTGCGGGGTCGATGTCCGCGTGGTAGCCACGGATGACGCCCCGGCGGGTGAGCGCGCGGACGCGTTCCAGGCAGGTGGAGGGGGCCACGCCGAGCTTGCGGGCGAGCTCACGGTTGGACTGCCGCGCATCCGTTTGGAGAAGCCGCACAATCTCCGAATCAAGTTCATCCACGACCGGCATATTACTGCTTTTTTCAACCAATCGTTCGGTAGAAGCCCTATGAGCACGGCAAACGTCCGGCGGGTTCGGTTATCTTCGGCTGAATCCGCAAGAAAGGCATGCTCATGCTGGACCACGAACAGATCCTCATCCGGCGGGGCCCGCGCTCCGGCCTGCCGGTCATCCTCGCTCTTCACTCCACGGCACTGGGCCCGGCCGCGGGCGGGCTCCGGCTCTGGAGATACCCCGATTGGCGCGACGGCCTTGCCGACGCTCTTCGCCTGTCAGCCGCGATGACACTCAAGTTCGCGGCGGCCGGGCTGGCCGGTGGCGGCGGAAAGACCGTCGTGGCCCTGCCGCAAGGCACGCGGCTGGATCCGGCCCGGCGCCGCGACGTCCTGTACGACGTCGCCGACGTGATCGACTCGATGGGCGGGGTGTACGCGGTCGGCCCGGACGTGGGGACCGCTCCTGCCGACATGGCGGTGATCGGGGAGGTCACCCCACATGTGTTCTGCAAACCGGAGGACCTGGGCGGAAGCGGCGACTCGTCCCCGCACACCGCGCGGGGGACGCTCGCCGCGCTGCGTGCCGTCGGCCGACGCCTGTACGGCGACGGTGACCTCGAAGGCCGTCGCATGGCTCTGATCGGCCTGGGCCACGTGGGGGAACACCTCGCCCGCCTGCTGGCCGCCGAGGGAGTCGAGCTGACCGTCACCGACATCGACACCGCCAAGAGGGAGCTCGCCGAGGAACTCGGCGCGGCCTGGCGGAGCCCCGAAGAGATCGTCTCCGCGGACGTCGACATTCTGATCCCCGCCGCCCTCGGCGGCGTGCTCACCACGCGGGCCGTACGGGATCTGCGCTGCCGTGCCGTGGCCGGACCGGCGAACAACCAGCTCGACACCCCCGAGGTCTCCGAGCTGTTGCACCAGCGGGGCATCGTCTGGATCCCGGACTACATCGCGAGCGCGGGCGGTGTCATCAACGCGATGACCACCGAACTGCACGGCCTCGGCGTCGACCAGGCCCTCGCCCGGGTCAACGCCATCGAGGGCACCGTCGCCGACCTCCTGAAGACCGCGGATGATCTCGGTGTCACCCCCGCTCAGGCAGGACTCGAGATGGCGCGACGCCGTATCCGCGCGGCCATGCCCGAAACCCTCCCGCGTCCTCACCGAGGGGGAGCGCCTTCCCCGGCCGGGGCGGCGGACGGGCCGGCACCGTTCATCTGATCGGAGACCCCGGCCGATCGTCGGACAGGGTTACTTGGAACGGCGGAACAGACCGCGCTTCTTCTTGTCCACGTCCTGGCCGGGAAGCGGGTAGACCGCCGTGCCGGTGGGGTCGGCGGGAGGCTTCGGACCCGCGAACGGCTCCTGGCCGGGGCCGTCCTGACCCGTCGGCCCCTGCGGGGAACGGTCTCCCTGAGGCGCGGCGTCGAACGCGGAGGGCTCGCCGGATCTCTGCGAGGGCCGGCCGCCCTGAGGCTCCGAACCGGGCAGATCATCAGGGAGGCGATCGGAGGGCCGTTCGTCACCGGGCCACACCGGCTCCGGTGCCCCGGGGAACTCTCCGGGCTCGTGGGGGAACGGTGCTCCCTGGATCTCACGCGGCTCCCGCAGGAAACGATCTCCCTGGAGGCCGGGGCCGCCGTACGGCGGAACGCCCTGGTCAGGCGAGGCGGACGGCGGGGCGTCGTGGCCCTCCGGGCCGCGGGCCGTCTGCTCGTGACCCGGTGCCGGCATGTGGGCCGTCTGCTGGCCGTACTGCTGGTACTGCTCGGGTACCTGCCCGTACTGCTGCTGGTACTGCTCCGGGGTCTGGGCGTACGACTGGTCGTACTGCTCCGGCGAGTAGCCCTCGGGGTAGACGGGGGCGTACATCTGCATCGGAACGAAGCTGATGATCGGAGCGTAGGCCGTACCGCCCTGGTAGGCCCCGTGCGGGTAGCCCGGTGCTGATCCGTAGCCGGGACCCGCGGGATATCCCATGGGATCGCGGGACAGCCCTCGGGGACCGGCCCGGCGGATGGCGGCGGCGTGGGTCAAACGGCGCAGCCTGCCCTCGAAGATCAGTACGGCGAACAGCACCATCAGGACCAGGATCAGCGCCGGGATGCCGAGTTGGCGACTCAGCCCGGCGCCGTCGAACTCGGAGCCCGCGTTGCGGATCTCATAGAGCTCGGAGGTCGGCGGTGCGGTCTCCACCGCCGCCGTGGGGGTGTCGCTCGGCGGCGGCGTGACGGCGGGGATGGTCGGTTCCTCGGAAGAAGGAGGGAACTCGACCTCCGGCTCCTCGCTCGGCGGCGGCGTGTTGGCCGGAGGCGGGACGACGGGCGCCGCCGTGGGCGGCGGCTCGACCGGAAGGTTCGTCGCCGGCGGGGCCGTGGTCGCGGGAGGCGTCGTCCCCGGGACCGTGATCGTGGTGGTCACGGTCTTCTGCGGCACCGGGGAGGTGGCGGGGGGTTCCTCCGGGAGGGTGGTCGTGACGGTGACGACCGGGGTGGGCTCCTCATCACACGGACCCGCCGGATCGGCGTCGCATCCCGGGATCGACGAGGGAATCGGCGACGGCTCCGCCGCGACCATCCTGACGGCCGCGTCCGCCCGAAGGGGACCGACGAGCGGAGCGACTGCGAGCAGTACTGCTCCGCTCAGTCCCAGGGACATGACAACGGCGGTGACAGCTGCCGTACGCCGTGCTCGCGTCACCGGTGCCCTCCGAGAAATCCCCATACAAACATGCCAAGGAGATACTAGTTGGGCAAAAGTAACAGCAAAGCGCCTTTTACAAAACGGGTCGCGCTGCGCGGCGACGCCTTATCTTCATCTGCAGCCAGAGCAGCCCCAGCAGTGCCGCCATCGCGATCCCCACCGCCGGAAGGCCCCGCATCCCTGTGAGCAGCGAACTCGACTGGGCGGCCGGCGTGATGTCCGTGTTCGGACCGTCCACGTCCCGGGGAAGCGGCGCTCCCTGGAGCTGCGCGTCGGCCGTGGTTCCCAGCGGCTGCGACATGACCGACGCCGGTGACGGCATCGCCGGCGGCAGTTGCATGGCGGAGCCGTTCATCGGGTTGGGCGCCATTCCCTGCCCGGCCGGCGGCATCGGTCCCATCGGTCCCATCAGCCCCGCCGGGGGCGCCATCTGCGGTCCGACCATCTGCGGCACGATCATCTGTGGTGGAGCCATCTGCGGCCCGGCCATCGGAGGCATCGGCATCTGGGGCATGGGCATCTGGGGCATCTGCGGCATGGGCATCTGCCGCCCGGCCGCCGGGCCCTTGACCCCTCCACCCGTCATCCCCGGCTTGCGGAGCATGGGAGGGTGCCCCTTGGCTCCTCCCGAGCCGCCCTGCCCCGCACCGCCGGGCAGGCCCGCCTTCGGGTCCGGCGCGGCGCCCGGCGCCATGCTTCCGAAGTCCGCCGAGACCGGAGGCTTCGGCGCGAGTTGCCCGGCTCCCGGCGCCGCCTCGGGGCGCGGAAGGACTCCCGGCCCCCCTTCGGGACGCGGGGCCGTTCCCTGAGGTGCGGGGGGCCCAAGCACCGGCGCGCTCTCGCCCGCCTGGGGGCCGCCCTGAGCGGCCTCCGCCCGCGGGTCCGATGGCACGGTCTGCGCCCGCGGGCCCACCGGGACTCCCGCGGTCTCGTCCGCCGGCGTGCCCAACGGCGCGACCGCCTCCGCCGGAGCCGAAGGCGTCCGGCTCTCGGCCGCCGGCGCCCCGGCCTCCACCGGAGCGTTCGCCGGCGGGAACGACCTGTCGAGGACCTCCACGATGGCGGCCAGGGCCGCCTTCTCCGCGTCCGCGGCGCTCGTATCGTCCGCGACACCCGCACCGCCCTCGGCACCCGTGCCGTCCGCGGCGCTCGTGCCGTCCGCGGTGACGAGTCCTTCGGTGGAGCTCTCGGGCGCCTTGAGGATGTCGGCCGTCTCGGCCTCGGAGAGCTCAGGCATCTTGGGCGCCGTCTCGCGCATCCCGAAGGCTCCCAAGCCGTTCGGGGCGTCGAAGACCCCCGGGAGCCTGGGAACCACGCCGGGCCCGGGGTTGAGCATGTCGGAGCGGGCCTCTTCCCCGGCCTGCTCACCTGCCTCCGTCTCGGGGACGGCGGCCTGGCTCCGGACCGTGCTCTCCGCTTTCCTGGTCACCATCTCGCCGCCGGGCGCCCGCATCCGGGTCACGGCGGTCAGCGTGACGTCTTGCGTGTTCTCCGGCATGTCGAGCAGTACGTCCACGGACTTGCCCTGGCCGACGTCACCCACCCTGCACACCTGCAGGCCTTCCGGGAGAGGCACCCGGCTGCCTGTCGCGTCGGGGCACTCGATGCCCCTGAGCGCGCCGGCGGGCGTCGTGACGACCGCCAGCCGCGCGTCGGTCCCCGGCCCCTCCACGCGCACCCGGAACCGGACCATGTCGCCGGAGGGCTGCCATCGCGCCCCCGCGCTGGAGCCGGTCGTCAGGTCGAGAGGAAACGAGCCGGATCCCGGCGGTCCGTCGGCGTATACCGCCGACGGGCCGCCCAGGAGGAGCACCCCCGTTCCCACCGCTGATATGAACCGGGCACCTCGCCACCATTCGGTCACTGCACTTCTCCGATCCCCCGATACGGACATGCAACATCGACACTTACAGTAATCGATGTGTGGCGCAGAGTTTCCCCTCAATGCTCGTTGAGGTACTCCTGAAAGGCCCGCACGATCGGAAGGTCTGCCGGCAACCACGGCACGTCATAGAACTCGTCAACGCTGAGCCAACGCAGAGCCAGGTGCTCCCTGGCCTCCGGCTCCCCCTCCGCGATCTCCGCCAGCCAGACCCTGAGAACGTGACCGCCCGCCAGCGACCAGTCGCCGCCGATCTGCTCGCCGATCTTGACCAGGACCCCGAGCTCCTCCTGGCACTCCCGGACCAGCGCCGTGTGATCGTCTTCTCCCGGGTCGACCTTCCCGCCGGGGAACTCCCACCCGCCGGCCAGCTCGGGCGGCTCCGCACGCTGGGCGGCGAGCAGCCTCCCGGCGGCGTCGACGATCGCGGCCCCCACAACGATCTTGGGATCCGATGGTGTCAACCTTGCTCCTTCAGTTTGAGCTGGGCGAGGACCTGAGGATTCTGCAGCGGCCGGGTGAACCCCATGATGCCGGTCCGTTCCCTGTAGGACGTGACCTTGATCGGCCCGCACAGGGTGCACCTGGCCTCGACCATCTTGCCGGGTGAGACCACCATGCCCACGTGCCCGGGATTGTTGGGGCCCGTACCCGGACCGGAGTTGAAAAAGACCAGGTCCCCGGCCTGTTCCTGCCCCGCTGGAACGTCCACCCCGAACGGCCACTGACCGAATGTGGTGCGGGGAATGGTCAGGCCGACGCTCCGGTAGGCCATGTAGATGATCCCCGAGCAATCGTAGCCCGCAGGCCCCGTGCCACCCCAGATATAGGGTTTGCCACGCTGGGCCAGTGCGTATTGCATGATCCCGGCGACCGTGCCGCTCGGCGCCGCCTCCAGGAGGGTGCCGTCACAGACCCCCTGCGCCTGCGGCGGAACGCTGACCTCGCCGTCCTTGGCGTACTTCCCGGCGATCTCCATGACCTGGTCCACGTACCACCAGGCCCGGTTGTAGACGAACAGCGAGCGCCGCACATCCTCCGGCGCGCCGTTCCGCTTGAGCATCTTCGCCGCGCCTAGAATGGCGTCCGCCGGGTTGTACACATCGGCCCAGCCGTCTCCGTCGCCGTCGGAGGCGTAACCGTTGAACTGGGACGGAATTTTAATCTTCGCCTTGCCGCCCCACGTGCTGATCAGAAACTGCATCGGACCGGCGGCCCCGGCGTAGTTGGTGCCGCTCTGCACGCCGGGCAGCGTGGAGCGGCCGTGGTTGGTCTCGCGCTTGCCGACCCCGGCGAGCACGTTCCACTGCACGCCGACCTTCTCGCCGTGCTCACGGTAAAGCTTCAGATACTCCTCGGGGATGTCGGACGCCGCCGTCTCGGACTCGTCGCCCGAAGCCTGGGCGTTCTCCTCGCAGTCGGCCGCCTGCTGCCCGGTGAGGGACGGGAAGCCGCTCATCATCAACATCGGCGCCATGACCAGTGTGACCAGGCAGAGCAGCGCCACGGCGAAGATGAGCGCGAGGCGGACCTTCTTGTTGTCCGTCATACGGTTCCGCCGTTCATTCCGTTCCGCCGGTCTCCACGGGCTGGTCGTCTCCCTCCTGGCCGGAGTCCGCCGGCTGTAGGTCGTGGACCCGCCAGTCGGTGCCGACCTCGATGAGTGTGACGGCGTACTCCTCGACCCGTTCCTTCACCCCGCTCTTGGCCGTGACGTTCTGGGTGCCGACGACCACGAAGACCACCGAGGCGCTGTTCACCTGCCGGATCGACTTCACCCGCGCCGCCCCGACCGAGACGACCTGGTCGGCCTTGTTCGCCTCGACGATGCCCGGTGAGGTGACCGTGCGCAGCAGCACGTCGGCGAACTCGGCCGTGGTGTATCCCTCCAGCCGGCTGCCGTAGGCCGCCGGGTCCTCGTCGTAGCTGAACGTGCCGTACTCGGCTGTGAACCGCTGGGCGAAGTCGGCGGCGGCGGCCAGCTCCTGCTTGTTCATCGGCAGGTAGGAGTAGACGTCGAAGGGCGCGTCGCTGGCCGTCGCCGACGGACGCGGCGACTCGGCGCCCACCGGCTCCGGCGATCCGGGCACGGTACGGCTCACGCCCACCGGCTCGGCCGACTCCTGCTGCTCGCCGCCGGAACCCGAGCCCATGGTCAGATAGATCCCGACCGCGGCGAGCATCGCCACCAGCACCGCGAAGACGAGTCCTCGCCGGTTGCCGCCTTCGTTCATCGTCAATCCTTGCTACGTGGGCGGAGCCAGAACGGCGCGGCCGCCTCATCGGCCTCCCTGCCTCGCTCCGACCGTTTGGGCACCCAGAGCGGAGGCGCCTCGGACCTGTCCTGGCGCCCCGCCCCGTCGTTTCTCGAAGAGCCACCGGAGCCGCCGCCGAACACGCTGCTGCCGGACCGCGAGGAACCGCCGGACCGCGAAGAGCCTCCGGACCTCGAAGAACCACCGGAGCCGCCGGAACCGCCGCCGAACACGCTGCCACCGGACCGCGAGGAACCCGAGCCGCCTCCGAAGATGCTGCCGCCGGACCGAGAGGGGTTCCGGGAGCCGCCGTTCTGCGATCCCGAGCCGGAGCCGCCTCGCGACGAACCGGACTCCGAACGACGCGAACCGCCGCCTCCGAAGATGCTCCCGCCCGACCGGCCGCCTCCAGAGGAGGGCGCGGAGGACCTGCCGCCCAGGGAAGGCGCGGAGGACCCGCCGCCCGAGGGCGCCGAGGATCTCCCGCCGCCGGAGGAGGGGATGGAGGACCTGCCGCCCGAGGAGGGAGCCGCGGAGGATCCGCCGCCCGACCCCGAACCGCCCTGGGGAGCCCAGCCGCCGGAGCGACCGCTGAACCAGCCGCCCCCGCCGCGTGCGGGAGAACCTCCGGACCTGGTCGGAGTCGTGCTGCCCGCCTTACCCGCACCGGAGAGGTTGAGCGGCGGCGCCGCGCCCGGACGCGCCGCGGTCACCGGACGGCCCGTGTTCTTGCGCCGGCCGCCCGCCTGCGCGTCGGTGTCCAGCGGCGCCGGTTGCGCGCCGGCCGGGACGCGGGCGCCCGAGGGGGTGCCCGTCGCCGAGCCGCCGCCCTCCTCGCCGCGTACCTTGCCCTGCGCGACCGTCGCGGCCGCCGTGGCGACGGAGGCGCCGCCGGCGATCGCCGCCGCCTGCAGCACGGGCTCCGCCTTCCGCATGCCCCAGCGGCCCGCCCTGGCCGCCGCGACCGGTGGCAGCGCGCCCGCCGCCCTCTGCAGGGTCGGAGCGCTGGCCGCCTCGCCCAGCATCCGGGTGGTGAGCGTGTGCCCGTCCATGGACGAGAACAGGTGCTGGAACGGCCGCCGGTAGAAGAACACCGCGATCGTCAGCAGCGCCATGAACATGACCTGCATGCCCCATGGCATCGCCATGGAGATGATCAACGCGTATCCGTAGATCAGCACGCCCAGGACGAGGGCGAGCACCGCCTGCCTGAGCAGGGTGCCGATCACCATCTCCACCCAGCGCATGGCGATGATGCGGCCGGACCCCGGATGGACGCCGATCAGCAGGAAGACCGGCGCGAGTATCAGTAACAGCAGGAATCCGACCTTGAGCGCCAGCAGCGAGATCGCCACCAGGAAGATCAGCAACCCGGCGATCAGCGCTGCCATCAGCGCGCCGATCGCGACCCCCAGCCGGTTCGTCCAGTCCTTGCCCTGGAAGAGGAAGAAGATCGGGGTGTTCTGCAGCTTGTCCGCGACCTCCGTTGTGTACCGCGCCTGGTGGGCACTGGTGCCGATGGTCTCGGTGGCCTGCTGCTCGGTCGCGTCGAGCGCCTGGATGTCCAGCAGCCTGGGCGCCATCGTCTTCACCACGGGGGCGTTAGGGTCGGCCGTGCCGAACTCGCCCATCAGCCACGGCTTGCAGACCAGGATGGACCAGAGCGCGTCGGCGTTCTGGTCGACGCCGGGAACGCCCTGCTGCCCGTATCCGCCGGCCTTGGCCTGGGGGTTGGCATCGTCCTTGCCCGGTATGCACGTCGCCCCGCCGGCACCGGGCAGCCCGGAGAAGGCGGAGTTGACGACCTCTCCGGTCGCGTCGGTCACGGTCTTGCCGAGCCCGGTGAAGTCACCGGGGCGGCTGAAGAACCAGACCGCCACGGTCACCGCGAGGACCATCCAGATGACGCCCTCGGCGGTCGTGGTCGCACGCTTGCGGATCAGGCCGTACCAGGCCAGCCAGATGGCCCCGAGGATCACGATCGGCCGCAGGTAGGGCCAGTACAGCGCGTCGGACAGGCGGGTCACGATGTCGTCGACGACGTTTTTGATCGAGTCCAGCGGGCCCTCGGTGGCCGCGGCCTGGTAGGTGGTGATGGTCAGCCGGTCCAGGGCCTTGGCCCAGGAGAAGACGGTGTTGGCCATGGCGTTGCCCATCACCGCGGCGACGTCGTCACAGCCGAGCAGGTGGGTGTGCCAGAACTGGCCGCTCATGCCGTACCTGGCGTAGTTGCCCTGCGCGGCGGGGTCGGGCGCCGCCGGGGCGGCGGCCGGGGCACCCGCTGCGGGCGCGTCCGGAGGCGGCGGCTGGAGCAGTCCGTCCACGCCTCCGCCGACGATCTCGGGAGCCAGGTCCGGCGAGAGGTCGCAGGGCGCGGCGGCGACGGCGGTGGACGTCTCCGCCGGGAACACCAGCGGCAGCGCGAGAAAGGCGGACAGGACCACCAGCCCGATGGCGATCCGCCTGCCCAGCCGCCTCCTGCGGGAGCCCTTCTTCTCCTTGCCGGAGCCTTTCGGCCCTGCGCCCGAACTCTTCAGCCCTTTGCGGGAGCCCATCATGACCGCACCTCCAGCGCCGCAGCCCCCGGCCTACTGACTCTGTCGCCCCCGAGCAGATCATGCACGTTCTCATCGGGTTTGTCGTGGGTCGGATTCGTATCGAGCCAGCGCAGCAGGTCATCGGAGATCAGGTCCACCCCGATCCGGCCCGCGCGGCCGTCCAGATCCCGGAAGACGCACTCGCCGTTGCCCAGCGAGCGCAGCACCGCCTTGTGCTCCTCGGAGGGTTCGACCCCGAGCAACGCCATCACGTGCTCCACCTCGACCCGCTCGGTGGACCGGAACGCGAACACCGAGGAAAGGCAGTTCGTCACCTGCTCGCTCAGCAGGTCGCCGGCGTTCTGCGAGACCAGGACCAGCGCGGTGTTGCGGGAACGGCCCATCCGGCTCACCTCGGGCACCAGCTTGGCGCCCTCGGGGGTGGAGGTGATCGCCCACGCCTCGTCCAGGAAGATCGCCTTGGGGGTCCGCCGGTCCAGGCCGTTCATCAGGCCCCGCGCGAACTGCGCGACCAGATAGAGCAGCGCCACCGACAGCCGCTGCTCGTAGGAGTAGTCGTCACGTCCGGTGGAGGCGTCGGGGAGGGTCAGGCCCCCGAGGGTGAAGACCGTGGTCCAGCCCTCGGTGTCGATCTGGTCGCCGCCGGAGGGGTCGAAGCAGAGCCGGGCGAGGTGCATCTCCGACATCGAGCGGAGCACGGCGCCCAGGTTCTTCGAGGCGGCGTCCTCGGTGTGCTCCAGGAAGTCGACGACCTTGCCCAGGGAGGGATCCTCGGCGTTCGAGACCGCCGCGACCGCCTGGATCATGGCCGACTCGCGCTCCTCCGACATGCGCGGCAGCAGCAGGCGCAGGGTCTCGGTGGCCATCGTCTTCTTGGCCGCGAGGTCGTCGCCGAACGAGAACGGGTCGAGCAGGCCCGGCGCGGCCGAACCGAGAGGAATGATCCGCGCCTTCCTGCCCCGGCTCTGCAGCAACTGCACCAGGGAGTCGGCGTCGCCCTTGGGGTCGATGACCGCGATCGTCACACCGCGCAGCGCCATCTGATAGATCATCAGCAGCGCCAGCGTGGTCTTGCCTCCGCCCGGCTCACCGGTGATCGCGATGGCCGTCGGCCGGTTACGCGTGGCCGCCACCAGCGGGTCGAAGTGCACGATGCTCCGGGCACGGCCCAGGCTCTCCCCGATGTACGGTCCCATCCAGCCGGCGTTGCTCTCGTCGACCCGGTCGCCCAGGTCCACGGTGGCGGTCGCCATGCCGCCCGCGATGGTGCGCAGCGGCTGCCGCTGGGCGTAGGCGTTGACGCGGACCTTCTCGCCCGGCAGGGTCTCGCAGAACAGCGAGAACTGGTCGCCCGTGGAGCTGACGATATCGATGCCCATGTCGCGGTAGTGCTCCACGACCGCCTCGACCCGCTGCACGCAGATCTCCTCGGTCGGGGCGGACACGATCAGCCGGTGCCAGCCGTACACGAAGGGCAGGCGCTCCTTGGTGATGCCGTGTTCCAGCATCCTGGCCGCGTCGATCTGCTCGGCCAGCGCCAGCGGCGCCTCCGCTCCCGCCTCCCGGATGTGGATGTCCATGTCACGGGCGTGGGCGAGCTTGCGCGCCACGTCCTTGCTGGCCTTCACCGGCGGGATCAGCCGCATCCTTGAGCTGACCTCCACGGGGAAGGGCATCTGGTCGGCGAAGTGCATCCACGGCTCGCCGTCGGGGAACGGCATGAGGTCGGGGAACCGGGCGAAGGACAGGTGCGCGACGTAGGAGTCGCCGTATGTCTGCTCGATCCGCAGCAGCGACCTGCCGTTGTGGATCTGCCCCTCGACCAGGGACTCGATCTCGCCCCTGCCCCACCGCCGCTTGGGACTGGCCGAGGCCGGCGGGTCACCCAGGGAACCGGTCGCGGCGTGCTGGAACAGCCAGGCGATCTCGGCCGAGGTGGCGTGCCTGGCGTACAGGGCGCTGGACGACAACGCCCTGCCGAGCCGCTCCGCCTGCTCGGTCCACCGGGCGATCTCGGCCGTCGGGACGTGGTCGTCCTCGATGCCCAGGGCCTTCTCGCTGCGCTGGTAGAAGCCCAGGAGCTGGGAGAGCACCCCCTCGCCCAGTTGCCGCCCGCGGGCGCCGAGCCGTACGCCGAGATAGACCTCCTTGCTCCAGAAGTCCTTGGCCCAGACGTGCCGGTACATCTCCTCCAGGTAGTCGCGCCAGCCGGCGCCCTCGTCGGAGGTGGCGTTCAGCGCCATCGCCCACTCGGCCGCAGGATAGGTGCGGTGCGCCACACGCAGGTGAACCTCCGCGTCCGGCATCCTGATCGTGGCCAGCGCGATCGTGATGTTGGTGGCCAGCGCCTCCCGCTCCTCGGGCGTGACGAACTCATAGCTCACCGTGGGCAGCCGGAAGTAGGCCCACACCGACGATTCGGTAAGCAGGATCCGGTCGTCGAAGTATCGGACGGCGAGGCGATTGCTCGCCCGCGACGCACGGCTCACCCGGCCTCCTCGGTCGACCGTACGGCCAGACCTTCGCGCCTGCCGGTTCGCTCACTCACCTGAATCTCGTCACGCCCGTCCACCACATCTCCTCGTGCCCGGGGGATCACTGAGCCAATTCCTCCTCGCTGGGTCGAGCCACCTGCACCGCTCCGAAACCCGCCACCACGACCCCGGCCAGGGCGAGATACGCCCGGCGGCCCGGTGTCCGCAGATGGGACGGCTCCACCCTGTTGGATCTGCCGGGGGCCAGCTCGTCCTCCCAGGGCACCCGTACGATCGCCCGGCACCTGCCCCGCGCGACCGCCTCCGCCTGTTCCACGTCGCCCATGCTTCGACGACTCACCCCGTTGACGACCATGATCGCCCGTTGCCGGAGGTCCGCGCAGCCGTGTCCGTCAAGCCATTCGTAGGTCATGGCCACCGCGTCCGGCCCGTCCTCGCTGGCCGGAACGACCAGGACGAGCTGGTCGGCGTAGGGGAGCACCCGCGCGGCCAGTGCCGCCGCCGGGTCGACGACCATCAGCTTGTAGTGCCGGTCCAGCATGTCCATGGTCTGGCCGAGCCGCCGGTCGGAGAAGAGCGAGCGGTCGGAGAGCCGCTGCTCGGCACCGGCGTCGGCGTCTCCGGCGAGGACTTCGAGACCGGAGGCGCAACGGCTGGTGTAGGCGCGCATGCCCAGATAGCCGTGGACGTTGTCCAGTCCGGACAGCAGGGAGCTCAGGGTCTCGGGGGACTCGACCTGGATCCGGCCGGACAGGGCGTGGGCGCCGATGTTGGCGTCGACCGCGAGCACCCGGTCCTCGCGGTACCGGGCGAAGGTGTGGGCGAGCATGAGCGCGGTCGTGGTCTGCCCCGCACCGCCGGTGCAGCCCAGCACGACCACCCGCCGGCTGCCGCTGAACACCGCCCTGGCGCGCGCCTCGTCGACCTCCGACCCGTCCGTACGGCCTCCGCCGCCGGGTCCGATGACGACCTGGGCGAGCCTCCGCCACCCGCCGGAGGAGTCGCGGCCGACGACCGACTCCACCCGGCGGACCCTGGTCTCCTCGTGGCCGGGCCTGGGCACCGGCACCGAGGGCGTCACGGGATCGGCCTTGGCCGCGGACGCCGAGGGGACCGCGCGGATCGACATGTTCGCCGGCATCCCCGCGGACCGTTCGGACGGCCACGTCTTCGGCGGCTCGGCGGGCTTGCCCACCGGCTGCCCCTTGCGATGCTGAGCCCACGCGCTCTCGTCCGTCTCCGCGGGAGCACTCCCCTGCTCGGAGGCGCGCAGTCCGATCGGAATGGGCCCGACGAACCTCGGCACGATGGAGGGGGCGGCCGGGGTGGAGGGCCGCTCGACGGGGTCGGGCACGATCGCGGGCCGCTCGGCGGGATCGGGACGCCGGGGAGCCCGCGCCGGAGTCGCGTCCCGGCCCCGGGGTCGCGCCTGGGACTGGCTCTGGGGCTGAGTCGGGGACTGGGGTTGGGTCTGGGCCTTGCCCGGTGCCCGGAGTTGGGCCTGGGCCTGATCCTGGCTCTCCGCCGGGGCGGGGACCTGGGTCTGAGCCGGTGTCTCGGCCGGGTCCGGGGTCAGGGCCGCGGCCGGTGTCTCCACCGGGTCGCGGCTCGAGGTCCTGCTCGGACGCGGGTCGGGGACCTGAGCCTGCTGAGCCGCCGGCACGGCCGGAACGGAAGGCCCGGCGGGCGCGGAAGGCCCGGCGGGTGCAGCGGGTGCAGCGGGCTCGGCGAACGCGGAAGACGCGGCGGGTGCGGCGGGCGCGGAAGGCCCGGCGGACGCGGCCGGTGCAGCGGGCGCGGCAGACGTGGCGTGCGGCGAGGGCCGGTCGGGCACGGACGGAACGCCACGCTCGGCTTCGGCGGAGGCCGCGAGCCGGCGCAGCCGCTTCAACGCCTCGGTGCCGATCGGAGCGACCGGCGCGTCCGAGGCCGTCGAGGCGGCCGGATCCGCCCCACCCGGAGAGAGGGGTTCGGCCGGTGCGGCGGGAGCCTGCCCACCCGTGGAAGCGGGTTCGGCGGGAGTCTGCCCACCCGTGGAAGGGGGTTCGGCGGGAGCCGGATCGGCCGGAGCCTTCAACCGCGCGACGGGAGTCCGTACGGCCGGGGTGAGGGAACCCCTCCCTGCGGGCGCCCCGGGAACGGACGCGGAAGGCGGAACCACCGTCACAGGTGGAGGGGACGCGGGGGTGAGGGGGGACGCGGAGAGGGCGGAGCCGACCGGCACGACCAGCGGGGACCTCTCGGGGGCGACGGCCTGGCCGAGAGCCGGGGCGGTGCCCTTCCGGGGACGGGCCACCGTACCCCAGGCGATGCGTTCGCCGGTGACCGGAGCGGCCGTGGCAGCCGCCGCGGCGGCTGCCACGGCGGGACGAACCTGGCGGGCGGAGGCGACGGCGGCCCACTTGGACTGGGCGTGACGGGCCTTGCGAGAGACCTTGGCCCGAACCGAGGCCGCCTGCTGCGGCGCGGCCTGCCACACCCGGCCGGTCAACGTGATCTCGGAGGGCTCGTGGGCGGGGGCCATCCGGCACCAGGTGCGCGGTTCGCCCACGTAACGCATCTGCGACTGGAGCAGTTCGGTGAGCCGCTTGCTCTCGATGACCGGCCTGGTGGAGAGCCAGGTGACGATGCCCGGCGGCACCAGATACACCACGTGCCAGGGCGCGGCGAAGGGCAGGCCGACCAGGTAGAGCAGCAGCGACCACGGCGCCAGCACACCCACGAACCCACCGATCCAGACAATCGGAAGCGGCATCGGCAGCCGTAGGTCGTACAGCTTGTAGAGCCGCTTCTCGATCCGCCAGATATTGGTATACGTGGGCAGGTCCACGCGCTCCTCCTTTTCCGCCTCTCCTTGTTTGACCGCTTGGAGGCGGTCTCAATCCCCTCGGATGCCCAGCGCGCTCGCGATCGCCTTGGCCGTCACCTCAATGATGTTGGGCACGTAGAAGATCACTCCGATGGCGATCGCCAGAATGATGAACTGCACGAACCTGGTGATCTCACGGGTGAAGAGGAAGAAGAGGGCCACCACCGAGACGATGACCAGGAAGAGCGGGGCGAAGAAGCTGCGGAGGAAGTCGGCGAGGCCCTCGGTGTTCACGCCTGCCGGAGGAGCGGTTGGCTGAGCGAGTTCGAGCACGCCCAGCAGCATGGTTTTCAGAATCACTTGTCGTCCTCCGTACTCATGATCGTGCCCGCCGGACGGTGATGGGAACGTGACACACGCGCGCACGGCTTCCCCACTGGCGGCTCATCGATCAGGGGGGGTGTGTTCACTGTGGACCGGCATCGTTCGATCATGGTCACCCCACGGACCGTTCGGCGCCGCGGATGCCCTTGACGAACCACTTGTCGCCCTGCTTGACCACAGTGAGCAGGTAGGCCTGCTCCAGCTTCCCCCCCATGTCTCCGGGGTCCGAGGTCGGATCGGCGGACGGGGCCGCGCCCGCGGGAACGCCCCACACGACCGTGGCGGTCACCTCCCGGGTGGCGCCACCGGGAAGCGGCACGACGAGATCCTTGAGTTCCACGAAGGTGAAGGCCCCCCCGAACCCCTCCAGGGTGACCCCGGCGTCGGCATAACGCTGCAGGGAGGCGGTGTCGCTCGCCGCGTAGGCCTTGAAGAAGTCGGCGAGGGGGGTGCGAAGCTCAAGCTCCGCGGCCTCGTCACGGTCGGGCCCGCCCTGGGGAGGCAGGTCCGCCGGCTTCGGCGCGGGCAGGATGCCCGGACGCCCGGAGACCACGAACTTCTTCGTGTCCGTGTCGTAGAAGACGGGCACGGACAAAAGCTGGCGGCGGCTTCCCGACTGGTAGGTCAGGGTGACGACGGCGTTCTGCCCGTCGGTGACCTCGATACCGTACGGTTGCAGAGCTCCCGCGGCCATATGGCCGAATCCGTCCCAGCCGAACTGGGGCTCCGCGCCCTCGGGCAGGAATGGGGCGAGTCTCGCCTCCCTCTCCTGCGAGCGGACGGCCTCGAAATTCAGATAGACGGCGGCGAACTGGCTCGCGAAAGAGGTGCCCTGGGTGACGGGGAATCCGCTCGTGGAAGCGGCCACCGATCCGGTGGGCGTGCCCTGCTGAGTAAATCGCTCAAAAGGTGCACGGACCCCATTTACGACAATAACCACTATTAGGGCCCAAAGCACTGCGCGGCCGGTCCACACCAGCCAGCGTCCGCCTCCGCCCGACCATCGGCCCCGGGGCGACGCACCTCTCCCACGCGCCGGAGCGCCGTCGAAATCGGGGTCGTGGGGCGCACCCGGGTATGCCGAAAGCTCAGGGTCGCCAGCGATCCGAGGATCACGCTGGACCGTCGACCTTCGAGCCATCACGCCTCCGCTCGCGCCAATCCCCCGGCCGACGCGGTGTCGTATTACCGCCGATCCCGTTAGCCATGGTGAAGCACTTACTCTAGCCGCCCCGCTGATTCTTCCAGGAAAGCCACGCCTATGCTGCAGGGATCGTCGTGACTGAGCAAACTGAGTCTGGAATCCATCCGGACCTGCTATCACACCGACACGTGGCCCAATCGGGCGTTACCCCTGGCCAGCGCCGGGACCGGTTACCGAAACGCCACCCATTGCTATCCAAACAGCACCCGCAATGTCGCGACCTGCACATTTAACGCGAAGGCCATCACATAGCGTCACAACTTGGCGGAATGAGGCCGGTGGGGCGACTCCAGCTCCCGGCGCCCGGGGGTGGCCTGAGGGCACGCGGCCGATGACCGGGCGATCCCCCTCAAATGGGAATGTCAAGGCTGTATCCAGCAATAAGGCACGGTCCTTTCGTCGAGGGGGCGGCCGGGACGCTCGGATCTCACCCTCGCCCGGAAGCGGCGGTACGGCCGACGCCCCTACCCGTTCGTGGAGGTGGGGCGTCGCCGTGTCCTTCGGGCGAGACGTGGATCGGGGCGACGCGGGCGTTCACCGCGTCGCCCATCGCCGCCCTGCCCGCCTTCAACCGCCCTTAGAAGCCGTTCGCGCTGCTGAGGAGACCGAGGCCCACGTTGTTGAGAAGGTTGACGCCGAGAAGGCCCTCGTTCGAGGCGACGCCGTGGCCGAACCCGCTGCCTGCGCTGAGGTTGCTGTCGTTGATGAAGCTGTTGCCGCCGAAGCCGCCGCCACCGAAGCCGAAGCCTCCGGGGAACGGGTCGGATGGGCGCACTGCCGCGTGGGCCGAGGCAGCGGCCAGGACGGCGCCGAAGGCGATCAGCCCGGCGACGATCATGGTGCGGTTCATGTGCGGTTCTCTCCTTTGAGCGGGGGCGCCCCACCTGCCGCGGGGCACCCTACGTCACTGTGGGATCCATGTGACTACTCAAAGTGATCGTTACCAAGCTTGGCAGCATCCGGGCGTGTCCGCCTGATCTGGGATGTCGATCAATCCGCCGACCGGCTCTCCTCTTGAACGGCGTGGATCATGCGCCGGAACGGCGTGATCATGTATACCCCTGCCCCGAGCAGGGAGAACACCGCGCACGCGGTGCGCCGGGCGAGGTCGTGATCGGGGACCGCGCGCGGCTCGCCCCGGCATCCGCGCGCCTCGACGCCACCTGCGGAAACCCGTCCATGAAAAAGTGCCCCGGCGCGGGCAGGGTGCCCGGAGACCACGGACCTCTTCGTGTCCGAGTCGTAGAAAACGGGCACGGACAGGAGCCGACGGCGACTCCCCGACTGGTGCGCCAGGGTGACGACGGCGTTCTCTCGGTCGGCGATCTCGACGCCGCAGGGGAGCCCGACGAGACATCCGGACCACCGGCCGAGTACCGGGTGAGCGCGTTTTTGATACGCGACTTCGATACGCGACGGCAGACGCCCATGAGCGCCGTCGCCCACCCGGTTGCGTCCCCACCGAGAACGTCGGCGGCGCGGGTGCGCCGGTCAGCGGTGGGTTCAGCCGGAGAACAGATCCGCTTGCAGGCCGGTCGTGCGGCTCAAGCCTCTGGCTGGAGCGGCGCCTCGAAACGCCCCAACCAGACGATGAGGAGCGACTCGAACTGCCTGACCTCTTCCGGTGTCAGCTCATCGAGGAGGCGGCGCTCGTTACGCATGTGCTCGGTGAACGCCTGGTCGATCAGTTTCCGGCCGGCAGCGGTGAGCGCCACCACGCGTCCGCGCCCGTCGGTCGTGTTGAGGCGACGTGTAACCAGTCCATCGCGTTCGAGCCGGTCAATGCGCTTGGTCATCGCGCCCGTCGTCACCATGGTGAACGCCGCGAGCTCTCCGGGAGCACGCTCGAACGGCTCCCCCGCTCGCCGGAGGGCGGCCAGGACGTCGAACTCCCCCTCCCCCAGGCCGTGTCGCCGGTACACGACGGTGAGCTGTTCGGTCAGGTGGCCGGCGAGGCGATGGAGCCGCCCGATCACCCCCTGCGGGCTCACATCCACGTCTGGGCGTTCGCGAGCCCATTCCCTCTGGATGCGGGCGACGTGATCGAGGGATTCGCTCATGACAACAGCATAGCTTCCATGGAAGCTATATTAACTTCCATGGAAGTTAATCTTCGCTGGGGCCTGGTCACCGCGATCGCGCCCATCGCCTGGGGGACGAACTACTTCGTCACCCACCGGTTCCTCCCCGCCGACTACCCGCTGTACGGTGCGGCGATCAGAGCGCTGCCCGCGGGTCTCCTGCTCCTCGCCGTACGCAGGGAGCGTCCCCACGGGTCGTGGTGGTGGAAATCACTGGTCCTCGGAACCCTCAATATGGGGGCGTTCTTCGCCTTGGTGTACCTGGCGGCCCAGCTGCTTCCGACGAGCGTCGCCTCGACGATCATGGCGACCTCGCCCGTCATGATGCTGCTGCTCGCCTGGGTCCTGCTCTCCGAGCGTCCGCGGATTCCGCACCTTGCCGGAGCCGGCGTCGGGATCGCGGGCGTGTATCTCATGCTGTTCAGCGGAGCGACGACCGTCGACGGACTCGGCGTGCTCGCCTCCATCGCGGCCATGGTGATGTCATCACTCGGTTTTGTCCTCGCCAAACGATGGAGCACCGAAATCGATGTCCTGTCGTCGACCTCATGGCAGCTCATCGCCGGAGGCGTCGTTCTCCTCCCCTTCGCCGTCGCGGTGGAGGGTCGGCCACCCGTCCTGAACGGACCCGCGATCTTCGGTTTCGGCTACGTCGTCGTCATCGCTACAGCTCTCGCCTTCGCCGCGTGGTTCGCGGGACTGGGTCATCTGAGCGCCGGAACGGTAGGACTCATCGGGTTGCTGAACCCGGTCACCGGCGTCCTGCTCGGCACGATGATCGCCGGAGAGGCACTCACCGCGCAGCAGATCGGCGGCCTGGCACTGGTCCTCCTCGGCATCCTCCTCGGCCAGCCGGTCATGGCCCGCATACTCGCGCGGTTCCGGACCGAATCGATCGGGCGCGACAACGCGCGCACGCACGCCTCCGCGGAACATTCAGACGCGGCACATCCAGGCGCGGCGTTTCAGGATCAGGTGGCCCCCGTGCGGACCGAGGTGGCAAGGTGAAGGGCCCCGACGCCGGTCAGGGCCCTTTCCGCGGGGTCTTCTACACGTTGAAGCGGAACTCCACGACGTCGCCGTCGCGCATCACGTATTCCTTGCCCTCGATGCGGGCCTTGCCCACCTGACGGGCCGCGGCGATGGACCCGACCTCCACCAGCTCGTCGAAGGAGACGATCTCAGCCTTGATGAAACCGCGCTGGAAGTCGGTGTGGATCACCCCTGCCGCCTCGGGGGCCGTGGCGCCCTTGCGGATCGTCCAGGCCCTCGTCTCCTTGGGACCGGCGGTCAGGTAGGTCTGCAGCCCGAGGGTCTCGAACCCGATCCGGGCCAGCTGGGCCAGCCCCGACTCCTCCTGGCCGACGGACTGCAGGAGTTCGAGCGCCTCGTCGTCGGGAAGCTCGACGAGCTCGGACTCGATCTTGGCGTCCAGGAAGACGGCGTCGGCGGGCGCGACGAGCGCGGAAAGCTGAGCCCGCAACTCCTCCTCCACCAGCTCGTCGGCGTCGAGGTTGAACACGTAGAGGAACGGCTTGGCGGTCAGCAGGTGCAGCTCGCGCAGGTCCTTCGGGTCGATCCCGGCGCCCTTGGCCCCCGCGTACAGCGTCGTACCGCCGTCGAGGAGCTTGACCGCCGCCTCCGCCGCGTCGAGCGTCGCCTTGCGGTCCTTGTTGGTCCTGGACTCCTTCTGGAGTCGGGGAATCGCCTTCTCCAGCGTCTGCAGGTCGGCGAGGATCAGCTCGGTGTTGATCGTCTCGATGTCGCGCTCGGGGGCGACGTCGCCGTCCACGTGGGTCACGTCGGGATCGGTGAAGACCCGGATGACCTGGCAGATGGCGTCGGTCTCGCGGATGTTGGCGAGGAACTGGTTGCCCCGCCCCTGTCCTTCCGAGGCGCCACGGACCAGCCCGGCGATGTCGACGAACTCGACCTTCGCCGGCAGGATCTTCGCGGAGCCGAAGATCTCGGCCAGTTTCTCCAGACGCGGGTCGGGAACACCGACGATGCCCACGTTGGGCTCGATGGTGGCGAACGGGTAGTTCGCCGCCAGGGCGTTGGCGGTCTTCGTCAGCGCGTTGAAAAGCGTTGACTTACCGACGTTGGGCAATCCGACGATGCCGATGCTCAGGCTCACGTGAGATGAGTTTACGTGGAATCACCCCGTGCTACCTGCCGCAGGCAGATCACAGGCCGGTAGACATTGGGCTCACGCGCCCGCAGGTAGCGGTCGGAGCCGTCGGGACAGCCGTCCCCGGACCGGGCTCTGGCGGTCACCTTCGCCCAGGCCGAGGCCGATCCGCAGGAGATCCCGCCGAGCCTCTCGCGGCTCACCAGGCGGCCGTCCGGCTTCGCCACGCAGTCTCCCGCGGCGAGAACCCGGCCGCCCCCGCCCAGACAGGCGACGGTCCGGGCGCCGACGGCGAGCGCGTCGAGGGTGCGCTCCGGGCAGTCCGCGGTCCGGCCCACCACGGCCACCGCCTTCCCGTACCAGCCGCCCCCGGCGCACGGCCGCTCCCCGCCGCGCAGCGCCACGCAGTCGCCCGCCCGCAACACCCCGCCGCCCGCGCCGGGGGCACCGGAGTGCGGAGGGCCCAGATTCCGGACGCACGCCGTACGGCTCCTCCCCTTGCCGGCCGGTGGCACGCCGGTGGCCGTGCCCCTCGCGGCGGGAGCCGACGAGACCGGCGCGCGGGGGGCCGCCTCGGCGGAGGGGGGCGAGGCGTGCGGGGGCGTCGCAACGGTCTCGTTCCCGGTGGGCGTCACAGCGGTCCCGATCCCGGCGGGGGGAGCCGTCCCGATCCTGACGAGCTCGTCGGTGTCGGCGGGGCAGTCCGACGCCGAGACGCCCACCACCGAGATCACCCGCCCGTCGGCCTCCGCGCAGGAGACCAGGTCGAATCTTGCCCCCTCCCGGCTCACGCAGGCCCCCTTCCGCCAGGCCATCACGGTCGACGCCGCGCCCGCCGTCTCCGCCGCGATGGGGCCGGGGCCGCCCTCTCCCCCGATGAACGCGCTCGCCGCGGCGAGCGCGACCACGGCGGCGACGATCGTGATGACCAGCGCCGACACCGCTTTCCCGCGTGAGCCGTGTTCGCCCACCAAGCCACCTCCGTGTTCGCATGAATACTCTGAGTGACGAAATGTGTTCGCACAAGCGGAATGCGCGGGCTGGCCCCGAAAGCGTGTCGGCGAGCCAGGAGCCATCGGGCCTGCCATCATTCCGGGGTGGACGTCATGGCACTCGTTTTCCAGCTCGCCGTGGGACTCGCCGCAGGACTCGCGATCGGTTTCCTGCTGGGCCGGGCGCGTGCCTCCTCCGGAGCCACGGACATCACCGTCCGCCTGGCGGACGCCGAGGCCCGCGCGAAGATCGCCGAGGAGAAGGTCGCCTATGTCGAGGGACAGCTCGCCGACCGGTTCCAGGCCCTGTCGAGCCGGGCGCTCGACGTCAACAACCTGCGCTTCCTGGAGTTGGCCGAGACCCGCCTGGCCGCCAACCACGCCGAGGCCGCCGGCGAGCTCGAGCAGCGCAAGCAGGCCGTCGAGCACCTGATCGCGCCGCTGAAGGACACCCTGTCCCGCGTCGAGACACAGCTGCGCGACACGCAGACCGGACAGCGGGCCGCCCACGCGGAACTGGCCAAGCACATCGACGTCGTCCGTGAGAGCAACGACCAGCTCCGCATCCAGACGACCTCGCTGGTGCGGGCCCTGCAACGGCCGGAGGCCCGGGGCCGATGGGGAGAGCTCCAGCTTCGCAGGGTGGCCGAGATCGCCGGGATGCAGCGGTTCTGCGACTTCGACGAGCAGGCGAGCGTCACCACCGCCGACGGCGTGCTCCGGCCCGACATGATCGTACGGCTGGCCGGCGGCAAGTCCATCGTGATCGACTCCAAGGTCTCCCTGGCCGCCTACCTGGAGGCCGCGGAGTCCACCGACCCCGACCACCAGTCGGCCCGGCTCGACTCCCACGCCCGGCACGTGCGCGAGCACGTGGACCGGCTCGCCGCCAAGTCCTACTGGCAGGCGTTCAGCTCGGCGCCGGAGTTCGTCGTGCTGTTCATCCCCGGCGAGGCCTTCCTCGCCCCGGCGCTGGAGCGCGACCCCGCCCTGCTGGAGTACGCCATGCGGCGGCGGATCCACATCGCCACGCCCACCACGCTGATCACCATGCTCCGCACCGCGCAGTACGCCTGGCAGCAGGCCGCGCTCAGCGAGAACGCGCTGGCCGTCTTCCAGGTCGGCAAGGAACTCTACGAACGGCTGAGCACCATGGGACGGAACATGGAGTCGCTGGGCCGGTCGCTGAGCCGGACGGTGGAGTCCTACAACAGGACCGTCGGTTCCCTGGAGACCCGGGTGCTGGTGAGCGCGCGAAAGCTGAACGACCTGGGACTCGTCGAGGCGGATCTGGACAAACCGCAGACGATCGAGGATCTGCCGCGTCCGCTGACCTCTCCTGAACTGCTGGGAGAAGAGGAGTCAAGCTCGCCTCTCATCTCCCGGCTGAACGGTAAGTTGGCCAACGACCTGCCCTAGAGCTGTTCCCTGAAAACGCTGACGGCCGGACACTGGAGGCGGAGAGGGTTGACGATGAGGGGGCCGAGGGGGCGACTGATGGACGAGCGAGGCTACGGGCGGCCACCTGACGGGGTGATCTCATGAGTGAGCGGGGCCGGAGTTCCGGCGTCCGGCTGACGGCCCGGGGCGCGGTGGCCTTCGTATTGGTGTTCACGCTGGTCGGCAGCGTCGTGCAGGTGCTGTCCGGGTGGCCGGTGGTCGGACCCGCGTTCGTGGTGGGCTGCGTGGTCGCGGTGTCGCTGGTGAACCGGCGGGATCTGCTCTCGCTGGTGGTCTCCCCACCCCTGACCTTCTTCGTGGCCACCCTGATCACCGAGATGGTCCGGGCCCTGACCACGCCTTCACCGATCCAGTCCTTCGGGCTGGGCGTGTTCAGCGCGCTGTCCGGCGGTGCCCCGTGGCTGTTCGGAGGCTCGCTCCTGGTCCTGGTCATCGCCTGGCGCCGGGGCCTCACCCGGTGCGTCCGCGAGCTGCGCGACGAGCTCCGGGTCGCCGGCCCCAAGGTTCCCCGCCCGAGGAGCGGCGACGGAACCGGGTTCGCCCCCGAGCCGGAGGGCTACTTCGAGCCCAAGGTGTACGGCACGCCGCGCGAAGGCCAGTAGAGACCGGGTACGGGCGGCGCCCGCCGTACGGCGGCGACGGGTGGCCGCCGTACGGAGAGCGGATCAGACGTTGACGGCGCGCAGGTCCTTGCGGAGCTCGTGCGGGAGCGCGAAACGGACGCTCTCCTCGATGGACTCGACCTCTTCGACATCGTTGAAACCGTGCAGGGCCAGGTGGCCCAGGACGTCGGCGACAAGGTCCTCGGGAACCGAGGCGCCGCTCGTCACGCCGACCGTGGTGACGCCGTCGAGCCATTCGTCCTTGATGAACGAGGCGTCGTCGACCAGGTAGGAGGCGTCGGCGCCGTGGTCGAGCGCGACCTCGACCAGCCGCTTGGAGTTGGAGGAGTTCTCGGAGCCGACGACGATGACCAGCTGGGCCAGGGCCGCGATCTCCTTCACCGCGACCTGGCGGTTCTGGGTGGCGTAGCAGATGTCGTCGCTCGGCGGGTCGATCAGGTCGGGGAAACGCTCCCTGAGCCGGGCGACCGTCTCGATCGTCTCGTCCACCGACAACGTGGTCTGCGACAACCAGACCAGCCGCCGGGGGTCCTTCACCTGAATGGCGCCGACCGAGTTGAGGCCGTCGACGAGCTGAATGTGATCGGGCGCCTCACCTGCGGTACCTTCGACCTCCTCGTGGCCTTCGTGACCGATGAGCAGGATGTCGTAGTCTTGAGAGGCGAAGCGCTTGGCCTCGTTATGAACCTTGGTCACCAGCGGGCAGGTGGCGTCGATCGTCTTCAGACGTCGACGGGCGGCCTCCTCGTGGACTGCCGGGGACACCCCGTGGGCGGAGAAGACCACAATGGCTCCCTCGGGCGCCTCCTCGGTCTCCTCAACGAAGACCGCTCCGCGCTCCTCCAGCGACTTGACCACGTGAGTGTTGTGAACGATCTGCTTACGGACATATATCGGAGCCCCGTACTGTTCAAGGGCTTTCTCCACAGCTTGGACCGCACGATCGACCCCCGCGCAGTAACCACGGGGCTTCGCCACAAGTACGCGTCGGGTCGCGGGGGTCTTTGAAGTCATGTTCTTATGCTACGTGGAACGCCCACCGAGGCTGCCCACCCCGTCCCTTGAGCTCATACGGCACAGTCCTGCCAGATCAGCTTTCCCATACAGACCTCCCAGGGAGACGACATGTCAGTCCCCGACATGATCCGCAACATGACCAGATTCGCTGAGAAGGCGAAGGACCTGCCGCTCCACATGCTGCAGACGGCGCTGAGCGGTGTCGGCCAGGCCCTTCTGCTCGGCGACCGCGTGCGGACCAGGATCAAGGGTCTCGCCGGCCAGGACGAGGACCTCGACAAGTCCCGCGACAAGGCCACCGCCCCGTCGGTCGATCTTGAGGAGAGGGGCGGGGAGAAGCCGGCCCGCCGCGAGCCGGTCATCTTCGCCCCCCGCCCGGAGAAGGCCGCCCCCCAGGCCCCCGGTGCCGGGAGCAACGGCGCGAAGGCGCCCGAGCCGGTCATCTTCACCCCGGCCAAGCCCGCCAAGCCCGCCGTGACCGAGACCGCCGAGGCTCCCGCCCCCAAGGCCGAAACGGTCGAAGCCGCGGCTCCCGTTTCCGAGGCCAAGCCCGCCAAGCCTGCCAAGCCCGAGCCGGTCGAAGCCGAGGCTCCCGCCGAGGCCAAGGTCGCCGAAGCCGAGGTCTCCGCGCCTGATTCCGCCGCGACCAAGCCGGCTGAGCCGGAGGTCTCCGCGCCCAAGGCCGTCGAAACCGAGACGCCCAAGCCCGCCGAGGCCGAGGTCGCCGAAGCCGCGGTTCCCGCGTCCACCACCCCGGAGGCGGGCGGCGCCGAGGCAACCGCGCCGGAGGCCGGGACCGAGGTCGCCGCACCCGCGGCGGGGAAGGCGAAGCCGAGGGCCTCAAGGGCCAAGGCCACGAAGACGAAGGCCGCGGACGACAAGGCGGCCGAGGTCACGGAGACCGAGGCCGCGAAGCCGGCCGTGGATCAGCCGCTCACCGAGGCGGTCACCGTCCCGGCCGAGCCGATGCCCGGCTACGCGGAGCTGACGGTCGCCTCCCTGCGCGCCCGGATGCGCGGCAAGACCGCCGTCCAGATCCAGGAGCTCCTCGCCTACGAGCGGGCCACCTCCGCCCGCGACGCCGTCGTGCGGATGTACGAGAACCGCCTCGCCAAGCTGGAAGCCGCAGAATAGCCGCATCCGGCGCGTAGGCTCCCGGCCATGAGTTCGAAGACCACCCCTGAGCAGCCCCTCCCGGTCCGCACGGTGTTGCAGATGGTCGGCGGCTGGATCGGCAAGCTCGGCACCATCTGGGCCGAGGGCCAGATCACCGAGCTGACCGCCCGAGGCGGCACGGTGTTCCTGACGTTGCGTGACCCGGTGGCCAATGTGTCCGCCCGGGTCACCTGCCCTCGTGGCGTGTACGAGGCGACCGTTCCCCGGCCGGTGGACGGCGCCCGGGTCGTCATGCATCTGAAGCCGGATTTCTGGGTCAACAAGGGCTCCTTCGCGTTCACCGCTCTGGAGATGCGCCCGGTCGGCGTCGGGGAGTTGCTGGCGCGGCTGGAGCGGCTGCGCCAGGTGCTCGCCTCCGAGGGACTCTTCGGGGTCGACAGAAAGCGGCGACCACCGTTCCTTCCCGGCACGATCGGGCTGATCTGCGGCCGTGACTCGGCCGCCGAGCGCGACGTGCTGGAGAACGCGCGGCGCCGCTGGCCGGCGGTGCGGTTCCAGGTCGAGCCGGTGGCCGTGCAGGGACCGTACGCGGCCGGTGAGGTCATCGAGGCGCTGCGCAAGTTCGACGCGGACGGCGACATCGACGTCATCGTGATCGCGCGGGGCGGCGGGTCGATGGAGGACCTGCTGCCCTTCTCCGACGAGGCGCTGGTCAGGGCTGTGGCCGCGTGCCGTACACCGGTGGTCAGCGCGATCGGCCACGAGCAGGACAATCCGCTGCTCGACCTCGTCGCCGACGTGCGGGCGTCCACCCCCACGGACGCGGCGAAGAAGGTCGTGCCGGATGTCGGGGAACAGCTCGCGCTGATCCGCCAGCTCCGCGACCGGGGGCGCAGGGTGGCCGGTGGGTGGCTGGAGCGTGAGACGGCCTGGCTGGCCGCGGTCCGCTCCCGGCCCTCCCTCGCCGACCCGGTGCGCGAGATCGAACGCAGGGCCGAGCAGGCCGAGCAGCTCAGGGACCGGGCGAGGCGTTCCCTCACCGGCTCCCTCGACCGCGCCCAGGACTCCCTGCAGCACCTGCGTGCCCGCCTGATCACCCTGTCACCCGCCGCCACCCTGGAGCGCGGCTACGCGATCGTGCAGCACTCGTCGGGCGACGTCGTACGGCTCGCGCGGGAGGTCGTCCCCGGCAAGGAGCTGACGGTGCGGTTCGCCGACGACCGGGTGACGGTGAGAAGCGATCCCACCCCGTGAGCCGGGGCCGCCGGCGAACCCGCCGCGCGGAGGACGGTCAGGAGGGCTCCGCCGCGCGGACGGCGGTCAGGAGCTCTCCGCGACGTGGATGACGACCGGCGGCGATCCCGCCATGCGGATTGACGGTCAGGAGAGGTCCCGCCACGTGAGGGAGGGGTAGTCGTCGTCGACGAAGCCGAACTCCCGGTACAGCGGCTCCCCGTCGGACGTCGCGTGCAGGTCCACCTTGCGGATCCCGCTGTCGCGGTACCACTGCAGGAGCGAGGCCATGATGGACCGGCTGTGTCCCCGGCGCCGATGGCGAGGGTCGGTGGTCATGCCCTGGATGTAGCCGTAGCGGCCGTCGGGGAGATCCCGGCCGGGGAACCGCTCGAAGATGAGGCCCATCCCGCAGGCGGCCAGCCCGTCTCCGGAGGCGTCCACCACGTAAACGGCCGTGTCGAGGCTGTCCAGCCGGTCCTTGAGGCTTTCGGCGTACGCCTCCTGCCACTGGCTCTCGATCGGGTAGCTGCCGTCCTGGGCCATGCGATCGGCCAGGATCTCACGGAGGCGGACCAACTCGGGGATGTCCTGGAGGGTCGCGCCACGAACACTCATCCACGCAGTTTCGCAGGCCGTCGAACGGGAGCGCCTGTCGGCCTATGACCCTAGGGTGGGGATGTGGCCGATGAGAAGTCCGAGAAGACACCGTCATATGAGCAGGCGCGCGAGGAGCTGGCCGAGGTGGTCCGCCGTCTTGAGGCGGGAGGGCTCACCCTGGAAGAGTCGATCGAGCTCTGGGAGCGCGGCGAGAAGCTGGCCGCGCTCTGCGAGGAGTGGCTCCAGGGTGCCCGGGTGAAGCTCGCGGCGGCCATGGCCCAGCGCCGGCAACCCGACCCCTTGGGAGACGCTCCCTTCTAGGGGGTTGTCTTCCGGCCGGGAAGGCGCTTCTCTCTAGGCGGACGGGTTCCGGCCGGGGAGGTTCGGATCATCGAGTTCCAGCCGGTCAGGGCGGGCGACCGCCCTGACCCCTCACCCGTCGAGCCGGTCGAGCTGGGCGGCCCGGGTCTTCTCGATGCTCCCCGCGAGTTCCCTGGTGCCTTGATCGGCCCCCGATCCCCGCACCCCGCGGGACAGCAGGACTCCCTGCTCCAGGTGCTCGCGCATGTTCTTGGCGAAGAGCCGGTCGAACGCCGCGCCCGTCGTCCGGTCGATGACGCGAAGGTCCTCGGCGGTGACCATGCCCGGCATGTCGTGCCCCTCGTGCACGTTGGTCGTGGGCGCGCCCGACCGGTCCAGCAGCTCGCGCAGTCGCAGGAGTTCGGCGCGATGATCGGCGGCGAACCGCTCGGCCAGTCGCGTGACCTCGGGGTTCGAGGTCCGCTTCGGGGCCAGCTCCAGCATGGTCAGCAGCTGCTCGTCCATCGGGATCATGAGCTGCATCCAGGCGACGTCGGTGGCGTTGAAGGTCCCGGACGGCATGCTCGTCGACGCGGGCGAGGACACGGGCGCGGACGGGGACGCGGCGCTCTGGCCGCTCGGCGCCGGCGGGTGGTGCGCGTGCTCCGACGGGGATCCGCCGCATCCCGCGGCGAGTGACACGACAAGCAGCACCGCCGGCACACCGGCAGCGATGGCTTTCATGGTGCTCTCCCCTCTTCTGACCCTCATCAGAAACTACTTACTCAGCACCCTTAAAAAAAGGGGAAACATCGCCATAAGGGGGAAGCGCCGAATTTTCCAGGGGCGAGCTTGGGCGAGGGCCCGGCGATGGCGCCGGCCTCGGCGTGGCCGAGCCGGCACCTGGCCGGCTCGGCGCCGAACAGCTCGGAGGAGAAAGTGATCGAGCCTTCCAGGTCGGACACGCGCGGGGCGAGCAGGCTCGTGGCTGTCGTCAGGGCCGGCCTTCGCCGCCTCGAAGACCCTTACACCCTTACGGTCGCGTCTCCCCGGCGATGCGGGTGAAGGTGTCGTGGATGATCGCGGCGCTGGTGGCGGGGTCGAGGGCGAGACCCTGGTGGTCGCCGGGGAACTCGATCGGCTTGACGTCGAGGTGCTTGGCGAGCTCGTGGGCGCAGCGGAGGGGGACACCGTCGGGTGAGGCGGCCCCGACACCGACGGCGATCCGCGTGGCGGCCGTGCGGAACGCGGTGAGGTCCGGGGTGAAACGCAGCACGGGTAGCAGGACGTGGGCGAGGAAGAAGCCGATGTTCTGCTGGATGCGGCCCATCATCGCCAGCATCTCGGGCGGCATTTGGGAGAAGTCGGGCATCTGCGGAGGGCCGCCGGCCTCGCCCTCGACGGTGACGAGGAACTTCCGCATCGCGGCGTCCGGCCCTTCGGCACCGTAGGTGTCGCGGACGTCCTGGAACACGGCCCGCCAGTGGTCGCGGTCGGGCAGGAGCTCGGGGATCGGCGGCTCGTGCACGATCAGGGCCCGGACCTGCTCGGGGTGGCGGGCGGCGAGGTCCAGGGCGGTGAGCGCGCCGCCGCTGTTGCCCAGGACGTAGGCGGGTCCTGCGCCGAGCGCGGCGAGCAGCAGGTGCGCGTCCTCGGCGAAGACGGCGACGTCCTGGTCGGCGGCGGGGCCGGTCAGCGTACTGCGGGACAGGCCGCGCTGGTCATAGGCGACGACGGTGTACCGGTCGGACAGCACGGCGGCGAGTCCGGCCAGTGCCCCGGCGTCGGCGGGCGCGCCCGGGATCATGAGCAGCAGCGGCCCGGAGCCGCTGACCTCGTAGTGCAGATTCGCCCCGGGGAGCGGGAGGTTGCGGGTGGTGACGTCGTGCATGGTCTTCCGTTCATGGTGATCGGTGATGCGGGTGAGGTTCAGACCGGCCGGTAGGTCAGGTCCATGACGCCGGTGGAGAACGTGTCGGACCGGACGAGCTTGAGCGGCACCCGGCCGGTGCCCTCGGGGAAGAGTCGCTGTCCGGTGCCGAGCACGACCGGGTGGACCAGGAGGCGAAGCTCGTCGATGAGCCCGGCCTCCAGCAGCGCGCGGGTCAAGGTGATGCTGCCGGACAGGTTGATGGTCCCGCCGGGCCACCGCTTGGCCTCCGTGAGAGCGGTGACGACGTCGCCGTCCAGCAGGGTCGAGTTCGCCCAGTCCGCCTTGTTCAAGGTGGTCGAGACGACCACCTTCGGCAGGCCGTTGATCCGATCGGCGAGCGCGCCGGTCTGGTGCGGCCAGACCGCGGCGAACGCCTCGTAGGTCACCCGGCCCAGGAGCAGGGTGTCGGCCTCGGCGTGCATCGTGCCCACCGCCGCGTCCATCTCCTCGTTCAGGTATGGGAAATGCCAGGTTTCCGGTGCCCCCACGACCCCGTCCAGCGAGATGAACAGCCCGGACACGATCTTCCGTTTCGCGGTCATTCGGCCTCTTTCGTTATCATGCGTCGCTGGTCGTCAACGATGGCGCGGCAGACTGACCTGCATCAACGCGTGATCGGTGAAGCGGCGATTAGCGGGACTCAACGATCGGGGACGCGGTGCTGGAACAGCAGGAGATCCAGACCTTCCTCACGCTCTCCGGCGAACTGCACTTCGGCCGCACGGCCGAGCGCCTGGGGCTCACCCCGGGACGGGTCAGCCAGACGATCAAGAAGATGGAGCGGCTGGTCGGCGCACCGCTGTTCGAGCGGACCAGCCGCCAGGTCCGGCTGACCCCGCTGGGCGCCCGGCTGGCCGACGACCTGCGGCCGCATGTGGAAGGCATTCAGGACGCCTTCCAGCGGGCGGTCGACGCGGGCAAGGGCGTCACCGGGGTGCTGCGAGTGGGGTTCCTCGGCGCGCTCGCCGGCCAGCTCCTGCTCAAGGCCGTCGCGGTGTTCGCCGCCCGCCACCCCGACTGCGAGGTGCACATCCACGAGACGCAGTGGCACGACACCGTCTCCCGGCTGCTCGACGGCGACATCGACGTCCAGATCACCGACGTCCTGTTCGCCGCTCAGCCCGGCCTGACCGCGGGCCCGGTGCTGGCGTCCGAGCCTCGTCTCCTGGCGGTCCCGGCCGGTCACGTCCTGGCCGGAAAGGACGCGATATCAGTGACGGCGCTCGCCGACCATCCCCTCATCCAGGTGCCCTCCGACATCCCGCACAGGTTCCAGACCGACCGCACCCCGTCGCGCGCCGCCGACGGCACACCCGTCCCCCAGGGCCCCCGCGCGGCGAGTTTCGGCGAGGCCCTCGCCCTCATCGCCGCCGGCCAGGGCGTCTTCCCCGTCGGCGAACACGCCGCCCGCTTCTACCCCCGCCCCGACATCGCCTACATTCCCCTCCACGACGCCACACCCATCCGCTGGGGCCCCATCTGGCTCACCACCAACACCAGCGGACGCCTGCGCGAGTTCGTCCGAGCGGCCGGCGACACGACGCGACCGGCTCACCCCTGATTCCCGTACCGGTCCTCCTCGCGGTGTCGGGGCCGAACGGGTCGCGGACGGCGCCGGAGTCCCGGCCGGGCGGGGCGAAGGTGCCGGTTCGCTCCACGCGAAGGCGACGGGTCACCTACGAGAGGACGCCGGAGAGCCGATCAAGAAGTGAGCTTCGACCGCTCCTTGAGAGATCCGGCCAGGGCGGACAACTCGTCCCACTGGCCGGTTCCGGTGACGACGATCGTGACGCCGGGCAGGAGCCGTACGAGAGAACGCTGGTTCTTGTCCTTACGGAAGCGTTGCTGCCAGGTCACACCGCTGATCTGGACGTTGCCGGTGACCTCGCTGGTGTTGGCCATCCGGTTGGCGTACTCGGCCGCGGGCTTCTCGTCGCTCTGGGCGAGCATCACGTGCGAGCGCTCGGCGTCGGCGCGCTTGGCGGTGGCGAAACCGAGCCTCCAGGTCACCACGCCCTTCTGGTTCGTGGCCTGCGAACTGGTCGGGATCCATCCGGCGGGCACCGGCTCGGGTGACCAGACCTGGTAGGGCGCCATGTGGCGCATGTTGGCCACGTCGATCGAGAAGTTGACGCTGGGTATGTGCTCGGTCTTGCTCTGCGGCGTGATCAGCAGGAAGAGGCCGACGCCGCCCAGGCAGACCAGCACCGCGACCACATAGCCGTAGAAACCCTGAGTGAACTTTTGCACGACTGTCAAGCCTATCGATACGGGGGCGCGGGCCGGCCCCAGGGGTTGCCGATCTTCCCGTTGGCGACCGGCGCGTCCACGGGCTGACCACCGGGAGCGCCCTCAGGGGCGGCGGATCTGTCCGATGATGACCAGCACGTCTTCGACCAGAACCCGCGAGGCGTCCTCGTCTTCGGACAGGGCGACCTCGGAGACGGCCGCGGCGAGCGCACCGGTGAGGACCACGACCAGAGCGCCCTCGTCGCCCTCGAACAGGGCGGCGTTGCGCTTGGCCCACTGGCGCAGCCGGTCGCGCATGATGACCTCGAACCCCGGCGGCCCGTCACCGCGCAGGAACAGCGCGGAGATCTCCCGCTCGGCCAGGCAACCCTCCAGGTAGGCGCGGGCCCCGGCGACGAACAGCCGCATCGGGTCGGTCTCGCCCTCGGCCCGGACCGCCTGGACCGCCTGCTTGGTCCGCTGGGTCTGCCGGATCTGGAATTCGTCGAACAGCGTCAGGTAGAGATCGGCCTTGCCGGAGAAGTGGTGGTACAGGCTGCCGACGCTCGCTCCGGCGCGGGAGACCACGTCGGTCACTCCGGCCTCCGCGAAGCCGTTCGTGACGAAGACCTCCCTGGCCGCCGTGAGAAGTGCGACGCGTGTGGCGGCGCCCCGCTCGGAGATCCGTGCAGTCACGCCCGTCACCAGCCGTTCGGTGTCGCTGCTCATGGTGGGCACATTATCCCCCGGCAGCCGGTAAGAGGGGGGCAACTACGATCGTTGGAGTAATCCATGAGAGGGGTTCCTCACCATGTCCGATCAGACTTCCGACCAGACGTCCGTTCCCGCCGAGCTCGCAACGGGTGACCTCGCGCCTGATCGCAACCTTGCCCTCGAACTGGTCCGCGTCACCGAGGCGGCCGCGATGGCCGGGGCTCGCTGGGTAGGGCGCGGTGACAAGAACGGCGCGGACGGCGCCGCGGTGAACGCGATGCGCCAATTGATCAACACGGTGTCGATGAACGGCGTGGTGGTGATCGGCGAGGGCGAGAAGGACAACGCGCCGATGCTCTACAACGGCGAGCAGGTCGGTGACGGCAGCGGCGCCCAGTGCGACGTGGCGGTGGACCCGATCGACGGCACCCGGCTCACCGCGCTCGGCATGCCCAACGGCATCTCGGTCATCGCGGTCAGCGAGCGTGGCTCGATGTACGACCCGTCGGCCGTTTTCTACATGGACAAGCTGGTCACCGGCCCCGAGGCCGCCTCGTCGGTGGACATCAACGCGCCGGTGGCCGACAACATCTCCGCGGTGGCGCGAGCCAAGGGAGGCGCGCCCTCGGACGTGACCGTGGTCGTTCTGGACCGCCCCCGTCACGAGAAGATCATCAGGGAGATCCGGGAGACCGGCGCGCGGATCAGGCTCATCACCGACGGCGACGTGGCCGGTGCGATCATGGCGGCCCGCATGGGCACCGGTGTGGACCTGATGCTCGGCGTCGGCGGCACCCCCGAGGGCATCATCGCGGCCTGCGCGCTCAAGTGCCTGGGCGGCGTCATCCAGGGCAGGTTGTGGCCTCAGGACGACGCCGAACGCCGCCGGGCGCTGGACGCGGGCCTCGACCTCGACGCCACGCTGAGCACCGACGACCTGGTCAGGTCCGACGACGTGTTCTTCGCGGCCACCGGGATCACCGACGGTGAGCTCATGCAGGGCGTCCGCTACCGCGGTGGACGCGCCGTCACCAGCTCGCTGGTCATGCGGGGCCGTTCCGGGACGATCCGCAAGATCGAGAGCGAGCACCAGCTCTGGAAGCTGCGCGCCTACAGCGCGATCAACTTCGACAGCGCCAGCTGAGACGGCACCGCCCGAGACGGCGCCGGTCAGCGGCGGAACCAGGAGCGGCGGGGGCGCTTGGGATTCTTGGCGACGACGCTGCCCATCGTGATGAGTCCTGTGACCTCGATGACCGGCCCCTCGGGGGCGGGCAGGGCCTGGTTCGTCTTGCCCGCCATGAAGCCGGAGGTGTGCATCTCGATCCGGACGCCCTCCGGGACGATCAGCGTGAGGGTTCCGGCCATCACGGTGACCTGGAGGGTCACATGGCTGGTCTGGAGCAGTGCCTCGCGCAGATCGAGCGTGACGTTGGCACAGATCGCGGTGGCGGAGAACCGGGTGGGCACCACCCATCGTCCCGAGCGCTTCTCCGAGCCGAAGAACGCCATCACCGGCTGGACGTCGATCTGCAACGGCTGGGCCTCGGGCGGGAGCAGGTCGGCGGTGAAGGCGGTGAGCTCTCCCAGGGTGCGGGCGCGGTAGAGCGCCGCGAGCCGTTCCTCGTGCTCCTCGTGGTTCAGCCGCCCGTCGGCGAGGGCGTCGCCCAGCACCACGGCCACCCGCTCACGGTCGGTGTCCCCTGCCCGCAGATCGCCGGGACGGGGCTGGGAGGCGTGGTTACGAACGACCGGGGGCCAGTGACTGTCCACCCTTTGACGATAATCCCTGCCCCAGCCTCAGAGGTGCCGTGAGGTCGCCGACATGTCCGCCTGTTCACGCAAGGCGACGGCCCCATGAGCCTGCTCCGGCTCCACGGACGGTCTCCGGCGAAACCACCAGGTAACCGATCATTGACCCTCGAAGACCACGCCCATACCCTGACGAGAACTTGAACCCCCCTCATGTTCTTGGAGGTCGTGGTGCCGACCCCACGTGACACGCAAGCCCGGGTGGCGACCTGGGCGGTGTTCTTCGTCCAGGGCCTCTGCTTCGCCACTCTGCTCACCCATGTGATCGACCTGCAGCACAGGTTCGGACTGAGCGACGGCGACCTCACCCTGGTCCTGCTGCTCGTACCGGTGATCGCCGGCGTCGGGAGCGCCGTCGCCGGTCTGCTGGCGGGGAGGTACGGCAGCCGCCCGATCCTGCGGATCTCCCAGGTGGGCGTCTGCGTCACGGTGATCCTCTCGGGCTGGAACGGCCAGCTCGCCGGGCTGTACGCGCTCAGCGCCGCGTTCGGCCTGTTCGTCGGAGCGGTGGACGCGGCGATGAACATGCAGGCGGTCGCGGTCGAGCGCCGGTACGGCATGAGCGTGCTGACCGGTTTCCACGCGGTGTGGAGCGTCGGCTCGATGCTGGGCGCCGGGTTCAACTCCGCTTTCAGCGCGCTCGGGGTGGATCTGGCCTGGTCGTTCTCCGTGCCGGTGGCGATCGGCGTGGTGATCTCAGTGATCATGCTTCCCCGGCTCTACAGCCGGGAGGAGGAGCGGGCGACCGAGCAGGCCGTACAGACGACGGCCAGGGTGCCGTGGCGGCCGATCATCCCTCTCTGCCTGGCGATGGCGTTCCTCTACGTCGGCGACGCGGCGGTCTCCAACTACAGCACCGTCTACATGGAGAAGGCCCTGTCGGCGAGCGGCTGGCTGCTGCCCTTCGCCTACCTCGTCTACCAGGCGGCCATGCTCGTCGCGCGGGTCCCCGGTGACTTCGCGGTGCGCAGGTACGGCCCGGCGCCCGTCGTCCGCGTGGGCGCGGTGGTCGCGGCCGTCGGCACGCTCGGCGTCGTCGTCGCCCCCGGCATCCTCGTGGCCGTCGTGTCGTTCGGCCTGATCGGCATCGGCCTGTCCGTCATCGCCCCGCAGTCGTTCTCGGCCGCGGGCCGCCTCGGCTCCGGGGCGGAGACGGCGATCGCGCGGGTCAACCTGTTCAACTACGTCGGTTTCCTCGTCGGCGCCGCCGTGGTGGGCACCCTCAACGACACCGTGGGCGCGCGGGTGGCGTTCGTGCCCGCCGTGGTCCTGGTGGCCCTGATCGTGGTGCTGGCCAAGGGCTTCGAGCCCAGGGGCGGGCTCGTCGCCCAGAGCCCTCAGAGATAGGGGCGCTGGGCCCGTTTGGCCTGGTCGTAGGCGAGACGGGCCTGCCTCGCCTCGGGCAGGTCCGACACCTCGGCCACGGGGACGTCCCACCAGGCCGTGGTGTCCGGCCCCGGACCGGCGACGGTCTCGACGTGGACGACGGTGATCCTGGCGGACTCGCGGGCCTTGGTCAGCGCCACCCGCAGTGACTCGGGACCGTCGGCGTGGAGCACGTCGGCGCCCAGGCTGGCCGCGTTGGCGGCCAGGTCCACCGGGAGGAAGGCGCCGTCCAGCTCGCCTCCCGCCCCGCGCATCCGGTAGGCCGTACCGAGGCGCCGGGCGCCGACCGACTCCGACAGGCCGCCGATGGAGGCGAAGCCGTGGTTGTCGACCAGCACCACGACGAGCTTGACGCTCTCCTGCACGGCGGTGGCGATCTCCTGGGCCATCATCAGGTAGGACCCGTCGCCGACCAGCACGAACACCTCGTGCTCGGGCCGGGCGAGCTTCACGCCGAGCCCCCCGGCGATCTCGTAGCCCATGCAGGAGTAGCCGTACTCCACGTGGTAGGACCTGGGGTCGATGGCCCGCCACAGCTTGTGCAGGTCGCCGGGCATCGACCCGGCCGCGTTGACCACCACGTCCGTCGGCCTGGCCACCTCGTTGAGCATGCCGAGCACCACCGGCTGCGTCAGCGCGTCTCCCGTGGTCACCAGGGAGACCTGCTCCTGCCAGGCGTGGGTCAGCCGCGCGGCCCTGTCGGTCCAGTCGGGCTCGGCGGTCCAGTCGCCGGGGTCCAGGACGCGCAGTGCCTCGCGGGCGTCGGCGACGAGCATCTCGGCGGAGTGCTTGGCCGCGTCGAAGGCCGTGATGTTGACGTTGAGGAACCGCGCGCCGCCGAAGAGGGTCCGGGAGGCGGTGGTGAAGTCGCTGTAGCGGGTGCCGACACCGATGACCAGGTCGGCGTCGCGGGCCAGGTCGTTGGCGGCGGCGGTGCCGGTGTGCCCGATCGCGCCGACCGCACAGGGGTGGTCGTACGGCACGGTCCCCTTGCCCGCCTGGGTCTCCGCGACCGGAACGCCGTGCCTGGCGGAGAAGGCGGCCAGCGCCTCCCACGCCTCGCTGTAGACCACCCCGCCCCCGGCCACGATCAGCGGCCGCCGCGACCGTCCGACGAGCTCCAGCGCCCGTGCCAGCGCGGCCGGTTCGGGCACCGGCCGGGCCACGTGCCACACCCTGCGGGCGAACAGCTCCTCGGGCCAGTCCCACGCCTCCGCCTGCACGTCCTGGGGCAACGCCAGGGTGACCGCCCCGGTCTCGGCGGGATCGGTCAGCACCCGCATCGCCGCCAGCAGCGCCGAGGGAAGCTGCTCGGGACGGTTGATCCGGTCGAAGAACCGGGAGACCGGGCGCAGGCAGTCGTTGACGCTCACGTCGTAGGAACGCGGATCCTCCAGCTCCTGCAGCACCGGGTTGGCGACCCGGGTGGCGAAGACGTCTCCGGGGAGCAGCAGCACCGGAATCCGGTTGATCGTGGCCAGTGCCGCGCCGGTGACCAGGTTGGTGGCGCCGGGGCCGATCGAGGTGGTGCAGGCGAAGGTGGACATCCTGTTCAGTGCCCGCGCGTAGCCGACCGCGGTGTGGACCATGGCCTGCTCGTTGCGGGCCAGATAGTACGGCAGCGCCGCCTGGGTGCCGGCTCCCTGCTCGGCCAGGGCCTGCCCGATCCCGGCCACGTTGCCGTGGCCGAAGATGCCGAGGCACCCCGCCACCAGCCGCTGTTCGACACCGTCACGCTCCGACCACTGGTTGCCGAGGAAGCGTATGAGCGCCTGTGCCACCGTGAGTCTCATGGCGAACCCTTCGTCATCGGAACCCGGGGGCCGATCGGCCGCCCGGCGCGAGCCCTCGCAGGTAGGCCAGGCTCTCGCGGACGTGCTCCTTCGGGTCGGCGTCCTCCGAACCGAGGATGACGTCCTGCTCCATGACGTACCACCCCTGGTATCCGGCCTCCGTCAGGCCCGCGACGATCCCCGCGATGTCCACGTCGCCCCGGCCGAGCGGACGGTAGACCCCCGCCCTGACCGCCTCGGTGTAGGTCAGCTCGCCCCTTCCGACCCGCTCGGCGAGTGCGGTGTCCACGTCCTTGAGGTGAACGTGCGCGATCCGCTTGGCGGCTCGGGTGACCAGCTCACCGGGGTCGGTGCCGCCGATGAGCAGGTGACCGGTGTCCAGGCAGAGCGGCATCGCGCTGCCGTCGAGCACCCGGTGCACCTCGTCGCGGCTCTCCACCATGGTCCCGACGTGCGGGTGCAGGGTGACGGTGCGGCCGAACTCCCTGACGTCCTTGAGGATCAGGCGCAGGTTTCCCAGCAGGGTCTTCCAGCCGCGCGCGTCCAGGGCCGGTTTGTCGTCGTAGTTCTCGCCCCCGGTGGACGCGGCCAGCACGACCACCTCCACGTCGCCGTCCCTGAAGGCGCGCATGGCCGCCCGGACCACCGGCAGCGGGTCCCATCCCGGCTCGTGCAACACCACGGGTACGAATCCCCCGACCGCGCGCAGGCCGTACTTCTCCAGCAGGGAGCGGCAGCGCGTCGGCGAGGGCGGCAGAAACCCCTCCGGACCCAGCTCGGTGGCCGTCAGGCCCAGCTCCGCCATCTCCGCCAGCACGCGGGAACGATCGAGCTGCGGGCCCCAGTCGGGAACCTCGCACACCCCCCAGGAAATCGGTGCACCGGCCGTCTTCAACGAAACCCCTCCTCCACGCGAATCGGACGTCCTTCGTGCCGGAAGAGCTCACCTACCCAGGGATGCGCGGCGTGGAACGCCTCGATCCGGCCGAGCCCCAGCAGACCAATGCGCATGATGCCTCCGCGGGAGAAAGCGGCTGGTCTTCAGTTCTAAGCGAATCGACTGGAGTCGTCAAGAATTTGTCAGGACATTCGGACGATCTATCAATGCGCTCGACGTGGCAGATTGTTCGCGAAGTTCCGGATGACCTCGTCGGTGTGGTGGACGGGGAGGCGGGCGAAGCCCATCACCAGAGCGGGTGGCCCCCAGGCGTGCCGCATCGGGGCCACCGGCTCGGCGGCGAGACCGCAGTCCTTGGCCGCCTGGACGGCGGACGGCTCGTCCCAGTCGTCCGGCAGCTCCGCGAACAGGCTCAGCCCGGCGGAGACACCGTGCACCGTGATCTCGGGAAGGTGATCGGCAAGGGCCTTCACGAGGCCGTCACGCCGAATGCGGTACTCCCGGCGCATCCTCCTCAGGTTCCGGTCGTAGCCGCCGGTCCTGATGAAGTCCGCCAGGGCGTACTGCTCCAGGACCGGCGAGCCGAGATCCAGCTCACCGCGGGCCTGCCGTACCGACTCCGCGACCCCGAGCGGAGCGACCACCCACCCCAGCCGGAGCCCCGGAGCCAGGGACTTGCTGACGCTCCCGGCCAGCGTCACCCGGTCGGGGGCGAGCCCCTGCAGGCAGCCCACCGGGTCTCGGTCGAAGCGGAACTCCGCGTCGTAGTCGTCCTCCAGGATCGTCGCACCGGTCTCGGTGGCCCACTCGATCAGCTCGGCACGGCGGCAGGGAGAGAGCACGACCCCCGTGGGGTACTGGTGCGCGGGGGTGAGGAGCACCGCCTGCGCCCCGGTCTTCGCGAGGGCCTCGACGTCGATGCCCTCCCCGTCCACGGGGACCGCGACCAACTCGGCGCCCGCGGCGCGGAGGATCGGAAGCTGGCGCGAGCTGACGGGGTCCTCGACCGCCAGCCGGATCCGGCCGGGAGACGGCACCTGTGGCGTGGCCGGGTCGACGAACCAGGCGAGGTCGTGGCCCGTCCGGCCCCGGGGAAGCCGCCCGGCGAGCGCCTGGACCGTCAGGCTCAGCCCCTGGGCCACCCCGCCCACGATCACCAGGTTGTCCGGGGTGACGTCGGCCGCGCGGACCCTTCTCAGATAGGCCGCCAGTTCCTCGCGCAGCTCCCGGATCCCGCCGGGGTCGCCGTAGTCCAGCGCGTCGGCGGGCAGAGTGGTGATCGCCTTCCTCATCGAGGCCAGCCACCGCTCGCGGGGAAAGGCGCTCAGGTCCGGGGAGGTGGAACGATGCGTGTAGTCCGGCTCGTGGGTGGTCCCCGCGGGACCGCGCCCGGGGTACGGCCCGCCCGGTGACACCGGATCACCGTGGGGCGGCCTGCGCTCGGACGGCACGGGGTCGCCGCAGGGCGGCTCGCACGGTGCGGAGCCGTCATCGGAGTCGCCCGGAAGCCGGTCCGCCGCCGGGGCCACGGTGGTGCCCGCGCCGATCCGCGAGATCAGGAACCCCTCGGCGACGAGCTGTTCGTAGGCCTCCACGATCACTCCGCGAGACAGCCCGAGATCCCTGGCCAGCTCACGGCTGGCGGGCAACCGGACGCCGGCGGCCAGGCGGCCCCGCCGTACGGCCTGCCGGAGCTCGCGGGCGATCTGGCCGGCGATGCCGCCCGCCGCGCGGTCGACGGTGAGGTGCAGGTCGGCCAATTGGTCCTCTGTTTCGCCGCTCCATTGGACCCGATAAGGGAACCATTACCTCCCTAGCATTCCCCACATGAACACGAATGTCAGCACAATCACCCCTCGCGTGGAGATCCGCGGTCTGAGCCAGGCGGCGGGGGCGATGTTTCTGGTGGGCACCCTGGCGGGGGTCTCCGGCGTCATCGGGGACTACCCGGTCTACGGCGGCCAGGCCCTCCGCTATCTCCTCGCCGCCGCCACCCTGTTCGCCGTCGCCCGGATCGCGGGGCTCGGGTTCGTCCGGCTCACGCCCCGCGAAACGGCGCTGCTGGTCGCGCTGTCGCTGACCGGACTGGTGATCTTCAATGTGGCCGTGATCGAGGCCACCCGGCACAGCGGCCCCGCCCTGGTCGGCACCGTGCTCGGCACCGTCCCGCTGGCGCTGGCCCTGCTCGGCGGCCGCCCCACCCCGCGGATCGTCGGGGCCGCGACGGTGGTCGTGGCCGGTGCGACGCTCGCCACCGGACTGGGCAGCGGCGATCTGCCCGGACTGCTGTGGTCGCTGGTCGCGCTGGTCTGCGAGATCTGTTTCTCGCTGCTGGCCATCCCGCTCCTGCCCAAGCTGGGCGCGGTCCGCGTCTCGGCCTACTCCGCGGCGCTGGCCGTACCGCTGCTGGTCGTCATCGGCCTGCTCGTGGACGGCACCGCGATGCTCCGCGTGCCGAGCTCGTCCGAGGCGCTGGGCCTCGCCTACCAGTCGGTGATCGTCACCACCGTGGCGTTCTTCCTCTGGTACGACGCCCTGCCCCGGCTCGGCACGGAGACCGCGGGGTTGTTCGCGGGGTTGATCCCGGTGGGCGCCATCGTCACCGGGCTGATCCTCGGCCTCGGCGCCCCCTCGGTCCCCGACCTGGCCGGAGCCGCGCTGGTGGTCACCGGAATCGTCATCGGCCTCAGCGCGGCGGCCTCCCCCTCAGCAGCGACCGCGACCGGATCGCCCGCTGCCGGGGCACGTCCACCGGCGACTCCGGTGAACTCACGCGCTGCTGAGGCATGCTCACCGACGGCTCCGGCGAGCTCACCTGCCGCTGCGACCCGTCCTCCGACGGTTCGAGCGGCCTCGCACTCCCCTGCGGCTCGTCCAGCGACGACTCCGACGGTCGCGCCCGTTCCTGAAGCCGGTCCGCCGGTGAATCCGGCCAGCTCGCCGGTGAATGGGGGCACTTTCCGTCGACACTCTTGATGCTCTGGAGCGCGATCGCGATCAGCGACGCCGCGAGCCCCGCGACCACGATGAGCGCGATGATCGCCAACATGACGACATTGTTTGTCATTACGGCATTTCCGGTGTTCATGATGCTCTCCGACCCCGGGCGTTCAACCCCGCTCTCCCTCTCAGCTTCCTCTGTGTTTTCGGCCACATGTGGCGAGCGGACGCCATGAACGAGCCACACTTGTACTAAATACGGATTTGCCACCTCATCTCACCCCACGCCCCTGGGGCAGGTGAGGCCGTGGGGTCTTCCGTACACGGTCACGGCGAGCGGGCCGGATGACGCACCCGCGGGCGGACCCGGCCGGGAGTCACGGCTCCCCCGCGCGCGACCACGGCGAGCGGGCCGGGGGCACGCTCGCGGGCGGACCCGGCGGAGACCCCGGCGGGAGGGTCCGACGGATGAGCCCGGCGGGAGGCCGTACCCTCTTGGAGGACCGGAGATGGCGCCCCGCACGGAGGATCGAAGACGATGCCCGAGTTCGACTACACCGACCTGCTTCCCCTGGGACCGGATGAGACGGAATACCGTCTGATCAGCGCAGAGGGGGTGCGTGTGGTCGAGGCTGCGGGACGCCGGTTCCTGGAGGTCGAGCCCGAGGCTCTGCGGCTGCTGACCGAGACCGCGATTCACGATATTTCCCATTATCTGAGGTCGTCCCACCTCGCCCAGCTCCGCAAGATCATCGATGACCCCGAGTCGAGCGGAAACGACCGCTTCGTCGCCCTCGACCTGCTGAAGAACGCCTCGATCTCGGCGGGCGGCGTGCTCCCGATGTGCCAGGACACCGGCACCGCGATCGTCATGGGCAAGCGCGGCCGCCACGTGCTCACCGACGGCGCCGACGCCGAGCACATCTCACGCGGGGTCTACGACGCCTACACCAGGCTGAATCTGCGTTACTCCCAGATGGCCCCGATCACCATGTGGGAGGAGAAGAACACCGGCTCCAACCTTCCCGCCCAGATCGAGCTCTACGCCGAGGACCCGTCGGGCCACCCCGACGAGTACAAGATGCTGTTCATGGCCAAGGGCGGCGGCAGCGCCAACAAGTCGTTCCTGTACCAGGAGACCAAGGCGGTCCTCAACGAGAAGCGGATGCTCCAGTTCCTGGAGGAGAAGATCCGCTCCCTCGGCACCGCCGCCTGCCCGCCGTACCACCTGGCGATCGTCGTCGGCGGCACCTCCGCCGAGTTCGCCCTGAAGACGGCCAAGTACGCCAGCGCCCGCTACCTGGACACCATCCCCACCGAGGGCTCCGCCTCCGGCCACGGCTTCCGGGACCGCGACCTGGAGGCCAAGGTCTTCGAGCTCACCCAGAAGCTCGGCATCGGCGCGCAGTTCGGCGGCAAGTACTTCTGCCACGACGTCCGCGTCATCCGCCTGCCCCGCCACGGCGCCTCGTGCCCCGTCGCCATCGCGGTCTCCTGCAGCGCCGACCGCCAGGCCCTGGCCAAGATCACCCCAGAGGGGATCTTCCTGGAGCAGCTGGAGACCGACCCGGCGAAGTTCCTTCCGGAGACCACGGACGAGCACCTGTCGGACGACGTCGTGAAGATCGACCTCAACCGTCCGATGCAGGAGATCCTCTCCGAACTCACCAAGTACCCGGTCAAGACTCGCCTGTCACTGACAGGACCGCTCGTGGTCGCCCGCGACATCGCCCACGCCAAGATCGGCGAGCTCCTGGACGCCGGCGGCGAGATGCCGCAGTACCTCAAGGACCACGCGGTCTACTACGCGGGTCCCGCCAAGACCCCCGAGGGCTACGCCTCCGGTTCCTTCGGCCCGACCACCGCCGGACGCATGGACTCCTACGTCGAGCGCTTCCAGGCCGCCGGCGGTTCCAAGATCATGCTCGCCAAGGGCAACCGTTCCAAGCAGGTCACCGACGCCTGCCAGGCCCACGGCGGCTTCTACCTCGGCTCCATCGGCGGACCCGCCGCCCGCCTCGCCCAAGACTGCATCAGGAAGGTCGAGGTCCTGGAATACCCGGAACTCGGCATGGAGGCCGTCTGGAAGATCGAGGTCGAGGACTTCCCCGCCTTCATCGTGGTCGACGACAAGGGCGAAGACTTCTTCACCGACAAAACCGGCCCCGTCCTGTCCATCGGCCGCAGGTAACCCCAGGCCGCCTTCCCGGCGCTCCCCGGCAGGTCCATCTCCCCGCCGTACGGCCGGTGCCGCTGCGATGGGGAGATGGGGCCGGATCCGATGAGAGGGCGATCCGGCCGGCCTTTCGGCCGCCACGGCATCCGTCCACCGCGGATGCCCGTGGCTCGGGGCGTTCGCCTCCGCGGCTCGGCCCCGCTCTCCGGTCTTCTCAGCCTCCGGCTCCTCCGCCTGCCGGCTTCTCGGCCGGCTTCTCGGCCGGCTTCTCCGCGGGCTTCTCGGCCGGCTTCTCCATCTTGACCGGCGTACAGCTGTGGAAGCCCCGGGTGTAGCCGTCCCGGTACCCGTTGTTGAAGCGCCCGCCACCGCTCTGGGAGAGGTCGTAGGACCTGTTCGCCCTGCAGTCGGCCCTGCCCTCGGGGAATCCCGTCTGGTAACCCCTGTTGTACTCTCTTCTCTTTCTCGGAGGTTTCTCCGAGGTCGCGATGACCGCCGTCGCGTTCTCCATCACGCTGGCCGCCGTCGTTCTCGCGGGTCCGGGAGCGGTCACGGCCTCCGCGGCCGCGACCGGCCCGAACGCGAAGGCGGTCAGGAGCGCCGGACCGACCAGCATCAGGCGTTTCTTGTTGTACATTCCCGTCTCCTTCCAGATCCTTCAGCGAGGACTGCCTGCGGCGGTCGTCCGCCGTCCGGGTGGGCACCCCGCGCTAAGGCCATCGTGACCAGCCCCGTGTCACCCCGCCGCGATGCCGGCGTGACACGGGCGTGACCCCGGGTTCCCGGTCCCGCCGGGACCGGGCCGTCACCGGCCCAGGGCCCCGTGAAGTTCGGCGAGAAGTTCGCGCAGTTGAGGCGTCGGCCGAAGAGCGAGCTCCTCGTGCAGGTGCCGCTCGTAACGCTTGAAGTGCCGCAACGCCTCGGCCTGGTTTCCCTCGGCGAGATGGGCCCTGATGAGCGCGGCGCAGGCGCTCTCGCGCAGCGGCTCGGCCCGTACGGCGACGCCGGCGGCGGAGACCGCGTCGGCGAACCGGCCCGCCATGATGAAGTCGGCGGTCAGCGCCTCCAGGGCGTGCAGGCGCAGTTGCTGCCACTCTTCCGCCTCGGCGAGGACCCAGCCGTCGTACCAGCCGGGCAACAGGCCGCCCGACAGCGCCTCGACGGCCTTCGCGCTGAGATCCTCCTCCTCGGTCATCACGGCGGGATCGAGGACCCGGCGGGCCAGCGCCCGGGCTCCGTGGAGATCCACGCGCACCTCGGGCGACAGCCGTATCTCGGTGGCGCCGACGTCGAGGATCTTCCGCCCGACGCCGTCGAGTCGCGCCAGCGCCGACCGCAGGCTCGAATACGCACGCTGCTCGGATGTGTCGGGCCAGAGGGTTCCGGCTATCAGGTTCCGGGGAACGGCCTGGCCGCAGAGGGCGGTGAAGGCCAGGAGGCGCTCGGATCCGCCGGAGAGTGTCATCTGGTCGCTTCCGGCGAACAGCCGGAAACCCCCCAGAAGGGTGACGTGCAGAGAAGACCGGTCGCCGTTTCCCATAATCCTCCCGTCCCCTCGCCATCCGGGAACAGAGTCATTTCGGCCGGCAGTCCTTCCAGCGTTATCCAATATTGTCCGCCACCCGTCCGAGCGATGTCGAGCCACCCCGCGTCCGCCCCGGATCCCGGCCTGAGCCGGGGTGGCACGCCTCCCGCGCGGGGCGCACGGCCGTCCTCGACAGCCGAAAGGCGTACATAACCGCCTGTATCGCGATGCCCGCCCCGGCCACGCGAAAGGGCTGTAGGGTCTGACCAACCCGACGAATGTCACTCAGCGTGTCTCAACAGTTACGAGCATGAGAATCTGACCGAAGTTGGCAAGAATATTCGGCCCGGTCTCTACTGGTCTCATTACGCAAATCGGTAAGCTGCACCACATGCGTGCGCCGCCCGGATACCTCCTAGCAGCGCGCTATCGGCTGTCAGAGCCGGTTGGGCGCGGCGGCATGGGCACCGTGTGGCGAGCACACGACGAGCTGCTCGACCGCGAGGTGGCGGTCAAGGAGGTACGACTGCCCTTGATCCTCGACGAGGATCTGCGTGCCGAGCTGTGCGCCAGGACCGAGCGTGAGGGCCGGGCCACCGCGATGGTCGCCCACCCCTCGGTCATCACCGTCTTCGATGTCGTCACCGAGGACGAGCGCCCCTGGATCGTGATGGAGCTGCTCCGTGCCCGATCCCTGGAGCAACTCCTTCAGGACGAGGGCCCGTTGCCGCCGCGCCGGGTGGCGGAGATCGGATGGCACGTCCTGGGCGCGCTGCGCGCCGTGCACGCCAAGGGGATCCTGCATCGCGACGTGAAGCCCAGCAACGTCCTGGTGACCGACGACCGGACGGTGCTCACCGACTTCGGCCTCGCCGCCCTTGAGGGCGACGTGTCGATCACCCAGGCGGGCATCGTGCTCGGCTCCGCCGGATACATCGCCCCCGAGCGCGTGCTCGGCGCCAAGGCCAACTCCGCCGCCGACCTGTGGTCGCTCGGCGCGACCCTCTACAGCGCCGTCGAGGGCCGGGGCCTGCACGGACGCCGTACGGCTGCCGCCGCGCTGGCCGCGCTGACCAGCGGCGAGCCGATTCCGATGGAGAAGGCGGGACCCCTGACCCCGGTGCTGCAGGGTCTTCTCAGGATCGACCCGGAGACCCGGCTCGACGCGGTGCGCGCCTCCCTGATGCTCGCCCGGGTGGCGGCGGGTGGAACGGTCGAGGAGCAGCTCACCGCGCCCGTGAGCAGGACCGTCCGGAACGCTTCGACGATCACCGTGCCCTCGTTCGGCCGACGCTCGCAGCACCGCGGGCTGCACCGGGTCGGCTCCCCGCCGATACCGGCTCCGTTACCGCATTCGCGATCCGGCCCAACCCCGGTCCATCCACGGGGGCAACGCCGCCCGGGCGAGGGCGTACACCGCAAGACGATGCAAGAACCTCCCATCAAGAGGCCGTTCATCCGTTTTGTGGCATCCTTTATCAGGTTGGCGCTGCCTCGTCTTCTGTGGCCCAGAGAGCTTCGCAAGCGGGGGTAAAGCGCTTTTCAAGGAGAAATGGCTATCTTCTTCTCATGCCGGAACAGCAGATGCGCGTACTCGCAGACCGATACGAGTTGATCTCGCCGCTCGGTCGGGGCACGATGGGCACTGTTTGGCGTGCTCACGATCGTTCCCTGGGGCGCGAGGTCGCGATCAAGGAAATCCGCCAGGAGCCCGGTCTCAGCGAGGCTCAGCGCACCGAACTCCGGGAACGCATGATCCGTGAGGGTCGGATGGCCGCCCGCATCAGTCATCCCTCCGTGGCCACGATCCACGACGCGATCGTCGAGGACGGCAGCCCCTGGATCATCATGGAGCTGGTTCAGGCGCGCTCCCTCGAACGCGTGATCGAGGAGGAAGGGCCGCTGCCGCCCCGGCTGGTCGCCGAAATCGGGGTAGATCTTCTGGGGGCGCTGCGGGCGGCCCACGCCCAGGGCGTACTCCACCGCGACGTCAAACCCGGCAACGTGCTGATCACCGAGAGCGGCCGGGTGGTGCTCACCGACTTCGGCATCGCCAAGGCCGTGGGCGACACGAGTCTCACCAGGACCGGCATGGTGATCGGCTCCCCCGGATACACGGCGCCCGAGCGGGCTCGCGGCGAGCACACCGGGCCCGAGTCGGACCTCTGGTCGCTGGGAGCCACCCTGTACTTCGCGGTGGAGGGCCGCCCGGCCTACGAACGCTCCTCGGTGTCCGAGACCCTGGCCGCGCTGATGAGCGAGCAGGTCGACACCCCGACCCAGGCTGGACCGCTCCGACCAGTGCTGGAGCAGCTCCTGAACAGGGACTACAAGACGCGGCTGACAGCCGCCCAGGCGAGTGCGATCCTCCGGGCCGTGGCCGACACCCCCTCGCACCTGGCGGATTCGACGCCGGCCACCCCGTCCCCCGCCCCGCCTCCGGCTCCGGCTCCGGCTCCCAGGACGACGACCTCGGCGGACGACGAGTACGACGCCGACCGCACCATGCTGGTCATCCGTCCCAAGGGCGGCCTCCGCATCCCCGGCAGCACCCCGGCCCCCGCCGAGCCTCCCGTCCCCCCTGCCGCCGCGCCGCCCCCGCCGACCGGCCCTCCGGCGACCGGATGGCCGGAGAGACCGCTTCCCCCGGGGCAGGAAAGACCGCCGTCGGGGCCGCAGAGTCCGCCCGCCCCCTCAGCCGGCGCGCCCGTCGCGGGGCGGCAGGGCCCGGCCGGCCCCTCCGGGCTCGGCACGCCCGTCGCCAGGCGGCCGGGACCACCCGACGCCTATCCTCAGCGGCCTCCGGAGGGCTCGGGGCAGTGGCCGCCGGCCGCCGGGCCGCATGGATTCCCCCCGGCGGGGAGGCCGGACCTGACGAACACACCCCCGCACGGGTTCCCGACCGCGCCGGGACAGATGCCTCACGCCCCGGGACCTCAGGGGCCTGGGACGCCGCCGGGCGCGCCCGGCGGGAACCTTCCGCCACACCCCGGGCTGGGAACCGACCTGTTCGCGATCGCGAGTCACGGAGGTCCGCCGGACAATCGCGGTCAAGGGGAGCCGAATCCCTCCTCGCAGAAGAACCGGACCGGCGTGTTCGTCCTCATGGGCGTGGCGGTGGTCGCCCTGTTCGTGATCATGATTCTGGTCATGGCCACCTTCACGTAGCGATCGTGGTCGCGAGGGCGACCCGTGATCGCGGCAACCGCCTTCACCCGGCGCACGTGATCGTGGCGGCGCTCTTCACCCGGCGCGCGTGATCGTGGCGACGGTTTCACCCTGGGCGTGTGATCGTGGCGGCGACCCGATGACCGGATGCCGGTTTGTTTCCTCCCGCAGGACGCAGACTGGATTCATGAGCGAGTATCGGATCGAGCACGACTCGATGGGCGAGGTACGAGTCCCGGCGGACGCGAAGTGGCGAGCGCAGACCCAGAGGGCGGTGGAGAACTTCCCGGTCTCCGGGCGCGGGCTGGAAAGTCCGCACATCTCCGCCCTCGGCCTGATCAAGGCGATCGCCGCCGAGGTCAACGCCGAGCTGGGGGTGCTCGACAAGGAGCTGGCCCAGGCGATCGCCGAGGCCGCCACCGACGTCGCGGAGAACGAGTGGGACGGCGAATTCCCCATCGACGTCTTCCAGACCGGGTCGGGCACCTCCTCCAACATGAACGCCAACGAGGTGATCGCCACCCTCGCCGAGGAGCGGCTGGGCCGTCCCGTCCATCCCAACGACCACGTCAACGCCTCGCAGTCCTCCAACGACGTCTTCCCCACCTCCATCCACGTCGCCGCCGCGACCGAGGTGACCTACCACCTCATCCCGTCGCTGCGGCACCTGGCCACCGCGCTGCGGGAGAAGTCGCTCCAGTTCGAGGGGGTGGTCAAGGCGGGCCGTACCCATCTGATGGACGCCACCCCGGTCACCCTGGGCCAGGAGTTCGGCGGCTACGCCACTCAGATCGAGAACGCGGTCTCCCGGGTGCGGAGCTCGCTCCCCCACCTCTCCCAGCTCCCGCTGGGAGGCACGGCGGTCGGCACCGGCATCAACACCCCCCCCGGCTTCGCCCCCAAGGTCATCGAAAGGCTTCGAGAGGCCACCGGGCTGCCGTTCTCCGAGGCTCCCGATCACTTCGAGGCCCAGGGCGCCCGGGACGCCGTGGTGGAGCTCTCCGGCCATCTCCGTACGACCGCGATCTCACTCAACAAGATCGCCAACGACCTTCGCTGGATGGGGTCCGGACCCCGCACGGGGCTGGGCGAGATCAACCTGCCCGACCTCCAGCCGGGGTCCTCGATCATGCCCGGCAAGGTCAACCCGGTCGTCCCCGAGGCCGTGTGCATGGTCGCCGCCCAGGTCATCGGGAACGACGCGACCATCGCCTTCTCCGGAGCCTCGGGCACCTTCGAGCTCAACGTGATGCTCCCGGTCATCGCGCGCAACGTCCTGGAGTCCATCCGGCTGCTGGCCAACGTCTCCCGGCTGCTGGCCGACCGGTGCGTGCACGGCATCACCGCCAACGCCGACCACATGCGTGAGTACGCCGAGTCCTCACCCTCGATCGTCACCCCGCTCAACACCCACGTCGGCTACGAGGAGGCCGCTAAGATCGCCAAACAGGCTCTGGCGGAGCGCAAGACCATCCGCGAGGTCGTCATCGAACGCGGGCACGTCGCCAACGGCACCCTCACGGAGGAGCAGCTCGACGCCCTCCTCGACGTGCTGTCCATGACCCGCCCGCCTTCGTAGATCGAATACGGGAAGGCTTCGAGACATGACCCAGATCAAGTTCTACGGCCGCCGCGACGTCTGGTCCGGCCTGCGAGAGGAGATCTCCGACACCGTGCACGGCTGCCTGGTCGAGGCGTGGCAGCTCCCCGAGGACAAGCGGTTCCACCGGTTCCTGCTGATGGACGCCGAGGACCTGGTCTGTCCGCAGCGGAGCGAGCGGTATCTCATCGTGGAGATCATCTGCTTCCTCGGCCGGACGGACCAGGCCAAGCGTGACCTCATCCGCACGCTGTTCACCCGGGTCCGGGAGAACCTCGACCTCCCGGCGGAGGATCTGGAGATCGTGATCCTGGAGGCGCCCATGGTCAACTGGGGCATCCGCGGCCTTTCGGGCGACCGGCTGGCGCTCACCTACCCGGTCACGCTCTGACCGCCACGCACCGTGAGCGACGCTCGATATGGCGGACCGAATCCCGGCGCCGGAGGGGCCTGCGGCGCCGAGGAAAAGCGGCGCCGGGGAAAGCGGCCCCGCCACGACGGCGGAAGCGGGAAGGGCGGCCCGTCTCCCGGAAGCGGACGGCCAGGCGGGGGCTCCCCACATAAGCGATCAGATGAGTGTGTCGACCGGCTACATGGGCCGGGATTCACGTCATTGCCTAGATTCGGCACCATGATTGACCTAGCGGGGCGACGGGCCGTGGTGACCGGGGCGGGCAGCGGGATCGGGCGTGCCTGTGCCCAGCGGCTGGCCGCCGCCGGAGCACATGTGGTGGTAGTCGACATGGATCCCGAGACCACGGCGAAGGTGGCCGCGGAGGTCTCGGGGACACCGGTGGTCGCGGACCTGTCGGTTCCCGGGTTCGTGGACGCGCTCCCCGCCGACGTGGACATCGTGGTGAACAACGCCGGATTCCAGCACGTGGCCCCGATTGAGGAGTTTCCCCCGGAGGTGTTCTCCAAGATCGTGAAGGTCATGGTGGAGGCGCCGTTCCTGCTGGTCCGGGCGGTTCTGCCGGGGATGTACGAGCGAGGATGGGGCCGTGTCGTCAACATCTCGTCGGTTCACGGGCTCCGCGCCTCGCCGTACAAATCGGCGTACGTAACCGCGAAGCATGCCATCGAGGGGTTGTCCAAGGTCATCGCCCTCGAAGGCGCCTCGCACGGCGTCACCTCCAACTGCGTGAGCCCCGCCTACGTCCGCACGCCCCTGGTGGAGAACCAGATCAACGCCCAGGCCGAGACGCACGGCATCGGCAGGGACGAGGTGATCGAACAGATCATGCTGGCCCCCGCCGCGATCAAACGGCTGATCGAGCCGGAGGAGGTGGCCGAGCTGGTCGCCTACCTGTGCGGACCGCACGGCTCGTTCATCACCGGGACCTCCCTGCCCGTGGACGGCGGCTGGACCGCGCGCTGAACCCTCGATGGAAGGCACCGGTTGACAGCCCCGAAGCCGCGACGCGCAGCGTCGCCATGAGAATAGGCGGCATGAGCGCACGGGTCTTCCTCGAATTACTGGCCAGAGAAGCGTCGGCGGTCGAGTTCGAAGGGCCCATTCTCGCCGCCAGGACCGGTGGAGCCGACGCGGTGACGCTGGCCGAGCTGGAGGAGGCCAAGCTCACCGCGCTGAAGGTGCGGGCGCTGCTGCGGCGCAGGGCCAAGCGGGAGGCGGAGCTGTCGGCGCTGTTCGACACCGCCGGCGACCTCGCGGGGCTACGGGACCTGAACGCCGTCCTGGAGGCCATCGTGCACCGGGCCAGGCAGTTGCTCGGCACCGACGCCGCCTACATGACGCTGCACGACTCCGAGCGGGGCGACACCTGGATGCGGGTGACCGACGGCTCGGTGTCGGCCAAGTTCCGCGCGCTGCGCCTGGCCATGGGCGTCGGTCTCGGCGGGCTGGTGGCCCAGACCGCCACGCCGTACTCGACGGCCGACTACTTCGCCGACGAACGTTTCCGCCACAAGAGCCACATCGACGACGCCGTGCTCGAGGAGGGCCTGGTCGCCATCCTGGGTGTGCCGCTCAAGCTCGGCACGCGGGTGATCGGGGTGCTGTTCGCGGCCAACCGGAGCGTGCGGCCGTTCACCCAGGACGAGGTGGTCCTGCTCGGCTCGCTGGCCGCGCACGCGGCGGTGGCGATCGACAACGCCCGGCTGCTGCAGGAGACCAGGAACGCGCTGGAGGAGCTCAGCGAGGCCAACCGGCAGGTGAACGCGCACAGCCAGGCCGTGGAGCGCGCCGCGCTCGCGCACGATCGGATGACCGGGCTGGTGCTGCGCGGCGGCGGGGTCGAGGACGTGGCCGCGGTGGTGACGGAGGTGCTGGGCGGCTCGCTGGCCGTACTGGACGACGCCGGGCGGCCGATCACCGGGGACGCGGGCGAGCTGGACGCCGGGGTGTTCGACGCCGCCCAGTCGTCGCGGGCGCTGGGCCGCACGGTGAAGAGGGGAAACCTGCTGGTCGCCTCGGTGGACGTGGGGGCCGAGCCGCTGTGCACGCTCGTGCTGCGGGCGAACGGCCACGTGGCGGACACCGACCAGCGCATCCTCGAACGGGCCGCCCTGGTCACCGCGCTGCTGCTGCTGTTCCGCCGTACGGTGGCCGAGGCGGAGGGCCGGGTCAGGGGCGAACTGCTCGACGACCTGATCTCCCGTCCCGCCCTCGACGGCCTGGCCGAGCGCGCCAGGCGGGTCGGGGTGGATCTGGGCGCCGGCCACGTCGTGGTCGTGGTTCGTCACGGCGGCCAGCGTGAGCGCGCCGCCTTCTGGGCCTCCTCGCAGGCCACCCTGCATCACGGCCTCGCCGCCCAGCGCGGGGACGAGGTGGTGCTGCTGCTGCCCGGCGACCGGCCGGGCCACCTCGCCAAACGGGTGGCGGCCGAGCTGAGCGCCTCGCTCGGCCACCCGGCCACGGCGGGCGCCTCCGGCCCGGTGCACGGCCCCGGCCAGGTCGCCGCGGCCCACCACGAGGCGCAGCGCTGCGCCGACGCCCTGCTGGCCCTGGGCCGGGCCGGGGAGGGGGCGAGCCCCACCGAGCTGGGCTTCGTCGGCCTTCTCGTCGGCGACGGGCACGACATCGAGTCGTTCCTCGGCTCGGTGATCGGCCCGGTGATCGACTACGACGCCCGCAGGAACACCGCGCTGATCCGCACGCTCACCGCCTACTTCGCCGCGGGCGGCTCGCTCTCCCGTACGGCCGACGCCCTGCACATCCACGTCAACACCGTCACCCAGCGGCTGGAGCGGATCGCCCAGCTCCTCGGCGTGGGCTGGCAGGAGCCGGAGCGCGCCCTGGAGATCCAGCTCGCCCTCCGCCTCCACCGCCTCAGCAGGTAGTCCGCGTCCGCAGCGCGATCACAACTTCACCACGCGCCGACCCGATCACTTTCCGCCGTTATCGCATATGCCCACATAACCCAGCCGCCTGCTATGGCTACTGGACCCATAGGAGTGACGTCGGTCACTACGTACCGTGAGCCGACATCCCCCAACAGCTCAACCCATCGGTGAGTGAGGTGACTCCTCCACTCCCGGGAGGAGTGGCTTCTCGCTTTCCTCAGTCGAGGTAGGCGACGGACAAGCCCTGCCCGTTTCGAACGAAAGAACGTTATCGATGAAGCGCATCCCCCGGCGGGTAAACTCCACGGATCCCTCATCGGATCCAACGGCAGAAAAAACCCGCACCCCCATCGGAAGGATCGTCGCCGCCAGCCTCGTCGGCACGACGATCGAGTGGTACGACTTCTTCCTGTACGGCTCGGCCGCCGCCCTGGTCTTCCCCGCCCTGTTCTTCCCCGCGTCGGACCCGCTCACCGGCACCCTGCTGGCGTTCCTCACCTACGCGGTGGGCTTCGTCGCCCGCCCGCTGGGCGCGCTGGTCTTCGGCCACTACGGCGACCGGCTCGGCCGTAAGAAGCTCCTGGTCATCAGCCTGCTGATGATGGGCGGCGCGACCTTCCTGATCGGCTGCCTGCCCACCCACGCGTCGATCGGCATGCTGGCCCCGCTGCTGCTGACCCTGCTCCGGCTCGTCCAGGGCTTCGCCCTCGGCGGCGAATGGGGCGGCGCGGTGCTCATCGTCTCCGAGCACGGCGACCCGAAGCGCCGCGGCTTCTGGGCCTCCTGGCCGCAGGCGGGCGCCCCCGGCGGCAACCTGCTGGCCACCGCGGTGCTCGCGGTGCTGGCCGCGGTCCAGAGCGACGAGGCCTTCACCACCTGGGGCTGGCGCATCCCGTTCCTGCTCTCCGGCCTGCTGGTGCTGCTCGGCCTGTGGATCCGGCTGTCCATCAGCGAGTCGCCGATCTTCCAGCAGGCGGTCGCGAACGCCGAGCCCTCCAAGAGCATGCCGATCGTGGACGTGTTCAAGTACCACTGGCGGGACGTGCTGACCGCGATCGGCGCCCGCTTCGCGGAGAACGTCTCCTACTACGTGATCACCGCCTTCGTCCTGGTCTACGCGACGGAGGCGGCCAAGCTGGACAAGGGGTTCGTGCTCAACGCGGTGCTGATCGGATCCGCCATCCACTTCTTCACGATCCCCCTGTGGGGCGCGCTCTCCGACCGGATCGGCCGCCGGCCGGTCTACCTGCTCGGCGCGGCCGGGGTGGGGCTGTGGGCCTTCGCGTTCTTCCCCCTGATCGACACCAAGAACTTCGGCGCGATCACCCTGGCGGTGACGGTCGGGCTGATCCTGCACGGCGCGATGTACGGCCCGCAGGCCGCGTTCTTCTCGGAGCTGTTCGCGACGAGGATGCGTTACTCGGGCGTGTCCATCGGCGCCCAGCTCGCCTCGATCGTCGCGGGCGCCCTGGCGCCGCTGATCGCGGTCGCCCTGCTGAGCGCCTACGACTCGGCGTTCCCGATCATGCTCTACGTGGCGGGCGCCGCCGTGGTCACCCTGATCACCGTGTACGTCTCGCGCGAGACCAAGGACCGCGACCTCGCCACCCTCGGAACCCCCCAAGAAACATCGACCATTCGCTAAGTCGTACGGAGATATCTGATGGACCTCCAGAACCGGCCGGTCTCCACCGCCCGGATCACGCAGAACGTCCTGTCAACCGGCAAGGCCGAGGGCGAGGCGGTGCTGTTCGTCCACGGGAACGTTTCAAGCGCCGCCTTCTGGCGGGACACGCTGCTCGCCCTGGCGGACGACTACCGCCCGCTCGCCGTCGACCTGCGGGGATTCGGCGACACCGATCCCGCGCCGATCGACGCCACCCGCGGCCTGCGGGACTACTCCGACGACGTCCTCGCGCTGATCGACGCCCTCGCCCTTTCCAGCGTGCACCTGGTGGGCTGGAGCATGGGCGGCGGCGTGGTCCTGCAGATGCTGCGCGACCGGCCGTCCGTCGTGCGGAGCGTGACGCTGGTCAATCCGATCTCGCCGTACGGCTTCGGCGGCACGCACGGGGCGGACGGCGCGCTGAACCACCCCGACGGGATCGGCGGCGGGGCCGGGGGCGCGAACCTCGACTTCGTGAAGCTGCTCGCGGCCGGAGACACCTCCGCAGACTCCCCGGTGTCACCGAGGAACGTGTTCAGGACGACGTACGTCAAGCCCGGAGCGGTGATCGACGAGAAGGACGAGGACGCCTTCGTCGCCTCGATGCTCTCCACCAGGATCGGCGAGGACCACTACCCGGGCGACGCGGTCTCCTCCGACGTCTGGCCCGGGGTCGCCCCCGGCACGCGGGGCGTGCTCAACTCGTTCGCGCCGACGCACTTCCGGCTCGACGACCTGCACACGATCGACCCCAAGCCGCCGATCCTGTGGATCAGGGGCGACGCGGACGTGATCGTCTCCGACACCTCGCTGTTCGACCTGGCCCACCTGGGCGCCCTCGGCGCCATCCCCGGCTCCCCCGGCATCCCTGCGCAGCCGATGATCGCCCAGACCCGGGCCGTGCTCGAACGGTACGGCAACCACACCGAGGTCGTCCTGGACTGCGGCCACAGCCCTCACATCGAACGACCCGGAGAGTTCCGCGCCGCTCTCTCCGACCACCTGAAGCGGAGCTGACCGATGCGTATCCTCTCAAGCCTGCGTTCCCCCCAGACCACTCCGGACGCGACGGGGCGGGCACGACCGCGCGGAGCCGTACTGGCCGCCGGGCTCACCGTCCTCACCGCCGCCACCCTGCTGGCGGGCGCACCGGCCGCGGTCGCGTCGTCCGACGGGCACTGCGCGCGGGTGGACCGGGTGAAGGTCCCGGGGGCCGAGCTCCAGGTGAAGGCCTGTCTGGACGATCTCACCACGGCGGGCACCGTCGTCTCGGGGCACACCGACCCCACCGACTGGGCGGGGCTGCACCCCGCGGGCGCGGTCAACCCCACGGGCGTCCCCGGAATCCAGATCGACGGCTACTTCCCCGACACCTCGACCTTCAACACGACCCACGGCTGGAACCACGACTCCCAGTTCGTGCTCCGGCTGCCCGACCGCTGGAACGGCGGGCTGGTCGTGACGGGCACCCCGGGCAACCGGGAGCAGTACGCCAACGACTTCACCGTCTCCGACTGGGCGCTGGCCAAGGGCTACGCGTACGCCGTGACGGACAAGGGCAACGTCGGCGCCACCTTCTACCTCGACGGCCGCAAGCCCGGCGACGCCGTCGCCGAGTGGAACGACCGGGTCACACAGATCGCGGTCGCGGCCAAGGCGGTCGTCGCGCAGCGGTACGGCAGGGCTCCCCAGCGGACCTACGCCGCGGGCATCTCCAACGGCGGCTACCTGGTCCGCTGGCAGTTGGAGAACCAGGCCAAGCTCTACGACGGCGGGATCGACTGGGAGGGCACGCTCTGGCGGACCGAGGGCGACAACCTGCTCAACTACCTGCCCCCGGCGATGCGGGCCTACCCCAAGGGCGACACCCAGGGGATGTACGACGCCGGATTCGCCAAGGGGTCGGAGTTCCTGTGGCCCTACCACTACCAGTACTACTGGGACCTCACCCAGCGCGTCTACCGCGAGGAGCTCGACCCCTCCTTCGACGGTGACACCGTGGCGGGCACCCCGTTCTGCGTCTCGGGCACCCCGGCGTGCGACGCCGACTACGACTACGACGCGCGCAAGCCGTACAAGGCGATGAAGCGGATCGGCCTCACCGGCAAGATCGGCAAGCCGCTGATCACGATCCACGGCACGCTGGACACGCTGCTGCCGATCTCCCGTTCCAGCGACGTCTACGCGGACATGGTGGGCGACCGCAGGCCGTTCCGCTACTACCGGATCACCGACGGCAACCACGTGGACGGCCTCTACGCCACCTACCCCGACAAGCTCCGGCCGATGCTGCCGTGCTTCCGCAGCGCGTTCGAGTCCCTGGAGAACTGGGTGGAGCGGAAGAAGAGCCCGCCGCCGAGCGCGACCCTGCCGCGGCCGTCGAGCGGGGACCTCGTCAACGAGTGTCAGCTGGGCGCGTAACGCCGCTGCACGGTCCGGATCATCCGGGCCGTGCCGCGGGCCCCGGGAATCCGCCGCGCGAGGCGCTTCAGCACCGGGTACCAGGGCCCTGAGGGCCGGGCGGCGGCGGACTCGCGGATCTCCACCCGTCCGCCCCGCCTCATCCCCATCTTGAAGCGGAGCCCGACCTCCTGGTCCTCCACCCGCAGGAACGGCACCCAGTCTCCCGGGGTGAGAAAGCCCTCCCCGCGCACCCGCCGGATCGGGACCTTGGCGATCAGCCGCCCGGCGAGTTCCCCCGGGACGCCCGGCTCGACGAGGGCGGGCACGCAGACCTCGCGCTCCTTGCCCGTGGGCCGGCGCAGTATCAGCTCCGCGGGCGGTCCCCCGCTGGGCGGCACGTACGGCACGGGCACGACGACAAAGACGTGCCCGCGCTGCCGGGTGATCGTCGCCCCCGGTGAGACCAGGACGATCGACTCGGAGAACGAGCGGGGCTCCACGCAGATGCCCAGTTCGCCCTGATCCGACCACCAGGGAATGACCAGCCGCTTGGAGTAGTGGGCCAGCGTCCCGGTGCAGTTCAGCGGCGATCCGGTCACGCGGGTGCGCGCTTTGTGGGTCCCGCTGTACATGCGCACGTGGATCTCCCAGAGTCCCGGCCGCAGCGGACGGCCGAGGGCCGCGGAGTTCACGTCCAGCCGGGCCGTCCCCGTGGCCTGGAGTCTGATCTTGACCCCGTCGCGCTGCCGGACGCGGACGATCGAGCACTCCACGGGCAGGAAGTAGACGACCCCGGTGCCGGAGTGCCTGACGTAGACCTCCAGCCGGGTCCGGGCGGCGGCCTGGCCGACGTCGGCCAGCTCGGGCGGGAGGCGGAGCCCGTCGAGGAACACCGGCGGCTCCCAGAGCAGGCCCTCCTCGCCGTACGGGGTGAACCGGATCGGGACGCCGTCGGCCTGCACGATCTCCACGGTGAGCCCCATGGTGAACACGCCGTCGTTCCAGAGGACCTCCTGGAGGTCGGCCCGCAGGTGGGTGCCGCGCATGGCTTTGAGCAGCACGAGGAGCTGGTCGAGCCTGCCCGCGCGGAGCAGCGCGGCCCGGGCCCGCAGGTGCACGGGCACGTAGTGGTCCAGCCGCGGGGGAAAGCGCTGGACGACCACCTCGCGCAGGGTCGTGAAGGTGGCCGCCCTCGTTCGGGCGGACGAGGTGAACTCACTTCCTCCGAGCCGGCGCAGCACCGCGGTGCGAAACCAGTGCGCGTACATCCGGTCCCGCTGGCGCCCCTCGGGAACCTCCGCGTCGATGATGTCGAGGAGTTCGCGCAGTTCGGCGACCCAGACGTAGGGGTCCTCGGGCGGCTCGGGCCGCTCCTCGACGTGGCAGCAGACCTGGTCGGCCAGGATGGTGACGACCTTGGCCCGCAGGTAGGCGCGGATCACGAACGCCTGCTCGGCCAGGCGTCCGCCGGGATCCGCGAAGTTCAGCGCCTCGGCGTCCAGGAACGTCCTGCGAAAGAGTTTGTGCGGTGTGAGCAGCGACAGCAGCCGGTCCTTGACGATGTCGGCGCGCTCGCGGTTGGCGTCGAAGACCGTGGAGGGCGGCCCCTGGTCGTTGACCAGCCGCCCGATGAGGATGTCGGCCTCGGTCTCGACGGCGCGTTCGTACATCTTCTCCAGGGCCGTCCGCTCCAGGCGGTCGGTCTGCCCCATCAGGTACACGTACTCGCCCCTGGCGACCACCAGTGCGACGTTCCGGCCGCGCATCGGCGACCCCGTCGGCGTCATGTGGAGCACTCTCACGTTCGAGCGCACCGCGGCGACGGCGTCGAGCCGCTGCTGGATACCGTCGTCCGACCCGTCGTCGGCGAAGATGACCTCGTATTCGTCCGAGGCCATCGACTGTTCCAGTACGGACCGGATACAGGCGTCGGCGCTATCACCGGGGTTGTGCACCGGCACCACCACGCTGACCTTCACATCCATGCGGCCAAGGGTGCGACGCCCGCGCCCGGGACGCGGTAAGACTTGCCGACTTCTGGTCTCTCAGTACCAGCCCTTGGCCTGCGAATGGCTCCAGGCACCACAGGGCGTGCCATAGCGGCCCTTGATATAGCTGAGACCCCACTCGATCTGGGTGGCCGCATTGGTCTGCCAGTCATTGCCGGCGCTGGCCATCTTGGATCCGGGAAGCGACTGGGGGATGCCGTAGGCGCCGCTGGAGGTGTTCATCGCACGCTCGTTCCAGCCGCTCTCCTTCATCCACAGCGACTCCAGGCAGCCCCACTGGTCGGACCAGCCGCGCGCGGCGAGCATCTGCTTGCCCAGCGCCTTGTTGCCACTCGGGTTGGCCGTGCCGGGAGGAAGCTTCTGCGGACGGAACCCGTCGCCGCCGGGCGCCTCATCGACGATCTTGATCGGGTTGAGCACCTTGCGGTGCTCTCTCTGGGCCGCCAGTGTGTCGGCCTTGAGCGCCTGGGCGGCCTGCTCCTTGAGCATGTCGGCCTGCGGGTCGGGGCCGAACGGGTCTCCGCCGAACATCTGCGCCATCTCGTCCAGGGAGACGGGTGGCCCCTTCGGGGCGTTCGCGTTCTGGATCGCGGTGTAGGCGGTGAAGCTTCCGCCGCCCACGAAGATCACGACCAGGGCGCCGGAGATCGTGACGCGCTTGGGGGTCAGCCAGCCCGGCGTCTTGGCCTTGGCCGACCTTCTGGTCGAACGGCGGGTGCGGGAAGCTGGGCGATCGTTCGGTGATCCTGGACTCACGACCTACGAGCTTGCCGTGCACAGGGGGGTGGTCCGCAACCGAAACCGGAGAGTTGGTTGGTCTTCCCTAGGAGGTTTCCCTACCTTTTCGCGACTTACACCCCAGACCACATGCACTTTCATGGCATTTACTATACCAATGTGAATTTGGTCACAATTTCAGGGCAAGGCTGGCTTTACCCGTCTCTATGGCAAAAAGACGACATCAAGAGACGTCTGGCGCCTCACGAGACCCCACCCGCATCACGTCACGGTTTTGTGACGAAGCGGCCATTAACGGACATAGGCAGAATAATGTCCAGGTGGCTGGCATCCTCCTTGTTGAAGACGACCCTTCCGTCCGCACCGGACTGGAGCTCGCGCTGACCCGTCAGGGCCACACCGTGACCTCCTACGGCAGCGGCGAGGAGGCGCTGGAGCACATCCGCTCGCGCCGTCCCGAGATCGCCGTCCTGGACGTGATGCTGCCGGGCATCGACGGCGTCGAGGTGTGCCGCCGCATCCGCAAGCTGGACCAGCTGCCGGTGATCCTGCTCACGGCCAGGGGCGACGACCTCGACGTGGTCGTGGGGCTGGAGGCGGGAGCCGACGACTACGTGGTCAAGCCGGTCGAGCCCCGCGTGCTGGACGCCCGGATCCGCGCCGTCCTGCGCCGGGTGGAGTCGGTCGCCTCCGACCGCATCACCTTCGGCGCGCTGGTCGTCGACCGGGGGGCGCTCAAGGTGTCGCTGGACGGCCGGGAGGTCCACCTGACCCCCACGGAGCTGCGGCTCCTGCTCGAACTGGTCCGCCACCCCGGCCAGGTCCTCAACCGCAGATACCTGTTGCGGGCCGTCTGGGACCACACCCACGTCGCCGACTCTCGGCTGGTGGACGCCTGCGTCCAGCGGATCCGGGCCAAGATCGAGGCGGTGCCCGCAGAGCCCGAGTTCATCCACACGGTCCGCGGATTCGGCTACCGTTTCAGCCCGCCGTGAAGCGGATGTACGTCGGACTGCGCGGACGCCTGATCATCATCTTCATCTTGATCGCCATCACGTCGTCCGCGCTGGTCGCGGGCATCGGCTACGAGATCGTCAAACGCCGGGTGATCGAGCACGCGGAGCAGGTGGCCGTGAGCGACGTGCGCGACACGCTCGGAGGCATCAGCGTGCCCATCGGCGCGCTCTGGCCGGGCGACGGCCCTCCGACCAACGCCGAGATCAGCACGTTGCAGAAGAGCCTGCGCGCGCAGGGCCGCAAGGTGGTGGTCCGCTACGAGGACCATCTCTACGCCGACGGCGACTTCACCATGAGCGACGTCCCCAGCGATCTCGCGATCCGGTCCGCCCAGCGGATGGCGACCAAACGCCAGCTGGTCAAGGGGAACATCTGGCTGATCATCGGCACGCCCGTCTGGCGGATCGAACCCGTCCACACAGCCCAGCCCACCGGGATGAGCGTCTTCGTGTTCGTCCCCCTCTCCGAGGAGGAGCATCTCCTGACCGGGCTCCGGCAGCCGCTGGCGGCCGCCGGAGGCGTCGTGCTGATCATCGCCCTCGCCCTGGCGCTGGTGTCGGCCCGGCAGGTCCTGCTGCCGGTCAGGCGGCTCGGCTCCGCGGCCCGCGCGCTCGGCGCCGGCCACCTGGACACCCGGCTGCCCGTGAACGGCCAGGACGAGCTCGCCGAACTCACCGCCACGTTCAACGACACCGCGGCGGCCCTGGAGCGGAGCGTGTCCGAGCTGCGCTCGCTGGAGGCGATGTCCCGCCGGTTCGTGGCCGACGTCTCCCACGAGCTCAGGACCCCGCTGACCGCGATGACCGCGGTCACCGACATGCTCTCCGAGGAGGCCGACCGGCTGCCCCGCGAACCCGCGGCGGCCGTGCGGCTGGTGCTGCGGGAGATCAAACGGCTGCGGACCCTGGTGGAACAGCTCATCGAGGCGAGCCGGTTCGACTCGGGTACGGCGACGCTGAACGTGGACACCGTGGGCATCGCCGACGCGATCTGCGACTGCCTGGAGGTGCGAGGCTGGTCGGAGCTCGTACAGGTGAACGTCCCGCAGGGGCTGACCTTCTCCGTCGATCCCCGGCGCTTCGACGTGATCCTGGCGAACCTCGTGGGCAACGCCCTGCGCCACGGCGAGCCACCCGTGGTGGTGACCGCGAGGAGCACCCCGAACGGACTGGAGGTGAAGGTGCGCGACCACGGCAAGGGAATCCCACCGGCGGATCTGCCCCACGTGTTCAACCGTTTCTACAAGGCGGGCGCGCGAGGCGACGGCAGCGGACTCGGCCTGTCCATCGCACGGGCGAACGCCCACCTGCACGGCGGCACGATCTCGGTCCGCTCGCGGAGGTCCGACACCCTCTTCACGGTCTGGCTGCCCCCGGCATGAGGCGGCTCACCTGCCTGCTCGCCGTCCTGCTGGCCCTCGCGGGATGCGGCGTCCCCCCCAGCGAGGTCCAGGACCGGGGCAGCCCGCCGGTGATCAGTTACAGTCCCACCTGGGTGACGGTCTACCTGCTCCGCGACGGCCGGCTGGAGCCCGTCAGGATCCCGGTGACCTCCGACTCCGTCCAGAACATCGTCGACGCCCTGTTCCAGGCCGGGAAACGACCGCCGAAACCGGGCCTGACCAGCGCGCTCAACGATTTCACCCCCTACGACACCCAGACCACCAGATACTCCGACGACGTCCGGAACCGGGGAAACGATTTCGCGGAGAACCTGGGCTACCGGCTGAACGTGATCATCACGGGCGAGGGCAAGATCTCCACGGCGGGGCTCGCCCAGATCGCCTGCACCATCCGGCAGAACAAACAGGAGAGCATCTGGAGCGTCGAGGTGACCCGGCTGCTGCCGGGAAACCCCGACTCGATGGGGGAGCACACCTGTTTCGAATACCGCGGGCTGGCCGCCGCCGGAGTGCGCCTTCCCCCGTGAGGACCCCCGTGAAAACGGAGAACCGCCGGCCGCCGGCTCTCGGTCGGCGGCCGGCGGTCAGGAGTCGATCCGCGTCGCCGCCGGAGGGCCGTACCCGGCGAACTCCCGTCCGCCGGGCCGGCCGTCGACGGCTCACATCGTGATGTCCTCCAGCATCTCGGTGACCAGCGCGGCGATCGGCGAGCGCTCCGAACGGGTCAGCGTGACGTGCGCGAACAGCGGATGGCCCTTGAGCTTCTCCACCACCGCGACCACACCGTCATGCCGTCCCACCCGCAGGTTGTCCCGCTGGGCGATGTCGTGGGTGAGCACGACCCTGGAGTTGGCGCCGATCCGGCTCAGGACCGTGAGCAGCACCCCGCGTTCCAGCGACTGCGCCTCGTCCACGATGACGAAGGCGTCGTGCAGGGAGCGACCCCGGATGTGGGTGAGGGGAAGCACCTCCAGCATGCCCCGGTCCATGACCTCCTCGATCACCTCCGGCGTGGTGACCGCGCCGAGGGTGTCGTAGACGGCCTGTCCCCACGGGCCCATCTTCTCGTTCTCCGAACCGGGCAGGTATCCCAGCTCCTGACCACCCACGGCGTACAGGGGGCGGAAGACGATGACCTTGCGATGCTGGCGGCGCTCCAGGACCGCCTCCAGGCCCGCGCAGAGGGCCAGCGCGGACTTGCCTGTGCCCGCCCGTCCTCCCATCGAGACGATGCCGACCTCGGGGTCCATCAGCAGGTCGAGCGCGATCCGCTGCTCGGCGGAACGACCGTGCAGTCCGAACACCTCACGGTCGCCGCGCACCAGCCGCACCGACTTGTCCGGCAGCACCCGGGCCAGCGCCGAGCCCTTGCTGGACAGCAGTCGCAGGCCGGTGTGGGTCGGCAGGTCACGGGCGTCCACCAGGTCGGCGGTGCCGTGCTCGAAGAGCGTCTCGACGTCCTCCGTGGTCACCTGTAGCTCCGCCATGCCGGTCCAGCCGGACTCCACGGCGAGCTCGGCGCGGTATTCGTCCGCGGTGAGCCCGATGGAGGCCGCCTTGACGCGCATGGGCAGATCTTTGGAGACCAGCACCACGTCATGTCCCTCTGCGGCGAGGGTGCGGGCCACTGTCAGGATGCGGGTGTCGTTGTCACCGAGCCGAAAGCCGACGGGCAGGATCGACGGGTCGCTGTGATTGAGCTCGACCCGTATGGTGCCCTCGCCGATCGGCATGGGCTCGTCCAACCGCCCGTGTGTCACCCGGAGGTCGTCGAGGTACCTCAGCGCCTTGCGCGCGAAGTATCCGAGCTCTGGATGATGGCGTTTGCCCTCCAACTCGGTGATGACGACGATCGGGAGGACGACCTCGTGCTCGGCGAAGCGGCACATCGCCGCTGGATCCGCCAAGAGGACCGAGGTGTCCAGGACGTACGTACGCCGATTGCTAACCGGCGACGTGGGTGAGGACGAAGGGTTTGCCACGCGTTCTCCCCCGGGCGCCTTGGGAGGCACCCTGCCATGAGCTGGGATGCGGACCGGCCTCGGGCCCACGCTCGCGACTGTCGAGGAGGCACCGTTGACCGGCCCTCCTTGGCAGGTCGTGACGCAAAGGCGGGCCTTCTTCCGGCGTAGGTGAGCTGTGCTCTCCTACTTCTTACGGTACGTCCTGAATGCCCGTCTTCCAATAGCCCAAGCTTGACCGAAAGATGGCGTTCATGTGGTGTTTCAGGAGCCGTACCGCCGGTTTCGCGCGGCGTAGGAGCGGAGAGCCCGCAAGAAGTCGACCCTGCGGAAGTCAGGCCAGTAGGCCTCGCAGAAGTAGAACTCGGAGTGGGCGCTCTGCCAGAGCAGGAAGCCGGAGAGCCGCTGCTCTCCCGAGGTCCGGATGACCAGATCCGGGTCGGGCTGGCCGCGCGTGTAAAGATGCTCCGCGATGTGCTCGACATCGAGGACCTCGACCAGGTCTTCGATGCTCGCGCCCTTGCTCGCATGCTCCTGAAGAAGGGAGCGCACCGCATCAGCGATCTCACGCCTTCCTCCATACCCAACGGCAACGTTCACAATCAAACCAGGACGATGCGATGTTGCTTCTTTTGCATTTTTCAGGACACGAGCCGTGTGATCGGGCAGAAGATCAAGCGCTCCCATGGGCTTGATGTGCCATCCGTCCGCAACGAGTTCCTGGACCACGTCCTCAATGATCTTCATCAGGAGGTCCAGCTCGTTCTTGGAGCGGTTGATGTTCTCACTGGACAGCAACCAGACTGTGACGACCTCGACACCGGCCTCCCGGCACCAGCCGAGCAATTCGGAGATCTTGTCGGCGCCTTTCCTGTGGCCTCGGCTCACATCGTCGATGCCCATCGAACGCGCCCAGCGCCGGTTACCGTCGACGATGACGCCGACGTGCCGGGGAGCGGTCTCCTTCTGCCGGGACAGCTTCGCTTCCAGCCGTCGTTCGTACAGCCGGTAGACGAGATCGCGCACGCCCATCTGGAGTCCTCCCCCTCAACGCCCGCCGTCGAAGGGCGCTGACAGGCAATTATCACCGCCCTGCGGACCCCTCTGCCCCCTCTACAGGGTTCTGGTTGAGTTGTCGGACTTCTGTGGCCCCAGGCACTCCCCGGCCTCCGCGACCAGAGTCTCCACGAAGACCCCCAGCTCCGCCGAGGTCAGGACCGCGCGCAGGCCCGCTCCGTCGCCGCCCCCGGCCTCCACAAAGGCTCTTCGGGCGAGTCGCCATTCCCCGTCAGGACCTCGCCGCCCGGGGACCCAGGTCGGGATCGTCCGCAGCCGGCACCGGAGTTCGCCCCCGCCGACGACCTCGTTCCTCGCCCGGTAACGAAAGGCGAACAGTTCTTCGTCGTCGGGGAAGCGGTCGTCGGGATCGGGCCAGTGCGCCGCGTGGCCGGCGCGGGCCTCGGCGACCCCTCTGGCCAGCCGGGTGAGGAAGCGGCCGCACCGCTCCCCCACCGTTCCGTACAGTGCGCCGTCGCGATGGAGTTCGAGCGTGATCTCGTACGGCGAGCCCGCACCGTCCCGGCACGCCACCGGCGTGACCGTCAGATACGAACCGTCAAGGCAACGCAGTCCCCCCACCTCAGAGAGGGTATCCCCGGCGCAGGCCGCCAAAACGCGATCAACTCCACCCATGCCCCCGCCACCCAGGCGGCTGGTGCCATTCCGTCCAGCCGTGACCCGAACGGCCGTCCTCGGCCTCGAACCGGCACAGGGCACGGGGGAAGTGCGCGATCGCACCGTCAGGGGAGGTCATCGCGACCGGGGCGAAGCTGACGGGCACGGCCGTCAGCGGGGCTCCCGGCACGGCCAGCCGCGACCGGACGGGGAAGCCGTCCTCGCCGAACTCGCTGGTCACGGTGAAGCCCTCGCGGTGACCCAGCTCCTCGCCGGGCGAGACCGTGAAACACGGCCAGGGCATCTCGAAGCCGGCGTTGGCCCGCATCCCGTGGAAGAACGTCCCGTCGTCGAGACGTCCGGAGCTCCACAGCCACGAGACCTGCCACCAGTCGCGCTCACCCCAGCTGTGGTCGCGCTCACCGTGCCCGGAGAAGGGGATCTCCTCACCGCCGACCCTGATCACCCCCGCGACCTCACAGGGGATCTCGTAGCGCGGGATGAAGCTGTAGGGGTAGACCCCGCCGACGGTCTTCCACTCCAGGTCGAACTCCAGCGAGGTCGTCCGCGCCCCGCCGGTGTCCGTGTACGCCTGCGCCGGATCGTCCAGCACGACCGCCGCCTGGGCGTCCAGGGTCAGCTTGAAGGAGCTCATCGGACGCGTCACCTCGTGGGTGGCCCGGTATCCCTCGCCCTTCACGGCGAGGTCGGGTCCGGGGAGCGGCGCGTGGTTGTCCACCACCAGCACCGTCGGCCGGTCCCTGCCGACCAGGCAGGCCCAGTACCAGGCGCGGTTCCAGTTGGGGTACAGGCCCAGCCGGACGTATCCGGCGATCGAACCGTCCTGGGTCGTGAAGTCGAGATAGACGGACTCGCTCCACAGGGGCTCCACGCCGACCGGGTGCGTCCCCTCGTCCTCTTCCCGCAGCGGCCACGTTCCGTGATCCACGATTTTCACCACGGTCACTCCCATACAAGCGCTTGGTTAGATACCGGTTCAACGTAGCCGACCGTGCCGCGCGCGGACAGACCTCAGAGCCTGCCCGCCCTGGCCGGGCCGGACGGCGGCGACGCGCCGCTCATGGAGAGCACCGCGGCCAGTTCGCGGTCCGCCACCTGGCCCAGGCCGTACAGGGCGACGCCGAAGACGCCCGGATCGCCCAGGACGACGTGGTCCCGGGGACGGGGCGGCAGCGATCTGCCCTCGCGGTGGCGCAGGCGGTAGTGGGCCACCGCGGCCTGCCCCGCGCGGGTGGGGACGACCTGCCCGGAGTCGCCGGCGACGAGCAGCCCCAGCTTCTCCAGCCGAGCGATCAGCGCGGTGACGGCGGCCCCCCGGACCAGCGCCGCCTTGATCTCCCAGACCGGCAGGCCGTCGGGCCGGCCTTCGAGCAGCGAGAGGACCTCGGCCTCCAACGGACGCACGGGCCCCGCGGACGTGGTGCCCGTCAGGGTCAGGTGGCCGGTGGACGGGATGCGGACCCTCCCCTCGGCGGCCAGGGACGCCAGGACGGTGTTCAGCACCCGGAATCGCCCCGCCGCGAGCTGGGCCAGCTCGTACGGCTCCAGATCGGGGCCCCTGTAGCCCTTCGGCGAGCGCATGGCCAGCCGCAAGGCGATCAACCCCGCCACCACCAGCAGCGCGACGGTCACGACGATCAGAACGGCGACCACGACGACCTTTGCAAGAGGCATGTTCTCCTACATGACTCCTTTACCCGGTCCGGCGCATATCAGTGGCCGGAGAAGCCGCGACCGTCGCGCGGGACACCACCGGCACCGGAGGTCACGGCCACCACCGGAACACCACCGTCACCGGAGGTCACGGGCGCCGCGCGAAACGCCGGCGACTCCAGACGTCACGGGCGCCGCGCGAAACGCCACCAGCGGGGCGGGGGAGGCGGCTCGGGGTCCTCGGACCGGCCAGGCAGGCGCCCCGTCGCCTCAAGCGCGCCGGCGAAGTCCCGCGCGTCGGCGTGGGAGCCGCCGGACAGCTTGGGGCGGCCCCGGGCGTAGGTCTCGAACTCCCCTGCGAAGCCGTCGCCGAGCAGGGCGACCAGATCGGGGCGGAGCCTGGCCACCGTCCTCCTCCGCTTGGCGATCAGGCTGAACTCCTGGATGCGCAGCCGTTCCTCGTCGAATCCGGAAGGCGGCCGCCCACCGGCCACCAGGGCGGCCAGCAGCCCGGTCTGCGCCCTGGCCAGCGCGGCGCGGGCCTCGGCCTCGGGAAGGGCTCCCCCGGCCGCGTCCGGAGCCGGGAGCGCCTCCCCGTACGGGTCCGGGACTCCTTCGCCGGGCGGTGCTTCGCGGGCGGGCTCGTCAGGCACGGGCCATCGCGCCGCGGACCCGGCCGAGCTCCGCCTCGAGTGCGGCGTCGCTGGGATAGTCGTCGTCCCATTCGAGCAGCACGCCCGGCGGATCGACCCGGGCACAGAGCTCGGACAGGATGTCCAGCACGTCGGCGGGAACGTGCGCCGTGTGGGTGTCGTGCCAGACGCCGTTGTGGGAGTGACCGCCGGCGACGTGGACGTACGCGAGCTCCGACAGGGGCAGGCCGTCCAGTGCCCCGACGGCCGACAGTCCCAGGTTGACCTGGTTGGTGTAGAGATTGGCCACGTCGATCAGGAGGAGGACGCCGGTCGTCTCCACCAGTTCGCCGAGGAACTGCGCCTCGGTCATCTCGTCCTCGGGCCAGCCGAACAGGGCCGCCACGTTCTCCAGGGCCAGCGGGACGGGGAGCGCCGCCTGTGCCCGCCGTACGTTGTCCGCGACGACGGAGAGCGCGGCCCTGGTGCGCGGGACCGGGAGCAGGTGACCGGCCTCCATGCCGCCGGAGCGCACGAAGGCCAGATGCTCGCTGACCAAAGGCGCGTCCAGGGCCCTCGCGCAGGCCGCCAGGTGCGCCAGCCGTGCCGGATCGGGCGGTTCGGCCCCGCCCACACCCAGCCCGACGCCGTGCGGGATCACCGGTGTCCCGCGGGCGCGGAGCACGCGCAGGGACTCCGGGAGCCGGTCGGGACGCACGTTCTCCGCGACGACCTCGACGAAGTCCACCCCGGGCAGCCGCTCCACGGTCAGGTCGATCTCCGGCCGCCAGCCGATGCCGACGCCCAGCGATCCGGATCCGGTCACCGTCACGCCCCCGTCCCGATCACCCGGACGAGCCCGCCGGACGCCGTGGCGGCCGTGGTGGTTGCGGTGGTTGTACCCGGCTCAACCACCGCCGCCACCGCCGCATCCGCCGCCACCGCCGCAACCGGACCCGCCACCACCGCAGCTGGACCCGCCTCCCGAGTCGCCGCCGCCCGAACTCCCGGAGTCACCCCAGCCTCCAGAGCCGAAGGAGCCGCCTCCGCAGGCACCGGTGGCGCATCCGGTCGTCGCGGCGTATCCGCTGTCGTGTTTGAGCTCCTCCTCCAGATTGGGGTCTCCGAGCTCGCTCAGGCCGTACAGGGCGACCGGGATGCCGACCGCCAAGGCCAGGTCGGGTGCCATCGGACGGGCACCGCGCACGTGACGCCGGCGGGCGGAGTCGAGCGCGTCGTTCCCCGCCCGGCTCAGAACCCCGCGCAGCGCCCTCCTCTCGCGAAAATAAGTGATCAGGCCGCCGAACGCCACGAGGGCGCCGAGCAGCAGCACGATCATCCCGAGGCCGTCCGTGGCGATGCCGGCCACCAGCATGCCCACTTCGACCGCCAGGGCGAGCACCGAGAGGATCAACAGCCGGTTCAACAGCTTCCACGCGTGGCCGAACGCCTCGTCGGGCACGATCAGGCCCATGCCCAGCAGGCGGTAGCGCAGCCCGCTCATGGTCTCGCCGTCGGCCACCGTACGGCGGAGCTCCCCGGCCGGGCCGGAGCCGCCGCGGGCCCGGAGGGCCTCCAGGATGGCGTGCTCGACCGGGTCGGGCGATCCGCGGGTTCCGGCGACCAGGCTGATCTGGCCGCCCCGCGAGACCCGGATGGCACCGGCCCTGGCCAGCATGCCGAGCGCGGTGTTGATCACGCGGCGCGGCCCGCCCGCCAGGTAGGCGAGCTCGTACGGGGTCATCTCGCCACGGTGGTGGGTCACAGCCGAGCGCACCCGGCGATGCTCGCGGCGCAGCGCCGCCCTCGCGGAGCCGACGATCAGAATGAGAGCGATCACTACGACGTACAGGACCACCTGCATGGCCGTCTCCCAGGGGGAAAGAAGGGCCTGCGCCCATCTTGTCCTGATAGACGCTCACCGACCCCGGGAAGTTTCCCTTTCGCCGCCACAACTTGGCGGACCGTCCGCGGCGAACAGGGATCGCCCGCCGGAACTCCGCGACGGCCGGTCGGCGGGTCCCCCTGCCGAACCCGGTCGATCACCGCTTTCCTCCCGGTCAGGAACCGGTCGCGCGATCGTCCACCGGCTCGGGGAACCTCGCGAAGCGGTCGCCTTCCTGCTCGGAGACACCGTGAGGAGGTCGTCCTCCTCGGGAGAGCCCCGGCCGGCGGCCGCGTCCTGTTCCCACGGGACGCGGCGGCGCCGGGAGGTCAGCCCAGCCGGTCGACGAGCGCGTTGTACTCGTCCCAGAGTTCCTTGGGCAGGTGGTCGCCGAAGGTCTCGAAGAAGGCGGGGATCAGCGACGCCTCCTCCTTCCAGATCTCCTCATCGACGCTCAGCAGGGTCCGCATGTCCTCGTCGGAGATGTCGAGGCCCTCGGTGTCGAGCTTGACGGGGAGCAGGCCGATCGGCGTGCTCACGGCCTCGGCCTCACCGTTGAGACGCTCGACGATCCACTTGAGCACGCGGCTGTTCTCGCCGAAGCCCGGCCAGATGAACGCGCCCTCGTCGTTCTTGCGGAACCAGTTCACGTAGTAGATGCGCGGCAGCTGTACGTTCTCCCGCCGGCCCATCCCGATCCAGTGGGCGAAGTAGTCGCCCATGTTGTATCCGCAGAACGGCAGCATCGCGAACGGGTCGCGACGCAGTTCGCCGACCTTGCCCTCGGCCGCGGCGGTCTTCTCGGAGGCGACGTTGGCTCCGGTGAAGACGCCGTGCTGCCAGCTCAGCGACTCGCTCACCAGCGGGACCGCGCTGGCGCGGCGCCCGCCGAACAGGATCGCCGAGATCGGCACGCCCTTGGGGTCCTGCCACTCGGGGGCGATGATCGGGCACTGGCCCGCGGGAGTGGTGAACCGGGAGTTGGGGTGGGCGGCGGGCTCGTCGCTGTCCGGGGTCCAGTCCCGGCCCTTCCAGTCGGTCAGGTGCGCCGGGGGCTCGTCCGTGAGGCCCTCCCACCACACGTCGCCGTCGTCGGTGAGGGCGACGTTGGTGAAGATGCTGTTGCCCCAGAGCGTCTTGACCGCGTTGGCGTTGGTGGACTGGCCGGTGCCGGGCGCGACCCCGAAGAAACCCGCCTCGGGGTTGATCGCGTACAGGCGGCCGTCGTCGCCGAAGCGCATCCAGGCGATGTCGTCGCCGATCGTCTCGACCTTCCAGCCCGGGATGGTCGGCTGGAGCATGGCCAGGTTCGTCTTGCCGCACGCACTCGGGAACGCCGCCGCGACGTAGCGCGTCTCCCCCGAGGGCGGGGTGAGCTTGAGGACGAGCATGTGCTCGGCGAGCCAGCCCTCGTCGCGGGCCATCGTGCTGGCGATGCGCAGCGCGTAGCACTTCTTCCCGAGGAGGGCGTTGCCTCCGTAGCCCGAGCCGTAGGACCAGATCTCGCGGGTCTCGGGGAAGTGGCTGATGTATTTGGTGGAGTTGCACGGCCACGGCACGTCGTCCTGGCCGGGTTCGAGCGGGGCGCCGACCGAGTGCACGGCCTTCACGTAGTCGCCGCGCTCCTCGATGAGCCGCAGGGCTTCCTCGCCCATACGGGTCATGACGCGCATCGAGACGGCCACGTAGGGCGAGTCGGTGATCTCAACGCCGAGCTGGGAGATCTCCCCGCCCAGCGGGCCCATGCAGAACGGCACGACGTACATCGTCCGGCCGCGCATGCTGCCCTGGAAAATCTTGCCGAAGGTCCGGCGCATCTCGGCCGGGGCGATCCAGTTGTTGGTCGGCCCCGCGTCCTCCTCGCGCTCGGAGCAGATGTAGGTCCGGTCCTCGACCCGGGCGACGTCGCTGGGGTCGGAGGCCGCGTAGAAGCTGTTCTGCCGTTTGGCCAGACGTTTGAAGGTTCCCTGCTCGACCAGCAGATTCGTCAGACGGGTCCACTCGGCCTCAGAGCCGTCGCACCACTCGATCCGCTCCGGCCGGGTCAGCTCGGCGACCTCCGCGACCCACGCCACCAGCTCGGCGTGGGTGGTCGGGCTGAGGGCGGTCACGTCCATAGTAAGAGACACTGCCAGGGCTCCTTTGCATTTCTCAGGGCCAAAACATCATTGACCACCAAACCGCACGTAATCCAATTGGCATAGACCAGTGAATTCGCAGGATCAGTGTCGCGACACGTCCAGTCCTGCGGTCCCGTCGGGCATACAGGCTGGCGGCGAACGCGATGTTTGGGAGACCTACCCAAAAGAAGTGCGATTAAAGAAAGCCGTTCCGGCAGTGGTATAGGCCAATCACAAAGGTCTAAACCAATCGCCCGACAGGTTCAGACCAATTTATCGGCCATTCCCCCTGCCCAGACTCAGGAATTCACGTCGGGGCCCGCGGCCCGGACGCGGTCCACGTGCTGAAGCGCGTCTCTCAGATCGGCCAGCCAGGTGTCGGTGTGGTTGCCCACCAGACGCACGCACCAGGCGAGCGCGTCACTGCGGCTGCGCGCCACCCCCGCGGCGACGAGCGTGTCCAGAACCCGGCGCTCGGACTGACGCAACCTGGTCATAACGGGGATCGACAATGTGGTGAACATCACGGTCTCGTCGCCGACGGCGACGCCCCAGGAAACCTTCCTGCGGAAGCGGTGCTCCGCCTCCAGCGCGATCTCTATGCGGCGCTCCCTGGTCTCCTCCCGGAAACGCTGGATGCCCCCCTCCACGGCGGCGGCCCGCTCCACCTCGGAGGCGTCGCCGCCGAGCGCGGGCGGCCGGAGCCTGCCGACCACCGTGATCTCCTCGCGGTCCAGCACGATCTCCGGCTGACCTTCGAACCACTCCTCGGGCAGCCGCCCCAGGAACCAGCCTCGCAGCTGCGCCGCTGCTTCATCATTTTCCATGTAATTTAGATTACATCGCTTTATGTTAAGGGGCCAGCCTCGCCCACGTGCGACGACGTGACCGCACCGGCCCCCTCCGCCGCCGGCGGCCGACTGGGCGCTCACCCGGGGAGGACACGGCGCTCGGGGCGGTGTTCATGAAGATCTCCAGGCGCGAGAATCGGCACATGAGCTCACCCCCCCGCGCCGAGGGACTGCGCGAACGCAAGAAGGCGAAGACCCGCGGGGCGATCCAGGAGCACGCGTTGCTCCTGTTCGTCCGGCAGGGCTACGAGGCCACGACCGTCGAGCAGATCGCCGAGGCTGCGGAGGTGTCGCCGAGCACGTTCTTCCGGTACTTCCCGGCCAAGGAGGACGTGGTCACGCGGGACGAGTACGGTTCGCTGCTCGCCGCCCTGTTCCGGGAGGTCCCTCCGGGCACGCCACTGATCGACGCCTTCAGACAGGCCGTGCGGACGGCGTTCGACGGGTTCGCCCCCGCCGAGTTCGAGAAGGTCTCCATCCGGGCACGGCTCGTCCTCTCGGTGCCCGCCCTGCACGCCGGGCAATTCCGGAGTGCCGTCGGCACACACGGGACGATCTGCGCGGAGGTCGCCTCCCGCACCGGCCGCGACGCCGGCGACCCCGCGGTCCAGACCTTCGCGGCGGCGGTGGTCGGCGTCATGATCCCCGCGATCGTCCGCTGGGCCGGGGACCCGTCGCAGAATCTGCCCGAGCTCGTGGACACGGCCCTCGCCCGGCTCGCGGCCGGTCTGCCGCTCTAGGCGCCCCTAACGGACCTGGGCCGCGACCCCGGGACTGATCCGCACGACGCCGGCGAAGTTGCGGGTGCTGATGGGGGCGAGCTTGACCACGTCCCCGGTCCTCGGGGCGTGCAGCATCTTGCCGTCGCCCCAGTAGATCGCCACATGCGAGACGTAGCCGGGGTTGGTGGGGTCGTTCCGCCAGAACAGCAGGTCTCCCGGCTGGGCCTGGTCGAGCGGGATCTGCGGGCCCGAGACGAACTGCTGGTGCGTCACCCGGGGCACCGCGATGCCCGCCTGGGCGTAGGCCCACTGGACCAGCCCGGAGCAGTCGAAGGAGTCGGGTCCCTCGGCGCCCCACACGTACGGCCTGCCGAGCTTGCTGATCGCGGCGGTGAGGACGGTCCTGATCTGCGGCGCGGCCAGGAAGGCGTCCGCCGGCCACACCGTGCGGCCGGGGTTCGCGGGGCGATCGGGGGGCTCGGGAGCCTTCAGCACGGGATTGATCACCGCGATCTGGCCGCCCTTGGGCAGGACCCGCAGCAGGGTGCGGCGCAACGCGACGGAATCGACCTGCGGGGCGCTCACCACCAGCGCGTTGTTCTGCGGGATGCCCAGCGCACGCGCGGTGGTCTTGGAGACCACGGCGTCGATGGAGCCCATGCCCATCGTGGCGTAGGCCCCCACCCGCAGCTTCTGCCTGGCGGTGGTGAAGGTCTTGCCCAACGGCATGCCGCCGTCGTTGCCGAGGACGAAGGACACCACGACCTCCCCCGCGGAGACGTTGCGCCAGAGCCTGTCGGACTTCGCGGTCGGCTTGGGGGTGTAGGCGCGGAAGGTCGAGGGGTTCACGCCGAGCGTCTGCACCCGTTTGCCGTCCAGCGTCACCTCGGCGGCGTCGGCGCGCTCCACCGACCGCACCCCCTTGGTCTGAGTGATCTTCGCCACCACGGAGGAACTGAGGGGCTTGTTCGCGACGATGAACAGATGCGGCTGCCGGATCGAGGTCAGCGGGGCCACCGGTGGCGGAGCCGCGGCCTGCGTGGGCCGGGCCTCGACGAGGCCGCCACGCGTGTCCTGGACGGGCTGGGCGGACCGGGTGGCGACGGACCTCTGCAGGGCGACCGCCTCCGAACTCCGCTCCGGCAGTCGCACCAGGATCATGAGGTCGACGGTCAGCACGGTGACGACGAGGACCGCGATGACGGGAACGGCCCGTCTCATGAGACGGACGGTGCGATGGTCGTATCTCATCCGGGGGCGGTACGCGAAGTCCTGGCGGGTCTCATGGATCAGGTTGGAGACACGCGTCCGCCGATCGAACACGACATCTCCCCTTCCCGTCCGGACCAGCCGCCGGAGTCAGCCATACGAGGCTGCCGTATACCGGGCCATAATGCACGCGAATCTGGCGAAAAGTGTCTTATCTCCGACACCAACGCGCGCTGAACGAAAGCCCTTGGACACACGACGATCCGCCGGGACGGGGCCCCGGCGGATCAGCGGATTCGGATGAGGTCAGTTACCGATGTACGGCACGGCCTCAAGAATCTCGACCGTGTTGGAACGGCCGTTCGGCATCGTGTAGGAGGCCTTCTCTCCGATCTTCTTGCCGTTGATCGCCGCGCCGAGCGGCGACTTGGGCGAGTAGACGTCGATCGGTGCGCCGCTCTCCTCCCGTGAGGCGAGCAGGAAGGTTACCTCTTCGTCGTCGCCCTCGAAGCTGACGGTGACGGTCATTCCGGGGCCCACGACACCTTCGGTGCGGGGCGCCTCGCCCACCCGGGCGTTTTCGATGATCTGATGAAGGTGGAAGATCCGGGCCTCCATCTTGCCCTGTTCGTCCTTGGCCGCGTGGTAGCCGCCGTTCTCCTTCAGGTCACCCTCTTCGCGGGCGGCTTCAATCTTCTTGGCGATGTCGATGCGCCCGGGCCCCGAGAGGTGTTCGAACTCCGCCTTCAGGCGGTCGTACGCCTCCTGAGTGAGCCAGGTGACGCTCTCGTTGTGGGAGTCGGCCACGGGTTCTCCTTGCTTCCTCTTGGGGGCTTCGTTCTGGTGTAGCGGACGATCTGGGTAGCGGGCGGTGGAATTTCGAAAGGCTAACAAGTTAACCGCTCAAACGCTTCCCCAAATGTCTCACTATACGAGATAGCAGTAGTGGACGGCGCCGGAAGTCGCCTGGGCACTGGTCTCTAGCTGTTCGGTAAGCCGAACATATTCCTCACCAGGGGGAATATTGACCTCGCGGCTCCCCACCTCCACATGGTTGACATCTGTCGCCTGGAGCTGGCAGAGCACGGCACGGTCGGCCGGTTTGTTCACTTCGAAGGTGATCTGCACAGAATCACCGCGACTGGCATCAAAAGCGATGACCTGGTTGTTGACCTCGGTGTCACCCCCCGCCGCCCACATCACGTAGCCCCATCCACCTGCGCACACGGCGCAGAGGATCGCGATCACGACGTGCACGACGAGGCGCCCCTTACGCTCCGGGCGTTCGGGGAAGTCGCCCGGTGTGCCGAGGATCGGGCCGTCATGACGGCCCTTCTCGGCCTCGCTGGTGGCCATGACGGAATCTCCCTGCACTACCTCGGCGTTGTCCGAGACAATTGTCCCTCGCGGGGGCCTCGCCCTCGCGACCGCCTAAGAGAAACTAACCTCTCTCTAGAGTGACTTAAGCCTAGGGAGCGGTGCGGCACGAGCGAGCGAAGCGGACGGCATGCCGAGGCATGCCCCGTCCGTGGGGCAAGCAAGGACCCGAGCGCAACCGACATAGAGGAGACATCGAGCCCCGTGAGTGCACCGCTGAGGCTGCTGGCCGTTCACGCGCATCCCGACGACGAGTCGAGCAAGGGCGCCGCCACCATGGCGCGTTATGTCGCGGAGGGCATGGACGTGCTGGTCTGTACCCTCACCGGGGGTGAGCGCGGTTCGATCCTGAATCCCAAGATGGACCGCCCCGACATCCTTGAGAACATCGCCGAGGTCCGGCGGCTGGAGATGGAGCGCGCCCGCGAGATCCTCGGCGTGCAGCAGCGCTTCATGGGGTTCGTCGACTCCGGTCTGCCGGAGGACGAGAGCGAGCCGCTGCCCGAGGGCTGCTTCGCCGTCCAGCCGCTCGAGGTCGCCTCCGCGCCGCTGGTCGCCGCCGTGCGCGAGTTCAGGCCGCACGTCATCATCACCTACGACGACGACGGCGGTTACCCGCACCCCGACCACATCATGACCAACCGCGTCTCGGTGGAGGCCTTCGAGGCCGCCGGCGACCCCGACCGCTACCCGGAGGCCGGGGAGCCCTGGCAGCCCCTGAAGCTCTACTACCACATGGGTTTCACCAAGGACCGGTTCGAGGCGCTGCACGAGGCGATGACCTCCCGCGGGATCGGCTCCCCCTACGAGGACTGGATCTCCCGGTGGGAGGACCGCCCGCAGAAGTGGGCGGTGACCACCCGGGTCCCCTGCGGCGACTACTTCGAGGCCCGCGACGAGGCGCTGCTCGCGCACGCCACCCAGGTCGACCCCGACGGCTTCTTCTTCGTCTGCCCGCGTGACCTGCAGCGCGAGATCTGGCCGACCGAGGACTACCACCTGGCCCGCTCGCTCGTGGACGTCGAGCTTCCCGAGGACGACCTGTTCACCGGCATCCACGCGGACACCGTCTCGCCCGCCTGCCACTGACGCGACCGTGGGGTGGCGGTGGCAGACTTGAGACGTGATTGCATTGGACACCGCCATCAAAGGTGAGATCGGTCCCGGCCTCGTGGGATTCCTCGTGGTCGCGGCACTGGGCTTCGCCCTGTTCTTCCTCATCAAGTCGATGAGGAAACACGTCGACAGGATCGAGGTCCCGTCCGAGGCGGAGCTGAGGAAGCAGAACGGCACCCACCCCGGCTCCCCCACCCCCAGCTCCCCCTAGCCGAGCTCTCCTGGTCGAGCCGGCAGTAGAACCATTGAGGACGGCATGGCTGAAAACATCGAGGTGTCCGACAACCCGGGCTCCTCTCGCTTCGAGATCCTGGTCGACGGCGAGGTAGCCGGGTTCGCCCAGTACCGGCGACGCCCCCATAAGATCTTTTTCACGCACACCGAGGTCCGTCCCGAGTTCGAGGGAATGGGTCTGGGGAGCCGTCTGGCCGCCGGAGCCCTGGACCAGAGCCGCGCGTCGGCGCTACCGGTCGTGCCGCTCTGCCCCTTCATCGCCAGATATATCCGGCGCCACCCTGAATACAAGGATCTGGTGCACGAGGACTACCTCGACCTGGTCGAAGACCAGGCGTGACGGCACGGCGGCGCCCGGAGTCCGTACGGTCGCCGTCGCCCGCCGTCCCTTCTCAGTCGCCGAGCACGTCCGTCGACGACCAGGCCCGCTCCAGGGCCTTGGGCAGGCCCCAGCGGCCCAGCGGGGTGAGCACCTCGGTTCTGTCGACGATCCCGAGACACGCCCACAGCGGTGTGACCGAGCTGAAGAGCGTCTCCGCCGCGTCCAGGTCCTCGGGCTCGTCCAGCGTGACGTCGATGTCCTCGGACTCGGCGATGAGCCGGGCGATCCGCTCGGGTGAGGCCAGGACCCCCGGACCGCGCCTGGCCAGGGCGGCGACCACGGCCAGCCAGTCGGCGTGGTGGATCGCGCACAGCGCGGCAAGCACGGAGTCCTCGTGGCTGAGCTCGTTGTCCAGGTCGGAGAACTCCTCCAGGTCGTCGTCCTCCTCGGGCAGGTCCGAGATCGGCCCGGCGATGCCGGCCGTGACGGTCAGCCAGAGATCCTCGTCATCGGCGGGCAGCGGCTGCCCCTCGTATCCGGCGCACGCCCGCAGCACGTTGCCGGGGTAGCCAGGCTCGGCCAGCACCTCGCGCAGCCGCGTGGCGGCGGCCTTCAGCTCCTTGGCGGGCCGTTCGGGGGCGGGCAGCTCCGCCAGGATGCGGCGCAGCTCGCTGAGGGCGAACGCCTCCTCCTCGTCCCAGGCGGCGAACAGCTCCTCGTCCTGCTCGTCGCTCACCGCGACCCCCGGCACCCGCCCGTCGGGCAGCGGGCTGGTGAGCCAGCGCTCCTGCAGGTCCGCGTAGACCTCCCTGGCGCTCTCGTCGCCCTGGGCGAGCGCGTCCGGGTCGATCTCCCCGGCGGCGACCCGTTCTTCCAGGTAGGCGACCAGCCCCCGGAACATCTCCGCGCCGATCGGCCCCCGTTCGTCCTCCTCGGGCCAGACGAAGAAGCTGCGGGTGAGCAGGAGCGGCTCGGTGCCCGTGGACTCCAGCCACCGCTGCACGTCCCCCACCGTCGCCCCACCGGACTCGATCGCGCTGAGCGTCGCCTTGGCGGAATCCCAGAAAGGCAGGGACAGCGGGTTGCCCGCCGCCATCAGCGCCCTCCGCAGATCGGGGATGGCCACCAGCGCCACCCCTGAAGGTACGGCGAGCAGCGCGCGAGCCACATCACGCCGGGTCAGCTCGGAGGCTGTCCTGCCGGCGTGCACACAGACGAAGTCGAGATCCACGCCCAGAGAGCCTACGCCCGAAGCCGCACGAGCACATCTCCCCAGCTCAGTTGAGCGCGAGCCGCGTCGAGTACCGGCCCTCACGTTCACGGCGTCGCCCCCCTCTCGGTTTAGTGTGAGGTGAGGCCGTGGAGGTAGAACGAGTACGCGCGACCCGAGCACGTCTCGCGCTACGAGAACGCACGCACCACTTACGCAGGAGGGTCTCGATGAACAGGTTGAAGGACGCCACCAGTCCCTATCTGCGACAGCACGCTGACAACCCGGTGGACTGGTTCGCCTGGGGAGATGAGGCCTTCGAGGAGGCCAGGCGGCGGGATGTGCCGCTGTTGATCAGCGTTGGATATTCGGCGTGTCACTGGTGCCACGTGATGGCGCACGAGTCGTTCGAGGACGGCGGAACGGCCGCGCTGATGAACGAGCGCTTCGTCAACGTGAAGGTGGATCGTGAGGAGCGTCCGGATGTGGACGCCGTTTACATGGCGGCCACCCAGGCCATGACCGGTCAGGGCGGGTGGCCGATGACGGTCTTCGCCACCCCGGAGGGACATCCCTTCTATACCGGCACCTACTTCCCCAGAGCGCAGTTCCAGCGACTGCTGACCGGGGTGTCGAACGCCTGGACCGGCGACCGGGCCGCGGTGCTGGACCAGGGATCGAAGATCGTGGAGGCGCTGAACGAGCGGTCGGCCCTGCCGTCGGGGCCGCTGCCCGCGCCGAGCACGCTGGCGCGGGCCGTGCACGGCCTGGCCGAGTCCTTCGACCAGGTGCGCGGCGGGTTCGGCGGGGCGCCCAAGTTTCCGCCGTCGATGGTGCTGGAGTTCCTGCTGAGGTACCGCGGGGCCCCCGTACCCGAGCTCGGGCAGGGGGGCCCGGAGTCGCAGGAACCGCGGGCCACCGTGAGCGCGGCGAGGTTGATGGCCGACCGGACGCTGGAGGCGATGGCCAGGGGCGGGATCTACGACCAGCTCGCCGGCGGATTCGCCCGCTACAGCGTGGACGCCGGCTGGGTGGTGCCGCACTTCGAGAAGATGCTCTACGACAACGCGCTGCTCCTGCGGGTCTACGCGCACTGGTGGCGCTCGACCGGCTCGGTCCTGGGCAGGCGGATCGCGCTGGAGACGGCCGACTGGCTGCTGGCCGAGATGCGCACCCCCGAGGGAGGGTTCGCCTCCGCCCTGGACGCGGACAGCGAGGGCGTGGAGGGCAAGTTCTACGCCTGGACCCCCGAGGAGCTTCACAAGGTCCTCGGCGAGGACGACGGCGCCTGGGCGGTCGCCCTGTTCGAGGTGACCGGGACGTTCGAGCACGGCACCTCGGTGCTCCAGCTCCTGTCCGATCCCGATGACGCCGAGCGGTTCGCCCGGGTTCGCTCCGCGCTGCTGGACGCGCGGGCCCGCCGGGTGCGGCCGGGCCGCGACGACAAGGTGGTGGCCGCCTGGAACGGGCTGGCCATCGCCGCCCTCGCCGAGACCGGGGCGCTGTTCGACCGTCCTGACCTCATCGAGGCGGCGCGGACCGCGGCCGTGCTGCTCGACGAGCTCCACGTGGACGGCGAGCGGCTGCTGCGCACGTCGCGCGACGGCCGGGCGGGCGCCAACGCCGGAGTCCTGGAAGATTACGCGGACCTCGCGGAGGGGCTGCTCGCCCTGTACGGCGTGACCGGGGAGGTGCGCTGGTTCCATCGGGCCGGAGCGCTGCTGGAGACCGTGCTCGACCGCTTCTCCGACGGCGCGGGAGGGTTCTTCGACACCGCCGACGACGCCGAACGGCTCTTCCAGCGCCCGCAGGACCCCACCGACAACGCCACCCCCTCCGGGCAGTTCGCCGCCGCCGGGGCCCTGCTCTCCTACGCCGCCCTGAGCGGTTCGGCCAGGCACAGGGAGGCGGCCGAGGCGGCTCTCGGCACGGTGACCGTACTGGCGGACAAGCACGCGCGGTTCGCCGGATGGGGGCTCGCGACGGCCCAGGCGGCCGTCTCCGGCCCGGTCGAGGTCGCGATCATCGGCCCGCCGGAGGATCCGGCGACGGCGGCGCTGCACAGGACCGCCCTGCTCTCGTCCCTGCCCGGACTGGTCGTGGCGCTCGGCGAGCCCGGCTCCGAGGAGGTTCCGCTGCTCTCCGGCCGCGGCCTGCTGGGCGGCGAGCCGGCGGCCTACGTGTGCCGCCGCTTCGTCTGCAAGCTGCCCGTCACGACCCCCGCCGGGCTCCTGGCCGAGCTGGGGAGTGGGAGCGACGAGGAGTAGGCGAGGGGCTCGGCCTTCTCGGGGGGCGGCGGTGAGACGTGCTTCCGGCCTCGCGGCCGTCCCTCAGTTCTGGCCCCATCCCTGATCAGGGCCTTGGTCCCATTCCTGGTTCGGGCCCGGGTCCTGGCCCTGGCCCCGGTCGTTGCCGATGGAACCGCCGTCATCGGGCCCGTTGCCCGTCTCGTCTCCCGTGCCGCCAAGGTCCGGGTTCTGGTCGGGAGAGGAGGGCTGTTCGAGGTTCGGGTCGGCCGTCTGCTGCGGGTCGGGCGTGACGGGGTTCTCCCCGTTCTGGTCGAGACCGTCGCCGTAGTCCTGGCCGTAGTCCTGGCCGTCGGACGGGCCGTCCGAGGGATAGTCGCCGTACGGGGTGGAGTAGCCGTAGTTGGACGGCTCGGGGAAGTCCTTGACCGGCTTGCCCGCCATCGCCTCGGTCATGAAGGCGCGCCAGATCTGAGCCGGGTAGTTCCCGCCGTACTGGGTGCTGCCGCCCACCACCACCGGCTTGTTGTCGTCGCGGAACAGGTCCACGGCGGCCGCCAGCTGCGGGGTGAACCCGGCGAACCACGCGGCCGCCGACTCGTCGGTGGTGCCGGTCTTACCGGCCACCGGGCGATCGTAGAGGCGGGCCGCCGAGCCGGTGCCCGCGTTGACGACCTGGGTGAGCGCGTAGGTGGCGTCGGTGGCGGTCTGCTCGCTGAAGGCCCGCTCGCCCTTGACCGCGCTCTTGGTGACCTTGCCCTCCGCGTCGGTGATCGAGCGGATCACGTGAGCCTCGCGGTGGACGCCCTCCGCGGCGAACGTGGCGAAGCCGGAGGCGTTCTGCACGGCGCTCACGGACGCCACGCCCAGCGGGAGCACGGCCGCGGACTTGTGCGGGGTGAGCTGCGCGGCGGGGATGCCCGCGGCCTCGGCGAGCTTGACCACCTTGTTCAGGCCGACCCGCTGCCCGAGGTCGACGAAAGCGGTGTTCACCGAGTCCTGGGTCGCGGTGACCAGGTTGATCTCGCCGTAGGACTCACCCTCCGAGTTGGGGATCGGATGCTCGGGGTCCGAGGCGACGTGCATCGGCGAGTTGCCGTTCACGCGGGTGTCGAGGCCGAGACCGTCGTCCAGGGCGGCGGCCAGGGTGTACGCCTTGAACGTGGAGCCGGCCTGCACCTTGGCGGAGAAGGAGTTGTCGAACTTGTTCGCGGTGTAGCTGCGGCCGCCGTAGAAGGCGACGACCTCGCCGGTCGCGGGATCCACCGCGGCCAGTCCGGCGCGGACCTTCTTCGAGGTGTCCTCCGGCAGCACCGAGGTGACGGCCCGCTCGGCGGCGGCCATCAGGTTCTTGTCGAAGGTCGAGACGATCTTCAAACCGCCCTGGTTGATGACCTCGTCGGTGTATCCCCTGCGCTTGAGCTCGGCCGACACCTGGTCGAGCATGTAACCCTCCTGGCCCTTGGGCTCGAAGATCGCCTTGGGCGCCTTGAGGGTGGGGAACTTGACCGCGGCGGCCTGTTCGGCGGTGATCGCCCGGGTCTCCACCATTCCGTCGATCACCGAACGCCAGCGGGCCTTGGCCGCGTCGAGGTCGGCGCCCTTGGGGTCGGCGAACCGGGACGGCTGCTGGATCACCGAGGCGAGGTAGGCGCTCTCGGCGAGGGTCAGCTTGCTGACGTCCTTGCGGAAGTAGGCGTTGGCCGCGGCCTGGACGCCGTCGGCGCCCCGGCCGAAGTAGATCGTGTTGAGGTACTGTTCCAGCACCCAGTCCTTGGACTTCGACTGGTCCACCTTCAAGGAGATCATGACCTCCTTGAGCTTGCGGACGATGGAGCGTTCCTGGCTGAGGCCGCTGTAGTAGTTGCGGACCATCTGCTGGGTGATCGTCGAACCGCCCTGGAGCTGCTGGCCGCTGACCGTGGACCACATGGCACGGAAGGTCCCCGACAGGGACACGCCCTTGTCGTCGTAGAACGAGCGGTTCTCCGCGGCGATGACCGCGTTCCTGAGGTTCTCCGGCACCTTCTGCAGGGGCACGCTCTTGCGGTTCACGCCCTGCTTGGCGAGCACGGTCTTGCCGTCACGGTAGTAGATCACCGAGCCCTGCGCGGTGGCCTTGGGCTGCGTGCTGTCCGGGATAGGGGTTACGGCCCAGACCACTCCGAGCAGGCCGATGACCGAGATGAGGCCGATACCGAAGACGATGAGTGTGATCCGCAGGAGTCGCCTCCCGGGTCTGCCCTTCCCGCCGCCCATTCGCACGCGTGCCCCCGATCAGGTCCGCACCAGACCCCCGTCGGTTGTGCGGATCGTTAAGGTTAAACGATGGATAACGGTGTCTGGACCCTCCTTGGGATGGTACGGCTACGCGCTCACCTGGCGTGGGACATCGGCCACCAAAGGCAGAACCCGGTATGGCACGGGAGTGTCCAGCGCTATCACCGTTGAGGTCCTGACGACACCGTGAACGTCAACGATCAGGTCAATGACCCGCTGCAGATCGGCATTGCTGCGCGCCACCACCCGGCAGTGCATGTCGTCACCGCCGGTGATCGTGTGCACCTCCAGGATCTCGGGAATGGCCGCGAGCTGGTCGGCGACCGGATCGTGCCCGCTGAGCTGGCGGATCTGCAGGGTCACGAACGCGGTCACGTCGTAGCCGAGCGCGGCCGGGGCGACGTCGGGACCGAATCCGGTGATCACTCCCCGTGTGGTCAGCCGATCGAGACGCGCCTGCACGGTTCCCCTGGCCACGCCGAGCCGCCGCGAGCACTCCAGCACGCCGAGTTTGGGCTCCGCCGCCAGAAGGGCGATGATCCGGGCGTCGAGTCGATCAATCGTCATGGTGTACAGGCTTCCCGGTTGTAAGCGCGAACGGCTGTACATATTGTTCATCAATTTAAGTGGCTGTTGCACAAAGCGCCTACTAAAACCGACAGTGTCCGTATGAATGACACCTTTCCTGTGAACGGTATGGACGCCGTGGTCTTCGCCGTGGGCAACGCCAAGCAGGCCGCCCACTACTACTCCAGCGCGTTCGGCATGCGACTCGTGGCCTACCGGGGCCCGGAGAACGGCAGCCGTGACGAGGTGGCGTACGTCCTCACCTCCGGCAGCGCCAGGTTCGAGTTCCGTGGTTCGGTACGGCCCGGCACGGAGATCGCCCACCACGTGACCGAGCACGGCGACGGTGTGATCGACCTGGCCATCGAGGTCCCCGACGTCGAGGCCGCCTACGCCCACGCGCTCGCCCAGGGCGCCAAGGGGCTCAAGGAGCCGCACCTGCTGGAGGACGACCACGGCAAGGTGATGTCCGCGGCGATCGCGACCTACGGCGAGACCCGGCACACCCTGATCGACCGCTCCGCCTACAGCGGCCCCTACCTGCCCGGTTATGTCGCGGCGGAGCCCATCGTCTCGGCCCCCGACGTGCGCAACGGCCGCCTCTTCCAGGCCATCGACCACTGCGTCGGCAACGTGGAACTCGGCAAGATGGACGAGTGGGTGGAGTTCTACAAGCGGGTCATGGGCTTCACCAACATGGCGGAGTTCATCGGCGACGACATCGCCACCGAGTACTCGGCGCTGATGTCCAAGGTGGTCGCGGACGGCAGCCGCAAGGTGAAGTTCCCGCTCAACGAGCCGGCGGTCTCCAAGAAGAAGTCGCAGATCGACGAGTACCTGGAGTTCTACGGCGGCCCCGGCGTGCAGCACATCGCGCTGGCCACGAACGACATCCTGAGCACCGTCGACCACATGCGCGCCGCCGGGGTGCAGTTCCTGGACACGCCCGACTCCTACTACGACGACCCGGAGCTGCGCACCCGGATCGGCAACGTCCGCGCCCCGATCGAGGAGCTGAAGAAGCGCAGGATCCTCGTCGACCGCGACGAGGACGGCTACCTGCTGCAGATCTTCACCAAGCCCGTGCAGGATCGCCCGACGGTGTTCTTCGAGCTCATCGAACGGCACGGCTCGCTCGGCTTCGGCAAGGGCAACTTCAAGGCGCTCTTCGAGGCGATCGAGCGCGAGCAGGACCTCCGGGGCAACCTCTGACCAAGATCTCAGGGGCAACCTTTAACGACGTGTGACTTTGAGATGGCCCGTACATGGCGATCAAGGTCACATGGCATCATCACCACCGCCGGACGAGCCGCGACCGGACCCCTGGCCCGATCCCCCGCCCGATCCCCCCTCCGGCCTGGGGCCCCAGGGGCCCGGTCATGGCGCGTCCGGCTACGGCATGCCCGGCCGCGGCGCGTTTGAGCGCGACCCCGGCGCCTCCGTCCCCGGCACGATCGGGCCGGGCCCCTGCTTCGGCCTGCCCGGCCCGATTCCCCCCAGGCTGGGCGGGCGCCGGCGCCGCCTGTTCGCGGGCATCCTCGACATCGTCATCGTCAGCCTGATCTCCTCGCCGTTCACCTACAAGACATACGGCACCATCTTCGACATCGAATCGGGTGTTTTCATCCGAGTGCCCGTCCAGAACACCCTCCTGGCGGCCGTCGTCGGCTTCCTCTACTACTGGCTGCTGACCGCCTTCTGGAACGGTCAGACCCTCGGCAAGAAGCTCCTTCACCTACGGGTGACCGACGTCAGCGGGCAGAAGGTCGGAATCGGACAGGCCGCCCTCCGCGAGGGGGCGGCCTGGGTGATGTACGCCACCTGCTGCCTGGGGTGGATTGACCTGGCATTCATCCTTTTCAACCAGCGAAAGCAAGCCCTCCACGACATAGTCGCCAAGACGCTTGTCGTAGATACCTGATGGTCAGAGGCCGTTCGCGTAGTCTGCCGTCGATGCGGCCCGGTAAGACCCGGGCCAGAAAAAAGGGGGCTTCCGGGCATGACGTCCAGTCGGCTTATCGTGGTAACCGCTACGCTTCTCGGCACATTCGGAGCGGTTGCCTGCTCGCCGTCGAGCGGGGCGAGCGCCCCCGCCCCAGCCGTCGACAACCCGCTGCCCCCCGACGGCACGCACCCCGTCTCGCGGCACGCGGGCAGGGCGGGCGCCCCCGGAATCGGCGATCCCGACTTCCCGAACGACGGAAACGGCGGCTACGACGTCGCCCACTACCGGCTCAAAATCGCCTACGACCCACCCACCAAGCGCCTTTCCGGCGTCGCCGGCATCGAGGCCACGTCCACCCAGGACCTGTCCAGCTTCAACCTGGACCTCTCCGGTTTCGACGTCAGCCGGATCACGGTGGACGGCAAGCCCGCGACGTTCCAGCGGGACAAGCAGGAACTGACCGTGACCCCGGCCGCGTTCATCCCCGACAAGACCCCGTTCACCGTCGAGGTCTCCTACTCCGGAGTGCCCAAACCGGTCGAGAACTCCACCAACCTGGGCACCTACGGCTTCATCCCGACCAAGGACGGCGCCTTCGTCGCGTGCGAGCCCAACGGCGCCAGGACGTGGTTCCCCGGCAACGACCACCCGGCGGACAAGGCGCTCTACGACTTCGAGATCACCGTTCCCAAGGGGACCACCGCGCTGGCCAACGGCGAGCTCACCTCGGAGCCGAAGACCGCCGACGGCAAGACGACCTTCCTCTGGAAGGAGAAGAACCCGATGGCGAGCTACCTGGCCACGATGACGCTGGGCGCGTTCGAGCTGCGCCAGGGCAAGACGGCCTCGGGAATCAAGAACCTGGCCGCCGTGGACCCGAAATACCAGAGCGCACTGGACAATCTGTACACCACCTCGGGAAAGGTCACCGACTACTGGAGCACGGTGTTCGGCCCCTACCCGTTCTCCTCCACCGGCGGCGTGATCGACGACTTCGCCGCGGGCTACGCCCTGGAGAACCAGACCAAGCCCCTCTACGGCGGGTTCACCCCGGACACCGCGATCATCGCCCACGAACTGGCCCACCAGTGGTTCGGCGACAGCCTGACCATCAAGCGGTGGAGGGATCTCTGGCTCAACGAGGGCTTCGCGACCTACGCCGAGTGGCTCTGGTCCGAGCGCAACGGTGACGCCACCACCGAGCAGCTCTTCCAGAAGGAGTACGCGGTTTCCGCGGACGCCCCCATCTGGAAGTACCCGGCGGGTCACGCCCGGCCCGACGACCTCTTCAACAGCTCGGTCTACACCCGCGGCGGCATGACGCTCCACGCGCTCAGGCAGCGGATCGGCGACCCGACGTTCTTCAAACTGCTGAAGACCTGGACCGCCGATCACAAGTACGGATATGTCACGACCGATGAGTTCATAGCCCTGGCGGAGAAGATCTCCGGCAAGGACCTCGACAAGCTGTTCGACGCCTGGCTGTTCACCCCCAGCAAGCCGACGACCTGGTAGTCCCCGCCCCTCACCGCGAGCGGGCGCCGCCGGAGACCGCCTCCGGGCGACAGGCCGGACAGGCACGGTCCGGGAAACGTCGATCAGGGGGCACGATCCGGGAAAACGCGGATCATCCGATGGTGAGCCTGTATCCGTCCCTGCGGAGGGATCCGAGCACCTCGTCGGAGTGCACCGGCCCCCTGGTCTCCAGCTGGAGCTGCACCTCGACCTCGCCCACCCGCATGTTCAGCCGTTCGTGCACGATGTCCAGCACGTTCGCGCCGAGCTCCGCCAGCTTGGTCACCAGCGACGCCAGCGCACCCGGCCTGTCGGGCAGCTGCACCCGCAGCGTCAGGTAGCGCCCGGCGGCGGCCAGTCCGTGCCGGAGGACCTTGGACAGCAGCAGCGGGTCGATGTTCCCGCCGGAGAGCACGGCCACCACCGGCGGTTCGAAGACCTGCGGATGGGCCAGGATCGCCGCCACCGCGGCGACCCCCGCGGGCTCGACGACCTGCTTGGCGCGCTCCAGGCAGAGCACCAGCGCCTGGGAGATCTCGCTCTCGGTGACCGTGACGACGCTGTCGACCAGGTAGTGGATCAGCTCGAAGGGCAGCTCTCCCGGGAGGCCGACCGCGATGCCGTCGGCCATCGTCGAGGCGGGCCTGACCATGACCGGGTGCCCGGCCGCAAGTGAGGCCGGGTAGGCGGCGGCCCTCTCGGCCTGCACCCCGACGATGCGCACGCCCGGCCTCAGCGACTTGGCCGCGAGCGCGACGCCGGCGGCCAGCCCTCCGCCGCCCACCGACATCACGATCGTGCCGACCTCGGGAAACTGCTCCAGGATCTCCAGCCCGATCGTGCCCTGCCCCGCGATGACGTCCGGATGGTCGAAGGGGTGGATGAACACCGCCCCCGTCTGCTCGGCGTGTTCCCTGGCACGGGCCAGCGCGATGTCCACGGTGTCACCCGCGAAGATCACATCGGCGCCGTAGGAGCGGGCCGCGGCCACCTTGGGCAGCGGCGCCCCCTCCGGCATGTAGACCGTCGACTTGATGCCGACCAGGCCCGAGCTGAGGGCGACCCCCTGGGCGTGGTTGCCCGCGCTGGCCGCCACCACCCCCCGGCCGCGCTCCTCCGCGTTCAGCCCGGCGATCCTGACGTAGGCGCCGCGCACCTTGAACGACCCCGAACGCTGCAGGTTCTCGCACTTGAGATGGACGGGCCCGCCGAGGCCGTCGGACAGGGCGTGCGAGTGCAGCAGCGGGGTCCGCAGGGCCACGCCGGCGAGGGTCTCGCGGGCGGCGACCACGTCGTCGTAGGTCACCTGAGCGTCTGCCATACGGGCCATCCTCCCACCCCGTAGGTACGGCGGGCGGACGCCGGAGCCGGTGTGGCACGCGGGCGCCGGGGCCCGTACGGCACGCGGACGGCCACCCCGGAGAGTCCTCAGCCGACGCGGACAGGTTTCCCAAGGGGCCCGAGTTGACCATACTTCGCCGGGCGAAGTATGGTCTTCCGCATGGCTAAAGGATCAACCACGGTCAGTGAGCCGACCTATTTCATCCTCGCCTCGCTGCTCGACGGCCCCCTGCACGGACACGGCATCATCAAGCAGACCCTGAAGCTCTCCGAGGAGCGGGTCAGGCTTCCGGTCGGCACGCTTTACGGCGCGCTCGACCGGCTCGCGGCGGGCGGGCTGATCGCCGTCGACCGCGAGGAGATCGTCGAGGGGCGGCCGAGGAGATACTTCGTCCTCACCGACCAGGGACAGAACCTGGTCGCCGCCGAGGCCCTGCGCATGCAGCAGGCGTCATCGGTCGTGACCAGCCGGATCCTCCGTCTCGGATCGGCGTTCTCGTGACCGTCGCCACGGACCCGTCCGCCCCCGCAGGGTCGGGCGCCACCACGGACCCGGACTTCTCCGGGGGGACGAACATCAGAACCGGCCCGAACGCCACCACGGGAGCAGGCCTCATCGCGAAACCGAACGACGCCACCGCGGACCCGCGCACCGCCACGGGGGCGGGCGCGGGGGTCCTGGAGCGACGGTACCGGCGGCTGCTGCGGGGATATCCCCGCGACTACCGGTCCGGATACGGCGGCGAGCTGATCGCCACCCTGCTCGACACCGCAGAGCCGGGACGCACCGTGCCCTCGGCCCGCGAGTCCTTCGCGCTGGTCGCCGGCGGGCTACGGACGAGAGTGATCCATGCGACGGAACGGCCCGCCTGGGTCGACGGGGTTCACCTCGGAGTCCTGGCGTTGTCGGTCGCCCAGCTGGCGATGCTGGTGCCGTACGCGACCGCCGTCCCGCTCTGGGTCGGGCTGTCGGCGCTCGCCGTCGTCCTGATCATGCGCGGGTGGGTGCGTACGGCGCTGCCGGTGACGGCGCTGGTCGCGGTCAAGATCTGCTCGATCACGCTCGGCCGCACCTGGCTGGACCTGACACTGCTGCCGGTCTTTCCCGACCCGCTCTGGGGCGGCGGGTCACTCTACGGGGGCGGCGGCCCGGTGGCGCCGATGGTCGGCTACACACTGGTCGTGCTGGGCCTGCTGGCGCTGGCCGCCCGGGAGCCCCGGTCCATCGGGGCTCGGTCGTGGCTGTGGTGGGCGGCGATCCCGGCACTCGCCGGTGCCGACCCTGCCGGGCTCGACTTCACAGGTGGGCCCGGCCCCCTCGCGGTGGCCAGGGTCACCATGGAGATCGGGATCCTCGTCCTCGCGATCTGGGCCGGCCACGTGGCCCGCGACCCGCGCTGGGCGATGGCCGCCGGGATCTATCTCATCCCGGTCTGCGCCGTCCACGCCGAAAATCTCGGCGCCCAATCCAGCCAGGACGTGGCACACCTGGCCCTGCTCGTCTTCCTGACGGCGCTGGCCGTGATCGTGCCGTACCGCGCGAAGCGTCACATCCTTCTCTGATTCTCCAGATCGAATCACGGGCGGCGGCCACCGCCCCCGTGACCATGCCCGCAGGCCGAAACGGAGTCACCCCATGTCCCGCGTTCTCACAACCATGCCCGCCGCCACCCTGGCCCTGGCCCTCCTGACCGGATGCGGCGCGGAGACGGCGCCGTCCGCCGCGCCCGCCTCGGGGAAGACGTCCCCAACCACCGATCCGCACGGCAAACGCCGCCAGATGGAGGCGATGCGCGCCGACTGCATGAAACAGAAGGGCTTCAAGTACATCCCGAACGTCCCCGCCCCGCCGAAGACGGTAAGCGAGGAGCGCCGCCTTGAACTGGCCGGCGACTACCCGGCGATGCTCAAATATCGCGAGAAGCACGGCTTCGGGGTCTACTTCGCCCTCGCCTACCCGGACGACCCCGAGGAGGGCATCCCTGATCCCATTTCCGACCCCAACATGGAGCTGGCACAGTCGCTCTCCAAGACCCAGTACAACGCCCGGAACGCCGCCGACAACGCCTGCTACGCGGCGGCGTTCACCGCACTCACCGGCAAGAAGGTCTCCTCCATGGACGACGTCTCCACGCAGGCGGACACCCTCTACATAAAGACCAAGGAGCGCCTGCTCGATGGCGATCCCCAACTGGTCGAACTGGCCGGGGACTTCGGCGACTGCCTCAAGAGCAAGGGCTACCCGGTGGCCTCGCTCAAGCCCACCGCGATGACATTCAACACCTGGGACATCTTCGAGAAAGAACGCACCGCCTACCTGACCAAGCGCACGAAATCGGGCGAGGCGCAGACCTTCGAAGCCATGCGAATGTCGCCCGACGAGGCGAGGCTGCACCTGCCCAAAGAGATCAAGGCCTCGCTCGACGACCTGGAATGCGGCAAGGATTTCTACGCCGCGTTCCTTCCCAGGGACGGGAAGCTCCTGGAAGAGACCTTGAACGAGTACGGCGAGAAAGACGGGTTGCTGCCGTATTGAGGCGGGCGGAGTGAGAATCCGCAGCGGATCAGGACGCCCCAGGCCGGAAGCATTCCGCCGAAGGTCGCGCCGCACCGCGCGAAACAGCACGTTCGCCTCCACCCTCCCGTTGAGAACCCCTGCCCACCGCGAGCGGTGCTACCGCCTCTCGCACACGCCCGCACGGCGAAACGAGGTCACCCCATGCCACGCGTTCTCACAGTCATGCCCACGGCCATCCTGGCCCTGGCCGTACTGTCCGGTTGCGGTGGGAATCCGGCGCCCGGGGCGCCCGCCACCGAAAAAACCTCCGCGACCGCCGATTCGCAGGCCAAAAGCCGTCAGATCGCGTCGGTCCGCGCCGACTGCATGAAGCAGAAGGGCTTCACCTACATCGCGAACGTCTCCGCCCCTCGCCAGATTGGCGAGGAAGAGCGCAAACAGGACTCCGGCGACTACGCGGCGATGAAGAAATGGCGAGAGAAAAACGGATACGGCGTCTTCGCCTTCTACGTCTATCCCCAGGAGTTCGCGAACCCCATGGTAGAGCCGGAGGGCGACGCCCCGAAGAACATCAATCCGAACAACAAGATCCAGATGTCGCTCTCCGAAACCCAGCGCGCGGCGTACAACGACGCGGACCGCACCTGTTACCAGCGGGCGGTGAAGGAGGCCACCGGCAAGAAGGTCGACTCGATCACCGACCACTACGAGCAGGCCAACGCCAGGAGCGAACAGCTGATAACCCGCGAACTCGACGGCGATCCCCGGCTCGTCGAACTCGCCGCCTCCATGGGGAACTGTCTCAAGGACAAGGGTTACCCCATCGGCTCGACCAAGCCGTCCGCGCTCGCCGACCGCGGCCGGCTGAAGTTCGACACCGAGAAGAAGCCCCTGGGCGAACGGATCCCCGAGTCCATGCTGAAGAAGATGGACGTGTCGGAGGGCGCGCGCTGGGAGCCCAACCTGACGGCCGACCAGGCCAGACCGTACCTCGCCAGAGAGACCAAGGACGCGCTCGACGACCTGGAGTGCGGCAAGGACTTTTACCCCGTCTTCACCCCCAAGCAGATCGAGCTCCAGCAGCGGGCATACCAGGAGTTCGGGCTATGAGATCACCCCGGCGGGTGCTGGGGGCTGTGCTGGCCGGGGTCGTCCTGATCGCCGGAGGCGGGTGGGCGGTCGGCACGCGGCTGCGTTCCCCCGCCGACGAGGCCGCGCTCCGGCAGCCGCCCAAGCCGTCGCTGATCACCTCTCCCGTCGTACGGCGGAAGCTCACCAGCACGGTCGCCGTCAGCGGCACCCTGGCGTACGGCTCGCCGCTTCCCGTCACCCTCGCCGGGGTGGTGGGCGGCACCGCGGAGGCCCAGCGGGTCACCCGGGCTCCGCGCCCCGGAAAGATCGCCGAGGGCTCGGTGCTGATGGAGGTCAACGGCCGCCCGGTGTTCGCCCTGCGCGGCAAGGTCCCCATGCACAGGACCATGACCCCCGGCGCCACCGGCGCCGACGTCAGGCAACTCCAGACGGCGCTGCGCCGCCTCGGGTTCGGCGCGCCGAACACCGGCGTCTTCGACTCCGCGACCACGGCCGCCGTCCGGCGCTGGTACGCCAAGCGGGGATACACGGCCCAGGAACCCGACCTCACCGCCAAACAGACCAGGGAGCAGCTTCGCCAGGCCGTACAGGTCGCCGAGGAGGCCCTGCTCACCGACCGCAAGGCCCTCGAGGCCGGACGTGACGTCCTGCCGCTGAAACTCAAGCTCGACAACGCCCGTAAGGACCTGCGAGCCGCCGAGGACACGCTGGAGGAAGAGGACTCCGCGGACCTCACCCCCGAGGAGACACGCCAGGTGGAGGACCTGCGCCGGGCCGTACGGGCCGGCGAGGAGGAGGCCCTGGCCGCCGAGCAGGCCCTCACCGCGGCCAGGTCCCCGCGGCCCCTCCCCACGGCCGCACCTGAGACGGCCCTTCCCACGCCCAGACCCTCCTCGGCCCTCCCCACGGCGGAGCCCGAGGAGGACAGGCGGCTGCTGGAGCTGAGGGCCTCCAACGCCCGGCAGAACCTGGAATCCGCGCGCACCGCCCTTGCCTCTTTCGGGGACCAGGCGAGCGCGGGTAAGGAGAAACGCCTTGAGGAACTGCGCAGGACCGTACGGCTGGGCCGGGAGTCCGTGGCCACCGCCGAGCAGGCGCTGCGCCAGGCCCGCCAGAACTCCCCGCTCCAGCTGAAGGTCGCCAACGGCGGCAAGAACGTGGCGAGCGCCAGATCGATCCTGGCCGAATACCTGAAGACGTACGGCGTCGGCGTCCCGCCCGGCGAGATCGTCTTCCTTCCCTCGTTGCCCGCCCGGCTGGACAAGGCGGAGGTGAAGCCCGGCGACGCCGTCGAGGGAAGGGTCGCCACGGTGACCAGCTCGGCCTTCGCGGTGACCGGTTCGGTGGAGAGCAGGGAGGCCAAGCTGCTGCGCAAGGGCATGAAGGCCACGCTGGAGATCGACGACGAGACGCGGTTCCCCGCGGTGCTGAGCGCGACCGGCGACGCGGCCAGGCCCGCCGAGGCCGACGAAAAGGCCGAAGGCGCCGGTGCCGCAGGGGCCTCCGACGAGAGGCTGGGCTCGGTGCCGGTGCTGCTCACCCCGACGGTCACCAAGGGCCTGCAGGAGCTGATCGGCATGCCGGTCACCGTGAAGATCTCTGTCGGAGCCACCGAGAACGCCGTACTCACCGTTCCGGTGGCCGCGGTCGTCACCTCGGCCGACGGCCGGCCCCGCGTCCAGGTGGAACTGCCCGGCGGCGGAGACAAAGCCGGCGACGTGGAGGTCAGGACCGGCCTCACCGCCGACGGCACCGTGGAGGTGACGCCCGTGAAGCCGGGCGCGCTGAAAGAGGGCGATCGGGTGGTGGTGAGCGGTGTCTGAGGAAACGGTTCCTCCGAGCGGCGAAACCCATCCGCACGGTACGCCGGGAACGATAAGCGGCTATGAGCGGTAGTGAACTGTGAACCTCGTCATCCACCTGGACGACGTCAGCCGGGTGTTCCCCGCGGATCCGCCCGTGCACGCGCTCTCCAAGATCCGCCTACGTGTTGAGCAGGGTGACTATTTGGCCATCGTGGGCCCCTCGGGGTCCGGGAAGTCCACCCTGCTCAACACGTTAGGCCTGCTCGACCGGCCCACCTCGGGCTCCTACCTGCTGGACGGGATCGAGACGACCACGCTGAAGGACGGCGCCAGGACCAGGCTGCGGGGACACCGGATCGGTTTCGTCTACCAGTCCTTCCACCTGCTCGACCACCGGACCGTGGCGGAGAACGTCATGCTCGCCGAGGTGTACGGCCGGAGCGGCGGAGCCGGGGGTGAGCGAGCGAGGAACGAGCAGGCGAACCCTCGAGCGAGCGCGACCATCAACCCGCGCGGCGAAGCCGGGGGTGAGCGGGCGAACCCGCGGGCGCGCGCGACCGCCGGCGGGTATGGCAGGCGGGGCCGTCGCAGGCGTGCCGAGGAGATGCTGGAGAAGGTCGGCATGAGCCATCGGGTCGACTTCCTGCCCGGCCGCCTGTCCGGCGGCGAGCGCCAGCGTGTCGCCATCGCCCGCGCCCTGATGGGCGGGCCGTCTCTGCTGCTGTGCGACGAGCCCACCGGCAACCTCGACAGCAGGAACACCGAAGCGGTGCTCGACCTGTTCGACGGCCTGCGCGATCAGGGCCTCACGCTCCTGGTCATCACCCACGAGGACGCGGTGAGCGCCCGCGCGAGCCGCCGGGTCCGCATCAGCGACGGCGTCCTCACCGAGGAGTGACCATGCACGCCGCTCCCCCTCGGTACGCGTCCACCCGCTCTCTCACCCGCAGGGCGAATCACGCCGCCCGTTCTCCCGAAGGGATGTGACCGTGGACATCCGCGACCTCTGGTCCGAGGCCCTGGCGGGCATGCTCGCCCGCCCCGTCCGCTCCGCCCTGACCACGCTCGGCACCGTCCTCGGCATCGCCACCCTGGTCATCACCCTGGGCATCGCCGCCACCGCCGGAAACCAGATCGTCGGGCGGTTCGACGAGCTCACCGCCACCGCGATCACCGTCGAGGTGCCCGACAAACCCGACCCGCTGGTCACCTGGGACGCCCCCGCCTCCCTCACCCGGCTGCGCGGAGTGACCTCGGCCGTCGCGCTCGCCCAGACCGACACGAGCTCCAACCTCCAGGTCACCTCCAACGCCCTGGTGGACCCCACCAGGGTCACCGGCCAGACCCTGGCCGTGGTGGCCGCCGGGCCCGAACTCCCACGGGCGGTCCACGGCCGGATGACCGGGGGCCGTTTCTTCGACGAAGGTCACATCGGGCGCCGCGACCGCGTGGTGGTCCTCGGCGAGCAGGCCGCCAGGATGCTCGGCGTCACCCGCCTCGCGAACGCCCCCGCCGTGTTCATCGGCGACCGCGCCTACACCGTGATCGGCATCCTCGGCGATCTGCGCCGCGAGCAGATCCTGTCCACCGCCGTGATCGTGCCACCCACGATCGGCGCCGACTTCGGTCTGAAGAACGTCACCCGTGTCCTGGTCACCACCACCCTTGGCGCCGCCGAACTGATCGCCGGCCAGGCCCCCGTCGCGCTGAGTCCCAATCACCCCAGCGAACTCCAGGTCATCGCCCCGCCCAGCCCCAAACGCGCCCGCGACGGCGTCCAGGACGACGTCAACGGCCTGTTCCTGATCCTCGGCCTGGTATCCCTGGTGGTCGGCGCGGTGGGCATCGCCAACGTCACCCTGGTCACCGTGATGGAACGCATCGCCGAGATCGGCCTGCGCCGCTCCCTGGGCGCCGCCCGCCGCCACATAGCCGCCCAGTTCCTGCTGGAGTCCACGTTGATCGGTATGACCGGCGGCGTGATCGGCGCCAGTCTCGGCCTGGTCTCCGTCGTGGTCATCTCCGCCACGAAGGAGTGGACTCCCGTCCTCGACGTCGGCCTGGCCCTGGCGGCTCCCGTCGCCGGTGCCCTGGTAGGCCTTCTCGCGGGCCTCTACCCGGCCCTCCGCGCAGCCCGCATGGAACCCGCCGACGCCCTGCGTTGAACCGGGCCGCCGTCCGTGCATCTCACCTTCGTTCTCATACCTCGCCTTCGTTAATAAAGGCGGACCAAGCAGTGGCCTAGTAGGCAGTCTGCACAGCGGACGTCGTTCTCCTTCCGGTCCGCAGCGACTTGGTCATTTCTCAAATTGATCATGACGTAGAAGTTTAGAATATTCTAAATATTAGTTAGAGTGAGGAGAATCGTGAGCGAATGGGAGATCTTTTTCACCGAGGAGGTAGAAGAGTTCCTTGACGCACTCCATGAGATCGATCGGGGGTCGCACAAGCTGGTCAACCAGGCAATCCTGATGCTGGAGCGTAACGGGCCCGCTGAAGGGCGGCCATTGGTGGACACCGTCGCGGGATCCAAGATCTCTAATATGAAGGAGCTTCGGCCTGGATCCGCAGGCCGAAGCGAGATCCGGATTCTCTTCGTCTTCGACCCGTGGCGAGCGGCGATCCTGCTGGTTGCGGGAGACAAGGCGGGTAACTGGGAACGCTGGTATCGAGAGGCGATCCCGAGAGCTCAGCGACTGTACGAGATCTACTTGGTAGATCGGCAGAAGGAGATAACGCAGTGAGCAGCCATCGCAGGTGGCGTGAGAGCGGCCATCTGGAGCGCGCGATCGAGACCGCAGGCGGGCCGGAGCAGTTCGAGGCGGAGATCCGACATCTGCGAGATGAGCATCAAGCGTGGCGTCTCGCCGAGATGCGCAAACGGCGCGGACTCACTCAGAACCAGGTGGCGGAGAGCATGGGCATCTCTGTTGGCAGAGTGTCACAGATCGAGAAGGGCGACGTGTCAACTCGCGAGGTCCTGGATCGCTATGTGGCTGCGCTCGGCGGCACCCTCACGCTCATCGCTGACTTTGGCGACGAGCAGCTCAAGGTCAGCTGAACGCGGTCGTCACCACGTGGGCCCTCAGCGGGGTCAGGGGCTGTCGGCGGGGGTGCCGGAGGAGAAGACCAGCACGGAGGCGGTGAAGCCGTGCACGTGGTTGTGGCCGCCCACGGGACCCACCTCCCCGGCGGCGAAGAACCCCGCCACGCCGACGGGGCCGAGCGTGTCGCGGACGGCGACGGCGTCATGGTCGGCGCTGCCGAACATGGCCGAGCCCCGGCCGTTGCAGGAGAACAGCAGCGCGCCGTCCACCCGGCCGAACTCCTCGCGGTGCGCCTCAAGCAGCTCGTACAGGTCCTCGTCGGCGGTGGCGGCGTCGCGGACCTGGAAACGGACGGTACGGCCGACCTCGACGACGTCGCCGATGGCCACGGCCTCCCGCTCGGGATCGATCCCGATCACGCCCCGGATCAGGAAGTCTCCGCGCTCGTGCCGCTCGGCGTACTCGTTCATGGCGATGCCGATCTGCAGCCCCGAGGCGACCAGGTCACGGTCGTCCTCGTCCAGCGCGCTGACGATCTCCTCAAGCCGTGCCAGGGCCGGCTGGCCCGCGAGCTCCAGGAGCAGGTTGTCCTCGACCTCGGTGACGGCCATCGACGGGCCGATCGGGCGGCAGCCCTGGCTCACCACGGTGCTCACGTTGACGGGACCGCTGAGCAGCACCCCGACGGCGCCCTCGCTGTAGATCTCCCCGTCGGCGAACAGCCGGACCGCGCCCCGGCCCTGAATCGCGTTGGCCATGCCTCCGATCAGAGGCAGGTCGCCCAGCACCTCCTCGGAGCGCTCGACGAAGCCGTCGGTGGGGAAGCTGTAGGGATCGGCGAGCAGGATGGCCGCGTGGTCGTCGGGATGGCGTTCGGGCAGGCCGACCACGACAAAACGATCATCGGCCCGGAAGGTGTCCAGCACGAAGGTCGTCAGCCGGGCGCCGTCCAGGGTGGCGGCCCAGGCGCTCACCGAAGGGGTGACCTCGATCCCCTGCCCGTCACCGATCACTCCCGTGGCGCTGCAGCCGAGGACCGCGGCCTTGGGCGCCATCCGCATCGCCCGCAGTCCCGCGCGGGAGACGTCGTCGGGATCATCTCCGCAGATGAAGAAACAGAGCAGGTCAGCCGGCCCGGACAGGCCGTCCAGGGCCTGACGCACCGCGGTCTCGGCCGTGGCGACCAGGTCGGACCCCACCGCGAGACCATCGGCGAAACGGCTTGTCAACAACGCCACTCGTCTCGCCTCCCCCTGCTGTCCGAGGTTTCGCCCGGGGTGGTGTCAAAGCCCTCGAACGAAGCCTTACCTGAAGTTTGTCCTGAATTTCTGCCCCGATCTCACCTACCGAGACCTACCCGGAACGCGGGCCCGGGGGTCTCCTCGAAGCCTCGCCTTGGAACGATTCTCCCCACTGCGGGGACAAGCACGCGCGCCGACCGTCACGCGATAGTCAAGATCCGAAAGCGGGAGGAGAGTGCCGGATCGGGCGTTGGGGACGTAGGCTCGATCCCGTGCCTCACATTCCAGAGCCACGTACTCTGCGCGAGCTTCGCGCGAGCGGCCATATTCACCGTACGGTAAAGGCCGAGATCCGCGAGAACCTCCTGGCCCGTCTGCGGGCCGGGGAGCCGCGGTTCCCCGGCATCATCGGCTTCGACGACACCGTCCTGCCCTATCTCGAACGAGCACTGCTGGCCGGGCACGACCTGGTCCTGCTCGGCGAGCGCGGCCAGGGCAAGACCCGCCTCATCCGCACCATCACGACCCTCCTGGACGAGTGGACGCCGGTCGTCTCCGGCTGCGAGATCAACGACCACCCCTACGAGCCCTCGTGCGTCCGCTGCCGCCGCCTGGCCGAGGAGACCGGCGAGGAGCTGCCGATCTCCTGGAGGCACAGGGACGAGCGGTACGGCGAGAAGCTCGCCACGCCCGACACCTCCGTCGGCGACCTGATCGGCGACATCGACCCCATCAAGATCGCCGAAGGACGCACGCTCGGCGACCCGGAGACGGTCCACTACGGCCTGGTTCCGAGAAGCAACCGGGGCGTGTTCTCCGTCAACGAGCTGCCCGACCTGGCCGAGCGGATCCAGGTGTCGCTGCTCAACGTGCTGGAGGAGCGCGACATCCAGGTCAGGGGATACAACCTGCGCCTGCCGCTGGACATCCTGCTGATCGCCAGCGCCAACCCCGAGGACTACACCAACCGCGGCCGGATCATCACCCCCCTGAAGGACCGCTTCGGCGCCGAGATCCGCACCCACTACCCGCTCTCGATCGAGAACGAGCTCGTCCTCATCCGCCAGGAGGCCGCCCTCGACGAGATGGGCGCCGACGTCCCCGACCACCTGATCGAGGTGATCGCCCGCTTCACCCGGCTCGTCCGCGAGTCCACGGCGGTCGACGCGCGGTCCGGCGTGTCGGCCCGCTTCTCCATCGCGGCCGCCGAGACCGCGGCCGCCTCCGCCGTACGGCGTGCGGCCCTGACCGGCGAGGAGCGCCCGGTGGCCCGGGTGGCCGACCTGCCGGGAATCGTGCACACGCTGCGCGGCAAGGTGGAGTTCGAGGTCAGCGAGGAGGGCCGGGAGACCGAGGTCCTCGCCCACCTGCTCCGCCGGGCCGTGGCCGAGACGTTCCGGGGCACGCTCGGCGGCGTGGATCTGACCGCGCTGCTGGACAGGTTCTCCGAGGGTGTCCAGGTCGAGTCGGGCGCCATGATCCCCGCCGCGGAACTGCTCCGCAGGATCGGCCCGGTGCAGGGCCTGGCCAAGATCATGTCGCAGCTCGGCATCGGCGACGAGTCCCCCGGACACGCCGCCGCCGCTCTGGAGTTCGCCCTGGAGGGGCTCTACCTCCTGCGCCGGCTGTCCAAGGACGAGGTGGACGGCACGGCGGTCTACCGCACCTGAGGTGTCACGATGAGCTACCGCTATGGCCAATACCGGGACGGGCCCGACCCGCTCGCCCCGCCGTACGACGTGCGTTCGGCGCTCGACAAGATGGGCGACGCCATCCTGTCGGGCTCCAACCCCGGTCACGCCCTGCGTGACCTGCTCAGGGACGGCCTGCCCGGCGCGCAGGACCGGCGTGGCCTGGACGACCTGCTCCGCGAGGTACGGCGACGCCGGTGCGAGCTGCGCGAGCGTGGCCGCCTCGACGGGACCCTGGAGCGGGCCAGGGCGCTGCTGGACAAGGCGATCGGCCAGGAGCGGGCGGAGCTGTTCCCCGACCCCTCCGACGACGCCCGGCTGCGTGAGTCGGAGCTGGACGGTCTTCCCGACGACACCGCGAGCGCGATCCAGGAGCTGAACAATTACCAGTGGCGCTCGGCCGCCGCCCGGAAGACCTTCGAGGAGCTGCGCGACCTGCTGCGCAGGGAGGTGCTCGACAGCCAGTTCCGCGGCATGAAGCAGTCGATGGCCAATCCCGACCCGGCCGCGATGGAGCGGGTCAGGGAGATGATGTCCGACCTGAACGACATGCTCGACCGGGACGCGCGTGGCGAACACACTCAGGATGACTTCAATCAGTTCATGTCCAAATATGGAGACATGTTCCCGGAGTCGCCGCGGAATCTGGAGGAACTGGTCGACGCCCTCGCCCGCCGGGCCGCGGCCACCCAGCGCCTGCTGGCCTCGCTGACCCCCGCCCAGCGCGAGGAGCTCAACCAGCTGATCGACCAGACGCTGGAGGACGCCGGGCTGGCCGAGCAGATGCGCCGCCTCGGAGAGTCCCTGTACTCCCGCCGTCCCGACCTCGCCTGGAACACCCCGGAGCGGATGGGGGGCGAGGAGCCGATGGGGATGGGCGACGCGGTGACCGCCCTGGACGAGCTCGCCGACCTCACCCAGCTGGAGGCCGCGCTCCGCCAGGACTACCCCGGCGCCCGGATGGACGACATCGACGAGGACGCGATCCGTCGTGCCCTGGGCCGCTCGGCCGTCGACGACCTGGAGGCGCTCAAGCAGATCGAGCGTGAGCTGGAGCAGCAGGGATACCTCCGCCGCCAGCGCGGCAAGCTGGAGCTCACTCCCAAAGCCGTCCGCCGCCTCGGGGAGACGGCGCTGCGCCGCGTCTTCGCCTCCCTCGACGCGGGCCGCCGCGGAGACCACGATCAGGTCGACGCGGGCTCCGCCGGCGAGCTCACCGGGTCCTCCCGGCCCTGGCGGTTCGGCGACGAGCAGCCCATCGACGTGGTCCGCACGGTGGTCAACGGCGTACGGCGCGGCGGGAACAACGGAACGGTGACCCTGTCGGTCGACGACTTCGAGGTGGCCGAGACCGAGAGCCGTACGGCCGCCGCGGTGTGCCTGCTGGTGGACCTGTCCTACTCGATGGCCCTGCGAGGCACCTGGGCCGCCGCCAAGCAGACCGCGATGGCCCTGCAGGCGCTGGTCGCCTCGAAGTTCCCCCAGGACTCCGTGCAGATCATCGGCTTCTCCAACTACGCCCGGGTCCTCTCGCCCGACGAGCTGGCCGGGCTGGAGTGGGACATGGTCCAGGGGACGAACCTGCACCACGCCCTGCTGATCGCGGGCCGCCACCTCGACCGCCATCCCGACTTCGAGCCGGTCGTGCTCGTGGTCACCGACGGTGAGCCCACCGCCCACCTGCGACGCAACGGCTCGGCCGCCTTCGAGTGGCCGCCCACTCAGGAGACGCTGGAGCTGACACTCGCCGAGGTGGACAAGATGACCAGGCGCCGGGCGACGCTCAACGTGTTCATGCTCGCCGACGACGAGCGCCTGAAGGAGTTCGTGAACGAGGTGGGCCGCCGCAACGGCGGCCGGGTCTTCTCCCCGGGCGCCGACCGCCTGGGCGAGTACGTCGTCAGCGACTTCCTGCGGACTCGCCGGACGCGTTGACCGAGGCCCCGTGGCAACGCCCTCCGGACGATGGGGCGGGGTCTCTCGGGAAACGCCCCAAGGGACCTCGTCTCAGGCGCCGGCGTAGGCGACGTAGCCGTTGAGTGCGAGGTCGAAGCCGTCGCGGTAGTGCCGGTACGACCGGTAGCAGGGCCGCCACGCCGTGCTGTTGCCGACACCCGCGCGGGCGTCGACGACGGCGGAGGGGAGGCGCTCGGGCCGGAGCAGCAGACCGCCTCCGAGGTAACGGGCGTCGGCGAGGACCGTGAGGGTGTCACGGTCGCCGGCCACGTAGCGGCCACGGCGCCAGCCGCTCTCCTCGTCCCACACCAGCGCGTCGTCGCCGGCCAGCAGGATCGTGACGGTGCGCGGGTCACAGGGGCCCTGCCACCAGTCGCGGACCTCGTCGCCCAGCGCCTCGACGACGCGGCTCACGTAGAAGGCCGGCTGCTGTCGCCACTCCTCGGTGTACGGCTCCACATGTCTCACAGCCACAGTGGGCACTCCCTTGTGCCTTCGAGCACGATCGGTCGAATTTGACGGACGCGCGCCCGGCACGACCGTGGCATCACCGCCGACGGTCCCTTCATGGGAACACGCGTTGTTGATCCTACTCACCTCGCCGGTGTGCTCAGGGCGAATGCGAAGATCGCTTTCCATCCTGTCCGCTCTTCTCCGTTCGCACCGCCCGTCTCCTGCCGCCCAACGGCGTTTGTTGGCCGAATCGTGACCCTGCCCCGACAACTTCTCCGCCATCGGCGCCGTCTTTCCTGTAATGGCATTCGCCATTGCGGAACGGGAGGAAGTGAGTCCGGTGGTCGCGGGGATTCTCGTGGCGTTGATGCTCATCACCTGTGTCGGTTTCGAGTTATGCATGGCCCCCCATGGTCGCGACGAGCGGAAGGTCGCCGAGGAGGAGTAACCCAGCACTGTCTTGAAACAGGGCGATATCCGGGAAATGCTTATTCACGTCGCTCCGGAGGAGCAGCATGTGGATAGCGGTCGCGGTAACGGGCGCAATCATCGTCGTCTGCTTTCTGATCGCCCTCGTGGTCGTCGTGATCAGCATTCATGTCGAGGACGGCCGCGCGACGATCACCAGTCGCGCACCGGGGGCCGCCGCTGCGCGAACGCGCCGGATACTGGGATTGAAAGTCGACCACAGCACCTGCCGGAAAGTAACGAATCCTGAGCATGCGTGCCCGCTGTGCCGCCGCGGTCTTCAAAAGATCATTCAGGAGGACACCGCCGGCCAATGACGCTTGCGCGAGCCGTACCCAAGAGAGATCACCGCAGACTAATGTCTGGCGCATGACAAACCTGCTGCTCTGGCTGCATCTCGGTTTTGCGATCTTCGCGCTCGGGCCGGTCACCGCCGCCACCATGTCCACGCCCAGATTCATCCGCGCCAAGGACCTGAACGTCCTGCGTTATCTGCACAAGACCACGCGGATATACGCCATCGCGGCCGTCGGCGTATTGGTGTTCGGAGTGCTGCTGGGCCGCGAGTACCTCGGCAAGCCCTACCTGTCGGTCTCGATGACGCTCTTCGTCGTCGCCGCGGGGCTCCTGGTCATCGTGGACCGGGACCAGAGCAGCGCCATCCGGGCTCTCGGCAACGAGAACCCGGATGACGACGCCAAGGTCCAGACCGCACGGATCGCCACGCTCTCCAGCATCGTCACGCTGATCTGGCTGATCATTCTGGTTCTGATGGTCTGGGGAACCCCGAGCTGAGGCCCCGCGCCCGATCCGCCGGGGGGCGACGCCCGTGCCCGGCTCCCGGATCGTCACGGCGGCCGGCCCGGTCCCGGAGCGTCAGGGTGCCGTGCCGAGCCGAAGCGGTGCCCCGGCCGGTCCCGGCCGGGATCGGTGCTAGCCCAGCGCCTGGCTGAGGTCGGCGAGCAGATCGTCGATCGTCTCGATGCCGACCGACAGGCGGACCAGATCGCCGGGCACCTCCAGCGGCGAGCCCGCCGCGGACGCGTGGGTCATCCGGCCGGGGTGCTCGATCAGCGACTCCACCCCGCCGAGCGACTCGGCCAGCGTGAACAGCCTGGTCCGGTTGCAGAGCTCGACCGCCTCCGCCTCTCCGCCCGCGACCCGGAAGGAGACCATGCCGCCGAAGCGCCTCATCTGCTTGGCGGCCACTTCGTGTCCGGGGTGCTCGGCCAGTCCCGGGTAGAGCACCGAGGTCACCCTGGGGTGGGCGAGCAACAGGTCCACGACCCGCTCGGCGTTGTCACAGTGGCGGTCCATCCGCACCCCGAGCGTCTTGAGACCCCGCAGCGTCAGCCAGGCGTCGAACGGCCCGGCCACCGCGCCCATCGCGTTCTGGTGGAAGGCGAGCTCCTGGCCGAGACCGGCGTCGCGGACGACGAGCGCCCCGCCGACCACGTCGGAGTGACCGCCCACATATTTGGTGGTGGAGTGCACCACGATGTCCGCACCCAGGGCCAGAGGCTGCTGGAGGTACGGCGAGGCGAACGTGTTGTCCACCACCAGCAGCGCGCCGTTGTCGTGCGCGAGCTCGGCCAGCGCCGCGATGTCGGCGATGCCGAGCAGCGGATTCGTGGGGGTCTCCACCCACACGACCCTGGTCTTCTGGGTCATGGCAGCCGCCACCGCGCGCAGGTCGCCGAGCGGGGCCGGGTCGTAGTGCAGGCCCCAGCGCTCGTGGACCTTGGAGAACAACCGGTAGGTGCCCCCGTAGGCGTCATTCGGGATGATGGCGTGGTCGCCGGGCTTGCAGATCGTGCGAAGCACGGCGTCCTCGGCCGCCAGCCCCGAGGCGAAGGCCAATCCGCGGCTGCCGCCCTCGACGGCGGCGAGGGCCTCCTCCAGCCCGGTCCTGGTCGGGTTGGCCGACCGGCTGTACTCATATCCGGAGCGCAGTCCGCCTACGCCGTCCTGCTTGTATGTGGAGACCGCGTAGATCGGAGGAACGACGGCCCCGGTGTGGGGGTCAGGCTCCTGACCTGCGTGAATGGCCAATGTCTCGAATCCTTCACTCATGAGGTCCACGCTACTCGCAAACCGGCCGCACCATCCGGCCCCGCCGTACCGTGGCCCGGCCCCGAAAAAGCCGATCCACCCCGGCCACCGCCCTGCCTTCCACCTTCCGCCAGGCCCGATCGGGGCCCGGCTCGGGGGCCGGACCACGACCGGGTTCACGACCGGGTCCGGGGCCCGGTTCGAGCGGTGGGGTCTCCGCCGGCCACAGGGCTGGTTCCCGGTTTCACGGCGACTTCGCCCGGCCGCCCGCGGAAAAGTCTCCGGGGCGACCCGCCGCACGTCGCGACACGCGCGGGCGAAGACTCGCCCCAAATGCGGGTATCTCCGCCGAACGGTTGATACGACATGCCGGCCATTCGGCCTACGCTCAGTGGTCGTGGGGAAAACGCATCGGCTCGTCCGCTGGGTCCAGAGGCTCAGCGAGATCGCGATGATCGGCTGGCTCCTGCTGCTGCTCCTGATCGACCTGCTGTCGGCGGTGAGCGGCTCCGAAATGACATGGCTGAACCTGGTGTGCGGCGTCGTCGGCGTTCTGGCCGTGATGACCCGCCGGACCCGGAGGGTCCAGGGGTTCGCCGTCCTGCTCGTGTTCTCCTTCACCTCCACCGCGATCGTCGGGACCGTCGGCGTCGCCTCCACGCCGGGCCTGGCCGAGACGGGGTCGCTGCTGATCCTCACCGTCGGCGGGCTGCACTGGATCGAACCGATCAGGCGGGGCGCGCTGTTCTCCCTGGCGTCGGTGGTCGCGCTGGAGGCCTCCGCGGGACGCCTGCTCTCGGGCGGCCAGTCCCTGGCCTTCGGTTTTTTCATCTTCGTCGTCTGGTCCGTCGCCGCCGGGATCGGCGCCTACCTCCGCTTCCAGCTGGAGCGCCGTAAGGAGGCCGTGCACTCGGTACGGCGCGCCGAACGCCTGGAGCTCGCCAGGGAGCTGCACGACCTGGTCGCCCACCACATCACCGGGATCGTGGTCCAGGCCCAGGCGGCCAAGGTCGTCGCCGAGCAGAGACCGGAGGCCGTGGTCCCCTCCCTGGAGGCGATCGCCAACGCCGGATCCGAGGCGCTCACCTCCATGCGCCGCCTGGTCAGCGTGCTGCGAGCGGAGGACGAGGCCGCCCGCTCCCCCGGCAGCACGTTCATGGACATGCGCACGATGGTGGAGCGCTTCTCCGCGGACGGCCCCAAGGTCGCCTTCGACATCGGCTCGGGCCTCGCCGACGACACCCTGCCTCCGGAGGTGATGACCACCATCCACCGGGTCCTGCAGGAGTCGCTCACCAATGTCCGCCGGCACGCCCCCGGCACCGACTGGGTCGAGGCGGACCTGAGGCTGACGGACGGCTCGGACATGCGGGCCTGGGCCGAAAGCGTGCGGGTGAACGACAAGCAGGAGTCACGTGGCCAGCGAGGCTCCCCGGCGATCACGGGCACGGTGCGGCTGCGGGTGCGCAACCACGGGTCGGCGTCCGACATCAGGGTCTCGCGCCTGGGGGGCGGTTTCGGCCTGGTGGGCATGGCCGAGCGCGTGGAAGCGCTCGGCGGCCGCCTCATCGCCGGCCCCATCCCCCCGGGAGCCTGGGAGGTGACGGCGGAGTTCCCGCTCAAGGACCCCTAGTGGTTGACCAGGAAGGCCAGCAGGTCCTGGCGGGTGACCAGGCCGACGGGCTTGCCGTCGTCGAGAACGACCGCGGCGTCGGCCTTCTCCAGCGCCTCGACCGCGGTGGCGACCGGCTCGCCCGCGCCGATCGTCGGCAACGGCTGGGACATGTGCTCGGCCAGCGGATCGGTCGGCCGCACCCGGCCGCGGTAGAGGGCGTCGAGCAGGTCGCGCTCCAGGATCGAGCCGACCACCTCGGCGGCCATCACCGGCGGCTCCTCCTTCATCACCGGAAGCTGCGACACGCCGTACTCACGCATGATGGAGATCGCCACCTCCACCGACTCGTGCGGGTGGGTGTGCACGAACTCCGGCAGTCCGGAACCCTTGCGGCTCAGCACGTCCTTGACCAGTCCCTCGTCGGTGGACGTGGTCAGGAAGCCGTAGTCGGCCATCCACTCGTCATTGAAGATCTTCGACAGGTATCCCCGGCCGCCGTCCGGCAGCAGCACGACCACCACGGCGTCGGGACCGGCCTGCTTGGCCACGCGCAGTGCCGCGACCGTGGCCATGCCGCAGGAACCGCCCACGAGCAGGGCCTCCTCGCGGGCCAGGCGGCGGGTCATCCCGAAGGAGTCCTTGTCGGAGACCGCGATGATCTCATCGCAGATCGTGGTGTCGTACGTGGCCGGCCAGATGTCCTCGCCGACGCCCTCCACCAGGTACGGCCGGCCGGTGCCGCCGGAGTAGACCGAGCCCTCCGGGTCGGCCCCGATGATCTTCACCCGGCCGCCGGAGACCTCCTTGAGGTAGCGTCCGACGCCGCTGATCGTGCCGCCGGTGCCGACACCCGCCACGAAGTGGGTGATCCGCCCCTCGGTCTGCTCCCAGATCTCCGGACCGGTGGAGTGGTAGTGGCTGTCCGGGTTGTTCGGGTTGGAGTACTGGTCAGGCTTCCAGGCGTTCGGCGTCTCCCTGGCCAGCCGGTCGGAGACGGAGTAATAGGAGTCAGGGTGGTCGGGCGAGACGGCCGTCGGGCAGACCACGACCTCGGCCCCGTAGGCCCGGAGCACCGCGACCTTGTCCTGGGCCACCTTGTCCGGCACCACGAACAGGCATTTGTAACCGCGCTGCTGAGCCACGATCGCCAGGCCCACGCCGGTGTTTCCCGAGGTGGGCTCCACGATGGTGCCCCCCGGACGCAGCGCGCCCGACTTCTCTGCCGCATCGATCATGCGCACCGCGATCCGGTCCTTCACCGAACCGCCCGGATTGAAGTACTCGACCTTGGCCAGCACCTGGGCCGGCACCCCTGCCGTAACCTTCTGAAGTCGAACAAGAGGGGTGTTGCCCATCAGCTCGACCAGCGAGTCATATACGCGCACCGCGATGATCACCTCGAAATACCAAAGCTTGTCAGCTTGTTGTGTGGAACGCCGTGATCCCATTGGGGTGGCGGGTACTCGGCTAGCTTTCTAAGGCAACGCTACCGCCGCACCGTGTGAGGGAGGCAACGCCACGTGATCTGGACTCCCGGGGTTGCGCGCGCGGCACGGCGCATCGCCGCCGCCGCGGCCGTGGGCGGCGGCGGACTCACCGCACTGAGCGCGGCCACCTATGGGTTGCTGTTCGCCGAGGGCGTGCTGGCCCGTCGCATCGTCGGCCGGCCACACGGCATGGAGGGACCCCCGTCGGACGGGGTCTACGGGAGTTTCGACGGCGAGCCGATCCGGATGGTCATGCTCGGCGACTCCCTCTCCGTGGGGCTGGGCACCACGGAGCCGGCCGAGACCCCGGGCGTGCTGATCGCCTCCGGCCTGGCGATCATCGCCGAGCGGCCGGTACTGCTGACCGTGGCCGGCAAGTCGGGGGCGATCTCCGCCGAGCTCGGCGACCAGGTGGATCAGGCGCTCAAGGGCCGGCCCGAGATCGCGGTCGTCTTCATCGGCGCCAACGACGTCACCACGCAGACGATGCCCGCGCGGGCCGTACGGCACCTGCAGAAGGCGGTGTGGCGACTGCGGGAGGCGGGGGCCGAGGTGATCGTGGGGACCTGTCCCGACCTGGGCACGGTCCGGCCGATCGCGCAGCCGCTGCGCTGGGTGACCCGGCGCTGGAGCCGCCAGCTGGCCGCGGCGCAGACCGTCGCCGTGGTCGAGGCGGGTGGGCGGACGGTGGCCTTCGCGGACCTGCTGGGCCCGGAATTCGACACAAACCCCACCGAGATGTTTGGACTTGATCGTTTCCACCCATCTGCCAAAGGCTATCAACAGGTTGCTTACGCAGTGCTACCTTCTGTATGCACTGCGCTGGAACTGTGGCCCGAGCCCCAGCCTCGGCGCAGTGAGTCGATCTACCTCGCGGCAGCCATGGCCGCGGAGGAACCCGGGGCCGAGGTCTCCGCAACCCGCGTCGCCGGTCGAGCAACCGGCGCCCATGGACGATGGGCGACCCTGCTTCGCCGGAGGCCTGTGGTGATGCCTGACGACGCCTGAGCACGGTCACCCTCCGCGGCGAAGCCGTTACCCTCGCCCCATTGGAGTGGAATACCCGTGATCCGGCCCCACGCGAAACCGGCTCTGGTGCTCGCCGGAGTCCTGACCCTGGCCGGCTGTTCCGGCAGTGAAGCGGCCACCCCGGTCGCCCATCCCACCTGGCACAACACCGAGATGAACGTCGTCAGCCGCACCACCTCCGCCGGTGGTGTCGCCACGACGACCTCAATGAAACCCGACGGCACCCTGGAGACGGTGGCCGTCGACCTCGCCTCGGGCAGGAAACTGTGGGCCCATCCCGCGACCATGGCGGGCCGTCTGCCGGGGATGGGGGTGCCCGCTCCGGCGATCGTCGAGACCGGCGCGGGCCAGGCCGTCACGGTGGCGGTCGGCCCCGCGAAACAGGGCCGCTGGAAGGCCACGCTCGTCGGCCTCGACGCCAAGACGGGGACCCGCAGGTGGACCCGCCCGGTGCACTCCACGTTCGGCCCCCAAAGGTGCGGGTCGTTCGTGTGCGTGTCGGAGAACACCGCGCTCGCCACGGCCCGGGTCGTCGTGCTCAATCCGGTCACCGGCAAGGTGATGTGGAAACTACCCGGGATCGCCGAGGTCGAGTGGTCCGATGCCTCCCGGGTGGTGCTCCTCCGGCTCGCCCAGCACCCCGTCCTGGAGTCGTACGACCTGAAGACGGGGAAGGTCGGCTGGCAGCTCCCCATCGAGCGGGCACTCGGCATGGGGGTGGACATGTCGGGCGGCTGGTCGTTCGGCGCGACGACCGGCAACCTCGTCGGCTACGTCGCCCCTTATACCAACCCCAAGACGAAGAAGGTCTCCGCCTTCGGCATGTTCTCCGCCAAGCTCTCCGACGGCACGGTCAACTGGATCCGTCCCTCGGTGGTGCGCGTCTATCCCAGCGGCAGCCCTGGCTTCGCGCCGGTGGTCCGCCCGGTCGACCAGCAGGGCCAGTACGGCGGATTCGCCCGGCTGGACGCCGGGAACGGCCGGGTCCTCGGCCAGATCCCGGTGGCCCAGGTTCCCAGCTCGGGGTGGTGGCTGTCCTTCCCGACCCGGATGGAGAAACTCGGTTTCCTGCGGCACGGCAAGCCGGGCAACGCCTTCGACATGCCCACCGGCCAGGCCGTCGAGGTCAAGGACGAGCGCGGCTGGTCCTTCTGCGCCACCGACCCCAAGCCTCTGCCGCTCAAGAACCAGAACCCGGGCTTCTACTCGGTGGCCTCGCTGTGCGAGTTCAAACTGGCCGACGGCACGCGGGTGGCCGGCTCGGGCGTCCCGCCCGTCTGGTTCACCGGCAGCCAGAACGGCTGGCGGACATGGCGTGACGAGAAGGGCGGCCTGCGCGCGATCAGGGACGGCTCCGGCGACACTCCCGGCATGTACGGCTGAGCCCCGCCCGCGGCTCCCTGGGCCGGTCACCGCCGGAAGCGCTCACGCGGCGCCCCTTCGGCCCGGTTCACGACGCGTCCTCGTGGCAGGGGCCCCGCCTTCGGGCGGGGCCCCTGTGCGTCCCGTACAAAGTTCTGTTTCATCGACCCCCGAGGCATGGCTTTCGGCATACCGCGCGGTACGCTCCGCAGGAGGAGTGAGCAACGAACCCAGGAGAGCCACATGCCCGAGGCAGTCATCGTCGCAACCGCGCGCTCGCCGATCGGACGCGCCTTCAAGGGGTCCCTCAAGGACATCCGCCCCGACGACCTGACCGTACAGATGATCCAGGCCGCGCTGGCCAAGGTTCCCCAGCTTGACCCGAGCACCATCGACGACCTGATGCTGGGCTGCGGCCTGCCGGGCGGCGAGCAGGGCTTCAACATGGGCCGCGTGGTCGCCACCCTGCTCGGCCTGGACACCGTTCCCGGAACGACCGTGACCCGCTACTGCTCGTCATCCCTGCAGACCACCCGGATGGCCCTGCACGCGATCAAGGCGGGCGAGGGCGACGTGTTCGTCTCGGCGGGCGTGGAGTGCGTCTCCCGGTTCGCCAAGGGAAGCTCGGATTCGATGCCGGACACCCAGAACGGGCTGTTCCACGACGCGCACGACCGTTCGGCCAGGACCGCCGCGGGCGGCGGCGGGGTCTGGCACGACCCGCGCGAGGACGGCGAGCTGCCCGACGTCTACATCGCGATGGGCCAGACGGCCGAGAACCTCGCCGGGTTGAAGGGCGTGTCCCGCCAGGAGCAGGACGAGTTCGGCGTCCGTTCCCAGAACCTGGCGGAGAAGGCCATCGCCAACGGCTTCTGGGAGAAGGACATCACCCCGGTGACCCTGCCCGACGGGACCGTGGTCAGCAAGGACGACGGCCCCCGGGCCGGCACCACCTACGAGGCGGTCTCCCAGCTCAAGCCGGTCTTCCGCCCGGACGGCACGGTCACCGCCGGCAACTGCTGCCCGCTGAACGACGGCGCCGCCGCGGTGATCGTGATGAGCGACACCAGGGCCGCCGAACTCGGCATCACCCCGCTCGCCCGGATCGTCTCCACCGGCGTGACCGGGCTGTCCCCCGAGATCATGGGCCTGGGCCCGGTCGAGGCCTCCAAGCAGGCCCTGGCCCGGGCGGGCATGTCCATCGGCGACGTGGACCTCGTTGAGATCAACGAGGCCTTCGCCGCCCAGGTCATCCCGTCCTACCAGGACCTCGGCATCGACCTCGACCGGCTCAACGTCAACGGCGGGGCCATCGCGGTGGGCCACCCCTTCGGCATGACCGGCGCCCGGATCACCTCCACGCTGATCAACAGCCTCGCCTTCCGCGACAAGTCGATCGGCCTGGAGACCATGTGCGTGGGCGGCGGCCAGGGCATGGCCATGGTCCTGGAGCGCCTCAGCTGATCAGCCGTGAACATCAGGGCCCGCGCGGGTGATCCCGATCCTCAGGATCACCCGCCGTTCCCGCTCCATGGCCGCCCGGTAGTCGTCCCAGTCCGGATGCTCGCCGGAGATGTCGCGGTAGTAGTTCACCAGGAGGTCCATCGCCTCGGGCAGTGAAACGATCTCCGCGGTGCCCTCGATCTGGATCCACGGCCCGAAGAAGGCGTCGCTCGTCACGCAGAGCGCCACCCGGGGGTCGGCCCGGAGGTTGCGGACCTTCGCGGCGGTCTCCCTGGTGCTGACGATCGCGTTCCCCTCGGCGTCCAGCCCTACGGTGACCGGCGACATCTGTGGTCGCCCGTCGGCGTGCGAGGTCAGCATCACCGCCCGGTGGTTGTCACGAATGAAATCACGTGCCTCATTGGGATCCATGACCCCATCATGCTCGATTCCACCCGCGCACAGGAAAGCCCGCGCCGCCTGGGCGGAGACGCGGGCTTCGTAGAGTAGGCGGTCAGCGGGTACGGCGACGCCGCTCGTGCTCCTGCACGATCGCGGCGGCATAGCCGTGGGTCAGCCCGTGCTCATCGGCGAGCCAGTTGGCGCGCTCGTCACAACGAAGGAAAGCCGGGCCGTTGTCGATAGCTTGAAACCACTCTGGGAGTGCGCGTCCTGTGATGACAGAGACCCTTGCGATCAACTTGCTCTGCGTCTCCAGTGAGTGGTTCAACGACATGGGCACCTCCACGGATAGGCTCCTTTGCTCGACAGTGCATCACGAATCCCCAGATGGCAAGCCCTTACACCTGGCCTTCGATGTCAGTTCGTCGATCATCGGTTGCTCTGCGTTCACCTGGGCGCCCGCCGGACAAAAGAAAAACCCCGCCGGAACCGCTCCGGCGGGGCTCTTCTGCTTGTCCTTGGCCGCTACTCGCGGAGGTAGCTCAGCAGACGCAGGATCTCCAGGTAAATCCAGACCAGGGTGACCGTCAGGCCGAAGGCCATCAGCCAGGAATACTTCTCCGGGGCGCCGGACTTCACCCCGCGCTCCACCTCGTCGAAGTCGAGCAGCAGGAAGAAGCAGCCGATCAGGATCACGGCGATGCTGAACACGTAGGACAGCGCGCCACCCGACCGGATGCCGATGCCGTCCTCGATGAAGTATCCGGCGACCAGGTTGACGAGCATGAGGCCCATGAGGCCCAGACCCGCGGCCACGACGAACTTGGTGAACTTCGGCGTGACGCGGATGATGCGCAGTGCGTACACGGTCAGCATGGCGGCGAAGGCGAGAGCCGTGCCGACCACCGCCTGGAAGACGATGCCGTTGTACAGGTTGTTGTACATGTGGCTGATCACGCCGATGGCAACGCCATAGGCGACCGCGTAGCCGAGGATGAGCACCGGGTTCGTGCTCTGCTTGAACGAGACGATCAGCCCGAGCACCAGGCCGACGACCACACCGATCAACAGCGCGACCGTGCCGAGGTTGAGGACCCAGGCCGCCGCCGCCGAGACGGCCAGCGTGCCCAGTGTGATGAAGCCACGCACGACCACGTCGTCGATCGTCATCGTCCGCTGCGCGGGGGGCGCGTACGACGGCGAGTTGTACATGCCCTGAAGCTGTTCAGCTGTCGGAGTCGGCGTCCCCCAGGCCTGACCGCCCTTGGACTGCCGACTGAAAATGGGGTTCTTACTCTCCATCGGTTGCCTCCACGCTGCGACCTACGCGATCAGCGTATTAGATCGGTTGTCACATGGCCGTATCGTGCTGATATCCATGGTGTTCAATTTGCCGTACGGCTATCGCCGATGTGCTCAACGAACGACCCACAGGTCTGGTTCCCGGTTTCGCGGCGACTTCGCCCGGCCGCCCGCGGAAAAGTCTCCGGAGCGGCCCGCCGCACGTCGCGACACGCGCGGGCGGCGACAGAACCCCTCCCAGGCCGGGAGAACCGCCGGGTCCCGTGCCCCGGAGCGGCGATCATCGGTGGCGGCCGGTCGCCGGAATATGACCGGTCATCCACCGATCGAGCGTGCCGACCCCGAGCACCGGCCCGGGGTTCGCCTCTTCCCTCATGGTTACTATTTTATACCGAAGATCCGTTGAATCCCAGGTCCGGCGGGAAACCTGTCCGGTGAACATACTCTCACCGACCAGGCGGTGCATTCATAAAGAATGCAATGCGAAATCCCGGAACGGCGGACCCGTCGCGCCCGACCGCCCGTTTCTTACACTCGGAGTATCTTTACGCGGACGCATAACGTTCTTGGAACCTCGCGTCGGGGTCTCCGCTAAACCCTTCGAGAAGGGGAGCCGAGGGCCGGTCCGGCCGGGGCCGCACAGACTGTTAGCCGCTTGTGATAAAGCTGAGTCCATATTCGGCGCGAGGCCCTTCCCGCCGGTCGGCTGCCGTCATCGGGCGCGATGGACAACCGGAGAGAGAGATTAGATCGTCGAACGACGTTTCCGCAGGTCAGCGATCTAATCTCGCGCGTCACAGCAAGTGCCCCCGGAGGGACTCGAACCCTCACTCGAACCCTTTTAAGGGGTTTGCCTCTGCCTTTGGGCTACGGGGGCGCCGTAATCATACGGAACGGACCACTCATGCGTAACTGTTCAGGCCATCCGTCACACGACTCCCTGCTCTAAACGATGGATCGTCCGAGCTCCTGGTACTGGGTCCAGGAATAGCACACTGTCAAGCCGATCCAGCCGAGGTTGGATCCGGGGTGCCTTCACGAAGGCGTCGGCGGGCCGACCGGATGATCGCGTGGCCGAGCGACCCGGGGCGACCGGAGCCTGGCCGCCTCGGGGCGAGCGGAACCGGCCGAAAGGGCGTGGCCGGGACGGGCCCGGGGGCGCCGGGCCCACACCGGAGTCGTCGCCCGTGCCGCCCCCGGGCCACGACGACGACCGGCCCCGGTGACCGCGGGGGCCGTCGCCGGCCGATCCCCGCGAGCGGGTGTCCACGGCCCTTCCCGGCCGGAACCGGGATCCGGGTGCGAACGCGAGGATCAGCACCGTACCCGGACGGCGATCCGGCGACCGTCCACCCCGGGCACCGGGACCTCAGCTCGTCGTCGCGGCGCGGAACTCGTCGTGCGGCGCCTCGATCTCTCCGAGCGACACGGTCTCCCGCTTGAAGAAAAGCGCCAGGGTCCAGTCGGCCATGACGCGGACCTTGCGATTGAAGGTGGGAACCCGCGACAGGTGGTAGGTGCGGTGCATGAACCAGGCGGCGAGCCCGCGGAGCTTGATCCCGTAGACGTTGGCGACCCCCTTGTGGAGACCGAGACCGGCGACCGACCCGACATACTTGTGCCGGTAGTCGACCAGTGGCCGGCCGTGCAGCTGCCGGGTGATGTTGTCGGCCAGGACCTTGGCCTGCCGTACGGCGTGCTGGGCGTTGGGCGCGCAGTACTGACCGGGGTTGGTCACGTCGGGCACGCCGGCCACGTCTCCGGCGGAGAAGGCGTCCTTGACCCCGACCACCGTCAGGCTGGGGGTCGCCTTGATCCGGCCGCGCTCGTCCAGCGGAAGGTCTCCGGCGTTGACGACGGGGCTGGGCTTCACCCCGGCGGTCCACACGATGGTGGCCGACGGGAACTCGTCGCCGTCGGAGAGCTTGACCAGGCCGCCCACGCACGAGTCCAGGCGGGTGTTCATCTTGACCTCGATACCGCGCTCGCGGAGCTGCTCGGCGGTCCACTTGCCCATCTCCGGGCCGACCTCGGGGAGAATGCGGTCGGTGGCCTCGACGAGGACCCAGCGCATGTCCTCGCGCGAGACGTTGCGGTAGTAACGGACGGCGTCGACCGCCATGTCCTCCAGCTCGGCGAGCGCCTCGATACCCGCGAAACCGCCACCGACCACGACGAACGTCAGCGCCCGCCGCCGCAGGGCCTCGTCATCGTCGCTCTCGGCCCGGTCGAGGAGGGCCAGCACCCGGTTGCGCAGCGCGATCGCCTCGCCGACCGTCTTGAAGCCGATCGCGGCGTCGGCGAGGCCGGGAATGGGAAGCGTGCGGGAGATCGAACCGGCGGCCATGACCACGATGTCGTAGTCGATGTCGTGCGGAGTGCCGACGTTGGGCTCGAAGGTGACGGACTTGGCCGCGTGGTTGACCTTGGAGACCTTGCCGTTGAGGATCGTCGCGGCGGACAGCACCCGGCGGAGCGGGACCACCACGTGGCGGGGCGAGAGGTTTCCACCCGCGGCCTCGGGGAGGAAGGGCTGGTAGGTCATGTGGGATTCGGGGGTGAGGACAGTGATCCGCACGCTGCCCTCGCGCAGCTCCTTGCGGAGCGTGTGCTGCAGGCGCAGCACGGTGTAGAGGCCGACGTATCCTCCGCCGACGACCACGATGTGCTTCGAGTTGGGGTTCACTACGACGCCATCCTTAGGTTTGAGGCTTGTGAAACCTTTCACAAGCATACGTCTCCCTCGCCGTTCGCGCCATGTCCTGGTCGGTCAACGTGCTCACCGTTTCCCCGAACTGGAACAAAAACCCCTTCTTGCTGGGAAATTTCAGTCGATTTTCTCTTTATGATCAGCGTTCACGAGCCGCGGAGGACGTTCGCCCTGGCAAAGAGCCGGTCGAGCATCTCGGCGGTCACCCTGCCCGTGAAGGTGTTCTGCTGGCTCGGGTGGTAACAGCCGAGAAGATGCGCCGGACGCCCGCCATGGGAGATCTCCACCTCCGCTCCGTGCCCGAAGGCCGGCCTCGGGCGCGGCAGGACGTATCCGGCGTCCTTCAAGGCCGGCCAGACCGCCTGCCAGGCGAAGCCCCCCAGCGCGACCACCACCCGTACGCTTCCGGCGACCAGCGCGAGCTCCCGGGCCAGCCAGGGGAAGCAGGCGGCCCGTTCCGACGGCTCGGGTTTGTTGGCCGGCGGAGCGCATCGGACCGCGGCCACCATGCGCGCTCCGACGAGCCTCTGCCCGTCACCGGCGCGGACACTGGTCTCCTGCGCGGCCAGGCCCGTGCGGTGGAGCGAGGCGAACAACCAGTCCCCGCTGCGATCCCCGGTGAAGATCCGCCCGGTGCGGTTGCCCCCGTGCGCGGCCGGGGCCAGCCCGACGATGAGCACCTCGGGCCGCTCCTCGCCCCATCCCGCGATGGGCCGCCCCCAGTAGGTCTCCCCGGCGAACGCCCGTCTCTTGACCGTCGCGACCTCCTCGCGCCACTCCACCAGGCGCGGGCAGGCCCGGCAGACGGACTGCGCGGCCGTGAGCTCCGCGAGGGTACGGCTCGCACTCGCGAGCTCCCGCACCTCGGCGGGATCGTGGGCGACGGGAGTGTCCGGCCGGGCGGGGTCGTCGGGCCAGCCGGATCCGGGAGGAACGTGGGTCATGCCCTTGATGGTGCCCGATCCGGGAGACCGCGAGCCCGGGGACCCTCCGGTTCACGGCCCGCGCGCCGGGGAAGGGGCCGCCGACGGGCGTCCTTCCCGGGAGGCGGGGAACAGGCCCGGCGCGGGCGGCCGAAGCGGGCCGGGCAGGGCCAAGCAGCCGGGCAGGGCAGGCAGGGCCACGCAAGGCCGGGCCGGAGAAGCGAACAGGAACAGGCCCGGCGCGGGGCGGCCAGGGCCGGAGAAGCGAACAGGAACAGGCCCGGCGCGGGGCGGCCAGGGCCGGAGAAGCGAACAGGCGGCGCCCGCTGGATGCGGGCGCCGCCTTTTCTCACTACAGATGCGAACTCACTACAGCTGAGAACTCACTACCACTTGTTGCCGAGCTCGAGCTTGGCAGCCGGCTCCGGGGTCGTGACCGGACGGGGGTGGGGCTTCTTGGTCCCGTTCTCGTCCTTGCAGACGACCTTGGCCACCGCGGTGCCACTGTTCGGACCGTTGTAGACCTCGATGGAGCGCTTGCCGTAGTCGGACTTCGAGGTGCTCCAGCGGTCGCTCACGGTACGGCTCTGCGAGCCGTAACCACTGAAGTAGACGCTCTCCCACGCACCCGCGACGCCGTCACGGACCCAGCGGTACTTCACGTCACCGCGGACGTGCGAGGCGCTGATCGTGCCGGTGAAGGAACGGGTGGTCGGGCAGGAGCCGTAGTAGCTTCCCGGAGCGCTGACGGAGACCGAGACCCGCGGGTGCGGGGCCGGGTTCCAGTCCTTGCACGAGACCTTGAAGTAGTCGCGGCTGGACGAGGGCCCGCCCACGATGTGCAGGCTGGCCCAGCCCCTGAAGTCGTCGTGCGTCTTGATCACGTGGCTGACCGTGCGTGAACCGTTGACGCGGACGGTGTCGCCGTCGACGACGCGCCCGTTGACGACCCACTGGTAGCGCACCCAGCGGGAGCCGGAGGTGCTGATGCGACCGGTCAGGGTCGCCTTGCAGTTGCTCTCGCTGACCCACGACTGAGCGCTGGTCTTACGAGGCGGGTTGAGGACGGTCCAGTCGTTGCCGCAGGAGACCGAGAAGTACTTCTTGCCTGAGGTAACGCCACGCGGCGACAGGACCTGGATGGCCTGCCAGCCCTTGGTGTCACGCTTGAAGGCGGCGGTCTCCTTGACGGTGACGGTCTTGGTGCCCTTGCCCTTCAGGGTGAAGGACTTGACACTGCTCTTGGACCCGTCGCCGTGCAGCCAGCGGTAGGAGACCTTGGTCGTGCTGTCGACGGCCTTCACCTTGATCTTGGTGGAGAAGGTCACCTTGGCGGGACAGGCGCCCTCGTACCTCGTGGTGGAGGCACTGGGGGTGTTGGCCCAAACCGCGGGCCTCGCCGTGGTGGCAGACGAGGCGCCCGCCGTCGTCGCCTGGGTCGACCCACTGGCCGCCGCTGCGGGCGTGGCCAGCAGGCCGGTTGCCATCGTCGCCAGCATGGCCGCGCCGGCTCCTGCTGCGGCTAGCTTGCGTGCTAGTCCGGAATTCATGAGGGGATGCTCCGTTTCGTTTGGAAGCAAAACGCGCTTCGAAGACGGTTGCCGCCCCGGCACCATCTGTGCCCGGGTCCCACGGCAAAGTCTTACTAAAGCATGTTTAGCTAACCATAAAACAGAAGCGGTCCTCAATGCTCCCCAAATAAGCGAATTGTCCAAATCCCGCTAAGATTCGACGACAGACCAGGCGATTCCGTCCAGAATGTCGTGTTCGCTAACAACCACCTCGGCGAAACCGTAACGCTCGACGATCCGATCCAGGATGAGCGCCCCCACCCCGATCACGTCCACCCGGCCGGGATGCATGACGGGAATGGCGGCCCGTTCCTGGGTGGTCACCGCCAACAAATGCCCAGAAATCCCATGTGTCTGATTTGCGGTAATTCGCGAATGATGGATTTTCTCCGGGTCGTATTCGGGCAGGTCAAGTGCGATTCCCGCCACCGTGGTAACGGAACCCGCGAGCCCGACCAGTGTCAGCGCCCGCTCCACCGGAATCTCCGCCGCCACCCGGTCGAGCGCGTCGTCGATGTCCGCGACCACGGCCTCCACCGCCTCGGCGCTCGGCGGGTCGCCCGCTTCGCGCAGATGCCGCTCGGTCAGCCGGACACACCCGATGTCCACCGACAGCGCGGCCTCCACATGCGTCGAGCCGACCACGAACTCCGTCGAACCGCCGCCGATGTCCACCACGAGGTACGGCGGGCGGGTGCCGTCGGGGACGGGCAGGCCGGTCTCGGGTGAGAGCCGCACCAGGCCGCGGGTGGCACCGGCGAACGACAGCTCCGCCTCCTCCGCGCCCGTGATCACCTCGGGGTCCACCCCGAAGATCTCGCGCACGCCGTCCACGAAGTCCTGCCGGTTGGCGGCGTCCCGGGTCGCGCTGGTGGCCACCACCCGAACCGAGGAGACCTCGTGCTGGGCGATGAGCTTCGCGTAGCCGCGCATCGCGGCGAACGTGCGATCCAGAGCCTCCGGCGCCAGCCTGCCGGTCTTGTCCACCCCCTGCCCCAGCCGGACGATCTCCATGCGCCGTTCGACGTCGGTCAGGGTGTCTCCGCCGATGTCCGCGATGAGCAGGCGGACGGAGTTGGTGCCACAGTCGATCGCGGCGACACGGGTCACTTGCTCTCCTCTTGGGCTTGGGTGTTCACGGTCGTGCTCGGTTCCGTTCGTCTTCGGTACTCGGTCTCGGCTTCGGACTCGCTTCCGGATCTCCCCGGCCCTCGGTCTCGGCGCCGGTGCCCGGCCTCGGTGCCACTGTCGCTGCCGGCGCCCGGTCTCGGCCTCAGCGCTCGGTTCCGGCCCTCGCCGGCCGGAGCTGATCGGCACTCGCGCCACCGCTTCCGTCCTCCGCCCCCGCCTCCTCCTCCACGAGGCAGCACGGCCCGCTCGCCCACCACTCGCCGAGCGCGTCGAGGGCCTCCCTGCCGAAGGGATTGCTCCCCGGCACCGCGAGCTCGTGACCGACCAGGGCATGGAGGCACTTGACCCGGGTGGGCATGCCCCCGGTGCTCTGCATGTCCCTGGGCAGCGGCTCCAGCCCGTCCTCGGCCGCGGCCTCGTCGCGGCGCGCGACGTAGTCGAGGTGGGCGGCCTGGTAGGCGGCGGCCAGGGCGGGGTCGTCGGCGAGCCTGGCCTGCATGCTCCGCATCATCCCGGAGGTTTCGAGCGTTCCGATGGCCGACGCGGCCCGGGGGCAGGTCAGGTAGAAAAGCGTCGGGAACGGCGATCCGTCGGGCAGCCGCGGCGCGGTCTCCACCACGTCCGGCAGCCCGCACGGGCAGCGGTGCGCCACCGCCCGCAGTCCGCGCGGCGCCCGGCCGAGCTGCCGCTCCACCGCCACCACATCGCGTTCATCGATCATTCGTGACACCCCCTGAAAAGACGACATCCAGGTTATCCGCGTCACCCCGCGGCCTTGGCCGCCTTCGTGCCCTTCCCCGTGTCGGCCGCCTCGACCGACTCCCAGAGCGTCTGGTACCACGGTGGCTTGACGGCCTTCTTCTCCCCCGCCGTGCCCTTGCCCGGCGAGGGCTGCTCGCCCATGACGACATAGCACTTCTGCCCGGGGTCGCAGTAGAACAGCCGCTCCCTGGCCTGCCGCTTGATGTAACCGGGGTCCTGGAGCTGCTTCCTGCGGTCGTCCAGATCCTTGATCGCGGCGAGCTCCCTGGCCTGCTCCTGCTGGAGCTGAGCGATGGCGCGGCGCTGGGCGACGTACTCCCTGATCGGATAGGCGAGGCTCATGGCGATCGCGCACACCACGATCGCGAGCACCGCGGCCCGTCCCGTCAGCTGCGGTCGTTTCGCCATGCGCCCCTCTCTCGTCCGTGCTCTCTCGCGCCGCCGTACCCGGCGCGACGGCCCGGGCACCGGTCACCGGTGCCCCCGCCCCGCGGTTTGCGCCCCGATCCGGGCGCAAACCGCAGGACGAAGCTACCGCTGAAAACGCGGGAACGCCGCGCGACCCGCGTAACGGGCGGCGTCGTCGAGGAGTTCCTCGATACGGAGCAACTGGTTGTACTTGGCCACGCGGTCGGAGCGGGCCGGCGCACCGGTCTTGATCTGGCCGCAGTTGGTGGCCACGGCGAGGTCGGCGATCGTGGTGTCCTCGGTCTCGCCGGAACGGTGGCTCATCATGCAGCGGTAGCCGCTGCGGTGAGCCAGGTCCACCGCGTCGAGGGTCTCGGTCAGGGTGCCGATCTGGTTGACCTTGACCAGCAGCGCGTTGGCGGTGCCCTCGGCGATGCCGCGGGCCAGGCGCTCGGGGTTGGTGACGAACAGGTCGTCGCCGACCAGCTGGACCTTGTCGCCGAGCGCCTTGGTCATGGCGTTCCAGCCCTCCCAGTCGCTCTCGTCCAGCGGGTCCTCGATGGAGACCAGCGGGTAGTTCGCGACCAGGTCCTCGTAGAAGGCGATCAGTTCGGCGGAGGACAGGCCCTTGCCGTCGATGGTGTAGACGCCGTCCGAGTGGAACTCGGAGGCGGCCACGTCGAGCGCCAGCCCGATGTCCTCTCCGGCCACGTAGCCGGCCTTCTCGATGGCGACCAGGATCAGGTCCAGGGCGTCACGGTTGGAGGGCAGGCTCGGGGCGAAGCCGCCCTCGTCGCCCAGCCCCGTGGCGTAGCCCTTCTCCTTCAGCACGGCCTTGAGCGCGTGGTAGACCTCGGTCCCCATCCGCACCGCCTCGCGGAACGACTCGGCCCCGATCGGGGCGATCATGAACTCCTGGATGTCGACGTTGCTGTCGGCGTGCGCGCCGCCGTTGAGGATGTTCATCATCGGGACGGGCAGCACGTGCGCGTTCGGCCCGCCGAGGTAACGGAACAGCGGCAGCTCGGCGCTGTCGGCGGCGGCCTTGGCCACCGCCAGGGAGACGCCCAGGATGGCGTTGGCGCCCAGCTTGGCCTTGTTCGGCGTGCCGTCCAGGTCGATCATGACCTGGTCGATGCTGCGCTGCTCGGTCGCGTCGAATCCGAGGATCTCGTCGGCGATCTCGTCGGTCACGCCGAGGACGGCCTTCTCGACCCCCTTGCCGCCGTAGCGCTCATCGCCGTCACGCAACTCGACGGCCTCGAACTGACCGGTGGACGCACCACTCGGAACCGCGGCACGCCCCTGGCTGCCGTCGTCCAGGAGGATGTCGACCTCGACCGTCGGGTTGCCCCGGGAGTCAAGGATCTCGCGGGCGGTGACGCCCTCGATGGAAGCCACGAAGCGCTCCTAAAGTCGCAGGACAGTTTGCCTCAGAAGCTTACCGAGGCCTACTTACCGGTACGGTGGCCGCCGTCGGGGCGGCGGGCGAACCCCGGGTGTACGGCGGCCCCGAGGGGACGGCGACGGAAGCGGAACGGCACACCTGCTCCGCGGCGCGTCCTTTACAGGAGCCTTACCGGCGGTGGGCCATCGTCCGATCATGTCCATCGGCACGGGTACCACGAGGAGACGGGCGCGCCCCGCGCCCAGGACGGCGCTGCTACTCCTGGGCCACCTGCCGCTGACCGGCGTGAACGTCACGGTGCTCAACGTCGTCGCGCTCGACCAGGCGCGCCGGCTCGCCGCGGAGGAGATGCGGGCGGGCGGTGAGAACGAGTTCGGGGGCGTAGGCGAGTTCTACCTGTTCTACCTGGACCAGGCCACCGAAACCGCGTGGACGTACGCCGCGCTTCTCGCCGTCGCCGGAGCGATCACTCTGGTGCTGACCTGGACCGCCCGTCGTCACGGGGTCACCGCTCCCCTGCTGGCCGGGCTGGGGGTCTTCGGGATTCCCTTCTTTCTCCTGTTGCTGATGGTGACGATGGGCATGCCCTTCTGGCTCAGCGGGGCCACCGGCGAGCCCGTCCCCTTGGCGATCGGAGACGGACCGCCCTGGTACCTGCCCGCGCTCGTCACCCAGACCTCCCTCGCGGCGGTGGCGTATGTCGCGAGCGTGGCGCTGATGCTCAGGGGCCGGGGCCGTCACCCGGCGCGGGGCCGTCCGCCCGGCGAGATCGGTCCGGTCCCGTAGACGAGCGCGACGACCCGGGCGCGGTCTTCTGTCACGACTCCCGGTCGCGGACCCTGTCCCGGTAGACGCGGGCGACGGCGCGCAGCTCGGCCTCCGGGTCGAGGCCCGCCACGTGCGCCTGCCGTACGAGCTCGAAAAGCCGTGCCCCGACGCCCTCGGCGGACAGTCCGGCCGGCAGCTCGGCGGGGGCTCCCACGCGCTCGGCGCGCCGGAGCAACTGGGCGGTGAGGGAGAGGGCGGGCTGCCCCATCGGGACGCCGTCCACGACCGAGCCCGAGTCGCCGCCGTTCTTGGCCGCGCGCTCGGCCGCCTTGATGGTCTCCCAGTTGTCGCTGACCTCCCCCGCGCCGTCGACCACGGTGTCGGCGAACACGTGCGGGTGGCGGCGGACGAGTTTGGAGACGATCGCGTCGGCCACGTCGTCGACGTCGAAGCCGTCGGGACGCTCCTGGGCGACCCGCGCGTGGAAGGCCACCTGGAGGAGCAGGTCGCCCAGTTCCTCGCGCAGGGCGGCGTGATCACCCTCCTCGATGGTCTCCAGCACCTCGTAGGCCTCTTCGAGGAGGTACGGGGCCAGCGACTCGTGGGTCTGCTGGGCGTCCCACGGGCAGTTCACCCTGAGCCGGTCCATCACCGAGACCAGGTCGAGCAGCCGCGCCCCCGGCAGATCGTAGGAGCCGGGCACGACCTCGATCACCGGCGGCTCGTCGAGCGCCACCGCGGCGTAGCCGATGGAGCGCATCGTCGCCTCGTCGGCCTCCAGCCACACGACGGTCCCCACCTGGGCCTCACGGACCAGGGCGGCCGGATCCGGCGTCACGACCTCCACGCTCACTCCGGCCTCCGCGAGGTAGGGCAGAAGCGGATGGTCGGCGGTCCCGGTGCGCACGGGACCGTCCTGCAGGACCTGCCACGCGTGACGGCTGAGCAGCCCCGGGGCGACCCGGGGCGAGGTGGTGACGACGATCAGCGGCATGTCCGGAGGCTACTGCTGCACAGGAGCGGCGGGAGGAGCGGCGGGAGGCGCCCCGAAGCGGGTGCTCTCCGTGAAGAGGTTCGGCTGCTGCTCGCTCCGCTGCTCGTTGATCGTGCCGTAGCGCGGGTTCCAGGTGATCGGCATGGCCTGCAGATCCTTGATCACCTGCGCCTGGCCCTTCTGGATGGCGGCCTCGTCGGTGCCGCCGCCGTACTTGGCCATGAGCTTGGTGATCATCAGGGTGGCCTTGGTGTAATCGCGCATCTTCGACGGCGGCACCGCCTGTCCGAGCATCTGCTGCTCGTACCCGGCCGCCCCGCCCTCGCCGCTCGAGATCACCTGGTCGATCTCGGCCTCGGTGACCGTGATGCCCTTGCTCTCGGCCACCTGCACGCGCTGCGCGGAGTTGGCGAGCTGGAAGAGCACGACCTGCGGAACGCTGCCCGGGAACTGCAGCTGGGAGGCGGAGACGTTGGCCTTGGCCAGCGCGGCCTCGTACTCCTGCACGTTCTTGTCCAGCTCGCCGGCGCTGATCCGGTCCTTACCCACGATGGCGGCGGCGCCGGCCTGCGGCGGAGAGCAGGCCGTCAACGCGATACCCGCGGCGGCGACCGCCACGATGACACGAACTCGAGTCGACTTCACATGCGTTCCCTTCACGACAAACGCCGCTTACTTTACCGGCATGCTCTCAAGGAACATCGCCTCGACCAGATCGCCACACCACTTGAGCAGTTCCAGGTCGCGTAGCGGCTGACCGCCGAGCGGTCTGGTCTTGGGTACGGGTACCAGCAAGGTACCTGCCGCCTGCTTCAGCAACGCCTTCGGGTACAGCCGTTCGAGTCTGACCTGCTGGGAGTCCTTGAGCGCCACCGGCCCGAACTTGACGTGCTGGCCCTGCAGGGTGACATCGGTGAGCCCGGCCCTGCGGGCGCGGATCCGGAAGCGGGCGACCTCCAGGAGGTTCTCCACCTCCTGCGGAGGCCGGCCGTACCGGTCGACGAGCTCCTCGCGCACCGCGGCGACGTCGGCGTCGGAGCCGATCTCGGCGATCCGCCGGTAGGCCTCCAGGCGCAGTCGCTCGGAGGTCACGTATCCGTGCGGGATGTGGGCGTTGATCGGCAGCTCGACCTTGACGTCCGGCCGCTCCTCCTGGAGATCCTCGCCCGACAGCTTGGCCTTCTGCTCCTGTACGGCCTCCGCCATCATGCGCACGTAGAGGTCGAAGCCGACGCCCGCGATGAAGCCCGACTGCTCGGCGCCCAGGATGTTGCCCGCGCCGCGGATCTCCAGGTCCTTCATCGCCACGTACATGCCCGCGCCCATCTCGGTGTGCTGCGAGATGGTGGCCAGGCGCTCGTGGGCGGTCTCGGTGAGCGGCTTCTCCGGCGGGTACAGGAAGTAGGCGTAGCCGCGCTCACGGCCCCGGCCGACCCGGCCGCGGAGCTGGTGGAGCTGGGACAGGCCGTAGTTGTCGGCCCGATCCACGATCAGGGTGTTGGCGTTGGGCACGTCCAGCCCGGACTCGACGATCGTGGTGCAGACGAGCACGTCGAAGTCGCGCTCCCAGAAGCCCACCATGATCTTCTCAAGCTGATGCTCCTGCATCTGACCGTGCGCGACGGCGATCCTGGCCTCGGGCACGAGCTCGTGCAGCATGGACGCGACCTTGTTGATGCTCGCGACGCGGTTGTGGACGAAGAACGTCTGGCCGTCGCGCATCAGCTCGCGCCGGATCGCGGCGGCGATCTGCTTGTCGTCGTAGGGACCGACGAAGGTGAGGATCGGGTGCCGTTCTTCCGGCGGGGTGAGGATCGTGGACATCTCCCGGATGCCGGTGAGGCCCATCTCCAGCGTGCGGGGGATCGGCGTCGCCGACATGGCCAGCACGTCGACCTGCGTCCGCAGGTGCTTCATGGCCTCCTTGTGCTCGACGCCGAACCGCTGCTCCTCGTCGATGATGATCAGGCCGAGCTGTTTGAACCTGATCTCCGGCGAGAACAGCCGGTGCGTGCCGATCACCACGTCCACCGAGCCCTCGGTGAGGCCCAGCATGGTCTCCTTGACCTCGCCGTCGCTCTGGAACCGCGACATCGGCCTGACGTTCAGCGGGAACCCGGAGAACCGTTCGGCGAAGGTGGACATGTGCTGCTGGACCAGCAGCGTGGTGGGCACCAGCACGGCCACCTGCTTGCCGTCCTGCACGGCCTTGAACGCCGCCCGCACCGCGATCTCGGTCTTGCCGTAGCCGACGTCGCCGCAGATCAGCCGGTCCATCGGGATCGCGCGTTCCATGTCACGCTTGACCTCGTCGATGGCCTCCAGCTGGTCGCCGGTCTCGGCGTAGGGGAAGGCGTCCTCCATCTCCCGCTGCCACGGCGTGTCCGGCGCGAACGCGTGTCCCGGCGAGGCCATCCGCGCGGAGTAGAGGCGGATCAGCTCGCCGGCGATCTCCTTGACCGCCTTCTTCGCCTTGGTCTTGGCCTTGGTCCAGTCGCCGCCGCCCATCCGGTTGAGCGTGGGCGACTCGCCGCCGACGTAGCGGGTGACCTCGTCGAGCTGGTCGGTCGGCACGTAGAGCCGGTCGCCCTTGGCGTACTCGATCACGAGGTATTCGCGGGTGGCGCCCTGCACGGTCCGCTGCACCATCTCGATGTAGCGGCCCACGCCGTGCTGCTCGTGCACGACGTGGTCGCCGATCTTGAGCTGGAGCGGGTCGACCATGTTGCGGCGCCGCGACGGCAGCCGCCGCATGTCCTTGGTGGACGCCTTCTGCCCGACCAGGTCGAGATGGGTCAGCACGGCCAGCCGCGGGGTGACGAAGCCGTGCTCGACCAGACCGGTGGTGACATGGACGACCTTGGGCTCCGGGGCCCGGTCGAGGTCGCGCTCCAGCCGCGCGGGCAGGTCCGCGCCCTTGAGCAGCTCGACCATCCGCTCCGCGGGACCGTGGCCCTCGCTGAGCAGGACGACGACCTTGTCCTCCTCCAGCCAGCCCTTGATGTCGAGCAGCGCCCGCTCGGTGTCGCCCCGGTAGGTCTCCGACTCGTGTGCCCCCAGGAGCAGCCCGCCGCCCAGGTCGTCGCCGCCGAACGGCGCGATCGACCACCAGGGCTGGCCGAGCTCGCGCGCGTGGTCGCGGATGTCCTCCAGCGTGCGGAACGCCGCCGCCCCCAGATCGATCGGGGCCTCTCCCCCGGACGCGGCGTTGATCCAGGACGCCTCCAGGAACTCCTGACTGGTCCGCACGAGCTCGTCCGCGCGGCCGCGGATGCGTTCCGGGTCGCACACGAACACCGCCGACTGTCCCGGCAGATGATCGATCAGCAGGTCCATCTCGCCGGCGAGCACCGGCGCGAACGCCTCCATGCCCTCGACCGGAACGCCCTCGGCCAGTTGCTCCAGGGTCTCGGCCAGCGAGGGGTGCTCCTCGGCGAGCTCCCGCGCCCGCCGCCTCACGTCGTCCGTCAGCAGCATCTCCCTGCAGGGAGCGGCGAACAGGCCGTCCTCCGCGACCTCCAGCGACCGCTGGTCGGCGACCTTGAACCAGCGGATCTCCTCGACGGTGTCGCCCCAGAACTCCAGCCGCAGCGGGTGCTCCTCGGTCGGCGGGAAGACGTCCAGCAGACCGCCCCTGACGGCCACCTCTCCGCGCTTCTCCACCATGTCGACCCGGTGGTAGCCGTTCTCCACGAGCCTGTGGACGACGCTTTCGAGGTCGATGTCGTCGCCGACGTGCAGCCGTACCGGCGGGAGATCGCCCAGACCGCGCACGATCGGCTGGAGCAGTGCCCTGACCGGCGCGACGATCACGTGCAGCGGCCCCGCCGCGGGGTCGCCCTCGATCGGGTGGGCCAGCCTGCGCAGGACGGCGAGGCGCTGGCCGACGGTGTCGCTGCGCGGCGACAGGCGCTCGTGCGGCAGCGTCTCCCAGGCGGGGAAGACGGCGACCGTGTGCTCGTTCAGGAGGCTGGTGAGCGCCGAGGCGAGATCCTCGGCCTCGCGCCCGGTGGCGGTCACCGCGAGCACGGTCCGCGCCGTCCCCTTGGCGCCCTCCCTGGCCAGCGCGGCCACGGTGAAGGGACGCAGCGCGGGTGGCGCGATCAGCGACACGTCGGAGGAGTCACCCCCGCGCACATCCGCAAGGACGGAAGCCAGCTTCGATTCCCCGGTGACGAGGTCCAGCAGTCCGGAAAGGCTCATCAGATTCGCCCACAGCCCCACGACGGCAACACGACAGGCCCCCGGCCGGGAGAGGAACGGGGGTACCGGCCAAGGTTACTTGCACTGGCGCTCCCACCCGTAAGGAGCCGGAAATGCACTACTAATCGTGTGTGATTGACTACTGTCAGTGGCATGTCTGAGGTGAGGTCGGTCGTCGCGCGAGACGACCTGTTCGGTCGGCGGATCCGGGAACAGCGGATCGGCCGGCTCGGCCGGCGGCTCGATGTCCTGATCGCCGGGTGCGGCTGGCCCGGCCCGATGGAGTCCGCGCGGACGGAGAGCCGGGTCATCGGGATCGACGAGGACCTGCCGGCGCTGCGGGCGCGCATGTCCACCCGGGAAGACCTGGACTCCTGGATCCTGGGCGACCTGCGGTCGGTGCCGCTGTCCCCGCGGTCGTTCGACGTCGTCTGCGTGTCGTTCCTGCTGGAGCGGATCGAGCATCCCGAGCTGGTGCTCGACCGGCTGCTCACCGGCCTGCGGCCGGGCGGGCTGCTGCTGATCCGGATGCGCGACCGCATGTCGGCCTACGGGACATGCGACCGGCTGATGCCCTCCCTGCTGCGGCAGGCGCTCTGGCGCAGGTTCGTCCCGCCGAACACGGTGGGCCCGCTGCCCGCCGTCTACGACCACGTCGCCTCGCGCGAGGGGATGCACTCCTTCTGCCTGATGCGCGGGCTGATGGTGACGGACGACGTGTTCGCGACCAGCGGGCCGGCGCTGAGCGGGCCTCTCGGTAAGCTGGTCCGTGCCGCCTGTTCGGTGGTGGAGATCCTCTCCGGGGGACGACGGCCCGCCTCGCACGACGAGGTGACCATGGTGATCCGCAAACCCCAGAACCACTTCGCGCGGCTGATCTGAGAGTCACCCGGTCGAGGCGGGACAACCGGAGTGGGTACAGTGAGGGAATCCGACTAAGTCGATCGGGATTGTGGAGCAGATGACGGCGCCTTTCGAGTGGACCCCCGACGCCCGCGAGCTCGCCGACCTGGAGCTCTTGCTCTCCGGCGCCTTCCATCCGCTGGAGGGCTTTCTGAGCTCGGCCGACGCGCACTCGGTGGACGAGCACGGCACGCTGACCGACGGCACGCCGTGGCCCGCGCCCGTCACGTTCGCCCTTCCCGACGACCATCCGGCCGCCCCCGGTGACCGGATCACCCTTCGCGACCCGGAGGGCGCCGCACTCGCCGTGCTGACCGTCACCGGACGGCAGGACGGCTTCGTCGCCGGCCCGGTGGAGGCACTCGACACGCCCGAGCACGGGCCGTTCGCGCGGCTCCGCCGCAGCCCGGCCGAGATCCGCAAGGAGCTGGGCGAGCGAGACGTCCTGGCGGTCACCATGCGCGGCCCGCTGGACAACCTGGACGAGGTCACCGCGATCGCGGAGGAGCTGGACGCGGCGATCCTGCTGCTCCCCCTGGCGTTCGGCGAGGCCGGGCCCGCCGTGGTCCGGGCCGCGCTCAAGGCCCGCGACCGCCTGGGCGAGGACACGCTCGTGGCGGTGGTGCCGCTGGCCCCGCGCGAGGAGGCCTCCATCGACCTGGAACTGCGCGAGCACGTGGCCGAGGCCTACGGCGCGACCGAGCACCTGGCCGGGCCCGAGCCCGTCACGCTTCCCGGGCCTCCGCACCGGCGAGGGCTGGTGGTCTTCTTCACCGGGCTGTCCGGCTCCGGCAAGTCCACCGTCGCCCGGGGGCTGCGCGACGCCCTGCTGGAGCGCGGGAGCCGTACGGTGACCTACCTCGACGGCGACGTGGTCCGCCACCTGCTGTCGGCGGGGCTGACCTTCTCCAAGGAAGACCGCGACCTCAACATCCGCCGGATCGGATTCGTCGCCGCCGAGGCCGCCAGGCACGGCGGGCTGGCGATCTGCGCCCCCATCGCCCCCTACGCCGCCACGCGTGACGAGGTCCGCGCGATGGTGGAGGGCGTCGGCGCCGACTTCCTGCTGGTCCACGTGTCCACCCCGCTGCAGGAGTGCGAGCGCCGCGACCGCAAGGGCCTCTACGCCAAGGCCCGCGCCGGGCTGATCCCCGAATTCACCGGGATCTCCGATCCGTACGAGGAGCCCGAGGACGCCGATCTGGAGATCGACACCACCTCCATCAGCGTGGACCAGGCAGTTCATCAGGTGCTGAATCCATTGATCCAGGGCGGCTGGATCCGTTGAGCGGACGCCCTGCCGGACGAACGAGGAGTGCTGAAGACCGATGGGCATCGACATCCCTCTCGCCGTCGGGTCGTTCCTCGTGGCGATCGTCATCGGCCTGACCGGTATGGGCGGCGGCGCGCTCATGACGCCGATGATGATGTTGTTCTTCAACGTGCCGCCCCTGGCGGCCGTCTCCAGCGACCTGGTCGCCTCGGCCATCATGAAACCGGTGGGCGGGGCCGTCCACCTGCGGCGGGGCACGGTCAACCTGCGGCTGGTCGGCTGGCTGTGCGCCGGGTCGGTGCCGGCGGCCTTCTGCGGGGTGCTCGTGGCGAGGGCCTTCGGGGACGGCGCGCAGGTCCAGCAGACGATCAAGTACGCCCTGGGGTGCGCGCTTCTGCTGGCCGTCGCCGGGCTGGTCGCCAAGGCCCTCCTGGCGCGGCGCGAAGGAGCGGTCTCGGAGGACGTGGGGCAGATCGTCGTGCGCCCAATTCCGACCTTACTGGTCGGTATGGTTGGCGGCCTGGTCGTCGGAATCTCGTCCGTGGGCTCGGGATCGCTGATCATCGTGGCGTTGCTCATGCTCTACCCGGCGCTGAAGGCCAACCAACTCGTCGGGACCGACCTGGTGCAGGCCGTCCCGCTGGTCGCCTCGGCCGCCCTCGGCCACCTGCTGTTCGGCGACTTCAAGCTGGACGTCACCACGTCGCTGCTGGTCGGCTCGATTCCCGGCGTCTACCTGGGAGCACGTGTCTCCGCCCGGGCGCCCGGCGGGATCATCCGGGCGCTGCTCGCGGTGGTGCTGCTGGCCTCGGCGCTCAAGCTCCTCGACGTGAGCAACACGGTCATGTTCTGGATCCTGGGCGTCGCGGTGGCCGCCGGAGTCGCCGGCTGGTCACTTCTGCGGAACCGTGGTGGCGCGAAGGTAGGGGTCGGCGGCGAGGTCGCCGAAGGCGCTGAGCCCCCCGGGAGTGGTGTCGAACCGGGTGTCCCCCCGGGGAGCGTGCGGTGAGTCGAAGTAGACCAGCGCCTTGATCTGCGGATAATCCCGGATCTCCTGACGCACCGACGTGAAGAAGGTCTCCTTGAACCGGGGCTGGTCGTAGCGCTCGAACACGCCCCACTCGGCGATCATGACGGGCTTGCCGGGGAAGCGCGCCTGCATCCAGCGATAGAAGCCGGGCCACTCCGCGAACTCCTCGCGGGCCTTGTTGACCAGCCCGTCGAAGGAGTGGACCTTGTCGTCGACGTAGGGGTCCATGGCCACCCAGTCGACCACGTCGTCGCCGGGGTAGAGCCTCTCGAACCAGGGCATGGCCGCCCAGTTGGGCGCGCCCATGTAGGTCATCACCGTGACCGCGTTGGTCACGCCCTTCTCGCGCAGGCGCAGCACCACGTGCCGGAACATCGCCGAGTAGTCGTCGGCGGTCATCCCCGAGCCGGGCCGCTCCCGTACGTCGTTCTCCGGCTCGTGGTGGACGGTCAGGAAGAACCTCTGGGGGAAGTTCTTCACGATGTGACGGGCCAGCCGGTCGATCCGCTCGTCCAGGTCACCCCGGGCGATCTCCGCCCAGGTGCGGTCGAAGGACGGCTTCCAGTTGATCAGCAGAAGCCTGTTGCCGGCCCGGTCGCGGGCGATCGCCCGCTCCTCCGCGGTCGGGAAGAGATCGTGCTCCCGGTGGTAGACGTGGACGATGTCGGCCGGGCGGCCCATACGTCTCTCGGCGCGCTTCAGCGCCGGCCCCGGACTCCTCCCGGTGAAGACCTCCGGCGCGACCCCCCACCAGGCGCCGCACGAGGGGATGAGTTTGGCGGTGACCTCGCAGGCGGACGCCGTCGGGTAGGCGTCCGGCAGGCCGCCGATCTCGGTGGGGGCGCGCGTCGGCGTCCGCCCCGGCAGCCTCGGCTCCACCGGCGTCCCCGCCCCCACGTGAAAGGTCGGCTTCTCCGAGACGGGTGTGCCGGCCGTGGGACCGCCGCACCCGCTCGCCCCCGCCCCGCCCAATAGGAGTGCGCTCAGTCCCAGCGCCAGAACAGCTCGCGATCCGGCAATTCCGCCCCTCCGCGAAATAGACCTTAAATCAGCATTTGTCCGATACAACGGTTCCTCGCAGGGGCTCAACACGCACATTTGCCGGTTCTTCGGGACCACACCTTCCCACCCCCAGGACGTGCGATGTCACAGACTTTGCCGGTCCGTTCCCGGGCCTCATCGAAATAGATATGAAATGTCGTACAAACGATCGTTATTGCGCCGTGATTGGCGGCGCCACCATGAAGAAAATCTTGTGGATCAGGCCAGGGAAATGGAAAGCCAACCTATAGTTCTTAGGATTCCCGACACCGATTCAGCCCGAGAGGGATTCCCTGCGTATGAGCCCGTCGCCGGACGTCCTCGTCCACCGCTCCGGCGGAGACCTGGCGGACTACGCGTCCCTCCTCCGCCGCCGGTGGCTGATCGCCTCGCTCCTGCTCCTGGCCGGGATCGGCGGCGGCGTCGCCTCGCTGCATGTCACACCACCCGCCTACACGGCTTCCGCGCAGGTCCTGGTCACCGCGACGGGCCCGCAGGAGCAGACCAACCAGGTCACCAACCGGCAGCGGGAACCGCTCAACCTCGACACCGAGGCCCAGATCGTCAGGTCCACGACGGTCGCCAAGAAGGCCGCGAAGACGCTCAAGAGCACCCCGGGGCCCGTCGAGGTCTCCGTGCCCCCCAACACCTCGGTCCTGCTGATCTCCTACACCGCCGCCGATCCGGCCGCCGCGGCCGCCGGGGCGAGCGCCTACGCCCGCGCCTACCTGGCCTACCGGAGCGAGTCCGCCGCCTCTGCCCGGACAGCCCAGCTCAAGGTGCTGCTGGCCACGTTGAAGCAGGTCAACGAGAGCCTGGCCGAGGTGATCGCCACGCTGCCGGGGCTGGGGAACGGCACGGCCGAGCGGACCCTCGCCCTGCAGCGGCAGAGCGTCCTGAGCCGCCAGAGCTCCGCCCTCACCCTCAAGTACGACGCGTTCAGGACCGTCGCCATCGTCCCCGGCTCGGTGATCAGCGACGCGGTCGCACCTACCGAGCCCAGCGCTCCCAGCCCTTCCCTCCACCTCGGCGGCGGCCTCATGGCCGGTCTGCTCTCCGGCGTCGGGGCCGCCTGGCTCCGCGACCGCCTCGGCACCGGATCGCGCGGGAGCGCCGGCACCAAGCGCCCGACGGGCCGCGACCTCGCCGGCAGGCAGGATCCGGGCGCGGCGGTTCCCGGGGCCGAGCGGCCGCGGACCGGCCGGAAACGCCGTGACAGCCGGTCCGCGCCCGGCCCCTACACGATGCCTCCGCAGATACCCCCGCAGACACCGCCGCAAGCACCGCCTCAGGCGGTCGCGCGGACGATCCACCGGCCGTGAGGGGCCCGCACCGGGCGGCCTGGCCGATCGCCGCACTCCTGGTGGCGTATCCGCTGTGGTGGGCCCTGGGTTTCGGCGGCCTGGCGGTGATCGCACTGGCCCCGTGGATGGCCCTGATCCTCCTGAGAAGACGGCCGATCAGGGCGCCGCGCGGGTTCGGACTCTGGCTGCTGCTCCTGGCGGGATATCTGATCAGCGCGCTCATGCTCGACGAGATGCCGCCGGACACCTACGGCGAGTTCGGCGCCGGACGGGTGCTCGGCTACCTCATGCGCCTGATCCTCTACGTCTCATTGATGATCATGGTTCTGTACCTGGGCAACCTGACCGAAGCCGAGCTGCCGCAGCTCACCCTGGTGCGCATGCTCGGCACGATGTTCATCGCGACCGTCGCGGGCGGCCTGCTGGGCGTGTTCGCGCCACACGTGGAGTTCACGTCGCCGGTCGAGCGGATCCTGCCCGGGTGGATCGGCGGCAACTCCTTCGTGCAGAACCTGATCCACCCCACCGCGGCCCAGATGCAGAAGGTCCTCGGTCACGCCTCCCCCCGCCCCGAGGCGCCGTTCGAATGGGCCAACGCCTGGGGAAGCAACCTCTCGGTGCTGCTCATCTGGTTCGTGGTCGGCTGGTGGGTGTACGGCGGGCCGCGCAGACGCCTGGCCGTGGTCCCGCTGATCGCGCTGGCCGCCGTCCCCGTCGTCTACTCCCTCAACCGCGGCCTCTGGATCGGCCTGGGCATCGCGTGCGCCTACCTGTTCCTCCGCCTGGGCACGCGGGCCCGTGTCGCGGTCGGCTCCGCCGTCGCCGCCGGAGCGCTGGTGTTCTTCCTCAGCCCTCTTCAGGCGATGGTGGCCCAGCGGCTCGACAACCCGCACAGCAACGACATCCGTGCCTTCACCGTGTCAGCGACCATCGCCGCCGCCCGCACCTCACCGCTCATCGGCTACGGCAACACCCGCAACGCGATGGGCAACCACCGGACGATCACCACCGGCAAGACCGGCTGGTGCCCCACCTGCGGCCACCCGCCGCTGGGCGGCGACGGTCAGCTCTGGCACCTGATGATCACGCAGGGATTCACCGGAGCCGCCCTCTACGTGGCGTTCTTCGCCGGGGCCATCCGCCGCCACTGGCCCGACCGGAGCCCGATCGGCATGGCCGGGGTCCTCGTGATGATCCTCACCCTCCTCTACATGTTCGTCTACGACGGGCTGTTCACGCCGCTCAGCCTGTATCTCATCTCGTTCGCGCTGCTCTGGAGGAATTCGATGACGAGCCGGGAGGAAACGGCTCACGGACCCCGTGACGCGGTATCCGCCGTGCGACAAGGACGGGAGGAGAGCCGGGCCCCGGACCCTCCCGCGTTCCCCCCTCCGCCTGAGCGGCGGATCCACGGCCGGGGAGAAGGATGAACGACGCCCGCGTACGCCTGCGCTATCTCGACCAGACGATCGGCCTGCTGTTCCCCGGTCCCGGCGAGGCCCGGCCGTACACCCTGCTTCCCCATCGCCTGCTTCCCCGCAGACTGGTCCCCCGCGCGTGGTGGCATGTCGGCGGAAAGGTCATGGTCCCCTCGGGGGAGGCCGGCATCGAGACCTACCTGCGCGAGGTGCTCGGCACCCCCGTCCGTGTCGCGCTGCACGTCCGCCCGGCCAGGCGCGTCAACCGCAAGCCGCTCCTGGAGGTCCACGCCCCCGACGGGCCGGTCGCCTTCGTGAAGATCGGGGATACCGACCTGACCCGCGCGCTCATCGCGCACGAGGCGCGGACGCTCGACCTGCTGGCCGGCATGCCGTTGAAGACCGTCGTCCCGCCGGCCGTGCTGCACTACGGGTCCTGGCGTGGCCTGTCCGTGCTCGCGCTGACCCCGCTTCCCGTACGGCGGGGCCCGGTCCCCGGGAGTCTGCTCGCCGACGCGATCGACGAGATCGCCCGGATTCCGGGGCTCCGCTCTCCCTGCCCCCCGCCCCTCGCCTCCCGGCCCCCGGGGCTCCTGCCGCAGGGCCGCCTGTTCGCCTGGCACGGGGACTTCGCGCCCTGGAACATCGCGCGCGGAGCCGACGAGCGACTGCTGGTCTGGGACTGGGAGCGGTTCGGCACCGGGGTGCCGCTCGGCTTCGACGCCGTCCACCACTTCTTCCAGCGGGCCCTGCGCCGTACCGATCCGGCCGCCGCGGCCATGGCCTGCCTGGCGCAGGCCCTGCCGATCCTGGCCCCGTTCGGTGCGTCCGCCGCGGAGGCCCGGCTGACCGCGATCCGCTACCTGATCACGCTCGCGGACCGGCACGCGGCCGATGGCCACGAACCCCTCGGCCCACCCGCCCGCTGGCTCAATCCCGTCGTCGACTATCAGGAGGTCCTGGTGTGATGCCCGCTTTGAAGTGTTCCGTCCACACCATGTCGCGGGCCGCCGGGCGCCTCACCGCCAGGAGCCGGATCCTGCCCTCCTTCCTCATCGTCGGGGCGCAGCGCTGCGGCACCACCTCCCTCTACCGGGCTCTGTCGCAGCACCCCCTGATGCTCAAGCCCGTGCTCCACAAGGGCGTGCACTACTTCGACATGGCCTACGACCAGGGCCTGTCGTGGTACCGGGCGCACTTCCCGCTGCGGCCCCGGGTCTCCCGGCTGTCGTACAGGTACGGCTACCGCCCCCAGGCGTTCGAGTCCTCTCCCTACTACCTGTTCCACCCGCTGGCCGGCGCCCGGATCGCCTGGGACCTGCCCGGCGTGAAACTGATCGTGCTGACCCGCGACCCGGTCGAGCGCGCCTTCTCGGCCCACGCCCACGAGCTGGCCAGGGGCTTCGAGACCGAGACGTCCTTCGCCAGAGCCGTGGAGCTGGAGGAGGAGCGGCTGGCCGGGGCCGCGGACGACCTGTGCGTCTCCCCCTACTCGACGAACCACGCCCACCGCCACCTCGCCTACCTCGCCAGAGGCCGCTACGCCGAACAGCTCGCCCGGCTCGAACCGCTGGTCGGCCGCCAACGGCTGCTCGTCCTGGACAGCGGGCGGTTCTTCGCCGAGCCGGAGGTCGTCTACGACCGGGTGCTGGCGTTCCTCGGACTACCGCACATCGGTGACCCGGTCTTCGAACCGCACAACGCCAGGTCCCGGCCCGCTCCGATGCCCGCCTCGCTCCGCCGCGAGCTGACCGACCACTTCGAGGAGCAGGACTCCCTGCTGACCTCGTGGCTCGGCACGGTGCCGTCGTGGCGGCGCTGATCTCCACGGGGCTGCCCGGCCTGTCCAGGCTGAACGCGACGGCGCGGAGTGGGCTGGCCGGGCTGGCGGGGGCCGGGGTCGGCGCCGCCTCACAGTTCCTGACGGTCGTGCTGGTCACCCGGGAGGCGGGCCAGGAGACGGCGGGCACCTTCTTCGCCGTGACCGCCCTGTGCATGATGGTCGCCGCGATCCTGCGGATGGACGCCGGCAACGGGCTGATCTACTTCATCGCCCGATCGCGGCCGTTCGGCTACCGCTGCACCTCCGGCTACGTACGCGCGGCCCTCGTCCCGGTCGCGGCGCTCTCGCTGGCCGTCGGTGCGGCGGTCTTCGTCAACACCTCCGACCCCGCGCTGCGGGTGCTGTCCGCCGCCCTGCCGGTGATGGTGTGCTCGGACCTCGTGGTGAGCGCGACCCGCGGGTTCGGCACGATGCGGCCGACCGTGCTGCTGGACGGCGTGTTCCAGCCGGTGGCTCAGCTCGTCCTGGTCGGGGCCGCGTCGCTGACGAACCCGGGATCGGTGCCGTTGCTCGCCGCGGCCTGGGCGCTGCCCTCCCTGCCGGTCCTGCTGCTGGCCTCGCTCTGGCTGCACCGGCGGCTGCCGTACGCGCCGTATCTGCCGGGAACCGCCCACGACCTGTGGCGCCACACCTGGCCCCGGTCGCTGGCCGCCGCCATCCAGGCGGTGTTCCAGCGGCTCGACATCGTGATCGTGGCGATGCTCGCCGGGCCGGTCGAGGCCGCCGTCTACACCGCCGCCACCCGGTTCAAGGTCGTGGGCCAGCTCGCCGGCCAGGCTCTGGCCCAGGCCACGCAGCCAAGGCTGGTGCGAGCCCTGTCCGAGGGCGACCTGCCGCGCGCCCGCGAGCTGTACCAGTCCGCCGCCATGTGGCTCGTCCTGCTGACCTGGCCGATCTGGCTGGGCTACGCCGTCCTCGCGCCGTGGTTGCTCGGCGCCGTCTTCGGCGACGGCTACGCCTCCGGGGTCCCGGTGGCGCTCGTACTGGCCGCGACGATGATGCTCGCCACCGCCTGCGGCATGGCCGACGTGGTGCTGACCTCCGCGGGGCGCACCGGCTCCAGCCTGGCCAACCTGGTCGCCGCCATCGCGGTGACCGTGGCACTGGATCTGCTGCTGATCCCCGGTTTCGGCGCGCTCGGCGCCGCCCTCGGCTGGGCCGGGGGCATGGTGGTCAAGAACCTGCTCCCGCTCTGGCGGATCCACCGCCTGTACGGCCTGCGCCCCTTCGGCGTCCACAGCCTGGCCGCGCTGAAACCGTGGCGGGCGTCGTGACCCCCGTGCTGGTGACCGGACTGCCCAGGAGCGGGACGAGCTGGACGGGCAAGATGCTCGCGGCGAGCGGTGAGCTGGTCTACGTCAACGAGCCGCTCAACCCCCAGCACCCGCCGGGCCGTTCCCCCGGGGTTCTCAACGCCGCCGTCACCCACCGTTTCCAGTACATCTGCCCGGACAACGAGGAGTCCTGGCTGCCCGCCTTCGCCTCCACCGTCGCGCTGCGCTACGGGTTCCTGGCCGAGCTGCGCCGCAACCGCTCGCCGTACGACCTCGCGAGGATGGTCAAGTACGGCACCTCGTTCACGCTCGGACGGCTGGGCGGACGCCGGGCGCTGCTGGACGACCCGTTCGCGCTGTTCTCCGCCGGGTGGTTCGCCGAACGGCTGGGCTGCCGAGTGATCATCCTGCTGCGCGATCCCGTGTCGTTCGCCGGCAGCTGGCAGCGGCTCGGCTGGACGGTCCACTTCCAGGAACTGCTCGAACAGCCCCTCCTGGTCCGCGATCAACCGCACCTTTCCGCGCTACGCCCCCTGGTGGGCTCGCAGGACCGCCTCGCCAAGACCGTGGCCCTCTGGCGGGCGGCCAGAACCACCGCCACCGACCTGGCGGCCCGGTGTCCCGGGGTCCTGCTGGCCGACTACGAGCACCTGGCCGCCGACCCGCGGGCGGGCTTCCGCCGTCTGTACGAATGGTCGAGCCTGACATGGTCCGCCCGGGCCGAGGAGCGTGTCCTGCGCGCGTGTACGGCCACCACCGGCCGCACGGGCGGCTTCGCCTGGAGCGGCCTGTCCCGCACGGCATACCGGCCGATGGACTCCCGCCATGCCCTCGCCACGGCCGCCGCCCGGCTGAGCCCGGAGGAGGTCCGCAGGGTCAGGGAACTGGCCTCCGTCCCAGAATGACGGAAGGTCCCGGTCGAAGGACCGCTCCCACCTCGAACGATGAAGGACCCGCCCCGTGGGCCGGCCCCGCGAAGAAGGGCAAGGGCCGGTCCACGGCTTGAGACGAGGGAAGACCCGGTCGAAGGACCGACCGCTCCCGCTTCGGAGGGAGGGCGGCTCTGTCAGGGAACCGGCCTCCGCCCTGGAGCGACGGAGGCCGACGGCCCGGTGCGATTTCAAGGCCTCGCCGCCGACGATCAGCCCACTGAGACGACAAAAGCCGACAGCACGAATGCTTTCGAAAAGAACGGGCCCCGACGGGAGGCCCCTCAGGAAAAGAGTCCCCGAAACAGGGAGACGGTGAGCAGGCGAAGGGCGTACGGCAGGTCGTCCACCAGGTAGCGGCGAGCCAGCCTGCCGGGCTCGCGGAGCAGGCGGAAGACCCATTCCAGGCCGCTGTGCTGGGCCCAGCCCGGGGCCCGCTGGACGGTGCCCGCGGCGAAGGCTATCGCCGAGCCGCAGCCGACGAACCAGGTGCCGGGCAGGTCATCGCGGAGTGCCGCGATGAGCCGGTCCTGCTTGGGGAAGCCGAGCCCGACGAAGACCAGCCGCGGCCCCGTCGCGATCACGTCGTCTCTCACCCTGGCATAGCTCTCGGGGACGTCCTCGAACCCGAACGTCGGGGCATCGACCCCCGCGACGATCAGCCCCGGGTAACGGCCGGTCAGATTGCGCGCCGCCTGGGTGGCCACCCCCGGCGGACCGCCCAGCAGGTAGACGGGGTGACGGTAGAAGGCGGCGGCCTCCGACAGGGACCAGATCAGGTCGGCGCCGGTGATCCTGCCTGGAAGCGGGGTGCCGAGCAGCTTCGCCGCCCACACCAGCGGCATACCGTCCGCCACCGCCAGATCGGCGCCCTCGACGAGCCGGCGTGCCTCCGGATCGCGGGCGACGATCCGGCTGATGTCCACGTTCGGTGTGACGATGTGGCCGCCCTCGCCGCGCTTCAACGCGGCGATGACGTGGTCGACCACCTCGCTCTCGGTCATCGGATCGATCGCGACGCCCGCCACGTGCACGCGCTTGCGCAGTCGCTTGCGAGTGGCCTTGTCCGGTCGCGGTCGCTGACGGGGAACGGCGGGCGCCGCCCCCTGCTTCCCGATCGGTGCCCCGGTCTGTCCAGCGACGGTGGACAGACCGGGTATCTGAGGATGCTGGCCGGCGGCTCTCTCGCCGTGTCCGGACAACATCGCGTCCTGACCGAACGACGCGGAGTCGTCTGTGGACGACACCGCGTCGTATCCGGCGGCGACGGGCCTGTGACCCATGGAGGGCGGCATCAGATACCGTGCCCCCGATGGTGCAGGAGGCCGAGCATGGCCTGGGCCGGAACCAGGCCCGTCGCCACGGCGAGCGCGATGGGCGCGCGAGGTTCGCTGTGACGAGCCGCGAAGGCTCGCCAGGCCCAGCGGCCTGCCTCCCGCCGCTGGCCGAGGGCCGCGTGGTGGAAGGCAAGCTGACCGTAGATCCGCGCCGCGCCGCGCGGATCCACGGCCAGATCAGGGTGCCGGGCCAGCATCCACTGCAGCCCGGCGATTCGATCGGCCCAACGGGTCACGTACGCGGAGCCGCCCCAGCGCACCCGCACCAGGGGGCGGTCCACATGCACGATCGGGTGGCGGGCGGCGGCGCGCAGGGCCAGATCCCAGTCTTCGTTCTGGCCGTTGGGGGCGCTCTCGTCCACCCAGAGCGTGCCGCGCCGGAACAGGAAGGTCGAGGAGTGCACCATCGCCATGCGCGAGCGCACCAGATGTCTGCGGGTGACCAGACCGGTGCCGGCCAGGCGGGGAACACGGCGCGAGCCGTACTGGACCTCGATGGCGCAACTGGAGAACTCCGCGTCCGGCTCCGCCTCCAGTGCGGCGACCTGGGCGCTGACCTTGCCGGGCAGCCACTGGTCGTCGTCGTCGCAGAAGGCCACCAGATCGGTGCCGAGAGCCGCGATGCCCGTGTTGCGCGTGCCGGGCAGGCCGGGGCTGAGCCTGTTGGCCATCACCCACACCCTGCGCGAGGGCGGATCCTCCCACCCCGCCGTCAGTGACCGGTCGTCCAAAAGTGCGGCCAGCTGGTCGGTGACCCGGACCGGGTCACCCCGGTCCACGACGATGACGATCTCGACGGTGCCGGGGTAGTCCTGACCGAGTGCGGAGAGCGCGGCCGAGCGCAGCGTGTCAGGCCGATGCCCTCGGGTGGGAATCACCACGCCCACGGATGGATTCACCGGACACCTCCGGCGTGAACGCCCCGTCCTTCGGGGTTGGAGGGGAACGCGGAACGGTCAGACACGAGTCTCTCCTTGGAGGGCACGGCGATAGCCGTACTTGATCATGAGCGGCCAGGTCAGTGCGGTGACCAGGCGCCGGTGCTGGGACGGTGCGGCGGTGCGCCAGCCGTCGTCCCTGGCCAGCCGGATTCGGCCGACCGTGAAACGCATGGGGTTGCCTGAGGCCGTGTGGGCCGTCGAGAGCCGAGCCCCGTCGTCCGTGAGGAAGTCCAGGCGGGGCGGGAGGCCGATCCTCGCGCTCAGTCGCCTGAGCGTGTCGGCGGGGGCTTCGATCAAGTCCTCGTAGCGGACCCGGGTGACCGGGACGCCGCTGCGGGCCAGGAGCTCGAAGCCGAGATTCTCCGTCATCCAGTGCAGCGAGGTGCGCGCCGGAGACCAGCGGGTCATCGGGTGCCCGTCCTCTGGGCGCTCCACCCGCCTGTGCCAGGAGTGCGCGACCGCCCGGGGATCACGGACCACGTGGACGACCTGGACGTCGACGCCGGCCACCGCGAGGCAGAAGGCCAGAGAGGCGTGCTTGCTGGAGTCGACCACGACCGGACAGTCGGCGATCTCTCCCGCCGCGTTGTACAGGCCGCGATAGGCGGCGACGTATTCGTCCAGCTCGGCGGTGTCGAGCGCCGGCCACCAGCCGGCCCCCGTCTGCTTCTCCGCGAGGAGCCGGGCCAGGACGGGTATGCGCCGGGTGCGGTCCACCCGGGACCTGAGGGCGAGCATCCGCCGGGCCCGCTCCTCGGACCAGCCGCCGAACGCACGCTCACCGACCTTGCACCAGAAGGGGCACGCGGCGAACGACTCGCGACACCCGCACGCCTCGTCCGCCAGGACGCTCCTTGCCCAGAGGTGGACGACCTCACCGAGCGGCGCGATGCCGGGGACCTCCCCGAGGAGGCGCTCCAGCAGAGTGGTCCCACTACGGCCAAGGCCACCCAGGAAAACCACCCGAGCAGGGGACGGACGATCAGACACAGGCACGAATCCTTACCCGGTGGATACGGAACGTGCCGAGATTAGCGCGCAGAGTAATCGCGAGGTCAGTGAACAGACAAAGGATCTACCGAGAAGGTTGTAACGCGCGTCTCCTCGGAGCGATGGGAACGTCTTCCCAGCTCAGATAGACAGAAGCCTCTTCCCGACAGCTTCTTCCCGGCCGGGACTCTCAGGCCCGCCTTCCCGGTGCGGACGCGTCCTCATCCGCGGCGGAGGGGACCGGGGTGCGCACCGCCCGACGGGGCGAGGCGGGAAACGGCGCGGTGGGAGCCACTCATCCGGCCGCGAGCCGGGCTTCCGGCTCCGGGCACGCCCGGCCGAAGGGCGGCGGTCAGGCGAACGAGCCTCTCGGTCTCGTTCGTCAGGGGCCCCTTTGTCCCGGCGACCCGCCCTGGGTGACCCATCCCGGGCGACCCGTCCCGGATGGTCCGTCCTGGATGGCCCGTCCTGGATGGTCCGTCCCGGGTGACCCATCCCGGATGGTCCGTCCCGGGTGACCCATCATGGATGACCCGTCCCGGGTGACCCATCATGGATGACCCGTCCCGGGTGACCCATCATGGATGACCCGTCCGGTGCGTGCTCGCCCCGGACGGGTCGCTACCGGAGCCCGGCCCGGGTGCGGTGTCGCACCGGCGAACCGGGCCCGGGCCGTTTCGCGCCTGCCGTCGCCCACCCGCCCGCCGCGGATTCCGGCGTCGCGGCTCCTACCTGGCCTCGACGATCATCCCCGCGCCGACGGTGTTGTTGGTGGCGTCGTCCACGAGGATGAAGCCGCCCGTGAGGCGGTTTCTCGCGTAGTCGTCCACGAACAGCGGCTGGGTGACACGGAGCGAGACGCGCCCGATCTCGTTCAGGCCGAGCGACTGGGCCGACTCGTCCCTGTGCAGGGTGTTGACGTCCAGCCGGTAGTGCAGGTCCCGGACCACCGCGCGGGCCGTACGGGTGGTGTGCTTGATGGTCAGCTTGGTGCGCGGGCCCAGCTTGGCCACGTCGGCCATCCAGCACACCATCGCCTCAAGCTCCTGAGCGACGTGCGGCTGGTTGTTCGGACGGCAGATCATGTCGCCGCGCGAGATGTCGATGTCGTCCTCAAGCCTGAGGGTCACCGACATCGGCGCGAACGCCTCGTCCAGCGGCCCGTCGAAGGTGTCGATCGAGGCGATGCGCGTGGTCAGGCCCGAGGGCAGGTGCACGACCTCGTCGCCCGGCTTCAGCACGCCACCGGCGACCTGGCCCGCGTAACCGCGGTAGTCGTGCAGGGCCGGATCGGTGGCCCGCTGCGGGCGGATGACGTACTGGACGGGGAAGCGCACGTCGACCAGGTTGCGGTCGGAGGCGATGTGCACGTGCTCCAGGTGGTGCAGCAGGGAGGAGCCGTTGTACCAGGGCATGTTCTCCGAGCGGGACACCACGTTGTCGCCGTGCAGCGCCGAGATCGGGATGAACGTCAGGTCGGGCGCGTTCAGCTTGGAGGCGAAGGAGGAGAACTCCTCACGGATCTCCTCGAACCGCTCCTGGGAGTAGTCGACCAGGTCCATCTTGTTGACGGCCAGGACCAGGTGCGGCACCCGCAGCAGCGTGGTCAGGAACGCGTGCCGCCGCGACTGCTCCAGCACGCCCTTGCGCGCGTCGATCAGGACGATCGCCAGGTCGGCGGTGGAGGCCCCGGTGACCATGTTCCGGGTGTACTGGATGTGCCCGGGAGTGTCGGCGATGATGAACTTGCGCTTGGGCGTCGCGAAGTAGCGGTAGGCCACGTCGATCGTGATGCCCTGCTCACGCTCGGCCCGCAGCCCGTCGGTGAGCAGCGACAGGTCGGTGTACTCGGTACCGCGGTCGCGAGAGGTGCGCTCGACCGCCTCAAGCTGGTCCTCGAAGATCGCCTTGGAGTCGAAGAGCAGCCGGCCGATCAGGGTCGACTTTCCGTCGTCGACGCTTCCCGCCGTGGCAAAGCGAAGGATGTCCATCAGAAGTAACCTTCCCTTTTACGGTCTTCCATGGAGGCCTCGGAGGCGCGGTCGTCGGCGCGGGTGGCGCCGCGCTCGGTGATGCGGGTGGCGGCGATCTCTTCGATGATCTCCTCGACCGTCGCCGCGGCCGACTGCACCGCACCGGTGCAGGTCACATCGCCGACCGTGCGGTAACGGACCACCATCTCGAAGAGCTGCTCGTCCTCGTCGCGGATGATGAACTCGCTGTCGGCCAGCAGCATGCCGTCGCGCTCGAACACCTTGCGGGTGTGCGCGTAGTAGATCGAGGGGATCTCGATGCCCTCGCGCCGGATGTAGTCCCAGATGTCGAGCTCGGTCCAGTTGGACAGCGGGAACACCCGGATGTGCTCACCCTTGCGGATCTTGGCGTTGTAGAGGTTCCACAGCTCGGGGCGCTGGCTCTTCGGGTCCCACTGGCCGAACTCGTCGCGGAAGGAGAACACCCGCTCCTTGGCGCGGGCCTTCTCCTCGTCACGGCGGGCGCCGCCGAACACCGCGTCGTACTCGTTGTCCTCGATCGCGTCCAGCAACGTGGTGGTCTGCAGCCGGTTGCGTGACGCCCTGCGCCCGGTCTCCTCGGCCACCCGTCCGGCGTCGATGGAGTCCTGGACACTGGCCACGACCAGCCGCGCGCCGAGCTCCTCCGACCGGCGGTCGCGGAACTCGATGACCTCCGGGAAGTTGTGCCCGGTGTCCACGTGCATCAGCGGAAAGGGGATCGGTGCGGGCCAGAACGCCTTCTCCGCGATGCGGAGCATGACAATGGAATCTTTACCACCGGAGAAGAGAAGACAGGGACGCTCGAATTCGGCCGCCACCTCACGCATGATGTGGATCGCCTCTGCCTCGAGGACGTCGAGCTGCGACGTTGTGTAGTCGCTCTGGAGCATCAGACTCTCCTAGCGGGGATTTATCGGTGTAGATCCCGGATTCCAGCGAGCAACGTTGGCGCCAGTCCCGGTAGGGATACAAGAATATCCGGCAACGAGGGGTCGCCTTGGTTGTAGACCAGGGGCGAGCCGTCGATGCGGCTAGCGTGGGCTCCGCAGGCGAGGGCCACGGCCACGGGCGCGGCGGAGTCCCATTCGTACTGACCGCCGGCGTGCACGTAGGCCTCGACCTCCCCGGTGAGCACCGCGGAGATCTTCGCGCCCGCCGATCCGATGGGCACCAGATCGGCGCCGACGAGGTCGGCCAGTTTCTGGACGAACTCCGGCGGACGGGTGCGGCTGACCGCGATCCGCGGCCTGGCCTCCGGCCCGAGCTCGGGCAGCACGGGCGGTTCGAGGGTGGACAGCGTCCGGCCCTGCGCGGGCAGCGCCACCGCTCCGGCCGTCAGCGTGCCGCGCTCCCAGAGCGCCACGTGGACCGCCCAGTCCTTGCGCCCCTCCTCGGAGAACTCACGGGTGCCGTCCAGGGGGTCGACGATCCACACCCGCTCGGCCCTGAGGCGGCGAGGGTCGAGACGCTCCTCACTGGTCGCCTCCTCGGACAGCACGCTGTCATCGGGCCGCGACCGCGCCAGAGCCTCCATCAGGAACAGGTGCGCCGCCCTGTCACCCTCCTTGCGGAGCGCGGAGGGATCGCCGAAGCCCTCCCGCTCACGCAGGGCCAGCAGTTTCTCGCCGGCCGCCGTCGCCAGCTCCCCGGCGAGGGCGTGATCGTCGCCAATCGTCATCAGTATGCTCCAGCCCCTCGCGCGACAGCCGACCAAGTCTTCCACAGAATCTGCAGGTCCAGCGTGAGGGACCAACTCTCCACGTAACGCAGGTCCAGCCGCACCGATTCCTCCCACGACAGATCGGACCGTCCGTTCACCTGCCACAGACCGGTCATCCCCGGCTTGACCAGCAGCCTGCGCCTGACGTCGTCCCCGTACCGGGCCACCTCCTCGGGCAGCGGCGGCCGGGGGCCCACCAGCGACATGTGACCGAGCACGACGTTGATCAGCTGGGGCAGCTCGTCCAGGGAGTGACGGCGCAACCAGGCGCCCAGCGGGGTCACGCGGGGGTCGTTCCGGATCTTGAAGAGCACGCCCCGCTCGTCGCTGGACAGGTCGATCTTCAGGCGCTCGGCGTCGGCACCCATCGTCCGGAACTTGTAGATGGTGAACTCGGCGCCGTCCCGTCCCACTCGTGTCTGCCGGAAGAAGGCCGGCCCCGGGCTCGACGACCGGATGGCCGCCGTCATGCCGACGAAGAGCGGCAGCAGCGCCAGCAGCAGCAGTCCCGCCCCGATCCGGTCGAAGAGGTTCTTGACCAGCCGGCGCAGCCCCGAGATCTCGGGGTGGTCCACGTGCAGCAACGGCAGGCCGGCGGCCGGGCGGATGCTGATGCGCGGCCCGGCCACCTCCATCAGCGCCGGGGCCACGATCAGGTCGGTGCCGGTCTTCTCCAGGCGCCAGGCCAATCGCCGCAGGGCCACCCCGTCCATGTCGGGGCAGGCGAGCACGGCCACGGTGTCCGCCGCGATCTGCCCGACCACGAGTGGGACGTCGGAGAAGTCTCCCAGGACCGGGACGCCCTCCACGTCGCCCATGCCGTCGTGCGGCAGGCAGGCGCCGACGACCTCCATGCCGTGATAGCGCTCCAGGCGGAACCGGCGCACCAGCTCGGCGACCGCCGCCCGGTGGCCCACCGCCACGACCCGCCGCATGCACCTGCCGTTCGCTCGCATCCGGTGCAGGGAGCGGCGCAGGCCGTATCGCGTGAGGAGGGTCAGCAGCGTCGCCAGCGGGATCGCCATGACCACGTAGCCGCGGGCCACCTCGGTCTTGGTCAGGTAAGCGCCGACGGCGAGGGCCGCGGTGAGCATGAACCCGCACTGGAAGACCCGCTGGAACTCCTCGGAGCCCAGGCCGATGAGGCGGGGCTCGTAGGCGCGGTTCAGCGCGACCACACAGACCCAGACGACGGGAAGTGCCGCGCTCAGCACGACGTACGGGACGACGTAGGGAGTAACCTCACCGAAGCGAACGAACAGCGCGACGGCTCCGGCCAGAGAGGCGGAGCCGAGATCGCCGACGACAGCCCTCCGCCGGTGTCTTCGCACCCACCCCGGCATATGCCGCAGAGGTGCCGCCCTCGATCTCGGTGCGGCCTGAACGACGGTCACGTCACGCACGCGCTCCCCCTGCGTAACCATTGACGAACGGACAGTCACCGCATGGTAGCGGCGGCAGGAGAGGCCCGAGGGTTGAAAACCGAAACGTATATCTCTGTGGACATTGAAGCCGATGGCCCGATTCCCGGGCCGTATTCAATGGTCAGCTTCGGGATGGCCGTGGCCGGGCGGATGACCGGAAAGGTCTTCGAACCGGTGGACGCCGAGACCCACACCCTTTATGTCGAGCTGAGGCCGATCAGCGACGACCACGTGCCCGAGGCGCTCGCCGTCAGCGGGCTGGACCGGCAGGCGCTGATCCGGGAGGGCCGGGACCCGGCCGAGGCCATGCGGGCCGCCGCCGCGTGGATCGGCGAGGTGTGCGGGAACAGCACGCCGGTGATGGCCGCCTATCCGCTCTCCTACGACTGGATGTGGATCTACTGGTACTTCATGCGCTTCGCCGGCGCCTCGCCGTTCGGGCACTCGCGCTGCCTCGACATCAAGACGCTCTACGCCGCCAAGGCGGGGGTGCCCATCGGCTGGGCCACCAAGCGGCAGATGCCCGGGCATCTGCACTCCACGCGGCCGCACACCCACAACGCGCTTGACGACGCGATCGAGCAGGCGGAGCTGCTGCAGAACCTGATGGCCTTCGGCTGAGCCCGCGGGCCCGCGGCGAACCGGGCACGGCGGAAACCGCCCGGCCGCGCGCCGCCGCACCCGTACCGCCCCGGGCGCCGGGAGGCTACCTCGGCGGTCCCGAGACGTTCAGGTCGCCCGCGTGGAAGGCGTTCTGGGTCGGCTCAAGGCCCACCTTGATCAGGGACTCCACCACGTCGGCGGCGCGGTCGACCAGGAACGGCAGATCTTTGCGCTCGACGGTGGCGAAGTCCCTCAGCACGTAGGCCGCGGTGTCCATCCGGCCGGGCGGGCGGCCGATGCCGAACCGCACCCGCAGATAGTCCTTGGTCGCCAGGGACTTGGTGATCGACCTCAGCCCGTTGTGGCCGTTGTCGCCACCGCCCAGCTTGGCCCTGAGCGCGCCGTACGGGATGTCCAGCTCGTCGTGGACCGCGATCACGTGGGCCGGGTCGATCTTGTAGAAGTCGGTCAGGGCCTTGACCGGCCCGCCCGAGAGGTTCATGAAGGACATCGGCTTGGCCAGCACCGCGGAGACGCCCGCCAGGCGGCCCTCCAGGACCTCGGCCCGCGACCTGTGCGTCTTGAACCGCCCACCGGCCCGTGCGGCGAGTTCGTCCAGCACCATGAACCCCGCGTTGTGCCGGTTCGCGGCGTATTCCGGCCCGGGGTTTCCCAGTCCCACGACCAACCAGCGGTCCACCGTCGGCATCCCTTCATAAGCGCGTCAGGGCAGTCCGGTCTCGGACTGCCCTGACAGGTCTAGCAGAGAAAACCCGCTTTGTAGCGGAGAGGACTACTCGGCGGACTCGTTGGCCGGCTCCGCGGCCTCGGCCGACTCGGCGGCCTCGGGCTCGGGCTCGCCGACCGGGGCGCCGGTGACGTGCAGGACCAGGGTCTCCGGGTCGGCGACCAGGGTGGTGCCCTCGGGCAGCTTCAGGTCGCCGGCGGTGACCTGGGTGCCGACCTCCATGCCCTCGACGTCGACCTCGACGCCGGTCGGAATGTGGGTGGCCTCGGACTCGACCGAGATGGAGACCAGCTGCTGGTCGAGGATGCCGTCGGCCACCTCGCCCACGACGGTGACGGGGATGTCGATGGTGACCTTCTCGCCGCTCTTGACGAGCAGAAGGTCGACGTGCTCCAGGAAGCCCTTGATCGGGTCACGCTGGACGCCCTTGGGCAGCGCCAGCTCGCTGGAGGCGCCCTGGAGGCGGATCAGCACGTTCGGCGTGCGCAGCGCGAGCAGGAGCTCGTGGCCGGGGAGGGTCAGGTGCTGCGGGTCGGTGCCGTGCCCGTACAGGACGACGGGCACCTTGTCCTGGCGGCGGACCTTGCGTGCGGCACCCTTGCCGAACTCCGAGCGCGACTCGGCGGCGATGACGACCTCGTTAGACATGGCAGATCTCCTAGGGATCTTTGAAAGTTGAAAGGTGCGCTCCCCCTCACCCGCCCTAGCGGAAGGCGTTACGAGCGCACGCAATCTCACTACCCTACAGGGCCCGGCGCCGGGCTTCGCCCGGACGGCTCGGACGCTCCCCTCGGGTCAGCTGTCGCCCTCGAACAGGCTCGTCACCGAACCGTCGCTGAACACCTCGGTGATCGCGCGGGCGATCAGCGGGGCGATCGACAGCACGGTGAGCTTGTCGAACCTCTTGTCCTCGGGGATCGGCAGCGTGTTGGTGACGATCACTTCGGAGACCTTGGAGTTCTTCAGCCGGTCCACCGCGGGGTCGGAGAACACCGCGTGCGTCGCGGCCACGACCACGTTGGTGGCGCCCTGCTCGTACAGCGCGTCGGCCGCCTTGCAGATCGTGCCCGCGGTGTCGATCATGTCGTCGATCAGCACACAGGTGCGGCCCCGCACCTTGCCGACGACCTCGTTCACCTTCACCTGGTTGGCCACTTCGAGATCGCGGCGCTTGTGGATGAAGGCCAGCGGGGTGCCCAGCGTGTCGGCCCAGCGCTCCGACAGCCGTACTCGGCCGGTGTCGGGGGAGACGACGGTGGTCGTCTCCAGGTCGAGCTTGTCCTTGAGGTAGTTGACCAGGACCGGCATGGCGAACAGGTGGTCCACCGGGCCGTCGAAGAAGCCCTGGATCTGGGAGGTGTGCAGGTCGATCGACATCAGCCGGTCGGCGCCGGCGGTCTTGAGCAGGTCGGCCATCAACCGGGCGGTGATGGGCTCGCGGCCCCGGCTCTTCTTGTCCTGGCGGGCGTAGCCGTAGAACGGCATGATCACGGTGATCCGCTTGGCGGAGGCGCGCTTGAGCGCGTCCACCATGATCAGCTGCTCCATGATCCACTGGTTGATGGGCCCGGTGTGGCTCTGGATGACGAACGCGTCGCAGCCCCGGACCGACTCCGGGTAGCGGGCGTAGATCTCGCCGTTGGCGAAGTCGCGCAGTGTGGTGGGGGTGGTGTCGACCCCGAGGTGGTCGGCCACCTCCTCGGCCAGTTCCGGGTACGCCCGCCCGGAGAAGAACATCAGTTTCTTCTCACCCGGCTGCTTGATGCCGCTCATGCCGTCCTCCTAGCCTGACGGCTCGTCGTCGCCCTCGCGATGCCGCTGTGTCCGCTGGCCCGCTCGCTCACGTCTTGCTCCCCTGCTCATTCCCGGCCTCGGCCGCCCGCTGCGCGGCCTGTGCCGATTTGGTGCCCGCGCGCTTGCGCGCGACCCACCCTTCAATGTTGCGCTGCCGCCCTCGGGCGACCCCGATCGCCCCCGGAGGGACGTCGCTGTCGATGACCGAGCCCGCGGCGGTGTAGGCACCGTCACCGACGTTCACCGGCGCGACGAGCATGGTGTCGCATCCGACGAAGGCATGATCACCCACCGTCGAGCGGTGCTTGTTCACCCCGTCATAGTTCACGAAGATCGTCGAGGCTCCGATGTTGGCCCCCACGCCGATCGTGGCATCGCCCACGTAGGTCAGGTGGGGCACCTTGGCCCCCTCGCCCACCTGGGCGTTCTTCATCTCGACGTAGGTGCCGGCCTTGGCCTTGCGCGCGAGCACGGTGCCCGGCCTCAGGTAGGCGTACGGCCCGACCAGGGCCTCGGGGCCGATCTCGGCCTCGACGCAGACGGCGTTGCGGACCAGCGCCCCCTCGCCGACGACCGTGTCGGTCAGCGTGGTGGCCGGGCCGACCTCCGCGCCTTCCCCGACGGTCGTGCGGCCGTGCAACTGGGTATTGGGGTGGATCACCACGTCCGGCTCCAGCGTCACGTCCACGTCCACCCACGTGCTCTCGGGGTCGATCACCGTGACCCCTGCCCGCATGTGGGCCTCCAGCAGCCGGGAGTTGAGCACCTTCCGGGCGAAGGCGAGCTGCACGCGGTCGTTGACGCCCTCCACCTCGACGTAGTCGGCCGCGACGTGCGCGCCGACCCGGTGGCCGTCCTGCCTCAGGATCGACAGGACGTCGGTGAGGTACTCCTCCCCCTGGGCGTTGGAGGTGGACACCCGCTTGACCGCGTCGGCCAGGAGCAGTCCGTCGAAGGCGTAGACGCCGGAGTTCATCTCCTTGATCGCCCGCTGTTCCGGGCCCGCGTCCTTCTCCTCGACGATCTCCAGCACCGCTCCGGTGGCGTCGCGGACGATCCGGCCGTAGCCGTGGGGGTCGGGGACCTCGGCGGTCAGCACGGTGACGGCGTTGCCGTCCTCACCGTGCCGTTCCAGGAGCGCGGCGAGGGTCTCGGCGCGCAGGAGCGGCGTGTCACCGTAGGTCACCAGGACCGTGCCGCCGATGGTGCCGACCGATTCCAGGACGACCCGAACGGCGTGACCGGTCCCCTTCTGCTCGAATTGGACGACGGTCTGCGCGTCGGGACTGGTCTGCGCCAGATGCGCCTGAACCCGATCTCGCGCGTGACCGACGACGACGATAAGTCGCTCGGGCTCCAGGCCCCGAGCGGCGGTGAGCATGTGGTCGACCAGGGTACGGCCGGACACCTCATGCAGGATCTTCGGTGTTTTCGACTTCATCCGGGTACCCTCACCTGCGGCGAGGACGATGACGGCGGCCGGGCGCGGCACACTCACGGACGAGGCTCCCTCGGCGTCGCGGCTGAGACATGACGAAGCACGACGACATACGGCTACCGCCAGGGCACCGCGCTGTCACCTGCTCGACAACGTGAGGATACCTTCCCCTTCGGAAACCCACCCAGCCGACTAGCCGCACCAACTAATCGGACAGCAAGGATGGCTCCGGCACCAGGACTCGAACCTGGACAACAAGGACCAAAACCTTGCGGGCTGCCAATTACCCAATGCCGGATCGGCCGTGCGACCCAGACTACGTCCGCGCGCCCGGCACCCCCCTACGATACCGAGCCCTTGACGTCGAACGCGCCTCCTTTTGAGTCCTCCTCGACCACGAGGCCGGACGACCCTCGGGGAAGCCCGGCGCGAGCCGCCCGGGACCAACCGTTTAGCAGGTCAGGCTGGTGGTAGACAAGACATGAACCCGCTGTGGACGAGTCCTCGATAGTCATTTTCCCCATATTAAACGGCCAGGGGCTCCTAACTTACGATTCCGTAGGTTACGTTGGCGTAGCCAGACAAAAGTCCATCCCCCCCACTTCCGAGCCTTCGCGAGGTATCGCATGACCGTCATCGCAGAAAGCCCTGTTCCGGGCCCGAGACCCGGGCCCAAACCAGACGCCGACCCTGAGAAGAAGACCCTTCCCGAGCTCATCGTTTTCGGGGTGATCGTGGCCGCGCCGCTGATCGCCTTGATCGCGGCCGTTCCCCTCGCCTGGGGATGGGGCCTCGGCTGGTCCGACATCGTGATCGCCGGCGTGTTCTACGTGGTCACCGGGCTGGGGGTCACCGTCGGCCTGCACCGCCACTTCACACACGGGTCGTTCAAGGTCAAGCGTCCGCTGAAGATCGCGCTGGGCATCGCGGGCAGCCTCTCGATGGAGATGTCGGTGCTGGACTGGGTGGCCACCCACCGCAAGCACCACAAGTTCTCCGACAAGGACGGCGACCCGCACTCTCCGTGGCGCTTCGGACCCGGCTTCGTGGCCGTGACCAAGGGTCTGCTCTGGGCGCACATGGGCTGGCTGTTCGAGACCGACCGGGCCAACCGCGAGAAGTACGCACCCGACCTGGTCAGGGACCCGGACATCATCAAGCTGCACAAGTTCTTCCCCGTGCTGGCGATCACCACGATGGTGCTCCCCGCCCTGCTCGGCGGCCTGCTGACCTGGTCGTGGTGGGGCATGGCGACCGGCTTCTTCTGGGGCACCCTGGTCCGGATCGGCCTGCTGCACCACGTGACCTGGTCGATCAACTCCATCTGCCACGTCTTCGGCGAGGAGGCTTTCGAGTCGCGGGACAAGTCACGCAACGTGTGGTGGCTGGCCATCCCGTCGTTCGGCGAGTCCTGGCACAACCTGCACCACTCCGACCCGACCTGCGCCCGGCACGGCGCGCTCAAGGGCCAGATCGACCTCAGCGCGGGCGTGATCCGCTGGTTCGAGAAGGCCGGCTGGGCCTACGACGTCCGCTGGCCGACGCCCGAGCGACTGGCCGCGAAGCGCATCGCCGCCTGACGGCTCGCACCGCGCACCGCGCACCGCGCACCGCGCACCGCGCACCGCGCACCGCGCACCGCGCATCGCCGCCCGACGGTTCCACCGCGCATCGTCACCCGACGGTTCCACCAGGGCCGCCCCGAGCGGCGGCCCCGTCATGGCAGAAAACCCGACACATCCAGGCCCGCACACCTACCAGGAGCCGGCGTACCAACGATGCCTTCCGACCTTGCGACAACGCTCAACCCAACTGTCGCGAATGAAGCGGTCCGTGACATAGGTCCCGCTTCCCAGCCAGGGGGCACCATTATTAGAACCGTGAGCGAACCTCGACGACGTATGTCAGGCAAGGAACGCCGGGAACAGCTGATTCAAATCAGCCGGACCCTGTTCGCGGAAAAGGGGTTCGACGGCACATCGGTCGAGGAGATCGCGGCGACCGCCAACGTCTCCAAACCGGTGGTCTACGAGCACTTCGGTGGCAAGGAGGGGGTTTACGCGGTCGTCGTCGACCGGGAGATGCAAAAACTGCTCGGCATGGTGACCGAGGCCCTGTCGGCCTCGCACTCCCTGATCAAGCTGGAACGGGCCGCCCTGGCGCTGCTGGCCTACGTGGAGGAGAACAGCGAGGGCTTCCGGATCCTGGTCCGGGACTCGCACGCCGCCTCGGGGACCGGCACGTTCGCCAGTCTGATCAACGACATCGCCAGTCAGGTCGAGGACGTCATGGTCGACGAGTTCGTCGAACGCGACTACGACCCGAAGCTGGCCCCGATGTACGCGCAGATGCTGGTCGGCATGGTGGCGCTGACCGGCCAGTGGTGGCTGGACGTGCGCAGGCCCCCTCGCGAGGAAGTGGCCGCCCATCTGGTCAACCTCGCCTGGAACGGCCTCACGGGACTGAACCCGCAACCACGCTTGACCGCCTCCTCCAGGGGCCTGGAGCAGCGGCGGACGCCGCTGCCGCCGCGTCCCACCGACAAGGAACTGCGGGAGATGGAGAAGGCCCGCGAGCGGGAGCTCAAGGAGCAGGAGAAGCTCCGCGAGCGCGAGGTGCGCGAGGCCGCGAAGCTTGAGAGGGAGCGGGAGAAGCTGCGGCTCCGGGAGCAACGCGAGCTGGAGAAGTCGAACGAGCGGGAGTTCCGTGAGCGGGAACGGCTGCTCAGGGACCAGGAGAAGGCCCGCGAGCGAGAGCTCAAGGAGCAGGAGAAGATCCGGGTGCGGGAGGCGAAGACCGCCGAGCGGGAGGCCGCCAGGCAGGCCGAGGCGGCCGGGCACGCTGGTATGGAGCAGGAAAAACTTGAGCCAACCGAGTAAGCAACAGCGGTCGTTGAGCCGAAATTAACGCTCTATTTGATTAAATCGGGCATTCTGGTCATATGTCCGCTGAACCCACCCACCCCGCCGTCGAAGGGTTGCCCCTTCCGCAAGAACGTTTTCTCAACCGCGAGGAGAGCTGGCTCCAGTTCAACCAGCGGGTTCTGGAGATGGCGGAGGATCCCTCTCTCCCCCTGCTCGAACGGGTCAGGTTCCTGGCGATCTTCGCCAGCAACCTGGACGAGTTCTTCCGGGTGCGAGTGGCCGGGCTGAAGCGGCGGATGGCCACCGGCCTGCTGCTGCGGACGAAAAGCGGGCTGAAACCCCGCGAGGAGCTGGCCAGGATCGCCGCGATCGCCGACGACCTCGCGCAGCGGCACTCGACCTGCTTCCAGGAGCGGGTGCTTCCGCAACTGGCCGCCGAGGGCATCGAGATCGTGCGCTGGGACGACCTGGGCCGTGACGAGCGCAGCGAGATGCGCAAGCTGTTCCGGGAAAGAGTCCGGCCGGTGCTGACCCCGCTGGCCGTCGACCCCGCGCACCCTTTTCCATACATCTCTGGCCTGTCCCTCAACCTGGCCGTCACCGTCCGCAACCCCTCGACCGGTCACACCGTGTTCGCCCGGGTGAAGGTGCCGAGCCAGCTGCCCCGCTTCGTCACGGCGTCCAAGGCTCGCTTCGTCCCCCTCGAAGACGTGATCGCCGCTCACCTCGGCCAGCTCTTCAAGGGCATGGAGATCGTCGAGCACCACGTCTTCCGGGTGACCCGCAACGAGGACCTGGACGTGGACGAGGACGTCACCGAGAACCTCATGCAGGCGCTGGAGCGCGAACTGCTCAAGCGCCGCTTCGGCCCGCCCGTCCGGCTGGAGGTCGAGGACACCATCACGCCCGAGGTGCTCGACCTTCTCGTGGAGGAGCTGGGGGTGGCCGATCACGAGATCTACCGGCTGCCCGGCCCGCTGGACCTGACCGGGCTGCACGCGATCTCCGACCTGGAACGGGGCGAGCTGAGCTTTCGTCCCTTCGTGCCCGCCGAGGTCGTCCACGTCGACGACGACATCTTCGCCGTGCTCCGCGAGCGGGACGTGCTGCTGCACCACCCGTACGACTCGTTCTCCACGAGCGTTCAGCGCTTCATCGAACAGGCCGCCGCCGACCCGAGCGTGCTGGCCATCAAGCAGACGCTCTACCGGACCAGCGGCGACTCGCCGATCGTGGACGCGCTGGTCGACGCCGCCGAGGCGGGCAAGCAGGTCGTCGTGGTCGTGGAGATCAAGGCCCGTTTCGACGAGCACGCCAACATCACCTGGGCCCGCAAGCTGGAGCGGGCCGGGTGCCACGTGGTCTACGGCGTCGTGGGGCTGAAGACCCACTGCAAGCTGGCCCTCGTCGTACGGCAGGAGCCCTCCGGCGAACTGCGCAGCTACTGCCACATCGGCACGGGGAACTACAACCCCAAGACCGCCAGGCACTACGAGGACCTGGGCCTGCTCACCGCCGACCGGCTGGTCGGCGAGGACGTCACGGACCTGTTCATCCACCTGACCGGCTACTCCAACCACTCCGCCTACCGGCGGCTGCTGGTCGCGCCGCACTCCCTGCGCGGCGGGCTGCTGGCCAGGATCGAGCGGGAGATCTCCCATCAGGAGGCCGGCCGTCCCGCCAGGATCAGGATGAAGACGAACTCCCTGGTGGACGAGCCGATCATCGACGCGCTCTACCGGGCCTCGCAGGCGGGCGTCCCGGTGGACCTGTGGGTGCGCGGGGTGTGCACCCTGCGGCCGGGCGTCCCCGGACTGTCGGAGAACATCCGGGTGAGGAGCGTGCTGGGCCGGTTCCTCGAACACTCGCGCATCTACGAGTTCGGACACGGACGCAGGCCGGAGATCTGGATCGGCAGCGGCGACGTGATGCGCCGTAACCTGGAACGCAGGGTGGAGGCGCTGGTCAAGGTCGCCAGCCAGCAGCAGCGGGTCTATCTCAGCGAGCTTCTCGACCGGGGAATGTCGGACGACACCCTGACCTGGTGGCTGAACTCGGACGGGACCTGGACCAAGCATCGGGGGGACGACCTGCACACCCACCTGATCAGCACCCGGCGGTGGAGGACGATCGATGACTGAACCTCAGGCGCACCCGACGAACGTGATCCGCGCCGCCGGGGCGGTGGTGTGGCGGGGTGCGGAGTCCTCGCCTGAGGTCGTGCTCGTTCACCGGCCGAGGTACGACGACTGGTCCTTTCCCAAGGGGAAGCTGAAATCCGGCGAGCACGTCATCGCCGGGGCGCTGCGCGAGGTGGGCGAGGAGACGGGGATCACCGTCGAGCTCGGCCGGTCGCTGCCGCCGGTCCACTACCCGAAGGGCGAGCGCCTCAAGCGCGTCGACTACTGGGTGGCTCGGATGATCTCCGAGAGCCCCCGTCCCGCCGACGACGAGGTCGACGAGGTGGTCTGGCTGCCGGTGGAGGAGGCCGCGCGGCGGCTCACCTACGAGCTGGACGTCGAGGTGCTCCGCGCCTTCCGCGCGGCCCCGCCGGCGACCACGCCGCTCATCTTCGTACGGCACGCCCTGGCCGGAGCGCGCAAGGACTGGAACGGCGACGACGACGAACGGCCGCTCGACGCCAGGGGCAGGAGGCAGGCCGAGGTGCTCGCCGACGTGCTGTCCGGCTACCGCCCCGCGAAGCTGGTCAGCTCGCCCAGCAAGCGATGCGTGCAGACCCTGGAGCCGTACGCCGAGCGGTCAGGACTGGAGATCGAGTTCGAGCCCTCGCTGTCGGAGACCCGCTACGACCCCCAGACCTCCCTGCGCCTGGTCACCGACGCCCTGGCCTCCGGGCGGAACGCGGCGTTCTGCAGCCACGGGAAGGTCCTGCCCGACCTGATCTCGAAGGTCTGTGACCAGGTGGAGGACGCGCGCCTGCGCAAGGGCGCGTTCATGGTGCTGCACCACGCCGACGGCCGGATCGTCGGCGTCGACCACTACCTCGTCTAGCCGGTTCTGTCCGGCGGCGGAGCGTACGGCGCCGAGGCCCGGCCGCGGAGGATCGCCAGACGGACCCTTCGTGGACTTCTCCGGTCGTCCCCGCCTGGCGAAGGACGGTCGAGCCCGTAGTCGCCGCGCCGCGTCAGACGAGCTTCTCCGTGCGGCGAAGGACCGGTCGAGCCCGCGGCCTCCGCGCCGCGTCAGACGAGCTTCGCGACGGCGGCCGTGGTCTCGGCCCAGAGCGCGGGGAACCCCTCGTGGGCGCGCTCGGCCGCGGCCCGTTCCACGCCGGTCAGCACGCCGTAGGTGAAGGTGTCCTCCCCCGCCAGCCGGGCGGTCTCGGCCTCGGCCGTCAGCCGCTCCTGCGCGACGATGCCGTCCCGGTAGGTGCCCAGCACCTCCTGTACGGCCTCCGCCCGCTTGGCCAGTTTCCTCTTCCCGAGCGTCTCGGCGGTGTAGCGGGCCCGTTTGGCCGCCTTGCGCACCTCGTGCATCGCGACCTCGCGCTCGGCGGAGTCCTCGATGGCCTGGGCGGCGTCGTAGGCCCTGACCACCCGGCGCCAGCTCTTGGCGGCGACGGCGTCCAGGGCGTCGGCGGGCTTGCCGGCGGCCTTGGTCAGCACGGGGGTGCCGACCAGGTCGTCGAGGGCGTCGAGCAGGGCGAAGTACCGTTCGCCGCCGAGCGTCTCCCTGATCCGGTCGTAGGCCTCGTGCTCCTCGTCCAGCAGGTCGGAGCTGAGGCGGGCCCTGATCGGGCCCACGATCAGGGCGTCGTCCAGGTTGTCGAGCCTGTGGGCGAACCGCTCCCGGATGACCTCCAGGTCGCGCGCCTCACCGAGGACCTCGCCCAGCCACCTGAGCTCGTCCTGAAGGTTCTCGGTCCCCTCGACGATCGTCTTGAACGACTTCAGCACGCTGCGGAGCCGCCGGCAGGCGACGCGCATCTGGTGTACGGCGTCCTCCTCCGCGCGGCGGACCCGGGGGTCCTGCGCGAGCAGCGCGGAGACCTGGGAGGAGATGTAGTCGACGACGACCTCGCCCGCGGATCCCCGTTCGGTCTCCGCGCGCGGCTGCTCGGGGACGGGACCCGCGGCGTTCAGCAGGCGCGAGAGCTTGTTGGCCGAGTCGGCGGGGGTGGCGCCGGCCTTGGTCAGCTGCTTGCCGATCTTCTTGAGCAGCTTCTCCTCGCCCTCGATCAGCTCGGCCTCGACCTCGCGCCAGCGCTCGACGTGCTTGCCCTCGTTGAACACGGTGCCCTTGACCCGGTCGTCCGCGATCTCCACCAGCCGCACGCCCGCTGCGTTGACCAGCGTGGTGGTGGTACGGCGGGTGTCGAGTTCGGCGACCGGCGCGAGGGGGGTTCCCCGGGTGTAGGCGAGCACGAGGTCCACCAGCTCGGGGGGGACGATCTTGGCGCTCCTGGTCAGCGGGCGGGTGATCTCCTGCCGGACGCCCTTGGCCTGTGGAAGTTTGAGATGCCAGCCGGGGTCGGTGCCGCCTCTGCGGCGGCGCAGGGTGATGCCACGCGCGGCGAGCCTCAGATCGGGGGTGTCGAAGTAGAGCGCCACGAGCTGGTGGGTCTTCGGACCCACGATCTCCGTACCGCTTGGAAGGTTCGACGGTTCCGGAACCTCGTAATCCAGCGGAACGTCGAACTTGTCTTCGATCTCTATCGCCACAGGTCGTCCCCTGGTCTGCCCATATCAACCGCTTACTAGCAGTATTTATTGATGCCCGGTTATCCGTCCAGAAACCCCATCCGATTACTTTCGAGATCGCCGAAGTGGCGGAACACCCGTCCGGGGCCGGCGATCACTTCTGGGCGACGACGAAGATCCGGCGGAAGGGGAAGATCGTGCCGTGGGGGCCGCGGGGGTAGGCCTCCCTCAGCAGCGCGGCGCAGTCGCCGAGGAACGCCTCCGCCTCGTCGGGCGTCAGCCGGTCGAGCATGGGACGCAGGGCGGTGCCGGTGACCCATCTGAGCACCGCGTCCTCCCCCGGGAGCACGTGGAGGTAGGTGGTCTCCCACGCGTCCACCCGGCAGCCCAGGCCGGCGAGCAGGTCGAGGTAGTCGGCCGGGTCGTCGACAGGGCCCGGCCTCGCCACGCCGTCCAGCCGATCGCGCCAGGTGGTACGGCACAGCTCACGGATCAGCACGTGGCTGGGAGCCTCGAAGTTACCCGGAACCTGGAAGGCGAGCCAGCCCCCCGGCACGAGCGCGTCCACCCACCGCCCCAGCAGTTCGCGATGCTCGGGCACCCACTGCAGGACCGCGTTGGACACGATCACGTCCACCGGGCGCTCCGGCCGCCACCGCGTGACGTCGTCGACCGAGAAACTCAGCCGCCCGCCCGCGGGGGCCTTCTCGATCATCGCGGGAGAGGAGTCGAAGCCGTGGACGTCGGCGTCCGGCCAGCGCCTGGCCAGCGCCGCGGTGAGTTCGCCGGTGCCGCATCCCGCGTCGACCACCTGGCCGGGCCGCTCTGCGGCTATCCTGGCGACAAGATCGAAGAAAGGCCGCGAGCGCTCGTCGGCGTAGCGGTTGTAGATTTCAGGGTCCCACATATCTCTTGACATCAAGATGATTGATATCCGGCCAAGTATCTCGATGTCAAGACAGATACACTCGCGACATGACCCTGCCCCACGTGGACCACGACGCCGAGCGCTCGGAGGACGAGGTCGACCGGCTGGTCGCCGCCTGGCGCCAGGAGCGTCCCGACCTGGACGTGGAACCGCTCCAGGTGCTCAGCCGGGTATCCCGGCTGGCCCGCCACCTCGACCGTGCCCGCCGCGCCTCCTTCGCCGAACACGGCCTGGAGTCCTGGGAGTTCGACGTGCTCACGGCCCTGCGCCGGGCCGGCGAGCCGTACGAGATGAGTCCGGGAGCCCTGCTCCGCGCGACCCTGGTGACGTCCGGGACGATGACCAACCGCATCGACCGGCTCACCGCGGCCGGTCTGGTCAGGCGCCGTCCCGACACCGAGGACAGGCGAGGGGTCCTGGTCTCCCTGACCGCGGCCGGGCGAGAACGGGTCGACAGCGCCTTCGCCGATCTGCTCCGCCGCGAGCACGAGCTGCTGGCGAACCTCGGAAAACATGAACAGCAGGCCCTTTCGGGCCTGCTGCGCACGTTACTCGTCCCTTTTGACGCCACCGACACAGGAGCGCGCTGAGCTCTCTGCCCCATCGGAGGGAGCTAAACCCGATCGGGACTCACCATCGGGAGACGGCGGGCATTTCCATCGAGAGCGGACGGGCGCCCACGGCCGGCGAGCGTTCCCGACCGTGAACGGGCCCAGGACCGCGACCGGCCGGCGCCTCCGATCACGAGCGGGCTCACGACCGGCGACCGGCGACCGTTCCCGATCACGAGCGGGCCCAGGACCGCGACCGGCCGCCGCCTCCCGATCGTGGGCACCGGCCCGCTCACGATCGGGAGGCGGCGGGCGTCACTCGCCCAGACGGTCGGCCAGCTCCAGCCACGCGCCCTCGATCGTGTCCTTCTCCGCGAGGATCTCCTTGAGCTCGGCGTCGAGGGAGGCCAGACGACCGTAGTCGGCGGCGGCATCGGCCATGGAGGCGTGGAGCTTGGCCTGGCGACCGTCCAGCTTGCCGAGCTGGCGCTCCAGGCGGGAGAGCTCCTTGCGGAGCTCGCGCTCGTCCTTCGCGGACAGTCCGGAATCGGCCGCCTGCGGAGCCGAGGCCGCGGCCACGGAAGCCGTACCGGACGTCGCCCCCGAGGCCGCGCGCGCGGACAGCGCCGCGCCCGAGGAGCGCCGCGCCAGGTATTCGTCCACGCCGCCGGGGAGCATCGACAGCTTGCCGTCGCCGAGCAGTGCGACGGTCTTGTCGGAGACCCGCTCCAGGAAGTAGCGGTCGTGGCTGACCAGGATCAGCGTGCCCGGCCAGCCGTCGAGCAGGTCCTCCAGCTCGTTGAGCGTCTCGATGTCGAGGTCGTTGGTCGGCTCATCGAGCAGCAGCACGTTCGGGTCGTCCATCAGCAGGCGGAGCAGCTGGAGGCGGCGCCGCTCGCCGCCGGACAGGTCTCCGACCACCTTCCACTGGGCGTCGCCCTTGAAGCCGAGGCGCTCCAGCAGCTGGGAGGCCGTCCACTCCTTCTTGCCGACCTGGATGAACTTGCGAATCTCCTCGACGGTCTCCAGCACCCGCCGCGTGGGGTCGAGCTCGCTCAGCTCCTGCGACAGGTGCGCCAGACGGACCGTCTTGCCGCGCACGACCTTGCCCGAATCGGGCTGGACCGTGTCGGCGAGCAGGCGGAGCAGCGAGGACTTGCCGGAGCCGTTCACGCCGATCAGGCCGACCCGGTCACCCGGGCCGAACTGCCAGGTGGAGCGGTCGAGGACCTTCGGGCCCTGGCCGGGGCCGCCGGCGTGCAGGGTGACGTCCTCAAGGTCGTAGACCGTCCGGCCCAGCCTGGCGGCGGCGAACTTGACCAGCTCGACGCTCTCCCGGGCGGGAGGCTCGTCGGCGATCAGCGCCTGGGCGGCGTCGATGCGGAACTTGGGCTTGGAGGTGCGCGCGGGCGGCCCCCGGCGGAGCCAGGCGATCTCCTTGCGCATCAGGTTCTGGCGGCGGGCCTCGGTGGAGGCCGCGATCCGGGCGCGCTCGGCCTTGGCCAGCACGTAGGCGGCGTATCCGCCCTCGTAGCGTTCGACCGAGCCGTCCACGACCTCCCAGGTCCGGGTGGACACCGCGTCCAGGAACCACCGGTCGTGGGTGACGACCACCAGCGCCGTCCTGCGGCCCGCCAGGTGCCTGGCCAGCCAGTCGATGGCCTCGATGTCGAGATGGTTGGTGGGCTCGTCCAGAATGATCAGGTCGTGCTCGTCGATGAGCAGCTTGGCGAGGGCCGTACGGCGCCGCTCGCCACCCGACAGGCTCCCGGCGAGCGCGGCCAGGTCGATGTCGCCGAGCAGGCTCGCGAGGATCTCGCGGACGCCCGCGTCACCCGCCCATTCGTGCTCCGGCCTGCCGCCGAGGACGATGTCCTGCACCGACCGCGCCGGGTCGAGGTCGTCGCCCTGCGACAGCGCCCCCACCTGGAGTCCGCGGTTGTGCGTGACCCGCCCGCCGTTGTTGGGCTTGAGATCACCGGCGATCACTGAGATAAGGGTTGTCTTGCCGCCGCCGTTGCGACCGACCACGCCGATGCGGTCGCCTGTCTCGATGCCGAGGGAGACATCGCTGAGCAGAGGCTTGGGACCGTAGGAGTGGGAGACCGACTCAAGATTGACCAGATTCATCGCCACACAAGCGTATCCGGTCCGGCCTACACCACCGTCGGGCCGGGAACGGGGCCGTAGGCGGTGATGAGGTCGCGAGCCACCCCGGCGCTCTTGAGGGAGGCGGCCAGCTCTCCGGCGTGGGCCTCCGACTCGGCGAGGAAGGCACAGGTGGGGCCGGAGCCGGAGACGAGGGAGCCGAGGGCGCCGTACTCACGGCCGGCGTCCAGGGTGCGGGCCAGGGAACGGCGGAGCATCACGGCGGCGGGCTGCAGGTCGTTGGTCAGCTCGGCGCCGAGGACCTTGGCGTCCCCGTCGCGAAGCGCGGCCAGAAGAGGCTCACCGGCCCGGGGCCAGGCGACCTTCTCGCCGATCGCCTCGCGCATGCGGTCGCACTCGGCGTAGACCGTGGCCGTGGACAGGCCGCCGTCCGCCAGCGCGAACACCCAGTGGAACCTGCCCGAGACCTCCAGCGGGGTGAGCCGCTCGCCCCTGCCGGTGCCGACGGCGGTGCCGCCGATCAGCGCGAACGGGACGTCGCTGCCGAGGTCGGCGGCGATCTCCAGCAGGTCGTCCATCGGCAGGCCGAGGCCCCACAGCTCGTTGCAGGCGACCAGCGCGGCGGCGGCGTCCGCGCTGCCGCCCGCCATGCCGCCCGCCACCGGGATCGACTTGCGGATGATCAGGTTCACGCCGTAGGAACGGCCCGCGTGCCTGGCCAGCGCGAGGGCGGCCTGGATCGCGAGGTTGTCGTCGCCCTCGGGCACCTGGTCGGCGGACTCGCCCTCGACCCGGACGCTCATCCCGGTCTCCGCGGTGGCCGTGACCTCGTCGAAGATGGAGACGGCGTGGAAGACGTTCACCAGGTCGTGGTAGCCGTCGTCACGCAGCGGCCCCACGGCCAGCTGCAGGTTGACCTTGGCGGGCACACGGACGGTCACGGAGTTCATGCGTCCCTCATAGGCGCTCGCTGACTGGTCATGGACTCCGATCGTAACGGGATCCGGTTCTTCCTCACACAAACACAGCAGCAAATCGCCCTATGCACGGTTCTCGGCGATTCGCGAGAAATCTTCGACGGTGAGCTGTTCGCCGCGCTCGGAGGGGTCGATCCCGGCGGCCCGCAGCGCCCGCTCGGCGGCGGCGGCCGTACCGGCCCACGAGGCCAGGGCCGCGCGGAGGGTCTTGCGGCGCTGGGCGAAGGCGGCGTCCACGACGGCGAAGACCTCCTCGCGGGTGGCCCTGGTCGAGGGAGGCTCGCGGCGGGTCATCGCCACCAGGCCGGAGTCGACGTTGGGGGCCGGCCAGAAGACCGTACGGCCGACGGGACCCGCCCGGCGGACGTCCGCGTACCAGGCGGCCTTGACCGAGGGAATGCCGTAGATCTTGGAGCCGGGGGCGGCGGCCAGCCGATCGGCGACCTCGGCCTGGACCATGATCAGGATGCTGCGCAGCGAGGGCAGGGTCTCCAGCAGGTGCAGCACCACCGGAACGGACACGTTGTAGGGCAGGTTGGCGACCAGCGCGGTCGGCTTCTCCCTCGGCAGGTCGTCGGGAAGGATCCGCATGGCGTCGCCGAGCACCACGGTGAGGCGGTCGGCGAGCTCCGGCGCGTGCTCGGCGACGGTCAGGGGCAACTGGGCCGCCAGAACCGGGTCGATCTCCACCGCGACCACGCCGCGCACCTCGGGAAGCAGCGCCAGGGTGAGCGACCCCAGGCCGGGGCCGACCTCGATGACCACGTCGTCGGGGCTCAGCCCGGCGACTCTCACGATCTTGCGGACGGTTCCCCCGTCAATCACAAAGTTTTGACCAAGTTTTTTTGTGGGACGAATGTCGAGCTTCTCTGCCAAATTACGTATTTCTACCGGCCCCAGAAGGCTCATGCTGGTTCCTCAAACGGCTGATCGAATCCGGCACCCGCCGGACGGTTGTTGATATTCACTCGTTCGCCGCGCTCACCCAAGGTTGTAGTCCAATGCCATCCGACAAGTTTCCCGCATCGAACCCCCCGCGAAGACTCGAGATAGACATGGGAGGTTCCGTTGTGGATAACGTTGCCATACGGGCGGTCATCGGCCGGGAAGGGAACCACTCCAGTGATGCGGACGTGAACCGGCCTGGTGTCGAGGGACTGCGCCCCAACGATCCCGAGCAGATCGGGAGTTACAGGCTCCTCGGACGCCTTGGCGAGGGCGGCATGGGAACCGTCTACCTCGCGCTCGCACCGACCGGCCGGCCGGTGGCGGTCAAAGTGGTCAAAGCCGAGTTCGCGATCGAGGACGGGTTCGCCGCGAGGTTCCACGCGGAGGTGGAGAACGCCCGGCGGGTGGCGTCGTTCTGCACCGCCCAGGTGCTCGACAACGGCGACGACGGCAACGGCCGGCCGTACATGGTCACCGAATACATCGCGGGCACGCCCCTGTCCCGCCAGATCACCGAGCACGGCTCGCTGGAGGCCGGGACGCTGCACGGCGTGGCCCTCGGTGTGGCCGCCGCGCTGGCCGCGATCCACGTCGCCGGGCTGGTCCACCGTGACCTCAAGCCCGCCAACGTGATCCTTTCCATGTCCGGCCCCCGAGTGATCGACTTCGGTATCGCCAGGGCGCTGGACTCCACGCACAGCTTCACCCGGTCGGGCGAGGTGCTCGGCAGCCCCGGCTGGTGGGCTCCCGAGCAGGTGCGGGGCCTGGACATCACCCCGGCGGCCGACATCTTCGCGTGGGGCTGCATGGTCGCCTACGCGGGCAACGGCCGCCACCCCTACGGCCGGGGCGACATGATGACCATGGCCTCCCGGCTGCTCACCATCCCGCCCGACCTGGGCGAGCTGCCCGACCCGCTCAACGAGCTGGTCCGCCGGGCCACCGCGATGGACCCCTACCAGCGGCCCAGCGCCCAGGACCTGCTGATCGCCCTGGTCGGCGGCGCGATCGCCGCGCCGGCCATGCCCGCGCCCACCCGGGTGGACCCGCCCACCCTGATCGCCACCGACCTGCTCAACGAGTCGTGGCAGCCCCCGGCCAACGTGGAGCCGGACTCCACCCAGACTCTCAGCGGACTGAACCTGAAGGCGCCGCAGGCGCTCTCGGCCGAGTCGCCGACCCCTGCCCCGACCCCGCCTCCGTACCCGTACACGAGTGGTCTCCCGACCACGCCCCCCGCCTCGGCCTCCTCCTCCGCGCCGCACCCGGGCTCGACGCCCACGCTCCCTCCGCCCCCGGCCTCGGCCCCGACGCCCCGTCCGTACCCGGCCTCGACCCAGCCGTCCCGCTCGATCCCGCCCTCCGGCCAGGCCGACTCCCCGGCTCCGCTCGGAGCCGGTACGGCCCCCACTGGGGAAAGGCCGTCGCGCCGGGGCTGGTGGGTCGCCGGACTGGCCGTGCTGGCGGCGCTGGCCGTCACGGTCGTCGTCCTGGTCACCATCGGAGGCGGCGGAGGCGGCGGAGGCGCGGTGAACGCCGGAGGCGCAGGGAACACGGGCGGGCAGCAGCAGGCCGGCACCACCGACGTGAACAGGAGGATCGCGACAGGCTCCTACATCGAGGACCCGCAGCTGATCATCACGCAGACCCCGCGGTGCGACCTGACCGCCTACCGGGGCAACGTCCCGTCGCGCGGCCGGTTCTGCACGGTCCAGTGGATCCTCTTCAACGCCGGCGGAAAGCCGGCCCTGCTCAGCCGTACCCCGCTCGTCCTGACGGACGACCGCGGCGCCACCCACATCCCCGAGCCGAGCTCGGTGGGCCTGCCCGCCGCCCTGCCTCCCGGCGGCAAGGTGGACGGCGTCCTCGTCTACGACCTTCCCCCGGCGCGCAAGCCGCTGAAGCTGACCGGCAGCGTGATCGAGGGGGGCAAGGAGATCACAGTGAGGCTGTCATGAGAGTCCCGCTCCCGCTACTGGTCGTGGCCGCGATTCCGATGCTTTCCGTCACCGTCACCGTCACCGCCGCCGCCTCCGTCTCCGTCTCCGTCTCCGTCTCCGCTCCCGTCGTCTCCGCCGCCTCCGCTGTCACCACCACTCCGGTCGTCACCGCCGCCGCCGCCACCGCTCCCGTCGTCTCCGCCGCCTCCGCCGCCACCGGGGCCGCTCCCGCCGACTGTGGTGCGGCGAGCGGGAGCGACTTCGACGGCGACGGCGTGGACGACACCGTGGTCGGCGACCCGTTCGCGAACTCCGGCGGGCTCAGCGGCGCCGGGGCCGTGCACGTGCTGTTCGGACGGGGGGAGAGCGGGACGGTCGTGACCGCCGCCGAGGTCAAGGCGGGCGACGGCTTCGGGTGGTCGGTACGGATGACCCACCTCGACGCCGACCGCTGCGCGGACCTGCTGATCGGCGCGCCGTACACCGACGTGGCGGGTCTGCAGGACGCCGGCGCGGTCTACGCCGTGTACGGCGGACCGCGGCAGAGGACGGTCCGCGTGGCCGCCCCCGAGCCGGAGTCCGACGCCCACTTCGGCTGGTCCCTGACCTCGGGCGAGACCCTGGTGGCGGTCGGGGCGCCGCACGAGAACGCCGACGGGGTGTCCGACGCGGGCGCGGTCTACCTCTTCGAGTCCGGCGCGCTCGACACCCCCAAGAGGATCTCCCAGGGCAGCGGGGGCGTGTCGGGCAACAGCGAGGCCGGCGACATGTTCGGCTGGTCCCTGGCGATCGGCAGGCTGAACGGCCCCGGCGCCGAACCCGACCTCGCGGTCGGCGTGCCGTACGAGAACGACGACGGGGCGGGACAGCAGGTCGAGGCGGGCAGGCTCGACACGGGATCGATCACCATGGTCTTCGATGTGCGCGGGCCCGAAGAGACCTACGCGAGCAAGAAGTGGGATTTCAACCAGGTCGCCAGCTCCCAGGCGGGTGACCGGTTCGGCTACGCGATGGCCTACGCGGAGGAGGGTGGCACGGGCTACCTGGCGGTGAGCGCGCCGCTCGGCGACGTCGGGCCGGTGAAGGACTCCGGTCTTGTTCGGCTCTTCACGTCCTCCGGCACCACCGCGATGACTCCCACGGACACCTTCGATCGGGGCACGGAAGGCCGCATGGGCGACGGGTACGGCTTCTCGCTGGCCTTCACCGGAGAGGGCGGGGCCCGGATGGCCGTGGGGGTTCCCTTCGACGGACCGGACCAGCGGGGCGGCGTGCAACTGGTGCCGATGGGTGACGTGTCGCAGACCCGGATGATCAACCAGAGCGGGCCCGGCGATCACTTCGGCTGGGCGGTGGCGTTCAGCGGCAACCGGCTGGTGATCGGCTCGCCCGACCGGGGGGCTTCGGGGGCGGTCACGCTGCTGGGCCGTAACGACACCGAGGGCATCGCGCTCTCGCCGGGAACCGGGAAGGTGCCCGCCCTCACCGGCGGCGCCTCGGTCGACTTCGGCGCGGCGAACTGAGCCCGCGGGACACGGGGCGCCACACCGGGCGGGAACCGGTCACGGTGTGCGGCGCTCGCCGTCCGCTTCGGGGCACGCCCGGCGGGAACCGGTCACGGTGTACGGCGCTCGCCGTCCGCTTCGGGGCACGCCCGGCGGGAGCCGGACCGGCTCACCAGGAGCCGAAGACGGTCTCCCCGTTCGTGCCGATGGCGGCGGCGAGGTCGACCACGTCGATCTTCTTGACCTCGGCGAGGCATCGCAGCGTGAGGGGGATCAGGTAGGGCGCGTTGGGCTTGCCGCGATGGGGCGTCGGCGGGAGGTAGGGCGCGTCGGTCTCGACGAGCATCAGCTCTTGGGGCGCGATCCTCGCGGCCTCGCGGAGGTAGGCGGCGTTCTTGTAGGTGACCGGACCAGAGAAGGACATGAAATATCCGGCCTCGACACACTTTTTCGCCATCTCAGCATCACCGGAAAAACTATGAAAAACCACGATATCCGGTGCGCCCTGTTCGGCCAGCACACGGAGCACGTCGTCGTGCGCCTCCCGATCGTGAATCACCAGGGCCTTGCCCGTCCGCTTGGCGATCTCGATGTGCGCGCGGAAGCTGGCGTGCTGGTCGTCCTTGGACGCCCAGTCGCGGTAGTAGTCGAGACCGGTCTCTCCCACCGCCCTGACGTGCGGCGACCGGGCCAGCTCCTCGATCTCGGCGAGGACCTCCGGCGTCGAGGCGTGCGCCTCGTTGGGGTGGATCGCCACCCCGGCGTAGACGTCGGCGTGGAGCCCGGCCGTCTCGGCGTTCCAGCGCGAGGACGGCAGGTCGTAGCCGATCGTGACGAGCCGCGTCACGCCGACCGCGCGGGCCTCCCGAAGGATCCCCTCGACGCTCGCCTGAGCCGCCTGTGCCGCCTGCGCGACGGGGTCTCCCGAGGACGCCTGGCGGTTGCCCACCATGATGTCCAGGTGACAGTGGCTGTCGAACACCTCGGCGGCCAGGGGCTCGGGGGCTGCGGGAAGCTTCGTCGTGCTCACGGCTCCCAACCTATCGAGGAGCCGGTACGGCTCGCGCCCGTCACCGGGCGCGAGCCGCGAAACACCTGGTCAGGTGGGCACGAGTCACGACAAGTCACTCGACCGCCCCACCGCGAACCCCCGACAAACCCGCACAGCCGCACAGCCGCACAGCCGCACAGCCGCACAGCCGCACAGCCGCGAGAGAGTCTCACTCGGCCAAGCGGGCGAGCTCCTCATCGACGATCTTCGGGTCGAGCTTGGTGAACAGCGGGACCGGCGGGGCGAGGGGCGTGCCCACCCGGATCGGGGTGGACTCCCAGCGGGCCTCGCCCTCGTAGGACCCCGTGATGATCGGGTAGGCCCGGCCGTCCTCGTCGGTGACCTCCTGGATCTCCGGCATGCCCGACCACACGCCGGTGCCGCCGAACATCGCGTAGATCTTGTTGGAGGAGTTGGGCAGGACCGGGGTCAGCAGAGTCTTGGCGTCGTCCACGACCTGCAGCGCCACGTGAAGAATGGTCTTCACCCGGGCGGGGTCGTCCTTGATCTTCCATGGTTCCTGCTCGGCCAGGTATTTGTTGGCCTCGCGGATGACCTCGAACGCCTCGGTCGTCGCGTTCTTGAAGCGGGAGCGCTCGAACTCGGCGGCGACCTTCGGGAAGGCGGCACGGCTCCGCTCCAGCATCGCGCGGTCTGCGTCGGTGAGCTCGCCCGCCTCGGGGATGACGCCGAAGTTCTTGGCGGCCATCGAGATCGAGCGGTTCACCAGGTTGCCCCAGGCGGCCACCAGCTCGCCGTTGTTGCGGTTGAGGAACTCCGACCAGGTGAAGTCGGTGTCCTGGTTCTCGGGGCCCGCCACCGCGATGTAGTAGCGCAGCGCGTCGGCGTCGTAGCGGGCCAGGAAGTCACGCACGTAGATCACGACCTGGCGCGAGGAGGAGAACTTGCGCCCTTCCATGGTCAGGAACTCGCTGGAGACGACCTCCGACGGCAGGTTCAGCGCGCCGAGCGAACCCGGCTCGCCGCCCCGGGCGCCCTGGCCGTTGTAACCGAGCAGCATCGCCGGCCAGATCTCCGCGTGGAAGACGATGTTGTCCTTGCCCATGAAGTAGTAGCCCTGGGCATCGGGGTTCTGCCACCACTGCCGCCACGCCTCCGGGTCACCGGAGCGGCGCGCCCATTCGATGGAGGCGCTGAGGTAGCCGATGACCGCGTCGAACCAGACGTAGAGCCGCTTGTTGGCCTGGTCGCTCCAGCCCTCCAGCGGGATCGGCACGCCCCAGTCGAGGTCGCGGCTGATCGCGCGGGGCTGCATGTCGCCGAGCATGTTGAGCGCGAACTTCAGCACGTTCGGCCGCCAGTCGCCCTCCTTGGACTGCAGCCAGGACGCCAGCGCCTCGGCGAAGGAGGGCAGGTCGAGCATGAAGTGCTCGGTCTCCACGAAGATCGGCGTCTCGCCGTTGACCTTGCTGACCGGGTTGATGAGCTGGACCGGGTCGAGCTGGTTGCCGCAGTTGTCGCACTGGTCGCCGCGGGCGCTGTCGTAGCCGCAGATCGGGCAGGTGCCCTCGATGTAGCGGTCGGGCAGAGTGCGTCCGTTGGACGGTGAGATCGCGCCCATCGTGGTGTGCGGGAAGATGTAGCCGTTGGCGTGGAGACCCTTGAAGATCTCCTGTGCCACCGCGTAGTGGTTGTCCGTCGTGGTCCGGGTGAACAGGTCGTAGGAGAGCCCGAGGGCCTGGAGGTCCTCGACGATCACCCTGTTGTAGCGGTCGGCGAGCTCGCGGGCGCTCACGCCCTCCCTGTCGGCCTGCACCTGGATCGGGGTGCCGTGCTCGTCGGTCCCGCTCACCATCAGGACCTTGTTGCCCGCCATTCGGTGGTACCGGCTGAAGACGTCGGATGGCACGCCGAATCCGGAGACGTGCCCGATATGGCGAGGGCCGTTGGCGTAGGGCCAGGCGACCGCGGTCAGGATGTGCTGGGACATGATGCCAAGCCTAAGGGACGCGGGCTCAGGCCTTGGTGCTCTCGCGACTACCGGTGCCGGTGCCGCTGTCGCTGCCGGCGCCGTCGTCCATGCTCGTCTCTCCGTCACCGGCGGTGGCGACGGAGACGGTGGCGGCTTCGCGGCTGACGACCTCGGCGGCCTCCTCCGCGGCGGAGGCGGCCACGTCGATGGAGGTCTCCTTCGTACGGCGGATGCCGAGGATGCTGACGAACAGCGCGGCGAAGATGGTCTGGAAGCTCACGATCAGCGCGGTGGCCGAGGGCACGACCAGGCGGAGCGACTCCGACGGGATCAACGGGCCGAAGCTGCGCGTCTGCCAGTGGACCAGCGAGGCGACCAGGCCGCCCAGACCGCCCAGGGCCAGCAGCCCACCGACGATCAGCCCCTTCTCCAGGGTCACGATGTCGACGAGCTTGCGCACCCGTCTGTCTTCGGGCAGGAAGCCCTCCTCGGCCGCGTACACCTTGGCGAACACGGCGAACAGCACCGCCTGGAAGCCGATCACCACCATGGCCGAGGCGCCGACCAGGGTGTCGACGTCGAAGGCGAGCTTGCCGATGTACACGGGGCCGAAGGTGAGGACGCACCCCGCGACCAGGCCGACGGTCATCAGGATCATGCCGGGGATCAGGAACAGCCAGCGCGGGCTGTAGAGCATCAGGAAGCGCAGGTGGCGCCAGCCGTCGCGCCAGGAGCGCAGGTGCGGCGGGCGGGACCGGCCGTCGGGCGACAGCGTGGTGGGCACCTCGCGCACGTCCAGCCCGGACAGCGTCGAGCGCACCACCATCTCGCTGGCGAACTCCATGCCGCCGGTCTGCAGGCCGAGCTTGAGGATGGAGTCACGCCTGAAGCCGCGCAGGCCGCAGTGGAAGTCGCCGATCGCGCTGGGGAAGAACAGGCGGCCGATGAAGGAGAGCACCGGGTTGCCCAGATAGCGGTGGAGCGGGGGCATGGCGCCCGGCGCGATGCCGCCCTTGAACCGGTTGCCCATCACCAGATCGGCACCGTCACGGAGTTGCTCAACAAATGGCAACAAGCCGGTGAAATCATAAGAATCATCGGCGTCACCCATGATGACGTATTTTCCGCGAGCGGCCCGAATTCCGCCCATCAACGCATTGCCGTATCCCTTGGCGTCGACGTGCACGACCCGGGCTCCGGCCTCCCTCGCGAGCTGCTGCGAGCCGTCCGTGCTGCCGTTGTCGGCGATCAGGACTTCCCCGTCGATCCCGTGTTCCCGCATGCAGGCCAGGGCCTTGCGCACGCAGGTCTCCACGGTTTCCGCCTCGTCTAGACAAGGCATGACCACGGTCAGTTCCACATCTCAACCCTTCAGTTACAGCACACAGTCACAGCACCCGCCAATCCCACCATGATGCCCTCTACGGCCTACTGCCCGGGTCAACTCCATGAAACGGCTGGCATCCTGTATTCATGGTGACCGCCGCCGAACTTCCGAGTCTGGACGAGCCCTCAACCGCCAGGATCACCCGCCTGTGGGCGTTCCTGCGCAGGCACCGCCTGTTCGTGGCCGCCCTCGCGCTGGCGTTCGCGCTGCGCGTGGTCACCATGCTCGGATACGGCCCGGCGCTGTGGTTCAACGACTCGTACGAGTACGTCTCCGGCGCGGTGAACCCCGACAGGCCCAGCGCCCTGCGCCCGAACGGCTACTCCTTCTGGCTCCTGCTGCTGAGGCCCCTGCACAGTTTCGGCCTGGTGGCCTTCCTCCAGCATCTGATGGGCCTGGGCATCGCGGTCCTGGTCTACGCCCTGCTCCGCAAGAAGTTCGGGCTGCCGGGGTGGGGGGCGACACTGGCCGCGGTGCCGGTGCTGTTCGACGCCTACCAGATCCAGCTCGAACACCTGATCATGTCCGACACGATGTTCATGCTGCTGGTCGTGGGCGTGATCACGCTGGTCCTGTGGCACAGGAAGATGTCGTGGCGGCTCGGCACGGTCGTCGGCCTGCTTCTGGCCCTCACCGCGCTGACCCGGTCGATCGGCCTGCCGATCCTGGCCCTGGTCGTGGTCTACATGCTGGTCAAACGCACCGGCTGGAAGACGATCACGGCCATGGTGACCGCGTGCGCGCTCCCCGTGCTCGGCTACATGGCCTGGTTCGCCTCGGCGTACGGGAACTTCGCGATGACCAACAGCGACGGCGCGATCCTCTACATGCGGACCGCACTGTTCGCCGACTGCACGAAGATGGGGGTCGACCCCCGCAAGGAGCTCGAACTCGCGCTGCTGTGCATCAGCGCCCCGCCGAGCGAGCGTGACTTCTCCGGCCAGAAATACCTCTGGTGGGCTCAGAACGGCCAGCGGTTCCACGCCTTCGGGGTGGGCACCACGTTCACCCCCGAGATGAACCAGGCGGCCGGGACGTTCGCCAAGCGGGCCATCCTCTCCCAGCCGCTCGACTATCTCAGCATCGTCGCCGGTGACTTCTTCCGTGCCTTCCACTGGGGCAGGCCGCGTTTCCCCGACGCCAACACCTACCGGCAGTACGAGTTCCTGCCCGAGAACAAGATCCTCCCCGCCTGGGCGTCAAACAAGGGCAGCACCGACACCGACGCGCTCAAATACGATCCGAGCCTGCGCACCACTCTGATCCGGGACAAGTCGAGTGTGATCGGCACCGAGGTCCACGACCCGTGGGGCGCCTTCATGCAGGGCTACCAGCGCGCCATCCGGCTGCCCGGCATCGTGCTCGGCGCCCTGCTGCTGATCGGCCTCGCCGGGGTGGTCGTGCGCTGGCGCAAGCTGGGCGGGCCGTTGCTCCTGCCGTGGCTGGGCTCCTTCGGCCTGATTCTGGCCCCCGCCGCGACCGCCGAGTTCGACTACCGCTACCTGCTGCCCGCCGTGCCCCTGGCGTGCATGGCCGCCGCGATCACGTTGCACCGCGGGTTCACCAGATCCCGTTCCATGGCCGCCCCCGGCTCCCTGCCCACCCCCGGCACCGTGGTCGGCGTCGACCCCCTGCCCGACACCGGTTCCTTTCCCGCGCCCAGCCCTCTCCCCGTGCACAGCCCCCTGCCCGTGCCCAGCTCCGCGACCGCCGCTCCCGAGCCCCTCCCGGCACCCGGTTCCGTGACCGCCCCCGAGCCCCTGCCGGCACCGGGCTCCGTGACCGGTACGGGGCCTGCGCCCACGACCGGCTCGATGACCGCTCCCGGCTTCTCGTCCGTGCCCGGCTCCGTGGCCGCTCCCGGCTTCCTGCCCGTGCCGGGCTCCGTGACCGGGGCAGGCTCCGTGACCGCGCCTGGTTCGTCCGCCAAGCCGGGCCCCTCCAAGCCGGGCCCCTCGGCCGGGCCCGGCCCCGAATCGGCTAGGCCCAGCTCCGAAACAGCATTCGCATCCACCACTGCGAATGTGGAATGACCTCGGCGACGAGCACCGGGTAGAGCCAGCCGAAGTTGATCAGCGCGAGAAGCGTGAAGGCCCCGACCACCGAGGCGCCGAGCGCCCTGCGGTTGGGCGCGGCGTCCGCCCGCCCGATGATCAGCCCGGCGGCCAGGGTCAGCGCGAGGATCATGAACGGGGTCATGGTGATCGCGTAGAACAGATACATCGTCCGGTTGTCGGAGACGGCGTAGTAGAACCAGGGCAGCCAGCCGATGACGTAGCTCGCCACCACCGCCCCGGCCCGCCAGTCGCGGGTGGCCACGTACCAGACGATCATCGCCAGGAGGGCGGCCAGCCCGCCGTACCAGATGACCGGGGTGCCGACCCCGAGCACCGCCTGCGCGCAGCTGTCCGTACCGCACGTGGTGGTGGGCGTCTCGTAGAAGAACGCCACCGGGCGCAGGAGCAGCGGCCAGCTCCACGGCTCCGACTGGTAGGGGTGCGGATCCGCCAGGCCGGTGTGGAAGCCGAGGACCTGCAGGTGGTAGCTCACCCACGAGCGGATCGAGTCGAAGACGAAATAGGCGGGGCCCTGCGAGGTGGCCTGCGCCCAGTTGCGCCCCCAGCCCAGCGGGGAGGCGAACCAGCCGGCCCACGAGACCATGTAGGTCAGCGCCGGGAGAAGACCCATCGCCAGCAGCACGGGGGTCAGGTCCTTGCCGAGCGCCCCCCGGTAGGGCTCCCGTAATCCGACGGCTCTGCGGGCTCCGGCGTCCCAGAGCAGGGACATCACCGCGAACCCGATCAGGAAGAAGATGCCCGACCACTTGACCGCGCAGGCCGCGCCCAGGCACAACCCGGCGGCGAGCCGCCAGGGGCGCAGCCCCAGCCCGGGACCCTGGTCGTTCAGCGGTGAGGACTCATACCAGTCGACGAGCCGGCTGCGCGCCCGGTCGCGGTCAACGACCAGGCAGGCGAACCCGGCCAGCACCCAGAACATCAGGAAGATGTCCAGCAGCGCCGTCCGTGACAGCACCAGGTGCAGTCCCTCGATCGACAGCAGCAGACCGGCCAGGCAGCCCAGCAGCGTGGAGCGGGTCATCCGGCGCGCCACCCGGGCCAGGATCAGGATCGACAGCACGCCCACCAGGGCCCCGGCGAAACGCCAGCCGTAGGGGTTCATCCCGAAGATCTGCTCACCGATACCGATCATCCACTTGCCCAGCGGCGGATGGGCCACGTACAGCGGGCAGGGATCGGCGTCCGGCGGGGTGCACGTGACCAGGAAGTCGGTGTTCCCGGAGAGGAGCATCCGGTCGGCGACCGGGTCGTCCCTCGTCCCGAGCGAGGCCCGCTCCACGCCGTGGTGGATCAGCGCCCACGCGTCCTTGATGTAGTACGTCTCGTCGAACACGACCGCATGGGGCCGTCCGAGATCGGTGAACCGCAGGATCCCTCCGAAGACCGCCACCAGCAGCGGTCCCAGCCAGCCCCATAGGACATTTCCCGGCATGGGCGGTAAGAGACGGTCCCGTGTTGATCCCATTCAGGAAAGTATGGTGATAAATCAGCCTCGATGGACAGCGTCATAGAGATCGCGTTTCGGGATTCCCGCCGCCTTCGCGACATCCACGATCGCCTGCTTCCGCGGAACGCCCGTCTCCTCACGCCGGGCGACCTCCGCGACCAGGTCCTCGACGACCGGCGGCAGGGCCTGCGGGACGTATCCGGCGATGACGATGGTGATCTCGCCCTTGACCCCGTCGGCCGCCCATTCGGCCAGCTCCCCCAGGCCGCCTCGCCGTACTTCCTCGTAGGTCTTGGTGAGCTCCCTGCAGACCGCCGCCCGGCGGTCCTCGCCGAACGCCTCGGCCATCGCCGACAGCGCGACCCGCAGCCGATGCGGCGCCTCGAAGAACACCATCGTCCGCTCCTCCTCGGCGAGGGCGGACAGTCTGCGGGCCCGCTCGCCGGACTTGCGCGGCGCGAAGCCCTCGAAACAGAACCGGTCGCTGGGCAGACCGGAGACGGCCAGCGCGGTGGTGACCGCGGACGGCCCCGGCAGCGAGGTGACCTTGATCCCGGCCTCGACGGCCAGGTGGGTCAGGCGGTATCCGGGGTCGGAGACGCCGGGCATGCCCGCATCGGTGATGATCAGAACGGTCTTGCCCTCTTGGAGCACCTGGAGGAGCTCCGCGGCCCTGGCGATCTCGTTGGCGTCGTAGTAGGAGACCACCCGGCCCCTGATCTCAGCGCCCAGGTCACTGACCAGACGGCGCAGGCGGCGAGTGTCCTCCGCCGCGACCACGTCGGCGGTCTCCAGCGCCTCCCGCAGCCGGGGGGAAACGTCGCCCGTCTGCCCGATCGGAGCCCCTGCCAGCACCAGCCTGCCGTTGTCAATCACCGTTCCATCTTCCCTCATTACGGAGGGCCCCCCAGCCTGGGGCGAAGTTCCCTAATTGGGCATGTAGGTGGTGTTTCTTGGGTTCCCACGGTTGAGAGGCCCGTACGATGTCCGGGTGGCCGTGACCGACTTCACCAACCAGGCATTCGAGCAGCCGGAGTCTCAGCCGAGCACCAAACCGGTGCGTTCCGTGCGTGACCGGCTGGTGCCTCCGATGCCCGGCAGCTTCTGGTGGGGGTGGCTCGGCCCGCTGCTGGTGACGGCGTTCGGCGCGATCCTGCGCTTCACGAACCTGGGCTGGCCGCGCGCGGTCATGTTCGACGAGACGTACTACGCCAAGGACGCGTGGGCGCTGCTCAACTTCGGCGCCGAGCACAACGTGGTCAAGGACGCCGACAAGATCCTGATGCAGGGCGGCACCGACATCTGGCAGCAGTGCGCCCCCACCGAGGTGGAGAAGTGCGCCGCCTACGTCGTCCACCCGCCGCTGGGCAAGTGGATGATCGCCGCCGGTGAGCAGATCTTCGGGATGAACCCCTACGGCTGGCGTTTCGCCGGGGCCCTGGTGGGCGTGCTGTCGATCCTGATCCTGGCCCGGGTGGCACGCCGGATGACCCGCTCCACACTGCTGGGCTGCCTGGCCGGTCTGCTGCTGTCGATCGAGGGACTGCACCTGGTGCTGTCACGGACGGCGCTGCTGGACATCTTCCTGATGTTCTGGGTGCTGGCCGGGTTCGCCTGCCTGGTGGTCGACCGCGACCGGGCGCGCAGCCGGCTCGTCGACTGGTATGAGTCCTCACCGCTGAACGACCAGGGTCCCGGGCTGGGGCTGCGCCCCTGGCGGCTCGCCGCCGGGTTGTGCCTGGGCGCGGCCTGCGCGGTCAAGTGGTCGGGCATCTTCTTCCTGATCGGGTTCGCGGTGATGTCCCTGCTCTGGGACGCCGGAGCCCGCAGAGCCGTCGGACTGCGCAAGCCGTACAGCGGAGCCGTGGCCAGGGATTTGAGCCCCGCCCTGCTGGCTATGGGCCTCCTGCCCGCCCTCACCTACGTGGCCTCCTGGGCCGGCTGGTTCGCCTCCCCCATGGGCTGGGGACGCAACTGGGCGCAGGCCACCTCGCAGGGCCCCGCCTATTTCGTCTTCGACTCGATCCGCTCGTGGGTGAGCTACCACCTGCAGGTCCTCAGCTTCCACACCGGCCTGGCGACCCCGCACAACTACCAGTCGGAACCGTGGAGCTGGCCGCTGCTCCTGCGCCCGGTGGCTTTCTTCTACGAGAGCCCCCCGACCGGCTGCGGCACCGGCCAGAGCTGCTCCCAGGCCGTGCTCGGGGTCGGCACCCCGGTCATCTGGTACGGCGGGCTGGCCGCGCTGATCGCGATGATCGCCTGGTACGTGGCCACCCGCGACTGGCGGGCCGGAGCGGTGCTGATGGGTTACGCCGTCGGCTGGCTGCCCTGGTTCTACTGGGCGATCGCCGACGACCGGACGATGTTCCTGTTCTACGCGATCCCCATGGTCCCGTTCATGATCCTGGCGATCGTGCTCGCGGCAGGATTGATCATCGGCCCCTCGAACGCCGCACCGGTCCGGCGGATGGTCGGCGCCTCGGCCGTGGGAGTCTTCACCCTGCTCGCGCTTCTCAACTTCTGGTGGCTCTACCCGGTGCTCACCGCGGAGGTCCTCCCCTATGCGGAGTGGAGCGCGCGCATGTTTTTCAAGGGTTGGATCTAACCGTCCGCCTATGAGCCACTTAGAGCAAATTCCTTAGGGTAGGCAGCGTGCACGATCCATTACGTCACGTTCATCGTCAGGGCAGGCCCGCATACGGCAGACTTCGCAATATGCCTGCACCGGACGTGGCCGCGCTCCTCTCCGAGCTGGAGCGTTCCGAGCCCGACTACGCTGAGCACGCCCGAAGCGCGATCGACTGGCTGACCGGTGGCGAGCCACTGGAGACGATCACCGAGCTCAACATGTGCGAGTTCCTCTGGTACACCCTGCCCACCAAGATCAGCGGTGACCGCACCGCGATCGCCCACGCGCTCGGCCGGCTACTGCGGCTGGGAGGGCTTGAGCGCTACGCCGCCCTCTGTTCCTCGCCCACCACCGCGCAGATCCTCCGTACCTACGGCCGCCTCGGCGAGAGCGCCGGGATGTCCGCCTACCAGAGCGCCCTCGACGCCACGGGGGTGTTCCCTCCCGACGTGCCGGAGCTGCGGTGGAGCTCGATCATGGGCCCCGAGGAGCTGGGCGCCCACGGCGCCTGCTCGGCCGCTCTGGAGCTGGCCATCGTCTCCGGGGAGCTCACCCCGAACTCGCCCGAGCGGGAGACCCTCACCCGCCACTGGCTGACCACGCCCCGCACCGAGCTGGGCGGTGACAACTGGCTCCACCGGGTCCAGGGCGAACGGCTGAACCGCTGGGTCCTCGGCCGGGGCACCGCCTGGCGCGAGCTCGCCCAGCCCTTCGAGGTGCGCCTGCACGCCCCCATCCCGGCTCCGGCCGAGGACCACCTGGAGGCGCTGCGCTGGCTGCTGGCCATGGGCTGCCGCCCCGGAGGGATCACGCTGACCCAGCGGCACAACCTCGCCCGCTCCGTGCTCGCCGAGAGCACCTGGAGCGGCACGGAGCTGGCGGCGGCCCGCGAGGTGGCCCAGGGACAGCTGAACGCGCTCTCCCAGGTCGGGAGACGGCTGGTGACCACCCCCGCGGGCAAACGCCTGCTCGACGACCCCGACCTGCTCTGGGAGGCCGCGGCCGCCGCGCTGCTGGCCCCGGCATCGGGGGAGAACGGGTTCAGGGCGTCGGCCAGGGAGGTGGCGCTGATGCTCCTCGCCGACGACTCCCCCCTCGACCGCGACCGCGTCACCGCGGTGATCGACTGTGCGGAGTGGCAGACCCTGGAGGTCGACGCCTCGCTGGCCGAGTTAGGCAGGCGCCTGGACGCCTTCGGCCTCCGGGTGGCGGGCAAACTCACCCCCGCGGGCCGGTCGGCCGCCCTGGCCGCGCTGCGAAACCACGCCCTGCGGCCACGTCAGTACATCAACATCGCCTGAAGGCCCGATCCTCTCCGGATCTTCCCCGTTCTCCGGCGGGTCCGGCACCGCGGTGCCGCACGAGGAGCGCCCGGCGCGGCCGTACGGTCGCGGGCCGAGGCGCTCGCCCGCGCGATCACGTCCCGCCGTCTCCTCCGGAGGGTATCCGCAGGGCGAGCGCCCGCGCGATCCCGGCCCCGAACGGTTCCCGCGCGGTCATGCGCCCGCGAGCCGAGCCGAGCCGATCCCCCGTGCGACCGCGTGATCACGGACCGCAGGGAGCCCCTGTGTGGCCACGCGATCACGGACCGAGACGATTTCCCGTGCGGCCGTACAATTGCGGGCCGAGGCAATCCTCACGGCCGACGTGCGGCCGACTATTCCGTTTCATGGGGGGCAGTGATCGAGCGTGTCCGAGCCCACATCCGCTGACCGTCCCAGAGTTCCGGCAGCGTCCCCGCCTTCCACCGGTGCGTCATCGGCCGGCACGGGCGCCTCCACCGCCTCATCATCCGGGCCGGCTCCGACCGGCGCCTCGTCGTCCGCCGGGGTTTCCTCACCACCCCGACCGGCGCCCCCCGCCGACGATCTCGACACCGGGCCCGCCGGGCCCGAACCGCTTCTCACCTCCGCCGGGCCCGTGCTCCCGCTGACCGCCCCGGCGGCGTCCGCCTCCACGCCCACGCCCGAGCTCCCCTTCGGCCGCCCCGGGCGCTCGATGAGCGGCAACCCCTTCATGTTCGGCTTCACCGCCGCCCTCGGCGTGCTCACCGCCTGGTGGCTGGTGCAGGCCGTGATGAGCGCGAGTTCGGTGCTGATCCTCATCATCGTCTCGCTCTTCCTCGCCATCGGCCTGAACCCCGCCGTCGAGGCCCTTCAGAAACGCCACCTCCCGCGCGTGGTCGCGATCATCATCGTCTTCCTCTGCGTCATCCTGGTCTTCGTCGCCTTCGGCCTGGCCGTGGTGCCTCCCCTCACCACGCAGTCCACCGAGTTCGTGGACAAGCTCCCGCAGTACGTCCAGGAGTTGCAGAACAACCCGACGATCCGCGACCTCGACCAGCGTTTCCAGCTGCTGACCAAGCTCCAGCAGTACGTGACGAGCGGCGACTTCGGCACCCAGATGTTCGGCGGCGTGCTCGGCATCGGTTCGGTCGTCATCGGAGCGGTCTTCAACTCGCTGACGGTCCTGGTCCTGACGCTCTACTTCCTGGGCTCGCTGAACTCGCTCAAGAAGCTGGCCTACCGACTGGTCCCCCGATCCCGCCGGACCCGCGCCAGCCTGCTGGGCGACCAGATCATCGACAGCATCGGCGGCTACGTCGCGGGAAACCTGATCATCTCGCTGATCGCAGGCGTGACGACCTTCTTCTTCCTGACCTTCATGGAGGTGCCCTACGCCCTGGCCCTCGCCCTTCTCGTGGCCCTGACCGACCTCATCCCGCTGGTCGGCGCCTTCATCGGGGCGGGAGTCGCCTCCCTGGTCGGTTTTTTCGTCTCGCCCACCGTCGGCGTCGTCTGCCTCATCTTCTTCACCATCTACCAGCAGATCGAGAACTACTGGATCGCGCCGAGCGTGATGAAGAGCTCGGTGGACGTTCCTCCCCTCGCCACGATCGTCGGCGCCCTGCTCGGCGGGGCGCTGCTCGGAGTGCTGGGCGCGCTGTTGGGCATCCCGCTGGTCGCGGCCATCCTGCTCATCCTCCGGGAGGTGGTCTTCCCCCGTCAGGAACGGGCCTGATCGTCGCGGGTACGGGGTTCTCCCGTCCCTGAGCGTCCATCGGCTCCCCTGGCTCCGGCGAAGGACCACAGCGGGCGCGATCACCGATGAATATTCGCCACAAAAATGAATATTCATCACAAAAGCGACACGATCGACCTCGGGAGCCGAGACCGGGATCCCCTCGTCCGGGTGCGAGCCGCGCGGACGGAGGTCCACCCGCAAAGGGGACGTGGCCTACGGTTTAGACCCCCTCGGCACGGTCGCCCGCGGCGTGCGCGGGCCCTCCGTACGCGGGCATGTGCCGGAACGGCAGGCGACAGGGCCTGTGCTAGACAGGAGGTCAATCAAGGGAGCCGTATGGATCAGCTCAGTCTCGGAGTCATCTCACGGTCCCGCAAGGAGAACGAGCGCCGGCTGGCGATCCACCCGCTGCACCTCGATCGGATCGATCCCGATCTGCGGGGTCGTGTCTACCTCGAACGCGGCTACGGCGAGCGCTTCGGTCTCTCCGACAAGCAACTGGAGCCGCACGTCGCCGGGTTGCTCCCCCGGGAACGGCTTCTCGCGGAGTGCGATGTCATCGTGCTCCCCAAACCGCTGGCCGAGGACCTCGCGGAGTTGCGCGAGGGACAGACCCTCTGGGGCTGGCCGCACTGCGTCCAGGACGAGAAGGTGACCCAGCTCGCGATCGACCGGCGGCTGACCCTCATCGCCTTCGAGGCGATGAACCACTGGACCAGCGAGGGCACGTTCAACCTGCACGTCTTTCACAAGAACAACGAACTGGCGGGCTACAGCTCGGTGCTGCACGCCCTGCAGCTCATCGGGACGACGGGCGACTACGGCCGGCGGCTGCGGGCGGTCGTCATCAGCTTCGGGGCGACCGGCCGGGGCGCGGTGACGGCCCTCAACGCCCACGGTGTCAACAACATCGATCTTCTTACGTTCCGTGACGTCACCGCCGTCGCCTCACCGATCCACTCGGCGCGCATCGTGCGCTTCGAGCACGAGGCCGACGACCCCAACCGCAGTTACGCGCTCACCGACAACGGCCGGGTACCGCTGGCGGCCTTCATCGCCGACCACGACATCATCGTCAACTGCGTGCTGCAGAACACCGACGATCCGCTGATGTTCGTCACCGACGACGACCTCGCCGCCTTCGCCTCGGGCACCCTCATCGTCGACGTGTCCTGCGACGAGGGGATGGGCTTCAGCTGGGCCCGGCCCACGTCGTTCGCGGAGCCGATGTTCGACGTGGGGGACAACGTCCACTACTACGGCGTCGACCACAGTCCGTCGCACCTGTGGAACTCCGCCACCTGGGAGATCAGCGAGGCCCTGCTGCCGCACCTGCGGACGGTGCTCACCGGCCCCGAGGCGTGGGACGGGGACGCCACCATCCGGCGAGCCATCGAGATCCGCGAGGGTGTCGTCCAGAACCCCGCCATCCTGTCCTTTCAACACCGCTCGCCGGAGTACCCGCACCTGCCCCGGTAGCGGCACCGTGCGACGGTCCGCCGCCTTCCGGCCGGGCGGCCGGCCGGCACGGCCGTAAGCACGTGGTCCTGATCGGGCCGACCGGCATTCGCCCCGGCGTCCACCACCCGGGGATCGGCACAGGTCACTCCCCGATCAGGCCGCGCCGGCGTGGATTTTCCCAGAGAACCGTGCTTTACCCATCATTGATTACAAGATTACATTGGAGCGTCATCGAGCCCAGAAGGCTGGGCCGCCCCAGAAGCCGGAGATCCACGTGACCGTCGAATACATCCGCTACCGCATTCCCGAAGACCGGTGCGACGAGTTCGAGGCAGCCTACGCCCGAGCCGCCGCCTGTCTTCGCGCCGCCCCGCAGTGCGTGGACTACGAGCTCGCCCGATGCGAGGAGGAGCCCTCCTGCCACATCCTGCGGATCACCTGGACCTCCGTGCACGACCACCTGGAGGGGTTCCGCAAGAGCGAGAACTTCACCGCCTTCTTCGCCGAGATCCGGCCGTACGTGCCGTACATCGAGGAGATGCGCCACTACCGCCCCACCGCCGTCCACGGCCAGGGCGGCTCGATCCCGACGCTCTACGAATGGGCCGGCGGCGCCGAGGCCTTCGAGCGGCTGACCGAGCGGTTCTACGAGCGCGTCGTGACGGACGACCTGCTCAAGGCGCTCTTCGGCCACATGCATCCCGGCCACCCGCGCTACGTGGCCATGTGGCTGTCGGAGGTCTTCGGCGGGCCTTCCCGCTACACCGACGAGCGCGGCGGTTACCCGCACATGCTCTCCCAGCACCTCGGCAGGGCGATCGGCGAGCCCCAGCGCCGCCGCTGGGTGAGCCTGCTGATGGACGCGGCCGACGAGGTCGGCCTCCCCGGGGACCCGGAGTTCCGCGCGGCCTTCGCCGGCTACATCGAGTGGGGCACCCGTCTGGCGGTGCAGAACTCCCAGCCCGACGCCGACCCGATCCAGCAGGCCCCCGTCCCCCGCTGGGGCTGGGGCATCGCCCCGCCGTACCTGCCCTGACCCGCCGCCGGAGACCTCCGCCGGAACGGGAGCACCCGAAACGAGCCCGAGCGGCGCTCGGACTCGTTCGCCACCGGATGCCTCCGGCCGTCAGGCCGTCTGGGGGAGGCGGGCGTCGGTACGGAAGCCCTCGATGATCCAGCCGGGATACTCGGCGGGAAGCGCGCTGACCGCGTCCAGCTCGGCGAGGTCCTGGGCGGTGAGTTCCAGCTCGACGGCGGCGAGGTTCTCGACAAGCTGCTCCGGACGCTTGGCACCGACGATGGCGCTGGTCACGCCGGGTTGCGCGAGCACCCAGGCGAGCGCGACGCGAGACACGCCGACCTCGTGGCGAGCAGCGACCTGGCGCAGGACGTCGATGATGTCGTAGGCGCGCTCCAGGTTCACCGGCGGGAACGCGAACCGGGCACGGCGGGCGCCGTCGTCGCTCGTGCCGGTGCGGTCGAACTTGCCGGACAGCAGACCGGCGGCCAGCGGACTCCAGACCAGCAGTCCGAGCCTCTGGTCGCGGACCACGGGGAGGATTTCCCGTTCGATGTCGCGCCCCGCGAGCGAGTAGTAGGACTGCAGGGAGCTGAACCGCGCCCATCCCCGCCGCTCGGAGACGCCCAGGGCCTTCATCATCTCCCAGGCCGCCAGGTTCGAGGCGCCGATGTAGCGGATCTTGCCCTGGTGTACGGCGTCGTCGAGGGCGGCCAGGGACTCCTCGAAGGGGGTCAGCGGATCCAGGTTGTGGATCTGGTAGAGGTCGATGTGGTCGGTGCGGAGCCTCCGCAGGCTGTCCTCCAGCGACCGCATGATGTGCAGCCGTGACTGCCCGACGTCGTTGGGCCCCGGCGCTGTACGCGCGGTCATCTTGGTCGCCAGTATCACGTCGCGGCGGCGCGCCCCGAGCACCTCGCCGAGGAGTTCCTCCGACTCGCCCTCGGCGTACACGTTCGCGGTGTCGATGAGGTTCACCCCGTGATCGAGCGCGGTGCCCACCATGCGGTCCGTCTCCTTGACGTCCAGCGCGCCGACCGCATCCCAGAGCTGGGAGTCGCGCCCGCCGAAGCTCATCGCCCCCAGCGAGATCCGGGAGACGAAGACGCCGGTGGCCCCGAGCTGCTCGTATTTCATCTTCAACACCTTCCGAATAAGGGGGGGCGTTGGAACGCTATAAGCGCCAATCGGGACAATCCATAAGAAAGCGTCCACCATGTATGCGCGATCGTCCGGAGGTGCCGTGGATCCCGTGTCCGATGTCCTGACCTTGCTGAACATCGGCCAGGCCGCCTCCTCACGCTTCGAAGCCGGTGGCCGCTGGGCTCTGCGCTTCCGGAGCTACCGGCACATCAAGATCGGCGCGATCGTGTCCGGCGTCTGCTGGCTCACCGTCGACGGCGAGCCCTCGCTGCGGCTGTCGGCGGGTGACTGCTACCTGCTCACGGGCGGCCGGCCGTACGAGGTCGCCGGCGACCCGGACCTCGAACCGGAGGACGGCCACGACGTCTACCTCCGGGCCCCCGACTTCAGGAACGTCCGGTACGGCACCGCCACCCCGGACACGGAACAGGTCGTCATCGTCGGCGGAAGCATCACCCTCGACGACATGGCCGCGGAGCTGCTGCTCGACTGCCTGCCCCCGGCCGCGCGCATCCCCGCCGACAGTCCCCGGGCCGAGTTCCTCCGCCCGGTGCTGCGCATGTTGACCGACGAGACCGCGGCCGAACCTCTCGGGTCGGCGGTGATGATCGAGCACCTGACCCAGATCCTGTTCATCCAGGCCCTTCGCGCCCATCTCGCCGGCGAGGAGGACGTCCCGGGCTGGCTGGGGGCGCTGAACGACCCGCAGATCGGCGCCGCGCTCACGCTGATGCACCAGCAGGCCGTCCGTCGCTGGACCGTCGCCGACCTCGCCGCCGAGGTGGGCATGTCCCGCTCCGGCTTCGCCCTGCGTTTCAGGACCCTCGTCGGGCTGCCGCCGCTGGACTACCTGCTGCACTGGCGCATCCGATCGGCGGCCAAGGCGTTGCGTGCCGGTGAGCGCACGGTCGCGTCGGTGGCCGCCGAGTGGGGGTACGCCTCAGAAAGCGCCTTCAGCAACGCTTTCAAACGCGTCACCGGCCAGCCTCCCGCCCGCTACCGAACCCTGAGACCGGCCCCTCCGGGCGCCCCTCCCCTCCACGAATGACTCCAGCGCGATCCCCACGTCAAAATAAGCGACACAATTGCATAAATACGACATAGAGAATGAAAATGTATTTATCGTCTTTTTGGCGCGAAGAGTTCTCCATCACAGCGATATGCGATAGAAGATCATTTGCATCTACTGTCTCTTCTCGAGGTATACGTGAAGAAAATTCTTCGACGTCACGCGATTCAGCTGTTCGCCGCGACGTTCGTTCTCTCCGCCCTCTCCAGCCCCGCCCAGGCCGACACCCCCGAGAGCGACGCCCAGCTCGCCCTCGAATGGCAGACCGCGTGGGACACCTACAGGTTCTACGACTCCACGCCCCCGCCCCACCCGGGGTCGGGGCAGAGCCGGGCCGAGAGCAGCATCTCGATCACCATCAACGCCCCCATCGAGGCCGTGTTCGCGAAATATTCGAACATCAACAACCACGTCGGCATGCACTCGTTCCTGAAGCGGGTCGTCACCCACAAGGACTGGTCCAAGGGCCGCACCCGCTCCGTCAACTTCACCGCGATCGAGGAGATCCCGTACGAAGGCGCGACCGTCGTCAACAAGACGCACGCGCAGCAGCGCATCAACCGCGACAAGTTCTTCTACGAGACGGACACCTGGTCGCTGCCCAACGTCGTCACGCACCAGAAAATCGTCTTCGAGAAGCGGTCCGGCGGGAAGACCGAGGTCACCGAACACCTCACCTTCGACGCGGACACCTCACTGATCGATTTTGTCGTCGCGAACGGCGTCTCCTCCCATGAGGTGACGCAGGCGGCCCTCAAGCAGGCGATCGAGAGCGGCGAGCTCTGAGCCACCACCCGGACGGGGCCCGCTCTTCGGGCGGGCCCCGTCCGGCCCCTCCTCGCCCGGCGGCGGCCTCGCGCTTTCCGCCCGGCCGCCCGGCGACTGACCGCGGCCACGGGCCCCGCCGTTCCGGCGCCCTCCATTCATCGGCCCGATCTCCCTGCCCACCTGGGCATTAGTCGCATTCGCCATGAAGCAGCCTCGTCAAATTCCGAAAGTTTTCGGTGAGGTCTTTCCAGGTGTAGCAATAGATCCGACCAATGAAATATTCATTTCTTCGAAACATTACGGAAATCTATTGACACATTTCGTGAGCCTTCACAGAATGAGTCCCGAATAGAGCTCTCCATACCTGCACCCGGGTGGCCCAGCGACAGACCGCCGGTTCAAGGCGACTCTGCGACCTATGTACGGCGAGCCGCGGCACCGTACACATCCCCCATTCGCGATCGATGTTCCACTGGAGGAACAGACATGATCGACAATGCCGCCACGCCCGGCGGACGCCGGAAAGGCCGCTCGGTCCTCCGAACCGCGCTCGTCGTCGGTACCGTCGGCGTCCTCAGCGCGGCCTTCGCCGTAGCTCTGTCCGCTCCGGCCAGCGCCGCCAGCACCCTGGGCGCATCGGCCGCCGAGAAGGGCCGCTACTTCGGGGCCGCCGTCGCCGCCAACCACCTCGGCGAATCGCAGTACGCCACCGTGCTGAACCGCGAGTTCAACTCCGTCACGCCCGAGAACGAGATGAAGTGGGACGCCACCGAACCGTCTCGCGGCACGTTCAACTACGCCAACGCCGACCGGATCGTCAACCACGCGATCAGCCAGGGCATGAAGGTCCGCGGCCACGCGCTCGCCTGGCACTCCCAGCAGCCCGGCTGGGCGCAGAGCCTGTCCGGCTCCACCCTGCGCAGCGCCATGCTCAACCACGTCACGCAGGTCGCCACCTACTACAGAGGCAAGATCCACTCCTGGGACGTGGTCAACGAGGCGTTCGCCGACGGCAGCAGCGGCGCCCGGCGCGACTCCAACCTGCAGCGCACCGGCAACGACTGGATCGAGGCCGCGTTCCGCGCCGCGAGGGCCGCCGACCCGGGCGCGAAACTCTGCTACAACGACTACAACACCGACGACGCCAACGCCGCCAAAACCCGGGCGGTCTACGCCATGGTCCAGGACTTCAAGGCCCGCGGCGTGCCGATCGACTGCGTCGGCTTCCAGTCGCACTTCAACGGCCAGTCCCCGGTGCCGGGCAACTACCAGCAGAACCTCGCCCAGTTCGCCGCCCTCGGCGTCGACGTGCAGATCACCGAGCTCGACATCGAGGGCTCCGGCACCGCCCAGGCCAACAGCTACCGCTCGGTCGTCAACGCCTGCCTGGCGGTCTCCCGCTGCACGGGCATCACCGTGTGGGGCATCCCCGACCACTACTCCTGGCGCAGCGGCGGCACCCCGCTGCTGTTCAACAGCAGCTATGCCAAGAAGCCGGCCTACGACGCGGTGCTCACCGCCCTCAACAGCGGCACCACGACTCCCCCCACGAATCCGCCCACGAATCCTCCCGGCGGCGGCAACTGCGGCGCCGGATACGTCGGCCTGACCTACGACGACGGACCCAACCCCAGCAACACCACCGCCCTGCTGAACGCGCTCACCTCGAACGGGCTGCGGGCCACCATGTTCAACACCGGCCAGAACGCCCAGAACAACGCGGCACTGGTCAGAGCCCAGCAGAGCGCCGGCATGTGGATCGGCAACCACAGCTGGTCCCACCCCCACCTGACCCAGCTGAGCAGCGCACAGATGCAGTCGGAACTCCAGCAGACCCAGCAGGCGCTCCAGCAGATCACGGGAACCGCCCCGAGGTTGTTCCGCCCGCCGTACGGCGAGACCAACGCCACGCTCAAGTCGATCGCACAGCAGCTCGGCCTCACCGAGATCATCTGGGACGTCGACTCCCAGGACTGGAACGGCGCGAGCACCGCCCAGATCGTGCAGGCCGCCGGCACCCTGCAGAACGGTCAGACCATCCTCATGCACGACCAGTACGCGACGACGCTCGCCGCGATTCCGCAGATCGCCGCGAACCTGAGGAGCCGCAACCTGTGCGCCGGCATGATCTCGCCGTCGACCGGCAGGGCCGTCGCACCGACCGACGGCGGCAACCCTCCCACCAACCCTCCCACGAACCCTCCGACGAACCCGCCCGGCGGCGGCAGCTGCACGGCCACGATCTCCCAGGGGCAGCAGTGGAGTGACCGGTTCAACCTGTCGGTCGCGGTCTCGGGCAGCAACTCGTGGATCGTCACGCTGACCGTGCGCAGCCCGCAGAGGATCATCGCCACCTGGAACGGCACCCCGAGCTGGGACAGCAGTGGCAACGTCATGACGATGAGGCCCAACGGCAACGGGAACACCTTCGGCCTCACGATCCAGCACGGCGGCAACCTGACCTGGCCCTCCGTCTCCTGTCGCGTGGGCTGACCCCCCTCACCGAACCAACGGACGGCAGGTCATGTGGCGGGGCGATCTCCTGATCGCCCCGCCACACGATCGTCGGCCCCGTCGCCGCCGGGAAGGCGCAGGACCGCGTGCAGACCGGCCGCGATGCCGGTGAGAGCGATGTGCGGGGCGCGTTCGGCGAGCGTGGTGACGAGCTGGTCGCGGCGCCGGCGGTAACGTTGCCGCATCCGGCGGATGTGGCGGTCGTAGGAGCCGGTGTCGATGAGGTCGGCGAGGGTGAGCTGGTCCAGCACGCCTGCCCAGGCCTCCCGTTCGCCCTTGGCTCTCAGGACCTCGTCCACGAGGTGGCCGGGCAGGACCATCCAGCCCAGGCGCACGGCGGGTGACAGGCTCTTGCTGACCGAGCCGATGTAGAGGACGCGGTCGGGGTCCAGTCCCTGCACCGCGCCCACCGGCTGGCGGTCGTAACGGAACTCCCCGTCGTAGTCGTCCTCAAGGATCAGGCCGTTGCCGGTGCGGGCCCAGTCGATGACGGACGCGCGCCGTTCCGGGCGCAGCGGCCCGCCGCTCGGGAACTGGTGCGCGGGGGTGAGCAGCACGGTACGGACGCCCCTGGCCGCGGGCAGTTCCGCCGTGCGGGCACCGTGTTCGTCGACGGTCAACGGGTGCGTGCGGACCGAGGCCGCGGCGAGGATGGACCGGTGGAAGGCCAGGCCGTAGGACTCCACGGCCAACGGGCCGCGCAACACCCTGCCGCCGAACAGCAGCCGCAGGGCGTGAGCGAAGCCCGAGCAGACGACGATGTGGCCGGGGTCGGTGCGCACCCCGCGCACCCGCGCCAGATAGTCGGCCAGGGCGCGGCGCAGTTCGGGCCGGCCCCGTGGATCGCCGGGCCCGAACGCCTCGTTCGGAGCGGTGTTCAGCGCGCGGCGGGCGGAGGCGAGCCAGGCGGCGCGGGGAAAGGACGCGGCGTCCGGCTGGCCCTGGCGCAGGTTGTGCTCGGGATCGGACGGGCCCTCCGGAGCCTTCACCGGCACGCGTACGGGCTCTGCGTCCGGGAACGCTGGGCGACCCGACAACGCATCTCGGGTCAACTTCGCCAAGGCCGCTCCGAAGGTCTTCAAGGCTTTGATCGGCTTCGACGCCGCCGCCCGTGAGGGCCTGGACCCGGCCCTGGTGGAGCTGGTGCAGATCCGCTCCTCGCAGCTCAACAAGTGCGCCTACTGCCTGCACATGCACACCACCGACGCCCGCAAGGCGGGCGAGAGCGAGGAGCGGCTGCACATGGTCGCCGTCTGGCGGGACGCCTCGCGTTTCTTCACCGACAAGGAGCAGGCGGCACTGGCTTTGACCGAGGCCGTGACCCTCATCTCCCGGGACGGCGTGCCGGACGAGGTCTACCGGCGGGCGGCCCGGCACTTCGACGAGCAGGAACTGGCCCGTCTGCTGGCCCTGATCTTCACCATCAACACCTGGAACCGGATCGCCATCAGCACCGCCAAGGTGCCCGGCACCGACGAGCGGGCCTGAACCCCCGCCTCCCCACCGGCCTCGCCCCTGACACCTGAACCGCCCCGCCTCCATGTGACCTCCTGCCGACGGCTCGCCCGGCGCGCCGTCCGGGCCAGGAGGGGGAGGCGCTCAGAAGTAACGGGGACCGAGGTCGGTGGTGGGCCAGGCGGTGACCTTGCCGATCTCGGCGTTGATCCGCGGGCTCAGCACGTCGAAGTCGAGGCTGCCGCTCTCCTCCCGGCGGTTGAACAGCGCGGCGTAGGTGAAGCCGTTCTGCAGCCGGGCCAGATAGGTGTAGGTGCCGGGCAGTGAGCCGTCGTGCCAGGTGTTGAGGTGCCCGGTCACCTGGCGCACCCACCAGCCCGCGCCGTACCACGAACCGCTCGCGGTGACGCCGATCTCCGGCTTGGCGAACATCCTGCCGATGGAGGTCGCGTTGAGCACCGGACCGGCCGCGTCGAAGATCCTCGCGAACCTGACCAGGTCCGCCGCGGAGGCCAGCCAGCCACCGCCGGGGGCGCGGTTGGTCATGCTGAAGCCGCCGTACGGGGTGGGCACCACGGCGTTCGTGGGGTTCGTGACGGTCTTACCGGTGAAGCGCGACTCGTAGAACACCTCGCCGGGCGCGGCCTCCGCGCGGAGCGTACGGCCGAGCCGCAGCCGGGTGATGCCGACGGGCGCCAGCAGCTTCTGCTTCACATAGGACTCGTAGCTCTGGCCGGAGACCTTCTCGACGATCCGGCCGAGCAGCATGTAGCCGTAGTTGCTGTAGGCGTACCGGCTGCCGGGGGCGAAGTCGAGCGGCCGGCCGCTCGCGTACTTGATGATGTGGTCCTGGGTGATCGGCAGCGGTACGCCGAGCTTGCCCGCGATCACGTGGTCCAGATACAGGTAGTCCTGCGAGAGGGCGAGGTCCCAGCCTCCGGTGTGCTGCAGCAGCCGCAACACCGTGACATCGGCCAGCCGGGGATCCGCGGCGGTGGACAGGCCGAGCAGGCTCGCCACCGAGGCGCCCAGGGTGAGCTTGCCGTCCTGGACCAGGCGCATGACGGCGGTGGCGGTGATGTGCTTGCTCAGGCTCGCGACCCGGAAAAGCGAGGTGGGCGACACCGCGGGGACGGTCCGGCCGTCACTGGAGTACCGGTAACCACGCGCCAGGACGAGCTTGCCGTTCTTGGCGATGGCGAGCTGGGCGCAGGAGATGTCGCGCTCGGTGATGTAGGTCTTCAGGACCCGGTCGAACCCGGCGAGCGCGGCGGGCACGACCCCGGACACCTCCACCGCCGGGGCTCCGCTCGCCCGCGCGGGCGGCGCGCCCAGCACGACCGCGGGGACCATCGCGGTACCCGCCTGGAGAAGCCTTCGCCTGCTGAGCATCGTCACGTGCGGTCCTTGGATCGGCGGTTCGATGGTGCTCCGGACATTGGTAGCGGATCTTAGGGGGCGTTTTCGGCTTTCGACAACCGGGGCTTTTCGGGGCATGGCGCCCGGCGACACCCACGCCGGCGGACGCTACCTGACCGCGATCGACCCTACGGTCGCGGCCATGACACAGAACGCATCCGTCGTCCCCTTCCACATCGACATCCCGGAGGCCGAACTCGACGCCCTGCGGGACCGTCTGGTCCAGACGCGCTGGCCCGGGGAACTGCCCGGCGACGACTGGAGCCGGGGCACTCCGGTGGCCCACGCCAGGGAACTGGTCGAGCACTGGCTCACGGGCTTCGACTGGCGGGCGCAGGAGCGCCGGCTGAACGAGCTGCCGCAGTTCACCACCGTCATCGACGGGCAGACCATCCACTTCGCCCACATCCGCTCGGACGATCCCGGCGCGCTGCCACTGCTGCTCCTGCACGGCTGGCCCGGCTCGTTCGTCGAGTTCCTCGACGTGATCGAGCCGTTGACCAAGGAGTTCCACCTGGTGATCCCGTCGCTCCCCGGGTTCGCGTTCTCGACCCCGCTGGCCGAACCCGGCTGGACGGCCACCCGCATGGCCGGGGCGTTCGTCGAGCTCATGGCGGTGCTCGGCTACGAGAGATACGGGGTTCAGGGCGGCGACACCGGAGCGTTCGTCGCCCCGGAGATGGGCCACCTCGCTCCCGAGCGCGTCGTCGGCATCCACCTCAACGGCATCCTGTCCTTCCCGGCGGGGGACGAGGAAGAGGACGCGCGGCTGTCCGAGACGGAGCGTCAGCGCTCGGCGGAGCTGGAGGAGGCCACCGCCGGCTACGTCGCCGTCCAGTCGCGATCGCCGCAGACGCTCGCGTTCGGCCTGACCGACTCCCCTGCCGGGCAGTTGGCCTGGATCGCCGAGATCTTCCACCGGTGGGCCGGCGCCCCCGTCGACCGGGACCGGTTCCTGACCAACGTCAGCATCTACTGGCTGACGGGCACCGCGGGCTCCTCGGCCCAGATCTACTACGAGCAGATGAACGACCCGATGGCGTGGGTGCCCAAGCCACGCGGCACCGTGCCCACGGGCGTGCTGCTCGCCGGGTCACACGAGTACGGCATCCGGCCCTACGCGGAACGCGACCACACCATCGTGCACTGGTCGCAGAAGGACGACGGCGGGCATTTCTTCGCCATGGAAGAGCCCGAGGCGTTCGCCATGGACGTGCGGCGGTTCTTCGAGAACCTCACGTGAGGCCGGCGACATCCGGAGATCTCACCTGAGGCCGGCGGCGATCGCGGTCGGAAACTGACCGCGATCGGTGCCAGCATCATCGTGTGTTGGAAACCTCGGCCCGGCTGCTCCGGCTGCTCGCACTGCTCCAGATCCACCGCGACTGGTCGGGGCCGGAACTGGCCGAACGTCTCGACGTGAGTCCCCGGACCGTCCGCCGCGATGTCGACAAACTGCGGGCCCTGGGGTATCCGATCAACGCGATCGGCGGCGTCGGCGGCGGCTACCAGCTGGGCGCCGGCGCCTCACTGCCCCCCTTGCTGCTCGACGACGAGGAGGCGGTCGCGGTGGCGGTCGGGTTGCGCACGGCGGCAGGCGGCGCGATCACGGACATCGCCGAGACCTCGGTGCGGGCTCTGGCCAAGCTGGAGCAGGTGCTGCCCTCACGGCTGCGCTACCAGGTCGAAACGCTCGGCTCGGCCATGGTGATCATGCCGATGCCCGGTTCGACGGTCGATCCGTCGACGCTGATCGCGATCGCCTCGGCGGTGCGCGACCACGAACGACTGCGCTTCGACTACGTCTCGTATGACGGCTCCGCGAGCGTACGGGACGTGGAGCCGTACCAGCTGGTCCAGAACGGACGGCGCTGGTACCTCTTCGCCTGGGACCCCGGCGCGTCGGACTGGCGGAGGTTCCGGGCCGACAGGTTGTCGTTGCGCGTCCCCAGCGGCCCCCGGTTCGGCCCGAGGCCACTGCCCGCCGAGGACCTGGTCGACCACTTCGCCATGGGGACGACCGCGAGCGGCCACCGCTACCGGGCGGTGCTCACCATGTACGGCTCGGCCGCGGAGGTGGCCGAGGAGGTGCCGCCCACGCTCGGCGTGGTGGAACCCGTCGACGACCACACCTGCACCCTGCGCATCGGTTCGGACAGCCTCGACCATCTCGCGGTGTGGGTGGCCGCGTTCGGCTTCGAGTTCGACGTCCGCGAGCCGCCCGAACTGGTGGAGCACCTTCGCACACTGACCGCCCGCCTGCAGCGGGCCGCCTGGCCGCAGAGAGGAACATCCTGACCTGGGATCTCGGACGACGCGGGTCCCGCGCGACGTCCGCATCCGTACGGTCGACCGTCTCCGGTCACGGCGGCCGGCGTCCGCGTCAGGGCCGGTTGTTCTTTCCGTCCAGCCAGAGCGTGTCGGACTCGTCGCGGTGGGAACCGGAGCCACCGACGTGCTTGGCATCGATCTTCGGCCCGTTCTTGATCACATGCACCAGCGCCATCGCGTGCCCGCGCCCGAGGCCGTGGTCCTGCTTCAGCCAGTCAACGATCGCACCCGCTTTCGTGGACGGGTCGTCGAACCCGCGTTCCTTCGCCAGCGCGATGAACTCACGCGGGGTGAGGCCGGTCTTGTCCTCGATGTTGTCCAAGTACGCCTGGAACGACATGTATGTCTCCGTTCATCGTGGGCTGTCGGGCCGCGGCCTCCCACCCGTACGGTTTTGTATGAGCGGGGCCGCCGGCCGGTCCTGTTCCGGTGACTCACCGCTGCCGGCGATCCACATCGTCGGCGTGCGATGCCTCCCGTTACATTTCTGGAAGTAAACGATCCCGCGTGGCAACGACCCGGATCAACGTGCGATCGGCGAAGGGACATTTAGCCAGACTCAACGATGGGGCCGCGATGCCGGTGGCGGCCTCGGCGGCGGGCACCGTGACGCCGGTGTCAGGCCCGCGGCGAAAGGTCAGCTCGCGCTCGGAACGGCGGGCTTGTCGTTCGTCCAACCGGCCCTGAACGTCGTCACGCCGGACTTGCCGAGCACCGCCTTTCCACCGGCCTTCAGGTCGGTGTATTCGGCCAGCATCGTCATGGCCTTGGTGTCCACCAGGAACTGCTGCTTGAGCACCGAGCCTCCTCCGGAGGGGACGGGCATGGCCAGCTTCCGGCCGGAGCGGCCCAGCGGATCCTTGGCCTGACCGAGGTCGCTGACGCCCTTGGTCGTCTTCAGCACCTGGTAGGCGGCGGCCCTGACCTTGTCAGGCACCGGGTTCACATACAGCAGCTCGCTCGCCTGCTCGGCCACGTAACGGTCGAGGTTGGACAGCCAGTCGTCCTTCTTGGAATTCGGGCTGGTGGTCTTGGCATCCTCCACGGCCTTGTCGATCCAGGCGTTGACGTCCGCGACGAGATACTTCCTGAGCGCTTCGGCGTCCGTGGGCAGCGACTGGAGCTGCTGGTAGGTCATGTATCTCTCGCCCAGGCGGAACCCGTCAGGCGTTCCCTTGTCCGCCGCGATGGAGCCCTTGCCCGGTTTGGTGGACAGGTGGATCTTCATGCCCTCCGTGCGGTAGTCCCACTCGGTCGGCGAACCGTCGGCGCGCCAGGCCGCCTCGTCCTTCTTGGTCGCGGGCTTGGCGCCCAGCTCCCGGAAGCCGCTCCAGCTCTTGCCCTGGGGCGACAGCCACTCGGTGCTGACCTCGCGCTCGGTCAGGTGGTAGCCGCTGCCGACCGCGTGGGGATGGGTCGTGGTGAAGGTCGTCTCGACCCTCCAGTACGCCCCCTCCGGCGCGTCGGCGGACGCGGGAACGACGGTCGTACCAGCGAAGATCAGCCCAGCGGCGATGGCAAGGGTGAATCTCATTTCTTCTCCTTCAGCGGGTTGTCGTCCGCCCAGCGGCTGTCCTGGATCGCGGTGTACGTCAGGAGCAGGCCGTCCGCGACGGAACGGGTCTCGATGGAAAGCGGTCTGCCGGAGGCGGGGTCGATCACCAGCCGGGTCCTGGTCGCCCCCGTGTAGTTCGGCGGGGTGAACTCCCCGGACTTGTACTCGATCGCCTGCCCGGCACGGCCCAGCGCGTCGGTCACCTGCCCGACGGCGGCGACCTCGGGCATCGAGGCGAGCAACCGGTACGCGGCGGCCCTGGTCTCGCTCGTCACCGGCGCGAAGAACAGCAGCCGCGCCGCGGTGTCGATGGTCGTGCCGTCGTCGGCGTCGATGAGCGCCTTGAGCCCCTCGGGGGTGTCGGGTACCTCGCTCGTCTTGGTCAGCGGCTTGCCCGCCGTGAGGATGCGGAAGTCCCAGTCCTCGGTCGACCAGGTCCGCTGCTCGTCAGGCTCCGCCTGTACGACACCGACGTGTCCCTTTTCCGATGGCTTGTCATACGTCCATGACGTCGGCGAGCCGTCGGCGCGCCAGGCCGCCTCGTCCTGGGGCGTCGCGGGCCCGGTTCCCTGAGGGGTCTGGCGGTACCAGGTGAGTCCTTCGGGATTCGCGGGGATCCAGGTCTCGATCGACTCGCTCTCGCGCAGGACGTATCGGCCGCCGGGCTCGTGGAACTGCGAGCCGCGAACCTCCGTGCTGCCCCACCACGCGCCCTCGTCGGGCATGGAAGCCACCGAGGCCGCCGCGATCAGCAGGAACCGCTTGCCGTCCGCCTGGGCGACGATGCCGGAGGTCGCCGGCGCCGTCGGGGGCGTCGTCGGCGCGATCACGATGGTCGCCGCGACGGCGGCCCCCGCAAGGCCGAGCCCCAGCGCGCTCCACCTGGCGGTCCTGCGACCCCGCCGTACCCGTTCCCGGGCGAACGCGGCGTTCAGCCGCTCGCGCCCGGCCCGCTCGACCTCGGACGACAGCGGTGGCGCGGGCAGCAGCTCGCGCACCGCCCGATAGTCATCCATCAGAGCCTCCAAGCAAGGGGTTGACGCCGCCCAGGGCAGCACGAAGCTTCTTGCGCACCCGCGACAGGCGGGATCCGACGGTGCCGTACGGGATGTCCAGCGCCTTGGCCACCTCCGCATGACTCAGCTCGCCCAGCGCGCTCAGCATCAGCACGTCCCTGTCGCCGTCGGGCAGGGCGTGCAGTTCGGCCGCGAGCCGCCCCTGTGCGCTCGCGGCGTCGATGCGGGTGACCACGCCTTCCTCGTGGCCGTGCTCCGCGCCGTCGTGCGTGGTGGCGCTGCGCCGCAGAGCGGCCAGCCGCCTGGTCTCGGTACGCCGGTACAGCGAGATCAGGTTGGTGGCGAAGCCGTACAGCCAGGGACGGACCTCGCCGCGCTCGGGATCGAATGTCTCGCGCTTCCTGAACGCGGCGAGGAAAACCTCCGCGGTGAGATCGTCGGCGGCCTCCCGGCCGAGCCGCCGTCCCAGGTACGCATGGATCTCGCTCACATACCGGTCATAGATGTCCCCGAACCGCTCGGGTCTTCGGCGCGACAGCTCCAGCAGAGCCGCATCGCTGATCCCCTCTGCTGGATCGGTGAGATCCGGAGCCGTCATATTGGCAGTCACACCCCTTACTCAACCGATGGGGCGTTTTGCTTTCACACCGTTCTCCGGCCACTGATCACGGTCCCGCCGCACCGGCCCTTCCTCCTCGTACGGGCACCCGCCACACCGGCCCTGCCCGCTCGTACGGGCATCCGCGGCGCCGCCGTGACGGCGAGCTCAGGACGCGACCCTCAGTGGCGAGGCTGGTCGTCCGGCAACGCGAGAGGCTGTTCCCGATCACCCGGAAACGGCCTCTGACCTGGTGGGGTGTCCTCGAGTACGGCTGAGCTGTGTGTTCGGAGGGGCGAAGAGGATCGATTCCCGGCCGGTTTGGGATCGTTCCCGATTCCTCGGACGTCAGGCGAGGTCGAGAATCGGAATCAGTTGCTCCTCCTCATACGTCAGATGCGCTTCGAGCTCGTCGACGAGCCGCTCGACCTCGGCCCGTACCTTCAGCGGATCCTCACCGGAAAGGGCCTGTTTCAGCTCTTCCAGGAGTACGGTGATGCGCTCGTGTTCCTTGGCCAGCCGTTCCAAGGCCGGAGCGAGTGAGGGATGCCGTTCGGCCAGGCCGGGGAACATCATGGTGTCCTCGCCCGTGTGGTGATGGTGCAGCCCCTGGCAGACGGTCAGGCAGTTGATCCTCAGCTGCACGCCCAGGCCTGGCCGTCCTGAATCGGACAGCTCCTTGCGGATCAGCGCGAGTTCGCGGCGGAAGCCGTCGTGCACCAGCTTGAGGTACGCACCGCCCGACGGCGCGCTGTCCCGGGGCGGACCGGTCACGCGAAGTGCGACGACCGGGATGGTGCGCATCGTCTCGGCCTGACGGTCGGCCCAGCCGGGGTCGTCTTCCACCGCGCGGGCGAACGCCGCGTCACGCTCGGCGCCATCCAGGACCTCCGCCGCGACGTCGAAGATGAGGACGCCGGTCTCCACGGTGGCGCGGGGGTCGGCCCTCAGGTCGTCATACCAGGCCCGGGTGTCCGGTGCTCCCCCGGCGAAGGCGACGACCAGCATGCCCTCGGCGCCGTCGGGCAGGTAGGCGAGCGGGGTCGTGCGCGGCTCGCCCGAGCGGGCGCCCGTAGTCGTGAGCAGGAGCGGTCTCGCTCCCTCGAAACGGCCACCGACGTGGCCGTTGTTGGCGCGGAACTCGTCGATGATCTGCTTGTCGAAATGCATTCTTCTCCATTGGTGGTCACTGTTGTGCCGTACTGAATGGAGAAGAAGACGGCGGACCGCGTGCCCGCCCGGCGATCAAACGTCAGCCGGGCTGCTCTCTGGTGCGTGGCCCAAGGCCGACCCGGCAGTCACGAGGGTCACGCTACTTCATCAAGATATTTTCCGCAAAAGTGACATAGCTGTGTTCCGGCCCAGCTCATGAACGAACCCGATTCGAAAACTCTCAAAACGACGAGATCCCGCCCGATCGCAGTGATCAGCCGGGATCCCGTCACCTTCGGTCCGGCGGCAGCAGAGCCGGTTGGACGGCGGCGAGCAGTTCGAGCATGGGCTCGCTCGTCTGCCTGGCGAAAGCCGCCTCGACGGCGGCGGCGGCCGGCCCGCCGGTGAGCCAGGCGAGGACCTGCCGGTAGGCGGGATCGCCACGGTTCCAGAAGGCGTTGGTCAGACGCCGGTCCGACATGCCGGTCAGGACGAAGTCGTACAGGTGGGTGATCGTGGCGTCGGTGTCGAGCCTGCCCCAGGCGGTGAGACAGGGCGTCAGATCCATGCCGGTGGAGGCCAAGGCGCACAGCACGGTGTCGGGCGGGGGATGAGCCGGATAGTGGAGCAGCGTCTCCTGCCACCAATCACGCAGAAACTCCGTCACGGCATCACGCTCGTCAACCGGCCAGGCCAGCCAGTCGGCAGCGGCGAGTTTGCCGAGGACGATTTCGGGATCGGGATAGCCGAAGGCGTCCGTTGCCGCGCATTCGAGCAGGCGCGGCAGGAAGTAGCGCAGCTCGGCGACGCCGCCCCAGGTGGTGAGGGCTTTGGCGGCGTAACGAGCCAGCGCCTCGGCCCGCACCGATTCCACCGGGCCGGCCAGAAGGCACCGTTCCTCGTCCGGCTCGACGCAGTGCGGACAGCCGTCCATGCGCTCTGGCCTTGGAACGTGTCCGAACACGTCGTACATCCGACGCTTGGATGCTTCCCACCCTGACATCGGCCCATTATCAGCGAAAGCGATGGGGGCGGGGGGCACCCGACACGGGCTCTCCGAACCCTCCCGCTGACGGCGGTCGCGAAAACGGATGGATCCCGTGGATGGTGATCGCCTAGCGTGGATTCTCACCCCAACGTGAGGACTTCGCGCGCATGACGCCCCCTGCTCTTTAGACCTGACACTTCCCTGCGCATCGGTCGCCGACGACGCCGTCGGCTCTGTTTTCCGTGCTCTTCGTCAGGTCTTCAGAGAGATCATGTATTCACATCCTCATACCGTGCTGCCCTGGGCCGTACGGCGCACCCGCCTGCCCCTGCTCGCCCTCCAGTGCGTGGTCTGCCCTTCCGGCCACGCCACCGTCGGCGACGGCAGGTTCCGCGTCAACGCCAACGGCAAACTTCTCGATGTCTGGCTCCTGGTCAACTGCGTTTCCTGTGACCGGACCGGCAAGCTCACCGTCCACGATCGCGTCCCGGTCCGCTCGCTGCCCGCCGGCCTTCTGGCCGGGTACTCGGCCAACTCTCCTTCCCTCGTCGTGGACACCCTTCTCGACCCGTTGATCGCCCGGCGCAACCGGTTCGCGCTCGCCTGGGACGGGTGCTGGGAACTCCACGCACCTCCCGTTCCCGAGGATCCGTGGCCCCTTCAGATCACGGTCACCTTCGACGATCCCGTGCCGGTCCGTCCCGAACGGCTCATCGCTCATGGACTGGGCATCAGTCGTAAGGAGATCACTCACAGAGTGAAGATCGATATCCCGCTGAACCGCAGGACGAAACAGGATTTCTCATTCGTCCTGGTGTGGTCGGTGCAGTAGGTCCGGTTTTTGGTGCGACGCTCTCCGCCACGGCGGAACACGGCACAGCCGTGTTCCGCCGCGGCGGGTCGACGCGTCAGTCGTTGCGAGGTTTGCCGAACTCTTCGATCAGCACGGGATACTGCTCCCCACCGTGTCCGGCGGCGATCGAGCGGTCGGCCATCGCCTTGATCAACCTCGGTAGTTCGGCGTTGACGCCCACCGCCTCGCTCTCGTTGATCAGGTGTGCCATCGCCCGCGCGTCGGTCTCCAGGGCCGACACCTCGGCCGGAAAGGAGCCGCTGTCGATCTGCTCGGCATAGCCGGGCAGCCACTCGGCCACCCCGGCGGCGATCTGCCGCGCGAACGGCGCGTACGTGGCGGCGTCGACACCGGCGGTCCTGAGCAGGGCGGTGCCCTGCAGCCAGGCGTTCAGAACGCTCCACATCATGGCCAGGCCGGCCACGTCGTACAGGGACGCCAGCCCATGGTCCGCGCCAAGGTAGGTGACGGTGCCGAGCGCGTCGAGCGTTGACCGGTGCGCCTCGAAGTCCGGCCGCGGCCCGCTGTGCAGAATCACCGCCTCGGCGGTCCCGATCGCCGGCGGGACGGCCATGACGGCGCCGTCCAGGTAACGGGCGCCGCGCCGCTCGGCCCACCGGGCGGCTTCCCGGGCCTGGGCCGAGTCACCCGAGGTCAGATTGACCAGCGTCGTGCCGTCCAGCTCGATATCGCTCGCGCCGAGCAGCTCGTGCACGGCCTGGTAGTCGGTGACGCAGATGATCGTCAGGGAACCCGCCCTGAGCGCGTCGCCGACCGTTGGCGCCGGTCGTGCACCCTCGGCCACCAGCCGGTCGGCCTTGGAGGTGGTGCGGTTCCACACGGTTGTGGGATGCCCGGCTTTCAGGAACGCGCCGGCGAGTGCCTGGCCCATCAGTCCGAGTCCGATGACCGTCACGGGTGTATCGGTTTTGTTGGTCATGGCAACATCGTCAACGTTGATACCGGTGTGAAGGTCAAGTGAGGTTGCGATGCTGATCGGAGAACTGAGTCGCCGGACGGGCGTCAACGCCCATCAGTTGCGCTACTACGAGGCCCAGGGCCTGCTGGAGGCAGACCGCGGCGCGAACGGCTACCGCGAGTACGACGAGAACGCCGTGCTGCGGGTGAAGCAGATCCGGCACCTGCTCGGTGCCGGCCTGTCCTCTGAGGACATCGCGTATCTGCTGCCCTGCGCGGTCGGAGAGGCCCCGGAGCTGCTCGGGTGTCCCGAGTTGCTGGCCGCGATGCGATTACGGCTGCGGCGACTGGACGAGCAGATGGACCGGCTCGCTCAGTCCCGCGACGCTCTTGCCGGCTACATCGACGCGGCCGATCGCATGGCCGGCGAGAGCTATCCCCCCTTCGACGATCCCGACCATGAGCCCGTCCCCGCCTGAGCGAGTATCCGGACAGCCGGCATCCGCCCGGCCTACGGCAGGAGCGCGGTGAGCAGGGTGCGGAGGTCCCGGGTGCCGTCGGGGCCGAGGATCTCCTCGATGTCGTGCTCGACGCCGCGCATCGCGTCGCGGACCGCGGGGATGCGGGCGCGCCCGAGGTCGGTGAGTTCCAGGGCGTAGCGGCGCCGGTCGTGCGGGTCCTGGCCGCGGACCACGATCCCGGCCTGGACAAGTTCCTCGATCAGCGACGCGGTGGCCGGTTCGGTGAGGTGCAGGTACCGGGCGAGTCGCTGCTGGGGGCAGGGACCGAGCCGCTCCAGGGCGGGCAGCAGGCCGAAGTGCCGGGTGCGCAGGCCGTAGTCCTCCAGCCGGTGGTCACCGAGCCGGCGCAGGCGGTAGTGAGCCTGGGCGATGAGGTGTTCGGTGCTCGGGATGGTGGATCGCTCGTCGTGGGCGACCAGCCTGCCGAGCAGCTCGTTGAGGCGATGCCGTTCCGGAGGGGTCAGCGGGGCGGTGAGCCGGGCGTCGCGGTCGGCGGCGGCCTGGCGCATGTCCTTCAGGGCGGCGCGGCCCTCGTCGGTCACCGACAGGACGTAGGTGCGGCGGTTGGCCGGGTTGCGGGTCCGGGTGACGTAGCCGATCCGCTGGAGCCGGTCGAGCAGCTTGACCATGATCGTCCGGTTGATCCCGAGGCGGTGCGCGAGGTCCTGCTGTGAGGGCGCGTCCTCGTCGGCCAGCATGTCGAGCACCACGAAGTCACGGGACTGCGCCCCCTCTTGCACGGCCTCGGCCGTGATGCCGGTGAAGACCCTGCGCAGCAGGTGACCGAGGGTCGCGTGCAACGGCCCGGATTCCTCGTCCACGCGACCTTCCCACCGATCGGACACAGGTCCCACCTCCCTGGCCAAGCCTATGGTCAGGAAGTTGATATAGCAACTCTCTGATAGTTGGATAGTTGACGGTTGAGAAGGTGCGTATTACCGTCGGTGCCCTCAGAGCGAAAGAGATGATCATGATTAAGCCCTTCCGGATCGACATCCCCCAGGCCGACCTCGACGACCTGACCGACCGGCTCTCCCGCACCCGCTGGCCCAACGAGGTCGCCGACGCCGGGTGGGATTACGGCTTCCCGCTGGCACGGCTCAAGGAGCTCGCCGAACACTGGCGGACCAAGTACGACTGGCGCGAGCACGAGGCCAAGCTCAACGAGCTTCCGCACTTCACCACCGAGATCGAAGGCCAGAACATCCACTTCGTCCACGTCCGGTCCGCGAAACCGGACGCGCTCGCGCTGATCCTCACCCACGGCTGGCCCGGCTCGTTCCTGGAGTTCCTCGACGTGATCGAGCCGCTGTCGCGCGACTTCCACCTGGTGATTCCGTCCATCCCCGGCTTCGGGTTCTCCGGGCCGACCCACGAGCGCGGCTGGGACACCGTCCGGGTCGCCCGGGCCTGGGCCGAGCTGATGCGCCGCCTGGGGTACGAGCGCTACGGCGCGCAGGGTGGCGACTTCGGCGCGGGCATCTCCATCGGGCTCGGCGCGGTCGCGCCCGAGCACGTCGTCGGAGTGCACGTCAACTACCTGCCGACCCGGCCGGACCCCGACGTCGAGGTGTCCGAAGCGGACGAGGCCCGACTGGACAAGATCAGGCAGCTGATGGCGAACCGGCCGCCGTACCAGGCACTGCAGGCGCTCACCCCGCAGACCATCGGCTACGCGCTGACCGACTCGCCGGTCGGCCAGCTGGTCTGGATCGCCGAGCGATTCGCACAGTGGACCGACCCCGCCACGCCGGTCAGCGACGATCGGATGCTCACCGACATCTCGCTGTACTGGCTGACCGCGACTGCGGCCTCCTCGGGCCGGTTCCACCACGACACCCCGCGGGGGAGCCGGCAGCCGTGCCGGGTGCCGCTCGGGGTGGCGGTGTTCGCGCACGACATCACGCAGTCGGTGCGACCGCTGGCCGAGCGGCTGTACGACATCAGGCACTGGTCGGAGTTCGAGCGCGGCGGCCACTTCGCCGCGATGGAGGTGCCCGGACTCTTCGCCGACGACGTACGGACGTTCTTCCGCGACCTGCGGTGACCGGCGTGCGCAGTCGGACGAGTTCGGCCGGCACCGGCAACCACGGCGGATCGGCGCTGGTGGGCGCCGGCAGCGGCTACGCGACGTACCGCTGTCCATCGTCATCCTGCTCGAACTCGGCAACGCCTGGGCGCTGGCCCCCGCCGCGGCACACCGGAATCGAGGGGCACATGATCCACAACACTCACCCGTTTGGTCGCGTCATTCGCGCCCGCGGATGACGCGCACCGGGAGCCGTCATCGGCGCGGCTCCCAGCGAAAGATCCGGGAAGCCAGCGCGACGGCGACAACGACCCAGCTCAGGGTGGGCGCCAGGAGAATCAGGGAGTCCGCGAGAGAGGCGCCGCCGTTCCAGGCGTTGAGGACCAGTTCGGTGGCCGAGCCGCCCGGAAGCAGCCGTTTGAGCAGGGTGAGCTCCTCAGTGCCGGAGATCCCCACCCAGCTGACCACGGCGATGGTACCGAGGCTGATGGGCAGCGTGGTCACCTGGGCGTGTTCGGGGGAGTCCGTCACTCCCGCGGTGGCCAGTCCCAGGCCGAGCATCATGGTCACCATTGAGAGGACGGCCGCCGCCAGGAGAAAGACGTTGTCCGGCTCGCCGGTGACCACCGCCAGCACGGTCATGATCACGGCCACCTGGACCAGCGAGATGACGGTGATCGGGAGGAGCAGCCCGCAGAGGATGGCGCTGTCGCCCGCCGCGGTGGAGCGCAGCCGCTTGAGGAAGAGGTTCTGCCGGCGTGAGGCCAGGGTGGTGACCGCGGTGGTGTAGAGCCCGAACGCCCCGACGGTGAACATGACCACCGCCGCGATGTATCCGAGGCTGCCCAGGGCCGCGAAGCCTTCGTGCTGGTAGATGAAGACCGCGCTGACCGCCACGGGCATGATGAGACTGGTGACCAGGACCAGCCGGTTCCGGAAGAGCTGGACCAGCTCGCTGAGAGCGATTGAGAGCATGGCGAAGGCCTTTTTCTTGGAAGGTGTTCCGGGAGTGGGTCTAGTCGCTGCCGAGGGCTCGGAAGACGTCGTCGAGCCGGGTCGGTCCGGCCTGGAGTTCCCGCAGTTCCACCGCGTGGTCCTGCGCCCAGCGGAGCAAGGTGTGCAGGTCCTTCTGCAGGCCGAAGGTCTCGATGACGAACTTCCCGTCGCTCTCGCGCGTGGCCTGCAGCGGCAGCTCGGGTACGGACGCCGCGAGGGAGAAGCGGATGGAGGCCGGCAGCGTCCGCGTCAGCTCGGAGACGGTCCCCTCCCGGTAGAAGGCGCCCTTGTGCATGAGGCCGATGCGGTCGGCGCGCTGCTGCGCCTCTTCCAGGTAGTGCGTGGTGAGCACGACGGTGGAGCCGTCCTCGCGCAGCTTGTCCACGACGTCCCACAGGTCGTCTCGGGACTGGATGTCCAAACCGGTGGTGGGCTCGTCCAGGACGATCAGCTCAGGCGTTCCGTACACGGCGGTGGCGAAGTCCAGGCGCCGTTTCTCGCCACCGGAGAGCTGGGCCACCTTGGTGCCGGCCTTACGAGTGAGATCCACAACGCCGAGCACGCGTTCGACCGTGTCCGTGCGCCGGGTGAGTCGTCCGATCAGCCGGACCGACTCCTTCACCGTCAGGTCCGGCGAGAATCCGCTCTCCTGCAGCATGATGCCCATCCTGGGCCGCACGGCGCGCCGGTCGCGCGGGCTCTTCCCGAAGACCCGCACGGCGCCCGAGGTGGCGGCGCGGTGGCCTTCGATGATCTCCAGGGTCGAGGTCTTGCCCGCCCCGTTCGTGCCGAGCAGCGCGTAGAGTTCCCCGCGCTCCACCTGGAAGGACAGGTCTTTCACGGCATGGAAGTCGCCGTAGGTGAGGTTCAGACGTTCAACGTCGATGACCGGTGTCGAGGACATGTCATCGATCTCAGCAGCCGCCGCACTCGCCGGGCAGTGCGACCACGTCATGACCTCGCCATGACATTTCCCGGGCGAATGTATGACGCAGCGTCACTGGTGTCACCATGAAGCCAGGAGAATGATGAACGTACTGTGCCATTCAACCCCGGCGAGCCACCCATGGACTCCAAAGCCTCGCGCGTTCCGCCGACGATCAACATGATCGTCTTCCTCGTGGCCTGCGCGGCGTTCTTCCTCCGCCACCTCGGTGTCGGCCTTTCGCCTGACCGTGTGACGTCGCGGCCGGAGAACGACCGGTGACCGACGTGGACGACCGCGACCCTCGGCGTGGCGAGCGCTTCGGCGATCCCGCCGCTCAGCCCGACGGCTCCGCGGCCGAGCGGGGACCGGTGAGATCGACCTGGGTCGAGTCACACCTGATGCCCAAGTACGCCAGGACGACGCGGGGACGGCTGAGCAGGCTCAATATCATCATGTTCCTCCCGCTGCTCGCCGCCGTAGGGGCGCTGCTGGTGGCGACGGACGCCGAGACCTGGTGGCAGGCCGTTGTCCTGGGGCTGGGCGTGGTCGCGGCCCTGGTGGCCTTCGTGAAATGGGCGGCACGCGACATCTCCCGCGTCGCCCTCCCCTGCCTGATCGTCGCCGCGGCCGTATGGGCCCTCGGAGCGCTGGTGATGGGCCGTGAAACGGCGTTCTACGGCATCTCGATCGTGTGCTCCCTGGCCGTCTCCCAGCTACCGCGCCACCGAGGCCGGGTGGCCCTGGGGGTGATCGCCTACATCGCCGCGGTAGGCGCGACGAGGCTGCTGGTGACACAGGCACCCCTGTCCGGCGCCCTGATCTCATACGTCATCGTCCCCGTGGGTGTCACCGCGGTGCTGACCGGCCTCATGTTCCCCAACCAGAGGTTCTACGGCCTCGTGGAGGAACTGGAGGAGACACGAGAGCGCGAAGCCGAGCTGGCCGTCATGCGAGAGCGCATGCGTTTCGCCAGCGATCTGCACGACATCCAGGGCCACACGCTGCACGTGGTGAAACTGAAGATCGCGCTGGCCCAGAAGCTGATCCACAGCGACGCCGAACGAGCGGAGCAGGAACTGCGCGAGGTGCATGCCCTGGTCAGCGACACCATCACCCAGACCAAAGAGCTCGCCTACGCCCAACGGCGGCTCAACCTGTCCGCGGAGCTGGAGAACGCGAAGAACCTCTTCGAGGCCGCGGGCATCCGCGTGCTCGTCGAGCGTGAGGCCGAGGTCGACGCGCACGCGGGCGAACTGCTCGGCCAGGTCCTGCGGGAGACGACGACCAACATCCTGCGGCACGCGCAAGCCGAGCAAGTGCGCATCACCCTGTCGGAGTCGGGCATCGCCATCGTCAACGACGGCGCGCAGGACGCTCCGCCGCCCGAACTACGGGGGCTCGCCACACTCAGGGAACGAGTCGCGGGCAACGGAGGCGAACTGACGGTGGAGCAGAAAGACGGGCGTTTCCTGACGGCCGCGGCATTCCCGCACGGCCGCTCGGACACCGCCCTCCAAAGCGGGAAGGACAACCGATGACCACCGTGGTACTCGCCGACGACGAGGCGCTCCTGCGCAAAGCATTGGCGGCGCTGCTCCCCCTCGAAGGCGAGATCACCGTCCTCGCCGAGGCGCAAGAGGGTGCGGCGGCCGTCCAGGCCACGCTGCGGCACCAGCCCGACGTGCTCGTCATCGACCTGGAGATGCCCGGGATGGACGGGCTCGATGCCGTCGCGGAGATCCGCCGTGCGCGGCCGGAGCAGGTGATCCTCATGCTGACCCGCCATGCCAGGCCCGGAGTGCTGCGCAAGGCACTGAAACTCGGAGTCCAGGGTTTCGTCAGCAAGTCCGCGGAACCGGCGCACATCGTCTCGGTCATCGCGACCCTGCACGAGGGCAAGCGATGGATCGATCCCGATGTCTCCGCCCTCGCCGTCGTCGACGACTGCCCGCTCACCGACCGCGAGATCGACGTGCTGCGAGCGACCCGCGAAGGGTACTCGGTCGCCGACATCGCCACCCGGCTCCACCTGGCGGAAGGCACGGTGCGCAACTATCTCTCGAACGCGATGCAGAAGACCCAGACCCGGACCCGGCACGAAGCGGCGCGGTACGCGCGTGAGCATGACTGGCTGTGAGCGCCGACGGCGCGGTGCGCCCATGTCCCGTCCGATCGCTCGATCGGACGGGATCTCCTCAGCCGTTCTTGAGCCACCTCAGGAACGGCTCCTGGTGAGGTGTTCACGAGTGGGCCCGGCCTGTGATGGAAGAGCCACCGGGGAGATCGCTTCCCTGTTCGCAATGCACCGATGATAGAAGTCAAGGACGGTAGTGGGGGTTGTCCATACAGTCCCCGAATTTCTCCGTCGCGGCGTCGTAGGGACGTGCTCCTTTGATGAACCGTCCTTCGACTTCAGCAACGCGTCCGTGTGCTGCCCGAACAGATCGACCGGCTCTTGCATGCGCAGTACGGCACCGGTCAACGACACCTGATCGACCTCCGGCTCGCACCCCATCGTCCACCCCCCATACAGCCCAGATCGCGACGAAGACCTAGATCATGCTCGATACGGCCCCTGAGAAAATCGAGCGGGCGGCGAACAGTCGCCTTGCCATAACGCCCCGCGGAGGCGTTACGGCTGCGCCGGGCGCGTCGGGATGCACCAAAGCCTCCAGCGATCCCGGCGCGGTTCAGGTTGAGGCGCTGGTCGAGAAGTGTTGCCGGTATCGCTCCGGGGTCGTGGTCAGGTGCCGGGAGAAGACCCGGTGCAGTGTCTCGCCGTGTTTGTAGCCGACCGTCCTGGCGATGGCGCCGACGGTCAGGCCCGTCGTCTCCAGCAGGCGGCGGGCCGCCTCGACACGCAGGCTTTCCACGAAGGCGCCCGGGGTGCTGCCGGTTTCGGCGCGGAAGGCACGGGCGAAGCTCCGCTCGCTCATCCCCGCCCGCCGTGCCAGCACGGCCACGCTCAGATCTTCTCCCAGGTGGTCGGGCAGCCATTGCTGTACAGCCCGGATCGCCGGGGTCCGTGCGGGCTGCGCACGCAGTTGGGTACTGAACTGTGCCTGGCCCCCGGGCCTTCGGGTGAAGACGACGAACCAGCGGGCGATCAACTGCGCCACCTCGGTGCCGTGGTCGTCCTCGACCAGGGCCAGGGCGAGATCGATGCCGGCGGTCACCCCGGCCGAGGTCCACCGGTTCCGGTCGCGCACATAGATCCGGTCCGGTTCGACGAGCACGCGCGGGAAACGCTCGGCGAGCAGCCGGGTCGACCACCAATGTGTCGTCGCACGGTAGCCGTCGAGCAGCCCCGCCGCGGCCAGGAGCAGCGAGCCTGCGCATACCGAGGCCACGCGGCGCGACCGCCGGGCGAGTGCCGGAAGCTCCCGGACCACCTCGGCGGACACCGTCGGGTCGAAGACCCCGTTGCCGCCGATCACGATCATCGTGTCGATCTCGTCGTCGCCGGACGCCATCTCCCGCAGCGAGTGCTCGACCTGCACCGTCAGGCCGTTGTCGACGGTGATGACGCCGGCACGCGGCGACGCCGTCACCAGACGGTAGAGCGTGGTTCCGGTCGCCGTGTTCGCCGCACCGAAGATGTCCATCGGACCAGCCAGCTCGATCAGCTGAATGCCGTCGTAGACCACGAGGACAACGGTGCGAAGCGCCGGCATGTCCCTATTTTGGCAGCTATCAAGGGCATTGCCGTAATTCGGCATGACGGTCGCACGCGTGTGATCGCGGCGGAACAGCTCTCCCGGTGAATCACCAGACCGGTCGGCCGGGCCGATCACCCGACCTGCCGCACCGGCTTGCCGGCATGATTCCGCAGGAAGGGAATGATCAGTTCGGCGACTTGATCGCCGGACTGCGAGTGCGGGTAGTGCCCGCCGTCGACGACGGCGACCCGGCCGATGCCGGGAGGCATGGCTGCGACGATCGTCTCGCCTTCGGCCACCGGGAGAGAGAAGTCCGGGTCCTCGGAGCCCATGATCACTAGCGCGGGACACCGTACCCCGGACAGATGCGCCTCGGCGTCGGCCGGAGTGGTCTTGCCGGTCTTCATGAACTCCTCCCATCGGCCGGGCTGCCGGAGCGTCGCCATGATGCCGTCCACGTGCCGGCGGTAGTCGTCCGGCTTGCCGGGATAGGCGATATCGAGGTAACTGCGCCACACCCTCGGGGACTTCAGCAGCGTCGTCCCCATCAGCCGCGCCAGACCGCGGCGGTACCGCCGGACGGTGAACAGCGCGCCGACGTCCAGTCGCTGGGCCCTGGTGAACGGGTTGATCTCCACGATCGCGGTGACGAGTTCCGGCGCCTGAGCCGCGGCGACGGTGGCGGCGCCGCCGGACAGCGAGTGCCCGACGATCACCGCGGGCCCGCCGAGGTGCCGGATGACCCCGAGCAGGTCACCGGCGACATCGGTGCGGCTGATGGCGGCCTTCCCGGTCACCGACGGCCAGCCGAGGCTGGACTCTCCGTGCCCGCGCATGTCCACGTTCACCACGCGGTAGCCCGCGTCGGCCAGCAACGGTACGAGATGGCGATAGTCGTGCCGCCCGGTACCCATGCCATGCGAGAGCACCACCAATGGGCCATCACCGATCACATCGCAGGCGATCCGCCCGCCGTCGAGAGTCACGAACTCGGTCATCTGCCGTACCTTCCTGACGCTCCATCAGCCGCGACATCCGCGACATGTCGATTGAACGCCGGAAGGCCCTCGACGGGACAACCGCGGGCAGGATCGGTCAGACGGACAGCCGCTCCAGTCAGAGGCTGACCCGAACGGTACGCCGGCCACGTCACGGGCCTGACCACGAGGCCGAGACAGGGGTGTTCACCAGTAGGCCCGGTCAGGCATGTGCGGGACCACGTCAGGACCGCTTCCCCGGTTACGCGTGATCGTTCCCCAGACCATGGTTCCAGCCCGTTGCGATGGCCGAGCGGGCGAGAGCCCGCACAGCGGAACCTGGCCCAGGCGCCCCTGAAACGACAAGATCCCGCCCGATCGCGATGATCGGACGGGATCCCGTCAACTTCGGTCCAGCCGTTTCAAGAACGGTTCCTGGTGGGGCGTTCACGAACAGGACTGCCCCGGGGCGAAGCAGGAGTGGGAAAGATCGTTTCCCGGGGTCGGCAAGACGGCGAATCGCCGGCGCGCCTCAGCACCAGGCGTTACAGCATGCCCAGCAGGATGGGGGCGGCGTTCATCGCGCCGTGGACAACGAGGATGGGCCACATCAGCCGGTACCGGCTCCACAGATAACCGAGGAACAACCCCTGCACCCCCTGGTTGACGAAGGCCGAGGAAAGATCCGCAGAGAGGTGGCCCGTGCCCTGGATGCCGACATGCCAGGCCGCCCAGAGCAGGGAGGCCAGCACGATGGCGGGCCAGAGACCAAGGATTTCCTCCCATCGGCTCTGGAGCCAGCGCCGATAGAAGACCTCTTCGAGCAGGCTGTTGACGACGAACACCACGCCGACGGTGACCAGCAGCGTGACGAGGCCGACGCCGGCCGCGTAGTCGCTGGGCGGTACGGCCAGCGGACCCGTGTAGGTGAGAGCGAGCCAGGCCGCCACCGGCACCACCGGCCCATAGCGATGCCAAGCCGCATGCCGCTCGCGTACCGGTTCGCGGTCTGTGGCGCTGCGGCGCGACAGCCAGAACAGCAGTGCCGGTACGGCCAGCAGCAGGATGAGTTTCAGCAGCGTGTGCGCAGGTTCGCCACCGCCTGCCAGCCGTAGCGTCACAGCGAAGAGCACGGCCGACACCAGGAGGACGACTGCTTGGACGTGGACCCCTCGTCCTGTCGGCGCGTCGTCCACGGGAGCAGCCCTCGGCGGCACCAGCCGCAGGAGCACCAGCCCGGCGAGGGCGGGGATCCAGCGGTGCCACATGGGCACGGTGCCGGCGTGGTCAGCTGAATACCGGACGTCTATGCCGCCATTCAGCACCAGCCACACCGCCGATCCAGCGATCACGGCCAACCCGGCGACCAGCACGCCCAGCGCCGGCGCCCGGTGACGCGACGATCTCTGCAATGTCTTATTTCGCACACTTGTACTTTATAGGAAACCGTACAAGCGTGCTGTAATAGAGGTATGCCGAAAATCGTCGACCATGAGCAGCGACGAGAAGAGCTCGTCCGCGTCGTGTGGGCGGTCATCAGCCGGGAAGGAATCGAAGGCGCCACGGTCCGCAAGGTCGCCGACGCGGCAGGCGTCTCGGTCGGCGGACTGCGTCACTACTTCGACAACCAGCGTGGCCTGCTCGACTTCGCGGCGCAGGCGATCGGGAGAAGCGTCGCCAGGCGCATCGCCGGTCACCTGCACGCCGACCTGCCGGGCCCGCAGCGCGCCCAGCTCATGCTCGAAGAGTTCCTCCCGCTTGACGAGAACCGCCGCGTTGAGGTGGACGTATGGCTGGCGTGCCTGGTGCGCTCGCATGTCGACGAGTCGCTGGCGGAGCTGCGCAACACGGGCTGGACGGGCGAACGTCACATCTGCCGCCTCGCGGTCGCCTCCTGCCACGACATACCGCTTCCGGAACACGTGGGTCAGGAGTTCACGGACGCCAACCTGGAACGGCAGGCCATGCGGCTCCACGTGTTCATGGACGGTTTGACGTTGCAGACGGCGACCTATCCCCACAGATTCACGGCGCAGGACATTCGCGCGACCGTCCGCGAAGAGCTGTTCCTTCTGACCGATACGCCATCTCGGCCAACACAGCCCACCTGACGGTGAGCACCGTCCGCCAGGAGGCGAAGATCGGCGGGACACGAGCCGAAATCGCCCGCCCGGCGGCCACAGGGCCTCGGAAACGATGAAATCCCGCCCGGTCAAGCGATCGGACGGGATCTCGTCAGCCGTTCTCGAGCTGACTCAAGAACGGCTCCTGGTGGGGTGTTCACGAGTGTGCGTGACCTGGGCGAACCAGGGACCTGGAAGATCGCTTCCCGTATGGCAAGTGATCGTTTCCCGAACGTGTCGGGGCGGGTAGGCCCAGTCCGGGCGCCCAGGCGGTGCAGAGCTGTGTCACTTGCCATCAGTACGTTGTCTGGATGACACCATCCCGGACCACACCACCTCGGTACGTCGACATCGCCGCGGTGTTCCCAGAACTGTCCGCCTACCGTCGTACGGCGACGCGCCTGCATCCACGGCCAGGAGACCCGGAGCCTGGGGACAGTTCGGTGGGCGGGCCTCTGCTGTGGCCGGCGGACGAGCCCTGGCCGACCTGCGAGACGCTTCACAAAGGGGAGGTGACGACCGAAGGTGTCCGGCTGAGGCGCCGCATCCTCGCGCAGGCTTGGGGCCGTACCAGACGGGGTGAGGAGCTGGTGCTCACCGAGCAGGAACAAGCCGATCTGAAACGCGCCGACGCCACGCCGACGGGCGAGGATGACGCGAAGGCCAATCCGATGCCGTTGATGGCGCTGGCACAGCTTTACGCTCGCGATGTCCCGGGGCTGAGCTGTCCGGAGCGGATGGACCTGTTGCAGGTCCTGTGGTGTCCTCACGATCACGACGAGCACGATCTGTACCTGCCCGCCGTGCACCTGCGCTGGCGTCGCGCGTCCGACGTGACCGACGTCCTGGCCGACCAGCCAGAGCCGGCGGCCGTGGAGTACGACGATTACGTGCCGGAGCCGTGCCTGCTCCATCCCGAAGTGGTCACCGAATATCAAGATGTTGAACTGCTCCCCCAGGATCTGCGAAAGCGGATCGAGGACTGGGAGCAGGCCACCGGGCATGACTACCAGAGCGAACTGTCGCTCACTGACGGGTGGAAGGTCGGCGGTTTCGCCTCCTGGAGCCTCTCCGGCCCGCAACCGATGGTCTGCGAGTGTGGCCGGGACATGAAGCCGCTGCTCACGATCGACAGCGGCGAATGGGAGAGCCCGTACGGCGGGAGCTGGCGTCCCGTCGAGGAGCCCGACCACCCCACCGGCGAGTTCGAGTCCCTGGCCAAACCGAACATGCCCACGAAGATCGTCATCAGTCGCGGCTACGCGCTTTATGTGTTCGCCTGTCTGGACGCGTTCGATCATCCGCTGCGCTTCACCATGCAATGAGCCGCACGCCGCACTCTCCGCCGGTGTCTGGGTTGGCCAGAGTCCCCCAGGGCGGTGGCGGTGGCGGAGGCCAGGGCAAGGGCGACAAGGGCGAAGAGGGAGGAGGCAGCGGCGGCGGCTTCGGTTTCGGCGCGACGCCCGCCGGCGTGTTCGTGCCGAAGGACGGCGACGCGCAGTGGCGGCCCGCCCTCGACTACAACCGGATGGCTCTCGGCGGCCAGATTGTCGCGATCGTACTGCTGCTGACCCTGCGGAGCATCTTCAAGAAGTGCCGCCGCAAGTGTTGACCGAGGTGAGACGGCCGACGTGCTGATCGACCTACTCGACACGGAGCCCCCCGGTCACGACCAGCTGTTCCTCGGCGTTGATCTGCCGGTGCGGATGGCGCGACCGGGCGACTCCGCACATGCTGCGGGTCGCCGGAGACCTTGCCTACGCAGGAGATCGCCGGCCGGGCCGCGACATTCCAGCCTTCGCGACTCCCGTCCTCGGCCCCCGAGCCGTCACCACGACTCCTGCCAGGTCCCTTCGGGGATTCGGTACAGTGCCTTGATGGAAGTGACCCACTCCCGGTCGAGGAAGCGCCCGGTGATCCGGCCGACCATGCACAACATGAGGTGCACACACCGGCTGAGGTCGAGCGAATCGCCGAGCGCGATCCCGCTCGCGTACGGCCGATAGTCGGGAAGATCCATGTCTCCGCCTTCCTCGTACGGCGGAGTGACGTCCCCGACCTGTTCCCCGTCGTAGTAGAGGTTCACCGGTTCGAGTTCCTTGAGATGGTCGTTGTAGCGGATCTCAAGGACGCGTCGCTTTCCCAGGTTCCGTATGGCGGGGTGGTACGGGTAGAGCCCGCGGGCGAGAATGTGCGTCCATCCGGCCGAGTGCGCGCCCATCCAGACCATTTCCCCGGATGAGGTCTGGAACGCCTCCGTCGCCGTCTCGAGGCTGCACTCCTGCCGCGAGTCAGGGTCAACCCGAAGAAGCGCGCTTACCTCGTCCACGTTTCCGCTCTCCACCCAGAGCCCGTGAAAGAGATACTCAATCCGGTGTTCGACCAGCAGGCCCCACTGATCCTCAAGCGGGTACTCCTGAGCCAGGTCCGCCATCTCTCCTACCTCCAGACGCAGCGCGGGGTTGTCGGGCCTTCGCCTCGGCAACCCCGCCTGAGCCAACTCTATCTAGGCCGTCTGACTCTTAGTCCACGATCTTGACCCAGAACGGACTTTCGCTGGACACGCTGTGGTCCGGGTTGTAGGTGAGCAGACGATACTGGCTGTAGAAGTCTTGGAGCGCCTCTCCGTGCCTACTGTTGTGGCTGGTCCAGACCGCCTGCACGGAATAATTCAACCGGTCCTTGGCCGCACCTTCCTGCGTGGACGCGAACGGGTATTCGTCACACCGCATCGCTCCGATCCCGTGCTCCTCGTACATGTCCTCGTTGTAATACTTGCAGTAGTTGGACCCCCACGAGTTGCCCATGTAGAACTCGCGATCCGTGCCCTTGTGCACCCAGAACCGGTGCCCGGAGAACACTCTCCGGTTGGCGTCTTCGTTCCCGTCGGCCCCTCTCCATAGAGGAAGGCCCGCAGTGGTTCCCGGCGCCGCCGCGTAATTCCCTGGAATGGACTTGAACCGTTCAGTGCCCGTCTTCTCCCGCGCCGGCGGATATTCGTCGTCCCGGTCGGCGGTCGTGTCTCCCAGGCGGTACGGCGGATTGGTGTCCGCGTTCCTGTCTTGGTCCAGAGCCTTCTCGATGTGAGCGATGACGTCCCGGAAATTGTGATTCTTGGTCTTGGACATCGTGAAGACCCGGTCTGCTCTGATGTAGATGCAGCCGCCGAAGTTGTGGCCGATGAGCTGGCGCCAGTCGCAGCGGAAGCTGGGCGCGTATAGGTCGTTCGCGGGGACTCCGTGCCCCCATCGAACCACGCTCAGCCGTTTACCCTTCGAGCTGAGGAGCTCCTGGTCCCACAGAGGCAGGTTGCCTTTCTTGCCCTCGTACGCGGTGATCGCCGGCATGACGGAGCAGACGACGTTGTCCTTCTTGCCGGTCTCCGGCTTGGACGCCTCGATCAGGTATTCGAGGTACGTTCCGCGCCAGGCCTTGATCGTCTTGTTCTGAGTCGCGGTGCCCTGTGTGATCTTGCAGGATGGCGACGTCTTGAGACCGAACTGGAGCTGCATGTCCTCCAGTTCGTCATCCAGTGCGGAGCGACGTATGCCGGTGTTGTAGATCCCGAAATCGGAGAACTTGAGCCAGAACTTCATGTTCTGCGGGCGCAGACCGTTGGTGCTGTCACCCCCTTCGTAGACCTCTCTTCCGTTGGCGCTGCCCAGATAGCTGTGCGCCACCCAGGTCGCACGGAAGGAGAACACGTCGCCGGGGTGCAACTGATTCACCAGCATGGCCGGGATGCGGAGCTGCGGCGGGAACAGCATGGTCCAGGCGGCCGGCTTGCGCTTCTTGATGCCGCCGTCATCCTCCTCTTCCCATCCCGTGTATCCGATCCACGCGGTCCAGCATGCGTTGTAGGGGCGTTCCTGCATGCGCGAGTAGGAATCGGTGAATCTGGGCGCCCTCTGGGTGGCGTGGCATTCCTCCAACGACGGGTGCTCATAATCGAAGTCGCCGTCGGCAAGCGCGGCCGAGGGCGCCGCGGAGGGCGCCGCCGGCCGGCTCGCCGCGGCCGCTGGGCTCGTCAGGAGAGCGGCGACCTCATCGGCGCCGAGCGGCTGCTGGAACAGGTTCACCTCATCGAGGTCGCCCCGCATCCTGCTGCCCAGCGTCATCGCGCCGTCCGCGTGCCACGTCGCGAAGCTCACCGGCGAGGTCTTGACCAGGTTGCCATTCAGGTACAGCGAGGCGGTCTTGGCCGCCGCGTCGTAAACGCCGGCCAGGTGGAACCACTCGCCGACCGGCGGTTCGACGTCGGAGAGCACTCCCTCGACCGTAGCATCGGCGGCATCGGCGCCGGTGAAGGTGAAGACCAACCCGTGCAGAGGTTCGTTGCCGAGGCGGAAGGGCGCCTGGTGGGTGCCCTTCTGCTCGACGACGGTGTAGTCGCCATCCTTGTCGCTCCAGCGCAGCCAGGCGGCGGCGGTGAAGCTCTGGTCGGTGCGGATCACCGGCCCGGTGGTTTGGGCCAGGGGTTCCTCGCCCGGCTGGGTGACGTCCACGGTGACCTGCTGCCAGTCCGACCAGGCCGAGGCGGCGGTGGCCGAGACCGCGCGGGCCCGCCAGCGCACCTTCCAGCCGTCGGTCAGCGTGTCCGCCGCGACGGCGATGCTCGCCTGGGTGCCGGCCGGGACGTTGTCGGCGCCACCGACCCAGATCTGGCCACTGCCCTGCCCGGTCGCGGCCGGGTCGTGCTCGATCTCGGCCTCGGCCCGCAGCGGCTTGCCCGCCGGGTCGATCACCTGGACGAGCAGCGCCGGCGTGCGCATTCCAGCAGGCCGACGTTCTTGCCGAGCAGGTCGTGGACCTGGTGCCAGCGCTCGCGGATGGTCTGCGCGCGCTGGCCGTCCTGCAGCAGCGGTCCGGCCTTGGCCCAGCAGGCACTGTGCGCGGCGACCGCCTTGGCGACGGCCTGGCCGAGGTTGTGCCATAGGTGCCAGCGGTCACCAACCTGGATGGCGTGTGGCAGCGCGCGGCGGATGGCTTCGGCGTAGGCGCCCGAGCCGTCTCGGCACACGATCTTCACTCCGGGATGGGCGCGCAGCCAGGCTTCCAGCGTGTCGGCGGTGCGGTCGGGCAGGACGTCGATGCGCCGGCGGGTCTCGGCGTCGATCAGCACGGTGGCTTAGCGGTGGCGTCGGCGCAGGGCGAAGTCATCCACCCCCAACACCCGAGGTACGCGTGGCGGTGGCAGGGACAGGCGCAGCAGGAGGCACAGGGCGGTATGCCGCGACAGGCGAACGGCCAGCGCGGATAAGACCCGCTCGCCGGCACGTCCGGCCAGTTCGCGGACCACAGCGCCGATCTGGCAGACCAGGCGGGGTGTGCGGCGTTGGTAGCGTTCCAGCACGCCGGGCAGCTGTTCGCGGAAGGTCTGGCGGCAGCCGCGTGTCGGGCGGACCAGGCGGCGAATTCGCACCACCACGAGCACGTGGCGGGCGTCGACCGGGGCATCGGCAACGGTCCTGTCGTGATAGCCGTGCGCCCGTGCTGTCTCGGCGCCGCACTTCGAGCAGGAGACCGGTCCCTCCGGGGTACGTGCCCGCACCTGGAGCTGCTCGCCCTTATCCGCCACGTCCTCCACGATCAGCGGCGATAACCCCGAAAACATCACATTCACGAGTTCCTCGACACTATGCATGACTCAGCGTGGCGCAATGAGACGTTCCGTCACCACCGAATCTGCGACAGAGCCGTTTACTGGACAGACCCGCCTGACATCACCCGGGCCTTCCCGGACACCTGCTCCGCGGCCCCCAAACCAGGACGAACCCGATTCGGAAACCCCTGAAACGACAAGATCCCGCCCGATCACGATGATCAGACGGGATCCCGTCAACCTCAGTCCGGCCGTTTCAAGAACGGCCCCTGGTGGTGATGTTCACGAGTGGGTGTGACCTGGGATGCAGTAGGGGCCTGAAGATCGCTTCCCGAGACCGACATGATCGTTGCCCAGGTTGGATGGGGGGCTCGTCTCGACGCAGCAGGCTCGATCGTCGGTTCCGCGGCCGACGAGGACGCCGATGGCCGTGGGGGCGCGGGTCCACAGCAGGGACTCCGGGGGCAGAGGGATGCGGAACGGAATTTGGTGTAAATGAGGTTCCCGCAAGTCAGCAGGTTTTCGAACGGACTTCGCTTTTGCCGCATTCATCGCATTGAAGGGCCATGCTAGGCCTTATGCGGTTGATCCAGATCATGTCATGCGCCGTCATCGGCATCCTGCTGCTGCTCGGCCTCGTCGGCTGGCCCGGCGAGACCATGACGCGAATGGGGAACTCCTCCTATCCCTGGCGTCCGGCGGGGTGGGGGACGCCAGGGATCGACGTCCTCGGTAGGGCTCCCTTCGCGGCCGAGGTCTACGGTGACGTGGCGGTGGACCGGCGGCGGGGCCTGCGTACCGAGAGACTGGTCGCAGAGCGGATCACGGACGGATCCACGGCCTGGCTGTACGAGAACGGCTGGGCCGACGACTCGTTGGAGCCCGTCCGGGTGGACGATCGCCGGATCGCGGCCATCTGGCGCGATGGCCGGGTCAGCCTCATCGACGTACCGGACGGCCGCATCGTCTGGCAGGCCGACCTGCCGCCAGGCCCGGCCCACGAGGCCAACCGGGCCTACGACGAGGAATGGGCGGCGGCCTGGGAGATCTCCGTGTCCATGGACGGCTCCGTTCCCCTCGTGGTGGTCCTGCACGACGGCCGGCTCGACGTGCTGGACGGCCGCACGGGGGCGATCCGCTGGTCCAACCCGCCTGACTCGTCCGCTTCCTGCCCTACAGAAAAATCCGGCCTCGATGTCCGCAGCGCGGGCGAGACCGTGCTCGCCTTCCGGCACTGCGCGGGCGAGGAGCCGAACGTCGCGCTCAGCGCCGCGGACGGCAGGCGGCTGTGGGGGTTCGACGGTGGAGAGCTATGGGACGCGCGTGCGCTCGGTGCCGATCGCCTGGCGTCGGTGGACAACAACGGTGCTCTGGTCGTCCGCAGAGTTCACGACGGGAAGGTCCTCTGGCGCGCCTCGTCGGCGGGGCTCAAAGACAGCTCCTACGGGGAAGCGATGGGGGTGTCGGACGAGCTGGTGACCGTACGTTCGAAGACCGCGGTGGCCGCCTACCGTATCGCCGACGGCCAGGTCGCCTGGCGCCGCGCCCTGGGCGGCACCAGGGACCACACCGTGCTGACGGACGGCGTGGACGCCTACGTCGCCGAGGACGCGACGACGCTCGTCAAGCTCGACGCCCGCACGGGACGCATCGTCGACCGGCACCGCTTCGAGGACGACATCACCCCGCGATGGATGCGCGACGGACTGGCCGGGATCGGCGTGGGCACCGGCGACGACGTGGTGATCGGCTGACTCGCCCGCCGGTATGTGCCGGGCGCGTCGTTGATGTGGGGATCCGGTGCAAGGCGGCTGGGGCGTGAACCCGGGCATGGCTCTGGCTTCGTTGCGGAAGTTGTGGCATGAGTAACTAACAACCCTTGAGTTCCTCCTGGCTTCTCAGGTCTCCTTAGCCGCAGGATCTGGGGCTTATCTGCTGATACTCCGGCTTCTTCGGATGTTGATGAGACTTCGGGGATTCTGAAGGTCTGTCGCCCTGGGCGTTCGTCTTGCTGTGATGGTGAAGGCGAGGTGGCCTGAGTTGGCGCTGGCGGTGGTGAAGGATCTTCGGGTGGCGCGTGCCCCGGCCACCACTGAGGACCTGGAGGCGCTGGAGATCGACGTGCCGGCCCGGGCGGCGGCAGGGCTGTCGGACGGGACGATCTCCTCCGACGTGCTGCACCTGGAGCAGGCGCGGGCCTGGTTCGGCCGGCCGCTGTGGGAGATGGAGCCCGCCGACGCCGATGCGTACTCCGGCAAGGTGCTGTGCTCCACCGCGAGGGGTACCCGGCTGGCGCGGGCTCAGGCGGTGAAGACGTTCTTTGCGTTCCTGGAACTACGCCACAAGGTCAAGATTCACCAGATGACCGGCCGCGTGGTCGAATGCCCTACCTCAGCCCCACCTGAATCGGAACCTACAAGCCCGTCCGTGCCAACACCGAAGGCGTCAACGGCAGGGTCAAAGGCCACCACATCGATGTCGGCGACCCCATGAACCGGCTCGCGCACGGCCGCGTGGCCCAAACGCTGCTGACCGCGCTCATGGTCTGTCTGGCCAACCAGCACATCCTGCTCAGCTGACGGCAAGCCCACGATCACACCGAGGAGCCCGCATCCCAGGACACGACAACGCCTGACGGGCACGACCCTGCCCCGCCCGAGGCCGACAGCAGACCGTCGCCTCGCGAGTGATCCGTCCCGCCACCAACCGCACACCACCACGACGACCGTTGGGTTTCGCACGCCCGCCGGCCGGTCCCACACGCGCTCACAGCGGTCCACCACCACCAGCGCCCTCCGCCGTAGCCCCGCACGAGCCGAAATCAGCCCGCCCAGCGGCCACAGGACCTCGGAAACGATGAAATCCCGCCCGATCAAGCGATCGGACGGGATCTCGTCAACCGTTCTTGAGCTAACTCAAGGACGGCCCCTGGTGGAGATGAGGGGATTCGAACCCCTGACCCCTTCGATGCGAACGAAGTGCGCTACCGGACTGCGCTACATCCCCAAGACGAGGACTAGATTAGCAAACTTCCGGAGGCGCTCGCGCCATCCGGCACCTGCCGTCAGTCCCCGACCGCGCGGCGGGGCATCTCGGCGTACTGATCGAACAGCTCGTCGCGGTGGGCGGCCAGATCGATGATCTCCGCCACGGGGTGACGGGCCTCCAGCTCGGCCAGTTCGACGGCCCGCCTGCGGGCGCGCTTGGCCTGCTTCGCACGGGCCTCAGCGGCGGCTCTCCGCCGTTCGGCATCGATCTGGACCGACACCCGCAAGACCGCGAGATAGGCGCCCAGAAGGACCACAGAGGGCGCCACACCCCACCAGGGGATCACCTGGACAGCGGCCGTCACCACGGAGGCGAGAAGCAGCAGCGTGCACCAGAACGTCAGCCGCCGGCGCTTGGCCACCTGCAGCGCCCGGCGGCGGTTCATGGCGCGACGACGCTCAACGGACTTTCTGGCTGTAGGCTGCCCGCCCGGGGATCGTCCGGGCAGCGGCTCGGACCGGGTGTCGGACCCGGCCTCGGCTTCACCTTCGGCTTCGGGGCGGGATTCCGGCTCGGACCAGGACTCAGACCGGAACTCGGCCTGGGCCGTCTCAGAGGAGGGCATGGGTACGGACACGGTGTCGGCCATAGCGTCGGCGGACTCGTCGTCGACCGCCTGCTCATCGGGCCCGTACGGCTCGGCGCTCTCGTGCGCGTCGGCCATGACGGCCTTGTCCCGGCGCAGCCACATGGGCACGAGCACGCACAGCCACATGACGACAATGGCCAGATATAGGAAAACACTGCCGCTCACGGCCACCTCCGGGCAGCATGAAGACGCCCATGGTCTCCCGGCGTCCTCAATGTGCTCATGTCACGCACCGTAAGACCGCGTGTCACTATTTGACGAGCATTCGATGCGGTGTGTCGCCAGATCTTCAAACCTCTTCGTGGGGAGCCCCGCCGTGGGAGGCCGCTTCGCGGGCTCTCCGCCACTGCACCAGCAGCCCTCGTGGGGCGTCCTCGACCGTGAGCGCGTAGCAGATGTGATCGCGCCAGGCGCCGTCGATGTGCAGCTGCCGGCGTCTGATGCCTTCCTCCCGGAAGCCGAGTTTCTCGACGACTCTGCGGCTCGCGTGGTTCTCCGGCCGGATGTTGGCCTCGACGCGGTGCAGCCCGGTGGTGAAGAAGCAGTGGTCGACCGCCATGGCCACCGCGGTGGGGGTGATCCCCCTCCCCGCCAGGGCGCCGTCCACCCAGTAACCGATCTGGGCCGACCTGGCCGAGCCCCAGACGATGGCGCCCACGGTGAGCTGTCCGGCGAAGGCGCCCTCGTAGGTGACGACCCAGGGCAGCGCGAGCCCCTGCCTGGCCTCCCTGCGAAGGGTTCCGGCCATCGAGATGTAGGGGCCGAGCCCGGTCCTGAACAGGGGGGTCTCGGGGTTGCTCGGCTCCCAGGGTCGGAGCCAGTTTGCGTTGCGCAGCCGCGAGTCCCGCCAGACGCGCACGTCTCGCAGCCGCAGCGGCCGAAGTCCCACCGGGCCTTCCGTCAGGGTCACCGGCCAGCCACGAAGTCGATCCACATCCTCCATCATCCCCCCAAGTCGCCTCGGTGTGCCACGGAGTCGGCGAGGCGTATCGGCGAGTGTTACCCCTCTCGCACCGGGCGGAATCGGCGGGAGCGGTCCTCGCCCCCGGACGAGTCCGGCACAGCGTCTCGCCGGGGACGGGATCGGCGAGGCGTCTCAGCGGGGATGGTCTCCCCCGCGGATCTGGTCCACGGCGTGCCGGAGGACGGGCGAGAGCACGGCCATCCCGTCGCGTACCCCTCCCGAGGAACCCGGCAGGTTGACGATCAGCGTGTTGCCCGTCTGACCTGCGAGCCCGCGGGACAGGATCGAGGTGGGCACCTTGTCGCGGTTCGCCTGGCGAATGGCCTCGGCGATGCCGGGGATCTCCTTGTCGATCACCCGCGCGGTCATCTCCGGGGTGAGGTCCGTCGGGCTCAGCCCGGTGCCGCCGGTGGTGACGATCACGTCGTACCCCTCGGCCACCCCGGCCCACAGCGCCGTCTCCACCGGATCCCCGTCGGGGACCACCCGCGGACCCTCCACCTCGCATCCGGCGCTCGCCAGAAGTTCGGCCAGCAGTTTCCCGGATTTGTCTTCGTATACACCGGCGGAGGCCCGGTTGGACGCGGTGATCACCAAAGCTCTCATACGGACATCCTTCTGATTGCGGCGGTTACGGGCGGGTCCAGACCCCCGTCTTGCCGCCGGTCTTCTCCTCGACCCTGACGTCAGTGATCACAGCCGCCGGATCCACCGCCTTGACCATGTCGATCAACGCGAGCGCGGCGACCGAGACGGAGGTCAGCGCCTCCATCTCGACCCCGGTCCGATCGGCCGTCCTGACCAGGGCGGCGATCTCCACGCCTTCGTCGACCACGACCAGCTCGACCTTCACCCCGTGCAGCGCGATGGGGTGACAGAGCGGGATCAGGTCGGGGGTCCGCTTGGCGCCCATGATGCCGGCGATCCGCGCGGTCCCGATCGCGTCCCCCTTGGGGATGTCCCCCGACCGCAGCAGGGCCACGGCCTCGGCGGACAGCAGCACCCTGCCGGTGGCGCGCGCCGTACGGACCGAGACGTCCTTGGCCGAGACGTCCACCATGCGCGCCGCGCCGGTCTCGTCGATGTGTGTGAATCCGCTCACGCGGGCTCCTTCCTCATCTCCCTCGCTCACAGCGGGATGACCTCCACGGTCGTCCCCTCGGGCAGTTCGGTGACCTCCTCGGGGACCACGACCAGGGCGTTGGCCGCGGCCAGAGCGGCGAACTGGTGGGAGCCCTGCCTCTGCACCGGGGCGACGGTGCCGTCGGCGGACAGCACTCCGCGCAGGTGCGACCGCTTGCCCTGGGGCGAGCGGAGCGCGGCCGTGGTCACCGCCCGTATGGTCGGCGTGGGTTCCGCGGGCAGACCGCGCATCTTCCGCAGCGCGGGCCGGACGAAGACCATGAACGACACGAAGGACGACACGGGGTTGCCCGGCAGCGCGAAGAGCGGAATCCGGTCCTCGCCCACCACCCCGAAGCCCTGGGGCATGCCCGGCTGCATGGCGACGCGGTCGAAACGGACCGTGCCCAGGGGTCCGAGCGCCTCCTTGACCGGCTCGTAGGCCCCCATCGAGACCCCGCCGCTGGTGATCACGACGTCGGCCCTCAGGAGCTGCGCGTCGAGCTGGTCGAGGAACCGGGTGGCGTCGTCGGCCACGATCCCCGCCCGGTATCCCTGGCCCCCGGCCTCACGGACGGCGGCGATCAGGGCGTAGCTGTTGGACTCCCAGATCTGGCCCGTGCCCAGAGGCGTGCCGGGCTCGACGAGCTCGGCCCCCGTGGATATCACCACGACCCGGGGCCGGGGCCGTACCAGCACCCGGCGGCGGCCGACCCCGGCCAGGACGCCCAGCTGCGCGGGACCGATGGAGGTCCCGGCGGGCAGCACGACGTCACCGGCGTGGACGTCCTCCCCCGCCCTGCGGATCGCGTTCCCCTCCTCGACCGGACGCGTGATCGTGACCCGCGCCGTGCCTCCGTCGGTCCACTCGACCGGGACCACGGCGTCGGCGCCCACCGGCAGCGGGGCACCGGTCATGATCCGCGTGACCATGCCGGGGCCGATGACGAGCATCCGGCCGTCTCCGGCGGCGACGTCGTCTATCACCGGCAGCGTCACCGGGGCCTGCTTCACGTCCTCGGCCCGTACGGCGTAGCCGTCCATGGCCGAGTTGTCGAACGGCGGCAGCGGGATGGGAGAGAGGACCTCCTCGGCCAGCGTGGTGCCCAGCGCCTGCTCAAGCTCGAGTTCGAGCGGGGCGAGCACCCGCACGGTGCTCAGGATGCCGGCGAGGTGCTCGTCGACCGATCTCAATGGGTTCGTCCGGCTTGTCGGGCTCATCGGGAAGCCAGGAACTCCTTCAGCCAAGGCATGAACTCGGGCGCCAGGTCGGGGCGCTCCGAAGCGAACTGGACCACCGTGCGCAGGTAGTCGAGCTTGTTGCCGGTGTCGTAGCGGCGTCCGCGGAACAGCACCCCGTGGACGGGACCGCCCTGGTCGGTGCCGCGCCCGGCCAGGGTGCGCAGCGCGTCGGTGAGCTGGATCTCGTTGCCGCGGCCCGGCGGGGTGTTCTCCAGGACCTCGAACACGGCCGGGTCGATGACATAGCGGCCGATGACGGCCCAGTTGGACGGGGCCTCCTCCGGCGAGGGCTTCTCCACCAGGTCGGTCACCCGGACCACGTCGTCCTCGGCGGTGGGCTCGATGGCGGCGCAGCCGTACAGGGAGACCTGTTCCCTCGGCACCTCCATGAGAGCGATCACGCTGCCGCCGTAGGCGCCGCGCACCTCGATCATGCGCTTGAGGAGCTCGTCGCGGTGGTCGATCAGGTCGTCGCCGAGCAGGCAGGCGAACGCGTGGTCGCCCACGTGCTGTTTGGCGCAGAGCACGGCGTGACCGAGGCCCCGCGGCGCGCCCTGCCGTACGTAGTGGAGGGTCGCCAGGTCGGCGGGCTCGCGCACCTGGGAGAGGCCGTCGCCGTCCCCCTTGGCCTCCAGGGCCTCCTCAAGCTCGACCGCGCGGTCGAAGTGGTCTTCTATGGAACGCTTGTTCTTGCCTGTGACCATGAGGACGTCGAGCAGCCCGGCGGAGACCGCCTCCTCGACGACATACTGGATGGCGGGCTTGTCGACGATCGGCAACATCTCCTTGGGGGTCGCCTTGGTCGCCGGAAGAAAGCGGGTGCCCAAACCCGCCGCGGGAACAACTGCTTTCGTCACAGCATCGAAGTCGGCCATGCCCAAAACCATAGTGGAGGGATCTGTGGACAAGCTGAAGTTACGCTCCGCCATCGAGGCGGCACGCGCCTCGATCCCCGAGGAGGAACGGCATGCGGCCTCCGTCGGGATCAGGGAGTCCCTGCTGGACCAGCCGTGGGTCCAGATGGCCGGGCTGGTCGCGTGCTACTGGTCGATCGGGACGGAGCCGGCGACGCACGGGCTGGTCTTCGCCCTGTGGAAGCACGGCGCGACCGTCATCCTGCCGGTGCTCAGAGAGGACAACGATCTCGACTGGGCGGTGTACGACGGGCCGGACACCCTCGCCGCGGGCCGTCACGGGATCATGGAGCCGGTGGACACCCGGCGCGGCGTCGACACGATCAGGACCGCCGCCCTGGTGATCGTGCCCGCCCTGGCCGTCGACAGGTCCACCGGGGTACGGCTCGGCCGCGGGGGCGGTTCCTACGACCGGGCGCTCGCGAGGGTCGGGCCGAACGTCCCGACGGTGGCCCTGCTGCACGAGGGAGAGGTGCTCGACGACGTTCCCGCCGAGCCCCACGACCGTCCGGTCCGCTACGCGGCCACGCCCGGAGGGATCATCCAGATCGCCGCGAAGCGCGTGTAGCGGTCGCCGATCCGGCCCGGAAGGCCGGGCCCGGACCGCCACCGGGTGTGCATGAAGGCTCAACCGAGTGCGACACAATGGTCCCCGGAGTCGGAGAGGGGGGCCAGATGAAGTTGGACGTCTGGCTACTTCTCGGTGCGGGGGTCGTCATCGCGGCCATCGTCGCGGTGCGGGTCGCCCATCGGAGCGGCCTTCCGAGCCTTCTGATCTTCCTGGGCCTCGGCGTGCTCATCGGCGAGTCCGGGCTCGGACTGCAGTTCGAGAACCCGGAGCTCGCCCAGCAGGCGGGCCTGATCGCGCTGGCGATCATCCTGGCCGAAGGCGGTCTGACCACCACCTGGAGTCATGTCAAGGGCTCCATCCCCACGGCGCTGGTGCTGGCCACCGTCGGTGTCGGCGTGAGCATCGCGGCCGTCGCGATCCCGGTGCACCTGATCCTCGGCATGGACATGCGCACCTCGCTCCTGCTCGGCGCGGTCCTCGCCTCCACCGACGCCGCCGCCGTCTTCTCCGTCCTGCGGCGATTGCCCCTTCCCTCGCGCCTCGCGGGCATCCTGGAGGCCGAGTCCGGCCTCAACGACGCTCCGACGGTCATCGCCGTCGTGCTGCTGAGCGCCAGCGCCTCGCCCAGTCTGGGAGGCGCGCTGTTCGAGGTGCTCTCCGAGCTGGTCGTGGGCACCGTCGTCGGCCTGGCGGTCGCGCCTCTCGGCGCCTACGCGCTGCGCCGTATCGCACTGCCGATCTCCGGCCTGTACCCGATCGCCGTGCTCGCGCTCGCGTTCGTCGCCTACGCGGGAGCCGTGCTCCTGCACGGCAGCGGCTTCCTCGCGATCTACCTGGCGTCCCTGGTCATGGGCAACTCCCGGATGCCGCACCGGGCGGCCTCCCGGGGCTTCGCCGAAGGTGTGGCCTGGCTGGCCCAGATCGGCCTGTTCGTCATGCTCGGGATGCTGGCCAGCCCTTCGGAGATGCCGTCCGCGATCGTCCCCGGCCTGGTGGCCGGGCTGATCCTGGTCGTGGTGGCCCGGCCGCTGTCGATCATGATCTCCGCCCTTCTGGTACGGCTGGCGCGGCTCGATCGGCTGAAATGGCGCGAACAGGCCTTCCTGTCGTGGGCCGGACTGCGGGGCGCGGTGCCGATCGTGCTCGCCACCATCCCCTGGGCCGCCACCTCGGTCGACGACGGCACCGCCAAGTTCGTGTTCAACGAGGTCTTCGTGATCGTCGTCGTCTACACCCTGGTGCAGGGACCGACGCTGCCGTTCGTGGCGAAGAAACTCGGTCTCACCACGCCCGACGAGGCTCGCGACCTTGAGGTGGAGTCGGCCCCGCTGGAAGAGCTCAACGCCGACCTGCTGCAGGTCAGGGTGCCGCCGACCTCCAAGCTGCACGGCGTGGAGATCTTCGAGCTGAGGCTTCCGGCGGACGCGCAGGTGACATTGATCGTCAGGGACGGCCGGACGTTCGTTCCCTCCGACTCCACGAGGATCAGGGTCGACGACCAGCTCCTGATCGTGACCGCCGCCGCCTGCAGGGAGGTCGTCGAGCGACGGATGCGCGCGATCAGCCGCAAGGGCAAGCTCGCGGGCTGGTTCGGCGAGGTCGGCGCCTGACTTCGAGTCGGACGCGTGACCCCCTGGAGCACGCGGACTCCTGAGGCACGCGGACCCCTGAAAGCCCCGGCCCCTGGAACGCCCGGACCTTGGGACACGCAGGCCCTTGAGACGCCCGGACCCTTGGAACGCTCGGCCCCTTGGAAGGTCCGGATTTTTGGAAGGTCCGGACTCTTGGAACACGCGGCCCCCTGGAACACGTGAGCCCCTTGGAGCACGCGAACCCCTGAAAGCACGGGCTCCGCTCCCGAACGCGCGCGTTTCACCCGGGAGGAATTCCGCCCCGGGAGCGCGCGGACTTCACCCCCGGAACACGCGAACCTCCACCCCCGGGAACACGCGGGCCTCGCCGCCGGAACACGCGAGTTCCACGGAACATACGGGCTTCCGCCCCAGGAACGCGTAGGTTTCGGCATCGGAACTCGCGCCTTCCGCCCCGGAACGTGCGGACTTCGCATCCGGAATGCGCGGGCTCCGACTCGCGTTTAAGCTTGTCGGCTGCGTACCATTAGCAGTCGCGCCACTAGAGTGCCAATCGGCGCGAACCATATGAGGAGGAGCGCGTGCCCACCTACCAGTACGCCTGCAATGCATGCAGTAACCAGTTCGACATCGTCCAGAAATTCTCCGACGACGCGCTCACCGAGTGCCCGAGCTGTGCGGGCGAGCTGCGCAAGGTGTTCTCCGCGGTCGGCATCGTCTTCAAGGGATCGGGTTTCTACCGGACCGACAGCCGGTCTTCCTCGTCCAGCACGGTGAGTTCCGCGGCGTCGACGTCGACGTCGGGTTCCTCGGACTCCTCGAACTCTTCGAGTTCGTCGGACTCATCGAGTTCGTCGTCGTCCTCGTCGGGTTCGTCGTCGAAGGACTCCGCCCCCGCGAAGACGAAGGCCACGAGCGGCTCGGCGGCCGCGGCCTCCTGAGTCCAGCCCCCCGAACGGGTCACCGCCGGCCCTTCCGCGGCCCAGGCCTGCATTCCCGGGGAGCTCGGTGGTCCGATGGGCAAGGTTCAGAGGGCAGCGATCCTGCCCCGTGGTCGAGACCCCAGGGGACCGCGCCCGGCATCCACGGTACGGCCGAGGCCAGAAGGCCGTACCGGCATTCACGACCGCACCCCAAGCGGTGTACGGCGGGCCGCCCTACGCCGGATTCCCCCACGACAGATCTCCGTACGGCGGGCCGCCCTACGACAGGTCTTCGTACGGCGGATCGGCGAATCGGCACGGTCCCGTACGGCGGATCGGCACGGCTCGGTACGGCGGATCGACGGGGCTCCGTACGGCGGATCGAACGGCCGGATCCGGGAACGCGGTTATCCACAGGGCCCGCCCCGTCGTCCACAGGGCGCCCACCGGACTCCTGGCAAGCCCGCCCGTGACGATAGCCTCTGCGCCATGGTCACTCGCGCGGATATCGGGGTCATCGGCGGCTCGGGCTTGTACTCCCTGCTCGACGATGCCGAAGAAGTCAAGGTCACCACACCGTACGGCCCGCCCAGCGACGTCATCACCGTGGGCCGGATCGGCTCGCGCTCGGTGGCGTTCGTGCCCCGCCACGGTCGCGACCACCGCTTCCCGCCCCACCGCATCCCCTACCGGGCCAATCTGTGGGCACTGCGCTCCCTCGGCGTACGCCAGGTCCTCGCCCCCAGCGCGGTCGGCTCCCTGCGCCCCGAGATCGGCCCCGGCGCCCTGGTCGTCCCCGACCAGATCGTCGACCGCACCTCCAGCCGCGCGCAGACCTACTACGACGCCGGAGGGGTCGTCCACGTCTCCTTCGCCGACCCCTACTGCCCCTCCGGCCGCGCGGCGGCCATCTCGACCGCCCGGTCCGCCGGCTGGGACCTGGTCGACGACGGCACCCTGGTGGTCATCGAGGGCCCTCGCTTCTCCACTCGCGCCGAATCGCGCTGGTTCACCGCCAACGGCTGGTCGATCGTCGGCATGACGGGCTATCCCGAGTCGATCCTCGCCCGCGAGCTCGCCCTCTGCTACACCTCGCTCTCCCTGGTCACCGACCACGACGCCGGAGTCGAGGCGGGCGAGGGGGTCACCCACGAAGAGGTCCTCGCCTTCTTCGCCACCAACGTCGCCCGCATGCGTTCCCTCGTCACCGACGTCGTCACCGCCCTTCCCCAGGAGCGCACCTGCCTGTGCGCCACTGCCCTGGACGGGCTCACGCTCCCCTTCGACCTGCCCGAATAGCACCCGCCGGGCCCTCCCCCGCACGGAGGGCGCCTTGCACCGTGCCTCCCCCAGGCCCGCTCTGTCCGCCTTCGCCTTCCACCGCCTTCCACGCCGGCCCCACAGGGCAGGCGTCCCACCACGGGCCCCGCGCCGCCCGGCTCCCACTTCCCTGGAGTCAGCCATGCGCGCCCTACGCCGCCTTCTCGGCCGCCGCCACCGCCTCATCGCCACGGCCGTCGCCGCCCTGGCCATGGCGTGCGCCGTGATCGCACTACAGCCGGACACCGCGTCGGTGACCGTTCTGGCCGCCGCCAGAGACCTCCCCGGTGGCGTGCTGAACGCGGCGGACCTGAAACCGGTGGCCCTGCGGCCCGACACGGTCCCCGACGGCGCCCTGAAACCCGGTGCGCCGATCGCCGGGAGGGTCCTGGCGGGTCCCATGCGCCGGGGAGAGCCCCTGACCGACGTCCGCCTGCTCGGTCCGAGCCTGCTCGCCACCCACGGCCGGGGAACGGTCGCCACCCCCGTCCGTGTCGCCGATCCCGAGACCGCGCGCCTGCTGTCCCCCGGTGACGTCGTGGACGTGCTCGCCGCCCCCTCCACCTGGGACGGCTCCGCCCCCGCGAAGATCGTGGCCGAAGACGTCACGGTCCTGGCCACCCCCGACGACGAGTCGGACCGGGGCGCGCTCGTCGTGCTGGCCACCACCTCGGACCAGGCGATCGAACTGGCCTCCGCCCAGGCCGGTGGACGGCTCTCCGTCACCATCGGGTCGCGCGCACGGTGATTCCAGGCCACCGGAGAGCTCTAAGATCTTCGCCGTATCGGACACCGAACGGTGGCCGGAAACATGCGCCAAGGAGCCGACATGCTGAGTGGATTCAAGAAGTTTCTGATGCGCGGAAACGTGCTGGAGCTCGCCATCGCGGTGGTGGTCGGCACGGCGTTCACCGCCATCGTGAGCTCGTTCGTCAAGGACGTCCTCACCCCGCTGATCGCCGCGATCGGAGGGCAGCCCGACTTCTCCGCTCTGACTTTGACGATCGGCGCCAGCGAGATCAGGTACGGCGTCTTCCTCAATGCTGTGATCGCTTTTCTGATGGTGGCGGCCGTCATCTACTTCTTCGTCCTCACCCCCTACGAAAAGCTCTCCGCCCGGTTCGTCAAGCAGGAGGAGATCACCCACCGGGAGTGCCCGGAGTGCCTCTCGGAGATCCCCAAGGCCGCCGCCCGCTGCTTCCAGTGCACCGCCCAGGTGATGCCGCTCGTCTGAGGGAGCCGCCCTCACAGCCCTGAGGACGCCTCTACAGCAGAGACCCGAGCTTGACGTCGTACTCCCAGTGCCAGGGCTCGAAGGGACTGCTGTAGGCCCAGGCGGGGTGAATCCAACCAAAAGCCTTGCCGTTGGCCTCCAGCCAGTTGAACTCGACCGATCGAAAGCGCTCCACGCCTCCACACAGGTCGACGGCAAGCCCCAGACCGTGATTGCTCCGGCCGGGCACCGCGGCCAGACCCGGGCGGGTGTAGTAGACCGACTGCTGCTCGGCCAGGCTCCGATAACTGTCCGTCACGCACATGGGCTTGCCGAAGCGCTTCCGGTAAGCCTCGTTGAGGCTGATGAACGCGAGCGCCGCGTCCCCCCTCAGTTCCTCGCCCCGCTGCTGGAGCGGGCAGAGATACGCCTTCGGGATCAGCCCGTTGGCGAACTCCTCCATCGTCGTCGCCCTGGTCGGGTCACACCCGGCCGCGGGCTTGCCCGACTTGTCAATCTTGACGCCCAGCTTGACCAGCGCCTGCGACAGCGACTTAACGATCTTCTGAGAACGCTCCTGGAGCGTCTTGATCTCGGCGCCCATCTGCGCCTCCGAGAGGAGGCTGTTCGCCCGCAGTTCCTGCGCCTCGCCCGCCAGCCGCTCCTGCTCGGCCTGAAGCCGGCTGCTGTCCTCAAGGACCAGGTTTCGCTGGGCCACGAGCTGGGTGGTGCTGGCTATGGCCTGCAGGGTGCCCTCGTCGGAGGTGCCGGACAGGAAGCCGGACACGTCCCCGCCGACGGGCTGCTGGTAGAGCAGCTCAACCAGGTCGGAGAGCGGCTGCCGTACCTGGGCGAAGGCCTTCTCCGCGGCCTGCAACTGGCTCAGCTTGGCCTTGAGCTCCTTCTGCGAAGCCGCGATCTTGGCTCGTCGCTGCTCCAGCGCCCTCGTCGCGGACTCAAGCTCCTTGGATGCCTTTTCCGCGTCGCGGCGCAGCTCGGTGAGGTTCACCGGCTCACGGAGCGACTCCGTGAAATTCACCGACTCAAGAACGGCGACAGCCTGGGCCTTCGCCGGCGCCTGCTGCGCGGCAGCGGCTCCCGGCAAAAGGGAAGTCATCGTCGCGACGACGGCGATCAGACCCGCTGATCGACGAGGTGGCACGTTCGACCCCTCCGTTTGCGAACTCGTGACCTGGGTCAGGCACGCACGCTACTACAGCTCTCCGAGTGTCCGGGCCAGACTCCTCGCGACCGGTATGCACCGAACACCCCAATTTGACAACGGGCGACTCATGCCTCTTGTCGTAAATGCTCCTTACACACTTCCCAGAGCCACGTCTCCCGCCACTCCTCCGCACACGGCTCCTCGTCCCTCACCGGCTCCCCGTCATTCGCCCGTTCCTCGCCCTGCGACCGCTCCTTACCCTTCGCCCGCTCCTCGCCTTTGGCCCGCTCCGCCTGAGGCATTCGCCTGACCGGGGGTGCCGGAGGTTTCACGGGAGTCCGAGGCACCGCCTTCCGCACCACCGGACGGCCCTCAACAGGGACGGCACGGGAGGTCGAGTGACGCGCATTCGTCGCGACCGGGAGTATCCAACCCTCATACGTCGGATACGGGCGGGGCGGAGGCGGCAGCACCCTCGGCTCGAAGACGACACCCCGCGCAGGCTCGGCGACGACTGGCAGCATGACCACCACACTCCCCCGAGGCCCCGGATTCCCTCGAGAACTCACACCGAACTCCGCACCGGAGGACTTCGCAGCGGAGGGGTTCGTCCCCGGCCCCGTGCCGGAAGATCTCACCTCAGATTTCGCGCCAGGCCCCGCAGTGGGGAATTCCACACCGGAGTTCTCACCCGAACTCGCGCCAGAGGATTCCACATCGGATCCCGCATCGGCGACAGCCATCCGGACAGCCGCCTCATAGCCGGTAAGATCGGCCACCAGGAGACCCCCGGCCAGGAGCGCAGGTGCCAGCATGGCCCCGCACAGCACCAACGGCCGCAGACCGTGACGCCCCCGAATCCGCTTCCGCTGCTTTTGGATCACGAAGCGTGACGTTAGCCACGCCCATCCTCGGCCCCCGGCCACTTGCCGCCCCTTTTACCCCAGCTCAGCGAACGGATAACTCGCAGTTCTCCCCCAGAGCCCCTCCGAGCGCGCATCTACTCCTCACTTTCGCTACTCTTACAGGGAGTCCCTGCCTCCGTAGCTCAGGGGATAGAGCACCGCTCTCCTAAAGCGGGTGTCGCATGTTCGAATCATGCCGGGGGCACTCTTCTAACCAGCCAATATGCCCCTGACCTGGGCATGGCTGTCCCGCTGTCATTCAGCCTTATGCAGCCGTATGTCAGCGACTGTGGGATGGATCTTGGAGTGATTCCACAGGTCACAGCGCGTCGGGGCGGGACAAGGCGAGGCGATCCAGCGCACGGGGTTGGCTGAAGCGGTGGACGCCTATGCGCTCTCCGAGGTCGAGGGCATCCGCAAGCCCGAGACAGGTCTGTTCGAGATCGCCGCCAAGCAGTGCGGCGCGAGTCTCGCCGACGGGGGCTGGATGATCGGCGACCACCTCTTTGCGGACATCGGCGGAGGACAGACAGCCGGTCTACGAACGGTCTGGATCGACCGCGGCACCTGGCCCGATCATGAGCACTCCGCGGATCACGTGGTCACCGACGTGCTCTGCGCCATGGACATCTTGCGCGACATCGGCGAATGACTTTTCGAAGAGGCACTGAATACTCGGTGGGAACCAGAGGGTGTCGTCATGAGTAGCAAAACTCTGGAAGAGCAACTTAGCCATGACACGTTCTGACCTGCTTGAAAGCGGCGTCCGGGCCGCAGCCACGCCGGTAGAGTCCTGATCCATGGCCCGCCGGCTCGACTTCTACGACGACCCCAGGGCGCCCGCGCCCAACAGCCTCGTCCCTTCCGTGAACGTCGTGGTCACCAACGACGCCGGGGACATCCTGATGATCCGCCGCTCCGACAACGACAACTGGGCCGTCCCCGGTGACGCGATCGACCCCGGCGAGTCCCTGCCGCAGGCGGCGATCCGGGAGACATTGGAGGAGACCGGGATCCGGTGCGAGATCACCGGCCTGATCGGCACCTACACCGACCCCAAGCACGTGATCCTCTACACCTCCAACGGCGAGGCCCGGCAAGAGTTCTCCATCGTGCTCACCGGCCAGGCCGTCTTTGGTGAACCGACGCCGAGCGATGAGTCCCGGAAAGTCCAGTGTGCTCACCGGCCAGGCCGTCTTTGGTGAACCGACGCCGAGCGATGAGTCCCGGAAAGTCCAGTGGATGCCCCACGCCCTACCGATGGATCGATCGATGCGGTTGCGGGTCGGACATGTCCTCGACGGCATGGCGCTGCCGTACATCGGTTAGCTTTCGCCCTGAATCGACGTCATTGTGCCCTCCCGAGAAGTCGTTGGTTTCAGCAGCCATAACTTCCAGGTCGCCGACACCCATGGCCGCCATCTTCTTTGCCCTGATCTCGGGGATGTGAGCATCCGACGTTCTCCACTTCCTCCATGAAATGTCCGAGCGGGGTTGTAATGTCCGCATCGGACCGTAGGGGATCACCAATCTCGGAGGACTGTGATGGACGTTCGCGAAGCCGCGCTACGTTGGGCACACACGTGGGCCGCAGCGTGGGAAGAACAGGACACCGAAGCCATCGTTGCTTGTCAGGCCGAAGACGGCGTTCACTGGTCGACACCCTTCGGCGCCCCTCACCGGGGACGTGACGGGCTCAGAAAATACCTGCAGGACGCGTTCGCATCGGAGGTTGAGCCGACACGGGCCCGTTTCGCCGAGCCCGTGGTCGAGGGTGGCCAGGCAGCGGTCGAGTACTGGGCGCTGTCGCGCTATGACAGCGGCCCGCTGACCATCTCCGGCTGCACAATGTTGCGATTCAACCCAGATGGCCTGGTCAGCGAATCTCGGGACTATTCATTCGTTGAATCCGGCCATCACCTGTTCCCGTTCGGGTGGTGAGCTGGATCCTTTCCTGAAATCCCGGTGAGCCGAATGGCGCCGATCGTCGCCATAACCCTCTCTGACCAGAACAAGCCACTGCCCCTTGACTGGTTTTTCGGTCGCTGCCCTGCCTCAGTTGCCATCTGAAGTCGCCAATCGCCGAACCCGGCGGACGTACGTGATCACCGCACTGGATGATTCCGCCACACGCCGCATATCCGCTTCCTCAGTTCCCCTGACCGAGGAAAAGAGCGGCGAGGCGGGGAAGGCGACGGCGGGTCTCCTCCGCATCATCCACGTCCCAGTTCTCACCGGTCGGGCGGTCGGGCCGCTCCATCCCGGGCACCGTGGCCTCCATCACCGCATCGAAGGAATCCGTCTCCCCCTGCACTCGTTCGTACGCCTCCCGCGGCGCATACGACATGCCCTCACAACCGATCCACCCCTTCCCCTCACAGCCCATCCGCACGACGACGGGCAACTCGGCAAGCGAGTCGGGATCGGCGACGGCCCGGGTGAACGCCGTACGCCCCAGCAGCGCCAGCCCACCGCGGAAGTCCATGAAGCCATCGTCGCCGCACCCGCCCTCGATGAGCTGCGCCGCATTCCACAGCGGCCGCAGGTAGGCGGAGTCACACACCCGGATCAAGAGCTGCTCGAACGCGATGATCTCGGCGGCCTCCAGCTCGGACAGCAGGTCGGTCAGCACCGCCACCAACGGGTCGTCCGGCGAGTCCCGGTCGTCGGCACGGTCACCGACCGCACCCCGGGCCTGCTCGATGAGGTCCCACCAGACATCGATCTTCACGCCGGTCACTCTAGCCACGACGATCCTTCTGCCCCATGACCGCCGGGGTTGCCGATGCCGGCAAGGACGCACAGCGCCACGGGAGCAAGTAGACGGCGCCCGGATTCGCAGCCGCGCCGGAAGACCTACCGTTCCAGCGCGGCTTGTACGGTGCGCACGGCCGCGGTGATGCATGGGGTCGCGTTGGTGATCGACCGGCTGAGATCCCCCGGCGTCTGATCCTCTGTACACGCCAGGAAATCCCTATCGTGCCCTGTGGTCGGCCTGTCAGCGGTGAGCCGACACCGAGCGACGAAATTCCGCGAAGTCTGCTGGTTACCCCGTGACGAGGTCGACTCGCTGCCGATGGATCGATCGACGCGGTTACGGATTGGGCACTCCCTAGCCGGTACGGCGCTGCCGCACATCGAGCGAGGCATCTTTCCTGCTGGGAAAAGCTGTTTGTCGTATTCATCTTCCGGGTTAGGCTGCCGGTTACGCTCTGGCTGATCTTCCTGGAAGGGGTCGGGTGCTCCTGGCAGGCGAGGCGTCATACCCCGGAAGTCGCGCCCCATGACCTTGTTCGTTCATCTCACGGCAGCGAAAAACATCCGCTCGGTGCGGCGAGCCGGCATCCGCACACAGAGCCGCAACCATGAAGGCCTGCCGGGATTGTTCTGCCTGCCCATCCTGCCCTCCTACCAGCTCACCCACCAGTGGGCCCGCGAGCTGAAGCGCAGCGGCCAGCGTACGTTGACCGCCGTCGACTTCCGGGTGCCCGACGACGAGCCGGTGTTCGTCGGCCACTATGGGCGGGCTCATGCGGAGCTTTCCAGCACCGAAGCCGCGGCCCTGATCGCCGAATGCGAAGACGCCTGAGGTTATGAGGTCTTCATCTGTCGACGACGGGTGAAAACTGACCCCGTGGCGACGGCCGAAAATTGACCCCCCTTGTAGTCACTCTGGAGGGTGATCAAGGTGGAGGACTGGGCGGAGATCCGCCGGTTGCATCGAGCCGAGGCAATGCCGATCAAGGCGATCGCTCGGCGCATGGGCATCTCGAAGAACACCGTGAAACGGGCGCTGGCGGCCGATGCACCGCCAGCATATGAGCGGGTGGGCAAGGGATCGATCGTGGACGCGGCCGAACCGCGGATCCGGGCTCTGCTGGCGGAGTTCCCGACCATGCCCGCGACGGTGATCGCCGAGCGGATCGGCTGGGAGCGCTCGCTCACGGTCCTCAAAGACCGGATCCGTATGCTGCGGCCGCAGTTCCAGCCGGTCGATCCGGCGTCGCGGACCACCTATCAAGCCGGCGAGCTGGCCCAATGCGATCTGTGGTTCCCGCCGGTGAAAGTGCCGGTGGGAGCCGGACATCTGGCCAGCCCGCCGGTGCTGGTCATCGTCAGCGGATACTCACGGTGGATGATGGCCCGGATGCTGCCTTCGCGCACCGCGGGAGATCTGTTCGCCGGGCACTGGGCTTTGTTGTCGGAGCTGGGCGCGGTGCCCAAGACGCTGGTGTGGGACAACGAGTCCGCGATCGGCCAGTGGCGGGGCGGCAAACCGCAGCTCACCGCGGACGCCCACGCTTTTCGCGGAGCGCTGGGGGTGCGCATCGCGCAGTGCCGTCCGGGTGATCCCGAGGCCAAGGGGCTGGTCGAGCGGGCCAACGGCTATCTGGAGACCTCGTTTCTGCCCGGCCGCGATTTTGCTTCGCCGCAGGACTTCAACGCCCAGCTGGCCGCCTGGCTGCCCCGGGCCAACAGCCGCCATCACCGGCGTATCCAGTGCCGTCCGCTGGATCGGCTGCACGCCGATCTGGCGGCGATGGTGGCGTTGCCGCCCATCGCGCCGACCGTGGGCTGGCGCACCTCAACCCGGCTGGCACGTGATCACTATGTGCGGATCGCCTCGTGTGACTACTCGGTCCACCCCTCGGTGATCGGCCGTCTGGTGGAGGTGGTCGCCGACTTGGAGGAGGTCACGGTGACCTGCGGCGGGCAGGTGGTGGCCCGCCACCGGCGGTGCTGGGCGCCGCACCAGACCATCACCGATGCGCTACATGCGCAGGTGGCCGCCGCGATGCGCCGCACCTGCCTGCGCACCGCCACGACCCCGGCCAAAGCCGAGGCCCCGGCTGAGGTTGAGGTCGAGCAGCGCCGGCTGAGTGACTACGACGCGCTGCTCGGCATCGAGGGGGTGGCGTGATGGCCGCGACCGGCACGAACACCACCACCACGACCAGCGGTCGCAACGTCGCGGCCGAGCTGGCCTATCTGACCCGGGTGCTCAAGGCCCCATCCCTGGCGGCCTCCATCGATCGGCTGGCCGAGCGGGCCAGGGCCGAGTCCTGGACGCATGAGGAGTTCTTGGCCGCCTGCCTGCAACGCGAGGTCGCCGCCCGGGAATCACACGGCGGCGAGGCCCGGATCCGCTTCGCCCGCTTTCCGGCCCGCAAGGCGTTGGAGGACTTCGACTACGACCACCAGCGCTCTCTCAAGCGTGAGGTCATCGCGCATCTGGGCGCGCTGGACTTCGTCACCGCCAAGGACAACGTGGTCTTTCTCGGCCCGCCCGGCACCGGCAAGACCCATCTGTCCATCGGGTTGGGGATCCGGGCGTGTCAGGCCGGTCACCGGGTCGCTTTCGCCACCGCTGCCCAGTGGGTGGCCCGGCTGGCCGATGCTCATGCCGCCGGCACGCTGCAGGGCGAACTCATCAAGTTGTCGCGGATCCCGGTGCTGATCGTGGACGAGGTCGGCTACATCCCCTTCGAACCGGAGGCGGCCAATCTGTTCTTCCAGCTGGTCTCCAGCCGCTATGAGCGGGCGAGCCTGATCGTCACCAGCAACAAACCTTTCGGGAAAGCGCACATGTTCGCGTGAACCTGCGTCAGGTAGTGCCGAAACCTCACGGGTTCGCTGGGACGTCCCGTCGACTGGGGCTCGCTTGCCATATCGACTATCAATGGATACGTTTATCGATACCATCGAAAAACGATATGCCTTGGAGTGGCCTGATGGCAACGCAGCACAGCACGATCGGACGAGTGGCGCGCCAACCCACGGTCCTCGCGGTCCTCATCCTGGTGACCGGGGTGATCACCGGCATGGTGCTCTACTCCCGGGCCGGTTTCTTCGGCTTGACCTACGACCTCGTGGTGGCCCAGTCGCCCAATGGCTACGGGATCCGTCTCGATCACCCGGCGTACACGCAGATGGCCCGGCCAGGCGTCATGGCCTCGGCGAATGGCCTCGAATACATCGACGGTTCCCCTGACGCCGGCCAGTACCTCTGGCAGGCCCTGACCACCTTCCCGGGCTTCGTGGTGGCCGTCGGCGCGTTTTTCCTGATATGGCGGCTGATGTGGCGCGCTCGCGGCGGTGTCTACATGCCGCAGGTCGCGCGTCGTGTGCGTTTCTTGGGCTGGTGGCTGCTGGTCGGTGGTCTCCTGGCTCCCCAGATTGAGAACTTCGCGATGATGAGGCTGCTGGACACGATGGCCATGGGGGTGGCCAGCTACCAGATAAGGGAGATCCCGCTGGTCGTGCCGCTCGTCGCGCTTGGGCTGCTGGCGCTGGTGGGCATCCTGCGCGATGGAGTGCGGATGCGTGAGGACCTGGCAGGAACCGTCTGATGTCATCCGCTGAGATGGACGCCCATGCCATCACCGTCCACCTCGACCGGCTCCTGGAAGAACGCGGCATGACTCTCACCGAACTGGCCAACCGGGTTGGGGTGACCGTCGTCAATTTGTCCATCCTGAAGAACGACCGGGCCAAGGCCATCCGGTTCACCACGCTGACCAAGATCTGCAAAGTCCTCAACTGCCAACCAGGTGACCTGCTGGGCTATCACCCCGAGGAGAAACGATAAGCGGATGCGCTGTTTTCGCCGCTCGTCCATCGCATCAGCCATGTGACAAACCTGACCACCAACGCCGACGAGAGCCGATCGAAGCCTGAGCGGCGACGTCAGATTTCACCCAGGCCACAACTTGGTTGGCAGTCTCCCGTCGTCGATGTGATCTGCGAGGTAGATCATGGCGCCTTCGGGGTTCATGCCAAAGGCGGCCGCCACGAGTTTGGGGTCCATCGTGTTGACCAGGTCGACCAGTCGAGTGCTGCGGAGCATCCGGGGCGGGACACCGCACAGGTCCAGGACGTGGCTGACATAGGCGGTGGACGCCGGGGCGCGCCCGGCCTTGGTGCCCTTGGTGACCATCACGTGGGGGTTATTGGTGCGCTGAGTCTCGCGGTGTGTCAGGCAGCGTTGCAGAATTGTCCAGCTGGCGGGTCCATCGGCACCGGGTGGGGTCGCTGTCCAAGGCGGATCGTCCGGGCGGCGGAATCGATGGCGGCGATTTGCAGGTGGCGGACCTCGTTGCTGGAGGCTCCGTGCAGTAGGGCGAGGATTCCCATCAGGGCCTCGTGCGGGTGGACCGCCGGGTCGGTGGTCCATCGGCGAAACAGCATACGCTGCCGGCCCAGTGTGAGGGTCTGGCCGGTGAAACCCTTCGGTGCCTTGGCCGACAGGCCACGAGCGGGGTCGACGAGCACGATCTTGTGGGTTTTGGCGAAGCGGAAGAACTGCCCGACGATGGTCAGCCGTCGCGCCCGGCCTTTGGGCAGCACGGCCAAGAACGCGTCGATGTCGTGCACGTCGGCCAGAGCCCAATCCTGCTTGCCCCGCTCGTTGTTCAGGAATCTGGCCAGATCACGCACGGTCGAGAGCACCGCGTCGATGGTGGTGTCGCTGCGGGGCAGAGTCCCGGCCCTGCGGGCTCGTTCGCGTGAGCGCAGCAGGAAGGCGGCGAAGGACTCCACCGCCGGGCGCAGCGGCGCAGGAGTTGCGTCGATACGGCGCCTGCGCCGTCCCTCGGCCAGCCTTGCTGCCTGATCGACTGGCAGCGCCAGCCCGTGCTCGGTGAAGTAGTTCTCCAGGAGGCGGGCGAGAGATCCCATGGAGCGTCCAGGGCGGCGGGCGCGCTCCAGCAGGGCCTGCGGGTAGTTGGGGTGCTCGTCTTCCAGCAGTCGACCGAGGCCGCTGATCATGGTGCAGGCACGTCCGACGCTATAGCGGGCGGCCAGCTGCGCGATGAGGTCGCCGAGCCAAGGCGGCGGCTCGGTCAGGCGAGCGATGAGGTTGTCGCCGGCGATGAAGGGCCGGTCGGGATGACGTTGCCAGCAGGGCGAACACAGTCCCAGCCCGGCATGAGGGCGGACCTGGCCGCATCCGGCGCAGGCGCGCGGCGGCTGTTTGGACTGCCGCACGCGCGAGCAGTGACCGCACCAGCCGGTGTCCTGGCGCAGATAGCCGGGCCGGCCGCAACGCGGACACGGGCACTGATCGGCCTGCCGATCGGCTCGGCGCCGGCAGTCGCGACACAGAGTCGCCTCTTGGGCCCGCACCGGATGCCCGCACCTGGTGCACGCTCGTGAGCAGCGGATGCACACTCCGGTGTCGGCCTGCAAGATGCGCTGTTTGCCGCATCCCGGGCAGGGGTCCTTCGCCGCCTCCTCGGTCAGTCGGCGCCGGCACCGGCTGCAGTGCTGCCGATCGGGATCGTGAAGGCCGACCGGACCACCGCAGCCGATGCAATCTCGTTGTCGTTTGCCCATCGCCCACGTTCGCCTTTCCCCGGTCACACCGGCGGCATCGACCGACCACCAAAGGAGGCGCTCTTCGGCTGGTCGACCGTCACCCGCGGCGTCGGCGCGGGCCGCTCGACGGGTGTGGTGTCCACCTCGAACAGGTCGTTGGGGGTGCACTCCAGCGCGGTGCACAACGCCGCGAGGGTGGACAGCTTCATCTGGGCGGGTTCCTTGGTGAGCAACACTGATACCGATGCCGCTGACAGCTCCAACCCGGCCTTTTCGGCCAGCAGCCGCCGCAGCTGGGCACCGGTCCACACCTCGCGCTGGGCCGCGGCCATCCGCAGCTTCCAGCGAATCTTCATGGCGAGGGGTCCTCTCGGGTCAGTTCGCTCAGCGTGCCGGCCACCGCGCGTCGATAGGCGTCCTCGATGAACGTGACCGAGGGCCGGACATAGCGCATCGTCGAGCTGACCGTCCAATGCCCGAGCAACTGCTGGATGGCCACCAGGTCGACGCCGCGTTCGTAGTTGTGCGTCGCGCACGCCCGCCGCAGCGCATGCGGACTGAACCGCTCGGCGGCCGGACGGCCCTCCAGCTCCATCAGATAACGCAGCCGGTTACGGATGGTTCCCGGATGCAGACTGCCGCCGGACTCGTCGGCGAACAGCACCGGCGAGTCGGGAAACTTGCCGCGCACATCGTCCAGGAACCAGCGCAGCACCAGGTCCAGGTGATCGAGCATCGGCACCCAGCGAGGCCGGGGCCCAGAGGTGCGGGCGCCCTTGCCGAAACGGACATGCAGCTTGCCGAACGGACCCCGGCCGAAATGCACATCGGCTCGATCCAGCAGCGCGCACTCCTCCGAGCGCAGACCGGCGTGATACAGCGTTCGAAACAGCGCGTAGTCCCGCGCCGCGGGCGCGTACTTGCGGGCGGAGGCGATCCGAACCTTGAGGAAGTCGAAGAACTCCGTCACCCGCTCCGGGGTCGGCGGCGGCAGCTGGGCCGGGGAATCGTCGCCGACATGGCGGGAGGCGTTGAACTCATCAACCGGGCAGACCAAGCGGACCCCGAAGGCCGCCTCGATCTGGGCCGCCTTACGAGCCTGCAGGAACCGATGGAACCCTTTGAAGATCTGCACGTAATCGCGGCGGGTGGAGGTCGCCCGGCCCGCCACCGCCAGGTCCCCGACGATTCGGTCGATGTCTTCAGGAGCCACCTCCCAGGCCAGACGCCCCAGGGCGGTCAGGGTCCGCTCCAGTAGGCCGGTGTCGTTGTCGATCGTCACCGGGCTGAACCCGCGGGCTGTCCACGAGGCCACGAACGCCTCGACGCACTCGGCCTGGAACTGCCACGGGTCCGTGGTGACCGGCTCCTGCGGGACGCCACCGCCCTGGACGATCTGTAATCGCGACCGCACCACCGGCACACCTTCCTCGCACCTAAAGGATTAAGGCAGCACCTAACATAACGTGTCTACGCCTTGACAATCGGTGAAACGAGAAAGAACGAAAGATCCCAGGAACCAGCCGAGATCCCGGGAACCGAACAAGTACGAGCCCCAGATCGCTGGGGGGAGGTGTTCGGCGACGATGTTGTGGCCGCCGCCATGATCGACCGGCTGGTTCACCACGCCGAAGTCATCAGTTTGAAGGGAGACAGCTACCGTCTCAAAAACCGTGACCTTGGCCGCGTGCCCGCGGCCGATCCCAGCAACGACCAGTAACGATCAAATACGCGAGAGGGGTCAATTTTCAGACGACGATAGGGGGTCAGGATTCAGACGTCGTTGACATCATCCCTCGGGCGATCATCGCCAAGGAGATCCACCGTGTCCGCAGCGTGAACCAGGTGACTGAATCACTATGGCTTCACTGGCTTTTAGCTGCCGACGGCCACAGTTGCACCCGATAGAGCTCGACGTAGATGATGTCGGGAGGGAAGTCGGGCTCTTCGGTGTTTGTCAATTTCCTAGTCTGCACGCGAGTGGACCAGGAGCTCTCTTTCACGCCGGTGTCGAGCTGAAGGTACTCATCCCAGTCTTCGGAAAAATGTTGGACAAGGCCGATGGTTCCGGAACCGAGATAGAGCTCCCCCTCCCACATCTGGGTCCAGGCGGTAAACCGCTCCGGTGCCTCGTCCCAGAGCTCGAACCTGACGTGGATTACAGCGTCGCTCGGGGAGTCGCTGGTGATGTCCACGCCGTTCGGTCCAGCTGAGATCATCGGTTGCTGCCTGGGCAGGACGTCACCAGGTGAGGGCGTTCCGGTGGGTTCACCATCCGTCACCTCCGTCACAAGGAAGCGATTACCTATATGGATGGTGATTGAGTCGAGAGCGCTGGCGAGAAGGATTGCCACAGCGGTCGAGCCTTTCCGTGAACAGGACAAGAGCCGGATCTGGCGCGGGCCGTTCGCCGGCCCGCGCCAGAGATTACGGGTGAGTCTAGTCGAGCATCTGAATCCAGAACTTATCGCTCCGAATTATCCGGTTGTTCTTGCACCACGCAGCAATCGCTATCCCATGAGCCTCATTCTGGGCCGGCATGACCGGCATAACGGAGTAATTGTTCTTTGGTTTAGCGTTATCCGCTCCCTGCTCCAGGCTGGCGAAGGGAAACTCATCGCATTGCTTACCCTCTCGCTGAGCGGCAGAGTATTCAATTTTGCACGCCGAGCTAGCGAGTCCCCGGCTCCCCCCGGGAGTAGGCCGATACTTGGCTCTACTCAGCCAGTCTCCCCAGTTCCCCGGAATGTCTTTGGCATCGGGATCGAGGTCGTAATAGGATTTCCTTCCCGGCTTGGTGAGATATGGATGCTCAAGGGCCAGCCAGATATGATCGTTCACTTCCGGGAAGCTCGTCCGGACGCCTGTATCTGGATTTATTATCTCGTCGCTATAGGCCATGGAGAGGGCTGTAACACCGCGCATGACCACGCATCCGCCGTTTTTGTACCATTTAAGGAGAGGCGAGGAGTCACAACGCACTGTCCGGGGATTGGACGTCACACTGAGGGCGTATTTCCCTCCGCTAGGGGAAGGGAAATAAACCCATACGTTGGGGGTCATCGTGCATGACCCCTCCTGGTCCACGCCCTCCTTTCTGGAGCTCCTCGTCTGCTTGGTGTTATGCCATTCTCGGCCGGCTACCTGCTTCCATTCGCTCAGCCGGTGAAATCCAGTTATTTGGTCCCCGCTTGGCGGGAGGCCGACGCAATTGGTTACATCAGGATCATCGGCATTCTGGACTACAGTGCTCACCGAGACCTCGGCATCCTGCAGAGTTCCCTCAGAAGACACAATGGTCACGTGGTGTTGGGTTGTAAAATCGCGGCTGTTCTGATTCGTGGTGATCCTGTAGTAGTTGACGCCGACCACCTCGCCTTTCTTGATCAGGCCACGATACTGAGGTGATCTCAGCGAAATAGTTCGGGCGATTGGGATTTTTTGGACGCCGATGCCGACGTTCCGGACCTTTCGGGAGGAGACGCCGAAGGCCGGAAACAGACGTGGAGCCCCCGGTAGAAGAGCTCTCACCACAAGAATTCTCAACCGCCGGAAGGCTCCACGTGATTGCTCATCGTGCCACGCTCGACGTCTCCCGCGCACTCGTTCGCTACCTCGCCCGACTCCTGCACGACGAACGCCGACTGCGCGACACCCCCACTGGCAGCCGGGCGTTGACCCCGTTCCGGCAGGCGGTCATGGTGCTGCGCTGGTTTCGCGGCGAGCGCGACATCCCCAAACTCGGCCGCGATCACCGCGTCTCCCGGGCCACCGCCTACCGCTACCTGGACGAGGCCATCGAGATCCTGGCCGATCAGGCACCCGACCTGCACCAGTGCCTGCGCCACGCCCATGCCCACGAACTACCCCATCTGATCTTGGACGGCACCGTCATCGCCACCGACCGATGCCGCGAGAAGACCACCAGCGTCAAAGGCGAAAGCATCGACCTGTGGTATTCGGGAAAGGCCCACCACCACGGCGGCAACATCCAAGCGCTGTTCGCCCCCGATGGCATGCCGTTGTGGGTCTCCGACGTCGAGCCCGGATCGATCCATGACATCACCGCCGCCCGCATCCACGTCCTGCCAACCCTGTATCCCTCCTGCGCCCGTGGCCTGTCCGTCCTGGCCGACCCTGGCTACGACGGCGCCGGCATCGGCTTGTGCATCCCCGTCCGGCAACCCACCGACGGCAACGTCCTCGATGTCGACACCCGCACCCGCAACATGCTGCTGCGCGCGCTGCGCTGCCTGGGCGAACGCGGCTTCGCTCTCCTCACGCAACGCTGGCGCACCCTGCAGCGCATCACCGCCAGCCCCAGCAAGATCGGTGACATCGCCCGCGCCGCACTTGTCCTCACCCATTTCGAGCACGGCAGACTCATTTAAAAGTCGTTGTAGGGTCGGGGGCTGGCGCGGTGGCTTCTCCTGACGGTAGGACCTGGGGCCTTCCTTCCGCCGGTTTCCCGGACGGGTGTGCCACCCCAGTGGCCGTGACCAGGTTCTTCGCTCCGTTTCCAACCCCCGCCACCTCGATCCGTGCATGCGGTTCTCCCGCACACGGCTCACCGACGTCGTTCACCGCCGGCATTCGGTCTCTCCCGCCAGGGCTTGCCCGCCCTGGGCGCGACGACGATTCCATACAGGCTGATCAAGCCGAGATCACCTGGAGCGCGTTTCAGCACGCCTCGGCCGTAGCTCCGGCTGCGCCGGTGTTTTCGGCTGAGGAACAGCGTCAGACGCATCCACGCGAAATCTCTGATCTTGCTGAAGCGCCGGGCAGAATGCCCGTACCGAAAATAGCCAGCCCACCCCCGTAGGAACAGGTTGACCTCCTCGATGATCGCTTCGGTGCGAAGCAACAGCCTGCGGCCGTCCGTGAGGTCACGAATCCGGTCGCGGGCGTGTTGCATCGCCCTGTCTGAGGGCCAGCGAGCGAGGAAAACGAACGGCCGTTTCCCGTTGAACCCGCGTGAGCGCACCAGCCGGTGGTGAAAGCCCAGGAAGTCCAGGCCTTCCCCACCGACCTCCAGATGCACGATGCGGGTCTTGGCGGCCTTCGGCTCCAAGCCGAGTGCCGCCAGCAGCTCCGTCAAGCGAGCCAGGGCCCGCTCGGCTTGACCGCGGGACCAGCACATCACGATCGCATCGTCGGCATAGCGGGCCAACACGCCGTCCGCCTCATCCCACGCCCGATCCAATCGGTGCAGGTAGACGTTACACAAGACGGGTGAAACCACACCGCCCTGTGGCGTGCCGGTGACCTCTCGCCGGATCTGTCCGTCCTCCATCACCCCGGCGCGCAGGATCACCCGCAGGAGCTTCAGGAGCGACTGATCGCAGACGCGTTCCTCGATCGCACGCATCAACTCATCGTGACCAATCGCCGAAAAGCAGTTGGCGATGTCCGTCTCGACCACCCACCGGCGGCCCCGCGCCTGCTCCTCAATGAGCACTTGCAGAGCGTCGTGCGCTGAGCGCTTCGGGCGAAACCCGAACGAGCAATCAGCCATGTCCGCCTCGAAGACCGGTTCGAACACGATCTTCACGGCGGCCTGCACGACCCGGTCCCGAACAGCGGGAATCGACAACGGCCGGTATTCGCCCTTCGCCCCAGGCTTGGGGATCATCACCCGGCGCGCGGGCAATGGTCGATACCGGCCCTCCCTCAGTTCGGCGGCCAGCTCATCGAGGAGCCGGATGATCCCGTACTCCTCAATGTCGGCCAACGTGGTCGCGTCGATGCCCGGTGCGCCGTTGTTGTTGCGCACCATGGTCCACCCGCGCTCCAGAACATCTCTGCGATAGACCTTGTCCATGAGCGCGTGGAACCGACGTCCGGGATCGGCCTTGGCCGCCCGGTAGAGCACATGCTGCAAGGCGCGGACCGGTTCACGCGGAACACTGTCAATGGCCAGGTGCGTGTCGCCGCTGGTGGCCAAGAAAAAGTCCCCAGCTCTTCGTAGTTGACTACTTCATGGTGGGTCGTCCTGGGCCTCGGATGCGGGCCTGTCGCATGCGGAAGGACTCGCCCTCGGTGACCACGACGATGCTGTGGTGTAGGAGCCGATCCAGCAGGCTGACCGCGGTGGTGTGCTCGGGCAGGAAACGCCCCCACTGATCGAAAGGCCAGTGCGAGCCGATCCCGAGCGCGCGGCGCTCATAGGCGGCGGCGACGAACCGAAACAGTAACTGGGTGCCGGTATCGTCCAGCGGAGCGAATCCCACCTCGTCGATGACGACCAGATCGGCGCGCAGTAGATTCTCGATCACGCGGCCGACGGAGTTGTCGGCCAGACCCCGATAGAGCGTCTCGACCAGCTCGGCGGCGGTGAAATAACGGACCTTGTAACCGGCCTGGATAGCGGCGACGCCGAACGCGATGAGGCTGTGGGACTTGCCGGTGCCGGCCGGCCCGACCGCGCAGTAGTTCTCCGCCGCTCGAACCCACTCCAGCGAGGCCAGGTAGTCGAACGTTGCCCGGGGGATCGAGGAGGCGGCGACGTCGAACTCCTCGATCGTCTTGATGACCGGGAACGCGGCGGCCTTCATCCTCATTCGGGCGTTGGAGGCATCCCGAGCAGCCAGCTCGGCATCGATGAGCGTGCGCAGGAACTCCTCGGGGTTCCACCGTTGCGTGCGGGCAGTGAGGAGCAGCTCCGGTGCCAGAGCCCGGATCGTTGACAGCTTCAGACGGCGCAGCCCGCCATCGAGGTCGGCGGCCAGTGGCGGAAGAGCGGGCGCGGTCATGACACCTGCCCGATCTGGTTGAGCTTGTCGAGGGTATAGGCCGACAGCGGCCGGGTCGGCACCTGCGGCAGCTCCAAAACGAGGGCCTCTCCGGCCGGGCAGGGCTGCGCGGTTCCGGCTCCAGCGGCCAAGATCGAGCGCACGTCCTCGGCCCGCCAGCGGCGAAAAGCGACTGCGCGCTCCAGCGCCGACAGCAGGGCCGCTTCGCCGTGCGCGGCACGCAGTGCGGCCAGCTCCTCCAAGTCAGCGGCCAGGCGGGTGTTGCCGGAGGCGGCCGAGGCTGCCAAGAACGCCTCCGCGACCGGGCCGAGTCCCAGGAAGGTCTTCTCCGCCTCGGTCCTGGGCCGGGCGGGGCGGCGTGGTGCGGGCCGGGGACCGCCGTAGTGTGCGTCGGTGACCGCTGCCTCGCCGGGAGCGACCGGGACGTGCTCGGCGACGATCTCACCGGTGGCCAGGTCCGAGACCAGCAGCCGCCCGTCGGCCTCCACGACGGCGACGGCGGCGCCGATCAGCCGGGTCGGCACCGAGTAGCGGGCCGAGCCGAAGCGCACGCATGAGAGTTTGTCGACCTTGCGGGTGGCCGGCGCCTTGCCGATCGCGGGCCGCAGCGACGGCAGCGCGCTCAGCAACTCGCGCTCAGCGGCCAGTCGCTCGACCGGGATCGCGCAGATCTCCGAGTGCGGCACCGCGTTGACCTCGGCGCACCACTGCCGCGCCGCGACGTTGGCCGCCGTCAGATCATCGAACGGGGCGTGCGGTGCAATCAGGTCACGCTTGGCATAGCCGACCAGGTTCTCCACGATCCCCTTCGATTCGGGATCAGCGGCCTCGCACCAGTCCGGCCGAAAGGCGTAGTGCGTCGCCAAGCGGACGTAATCGGCGGTCGGGATGACCTTGTTGGCGACCACGCCGCCCTTCAGGCAGCCCATCCGATCGGCCAGCACCGCTTTGGGCACCCCGCCGAGTTCTTCGAAGCATTCAGCCAGCATGGCCAGGGTGGTGGCGGCCCGCTGGTTGTCGGCGAAGCGCACGAACCGGATCCTGGACCAGGCCAGCACCGCGCAGAACACGTGCAACCCACCGCCGGCGTCCCCCCAGTCGATGACCAGCATCTCGCCCGGCGTCCAGATCGCCGGACGCCGCCCGCGATGGTGATCGCGCCGCCAGGTCTTCTTCGCTGATGCGACCAGACGCCGCAGGTTACGCGCCGATCCGGTATACCCGGCGGCCTGGGCCAGCGGCAGCAGCCGCTTGGCCGAGATCTTCCCCGCGGTGGCCTGCACCTTGCCGGCTACCAGTTCGGTGACCGCGTCGAAGTTGTGTTCACGGCGTTTGCGGCAGGTCGGCTTGTTGCCGGTCAGGGAGCGCTCGATGATGCGTCTGACGGTCTTGTGCGTGGTGCCGCATATCTGCGCGGCCCCGCGATAGGTGCCTACCTCGCGGTAGGCGGCGATGATGTCCATGACTTCCCCCGAAGATTTCATGGCCGAACAGACCCCCTGAGCGGTGATCTCGTGACTGGCTGACACCGTCACGATCACCGCTCAGGGCACACACCTCCCGACGACACGCGAACGAGAAGCGGGGACCTAAATCGGCCATCAGTGGTGACCTCGAACTGGCCACCTGTGGGGACTTTTACATGGCCACGGACAAACACGCGGCCCCACGGCGGCGGGAATAGCCAAAACGGCACTCACCGAGCCCCTCCTCCACCTCAATGTGCATCGACGAAGTAGCGGCCCTTCCCTCACCGCCGGTTGTGTTGTCCGGTCGGCTCAAGCAGTACTACGGCCGCCTCCGACGCCCACCCGGCCAGCAATCCACTTCCCGGCGTTGACCGGTTATAGGACGCCACGCTCCGGTAACACTTTCCGCAGGTCACCGGGCCGGGGAGGGCCTCCCCAGTTCCCGCCGTCACTATCGATGCGTTCCGCGCCCCATACGCCGGGGAGTTCTTCGCGGCTGCAATTTCCAGGCTCTTCGCCGCTTCCATGGCCTTCACCCCGATCTCGAGGGGCTCGGCTCTCCCTTATCCCGCCCCGAGGGACGGATGAGTAACGACGCCGCAGGCTTCGCGTCATGCTACGGACCGCATCGTCGCTCCCCCTTAAGGGCTTTTGACGCTGGGCTTCGACCCCGCCCGTTTCCAGACGAAGCCGCCAGCCTGCTACCGGGCCTCCTGGCAGCTACCCGGACCGGACTTTCACCGGCAAGCGACGGCGAGCTTACGAACATGCAGATCAGCCGCTATGTCACGGCTTCACCTCCAGTTCTGCTGGGCGCACGAGAAGACCTCATTGGGGCTTAATCCCTTCCAGTTATGTGGACGCGGTCTTAGCATGTTCTTGACGTCGTCATGCTATTTAGCGCTCATATCCGGATAAGGGGTCGGCTGATGACAAACGCGACAATTCGGCTGACGCTTCGAGTCAGTGACGAGAGGGCCGACCCGAAAGAGCTGGATGAGCTGACCGCTGGGCTCCGCCGGGAGCTGCTCAGTCTCGATGTCGACTCCGTCACGCCCTTGCGGACCGGGAACTCGCCAACAGGCACCAAAGGAGCTGACCTGGTGGTGCTCGGCGCGCTCGTGGCGACGATCGCGACGCCGGAGCTGCTCGCATCGGTCGTGGCCGCCGTCGGCGCCTGGCTTGAGAGTCGTGGACAGCGGGCGGTCAAGGTCGAGGTCGACGGCGATGTTCTTGAACTGACCGGCCTGTCGTCGCGGCAGCAACAGCGGTTCATCGATGAGTGGCTGCGTCGCCGTGCACAGCGGTGAACCTCCGGCGACCGGGCGGCGCAGTGCCCTGATCGTGGCCGGCTACGACTACCAGGATCCGGGGCTGCGGCGGCTGCGAGCCCCGGCTCACGATGCCGAGGCGCTCGCCGGAGTGCTGCGCGATCCTCAGATCGGCGGGTTCGACGTGCGGACGATGCTCAACGAGCCCGCATACGTGATCAGCGAGGCGGTCGAGGAGTTTTTCGCCGACCGTAGTCCTAATGATCTGCTGTTGGTGCACTTCTCCTGTCACGGGGTCAAGGACGAGAGCGGCGACCTGTACTTCGCCACCGTCAACACCAAACTGAGTCGGCTGAGTGCCACCGCGGTCGCGGCGGATTTCGTCAATCGGTTGATGAACCGCAGCCGATCCCGGCGCATCGTGTTGTTGCTGGACTGCTGCTACGCGGGGGCGTTCGAACGTGGCATGACGGCTCGGGCGGACACGACAGTGGGCATTGGGGAGCAGTTCGGTGGCCGGGGCCGAGCGGTGATCACCGCGTCCAGCGCGATGGAGTACGCCTTCGAGGGAGACCAGCCTCTTGGCGCCTTTGACGTGGCGCCCTCGGTGTTCACCGGCGCCCTGGTAGAGGGACTGACCAGCGGCGAGGCAGACCGTGACCAGGACGGCTGGGTAACTCTGGACGAGTTGTACGACTACATCTTCGACAAGGTACGGGAGGCCACCCCGCACCAGACACCGGGGAAGTGGACCTTCGGCGTGCAGGGGGATCTGAGGATCGCCCGTCGTGGCCGTCCCGTCACCACGCCCGTGCAGCTGCCACCCGAGCTGCGACAGGCGATCGACCACCCGCTCGCCAGCATCCGAGGCGCGGTGGTCAAGGAGCTGCAGCGCCTGATGGCCGGCGACCACCCCGGGTTGGCGCTGTCTGCCCGACTGAACCTACAACGCCTCGCCGACGACGACAGCCGCATCGTCGCGGCCGCCGCCAGGGCGGTGCTTGGCATCGAGGCGCGACCGGCGGGTCCGGTGCCGCCCAGGCTGGAGCCGTCCGCGTCCGTCGACGCCACGCCGATCACGGACTCCGAAACTAGGCCACCGGAGAAAACCTCGGACCCGCGCACGATGAGGGCGCCTGAGGCAGAGGGAGGACGTGAGAGCATGGGCGCGCCTCGTACGCCGGGGCTCCCTCCGGGAGGTTCATCGGTACCCGGGCGATCTCGACCCGATCCGGACCCGGGCGAACCGCCGCGCCGGCGCGACCGCCGTCTCTCCGCCAGGACATGGATCTTCACCGGGATCGGATCCGGCGTGGCACTGATCCTGATCCTGATCAGTGCCCTCCCCGCCGACTGGGACACGACGCCTCCGTCGACGGGAACGTCTGTCACGGCGCCCCCGCCAACCGGGAAGACCATCTTCCGAGACGACTTCACGACATCGGCGCACGAATGGGAGAACGAGGCCGGACAACGCGTTGGTGAATATAAGAACGGTGCGTACCGCCTTTCCCTGAACGCAACCAACGCTCATGGATACAGCTTGCCGGTAAAGGAAACCAAGGTGTATCCTCACGCCCCGCCGAGCCTCAGGATCGATGTCGATGTGCGCTTTGTCGCAGCGAGCGGTCACGACTTCGGTTATGGCATCGCGTGCCACGCGGACCGGAAAAACAGCAATGGCTACGCATTCGCGATATGGGGTAAATATGTCCATATTGGCAAGCTTGTTGACCATGACCCTTACTACAAGACCCTGAAGGTCCTCACCGAAAGTGAGCTCACCAAGCCCCTGGCCGGAACGATCAAGCTCCAAGCGGCGTGCATCGGCGATGACCAACAGGCCGTGCGCCTCATTCTCTGGGTGAATGGTCAGATGTTCGAGGCGACCGACAGGGATGACCCGCTCCCAATCGGCACCGTCGCCCTTCTGGTCGCGACTGGTGACCAGACGTCTTCGGTGGAGGCGGAGTTCGACAACTTCGTCGTCAGGCAGATTTGACCTGCCGATGCAGTTGTTCACCGGTTCGGGTCAACTTCAGTTCCAAGCTGCTACCGGCCGCCGCCGACCTACCGCTGGCCGCCATGGCACTCGAGTTGTCGTCCTCCGACGAGGATTAGTGCACTCCGCCTTCGTCGACATGTTGCCTGAAATGATTACCTGAGTAGAGCCATGTCCGATCAAGGCTGAGGCGTTCTCGGCTGCTGAGACGGTCGCAGCCCTGCAGCGGGCTGGCAGTAGAGGCCACCCCGATGCGGAGATGACAAACGCGACCCCTGATGATCGTCGGTGTCTAGCCAGTCGATCAAGAACAGGGGCCGCGTTCGCGTGCCATCATTCCCGATCAACGTGCTCGCCCGCCACTTGGAGCACGTCCCCGCTTTCGACCCATCGACCGATCTGCCCGCGCTGGCCGAGGTACTGGGCACCCTGCCCGACCCACGCAGCCACCGCGGACGTCGCTACCGACTCGGCCCACTGCTGGCCCTAACCCTGCTCGCCGTACTCAGCGGAGCCACCTCCATAGCGGCGATCAACAGATCCATCCACGGATACGACCCGGACATCCTGTCTCGTGCCGGGCTCCCCGGCACCGTTCGCCTGGCCGCCAGCACCCTGCGGCGACTACTCGCCCGCCTGGACGGCGACGCCTTCGACACCGCGACCGGCACCTACCTGGCCACCCTCGCCGCCGACGGCCCGCCCGCCACCGACCACCCCGAAAGCCGACCACCGCTGACCGGCCTGGCCATCGACGGCAAGACCCTACGCGGCAGTCGCACCGCCAACGGCACGGTGCACCTGCTGGCCGCCTTGCGCCACGACACCCAGACCGTCGTCGCCCAACGCCAGGTCACCGCCAAGAGCAACGAGATCCCTGCAGTTGCGCCCCTGCTGTCCGGCCTGGACCTGTCCGACGTGGTAGTCACCGCCGACGCCCTGCATACCCAGCACGCCCATGCCCGCCAGATCATCGACTCCGGCGGCCATTACCTATTCATCGTCAAAGGCAACCAGCCCACCTTGCACCGCCGGCTCAAGGCTCTGCCCTGGCGCCACGCCCTGCTCAACGACCGCACCGATACCCGCGGCCACGGCCGCCGCGAGATCCGCCGCCTGAAGATCTGCACCGTCCGGCCCGGCCTGCCCTTCCCCCACGCCGCCCAGGCCATCCAGGTCAAACGCCGCCGCACCGACCGCCGCACCGGCAAAACCACCATCGTCACGATCTACGCGATCACCAGCCTGCCGCCCGGCCGCGTCACCCACGCCCACCTCGCCACACTGATCCGCGGCCACTGGAGTATCGAGGCCCTGCACCACATCCGCGACGTCACCTACCGCGAAGACGCCTCACGCGTTCGGACCGGCACCGCCCCACGGGTCATGGCGAGCCTGCGTAACCTGGCCATCGGCCTGGCCCGCTTGATCGGCTGGACCAACATCGCCGCCGCCATCGACCACTACCGCAGCCACCCCACGGACGGCCTTCAGCTACTCGGTCTCACAACATGAGAACGCTTCGGCCCTGCCACAACCCGGACGAAGATCAGGTACAGCAGGAGCGAGGACGAACCGCAGGTCAACCGTCGTGGACGCGTATGGGCACACCACAGGCATACGCGCCGGCCTCGCTCATGCTCCGGCCCATCCCCCGTCGATGATGAGCAGCTGACCGGTCATGTAGGCCGACGCGTTCGAGGCCAGGAAGACGGTCGGCGCCACGAGCTCCTCGGTTGTGCCGAACCGTCCCGTCGGGATGCGGTCGAGCAGCTTCTGCCGGCGCTCGGGGTCGGCGAAGAGGTCCTTTGTCATCGCCGTTTCGACGTAGCCGGGCGAGATGCCGTTCACCCGGATGCCCTGGCTGGCCCATTCGCGGCTGAGTGCTCGCACGACGCCCATCAGTCCCGACTTGGCGGCGTTGTAGGCGACGAGGTTCGGCAGGCCGAGGATGCTCGTCAGGGAGGCGACGAACACGTGGTTCCCAGGGCGTTTTGCGGCGATCTGCCGGCGGCCGATCTCCTGGCTGAGCAGGAACGGCGCCGTGAGGTTGACCTGGAGGACCCGTTCCCAGGCGTCCAGCGGGAAGGTAAGGGCCGCCTCGCGGTGCTGGGTGCCCGCCGAGTGCACGACGATGTCGATCGGCCCGCCGAGGGCTGCCTCCGCGGCGTCGGTCAGCCGGACCACCTCTTCGGTCGACGAGAGGTCGGCCGCGACGACATGGGAGGTTCCCCCGGCCTCGGCGATGAGCGTCTGGGTCTCCTCTAGCTGCGCCGTGCTGCGCGACACGAGTGCGACGTTCGCGCCCGCAGCGGCGATGCCGACGGCGATCGCCCGTCCGATGCCGCTGCTGGCGCCGGTGACGATCGCGCGCTTGCCCGCGAGGGAGAAGATGTCGACATACGCCCCGGTCATGACCACCACGACCGATCTCCCTTGAAGGCCTTGTCGAGGATCAGCTGCATCGACTCCGTCGTGAGCGCGCGTGGGTTGTTCGCGGTCAGGCGGGTCGCCTGCATCGCCTGGGCTGCGACCTTCGGAATGGCGTCGGCGTCGAGGCCGAGCTCCGCGAGGTCGCCGGGCACGCCGATGGCCAGCAGGATCTCGTCGACGCGTTCGATGCCGGCGTGGGCCTGGTCGAGGTCGTCGGCGGTGGCGTCGGCCACACCGAGCAGCCGCCCGATCTCCGCGAACTCCGGAATGCGCTCCGGCAGGTTGAACCGCATGACGTACGGCAGCAGGGCGCCGACGCCGAACCCGTGCGGAGTGTGGGTGAGTGCCCCGATGGGCGACTGGAGTGCGTGCGCGGCCGCGGTGCCGGTTGTGTTGATGGCGAGCCCCGCGTGCAGCGCGGCCCGCATGGTGTCGCTGCGCGCCTCAAGGTCGTCCGGAGCCGCCATGACCCGCTCGAGTGAGGTGCCGAGCAGCCGGATGCCGACCCGGCAGTGCTCGTCGGTGAGGACGTTCTTGCCGACGTAGACGTAGCGGTCCTGGGTGCCGGGCTCGGGGTTCTTCGAGCGAGCGGTGAAGGCTTCGACGAGGTGCGAAAAGGCGTCGGCTCCCGTGGCCGCCGTGAGGCCGGGCGGGCATGTCAGGGTGAAGACGGGGTCGACCACCGCGGCGGTCGCCTCGAGGTACGGGCTCGCGATGCCCACCTTCATCCCGAGGTCGGGGTCGTAGACGACCGAGATGCAGGTCGACTCGGCGCCTGTGCCACCCGTGGTGGGCACGGTGACGATCGGCACGGTCGGCCCGGGCACTTTGAACTCGCCGTAGTAGTCGGACACGGAGCCGCCGTGCGCGAGCATGACCGCCGCGATCTTGGCCATGTCGAGGCAGCTCCCGCCGCCGACTCCGACGACGACGTCGAACGTGCGCCCGTCCTGCGTGGCGAGCAGGTCCTCGACGTTGGTGCGCGGCAGTTCGGCCTCGACGTCGGCGTAGACCGACACGTCGGCGCCTCGCTCGGCCAGCGACCGGAGGATTTCGGCGAACTCGGCGCTCTGCTCCATCCGCCGATCGGTGACGATGAGCGCCCGGCTGCCGATCGCGGCGACGGTTCCGGCGATCGAGCGTCGCTCGCCGGGCCCGAACAGGATCGTCTTCGGCTGTCGGACGACCCCGAAGCCGGTGAGGTTGACGTTGCGGGACATCACCACTGCGCCCTCTCGTCGTCGATGGTGAGCGCGATGTAGTGCGCTTCGAGGAATTCCTTGACGCCCTGGTCGCCGCCCTCGCGGCCCAGGCCGGAGGCCTTGGTGCCGCCGAAAGGCGCCACCGGGTCCGCCATGATGCCGCGGTTCACCCCGACCATGCCGCATTCGAGCTCTTCGCCGATGCGGATGGCACGCGAGATGTCGCGCGTGAACAGGTACGCGGACAGGCCGTACTCGGTGTCGTTGGCGAAGTCGATCGCCTCGGCGACCGAGTCGACCGTGTAGAGCATCGCGACGGGGCCGAACAGCTCGTCGCACGCGAGCCGCGACGACCGGCCGGCGCCACGCAGCACCGTCGGCTCGTAGAAGAACCCCTCACCGGGTACGGCCTTGCCGCCCGTGAGGAGCTCCGCCCCTTCCGCGACCGCACCCCGCACGAGCTGGTCGATCCGCTGCCGCTGCTGGGCCGAGATCATCGGTCCCATCTGCACGCCGTCGGCGAAGCCCGGGCCGATCTTGAGCGCCTCGGCCGCCGCGGTGAACTTCTCGGTGAACTCGTCGGCGATGTCGCGATGCAGGATGATGCGGTTCGCCGCGACGCACGCCTGACCTGCGTTGCGGAACTTGCAGACGACCGCCTCGCGCACTGCGAGGTCGACGTCCGCGTCATCGAGCACGATGAACGGCGCGTTGCCGCCGAGCTCCATCGACGAGTGCGTGATGTGCCGTGCGGCGAGCGTGAGCAGGTGCGACCCCACCGCGGTGGAGCCGGTGAAGCTCAGCTTCTTGAGGCGCCGGTCGGCGAGCAGGGTCGTGGAGGCGGCTTCCGAACGCATCGTGTGGATGAGGTTGACGACCCCGTCCGGCACCCCGGCGTCCTGCAGCGCCTGCACCAGCAGGGCGATGGTGAACGGGGTCTGCTGCGCCGACTTCACGACGAGCGTGCACCCTGCCGCGAGAGCCGCGCTCATCTTACGGGCGCCCATGAGCATCGGGAAGTTCCAGGGCGTGATGAGCAGGCTGGGGCCGATGGGCTGCAGCGACGTCACGACGCGGTAGCCGGGGTTGGAGCCGGGCCCGAAGTCGCCGTGCAGGTGGCCGATCTGTTCGATCGACCACTCGAAGAAGCCCATCGACAGTTCGAACTCGGCGGCCGCCTCGGCGCGCGGCTTGCCGCTCTCGACGACCATGACGTCGATGAACGCATCGGCGCGCTCGCGCACGAGGTCGTGCGCGTGGCGCAGCAGACGCGCCCGCCGGCGCGGGTTCAGCGACCCCCAGGCGCGCTGTGCCTTCTCCGCGGCGTCAAGCGCCTGAAGGGCTTCGGCCTCGGACGCGTCGGACACTGCCGCGAAGGCCGAGCCCGTCGCCGGGTCCGTCACGTCGAACGTCGCGTCGAGGTCGATCCACCTGCCCCCGATGTGTATGCCGGTGGGCACCTCGTGCCCGTGGATCGGCGTCGTCCGCCGGCCGACGCCGGGCGACGCCTCCAGGGTGGCTTCACTCATGGGAGTTCCTTTCCGATCGACTCCGCCGGCGCCAGGCGCCGTTCGTCCTGTTGGTCGAGATGGCGCCGCAAGCCGGCCAGGTGCCGGTCACGCCACATCGTGCGTGCCTCCCACTCGTCGAGCGGGAGGATTTCCCGGCGTTGCGCGGTCACCTCCGCGACGAGCTCGGGCGTCCACGGGTCGTGCTGCCCCCGCTCCGCCCCCATCCGCTCGTAGGCCGGCCCGAGGCGGGCCGCGTGGGCGGCGATGCCGCCGCGGGTGTTGAGGTCGGCGGTCTCGAACGGGCCGACGACCGTCCAGCGCAGCCCGAGGCCCTCGCGCACGATCGTGTCGAGCCCCTCGACGTCGACGACGCCGTCGCGGACGAGGCAGTAGGCCTCCCGGAGCACGGCGCCCTGCAGACGGTTGTAGACGAAGCCCGTCACCTCCGCGCCGAGCACCACCGGCATGAGGTGCGCCGCCCGCAACAGCTCCGTGGCGCGGGACACGACGTCCTCCGCCGTGAACGGCGCGGGCACGACCTCCACGACGCGGATGAGGTAGGGCGGGTTGGCCGGGTGCAGCACAAGACAGCGTTCGCGCCCGGCGAGCTCGTCCGCGAACTCGCCGGCCCCGAACGCCGAGGACGTGGACGCGAGGATCGCGTGGGGTGGCGCGGCGGCGGCGATCTCCCGGAACACCGCGCGCTTGGTCTCGAGATCCTCCGGCGTGCACTCGAAGACGAGGTCGACGTCGCCGATCGCCGCCGCGAGGTCGGCCCCCACCGAGACCCGCGCCGCGACGTCGGCGGGCGACTCGGTCAGGAGGCCGGTCTCGAGCAGGAGCCGGAGGCGTTCGTCGAGCCGGGACCGCACGCCGGCGGCCATCTCGCTCGACGGTTCGTGGACCTGAACGCGGCTCCCCGCCTTGGCGAAGACGACCGCCATGGCGAGGCCGATGCTCCCGGCGCCGACGATCCCGACCACTGGCGCGCTCATCGCTGTGCCTGTCTGCGGGCCACACTCTCCGCGACGGTCGACGCGCGGTGGCCGGTGAAGGCCGGGACCACGTCGGTGAGCGAGCCGAACTCGCCCTTCGCGATCGCCTGGAACCACGAGATCCAGCGCTCCACCTCGTGCGGGTCGTCGGTGCGGCTGCGCCACGCGATGGCGTCCTCGACCGATTCGGGCTCGTACACGTAGTGCCGCCCCGTGGCCCGGGTGAGCTGCTCGGCGGCCTCACCCATGGTGACGGCCTCCGGCCCGGTGATCTCGAGGATCGCGGCGTCGACGTCGCGCGGGCCGGACGGTCCCGGCGCGAGCACTTCCGCCGCGACGTCCGCGATGTCGTCGTGGTCGACCGCGGCGAACCGCCCGTCGCCGGCCGGCCCTCGGATCACGCCCTGCTCGTCGGCCCGGGCCGTGAGCATGCTCGCGTAGATCGAGGGGCGCAGGACCGTCCAGCGCACGGGGCTCGCGGCGAGGTACTGCTCGGTCTGCCAGTGGTCGTGCGAGTGGGCGAAGGTGGCGTGCTCGGCGGCGCCGACGAGGGAGACGTACACGATGTACTGCACACCGCAGGCCACGGCGGCATCGATGGCGCACGCGTGCTCCTCGAACCGGCGTGGAGAGAGGCCGCCGGACACGAGGAAAAGGGTCCGCACGCCCTCCAACGCACCCCGCATCGCGGCGTCGTCGCCGTAGCCGGCCGGCCCGCGGTGCTCCGCGCCGACGAGCGCCGGCAGGCGGGACGGGTCGCGCGCGACGAGGGCCATCGGCACCCCACGCTGGGCCAGACGGGCAGCAACTCGCGATCCGAGGGCGCCGGTGGCACCGGTCACCGCCACCAGGCCGGAGGGTTCTTCGCTGAACATGTGGATTCCCTTGGGAGTGACTGAAGCAGCTCACTGACGATAAAACAATTCTATCATGTGCCGGACCAAGCGTCTATTTAGCGAGAATTATTTGCCCAGTCGACATGGGCCCCGACGAGTGACGAGAACCGGCCCGGCTGTTCGAGCAGGCCCATGTGCGCGTCGTCCGTCTCGACGAGCCGGGATCCCGGCACCTGCGAGGACGCCGCTCGCACGGACTCGATCGACACCGACCGGTCGCGCCGGCCTGCGACGAACGTCGTCGGCACGCCGACACGCCCGAGGTCGTCCTGCACGTCGTGGTCCGCGATCGCCCGCCACGTCGCGGCGAGCGCCACGGTGTCGGCCGCGCGGAGGCGTTCGGCGGCATACGTGATCGGCGCGGGACGTGGCGTCGCCGTGAGTGCCTCATGGGTGAACCACCGCTCGAGCGTCTCGCTCACGAGCGCCGGCGCGCCGACCCGCTCCGTGTGCCCGGCCCTCGCCAGGACGGCGTCCCGGTCGGTCCGAGCGGTGGTGAACGCCGCCAGGAGGGAGAGCACGAGGCCGGGGTGTCGCAGCGCGACGTGCATGGCGACCATCCCGCCGAGCGAACAGCCGGCGAGATGGACAGGCTGGGTCAGCCGTCCGGCAACCCAGTCGGCAAGCTCGACGAGGGACCCGGGCGGTCGGGCGGCGCCGGCACCGGGGGCGCCGGTGCCGGGGAGCGAGAGGGCCTGGAGACCGGGCACGTCAAGCCAGTCGGCGACGTGCGCGTCGAGCGCGACAGGGTGCAGCAGGACGACCGGTGCGGCATGCGGGCGCGTCATGATTTCCGTCTCAGCTCGGTTCCGAGCCACCGAGTTCGGAGCCCGCTTCCGCGCGCACCTGCTCGATGACGTCCTCGATCACCCGGCTCGCGTCGATCGCGGCCGGGAACCCGCAGTACGCGACCGCGTGCACCGCGATCTCGCGGACGGCGTCCTCCGTCAGGCCGTTGCGCAGCGCCCCTTTCACGTGGAGGCGCAGCTCGTGCGGACGGTTGAGCGCGATGAGCATGGCCACTGTGACAAGGCTGCGCTGCTGCGGGGCGAGCTCCTCGCGGGTCCACACCGTGCCCCAGCCGAACTCGGTGACCATCCGCTGGAGCGGGGTCATGGCCTCGGGGTCGGAGCCTCCGTTCGCGTCGACGTGGCGCGCCCCGAGCACCTGACGGCGCATCCGCGCACCGCGCTCGAAGGCACTGCCGCCTGTTGTCTCACTCATGTTCCCGGGTCCTTCGTCGTCGGCGGTGGGACGAACCGTCCCCTGACTCCTAACGGCATGGTGCCGTCCCGCCGGAAGAGGCGAGCCGGCACCATGCGTGCGAACACCTCAGGCCTGAGCCGGCGTCGTCGAGCCGTCCAGCTTGAGCTCCTGCGCCTTGAGCGACTCACTCTCGTCGGCGAACATCGACCGCTTACCCGTCTCGGGCAGGAAGATCCACGTGATCACGCCGGCCAGGAGGGCCACCGCGCCGAGGTAGAAGCCGGGGGCCAGCGGGTTGCCCGTCGACGAGACGAGGGCGGCGGCGACGAGCGGTCCGGTGCCACCGACGAGGGCGAGGCCGATGTTGTGGCCGATCGCGCCACCGCTCATGCGGGACCGCGCCCGGAACATCTCGGCGAGCACGACGGACGTCGACACGTTGACGACCGACTGCGCCAGCCCGAAGAGGATCAGGCCGGCGATGGCCGCGACGATGCCGGCTCTGAGGAGCATGAAGACCGGCACCGCGACCAGGCCCAAGACGATGAGCGAGATGACGAACGGCCTCTTGCGGCCCCAGAGGTCGCCGATCAGGCCGGCGAACGGGCACATGAGCGAGTAGAGGATCAGGCCGATCGCGGTGAGGCCGATCGCCGTGGAGCTGCCGAGGCCGACCGTCGTGCTGAGAAAAACGTTGAAGTACGTGAAGAAGTAGTAGATGCCGAGGCCGGCCGCACTCGCGAAGACGGCGACGATGAGGATGCTCTTCACTTCCTCCTTGCCGAAGCCCTTGAAGGGGTTGACCGGCGCCTTCTCCTTCTCACGTAGCTTGACGAAGACCTCGGTCTCCACGGCCTTCGCCCGCATGACGAGCGCTACGACGCCGATCGGCAGGGCGAGCAGGAACGGGATGCGCCAACCCCACGACGACATCTGCGCCGACGTCAGGGTGACGGTGAGGGCGAGCACAAGCGTGCTCGCGGTCAGCGTGCCGAGGGCGGCGCTCACCGAGATGTAGCTCGACCAGACGCCCCGGCGGTTGGGCGGTGCGGTCTCGGTGATGAACGTGCCGGCGCCCGCGAACTCGCCGCCGATCGAGATGCCCTGGAGCGAACGGAGGAGGACGAGCAGGATCGGGGCGGCGATGCCGATCGCGGTGTAGTTCGGCAGCACGCCGATGAGCGCTGTCGAGAGGCTCATGAGGACGATCGCCCAGACGAGCGCGTTCTTCCGGCCGTAGCGGTCTCCGACGTAGCCCCAGAGGACGCCGCCGACGGGCCGGAAGAAGAAGGTGACGCCGAAGACGGCGAGCGACGACAGCAGCTGCGCCGAGGCGTCTCCTGGGAAGAAGTTCGCGCCGATGATCGCGGCCATGAAGCCGTACGAGCCGAAGTCGACGTACTCGATGTAGTTGCCGAAGACGGCCGCGACGGTCGAGCGCTTCGCGCCGGGGCGTGTTTTTGCGGTGGTGTTTGCTGGTGTAGCGGTAGCCATAGGGCTTCCTCCGACCTCGTCCGTGAGGCTCCGCCGGAACGCCCCCAATCGACCGACGTGCGCACGGTGTTCCGGCAAGGTTGTGCTGTGGGACACAGTCTTAGCAGATGAACATGGCGTCCGCCAAGCAAGAATTTCTGCGCCCAGCTACCGGAATCCCCCTACACTGCGGACAGCCGCTCCACACCGGTGCGCAGCTCCGCGACGAACTCGTCGCGGTGCTTCCGGACGTCCTCGACGAGTCCGCCGAGCGACAGCGCGCCGCGCAGCGTGCCGTCGGGCGCCAGGATCGGCACACCGACCGCGCCGATGCCGACCGTGACGTCCTCCTCGGACAGTGCGTAGCCGTCGCGCCGGATCCGCTCCCGGTCGGCCGCGAGCTCGTCGGAGTCGATGATCGTCTTTTCGGTGCGTCGCCGCCGTTCGCCCTCGGGCAGCGACACCCCGTATGCCGCGAACGTCCGGCCGGCCGCGCCGACGTGCAGCGGCATCGTGCTTCCCGGCCGGTAGGCGAGCACGTCGATCGCCCGGCCCTGACACCAGTCGACGCACAGGGCGCTCGAGCCGTACGGGACGCTGAGGAAGGCCGTCTGGCCGGTGCGTTCGACGAGGTGCGCCAGCACCTCCGGTGCGCCACGCCATTCCGACATGCCGGCGCGGGCCGCGTCGGCGAGGGCGAGCCACCGCGTCGAGAGCCGCACCCTCGAGTCGGGCAGCAGCTCGACCATCCCGACGGCGGCGAGCCCTTCGCAGAGGCGGTAGATGCTCGATCGCGGCACCCCGATTTGAGTGGCGACGTCGACGAGCGGGAGGGCGCCCTCGCTGGCCAGCAACTCGATGAGCTCCGTCGCGTTCGCCAGCACACGCATCGGCGCGGCCCCGCTCACACGACCTCCTCGCTGCCGAAGCCGAGCGATCGACTGACCGCTGCCGCACAGGCGGCGACGCGAGGCCCGTTCTCTGGCACATCGAGCACCCGGGAGCGGAGCCCGCCGATGGACACCGCGGCCTCGATCTCGCCCCGGTGGTTGAAGACCGGCGCGCCGATCGCGGCGATCCCGACCGTCACGTCGCCGTCGGACTCCGCCCAACCGCGGGCCCGGATCTGTTCGATCTCGTCCTCGAGATCCCTGCCGAGCGGTCCCCGCGGCCCGCCGGGAAACGCCGCGAGTCCGGCTTTGACAAAAAGCCGCTCCTCAAGCGGCAGGTGGGCCAGCAGCGCCTTCGGTGCTCCCCCGACGTTGAGCATGAGGGAGTCGCCGACCCGGAAGTTGAGGGCGCGGACATCAGGACCCTCGAGTCGCTCTATACACACCCCTGTCAGGCCGCGGCGCACGCAAAGGTATGCCGTCGCGCCTATCTCGGCGCGCAGCTCGCGAAGATGGGGGATGGCGCGTTCGCGGACGTCGACGAACTCCTCCGCCAGCCCGCCGATACGCACGAAGAAGAGGCCGAGCCGGTAGAGACCGCGCTTGGAGCCCCGCTCCACCCAGCCGATCTGCTTGAGGTCGGCGAGCAAACGGTAGGTGGAGCTCAACGGCTCGTTCACGGCCTCGGCAAGCTGCGCGACGGTGGACTCACCGTCGCGGCTGAGCACGCGCACGAGCGAATCGGCCTTCCAGATGATTTCCAGCCCTGGGCGGTCAACGGCCTCCATGACCACATATTCTCACAAGGCGGACTGATCTTCGGCCTGCTTGTTCTTGCCGAGCCGGCGGCTCTTCATCCCCGGCTCGGCCTTCTGCGGCACGTGGGCCCGACAGCCGTTGAGCGTGCGTACGGGGACGACCCCGAACACCTCGCGACTGAAACCGGCTGGGCTCACCCGGGGTCACCGAGCCCGAGCTCGTGCGGCACGAACAGCCTCTCGGTGTCCGTGCCGTACATCGACCGCTACCGCCGTCATCGAATCTCCGAGGTCAGCGGTGCCCCAGGACGTTGACCACACGGCCGTTCGGGTCGCGGACGAAGAACCGGCGGACGCCCCACTCCTCGTCCTGCAACGGATGCACGATCTCGGCACCGCTGTCGCACATGGCCGCATAGGCGGCGTCCACATCATCCACCTCGATGCTCATGTCCGAGGTGACGGGTGCCGTCTTGTCGCCGGTCATGACGCTGACCTGCACCGTGGGAGCGGACGGAGAGGCGAGGGTCATGATCCAGCCGTGGTTCATGACCTCCTCCAGGCCCAGGAGGCCGTAGAACTCCGCGCTCTCCTCCAGGGCTTCGGACTCAATGTTGGGGACGATTCGACGTACTGACATCGGTGACTCCTCCAGCGGGCGATGGGATGTGCGTGTCTCAGGATGGCGCATGTGCTCCGGAGTCCGACCCGCGCGCGGCTGTCAGCCGGTGTTAGCGCGCTGTGAGCCACGTGTCAGCGGCCTCCGGCATCGTCTTCCCCATCGGGAGCGACAAGGGCGACGAGGAGAGGCTATGGAAGCGATTCGAGCCGAAGGGCTGGTCAAACGGTACGGCGACATGGTTGCGCTGGACGGGGTCGATCTGGAGGTCCAGGCGGGCAGGGTGGTGGCGGTGCTCGGACCGAACGGGGCCGGCAAGACCACCGCCGTGCGGATCCTGGCGACACTGATGCGGCCCGACGGCGGCCGGGCCGTGGTCGGCGGCCACGACGTGGTGCGGGACCCGGTGCGGGTACGCGGCCTCATCGGCCTCACCGGGCAGTACGCCTCGGTGGACGAGGGCCTGTCCGGCCTCGAGAATTTGATCCTGCTGGGCCGCCTGCTCAACCTGTCCAAGCGTGAGGCCAAGGCGCGGGCCGCCGAACTGCTGGAGCGCTTCGAGCTCACCGAAGCCGCCGGCCGGCCGATCAGCAGCTTCTCCGGCGGCATGCGGCGCAGGCTGGACCTGGCGGCGAGCCTGGTCGGACGTCCACGGATCCTGTTCCTGGACGAGCCGACCACCGGCCTGGACCCGCACACCCGCAACGGGCTCTGGGACGTGGTGCGCGCCCTGGTGTCCGATGGCACCACGGTCCTGCTCACCACGCAGTACCTGGAGGAGGCCGACCAGCTCGCCGACCGGATCACCGTGATCGACCGCGGCAAGGTGGTCGCCGAAGGGCGGCCGGGCGAGCTGAAGCGCCAGATCGGCGGGCAGATCATGCACGTACGCCCGACCCTGGCCACCGACATGGACGCGGTCGGCCGCATCCTGGCCGAGCTCACCGGCAGCACACCGAACCGCGATGAGAACACCGGCCTGCTGAGTGCGCCGGCCGCCGATCCCCTGCTGGTCTCCGCCCTGGCCAGAAGACTCGACCTGTCCGGCATCCCCACCGACGAGCTGGGCCTGCGCCTGCCCAGCCTGGACGAGGTCTTCCTGGCGCTCACCGGACACAACGCCGCCACCGAGAGGAACGCAGCATGAGCACGACCGGTTTCGCCCCGATCCAGGTGAGCCCTGCGCAGGCCGTCCGACACAGCCTGGCCCTGGCCGGACGCGGTGTCGCCAAGCTGCGCAAGTCCCCCGTGCAGCTCGTGGACGTCATCCTGACGCCGGTGGTGTTCCTGCTGATGTTCGTCTACCTGTTCGGCGGCGCGATCGCGGGCGGCGACCTCGACGGCTACGTGCAGGCGATCGTGCCCGGCATCATGGTGATGACGGTCTTGCAGGCCAGTGTCGGCATCGGCGTCTCGCTCAACGCCGACACGAGCACCGGGGTCTTCGACCGCTTCCGCAGCATGCCGGTCGCGCGCTCCGCGCCGCTGATCGGCGCCGTACTGGCCGACCTCGTGCGTTACGTGGTGTCGCTGGCCGTCCTCCTGGGCCTGGCGGTGGTCATGGGCTATCGCATCCAGACCGGCCCGGTCGCCGCTCTGGCGGGTGTGGGGCTGCTGCTGGCCTTCGGGCTGAGCTTCTCCTGGCTGTCGGTCTACATCGGCATGCTGGTCAAGACGCCCGGGTCGGTGACCGGCCTGACGACCATCCTGATCCTGCCGCTCACCTTCGCCAGCAATGTGTTCATCCCGACCCAGACCATGCCCGGCTGGCTGCGGGTCTGGTCCGACGTCAACCCGGTCAGCCTGATGTCCGACGCCATGCGCGGTCTGCTGAACGGCGGCGCGGTCGCCGGGCCTCTGCTGGGCGGCCTGGCCTGGATGGCCGGTGCGATCGTGATCTTCTTCCCCCTGGCCATGCGGGCCTACCGCAAGAACGCCGCCTAGCCCGCCAGGACGTGACCGGCCAGCCGGTCGATCGCGTCCTTACGCGGCGTCTCCGCGCCCAGGTGATACGCCTGGGCGTAGCCGTCTTCACCCAGTCGCGCGGTGAGCCGCTCGACCAGGGCGCGCAGCTCGGGCTCGCCGTGGTCGAACTCGCCGCGGATCACCTGGCTCATGCCGAGCGCGGTGGCCGCGCCCGACGGGTCGTCCTCCAGCGCCCGCAACCCGGCCAGCAGTTCGGCGGCCCAGGCCAGGCCGGCGCTGTAGCCCTGGGTGATCAGGGAGCCGACGGCGTCCGGCATCAGCTTCCTTGCCTGCACGGCGTCGCCCTCCATGAGCCGGTTCTCCAGGCGGGTGCTCACGATCAGGTCTCCGGCCAGTTCTTCGGGGATGGCGCGGCGCTGGACCAGGGCCTCCAGGTCGTCCAGGATCTGGTCGGCCCGCACCAGGTCGCCGGAGAGGCGGTGGACGTTGGCCAGGCCGACCAGGATGTTCACCTCCATACGGCGGTGGCCACGCTCCCTGGCCCGGCGGTGCGCCGCCTGGATGTCGCGCAGCGCGCCGTCCAGGTCGCCGCTGCGCCTGCGTTCGCGGGCGAGTCTGGCCCGGCTGAGGTAGAGGTAGTCCTCGGCGCCCAGCTCGGAGCTGAGAGCCACGGCACGCTCGAAGGTGGCGATGGCCTGGCCGTACTCGCCGCGTAAGGAGTGGTCGCGGCCCAGCGGCAGCAGACTGATCACCAGGCCCCAGCGATCGCCTACCTCCTCGAAGCCGCGCAGTGCCGCCTCCCGGGAGGAGGCCCCGGAGCTCAGATCGCCCTGCTCGGTCAGGAGGAAATCCTCGGCCCAGTGCGCGCCGGCCCGCACCCAGGGGTCGGGCGAGGCCAGCGCCTCCTCCAGGCTGGACTCCTCGGCGGGGAAGGCCAGCTGCGCCATCCGCATCAGCGGCCTGGCCGGATGGAACTCCCGCGCGCCGGCCGAGTCGGCGTCCATGCTCGCCCTCACCACGCCGAAGGCCGCCCTGGCCTGCCCGGGTAGCACTCCGCCGTACCGGAGGTAGGTTTCGAACTGGGTGCTCATGCCGCTGACGCCCCAGTACCAGAACATCGCGCCGACGAACCGGGAGGCCGTCGCCTCGTCGCCGACGTCCACCGCCTGGCGCAGCGCGTGCACCAGGTTGTCGTACTCGGCGTCGAAGACGGCGATCGCCGCCAGCTGGTCCCTGGTCCGCAGCAGCGGCTCGTGCTCCTCGGCCAGTGCGAGGAAGTAGCCGGAGAACGGCCCGCCGATGTCGTCATCGGACTCGGCGAGCCTGCCCGACGCGTAGGCGCGGATCGTCTCCAGCATCCGGTACCGGTCGCCGGACTGGTGGACGATGGACTTCTCGACCAGAGAACCGAGCACGTAGACGATGTCGCCGGCCGGCAGCGACGCATCAGGGCAGACGGCTTCCAGCGCGGGCAGGGTCGCCCCGCCGGGGAAGGCCGCCAGGCGCCTCGACAGCGCTCGTTCCGGCTCCTCCAGCAGGTCCCAGCTCCACTCGACCATCGCGAGAAGGGTGCGCTGGCGCGGCAGCGCGGACCTGCTGCCCGAGGTGAGCAGCCGGAACCGGTCATCCAGGCGGCGGACGATCTGGTCCACGCTCATCGAGCGCAGCTTGGCCGCCGCCAGCTCCAGCGCCAGCGGCATGCCGTCCAGCCGCCAGCAGATCTCCACCACGGCCTCGACCGTGGATTCCTCTAAAGCGAATCCCGGCCGGACACTCACCGCCCTGTCGACGAAGAGGCGTACGGCCTCCGCCTCGGCCGCCTCCGCCGAGTCTCTCGGCACCTCCAGCGAACCCAGGTGACACAGCGCCTCACCGGTGATCGCCAGCGGTTCCCGGCTGGTGGCGAGGACCCTGAGCTGCGGCAGCCGTACCAGCAACTGGTCGGCCAGCTCGGCGGCGGCCTCCACCAGGTGCTCGCAGTTGTCCAGCAGCAGTACGGCGTCGCCGACGTCGAGCAGCTCGCTCACCCGGTCGAGCGGCGCGGACCTGCCGGCCTCGTACAGGCGGCCGTCGGAGGATTTGAGTGCTCCCAGCACCGCGTCGGCGAGCTGGTCGGGCACGCTCACGCCGGCCAGCGAGACGAACCACACGCGGCCGAGCCGGTAGGCCGGATCCCTGGCCACGGCCTCCAGTGACAGCCGGGTCTTGCCCGCGCCGCCGGGGCCGACGATGGTGACCAGGCGGCCGGTGGACAGCAGTCCGGCCAGCCGCGCCAGCTCCGCCTCCCTGCCCACGAAACTGGTGAGCTGGGCGGGCAGGCGGCTCGGCGCGGCCTCCGCCCGGGTCATGGGCCGCTCCATCTCGCCGCGCAGCAGCGCGAGGTGGATCTCCTGCAACGCGGGCGCGGGATCGACGCCGAGCTCGTCGCCGAGTCTGCCCCGGATCTCCTCGTACACCGCCAGGGCGTCCCCCTGGCGGCCGGCCGCGGCCAGGGCGCGCATCCGCAGCCCGGCCAGCCGCTCGCTCAGCGGATTGCGGGCGGCCGACGACTCCAGGTCGGTCAGCGCCTCGGCATGCCTGCCCAGGTGCAGCTCGGCGTCGAGGCGGTCTTCGGCGGCCGCGGCGCGCAGGTTGTTCAGCCTGGTGGCGACGTGGTCGGCGAACGGCGCTTCCAGCACGTCGGCCAGGGCCTCGCCCTGCCACAGGCCGAGCGCCGCGCCGAGCGTCGCGGCCGCCTCCTTGTGCCTGCCCGCGGCCAGGTCCCGCCGCCCTCGGGCGGCCAGCTCCTCGAACTGGCAGGCGTCCACGTCCTCGGCGTTCACCGACAGCCGGTAGCCGCCGGCCACCAGGTCCAAGGTCGCCGCCGTACGCAGGACCTTGCGCAACCGGGACACCAGTCCCTGCAGCGCACTGGCCGCTCCCGCGGGTGCCTGCTCGCCCCAAAGGTCGTCGATCAGGGTCTCGGCCGAAACGGGGCGGCCCGGATCCATGACGAGCCTGGCCAGCAGCATACGCAACCGCGTACCGCTGATCTCGACGGGTTCGGCGTCTCCCGAATATGCCTTGACCGGACCAAGCACCACAATTCGCACCTGATCAGCTTCCCAGACGCCCGGCTGACGGCTCACCGCCCCTGTCAGCGCGGATCAGCCCGGATCAGCCCGGTGGAAGCGCCCTGTCAGCGGAGGGCGCGATCGTCTGTGGCATGGAAATCACCAAGACCCGCCCCCGTACCGTCACCGTCGCCGGCATGCTCCAGCTGCTGTTCGCCCTGGCCTTCCTGATCGCTCCGGTCGCCGGGCTCATCTTCGGCGCCGACGTCCAAGCCGCGGCCGAGGCCGAGCTCGCCAGGCAGGGCCTGTCGCCCTCTCTCCTGGCCGAGAACAACCTCCACTTCGACGAGGGCGGCTACGCGCTGGTGCTGCCCGTCGGCACCGCCGTGATCGCCGCGATCCTGGCCTGGCGCAACCTCGCGGGCAAGCGCTCCGGCCGGATCCTCACCCTGATCATCCAGCCGATCTTCCTGGCCCTCGATGTCTTCATCTTCATCAGCCAGACCTCCAAGGTGGCGTACCTCCAGTCCATACTCGGCAGCGGCGCCGACGCCCAGGCCATCCTCGACGCCGGCGACCGCGCCTACCCGGCCTGGCTGCCGGCCGTCTCCGACGGCCGTCTCATCTTCACGCCGCTGGTCTCGATCGCGGTCATCGTCCTGCTCCTGCTCCCGTCCGCCCGCGCCTACTTCCGCAAGGACCGCCCGGTTGCTCGACGGGATATCCGCGGTGCGGCCGCGCCGCACTCCACCGAGGGCGCGCGTGCCGTCGCCACGACCTGAGCGAAGCGCGTCCACCGGTACCGCCCGGGCCAACTCTGGAGTTGGCCCGGGCGACCTGATTTCCACAGCAGGTGTTCACGGTCAGTCCGGTACGCGAAGGGGCCGCCTTCGATCTGTGTCGAAGGCGGCCCCATCTTCATTCGGTCTCTGGTCAGTCGACGGGCTGCCAGGGGCCGAAGGGCTGGCCGGGGACCTGGTTACGGGTCCACCACTGTGCCTTGTACTTCTTGTTCTTGTACGTGACGACGTCGCCGGTGTTGAAGACCCGGGAAGCGGTCCAGACGGCGGTGCCGTCGGCCGCGGTCTCGATCTGCTCCCATGAGCCGTTGGGGTCGCCCGGCTTCTGGTTCTGCGTCCACCACATGGCCCGCCAGGTCGAGCCCTGGTAGGTCACCGTGTCACCGGTGTTGTACACCTTCGAGGCGTTCCAGGCCGGCGCGCTGGGCGTGACCGGCGTGGCCGGAAGGTTCAGCCCGACGATGACCGGGTCGTGGTCGGAGGCCGCGAACGGGTCGGTGCCGTTGAACAGCTGGGTGGCGTTGTAGTTGTAGCGGCTGTAGTTGTAGGCCCCGGCCTCCTGCGCGTTGATCTGCCACACGTCCGCGCCGGTCACCATCGCCTTCGCGGCGGGGTTGGCCAGCACGTGGTCGAGCGAGCCCTGCAGGCCGTTGAAGGAGTACGTCGCCTCCGACGGGTCGAACGCGCTGCCCAGGTCGGTGTAGCCGTCGGTGTACAGGACCTGCATCGGGTCCTCGTGCGTGTAGGCGTTGAAGTCGCCGAGCAGGAAGATCCGGTCGGTGCCGAGGCCGGCCGCCGTCTGCGACGCGAACGCGGAGACGGCCTGCGCCTGGCGGACCCGGGTCGCGTTGAACGCGCCCTGGTTGACGTCCGGGGACGAGGTGTCCTCGGCGTCGCCGTCGTAGAGCGGGGTGCCGGCGCCCTTCGACTTCAGGTGGTTGGCCACGACGAGGAACGCGTCCTTGTCGGTGGCGCCGGCCTTCTTGAACCCCTGGGACAGCGGCTGACGGGCGATCGAGAACGGCTGGCCGGGGCCGGAGCTGCCGGTCAGCACGGTCGACGGTCCGACCAGGGCGACGTCGGCCGGCTTGTAGATGAAGGCGGTACGGATGACGTCCTGCTGGGACAGCGGCGGCAGCTTGTCGGCGGACGGCGAGGGCGCGTAGGCCCAGACCTTCGAGCCGGCGGCCGCGTTGAGCGCGTCGACCAGGCCGGCCAGCGCGGTGTCGCGCGGCTCACCGAACTTGACCGAGTTCTCGATCTCCTCCAGCGACACGACGCTCGCGCCGAGCCGGTTGATACCGGTGACGATCTTCGACTGCTGGCGGGCGAAGTTGGCCTGGTCGGCCGCGCCGCGCGGGCCGGAGCCGCCGTCCGTGCCGGTGCACGTGTTGACCGCGATCCGGTTGCCCTGCCGGTCCGTGTAGTACGTGCACTTGCCCAGTCCCTTGGCGACGTAGTCCTCGCCGGTCATGGGGAAGTAGTTCTCGACGTTGAACGTGGCCAGACGGACGCCGCCGCCGACGGAGGCCGGCTGCTGGTTGCCGGTGCGGAGGTCGCTGAAGGTGGCGACCTTCGCACCGTTGTCGGTGACCTGCTGCCTCGGCTGGAAGTTCCACAGCGAGAACCGGTATTCGAGGATCACCGGCTCGTGGAAGGTCACCTTCGAGCCCACCGTGACCGGGTTGGTCGTCGTCAGCCACGGCAGCGGAATGTCGCGGGAGGCGCTGGTGCTGTAGTTCGCGCTGGAGCCGTCGTCGAGCGTCACCATCCGGGCGGCGTTGTCGGCCGCGGCGGCCTTCGCCGCGGCGCTTCCCGCGGTTCCGGCGTCGGTCGGCTGGCGCAGCGGCTTCTCGCCCGCGGCCAGCGTGAAGGAGCCGTAGTAGTTCGCGTCGTAGTTGTCCGACACCGTGAAGGTGCCCTGCGGCGCGATCAGCTCACCCTCGTGCGCCTCCTTCGCGGCGTCGGTCGTCAGGTCCGACCACGGAATCTGGCCCGAGACGACGGCCGGCAGCGCCTTGGCGAGCTTGGTCACCGTCGGGGACTGGATCTCGGTCTCGCCCTGGTACTCCGTGACCTCGCCGGTCACCCGGACGCTCTCGCCGATCGAGACCTGGCCGGCCGATCCCGCGCCGAAGACGAACACCGCGTCGGAAGCGCCAGGCGTCTTGTCGTGCTTCCCGGCGCCGCCGGTTTCGAGGAAGAAGCCGTTGAAGCCGCCGGTCGCGTAGACCGCGGTCACGACACCCTCGGTCGTCACCGTCTGCCCCTTGTACGGCGAGGTGTCGGTGTTCGTGCCCTGGATCGACGCGATCGGGACGATGGTCGAACCGTCCCCGGCGACCTGGAACCTGAAGGTCGCCGAGCCGGTCGCGCCGGTCGAGTCGGTGGCGGTCACCGTCACCGACGCCGTACCGGCGGAGGTGGGAGTGCCCGAGACGGTACCGTCCGAGGAGAGCGTCAGCCCGGCGGGCAGCCCGGTCGCCGTCCAGGTGTACGGCGCGGTGCCGCCGGAGGCGCGCAGGGTGAGCGGTGTGATCGCCGTGCCGGACGTGGCGCTCTGCGAGCCGGGGTCCGTGATCGTGATCGTCCCGGTGCCGTCGCCTGGGTTGCCGGCGTCGGAGGCAGCGTTCTGGGGGGTCGGAGCGGCGACGTGGAAGTCGGCGGCGTTGTCATCCGTGTCCGCGCCGGCCGCGTCGCGCTGGTAGCTCAGAATCAGCGAGTTGCCCGTCGGAGCGTTCGCCTCCGGAGAGTTGCTGGTTCCCCAGCCGATCTTGTCGATCACCGTGCTGTCGGTGGGAAGCACGCCCGAGGTGCTGGCCGCGATGAACAGCGTGCCGCCCCCCGCGCCCGGGTTGACGCTCCCGCCGGTGCTCAGATCGGGTGTCGGCAGCGGTGCCCCGGGGTTGGTGCTCGCGTTGTTGCCCGGCAGCTGGATGAGGAGGTGGCCATGGCCTGCGACCGTTCCCGAAAGCGCGAACACCTGCGAACCGCCCGGGACCCCGGTGCTCGTGGGCGCGCGGTACTGGAGGGTGTCGCCGGTGAGGGAGATGGCGTTCGGCGTCGGGTTGTAGAGTTCGACGAATTTGTTAAGGTAGCTCGCGCCGGACGAGCCTCCGTTGACGTACGCTTCGCTGATGACCAGGCCGGTCCCGGTCGAGTCGGCGGACGCCGGAATGGCATATGAAGAGCAGGCGACGCCTGCCGTGGACAGCGTCAAAGCGGCGATGATGACTCGCCGGAAAAGCGGCGCAGACAAAGACCGCACCTCCAAATGGATCGCTGGCGTGCTATGACCTGGTGTCGCAGCAGGGCCAACAGGGGACCTTAGGCCGCGATCTTTGACTGCGCGCGGACGGGACCTGAACAACGTGCTACAGCTCGGCAACGTGGTGGGACTGATCGCTGACAAACATGAACGACCGGGACGCGATGGCCCGCACGTTCGGATCCAGGTGATTTCAGACCGGCGTATCCGAACGTCCAGAAAGTACGTCAGCCGTCGGCGTTGTCGCCCGGTCGTTGCGCGTGGGACGGGTGAGAAGGTGCGGCAGCGGCGTCGAGCAGTTCCGGGAGCGTGCCCTCGAACGCCGGCAGTAGCTTGAGCAGTGCCGGCCAGAACCCCGCAGGCGCCGACCGCGCGGCCGTGTCGAACAGCCGAGCGCAGTGATCGATGAGGTCATCGCCGTGCTCGCCGTCGGACGAGGACGAGGACGTGGGGGCGGGAAGCGTGGAGGCGTACCGGAGGATTTCCCTGGCGGGGCGACTCATCGCCGGCAGTTCTTCGTCGGTGACGACTCGCGCGGCGCGGATTCGGTGGAAAAGCCCCTGAGAGTCGTAGATGCGGTGCGGTGCGGTCACGGCGACGCGCGCGGCCGCCGGGCTCTGACCGGCCAGCAGGGGGAGCAGGTCGGCGGGTAGCGCCCGGGCGAGTGTTTCGGGGAAGCCCTCACGGGCGGCCAGGGTGCACAGGAGATGCGGCGGCAATGCCGCATCGCGGTGAGTGTCGATGAGTTCGCGCCAGGGGGGCGAACCGTTCTCACCGAGTACGGATGTCAGCAACGCTTCGCTCTCGATCGGATCGGTGCACGCCCGAAGTGCGCCGACCAGGTCCGATGCCGCTCCTGAAGGCGGTGAGCCGGCCGCGAGCAGCCGACGCAGTGTCACGTCGTACGCGGCGGAACGCTTGTTGGCCTCATCCAGCAGGGGATCCAGCCCATGCGCCCACGACCGTGCCGCAGGCGTGCGCCACACGGTGTAGTAGACCCATCGGGCGAAGAGCCCGCGAGGGGGTATTCCGGCCGCGACGAACCGGTCCAGGACCATGGAGATGAGGTGCTCTCGGGTCCGTCGCGGGTGCAGGTCACGCCTTTCCATGTGGGTCAGCAGCACGTCGGGAAGGTGCGCGACCACCTCGGCCAGCACCGCATCGGGCGCCTGGGCCAGGATCCGCAGATCCGCCTGCTCCGCCGGCACCGGGGTCGGCGTCTTCCCGATCCGGCGGAGCAGGTTCGCGAACGTCCCCGGGTGGGACGGCAACGCCGCGGCGGCTGCCGTCCAGCCCGACCGATCGGCGCCGAGACGGCGCCGCAGCAGCCCTCCCACGCACTCCCAGAATGCCCGCGTTTCCCGGTGATGGTTGTGGTCGTAGCCGTCGACGGCCCGGACCAGCAGGTCCAGACGCGGCGTGGTGAGGATCATTTCCTCCACCGTCTCATCCGAGAGCACCTGGCGCAGGAAAGAGGGGCGCACCTCACCGATCCGGGCCAGGGCAGCCTGCCACGTCCACCGCGGAACTCCTCGCCCCCGGGCCACCAGCCGGCCGGCCACGAAGGAGTCCCACGGTGTGAGCAGGGCGGTGGTCAGCGCGTCGGGGCAGTCGGGCCGCGCGATCAGGGCACGGCGCTGCACGCGGCCAAAGGGCTCCCGCCGATGCTCGGCGGCCAGCACCGCCCAGTCCGCCTTCCTCATCTCGGACAGGACGGCATCACCGTCGAGCACCGTGGCGGCGGACCGCAACCGCCCGCTGAGTCCATCGGTCGGCGCGGTCACGGCCGGCGGTCCGATCACATCGAGGCCCTCGGCCCGTAGCTCCGCCTGCGCGACACTCCGCAGGTCCGGGGCGAGCAGCGACACCGTCCAGCACACCAGCCGCTCCGCCGCCGTCAGCCGGCGGCTCGAATCAAACTCCACCACGGTCCGCCATCCAGAACTCCATCCCGAGGTCGCTCGTCGCCCAGGTTATGAAATCGGAGCGCGCCCCGCCGACCACGTCCGGCCAACAGGCCGCACGTCCTGCCTCAGAACAGCAGGCTGAGCGGCAGGAGCAGGAGGATGCCCACGATCGAGGCCACGGAAACGGCGAGGGTGCAGGTCTTGAGCGTGCCACGGGTGGTCTGGCCCAGCAGTGACTGCAGCAGCCAGAAGGTGTTGCTGGTGACGTGGACGGCGAACAGCGAGCCGGTCCCCGCGGCGAGTGCGATCAGCACCGGGTCGAGGCCGAGCGCGGGCGCGACCGGGGCGAGGATGCCTGCCGCCGTGATGGCCGAGATGGTGACCGAGCCGACCGCTATGTGCAGGGCCGCGGCGACCAGCCAGACCAGCAGCAGCGGCAGGAAGGTGTGGGCGGTGAAGTATCCGCGGAGGATGTCGCCCAGGCCGCCGGCCGCGACCACCGCCGCCAGGGAGCCGCCGACCGCGGTCAGGGCGAGGATCTGACCGCTCTCCCTGAAACCGTGGGCGATGGCTGTCTCCACCCGCTTCCCGCCCACGACGACGCGGCCGACGATCAAGGTGCCGATGAGCCCGATCAGCATGGCGAACACCGGGTTCGAGATAAACTTCAGCACCGCGCTCTTGTCGCCCACGGCCTCGGTGACGGCGCCGACGGCGATCATCAGCAACGCGACGAGGAGCGGGGCGAAGCACACGAGCAGGCCGGGGCCACTCGCCTCGCCGCCTGCCGTGTCGTCGGAGTCGCGTCCTTCGGTGACGTCCGGGCCGCTCACCGGCGCGGCACCCGGCCATGCGGACGCCCGGCACGCCGTCCCCGCGGCCTGCGTGGCCGCCTCCACAGCCCGCGTGACCGTCCCCGCGCCCTGGACAGCCGTCCCCGTGGTCTGCGTGACCGCCCCCGCGGCCTGGGCAGTCGTCCCCGCGGTCTGGGTGACCGTTCCCGCGCCCTGGGTGGCCGGCACGGTGGTCAGGGTCTCCGCCGTGGCCTCCTCGGCGACGGCGGCGACCTCGTCGGTGGCGCTGTTCCAGAATCCCCGGCGGAACAGGAAGGTCATGATCGAAACCGAGATGACGACGGTCGGGATGATCAGTACCAGCCCCCAGAGCAGCATCGTGCCCAGCGGGACGTGCAGCAGCGCCGCCAGGGCCAGCGTGCCGACACCCGGCACCATGAGGACGATGCCGCATTCGAGCCCGATGGCCATGGCGGCGGCCATCCGGGGCGTGCCCAGCGGGCCGATCCGGCGCGCGGCGGATCTGGCCAACGGGGCCGAGATCACCAGCAGCACGTCCAGGTAGATCGACTGCAGCAGCGTGCCGATGGCCAGCGACATCGAGTACGGCAGCCGTTTGGGGCCGAAGACGTGAAGCAGCCGGTTGACCAGCCGCTCGATGGCGCCCATCTCCTGCAGTATCGCGCCCGTCAGCACGCCGAAGACGATCAGAAGCCCGACCTCGGCCATGATGTCGCCGAAGCCCTTGGTGATCGTCTCGATGGTCCTGCCCAGGCCGAGGGGGGTCATCAGTCCCAGGCAGAGCGAACCGAGCACCAGCGAGATCACCGGGTTCACGCGGAAACGAACGATCAGCACCACGATGGCGACGATCGCCACCGCGGTGCCGGCAAGGACTGCGGTATCTGACATCTCGTTCCTTCGATGGAGACGGCGGTGAAGGTGATCGCTCGTCGCCGCCGCTGTGAACCGGCCCGCAACCAAACCGTGGGATGCCAAGTCATCGTGAGGGTGACCAGTGGGCCGGTCAAGGATCCTCTGCAGACCAATCTAAGGGCAATTTGCCCGATTTGTGCATAAATCTGCCCTCAACTGTTAATTTGACCCATACGGTCGACAACCCTCATAATGGGATAAGAAACCACAATGTGGGTTGCTGGGGGTCGGTGATGACCGAACAGAGTCCGAACGGACGGGAAGCCTCTGGGCCGCTGAGCGGTCTGCGGGTGCTTGAGCTGGGCAACTTCATCGCCGCGCCCTCGGCCGGCCGCCTCATGGCGGACTTCGGAGCGGATGTCGTCAAGGTGGAACGCCCTCCCGGTGGAGACGAGCTGCGCCGGTGGCGGCTCCACGAAGGTGAGACCTCCCTGCTGTTCCGCGTGATGAACCGCAACAAGCGGTCCGTCACGCTGGACCTGAAACGCTCCGAGGGCCGTACGGTCGCCCTCGACCTGATCCGCCGTTCGGATGTGGTGCTGGAGAACTTCCGGCCCGGCACCCTCGAACGCTGGGGGCTCGGGATCGAGCGGATGCGCGAGGTGAACCCGGGCGTGATCCTGGTCCGCATCTCGGGATACGGACAGTCCGGTCCATACCGCGACCGCCCGGGCTTCGGCGGCGTGGCGGAGGCCGTCGGCGGGCTCAGAAACCTCACCGGCTATCCCGATCGGCCCCCCACCCGGGTCGGCATCAGTCTCGCCGACTCCGTATCCGGCCTGTACGCCGTCATCGGAGCCCTCGCCGCCCTGCACCGCCGTGACGTCACGGGACAGGGAGAGGTGGTGGACGTCGCCCTGTACGAGACGATCTACTCACTGATGGAGTCGCTGACCCCTGACTACAGCGCCTTCCAGATCGAGCCGGAGCGGACCGGCGGCTCGCTGCCGGGGATCGCGCCGTCCAACACCTACCTGTGCGGCGACGGGCGCCACGTCGTGATCAGCGGCAACGGGGACTCCATCTTCAAACGGCTGATGCGGGTGATCGGCCGTCCCGAACTGGCCGAGGACGTACGGCTCGCCGACAACGCCGGCCGGGTACGGCACGCCGGGCGACTGGACGCCGCCGTTTCGGCCTGGACCCTCCAACTGCCGCACGAGGAGGTGCTGCGGCGGTTGGAGGAGGGTCAGATTCCCTCCACCCCCATCTTCACCGCGGCCGACATCGCCAAGGATCCGCACTACGCGGCTCGCGGCATGCTGGAGCGGCATCGGGTGACCATCGCCGCCGGTCAGGACCGGGAGGTGGTCTTCCCCGGCGTCGTGCCCAGGTTCACCCGGGAACCCGGCCGTGTCCGGTGGCTCGGGCCGGAGCTGGGTGAGCACACCGACGAGGTACTGGCCGAAGTGGGGACGGACGAGGCACACCGCGGGAAACTGCGGAACCTGGGAGTGATCTGAGTGAGTGACGTGGCGAAGACGGTCGATCAGGCCCTGATCACCGAGGTTCTGCTCCGTGACGGCTTTCAGATAGAGCCGACGATCATCTCGACCGACGACAAGATCCGGCTGGCCGACGGGCTGGTGGACGCCGGGCTGACCTCACTGGAGATCGGCTCGTTCGTGCACCCGGAAAGGGTGCCGCAGATGGCGGACACCGATCGGCTGGTCCGCGAGTTGCGGCCCGGAGAGCCGGTGGCGCTGCACACCCTGGTCTTCAACGAGCGGGGAGCGCGCCGTGCGGTGGCGGCCGGAGCCCGTCACGTCCGGCTCGTCGTCTCGGCGAGCGACGGCCACAGCCAGGCCAACGCCGGGGTGTCCACGCAGGCGGCCCTCGCCCGGCTGCGCCCCGCCGCGGAGCTGCTGACACAGGCGCGGGTAGGGATCGAAGCCACCGTCGCCACGGCGTTCGTGTGCCCTTTCGACGGCGAGACCAGCCCCGACACGGTGGTGAACGTGGCCCGGGAGCTGACCGGGTTCGGCATCGAGGTGCTCCACCTCGCCGACACGATCGGCGCGGCCAGTCCCCGGCACATCCGACGAACGGTCTCCGCCGTGCGCTCGGCGCTTCCGGGGCTGCCCCTCGGGTTGCACCTGCACAACACCTACGGAATGGCCTCGGCGAACGCCTGGGAGGCGCTCCTGCTGGGCATCCGCCGCTTCGACGCCTCGCTGGGCGGAGTCGGCGGCTGCCCGTTCGCCCCCGGCGCGGCCGGGAACATCGCCACCGACGATCTGGTCAACCTTTTCCATCACGTGGGGGTCGCCACCGGGATCGACACCGGGAAACTCGTCGCTCTCCGGAACGACCTGCGGTCGCTGCTGGGCCGCAGGCTCGACTCCGCTCTCTCCGCCGTGCCGGCCGCGCCGGTAGCCTTGCTGTGTACGACCACCTCGAATTGACGTACGGCACGCCTTCGCGGGCGGCCCGTACGGTCAGAAAGACACGGGTGATGAGCAGCAGGAGCGACGAAGCGGGCACGGCGTCGGTGCTGGTTCTCCACAAGATCCGCCAGATCCTGGAGTGCTTCGCCGTCGAGCGGCCCGAGCTGACTCTTCAGCAGATCACCCGGGCCACGGGCCTGCCCTCCAGCACCTGCCAGCGGCTGGTGAACAGCCTGCTGCGGGAGGGATTCCTGGACCGCCACGAGGACACCTACCGCATCGGTCTCGCTCTGGTGCGGTGGGCGGCTCCCGGAACCTTCGGCCTGGACCTCGTGCGGCTCACCCGTCCGGTGCTCCGGCGACTGCGTGATCAGACGGGAGAATCGGCCTGTCTGCACGTGCGGGACGGTCCCTTCCGTACGGTGGTGGGCCTGGCCGAGACCCGCCACGTGATCATGCGGATGTTCATGGTGGGCATGGTGATGCCCCTGCACGCGGGGTCGGCCGGCAAGATCTTCATGGCCTTCGATCCGATGGCGCGCCGTGCGGCGGTCAGCCACGGTCTCATCCGGCACACGTCCCACACCGTCGTCGACATCGACGAGTTGGACCGGCAACTGGAGGAGATCCGCGAAAGCGGCTATTCGGCGACGTTCGAAGAACGTGACATCGGCGCGGCCTCGATCAGCGCGCCCGTCTTCGGGGCCACCGGTGAGCTTGTGGCGGTCCTGGGCATCGTCGCTCCGACGCAACGGCTGACTCCCGCCGACACGAGCCGGCTCGCGCCCGCGGTCATGGAGGCGGCCGAAGAGGGATCCCGCCGCCTCGGGTACCGTCCCGACCTCCGCCTGGCCTCCCACGACCCGGTCACCGACCGGTAACCCGGCATACCAACATGCCACCCGGCCCCTGATGTCCGGGGTGGACCGGAATCCCCGCGCTGATCGTCGAGGACGCAAGGAAATCAGCAGCTTGTAGCTGATTTGTTGTGATGGACGGTCACGTGAAGGATGCGGGGATGATCTCCCCCAGCCTGTTCCGGCAGCGCCACTTCCTGCTCTTCGTCGGCGGCAGCGCGGGCTCCTGGGCCACCGTGTACGTCCAGAGTTCCGTATACGCCTTCCTGATCCTCGCACTGACCGAAGGTCCCTTCCTGTTCGGCAGTGTCGGGTCCGTGTTCGGCTGGACGAGCATGGGCGGGGATCTGCTGCCGCTACTTCTGGCTCTGCCTCTCGGTGTGCTGATCGACCGGGTAAGGCGCCGGTCGGTGCTGGTGGCGATGAGCCTGCTGGGGGCGGTGCTGCTCGCCTCGGTTCCGGTCGCGACCTGGCTGGGTGTGGCGACCTGGCCGCACGTGGCCCTGGTCGGAGTGATCATCGGGATGCTGCAGGGGACATCGATCGCCCATGACGCCTACCTGCCGACCGTCGTCGGACGTGACCGGCTGGTCTCGGCGAACACCGTGCTGACCGTCGCACCAATGATCGTCCTGCCCGGCGCCATGCTGGCGTCCGACCGCCTTATGGGTGACTCCCCGGCTCCGGTCCTGCTCGTCGCGGCCGTGGTGCTCGCGGTCTCGGCGTTGCTGTTGCGCGGGATCGACGCCCCGGAGGAGCCGTCGGGGCCGCGGTCGGGTCTGCGGCGCGAACTGGCCGAGGGCGTGCGCTTCACCCTGACCCATCCGGTGCTTCGGGCCATCGCCCTGTGCCTGGTGCTGCCGGCGCTGTTCGAGGAAGTGATCGAGGCGGCGATCCGCGAAACGGCCCAGGCCGCGATCCTTGCCCATCGCATCGATCCGGGATGGCCGGCGCTCGCCGGCTTCGCGGCATCCCTCGCCGTGCTCCTGCCGGTCGTGCTGCTGCACCGTCGGATCGGCGTTCTCCGGCTGGCCTGGCTGACCGCCCTGGTGACCCCGCCGTTCGCGCTGCTGTCCACGCTGGCCGACACGGCGTGGGGTGCGCTCTGGTACGAGATCAGCATGATCGTCCCGCGGGCCGGATGGGCGATCGTCGCGGTCGCCCTGCTCAGTCACCGCCAGGTGATCACGCCCGACCGGCTGCTGGGCCGTACCGGCGGCACGCTGCTCCTGCTCATCGGCCTGGCCGAATTGGCCGGCGATTTGCTGGGAGCCCTCGCCGGGCCACTCATCCGGGGGTGGGGACCGCCGCCCCTCCTGGCGTTGGGCGTAGCGGGCACGCTCGCCGCGGCCGTCCCGCTGTTGAGGGTCCGCCATCTCGCCGAGCCCGCACCTTCACCGACGGCTTCCTCCCCAGGGACGACAGCACCCGCGCACGACATCATCGGCAGCGTGGATCCGGACCGGGAAACCCGATAGGTCCTGACAGGACGAGGGCGGGCGCGTCCGGGGACATGACCGGTCGCCCGGCTTCGGGGACTATCGGGAGAACCGTGCCGCGCCCTCCCCCGTGAGCCGGCCCGGCGACGATGTGATCCCCGTATGGGTACGGGCGCGGGGCCGGAAAGTCATCGGTCTCTCCCCCGGGAATCGGTCTCTCCCCCGGATCTGTCGGTGACGGCGCCTATGGTCAGGGGATGGCGGAGACCCTGACCGGCGAAGGCTCCCGGCTGGAGCCGTTCCGGGCCGAACTGACCGGTTACTGCTACCGGTTGCTCGGCTCCGGTTTCGAGGCCGAAGACGCGGTGCAGGAAACGCTGCTGCGGGCCTGGCGGTCGTTCGACCGTTACGACGAGCAGCGGGCGTCGCTGCGTACGTGGCTCTACAGCATCGCCACCAACATCTGCCTCGACATGCTGCGCAGCACGCAACGCCGGGCCCTGGCCATGGATCTCAGCCGGGCGGCGGACGCCGGACCGAGCGTCGGGGAGCCGGTGCCGGAGCGGGTCTGGATCCAGCCGGTCCCCGACGGTCTCGTGCTGCCGATGGACGGCGATCCGGAGGAGGTGGCCGTGCGGCGTGAGACGATCCGCCTGGCGTTCGTCGCCGCGCTGCAGCACCTGCCGCCCCGGCAGAGGGTGGTGCTGATCCTGCGCGACGTGTTGCGATGGAAGGCCGGGGAGGTCGCGACCCTCCTGGAGACCACCGTCGCGTCGGTGACCAGCGCGTTGCAGCGGGCGAGGTCGACGCTCAAAGCGGTCGACGTCATGCCCGGCGAGCCGTTCCGGCCGTCCGACCCCGCCCAGCGCGAACTGCTCACCCGCTACTGCGCCGCGTTCGAGCGTCACGACATCACCGCGCTCGTCGCCCTGCTGCACGAGGACGCGACGATGTCGATGCCCCCCTTCGCCTGGTGGCTTCGCGGTCGCGACCGGATCAGGCAGGCGTTGCTGGATCCGGACGCGTCCTGTGCGGGCGCGCGCCTCGTCCCGGTCGCGGCGAACGGCTCGCCGGCGTTCTGGCAGACCAGACCCGGTCCGGACGGGGTCCACGCCCCCTTCGGGCTGGTCTTCCTCGACGTGTTCGAGGGGCTGGTCCGTGGCATCACCACCTACCTGGACGCCGACCGGCTGATCCCGCTGTTCGGCGCTCCGGCTGACTCCCCCCGGACACCGCACCCGTTTCCCTCACACCGATGAGTTTCGTGACGCCACGGCGTATCACCGTGGACGGCAATTCGAACGAACCGGAGGAGCGGGCATGACGACTGTCCAGCCCATCATCACCACATCCGACCTGGACCGGCTGCGAGCCTTCTACGAGCGCCTGCTCGGGGCGGTGGAGGCGAGCCGCTTCCCGGAAGACGGGCCCGCCTTCTTCGTGGGCCTGAAGCTGGGTGACTCGGAGGTCGGGCTGGTCCACGAGGCGACGACCGACCTGTCCGCACCGCAGCGGATCCTGCTGAGCGTGAGGGTCGACGACGTCGACGGCCTGCTGGGCCTGGTCGAGGCGGCCGGCGGCCGGCTGCTCGGCCCGTCGACCGACATGCCGTGGGGAGAACGCGTGGCCCACATCCACGACCCTGACGGAAACATGGTCAACCTGACCCAGACCCTCCAGGAGGCCGACGGCTGAATCGCTGTCCCGGTAAGGCTTTCCGTAGCAGAATTCGATCATGGATCTGGGATTCCGCGGCGAGATCGCCGACTTCTACCACCGGTACCGGCGGGGTTATCCCGAGGCCGTCATCGACACGCTGGTGGACGCGTTCGGGCTGACGAAGGACGACGTGGTGGTCGATCTCGGCTGCGGTACCGGCCAGTTGACCCTGCCGATCGCCGGGCGGGTACGCGCGGTCGCCGGCGTCGACCCGGAACCGGACATGCTCCGGCGGGCGCGCCGCGCCGCGGATGAGCAGGGCGTCACCAACGCGAGCTGGACGATCGGCACGGACACCGACCTGCCGGCGCTCGGCGCGCTGCTCGGCCACCGGGCCGTCGGCGCGGTGACCATCGGCCAGGCCCTGCACTGGATGGATCACGACCGGCTGTTCCGCACGCTCGTCCCGCTGGTCCGGCCGGGCGGCGGCGTGGCCGTGGTGGCCAACGGAACCCCGTTGTGGTTGCAGGACACCGCCTGGTCACAGGCGTTGCGCGGCTGCTTGGAGCAGTGGCTCGGCCACGGGCTCACCCAGACCTGCGGCACCGACGACGCGACCCGGCGGCGGTACGGCGCGGCCCTGGCCGCCGCCGGTTTCGAGCCGGTCGAGGCCGACCTCGACTACACCGGCGACCTCGACCTCGACCGGATCGTCGGCGGCCTCTACTCGACGTTTTCCGTCGACAGGCTGCCCACGCCGGAGGAACGCCCGCGCTTCACCGAACTGATCCGCCAGGCGATCGAGCGGCACGCGCCGTACACCGAGCACGTCCGTGTGAGGATGCTGATCGGCAGGACCGAGACGCCGTGACCTCGCCGTCGACGGTGTCCGCTCAGCCCGGCGTGCGGATCGCCGCCAGCTGAGTGGCCTGTGCGACCAGGCGGTCCTTGCTGTCCCAGACGTACGCGGTCTCGTCCATCCGCCCGTTCGTGACATCGGCGGCGTGCATGCGGACGCGGACCGGTCCGGGGGCGGGGACGCGGCGGATGTAGGCGCTCAGCTGGATGGTGGGAGCCCAGCCCGTCAGGCCCAGGTCGAAGTTGACCGACGGGACGGGATCGAGGGCGACGAGCAGCGAGAGCGGGTCCCAGTCGGAGCCGTCGGCGAGGCGCTGCCAGCCCGCGATGACGCCTGCGCGAGACGGCGAACCGGACATGAAACCGAGGCGGCCGGGGTCCAGCCGCTGCTCGATCACCTCCATGAGCGGCACCGGGAAGGCCCCGCCCGGCGCCTCGGGCGGGGTGCGCGGGCATTCCCGCTCCGAGGGAAGGTCGACCGGCTCCAGTCCGGACCACCAGGAATCGGCCTCGTCCAGCCGCTCCAGCGTGATCAACGCCTCGATGCGGACGGCACCGCCCTGGGTCAGGCGGGCCCGCACCTGGGTGGCGCTCCGCCCGGTCCGCAGGGGTTCGACGTGGATCTCGGCCGGGCCCGGCGCGGGCGCGGTGACGAAGGCCCCGCTCACCACGCTCGGATGCGGGTGATCATTGGTCCCGCCGTGACAGACCGCGCGGCCCATCACGGCGAGCAGATAGCCGCCGTGCAACTTCCCGCCCACGCTCCACTGCGGGTCCAAGTCGGCCTCATAGACGTCTCCACGCCGGACGACCGCCGTCGCTTCCTGAAAAGTCCCCACCTGTGTTCCCCTGTCCCCCTCGAATATGAGGCTGGTATCGCAGACCCGGCACCGTCGACTGCTCGTACGAGCAACAAGACACGTTCGCGATCCCATCCGGCACACCGCCGCCGAGCGCCGCGATTCGGCTCTCCCCCTCTCCCGTGAAGATCTGACCTGAGAAAGGCCGAGGTAGGAGAGACAGCAGGTGAGACCTGTTGCGGCCCAGCCACGCCGACGGTTCCGGACACAGGCTCACCTTGTACGATCACGTACGGAGGAGGGTTGATACAGGTGGCCGCCCAGAACGAACCAAGGACCGAGCCCCGAATCCCGTTGAGCAGAGAGCGGGTCCTGCGGGCCGCGGTCGACGTCGCGGACGAAGGCGGCATCGAGTCGCTCACGATGCGTCGTCTCGCGGAGGTGCTCGGGGCCGAGGCGATGTCGCTCTACTACCACGTGGCCAACAAGGACAAGGTCCTGGACGGCATCGTCGATGTCATCGCCGAGGAGATCAACGACGTCGTCGACCGGATCGACGTGCCCTCCAAGGGCGCCGACTGGAAAAAGGCCATGCGTCAGAGGATCCTGTCCGCCCGCGCGGTCCTCCTTCGCCACCCCTGGGCGCCCGGCGTCCTGCCGAGCCGCGCCACCACGAGTCCGGCCATCGTGCAGTACTTCGACGCCCTGGTCGGGCTCATGAGAGACGGCGGCTTTTCGTACGACCTGGCCCACCACGCGCTGCACGCCCTGGGGAGCCGGGCCCTGGGGTTCACCCAGGAGCTGTTCGATCCGGGCGACGGAACCGGTGACCAGGACCCCGCGGCGCTTGAGAGCATGGCCGACCGGCTTCCCCATCTCGTCGGCATGCTGGCGGAGGTCGCCCACGACGATCCCGACTCCACACTGGGCTGGTGCGACGACCAGACCGAGTTCGAGTTCGGGCTCGATCTGATCCTCGACGGTCTCGACAGGATGCGCGAAACCGTCTGATCCCCCGCGCTCTCGGCCGTCACCAGGGTCGACGGCCCTGTTCGGCGTGGGAATCGACCGGCTGAAGAAACCCCGCGTGACACTCCCCGATCGCCCGGTCACCGGGATCGCCGAGGTGAGCCGGGTGTGGACGACGCTCCGGCGAAGGTCGCCCGGCTGTGACCGCGAACGACTCTATTGACCGCCTTACGCCGTACGATTACCTTACAAGGTACGACTTACAACGTACGAATGCGGAGTGCGCTCCGCGAGGAAGCGGGGAGACCCATGTATCCACTGACCGGATCTTCGGACGGATGAGGAGAGTGCGATGAAGGCGTTCGTCCTGCGCTCGTTCGGTTCACCCGACGTCTTGGAGCTCACCGACATCGACAAGCCCGTGCCCGGCGACGACGAGGTGCTGGTCCGGGTGCGCGCGACCTCCGTCCAGCCCTACGACTGGCACCACATGAGAGGCGAGCCGTACATCGCGCGCCTGATGGGCGGCGGCGTCGGGCTGCGCAAACCGAAGATCGACATCCTGGGCGCCGACGTGGCGGGACAGGTCGAGGCCGTCGGGAAGGACGTGACGGAGTTCCGCCCCGGCGACGAGGTGTTCGCGATGCCCAAGCGGGGCGGCTTCGCCCAGTACGTATGCGTCCGGGAAAGCGAACTGGCGCCGAAACCGAAGAACCTGTCGTTCGAGCAGGCGGCGGCGGTCCCGATGGCGGCCAACACCGCCCTGCTGGCTCTGCGCGACCAGGGGCGAGTTCAGCCGGGACAGAAGGTCCTCGTCAACGGCGCCTCGGGAGGCGTGGGAACGTTCGCCGTGCAGCTCGCCCGGGCGTTCGGCGCGCAGGTCACCGGCGTGTGCAGCACGCGGAACACGGACCTGGTCCGATCCGCCGGCGCGGACGAGGTCATCGACTACACCAAGGAGGACTTCACCCGGAGTGGACGGCGCTACGACCTCCTGCTGGACAACGCGGGAGGCCACTCGGCGTCGGCGTGCCGTCGGGTGCTGACCCCCAAGGGGACCTACGTCGTCATCGGCGGGCCGGCCGGCCGATGGCTGCAACCCGCCGCTCACGCGTTCTCGGCGCTCGCGGTGTCGCCGTTCGTGTCCCAGAGAATGGTCATGGCGGACGTGGTCCGATGCACGGAGAACAAGCGGAACCTGATGACGCTGACCGCGCTGATCGAGGACGGAAAGATCACCCCGATCATCGACCGCTGTTACCCGTTCGAGGAGATCCCGGCGGCCGTCGGATACCAGGAGGAGGGACACGTCCCGGGAAAGGTCGTCATCACGGTCTGAGCCCACGTCCGGGCACCCGCCCGACGGTCCTCGCCCGGGTCCGTGCCGTCGGCGGCGACGCGGCACCGGGTGGGCGGTGCGGGCGAACGCGGCCGACGTCCGAGGACCGCGTGTTCCACGGGCCCGACTGGGACGAGCCGGCCGGATTCCGGAACCGGTACGGCGGACCCGCCGTGTCCCCGGGGAAAACCGCCGGGGAGGCGGCCGTCCGGGGTACGTTGGGGCCGATGAAGGATCAGCGCACGGGGGTCGCTCGGCCGGAGCGGGGCAGGCGGCCGAGCGGTCCGGCGACACCTCCGCAGCAGGACGCCCCGGGTGGCGGGCCGCCGGGCCCGCGCACGGACCGGTCGCGCGCGAGGCCGATGGCCGCCTCGCTCGTCGGCCTGGCCCTCGCGATCTCCGGCTGTGCCGCCTCACAGGGCGCCGCCTCACAGGGCGCCGCCCCACAAGGCGTCGCCTCACCCGCCGCCCCCAGCCAGACGGCGACGCGATCGGCTCCGGAGCAGTCGGCGACGTCGCCGGCGAAGGAGCCCCTCCGCCAGGAGCCCGCCCTGCCCGCCCCGGACGCGGCGATCCCCAAGGATCCGTCCCAGCTGGCCCGCTCCCTGATCGGCACCACCGCGGAGCTCCGGCGCGCCACCGACGCCTGGATCCGCGACGGGAACCCCGCCAAGGGGCAACCCCCCGAGCCCGTGGTGCTGCTGGCCCTGCACCAGCAGCGCATCTACCGCTACCTCGCCCGCAATCCGCAGGTCGCCTCGCGCACCTACGCCAAGCTGCCCAAGGCCCTGGCCGGGCAGGCGAAGGACAACGTGACGGCCACCCGGGATCTGCGCTCCCTCGTCCACCCCATCAGCGGGTCGGCGAAGTTCCGCGTCCAGCCGCCCAAACCCGCGGACGTCCTGCTCGGCCACTTCCGGCATGCCGAACGCCGGTTCGGCGTCGAGTGGGAGGTGCTGGCGGCGGTGATGTTCGTCGAGACCAAGTTCGGCCGCGTGAGGTCACCGAGCCACACCGGCGCCCAGGGGCCCATGCAGTTCATGCCGGGAACGTGGGACGCCTACGGGATGGGCGGCGACGTCCACGACACCCGCGACGCCATGCTCGCCGCGGCCAACTACCTGCACGCCTCGGGGGCGCCGCGCGACTACCGGCGCGCGCTGTACGCCTACAACCACTCCCAGGCCTACGTCAACGCGGTGCTGCTCCACGCCCGCCAGATCAAGCAGGACATCAGGAACTACTACGCCTACTACAACTGGCAGGTGTTCGTGGTCACCACCCGCGGCGACCGCCGCCTCACCGGCCCCTGACCGTCCGCGGCGACCCGCCGTGGTCTTCCCTATCGGTTCGGGCGGCGAGGGGTGATCTCGCGGCCGGGTGGCTGGCGGATCCTCAACGTGGGCACCGACGCCTTGGGGATCCGGCGGGTGACCGGTTTTTCGACGATCGTGAACTCCTCGCCGTAGTGGGTCAGCGTGAGGGGCGAGCCCTCCAGGAGCCGGTAGGTCGCCGCGCGTGGCGTGACGCCGACCCGTAGCAGGCGACCGTGGTACCGCATCCCGAAGGCCAGCCGCGTGAGGCCCGAGGGCAGTCTGGGGGAGAAGGACATCTGCCCCCGACCGGCGCGCATCCCACCGAATCCGGCCACCAGCGCGATCCACGTCCCGGCCAGCGACGCCATGTGGACCCCGTCGACGGTGTTCTTCTCCAGGTCGTCCAGGTCTATCAGCGCCGCCTCCCCGAGGTAGGCGTAGGCGAGGTCGAGCTGCCCCACCTCGGCGGCGAGCACCGCCTGGGTGCACGCGGACAGCGACGAGTCGCGGACGGTCAGCGCCTCGTAGTAGGCGAAGTCGCGGGCCTTCTGCTCGGGCGTGAACGCGTCACCGCGCAGGTGCATGGCCAGCACGAGGTCGGCCTGCTTGACCACCTGCCTGCGGTAGAGGTCGAAGTAGGCGAAGTGCAGCATCAGGGGGTACTGGTCCGGCTTGGTGGCGGCGAAGTCCCAGACCGCGTGCTCGGTGAACCCCTCGCTCTGGGGATGCACGCCGAGCCGCTCGTCGTAGGGGACGAACATCGCGGTGGCCGCGTTACGCCACGTGGCGGCCTCTTCCAAGGTCACTTCGAGCCCCTCCGCCCGGTCGAGGTGGCGGGTGACGGCCTCGGCCGCCTCGCGAAGGTTCTGCTGGGCCATCAGGTTGGTGTAGACGTTGTTGTCGGCGACGGCGCTGTACTCGTCGGGGCCGGTGACCCCATCGATGCGATACCGTCCGTCGGCGTCGTAGTGGCCGAGAGCGCACCACAGCCTGGCCGTCGCGACGAGCAGCGGCAGGCCGATCTCGCACTCGAACCGGGTGTCCTCGGTGGCGTCGACGTAACGGGTGACCGCGTCGGCGATGTCGGCGTTGACGTGGAACGCCGCGGTTCCGGCGGGCCAGTAGCCGGAGCACTCCTCACCGTTGATGGTCCGCCAGGGGAAGGCGGCCCCGCGCAGCCCGAGCTGGACGGCCCGGTCCTCCGCCATCGGAAGGATCGACTTCCGCCACGACAGCGCGGCGGCGGCGGCCCTGGGGTGGGTGTAGGTGAGCACCGGCAGCACGAAGATCTCGGTGTCCCAGAAGGCGTGTCCGTCGTAGCCCGACCCGGTCAGCCCCTTACCGGGAATGGGGCGATCCTCCAGCCGCGCGGCCGACTGCAGCACGTGGAACAGTCCGAAGCGGACGGCCTGCTGTACTTCGGCGTCGCCCTCGACCTCCACGTCGGCGCCGGCCCAGAACTCGTCGAGATACTCCCGCTGGTCGGCGCGGAGCCCCTCCCAGCCGACCAGCTGGGCGGCCGCCAGCGCGGCGACGACCTGGTCGTGCATGGCGGGCCGGGACCGCTTGGCCGACCAGCCGTACGAGAAGAACTTGACCATCCGCAGCTTCTGGCCGGGTTTCAGCCGCGTGGCGATGGTCACCCGGCCGACGTCGCCGAAGCCTTCGGTCACGACCCGCGTCCCTTCGGGACCGTCGATCTCGTGGCGCATGGCGGCAGCCACCCGCAGGTGGCTGGCCCGGGTGGAATGGATCATGATCGCCATTCCGTCCTTCGTCGAGACGTTCTCCTCCAGAACCAGCGGCGACTCCAGAACGGCGGCCGCGCGCGGGTCGTCGCCGGCGTACTCCATGGTCTCGTTGGCGACGAGTTCGGACTGCACGACCACGCCCCGCGGCCGGCCGACGGCCTCGACCTCGTACTGGATCGCGGCCACCGCGCGGTGGGTGAAGGACACCAGCCGCGTGGAGGTGACCCGCACCTCGCCTCCGGTCGGAGAGCTCCAGTGCGCCCGGCGGGTCAGGGTCCCTGCGCGCAGGTCGAGGACCCGCTCGTGCTCGTGCAGCGTGCCGTACCGCACGTCGAACGGCTCGTCGTCGACCAGCAACCGGATCAGCTTGCCGTTGGTGACGTTGACCACCGTCTGCCCTGACTCGGGATACCCGTAGCCCGCCTCGGCGTACGGCAGCGGCCTCAGTTCGTACACCGAGTTGAGGTAGGTTCCCGGCTGCCCGTACGGCTCGCCCTCGTCGAGGTTGCCGCGCAGGCCGATGTGCCCGTTGGACAGCGCGAACACCGATTCGGTCTGCGCCAGCACGTCCAGGTTGAGGCTGTGCTCCCGCACGGCCCAGGGGTCGACGGTGAAGGCGGGATGACGGATCATCATGCCTCCAACGGCTCGGCGAGGTCGTCGACGACGACCGGCGGATTAAAGATCATCGAGGCTCCAGCAGCTCGGCGAGGTCGTTGACCACGACGTCCGCACCGTGTTCGCGCAGCGCGTCCGCCTGCCCGGCCCGGTCGACGCCGACGACAAAGGCGAACCTCCCCGCGCGGCCGGCCGCCACCCCCGCCAGCGCGTCCTCGAACACCGCCGCCTCGGAGGGCTTGAGCCCGAGCGCCTCGGCCCCCGCGAGATACATGTCCGGTGCGGGCTTGCCCGCGAGATCCCGCCGCTGGGCCACCACGCCGTCGACCCGCGCCTCGAAGAGCTCGGCGAGCCCCGCGGCGGCGAGGACCTTCGCCGTGTTGGCGCTCGACGACACGACGGCCCTGTGCAACCCCGCGTCCCGGACGGCCTGGACGTACCGGACCGAGCCCGGGAACACCTCCACGCCGTCCCTGTCCAGGATCGCCTGTACGAGCGTGTTCTTCCGGTTGCTCACCCCGTGCAGGGTCAGCGCGTCGGGCGGATCGTCCGGCGACCCCTCGGGCAGGGTGATGCCACGCGCGGCCAGGAAGCTCCTCGTCCCGTCCAGCCGCTTCTTCCCGTCGACGTAGCGGTCGTAGTCGGCCACCGCGTCGAACGGCACGAACGGGTTTCCCGTCCGGCCGGCCCATCCCCGCAGGAACTCGTCGAACGCCGACTTCCACGCGGCGGCGTGCACCGTCGCGGTGCGGGTGAGCACCCCGTCCATGTCGAACAGGCACCCGCGAACCCCGTCAGGCAATCCCAGCATCGGCCCTCCCCCGGTCAGGCACGTATGAGATCTTCTTCCCCTACGTACCCACCTGCGGCCTCGCCACCTCACCGGGCGCTCCCGAAGGGGCGGACGCGGTGGGTGAGCGGTGCCACGGCGGCCCGCTCTCCGGGCGCGGGACGCGATACCGATGGTCCGCTCTCCGGGCGTGGGACGCGATACCGGCGGTCCGCTTTCCGGGCGCGGGACGCGATACCGGCGGTCCGCTTTCCGGGCGCGGGACGTGATACCGGCAACCCTTTGCCGGGGCCGGGCGTATGGACGGGTATGAGACCGGAGACAGCCGCGTGAGCAGCCATCAGGAGTTCACCGAATTCGTCGCGGCACGGGGAACCAGCCTGTTCCGGATCGCTCACCTCACGTGCCGGTCTCGCGACGAGGCCGAGGACGTCCTGCAGAGCGCGCTGGAGAAGGCCTATCGCAACTGGGGCCGCCTGCGCGAGGGCAGCGACCCCGAGCCCTACGTCCGCCGCATCATCGTCAACACCGCGATCAGCCGGGCCCGCCGCCAGGCGATCCTGCAGATCCTTTCCACCCACGCGCCACCCGACACCCCGGCGCCCGACACCCTGGCCGGCGTCGAACTCCGCCAGATCCTGATGATCGGTCTGCGCGCCCTGACGCCTCGCCAGCGGGCGGTCCTGGTCCTGCGCTTCTTCGAGGACCTGACCGAGGCCCAGGCCGCCGGGATCCTGGGCTGCTCCGTCGGAACGGTCAAAAGCCAGACGTCCAAGGCCCTGGCCCGTCTGCGCGCCCTGATCGGCGCCGATCTCCTTGAGGAGGCGTTGCCCCATGTCGAACCTTGAGAGCGAACTCCGGCAGGCGATGATCGAGGAGACCTCCGCCCTGGGCGCCCCGCCCGACCTCGCCCACCAGGTGACGCGGCGCGCGCGCCGGCGCAGGAGATCCCACCTGACGGCACTGGCCGTGGCCGCCGCGATCGCGGCCGTGGCGGTGGCCGTACCCGCCTATCTGGGAGGGCAGGCGAGCGATGTGGCCGCTCCCACCCCGCCGGCCGTCGTCGACGGCGTCCAGGTCGGATACCTCCCCTCCGGCCTCGGCACGCCCGAACAGGAGAAGGTCCGCGACGGGGGCCTTCCGGGGACCAGGGCGACCTGGGGCTCGGGAGACGACGAGGTCCTCGTCACGGTCTACCGTCCCCCGGTCCTGGAGCTCGGAGATCCCGAGGTCATGCTGGCCAGGCTCAAGGAGTCCTCCGGCGCGCTGCGAGGAGGCGCCCTGGTTCGCGGGCGCCCGGGGCTCACCACACTCGCGGACGACGACCTGGTCTGGGTGGAGCGGCCGGACCTGGTCCTGCGCGTCACCGTGGGCACCCGGCACCGGAGCGACCTCCGGGCCGTCGCCGACGGCCTCGAACCCGAGGGCCGCACCGGCGGTGCCTTCGAGGGCCTGCTCCTCACCTACCTCCCCGCCGGCCTGCACCTGGACGGGCCCGCCTCCGCCAACGGTTCCTGGACCCAGATGCGGTGGAGCGGGAACGACGTCTCGATGCGGCTGCTGGCCGTGCGCGGAGCGGACGCCGAGGACTCGCAGACGCTGCTCGCCTGGGCCGGAACCCATCAGCGGCTGTCCGGCGGCACCCCGGAGAAGGTCCGGGGGAAACCTGGATACAGTGCCACGCTGGACGACCCCGACCAGCGTCAGGCGCACGTGCGCCTGTGGGTGGAGAAGCAGGGGCTCGGGTACCTCCTGGCCGTCAGCCGGCCCCTGGCCCCCGAACTGGACAGGATCGTGGACGGCATCGTTCCCGCCGAACCGGCGACCGTACCCGGCGAACCGGTCGACGGAGTCGGCGTCACCTACCTGCCCCCCGGTTCTCAGCGAACGACGCCCGGGAGCAACATGCGGTTCGGCAGCGGATGGAGCGCGACGATCGATCGCTGGTCGAGCAGTCGAGGCGACGTTGAGGTCACCGTGGCCCGGGGTGGGGTCCTGCACACCAGCCAGTGGCTCGACGAGTTCTTGCTGGGGGAGAAGCGGCAGTCCGCCCCGGTGGGAAGAGCGCCCGTGGGGATATGGACCACCGACCCGAACGGCCGGCGGGGAGCCTTCTGGGTGGCCCCGGGCGTCGCCGTTCACGTCAAGGTCAGTCCCGAACTGGCCGGTGAGCTGGACAGGATCGTCGCGGGCATCCGCGTTCCGGGCTCCTGAACCTGAGGCGTCGACCAGGGGCGGGGAGTGCCGCGCCCTGGTCGACGCCGGTGGCGTGGGTTTCGGAGCCCCTGCCCGCCGCTCACCTTCCGACGGGGTCACGGCTGTGATCCCGTCGATCCCGTCTCACCCGGCGGAGGCCGCGCGCAGCAAGCGGAGCTGGCCGAGCTCGGCGGTGTTCTTCATCAGTTCGGCGTTCACCCAGCCGATCATGTGGGCGACGGTCAGCTCGGGGCTGTCCTGCCATGGGAAGGGCGCGGTGGCGTCCAGGTCGGCCTCGGTGAGCCGTTCCAGCACCTCCAGCCACTCCACGCGAAGGCCGCGCAACCACTCGACGGTCGCCTTCCCGTCACCGGGCCATCTGATCTCTTCCCGCTCCCGCGGCGTCCGTCCTTGCGCGTGGTCGATGGTCACACTCCACCACCAGCCTATGTGCCAGGTGACCCATCCGATCGTGGGAACCGGAATGGGATCGAGCTCGGTCTCCTCCCAGTCGGGCACCCACCCGCCGTCGCCCGGACGCACCGTCCAGTAGTGGGCCGCGGGCTCCCACAGGAAGTCCTCCTGTTCGAGCCGCGGCAGATGGAGTTCCAGCAGCGACCAGGTCAGGTCGAACTGCCAGCGCAGGACGTCACCACGGGATGCGGACATCGGCAAACCATGGCACATCGTCCGCCCACCCGGAAAGCCGTTTTTCACCGGCCCGGATCACCCGGTCGGGTCGCGGCGGGCTCGCCGCGACCGAACCGTTCGCTCTCGGGGATCGCGAGGCGGAGCCGGCGCGCCGAGGCCGCGGCCGGACGCCGCCTCGCGGGTGGAAGGATCGTGCCCTATGACCGATAACCGCGTGCCTCCCCCCTTCCTCGGTGACGAGCGCGCCATGCTGAACAACTGGCTCGACTGGCACCGCGAGACCCTGGCCGTCAAGTGCGCGGGGCTCTCGGAGAAGCAGCTCCGCGAACGCCCCGTGCCGCCGTCGACCCTGTCGCTGCTCGGCCTGGTCCGCCACATGGCGCATGTGGAGCGCGCCTGGTTCCGCCGCGTGCTCAACGCCGAGGACGTTCCCCTCCTCTACAAAACCGACGATCCCGACGCCGAGTTCAACGACGTGGACACCGCCTCCGCCGAGGAGGCCTTCGCCACCTGGCAGGCCGAGATCGAGCACGCCCGCAGGCTCTCGGCCGAGGTGCCGCTGGACGCCGTCGGAAAGCGGCAGCGCCACGGGCAGGACTGCTCCCACCGCTGGATCCTCGTCCACATGATCGAGGAGTACGCCCGGCACAACGGCCACGCCGACCTGCTGCGCGAGCGGATCGACGGCGTCACCGGCGAATAGCCCGATCTTCCGTTACGTCCGGCGTCAGCCTCGATCCGGGCGCGCCGCCACCCCGGTGGCGGGTTCGCTGGTCCAGCTGGCCAGCAGGCGCAGGGCGTGCTCGGACGGGGAGCCGGGTTCGGCGGTGTAGATGCCGAGGAGCTGTTCGGGGTCGCCGGAGGGGGCGAACGCCTCGTAGTCCAGGACGAGGCCGCCGACCAGGGGGTGGTGGTAACTCTTGGTGCCGTGGGTGCGGCGGAGGACGTTGTGGTCGGCCCACCAGCGGCGGAAGTCCGTGTCGCGCAGGGAGAGCTCGCCGACCAGCTCGGCGAGCCGGAGGTCGTGGGGGTGACGCCCGGCGTACAGGCGCAGGGAGGCGACGGTGCCGCGGGCGGCCCCCTCCCAGTCGACGTACAGCTCGCGGGCGGCCTCGTCGAGGAAGAGATAGCGGGCCATGTTGCGCTCGCGGTGCGGCAGCGCGTCGAAGTCGGTGTACAGGACGCGGGCCAGGCGATTGGTGGCCAGGACGTCCAGGCGATGGCCGATGACCAGGGCCGGGGTGTCGCTCAGGGTCTCCAGCACGCGGCGGAGCCCGGGCCGCACCCGCTGCGGCGGCATCGGCCGGGGCTTGGTGCGGACGGGCTTGGCCAGGGCGAACAGGTGGCCGCGCTCCGTGTCGTTCAGCCGCAGGGCGCGGGCGACGGCGTCCAGCACCGCCTCGGAGACGTTGCCGTTGCGGCCTCGCTCCAGGCGGACGTAGTAGTCCATGCTCACCCCGGCGAGCTGGGCGACCTCCTCCCGGCGCAGGCCCGGCACCCGGCGGGAACCCGGCTGCGACGGCAGTCCGGCTTCCTCCGGGGTGATGCGGGCCCGGCGTGAGCGCAGGAACTCACGGAGCTCCGCGTTGCCCTCGGCGCCGGATGAGGATGCGTTCACGGTGTCCAGGGTAGGACGGGGACGGCGGTGCGGCACCGCCCGAAAGGGGGTCTGTCGTACCCTCGGTCCGCAAGACCCCCGATGGGAGAAGTCCTGGAGGGACTCGGGCCAGCGATCATCTGGATGTGCGGCGACCTGCGGTATCGGACGCGCCGCCACCCTCGAAGGCGGATCTCCCGGGTCACGCCCGCACTGACCGGGATGTGAACAGGGTCTGCGCGCGGGCCAGGGCATCGGCGTCTTCGAGCACCTGTCCCGGACGGTTTCCGTATCCGAGGAGTTCTCCGCCCCATCGCATGCCCATGTAGTCGGCGGTCAATCGCAGCGTGCCGAGCAGGGGCTCCACCCGGGTGGCGTCCTCCGAGGTGTGCGCGGTGATCGCCCACATGGTCTTCCCCCGCATCCGGTTCTTGAAGTCGGCCCCCGGCACCCGAAGCCACGCCGACCAGTGGTCGAGGTAGGTCTTGGTACTCGCCGACACGCTGTACCAGTAGAGCGGTGACGCGATCACCAGATCACTCGCCCTGAGGGTCGCCTCCAGCAGGACACGCTCGTTGTCCACCGGCTGTGGATAGCTTCCGTCCCCCTGGTGGCGGATGTCGCCGAACACCGGCAGTGGAAGATCGCTCAGCCGCAGCCAGCTCTGGTTCACCTCCGCGGGGAGATGCGCCGCGGCCTGCCGCGCCAGTGCCTCGGTGTTGCCGTTCCGGCGCGTGCTGCCCAGCAGGAAAAGGAAATCCACGAAACCACTCCCATGCTCATGCATTAATTGCATGAGCATAGAAGCCTCGTTCGGGTCGTGCCAACCCGGGCGCGGCCTCCTGGGCGACCGGCCGCCGATCACCGCATGGGCGCGATCACCGCTTAGAAGCGATCACCGCTTGGATGCGATCACCGCGCCCGTGGATGTCACGGCCGCCGGGGCCGGCCTGGCCGCCGCGGAACCGCCGGCCGGACGGCACGTTGATCACGGTGCCGCCGGCCGTCACGACCCGAGGGTGAAGGTGTGCCAGCGGACACCGTCGGCGGAGACCCCGTACCGGCCCTGCTCCCCGCCGTGGCTCCAGAGATAGCCGATCTCCGTCCGGCTCGCCGCCCCGAGCAGGCCGCCGTCGGCGATCTCGCGGAAGCTGCGGCCGCCGTCGTCGCTGCGGTGGACACCGCTCTCGCCGTAGATCGTCAGGCTGCCGTCCGCGGCGGCCACGGGGTCGGCGAGCATCGAGCGGGGCTCGTGCCCGGAGCGGAACGCCCAGACGCGCTCCCAGGTGCGGCCTCCGTCCGTGCTCCGGTGGATCGCCCCGAGGCCGTTCTTGACCTGTTCCTCGGCGGGAAGCTGTCCGAACTCGGCCGCGTAGAGGGCATCCCGTCCGTCGACGACCCGGAATCCCCAGGTGTTCTCCAGTTTCGGGCCGGGCAGCCGGTGCGTCCGCCACGTGCGCCCCCGGTCGTGCGAGACGGCGACCGCCGGCGTCCCGCTCCCCGGGTCCAGGCCCGAGACCCACTGCCCGCCGTCGCGCGACGAGCCCGCCGGGGACACCACCCCCTCCAGCGGCGGCTGCGTGGCCAGCTCCCTGCGCTCCCCGCTGTCCGGCATCGTCACGACGAGCCGGGTGCGGGCGCACGCTCCCTCCGCGATCCGCAGGCAGTCCGAGGAGAGCGGGGCCGCCTCCGGGATGGCCTGTACGGTGCCGGAGACCTCGGTCGTGCCGGGCCGCCAGGTTCTGGCGCCGTCATCGGTGTACCAGGTGCGGTCCGGCCGGACGCCCGTGCCCTCGGTGATCGACGCCCGGCCGGGGCCCAGCGCGAAGACGTCCGCGGTGATGCCCTCGCCACCGGTCACCTCCGGCAGGGGCGATCGCCGGAGCCACCACCTTCCGCCTTCCAGGACCGCCACCCGCTGGCGGCAGCGGCGCCCCTCCCCCGTCTCCTCACCCGTGCAGTCGACCATGATCACGAACCCGTTGCGCTCGTCGGCGAAGGACACGAAGGCGGCCTGGCCCGGCAGCTCCGGCGCCGAGGGGATGCGGGGCGCGACGGCCGGGTCCGACGATGGGCGCCCGCCGGGCCGGACGGCCGCCTCGGTGCCGCAGGCGGCCAGGACGACGGCGGCCATGAGCGCGATGGAGGCCGGCACAACGTGTTCACGCATGGGATCTCCCTGTCCGCGGCGGATCCGTCCCGATCCCACCCACCCTCCGTACACCGCGGACCACCGGAAGGTTCTCGACCGCCGCGACGCGCCGGTGCGCCGTGGAGAGCCCGGCTCCCCGGCCCCGGAAAGCCCGTCGCGCGGCGGCTATCCGGCGTGCTTGCCGAAGGCGTCCACCCCCGCCTGGGCGACCGTGATGTCCTGCTCCACCGTCCCCGCGCTCACCCCGACCGCACCGACGACCTCACCGTCCGCCTCGACCAGCGGGATGCCTCCGCCGAAGATCACCAGGCCCCCGTTGGTCACCTCGATGCCGTAGAGCGAGCCACCGGGCGCCGCGGCGGTCCCGAGCTGTTCGGTGGTCATCGCCATCAGCACGGCGGTGCGGGCCTTGCGCGTGGCGATGTCGATGCTGGCGAGGATCGCCCCGTCCTGGCGCGCGAACGCCAGCAGGTGCCCGCCGCCGTCGACCACGGCGACGTTCATGGGCTGGCCGATCTCGTCCGCCTTGTCCAGCGCGGCGTCCAGCACGGTGCGGGCCTCGGCGAGGCCGAATCGTACGGGCATGATGGTGTCTCCCTTCGATGATCGGTACGGTCCCGGACGGGGCCCCCTCCCGTCGATCGACACGGTCGCGGACGAGGTCTCCCCTCACCGGTCGACACGGTCGCGGACGACGTCCGCCCCACCGATCGACGAGATCGCGGGTGCCGTCACGTTCCTAGGTGGGCGCCGCCTCCAGCTCGGCGTCCAAAGTGATCTCCGTGGCGCTGAGTGCCACGGAGACGGGGCAGGTGTCCTTGGCCCTCATGGCCGCCCGGCGGAAGCCCTCCTCGTCGGCGCCCGGGACGGCGGCCCGTACGACCAGCCGGATCTCAGTGATCAGATAGGCCTCGCCGCGCTGGTTCTGGGAGACCGTCGCCGTGGTGTCGATCCGTTCCGGGGGCGTACCGGCCGCGGTGAGCAGCGCCGAGAGCTGCATGCTGTAGCAGGCGGAATGTGCCGCGGCGACCAGTTCCTCCGGGCTGGTCTGGCCGTTCGGTTCGCCGGCTCTGGAGGGCAGCGAGAAAGCGAACCGGCCCGCCCCGGAGGAGACGAGGGTGACCGTTCCCGATCCGGTGGCGAGCTCACCGGTCCATCGGGTCGTGGCGATGCGATCAGGCATGGGAAGGGCCCTCCTGCTGCTTGAACGGGATGCCGACGACCAGCCGGGCCGCGTTGTGTCCCATGGTGCGGGCACTTGAGGGCGGGCCCGCCGCCGCGGGCGCGTCCGGCGGCAGCTTGGCGTGGTGCACACAGATGTACCCCGCGGCGTCCACCCCTATCCCGACGTCGAGGGTGGAGGCCTGGGCCGCGGCCAGGGCCAGCTCCCGCGCACCGTCACCGCCGTCCGCCGCCTCCTCGACCCGGTACGGCACGCCCTCCTCCTCCATGCCGGCGGTGATCTCACGCAGGAGACGCCGGGTTCCGGGATCCGGGCGGTGAAGCACCGTCACGGCGGGCCGGTCTCGCCCCGCGCGATCGGAGCGCCGGTCGTCGACGGGCGCGTGGTGCATGATCAACCTCCCGTCGCGGCCCCGGCCGCCCGCGCCGACGCGTAGTTGACGACCAGGCCGGTGGCCACGGCGTTGCGCGGCCCCTCGGAGCCGCGCACGTTGCCGGTCCCGCTGACGATCCCGAACTCCGCGACGGCCTCCGCGATCATGTCGGGGATCTCGAAGTCCAGCGCGGAACCGCCCAGGACCACCACAAAACCCGTGCGCCGGATGTTGCCTCCCGGGACCACCTGTTCGAGCGCGCGGAGCGCGTTGACCACGAAGACCCGGCGCTTGGCGGATCTTCGTACCTCGCGGATCCTCTCCACGCCGTGCCGGGTGGGGATCGGGTGCATGCCGGCGTCGGTGAGCACGACGACGCGGGCGAAGGCGTCGGCGGGCAGGGGCCTGTCGAAGAAGCGGACGGTGCCGTCCTCCATGCGGACGTGGAAGAAGCTCTCCGCCTTCGCCAGCGGGAACCTCTTGATCTCTTCGGCGAGTTCCAGGTTCTTCAGCCCGAGCTCGGAGTCGATCAGGTTGGTGACCAGGTCGCCCGCACCGGCCAGGTGCACCGAGTGCACCTCGGCGCCCTCGGTGGACACCGCCGCGTCGGTGGATCCGCCTCCGAGGTCGAGGATCGTCACGGGCCTGTCGGTGCCCGGGGTGGTGAGCGCGCCCAGCAGCGCCATGTCGGCCTCGACCCCGCCGATCAGCACCTCCGCGTCGAGGGCCGTTCGCAGCCGGGCGGCGAGCAGTTCCATCGGTCCCCTGCTGGTACGGACCATCGCGGCCAGCGCGACCGCGTTCTCCAGCGCGAACTCTCCCGCCAGGCCGCCGGTGATCCGCTGCGGCACGAAGGTGTCCACGGCGAGCACATCCTGGATGCGCACGGTGTCGACCGGCATCGCGGTCAGCTCGGACATGGTGTCGCGGACGCGGGCGAGCATCCCGCCGACGTGCGTGCCGGGCTCGCCGGTGGCGTCGGCCAGGGGCCGCACCCGTTGCAGGGTCTCCATGATCTCCTCGGCCCCGGCGTCCATCTCGACCGACCGCTTGCTCTTCTCGCCGATCAGGGTGAGGGTGCCCGCGGGGATCCTGCGGTCGGTGATGTCCCCGGCCGGGGTGCGCACCACAACGGCCGAACGGTTGCCCACCAGCGCCCGCGCCACCGGTGCGATCATGCGGGTCTGCTCGGGGTCGAGCTCGAACACCGTGGCGATCCCGTAGGGGTTGGACAGGGTCCGGATGGTACGGCCCTGCTCCGCGACCTCGACGGCGGCCTGCATGCCCAGCGGCACCCTGTCCACCAGCGTGACCTCGTCGACCACCGGCACCGGCTCGCCCAGCCGGTTGGCGATCAGGGTGGCGTCGTCGGCGTGCACGACCACCCCGGCGACCCGGACCCCGCGCGCGGTGGCGCCGTTGATCCCCGCCGCGGCGTCCTCGAAGTCGACCCCGGGGCCGACCACGCAGATCACCGCGCTCCCGGCGGCGCAGCCCGGCAGCTCAGGGAAGGCCACGGTGGTGCCGACCCCCAGCCCGACGCCGCCCGGGGTGTCCGGGTTGTGCCCGATCATCGTGGACTCCGTGATGATCGTCTCGGTGATCGTCTCCATGGCCAGTCCGCTGATCACGGGGGTCGCCTCGTTGACCAGCACCGTCTGGAGTTCGGCCGGATCACGCCCGGCTCTGGCCAGGGCCAGGCGCACGATCTCGACGACCCCCGAGACGTTCTCCGTGGTGCCCTTCACACCCGAGGTCCTGCCCAGGGCACCGGAAAGGTAGGTGACCTTCCCGTCCTCGCCGACGTCCGTGACGCACGCCTCCGTGGTCGAGTTGCCGATGTCCACCCCCGCCACCAGGGTCATGGTCTTCCCCGGCCTCAGACGGCGTCTGCCATGCGGATCAGGACTTCGAGCTCCACCGGCTCGGCGCCGGACCGTACGAACTCGGTCTCCTTGATGTGCAGCAGCGCGGCCTTGGCCTGCCAGCGCGGGCGGGCCATGTAGTCGTTGCGCGAGGGCACGGGCTCCGGCGACTCGCCCTTGGCGTACCGGGCCGCGTTGCGGCCGATCTTGCGGAAGGTCTCCAGGTCCATCAGCGGTGCCTGCGGGAACAGCTCCAGGTTGGACAGGCGGACCAGGTCCTTCTGATGGATCATGGTGGTGCCGCGCGAGAGGATGCCGATCCCGATGCCCGATCCGGAGAGCCTGGCCGCGGTGTGGGCGATGACCGCGAGGTCGGCGCTGGAGCGGAGCCGGATGACGCGGGCGTGCACGCCCTGCTCCTCCACCCCGGCCAGCAGCTCGCGCAGCACCTCGGCGTGCGGGACGTCGACGATGGTCTTGGAGAAGAAGTCGCCGAACGCCGGCGAGACGCCGATGACCACCTCGTCGGAGCGGCGCCCCGGCCGGGCCGGGCCCTTCTCCCCCAGGTGCAGCGTGCGCCCGCCGGTCGCACCCGCCGCTTCGGCGACGACCGCCGGGGAGGCGCCGCCGACCTCCTGTTCCGGGTTGCGGGCGCTGACGACGTGCCGCAGCCGCTTCATCTCCTCCCACCGCTCGCCGCTCGGGCGGTATCCGCTTCCCGGGCCCGCGTAGTCGTTGGCGTCGTTGACGGCCGAGAGCGTCGTCAGCTCGGGGGTCAGGATCGCCGAGGTGTGCAGCAGGTCGCCGGAGACGCGCTGCCTCAGCACGCCCAGCAGCGCCTCGGCCACGTCCGGGAAGCCGCCGGCCTCCAGCCCCTTGACGATGTCGAGCCCGGTGACGCCCCGGTCCATCACCGCCTGCGCCGACTTCAGGTCCTCCAGCACGTCGCGGGGCGGCAGCTCCTTGCTCCCGTGGGAGTAGGTGACCGCCTCGATCTCCCTGTCGGTGATCGGCGCCAGGTCGAGGTGGGCGAACACGCCCTGCAGCGCCCGCGCGGCCCGGTTGCGGGCGGCGAGGATCTCCGCCTCGGGGACGTGCCGGAGCGCGCCGTCGACCTGCAGGTCCCGCTGGAGGGTGTTCCAGTCGTCGTAGTCCTCGGGATCCATGTTGGAACCGGCGAACATGTTGTCGTAGTTCGGCACGGCGGAGTAGCCCGAGCAGATGAAGTCGGTGCCGGGCAGCAGCTGGGGCATCATCCGCGCGGTGCGGCGCATGTCGGAGTGCGAGAAGGACTGGTCGTTGCCGGAGGCGCACTCCAGGTCGACGGTGCTGGCGATGAGGTTCTCGGCCAGCACGGCGCGGATTCCGGCCGGCACCGCGCCGGGCACGCCGATGCAGCTGATCGAGCCGTTCTGCAGACCCTGGACCCCGGCCCCCTTGGCGACCAGGATGCACCGGATCTCCAGATACAGCATCGACCTGCCCTCGGCGTTGCCCATCTGCACCTCGGAGCCGGTGCCCGAGGTGAAGCGCATCTTGATCCCCCGGGACGCGTAGGCGGAGGCGAGGAACGCCTTCGACCACGGGGTGTCGTCACCGTCACAGAAGACCTGCTCGGTGCCGTAGACCGAGATCGTCTCCGCGTAGGCGGTGATGCCGCGCATGCCCAGTTCCAGCTCGGTGGCCTCCTCCAGCGCGCACTGGGTGAGCACGCCGGGCTTCCCCGCCTGGGCGCCGACCTGCAGCGCGATGGCCACCAGCGGGGCGTATCGCACGATGCCGAGGGTGGTCTCCAGCTCGCGGAACCCGCGCAGCCCTGCCTCGGCGGCGTCCGCGGCCACCTGGACCGGGTTGTCCCGCGCGCTCGTGGAGTGCCCCTGGTTGGCCGGGGTGCGCCGGGCCCGCATCTTCTGCAGCGCCATCATCATCTCGACCACGTTCATGGTCTTGACGACGTCGAGCAGCTTGGCCGGCGTCAGGCCGGACGACACCGCCAGCACCTCGGCGCGCGACACCCTCGGATCCAGCAGCAGGTGCGCGATCTCGGTCGCCGAGAGGGCCATCGCCCGCTCGGTGGCCTCGGCGTCGATCGCGTGGTCGGCGATGAACTGGTCGAGGAAGTCGAAATCCGCCCGGTCCCTGCCGTCCATCTCCACGATGGTCCCGTTCTCCACCCGCACGCTCGGCCGCGGGTCGTACGGGCTGTCCATCGCGACCATGCCGACCTCGGGCCACTCCTCGACGAAGCCGTCGAGGTTGACCGGGCGGTTCTCCAGGATCTCCGTCCGCTTGGACCGCTTGGGGGTCACCGGCGTCCGACGGCCGGCCCGCTGGGGGGCCGCCGGCGGTTGGGGACGTGCCGCGCGCTTGATGCTCATCTCCGGTCTCACCTTCCTGATGCCTCTGGTGCCGGCGGATCGCGTGGCGGGTTCGGCCCGTACGTCACCGGCGGATGCGTGGCGTGCTCAGTTCGCGAGGATGCCCCGGCGCTCGTAGACGTCGGCGGCCTCCCTGATCAGCCGCGCGCACAGCGTGGCGGAGTAGTCGCGCTCCAGTTCGTCCGCGATCGCGGTCAGCTGCTGTTTCGTGGAGGCGCGGGGCCGCAGCGCGTTGTAGAAGCCCAGCACCTTCTCGTCCGGCAACGCGGTCAGCTCGGCGGCCCTGCGGAAGTTCTGCCCGAGTTGCGGCCTGCCGACGGAGTCCGCGATCTGCGCCTGCAGCCGCAGCGTCTCCGGCGCGATGCGGAGGTCCTCGGCCGCCACCTCGCCGGCCAGGACGGCCTCCATGGTGATCTCGTCGAGACGCTTGCCGGTCGGGGTCCGAAGCAGCTCTGGACGGTGGGACGCCAACGGGTAATCGCGCTGCGGATCCAGCTCTGAGGGGCTCATCGGCTTGCACCTGCCTTCTCCATCACGAGCCCTGCGGGCTCGGTGTCACCGGAGTCGCCACCGCCTTGAGCCGGACGCTCGAACGGTTATCGCGGTGCCGAGATGCGGTAAATGCTAAGAAACGTCACGTTGCAATAACGTAGCGCTCATTTTTAATGTGAATTTTGCAATTCACCCATATCGCTTTTACGTGCGGCGCCTATTCGTCGTCCTCGGTGAGCAGCCACGCGAGCCTGGCTGCGGCGACCGGCCGCCGGGGGTCGTGCGCGGGCAGCTCCTCGACGAGGCGTTCGAACACCTCCACATCGTCGTTGCCGGGCTCGCTCTGTGCGAACGTCCACAGGGCGTCGAGGTCGCGGTGGTCGAGGACGGCCGATCGCAGGGCCGCGACCAGGTGGTAGCGCTCCGCCCGGATGGCGGGCGCCTCCGAGTCGGCGAGCAGCCGCGCGTGGCAGGCCGCCGCCGCGGCGCGCACGTCACCCGAGCTCAGCGCGGCCCGCGCGGTGAGGAAGTCGGCCTCGACCTCGGCCCGCAACCGGTAGGGCTTGGCCCGCAGGCCCTCGTCGCCGAGCTGGGTCCGGAGCCGGTGGATCTCGGCCCGCACCGTCGCGGGGTTGCCGTCGTCCCCGTAGAGCCGCAGCGCGAGCTGCTCGGCGGTCAGCCCGGCGGGATTCAGGGCGAGCAGGGCGAGCAGCTCGGCCCAGCGCAGGGTCAGCGGCAGCTCCCGGCCGTCCAGCACCGCCACCGGCCGGTCTCCGAGGAACGACAGCGACAGCCTGGGCCGGTGCGGGGCCGTCCGCGCCGAGCGGGGAAGGCGGATCAGGTATCCCTCGGCCAGCGGCTCGACCAGCGCCTCACGGCCGTCGTCGAGCAGGACTCGATCATCGCCGGGCCGGATCCTGATCCGCTCGGGCCACCGGCCGTGCGGCTCGGCGGCGATGATCCGCCCGGTCGGGGTCAGCAGCGCGCCCGTCTCACCGCGCAGCCCGGCCAGGTGCGGCATGTTCCTGGTCCGCAACCGCTCGTCGCTCAGCTCCATCTGCCCGCGCAGGTGACTCTCGGCGAGCTGTGCGGTGGCGTTGACCAGGCAGACCACCGCGGGATGCAGCGCCTGGAGCAGCCCGCTGACGTCGACCGAGCCGAGCAGGTCCCCGGTGTCGGGGTCATGGATGGGCGCCGCCGCGCAGGTCCAGGTGTGGTAGGTCCGTACGAGGTGCTCGGCGGAGTAGATCTGCACCGGGGCGTTGATCGCGAGGGCGGTGCCCATCGCGTTGGTCCCGATGGCGTCCTCGGTCCAGCGGGCGCCCTCGCACAACCCGACCGGGTCGGCGCGCAGGCAGATGTCACGCGGCCCCTCGCGCCAGAGGATGGTGCCCTCCGCGTCGGTGACGATCATGACGTGCCGCGACTCGTCCGCGATGCCGACCAGCAGGTCGCGCAGCAGCGGCAGTACGGCGCGCAGCGGATGAGCCGATCGGACGTCGGCCACCTCGTCCGATCCGTACACCACCGGCGGCCGGTAGCCCTCCGGATCCACGTGCGCGGCCAGCGAGCGCCGCCAGGACTCGGAGATCACCGAGCGGGGCGACACCGGCGCCTTCTCACCACCGAGCGTGGCCTCGTGTACCTGTTGCAGCGCGTGGAACTGCGCCACGGGGTCCGACGACAGGCTCAGGGCCGTCGAGGCCGCTGTCGGTGCCGCTGTCGGTGCTTCGGAGGGATGGACTTCCATGATGCGCTCCGCGGCGGCCCTGACGGGGCGCGTCAGGGTGGCCGTCACTGCCGGTGACCGGGCTTACCTCAGCATGCCGCGCGACGCCTGCCTCGGCGAAGGCGGACAGCCGATCCTGCCCTCAGGCGCTCCCCCGTGCAACGATGCTGCAACGTCGGCCTTCCTACGTTGATAAATGACCGTCAATTCATGATATAGGGGGCAGGCACATGGCAAGGTATGCGGCGCCGGGCGAGCCGGGCAGTGTTGTGACCTTCCAACCGCGCTACGACCACTTCATCGGCGGCGAGTACGTGCCTCCGGCGAAGGGACAGTACTTCGAGAATCCCACCCCGGTGACCGGCCGGACGTTCACCGAGATCGCCCGGGGCACCGCCGAGGACGTCGACCGGGCGGTGGACGCCGCGGAGGGCGCCGCGGCCGCGTGGGGCCGTACCTCGCCCGCCGAGCGCGCCCAGGTGCTGAACAAGATCGCCGACAGGATCGAGCAGAACCTGGAGGCCATCGCGGTGGCCGAGTCCTGGGAGAACGGCAAGCCGGTCCGGGAGACCCTCGCCGCGGACATCCCGCTGGCCGTCGACCACTTCCGCTACTTCGCCGGTGCCATCCGGGCGCAGGAGGGCTCGATCTCGCAGCTCGACGCCGACACCGTGGCCTACCACTTCCACGAGCCCCTCGGCGTGGTCGCGCAGATCATCCCGTGGAACTTCCCGATCCTGATGGCCACCTGGAAGCTGGCCCCGGCCCTGGCCGCCGGTGACACGGTGGTGCTCAAGCCCGCCGAACAGACCCCGGCCTCGATCCACGTGCTGCTGGACCTGATCGCCGACCTCGTCCCGCCGGGCGTGCTGAACGTGGTCAACGGCTTCGGGGTGGAGGCCGGCAAGCCCCTGGCCCAGAACAGCCGGGTCCGCAAGGTGGCGTTCACCGGGGAGACCACCACCGGGCGGCTGATCATGCAGTACGCCAGCGAGAACATCATCCCGGTCACCCTCGAACTGGGCGGCAAGAGCCCCAACATCTTCTTCGCCGACGTCGCGGACTCCCGGGACGCCTTCTACGACAAGGCGCAGGAGGGCTTCGCGATGTTCGCGCTGAACCAGGGCGAGGTGTGCACCTGCCCGTCGCGGGCGCTGGTCCAGTCGTCCATCTACTCGACGTTCATGTCCGACGCCGTCGCCCGGGTGGAGAAGATCAAGCAGGGCCACCCCCTGGACACCGACACCATGGTCGGGGCCCAGGCCTCCAACGACCAGTTCGAGAAGATCCTCTCCTACCTCGACATCGGGCAGAAGGAGGGCGCGAAGATCCTCACCGGCGGCGAGAGGGCCGACCTCGGCGGCGAGCTGTCCGGCGGGTACTACATCCGGCCGACGGTGTTCGAGGGCCACAACAAGATGCGGATCTTCCAGGAGGAGATCTTCGGCCCGGTGGTGTCGGTGACCCGGTTCGACGACTACGCCGACGCGATCAAGATCGCCAACGACACCCTGTACGGGCTGGGCGCGGGGGTGTGGTCGCGCGACGGCAACACCGCCTACCGCGCCGGCCGTGAGATCCAGGCCGGCCGGGTCTGGACCAACTGCTACCACGTGTACCCGGCACACGCCGCGTTCGGCGGGTACAAGCAGTCCGGGATGGGCCGCGAGAACCACAAGATGATGCTCGACCACTACCAGCAGACGAAGAACCTGCTGGTGTCGTACTCGCAGGACGCCCAGGGTTTCTTCTGATCATGTCCGTTCAGGAGCACCCTTCGGGACAGCGGGTGGATCTCACCGACGCCGCGGCCGGCCTGCTGCGACGGCTCACCGGACAGCACGGGCCGTTGATGTTCCACCAGTCCGGGGGGTGCTGCGACGGCAGCTCCCCGATGTGCTATCCGCTGGGAGAGTTCCGCACCGGCAACGCCGACGTCCACCTCGGCGACCTCAGGGTGGACGGGATCGACGAACCGATCCCGGTGTGGATGTCGGCGTCTCAGTTCGAGTACTGGAGGCATACTCACCTCACCATCGACGTGGTGCCCGGCCGGGGCAGCGGCTTCTCGGTGGAGGCCCCCGAAGGCGTGCGCTTCCTGGTCCGTTCCCGGCTGTTCACCGACGACGAGCTGAGCGCACTCGACGACGTCTGACGGCCCGCCCGAGCCGGCCGGGACCGCGTGTCGACCGAGCTCGGCGACCTGCCCGCGACCGGGGAGAGCGGCTCGCCCCGCCCGCCTGAAAACCCACCGGAGATCTCGTTTCGAGCCGCATGGGCGATCGGCGGCGACCTCCCTGGCCCGCGGTGCCGATCAGGCCGTCAGGAGTGCGAGCACGTCGCGCAGGTCGTCGTAGGTGTCCGGTACGGCCTCGGAGTTTCCCAGCCGGTGTCTCTCCAGCCGGACCGCGGCGAGGTGCCGGGCCCGGTAGAGGAGCGCCCGCCACGCCGCGCCGGGTGTGGATGACCGCGACCCGTACGTCTCCCAGAACGCGTCTCGCTCCGTGCCCGGGCGCCTGCCCGCCATGAAGATCGTCCAGTCGGACTCCGGGTCGCCCCACGAGGTCCGGTCGCAGTCGAACACACCGCTGATCGTGGGCTCCGGCGCGCCGGGCTCGATCATCACGTTGACGGTCCACAGGTCGCCGTGGAGCAGCCGTGGCTCGGTGATCTCGTCGAGGACCGCCCGGTGCCGGTCCGCGGCCGCGGCGAGCTCCCGCACGTCGGTCGCGTCGAGACCGACGTCGTCGAGGTCGGCCGCGGTGTCGTCCAGGGACGCGATCACCGCCTCGCTCCACGTGGTGAACGCCGGGCCGTTCACCGGGCCGAAGCGCCTCCCGCGTACCGCGTGGATGTCGCGCGCGATCGTCCCCATCCGGCGGAAGAACGACGCCCACTCCGGGCGGGGGTAGGCGCCGAGGCCGTCCGGCGCGGGTACGCCGTCGAGCATCGTCTGGAACAGGTAGTCCCGCCCGATGATCTCGTGTGTGAAGTCGATCGCGAGCGTGCGCGGCATCAGCGGCGCGATCGGGGCGAGGTACGGCACGCTCGCGTGCTCGTTGCGCATCAACTCCCGCTCGATGCGGAACTGCCGGGCCGGCTCGGGCGCGACGCGCAGGATGACGGGCAGGCCCGAGCCGAGGTCGACGCGGTAGGTGCTGTTGTACATCCCGTTGCCCAGTTCGACGGCCGAGACGGCGCTCACGCTCGCGCCGAACGCCCGGCGGCACATCGCGTGGATCTGCCCGGCGGTCACCGGCTGCTGGAACGCGCCGGGAGCGCGCTCGATCGATCGGAACTCCACGCGACTCCCTGAGGCTCGTATGTTCGCGCGGCTCGGGTGAGGAGCGGGCGCGACCGGGTTCGTAACGTCTGCTTGCGGCGCATCCGGCAGGTCGGCTCAGGAGCGACCACACCCGGCTCGTACCGCCGGCTCGCGATGCATCCGGCAGGTCAGTTTAGGAGCGGGCGCGACCGGTTCGTACCGCCGGTCTTCTGTCCAGATTTCTCCACCCGCGTCCCACCTGGGGTGTACGGGCGTTTACCCTAGAGGTGAACAGTTGTGCACCCCCGTCCAACGACCTACGGAGAACCGTGCCCGAAGCGACGATCGAGCCCGTCGAGGCCCCCCACCCCCGTTTTCTCGTCGGTGTCCTGGCGTTCTGCGGGGTGGTGGTGGCCGTCATGCAGACGCTCGTCGTGCCGCTCCTGCCGCACATCCCCCGGCTCACCGGCAGCACTCCCACCGCCGCGAGCTGGCTGATCACCATCACCCTGCTCACCGGCGCCGTCTGCACCCCCGTCCTCGGACGGGTCGGCGACATGTACGGCAAGCGCAGGGTGCTCCTGGTCTCCCTCGGCGTGCTGGTCGTCGGCTCCGCGATGTGCGCCCTCAGCTCGCACATCGGGGTGCTCATCGCGGGACGCGCCCTGCAGGGCGCGGCGCTGGCCGTCGTGCCGCTGGGCATCAGCATCATGCGGGACGAACTCGCGCCCGACCGGATGCTGTCCTCGGTCGCGCTGATGAGCGCGACGCTGGGCATCGGCGCGGCCGTCGGGCTGCCCGTCGCCGCCCTCGTCGTCGAGAACGCCGACTGGCACATCATGTTCTGGGCGTCGGCCGGCATCGGCCTGCTCGACATCGTGCTGGTGCTGTGCTGCGTGCCCGAGTCGCCGCTGCGCTCGCGCGGCCGCTTCGACGTCCTGGGCACCATCGGCCTGTCCGCCGCCCTGGTCTGCCTGCTGGTGGCGGTCACCCAGGGCGGTGACTGGGGCTGGACCTCCGTCCGCACCCTCGGGCTGTTCGCGGCGGCCGTGGTGACCGGGCTGCTCTGGGGCGTCTACGAGCTGCGCGTCCCCTCCCCCATCGTCGACCTGCGGGTGTCGGCCCGGCCCGCGGTGCTGCTGGCGAACCTCGCCGCCCTGTTGATCGGCTTCGCCTTCTACGCCAACTCCCTGGTCACCGCGCAGATGGTGCAGGAGCCCACGAGCACCGGCTACGGCCTCGGCGCGTCCATCGTCGTCAGCGGCCTGTGCCTGCTGCCCGGCGGCCTCGCGATGGTGGCGCTGTCGCCGGTGTCCGCCAGGCTGTCGGCGCGCTACGGCCCCAAGGTCACCCTGGCGCTGGCCGCGGCCTTCATGGCCGTGGGCTACGTGGTGCGCTTCTTCACCAGCCACCAGCTGTGGACGATCATCCTCGGCGCCACCGTGGTGGCCGCGGGCACCGCCATCGCCTACTCCGCGCTGCCCGCCCTCGTGATGCGCGCGGTGCCGGTCAGCGAGACCGGCGCGGCCAACGGCCTCAACACGCTGATGCGATCGATCGGGCAGGCCTTCTGCAGCTCGGTCGTCGCCGCCGTCCTGGCCAACATCACCTTCCAGGCCGGCGGCCGTACCGCCCCGACCCTCCACGCCTACCTGCTGGTCTTCCTCATCGCCGCCGGCGCGGCGCTCCTCGCCCTGGTCGTCACGCTGTGTCTGCCGGGCCGACCGGCCCGGGATCCGGGTACCGTCGGACAGGACCGGACTGCGGACGCTGTGGAGCGCCCGCCGACGACACTCGCCCAGGAGCGCGCATGACCGGGCATACCACCGACGAGGCGGCGGACACCGGAGCCGCCACCGGCACGGACGCCGGCACGGGCCGCGACGCCATCGTGCGCGCGGCCCGGCGGGCGTTCGCCCTGCGCCCGTACGCCGAGGTGACCCTGCGGGGCATCGCCGCCGACGCGGGGGTGAGCGCGTCGCTCATCGTCAAGTACTTCGGCAGCAAGGAGCAGTTGTTCAACACCGTCGCCGACTTCGAGCCGGCGGCCGACGAACTCCTCGCCGCGCCCCTCGGCACGCTCGGCCGGCACCTGGTGCTGACGGTGGTGCGCAGCCGGCGCGAGCAGCGGGGAGATCCGCTGCTGCGCGTCGTGTTCTCCCTGGGCAACAGCGACGAGCGCTCCCTCCTGCGGGATCGCTTCCGCGAGCAGGTCACCTCGCGACTGGCCACCCTGCTCACCGGCCCGGAGCCCGTCCTGCGGGCCGAGCTGATCGCCGGTCAGCTCCTCGGCCTGGGCGCCACCCTCAGCCTCCACCCCTCGGGCGCCGGAGCGCATGCCACCCCCGAACACCTGGCCGACCTCTACGCGCCCGCGCTCCAGCGTCTGGTCACCGGCTGACGCTCCGGCCGGTTCGTGTGACCGCGGGCGGGTCTCCCCGTGCTCCCGGAACGGCACGGCCGGGACGGACCGTCGGCGGACCGCCCTACTTCGGCTGATCCGCCGCGGCGAGCCGGGCGGCGCGGGTGATGAGGTAGTCGCGTTCCGGGAGGCTCGTCGTACGGCTCGCCGCCGCCCGGTAGTCGTCGACGGCCGCCCGCGGGTCGCCCGCCATCTCCAGAAGGTGGGCCCTGGCCGCGTAGAAGCGGTGGTGCCCCGCCAGCCGTCCCTCGTCGTCGAGCGTGCCGAGCATGTCGAGGCCGACCGCGACGCCGTGCGCCATGGCGGCGGCGACCGCGCGGTTGAGCGAGACCATGGGATTGTCGGACATCCGTTCCAGCAGGCCGTACAGCGCCAGGATCTGCGGCCAGTCGGTCTCCTCGGCCGTCGCCGCCTCGTCGTGGACCGCGGCTATCGCCGCCTGGAGCTGGTAGGGGCCGACCGACCCCCTGGACAGGGCCGCGGTGACGAGCGCGACCCCCTCCGCGACGGCCTCGCCGTCCCACAGGCTCCGGTCCTGCTCCGCCAGCGGGATCGGGACGCCGCCCGCGCCGGTCCGCGCGGGACGCCGGGCGTCGGTGAGCAGCATCAGCGCGAGCAGTCCGGCCACCTCGCAGTCGTCGGGGAGGAGGCCGTGAAGCATCCTGGCCAGCCGGATCGCCTCGCGGGACAGCTCCACGCGGTGCAGGTCGGGGCCGGCGCTGCCGGCGTAGCCCTCGTTGAAGATGAGGTACAGCACGTGCAGCACCGAGGCGAGCCGCCGCGCCCGTTCGCCGGGGGCCGGCAGGCGGAACGGGACGCCGGACGCCTTGATGCGCTGCTTGGCCCGGCTGATCCGCTGAGCCATGGTCGGCTCGGGCACCATGAAGGCCTTGGCGATCTCGGCCGTGGTCAGGCCGCCCACGGAGCGCAGGGTGAGGGCGATCGCCGAGGCCGGGGTCAGCTCGGAATGACAGCACATGAACAGCATGATCAGCGTGTCGTCCCGATCCGTTTCGTGGACGTCGTCCGCCGGTGGCGCCACCCGCCGGTCCGAGGGCGTCTGCGTGACCACCCGTTCCTCACGGCGTCGCCGCGCCTGCTCGTTGCGCACCTGCTCGATCATCCGGCGGTACGCGACCTGGACGAGCCAGCCCATCGGGTTGCCGGGCACGCCTTCCTCGGCCCACTGGGCGGCGGCGTCCAGCAGCGCCTCCTGGACCGCGTCCTCGGCGGCGGCGAAATCTCCGAAACGCCGGGTGATCACGCCGACGACCCGCGGCGCGAGTTCGCGCAGCAGGTCGTCCACGGCCGGACCGCTCAGCGGGTCACATCCCCTCGGGAGCGGCCGACATCACCTGGCGCACCTCGATCGGCATGTTGAACGGCCTGCCGCCGGGCCCGGGCGCGGCCGAGACGTACGCGGCGAGCTCGATCGCCCGTTCCATGCTCTCGCAGTCGACGATCCAGTAGCCGACCAGGAACTCCTTCGTCTCCGGATACGGGCCGTCCGTGACGACGGGGGCGACGCCCTCACCGGCCGCCCGCACGATCCTGGCCTGCTCCGGACTCGCCAGGCCCTGCGCGTCCACGAACTCACCGGATTCGACGAACCTGTCGTTCGTGGTGTGCATGAACTCGATGTGGGCCTTGACGTCCTCCGCGGGCCAGGTGTCCATCGGCTGGAGGTCGCTCTGCGCGCTGAACTGCATCAACAGCATGTATTTCATGTCCTTGCCCTTCACGTTCGTGCGCCCTCGTCGACGCCCTCACCCGTAGGTAGAAGCACACCTCCGCCTTCTCGACATCCTGGCGGACACTCGTGAAAAAAATCATCCCGATTCCACACGGCGCACGATCACGACCTTCCGGGACCCCCTCACCCGGCGTCGAACCGCCCGCCGGGGGCCGTGCGCGCGTGACGGCGATCCGGTGAACGGGCGACCGTGCCGGGGCATCGGCTCCTATCATCACGAGATGCTCCGTGAACTCAAGGGACCCGTCGTGCTGATCACCGTTTTCGGCCTGTCGGTCGCCGGTTGCGGCTCGGCGGGCCGGCAGTCGCCGGCGGGACAGAGCCCGGCGAGCGCCGCGACGACCGCGACGGGCACACCCGGGGCGAGTCCCTCGTCCTCGCCCTCCGAGGACGAGAAGTACGTGACGGGCGCGTTCGACTACCTCTATCCCGACAGCCCGGCCACGGGGAAGGACCCGGTGACCGTTCCGCTCGTGGGCGAGCCGTGGAGGCTCGCCCACCTCGCGGACTACGGCGTCTTCGACTCGCTGTCGCGCGTGGTGGCTCCCGCCGAGGACGACGCGTGGGCGTTCGGGCAGACCGAGACCTGGAAAGGTGCTCCGTTCGCGCTCAGGTGGGACGGCTGGCAGTGGGTGAGAAGCGCGCTGCCGGACGGCCTCAAGGGGTCGGTCGTCGACGCCGGATCCGCCGCGCCGGACGACGTCTGGATGCTCGCCGGCACCGAGAGGTCCTCGTCCGCCTTCCACTGGGACGGCGTCCGGTGGACGCTCTCCGAGGAGTTCCCGCTCGCGATGCGGCAGATCGAGGTGCTGGATCGCACGCATGTCTGGGCCCTTCCCGCCGAGGACGCGAACGTGACCTGGTTCTTCGACGGGGACGGCTGGCGGAGGACTCCCCTGCCCGGCGGGGTGCTCGGCCTGGCGATCGGCGCGACCGCGCCGGGCACCCTGTGGGCGGTCGGGCTGTCGGGGGAGGGCCCGCGACAGACCACGGGAGTCTTCCGCTCGGACGGAACCCGCTGGACGCGCGTCTCCCTCGACGGGATCTTCCCGCCGGACGACGAGAGCCACTACCTGCGGCTGGAGAACCTGGTCACCGGCGGCGAGGACGACGTCTGGATCTTCGGCTCCCGCGCGGAGCGTCCCGGTGAATCCGGCGAGGGCGAATCGCGGAGCCTCCCCGTGGCGGCGCATTGGGACGGCCGTTCGTGGCGCGCGGTGACCGTCCCTCCCCGGTGGTCGCTCCGCGAGGCCGTGTCCGACGGGCGGGGCGGCGCCCAGGTCATCGTCCGGCCCGCCGACGGCGACCCCGACGCGGTCACTCCCACCACCGCGATCCTGTCGCTCGCCGCCGACGGGTCGTCGTCGGTGTCCACCCCGGCTGTTTTCGGCGGGCGCGTGTCCCTGAACGCGCTGGCCAGGACGCCGGAGAAGATCTGGGGAGTGGGCGCCGCCCACCCTTCGGCGGTGACCGCCTCCGCCTCCACCTCCGCCGTCCACGTTCACACGATCACCCCCTGAGAGGCGTCAGGGAGCGGATCCGCGGTGACGCCACGCGGCCCGCGTCACGAACCAACCGTGGACGTCGCCGTGGATCGGTATCGCGAGGGCGGGACCCCGTACTGGCTGACGAACGCCTGGCGCATGGTCTCGGCCGTCCCGAACCCGCAGCGGGCCGCCACGCGGGCCATGGGCAGGGAGGTGGAGACCAGGAGGTGCGCGGCGGCCTCCGTGCGGGCCTGCCGTACGAACCGGCCCGGTGTCCGTCCGAGGTGTTTGAGGAACAGCCGGGTCAGATGCCGTTCGCTCACGCCCGCGCGGACCGCCAGCGCGGCCGTGGTCAGGTCGGCGTCCAGGTGGCCCGTGATGTGGTCGACGCTGTGCTTGACCAGGCTGTTCGCAGACGGCTTGGCGGCGGTGAACATGCTCATCTGCGCCTGGTTGCCGGGTCGTTGCAGGTAGGTCACCAGGTGCCTGGCCACTCGCCGTGCCAGCTCGGCGCCGTTGTCCTCTTCGACGAAGGCGAGGGTGAGGTCCAGGGAACTGGTGACGCCGGCCGCCGTGTAGGTGTTCCCGTCGCGAATGAAGATCGGGTCGGAGTCGACGACGACCTTCGGATGGCGGGCGGCGAGGACGGGCGCCGATTGCCAGTGGGTGGTGGCGCGCCGGCCGTCGAGCAGACCGGCGGCGGCCAGGACGGCTGCCCCCGTGCACACCGACGCGATACGACGGCTCTCCCGTGCCAGACGGCGGACGTGACCGATGATCAGCTGGTTGCCCGCCGCCGCCTCGTGTCCGATCCCCCCGACACGACGAGCGTGTCGAGCGGTCCGGTGATCCGTTCGAGCGCCTCCTGGGACTGAAGCGTCAGACCGGTGCCGCAGGTGATGGGATGGCCCCCCGGGGTGGCGAGGCGCACGCGATACACGGGCGTGGCGCCGTGCCAGTTCGCGCTCTCCAGGCTCGTGGTCACGCAGGCGATGTCGAGCAGTTCTGCGGCGTCGTACCCGACGACGACGATGCGCCGTTCGATCATGAGGCGAATCTATGTCAGAAAGGACAGGGTGCCCAAGTTTCCAGACCCGCACAATCGCCTCCCTGGGCGCGCGGCCGGTACGGCGACACAGTTGGGTCATGACTCAGACAGCACCGGCCACCCGACGCCGATGGGGGCGATTCGCCTGGCACTACGTCGAGATGATCATCGCGATGTTCGCCGGGATGGCCGTCCTCGGGATGCTTCTGTCCGCCGCCGGGCTCGGCTTCTCCCACGAGCGGGACCCCGAGCTCGCCTACCTGCTGATGGCGTTCAACATGTCCGTCGGCATGGCCGTCTGGATGCGTTACCGCGGCCACGGCTGGGCCCGCACCCTGGAGATGTGCGGTTCCATGTTCGTCCCGGTCCTGCCGCTCTTCCCGCTGCTGTGGCTGGGCCTCATCGACGGCGAGGGCCTGATGGTCATCGCCCACGTGGCGATGTTCCCGCTGATGCTGGCCGTCATGTTCTGGCGCCTCGACGAGTACGCCGGATGCGGGCACTGAATGCGGGGCACTGACGCCGGCGGGTGCCCGTACGATCACGTGCCCGCGGAGCGCTTCTCGCCCCGGGCCGGAGATCCGGCGGGTCCGCCGGGGTCCCGTGAGGCGACGAGCGGCGCCGGACGTGGCCTGCCACGTCCGGCGCCGCTCGCGCCCTGAATCACCGGTCGGTCACCGCTCTCGCCGGGCCGCCTGTCACCACGGCCCTACTGGTTGAAGGGGCCTCGGTGGCCGTGACCGTGGCCGTGGCCGTGGCCGTGACCGTGACCGTGGCCGTGACCGTGGTACCAGTCGGGCCTGCCGTGCCAGTGATGGTCGTGGTGCCAGTCGGGCCAGCCCCCGTGGTGCCAATCAGGCCGACCGCCGGGACGCCAGTCGGGCGGGCCACCGGGATGGCCACCGGGATGGCCGTGGTAATCGCGGCCGCCGGGAGGGGGATCATTCAGGAATCCAGATACGGGGGCGGTTTTCTGGGTCATCCCGCTCGCACCGGCGGGCTGGGCCGACATCGTCATAGCGAGGATGAGGCTGGAAGCCACCAATGTTCCGGTGACAAGAGCATGCTTCAACATGAAAATCACTCCGTGTCCGATGTTTGATCCCGGTGTGCCGCCTGGAGTTACCTAGCGCCTACCGAGTTCGCGGAATATGCCGAATCGGCGTCCTGTCTGAAGACGCTAGTTGAGCGCATATGAGTGGTCTCCCCAGAGAGAACAAAGGCTTGGTCCGGGATCATCACGGAAAATGAAAGACGAAGAGCGCCTTCGGAGTGAGGGTTGCGAATCCAATCCCGGCGGTGAATCCCACCGCGGTTCCGGACAGTGCAGCATGTTTCCGAGGCCGTATGTGTTCGAGGCCGCATGTGTTCGAGTCCACGGACCGGCCTCCGTCTCACGTCACCTCCGCGGTTCTTCCTCGATGTGCGCGAAGCGGCGGATTCACCGCCGAGAAGGAGCGGCGTCGCCGGCGACCGTCATGGATCCCAAGATCACGGGCACAGCGGTTCGGATCCGAGGTCCGTCGCGTTCATGTTCTCCCCGCCGGGCCGGCACCTCGGGCGGGCCCACCCGAGGTGCCATGGACGACGAGCGGGAACCGGACGCGATCAGCCGTGGCCGGCGCCGCTCACCGGTGCGGTGACCGTGAGGCATGGCGCGTTCGTCGATCATCGCCTTGCCGAGGCCGCCATCCGAGGTCGCGATTCTCCGAACCCGGTGGACGTATTCGATCACCGCACCGACCGGTCGTTATTTACTGCTGATACCGGGCCATTTCTAGTAATTGCGGCCGTAGTATCCGTAATTACCCCAGGGGTTGCCCGGGTGGACGTGGTAACCCGGGCCGTAGGCATTGCGGTGGAGGTAGCCACCGCCCCAGGGGTAGGTGGGGTCGTAGGGGTCGTGGTAGGCACTGCCACCGCTCGTGAGCACCGACGTGACAGTGGCTTCCTGAGTCACCGCGCTCGCACCGGCGGGCTGGGCCGACACCGTCATGGCGACGACGAGGCCGGCGGCCGCCAACGTACCGGCGGCGAGAAACTGCTTCAACATGAAAATCACTCCGTGTCTGGTGGTTGATCCCGGCGTACCGCCTGGACTTACAGGGCACCGTCTCGGTTTCCCGGAAATATGCCGAATCGGCGTCCTTACTAAAGACGCTAGTTGAGGGGCATATGAGTGGTCTCCCCAGAGAGAACAAAGCCTTGGTCCGGGATCATTAGGGAGAAAGAAAGCAGAGGGTTACATCTCGGAAGAGATCACGATTTCGGCTTCGGCAATGAATCCAGCCGATGACCCACAACGGCATGGCGTACATTTTTCAGTCGACGAGAGCGAGATAGGAGCGTCACCACCTGAGGCCGTAATGGCCTTAATTCGTGATATTCCGCCCATCATTTTCTCGCACGAGGCCACGCTTTCAGCAGGCTCGGCTCTCATCAGACCCCGCTCTCACTAGGCCACGCTCTCAGCAGGTCACGCTTTCACCAGACCCCGCTTTCACAAGGCCCGGCTCTCATCAGACCCCGCTCTCACCAGGCCCTGCTCCCACCAGACCCCGCTCTCACCAGGCCCTGCTCCCACCAGACCCCGCTCTCACCAGGCCCTGCTCCCACCAGACCCCGCTCTCATCAGCCCCCGGCTCTCACGGACGGCGATCCGCCCCAGGCGGCCTCAATCCTCATCCCCCTCATCGTCCTGCGAGACGGCCCGCCCGGAGGTTCATCGTGAGCCGCTGGAGGATCTCCCTCTCATTCGGCGGGCAACCGCAGGCTGAGCTGCGTTCCCAGCTCACGGAACCCCAGAGCCCGAGCCACCCGTCGCGACGGATCGACTCGCGCTCGCCACTGCGGCATCAGCCCACGGTCGAGCGCGTCGAGGGCAGCCGCCGAGGCGGCCATCCGCGCGTACCCCTGGCCGCGCCGATGCGAAGCGGTCAACACCGACAGATGCGCCGCCGTATCCGACCACGGCCGGTAACCGCAGCCGGAGATCACCTCGGCCGCGTCCCTGACGACGAAGGCATCCGACGTGATCTCGTCCAGCCCGGCCTCGTCCGCCTCCGCCCGGTCCACCTCGGCGATGAGCTTCCTGACCGCCGGATGGTCAACCGGTAACCGCTCCACCTCACCGCCGACCGGGACGAAGTCGGCGCGGTCGAGATAGGACAGCCAGGCCGGGCCAAGCGTTCCCGCCGGCTTGAGCACGGCAACCGGGTCCCGCTGCCGCAGGGCATGCCGTACCCGATCGACCATCCCGGGCTCCGGGACGGTCGCGAGCGTCGCCCCTCCGAGTCGCACGATGCCCATCCAGCCCGGTGGGCACAGCAGCGATTCGGGCGAGACCACCACGCGGGTCTCTCCAGGTTGAGGAAACTCCACCGGAATCCGCGTCAAACCCGCCCACAACGACCGAACACGCTCAATCAACACGCGATCATCATCCCGCCCCATTGATCCGGACAGGAGAGGATCTCCATCTCGCCCAACGGTCGCCATCTCGTATCCGCGATGCGGACGATCACCACGCGTGCGAAAAACCTGGGCCGGACACCGCGACACCCGCCATGGCGTGAGAGGTTTCTCATGCCATGACGGGTGTCATCGGTTGTGCTCATCGGCTCGGCCGCCGTGGTGGCGCCTGTGGCCACGGCCGGTCATGGACCGAAGCCCAGGAGGCCGAGGAGCGCCGAGGAGCGCCGAAGAGCAGGGCGGCGTGACGGTCGGTCGTGGACCGAGGCCGGTGAGGCCGAGGGAGCCTCGCTCCCGGAAGGGCCGGGTCAGGGATCAGGTCCCGGCGGGGCGTGGTCAGGGAAGCGTGACGAACTTGCCGAGGAACTGCCGGGCCGAAGGGGTGTCCAGGCGGTAGTCGAAGTTGGTCGACTTGCAGGTGTCGTCGTCCCCGCTGATCGTCGTGGCCACGAGCAGATCGGTGGTGGCTCCTTCCAGGAAGTTCGGGCCGCCCGAGTCGCCGTAGCAGGTGCTGCCGTCGTCCTTGGAACCCAGCGACAGTTCGAGCCACGCACGGGTGAGTTTCTTGAAGGAGATGGACGCCTGGTTACGGGTGTCGTTGTAGTCGAACTCTTTCCCGTGCGTCCCCTTGACCGGCCCCAGCGCGCCGTATCCGACCGGGGTGAATCGCGAGGTCTTCAGGCTGTCATCGGCCTTGAGACGGTCGAGCATGCCCTCGGTGGGCAGCTTGGCGGGCGTGATATCCGGAATGGGGGTGCTGAAGACGACGACCGCCATGTCGTAGAGATCTCGCTTTTCCTTGAATCGCTTGTCGGGCACGTAACGGCCCGTGTAGACCTTGTCCCCGCGCTTGTAACGGCTGGAGAACGAGACCCGCGCATTCTTCTCCCCCGGGTTTCCGCAGTGAGCGGCGGTGAGGAAGACCGTCGGCGAGATGAGCGTGCCGGTGCAGTAGGACCACGTGCCGTCGGGGTTCGGCTTATGGCCGAGGACGGCCCCGACCTCCGGATGAGCGATTTCGTCGGCGGACCCGTTGGTGATGGCCCATGCGGGCGAGGCCATACTCGCGATCAGTACAGCAAAAATCGGGACAAAGGGAGCAAAACGCATGAAGGGACTTTAAGCACACAGTGCCTCCATATGACACAGTGCAGGGAAAAGATCTACCCCCGGAGGCCACCGAGCGCCCGTTAAAACCTTTTTATGACCTATTCATGAACAATCGTCATGATGGTGGTTACGCCCGCCCGGAGCGGGGACACGGACGGCCTGTGGCGTGCGGGCGGTGGTGGTTGGGGGCGCGTGGGTCACGAGTGTCTTTCCGGTCGGCGGGCGCGTCGCGGTGTGGGCGTCATGGCTGTTCAGTGGCGCGATGGGGTGCGATGGGGTGCGAGCGCGAGGTAGGTGAAGACCGCGCCGAACGTGGACAGGGCCGCGAGGATGAGGCCGAGGGTGTGGAAGGCGCCGGTGAAGCCTGCGGCCAGGGCCGCGTGATGTGTTCCGGCCACCTGACCTTGGACGGCCTGCCCGGCGATGCGGGTCGCGGAACCGGAGGAGAGACCACTGCCGCTCAACCGGGCGGCGGTGAGCGTGGTGAGCAGTGCCGCGGCGCCGGAGATGGCGACGGACTCGCCGGTGATGCGCATCGTGTTGAAGATGCCCGCTGCGGCCCCGGCGTTCTCGACCGGGACGGTGCTGACGGCGGCGTTGTCCATGACCCCGAACGCCAGACCCACACCGGCGCCGAAGGGCAGCAGGGGAAGCGCCAGCGCCAGCCACGATCCGTTGCTGTGCAGGGTCGCCAGGAGCAGGGCACCGGCCACGATCAGCGCGGAGGCGCAGGTCAGCACCGCTCGCACGGAGGTGCGCGCGGCCAGCTGGCCGGCGGCGAGCGGCAGGAGGAGGACCGGGGCGGTCATCGGCAGCAGGAGCAGTCCGCTGGCCAAGATCGTGCGATCGGCGACGCCCTGGAGGTAGGCGGGCAGGTAGACCAGCAGGACGACGAAGCCAAGGGTGACCGTGAAGGGCTGGCAGACCACCGCGACGAACTCGGGCCTGCGGAACAGGCGGACGTCGAACATCGCACGGTCGGCCAGGCGGATCTCCACCACGGCGAACAGCGCGACCAGCGCCACGGCGGCGGCGAGCGGCAGCAGGGTGCTCGGCGCGCTCCAGCCTGCGGCCCCGGCCTGGACGAAGGCGAAGGACAGACAGGCCAGCCCGGCGGTGAAGGTGACCAGCCCGGCCACGTCGAGGGCAGGCCGGGCGGGGTTGCGAGATTCCGGAGCTCGGGTCGCGCACAGCCAGGCGGGTATGGACATGGCCGCGACCAGGAGGAAAACCGACCGCCAGCCGGCCGCTTCGACCAGGGCCCCGGCGACCAGCGGTCCGATCGCCAGGCCCGTACCGAAGGAGGTGCCGAGGAACCCGAAGGCCAGCTGCCGGCGCCGCCCGGAGGTGGAGTGGGCCAGCACCGCCGCTCCCGAGGCCAGAACGGCCGCTGCCCCGCATCCCTGGACCACCCTGGCCGCATCGACCAGGGCCATCGAAGGCGCCAGCGCGATCAACAGGGATAGCGCGCCGACCAGTGCGATGCCGGTCAGCAGCACACGGCGCCTGCCGAGCCGGTCCGCGAGGCCGCCGGCCGCGAGCGGCAGGGCGGCGAAGGTGATGTTGAAGGCGTTCAGCATCCACTGCGCGGCGCCGACCGAGGAGCCCAGGTGCGCCGCCATGCTCGGCAGGGCCACCGCGGCCCCGGTCACGGAGAACGGCAGCATCATGCTGGCGGACGCGACCGCGACCACCGTGGGCAGGTAGCCGTGCCCGCTGTCGTCCGCGGGTCGGGTTGAGGCCGGTTCGAGTGACGGGGCGGATCCAGGGCCGCTCGCGCTGCGAGTGCGATCCGGATCGGGCCGGCGTGTGCCGTTGAGAGAGGGTGGTGTGGACATGCCCTCGATCATTTGCGAGTGCCGTCGGTGGATGAAGAGACCGCCGTTCCCTGGGAATGACAGGGCCACCTTCCGACGGTCGCGCCCCTGACGGTGCCCCCATACTGGGGCGTATGGCTGACACGAACACGATCGCCACCAGCCTCGGTGACTACCTCCGGGCCCGACGGGCCCTGGTGTCACCCGCGGACGTGGGCCTGCCGGCGACCGGCCGCCGCCGCGTGCCCGGCCTGCGCCGCGAGGAGGTCGCGGAACTTGTCGGGCTCAGCACCGACTACTACGTACGGCTGGAGCAGGGGCGCGCCGATCACCCCTCCGATGAGGTCCTTGACGCGCTCAGCAGGGCACTGCGGCTCGGGTCCGCCGAACGCGCGCATCTGTACGACCTGGCCCGGCCGCCCCGCCGCGCCGCGGTGACGGCAGCGGTCAGCGGACGGGGCGACGTGCTGCGTTCCGCCCTGTGGCAGGTCGTCGAGGCCATCCCGACCATCCCCGCCATGATCATGAACGACCGCAACGACGTCCTGGCCTGGAACCGGCTGGCAGCCGCGCTGATCGCCGACTTCCCCAACCTCGTGGCACACGAGCGGAACATGGCCCGCCGGATCTTCCTGGACCCTGACGCGCGGCAGATCCACCTCGACTGGGACGAAGCCGCGCGCACCACGGTCGGCATCCTGCGCATGGCCGCCGGACGTCACCCGCACGACCCGGAACTCGTTCGCCTGGTCGGCGAACTGTCACTGGGCAGCGAGACCTTCCGCAAGCTGTGGGCCGGCCACCACGTTCACGAGAAGACCCACGGCCCCAAGCGCTTCCGGCATCCCACCGTCGGAGACGTGACGCTCAACTACGAGACCTTTCAGGTCCCCGGCCCCGCTCACCACCTCCTCGTGATCTACACGGCCCCGCCCGGAAGTCCTGCCGAGGAGGCGCTGAATTTCCTCGGCAGCTTCACCGCCTCCAACACGGCTCCCCCCGCTCGTCCTCAGACGAGGATCGAGAAGAGCTGACCCGAACCGACCGGTCTCGTAGGCGTCAGCAACGTCATGACCAACAACTGACCTGTGACAGTCGTGGCGGCCTCACCCTGGGAAGCGACGGGCCTGCGCCATCACAGTGGCCCGCCCCACCCCCGGAAGGAAGAGAAGAGACGTGATCGGCAATCTGCAGTGCGTGGTGCTGGACTGTCCGGCCGCCCTGGAACTCGCCCACTTCTACCGGGCGCTCCTGGGCGGGACGGTCAACCAGCCCGACCCCCGGTGGTCGCTCGACGACGACTGGGCGACCCTCCACCTCAAGACCGGCATGGTGCTCGCCTTCCAGGGCGTTGACGATCACCGCCCGCCGCTGTGGCCGGACCCCGCCCGCCCGCAGCAGTTCCACCTCGACATCGACGTCGAGGACCTCGACGAGGCCCAGCGGCAGGTCCTCGCCCTCGGCGCCACACTCCTCGACTCCGGTGACGCCACCCGCCGCTGGCGCATCTACGCCGACCCCGCGGGCCACCCCTTCTGCCTCGTCGGGGAATGACCTCGTCGTGACCGCCGATCGGGGCGCCGTGCCGACGACGACCCGTACGTCACGCGCGCACCTCCAGCCCCGCGAGCTCCCGCACCGTCGCACGGGCGCCCCTCACGTGCAGCGATTCGAGCGCGCGCAGGTACGGTTCGACGAACCGCCGATCATCCGCGAGGTCGCCGAAGAGGTCCCGGTTCTCGATGAAGGCCGTGGGATGCTCGCGCTGCGTTCTCGCGGTGGCCGTCAGCCGGTCCCTCAGCCGGTCGACGACCTCGATCGGCTCACCGGATTCGTCGGCCCCCTCGGCGTAGCGGGCCCAGCTCGCCACCACCGCGGCCGCGCGGGTGACCTCCCCGCCACGCGCCAGCTGCTCCCTCACGACGGGGAGCAGCCATTTCGGGATCCGGTCCGACGACTCGGCGCACAGTCTCGCGAGCGTGTCCCGCACCTCGGGATTGGAGAACCGCTCGACGAGGGTCCGCTTGTACACGTCCAGATCGATGCCCGGCACCGGCCGGAGCGTCGGCGTGGCCTCGATGTTCATGTAGTCGAGGAGGAATTTCGCGATCGCGGCGTCGGTGGCCGCCTCGTGGGCGTACCGGTACCCGCTGAGGTACCCGAGGTAGCAGATCGCCTGGTGGCCGGCGTTGAGCAGGCGCAGCTTCATCAACTCGTACGGTTCCACGTCCGCGACGACCTGGACGCCGGCCTCCTCGTAGGGAGGCCGTCCCCCGGGGAAACGCTCTTCGAGCACCCACTGTGCGAACGGCTCGCAGACGACCGGCCAGGCGTCGTCGACGCCGAACCTCAGGGCCACCGTCTCGCGATCCTGGCCGGTGGTGACGGGAGTGATGCGATCGACCATCGAGTTGGGGAACGCTACGGCGCTCTCGATCCAGACGGCGAGATCGGGGTCGGCGAGCCGGGCGAACGCCGTGAAGGCGCGACGCGCGACGTCCCCGTTCTCCTGGATGTTGTCGCACGACATGACGGTGAACGGCGCGACCCCCCGGGCACGGCGGCGGCGCAGCGCCTCGGTGACGAGCCCGAACACCGTGGCCGGGGTCGCGCCGGGCTCCAGGTCCGCTCGGATCGCGGGAGCCTCGGCGTCGAACCCGCCGGTGACGGGATGGATGTTGTAGCCGCCCTCGGTGATCGTGAGCGACACGATCCGTACCGCCGGATCGGTCATTCTCCCGATGACGGCCTCCGGATCGTCGGGGGCGAGCAGGTATTCGATGATCGACCCGATGACCCTGGCCTCCAGGGCTCCATCGGGATGTTTCACCACGAGCGTGTAAAGACCGTCCTGCGCGGTCAGCGCGTCTCGCATCCGCGCGTCGCCGGGCAGGACCCCGGCGCCGCAGATCGCCCAGTCGTGTGCCTTTCCCGCGTCCATCAGCCGATCGAGGTACATCGCCTGATGCGCGCGATGGAACCCGCCCACCCCGAAGTGGACGATGCCGACCGTGAGTTCCGACCGGTCGTAGGAAGGGACCGCCACCCCCTCGGAAAGGGTTCCCACTGTTTCCCGCGTCAACATGGTCACTGCCATCGATCTCCTCTCCGGCACCCTCCCTGTCTCGTCTCTACGCCCCGCGCACCGGCCGCGAAAGCTTAAAAATTTAAACTGTTGGTATAACGTCCATTCGGTTGATCGGCGTCAAAAAGAACGGCGACGGCGGAGAGGGCTCCGATGACCCGCCGGAGCCGCGGCCGGCTCGGCTCGCGGGGCCGGACGGGGCGGGCGACGTGCGGGTGAGCCGGACGGGTTCGCCCCGATGAGTGCGGATCATGCCACCCACCTGCGGTATCCCGCTGTGCACCACCGTGAGCTGACTCCGTCCTCTCGTTGTGCGAGTGTGTTCAGACCGGGTTATCGTCCGGCCGGAACCGATGAAAGGAACCGCATGAGACCCCGCAGCATCCGCGGCACGGCCCTCGCGGCCGCGCTGTGCGTTCTGGCGAGTGCCCCGTTGGCGCACCCCGCTCTTGCCGCTCCCGGAAAGCCCGGTGACCCGCGCCACTCGGCGGGTGCGGCCGGCATCGGCGACCCGTACTTCCCCGCCCAGGGCAACGGGGGCTTCGATGTGAAGCACTACGACGTCGCGTTCTCCTACGACCCGGCCACCAAGCGCATGGACGCCACCACGACGATCACCGCGACCGCGACCCAGGACCTGGACCGGTTCAACCTCGACTTCCGGGGCCCGAAGATCACCGACCTGAACGTGGACAGGCACAGGGCCTCGTTCCGGCGGGACGGGCAGGAGCTCGTCGTGACGCCGCGCCTGAAGCTCAAGAACAGGAAGTCCTTCACGGTGGTCGTGAAGTACGCCGGGACGCCGCCGGTCATCACGGACCCGGACGGCTCCATCGAGGGCTGGGTGCCGACCGACGACGGCGCGTTCGTGCCGGGCGAGCCGCAGGGCACTCCGGCGTGGATCCCGTCCAACGACCACCCGACGGACAAGGCGACCTTCACCTTCCACGCGACCGTGCCGGAGGGCGTCACAGCGGTCGGCAACGGCCAGCTGCTCTCGCAGAAGACCCGCAAGGGCCGGACGACGTTCGTGTGGGACTCGACCGAACCCATGGCGACCTATCTCGCCACGGTGACCATCGGCAAGTTCAAGGTCGCCACCTCGAAGACGCCCGGCGGGATCCCCGTCTACACCGCGGTCGACCCCGCGCTGGCGACCCAGTCGGCGGCCGTCGTCGCGAGGATCCCGGACATCATCGGGTACTTCACCTCGCTCTTCGGGCCGTATCCGTTCGCCTCGGCGGGAGCGATCGTCGACCGCGCGCCGAACGTCGGCTACGCCCTTGAGAGCCAGACCAAGCCGATCTTCTCCAGCGCCCCGAGCCTCAGCACGATGGCGCACGAGATCGCGCACCAGTGGTACGGCGACAGCGTGTCGCCCAAGCGGTGGTCCGACATCTGGCTCAACGAGGGCTTCGCCACCTACGCCCAGTGGCTGTGGACCGAGCACAACGGAGGGGCCACGGCGCAGCAGACGTTCGACAGTAGCGACAACTACGGCCGGGACGCGGCCGCGCCGTTCTGGCAGACCGTCACCGCCGACCCCGGCACGGCCGACCTGTTCGGCGACGTGCCGTACAACCGCGGCGCGATGACGCTGCACGCGCTGCGCGGCAAGATCGGCGACACCGCCTTCTTCAAGCTCGTCAAGGACTGGGCCGCCAAGCACAAGTACGGCAACGTGAGCACCGCCGACTTCATCCACCAGGCTTCGAGCGTCTCGGGCAAGAACCTGAAGACCTTCTTCGACGTCTGGCTCTACCGGAAGGGCAAGCCCACCACCTGGTGATTTCCGCCCCTACCGGCGGCGTTCCCATCGCCGTCCGGGCGAGAGGGCGAGCCTCACCGGCGATCTCCCTGATCGCCCCGGCGGCAGACGACGGCCATGCGAATCCGAGAGTGGATTCGCATGGCCGTCGCCGTTGTGACGTCAGGGTGCGATTCTCCGCACATGGTGCGGCCTCGGGGCGACGCACGCCTCTCCCAACAGCCGTGATACCTTCGTTCGAAGTTCATGAAACATCGAACAAAGGCATGACGATGACAAAGGACCAATCCGCCCATCAGCTCGCGGGTAAAACCGTGATCGTCACCGGGGCCGGATCCGGGATCGGCCGCGCCATCGCGATCGCGTTCGCCCAGGCCGGAGCGCATGTCCTCGGTGTCGGCCGCCGCCGGGACCCACTGGACGAGACCGCCCGGGAGCATCCCGGCATCGCCGCCTTCGCCGCCGACATCCGCGCCGAGCAGGCGCCGGAAGCGATCGTCGACGCGGCGGTCGACCGCTGGGGCCGGGTGGACGTGCTGGTGAACAACGCCGGCGGCTTCGCCGTGATGTCGCTCGCCGAGGCGACAGCCTCACGCGTCACCGACCTGTTCGACCTCAACGTCACCGCGCCCACCATGCTCGCCCAGGCGGCCCTGCCCCACCTGCGCCGGGCTCACGGCTCGATCGTCAACCTCTCCAGCACCTACGGCCACCGGCCACAGCCCGGCGCGGCCCACTACGCCGCCTCCAAGAGCGCCCTGGAGCACCTCACCCGCAGCTGGGCGCTCGAACTCACCGACGACCGCGTCCGGGTCAACGCCGTCGCCTCCGGCCCCGTCCGGACCGAGGTCCTGACCAGCGCGGGCCTCTCCGACGCCGTCGTCGAGGAGATGTACGAGCATGAGATCGGCCGCATCCCCCTGGGCCGCCTGGGCGAACCCCACGAGGTCGCCGGCTGGGTCCTCCGCCTCGGCGACCCCACCGCCCCCTGGCTCACCGGCCAGGTCGTCACCGTCGACGGCGGCCTCGAACTCATCTGACCCCGCCCAGACGCCGAGACGGGTCAGCCGGGGTCCGGCCACGAGGGCGGCCGTACCGGCTCAGCGCAGTGCCGGAAGACCGGCGGCGAGCGCCGTGAGCGCCCGCTTCAGCGTCGGCAGGAACGGCGGGCACAGCGCGGCGATGTCCGGGTCCTGCGCGTAGAGCTCGACCAGCGCCGGAGACGGGTTGGCGACCGGATAGAGGACCCCGGCGAGAGCCGTGGCCATCGCGACCACCTCGCCCCCCTCCTTCTCGGTCAGGTCGGGGTGAGCCTCCGCGACCCGCGCGCCGAGCTCCGCGATGACGCGCAGCGTGATCCGCTTGAAGGCACGGGCCGCCGGAACGGAGACGTTGTGCTCCAGGCTGGTCGACACGTGGCCGAGCAGATCGCAGAACAGCGGCCGCACCTCGATCGTCTCCGCCAGGGCCGCGATGACGTCGTCCGGCCCGGTGACGTCTCGCAGCCGCTCGGTGACCGCGTTCTGCCAGTCCTGCCACTCCTCGGCGGTGAGTTCGAGGTAGATCTCCTCGCGGGTGCCGAAGTAGCGCGCCACATTGGACTTCGCCAGCCCCACGGCCGCCGCGACACTGCCCAGGCTGACGTTGCGCACCCCGGACTGGAGGGCGAGTTCGCGCGCGGCGGCGAGGAGCGCCTCGCGCCGCTGCTGCTTGTGCTCGGGCCGCCTGGCCCGCACGAATGCCTGCTCCGTCATTTCCCAGCAAGCATACGGCGAGCTTAAGAGAACATCGTCCTCTTGTTAAGAGGACGTCGTTCTGTTAGCGTCGGCGAGTATTCAGGCGGAGCGGGTACCGGTTCAGAGGGAGCGGGTGCCGGAATACCGTCACGAGTAGGGGAACACATGGTCGAGATACGGATACGGGTCAATGGAACAACCGAGTCACTCGATCTCCCACCGCAGGTCAGCCTGCTCGACGCGCTGCGCGAACACCTTGGCCTGACCGGTACGAAGAAGGGCTGCGACCGGGGCGCCTGCGGCGCGTGCACGGTGCTCGCCGACGGCGAGCGGATCAACTCCTGCCTGGCCCTCGCCGTGCAGTACGCGGACCGCGAGATCACCACGATCGAGGGAATCGCCGACGGCGAACACGCGCACCCGCTGCAGAAGGCGTTCATCAGGAACGACGGCTTCCAGTGCGGCTACTGCACCTCCGGCCAGATCTGCTCGGCGATCGGGATGCTGGCCGAGCACGACGCGGGAACGCCGAGCGCCGTGACCGAGCACCTCTGCGCGACCGGCGAGCTGTCGGACGCGGAGATCAGGGAACGGATGAGCGGCAACCTGTGCCGATGCGGCGCCTACAACGGAATCGTCAGCGCCATCCAGGAAGTCGCCGCGACGGAGACCGTGCGATGAGGCCGTTCTCCTACGTGAGCGCCCCCGACGTCGCCACGGCGGTCCACGCGATCTCGACGGAGCCCAACGCGAAGTTCCTCGGCGGCGGGACGAACCTCGTCGACCTGATGCGCGAGCACATCGAGCGGCCCGACACGATCATCGACATCACCAGGCTTCCCCTGACCGAGATCGAGGAACTGCCCGGCGGTGGCGTCCGGATCGGAGCGCTGGTCCGCAACAGCCGCCTCGCCGCCGACCTGCTGATCCGGACCCGTTATCCGCTGCTGTCCCGGGCGATCCTCACCGGTGCCTCGGCGCAGCTGCGGAACATGGCCACGGTCGGCGGGAACCTGTTGCAGCGCACCCGCTGCCTCTACTTCTACGACGGCGCGGCCGCCTGCAACAAGCGCGAGCCGGGCAGCGGATGTGACGCGCTCGGAGGGTTCAACCGCAATCACGCCATCCTCGGCGCGAGCGACAGCTGCATAGCGGTGCACCCCTCGGACATGTGCGTCGCGCTGGCCGCGCTCGACGCCGTGGTCGAGGTGGAAAGCGTGCGCGGGATCCGGCGCATCCCTCTGGTCGAATTCCATCGGCTCCCCGGCGACGCGCCGCACGTCGAAACCGCGCTGGCCACCGATGAGCTGATCACGGCGGTCGAACTGCCGGCGTCGTCCGTCGCCGCGAACTCGCGCTATCGCAAGGTGCGGGATCGGGCGTCGTACGCCTTCGCCCTGGTCTCCGTCGCCGCCGCCCTGGAGGTCCAGGACGGTACGGTGACCGCCGTCCGGCTGGCCCTCGGCGGTGTCGCCGCCAAGCCGTGGCGGGCACACGAGGCGGAGCGGGTCCTGCTCGGCGCGCCGGCCACCGAGGAGTCGTTCCGGCGGGCGGCCGCGGCCGAGCTCGCGCCCGCGGTCGGCCTGCCCCAGAACACCTTCAAGATCGAGCTGGCACAGCGCGCGATCGTCGCGACGCTGCGGCAACTGCTCACCGATGGGAGCGCGGCATGACCCGGACCCAGGCGTCCCGGACGTCCCAGGTGCAGAGCCCACCCCGAAGCGCGACGGCCGAGCGCAGCGTCGGCAGGCCGATCGACCGGGTCGACGGCAAGGCCAAGACGACCGGCGCGGCCCGCTTCTCGGCCGAGTTCCCGTACCCCGACATCGCGCACGCCGCACTGGTGTACGCGACGATCGCCCGGGGCCGGATCACCGGCATCGACACCGCGGACGCCTCCGCGATCACGGGCGTGCTCGCGGTGATCACCCATCTGAACGCACCGGCGATGAAGCCGCCCCCGGCGATGAGTGTGATGGACCTGAGCACGCTCGCCACCGGGACGTCGGTCAACTATCTCAACACCGACGAGGTGCACTGGAACGGCCAGCCGGTGGCGGTCGTCGTCGCGGAGACCCTGGACGCCGCTCTGCGGGCCGCGGCCCTGGTCCGGGTCACCTACCGGGAACTGCCCGCCACGGTGGACTTCACCGGCGAGGAGAAGAACGCCGTCCCTCAGAAGAACAGCCCGATCCAGTCGGGCGGGGCCAGGAAGGGCGACGCGGAGGCCGCGCTCGCGGCGGCACCGTTCTCGGTGGACCTGCGGTTCACCACGCCGCCGCACCACCACAACGCGATCGAGCCGCACTCGACCACGGCGGCGTGGGACGGCGACCGGCTGACCGTCCACGAGGGAACGCAGAACATCGCCTGGACCCGCAAGCAGCTCGCCCGGAGGTTCGACGTCCCGGTGGAGGGCGTGCGGGTGATCTCGCCGTACGTCGGCGGTGCCTTCGGCGGCAAGAGCATGGTCTGGGCCGGCACGATCCTGACGGTGCTGGCGGCGCGAGTGACCGGCCGGCCGGTGCGGATGATGCTCACCCGGGAAGGGGTCTACCGAACGGTCGGCGGGCGCACCCCCTCGACGCAGCGGGTCGCGCTGGGCGCCGACGCGGACGGTAAGCTGACCGCGCTGATCCATACCAGCGTGACGCAGACCGGACGGGTCGGCGGCGGCCCCGAGCAGGTGACCTCGCAGTCGCGCCACCTCTATGACGCCGCGAACATCCTCCTCCAGCAGAACCTCGTCGAGCTGGACGCGCTCTCGAACACGGTCATGCGCGCGCCCGGCGAGTCGATCGGGACCTTCGCGCTGGAGACGGCGGTCGACGAACTGGCCTACAAGCTCGATCTCGATCCGATCGAGCTGCGGATGCGGAACGAGCCGTCGAGGAACCCGATCGACGGCAAGAGGTTCGCGCACCGGATGCTGCGCGAGGCCTACGCACTCGGGGCGGAGAAGTTCGGCTGGTCCGGCCGGACTCCGCAACCGGGCTCGATGCGGGACGGCAGGTGGCTCGTCGGCATGGGCGTCGCCTCGGCGTACCACCCGTCGTGGCAGTTCAGCGCCAACGTCACGGTACGGCTGGCGGTCGACGGCACCGTCGTGGTGCGGTGCGGCTTTCACGAGATGGGCATGGGCGGGGCGACCGCTCAGGCCCAGATCGCCGCCGACGCGCTCGGCGTGCCGTTCGACGCCGTACGGGTGGAGTACGGCGATTCGACCCTGCCCACCGGACCGGGCGCAGGCGGGTCAGGGCAGACCGCGAGCGTGGCCGCGAGCCTTCTGACCGCATGCGAGAAGCTGAAGCGGTCGGTGCTCGCCCTGGCCAGACGGTCGAGCGAGTCGCCGTTGCGAGGGCGGCGGCTGAACGGTCTCGAAGCCCGGGACGGCGGGCTCTGGGCGGGTGGAACGGGTCCGGGCGAGACCTACGTGGCGATCCTGGCCCGGGCGGGCGTGCCTTCCGTCGACGCCCGCGTCGGGTCCGAGACCCGGGTCGGTGAGGTGGCCGGGCAGGTCCGGTTCATGTCGAAGCTCCTGCTCGACAGGCGGCGCTGGGTGAAGGCCGCGTGCGGGGCGCAGTTCTGCGAGGTGCGCGTCGACCCGGACACCGGCGAGGTGCGGGTGTCCCGCTGGCTCGGGGCGTTCGACGTCGGCACGGTGATCAACGCGAAGACGGTCGGCAGCCAGCTCCGCGGCGGCATCGTGATGGGGATCGGCATGGCGCTGTCGGAGGAGACGCTCGTCGACCCGCGCAACGGCCGGATCATGAACCCCGGCCTGGCCGAGTACCACGTCCCGGTGCACGCCGACATCCCGCCGATCGACATCCACTGCCTGGACGAGCCCGATCCGACCATGCCCCTGGGCCTGGTCGGCGTGGGCGAGGTGAGCATCACCGGCACCGCCGCCGCGATCGCGAACGCGATCCACCACGCGACCGGCAAACGGGTGCGCGACCTGCCCATCACCCTGGACAAGCTGCTTTGACATCCTCTCCCGCCTGATCCCCACCGCCGGGCGGCTCACCCGTCGGAAACCCGGATGAGCCGCGTTGCCGGGAACCGTTCGACAGCCGATCGCCCGGGGCCTGTTCTGAGTCCAGGCTCCCGGACGGTTCGCCGGCGGCGAGGCGCTGTCCCGGATCATGGCCGCCGACCTGCGGGACACGGGCGGTGTCGGACAGCGCCGACGGGGTCAGCGAGGACCGACGGGATGGAGCCTTCAGCCGGTTACAGGAAAGTTCTTGTTGACCGGTCTGGGAGCGGGCGCCGGCGCCAGCCCTTCGTGGCCGTGGCCCCGGCAACGGCCGTGCCTGTGCCCGTGGCAATGCCCGTGCCCATGCCCGCGGCCGTGCCAGTACTCACGGCCGCGCCCGTGCTCACGGCCGCTGCCGCTGCCGTTGTTGTTGTTATTGCTGTTGTTGGTGCCGTGACCGGGCTCGGCCGGTGTAGGCCTCGGCGTTACCGTCGGCGTCACCGTCGCCGTCGGACTCACCGTCGGGCTGACCGTCACGGTCGGACTCACCGTCGGGCTGACCGTCACGGTCGGACTCACCGTCGGGCTCACCGTCACCGTAGGACTGACCGTCACCGTAGGACTGACCGTCACCGTAGGACTGACCGTCACCGTAGGGCTCACCGTTACCGTCGGGCTCACCGTCACCGTAGGACTGACCGTCACGGTCGGACTGACCGTCACCGTAGGACTCACGGTCGGACTCACCGTCACCGTCGGGCTCACCGTCGGGCTCACCGTCACGGTCGGACTGACGGTCGGACTCACCGTCACCGTCGGACTGACCGTAGGACTGACCGTCACCGTAGGACTGACCGTCGGGCTCACCGTCACCGTAGGACTCACGGTCGGACTCACCGTCACGGTAGGACTCACCGTCACCGTCGGACTCACCGTCGGCGGCGCGCAGTTGACCCTGATGATCGTGTTGGTGTCGAGGCTGACCTGACCGTTACGGGCCAGTACCCGGCCGTCGATGGTGGCGCCGGTTGTCACCGAGATCGACGTCAGGGCAAGGATGTTGCCCACGAAGACGGAGTTCGTTCCCAGTGTCGCGGAGCTACCCACCTGCCAGAAGACGTTGCACGGCTGCGCGCCACCGATGAGGTTGACGTTGCTGGCCGATCCGGTGATGAGTGTGGAGGCGATCTGGAAGATGAAGACGGCGTTGGGGTCGCCCTGGGCGTCCAGGGTGACTGTGCCGGTCAGCCCGAGCGAGGACGTGGACTTGTAAACGCCGGGAACGAGCGTCCGGCCAACGAGATCGCCCGCGACACCGGTGGCCGGGGTCCGGCCGGCGGCGTCGTTGTACGCGGTGGTCACGTCGGACTTTGCCCGCAGCGCGATGGCATCGGCGGTGTGCCGTGCCCCGATCACCAGGCCGGGAGGGAAACCGGTCACCGCGCTTCCCGGGCTCACGCCCAGATCTCCGATGACGGTGCTGGGACCGGTGTTGGTGACCGTGGCCCCGGCCAGAACCGCGAAGCGGCCGGCGGTTCTGAGATCCACCCGCGGTTCCGCGGCGCTCGCACTGAGCTGCACGGTGATGAGCAGAGCCACGGCGGGGACAAGCGCGAGACCCACCGCCAGCGTGGAAAACCCGGGCGACCTATGGGAGACACGAGTAAAGATAGCTTTCATTTAGCGGACCTTTCTCCTATGCAAGGGCCCTGGAGCCGCACGGCCATCACGTTTACCGAGGGTGAAATGTCCGTCCGCATGAGTCGCCGATCGATCTCAGGTTCCCCCCGTGGAGCGATCAGTGGTTCGCGAAAATCGAGAGCCCTGCCCCATGAATCCGCATGCTACCTGGAGATATAAACAATTTCGGACACGAGTCGCTTAAACTGAAAATAAAGATCAATTAATCCTTTAGCCCTATCCTGAAATCACCCGATAGTAGGATTCTTCGCCTCACGCAAAATGTCCCTGGATGACCGGCTCCGGCTCCCCCCGACACAAAAGCCCGCGATCAGGCGGTGATCATGACGAGGCTGCCCAATGGCACCCGGGACAGTACGCGCAACGCGTCGGCGGGAACCCGCACACAACCGTGGCTGATCCCACGCCCGAACACGGTCTCGTCCGACCAGCCGTGCAGGGCGATCGTGCCGGGCCCGCCACCGAAGGTGTCAAAGCTGGTCGAATGCGCGCCCAGCGGAAGGATCAGCGGACTGTAGGTCGGACGGGCGGGAGCCCGGGAGGCCAGCAGGAACGTCCGTCCCGTCGGCGTGGGCGTGGAAGGGGCGCCCACGGCCACCGTCCACGATCCCAGCCTGCGAGTGGTGTCGAACACCGTGAGTCTGTGAGCGGACAGATCGACTCGCACTCGGTAGGCGCTGTAAGCGTTCCGCAGCCCTCCACCGGCGACGTGGATCCATCCCGTCGACCGGTTCGGCCGGCTCGGCAGCAGAACCCGCACCCATCCCGGCTGCGTCTGCACCACCGGAACCCACGTCGGGCTTCCCAGCTCGGTGACGGGCAGCACCGCCACCGGCGGCCCACCCGGACGGGTATAAACCACCTGCGGCACCGTGGGATGTGTCACGACCCCGTCGGCGGGCTCGAACGGCTCCGAGTCCTGCGGCGCCTTCGGCAACTTCGCGAAGGTCGTGGCGAGCGGCAATCGCGCCATATGTGCCGCCGACACCGAGACCGGTGCGACCGGTTCCGGCGAGGCGGACGGCGGCCCGGCGTCCGGCGGCCCCACGTCCGTTCCGCAGGCGGCGGCCAGGGTCACGACAGCCAGTACCGTGCCGCACACGAGCGCCCATGTCGACCGGGCGGTCAAACGACCGGACCTGTCACATCGAAAGCGACCGGGCAACGAGAACCTCCAGAAAAAACCAACAAATGCAGCAATTTGCCATATTCGACATTCGGCGCTCGAAGGGAATCGCGGCGCCGCGGACCTACGCGGCAGTCGATACACCACGAGGCGCCACAATCCTCAGCTCAGGAGAACCCTCCACGTATAGCACCGCAGAGCACCGCGAATGAGCCTGCCTCGCCCTCGCCCACTGCAAAGTTTCGCCGGATCTCAACCGGAGCAGGTTTCTATGGAATTCCACGATATGACGTAATACGCACGGAATGGCGGCGGAATATCTCCGCCGCCATTCCGTCTCGCCTATCTCAGCGTTCTTCTCCCGTCGTCATCACCGGGAGTAGGCCTCCAGCTCGTAGAGGGAGTAGCCGTACGACGTCGCGCGCTTGACGCCCTGCATGCGGACGTAGCGGGCGCTGACCGGGCTGAACGTCACGTTGTCCACGCCGCCGTTTCCGGTGGTGGTGGAGTGGACGGTGGTCCAGGTGGATCCGTCGGGCGACGTCTGGATCGAGTACGCCGACCCGTAGGCCGCCTCCCAGCGCAGCACCGCCCTGGCCACGGTCTTGATGGATCCGAGGTCGACCTGGAGGTACTGGTTGTCGTTCCACCCGCTTCCCCAGCGGGTGGTCGGGTCGCCGTCGACGGCCGCGCTCGCCGGGTAGAAGAGCTGGGACTCGGACGCCTTCACCGCCCCTCCGCCCGCCAGGTTGGCGATCGGGTCACCGCGGTGGGCGGGGAACGACACGACCTGCTGGTAGGTCGGCCGGTTCTGCCAGGAGATCAGCGCCTGCTTGATCCCGCCGAGCGGCGACTGCCGGACGGCGTCGGCGCACCACTGGTTGCCCGCCGCGCACACGTCGTCCGCCGGGTAGGTCGTCGCCGCGGGTTCCGCCAGCGCCGCCGACAGGCTGTTCAGCAGGACCGTGCGGCAGCCCGCCACCGTGCCGTCCCCGCAGTACTTGGCGGGCAGCGGACCGGTGACCGGGTCGCCGAGCACGGCCCGGACGTCCTTGCTCACGTAGCCCCACCAGCCGTACTGGAACGACGAGCCCTTGTGCGTCTGGGCCTCGTTCGCCGAGGTGGGGAAGCTGGAGACGTCGCCCTGCTGGTGGCCCGAGGGTGACTCGTTGATCTGGAGGGCGTTGACCAGTGACTGGTACAGGCCGCCGCCCAGGCCGGGCTTGAACTGCGCGTTGACGAGTTTCGGCCACCACGCGTCGAACGCGCGGATCGCGTCGGCGTTCGCGTAGGACTTGCTGCCCGGTGTGGTTTCGAGCCTCCTGGCTCCCGACACCGCCCAGGCGGACAGTTTGGAGACCGCCGAGGCGAGTGCCGGGTCGGTCACGGTCGCACTGTTGATCACTCGGAGCAGGTCGGGCAGGACCTTCTTGCCGCGCAGGTCGGTCGTGGCGGCCTCCGCCATGATCTTCACGGTGCCCGCCCGGTCGAGCTTCCCGGATCCGGACAGGGCCGCCTTGACCGGGGCGTCCAGCAGGTCGGCCCGGTGAATCGGCCCGAAGCTGAAGTTGCCGTCCGCGGCGCCGTAGTCCTTGGCCTGCTTGTTGTTCCAGCTGACGAGGTAGTCCTGGTCGGCCGTCTGCGGGTGGGTGGCGGGATCCCTGTACGTCGCGGTGTTGGTGGACGGATCGAAGCCCGCCCACTCGTGGGCCGCGTCGGCCGGCATCGGGAGGTTCGGGTCGGACACCGCGGACCTGACCGGGTCGTTGCCCGACATGAAGTACGCCGCGTCGGAGGAGTTCACGTAGAACCAGTTGAACGCGAAGGCGATCTTGGAGGCGGAGTTCGTGAACGCCGCCGCGTCGCCCATCTGGTCCGGCTCGTTGAACATCTGGAACCCGATCGCCGAGTCGGCCTCGTGCTGGTAGGTCGACCGCAGGGTGGTGAAGGCGGTGGGCCGCCCGCCGACGGTGCCGCGCCAGCTCACCAGCCCGTACTTCGTGCGCTGCACGACCAGGTCGTACGAGCCGGCGGCGGTGGCGTCGGCGACGCTCGGCTTCCACGCGTTGGTCTTCTTCAGCGTCTCCATCGCCGTGCAGGTGCCGTGGTAGAGGTAGTGGTCCGACTCCGTGGTCACCGCCGCGCCGCTCGGGTCACAGAGCTGGAGGGCGTAGGTGTCGGTGATGTCCTGGCCGCTGGAGGTCGCGCTCCAGGCGTAGTCCGTGCCCCGGCCGAGCAGCACGTAGAAGTTGAGCCCGGAGAACGCCGCGCCGCGCGCCTGGATTCCGGGGCCGGAGATCTCCTGCAGCATGAGCAACTGGGGGGCGAAGTAGCCCGTCTGCGGGCCGAACACCGCGATCGGGTGCCCGGACGCCGACTCCTCCGCCGACACCACCACGGCGTTGGACATGCCGGGCTTGGAGTTGTCGACGAGCAGTCCGTCCAGCACGCCCTTCGCGGCGGAGGTCGAGGTGGTGGCCGATCCGCTCTCGTTCTCGGTGATGTCCACGGGCGCCGTCCCCGGGTCGGGGAGGACGGCTCCGGTGGCGCCGGGCGCGTTGCCGGAGGGGAAGCTCTGGCCGTCGTGCAGGGTGAGCGTGGCCTCCGGGTCGTTCTGCGACCGGAACGCCGACCAGACCCGGTCGCCGGCCTCCGTGCCGTACTTGGCCCGGGCCGCGACCCGCACCAGCGCGGACTGCATCTCCGCGCCGCCGCCCCCGCCGAACAGCCCGCCGATCACCCCGGAGATCGCGATCAGGTCGGTCATGGTGAAGTCCTGGGGCCCGCCCGCGTTGGTGATCGCGTCCATGTGCCCGGTCAGGACGTACTCGCCGGGACAGTCGCGGTTCGCCATGCAGCGGTCGATGTAGGCGTTGACCCCGCTCACGTAGTCCCGCACGTCGGCGTAGAGCTGCGCGCCCCGGGGGCCGGAGTCCCTGAGCCTGGTGATCTGCCCCTGGAGGTCCGCCTCGGTGTAGGGGGAGTTCCGCCAGGCGCTCTGCTCCAGGGCGCGGTTGCCCGGCGCGCCGCCGGCGAACGGCGTCAGCTCGCCGCGGCCGACGTGCCGCATCAGGTCCATCACCCACAGGCGGTCCTGCGCGCCCGCGTATCCGGCGCCGAACATCGTGCCCTGCCTGGTCGTCCCGGTGATGTGCGGGACACCCGTCGCCTTGTCGCGGACGATCTTCACGTCCGGCCGGGGGCTGGTCGTGCTCTCCACCTGCCCCTGCGGAACGCCGAAGGAGCCGTCGTTGAAGAACGTGGTGATCTGGTCGTCGGTCAGTCCGGTGTAGCCGGAGATGAGGTCGGCGTACTTGCCGAGCTGGTCGTCGCTGTGTCGCGGCATCGTGCCGAACCCCTGGTTGCCGAGAATCTCGACCAGGGTCGCGTTGCCGTTCTCGCCGGGCGGCAGGATGTCCGCGCATTCGCCGAGGCAGTAGTCGGCGGGGGTGAAGGTCGCTGCCGATGCGGGCACGACGAGGGAAGCCAGCGTGAGGATCGCGGCCGCGGAGGCAGCAGTGATCTTCCGCCGGAGACGTGCATGCATGTGAGAACCCCCAAAACATGAGGCGTGCTCGGATGTTGGGAGGAACATACTGCCGGGCCAACGGGGGATCAATGGCCGAGGTGATAATCACCCACGCGGATCATGACCGCCGGTAATCACCGGGAGTCGATCGGCCGTCGTTCGGCGACTCGGAGAACGGCGAGCCGACCCGGCAGCGAGTCCGAGCGCCTCGACACGGTCCGTCACGCCAAGAGCCACGATCACATGCCCTTGTCGTGACTTTTCCTTCCGGCGTTCCTCGCCCTCCCTATCATGTTGAAAATGATCAAGCCGGGCAGCGAACCCACCGACGGACGACACCGGCTGCCACGGCGCCGTGTCCTGCTCCTGGCCGGGCTCGGCGCCCTCACGGCCGTCGGCGTGCCGATCACGATAGCCCTCACCAGCAGCGACGATAAGGCGGCGGGACAGCCGGACGTGGCCCGTCGCGAATCCTCTGCCGCCCTCTTCGGCCACACCGACTCTGTTCACTCGGTGGCCTTCAGCCCGGACGGGACGATCCTCGCCACCGGTAGCCGCGACGAAACGGTGCGGTTGTGGGACGTGGCCGGCCGCGAAACCATTGCGACTCTCGGCCACAAGGGCTTGATCTGGTCGGTGGCCTTCAGCCCGGACGGGACGATCCTCGCCACCGGTAGCTCCGACAAGACGGTTCGGTTGTGGGACGTGGCCCGTCGCAAAACCATTGCCACCCTCACCGGCCACACCGACTCTGTCTTATCGGTGGCCTTCAGCCCGGACGGGACAACCCTCGCCACCGGCGCGGGCAGCGGCGACGGTAAGAGAGTGCGGTTGTGGGACGTGGCCCGTCGCGAAACCATTGCGACTTTCGCCGAGCACATGAGCTCTGTCCAATCGGTGGCCTTCAGCCCGGACGGGACGATCCTCGCCACCGGTAGCTCCGACAAGACGGTTCGGTTGTGGGACGTGGCCCGTCGCAAAACCATTGCCACCCTCACCGGCCACACCGACTCTGTCTTATCGGTGGCCTTCAGCCCGGACGGGACAACCCTCGCCACCGGCGCGGGCAGCGGCGACGGTAAGAGAGTGCGGTTGTGGGACGTGGCCCGTCGCGAAACCATTGCGACTTTCGCCGAGCACATGAGCTCTGTCCAATCGGTGGCCTTCAGCCCGGACGGGACGATCCTCGCCACCGGCAGCGATGACAAAACGGTTCGGTTGTGGGACGTGGCCCGTCGCGAAGCCGCCGCCACCCTCACCGGCCACACCGAAGAGGTCACCTCGGTGGCCTTCAGCCCGGACGGAGCGACCCTCGCCACCGGCAGCTGGGACGACACGGTGCGATTGTGGGACGTGGCCGGCCGTAAAAACATCGCCGTCCTCGCCGATCACTGGGACGATGTCGACTCGGTGGCCTTCAGCCCGGACGGGGCGACCCTCGCCGCAGGTGACTTCCGCACGGTGCTGTTGTGGGACGTGGCTCGTCGCGAAAACACCGCTGTTCTCACCGACCGCCTCGGCTCTGTTCACTCGGTGGCCTTCAGCCCGGACGGGACGACCCTCGCCACCGGCAGCAGCGACCTGGGCGATACCGTGATGTTGTGGTCGGCCCGATGACTCAGCCGTTCCGGCACCGAGCTGTCACGATATCGACGGGTCAGCACCACCGCCGCGCCCTGCGGAGAGAACGGTCTCGACCAGGGCGTTCTCCGTTTCACGCCCGGACCGCGGGCGTTACTTTCCGAACGGCTCGGGCATCGAACAGGAATGCACGACAAACCAGATGACGTCGTCACGGTGACCCCATGCGAGAACGGCCCGCTCCTGCTGCGCGGGGCGTTCACGATCCTGACCCAGGAGGGGCGTTCCATCGATCCGGGCAGGACGACGGTGGCACTGTGCCGCTGCGGCAGGTCGGCGACCAAACCGTTCTGCGACGGCTCGCACAAGGCGGCGGGATTCCGTGCTTCGAGCGAGCCCGACAACCCGAACTAGCGAACCCGGCAACCCGAACCGACGCGTCCCGAGGCGGCGAACACCGCCGGGATCACCGGAGGTTCGCCGCCACGCTCTCCTGCCGCAGGGAGGTGGTCCCCTCCCGCCAGCGACCCAGGACGTGCTCGGCGAAGAGCCGGTCAAGGGTCAGTGCGCAGGCGGCGCCGTAGAGGACGTCGCCGACCTGCGAGGGGTACTGCCGCGCGAACCCGCCGCACATGTCGTGGGCGGCGATCTGCTCGTGGACGGCGTCGGCCTGCACGTGCTCGTCGTAGAAACGGGCCGCCGCCTCGTCGACGCCCAGCCGCCGCAGGCCCAGGCCGTACTTGCGGTTGGGAAGCGAGGAGGTCATCTCGAACGCCGCGAGGTGTCCCAGCAGGGCGCCGCGGTGCCGCCGGTGGAGTCCGAACAGCGACATGGTGTTGGACACCGCCAGCGTGATCGCCGGCACCCGGTTGAGGTAGGCGCCGTAGGAGTCGTCCAGCTCCAGCCCGCGCATGGTGGCCCGGAACAGCTCCGAATGCATCCGCTCGACGCGGCCGCCGCCGTACTCGTCCGCCTGGATCTCCACCAGCGCGGCCTTCGCGGGACCGCTCAACCGGGGAATCGCCCAGGTGTGAGGATCGGCCTCCTTGAGGTGATAGATCGACCGGTGCATGACGAACTCACGGAACTGGTCGAGATCGGCTTCCTTCTGGAGGAACCTCGCCAAGGAGGGCCCGTCGTCGGAGGCGGCCACCAGCTCGGCCAGGGCCTGGCGCATCTGCGCGGACGGCGCGAAGGACGGGCGGGACACGGCCCGCGCCAGGCCGTGCTCCAGCCGGCCTTCCAGGATCTCCCGTACTCCCAGCAACGCCGGGTTCCACTCCCACCGGTCGTCCACCTCGTCAAAGCTCTGGTAGTGCAGCTCGTAACAGGTGAAGAGCGCGAGTTGGAGATCCTCATCCTCCAGAACCGGCTCCACGGAACGCGGAGGAAAGAGGTCGAGCCGATGCGGCGGGCGCATCAGGTGCTCGAAGAGCAGGTCCGTGAGAGGCCCCCGAGGGGTGGGTAGCTGCATCACTGTCTCCAGAGGCGATGAAGAGTTCGACAAGAGGGCGAAACCGGTGAACCGGCGCGTGTGCCCCGCTTCTGCTTCATGGACCCCCTGTTCCGCAGCCGGCTTTCCTGGCCGCCGGAGGTTCCGATGCCCCTGATGGAACCCCCGAAACACCGAAAAGATCGCAATTCACCACCGCTGAACAGCGTAAACAGTGCAATCCAGAGGTATCGCCCATGGAGACGGGGATGTGATCCGATCGCGTTCCCGAGTAAAGGCTTTGCGCTGTTGGCGCGATCATCAGGTATCCCGGAGTGACCGGCCTGCTTGCCAGGTCGACGGTGCCGGTCGGCGCGATCGCTGGTATCTGCTGGAGCGCACACCGGGTGGAAAGGGCCGTCAGCCACGACCAGCCCTGAAGACGCTGTCCGTGACAGTACCGGCCACCATACGATGCCCGGGCGTTCAACCCGATGAGCAGACGCTGATCTCGATCAGGTTGCCATCGGGATCGCGCAGGTACACGCTGTCGATCGGGCCGAGCGCGCCCGTGCGCCGGACCGGTCCTTCCTCGATCGGCACACCGTGCGCGGTCAGCTCGATGATCACCTGCTCCAGTGAATCCGTCGTGATCAAGCACAGATCGGCGCTGCCCGGGACCGGGTGAGTGGCTTTGGGTTCGAACTCCTGACCCGCCTGATGCAGGTTGATCTTCGACTGGCCAAAGACCAGCGCCCGGCGGCCGCCTCCGAAGGTGATCGGGGTCATTCCCAGTATCCGGGTGTAGAAGTCAACCGTGACCTCCAGATCGGTGACGGTCAACACCAAGTGATCGAGCCGGTCAATCCGCATCGACCGGCTCCTTTCCTGCCAGGATCGTCTGGCAGTCTGCCCAGGCCGCCGTCGACAACAGCGGCCGGGCGCGAGTGAACAGCGTCAGCAGGTCAGATCCGTACTTCGCGGCGAAGTCCGGGTCGTGGTCGGCCAGGTCGAGCTCGTTGGCCGCGGTCAGCTCGGCAAACCAGGCCGGCTCGGCCGCCGCGATCGGCGCGGTCCGGTCGGTGAACCGGTCGCGGAATTCGACGGGGTCGGTGACGCCCAACTGGGGGTAGACGTGCGCACGGTCGCAGGCGCCGTACCGATAGACCAGTTCCTCGGCCTCTGGCCCGATGACCTCCGCGAGCCGGTCCCGCTCGGCGAGGTCGAGCAGGCCAGTCGAGAAGCCGTCGGTTCCGTAGAAGGCGTGGCACAGTCCGGCTGTCCGCAGTGCGGGTGCGGCCTTCCAACGAGCCAGGCGGTCACGCACCCGAGTCAGATGATCCAGCAGCGTGCCACCGGGGTGGGGGACGGTCTCCGCGCCAAGCTGGCGTAGGAGCCGTATCGCGTTGCCATGCATGCTGGCAGTGTCCCAAGGGGCTCGGCATGGAAGATTGCCACCCCCACCGACGTCAGGCCACGCCCCCGGACCACACCGCGCACCCGGCTGTACGGCTAGGTTGGCCATGAAACCCCCTTACTCTCACTCATCAGGATCATGGAGCCTTACTGAATGCTCATCGCCCAGGAGACGTCGTTCGATGAGAACGAGATTTTCCAGCTTTACGACTCGGTGGGCTGGAAGCCCTGGACTCGCGATATCGCGAAGGTCCTCAGGAGCCTGGAGAAGTCGCATCTCGTCCTCACCGCGCGCGACGAAACCGGGAAGCTCCTCGGCCTCGCCAGAACGGTCTCCGACGACGAGATGATCTGCTACGTCCAGGAATTGCTGGTCAACCGGGAGTTCCACGGCCAGGGCATCGGCCGCCGGCTCCTCGAATTCCTCAAGGACCGCTACGTCCACTGTCGGTATTTCGTCCTGACCACTGACCACGAATCCGCACAGGAGGGGCCGGCCAATCACGCCTTCTACAGAAGGCTCGGCTTGATCGAGCATCACGAGCAGGGATTGTCGGCCTTCGGGCTGCGGGTCGGCTGATTCCCCCAATGGCTGTTCCACCGTTCCTCAACCCCGGCACCCGCGCGGGGTTCGATCATGGTCTCCAGGTAAGGGCCCGGAGGAGACAATGAAGATGTCATGCGAATCGGGATCCTGGGACCGCTGTACGTACACGACGCCGAGATCCACGGCGCGCGCCTGAGGGCGCTCCTGGTCAGGTTCGCCCTCAGCCCCGGCCGCGTGATCACCACCGAACGGCTGATCGACGACCTCTGGGCGGACGGCCCGCCCGCCAATCCGGCGAACGCCCTGCAGTCGCTGGTCTCACGGCTCCGCCGCGAGCTGCCCGGCCTGATCGTGTCCCATCCGGCCGGGTATCTCCTGGACCTTCCCCAGCAGGCGATCGACGCCTGGGTCTTCGAGCGGCTGGCCGGTGAGGGGCGCGCGGCGTCGGACGATCCCGTCCTGGCCGCGTCCCTGCTGCGCGAGGCGCTGTCCCTCTGGCGCGGTACGGCTCTCGCCGACGCGTCGGACCTGGCCTTCGCCCTCGCCCCGGCCACCCGTCTGGAGGAGCTGCGGCTGTCGGCGCTTCGGGCGCGGTTCGACGCCGACCTGTCCCTGGCCGGCGGGTGGAGCGCGGGCTCGGCGCCGTCCGGCCTGGTGGCGGAGCTGGAGGAGGTGACGGCGGCGCACCCCCTGCGCGAGCCGTTCCATGCCCAGCTCGTGCTGGCCCTGCTCGCCGAGGGGCGCCGCGCGGACGCGCTGGAGACCTTCGAGCGGATCAGGCTGCGCCTCGCCGACCGGCTCGGCATGGACCCCGGCCCCGAGCTCCGCGCCGCGCATCTCACCGCCCTGCGCGACGAACCGCCCCGTACGGCTGCCGCCCCTCACGACGACGCTCCGTCACCGGGCGGCGACGCGGCCTCTCCTGCCGAGATCTCGCCCCCGGGCCGGAACGCGGCCGCCCGAGGTGATGGCGTTCCGGCCCGGCGAGCCGCCTTCGGCCCCCGGGGGAACCTGCCCGCCCCGCTGACGAGCTTCGTCGGCAGGCAGGCGGATCTGGCCCGGCTCGAAGGGCTGCTGGAGAGCGCCCGGCTGGTCACCCTCACGGGTCCCGGCGGCGCGGGCAAGACCAGGCTGGCGATCGAGACCGCCGCGACACTCGACGTGCCGGACGGCGTCTGGCTGGTCGAGCTGGCCTCCCTCTCGGATCCCTCCGACGTGGCGGCGGCCGTACGGGCCACGCTGGTCGGGGGCCTCCTGACGGACCACGTCGGCGCGCCGTGGGACGGCATGGGACCCGCGGGATCGCAGAGCCCGCTGGAGTGGCTGGCCTCGGCGATCCGTGGCAGGTCGCCGGTGCTGGTGCTGGACAACTGCGAGCATGTGATCGACGAGGTGGCGCGGGTCGCCGACCGGCTGCTGGCCGCCTCCGGCGGGCTGCGGATCCTCGCCACGAGCAGGGAACCCCTGGACATCACCGGCGAGAGCCTCCACCCGGTGCTCCCCCTCGAACTCCCCGCCCCGGACGCCGGCGTCGAGGAGACGCTGGCCTGCCCGGCCGTGGCGCTGTTCGCCGACCGTGCGGAGGCGGCCCTGCCCGGCCTGCGCTTCGACGGCGCCGACCTGTCCGACGTGGTGCGGGTGTGCAGGGAGCTCGACGGCATCCCTCTCGCGATCGAGCTGGCCGCCGCCCGGCTGCGCTCCCTCACCCCCGGCCAGCTCGCCGACATGATCGGTGATCGGCTGGCGTTTCGCGGAGGCCGTACGGCACAGCCGAGACACCGCACGCTGCGAGCGGTGATCGACTGGAGCTGGGACCTGCTGAACGCCGATGAGCAGGAACTTCTGCGCCGGATGTCGGTGTTCTCCGGAGGCGCGACCATGGAGGCGGTGCGGCGGATCTGCGGGCACGGGGTGGATCAGATCACCTCACTCGTCGACAGGTCTCTCGTGACGATCTCTCCGGAGAAACGCGAAGGCCGCGGCCCATCGGAAACCCGTGAGAACGGCGGCTCGCCGAAGAATCGCGAAAACGGCGGCCTGCCGGAAACGTACGAGAATCGCGGCTCATCGGAAAGGCGTGAGGGCGGCGTCCGGTACCGGCTGCTGGAGACGCTGCGGCAGTACGCCGCCGAGAAGCTGGAGGAGGCGGGCGAGACCGACCGGGTGCGGGCGGAGCACGCCCTTCACTTCGTGGAGCTGATCGAGGCGGCGGGACCGCCGCTGCGGACCGGAGACCAGCTGCGCGAGCTCGCGGTGATCGACGCCGAGCAGGGAAACCTGGACGCCGCCCTCGACCACGCGATCTCCTCGGGAGACGGCGACCTGGCACTACGAATGATCATGGCCAGGCTGTGGCCGTGGGTGATGCGGGGACGGAGCCGCGAGGCGGGGAAGTGGGCGGCCGCGGTGCTGGAGGCCGTCGGGGACGAGGCGCCCCGGGGCCGGGAGATGGCGCACGCGCTGTGCGTGCTGATCGCCCCGGCGGAGCCGTACCTGACGCGAACGCGCGTCGTGCCCGCCGAGTTGTCGCGGGCACTGCGAACGCTGAGGGAGGCGGACCACCCGGCGGCGCTGGGGTCGTGGGCGATCGCGGGCGGCTATGTCGGCGTGACCGACGACGTCCTCGAACAGGCGTCGGCCATGGCCGGGAGGTTCGCCGGCCACCCCGATCCGTGGACGAGGGCGACCTCCCGGCTGGTGGGCGGGATCGTCGAGTTCGAGTACGGGCGCGCGGGGGTGTCCCGGGCGGAGGGCCTGCTGTGGCCGGCGCTCGACGGCTACCGCCTGACCGGTGACCGGTGGGGGCTGTCGCTCGCGCTCTACTGGCTGTCGCTGGTGGCGGAGAATCGCGGTGATTCGGCGGAGGCCCTGTCGCTGCTGGAGGAGTCGGTGGCTCCCGCGACGGAGATCGGCGGTCTGGAGACGATCCCGGGTCCGATCATGTTGCGGGTACGGCTCGGCCAGCTCCGTCTCCGCACCGGTGACCTCACCGGTGCGGAGACGGAGCTGGATCGGGCCGGAGAGGCGGTGGAACGGGCGGGCGACGTGGTCGCGGCCGCCCGCGTCCGGCATGCCCGTGGGGAGCTGGCCCGACGGCGAGGCGAGCTCGGGGAGGCCGAGGCGCTGCTCCGCGAAGCGCTGGAGCTCGTGCGAGGGCAGGTCATGGCCTCCCCCCAGCTGATCGCACTGATCAACGTCGAGCTGTCCAGGGTGCTCGGCCTGCGCGGCGAGCGGGACCTCGCCCGCTCGCCGCTCCGCCACGCGCTCGAAGCGATCGCTTCGAGCGGGGATCAGACCGTTCGCGCGTCGATCCTGGAGGGGGTCGCCGAGTGGTCCGCCTCGGTCGGTGATCTGGAGGGGGTAGCCGTGCTGATCGGAGCGGCGTACGCGCTTCGCGGCATCACGCGGACCTCGGACCCGGCCGTCGCCTCGCTGGACGCCAGGGCCGCCGAGGCCCTGGGCGAGGACCGCCGCCGGGTGGCGCACCACCGGGGCGCCGCCCTGCCGAGTCCCGAGTCGTTCGCTCTGACGATGATCGCCGGCGAACCACAGCCGTCGTGAACGGGCCACGCCCGCCCTCCACCGGCTCCGGGGATCACGCGAATCGCGGTCGCCTTGAGCGGGCGGCGCTCTTCCCGCCACGGGCTCCGGGCCGCCGCCCCGGATCACGCGCGAATCGCGGTCGCCTTGAGCGGGCGGCGCTCTTCCCGCCACGGGCTCCGGGCCGCCGCCCCGGATCACGCGCGAATCGTGATCACCCTGAGCGGGCGGCGCCCCGCCCGTTCCTGGCTCCGGGGCTCACGCGCCGGCCGCCGTCACCCCGAGCAGGTAGTCTCCGAGGCCGCTCTCGTCACCGTGGTAGCCGACGTAGCCGTCGGGGCGGATGAGCACGAGGCCCCGGCCGTAGTGGTCGTGGACCTGCCCGTCGACGTCGATCAGGTCACCGGCTTCGCCCCGGTGGGCCACGGTGTGCGCGCGCACCGCCGCGCCGTACGTCGCGTTGATCTCCTTGACGAGCGAGGCGTGGGCCGTACCGAGGGCCAGGAGGGTGAAGTGAGGCCCGCGCAGGGCGTCGAAGAGGCGTCCGCCTTCGAGCGTCGCGTCGGGAACGCGCTCACCGCCGCGCTCACCGGCGGCCAGCGAGCCGTCGCGGTAGCCGAGCAGGAGTTGCTGCGTCTCCTCGTCGCGGACGTGAGCGTCCTGCTCGTTCCGCTTGGCCCTGGCGTAGAGCCTGGTGCTGATGCCGAGCACGTCCGCCGCCACCGGCAGCCGCTCCTCCTCGTAGGTGTCCAGGAGCCGTTCGGGAGCGCCGCCGAGGACACCCGAGAGCTTCCAGCCGAGGTTGTACGCGTCCTGCACGCCGGTGTTGAGCCCCTGGCCCCCGGCCGGCGAGTGGACGTGGGCGGCGTCTCCCGCGAGGAGGACGCGGCCCACGCGGAATCGTTCGGCCATCCGGATGTTCACCCGGTAGAGCGACATCCAGGTGAGGTCGGTGAAGCGGACGTCCGTACGCCCGGAGCCCTCGTCGAAGATCTTCTGAAAGTATTCCAGGGACGGCTCGGGGGCCTCCTCCGCGGTGAACGGCATGGTGAACTGGAACACGTCGGTGCCCGGGAGCGGGCACAGCGTGAAACGCATCGTACGGGTGGCCATGTCGGCCCAGGCGTGCCAGTGCTCACGGTCCAGGTCAGGGGTCCTGACGTCCCCGATGAGCATGCGCTCGGTTTCGAACGTGTCGCCCTCGAATCCGACGCCGAGGTGCTTGCGCACGAAACTGCGCCCGCCGTCCGCTCCGGCGAGATAGGCGCACCGCACGCGCCGGGCGCCACCTGGAGCGCCACCCCCGGCTCCGTCAGGAGCGGTGCTCTCCAGGGTGACCGTGACCCCGTCCGCGTCCTGCTCGAACGCGATCACCTCGGTGCCGAGCTCCACATGGTGGCCCAGCTCGGCGAGCCGCTCCCGCAGGATCCGCTCGACTCGCCACTGCGGCTGCATGAGGACCATCGGGTACGGCACGGCGGCCTCGGGCTCCCTGAGCTCGTGCATCCTGCCCTCCCAGACCACCTGGTCACCCGAGTAGGAACGGATGGGCGGGTAGACCCGGCCGGTGGCGACGATCTCGTCGATCACGCCGAGGTCGTCGAACACCTCCTGGGTTCGCGGCTGCAGGCCCTTGCCGCGCGATCCGACGGGGTGTTCCGGAGCCTTCTCCACGATCCTGAGGCTCACTCCGCGCCGGGCCAGCTCGATGGCGAGCGTGAGTCCCGTCGGCCCGGCGCCGACGATGAGTACCTGGATTTCGTTCATCACTGTCTCCCTCGGTGGATACGGATCCCCCGGTGGTCACGGGTCCCCGGTGGTCACGGGTCCCCGGTGGTCACGGGTTCCTCGGTGGTCACGGAGACGAGCGTGTACGGCCGCGCTGCCAGATCGCTGTCAGGACGCTGTCCGCTCCACCCCGCCCGGCCCGCGCCGGCCCCGTCGGCGGATGGGCCGGAGGCCCGCCGGTGGGCATGAGAGATCACACCGTGTGAGTACGGTCACAGGAGTCGCACACCTGATCAGACATGTCCGATTCGACTGTCCACAGCCTCCCGAAGAGGGATTATCCAAGGGGTGGCAGCGTGCCGGACGGGGTCGTCACGCCACCGTGACCGGCAAACTCATCCTCGGTTCGGCCGACATGTGATCTCCTAGGGCCCTGGCAGCGGGGGTCGGGAGGTACGGTCGGCTCATGCCTGAACGCAGCATGCCCCACGACGCCTCTTCCTGGGCGTGCCCCCATGGGCAGGACGCCCGCCGAGGATGCGAGGCCTGCTACGAGGAATCGACCGCCCCCGGTCCGGGGCTGTCGTTCTGGGAGGTCGTCGCGTGGTTCACCACCGACCGGCCGATCCCCATCAGGACCCTCCAGGACGTCCACCACCACGGCCGCCATTTCGCCCTCGACCAGCCGTCCGCCCCGCTGGTCTACCTTCTGACCGGCGAAGCCCACGCCCGCGACGGCGTTCAGGCCGTGGCGAGCGTGATCGGCTTCCTCCTGCAGAACCGGCACGTGATCGCCGACTTCACCGTCACCGAGACCCGGGCCACCCATCGCTCACCGGCCACCCCCGCCAAGCCCAAGACGACCCGTCAGACGGACACCTGGCTTCACGAGCGCGCGAACCCCTGACGGGCGCTCCGGGCCCCGGCGGTCGCCGAGCCGAGCTCCCGGCGCGGGGCGGAAGGCGGCGGAACGGAGCGGGCGCCTTCCGCCCGCGCCGGGAGCCGCCGGAACGGCGAGAACCACAAGGTCACGAAGGGGACGAAGGCACCCGGACTTGATTGATGCCGTGCTCTGGGGGAACTTTGGTACTCCACCCCAGGAAGGTACGGTCAGCTCATGTCCGAGCGCAGTATGCCGCACGACCCCAGCGCTTGGGCGTGCCCTCATGGGCAGGACGCCCGCCGAGGCTGTGTGGCATGCTACGAGGAATCGACCGACGCCGACCCGGAACTGTCGTTCTGGGAGGTCGTCGCGTGGTTCACCACCGACCGGCCGATCCCCATCAGGACCCTCCAAGATGTCCACCACCACGGCCGCCGCTTCGCCCTCGACCAGCCGTCCACTCCGCTGGTCTATCTCCTGACCGGTCACGCCCGCGCCGTCGACAGCGTGCAGGCGATCGCGGGCGTGGTCGGTTTCCTGCTGCACAACCGGCACGTGGTCACCAGCTTCGTCGTCACCGAGACCCGGGCCACCCGTCGCTCGGCCGCCACCCCGTCCGGGCCCGTCAGGAGCCGTCAGACCGATGTCTGGCTCCACGATCGCCGTCGTTCCCGATGACCTCGCCGACCGCTAAACTGGACAATATGGTTGTCGAAACAGCACGTCAGGCCGTCAATCGTGCCGGATGACACTCCCGGCTTCGAGCTTCCGCTCCGGCTCTTCTTCGGCTTCCGGGTGCTCATCGACGCACTCCACACCGAGCTCGCCCGCCAGGGTCACCCCGATCTGCGGCCGATGCACGGCTTCGTCCTCCAGGCGATCGGCTCTCGCGGCACGACCGCCGTCGAACTCGGCAGGCGACTGGGGGTCTCCAAGCAGGCGGCGGGCAAGACGGTCGACACCCTGGAGCACCTGGGCTACGTCCAGCGCGGCTCCGACCCCGCCGACGCGCGGCGCAAGATCATACGACTGACGGAGCGGGGCGTGGACAGCCTGGTGCGGTCGGCGCGCATCTTCGACGACCTGCGGGCGGGCTGGGCGAAGACTCTCGGGCGTGAACGCCTGCACGCCCTGGAGGCCGATCTGCGCGCGGTGACCCCGGCGGACGTCTTCCGGCTCGACGTGCCCGGCTGGTTCGGCGGCTACTGAGGTTCAGGAGCGGGCGGGCCGGGCGTCCAGGGCGTCCCGGAGGGTGGGGAAGACGGGGATGCGCATCGTCAGCCCGGTGATCCAGAGGATGCGGGTGGCGCCGCGTTCGGTGGCCACCAGGGCGAACCAGCCGTCCTGGCCGAGGGCCTGCTTCCAGGAGGTGACGATGAGACCGGTCGCCCGGGAGTCCAGGAGGTCGAGACCCGAGAGATCCACGATCAGGTCCGAGCCGAACAGGGCGAAAGCCTCGTCGATGAAGTCACCGGCGAGGTCGTGGATCGAGAAGTCGAGGCTTCCCCGGATCACCACGACCCCCGCGCCTTCGGTGGCGGTGGCCCAGAACTCAGCGGCCGTCGTCTTCAGATGAAGCTCGGACATCAGCCGCTCTCCTGGGTGGGCGATGTAACCCGTGTGACCAGAATGCAGGTGTCATCGGTCACCGGATCGAATTCTTCCGCGTTCACCGTACCCCGGCTCGATCCAAGGTCGAGGTCGGCGCAGGGCATCGGGCGGTGAGACACGCTCCGCGCCCGATGCGCCGGGAGGCTCCTCCGCCGTTCACCGGAGAGCAGGTCAGCGGAGGTCGAAGTGGACGCGAACGGTGGTGCCGTCCGGGCCGGTGTGGACGCGGACGAGATCGCCGAGAAGATTGGTCACGAGCAGGCCGCGGCAGCCCCGCTGCCGGGGAGTGACCGGGCGACGCCCGGCGAGGGGGTCGGTGATGTGACCGGCGTCACTGATGTCGAAGATCACCTGCCGGCCCTCCGGCCACACGCGCAGGACCCCCGCCCCACCCCCGTGGTCGAGGCTGTTGGCGGCCAGCTCGCTGACGATCAGCCGCAGGTCCTCAAGGCGTTCTCCGGCGAGCCCCGCCCGGGCGGCGTGGTCGACGGCGAACGTGCGCACGAGCGCCAGTGCCCCGTGGCCGAAGGCGAAGACGGCGACGGCCGGAGGCGGGTCGAGCAGCGGCCGGTTGTAATCCCGCACGATGCGTTCGGGCGCGTAGTCGCCGCTGGAACGCGAGCCGGAGTCGTCGAGGAGGACGGGGTGGGTCGCCTCGGCGTCCTTGATGACCTCCGGGTCCAGTCCTTCGAGGTCGTAGGGGCACAGGACGGTGACGGCCCGCCCCGAGAACGCGAGGTTGATCAGAGCCTCGTGCTGCACGCACGCCGGATACTCCACCGCCGACCGGCCGGGCCAGATCGACTCGCTGACGATGCGGACCCCGCCGGAGGGGTGCGGGTCGGCGAAGGCGCGCAGGACCCCGGGAATGATGCGCCCTGGATTGCGACCGGCCTCCGCCATGTCGAAGAACCGCACCTCGGAGGCCATCTCACCCAGTTCGGCCCGGAGCGGTTCCAGATTGCGACCGGGCACGGCCACCGCGACCGGCTCACCCGCCTCCAGACCCTCACGGACGAAGGGCACGACGCCGTCGAGATACTGCCGGCTCCCCCGGTAGAACAGCGCCGGATGAGCGAACGGTTCCGCCTCGGTGTCCGCCATGCTCACCTGGTCTCCACTTCGATCGGGCAAGGATCTGAGCCGATCAAGGTGAGTACGGATCTCAGACGGTATGGGAAACGACCGTCGATGCGGAGAGCCTCGGCGTCCGGCCCGTGAACGCAGGACGCCGGACCGTCGGCCCTCACCGCCTGCGTCATCGCGGAAACCGGCATCGTCGCGGAAGCCGGCGTCGTCGCGGAAGCCGGCCCGGGAGGTCCCGGCTCTGGCCGGATCAACACTGTGACCACCCTGAAGTCGATGATGGACTCTTACAAAGTACCCGCTTTCAGCAGAAAGCCGGAGGAGTACGGGCGGTACCACGAGGAGACCGCCACGACCGTGACCTCGAAGTACGCGGCGCGAACATTCCACGCGACCGGAACCTCGAAACCTGCGGCGCGAACGTCTTCACCTCAAGCCGGTGGCGGTAAATCAAGCCACCCATATACGACAAAATGGCATACATGAGGATTCTGATCATTGGCGGAACGCGATTTGTCGGCCGTCACATCACCGAGGCCGCGCTCGCGGCTGGACACGAGGTCTCCCTGATCCACCGCGGGAAGACGGGCCCGGACCTGTTCCCCGAGGCCGAACACCTGCTGGCCGATCGCGACGCGGACCTGTCGATCCTGAGCGGCCGGCGGTGGGACGCGACGATCGACGTCAGCGCCTACCTCCCGTCGCAGGTCACCCATCTCGCCGGCGCGCTCGCCACCGACCAGTACGTCTTCGTCTCCACCGTCGCGGTGTACGACCCGAAGACGCCGAACTTCACCGAGGACGCGCCCCTGGCCGAGTTCGACGGACCGGTCACCGAAGAGGTGACCGGCAAGAGCTACGGCCCGCTGAAGGTCCTGTGCGAGCGGGCGGCCGTCGACGCGTTCGGCTCCGCGACGCTGATCGTGCGGCCCACCTACGTGATCGGCCCGTACGACTACACCGGCCGCTTCACCTACTGGGTGAACCGGATCGCGCGCGGCGGCGAGGTCCTCGCGCCCGGCAACCCCGACGACCTCGTCCAGGTGATCGACGGGCGCGACATGGCCTCCTGGATGATCGCCATGATCGAGAAGAAGGCCCCGGGCACCTTCCACGCGGTCAGCCCCACCTCCTCGTTCACCTTCGGCGACATGCTGGAGGCGATCGTGGCCGAGGTCGGACCCCCCGGAACCACTCTGACCTGGGTCGGGCAGGACTTCCTGCTGGCCGAGGGCGAGACCGGCCGGTCGCTGCCGCTCTGGTCGCAGGGCGGGAACGGAAGCGCGACCAACACCGCGAACCCGGCGGCGGCCTACGCCGCGGGGCTCAGCCCGCGTCCCCTCGGCACGTCGATCCGCGAGATCCGCGACGCGGACGCCTCCTTCTCGACGGACACCACGATCACCCCGGACCGGGAGGCCGACCTCCTGTCCCGCTGGGGAGCGCAGCAGTAGCTCCGCCTCGTACGGCGCGGCGCCGGATGACGGACGTCGCCCCGTAGGCCGCGGAACCGGTTGACCGAACCGGACCTCGGCCGGGGCCGCGTCGACGGCCCTCTCCTCTCCCCGCCGGACAGCGGGATGCCCGCGCGTCCCCTGCCGGTGGCGAGACGGCCGCGCGCTTCCTGCCGCGCGGTGGACGACGGTCCGCGGACCGCCTCTCGACCGCCGTCGCCCGCGGTCGCGCCGCCACCTCGCGCGACCGCGCTTCCCCCTGTCCTTTCCGAACGGCCGCCCAGAGCCGGACCGGCCGGATTCCCGGAGGTCAGATTCCCATCCGCGACGGCCTGAGCGGATTGTGGCCGACCTCCAGCAGTGCCCGCCGCCGGTCGTCGTCCTCGGCGTCGAAGGAATCGTCGGTCAGCGCGTCCTCGACCCGATCGATGGCCCGCTGCATCGTCTCGATGTCGTCCTGGGTGAGGTCGACCCGGCGCTTGCCGAGAACCTGCAGTACCTGACGCCCGAGTTCCGGCATCTGCGACTCGGGATCCCCGGAGAAGGTCTCTCCCGAGCCGGACGCCAGCAGGAAGGCCCGTAACTCCTCCGAGGTCATGTTCACGATTTCGTGAAACTCCTGCCACACCAGATCGAAGATCAGATCCGAACTCTCGGCCACCGTTCTCTCCTCTCCACGTCAGGCCGGACGGCCAGGTCACCGGATGCGGACCGGTGAGGGCGGCGGATCCGATCTCCGCCATCGGACGCCCGACGAGACAGACGCAGGCCGCCATACCCCGGCCCTCGCCGCACTAACAAACCCGCTGGTCAAACGCTTCCTCGGTCTCCCCGGCCAGGACGGCGAAGCGGTACGGCCCGGCCGGGCGGCCCGCGCATCCCCAGGTCGGCACGGCCCGGGAAGCCGTACGACCCGGCGAGCGGCACGGCCCCGCTTTCGGGTCCTCGTGGCCCCGCTCCCGGGTCTTCGTGGCCCCGCTTTCGGGTCTTCGTGGCCCCGCTCCCGGGTCCTCGTCGTCCGGGCCGGAGGGGTCCGGCTCCGACGTCCGTCCGAGCCGCCACGGCACAGCCGTCCACGTGAGTGAGTGAGCCACTCACTCACTCATATAGAGTGGGCCGTGTGACTTCGACCTCCCAGCGTGCCGCCCCCCTCCCACCGGACGAACGGCGGGCCGCACTCGTCGCGTCCACCCTGTCGCTGGTGCTCGCCCACGGCCCCGACGTGAGCACCCGGCAGATCGCGCAGGCCGCCGGTGTGGCGGAGGGGACGATCTTCCGGGTCTTCACCACCAAGGAAGAACTCGTGGACGCGGCCGTGGCCAGCGCCTTCGATCTCTCCCCGCTCCTGGGTGACCTGACGGCCATAGACCGCACGGCTCCCCTGCAGGTCAGGCTCGTCGCGGCGGTCGAGATCCTGCAGCAGCACACGACGCGCATCTTCCGGCTGGTGGACGCGCTGGGACCGCCCTGGCTCGCCAAGGCCGGTCGTAATCCCCGGGCCCGCACCGATCAGGGCAACGTCATCCGGCAGGCGCTCGCCGAGCTGATCGAGCCCGGCCCCGACCGGCTGCGATGCGAGCCGCTGGAGGCCGCACGCCGGCTGCAACTGATGACCACCGCGGGCAGCCATCCCCGGATCGTCGAGGGCAATCCGCTGTCGCCTCCGGAGATCGTCTCCATGTTGCTGGACGGAATCCGCCTGCGACCCGAATCCGAGCCGAGCCTCGGACACGATCCGAGCCCCGAACACGGCCTTTTCCCCGAACCCACGCAATCCGCCCACACCCCGAACCCGGCCCTCCCTCCGAACCCCCCGAACACGACCTCGCCCTAGAGCACGACCTTCCCCCTGAACACGACGCGCTCCGCGCGGACGCCCAGACGCGCCCCGCCCGGACGCCTCAAGTGGAGAACCCCCATGCTGAGTCGGTTGCTACGCACCTACCTCAAGCCATACTCGTCAACATTGATCATCGTGGTGGTGTTGCAGCTGGTCGGCACCATGGCCTCGCTGTACCTGCCCAGCCTGAACGCCGACATCATCGACCACGGCGTCGCCACCGGCGACACCGGCTACATCCTGTCCACCGGCGGCTGGATGCTGGCCGTGTCCCTCGTGCAGATCGGCTGCTCGATCGCGGCGGTCTACCACGGCGCCTACGCGGCGATGGGATTCGGACGTGACGTCCGCTCAGCCGTATTCCACCAGGTGGGCGGGTTCTCCGCCCGGGAGGTCTCCCAGTTCGGAGCACCCTCGTTGATCACCCGCAGCATCAACGACGTGCAGCAGGTCCAGATCCTCGTGGTGATGACCTGCACGATGCTGATCTCCGCGCCGATCATGTGCGTCGGCGGCATCATCATGGCGTTGCGGCAGGACGTCGGCCTGTCCTGGCTCATGCTCGTCTGCGTCCCCGCCCTGCTGGTGTCGATCGGCCTGATCGTCTTCCGGATGGTTCCCCAGTTCCGCGCGCTGCAGACCCGCATCGACACGGTCAACCAGGTGATGCGCGAGCAGCTGTCCGGCATTCGCGTCGTCCGCGCCTTCGTCCGCGAGCGTGAGGAGACCCAGCGGTTCGCCGTGGCGAACACCGCGCTGACCGACACCTCGCTGCGCGTCGGGCGGCTGAGCGCACTGATCTTCCCCATCGTGATGCTGATCCTCAACGCCTCCAGCGTCGCCGTGCTCTGGTTCGGCTCCGGCCGGGTGGACAGCGGCGAGATGCAGATCGGCGCCCTCACGGCGTTCCTCATGTATCTGATGCAGATCCTCACCTCGGTGATGATGGCCACCTTCATCTCGATCATGATTCCGCGCGCCGCGGTCTGCGCCGAGCGCATCGTCGAGGTGCTGGACACCGAGTCGTCGGTGGTCCCTCCCGAGAACCCCGTGCGGGAGGTGCACACTCGCGGCGAGCTGGAGATGCGCGACGTCGAGTTCCGCTACCCGGGCGCGGCGGCGCCGGTGCTGTCCGGCATCTCCTTCCGCGTCAGCGCGGGACAGACCACCGCCGTCATCGGCAGCACGGGGTCGGGCAAGACGACGCTGGTCTCCCTGATCCCCCGGCTGTTCGACGCCACCTCCGGCACGGTGTCGGTCGACGGCGTCGACGTCCGCGACCTCGACCCCCAGATGCTCTGGACGCGCATCGGCCTGGTGCCGCAGAAGCCGTACCTGTTCAGCGGCACCGTCGCGAGCAACCTGCGGTACGGCAAGCCGGACGCCAGCGACGAGGAGCTGTGGGAGGCGCTGGAGGTCGCCCAGGCCCGCGACTTCGTCGAGGCGATGCCCGAGGGTCTGGACGCGCCCATCGCCCAGGGCGGCACGAACGTGTCCGGCGGGCAACGGCAGCGGCTCTCCATCGCCCGGGCCCTGGTCAGCAAGCCTGAGATCTACCTGTTCGACGACTCGTTCTCGGCGCTCGACCTGTCCACCGACGCCCGGCTGCGCGCCGCCCTGCGTCCGCACATCGCCCAGGCCGCCGTCGTCATCGTCGGCCAGCGGATCTCCACCATCGCCGACGCCGACCAGATCGTCGTCCTCGACGACGGCCTGATCGTCGGCAAGGGAACCCACGAGGAACTCCTGGATTCCTGCCCGACCTACATCGAGATCGTCGAGTCCCAACTAGCCATGGAGAGCGCGGCATGAGCACCCCCACGACACCCACGCGGCCGCGACCGCCCGTGGGAGGCGGAGGCTTCGGACGGGGGCCGTTCGCAGGCGGGATGCCCGCGGAGAAGTCGATGAACTTCGGGCCGTCCACCCGGCGGCTGATGCGGCGGCTGGCCCCCGAACGCATGAAGGTCCTGGCCGTGATCTGCCTCGGCGTGATCAGCGTGGTGTTCTCCGTCATAGGACCGAAGATCCTCGGCCACGCGACGGACCTGATCTTCACCGGCGTGATCGGCAAGCAGTTGCCCCTCGGAGCGACCAAGGAGCAGGCGGTCGAGGCCGCCCGCGCGTCGGGCAACGACAACTTCGCCGGCCTGCTCACGGGGATGGACGTCGTACCCGGTCACGGGATCGACTTCGGCGCGCTGGGCACGGTCCTGATGTGGGCTCTGGTGCTCTTCGTCGCGGCGTCGGTCTTCGCCTGGATGCAGGGCTACCTGTTCAACGGCGTGGTGCAGCGCACCGTGTTCCGGCTGCGGTCGGACGTCGAGGACAAGATCAACCGGCTTCCCCTGCGGTTCTTCGACGGCCAGCCGCGCGGCGAGCTGCTCAGCCGGGTCACCAACGACATCGACAACGTGTCCCAGACCCTGCAGCAGACGCTGAGCCAGCTGCTGACCTCGGTGCTGACCCTGATCGGCGTGCTGGCGATGATGTTCGTGATCTCGCCGATGCTCGCGCTGATCGCCCTGGTGACCATCCCGCTGTCGGTGATCGCCACCGGGCAGATCGCGAAGCGCTCGCAGAAGCAGTTCGTCGCGCAGTGGTCCCACACCGGCGCCCTGAACGCCCACATCGAGGAGGCGTTCACCGGCCACGAGCTGGTGAAGGTGTTCGGACGCCGTCCCGAGGTCGAGGAGGTGTTCCGCGACAGGAACGAGAAGCTCTTCAAGGCCAGCTTCGGCGCCCAGTTCATCTCCGGGATCATCATGCCGATGATGATGTTCATCGGGAACCTCAACTACGTCGCCATCGCCGTCGTCGGAGGCCTGCGGGTCGCCACCGGGTCGATGAGCCTGGGCGACGTCCAGGCGTTCATCCAGTACTCGCGGCAGTTCACCCAGCCTCTGACCCAGGTCGCCTCGATGGCCAACCTCCTGCAGTCGGGGGTGGCGTCGGCCGAGCGGGTCTTCGAGCTGCTGGACGCCGAGGAGCAGGAGCCGGACCCCGCCACCCCGGTGCTGCCCACCGCCCGGCGGGGCCGCGTCGAGTTCGAGCACGTGTCCTTCCGCTACAACGAGGATCAGCCCCTCATCGAGGACCTGTCGCTGGTGGCCGAACCCGGGCACACCGTCGCGATCGTCGGACCGACCGGCGCGGGCAAGACCACCCTCGTCAACCTGGTCATGCGCTTCTACGAGCTGAACGCCGGCCGCATCACCCTCGACGGCGTCGACATCACCGCGATGAGCCGCGACGACCTGCGCTCGCACATCGGCATGGTGCTGCAGGACACCTGGCTGTTCGGCGGCACCATCCGCGACAACCTCGCCTACGGCAACCCCAAGGCCACCGAGGAGCAGATCCAGGCCGCCGCGCGGGCCACGTTCGTCGACCGGTTCGTGCGCACCCTGCCCGACGGCTACGACACCGTGATCGACGACGAGGGGAGCAATGTCAGCGCCGGCGAGAAGCAGTTGCTGACCATCGCCCGCGCCTTCCTCGCCGACCCGTCCCTGCTCATCCTCGACGAGGCCACCAGCTCGGTCGACACCCGGACCGAGGTCCTGGTGCAGCACGCGATGGCCGCGCTGCGCTCGGACCGCACCAGCTTCGTCATCGCCCACCGGCTGTCCACCATCCGCGACGCGGACCTCATCCTGGTGATGGAGTCCGGGAGCATCGTCGAGCACGGCACCCACGAGCAGCTCCTCGCCGCCCAGGGCGCCTACCACCGGTTGTACGCCGCGCAGTTCAGCGGCGCCGCGGTCCCGCTCGACGAGGAGACACCCGGCGAGGAGACGCCCGGCGGGAACCTGGCCGTGGCGCAGGGGCCGAAGGGATAACCGCGGCGAACCTCGAACCCCCGCACGGGGTCTCCCACCACCGGGAGACCCCGTGCACCGAGCCACGAGCCCCTCCCGAGGCCTCCTCACCGGCGCGCAGTACATTGGAATGAGCATTGGCAGACCGTCGGGAGCCGACCGATTCGGGGGCTCACCATGTCCGAGCTGCGTTCACGTGCCCTACGTTCTCTCAGGCGCGCCGCCCAGAACAACGACCAAGCCGTACAGGGACCCGAGGAGGCCCCCGAACGGTCGATGGATCCGCGGGCGACGACCGTCGACGTCCCCGTGGAGAACAGCATCATCGACTGCGCCGTCTACGTCGGCGGCCGGCGCGCCGAATCTCCGACCACGCTGGCCCACACCTACCACTGCCTGCGCGACAGGGCCGGCAGCGTCGCCTGGATCGGCCTGTACCGGCCGGCGGAGGCGCAACTGCTGTCGCTGGGCCGCGAGTTCGGGTTGCACGAGCTGGCCGTCGAGGACGCCATCGTCGCCCATCAGCGGCCCAAGCTGGAACGCTACGGCGACACGCTGTTCGTGGTGCTGCGCGCGGCCCGCTACCTCGACGAGAGCGAGGAGGTCGACTTCGGCGAGCTGCACGTGTTCGTCGGCCCGGACTTCGTGCTCACCGTCCGGCATGGCGAGGCTCCGAACCTGTCGCCGGTCCGCCGCCGGATGGAGGCGGACCCGCAGCTGCTGGCCCGGGGGCCCGAGGCCATCCTGTACGCCATCGTCGACGCGGTCGTGGACGGGTACGCGCCGGTGGTCGCGGGCCTGCAGAACGACATCGACGAGATCGAGACCGAGGTGTTCCGCGGCGATCCCAGCGCCTCGCGCCGGATCTACGAGCTGTCACGTGAGGTGATCGAGTTTCAGCGGGCCACGCGCCCCCTGATGGGCATGCTGGAATCGCTGTCCGCGGGGTTCGACAAGTACGGCATCGATGACGAGCTGCGCCGCTACCTGCGTGACGTGATCGACCATCTCACCACGGTGGTGGAGCGGGTGGACGGGTTCCGGCAGATGCTGCAGGACATCCTGACCGTGAACGCCACGCTGGTGAACCAGGCCCAGAACGAGGAGATGCGCCACCTCACCCGGGCCAGCTACACCCAGAACGAGGAGATCAAAAGGATCTCCTCGTGGGCGGCCATCCTGTTCGCGCCCACCCTGATCGGCACCGTCTACGGGATGAACTTCGCCTCCATGCCGGAGCTGCACTGGATCTTCGGCTACCCCCTCGCCCTGGCACTGATGGCCCTGACCTGCGTGAGCCTGTACGTGATCTTCAAGCGTCGCAACTGGCTCTGATCTCCCCGCTGCCGGCACGCCGAACCCGGCGCGCAAGCGGCCGGACGCCGGTCTGCGACTCCGGCGCGACCTGGCGACGGGACACCCGCGCTCGGTCGCCGTCAGGATCGCCGAAGCGCCGTGACCTCGTGGATCACCAGTCCTCCTCGTCGGGGGACATCGGCTTCAGGACGAGATCGTCCTCGTAGAAGCGGGTGTGGCAGCTGAAACAGGCCGGGCCTCCCCCGTGGCCGACCGCCCGTTCCCGCAGCCACCGAAGCAGCTGGGTCAGTGTGGTGAGGTCATCGCCGTGGACGACCTGGCGTGAGGACAGAGCCCACCCGGCGTCAGCCGGTTCCTCGCGACGCGCCAGCTCGGAGAAGAGCACTCCGCCGACCCTCGGATCGGCCGGACCGCGCGCCGCCAGCAGCGGATACCTGTCGACCTCCCACCGATCTTCGGGCAACGGTTCGCCATCGTCGTCGACGGTCACCAGGGGGAGGTCATCGGTCACGACGGTGAACGTCTCCGGCTCCGGGCCGAGCCCGAGATGCCAGCGAAGTTCTGAGATCTCAGCGTCCGAGAGATCGGCCCGAAGTTCGGCGGTTATGAGCACCTCATGCAGATCTGCCATGACGGAGCATGCTATCCAGGGGGCGAGCAGGCACGGCCGCGCCCCGGCCCGCCTCTTGTCTTCCTGGCCCGCCCGGACCGGGCGCGGCCCGCGTGCTCGCCGTGTACCGGTGGCCGGAGCCCGGCGGCGGTCCCGTCGCGAAGGCGCCTGTCACGGGTGAACGACTCTGAAGAAGGGCCGGAACCGGTCAGGCGGTGGTCCCAGGGGCGGGGACGGCGTGTTCGGCGGCGCGGCTGACCTGCTCCCAGCCCGCCCAGGTGTCCATCCGCCGGCGGGAGACGTCGAAGGCCAGGTCGTAGACCATGCTGCCGAGCAGCAGCCGCAGGGGCGGGTCCTCGCTGTCGACCAGCTTCAGCACCGCTTCGGCGGCCAGGCGCGGCTCGCTGTCGATCGAACCCTCGGCCCACATCTTCTCCATCTCGGCGCGCAGCGAAGCGTACGGTTCCGAAGGCGAGGTCGAGGTCATGCCGGTGTAGAGGTCGGTCCAGTAGCCGCCGGGCTGGACGATGGTGAGCTTGACGCCGAACGACGCGGCCTCCAGGGCCAGTGCCTCGCTCATGCCCTCCAGCGCGAACTTGCTCGCGCTGTACATCCCGGTGGTCGGGAAGCCGCCGAGGGCGGCGATGCTGGAGATCTGCACGATGTGACCCGAGCCCTGCGCGCGCAGGTGCGGCAGTACGGCCTGGCAGACCCACATCGCCCCGAAGAAGTTGACCTCCATCTGGGCGCGGGCCTCGGCCTCCGTGAACTCCTCGATCATGCCCGAGGACATGATTCCGGCGTTGTTGACCACGATGTCGAGCTTGCCGAAGTGCGCGACGGCGGTGTCCACGGCGGCGAACACCGCGTCGCGGTCAGTCACGTCCAGGGGAAGAACCAGCAGCCGGTCTCCGTACCGGTCGTCGAAGTCCTGGGAGGTGACGGTGCGGGCGGCGGCGACCACCCGATCGCCGCGCTCCAGCGCGGCCAGGGCGAACGCGCGGCCCAGACCGCGGCCGGCCCCGGTGATGAACCAGGTGCGGGAGGGGGTGGGAGACGGGGTTCGCATATGCGGGACTCCTTTTGTTCGTTCCGCCATCAAGTCGAGGCGATACGGTTCGTCTCGCTTCGTGGTGACGACCATATGCGACTCGCGTTCAACAAGTCAAGACGGTCCGTCTCGTCTAGGCGTTTGTTAGGTTTGGCCGCATGACGACACTCCGCAAGGCCTCCTCCAATGCGGCCCGCCGCAGCGAAGCCTCCCGGCAGGCCATCCTCACCGCAGCGTTCGATCTGGTCAACGAGGTCGGATACGCCAAGCTAAGCATTGAGGGCATCGCCGCGCGGGCCGGTGTCGGCAAGCAGACGATCTATCGCTGGTGGCCCTCCAAGGGGATGGTGCTCTTCGACGCCTTCCTCATGCTCGGTGAGGGATCGGACGGCGAGGCCGTCCTGCCCGACACCGGCGATCTGGAGGCCGACCTGAAGGCGGTTCTGCGCGCCACTGTGGCGGAGTTGAACGACCCGCGCTACGACGAGCCGATGCGTGCGCTCAACACCGAGATCATGCACGATCCGGCACTGGCCGCCGCCTACGCCGAACGGCTGGACGGGCCGATGAAGGAGCTCAAGAGGCAACGCCTGCGCGACGCCCAGCGAGCCGGGCAACTGGCCGACGACCTCGACCTCGACGTGGCCGTCGAGATGCTGTGGGGCCCGCTGCTCAACCGATGGCTGCAGCGCGGTGGACCGCTCACCTCCGAGTACGCCGACGCCGTCGTCGAGACCGCCCTCAACGGACTACGTCCGCGCCGGTGAGCGGCCTCCCCCCGTGACGGCCGCCGCCGGGATCAGGCCGCGCCCCGGCCGACGACGTCCGATTCCCCGGTGGTCTTCCCTGCCTGGATCGTTGAACCTTTTCCACCCTGACGGCACTGGTCACGATGGGCATGAAGAGCCCCGGTGAGAAGAGGGCCGCTCCTTCGGAATCGACAGTAATGACAATGCTCATCGTGTCGGTGGGCGCTGCGAGCATGACGGGATGATCGCGACCCCTGACGACCACTCCCGGTTCCCCTCCGAGCACCTCCCCGACCTGGGGGGTGCCTACTGCTTCACCTACGTCCGCGGCCTGACGCCTGAGAAACTGGTGACCCGGCTCGGCGTCCGGGTCGAAGACTGCTCTCACATGACGCTTGATGAGCTGACGAGTACCGCCTACTCCGGCTACGACGGGGAGAGCATGTTCTTCGGCGTCACGGCTGTAGGCGACTGGGTACTCATCGTCGAGGTCCTCGGCGGGCTCGGCGTCACCGAAGAGATCATCGTGCCGCTGTCGGCGGGCACCCGCCTCGTCTCCCAGTACTACCTCGACATCAAGGACATGGACTACTTCCACTGGCTCGAAGACGGAAAGACCCGATTCGATTACCTGAACCAGGACGGCTACTCCCACTGGATCAAAAACGGAAAGATCCAGCGTGAGTTCCCGCACCAGGACGGCTACTCGGAGGAGATGCCGGACGAACTCGCGGAGACCATGAAGCGGATCGACTCCGTCTACCCACCGCACACCTACCCCAACGAAGGGCCGGCGTTCCTCCTGACCGAGCGCCTCACCGGGATCACGATGACGCCGCAGCTGCTGGAGGAGTCCACCTACCTGTGCGGATCCGTTCTCAGATCGAGCTGAGCAGAACCCACCGGCCGCGACCCCCGCGAGTCGGCCGCGGCCGGTGGATCACTCCGCTGCAGGCTCCGCCGGCCCCACGGGGGCACCGTTCCCCGCGGGCCTGCCGCACCAGGCCAACCGGATGAGAAGTTTCATGGAACGGAGTCGTACCCGGGCGTCGGTGGAATCGTTCAACGACGTGATCAGCCGAGCGAACGAGGGTGCGGTGCATCCCTCACCCCTGAAGCTTTCGATACGGCACGTCGGTCGAGACCGAGGGCGCCGGAAGAGCCACCGACGAGCCACACCGGAAGTCTCAATCGTCTTCGATTCCGGGTAGCACCGAGAAAGAGGTCAGCCGATGAAGCGAACGACGCGTTCCACGAATGTCAAGATCGCCGGTAGCGGTGACCTGGAGACCGATTCCATGTGCACGCACCGCCATGCTGTAGTCAGACTCGTCCAGCTCGACGCGGAATCTCCTTGGATTGCCCGTATCGTCATCGACCCCTTGTATGACCACCTCGCCCTTTCCCAACTTTCCCTCTCGAAATAGGCGAACCACCAAACCGATGACCGTGACACCGGCCCTTGGCTGTCTCGTCCGCAAAAAGTCCGCGGCTTCGCCCAGGATTCTCTGCTGGCTGGGTGTGATCTTCAGGCGAGTCGGTTCGTGAGATCCCGAAGCGAGCGGAGACTGCGAAAAACGGATTTGATACACGTCATGATCCGGTCCGCCCAGAGAGCTCAATGCTTCCAGCTCGGTCGCGTTCGCGGCGCTTTGACCGGGCTGCCCGAAGGACGACAGAGGCTTGTCTCCTTCACCGACCTCCTGTGCGAGGCTTTGAGCCCTTTGAGCAGCGGAAAGCATCCTGCTCGTGACTTTACGACCAAAGGGCAGCGGACGAATCTCAAGTAAGGACTCTTGCCCGGCCGCCGGCGCCGTTGATGATTCCGTGTAAGCATCAACCAGAGGAAGAGCCAGGGAGAGAATGAAACTTCCGGGTTGCGTGGAAATTCGAGCTTGAGCAGCGTAGGATTCCGCTCGCTGCGGGCGCCGATGAGGAAGCACCAAGGAATTGGCATCCAGGGCCGCGGCCGACGCGACCACGTAATTCCGTAGCGCGGATACCGCGGCATGCGCCAGAAGCAAAGGGGCTTCTCCAGCCGGAGCATCCGGGTTCAGGCGTACGGATACGTTATCCGCACCGCCGAAACTCATATCGACGGCGATCTCCCGTGGAAGGCGCTGCTCCATGTAAGCCAGTGTCCTCAACGCTTCGTTCATACGCTCGGCGTAATCGCGAACCTCTTGGCTGACCGGAAGGACGACCCGCATGTTTGTTTCCACATCGGAAAACCGGGGCCGCCACAACGTGGTCCGGCCGTCGTCGTCATCGAGGACCCAACCAGCACCTTGCAGATAATCGACGAAGGCCGCCAGTCCGGGAATCGTCATGGCCCCCTCCCCTGGATTATTGCTCGAACCGCTCACGATAGCCCCCACGCGTCAACGTCCGGTACGGGGGTGGACCTGCGAACTCCATAGGTTCTCAGCATCAGGCGAAGCCCGGGAGAATCCAAGGTGTTGGCACCTGGAAGACGTACGACCTGAGTCTTGGCGTTGCCGGACGCGGGGAGCCCTTCCAGCGAAACCCACGCTCCGCGTCCGACAAGAAGCGTTCCATCGGCGTGAAGGCGCACGTTCTCACCGTCTTTCGACACACCGATGACGGCAAGTATCCGTCTGATCGAATGATCATCCCGCCTCAACACATCGTAGGTCTCGATGTCCACGTCATAGCTGTAGTCACCATTGGCCTGCCGACGAAGATCCACCGTAGTTTTGACCTGAATGAGGACAGCTGGGTTGTACGTACCGTTTTCAATGCCTCGGGAAAAAAGCTGCACGTCCGCCTTCTGCAGGTCCAGAGTGGCGGGCCGTCCGTGTAGCAGACCGCAACCCGCGGCCACCACCTCAAGCCACGCCTCTCCGAAATCCCCCTGCAAAGTGTTCTGCTCCTGCTCGCGCGCAGAGACCATCTTGCCTCAATCGTTTCAGCCAACCAGGAAAGTTGCCTGGTCGAGGATATAGGCGAGCCGCTCATTGTTGCCGGAAATCAATATCTTGTCCATAAAATCCCGCAACATTCCCTTTTGGATGGACAGTTGTGATCGATACTGGAATCGAGCTTCCTGTCAGTGGAAACCGCGGCGCGGGATCCCATCCATTACGGGGCTTCTCAGCTGCGCGAATGGGTCACGGCGTCCTATGCGGAGATGAGTTCCACGGCGGCTCCAGAAATCCGTGCCCCCGCCGTGGGCGGCGGACCCACGGCCTCCGCGCCTGTGGTCGTTGCGATCCCGGTCTGTGCCGGCTCCTGTACGCGTGGTCGTCACGTTCGGGAGATCCTCGACCGCGGCGCCGGCTCGGTCGAGGCCCGAGTGCGGGGGTGAGCCGGAGTCCTGGCGGTGGAGGAGGTCTTCGTCGCCTCACCCTCATTGGCGGGCCGGAATTCGGCTCATGTAATGTGGCGAGCTCCAGCAGTGAACGGATTGAGGAGGTGGGACCCATTACCGCTGTATCAGGTCGGGTGCTCCCATCTCACGGCCGTGCGGTCCAACCGACATAGGTGACCGAGGGAGCGCCCACAGGCATCTCGAAAGGCTCCCCATGTCGGCTTCCCCGTCACCTCTCTCCCGACCCCTCGCCTCCCCCGCGCCTCTCACGCGATCCGTCATCGTCACCACGCTCCGAGCCGCCGGCTGCGTCTTCGCCGAGGACGAGGCGGAGCTGCTCATCTCCACGGCGCCGACCCCTGCCGACCTCGCCGCCATGGTGGACCGGCGAGTGGCCGGGCTGCCCCTCGAACACGTCCTGGGCTGGGCGGAGTTCTGCGGCCTGCGGATAGCCGTGAACCCCGGGGTCTTCGTGCCCCGCCGGCGCACCGAGTTCCTCGCCCGCCAGGCCACCGCCATCGCCCGCCAGACCGTCGCCGCCCACCAGGCCATCGGCCTCGCCCGCCAGACCGCCGGTCAGACCGCCGGCCCCACCGACCGGGCCGCCGACTCCGCACACCTGGCCGCCGACCCGGCTCCCGTCCCGCCGCGCACGGTCGTCGTCGACCTGTGCTGCGGCTCGGGCGCGGTGGGCGCCGCACTGGTCGCGGCCCTGGACCGGGTCGAGTTGCACGCCGTCGACATCGATCCCGCCGAGGTGCGGTGCGCCCGCCGCAACGTCGCCGCCGCCGGTGGCCAGGTGTACGAAGGCGACCTCTACGAGCCGCTGCCCGACACGCTGCGGGGCCGCGTCGACGTCCTGGTCGCCAGCGCGCCCTACGTACCCACCGAGGCGATCGGCCTGCTCCCCGCGGAAGCCCGCGTGTACGAGCCGTGGGTGGCGCTCGACGGTGGCGCGGACGGGCTCGACATCGTGCGGCGGGTGATCGCCGATGCGCCACAGTGGCTGGCCCCGGGTGGTCACCTGCTGGTCGAGACGAGTGAGCGCCAGGCCCCGCAGACCGTCGAGACCTTCACCCGCAACGGGCTGATCGCGCGGGTGGCCGGTTCCGACGAACTGGAGGCCACCGTCGTCATCGGAACGCTGGACGCCACCGTCGTCATCGGCACCAGGCCCGCCCTTCCCGATTAGCCTCGCAGGAAGCCCGCGTCCCTGCCGGAGGGGATCCGCACGCCAGGACGCGCGGGTCCCGGCCGATCGTTCGGGCGCTCATTCCGTCGCCGGGATCCCTTGCGCGTAAGCGATAGGTTGTTATCGTTTTTGTCAGATCGGTCAGGGCGGTGAGTCATCCGGGAGGTTGTATGAGCGAGTCTTCGGCACTACCGCTGTACATGCGGCGGGCGGAGTTCGGTCCCGATCCGGAGCTGGAGGCACTGCGAGACGGGGAGGGCGTCAGACGTGTCAGCACGCCGCTGGGCATCGACGCCTGGCTGGTGACCCGCCACGAGGACGTGCGCACGGTGATGGGCGACGCCGAGCGGTTCAGCACCGCCTGGAAGGGCGGCATCCGCCTGCCCGGCGCCCTGGAGATGAGCGAGAAGGAGCGCGCCGAACTGCGAGCGGGCAACCTGCTCGCCTTCGACCCTCCCGAGCACACCCGTCTGCGCCGGATGCTGACGCCGGAGTTCACCATCCGCCGGATGCGCCGGCTGGAGCCGCGGATCGTCGGCATCGTCGAGGAACACCTGGACGCGATGGAACGCGCCGGGTCCCCGGCCGACCTGGTGTCGTCGTTCGCGCTGCCGGTCCCGTCGCTGGTGATCTGCGAGCTGCTGGGCGTGCCGTACGCCGACCGGGAGGGCTTCCAGCGCCGGACCAGCCGGCTGCTCGACGTGTCGGCGCCCCCGGAGGAGCGCATGGCGATGCAGAGGGAGTCGCGCGCCTACATGGCCGAGCTGGTCGCCCGCGCCCAGGCCGACCCGGGCGAGGAACTGCTCGGCATGCTGGTACGCGAGCACGGCGACGACCTGACGGCGGACGAGCTCGTCGGCATCGGCAGCCTGCTGCTGCTGGCCGGTCACGAGACCACCGCCAACATGCTCGGGCTGGGCACGCTGGCCCTGCTGCGCCATCCCGACCAGCTGGAACTGCTCCGGAAGGAGCCCGAGCGCATCGACGCCACGGTCGAGGAGTTGCTGCGCTGGCTCAGCATCGTCCACTCCGGCACCTCCAAGGTGACCACCACGGAGGTCGAGCTCTCCGGCCACACCATCGGGCCCGGAGAGATGGTGATGTGCGCCCTGCCCACCGCCAACCGCGACCCCTCGTTCATGCCCGACCCGGAGGCGCTGGACATCACCCGGGGCGCGGCCGGCCACGTGGCCTTCGGTCACGGCGTGCACCACTGCCTGGGCGCCCCGCTGGCGCGGATGGAGATGCGCATCGCCTTCCCGGCGCTGCTGCAGCGCTTCCCGGAGCTGCGCGTGGCCGAGCCCGACGCGCACTTCCGCTCCTTCCACGCCATCTACGGCCTGGCGTCCCTGCAGGTCGCGTGGTGACCGTCCCGGGATGACCGTATGCGAACCACCGGCGTTCGTCGGGTGCCGGAGCACCGGCCCCGAGCCGATGCCCTGCGCAACTCCGACAGGATCGTCCGGGCGGCGATCACGGCGCTGCGGGAGTCCGGCGTGGCCGTCCCCCTGGAGGAGATCGCCCGTCGGGCGGGCGTCGGGATCGCCACCGTCTACCGGCGGTTCGGCGATCGCGACGGTGTGATCCGGGCCTGTTTCGAGACGTACTTCACCGAGGAGGTGGAGCCTCTCGCGCTGGCCGCCCGCGAGGCCGCCGACCCCCGCCAGGGGCTCGCCGAGGCGCTGGACGCCGTCATCGGCACGCTGGCCGCCCATCGGTCCCTTCTCACCGCCGCGCGGGAGGCCGGCGCGTTCACGGTCGCCGTCGCCGAACGGTTCGCGGAGCCGTTCGGCGAGGTGCTGGACGACGCCCGGCGGCGAGGGCTGGTCCGTGCCGATCTGCTGGTCCGCGACCTGGCGGCGATCGTGGTGATGGTGCTGGCGACCGTCCACCGGGCAGACCTCGACGGCGCCGACCAGCGGCGCTACCTGGCACTTCTCCTGGACGGCATCCGTCCGTCGGCCGAGCCGCTCCCCGCTCCCTCGGCCACCCGCCTCTTCCGCGAGGACGACGGCCGTCCCGCTCCCGGCGCCGGAGAGGGCGCCCGCGGGTGAGAGGCGGGCCGCGTGGCTCCGGAGCCCTCCAGCTTCCGAGCCACGCGGCCCCCTTCCGGCCGTACCTCCCATCGCGCCGTGCGGTGAGACGACCAGCGGCGAGCTACCGGAACCCTGTCGCCCCGGCATCAGGAGATACGTGCCGGCCGCCCGGTCGGATTGGTCCGGCGGGAAAAAAGATGCGGCGAACCCGTCGGGCCGGACTCGGGCGGATGAGCGGGAGCCCGCGAACTCCCCCGCCGGCTCACGCACCCCCGGCTCAGGACGTCAGGTCCAGGACGACGCGGAACCGGGCCTGACCGGACATCATGTGGTCGTACGCCTTCGGCGCGTCGGTCAGCGGCATGGTCTCGATCATCGCGCGAACGCCGTGACGCTCGCTGAACGCGAGGCCGTCCTCGTTCTCGATCGACGTGCCGACGAAGCTCCCCCTGATCGTGCGGTTCTGGACGGCGAGGTCCACGGTGCTGACCGAGAAGGGGTCCATGGAGATTCCGACGACCACCATGCCGCCGCCGGGTTCGAGGCCGGCGACCAGCGGTGACATCGAGGCGCCGTTGGCGGCCGTCGCTATGATCGCGGCGGCGCCGCCGAGTTTCTGCAAAGCGGCGCCGGGGTCCTCACTGGAGCTGTCGATGTAGTGGTCCGCCCCCAGCCGCCGCGCCAGGTCGGCCTTGTCGGTCCCGCGGGCGATGGCGGCGACGCGATAGCCGAGCTTGCCGGCGTACTGCAGGCCGAGATGGCCGAGACCGCCGATTCCCTGGACGGCCACCAGGGCTCCCGGGCGGCTGTCTATTTGCTGCAGCGCCTTGAACACCGTGATGCCGGCGCACAGGAGCGGCGCCGCCTCGACGGGGTTCATGCCCGCCGGGATGCGGACGAGCCCGCTGGCCCTGGCGAAGGTGACCTCCGCGTATCCACCGTCCACGGTGGTCCCCATCTGGGGCTGGTCGGTACAACCGGTGAAATCGCCCCGCCGGCAGCGTTCGCACTGACCGCAGTGGCCGCCGAGATAGCCGACGCCCACGCGTTCCCCCACCTGCCAGCCCGTCACACCGTCGCCGACCGCGTCGATGACGCCGACGATCTCGTGGCCCGGGACGACGGACTGGGACGGGTCGGCCCGAAGTCCCTCGACGGCGAGGGCGTCGGAATGGCAGACTCCGCAGCTCTCGACGTTGATCCGCACGTGCCCCGCGCGTGGCTGCTGGAGTTCGCGGGTCACGAGCTTGAACTTTCGCGATCCGGTTACCTCGACGGCGCGATAGGTGGACATCGTTTTCCTCACAGGGGTTCGGATTCTCGCCATCGATCACGATGGGCGGCGAAGGGCGTTCGTCGACGACGGGGGAAGGGTCCGGCGTGATCCGCTCTCCGGACGGCTCGGCGATGTCCCGCACGCCGCATCGTCGAAGCCGACCACGGGATCTCGACCACGTCTTCGAGAAGCCGCTGCGTGGCACCGGTCCGTGCCATGACTCCAATATGACCGGTCGTCTTGAAGTTGTCAAAAACGCTTCGCCGGCCGGAGCCTTGCCCTCCCACGCCGGCACGGCTCCGGAAGCCCGGAGACCCGGGAATCCGGGAACCGCTCAGTCGCCGGCGAGATCGAAGCGGACGCCGGTGAGCCGTTCGGACAGGTCCCAGAGCCGCCTGGCGACCTCGACGTCCTGGCCCGCCTCGCTGGGCCGTACGAGCGTCGGGTGGCCCTTGGACTCGCCGCGCCCGTCCGGGCCGATGAACTGGCCGGTGGCGGCGTTCGGATCCGTGGCGGCGTACAGCTGGTTCAGCGCCCCCATCCGGACGTCCTGCGCGACGAGCCTGTTACTGATCTTCATCAGGAGGTTGAGCAGGCCGGTCGGCCCGCTGGACTGGAGGTTCGTGGCCGAGTAGCCCGGGTGGGCGAGGATGCTCTTCACCGGGATCCCGGCGGCGCGCACCCGCCGGTCCAGCTCCAGGGCGAAAAGGACGTTGGCGAGTTTCGACTGGGCGTACGCCCCCGACGGCGAGTACTTCCGCTCGCCGTTGATGTCGTCGAAGTCGATGACCCCGCGCCGGTGCAGGCCCGAACTGACGGTGACGACCCGCGCGTCGCGAGCGGCTCTCAGCGTGCCGAGCAGCAGTCCGGTGAGGGCGAAATGCCCCAGGTGGTTGGTCGCGAACTGCAGCTCGAAGCCCTGTTTGGTCGAGGTCCGCGGGCACATCATCACCCCGGCGTTGTTGACCAGCACATCCACCGGTGTGCCGTCGGCGATGACCGCCTCGGCGAAGGAACGCACCGAGTCGAGGTCGGAGAGGTCGAGGGGCCGTAGCTCGAGAGCGCCCTTGGGCTGCTCGGCGCTCAGCTCGTCCAGCGCCTTCCGCCCCCTGCCCGGGTCACGCACCGCCATGATCACTTTCGCGCCGCGGCGGACGAGCTCCCGGGTGGTCTCCAACCCCAGGCCGCTGTTGGCTCCGGTCACGACAAAAGTCCTGCCGGCCTGGTCGGGAATGTTGTCCGCTGTCCAGCGCTCCACGATGATTCCTCGGGTTTTGGCAGTCGGAATCCGGTTTCTTCCAGGACAAGATATCGATCTCGCCGACTCTCGTCTGCCCTCCGGACGACCCCTTCTGTCTCCCCCTCACGATGACCGGCACCGGCCGAGGCTCTCACGACGATGGATACCGAGGAGAACGGCGAAGCCCCCGCGATCATGGACGCCGAGGAGGGGCGGCGGAGCCCGGCCGCCTGAAGTGAGGCAGCATGGAGGGGTGAGCGAGGGTACGAACATGCTGGCGCGGCTGTTGACCGAAGGCGATGTCGTGGTCCTGAGCGGGGCCGGGATCTCGACGGAGTCGGGGATCCCGGACTACCGGGGACCGAGCGGGGCCTTGACCAAGCACAGCCCCATGACCTACCAGACCTTCACCGGCGACCCGGCGGCCAGGCGGCGTTACTGGGCCCGGAGTTACGTCGGGTGGCGGACGATGACCCGGGCGGCGCCGAACAGCGGCCACCACGCGATCGCGCAGCTCCAGCGGCGGGACCTGGTGACCGGCATCGTGACGCAGAACGTCGACGGCCTGCACCAGGCGGGCGGCGCCCGATCGGTCGTCGAACTGCACGGCAGCCTGCATCAGGTGGTCTGCCTGGACTGCGGCGACCTGAGCTCGCGCGAGGAGCTGGACCGGCGCCTGACCCTGGCGAATCCGTGGTTCGGCGCCCTCGCCACCGTGGTCAACCCCGACGGCGACGCCGAGCTGGGAGACGAGGAGGTCGACGGGTTCCAGGTGGTCGGATGCCTGGCCTGCGGCGGGGGGACGCTGAAGCCCGACGTCGTCTTCTTCGGGGAGACCGTCCCCGCGGAGCGGGTGCGCGAGTGCTTCGCCCTCGTGGAGGGAGCACGCCTGCTCCTGGTCCTCGGGTCGTCGTTGACGGTGATGTCGGGCCGCCGGTTCGTGCTGCGCGCCACGAAACTCGGCATTCCCGTGGTGATCGTCAATCAGGGCCCGACCCGGGGCGACGACCACGCGACGCTCGCCATCGACGCCCCGCTGGGCACGGTCCTTCCGGAGCTGGTCCGCCTCGTCGACGCGCGGACCGCGACCACGGGTTCGCCCCGGCCGGGGCCGTGACCCTCCTTCTCGGTCCGTCCCGGACGAGGCCACGGTCCGTGGTGTCCCGGACGAGGCCTCGGCGGGTCTCACCGGCCGGGCGGCACTCCGGCGGGCGGTGGCCGGCCCACCCGCGCACGTCCCGGTGATTCGCCACGGGCCGGTCACCGCCACCGGCCCGTCGCACGTCTCAGTGGTTCATCACGGGCCGGTCACCACCGCCACCGGCCCGGCGCGTCTCAGTAGGTCATCAGCAGCCGGTCGAGGACCCGGGTGCCGAACTGCAGCGCGTCCACGGGAACCCGCTCGTCCACCCCGTGGAACATCCCGGCGAAGTCCATGTCGGCGGGCAGCCGCAGCGGGACGAACCCGAACCCCCTGATGTCCAGATCGGCGAAGAACGTCTTGTTGTCGGTGCCGCCCGACAGGCAGTACGGCACCGCGCGGGCGCTCGGGTCTTCCGCCTTCAGCGCCGCGATCATCGACTCGACCAGGTCGCCGTCGAACGTCGTCTCCAGCGCGATGTCGTGGACGAGTTGCTCGCGGCGGACGTTCGGCCCGATCAGCTCGTCGACCGTGGCCATGAAGTCCTCCTCCAGGCCGGGCAGGAACCGGCCGTCCACCACGGCGCTGGCCTGGCCGGGGATCACGTTCGCCTTGTACCCCGCGGAGAGCATGCTCGGGTTGGCCGTGTGGTGCAGGGTCGCTCCGACGAACTTGGCCAGCGGGCCGATGGCGTCGATGACCGGCGCCGGGTTCTCCGGGTCGAAGGGCAGCCCGAAGGCGTCGGCCACCTCGGACAGGAACCGGCGCACGGTCGGCGTCAGCCTGAGCGGCCACTCGTGCGAGCCGATCCTGGCCACCGCCTTGGCGACCTCGGTGACCGCGTTGTCCGCGTTGAGCATGGAGCCGTGACCGGCGGTGCCGTCGGCGACCAGGCGCATCCAGGCCAGGCCCTTCTGCGCGGTCTCGATCAGGTAGAGCCGCAGCGAGGGATCGACCTCCAGGGAGTAGCCGCCGACCTCGCTGATGGCGTTGCCGACCCCGTCGAACAGCTCGGGGTGCTTGGAGGTGAGGTACTTGGCGCCGTACTCGCCGCCCGCCTCCTCATCGGCCAGCCAGGCGAAGACGATGTCGCGCCTGGGCTTGCGGCCCTCGGTCTTCATCTGCCGCAGGACCGCCAGCATCATGGCGTCCATGTCCTTCATGTCGACCGCGCCCCGGCCCCAGATGTAGCCGTCCCGGATCTCCCCGGAGAACGGGTCGACGCTCCAGTCGGCGGCGTCGGCGGGCACGACGTCCAGGTGACCGTGGACCAGCAGCGCGGGCAGCCCGGGGTCGGAGCCCTCGATCCTGGTCACGACGTTGCCCCGGGTCGGCGCGCTCTCCACGTAGGTCGCCTCCACGCCGACCTCCGCGAGCCTGGCCATGACGACCTCGGCCGCGACGCGCTCGCCGGGGCCGCTGCCGTCCCCGTAGTTGCTGGTGTCGACGCGAATGAGCTCGCTGCAGAGCTCGGCTATCTCGATCTCGGCGGGGGTCATTGGTACTCCAGGGTGAGCAGGCCCGACTTGCGCAGGTGACCACGCTTGTAGGCACGGGTGATGAGGGTGACGTTGACGTCGGTGACGTCGTCGAGCGGGCCGAGAACCGTGGTGAGGAAACGGTAGAGCTCCGTCTCGTGGGCCACGGCGACCTGAACGATCATGGTGTGGGCGCCCGAGGTGGCCGCGCAGTAGCGCACGCTCGGATGCGCGGCGAGCGTCCTGCCCACCTTGTCCAGGCCGTGGGCGCGGACCGAGAGCCAGAGCTGGGCCTCCACCTCCAGGCCGAGCAGCATGGGCTCCACCTCGGCGCGCAGGTGCACGACCCCGCGGTCGAGGAGCGCCGTGACCCGGCGGCGGGCGGTCGGCACGGACATGTCCAGCCGTTCGGCGATCGCGGTGAACCCGATGCGGCCGTCGGCGGTCAGCAGCGCGGCGACGTCCCGCTCGGCCTCGGTCAGCTCGATCCGTTCCCCGGGCGGACCGGCCGGCGGCGGAGCCGCGGCCCTCAGCAGCGCGACCTGCTCCTCCGTGAGGTACGGCGCGTGCCACTCGGCCACCGTCTGGAAGGCGTACAGCACGACCTGGGTCTGGGTCTGGATGATGCCCGGCGTGGCGGGGATCTGCGCGGTCAGGATGTCGTGCATGAGCTCCCTGGAGGGGGCCACCAGCTCGCAGCCGACGTCGGCGGTCCCCGTCAGCGCGTAGACGGAGCGGGTGTCGGCCCGCAGGGAGAGGGCCTCAGCGACCCGCTCGACCGTGACGGGCCGGACCTGGACGTGCAGGTGAACCGGCGTGCCGAGCCCGCAGCGCAACTCGTCGAGGATGGCGGTGACCCGTACGGTGCCGGTGGACAGGAGTCGCTGGAGGCGACGGGCCACGGTCCGCTCGTGCTCGCCGACGGCGGTACCGATCTCACCCCAGGTCGCGCGGGGGCTGACCTGGAGGGCGGCGACCAGACGGCGGTCGAGAACATCCAAAGTGGTCACGTTGACTCGTCTTCGTGTCGCAAACATAAAGAGATACGGAGCTGTTTGACTAGTTCTATCACCGAGTTGCGCGGTGAGCCACTGAGACCTCATCGATCGGATCCACCATGAGGAGTCCCCGTGGCCGCTGATCAACGCGGCGAGCCGGGCGTGGGTGGCCCGGCCCACCGGCAGGCTGGATCGTCGACAGGCCCACCAGCGCGCCGGCGATCTGCAGGCGCTGTCGGCACCAGGCGGGCTGCCCTTGTGGATCACCGAGGTCGAGCCTGGCTCCGTCCATGACCTGTCCGCTGCCCTGACGCACGTTTGGTCGCGTTGTACGCCGCTGCCGCGCGGCCTGCCCACCCTTGCCGATAACGGCTACGACGGCGCCGAAGTCGGCGTCCACACGCCGATCAGACAACCCCGCCGACAACCAGATGCTCAGCCCCGGCAATCGCACCTACAACCGGCTCCCGCGCGCCCTGCGCTGTCTCGGCGAGCGCGGATTCGCCCTGCTCAAAAGCCGCTGGCGGACCCTCCAGCACATCACCATCAGCCCCAGAAAAATCAGCGACCTCGCCCGCGCAGCGCTTGTCCTCACCCACTTCGAGCACAACCACCTACCGGGGATTCACTGAGATCACGTCGGTGTGATGGCGATACGGTGCGAGGTGCCATGCACAGGGCCCCGGCACATCGAGAATTCGTCCGGGTTTGATTTCTTTGGCATAGCCGGGCGTGAGGCGCGGGCCAGGAACGGCGGTACGGGCTGGGTAATGGCTGGCTCAGTTCGCGCATGAGGAAGGGCACGGTCCCTGAAGATCAGCGGTGTCTTACGCCGTGCGATCCTCGGAGGAAACCGTGCCCGTCGCCCCATCATCACTGATCCATACGCCCGGAGAGGGCGAGATTGCCAAGGACACGCGATCGCGGGTCAGGCATCGGCCTGGACTTCTGGCCAGATTCTCCTCGATCGAGGACAACCGGTGCGCGAGCAAGGTCCGGCACACTCTGGAGGCGATCTTGGGGGTGATGGCCTTCGGCTCGGCCACGGTCGGCGGTAACTCGATCACCGCGATCAGTCACTGGGCCCATGAGGCACCCCAGGACGTGCTCGCCGCCTTGGGCTGCTGGCGTGATCCGCTCACCGGCCGGTGTCTGCCGCCCAGCGAACGGACCCTGCGTCGGGTCCTGGCCGACGTCGACGGCAACGAGGTGGACCGGCACGCCGCCGCCTACCTGGCCGAATCGCCCGATGATCGGGAAGGACAACCTGCCGGCGACCCGCCCGGCTCACCAATGCCGCGCGAGCGCGAGGCCCGCCGTGCCGCCCGGCGGCAACGGCGACAGCTCATGCCCGAGGGGCTGTTGCCGTCAGCGGCGTTCGATGGCAAGGTACTGCGCGGTGCGCGGCTGCCCGGCGGGGGGCAGGTCCGCCTGCTATCGCTGTTCGACACCACCGGCGGCACCGTCGTGGCGCAGCGGCAGATCGGGGCCAAGAGCACCGAAGTGCCTGAACTGGCGCCGCTGCTGACCGGACTCGACCTGGCCGGGATGGTCTTGACCGGCGACGCACTGCACACCGTCCGCGAAAGCGCCCGGCATCTGACCGGCGACCACCGCGCCCACTACGTCTTGCTTCTCAAGGACAATCAGCCCACCCTGCTGGCCGCGGCGATCAGGGCACTGAGCGGGACCGACACCGATTTCGCCACGCGTACTCACACGATGACCGATCGCGGCCATGGCCGGACCGAGACCCGCACGATCCGGACCGCGCCCGCTGTCGATGTCGGCTTCCCCGGCGCCGCCCAACTCTTTCGGATCCTGCGTTATCGCGGTGGCCTGGATGGGGTCCGTATCAGCAAGGAGGTCGTGTTCGGGCTCACCAGCCTGCCCGCCGACCCAGGGCCGAAGCGTTCTCATGTTGTGAGACCGAGTAGCTGAAGACCGTCCGTGGGGTGGCTGCGGTAGTGATCGGTGGCGGCGGCGATGTTGGTCCAGCCGATCAAGCGGGCCAGGCCGATGGCCAGGTTACGCAGGCTCGCCATGACCCGTGGGGCGGTGCCGGTCCGAACGCGTGAGGCGTCTTCGCGGTAGGTGACGTCGCGGATGTGGTGCAGGGCCTCGATACTCCAGTGGCCGCGGATCAGTGTGGCGAGGTGGGCGTGGGTGACGCGGCCGGGCGGCAGGCTGGTGATCGCGTAGATCGTGACGATGGTGGTTTTGCCGGTGCGGCGGTCGGTGCGGCGGCGTTTGACCTGGATGGCCTGGGCGGCGTGGGGGAAGGGCAGGCCGGGCCGGACGGTGCAGATCTTCATGCGGCGGATCTCGCGGCGGCCGTGGCCGCGGGTATCGGTGCGGTCGTTGAGCAGGGCGTGGCGCCAGGGCAGAGCCTTGAGCCGGCGGTGCAAGGTGGGCTGGTTGCCTTTGACGATGAATAGGTAATGGCCGCCGGAGTCGATGATCTGGCGGGCATGGGCGTGCTGGGTATGCAGGGCGTCGGCGGTGACTACCACGTCGGACAGGTCCAGGCCGGACAGCAGGGGCGCAACTGCAGGGATCTCGTTGCTCTTGGCGGTGACCTGGCGTTGGGCGACGACGGTCTGGGTGTCGTGGCGCAAGGCGGCCAGCAGGTGCACCGTGCCGTTGGCGGTGCGACTGCCGCGTAGGGTCTTGCCGTCGATGGCCAGGCCGGTCAGCGGTGGTCGGCTTTCGGGGTGGTCGGTGGCGGGCGGGCCGCCGGCGGCGAGGGTGGCCAGGTAGGTGCCGGTCGCGGTGTCGAAGGCGTCGCCGTCCAGGCGGGCGAGTAGTCGCCGCAGGGTGCTGGCGGCCAGGCGAACGGTGCCGGGGAGCCCGGCACGAGACAGGATGTCCGGGTCGTATCCGTGGATGGATCTGTTGATCGCCGCTATGGAGGTGGCTCCGCTGAGTACGGCGAGCAGGGTTAGGGCCAGCAGTGGGCCGAGTCGGTAGCGACGTCCGCGGTGGCTGCGTGGGTCGGGCAGGGTGCCCAGTACCTCGGCCAGCGCGGGCAGATCGGTCGATGGGTCGAAAGCGGGGACGTGCTCCAAGTGGCGGGCGAGCACGTTGATCGGGAATGATGGCACGCGAACGCGGCCCCTGTTCTTGATCGACTGGCTAGACACCGACGATCATCAGGGGTCGCGTTTGTCATCTCCGCATCGGGGTGGCCTCTACTGCCAGCCCGCTGCAGGGCTGCGACCGTCTCAGCAGCCGAGAACGCCTCAGCCTTGCCCGCCGACCTGGCCGGACCCGAGCACCTCAATCATTACGTCCGATCGCATTGGGGCGTAGAAAATCGCGAGCATTACGTCCGTGATGTCACCTTTGGCGAAGACGCCGGCCAGGTCCGCACCGGACAGCTCCCGCACGTCATGGCCGCGATCCGCAACCTGGTCATCGGCGCATTCCGGCAACAAGGCCACAGCAATATCGCACACGCCCGCCGCCACTACGGCTACGCCCCACACCGCCTCTTGACCCTGTTCTCCCTATGAACAACCAACCCTCAACGCATCAAATCCTCGATACGCCGGGGCCCTGGTGCCATGCAGGGTACGGTGCCCACTCATAGCTAGTCCGGATTAGCTCACCTGCGAGGGCGGGAAGAGCCCGTGTACAGGCACTGAGGTTCTGGCAGGAAAGTTTGATTTGAATCAATCATCATGACAATGAATCTAAATCATGTTTTAGAGCGTTTGCTTTCAGCGTCACTCCACCAGGCTTCAACAGGCCAATTATGGGCGCCTTTACTCCGATTCTCCTTGCCGCACTATGGACAGATTCTCTGATGAACGGAAACAGTGCCGGAACTCCCACTTCCTCCATGAATTGCTTGAGGGTCTCCTCTTCTAGGAAGACGTCAGATTCGGAGGGCTCGTCGGGTCCATCTTCTTCCGCAGATAGGAATAAACCGCCCTCCTCCAGCGAGAAGATTGCGGCAACGTCAACAATGATCTGGGCCTGCGTAGTCTTGATTTCCATTCTGGCCCGGACGGATAGGCGCTCCTTTTCTAATTTATTCATGACCTGTAGGTTGTGTTCGTCGGCTTCGGGTGCAACTTCCGCGGACCCTGGGTTCGACCCCCAGCGTCGGCTGGAAATTTCGAAGAAGTAAATCTGTCGGAGCTCAAGTACTGACTCAAGCTCCTCTGCCGTTAATTTCCTTGCGTTGCCCTCGGCGCTCATTGCATGGCAGCCTTATACTTAACAGATGCGTCGACGCCCCATGTCAGCTGAAACTCATCTTCGACTTGAAGCTCATCTTCGGTTTCGTCGATCTCTAGATTCGCGCTATAGAGGGTCGCTACGCCAAAGAGTCGATTCCGGCGCCATCGATCTATGGAGAGCTTGGTCCTGAGATGCAGTTCATGATTAAGCGCCGAATCGATATCGGACATCTCGTAACGATTTGGTAGGTTGACCTCGTCGCCCATCCTGTGCTGCTTCAGCCAGTTGTTTACTTCTACCCAGAGCCATACCGATGCGCGGCCTGCCGTACCTTCGGGCGATGGAAATGGGGAGGCGTCATTGCGTCGCTCACCATTAACCCACTGGTGAACATTTTGCCTCGTTACCCCAACACGCTCGGCGATCTCGGGTATGCCGACCAGATCCCTATGGAGATGCAGCAAGCGCATACTTGGTACAAGTTCGACAACCGTTCGAGCAGCCGCCATCGCAGCTTCTAGGACGTTCTCCCCGTTCATGGCGATGTCGAGCAGATCAACGCCTCCCCCGCGGAACAGCATCGCGTCAAGATCACGGCAGAGCAGGTCTACGATCCCGACGTCGTCCACGGATGCACCTGTGACTACGAACCGGAACTCGTACTCCATCGCTCCTCCTCACCTCTTGTTTCGAGCTTCCCAGGGGTGTTGACGTTCGTCAACGCCTTCCTATCCGAGATATCTGCGGCAATTACCTCCCTTAGCCCGAAAAAGGGCAATAGGGGCGCTGGCCAGCTCACCCCGGCTACGCCCTGTGGGTGTCAAATATGGTGTCATCTCATACGGCAGGGCCGAAGCGTTCTCGGCTGGTGGGACACACGCGGGCTTGACGAGGCCGGCTTCTGGAACCTGGTCATCGGCTTGGCCCGCCTGATCGGCTGGACCAACATCGCCGCCGCTACCGATCACTACCGCAGCCATCCCGCAGACGGTTTTCAGCTACTCGGTCTCATGAAGCAAGAGCCTTCGACCCTGGTCCGGCCGAGGCGAATCGGATGAATCCCAAGCAACGACAACCGGCTAATCTCCGGCGCGTCCTGATAAATCCGCTTTATCCTTAAAATCCCACTTGGCCTTTTATTTATCATTGGGATCACTTCACAGGCTTTGACCATTGATCCAGATCGCGTTTGCGAACATCCGGGGAAAACGTTTTGTATCCTCCAGGCGAGTACAAGCCTGCAGAATCATCAAGATAATTCCATGTCAAGGAGCACTTTCTTCTCTGGAGCCGCGCGATATCACGAACACTCGAAATCGCCGACTCCAAGAACCAGCCGTCCGGCCTGCGGAAATGGATCATACGGAGACCACTTCACGCATGCCATTTCGCCGGACACGACCTCCTTCCCCTCATCGTTCCGAACTTCAGGCAACCCAAGGAACAGGGAGACCATGAAAAAATCTCGCCCGGCTCTGAAATTCACGCTTCCCGGGATCTTCGCTTTGCTGCTCGCAGTGACGTGGACTCAGCCGGCATACGCATGGACCTGGGCCAGCAACGTCACCGTGTACAACGGCCAAGGCCTGTGCGTCCAAGGCACCGCGGGAATCGACCATCGCATTCCCGGCAACTTTTCCGGCAACCTCGCATATGCGAACACCTACGCGCGGAGCGGGGGGTGCGGCACCGGCTTGACCAAGCCGGACGGTTCGGCCCGCGTGCGGCTCGAAGTGCTCAAGTGGAACGGATCCACCTGGAACGTGTGCCGAAGCACCGCCTGGAAGTACGGCCCCACCGGCATCAGCGGGGGCGACGTCGGCGGCCCCTACGGACCCAGCCAGGTCTTCGACTACGGCGGTTCGTCGTCATGCGGGCCGGGCTTCTACGGAACGCGGGCCTACGCGCAGGTCCACGACGGGTCCGCGTGGCGTGGAGGCAGCGTCTGGTCGGGGCACGAACGCCTGCCGTAGCCGGTGTATGGTTCGGGCCGGGCACCCGCGGCCCCGGCCGCCTCCCCTTCCCCCCGCCACGCTCGCCGTCCCCGGGTCGCGCGAGTTCACCCACGGAGGTCGCACGTGAGCCTGCTTCTGCGCAACGCCCTGATCCTCGACGTGGTCAGCGGTGACTACGCCGAGGGCGACCTGCGCTGCGAGGACGGCCGGATCGTCGAGTCGGGCCACGGCCTGAGCGCGCCGGACGCGCGAGTGATCGACGTCGGCGGCGCCGTGGTCGTCCCCGGCCTGATCGACGCGCACGTGCACGTCACGGCGTGCACCGCCGATCTCACCGCCCTCACCTCGCTGTCCCCGTCCTACGTCGCCGCGCACAGCGCGCGGATCATGGGGCAGATGCTCGACCGCGGCTTCACCACGGTCCGCGACGCCTCCGGCGCCGATCACGGGCTCGCCGACGCGCAGGCCGAGGGCCTGGTCCGCGGGCCTCGGCTGCTGTTCTGCGGCAAGGCGCTGAGCCAGACGGGCGGTCACGGCGACACGCGTAACCGCGGCACGAACAAGCACGACGACCACCCGTGCTGCGCCGGTCTCGGCCGGGTCGCCGACGGCGTGGACGCGGTCCGCGTCGCCGCCCGTGACGAGCTGCGCAAGGGCGCCCATCACCTCAAGGTCATGGCGTCCGGGGGTGTCAGCTCACCCACCGACCGGATCGACTCCACCCAGTACTCCATGGACGAACTGCGGGCGGTCGTCGAGGAGGCCGAGGCGTCCAACCGCTACGTCGCCGCGCACGCCTACACCGCGCGGGCCGTCAACCGCGCGCTGGAGGCGGGCGTGCGATCCGTCGAGCACGGCAACCTGATCGACGACCGCAGCGTGGAGCTGTTCCTGGAGCACGACGCCTACCTCGTCCCGACCCTGGTGACCTACTGGGCGCTCAAGGAGGAGGGCAGGTCCTTCGGGCTGCCGGAGGCGAACTGGCGCAAGGTCGACGACGTGCTCGGCGCGGGCGTCGAGGCGCTGGAGCGCGCGGCCCGCGGCGGGGTGCGGCTGGCTTTCGGAACCGACCTGCTCGGCGGCATGCACCGGCACCAGAACCAGGAGTTCCGCCTGCGCCGCGAGGTCCAGGAGCCCATCGACGTGATCCGCGCGGCGACCGTCAACGCGGCGGACCTCGTCGGCATGGCCGGCCTGATCGGCACGCTCGCCGTGGGCGCCCACGCCGACCTGCTGGTCCTCGACGGCGACCCTCTGCGGGACATCGGAGTCCTCGCCGACCCCAAGCACCTCCGCCACGTCGTGCAGGCGGGCGAGGTGGTCTCGGCCTGAGCGCCCCGCGCTCAGGCCGAGACCACGAGGTCGGGCAGACCCCCTATTCGTCCGAGGGCGCCACCGGCTTGGAGTCGGTCCAGCCGGCCTCCAGCATCACCTCGGTACGTACGTCCTTGTCCGGCATGCCGGTGACCAGGAAGGCCAGCACCATCGAGGTGCCCGGGTCGATGATCAACCTGCCCTGGCCCTGCTGGAGAGGGTACGTGATCGCGACGCCCGGCCTGCCCCGCGGGTCCGTGGTGTCACCCTCGACCCGCACGGCGGGCAGCGCCGCCAGCGCCCGGTAGGCGGCGCCCCGCACCTCCGGAGTGGTGGGCAGTTCGTACAGCAGGGACGCCAGCACCCTCGGCAGGTCGTCGTCCACGAGGTCCTCGTTGGCGCGGATCGCCTCCAGTGTCCGGTTCGTCAGAGCTTCGGGGTCGGAGGGCAGCGCCTTGACCTCTTCCAGGGTCAGCGCCGCGCCGCCGAGCTGAAACTTCTTGTTGCCCTCGTACGGGATCAGAATCCCTTCGGTCGGCGTGGTGGCGAAACCCTCCCATTCGGTCGGCGAGCCGTCGCGGCGCCAGGCCTCCGCATCGAGGGGACGGATGGCCAGGCTCTTGGAGCCGAGCCAGGCCCGGCCCTCCTCGGAGATCCAGTCCTCGATGATGTTGGAGCTCTCCAGCCGGTACGTGTCGCCCGGCTTGCCGTACGGCTTGGCCCACCGGATCGAGTACAGCCGCTTGACGTGCCAGTAGGCGCCTTCGGGCGCGGCCTCGGCTCTGTCCGCCGCAGCCAGCAGGATCGAGTGCCCGGACAGGGAGGTCGCGCTGTGCCCGTGAGAGGGAGAAGGAGCGGCGGTGGAGGCGACCAGGCCGGGTACGGAGATCGCGACCGCGGCGACCGCGGCCGCCGCGGCGAGTCCCGCGACGCCGGCCCGCCACGGAAGGCGCCGCCTGGGTGCCGCGCTCATGAGCGCCCGCACCCTGGGCTTCATGAACGGGTCGTGGTCGGGCGAGCCGTACAGCTCGCGGACCCTGGTGAGTTCATCCATGGTTGGCCCCCATCGGGTCGGCGTCGCCCAGGGCGGCGCGGATCTTGGTTCTGGCACGGTTCAGCCGCGAGCCGACCGTGCCGTAGGAGATGCCGAGCGCGGCGGCGATCTCCTCGTGGCTCAGTCCCGCCAGGGCCGTCAGGAGCAGCACGTCACGCTGGCCCCGGCTGAGACGGGCGATGGCCTCGGCGAGAGCGGGGCGCAGGCTCTCGGCACTGACCCGCGCCGCCACGCGTTCCTCGTGGCCGGGTGAGTCAGCCGGGGGACCGTACCTGTCCATGGCGCGCAGCGCGCGGACCTCGGCTCTGCGGTGTTTGTGAATGAGGTTGGTGGCGATGCCGTACAGCCAGGTTCTGATGCCGGCCCTGGCGGGGTCGTATCGCGCTCGCTTGCGGAACGCCGTCAGGAACGTCTCGGCCACCACGTCATCGGCGTGTCCGTGCCCGAGCCGCTGGGTGACGTAGTTGTGAATCTCTCTGGAGTAGGCGTCGAAGACGGCGGAGAAGTCGTCGAGCGACCGGTCCGGCGGCCGTTCGACCGGCGTGGTTGTCATCGAGAACCCCTCGTGGGCGAATGTCGGTCATGGGATATCACCCGATGGACCGATTCGCTTTCCCGATCGCCGGTGGCTCGCCCCGCCGGATCGGCCGGGCACGCGTCCCCTCACTTCCGGAGCTGGATCCGGTAGGGCGACACGCTTGAGATTCGCCCGGGTTCGCGCTGACGCGGGCCTGGGACCTGATCGCGGAGGAGAACATCCACGCCCCCGACGGCACCGTCCAACCGCTGATCTCGGATGAGGTCGGATCCGTGTGGCAGTGTTCCGGCCATGCTGATCGTGATGAGCGGCCTACCGGGTGCGGGCAAGAGCTCCGTGGCCCAGGAGCTGGGGCGGCTGCTTCCGGCACCGGTGCTGTCGGTCGATCCGGTGGAGGCCGCGATGTGGAGGGCGGGGGTCGACCGCGACCAGCCGACCGGGCTGGCCGCCTACGTCGTGGTGGAGGCGCTGGCCTCCGAGGTTCTCGCGCTCGGGCAGACGGTCGTCGTCGACGCGGTGAACGACGCGGAGGAGGCACGGGAGCAGTGGCGCCGTCTCGCCGTCCGCCGGAGCGTGGCACTGCGCCACATCGAGGTGGTCTGCTCCGATCGGGCTCTGCACCGGCGACGGCTCGAAGGCCGCCGGCGTGACATCGACGGCTTCGTCGAGCCGGCCTGGGCGTCGGTGGAGTCGAGACGCGCGAGCTTCGACGCCTGGCGCGAGGATCGCCTTGTGCTCGACTCCACCGCTCCGTTGACCGGCAACGTGCGGACCGCCCTGGCCCACCTCCGGAAAGTGTGAGGAGATTCCTCACCGAGCCCGGCCTCCGGCGGGGTCCGCCGCTGCCACGGGGCTCGACCGGTCCCAGGCGGCCGGCAGGACGACCGGGGCCGCCGCTGCCACCGGGCTCGACCGGCCTCAGGGGACCAGCAGAACGATCTTCCCGCGCGTACGGCCTTCCGCGCTGAGCCGGAACGCCTCGGCCGTCTCCGACAGCGGAAGCTCCGTGTCGATGTGGACCGTGAGCTTCCCCTCGTCGGCGAGGTCGCCGAGCGCGGTCAGGTCTGCGGCGTCGGGCCGGACGAAGACGTACTGTCCGCCGTGCTCCTTGACCCCGCCGTCGACGATGGACACCACGCGGGACGGGGAGGTGGCAAGCTCGAAGGAGGCGGGGATGGCATCGCCGCCGACGAAGTCGAGGGCCGCGTCGACGCCCTCGGGAGCCAGCGCCCTCACCCGCTCGACGAGCCCGTCGCCGTACGCCACGGGCTCCGCGCCCAGCGAACGCAGGAAGTCGTGCTTGGACTCGCTCGCCGTACCGATCACGCGCGCCCCCCAGGCGACCGCGATCTGTACGGCGAGCGAGCCGACACCGCCCGCCGCCGCGTGCACCAGCACCGTGTCGCCCTTCCCGACGCCCACGGCACGCAGCGACTGGTAGGCGGTCAGCCCGACCAGTGGCAGTCCCCCGGCCTGCTGCCAGCTCAGAGAGGCGGGCTTGCGCGCGAGCGTGCGAACGGGTGCGGCGACCAGTTCGGCGTAGGTGCCGCTCTGCACGGTGTCCTGCCGGTTGTAGCCGATCACCTCGTCACCGGGGGCGAACTCGGTGACCGCGGCGCCGACCTGTTCCACCACTCCGGCCAGGTCCCAGCCGGGGATCAGCGGGAAGTGGACGTACATGATCTGGTCGAGATAACCCGCCGCTATCTTCCAGTCCACCGGGTTCACCCCGGCCGCCTTGATGCGGACGAGCACGGAGTCCGGGCCGATCTTGGGCTCGGGCTGCTCGGTGACCTGCGGGGACTCCCCGTATGCGTTAATCGTGACTGCCTTCATACCCGCTGGAACCACGGGCCGTAGACGATGATTCCCCGCCGCCGCGTTCGGCGACGACCCGGTGGTGATCCGTAGAGTGCCGCCGGACGGTCAGGCACGCTCGGCCGCTGTGTCTTTTTGTGCGTCGTCTGCACACTCTCCCGCCGCGGGTCGAGGCGTCCATGGCCCGCACGATCCTGGCCTCCCTGCTCAGGGAGATCGACCAGGCGATCGACCTCGAAGGGGCTCTGGCGATCCGGGCCGCCAATCCGACGCTGAGTCAGGCCGAGAAACAACGCCTCGGCGAGGCCGTGGCACTGGTGGGCTCCCTGTAGCGGGTCAGGTGGTGGACAGCGCGACGGTCGGGGACAGGCGGGCGGCGCGCATGGCGGGGTAGATCCCGGCGACGGTGCCGATGACCAGGGTGGCGCCGACCGCGCCGCCGATCGCCCACGGCGGCACGACGGCCGGCCAGTCGCGGTACAGGGCGTAGCCGACGGTGGCGAGAGCGCCCAGGGCGGCCCCCACGATGCCCCCCAAGGTGGATAGAAGCAGGGATTCCGATAGGAACTGGACACGCACCTGTCCGCGGGTGGCGCCCAGGGAACGGCGCAGGCCGATCTCCCGCCGCCGTTCCAGCACCGAGATCACCATGGTGTTCGCCACGCCCACCCCGCCGACCAGCAGTGCGACCGCGCCGAGGCCGAGCAGCAGGTTGGTGAAGGCCCCGTCGGCGGCGGCCCTGGCGGCCAGCGCGTCGGAGGGCCTGCTGACATTCACCTCCGAGGGATTCTCCGGGTTCACCGTACGCGGCAGGACGGAACGCACGTCCGTCACCGCCTCCTCGGCCGACCGCTCGTAGAGCGTGGTGGGGTGACCGTCGAAGCCCAGCAGTTCCTCCGCCGCGGGGAACCCGACGAGCGCCGACCGGTCGATCTCGGGTGCGAGCGGCACCGGGCCGAGGACCCCGATGACGGTGAACCAGCGATCGCCCATCCACACCTGCACACCGGTCCTGGTGATGCCCAGCCGCTCGGCGGCCACCGCGCCCAGGACGACCACCGGTTGCCGTTCGGTGGCGGCGTTCAACCAGGTGCCGCTCCGGACGCCGCCCTCCAGCGTACGGAGCAACTCGGTGGTGGCGGCCTGTACGGCGATGCCCCCGGTGACCGCTTCGGAGATGTAGCCGGTCCGCCGCACGGACGTCCCGACGAGTCCGGTGGCCGCGGCGGTGCTCACCGGGCCGATGCGCTTGACCATGGCGACCGCCTCCTCGGGAAGCCTGGCCTCCTGTCCGAAGATCGTCTGTCCCGGCGCCACCGTCAGCAGGTTGGTGCCCAGCCGGTCGAGCCGTCGCAGCAGATCCTCCCGCGAGGAGGAGGAGATGCCGATCACCGCGATCATCGTGGCGATGCCGATGGCGATGCCGAGCGCGGACAGGATCACCCTGGTCGGGCGGCTCCTGAGCCCCGCCGCGCCGACTCGCAGCACGTCGGAGGGGCTGAGCCTGGCGGGCTTCACGTCAGCACCTTCCCGTCCCGGACCCGTACCCGCCGCGGGCACCACTCGGCGATCTCGTCGTCGTGCGTGATGATCGCGATCGTGGTCCCGCCCTCGTGGAGCCCACGCAGGATCTTGAGCACCTCCGACCCCGAGGCGGAGTCCAGGTTGCCGGTCGGCTCGTCGGCCAGCAGCAGCGGGGGATCGCCGACGATCGCCCTGGCCAGGGCCACCCGCTGCTGTTCACCGCCGGAGAGCTGGTTGGGCCGGTGGTCGAGCCGGTGCCCGAGGCCCACCCGCTCCAGAGCCTCCGACGCCCGGTCGCGTCTGGCCCGCAGCGGCGTCCCGGTGTAGAGCAGCCCGTCGGCCACGTTGTCCAGGGCGCTCACCCCCGGCGCCAGGTGGAACTGCTGGAAGACGAACCCGAGGTGGCGGGCCCGCAGCGCCGACAGTTCGCGGTCCGACAGCGCGGCGATGTCGTGGCCCGCGATGCGGACGGTCCCCGAGGTGGGCCGGTCCAGGGTCCCGATCATGTGCAGCATGGTGGACTTGCCCGAACCCGAGGGGCCGATGATGGCCAGCAGCTCGCCCTCCTCCACCAGCAGGTCCACTCCGCGCAGCGCCTGGACGTGCCCGTTGTAGGTCTTGGTCACCTCGCGAAGCTCGATGATGCTCATTGCGACGGCACCCCGACCTTCATGCCTTCTCTGAGCCCGTCGCCGGTGATCTCGACCATGCCGCCGCCGAACGCCCCGACCTCCACCGACGCCAGCCGGGTGCCGGAGCCTTCGACGATCTCGACGCCGAACCCGCCCTCGCGCAGCGCGAGCAGCGCCTCCACCGGTACGGCGAGCACGTTCTCGCGTCGCTCGCTCACCAGCTCGACCTCGACGGGGGCCTGGTCCAGCCTGGTCTTCGGGTCCTTGGTGAGCGCGATCTCGACGTCGACGGTCGTGCCGTCCTCCTTGCTCCTGGCCACCGTGCCCACCTCTGTGATCTTCCCTGCCGCCTTCTCCCCGCCCGGCAGCTCCACGGTGACCTTCGCGCCCTTCTCGGCCAGCGTCTGGTCGGCGCTGTCGAGGTCGAGGTGGACCAGCCGGTTCAGGTCGCTGACCGCGAGAACCTGCTGTCCCGGCGCGGTCCTGCCGCCGACCACCGCCTTCGTCTCGGTCACCCTGACCGCCGAGGGCAGGAACACCACCTGCGTGTCGTCCACCTGCCCGGTCTCGGTCAGCCCCCGGTCGTCCTGCCACTCCCGCACCGCGAGGGAGGTGGCGTAGCTGAAGTGGTCGTCCACGGTGAGGTCCTCGCCGTGGCCCAGCACCCTGAGGTTGCGCTCCAACTGCTCGACGTCGGGTCCGTCGGAGACGCCCACGCCCAACGGCCGGTAGAGGGGCAGCGCGCCGTACATCAGGGTGACCGGCTCGCGGTCGACCTTGAGCAGGGAGCGGCCCCGCCGTACGACCGCACCCTCCTCAGGCGCCCACGTCACCGTTCCCGCCGCGCCGACGGTGAGCCCGCGCCGGCCCGAGTAGGTCAGCGCGCCGGTCACGGTCTTGGTGTCCACCAGGTCCTGCCTGGTGATCGCCGCCGTGGCGGCGACACTCGCCCGGACGGGCACGGCCACCCCGGTGCCGCCATCGACCAGTACGGCCGCCACCGTCCCCGCGGCCACGACCGCGAGAAGAGTCGCCCCCGACAGGACGAGCCCTCTTCTCACTGCCCGCTCTTCTTCATCTCGGGTGCGAACTCCTCGCAGGCCTCCTGGGCCGCCCGCATCTTCTGCTCTCCGCCCTTGGGCATCGTGAGCCTGATTCCGCCGCCCGGCTCGGGGTCGGGCATGTCGATGCCCTGCTCCCGCATGCACCGCGCGAACTTGACCATTTCGTCGAGCCGCTTCGGGTCGGGGGCCGCGTTCCTGTCGCCGGCCGCGTCTTTCATGAGGTGCCGGCACTCCTCCATCGCCTTCTCCGTCTTGGCCCCCTCCCCCTTCCTGGTCTGGATGCGAACCGTCCCGTCGTCACCGGGGTCGGGCATGTCGACGCCGTTCTCGCGCATGCACTGGGCGAACTTCAACTGCGCCTCCGCCCGATCCACCGGGGCCGAGGCCGAGGCCGAGGCGGTGGGCCGGCCGGCGTCTCCCACGCTGGCGACGCCCGAGGTGGTCGGAGCCGCGCCGCACCCTGCCAGCAGCAGCGGTACGGCGAGTAACAGCAGTCGAGCCTTCATGACGCTCTCCCTTGGTCGGTTACCGAGGTTGGCCGCGAGGATTGATCGCGGGGTTGGTTACGAGGGTTGGTCGTGGGGTTGGTCGTGGGGTTGGTTCCGGGTATTGGTTACGAGGGTTGGTTGCGAGGCCAACTTCAACGGAGGCGGTGCTAAACCCGGATAAGCCGCTGAGGAGCGTTGATCGGGAGCCTTCTGCCTTACCCGGTGCTAACACCCGGTGCGTCACGCTCAGCAGCATGCGAGTGCTGATCGTGGAGGACGAGGAACAGCTGGCCGACGCCGTCGCGCGGGGCCTGCGGCTGCACGCCATGGCCGTGGACGTGGCCTACGACGGCCAGGAGGCGCTGGAGCTGGCCGGGTACGTCGACTACGACGTCGTCGTCCTGGACCGCGACCTGCCCGAGGTGCACGGCGACGACGTGTGCGGCGAGCTCAGGCACAGGAGCCGCATCCTCATGCTGACCGCGGCGGGGCAGATCCGCGACAGGATCGACGGGCTGTCCCTGGGCGCGGACGACTACCTGGTCAAGCCGTTCGCGTTCGCCGAGCTGGTCGCCAGGGTCAGGACGCTGGCCCGCCGCTCCTTCCGTACGGTCGTGCCGGCCCTTGAGCGATCGGGGATCAGGCTCGACCCCGCCCGCCGTACGGTCACCAGGGACGGGCGGCGGATCACCCTGAACCGCAAGGAGTTCGACCTGCTGCGGGAGCTCCTGGACGCAGGCGGAGCCCTGGTCACCTCCGCCGAGCTGCGCAGGAGGGTCTGGGACGAGTACGCGGAGGGAGGCACGGGCGTGCTGCGCGTCACGATCACCTCGCTGCGCAGGAAGCTCGGTGCTCCCGCGGTGCTGGAGAACGTACCCGGCAAGGGGTACAGGCTCGCGTCGCCGGAGAACGCGCCCGGCGAGGGAGCGACCGTGAAACCCACGGTGCCGGAGAACGCGTCAGGCAAGGGACCGACCGTGAAACCCACGGTGCTGGAAAACGCGTCCGGCAAGGCACCGGCCGTGAAACCCGCGGTGCCGGCGGACGCGTCAGGCGAGGGGGTCCGGCTGTGAGGCTCGGCCTGCGCATGCGGCTCACCCTGCTGTACGGCGCGCTGTTCTTCGTCGCCGGGTCGATGCTGGTCTGGTTCACCTACCTGCTGACCGCCAAGACCCTGAACCAGCGGTTCACCGTGGTGAGCCGGAAGACGGCCCTCCCGACCGGGGAACTGCCTCCCGACACCGTCATGCGGATCCTGGAGAAGGACGTGGAGGAGCGGGCGACCGGCGTCCTCGACGAGATGCTGCGCTCCTCACTCCTGATCATGGTGCTCGTCGGGATCGTCGCGGTGGTGGTCGGCTACCTGATCGCCGACCGCGCGCTGCGCCCTCTCGACCGGGTCACCGAGACCGCGCAACGGCTGTCGGAGAGCAACCTCCACGAGCGGATCGCCCTTCGCGGGCGGCCCCAGGACGAGATCAAACGGCTGGCCGACACCTTCGACGCGATGCTCGACCGGCTGCACAAGGTGTTCGACGCCCAGCGCAGGTTCATCGCCAACGCCTCGCACGAGCTGCGCACCCCACTGGCGATCAATCGCACGGTCCTGGAGGTGTCGCTGGAGGAGCCCGACGCCTCACCGGACCTCAAGGCGCTGGCCCGTACGCTGCTGGGCACCAACTCCCGCTACGAGCGGATGATCGAGGGACTGCTCCTGCTGGCCCAGTCGGAGCAGGAGCCGGCCTCGCGCAAGTCCCTGGAGCTCGACCAGGTCGTGCGTGCCGCCCTCGACCAGCTCGACCTGCAACCTCGCAAACGACCCGTCACCATCCACCGGGACCTGCGCCCGGTGACGGTCGACGGCGACCCGCTCTTCCTGGAGCGCGCCGTCTTCAACCTGGTGGAGAACGCGATCAAGTACAACGTGCGGGACGGGCAGGTCTGGATCTCCTGCGGGGAGAGCGGCCTGGTCGTGGAGAACACCGGACAGCCGGTCCCGCCGTACGAGGTGGAGGATCTCTTCGAGCCCTTCAGACGACTCCAGGGCGACCGCGTCCGCTCCGCACGCGGCGCGGGGCTCGGGTTGTCGATCGTCCGCGCCATCGTGGACGCCCACGGCGGTACGGTCACCGCCGCCGCACGTCCCGAGGGCGGCCTGCGCGTCACGGTCGGCCTGCTCTCTCCCTCGCCCGCGGTGGCCGGTCCGGTTCACGGCTTCAGCACGTGAAAGTGAACGGGCTGCCGCCGTACGTCGCGGCAATCTCAGGGGCCAGGGCGAAGGCGGCCGATGCAGTGGGTACATTCGTGGAACCCGCCCGAGCCTGGACAGCGCCTAGCGCCGCCACAAGAGGGTCGCGGCCTCGATCGCCGAGCGGTGGTAGGGCGGCAGGTCGTCGCCGCTCCAATAGACCTCGACCTGCGGATCGCTCTCGCCCATCTGTTCCGCCTCCGTTTGCCCCTCCAGCGCCAGCTCCCAGGCGGGCACCCCCGGATCCACCTCGGTCAGATAGACCCGCCGCGTCTCCCCAGAACCGTCGCGCCAGGCGCGCCGCACCGCGACGACGCCCGCGTGCTCGCTCAGCGCGTCCACCACGAGGTGGTCGGTGAGGTCGATCAGGTCGTCCTCCAGGTCGGCGAGCTCGTCGGGGACGCCGTCCGTCAGGTCGAGCCCGGCGGGCACGCGCGCGGGCCGGACCTTCTCGGGGGAGAAGGTGTGGCCGGTCACGGGGGTGCTCGTGGTGAGCGTGACCTCGTCGGCTGCCGTCGGCTCGCCCTCCAGGCCGAGCGCCGCGAACACCTCGCGCAGGACCCCGACCTCCTGGGCCGTCAGCCCGACCCCGCCCTCCGCCGCGGCGATCATCACCGCGTCGGGCAGGTAGGCCAGGTCGCCCTCGGCCAGCATGGTGCGGGCCCGAGTGATCAGCTCGTCCGGAAGCTGGCCGGCCAGTCGCAGCAGCAGCCGGTGCACGCCCCCGTAGAGCTGCCGTGCCCTGTCGTCCAGCTCAGCCCATTCGGCGCTCACGTCAGCCTTCCTCCATCACGATGATTTCATACGAGCGTGGCACCTCTGGGATGACGCCGCGCTCGACCATGTCCGCCGCGAGCCGGTCCACCTCGTCTCGCAGGCTCGCAGCCAGCTCCGGGGAGTTCTCCCGGTGCATGCGCGAATGCGGCGGGAAGACGGCCTCCTGGTCCTCGGCGAAGGAGGAGAAGATCGAGATGTCCTTGGCCTGCTGCCCGGTGAGCTGGTAGGCCACGAGGACCTTGCGGTCACTGGCCGGGTTCTCGGCCATGAACCTGATCGCCACCTCCAGCAGCTTGCTCACGCTGAGGAATTCGCGGGCCGTCCCGTACGGGTGCAACTTGGAGCCGTAGATCGGCGAGTGCACCGGCGTCATCCAGTCCCCGCGGTACGCCTGCACGGGCCGCTCAGGCGAGCCGACTCCCGGAAGCTGCGCCATCGCGTCGTGCACCATGTCGGCGTGCCAGCGCATCTCGTCCCAAAGTCGCGGCGTGGCCCGGCCGAGCTGCTCCTTGAGTGCCTTCCACGCCTCCTGCCCGTCCCGCCGGGCCTGCCTGAGGTCCTGCCCGGCCTGCCTGGCCTCGTCCTTGCGGCCCTCGTCCCGCGCTTCGGCGAAGCGCTGCTTGGCCTCTTCCGTACGGCGGGCCGCGTCGACGTAGGAGTCGGACAGCGCGTTCAGCGGCGACCTGGAGTCCAGATGACCGTCGCCCACGTGCAGCAGCGGGCGCAGGGCCATCGGCAGCGGCAGGGCCTTGGTGTTCGCGGCGAGGTTGTCCAGGTAGCTACCGACGAGCTGGTTGACCTTGTCCACCATGCGGTTCCGGACCATCGACTCCGACACCCCGCCGGTCCAGAGCTGGGTACGCGTCACATTGTTGATCAGGTAGTGGCCGTGCCTGGTGTAGACGGTCAGCGCCATCACGTGTGCGGGTGACAGCCGCTCGCCCAGCGCCCGTACCTGGGCCGGGTCACTCGGGTCGATGCCCGAGCGGTCCAACCAGCCGGCGAGATCCGGATCGGTGACCCGGCCGCTTTCGAGCTGCGGCCAGAGACGGTCAACGGTCTCGCCCACTTTGGGATGCTGCGTCTCGGAGAAACCTGCTATGTCCCTGGCGTTCACGGTGTATCTGGACTCGTGCGGGAACATGCCGTCTGACAGGATCTCTCGCCGCAGCGTGGCGAGGTCCATGCCGGGCAGGTTCCGGTAGAAGTCCACCACGTTGGGCCGAGAGCCGGGCTCCAGCCTCATCCCGCCCACATCGGCGATCTGCGCGCCTCTGGCGATCTCGAACAGGGAGTGGTCCAGGCTCGGCAGCATCCATCCCATGAGCGCGCCCAGGAAGTGCTCGGTCGTGCTGGGGCCGAGGTTGAGGAACTTGACCGCGGTGAGCATCTTGGCGGTGGTGCCGGAGACCCCGTCGATCACGGGGAAACCCTCGCTGGTGATCTTCCTGGCCCACCGGCTTCCCGTTGTGTCGTGCATGGTCACGCCCTCCCGCCAGGGCAGCGGCGCGTCCGGGTCGAGCCGCCCGTGGACGCTCTCCTCCACGAACGCCCGCTCGAACCTGCCCAACGGCGCCCCCAACCGGTCGTAGTGACCGGGGGTCGTGTTGAGGCCGAGCTCCTGGATCTGCGCTTCCGTACGGTCCTGCCGGCTGAACTGGCTCTGGATCATCTCCGCCACATCCCTGGCCCCGCGCTCGGAGAGCATGCCGACGTTTCCCGTGCCGAACGGATCGCGGTTGAAGGTGTACATGTTCGGCATGAACCTGGCCTCCAGCCGCCCGAGCCGCGAGCGGTGCGGCCGCTCGTCGAGCTGGTGGTGCGCCCGCTGCACCTCGCCGACGTCGAGACCGACCTCGCGAGCCCGGTCCCAGCCGCCGGTGTCCATGATGTTGAGCAGGGCGTTGCCGAAGATGAGCGGGTTGGCGCGGTTGTAGTAGGCGCCGTTGTAGAAGGCCGTCACCAACTCGCGCAGGTTCCCGTGTGCGATCAGGTCGTCCACGGTCACGCCAGAGCGGGTGCCCACCTGACCGGCGCTGGCCGCGTCGTCCTTGAAGAAGACGCTCTCGACGCGGCGGGCGAAGGCCTCAGGACTCTCGCCGGGCTGCCTCGAAGTGAGGTCCAGGAGGACGTCCCGCAATTTGCCCAGCGCGGCGCGGGCGGCGTCCACGGTCTGCGGGTTGTTGAAGTAGTGCGCGCCCAGGCTCTGCTCGAACCTCGTGGCCTCCGCCGTCCAGCGGGAGTCGTTGTGGAAGCGTTGGAAGTCGAACGGAACCCGCGACGACGTGCTGTTCGGCGAATCGGGCCCGCCTTGGGACGGCCCGGCCGAGGGGTAGCCCGGGCGGGGCGGCGGCGGTGTGCCGTCGGCCGCCTGTCCGGCCCGGTCCGGTGCCTGGGGTGATGGGGTGGTGTCGCCGGAATCAGGGACGTGGTTGAGCAGCCCCTCGATCCTGCTCACCGGAGGCGTCTCGCCGGACGTCCCCTGCCGCACCGGCACGCCCGGCTCGGCCCCGCCGCTACGTCCCGCTGTGTCGGCGGACGAGCTCCCGGGCCCACGCTCATTCGCCGGCTGTGCCACGCCACCGCCCGTCCCCTCCAGCGTCTGATGCGGAGGCGCGCCGCCAATGGCACGCTCCGGCGCCTGATGCGGTGTGCTTCCAACCGGATGCCCCGCCGCGTGAGACGTGCCACCCTGCGTCCGGTCAGGCGCGCCACCGGACGCCCGATCGCCCGGCTGGCGGGGTGCGCCGTCGGCCGCGTGGTCCGGCGTGCTGCGAGCCGGGGGAAGCGTGCTCTGCTCGGGCATTCGAGGGCGCGGTGGCGCCTCACCGTGCACGGGCATCGGGCCCTGCTGCGCCGCCTGCGTCCGAGCCTCTCCCTGCGGCCCCTGCGCCTGCCGATCCGGTAGGTCGTGCGGGACGGAGCCCTGGCGGGCGGCCTCAGGTCCGGTGGTGGGTCCGGCCGTGGACGCGGTATCGGCCACCTGGCTCAGCGTGGTGCCGCGATCGGGGACGGAGCCGGTACCGGGGTCGGACCCGGGCTCCACGCGCGGTCCCACTCCCTGATCGGGCACCGGATCCGCGCCGCTCCGGGGAGCCTGGTCCGGATTCGGACGCGAATCGGCGTCCGGGCGTGAGCTGGAGCCCGGGCCGGGATCGGGACCATTGAACGGGCCGGGATCGGGACCATTGAACGGGCCGGGATCGGGACCATTGAACGGGCCGGGGTCGGGACCGTTGAACGGGCCGGGGTCGGGACCATTGAACGGGCCGGGGGACGGGTCGCCGTTGGGAGACGGTGTGCCGCCGCCGTGGGTCGGCAGGGCCGCGGTCAGGTGCTGGCCGTCCGCGCCGAGCGCGCTGGAGGTGATGCCCTTGGCCAGGAGATCCCAGCTGAAGTTGCCCTGCGCCAGCATGGTCCCGGCCGTGGTGATGCCGCCGGTCACCGCGTACTGAGCGGCCTGCCCATAGATGGAGGAGCTGGCGGCCGCCAGCAGCCGCTCGGCCATGTCCATCTCCGCCCTGGTCAGCCCCGCGCGCAGGGCGGGCGTGGCCAGCCGGGTGAGCCCGCCGCTCAGCAGCCCCATGAGCCCGCCCATCGCGCCGCCGCTGAGCGCGGACACCCCGAGCTGCCGCAGGTCGAACTCATCCCTGCGCCCCTGCACCATCTGTGTGAGCTGGATGCCGCCGTCCATGCCGCCCACGATCCCAGCGAACAGCGCGATGTTGAGCAGCGTCCGTTTGGCGATCTGCGCGACCGTCATGCGGGCGAGTTGCACGCGCGGCGGGATGAGCGCCAGGCTCGCTCCGCCGCTGGCCAGAGCGGCCGCTATCAGGTACGCGAGCTGCGCGATCAGCAACCAGACGGTGACCTCGATCATGTACTTGGCGTACTGGATCTGTACGCCCACGCCGTTGAGCGCGACGGCGGTGTTGATCAGCCGGTTGACCAGATCGGCGACCTGCCGGCCGGCCATCTTACTGACGTGCTCGGTGAAGGCCAGGTGAGCGGCGCCGTCCCACTCAGAGCCGATCTTGTCCGCGGTCCACGGCTGGTCGGCGGCGGTGCCCTCGACGATGCGGTGCGCGGCGGTCACGCACGCGTCGGCGAGCCGGAAACAGCCGGTCTCGTCGCCCTCCGGCCAGTCCATGCCGACGACCCAGCCGACGTACGGCTTGGCCCAGTCCGGCACCAGTAGCCCGTCGAATCCCATGGACGATGATCAGGAGCCGGAGGCCCAGGGCGGCTCGGCCTGCTCGTAATTGCCGGCGGTGGTGTGCAGGCCGGAGGTCGCGCCTTCCAGGTTGGTGATGAAGGCCTTCAGGTCCGAGAAGATGCGCTCCTCTATCCCGGGGAGCTTCTTGGCCAACTCGGCACCGTACTCGTCGTTGCCCAGCGTGTTCCGGTCGCGGTCGAAGGCCGCCATCAGTTCGTCGCGCACCTTCGTCACGTTGACGCGCTGCTCGTCATAGACGTGGGCCTGCCGGCGCGGCGCGTCAGGGCGGACGTAGTAGCCGCCGTAGGGGTCACTCATACGTCCGGATCCACGGGGGAGGGCAGGAACGCGTCGAGCGTGACATTCTCACCGAAGACCTGGTCGTAGCGGAGCCCGTCGGGCATGAGCGGCTCCAGCAGGTGCCGGCGTTGCTCCGAGACGGCCGCCGCGGCGCGATTGATCTGCTCCATGATGGCGTCGGCCAGCTCGGTGGCGGAGAGCTTGCGGTAAACGCGCGGGTCCAGCTCGATGTCGCGGACTTGGCCCTGCGGCCCCACGACCACGCTGATCATCCCGTCGGAGGAGCCCATCGTGGACTCGATCGAGTTGAGCGCTTCGTACGTCTCGCGCACGCGCTCCACCTGCTGATTGACCTGACCAGCCAGTCCTTCGACGGTCATTTGGAACGCATCCGTCATTCGAACACTTCCCGTTCCATGCAGGAAAGATTAACACCACATTATTCAAGGGTTCACATAAGTACTCGCGAGTTGCAAAGGCGGGGTACCACACATCACCGGCGTCGGCGACGAATTCGAACCCTACCTGCGCCAACGCCGGACCGAGGGCCACGCCAACGCCTCTCGCCTCTTCCCGGAGGTCAAACGGAACCGAACGCGCTGCGGCCGGTCCTGGTGGGCGCTACCCGGGGCGTGGCAATCGTGGCAATCGGGGTCGTCATCCTCGCGGCACTGTCCACTCACGCCACTCATGGCGATCGGCGAGGCGAGGTGATTGATTACTGCCGTATTGGACGGTTTTAAGAGTTATAGGGCAACTTCAACCAACATCATTGAGCCCCAGGACCGCCGACTTCTACCGTCGCCGTATGACCTCCATACAGACGACTACACAATCCGACAAAGCACCCTCAGACGATGCGGTGACGGACGCGACGGTGAAGAGACCCGACAGGGACCTGGCTGTCGTGCAGCGGCTGTTGAAGGCGCGAGAAGTGCGCTCCCGTGTCGTTCACACGGTCGATCTGAAGCTGTTCGGCGACGGCAGGCCGTACCCCCTGGGGCACCACATCCTGCATGCCCCCGAGCTGACCGTCCACGACGCCGCGGGATCGGCGGCCGCCACGGTGACCATGGGGCCACGCTCGGGCTGCTACCTGGTGTCCCTGCGGAACGGTTCCGACCCCCAGACGGTGAGGCGCGAGCGGCCCGAAAGGGTCGCGAACCTGATCTGCGCGGCTCAGCCGGGTGACGAGACATGAGCGTGCGCGACTGGGACATCGTAGGCGGCGTGGCCCTGCGGCAGATCAACGGGAAACAGATCACGGTCACCCCGGGACGCTTCGGCGACATCGAGGCCGCCATCAAGGACTGGGAGGCCAAGGAGGCCCTGCGGCAGCGCCGGTCCGTGGAGGAGCTGGGCGAACTCGTCGACGCGGCCCTGGACCGGATGCTAGAGAAAGCCGACGTGAGCCGCCCTGTACGGCGCGGCCGCGCGAAGCCGACCGCCTCGGACACCGTCGCGCCGGGAGCGCGGCGATCCCAGCTGCCCGCCAGGACGCCGTGTGATCTGCAGGTGGAGTGAGAACGCCCGCCCGGAGAAGCGATCTCACTCCACGGCGCCGAAGGGTGCCGGACGCTACAGCGGCCTGAGCGCCCAGATCTGGCTGCTCTGGTCGGCCGCGAGGGCCTGCTGGGTCAGGGTGGACAGCGCGCCGGTGGTCATGCTGAGCACCAGCTGGGTGGCCGCGTTGACGACGAGGTACGTCCCGTCCGCCACGCGACGCAGTGTCCACAGGTCCTTGGACAACGCCGCGCCACAGGCCGTCTGCACGACCTGGGGCGGTATGGTCGCGGGTGTCCGCGGCACGTTCAGGCACATGCCGCTGTTGACGTTGACCAGCCTCCAGACGCCGGGCGCGGCCTGCTTGCGCAACGTCCACTGCTGGCTCTTCGCACTCGAAGGCGCCGCGTGCGTGACCGCCGCGCCGGAGGCCGACGACCCGTTGAGGACCTCGACGTTCTCACGGGTGCCGGTGCCCATCAGGTGGTAGGTCGCGCCGTCGACCGGACCGGCGTCGGCCATCTGGTCGAACCTCCACCGCTGGTTGGCCGCACCGGTGTAGGGCTGCTGCTCCAACGGAGCCGGATACGCGCCCACGGCCGTCAGGGCCAGCCCGGACTTCCAGTTGATGATGGAGTGGCTGCCGTCCGCGTGCGACAGGTACGTCCACCGCATGGCGTCCGAGCCCTTGCAGCCGTACTGCAGCGTCTGGGTCCCGGGGACGGTCCCCTCGTAGGCGCTGTCCACGCACATCCGGCTGTTCACGTTGACGAACTGGAGGCCGGTCTTGTAGCCCATCAGCCATTTCTGGCTCGGCGTGTTGGTCCGGGCCCGCTGGCTGAGCCTGCTCAGGCTGGCGACGGAGCCGCCGACCGGCTCGATGGCTCCCCCGGTCGACACGTTCGTGATCACATAGGTGAGGCCGATCGTGGGGTGCGAGGCGGGCTCGGCGGTGTTCCCCTTGATCAGGAAGTCGTTGTTCGCGATGTTCCAGTGGGTGTCGAGATAGCTGCCGGGCTCCGGGGCCATGTTGAAGTAGTCGTCGTGGTTGCAGTCGGGGACCAGGTTGCTCTTCCACTCCGGGCACGACCAGGTCGGGGTTCCGCCGTAACACATCGTGCTGTACAGGTCCGAGCAGTGCCCCTTGCCGTCGCTGTTCGGGGCGGTCAACTGCACCGCGCCCAGCGCGTGGCCCAGCTCGTGGGTGAAGGCGTTGGCTCCGAAGCAGTTGGGGGTCGCGTCAACCCGCCCGTAGCTGGTGACGTAGTTGTTGTAGTTCTCCGGGCCGGGCCGATCGTCCTGGAAAAGCTGAGCCACTCCGCAGATGGCGGTCGACTCGGTGAGCATGAAGTACTTCCGGTCCGGCAGGTTGTATCCCAGGCTCTTCACCGCGGCGTTGCCGCTCGCGAAGGTGGCCAGCGAGCCCGCGGGCACCACGACCGGCTCGATCACGATCTGGCACCCGCCGGGGACCTCCTTCGTGACGAAGCGGATGTGCCTGCTCTGCCCCTTCTCGGCGGCGGCGTCGTTGTAGACGTCGTCGGCGCTGGCGAGCCACGCCTGGAACACGGGCATGAACTGGCTGTAGCGGTCGGGCATGCTCGGCTCGCGGACGTACAGCATCTGGAGGCGCTTGCCGCTCACCCCGTCGCCCTCACAGGCGATCTGGGCGGGCGCCGCATCGGCCGCCGCGTCGGCCTGCCGCGCGGTGAGCCGAGGCCCGGCCGCCTCCGGGCCGGTCCGCACCCCGGTCCGCGCGCCGGGGAACATGTCCTCATGGGTGCTGCAGAGCGCCGGATCGGGCAGGCCCTTGACCCCGGGACACGGGGCGATCGCCGCCGCTCCCACGGGGGAGGCGGCCAGACCACCTCCGACGAGCCCCGTGGCGGCAAGAAGCCCTGCCGTGAGAAGAAGTGAAATTCGTCTTACCAACACCCGTTGACCTCCGATTACGCGCATCGCTCCCCCGGCGATGGCGCGGATCAACCTATAAGCGGATATCAAGGTCATCAATTGGCACGGTCCAATAGCGGCGTACGGGGAGCCGTCCGCTGCCGGTTCTCGTCCGACCGGCCCGCGCGCCGTGTTCGCGCTCGGCGGGCTACCGTTTCCTCATGGACCTCGAGCCCAGGACGTTCCCACCCCGTCCGATCCGAGGCGTCCGGGCGGTGTACGCCCGCCAAGCCGGGTGCCCCTCCGACTTCGCGGAGGTCACCGCGGACTTCGAACCCTGGGAGGACGGTTTCACGTTCGAGGTCGCCGGCGACGCCGTCGTCAAGGGCACTCACTTCGAGGACGAGCTGGACGGGTTCCACGCGGCGGTCGCCGCGGGCATGGGCGAGGAACTGGCCGATCAGGGAACCGGGACCACCGTGGCGGTGGCGGTCGTCCTGCGGGGCATCGGCGTCCACCTCATCGACTCAAGCGACCGGTCGTTTCGGATGGCCGGACGCCTTGCCGTCCGCGACGCCCTCATCCGGGCCTACGGCCCGCCGCCCAGGCCCAAACGCCCCCGCACGTGACCACGCTCACCTTCACTCCGGTTCGGACGGCGGCACGCACGCCGGTCGCCCTCCTCCGCACCAGGTTGGAATCCGCGCTACTCCCCGCGCGGTAGTTCCACCCGTTTCTGCGTTCCGCGACGTAGCCGGAAAAGTCGCCCCGGGCAGGACGACCGCGAACGATGACAGAAGCAACGATCTCGGCATGAGAACGATTCAGACGGAATCCTCGACGGGGGAGCCGCGTGATCTCTTCGGGGGCGATCGCTGCGGCGTGCCGCCCGCGAGAACGTGGTGAGCCGCCGCATCAAGGCGGCCCAGACCGCCGGGCGCACCCCTCTTCCTCATCCTCATCCTCATCCTCACAGGAGATCTCGTCATGCTGGTCCGACCTGTCAAAACGTTCGCGCTTCTGTCCACGGGCTTGCTCGCGGGTGCGTTCGGCTATGGCGCCGTGAACGTCGTTTACGCGTTCCGGGCCGTTCCCCTCGATGTGCGATTCACGTTCCACACGGCGCTGATGGGGGTGAACGGCCTCGTCATGCAGACGATGATGGCCCTGGCGGTGGTCAGCTCGTCCCTGCTCGCCGTCCTGACGCGCTCTCTCCCGCGGCTTCTCGCGGCGGGCGCGGGCGCCCTGGTGGTGACCTCGTTCCTGGTCACCCGGTTCGGTAACGTTCCCATCAACGGTCAGATCAGGCAGTGGGCCGTCTCCTCGGCCCCGGCCGACTACGCGGCGATCCTGCAACGGTGGGAGGCGTGGCACGTCGTGCGAACCGTCACCGGGCTCGTCGCGTTCCTCCTCATCGTCCTTCTTGTTGTCTTCGGCGACCGGCTCGGGAAGTCCGGCACCACTGAATGACGGACGACTATTGATCCCCTGCCGCGAGTACAGCCCGCACGACGGCAGCGGTATCGGTGAGGTCTTCCAGCACCAGCTCGGCACCGGCGTCTTTCAGCGTTCGGACGTCGCTGGAGCCGGTGGCGACGGCCACCACCCTCGCCCCGCCCAGGTGACCGGCGAGGACGTCGTTCGGCGTATCCCCCACCAGCACGGTGTTGTGCCTGGCGAAGGATTCCCCGTACTTCCGGGCGGCCCGCTCCTGCGCCAGACCCACCAGCGCGGCACGGTCCTCGTGGTCCATGCCGTAGGCACCCATCTCGAAGTCCACGAAGTGCTCCAGCTCGAACGCCGTGAGCTTGCCGATCGCGAGAGGCTCCATGTTCCCGGTGAGCACCGACTGGATCACATCGGCCCGGCCCGCCAGCACGTCGAGCACCTCACGCGCCCCGGCCAGAATCCTGCCCCGCTCCGAGATCGCCGCCTCGTAAACGACGAACGCCTCGGCAAGGGCAGCGCCGAAGGACTCCAGGAGCTGCTCCGACACCTCGACGCCGTGCATCTGGAGCGTCTCCACCGTGATCGCCCAATCGGTCCGCCCCGCCATGGCCGCGACCCGCCGCATCGACCGACCGGTGACCACGCGGAAGGCCTCGGCGTAGATGTCCCTGCCGACCCCGTCGACGCTGACCAGCGTGTGATCGATGTCCCACAGCACAAGCGTTCTCTCGGAACTCACCTCACAAGCTTAACGAGGCACCTGTTTTCCCTGGGGTGCGGCAAGGCCGATGCCGTGCTCGGTCTTCTGGGAGCTGATAGAGGCCGCCACGCTCATCGGCCCATCGCCTCTTTGATCCACAAGACCACGGAACGCTTGAGCACATCACGCTCGTCTTCTTCCAGTTCGGCGCGTTCCTTTTCCCAAACCGCTTTCTCCTTGGCGTGCTGCCGGGCGAGCTCGGCCTTCTCCCGCCGCAGCCGGGCCAGTTCCTCCTGCTCGGATTCCTTCAGCTTCCCGCTCCCACCGCCGTTGCCACCGACCTGCCCGCCGGCATGCCGATCCATCTGCATCCAGTTGTGCAGCGTGTATTCGTTGATACCGAGGTCTCACACGACCTGCGAGACGGGTTTGCCGGTCTCCTTGACGATGCGCACCGTGCCTGCCCGGAACTCTGGATCAAACTTGCGTCTGGTCACTCCCATGACCCAACCTCACCTCAGGTTCGGTCTCCACGGTAGAAGGGGAAGCGCAGTGGAGGACCTCCCGCGCTTGGTGGGAGCCGTTGCGCATGACCAGGCGGCGGCCGAGCTCATCGCGCTCGTCGGCGAACCGGGCGATGCAGGCGTCGACCTCGGCCTTCAGTGCCTCGGCGAGCATCCGGCGGGCGCCCTCGTGCACGATCTCACCGATCAACGACGCCGAGGCGGAGCTGTCTGCGACAGAGCGATCGCCATCGGCGGGGTCAGGGACTACGGTGAGCAACAGGTGTGCCTTCCCGACCGACATTGGCACGTCGGTCATGCTTGAGATCACATGATCATCGGGAAGGTACACCCCTCCACGACAGATCCACAGAGTTCAAGCAATTGCTCATCCTTACCAACGAATCAGCCATGACCATCAGGAAGTCTGGACGTTCCTGTCAGTCAACTCCGCTAAAGTCGCTCGTGTGTTCGGACTGGTAGCTCAGCGCAGCCACCACCGCCTCCACGGCGGTGGACAGCGGTTCGTGCTCCCACAAACGGACAACCTGCCAGCCTGCATCCTGAAGAGCAGCATCGGCAGCGCGGTCGCGCTCCATGTTTCGCCGCAGCTTGGGCGTCCAATACCACTCGTTGGTGGTCGGTTGCCGACCATGCTCAGGGCAGACGTGCCAGAAGCAACCGTCCACAAAGATCGCGATCTTCCGTGCCGTAAAGACGATGTCCGGCCGAACTCTTACCTCTTTAAGATCGAGCCGAAAATCCTTGCGGTAGCGATAGCCAAGCCGGTGAAGCGCACTGCGCAGAGCCACCTCCGGCTTGGTGTTCGTCCGGCGGTTAGCCTGCATGTTCCGCGACCGGCCCTCGTTGAGCGGGGCTGGGTAAAGGCCTCGTTCATGAGCCTGCTTGCGAGCTCGATCTCTCTGACTGTCAGACACATCCACACCGGTAAGCGCACGATTCCCTGTTCTTCAAACGAAGATACAGCTGGCAACTCGTCTGCGCTGCATCCAGGAATCGAAAGGGGTCCCCGTGACCGAGCCACTTCGCGTCATTGAGATCTGTGCTGGAGCAGGCGGCCAGGCCCTCGGCCTCGAAAAGGCCGGCTTCGAACACGAACTCGCCATCGAGTTGGATCAGAACGCAGTCAACACGCTGCGCTACAATCGGCCCGATTGGAAGGTAGCCCAGGGCGACGTCGCAGATCTCAGCGTCTGGGATCCAGCCGACTATGCTCCAGGGCCAGACCGTCGCCCCATCGACCTACTTGCCGGCGGCGTCCCGTGCCCGCCGTTCACCATCGCGGGCAAGCAACTAGGGGCCACTGATGAACGTGATCTTTTTGCATGGGCTGTCGAGCAGGTCAAGACCGTCCAGCCACGCGCCCTCCTACTGGAAAACGTCCGCGGTCTGAGTATGCCTCGCTTTGCCGGCTACCGTCAGCACGTTCTTGATCGGCTCCGCGAATTCGGATATGCCGCCGAATGGCGGCTGCTGCATGCTTCGGACTATGGAGTTCCGCAATTACGGCCCCGATTCGTCCTTGTTGCGATGGCGCCTGAGGACTTCGCCCATTTCCACTGGCCTGAACCCATCGGAAAAGCCCCCACCGTCGGCGAAACCTTGTTGCCTCTTGTCTCTGCCAATGGATGGAAGGGCGCGGAGAGGTGGGCAGAGGAAGCTAATGACATCGCACCTACCATCGTCGGCGGATCCAAGAAGCACGGCGGCGCGGACCTCGGGCCTACCCGGGCCAAGCGTGCCTGGGCAGAAATGGGAGTGGACGCACTCGGAGTCGCCAACCACGCCCCCAACCCCGAGGACGAGTTCCTCGTGGGGCCCAAACTTACGTGCGAGATGGTTGCGCGGATCCAGGGATGGGACGACAAGGAGTTCCGGTGGATCTTCACTGGCAAGAAGACGTCCAATTACCGTCAGATCGGCAATGCTTTCCCGCCGCCAGTTGCCAAGGCCCTCGGCGTTGCCATTGCTGTCGCGCTCAACCATACGGCCGAGCGGCGTGAGCGCGATCTGGAAACAGCACACGACCCGATCTATCGAGTGCTCCGCGACAAGGGCGACTTCATGACTGCCGCTCAGATCGCCCGGGCTATCAAACTCCCCTTGGAACCCCACGAGCTAGAACGCCGGATCAGCCTCCTCGGACGTGATTTCCATATCGAGATCAGCAACGGCAAGGCTCCGGCGGCCTACAAGCTGGGCCAGTTCAAAGCCTTCCTCGGCCAGGAAGATCACATTCGCCATGACCAGTTTGAGCATTATCGTGCCAAAATAAGCTGATGTGTACCATATTTATGGATCTTCTAGGAGTAGATCCCCGCGCCTCCCGTAGCAGCTGATCAGGGTGCGGGTCTGGTCGAACTGCCGGGGGTGAGACTAGGCCGGGACCTGACTGCTCGCGTTGGCCACGGGAATGAGCAGCTGGGCCAGGCCGCAGCGTATTTCGGCACGTGTGGGACGGATCAAACGTGCGAGACTCAGGGCGGTGTCTTTTAAAGTAGGCGTTCTTTCTCCGATCATCGATGCCCTCAGCCAGCGGGGCGGAGCGCACAACGGCGAAAAAGGCCAGGGCGAGCATGGTGGTGGTGAGACGCCGCGTTTGTGGGTACGCCAGAGGCAGGCGGCGAGAACGGCCCTTAAGCAGGTTGGCAGCAACTACTCGACCACGACGCTCAGAGTATCGTCCCGTCAGAAGCCGCCCAATGGGCTGATCAACAATCATTACCGGACCACGTGGCATCTGCGGATGAATCCCAGCTCAAGCCTTATGCGATGGATTAAGAAGTGGTAAGGCCTGGAGCTAGAACTTCACTCCAGGCCTTACCACTTAGTTTCCGAGCATTCGATGCAGTTCGATGATCAGTCGGTCGATCTCGTGCGAGGAGAGTTTTCTGGCGCGATCGTGTGCTTTATCGAGTTTAGAGCGTGTCCGCTCTCCGGATTGCAGCCATGTTAGAAGAGACCGAATATCGCTGCTTCTGAGCGTACGAACCTCGGCAAAGACCTCATCGTACGTCTCGGGATCTATGGCCTCATGACGTACAGGCTCATTGCAACGTGCGCATTCAGTTCGAAGGTTTCCTTCTTCCCGAGATCCTCCGCGGGCTTCAGGTATTCTGTGACCTATCGTCAGCTTTGCCTTCGTCGTAGGTTCGTCAGGGTACGGCTCACCATCTCCTACTCCGCAAATTTTACAACGAGAACCGTCACGTTCCATAACAAGGCGACGTGTCCGTTGCGAAACGGCGGCTTTCCCCGTCCTTTTATCTAGCCATATCTTCACACCTTTCTTATCGAGGCGATATGTGTCAGGTGGGAGAGTTCGGTCGTCCTTGTATGAGGTAATAACCCAATCATCGGGGCGCAAAGCCCGCAGTCTACGGTTCAGCTGTTCGGCGTTTTCGGCTTCACCATCGCCATCGCCTAGCGACTGACGTAGCTGCCTCATGGTGAATGTTTCGCTAACTTCTGCGTTGAACCAAAGCCAAGCGGCAATCCGCTTTTCTCCGCCGAAGGGACGTCTGCCGCCAGGTGTGGTCTTGAGCTTCCACCATTCGCTGCCATCGGGTGCGAATCGCGAGTACTCGTCGGAGGGGTCTGTCATGCCTAGATTATTACCTAGGGCGGTGACTGCTGGGGGCGTATCCTGTAATCTTTGATGGTGGTTTAGTGTAGATCAGCGTGGTGGATGACCACCTGAACCGCTATGACCTGTCTAATGTGGAGCAGGAACGGCTGGTGCCTCTGGCCCGATCAGCGAACAGTCATCAACGGGATGTTTCCTGGGGCCGGACCACCATCACCTGGCGTAATCTGCCGCCGTGTTACGGGAACTGGAAGACCGTCTACGACCAGCATCGCCGCCAGATCTCTAGATAGTCAAAGACTGCGTGGGCGAGCTTGACCCCAGATGCGTCAGTGCTAGCAATCGAGAAGTTCAACCTGCATCTGGGGTCAGAACACCTCAATCATGGCACTGTCGTAGCAGATCCTAACGCTCTCTATTGAGGGCACGAGCCTGGAGTCCTTGACGCGCTGGGCGAAGGTCTCGTGAGGTGAACTGTTGTACACCCTGGTCAGAGTGGATGATCGCTGTACACGCGGGTGGCGGGCGATAGCGGGATGGGCGCGCTTCCACCAGAAGCCGACCGCGATCCCGGTGCTGGGCCTGCTCGCGCCGATCAGGGGCAACCGGCATGGAACAGAAGCGGGATTCGCCGTACGAGGGTCCAGGCATGCAATTGTTATGCGGGGTAACATGCAGGGCCGGCCAGCCAGTCGGCTCGCTCGGCACCGGACGGATTGAGCGTCCCGCTAATCTGGACGGGCGGGGAACTCAAGTGGGTGGGTCGTCAGTGGAGCAGCCGGTGGTATAGCCACGATGAGCAGAGACTGGGCAGCGCCATCCATGGGTGGACAGCCCGGCGTGGCAGGCATGAACGTAGTGCGGGGCCACCGGCATCGACTCGTCTTACTTGACTGCTCGCCCCGGCCACGACGCCATGATCCCTCAATGCATAAGCGAGGCATACAGGCTGCAGGCTGCTATGCCTTTAACTACTCCGCTGTGGACTCGGCGGACATCTGCGCTCTTGTAGTGCAGGGCAAGTCGGCATAAGCCAGCTTCAGGCGGTGCGCTTATGGCCTCAAGTAAGCGGTGCGGCAGAGTGCGGCACAGCCGATAGCCGTATCACGGCCCGCGCAGCCGCCCGCAACCACCCGCTGAGCAGGGAAAACATGAGATACAGCGACTTATGGCGGGTAGGAGCTTCTTATGCGAACCTGTAGGTGTGGCAAGGAAGATGGCACAGGATGTCCTCGAACGGGGGGACAGCGTTCTCGCGCGGCATAGCGCTGGGCAGACGTACACCCAGGCTGCCCAGGCCCTCGGGGTGACACCGGACCAGGCGAAAAAGGCCGCGCGCTTGGCCCGTGCATTCGGGCCAGAGCAGCGCCACCAGATCGGCAGGGATGTGCTTTGCCATCTTACTGCTGCACATCTGGAGGCTGCCGCTAGACATCCGAACGTGGATACGCGCGTCAATCTCACGCTCGGCGCACACGCTGACGGCACCAGCTCGCGTAAGCTGCAGGCGACTGTCGCGCTCCTCCTGGGAACAGGCCCGTCCGGGACCAAGAGCTGCCGGAGTGAATACAACCTGCGGACGTTTAGCGGTGATTTCGATTCGGTGGCGGAGGCTGCTGAGGCGCTGGTCCATCGAGGTGACAGCGGACTGGGAATCTATATTGCCGGGCAGCGGGGCAGGGGCCTGCTGAGACTGTGCTCTGTCATGAAGACCCTCATTCCAATGATAGATGAGCTCGGCGCCAATCCGGAGCAGTACCGTACCTAGATATGCCGAGACTCTTATGCGTGAAAGGAAAATCAAAATGGGGCTAGAAGTCGTCAGAACGGGCGCCGAAATCTCATTGGGCGAGATTCAGGCATCACGACAGAAGGTTCGAAAGAAAACGGGAGATCTGGGGATTAGCGACCTACTAAACAGCATGAAACGGCACGGTCAGATTCACGCCGTGTCGCTACTGAAGAATGATGACGGCACGTATGAGCTGATAAATGGGCATCGCCGTCACACTGCGGCACTGAAAGGCGGTATTCCTACCCTGAGGGCGAATATCTACAGCATTCCTCCAGATGAAGAAGAAGAACGGGAATTACTCATACAGCAGCATCTGTACGCAGCGAACATGGCTGAGCCGCTGATCGATCTTGAGCGTGGTTATATGTTCAAAGCCGTAAAAGAGGACTTTGGTCTTGATGACTCAGGCGTCGCTGCGTGCTTTGAAGGGGAAACAGAAGACAGCGTGCGCAAGGCTCTGAGTCTCCTTGAGATCGACGAGCACGCGCTGCAGGTCGTGCAGGCCTACCCCGATAAGTTCGATGAAGCAACCCTCAGAGTTCTCGCTGAATATGCCTCCCCGGAAAAACGAGCATGGCGCCTGAAGCCAGGTGAGCAGGTCCGTGTCGCGGAAATGGTCGCCCGGCAAGAAAACAAGCTCGCCGCTGTCGACGCCCGCGAACTAGAGAAGGAGATCCGCGGCGTTGTCAAGACGAGACGGAACGAGGCACACGCCAAATCCCAGGAAGAAAAGGGCGCTAAGCAGACCAAACCCCATAATCGACTGATCGGATCCGATGAGGCAGCAGTGAAGGCACTGTTCAAGCGCATTGAACAGTTAGAGCTTGCGGTTCGGGAGCTTCACTCGAAAGGGGTCCATGAAATCACAGAGATCCGGTTGGCCGATAAACGTGACGCCACGGATCGACTATATGAGGCCGCAAGCCAAGTGGAGAGCTTCATTAACACGAAACTCGCCCCGCTGCCCACCATGAGAAAAGAGCCCTAGTGACCACTCTGAGCAACAACTCTTCGGCGGATGAGCCTCAGAGCCGGACACGCCGACTTCAGTTCAACCCAAATGAGCTGGAAATTATTCCTGCAGGGGAACGCGCCTTCTGGGAGCGCATGGCAGAAGAAGTCCAACTTGAGGTCGCTGACCGATTCCGCAAGAAGTGGACCCGCATCGAAACGGTCACCGTGATCACAGCAACTCCGGACCAGACCTACCTAGAGATCGGCCATCAAATTGGAAGATCCCCGGGCGCTGTCCGCTACCGTCGGCAGGCAATGATCCATTTGCTCCGGGACGAGCATGACGCACACGAGCGGGTCCAGGCATACCTGACCGATTCCAAGAAAAACCACAAGTATGCCGACTATGCCCAGGTGTACGAAGCGTTGAAAGGCATTGGATACCTGGACAAGCCCGTGAGTGAGCAGTTCGCTCTTGCCCTTCCGCTGGGCCAGCCTAGCGCCAGCTGGCGAGGCGACGGCACATCAGCCGCCCTTGGACGCCAGCGCAAACAGCGCGATGACATCTTTGCACTCATCGAACGACTGGCAGGTTCCTCGGTGCCGACGTGACACCTCAGAACTATCATCTCAGCTGAGGGCGTCCAACGTTTTCTATAAATCGAGCGGGAGGTGGTTCCATCCATAATCCCTTGCTCTACTCCTGCTGCAATTGATCAACCGGGATCGCGACTTTTCCTTCCTTGGAGTTCACCACGCGCCTTGGAGTTCATCACACGCGCATCTGCGACGAACTCAATGCTGGTGAAGGTTCACATCTTGCGGGCTGCTTCACTGAACCTTTTTCATCCTCTAATGGCGGTCCGCAAGTCACAGCCTGATCGCGAGCCTGCCGTTCGCCTGATGACATAGAGAAGCTCCTGGTAGACGGGTTGATCACCACAACCACGCCCGTCACAACCAGGAGCTCCGGGTGCTGTTCTATCGCGCCGCCGTCGATTTGTCGCGTTCAACGCTGAACTACGTAGCCGGCCTGATCCGCAGACGTCGCAAGGCGATCGGGTCAACCTGGCGGCGGCTGAACCCCGGACAGCAGGCCCTGCTCACACTGGTCTACCTACGCAAGGGCGATACCTTCAGCGAGCTCGGAGCCGGGTTCGGAGTGTCGACCACGACCGCATGGCGCTACGTGGAGGAGACGGTAAAACTGCTGTCGACACGCTCCCCGAAGCTCCGGCAAGCGCTGCGCAAAGCGAGCAAGGACGGCCTGCACTACCTGGTGCTGGACGGCACCCTCATCCGCACCGACCGGGTCAAGGCCGACCGGCCGTACTTCTCCGGTAAGCACCGGGTACACGGGATGAACGTCCAGGTCATCGCCTCACCAGACGGGACGATCTTATGGACCTCCGGGGCGCTGCCGGGCAAGACCCATGATCTGAGCGCCGCCCGGATCTGGGGCATCCTGCGCCAGCTGGAACGGGCCGGGATCATCACGCTCGCAGACAAGGCCTACCAGGGAGCCGAAGGCCCGGTCCTCACTCCATACAAGGGCAAGAACAAGCCCGGATCGCAGAAGCGGGCCAATCGGTCACACGCCCGCCTGCGCGGTCCAGGCGAGCGCGCGAACGCCCAGCTCAAGAGCTGGCGCATCCTGCGAAAGCTCCGCTGCAGCCCCAGCAAGGCGGGACACCTGTGCAAGGCCATCGCTGTTCTTCAGAACCACCGGCTCGCCCAAGGATGAAAAAGGCTCACTGTTTGAGGGTCGTGTCATCATGATTCATAGAGTGCTGGAGATCGGATGCCTCAGAGGATATGCATGCGTACGCCAAGGCGGCGGATGCGTTCACGGTAGCTGTACCGCTCAAGGTCCAGCAGTGTTCGCACGGCTTGCTGAGCCACCGGGTGGTTACGGATGAGCAGGGGAGCAGCTTTCTCCGCGTGCTCCAGCTCGGCCAGAGCGGCCTCGCGCTTGCCGCACCACAGCAGCCCCCGAGCTTGGTCGAGATGGTGATATCCGACGCGGTTGGCCTGCAGACCTTTCGGGAGCCGGACCGCCTGTCCTCGGTGTACAGCCTGCGGTCCGTCACCGAGTTCGACGGCGATGGCGACGCCATGAATGTCGATGTTGGTCTGGTTGGTGCACAGCTCGTAGTAGTTGGTGCGCTGGCGAGAGCCGAGCCGGGTGACCGCTTCGCTCGCGAGACGGTGGCGTGACCACGCTTCATCGGCGTCGTTCTTGCGAGCTGCAGTGATCGCGGCTCGCAACTGGAGCCCGCCCCAGACAGCCAGTGCCTCCGGTTGGCCAGCGATGTATTCGTCATCGATGCTCGCGCACGCCGAGTCGAGCACAGCCAGCGCGTCGTTCCATGAGGTGCTGGACCACAGGTTCCGTATCCGCAGATAAGCAGACAGAGCTCCGTGATAGGGGTCTCCCGATCGCTCCGCGGCCCAGCGGATCCGGCTGGTGGCGATCAAGGAGAGGTCGGCGTAGCCCAGGTTGTAGGCCACCGAGTCCGCTGTCTGGTAGATGACCGAGAGCAGTCCGAACGCCGTACTCCGGTCAGGTTCGGGATAGAGATGGGTGGCCGCCTGAAGCTCGGAGAGCAGAGCCGGAAGGCCGTCGGCCAGCTCCGCGTAGCGGGCCTCTCTCCGTAGCCAGCTCGAGTGCTCGGTTGCGGCGCGGAGTTCGGGCAACGGCCGTACCTCGCCGACCCATTCGGGGTCGAGGTCGTAGCGCTCCAAGTGTCGGCGGATCTCGGGGATCGCCGAATGCCCGCGGTCCCCGGCAGGGGTGTCACCCCGGTAAGGGCGAGCGGTGAGCTCGTTGGGGTGCACGCGCAAAACACGGGCAAGGGTGTTGATCAGCGCGATGGAGTCCAGGGGGATGCTGTCGTTCTCGATCCCGGACACCCAGGACTGCGCGCGGCTGACGCGCCGGGCCAGCTCGCTTTGGGTGATGCCCACACGCTTACGAGCACGCCGTACGCGTGTTCCCACACTCTCCGCCGCCGGGTCTGAGTAGGCCATGAACTCAAAGTAACCCGCCATAACGCGCTTGGCCCCTACCTGCGCCAAAGTATCAACGGCACTGATGTCACTGCCTCTTCGTGGTCCTAGCTTCACTTTCCGTGAGGAGTAATGAACGCGGAGGCGACAGGAGACACCCCCATCACCTGGTCGCCACGACAGCCGAAGCGGCTGTCGAACGGCTCAGGCAGGAGCTTGGAGCACTGGGCGTCGCGACGGACGCGCACCACGGTGACGGGGTGGCGCTCCTGTCCGTGTGGATCGAACTTGTCGTGTGGTGTGACGGGCGCAATTACTGGTGGCGAGCCGGCTGGAATCCCGAACACAGGTGTGCCAACTATGCGTGGCACTCGGCCACGGAACCCGACCGAGCCGCTCGCCGGATCGCGCTCCGGCACACCGAACTCCGCGAAACACATCCGCTGTCCGAGCCGATGGCGGGAGCGCGCGGTGACCCCGTTTAACGGGTGTGTGAACCCGCACGTGGCGATTGATGCGCCCTGAGAGATGTGGCCTCTTACCCGGCCACCATCCGTGACACGAACGTGGCCGTTGACACCGTAGAAAACGGCTCTGCCAGGCGAATGGCGTCGCCCGGCAGAGCCTCGACCGCACTCTGGAGGTGCGACCTGTGTCCAACCCTAGTAGCGGCATCAGGATCATTCGGGTCCGTTGGCATGCCGAGCGACCGCCATCACCATTGGGTTGCCGGTGGTGCGGTCATCCCCCCTATACCCACGACGCCGTCAGCCTGCCGCACCGCCCCGACCACCTGTGGGACCAGCCCACCCCAGCCCAGACCCGTACCCGCATGGCGGCCCGCCGCCGCCTCGGCCTGTGCGGCCGACTGCCCGCGACCACGCCGGCCACCGTCACCGCGCGCCCGCCGAGGCTTCACCCACCCGCGGCCTCTCCCCCAAGCCGCGGACGCCACTCGCGACCGGCCATGACCTCCGCCGTGCCGTACGGACGAGAATCACCGCCAGGCGGGCACCCTCCGTTCGGCAGGCGCGAACCGTACCGAACGCGAGCGGCCACATGAGCCCGCCACCCGTTGAAGCAGACGCCGGGAGTTCAACGACCCGGCCAAGCAGTCTCAGCATCGCGATTGAGGGGAGTGACAACAATGGCGGCGCGACTGCTGTCCCTGCTCGTCGGCGCGTTCACTGATCGATTCCGGCCGATGACCACCGACACCACCGGCCCGGCTCATCCCGACAGGATGTGGCCACCGCGCCTGGGACAGACACCCATGATCTCCCAGCGCTTCACCGCCATACCCAGCCAGGTCAGGCCCGCGCGCACCTTCGTCGCCGAACTCCTCGGTGACGACCACCCCTGCCGCGACGACGCCATGCTCCTCACCAGCGAACTCGCCACCAACGCCATCGAACACCCCACTGGGCCGGCCGACAGACCCCAGGAATTCCTCATCACGGTCACCTTCGTCCTCAACGGCGTACTCATCACCGTCCAGGACCCCGGCTCCTCACAGATCCCCTGCCCCAAGACCACGGGCCCGTACGCCACCGGAGGCCGCGGACTCACGCTCGTCAACGACCTCGCCACCCGCTGGGGCTTCCACCGAGACTCCATCGGAACCGTCGTCTGGTTCGAACTCACCTCACCCGACGGCTGAGGACGGGGACACCCTGGAGGTCATCCTTCGAGCGCCATGTACAGGCGGGTTCCCTGGGGCTCGTAGCCGACGCGTTCGTAGACGCGGCGCGAGCCCTCACCCGAGTACTCCAGCCACACCGACTGTGCTCCCTGGGCGAACATGGTCTCGGTCAGTGCGGCGGTGACCGCGCCGGCGATGCCACGGCCGCGGAAGGCGGGGCGGGTGCCCACGCCTGCCAGCTCCGCGGTGCCCACGGCCGGTGCCGAGCAGGAGGCCCCACCGGCGCAGCCGCCGTCGGGGGCCCGGACGAACCGGACCGCCCCGCCGTTCTCCTGGGTACGGCGCAGCCGGGCCGCGCCTTCGGGAGAGGAGGTGAACACTCCGGCGAACGCCTCGGACAGGGCGGCGTCGATCGACGCGTAGTCTTCGTCCGTGGACGGGGTCTCCACAGAACCGGTGACCGGCGGCGTCGTCAGCGTGGCCGGGGTGCAGACCAGATACTCGTGGACCTCCTCCACGGTGAATCCCACCTCGCGCAGTGCGGGCTCCACGGCGGGCGCGGCATCCGGCGCGAATTCGAGCCGGGGCTTGAGACCGCGCTCTCGGAACGCCTCGATCAGCGCCGCGACGTCCCGGCCGGTCGGCCGAGTGCCGGGCATGGGAGTCGCGTAGTTGATGTACGGGCTGGTGGTGCCGGGGTCGAACCCCGCGACGAAGCCGCCGGTCTGGACGACCACGGGACGGCGACGGAGGTTGGCGACGGCGAAGCTCTGGACGTTGATGCCCACGGTGATGGTGACCTCACGTAGATGACACGGTGGAGCGCGTTCCCGCCGCACGGGGCGGATCGGTGAGCCGCGCAGGCTTGTCAGACCCGGCGTCGAGCCGGGGCCATCCCTGCGAACGGGGATGGGAGCGGTGCGTCAGGCACCGCGCGTGGGGCCGCCGTGAGACGGGCGTGGCACTGATGGGTGCCGGTGCTGCGAGAAGAGCAGACCGGTCAGTGCCGACGGCGGCCGCTGAGGGACGCCGAGACCATGGACTTCATTCCCTTGCCGTGTGTATGCGTGCTGCGAAACGCGACCAACATTCCCACAACACCCGAAAGGACACAACAGGAAAAAGTTCCTGGCATGCACCAACTGGTTGCGGATCTCTCGGTTCCGTCGGCATACTGTTCTCGCCTCACCATGATCATCATCTCGAATGAGGACCACCTGTGGTGAAACCGGCGGACGCCGGCGCGCTGGAAGAGGCGGCATCGCGTGGCGTCGGCCGCATCCCTGCCGAGTCGCCGGCCGCCGAAGCTCTGACGGCGGGCGGTCCACCCGGTGCCACCGCCGTACCCGGCACTCCCCGTGCGGACCCGCGACAAGGTGCCCCACGTGCTCAAGAAGGCCGGCACCCAGGTGTACGGCGGGCCGTACACGGTCCACAGCGCCCTGCCCTTTCCTGCGATCAGCCGACCGGCCTCATGTCGCACGCCGGCAACCGACCGATTTCAAGGATTGAAGAAAGGGAAGACATGTCCGAACAAGGAATGAATCGGCGTCAGCTCCTCGCCTCGGCGGCGGCTGTCGGCGGTCTGTCCATGGGGCTTTCACTCGTTCCCACCGGGGCGAGCGCCGCGTCTTCGGCCGCCAACCGTGGCCGCCGTGCCGAAGCCACGTGGGAGAACATCATCGAGAAGTCCTCCTTCAGCAGTTCCACGGCCTTCAACAAGGAGTGGAACCATCTCTATCCCTGGGACGGCGGCGCCGACATGCACAATGGCGCCGCCAGGATGCACGCCGGCCAGGTTTCCCTGGCTCAGGGCGTGCTGACCCTGACGGCGACCCGGCTGGCCGCGCCGGACGGGAACAGCACGCACAGTCCGTATGCTCCGCTGTGGTATCGCTCGGGCGCCGTCCACGCCAAGGAGCAGATTCTCATCAACGACCAGTTCCCCGAGTACGACATCGAGGGCGAGTTCCGTACGAATACCGGGCAGGGCATCTGGCCGGCTTTCTGGACCACCGGAGTCTGGCCGGCCTGGCCTCCGGAGAGCGACATCCTGGAGTACGTGGGTGATTCCACCAACCTTTTCAACACCCGGAACTCGGATGGCAACGGCGGTGAGATCGTCGAGCGTGAGACGGTCAGCGGCCACGACCCCGATGCCTGGCACAAGTACCGCGTCTGGATGACCAAAGAGGGCGACGACGTCCTGGTCGACTACTACTTCGACGGGGTCTGGAAGGCGACCCACCGGGGAGTCGGCTGGGCCGGTATCCCGCAGTCGCTCATCATCAATTTGCAGATGGGCTCCTGGGCCTCCGGAATCGAACCCGGCGATCCCGGCTGGGACGAGCAGCCGGGTCCTGCCGCCGACACCTATTTCCGCGCCCGCAACGTGTGGGTCGGTCGCACGCGCGCCTGGTGACGGGGGCAGGGGTCTGAAGATCAGGGGACGGCGTCGGCGATGCGGTCGACCTGGTCCACGTCGGGTGACCAGCAGTAGAGCATGACCTCGTCGGCGCCGACGTCGCCGTACGCTGCGACGGCCCGCCGGATCGCCTCCGGGGTGGTGAGCATCTCCTCGGCCACCTTGCTCGCGCCGTCCCCCAGGAACCCGTAATAGTCGCCGATGGAACGCCGCGCCTCGTCCAGGACCGGTTCGGGGCCGAGGGCGGCGTTGGCCTGGGCCACGAGCCGGGGACGGCCCGCGCGTCCGGCGGCATGCCACGACGCCTCGACGCTTCCGAAGAACCGGCCCATCCGTTCCGGCGGGAGGTGAGCGCCCAGGAGTCCGTCGCCCCAGCGGACGACGCGCTCGACGGTGGCGGGAACGAAGCCTCCGAACAACACCTCGGGGCCGCCCCGGCGGACCGGCGCGGGGCCGATCGGCCCGATGTCCTCGTACGGCCCGCCTTCCCAGAGGTGCCGGAGAGCCGCCATCTGCTCGTCCAGGCGACGCCCCCGGCTGTGGACGTCGACGCCCACGGCCCGGTAGTCGTCCTCGCGCGCGCCGACCCCCACGCCGAGGGTGAAGCGGCCGGCTGAGACCCGGTCCAGGGTCGCGGCCTGTTTGGCGAGCAGGGCGGTCGCGCGCAGGGGTGCGATCAGCACCTCGGTCTGGACGCGGATCCGTGAGGTGATCCCCGCGATGGCCGCCAGGGTGACCATCGGTTCGGGGTTGCCGTACATGATGCGGTCGAGCAGGCCCAGGGTCGAGAAGGGACCGGCCTCGGCGCGCCGGGCCCAGCCGAGCAGGGACACGGGGTCGCCCGGGGGCAGGCCGAGACCTACTTTCATGGGATCGCCCCCTCCAGGACAGGTCTCACAGGTACTGGCCCGCCTCGACGCCGTCCGGCTTCGACACCCGCACCGACACCACGTTGGCCAGGTTGACGACGATTCCGGTCACCTCGGTCTCAAGGCCGTATCTCGCCCGGGTCAACACCAGGCTGCGGTGCTCGTCCAGAGCACGGACGATCGCCTCCAGCGCCTCGGACTCCCCGGCGAAGTCTCCGCTCATCACGGAGACGTCTTCACCGCCCATCGGGTGAAATCGGATGCTCAGTACGACGTTGTCAGGCATGGTCTGCTCCTTTCGCCGTGGCCCGTAAGGAGTACCTGCCCAGCATCAGAACGCCGTAGACCTGCCGCAGGCGGGTGCCATCCACCTGACCTGCGGCGATGCCATCAGACCCGTCCCTTATGGCGGATCTTGATGGTGCGCATGTCCGTCACCGCGACGCGCAGAACCCGGTAGGGGTGACCGTACGCGTCCAGCGCCGCGATCGCCCGCCGGGTGGCCTCGTTCTCGTCGTCGTCCGGACCGGCGGGCACCTGGCAGCGGAAGGTGAACGCCGAAAGGGTCGCGTCGTGGGTGAACGCTCCGGCCTCGGTGAAGGCGGCTCCGCCCGCCGCCAGTACGGCGGCGCGACCGGCGTCGCTCAGCCCGTCGAACGTGCCCCGGATCGTCACTCTGAACATGGTGGTTCCTCTCGTACGGCATAGGTGAGGACCCGTTCGCCGAGCAGGTCCTCGATGATGTCCAGGAGTTCCAGCACGGCCTCGGCGATCGTGTCCGGGCTCTGCCCCGCCTCGACGCGTTTGCCGATCTCGGTGTAGATCAGCGAGTGGAAGCAGCCCAGCTCGTAGGCGACCACGCGGGGCAGCGGGTCGTCCGGCGCGACCCCGGTCTCCTCGGCGAGCACGGCGGTGAGCGCGTCGGTCATCTGCAGGGCGAGGTCTCCGAGCCGGGCCGTGAGCGTGGGGGCGGCCCGCATCATGGCGAAGACACGGCCGAACCCCTCGGTCAGTCCCAGCTTGGGGTCACGGTGGCGCACCTCCTCGCGCAGATGGGCCAGCACCGCCCGCGCGGCGGACTCGCCGGGCGGGCGGTCACGCACGATGTCGGCGAGCCGCTGCGGAGACGCCCGGTCCGGTGGCAGGACCAGGTCTTCCTTCGCCTGGAAGTAGTTGTAGAGGGTGTTGACGGACACCTCCGCCGCCTCGGCGACCTCGGCGACCGTGACGTGCTCGAAGCCTCGCTCCACGAACAGGCCGATGGCCACCTCGGAGACGCGTTGCCGCGTCTGACGCTTCTTCCGTTCTCGCAGCCCTTCGGTCATGGCAAGAAAGTTAAGCATCATCCAAACTTCAAGTCCACTTCAAAACTTAACTCCATTGCATTTTTCTCCGAGACGGACGGCGGGAGGCAGGCACCGCCACGACGGGCACGCGGGCCGGAGCCTCCGTGAACGCCCTGGATCACGGCCTGGAATACTGACCGCCGACCTGCGCATCCGTTGCTTCCCGCGTCGTCGCCACCGGGCCCACGTCCGGTGTTCCGATCCCCGCCCGCGAAGACGGCGGGCCCGCCGGTCAGGGGCCGGGCGTCGGCACGGTGCCGTACCGCGGTTGATCGAACCTGTCACGCCTGGAACCGGCCGGACATCTTCCTTCATGTGACATTTCGTACGGAAGGGACGACCACGTGGGACCCCCGGACCCCAGGCCGCGCTTTGAGGAGCTCTATACCGAGCACTACGCGGCCGTCTCCAGCTATGTCCAGCGGCGCACCGACCACCCGGACGACACCGCCGACATCATCGCCGAGACGTTCACGACCGCGTGGCGGCGGCTCGCCGACATACCCTCCGGCGACCAGGCCAGACTCTGGCTGTACGGCGTGGCGAGGCGCACACTGGCCAACCACCGTCGCGGCGAGTCCCGCAGGGCGGCCCTGACCTCACGCCTTCGTGAGGAGCTCACCGACTGGACCGACCCGATGACAAGCCTCGTGCCCGAGACGACGCGCGCGGCTTTCATGCGGCTGTCCGCCGACGACAGGGAACTGCTGTCGCTCGTCGGCTGGGAGGGCCTCGGCAACGCCGAGATAGCGAAGGTCCTGGGTTGCTCGCGCATCGCCGTGCGCCAGCGCCTCCACCGCGCCCGCAAGCGCCTGTCCACCGAACTGGCCGCCGACGACGGTGATCTCAACCGGTACGGCGCCCGCGCCGTCAGTCTCGCCAAGGAGTCCTTGTGAACCCGCATGCCGACGACGTCGTCAGGCGCCTCGCCCCCGGCCCCGGCCCCGGTCTGACCGCCGGCGCGCGGGAGACGATGTACAAGATCATGGATGAGGAGCCCGGCCCCGAGCCCCTCCGCAGGAGGCGGCGCCCGCTGCTCGCGCTGCCGATCGCCGTGGGAGCCCTCGCGGCCGCCGCGACCGTCCCCTTCGCCTTCGCCCCCGCCTCCGCCTCGGCGCTCGACATCAAGGAGGAAGACGGCTACTACCTCATCGAGGTCAAGGACCTGCTGGCCACGCCGGAGGTGTACGACAAGCAGCTGCGCGATGCCGGTCTCGACGTCAAGCTGCGACTCCTGCCCGCCTCACCGGGCCTGGTCGGTTCGCTCTCCTCGGCCACCAGAGCTGAGAATCCGGCCAAGCCGGACGGGATCGAGGTCATCGACCGGTCCGGAGACTGCGAACCGTTCCGCTGCTCCATCGGCATAAAGGTCCGCAAGGACTTCACCGGCTCGGCCGAGATCTTCCTCGGCCGTGAGGCCCGTCCCGGCGAGAAGTACCAGGCGATCACCGGCTTCGACGTGCCAGGCGCACCCATGCACTGCGTGCCGTTCCGCAACAAGCCCGTCGGCGAGGTGCGCGCCTTGCTGAAGGATCGCGGCCTGGACATCCAGGAGTTCACGATCACCGGTCCCACCCGGTGGGAGGGCACGGCACGGGACGAGGAGGTGGAGACCAAGGCTTCGGTGCCCGACTCGATGCACGTCGTGGATGGCTACCTGACGATGGCCGGCAAGGCGACGCTCCTGGTCAGCGACGTGGAGATGCCCGCCGAGACGGTGCGGACGCTGAACGGGAAGTACGGCTGCCCGAGCGGCTGAACGGCGGGCGACCGCGAAGGTGAAGGGGCCTCGCGTGGGACGGCATCGCCCTCGTACGGCGGGTTGACGCCGTACGGACCCTTACTGGCTGCCCGACGGCGCGGCGGTGCGTCACGCCCTGGAGGAGTACGTCCGCGACGCCGAGCGCCGGGCCGGCTACCGGCATGTGTACTCGCCCGTGCTGGGCAAGAGGGAACTGTACGAGATCTCCGGGCACTGGTCCCACTACAGCGAGGACATGTATCCCCCGATGGACCTCGGGGAGGAGCAGGTCGTCCTGCGGCCGAGCCTGTGCCCCCACCACGCGCTGATCTATCGTTCCCGTTCCCACAGCTACCGTGAGCTGCCCCTGCGGATGGCCGAGCTGGGAGGCATGTACCGCTCCGAGCTCTCGGGGGTGCTCGGCGGTCTGACCCGGGTGCGGGCGATCCAGCTGAACGACGCGCACATCTTCTGCACCCTGGACCAGGCCGCCGACGAGGCCCGGGCAGCGCTGGAGTTGATCCGCCGGGCATACGACGCCCTCGGCATCCGCCCTGCCCGCTACCGGCTCTCCCTTCCCGAGGCGGGCGGGAAGTACGTCGCCGACCCCGCCATGTGGCAGCGGGCCACCGCCCTGCTGACCGACGTTCTCGACGAGTCCGGCGTGGCGTACGAGGCCGCCGAGGGGGAGGCGGCGTTCTACGGCCCGAAGATCGACGTCCAGATCGCCGACGGCGCCGGCCGCGAGGCCACCCTGTCCACCGTCCAGATCGACTTCCACCAGCCCGAGCGGTTCGACCTGCACTACATCGGCCCGGACGGTGCCAAACACCGGCCGGTCATGGTCCACCGCAGCGTCATCGGCAGCGTGGAGAGGGCCGTCGCGCACCTCATCGAGCTGTACGGCGGCGCGTTCCCCGCCTGGCTGGCCCCCACCCAGCTGGTGGTCCTCCCGGTCTCCGAGGCCGAGATGCCCCAGGCCGCCGAACTCGTACGGCGAGGCGTCGACCGGGGACTGCGTGCGAGGGTCGCCGGCCCGGAACACGGCAGCCTGGGCGCCCGCATCCGGGCCGCCCGGCTCGTGCCCTACCAGGCGGTGATCGGCGCCAAGGAGGCCGCCGGCGACCAGGTCTCCCTGCGTCTGCGTGACGGGCGCCGCCTGGACGCCCGGTCCGGCACCGAGGCCCTGATCCGCATCGGCGCTCTCGTCGACGCTCACAACACCGACCTGTGGGACGCCGATATCAGCGTGTAGGGAACGGACGGCCGGCGGAGGTCGTCGCCGAGAACCGGCAGACCGGTCACCTCGGCGACGACCTCCGACCGTTCAGGCGCCCGCGCCACGAGGACGCGGGCGCGACACCGGCGAGTTCGGGGCGGAATCGTTCGACCGACCTCCCCGGCGGCGACCACGGGAGGTCGGGCTGGTTGACGCACAGGGACAGAGCCCGGTGGTCAGGCGATTTGCGCGGAGGATGCCTTCCAGGTGTTGCAGGAGCCGGGGTCGCCGCTCTTGAAACCGCGGTCGAGCCAGGAGGCGATGTTCTTGCCCTTGCCGTAGTAACGGGGCTTGGACCCGTAGTCGCCGTTCATCTTCATGAGTTCCATCAGCGCGGGCCAACCCTCGCTACCCTGGCCTGCCGTCTTCCAGACGCTCTTCAGAAAGACCGCCCCCAGGCAGCCTGACTGTAGTGACCAGCGTCGGTTCTGCTCAAGAAGCTCGGACTCACCGTTGTACGGCGCCTCGCTGAAGCCTGCCGTGATGCCGGTGATGTGCTGCAGATGTTGACTGTAGAGCCCGGCGGTGAACTGGAAATGGTAGATCACACGAGTCGCCAGGTAATACTCCTTGTCCGCCAGTATCGCCGCCGTCTTCGTCGCGGGGCAGTAGTAGGAGTAGAGGCCCTTCTTCAGGTTTCTACCGCAGAACCGCGTCGGCTTGGTGTAGACGACGAGTTTGACGGAGGTGAAGGGCAACTCGGCGCGCTTGAAGTGCGCCGACCATGACGCGTTCATGCAGCGCCACAGCGCGGTGAGCGTGCGCTTCGCGTCCGCGCTGCTGTCAGTACTGAGCGCACCATTGGAGCATGCCGAGGTTTTGATTTTTCCACTGTCATAAAGGCTGTTGTCGGTCAGAACAGGCGAGTCCCGAATGGGATAGGCCAGAGCGTCGGCCGTACCGGGAGTGAGAAGCACGACGATTAAACCTGAGGCCAACAGGGCGAGGGGTTTGAACACAAAAGATCACATTAGAGCAATCGCGCGGATCGCTGCCAGAACACGACAACGTCTGGCGTGCTTCTCACCTCAAGAATTGCCGTGGCCGCTCAAGACCGCACGAAAAAGGGGTTGTTGTGCGGGCCTCGCGCCGAGCCCGTGGTCCGCACCCGAACGCGGCGGCCGGGTGCGTATGCCTGACGTGGATCAAAGTTGCTATACCAATCTGTCTGATCGCTTAGGACAGGCGAATCCACCCACCCCGCCAGGCAGGAGTCCGAGGAGATCGCCCACTCACCCTCAAGGCACTCCGGGGCAGCCACGGACGCCCTTCCCGATTCGCGGCCCATGAGGGGAGAAGCTCATCGAACTGGGAAAACGAAGAGAAGTACCGGCGGCGAGCGCACGGAGGCACCCACGACGACGCATCGCCGTACCTCGGAGCCGGCCGCGCCCGGCGACCGTTCACCCCGTTTGACGAAGCTAGACAGGTCTGTCTATTGTGATCCGCGCACTAGACAGACTGGTCTAGGCGTTTCTTTCGGGGGTAGCTGTGAGCAGGTCCGTACACCGGCGGGGGCGCGATCTGATGGGGCCCGGCGCGTCTCTGGCGCTCCTGGCCTCCATCATCGTGTCCTTCCTGGCCGCCTCCAGCGCGCCGACGCCGCTGTACGCGCTCTACCAGGCCCGATGGGGCTTCACGCAGATCACCACCACGGTCGTGTTCGGCGTGTACGCCGTGGCCGTCCTGGTCGCGCTCCTCGTCTTCGGCAGGCTCTCCGACCACCTCGGCCGGCGCCCCGTGCTGCTGGCCGCGCTCGTGGTCCAGGCGGTGGCGATGCTCGTGTTCGCCACCGCCGGCGGCGTCACGGCACTGCTGGTGGCCCGGGTGGTGCAGGGACTGGCGACCGGGGCGGCCGTGAGCGCGATCGGCGCGGGCTTGCTGGACATCGACCGGACGCGCGGCACCGTCGCCAACTCCGTGGCACCCGGTATCGGCACCGGCGGCGGCGCGCTGCTCTCGGCGCTGATCGTCCAGTACCTGCCCGCCCCGTCCCGCCTGGTCTACCTGCTGCTGCTGGCGGTGTTCGCCCTCCAGGTGGTGGGGGTGGCGCTGCTGCGCGAGACGGCGTCCCCCAAGCCCGGGGCACTGGCCGGCCTCGTCCCGGAGATCGCGCTCCCGCGCCAGGTCCGCCGCCCCGTCGTGATCGCCGTCCCCGTGCTGTTCTCGGTCTGGGCCCTGGTCGGTTTCTACGGCTCGCTCGGCCCCGCGCTCACCGGCACCCTGGTCCACTCGCACTCGGCCGTCTACGGGGGGCTGAGCCTGTTCGTCCTCGCCGGTGTCGCGTCGTTGTCCGTGCTGTTGCTGCGTAACGCGCCGACGCATACCGTGCTGTACGTCGGGATCCTGGCCCTGGTCATCGGCGTGGGCATCACCCTCGTCTCGATCGCCGCGAGCTCGACGGCCGGCTTCTACGCCGGCATCGTGATCTCGGGCGTCGGCTTCGGCAGCGGCTTCCAGGGCGGGATCAAACTGGTGATGCCGCTGACCCGGCCGCACGAGCGCGCCGGCGTCCTCTCCCTGCTCTACGTCGTGTGCTACCTGGGCATGGGCTTCCCCGCCGTGGTCGCCGGAGTGCTCGTCGTCCACTCCGGCGGCCTGCTCACCACGGCTCGCGAGTACGGGATCGCCGTCATCGTCCTGGCCCTCGCGGCGCTGCTCGGCCTGCTGACCAACCGGCCGGCGAGCAGTCCCGTGCCCGCGGCGGCCCGCCCGTGACACCGGCGTCCTCCGTCCGCGCGAGGTCGTGGACGACCTGAAGGAGAAGCTCACAATAGACTAGACAAGTCTGTCTGAAAGGAGTGAGTCATGCCGAGGACCACGACCAAGCTGTCAGCCCGCGAGCGCATCCTGGCCGCCGCGAACGAGCTGTTCTACCGCGAGGGCGTGCAGACCGTCGGCATCGACCGCATCATCGAGCACGCGGGCGTCGCCAAGGCCTCCCTCTACAACACCTTCGGCAGCAAGGAAGAGCTCGTCCGCGCCTACCTCGAATGCCGCCGTGCCGGCGTCAACGAGCGCACCACCAGGGCCCTGACGCGTTTCCGCACCCCACGCGAGCGCCTGCTCGGCATCTTCGACGCCCAGGGCGAGCAGTTCACCGACCCCGCGTTCAACGGCTGCGCGTTCGTGAGGGCCGGCGCCGAGGCCCCGCCCGGCAGCTCCGTCGAGCGCGCCGCCGACGATTACCGGACCTGGGTACGGACCCTGTTCACCGATCTCGCCAGGGAGGCGGGCGTGGCCGACCCCGAGTCACTCGCCCGCCAGCTTCACCTGCTGTACGACGGAGCCGGTCTGTCGGCCCGCATGGACCGCGACCCGTCCGCCGCCACCACCGCCCGCGCCGCGGCGGCCACGCTCCTCGACGCCGCCCCCATGATCCCCACCCAGCGTCACCCGGACGGCCCTTCCGCTCAGTAGGACCGGTCCTCGCCGTCGTGATCCCCGGCCCGGGACGCGGCGGGGGAAGCCGGGTCTCTTTTCCTCCGCGGTCATGACGTGGGTCTCTTTCCCGCGCGGGTCTCTTTCCCGCGCGGGTCTCTTTTCCCGCGCGGTCATGACCTGGGACGCGTTTCGGCATCGCACTACTTGACGCTAAACGACAAGTACTTGATACTCGGCGTCAAGTAGAGAGGGGCGAGCATGGAACCGTGGCCCGACGAGCGTCGCGCCCTGGCCGAGGACCTCCGGAGGATCGTCGGCAGCAGGGTGCTCGATCCGCTGGACATCCTGCTCGGCGCGGACGACCCGTTCGGCGCGAGTGAGAGCGAGCGTCTCCGCGAGCGGCTGGAGGCCAGGAGCCGGGCCTGGGCCGACGTGCTGTTCGGCCAGGACGACCAGAAGGCCGCCTACCTGGCGATCCGCCTGGTGAGCGCCCTCTACCCGAGCGACGCGCCGTTCGATCCGCCCGTCGGGTGGTGGAGCACGCCACTGGGCCGGGCCGTCGCCAGGCGCGCCGGGCATCCGTCCGCGTCCGCGGTCCCGGTCTCGGTCGCCGCGGCGATGCTCGGCATCACCCGCCAGGGCGTCCACGACCTCCTGCGGCGGCGCAAGCTCGACCGCGCCGCCTCGGACGGCGGGGTCACCACGTCGTCGATCCATGCCCGCCTCTCCTCGCGCGGCGACCAGCCCGCGATCACCACAAGGAGGCCGTGAATGACCGTTTCCGCCGACAAGGATCTGCGCCTCGCGGACGGCTTGACCGTCGGACGGCTCGGCTACGGGGCGATGCAGCTGCCCGGCCCCGGCGCGTGGGGGCCGCCGCAGGACCACGGCACGGCGCTCGCCGTACTGCGCCGGGCGGTGGAGCTGGGCGTCACCCACATCGACACCAGCGACTTCTACGGCCCGCACGTGGCCAACGACCTGATCAGGGAGGCTTTACACCCCTATCCCGACGATCTGGTCATCGCCACCAAGGTGGGCGTGGTCCGTGACGAGTGGAAGGGCTGGGACGCCGCCGCGGAACCGGCGCGGCTTCGCGAGCAGGTCGAGGAGAACCTCGTCCGGCTGGGCAGGGACCGGCTCGACCTGGTCTACCTGCGGGTGGGCGGCGACGGGCTGCTGTTCCCCGATGACACGCCCTTCGCCGAGTCGTTCGGAGCACTCGCCGACCTGCGACGGCGCGGGCTGATCCGCCACCTCGGGCTCAGCGGCGTGACCACGGGCCAACTCGCCGAGGCCCGCGAGATCGCCCCCGTGGTGGCGGTGCAGAACCGCCTCCACATCTTCGACCGGTCCGGCGCGGACGTGCTGTCCGCGTGCGAGGCCGCCGGCATCGCGTTCGTCGCCTACTTCCCCCTCGCCGCCGGGATGCTCCGCCCCGGCCTCGACCTCTCGCAGGCTCCGCCCGGCATGGCCCCCTCTCCCGAGCAGCTCGCGGCGCTCGACGAGATCGCCGGCCGGTACGGCGCGACCCGGACCCAGACGGCGCTCGCCTGGCTGCTCGGTCACTCACCGGTCACCCTCGCCATCCCGGGCACCTCCTCCCCGGCCCACCTGGAGGAGAACCTCGCGGCGGCCCGCCTGAACCTCACCGGAGACGACCTCGCCGCCCTGGACAAACTCGCCTGACCGGAACCTCGGCGAGGCCGGCACCCGTCAAGCCATGACGGTGCCGGCCGATCCGGCCACCCAGGGAGCGACAGCGGTCCGGCCTTCCCGAGCCGGCCGTGAACCCGGATCCGGGTTCACGGCGATACATCCCTGACCGTGTCCCCCAGCAGAAAAAGGGTTGCCGCCATGCCATGGTGCCCTCGATGACCGCGTCACCCACCACGAGAATTCGTGATTCCGACATCGTGAGTGAATCACGGACAAACCCGGAAGCGTTCGCCGAGCTCTTCGACCGCTACTCGGACATGCTCTACCGCTACGTCTCGCGCCGGCTCGGGCCGGAGATCGCCGAAGACCTGGTGGGCGAGACGTTCCTGGTCGCCTTCGCCCGCCGGACGCACTACGACCTCACGTACACCGATGCCCGCCCGTGGCTGTTCGGCATCCTCACCAAGCTTCTCTCCCGGCACCGCCGCACCGAGGCCGCCCGTTACCGAATGCTCCAGCGCAATCCGGTTGAGGACGTGCTGGAGTCGCCCGCCGATCGGACGGCCGAGAGGGTCACCGCACACGCCTCGCGCCCGGTGCTCGCCAGCACGCTGGCCGCGCTCTCACCCAAGGACCGCGACGTCCTGCTGCTGGTCGCCTGGAGTGACCTGTCGTACGTGGAGGTCGCACGAGCCCTCGACATCCCGATCGGCACGGTTCGCTCCCGGCTCAACAGGGCCAGACGCAAGGCCCGCGCCGCGCTCGGCGACACCAACCCGATCAACGAGGAGGCGTGACCGTGGACGACCTGAAGCTGCTCCGCGACCTCGGCCGCGACCTGGAGCACGACCCTCCCGCCACGCTGGCCCACCAGCGGCGGCGGCTGCTCGGCGCCTCCGCCGACGCGGGCTCCCGGCGAACCCGCCGCCGGCCGATGCTCGGGCCGCTCGGCGTCTTCAGCGGCGCGGGTTCCCGGCGAACCCGCCGCTGGACGATGCTCGGACTGATCGCCACGGCCACCGCGGCCGTCGCCCTCGTCCCCGCACTGTTCCTGGGTGGGCACTCCCAGTTCGTGTCGGCCCCCGTGGGGGATCGCCCGGACAAGCGGACCGAGGCCCTCAACGTGCTGCTGATCGGCACGGACAGCCAGGTGGGCACGCCACGGTTCCGCCAGCCCAGCGCGCGAAGCGACACCATGATGCTGCTGCACCTGCCCGCCGACCGCAAGAAGATCACTGTCATCAGCATCCCGCGCGATTCGATCGTCCGGATCCCCTCATGTGGACAGGACATGCCCGTCCGAACCGACATGATCAACTCAGCGTTCATGACGGGCGGCCTGACCTGCGCCTGGAAAACCGTTGAGTCGCTGACGGGAGTGCGTGTCGATCACGCGATGGAGTTCGACTTCTCCGGCTTCACGGCGTTGGTGGACGCCCTCGGCGGGGTGGAGGTCAAGCTGCTGCGAGCGGTGGACGACCACAAGGCGAAACTGAGCCTGCCCGCCGGCGAAAGCCTGCTCGACGGCGAGCAGGCACTGGGCTACGTACGGACTCGCGCCATAACCGACGGCTCCGACGTGGGGCGGCTGAGGCAGCAACAGCAGGTCATGAGCGCACTGGCGAAGAAGGCGAAGCAACTACTGGTCAATCCGGCCCAGCTGCTCTCTTTCCTCACCGAGGCCACCAAATGGACAAAAACCGACTCCGAGTTCGACCTGGAGACGATGACCACGATCGCCGTCAGCCTTGGGAAGACCGACCCGGAGGACATCCGCTTCGTCACCGTCCCTTGGCGTCCGTACCCCGATGATCCGAATCGGGTCATATGGGCTCAACCGGCCGCCAAGCAACTCTTCGCCGCGATCAGATAGGAATCGCCGCCGCGCACGGAAGGTGGGTCATCCGCCCCGCGCCTTCCAGGGCGAGACGGAACCGGCGCGGCGGCTCCGGTGAACAGCCGGACCAGGTTCGGGGCCGGTCGAAGGCCACACGGGTGTCCGTGGCGATGGTCGACCGGCTCCGTCTCCTACCGGGCGGTCGGCGGCGTCAGGCCGTCAGGACCGGCGGGTGACCCGTGAACGGTGGCAGGACCGTTCTCCTCGTTCGTGGCGACGAATCCGACCGACCGCACATCCGCCGGTCGGCCCAGGTAGACGCCCTCCTGCCGGGGATTCACCAGGGCCGAGAACTCTCCGGCGCAGCCCCCTTCCTGGAAGAGCATGACCGCGTAGCCGGTGGGGTTGTCCACCCGGCGCGTGCGGTAAGGGGGATCGACCGTGACACAACCCTCGCGGACGATCACGGTGAGGGGTGTTTCCTCGTCGTCGTTCCACAGGTACATCAGGTCGGCGTCGGCGGCGGCCGGAGCCGTACCGACCACGGCGAGGAGCCCGCCGGCGAGCAGCGCGGAGGCCGCGAGCCCGGCGAGGCGGCGGTTGGACATGGAGGTCCTTCCTGAAAGGGGGAGGTGGCGGCGTCGGCGAGCCCTTCGCCATCCACTACGAATGGTAAATCATTGACTACTCTTGGTAGTCGAGAATGATGCGCCACCACCTCTAATGCCCACCCGACGGTGTCCGGCCCGCTCCATGGCGACGGTCCGTGCCTGCGGCACGCCCGGGATTCACGACTCGGCGGGCGCCCAGGTGACCCGGCTCGTCTCGCCGGCGGGACGAGCGCACCGGACGGGCCTCACTCGACTCGCCGGACGGGCCTCACTCGGCCAGCCGGTGCAGGATGACGATGCCGCCGTGCACGGGCTGGTCGAGCCGCTGGTCCTCGGTCTCGAGATACTCGTCGATGATCGCGAGGATGCGGCGGTCCAACGCCACGACGTCCTCGGGCGACAGGTGCAGCATGAACCGCGCGGACGTCTTCACCGATCCCGGCCCCGCCTCGCGCAGCTCGTCCTGGAACGCCTCGATCGGGGCGAACGCCGCCTCGGGCCCCTCACCGGACAGCGGGTCGTCCAGCCACCAGGATCGGCCCGTGGACCGGTAGGGCTTCTCCAGCGCGCCGCTGTCACCGGTCCGGACCGGCGCCTGCCGCAGGAATCCCGCGTCGACCAGCTGGCGGACGTGATAGAAGATCGTCCCCGGCTCGCTGCCGAGCCGGTCGGCCAGTTGCTTGTTCGTCAGCTCCTGCTGCGCGCACAGCCGCAGGATGCGCAGGCGCAGCGGATGCGCCAGAGCCTTGGCCTCGCGGACCGTCGCCGTGCGTCGTTGCCGCGGCCGGCCCGAAGACCGCCGCTCGCCGTCCTGATCCCCCATGGTCAGAGAGTAGATCATCGATTTAGATCTGTCACATCGATTTGTATTTTATAAATCGATCTGCCATCCTCAATCGATGGCGACCGATGACCGAACGCAGGCCGGCGAGCGGCGAGTGTCCCGTGCCGGCCCACCCCCTCTGGGAATCGCCTACTGGCGGCTGTGGACGTCGTCCGGCCTGTCCAACCTGGCCGACGGAATCTTCAAGATCGCACTGCCGCTGGTGGCCATCCGCTTCACGGACTCCCCCACGCTGATCGCGGGACTGACCTTCGCGCTGACGCTCCCTTGGCTGCTCTTCGCGCTGCAGGCCGGCGCGCTCGCCGACCGGCTCGACCGCCGCCGGGCGATGCTCTGCGCCAACACCGTCCGGGCGGTGCTGCTCGCCGCGCTCACGCTGACCGTCGTGGTCGGCATCGGCTCGATCTGGGCGCTGTACATCATCGCGATCTGCGTCGGCGTCGCCGAGACGGTCTACGACACCTCGGCGCAGTCGATCCTGCCGCAGGTCGTGTCGCGCGACCTGCTGTCGCGTGCCAACGGACACCTGCACGCCGCCGAGCTGGCCGCGAACCAGTTCGTGGGCCCGCCCCTGGGCGGCTTTCTCGTGGCGGCGGGCGCGGCGACGGCGTTCGCCGCGCCCGCCGCGCTGTGGGTGGTCGCCGTGGCGGCGCTGCTGCTCGTTCGCGGCCCGTTCCAAATCGAGCGCGACCGGCACACCACCATCCGCGGCGACATCGCCGAAGGGCTGCGTTTCCTCCTGCGTCACCGGCTCCTGCGGAACCTGGCCGTCATGGTGGGCGTCTTCAATTTCGCCTCGAACGCCACGTGGGCGATCCTCGTGCTCTACGCGGTGGGGCCCGAGTCCCCCCTGGGACTGTCCGACCTCGCCTACGGGGCGCTGCTCACCACCGTCGCGGCGGGCAGCGTGCTCGGCTCCATCGCCGCCGAGCGGATCGAGCACGCGCTCGGGCGCGCCCGCGCACTCGTCCTGACCGTCCTCGGCAGCGCGCTCCTCGTCGGCGCCCCGGCCCTGACCACCGATCCGATCCTGATCGGCGCCGCGTTCTTCGTCGGGGGCGTCACCATGGCCGTCTGGAACGTCATCACGGTGTCACTGCGGCAACGGGTCATCCCCGACCGGCTCCTCGGACGCGTCAACAGCACCTACCGGCTCGTCGCCTGGGGCACCATGCCACTGGGCGCCGCCGCCGGCGGTCTGCTGGCCCAGTTCTTCGGACTCCGTACGGTGTTCGTCGTCATGGCGCTGCTGACGCTCTCCGTGGTCGCCGGCATGGTGACGGTGACCGACAGGAACATGGACGCCGCCGAACGCGACGCCGACCACTCCTGAGCCCCGCCGACCACGTGAGCCGTCGCCGTTTCCCCAGCGGCTCGGGGTGAACGGTCACCGCGTCCGCGGCGAGCCCACGGCTCCACCTCCCGAAAACGGCAGGAATCAGCCGGATTTCCATGAACATGATCTTCTTCTGTGTCTACGGCGATAAGGTGCGGGTCGTTCTTACGGCGAAAAAAGGCGAAGGCGAGTCAAAGTGTGGCGGACACATCGGTTCTGGTTGTGGACCGCCGCGACCGTGCTCTGCCTGCTGCCGCTGACATTCAACCTGTGGTTTCCCCGTGACCTGCTGACCCTCAACCAATTAACCGTCGGAGAACTCCCGCGATGCCCGGGCTTCGAGGCGAAATACGTCATCGGGGGAAACTCGATCGTCTTGGTGCTCTGGGTCTTGAACATCCTGATGGTTCCTGTCGCGTTCGCGATGTGGCTGCTGGCGCGGGGACGGCCTGCCGGGTGGCTGGCCGGTCGGCTCGCCATCGCCTACAGCACCGTTCGAGTGGCGATCGACACGGCGTTCATCGCTCCCGACCTCCCGTTCAGCGAAGACTGCCGGCAGATGTGGAGCCCCCTCACGCCGTGGAACGTCGGTCTCAATCTGCATTACCTGTTCGTGGCGCTGCTGATCGCGATCGCCGTCAGAGGCGACGGGCCTCGCTCGGCGCGGGCTCTCACGGCGACAAGAGCGCTGACCGTCGTGACGGGAATCGCCGTACTGGTCGCGTCGACGGGGATCACCCTGCTGATCGGGACGGCCGGCGCGGACCGGGATCAGGGCATCCAGGCCACCGACGGCGGTATCGGCTCCGAGGAGTGCCACGACTGGACGATCGTCCACCGGGCCTACGGCGACACCGCGCCGCGGGATCGCGAGCGCGCCTTCCTCTGCCTGGCCCGCGACGGCGGTGGTTATGCCACCCGACTGGCTCAGTTGCCCGATCGCGAACTCCTGATTCGCGGCAGGGAACTGTGCGGGGTCGCTCACCTGCCCTCGACCGACCCCACGGCCAGAGAGCTGCTGGACCAGGCGGGCGCCTACGACTGGGGCTACTCGTTGATGAACGCCCTGGTCTTCCTCTGTCCCGATGCCGTGGGCCGTACCTGGCCCGAACTGGTGCTGTCGGAGGCCGAAATGATACAGCGGGAGAAGGACTACCAGGTCGAGCAGACCTCCTACTGCTCCGACCCGCGTGCGAGGCCGCGAGCCCACCGGCAGGCCACCACCGCCCTGTTCGTCGGTGAAGGCGGCGGCTACGGCATCAGCGACGTCGGCGTCGACGCCGGCGACGGGGTGGGTGCCGGCCTGGACGCCGCCTTCGACAACGGCGTGGCAGGCGCCGACGGCGACAGCGCGACCATCCTCACGGAGGTGGAGAACACTTTCGTCTGCGTCACCGTCAAGGCCTTCGCCAAGGCTCCGCCGATCGTGACCAGGGGCTGGGACAAGGTCGTCGAGACCGGCGTGCGCAGCCCCGGCGGTGGACTGGACCTGTGGTCGTGGGAGGAGATCGAGCCTCTGCCGGACCTGGCCGTCGCGGGGCCGGGCCGCTACCGGATCCGCGTCTCCGTCCGCAACCAGGAGCGGGCCGAACTGGACACCTCCGACCGGCCCGTCGAGGAGCATCTGGTGGAGGTGTTCCCCGGCAGGTCCACCGCGACGGTCACCCATCACCGCAGGCAGGCGTCGACGAAGTAGACCCACGGCACGTCGAGGCCGGACGTGCCCACGGCGGGCGCGGCTGGTGGTACGACCAGGCGGCCTTCCTGGCGATGATGCACGAGAACGTCTGGATCGAGCTGTCGGGGCTGCCGCCGCGAAAGCTGCCGGAGTACTACGCCAGGTTCGATCTCGCCCGGCTGGCGCGCAAGTTCGTCTTCGCCACCGACTGGCCCGGGGTGCCGGGGATCGCCCGCAACGCTCGCGCCCTGGGCACGCTCGGCCTGGACGACGAGACCCTCGGCCTGGTCCTCGGTGGCAACGCGCTGCGCGTCTACCCGCGACTAAGTACTACACACCCTTGACGGAACGGAGAAAAAATGTTGAAGATATAGGGAGACGTGCGCCGCTCTGGAGGTCGTGACCGTGTCCCAGACCGAGGTATCCGGAGAGACCCGCACCGCGCTGGAGGCCGTGGCCACGCCCCGGATCGAGGTGTCCTTCGACGTCGATCCCGGCCGCTACCGGCACCTCGCGCTCGAATTCGACGGTGAGATCGCCAAAATCGTGCTGCGGGTCGACGAGGAGGGCGGCCTGGTGCCGGGGTACGAGCTCAAGCTCAACTCCTACGACCTGGGCGTGGACATCGAGCTGTACGACGCGGTGCAGCGGTTGCGGTTCGAGCACCCGGAGGTCAGGGCCGTGGTGATCACGGGCGGCCTGGAGAAGGTGTTCTGCGCGGGGGCCAACATCCGGATGCTGGCCGGGTCGGAGCACTCCTGGAAGGTGAACTTCTGCAAGTTCACCAACGAGACCCGCAACGGCATCGAGGACGCCACCGCCCACTCGGGGCAGACCTACCTCGCCGCGGTCAACGGCACCGCGGCCGGCGGGGGGTATGAGCTGGCGCTGGCCTGCGACCGGATCATCCTCGTCGACGACGGCTCGTCGGCCGTCTCGCTGCCCGAGGTGCCGCTGCTGGCCGTACTGCCGGGCACCGGCGGGCTCACCCGGATGGTGGACAAGCGCGGAGTGCGCAAGGACCTGGCCGACGTGTTCGCCACCAGGAGCGAGGGCGTCCGCGGCAGGACCGCGGTCGAGTGGCGGCTCGTGGACGAGACGGTGCCGCGCAGCGGATTCGCGGAGACCGTACGGCGGCGCGCCGCCGAGGCCGCGGCCCGCTCCACCCGCCCGGCGGACGCCGAGGGGATCGCCCTCACCCCGCTCCGGCGGACGCAGACCGGCGACACGATCACCTACTCCACCGTCGGCGCCGAGCTGGACCTCGCGAACGGGCTGGTGGAGATCACGGTGTACGGCCCGCGTCACGACATCCCCGAGAGCCCGGAGCGGATCCACGAGCTCGGCGCCGGCTTCTGGCCGCTGGCGATGACCCGGGAGCTGGACGACCTGATCCTGCGGCTGCGCACCAACGAGCCGGAGCTGGGCACCTGGGTCCTACGGACGGCGGGGGACATCGACCGGGTGCTCGCCTTCGACCGGGTGCTCACCGAGCACGGCCGTACCGACTGGCTCGTCAACGAGATCCGCCACTACTTCAAGCGCACCCTCAAGCGCCTGGACGTGACGAGCCGCAGCCTGGTCGCGCTGATCGAACCGGGCAGCTGCTTCGCGGGACCGCTGCTGGAACTGGCCCTGGCCTGCGACCGCCAGTACATGCTGGACGGCCTGCCGGAGGAGGACGGGCCCTCGCCCACCGCGGGCGACGGGGGACGCGGATCCGTCCGAACCTCGCTCCCGGCGGGCGACGGGGAGCGTGAGCCCGCGCGGATCGTGCTCACCGCGAGCAACTTCGGCTCCTTCCCGATGGGCAACGGACTGTCCCGCCTGGCCTCCCGCTTCCACGGTGACCCCGGCCACGTCGCCACGCTCCACCCCGAGACCGGCAGGCGGATCGACGCCGCCGAGGCGCTGGAGCTGGGCCTGGTGACCTTCGCCCCCGACGACATCGACTGGGAGGACGAGGTCCGCATCGCGCTGGAGGAACGCGCCTCGCTCAGCCCGGACGCCCTGACCGCCATGGAGGCCAATCTCCGGTTCGCCGGCCCCGAGACCCTGGAAACCAAGATCTTCGCCCGGCTGACCGCCTGGCAGAACTGGGTCTTCAACCGTCCGAACGCCGCTGGACCGGAGGGCGCCCTGCGGCTCTACGGCACCGGCAGGCGGGCGGCCTTCGACAGGAGACGAGTCTGAGATGTCCATCGACTACACCGAGCGCATCCCCAACAACGTTGACCTGTCCGGCGACCGGCGGTTGCGGCGGGCGCTGGAGTCCTGGCAGCCCAGGTTCCTGCAGTGGTGGGGCGAGATGGGCCCCGCCCTGCCCACCCAGGACGTCTACCTGCGCACGGCCGTCGACGTGGGCCGGGAGGGCTGGGCCCACTTCGGCCACGTCGCGCTGCCCGAGTACCGCTGGGGGATCTTCCTGGCCGAGCGCGACCCCGACCGGCGCATCGCCTTCGGCCAGCACAGGGGCCGGCCGGTCTGGCAGCAGGTGCCGGGAGAGTACCGGGCCGAGCTGCAACGGCTCATCGTGGTGCAGGGCGACACCGAACCCGCCTCGGTGGAACAGCAGCGCCGGCTCGGGCTGAGCGCCCCCTCGCTGTACGACCTGCGCAACCTGTTCCAGGTCAACGTGGAGGAGGGGCGTCACCTATGGGCGATGGTCTACCTGCTGCACGCCTACTTCGGCCGCGACGGCCGTGACGAGGCCGACGCGATGCTGCTGCGCAACTCCGGCAGCGAGGACTCCCCGCGCATCCTGGGCGCGTTCAACGAGGAGACCCCCGACTGGCTGTCGTTCTACATGTTCACGTACTTCACCGACCGCGACGGCAAGTATCAGCTCGGCACGCTCAAGGAGTCGGCCTTCGACCCGCTGAGCAGGACGTGCGAGTTCATGCTGAAGGAGGAGGCCCACCACATGTTCGTGGGCACCACCGGCGTGGACCGGGTGGTCGAGCGCACCGCCCAGCTGATGCGCGAGCACGACACCGACGACATCGGCCGGTTCGGCGGCATCCCGCTCGACGTGATCCAGAAGTACATCAACTTCCACTACAGCGTCAGCCTCGACCTGTTCGGCGGCGAGACCTCCACCAACGTGGCCAACTACTTCACCGCCGGGCTCAAGGGCCGCTGGCAGGAGGAGCGCCGCAGGGACGACCACCTGCTGACCGAGGCCGTCGCCACCGTCCAGCACGTCGAGAACGGCCGCATCGCCGACCTCCGGCTCCCGGCGCTGACCGCGCTCAACGCCGACCTGCGCGGCGAGTACATCGGCGACTGCGCCACCGGCGTCACCCGCTGGAACCGCATCCTGACCGGCTACGGCGTCGACACGCCGCTGTACCTTCCGCACGTCGGCTTCAACCGGCAGGTCGGCGCCTTCTCCGGGCACCACGTCGCCCCCGGCGGGCGGCTCCTCGACCGGGCCGCGTGGGAGGCCGGCCGTGACCGCTGGCTGCCCACTCCCGGCGACAAGGCACATGTCCTGTCCCTGATGCGTCCCGTCTACGAACCGGGCAGGATCGCCGCCTGGGTCGCGCCGCCGCGCAACGGCATCGACAACCGGCCCCTCGACTACGAGTACGTCCACTTCTGAGGGCACCCGCCGTGGGGACGCCGAGCGGTTCCGTGCCCCTACGGGATGTCCTCCGCGTTCGAGGCACTCGCCGTGGTCCGTGCTCGGCCCGGGATGTCCCACGCGTTCGAGCTCCGTACGCGGATCAGGTGGTCACTCCTCGGCCGCGCACAGCGTGTCCCAGTGCCGCTGGGAGTCGTGGTGCCAGGCCTGGTGCAGGTCGTTGAAGACGTTGGCCGCGCGGATGCCGATCCAGTCGGGCGGCAGCAGATCCGACGGCAGTTGCGGATCCAGCGACGGGAAGCGCCGCCAGTCGTGCACCAGGCGGATCTGGGCGAACAGCAGCGGGTCGCCGGGCTCGGGACGGAGCCCGGCGAACTCCTGGATGAAGTCCTCGTAGGCGGCGGCCAGGTCGCCCAGATGCCAGGCCTGCTCCACGAGGGTGCGCTCGGAGCCGATTCCCGAGTAGGGGCCGCTGAAGGAGAACGCGGCCACGTCCAGGCCGAGCCGCTCGACGACCTGCTTGGCCTCGGCCTCGCGCGACACGTGCGGGCTGACCCACATGCCGGGGACGGGACTGCCGAACCCCGCCCAGGTCAACCGCGTGCGCAGCTGGTGGCGCAGCTCTCTCCGGCTCTCCGGCACGGTGGCGATCAGCACGAGCCAGCGGCCGTCCCAGGAGTCGCGGTCGCGGCCGAAGGAGTAGATGCGCTCGGCCCCCTCGGTCAGGAGCTCGCGGCCGTGCGGGGTCAGCGCCCAGCGGACCCTCCGCCCGGACCGCTCGGCGACGATCCACCCGTCGGCGGCCATCCGGGCCAGCGACTGCCGGGTGGACTTCTCCTCCACGCCCAGCCCTCCCAGCACGTGCAGCAGCGTCGAGGTCCAGGCGGGCTCCGCGCGCGGCAGGACGTACTCACCCAGAACGGTGAGCAGCAGCGACCGGGCGCTCCCGGAGCCGGCCTGGTGACGGCGGGAGTAGGACGGTCTGGCCCCCGCCGGTTCGTGCGATGCGCCGGGCATGGACGGCGGGTCTCCCCTCTCGAAAAACCACCGGACGATATTCCAGCACACCAATGCTACAAGTTATTGACGGCACATTATTTCTATGTAGAAGATTTGCCTACGAGGTTCCGTCGACAGATGGGGACGACCATGTCCGGTGCACCCGAGTCGTTCAACGCCAGCGTCTATCTCGTGGATCGCCAGGTCGAGGCCGGCCGTGGCGAGCGGATCGCCGTCACGGGCCCCGCGGGAACACTCACCTACGCCGAGCTCGCCGCACAGGTCGCGGAGTTCGCGTCCGGTCTGGGCGCCGCCGGGGTCAGACCCGAGGAGCGCGTCTTCCTCGTCATGTCCGACCGGCCGGAGACCCTCGTCACCATCCTCGCCGTCATGCGGATGGGCGCGGTGGCCGTGCCGGTGTCCACCATGTACAACGGCGCCGAACTCGACGCCCTCCTGCGCGACGCCCGGGCCCGCGTGGTGGTGGCGACGCCGGAGTTCGAGACGGCCGTCAAAGAGGCGATCGCCCTCGCTCCCGAGGCCGAAACCCTCATCATCACCGGTGACCTGCCGTCCAGGACGGAGGACGGCACCGGCGGGCGCGTCCTGCCGCCGGCGGAGGAGGCCCTCCTCGTGGCCGACGTCCTGCTGACCAAGGCGGAGGACGGCACCGCCCTGCGAGCCCTGTCGGCCGAGACCGAGGACGGCACCGACGTGCGGGCCTGGGCCGACGTCCTGGCCGAGGGCCGCCTGGCCGGTCCGGCGGAGCCGTACGGGACCTGGGCGGACTCGCCCGCGCTGTGGCTGTACACCTCGGGCACGACCGGAACGCCGAAGGCGGCCATGCACCGGCACCGTGGCATCCGGAGCGTCTGCGAGACCTACGGCGGCCAGGTCCTGGGCATCACGGCCGACGACCGGTGTTTCTCCGTGGCCCGGCTGTTCTTCGCCTACGGCATCGGCAACTCGGTGTTCTTCCCCCTGTCCGCGGGGGCGACCACGATCCTGGATCCGGCGCGCGCCACCCCGGCCGGCGTCGCGGCGCGGCTGGCCGAGGACCGGCCGACGCTGTTCTTCGCCGGGCCGACGTTCTTCGCCGCGCTGCTCGCCGCCGACGTGCCCGCCGAGTCCTTCGCCTCCGTACGGCTGGCCGTCTCCGCGGGCGAGGCCCTCCCCGCGGAGATCCACCGCAGGTTCACCGCCCGCCACGGCGTGGACGTCATCGACGGTCTCGGTTCCACCGAGGCCCTGCACATCTTCATCTCCAACCGGCCGGGAGAGGTACGGCCGGGCACCTCGGGCACGGTCGTGCCGGGCTACGAGGCCAGGTTGCTGGACGAGGAGGGCTCCCCGGTCAAGGACGACGAGCCGGGCAACCTGTACGTCCGGGGCGACTCCATCGCCACCGGCTACTGGTGCCGCACCGCGACCACCCGGCAGGTCTTCCAGGGTGAGTGGCTGCGCACCGGCGATACCTACACCCGCTCCGGCGACGGCTTCTACACCTGCCTCGGCCGTTCCAACGACATGATCAAAGCGGGCGGCATCTGGGTGTCGCCGATGGAGGTCGAGGCCCGGCTCCTCCAGCACGAGTCGGTCGCCGAGTGCGCGGTGGTCGCCTACATCGACGGGGACGGCCTGGAGAAACCCGTCGCCTGCGTCGTCCCCGCCGCCGGACGGCGGGTGGACACCGGCGAGCTGATCGCGTTCTGCCGCGCGGGACTGGCCCCCTTCAAACGCCCGCGCGAGGTGCTGGTGCTCGACGAGTTGCCCAAGACGGCCACCGGCAAGATCCAGCGCGTCGTCATCAGGCAGATCACCGCCGACCTGCTGGGGCTCCCCCGGGAAACATAGGCGGCGAGAGTCACGGGGATCCACCGGGCCGGAGAACGTCTCGGTGGCCGGGCCGTTCCCGCCCGCCTTCACGCGCGGACGGAAACGGCCTCACCTGTGAGATTCCTCAGCCGCAGTGAACCTTGCGCACCACGCGCTGGGGAGAGCCGACTCCTCCGAGGACGTCGATGCACTTGTTCCGGGCCGAGACGTACACCGGGCCCGCGTAGTACGAGAACAGGCCGCTGTCGTAGCCGGTCCACCTACCGGCGCCGGAGACGGAGATGCCCACCACCTTGTAGTTCTTCTTGCCGTAGTTGGAGCCGGTGCCCTTGGCGATGGCGCAGTTCTTTCCCGAGCCGGAGTTGTAGTAGACGTTGATGGTGCCGGTCTTCGCACCGCTCGCGGGGATGGGGTAGGAGCCGACGAGGTTGTAGCCGCTTCCACATGGACCGGCCGCGCCGGCCGGGGCCGCACCGCCGACGAGCCAGGTGGAGAACATCATCGTGCCGGCCAGGATTGCGAGTGTGCCGCGAGAGCGCATGCGTTTCCTTCCGCTGATCATTACGTCCTCACGGCGGCTGCGGGCCTCTGTGAGAACGGGGGTTTCTTGATCATAACGGGAGGGGCGATTGGGGCGAAATGGAACATCGATAATCGGTGGATCATGAAGACGGACAGCCCGGCACGCCGTACCGCGCTCGATTCGGGATACGGCGCTCGTTCGCCGGAGACGGCCCGCCTTACTCGGACGACTCCGGTCCGCCGCTGCCGTAGGGGCGGGTGAGGATCTCCAGGAAGTGGCCGTCCGGATCCTCGAAGTAGGCGCCGCGGCCGCCGTCGCGCCGGTTGATCTGTCCTGGGCGGCTGCGGGCCGGATCGGCGTAGTAGGTGAGCTGGGCCTCCTGGATCCGCTGGAAGATCGCGTCGAAGTCCTCCTCGGACACCAGGAACGCGTAGTGCTGCGGGACGATCTCGTCCGGATCGCTGTTCGCGAAGTCCAGGGTGACGCCGTTGGCGGTCACCACGGGAAGGAACGGGCCGAAGGGCGCTCCGACCTCCAGACCCAGGATGGAGGCCGTGAACTCGGCGGAGACCTGCCTGTCACGGGCCCTGACGATGGTGTGGTTCAGTTCGACTGACACGGTGGAATGCCTCCACGGCCATCTCACGGGCACCTCGTGCGCCTCACCCGGACGGTGACAGCATCTGGTGCCGAATCGCGATGGTAAGCAGCGTTAACCGCCGATGTCACGACAGACCCGGCACCGGCCCGGACTCGGTGATTCTCCGCGGTCATATCATTGGTTCCGCTTTAACCCCGGACCCGCTCGGCGCTCATCTTGTCCCCGAACGGCCGGCTCAGCCGGTCGGCCAGAACCTCACCGACTTGTCCTCGCCGCCGGTGGCGAGGATCCCGCCGTCCGGGTTGAGGGCCACCGAGAGGACGTCTTCCGTGTGGCCGGTGAGGACGGCGACGGTCTTGCGACCGGCCACGTCCCATAACCGCGCCGTGTTGTCGCCGCTGCCGGTGGCGAGGAGCTTGCCGTCCGAGCTGAAGGCCACCATGTAGACGGCGTCGTCGTGGCCGGTGAGGGTGGCGACGGTCTTCCGGCCGGCCACGTCCCACAACCGCACCGTGTCGTCCCAGCTGCCGGTGGCGAGGGTCTTGCCGTCGGGGCTGAAGGCCACCGAGTAGACGTTGTCGGTGTGGCCGGTGAGGGTGGCGACGCGTTTGCGTGCGGCCACGTCCCACAACCGCACCGTCTTGTCCTCGCCACTGGTCGCGAGGGTCTTGCCGTCGGGACTGAAGGCCACCGAGAAGACGTTCTCGGTGTGGCCGGTGAGGGTGGCGAGACTTTTGCGGCCGGCCACGTCCCACAACTCCACCGTTTCGTCGGAGTTGGCGGTGGCGAGGGTCGCCCCGTCGGGGCTGAAGGCCAACGAGAAGATCGAGCCGGCGTCGCCGGTGAGGGTGGCGACGCGTTTGCGAGCGGCCACGTCCCACAACCGCACCGTGCCGGCCTCGCGGCCTCCGGTGACGAGGAGGGTCCCGTCGGGGCTGAAGGCCACCGAGTAGACGGCGTCGTCGTGACCGGTGAGGGTGGCGAGGCTTTCGCGGCCGGCCACGTCCCACAACCGGACCGTGTTGTCGTCGCTCCCGGTGGCGAGGAGCCTGCCGTCCGGGCTGAAGGCCACCGACCAGACGTCGGCGGTGTGACGGGTCATGGTGGCGAGCGGCGCGGGAGTGGCGGTGGCGAGCGGCGTGGGGCTGAGAGGGGCACTCGGTGTGGGGCCGGGGGTGCGGGCGGCGCCCCGGGTGGAGTCGGCGTCGCGGGTGAGGACGATCGCGGTCGGCACCCCGACGGCGGTGAGTGCGCCGAGCCCGGCCAGGAGCAGGACCCGGCGCCGGGTCGGTGACCGGTCCACGAGGGCCGGCGTCGCCGCGGCGACGACGGGAGCGGTCATGTGGCCGCGGCCGGGCGCCTCGATCTCGCCGTTCCCAGGTCGCCCGGCCGGGCCGGACGCCCCGGGGCCACCCGGGGGCTGCGGCGGGGGCACCGGATACGACAGGTGGGTGAGGGCCGCGAGGGCCTGGGCGGTCTGAGCACCGGTGAGCCACTCGGCGGGATCCTTGCGCAACAACCCTGCCAGCACCGAGGCCAAGGGCCCCGCATGCACCGGCGGCGCCGGCTCCTGACTCAGCAACGCCGACAAGACCGCCATCACATTCGTCCCCGTGTACGGCGGACGCCCCTCCACCGCGGCGTACAACGTCGCCCCCAGCGACCACAGATCACACGCCGCGCTCACCGGCACCCCGTGCGCCTGCTCCGGCGCCATGAACGCCGGCGTCCCCAGCAACATCCCCGACGCCGTCAACGCCGCGTCCCCCGCCAGGCTGGCGATCCCGAAATCGGTGATCACCACCCGGCCACCGGCCAGCAGCACATTGGCCGGCTTCAGATCACGATGCACGATCCCGGCCGCGTGCGCCTCCCCCAGCGCCTCCACCATCAACGCGCCGATCCGCGCCACCTCACCCGGCGCCAGCCGCCCCCGGCCGGCGATCTCCTGTTGCAACGACCGGCCCCGCACGAACTCCATCACGATCATCGGGACACCCTCACGAGTGATCACGTCATAGACCGTGACGATGCCCGGATGATTCAGCCGGGCCGCCGAGCGCGCCTCACGCATCGCCCGTCTGCCCGACACCTCCCGCTCGGCGGCGTCCATACCGGCCGGGAACACGATCTCCTTGACCGCCACCTCGCGATCCAGCAGTTCGTCGCGACCCCGCCAGACCCGGCCCATACCGCCGCCCCCGACCGGCTCGACCAACCGGTATCGCCCGCCGATGAGTTCGCCACCCGCCTCGCTCACCATAGGCACGATAAACATCGTGGATCACAAAAGGCACACGCCGCTCGCGGTTCCGCCGATTCGCGTGGACGTTCTCCCGAGCGGCCCCCGCGAAACACCTGGTGACCGCGTTCCGCGGGGCTCCGTGATCGGCGCCCGGAGCGCGACCGGCCCCTCTGAAATCCACCTTCTTACACGGATCTTTTCCGCTGGGTTCTCCACTTTGCAGGACTGAATCACCATAATTAGTGATCTCGAATGGACTCCTCTGAGAGGAAGCCTCTCTATGCCGGACATCGATCCCGTGCGGGCGGGCGACCCTGAGCGGGTGAACGAATACGAGGTCACAGGACGGCTGGGCGAGGACGTCTACCTCGCCGACGCCCCCTCGGGAGACCGGGTGGTCGTGCGGCTGCTGCCCGCGGACGTGGATCTCGACCGGTTCCGGGAGGCGATGGAACCACTGCGGGAGATACCCGCCTTCTGCACCGCCCAGGTCCTGGACAGCGGGGTGGACGGCGACAGGCCGTACATCGTCAGCGAGTACATCGACGGCCCGACGCTGGAGGAGACGGTGGCCTCCGGGGGCGTCCTGGAGGCGGCGGCGCTGCACCGGCTGGCCGTCGGGACGATGACCGCGCTGGTCGCCCTCCACCAGGCGGGTACGGTCCACGGCGACCTGCGCCCCGGTAGCGTGCTGCTCGGCCCCGACGGACCGAGGGTGATCGACCTCGGCATGGCGCGGGCACTGGAGGCGACCGCGTCCACCGCGACCCGCAGGGTCGACGTCCCCGCCTACACCTCGCCCGAGAAACTGAGGGGCGCCTCCCCCGAACCCGCCGGAGACCTGTTCTCCTGGGGGGCGACCATGGCCTTCGCCGCCTCCGGCCGCTCCCCCTTCGACGCCGGGTCGATGTCGGGCACGGTCAACCGGATCGTCAACGCCGAACCCGACCTCGACGCGCTGCCCGAGGACCTGCGCGGGCTGATCTCCGTCTGCCTCGCCAAGGATCCCGCGCGGCGTCCGAGCGCGAGCGACGCCCTGCTCCGCCTGGTCGGGGAGCTCCTGACCTCCGACCTGGCGTCCGTCGCCCATCTCTCGCCCGGCGGACCGGTCACCCACCCGTCCCGGCGCCTCCGCCCGCTGCTGCTGGCCGCGGGCGCGATGGCCGTCGCCCTGGTCTCCGGGAGCGCGGTCTACCTCACCGTGCCGAAGGGCACGGCCGCCCTGGCGACACCGGTCTCCCCTCCGGTCACCGCTCAGGGCGCGCTCGCCCCGGCCTTCACCCCGCAGCCCCAGCTCAGCCCGAACGTCACCGAGGCCCCCTGGGAGAAGGTGGAGAAGGCCACCACGGACATCGATCTCGCCGAAACGGACATCACCCTGCACGAGAATCCCGGGGACCCGGTCAAGCTGGGCGCCTACCTGAACGCGAAGGTGCCCTTCGGCTCGTTCGCCAGGGAGAAGGGCACGGACGCCTTCAAGCAGGTGGACAGCACCCTGCAGGCGATCCTGTCGCCCCAGGGCGACAGGGTGGCCCTGAACCCGTTCGCGAAGTTCACCGACTCGGACGTCGACCATCTGAAGATCCACGAACTGGCGACCGGTACGGCGTTCACCGTGCCGACCGTCAAGCGGCCGTTGCAGGGCACCTCCCCCGTGTGGTCCAAGGACGGCTCCAAGGTCCTGCTGTCGGCGGCGCAGCCCGACAAGGAGCAGATCGAGGGGTTCGTGGTGGTGGACGTGGCGGCGCGCAGGGCCACCTACGTGCGCGCCGAATCCATCGGCGACCACACGATGCCCTTCACGTTCGCGCCGGACGGCTCCGTCGCGCGGGGGTTCTACGACGGCACGCGCTACGGGGTCGACTTCTACGGCCCGGACGGGCAGATCTTCCGGACGATGCACTGGGTCGGTCAGCCGCCGCTCAACACCGGCTGGTTCTCGCCCTCGGGCGCGCTCTTCATCACGACATGTCCCAAGAGAGACGCCCTGTGCGCGTGGGACACGACGACCGGAAACCGGCGTCACACCATCCCCGTCGGTGACAAAGACCTGTTCATGGGCTGGTTCAACAACCAGCACCTGCTCGTTCAGAGGCCCAAGGGAAAGGGCGCCCGGATCGAGGTGATCGACTTCTTCGGCGCGTCCGTCCGGGTGCTCGCCGACCTCAAGAAAGGCACCACCGCCTTCCTGAGCTTCACCGCGGCGGCTCGATGATCGGAGTCACCCCGCCGGCTCCGGGCGATCCCGCTCGGATCGGGCCGTACAGGATCCTCGGCATGCTCGGCCGCGGCGGGCAGGGAACGGTCTACCTGGCCGAGTCCCCGCCCGGGAAGCGGGTCGCGCTGAAGGTGCTCGACCAGGGCCGTGCCGGGGACCAGACCCTGGCGGGATTCAACCGGGAGATCGAGCTGGCCCGCCGGGTGAAGGCCTTCTGCACCGCGCAGGTGCTGGAGCACGGTGAGATCGACGGCAGGCCGTACATCGTCAGCGAGTACGTCGACGGGCCCAGCCTCGCCAAGGCCATCGACGAGCGCGGCCCGCTGCACGGCGCCGAGCTGCGCAGGCTGGCGATCGGGACCCTCACCGCGCTGGCCGCCATCCACCAGGCGGGCGTCGTGCACCGCGACTTCAAGCCCGCCAACGTGCTGCTCGCCCGCGAAGGCCCCCGGGTGATCGACTTCGGCATCTCCCGGGCGCTGGACGCCGTGGCGACGGTCTCCGACGACCTCGCCGGCACCCCGCCGTACATGGCGCCCGAGCAGTTCGACCGGCAGGAGGCAGGGCCGGCGGCCGACCTGTTCGCGTGGGCGTCGACGGTGGTGTGCGCGGCGACGGGGCAACCGCCCTTCGGGAACGGCGCGTTGCCGGTGGTGATCCACCGGATCATGAACACCGAGCCCCGGCTCGGTGAGCTGGACGACGAGCTGCGCGAGCTGGTCGGCGAGTGCCTGTCCAAGGATCCACGGGCGCGGCCGACGGCCACGGCGGCGCTGCTGCGGCTGCTGGGCCACCCGGTGGCGCCGCAGCGGCTGCTGGACGAGGGCCGCGAGCAGGCCGTCACCCCGCCTCCGGCGAGGCGGAACCCGGGACGCCTGACGATCGCCGGTCTCACCGCGCTGGCGCTCGCGCTGGCCTCCGGTCTTGCGATCTACGTGACGAGGGGCGCCGAGCGTGACGCGGTGCCCGCGGGGCGCGTGGCGACGACGGGCGTCCCCACGACGGCGGGTGGCTCCTCGACGACGGGCGTCCCCACGACGGCGGGCGGTCCCTCGACGACGGGCGACCCCTCGACCGGGAGCGGCCCGGAGCTCGCGGCGCTCGGGCCGATGGCCGCCACCTCGACGACCGATCTGCGGATCCCCGGCACGAGGATCACCCTGCGGGAGAACCCCTCGGACCCGGAGTGGGTGACGAGCTACGAGGACCGGCGGGACGAGAGCGACGGCAGCCCCACCTACCTGCGACGGAGCGGCTCCGCGGAGTTCCGGTTCGTGGGAGGGATCATGACCGTCGTCACGGCCCCGGGAGGAGAGCGAGCCGTCGTCAACCCGAACAACAAGTTCCTCGTCGGGGAGTTCGACCTGATCCGGGTGGTGGACCCGGCGGGAGGGGCGGAGGTCCAGATCAGAACCGTCGACGCCCCGCTGAACACCTTCGACCCCCACTGGGACAGGAACGGGACGAGGATCCTGCTGACCGTCTACGAGGGCCTGCGGGAGGAACAGCGCAGCAAGGGCTTCGTGATCGTGGACGTGGCCTCGCGTACGGCGCGCGTCTCCCCGGTGCCGGACGAGGGCCCGCCCTCCCCGTACGCCTGGGGCCCGGACCCGGACTCGGTCATGCACGCCGGGCTCGACGGATCGGTCCGCTTCCACCGTCTGGACGGCTCGGTGCTGCGGACGGTTCCCGGGGTGGGCGAGATGACGGCGAACGACGCCCGATCCACCCCGCTGGGAACGGTCTTCACGACCTTCTGCCCGGACAGGACCCGCGACGTGTGCCTGTGGGACGCCTCCACGGCGGCGCGCAAGGCGACCGTCCCGATCCGTGAGGGAATGAGGTTCGGCGGCTTGGTGGGCGACCGGCACCTCCTCGCCACCGTGACCGAGGGCAAGACCATGAAAGTCGTCCTGCTGGACCTGCGCGGCGAGGTCGTGCGCGTCCTCGCCGACGGTCCCGCCGCGGAGTTCGAGAAGGTCGTCCTCCGGTACTCCCCCAAATGATCGGCGTGACCGCGTGTTCCACGTGAAACCCGATGGCGCCGCGCCGTTCGAGAGCGATTTAATGTCACCGCATGACGCCTTTCGGACCTGTGATCGACACCCGGCCCCTGTTCCCCCGCGAGCGACGCGCCCTGCTCGACCTGCTCGGATCGCTGGACGAGAAGGACTGGGCGAGACCGACGGTCTGTCCGGGCTGGGACGTCCGCGACATCGTGGGGCACGTCCTCAACGACTACCTGCGCCGGCTCTCGGGAAGCCGCGACGGGCATGACGGAGCCGTCTTCGCCGACGGCGAGACGCTGCCCGCCTACCTGACCCGCGTCAACGACGAGTTCGTCCGGGTGATCCGCCAGTGCAGCCCCCGGGTGATGATCGATCTGCTGGCCCACCTCGGGCCCCAGCTCGACGCCATGTGGTCGACGAGAAACCTGACCGCTCCCGCCGGCATCGACGTGTCCTGGGCCTCCACCGATCTCGAAAGTCCGGCCTGGCTCGACATCGCCCGCGAGTACACCGAGTTCTGGGTTCACCAGCGGCAGATCCGCGACGCCGTGTCCCGCCCGGGGGCCGACGATCCGGAGCTGCTCGGCCCCGTGATCGACACCTTCCTGCGCGCGCTGCCCCACACCCTGCGCGCGGAGATCCGCCCCGAGGGCACGATCGTGCGATTCGAGGTCACCGGCCCCGCGGGCGGTGTCTGGCTCGCCGAGCGGACGCCCGGCCGATGGCACCTGATCGGCGGTCACGAAGAGAGGGACCCCGCGGCGCACGTCACGATGGACCAGGACACTCTCTGGCGTCTCGCCACCCGGGGGATCACCCCGCAGGAGGCCCGGCGGCGTTCGGAGACCCGAGGCGACCTCGACCTGACCCAGGCCGCGACCGCGCTCCTCTCGATCGTCCGGTAGCGGCCCGCGCCCGGTGACGGCCCGCATCCGGTGACGGCCCGCGCCCATGACCTGTCGCCCTGGACCGCCGCCCGGGTTCGGGGCGACACTTTTCTCACCGCTCGGCCGTCTTATCGGAGCGGACGGGTCGGAGAAGCAGCCGGGGGGCGGATCGTTGGGCGAGGCGGGAACCGGGGACGAGGCGCTCGTCGCCGCCGCCCGGGCGGGCGACGAACCGGCGTTCACCGAGCTCGCCGAACGCCACCGGCGAGAACTGCGGGTGCACTGCTACCGGATGCTCGGCTCGTTCGAGGAGTCGGAGGACCTGGTGCAGGAGACGTTCCTGCGGGCGTGGCGCGGGCGCGAGACCTTCCAGGGCCGCTCCACCTTCCGGGCGTGGCTCTACAAGATCGCGACGAACGCGTGCCTCGACTTCCTCGACCGGCGCCCACGCCATCCCCAACCGCGTGAGGCAGGTGATTCGCACGGGGCGTCGCCGCCGGCCGAGATCGGGTGGCTGCAGCCGTACCCGGACCGGCTGCTGGAGCCGGTCGCGCCCGGCGACGCCGAGCCGGACGCCGCCGTGGTGGGCAGGGAGACCATCGAGCTGGCGTTCCTCGCCGCCCTCCAGCACCTGCCTCCCGGGCAACGAGCGGCGCTGGTCCTGCGGGACGTGCTCGGCTGGCCGGCCAAGGAGACCGCCGACCTGCTGGAGACGAGCGTCGACTCGGTCAAGAGCGCCCTGCGACGGGCGCGCTCGACCCTGAGGACACACCTTCCGGAACGCCGGCTGGAGTGGACGCCGTCGACGGCTCCGACCGCGCGGGAGCGGGAGCTGGTGCGGCGCCTGATGGACGCCCACGAGCGAGCCGACGCGTCCGCCCTCGCGGAGCTGCTGAGCGAGGACGTACGGATGACGATGCCTCCGCTGCCGTTCTGGTTCTCCGGTCGCGAGGCGGTCGCGGCCTTCGCCGCACAGGCCTTCGGCCCCGACTCACCGCTGCATCGAGGACGGTGGCGGAGCGTGCCCGTACGGGCGAACCGGCAGCCGGCGATGGCGGGGTACGTCCGGCTGCCGGGAGACTCCGCCTATCGGGCCCAGGTGCTCAACGTGCTGCGGATCGAGGACGGGAGCATCGTTGAGATCACGGTCTTCGAGCCACGGCTGTTTCCCGCGTTCGAACTGCCGCCGACGCTGTCCTGACCGGCGGCCGGTCCGCGCCCGGTCGACGTCCGGGTGGCGACCCCTTTTCTGGCGTCGCGCCGTCTCAACGGTGCACGGCCTCGACAGGCGCGGCCGACGATGAGGAGCACCCCTGATGGCGATCGCCCCGACCACCTACGTGTTGATCCCCGGCGCCGCGTCCGGCTCGTGGTACTGGCATCTGACGGCCGCCGAGCTGCGGGCGCGCGGTCATGACGTGGTCGCGCCCGACCTGCCGTGCGACGACGACTCCGCCGGGCTCTCCGAGTACGCCGACGTGGTGGTCGAGGCCGTCGGCGACCGTACCGGGCTTGTCGTGGTCGCGCAGTCCTTCGGCGGGTTCACCGCACCACTGGTGTGCGAGCGAATACCGGTCGAGCTGCTGGTGCTGCTGACGGGCATGATCCCGTCGCCGGGCGAGCCACCCGGCGCCTGGTGGGCCAACACCGGCTGGGAGCGGGCGAGGCGCGAGCAGGACGAGCGCGACGGCCGGGCACCGGACGACGACATCGCCCTGTTCCTCCACGATGTCCCGCCCGAGCTGGCGGCGGAGGCGATGAGGAGGAGCCGCGATCAGTCCGCCACCCCGTTCGCCGAGCCGTGGCCGCTCGGCGCCTGGCCGTCCGTGCCGACGAGGTTCCTGCTCTGCCGCGACGACCGCTTCTTCCCGGCCGGGTTCATGCGCCGCGTCGTACGGGAACGCCTGGGAATCGTCCCCGACGAGATCGACGGGGGCCACGCCGTCGCCCTCAGCCGCCCTGGAGCACTGGCCGACCGGCTGGAGGCGTACCGCTGACCGTCTCCGCCGAGCAGGGTCGGAGCGTTCTCATGCTGTGAGACCGAGTAGCTGAAGACCGTCGGCGGGATGGCTGCGGTAGTGATCGGTGGCGGCGGCGATGTTGGTCCAGCCGATCAGGCGGGCCAGCAGCGGCGCGAACGCGGGGATTTCATTGCTCTTGGCCGCGATCTGCCGCTGCGCGGCGACGGTCTGGGTGTCGTGGCGGGTGGCGGCCAGCAAGCAGAGAGCGCTGGCGGTGCCGGTTCGGCTGCCGCGCAGTATCTTGCCGTCCACTGCCAGGCCGACCAGTGGCGCCTGGCGCGCGCGTTGGTTGTCATCGGCGTGGAGCGGGGAGCAGGCGGCGAGAGCGGCCAGATAGCCGCAGGTCGCGGCGTCGAAGGCGTCGCCGTCCAGGCGGGACAACAGGCGTCCGAGGGTAGTGGCGTCCGAGGGTAGTGGCGGCCAGGCGGACGGTGCCGATCGGCCCGGCCCTGGCTAGGAGGGCGGGGTCGTATCCGCCGATGCATCGGGTGATCGCTGCCAGAGAGGTGGCCCCACCCAAGACCGCGATCAGGGATAACACCAGTAGCGAGCCCAGGCGATAGCGGCATCCCCGGCGGCTGCGCGGATCAGGCAGCGCATCCAGGACCTCGGCCAGCGCGGGCAGGTCGTCGGGACTGGTGATGAGGTCGGTGAAGGTGGCGTGCTCCCGGTGGTGGGTGAGCACATCGACAGGGGATGATGGCACGCGAACGCGACCCCTGTTCTTGATCGGCTGGCTTCGACAACCGTCGATCATCAGGGGTCGCGTTTGTCATCTCTCCATCGGGGTGTCCTCACCTGTCCACCCGGCCCAGGGGCGTGACCATCTCACCAACCGAGAACGCATCAGCCTTGGCTCCCCCTCAAGATCGAAGAACCCGTAAAGGTGCCGAGAGACCAGGATCTTCTTACTCATTCACGGTCGCTGGGAGAACGTAACAGGCATAAACAGCGTCCAGCCATTCTTTGTTGATTTTCTGTCCAGTGATCCGCTCTACGAGAATCAACGCCGAGGTGAAGCTCTCTCGCAAGTCGGTGACCCCGTCCTCGACGTCGTCATCAATGATGTCGAAGCGCAGACCTTCCATATGTGAATCCAGGGCGTTGGGGTCGCCTCCGTACCGGTCTTCGGTGTAGGTGATGTCGAGAACAGTAGTGATCTCGCCGTTTGCCGCATACCTGAGGACGGTTTCTCCATGGACACTCCATTCGATACTCAGGGCCCGCCCGTTGTTTTTCGACAGGCCGACCACCGAGTCGATGCCAACGCAGCGATAATCTCCCAGCAGGAACGTCCATGTTTCGGCCGCCCCCACGAGAATGTTGCTGTCCTCGCGTCCGCTTCCGTCCGATCCGGATCCCCAGCCTACGATTTTGCATGGCGTCACCGTATCGATATCGGCGCCCATGACACGAGCGACGTTCTCAACACTGACACCTTCACACCACGTCACATAAAAATCGGCAAGGGAGCCATGGCCTCCTTCGTGAGCAGAAACAAGATCGTAGAGACTGTAAGGTGTGGTCATATCTCCTCGTTCGCCGAGGGTGTCGCCGTCCTGTCGGTTCGACAGGACGGCGACACCCTCATGTTATGGCGAGCTTATTATCTATGGATTTTGGGGCGGTGGCCCGGTGACGCTGACCCAGTACTTGTCCCCATCGAGACGGGTTGTGCCGTCGGGGACAAGAACGCGGTAACGGGAGTAGAAGATTTGCAGCTTCCGCCCGTCATTGGTGTTTTCTATGCCAACTATTTTTTTGACCGAGAAGTTGCCGTCTCCCCACCCAGGCCCCTGTTTGGCGGTATTGAATGGGTACTCGTCGCAATGACCGGCGGTCTTCAGCGGCCTGCACGCTTTCTTCCTCGCACTCAGCTGAACCGCACCCCATGTTCTTCCCTTGGGGTCCCCCGGGCGCAGCAGACCTTCGTTGACGCGCGTCAATGCAGCCTTGGTGCCAGCCGTTGTCCCATTCCAGTTTCCTGGAATGATCTTCGGTATGGGAGCCTTCGAGGGAACGGTGGAATCCGGCTGGTTGAACGCCTTCCAAAGGTGCTGGGCGACGGCACCTCTATCGGGGTCGTCCGTCTTTATCCTGTAGATACGGCTGACTTCCGGGAAAGTGCACGCACCTGTGTATCTGATCTGCTTATCGTCGGGAACGTTGTTGAGCATCCCTCCCATCACCTCGTCCTCGCAGCGGACAGTGGGCGGGTTCCAGCTGCCGTTTTGCTCCTCCTTCGGCCTGTCCCACAAAGGAACGGCCTCGTTCGTGTCCATGAAATTGGCGTTGATGAACACCAGCCACGGGAAGACGCTGCACCGACGCACATCATCGCTGGAAGACGTGGATCTGAATCGGTAGTACCGAGTGCGTGTTCCCCACTCGTCGACCCTCCCTGCCCAATCTCCGTCGACCGTTTTAGCGCAGGTCGAATTAGGCCCACTTGATGCGGCGGTCATCTCCAGCGACATTTCCTGCTGGCCTGCGGCTATGTGATCCGGAGTGATGTTGTCCAGGCTGACCCATACCGAGATGTCCTCGGGCTTCAGTGGGCCTGTCGCTCCATCGCTTCCTGGATCGCGGATCGACTCTCCGTCAGGCATGCCCAGGTAGGTGTTGACGACCACCGTCGACCGCCATATCAGGTCCGTCTGCTCTTCGACGGTACCGTCCGGCCTCTTCTTCGTCTTTCTCTTCTTTCCTCCGAAGATGTCCTCCGGGTCCGGGACCCAAATACTCATTCCATACCATCTGACGGTGCAGCCGCTGTAGACGGAAGCGGCGGTCCAGACGCCCTTCTTGTATTGCTTCGGTCCTTTCGCCTTACACGTGTCGAGTGTGAAATGTTGGTACTTGAACGGTGGGTCGGGCACGGCACTCTGCTGGCTGGACCGTACGGTTTTCCCGGGAGAGGACTCGGACGGCTCGTCACGCTCGCCTTCGCCACCCCTCTCCGACTCCCGCGGTGAGGCGGCGACCGTGGTCGTGCTGCCGCGAAGCGCGCCGACCTCGTCGGCTGACAACGCCTTTTGATACACCCGAACGTCGTCGATGTCTCCGCGCATGACGGTACCCAACGTCATACTGAGCCGATCGTAAGTTTTGGGACTATCCGTGTTATGGGCTGATGTAGGCCAGATGCGGATCGGCGAAGAAGGCCCGGACAATGTCGGGACGCTTTTGCAGCCGGCGCATGCTGCGGTGCATAGCCGCGGCCAGCTCATGCTCATCGGCGACCGCCTGGCGCGCCACCCGGGCCTTGACGTTTTGGCAGGGCCCCGGCGTATCGAGGATTTGATGCGTTGAGGGTTGGTTGTTCATAGGGAGAACAGGGTCAAGAGGCGGTGTGGGGCGTAGCCGTAGTGGCGGCGGGCGTGTGCGATATTGCTGTGGCCTTGTTGCCGGAATGCGCCGATGACCAGGTTGCGGATCGCGGCCATGACGTGCGGGAGCTGTCCGGTGCGGACCTGGCCGGCGTCTTCGCCAAAGGTGACATCACGGACGTAATGCTCGCGATTTTCTACGCCCCAATGCGATCGGACGTAATGATTGAGGTGCTCGGGTCCGGCCAGGTCGGCGGGCAGGCTGGTGAGCCCGAACACGACCTCCTTGCTGATACGGACCCCATCCAGGCCACCGCGATAACGCAGGATCCGAAAGAGTTGGGCGGCGCCGGGGAAGCCGACATCGACAGCGACAGCGGGCGCGGTCCGGATCGTGCGGGTCTCGGTCCGGCCATGGCCGCGATCGGTCATCGTGTGAGTACGCGTGGCGAAATCGGTGTCGGTCCCGCTCAGTGCCCTGATCGCCGCGGCCAGCAGGGCGGGCTGATTGTCCTTGAGAAGCAAGACGTAGTGGGCGCGGTGGTCGCCGGTCAGATGCCGGGCGCTTTCGCGGACGGTGTGCAGTGCGTCGCCGGTCAAGACCATCCCGGCCAGGTCGAGTCCGGTCAGCAGCGGCGCCAGTTCAGGCACTTCGGTGCTCTTGGCCCCGATCTGCCGCTGCGCCACGACGGTGCCGCCGGTGGTGTCGAACAGCGATAGCAGGCGGACCTGCCCCCCGCCGGGCAGCCGCGCACCGCGCAGTACCTTGCCATCGAACGCCGCTGACGGCAACAGCCCCTCGGGCATGAGCTGTCGCCGTTGCCGCCGGGCGGCACGGCGGGCCTCGCGCTCGCGCGGCATTGGTGAGCCGGGCGGGTCGCCGGCAGGTTGTCCTTCCCGATCATCGGGCGATTCGGCCAGGTAGGCGGCGGCGTGCCGGTCCACCTCGTTGCCGTCGACGTCGGCCAGGACCCGACGCAGGGTCCGTTCGCTGGGCGGCAGACACCGGCCGGTGAGCGGATCACGCCAGCAGCCCAAGGCGGCGAGCACGTCCTGGGGTGCCTCATGGGCCCAGTGACTGATCGCGGTGATCGAGTTACCGCCGACCGTGGCCGAGCCGAAGGCCATCACCCCCAAGATCGCCTCCAGAGTGTGCCGGACCTTGCTCGCGCACCGGTTGTCCTCGATCGAGGAGAATCTGGCCAGAAGTCCAGGCCGATGCCTGACCCGCGATCGCGTGTCCTTGGCAATCTCGCCCTCTCCGGGCGTATGGATCAGTGATGATGGGGCGACGGGCACGGTTTCCTCCGAGGATCGCACGGCGTAAGACACCGCTGATCTTCAGGGACCGTGCCCTTCCTCATGCGCGAACTGAGCCAGCCATTACCCAGCCCGTACCGCCGTTCCTGGCCCGCGCCTCACGCCCGGCTATGCCAAAGAAATCAAACCCGGACGAATTCTCGATGTGCCGGGGCCCTGGCCTGCCGATGCGACCGCATGACCCCGCAGCCGCGTGAGGCGTCTCAGAAGTCGAAGGACTCCACGTGGATGCGGCGGTTGGGGACGCCCGCGCGGCGCAGGGCGTGACGGGCCGCGGTCGTCATGCCGGTGGGGCCGCACAGGTAGACGTCGTGTACGGCCAGCCCGGGAATCAGCGTCCGCAGGGCGCGTCCGGTCAGGGGCACGCTCCGCCCGCCTGACGATCCGGACAGCTCGTCGACGGTGTAATGGATCTTGGCGTTCCGCATGACGGCGATGTCGTCCAGCTCGCCGCGCAGGATCAGCTCCTCGTCGCGGCGTGCCATGTAGACCAGGGTCACCTGACCGGGAAGCGTCTCGAAGAGAGCGCGCAGCGGGGTGATGCCCACGCCGCCGCCGACCAGCAGCGCCTGGGGCCTGCGGCTGCGCGCGGCGGTGAGGGCTCCGTAGGGACCCTCGGCCCATACGCGGGTGCCGGGCCGCAGCCGGGCCAGCGCCCGGCTGTGATCGCCGACCCCCTTGACGGTGATCCGCAGAAAACGCGAGGTGGCGGGAGCCGACAGCGAGTAGGGATTGGCCGTCCACCACATGCCGGGGGCCAGGAACCGCCAGCGGAAGAACTGGCCGGGTTCGGCGCCCAGCTCGTCGAGGTGGTCACCGGTCAGGTAGACCGACACCACGGCGGGCGACTCCCGGCGGATCTCGGCGACCCGCAGCCGATGGCGCAGGGCGCGGCGAAGAGGGGTGAGGAAGCGGTACCAGATCAGCAGGGCGGGAACGGACACGTACAGCGCCTGCCAGAGCGCGCTCATGACGAGACTGTCGACGAAGTCAGGCCCGGTGAGCTGGTGGGCGAACGCGAGGAAGACCGCGCCGTAGGTGACGAAGTGCAGGTAGTGCCAGGTCTCGTAGCGCATCCGGCGCCGTACCTGGCGCACCGAGACGATCGCGACGCCGACCAGCAGCAGGAGGCCGACGGTCGCCTCCAGGATCGCGGGCCCGTCCAGGATCAGCCCCACCGTCGCCTCCAGCGCGCCGGTGCCGGAGCGCGCGACGTGGGCCGCCGTGGCGAACAGCATGTGCGTCACCGACAGGACGATGGTGAAGCGGCCGACCGTCGCGTGCCAGCGGGCCAGCCGGTCGGTTCCGACCCCGCGGTCCAGCGCCGGGATCCGGGACACCAGCCCGAGCAGGACGGCACAGGCGTAGCCCGCGAGCAGCCCGGTGAGCCTGCCCACCCAGGCCAGCCACCCGGCGAGCCCGGAGACGGAGGTCACGTCGGCCCAGCACGTCGCGGTCGCCACGGCGGCTCCGGCGTAGAGCAGGACGAGGACCAGGTCCGGGTTCGCCCGCCGGACGGACGGGCGCTCGGGGGCTCCGCGCCTCGGACGGGTTCGCGTAGGGGTGCGGGTGCGCGTACGGGTGCGGGCGCGCGTGCGCGGACGCGTGCCGGAAGAGGGCGCGGCGCCGCTCACGATCCCAGCTGGGCGAGCTGGGCGGCGTGGGCCTTCTCCATCGTCGCGGCGAAGGCCTTGGTCTCCTGGTCGGTGCCCGATCTCTGTTCGCCTTGCGCCACCAGGACGGACTGCGTGAGGTATTCCCGCGCGTCCTTCCTGAAGAGCCGGTCGAACGCGGCGCCCTCGGCCTGGTTCAGGAGTGCGAAGTCGGAGGGAATCACCATGCCGGGTATGTCGTGCCCCTCGTGTTCGTTGCTCTCCGGAATGCCGGATCGCCGCAGCAGGTCGCGCAGCCGCTGGAGTGTCGTACGGCGGTCGGCGACGAGATCCGCGGCGAATCGCGTGAGCTGCGGATCCGAGGTTTTCGCCGGCGCCAGTTCCAGGAGGCGCTGAGCCTGTTCGGTCATCGGGATCATCAACTGCAGCCACGCGATGTCGGTGGCGTTGAAGGAGCTCGGTGCGGTGCCGGCCGGTGCGGTGCCCGCCGGCGCGGAGACGGTGACCCGCCCTCCCGGCGAGGACAGGTGACTTCCCGCCGAATGCTCCGCGGGCCCGGCGGCGACGCATCGCGCGACCAGCAACCCGGTGAGCACCACGAGCAGGGGTACGCCGATGGTGGCCGCCCTCATGTCTCTCCTCTCGCCGGGGTCGTTCCGGAGGGTGAAGACGAGGCCCGTGAGTGCCGGGCCTCGCCTTGGGTGAAACGGTGGTGCGGCGCCGCCGGGAGCGGCCCCCGGTGTCTCGGGGGTGTCACCTCGGCGGCTGCCGGCGGCGCTCTCAGGGTGGTGTCACCTCAGCGAGTGCCGCCGGCGCTCTCAGGGGGTGTCGCCTCAGGGCTTTCCGCCGGCGCCGCACGTGATCTCCGACGGTCAGCCGGCCGCCTGGAAGGCACGGCCCGCCGGGGTCGCGACCCCGTTGCTGCGGAACAGCCCGCTGTTCGGCTCGGTGTCGGAGGAGGGCAGGCCGAACCACGCGTAGCGCTGCACGTAGGGCAGGGAGGCCAGCATCTTGGTGGAGGCGGTGACGAAGGCGGCCTGCTGCGCGTCGGTGGGGAAGCGGACGCCCTTCGAGAAGTCGATCAGCGCGTACTCGGTGAGCCAGATCGGCTTGTGGTAACGGTCGTACACGGCCTGCAGGTAGGACTTGAGCTGGCCGACCGCGTTCGTGGTGGTGAAGTCGCCGCCGTACCAGTGCAGGGGGATGAAGTCGACGCGGTAGTTCCGCTCGGCCGCACCGGACATGAACCGGTCCAGCCAGCCGCCGGCTCTGTCCCCGCCGTAGGCGACGGCGGGAGCGCCGAGCTTCTGGCCGGTCGCCATCAGCTTCGGCCACAGGGACAGCGCCTTGTCCACGGTCATGTTGGACTGCTCGGCCATGTCCGGCTCGTTGAAGCCGAGCAGGTACGGGCCGGCGCTCTTCGCCTGGGCGAGGTTCGCGTCGGTGACGCTGGCCGCTCCCCAGATCATCGGGACGAACTCAGCCGACTTGGGGGTGGTGATGCCGTTGTGGTTCGTCGCCCAGGTGTAGTACCAGCTCGCTCCGGAGCTGGCGAGCGCCGAGCTGACGCCGTTCATCTGCCACACGCCCACCCCCTTCTTGGAGGAGGACGTCCCGGGAGCCGGAGTGGTCGGCGTGTCGCTGGGCACGGGCTTGGTCGGGGTCGTGCTGGGCGCGGGCTTGGTGGGCGTGCTGCTCGGGCTGGAGCTCGGGGTCGGCTTGGTCGGGGTCACACTCGGCTGGGGGTTGGCCAAGCCGTTGCCGAAGACCTGGAACTCCCACAGCGAGACGCCGTACTGGCCGGAGCGCTTGGTGGCGTAGAGCCGCACGTAACGGCCGGTGGCCGACACGTTGACGGTCTGCACGCCGCCCTTGCCCGCGGTCGTGGTGTGGATCGTCTTCCACTGGCCGCCGCCGTCGGACGTCTGGATCTGGAACGCGGTGGCGTAGGCGCGCTCCCAGTTCAGCACGATCTTCTTGATCGCGGTGGGCCTGCCCAGGTCGACCTGGAGTGACTGCGGGTCCTTGAAGGCGCTGGACCAGCGGGTGTTGCTCTTGCCGTCGACCGCGGCCGAGGCCGACAGGTCGCCCCGCTCCGCCGAGGAGGCGACGGCCGGACGGCCCTGCGAGAGGGGGATCTCGGCCGCGGCGGCCGGGAGGGCCCCGTTCAGCACGGAGGCGCCCAGGACGGCTGCGAGAACACCGGCGAGCGCGACGCGGCGGACCTGCCTGCCACCTCTGCGACCTGGTGCGATGGTACGCGGAACGGTCTCACTCATGATGGATGAGGTCCTTCGTACGAGGGATTCGGGGGTTGGACATCGACGGTGTCCCGGGCAGGCCGTATCGCGGCCCGTCTGTCAGCGGACATGCGTCACCGGCGGGAGCGGATGGTGGTGCCGAGGGCCGCGCGGAAGGCGACGGCGCGACGGCATCACGTGGACGGACGAGGGAAGGCAGGCGCGAAACGTCTCCGCCGTGATCGGCGGCACCGCCATGACCAGGGCATACGGCTCCCGTGAGGGGTCGGCCGTCCGCCTCCTTGTTGCCATCGTCGCGTGCCTCTCCTATCGTCACGTCCGGCGCCGGACGCATGTGCTCCTGCTACAGGAGACCGATGGGCGGGCTGGAGATAACAGAAACTCGGGACAACTCAGAAAAATTCTGAAAATTCAGGTGAAGATGACCGCGGATCTTCGCTGGCCATCAGCGGCTCGCCGAGTCCCCTCCCGGGGGAGAGATCCATCGGACTTCCGTTTTGGCGAGAATTATCACGCCCGTTATGGAGAGAATCGTCCCGATCCGAGGCACGTGGACACCCAGGGACGACCGACAGGAAGCGGAGTTGGATGCACGGGACCGGTAGGGGCGGACCTGACACAGCGCTGGTGGTCGCCGCGCGCGACGGGGACCAACGGGCGCTCGACACCCTGGTGGCCGACTCCCTCCCGCTCGTCTACAACATCGTCGGCCGGGCTCTGAACGGGCACACCGACGTCGACGACGTGGTCCAGGAGACGCTGCTCAAAGTCGTCCGATCCCTGCCCGGCCTGCGGGCCCCGGAGTCGTACCGCTCCTGGCTGGTGGCCATCGCCGTCCGCCAGGTGCGCGACCACGAGCAGGACCGCAGGACCACGCAGAACCGCAGGGCGGACCTCGACACCGCCACCGAGATGCCGGACCCCGCCTCCGACTTCGCCGCCGTGACCATCCTCCGGCTCGGGCTCACCGACCAGCGCCGCGAGGTCGCCGAGGCCACCCGCTGGCTGGACGGCGACGACCAGGCGCTTCTCGCCCTGTGGTGGCTGGAGGAGACCGGCGAACTCGGCCGTGCCGACCTCGCGGGCTCCCTCGGCCTGTCCGGCCGGCACGCCGCCGTACGCGTCCAGCGCATGAAGGACCAGGTCCACACCGCCCGCACCGTCGTGCGGGCGCTGCACGCCGACTCCGGGTGCACCGAGCTGCGCGCGCTCACCGGAAACTGGAACGGCGTGCCCAGCCCGCTGTGGCGCAAGCGCTTCGCCCGGCACGTCCGCGACTGCGACGTCTGCGAACGGCGCACCGCCGGTCTGCTGCCCATCGACCGGCTGCTCAGCGGGCTGCCCCTGCTGCCCCTGCCCATCGGCTTCGTCCTGAACCACTTCCAGGCCGTCCCCGCCGCCACCGACGCGACCTGGCACCTCGCCTCGCACGTCCTTCCCGGGCAGGGCGGCGCCTCCATGGGGACGCCCGTCCCTCCTCCGGCGCCGCGCGGCCTGCTGTCCTCCCTGCCCCACGGCGCCGTCGCCGGATCGGCGGCCGTCGGGGTGGCGGTCATCGTCGCCGGTGTCCTGGTGACCGGGCATCTCATCGCCCCGCCCCCGGTCTCGGTGGCGGAACCCCGCGCGACGCCCCGGACGGTCTCGGCGGCGCCGCCGTCACGGTCACCGCTGGCGCGCGTCGTACCCCGGCCCTCCCCGCCCGCCGTCCCCTCCCCCGTTTCCAGCCCCGTTCCCGCCCCCGCCCCCAGCCTCAGTGTGAAACCCGGCCGGCAGAAAACCGCCGGCACCCCCAGGCCGTCCCAGGCGGCCCCCGTCGTGGCGACCTCCGCGAAGAAGGGGGTGAGCGTGTGGAAGATGAACGGCCTCAGCTCGGCGCTCGCCAAGTCCGGCGCGAGCTGGTACTACACGTGGACCTCGCACCATGACGGCATCACCGTGCCCGATTCGATTGAGTTCGTCCCCATGGTGTGGGGAGCCGACAGCGTCAAGGCCGAGACCCTCGCCCAGGCGAAGAGCGCCGGTCCGTACCTGCTCAGCTTCAACGAGCCGGACATGCCCGCGCAGGCCAACATGACCGTGGACAAGGCATTGTCCCTGTGGCCGAAGCTGATGGCGACCGGCCAGAAGCTCGGCGCCCCCGCCGTCGCCTTCGACGCGGACAAACCCGACGGCTGGCTGGGCCGCTTCATGTCCGGTGCGGCCGAACGGAACTACCGCGTCGACTTCATCGTGCTGCACTGGTACGGCGCCGACTTCACCACCACGAACGCGGTCGGCCAGCTCAAGTCCTACCTGCAGGCCGTCCACAAGCGCTACGGCAAGCCGATCTGGCTCACCGAGTACGCGCTGACCGACTTCTCGAACGGCGTCCGCTATCCCAGCGACGCGCAGCAGGCCGCCTTCCTCACCGCCTCCACCAAGATGCTGGCCTCGCTCCCGTACGTGCAGCGCTACGCGTGGTTCGGCCTGCCCGCCTCCGACACCGAGCCGAGCAGCGGGCTGTTCCACGGCGACGGGGAGGCGACCCTGACGGGCCGCGCCTTCCAGGCGGCTCGCTGACCTCTGGCGCTCTCCGAGAGGCCATAATGACGGCCATGGCTTCTCTGGTACGGCATGTGACGATCGACTGCGCCGACGCGTACCGCCTCGGCGCGTTCTGGGCCGAGGCGCTCGACGCGTCCCTCAACGACGACGACGAGCCCGGAGACCCTGAGGCCACGGTCGAGTCCCCGGGTGCCACGCTGCTGTTCGTCACCGTCGCGGATCCCAAGACGGTCAAGAACCGGGTGCACCTGGACCTGCAGCCGCAGGACCGGACCCGGGACGAGGAGGTCGTGCGGCTCCTGGCCCTGGGCGCCACCCTCGTGGGCGACCACCGGCGCGCCGACGGCACCGGCTGGGTGACCCTCGCCGACATCGAGGGCAACGAGTTCTGCGTCGAGCGCAGCGCCGCCGAACGAGCGGGCTGACGCCGTCCGGCCCCACCTCGCGACCCGCCCGCCCACAGGTGAGCCGCTCGCTCACCGCCTGACTCAGGGGAGCCGCCCCAGCTTTGCAATTCACCACATAAGGGTGCAAACTTCACTTATCCTGTCAACGGCCTCCATCAGAGATCGATCAGCGTGATGCTGAAGGCCTCTCACCTGCTACCACCAGTGGGAGCCTGTTGTGGCCGCATACATGCCGGGGCGTCCCGACGCATCAGAACCGGCACCGCTGCTCGGGCGGGAAGACGAGCGCCTGGCGCTTGACCGGCTCGTCGAGACCGTCGGTGAGGGCCTGAGCGGAGCCCTGGTACTGGTCGGCGAGGCCGGGATCGGAAAGACACGGCTCCTGGAGTACGCGGCCGACGCCGCCGCCGCCGAACTCCAGATCGCGCGGGTCTCCGGGGTGGAGCCGGAGACGCGGCTCGCCTTCGCGGCTCTGCACCGCCTGCTGCTGCCCTTCCTCGACCGGGCGGACCGGTTGCCCGGCCCGCAGCGCGACGCCCTGGGTTCCGCGTTCGGCCTCGTCCCGGGCCCGCCCGCCGACCGCTTCCTCATCGGTCTGGCCACCCTTACCCTGCTCGCGGACGTCGCGAGCGTGCGGCCGCTGATGTGCCTGGTCGACGACGCGCAGTGGCTGGACAGGGAGTCGCTGGAGGTACTCGCCTTCGTCGGGCGACGACTGCACGCGGACGGCGTCGGCCTGCTGCTCACCGTCAGGGACGAGCCGACCGGTACCTCGGCGCTCGGCGGGCTGCCCACCTTCCACGTCGCCGGTCTGGCCGAGCCGGACGCCCGCCGGTTGCTGACCGCCGTTGCCGGACGGCTCGGCCCCCAGGTGGCCGAGCGGATCGTCGCCGAGGCCCGCGGCAACCCCCTCGCGCTGGTCGAGCTGGCGGACGAGCTGTCCGGCGATCAGCCCCTGCTTCCCGGGCCGCTGCCGGTGGGCCGGCGCATGGAGGCGCACTTCCTGCGTCAGGTCCGCGCCATGCCCGCGGAAACGCAGTCGTTGCTGCTTGTCGCCTCGGTCGCGCCACCGGACGACCCCGCTGTGCTGTGGCGGGCCACCGCGCTGCTCGGTCTGTCGCCCGAGGCGGCGGACATCGCGGTGTCGGAGGGCATCCTCTCGCTCCGGCCCGACCTCGTCTTCCGCCATCCCCTCATCCGTTCGGCGGTCTACGCGGGGGCACGGCCGGCGGACCGGCGGCTCGTACACAAGACACTCGCCGCCGTGATCGATCGCGACCGTGATCCGGACCGCCGGGCGTGGCACCTCGCCTCGGCGACCGTCGGCATCGACGAGGACGTCGCGATGGAACTCGAACGCGCGTCCGAGCGGGCCCGGAGCCACGGCGGCTACTCGGCGCAGGGGGCCTTCCTTCTCCGGGCGGCGGAGCTGACCCCCGACCCGGAGCGTCGTGCCGACCGGCTGTTCGCCTCCGCCCGGGCGCATCTCGTCGCCGGCGACCCCCTCGTCGCGCAGTCCTTGCTGGAGCGGGCCGTGCCCGGGCTCAACGCCCCCGAGATGCGTGCCGGGGCGCAACAGTTGCGGGCGGCGATCGAGATGTTCTTCGCCCGGGTGACGGCGGTGCCGTCGATCCTGCTGGAGGCGGCCTCGACGATCGGCCCCCTCGACGGGCGAACGGTCAGGGGAATGCTGTTCCAGGCGCTCGAAGCCGCGATGGTGGCCCGCCGGTACACCACCGGCACGACGCTCGCCGAGGTGGCGCGCACCGCGCTCGGCACGCCCCTGGCTCCCCGCGCACGCGCGACCATCCCCGACCTGCTGCTGGACGCGTTCGCGACGCGCATCGCCGTCGGCTACCTGCCGGCGGTGCCGCTGCTGCGCGCGGCGATCGCGGCTTTGCGCACCGACTCCGATCTCGTCGAGGCGGGTATGCCCCTGGCCGTCCTGGGGTGGATGGCGACGGCCGACCTCTGGGACGACCGGGGGCTCCTGGCGGTGGTCGAGCGCCTTGACACCTTCGACCGGGACCAGGGTGCGCTGCACGCGCTTCGGCTCACTCTTCTGAACCTGGCGAGCTGCGAGCTGTGGGCCGGGCGGTTCGGAAACGCGGAGGCGCACCACGCCGAGGCGACCGAAATCGCCGTCGCGGTCGGCTTGTCGGCCGACAAGCCGATCTACCAGGTGGAGTTGCTGGCATGGCAGGGGCGCGAGGCGGAGACGCGCGCGGTGGTGGACACCGTGATCGGCGGATGGGCCGAGCAGCGAGGGAGCGCGTCGACGGCCAACCACGTGCTCCTCTCGCTCACCGTGCTCGAACTCAGCCTCGGCCGCTACCACGAGGCGCTGGCCTGCGCCCTTCGCGTCTACGACGACGACGAGCCCGGGGTGGGCAGCCTGATCCTGCCCGACGTCGTCGAGGCGGGCGTGCGCGCGGGGGATCGGGCCGCCGCGTCCGCCGCCCTCGCGCGTCTGTCCGAGCGGGCGACGGCCAGCGGCACGTCGTGGGCCTTGGGCATGCTCGCCAGGTCCCGCGCGTTGATGGCCGACGACGACCACGCCGAGGTCCTCTACGGCGAGTCCGTCGAGCACCTCGGCCGTACGCTGGTCGCCACCGAGCTCGCCCGGGCCCACCTGCTCTACGGCGAGTGGCTGCGCCGGAGGGGGCGCCGCTCCGACGCCCGCGACCGGCTGAGGATCGCGTACGACATGTTCGCCGCCATGGGCGCCTCCGCCTTCGCGGAGCGGGCGCGCGTCGAGCTTCTCGCGACCGGCGAACGCGCCCGTAAACGGACGGAGCAGACCGACCACCACCTGACGCCCCAGGAGACCCAGGTCGCCGGCCTCGCCGCCGGAGGCGCGACGAACGCGGAGATCGCCACCAGGCTCTTCATCACCGCCTCGACCGTCGAGTATCACCTCAACAAGGTCTTCCGGAAGCTCGGCATCACCTCCCGGCGCCAACTCGCCCGGACGCTGCACGACGAACCCGCCCCGGGAGACGCCTGATCCTTCTCCGGGCACCCCAGGCGTCAGGACGGTTCAAGGACTGGGGGCTTTCCCCGGGGCGAACGGACACCCGGTCGTGGTGCCCTGGACCATGACCGGAAGCGCCGCAGACGGCGCTCCGGGTCCCACCCGAGAGGCGACCATGACGACCCCCACCCCTGTCATCTTCATCCATGGACTGTGGCTGCACGCCACCTCCTGGAACCCCTGGGCCGAGCTCTTCCGGGAGGCCGGCTACGAGCCCCTCGCCCCCGGCTGGCCCGGCGACTCCGACACCGTCGAGGAATCCCGCGCCAACCCCGAGAGCATCGCCGACCACGGCATCGACGACGTCGTCGAGCACTACACGAAGATCATCGAAGGTCTCGCGGTCAAGCCCATCCTGATCGGGCACTCCTTCGGCGGCATGATCGCCCAGAAGCTCCTCGGCCGGGATCTCGCCGCCGCCGCCGTGGCGATCGACGCCGCCCAGATCAAGGGCGTGCTGCCGCTGCCGCTGTCCGCGCTGCGCTCCGCCTTCCCGGTGTTCAAGAATCCAGGCAACAGGCACAGGGCGGTCTCGCTGACCGCCGAGCAGTTCCGCTACGCCTTCGGCAACGCGATCTCCGCGGAGGAGTCCGACGCCCTGTTCGAGCGCTGGGCGATCCCGGCGCCGGGCAAGCCGCTGTTCGAGGCCGCCGCCGCCAACTTCGACCCGCACTCGCCGGCCAAGGTCGACACCGCCAACGAGATGCGCGGCCCGCTGCTGCTGATCACCGGCGGTAAGGACCACACCGTGCCCGAGGCCGTCACCAGGGCCACCCTCAAGCAGTATCGCCATTCCCACGCGGTCACCGACATCAAGGACTTCCCCGACCGGGCGCACTCCCTGGTCATCGACGGCGGCTGGCGCGAGGTCGCGGACGCGACCCTGTCCTGGCTGAGGGCGCAGGCGCTCTAGTCAGGGCGAAGCCCTGTCCGAGGTGAGCGAACACCTCGCGTTCGATGACCAGGTTGCATCGAACGCGAGCATCGCGGCCGGCGCCCCATCCGGCCCGGCAGGCCGCGCAGTATCCCAAGAACGGCCCGTTGCCCGTGACCGCCTACGAACGGCCAGAGGAGTTCATGATGGATCCACACCCGTCCGGCCCGGACAGCGGGGTTACCGGGCTGTTCCCCGATGCCCTTCCGGGCCGGCCGCGTCCGACCGTGGGCGCGCCCTGCCCGGAGCCGGATCCGAGGGCCCGCCGCGGGTCGGCGAATCGGCCGATGCCTCCGCTGTACGGACGGGAGCCCGAAAGGCGACTTATCGGAGATTTGTTGAGGCAGGTCCGCAAGGGCGGCGCGGCGATGACGGTGCGGGGCGAGGCCGGGATCGGCAAGTCCGCCTTGCTGTCGGAGAGCGCGGAGGTGGCGGCCGCTCGCGGTCTGCGCGTCCTCAGGACGACCGGGGTGGAGTCGGAGACGCACCTGCCCTTCGCCGGCCTGCACCAACTGCTGCTCCCGATCCGCGCCGAGATGGCTGAGCTGCCCGCCCCTCAGCGTGATGCGCTGGGGGCGGCCTTCGGCCTGACGGACGCGGCGGTGCCGGATATCTTCCTGATCGCCCTGGCGGTGCTGAACCTTCTCGGTGAGGCCGCCGCTCGCTCGCCCGTCCTGCTCATCATCGAGGACGCCCACTGGCTCGATCGCTCCAGCGCCGATGTCCTCGCGTTCGTCGCGCGACGGCTGGACGCGGAGCCGGTGGTGATGCTGGCCGCGATCCGGGACGGCTTTCGCGGTTCCTTCGACGAGGCGGGACTGCGGGAGCTGCGGCTCGAACGGCTCGACGACGATGCCGCGGCCTCGCTGCTGGACGCCCGCACCCCGGGCCTGCCGCCGGCGGTGCGCCGGCGGCTGCTGAAGGAATCGGCGGGCAACCCCCTCGCCCTGGTCGAGCTGCCGCTCGCCTCGCAGGGACAGCGAGACGAGGGCACCCTGCTGGCGTGGCTCCCGCTGACGAACCGCCTGGAACGGGCGTTCACCGCCCGCGTGTCGGGCCTGCCTCCCGTCACCCGCACGCTGTTGCTGGTCGCCGCGCTCAACGACGGAACCTCGCTCGCCGAGACACTGAACGCCACGTCGGTGCTCGTCGGGGCACCGGTCACCGTGGCGGACGTGACACCCGCGACCACCGTACGGCTGGTCACCGTGGATGAGGCGGGACTGCTGTTCCGGCACCCGCTCATGCGCTCGGCGATCCGCCAGAGCTCCAGTCTCTCCCAGCGTCACACGGCACACGCCGCGCTGGCGCACGTGCTCGCGGACCGGCCGGAGCGGTGCATCTGGCATCGAGCGGCCTCCAGCCCCGGGCCTGACGAGGGCATCGCGTCCAAGCTGGAGGCCGCGGCGACGCACGAGTACCGCCGGGGCGCGATCACGACGGCCGCCGCGGCGCTGGAACACGCGGCCAGACTCAGCGACGATCCCGCCCGCCGAGCCGAACGGCTGCTGCGGGCCGCCGAGCACGGGGTCGAGCTGGGACGGCCCGACGTCGTCGTCCGGCTCCTGCGTGAAACCGAGCCGCTCGAACTGTCGCCACGGCAGCGGGCACGGATGGTGTGGATCCGGGCGACCTTCGACGACGGCATCCGCGACGACAGCGCGGGGGTTCCGTCGCTGACCGAGGTCGCCGAACGCGCCGCGGCGGACGGAGACCCCGGTCTCGCCCTGAAGCTCCTCGGCATCGCGGCCCTGAGGTGCTTCTGGGCGCAGCCCGGTCCCGAGGTGCGGCAACGTGTCGTCACCACGGCCGAAAGCCTGCCGGTCGACGAGCACAACGCGCAACTGCTGACGATTTTCGCGTATGCGGCCCCGCTCGATCGGGGTGCGGCGGTCATCGAACGCCTCCGCCGTTCGGCCGCGGGTCCGGCCGGAGACTCACAGGCGGTCCGGCTGCTGGGCAGTACCGCGATCCTGGTGGGAGATTTTGATCTCGCGGAGGCACTCTCCTCCGCCTCGCTCACCGACCTGCGGGCGCAGGGCCGGCTCGGGCTCCTGGCGCGGGCACTCGGCGCGCAGGCGTGGAGCGCGGTCCACCTGGCCGATCTGAGCGTGGCCATCCCGGCCGTCGAGGAGGCCGGCCGGCTGGCACGTGAGACGGCTCAGCCGCTCATGTACGCCATCGTCCAGGCCACGGGGGCCATGCTCGCCGCGCTGCGCGGCGAGCATGACAGCGTGGAGATCTTCGCGGCCGAAGCCGAGCGGGCGAGCATGTCCGTCGGCGCCCGCCCGGTGCTGGCCACCGTACAGCTCGCACGTGGGCTCGCCGAGCTCGGGCGCGGACGCCATTCCGCCGCCTACGAGCACCTGAGGCGGATGCACGACCCCGCCGATCCCGCGTACCACATCGGGCTGCGCTGCTACGCCGTCACGGAGCTGGCGGATGCCGCCGTGCACAGCGGGCGGGGCGGCGAGATCGCGGACATCGTGGAGGAGCTGGAGGCCGTCGCGCTCAGGACACCGTCGCCGTCGCTGCACGCCGGTCTGCGCCACGCCCGCGCGGTGCTGGCCCCCGACGCCGAAGCCGAGCCCCTGTTCCAGGCCGCGCTCCAGGTGAACATGAGGCGATGGCCCTTCGTTCGCGCACGGGCTCAGCTCGCCTATGGGGAGTGGCTCCGGCGACAGCGACGCCCGGCCGATTCACAGGCGCCCTTGCGCGCCGCCCGCGAGACATTCGACGCCCTCGGGGTCATTCCCTGGGGTGAGCGGGCGCGCCGGGAGCTGCGAGCCTCTGGAGAGACGAGCCGCCGCCGTGACAGCGAGGCACGGGACAAGCTCACCCCGCAGGAGCTCCAGATCGTCCAGATGGCCGCCGAGGGGCTGACCAACAAGGAGATCGGCCAGAAGCTCTACCTCTCGCACCGGACCGTCAGCTCCCACCTTTACCGGATCTTCCCGAAGCTGGGGATCGCCTCACGCTCCGAGCTGGGCACCGTTCTTCGCACGTATCTCTGATCTCGCCACCGGAATTCCGCGGCGGGTCCGGCGCGGCGTGGGTCCGCGCCGTCCCCCGAGACGGCGACGCGGACCCCTGCCTTCGGGCCGCCACTTCGTGGGGACCCGGCGTGGCTCTCCGGCCGGGCCGGGTCAGCGCTGTGCGGTCAGGAGGTGGCGCGGGCCGCGGCCGTGATGAGGTCGGCGGTGGCGTCGGGGTGGGAGATCATGACCACGTGTGAGGCGCCCTTGATCTCGGTGGTGTGCGCCTTGGCGCGCTTGGCCATGAAGCGCTCCGCCGCGGCGGGGATGGCCTTGTCGGACCCGGCGACGAGATACCAGGAGGGGAGGGTCTTCCAGGCGGGCGCCCCGCTCGGCGTGCCGAGTGCGGCCAGACTCGCGGGCCGCTGGGTGGCCGCCATCAGGGCGGCGTCGCCGGCGGGAAGATCGGCGGCGAAGGCGGCGCGGAACTTCGCGGCGTCCACGTACGCGTCGGTGCCGGTCCCGCCGCCGGGCAGCGGGAACTCGCGGGTGATCAGGCTGGTGGGCAGCAGGCTGCCGGGGTACTTGCCGGTGAGGTCGAGTCCCGACTCACCCTCGTCGGGCACGAACGCGGCGATGTAGACCAGCGCCTTGACATTGGGGTGGCCGACGGCGGCGTTGCTGATGACCTCGCCGCCGTAGGAGTGGCCCACCAGGATGACGGGTCCGGGGATGGTGGACAGGACGCTGGACACGTAGGCCGAATCGCCGTTCAGGTCCCGCAGCGGGTTGGCGGGGGCGATCACCGGGTAGCCGGCCCGCTGGAGCCTGGGGATGACCTTGTTCCAGCTTGAGGCGTCGGCGAACGCGCCGTGCACCAGCACCACGGTCGGCTTGGCCGTCTGCTTGGCCGGAATGACGGCGGCGGACGCGGCGGACGGGGCGACGGCCACGGCCGTCAGCGCGACGGCGGCCAGCATCCCGGTCAGGAGCATCCGCCCCTTCGGCCGACGACGACCGGTGACCTGCAAAAACGAGTTCTCGGACATGGTGGGTCTCCTTGGGGTGAAGGTGAGCTTCTCGGCGCCCTAGGGCGCTGAAGTGCGGGGCCGGCGGTGCCGTCTCAGAGACGGCACCGGGGCTCGGGGTGGGGGAAGCCGCCGGGTCTCGTCCGGCGTGACGCGCCGATCGCCTGCGCCGGCATCCCCGAGGGACGCCGGCGGCCACCGTCGTGGCCGGGGAGCGCGATGACGGTTCGGATCGGCTCTACTTGAGGAACGTGAGGACCCGCCGGGTGAGCTCCGCGGGCTGCTCCTCGAAGATCCAGTGGCCGGAGTTCGCGATGACGACGCCCGTCACGTTGGTCGCGTACTTGCGGACCTGGGTGGGGACGAAGTCCCCGAGGCTGCCGGCGGCGCCGATCGCGAGCACGGGCATCCGAAGCTTCTTCTTGACGTATTCGGCGTTGTCCGCGACGTCCTTCGGGAACGCGCGGAACCATTCGAAACTGGCGCGCAGGTGAGCGTCGTCCCGTAGGAAGCGGGCGTACTCACGGACCTGCTTGTTGTCGACGCCGTCCTTCTGGACTTCGAGCATGTCGGTGAATCGCTCCACCCAGAGCTCTTCCTTGCCGTTCACCATCCGCTCGGGAAGGCCGTTGGTGACGCTGAAGAAGCCGAAGTTCCAGAAACCCGGCCCCTTCGGGGTGAGGGAGGAGAACGTGTAGAGGCTCTTGTCGGGAATCGGCGCCTCGCTCAGCACCAGCTTGGTGACATCGCCGGGGTGGGCGGCGGCGTAGGCGTAGGAGACCATCGTGCCGATGTCGTGCCCGACGAGCCTGATGTCATGCTGCAGGCCGAGCTTGCTCAGAAGCCCGTACACATCCGCGGCGAGGGTCTTCTTGTCGTAGCCGCCGGCCGGGGCGTCGCTCTTCCCCGCCCCGCGGAGGTCGGGCGCGATGACCGTGTAGTGCTTGGCGAGTTCCGGCAGGACCTCACGCCACGTGTACCAGGTCTGCGGGTATCCGTGCAGCAGGACCAGGGTCTTGCCGTGCCCCCCGCGCACGTAGTTGATGGCGACGTCGCCGACCTTCGTCTTCTGCTCGGTGAAGCCCGCAGGCACTCGCCGTCCGTCGTCGGCTGCCGGCAGGACGGCCGGGGCGGCGGCCGTCCGGGCCGTCACCGGGCTCGCCTGGGCGTCGGCCTGCGGAGAGGCGACCGTGCCGGCGAGCCCGATGACACCGACCGCCGCGAGCGACAGGAGAAACCGGCCACGCGCTTTCAGACCGGGCACGAAACGAATGCCTTCCATATATGTTTCCTTCTCAATTGATCACAAGCTGAAGAGTGCTGGAAAAGCCCGGCGTCGATGGTGAATCCGGGCACCGGCCACCTTTCACGGATGCCCTCCGTCCGGCCGCGGCACCGGGCCGTCGACCTTTTCCGACGGCTCGACCGGGTCAGCCGGAGTGTCGTCGACGAGGTTCTTTCGATGCCGTCCGGGCTGTCGTTCGTGACCGTTCCCGGACAACGGCTGTACGTTCACGAGCCGACCGTACGGAGCGGCCGGGGCGCCTCGCGAGCGTCAGATGACTGCATCGTCCGGCGAGGTGCGCGGAGGCTTCCCCACCCGTGCGTCAGCGCGATGCGCGGGGACGCCCCTACTCCGTCGGCGGGGGACCCGCCACTCGCAGGCGGTATGCCTCGGCCGACGCGACGACGGTCCCGATGTCGAAGGCGGCGGGCGCGTCGTCCACGTGGGAGACGGGGGAGCCGTTGGCGGTGAACCAGTTCTCGATTCCCGACGGCCCGAAGGCGACGGCCATGCGTGACCGCGGAGAGCGGACCAGGTAGCCGTGCGGGACACCGCGAGGGCCGTGCGCGACCGCACCGGCGCCCAGGTCGTAGCGCTTGTCCCCGACGAAGAAGCTGATCTCACCGTCGAGCACGATCCAGACCTCGTCCTCCCCGTCGTGGATGTGGAGCGGTGTCGCGTGGCCCTTGGTGTCGTTGAACTCCATGACGCTCAGGGCCCCGCCGGTCGACGTGCCCGGCACCAGGAGCCGGACACGGCCGCCGAGGAACCAGAAGGGGTCCTGTCCGTCGTCGGATGCGATCGTGGCTGGGAGATTCTCGGTCATGGCCCCGACCGTACGAAGCGGCCCGTACGCCTCGCGAGCGTCACATGACTGAGCTACCGGCGACGCGTGACGCACGAAGACGGACGCTCCGTCGCGCGGCCGGTCACCGCCTGACAGGACAGTCACATGACGCTCGCGAGGCGTACGGGACTCTCCCTACGGTCGGGCCATGAACGTACGGGCGTCCTTCAGGAACGGCGGCACACCGGCCGTCCTTCCGGTGCACGGCGCGTTGTCGCACGCGATCGCGCTGCCGCGACCGTCCGCCGTCGCCGGGGACATCCGTGCCGCCGCCGCGGCGATCCGCGTCCCCAGGCCGTAGCAACTCACTGACCTGTGGAAACCTGATTGAACTGCGTTTCGTCACCACGAAGGGAATGTCATGGATCTGGGACTGCGCGGCAAGGTCGCGGTGGTGACCGGCGCCAGCAGGGGAATCGGCCTGGCGATCACTCAGGCACTGGTCGAGGAGGGGGTGCACGTCGTCGCCGGAGCGCGCGGGGCGACGGCTGAGCTGACGGCACTGGCCGAGGCGGGACAGGTGGAGGTGGTCGAGGTCGACCTGTCCGTCCCGACCGGGCCCGCCCGGCTCGTCGAGGTCGCCGTGGAGCGCGGCCGGCTCGACATCCTGGTCAACAACGTGGGCGCCGTCTCGCCGAGGGTGACCGGATTCCTCGACGTCACCGACGAGCAGTGGCTCGGCTCCCTGACCCTCAACCTGATGGCTGCCGTACGCACCACCCGAGCCGTGCTGCCCACGATGCTCGCGGCGGGGCACGGGAACATCGTGACCGTCAGCTCGGTCAACGCCTTCCTGCCGGACCCGACGGTGATCGACTACAGCGCCGCCAAGGCGGCTCTGACGAACTTCTCCAAGTCGCTGTCGAAAGAGGTCGCCCCGCACGGCATACGCGTCAACACGGTCAGCCCGGGTCCGGTCACCACGGACCTGTGGCTCGGTGAGAACGGCGTCGCCGCGACCGTCTCCCGCGCCGGCGGCGGTGATCCCGCCGCCGTGGCCGAGCAGGCCGCCGCCCAGGCGGAAACCGGCAGGTTCACCCATCCTCGGGAGATCGCCGATCTCGTGTTGCTGCTCTCCGGCGACCGGGCCGCGAACGTCACCGGCGCCGACTTCGTCATCGACGGGGGTCTCATCAAAACGCTGTGAGCTCAAAGCGCTGTGAGCCGGTCGGCTTTTCCGGTTCGCGGAGAGTCCTTTCGACACCGGGGCCGGGGCCGCTCAGCGCGAGATCGAACCGGCCGGCGGACCGAACCGGCTCAGGGGCGAGAACAGGCCGTCCATCAGGAACGGGACGCCCAGACGCACCCCGATCACGATAAGAAGCAGCCCGACGCCCAGGAAGACGGCCCCGACGAGTGTCCCGCCCTCCAGTGGTCCGTCGACGCGCCCCCGGGCCGGGACGGCCGGGCCGTACATGATCGCGACCCGCTCGCCGGGCCGGGCGGGCGGCGGGCCGCCCACGGCGGAAGACTCGGCCTCGACCGCCTGGCCCTCCACCGTCGTGAGGCGCAGAACCGGGTGGTAGGCGACGCCGTTGCGCCGCGCTCCCCGGGATCCGCCGGGCTGGTTCATCCGCGGCCGGACCACCCGTCCCGGTCCGCGCCGGGCTCGCCCGCGGAAGTCGCGGGTGCTGAGGGTCGCCGCGATCCCGAGGAGGGTCAGGATCACACCGATCAGTCCGCAGATGAGGGCGACGTCGCCGTTGTCTGACACTCTTCGACGGTATGGCGGAGCACTTGATCTCAGCTTGCAGTCGTCTGTCGGTTATGTCGATGACGGATTGACGAGGCCCGCCGGATCCGGCTTCCTCGCCCTCGGTTCGAACCCTGGGGAGAAAGTCCAGATAGATCGCGATACCGCCCACAAGGGAGTCGGCCCGTTCGGCACCCGGCCCACAGAGCAAGCCCGTGTGTGGACTTGACGGACTGATCCCAGAGGGCCACTACGCTCGACACTATGTCCGACCAGCCTGTATGCCACTGTCTCCTGTGTGTCGAACGTGAGGTGGAGCTCGACGAGACCGACCGCGACGTGATGCGGACCGTTCAGGGGCAGGGCTGGGCGGTCATCATGATCCCGGAGGACACGGACGGTCCGGGATGGGCGTTCACCGTCGGGTTGTGGCACACGTTCCGCTCGCCCGAGGTGGCCATGTTCGGGCTCCGCGTCGACGTGATGAACAACTGCCTGAAGACCCTGGCCAACGAGATCGCGGCCGGTCGGCATCTCGTCGCCGACCAGGAGCGGGACGACGTCATCAGGAGCTACTCCGTCGCGATCAAGACCGTGGACACGAGCTGGTACCGGTCGCTGTTCGGCATGGCGCTGCATTTCTACCAGCAGCCTCCCCTGCCCTTCATGGAGGTCGTCTGGCCCGACTCCGGCGGCCGTTTCCCCTGGAACGAGGGCTGCGCGCCGCGGCTCCGGGAGCTCCAGCCCGCGCTGTGGATCCCGAAGGACGAGCACGCCCCGGGCCCCTGGACGAAACTCCCCTGAGGCGCGGCTGAGGATCTCACGACCGTCATGGATCCCGGCGTCCGTCAGCTCGCAGTCGCCTGATCCGGCTCGCCGAACCAGCGATGCAGCGCGGTCCCGAGCGTGGACGCGTCACCCGGGGCGCTCCAGGCCGCGTAGCCGTCGGGGCGGACCAGGACCGGATCGCACGAGACCCGTACGGTGTCCACCCGCTGGGCCCATCGCGCCGCGACGTCCACCAGGTCGTCACGGTCACCGAGGAAGACAGGCCTGCCCGAGCGGAGCAGCTCCACCAGGGTGACGACCCCGCCCGTGGTTTTGAGCTCCATGTCCGGGACGAGCCGGCCGGCGCCGGGGTGGCCGACGTCGTAGACCGTACCGGTGCCGCTGATCATGCTGCCGAGATAGTCGTTGACCTGGTCGAGTCCCATGAGGTCGGCGAACAGTTCCCGCAGGGGGTCGATCCGAGGATCGGGGTCGGCCAGGGCGGTCTGCGCGCGGACGTTCCACAGGACCCGCGCCGCCACCGGATGCCGCTCGTCGTGGTAGCTGTCGAGCAACCCGTCCGGAGCCCACCCGCGCACCTGGGCGGCGAGCTTCCAGCCCAGGTTCACCGCGTCCTCCAGGCCGGTGTTGAGGCCCTGCCCTCCCCAGGGGAAGTGCACGTGGGCGGCGTCCCCGGCGACGAGCACGCGCCCCCGGCGATATGTCCCGGCCTGGAGTGCCGCGTCGCCGTACCGGGTCAGCATGCGGGGCTCGGCCATCCGGATCGGGTGCCCGGCGATGTGCTCGGCCGTCGAACGCAACTCCTCCAGGGTCACCGGCGCCTCCCTGTCGGGATGTGGACCGCGGAAGTCATAGGTGCCGATCCGGCTGTGACCGTACCCGCCCCAGACCATGAGCCAGCCACGCGAGGTGCGGTGCCACCCTCCCGGCAAGGGGTCGAGCAGCCGGACCTCGCCCATCAGGGCCGCGACGCGGGCCCCGTGCCGGTGAACGGAATGCCCGCCAGCCTGCGGACCGCGCTGCGGGCTCCGTCCGCGCCGACCACGTAACGGGCGGTCAGCTCGTACGGCCCCGCCGGGCCGTCCACGGTCAGCGTGACGCGGCCGGCGTCCTGGGCGAGGCCCGCGACCTCGTGCCCGCGCCGGATCTCCGCGCCCAGTTCCGTGGCGCGGTCGGTGAAAACCTGCTCCGCCCGGGCCTGCGGGCTGCCGACGAGGGTGGGACCCTCCCCGGCCACCGTACCGAGGTCCAGCTCGAACATGCCGGAGAAGTGGAACCGTACGCTCCCGTATGAGGATCTTCCCACCGCGTCGAGCAGGCCGCGGCGGTTCAGGGTCTGGGCGGTCCTGGCGTGCAGGGTTCCGGCCTTGGACTCCCCGGATGGTGTGGAAAGCCGTTCGAGAACCACGGGACGAATGCCCCGAAGGGCGAGTTCGACGGCGAGCAACATGCCCACCGGGCCCCCGCCGACCACGACGACGTCGACGGACGCATCGGGCACGGAGACGCCGGCCACAGAGGCGTTGATCGCGGAAGCGCCGGCCTCGGAGGCACCGGTCACGGAAGCACCGGCCACGGAGGCGTCGGCCTGCACGGCGTGAAAGGTCTCCTCAGGCATCGGCGTGAACCCGCTCGGCCTCGGCCCGGCGTCGCTTGAAGGTCAGGGCGATGAGGGCGCTCAGCAGGATGCCCGCGGCGGCGACGAAGACCGCGGCCCGGAGGCCGCCCGCGACCTCGCCGCGCAGGGCCTCGCCGGTCAGCCCGGCGACGTCCCCGGTGGCGATCGCGATGAGCACGGCCAGGCCGAGCGCGGTCCCGACCTGCAGGGCGGTGGACGCCATGCCGGAGGCGACTCCCTGCTCTTCCGGGGCGACCCCGGAGGCGGCGGCGATCCACATGCCGGTCCAGGTCAGGCCCTGGCCCAGCCCCAAGACAACGATTCCGGGAAGCACGCTCCAGTACGAACCGCCGGTGGTCATGCCAGCCGCGAGTAGCGCGGTGCCGGCGGCGCCGGTGACGATGCCGGTGAGCAGGGTGAGGCGCATCCCGGCCCGGGTCGCCATCCGCTCGCCGACCTGGGTTCCGGCGGCGATCATGAGGGATGGCACCAGGAAGGCCGCGCCGGTCATCAGAGCGCTGTAGCCATGGACGGTCTGAAAGTAGAGCGTCAGGAAGTATGGCAGGGCGTTGAACGTGGCCCCGAAGATCAGGGTGACGGCCATCGATCCGCTCAGGCTGCGGTTGGCCATGAGGCGCAGCGGCATGAGGGGGTCGCGGCTGCGAGCCTCGATGGTGAGGAAGCCGGCGAGCAGCACGGCGGCGAGGGCGAAGCTCGCCAGGATGATCGGTGAGGTCCAGCCGGACTCGGGGCCCTGGATGAGCGCGAAGGCGAGCAGGGTGACCCCGGCGGTGACGGTCACCGCGCCGGGCAGGTCGAAGCTGCGGCCCCGCTGTCGCATGCCGTCCGCGGGGATGAGGGTGAAGGCGAGCAGTGCCGCGCCGCCGGCGAGCGGGACGTTGACGTAGAACACCGACTCCCACCCGAAGGCCTCCGTGAGCAGCCCGCCCAGCAGTGATCCCAGGCACAGGCCGCTGGCTCCGGCGCCGCTCCAGATCGCCAGTGCCCGGTTTCGCTCGGGTCCCTCGGCGAAGAGGGTGTTGACCAGCGACAGGGTGGCCGGGAAGAGCAATGCCCCACCGAGCCCCTGCACCGCTCGGGCGGCGACCAGCAGGCCCGAGCTCTCGGCGAGCCCGCCGACCAGCGAGGACAGCGCGTACACCAGCAGCGCCAGGACGAACAGGCGACGGCGCCCGAGCAGGTCGGCCGCGCGCCCGCCGAGCAGCAGAAAGCCTCCGTAGGTGACGGCATAGGCGCTGGTCACCCACTGCAAGGTGTGGTCGGAGAAGCCCAGGTCCTCGCCGATCCGGGGAAGGGCGACGAAGACGATGTTGAAGTCGAGCGAGGTGATCAGCTGGGCGAAGGCCAGCAGGGCCAGGGTCCAGCCGAGGTGACGGCTCCGTGGCGGGGAGAGGGACGACATGACTTCCTTCAGATTGTTCGGGAAACACGAACAGTTTGATTGTTCGGGATCATCGTACAATTGAGGCCATGCCGTCAAGTTCGCTTTTTCCGTACAATCGCTCCATGACACTGCTTCACCCGTCGCCCGAGCAGTTCAGGCTGGAAGAGGTTCTCACCGCGCTCGGTCACCCGGTCCGGGCTGCGATCGTCCGGACGCTCGCCCCTGGCGAGGAGATGTTCTGCGGTGTGATCGCGCCCGGCGTCCCGAAGTCGACCCTCACCCACCACTGGCGGGTGCTCCGTGAGAGCGGCGTCATCTGGCAGCGTCCGTCCGGACGCAAGTTCTACATCACCCTCCGCCGGGGCGACCTCGACGCCCGTTTTCCCGGTCTCCTCGACCTTGTCCTGTCCGAGGAGTCCTTCGGGCAGGCCGCCTGACCGAGAACGGCCTCACCGTCGGGGACGATCCGAGTCCCCCGGCCGTGACTCACTCGGGATGGTTGCCCGAGGCGCGGCCCGCGTCGAACGGGGTGGTGACGAGCACCGGCCCCCGGGCCGGCGGCGGCGCGGCGCCCTCACCGCCGGTCACCAGCAGGCCCAGGTCGTCCCGGCCGTCCACCGAGAGCAGCACGGGCCGCGACGAGCAGTAGACCGGCGAAGACCAGGAAAACCTTGCGCATGGGGGGCTCCGCTCAGGTCGTGCGACGCGCCCGATCCGCGCGGCTCCCGTCTCGCGTACGGCTGGTGGTCACACCGTGAACGAGGCGATTTGCAAACGACTTGGCAGCCGACGTATCGCTTATCGCAGCGGAGCCATAACGGTGCGCGATCACGGGTGTCCAAGGCTCCCGGCACGGACCGGTGGAGTCGTTTTAGTACGGTTCGCCTCATTCACCGGCCCGGACCGCCGCCGTGAACGCCTCGATCACCCGACCCGGTCGCAGAAGTGGCTGGAAAAGGTCCCGTCGGAGATGAAACACGCATCCATATCCGGACATGTGGAGTCGAAGAGTCCCCATCGAAAGGAAGCAGCGTGGGCCCCCCTGAACCCAAGCAGCGCTTCGAGGAGATCTACGACGCGCACTATCCGGACCTCCTCGCCTATGTGCGGCGGCGCACCGATTCCCCCGACGACGCCGCCGACGCGCTCGCCGAGACGTTCACCACGGCCTGGCGCAGGGTGGACGACATCCCCGAGGGGAACGAGGCCCGGCTCTGGCTGTACGGCGTGGCCCGCCGGACCCTGGCCAACAAACGCAGGGACGAGACCCGGCGGACCGCGCTGGCCGTACGGCTCCGCGCCGAACTGGCCGTCTGGTCCGAGAACGTCGTCGAGGAGGATCCCCACGGGATTCGCCGGGCCTTCATGCGCCTGCGCCCCGACGACCGGGAGCTGCTCTCCCTGATCAGCTGGGAAGGGCTGAGCGGCGAGGAGGTCGCGAAGGTTCTGGGCTGCTCCCACGGCGCGGTGCGCCTGCGGCTGCATCGGGCCAGGAAACGGCTCGCCAGGGAGCTGGACGCCGCGGGACTCGACATGGCCAGGTACGGCTCACGCGCGATCGCACTGGCGAAAGGACAGCTGTGATGAACGACATCGACCGCCTCGTCGCGGGAATCGCGCCCGACCCGGGGCCCGGGATGACCCCCGGCGCCAGGGAGCTGTTCGACGAGATCACCACGGCCCCGGTCCTCGCGCCCGCCCGGCGGCCCTGGCGGTTCTCGGTGCCGATCGTCGCCGGACTCGTCGCCGCGACCATGGTGCTGAGCTGGGTGCTTCCCACCGGCTTCGGCGCGACCCCGGCCTCGGCCGCCCTCGACATCAAGCCGGAGGGCGGCTACTACGTCATCACGGTCAAGGATCTCTACGCCAGTCCGAAGATGTACGAGTCCGAGCTCCGGGCCCGCGGCCTCAAGATCACACTCAACGTCGCATCGGCGCCGCCGAGCCTCGACGGCCGGATCATGGTGATGGACTGGCAGGCCGACGGCCTGTCCGACGCGGAACGGAAGAGCAGGAAGGACCTCATCTCGACGATCGACCGTCCAGGAGCCTGCCGCTTCGAAGCGGGCTGCCCGATCGGGCTCAAGGTCCCCATCACCTTCACGGGACGGGCCTTCGTCTCCCTCGCGCGTAAGGGCCGCCCGGGTGAGAAGTACAACTGGCGGATCAGTCTCGCGGCGCCCGGCGAGCCGCTCCACTGCGTCGACTTCGTCAACAAGACCCTCGACGAGGTGCGGCCGATGCTGGAGGGACGCGGCATCACGCTGAAGCTCGCCTCCTACGACCGGGAGGGAACGCGCGACTCGGCGCCCGGATCGTGGTACGTCCATGACGCCGTACTGGAATCCTCGACCTCGGCGATCGTGCTGGTCTCACCCACCAAGAAGAGGCTCACCTCGCCCGAATCCGCCCCCTTCGCTCCGGAGAACCGGTGCGCGAAGCCCGGCCTCACCTCGGACACGGCCGCCGAGAACGTCCCGGAGGAAGCCGGGGACATCCCGGGGGGAGTCATGGTCTCGGACTAGACCTCCCACGAGAAAATCGCGAGCGCGCACTCCCCTGCCCGGCGGCGCGTTCGCGGTCGGGGGCTGTGACATCTCCGGATCGCGGATCGCGGAGAGAGGTCCTTCACCGAGGCGGGTCACGACCGGGCGGCGGGACGGGGCCGGGTACGGACAAAAATCGTGCGCCGGGTGAAGCAGCAGAAACGCCCTGCCCGGCGTCTCTCTGATGTGCGAGTCGAACCTCTCTCTCGCGGAGAGCCCCTGACCGCGGCCGGCTGACCGCCGCTCCCGGCCGCCCCGGCTCATTCACGTTCTCCTTCCGCCGTGCGCTCTCTTTCGCATGCGCCGGCTCCCCCACGACGACGATCGGATTCGGCGTGCTCACAGACCTCCGCCCGGTGGCGACTCCCCAGGCCCGCCGCGCGCTCGCGACCCACCGCCTCTTCGCCGCGGTCCTCGCGCTGGCCGCGGCCCTGCGCGCGGTCACGATGCTCGGCTACCGGCCCGCCCAGCTCTACTGGTACGACTCCTTCTCCTACCTGGACACCGCCGTCCATCTCAGACCGTCGGCCGCCTTCCACCCGATCGGCTACCCGCTCCTGCTGAGGGCCCTGTGGCCCCTCCACAGCGTGGAGGTGATCGCGGCCGTCCAGCACGCCATGGGCCTCGGGATCGGGCTGATGATCTACGCTCTGCTCCGCCGCAGGTCGTTGCCCGCCTGGGGAGCGACCCTGGCCACCGTTCCCGTCCTGTTCGACGCCTCCTTCCTGCGGCTCGAACACGCCGTCCTGTCGGACACGCAGTTCATCTTCCTCGTCGTCGCCGGGCTCACCACCCTGATGTGGTCGCCGGAGCTGTCGGCACGGGCCGCCACGGGGGCGGGCCTGCTGTTCGCGACGGCCGCGCTGACCAGGACGATCGCGCTGCCCCTGCTGGTCGTGGTCCTGGTCCTGCTGGCCGTACAGCGCGTGGGGTGGCGGCCTCTGGCGGCCCTGGCGCTCGCCGGAACCCTCCCGCTCGCCGCCTACGCGGGCTGGTACGACCACCACTACGGCAGGTTCGCCCTCAGCGGAGCCGACGGGGTCGCGCTGTGGGCGCGCACGATGACCTTCGCCGACTGCGCGGCGGTCAAGCCACCGCCGGAGGAGGCGAGGCTGTGCCCGAACGGCACGGTCGTGGACGCGGCGTCGGAATACGTGTGGGCCCCCGGCTCCTCGCTCAACCGGCTCCCCGGCGACAGGTTCTCCCACAACGACCTGGCCCGCTCCTTCGCCCTGCGCGCCATCGCGGCCCAGCCGTTCGACTATCTCCGCGAGGTGGTGAAGGACACCTCGATCGCCTTCGCCTGGACCCCGATAGCCCACCCCAAGCGGACGACTCCGGCCTTCGGCTTCGGGCAGGGAAACTGGCCGCTGCCCGACTTCCCGCTGATCGACAAGGTGCGCGAGCAGTACGACCCGGACATTCGCGGCCTGTCCTCGGTCGAGCCGTACGCGGGCTTCCTCGTGGCCTACCAGTACCCCGCCTACCTGCGCGGCCCGCTGCTCGGCGTGATCCTGGCGGTCGGCGGGCTGGGCGCGGCACTGCGGCGGCGGGTGGCGCTGCTGCCCTGGGGGGTCGCGGTGGCGCTGCTGGTGGGACCGGTGGCGGTCCTCGACTTCGACCACCGCTACGTCCTGCCGGTGATCCCGGTCGCCTGCCTCGCCGCCGCGCTGGCCGTGACGGCTATTCTCCGGCCATCACCCCTGCCGGCACGCCCTCGGCGCCCGTGAGCACCGTCTGCGGGATGAACACCACCGCCGTGGTGCCCCCGTAGGGGGAACGGTTCAGGGTGACCTTGATGCCGTGCCGGGCCGCCAGCTGGCTCACCACGAACAGCCCGAGCTGCTCGCTGTCGGCCACGTCGAACTCGGGCGGGCTGGCGAGCCGTTCGTTGATCGCCTCGCACTCCCTGGCCTGCAGGCCGAGCCCCCGGTCCTCCACCTCCACCACGAAGCCCCGCCCGGCGACTCCCCCTCGGACGCTCACCATGGTGGTGGGCGGCGAGAAGACCGTCGCGTTCTCCAGCAGCTCGGCCAGCAGGTGGGTGACGTCGGCGGTGGCGGTGCCGGTCAGCTTGGCGTCCGGCATGGGAAGCACGGTGATCCGCTTGTAGTCCTCGACCTCGGCCACGGCCGCGCGGACCATGTCCAGGATGGGCACGGGGTTGCGCCAGGTACGGCCCGCCGTGGCGCCGGAAAGGATGATCAGACCTTCCGACTGCCGCCGCATGCGGGTGGTGAGGTGGTCCAGCCGGTAGAGGTCCTCCAGGACCTCGGGCTCGGAGGTCTTGCGCTGCATGGAGTCGAGCTGGGTGAGCTGGCGGTGGACCAGTGACTGGTTGCGCCGGGCCAGGTTGCGGAAGACCCGGTTGAAGCCGTGGCGAAGTCTGGCCTCCCCCACGGCGGCCTCGACCGCCGTGCTCTGCACGGTGGAGAAGGCCCGGGCGACGTCGGTGATCTCCAACGTGGTGCCGGTCGTGGGGATGGGCGGCGCGTCGGCCTTCACGTCCACCGTCTCCCCTCGCCTGAGCCGCTCGACGACCTGGGGCAGCCGCACCTCGGCCAGCTCCAGGGCCGTCATCCGCAGGTGACCCAGCTCCTCGGCGAGCCTCCTGCCGAGCTTGGCCGACAGGATCACCGCACCCAGGATCGCGGCGAGACCGAGGCCACCCGCGATGATGATCTGCGCGATGATGCCGCCCGCCGCGGCGTCGGCGCGATCGTTCAGCAGCGAGGCCCGGCTGACCAGGAACCGGTCCACGGTCGCGCTGAAGGCTCCGGCGAGGGGCTGCCAGGCGTTCCGGTCGCGGGGAAGCGTCGACGCATCGGCGATCTCCAGCTCCAGGGCGACCAGCCCCCGGTAGGTGGGGGAGACGAGGAGCGCGTTGAAGGGAGCGCTGAGCTCGTCGTCCAGCGCCGCGACCCCCTCGGAGAGCAGCAGCCGCCGGTTCGGGGCGAGCACCTCCATCGCCTCGTACTCGTCGTGGGTCAGCTCGCCCGCCAGGATCGCGCCGGAGATCAGCGCGTCCTCCCTGGACAGCAGGTCGTGCGCGTGGGAGATCCGCTGGAGCCCGACGGCCTGCTGGTAGAGATCGATCTCCGAGACGGTGACGACCTGGTCCTGGAGCCGGTAGATCGCGTCGGTGATGGTGCTGAACGCCTGGACCGCCTGGAGGCGGTTGACGATGCCCCCGTCGATGTCCCCTCGGATCGTGCGCAGCTTCTGCACCTGTGCGGTGACCTCCGCGAGCGCGTCGCCCAGCTTCGGGCTGAGCACCGACGTGGTCTCCAGCGCGGTGGCGCGCCGCAGGAAGTCATCGATCGCCCGGTCCGTCTGCCCGCGCGCCTCGGGCAGTCCGTCGGCACGCCCGGAGGCGGTGCTGAGCTGGATGGCGGAGACCCTGCGTTCGTGCTGCACCTCGGTGGCCAGCGCGGTGGCGGGCGCCGACACCTGGTCGTACAGGGTGCCGGCCTGGCGCAACTCGAAGAAGTCTCCGACGACGTAGCCGGTGACGAACGCCCACAGCGCGACGAGCGCCACGATCGGCAGGCTGAGCAACGCGTAGAGCTTGAAGCGAATGGTCCGGGATGCCATGTCTCCATGCCTGCAATATCAGTAAATATCGCGAAAGCCTGCAGAGTAACAGTCAGTAGCGGCCGACGTCCGGGAATCCCAGATCATTTTGCCGCCGATGATCGTCGCGAGGCATCGTCCCGGTCCCTCCTCGATCAGAGCGCGATACGGCTCCGTCCCCGCCTCGATGTCGAAGACCGCGAAATCGGCAGGTCCGCCGGGGGCGAGACCCCCCTCGATCCCCATCGCGTGGGCCCCGCCCAGCGTCGCGGCCTCGATGAGCCTGCGGTCCAGGTCCGCCGCCCGGTAGCCCTGCCGCACCGCGAGGTCGCGCAGCGCCGCCACGTCCGCCAGCACGTCCAGTGACGGCGAGGAGGCGAGCGAGTCCGTGCCGACCGCGACGAGGTTGCCCTCGGTGAGCAGCGCGGCCACGTCCGGGCCCTCCAGTCCGAGCGTCCGGTTGGAGCGGGGGCAGAGCGCGACGGCGGTGCCGCGCGCGCGGAGCAGCGCCCGGTCGTCGGCGTCGAGATACACGCCGTGCGCGATGTGGCAGCCGGGCCCCAGCATGCCCAGCTCGCCGAGAAGCGCGGCCGGGCCGAGCCCGGTGCCCCCCTCGCGCAGGACGGCGAAGTCGAACTCCAGCCCCCTGACCATCCGGGCCAGCGGCCCGGTGCCCGAGACCGTGTACTCCCGCTCGTGCTCACCCTCCGCGAGATGGATGTGCAGGCGCAGGCCCCGATCGTGGGCGAGCCTCGTGACGTCCCCGAGCACCCCGGTGTCCAGGGTGTACGGCGCGTGCGGGGAGATTCCCACCGGCTGCCCGGCGGCCTCCAGCAGGGCGACGAACCGCTCCCGCCCCGACGCGGCCCAGCTCTCGTCGGTGTCGCCGAGCACCTCCAGGTACGGCAGGCCGCCGAGACCCGCCTCCCGCAGCGCGCCCAGGGCCTCAAGGTCGGTGACGACGTCGGCGGCCGAGGTGGTTCCGTACCGCACCGCCTGCCGGGCCCCCTCCCGGGCACTGGCCGCCCAGTCGACCGGGGCGCCGAAGTAGACCTCGTCGAAGGCCGTGGACCACTCCTCCAGGGAGGCGTAGCGCTGCCGGCCCACCTTGTCCATGGACGTGTACTGCAGGTGCGTGTGGGCGTTGACCAGACCGGCGACGATCATCCCGTCCCAGCGGGTCTCCTCCTCCCCCTGCCACTCGGCCAGGATCTCCCTGCGCGGGCCGGTCGCGACGATCCGGCCGTGCCGTACGACCAGGGCTCCGTCGTGGAGGAAGGGCGCGCTGACCGGAAGGATCAGCGGTGCGGAGTGGATCACGGCGTCCACACCTCGCCGAACGGCCCGAGGATCTTGGTCATGGTCATCGCCCCCGCGAGCATCGCGAACCCGGCCAGGACCAGGTAGTCCGTACGGCCGAAGGAGAGCTCGCGCATCCAGGTGCGGTGCCTGGCTCCGAACCCGCGCAGGTCCATGGCGTTGACGGTGTCCTCGGCGTCGATCAGCGCGTTCACCGTCACCGGGACCACGACGGGTTTCAGCGACAGGAGCTTCCTGAACGGGTTACGGCTGCGGCTGTGCTCGTAACCGCGGACCCGCTGGGCGTCGATGGTCTCGCGCAGCGCGGCGGCGGTGGACGGCAGGAATCGGAAGGTCAGGTCCACTCCGTAGGCGAGGCGCTGCGACAGGCGCAGGCGGGCGAGGGCGGTGCCGAGGTCGCTGGGCGCGACGTTGAAGGCCACGGGGAAGCTGACCATGCTGAGCGAGATGTAGCGGAGCAGCGTGGTCACCGCGTACGACAGCGTGGTCCAGGTCATCTCGGTGCCGGTGATCGGGATGGTGAACAGCGCCGGACCGGTTCCCGCGCGGGTGTCCGCTCCGGTGACGACGCTGTTCACCACGACCAGGATCAGGGTGAAGGTGAGCAGCAGTGCCCAGTTCGCCCTGACCGCGCGCCACGGGATGCCCGCGGCGCGGTAGTACAGCCAGGCGATCGCGGTGCAGAACAGCATGCCGCGCACGTCGGCCACGTTCGCCACCGCCACGAGATAGAGCACCGGGACCAGCAGGAGCAGCCGTGGGTCACGGCGCCCGAGAAAGGACCCCGAACCCAGATAACGTGGCGTGATGTCCATCGGTTACAGGCCCGCCCGCTTGGAGAGAGGCTCCCAGGCCGCGTCCAGCACCGGCACCAGGATGACGACCGCGATGCCGTTGGCCAGCAGCGCCGGGAGGTAGTTCAGGGTCAGGAAGACGTTGAAGTCGACCCCCTCCTGGAACCAGATGTCGGTGATGACGAAGAGGAGCCCGATCGCGGTCGCGGCGAGGGCGCCGAGCGCGGTGACGATGTGGCGGACGGCCTCGTTGGCGATGGGCGGGATCGCGGCGAAGATCAGTGCGGCCACGGCGCCGACCAGTCCGTTGGCCACGCTCCAGTTCCAGTACTGCAGGCCGGAGCCCTGGAGGAGGTCGATGATGACGTTGCCGACGAAGCCGACGAAGAAGCCCGCGATGACACCGAAGCGCTTGCCGAAGAACGGCACGATCGCGAACGCGGGACGGACGGTGACGCTCTGGGTGCCCGGGATGAGGAAGCTGAACAGGCCGAGCACGGCGTAGAGCGCCGCGCCGACGGCGCCGAACACGACCGTCCTGGAGTTGATCGACCATGGGGAGTGACGCTGCGATAAGGCCCCGGTGCTCATGAGGGGGAGGTTCCTTCCTGGGGGGATCGATGGGAGACGAAGCGCGCGAGGTCGAACGGGTGGATGACCCCTCCCGCGCCGTGAAGGCCGTGACGGCCGTGCAGGTGGTCGCGGATGGCCCGGACCAGGCTGGTCTGACGGAGTCCGGCGCGCGTCCACACGTCCGCGTCGCCGGCGAGCCCGGCGGGCGACATGTCGGCGACGACGCGGCCTCCGTCGACGACGACGATCCGGTCGGCGCAGGTCAGCGCCAGATCGACGTCGTGGGTGATGAAGTAGACGCTCTCTGCGGCGGCCAGGACCTGCCGCATGAACAGGGTCGTGGTGTGCAGGTCCTGACCCGCGGTGGGCTCGTCGAGGATGAGCGTGCGGGGCCGCATGGCCAGGGCCAGGGCGACGGTGAGCCGGCGCTGCTGGCCGTGGGAGAGCGTGCGCGGCGTGCGGTTCATGATGTCGTCCTCGCCGTCGAGGAGCATCGCGCGCAGCACCTCCCCCGACACGCGCTCGATCTCGTCGGCGGACCAGCCGAGGTTGCGGGGGCCGAAGGCCAGCTCGTCGGCGACCGTCGCGCAGAACAGCGCCTGGCCGGGGTTCTGGAAGACGTATCCGAAGGTGGTGGCCAGATCCCGGGTCGAGCGCTCGACGACGGGCGCGCCGTCCACGTGGACCGTGCCGCTCAGCGGTTCGAGGAGCCGTACGGCCGCGCGCAGCAGGGTGGACTTCCCCGCCCCGTTCCTTCCGAGGATCGCGACCCGCTGGTGGGCGCCGAGCGCCAGGTCCACCTCGGCCAGCACGCTCCGCTCGCCGTACCCCAGCGTGACCCGCCGGTAGTCCAGCCTCGGGTCCGGTGCCGCGGAGGCGGGTCCCGTGCGCGAAGGATCCGCGGGGGCCCGCGGGGTGGGATCCGGCGCCGCACCGGGCCGATCGGCCGGGACGGGCGGGATCTCCTCGCGGGACAGACCGGGAACGGAGGGCAGCTCGGCGGCCCTGGCGACGAGCGTCTCGAACGGCAGCTTCACGTGGGCCACGGGCGCGGCCGCGAGGAAGCCGTCCACGTCCCCCGCGTAACGGGGCCGCCCGCCCTCCAGGTAGAGGACCTGCGAGGGGGCGAACTCCAGGATCTCCTCGACCCGGTGCTCGACGACCACGGCGGCCCCGCCGTCGTCGACGAACCGGCGCAGCTCCCCCATGAGACGCAGGCTCGCCTCCAGGTCGAGGTTCGCCAGCGGTTCGTCCACGACGACGACCTGGGGCCGCATCACCAGCACCCCGGCGAACGCGACCATCTGCAGCTCCCCGCCGCTCAGCTCGGCGGTGGCCCGGCCGAGCAGGTGCCGGATGCCGACCCGCTCGACCACCTCGCCGATCCGGCGGCGGATCTCCGCGCGGCTCAGCCCCAGGTTCTCCGGGCCGAAGGCCAGCTCGGTGTCGACGGTGGTGCCGACGATCTGCTTGCCGGGATCCTGGAGCAGGGTGCCGACGACGGTGGACAGCTCCCTGACGCTCTGCCCGGCCACCGGCCGCCCGCCGACCATGACCTCACCGGTCACCTCCGCCCGGTAGGCGTGCGGGATGAGCCCGTTGAGCAACCGGAGCAGGGTGCTCTTGCCGCCGCCGGAGGGCCCGCTGACCAGCGCGAGGTCCCCCGGACCCACGGCGAGGTCCACCTCGCCCAGCACCTGCCTGCCGGTGGAGTGGTAACGGACCGAGGCGCCCCGGAGCTTGATGGTCACAGTCCACTTCCCAGAAACTCTCGCTGCCGTGCGGTTGGTGTGTCGAGGCCGATCCCCAGCGCGCGCAGCTTGAGCCGGGCGACCCTCTCGTCCAGCTCGGCGGGCATGAGGTGGACCGCGGGCGCCAGCGCGTGGCCGTGCCCGACGAGGTGTTCCACCGCGAGCGCCTGTACGGCCAGCGAGAGATCCATGATCTCGATCGGGTTGCCCTCGGCCGCGGCGCAGTTCACGCACTCCCCGCCGGCCAGCACCGTGACGCCCGGCGGCACGTCGCCGCTCTCGACCTCCTCCGGCACGCCTCCGGCGACGGCCACCACGGCGCCGGGCCTCATGGCCCGCAGGTGCTCTCCGGTGATCGTGTGCGCGACGCCGGTCGCGGAGAACACCAGGGCGGCCTCCGGGCAGGCGTCGAGGAGCGGCAGGACCTCGTACCCCTCGTGGTGGGCGCGGAGCGCGGCGAACGGCTCCACCTCGGTCACGACGACCCGGGCGCCGAGCGCCCTGGCGTAACGGGCCACTCCCTGACCCACGTACCCGTAGCCCGCGACCACGCAGACCTCTCCGGCGAGCCGGAGGCCGGTGAGGTCGAGTGCGGCCATCACGCAGGACTGCCCGGTCCCGTGAACGTTGTCGAACAGGTACTTCGAGCGAGCGTCGTTGACGGCCAGCACCGGGATCCGCAGTTCACCCCGTTCGGCCATCACCCGCAGGGGACGCAGACCGCTGGTCGTCTCCTCGGCGGCTCCCGCCAGCCCGTCCAGGAGGTTCTCCGCGTGTGCCAGCCGTACGACCCTGGATCCGTCGTCGACCAGCACGTCCGGCCGCTCGCGGAGCATGCGCAGCGCGAGGTCCCTGTCGTCGGCGGGCGAGGCGTCGGAGCGGGCGAGCACGGAGACGCCCTCGTGCACGAGCGCCGCGGCCACGTCGTCGGCGACCTCGCTCGCCGGGCAGGTCACGATCACGTCCGCTCCGGCGTCCCTGAGCGCCAGCGCGAGGTTCGCGGTCTTGGGCTCCAGCATGAGCACCAGCCCGACCCTGCGCCCGGTCAGGTCGAGCTCCCCGCCGATCGCGTTCAGCACCGGCATGAAGCGCCGCGCCCAGGAGATCCTCTCCAGCCCGCGCGCCCGGAGCGAGGGGTCCCTGATGTCGGCTAACACACGCTGTCCAGTACGAACACCTCACGGTGGGGATCGAGCCTGTACGCGGTGATCCCGTCACGGACCCTCGTCCCCGCCAGCCCCGCGAACGGACCCGCGGACGGCCCGGCGGACTCCTCGGACGGCGACGCGGTGGGTCGCGGGGCGGACGGCGCGGTGGGCGATGCGGTGGGCGATGCGGTGGACGGATTCACGGACGGGTTCACGGACGGCCCGGCGGAAGGCTCCACGGAGGGCTCTGCCGTCGCCAGGATCGCACCGTCCCGCAGGAGGCTCAGATGCTCCCCCGCCGCCCCGATCACCAGGTCGGCGATCGGCAGTGCCTTCTCCACGGGCAGCACCCGGTGGCCGTCGAGGGCCGCCGCCGGGTCGGTCACGAGGGTCTGCGCGCCCATGGCTCGCAGGCGGCCGGCCAGCTCGGGTTCGTACCCGAGAACGGCCACCCGCTTACCCGCCATCAACAGGTTGGTGAGGCGCAAAATATTCTGCACAACGGTCTGTGCCCGGCGATGTGCGTCGCTCATGGTCTTTAATCCGATCTTCGCAAGGTCCGATTAAAGGGGAGAGCGATGGTTCATGACAATGCTCGTGTGCGGACTGACACCTAAGAGATCATTAATAGGGATCCGAGGGGGTGCCGAAGGCGTCGAGCCGGTCCGGCGAGCCGCCGTCCGGCCCGGGGAGCCGCACCTATTCCCTAACGTGCGAACACCTGATCGACATGTCTTTTTTGTGAGACCGTTGATCTAGGTTTACCCCCAGGGAGGTGTTCGGTGTCACGGGCGACATTCCGAGAGCGAGTGCGTTACTGGTTCGACAACACAATGTCGCGGGGCACGGCGGCCCTGATCGGCTGGCTCGCACTGATCTCGCTGGGCCTGATCCTGCTGGTCACGCTCTTGAGCCTGTGGCTGACGCCGGCGGAGGCGGAGAAGAACCACGGCGCCATGGGCATGATGTGGGTGGCCCTGATGCGGACGCTGAGCCCCGGGAAGATCGCCAGCGACACCGGAAGCGCACCGTTCGTCGCGTTGATGTTCGTCGCCTCGCTGGGCGGGATCTTCATCGTGAGCGCGCTCGTCGGCGTGCTCTCCAACGGGCTGAAGGACAGGTTCGAGCAGTTACGCAAGGGCAAGTCGCGGATCATCGAGACCGGGCACATCGTGATCCTGGGCTGGTCCGAGCAGGTCTTCACGATCGTCACCGAGCTGGTCCAGGCACACGCGAGCGACCGCGGATCGGTCATCTCGATCCTGGCCGACAAGGACAAGCTCGCCATGGAGGACGAGATCCGGCAGCACGTGGGCGACACCGGCAGGACCAAGCTGGTCTGCCGGACCGGGCGGCCCACCGAGCCGGCCAACCTCAAGCTGATGAACCTGGACGAGGCCCGCTCCGTGGTCGTCCTGTCGCCGCAGGGCGACGACCCCGACGCGCACGTCATCAAGACGCTGCTCGCGCTGGTCAAGCGGTCCGGCGACCACCCGCCGGTGGTGGCCGCGATCGCCGCGACCGCCAACATGGCCGCCGCCCGCCTCGCCGGAGGCCCGGACGTCCACCTGGTCGACTCCGACGACACCGCCTCCCGGCTCATCGTGCAGTCCTCCCGGCAGTCGGGCATGTCCGTGGTCTGCATGGACCTGCTCAACTTCGCCGACGGGGAGATCTATCTGCGCTCGGACCCGGACCTCGTCGGCATGACGTACGGCGAGGCGCTCCCGGCCTACCAGACGGCCACGGTCATCGGCCTGCGCCGGGCCTGCGGGGTCATGCTGAACCCGCCCATGAGCACGGTGATCTCCCCCTCGGACGAGATCATCGTGATCGCCCACGACGACTCGCTGATCCATCTGGCCGCGGGAACGCCCGGAGCCGAGGAGAGCTCGATCGTCTCGGCCGAGCACGTCAAGCCGGGCGCGGAACGGACCCTGGTCCTCAACTGGAACAGCCGGGGCCGCCAGATCGTCCGCTATCTCGACGGATACGTCGCCCCCGGCTCCGTCCTGGACATCGCCTCCGACCACCCCGACGCCGCGATCGGCTTCGAGGGGCTGACCAACCTCACGGTGAACGCCAAGGACTGCGACACCTCCGACCGCTACGCGCTGGAGTCCCTGGGCCTGGCCCTGTACCAGCACGTGATCGTGCTCTCCGACGACCGCTACAGCGCCGACCACGCCGACACCCGGACCCTGATGATCCTTCTGCAGCTCCGGGACATGCAGACGACGCTCGGCGAGCGCTACTCGATCGTGAGCGAGATGCACGACGAGAACAACCGGAGCCTGGCCGAGGTCACCCAGGCCGACGACATCGTGATCAGTGACACGGTCATCGGCCTGCTCCTGGCCCAGCTCGCCGAGAACCAGCATCTGGCCGAGGTGTTCGGCTACCTCTTCGACTCCCACGGCTCGGAGATCTATCCTCGCCCGGCGAACCGGTACGTCCGCCCGGGGGCCCCGGTCAGCTTCGCCTCGGTGATCGAGGCGGCCCGCCGCCGCGGCGAGACCGCGATCGGCTACCGTCTGGCGGACCGGGTGAACGAGGCCCCGCACTTCGGCGTCGTCCTCAATCCCAGCAAGTCACGCCCGCTCCGCCTCGGCGAGGCCGACTCCGTGATCGTCCTGGCCGAACGCTGACCTGTGATCGTTCCGGCCGGACGCCGGCCCGACGGCCGTCCCGGCCGGACGCCGGCTCCGTGAGACCGCCCCGGCCCGGACCTCGACCCGATGGCCGTCCCGGCCGGATCTCGACTCCGTGAGACCGCCCCGGCCGGACGCCGGCCCGCTCTCCGGTGGCGACTCGGCCAAGCCCGGGTCAGGCAGTGATCATGAAGGCTACCCCGAGCAGAACGGCGACGGGGATCAGCCACATCACGGCCTCAACTGCGAACTCCTTGTACACGGCGAGCTTCTCCCTCTAAGTCCTACTAAATCCACGAAAACGACGATGCGCAGCATATGCGCATTTGGGAGCGCCCTCGTACCCGGGTCGGGGGCCACCGGCCGGAACCCCCGTCATCGCCGAAGGTAGTGTTGACCGTACTCAGAGAGAGGGTTTCGACGATGACCGATTCGACCAGCGAACCGCCGGACGTCATCGGCGAGCGGCTCATCCTCGGCACGGGCTTCGCCGAGAGCGAGCGCCCCGGAATCGTCGAGCGGTTCACCACCCTGGGAAAACGGCTGCGCTCCTACTCCGGCGACTCGGTCGAACTCCGGCTGAGCATCAAGAACCGCGACAGGGCCGAGCAGTGCGTGACGTTCGAATGCCTGCTTCCCCATGCGGAGCCGCTGGTGGCCACCTCGGCCGAGCCCGATCTGCCCATCGCGCTGGCCGAGGTCCGCGACGACCTGATCCACCAGCTGGACAAGCTCAAGACCAAACGAGACCCGCGTCACGTGCGCCCGCACCGCCCCTGACTCCGCCGGACCCGGTATCCGGCCGTGGGAGATCCCCGGCCGGGAGCCGGGACGCCGCCTCAGGCGGCGTCCCGGACGGCGAGGCCCACGGCCTCGGCGAGGGCGGTCACCGGCCCTTGGCGGAAGAGTCCTCCAGGGGCGTCTCGGGGACGGAGGCGCGGAACCAGCGGGTGCCGTACGGTTCCAGCGTGAACTTCACCCGGCCGTCGCGGGGAAGGTCGAGCGTGCCGTCCACCAGCAGGTCGGTCAGCACGTCGCAGTGGCCGAGATCGGCGAGCACGAGCTCCACCTTCGCCTCGCGGTCGGCGAAGTTGTGAACGGCGACCACGGTGCCGCCCTCGGCGTCGGCCCGGTGCGCCAGCACCGCCTCGTCCCCGGCGTCCAGCACGTCGTAGTCGCCCCAGGCCAGCTCCGGCGACTCCCGGTAGCGCTCGATCAACAGCATGATCCATCGGAGCAGAGAGTCCGGGTCGCGGCGCTGGTCGTTCACGTTGACGTTCTTCGGGCCGAACTTCCCCGTGGGAGACGGGACGGAGGTCTTGGGATCGGGTGAGAACCCACCGCTCGCGGACCACTGCATCGGGATCCGGACGGCCATCCGGCCCTCGCCCTTGAGGTTCTCGCCCAGACCGATCTCCTCCCCGTAGAAGAGCACCGGCGTGCCCGGCAGCGAGAACAGCACGCTGTAGGCGAGCTTCAGCCGGCGCAGGTCGCCGTCGAGCATCGGCGGCAGGCGGCGGCGCAGACCCCGGTCGTAGACCTGCATGTTCTTGTCGGGTCCGAAGGCGTCGAAGACCTCCTGCTTCTGCGACTCGGTGAGCTTGTCGAGGGTCAGCTCGTCGTGATTGCGGACGAACATGGCCCACTGGGAGTCGTCGGGCGGCTCGGGCCGCTCGCGCAGGGCCTCGGCGAGGAGCTCCGGGTTCTGGCGGGCCATCGACAGGTGGAACCGCTGCATGGCGATGAAGTCGAAGCACATGGTGACCTCGTCGCCGTTGCCGGCGTCGCCGAAGTACTTCATCAGGTCCGGGTAGGGCAGATTGACCTCGCCCAGCAGGATCGAGGTGCCGTCGCGACGGTTCATGAAGGCCCGCAGGTCGGCGAGATACTCGTGCGGGTCGCCGCCGATGCCCTCGATCAGGAACGGCACGGCGTCCACCCGGAACCCGGACAGCCCGAGTTCCATCCAGAAGCCGAGGATGCGCGCGATCTCGTCGCGGACCTCCGGATTGGCCGTGTTCAGGTCCGGCTGGAACTTGTAGAAGCTGTGGTAGTAGTACTGGCCGGTCTTCTTGTCGAGCTCCCAGAGGCTGTCCTCCTTGTCGGGGAAGACGATGGCCTTGGGGTCGACGGGGCCGGGCTCGTCCCGCCAGATGTACCAGTCTCGTTTGGCGGAGTCCTTGCCGGACCGCGCCTCCTTGAACCAGGGGTGCTCGTCGGAGGTGTGGTTGACCACCAGGTCGGCGATCACGCGCATGCCCCGGTCCCTGGCGGTGCGCATGAACTCCACGAAGTCACCCAGGGTGCCGAGGCGGGGGTCGACGGAGTAGAAGTCCGCGATGTCGTAGCCGTCGTCGCGGCTGGGGCTCGGGAAGAACGGCATCAACCAGATGCAGGTCACGCCGAGCCGGTCCAGGTGGTCGACCTGCTGGGTGAGACCGCGGAAGTCACCGATGCCGTCTCCGTTGCCGTCCTTGTAGGTCTCGACGTCGAGGCAGTAGACGACCGCGTTCTTCCACCATAAGTCAGCTGTGTAGGTCAGTCGCATGCATGCGCACTACCCCCGCATGGCACGTTTATGAGATACGGCGGGTATGTAGTCGCTAGTCACCGGACATACGGCCCGAATGTTCCTGTCAAAGGGCCGCGGTGCGTACGGTCGGCGCCTCCGGCCACGGACCCTCCCCCGCGTCCGGAGGACACGGGAAGCACGAAGGAGAGCGCGGGGGAAGGTCGCGGTGGAGATCGCGGGAAAGGTTCCGGAGAGGGTCGCGAAGCGCCTCGGCGGGCTACGGTGTAGTCGACGACCTGGAGGAGATCATGCGGCAGCCGAGGCGCGGTGCGCCCATCGGCTGGCTGCTCTCCCTGCTCCTCCCGCTGCTCGTCTCCGGAGGTCTGGGCGGCGGCACGGCCACCACCCTCCTGCTGCGGCACCCGGCCGTCGTCACGGCGGCCGGAGAACACCAGCCCCTGTCCCGCCAGGTTCCGCCCAGCCGGCAGCGGCACTCGTTCACCACGGCCACCGGCTTCGCCGGAGGCGGCGGAGGCGGCCACCCGGTCGCGGCCCGCCCGCCTGACGCCCGATATCTGTCTCTCGCCCCCGGCTTCGACCGGCGCCCCGTCTGTGACGACGATTCACGTTCACTCGCGGCCTCGCTGGTCAAACCCGGTCGCGCCCCGCCCCCCACAGGTAGCTGAAACGCCCCCGATGAAACACCCCGGAGTCGCTCCGGGTGCTTAGCCGTACCCGAAAACTCCCCCCAGCCTGTGGAGGCTTCTATGACGCGTGCCCCCGTGGTGCGCGCGATGGCTGCGTTAGCCGTCATCGCGACCTCATTGTTCATCGCCCTGACCATGTCCCCGCGCCTGGGTCTCGACCTGCGCGGCGGCACCCAGATCGTGCTGGAGACGAGAGACTCCCCGACCGTCAAGGCCGACGCCGAGGCCACCGACCGCACCCTTGAGGTGCTCCGCCGCCGGGCCGACTCCCTGGGCGTGGCGGACGCGCCGCTGGCTCGCTCCGGCGAGCGGCGCATCATCGTCGAACTGCCCGGCGTGCAGGATCCGGCCAAGGCCGCCGCGGTCATCGGCAAGACCGCCCAGCTCACCTTCCACCACGTCCTCGCCGTGCCCGACGCCATGACCCATGTGCGGAAGGGGGAGAAGGTCATGACCGACGAGTACGGCGCCAAGCTGCTCGTCGGACCGGCCCAGCTCACCGGCGACGGGGTCGGCGACGCCGGAGCCGGAAACGACGCCCAGCTGGGCGGCGGGTGGTACGTCGCCGTCGACTTCCGTGACCAGGGGCGTGAGGCGTGGGCGAAGATGACCGGCGCGGCCGCCTGCAACCCGCTGGGTGACCCGAAGCGCAGGGTCGCCATCGTCCTCGACGACAAGGTCATCGTCTCGCCGCAGATGAACGCGGACGTGGCCTGCAAGGTGGGCCTGCCCAGCGGCTCGACCCAGATCACCGGCGACTTCACCGCGGAAGAGGCCAAGGACCTGGCCACGCTGGTCAAGGGCGGGTCACTGCCGGTGCCCGTCGAGATCATCGAGCAGCGGACCGTCGGCCCGACGCTCGGCGCCGCCGCGATCGCGGCCAGCGCCCAGGCGGCGGTCATCGGCGTGCTGCTCACCGCCCTGTTCATCATCATGATCTATCGGCTGATGGGCTTCCTCGCCGCGATCGCCCTGACCTGCTACGCGCTCATCTCCTACGCGGCGCTGGTGGCACTCGGCGCCACGCTCACCCTGCCCGGTCTGGCGGGCTTCGTGCTGGCGATCGGCATGGCGGTCGACGCCAACGTGCTGGTCTTCGAGCGCGCCCGGGAGGAGTACGCCCTTGAGCCGAACTTCAAGACCGCGCTGGAGAAGGGCTTCCGCAACGCCTGGAGCGCGGTGGCCGACTCCAACATCACCACGCTGCTCGCCGCGGGGCTGTTGTTCTTCCTGGCCTCCGGACCGGTGCGCGGTTTCGGCGTCACCCTGAGCATCGGCGTGATCGCCTCACTGATCACCGCGATGGTCATCACCCGGGTCCTGGCCCAGTGGTCGGTGGGCCGCAGGGGCGTGCTGGACCGGCCGAAGCTGACCGGCCTGGCCGACATCGGGCGCGTCCGGACCTGGCTGAACACGCGCAAGCCCAACCTGATGCGCCACCGTACGCTCTATCTCGTGATCACCTGCGTGCTGGTGGCCGTCTCGGTGGGCGGGGTGATGCTCCGGGGGCTCAACTACGGCGTGGAGTTCACCGGAGGCAGGCTCGTGGAGTATTCCACCAGCACCCCGATGAGCGCCGACACCGCTCGCGAGCTGGTCAGCGGCGCGGGTTTCCCGAACGCGGTGGTGCAGTCGTCGGGAGACGACATCTCCGTGCGAACCAGCAAGATCAGCACCGCCGAGGCGAAGGCGATCGAGGCCGCGCTGGAGAGCAAGGGCGGTCAGATCACCAAGGAGCGCGACGAGCTCATCGGCCCGAGCCTCGGGGACGAGCTGCGCCGCAACGCGCTCATCGCGCTGTGCGTCGCGCTCGCCGCGCAGCTCGCCTACCTCGTCTTCCGGTTCCGGTGGACGTTCGGGCTCGCGGCGGTGCTGGCCCTGGTCGCCGACGCGGCGATCGTGGTCGGCGCGTTCGCGTGGCTGGACAAGCCGGTGGACGGGATCTTCCTGGCGGCGATGCTCACCGTGATCGGCTACTCGGTCAATGACAAGGTCGTGGTCTTCGACCGCGTCCGCGAGCTGTGGGGAGCGCAGCGCAAGGACTCGTTCGCGGAGATATCGAACACCGCGATCCTGCAGACCGTACCCCGTACGGTGAACACGGGTCTGGGGGCGCTGTTCATCCTGGCCGCGCTGGCCGTGCTCGGCGGCGACTCGCTGACGAACTTCGCGGTGGCGCTGCTGATCGGCATCATCGCCGGCACGCTGTCCTCCGCGCTGGTCGCGGTACCGCTGGCGATCGGGTTCGAGAAGCGCAGCTCGGCACCACCGCCGCAGCCCAAGGGCAGGGGGACGGCCGTCTCCACCCGCGAGGGGTCGGGCGCCGTGCTCTGACCGCACCCCGGGCGTACGGCCCGCACGGTTCACAGCCCGCACGGTTCACAGCCCGCACGGTTCACGGCCCGCACGGTTCGCGGCCCATAGGATTCGCGGCTCGCACGGTTCGCGGCCCGCGCGGTTCGCGGCTCACGCAGCCCACGGAGAGCGGTTCTTCCGCTCTCCGTGGGCCTGCCGCCGACAGGCTCCGAGGCCCCCCGTCTCTTGTGAGAAGGGGCGGGGAACCTCAAGCGATTCGGTGATTTCAGGTAGTAAGACAAGGACGTCATCAACGCGGCGATATCCCGCTAATGTGCTTCGCGTCTGATTGCCCTGCTCCTGGAAGGCGGATTCCCTCATGGCGGACGACTACGCGATGACTTTCAATATTGTCGATGTCGACGGCGACGGCTTCATCTCGGCCGCCGAACTGGTGCAGCTCATGGAGGTGCTCGGCCAGCCGGTCACCCCCGAGGCCGCCGCCGCAGCCATCGCCAAGATCGACCAGGACGGCAACGGCCTCATGTCCCTGGAAGAGTTCGGCAACTACCTCAAGTAGACCCACGACGCTTTCGGCGCTTCGCCCACGCTCGACCCGTGAATCCCCCCTACCGGCCGCGATGAGCCAGTCGCGGGCCGAGCGTGGACCACATCCATTCCCCGCCGGCGCGATCCCGACACCTGCCGCCGGTGCCGGCGTCCACTCGCGGTGACGGCCCGCCGCCCCGTACGGCCCGCCGCCCGGTGCCGTCGTGAGCGGACCGGACTCGGGTCAGCTCCGCTGGGCCTTCGTCTGCCCCGCGTCTCTCTGGGGATTCTCAGCCGGGCTGGAACCGCGGACGTAGACCGGGGTCCCGACCTGGATCATGTCGAAGAGGGGCCTGGCGTTGTGGAGCGGGACGCGGATGCATCCGTGGGACGCGGGACGCAGGGGGACCCGTTCGGAACCGTGGAAGCCGACCTCCCCATTGAAGTAGACGGTGTAGAACTGCTCGCCCAGGGGCCCCTTGGTCCATCCGGGCGTCCGGAACCAGGCCCGGAAGTCGCCGACGGGTGTGACGGCGACCCCGCAGCGGCCCTTCTCGCAGTAGTGCTCGCCGTTACCGGTCGAGATGTGGGTGACGAGCGCGGACTTGCCGTCCTTCCAGGCCGTGAGGAGCTGGCGCCGTAGATCGATCTCCACCCTCGTGGACTCCCCCGCGCGCACCAGCGGCTTGAGCCGCGCCGGGCGGGAGAGCGCCTGCCAGGTCGGCATGTCGACCTCGTTGACGGGAGGCAGGCCGTTCGCCTTCTGGAAGGCCCATACGGCCGCGCGCAGAGCGGGACGGTACTCGGAGCTGGTGGTCCCCGCGTTGAATCCCAGCCGGTTGAGACGTCTCTGGACGTCCTGGACCCGGGTTCCGCTGTCTCCGACGCGAAGGAGAGGAAACCGCGCCGTCGCGAGCTGCTCGGCCGGGGACAGCGGGGCGTCGGCCTGGGGCCTGGGCGGCCCGGGATGTTCGGGTGAGGTGATCCCGACGTGCAGGCCGGCGATCGGCATGCACGCGGTCACGGTGAGGATCGTGTTCGCGACCAGAAAACACTTGACAGTTCTTCGCATGTTTCACGCCCATCCGCTCTCAGGCGAAACCAGTCAGAAGGAATACGAGTACGTGCGGTCCTCTACGGCTGAACGCACCAGACCGACGGCCTCCTGGGCGCAGCCCCAGGAGAAGCTGAATCCAGCTCCGCCGTGCGCGAAATTGTAAATGATCTGCTCTGTCTCATCCCATTCAAGGCAGACGTTTTCCCGCCTGAACGGCCGCAGCCCGACCCGGACCGGCTCGTCGGGATCCAGTTCGGCATTTCGAAGTGCGGGCATGAAGGCCAGGCAGCGTTCATACATTTCCCGAACGGGTCCGTGGTTATCCAGATTGATATCCGTTCCCCACTCGTCTTTTTCCGCCAGCCCTCCGAGAACAAGGATTCTCTCGCTGCGCGGCACGATGAAGACGATGTCCTGCTCGTTGCTTCCCTCGTTGTGGGAGACGCAGTGGGCCTCGCCGATCCGGCATCCGCGAATTCCGTCGTTGCGGACCCGCACGAGCGCGCCGCGCAGCGGATACATGTCGATGCCGCGAAGCTGGGCGGTGCCCAGACCCGCGCAGCAGACGATCGCCTCGGCGTCGAAGCGGTCGAGGAGCTCCGCTCTCCGGTCGGCCAGCAGCCCCTCGATGCGATACCGCTTGACCTGCACCCCGTGGGCCTCGACCTCCCGCATCAGCCACATCATGTACTGATCGGTGTCGATCATGGGTGCCAGGTGGGAGTACGCGTCGACCACGCCGTAGTCGGGATCGATGCCGTTGCGCTCGGCGAGCGACCGGTCGCGGACGAAGCCGCGCACCTTCCCCGCGAGCTCCTGCATCTTGTTCAGATCCTGCGGGTTCTCCTCGACGGGATGCTTGAAATAGAAGTTGGATCTCCGCATGGCCACTCCGGGGACGTTGGCCCGGGCCAGTTCCTCGAAAATCCCGTACGAGGTGACGCACCACTCCTTGGAGCGGGCGAGCGAGATCTGGTCATGGTGGTAACCGCACACCGCCGGCGGCCACTCCCACAGCGCGCCCGCGACGACCGAGACGATATCGGGCGCGAATTTCTCCGCGAGCACGGTGACGCGGAATCCTTCTCTGGCCAGACACAGCGCAGTCGTCAATCCGCTTACGCCGGCCCCGACAACAAGTATCTTCCCTGAACTCGCGCGCACCTGATAACGCCCTCTTCCTTCATCCATCCAGCTCGATCACTTTCGGCACGGCCGACTGCGAGAGACGTCCATGACGAACACCGAAACCCTCCCAGAGTAAATCCGGATACCGCCGGACTCCGGAGCGGAGGCAAACCCGGAACGGGAGAAGGAAAACCGCGCGTCGATGGAAAACCATTACCGATAAAGGCAACGATCCGGATCGAATGGTGGCAAAGCCGCACCGGGCCTGAATCCCCCGATGGCGAGCGTTTGGTGGCGAGCTGGATTTTCGCAATCAATCCATCGATCAGCGCGGGCCAACATTGGCACACTTTTAGCCGGTCCTCGTCGGTTACGACGAGCCGATAAGGGTCACGGGAGACGGGATTGCCTGCGTTGATATTTGGGCTCGCCTATATGCCCCTATTGGCATCACCGAGCATGACTTCGACGGCCCGGCCGGCGGGCGGGCCTGACGGTCGCAGCCGCGTCGGACGGTGAGGTGGCAGCAGGCGAGAGAAGGCGTCAGGCGGTGGGGAAGCGTCCTGGAACACGTCGAAGGCCCGGGGCGACGATCCGCGCCCCGGGCCTTCGGCGGAAGAGATCAGGCGGTGGTCAGGTAGATCTGGCCGAAGACCTCGGAAAGCTTCTTGAGGTCGGCGGCCACGTTCGTCTCGGGGGCATTCGGGTCGTAGACGGCGGCCATGCGGCGCTGGATCGGGGTGAGCTTCTTCAACTCGTCCCAGGCGGTCAGCCGGTTCACCGTGCCCTGGGCGTTCTGGACCCGGGTCCACAGGTTCACCTGCTGAGCGGCACCGTCCATGACGGGCGTGGACACCCGGGAGGCGACCTGCTCGGCGGTGACCTCGCCGACGAGACCGGTCTCCTCCGCGGCGATCTGGGCCAGGACGTCCCACGAACTGGCGCGGACCTGGATCCACTGGTTGCGCTGCGCCTGCTCGGCGTCGATCTTCCAGGGGGTGTAGCCGCCGTACAGCAGGCCGGTGTCCAGGGAGATCTGGTCGATGCCGCCCGCGGTCAGGGACGCCTCCAGCTGCTCGGGCACGAGCAGCGGATACTGCTTGCGCATCTCCGTCTTGCAGGCGTCGTTCGCGCCACAGGCGAACTCGGGCACCACCGTGTGCACGCCCAGCCGCTTGCCGGGCGCCACCTGGCGCAGAGCCGCGGACGCGGCGGTGACGAAGGCGTTGATCTCCTCCGCCGTCTTGAAGCTCTTGTTGTAGCCGAGCTGGGAGGTGAAGCGGATTCCCGCCACCTCCGGTCGCGCGGCCAGCGCGCCGATGCGCTTGACGGTCGCGGTGAAGGCCGCGGTGCCCGCCTTCCAGTCATCGGCCAGCTCGGTGTCGAGCCAGACCCTGAACCCGCCGGCCTTCGCGGCGGTGATCGCCTGGCCGGTGGGGGTCTGGGCGGCGGCAGCGGCAGCGGCGGCGGCCGTGTCCTGCGTGCCCATGGTCACGTTCTTGGAGGTGGCGCCGACGGGGAGGGTGGAGTTGCCCAGCTCCGACCTGCTCACCGTCCCGTCGCCACCCGCCTCGTACCCGTCGACCGAACACTGCTGGCCCGCCTCACACTCGGGCACCCCGCCTTCCTCGGCGCCGTCGGGGATGGGGGAGTTCTCGTCGCCGCTGATCTCGGGGCCCTCCAGAACGGGGCAGACGTCTCCCGGAGACGAGCAGTCGATGAACTTCCCCTCCTGCGGGGTGGCCTCCTTGAGATTGGCCGAGTCGTTGGCTCCCCAGAACATCGCGATGTCACGGGCCTCTTCGGGCGTCGCGAGCCAGTGGCACATCACGAAGGCGGGGGCGTCGGCACTCATCAGGTCGTTACAGCTACGAGGGTCATCCTGCGAGTAGGCGGCCCCCGGCGTCATCACACCGACGACTGCGAGTGTGGCGCCGACGGCGAGAGCCCGACGCAGAGTAAATCGCATGTACAGAACTCCCCGGTAAAGCCGGTCAAAACCATCAAAACGATTTGTTTGCACTCTAGCGACGTCGCGATCATCCCAACAACCCCGGTCAGGAAATCGTCAGGCTTCATTCACTTTGTTGATTCGGCTGCCCGTACGCAGCCCCCGGGCGGGAATTCGCTCGTGAAGACCGAAGCGGGGCTCGGGCTCGCGACCGCCTTCCAGGACCTCCCCGACGTACTCGGCCAGGGCCGGAGCGTGCTTGAACCCGTGCCCCGAATCACCGCCGAGCAGCCAGACGCCGTCCTCCGCCCTGGCGATGATCCATTCGTTGTCGGGGGTGAGGGTGTACTGGCAGACCTGGCTGAACAGCACGGGCGCCTTCGCCAGGCTCGGGAACCTGCGCCGGAGGTAGTCCCGCGAGACCGTCTCGCTCGCCGCGGAGATCCTGCGGTCCCCGGCCTCCGGGTCGTACGGCTCGCCCTCGGCGTCCGACGTCACCTTCATCCCGAGCCCGTCGACGTCCCCGTGCCCGTAGACCGACGCCTCGTCGTCGATCCACGCCGGGGTGTCCCACCCGTTCGCCACCGCGAAGTGCAGCGTGTCCTGCTTGGTGACCTGGAGGTCCACGAGTCCGGGGAACAACCGGGGCAGCCAGGCCCCGCACGCCCAGACCACCTGATCCGCGCGCAGCACCTCCCCGCCGACCCGCACCGCGTCGCCGTACGGCTCCGCCCGGCCCCTGACCAGGCCGACCCCCGCCGCGAGAGCGAGCCTGGCCGTCACCTGCGTGGCCCGCCGGGCCCTGACCACTCCGGCCTCGGGCTCCCAGAGCACGAACTCCAGGTCGTCGCCGCGGAAGTCCGGGAAGACGGTCCCCGCCCTGGCCGGATCCCAGATCTCGTGCGGGATGCCGAGCCGCTCCAGAACCGAGGCGCTCGAACGCTCCCACCCCTGCGCCCGCCGGGCGAACCAGAGCATTCCCGTCTCGGTGTACAGCTCCTCGCCGACCCGATCGCCGAGCTCCCGCCACAGCTCACGGGCCCGCCGCGCCATCCGGGGATACCATTCGTCGGTGCCGTGCGAGGCCCGCAACAGCCGGGTCTCCCCCGCGCTCGCCTGCCGCAGGTGTCCCGGCTGGTACTGCTCGACCAGCGTGACCCGCCACCCCGACTCCGCCAGCCTCAGTGCCAGCGACGTGCCCCAGATGCCCGCTCCGACGATGATGACGGACCTCATCGAGCCCCCTTACCAAGATCGGACCCTCATCGTGTGCCACACCGGCTCACGACCGCAAGCACCCGCGATAATCAAGGACATGCTCTCAGCACAGCAGGCGCTCTGATGGCGGCCGAATCGTCGCAGACCCTCGAACGCGGCCTGCGCCTGCTCCGCCTGCTCGCGGACGGCCGCCGCGGCCGCACTCCCACCGAGCTCGCGGCCGAGCTGGAGCTGAGCCGCCCGGCGGTCTACCGCCTGCTCACCACCCTCCAGAGCGAGGGCTTCGTCCGCCGGGACGGCAAGGGCCGCGTCCACCTCGGCTTCGGGGTCCTCGTCCTGGCGCGCGCCGTACAGCCGCTGCTCCGTGACGGCGCCCTGCCCACCCTGCGCAGGCTCGCCGAGGAGGTCGGCGCGACCGCGCACCTCACCGTGGCCGAGGGGGACGACGGCCTGGCGGTGGCGGTGGTCGAACCCTCCTGGACGAACATGCACGTCGCCTACCGCGAGGGCTCCCGCCACCCTCTCGCCCGGGGCGCCGCCGGTCTCGCCATCCTCGCCCTGCGCGAGGGCCGCACCGGCTACCTGATCACCGAGGGGCAGCTCCAGGAGGGCGCCCGCGGCATAGCCGCCCCCGTTCCCGGCCTGCCCTGGCTCGAAGCCTCCGTGGGCGTGATCACCTTCACCCCTCTCGACCCCGGCACCGTCGGCCCCCGGGTGGCCGACGCCGCCGCCGAACTCGCCCGTTCCCTGACCTGACGACCGTCGGAGCGCCGGGGCCTTGTCGCGGCGTCACTCCCGGCCGGCGGTCCGTCGCCCCCTCCGGTCCCCGTGTACGCGCGCCTTCAACGGTCCGTCGCCCTCCCAGGTCCCCGCGTACGCACGCCTTCAACGGTCCGTCGCCCTCCCGGGTCCCCGCGTACGCGCACCCCCCAACGGTCCATCACCCTCCTTTCGGGGGTAGTCCGGCAAAGGGTGGCCCAAAAGGCGCAACACGGCGATTCCGGATGACGTTTTCCCTGTTCAGCGGCTTACGGTAGGCATCATCTCGATGGCCAACCCCGGTGAAGGGACACAGGTCCTCATGAGGATCGTCGTTGACCTCAATCGGTGCGAGGGATACGCGCAGTGCGCGTTCCTGGCGCCGGATGTGTTCACCATGCACGGTGAAGAAGCACTGATGTACACCCCTCACGCGGGTGACGCGCAGCGCGAGCATGTCATGAGAGCCGCGGCGGCCTGCCCTGTCCAGGCCATCCTGGTCGACCAGCGGGACGACCAGGCCGACGAACCCGCCGCCCAGAGGGAGGCGGAGGCCCATGTCCGTTGACGAGCTCTCCCGGGCGTTCAGACAGCATGGCCGTATCGTCATCGTCGGCGCGTCCCTGGCAGGTCTGCGAGCCGCGGAGACGCTGCGCGAGGAGGGTTTCACGGGATCACTGACCATGATCGGCGATGAGCCGCAGGAACCCTACGACCGGCCGCCGCTGTCCAAGCAGGTCCTGCTGGGCCACATGCCGGCGGACGCCACCCCCCTTCCCCGGCGACGCGCGCTCGACGCGCAGTGGCGGCTCGGGGTCGCCGCCACGGGGCTGGACCTGACCGGCAGGCAGGTGCGCCTGGCCGACGGCGAGGAGGTCCCGTTCGACCGCCTGCTGATCGCGACCGGCACCCGCGCCCGGCCGTGGGTGAAGGAGGCCGAGGCCGACCTGGACGGGGTCTTCGTCCTGCGCACCAGCGACGACGCCGCCCGGCTGAACCGGAGGCTGACCGCCAGACCCCGGCGGGTGCTCATCGTCGGCGCCGGGTTCACCGGCTCCGAGATCGCCTCCGCCTGCCGCGAGCGGGGACTGGAGGTCACGGTGGCCGAGCGCGGCCCGGCCCCTCTGGTGGGGGCGCTCGGCGGCGTCATCGGCGCGGTCGCGGCGGAACTACAGCGTGAGCACGGCGTCGACCTGCGCTGTGGCATCACGGTCACCGCGCTCGAAGGCGACTCCGCCGGACGGCTCACCTGCGCCCATCTGTCCGACGGCACCGTACTGGACGTGGACGTGGCGGTGATCGCACTCGGTGCGATGCGCAACACCGAGTGGCTCGCGGGCTCAGGGGTGGCCGCGGGTCCGAGGGGAGTCGCCTGCGACGCCGGGTGCCGGGCCTTCGACATCCACGGCATCGTCACCGACGACATCTTCGTCGCCGGGGACGTCGCCCGCTCGCCCCACCCGCTCTTCGGATACCAGTTCCTCTCGCTGGAGCACTGGGGCAACGCGGTCACACAGGCCGAGGTCGCGGCCCACAACATGATCAGTTCCGGGCCCGACCGCCTTCCGTACCTGTGGGTTCCGGCCTTCTGGTCCGCTCAGTTCGGCGTCAACATCAAGTCCACCGGCGTACCGACCATGGGAGACAAACTCATGATCACCCAGGGTTCGCTCGCCGAGCACCGCTTCACCGTCGCCTACGGCTTCCAGGGCCGCGTCATCGCCGCCGTCGCCTTCGACCAGGCCAGATGGCTGGACTTCTACCGCAGACTGATCGAAACGGCCGCGCCGTTCCCGCTCGAATTCGCCAACGTGGACCGGCGTCCCGAAGGACTGCGGGCGGTCCCTTCCGAGTTCCCTGACCCCTCCCTGCCCTCCCACGGGCCCACCGTCACCCTGAGCGGTTACTCGCCCAGCGACCGGAAGGTCACGTTCACCCCGGCCCGTATGTGACAACGAGTTTCCCGACCGGACATCGAAGGACTTCCATGACTTCGGGCACGCTGCTGCGGCAGATCACCGACTACGCCAACCGCGCCGACCCCTATCCGCTCTACACCGAGCTTCGCAGGACGCCGGTGGCGCGGCAGGACGACGGCGTCTACACCGTCAGCACCTACTGGGAGATCCTCTCCCTGCTGCACGACCCGCGGCTCAGTTCGGACCTGCGCAACCGGGTTCCGCAGCCGGGCGACGCCCTTCCCCTGGAGGAGGACCCGAGCCTGCCGGTCAGCTTCATCAGGCTCGATCCGCCCGAGCACGACCGGCTGCGCCGCCTGGCGACGCGCCCGTTCGGGCCGCCGAAATGCCCCCGGCGGGTCTTCAACATGCGCGGCGAGCTCACCCGGATGGTCTCCGACCTGATCGACGGCTTCCAGGGCAGGAACCAGGTCGACATCGTCGACGACTTCGCCTACCCCTTTCCCGTGGCGGTGATCTGCAAGCTCCTCGGGGTTCCCCGCCAGGACGAGGCGCGTTTCCACGTCTGGGCCGAGGCGATCGTCGCCGCCCTCGATCCCAACCCGGCCGAGGGGCCCGCCGAACGGCAGCGTGCCTCCCAGCAGGCCAGGTCCGAGATGGGCCGGTATCTCGCCGAGCTCATCGAGGAGCACCGTCACGTGCCCGGTGACGACATGTTCTCCGCGCTGGCCACCGACCACGGCCCCGACGGGCAGATGACGCCGGTGGAGCTGATCGCCACCGGCGTCCTGCTCCTCATCGCCGGTCACGAGACCACCGTCAACCTCATCTCCAACGGGATGCTCACGCTGCTGCGCCACCCCGACGTCCTCAAGAGGCTGCGCGACGATCCAGGCCTGGCCGTCCCGCTCGTGGAGGAACTCCTGCGCTACGAGCCGCCGGTGCAGCTCCTGCCGCAGCGCACCGCCCTCGACGACATCGACATCGCGGGCACCGTCATCCCCAAGGGCGCGCCCATCTGGCTCGTCCTGGCCTCCGGCAACCGGGACCCCAAACGTTTCCCGGACGCCGAGCGGTTCGAGCCCGAACGCCGGGACAACCAGCACCTCGGCTTCGGCAGCGGCATCCACTACTGCTTCGGCGCACCTCTCGCGCGGCTGGAGGCCCAGCTCGCCCTGACCGAACTGGCCCGCCGGCTCGACAATCCCCAGCTCGTGAACGACCCGCCTCCGTACCGGCGGAACCCGGTCCTGCGCGGCCCACGCCACCTCTCGGTCGCCTTCGACGATCTCCTGGCGTAGACGGCGCCCCCAATATGCGCGGCGCTTCGGCGTAGGCGGCGCGCTCAGTGTGGGCGGCAGTTCGGTGTGGTCGGGAGGTTCCGCGGGACGGGCTCGTTTCACCGGCCCCACGGCTTCAACGACCTCTCCGCTTCACCGGATCCTCAGACGACGGGGGCCGCGAGGGGGGTCGGTTCAGGTGATCGCCAGGGCCGGATCCAGGCTTCCTCCTCGCGGCGTACGGGCTGCCCGCAGTGGTCGCAGTGCCCGCCCGGGGTCGTGGCGTGCTCGCAGGTCCGGTGGACGATCCGCATCCGCTCCGCGGGCTCGTCGGGCCTGGTGTGCTCGTGGCCCCAGTCGGCGAGCGCGTGCAGTACCGGGAGCATGTCGGCGCCCGCGGCGGTGAGGCGGTACTCGTTGCGGGTGCGACCGCCGTCGCGGTAGGGCACGCGGGTGAACAGGCCGAGGTCGACGAGGCGGGTCAGCCGGAGCGACAGGATGTTGTCGGCGATGCCCAGGTCAGACCGGAAATCCTCGAAGCGGGTCATGCCCAGCGTGGCGTTGCGCAGGATCAGCAGCGTCCATCTCTCCCCCAGGACATCGATGGCCCGGCCGATCGGGCAGGGGGCACCCGCGTGTGCCCTGCGGTCAGATGCCACAGTTTTACCCCTTTTCTCCCATTACTGGCTTGCGGTGCACAAGTCTGCTACATACGGTTTACCACATGCCTGACTATTGAATCGCAAGCCAAGTGGCCCTCCGGCGCTTCCCGCCGGTGAGGACGGCTCACCGAATCCACCATCGAGTCAGGGCATTCCGTGAATCCACACTCGCGGCCGGCGAGGTGCGAGCGGACACCGAATTCTCATTGGAGGAATCATGATCCAGCGGACGGACACCGGAGTCCACACCGTCCCGCACGAGGTGAACCGCCTGACCGTCGGCGTCTCCGCCCCGTTCCAGGAGTTCCGGGAGCGTTACGAGCGCGCCGTTCCCGTGTTCGACACCGAACGCTTCGAGCGGCTCATCAGGGACGAGGCCGACTGGGACACCGTTCTCCGGGCCACGGCCCAGAACGCGCCGCACGGCTTCATCATCTACTGGAGCCACGACTTCACCCCGCTGATGCGGCTGGCCGGCGAGCGGTGGGTCTGCGTCGAGTACCTGATGGGGAACCACGCGATCGCCCAGGGGATGTACCACCACGATCCCGCCGTCCTGCTCTACGCGCCGCTGCGCACGGCGATCTACGAAGACGCCGGAGGCACGACCCGTTTCGCCGTGGACCAGCCCAGCACCCGGTTCGCCAGTTTCGGCAACCCCGACATCACCGAGGTCGGCATCACACTGGACCATAAGCTCGCCGCTCTGCTGGAATATCTCGACGCGCCCGTACCGGCCGAGCTCGTCCGGGAACGGGTACCCCATGGATAAGGGGTTCGCCGCGTCCTCCCCGGCCCACGGCGGCACTCCGATCCCAGTGGAAGGCACTTGGCATGAGCCCACAGTTCGGCGACTACCAGCACGAGATCTACTTCGACGGCCTCCGCGGCGTCGTGCCGGGGCTGCCGATGACCTTCGCCGAGCTCGAAGCCAGGGCCGAGGCCATGCTGCCGCCCTCGATCTGGTCGTACGTCGCGGGGGGCGCCGGTGACGAATACACCCAGCGCGCCAATGTCGCCGCCTTCCAGCACTGGGGCCTGATCCCCCGGATGCTCGTGGGGGCGGCACGGCGCGAGCTGTCGGTGGAGTTGTTCGGCCTGAAGCTACCGTCCCCGCTGTTCATGTCCCCGGTGGGAGTGATCGGCCTGTGCGCGCAGGACGGGCACGGAGACCTGGCCACGGCCCGGGCGGCGGCTCGCACCGGGGTTCCGATGATCGCCTCGACGCTCTCCGTCGATCCGATGGAGGCCGTGGCCCAGGAGTTCGGCGAGACCCCCGGCTTCTTCCAGCTCTACACCCCCACGGATCGGAAGCTGGCCGAAAACCTGGTCCATCGCGCCGAGGCCGCCGGCTTCAAAGGCATCGTCGTCACCCTCGACACCTGGGTCACCGGCTGGCGTCCCCGTGACCTGAGCACCGGCAACTTCCCTCAGCTACGCGGGCACTGCCTGGCCAACTACACCTCGGATCCGGTCTTCCGCGCCCAGCTCGCCCGCACCCCGGAAGAGGATCCGCGGGCCGCCGTCATGCACTGGGCCGGAGTCTTCGGCAACCCTCTCACCTGGGACGACCTGCCCTGGCTGCGCTCGCTCACCGACCTGCCCCTGGTCCTGAAGGGCATCTGCCACCCCGACGACGCCCGCCGGGCCAAGGACGCCGGCGTCGACGGCATCTACTGCTCCAACCACGGCGGACGGCAGGCCAACGGCGGGCTGGCCGCCCTCGACCTCCTCCCCGACGTGGTCGACGCCGCGGACGGCCTGCCCGTCCTGTTCGACTCCGGCGTCCGATCCGGAGCCGACGTGATCAAAGCCCTCGCCCTCGGCGCCACCGCCGTCGGCGTCGGCCGCCCCTACGCCTACGGCCTCGCCCTGGGCGGCGTCGACGGCATCGTCCACGTCCTGCGCGCCCTCCTCGCCGAAGCCGACCTGATCATGGCCGTGGACGGCTATCCCACCCTCGCCGATCTGACCCCCCAGGCCCTGCGCCGCACCTCGGGCACCTCGCTCCTCTAGGGCCGTGTCCGGCAGGCAGAGGATCAGGTGGCCCCAGCGCCTATCGGTGGCTGCGGTGCGCGGTCTCCGGGCCGACCACCCGCAGCAGCTCCAGCGCCTCGAACGTCTTCGAGCCCGGCGGCGGCGTGTAGATCAGCAGCCGTTGGTCCTCGGCCGGGGCCAGCAGCGCCTCGTAGTCGAACTCCATCGGCCCGATCGCGGGGTGCCGCAGGCGCATCCGGCTGGCCCGCCGTACCGCCACCTCGTGCAGCTCCCACAGCCGCGTGAACTCCTCGCTGGCCGCGCGCAGCCGCTCCACCAGCGCCGCGGCGGCCGGGTCGTCGCCGCGGCGGACCACGGCCGCGCGTAGGTCGGCCACGTGCAGGCGGGAGTACTCGGCGTGTTCCTCCTCCGGGTAGGCCTCACGTACGAACGCGTCGGTGAACCAGCGCCAGGGAATGTTGCGGTCGGGCTCCTCGATCGTGCAGTGGCAGCCGAACAGCGCCCGCGCCGCCAGCAGCTGCGTCGACGGCTGCGGGCTGCGCGCCTGCTCCAGCCGCATCAGATAGTCGGCCGACATGCCCGCGAGCTGGGTCACCTCCTCCCGCCGCAGCCCAGGAGTACGGCGGCGCGGTTCAGAAGGCAGCCCCACCTCTCCGGGCAGCAGTCGGGTGGGCTCGTCGACGTCGGCCGGGGTGAGGCCGGTGACGACACTGCTCTCCACCTCCGACCACGCGGTCACGACGGCCTCGCCCTGCTCGCCCGCCGCAGGGCGTCAGCCAGATGCAGTTACGCGAAGGCGCCGCCGAACCGGTTCGGCGACCACCCGCTGTCAGGAGAGCGGTTCGAGGAACTCCAGGCGGTTGCCGTGGGGGTCTTCGCTGTAGAAGCGGCGCATTCCCGGGAAATCGTCGTCGAAGGAGGCCGGGTAGCCCGCCTCGGTCAGACGCCGGGCCCACTCGTCGATGTCGCGGACCAGCAGGCCGGGGTGAGCCTTGCGCGCCGGACGAAAGTCGGCTTCGACGCCGAGATGCAACTCGATGCCGTGGCCGCGAAACCAGCACCCACCCCGCGCGGCGAGGACCGGGGGCTTGGGAACCTCGGCCAGACCGAGCACACCCTCGTAGAAGTCCCGCAAGGCGGGCTCGCTTCCGGGCGGACAGGCCAGTTGGACGTGGTGCAGCATCGGAACTCCTCGCATATATCTTGATATCAAGGTAAATTACCTTGATATCAAGATATACCTTGATCATCGCGACGCTTCACGGCCCCCGACGGAGAACAGGCCAGGGCGGACACACCGAGAAGCGGCGAGGGCTGTCGGTTCTCACCGGATCCGATCCGCCGGCGATGCCGTCCCGGTGGGTCACCAGGACACGAGACAGAAAGGGTGGCCGACGAGGTCTTCGTAGACGCGGAACCGTTCGCCGCCGCCGCGTAGCCTGCGGGCCCCGAGGGCCAGCGCTTTCTGCTCGGCCTGCTCCAGGTCCTCGACACGGACGTCGATGTGCAGCTGTCGCCGCGTTCGTCTGCGTTTTCTGGTGCGGCCGCGTTCACGGAGCGACCGGTCCCGCCGCTTTCCACGCTCCCCGCGTCCGGGTCGCGATCCACCGATCGGTGGATGGCGACCACCCGCCTGGTTGGGCCGACGCCCCCACCGCTCGGCAGCCAGGTCCAGTCCACTGGTCGGTGTTCGCGGAGTGCCGGTCGTAGAAGGCTGAACGTAGCCAGCCGCCAGGGTCTGAGCCCGAAAGGACGCGCGCATGCCGCCAGTGATCGAGGTACGTAATCTCCACAAGCGCTATGGGAACAACGTCGCGGTCGACGATGTCTCGCTCACCGTTCAGGAGGGCGAGATCTTCGGGATCCTCGGCCCGAACGGCGCCGGCAAGACGACGACCGTGGAGTGCATCGGGGGCCTCCGCGTGCCGGACCGGGGCGAGATCAAGGTGCTCGGGCTCGACCCCCGCAGGGACCACGCCGAGTTGACCCGGCGGCTCGGCGTGCAGTTGCAGGCGGGGCAGATCCAGGAGCGGCTGGAGGTCGCCGAGGCCCTGGAGCTCTACAGCTCCTTCTATCCCGATCCGGCCGACTGGCGCGAGCTGATGGACGGCCTCGGCCTGGCGAGCAAGGCGAAGACCAGGTACGCCAAGCTGTCCGGTGGCCAGAAGCAGCGGCTCTCCATCGCGCTGGCACTCGTCGGCAGCCCTCAGGTGGCGATACTCGACGAGCTCACCACCGGCCTCGACCCGCAGGCCCGGCGCGACACCTGGGACCTGATCGAGGGCGTGCGCTCTCGCGGGGTGACGATCGTGTTGGTCACCCACTTCATGGAGGAGGCCGAGCGGCTGTGTGACCGGCTGGCGCTGATCGACGCGGGCCGCGTCGTCATGGTGGACACCCCGGCCGGCCTGACCGAGCGGGCCCGCATCGAGCAGCGGATCCAGTTCCGCCCGTCCAGGCAGATCGACGACGAGCTGCTGACGAGTCTGCCCGACGTCTCCGGCGTCACCCGCCGGGGCGAGCTGGTCATCGTCAACGGCAACAGCAACGCGCTCAACGCCGTCACCGCCGTACTGGCCCGCAACCAGATCGTGGCCGAACGGCTGCGCGTCGAGCAGGCGAGCCTGGAGGACGCGTTCGTCGAGCTGACCGGGAAACGCCCCGACGACGCCTCGTGATCCGAGTGATCCGAACCGACTCAGCCCAGCCACAGAGCAGCCCGGCCACAGAGAGGCAGTCATACTCATGTCAGTCCTGAACACCACCGCACCCCTCACCGCCAAGCGCGGTTCCGCGACGTGGAGGCTCACCAAAGCCGAGGTCAAGCTCTGCGTCCGCGAGAAGACCGGTCCCCTCTGGGGGGTCGGCTTCCCGCTGGTCCTGTTGATCATCCTCGGAAACGTCCCCGCCCTGGGGGAGGCCGTGGAGGTCGGCGGCGACCTGACGTACTTCGACCTCTACGTGCCGGTCATCATCCTGTTCAACCTGGCGATCCTGGCACTGACCGCCCTGCCGACGATACTCGCGGGATACCGTGAGAACGGCGTGCTGCGGCGCATGCGGACCACGCCGATCGGCCCGGCCCGCGTGCTCGCCGCCCAGCTCGTGGCCAACCTCGCCATCGCGCTCGTCGCGGTGACCCTGTTCCTCGCCGTGGCCAGGCTCGGCTTCGGCGTCCGCCTGCCGGAGAATCTCGCCGGCTTCGTCGTCGGCTGGCTGCTCGCGGCCGCCGCGCTGCTCTCGATCGGCCTGCTGATCACCGCGCTGGCGCCCGGACGTGGCCCGGCCACGGCGATCGGCACGGTGGCGTTCTTTCCGATGATGTTCTTCGCCGGGCTTTGGGTGCCGATCGCGCAAATGCCCCCGCTGATGCAGAGCATCAGCCACTACACCCCACTCGGAGCGGGGATGCAGGCGTTCCAGGAGGCTGCTTTCGAGGGCCATTTCCCATCCGCCCAGCCATTGTTGACCTTGGCGGGCTACGCGGTCATATGCTCGGTCATCGCGGTCCGCTGGTTCCGTTGGGAGTAGACGCCGGGAACAGACGCCGGAGACAAGCTCAAGGCGGAAGGAGAGGGATATGAGCGGGCAGATGCCAGAGTCCTGGATCGTGAAGCAAGGACGGCCCCCCCCTTCTGCTGGTGACCGTGGTGCCGTACACGTTGCTGGCCGCCCTCGTCGTCTTCAAGGTGATCGCGGAGCAGTCGGCGGGCGGCGACTCCCTGCTCGTCGACCTCGTCCTGTGCGGGGTGGCCGCGGGGTGGATGCTCCTCATGTTCACCCTGCGCCCCGCCTGGTGGGAGCGGCCACTGATCATGGGGGTGTTCTTCACCGGACTGCTGGTGATCACCGCGGTCCTGGTGGCGCGGGACCCGGCGTTCGCGTTGTTCACCCCCGCCCCCTACATCTACGCCTTCACCATCCTCCGCTGGCCGTGGCGGCTGCTGGGCGTGGCCGCCGTGGCGGTCGTGGCCGGTGCCGCCCAGGCATCCGACGTGCCCAAGACGACCGCTCTCGGCCTGACGATCTCCGTGATCATCGTTGTCGTCAACGTCGTCATGATGTGCGGCACCGCCTGGTTCCTCCAGATCGCCGAGAAGGAGAGGGAGCAGCGTCTCCGGGCCCTTGACGAGCTGAGCCGTACGAACCGGTTGCTGGAGGCGTCGCTCGCCGAGAACGCCGGCCTGCACGCCCAGCTGCTCGCCCAGGCCAGGGAGGCGGGGGTCCTCGACGAGCGCCAGCGGATGGCTCGCGAGATCCACGACACCCTGGCGCAGGGGCTCACCGGGATCATCACGCAGCTCCAGGCCGCCGAGCAGATCCACGAGGTCCCGGCGCCGTGGCGCCGCCCCTTCGAGGCCGTGAAGGGGCTGGCGAGGGAGAGTCTGGCGGAGGCCCGGCGCTCGGTCGACGCGCTCCGGCCCGAGTCACTGGAGACCGCGCACCTGAGCGACGCGCTCACCGACGTCGTCGGCCGGTGGTCGACGTTGCACGGACTCGCCGTCCAGGTCACGACGACCGGCACGGTGCGGCCGATGGCACCGGAGACCGAGTTCGCCCTGCTGCGCACGGCGCAGGAGGCACTGGCCAACGTGGCCAAACACGCGCACGCGACCAGGGTGGGAGTGACGTTGTCCTATCTGGAACACGAGGTGGCGCTGGACGTGCGTGACGACGGCAGGGGCTTCGATCTCGCGGGTCTCGAAGCCGACACGGCCGGAAACGGCGCGTCGCGGCAGCCGTCCCGTGGCGGGTTCGGCCTGGCCATCATGCGACAGCGCGTCGAAGGACTGTCCGGGAGTCTCCGGATCGAGTCGGAGCCCGGCTCCGGCACCGGGATCTCGGCCTGCGTCCCCACCCTGCCGGCCGGGAGCCACGCATGACCGATCACACGACCGAGCCCCCGATCCGGCTGCTGATCGCGGACGACCATCCCGTCGTCAGGGATGGGCTGAGCAGCATGTTCGCCTCCGCGCCCGGATTCGAGGTGCTGGGCGAGGCACCGGACGGCGCCGCGGCCGTACGGCTCGCCCAGGAGCTCCGGCCCGACGTGATCCTGATGGACCTGCGGATGCCCGGCATGGACGGGCTGACCGCGATCACCGAGCTGACCAGGCTCGGCGTCACCGCGCGCGTGCTGGTTCTGACCACCTACGACAACGACACCCACGTACTGCCGGCGATCGAGGCGGGCGCGACCGGCTACCTGCTCAAGGACTCCCCTCGGGAGGACCTGCTGCGAGGCGCGCGGGCCGCCGCCAGGGGCGAGAGCGTGCTCTCCCCTTCGGTGGCGGCACGGCTGATGAACCGGGTCAGGACGCCCGCCCCCCAACTGCTCAGCCAGCGGGAGCTTGAGGTCATAGAGCTCGTGGCGGCCGGGAACACCAACCGTGAGGCGGCCAATCGGCTGTTCATCACCGAGGCCACGGTCAAGAGTCACCTTCTGAACATCTACGCCAAGCTCGGGGTGAACGACCGCGCCGCCGCCGTCACCGAGGCGTTCAACCGCGGGCTGCTCGTCCCACGAACGCCTGAACAGCCCTGACCGTACCCGCCAAGGGTGATCGCGCCGGGTGCCCGGATGAGCTCGTGCATCACTTTCATCGAATGACGGGCGACCCCGTGACGAGCGGATCGACGGTGCTGAGAACGGATCGCCTCATGGATCGGATTCGTGAGACCGGACCAGGTGCGCTGAGACCCGACGAGGGCTCCCGGACGTTTGACATCTTCCCGCTCGTGGCAGATCGTTGTTCATATAAAGGACGTTGATGTCCGATAAGCGGACAGAACGGGGAGAAACGGATGCCGTACTACCGCGTCGTGGGAGAGATTCCCCGCAAGCGACATGTGCAGTTCCGGCGGCCCGACGGCGGGCTGTACGCGGAGGAGTTGATGGGCGAGGAGGGCTTCACCAGCGACTCCTCCCTGCTCTACCACCGTCATCTCCCCACGGCGATCATCAAGGCCGAGGCGGTCACGCCCACCGAGGCCACGACGCTGGTCCCCAACCTGCCGCTCTCCCCCCGCCACCTCCGCACCCAGGACCTGCCGACCGGCGGCGACCTGGTCACCGGGCGCGGGCTGCTGGCGGGCAACGCCGACGTCCGCATGTCGTACGCCGCGACCGAGACCCCCAGCGAGCTCTACCGCAACTCCATGGGCGACGAGTGCGTCTACATCGCCACGGGCCGGGTCAGGTTCGAGTCGACCTACGGGGTGATCGAGGCCGGCGAGGGCGACTACGTCGTCATCCCCACCGGAACGATCCACCGCTGGGTTCCCCAGGGCCGCGTCACGGCCTTCACCATCGAGGCCGCGGGACACATCCGGCCGCCCAAGCGCTACCTGTCCAAGTACGGCCAGTTCCTGGAGCACGCGCCCTACTGCGAGCGTGACCTGCGCTCTCCGGGAGAGCCTCTGATCGTCGAGGGCGAGGAGGTGCCGGTGCTGGTCCGCACGCGCGGCGGGCTGACCCGGCTGGTCTACCGCAACCACCCGTTCGACGTGGTCGGCTGGGACGGCTGCCTCTACCCCTACGCGTTCAACATCAACGACTTCGAGCCCATCGTGAAGCGCACCCACGCCCCGCCGCCGGTGCACCAGACCTTCGAGGGCCCGAACTTCGTGATCTGCTCGTTCTGCCCCCGGCCGCTCGACTTCCACCCCGACGCCGTCCCCATCCCCTACAACCACCACAACGTCGACTCCGACGAGCTGATGTTCTACGCGGGCGGCGACTACACCGCGCGCAAGGGCTCGGGCATCGACGTCGGCTCGATCTCCCTGCACCCTGCCGGGTTCACGCACGGCCCCCAGCCGGGCGCCGTCGAGGCGGTTATCGAGGCCGTACGGCAGGGGCACACGCAGACGAGCGAGCTGGCCGTGATGGTCGACACCTTCCGCCCACTGGACCTGGGCCCCGCGGGACTGTCGGTGGAGGACTCCGCGTACGCGTGGACGTGGGCCCGATGACGGAGACGGGCCAGGCGACGGACACGAGAACGACAGGCACCGGCGGCACGACGGCCATGAGCCCGGCCGCGCTCTTCCGCGGCCTCGTCGACGACGCCGGACTGTTCCCCCCGACCTCCCTGCCGATGGCCGAGGCCCTGGAGCGGCACAGAAAGGACCTGGCCGGGAACAACCCGGTGCTCGCCCATCGCTTTCTCTGCCCGGCCGGCCGCCTGCCGGAACTCCGTGCCCACCTGACCTTCCCCATCCGGCTCGGGCTCATCCTGGACACCCCGGACGTCCCGCCGCTCGACGATCTCGCGGTCGAGCTGGTCGAGGTACGGCAGCCGCCCGGCGAGTCACCCGACGCCGTGTCCGGACGACTCGCCCCTCTGCTGCCCGGCGGGGCCCGGCTCTTCGTGGAGGTCCCTCCCGGAAACCACGCGTCCCCGCCCCACGACGACCCCCGGCCGGACCCGGACTCCCCGCCCCGCGACACCGCCCAGCCGGGCCTGAACTCCCCGCCTCTCGACACCGCCCCGCCGGACCCGGACTCCCCGCCTCACGACGCCTCCGGGCCGGGCCTGAAGTTCCGTTGCGGCGGGCTCACCGCCGACGCCTTCCCCACCGCCCACGACCTGGGCGCCGCCATCGCCCACTGCGTGAAGCACGGGATCCCCTTCAAGGCGACCGCCGGGCTGCACAACGCGGTCCGCCACTTCGACCCCGCGCTGGGAGTGGACAGGCACGGCTTCCTCAACCTGGTCCTCGCGGTCTGCGCGGCCGTCGAGGGCCGCGACCCGGTGCCGGTGCTGAAGCTGACCGATGTCGGCGAGCTGGTACGGCTGGCGCGGGCCGTACCGGAGGACACCGCCGAGCACGCCAGGAAGCTGCTGGTGTCATACGGCTCGTGCAGCACGAACACCCCGATCGAGGACCTGGCGGCCCTCGGTCTGATCGCCCGGGAGCCGTCCGAGGCCGTGGGCCCGGACATCCGAAATCAGCGGGAAACCGCCACGAGCATCGACACGACAGAGGAGAACACCTGATGTCTTGGGGCCTGGAGCATCTGCCCTACGGAGTCTTCTCCCGCAACGAGGGTGAGACCCCCCGCGTCGGCGTGCGGTACGGCGACCACGTGCTCGACCTCGCCGGAGCCCTGCACGACGAGGTGTTCGCCACCGGTTCGCTCAACGCCTTCCTGTCCAGGGGCCCCGCCGCGTGGCGGGACACCCGGGCCGTGATCCAGAACAAGCTGGGCACCGACCGGACGGCGGTCGAGGCGCACCTGATCCCGCTGGACCAGGTCACGCTGCACCTGCCGATCGAGGTGGCCGACTACGTCGACTTCTACTGCTCGCTGGAGCACGCCTCCAACCTCGGCCGGATGTTCCGTCCCGACGAGGAGCCCCTGAAGCCGAACTGGCGGCACCTGCCGGTCGGCTACCACGGCCGGGCCGGGACCGTCGTCGTCTCAGGAACCCCGGTCGTCAGGCCGTCCGGGCAGCGCGGCGCGGCGGTCTTCGGACCCTCGGCCAGGCTGGACATCGAGGCGGAGCTCGGGTTCGTCGTCGGCGCGCCGACCGCCCTGGGCGACCGGGCCGGCCGGTTCGAGGACCATGTGTTCGGTGTGACGCTGGTCAACGACTGGAGCGCCAGGGACATCCAGGCGTGGGAGTACGTCCCGCTGGGCCCCTTCCTCGGCAAGTCCTTCGCCACCTCGATCTCCCCGTGGATCACCCCGCTCGCGGCCCTGTCGCAGGCGCGCGTCGAGGGCAGGAGACAGGAGCCCGAGCCGCTCGGCTACCTGCGCCGCCAGGAGCCGTGGGGGCTCGACCTGCGGCTGGAGGTCGCGGTGAACGGCGAGGTCGTCTCCCGCCCGCCGTACCGGGACATGTACTGGACACCCGACCAGATGCTCGCCCACATGACCGTCAACGGCGCGTCCCTGCGCACCGGCGACCTGTACGCCAGCGGCACGGTCTCCGGCGCCGAGCCTGACGAGCGGGGATCGCTGATCGAGCTGACCTGGAACGGCACCGAGCCGCTCAAGCTGCCCGACGGCTCCTCCAGGACCTTCCTGGAGGACGGCGACACCGTCACGATCACCGCGACCGCCCCCGGCCCCGGCGGGACCGTGATCACTCTGGGCGAGGTGTCGGGAACCGTCGAACCCGCCAGATAGGCCCCGCGACGCGGCTCAACACGCCCGCTCGCTCATCGGTGGGGCAACCGGGAGACGAACATCTACGAATTTCACAATCGGTGGTCAATCCGACGCTCCTGGGACGGATTTCTCAGGAGCGTCGCACCGCATGCCGGAAGTGGGCCCCGAACCGGACCGGGGAGGGCGAGAGAAACCGATTCGGGAACGGGTCAGGAACCGGTCCGGGAGCGGTTTACGAAATCGGTTCGCTAACGAGTGACGGCAACTCCCTACGGGCATCTGAATAACGACATACGGTAGAGGAAGGAACCTCTTGGACGCCCGCCCCGTTTAACAAGTAGGAGGGCTGGAGCATGGATGACTGGATCATCTGGTTGATTTTCGCGGTGGTGCTGGGCGTAGCGGAGATCTTTACCTTGACCACCGCCCTCGGCCTGATCGGCGGCGCCGCGCTGTTCGCCTCCATCGCCGCCGTCATCGGTCTGCCGATCCCGCTCCAGCTCCTGGTCTTCACGGCCTCCCTGGTCGCCGGGGTGATCGTGGTGCGGCCCATCGCCAAACGACACCTCAAACTGCCGCCCTCGAACCAGCGCTTCGGAATCCAGGCCCTCGTCGGCAAGTCCGCCTACGTCCTGCGTGAGGTGAACGGCCGGGAGGGCCGGGTACAGATCGGCGGCGAGGAATGGTCGGCCAAGGCCTACGACGAGACTCTAGTGATTCCAGCGGGAGCGATCGTCGACGTAATCGAGATCGAGGGCGCCACCGCGCTCGTATATCCCCGGGAGTAACCCATATGGATGCATTCCTGATTGCCGGTCTGCTCATCGTCTTGTTCGCCGTGTTCACGGTGATCCGTTCGGTACGCATCGTCCCTCAGGCCCGTGCCCGCAACGTGGAACGGCTCGGCCGCTACCACAGCACGCTCAAGCCGGGCCTGAACTTCGTGATTCCCTACATCGACCGCGTCTACCCGATGATCGACCTCCGTGAGCAGGTGGTCTCCTTCCGCCCGCAGCCGGTGATCACCGAGGACAACCTGGTCGTCGAGATCGACACCGTCCTCTACTTCCAGGTCACCGACCCCAGGGCCGCGGCCTACGAGATCGCGAACTACATCCAGGCCGTCGAGCAGCTCACGGTCACCACCCTGCGAAACGTCGTCGGCTCGCTGGACCTGGAGATGACCCTCACCTCCCGCGACACGATCAACAGCCAGCTCCGGGGCGTGCTGGACGAGGCGACCGGCAAGTGGGGCATCCGGGTGAACCGGGTGGAGATCAAGGCCATCGACCCGCCCAAGAGCATCAAGGAGGCGATGGAGAAGCAGATGCGCGCCGAGCGTGACAAGCGCGCCGCGATCCTCAACGCCGAAGGCCAGCGGCAGTCGCAGATCCTCACCGCCGAGGGCGACAAGCAGAGCGCGATCCTGCGCGCCGAGGGTGACCGCAGCGCCGCGATCCTCAAGGCCCAGGGCCAGTCGCAGGCCATCGACGAGGTCTTCCAGGCGGTCCACCGCAACGACCCCGACCCCCAGCTGCTGGCCTACCAGTATCTGCAGGTGCTGCCGGAGCTCGCCAAGGGTCAGGGCAACACGTTCTGGGTGATTCCCAGCGAGGTCACCTCCGCCCTCCAGGGCGTCTCGAAGGCCTTCACCGAGTCCCTTCCCCGTTCGCCGGCCACCCGTGAGATCAGTGAGGCTCCTGCGGTCAGCGAGACGACCGCCAGGGAGACGGCTCAGGCGGAGAAGGCCGCGGCCGACGCGGTGGCCGAGGCCGCCGAGACCGACTCCGGTCTCCGCCAGCTCGGCTCGTCCGCCGCCTCCCACGCCGACCCTCTCGCCGACCTGCAGGAGAACCGCCAGCGCACCACTCCCTGATCCTCTTCCGCGCTTGAGAGGCACGGCTTTCACGGCCCACCCGGTGTCCCGGGTGGGCCGCTCGTCATGAACCAGGGTCCCCTTGAGTCCATCCGCCCCACATCCGAACCCTGACTCTCACCGGCGGAGTGTGAAGCCGCGCTGTGGGCAGGCTTAAGAAAAGCGCGATGGACACCTTCAGAGCGGACCGGGCACAGTGCGTAAGGTCGAAGCCGAGGGGGAACCTTTGATGAAAGCACTGGTCAAGGAGCGGGCCGAACCAGGCCTGTGGTTGGTGGACGTGCCGGAACCGGTCGTCGGGCCGGGAGAAGTTCTGATCAAGGTGCTGCGCACCGGGATCTGCGGCACGGACCTGCACATCCGGAGTTTCGACGCGTGGGCGCAGCAGACACTGCGGGTACCGCTCATCGTCGGGCACGAGTTCTGCGGCGAGGTCGTCGAGGTGGCGCCGGGGGTCGAGGACATCTCGCCCGGTGACCTGGTCAGCGGCGAGGGGCACCTGGTCTGCGGCAAGTGCCGGAACTGCATGGCCGGGCGCCGTCACCTGTGCCGCAACACGATCGGGCTGGGGGTGAACCGGGACGGTGCCTTCGCCGAATACGTGACGCTTCCGGCCTCCAACGTCTGGGTGCACCGGATGCCGGTGGACCTCGACGTCGCCGCGATCTTCGACCCGTTCGGCAACGCCGTGCACACGGCCCTGTCGTTCCCGATGGTCGGCGAGGACGTGCTGATCACGGGTGCCGGGCCGATCGGGCTGATGGCCGCCGCGGTGGCCACGCACGTGGGCGCCCGCAACGTGGTCATCACCGACGTCAGCCACGAGCGGCTGGATCTGGCCCGCAAGCTCGGGGTCACCCTGGCGCTGAACGTCGCCGAGACGTCGGTCACGGAGGGCATGAACCGGCTGGGCATGCGTGAGGGCTTCGACGTGGGCCTGGAGATGTCCGGGCACCCGCAGGCACTTCGCGACATGATCGCCAATCTGTCGCACGGCGGAAAGATCGCCATGCTCGGGCTGCCCGCCGAGGAGTTCGCCGTCGACTTCGCGACGATCGTGACCTCGATGATCACCATCAAGGGCATCTACGGCCGGGAGATGTACGAGACGTGGTACGCCATGTCGGTGCTTCTGGAGAAGGGCCTCGACCTCTCCCCCGTGATCACCGATCGTTTCTCCTACCGCGACTTCGACGCGGCCTTCGACACCGCCGCGAGCGGCAAGACCGGCAAGATCATCTTGGATTGGACCGCCTGATGTTCGACAATCTTCGCGACGACTTCCGTACGACCCTGGACGAGATCTCCGCGGCGGGCCTGCTCAAGCCCGAACGGGTCATCACCACCCCGCAGCGCGCGGACATCGCCGTCGCCGGCGGCGGGGAGGTGCTCAACTTCTGCGCCAACAACTACCTGGGCCTGGCCGACCACCCCGAGGTCGTGGCCGCCGCCAAGGAGGCGCTGGACCGCTGGGGCTTCGGCATGGCGTCGGTCCGCTTCATCTGCGGCACCCAGGAGGTGCACAAGGAGCTGGAGGCGCGGCTGTCGGACTTCCTCGGTCAGGAGGACACGGTCCTGTACAGCTCGTGCTTCGACGCCAACGGCGGGGTGTTCGAGACGCTGCTCGACGACCGCGACGCGGTGATCTCCGACGCCCTCAACCACGCGAGCGTCATCGACGGCATCCGCCTCAGCAAGGCGCGCCGCCTGCGCTACGCCAACCGTGACATGGCCGAGCTGGAGGCGAGGCTCAAGGAGGCCGCCGACGCCCGGCGCAAGCTGATCGTCACCGACGGCGTCTTCTCCATGGACGGCTACGTCGCGCCGCTGGACGAGATCTGCGACCTGGCGGAGCGCTACGGCGCCATGGTCATGGTCGACGACTCGCACGCGGTCGGCTTCGTCGGCGAGGGCGGCCGGGGCACCCCCGAGCTGCACGGCGTGATGGACCGGGTGGACATCATCACCGGCACGCTCGGCAAGGCGCTCGGCGGGGCCAGCGGCGGTTACGTGGCGGCGCGCAAGGAGATCTGCGAGCTGCTCCGCCAGCGTTCCCGCCCCTACCTGTTCTCGAACTCCCTCGCCCCGGTGATCGCCGCCGCCTCCCTGCGCGTCCTCGACCTGATCAGCGCCTCCGGCGAGGCCCGTGAGCGGCTGCGCGCCAACACCGGGCGGTTCCGCACCAAGATGACCGAGGCCGGGTTCGACATCCTGCCCGGCGACCACCCCATCGTCCCCGTGATGATCGGCGACGCCGCCGAGGCCTCCGCGATGGCCGAGCGCCTGCTCGACCAGGGGATCTACGTCATCGGCTTCTCCTACCCCGTGGTCCCGAACGGCCAGGCCCGGATCCGGGTCCAGCTCTCGGCGGCTCACTCCACCCAGGACGTGGACCGGGCGGTGGAGGCGTTCATCGCCGCACGCGGGTAACCACCGGCCCGTACGGCGAGCGGCACCCCGGAGCCCGCACGGTGACCGGGGCCCCGCCCGTACGGCGGGCGGCGTCACGGAGCCCGTACGACGAGCGGTTTCACCCCTCCGCGACAATGGGGGGGTGATTGACACGCGGAGGCTCAGGACCCTGCGCGCGGTGGCCGACCATCGGACGGTCACCGCCGCGGCCGCCGCTCTCCATCTGACGCCCTCGGCGGTCTCCCAGCAGCTCGTCGCGCTGGAGCATGAGGTGGGCCACCGCCTGCTGGAGCGCGGTGGCCGGGGCGTGCGGCTGACCGCCGTCGGCCGGATCCTTCTCGGCCACACCAACGAGGTCCTCGCCCAGCTTGAGCGGGCCGGGGCCGACATCGCCGCCTACACGACCGGTACGGCGGGCGAGGTGAAGGTGGCCTCCTTCGCCACCGCGATCGGACTCGTCGTGGCGCCCGCGATGGGCACGCTCCGGATCAAGGAGCCGGGCATCCAGGTGAAGGTCCTGGACGCCGAGGGCGACCAGAGCCTCACCATGGTCCTGGACGGCGCGGTGGACGTCGCCGTCGCCGTCGAATATCGCGGAGCGCCCGCCGAGGACGACCGGCGGTTGTCCCGGATCCCGCTCTACTCCGAGCCGTTCGACATGGTGCTTCCCCGGGACCACCCCCTGGCGTCCGTCCCGGATCACGACGGAAACCCGGCACCCGCCCCGGAAGGCGGCGCGCAGACGCCGGCGGCCCCCGGGCGCGACGCGAGATCGGCGCCCGTCGACGCGTCACCCGCCCCGGAACACGACGCGGAGACGCTGTCGGTCGCCGATCTGGCCGGTGAGGTCTGGATCGGCCCCTATCCGGGCAACCCCTGCCACGACGTGATCGCGCTGGCCTGTGAGCACGCGGGTTTCACCCCCGAGTTCGCCCACTCCTCCGACGACTTCAGCGCCGTGGTCGCCCTGGCCGCAGCCGGGGCCGGGGTGGCGATGGTCCCGCGGCTCGCCCTGCGCGACACCGACCTGTCCGGTGTGGTGATCCGCCCGGTCGAGGGGCCGGAGCGCCGCGTCTTCGCGGCCGTCCGGCGGGGCGCGGAACGTCACCCACTGCTCGTCCCCCTGCTGGACGCCTTCCGGAACACCGCGACGACCCTGCGCCGGGTGCCGCCGCTGAGGTAGACGGGCCGCCTCAGCCGAACCGGGGGAGGAGTCCGGACGGGTCTTCGGAGGTCAGCGGGGCCGCGGGGATCTCACACCACACGGTCCGGCCGGGTCCCGGCCCGTGCGAGTGGTACCCCCAGTTCCCGTCCGAGAGCGCGCTGACGATCGCCAGCCCCCGGCCGCTCTCCGCGAGGTGGGGCACCGGCTCCGTGCGGACGCGCGGATTACCCATGGTCCAGCCCTTGTCCGTGACCTCCACGCGCAGCAGATCGTCGTGCGCCGTCAGCCGGAGGATCAGCGGATCGCTTTCGACGACCCCGGCCTGTTCCATCCGGGAGTGCCGGACGGCGTTGGTCACCAGCTCGGACACGGCCAGCCGCACGTTCTCGTAAGCCGGATGATCGCACCCCAGCCACTCACGGACCTCGTCACGTGCCCGTGAAGCGGCTTCGGGATCACCGGGCAGACGTGACTCTCTCAAGGTTTCCTGATTCATCGACCGATCTCGCTGTAGTGCTCGATCACGTGGTTCATCGGCTTCGAGGGCAAGCCCGGCAGTCCCCGCCGGGAGGCGTGTGAGTCAGTCAAAGTGACGACTCCACGAAAGCCGGGGGATGCCGGTTCCCTCCCCGTTCGACCATGACCCCGCCAGCCGGCGGCTTCCCGGCAGGATGGGGCTGGATGCCCCCGCCTGTCCGGAACGGCCCCTCGCCACCGGCCCGGTCATCGCACCGGTTCGCTCGATGTTCTGGTTCAGGAGCGGCAGCCGCAGGACGAACCGGGCGCCGCGCGGTGAGTCCTCGATCCGCAGGGTCCCGTGATGGGCTTCCGCGATGTCGCGGGAGATGGCCAGGCCGAGCCCGCTGCCCCCGGAATCACGGCGCCGCCCGTCGCCCAGGCGGGTGAAGCGTTCGAAGACCCGCTCCCGATCGGCCGGCGCGACGCCGGCGCCGTCGTCGACCACCGCCACGACGGCCTGGCCGTCGGCGGAGTCGACGGAGATCTCGACGCTGGTGTCGGCGTGCCGGCGCGCGTTGCTCAGCAGGTTGTTCACCACTCTGATCAACCTGATCTGCGAGCCGTAGACGCACACGCCGGGGGCCGCCCGGACGTACACCGGCACGCCGTTGGCCTGGGCCGACGCCTCCTCGGTCACGAGTTTGCCGAGATCGATCCGTTCGCGCACCGGGTCGGCGACGCGCAGCCGGGCCAGCAGCAGCAGGTCGTTGACGATCGCCTCCAGCCGGCCGGTCGCCGACAGCGCCCCCTGGATGCTCCCGAACGAATCGACCTCGTCGGGGTAGAGCAGCGCCTCCTCCAGTTGCGTGCGCAGACCGGCGATCGGGGTGCGCAGTTCGTGGGAGGTGGTGGAGGCGAACTGCCGCTGCTGCTCCACCGCCTCCTGCAACCGCTCCAGGGTCTGGTTGGCGGTGCGGGCCAGCAGCGCGAACTCGTCATCGCCCGGCGGCATGGGCACCCGCAGGCTCAGGTCGCTCACCGTGATCTCCGACATCCGCTCGCGGATCGCCGCCACCGGACGCAGCGTCCGGCCCACCCCCCACCACGTCATCCAGGCCCCCAGCAGCAGCAGGGTCAACGCACCCGCGGTGAGGAAGTACTCCAGATAGTGCTTGTTCAGGATGGACGGCTCCTCCTGACCCGCGTAGATGACCGGGGCGTCCACCAGGGGAGAGAGACGGATGGCCATCATCATCACGCCCCCGCTGGTCAGCCGCTGGAACCGGTCGTCGGCAGGCGGCCGGATCGAGCTCAGCGGCGGCCTGGGCAACGCCTGCCGGCTCGCGCTCAGCACGGTGCCGTGGGAGTCCACCAGCTGGATGAGATCGACACCGCCGGAGGTGGGGATCACGCTGGGCATGTTGCCGTTGCGCACCGCCGCGCTCCACTGGCTGGCCACCCGTTCGGAGGCGTTGAAGACGTCATCCTGAATCCGGTACCGAATCGCCAGATCGGAGCTCACGCTCACCACGACGAGCACGACCAGCAGAAGCGCCGTCGCGGTCATCGTGTAGCGCGCTTGGATCGAACGCAGGCGCGGGATCAGCGTCACCATGTCTTCCTTCCAGGATGTGTGCTGCCCACGATCGACTCATCATGCGGCAGAGGGCCTGATAGGGGTCAGTTGCTTCCGATCACATCCGTCATCTGAACGCTAGATATCGACAAAAGGCGTACGGGCTCTAAAACCGGCCGATATCCGCCAACGACGATCCGGGATCGAGTGATCACGGTGGGCGGGGGGCATCATGCCGCCATGATCGCGAGGCTGCCCATCAGGGCCAGGGCCTGCTCGGAGGAACTGGCGGGCTCGGCCTGAAAGATGAGGAGTTGCTGGCCGGGAGCACTGTTGACGTTGAACAGCTCCCAGTTGAGAGTCAGGTCGCCGACCTCGCGATGGTGGAAATGCCTGTCCTCGTGGAGCAGGCCGACGGGGTCGTGGCACGCCCAGAGCCGGCGGAAGTCCGCGCTGTTGAGCGAGAGGTCATCGATCAGTTCGATCAGGTACGGATCGCCGGGGTCCGTTCTCGCGGCGGCACGCAGATGGGCCACCCTGCAGCGAGCGACCTCGTCCCAGTCCCGGTAGAACTCGTGCGCGGCGGGGTCCAGGAAGACCAGCCGGGCCAGGTTGTCCGCGTGCTCCAGCCCGTCGTAGAGGACCGTGGCCAGCGGGTTCGCGGCCAGCACGTCCATGTGGCGGCCGAACACGAGCGCCGGCGTGTACGGCCAGCTGGACATCAGCCGCAGCAGGTCCGGGCTGACCCGCTCCCCCCTGCCGGGCCTTCCGGGGCGCCGCGGCCGAGGCCGGGCGAGTCCGCTCAGGTCCGCCGCGGCGTCAGGGCCGAGACCCAGGACCCGCACCAGGGCGCGGAGCACCCTCTGGGACGGATGATGCTCGCACCCCTGCTCCAGCCGGATGTAGTAGTCGGTGCTGACCCCGGCCAGCATCGCCACCTCTTCCCGGCGCAGCCCCGGCGCCGAGCGGAGGCCGGAATGCAGCAGCCCCACCTGTGCGGGGGTGGTGGCCTCACGCCGGGCGCGCAGGAATTCACCCAGGAGGTTGTCACTGTCCATTCCAGCACGGTATGTCGTAAATCCGCAGGTAGGGAGGACGCGATACACCCAGGAGCGGCCCTCACCGTCGGCGAGCGTCCCGATCGACGCGGCTCGACCGGGTGCCCGGACACGCCGCGAGCTCTGCCCGCCCGGGGGCGGCCGGCACGCCGTACGGGGGATGGTTTCCGTGATTTCCCGTAGGGGAGAATGATCCGGGCGGCTTCGCGATGGATGCGGCGTACGTGACCCCCATCACAGAGGAGACCGGCCATGAGGACCGCCGTGGATGACCACCGGGAGATCCGGTTCATCGCTTCCGCGAACGGCCGGGCATGACGGCCGCCGGCGTTCGCGTCGTCCCGATGGGCACCGAGCACGCCGAGCGGGTTCTGGCGATCTACCGGCTCGGGATCGACGGCGGGCAGGCGACCTTCGAGACCACCGCCCCCGGCTGGGAGGAGTTCGACGCGACCAAGCTGCCCGGCCACCGGCATGTCGCCCTCGACGCCGACGGGCGGGTCGTGGGCTGGAGCGCGGTGGTCGCGGTCTCCAGCCGGTGCGTCTACGCCGGTGTCGTCGAGCACTCCGTCTACGTCCACCCCGACGCCCGGGGCCGCGGGGTGGGCCTCGCCCTCCTGCGGGCACTGATCGCCTCCACGGAGGCGGCGGGCATCTGGACGATCCAGTCAGGGATCTTCCCCGAGAACGCCGTCAGCCTCGCCCTGCACCGGCGCGCCGGATTCCGCGTGATCGGCACCCGGATCCGCGTCGGCCGCCACCACGGCGTCTGGCGCGACGTCGTCCTCATCGAGCGCCGCAGTCCGGTGATCTCCTGAGCCCTTCGCGTGCACTCTCGCTCGTGACGCGGAGCCCTGACCGGCTTGTGCGCTCGCGCTCATGAGCCATGGCACCTTGTGCGCTCTCGCTCGTGACGCGGAGCCCTGGTCGGCTGAACTCTGCCGTATCGGGATTCAACACTTTCGTCCCCGAGTTCGTCTGGGTTGTGACGAACCGACGAAAGGCGAAGGCAATTGGATGACGACCCCCGCTTCGCGGACTTCGTCGCCGAGCGGGCCAATGCGTTGCTGCGCTACGGCTACGTGCTCAGCGGCAACCCCCACGACGCGGCCGATCTCACCCAGGAGGCACTGATCCGGCTGCACCGCGCGTGGTCGCGGGTGCGCCGCAAGCACGATCCGGAGAGCTACACCAGAATGATCATGGCTCGGCTGCACATCGGCGTCTGGCGGCTGCGCCGCCGCGAGCGGCTCACCTGGGACCTGCCGGAAGGATCGCATCTCGACGTGCTTCCCTCCGAGGTGGAACAGGGACTCTGGCGGGCGCTCGAAGGACTTCCCCGCAAGCAGCGAGCCGTACTCGTCCTGCGCTACTACGAGCAGCTGACCGACGCGGAGATCGCCGACGTTCTCGGCATCTCCCGGGGGACCGTCCGCAGCCACGCGTCACTCGGCCTGAACAAGCTCCGCTCCGCCGTCCCGCACCCCACCGCCACCAACGGGAGCGCCCTATGAACGACGACCTGGAAGACGTTCTTCGCCGGACTCTCGGTCACGCCTCCCAGCGCGCACCGCACGCACCGAGCAGCCTGTCCGTACAGGTCAGGGCCCACTCCCTGCGGCGCAGAACCCGCGTGCAGACCCTGGTCGCGGCCGTCGCGGTCGCGGTGGTGGCGAGCGGGGCAGTGGTGGCGGTGCGCGGCGCCGGCGGCGACCCCGCCCCTCTGGTCGTGAATCCGACCCAGGCACCGAGCTCCGTGACCGCGACGCCGTCTCCCTCCCGCGAGCAGGCGTTCGTGCCCCCCGAGCCCATCGAGAAGGTCTGGCCGCAGGCGGTCTGGAAGATCCCGTCCAAGCTGCCCGGCATCCGCAAGTACCATCCGCGGATCTTCATCGACGACCGCACTCTGCTGCTGGAGACCTGGGAGAGCTTCGAGAAGGCCGACGCGATCTACGCCTACGATCTGGACGGCGGCCGGGTTCGCAAGATCGCCGATATCCGCACGCCGAAGGGGGTCTTCGCCGACGGTTACACGGCGGGCGCCGGGCGGATCATCTGGAAGACCATCAAGGTGGTCGACGGCGGCAGGGTCACGGAGTTCTGGTCGGTCCCGATCTCGGGCGGGCGGCCCACGGCCGTCGACACGGCCGCCCCGGTCAAGGGAGGCGGAGACCGCCTCACCGTGGTCGGCGACAAGCTGGCCTTCTCCGTTCTCGAAGGCGGGGTCTTCACGGTCCCCCTCGGGGGCGGGACGGTGGAGCCTGTCGCGGGCGCCGGCAGACATCACATCCTGCGCTGGCCCTGGGTGGGCACGCCGGGTGAGTACACACCGAACCATGAGACGAGCTTCGAGGACCTGCTCAACGTCGAGACCGGTGAGACGAGCAAGGCGGTCGTCCGGCCGGGCGAGCAGGACGTACGCTGCGGCGTGACGACCTGCATCGGCAACAGGTCCGAGGGCCCGTCCTTCCACCGGCTGCGGGACGGCTCGCAGGAACGAGACCTGCCCGGTTCCGCATTTATGGGACTGGGCGCCGATCGCTTCCAAACCGTCGACATGCCCAGGCCGCGGGATGGCCAGTACCTGATCGACCTGGTCACCGGAAAGTCCGGCGACCTGGGCCTGCCCCCTCCCGACGCCAAGGGCCAGTCGGTCAGCGTGCAGCTCGGCATGGGTGACGACCGCCTGGTGTCCTACCCGGTCAAGGGCGAATACGTGATCATCGACCTCACGAGGATCCGGTGAGCGAGTGTCCTGACACAGCGGCACACGCTTGAAGTCCCGGACTCCACCTGCCCGCGCGGTGCTTACCGAGCGGGCAGGGCGTGCGCGTGGCCCTCAGGCGCCGGAGGCGGCGATCACCTCGTAGACCAGGCCCGGCGAGGTGACCAGGCGGGCGTACTCGGGCCGGCGCAGCTCGCCGCCCATGAAGGGGCGGGGGTTGCGGTGGACGGCGGGGCTGGGCGCGTCCACCAGCGCCGCGAAGTGGATCTCCTTGACCCCCGTCGCCTCGACCACGCGACCGACGTTGCGGGGGGTGATCCCGCCGCCGGGCATGATGACGATGCGGTCCTGTGCCTGCTCGACCAGGGAGGCGATCAGCGGCGCGCCCTCAAGCGCCGTGACGTCCTGGCCGGAGGTGAGGACCCGGTCGACGCCGAGTGAGACGAGCGTCTCCAGGGCGGCGAACGGGTCGGCGGTCATGTCGAAGGCCCGGTGGAAGGTGATCGAGAGCCCTCCTGCCGCGTCGATGAGCCGCTTGGCCACCTCGACGTCCACCTCACCCGACGGTGTCAGCACCCCGATCACCACGCCCTGCGCGCCCGCGTCCCTGATGGTGGCGATGTCGCGCTCCATGGCCGCGATCTCGTACTCGTCGTAGATGAAGTCACCGCCGCGAGGACGGATGATCGCGTGGACGCGGATCGCCGTGACCGCCGCGAGGGTCGCCTCGACGGTGCCGAGGGTCGGGGTGAGCCCGCCGTCGAAGAGCGCCGAGCACAGCTCGACCCGGTTCGCCCCCGCCTGCTCGGCCGCCAGCGCGCCCGCCGTACTGTCAATGCAGATCTCATAGGTAAGGCTCATTTTTCCTCCACAACATGGATCTCACCGACCGGGACACCCCCGCCCGGCACCGGACGTTCGCGGCCTCCGCCGCCCCGCCCTCACCTGGAGTACGGCGGGCGCGACCACGGCCGTGACTCACGGGTTCGCGTCGATGACCGCCGCCGCGCGCCCGATGAATCCGGCACGTCCCTCGACGAGGGAAGCGGGCTCAGGCACGGATGAGTCTCCTTCGCGGCCGGCGGGCCTGGGGGGTGCGCGCTTCGAGGACGCGGGCGAGCTTGGACAGGGACGCGTTGACCACCAGGTAGGTCAGCGCGACGACGATGTAGGTCTGGATGAGCAGGCCGTTGTAGGTCGCCAGGACCTTGCCGCTGTACAGCAGCTCCGCGTAGCTGACCACGAAGCCGAGCGAGGTGTCCTTCAGCAGGCCGACCGACTGGCTGACGATCGAGGGCAGCACCCGCCGGGCCGCCTGCGGCAGCACGATCAGGCGCATGGTCCGGCCGTAGGTGAGGCCGACCGCGAGGCCCGCCTCGCTCTGGCCGCGCTCGATGGATCCGATCCCGGCCCGGAAGATCTCCGCGAAGGCCGCGGCGTTCGAGACCGACAGCGGCACCACGAGCTTCCAGAACAGCGGCAGATCCAGCCCGTACCGGGGCAGCGCGAACAGCACGACGTAGACCAGCAGCAGCGCCGGGACGGTCCGCACGACCTCCACGTACGTGGCGGCGGGCACGCGCACCCACCGGCGCCGCGACAGCCGTCCGAGGGCCAGCGCCAGCCCGGCCGCCATCGAGAGCGCGGCCGAGACCACCGCCGCCAGCGCGGTGGACCAGAGCCCGTTCAGCAGGTAGCGCCACATCGGCCACGTCGCGTACGGCTGCCAGCGGTCGGCGTCGAGCTGGCCGTTGGCCGCGAACTGGCGTACGGCCAGCGCCAGCAGGCCGAGCACCGCGACCGCCCCCACCACGGTCGCGATCCGGATCCTGCGGCGGGCGCGCGGGCCCGGCTCGTCGAAGAGCAGGCTGCTCATCGGAGCATCACCGGCCGTCGTTCGAGGGTCGTCGGGACCGGCATCGGCCCTCGGTCGAAGGTCATCGGACCATCACCAGCCGTCGTTCGAGCCGCCCGGTGACGAGCCCGACGCAGGCGGCGATCAGCGCGTAGGCCAGGCCCGCCCCGACGAAGATCGGAATGGGCTGGGCCTCCATGAGGTTCACCCGGTTCGCGGCGGCGGTCAGGTCGACCACCCCGACCGCGCCGGCGAGCGCGGTGTTCATGGTCAGTGCGATGAAGATGTTGCCCATCGGCTGGATCACCGTGCGCAGCGCCTGCGGCAGGACCACGTGACGCAGGGACTGGCCGAAGGTCAGGCCGAGTGCCCGGGCCGCCTCGCCCTGTCCCACCGCGATCGAGTTGACGCCGGACCGCAGCGCCTCGGCGATGTAGGCCGCCTCGTAGAGCGCGATGACCACGACGGCCGTCACCAGCAGGCTCGCCTTGATCCCGATCTCCGGCAGGCCGAAGACGGCCAGCACGAGCAGCACGAGGAGGGGCAGGTTCTGGAAGGTCTCCACGTAGGCCGTGCCGATCCCGCGCAGGACGCCGACCGGGCTGACCCTCATGGCGGTGATCACGAACCCCACGACCACGGCGCCGGCGAACGACGCCGCGATCAGCTGGAGCGTCACGATCAGTCCTTCCCAGAACTCGGGCAGGTGATCCAGGAAGGCGGACATCAGGACCCCGGAACCGATCCGATCTGCGGCGGGGTGGGAGCCTCGCCCTGCACGACCGTGCCGAGGGAGTTCTTCCAGGTCTTCTGCCAGAGGCCGTCGCCCTGGATCTTCACCAGCCAGTCGTTGACGAACTTCTTGAACTGCTCGTCGCCGTGCTTGAGGCCGATGCCGTACGGGTCGCTCGTGAACGGCGAGCCGATGATCTGGATCGACGGGTCCTTCTGGGCGTTGGCGATCAGGAGCGTCTCGTCCTGGACGTAGGCGACGCCGCGGTCCTGCTTGAGCGCCTGCATGCACTCGGGGTCGCTGCCGAACGTCACGATCTCCGCCTGCGGGGCGAGCTTCTTGATCGCCGGAATGGCCGGGGTGTTGGCTCCGGCGATGACGGTCTTGCCGTTCAGGTCCTCCGGCTTGGTGATCCCCGTCGCGCCCTTCTTGACCGCGATGGTCAGGCCCGAGGAGTAGTACGGCCCGGCGAAGGCGACCTGCTCGGCCCGCTCCGGCGTGATCGTGTAGGTCTGGAGGACGACGTCCACGGTGCCGTTGCTCAGCAGCGCCTCGCGCGTCTCCGACGCCGCGTTGACGATCTTCACCTTGGGCTCGCCGATGATGTACTTGGCGAGCGCCTTGCCCATGTCGGCGTCGAAGCCCTCGATCTCGCCGGTCACCGGGTTCTGCTGCGACAGCAGCGGAGCGTCGAGCGACCCGCCGACGATCAGCTCGCCGCGCTTCTTGATCTTCTCCATCGTGGAGCCGGGCAGGATGTCGGTGGCGGCCGCCACCGGCGCACCGGCAAGCAGGTCGTTACCGCCGCTCGTGGCCGCGCCCGGCACCGCTGAGCTGCCCGAATCCGTGCCGGCGCAGGCCGAGAGGCCGACCAGCGACACGGCGGCGACAGCGGCCATCCGCTTCAGGGACACCATCGGGCCCACCATCCTTTGTGATCAGCCTGAGTTATTACCGTCTTCCTTCGATATCGAAGACAAACCGGAAGGTAATGGATGATTCCGCTGTAAGTCAATGGATTGCTGTAGTAAGTACAGACGTGGTATTCCTCTGTCCATGTCAGGCAAAGAGAGGCTGTCCGTGCGGGGGGCACAGGGCGATCTTCTGCGCCTCATCGCCACCGGCCACGCCGAGTCGCGCGCCGAGCTGGCCCGGCTGACGGGCCTGGCGGCGTCGAGTGTGTCCCTGCGGGTCGAGGAACTGATCGACACCGGCCTGCTGGTCGAGGAGGGGTCGGGCACCTCACGTGGCGGGCGGCGGCCACGGCGGCTGCGGATCAGCCCCACCTCCGGACTGCTCGCGGTGGCCGACCTCGGGGCGCACCACGCCCGGCTGGGCCTGCTCGACCTCAACGGCACCCCGCTGATCATCGAGGAACGCCCCTGCGACATCGCGCTGGGCCCCGAGGCGACCCTCGACTGGATGGCGGCCTCGTTCGACGAGCTGCTCCTGGCCCACGGCCCACCCGGCGCCCCCCTTCGCGGGGTCGGCACCGGCATCCCCGGTCCCGTGGACCCCGCCAGCGGTCGCGTGGTGTCCCCCTCGCGCATGCCCGGCTGGAACAACTTCCCCGTCGCCGAGTATCTCGGCGCCCGCTACGACCTGCCGGTGCTCGTCGAGAACGACGCCAACCTCCTGGCCGTCGGCGAGGCACGCGCGTGGCCCGGCTGCGACAACCTCATGGTGCTGAAGGCCGGCAGCGGCATCGGATGCGGGGTCATCGTCGACGGCCGCCTGCACCGGGGGCGCGGCGCGGCCGGCGACATCAGCCACGTCCGGGTCAGGACCGACTCCTCCGTCATGTGTTCCTGCGGCCACCCCGACTGCCTGGAGGCCTACGCGAGCGGCGCCGCGCTGATGGGCGCCCTGGCCGAGCAGGGCATCGCCGTACGGCGGCCCGCCGAACTCGTCGCCCTCGTCGACGACGGGGTGCCCGAGGCCACCGCCCTGGTCAGAAACGCGGGGCGTCTCATCGGCGAGGTGCTCACCGTCCTGGTCAACTTCCTCAACCCCGACGCCATCGTGGTCGGCGGCAGTCTGTCCACCGCCGAACCACTGATCTCGGCGATCCGCGGCGCCGTCTACGAACGCTGCCTGCCCCTGGCCACCCGCGACCTGGAGATCTCCGTCACACGCTCGGGCCCGGACGCGGCACTGCTCGGCGCCGGGTCCCTGCTCCTGGACACCGTACTGAGCTGAGCACCGCGGATCCTCTTCCGGACGCCGTACGAGCCGGACGTCAGGAAAGCCTGCCGAGGCCCCGCGCGAGGATGGCGGCGGTGTCGGCGATGACCTTGTTGTCGTTCAGGGCGCCGGCGGCCCGCCGGTTGGTGTAGATGGACATGATCAGAGGTGCGGCGCCCTTGGCCGGCCAGACGACGGCGATGTCGTTGGCCGCCCCGTAGAACGAGGTGGTGCCGGTTTTGTCGCCGACGATCCAGGTCTTGGGCAGCCCGGCGCGGATGCGCTCGCCGCCGGTCTTGTTCGCGATCAGCCAGCCGTTCAGCCGCGCCCGGTCCTTGGCGTCGAGCGCGGTGCCGACCGTGAGCCTGTGCAGGTTCCGGCCCATGGCCGCGGGGGTGGTGGTGTCCCGCCTCTCCTTGGGGGTCCAGTCGTTGAGCTCGGTCTCCCAGCGGTCCAGGTGCGAGACCGGGTCCTTCAACGTGCGGAGGTATCGGGTCAGCCCCGCTGGTCCGCCGATCTGCTTCAGCAGCATGTTGCCCGCGGTGTTGTCGCTCTGGGTGATGGCCGCCTCGCACAGCCGGGCGACGGTCAGCCCGTCCTCCACGTGCTTCTCGGTGACCGGCGAGTTCGCCTTCACCTCGCTCCGCTTCCAGTGGATGACCCTGTCCATCAGCCCCGGGTCCGACGTGCGTGCCTTGTGCAGCACCGCGGCGGCCGCCGAGGCCTTGAAGGTGGACAGCAGCGGGAAGCGTTCGCCCGACCGGTACGTGATCGTCTTTCCGGTGGCCGTGTCGAGGGCGTACACACCGATGCGGCCCTTGTAGGACGTCTCCAGCGCGCGCAGCCGCCGGCGGGCCTCGGCCTCGCCGGGCGCCGGCGTCCGGAGGTCGTCAAGGACCACCTGCCCGTTCGTCATCCCGATCCCGGCCGTCCCGGTTCGCGGGATCGCGTGGCCGGCGGCCGAGGTGGTGGCCGGACCGCAGGCGGTACCGCCCAGCAGGATGGAGGTCGTCAGCGCGGTCGCTTTCAGCGTCGCCGGGAAACGGCGGGTGCGGGGGTGTCGCATTCCTGTCCTCGCTCTTCATCGGCAGAAGGGAGAGCAAACCAGACCGGATCCGTCGCCGTCCAATATCGATATCAATCGAACATTGATATCGATACGCATATCACCACAGTTCAGGATGCCCGCTCCCTCATGCTCCGGTGACGCTTCGCGACCTTCCCGGACGAGGCACGGGGAGACGGCCACCACGTGATCACTCGGAGTCCGCGAAGACGTTCCGGGGCGGTCCCGGGTCCGCGGGCCCGGCCGTCCCGGACGCGAAGGCCCGCCCTCCGCCGGCCCGGCGTCACCGACGATCTCCCGCCGGCCGGGGCGGCCGATCCGGAAGCGACGCCACCCAACCCGACACCTCCACAAAACGGTGGAGAGGCCCGCTTTCAGCGTCGGCACCCCACGAAAGACGACACATCGCCTTATCTACCATATTTAAGCAAATATAAGCATATTAAATAACGCCCACCAAGAGAGTCGCCCGCCGGGGCGACCCAGAATGCGGAGTTTGATCAAAATTCACGACAAAGGCCCATAAGCCCCAAAACAACTGAGATTCGTCGAACATCTCCCCGCCTTAATCGCGGTGCGCAAGTAACTGTGGCCGGAATCTGCCACTCCACCTGCATCCGAGGTCTTGCGTCACTCCCGTAATCAATGATTAGGTCGCTTACATGACGGGCATGCCAACGCATAAGGCGGGTGAAATTCAGATCGCATTAATCGCGATTCATCCACGACGGGTCGTCTCCAGACCCTGATCGTCGGCGACATCGTCGCCGGACTGATCCGAACTGCTTGAACAGGGCGTGAACAGGGGGCAGCGAGGCCCTCTCGTGCCATCCTCCCCCCATCGCCGATCGACATCCCCTCCCAAGCTGGACCGTTCCAAACCACCAGAACGGTTCGGCGACAGCACGAATGCCGCCTCGTGTCCCCGAATGCCGGGGATCTCTTTCTCGCTCCACTCATCACCGCAGATCACGCATTTATTCGCGACAACCCTCATGTGATCGACCGAGAGTTCAATTCACCGTGTCCGAATTCTCGTCCAGGCGCGATCACATGGGCGTTCTCGACGCCGGATCATTTGGAGTCTCCTCCATGACGAGTTCGATTTCCGATGTCCAGAATTCCTTTCCAGAGCCGACCACCGCCGAAGGCTCCCGACCGCTCATGCCGGGCCTCACCGCGGCCTTCGACCCCGAACGTTTCCACGACGGCGCCGCGGACATCGTCAGCCGCCTGACGAGGTATCTGGGCGACCGGTCGGTCCGGGGCCTTGACCTCCTCGATCCGTCGGTGCTGCTGAAGGCCGCGCGAGGACTGATGACCCCGGAGCGGCAGCGCATCGCCGACTTCGACACCGACCGGGTGAACCAGATCGTCGACCTGTACACGAGGACCGGCATCCCGGTCTACTCACCCGGCTACATGGGACGGCAGTTCTCCGGCGTGGTGCCGCTGGCCGGCCTCATCGACCTGGTCGGCTCGGTGGTCAACCAGCCCTCCTCCTTCTACGAGGCCGGGCAGCTCCCCAACGTCGCCGAGCGGCTCATGGCCGAGGAGCTCAACCGGTTCATCGGCTGGGACCGCGACCGGTTCGCCATGGTGACGACCTCGGGGGGCTCCCTGGCCAACCTGACCGCGCTGCTGGCCGCCCGCAACCGCGCCTTCCCGCAGATCTGGACGCGCGGCGCCGGCGGCATGCCGGGCCTCCCTGCCATCGCGGTCAGCGAGGAGGCCCACTACAGCGTGACCCGGGCGGCCGGGGTGCTCGGCATCGGAGAACGGCAGATCGTCCGGCTCCCGGTCGACCGGGCCGGGCGGATCCGCCCCGATCTGGCCGGCCCGGTACTGGACGAGGCGCGCCGGCGCGGCCTGCGGCTGTTCTGCCTGGTGGCGTCGGCCGGGACCACGTCGATGGGCGCCTTCGACCCGCTGGAGGAGCTCGCGGACGTGGCGAGCCGGTACGGGCTCTGGCTCCACGTGGACGGGGCGCACGGGGCGAGCCTGCTGCTGTCGGACCGGCACCGGGACAAGCTGCGCGGCATCGAGCAGGCCGACTCACTGACCTGGGACGCCCACAAGATGCTGTTCATGCCGGCGCCGTGCACGCTGCTCTTCTACCGCGACGGCGCGGCGGCACGCGGTGCGTTCCGCCAGCGTGCCAGCTACGTGTTCGACGAGGAACCGGACATCTACAGCGCCTATGACAGCGCGGACAAGAACTTCGAGTGCACAAAACGCCCGATGATCATGCCGCTCTGGGCGGTCTGGTCGGTCTACGGCCCGGCGCTGTTCGAGCAGAAGATCGACCGGCTGTGCGCGACGGCCCGGCAGGCGTACCAGATGCTCTCCGCCGAGCCGGACTTCGCCGTGGCGCACGAACCGGAGTCCAACATCCTGTGCTTCCGGTACCGGCCGGACGGCCTGGACCCGGCGACCGTACACCGGCTGCAACTGGAGATACGCAACCGGATCCGGGACGACGGACGCTTCTTCATCTCCAAGGTCGACATCGACGGGGTGGCGGCGCTGCGCGTGGTGGTGATGAACCACCTGATCGACGCCGACCACCTGACCATGCTCATCGCCGAGATCAGGGACATCGGGCAACGGGTACTGCGCGCGAGCGCCGCGGCCCGGCACGACCAGCGGAACGGGAGTCATTCATGACCATGATGGATTTGGACGTCGCCACCTCGACGGAGCTGGCGGCACGGCTGATCCCCGAGGAGGAGCTGAGGGTCCGCTCGGTGGACGACGTCACCCGGCTGCCGTCGTTCGCGGGGAAGCTGGAGGAGTGCGGGCGGCTCACCGGAGTCCCGTACTGCGAGTCCCCGCTCGACCTCCAGAACGCGCTGGTGTTCCGCCGGCTCCAGCAGCTCGTCGGCATCGCCCTGCTCAACCCTCTGTGGCGCGAGCGGCTGCACTACTTCGGGATCCGCAGCGCCCCCGCCGACATGTCCGAGTGGGAGCGGATCCCTCTCTCGGACAAGACCGTGCAGCGGGACATGTTCATGGGCGCGCGGGCCGGGATGGTCGTGCCGCTCGACTCCGGCGGGTTCGAGGTGGTGGCCAGCGGCGGCACCGGTGACGGCATGCCCCTGGAGATCGTGTACTCCCTGCGGGAGCTGCGCGACACCTACCGCATCTCCGGGGCGTTCATGGGCGCCTACCAGCTCGGCCGCTACCTGCGCGGTCCCGCGCCGCGCTGGCTGTTCACCACCCTGGCCGACTACCAGATGTGGAGCAGCGGGACCATGGTCGGCGGCGTCCTGTCCCACGTCCCGGGGGTCAACTACATCGGCGCGGGACCGGTGAGCGCGCCGGTGCTGGAGCACATGTTCTCCTACCCGGGCCACAAGGCGCTGATGGGCATCACCGCCGGCATCGCGCTCCTGCCCGAGCTGGGCGCGGGCCTGTCCCCGCAGGCCAGGGCGAGCTTCCGGGTCGCCATGTACGGCAGCGGCTCCCTGCCCCAGCGCAAGCGCGACGAGTTGCAGGCGTTCTTCCCCAACGTGTCGATCCTCAGCTACTTCGCCGCGACCCAGGCCGAGTGCGTCGGGCTCCAGCTCGACCACAACTCGCCGGCGCTCTCCGCCGTGCCGGGGCTGCACCTGGTGGAGATCGTGGACGAGCACGGCCGTGCCGTCGCCGAAGGCGAGGAGGGCGAGCTGGTCGTCACCCGGCTGCACGCCGACGAGACGCCGCTGCTCCGGCTCAAACTCGGCGATCGGATGATCCGCCGCTCGGCCCTGAACGGCCCCGGGCCGCGCACCGAGCGATTCGAGTTCGCCGGGCGCACCGCCGACGTGCTGCACCTCAACGACAGCCAGTATTCGGCGACGCTGGCCTACGCGGCCCTGCGCGAGCGGCTTCGCTCGATGACCGGCGTCGACCTGGATCTGGTCGCGCACGAGGTCCAGTTCCACAACCACCGTGAGGACCGGACCCTCACCCTGCTCGTGGCGGTGGACGACGCCGAGGGCACCACCGCGGCCGTCGAGCACGCCCTCGGCCCGAGCGGGACGCGACAGCTGTTCACCCAGGCGCTGCCGATCTCCCTGTCGCTCTTCAACGACCGGGAGGCCAATGCGGCGGCCATCGAGCAGACCGGATACGGCTTCCGGCTGGCGTTCGTGCCGCGCTCCTCACCACAGATCGAACAAACCACCGTCGGCAAGACGCCGCTGGTCAGGGACCGGGGCTGAGCACGTGGCGGCCCTCGCACCCGAATGACATCCGACAAGGGAGGATCGATGAAACCTAGAATCAGCATCGTCGTGATGGTCGACGCCGTCGGGGCGTTGTCCGATCGGACGCTGCACAACGGCAACCTCTCGATGGTCGACGACAGCTCGGCGGGGAGCAAGCACCAGGGAACCCCCGACCTCATCACGATGGTGTCCCCGGGACAGGTCGTCCAGTGGACCCCCATCCACGTGGACGTACAGACCCCGGTCGAGATCCAGGCCATCGAGTTCCTGGCCGGTGCGGCAGCCCCGTCCCCGGCCGACCAGACCGGGCCGCCGTACCCGGCGGAGCCCTCCATCGTTCCGGTGCCCGGGCCGGGGGTCGACGCCATCGGCTCCAACGGGCGCGAGAACCACGACCTGCTGGTGTGGGAGGGCGTCGTGCCCTACGACATGACCCCCGGTGTCCCGTACCGGTACCGGCTCTCCCTCAGGCTCCACGAAGGACCCAACAGCGTGCTGCACATCGACTCGCCCGCGCTGCTGCGCGTGTGAGCCACGTTCTGCGAAAGGCGGTTTCATGGCCCAGCAACACGGGATCATCGTGCTCTTCGACGTCGAGAACGCGCTCCAGACGCGATCGCTCGAGGGCAACACGTACTGGTTCGACAACATGAAGTTGTTCGGCTCCGCCGGGGTGGGCACCGAGCAACTGGTGACGATCGTGCCCGGCACCCACTTCCTCGACGGATCGCAGGCGACCGAGCAGGTGCTGAACTGGCTGCCCGCGGCGCTGGGGTCGATCCCCCCGACGGTGCCGCGCAACTACCTGGCCGAGCAGGAGCGCGCCGACGACCGGCGGACGCTGGAGGAGCTGGCCTCGCTCAGCGACGAGGGCGGCATGAGCGAGGCCAGTCTCAAGCGGCTGCAGAAGCAGGTCGGCAAGCACCCCCGCAAGTCGGGCAGCGGGCGCGGCCTCACCGACGCCAAGCTGCTGGACGTCACCGGTAAGACCACGAGCGATCCCGGCGCGTACAACTATCCGGCTCCGGTGATCACCGATATCACCGGCCCGGCCGTCACCGAGAAGATCATGTACCCGGCCCAGTACGGGTCGCCCGACATGATCTACGACGGCTGGTACTGGGCCGCGACCGTGGACACGAGCCGGCCCGGGGTCTACAGGTACACGATGCACATCCAGCTGCACGAGCTGATCGAGCGGAACGACGAGCTGGTCTGGGAGTCCGTGGACCTGACCTGCGAGTCCAGCCTCAAAATCATCAACGATCCAAAGCGCAACGGGTTCACCGGCGCCGGACTGGGCGCGCTCCCCCTCCCGCCCGTCCCGGCCGCCGGCTGACCCGATCCGAGCCGAAGCACTCTCGAGCGGAGGAGTCTCATGCCCCCGAGGAACAAACAGCCCGAACGCCGGCCCGCCCGGCCCACCCGTCCCGTGACGATCACCGCGGTGGTCGATCCCGTGGCCGCGCTGGCGTCGGAGAACCTGGACGAGAACATCTACTTCTACGACACCAACAGGGCCGCGGGATCCACCGGTTTCGGCACCCCCGAGTTGCACAGCCGGGTACGCAAGGGCGACACCCTGCTGTGGAACGTGATCCCGCTGGAGTGCGAGACCTACGCGGCCCTCTGCGACATCGAGATCGACCCGCGGATCGCCGAGCCCACGCAGAAGGTGTATCCCGGCACCGACATCGTGTTCTGGACCGCCGAGGTCAAGCAGGACCTCACCGAACCGGTCCCGTACCGGCTCTCGTTCCTGCTCGGCACCGTCAGCACGCCGTTCACCCCCAATGCCCGGCCGGCCCTGGCCGGTCCCGCCAACGAGGGAAAGGAAGGCCGATGACCCAGGCATACGCGGCCACGGACTTCGCCGATCGCGGCCAGCTCAACTCCGTCCAGCTGAACGTGGTGACCCTCGTCGACATGGAGAGGGCCGCCGCGACGAAGTCCCTGGACGGCTGCCTCTACATGATGGACAACAGCATCGGCGGGGTCGGGCAGGGCACCGACCACCTGGAGACCACCTGCAAGCAGGGTCAGGTGATCAACTGGATCATCCGCCCGATCGACATGCACCGCGGTGCGGACGGCACCTGGCCTCCGATGCCGAAGATCAACAACCTGGTCTTCCTCGACATCGAGAAGGGCGACGAGGACGACGTCGCCGAACGCCGGATCATGACCGAGCTCAAGGTCTACGGCGCTCCCGACCGGATGCGCGACCAGTACACCGCCGTCTACTACTACTGGGCCGGGGCGGTGATGAGCGACGCCCGGCCGGGGCTCTACCGCTATCGGTTCGTCCTGGAGCTGGAGAAGGAACACGGCACCGACAAGCTGTACCTGAACTCGGCCCGCTATCCCGCCCTGCGGGTGATGCCCGTCTGACGGTCTTCGGGACCGTGAGCACGGTGCGGTGAAGAGGGAGGTCATGGCCGTCGGCGGGCGGCGGCCATGACCTCCCGGCGCTCGCGGCCCGACCCCGCGGGCGCGAGGCGGCAAGCCGGTCCTCCAGGAGCGGAGCCACCGGGCCGGCCTCGAACTCGCCGAGTCACGGACGTTCGACTCCCGGGTCGTGCTGCTCCGGCACCGACGAATCCCGAGCGTGAGGGCGTAGGGGGCTTCCCCGCAGGGGAGACCTACCTCGTAGAGGCTCCCCCCGGAGAGATGTTCCGTGAAGGAGGGGCGATGCCGAGAACCTCGATGGTGGACGGATTCCAGCTCGGCTACGACGTCACCGGCGACGGACCGCCCGCCGTACTGCTCCACGGGTGGCCCGGTGACCGGACCGACTACCGGCACGTGGTCCCCCTGCTCGCGCCCACGCGCCAGGTCGTTGTACCCGACCTGCGCGGATTCGGCGAGTCGGACAAGCATCTCGCCGACCCCCGGGAGCAGTACGGCGCCGCCGGGCAGGCGCGCAGCGTCATCGGTCTCATCGAGGAACTCCGGCTCGACCGGCCGGTGCTGGGCGGGTACGACGTCGGAAGCCGGGTCGCCCAGCGAGTGGCTTCGGAACGTCCCGACCTCATCTGCGGCCTGGCCCTGTCTCCTCCCCTGCCGGGCGTCGCCGAACGCGTGTTCGGCGAGCGGGCGCAGCGCGAGTTCTGGTACCAGGCGTTCCACCAGCTGACGCTCGTCGAGCAACTGATCGACGGCAGACCCGAGGCCGTCCGTGACTACCTGCTGTACTTCTGGTCGCACTGGTCAGGGCCGGACTTCGAGCCCGGCATCGACCACCTGGTCCGCGGCTACGCGGAGCCGGGGGCGTTCTCCGCGTCCATCTCCTGGTATCGCGCCGGCGCCGGGACCGTCGCCGCGTCGGCCGCCGAGCGACAGCCCGACCCGGAACATCGCATCGCCACGCCGACCGTCGTGGTGTGGCCCGAGCACGACCCGCTCTTCCCCCGGGAGTGGTCCGACCGGCTGCCGGCCTTCTTCCGCGATGTCGAGCTCCGGCCGGTCGACGGGGTCGGCCACTTCACCCCTCTGGAATGCCCCGAGGCCTTCGCCGACGCCGTGATGTCCCTCCAGGAAGGGCCCGACAAACGATCGCCGCGCTTACCACCCGGATGACGACCTGCCCGGCCCCGATCCGGACCCGGCAAGCCGATCTGGGTGCCGATCAGCTCCGCAGGTCCGCTAGTCGCCGTCCCGGGCCACAGTGATCGCCTCGGTGAACCGGCGGTATCGGGACAGTTCCCCGTCCACGGGTTCCAGCACGAGCTCGCGGGCGACCTGGTCCACGCTCGCGCGAAGCGCCCTGGCCGCTTTGCGCGCGCGACGACGGCCGCCGAGCCAGGCGGCCACCCGGGAGAGCAACGCGATCACCAGCCCGAGGAGGACGCCACCGCTCAGCAGGAAGGTGGGCCAGGGCAGATCGCCCACGGTCGGCAGGAACGGCTGCGGAAGCCGCAGGTAGTCCATCCCGAGCAGGCCCAGCAGCCACACCCCGCCCGCGATCATGGCCGCGAGCACCAGCCACTGCGCCAGTCCGACCACCCGCCACCACACGGGCCGCCTGGACACCCCGAGCGTGGTGGCGGCCACGGCCCGGTCCAGGCCGTCCTCCAGCTCGTCTCCGTGCGAGCGCGCCGCCTGCCGTACGGCCACCGCCCACGGTCCGGGCAGTTCCGCCGAGGCGGCCCCGGCGGCCTCCCGGATCGCGGTGTCCATCCGGGAGCGCTGGACGACGGTCGTGGCGGGGGTCGAGGTTCGTCCGACCGGCTCGTCGGAGCGCCGGTTCGGGGAGGTTCCCAGGTGGAGACGGCGGAGCGGGTCGGGGCGGAGCCGGCGGATCCACCGGGTGAGCGGCCAGCCGGTGGCCGCGACCGAGCGATGGCGGTGGGCCTTGGCCACGGCCTCGACGACGACCTGAACTCCTGCCGCCTCCGACAACGCGTCGGTCAGCGGCCTGGCCAAGCCGTCCACGGACACCTCCGGCACGCTCGCCGACGGCACCTCCTCCCCGGAACCCGGGCCGCGCTCCCGGCCGGACCGGGAGACCCGACCAGTCCCAGACCCGGACGGCTCGGCGTCGGTTCCCCGCGACGAGTCGGCGGGGTGAGAGTCCGCGCCGCTGGACGCCCTGACGAGCGCATCCGCGGCCGTGCCGACGTCGGCGCCCAGGCGGGTGGCCCAGGACCGCCGGTCGGCGACCCGGGATCTGAGCAGGGCACGCAGCTCGGAGACACCCGCGCCGGTGCGCGTGGAGATCCCGACCACGGGAACCCCGGTCAGCCCGTCGTCGTCGAGCAATCTCCGCAGGTCCTTCAGGCACCGCTCCACGGCGGCCGGGGAGAGCCGGTCGATCTGGTTGAGAACGACGACCATCACGTCCCGATGCCGGGCCAGCGGCCTGAGGTATCGCTCGTGCACGACCGCGTCGGCGTATTTCTGCGGGTCGAGCACCCACACCAGCAGATCGACCAGCTCGACGAGCCTGTCCACCTCCAGCCGGTGCGACAGCTCGATCGAGTCGTGATCGGGCAGGTCCAGCAGGATCAGCCCGGCCGCCTCCTCGTCCGACGGGCCGAACGCGGCCTCCACCGCCCCGCCCGGCGAACCGGACACGATCTCGGCCTTCCCCGCCTGCGGGACCGACGCGACCGCCGCCTGCCCGCCGTTCCGCGTCTGTGTCCGCGGCGCGGCCACGGGAGGGACGTCCAGCACCTCGTGGCGGCGGGGGATCTCCAGCCAGTCGAGCAACGATCCCGCCCCCTCTCCCTCCCAGAGCGCGGCCTGCGCGGTCGAGGTGGTCGGACGGGTGACCCCGACCGTGGCGAGCGAGGCGCCGGACAACAGGTTGAACAGGGAGGACTTGCCACTGCCCGTGGCACCGGCCAGCGCGACCGCGGTGTGGTCGACCGACAGGTTCCGCCGTACCCCGGCGCGGGCGATCACCGAACGCGCTCCGGCGATCGCGTCGTCGCCCAGCCGTCCGTCGGCCAGATCCGCGGCCTGCGCCAGTCCGGCCAGCCGCTCGTCCAGCGACACCGACTTCTTACGACGTAGCAGTTTCACGCCTCACCCGTCTCTCCACCGGTCGTGCGGGGAGCGGCGCCGGAGGTCCGGCCACGCTCCTGTACGGCCTGCGGGTCGTCGGCCGGGCGCGGGAGCGCGGGAGGAACCCGCCCCCGCTCCCCTTCGGGAAGCTCGCCCTGACGTCCGCCCCCGGGAAGCCCGCCCTGACGCTCCCCCTCCGGAAGCGCCTCCTGACGCTCCCCGACCGGAAGCTCGCGCAAATGATCCTGTATGGCCCGCGCGGTGGCACGAAGGGCCGTGGCCGCCCCCTCGGGAGGCTCCACGGCGTCGAGGAGGACGGTGAACCGGGCGGCCTCCTCCCCCAGGAGCGCGGCGACGCGGGCGCGCAGGTCGACACGGGCCTTGACGGTGAGGGTCCGGACGGCCTGGTCCCCGAAGACGGCCTCCAGGAGTTTCTGGCTCAGCATGCTGGTGCCTCCGGCGATGCCGACCTCGATCCCGGTCAAACCGCCGGTCGAGGCGAACACGGCCAGCATCAGCAGCAGCCCCGCGCCGTTGACCCCGAACGAGGTGACCCGGGCGGTGGTGCGCTTCTCCGCCCCCTCCTCCCGGACCAGGTCGAGCACGTATCCCTGCCAGCCCCTGACCGCCGCCTCCGCCTTCACGCGCAGTTCGGTCGAGGCCCGGCCGAGCCGTCCGACCGTGGCGACCCCCGCCTCTCCGAGCAGGGCGCGCCCCGAGGGGTGCGACGACCATGAGTCGAGCAGGCGCTCGGCGGCGCCGTCCGCCGAGGATCTGATCAGCGCCTCCACCCCGCTCTCCAGCGCGACCCGCAGCTCGCTCTCGGGTGCCGGCCGGCCGGTGAACAGTGCCACGACGCGGTCTCTGAGCCGGCCCACCCGGCTCTCCAGGGTGCGCATCAGGTCGCCGGTGCCGATGAAGTCCTGCCAGCGGGCCAGCACCTCTCCCCGGAGCAGCGACCCGTCCAGCATGCCCTCGTCGAAGGAGGCCAGCCCCACGGCGTAGGAGGCGTCCGCCATCGAGCGAAGCTCCTTCGCTCCGGCGTGCTGGCGCTCCACCGCCTCGGCGAGCGCGGGAACCCTGACGGCGAGGCTTCCAAGAGCGCCCGACAGGGTCTGGCGCACCACGTCGGCGCGTGACTGCGCGTCGGCGGCGATGGCGGTCAGCCAGTCCACGACCGGCTGGACCGCCGAACGCGGCAGCCGGGCGTTCTCCTCGGGCAGTCCCAGTTCGGGCACCTCGAACAGTTGCGTCCCGCCCAGCCCGTTGGCCTCCAGCAACCGGTCCAGATCCTTCTTCACCACGCCCAGGGCCTCCGGCGGAACCCGGGACAGGATGACGGCCAGAGCCGTGCTCCGTTCCCTGGCCAGGCGGAGAAAGCCCCACGGAACCTCGTCGGCGTAGCGGGCGGCGGTGGTGGTGAACAGCCACAGGTCCGCGGCGGCGAGCAACTGGGCCGCCAGCTCGCGGTTGGCGGTGACGACCGAGTCGATGTCCGGCGCGTCGAGCAGGGCCAGCCCCGATGGCAGGACCGAGGTGGTGACCACCCGGAGCGTGCCCGGCTCTCCTCTGGCGCTCCCCGTCACGCGAGGAAGGCCGGGCAGGACGTGCTGGGCGGCGAACCACTCGCGGTCGGCGAGGCTGGTGACCAGGGTGGGAGCCAGCGTGGTGGGCCGCAGGACCCCGGGCTCCGAGACGTCCTCGTCGACCAGGGAGTTCACCAGGGTGGACTTGCCCGCTCCGGTGGAGCCGCCGACGACGGCCAGCAGCGGCGCGTCGATCACGCTCAGGCGAGGGATCAGGTAGTCGTCGAGCTGACCGGTCAGCTCGCGCAACGCCCGCCGGTCGGTTTCGACGTCGCCGATCGCGAGGGGGAACAGGTCACGGTCGAGGTGCTGCCGTAATTCCCGCAGCGCCCCGAGCAGACCGTCGTTCCCCTTCATAGGATCGATCCTGCCCGACGGGAGGCCCGCTAGACGTGTATGGCCGTTCGGAGAATCCCGGCGATTTCCTTTTTCTCCTTTTCACCTCACTCGACGGCGCCGGTGGCCCCCGCTTCATCCGGCCTCCGCGGGAGGGAAATCGGGGGTGACGTTCGCGCGAGGGGTGGTCGGACCGCATATCCGGTCTGACCTTCTTCGATCCGAGATCCACGATCCGATGGTGATCGGATCGTCACAGAGTGCCCGCCGGAACGGCCGGAGCGCGAAGGGACGCGAGGAAAACGGGATACAAAAAACGGCCCCACCGCTCGACCGGGTTACGGGGGCGAACTCGGTAAAGCGGTGGGGCTCCCCCCGGTCCTCGCGTGGGGTTGTCCCGGACTCGTCTCCCCCGCAGCTGGAGGCGAGTCCGAACCCGCTTCGCGATTCCGGGGTGATCGGGGGCTATGCGTTGCCCATTGGAACACCTGAAACTCAGCGTCACATCCGGCGAACCTGAATATAAGCTGAAAATTCAATCACTATGGGGTGGTCGCAGGACGTAGCCCACTCCCCGAAGGGTGTGGATGAGCCGAGGCTCGGCCGTGTCGACTTTCCTGCGGAGGTAGGAGACGTAGGACTCCACCACTCCGGCGTCGCCGCCGAAGTCATAGTTCCAGACGTGGTCCAGGATCTGTGCCTTGGACAGCACCCTGCCGGTGTTGACCATGAAGTAGTGCAGCAGCTTGAACTCGGTGGGCGACAGCCGTACCGGGACGCCCGACCGCCACACCTGGTGCGCCTCCTCGTCCAGCTCCAGGTCGCCGACCTGCAGGCGGGTGGGAAGGTCGAGGTCCCCCCTGGTACGGCGAAGCACGGCCCGGATCCGGGCGAGGACCTCTTCCAGGCTGAACGGCTTGGTCACGTAGTCGTCGGCCAGGCGCAGTCCGGCCACCTTGTCGTCGGTTCCGTCCCTGGCGGTCAGGAAGACCACGGGCATCTGCTCGCTCATCTCCCGCAGCCGTCCCGCCACGGCGAACCCATCCATGTCGGGCAGCATGACGTCCAGCACAACCAGGTCGGGGCGGATTCGCTCGGCGAAGTGCACGGCCTCCCTGCCGTCCGCCGCCGTCACCACCTCGAATCCGGACATGCGGAGGCTGGCCGAGAGTAATTCCCTGATATTCGGTTCGTCGTCCACGACCAGCAATCGGGCTTCAGCTCTGTCCAGCACCCCCCGAGACTCGCTCACCCCGCTGGAACGTAGCTCAGCCATGGCTGAAGGTTTCCTGGGAAAACGTTTCCCGAAAAAAGTCTTCAGAGGATCGGGCGATCACCGGCGACCGCCTCCCTGGTTGATCACTGTCGCGGTGACCGAGCCGTCCTCGGCCTTGGCACCCTGAACCGTCACCGTGCCACCGGGCTTGAGGTCGGCGACCTTGCCCTCCTTCGCGACCCGCACGGATGTTTTGTCGCTGGTGTTCACGGTGACGACGGACCCGTCCGTCGTCTGGACGTAGACCTTCTCGCCGTCCACCTTCTGTATCGTGCCGATCGTCATCCCGCCGAAACCGCCCTGCCGGCCCGCGAAGCCGCCCTGACCGCCCTGCCGGGCTCCCTGACCTTGAGCGCCCTGAGCGCCCTGAGCGCCCTGGCCGGCCTGCTGCCTGCCGCCGAACCCACCTCCGCCGCCGGCTGCGGCGGCGCCCTGCCGCATCGCGGCACCGGCCGTCGCGTCCGGGCCGCCCATCGCCTTCTGGGCCTGAATTCCCACGATCACTCCGGCGACGAGCATCACCCCGGCGGCGAGCACCACCGTGAGCGTGGAGAAATGGCGCCGTGGCCGGGCCACCAGCTCGCTCTCCAGGTCACCCGCGAACGGGGAGGTCTCCAGCAGCTTCCCGTTCGAGACCGTCTCATCCGAATTGCCGCTCATGTCTCTCTCCTTGCGTAAGCCGTACAGATCGCTCGCGTTGTGTAAGCCGTACAGATCACTACTGGTGACGCAGGGCCTCGATGGGCCGGAGCTTGGCCGCCCGGTTGGCCGGATAGCCACCGAAGAACAGCCCGATGCCCACGGACACGCCGAGGGCCAGCACGATCGAGGAGGGCACGAGCACGGGTGCGATGCCCGCGATCGAGAACCGGGTGCCGACGAACGCGATCACGACACCCGACAGACCGCCCACCAGGCTCAGCACCGTCGCCTCCAGGAGGAACTGGCCGAGGATCGCGCTCCTGGGCGCGCCGATGGCCTTCCTGATGCCGATCTCCCTGGTCCGCTCGGTGACGGTGACCAGCATGATGTTGGTGATGCCGATGCCGCCCACCAGCAGGGAGATGCCGGCGACCGCGCCGAGCAGGGCGGTGAAGATGCCGACGGTCGAGCTGACGGTCTCCTGCAGGGTGGCCTGGTTCAGGATCCGGTAGTCCGCGGTGCTCGTGGCGGTGATGCCGTGCCGCTGGTCGAGAACGGCGGTCACCTCGGCCTGGGCCGAGTCGGTCGTGTCGGCGCCGGTCGCCTGCACGATGATCGACCCCAGCGGGCCGAACCCGGTCAGGCTCTGCTGTACGGCGGGCAGCGGCACGATGGCCACGTCGTCGGCGTCCTGCGCCCCCACCGAGCCCGACTCCTTGAGCACGCCGACCACCGTGAACGGCACTCCGGAGACGCTGATCTGCTTGCCGACCGGGCTCGCCGTGCCGAACAGGTCGTCGGACACGGTCTTCCCGATCACTATGACCTTCCTCGCGGCGAGCACGTCGTCGTTGACGAAGTAGGCGCCCGTCTCGACGGGCTTGTTGGTCGCCTCGAAGTAGCTCGGGTAGGTGCCCACGAGCTGGGGAATCGTGTGGCTGACGCCCTCGTAGACGGCGGCGACCGCGGACGCGGTCACCACCGGCGACACGCTCCTGACCGACGGCACCTGCTCGCGGTCGGTCAGGGCCTTGGCGTCGTCCAGGGTGAGCTGCTTGGCCTGGGTGCGCGGTCCCGTGTTCTGCCCGCCGCCGCCACCGCCCCGGCCTCCGAAGCCGCCGCCTCCGCCACCGCCCCCGGTGAAGGACGCGGAGATGGTGAGGGTGTTCGCGCCGAGCCGCTGGATGCTCTGCTGGATGCTCTGCGACGCCCCCTCTCCGAAGGCGACCAGCATGATCACCGCCGCCACCCCGATGAGGATGCCGAGGGTGGTCAGAAAACTGCGCAGCTTGTTGGCGGACACACCGCGGAGCGCGAACCGCAGGATTTCGAGCCGGCTCACGAGCTGACCTCCAGCATGCGCGGCGGGAGGCCGTCGACCGGGGCTTGGCGGCGGTCCTCGACGATCTGTCCGTCCACCAGGCGGACGACCCGCTTGGCGTGCGTGGCCACGTCGTCCTCATGGGTGATGATCACGATGGTCCGGCCCGCGCTGCTCAGCTCGTCGAGGATCGCCAGCACGTCCCCGGTGGACTTGGTGTCGAGGTTGCCGGTCGGCTCGTCGGCGAGCAGAAGGGCGGGCGAGGTGACCAGCGCCCTGGCCACGGCCACCCGCTGCTGCTGGCCGCCGGAGAGCTCGTTCGGCTCGTGGTGGATCCGCTCGGTCAGACCGACCTGGTCCAGGGCCGCCAGCGCGCGGGCCCGCCGCTCGGCCGCTCCGACCCCGCCGTACGCCATGGGCAGCTCGACGTTGGCGAGCGCGCTCATCCGGGGGATGAGGTTGAACGACTGGAAGACGAATCCGATCTTCCGGTTCCGCAGGACGGCGAGCTGCTGCTCGTCCAGCGCCCCGACGTCGGTGCCGTCGATGAGGTAACGACCGGAGGACGGGATGTCCAGGCAGCCCAGGATGTTCATGAGCGTGGACTTGCCGGAGCCGGAGGCTCCCATGATGGCCACGTAATCGCCTTTTTCGACGGTGAGGGAGATCCCGCGCAGGGCACGGACCTCGGCGTCCCCCTGGCCGTACACCTTGATGAGGTCCTGGACGAAAAGGACCGGGGCGGTCATCGGCCACCCCCGCCCGCGCCGCGGGCGCCGCCGCCGAAGCCGCCGCCTCCACCGCCGCCGAGGCCGCCGCCTCCGCCGCGAGCACCGCCGCCACCGCCGAGGCCGGGGAAGCCGCCCTGCTGGGTGGTTCCCGTGGCCGCCGGGCGGATGAGCTGGTCGCCCTCGTTGAGCCCGGACTTGACCTCGGTGAGCGCGTCACCCTTGATCCCGAGCTCGACCTGTACGGGTGCCCGCTTGCCGGCCCGGAGGACGGTCACGGTGCTCCGGCCGGCCACCGTGGAGATCATCGTGGAGGGGACGGCGAGCACGTCCTCGGCCTCCTCAACAACGATCTTGACCGTGGCGGTCTGACCGAGCCGGACCTCCTCCGGCACCTTGGTGAAGGAGATGGTCACCGGATACTGGACCACGTTGTTGGTGGTGGTGGCGGTCGGCTGGATCTGGGTCACCTTGCCGGTCGCGGTGACACCGGTCAGCGCGTCGAACCCGATCGAGGCGTCCTGGCCGACCTTGAGCCTGGTGATATCGGACTCGGTGAAGTTGCCGACGAGCTGCAGTTTCTTCGTGTCGGCGATTTCGATGAACCCGGTGGAACCACTTGCCGCGCCGCCGGAGGCACCGGCGCCTCCAGCACCACCGGCACCGCCTGCGCCGCCGGCTCCACCGGAACCGGACGCCTTCGCGGACGAGCCGGACGAGCCGGACGAATCTCCGGCCATACCGTTGACGGCGGTGACCGTACCGGCGAACGGAGCCTTGATGACGGTGCCCGCCATCGCGCGCTGAGCCTCCCGGTAGGTGTTCCTGGCGGTGACGTACTGGGCGTAGGCGGCGGCGGTCGAGGTGTCGTCGTCCGCGGCGTCGAGGGCGGCGGCGGCCGCGTCCAGGCTCTCCTGAGCGGAGTCGTCGTCCAGCTGGGCGAGGATCTGTCCGGTGGTGACCTTGTCACCGACCTCGACGTAGACCTTCTCGACCGTGCCACTCGACCCGAAGTTGAGCGACCGCGTCTTGGCACTGGCCACGGTTCCGGAGGCGGACACCGAGGCGGACACCGTTGCGCGGGTCACCGGGACGGTCCGCACCGCCGCGTCGGCGGAGGAGGCTCCCCCTCCGGTTCCGAGGGAGGAGTAGGCGATCCCCGCGCCGCCCAGCAACAGGACACCGAGGGTCCCGTTCACGATCAGCGCTCTGCGCTTGGTGGACAACTTCACAGCGCCCGACCTTGGCTTACCAGGCTTGGGCTCAGCCCGGCCCTGGCTGAAGGTTTGCTGCATAAGCCGGTTTTAAACCTCTTATGCACAGGAAACCTTCAGGCATTTGTGAGCATCCAGTGAATCGGACAAGCCAGGATGTCCGACATGAGACCGACCAAGCTCCCGAAGCCCCTGCGTACGGGAGGACTCGCCCTGGCCGCCCTCGTCCTTGTGGGTGCGGGCGTCATCTACACGCTTGACGACGGCTCGGACCAGGCGCCCCGGGTGGAACTCGCCGCCGCCAAGCGCGGAACGGTGGTCGCGGCGGTGTCCGCCGCGGGCAACACCGTGGACGACGGTACGAGGGACCTGGGCTTCGGTGGAGCGGGCACGGTCACGAAGGTCTACGTCAAACCCGGGGACAAGGTCGACAAGGGGCAGGTGCTCGCCAGGATCGGCTCGGCGCCCGCGCGTGAGCGCTACGACGCGGCGAAGGCACAGCTCGCGGCGGCTCAGGAGGCCCTGGACAACGCCGGAAGCACGACGACCCCGGCCCAGGCCCAGGGTCAGGGACAGAGCCAAGGACAGAGCCGAGGCCAAGGACAGGGTCAGAGCCTGGCCCAGGCCCAGGCGCAGGCACAGGGCCAGGGCCAGGGCCAGGGCCAGGGCCAGAGTCAGGGCCAGGCACAGGCCCAGGGCCAGGGCCAGACGGGATCCGGTCCCGCTCAACAGGCGGACTGCCCACCGACCGGCGCCGCGTCCGCGCCCCGTCCGAGTGGCACGACCGCCCGAACCGTGGCACCCGCCCCCGCTGCCACGTCCGCACCGGGCGTCACACCCGCACCTGCCGGCCCGCGGGGGCCTGTGACGGTGCTCGAAGCCGGGAAGGTCGCGCCCGCCGGTTACTTCTTCAAGCCCACTCCCACCCCGACCCCGACCCCGACCCCCACGGCCAAGGCCAAGGTCAAGGTCAAAACAGAGGCCACGGCCGAAGCCACACCCACGGCCAGGATCAAGACCCAGAGCCAGGCCAAGGCCAAATGGTCGCAGACTCCGAAATCCCCGCAGACCCCGACGGCGACCCCCACCCGGACCCAGACGCAGGCGCAGGCGCGACCGCCAAAGCCGACGCCGACACCAACTCCGACACCCACTCCGACTCCGACACCCACTCCGACCCCGACCCCGACACCGACACCGACACCGACCGGCGGGGGTTCACCCCGTCCCGTGCCGACGGTCACCGTCACCGTGACGGCGACCCCCACGGTGACCGTGACCGCCACCGCCACGGTCACCGTGACCGCGACGCCCACGGGCACCGTGACCGCGACGCCCACGGGCACACCGCCGGCGACCGGGAAACCCACTCACCCCTCCGGCCCGGCCGGACACGGCGGGGGTCCCAGCTCTCGTCCGACGGCCACGCCGACCACGACCGCGAAGCCGGGCACGGGCTCGAAGCCGCCCACCTCATGCTCCGGACAAGGCGCGGGACAGGGAGCCGGGCAGGGCGCGGGACAGGGCGCCGCGCAGGGAGCCGGGCAAGGTGCGGGACAGGGCGCCGCGCAGGGAGCGGGACAGGGCGCCGCGCGAGGCTCGGCGCAGGGCGCCGGCCAGGGCATGGGACAGGCCGGTGGCAACGTCCCGGCGAACGCCGGTGGCGGTGGCGGTGGCAGCCGGGGCGCCGGAGGTGGGCAGGCACCGCTCAGCACGGACCAGGCCGAGGCCCGCGTGAAGCAGGCGCAGGCGGAGCTCACCGACGCCGACGAGGAGTTGAAGGGAGTGCGGATCGTCGCTCCCGCGAACGGAACCGTCATGTCCGTGGCCGGTGCCGTCGGTGACAGTGCCGACACCGGCCCGTTCATCACCCTTGGAGACCTCGACGAACTCGAGGTGGAGGCGCTGTTCACCGAGTCGGACATCGGCCGGCTGAAGCTGGGGCAGCGGGCGACGATCACGCTGGCCACCCGGGAGGGCGAGAAGTACACCGGTACGGTGACCCACATCTCCCCCACCGCGACCGACACCAACCAGCTCGTGAGGTACGGCGTCACGCTCGCCTTCGACAAGGCGCCGAGCAACCTCATGGTGAGCCAGACCGCGACGGCCACCGTGACCGTCGCGGAGTCGGAGGGGACCCTCTACGTCCCCGCCCGCGCCGTACGGACCAAGGACGGAAAATCCCTGGTCACCATCCAGGGCGGTGGAGAGCGCGTCGTGGAGACGGGGGTCCGCAGCGACCAGTACGTCGAGATCACCTCCGGACTCACGGAGAACGACCGCGTGGTGCTCCCCGGCGGCGCGGCCACCGGGGAGTTCCCGGACAGCAGCTGGCCGGGAGCCGCTCCGAGCGCCTCGTGAAACACGCCCCGGGCCGGACCGGCCCGGGGCGGGGCGGGCGGAGAACACCCGGGACGGCCCCCGAACGAAGCGGGGCCGTCCTCGGTCAGTCCAGCTCGGGAGCGAGCGGGAGGGCCACCCGGAACGTCGAGCCCTTGCCCAGATCGGACTCCACCGCGACGGTGCCGCCGTGGGCATCGACCATGGCCGCCACGATGGCCAGCCCGAGCCCGCTGCCACCGTCGTCGGTGGTACGGCGGCCGCGGGCGGAGTCGACGCGGTAGAACCTCTCGAAGACGCGCTCCTGTTGCTCGACGGTGAGCCCCGGGCCCTCGTCGGCCAGTTCGATGACGGCCATGCCGTCCTCGGCCAGGAGCGTCACCCGTACGGGAGTCTCAGGCGGGGTGTGGGTGAGCGCGTTCGTCATCAGGTTGCCCACGACCTGGCGGAGCCGTACCTCGTCGCCGGAGACGATGAGCGCGGAACCGTCCACCGAGAGCGTGATCTCACGGTCGGGGGCGAGGATGCGGGCGTCGTGGACGGCGTCGGCGGCGATGGCGAGCAGGTCGACCGGTCGCATGGCCATCGGCCGCTGCTGGTCCATCCGGGCGAGCATCAGCAGGTCGTCGACCAGCAGCCCCATCCGGACCGCCTCGGACTCCACCCTGCGCATCAGTGGCGTGGCGTCGATGCCGTTCGCCTGCCGGTAGAACTCGGCGAAGCCTCGGATCGAGGTCAGCGGGGTGCGGAGCTCGTGGGAGGCGTCCGCGACGAACCTGCGCATGCGCTCCTCCGACCGGCGGGCCGAGGACTCGGACTCCGACCTGGCGCGGAAGGCGTTCTCGATCTGGGTGAGCATGCCGTTCAGCGACTGGCCTAGGCGTCCGACCTCGGTGCGCGGATCGGTGTCGGGGACGCGGCGGCTCAGGTCTCCGGCGGCGATGGCCTGGGCGGTGCGCTCGATCTCCCCCAGCGGGCGCAGGCTCCTTCGAATGATCACCACGCCCACCCCGGCGAGAACCAGCATCAGCCCGCCCCCGCCGAGCAGCTCCACCAGCGCGAGCTGGCCGACGATCTGCCGGACCTCTGCCGTGTCCACCGCCACGACGAGGCTTCCTCCGTCTTGCAGGGGGATCGCGCGAACCCGCCACTCGCCGTTGTCGAACGACCTGGTGTGCCGTCCTGGAGGGAGACTCGGCCCCGGCCTGCCCTCCACGTCGATGCCGCTGAGCAGGACGAGGACCTTGCCGTCCCGGCTGCGGAGCTCCAGCCTGGCGTCGGGGGACAGCGGTTTGCCGATCAGGGTTTCGGAGCCGCGGCTCAGGCGGCGCAGCGCGGTGTCGGCGGTTATGTCGATCTGGCTGTCGACACGGGCGATCAGGTACCCCTGCATGATCGAAACGCTGCCGATGCCGATGAGCGTGAGCGCGATCATCAACAGGATCAGGATGACCGCGATCAGCTTCACCCGCAGCGGGGTCCCGTTGAGCATCCTGGAACCCGCCGCGGACACGCCACGCAGCCGACCGAGCATCACGGAACCCATCGCAGAGACGCCACGCAGCCGACCGGGCATCCTGGAACCCGTCGCGGGCACATCGACTGGCCGGCCGAGCATCACGCTACCCGCCGCGGACACGCCACGCGGCCGACCGGTCTCATGAAGCCGGCGGCAGACGCAGTACGTAGCCGACTCCACGCAGGGTGTGGATCAGCCGGGGATCGGTATTGTCGATCTTGCGACGGAGCACGGAGACGTAGGACTCCACGATTCCGACGTCGCCCCGGAAGTCGTAGTCCCACACGTGGTCGAGGATCTGCGCCTTGGACAGCACGCGTCCCGCGTTCGCCATGAAGTAGCGCAGCAGCTTGAACTCGGTCGGCGACAGCGCCACGGCCTTGCCCTGGCGCCACACCTCGTGGCTCTCCTCGTCGAGCTCGATGTCGGCGAAGACGAGCCGCGGCATCCGGGCGAGCAGGTCTCCGGCGCCGGTACGGCGGAGCACGGCCCGGATCCGGGCCACGACCTCCTCCAGGCTGAACGGCTTGGTCACGTAGTCGTCCCCACCCGCGGTCAGCCCCCGGATCTTGTCCTCGGTGGCGTCGCGCGCGGTGAGGAAGACCACGGGTGTGTCGCTGCCGCCACCGCGCAGACGCCGCACGACGTCGAATCCGTCCATGTCGGGGAGCATCACGTCGAGCACGATGAGATCAGGACGGTGCCGCTGAACGGCGGCGACGGCGTCCGTGCCGTTGCCCGCGGTGTTCACACCGAACCCGGCGAACCGCAGGCTCGCGGCCAGGAGCTCGAGGATGTTGGGCTCGTCCTCGACGATCAGCAGGCGGGCTTCGGGTGAGTCGGTCACAGATATATTTTCACCGGCCCACATGAGAAAGCAGTTAACTGGTCAACACAGAGGCTAACCCCACAATATGCCTGGCAATCGCCAAACTAGAGGTCGCCGCTGGTGAGGGGGCGTTTCTTACGAGAGTAACGCAACCGTGCACGTCAATCGCAAAATCATCCAACATGCCGCCGTCCCTGGCCACGGCCTGAGCCCGGACACCACCCGTGGTCCTGACGAGGTCGGTCTCGGTGAGGGCGGGGACATAGCGGCGAGCGGCGGTCAGGAACGATCTCTTGGCCATCGAGCCGAACACCTCCCTCACCCCGGTCCGCCAGTGCTTGGCGGCCAGTCGCCGGGTGCCCTCCCAGGCCAGGATCCCGCGCAGTTCGGTGAGATTGACGTCTCGCCAGGAGTAGCCCTCCAGCGCGAGCGCCATGACCGCGTTGGGCCCCACCAGCACCTCGCCGTCGATCCGGCGGGTCAGATGCACCCCGAGGAACGGGTAGCGAGGATCGGGCACCGGATAGATGAGCCCGCGGACCAGCTCCCTCGACGCTCCGGCCAGCGCGTAGTACTCGCCCCTGAAGGGGACGATCCGCACGTCACCGGCCGCTCCGGCCATCCGCGCGACGGTGTCCGTGCCGAGCCCGGCACAGACGATGAGCCGGTCGAAGCTCAGCTTCCGCCGTCCCGCCAGGACGTTCACCCCGCTCGCGGTCTCCCGCAGCGCGCGGACCGGGTGCGACAGCAGCACCGAACCGCCCATCTCCTCGACGTCCAGGGCCAGGCGGCGGGCGACGGCCGGGAAGTCGGCGATCGCGGTGTGCGGGGAGTGCACGGCGGCCACTCCCACGGCGTGCGGTTCGACCTCGCGCAGGGCCAGCGCGTCCAGCTCGGCGATGTCGGGAACCCCGTTGGCCCGGGCCCGCTCGGCGATCTTCCGCAGCCCCGGCCGCTCGGCCGCCGTGGAGGCGACGACGAGCTTGCCGACCTCGTCGTAGGGGATCCGGTGCTCAGCGCAGTACTGCCTGAGCAGGGCCATGCCCTCCCGGCAGAGCCTGGCCTTGAGCGAGCCCGGCTGATAGTAGATCCCCGCGTGGACGACCCCGCTGTTGTGCCCGGTCTGGTGGGCTCCGACGTGGTCCTCCTTGTCGAGGACGGTCACCATGGCGCCGCGGGTTCGTGCCAGTTCCCTGGCCACCGCCAAGCCGACGATTCCGGCGCCGACGATCCCAATGTTCACGGCGTGACCCTACCCGCCAGCCTGCCGACCTTCACAGAAGCGATATGCCCTTCTTGTGCCAACCAGCGCAGCGAGTCGGCGACGGTCTCCTGGACCGGCCGCAGGCTCACGCCGAGCGCCTCGAAGGTGGGGGTGTCGCAGGTCCGCACCATCGTGACCATCATCTCGACCGCGTCCCTGGTCAGGGGGTAGTCGATCCGTTTGATCAGCTTCACGGCGTCGAGCACGGCCGCCGCGCCGCGCAGCACCGCGCTCGGCGCCCTGAACCTGCGGCAGCGCTCCCCGGTCACCTCGTCGCAGACGTCGGCGAGCTGCGCCCAGGTGAGATGGTGCCCGCCGAGCATGAACCGGCGCGGTCCGCGTCCCGGCTCAAGGCACCGGGCGAGCACGACGGCCAGATCGCGAACGTCGACGATGCCGACGCCGCCCGAGGTGATCGGCCAGCCCTGGTTCAGCCCCGCGCGCAGTCCCTCCATGAGGGCGTCGATCGAGGGCTGGTGCGGCCCGATGACCCCGGCCGGGTAGACGATGGTGATCGGCGTTCCCCGCTCCTGGAGTTGCCTGGCGTACCGCTCACCCAGGACCTTGGTCCTGCCGTAATCGTTCCTCGGCGAGGACAGCGGGCTCTCCGTGGTGATCACCGGCTCGGTCGGCGGCACGAAGACGCCGATCGTGGAGATGTGAACGATCGGGTCGAGCCCGAGTTCGGCGGCCTGCCCGAGAACGTTCTTGAGGCCGGCCACGTTCGTCCCGGCCGCGTCGCCGACCTGGTTGACGACCCCGATCTCGGCGGCGGCATGGATGACCGCGTCACATTGTTCGAGTCCGGCGCGCACGGCTACCGCGTCACGAATATCGCCTTTATAGAGAGAAACCGGCTCGACGACCCCGACCTTGGCCAGAACTCTCCGCGTTTTCTCCGGATCGCGCACCAGAAGAACCGGCTTATGACCGTCGGCGAGAAGCGCGGCAACCGCGTGCGAGCCGACGAAACCAGATGCCCCGGTTACCAGAACGCGCATCCTCGAAAGTTAACGGCAACCCCCTCTCCAGGAGAAGGGAATGATCGGCCCCTTTTGCAATCGTGACGTCGTCCGCGAACCCCGGCCGCTTCGACCTGGGAATACGTAAATATGTCAGCACAGAAAATGTCGATGCGGTCATTTATCTGAAAACGCGCCCGCGTTCCGGACCCGCCGGAGTGCGGGCACGCCCCGGTGCCCGGCCCCGATCGGGGAACCGGCCGTCCGCCGTACGCAGCCGTTATGCACATGTCTCCAGACCGTCGTCCACCTCACCGGCACGGAGGGGTATACCTTGATCAGGCCGGACGGCGGCCGGCGCAGGCCGCGTCACCGGTGTGGAAGATGCGAGGCGATGAGTAGAGAGCTGTCCATCGATGTCGACCACCACGAGCGTCCTGGTTGCACCGTGGTCACCGTCATAGGCGACATAGACCGAAACTCCAGCCCGCTGCTCAGGGAAACCATCCAGGAGTTGATCTCCGCCCACCGCACCCGGATCGTCGTCGACGTCGGGGGAATCACCTTCTGCGACTCCACCGGGCTGCGCGCGCTCCTCAGCGGGGCGCGCACGACCTCCGAGGCGGGCGGCTGGCTGCGACTGGCCGAGGTACGGGGCCACCTCGAACGCCTCCTGCGCATGACCGACCTCTACAGCCGGTTCCCCATCGACGCCGACGTGGCCGACGCTCTCAAGCACAGCGCCGAGACGGACTCCCAGCCCCCGGAATGATCGGGACGATGTCGCACGACCTCGCGTGAACCCGGCGGCCGGCACATCACGCGAAGCGAAAGACCCACCGCCCTACGCCGACGTCGACAAGGACGGGCTGAGTACCCCCTACCGGGTACGGCGGGCGATGAAGGTGATCACACCGGTGGCGCCCACCGCGACCGCCAGCCACAGGGCCACGACCGGCGCCGGCACCCCGGCGTCGTCCTGTCCGGCCTCCTCCGTGGCGGCGGCCGGCGTGCTGGAGCCGAGGTCGGCGGTCGTGCCGGTGGGCAGGGGGGCGGGGCTGCGCACCCGCAGGGGAGCGCGGCCGGTCTTCGGGGCCGCCTCCCGGAGGACCTCCTCGGGCAGCGGCACCCGGTAGACCGGGCTGTTGCGTCCCTCGCTGCCGGCCAGCAGGGCCTTGCCGTCCGCCGTGTAGGTGATCGACTCGGCCTGGTCCAGCACGGGCATCGACACCCGGGCGAGCTCCTTCCCGGGCGCGCGGTAGACCGTGGCGGAGAAGTAGGTACGGACCACAAAGCTCGACCCGTCGGGGGCGTAGGCCGCGTCGGTGGCCATGATGGGCGCGTCACCGACCCTGCGGAGCACGTTGACCCTGTCGGTGCGCAGTTGCTTCGGGGCCCGGTAGACGGCACCGGCGAACTGCTTGGTCACGATGTAGAGGCGTCCGGTCCGGGGGTCCACCATGACGCCCTCGGCGTTGTGCCCGCCGTCCTCGTAGCGGAACCGGTAGCGCACGGCGGGGAGGACGGCGTCGCTCAGCGAGGTGGGTTCCGCCACCTTGTAGACGGAGATGTCAGGCCAGGCCCCGTCGAAGTTGTCGCCGATGTCGGCGAACCAGAGGGTCCCCTGCCCGGTCTTCGGATCTTTGGAGGCCGCCATGCCCTCCCAGTCTCGGGCCACGGCCCCCTTCAGGGTGAAGGTCGCCCGGGTCCGTCCGTCGTGTCCCACCGCGAAGAAGGTCGGCCCGGCGGAGCTGTCGTTGTGGGTGTAGTAGACGTCCTTGCCCGTCGGCGAGACCGCCAGCCCGCTCGACTCGGTGATCCGCTTGTCCTTGAGGCGGAAGAGGACCTCGTCCTCCCCGTCGTCCGCCCAGGCCCCCTGCCCGGCGAACACCGTCACCCCTGTCAGGGCGGCCACTACGAGCGTGCGCATCAGGACGTCTCCCATGTCGCCATCATGCCCCGTCGAGACAGCCGGACCGCCGTCGACTGGCCGTGGGCTCGTGACAGGCCGCGGCTCGCGGTGGATCGGAGGACCACGGCGGACCGCGGACCCACGACGGGCCACGGCCGGTGACGGCCCCGGCTCGCCTGGAGTGCACTCCAGGTGCTTAGTGTGAAGTCATGGATTACACACAGCTTGGCCGTACCGGTCTTAAGGTCAGCCGCCTCTGCCTTGGCACGATGAACTTCGGCCCTGTGACGCCGGAGGAAGACTCCTTTGCCATCATGGATCACGCCCATGAGCTGGGGATCAACTTCTTCGACACCGCCGATGTCTACGGCTGGAAGAAGGGTGAGGGCATCACCGAACAGATCATTGGGCGCTGGTTCGCCAAGGGTGAGGGCCGCCGGGAGAAGACGGTCATCGCCACGAAGGTCCACAACGACATGGGCGACTGGCCCAATGAGAAGCGTCTGTCCGCGCTCCACATCCGTCGCGCCGCCGACGCGTCGCTGAAGCGGTTGCAGACCGACTACATCGACATCTACCAGGCCCACCACATCGACCGGAACACCCCGTTCGATGAGTTCTGGGAGGCCATGGACATCCTCAAGCAGCAGGGCAAGGTCCTGTATGTCGGGTCGTCCAACTTCGCGGGCTGGCACATCGCCAAGGCCCAGGAGGCCGCCCGGCGCCGCAACGGCCTTGGCCTGGTCTCCGAGCAGTCCCACTACAACCTGCTCGTCCGGGCCCCCGAGCTGGAAGTCATCCCCGCCTGCGAGGACTACGGCCTGGGCCTGATCCCGTGGAGCCCGCTGGCGGGCGGCCTGCTCGGCGGCATCCTCCGGAAGATCGACAAGGGTCGCTCCGCCTCGGAGAACATGGCCAAGGAGCTGGAGAAGCACCGCGACAAGATCGAGCAGTACGAGGCGTTCTGCGACGAGCTCGGCGAGGACCCGGCGAACGTCGGCCTGGCCTGGCTGCTCCACCAGAGTGCCGTCACCGCGCCGATCATCGGCCCGCGCACGCTCGAACAGCTCGACGGCACCACCAGGGTGCTGGAGATCGAGCTGGAGGAGAAGGCCCTGGCCCGCCTCGACGAGATCTTCCCCGGGTTCAAGACCGCTCCCGAGCACTACGCCTGGTGATCTGTTCCCCGCCCCGGAGGGGCTGAGGAACACCCGTGCCGCCCACCCGGCCTCTCGCGGAGTTCCGCGTGAGGCGACACGGGACGCCTCACCGGCCGCCCGGCGACGAGATCTCCACGTCGCCGGGCGGCCGAGTGTCAATCCTCGATGTGGTCACGCCAGCTGTGTGCGGGTTCGTACCCCAGGACGCGGCGGGCCTTGTCGATGGACAGCAGCGTCTCGTGCGGTCCGAGTTCGCGCCGGACGGGGATGTCGGGGTGCACCTGGGCGACGAGCTCACCGCTCGTACGGGACATCACGGTGTCGGCGTTGGCGATGATGAAGACGTCCGTGCCGGTGGCCTGGTGCTCCAGCGCCCGGCGCACGGCCTGGGCGCCGTCGCGGGCGTCGATGTATCCCCACAGGTTCCAGCTGCGCAGCAGCGGATCGGCGTCGAAGGCGGGGAAACCGGCGTAGTCACCGGGCTCCATGACGTTGGAGAACCGCAGCCCGATCATCTTCAGCTCCGGCTCCCAGCGGCAGAACTGGGCGGCCATCTGCTCTTCGAGGTGCTTGGCCAGCGAGTACGCGGTCTCCGGCCGGGCCGGATACTCCTCGTCGACGGGCAGGTACGGGGGCGGGACGTCGAACGGAAGGCCCAGCAGGGTCTCACTCGACGCCCACACCACGTTGCGGATCCCGGCCAGCCGGGCCGCCGAGAACACGTTGTACGTCGCGGTCACGTTGTTGGCGAAGGTGGCCGCGTTCGTTGTCATTCCGGGGCCGGGGATCGCCGCCAGGTGAACCAGGGCGTCCACGCCCCGGTGGCGGTCGTCGACCCCCGTCAGCGCCTCCACGGCCTGGCCGTAGTCGGTGAGGTCGACCTTGGTGAACGGGCAGAGCGGCTGCGCCGGGGCGACCAGGTCGAGGTTGACCACGTCCCATCCGTGCGCCAGCAGTTCGGCGACGACGGCGCGGCCGAGCTTGCCGCTCCCACCGGTGACGGCGACGCGAGATCGCATGGGAGTCATGCCTTCCCTTCGGTGATGACGAATGTCCGTTTGATCTCATCGAGAGCGGACAGCTGAGGGTTCAGCGGGTTCCGATGCTATCCGGGCATGACCGCGTAGCCTGATCACACTCGCGGGCGTTTCGAGAGGGAACGGCCCAGGAGTGCCGAGCCGTACGGAGCGGGCCGCGTGGTCATCGTGAGCCGCGTGGAACGGTGCGCGTGATCACCGTGAACACCTGGACCGGAAGGCGTCGTCTCCCCGCCGCGACCACGTCCGTCGTCACGAGCCGGGATGCTTCACTATGAGCAGGACAAGGCGGCTGCCGCAAAGGTCGCAGACGTCCGAACCGAGTGGGTCGCTCCGATCGGGCTCGGCGAACCGAACACCTGCCGTACGGGTCCCGCGTCCCGGGCCCCGCACCGAAATTGGCGATCTTTTCCCTGTCTGGCACGCTGTACGGCCGCGCTGAGAAGGAAAGGCATGGAGGGAATCACATGCACTCGTATATAGTTAGCGAAGGTAATGACTTATGCTAACGAACGACCAACCCAGGAAGGACCACGTCGCAAGCCTGCGCAGCGACGCTGGTCTGGCTTCGGCGCTGCGAGTGTCACTGGCAAGACTGACCAGACGCCTGCGCAGGCAGGCGGCGATGCACTCACTGACCCCCACCCAGCTCGCGACACTCGTCGCCGTGGAACTGCATTCCGGGATAACCCCCGGCGAATTGGCCGAGCTGGAGAAGGTACAACCGCCCTCGATGACACGCGTGATCGCCGCGTTGGCCGAGCGGGGACTGGTGTCCCGTACACCGCACCCGACCGACCGTCGCCAGGTGACCGTGAGCGTGACCGAGCAGGGCTCAACGCTGCTGAAGGAGGAGCGCCGCCTCAAGGAGGCGTGGCTGACGCAGCGGTTGAAGGAGCTGACCCCCGAGGAGAGGGCGATACTCCGGCAGGCGGCTCCAATTCTGGAGAAGCTCAGCCGGATCTAGCCGAACCCGAGGAACCCGGGGCCTCGGCGATCCGGCAGGACGCCGAGGCGCACGCGCTACCGGAGAAGAGTCCGGGAGTGCGGGCAAGGCTGCGAGGCCGCCTCACCCGCACCGCACCCGGCGCGAAGCCCGGGGTGCGGACGGGACTGCGAGGCCGCTTCACGCGTGCCGTCCCCGGCAGGAGGCTCAGGCTGCGGGCGAGTCTGCGCAGGCGGGACGCCCGGGCCGCGCAGGCCGCGGCCGCCGGCGAGTCGCAGGCCGTCGTGACCGGGACCACCCAGGCCGTGCCGGAGGCTCCGGGCGGGATGTTCCGGGCACTGCGCAACCACAACTACCGGCTGTTCCTGACCGGCGGAGTGATCTCCAACGTCGGCGGGTGGATGCAGCGCACCGCGCAGGACTGGCTGGTGCTGGACCTCACGCACAACAGTGCCGTCGCGCTGGGCGTGACCACCGCGCTGCAGTTCCTGCCGCTGGTGCTGTTCGGGCTCTGGGGCGGCATGCTCGCCGACCGCTACCCCAAGCGTTCGCTGCTGCTTGTCGCCCAGTCGCTCATGGGTCTGCTGGCGCTCGCCATGGGCGTGCTCGTCATCACCGGTAACGCGCAGGTCTGGCACGTCTACGTGATGGCGTTCTCGCTCGGGCTCATCTCCTGCGTCGAGGTGCCCACCCGGCAGTCCTTCGTCGTGGAGATGGTCGGCCGCAAGGACCTGTCGAACGCCGTCGCGCTGAACGCCTCCAGCTTCAACCTGGCCCGCGTGGTCGGGCCGGCCGTCGCGGGCGTGCTGATCTCCATGCTCGGCGGTACGGGGCCGATGTTCCTGGTCAACGGACTGTCGTTCGTCGCGGTGATCACCGGCCTGGTCCTGATGCGCACCTCGGAGCTGACCACTCCGACGCCGGTGCCCAAGGCCAAGGGGCAGCTCCGCGAGGGACTGCGCTACGTACGGCACAGGTCGGATCTGCTGATGCCGATCCTGCTGGTCGCCTTCGTGTCGCTGTTCACGCAGTCGTTCACGATCTCCATCGCGCTGATGGCCCGCCAGGTCTTCGGAGCGGGCGCGTCCTCCTTCGGCGTGGCCTCCAGCATGTTCGCGGTGGGCGCCCTGGGCGGCGCGCTCCTGGCGGCCCGGCGGGCGAAGCCCAGCGGGAAGCTGCTGATCGGCGGCGCGCTCTCGTTCGGCGTGTTCCAGATCGCCAGCGGTCTGGCCCCGTGGTACCCGCTCTACCTGCTCTTCCTCATCCCCGCCGGCATCGCGCTGATCTCGGTCAACACGGCCGCCAACGCCAGCGTGCAGCTGGCCTCCTCGCCGGAGATGCGTGGCCGGGTGATGGGCATCTACGTGCTGGTGCTGACCGCCGGCGCCCCTCTCGGCGCGCCGCTGCTCGGCTGGGTCTCCGAACTGGGCGGCCCGCGTACGGGGGTTACGATCGGCGGAGTGCTCACCCTGGTCGGGGTGGGCGCGGCGACGATGCTGACCAAGGCGCTCACCAGGAGGTCGAATGCGGCTGTTCCTGGGGTTGCTGCCGCCGTGGTCAGTGCGCGATGAGCTCGTCCGCGCCCTCGAACCCCATCGTGAGGAATGGCCCCGGCTACGCTGGCTGAACCCGGTCGGCTGGCACCTGACCCTGTCGTTTCTGGGTGAGGTGCCGGACCGGGTCCTGCCCGGGCTGGAGACGCGGCTCGCCCGTGCCACGTCACGCCACGCGTCGATGACGCTGTCGTTGGCGGGCGCGGGCGCGTTTCCCTCGGCTCGCCGGGCGAGGATCTTCCTGACCGGTGTGCGAGGGGGCGGCCCCCGGCTGCTCCGGCTGGCCGACTCCCTGGGCGCGGGGGCGCGACGGGCGGGAGCCGTACAGACGGATCTCCGGCGCCTGCGGCCGCACCTGAGCCTGGCCAGGTCTCGCACCGACGTCGACGTGCGTCCCCTGGTCGAGGCCTTCGAGCCGTTCGCCGGCACCGAATGGGAGGCCGACACGGTGCATCTGGTGAGGAGCACCCTCGGAGCCGAGGTCCGTTACGAGACCATCGCCGAATGGCACCTCGCTGCGCGAGCGCCCCGTGGGCAGAGCTAGGCTCCAGAGGTGGATCGTCCCCGTCGCTGGCTGCTGCCCATGGTGCTCGCACTGCTCGTGCTCCTCGTGGTGATCGGCGCCCTCGTCTCCTGAGAGCCGCCGGCGCTCCGGAGCGTTCCCGGATGACCTCGCCGTCCACGTGCGGCGAACGGCATCTCGCCCGACCGGGCCCGTGACCCCGGACCCCGGACGCGTCGCTCCTCCGGATCCCTGCTCCCGCGACCGAAGTCGCGTCACCCCTTTGGGCCTGTGGCCCCGGACCTCCGGCGCGTCACCCGGCCGGGTCCGTCCCCGCGGCTCCGTCGCTGACGACGGCCGTTCCGGCTTTCCGGTGGAGCCCGGGACTCGGCTCAGCCCCGCGTCAACGTACCGCCGCCGCCGTTTCACCCGTGGTGAGGACGTGCTTCGCCAGCAGCTCGCCGTGCGCGTCGGCGGAGGCGTGGCCGGCGTCCAGCGACCGGCGCGCCAGGTCCCGCAGGGATTCCATCCCGGGACTGGTCTCCGCCAGGGTCAGCTCGACCTCGCTCACGTGAAGCTCCAGCCCGAGCATGTCGCCGAAGAACCGGCGGTAGTACGGCGTCGCGTGGTCCCAGCCCTCACGGGGAGTGCCGGCGCCGTAGCCGCCACCGCGGGTGACGATGAGCGCCCCCGGACGACCAGCCAGTAGCGGATCCTTCCCCGGGGCCATCCGAGGATCAGCCAGGAGCAGGTCGACCCATGCCTTCACGTGCTGCGAGACCCCGTAGTTGTAGAGCGGAACGGCGAACAGGTAGGCCTCCGCGGCGACGAGCTCGTCCACGAGCCGCGTCGCGAGCGCCGCGGACCGACGATGATCTTCCGTGCGCTGGTCCTCGGGCATGAACGAGCCCATGACGGCCGACGACCACGCGTCCGCGGGGATCGGCGAGGCGGACAGATCGCGCCGGGTGACGACGCCGGACGGGTGAGTGCGAATCCAGGCCGCCTCGGCGGTGTCGGCGACCGCGCGGCTGACGGACTGGTCTCCCCGAATGCTGGCATCAAGACGGAACAGGCTCATTTCGAGCTCCTCAGCTAGTTGATGCAGAAATCATATTGATTACAGACGTTCCGTCAAGCAACTCTGTTGCCAAGGATAATCTCTGCGATGCCACATAAGTGGTTGGTTGGCTAGCATGAGGCCATGTCCAGTGCTCCCGTTCCCGCCCCGCGCCCCTCACCAGCCGAGGACGCGGCAGGACAGTCCGCCGCCGAGACACTCAAGGACGACTTCGCCTGGTCGTTGAGCGTCATCCTGCGGGCATACCTGCGCAGCGTGGAGGAGTCCCTCAACGACATTCCGGGCGGTCCACGGGGTTACCAGGTCATCGCCTCCGCCAGCCAGAACCTCGCCGCCAACCAGGGCGTCATGGCCTCGCAGCTGGGTATCGACCGGACGGTCCTCACCTATCTGATCGACGATCTGGAAGCCGCGGGGCTGGTGACACGGCAGCCCGACCCGGCTGATCGACGCAGTCGCAGGGTTGTCGCCACGGAGGCGGGGCAGGCCCTCTGGCAGGATCGGCGGAACGCCCTCGCCCATGCCGAGGCCCACATCCTGTCGACCCTCGGAAACGAGGAGTCGACCTTCAAGGAGCTTCTGAAGCGCGTCGCCGTCTACGCCGATCGGGGCGATCCCCTGCAGAACACCTGCCAGGCGGTGGAGAGCGTGGAGAGTGCCTGCCAGGCGGTGGAAGGCGTGAAGGACGCCTGCCAGGCGGTGGAGAGCCTGGAGAAAGACGACGACCGGCGCCTCGGGGTCAAACGCAGGAGCCCCCGGCGCGACTGAGCCGCGACGCGGGACCTTCAGGTGTCCGCCGCCGCGGCGGTTCGGCCGCCTGCTGAACACCGAGTGGCGACGAACCGGATCGAAGCAGGCGACCGGCGAAACCCGCTCCCGGCCGCGGCCTCGTGACCGGCTGGTCCCCGGCAGGCGGGTGCGCCCCGGTCCCGGCTCGGAGGACTCCCGACCGCGCTATGCCTGACGCCCGGCGGTCAGCTCGGCGAGTTGGTCGAACGTCCGGACGAGGACCTCGCGCCGCCGCTCCCGGTGTTCCGGTCCGGGTTCCAGGCCGTCTATCTCCCTGTCCCAGACGGCCAGGTACGACTTCTTCCACTCCTCGATCGTGTCCGCCTCGGGCAGCGTGGCGCCGACGTGCCCCTGCCGGGCGATGAGATACAGCAGTTCGAGGTTGCACGGCACCGCGACGCCCCAGTACTCGTCGGGTTCGATGTCGAGCGGGTCACCCGCCATCGCCTCGGCGACCTCGGCGATCAGCCGATCGGTGACGGCGGAAAGATGATCCGCGGCCGTGTCATCGTCGAAGTTGCCCGGACCCCAGGTCCCCATCCGCCCTCCTCTGAACCGATTCCGCCGTGAGGCTATCGCTCGCCGGGGGTTCGGGCCATCCGCGGTTCCTCCCGCCCCGGCGGGCGCGTGCCGTGAGGCAGGCGGTCAGTACGGCGAGGCCGCCCCCGCGCCACGCCGCGTACCCGGGCCCCACAAGACGGCTCACCAGGCTCATCCACGAGAAACCGAAAAAAATCGGATGGCGATGTCGAGAACCCGCGACCGGCTCCGTCCCCGCGGTGAACGTGACCACAATGGGTCGCGTCAGCACCGAGGAGAGACACGATGGCCAAGTACCTACTGCTCAAGCACTACCGCGGCGCTCCGGCTGCGGTCAACGACGTGCCGATGGACAAGTGGACGCCGGAGGAGATCTCGGCGCACGTGCAGTACATGAACGACTTCGCGGCTCGGCTTGAGGAGACCGGCGAGTTCGTCGACAGTCAGGCGCTCGCCCCCGGCGGCACGTTCGTCCGGTACGACGGCGAGGGCCGCCCTCCGGTCACCGACGGCCCGTTCGCCGAGACCAAGGACCTCATCGCCGGCTGGATGGTGATCGACGTCGACAGCCACGAGCGCGCCCTCGAACTGGCCGGGGAGCTGTCGGCCGCCCCCGGGGCGGGCGGGAAGCCGATCCACGAGTGGCTGGAGCTGCGCCCGTTCCTGACCGAGCCGCCCACCATCACGGAGTGAACTCTTCGATGAACGAGGCCCTGCTCCGGAGCCTCACGCCGAGCGTGCTCGGGATCCTCGTCCGCCGCGGAGCCGACTTCGCGGCGGCCGAGGACGCCGTGCAGGACGCACTGGTCAATGCGGTCCGCGTCTGGCCGGCCGACCCGCCGCGTGACCCGAAGGGCTGGCTGGTCACCGTGGCCTGGCACCGGTTCCTCGACGCGACCCGGGCGGACGCCGCCCGCCGCCGGCGTGAGGACCTCGTCGACGAGGAGCCGGCGCCCGAGCCCGCGCCCGGGGTGGACGACACGCTCCGGCTCTACTTCCTGTGCGCCCACCCGTCGCTGACGCCGTCGTCCGCGGTCGCGCTCACGCTGCGCGCCGTCGGCGGGCTGACCACCCGTCAGATCGCCCAGGCCTACCTGGTGCCCGAGGCGACCATGGCGCAGCGCATCAGCCGGGCCAAGCGCACCGTCTCCGGCGTGCGGTTCGACCAGCCCGGCGACGTCGCCACCGTGCTGCGCGTCCTCTACCTGGTCTTCAACGAGGGCTACTCCGGCGACGTCGACCTCGCCGCCGAGGCCATCCGGCTCACCCGGCAGCTCGCGTCCGCGATCGACCACCCCGAAGTGGCGGGGCTGCTCGCCCTCATGCTGCTCCACCACGCCCGGCGCGCCACCCGGACCGCGCCCGACGGCGGCCTGGTGCCGCTCGCCGAGCAGGACCGCGCCCGGTGGGACACCGAGTCGATCGCCGAGGGCGTCGAGATCCTGCAGGCGGCCCTCGCCCGCGACCGGCTGGGCGAGTTCCAGGCCCAGGCCGCCATCGCGGCGCTCCACGCCGACGCCCCCACCGCCGAGGAGACCGACTGGGTGCAGATCGTCGAGTGGTACGACGAGCTCGCGCGCCTGACCGACAGCCCGGTCGTCCGGCTCAACCGCGCGGTGGCCGTCGGCGAGGCCGACGGACCGCGCGCCGGGCTGGCGGCGCTCGCGGCGCTGGACGACTCGCTGCCCCGGCACACCGCGGTGGCGGCGTATCTCCACGAGCGCGACGGCGACCTGGCGGCGGCGGCACGGCTGTACGCCGAGGCGGCCCGAAAGGCGCCCAACCTCGCTGAGCGCGACCACCTGACGCGCCAGGCCGCCCGGCTCAACACCCGGCGGTGCCGCTGACGGGTAGCGCTCGGATTTTCCCGCGGCACCCGCGCCTTCCGAACGCACACGGCCGTCACGGTGAGAACCGATCACCATGACGGCCGTGTCTCGTCCTCAGAGGCCGAGCAGGAGCTTGATCGGTCCCAGGGCGAAGTAGACGACGAACAGGGCGGCGACCGTCCACATGAGCGCGTGGACCTCGCGGGCCTTGCCCATGACCAGCTTGATCAGCACGAAGGTGATGAAGCCCGCACCGATGCCGTTGGCGATCGAGTAGCTGAACGGCATGAGCACGATCGTGAGGAAGGCCGGGATCGCGATCTCGTAGTCGGTGAAGTCGATCTCGCGGATCGCGGTCATCATCAGGAAGCCGACGACAACGAGCGCGGGGGCGGCGGCCTCGTAGGGGACGACGGCGACCAGCGGCGACACGAAGATGGCCAGCAGGAACAGCACGCCGGTGACGACGCTGGCCAGGCCGGTGCGCGCGCCCTCCCCGACGCCCGCGGCCGACTCGATGTAGGTCGTGTTGGAGGAGACCGAGCCCGCTCCGCCGACCGCCGCGCCGACGGAGTCGACGAGGAGGATCTCGCGGGTCCTGGGCAGGGTGCCGTCTTCCTTGATCAGCTCGGCCTGGCGCCCGACGCCCACCATCGTGCCCATCGTGTCGAAGAAGTCGGTGATCAGGAGGGTGAAGACGAGCAGCAGGGCCAGGATGACCGAGACGGAGCCGAAGGCGCCGAACGGGTCGAACTCCCTGAAGAGCACCAGGGGGTTCTCGAACCCGAAGATCTTCTCGGGCAGTCCGGGGACGACGAGCTGCCAGCCCGCCGGGTTCGGCTCCTTACCGGGCACCGTCGCGGCGCCGACCTTGGTGACGGCCTCCACGATGATCGCGAGGACGGCGGTGGAGACGATGCCGATCAGAATGGCGCCCTTGACCTGCCGCGCCACCAGCAGGGCGATCAGCAGCAGACCGACCACGAACACGAAGATCGGCCAGCTGGCCAGATTGCCGCCGATGCCGAGCTCCAGCGGCGGGCCCGCCGCCACACGGCGGACGAAGCCCGCGTCCACAAAGCCGATCAGGGCGATGAACAGGCCGATGCCGACGCTGATCGCGGTCTTGAGCTGGGGTGGGATGGCGTTGAAGACCGCCGTGCGGAACCCGGTGAGCACCAGGAGGGCGATGATCACGCCCTCCAGGAACACCAGGCCCATGGCCGACTCCCACGACATCTGCGAGGCGATGCCGTAGGTCACGAAGGCGTTCAGGCCGAGGCCGGCGGCCATCGCGAAGGGGACCCTGCCGATGACACCCATCAGGATGCTCAGCAGGCCCGCAACGAAAGCCGTGCCGGCGGCGACCAGCGGCACGTTGGGCACGAGGCCGTCACCGATGAACTGGCCGTCCACGTCCTTGACGGTGGCGATGATCAGGGGGTTGAGCACGACGATGTAGGCCATCGTGAAGAACGTGACGAGGCCGCCGCGGACCTCTCGGCCCACCGACGAACCGCGGTCGGAAATAGAGAAGAAACGGTCAAGTTTACTTATTGAGGGGGTTTTCGCGTCACTCACGCACGCAGAGTGACATTGAGGCTCTCCCGTCGGAAGGCCCAGGTCACGATGGTGATGCTTTCGAGATGGATTCGCGCCTTCACAGACTCCGCCTTGCGGGTAGTGAGGCGGCGTCGCCTAGGCTGAATCATGTGAACCAGCCTCGCCCTCCGGATCTGCAGCCGTTGAAGACCAACGACACGATCGCGATCCTCACGGGCACCGTCCTGTGGGCGATCGCCCTGGCCGTGCTTCTGATCGTACAGCCGGGCCCCCAGCATCAGTGGTGGATCTGGACCTGTGTGTCGGGCATCTGCGGTGGGCTGTTCGGCCTCTGGTTCGTACGGCGCCGCGACCGCCGTGGCCCGCCGCCCTCCTCGGACAAGCCGGTCGAACCCACGACAGTGATCTTGTGATCGTCCCTTTCCGAACCACGTCCGAGGGGTGCGCCCCCCGCCGGACGACCGCGCGGTCCCCGCACATGCGCTGACTTCGGCGCATGTGCGGGAGGACACTCGCGTGAGAACCGGGCACCGGTCCCACGCACTGGGACGACAGGTCTAGTTGGTCGACGCGGTCCAGCTGTCCAGGTCCGCCTCGGCGAGCAGCAGCGGCACCGCCTCGGGGTCGCGCAGCAGCGCCGCGACCGCGAGCCGGTCTCCCCACTGGCCCGACGCCCAGGCGAGCCCGCGGGCCAGCCCCTCCACCCCCGTGGCGTGCACCACGCCCTCGAAGAACCGCCAGGCCGCGGGGACGCCGTCCACGAGCAGCCTCTCGTGCTCCATGTAGGTCGTGGGCGCGGTCGGCAGCAGCGAACGCACGGCGGGCGGAACCTCACGGACCTCGCCCGAGGAGGTCACCTCGCCCGCTGCCTCCTCCCCGGCCAGCGGCAGGTCCAGCAGCTCCGACAGGGCCTCGGCCAGGTCGAAGGGCGCCAGGATCAACGGCCGGCCCGCGACCAGCGGAAGCAGGTCAGGCGCCTCGACCACGACCGGTTCGCCCGGCTCGTCCGCACCCTCGCCCTCGGCGGACAGCGTGCGCCCGTCCTCGGCGTCGGCGACGACGATCTCGCCGCCGAGGATGGCGCGGACCGAGCGCGGGGGCGCGACCCGCGCGGGTTCGACGGCGGCGAGAGCCACCCACAGGGCTCGGAGCTGGGCCCGGTCCACCTCCACGGTGGGGTCGCCCATCAGGTAGATCAGCTCGTCGGGGCCGCCGTGCGAGGCGAGCAGCTCCGCCAGCGTGGTCCGGACGCCGATCATCGCCAGCGCGGCCTCGTCGATCCCTGCCGGGGCGTCGCCGTACAGGCCGAACAGCAGCGCGTCGGCGGTCGGGAGCCTCAGCTCGGTGGGACGCCTCCCGCCGAGCACCGGGTGGGTGGAGAGCCACCACGCGGTGTAGGACGGCACCTCCACGACCTCTCCCGCCACGAGGATCCGCAGCGGATGCAGGACCGAACGGAGCGGCGGGCGTGACAGGAGGGTGAGGGCCGCGGGCCAGTTCGCGACGTATTCGAGGTCGCGGATCGCGGAGAACTCCCTGGCGACCGGCGGGACGTCCATCTCGGGCAGCAGGTCGAGAACGGCCTCCAGCCACTCGTCCTCGCGGTCCAGGTCGTGGTCGCAGTCATCCGGGTCGATCATGACGTCGGTGTCGTTCACCACGGCGAAGCCGTCGAGCACCCCGGCCGCGGCCAGCACCCGCGAGCCGTACCGCTCCACCAGCTCGGGCGCGGCCGTGCCGAAGTGCGTGTCCGGATCCAGCAGCCCGGCCAGCGCTCCCTCGGCGAGAAGCAGCTCACCCGCCGGGTACAGCTCGCCGTCCGCGCCGCGCAGCGCCAGGTCGGCCAGCCAGGGGGCCTCTCCCGCGGTCAGTCCGGCGGCGTCCACCAGCGCGAGCACGGCCTGGGCGACCGGCTCGGCGTCGGCGCTGTTCAGGGACTCCGAGACGGCGGAGCGGGTCAGCGAATCCTCCAGGACCGTCCGGGGGGTCGCCTCGCCCGCGCCGAGCCGGAGCAGGAGCGGGTGGGCCGCGTCCGGGTGGACCACGCGCAACCCGAGCGGGGCGAGCACGGCCGGGTCCAGCGCGGAGCCGTCGATCAGCAGCAGCGTGCCGCGCGGCCCCCGGACCAGGCGGCCGTCGGCGAGCGGGACCGGCAGCGCGCCGAGGGACTCGGGGTCGTCGGCGGGCAGCACCTCGTACAGCGACCGCCACCAGGCCGGGTCCCTGTCTTCGACCGCGTCGCCGGAGAGCATGTCCACGACGTCGGTGAGCTGCACCCGCTTGACGCCGAGCGTGTTGATCGCGGGATGGCGGGACGGCCACCCCGCGGGCAGCAGCCCGGGGACCATGGGGGCGATCTTCTCCAGCAGCTCGCCCGGGGCCGCGACCACGGAGGCTCGCCGTCCGGGCACGACCAGGCCCTCGCCGTCGGCGGGCGGGGAGAGCACGGGGAGCAGCGGGGCGTCGGGGAGCCTGCGCAGGATCGCCCGGCGGATCTGCGCGTCGAGCTCGCCCTTGCCCATCAGGCCGGGGACGAGGTCGAGCAGCTTGGGCGTGCGCGGCAGCCCGGCGAGCAGTTCTAGGTAGAGGTCGGCGGCGCGCTCCACCAGGAAGTCCGTCAGCGGGCCCTTCGCCACGTGCCGCCGGTCGGTGGCCATCGGGAACGAGGCGATCAGCAACGCGGGCAGGTCCAGCGGCTCGTCGCTCGGCGTGGGCGCGTGCACCACCGGCGGCACCTGCGCGGGCAGGGGTCGAGGCTCCCCACCCGCGGTGTCAGGGCCGCCCGGAGTCCCGCTCGCGGATCCGGCGACGGGCACGGCCCAGCGGACCAGCCAGTACGGCCGGGCCCTTTCCTCGGTCGGGCGGTCGGCGAACAGCTCGGCCACCTGCTCCGGGGCGAACTGCCCGGAGGCCGCGACCACCTGCCAGCCGTCGGGCGTGACGGTCCGCGTCTCGCCGTCCACGTCGATCTCGATCGACTCAAGGGCGGGCAGGCCGAGCAGCAGCGCGGGGCTGGTCTCCCGCAGCATCCGCCGGACGACGTCCTCGGCCGTGCCGTCACGCAGCGGCAGCCGTACGAGCGTGGTGAAGCCCGGGGGGATCTCGACCGGACCGGCGGGGAACGGCAGGCGCAGCAGCGGCACGTGCCCCCCGCGCTCGGCGAGTTCCTTGGCCAGCGCGGGCTCGGCGGCCACCAGCGCGGCGGTCTGCTCGCGGGACCAGCGGACGACCCCGGAGCCGAGCGATCCGATCACCGGCTCATCGCAGACCGACACCACGGCCGCGAACCCGACGCCGAACCGGCCGGCCGCGCCGGACTCGTCCCGCTTGGCGGAGACGCGCAGCGTGGACAGGCCCTCTATCCCGGCCGCGTCCACCGGGGCGCCGGTGTTGGCGGCCGACAGCACCCCCTCGCGCAGGGACAGGCGGAGCCGTCCGGGCACCCCGGCGCGGAGCGCGGCGTCGGCGGCGTTCTGGGCGAGCTCGACGATCAGCCGGTCCCGGTAGCCGCCGAGCGCGAAGTCCTCCTCCGCGTTGGCGTCCTCGCGGAAACGCGCGGGCGAGGCCGCCCAGGCGGCGAGTACGGCGGAGCGCAGTCGCTCGGTGTCGAAGATGTCAGTCACAGCGATGAGTCCCATGGGTCGAGGGCCACGCAGATCACCTCGTCCGGCAGGCGGCCGGGCCGGAGGTGACCCGGCGGCCTGCGGAAACAGCGCCGGATCAGAAACTATCCGGTGGGCTGTCGAAACAGGGTCGGATCAGGAGTGCCCCAGCGGCTCGGAGCCGTCGACGTCCACGGAACCGGCCAGACCCGCCTCCGAGGAGTCCTCGGTGGTGTCATAGGCGAGATCGTCGAGGATCGGCGAGGTCGGCTCCACCTGGTGCGGCAGCACGGCGGCCTCCGAATGCGCGCCGCAGCCGTGGTCGGCGGCGACCACCCGGCCGTCGTCGGGCGCGTACTCGTTCGCGCAGACGCCGAAGCCGGTGCGCAGCGCACCCGCCAGCGGCCAGTAGAAGCCGCAGGTGGAGCACTGGGCGGGAGCGGCGTGGGCGAGTGGGGTGTGCGGGCCCGACTCGCCGGAGTGCCAGCGCCGCACGGCGCGGTCACGGCCGATCGGAGAGAGCACCCGTGCCCGTCCGAGGCCGTACTCGAAGATCATTTGATGGTCGACGTCGTCGTCGACCTCGGTGAAACCGGGTGCGAGCCGATCGTCGTCGTCGGAGGTGGGCAGCAGATCGCCCACACCGAGATCGCCGGGGCGCAACCGCTCGCTCCACGGCACCCACTGGGGCGGCAGCAGCGCGCCCGGGCCGGGCAGGAGCACGACCTCGCTGACCGTCACGTTGCGGGCCCGGGAGGCCCTGGCGACGGTGACGGCCCAGCGCCAGCCCTGATAGGCGCGGTCCAGACTGGCGAAGTAGTGGGTGACGACGCGGTCGCCCTCACCCTCGACGCCGAGGTGATCGCCCACCTCATCGGGTCTGACGTTCTCTTCGATCGCGAAACGGGCCAAGTCGACGGCGGCGACGCAGGCCTGGTCCGGGACCACGGCGCGGGATCGAGTACGGTTCACGAGTCGTCTCCCGTCAGCCTGGCAGCCCGTCGGCCGCTGTCCCTACTGGCTCGCTCGCTGCGCTCACTCACAGTTCATTCTCACCTATGCCCGGAGCGAACGACACCGCCGGATGCCGATCACACGAGTAGTTGCCTATCGCACCCGCCAACTCACCCGCCATTCGGGTATGACTTGATACGTGGCAGCTGGGTGGGAACGGGCGCGAAAGTCGATCGGTGAGGCCTCCCGCCGGGCCGGCCGCGCGGTGGCCGGAGCGGGGCGGGCGACCGTGACGGCGGGAAAGAGCACGGGCCGTGCCACCCTGCGCGCGGGGCGTGGCGCGGCGAGCGGGACGCAACGGGTCGGCAGGGCCGCCCGGAGGATGACCCACGCCCAGGGCGCGGGCCGTACGGGTCTCGGACAGCTGATCGAGCTGACCGCCACGCACAGCGCGGGCGACGCGCTGGTCACCGCGGCCCTGGCCGGGACGCTGTTCAAACTTCCGGTCAACGAGGCCCGGGGCCAGGTCGCGATCTACCTGCTGATCACGATGATCCCCTTCGTGGTGGTCGCGCCGTTCGTCGGGCCGGTCCTCGACCGGTTCCGCTCCGGCCGGCGCTTCGTGATGGCCGGAACGCTGTTCGGCCGCGGGCTGCTCTGTTTCGCCATGGCGGCGGCGATCGTTCCCGGCGACGTGTTCACCATCTTCCCGGCGGCGCTGGCCGTGCTGGTGCTGTCCAAGGCCTACAACGTCTCCCGCGCGGCGATCATGCCGAGCGTGCTGCCCGCCGACATCGCGCTGGTCACCGCCAACGCGAGGGTCGCCCTGTTCGCCCTGGTCGCGGCGGGTGTCGCGATCCCGATCGGCGCGGGCGCCAGCGCCTGGCTCGGCGCCGAATGGGTGTTGCGCGCGGCGACGGTGCTCTTCCTGCTCCAGGGGGTGCTGGCCGTCCGGCTCCCCCGTCACGTCGACTCCCCCGATCTGGAGGAACTGAACGACGAGGGCGAGAAGCGGCCACCCCGCTGGCGCACGCTGCTGAACGTGGGCCCGGTGGTCGCCGAGGCGATGAAGGCCAACGTGGCCATCCGCCTCCACTCCGGTTTCCTGCTCTTCTACCTGCTCTTCCTGGTGCAGGACAGAAATCTCCCCGGGCTCGCCCCGCCGGTCACGATCGGCGTGCTGGCCGTGGCCGCCGGAGCGGGAGGCCTCGCCGGAGCGGCCGTGGCGTCCTGGGTGCGCAATCACTCCCCCCAGATCATCGTTCTGGCCACGCTCGCGCTGACGACCGTGATCACGGTGGTGTCGGCGATCGTGTTCAACCTCTGGACCGCGGTGGCCGTCGCACTGGTGGCCGCGTTCGCCCAGGGCCTGGGCAAGCTCGCGCTGGACGCGATCGTGCAGCGCGAGATCGGCGAGGAGGTGCGTTCGTCCACGTTCGGAGTGGTCGAGGCGTTCCTGCAGATCGCGTGGGTGGTCGGCGGGCTGGTCGGGCTGCTGCTGTCGCTGTTCACCGAGGGGCCGGCCGGGCTCGCGGTGATGGCCGCGGTGCTGGCGGGCTCGCTCGGCTGGCTGCTGGTACGGCGGCGCAGGCGAAGCGACGCGCGGGACGCCAGGGTGAAGGCCGCCAGGACCGGCCACGCTCCCGCCGCCCAGCCCTCCGCCAACGGGGAACGGCACTCGGAGGAGAAGGCCAGGCCCAAGCCCGCGGGCACGACCACCGCGATCGTGCGGCGGGACGATCCCCCCACGGAGAAGCGGACCAGGCCGCTGACCAACCCCCACGGCTGAACCGTGGGGGAGGTCTCGCGTAAGGCGGGCCGGCAGGGGTTACCGGGGAACCACGGGGAAGGGGATCAGTCGTCCAGGTCGTCGGCCACGGCCCGGAGAACGGCGGCGATCTGCTTGGCGTGCGCGGGTTCGGGGTGCTTGTTCTTCTGGTACGACGTGGAGACCGCGTCCAGAAGCTTGATCAGGTCCTCCACGATGACGACCATTTCGTCGGGCTTCTTACGCTTGCCCTTTGGCTTGGCCGCCTTGGCGAGCGTGGGGGGCTGATCGATCACTCGAACCGAGAGCGCCTGCTGGCCGCGACGCCCCTCGGCCACACCGAACTCGACCTTCTGGCCTGGCTTGAGAGAGTCCACACCATTGGGCAGCGCGGAAGAATGCACGAAGACCTCACCGCCGTCGTCGCGGGTGAGGAAGCCGAAACCCTTGTCGGCGTCGTACCACTTGACTTTGCCACTCGGCACAGGGGTGACCTCGTTCAGACTGTCGTGAAAAGGAATGGATGTAGGTTATGCCCAGCGGACGCCGAGAGCGACCGTCTAATCAGCCTCTAATTACACGAGTGAGGCGGGAGTTCGCCAGCCGTCGAACCATTCGGTGAACTCGGTCAGATCACCCAGCACGACGTCCGCTCCGTGATCGTGCAGCTCTCCCCTCGGGTAAAGGCCCGTCGCCACCGCCACGCTGACGACGCCCCCCGCCCGCGCCGCCTCGATGTCGGCGACGTGATCTCCCACATAGGCGGAGGCGCCGAAACTCATGAGAGCCGGCCCCTTGGCGGCCCCGAAGACCGAGCCGGCGACCTCGTCCACGTCCAGGCCGAGGAATTCGACCGTGCTCGCCGCGTCCCTGGCGTTCTTCCCCGTCACCACGACGACCCTGCCGCCGCCGCGCCGTACGGCCTCCACGGCCTCACGCGCACCGGGCATGGGGACGGTGACCGGAACGGCGATCGAGGGATACAGCGACCTGAAGAAGGCGGCGGCCCCGGCGATCTCCTCGGGCGGCAGCCAGTTGGCCAGCTCCCATTCCAGCGGCGGCCCCAGCCTGGCCACCACGGCGGCGCTGTCGATGAACACACCCATGTGCCGTGACACCTCGTCGTAGACGGCGGCGATGCCGGCACGCGTGTCCGCGAGCGTCATATCGAGATCGAACCCCACCGAGTTCATCGGCTCACTCACCACTCCTTATCAGATCCGGAGGGCATTATCCGAGAGGCCCCCGAAGAATGGTAAATCTCGCCGTACGTGACACCACTCGCCGCCGGCCCCTTTCAAGAAAGGATTCACTTACCGGAAGGCGAGTCACCGAGCCGAGCTCCGGGAGGGCCACTTCATGATCGACATAACGCTTTCGCACGGCCGCCCGACGAGCCGCCCGCGGATCGCCGGGGGCGGCTCGTGACCGTCCGGCGCACCGCCCGTAACGTGACTGGTCCGGCGTGCCGCGACCTGAGAAGTTGGGCACTGGATAGGGTCATGGTGGAGGTATCGACAGAGAAATGACCAGATCAACGCGCGAGCGGATCATCGACGAAGCCCTGCGGCTGTTCGCCGAACGGGGCTATTCGGCAACCTCCGTGGCCGAGATCGAGGCCGCGTCCGGGTTGTCGCCTGGCGCGGGAGGGCTCTACCGGCATTTCAAGTCGAAATACGAGGTGCTCGCCGCGGCGATGAACGAACACGCCGCCCGGACCCGGACCCAGATCGTCGAGACCCTCGCCGAGATGAGCACCGTCGACATGTCGCTGGACGTCGAAGAACGTCTGGCCCATCTGTGCAAGTCCGGACTGGCCAAGGCCCGCGAGGAGAGCGAGCTGACGCGCGTCTTCTTCCGCGACCTGAGCCAGTTCCCCGAGCTGGTGGCGATCGTCCGCGAGGGGCTGCTGCAGCCCATGTTCGACGCGATCACCACGTGGTTCCGGGCCCAGCCCGAGTACGCCGAGGCCGACCTGGACTGGCCCGCGATCGGCGCCGTGCTCGGCGGCGCGGTGGTCCACTACCAGCTGTTCCAGGAGACGGTGGGCGAGCCCCCCGGACGCGCGGAACGCGACCGTTTCATCGCCTCATGGGTGCGACTCGCGCTCGGCCTGTTGCCCGAACCCGGCCGCCGGGATGATCGGCTGAGCTACCTGGCATGCCCGCCCACCGAGGCGATCGGCTGAACCACCTGTCGCGCCCTCCGGCCGAGCCACCCGCCGAGACGATCGGCCGGCCTACCCGTTGCGCCTGCCGGTCGGAGTGACCGGGTTGAACAGGCGGTAGGCCAGCCAGAACACACCCGCGGCGCTTCCCATCATGAACATGAACCCACTGATCGTGAAGAACTGCTCCACCACCAGGCCGAGGTCCTCCCGTGCCCGGATGAGCGCGACCAGGGAGCCGCCGATGGTGTAGCTCAGGATCGGCGCGCCGATCCCGCGCACCTTGTCGACGTTCTCCCAGGCCTCGCAGAACACCACGACCAGCGCGGCGACCGCCCAGACCAGCACGGGGATCTGGAAGATCGCGATGGGGGCGAAGGGGAAGGGGATCAGCAGCCCCGCCAGGCCGAGCAGGGCCATCCCGACCACCTCGCGATGGTGACCGAGCAGGACCGTCCTGGCGTCGCTCTCCCCGGCGACGACGTCCTCCCTCGATCGAGGCTGGCGGTGCTTCCGGCGGGGCAGGTTGAACCGCCGCCTGGCCTGCTTCCTGGCCTGCTTCCTGGCCAGCAGCCGCTCGGCCTCCTGCCTGGCCTTGGCCACTCCCGGCGGCGTCACGGACCGGGGCCTTCCGCTCCCCGTCGCGCCCTTCGGCCCCTCTCCCTCTCCCGATCCCTCTCCCGGCCTCGGCGCGGGTACCGATCCCGTTCTCTCGTCCGGTCCCGGTCCGGTTTCCGGCTGCGACACGACGTCCCGGGTGGGCGGGATCTCCTCGGTGGGCGGGTCGTTCGCGTCGACGCCCTCGGCCGCGGGGTCGTCCGGTCCGTCTCCCCCGGACGCGATCGGTGAGGATCGCGGCCGGGCCGCCGGTTCGGGGGCGCCCGTGGGGACGGGCCCGGGGACGTCCGCGGAGACGGCCTCGTGGGCGTCGTCGTGGGTGCCCTCGTGGGCCGGAGACCCCGGGGCGCCGGCCCCGGAGTGATGGGCGCCCGGCGCGGCCCCGTAAGGATGCGAGCGCCGGGGATTGCCCGTCGACGCCTCGGGGAAGTCCAGCCACTCGGAACCGGACTCCCCGGAGGCCGGACGACCGGAGGACGGTTCGGCGGAATCGTGGAGGCCGGAGGCCGGGGCGGGGACGACGACGCCGGCGGGGCGATCGGCCTCTCCCAGCGACTCCGTCAGGCTCCCCGGCGTCGGGGCCGGGACGACGGCCTCGGCGGCGCCTCCGGTCTCCCCCGGCGTCTCCGGCACGCCCCCCGAGGGCGTCTCACCCTCCAGACGGCGTACTTCGCGCCGTACCAGCGCCGCGGGGTCGCCGAACCGGGCCAGGACCTTCGCGACGGCCTCCGGGCCCTCCGCCCCCGTCCGCTCGGCGTCTATCCGCTTCCGCAGCCTTCCGACGAAATCGATCCGCTGCCTCGGGGGCAACACGCCGTGGGCGGCGTCGGCCGCCCTGCTGACGTACTCCAGGACAAGCTGGTCGGCACGCTCGATCACGCTGGCCATCCTCTCTCGGCACTGCCCTGCCTGTGGCCTCTTTCCCCCATTCACGGCCGCTCACATGATCACAAACTTTACCCGTGCCTCGCTTTGTCGGTAAGGCCTCTTACCATTGACGAAATGAGCACGGAGTTCACCGAGTGGCTGCGCAGCCGGAGCGACGATCAGTTGCGGGCTCTCGCCGCCGTGCGCCCCGAGCTCGTCACTCCCGTCCCCGCGCACCTCGAGGGCCTGGCGGGACGGGCGAGCAGCCCGTCCGCGGTCGGCCGGATGCTCGATCGCCTCGACCGGTTCACGCTCTCGGTCATGGAGGCGCTGAGCGTGCTCCCCTCGCCGATCTCCTACAGATCGTTGCAGGCCCAGATGGCCCGGTCGCTGCCGGGAGCGGCCGATCCGGTCTTCCGGAGCACGCTCAAGGAGACGGTCGAGCGGCTGCGGACCCTCGTCCTGGTCTACGGGCCCGACGGCGCCCTGGCCCCCGCACCCGGGGTGCGGGAGGTCCTCGACGGGCCGGCGGGTCTCGGCCCCCCGGCCGTGGAGGTGTTCCGGCACCATCACACGGAACGGCTGGCCGAGCTGATCCAGGACATCACCGACGAAGACCACGGGGGCGGCGACACCAAGGAGGCCCTCGCCGACCTGCTCGGCGACCAGAAGGTCGTCGGGCGGCTGATCGAAGACGTCTCGCCGCAGGCGCGGTCCGCCCTCAACGAGCTGGCCTGGGGCCCGCCCAGCGGCCGGGTGCCCAACGCGCGCCGCGAGGTGCGGGCCGCCGACGCCCAGTCGCCGATCGAGCAGCTCCTCTCTCGCGCGCTCCTGGGCGCCACCGGCGAGGAGACCGTCGTCCTGCCCCGCGAGGTCGGCCTGTTCCTCCGCGACGGCCGGATTCACCAGGACCTCTCCCCCGTCCCTCCCTCGTTGGACGGCGCCGGACGCGACCGGGGACTCGCCGACCGCACGGCCGCCGGGCAGGCGTTCACGTTCACCCGCGCGGTGGAGGAGTTGTGCGAGCGCTGGAGCGCCGACCCTCCCGGCGTGCTCCGCAGCGGCGGCCTGGCCGTGCGCGACCTCAAGCGGATCACGGCCCTGCTCGACCTGCCCGAGTGGGTGGCAGGGTTGATCATCGAGGTGGCGCACGCGGCCGGGCTGGTGGCCGCGAGCGGCGCGGTGGACGGCGACTGGCTGCCCACCCCCGTCTACGACGCCTGGCGGATGAAGGGCACCGAAGACCGCTGGGTGATACTGGCCATGACCTGGCTCACCATGGACCGCGTGCCGGGGATGATCGGCGAGCGCGACGAGCGCGACCGGCTGCTCAACGCCCTCCACCCCGACCTGCGCCGCTCCGCCGCCGCCGAGGTCCGCACCACCACCCTCGGCATGCTCGCCACCGCGGCGCCTGGGGTGGCGCCCACCCTCGGCTCGGTGCGCGAACGCCTGGCCTGGGAGCAGCCCCGCCGCCGCGGCGGCCACCGCGACCAGCTTGTGGAGTTCACGCTGCGCGAGGCCGAGCAGATCGGGGTCACCGGTCTCGGCGTGCTCTCCGCGCACGGCCGCGCCCTGCTTCCCGGCGGGAGCCGTACCGGATCCCCCGGCGAGCTGCTGGCCCCGCTGCTGCCCGAGCCGCTCGATCACGTGTTCCTCCAGGCCGACCTGACCGCCGTCGCGCCGGGGCCGCTCACCACCGAGCTGAGGCGGTGGCTGGCGCTGTCCGCGAAGGTGGAGTCCACCGGCGGCGCGACGGTCTACCGGTTCGACGAGGGATCGATCCGGCGGGCGCTGGACGCCGGGCAGGGCGCCGACGAGATCCTGGCCATGCTGGAGCGCCATTCGACCACGCCCGTCCCGCAGCCGCTCAGCTATCTGGTCACGGACGTGGCCCGCCGCCACGGCCGCATGCGCATCGGTACGGCGAGCGCCTACGTGCGGTGCGACGACTCCTCGCTGCTGGACGAGGTGATGGCCGACAAGCGCGCGATCCCGCTGCGGCTGCGGCGGCTCGCCCCCACGGTGATCGCCTCCAAGTCGTCCAGGCCGGCCCTGATCGACTCGTTACGCGCGATGGGCTACGCCCCGGCCGCGGAGTCCCTGGACGGCGACGTGATCATCACTCAGCTCGACGTCCGCAGGACCGAGGGCCCGCCCCTCGTCCGCTCCTCCGCCACGTTCAACGGCCTGGAGGCCGAGGTCGTGGCGGCCGCCATCCGGGCCGTGCGCGCCGGGGACGCAGCCCACCAGGCCCGTCGCGTTCCCCTCGACGCCCCCGACGGCCAGGTCCCGCGCTCCCCCGCGACCGCCACGATCTCCGCCCTGCGCGACGCCATCCGGCAGGGCTCCCAGGTCTGGATCGGCTACCTCGACTCCCAGGGCAACGCCACCAGCCGGATCCTCGAACCCGCCCGGATGGAGGGCGGCTACCTCACCGCCTACGACGAGACGCGGGCCGCGGTGCACCGTTTCGCCCTGCACCGCATCACGGGCATCGCCGAACTCGCCTGAAGAGGGGTTGACTGCTCAGCCCGCACCGCCCAGGTTGAAGGTCATGAGCGCTGATCAAACACTGGGCCGGCTCGCGGAGGAGTCGTGGAGCAGGTTCGGTGACTTCGACTCGTTGTACTACGAAGGGACCTGGCACCGCGCCGAGGCACTCGCCGAGCGGACGCGGCGGGTCACCGGCGGGTTCGGTGCCCTGGGGGTCCGGCCCGGCGACCGGGTGGTGGTCATGATGGCCACCTGCCCGGAGGTGCCGGTCACCTACCAGGCGCTCTGGGCGGCCGGGGCCGTGGTGACACCGGTGGTGTTCCTGGTCGGGGTGGAGGAGCTGCGGCACATCCTCGTCGACAGCGGCGCCGTCGCGGTGGTCACCTCGCCGGAGTTGCTGGACACCGTCCAGGCCGCCGCCGAGAAGGTCCCGGTGATCGTGGTGGGCGACGCCCCGCCGGGCACGACGCCGTTCGCCCGGCTTGAGGAGGCCGCGGAGACCGGTGCGGTGAGGCGCGACCCCTCCGATCTCGCGGCGTTGATGTACACCGGCGGCACGACCGGCCGGGCCAAGGGCGTCATGCTGACCCACGGCGGCCTCTGGCACGTCTCGAAGGCCGCGCAGGGGATGTCCCACCGGCCGGGCGTCACCCGGGCGATCGTCCCGGTGCCGCTCTCCCACGCCTACGGCCTGATCATCACCATCGCGGGCATGCACGCCGTCGAACCTCCGCAGGCCGTGCTGATGCGCTGGTTCGACCCCGGGTTGTTCCTGCGCCTGGCCGCCGAGCAGCGGGTCCAGTACGGCTCGGTGGTCCCGGCCATGCTGCAGATGCTGCTGGCCGAGCCTCTTGAGAGCGTCCGGTTGCCCGACCTGTCCTATCTGACCTGCGGGGCGGCGCCCTTGGGCCGCGAGGTGCTCCGGGAGTTCGAGCGACGGATGCCCGGCGTGCGGATCCTTGAGGGATACGGCCTGACCGAGACCAGCGCGGTCACCACCTTCAACCCGCCGGACCGCAGGAAGGTGGGCAGCGTCGGGCTGCCCCTGCCCGGCTACACGATCACCGTCCGCGACGACGACGGCGAGGAGCTGGAGATCGGCGAGGTGGGCGAGATCTGTGTCCGGGGCGACGCGCTCATGAAGGGCTACTGGGGCGACGCGGACGCCGCTGCCGGCGGCACCGCGCTGGTGGACGGCGAACTCCGTACCGGCGACATCGGCTGCGTGGACGACGACGGATACCTGCACATCGTGGACCGCAAAAAAGATCTGATCATCCGGGGCGGGTTCAACGTCTTCCCCCGCGACGTCGAGGACGCGCTGAACGAGCACCGGGACGTGCTGATGTCCGGGGTGATCGGCCGTCCCGACCCGATCCACGGCGAGGAGGTCGTGGCCTTCGTCCGGCTCCACCCGGACGGCCGCGCCACGGCGGAGGAGCTCATCGCCTGGACCCGCGCCCGGGTCGGCCGGGTGAAATACCCCCGCGAGATCTACTTCACCGACTCCATCCCGGTCACCAGCGTGCTGAAGCTCGACCGTAAGGCACTGCGCGCCCGCCTCACCGGATAGCCTCGGACCGAGGGAGGACGATCGCGATCACGACGAGAGCATCGCTCTGTGACACACGGCTCATACCCATATCGTGATACGCGTTGGCGTTCAGAGTTCGATAGAAGCGAGAAGATCCACAGTGAGCAGCGGTCACCCCGAAGGTCCCAGCACGAACCCGGACGACTGGAAGAGCCCGTACGCCACAGGGCCCAACCAGACTCCCGGCCACGGCGCGCCCTACGGTTACGAGCCGCCCCAGCAGGAGCACCAGCCCGAGTACGGCCGTCCCGGCCCTCAACCGGACCACGGCCAGGGACAGGCGTACGGCCGGCCTCAGGACCACGGCCAGGGATACGGCCAGCCCCACGGCCAGTCCCAGGACCAGGGCCAGGGCCAGGGATACGGCCAGCCCCAGGACCAGGCTTACGGCCAGGGCCCGTCCTACGGCCGGCCCTACGACCAGGGCCAGGGATACGGGCAGCCCTACGGCCAGGGTCAGGGATACGGCGAGCAGCCGCCCTACGTGCAGTATCCGCCGCCGCCCTACGCCCAGGGGTACGGATACCAGCCGGGCAGCGAGGGCGCCAGAACCCACGCGATCGTCGCGCTGGTCGTCAGCCTCGTGTTCGCCCTGAGCTGCTACGTGAGCCTCGGCGGCATCGCCGGAGCCGTCATGTCCGGCCTGGCGCTGGGGAAGGTCGACCGCGACGTCAGGGGCGCCAAGAAGCTCCTCAAATGGACCTGGATCGGCATCGGCATCAACATCGCGTTGATCCTCGTGGGCCTCGCCACCTTCATCATCGCCGGCCTCAACGGAGCCTTCGACGACTACTGAGACCGCTACTGACGTAGTTCGAGGTTATCGGTCCGGAATTTTCCCTACGGGACTGTTGGACCCCTCGGCTCTGTTACATAAGGGAGCCGGAGGCGAGGGACGCGCGGCAGACCGACGAGTCCCCGTACGAGTGCGACCATGAGCTCGCCGGCCATAACCAAGGAGCGTCTGTGACTGACGGACCGTTGATCGTCCAATCGGACAAAACCCTGTTGCTTGAAGTCGATCATGAGAAGGCCGGCGAGTGCCGCAAGGCGATCGCGCCGTTCGCCGAGCTGGAGCGCGCGCCCGAGCACGTGCACACCTACCGGATCACCCCGCTGGCGCTGTGGAACGCGCGGGCCGCCGGGCACGACGCCGAGCAGGTCGTCGACGCGCTGATCGCCTACAGCCGCTACCCCGTGCCGCACGCGCTGCTGGTGGACATCGCCGAGACCATGGCGCGGTACGGCAGGCTCCGGCTGGAGAAGCACCCCGTCCACGGGCTCGCCCTGACCAGCACCGACCAGGCCGTGCTGGAGGAGGTCCTGCGTTCCAAGAAGATCCAGCCGCTGCTGGGCGAGCGGCTGGGCGCCGACAGCGTGGCCGTGCACCCGAGCGAGCGCGGCAACATCAAGCAGTTCCTCCTCAAGCTGGGCTGGCCCGCCGAGGACCTGGCCGGATACGTCGACGGCGAGTCCCACCCGATCACGCTCACCGAGGACGGCTGGCAGCTGCGCACCTACCAGAAGGAGGCCGCCGAGGCGTTCTGGCACGGCGGCTCCGGGGTGGTCGTGCTGCCCTGTGGCGCGGGCAAGACGATCGTGGGCGCGGCGGCGATGGCGCATGCCCGGGCGACGACCCTGATCCTGGTGACCAACACGGTCTCGGCGCACCAGTGGAAGCAGGAACTGCTCAAGCGGACCTCGCTGACCGAGGACGAGATCGGCGAGTACAGCGGCACCAAGAAGGAGATCCGGCCCGTCACCATCGCCACCTACCAGGTGATGACGACCCGCAGGCAGGGCGTCTACCGGCATCTGGAGCTGTTCGACGCCCGCGACTGGGGTCTGGTCATCTACGACGAGGTGCACCTGCTGCCCGCGCCGATCTTCCGGATGACCGCCGACCTGCAGGCCCGGCGGCGGGTGGGACTGACCGCGACGCTCGTGCGCGAGGACGGCCGGGAGGGCGACGTGTTCTCCCTGATCGGCCCCAAGCGCTACGACGCTCCGTGGAAGGAGATGGAGAACCAGGGCTGGATCGCCCCGGCCGACTGCGTCGAGGTCCGGGTGACGCTGACCGACGAGGAACGGCTCGCCTACGCCATGGCCGACTCCGAGGAGCGCTACCGGTTCTGTGCGACCACACCGTCCAAGTCCCGGGTGACCGAGGCGCTGGTGCGGCGGCATCTGGACGAGCAGGTGCTGGTCATCGGGCAGTACATCGACCAGCTCGACGAGCTGGGCGAGCACCTGAACGCCCCGGTGATCAAGGGCGAGACGAAGATCAAGGAGCGCGAGCGGCTCTTCCAGGCGTTCCGCGACAAGGAGATCCAGGTCCTGGTCGTCTCCAAGGTGGCCAACTTCTCCATCGACCTGCCGGAGGCGGCGGTGGCCATCCAGGTGTCGGGCACCTTCGGGTCCCGGCAGGAGGAGGCCCAGCGGCTCGGCCGCGTGCTACGGCCCAAGGCCGACGGCGGCGGGGCCCGGTTCTACTCGGTGGTCAGCCGCGACACGGTGGACCAGGATTTCGCCGCGCATCGTCAGCGGTTCCTGGCCGAGCAGGGATACGCGTATCAGATCATCGACGCGGACGACGTGCTCGCCGGGGAATAGCCTCAGACGGCGAACACGTCGTCAATTCGAGTCAGGTCCACGAAATACCGCGGGCTTTCGACAAAAAAACCACCCCCTCGCTAGGCCTCGACGGCCACTGGCGACATACCCCCATGATCTGCCGGAGTCACCAGTTTTGCCCGGCTTTTTCGCCATTTCAAGACAGAATGACGGAGGGTGCCCTGGCGATTACCGAACGATCAGACCACCGACGAACAGAATGCCCTCCGCGATCACCCAGACGGCCAACGCCGCGATCATGAGGGCGGTGAGACGGTCTTCGTCGCGGCGGGCACGCGGGGCCAGCCAGGCGCCCGCCGTACAGCAGGCCGCGATCACCGCGAACAGGGCCGAAAGCCTGGACACGCCGTCCAGCCTCTCCACGCAGCCGCCCTCGGAGCAGAAGGCCTCCGGCCCCCAGCCCGCGAACACGGAAAACCCCCAGAGCGCGGCCAGCAGGAGATTGGCCACGACCGGTATCGCAGGGGAGATCCGCATGGTCATTGAGATACCCGCCGCAGCCGGACGTCAGTCCATCGCTAAATCCTTTTGAGCGTCACGAAGGTCCCCGGTAAGCTGGTCGATTCGCTGCCCGATGACCACCACCTCCGTTTATCGAATGGGAGGCGCTTCCGCGTGCCCGCACATCAATTGGCCCCCGACATAACCGGCGACCCGGCCGAGATCCTCACCGCCGAACGCGCACACCTCGCCACCTCCAGGGCCGCGCTGCGCGCGATGCGAGAACACGCCAGCTCCCTGTCCTCCGACGCCGCCGCCGACTGGGTCTCCCAGCAGATCCTGCAGGGACTACTGGACCAGCGAGTGGCGGCGCTCGCCGACCTCTCCGGCACTCCCCTGTTCTTCGGCCGCCTCGACCGCGCCGCGGACGACGACCTGCCCGGCACGATCTACGTCGGCCGCAGGCACGTCCACGACGACCGCAGCCGCCCCCTGGTGATCGACTGGCGGGCCCCGGTCTCCCGGGCGTTCTACCAGGCCAGTCCCTCCGACCCGATGGACGTCGCCCGCCGCCGCCGGTTCGGCTACCACGGCGGCGACCTGACCGCCTACGAGGACGAGCGGCTCGACCAGGGCGGCGACCTCCAGCAGAGCAGGCTCCTCACCGAGGAGATCGAGCGCCCGCGCTCCGGCCCGATGCGCGACATCGTCGCGACCATCCAGCCCGACCAGGACGAGATCGTCCGCTCCGGGCTGGTCCAGACCGTGTGCGTCCAGGGGGCGCCCGGCACCGGCAAGACCGCGGTCGGCCTGCACCGGGCCGCCTACCTGCTGTTCACCCACCGTGAGAAGCTCGCCAGGTCCGGCGTGATGATCGTCGGCCCGAACCGCGCCTTCCTCTCCTACATCTCCTCGGTGCTTCCCGCGCTGGGCGAGGTCAAGGTCGACCAGACCACGGTCGCCGGGATCCTGGGCGATCACCTCGCCCCCGAGGACCCCATGGTCTCCACGATCAAGGGCGACGCGAGGATCGCCCCGGTGCTCAAGCGCGCCCTGTGGATGCACGTCGTCAAGCCCACCGAGGGCGTGCTGTTCACCAAGGGGATCAACCGCTACCGGGTGGCCGACCACGAGGCCAGTGAGATCGTCGCCTCGCTGCACGGCACCACGCGTTACGGGCCGGGCCGGGTGACGCTCGCCCAGCGGCTGGCCCACCTGGTGCTCGTCCGGATGGAGCAGCGCGGCGAGTCTCCCGACGACCGGGTGCAGGACGCGGTCGCCAGATCCAAACCGATCAAGCAGCTCGTGGATCAGGTCTGGCCCAAGCTGACCCCGCAGCAGGTGCTCCACCGGCTGTTCAGCGATCCCGAGTTCCTCGCCGCCGCGGCGAAGGACGACCTCACCGCCGCCGAGCAGTCGCTGCTCCTGTGGGCCAAGCCCGCCAAGTCCTTTCGCTCGGCGAAGTGGTCGGCGGCCGACGCCGCGCTGATGGACGAGCTCGCCGACCTGATCGAGCGGACCGCCGTCCTGGGCCACCTGGTCGTGGACGAGGCCCAGGACCTGTCCGCGATGCAGTTGCGCGCCCTCGGCCGACGCTGCCGCACCGGATCGGCCACCGTCCTCGGCGACCTCGCCCAGGGCACCACGCCCTGGTCCGCCCGTTCCTGGACGGAGGTCCTCACCCACCTGGGGTTCGAGGACGGCGCCGTCACCGAGCTCACCCTCGGCTTCCGCGTCCCCCGCGAGGTGCTCGACTTCGCCGCCAGGCTGCTGCCCTCCATCGCCCCGGACCTGGCCGCTCCCCAGTCGCTGCGGCCCGGCACGGGCTCCCTGTCGGTACGGCCCGCGCCCGACCTCGCCGCGTCCCTGGCGCAGGCGGTGCGGGAGGCGTCGTCCCGTGAGGGCTCGATCGGCGTCATCGTCCCGGACGCCTCGGTCGCCACCGTGTCCGAGGCGCTGTCGCGCGTGGACCACCTGGACCACCGGGTGCTCAGCCCGGACACCGTGGAGGACCACCGCCTCCTGGTCATCCCGGCGAGCCTGGCCAAAGGTCTGGAGTACGACCACGTCATCGTGGTCGAACCGGCCGACATCGTCGACGCCGAACCGCGTGGCCTGGCCCGCCTCTACGTGGTCCTGACCCGCGCGGTCACCTCCCTGACCGTCCTCCACGCCAGAGAGCTCCCCGCGCAGCTCTGCTGATTTCCGATGCCATGGAAAAGCCCATGGACGTAGGCGTTCGGAACGGGCGGCTGGAAGACGTCGGCGCGCTGCCGGCCTTCTGGCTCGAAGCCGCCGAGGGAACCGACCGCCACGATGATCCTGCCAAGGCGGTCGCGCTCATCGAGCGCGACCCCGCGGCCGTCCTCATCGCCGAGATCGACGGGGAGCCGGCGGGCACCCTGATCGCCGGCTGGGACGGCTGGCGGGCCCACCTCTATCGGCTGGCCGTGGATCCCGCCCGCCGCCGCCAGGGGATCGGGACCGTCCTGATCCGCGCGGCGGAGGAGCGCTTCGCGAAACTGGGCGCATTCCGCGCCGACGCGATGGTGCTCCACGACAATGTCCTGGCCCACCACGCATGGGGTGCCGCCGGTTACGCCCCTCAACCCCAATGGGCCCCCTGGGTCAAGCCCCTGAGTTAGGAGCCGATCATTTATTGATCACAAACCGGATGAAAGGAACGGCGCCCGATCACACAAGGTTCGGTGAACACGAAAAGAGGCGGCCCCGGCACTTCAGGGTCGCCTCTTTTGTGAAAGCGTCTGGACTTAGAAGTCCATGTCGCCGCCGCCCGGCATGGCGGGAGCGGCTCCGGCCTTCTCGGGCTTCTCGGCGATGACGGCCTCGGTGGTCAGGAACAGCGCCGCGATGGAGGCGGCGTTCTGCAGCGCGGAGCGCGTCACCTTGGCCGGGTCGATGATGCCCGACTCGAACATGTTCACGTACTCGCCGGTGGCGGCGTTCAGACCCTCACCGGGGGTGAGGTTGCGCACCTTCTCCACCACGACGCCGCCTTCGAGACCGGCGTTGACCGCGATCTGCTTCAGCGGCTCCTCCAGCGCCTTGCGGACGATCGCGGCACCGGTGGCCTCGTCGCCGAAGAGCTCGAGCTTGTCGAACGCCTTGGCGCCGGCCTGCAGCAGCGCCACGCCACCGCCGGGGACGATGCCCTCCTCGACGGCCGCCTTCGCGTTGCGAACGGCGTCCTCGATGCGGTGCTTGCGCTCCTTGAGCTCGACCTCGGTCGCCGCGCCGGCCTTGATGACGGCGACGCCGCCGGCCAGCTTGGCGAGACGCTCCTGGAGCTTCTCGCGGTCGTAGTCGGAGTCGGTGTTCTCGATCTCGGCGCGGATCTGGTTGACCCGGCCGGCGATCTGGTCGGGGTCACCGGCGCCGTCGACGATGGTGGTCTCGTCCTTGGTGACGATGACCTGGCGGGCGCGGCCGAGCTGGTCCAACGTGGTGGACTCCAGCTTGAGGCCGAGGTCCTCGCTGATGACCTGGGCACCGGTCAGGATGCCGATGTCGCCGAGCATGGCCTTGCGGCGGTCGCCGAAGCCCGGAGCCTTGACGGCGACCGAGCGGAACAGACCACGGATCTTGTTGACGACCAGGGTGGCCAGGGCCTCGCCCTCGACGTCCTCGGCGATGATCAGCAGCGGCTTGCCGGCCTGCACGACCTTGTCGAGAACCGGGAGCAGGTCCTTGTTGGCGGACACCTTGGAGTTGACGACGAGGATGTAGGGGTCGTCGAGGACGGCCTCCATACGCTCCGGGTCGGTCACGAAGTACATCGAGGTGAGGCCCTTGTCGAAGCGCATGCCCTCGGTGAGCTCGAGCTCAAGGCCGAAGGTGTTGCTCTCCTCGACGGTGATGACACCTTCCTTGCCGACCTTGTCCATCGCCTCGGCGATCATCTCGCCGATCTGGGCGTCGCCCGCGGAGATGGAGGCGGTGGAGGCGATCTGCGCCTTCGTCTCCACGTCCTTGGCCAGCTTGGAGAGCTCCTCCGAGACGCGCTCCACGGCGGCCTCGATGCCCTTCTTCAGGGCCATCGGGTTGGCGCCGGCGGCGACGTTGCGAAGACCCTCACGAACGAGAGCCTGAGCGAGCACGGTGGCAGTCGTGGTGCCGTCACCCGCGACGTCGTCGGTCTTCTTGGCGACTTCCTTGACGAGCTCGGCCCCGATCTTCTCCCACGGGTCTTCGAGCTCGATCTCCTTGGCGATGGAGACACCGTCGTTGGTGATCGTGGGCGCGCCCCACTTCTTCTCCAGCACGACGTTACGGCCCTTGGGGCCGAGGGTCACCTTGACGGCGTCCGCGAGCTGGTTCATACCACGCTCGAGACCGCGCCGGGCGTCCTCATTAAACGCGATCATCTTGGCTGCCATACGGCTAGACCTCCCAAACACAGGGTGGCTTGCACCGGATCGAGCCGACGCCCGCGACGGCATGTGGGCCCACGACTCCGTTCGGCGGGCCCCATCGCCTCGATCCAGGTTGGCACTCTCGAACCGGGAGTGCCAACAAACTGTTTAGCACTCTACCCTGTCGAGTGCAAGCTGCGGGTCTTTGACCTGCATTCCACTCATGGCGAAAGCCCGGCCCGCCGCTGGAGCGGCGAACCGGGCCGCTGTCGCGAAGATCACACAGACTGCGCTGCCGCGGGATCCACCGACATTTCCCGACAAATTCACGGGATGGCTACGTCAGACCGCCCGGACGGACTCCGCCTGGGGACCCTTCTGCCCTTGGGTGATCTCGAACTCGACCCGCTGGCCCTGCTCGAGTGCACGGTAGCCATCCATCATGATTGCGGAGTAATGGACGAACACATCCTTACCACCGTCTACCGCGATGAAGCCGTAGCCCTTGTCCGCGTTGAACCATTTGACGGTGCCCTGCGCCACTTGCGACTCCTCTTACTGGACTTGAGGACAACACCCATTCCTCTCGCGAAGTCCTCAATCTCCGAGGCGGAGACATCGCCTACGTCGATCGTTCTCGACCATACCTGTGGGATGCCGTGGGGCAACAGAGTCAATCAACAAACTACTGCTTTACATGCGCTTTTAGCGCCAAATCATGTTTGGCAATCACGATTAGTTAGTTAAATGTTGCATTATTTCCCCGCGTCCCAAGTATGCGCTCACGTCACAAAACACGACACCCGCACGCGGCCGGAGCCGGTGCGGGTGTCGTGAGAAGAGCAGAGAGGGTGACAGGGGAAGCACGGAGAGACGCCCGGGGTTGCGGTGTCGCGAGAGGGCCCGGGCGCTCAAGGAACGCCGGGAGGATCAGCCCCCGGCCACCGCCGGGATGATGGAGACCTGGGCGCCGGGCGGCGTGGCCGTGTCGAGGTTGTCGACAAAACGGACGTCCTCATCCCCGACATAAACGTTGACGAAACGGCGAATCTTGCCCGTTTCATCGAAAATGCGCGCTCCGATCCCCGGGAAGTCCGCGTCCAGCTTCTGCAGAACCTCGCGAAGAGTCGCACCGTCTCCGTTCACCTCGGCGGCACCATCGGTGTAGGTCCGCAGAATCGTCGGAATCCGCACAGAAACGCTCATAATTCAGTACCTTTCACGATTTCTAGGCGATAACCGCACGGAATGCGTCAAGAGAGGGCCGGATGACGGCGGTGGGACGCGCCTGGCTCGCCACCGCGTCGAGGGTCTTCAGACCGTCGCCGGTGTTGAGGACCACGGTCTCCGCGTCGGGGTCGAGCCGCCCCGCGGCGACCAGCTTGCGCAGCACACCGACGGTGACGCCGCCCGCCGTCTCGGCGAAGATGCCCTCGGTCCTGGCCAGCAGCCGGATCGCGTCGACGACCTCGGCGTCCGTGACGTCCTCGACCGCACCGCCGGTGCGCCGGGCGATGTCCAGCACGTAGGGGCCGTCCGCCGGGTTGCCGATCGCCAGCGACTTGGCGATCGTGTTCGGCTTGACCGGGCGGATCACGTCGAGACCCGCCTTGTAGGCGGTGGAGACCGGCGAGCACCCCTCGGCCTGCGCCGCGAAGATCTTGTAGGGCTTCTCCTCGACGAGGCCGAGCTTGATCAGCTCCTTGAAGGCCTTGTCGATCTTCGTGAGCTGGGAGCCGGACGCGACCGGGATGACGATCTGGTCCGGGATCCGCCAGCCGAGCTGCTCGGCGATCTCGTAGGCCAGGGTCTTGGAACCCTCCGCGTAGTACGGACGGAGGTTGACGTTGGCGAAGCCCCACTGGTCGCCCAGCTCGTCGCCGATGAGCTCGGAGCAGAAGCGGTTCACGTCGTCGTAGGTGCCCTCGATGGCGACGAGTTTGCCCCCGTAGACCGAGGCCATGACGACCTTGGCCTCCTCCAGGTCCGCGGGGATGAACACGCAGGCGTCCAGCCCGGCGCGGGCGGCCGCGGCGGTGACCGCGCCGGCCAGGTTGCCGGTGGAGGAGCATGAGAGGGTGTGGAAACCGAAGTTGCGGGCCGCCTCGACGGCCATGGCCACGACGCGGTCCTTGAAGGAGTGCGTGGGGTTGCCGGAGTCGTCCTTCACGTGCAGCGAGCGGAGGCCCAGCTCGCGGGCCAGGTTGTCGGCCTTGACGAGCTTCGTCCACCCCGGGGCCATGTTGGGCTTGGAGATCACGTCGGCCGGAACCGGCAGCAGGGAACGATAGCGCCAGATGTTGGTCGGTCCCGCGGCGATCTGCTCCCGGGTCACCTGCCCGAAGTCGTAGGCGATCTCAAGGGGTCCGAAACACTCGACGCAGGCGAAGGTGGGACCGAGGTCGTAGCGGGCACCGCACTCGCGACAGGAGAGGGCCACAGCGGGGCCGAAGTCGAGCGAGGTGGTGTTTTCAGTGGTTGCGAGCGCCATGAAGCGAGGCCTTTCCCTCATCTTCGTCTGCGACCACCCTGGTCACAGACCGGAATTGGCACCTGTCTCGGCTGGCCTCGTCAGATTACGAGTCGCGAACCGAGATGGTTGCCGGGGCTTCGCAGGGCCGGTCCCTCCACCCCTCTGGATGAGCAAATATTCAGTTAGGAGCCTGACGAGCAGGTCTCATGCACTCTACCCGCCCCACCGTCATCCTGACCACGCGTCCCACATTTCGAGATGTGATGTGTTGCCTGCCGGACGGCTTCCCCCGAGCTTCCCCCGAGCGCGAACCGCGAGCCGCGGGCCGGCGTCGGTGTGGCGCGCACCTCGGCACGACATGATCGGCATAATAAGACAATAAGCCTGGTCAGGACGGGTGCCCGGTCATCCTTCCACGCGCTGTTCCAGGCACCGGCCCTCCGTCGCCACCCGCGTGTCCGTCCCTCGGCGAGAACACGCCACCAACGTCCGGCGTCTGTCCGGCAAGAGGAACACATGCGTCTCGTCGTGGGAATGGGAGCGGTCATCGCTCTCCTGATAGGCCAGAGCCCCGTGGCCGGGGTGTCCGACACCCCGGCCGCGGTCGTCCGGAAGGTCGCCGCCGACCCCGACCCTTCCAAGAAGAACGTCAACGTCAACAACTCCACCACCTCCGGCAAGGACGACGGCTCCTCGGGGAAGGGCGGTTCCTCGGGAAAGAGCGGCTCCTCGGGAAAGAACGGCGGGCAGATCCCGCCCGAGTTGAAGAACGTCACGTCGCTCCGGGTGTTGCCCTGGAATCCCCGCCAGAACAACAACGTCCGGATATTCGTACATTGTCCCCCCACGTCGAACCACGCGATCATCGGCTCCACCGCGTTCAACCTCAAGGGTTCGAGGCGGATCTACCGTGAGGTGGGACTGGGCCTTTCCGACAGGGGTCTCGGACGCCGCAGCGCCGGCATCTCCTACTTCGCCCTGCTGGGAGATCATGAGGTCTGCCTGACGTGCGTGAAGGTCACGATGAACCAGCAGACCCGCCTCAGGAAGATCCGAGTGACCGGCCGGGACTCCGTCCCCCTCCTGGTGCGAAGGTTCAGGTTCGAGCAGTTCTTCAACTGGGATTGAGCATCAACCGCGATCCGCGCCCTCGGGCATGATCCGTTCAGGGGTGCGACCGGCACGGCGGGAAGGGCAAGGCCAGGAGCGGGGTACGGCGTCGTGCAACCCGGCCTGCAGGAGCTGGAGCCGCCTACAGAAACCACCCGACTGACGGTCGCGACCCAGGCGGCGGGTGAGACATCGCGAGCGTCGGTCACGGTGACCTCGCCGAGATGGGCCGATACGTTGGCGGCACCGGATGCCGCGGAACCCAGATTCGCGGTCGCGGGCACGCTGATGGAGAGAGCACCGGCGGGCCTGGTGATGGTGTTGGTGTCCAGGGTGACGGCGCCGTTGCGGGCCAGGGCGCGGCCGTTGACGGTCACGCCGGTGGTCACCGTGATCGAGGTCAGCGCGAGGATGTTCCCGGTGAGGCTGGAGTTGGTTCCCAGCGTGGCCGAGCTGCCGAGCTGCCGACCTGCCAGAAGACGTTGCTCGCCTGGGCTCCCCCGGTGAGGGTCACCGTGCTGGCGGACGCGGTGACGAGGGTGGAGGCCGCCTGGAAGACGAAGACCGCGTTCGGGTCTCCCTGCGCGTTGAGGGTCAGGTTCCCGGTGATCCCGAAGGTGCCCGCGGCGGAGGTGTAGACCCCCGGCGTCACGGTGGTCCCGCCGAGCTCCGTCGGCACCGTGGCGGCAGGAGTCCGAGCGGCGGCATCGTCGTAGGCGGCGGTCAGGTCGGTCTTGGCCTGTTCGGCGGTGGCGTCGGCCGCATGGATGGTTCCGTTCACGGTGCCGGGCGGAAAGCCGGTCACCGCCGTGCCCGGGCTCAGCCCGAGGTTCCCGGTGACGGTGCTCCCAGCCAGAACCGCGAAGCTGCCCGCAGTTCCAAGGCTCACCGGCGGTTGCGGGGCGCCCGCACCGGACTGCGTGACGATGAGCACGGTCGTGGCGGGGACGAGCGCGAAACCCGCCGCCAGCCGGGAGAATCCGGACAAGCCAGCCTGCGGCGGGGCGGCTGCCGTAGCGAGAGGCTTCCCCATTCCCAGTACCCCGGCCAGCCTCGAAACCCTGGTATGCCACACCACAGTCGACACGAACTTCCTCATACGTCCCTTACCCATAGGCAGAGTTAAGGCGGGAGGTCCGCGAGGTCCGCGCGGTCCGCACCGACTACGCGGACCGCGCAGGCATGCACGGCATCTGCTTCTGCACCCGCAGGGCTTGCAGCACCTCTCCCTTCTGAATTTCCACAGGTGAACGAGCAGGTCGCCCATCGGCTCTGCGACGGACCGCTCGGCTGTCGCCTACCGGTCGTCGGGAACGCATCCGGTGATCGGGATGTGAGGGGGGAGCCGAGGCGGGTTACGGTGCCCTGAACCCCAGGGTGTAGGGGCTGGAGCCGTTGGAGGCGACCACTCGGTAGCGGTAGTAACCGGGGGTGCCGGTGTAGGTGATCTTCTCGTCCGGGCCCGCACTTTCGGAGGTCGCGACAGTAGGCCAGGTCGTGCCGTTCCACTTCTGCAGATACAGGTCGAAGTCGACGCCCACATTGGCGTCCAGGCAGCCGGTATGGACGCCTGCGGCGGTCGACTGGTAGTAGCGGTTGCTGGGCTGGTAGGCCGACTGGCCCTTGGTCAGGGTGCCGGTGACGGTGTTCGGGTAGCCGGTGCAGGTGCCCGTGGTCGGCGGCGGGGGGTTGCCCGCGGTGGTTCTCAGGGACAGGCCGTAGGCGGTGAGGATCTCGCCGATCGGCTGGAAGTAGGTGGTGCCGCCCGAGCTGCAGTCGCCGGTGCCGCCGGAGGTGACTCCCTGGGCCTGGTCGATGGAGATGAAGGCGCCGCCCGAGTCGCCGGGTTCGGCGCAGACGTTGGTGCGGGTCAGCTGGAAAATGGTGCCTTGGGGGTAGGTGACGCTGGCGTCGCGCTGCTGGATGAGGCCGCAGTGAAAGTCGGTGGTGGAGCCGGACCGGCAGACCGAGGCGCCCTCGATCGCGACGCGGGCGCCGGCGACGGGTATGGTGCCGCCCTCGCCGTTGTTCACCGCCGGCTGGGCCGTCCAGTTGGCGTTGGTGGCGATCCAGGAGTAGTCGCTGCCGGGGAAGGTCGATCCCTGGAAGACGCCCTGGGCGATCCGGTTGAAGCCGGTGGTGGTGGCACCGGTCTTGCCGCAGTGGCCGGCGCTGACGAAACCGCTCTGGGCGCCCTTGACCACGGGAAAACCGATCGAGCAGCGGCTGGTGACGCCGATGTAGTAGGCGTCGCCGCCCACCAGGTCATACAAGGGCTGGGGGACCTCGGTGGAGGGCAGCACGATCACCGCCTCGGTGTCCACGCCGGCGCTCTCGACGACGATCTGGGCCTCGTCGGGTTTCGGGGCCAGGACGACCACCTTGTTGCGCTTGACGTCGACGTAGCGCGCGCTCGACACCAGCGGATTCGCGGGCAGACTCTGGTCGATCTGCTTCTTGATCGTGGCCAGTTCCGCCAGCGACCTGGTGACGACCTCGGCCTGGGCGCCCGCGGCGAGGATCACGGGGATGTCGGCGGCGCTGGTGGTGGCCACCACCAGCGCTTGTGCGCTGTTTCCCCGCAGCCAGGAGCCACCGTAGCGGGGGCCGAGCCTGGTGCTCATCTGCGCCGCGATCGGGGTCAGGCGGGCCTCGTTCAGAATGCGGGCCTCGGCCTGCGCCTCGCTGAGATTCAGGTCGCGCTGGAGCGCCTCCACCATGCCCGGCGGCGGTTTCAGCGCGGCCGGAGCGGCCGCGGCGACCGGGGGGCCCGCTGCCCGGCGTTCGGCGCCGGCCGGAACCGCGGCCAGGGTAAGTGCGGTGATCGACAGAACGCATCCCGTGGTAACGACATGTCTGCGGGACATGGGGTCTCTCCTCGACCTCGGCTTTCACAGCATGAGGGGGGGAGATCACCCCGTATCGCAGGTTGATCATGCGATGTGGGCAACGCCACCCTAATTCAGCCGTTGCCGTTCGGGGCCGCAAAAGCCGCGCGCCACGCGGGCGGTGTTTTTAGAGCGGGGCCCACCGGAGCGCCGGCCTTCCGAAAAAGGGTCTGCCGGTGCGCTCCGGCTCCTGCGGAGGAACCTCCGCAAACCGGCTCGACCCGCCCCGGGCTCCCCGCCACCCCGTCGAGGTCAGAAACCGTAGGCGTCGCCCAGAGCTCCTTGGACGTATTTGCGCGCCTGATGGATGCGGGACTTGGCGGTGCCGAGCGGGATGCGGAGCTGCTCGGCCACCTCGCTGTAGTCGAGCTGGCAGATGTCACGCAGCACCAGCGCCTGGGCCAGATCGGGCTTTTCGGCCTCCAGCGCCTCCATCGCGTCGAGCAGGTCCAGCCTGGAACCGGCGATCACACTCACCCTGGCGACATCGGGCTTCTGCAGAAGCAGATCGTCCGATCCCTGCTCGGCTGAACGTCGCTTCATCGAGCGATAGGTGGTCCTGGCGCAGTTGGCGGTCACGATGTGCAGCCAGGTGCTGAACCGGGCACGCCCCTCGAAGCGGCCGATGTTGCGCGCCACCGCCAGCAACGTGTCCTGGCAGGCCTCTTCGGCGTCCTGCCGGTAGGGGAGGATCCGCCCGCAGTGCCGCAGCACGTCCGGCTCGATCCGCTTCAGCAGCTCGCCCAGTGCCCGGTGATCACCTTGGGCGGCCCCGCGGGCCAGTTCCTCGGTCGTCTCGTCCAGCGCCATCGCGGACCCCCATCAGCGGTCACAGTCGCTGGACATCCTACGGTCGGAAGCCACATTCGTTAACGTCCCCATCGACCGGAACCCCGCCCAAATCGGCCCCGCCCCAGCTCCAAGGGCAGCGCAGAAACATTGCATATCCACCAACCTAATGACAAGAGCTGACACAATCTGATCGACGCCATTCTTCCCTGGCCTGAAGTCCAGAGCATCCTGGTGACGTCCCGGTTAACCTTCAGGACAGGCGTGTCCCTAGACGAGTAAGTCCGATGTCTGGGGCCGGTGACCGGGCATGAAGAGAGGGCGTTCAAGATCATGTTGTGACGCAAGACCTGAACACCCTCTTGACCGCACTATATGTGAAGATCGACGACAAGATCGGAGGAAGCCGATCGATGGGCAGGCCGCCGCTGCTCAGCGACTCCGAGCTCGTCTGCCTAGCGGTGGCCCAGGCGCTGCTCGGTCACCACTCCGAGGCCCGCTGGCTGCGCTTCGCCCGCACGCACCTGTCCGGCATGTTCCCGTACCTGCCGCAGCAGTCGGGCTACAACAAACGCCTGCGCGCGGCATTGCCCCTGGTCAAGCAGATGATCCGGGAGCTGGCCACCGACAGCGACTTTTGGTTCGACAACCACTGGATCGTTGACTCCACACCGGTGCCGTGCGGGATGTCGCGCCCAACCGTGCAGCGCTCGAACCTGGCCGGCTGGGCCGGCTATGGCTACTGCGCCTCACACTCCCGGTTCTTCTGGGGCCTGCGGCTGTATCTGGTGTGCACCCCGACCGGCATGCCGATCTTATGGGCGCTGGCCAACCCGAAGATCGGCGAGCGGGAGGTGCTGGCCGCGATGCTCGAGGTCGATGCCGGCCTGATCGCCGAACGCGAGGGCATTCTGCTCATCTGCGACAAGGGTTTCGCCTCCAAGCCTTTTGAGAAGGAACTCGCCGCCCACGGCATCGACCTGCTGCGTCCCTCCCGCAAGCGGGAGAAACAGCGGCACGGCGAGCCAATGCTCAAGAAGGTCCGCCAGCTCATCGAGTCGGTCAACGACACTCTCAAAGGCCAACTCGACCTGGAACAACACGGCGGACGGACCTTCGAGGGCGTCGCCGTCCGCGTCGCCCAGCGCATCCTGGCGATGGCCGCGGCAATCTGGCACAACAACAAGACCGGAGCCCCGGTCACCCGCTCGCTGATCGCCTACGACCACTGATCACATCGGACTTACTCGTCTAGGTGAAGAGGACCTGAATGAACGCGATCCTGGTCGCTTCGAACCGCGGCCCCGTCTCTTTTACCCTCGCCGAGGACGGCTCGCTGTCCATGCGCAGGGGCGGCGGCGGCCTCGTCTCCGGCCTGTCGGAGGTCGCCAAAGATCTCAACGTCCTCTGGGTCTGCGCCGCGCTCTCCGACGGCGACCGCGGTGCCGTACGGCTGGCGCCCGGCGGCCGGCTGGACCAGGCCGGTTACGACACCGGAGCGCTGCGGATGCTCGACATCCCGCCGGCGACCTTTCACCGGGCCTACAACGCGGTCGCCAACTCGACCCTCTGGTTCGTCCACCATCTTCTCTACGACACCCCCAACATGCCGCACTTCGACGCCAGGTTCCGCCGGGAGTGGGAGTCGTACCGGACCTACAACGAGGCGTTCGCGATGGCCCTGGCCGAGGAGGCCGCGCACGGGGCGAGGGTGATGGTGCAGGACTACCACCTGAGCCTGGTCCCGGCCATGCTCAGGGGCGAGCGTCCCGACCTGCGGGTGGCCCACTTCTCGCACACTCCCTGGGCGCCGCCGGAGTACTTCACCCTGCTCCCCGACGACGTCGGGACCGAGCTGCTGGAGGGCATCCTGGGCGCGGACCACGCGGGCTTCCTGACCGCGCGCTGGGCCGGGGCCTTCATCGACTGCTGCGAGACGGTGCTCGGCGCCCAGGTGGACCGCCGGAGCCGTACGGTCACCCATGCCGGCAGGACCACCCGCATCGGCGTGCACAGCCTGGGCGTGGACGGCGAGGCGCTCTGGACACGGGCGTCGGAACCCGACGTCGAATCGCACATGGCCGCCCTCCGCGACCAGGTCGGCGACCGCATGCTGATCGTGCGGATCGACAGGACGGAGCTGTCCAAGAACATCGTCAGGGGCCTGGCCGCCTACCGGGAGTTCCTCGCGACCCACCCGGAGTGGCACGGCCGGGTCGTCCACCTCGCCTTCGCCTACCCGTCCCGGCACGACCTGCCCGAATACCGCGAATACACCGCGGCGGTGCAGCGCAGTGCCAAGGAGATCGAGGACGAATACGGCACCGAGGACTGGGACCCGCTGATCCTCAACGTGAACGACGACTACCCGCGCTCGCTGGCCGCCTACCGGCTGGCCGACGTGCTGCTGGTCAACCCGATCCGCGACGGCATGAACCTGGTGGCCAAGGAGGGGCCCATCCTGTCGCCTCGCAGCGCGCTGATCCTGTCCCGGGAGGCGGGAGCCGCCGCCGAGCTGGGCGAGCACGCGCTGACGGTCAACCCCTACGACGTCTCGGCCACGGCCTCCGCCCTCTTCGAGGGCCTGCTCATGTCCGAGGGCGAACGCGTCAGGCGGGGCACCCTCCTGGCCGCCGCGGCCACCGCGCTCCCTCCGCACCTCTGGTTCGCGGACCAGCTCGCCGCTCTCAAGTAATCCACCCAGACAGGCGCTTTCGCATGCCATGAGATAGCTTTTGCCGGTATTTCATTTTCATACTCGGGGGAACCAGTGGCCGCCATCGCGCTCGTCAGGCTGACTCGTGATCGCGCGACCTGGCTGATCTACCTCCAGCTCGGCATCTTCGCCACCTACCTGTACGGCCTCAGCGCCGCTCTCCCGCTGCTCCGCATCGACCAGGGCGTGTCGCAGACGGTCGCCGGATTGCACGGCACCTCGATGGCCGTCGGCGGCATCCTCACCGGACTCGCCCTCCCCTGGCTGACCCGGAGGATCGGCCGCCGGGCCGTCACCTGGACGGGACTCGCCGGGGTGAACGTCGGAGTGATGCTGGTGATGCTCGGCGACGCGCTGCCGGTCACCCTTCTCGGATACGGCATCGCCAGCGGGATGGGCTCGATCACCCTCTACGCGGGCATGGCCGCGCTCGACGACCACCACGGCCCGGCCGGCGCGGCGGCGATCAGCGAGGCGAACGCCGTCGGGGTGACCGTCGGCATCGGGGCGTCGTTCGTCATCAGCTTCGCCGCGCAGAGCGCGCTCGGCTGGCGGGCCGCGCTGCTGATGACCCCGATCCTGACCGCGCTGCTCGCGCTGGCCATGGGCCGCGTCTGGATCCCCGAGCGCGAGAGCACCGGCGTCCCCACCGGCCCGGCGGCCAAGGCGCGGTTCAGCCGGCGGTTCTACGTCGCGGCGGCGGTGCTGTTCTGCTGTGTCGCCCTGGAGTTCTGCTTCAACCTGTGGGCGGCGAAACTGGTCGCCGACCGGACCGGGCTGTCGGCGGCGATGGCGGCGATCGGGCTGACCGCGTTCACCGCCGGCCTCGCGGCCGGGCGGTTCGCCGGTGCGCGGCTGGCCCTGTGGATGGCGCCCACGACCCTGTTCGTCTGCGCGCTCGCGCTCACCGCGGCCGGGTGGGCGGTCTTCTGGCTGAGCGAGGAGCCCGTGCTCTCCTACGCCGGCCTGGCCGTCTCCGGACTCGGGGCCTCGCTGCACTTCCCGCTGGCGCTCTCCCGGGTGCTGGCCGCCTCGGACGGGCGAGCGGATCAGGCCACGGCCACGGCCTCCGTCTTCTCCAGCGTCGCGGTGGGCGTGGGACCGTTCCTGCTGGGCGCGCTGGGCGACGCGTTCGGCACCCACCAGGCGTTCCTCATGGTTCCCGCCCTGATCGGGCTGGCCGTCGGCGGGATCCTGGCCGGCTCCGGGCGGCATGCCGGGGCCCATGCTCCCGCTGGGGGCTAGGCCCCGATCGAATCAGCGATCGAGCGGAGAAGTCCCATCACCCCGTCGGGGCCGTTCACGACGATGTCGGCCTCCACCACGATCTCGGACGACCCGCTGAACACCGTCACCCCCGGCAGCCCGGAAGCACGCACGGCCGCGAACGCCGCCAGGTCTCCCAGATCGTCACCCGCGAACAGCACCGACCGCGCCTGTCGCTCCCTCAGGAAGGCGCTCAGCGCCACTCCCTTGTCCATCCCCGGCGGACGCAGCTCCAGCACGAACTTGCCCGGCTCGACCGCCAGCCCCGCCTCGGCCGCCAGCGTGGCGACCGGCTCGCGCAGAGCGTCGAGGGCGAGCTGCGGGTCGGCGCTCTGCCGCGTGTGCACGGCCACCGCCCGCTCCTTGTCCTCGATCCTGGCGCCGTCGAACCCCGCGACCAGTGGGACGAGCGCGTCCCGGACCCTGGCCAGACCCGGATGGACGGGCGGCGCGGAGAGCCTGCCCGCCTCCCAGCGTTCGAGGCCGTAGTGGCCGAGCACGACCAGCCCCGGCACCTCCGCCAGGGAACCGTACTCGACGGCGACGGCGGCCGGACGCCCCGTCACGATCACCACGGCGCCGACCAGGTCACCGAGCCTGGCCAGCACCCCGGGACCGTCCGGATGGATCCTGGCCGCCGCGGGGTCGGGCACGATCGGTGACAGGGTGCCGTCGAAGTCGAGTCCGATCACCGCCCCCGCGGGATCGGCGACGATCGCTCTCAGTCCCTCGGTCGTGTCCGGGGTCACGATCGCTCGACCTCTCGTCGGCTCCGCCGTCCTGATTCGCTCACCGGGCTCGCTCCTCGCAGATGAACCGCCTGCCGGACCAGCCGTACCCAGAGATCAAGGACATAAGCCCGATCAACGGACATATCTAGAGATCACGGACGCAAGCCCGGACCACCGGGCCGACCGCGGCCGGAGATCAGGGATTCAGGCCCAGCCGCCGGGCGGCGCGGTCGCGCCGGCGCGTCTCACGGAGCCGGCGCAGGCGCTTGACCAGCATCGGATCGTGGGCGAGCGCCTGGGGTAAGTCGATGAGCTCGCCGAGCAGCTGGTAGTAACGGGTGGCGGAGACGTCGAAGGCCTCACGGATCGCCTGCTCCTTCGCGCCCGCGTAGCGCCACCACTGGCGTTCGAAGGCGAGCAGTTCCCGCTCCCTGTCCGTGAGAGCGCGCGGGATCGGTTCAGGGGCAGCACTGTCACCGGGGATCGGTGCGGTGTCCATTGCTTTCCTCCTCGGTCGGACCCACGGTGACCACACCGCGAGCACGCGGCCCGAAGTCAGGATAGTCCGAAATTTCCTCCTGTTCATGACGGATCCAGCGACGTACAGTCACCAAGTGTGACCTCTGTCATCAGCCTTCTCACTGATTACGGCCTCGAAGACGGCTACGTCGCCGCGTGCCACGGCGTCATCGTCGGAATCTCTCCGGAGTCGCGGATCATCGACGTGTGCCACCTGGTCCCCTCCGGGGACGTACGGCGCGGCGCCGCGATCCTGGCCCAGACGATCGCCTACCTTCCGCCGGGCGTGCACATCGCCGTGGTGGACCCCGGGGGCGGCGGCTCGCGCAGAGCCGTGGCGGTCGAGGCGGGCGACCACGTCTTCCTGGGCCCGGACAACGGCCTGCTGTCGTGGGCGATCCACGCCAGCGGCGGCGCGAGGGTCGCCCACGAGCTGACCAACGAGGCCTTCTTCCTGAAACCGGTCTCGCCCACCTTCCACGGACGCGATCTCTTCGCGCCCGTGGCGGCGCACCTGGCCATCGGGCGCGACCTCGCCGAGCTCGGGCCGGAGATCCCGCTGAACCGGCTGGTCTCGCTGCCCGCGCCGACCTCGCTGGTGCAGGAGGGCACGGCCGAGGGCGAGGTGCTGTCGGTGGACCACCACGGCAACGCCCAGCTGTCGATCAACGCGGGCGATCTGGCCACGCTGGGCGTGCGCCCGGGAGACACGCTGGTGGTCTGGCTGGGCAGGCGGCGGGTGGCCGTGCCGTTCAAGGAGACGTTCGCCGCGGTGCCCCCGGGAGAGCTGGTCACCTTCATCGACTCGGCCGGGCTGGTCGCCCTGGCGGTCAACGCCGGCGACGCCTCCCAGCGGCTCGGCCTCCCGCCGGGAGCCCACGTACGACTATCTCTTGTGCCATGACATGTGTAATTAAAGTGACCTAAGGGAAATCACCCTACGTATAGGCCTGTTTACTGAAGCGTCGGTTTGGGGGGTAAGGCGCGTGTCACAATCCCCGTGACGTGTCCCGATCCCCCTCCGACGAGGTCATCGTGCTCTACACGCATGCGTCCAGAACGGTTCGAACCGTCCTGGCTGTTCAGGCTCTCGTAGCCCCGCTGGCCATCATGGTCGTGGCCGCACCCGTCCAGGCCGACGACATCGGCGCCACCGTACGGTCCAAGCAGTGGCCCCTGGTTCCGCTGGGGGTGGCGGAGGCCTGGCAGCGGACCCGGGGAGAGAACGTGGTGGTCGCCGTGCTGGACACCGGGGTCGACGCCGGCCACCCCGATCTGGCCGGGGCGGTGACCGGCGGCACCGACCTGACGGGCACGCGGGGGGAGGCGCCCCGGTGGGGACGCCACGGCACGGCCATGGCGAGCATCATCGCCGGGCGCGGACACGGCAAGAACCACGCCTGGGGCGTGAGCGGGATCGCTCCCGCCGCGACGATCCTGTCCGTCAGGGTCACGCTGGACAACGACGACCCCCAGCGCCGCCGGGGCCGCACCTGGAACGAGGACGCACTGGCCAAGGGCATTCGCTACGCGGCCGACCACGGCGCCGAAGTGATCAGCATGTCGCTGGGCGGCGGCAGCGGGTCGTGGGAGGGAGCGGCGACCGAGGAGAAGGCCGTGCGCTACGCACTCGACCGGGGCTCGGTGCTGGTGGCCTCGGCGGGCAACGACGGCGAAGGTCCGAACCGCAGGAACTTCCCCGCCGCCTATCCGGGCGTGATCGCGGTGGGCGCGGTGGACAGGGGGATGAGGGTGGCCTCGTTCTCCAATCGCCAGGAATACCTGTCGCTGGTCGCACCGGGAGTTCAGATCGTCAGTGCCGCCGTCGACGGTTCCTACGTGATCGGAGACGGCACCAGCTCGGCCGCGGCCATCGTCGCCGGAGTCGTGGCACTGATCAGATCGGAGTTCCCCCGGCTGACTCCCGCTCAGGTCCGCAGGGCCGTCGAACGTGGCACCACCCACGCCCCCGAGGGCGGGCACGATCCCGACTACGGCCACGGTGTGGTCAACGCCGCCCGTGCGCTGGAACAGGCCGCCAGGGCCCAGCGGCGGCCGTTGCGTGCCGCGGTTCCGCCCGCGGTGTCTTCGGTGTCTTCGGCGTCGCCGGCCTCCCCCGTCCTTTCCCGGGATACGCCGGTCCGTGGCACCGATGTCTCGCGCAGGATCGTCTGCTCCATACTGATCCTGCTCGTCCTCGCCATGGCCGGACGCTCGCTGGTCAGACTTCGCCGTCGCGCGCGAAAATTTCCTACTTATCAATAGGTTCTGCGTCGATCACCCTAAACAGAGGACATTTCCGATCAAGCACTTGTGTCGGATTCGCCCGTGGCGATAAACGTGATCGACGGCCATTCACCGTGGACGGCGGTTCCCCTCCTTGGCAAAGTCGTTCCGCCCCGGGCCAAGCCCGTACTGTCCCGGACCATGGCCCAGGTCAGCGAGCCGGCCTGATCATTACGGGACACGACAGAGGGTCGCCAGATGAATCGGACACGGCATCGGGCTGACGATTGGCCAAGGTTCGCCAGGCTCTAGCCCTTCGATCATTGCCGCTTCATGACCATCCTCGCACTGATTGAAGAAGTGTCGATGGATAGTCTCGCTCCTGTTACGTTGAGTAGCCGCGTGCAGCCGGAGAGTTTTCGCTCCAGAGACTGCCGCGGTTTCCTTTCGGGGGGAACACAAAAATGATTCGTCGTCTTCTCATCACTTCGGCATGCGTCGGCATCGCCGTTCTCGCACCTGCTGCGGCCGCATCCGCATCCACCTCCAAGTCCTCCAACTGCTGTGGTGGCGGCATCGTCCAGGGGGCTCCGGCCTTCGTTCCGACGAGCACCGTCACGTACGGCAACACCATCATTCCCACGACCGTGGTCTCCGGCGGTGGCGGCGTCTACGGCGGCGGCATCTACGGCGGCGGCTGCCTGCCGCCGGCCGTGGTGGCCGGCCCCTGCGGTGGCGGCATCTACGGTGGCGGCATCTACGGCGCCGGCTTCGGCGGCGGCATCTACGGCGGTGGCATCTACGGCGGCGGCTTCGGCGGCGGCTTCTACGGCGGCGGCTTCGGCGGTGGCTTCGGCCACGGCGGCTTCGGCCACGGCCACGGCGGCTTCGGCGGCCGCGGCATCATCAACAACAGCAACGTCAGCGCCGGCAGCGGGTTCGGCCACGGTGTCGCGTCCAACAGCGGCCTCATCGGCGTCAACGCTCTCAACAACGTTGGCCTCGGCATCCTCAGCTCCGCAAACCGCTGAGGACGACGCCCGTCCAACCGGTAACAGGTAGCGGTAACCGGTGAGGGCAACGCCTCCACATCTCACGTGTGGAGGCGTTGCCCTCGTGCGTTTTCCGGCCTTCTCACGTTTTCGGACCTCTTACCCGTCCCGGTCCTCTCACGTTTCCGGCACGCCGGTGCTTTCCGGCTCCTATGCGTGCACCACGTCGTGGGTCTCCGCGAAGTGGCAGGCGCTCGCGTGCGCGGTGCCGGGCCGGATCTGCAGCAGCGGCTCCTCCTCCGCGCAGATGTCCTGCGCCTTCCAGCAACGGGTCCGGAACCGGCATCCCGACGGCGGGTTGGCCGGGGACGGCGGGTCGCCCTGGAGAATGATCCGCTCGCGGCCCTCACGACCCTCGGGGTCGGGCACCGGCACCGCCGACAGCAGCGCCTGGGTGTAGGGGTGCGCGGGACGGTCGTAGATCTCCGTGTCCTTGCCGAGCTCGACCACCTTCCCCAGATACATCACGCCGACCCGGTCGGAGATGTGGCGGACCACCGACAGGTCGTGGGCGATGAAGATGTAGGCGAGGCCGAGTTCGTTCTGCAGCCGCTCCAGCAGGTTGATGACCTGGGCCTGGATCGACACGTCGAGCGCGGACACCGGCTCGTCACAGACGATGATCTCCGGCTGGAGCGCCAGCCCGCGGGCGATGCCGATGCGCTGCCGCTGTCCGCCGGAGAACTGATGCGGGTAGCGGTTGATGTGGTCGGGGTTGAGACCCACGACCTCCAGCAACTCCTGCACCTTACGGCGGCGGTCGCCCTTGGGCGCGACCTCCTCGTGGATCTCGTACGGCTCGCCGACGATGTCGCCCACGGTCATCCGGGGGTTCAGCGAGGTGTACGGATCCTGCATGACCATCTGGATGTTGCGGCGGACCCGCTTGAGGTCGCCGCCCCTGGCGTTGGCGATCTCCATGCCGTTGATCTTCACGGAGCCCGAGGTCGGCCGCTCCAGCGCCATCAGGAGCTTGGCCAGCGTGGACTTGCCGCAGCCGGACTCGCCCACGATGCCGAGCGTCTCGCCGCGGCGCAGGTCGAAGGAGACCCCGTCCACCGCCTTGATCGCACCGATCTGCTTCCTCAGCAGGATGCCCTGGGTCAGGGGGAAGTGCTTGACCAGGTCGCGAACCTCAAGAATCGGCTCACCCGTGGCTGCCATCGAGGACCTCCCTCCAGTAGTGACAGGCGCTGTTGCGTGTCGGACCGATCTCGTAGAGCGGCGGCGCCTCGGTGACGCAGTTGTCCTGACGGTACGGGCACCGGGGGTGGAAGGAACACCCCGAGGGCATGTCGAGCAGGTTCGGCGGCATTCCCTTGATCGCGTACAGCTCCTGGCCCTTCTGGTCGACCCTGGGGATCGAGTCGAGCAGGCCCTTGGCGTAGGGGTGGGCGGGAGCCCGGTAGATGTCGTGCACGAGGGCGTTCTCCACGATCCGCCCGCCGTACATGACCGCGATCTTGTCGGCCACGTCGGCCACCACGCCGAGGTCGTGGGTGATCAGGATCAGGCCCATGTTGCTCTCGCGCCGCAGCTCGGCGAGGAGCTCCATGATCTGAGCTTGCACCGTCACGTCGAGCGCGGTGGTCGGCTCGTCCGCGATCAGCACCTCGGGATCGAGCGCGATCGACATCGCGATCATGATGCGCTGGCGCATGCCGCCGGAGAACTGGTGCGGGTAGTCGTTCACCCGCTGCTTGGCCCCGGGGATGCGGACCCGGTCCATCAGCTCGATCGCCTTCTTCTGGGCGTCGCCCCTGGAGGTGCCCCGGTGAACCCGGAACATCTCACCGATCTGGGAACCCACGGTGAACACCGGGTTCAGCGCGGAGAGCGCGTCCTGGAAGATCATCGCGATCCGCTGGCCGCGGACCTGGGAGCGGGCGTCCTCCGACAGCTTGAGCAGGTCGGTGCCCTTGAACCGGATCTCACCCCGGGGGATGCGGGCCGGAGGCATGTCGAGAATGCCCATGATCGCCTGGGCGGTCACCGACTTTCCCGAGCCCGACTCTCCGAGCACGGCGAGCGTCTCTCCGGGGTTCAGGGCGTAGCTGACCCCGTTGACCGCCTTGACGGCTCCCTGCCTGGTGGCGAACTCCACATGCAGGTCGTCGACGGCGAGCAACGGCTCGCTGCCCAGGACTCCCCTGTCCGGCAACGCCGGCGTTGACGTCTTCTTCACTGGTCCCCCTTACCGCAGCTTCGGGTCGAGGGCGTCGCGCACCGCGTCGCCCAGCATGATGAAGGCCAGCACGGTCAGGCTCAGGAAGAGCGCCGGGAAGAGCAACGGCCCCGGAGCCTCCAGGAAGCGCTCCCGGGCATCGGCGATCATAAGACCCCACGAGATGTCGGGTGAGCGCAGTCCTACGCCGAGGAACGACAGGCCCGCCTCGGCGGCGATGAAGCTGCCCAGATTGATCATGGCAACCACGATCACAGGGGCGATCGCGTTCGGCAATAGGTGCCGGAACATGATCCGGGACGAGGAGGCGCCGAGCGCCCTGGCCGCGACCACGTAGTCCTGGCCCTTGACGGTGATCACCGAGGCCCGCATGATGCGGAACGTCATCGGCCAGGTCAGCACGGCCAGCGCGAGCATGACGGTCCACACGTTGCCCGTACGGAAGACCGCCAGGATGAGCAGGGCGCCGAGAATCGAGGGGATCGCGAAGAAGATCTCGGTGATCCGGGAGAACAAGGTGTCCAGCGCGCCGCCCTTGAACCCGGCGAGGAGGCCGAGCAGGCCGCCCACGAGCGCGGTGAGAACGGTGGTGCTCACGCCGACCACGATCGAGTTGCGGGCGCCGTAGATGGTGCGGGCGTAGACGTCACAGCCGAGGTTGTCGGTGCCGAACCAGTGGGCGCCGCTCAGGCCCTGCCGGGCCTGGGCCAGCTGGCAGGTCGCGGCGTCGAACGGGTCCACCGAGGTGAAGAGCCGAGGGAACACCGACATGACGAGGAAGACAGCGATAAGAGCGGCCGAGCCGATGAAGAGCGGACGGCGGCGCAGGTCGTACCAGGCGTCGGTCCACAGGCTCGCGACCCTGTCGGGTTTGGGCGCCGGGTTCTTCCCGCCCCGCTTACCGTGTTTGGCGCCCCGCCTGACGTCCGGGGCAAGGGTGTCACTCATAGCGGATCCTTGGATCGAGCACGGCGTAGAGCAGGTCAACGACCAGGTTGGCCAGGATGTAGATCAGCACCAGCACGGTCACGATTCCGACGACCACGGGTTGTTCTCGCAGGTAGACCGAGGTGAACAACTGCTGGCCGATACCCGGCAGGTTGAAGATCGCCTCAGTGATCACCGCACCGCCCATCAACGTGCCGAGGTCGGCGCCGAGGAAGGTGATCAGTGGGATCAGCGCGTTGCGCAGCGCGTGCCGCCCGACGACCCGCCTCCGGGGCAGGCCCTTGGCCACCGCGGTGCGGATGTAGTCGGCGCGCAGAGTCTCCACGAGGCTGGTCCGGGTGAGCCGGGTGAGGTAGGCGATCGACGCCCCCGCGAGCACGAAGCCGGGCAGCAGATAGCTGCGCAGGCCTTCCGCCACGCCCGCGACGGGGAAGAGGTCGATTCCCGCCTGCTTGAGCTTCACTCCCAGGAGCAGCTGGAGCATGAAGCCGGTGACCAGTGTGGGGACGGAGATCAGCACCAGCGTGGCGGCGAGGATCAGCGAGTCCTGGGCCTTGCCGTGGCGCAGCGCCGCGTAGAGGCCGAGGCCGACCCCGATGACCGCCTCCATCACCAGGGCGGTCCCCGCCAGGTTGATGGTCACCTGGAACTTGCCGGCCATGATGTCCGTGACCGGCACACCCGCGAAGGTCGCGCCGAAGTCACCCCTGAACAGGCCCGTGAGGTAGTGCCAGTACTGCACCAGGAACGGGTCGTTCAGGTGGTACTGCTCGCGCAGGACCTTGACGATGTTGGGGTCCAGCCGTTTGTCGCCCGCCAGCGCCGCGATGGGGTCACCGGGCAGCGCGAAGACGATGGCGTAGATGAGCAGGGTGGCGCCCAGCAGGACAGGTATCGCCTGGATCAGACGCCTGATGATGTAACGGCCCATTCAAGCCTCCCGTACATGCCGCCCGGGCACCCCTCCCCGGAACCGATCGGTGTGGCGCCGTGAGAGCGCCTCGGGCGGCCAGTGGGGCCGGGCGGTGCGCCCGGCCCGCTGCCATCCGTCAGACGGTCTTCTCGACTTCGGACCACTCGACCTGGTTGAGCAGGTTGATCTTGACGCCCTTGACGTTCTGGGAGAACGCGGCGTTGATCCGGTAGTAGTACACCGGGATGTACGGCAGCTCCTTGATGAGGATGTCGTCGGCCTGCTGGTAGAACTTCAGGCCCTCCGCCTGCGTCGGGGCGCTGTCGCCCTTGGCGAGGAGGTCGTCGAACTCCTTGTTGGACCAGCCGGCGTAGTTGGAGCCGGTCTTGATCGCGACGGTGGAGAAGACCGGGGTCAGGTAGTTCTCCGCGGACGGGTAGTCGATCGCCCAGCCCATGCGGAACATGCCGCCGTAGGTCTTCTGGTCCAGTTCGTCGAGGATCGAGGCGAACTTCTCGAACGGCTTCACCGAGACCTGGACGCCGAGGTTGGCGCGGAGGTTGTTGGCGACGGCCTCGATCCACTCCTTGTGCGGACCGTCGGCGTTGTAGCCCAGCTCCAGCGTCTTCGGACCATTGGCCTCGGTGTACTCCGTCTTGGCCCTGGCGGGGTCGTAGGTGCAGACCGCGCAGGCGCCCTGGCGGTAGCCGTCGAGCAGCGGGTTGATGAAGTCGTCGGCCGGGGCGCGGGTGCCGGAGAAGACCGTCTCGGCGATCGTCTTCCGGTCGATGGCCAGGGAGATGGCCTCGCGGACCTTGATGTTCGCGTAGGTCTTGTTGTACTGCAGGGGGAAGCCGATGTAGGCGATGGTCGCGTCGGCCTGGTCGATGTAGCGCTCACCGAACTCCGACTTGGCCCGGGAGATCGCCGACGGGGGCAGCGAGTCGTCGACGTCGACGTTGCCCGCGGCCAGGTCGTTGAACGCGGTCTCCGGGCTCGTGTACATCTTGAACTGGAGCTTGTCGAAGTTCGGCTTCTTCCCCGGGAACTTGCCGTACAGGGTCAGGTCGATCGTCTGATCGGTGCCCTTGTTGTAGGGCTTGTCGAACTTGAAGAGCCCCTGCCCGATCGGCTGCTTGGCGTACGTTTCGGTGATCTTGCCGTCGTCGCCGAAGGCCGAGGAGGGCAGCGGATAGAACGCCGTGTAGCCCAGCATCGTCTTGAACTGCGAGAACGGCTGGGTGAGGGTGACCTGGAAGGTGTTGTCGTCGACGACCTTCAGGCCCTTCATCTCCTTGGTGGAGACGGTCTGGCCCTCGCCGGGGTTGAGGTCGGCCCAGCCCTCGATGCGGTTGAAGAAGCCGTTGGAGCTCTGGGCGTTGTCCTGGTTGGCGGCGTAGTTCCACGCGTCGACGTAGTTCTGCGCGGTCACGGCGGAGCCGTCGTCCTGCCAGGTGTAGCCCGGCTTGAGCTTGATCGTCCAGACCTTGTTGTCGGTGGTCTCGATCGACTCGGCGGCCTCGTTGACGACCTGCTTGTTCTCGTCGTAATCCACCAGCGGAGCGAAGACCGCGGCCAGGACCTCGGCGCCCTCGGACTCGGAGGTGTCACCGGGATAGAAGAGTTTCTGGGGCTCGCCGAGTTCCATGCGCACGGGCAGATCGGCCGAGGCCGTCCCCCCACCCGTGGAGGCACCACTGCCGCACGCGGCCAGTCCCAGGGCGAGCAGCGCGGTGCCGGCGGCGATCCGGGCGCCCTTAGTAAAACGCATTACGGTATTTCCTCCCATTGCAGGTGGGCGTCGACATGAACTTCCGGGGCCCGGGCGACGCGGGTGAGGACGTTGTGGTCCTCCGGCTCTCCGCGATCCCGGCCTCCGCACTGACGCCACACCGGTCGGACGCGACTATCCCGTACCGCTCCACATCGATTTGTCTCTGTGATGTAACAATTCGGTCACGCATGAGCCAGGTCGGTACCGTACATCTGTCAAGACGACAGCACCATGCTCTCAAGTATGCATAAAACGGGCATAGAGGGACGCGAAGGACGTGAACGGTCACGTCAAAATACCCCCGTGCGAAGAGTGCTCGCATCCATTGCCCACAGAGGGCCCCTACCTGGGTTACCGTTGACCGCGTCGCAGGAGAGCCCATGGCTCGCAGGCGAACCGCACAATTGCCCCGGAACCTCTTTCTTGGAGATCCCGTCCAATGTGTGCGGCGGGACCCCGCCGTAGGCACTTCATCCACTCGCATCCAATAGAGTCCTTGCCATGAGCCAGCCGGAATCCGCGGTCGCGGACGCCCAGGCGGGCGGCCCGAAAAACGGCACCCCTGTGCAGGGGCAAGAGCCGCTGGCCAAGCTCGCCGAGCGTTACGGACTTCGGCGTGCCATCGCACGCCCCAGTCTGCCCGTCTACCTGCGTCAACTGTGGGAACGACGGCACTTCGTCATGACGTACGCCACCTCGCGTAACGTCTCGAAGTACAGCAACTCAGCCATGGGCCAGCTCTGGCAGGTCCTGACTCCCCTGTTCAACGCGGGGATCTACTGGCTGATGTTCGGTCTGATCCTCGGCGCGGACAAGGGCATAAAAAACTATCCGGCCTTCCTCATCACCGGGATGTTCGTCTACACCTACACCCAGCGCTCGGTGAGCAGCGGGGCCAAGGCGATCTCCAGCAACCTGTCGCTGATCCGCGCCCTGCACTTCCCCCGCGCGGCGCTTCCGCTCGCCTACACGATCCAGGAGTTCCAGCAGCTCCTGATCTCGATGGGCGTGCTGTTCGCACTGGTGCTGATCACCGGCGAGGCGGTCACCTGGCTCTGGCTGCTGATCCCGGTCGCCCTGATACTGCAGACGATGTTCAACATCGGCGCCAGCCTGGTCCTGGCCCGCATCGGCGCCACCGCCCGCGACCTGAACCAGCTGTTGCCCTTCATCATGCGCACCTGGCTCTACGCCTCGGGCGTGTTCTATTCGATTCAGGACAGGCTCGTCGACGCCGACGGAGCGCGCCAGTGGATCGCCGACATCATGTACCTCAACCCCGCCGCCGCCTACATCGAGCTCATGCGGGACCTGTTGATGAGGACGCACGACACGCGACCGTACATCTGGATGGTCTGCGTATTCTGGGCCGTGTTCGCATTGGCCGGTGGCTTCTGGTACTTCTGGCGAGCCGAGGAGAAGTACGGACGTGGCTGAGTTGACCGAGGAGCTGTCCCGCGTGAAGGCCGAGGATTCCGGCGTCCCCAGCACGGACGTCAGGGTGCACCCCGCTCCGGAGCCCTCCGGCGACGACCGCGCGGGCACTCCGACGGTCATCGTGGACGACCTGCACATCATCTACAAGGTGTACGGCGCGACGACCGACGCGGAGAAGGGCAACGCCGCCACCGCCCTCATGCGCCTTCTCAAGCGCCAGGGCCGGCCTCAGATGAAGGAGATCCACGCCGTCCGCGGCGTCTCCTTCGTGGCCCGCCACGGCGACGCCATCGGCATCGTCGGCCGTAACGGCTCCGGCAAGTCCACCCTGCTGCGCGCCATCGCCGGCCTCCTGCCCCCGCACTCGGGCGCGGTCTACACCGACGGCCAGCCCTCCCTGCTCGGCGTCAACGCCGCGCTGATGCGCGAGCTCACCGGTGAGCGCAACATCGTGCTCGGCTGCTACGCGATGGGCATGAACCCCGCGCAGGTGAAGGAGAAGTACGACGAGATCGTCGACTTCTCCGGGATCGGCGAGTTCGTGCAGTTCCCCATGTCGACATACTCCTCCGGCATGGGCGCCAGGCTCCGCTTCGCCATCGCCTCGGCCAAGGCCCACGACGTGCTGCTCATCGACGAGGCCCTGGCCACCGGCGACCGCGACTTCAAACGCAAGAGCCAAGACCGCATCAAGAAGATGCGCGACGAGGCCGGCACCGTCTTCCTGGTCGCGCACAACCTCGACGTGATCGAGGAGACCTGCAACCGGGTCCTCTGGCTGCACAAGGGAAAGATCAAGATGGATGGTGACCCGAAGACGGTCCTGGAGGCGTACAACGCCGTCTGACGGCAGGGCAAGATGAGGAGCGACCGACAAGACGCTTCTCATCGGAGGTGAATCGTGTCCTCACGGCCACCGATTCCATATGACTTCCTGCCCCAGGTCCCGGCGCTGACCGTCGAAAGTGACGACGTCCGCGACGGTGAGGTCCTGGCCAAGGACCACGTGTTCGACGACTGGGGTTCGGACGGGCAGAACGTCTCCCCGCACCTGCGCTGGTCCGGCGCCCCCGAGGGCACCCTCAGCTACGCGGTGACGTGCTTCGACCCCGACGCCCCGACCGGCAGCGGATTCTGGCACTGGCTGCTGTTCGACATCCCCGCCGACGTGACCGAACTGCCGTCCGGGGCGGGCGTCGACGACGGCGGCCCGGGCGTTCACGGCCGCAACGACTACAGCATCAACGCGTACGGCGGCGCCGCCCCTCCGCCCGGGTTCCCGCACCGCTACATCTTCGCGGTGCACGCCCTCGACGTGGAGAAACTGGGCGTCGACAGGGACACGCCGCCCGCCGTCATCGGCTTCAACATCACCGCCCACACCCTGGCCCGCGGGTATATCGCACCTGTGTACGAAACCTGAGTGGCTCAGGAGGCAATGGACTGACACCGGGATCGGCGTTCCGCTATGATTCGAACGTTGTTTCGATCCTAGGAAGCCGTCATGGAGTGGGGGCGCGCGATGCGAGAGCTGTCGACCGCGATCGACTACCTGGCCATAGAAGACCCATCCGAGATCCCCCGACTCCAGCTCACTGAGCAGCTCATCGAGTTGCATTGGCAGATGGCCAGGCTGCAGGCTCAGATCGCCCGCCGCACCTCCGTGCGGGGAGCAAGCCACTGAGCAACAGAGAAACCGGCCGGTGCGCACCGGCCGGTTTCTCTGTTGCTCTGATCATTCAACCCACTCGCCGCGGTGACCGTTCGGCCCATCCGCCGCTGTGAGACTAACCGGCGGCGACGGCCTCGGTGCCCTCTGCGGTCACGTCGGCCGCAGGGGTGATGCTCGCGACCGTCTCCTCTTCGACGCTGTCACTGGCCACCGCGAGCTCATCGCTGGGGGCGGAGCCGACCGGCACCACGACCTCGACGACCGGTGCGGTGTCCGTGACGGGCGCGGCGTCGGCGATCGGCGCGGCGTCCGTGACGGGCGCGGCGTCGGTCTCGGCGACCGGCGCGGGGTCAGCCTGGATCATCGGCTGAGCGTCGGCGTCGACCATCGGCGCGGCGTCGGCGACGGGCGCGGCGTCAGCCTCGACCATCGGCTCGACAGCCTCGACGACGGGCACCACGACCTCGACGACGGGTGCGGCGTCGGCGACCGGCGCCGGCGCGGCGTCGGCCTCGACCGGTGCCGGGTCGGCCTCGATCGGTGCCGGGTCGGCGATCGGTGCCGGGTCGGCGACGGGCGCGGCGTCGGTCTCGGCGACCGGCGCGGGGTCAGCCTGGATCATCGGCTGAGCGTCGGCGTCGACCATCGGCGCGGCGTCGGCGACGGGCGCGGCGTCAGCCTCGACCATCGGCTCGACAGCCTCGACGACGGGCACCACGACCTCGACGACCGGTGCGGCGTCGGCGACCGGCGCCGGCGCGGCGTCGGCCTCGACCGGTGCCGGGTCGGCCTCGATCGGTGCCGGGTCGGCCTCGATCGGTGCCGGGTCGGCCTCGATCGGTGCCGGGTCGGCCTCGATCATCGGCGCGGCGTCGGCGATCGGCGCGGCCTCGGTCTCGGTCTCGACGACCGGAGCCGGGTCAGCCTGCGGGGTCCGAGGGGCCAGAACGGCGGCCTGCGGGATCTGGGCGACGGGAGCGCCGGCCTGCGGGGTTCCCTGCTGCATGGCCGGAGCGGCCATCTGCGGAGCGGAGGCGTCCACAGGCGGAGCGGCCTGCTGCGCCACGCCGGCGAGCACACCGGCCTGCTCGACGGAGGGCTGCGCGGTCCCGACAAGCTGCGGGGTCGGGATGACCGGGCCACCAGGGCCGTTTGTGACGCCGCCAGGGGCGGCGGCGATCCCGGCCATCGTGTTGGCACCGTTCAGCGTGGCGCCGTAAACGGGGTCGTCCCCGGAGATGCAGGTGAGCCTCCCCATGGCGTACGGGGGCACCCAGGGCAGGTGCTGGCCGCCGCTGACGCCCTGGCCGTGCCTGAACCCGTAGTACGGCGTGTACGGCGCGTTCTGGCCGTTGAGCACGTCGAGGCCGAAGGAACCGAGCTGCAGGACGCCGTCCGTCGAGCCCGGGCCGCCGAGGCCGTTGATGAGGTCGGAGGTTCCGGCGGTCTGCGCCTGAGCGGGTGCGCAGACTCCCGCCGCGAGACCGAACACTGCCACGGCCATAGCCGTCTTGATGACTCGCTTCATGATTGCCTTTCCAGCTTGTAATCGGCTCGCTTGATTTCTTGTGAATGGTCAGAAAAAAGCGGACCTGAGTCCCCGGATTACCAGCGGGTGCGGTTGGGAGAGCTACACGAAACACACCGGCCGGAAGCTGCTTCGGCATTTGTATCACCAGCGCGAGCGAGCCCAAAGTCAGTCAGCAAAGATCAGATTACCCGCGTGGGCAGGGTCTGGAGCCCCAGCATGGCTGCGCCGGGCGGGCGCGGAGGCCCACCCGGCGCAGCCGGTAAATCTGGAAATAACATCGCGAAGGATTACGGCCCGTCAATCCTTATGCCGCAAATACCGCAGAAGACTGAAGCGCGCCTTCGGGACCCGGAGAACAACGAGCTGGAAAAGAAGAAGGAAAAAGAAGCCATGGACGGCGGTGTCAGATTTTCCATTTGCAGGACGCCCGCTTGACCGGTCGGATCAGGCGGACAGCCGCTGAACCGTCGCGGGCTCGAAGGGGAAGCGGTCCGCGAATGCCGGCTGCAGATCCGTGAGCCACACGGCCTGCGGGTCGTACCGCGCGAAAAAGGGGCGCCCGACCAACTCGGGATCGCGCGCCTGGATGAGGTGGAGCACGAAGACCTTCTGCCCGGCGATCTCCGCGACGCCGTCCACGCAGACCTTGCCGGGGGTGGCGGACATGGAGGGGCCCCGCACCGTACGGCACAGCCCCGAGACGCTCGCGTAGGCGTCCCTGAAGATCTCGTATGCCCGCGCGAGGGGCACCGCGAAGTAGTCCTGCGGCCCGGTGTCCCGCTCGACGAACATGTAGTAGGGCACCATGCCCATGGTGAGCTGCCTGCGCCACATGGACGACCAGGTCTCGGGGTCGTCGTTGATCGACCTGATCAGCGGCGCCTGAGTCCTGATCACCGCGCCGGTGGAGAGGATTCCGGCCACGGCGGCCTCCACGATCGGAGACTCCATCTCCCTGGGGTGGGAGAAGTGCGCCATGAAGGCCAAGGTCTTGCCCGCGTCCGCGACGGAGGCGAACAGCTTCAGCGTGTCGGCGCTGTCCGGGTCCGAGACGAACCGCTGCGGCCAGTAGGCCAGTGACTTGGTGCCGATGCGGATGGACTCGAGCTGTTCCACTTCGAGGAGAGGTTCCAGATAGCGGCGGAGCACCGCCTCACTCATGATCATCGGATCGCCGCCGGTGAACAGCACGCTGGTCACCTCGGGGTGGTCCTTCAGATAGCCGACAAGGCTCCCGACATCGTCGGAGGCGAACTTCAGGTCGGGCTCCCCGATGAACTGCGCCCATCGAAAGCAGTAGGTGCAGTAGGCATGACAGGTCTGCCCCTGCTTGGGGAAGAAGAGCACCGTCTCGGGATATTTGTGCTGCATCCCGGGCAGCGGCTCCGTGCCGATGTGAGGAACGTTGAGTTCCAGCTGGCCCGCCGGATGCGGGTTGAGCCGCCTCCTGACCTCGTTCGCCGCCGCCTGGATCTCGGCGTTCCGCGCACCGGCGTTCAGAAGGCCCGCCAATCTGGTGACATCGGCCTCGGGCAACATGTCCGCCTGCGGGAAGACCAGACGATAGATGGGGTCCTCGGGGATGGCCGACCAGTCGATGAGCTGATCCACCACGTAGGCGTTGGTGCGGAAGGGCAGAACCGTCGCCACCGCTCTGATCCGGAGCCGCTCCTCGTCCCCCACGCCGCCTCGCCTCAGCAGGTCGTCGAGATGTTTCGCGGTGTAGGCCCGGAACCCACGCGTAGAGCCTTCGTTCAAGATCACTCAACCTTGCCCTTCGTTTTTGTAGCTCTTGACGTAAACCCATCCATACAGTCATGCGTCGAAGTCGTTTAATACCCGGACGTAATTACCCCTACTGACGGTTCCATTACGAAGCAAGTTCGTCTGCAAACACTTATCGCGATATATCTCGAATCGTCGTAGACTCGACCTCATGACGACCCACGACCCCGTTCCTCACACGTCGGAGGACGGCCTCCCTCCCGCCCCGCGCGCCTCCGGCACCGGCCTCACTCTCGCCTCGCGTGTCTCCGACACCGATCTCGCTCCCGCCCCGCGTGCCTCCGATACCGGCCTCGCTCCCGCCCCGCACGCCTTCGGCACCGGCCTCGCTCCCGCCCTGCGCGCCTCCGACGCCGACCGTGACCGAGTGGCCGCCGTGTTGAGCGAAGCGCTCGCCACCGGCCGGCTGACCACCGTCGAGCACGCCGACCGCCTGGAGGCGACCTACAACTCCGTGACCGTGGACGAGCTCGTCCCGATCACTCTCGACCTGCTCGACGTCGCCGCCCCCGCGTCCACGGCCATCGCCGGCCGCCAGGAGGTCACCGCCGCCTTCAGCAAGGTCGTTCGGGGCGGGCGCTGGGTCGCCGGACGGCACACGGCGCTGAGCGCCACCTTCGGCGCTCTGATCGTCGACCTGTCCGACGCGGTGCTTCCCGGTAGGGAGATCACGCTTGAGCTCACCTCCTTCTGCGGCAAACTGATCGTCAGGGTTCCCGAGAACGCCCACGTCATCGACGAGGTCAGCGGGCTGTTCGCCAAGAGGCACATCTCAGGCGGCATCGGCGGCGAAGGTGGGCCGGTGATCAAGGTCGTCGGCCGGGCCACTTTCGGGAAGATCATCGTCGCGAGGGAGAGAACCGACTGGAATCTCCCCGACAAGCCCTGATCGACCTGAATACCCAACCGGTCCTTCACCCCGCCTACGATGCGGACAAACCATCCCGCGCGAGGTGACCGCTTGCCTGATACCGACGCTCCCGGCGTCATACCGATCGCCTTGGACGCGATGGGCGGTGACCACGCCCCGGACGAGATCGTCGCGGGAGCCGTGCAAGCAGTGAGAGAACATGGGATTCCCATCGTCCTCGTCGGTGCTCCCCGCCCTCTCGCCGACGCGCTCCACCGGCACGACGCGACCGCCGAGATCCCGATCGTCCGGGCCGAAGAGGCACTGGCCATGAACGAGGGCGCCCTCGCCAGCCTGCGCCGTCCGCGTTCCAGCATCGCCGTCGCCTGCCACCTCGTACGGCGGGGCGACGCCTGTGCCGTGGTCTCCGCCGGATCCACCGCCGGAATCGTGGCCACCGGCAAACTCCGGCTCCGCGGCCAGCCGGGGGTGCTCAGACCTGCCATCGCCGTGGCCCTGCCGACCCGCCCGAACCCCACAATCCTGCTGGACGCGGGGGCGAACGCCGAGGTCAAGCCCGAGATGCTGGTGCAGTTCGCCCACCTCGGCGCGGCCTACGCGGAGACCGCCCTGGGGATCGAGGCTCCCAAGATCGGCCTGCTGACCATCGGCAGCGAGCCCGAGAAGGGCAACAAGCTCGTCAAACGAGCCCACGAGCTGCTGTCGGGCGCCCCGGGGCTCGTCTTCGCCGGCAACATCGAGGGACACGATCTTCTCACCGGGACCGTGGACGTCATCGTCGCCGACGGCTTCACCGGCAACGTCGCGCTCAAGACCATGGAGGGCAGCGTCCGCTACGCCTTCAGCGAGCTCCGCGAGACGATCCAGGAGAGCCGCACGGCCAGGATCGGCGGGCTGCTGCAGAAGAAACGCATCAAGGAGCTCTACCGGCGCCTGGACCCCGAGGTTCACGGCGGCGCCGTACTGCTCGGGCTGAACGGCACCGTGGTCATCGCACACGGAGCCTCACACGCCAAGGGCGTCAGCGCCGCCTGCGTGCTCGCGGCCAGGCTGGCCCACGAGGGTGTGGTGAACCGCATCGGCGAACGCCTCGCCACCTCTCACCGGTCGCATCGCCTCTGGTGACGGCCACATTCGGCGTCGCCGCCCCGGCCGCACCGACGACCGGTTTTCAAGATCGTACGGCCCCGTGAAATACAACCGGGCCACGATCGGGTACCCGATACCCTTATGGTCATGACCGACCCGCAGCTCGTACTCACCGAGCGCGTCCAGCAAGCGCTGGCCACCGCCTTCGGTACGGAGTACGCCGACGCAGATCCGCTGATCCGTCCCTCCCAGTTCGCCGACTACCAGGCGAACGTGGCGATGAGCCTGAGCAAGCGACTGCGACGAGCCCCGCGGGAGGTCGCCCAGGAGATCGCCGCCCACCTCACCGGCGGTGCCGAGAACGCTCCGAGCGAGCCCTTCCCCGGCACCGTCGAGGTCAGCGGCCCCGGCTTCCTCAACCTCACTCTCTCCGACGACTGGATCGCGGCCCAGGCGTCCGAGATCCTGACCGACCCGCGCCACGGCGTCGCCCTGTCCGCCTCGCCGCAGACCGTCGTGATCGACTACTCCGCGCCCAACGCGGCCAAGGAGATGCACGTCGGCCACCTGCGCACGACCATCGTCGGCGACGCGCTCGCCCGGGTCCACGAGCACCTGGGCAACAAGGTCGTCCGGCAGAACCACCTGGGCGACTGGGGCACGCCGTTCGGCATGCTCATCGAGCACCTGCTGGACATCGGCGAGGAGACCGCCGTCACCCAGCTTGAGGCCGGCGAGGGCAACGCCTACTACCAGGCCGCCCGGGCGAAGTTCGACAGCGATCCGGAGTTCAACAAGCGCGCCCGCACGCGGGTCGTGACCCTCCAGAGCGAAGAGCCGGAGACCATGCGTCTGTGGCACATCTTCATGGACGCCACGGTCCGCTACTTCAACAAGGTCTACGTCCAGCTCGGCGTGACGCTGACCAACGACGACATCGCCGGCGAGAGCATGTACAACTCCATGCTCGCCCAGGTCTGCGACGATCTTCAGGAACGCGGGATCGCCGTCGTCAGCGAGGGCGCGCTCTGCGTCTTCCCGCCCGGCTACACCGGCCGCGAGGGCCAGCCCCTGCCGTTCATGATCCGCAAGAGTGACGGCGGGTACGGCTACGCCACCACGGACATGGCGACGATCCGCTACCGGGTCCAAGACCTCAAGGCCGACCGGATCCTCTACGTGATCGGGGTGACGCAGGCCATGCACATGTCGATGCTGTTCGACTCCGCCAGGATGGCCGGTTGGCTGCCCGACCACGTCAGGGCGGAGCACGTCCAGATCGGCAGCGTGCTGGGCAGCGACGGCAAGATGTTCAAGACCCGGAGCGGCGAGTCCGTCAAACTCCTGGAGCTCCTCGACGAGGCCGAGACCAGGGCCGCCGCGGCGATCCAAGACAGGGAGTACGGCGAGGCGGAGCGCACGGAGATCGCGCACGCCGTCGGCATGGGCGCGGTCAAGTACGCCGACCTGTCGGTCAGCCACGACAGCGAGTACGTCTTCGACTTCGACCGCATGCTCGCCCTGACCGGGAACACCGGCCCCTACCTGCAGTACGCCCAGGCCCGGATCCGCTCCATCTTCCGCAGAGGCGGGGTCGACCCGTCCGAGTCGACCGGTCCGATCGTTCTCGGCCACCCCGCCGAGCGCGCCCTGGCCCTGCAGCTTCTCGGGTTCGGCTCGGCCGTCGAGGAGATGGCGGAAGGCTCGATGCCCCATAAGCTCGCCGCCTACCTCTTTGACACCGCGAGCGCCTTCACCACGTTCTTCGAGAACTGCCCGGTCCTGAAGGACGACGTCGACCCGGCCACGCGGGCCTCGCGGCTCGCCCTGTGCGCGCTCACCCTGAACGTGCTGACGACCGGCCTGGACCTCCTCGGCGTCCCGGTGCCCGAGCGAATGTGATCCATCCGCCAGATGATCGTCTTGATTCGCCAGGTTGAGGCGATCATCTGGCAAAGTTGCTTTCGGCGTGCCTCCCCGCGGGCATGTCCGAGGCGCACTACGCTGGCGCGGTCATCGGTCACAACTTCGGAGAGTTCTCTGCCTTGAGCACAGACCTGACCGCGTATCCCCACGCGGGGACGGAGTTGCACCGCTATGCCGAGGCGCTCCTGACGAATCTGGCCGCCGGTGCCACCTCAGCCAGGATGTCGGCAAAACTCATCGATGTGCCCGGACACTGGCTGGCGCCGGCCGTCGAGGCTCTCACACTGCTCATGGACGGCGAGGAGGCACTCGAACCCCTCGCCCGCGCCGCACAGCGCGACGAGCAGCGAACCGCGCTCTTCCTCTGCCTCGCCCTCGCCGTCGCCGGGCAGGGTGACCAGATCCACGCCTCCTGGCTGGGCATCGCCTTCGGCGAGCTCTCCCTGGACCGCCCGGTGACCCATGGCCAGCGCGCCCTCTGGCTCGCCGCCGCCAGGGGCGCGTACGGCCCCGCAGGCAAGATCTTCGTGCTCCGCAAGCTCGACGCGGTGTCCTCGTCCCCCGTCTCCGAACCCGAGCGGTGGCTGCGCGCCCTGATCCCGGACGATCCGTCGGCGGTGGCGCCGCCGTCCCTGGCCGACTTCCCCGAGCTCGCCGAAATCCCCGAGCTTGCCGAACCCGTTCAGGCCTCCGCCCAGCTGACCCGGCTGCGTGACCGCTGTGCCGAGATCACTTCGGCTCGGGAGAGCCCCGGGGGAAACCGGGGAGGCACCGGAGGAAAACTCGTCGCCCCCTTGGCCGAGCCCTCCTTCTCCTCGGCCTCCTCGGCCTCCTCGGCCGAACCGTCCCTGAACGGATCGGCCATCCCCTGGAACGACGGCGAACCACTGACCGTGCTTCGCCACTTGATCGGCTCCAATGGCCCCGAAGGACCGATGAGTTCCCTCGAAGGCCACCTCCTCAGCGACCTGCAGCCCAGCTCCCACCTCGACCTGACCGCCATCGCTCTTCACGTGGCCGCGCCGATCGTCCGCACGGCAGCCAAAAGCCTCGTACAGGCCACCCAGGTCAATCCTCCGGAGTCGGTTGTCATGCCCATCCTCGGGCACCGCGTGACACTCCGTCCCGAAGGCCCGGACGCCGAGTCGCTGGCCACCGCCGAGAATCGCATCATCGTCGACGGCACTCCGGTCCGCGGCCGCCCCTGGCTCGCCTACGCGCTGCTCGCCCTCGGTGTGGTGGCCCTGGTGATCGCACTCGCCATCCCGGCGATACTGCCGCTCGCGGCGCTCGGACCGCTCCTGGCCGCGGCGGGAGGCTACCGGCTGTGGCACAGGCGCAAGCGCGAGCAGGCGGATGCCGAATACGTCGTCGCCCAGCTCTCCGAACTCCGGGAGATGGCACAGGGCGCGGTATGGGCACTGCATGAGTACGCCCGCGAGGCCGAGGATCGCGCCCAGACCGCGGCCTCTGACCTGGCCGAGCTGACCCGCCTGCTCCGCAGAGGCCCTCGCGCCGGCTGACCGGAAGCGACCGGGCCCAAAGGACAACAACAGGTGACAGGCTGGGCAGAGAGTGCCTATGACAGAAGTCACCCCGAACCGAACCAGCCGCGGATGACGGCCGCGCCGAACCGGTGCAGCCGTCCACGCCAGAAGCAGCACCGAGCCGGGCAGCGCCCTCTGATGAAAACCACACCGATCCAGGAGAACGCCGGCACGTGAGGGGGGACACGTTCCGGCCGTTTTCCGGATCAGCCGGTGGTGATCTCCACTTCGGCCGGAGCCAGTAGGAAGACCTTCTCAGCGATACGCTCGATACGGCCCTCGCAGCCGTAGGCAAGCCCGGCGGCGAAGTCGACCATCCTTGTGGCCTCGGCGGTGCTCATGCCGTTGACGTCCATGATGACGGTCTGACCCTCACGGAAGTGCCGGCCGATGATCGGGGCGTCATTGTACTTTCGCGGGGTCAGCATCACGATCCGCGAAGGCTCGGCGATCGCGCGCCAGCGCTTGGCCGCGCGCTCGGAGGCAGGCTGCCAGTCCTCGTCTTCGCCCTCGACCTCATCCTCGTAGTCGTAGGACTCGTCATAGTGCTCTGTCCCGCCCAGGCCAAGGTAGCTCGCCACCTTGCGCACTGCCCCCATCGGCTCGTCCTTTCCTCAGGACCACGCCGCAGTCGGCTTGTCCCTACACCTTGGACGGTAACCGACGACCAGAAGTTCGCCATGCGACACGCCCAGTACTTATTTCCACTTTGTACGGCTACCGCACAGGTTTACCTGATCATCTACCCTGGTTTCGACTGATTATTGTCGAGACCGCTAACATCACGTCATGCGTATCTATACGGTCGATTCGTTTACCGACCAATTTTTCAAGGGTAACCCCGCCGGGGTCTGCGTACTCGATAATCCGGCCCCCGACGCCTGGATGCAGTCCCTGGCAGCGGAGATGCGACACTCCGAGACGGCCTTCCTGCTCGGAGGGGAGGACGGCGAGCCGTATTCGCTCCGATGGTTCACGCCGTCGGTCGAGGTAGCCCTGTGCGGGCATGCGACCTTGGCCACAGCGCATGTGCTGTATTCCACAGAAACAGCCCCGGAAACCCTCGAATTCTCAACGAAGAGCGGAATCCTCTCTACGACCAGGGATAAATCCGGTTTAATCACCATGGATTTCCCGGTAAAAGTACTCAAAGAAGTGAGTCCGCCACCCGGCCTGATGGAGGCGCTGGGCGTTAAACCTCTGTGGACCGGAAAAAATGTTTGGGATTACCTCGTGGAAGTCGAGTCCGAGGAGGCCGTACGTGCCGTCTCTCCCAACTTCCGCGCCCTGGAGGCCGTGGACGCACGGGGAATCATCGTGACGGCTCCGGCCTCCCCGTCATCCGACGCCGATTACGTGTCCCGTTTCTTCGCGCCCCGGGTCGGTGTCCCCGAAGACCCGGTGACCGGTTCCGCCCACTGTGCCCTGGCGCCTTACTGGTCAGGGAAACTGGGTTCCGATGCCCTGGTCGGTGCCCAGCTCTCCGAGCGAGGCGGTGTCGTCCGGACAACCATGAGAGGCGAACGGGTCGCGTTGAGCGGACGCGCGGTGACCGTACTCTCAGGGGAACTACACGCCTGAGCCGGCCATACGAGAGGCTTTCACCACGCGGTAAGAAGCCCCTCGATGGAAAGGGGCTGGAAATGAAAGAAGGGCCACCCCGCATGGGGTGACCCTCCTTATCAAAGATTGTCCGGCGGCGACCTACTCTCCCACACCGTCCCCGGTGCAGTACCATCGGCGCTGAAGAGCTTAACTTCCGGGTTCGGAATGTAACCGGGTGTTTCCCCTTCGCCATAACCGCCGTAACACTATGAAACTATCAACACCACACACCCCCACCAACTCTGCCGTGGGGGGCGGTGTTTGCTGTTTCAGAATCACATAGTGGACGCGGGCAACACTGCCCTCCTACCAACCAACCCCAGCGGTCACGCGCTGCTCCGGACCCGGCGAAGGATACAGAGCGCAGCGACAACCACCATCGGTTGACCTTCAGAGCACGATTGCTTTGTGGTCAAGTCCTCGGCCTATTAGTACCGGTCAGCTCCACACGTTACCATGCTTCCACCTCCGGCCTATCAACCCGGTCGTCTCCCGGGGGCCTTACCCACTCACGTGGTGGGAGACCTCATCTCAAGGCGAGCTTCCCGCTTAGATGCTTTCAGCGGTTATCCCTTCCGAACGTAGCCAACCAGCCATGCTCCTGGCGGAACAACTGGCACACCAGAGGTTCGTCCGTCCCGGTCCTCTCGTACTAGGGACAGCTCCTTTCAAGTCTCCTGCGCGCGCAGCGGATAGGGACCGAACTGTCTCGCGACGTTCTAAACCCAGCTCGCGTACCGCTTTAATGGGCGAACAGCCCAACCCTTGGGACCTACTCCAGCCCCAGGATGCGACGAGCCGACATCGAGGTGCCAAACCATCCCGTCGATATGGACTCTTGGGGAAGATCAGCCTGTTATCCCCGGGGTACCTTTTAGCCGTTGAGCGACGGCGCTTCCACATGCCACCGCCGGATCACTAGTCCCAGCTTTCGCTCCTGCTCGACCCGTCGGTCTCACAGTCAAGCTCCCTTGTGCACTTACACTCGACACCTGATTACCAACCAGGCTGAGGGAACCTTTGGGCGCCTCCGTTACTCTTTAGGAGGCAACCGCCCCAGTTAAACTACCCACCAGACACTGTCCCTGATCCGGATCACGGACCGAAGTTAGACGTTCAAAACGACCAGAGTGGTATTTCACCAATGACTCCACCACCACTAGCGTGATAGCTTCAAAGTCTCCCACCTATCCTACACAAGACGTTCCAAACGCCAATGTCAAGCTGTAGTGAAGGTCCCGGGGTCTTTCCGTCCTGCTGCGCGTAACGAGCATCTTTACTCGTAGTGCAATTTCGCCGGGTCTGCGGTTGAGACAGCGGGGAAGTCGTTACGCCATTCGTGCAGGTCGGAACTTACCCGACAAGGAATTTCGCTACCTTAGGATGGTTATAGTTACCACCGCCGTTTACTGGCGCTTAAGTTCTCAGCCTCGCACACCGAAGTGCGCTAACCGGTCCCCTTAACGTTCCAGCACCGGGCAGGCGTCAGTCCGTATACATCGTCTTACGACTTCGCACGGACCTGTGTTTTTAGTAAACAGTCGCTTCCCCCTGGCCTCTGCGACCCCCACCAGCTCACAAAGCAAGTCTGATCACCAGCGGAGGCCCCCCTTCTCCCGAAGTTACGGGGGCAATTTGCCGAGTTCCTTAACCACAGTTCACCCGATCGCCTTGGTATTCTCTACCTGACCACCTGAGTCGGTTTGGGGTACGGGCCGCCACGACACTCACTAGAGGCTTTTCTCGGCAGCATAGGATCACCCACTTCGCCACAATCGGCTCGGCATCACATCTCAGGATTACATGAGAGGCGGATTTGCCTACCTCTCTCCCTACATGCTTACCCCAGGACTACCATCGCCTGGGCTGGGCTACCTTCCTGCGTCACCCCATCGCTTACCTACTACCAGTTCAGGCCAGGCGTTCAGCCTCACCCCTACACACCCCGAAGGATGCAAACGAGGGACTTAAGGACCCTTAGTATCACTGGATTCAGTATTGGCGCATCGTAGCGGGTACGGGAATATCAACCCGTTGTCCATCGACTACGCCTGTCGGCCTCGCCTTAGGTCCCGACTTACCCTGGGCGGATTAGCCTGGCCCAGGAACCCTTGGTCATCCGGCGCAGAAGTTTCTCACTTCTGATTCGCTACTCATGCCTGCATTCTCACTCGCACGGCCTCCACGACTAGATCACTCTGCCGCTTCGCCGGCCGCACGACGCTCCCCTACCCATCCACACACCTAAACCACAAAGGCTCAGCATACGTGTGAATGCCACGACTTCGGCGGTGTACTTGAGCCCCGCTACATTGTCGGCGCGGAATCACTTGACCAGTGAGCTATTACGCACTCTTTCAAGGGTGGCTGCTTCTAAGCCAACCTCCTGGTTGTCACTGCGACTCCACATCCTTTCCCACTTAGCACACGCTTAGGGGCCTTAGTCGGTGGTCTGGGCTGTTTCCCTCTCGACTACGGAGCTTATCCCCCGCAGTCTCACTGCTGCGCTCTCACTTACCGGCATTCGGAGTTTGGCTGACGTCAGTAACCTTGTCGGGCCCATTAGCCATCCAGTGCTCTACCTCCGGCAAGAAACACGCAACGCTGCACCTAAATGCATTTCGGGGAGAACCAGCTATCACGGAGTTTGATTGGCCTTTCACCCCTAAACACAGGTCATCCCCCAGGTTTTCAACCCTGGTGGGTTCGGTCCTCCACGCGGTCTTACCCGCGCTTCAACCTGCCCATGCCTAGATCACTCCGCTTCGGGTCTACAGCATGCGACTCAAACGCCCTATTCAGACTCGCTTTCGCTACGGCTCCCCCACACGGGTTAACCTCGCCACACACCATAACTCGCAGGCTCATTCTTCAAAAGGCACGCAGTCACATCACAAACACTCCGAAAAGTGTTTACGCTCCTACGGCTTGTAGGCACACGGTTTCAGGTACTATTTCACGACCCCTCACCGGGGCGCTTTTCACCTTTCCCTCACGGTACTTGTTCACTATCGGTCATCAGGGAGTATTTAGGCTTACCAGGTGGTCCTGGCAGATTCACACAGGATTTCTCGGGCCCCGTGCTACTTGGGATCCCCTCAAACAGTCCAACCGATTTCGCCTACCCGACTCTCACGGTCTGTGGCGCCCCTTCCCAGAGGCTTCGACTATCGAAAGGATTTTTTACTGTTTGCAGAAACGGCAGTTCCTGCTAGAGGGTCCCACAACCCCGCCCGCGCAACGCCTGCCGGCTATCACACGCGAACGGTTTAGCCTGTTCCGCTTTCGCTCACCACTACTCACGGAATCACTATTTGTTTTCTCTTCCTACGGGTACTGAGATGTTTCACTTCCCCGCGTTACCACCAACCGCCCTATACATTCAGGCGGAGGCAACACCACATGACTGGTGCTAGGTTTCCCCATTCGGACATCCCCGGATCAACGTCTGGTTGGCGACTCCCCGGGGCTTAACGCAGCCTCCCACGTCCTTCATCGGCTCCTGATGCCAAGGCATCCACCGTGTGCCCTAAAAAACTTGGCCACAAAGATGCTCGCGTCCACTATGCAAATCTCAAACAACAAACAGCGACCGTATCCACCCCACCACCAGACACCCACACCCCCGCGAAGAGGTGATGAGCCGATGTGGCAGGAGAACAGTCCCGCAAACGAGGAACCAACGGCGCCCAACCCCACAACAGGGGCGAGCAGCCACTTACCCAGGCCACCACCCGACGGCGGTGACCCGAAAGCGGCCCGTTTCCTCAGGACCCAACAGTGTGTTCACCCCGGCCGAACCCCTGAAACCGTCGTTCCCACTCCCATGCTCCGAAGAGCGTGGGCGGTACTTGCCGGTCAGCGATCCCGCCGAACCGAGTAGCCAGTGCTCCACTAATGAGCGTGTCACGCAGGAAACATTCGCCCCTGACCGTGACGTAGACCCCGCAGCTTGCGCTGCACGGTCGGTGCTCCTTAGAAAGGAGGTGATCCAGCCGCACCTTCCGGTACGGCTACCTTGTTACGACTTCGTCCCAATCGCCAGCCCCACCTTCGACCGCTCCCCCCAGCAAGCTGGTTGGGCCACGGGCTTCGGGTGTTGCCGACTTTCGTGACGTGACGGGCGGTGTGTACAAGGCCCGGGAACGTATTCACCGCAGCGTTGCTGATCTGCGATTACTAGCGACTCCGACTTCATGGGGTCGAGTTGCAGACCCCAATCCGAACTGAGACCGGCTTTTAGGGATTCGCTCCACCTTGCGGTATCGCAGCCCTCTGTACCGGCCATTGTAGCATGTTTGCAGCCCAAGACATAAGGGGCATGATGACTTGACGTCATCCCCACCTTCCTCCGAGTTGACCCCGGCAGTCTCCAATGAGTCCCCAACCACCCCAAAGGGTGTTGCTGGCAACATTGAACAAGGGTTGCGCTCGTTGCGGGACTTAACCCAACATCTCACGACACGAGCTGACGACAGCCATGCACCACCTGTCACCCGATCCGAAGAGGCACCCATCTCTGAGTGTTTCCGGGCAATGTCAAGCCTTGGTAAGGTTCTTCGCGTTGCGTCGAATTAAGCAACATGCTCCGCCGCTTGTGCGGGCCCCCGTCAATTCCTTTGAGTTTTAGCCTTGCGGCCGTACTCCCCAGGCGGGGCGCTTAATGCGTTAGCTACGGCGCGGAAACCGTGGAAGGTCCCCACACCTAGCGCCCAACGTTTACAGCGTGGACTACCAGGGTATCTAATCCTGTTCGCTCCCCACGCTTTCGCTCCTCAGCGTCAGGTAAGGCCCAGAGAACCGCCTTCGCCACCGGTGTTCCTCCTGATATCTGCGCATTTCACCGCTACACCAGGAATTCCGTTCTCCCCTACCTACCTCTAGCCAGCCCGTATCGAATGCAGACCTGGAGTTAAGCCCCAAGCTTTCACACCCGACGTGACAAGCCACCTACGAGCTCTTTACGCCCAATAATTCCGGACAACGCTTGCGCCCTACGTATTACCGCGGCTGCTGGCACGTAGTTAGCCGGCGCTTCTTCTGCAGGTACACGTCAACTTCGTCCCTGCTGAAAGAGGTTTACAACCCGAAGGCCGTCATCCCCCACGCGGCGTCGCTGCGTCAGGCTTTCGCCCATTGCGCAATATTCCCCACTGCTGCCTCCCGTAGGAGTCTGGGCCGTGTCTCAGTCCCAGTGTGGCCGGTCGCCCTCTCAGGCCGGCTACCCGTCGTCGCCTTGGTAGGCCGTTACCCCACCAACAAGCTGATAGGCCGCGAGTCCATCCCTGACCGAAAAACTTTCCACACCCACCCCATGCGAGGAGGTGTCGTATCCGGTATTAGACCCAGTTTCCCGGGCTTATCCCAGAGTCAGGGGCAGGTTACTCACGTGTTACTCACCCGTTCGCCGCTCGAGTACCCCGAAGGGCCTTTCCGCTCGACTTGCATGTGTTAAGCACGCCGCCAGCGTTCGTCCTGAGCCAGGATCAAACTCTCCAAACAATGTCTGAAAAAGTTCACCCCAGCTGAAAGCACCCGCCCCTCACACAAGAGGGGCGCGTGTATCAACCAAAGGAATCCGTCCCCCACCCGCAAAAGGTGGGATGAACGGGGTTGTGCATCATGCACTGGCTTTTAACACACTGTTGAGTTCTCAAGAAACGGACGCGTACACCGGAGTGAATCAGAACCCGCAGGGCCCGACCATCCGGGGCGTTCGTTTTGTTTTATTGTGTTCTTTCGTTGTGCCTTTATTCTTTCAGACCCGCTTTTTCGTGTCAAACTCGCTTGTTTGAAGCGATTGACTCGATCTTGCTGGTCTTCATGGAATTCCGGCGACCCCGTTTCCAGGGCAACCCCTCAAACTTACCAGCCCTTGAGCGGCTCTGCGAACCGATCTTTGGAACCGCTGATTTGAAAGGGTCATCGGCAAACATGACGCAGCCATACGGAAGTCACCGGAGTGATCTGAGTGGTTTGCGCCGGACCTTGCCGACTTCGAAAGATTAGCAGTCCCCCAAGACCGCTCGGGACGTAACGGCGAAGCTCGCGAGGCCACGGGGGGAACGCGAGGAGACGGAGAGGAGGCGGAGGGACCAGGAACCGGGCTCGGCGGGAAACATAGACTCGACTGGGTGAGCAGCCAGACGCCGCCTACGGCGAAGAAGGTTCCCAGCGATCGCGTGCACCACGGGGACACCGTGGTCGATGACTACGCGTGGCTGACGGTCAAGGACGATCCGGAGACCGTTGCCTACCTAGAGGCGGAGAACGCCTATACGCAACAGGCGACCGCGCATCTCAAGCCCCTGCAGGAGAAGCTCTTCCAGGAGATCAAAGATCGCACCCTGGAGACCGACCTGTCGGTTCCCACCCGCAAACGCGGCTGGTGGTACTACTCCCGGACCGAGGAGGGCAAGCAGTACGGCATCCAGTGCCGGGTGGCGGCCCAGGGAGAGACGCCTCCCGAGGTGAAGGCCGGCGAGGCCCTTCCCGGTGAGGAGATCCTGCTCGACGGCAACGAGCTCGCCGGAGACAACGATTTCTTCTCCATCGGCACCAGCGCGGTCAGCCCCGACGGCGCCCTGCTCGCCTACTCCGTCAACTTCACCGGCGACGAGCGCTTCACCTTGAAGGTGAAGGATCTCACCACCGGTGAGGACCTCCCCGACGAGATCCCCGGGATCTTCTACGGCGGAGCCTGGTCCGCCGACGGCACCGCGTTCTTCTACACGACGGTCGACGACGCCTGGCGGCCCAACCAGGTCCACCGGCACACGGTCGGCACCTCGGCCGAAGACGACCTGCTCGTCCACGAGGAGACCGACGAGCGGTTCTGGGTCGGCGTCGGTCTCAGCCGCAGTGAGCACTACCTGGTGCTCTCCGCCGGGAGCAAGATCACCAGTGAGGTCCGCATCCTTGAGGCGGACGATCCCACGGGTGAGTTCCGCGTCGTGCGGCCCCGTGAGACCGGCGTCGAGTACGGCATCGACCACGCGGGCGACCACTTCCTGATCCTGCACAACCAGAACGCGGAGAACTTCGAGCTGGCCACCGCGCCGCTCGACGATCCCGGCAACTGGACGCCCCTGATCGAGCACCGCACGGACACCCGCCTGCTCGACATCGACGCCTTCCAGGATCACACCGTGGTCCACTTCCGCCGGGACGGCCTCACCGGCATCCGCATCCTGCCCAGGGACGCCGAGCCGTACGAGATCTCCTTCCCCGAGCCGATCTACGATGTCGCGCCCGCGGGCAACCCGGAGTTCGGCACCGGGCGGCTCCGGCTGGGCTACACCAGCATGGTCACCCCGCCCTCGGTCTTCGACTACGACCTTCAGGCGCGCGAGCTGGTCCTGCTCAAGCAGAAGGTCGTGCTCGGCGGCTACGACCCGGCCGACTACGAGCAGTTCCGCGAGTGGGCGACCGCCTCGGACGGGACCCGCATCCCGATCTCGATCGTGGTCAGGAAGGGCACGGACCGGCCCGCTCCCACCGTGCTGTACGGCTACGGCAGCTATGAGATGTCGATCGACCCGTCGTTCTCCATCGCGAGGCTCAGCCTGCTCGATCGGGGTTTCGTCTTCGCCATCGCGCACATCAGGGGAGGCGGCGAGATGGGCCGCCGCTGGTACGAGGACGGCAAGTTCCAGAAGAAGAAGAACACCTTCACCGACTTCGTCGCCGTCGCCCGGCACCTCAAGGACGAGAGCTGGTCGAGCGCGATCATCGCCAGGGGCGGTTCGGCCGGCGGGCTGCTCATGGGAGCGGTCGCCAACCTCGCCCCGGAGGTCTTCGCGGGCGTGGTGGCCCAGGTTCCGTTCGTGGACGCGCTGAACACGATCCTCGATCCGTCGCTCCCGCTGACTGTGATCGAATGGGATGAGTGGGGCGATCCCCTGCACAATGCGGACGTGTATGAATATATGAAGTCATACACGCCATACGAGAATGTAGACGACCGGGTCTACCCGCCGATCCTGGCCATCACCAGCCTCAACGACACCCGCGTCTTCTACCACGAACCCGCCAAGTGGATCGCGAAGCTCCGCGACGTCGCGAACGGCGGGCCGTTCCTTCTCAAGACGGAGATGGACGCCGGACACGGCGGCCGAAGCGGCAGGTACGACTCCTGGCGCGAGGAGGCCTTCACCCTCTCCTGGATTCTCGACACAGCCAAGGTGGCCCAATGACATATCTCGCAGCCGACGACCGCTATGACGAGCGGCAGCCGTACAACAGGGTGGGCAGGAGCGGGCTCAAGCTGCCCGCGGTCTCCCTGGGGCTCTGGCACAACTTCGGCGACGACAAGCCCTTCGAAGTCCAGCGGGACATCCTCAGGAGAGCCTTCGACCTGGGAGTGACCCACTTCGACCTGGCCAACAACTACGGCCCTCCGGCCGGCTCCGCGGAGACCAACTTCGGGCGGCACTTCCGCGAGGACTTCGCGCCCTACCGTGACGAGCTGGTCATCTCCACGAAGGCCGGATACGACATGTGGCCCGGCCCGTACGGAGAGTGGGGGTCGCGGAAGTACCTGCTGTCGAGCCTGGACCAGTCGCTGGAGCGGATGGGGATCGACTACGTCGACATCTTCTACAGCCACCGGTACGACCCGGACACTCCGCTGGAGGAGACGATGGGCGCGCTGGACCACGCGGTCCGGTCGGGCAAGGCGCTCTACGCGGGCATCTCGTCCTACTCCCCGGAACACACGGTCGAGGCCGCCCGGATCCTGAGGGAGATGGGCACGCCCCTGCTGATCCACCAGCCCTCGTACTCGATGCTCAACCGGTGGATCGAGGGCGGGCTGCTCGACGTCCTGGAGGAGGAGGGCGTGGGCTGTATCGCGTTCTCCCCCCTGGCGCAGGGAATGCTGACCGATCGCTACCTCGAGGGCGTCCCCGAGGGGTCACGAGCCTCGCTGGGCCGCTTCCTCACGCCCGAGATGCTCACCGACGAGACGATGCGGCACGTCCGCACCCTCAACGGGATCGCGGCGAAGCGTGATCAGTCGCTCGCGCAGATGGCGCTGGCGTGGGCGCTGCGCGACAAGCGCGTCACCTCGGTGCTGATCGGCGCGAGCAGCGTCGGGCAGCTGGAGAACAGCCTCGCGGCGGTGGAGAACCTGTCGTTCGCCGCCTACGAGCTGGAGGCGATCGACAAGGACGCGGTCGAGGCGGGCATCAACCTCTGGGCCCCGTCCAGCCAGGCGTAACCCGCCGCCCCGCTCCCCGGCCTCTTTACGGGCCGTTCGGCGAAGGGCCCCGTGAGGGGGCTCGTCACAGGGCATCGTGTCGCTGCAGGTAGGTGAACGAGGCCCAGCCGGGGAGCACCGGCAGCCAGAAGGTGAGCAGCCGGAACAGCAGCACGGCCGAGGTGGCGACCTCTCCGGGAAGGCCCGACAGGGTCAGGCCGACCGAGAGCGCCCCCTCGACCGCGCCGAGTCCGCCGGGGGTGGGCGCGGCCGAGCCGATGGCGTTGCCCGCGAGGAAGACGATGGCGACGGCGGCGAAGTCGATGGATCCGCCGAAGGCGCGGACGCAGGCGTCGAGGCAGACCACAAAGAAGATCGTCAGCAGCAGGGTCCCGGTGAACCCTTCGATGATCTTTCGGGGCGACTGGAGCACGTCCAGCAGACGCGGGATGACGCCGGAGAAAAGCGGGCGGGCACGCTTTATGATCATGCGGCGCAGCCGGGGGACGCCCACGACGACCAGGATCAGCACGGCGGCGACGAGCAGCGTGATCACTATCGTGCGCGACGGGGTGAAGGACGTGGCGGCGCTGGAGCCGGTGAGGTAGGCGAACAGCAGGAGTAGCGCGATGTGGAAGGCCAGCCCGATGAGCTGGGAGGCGCCCACGCTGGCCACCGCCTGCCCCGGCGAGATGCCGCGTTTTTGCAGGTAACGGGTGTTGATGGCGACACCGCTCACCGCGGGGGGCGCGACCAGCTTCACGAACGATCCGGCGAACTGGACGAGCACGGTCCGGCCGAGCGGGAGTTTCTCCGGCACGAAGCCCATCAGCATCAGCGCGGCGGCGACGTAGCTCATCATCGCGGCGACCAGCGCCACGCCGGTCCAGCCCCACTTGGCCGACGTGATCATGTTCAGGTTGATCTGGGTCAGGTAGTAGACCAGGAAGTACGCGGCGAAGGCGGTGCCGATGATGGTGATCAGGGTCCGGGGGCGGAAGCGCTCCAGGCGGACCGCCTCTTCGCCGTCGACCTCGGCCTTGGGTTCGAGCTCGACGATCCGTTCGCGGATCGCGGTGAGCAGTTCCTTGTTCTTGTTCAGCGCGGCCCTGGTCTCGCGGGTGAGCGCGATCCGCTGGAGCAGCGGGAGCGCGCCCGCCAGCGCACCCGGGCCGGCCACGCGCGCGGCCGCGGCGACCGCGCGCTCGGCGCCGACGCGCAGGCTGAGATAGGTGAGCAGCTGGGCGATGTCGAGGCGGAGCAGCAGGTCGCCGGCGGCGATCTCTCCGCTGCGGGCGTCCATGAGGACGACCCGGCCCTCGTTGTCGACGTGGATGCTGTCGCCGGTCAGCCGCCGGTGGGCGAGCCTCTGGACCTGCAGGAGCAGGACCTGCTCCCAGATCTGGGCGAGCAGGTTGTCGTCGATCTCGTCGTCGGGGATCTCCTCGAGCGCGCGGGTGGCGGTGTGCTCGTACGCGAGCAGCGCGGCCTCGGTGCCGATCTCGCTGGTGCCGACGAGCCGGGGAGTGCTGGCCCCGGCGGCCTGCGCGGCGTAGGCCATGAGGGCTTCGCGCTCCAGCTCGGCGCGGAGCGAGCGGATGGCCCTGCGGCGGGTCTCGGTGTTGAGCCGGATGCGCCGCCAGAGCCGGTAGAGCAGTCCGGCGACCTGGCGGTCGCGGTCGAGCACGGTGACGTCGAGACGGCTGCCGTCCTTGAGGCCGACGGCGTACCGGCGGCTGCTCTGGTGATCGTCGTCCAGCCTGCGGGCCTTGACCGGGGTGAAGCCCAGTTTGCGGATCGCCGCGACGATCGCGCTGCCCGGAGGCCGGGTGTTGGGGCTGCCGACGCCGTACAGGATCGCGTAGCCGATGGCCAGGCCGAGCAGGATGGAGACGACGATGCCGAGGATGGTGGCGGCCGTCGCGGCGAACAGGGCGATCGCGTTGAGGGCGACGGCGCTCCACAGCGCCGCCCGCCAGGTGGGACGGCGGGATATTCGTACCGCGGTGACGTAGGCGATGACCGGGGTGAGCAGGGTGTTGATCGGTTCGACCTCGCCCCGGCCGCCGGTCAGCAGGAGCCGCAGATCCTCCGGGCCCGCGTGGAGGATCCACTCGCCGAGGGCGAAGGAGAGCACCATCCCGGCGATGGCCGCGAAAAGCCCCTCGGCCACCCGGAGGCCGTCGCGGTGGAGCACCCTCTCGATCGCGAAGGCGGCGGGGACGCCCAGCATGGCCGCCCCGCTCAGCACGCCGACCAGGCCGCTGAGGAGGAACGGCGCCCGGTTCGTGCCGTCCGTGACGTCGCCTTCGAGGCCGTTGAGGGTCTTCTTCGCGACGAGCGCGAGCAGCACCACGGCCACCAGCACCAGCACCGTGGCCAGGAACCGCAACAGGTCGGAGGGGCGGCGGATTCGCTGCGGGAGCAACGGTTCGACGACGAGCACGGCGGAATCATCGCCCGTCGACCGCCGCGTGCCGTCGATGGGCGTCGCCTCATCCCATTGCTTGATTTCCGTCACCGCCAGCGATTCTGCCCGGTCCGCATTGCAAGTGCGTCACCGGCCTTCATTACAAGTGCGTCACTGATCTTCTTCTCTCACGTTCACAATTGAATTATGCGTATCTCGGTCGCCTCCGACAGCCTCGACGGCGTGGCTTCCAACTTGATCTTTGAAATCGAAAAAAGAGGTCACACGGTGATAGCGCACGGTGCCCTGACCGATGAACGGGCCGACTGGGCGTGGTGCTGTTCCCGTGCCGCCGAAGACGTCGTCTCCGGTGCCGCCGACCAGGCGATCGTGTGCTGCTGGACCGGGACCGGGGCATCGATCGCGGCGAACAAGATCGCGGGAATCCGGGCGGCGCTGTGCCCGGACGCGGCCACCGCCGCGGGTGCCCGGCAATGGAACGACGCCAACGTGCTGGCGATCAGCCTCCGGTTGATCTCGGCGCCCCTATTGGAAGAGATCCTGGACGCCTGGTTCGCCGCGAGTGCCAGTCTCGATGAGAACGATCAGGCGAACATAGCGTACCTGTCCGAGATCGAGAATTGACCCTCCGAACTGCGGTGATACTGGATCAAGGAGGTAACTGCCCGAAAAACTGATCATTATGCGCCGCCGTCCGTTCGCCGTCGCCCGCAGGGTTTCGTTCAACGATCACGGTCGTTCCCGCCGCGGCGCGTCTCACGGTGAGCAGCGGCCGTTCCCGTCGTGGCGCGTCTAACGCTGAGCATGGGAAGTCTCCCGCCCGTCAGGCCCGACGGCGGTGGCGGCGATCTCGGCCCTGACCCGGAGCGCACCGGCGCCCCCGGGTAACGGCCGCGTACAAAAAGGGAGGCGCGGGAACGGCGCCCGGTCGTGCCCTCGGAGCCTCCGCAGGAGGAGATCCCGGACGCCTGATTCGCCGCGGGTACCGGCCTCGGCCAGGGCGATCAGGCGTACACAGCGTACTGGTCCGAGATCGAGAATTGACCCTCCGAGCTGCGGCGATGCTGGATCGAGAAGGTGACGGCCTGAAAAGCTGATCATCATGCGCTGTCGCCCGTTCGTCACCGCCTACGCCGCCCACAGGGTTTCGTCCAACGACCGCGACCGTTCTCGCCGCGTCGCGTCTCATCGTGAGAGCGGGAGATCCTCCGCTCCATTCTCGCCAGAGGAGTTCCGTATGCGCGCCCGTAGAGAGCTGCTGGCCGCGATCACCGCGGTTGCGGCCGTGGTCCTGCCCGTCGCCCTTCCCTTCCCCTCCGGTGCGGAAGCGGATCGCGGAACGTCCGTCCCGGCGCCCAGAACATCCGACCTCACCGCGTCCCCCCCGCCGGCCGGCACGACGGCGACCAAACGGCACATGGAGCAGCTCCAGAAGATCGCCGACGCCAACGGCGGCACCCGCGCCTCGGGCACCCCCGGCTACGACGCCTCCGCCGCCTACGTCGCCGAGAAGCTTCGTTCCGCCGGGTACCAGGTCACCGAGCAGAACTTCGAGTTCCCGTACTTCCGCGACATCACGGAACCCGTGTTCAACCGGGTGTCGCCCGAGGCCAAGACCTACACGCGCAAGGTCGATTTCAGGACCATGACCTACTCCGGCTCGGGGAACGTCACGGCTCCCGTGGAGGGGGTGGACCTGGTCCTGCCGCCGACCCCCAGGTCGAGCTCCACCTCCGGCTGCGAGGAGAGCGACTTCGCGGGGTTCACCAGAGGGAACATCGCCCTGATCCAGCGCGGCGCCTGTTCCTTCCAGATCAAGGCCGAACTCGCACAGGCGGCCGGCGCCTCCGGCGTGATCTTCTTCAACGAGGGCCAGCCGGACCGGATTCCCGACGACCGCGTGGGCCTGCTGAGCGGCACGCTCGGCGCTCCCACCACGCGCATCCCGGTCGTCGGCACCACCTTCGGCGTCGGCGAGGAACTGTCCGCCGCCGGGACGACCGTGACGCTCACCACGAACACCGAGGGCGATCCGCACCGTAAGACACGCAACGTCCTGGCCGAGAGCCGGTGGGGCGACCCGAACAAGGTCGTCATGATCGGCGCCCACCTGGACAGCGTCGTGGACGGTCCCGGCATCAACGACAACGGCTCCGGCACCGCGGGCGTCCTGGAGACGGCGCTGACCACGAGCGGCACCCAGACCACGAACAGGCTCCGCTTCGCCTTCTGGGGAGCGGAGGAACTCGGCCTGCTCGGCTCCAAGCACTACGTGGGCGCCCTCACCCCCACGGAGCAGGACAAGATCAAGATGTATCTGAACTTCGACATGATCGCCTCACCGAACCACTTCCTCGGGATCTACGACGGCGACAACTCCGACGCGGTCGGCGCCTCGGCCGGCCCCCCGGGCTCGGACAAGATCGAGAAGTTCTTCGAGGACCACTTCGCGAGGTCCGACCTGCCGTACCTCGGCACCGACTTCACCGGCCGCTCCGACTACGGCCCGTTCATCGGCGTGGGCATCCCCTCGGGGGGCCTGTTCACCGGCGCCGAGGGGATCAAGACCCCCTCGGAGGCGGCCGCGTTCGGCGGCCGGGCCGGCGTCGCCTACGACGAGTGCTACCACAAGGCGTGCGACACCATCGCCAACCTCAACGACAGAGCCCTGGAGGCGAACGCCTCCGCGATCACGGCGGCGGCGCTCGCCTACGGCCGGAGCGCCCACCTGCCCGGCGGAAACACCACCGTCACCTCCGCCCCCGTCGTCTCCAAACGGGGAGGCGCAGCGGTCAAGCACGGGCCCGACAACGACCACACCGACGTTCCCCGGTAGCGCCCGCGAGGCGTGACGGGCGCCGTCGGGCGCCCGTGTGGGAGGGAGAGGGAACGAAGGCCGTACCCTCTCCCTTCGCCTTTTCCCACGCGGCTACAGTCGAGGGCATGTCATTGGGCGATTTGCGAGTACTGGGGGCGTGTCCGCTGGACTGCCCGGACACCTGTTCCTGGGTAGTGACCGTTCAGGACGGCAAGGCCGTCAAGATGCGCGGCAACCCCGACCACCCCTACACCCGGGGCGCGCTCTGCGTGAAGGTCAACCGCTACCTCGAACACACGCAGGCGCCCGACCGCATCCTCCATCCGATGCGGCGGATCGGGCCCAAGGGATCCGGCCGGTTCGAGCGGATCAGCTGGGACGAGGCCCTGGAGGAGATCTCCGTACGGCTGCGCGGGATCGTCGACGAGCACGGCGGCGAGGCCATCTGGCCGTACATGGGCACCGGGACGCTCGGCTACATCCAGGGATCCGAGGGCGTGGCCGGCCGGCGGTTCTGGAACGTTCTCGGGGCGTCCAGGCACCACCTGAACATCTGCGCGGCGGCGGGCAACACCGGACTGTCGCGGACCTACGGCACTTCCGGCGGCATGGACCCGGAGACGTTCGCCCTGTCGAAGCTGATCCTGCTCTGGGGCACGAACACGCTGACCAGCGGCCACCATCTCTGGAAGTTCATCCAGGACGCCCGCGCGGACGGGGCGCACGTGGTGGCGATCGACCCGATCCGCACCCGGACCGCCGAGCAGGCCGACGAGCACCTGCCGATCCGGCCCGGCACCGACGCCGCCCTCGCGCTCGGGCTGATGAACGTCGTCCTCTCCGAGGGGATGGAGGACCGGGACTACCTGGACAACCACACGAACGGCTGGGAGAACCTCCGGGCGGAGATCCTGCGGTATCCCCCGGAGCGCGTGGCGGAGATCACCGGGCTGCCCGAGGCGGACATCCGAGCCCTGGGCGTACGGCTGGCGCACACCCGGCCCACCGGCATCCGGACCACGATGGGCATCCAGCGGCACGCGGGCGGCGGAACCGCGATGCGCACGATCGCCGCCATCCCCGGGGTGACCGGCGACTGGCGCCACCCCGGCGGCGGGATCGCCTACTCCACCAGCGGGCACATCCACCTGAACATCGACACCCGCGACGACCTGCTGGCCGAACCGGTCCGCACGCTTCCCATGACCCGGCTGGCCGAGGGGCTGGACGAGTCGGTGAAATGCCTGTGGGTGTACGCGGCCAACCCGATGGGCTCCACCTCCGACCAGAACCGCATCCGCGAGAAGCTGCTGCGCGAGGACCTGTTCACGGTCGTGATGGAGCAGTTCCCGACCGACACCGTGGACTACGCCGACATCGTGCTGCCCGCGACCATGCAGATCGAGCACACCGACCTGCACGCGGGCTACGGGCACATGTATCTGATGTGGAACGAGCCCGCCGTCGAACCGCCGGGCGAGTGCCTGTCCACCGCGGAGACGTTCCGCCGCCTGGCCCGGCACATGGGTCTCACCGAACCGTCCCTGTACGACTCCGACCTGGAGCTGGCCGAGCAGCTCCTCTCCTCCGGCCACCCGTCGCTGACGGGCATCACGGTGGACCGGCTGCGCAAGGAGGGGTGGGTCCGGCTCAACGTTCCGCAGCCGTTCGTGCCCTTCACCGACGGCTTCCCGACGCCCTCGGGGAGGATGGAGTTCGGTTCGGACCCCGCCTACGTCCCCTCGCACACGGCCTCGGCCGAGCGCGGGGCCTATCCGCTGGCGCTGATCACCCCGGCCTCTCACATGTTCCTCAACACCACCTTCGGCAACAACCCCGAGCTGCTGCGGCGCTCGAAGGGGCCCCGGGTCCTGATCAATCCCGAGGACGCCTCGCGACGGGATCTGAGCGACGGGCAGCGGGCCCGGGTGTTCAACGACAACGGCGGGTTCGAGGCCGTGGTGGAGGTCAGCGAGAAGGTGCAGCCCGGCGTGGTGGCCTCCACCAAGGGACACTGGCGCAAGCTGAGCCCGGGAGGCTCGACGGCGAACGCGGTCGTGGACGAACGCGACGCCGACATGGGCCGGGGCGCCGTCTACCACGACAACCTGGTCGAGATCAGTCCTTGTCCTTCTTGATGAGGGACCTGACGGTGCTGAGCGCCTCCGGCTCCTGATCCACCGGTCAGGAGCCGACCGGCGTGTTCTCCCGCCCGCGGCAGCCGGGCGTGACGATCAGCTCAGCGCGAGCTTGTATCCCTCGTGGGACGCGGTGAAGCCGCCTCGATCTGCATCCGGAGCGCGCCGCGGCGGGAGATACCGGGGATGTAGGTGAGCTGCATGGTGCCCACGACCTCGCCGTCCAGCTCCGCGACGATCAGCTCGTTGTTGGGGTCGGCGTCGATGATCTCGAAGGCGGCCCGGTGCTCGTCGCCGAAGGCCCCCTGGCGGGCGGCGGCGATGGCGTCGTCGGCGAGCATGGCCACGATGAGCGGGACGTCTTCGGCACGGGCGATACGGAAATCCACTGACATGCCGACCAACCTATCCAGCGGGAAACGGGCCCTTGACCCGGCGGACCGGCCACGACCGAAGAGGATCCCGAGACGCGAGCGCGGCGACCGGGGCTCCGAACCGCTTGCCGATTCGGCGAGGTCGTCACGACCGCGGGTCGCCGGTTCCGTGCCGGTCCCCGATGCGGCAACCCTGGGAACAACCAGGGTTGCTCCCCGATGTGCGCGGGGGGCCGGAGAGGGCAACCTGGTGGCATGAAAGACGAACTGACTCGACATGACGAGATGTCCCTCGCCGGAGCGGCCCTGCGCGGAGCTCCCTGGAAGGCGGCCGCGGTGACCGGCGGCGCGGTCGCGGTCACCAGTTTCGGCTTGGGCGCGCTCACGGGAAGCGCCGATCTGACCTGGGCGATGACGGTCGGCATCGGCCTGTTCGCGCTCATCGCAGCCATCGGTTCGGTCAGCAAGCCCGACGCCGGGGACCGGGTGACCCGGCAGGCCCGGCTCTGGGCCGGGCGCCGCCCCTGGAGGTTCTCCCTCTACCCCGCGCTCGGCGCCGCGGCACTCATGTATCCGGTACAGCTCATCCTCGACGGCGAGGGCGTGTTCGGCGCGGCGCTGGACGCGCTCCAGGGCGGGGTCGTGGTCTACCTGATCACGGCGGTCACGGCTCTGGCCTTCAGGGGACGAGGCCGGTCCTCCCTGCCTCCCGGCCGCTGAACGGCGCCGGGGCACACGCGGACGCGCCGATGCTCACCGCCCGCAGCACGCTTCCCAGAGCATCCTTCCGGTAGGGGCCCCGCGCCCCACCGGCCGTCCGAACCCTCTACCCCGGCGCTTCGCGTCAGTGCCCGCCGCCGGCGAGGTTGAGCCCGACGATGCCCGCGACGATGAGCAGGATCGAGGCGATCTTGAGGAACGACACGTCGTCGCCCAGGACGAGCATTCCGAGCGTGGCGGTGCCGACGGCGCCGATGCCGGTCCAGACGGCGTAGGCCGTACCGATCTCCAGGCTTCCGAGGCCCATCGCGAGCAGGGCGAAGCTCAGGAAGGCGAAGACCAGGAATCCGGCGCTCGGCAGCAGCACGGAGAACCCGTTGCTCATCTTGAGCGAGTACGCCATCGCGACCTCGAACAGACCGGCGATGACGATGATGACCCAGGCCATGACGACTCCTTCTAGGGACCTATAAGGAGCGTCGTCTTTTCAGACCGGGTACGGCGCGTCTCGTCCGGGAGCCATCCCTGATGGGTGCTCTGTTGTCAGAACGAAGCGCGTCTCACATTGATTCCCACCAGAGCGTGAACCACTGGTCGCGGGGCAGCGGCCACAGATCCAGCTCGATCACCGCCGCGATCACCTCCTCGGCCCGGTCCTGGCCGAGGCAGAGCCTCCGGCAGGCGCTCTCGGCCAGCTCCTCCAGATGGGCGAAGCGGGTCAGCGGCGCCAGGCGTCGCTCGTGGCGGACCTCATGTCCGAGCGCCTCCGCCGCGGCGATCACATCGTGGACCGTGGGACGCGTGGGGCGGGTGATGCCGTGAAAGTGCTGCCAGAGGGGGGTGAGCCAGCTCATCGGATGCCGCTCGGTGAGCTCCAGGACGACCCGGCGGCGGGCGTGGGCGGACAGTTCGGCGAGGAAATCGGATAGGTCGGGCACGTTGTAGACGACATGCGCGGAGACCGCGACGTCCGCCGCCGGAGTCTCGGCCGCGACGTCGGGCCAGCGGCCGGTGATGATCCGGGTGGGGACGCCCAGTTCGTCGGCCCGGGACGTCAGCTCGGCCAGCATCGCGGCGGAGGGGTCCACCGCGATCAGCTCTCCCATGCTCGTGGCCAGCGGCAGCGAGGCCGCCCCGGTGCCCGCGCCCACGTCCAGCACGCTTCCGCCCGGCGGAAGCGCCTCGGCGACCCGCGCCAGGGTCGGACCCTCGGGGTCGGCGAGGGCGCGATCGGTCCGTTCGGCGAAGCGCGCCGGCGAATGGCCCCACGGGTCGGCCGGAGCCGTCGCCGCGATCTCCTCGGGAATCCCCCATCCCGCGAGGTCGGCCCGCCACTGTTCGTCCATGTGGCGAGCCTAGTGCGACGCCCCCCGGCGGAGGCCGCGAACAGGCCGTCGGAGAACCCGGGATCGCCGGTACGACCTTCCCTCTTCACCGCAGGTCACGGCCACCCCGAGTAGCCACTCCGTGACTCCTGTCCAGGCAGTCGGGCCCCCTCGGATTGTGTGGCGAACATCCCACTTGAACAGTTTTCTACGGGTTACTGGCGGGTAGCATTGCGGGTAAGGTTACTGGTGAGTACGGAAAGAGTCCCGGTTCCCCCGGTTTCAAGGAGCAGACCCCATGGGCCACTACAAGAGCAACGTCCGTGACCTGGAGTTCAATCTCTTCGAGTTGCTTGGACGCCGGGAGATCCTGGGCACCGGCCGCTATCCCGACCTGGACGAGGACGTGGTGCGGAGCCTCCTCGAAGAGGTCGACCGCCTGTCCACGGGCGTGCTCGCCGACTCCTTCGAGGAGGGCGACCGCAAGCCGCCGGTGTTCGACCCCGCCACGAGCTCGGTGACGATGCCGGAGGGCTTCAAGAAGTCCTTCGCCGCCTACCGCGACGCCGGCTGGACCAACATCGGCCTCCCCGTCGAGATGGGCGGCCCCGGCCTGCCCAGCAGCGTGAACTGGGCTCTCGCGGAGATGATCCTCGGCTCGAACCCGGCCATCTGGATGTACTCCAGCGGACCGGCCTTCGCCCACGTGATGCACACGATCGGCACCGAGGACCAGAGGCGTTACGCCGAGCTGGCCATCGAGAAGCAGTGGGGCGCCACCATGGTGCTCACCGAGCCGGACGCCGGCTCGGACGTGGGCGCGGGTCGCGCGAAGGCCGTACGGCAGGACGACGGCACCTGGCACATCGAGGGCGTCAAGCGCTTCATCACCAGCGCCGAGCACGACCTGAGCGACAACATCTTCCACCTGGTGCTGGCCCGCCCCGAGGGGCACGGCGTCGGCACCAAGGGCCTGTCGATGTTCCTGGTCTCGAAGTACCACGTGGACCTGGAGACCGGCGAGCTCGGCGACCGCAACGGCGTCTACGTCACCAACGTCGAGAAGAAGATGGGCCTGAAGGTCTCCACGACCTGCGAGCTCACCTTCGGCGACAAGCACCCCGCCGTGGGCACGCTGATCGGCGACGTCCACGAGGGCATCAAGCAGATGTTCATGATCATCGAGCACGCCCGGATGATGGTGGGCACCAAGGCGATCGCCACGCTCTCCACCGGCTATCTGAACGCGCTCTCCTATGCCAAGGAGCGGGTGCAGGGCGCCGACCTCACCCAGATGACCGACAAGTCGGCCCCCCGGGTGACCATCACCCACCACCCGGACGTCCGTCGTGAGCTGATGCTCCAGAAGTCGTACGTCGAGGGCATGCGGGCACTGGTCCTGCTCACCGCCACCTACCAGGACGACGTGCTGATCGCCGAGCACGAGGGCCGCAGGGACGAGCACGCCGAGGCGATGAACGACCTGCTGCTCCCCCTGGTCAAGGGTGTCGGCTCCGAGCGCTCCTACGAGCTGCTGGCCCGCTCGCTGCAGACCCTGGGCGGCTCGGGTTACCTCCAGGAATACCCGATCGAGCAGTACATCAGAGACGCCAAGATCGACTCTCTCTACGAGGGCACCACCGCGATCCAGGGCCTGGACCTGTTCTTCCGCAAGATCCTGCGCAACCAGGGCGCCGCCCTCGGCTCGCTGTACGGCGACGTCAAGTCCTTCGCCGCCTCCGACGCGGGCAACGGCCGCCTGAAGGAGGAGCGCAAGCTCCTCGCCGAGGCCGCCGACGAGGTCAAGGCCATGGCCGACACCATGGCGGGCTGGGCGATCAGCTCGCTGGAGGCCCCGAAGGAGGTCTACAAGGTCGGCCTCAACACCACCAGGTTCCTGCTCGCCCTCGGCGACGTGGTGATCGGCTGGCTGCTGCTGCGCCAGGCCGAGGTGGCCCTGGCCGCCCTGGGCTCCGCCTCCGTCGTGCCGGACTCGGGCACGGGCCAGAGCGTGCCGGACTCGGGCACGGGCCAGAGCGTGCCGGACTCGGGCACCGGCCGGGGCGACAAGGCCTTCTACACCGGCAAGGTCGCCGCGGCCTCGTTCTTCGCCCAGACCGTCCTGCCTCGCATCGCCGCCGAACGCCGCACGCTGGACGCCACCGACCAGGACCTGATGGAACTGCCCGAAGAGGCCTTCTGATTTTCCCGCCCGGCCACCCGCTCCCGCGGCAGGCTGACGGGTGAGGGGCGGTTCTGTTCGCAGAACCGCCCCTCACCCGTTTCCGGTCTTTCTCTGCACGGCTGTGCGCGTCGCCTTCGGACGGCACTCATCCTGGAACGGTCACGACGCCCGCCGGTGCTGGTACTCCGTGACCGCAGCCATGATCACACTGATGGGAACCACGGCGTCCTGTCCGGCGAGTGCCGCCTCCACCCATTCCCTGACGTAATACGTTCGTATTACAAGCAGGAGGCAAACCACCGATCGGGCGCACCTCGCCCGGGAGCCTCTTGGTTCAATGGGCTGATGGACGAGGCCGAGGCGCGTGCGAGGTTCGGGGCGGCTCGGGTCGCCCGGCTCGCCACGGCCGACGAACTCGGCACGCCCCATCTGGTGCCCGTCACCTTCGACCTGGACGGCGACACGGTCGCCTTCGCGATCGATCACAAGCCGAAGCGCACGCCGAACCTCCGTCGCCTGCGCAACATCGCGGCCAATGACCGGGTGTGCCTCCTGGTGGATCACTACGACGACGACTGGTCACAATTGTGGTGGGTCCGCGTCGACGGGAGAGCCCGGATCGTCGAAGACGGTGAGGCCCGGCGGCGAGCCCTCGCCCGCCTGGCCGAGCGCTACGCGCAGTACCGCGCCCGGCCTCCCCAGGGGCCGGTGATCCTCATCGCGGTGGAATCCTGGACGGGATGGTCCTATACGGGCCTGTAGGCCCACCTGACCTGCCCCTTCACACACCGCTCGATCCTCGCCGGAGCAGCCTCACCCGCCCGAGCCGGTCCTTGACACCCCGTCCGGACGGCCCCGCACACCTGAAGATCCCTGCCGGACCGGATCGGGGCATTGACATCTGCCTCCTGTTATTCTCATACTGAGATTGTCTCAATATGAGAAGGACATGTGATGAATGAATCCGAGTTCCTGGCCGGCTACGACCCGCGCGCCTATCCGGCGGTCGCGGTGACGGTCGACGTGGTGGCGCTGACCATTCGCGGAGGTGAGCTGCACGTGCTGCTGGTCCAGCGGGGCGAGCAGCCCTACGCGGGGCGGTGGGCGTTGCCGGGCGGATTCATCCGGCCCGGGGAGGATCTGCCGGAGGCCGCGGCGCGGGAGCTGGCCGAGGAGACGGGGCTCGCCGAGCGAGTGCACATCGAGCAGCTCGCCAGCTACGGGGCCCCCGAACGGGATCCGCGCATGCGGGTCGTGTCGATCTCCTACCTGGCCTTCGCACCCGGCCTGCCCGATCCCCGGGCGGGCTCGGACGCGGCGGACGCCGCCTGGCATCGGGCCGACCGGCTGCCGGAGCTCGCGTTCGACCACGAGCGCATCCTCGGGAACGGCCTGGAGCGCGCACGCGACAAGCTGGAGTACACGCCGCTGGCCACCGCGTTCGCGGGCGAGAGGTTCACGATCTCCGAGCTGCGGGCCGTCTACGAGACGGTCTGGGGCGTGCCGCTGCACGCGGGCAACTTCCACCGCAAGATCCTCTCGGTGCCCGGGTTCGTGGAGAGCACCGGAGAGACCACCGAGAGCGGCGGCGCCAGGGGCGGGCCCCGCGCCAAGCTCTACCGGGCCGGTGACGCCCGGCTTCTTCACCCCGCACTGCTACGGCCCGCGCGAGAGGAGGAGGTCAGATGACCACGACCGCCGAGGCGATCACCCTGGTGGCCACCGCACGCACGCCGGACGACCTGTTCGGCGGTGACTCTCCGATCCGGAGATACCGGCGGCTGGCCCGGCTGCTCCATCCCGACCTCGCGCCGGGACCGGACGCCGCCGCGGCCTTCGCCAAGCTGGCCGAGCTGTGGGCGGCACACGTCCGGGGCCAGGACGGCGAGAAGGGAACCGCCCGGGGCGGCGAGACGGTGATCACCACCAGGCGGGGGACCTACCGGATCGGAGCCGTCTTCCGGCGGGGCGCGTCGGCCGTGCTGTACGACAGCGGCGACGACACGTTGCTCAAGCTTCCGCACAGCCACGCGGACAACGACCTCATGCGACGCGAGGCCGACGCGCTCAAAACGATCGAGCGGGACGGCGACCCGCTGTTCCTGCCGTACGTGCCCCGGCTGGTGGAGTCGTTCCGGCACCGTTCGAACGGGGTCGAACGGCAGGCGAACGTGATCAGCCGGGTGCCGGACGGGTTCGTGAGCCTCGCCGAGATCGCACGCCGGCGGCCGGTGCTCGACCCGAAGGACGTGGCGTGGATCTGGCGGCGGCTGCTCGTGGCGATCGGGCTGGCCCACAGGGCCGGGGTCGTGCACGGCGCGGTGTTCGGGCACCACGTGCTGGTCCACCCGGTCGATCACGGCCTGGTGCTCGTCGACTGGGGCCAGTCGGTCCCCATAGGCAGCCCGCTCACCGCCCTCGTGGCCAGGCATCGCAACGACTATCCGGCCGAGGTCCTCTCCAAGAAGCCCGCCACCCAGGCCACCGACATCCACCTCGCCACCCGCTGTGTGGCCGCCCTCATGGGCGATCACGTCCCCACCCCTGTCCGCCACTTCGTCCGGGGAAGCCTGGTGAGCCCGCCGGGCGACGCCTGGCGGCTGCTCGGCGAGCTCGACGAGCTGCTCGACGACCTGTACGGCCCCAGGAAGCACCGGCCCCTTCACCTCTGATCACAGGAGACATCCCTCATGGGAAGCGGAATCTGGTCCACCGACGTCTACTCCGCCGCCGCGAGCTACCGCGCGGCCAAGGGCACCAGCGCCTTCGCCTACAGCGACGGCGGCGCCCGCACCGTTCACCCCGATCTCGATCCGCTCGGCGTGACGATCCGCGAGAGCCGCGACTCCGCCGAGCACCCCAACACGCTGGCCGTCGCCGTCCTCTTCGACGTGACCGGCTCCATGGGCGGAGTGCCCCGCACGCTCCAGACCAAGCTGCCCGACCTGCTCGGCCTGTTGCTCCGCAAGGGCTACGCCACCGACCCGCAGATCCTTTTCGGCGCGATCGGCGACGCCACCTGCGACCGGGCCCCGCTGCAGGTCGGCCAGTTCGAATCCGACAACCGGATGGACGAGCACCTCGGGAAGATCCTGCTTGAGGGCGGGGGCGGCGGCCAGAGGACCGAGTCGTACGAGCTGGCCATGTATTTCATGGCCAAGCACACCGCGATCGACTGCTTCGAGAAGCGGGGGCGCCGGGGCTACCTTTTCATCATCGGCGACGAGATGCCGTACCCGAAGGTCAAGCGCCGCGAGGTCGGCAAGGTCGTCGGCGACAGGCTCCGGCAGGACATCCCGACCAAGGAGATCATCGCCGAGCTGACCAGGATGTACGACGTCTACTACATCCTCCCGGCCGGGGCGAGCTACGCGGGCGACGATCAGATGCTGTCCGCCTGGCGCGCGTTGCTCGGCCAGAACGTGCTGGAGCTGGACGACCTGGACGCGGTCTGCGAGATCATCGCGCTCACCGTCGGCCTCGGCGAGGATGCCATCGGCCTGCGGGAGGGGCTGGACGATCTCGACGAGCTCGGCTCGTCCGCCGGGGCCGCGGTGGGCAGGGCCCTCGCCAAGCTCGATCGGGGCACCCTCGTGGTGGCCGACGACCTGGGCCTCGGCGGCAAGAGCGGCGTGATCAGGCTTTGACGTCCTCCCCGGCCCGAAAGCCGCGGGTTCCAGCGAAGGCGAAGGCGTCATGCGTGAGCACGTGATCGTGGTCGACCTCGGGTACGGCGACGCGGGCAAGGGAACCGTCGTGGACTGGCTCTGCGCCCGGGAGCCCGTCCAGGCGGTCGTCAGGTTCAACGGGGGCGGGCAGGCGGCGCACAACGTCGTCCTGCCCGACGGGCGGCATCACACGTTCGCCCAGTTCGGATCGGGAACGCTCAGGGGCGTTCCGACTCATTTATCCCGGTTCATGGTCGTGGACCCGCTGGCGCTGACCGCGGAGGCCGCCCACCTGTGCGAACTGGGCGTTCCGGACCCGTTCGGGCTGCTCACCGTGGACAGGGACGCGTTGCTCGCCACGCCGTACCACGTGGCGGCGGGGCGGGCCCGGGAGCTGGCGCGGGCCGCGGACCGGCACGGGTCGTGCGGGATGGGCGTCGGCGAGACCATGGCCTACGCCCTGGCCCATCCCGAGCTCGCGCCGACGGCCGGTGACTGCGAGAGTCCCGCCCGGCTCGCCCGCAAGCTGCACGCGCTCCGCGAGACGCTGGAAGTGACGGGGCCGCCCGTGGATGACTGCGTCGCGGCCTACCGGGCGTTCGCCGAACGGGTGATCCTCGTGGACTCCTCGTTCACGACCGCGCTGCTGCGCAGGCGGCCGGTGGTCTTCGAGGGGGCGCAGGGCGTGCTGCTCGACGAGTGGCACGGCTTCCACCCCTACACCACCTGGAGCACGACGACCTTCGCCAACGCGCTGACCCTGCTCGACGGGGCGGGGGCCGTACGGCTCGGCGTGCTGCGCACCCACACCCCCCGGCACGGGCCCGGTCCGCTGGTCACCGAGGACCCCGCGATCGAGGTGACCGAGGCCCACAACGGGACCGGCCCCTGGCAGGGCCCTTTCCGCGTGGGTCACTTCGACGCGGTGGCCCACCGCTACGCCCTCGCGGTCGCCGGCGGGGCCGACGCGCTCGCGCTCACCCACCTGGACGCGCCGGTGTCGCGGATGTGCGTCTCCTACGACCTCGGCGAGCTTCCGGTGGGTACGGCGGGCGACCTCGACCGGCAGGCCAGGCTGACCGATCGGCTGCGGACGGCCCGGCCCCGCTATGCCGACGGCGTCGACGACTGGCCCGCGGCCGTGACCGAGGCCCTGGGGATCCCGGTCTGCCTGGGCTCCTCGGGACCGGCCGCCGCGGACAAGGTCTTGTTCACCCGCGCGGGCCCCGGCCTCCGGCCTGGAAATCGGAGCACCGGCCCGAATCCCGGTGGTGTGATCACGCACGAGAGGGTATGACCAATCTCGCACGCTCCCTTTACCTGGTCGTCAATTCTCAACCGGAGGATCCAGTGGGTGTCGGGGTCAGCATCTTCTTTCTCACGCTCGGCGCCATCCTCCGGTTCGCCATCGAACCCGATGTTCTCGGCGAGAACGTGCACATCGACGTCATCGGCCTGATTTTCATGATCGTCGGTGCCGTCGGGGTCGTGTTGAGCATCGTGATGGCGCCCAAGCGCGGACAGGTGTCGGACGACCGCCTGATCCACCGCGAGAACAACCCGCCTGAGGTCTAGGCCTGGAAGGCGAACTGCACGGCCGCCCGGGACGCCAGGATCGGCTTGATGTACTCGATGATCACGGCCTGGTGCAAGGGGTGGTCGCGATAGGCCAGGAAGTCCTCGACGTCGTCGAAGTCCGCGACGACCGCGAACTCGTGGTTGCCGGGGTTCACACCCGCGTCCGCGCCGAGGGTGTAGGCGCGGATTTCCGGGATCGCCCCGGGCAGTTTGCCGAGTTCGGCCACGACCCTGGCCTTCTGCTCGTCGGTGGCCTCTTCGGTCCAGGTGAACAGCACGACATGCCTGAACATGATCTTCCCTTCGTCGGATGCCCGGCCAGAGTACGGCCAATCACGGGAAGCCTCGACGGCGGGACCGCCTCAGATCGTCCCGCCCGGACCGCCCCTCCGGCCGGTCTTCCCCGGATCGTCTCCTTCGGGCGGCCCCCGGGTCGTCCCTCGGAGGCCCGCCCGATTCGGGTCGCCCTCAGACGCGGTGTGAGGGCGTGCCGTGGGGCTTGACGGGCTCGATCCTTATCGGCTCGGGGTCCTGGGCGGGGCCGAGCACGATCGTGCGTGCCGTTTCGGGGATGAGGCGAAGGTCGTGCGTGATGAGGATGGTCGTACGGCCGGACATGAGCCGTTTGAGGGGTTCCATGATTCGTGCCGCGGTGGGTGAGTCGAGTCCGGTCATCGGCTCGTCGAGGACGAGCACCGGAGAGTCGCGCAGGATCGCCCGGGCGAAGGCGATTCGCTGTCGCTGCCCGCCGGAGACGAGCCGGCCGCGTTGCCCGAGAGGTGTGTCGTACTGCTGGGGCAGCGTGCCGATGAAGTCGTGCACGTCGGCCATGATCGCGGCTTGGACGATGTCGTCCATGTCGGCCTCCGGGCGGCCGTAGGCGATGTTGTCGCGCACCGTCCCGGAGAAGAGCAGGCTCTCCTGCTGGAGGATGGTGATGTTCTCGCGGAGTGTCTTGCGTGACATGTCGCGGATGTCCACTCCGTCGAGAAGGATGTGCCCGGTGTCGGGGTCGTAGAACCGGAGGAGGAGTTTGGCGAGGGTGGACTTGCCCGCCCCGCTCGGTCCGGTGCACACGATGAGCTCGCCCGGATCGGCGCGGAAGGACAGGTTCCGCAGGGTGGGCCTGGATCTGTTGGGGTAGGTGAAGCCGACGTCGGCGAACTCGACCCGGCCGCGACCTCGCGTCTCCGGCTGAGCCGCCGCGTCGCGGTCGGTGACGGTGGGCCGGATCCGCAGGATCTCCACGACGCGGTCGGAGCCCGCCGCCGCCTCGGAGACGGTGAGCGCGATCTGCCCGAGGTTCTGGACCGCCGGGTAGAGATAGGCGACGTAGGCGGCGAAGGCGAGCAGCCCGCCGATGGTGAGACGGCCCTCCACGATCTCCCATGCGCCGACTCCGAGGATGACGAGCAGGCAGATGGTCTGGAGGACCTGGGCGACCGGCCCGTACAGTGCGGACAGCCGGGCCTGGGCCACGTTGGCCTGCAACCAGGTGCCGCCCTCGTCGTGCAGCCTTTCGGCCTCGGCCTTCTGACGGTTGTAGGCCTGGACCAGGGTCTGGTTGGCCAGGCTCTCCTCGATGACGCTGTTCATCGTGCCGTTGCTGAGCCGCTCGCGCGCGGCGGCGCTCCTGAACTTCGCCGCGAAGAACTTGGAGACCAGCAGGAACGCCGGGACCATCACGAACGTCACCAGCGCCAGGTCCCATCGGATGTAGAAGGCCGCCCCGGCGAAGAAGACCACGCTGGCGACCGTCATGAAGAGCCGGACGAGGCCGGATCCGACCAGTTCCTCGATGGCCTCGATGTCGTCGGTGAGCCGGGCCATCAGGTCGCCCAGACGGCGGTTGTCGAAGAAGTCGGGGGTGAGCGTCTGGAGGTGGGCGAACACGTTGTCCCGCAACCCCAGCAGAAAGCGCTCCCCTCCCACGGCGGTGGCGTAGGCGCCGACGAAGGAGGCGAGCCCGGCGACGACCGCGAGCCCCAGCCAGGCGAGTGCGGGAACCCAGAACGCTTCCAGTGACTGACGGCTGAGCACCTCGTCGGTAATGAATCCGAACAACGCAATCGAGGCGACCTCGCAGACGGCCGCCACGAGCGCGAAGAGAACACCGACCACGAAAAATCTGCGAACGCCGCCGGTGTAGGGCCAGAACTGCCGGAAGGTCTTCCGGACGGAAACCGCCGGCGCGACCGGAGGTGGCTGAACCATTGGTTTTAGTTCCCCCTCGCTCGGTTCTTCCTCGTTGACGCGACCTGCCGAAGACGACGGGCCCCTCAAGAGACGACGGGCCTCTCAAGAAGTGAGAGCCGACGGTTTGACCCGTCGGCTCTCATTTGGAACTGGTTACCACCATCCGCCCCAGCGGCGGCGACGGCATCCACAGCCGCCGCGGCGACGCCAGCCCCAGCCCCACGGGTCACGGGTCGGGAAGACCTTGGTGAAAGTCATTGCGTTCCCCCCTCGAACTGATCTTTTGTGCCCTTGCCAACCATGACAATAGCACTTATACCCTGACAAATAGGCTAATACAGCGCGCATCGAGAATGTTTTAACCGCCCATTCCAATAAGCCCTCGATGTTGACCTAGGTAAACTCTCCCAAAACTACATCGCGGCATTCTTTCAAATATTTTACCTAAGAAGTTGAAGCTTAAAGAAAGATTCAGGGGAGACCCAAGGGGGTATTTTCACAATTGATGGAAGAGCTTCCCCCGCATACGGCACGCCGATCGCACCCAAGCGCCCTGGAGGGACTTCTTGGTTTCCGCCGCGGAAATCGGCACCGGGTCAGTAAATAAAACAACGCCGGAGAACGGCATATCGAGGTCCGCCGGGAACCTCGGCCGGCCTGGGCCGCACGGTCCCGGCGAACCCGGTCGTCCGGTGCCCGGCGGCCTTCGCGCACGGCCGGAACACCGACGCGGAAACGTCCCTGAAAACTCCGGGGCGAAGACGCCCGCGAGGGCTCGGAGGCGAAGACGCCGCGAGCCCGCCCCCTGCCGCGGGGACGGGCTCGTGGTCTCACGCGTCGGCTCCGGTGAGCGGGGCCGTCTCGTGTGTCAGCTCCAGGCGAGCATGCGGAGCGGATCCTGAAGCATGGCGCCGACGTCGCGAAGGAAGAGCGAGCCGAGTTCGCCGTCCACGATCCGGTGATCGAAGGAAAGGGCGAGCGTGCAGACCTTGCGCGGCACGATCTGCCCGTCCACCACCCACGGCATGTCCCTGACCTGACCGAAAGCCAGAATGGCCGACTCTCCGGGGTTGAGGATCGGAGTACCGGCGTCCACCCCGAACACGCCCACATTGGTGATCGTGATCGTGCCTCCGGCCATGTCCGCGGGCTGGGTACGGCCGGCCCTGGCGGTTTCCGCGAGGGCGCCCAGGGCTCTGGCCAGGTCCGGGAGGGACAGGGCGTGAGCGTCCTTGACGTTGGGGACCAGCAGGCCACGAGGAGTCGCGGCGGCGATGCCGAGGTTCACGTAGTGCTTGACCACGATCTCCTGGCCGGCCTCGTCCCAGGTCGCGTTGATCATCGGATACCGGCGTGCGGCGACGAGCACCGCCTTCGCCACCAGCAGCAGCGGCGAGACCTTGACCTCGGCGAAGTCGGGCAGTTGCCGGAGCCGCTGGACGGCCTCCATGGTCGCGGTCACGTCCACCTGAAGGAACTCGGTGACGTGCGGCGCGGTGAACGCGGAGGCCACCATGGCCTGCGCGGTCGCCTTTCGCACCCCCTTGACCGGAATCCGCTCCTCGCCCGTCTGAACGGCCCGCGCCGCCACCGGGGCGGGGGCGGTGTTCGGCGCCGAGTGGACCGAGTGGACGTCCTCCCGCGTGATCGAGCCCTGCGGGCCGGTCCCGATGACCGTGGTCAGGTCGACCCCGAGGTCCTTGGCCAGCTTTCGTACCGGAGGCTTGGCCAGGACCGCGACCCGGCCCGGGGACGCGACCGTCTCCACGGCGGCGGAGACCGGCTCACCGCCCCGTGCAGGGAGTCCGGGCTGTGACCCGGCGGCCGGTTCGGCGGCCGGACGGGTGACCGGCTCGGCGGCCGGACGGGTGACCGGCTCGGCGGAGGGGCGGGCGGCCGGCTCGACGGAACCGGTGGGGGACTGCTTGCGGGGCCGGCGCTTGGCCGTGCCCATCTTGACGCCGTATCCCACCAGGACCGGCTGACGCTCCTCCTTGGGAAGCGCCGGCACCATGTCGTCGTTCAGGGCCGCTCCGCGTTCGGAGTCGGTGCCGGAAACAGATCCGGAGACGGGGCCGGGGCCCGTGTCCGTGCCGTCGTCCACGGAGATGATCGGCCTGCCGACGTCCACCGTCTCGCCCTCGTCGGCCATCAGCGCGGCCACCACGCCCTCGAACGGGCAGGGCAGCTCGACGACGGCCTTGGCGGTCTCGATCTCCACGATGATCTGGTTGACCTTGACCAGATCTCCGGGTTTCACATGCCAGCGGACGATCTCGGCCTCGGTCAGGCCCTCGCCCACGTCGGGGAGTTTGAACTCCTTCATCGTCACCCCCTTCTCAGAACGCGAACACGCGGTCGACGGCGTGCAGGACCCGGTCGAGGTCGGGCAGGTAGTGGTCCTCCAGCCTGGAGGGCGGATACGGCGTGGACGGCCCGCCCACGCGCAGCACCGGCGCCTCCAGGTTGTAGAAGCACTCCTCGGTGATCCGGGCGGCGAGCTCGGCCCCGAAGCCGTTGAAAACCGGAGCCTCGTGCACCACGACGCATCGTCCGGTCTTCCGTACCGACTCTACGACCAGCCCGACGTCCAGCGGGTTGAGTGAGCGCAGATCCACGACCTCCAGGGACCGGCCGTCGTCCTCGGCCGCCTTCGCCGCCTCCAGGCAGGTCTTCACCATCGGGCCGTAGGCGAGCAGGGTGACGTCGGCACCCGGTCGCACCACCTTGCCCTGGTCGAGGGGCAGCCACGCGGAGTCGGCCGAGGCGGAGACGTCCACCTCCGCCTTCTCCCAGTAGCGCCGCTTGGGCTCGAAGAAGATGACGGGGTCGTCACACCGGATCGCCTGCTGGATCATCTCGTAGGCGTCGGAGGGGTTGGAGCAGGCCACGACGCGCAGGCCCGCGGTGTGCGTGAAATAGGCCTCGGGCGACTCGCTGTGGTGCTCGACGGCGCCGATGCCGCCGCCGCAGGGGATCCGGACCACGACGGGCAGCTTGAGCTTGCCCAGCGACCGCAGCGGCATCTTGGCCAGCTGCGTGATGATCTGGTCGGCCGCGGGGAAGACGAATCCGTCGAACTGGATCTCGCAGACCGGGCGATATCCGCGCAGCGCGAGACCGATGGCCGTCCCGATGATGCCCGACTCCGCCAGCGGGGTGTCGATGACCCGCTGCTCGCCGAAGTCCTTCTGCAGCCCGTCGGTCACCCGGAAGACTCCGCCGAGCTTGCCCACGTCCTCGCCCATGACGAGGACCTTGGGGTCGTCCTCCATGGCCTTGCGCATGCCCTCGTTGAGTGCCTTGGCCAGCGTCAGGGTGCTCATCCCTCGAACCCCTCCAGGTAGGCGGCGAACTGGGCGCGCTCTTCGTCCATCAACCTGTGCGGCTCCGCGTAGACATGGTCGAAGATGGCCAGCGGTTCGGGGTCCGGCAGTGCCAGGCAGCGTTTGCGCACGTCGCGTCCCAGCTCGTCGGCCTCGGCGTCGATCGCGTCGAAGAACTCCTGGTCGGCGATCTGGTTCTTGAACATGTAGGACCGGACCCGCTCGATCGGGTCCTTGAGCTTCCACGCCTCCAGCTCGGCGGCCACCCGGTAGCGGGTCGGGTCGTCGGAGGTCGTGTGGGCGCCCATCCGGTAGGTGAAGGCCTCGATGAACATCGGGCCCTGTCCGGACCTGGCGTCGGCCAGAGCCTTGCGGGTCACGGCGAGGCAGGCGAAGACGTCGTTGCCGTCGACCCGGACACCCGGGAATCCGAATCCGCTCGCCCTGCGGTACAGCGGGATGCGGGACTGCTTCTCCAGCGGCTCGGAGATGGCCCACTGGTTGTTCTGGCAGAAGAACACCACCGGCGCGTTGAACACCGAGGCCCAGATGAACGACTCGTTCACATCGCCCTGGGAGGTGGCGCCGTCACCGAAGTAGACGATCGTGGCGGCCTCGGCGCTGTCGCGCTGGATGCCCATGGCGTAACCGACCGCGTGCAGGTTCTGGCTGCCGATCACGATCGTGTACAGGTGGAAGTTGTGCTCGGCGGGGTCCCAGCCGCCGTGGTTGACCCCGCGGAACAGGCCGAGCAGGTTCACCGGGTCCACCCCCCGGCACCAGGCCACGCCGTGCTCCCTGTAGGTCGGGAAGGCCATGTCCGCTTCGGTCAGCGCCCTGCCCGAGCCGATCTGCGCGGCCTCCTGTCCGAGCAGGGAGGCCCAGATTCCCAGCTCACCCTGGCGTTGCAGGGCCACGGCCTCCAGGTCGATCCGGCGGACCAGGACGAGGTCCCGGTAAAGACCGCGGATCTCCTCCGGCGTCAGATCGATGTCGTAGTCGGGATGCTCGACCCGCTCTCCTTCGGGGGTCAGCAACTGAACAAACTCTGGGGGTGCTTCCGCACCACGAGAGGCGTCGGCTGTCACGTGCCGCTCCTGTGTGCTCGGGGCCGTCGGGATGGGTTCGCCACCTCTGTCCGGCCGATCAGCGACGCATTCGACCCGTTTGGTGGTGGTTCGTCCGCGTCTGTGGACATCGTGGCAGAGGTCACATACCTATGCGCAAGACCCATCTCGACGTCCATGAGATCCCCCGTTCCCCGCGTGCTCGTTCTTCACCCTCGCACGATAGGAGTCTGGCCCCCGCGCCGAAGTGCCGGGTGGGCCCGTTACTCTTGAGGCGCCGGACCGTCTCCGCTACAACCAGGAGGAACACCGTGGCGCGCGTCATCGTCGACGTCATGCTGAAGCCCGAGATTCTTGACGCGCAGGGGCAGGCCATCGCGCGGGCCCTGCCGCGGCTCGGCTTCTCCGGTGTCTCCGCGGTACGACAGGGCAAGCGGTTCGAGGTGGAGCTCGACGGCCCCGCCGACGAGGCCGCACTTGCGGACGTCCGAAAGATGGCGGAAACCCTGCTCGCCAACACGGTGATCGAGGACTACACGGTTACCGTCGACGCGTAGGCCGTCACATATCACACATCAGATTTCCTCGAATCCGGTTAAATCGCGCTTCGGGTGCCACGGAATCCCACGGCTTGACCACCCCTAAATAACATTAAGGTTATTTTGCGGTTAGCCCCGATTCTGTAGGGAAGCCTTCACTGGGTGACATCTCGCCCGGGAGGGAAACCGGTGAACATGGAGTTCTCGCTGGCTCTACCGAGGGAGGCCATCGGCATTCCGATGGTTCGCAGAGCGCTGGGTGATTCCCTGCGTTCGCTCGGCGTCACCGAGGATTGCGTCGCTGACATCCTCCTCGCGGTGACCGAGGCATGTGCCAACGCCGTACGCCACGGCGGACCGGCCAACCGCTACGAGGTGGAGACCGCGATCGGCTACGGCCGCTGCGACGTCCGCATCATCGACAAGGGCCAGGGAATCATCCGGGTGCCGGAGCACTATCCGGCGACGGACGTCGAGAACGGCAGGGGCATCCTCATCATGCAGGCCGTGGTGGACGAGATCTCCTTCGACATCGCCCCCGGCAGGGGCACCATCGTGCACCTGCGCAAGCATCTCGACTGGGACGAGGACGCCCGGTTCCTCGACGACCGCGTGCTCACCGCCGTCTGAACCGTCTGAACCGTCCGAATCGCCGCGTCCCGGGCCGACCCCGGGCGCGGTGAGCCGTATGCCTGGACGAGTCCGCGTGTGACCTTCCCCCGGGAGCGGATAGCCTGGACGCACCGCCGCAGACCGAACGTCCGATGTGTGAGACGTCGGCGCGGTGCTCGTTTGTGGAGGGGAACGCTGCCATGAGTGCTGCCCGCGTGGGCGTCGTCACTTTTCCCGGAACTCTTGACGATCAGGACGCGGCCCGCGCCGTACGTCACGCGGGCGGCGAAGCCGTCCCGTTGTGGCACGCGGACGCCGATCTCAAGGGTGTGGACGCGGTCTTCCTGCCAGGCGGGTTCTCCTACGGAGATTACCTGCGCTGCGGGGCGATCTCCAGATTCGCACCGTTGATGGGAGAGCTGATTCCCGCCGCCAAGGCCGGCCTGCCGGTTCTGGGCACCTGCAACGGCTTCCAGATCCTCTGCGAGGCCCACCTGCTGCCCGGCGCGCTGATGCGCAACGCCGGACTGCACTACATCTGCCGTGACCAGGGCATCCGGGTGGAGAGCGACACCACCCCCTGGACCTCGGACTTCACCGAGGGCCAGGAGATCGTCCTGCCGATCAAGCACGGTGAGGGCCGCTACGTCGCCGACGAGGCGACCCTGAGCGCCCTTGAGGCGGGCGGCCAGGTCGTCTTCCGCTACACGGGCGGCAACCCCAACGGCTCCCTCAACGACATCGCGGGCATCCGCAACGAGGCGGGAAACATCGTCGGGCTCATGCCGCACCCCGAGCACGCCGTCGAGGACCTCACCGGCGCTCCGAGCACCGACGGCCGCGGATTCTTCTCCTCCATCCTGAAGAGCTTGGTGAACGCATGAGTCTCGACACCGTCAAGCGGGCCGAGGACACCCCCGACGAGCAGCAGCCGTACGCCGCGCTGGGCATGAAGACCGACGAGTACGAGCGGGTCCGCGAGATCCTCGGCCGCCGGCCCACGGGCTCCGAACTGGCCATCTACAGCGTCATGTGGAGCGAGCACTGCTCCTACAAGTCCTCCAAGGTGCACCTGCGCCAGTTCGCCACCAAGGCTCCGAAGTCGGAGGCCCTGCTCGTCGGCATGGGTGAGAACGCCGGCGTCGTGGACGTCGGCGACGGCTGGGCCGCCACCTTCAAGATCGAGTCGCACAACCACCCCTCCTACGTCGAGCCGCACCAGGGCGCGGCGACCGGCGTCGGCGGCATCGTCCGCGACATCATGTCGATGGGCGCACGGCCGATCGCGGTGATGGACGCGCTGCGCTTCGGCGCGGCGGACGCCCACGACACCAGGCGGGTGCTGCCCGGTGTGGTCGAGGGCATCAGCCACTACGGCAACTGCCTCGGCCTGCCCAACATCGGCGGCGAGGTCGTCTTCGACCCCTGCTACATCGGCAACCCCCTGGTCAACGCGCTCTGCGTGGGCCTGCTCCGCAAGGACCAGATCAAGCTGGCCGTCGCCCCCGGGCCGGGCAACAAGGTCGTCCTGTTCGGCGCGCTGACCGGCCCCGACGGCATCGGCGGCGCGTCCGTGCTGGCCTCGGCCACCTTCGAGGACGAGTCACAGGCCAAGCGCCCCAGCGTCCAGGTGGGCGACCCGTTCATGGAGAAGCTCCTGATCGAGTGCTGCCTGGAGCTCTACCAGGCGGACGTCGTCGTCGGCATCCAGGACCTCGGCGCCGCGGGCGTCTCCTGCGCGACGACCGAGCTCGCGGCCAAGGGCACCGGAGGCATGGACGTCAGGCTGGACCTCGTCCCGCTGCGCGATCCGTCGCTGCGGCCCGAGGAGATCCTGATGAGCGAGTCTCAGGAACGCATGATGGCGATCGTCACCCCCGCCAACATCGATGCCTTCATGGCGATCTGCGCGAAGTGGGACATCCCCTCGACCGTGATCGGGGAGGTCACCGACGGGGGCCGCCTGGTGATGACCTGGCACGGCGAGACCATCGTGGACATCCCGCCGGGCACCGCGGTCGACGAGGGCCCGGTCTACGAGCGCCCGTTCCACGAGCCGGCCGGCCAGGTCGCGCTGAACGGCGACGACCCCGGCCGTCTCGACCGCCCCGCGGACCTGCGCGCGACGCTGCTGCAGCTCCTCGGCTCGCCGAACCTGGCGTCCAAGGAGTGGGTGACCTCCCAGTACGACCGTTACGTCCGGGGCAACACGGTGCTGGCCCAGCCCGCCGACGCCGGAGTGCTGCGGATCAGCGAGGTCATGCCGGGCGCCGAGGAGACGACCAGGGGCATCGCGCTGGCCACCGACGGCAACGGCCGCTACGCCCGCCTCGACCCCTACGCCGGGGCCCAGCTCGCGCTCTCCGAGGCGTACAGGAACGTGGCCGTGACCGGCTCCACGCCGCTCGCCGTGACCAACTGCCTCAACTTCGGCTCCCCCGAGGACCCCGAGGTCATGTGGCAGTTCTCCGAGGCCGTACGCGGCCTGGCCGACGCCTGCAAGATCCTCGGCGTCCCGGTGACCGGCGGCAACGTGTCGTTCTACAACCAGACCGGATCGACCCCGATCCACCCGACCCCGGTGGTGGGCGTGCTGGGCGTGATCGACGACGTGGCCACGCGGGTCCGGACGGGCTTCACCGGCGACGGTGACAAGGTCATCCTGCTCGGCGACACCGACGAGGAGTTCGGCGGCTCCGAGTGGGCCCACGTGACCCACGGCCACCTCGGCGGTCTGCCTCCCCAGGCCAAGCTGGAGTCCGAGCGCGACCTGTCGCTCGTCCTGACCGAGGCCGCTTCGCGGGGTCTGCTGACCGGCTCCCACGACCTGTCCGACGGCGGTCTGGCGATCGCCCTGGCCGAGGCCTGCCTCGCCCAGAGCATCGGCTGCACGGTCTCCCTGACGGGCGACGACGCGTTCGTGGACCTGTTCAGCGAGTCGTCGGCCCGCGCGCTGGTGACCGTGAGGCCGGAGTCGTTCAACGCCTTCGCGGAGCTCTGCGCCACCCACGAGGTGCCCTGCTACGGCCTGGGCACCACCGGCGGCACCGCGCTGACGATCGAGAACGTCCTGGAGGTTCCGATCACCGAGCTCCGGGAGACCCACACGGCCACCCTGCCGGGCATCTTCGGCTGATTCTCACGCACGCGGAAGGGGGTACGGCTCGTACGAGCCGTACCCCCTTCGTCGATCAGAAGCCGAACGCGGCGTCTGCCGCGCAGCAGGCGCAGACGCCTCGCGGCTACTCCTCCGGGCTGTAGAAGATGAGGGACATGTGGACGGGTACGCCGTCCTCGTCGTCGCTTCCGTGGAAGTACTCATCGACCAAGGCGGCGAGGCGGTCGCGCAGCTGCGTGGCCCGCTGGGGGGACAGCCGAGCTTCGACCACCGCACTGACCGGGTTGCGGTACGGCGTTTCAGGTGACGTCTGCTGCTCGATGCGGACCTTGCCCGAGGTCACGGCTGCCGCATAGTCCTGGAGGAAGCTCTCGCAGCTCGCCATGTCGATGGCCAGCAGGTCGGACGGGTCGGCGGCCTGGCCGACCAGCGCGCTGTCCCAGCGCAGACCGAACTGGCCTGTTCGGTAGCGATATTCGACGATTCCCGACACCAGCCGGGTTTCGGCAACCACGATGAGGCCGCACGCCTCCAGCTGCTTGATGTGCCGGTACAGCTTGGTGGGCGGCTCCTCCAGCTCCGCGGCCATCTCCTTGACGGACAGTATCGGCGGAGCGTGGCTTGCACCGCGCATCAACAGCCGGAGGATGGCCAACCGGAGCGGGTCCGACAGCACCCGCAGCGTCTCGACGTCGTTGACCAGGCGGACCGGAGCAGGGTCGCCGACCGCTGCCGTTGGAAGCACCATGCCGACCATCTTGCCATTGATTCTTCTCTGCGACACCATTAACGTCAGCGTGAATGATTACTCCTACGAGAACATTTATGAGGAGCTGAACGTGATGTCGTCCGCCGAAGGTACCGAGGCTGCCCCGGTGGCAGGGGAGCCGCTTCCCCCGCTACGGCGCAACCGGCGCTTCCAGTTGTTGTGGATCGGGTCGACGGTCGGTTTCCTGGGCGGCGAGGCTGCGGAGGTCACCTACCCGCTCGTGATCCTCGCGGTGACAGGATCACCCGCCCAAGCCGGCCTGTTCGCGTTCGTTCAGCTGCTGGCAGGGGTGGTGCTGGCGCTGCCCGCAGGTGAGGTGGTCGATCGCTGGGACTGCCGGCGCGTTCTCCTCCTCGCCGAAGGGGGGCGCGCGCTCACCGCCGGCAGTGTCGCGGTGGCCCTGATGGCCGGTCATCTGACGATGGTTCACCTCCTGGTGGCCGCCGCCGTGCTGGGCGCCGGCTCGGCGTTCGGGGGACCGGCCCGCATGCTCGTGGTGCGTGCCGTAGTGCCGAGCAGCCAGCTGACCGCGGCCCTGACCCAGGAGGAGGTCCGTAACAGTGCCGCAGGCCTCGCCGGCCCTCCTCTCGGCGGACTGCTGTACGGCTTGAAGCAGATACTGCCGTTCCTCTTCTGTTCCGTGAGCTTCGCGGTGTCCTGGTTCTGCGTCCTCATCGTCCGCACCCCTGCGCGGATCACCTCGTCGACGGCCGATCCGGCACCGGAGAATGAGGCCGGCGGCATGCTGACGGGGGTCAAGGCGCTGTGGGACGACCCCGTGCTGCGCGCCGCCACCCTGGCCGCCATCGCACTCAACACCGCGGGCGCCCCGCTCGTCCTGATCTCCACGATCATCCTGCAACGGCAGCACACCCCCTCGTGGATCATCGGAACGGTGATGGCCGGCTTGGCGCTTGGCGGCTTGGCGGGCGCCGCTCTCGTCGGTCCGCTCCACCGTCGGTTACGTCCTGGTGTACTGCTGGTCGGTGTTGTGGTCATGCAGGTACCGGTGTTCGCGGCACTCGTGCTGCCGTTCGGGCCATGGTGGGTGATGGCGGTGCTGGGCTTCGCGATGCTCGGCGTGCCGGCCCTCGGCGTCCTCATCGACGTGCTGGTGTTTCGCGGAGTCCCGGACGACAGGCAGGGCAGGGTCATCGCGGCCGCGAGCATGCTTTTCGGCCTGGGCGGACCGCTCGGAGCGGTCGGCGCCGGCCTCATGCTGCAATATCTGAGCGTCTCTACGACGATGCTGGTGTTCGCCGCGATGCTCGCCATTGCGGGCGGATACGCCGCGTCCCGCAAGCATCTCCGGGAAGCCCCGTGGCCGATCGCCACAGATCAATCACCGCTCAGATGATGTGGTCGGTGGAAGGCATCCAGGCCCCTTCCGGCGAGCGGGAGGGGCCTGGCTGGTCATGCGGGTGGCGTGGGCCGGGAGAGATCAGCTCTTCTTGGCGCAGACCGCGTAGACGGTGCCCTTGGAGCCGCCGCCACCGCTGATGCTGACGCCGTTACGGTTGTTGTCGTCGCCCGAGGGGAGCTTGTTGATCTTCACGTTCCAGCCGTTGCCGCTGGGCATGGAGGCCGAGGCGACGTAGTCGTCGTCGCTGATGAAGAAGCCACCGCCGGTCGCGACCTCGTTGGAGTCGCAGGTCGCCGTACCGCCGCCGCTGCTGAGCGAACCGGACTCGGTGCGCACGCTCAGCGTTCCGCCCTTGCCGGATCCGGGCTCGCCCTTCGGCCCCTGCGCGCCGGTGTCACCCTTCGGGCCCTGCAGTCCGCGAGGACCCTGCTCGCCGTTGGCGCCCTTGGTGCCTGGAGCGCCGTCCTTGCCGTCCTTGCCGTCGGTGCCGTTGGCACCCTTCGGACCGGCGGGACCCTCGGGGCCGATCTTGCCGTCGGCGCCGTCCGCACCCTTCGGGCCGACGGGGCCCTGGACGCCGTCCTTACCGTCAACACCCTTCGGGCCGATGGGACCGGCCGGACCCTGGATGCCGTTCTTGCCCCTGAAGCCCGTCCTGCCCTGCGAGCCGGTAGGTCCGGTAGGTCCGGCGGGTCCGGTGGCACCGGTCCTGCCCGCGGGACCCTGGGGGCCCTGCGGGCCGGCGGTCGCGAAGCTCTGGGAACTGCCGCCGGCGCTCTGGGCCCACTTCACCCGGATCTCGGTCGGCTTGCACACGGTCGTGACGTTGACGATCCGTGCGTAGCGCGTCTTCTTGTGCACACACGCGTGAATCTCGGCGCCTGCCGACGACGACGACGCGACGGCGCTGCCGCCCATCGTGAGCAGGGATCCGGCCAGCACACCGACGGCCACGACGGCGAGCGGGCGCACGCCCGGCAACTTGAAAGCCACTGGGCTTCCTTTCTGCGACACCAGAGTCTGGTGTGATTGAGGAGATACAGGTAGTACACGCTTCAATCGTTCCAATGGTTGTCGCATGGAATGTCACGCTTTGGATTCGAAGGGAAACTCAGAGTTTGACTGCCCGTCCGGACTGACGGCACCTGGAATGATCAGACCGCCGAGGGAAATCTCGCCCACCAGGCGCGAAACGGCGAATCATGAGTCAGCGAAGAGGTTCCCGGTCTCCGCCCGCCGACCGATCTATCCGGTGCATACGGGCTGATAAATGCCTTCTAATTCGCAATTGGCCATTAATGCCGTTATATCGGGCATCTTCAATCGACCGGTGCGGTGACCACGAACCTTCACCGGGTTCCGGGACGGCATGCCGTCCCGATGGACGACATGGTGCGGGGGTACGGCTCGCACGAGCCGTACCCCCGTCATCGACCAGGACGGGCCCATCGAAAGTCGGAAAAACCGATGAGTCCGTCCGAACGCCCGGAGGAGCCACCGGGGTCCGGAGAACGACCGGCCCGCACCGTGCGGACGACGACCGGCCCGAGCTCACATGTTGATCATGTGACCCGCCAGCCCGTGGATCGCCTCCTTGACCGCTTCGCCAAGCGTGGGGTGAGCGTGCACGTTCCGCGCCACCTCGTTGACCGTCAGGTCCCACCGCTGGGCCAGCGTCAGTTCGGGCAGCAGCTCGGTGACCTCGGGCCCGATCAGGTGGGCCCCGATCAGCTCCCCGTGCTCGCCGTCGCTGAGGATCTTGACGAATCCGGCGGCGTCCCCCATGCCGTGGGCCTTGGCGTTGGCGGTGAACGGGAACGTGGCCACCTTCACGTCGAAGCCCAGCTCGCGGGCCTGCGCCTCGGTGAAACCGAAGCTCGCGATCTGGGGCTGGCAGTACGTCGCCCGCGGGATCATCACGTAGTCGAGCTCCATCGTCTCCGCGCCCGCGATGGTCTCCGCCGCGACGATCCCCATGGCCTCGGCGGCGTGCGCGAGCATCAGCTTGGCCGTCACGTCGCCGACGGCGAAGATGTGCGGCACGTTCGTACGGCCCCGGCTGTCGATGTCGATGGCGCCGCGCTCGGTCAGGGCGACCCCGGTACGGTCGAGCCCGTACCCCTCGACGCGAGGCTGGAAGCCGATCGCCTGCAGCACCTTGTCCGCTTCGAGGACCTGCTGCCCTCCGTCGCGCGAGACGGTCACCCGCACCTTCTCGCCGGAGTCGTCGATGGACTCCACGCGCGTCGAGGTCAGCACCTCGATGCCGAGCCGCTTGTAGCGCCGGGCGAGCTCCGCCGAGACCGCCTCGTCCTCCAGGGGGACGACGCGGTCGAGGAACTCCACGATCGTCACCTTGACGCCGTAGTTGTGCATCACGTAGGCGAACTCGACCCCGATCGCGCCCGCACCCGCGATGACGACGCTCTCGGGAAGCTTCTCGCTGAGGATCTGCTCCTCGTACGTCACCACCCGCTCGCTCACCGTCGTCCCCGGCAGCAGCCTCGTGGTCGCGCCCGCTGCGATGATGCAGTGGTCGAACGTGAGCGTCTCCGTGCCGCCGCCGGTGCGGGCCACCTCCATCGTGTTGGCGTCGGTGAAGGTGCCGTGACCGTCGTACTCGGTGATGGCGTTCTTCTTCATCAGGTAGTGCACGCCCTTGACGCGCCCCTCCGAGACCTTACGGCTGCGCCTGAAGGCCTCGCCGTAGTCGAAGGTGACCTTCCCCTCGACCTGGATGCCGAACGTCTTGGCCTCGTGCGTGAAGATGTGGGCGAGTTCGGCGTTGCGCAGCAGTGCCTTGGAGGGAATGCATCCCACGTTGAGGCAGACACCACCCCAGTAACGCTTCTCGACGACCGCGACGCTGAGGCCCAGCTGGGCGGTTCGGATCGCGGCCACGTATCCTCCGGAGCCCGCACCGAGGATCACGACGTCATAGTGAATGCTCATGAATCGGAGACTAGTGAACACGAAAGCACCCCGTTCACAAAGGGGTGGCTATCGGTCCCGATGCCCAGACCAGCGACATACGGGATAATCAGATCGTTCGGGGGGAACCTCGCCCGTGGGCGTGGGCCGGCAGATCGGGAACCTTCCAAGGGTTCCCCAAGACACGGAGGCCACCGTGCCGACCATCGATTTGACGGGCCTGCCCGTCGAGGATCGTGCCAAACAGGGACCATATCTGCCACCGGCGACGCAGCCGGTCCGCACGGTGGTCTGGATGCTGCACCTGGCGTTGCCGATGATCGGGCTCTGGCTGCTGCTGGCCAATCCGGAGACCCTGGACGTCATGTGGCAGGACAACCTCGGCCACTTCTGGCTGATCATCGTGGTGGCGGCGATCAACCTGGTCCTGGGCGCCATGATCAACCAGGCGTCGGCGCGGCGGAACGACGCCCGCCTGTTCCTCGTCTCGCTGGTGTTCCTGGGCACCGCGGGATTCTTCCTGATGCACGGCCTGTCCACGCCGAGGATCATTCTGGAAGGGCCGAACTACGGGTTCGACCTGGCCCACCCGATCGGCCTGCTCTTCGCCTCGGTGATCGCCTTCGCCTCGGCGCTGCCGCTGAGCGAGCGGGCGGCCCAGGCGGTACTGAGATCACAGAGGTGGCTGAGCGGCGGGCTCGTCCTCGCCCTCATCGCCTGGGGAATCACCTCGCTGGTGCCGGGTGTGACCTTTCTGAGCAGCAAGCCCCCCGCGCAGGGCGCCGGCCTCGGCGCGATCGAGCTGGTCGGGGTCGCGCTGTACGTGGCGGCGGCCGTCATGATGTTCCAGCTCCACCGCAAGCGCCCGGCGGCCATGCTGATCAGCCTGGTCACCGCCTACGCGCTGCTCGCCGAGACGATGGTCGCCGGAATGACCCACCGCAGCTGGCACCTGTCGTGGTGGCTCTGGCACATCCTGCTGACCCTGGCCTTCGTCTTCGTCGCCTACAGCGCCTACATGCAGTTCCGGCGAGAAGGATCGAGCGCGGGGCTGTTCGACTCGGTGGCGCTGTCGGCGACGGTCAAGAAGATCAGGGCCGACTACGAGGCGGCCCTGGAGGAGCTCGTCGGCCACCTCAGGAACAGCGCGGAGAGCAAGGTCCCGATCGCGAACAGGCTGGCGGGCAAGTTCGGGCTCACCGAGGCGCAGGCCGCGGTGCTCGACCGGGCGGGCGAGGCGCTCGCCAACGAGCGTGAGCTGACGGAACGGCTCGCCGCGCTGGTCGACACGGGCAACCAGGCCCGTGTCGGCCTGCCCGAGGGCGAGATGCTGGCCCAGGGCCTTGAGCGGGTACGGCAGGCGTACGGGGACGTGCGCATCGAGCTGGTCTCGGACGGGCGGCTCACCGTCGGCTCCGACGAATACTCCAAGCAGGACTTCCCGGACAACCGGCCGCTCCGGCGCGAGGGAACGGTCGTCCACCCGCTCACCGTCAAGGGTGTGCTCGCCGGCGCCCTGGAGGTGCCGGTGGGCAGGACCCCGCAGGACGAGGCGCTCGCCGCCACACTGGCCAGCCAGATGTCCATCTCCCTGGAGAACGCCCGGCTCTACCAGGAGCTGTCGACCCTGTTCCGGCAGTACATGTCCCCGGACGTGGCGAACTCCCTGCTGGCCGACCCCCAGACCGCGGCGCTCGGCGGCAAGCTGGTCGAACTGACCGCGCTCTTCGCCGATCTCAAGGGCTTCACGAGCTTCTCCGAGCAGGCGGCGCCCGGCGAGATCGTCGAGATGCTGAACCGGTATCACACGGCGGCCGTGCCCATCGTGCTCGGCAACGGCGGCACGATCGTGCAGTTCGTGGGTGACGCGCTGCTGGCGCTGTTCAACGCGCCGGCCGAGCAGCCCCACCACGCCCTGTCCGCGGCGAAGGCGGCCCTGGCCATGCAGGAGGCGGCCGAGGAGATCGCCAGGGGGATGCCGGGCTATCCTCGGTTCCGGATCGGGATCAACACCGGGCTCGCCCTGGTCGGCAACATCGGCAGTCCCGAACTGCGCGGGTTCAACGCGATGGGCGACTGCGTGAACGTGGCCGCCCGGCTGGAAGGCGTCGCCGATCCCGGCACCGTCGTCATCGGCCAGAGCACCCTCGACCAGATCGGTCCGGGGGCCACGACCCACTCGCTGGGCTGGCTCAGCCTCAAGGGCAAGGAACAGTCCGTCAACGCCTATGTACTGTCCGCGTTGCCGTAGAAACGCCTGTCGACCCGCGAGCCGTACGAAGACAACCGACACCGCCAGGAGGTGCTCATGAGTTCCACACCCGAACCGGGCGAGTTCGTCACTCGACTCACCGAAGCCGAAACCACTGCCCTGTACGCGGCCGGGCGGCCCCGGAAGTGGGACAGGGGAGCGACGATATGCACCGAGGGCGAGGAGTCCGACTGGGTGCTCGTCCTCACCTCGGGCCGCGTCAAGGTCTCCTCGCACACCGAGGGAGGGAGCGAGGTCGTCCTCGCGGTGCGCGGGCCCGGCGCGCTGCTCGGTGAGTTCGCGGCGATCGACGGCCTGCCGAGATCGGCCACGGTCACCGCGCTGGAGCCGGTCGAGGGCGTCACGATCCGCGACTTCTCCGGCTACCTGCACGAACACGGCAGGGTCGCGGTGATGTTGATGCAGATGGTGATCGGCAAGATGCGCGACGCGGACCGCAAGCGGATCGAGTACGGCGCGTTCGACACCACGGGCCGGGTGGCGACCCGGCTGCTGGAACTCGCCGAGCGGTACGGGGAGATGTCCAACGGAGCGGTCCGGGTGGCGCTGCCGCTCTCCCAGGACGAGCTGGCCGGCTGGACCGGAGCCTCCCGCGAGGCGGTCAGCAAGGCCCTGCGCTCGCTGCGGGACCGCGGCCTGATCGAGACCGGCCGCCGCCGCGTGATCGTCCACGACATGGAGGGCCTGCGCAAACGAGCTCGCTGACGTCGGCCGGACGGCCGTGACAGGGTGATGGGAACGGCCCGCGGGAAGGCGCGTGCCGTGGACCCAGGGGACGTGCGCGTCCCCTGATTCGATCTTCCCGAAGATCGCTGTACGGCGTACGTCAGACTGGGACTCATGGTCGCAATCCCCCAAGACCTGCCCGGTTCCCCCGAATACATATCCAAACTCCGCTACGCGTGGCGGGTCTGCTCGGTCACCAGCCTCGGCCTGGTGATGATCGGCATCTCCGGAAGCACGCTCAACGTGGCACTCCCCACCGTGGTCAGGCACTTCCACGCGGACGCGTTCGCCGCGGGATGGGTCCTGCTGGCGTTCCTGCTCGTCAACACCGCCACGCTCGTGTTCTTCGGCCGGGTGGCCGACCTGCTCGGGCGCAGAGAGATCTACCTGGCCGGCTTCGTCCTGTTCACCCTGGGGTCGCTGCTGGCCGGGCTGTCCCCCGGCATCTGGTTCCTGATCGCGATGCGGGCGGTTCAGGCCGTCGGAGCGGCGATGATCCTGGCGAACGGGACAGTGATCATCACTGACGCCTTCCCGCCCGACCGTCTCAGCCAGGGCATGGGCGTCTACATCGGCACGCTCTCGGTCGCCCAGCTCGCGGGTCCCACCCTGGGCGGCCTCGTCGCCGAGACCGCGGGCTGGCAGTGGATCTTCTGGGTGAACGTGCCCGCCGGACTGATCGCCCTCGTCTGGGGCGCGTTCACCCTCCGCCGGGTCCCCAGGGGGCCGCGCCGGCCGGTGGACGCGCTCGGCAACCTCATCGTGTTCGCCGCCCTCTCCGCCGCCCTCATCGCGCTGTCCGAGGCGGGATCGCGAGGCCTGTCCAGCCCGGTCGTGATCGTCGGCGCCTCCATCACGGCGGTCCTGATCCCGGTCCTGGTCGTCGTGGAGCGCCGGGCGCCCCACCCCGTGCTGGACGTGCGGCTGTTCGGCGAACGCATGCTGGCCTTCGCCAACCTCGCCTCCTTCTGCAACGCGCTGGCCCGCGCGGCGCTGATCCTGCTGGTCGCCCTCTACTTCCAGGCGGCCATGGGCGTCGACGCCGTCACCGCCGCTCTGGGCGTGCTGCCGGTCCCGATCGGCATGGCCCTCGCCTCCCCGATCACGGGCGCCCTCGGGCGCCGGGTCCCTCCCTACGCGCTGTCCGTCGGAGGCTCCCTGCTGAGCGCGACCGGGCTGGGCGTGCTGCTGGTGAACACCGATCCGGACACGCCGTACTGGATCATCGGGGCGGGCCTGTTCCTCTGCGGCTGCGGCAGCGGCACCTTCCTCACGGGCAACACCACGCAGGTCATGACCGCTCTGCCCGCCGGGAGCCTCGGCGTGGTGAACGGCTTCCGCCTCATGATCATGAATGTCGGGGCCGTGCTCAGCGTCGCCCTCACCCTGAGCGTCCTCACCGGTTCGGTCAGCTCCGAACTGCACGGGCAGGTCTACGCGGGCACGTTGTCTCGTGTGTCGCCCGTCGCCGTGGACCAGCTCATGACAGGCTTCCAGAAGACCTACTCCGTCCTGTTCGCCGTCGCTCTCTGCGGTGCCTTGTTCGCGATACTGGCCCGCCCGAGAAATGCCGCCCGAAAGGTGGGTAATGGTGAGTAATAAATTGGAATCACCGGGATAACGCCCATGAAGCGGGTATGACTGGCGGCGAGGCGGAGAATCATTGATCGGCACTCGACGAACAGCGGGCGCCCTTTGCGGGGGGAACTGGAATGCGTGCTCGTCGAGTGCTGATTACTCTTGCCTTTTGGCCAGCCGTACCCGTGCTGGCCGCCTCCGCCGCCCTGGCGCACACTGACGCCGGCTTCGCGGCCGTCTCGGCGGGGCCCGACGACAGTTCCGACGGCAAGCGCGCCCAAGAGCGGGGCAGGTCCGCTTCGTCGTCCACCAGCGTTTCGGTGCGAGTGCTCCCCGCCACCCCGACGCCCACCCCGACGCCCACTTCGCCCGGGTATTCCGGGGCCGGCGACTCGAACTCCGTGAACGTCCAGTCCGGTGGCTCGGACTCGGCGGAATCGTCGAACTCCGGTCCCGGCGGTTCGTGCTCGTCGAACTCCGGGCCCGGCGGCCCCTGCTCGGTGGACTCCGGCCCCGGCGAGGCCCCCGCCCTGCCGTTCACCGGTGTCGACGGCCGGGAGCTGACGATCCGGGTCCTGACGGGTTTGGGGGCCGTCCTGTTCGGCACCGCGCTGGTCTGGCTGTCCTTCCGGCGCCGCCGGTTCCAGGGGAGGGTCTGACCTTTCAGCCCTCACCACGGCGGGCGGACAGACTCTCGATGCCCGTCACGAGGAGGTCGACGCCGAAGGTGTCGTACAGCTCGGCGCTGACGCCCTCGGCGAGGGGGACGGCCATCTCCACGATGTGCGGGTAGACGTCCGGCGGCAGCGACTGGAGGGTGACGCGCTTGAGGCGCAGGCGATCGGCCCTCTCCTGGTCCGACAGGCCGGGCCGGTGGTGGCTCATCGGACCCGCGGCCAGGGCGATCGCTCCCTGGAGCAGGTATTTGGAGATCAGGCAGCTCTCCTCGTAGGAGAAGCCGGCGTGCTTGGCCAGACCGAGGCTGGTGTCCCACACCCGCAGGAAGCTGGGCACCGCCATGTGGTCAACCTCGCTCAGCACCTCCGCCGCGCAGGGGTGACGCCGGAGCACTCGGACGAGACCGCTGACGAGCTCACGAAGCTGATCCTGCCAGGGACTGGCGTAGTCCTCCTCGATCACGAACCCTTCGACCAGGTGGTCGGCCATGCCGATGGCCAGCAGTTCCTTGTTCTTGAAGTGCCAGTACAGCGCCATCGGGGTGACCCCCAGCTCCTGGGCGAGCCGCCGGATGGTCACCGCCTGCAGCCCCTCGGCGTCGCCGATCTCCAGCGCCTGCTCGACGACCACCTCGCGCGTCAGTTTTCCCATCACATTTGACAACTATACGTCGTACGGGTTCCACTATGCGATGTACATGTACGTCGTACAAGTACGCCGTAGAGGAGTGGGAGTGACGGACAACCGCAGGTGGTGGGCGCTGGGCGCGGTAGCGCTGGCCACCTTCATGACTTATCTCGACAACAACGTGGTCAACGTGGCGCTGCCGACCATCCAGCGAGACCTCGGGCTGAGCATCTCGGGGCTCGAATGGATCGTGAGCGGCTACATCCTGGTCTTCGCCGGGCTGATGCTGGCCGGTGGGCGCCTGGCCGACGTCTTCGGGCGGCGGCGGGTCTTCATGATCGGCCTTGTCGTGTTCACCGTAGCGTCGTTCGCCGCCGGGATGGCCACGGACGGCACCATGCTGATCGCCGCCCGGGCGGTGCAGGGCGTGGGGGCCGCGTTCCTGACACCCACCGCGCTCGCGTTGCTCACCTCGACCTTCCCCGACGCGAGGGAGCGCGCGACGGCGGTCGGCCTGTGGAGCGCGGTGGGCGCGCTCGCCCTCGCCCTCGGGCCGCTGACCGGCGGATTGATCAGCGAGCGCTGGCACTGGGGCTGGATCTACCTGATCAACGTGCCGATCGGGATCGTGACCTTCGGGCTCGGGCTGTGGGCGATCAGGGTGCCCACGCAGGATCGGGTACGGCGCAACCTGGACGTTCCCGGCCTGGTGACATCGAGCCTGACGCTGTTCGCGCTGACCTACGGGCTGATCGAGGGCTCGGGGGCGGGATGGACCTCGCCGGAGATTCTGGGCGCGTTCGGGATCGCGGCGGCATCGGCGCTGGCGTTCGTGGTGACCGAGATCAGGAGCCGGGAGCCGATGATCGACCTGTCGCTGTTCCGGTCCCGGGTGTTCAGCGGGGGCACCCTGTCGATGGGGCTGTGGTCCTTCGGGGTGTTCGGAATCTACTTCTTCACCGCGCTGTACCTGCAGAACGCGCTGGGTTTCTCCCCTCTGGAGGCCGGAGTCGCCTTCGTGCCGATGGCGCTGGTGATGGCCGTGACCGCCGTCTTCGCTCCCAGGATCAGCCGGATCGCCGGAACCGCGCCGACCGTGGCGGCCGGGCTGCTGCTGATGGCCGTGGCGGTGTTCGGGATCTCGTTCATCGGGGAGGGCGGGTCGCTCGGTGACCTGCTGCCGTGGTTCCTGGTCTACGGACTGGGCGGCGGGCTGCTGGTGCCGCTCACCACGGCCATCCTGGGCACGCTCCCCGCGGGCCGGACCGGGGTCGCCTCGGGCGTGCTGAACGTCTCGCGCGAGATCTTCGGCCTGCTCGGGATCACGATCCTCGGGGCGATTCTCAACGCCCGGCAGACCTCGCTCGTCGCGGACGGCGCCAAGCCGCTGACGGCCTTCCTGGAGGCCTACCAGTCCACACTGGTCATCGCGGCGGCCATCGTGCTGGTGGGCGTGCCGGTCAGCCTGTTCGCCCTGCGAACCCCGCGCCCGGCGGACCCGGAGACGACCGCCGAGCGCCCCGCCGTGACGGTGGCGTAGGCCCCGCCGTACCGGTGCGGGAGAACCCGCGGGACGGCTCGCGCCTCCTGTGACAGGAAGCGCGAGCCGTCGGCGGGATCAGGAGCCGATCTTCTTGCCCTGCTTGTGCCAGACGACCGCGACGGACGGGCGGGGCTGGCTGGTGCCGCCGTCGGGCCAGTGGCTGGTGGGGGCCTCGGGCGTGGCGCCGGTGGACTCGCCCGGGTGCTGGACGGCCACGAAGACGCTGCGCTGATCGTCGGTGATCAGCGGGCCGCAGGTCTCGGCGGCGACCGGAACGCTCAGGAACTGGCGCAGGTACCCCTTCTCGGAGCCGCGGACCGGCATGACGAACAGCCCGTCGTGGGCGCCGAGCTGGTTGCCGTCGGTGGAGATCCAGAGGTTGCCGTCGGCGTCGAAGGCGACGTTGTCCGGGCAGGAGATCGGCGAGACCTTGGCCTTGTCGAATCCGCTGAAGTAGGTCGAGGGGTCGCTCGGGTCACCGCACACCAGCGGCAGGGACCAGGCGAAGGTCGTGGCGCCGGCGTCGTTGCGACGCTCGACGATCTCCAGGATGTGGCCGTGCTTGTTGGCCGCGCGCGGGTTGGCCTCGTCCGCCTGGGCCGGGGTCCGGTTGGTGTTGTTGGTCAGCGCCACGTAGACGCCGCCGGTGACGGGGTTGCGCTCCACGTCCTCGGGCCGGTCCATCTTGGTCGCGCCGACCTTGTCGGCCGCCGTACGGGTGTAGACGAGGACTTCCTGGGCGGTCATCCCCGGCACGTGCGAGACGTTGCCGCTGACCAGGGGGATCCATGTGCCGGAACCGTCGAACGACCTGTCCGAGGGGAGCTTCCCGCTGCCGTCGATCTCCGCCGCGGGGCTGTCCCCCGTGAACCGGGCCACGTACAGGGTGCCCTCGTCCAGCAGCGACCGGTTGTGCCGGTCGAAGCCGCGGATGTAGCGATTCTTCGAGACGAACTTGTAGACGTACTCGAACCGGGAGTCGTCGCCCATGTAGGCCACGACCCGGCCGTCCTCGGCCAGGGAGGTGGTGGCGCCCTCGTGGGCCAACCGGCCGAGCGCGGTGCGCTTGATCGGGGTGGAGTCGGGATCGAACGGGTCGATCTCCACGATCCAGCCGGTCCGGTTGATCTCGTTGGGGTGCTTGGCCAGGTCGAAACGCTCCTCGACCCGGTCGAACCGGCGGTTGCCGCTGGGGATCCCGGTCGTGGCGCTCACGCCGTACCTGGTCAGGAAGGGCTTCTGGGCCTCGGGCACGCCGTTGCCGTTGACGAAGTACTGGTTGAAGTTCTCCTCGCCGCTCAGCACGGTGCCCCACGGGGTGGTACCGCCGGCGCAGTTGTTCAGCATGCCGATCGGCTTGACGCCCGCCGGGTCGGCGGCGGTCTTCAGCAGGTCGCTGCCCGCCGCCGGGCCGGTGAACCTCATCGGGGTGTGCACGGTGACGCGCCGGTTGTAGCGGCGCCGGCCCTGCGTGATCAGCTTCCACTGGCCGGACCTGCCGGCCCGCTCGACCTCGACCACCGAGCCGCCGTGCGCGGCCATCGCGATCTTGATCTGCTCCGGGGTCGCCGCGCTGCCGTCGGTGTAGCCGCGGAACATCAGATTCTCGTCGGTGTACTCGTGGTTCACCCAGAGCAGGCCGCGCTGCTCACCCATCGGGAAGAACGTCACGTAGTCGCAGTTGTAGCCGAACTGCGCGGCCTGGGCCGCGGCGGTCTGGCGCTCGAAGTCGAACGCCGGGGCTCCGGGCAGGACCGGGTCACCCCAGCGCACCACGACCGCCGACGCGTAACCCGAGGGAACCGTCAGTCTGTCGTCGGTGTTCGGAGGAACGGCGGCGAACCGGAGGTCGCCGTCCTTGCCGTGACCGTGACCGTGGCCACCGCCGAATCCGGAGTTCCTCGCCCCGGCATCGGGGTCGGCCGCGGCCGGAAGGGCCGTCGTGGCCCCCACCCCGGCCACGAGCGCGCCCAGGGCTCCGGCGCGCAACACGCCACGGCGGGACATCACGTCGGCGACCACATCGCCGAAGTAGGCGTTGTCGCTGGTGTTCGGCACCTCGTGGGCGCATTGGTTACCGCAGCGGAACCGGCAGGTGAGCGAGCTGCGTCCGCCCTTGTGTGAACTTCCGAGCAAAGGGAGCAGTCGACGCGGTGACGGGTTGGCCACAGGATCCTCCAGGGGGTGTGTGATCCTTTCGCGCCGGACCCTATGGGCACCGGCCTAATCTACGATGAACGACACTTGTCCGGACAATGAACCATTCGCCTGAATTCGCTGGTCCGACGGGCGGGCATGATGGAGGGCGTGCCGCCTTACAAGCCTGACACCGCCAAGGTCCGCGCCGCCCTGGACGCCCAGCTGATCGCTCTCGACGAGCCCTCCTACGACGGGCCCGGAGGACTCGCGGCCCTGCTGGACGCCTGCGTGAGCGTGGTGCTGCGGGCATACGAACGGCAGGTGCGCCCGGAACGGGAGATCGCACGCTTCGCCGTACGGCATCTGCTGGACCGGCTGGCGACGGCGGCTCCCGGGCGGACCGTCGAGGTACGGGTTCCGCCCTACGCGGCGGTGCAGTGCGTGGAGGGCCCCCGGCACACCCGGGGCACCCCGCCGAACGTGGTGGAGACCGACGCCCTCACCTGGCTGGAGCTGGCCACCGGACGGCTGACCTGGGCCGAGGCGACGGCGGCCGGGAAGGTCACGGCGAGCGGGTCACGGGCCGACCTGTCGGAACACCTGCCGGTGCGGTAGGCGCCCGCCGATCGCGGTGACCGCCTGCCCCCGCCGTGGCCGTCCGCCGGCGTTCAACCGTCTCCACCCGCGCCGGGGCCGCCCGCCAGCGCGGCGACCGCCCGCCGGTACGGGTGATCGCCTCCCCGGGCGGGGCGCCCGGGACCCGAAGGCCCCGGACGCCCACCTCACCGGTTACGACGGGGTAGTGATCTGGACGCCGAACCTGTCCTCGATGCAGCGTTGCTGGAGCTCCGTGGGCAGGTTCACGCAGTCGCCCACCTTGTTGTAGAGCCAGCCCACGAACACCGCGGCAATGATCATCGTGAGGACGCTCAGGATGATGCCCGCCCAGGCACGGCCGCGGTTGGAGTGCTTGACGACCGCGACGATGCCGAGGATCAGGCCGACGACCGCCGTCAGAAGGCCGATGCCGCAGGCGACGAGCAGCAGAACGCTGACGATTCCGAGCACGAGCGAGGCCGTGCCGAGTCCTCCGCCCTGCCCTCGCATGGGCGGGCCACCCGGTCCCGCCGGGTACGGCATGCCGCCCGGATACATGGGCCCCCCGGGCGAGGACGGCATCTGATACGGCGAGCCTCCCTGGGGCGGGTAGGAGGGGTAGGCCGGGTCCCCCATGGGCGCCGGCTGGGAGGGACCTCCGTACGGCCCTCCCGGCCGAGCGCCCTCACCCTGGGAGGCGGCGCCGTAGGGCGCCTCCCACCGAGGCTCCTCACCGTGAGAGGCGGCGCCGTAGGACGTCTCCCCCCGAGGTTCCCCACCCTGAGAGGCGGTGCCGTAAGGGGCCTCCCACCGAGGCTCCTCACCCTGGGAGGCGGCGCCGTAGGATGCCTCCCCCCGAGGTTCCCCGGGCCGCGCGCCCTCACCGCGGGAAGCACCGCCGTAGGGCTCGCTTCCCGGGTAGCCGCCGTGAACGCCCTCGGCGTGAGCGCCCCCTCCGTAGGGGCTGCCGCCGTGGGAAGCGGCGCCGGAAGGGCCCTCCCCGGAAGGCGTTCCCTGTGAACCCGTCGTGGACGTGCCGTACGGGCCGTCCCGCGTCGGCGGCGGCTCCGCCCGGAAGCCTCCGGCGGGCTCGCCGGACCGCGACGACTCCCGCGAGAAGTCCTCGGAGGCCGTCGGCGGGTCATAACGCGAGGGCTGGGAACCGGCCGGCGGCGCCTCCGGCCCGTTCGATCCCTCCGCGGCGGGCGTCTGCGGATCGCGCTCCCAGCCGGGATACGCCGGTGTGGCGCCCGGCACGGGATAGGGCGGCTGGTCGGCCTGAGCGGACTGGCCGGCCTGGTCGGCCGGCGAGGAATCTCGCAGTCCGTACTGTCCGGTGGCGTCCGGGTCGGCCTGGTCCGGCAGGGGGACCTCAGGCGCGGCGGGCACGTCCGGATGCCGCGGCAGCGAAGGATCCTCGGGCACCGGAGACCCCTGCCGCCTCGGGGCCGCGCTGGGGTCGAGAGGCTCAAGAGGCTCGACGGGTTCCCATCCTCCGGGCTGCCCGGAAGGCTCCCCCGGCAAAGGTCCGGCCGGGGTCCAGGGCTCCTGCGACCAGGTGCGGGGCTCGTCGGACGGCTCCACGGGCGGCTCGCCCGGGGAGGGCGTGGCCCGTGAGGGTGGTTCGTCGTGGCCGGGCGGGGCGGGCCGGGCGGGGTCGGGAGTCGCCGACTCGCCCGTCTCCTCCTCTTCGGACTCTTCGGAGGTGCCCGGCGGCGCCTCCGAGCCGGACCCTTCGTGCTCGGGTCGCCGAGCCCGCCGGGGATCGGGCTGACTCGGGTCCATGGGTGTCGTCACGTCTGTTCTCCCGACGCGTAGTCATGCCGGATACCTCACACTCCCCTGTCCACCGCCGACGAAACAGCCCGACACGGCAAAACGCTGACGACCATTCGGTAACGACGCGCCATACCCCAGAGCGGACCCGGGGCGCGAGCAGGGAAGAGTCCGACCTAGAATGAAGCATGTGCTGAAAGGCGACGGCGATCTGAGCCATGACCTTGATCCCCACGACCAACCCCCGAAGGACGCATGTGGCGTCTTCGGCGTTTGGGCCCCTGGGGAGGAAGTCTCCAAACTCACCTACTACGGGCTGTACGCGCTGCAGCATCGCGGGCAGGAATCCGCGGGCATAGCGGTCAGCGAGGGCAGTCGTATCCTCGTCTACAAGGACATGGGCCTGGTGGCCCAGGTCTTCGACGAGTCTGTGCTCGGCACCCTCCGCGGTCACCTGGCCATCGGCCACTGCCGATACTCGACCACCGGGTCGAGCGTCTGGGAGAACGCCCAGCCCACGCTGAGCTCGACCGAGGACGGCGGGCTCGCGCTCGCCCACAACGGCAATCTGATCAACACCCCGGAGCTGGCCCGGCGCCTGGCTCCCGGGTCGATCAGGGCGACCACGGACACCGAGGTGCTGACCTCGCTGCTCGCCCAGGACCGCAGCCAGTCCATCGACGACGCCGCCGCCGAGCTTCTTCCGCAGGTCAGGGGCGCCTACTCGCTCGTCTTCATGAACGAGAAGACCCTCTACGCGGCTCGCGACCCCCAGGGCGTCCGCCCCCTGGTCCTGGGCCGGCTGGAGCGCGGCTGGGTGGTCGCCTCCGAGACCGCGGCGCTGGACATCGTGGGTGCCACGTTCGTCCGCGAGATCGAGCCCGGCGAGTTGATCACCATCGACGAGCGCGGCGTGCGCTCCCGCAGGTTCGCACTGGCCGAGCCCAAGGGATGCCTGTTCGAGTACGTCTACCTGGCCCGTCCCGACACGACGATCGCCGGGCGCGGCGTCCAGACCACCCGCGTCGAGGTCGGCCGCGTGCTGGCCCGCGAGCACCCGGTCGAGGCGGACCTGGTCATCCCCACGCCCGAGTCGGGCACCCCCGCCGCCGTCGGTTACGCCGAGGAGAGCGGGATCCCGTACGGCCAGGGGCTGGTCAAGAACTCCTACGTCGGCCGGACCTTCATCCAGCCGTCCCAGACGATCCGCCAGCTCGGCATCCGGCTCAAGCTCAACCCGCTGAAGGAAGTGGTGGCGGGCAAGCGCCTGGTCGTCGTGGACGACTCGATCGTGCGCGGCAACACCCAGCGGGCGATCGTCAAGATGCTGCGCGAGGCGGGCGCCAAGGAGGTCCACGTCCGGATCTCCTCTCCCCCGGTCTCCTGGCCGTGCTTCTACGGCATCGACTTCGCCACCAGGGCCGAACTGATCGCCGGTTCACTCTCCGTGGAGGAGATCCGTGCCTCTCTCGGCGCCGACTCGCTCGGATACATCTCGCTGGAGGGCCTGACCGAGGCCACCACGATCCCCGCCGAGCGGCTCTGCCGCGCCTGCTTCGACGGCGTGTACCCCATCCCCATCGATCAGGACAACGTGGGAAAGTACGTCCTGGAGGCCAAGCGTTGAGCGGACGGGGCCACAGGCACCGCGACGTTCACGAATCCGGCCTTTTGGCCGCCACGCGGGAAGACCGCGTGAGCGAGCGGACCGACGGGCACGGCACCGAGGTCGTACGACCGACGAAGGAGTTCGCATGACCAGCTACGCCGCTGCCGGCGTGGACATCGACGCGGGCGAGCGCGCCGTCGAGCTGATGAAGTCGAAGGTCGCGCGGTCACGCCGGCCCGAGGTGGTCGACGACGCCAGCGGCTTCGCCGGCCTCTTCGACGCCTCGGCGCTGCTGAGCTACAAACGACCGCTGCTCACCACCTCGACCGACGGCGTCGGCACCAAGGTCATGCTGGCCCAGATGCTGGGCAAGCACGACACGATCGGCATCGACCTGGTCGGCATGGTCGTGGACGACCTGGTGGTCTGCGGCGCCGAACCGCTGTTCATGACCGACTACATCGCCTGTGGCAAGGTCGTCCCCGAGCGGATCGCCGACATCGTGGGCGGCGTCGCCGAGGGCTGCCGCATGGCGGGCTGCGCCCTCATCGGCGGCGAGACGGCCGAGCACCCCGGGGCCATGGGCCCGGACGAATACGACCTCGCGGGCGCCGCCACCGGCGTGGTGGAGGCCGAGAAGATGCTCGGACAGGATCGGGTCCGCGCGGGCGACGTGGTCCTGGCCCTGGCCTCCTCCGGCGTGCACTCCAACGGCTACTCTCTGGTCCGGCACATCATCAAGCTCGCCGGGCTGTCCCTGGAGGCCGAGTTCCCCGAGCTGGGCCGGACCCTCGGCGAGGAGCTGCTCGAACCCACCAGGATCTACTCCCTGGACTGCCTGGAGCTGGCCCGCGCCGTCGAGGTCCACGCGTACGCCCACATCACCGGCGGCGGCCTGGAGGGCAACCTCTCGCGCTCCCTCCCGGCGACCCTGGACGCGCGGCTGGACCGTTCGTCCTGGACCCCGCCCGCCGTCTTCGAGGTGCTCGCGGGGCACGGCAAGGTGGCCCAGGCCGACATGGACCGGACCTTCAACCTGGGGGTGGGCATGGCCGCGATCGTCCCCGCCGACGCGGTGGAGCCGGCCCTGGCCCTGCTCGGGGAGCGGAACCTTCCGGCCTGGGTGCTCGGCGAGATCGTCCCCGGCACCGGCGAGGCGCGTTACCGCTAGACCGGGTCGTCAAATCCGCTGAACCGTGTCGTCAGAGTGATCAGGAGTCACCTCACCGCCGAGGCGACCGTGAGATTCTGACGGCACGGCCCAGTCGCGGGGCTGGGAGCACAGAACCGGCATGGGTGGAAGACCCCGCCGAACTCGCGCCGCACCCGCAGGTCGAGCTCCCACTTCTTGGGCGTGTAGCCGGCATGGGGTCTCGTGATCAGAAGACCCCGCCGAACTCGCGCCGCACTTGCAGGTCGAGCTCCCGCTTCTTGGGTGTGTAGGCCGCGTAGAAGTCCTTGCCGCACTCCAGATCGTCGAGCGCGGCCTTGATCTCCCTCGCCAGATACGGCCGGGCCTGGTCGGGGGTGAGGTCGGGCCTGCTGCCGTTCTCACCCCGGCCGAACTTGTGTTCCTCCGCGCGGAACGCCTCCTGCCCGCGGATCACCAGTGCGGTCGGCGTGAGGAAGGGCACCGGGTACCCCTTCGCCTTGAGGCAGTCGCCGAAGGGCGCCGCGAGTTCCACAAGCTTGGGGTCACCGGCGATTTCCCGGGACGTGAGCTGGTCGGTCATTTCGGAAAGCTGGGTGGCGAGGTCGTAGCGGCTGGACGCCTTCTTGTGCAGCACCTCCTGCGTGCCCTTGTCGAAGCAGGAGTTCTCCGCATCCTGGTAGGCGGTGAACTGGGTCTTGTTGAGCGATCCCAGAATGCGGTCGTTGGGGTTGGTGGCGAACGCCTCCGGGACGAGGGCGCCCGACGCCGGGTCGTCGGGGTAGACGTGGGCGGCGAAGATCTGGAAGCCGTACTTCGTGCGAAACTCCTTCATCGCCTTGTAGTCTCCTTCGACCGCCTTCCGCTCCAACTCGCTCTGCTTCTGTGGCGGTGCGACGAACGGGACGTAGGTGAAACCCTTCTGCTTCATGCAGTCGGCCTTGATCCTCTCTATCCGCCACGCGGGCTGTGTCACATCGTCCTGGGTGGGCGCCGCGACCGGCGCGGGTGCGGATTCCGAACCGCATCCGGTGAGTACGGCCAGGGCGAGGGCGGTGGTCGAGACGGCTACGGCGGATCGTGCGAACAAGAGACGTCACTCCAGAAGGAAGGCAGGCAGAGGAGAGCGCACGTCGCGGTCGACGTCGCCTGAAGAGGGGAAAGGTCAGCGCAGGGCGTGCCTGCGCCGGCCGTACGGCACGGCCGCCGTGAAAAGGGTCAGAAGAACGAGCAGGCCCCAGTAGGCCACGTCCTGCGTGGAGAGGTAACCGAGGCTCTCGCCGAACGAGACCGACACCGCGAGCAGGTAGATCGTCGAGGCCAGCGCCCAGCGCAGGTCACCCGCCATGCGACCGGCCCAGATGCCCAGGCCGAACAGCACGAACTCCGCGATGATCCGGGTCTGCGGCGGGGGAGCCCCGACCGTGTAGCCCAGCCAGGCCGGATCCGCCGCCGCGAGCAGTGGAATCGGCAACAGCCAGCACCACGACCGCGTGCGGACGGGCTGCCCGCACGCGGCCAGGGCCAGCAGGCCGGCGAAGGCGAGCACGTGGCCGGCGACCGCGCCGAGAAGGCCGCCGGTGGAGTAGAGGGCGCTGTCGACGAGGAAGTCGGGGAAGACCGGCAGGAGGGTGTGGTCCAGCAGGGGCGTGCCCGTGGCCAGGGCTCCGGCCTTGACCCCGGTGACCAGGACGAGCGGGAGCGCCGGCCGCAGCCAACCGCGCAGCACGGCGAGCACGGCGAGCGCCGACAGAGCCACCCACAGCGGCAGGGAGCGCGTGTAGGGCACGAGCACCGCCAGGTTGACGACGGTCAGCGCCGTGACTCCCAGGTGCAGCCCGTCGACCCAAGCGGGCCCCCGCGCCGCCTGGGTCACCCGGGCGCGCAGGCCGCCGGCGAACAGCCCGGCCGTCTCCTTGAGCGACGGCAGTGAGCTGCCGGGTTCGGCGGTGTCGAGCAGGAGGTCGAGGATCTCGTCGCCGTGGGCGGACCGGTAACCGCGGGGGTAGGCCAGAAGCAGCCGGCGGTAGCGCCGCTCAAGCGTCGTCATACGAAGGACTCTCCGATGAGGCGGCCTCTGACCACCGAGGCGGCCTCGTGCATGCGCTCGGCCTCCGCCCGGACCAACGCGCGTCCCGAGTCGGTGATCCGGAAGTAGCGCCGCCTGCGCCCGTTCACGACCTCCTCCCGGTCCACGGTGATCACACCGTTGGCGGCCAGCCGGTCGAGAACCCCGTAGAGAGTGCCGACGGACGGCTTGACGCGCCCCCGGGAGAGTTCGGCGACGCCTTTCATGATCGCGTGCCCGTGGAGCGCGTCGTCCAGAAGCGTGGCCAGGACGAAGTACATCGGCTCGCTGACCTCTGATGATCCTCTTGGCATGACGGAGACCATACTCCGTTCTACGGAGTATGACCAACTCCCGGCACCAGGGTCACATCGGGACGACCCTCGAAAGCCGGCGGGCGGACACCGGCCGCCGCCGCCCGATGAGACGTGCCACCGCACCCGTGAGAATGATCTGATACGAGTCGGTTCGACCGAGGATCGCCATACATGACCGAAAAGATCTGGTACGCCCGTAAGCAATAAGGCGCGCCAGAAAAGACGTGGTACGGCCTGGAATACGCCAAAAAGCGCTTCGGACTACCGAAGCGCTGCCACCTGTCCGACTCACAGTGAGCAGAACACCCGGCGGCTGCTCGGCCACCGGGTGTTCTGTTGACACTTAATGTGAAGCTCGCCTAGCGGCGGCCGGATGTCCCGTCGTCGCGGTCATCTCCGGCGCCGAAGTCATCGGCGTAATCGGCGTACCGATCAGCCAGCTCATCGTAGGCGTCGTTGGAGTCGTCATTGTGGTTGGAGTCATCTCTGACCCCTAGCTCGTCGCGAAGACGCTCAAGATCAGTGCCACCGCTGTTGTACTTCAGCTGGCGAGCAACCTTGACCTGCTTGGCCTTTGCTCGGCCGCGCCCCATTGGCTCGACCCCCTCGTGTGGGGTCGTGCCCGACCCCTCGTCGCTAACGCACCACGCACTGACGCCACCTGACTTGAGGCGTCAGCTCTCGTTCGACTACAACCGTACATGTTTTACGCCCGGCTCGGTACGCCGTATGGGCGTGAGGGGCTAGTGGCCCAGCCAAATGCCCCTAATTCGCCCGACTTCCGACATTCTGCGCTCGGCTAGCCTATCGGCTGCGACGGCCGGAGGGACGCCATCCTTCGCCGCGCTAGAAAAGATCTTGAGAGTCGTGTCGTAGATCTGGGTGGCCTTTGCCTTCGCCCGGTCCATGTTGAACCCCTGGATCTCGTCGGCGACCTGGATGACGCCGCCGGAGTTGACCACGTAGTCGGGCGCGTAGAGGATGCCGCGATCGGCGAGCTGCTTCTCGACCCCGGGGTGGGCGAGCTGGTTGTTGGCCCCGCCGCAGACGATCGCGGCGCGCAGGCGGGCGACCGTGTCGTCGTCCAGCGCCCCGCCGAGCGCGCACGGCGCGTAGACGTCGATGTCGGCGTCGGTGAGCTCCTTCCGCCCGGCGACGACCTCCACCTGCGGGTGGAGCCGGCGGACCTGCTCGACGGCCTGCTCGCTCACGTCGCAGATCACGACCTCGGCGCCGTCCTCGATGAGGCGCCCCACCAGGCGGTGACCCACCTTGCCCACGCCCTCGACGCCGACGCGCCGGCCACGGAGCGTCGGCGTGCCGTAGACGTGCTCGGCGGCGGCGCGCATGCCCTGGAACACGCCGTAGGCGGTCAGGACCGAGGAGTCGCCGGCTCCGCCGTTGGCCAGCGTGCGGCCGGTCACGTAGGAGCTCTCGCGGGCCACGATGTCCATGTCCTCGCTGTAGGTGCCGACGTCACACGCGGTGAAGTAGCGGCCCCCCAGGGACTGGACGAACCGGCCGTAGGCGCGTAGCAGCGCCTCGCTCTTGTCCGTCGCCGGATCGCCGATGATGACGGCCTTGCCGCCACCGAGGTCGAGCCCGGCCAGCGCGTTCTTGTAGGCCATCGCCCGCGAGAGGTTGAGCACGTCGGCCAGCGCGGCCTGTTCGCTCTCGTAGGGATAGAACCTGGTGCCGCCGAGGCTTGGGCCGAGGGCGGTGTTGTAGATGGCGATTATCGCGTGGAGGCCGCTGCGCTCGTCGGTGCAGAACACGACCTGCTCGTGCTTCGCCTGGCTGCTTACCGGGCCGGTGTCCTTGTGGGACAGCCCGAAGACGTCGGTCACTGTGGTGACTCCCGGTCGTCCGTTTCCGCCGCCCCGTCGCGGCGAAAATCACTCTTAGCGTAACCACAAGCTCAAGCACGACAACCGGGGAGAGCGCCTTATCCCGCTGGCCGGGAGACGGCGGGGCCGCCGGCGTCGACACAGGATCGATACCGGACAGCGGCGGGCCCTTCATGACACGATGCGGTCGTGCTGCCCTATGCCGCGTACCTCCGTGTCTACGAACCGCTGGCCGCGTTCACCCCGTCGGAGCGCGTCTCGTGGGCCGCCTACGCCGAGGCGACCGACCGACCGCGCCGCGCGAGCGCGCTCCACGCCGAGCACGGCGAGGCGGTGCGCCGCCTCCTGGGGGTACCTCCGACCCCCGCACCCGCCCAGGAGAGCCCCAACGCCTATCTCAGGCGCGTGGAAGAGGTTCTGTACGTCTGCCCATGGCAGAGCAGGCTGAGGTCCTGGCTGGCCTTCTCACGCTTCCGCGGGGCGACCCCGGTCAGGCTGATGGAACGATTCATGCCGATCTCCGTCGCCGAGCGGACCGCCGACGACTTCGACAGGTTCAAGCGCCACAACGACTCGACCGCCCTGCGCACCAACATCCGCGGCTCGACGTGGCACATCCCGACCTCGTGGTTCATCCCCTTCGACGGGAACGAGCGGTGGCTGGTCCTCGACGGCGACCCGAAGTCCGAGGGCACCACCACCACCCGCAACCTGATCTACGTCACGTCCATGGCCCACGCCCGGCGCCGCAGCGCCCGCGCCCTGCAGATCATCCGCAGGCAGATCGGCGAGGTCGCGGTCACCGCCGAGGTCGAGGACGTGGCACGCTGGCTGGAGGAGTTCCACCCGCACTCGCTGGTGGAACTCGACTACGGCGGCATCGTCAATCTCATGGACGACGACAAGCTTCAGGCCGACCAATCCGTGGCCGAACTCGCGGCGGCTCTGACGGGTCTGGAAAGCGGCGAGGAAGAACTGGCGTTCGCCATGTACCAGAGGGTCATCCTCCGCTGGCGATCAATACAACTTCTCGAATCAGCAAACTGAGTCGCAAATCATCCTCGCCACCTGCATAAGTAGGTCGGTCGATGACCGGGGATGCACCTACGAACTGAGTAGTTTGCCGTTTTCACTGCGATACCACGAAACGTGTCGCTAGAATCACCGAGCGTGACAACAACACGTGCACAAGAGAGATGAGTCGCTCAAAGGCTCGCCAATCGCTCTACGTGGCTGTATGGTCACATCGGGTGATGCCGCATATGGTCCGAACAGCCGCACGCAAGGGGCCATAGGGGGACATCCGTGACAAGCGTCAAGTCGCAGGATCGCTGTCGCCGGTCCACATGGAGGAGAGGCCGCACAAATGTCAGCTCGTACACCCGAGGCAGAGCCGCTGCTCACCCCGGCGGAGGTCGCAACCATGTTCCGCGTCGATCCCAAGACCGTTACTCGGTGGGCGAAAGCGGGCAAGTTGACGTCCATCCGCACTCTGGGTGGACACCGCCGGTACCGGGAGACTGAGGTTCGCGCGCTGCTGGCGGGGATTCCGCAGCAACGCTCTGAGTAAAACGGGGGCTGTCACTGACTTAGGGGGAATCAAGTGCGCGCTCACTCTGTGAGCGCGTAGTCATACGGATTGTGGGGGGAGCGGCGTCGCCCGCCCGGCGCCGCCCCAGCACGCGTTTCCGTACGGACTTCCCACCGACCCCTTCCCCATCGGAGACGTGTGGAGGCTCACGCCTCCTCACCGAGGACTACGGCCCCTCGCGGACCAGGTTCTCCAGCAGTTCCCTGGCCTGCGGGTCGTGTTTCGCGGCCACTTCGAGCAACGCCACCATCTGGTCCACCAGCATGCGCTCAAGCGCCGGCCGCCCGATGTCGCCGTGTTCCAGCCAGTCAAGGCCGGCCGACTCCACGGAGGCGGTCCACGAACGCAGGGTGACGCGGAGCGCGGGCCCCGGCTCCTCCAGGCGCATCTGCCTCATGACGAGGCGGAACAGGCGCTGCCTGACGGCGTCGACGATCTCGCCTCCGCTGTCCGGCCCTCTCTTGAGCAGCGCGGCGAACCCCGCCGCGTGCTCCTCGACGAAGTCGAAGTAGCGCTTGAGGCCGTCGGCCAGCTCCTCCAGCGGGCGACCGCCCCCGTGGAGACTGAGCCTCGCCTCCAACTGGGCCGCCGCGCTCGTCAGCGCGGCGAGATAGAGCTCCTGCTTGCCGCCGAAGTAGTGGTAGACCAGCGCGCGCGACGCACCGGCGGCCACGGCCACATCGTCGATCGACACGCCTTCGGCATCACGTTTGCCGAACAACTCCAGGGCCGCCGCCATGAGTTCCTCGCGGCGCCGGTCGACACTGAGTCTGCGCCGCGCCGGCCGTATGCCTTTCGCCGCGTTTTTCTCCTGTTCGGCGGCTTCGGATGTCGAACCCACGCGACGAAGACTATCGGAGGCGACAGCCGGCGGCGGCGGGTCAAGATCACAGTTACCTTCCGCTCAAGCCGTACCCCATTTGAGACTCGATCGTTTTGAGTGACAAGGTGCCCATCCACCATCCCGGGGGAGAGCCATGTCAGGACCGCCGGTCAACACCACCGTCACCGCCACCCGAGCCCGAGGGTTCGCCGAACCCGTCCTGCCGGACGGCTGTGGACCACGCCCACGGCCCACGATACGAAACGTGGCAGAGCGAGCCGGTGTCTCCAAATCACTGGTCTCGCTCGTGCTGCGCGGTTCGCCGCACGTCAGCGAACATCGCAGGCAGGCCGTACTGCAAGCGGCGAGAGACCTCGGCTACCGGCCCAACGCGGTCGCGCGCAGCCTGGTCGAAGGCCGTACCCACCTGGTCGGGGCGCTCGTCGCCGACCTGCACAACCCGTTCTACGCCGAGTTCCTCGACGGCCTGCAGGAGAGCCTGCACGGCGACGGACTCCGGTTGCTCATCGGCAACAGTCAATGGGATCCCTCCTTCGAGGACGAGGCGGTCGAGGCGTTCCTGGAACTCAGGGTCGACGGACTCGTCCTTCTCGGCATCGCACCCACCAGCGGGACGCTCATCGAGGCCACCGGCTACACGCCGACGGTCGTGGTGGGCGAGCGTGACATCAGCCTCGGCGGCGTGGACATCGTCGTGGACGACGACCAGCTCGGCGCGCGCCTGGCCATCGACCACCTCGTGGAACTCGGCCACCGCCGGATCGCCCACATCGAGGGGGCCAACTCCTCCTCCGGACGGTTCCGGTGCGAGGGCTACCTGGTCGCGATGCGCAGGCACTCGCTGGCGCCGTACATCATGGTCGAGGAGGGCGACTGCACGGAGGAGGGCGGCGCGCTGGCCGCACGCAGCCTGCTCACCCGTTCCCCCCGTCCCACCGCGATCTTCGCCGCCAACGACCTGGTGGCGATGGGCGTGCTCTCCGCGGCGGCCGAGCTGGGCCTGCGGGTGCCCGAGGACCTGTCGGTGATCGGGTACGACAACATCCATCGCGCCGGGACCCAGCCGATCTCGCTGACCACCGTCGACCAACCCCGCCGCGCCATGGGCCGGTCGGCCGCGGCGCTGCTGAACGATCGGATCGGCGACCCCGGTAAGGCCTCACGCCTGCGCCAGGTCTCCCCGCAACTGGTCGTACGGCACAGCACGGGGCCCGCTCAAGGGTAAAAAGTCTGCCTGGAGCGTTACAGCCGCGCCCAGGCAGACTTCAAGCCCTCGTCAAGGTCGGGTCAAGCACCAAAGTGGCGACAAAGCACTGGGGTTGACTCTGGGCTGTGACGAGGGGGGTAACAATGCGTGATCCAGAACTGGTGTCATGCGCCCAGCGCGCCGCTGCCGAGCTTGAGCGGGCATGGGCGCACTGGCGGTCCACCCGGGGCCGGAGCGGGGACGCCGGAGCCGAATCCGTGGCGAGCTACGTGGCCCATTCGATCGACCACCCGTGGGGACGCCCGCGCGTGGTCCTCGGACTGGACGCCGAGGACGCCAGGGAACTCGCCTCACTTCTACAGAAACAGGAAGTCGGGGAACACGTCTGGTGATAACGGCTTAGTCACGGCACCAAGCCCCGTAAGTTGGGTCCTTGACGATCCCTTCAAGGAGAATGCCGTGACCAGCAAAGCACTGGCGACCGCCCTTGTCGCGTGCGCTCTGAGCGCCGCCGCCTGCGGTGCGACCGCCAACGGCGCCAGCACGGGCTCCGTACAGAACGGCGGGTTCGCCTCTCCCGCGAAGGACACCGCGGCGGACTTCGCCTCACCGGCGAAGGAGGCGGGGACGGATTCCGCGCCTCCGGCGGCGAGTCCCGCGGCCGGCACGAACGTCCAGGCCAAGGTTCTCAGCGGCAAGGTCGTGGTCATCGACCCGGGCCACAACGGGGGCAACTACCGCGACACCGCGGCGATCAACAAGAAGGTCAACGTGCTGACCCAGTGGAAGGCCTGCGACACCACGGGAACCTCCACCAACGACGACTACAGCGAGGCGGCCTTCACCTGGGACGTCTCCCAGCGCCTGGCCAAGATCCTCAAGAGCCGGGGCGCGACGGTGAAGCTGACCCGGACCGACAACACGGGCGTCGGCCCGTGCATCACCCAGCGGGCGGCGATCGGCAACAAGGCCAAGGCCGACGCGGCGATCTCGATCCACGCCGACGGAGCGCCCGCCGCCGATCACGGCTTTCACGTGATCATGCCGAAGAAGATCAAGGGCCCGGTCGACCCGGTGGTCGGAGCGTCCAAGCGGCTGGGCGTCGACGTCCGCGACGCCTTCAGGTCCGGAACCGGCATCCCGTACTCCACCTACATCGGCAGCAAGGCCCTGAACTACCGCAGCGACCTCGGCGGCCTGAACCTCTCCACGGTTCCCAAGATCTTCATCGAGTGCGGCAACATGCGGAACGCGAAGGAGGCGGCCGAGTTCCAGCGGCCCGCGTTCCGGCAGAAGATCGCGCTCTCCCTGGCCAACGGACTGCAGAACTATCTGAAATAGCGCGACTCCAGGCGGATTTGACATGATCTAAGGCATGACCGACCTCCTGCCGCGTCCTGTCGTCTTCGAGTCGGCCGACGGCTCCTTCGAGCTCTCCCCCGGCGCCTCCGTCTCCGGTCCCGCCGAGCTGGTGGACGCGGTGAGGCTCGCGCTCGCCGTCCTCGATCTACGTCCCGCCGGGTCCGGGGCCGTCACGGTGGAGGCGGACGCGTCGCTGGGCGCGGAGGCCTACACCCTGGAGGTGACGGCCGGGGGCGTGCGGATCACGGCCGCGGACCCGGCGGGGGCGTTCTACGCCGGTCAGACCCTGCGGCAACTGCTTCCCCCCGGCGCGTTCCGTACGGTGGCCCGGGCGGGATGGACGGTTCCGTACTGCCGGGTGGAGGACGCGCCGAGGTTCTCCTGGCGCGGGGTCCACCTGGACGTGGCCCGGCACTTCCTGCCCAAGCGCGAGGTGCTCCGGATGGTCGACCTCATGGCGGCGCACAAGCTGAACCGGCTCCACCTGCACCTGGTGGACGACCAGGGGTGGCGGGTCGAGAGCCGGGTCGCTCCCCGGCTGCACGAGGTGGCCTCGCACCGGCCGCGCACGACCACCAGCTACTACAGAGAGGAACCGGCCTTCGACGAGGTGCCGCACGGCGGGTACTACACGCTGGACGACCTCGCCGAGATCGGCGCCTACGCCCGTGCGCGGGCCGTGACGATCGTGCCCGAGATCGACGTTCCGGGGCACGCCTCGGCGATCCTCGCCGCCTACCCCGCGCTCGACGCGCGGGCCACGGACGGCCGGGAGCCCGAGCCCTTCCGGGTTCTGGAGCGGTGGGGCATCTCCCCCGCGATCCTCTCCCCGCTACCGGGGACGGTCGACTTCCTGACCGCGGTGATCGACGAGATGCTGGAGGCGCTGGGCGAGACGCCGTACTTCCACATCGGCGGGGACGAGTGCGTGCTCGACCACTGGGCCGCCTCCCCCGAGATCGTCGCGTTCGCCGAAGAGCTCGGGCTGGAGAGCCTGAGCGGCCTGCACGCCTGGTTCCTGCGCCGGCTGGCCGACGTGCTGGCCGAGCGGGGCAGCCGGGCGGTCGTGTGGGACGAGGCGTTCGTCAGCGGCATGCTCAGGGCCGACACGATCGTGATGCCGTGGCGCGGGCTCGGGGTGGCCCGGCGCGCCGCCGAGGCGGGGCACGACGTGGTGCAGACGCCGGTCTTCCCGCTGTACTTCGACTACGCCGAGTCCTCGACCGAGGAGGAGCCGATGGCGATCGGCGACGCGATCACCGTCGCGGACGTCGCGGCCTTCGACCCGGCGCCGGACTCGTGGACGGACGCGCAGCGGGAGCACGTGCTCGGAGCGCAGTTCCAGCTGTGGAGCGAGCGCCTGCCCGACGGCCGGACCGTGGACTACCGGGCCTGGCCGCGGGGCTGCGCGCTGGCCGAGGTCGCCTGGTCGGGCTCGTCCGGGCCGGAGTTCGAGGCCCGCCTCGAAACGCACCTGGGCCGTCTGGACGCGCTGGGGGTCGAGTATCGCCCGCCGGCCGGCCCGCACCCCTGGCAGCTCGGTGGAGCCGGTCATCGCCGCCACCGCCCGGGAGCGGTCAGGGTGGACGAGGTCATGAGGCACCTGGAGGAGATGACCCACGTCGCCGACTCGACCCGCCCCAGCGTTTGACCTCCTCTCCGGCACTCGTGCCGGAGAGGCCGCCCATCGCGCCGGGTCACCCTCTCGGGGTACGGCTCAGGGCGCGGTGCGGCCGATGATCTCCCGGAGGTCGGCGACACCGTGGCGGCGGAGACGGCGGGCCAGGGCGCGGTTGATGCGATGGGCCCACAGGGGGCCCTCGTAGATCAATCCGCTGTATCCCTGGACCAGGGTGGCCCCGGCGAGCAGGCGCTCCCAGACGTCGTCCACGTTCTCGACGCCACCGACGGAGACGAGCACCAGGCGGTCGCCCACCCGGGCGCGCAGCCTGCGCAGCACCTCCATCGAGCGGGCCTTCAGCGGCCGGCCGGACAGCCCGCCGGTCTCGGTGCTGGACACACCCTCGCGGCTGATCGTGGTGTTGGTCGCGATGATGCCGTCGAGCCCGAGTTCGAGGGCCAGGTCGGCGACGGCGTCCACGTCCTCGTCCGTCAGGTCGGGAGCTATCTTGACCAGCAGCGGGGTGCGTTTGGGGGTGCCGTCGGCGACCTCCTTGACCGCCCGGAGCAGCGGTCCCAGCAGCCTCACCGCCTGGAGATCGCGCAGACCGGGGGTGTTCGGCGAGCTCACGTTGACGACCAGGTAGTCGGCGAGCGGAGCCAGCTCCTTGGCACTGGTCACGTAGTCGTCGACGGCCTCGGACTCGGGCACGACCTTGGTCTTGCCGATGTTGACGCCGACGATCGCCGGGACCCCCCTGGGCCGGCTCAGCATCCGGGCCGCCGCGGTCGCGCCCGCGTTGTTGAAGCCCATCCGGTTGATGATCGCCCGATTCGCGACCAGGCGGAACAGCCTGGGCCTGGCGTTGCCCGGCTGGGCGTGCGCGGTGACCGTACCGACCTCGACGTGGCCGAAACCGAGCGCCGACATGGCCGCCACGAAGCCGGCGTCCTTGTCGAAGCCCGCCGCCAGCCCGAACGGGCCGGGGAAGTGCACGCCGAAGGCCTGCACGCGCAGGATGGGGTCGCTCGGTGCGAGGCGGCGGTGGACCAGCCGCTTGACCCCGGGTGTCACCGACAGGAGGCGGAGCGCGCGGACCGTCAGATGGTGCGCGCCCTCCGGGTCGAGGCGGCTGAGGACCAGCTTGAACATGAGTCGATACATCACCGACCAGGTTAGTCCCCCGCCATGGTGCGGTCGGCGCCGATCGCACCGCCGGAGCGATGGATGACCAGGCACCGATCGAACTCCAGCAGCCGGAGCAGCCGCAGGACCAGGTCCGACGGCCGGACGATGACCATCGAGCCGCCTCGGGCGCGCATGTGCTCGTGGGCCCAGATCAGGGTCCTGACGCCGGCGCAGTCGAGGAAGGTCACGTGGGCCAGGTCGAGCTCCACCCTCATCTCGGTGAGGGCACCGAGCACACGTCGCAGCTCGACGCCCGTTATGACGTCGAGATCGCCGTAAACACTGATCTCCGTTCTGTCCGCGGCGGTCTCCGGCGACGTGAGCAGGATCACCTCGGTTCGCCCGCTCCTTCTCCCAGCACCTCGGCCGCGAGGTCCGCCACCCGGCGACGGCTGTCCCTGGCCTGTTTGCGCAGGCCGGTGAACGCCTGGGTGGCGGTGAGGTCGTGCTTGCCCATCAGGTAGCCGACGGCCCGCTCGATGACCACCCGGTAGTCGAGGGCGTACTGGAGCTGGTCGGCCAGGGCGCTCTTCTCCTCGGCGGCCATCGCGGCCGTGAGGAGCTGCTCGATCACGTCGGCGTAGCCGTAAAGGGCCTGAACGTCTGACTCGTCCCACTCGTAGAATGTGGACTGGTAGACGTTCAGCGTGCCCACCGGATCACCGCCGAGCCGCACCGGCACTCCGGCGACCGCGCGCACCTCGGGATGGAGCCGGTCGGCGAGCTGCGGCCAGCGCGGATCCACGCGAACGTCGGACGAGGTGACCGCGGTGTTCTCCTCGTAGGCGGACACGCACGGCCCCTGCCCGAGATGAAGCTGGGCGCCTTCAAGGCTGCGTCCCCGGTCGTCGGTGGCGACCAAGTAGCGCAGATCCTTTCCCTCTTCCGCAAACATCAGACCCGCACCGGAGTATCCGAACAGCGCGTCCACCACACCGACAGCCCGCTCCAGCTGATGGACTATTCCTGTCGCGGACGAGGAGGTCCGAAGCCTTCTCAGGCTCGCGACCAGCGCTTCCGGATCAATGTGAGTCATATGTGAGGCGCCTTTCAGCGTCGACCTGGTTACTTGACGTGCGCACTACGACTTCCCAGGAATAGGAGAATTATGGGCAAGGCTCTGCAGGACCATCACCATGAGCCGGCCGAGACCTTCTCCTGTCCGGATTTTCGCGGGCTGCCATTCATGGCTGACGCGGTCGTAGAAATTCAGGGTGCCGATCAGCTGTTCTTCCACTCGCAACGGAACCGAGAGCACGGCGCGGACGCCGGAGACTCCGAGCGCCAGGCTGGGAAAACCGAAGGGACGGGCCGCGTGGAGATCGTTGACCGCGATGTCCGTTCCCCGGACCAGGCTCTCAATGGCCGGCCCGGCTCCGATCTGCTCCTGAACGAGTTCCAGGCGCCTGCCGTCGTCGTCGGAACCGGCGACCGCGCGCAGGCGATTCCGGTCGTCCACGAGCATGAGTGCGGCACCGTCGGCACCAAGAACGTCCGCCAGCGCGTTAAGGGTGCGCTCGACGAGCCGGGATGATTCGAGAACCTGTGTCATGAGCGGGCTTCCTCCATGCTGAGGCAGCTCCGCGGACACAAGGCGGAATGAACTGTGGTTCAAAGACTAGTGTGCGCGATGACTTCGACCAACCTGCTGCCGGCGTCGGCTGTTCGGCTAAGGCCGCATATCGCCGTCAATACATCGTTAAGCATTCGGCAAACAAAGATCGACAGAGTGGGCGCATGAACAGCTTGTCACGCCCCACCATCGTCCGCCGGCGTCGCGCCGTCGCGCATGTCGTGCTCCGGGACCTTGCGGAGACCGGCGACGTCACCGTGCCGCCCTGGTGGGAGGACGAGATCCAGCGGGAGTTCGGCGGCCTCGGCGGATTCCTGGCAGAGCTGAGCCGCCAGTGGTGGACGGCCTACGCCGCGCACCTGGACGCGCTCCTCGAACTCGGCGCGGGCGACCCCGGCCAGGCGTGGGCCGACGTCACCGAGCAGATGCCCCACCTGCGGGCCGTGCTCGACTCCTACGCCGACGAGGCCGCGCTCGCCGAGGCCCAGCAGCGCCACTGTGACGTCCTTCGCTGGACCACGCGGCGCGACGCCCGCCGCGCCGCCTGAGGGGTCGCCTCCGGAGGTTCGCCGTTGGAGGGCGGCATATCCGCGAGTAATCGGGTAGCCATAGACGATGGTCAGGTTCCTCGACGGTCATTCCTCCTTCCATCGGTCCTCACGTCGCCGGACCGCGGGTGATCAAGCCGCGGACCGGCGGCTGGGGGTACGGCTGACGCTGGCGGCGGTGGCCGTCGCGCTCTTCACCGTGCCGTTCGTCGTCCTCCTCATCCTGGTGAAGACCTCGTTCGCCCCGTTGACCGACTTCGACGAGAGCATCGCCCTCCAGTTGCACGCGCACGCCCTGGCGTATCCGGCCTACACGTCCTTCCTGAGCGTGGGAACCGAGGTGTTCGGGCCCTGGACCTGGCGTGTCCTGGTGGTGCTGACCGGGATATGGCTCTGGTACCGGGGGGCGCCGCGCCTGGGGATCTGGGCGGTCGCCACCATCACCTTCGGCGGCCTGCTCAATCTGGCGGTCAAGGCGGCCGTCGACCGCGCCCGGCCCGACCTGCCGGACCCGGTGGCCTCCGCGCCCGGCGCCTCCTTCCCGTCCGGGCACGCGATGGGCGCGGCGCTCGGCGTGTGCATCCTCATGCTCATCCTGCTGCCCTCCCTGAAAAGCTGGGCCGCCCGGATCGTCGCCTGGCTCGTCAGCGGGGCGATCATGGCGTTCGTCGCCTACAGCCGGGTGGCGCTCGGCGTCCACTGGGTCAGCGACGTGATCGCGGGCATCGCCCTGGGCATCGTGGTCGTCGTGGGGGCCGCGATAGGGTTCGAGGCCTGGCGCCGGGGCGAGGGCCGCAGGCCCGTCGAGCCTCTCAAGGAAGGCGTGGAACCCGAGGCGTTCTGAACGCGATATTGAGGGTAGCTCGCGCGCCATGTCTAAAATGTCGGTCGACTTCAAGGGCATCGCACGCCTCATCCTGATGCCGCTGGCCATCATGACGGCCCTGACGATCGGCGTCGGGTTGCTCATCACCAAGGTCCTGCAGACGACCACCCTCATCGCGAACGACGAGGGGGTCAACGAACAGCTGGTCAACGGTCGCACGTCGTTCCTCAACGACGTCACGGACAAGCTGACCGCCCTGTCGGACATGCCGACGATCATCATCGCCACCGCGGTGCTCCTCGTCGCCTTCCGGCTGGTGTTCAAGCGCTGGAACGAGTCGATCTTCCTGGTGCTGGCCGTGTTCTCCCAGTCGGCCATCTTCCTGCTGTCGACCGTCCTCGCCCAGCGGAAGCGCCCGCTGGTCCAGCACCTCGACCCCGCGCCCCCCACCTCCAGCTTCCCCTCCGGGCACACCAGCGCCGCGGTCGCCTTCTACTGCGGCGTCGCCCTGGTGCTGACCGTTCACACCCACCGGTACAAGATCCTCAACGTGCTGTGGTGGGTGGTCGGCCTGGCGATCCCGCTGGGGATCGGCTACTCCCGGATGTATCGCGGCATGCACCACCTGACCGACGTGAGCTGGGGTCTCCTGCTCGGCGCGGTCTGCATCGCCGTGGCCGCCAACGCGCTGCTGTTCCGGCCCGTGGTGAGCGAGAAAAGGGAGAAGGTCGCCACCTAGACCGCCGCGACCTCCACTGCGGTCGCCTCCGATCACCGTCCGGAGGCGACCGCTCCTCCCGTCACGGCTGCCTTCGAACGGTGACCGGAGGCGACCGTTCCTCCCGTCACGGGGGCGTTCGTCCCCCGTCGTGGGCCGGATCCGCGCATGCGCGAGGACCACGGTTTTCGATCATGTGTACCCTTGGAGCGGTCTAGATTCCAAGGCGCGTAAACAATGAAATACCCCCGCGCACGAGTACGACTGGAGCACGATGGACGGGTTCCGGTCGCCGACCAGGACGTCGGGAGGACCCGACGACGCGGAACGAGCGGGAGAGAGGCAACGGCTATCGTCGGCCCGCTCGGCATGAGACGGTAAGAACCAGCATCACCAAGCCTCACATCTGTCACTTCGCGTTGCCCAATGATCACCCTATGCTACGAAGTAAGGTAGAAGTCTCGATCGGGAGATTCACCTCTCTCTTTCGGGGGAAGAGCAGCCAGCCGGCCGGACCCAGAAGCGTTCGACGGCTACCCTCTAGGAAGGAAGCCGGCCCATGGATCACCAGTCTGTTGTGTGCCATACCTGCACGGGCGTTCTGCCCGCCACCGACTCTCGCACCTACACCACTCAGCGAGGGCGCCTGATCCTGAGCAACGGATACTGCAGCTGTCCTCCCTCCGCGCAGCAGCCCGCGGCGCAGGCCGTGGAGCAGAGCGCGCACAGGCAGCCGCAGCAGGGCGAGCAGCAGCCCATGGGCCAGCCCGTGAACCAGAGCGTGCTGACGGGCGCCTGAGAGAAACCCCGTAGGTGGTCGGGGGTTGTCGTCGGCCGGAGGCACACACGACAGCTCCGCCTCCCATCGGCCGTCGGCCCGGCGACCCCGTGTCATGTCGCCGCCGGCGTGGACTCAGCGGATAGGCCGTCCGCCGGTGTGGATCCGGCGGATCAGCCGGACATTCCCCACGCCACGACCACAGCGAGACCACTCGTTCCGATGAGGCCGATGAGCACCACTATGGCAATCAGTCGATGGTTCATAATCCGGAGCCTAGCGAGCGGCCCCGGATGAGGGGCGCCGGCGAAACACCTCGCGCGAGCCGGTCCGCCCGCGCGCCGTCACGGCTTCTCCGGCCACCCGGATGTGATCAGTAGACCTCGTTCGGCCCGGATGATGTGGATGACCGCGTTGATGAGGGCGAGATGGGTGAAAGCCTGGGGGAAGTTTCCCAGGTGGCGCCCGCTGAGAGGGTCGATCTCCTCGGCGTAGAGACCGAGGGGGCTGGCGAAGGAGAGGACCTTCTCGCAGAGCCTGTGGGCGCGGGCGTACTCCCCCAGTTCCGTCAGCGCCGAGACGAGCCAGAACGAGCAGATCGTGAAGGTGCTCTCCTCCCCTTCTCCGGCCACACCGTCGTCGGTGTCCTTCGGCCTGTAGCGCAGGACCAGATCGTCGACGGTCAGCTCGTCGGCGACGGCGAAGACGGTGGCGCGGATTCTGGGATCGGTCGGCGGCAGGAAGCGCACCAGCGGGATGAGCAGGAGCGACGCGTCGAGGGCGTCGGTGCCGTAGTGCTGCCTGAAGACACCGCGCTCGCTGACGCCGTTCGCGCAGACGTCGGCGTGGATCTCGTCGGCGGCCGCCTGCCATCGGGCGGCCAGATCCAGTTCCTGGCGGAGCCTGGCGAGTCGCGCGCCCCGGTCGGCCGCCACCCAGCACATGACCTTCGACGAGGTGAAGTGCCGGGGTTCGCCGCGCACTTCCCATATCCCGCGGTCGGGCTCCCGCCAGTATTTGAGGGCCGTCTCGACCTGACGCCTCAGCACCGGCCAGATCCGCTCGTCCAGACGGTCCCGGGATCGTGTGTGGATGTAGAAGGAGTCGAGGACCGCTCCCCAGAGGTCGTTCTGGCGGTGGCGGTAGGCGTCGTTGCCGACCCGGACGGGCTTGGCCCCCTCGTACCCGTCGAGGTGATCGAGGATGCGCTCCTCCAGGACACGCTCGCCGTCGACGCCGTACATGATCTGCAGTTCCTCGTCCCTCTCCGCGATGTCGGCGATGAACCAGAAGAAGTCGTCGGCCTCCCAGTCGAACCCGAGCGTGTACAGGGCCCAGAGGGTGAAGGTCGAGTCCCGGATCCAGCTGTAGCGGTAGTCCCAGTTGCGGCTTCCGCCCGGCACCTCGGGCAGTGAGGTCGTCGCCGCCGCGACGAGCGCGCCCGTCGGGGCGAAGGTCAGCCCTTTGAGCGTGAGGGCGCTGCGTTCCAGGAAACCGCGCCAGGGATGGTCGGGGAAGTTGCCTCTGGCAAGCCAGTGCTGCCAGTGGTGGGCGGTCCACACGAGCCGGTCGTACGCGTCCTTGAAGGTGTAGGGCGGCTCGTGCGTGGTCCAGGACAGCGCGCAGAAGCGGGTGTCCCCCTCTCGCAGCATGGTGCGCGCCGTCGCCCGCCCGCCTTCGAATCCCAGCCGCATGTCGGTGGTGAGCATGAGCTCCAGCGCCTGCCCGTCCGCCACCGCGAGGCCCTGGTGGTAGCCCCGCTCCGTGTAGGTCCAGCGGGCCGGTTTGCGCCCGTAGTCGAACATCGGCTCGCAGTCCAGCGCGACCTGCACCTCCCCGCTGACGCAGCGCACCGTGCGCAGCAGCACGTGGGAGGCGTCGTAGTCGGTCGGCGCCCTCCTGTGGGTCTTGGAGAGCTCCTCCTCGTGGTGCCAGGGGCCTATGACCAGCAGGTCGCGCACGATGATCCAGCCGGTCGGCGTGCCCCAGCTCGTCTCCAGCACCATGGTGCCCGGTATGTAGCGGCGCGCGGCCGGGACCCTGGTGTCGGCGGGACCGACCCGGAAGCCTCCGGCGTCCCGGTCGAGGATCGCGGCGAACACGCTGGGCGAGTCCATCCGGGGCAGGCACAACCACTCGACGTTCCCGCTCGGCGCGACCAGGGCGCTGGCTTCGCAGTCGGACAGGAAGCCGTAGTCCCCGATCGGAGGAAAGGGCGAGGAGCCGCAGAGGGCACCCATCGACGGATCGACTGTCATGTGACGTTTCTACCCCGCAGTCCCATTCAGGCACGCTCAGCGCTGATCGAATCGGCTGCCCCCCGGAGAGCCCCTCCAGATAACAAATCGGTCTCGACGGAGGGCGTAGCCTGGCAGGGAGTCGACCCTCAGGAGGTCTGTCATGCACATGATCAAACTTCCGTTCGGGGAGGAAGTCATGGCTCTCGGCCAGGGCACCTGGCACATGGCAGAGGATCCCTCGCTCCGGGAGGAGGAGATCCTGACGCTGCGCCTGGGGCTGGAGCTCGGCATGACGTTGATCGACACCGCCGAGATGTACGGCGGCGGCGACGCGGAGCGGCTCGTCGGCGAGGCGATCGCCGGCCTCCGCGACGAGGTCTTCCTCGTCAGCAAGGTCCTGCCGCACCACGCCACGACCGAAGGCACGATCAACGCCTGCGAGAACAGCCTGCGCCGCCTCGGGACCGACTGGCTCGACCTCTACCTGCTGCACTGGCGAGGACCCACCCCGCTGGAGGAGACGCTGGCGGCCTTCGAGAAGCTGACGGCCCGGGGCGACATCCGGTGCTGGGGCGTGAGCAACTTCGACCTCCCGGACATGGAGGAGCTCGCGGCCCTCCCCTGCGGGAACGCCGTACAGACCGACCAGGTCCTCTACAACCTCGCCCGGCGCGGCATCGAGTACGACCTGCTGCCCTGGTGCCGCGAGCGCGGCTTTCCGGTCATGGCCTACTCGCCGATCGAGCAGGGCCGGCTGATCGGCCACCCCACGCTCGACGCGGCGGCCGCCCGGCATCGGGCGACCCCCGTCCAGGTGGCCCTCGCCTGGGTGCTGCGCGACGACGATGTCATCGCCCTCCCCAAGGCGGGGACGCCGGAGCACGTACGGCAGAACCGGGCGGCCCTGGACATCCGGCTCACCGAGGAGGATCTCAGCGAGCTGGGCGCGATGTTCCCGCCACCGCCCGGACCACGACCGCTGGAGATGCTGTGAACCATCCCCCCGCCACCCGATGACGGCCGGATCGCGCCCGTTTTGGAGCCGGAAAAGCCGTACGACCCTCATTAGTGAGTGAACTTTTCGGACAAATCACTGTCGAGTCTGCTAGTAAGATGCCCGACCAGATTTACGTCAGAGAGGTTCATCGTGGGGCGCGACGGTATTCAGGAACCATACGAAGAGAGCCTCGGCGAGCAGACGGGCCCGCTCGGGCCCGAGCCGCCGCGAGGGGCCGGCGGCCCCAAGGGCGACATGCTGTCGGAGGGATGGAGCCAGGAACCCGCCCAGGAACCCCTCACGAACCCCGGCGACCGGGTGATCCTCCACCTTGACGGGTCCCGGGAGATCATCAGCCCCGACGGGTCCCGGAAGATCGTTCACCTCGACGGGTACCGGGACACCGCGGAGTTCGGCACGGTGGACGGGCGCTCCTCCCGGGAGACCACCCAGGCGCGCGGTTTCCTCGGGGCGGGGTGGAGAGAGGAGCCCGACCCCGAGGACGACCGGCGCCGCAAGGGCAGGCGCAGGAGCAAGCTGCTCCTGGCGGCCGTCGGCGTGATCGTGACCGTCGGGGTCGCGAGCGGATGGATGATGTCCGCCTCCACCGGCTCGGCTCCCGGCACCTCATGCTCGTCCGGCGCCCACTGCACGACGGCGGAACAGCCGGACTCGTCTTCGGAGCAGCCGATCACCGACCCCGGGGAGAACCCGGAACCGGTCGTCGAGCCGACCACGACCGTCACGCCGACGACGGTCCCCCACGCCCGGCGGACCGCCACCCCGGACGCCCGTCCGACGGCGACCCGCAGCAGCGTTCCCACGAGGAGGCCGAGCCCCAGGTCCTCGCAGTCACAGGAAGAGGACACCTCCCAGAACCTGAACCCCCAGACGGAGACCTCCCCGGAGCGCCAGGCCAGGCCCACGCCCTCGCCGACCCGTCCGGCCGAGAGCTCCACTCCGGCCGAAGAGCCCACCCCGACCCAGGAGCCGACCTCCGCGAGCGAACCGGCCCCCACCGAGAAGCCCAGAAGGGGCGGCCTGCTGGACATCCTGTTCTGAAACCCGCCGGGCATTCCGTTCCGACGTACGCCGGGACGACGGAGGTCGCTCCTCACCCTGATCGACGACCTCCCGCGCCCGGTGGTCACGGCCCGCCGAGACGCGCCACTCCGGGAGCGCCCCGCCGAGTGCGCGCGCCGGCGGTCCGCCGGCCGGTGAGGGTCAGCCGAGGATGCCGCGGTCGTAGGCGACCGCGACGGCCGCGGCCCGGTCCTTGACGCCCAGCTTGCCGTAGAGGTGGGTGAGGTGGGTTTTGACGGTCGCCTCGCTGATGAACAGTACGGTGGCGATCTCCCGGTTCGAGGTGCCCTTGGCGACGAGCACGAGCACCTCACGCTCCCGGGCGCTGAGCGGTTCGTTGCCCGGCGTCCTCACGTGCGAGACCAGGCGTGAGGCGATGGCGGGCGACAGCACCGTCCTGCCCTCGGCCGCCGCCCGCACGGCCGTGAAGAGCTCGTCACGCGGCGCGTCCTTGAGCAGGTAGCCGGTGGCCCCCGCCTCGATCGCGGGGAGGGTGTCGGAGTCGGTGTCGTACGTGGTGAGCACGAGCACCTTGCAGCGCAGGCCACGGCGGGTCAGCTCGGCGATCGCGTCGACCCCGCCCGCGCCCGGCATCCGCAGGTCCATCAGGACCACGTCGGGGTCGAGGAGCTCGGCGAGCACGACCGCCTCGGCTCCGTCCGCGGCCTCGCCCAGGACCTCGAAGTCGGGGGACGTGGCGAACATGCCGCGCAGCCCGTCGCGGACGACGGGATGGTCGTCGACGATCAGCAGGGTGACGCCTCGCTCAGCCATGGCGCACCAACGGTACGCGAGCCGAGACGGCCGTGCCACGTCCCGGCCCGGATTCGATGTCGAGGGTCCCCGCGACGCGTTCGGCGCGGGCGCGCATGCCGCCGAGGCCGAAACCCCGGGAGATCCCGCGCTCGCCCGGCGCGTGCGGGTCGAAGCCCCGGCCGTCGTCGCGGACGTCCAGGCTCAGCTCGTCGTCCATGTAGGAGAGGGTGACGCCGACCCGTGTGGCTCGGGCGTGCCGGTCCGCGTTGGCGAGCGTCTCCTGGGCGATGCGGAGCACGGTGGCCTCGATCTCGTTGTGCAGCGGCTCGACGGTGCCGGTGACGGTGAACTCGGCCCGCACGCCCGTCGAGACCGACCACGTCTCGACGAGGTTCTTCAGGGCGTCGGGGAGCGTGTCGTGCTCCAGCGCCCCGGGGCCGAGGTCCTGGACCGAGCGGCGGGCCTCCCCCAGGCCGTGGCGGGCGAGGGCCGCGGCGCGCTCGACGTGGTTGCGGGCGACCGCGAGGTCGGTGTTGTCGGTGGCGGCCTGGAGCTGGGTGATGATGCCGGCCAGCCCCTGCGCGAGGGTGTCGTGGATCTCGGCGGCCAGGCGCCTGCGTTCGTCGTTGACGCCCGCCTCGCGGGCCTGGACGAGCAGTTGGGCCTGTAGCCCCGCGTTCTCCGTCAGCGCCTGTTCGAGACGGGCGTTGGCCAGCTCCAGCTCCGTGATGGTGGCGGCCTTGGCCCTGGCGTTCTCGGCCTCCTGGACCCCGATGTTGCCGAAGACGAAGGTGATCGAGATGTTGAGCGCGAGGAGCACGCCGAAGGCGGCCCCCTGTGTGCTGTCGGCGAACGGCAGCCCGCCGGACTGCGAGCCCGCCATGGTCACGGCGGTGGCGAACATTCCGATGTACATATACCGGCGCGACAGCAGACGGTCGGCGTCGAAGTAGCCGAGCACGGCGTAGATCGCGAAGAACGGGTTCAGCCAGGTGAGCACGAACCCGAGCACGAGCCGCACGATGTAGTAGACCCGGCCCACCGCGCCGTACTCGGGCAGGCCGGGACCGATCCTGCTCCACCACAGTTGCAGGGCGAGTGCGGCCGGGACGAGGATCCAGGCCGCGTGCTTCTCGTCCTGGGTCATCAGCAGATCGCCGGAGATGGCCGAGATCAGCGTGGCGAGGCCCAGCAGGGCGTACGGGCCCCAGTGGAAGAACCGGTCTCCCCAGTTCGCGACCTTCTCGTCACTCGCCATGTGCCGGTCTTCCCTCTTCCCGATGTCTCCCGCTACTCCCACCGGAACCAGCGTGCCGCGACGGCGACCAGAATCACAGTCCACAGTGCGGTGACACCAAGATGGGACCAATCGGGCCAGTCGCCCGCCGCCGCCTGGTTCAGCGCCTGCGAGGCGGCCCCGAACGGGGTGAACTGGACGATGCGCTGCAGGAGGTCCGGCATGACCTGGACCGGCACGTAGACACCCGCGGTGAACATCGCCGGAAAGAAGACCGCCATGCCGATGGCGTTGGAGACCTTCGTGGTGCGTGAGACCGCGGTGATCGTCGCTCCGAACGCGAGCGCGCCGAGCGTGGCGAGGATCAACGCCAGCGCGTAGCCGAGGAGCTGTTCGGGAAGCGCCACGCCGAAGGCGATGCGGCCCACGGCCATCGCGAGGACCGCCGAGCACAGGGCGACCGCGCCGTTCAGCACGATCTGCGCCGTCAGCAGCGACATGGGCCGTACCGGAGTGGCCGACATGCGGCGCAGGATGCCCCGCTCCCGGTAGCCGGTGAGAACGGGTGGCAGGACCTGCAGCCCGGCCATGATCACGGCCAGGAGCACGACGACGGGGACGTACAGGTCGACGGTACGGAGACCGCCGAGCTCCGGGCCGGCCTCCCGGAAGGACGGGATCAGGCCGAGGATCGTCAGCAGGACGGTCGGGAAGGCGGCGACCCAGAAGATCGCCGCGGGCTCGCGGGCGAAGAGCCGCGCCTCGGACCTCAGCACGGCGGTGGACGCGGACATGTCAGGCCTCCTGTTCGGTGAGGTCGAGGAAAACGGAGTCCAACGTGGCGTCGGCGACGCGCAGTTCCTGAGCGGTGATCCCATGCCGCGCGAGCAGTGAGAGCACCGCGTTGACGGTCTCGTTCGTTCCGTTGATGACCAGCCGTCCGTCCTTGCGCTCCACGGAGGCGACCGCGGGGAGCGTGGCCAGCTCACCGTCGTCGAGCGGCCGCGAGGGCGTGAACGAGATGACGGTCGAGTGCGCGGCGCGGCTGATGAGGGCCGCCGGGGCGTCCAGGGCGACGATCCTGCCCGCGTTGACCACGGCGACGCGATCGCACAGGTGCTGCGCCTCCTCCATGAAGTGGGTGACCAGCAGGACGGTCACGCCCGAGGCCCGTACGTCCTCGATCAGCTTCCAGGTGTCGCGGCGGGCGCGCGGGTCCAGGCCCGTGGTGAGCTCGTCGAGCACGACGACCCTGGGATTGCCGACGAGGGCCAGCGCGATGAACAGACGCTGCTTCTGGCCGCCGGAGAGTTTGCCGAAGCGGGCGGTGAGCCGGTCGGTGAGACCGAGCCGCTCGGCGAGGGGCCGCCAGTCGACCGGCTTGGGGTAGAAGGCGCTGTAGAGCTCCAGCGCCTCGCGCACGGTGAGCTTCTCCTGCAGTTCGCTCTCCTGCAGTTGCGCGCCGAGAATCCGGGTCAGCCGCTCGTGGTCGGCGACCGGGTCGAGACCCGCCACCCGGACCGTGCCGGCGTCGGGCACGCGCAGCCCCTCGACGCACTCGACGGTCGTCGTCTTGCCCGCGCCGTTCGGGCCGAGGATCCCGAAGATCTCCCCTTCGTCCACGGCGAAGGACACCCCGTCGACGACGGGCCTGCCTCCGTAGGCCTTGCGCAGCCCGTTGACTTCGATGATTGCCATGCCCCGAGGATCTCCTCGGGCGGCGGCCCCGCACATCGTTCATCACGCTCGAAACCGACTCATCCAATCGGTTGATGCGCGCCTACGACCTCCCGGACCGTCGCACTAAACGCTAAATGTCGCTTTTGTACCTACTTAGCGGGTTTCTGTGGGAGTAAGGAGGAAAAATTCCTGTCAATCTCGGGCGAAGAGGGACGATGAGCGGACACGATCGGCGTCCCGAGGCCACGGCGGGTTCGCGCAAACTTTTCCGGCATTCACTTCCAACGCCGGCCCCCTCAGCGGAGTTGTTTATTGCATGGACCGTTATGAGGGGTTCCGGGAGTTCGTTCACGCCCGTCAGCAATCGTTGATGCGGACGGCGTACCTTCTCACCGGAGACACCCACCTTGCCGAGGATCTGCTGCAAACGGTCCTCACCAGGGTCGCCTCCCACTGGCCCAAACTCGCCAGAAACGGCAACAGCGAGGCATACGCCCGCAAGGCAATGGTCAACCAGTACCTCTCGTGGCGCAGGCGAAAACACGTCGAGTTACCGAGCGTCGCGCTGCCCGAACACGGCCGCTCGCATGACGAGGTGACCGTACGCCGCCTGGCCCTGCGCCAGGCGCTCGGCAGGCTGACCCCACGCCAGCGCGCGGTGCTCGTCCTGCGCTTCTTCGAAGACCGTACCCAGCACGAGACCGCCCAGCTCATGGGCTGCTCGCCGGGCACGGTCAAGAGCCAGACCCATCACGCGCTCTCGCGACTGCGTGTCCTGGCTCCCGACCTGGCCGACCTGCTCGCCGACGTACCGACGGAGGTGCACCTATGAACCTGCTCCGTGACGAACTGCACGGGATCGCCGACGAGGTCCCCCAGATCGATCTGGCCGAACGTGCCATCAGGGGTGCGAGGCGCAGGCGCGCGGGCGCGATGGCACTGGCGGTCGCCACCGCCGTGGCCGTGGTGACGTGCGGCACGACCATCCTGGTCAACGGCGCCCCGCGCACCGAAAGGTCCGTCGTGTTCACGACTGTCCCCGAGGCCGTTCCCGCTGTCCCCGAGGTCGTTCCCGCGCTGCCGAAGAAGGGCGTCGGCCCGCTGGTCCGCGCCTACTCCTCTCCGTGCCGATTCTCGATCGACACTTCCAAGGCATGCGTCGGCGGCCGGTGGTGGGTGTCCACCTCCTCCGGTGCGACCTACGAACTCACCGAGGCCATGGGCCTCGCGCTCGCGGACTCCAAGCGCGTGATCGGCCCCGTGACGATCACGCAGGACGGCCGGCGGATCGCCTACTACAGCGAGAAGCAGCGAGCCATCGAGGTGCGCGACCTCGCGAGCGGCCGGATCTGGAAGGCGCCGTTCAAGATCGGCGACGGCGACCTCGACGGCAATCACGTCCTGCGCCTGTCCCCCGACGGCCTGCACCTGATCCACACGAGCTGGAACAACGGGTCCAAGTGGTCCAGCGTCCTGGTCGACATGGAGACGGGCAGGACGACCACGCTGGGCGCCGACTGGTTTCCCCTGAGCGTCGGCGACGGCGGCAGTCCGGTCACGCTGACGAAGCGGCGCGGCAAGACCACTCAAATCTGGGTTCTGGGCAACAAGCCGATCACCATCAAGGATTCCGTATACCAGTTCAGCGCCCTCGGCCCGGATGGGCGCACCCTTGTCAGGCTCGGCGCCGCCTCTGGGCGGACCACGGGCCCGTTCTCTCGGAAGATCATCGTGCTTGACGCCGTCGACGGCGGCGGAAGGCCGGTGCCGGTCAAGGACATCCCGGAGGAGCAGAGCCTCCGCGACCTGGGCGCCTGGGTGAGCGACACGGAGGTGGCCCTGCGCACCGTACCCGGATCATCCGAGCCAGGCCTCACGCCGAAGCTCTACGCGGTGAACGTCCACACCGGCAAGGCCAGGGAGCTAAGGAAGATCGGGTTTCAGGACCTCGCCGTCCTACCGGAAATGCTCAGGTAGGCCGAACGGAAGGGACCATCGCCGCCCCCGGCGATGGTCCCCCTTCCTGTGGAGGCTCGGGACTAAGACTGCCGGGTGAGCCGGAACGACTGCGCGGAGGTGCCGTCGCAGGTCCGCTGCACCAGCTGGACGCTGTCGGCCGTCGAGGCGTTCGGCACGCTGATGCACTTGGCGCTGAGGCGGCTGACGAAGTGGTAGTCGCCGCCGCCTTCGGAGACCGCCTGCCACTGCTGGTTGTTGCCGCCGCCGTACGTCCACTGCTGGAGGGGAGCGCCGTCGGCCAGGGAGACGTCGGTCACGTCGATGGACTGGGCGGCGTTGTTGCGGTTGTTGATCCGCGCGAAGCCGCCACTGGTCGGCTGGACCTGGAACCGCTGGGCGAGGGTGCCGTTGCAGGCGTACTGCTGGATCGCGGCGCCGCTGGTCACGGCCGCAGCGCGGACGTCCACGCACTTGCCGCTTCCGCTGTTGACGAGGGTGTACCAGGCGGTCGGCGAGATGGGGTCCGAGGGATCGGTGGGGGGAGTGGTGGGAGGGGCGGTCACACCGCCCAGCCACTTCAGGCCGTCGATGACAAACCGGTTCTGCACCTCGCTGGAGAAGGTGGACGACAGTCCGGTGTTGTTGCTGTAGTTCATGTCGTTGTGGCCGAAGTTCGCGTAGAGCATCTTGTAGTTCTTGTTGGTCCACATGATCGGGTAGTAGCCGCTACGCCAGGACTGGTTGGGGTCCGTTCCGACGGGGAAGCTCGACGGGTCGACGGACCCGAGGATCTTGATGTTCGGGTTGTTCCTCAGATCGTTGTTCCAGCTGTACCACTCGCTGATCGAGGAGGTGAAGGTGGCGGGAAGCCGCGCGGTGGAGGGGTGGGTCCCACCCTCCGTGCGCAGGGTGACCGAGGTGGGGCCCCAGGTGTTGGACTTGAACGCCCCGGTGCCCAGGAACTCGTTGTGGTACCAGGACCAGCTCTGGGGGTCGGTGTTGAACGCGGAGACGTGGAATCCCATCCACCCTCCGCCGTTGCGCACGTACTGCTCGAACGCCGATCGCTGAGCGGCGGTCTGGGGCAGGTCGTCCAGGAACAGCACCACCTGATACTGCTGGAGGTTGGCCGTATTCAGCTGGCTCCAGTTATTGGTCGAGGTGTAGGAGAAGTTGTTCTCCGCGGCGGCCTGGGGAAACCACTTGTTGGCGTCCTGCACGAAGTTGATGTGGGCCGCGTCCCAGGTGCCGCTGTAGAGACCGAGCACCTTGAAGCTCGGAGCGGCCGATGCCTGCGCGGTGCCGTGGATCGGGATGGCCGTGAGGCCGAGCATGACGGCGAACATGGCGGTCAGCCTCATCCACGTCCGCATCGTGCCCGCCGTATTGTCCCTGATCATGTAGGTAGCCCTCTACTCGTGATGGACGACATCACCGAATGACAGCGGAATCCGTCCTGCCCACGGGCATGACGACAACCAGGCCTGCCGGCATTTCGGTAAGCCACATGGGCAATTCTTGTCGGGCTTAATTCAAGTTCTGTTAAATCTAATTGTCAAGGTTCTTACCTAAATCGAGGAGAGGTCGCCCGTTATGGGCACGGTGGAGGCGGGGGAGGTCTGCCACATCACGCGCAACGGCATCGAGGCCGCCGAACGACGGCCCTGTCCCGCGGGCGCACCTGACCGCGGAGGGACTGGCCGCCCGGCGCCGCCGGCTGCCGCGCGTGGACTACGAGCGCATGCGCCAGGGGTCCGACGCGTTCTTCGATCCAGAAGACCGCATTTTCGGGTGTCTGCCCCCTTGTACCGGTACGGGAGGGTATCGATAAGTTTCAACCCATGAACATTGCTATTACCAATGGATTTGTCGTACCTGTCGACGGCGAGTCGATCAACGGCGGCACCGTCCTGATCCAGGACGGCAAGATCGTGGCCGTCGCCCCCGACGCCGAGGTCACGGTGCCCGCCGGCGTCACGACGATCGACGCGGGCGGCTCGTGGGTGCTGCCCGGTTTCGTCGAGGCGCACGGCCACCTCGGTGTCCACGAGGAGGCCGAGGGCTGGGCCGGCCAGGACACCAACGAGATGACCGACCCCAACGGAGCCCGGCTGCGCGCCCTCGACGCGATCAACCCGGCGGACGTGGGCTTCGCGGACGCCCTGTCCGGCGGCGTCACCACCGCCGTCATCAAGCCCGGATCGGGCAACCCCATCGGCGGGCAGACGGTCGCCGTCAAGTGCTGGGGCCGTACGGTCGACGACATGCTGGTCCGTCAGCCGGTGAGCGTGAAGAGCGCGCTGGGTGAGAACCCCAAGCGGGTCTACGGCGACCAGAAGAAGCTGCCCTCCACCCGGCAGGGCGTGGCCGCGGTGATCCGCGACGCGTTCGTCAAGGCGCAGGACTACAAGGCCAAGCGGGCGCACGCCGAGAGTGAGGGCAAGCCGTTCGACCGCGACAACACGCTGGAGATCCTCGTCCAGGTGCTCGACGGCGAGGTTCCCTGGTGCCAGCACACGCACCGGGCCGACGACATCGCCACCGCCCTGCGGCTGGCCGACGAGTTCGGCTACCGCCTGGTGATCAACCACGGCACCGAGGGGCACCTGCTCGCCGACGTCATCGCCGAGCGGAACGTTCCGGTGATCATCGGCCCGCTGCTCACCAGCAGGTCGAAGGTGGAGCTGCGCCAGCGGTCGCTGCGCAACCCCGGCATCCTGGCCCGCGCCGGCGTCGAGCTGGCGATCACCACCGACCACCCGGTCGTGCCGATCCACTTCCTCGTGCACCAGGCGACGCTCGCGGTCAAGGAGGGTCTGGACGCCACGGTCGCGCTGCGCTCGATCACGCTGAACCCTGCCAGGATCATGGGCCTGGACGACCGGGTCGGAGCGCTGAAGCCGGGACTGGACGGCGACGTCGTCATCTGGTCGGGCGACCCGCTCGACATCATGAGCCGCGCGCTCCGGGTGTTCATCGAGGGCCGCGAGGTCTACACCTTCTCGGCGGACAAGGGCGAGGGCGAGGTCGTCGACCCCTACTACCGCGAGGTCTGACCCAGATCACGCGAGGGGAGCCGCCCCGAGGACGGCTCCCCTCCTCGGGCCTCCGGCCCGGAGCCCTTGAACGGACGTTCCCAGAAGATCGTTGAGTGCGGCGTCGACCGGCGTCTCCGATCGCCCGCCCGAACGTCACGCGAATCATCCCCTGCGGGCAACCGGCGCCTCAGACCGCCCCGGCTCAAGATCAGACATAGCGCCACACATCCCAAATAAAGTTGCCTTAGGCAAGTATTATACTTGCCTAAGGCAACTAGATGGAGGCGGCCATGTCATCGGAGAAGACCACGGGAGAACGACTCGCCCGGCCGAACGCCACGGGCGCGGCGACCAGGACGGTCACGCGGGATGTGCCGTTCGCCGGCCCCCGAGTCCTCGTGACGCCGCACGGGTGCGGCGAGCCACGTACCGGCCGGTCGAGCCGCGATCGGCCCATCGGCCCATCGGCCACGGGCCGACGGGCCTGGAGACACGCGGCCCCGCCGGGCGCCCCCCGCCCCCGCGACGAGCCTTCCCGGCATATACGACGCGCCGAACGGTGAACACGTGAAAGGCGCGTCACTCCCCCACGCCCGCCGTCACCTCGCCGAGACCCTCGACGGCCGGATCATCGGTTTTCCGGCCCTTCTCACCAGGCTCCCCATGAGCTTCGACGCGCACCGTGCCCGCGTCCCGCATCTCCCCCGCACGGCTCAGACAGTGAAAGGACTTTGATGACAACCGCAGTACCAGCCGAAGCGCGGGAAGCGGCATCTGATCCGGCCGCCCCGATGACGCATCGGCAGATCCTGGAAGCGCTGTCGGGACTGCTTCTCGGCCTGTTCGTGGCGATCCTGTCGTCGACCGTCGTGTCGAACGCGCTGCCCACGATCATCACCGACCTGCACGCGGGTGAGACCACGTACACGTGGGTCATCACCTCGACCCTGCTCGCGACCACCGTCTCCACCCCCATCTGGGGCAAGCTCGCCGACCTGGTGAGCAAGAAGCTCCTGGTCCAGCTCGGCCTGATCATCTTCGTGATCGGCTCGGCGATCGCCGGTCTCTCCCAGAACCCCGGCATGCTCATCGCGGCCCGGGTCATCCAGGGCCTCGGCGCCGGCGGCCTCACCGCCCTGGTCCAGGTCATCATGGCGGCGATGATCTCGCCGCGTGAGCGGGGCCGCTACTCCGGCTACCTCGGCGCGGTCTTCGCCCTCGCCACCGTCGCCGGGCCGCTGATCGGCGGCGTCATCGTGGACACCTCGTGGCTCGGCTGGCGCTGGTGCTTCTACGTCGGCGTGCCCTTCGCCATCCTGGCGCTGATCGTCCTGCAGCGGACCCTCAGAATCCCGGTGATCAAGCGCGAGGTCAAGATCGACTGGGGCGGCGCCGTACTGATCTCCGCCGCGACCTCGCTGATCCTGATCTGGGTCTCCTTCGCCGGAACCAAGTACGACTGGCTGTCATGGCAGACCGGTGCGATGGTCGGCGGCGCGATCGTGCTGGCGCTGCTCTTCATCCTCGTGGAGATGAGGGCCGCCGAACCCATCGTCCCGCTGCGCCTGTTCCGCAACAGGGCGATCACCCTGGCCGTGGTGGCCAGCCTGCTCGTCGGCGTCGGGATGTACGGCGTCACGACGTTCCTCAGCCAGTACTTCCAGCTGGCCCGCAACGAGACGCCCACGATGGCCGGGATCATGACCCTGCCCATGATCCTCGGGCTGGCTCTGTCGTCGGCGATCGTGGGGCAGATCATCAGCCGTACCGGCCGCTGGAAGATCTTCCTGATCATCGGCAACGTCGCCCTCACCGCCGGGTTCATCCTCACCGGTGCGACGCTGCGCGCCGACACCGACTACTGGCAGATCGCGATCTACATGTTCCTCATCGGCTCAGGCGTCGGCATGACCATGCAGAACCTCGTCCTGTCCGTGCAGAACCAGGTGCGCGTCCAGGAGCTGGGCACCGCCAGCTCGGTGGTCACGTTCTTCCGCACGCTCGGCGGCACGGCCGGCGTGGCGGCGCTCGGCGCCCTGCTGGCCAACCGGGTCGCCCAGTACACCTCGGACGGCATGGCCGCGCTGGGCATCCAGGGCGGTACCGCGAACGACGGCTCGATCCCGAAGCTCTCCGCGCTGCCCGTTCCGATCCGCGGGGTCGTCCAGGACGCGTTCGGCCACGGTGTCGGAGACGTGTTCCTGTACGGCTCGCCCCTGGCGCTTCTCGCGCTGATCGTCGTGCTCTTCATCAGGGAGGTCCCGCTGCGGACCTCCAACAGCGAGCCGCTCCCCGCTGACGCCGGCGCGCCCTCCGTCAACGGTGCGACCAACGGTGCGACCCCCGGCCGCCACGCCGGCCACGCCGGCCGCGACCCGCGGGAGCCGGTGCCCACGGGCCCCGGCCATCAGAACGGCTTCAACGGTTTCGCCGCCGCCCAGACCCCGGCCCCCCAGGGCATGCAGACCCCGGGCCTGGCGGCACGAGGTCTGGCGGCCCCCGGCATGACGGCCCAGGACCTGACCCAGGGCATGGCGTACGCGGCGGAACCGCAGAACGGAAACGGCGGCAGCGGGATCCGCGGCTTCATCCGCGACGACAACGGAACTCCGGTGGGCCACGCCACCCTCACCCTGATCGATGTGGGAGGCCACCAGATCGGCCGGGCGGTCGCACAGGCCGACGGCGCGTACAGCCTGCGGACTCCCGGCAGCGGCACCTACGTCCTGATCGCCTCCGCCGGGGAGCACGACCCTCAGGTCGCGACCCTGGTCGTCGGCGACAAGCCGCTGAATTTCGACCTGATGCTCACGGGCTCCGGCAAGCTCACCGGCACCGTCCGTGACGTGAACGGCGCACCGGTCGCCCAGGCGATGGTCATCGTGACGGACGTTCGCGGCGAGGTGGTCACCACCGGCGTGACCGGCGTGAACGGCGCCTTCGCCTTCAGTGGGGTCGTCGCGGGCACCTACACCCTCGCGGTCAGCGCCGGCGCCCACCGTCCCGCGGCGGTGCCGGTCGAGGTCGGAACCGGCCAGACCACGCAGGACGTCGAACTGCTGCCCGGCGCCCGGATCCGCGGCACGATCCGGGTCAAGAACGGGGACGGCCCGCTCGCCGACGCCCGGGTCACGCTGCTCGACGCGGCGGGCAACGTCGTCGGCACGGCGACGACCGGGACGGACGGGGAGTACGCCTTCGCCGACCTCACGGGCGGCCAGTACACCGTCATCGCCACCGGGTACCCGCCCGTGGCGAGCACCCTCAGCCTGACCGGTCAGGGTGACGACGGGCAAGACCTCTGGCTCGGTCATTCGGAATGACGTCGGATACGCCGGGCCGCGCCCACGCGAGAGGGATCGGCCCGGCGGGGTCCGGCGTCAGGCGGGAGCGCGAACCGGACACCCGGTGGCCCGGCACCCGTGCCCGGCTACGAGGCGTCCGGTACGCCGTGCACAGCCACCCAGTAAGCGAGTGAAAGCAGGATCATCATGTACACCAGCCCTCAGGCCCCCGAAAGCGCCCCCTCGGAGCGGCGCGGCCTGCATGCCCTGGTGCGAACGAAAGACGGCTGGGCGGTACGGCACGCGATCGTCACCGTGACCGACACGCACGGCGGGCAGGTCCTGCGGGCCGAGGCGGACGCCGAGGGCGCGGTGCTGACCGCCCCGCTGGCTCCCGGCGTCTACACCGTCGTCGTCACCGCGGCCGGGTACTCGCCCATCGCGTCGACGGCGATCGCGACCGCCTCCGGCACCGCCGAGCTGGGCACTCTCGTGCTCGCGCGGCAGGGCGGCGTGGAGCTCCCGCCGCCCGGCGTGTGGACCGTCGACCCCGCCCACTCGAAGGTGTCCGCGGTCGCGCAGCACCTCGGGCTGTCCAGCGTGCAGGGACGGTTCTCCGCGTTCTCCGGCCGGATCGACGTCGGCGCGACCGCCGAGGCGTCCGGCGTCGTGGCCGAGATCGACGCGACGTCGATCGACACGGGCAACGGCACGCGCGACGACCACCTGCGCTCGTCGGACTTCCTCGGTGTCGAGTCGCATCCGACGATCTCCTACCGGAGCATCGGGCTGTCGGCCGCGGGCCCGGACCGGTGGACGTTGTACGGTGTCCTGACCATGAGTGGCATCACGCGGTCGGTCGATCTCGACCTGACCTATCTCGGCACGAGCCCCGACCCTTGGGGTGGCCTGCGTGCCGCGTTCCGTGCCGTCACCGAGTTGCGCCGCGAGGATTTCGCGATGAACTACAACCAGGTGGTGCAGGCGGGCATCTCACTGATCGGCGCCACCCTGAGGGTCGAGCTGGACATCCAGGCTGTCCAGGGGGAACTCCCGCCGCAGACCTGACCGTTCCCCCTGTGTGGGGGATCGACCGGCTCCGCCGCATGGCCCTGCCGGATCCCGGCCCGGGTGGCCCGGCGGCCACCGGTGACCGAACCCGACCGGCGGCCGCCGGCCGAACCCACAACCGAACCCGACCGGTGATCGCCGGTACCCGAACCCGAAAGGAGAGGAGCATGTTGACCGAGACACAGCCGACAGCGGCCCCTGCCGACGAGCACGAAGCCTACTGCGCGGTCGAGCACCAGCTCGGCGTCCTCTTCCGGCGTTCTCGTGCACTGTCCGCGCAGATGGGGCGCGCGGTGCACCCCGAGCTGGAGCCCGGCGCGTACGGAATCCTGGTGCGCATCGGGGATGTGGCACCGGCGCGTTCCAGCGACCTGGCCGCCTACTTCGGCGTCGGCAAGGCGACCGTCAGCCGTCAGTTGAAGGTGCTGGAGGAGCTGGGGCTGATCGAGCGGGAGCCCGACCCCCTGGACGGCCGCGCCCATCTCCTGAACCTGACCGACGAGGGGCGGCAACGGCTCGACCGCGCGCGATCGGCGCGCCAGGACCGTTTCCACGCCCTGCTCGCCACCTGGCCGAAGAAGGACGTGCGGTCGCTGGCCCAGATGCTGGCCCGCCTCAACGACCTCACCGAGTCGATATCGACGTGAACGGCGCCCGCCCCGTCTCGTCGGCCTCCCGCACGGACGACGGACCGGGCCTCTCCCCGCCCGCGGCTCGAACGCGCCGGCCTCGGAGGGCCTCCCGGCGAACCCCTTGAACACCCGGCGGCCCGGTGAGCGGCGGGCAGTGAGCGGCGGGCAGTGAGCGGTGAGCGGTGATGAGATCGAGGCATCTGTCCCCGAATCGAACGTTCAACCGTAAGGTGACTTTAATGAACGTGATCGGCGGATATGTGCTCAGGCGCGAGCTGGGCCGGGGCGGCATGGGCGTCGTCCACCTCGCCACCACCCCGGCCGGCGGCCTGGCCGCAGTGAAGGTGATCCATCCGCAGCTGGCACGCGACCCGGCCTTCCGGCGGCGCTTCGACCGTGAGGTCACCGCGGCCCGCAGGGTGGCCAGGTTCTGCACCGCTCCCGTGCTCGACGCCGGAATCGAGGATGACGTCGCCTATCTCGTCACGGAGTACGTGAAGGGGCCCGACCTGGCTCAGGCCGTACGTGAGCAGGGTCCGCTGACCGGCGCCGACCTGGAGGCGCTCGCGGTCGGGATCGCCACGGCGCTCCACGCCATCCACGGGGCCGGAGTGATCCACCGCGACCTCAAGCCGTCGAACGTGCTGCTGTCGCCGCTCGGCCCGCGTGTGATCGACTTCGGCATCGCACAGCTCGTCGACAGCCAGAGCCTGGCCAGCCAGTCGATCCTGGGCACGCCCGCGTTCATGGCGCCCGAGCAGGTGCGCGGCGAGCCGGTGACGCCCGCGACCGACGTCTACGCGTGGGGTGGAGTGATCGCGTTCGCCGGCACGGGACGGTTGCCGTTCGGAGGCGGATCGCCGCCCGAGGTGCTCTACCGGATCGTCAACGAGGGACCGAACCTCGGCGGGCTCGACGAGCGCATGCGCGCCGTCGTCGAGACCGCCATGGCCAAGGATCCCGCGCGACGGCCGAGCGCCCAGCGGTTGCTGGACGAACTGGTCGGCGGCCGTCCGGCCCCGGCGACGACGACCGTCCAGGTCGTCCGGCCCGCCGTGAACGTCACCGGTGTGCCCGAGCCACCGGCCGTGCCCCGGACACAGCGGGACGCGCCCGGGCCGCCGGCCTCGCCCGGACAATCGGCCGCGCCCGAGTCACCGGCCGCACCCGCGTGGCCGGCCCCGTCCGAGCGGCCGGCCACGGCCGCATGGCCTGCCGTGGCCGTGGCCGGGGCGCGGCCCGCGAGGGCCCGGCGGCGGTGGCCGTGGATCGCGGGCGCCGCCGCGCTCGTGGTGATCCTGGTGGGCGGATGGGCCGCCTACGCCCGCCTCGTCGCACCGGAGCTGCCCTACCACGCGGACTTCGCCCGGTCCTGGGCCATCGGCGCGTCCGAGGGCGGCAGGACCGAGCAGGACGGTGAGGACTACCTGCTGACCGCCAATCCCGGCTGGCGGCTGTGGAAGTCGGCTCCTTTCCCGGACGAGCCCGCCCAGGGCATCGTGATCAGCTCCACGCTCCGGCTGGAGCGGGGATCGGGTGAGTTCGGCGTGTGGTGCCGGGGCGACGCGGGCGCCGGCGACCGCTACGAGTTCTCGCTCACCGGCTCGGGAAAGGCCTCGATCACCAAGCGGCACGGCGGGCGGAGCACCGTCCTGTACGGGCCCGTGCAGGTGAAGAGGGCGGCCGACAACCGCGTCGTCGCCCGGTGCGGGCAGCGGGGCGAGCGGGTCGCCCTGAGCATGTGGCTCAACGACGCGCTGGTGAGCGAGACCGCCGACACGCGGGACCCGTACGGTCCAGGGGCCGTCGGCGTCTACGCGGCGCCCGACGCGGCCGATCCCCTCCAGGTCAGGTTCCGCTCGTTCGACCTCCGCGCGGCGGAGGACTGAGCGGTGCGGTTCGGCGTGCTGGGACCGTTGCGGGTCCTTGAGGGCGAGCGTGACCTGACGCCCGGCCCCGCCAAGCACCGCGCGTTGCTGACCGCGCTGCTGCTGCGGCCGGGACGGCCGCTGACCGTCGACCGGCTCATCGCCGAGGTGTGGGGCGACCGGCCGCCCACCTCGGCCGATGCGGTGCTGCGGGTATACGTGAGCGCGCTGCGCAAGGTGGTGGACGGGATCCGCACCGTACCCGGCGGCTATCTCCTCGACGTCGATCCCGACCTGGTGGACGCGCACAGGTTCGAGCGCCTGGTGACCGCGGGCAGGCGGACCAGGGACGCCGGCAGGACCGCCGAAGCGGCCGACGACCTGCGTGCCGCCCTGGCGCTCTGGCGGGGGCCCGCGCTGGACGGCATCGACTCGGGCGAGCTACGGCGGGCGCATGCCGTACCGCTGGAGGAGCTGCGGCTGACCGCGATCGAGGAATGCGTCGCGCTGGACCTGACGCTCGGCCGTGGCGCGGAGGTCGTGGGTGAGATGCGCGCGCTCGTGACGGCGCACCCCCTGCGGGAGCGGGCATGGGGGCAGCTCATGCTGGCGCTCGACCAGGCGGGGCGCAGGTCGGAGGCACTGAGCGCCTACCAGGAGGCGAGACGGCTGCTGGTCGACGAGCTCGGGCTCGAACCCGGCACCGAGCTGCGGGAGGCGCACGAGCGTGTGCTGGCGGGCGGCTCCCCCGCGCGGGCCGTGCCGAACGAGACGCCGCCCGATGTCGCCGACTTCACCGGGCGCGAGCGCGTGCTGGACTGGATCCGCCGGTCCGTGCCCCCGGCCGGGACCGCGCCCGTCCATCTGGTGCTGCACGGCCCGGCGGGGTCGGGCAAGTCCGCGGTGGCGATCCACGCGGCCACCGCGCTCGACTTTCCCGACGGGCGGCTCTACGCCTCGCTGAGAGCCAGGACGCCGGGCGCGATGCTAGAGGACCTGCTGCGCTCGCTCGGGTGCCCGGAGGGAGCCGTGCCCGCCGACCTGGCCGAGCGGATCCGCCTCTACCGCAGCATGGTGAGCGGGCGACGGCTGCTGGTGGTGCTGGACGACGCGGCGGACGAGGCCCAGGTCCGCTCGCTGCTGCCCACCGGGCCCGGTTGCATGACCCTGGTGACCAGCCGCTCGCCGCTGGCGGGTCTGGAGGCGGCGCGCGCCTTCGAGCTCGACGTGTTCGATCCCGGCGAGTCCGTGGCGATGCTGTCCAGGGTGGTGGGCGAGCGGCGCGTGCGGGCCGAGCCGCGGGCGGCCATGCGGATCGCGGTGCTGTGCGGCGGGCTGCCGCTGGCGCTCAGGATCGCGGGGTCCCGGCTGGCGCGGCGGCCGAGCTGGACACTGGAGCACCTGGCGGGACGCCTTGAGGACGAGCGCGGCCGGCTCGACGAGCTCAGCACGGGAGATCTGACCGTGCGGAGCAGCCTGGCGCTCGGCTACCGCGCGCTCTCGGATCGGGAACGTCTGCTGCTGCGCCGCCTCAGCGCGCTGTCCACACCCGGCTTCGCCCCGTGGGCGGCCTCCGCCGTCCTGGGCGCACCCGCCGATCCGCTGCTGGAGGCGCTGACCGAGGCGGGCCTGCTGCAGGCGCACGGGCTCGACCCGAGCGGTCAGGAGAGGTACGGCTGGCACGACCTGACCAGGCTCTACGCCGCCGAGCGCCTGACCGCGGAGGAGGGGCCTCCCGCCCGGGTCCTCGCCGCCGCCTCCCGCGAGATCCTCGACCGTACCCGGCGGGCCAGGGCGCTGCTCCTGCCCTCCGAGCCGGGCTCGGGCCAGACCTTGGCCCGTACGGCGGAGCAGGCCATCGCCCTGGAGACCACGCAGCTGAGGGAGTCGGCCCGCTGGCTGGCCGCCGAGCGGGGGTTCCTGGTCGCGACCGTCGCCGACTTCCAGCGGAGCGGCCTGGACGAGGCGGCCTGGCGGCTGGCCTTCTACCTGACGCCTTTCCTCGACCTCGGCGCGCACCGCGAGGACTGGCGCCAGACCGTGGAGCTCGGCCTGCGGTCCGCGCGGCGCACGGGCCACCGCCACGGCGAGGCGCTGCTGCTGCGGTCCCTGGCCGATCTGCACCGCGTGGAGGGCCGCCTGACGGAGGCGGCCGAAGCCCTTCGACTGGCGCTTCCGCTGGCGGAGGCGAGCGAGGTGGCCCGCATCCGGCACCGCCTCGGCCTGGTCCACCTCGCCCAGGGACGGTCGCCGGAGGCGGAGGCCTGTTTCGTGGCCTGCCTGACCGCGTTCTCCGCGGCGGGCGACCAGCGCGGCAGGGCTGACGCGATGCGCGCCCTCGGCAGGGTACGGCGCGCCGAGGACCTACTGGTCAGGAGCCTGGAGACCTACCGCGAGCTGGGCGATCCGCGCGGCGAGGCGGCCGTCTCGCTCGACCTCGCCGGGCTCCACCTGGACCAGCGGCGGCCTTCCGAGGCCCGCAGGCGAGCCGAACACGGTCTCGGCCTGGTCAGACGGCTGGGAGATCGGCTGCCCGAGGCCGAGGGACTGGTGGTCCTGGCCGGGGTGGCCATGGCGGAGGGCCGGCCCGACGCCGCCAGAGGGGCCGCGGAGCAGGCGCTCGGGACGTTCCGCGAGCATGCGGACCGCAGGGGTGCCGCGCAGGCGCTGCTGACCCTGGCTGCGGCCTTTTTGGACCTTGACGAGATAGACAAGGCGGTTGATGCCGTAACGCGCGCTATGGGAGAGTTCAGCGTTCTCGGTGACAGGCAGGGCCTCGCCAGGGCCGAGGACCTCGCCGGCGAGGCGCGAAGGCGCCGCGGTCTGCGCGTATAGCGCACTATGCGGATCCTGAAGGTGACCCGCCTACGGTCGAGCTCGACACGGTCCGCGACAGACAGGGGTGCGACGGGATGCGAGCAGGGATCACGCCGCGGCGGTCCTGTCGAGGAGAACGGCGCCGGGTGCCGGCGCGCCGGGATCGTCTTCAACGCCAACCGAGGACACGAGGTACGACAAGCATGCGAATCAAGATCCTTGTCATGGTCGCGGCGACGGCCGTCCTGGCAGGCTGCGGGGTGCTGCCAGGCCCGCTGGGCGGCGGCGGCGAGGAGAAGCAGGCCGTCTCCCAGCAGCGCACGGCCTCCGAGGAGCAGGCGGAGAAGGAGCCGGCCACGGCTCCGGCGGAGGACGCGCCGGCCACGGCCACGGCTCCGGCCGCGGACCCGCAGACCGCCCCCGCCGAGGAACTCAGGGCGATCGCCAGCCGCAAGGTCGCACACGGCGGAAGCAACCTGCGCGTCGACATCACCGGCCTCAGGCGGCAGGGCAAGATCGCCACGCTGACCTGGACCATCGCCAACCTCGACGAGCGCAACGAGAGCTGGTACGTGGGCTCTCGCCTGAGCAGCGCGACCCTGGACTTCACCGTTTCGGGTGTCAAGCTCATCGACCCGGTCAACGGCAAGCGCTACCTCGTCGCCCGCAACGGCACCGGCGAAGACGCCGAGTGCGTGTGCAGCCCGTCCAACGAGACCATCAAGGGCGGCAGCTCGCTTGAGCTGTACGCGGTCTACGGCGCGCCGCCCGCCGACGTCACGAAGGTCAACATCGAGTTCCCCGACCTGGGAGTGTTCACCGATGTCCCGATCTCCTGAGCGAATCGCGACGGTCCTGCTCGCGATAGCCCTGACGGCCGGGTCCGGCTCGGCCGCCTGGGCCGATCCCACGGTCCCGCCCGACGCCCCGCCGGCCGGCTCGACCTTCATCGTCGAGGACCTGGTGTTCCCCGTTGAGGACATCGTCCCCGAGACCGAGTCCATGGACGGCGCGGAGAGCGAGTCCGAGAGGGGCGACGAGGTCGTCGTGGGACTCACCAGCGACGTGCTGTTCGCGCTGGACAAGGCCGTGCTGACGCCGCAGGCGCTGCAGCGACTGCGGCGGGTCACCGCGAAGATCCGGGCCGAGTCCGCGGGCGGAGTGGTCAGGGTCGAGGGACACACCGACGACCAGGGCGGCAGCGCCTACAACGACGCGCTGTCGCTCAAGCGGGCGCAGGCCGTACGGCAGGCCCTCCAGAAGGGGCTGCCGGACGTGACCTTCCAGGCCCGTGGCCACGGCGAGCGACGACCCAAGCTGCCCAACATCGTCAAGGGGCGGCCGATCGAGGAGAACCGGGCGAAGAACCGGCGGGTCGAGATCGTCTTCAGCACCAGGCGGTGACCTTCACCCGGTCCGGTGGGGACGGTCTCCGGTGGGGCTCGCCGTCCCGACGCGAACGGCCGCGGCGGGAGAAGCCGTGCCGCGGCCGTCGTGAAAGCGCTCGAAGGGATGGACTCAGGGAGACGGAACCGGAAGGGGCACGGTGCCCGTCACTCCGGGGTCGGTCCCGCGACGGGCGTCGTCGGGGTCACCGTGGGAGTCGGGGTCACCGTGGGCACGGGGGTTTCCGTGGGCACGGGGGTCTCCGTGGGCACCGGCGTCTCCGGAGGAGTCGTCGGCAGGTCCGGAGGCGTCGTCGGCAGGTCCGTGGGCGGAGGGGTCTCCGGGGGCGTCGTCGGGACGGTCGGTGTGGGGCAGGGGGTGGGAGTGCGCCACCTGTTACCCGACCGCCACTGCTTGGAGGACCACCAGCTGTCGCCACGCCAGAAGCTCTTGTTGGGCCGCGACAGGTCGAAGACATAGGCGACCGTCGCCGTCTCGCCCACGGTCGTGGCGGTCACCGAGACCCAGTCGCCCTGCCTGACCTCGTTGCCCCGCCGGCCCGTGACGGACCGGGTGGAGTCGTTGATCGTGTAGACCTTCTCGAAGCCGTCCTGGCTTCTCACCGTGATCGAGTCCTGCGACAGAACGGTCGCCTCACCGGTCTGGGCGAACACCGTGAAGCCGCAGCCGTCCCTCGCCGGCAGGACGAACTCGCCGTGCATCGTGCCGGGGAACGCCAGCGGGGGGACGCGGGGCGCCGTGGTGGCGGTGGGAGTCGGGGTCGGGGTGAGCGTCGGGTCGGGAGTCAGGGTCGGGTCGGGAGTCCCGGTGGGCGTCTCGGTGGGCGTCTCGGTCACCGTCACGCTGGGAACCGGCGTCTCCGGCCCCGTCGGGGTGGGCGCCGGCGACGCCGCGTACGCAGAGGACACCCCGCCGGAGCCCACCAGCACGACGGTGGCGGCGGCGAGGGCAAGTGAGCGTGGGACGTGCCGGCGTGGTCCGCTCGACAACACTTCGGTTGGCTTATCAGAGTTTGCTGGCGTCACCATGTTCTCCATCGGGCTTGATCCGGAACGAACGGGGGACAGTGAAGAAGCGTTTCCGCCTGCCCCGTCGAGACCGAGAACCACTGCCCGGCGGTGATCCTCCGTCGAGGGGCGCGGGGAAGACTTCCCGCTTCCAGAAGACCCATGCAACCCAAATCGGCGGTCGAATCCTGCCATCGGATCTTCTGGCAGCTCATCGCCGTATTTCATGAATTTAAATACGACAAAAAGATTTATCTCCGCCAAGCGGGCTCACCGCTCGCCCTCATCTCGGCCCCGGACGACACGACCGCCCCGCGGTGGTCGTCACGGTTCGCACCCGTGCCTCAGGGCCGGCAGGCGGAGGCGTAGCGGGCCGCCAGGGCGCGGGAGGTCTCGGCGAGGCGCGCCCGCAGCTCCGGTGGTTCGAGGACCTCGACGTCCGCGCCCATGGCGAGGAACGCCCCGTGGGCGTGGTCGAGCGACTCGATGGGGAGCACCGCGCGAATCCAGCCGTCGGGTTCGACGGTTCCGGTGCCGGTCAGGGCTCGGGCGACCGTTCCGGTGAGACGGGACGCCGCCCGGGGCGAGAGGCGGACGACCGCCTCGCCCCGGTACAGGTGGGCGTGGAAGTTCGCCTGATGGCGCTGCCAGTAACCGGCCAGGTCGAAGTCCTCGGGAGGCTGGAACTCCTCGTCCCGCACGGCGAGTTCCAGGATCTGGTCGACCCGGTACGTACGCGGCCCCGGCCCCGCGACGAGGTACCAGCGACCCGCCTTGAGCACCAGGCCGTACGGTTCCAGCCGCCGGTCGACGTCGGTCGGCTCCTTCCAGCGGCGGTAGCGGACGTCGAGCACCCGGCTGTGCCACACCGCGTCGGCGACCCGCGGAAGATACGGGATGTCGTCGTCCTCCGCGTACCAGCCGGGCGCGTCGAGGTGGAAGCGGGACCGCATCCGGTCGGCCTGCGTGCGCAGTTCGGGCGGGAGCGCCGCGCGCAGCTTGAGCTGGGCGGTCGCGAGGGCCGGGCCGAGCCCGAGTTCGGCGGCGGGCCCCGGGATCCCGGAGAGGAAGAGCGCCTCCGCCTCGCCGGCGTTCAGCCCGGTGAGGCGGGTGCGGTAGCCGGCGAGCAACCGGTAACCGCCCGAGTGCCCGGCGTCCCCGTAGAGCGGCACACCCGCCCCGTGCAGCGACTCGATGTCGCGGTAGACGGTCCGTACCGACACCTCCAGCTCCCCTGCGAGCTGGGCGGCGGTCATCCGGCCCCTGGTCTGGAGCAGCAGCAGGATCGACAGGAGCCGGCTGGACTTCACTGACACAAGATGTCAGTGGAGCGGCCCTACGGTCCAGTCATGGCTTTCACCGAGAAACTGCTGCGGGTGCCGTCCCCGATCGAGATGAGCGGCCGACACATCAAGCGCTACCACGTCACCGCCGACCCCGCCGGCATCGATCCCGAGGTTGAGAAAGCCGCGTACGCGATCCTTCCCGAGCTCCTGCCCGAGCCGGACGGCACGCCGCCGGCCACCTTCGTCGTCCTCCACAGGGGCGGAGACGACGGGGCCTACCTCAACGCGTACAGCTGGGTGTGGGACAACGTCCTGCGCTTCGGCGGGGCGGCGGCGGGCCAGCCGGTGCTGGGCTGCCCGGACGACGACCCGACGAACTTCGTCCGGCTGGACCGGTCACTGATCGGCTGTGTCTGGGAGCTGCCGCCCATCCTCCACGAGCGCGACGCCTGGGTACGGCACATGCTCGCGCCCGGCTCCCCCGACCTTGACGCCTACCTCGCCGACTCGCTCCCCGAGGGCACCACGGGAGACCGCTCGTGAACGACTTCGACTTCCTCACCGGCACCTGGAACGTCGCCAACCGGTGGCGTACGGACTTCCTCGACGAAACGAGCGAGTGGGAGGAGTTTCCCGCCGTCAGCCGTGCCTCCCGGCACTTCGACGGCGGAGCGAACTTCGACGAGATCGAGTTTCCGACGAAGGGCTTCTCCGGGCTCACCCTGCGGCTGTACGACCACGAGCGCGAGCAGTGGTCCCTGTACTGGTCCAGCAAGCGCACCGGCCGGTTGTTCCCGCCGGTCGTCGGCCGGTTCACCGACGGCCGTGGTGAGTTCTACGGGGACGACACCCATGCGGGCGAGGCGGTCCGGGTGCGTTTCGTCTGGTCGGGTATCACCGAGGGGTCCGCCCGCTGGGAACAGGCGTTCTCAACGGACGGCGGGGAGACCTGGGTGAACAACTGGATCATGGATCTCACCCGCGGCTGACCCGGCGCGGGACGGGCGGCCGGTACACGGGGTCGTCTCCGGGTCCGCCCCGCCGGGGGGAAACAGCGGGGCGGGCCTCCTCCGGGCCTACTCCGGCTTGACGGGCTCCTTGTCGGTCCACGAGGCCTCGGTGGTCGACGTCCAGTTGATGGCGGTGCCGGGCTTCGCCCAGGCGTACGCCCCGGTCGCCCGGACGGCCACGATCTGGTCGGTCAGCAGGACCCCGGTCTCCGGGTCGACGATGAGCTGCCGCTCGAACCGGCCGTCGGACCAGGCCTCCGGCCGCGCGATGCCCTGGCCCTTACGGCCCAGCGCGTCGGTGACCTCGCCCAGCGACCGCACCCCGTCCATCCCGGCGAGCACCTGGTAGGCCGCGGCCCGGACGGCGGGCTTCACCGGCATCTCGCTCAGCAGCCCGGAGGTCACCTGGTAGAGCCAGGTGTTCGCGTCCTGCTTCTCGTTCGACTCCGTGCCGTGACCGGCGTAACCCTGCAGCAGACGCCTCTTCAGCGCCGCCGCGGTCGTGGGCAGTTCCTGGAGCTCGGCCACCGACACGTTCCGCCCGGCCAGGTCGAAGACCTTGTCGCCCAGGTTGATCGGGTTACCGAACGGCTTGCCCGCCTTGGCCTCGATCACCAGGCGTTTGGTCCCCTGCTTGTCGTTCTGCTTGGGGGCCGGCATCTCCACCGTCCACTTCGCCGGCGAGCCGTCCTTCTTCCAGGCCTCCTCCTCGCCCGGGGCGGGCTTGGTCCCCAGGTTCTGGTCGACGAACCAGCTCTCACCCTTGGGCGAGCGAGCCACCCAGAGCCGATGGCTGCCCGTGCTGTGCACCGTGTATCGCACCGCGGTGCCCACCCGGCTGGCGTTGCCGCTCACCCCCTCGACGTACCAGTACGCCCCGCTGTCGTCCTCCCGGGCCTTCAGCGACGACTCGGCCGCGACGAGAAGAATCTGCTTGGCCGAGAGCCGGACGACCGGCTGCCCGCTCCGGGTCGCGGACGGGGCGCTCGGCGACGGCGTCGTACCGCCGGCCGCGGTGCCCTGCGTCGGCGCCGTTCCACCGGTCACGGTCACCGCGACGGCGGCGGTGACGGCCGCCGCCGCGCCGGCCAGGCTCAGGCCCCACACCGGCCGGGAGATCTTCCGGCGCCGCGCCGGCCTGGCCTGCGCCATGGCGTGGGAAAGCTCGGCGGCCCGGGTGCTCTCGTCCACCGGGGTGTCGAGGTGGGCCGGGCGCGCCGCCCGCAGCTGATCCATCGGGTTCATGACCACTCCTCACTGAGATTGCGCACCCGGGACCGGGAGCGGACCGACGGTGCCGCCTTCATCGCCTGGACCAGCCGCTTGCGGGCGCGGTGCAGCCGCACGCGGAAGGCCGCCGGAGAGCATCCGACGACGCGGGCCGCGTCGCGCGGGCTGAGTCCCTGCCAGGCCACGAGGATCAGAAGTTCGCGCTCGTCCTGGGTCAGGGAGGTCATCGCCTTGAGAACGGCCAGCCGCTCGGCCACCCGCTCGGCGTGATCCTCCTCGGTCCAGGCACGCAGCTCGCCGGCGAGCGACTCGCGCCTGATCTCGGCGCGAATGTTGTCGCGCAGCACGTTGCGGGCGACCCCGAGCAGCCACGGCAGGGCGGGCTCCGGCACATCGTCGAACCGCCGCCAGGCGATCGCGAATGTCTCGCTCACCACCTCATCCGCCACCTGCCGGCCCGCCTGGCTGACCACGTAGGCCCATACTCGCTGCCGGCACTCGTCATACATGGTGGTGAACCGCTGAGAATCATCCGTCACCGCCGGCCCCCCTTCGTCCCGGGTGTTGTGTTCCGACACGAGGAAGTGGTCCGAGACCCCCAAGTGTTACAAACAACTTCAAAACGGGGCAAAGCTCAACCAATTCCGGACCCCTCGTGAGCTGGGACGTCACTGCGGCCGGCCCACCGTCGGAGTACGGTCACCACCGGCTTCGGCGGGGAGCCGCGTCCCCTGAAGGACGCCCGCGCGGACCGGTTCGAACGCGGACCCGTCGTCTCCGGGCTCCCCGTCGCCGCCGGTGGTTATGCTGACGACCAGGGACACGGCTACCAGGGGGCGACGATTGGCTAGGCCCGGGATGCGCGCGACCGTGCGCGACATCGCGGCGGAGACGGGCCTGTCGATCGCCACCGTCTCCCGGGTCCTGAACGGGCAGTCCAACGTCGCCCCGCACACCCGGGAGCTGGTGTTACAGGTCGTCGGCCGCCTCGGGGACCAGGCGCCCCGGCCTCGCGCCGCGCAGGAGACGATGGCCGGCGGCACGGTCTACGTGCGCTGCCCCTATCTGCTGACCGACTATTTCGGGCTCATCGTCTCCTCGATCGGTGAGACCGTCGAGCTGCACGGCGGGCAGATGATCCTGAGCACCGGCGAGTCGGCCCGGCGCCCGGCGCTCTCCGGCCTGCCCGGCCGCTCCGACATCGCGGGAGCGATCCTGATCCTCCCCCCGGAGCCGGGCGAGGAGCTCGTACGGCTCCGGGACCGCCGGTTCCCCTTCGTGGTGATCGACCCCAGGACGCCTCCGCCCAAGGACATCGTGGCGGTGTCGGCCGCGCACTTCGCGGGCGCGCGCAAGCTGATGGCGCACGTGGTCGAGCTCGGTCACCGCCGGGTCGGCATCATCGGCGGTCCCGTGAAGTGGCTGCCCAGCGAGGCCAGGCTGGCCGGATACACCGCGTCGCTGGCCGACGTCGGGGTCCTGCCGTCGGCCGAGCTGCTCCGCAACGTGCTGGAGCCCAACGCCGAGAACGGCTACCGCGCGGCCTGCGAACTGCTCGATCTGCCGGAGCGGCCGACGGCGCTGGTCGCGTTCAACGACAAGATGGCGGTCGGCGCGCTGTGGGCGGCGGCCGAGCGCGGCCTGAGCGTCCCCGGCGACCTGTCGGTCGCGGGTTTCGACGACATCGACCTCAGCCGGGCGACCCTGCCGATGCTGACCACGGTGCGCCAGCCTCTGCAGGAGATGGGCCGGATGGCGGTCACGCTGCTGATGCGACTGCTCAGCCGGCACACGCTGGAGGCGCTGCACGTCTCCCTGGGGACCGACGTGATCGTTCGCGACTCCACCGGGCCCGCTCCCCGCTGAGCGCTTTGTTTCATTTGTTTCATCGGCGGTCACGCTTCGGGACGCGCGTAGAGTGCGTCAACTCTGGCCTTGACAACCAAATTCACTATGTGTTGTCCTGTGCTGCAACAGGTAAGTTTCTTACTTGTTACATTTGTTACAGCGACGGTTTCCAGGGTGACGCGCGCGATCCGATCCGAGCCGCCCGGGGCGTCGCGGGCCCAATCGTCCCCCCCGAAAAGGACCCCTGCCGTGTTTCGACCTCCTCGCCGGGCTCTGACCCTGGCCGTCGCCTGCGTCACCGCCCTGCTGGTGGCGGGGCCCGTCGGCGCCTCACCCGCCCTCGCCGCGGGTGAGCCCGTGAACATCTGGCTCACCACCACCTCCGACGCGGGCGGCCGGACCGTCACGCGAGGTCTTCAGCAGCAGTCACCCATCGCCTTCGGTCCCGCCGGCGGCGGCGCGAACCACACCATCACCGTCAACGAGGGCACCACCTACCAGCAGTTCGAAGGCGGCGGAGCCTCGATCACCGACACCACCGCCTACCTGCTGCGCGGCGGTCCGATCAGCGCGGCCACCCGTGACACCGTGATGCGCAAGCTCTTCCACCCCACCGACGGCATCGGCCTGTCGTTCGTGCGCAACCCGATCGGCGCCTCCGACCTCTCCCGGCCCGGCAACGTCTCCCTCGACGACACCTGCTGCGACCTCAACGACTTCGGAGTCAACGGGTACGACACCAACGTGCGCCTGCTCACCCAGCAGGCCAGGTCGCTCAACCCGGAGCTGCGCGTCAAGGGCGTGCCGTGGAGCGCCCCCGGCTGGATGAAGGACAACGGCCGGATGGACCAGATGGGCTGGCTCAAGTTCGAGTACTACCCCATGTACGCCCAGTACCTGGTCAAGTACATCCAGAGCTACCAGGCCGCCGGCGTCCCGGTGAACTACATCTCGGTGCAGAACGAGCCCAACTGCTGCCAGGCGGGCAACCCGACCGCGATGAACTACCCCGGCATGAGCTGGAACTCGTCCGGGCTGGCCGAGTTCACCAAGAACCACGTCTACCCGGCCTTCCGGGCCGCGGGCATCACGACCAAGGTCCTCGTCCACGACTGGAACTACGGCGACTACGCGGGCATGGGCGCCGGCGTGCTGAACGACGCGGCCGTGCGCAACGACCCGCTGTTCGGCGGCATCGCCTGGCACGGCTACGGCGGCGACCCCGCGATCGGCACGCAGGTCCACAACCAGTATCCGGCCGTACGCCAGTTCAGCACCGAGCACTCGGGCGGCACCTGGGTCGGCAACCAGCACAACGACGATCTCTCCGACATCGTCAACTACGCCCGCAACTGGAGCGGCAGCCTCGTCAAGTGGAGCCTCGCGCTCAACCAGGGCATGGGCCCGCACAACGGCGGCTGCGGCACCTGCACCGGCCTGATCACCGTCCAGGAGGGCGGCTCCCGCGCGGGCCAGGTCGACTACACCATCGAGTACTACACGACCGGCCACCTCACGAAGTTCGTCAGGCCCGGGGCGTACCGGATCGACTCCACCGCCAACGGCACGATCCAGAACGTCGCCTGGCGCAACCCCGACGGTTCCAAGGCCCTGATCGCGCACAACCGCGGCACCTCGGCCCAGTCCGTCCGCGTCAACTGGGGCGACCAGTCCTTCGTCTACTCCCTGCCGGCCCGCACCACCGCCACCTTCACCTGGGCCGGGACCCCCGGCAGCGGCGGTCCCGGCGGTCCCGGGGGTACGGGCGGCACCGTCACCGGCCTGGCCGGCAAGTGCATGGACGTCGCGGGCGGCAGCAACGCCGACGGCACCGCCGTTCAGCTCTACACCTGCAACGGCACCACCGCCCAGCAGTGGACCCGTCCCGGCGACGGCACGCTCCGCGTGCTCGGCAAGTGCCTGGACGTCGTCGACAACGGCACGGCCAACGGCAGCCGGCTCCAGCTGTGGTCGTGTTTCGGCGGCGCCAACCAGCAGTGGACCTACAACGCGGCGACCAGGGACCTGGTGAACCCCGCGACCAACAGGTGCGTGGACGTCACGGGCAACACCGGCGCCGACGGCACCCGCCTCCAGCTGTGGGACTGCACCGGCGGCGCGAACCAGAAGTGGACGATGTCCTGACCTGAGCGAGTCCGTACGCCGCCCAGGTCCCGGCCCTCCGCACACGGGCACCGGGTGGCGGGGGCGTCGCGACGAACGAGGAAGAGCGGGCGCTCCTACAGGGGCGTCGCGATGGACGAGGAAGAGCGGGCGGCTCCTACGGGGGCGCCCGCTCTTGGTCTCCTACGGCGCTTGAGGCCGGACGCGCACCACGGCCCCTCCCCGCCGGACGAGCGGAACGCCGAGGCGGCCGACGCGCGAAGGAGGCCCGCCGATGTCACCCTTTACTGGAACAGGGCCCTCCCCAGGGTAAAGAGCACTCCAAACATTGGCATAAATAAGGGCATGTAATCGTATATTCATGCCGACGATCAGCTCTTTGTCTGTCGTTCGCCAAATCTCTGGATAATCTTTTTCTAATGCCTTTGACCTGGACATATGACAAAGAGACGGGGCGACGGAAAGCAAGGACCATCTTGGGAGGGCAGGCGTTGTTACGTCATCTGCGTCCACACTCGATTCAGGCACGCTTCACTCTGGTCGCCGGGATCCTGTCCCTGATCGTCCTCATGGTGATCGGAGTCGGCCTGGACCTCGCGATCCGGACCAAGATCGAGGATGGCCTCTTCCAGGAGTCCCTGCGCGCCGCCACCTACGTGACCGGGTGGCAGGCCGGCAGCACCTCGCATCTGACTCCCAAGGCCCGCATCGACCTCCTCCAGCTCGTCGACTCCCACGGCCGGGTGCTGGCGGCCAGCCCGGAGGCGGCGAGCCGGCCGTTCATGAGCACCCTGCGGCCCCCTCTCTACGACCCGGTCCAGCACCGCACCGAGTGTTCCCCCCGCAGCGGGTGCGTCGTGCTCACCGCCCTCCGGATCCCTCCCCTGGAGACCCGCGTCTTCTGGCAGGGCGAACCCCACTATGTCCTCGCCGGAACGGCCCAGCCGCCCCTTCTGGCCGAACATCTCCTGGAGCTCTTCATCGCCGCCGGAGTCGCGCTGATCGCCGCCCTGGCGACCTGGGGGACCTGGTGGACGGTGGGCCGCGCGCTGGACCCCGTGAGGGCGATCCGCGCGAGGATGGCCGAGATCACGGTGACCGACCTGAGTCTGCGGGTGCCCCAGCCGCCCGGTTGTGACGAGATCGCGCAGCTCGCCCACACCGCCAACCAGACCCTGGCCCGGCTGGAGGAGTCGGCGACGTACCAGCGTCATTTCGCCTCGGTCGCCTCCCACGAGCTCAAAAACCCGGTCGCCGGCCTGCAGACGCAGCTGGAGGAGGCGCTGCTGTATCCGGACGACGTGGATCCGCGAGACACCATCAGGACGTCGCTGTCCACCACGGAACGGCTTCGGGCGATCATCGACGACCTGCTGTCGCTCGCCCGCGTCCAAACCGTCACCCCGGCCCCGCCCGAGCCGATCGACCTCGGCGCGCTGGTGAGGGACGAAGCCTCCGCACGGGTCGGAGACGTTCCCGTGCGCGTCCGCACCCACGGTGAGGTGAAGGTTCTCGGCAACCGGATCCAGTTGATCGGAATCCTGAGCAACCTCCTGTTCAACGCGCAGCGACACGCCGCCACGATCGTCGAGGTCACCGCGGCGGGCTCGGACGGCCAGGCGGTGGTGACCGTGACCGACGACGGTGACGGCATCGCCCCGAAGGACCGCGAACGCGTCTTCGAGCCCTTCGTCCGCCTGAGCGACGGACGGCGCCGCGACCCCAAGGGCAACGGGCTCGGCCTTGCCATCTCCCGGACGGCCGCCGAGGTCCACCGCGGAAGCCTGCGGATCGAGGACTCGGCCCGAGGAGCCCGGTTCGTCCTTCGCCTGCCGCTGATGGACGCCGATCGGCCGCCCGCGCGGTCATGAACGGCGCCGGTCGACTCCGTTCCTGATCGACCTCGGGGGTGCGAATCCCTGCGTTCGCCGCCGCGGGTCCGGGCGCCGTGCCGTGAGTTCCGAGACGGCACGGGGCGTTCACACGTGTCGTAGCCGATCGCGGAGCGTACGCGCGACCTGCGCCATGAGCGCCTCGGCCCCGGGCTGGCTGATGGCCGGCACCCGAGACTCGGTGAGGACGGCGACCCCGAAGACCTGGCCGTCGGCGTGCTCGACGACGCCGATCTCGTGGCGGAGGTTGAGAAGAGTCCCGGTCTTGGAGGACCACTTCGAGGCGTCGGAGCTGAAATCGGGCGCCAGCCGATGCCGCAGGAGGTTGGCGGCCATGAGGGTCCGCACCCGCTCGCTGACCCCCGGGTCGATCGAGGACGGGGTCCACAGTGCCTGCAGGAGGTTCATGAGCGCTCGCGCGGATCCCGCGTTCGCGCGGGTCACGTCGAGCTGCGGGAGGCGATGTCCCCTCCCGGCCGTCCCCGCTTCGATGGCGAGGAAGTAGGCCAGATGGGTGTTGTCCGGGTCGAGACGTTCCGCCGGGGTCTCGACCAGCTCTTGCATGGTGTGGCGCACCGCGATGCCGTGGAGCCCCAGCCCGCGCAGCGTCTCCGAGACCTCGGCGGGCGAGGTGAGGGCGAACAGCGCGTCCGACGCCGTGCCGTCGCTCACGGCGGTGCTGAGGTAGAGCAGGTCGTCGACGGCGATCCGGGCGGGGTGCCTGAACCTGCTCAGCCCGGTCGGTCCCGGAGTGGTGATCCGGCCTGGTCGCACCAGGATCTGCGTGGAGCCGTCGAGTTCACCCTTCCGGATGCGTTCCAGCGTCGCGACGGCGAGCGGGACCTTGACGAGTGAGGCGATCGGGAACTCCAGGTCCGGCTCGATACCGACCTCGTCGCCTGAATGCAGGTCCCGGACCAGGAACGATCCGCTCAACCCGGCGTCGTCGAGCGTCCGCCGGAGTTCACGGATCAGGCTCTCGACCATGACGGTGTCCCTTCCTCCTGGTCACGCGCGCCCAGGCAGCGAGCGATCGCCTGCCACAGCCGGGTCCGGATGCGCTCCGCGTCGTCCCCGACGGCGGCGGAGACGTCGAAGCCGCGGACGAGGTGGATCTCGCCGACGGGGCGCCAGTGCAGCCCCAACTCCTCGGCCTGCTTGGGCGAGCACAGGAGGAGGTCCGCCGAGCCGAGGACCTCCGCGGTGGCGGCGGTGAGCGTGGCCGAGACGGTGACCTGCGCGGGCTGGAGACCGACGGCGTCTCGAATCCGGAACATCCGGTCGCGGATGTGGGGGACGTCGTCCTCGGGCTGGATCCAGATCCGGCTCCTCCTCGACGACTGCGCGGCTCGGCCGACCCGGAGGAACTCGACGAAGACGGTTTCCGCGGGGAGGTCCGTGGCCCCGGCGAGCCCGAGCTCCACGGACCAGACCGCGTCGGTCGGCGGTACCGCCGCGAGGGCGGCGCGGACCTCGCGAGATCGGACGAGTTCCGTCCGTCCGGCCGGCGCGGCGGCATGAAGATCGAGGTAGATGCCGTTCCGGCGCGCCTCCGCGTCGAGCCGTGCCAGATCGTGCACCGTGCAGATGTCAGGAACGGCGAGGCGAAGGGGATTGAGCTTGGCTCGTTCCGCTTCGTGCTCCATGTCGTCGGCCAGGCGCACGAGACGCTTCGCCGAGGGCAGCATGTCACGGCCGAACTGGGTGAGCATCGCCCCGCGCGACGACCGATCGAACAACCGCTCCCCGAGGTGCCTCTCCAGGGCGGCGATCCGGCGGCTCGCGACCGACTGCGGCACCCGCGTGGCCGCCGCGCCCTCCGTGAAGCTCCCCCGCTCGCTCACGTTGAGGAACGCTCTCCACGCTCCGAGGACGTCCACGACGCAAGCGTATGCCATTTCAGCATGGAGGCGACTATTTCCGTCTTTGACGGCATCAAGCGACGGCGCGATACTTCCCGTCGCATCCAATCCACGCCCGGAAGGCATCGCATGCCCATCCAGCTCATCCGACGCCCCACGCTCTCGGCTCCGGCCTCACCCGCGCTCATCCCTCTTCCGGGGGTCGCGACGACCGGCCAGGCGTCCGCCGCTCCGTCCACGGCGACGACACCGGTGACAGCGATGCGGGCGGCACCGGACGAGGCCCGCACCTCCGCCCCCGGCCTCGGTCTCGGTCTCGGCAGGCTCTGATGGCACGCGGCAGCTGGTCGAAGATCGCGTACCTTGCCGGGGCCGCGGTGGCGGTGGGGGTGCTGACGGCCGGGCTCGCCCTGCCCGCCGTCGGAGGCGCGGGGGTGGCGATCGTCGGCGCGTCGGACGAATTCGACCTCAAACCCGCAGAGCTCACCGAGCCCCCGCTCGCCGAGAAGACGACCGTCCTCGACGCCAAGGGCCACCCGATCGCGCAGTTCTGGGACGTGTACCGCGAGATCGTCCCGCTCGACCAGGTGTCGGAGGTGATGAGAAAGGCGATCGTCTCGATCGAGGACTACCGGTTCTACGAGCACGGCGCGATCGACCTCGAAGGCACGATGCGGGCCCTGGCCAAGAACTTCTCCTCGGGAGGGGTGAGCCAGGGCGGTTCCAGCATCACCCAGCAGTACGTCAAGCAGGTGCTGCTCAACACGGCCGTCACCCAGAAGGAGAAGGAAAAGGCCCTGGAGCCCAGCTACGCGCGCAAGCTCAACGAGCTGCGATACGCGATGGGGGTCGAGCAGAAGTACACCAAGGACCAGATTCTCGAGAAGTACCTCAACATCGCCTACTTCGGGGCCGGGGCCAACGGCATCGAGGCCGCGGCCCGGCGGTTCTTCGGCGTGCACGCCTCCCAGCTCAACCTGTGGCAGGCGGCCACCCTGGCGGGAGCCGTACAGCTGCCCACCGCGACCGATCCGGACGGCGGCGCGAAGAACCGGCAACGGCTGCTGGAACGGCGAAACGTCGTCCTCGACCGGATGGTGGATCTCGGCGCGATCACCCCGCAGCAGGCCGCCGAGGCCAGGTCCAAGAAGCTCGGCTACAAGGGCACTCCCCTGCCCGGCAACTGCGCGGCCAGCCCCTACCCCTACTTCTGCGTGTACGTGCGCGAGGAGTTCCTGCGCGATCCCGTGTTCGGCAAGACCGAAGAGGAGCGCGCCCGGCTCCTCTACCGCGGCGGCCTGACGATCAAGACGACGCTGGACCCCCGCATGCAGGCGGCGGCGGAGAAGGCCATCGCCGCGCACGTCCACGCCTCCGACAACCCCGTCGCCTCCGAGGCCCTGGTCCAGCCGGGCACCGGGATGATCAAGGCCATGGCGGCCAGCCGCGAGTACGGCACCTCCGCGAGCAAGAATGAGATGTCGTACAACATCGTGGCCGACACCGACCACGGCGGCATCGGCGGCTTCCAGGCGGGCTCGACGTTCAAGACCTTCACGCTGATCACGGCCCTGAAACAGGGCATGAGGATCGACGACGGCTTCACCGTCGGCAACGGCTACCGTGCCTCGAACTACTCCGACTTCAAGAACTGCAAGGGCGAGAACATGGGCGCACCGGAGCACACCGTCACCAACGACGAGGGATCTCCCGGCTTCAAGTCCCTGCAGACCGGCACCTGGGAGTCGGTCAACACCTTCTTCATGGAACTGGAGCGCCGCGTCGGCCTGTGCGACACCGTCCAGACCGCCAGGTCGCTGGGCATCAAGCGCGCCGACAACCGGAAGCTGGAGGAGTACGAGACCTTCACCCTCGGCATCAACGAGATGGACCCGGTGACGGTCGCGAGCGCCTACGCCGCCATCGGCGCACGAGGGAAGTACTGCGCTCCCATGGCCATCACCCAGGTCGTCGGCCAGAACGGCACGGCGACCGGCTACCGGCCGAAGTGCCGCCAGGCGCTGGATCCCGAGGTCGCGGACGCCACGTCGCACATCCTGTCGGGGGTGTTCACCAACGGCACGATGAAGGCGGTGGGTGGCATCGGCCGCGACGCCGCCGGCAAGACCGGAACCAACGACGACCAGGCGAGCGCGTGGTTCGCGGGGTTCACCCCCGATCTGGCCGGCGCGGTGAGCATCGGCGACCCCCGGGGCGCCATCGCGCACAAGCTCAACGGCGTCACCATCGGCGACAAGTACTACGGCGCCGTGTTCGGGGCCACCATCCCCGGGCCGATCTGGAAGGACACCATGATCGCCGCACTGAAGGGGGTGCGGGCCACCTCCTTCACCCCGATCGACTCGGCGCGCTTCGGCGGCTGCGGGCAGAGCTGCCGGCCGCGGCAGCCGGTGCCCGACGACGCGGAAAGCGAAGACGACGCTCCGCAGCCGGCGCCGGACAGTGAGACGGCATCGGACAGTGAGACGGCATCGGACGAGTGAGACGGCTCAGCCCCCGGGCGTTCCCGGGCCCGGGGAGAGCCTCGGTCATCCGGGCGTTCACGGGTCTGAGGAGAGCCTCGGCTGTCGCCGATCGGCCGCGCAAAAAAATCTTGAGATGAGTCCGTAGTGGAGAGCCTCTCGCGTTCGTCATCCATCTGACGAACGCGAGAGGAGAACGCTCATGGACATGGTCACCGGTGCACAGGTAGCGGTTGCCCTGGTCGTCCCGATACCACGCGAGCGGATGTGGGAGCTGGTCACCGCGGTGGACCGGATCGGCGAATGGAGCCCGGAGACCATCGGTGGGAACTGGTGCGACGACACCCGAAGCCCGGCTCCGGGTGCCCGGTTCATCGGCCGGAACCGGTTTCCCAACGGACGTGAAAGTATGGTGACCTGCGTGGTCACCGAAGCGGAGCGGCCGAGTGTCTTCGCCTGGACCGTCCTTGACGGCGCCGGCCTGGTCGGCTCGGCGTGGCGCTACGAGCTGCGCGAGGGCGGGGAGCCGGGGAGCACCCTGGTCCACCACTCGTTCACCCACGGCCCCGGCGCCAGCGGCGCCCGCGCGGATGCCGAGGCCGACCCGAAGGCGCTTGACAGCCGTCTGGTCACCCTGTGCCGAAACATGACCACCACGATCACCGCGATGGCCGCCGCCGATTCCGTGATAGGAGCAACCCGATGAAGTATCTGATGCTGGTGTGCACCGACCCGAGCTACACGCCCGGCCAGGACGACGGGGCCCCGGATGTGGAGGACTGGGTCACGGAGATGGACGGCAAGGGGATCCGGCTGATGGGCAACCGTACCCGCCCGGCGAGCGACGCGACCACGGTCCGCGTCCGCAACCGTGAGGTGCTGCTGACCGACGGCCCGTACGCGGAGACCAAGGACCAGATCGCCGGCTTCGACATCCTTGATTGCGCCGATCTCGACGAGGCCATCGACGTCGCGTCCAAGCACCCGATGGCGTGGGCCGGGATGATCGAGCTGCGTCCCTTCTGGCCCGACGACGAGGACTAGCGGCCACGACGGACGACGCTGGGACGGCTCAGGTGAAGGACCGGATCGCCGGGATCTACGCCGACGGGTGGAGCCGGATCGTGGCCACCATGATCCGGTTCACCGGCGGCGACTGGGACCTGGCCGAGGAGTGCACGCAGGAGGCGTTCGCGCAGGCACTCCAGAAGTGGCCGGAATCAGGCGTACCGGACCAGCCACTCGCGTGGCTGACCACCACTGCACGCAACCGCGCGATAGACCGGATCCGTCGCGCGTCGACCGAGGCGGCGAAGCTGCGGAAGGTGGCCGCGATGGACCTGGAGCCGCCGCCCTACCCGAACGACAGCGAGATCCCCGACGAGCGCCTGGAGCTCATGTTCACCTGCTGCCATCCGTCGCTGAATCTCGACGCCCAGGTGGCGTTGACCCTGCGGAGCCTGGCCGGCATGAGCACCGCCGAGATCGCGCGTGCGTTCCTGGTGCCGGAACGCACCATGGCCCAGCGCGTCTTCCGGGCCAAACAGAAGGTCGCACACGCGGGCATTCCGTTCCGGGTGCCGCCCGCGCACCTGCTGCCGGATCGCCTCCCCGCCGTGCTCCACGTGCTCTACCTGCTGTTCAACGAGGGATACGGAGATCCGCGGAAGGCCCGGCTGTGCCGGGAGGCCATCCGTCTCGCGCGGGTGGTGACGGCGCTGATGCCCGACGAGCCCGAAGCGCAGGGCATGCTCGCGCTGATGCTGCTGCACGACGCCCGGCGGCCGGCGCGCACGGACGCGGCCGGCGACGTGGTCACCCTGGCCGAGCAGGACCGCTCGCTGTGGGATCAGGCGCAGATCACGGAGGGCGCCGCGATCTGCGAACGAGCACTGCGCCGGCGCCGCGCCGGGCCGTTCCAGCTTCAGGCGGCCATCGCGGCGTGCCATGCCACCGCGCCGGTCGCGGCCCGGACGGACTGGCCGCAGATCGTCGGGCTGTACACGCAGCTCGCGCGCATCGCGCCGAGCCCGATCGTGGATCTGAACCGGGCCGTGGCGATCGGCATGGCGAGCGGTCCCGAGGCGGCGCTGCCACTGGTCGACGCGATCGCCGAGACCGGACAGCTCAACGGCTACTACCTGTTGCACGCCACACGCGCCGATCTGCTGCGACGCACCGGCCGCGCGCAGGAGGCGGCCGACAGCTACCGCGCGGCGCTCGACCTCGCACCCACCGACGCCGAGCGCCGTTTCCTGCGCGACCGGCTGCGGCTCACCTGACGGCGTCGCCGGCGGAGGCCTCGGGTGGATCGCCTTCGCCGGGTCGTCCTCGGGTCATCGGGGTGGGGTGCCCTGATGGGGTTTCAGAAGGAGTGGCGGTAGTAGGTGCCCCAGTCGAAGTCGCGGGAGGTGCCCTCGCCGATGTGGGTGCGGAAGCCGTCGAAGCCGCCGCGGGCGCTGTAGCTGAACGTCCACCGGCTGTGGCCGCCGGTGGCGAACCGCTTGGTGTGCCAGCCGCGGTTGTCGTGGTAGGAGAAGTCGACGTAGGTGTTCTGCCGGTCGCGGTCGTGGTCCCATGCCTCGAGGTCGAAGTAGTAGCGGCCGTTCGCGTAGTACCAGGAGCCCTTGTAGGTGGAGCGCTCGCCGCGTGACTCGCCGCGGCCGTAGCCGGAGGAGCCGGAGAACCAGTGCTTGGCGTACTGGGCCTGCACCACCAAGGCGGTGCTCGCGGCGCTCGCGGTGGTGGCGGTGGCGGCCTGGGCCGGGGCGGCGGCGATACCGGCGGCCAGAGCGCCGGCCAGGGCGGTACCGACCAGGACGCTGCGGAGCTTACGCATGAGGGGACTTCCTTTGGAGTGAGGGCGTTCGGGGGAGAACCTGCGCCCGGTGAGCTTTTTTGTTGGCCGCTCGTTTCGGACATCACTCACATTAGGAAGACGAAAGCCTTCGTTCTGCGTACGAGTACACACATAAAGCCGAGCGTGCACTACGACACACAAACAACCCTTCCCCGCCGGGTCAGCGGGGATCCGAGGTGGAGGCATGCGCGTCCAGACCGGCGAGCAGCCGATCGTAGATCCTTCCCAGCGTGTCGATCTCGCCGCTGGTCGTGGTGGGAGCCTCGGGAGGGATCGGCTCGTTCCTGGTCCAGCTCGCCAGGCAGGCGGGGGCGAGGGTGGTCGCCACCGGGCGTGCCGACGACGCGGAGTTCCTCAAGGACCTCGGCGCGGACGAGACCGTCGACTACACGAGCACGGACATCACCGAAGAGACGCTGCGGCGGGTCCTGGGCGGCGTGGACGTGGTGATCGATCTGGCCAATGCCGGCCCCGGCCTCGAAGGGTCGGCCGCCGCGGCCAGGCCCGGTGGGCGGCTGATCTCCCCGATGGGAGGGCCGCCGGCTTTCGACCGGGAGGTCACGGCCACCTACGCCGGAACCGTCGCGCCACAGGGGCGGCTCGACGAACTCGCCGCCCAGGCCGCGGACGGGCGGCTGCGGGTGGAGATCGGCGGGAACTACGCCTTCGCCGACTCCCGTCAGGCGCTCATCGACTTCTCCGCACACCATGTCCGCGGCAAGGTAACCATCACGTTCTGAACGACCCCTCCCGCTCGAGAACACGGCCCGCCGCCGCCGGCCGACCACCACCTCTACGGCCTCGAACGAGAACGGCCGGCCGGAGAAGCTCACGCGCGACATATTTGGTCATGGACAAAGTTTCCAAGTCCGGATAAACCCACTATGTGGATGACAAAGATTCTCAACCCCCCAGTCATGCCAGCCGTCGTGTCTTTCTCTCCATCTCCGCGGCCGCGGCGGCGGCGACCGCGGGAGTGACCCTCTCCGGGCCTCCGGCGGCAGCGGACTCGGCTCGCCCCACCGGTCCCGGCCGGCCCGCCACCAAGCAGCATCCCGACGCGGACCTGCGCGCTCTGCTACGAACCATCGACGAGCGACGCATCGAGGCCACCGTCCGCAAGCTCGTGAGCTTCGGCACCAGGCACACCCTCTCCACCCAGGACGATCCGAACCGCGGCATCGGCGCCGCCCGCGACTGGATCTTCGCCGAGATGAAGCGGTACGCCGCGGCGTCCGGCGGGAACATGACCGTCGAGCTGCAGTCCTACACCCAGCAGCCCGCCTCAGGGATCCCCACCGCCACCCTCATCACCAACGTCGTCGCCACCCTGCGCGGCTCCGCCACCCCTGACCGGATATACGTGGTGTCGGGCCACTACGACTCACGGGTCACCGACGTCATGAACGCCACCGCGGACGCGCCGGGCGCCAATGACGACGCCTCCGGCGTGGCCGTCGCCATGGAACTCGCCCGGGTCATGGCCGGCCGCCGGCCCAAGGCCACCATCGTCTTCGCCGCCGTCGCGGGAGAGGAGCAGAACCTGTACGGCGCGCGATACATGGCCGGGCAGTACAAGGCCGCGGCCGCCGACGTGCAGGCGATGTTCACCAACGACATCGTCGGCAGCAGCACCGCCGACGACGGCACCCGCGATCCCCGCACCGTACGGCTCTTCGCCGAGGGCGTGCCCACCGCCGAGACACCCGCCCAGGCGAACACCCGCCGCTCGGTCGGCGGCGAGAACGACTCGCCCGCCCGCCAGCTCGCCCGCTTCGTCACGAACGTCGCCGACAACGACTCCACCGGCATGAACGTCCGGATCATCTACCGCCGTGACCGTTACCGCCGCGGCGGTGACCACATCGGTTTCCTCGAACAGGGCTATCCCGCCGCTCGCTTCACCGAGCCCAACGAGAACTTCGACCACCAGCACCAGGACGTACGCGTCGAGAACGGCAAACAATTCGGCGACCTCCCCGAATTCTGCGACTTCGCCTACATCGCCCGCGTCGCCCGCGTCAACGCCGCGACCCTCTGGTCACTCGCCCAGGCCCCCGGCACTCCCAAGGACGTCAAGGTCCGCACCAACCAGCTCACCAACGACACCGACCTCGTGTGGACTCGCGGCACCGAACCCGACCTCGCCGGCTACGAAGTCGTCTGGCGTGAGACCACCAGCCCTGACTGGACCCACGTCATCCCGGTCGGCGACGTCACCGAAGTGCGCATCGACCTGTCCAAGGACAATGTCTTCTTCGGCGTGCGGGCCGTCGACAGAGCCGGGCATCGCAGCCCCGCGAGCTTCCCCTTGCCCTCCTGACCCGGTGGGGGCAGGGCGCTTCACAGTGAGCGTCCTGCCCCTCAGCCGGAAAAGCCCCTTCTTCCAGGCCGGCGAGGAGGGCGCCCTCTTCACGTCGCACCGTGGGACGCGAGGAACCCGGGCGGCGTCCCGCCGGCGCTATGCGATCCCCGCGATTCGGTTCTCCCAGGCCCAGACGGCGATCTCAACCCGGTTGCGCACCCCCAGCTTGGCTTTGATGCCGGAAACATGGCCCTTGACCGTGCTCAGCGAGATGAACAACTCATCGGCGATCTCCTGGTTGGTACGGCCTCTGACGACGGCCCGGACGACCTCGGTCTCGCGTTCGGACAACGGCTGCGCGGGCCGGCGGGTGGCCGGTGCTCCGGCGGCCGTGAGGCGGCGCAGCAGCCGCAGGGTGACCGACGGCGAGATCAAGGCGTCCCCAAGGATCGCGGCCCGGACGGCCTCGACGAGCAGGACGGGGCCGGCGTCTTTCAGGACGAAGCCGACCGCCCCGCCTCGCAGCGCTCCGTAGACGTACTCGTCGAGGTCGAAGGTGGTGACCACGATCACCCGGAGCGGGTTGACGACGCCGGGACCGGCCAGGGCGCGGGTGACCTCGATGCCGTCGAGCCGGGGCATCTGGATGTCCACCAGGCACACGTCCGGGCGCAGCCTCCTGGCCAGCGCGATCGCCTCGACGCCGTCCGCGGCCTCGCCGACCACGCTGATGTCGGGCTGGTCCTCAAGGATGATCCGCAGGCTGGTGCGGATCATCGCCTGGTCGGCGGGCAACCGCAGGCGCACCGCGGGGCCGTGGCCGTCAAAGCGTTCGACCAGCTCGCTGAGCCGTTCGGGTCCGGGCGCGGCGGGGCCCGCGTCATCGGCGTCACGCAGCAGGCCGACGACGCGGCGGGTCGCGGCCAGCGCGTCGGAGCCGGTGGTCTCGATGCCCATGAGGGAGCCTTCCACCTTCTCGGGGTGTTTGCGGGCCACGAGTTGGGCGGCCTGAGCCTGGAGCACGATGCTGGTGATGTGGTGCGCGACGACGTCGTGCAGTTCCCTGGCCAGTATCAGGCGCTCGTCGCGGCGTATCCTGTCGGCGACGGCCCGGCGGCGGGCGGCGAGCAGTCGCGGCCACAGCCCGATCGCGAGGGCCGCGAGCCATCCCAGGCCGTTCAGCACGGCCACGGCCGGGTTGGAGGAGGCGGCGAGAGCGGAGAGCAGACCGCCGGCGGCCACCGCGAACCCTCCGGCCGCGACGGCGACGGCTTGCAGGGCCGGGAGCGCTCTGATCGCGGAGCCGACGAGCACGGACAGGCCCAGGGCCATGGCGGGGCTGGGCTCGCCGGGCAGATGCGCGAACCGGGCGACCAGGATGGCCGCCGCCGCGACGGGCCGGACCCGCAGGATGCGACAGAGCGACCCGGCGAATTTCTCGTACGTGCCGCGCGCAGCCCGGCCGGGCCGTTCTCAATGTGATTCCGTGACGGTCTCGCGAAAAGGCAGGGTTGTCTTTGTCGGCGACAGCCCGGTGTATTTTCCGGCGAAGGCCAGGAGATCCGCGGTCAGGGCGCGGCTTTTGCTCGCGGGGGAGGCGGCGTGGGCGGTGTCGGGCTCTCGGCGCATGAGGATCGGCCGGTCACCGCCGGTGGCGTGTTGAAGGGCCGCGCACATTTTGTTGACGTGGGCCTCTCCGGTCTGCAGATCGGTCACCGCGCCGGTGAGAAGGAACGCGGGATAGGAGGCTCCGTGCGTGAGGTTGTGGTACGGGGAGTAGGCGAGCAGCCATTGGAGTTGTTCGGGCCGGGAGGCGGTACCGAATTCGTCCGTCCACGTGCATCCCAGGCCGAAGCGTTCGTAGCGCACCATGTCACACAGCGGGCCTTCGGCGATGACCGCGGCGTACAGGTCCGGTCGCTGGGTGGCGGCGGCGGTGACCAGTAGCCCGCCGGCGGACTGACCGAAGATCGCCAGTTGGTCGCGGGTGGTCAGGCCGGTGTCGATGAGCCAGGTCGCGGCGTCGTTGAAGTCGCTGATCGCGCGTTGTTTGTGTGGTCCACGACCGGCGTCGTGCCAGTGCCGGCCGTCTTCGCCGCCTCCGCGTACGCAGGCGACCGCGTAGGTGCCGCCGGCGCCGACCCATGCGGCCGCCATGGGGAAGAACCACGGGCGCATCGGCATGCCGAAGCTGCCGTAGCCGTAGAGGAGGGTGGGGCGGGGGCCCTGATGTTCCTCAGCCGGGGTGAACAGGAACAGCGTGATCTCGGTGCCGTCGCCGGCGCGGCAACGAACGCTGCGGCTGCGGATCTCCGGAGTGTGCCCGGCTGTCGTGGCGCCGGTTTCCCGTGCCGTCTCCCCGCTGACGGCGTCGTAGCGGTAGATGGTCGGAGGCGTGGTCGCGTCGCAGTAGCTGAACCACGCGTGCCGTCCGTGCGGGATGTTCGTGCGCAGGGACGACACGACGCCCGTGCCGGGGAGGGGCAGCTCGGCGAGCGGCCGGCCATCGGCCAGGTCGTGCGAGGTCAGGGTGGAGGTGCCGTGGCGGTCGCGTGCCACCAGCAGGAGGGGCCGCGGAAGCGACGGATCGTCCAGGACCACACACTCGTCCAGAGGCGCCCGGGGATCCTCGGCCACCAGCGTGCGCCACGCGGCCGGGTCGGTGTCGCACCGCCGCGCCGTGCAGACGCGGCCGCACGGAGCCTGGTAGTCGGTGACCAGCAGCAGATCGTTGTCCGGGAGGAAGCGGGGGAGGACACGGGCGCCCGTGGTGCGCCCGTCCACGATCTTGACGAAGTGCGGGGCCTCCGGATCGATGAGCTCGGCCACGTACACGTCGTTGTGCGAGGCGGGCCCGACCATCGCGGTGATCGCCAGCTGACGGCCGTCGGCGCTGACCGTGAGGCCGTAGTAGTGGTCCGGGGCGTCGTCGCCGCCGAACACCACCGCGTCGGCCTGCCAGGGCGAACCGATCCGATGCCACCTCACCCGCCGATGCAGACGCTTGTCACCGGGGGCCGGTTCCTCATCGGGAACACGGCTGACGTAGTAGAACGCCTCACCTCCCGGCAGCCAGGCGAGCGAGGTGTTGCGGGCGCGCGGCAACGGCCCGTCCACCGCCTCGCCGGTACGCACGTCCAGCACCGTGATGTCGCTGCCGGGCTGCTCGGCGACCTCCAGCTGGACGGCCACACGCTCGCCCTCGCGCGACGGCCACCAGGCGTACAGCCCGGTACGGCCGGACGGATCGATCTCCACCGGATCGACCAGCACCCGCCTGTTCCCTTCGACGTCGACGACGATCAGGCGCCGCTGCTCATCCTCACGGAGCTGCTCGGCGAGGAACATGACCGAACCACGCACCGTCGGAGGCTCCGACACGCCGAAGGACGACACCTGATCGACCAGGGACGCCCACGCCTGCCTCTCACGCCATCCGGCGCGATGCGTGCGGAAGAGACGATCCTGGGCCCCGGCCCAGTCATGCACGCGCGCGTCATCGCTGTCTTCCAACCACCGGTAGGGGTCGGAAACCGGGAATCCGAACAGATCTTCCACCACATCGCCGCGCCAGGCGAAAGGGTAAAATAATTGCGCCACAAACGCCCCCGATTTATTGCCCCCACCGGCCACGGGTCGAGGCACTGCGGCTTAGAACGAACCGCAGCACCTCGGCTCACTCAGTTACGACTCGCCGCGAAGAATGTCCGCCTGCCAGCCGCGCACGGCCCCAGTACGGGCAGCCGGAGTGGAATCACGATACGGTAGATATCCGTTCATGTACGCCTCCCGGATCTTTCGGTGCGCCCAGAATGAGCGATTACGACAACAAATGTCCCCTCGCCTGCGATCGATAAACGCAAGCACCGATCCCGGCGGCGAGCACCGATTCCCGGTATCCGCGAACCGGAAAGCCGCCCGACCACATCGCCGTTCTCCGGCCTAAACGTTCGCGCAAGAGAAGAAATCGCAATGGAATTCCATATGAAGAACAATCTCGCGCAAAATCGACGCGAAGCCTTTCGAGACGAATCCCGGGGCCGACGGGGTTCCCACCGAGGGAGAGACGATGAAGACGATCAACGACGACATGCGCCTGATCGTGGAGACCGCGCGGCTGTCCTTCGTGGCCACCGTGTGCCCCGACGGCTCGCCCAATCTCTCGCCCAAGGGATCGATGCGGGTATACGACGACGAGCACATCGCCTTCATGGACATCGCGTCCCCGAACACGGTCGGCAACCTCAGACGCGATCCGCGTATCGAGATCAACTCGATTGACGTCCTCCGCAGGCGGGGCTACCGGTTCAAGGGCGCCGCGGAGTTCCGCGAGCCCGGCGACCCCGTGTACGAATGGCTGCACGCATGGCTGCTCGACCTGAACGGTCCCGGCTACCCCGCCCATCACGCGATCCTGGTGCACGTGGAGAGGGCCCTGCCGATCCTGTCTCCGGCCTACACCTTCGGCGACGCCGACGAGGGGGATCTCAGGCGGGCGTGGGCACGCACCTACCTCGCCGACCTGGAAGAGGAACGATGAGCGACCGGGAGACCATGACCGCGGCGTACATCACGCGGCCCGGCCCGGCGGACGAGATACGGATCGGCCGGTTCCCCGTGCCCGAGTCCGGCCCGCCTGCGGTCCTGGTGAAGGTGCGGGCCCTCGCCGTCAACCACGTCGACACCTTCGTCCGCTCCGGCGCCTACCGGACCCGCCTGCCGTACCCGTTCGTCATCGGCCGCGACCTGGTGGGGGCCGTGGTCACGGCGGCGCCGGGGTTCGCCCCCGGCGACACGGTGTGGTGCGACAGCCTGGGATACGACGGCCGCCAGGGGTCCTTCTCCGAGTACGCCGCCGTGCCCGCCGACCGGCTCTACCCCCTGCCCGGCGGCGTCGACCCGGAGAACGCGGTCGCCTCCCTGCACACCGCCGCCACCGCGCACATCGGCCTCTTCAGGGAGGCGGGTCTGCGGATCGGGGAGACGGTCGTCGTGACCGGCGCGGGCGGCGGGGTCGGCACGGCCACCGTTCAACTCGCCGTGGCCGCGGGGGCGCGGGTCGTCGCCGCCACACGCCCGGACGACTTCGACTGGTGCCGGCGGTGCGGCGCCGACGAGGTCGTCGACCACCACGACCCGGACGTGTACGCGGAGATCGCCGAGCTCGCTCCCGGCGGGGTGGACGTGTTCTGGGACAACACCGGCCGGCACCACCTGGAGCGGACCGTCCCCCTGCTCGCCCGCGGCGGCCGGATGATCATCATGGCCGGTCTCGGAGCCGCCCCCGTGCTGCCGGTCGGACAGCTCTACACGCGCGACGCCAGCCTCCGCGGCTTCGTGATCAGCAACGCCACCGTGGACGAACTCGCCGCGGCGGCCACTGCGATCAATCACCTCCTGGCCCGCGGCGCCCTGGTCTCCCGGATCGGGACACGGCTGCCGCTCACCGAGGCCGCCCGGTCCCACCGCCTCCAGGAAGGCGCCGAACCTCACCGCCCCCGCGGGCGCGTCGTCGTCCTCCCGTAAACCCCGGCGACCGCGACGACGCCCGTCGCCCGAAGGGGCCGGAGCCGCCTCGGCGCCCGTAGCGTCGTCCTGCGAGAACGGGGCTGAGCAGGACGCTGGAAAGTCTCCACCCCGGCCGCATGCTTCTGCTGTGGCCGCCGGACGGGGCGAGCCCGGTAGGAGAAACGGACGATCGAACCATGAGCATGAACACGCACCCGGTCGGCGGCCAGGGTCTGGTGACCTCGGTCGAGGGACTCGGCACGATGGGCATGACCGCGATGTACGGCACGCCGGACGACGCCGAGGCCGTCGCCACGGTGCGCCGGGCGATCGAGCTGGGTGTGACGATGTTCGACACGGCGGACATGTACGGCCCGTTCAGCGGAGAGGAACTGCTCGGCCGGGCGGTGTCGGCCCGCCGCGACGAGGTCGTGGTGGCCACCAAGGGCGGTGGCGTCACCCTTGACGAGGCGGGGAACCTCGTCGGCGGTCCGAACGGCCGGCCCGACTACCTGCGCCGTTCGGTCGAGGGATCGCTCCGTCGCCTGGGCACGGATCACATCGATCTGTACTACCTCCACCGGGTTGACCCGGCGGTTCCGATGGAAGAGACCTTCGGCGCCCTGGGGGAACTGGTCACCGAGGGAAAGCTGCGCTACCTGGGCATCAGCGAGGCGTCGGCGGAGAGCATCCGCGCGGCCCACTCCGCCGCCCCGCTCTCGGCGGTCCAGACGGAATACTCGCTGTTCACGCGCACCGCGGAATCCAACGGGGTGCTGGACACCGTGCGTGAGCTGGGCATCGGCTTCGTGGCGTACGCGCCCCTGGGCCGCGGGTTCCTCACCGGTGGTCTGCGATCCGTCGAAGGACTGCCGGAGAACGACTTCCGCCGCACGGCCCCCCGCTTCGTGGGTGAGAACCTGGAGCACAACCTCCGCCTGGTCGACAAGGTCCGGGCGATCGCCGAAAATCGTGGTGTAACGCCTGGTCGGTTGGCGCTGGCGTGGGTGCTGGCGCAGGGGGTGACCGCGATCCCCGGCACCAAGCGCCGGGTCTACCTGGAGGAGAACGCCTCCGCGGCGGACCTCGTGCTGGACGCCGAGACGCTCACGGCGCTCGACGAGGCGGTTCCCGCCGGCGAGGTGGCGGGCGAGCGTTACACGCCGATCGCGATGAGTGCGATCCAGGAGTGAGGTCACCGTGAAGCACAACGACGTGGGCGGTTTCCTGCGAGCACGCCGGGAGGCGCTGCGACCGGCGGATGTCGGGCTCGTGCCCGGCGGCCGCCGGCGCACGCCCGGCCTGCGCCGCTCCGAGGTCGCGCTGCTGGCCGACGTGTCGGTGGACTACTACGAGCGACTGGAGCAGTCCCGCAACGCCAAACCCTCCAAGGCGCTGCTGGCGAGCCTGGCGCGGGCCTTGCGGCTGTCGGTGGACGAGCGCGACCATCTCTACCGCCTGGCGGGCTACCCACCGCCCCGGCCGGGCGCGACCGGCGGCTACGTCGACCCGGCGATGATGTTCCTGCTGGACGCGCTGACCACGGTGCCCGCGCACATCATCGACGACCTGACCACCATGCTCGCGCAGAACCGGCTCAGCCACGCGCTCATCGGCTCGTGGGCACACGGCGACGACCGCGCGGGCAACGTGACCTGGCTCTGGTTCACCGATCCGGCGTCACGTGCCCTCAACGTTCCCGCCGAGCACGAGGCGATCGGGCGCGGCTACACGGCGGACCTGCGCGCCGCCGCGGCCCACCGTGGCCGGGACACCGTCAGCGACCGGCTCATCACGGATCTGGCCGAGGCCAGCGAGGAGTTCCGCCGCTACTGGGACGACATGGAGGTCACCCCCCTGCGGTCCACGCGCAAGACGCTGATCCACCCCCATGCCGGGCAGCTGGACGTGCAGTGCGATGTCGTGCTCAGCTCCACCACCGGGCACCGCATGGTGATCTTCCGGCCGCAGCCCGGTTCGACCACCGCGGAGAACTTCGAGTTTCTGGACGTCCTCGGCCGGCAGACGTTCGAAGGCTGACCGCCTTCGGCGGGTCCTCCCGCCGCGATCCGAGCTCGTGACACAGCGCCGCTCCGTGGGTCTCATCCGCTGAAAGCCCGGAGCGGAAGGATGCCCGCGTGTCACCCCGCTCGGCCGGCGGAAACCGCGGCCAGAGGCCGGTAGCCGAAGTGAGTCCGCGGGGACGTTGCCGTCAGGGTCGCTGTCGTCGCTCTTCCGGGAGCCTGACGGTGGTCCACTACCCTCGTCTGAGTTGATCTGTTTTCGGGGGCGAGACGGAAAGGGTGCCATGGCTCAGGTGCCGCAGCCGAAAACACGATCCTCAACGACGGCGGTTCTCCGCTTCGGCGCGGTTCTGGCCGCGTCGGGACCGGTGATCCTGGCGGCTTTCGGGGTCGGGGTGGAGAGCTCCGTGCGATTGTGCGCCGTCTCGGGGTCCGACCCCTATCTCGTGGAGAGCCCGTCATGGGAGCTGCCGTTCTGGGCCCAGCTCCTGTTGCCGGTGGTCCTGGCCGGCCTCGTCCTGCGTGCGCCACGCCGGACCACGCTCACGGCCGTCTCGGCGATCGGCGCCGTGCTCGCGCCGGCGCTGCTCACGGCGATCCTCCTGCCCGGCACCGACCCGTGCACCGGGCGAGAGCTCGCCGTCGTGCTGCCCTGGCCGTTGATCGTCTGCTACTCGGTGGCCACGGTGTCACTGGTCCTGACGGCCCGGTCACCGCTGTCACGGACGGAAGGTGGGGGCATCCTCTGGGCGCTCGCCGTCGCCGCCGCGGCGTGGACGGCGACGACCTGCCGCTTTCCGACGGTGACCGATGACTTCCCGGCCCCCGGCCTCCGTTACGGAACTCTGGAGTCGCCCTGGGACACCCTTGAGGCATGGGTTTTCGGAGCCGACGTGGCCGGCCTGCCGGTCGTGATCGTCGCACTGGCAGCGGCGGCGACGGGCGCCTCCGCGCGGTGGGGGCGCTCGGCCGGCGCCGGAGCCGGGGCGCTCCTCGTTGTCTTCGCCCTGATCGATGCCGTGATGCAGTTCAGCCGATACGAGAGCGACTTCCAGACACATCCCGTCGATCTGGTCAGGTGGCCCCTGCTCCTCGCGGCCGTTCTCGTCGTGGCGACCACGTGGAGACGCCGGGAGCCGGTCTTTGTGACCGGGGTCGCCCGCTCACTGCGGAACAAGATCCCGGGTCGGCCGAAGGACCTCGCCGTACTGGTCGTGATCGTGGTCGCGGCCGCCTGGCTCGTCGTCTCTTCCTTCACGCCGACCTCGCCATGACGTGCGCGCCGTACTCCGCGGTACCCCGGAGACCGCGGCATGCGGCATGCGGCATGCGGCATGCGGCATGCGGCATGCGGAGGAGATCATCCCGTGCGACGTGGCCAGGTCCGGAGGAACGGTCCGTCGTTTCCGGGCCGTGTCCGGCGCGGTGGCGCCGGATCGCCCTCGTAAGCGAAGCGCGTCGCACCGTCACCCTGGGGGTCAGAAGGAGTGGCGGTAGTAGGTGCCCCAGTCGAAGTCGCGGGAGGTGCCCTCGCCGATGTGGGTGCGGAAGCCGTCGAAGCCGCCCCGGGCGCTGATGTTGAACTTCCACTCGCCGTGACCGCCGGTGGCGAACCGACGGGTGTGCCAGCCACCGTTGTCGTGGTAGGAGAAGTCGACGTAGGTGTTCTCCCGGTCACGGTCGTGATCACGGGCCTCGATGTCGAAGTAGTAGCGACCGCCTGAGTAGTACCAGTAACCCTGGTACTGCGAGCGCTCCCCGCGCGACTCACCCCGGCCGAAGCTGGAGGAGCCGGAGAACCAGTGCTTGCCGTACTGGGTCTGAGAGACCGAAGCGGTGCTCGCCGTGGAGGCGGTGGCGGCGGTGGCGGCCTGGGCGGGAGCCGCGGCGATACCGGCGGCCAGCGCGCCGGCCAGGGCGGTGCCGACCAGGACGCTGCGAAGCTTGCTCATGAGGGGACTTCCTTCGGGTGAGGACGCTCGGGGTGAGCGAGTGTGGAGTCTGCGCCCGGTGCGCTTTTTGGTGCTGCTCGTTCCGGACAACACTCACGTTAGGCAGGCGCAACATCCCGTTCTGCGTACAAACGCACACTCAGCGCCGAGCGTGCACTACGACACACAAACAGCCCCACTTTCCCCTCCCGACACGGCGCGGTGGCAGAACCGGACAACCTCCGACGACCCGGGCAGTCATCCCCGCAAGGCCGTCGGCTCATTGATCGGGCTGGTCAGTCCTGGCCGCACGCCGGCCTTGCCAGACATGCCGTGCGCTGGAGAGGGCCGGTCACACCCCGAAGATCACCACAGCCTTTCGTGCGACGGTGATCACTGTCGGCGTAGGGCGCACGCCGACCTCCTCGGTGGCGGGGAGGGTCGTCGCGACGCGAAAGGGTGCGCACACCCGGCTGGGCGGACGGCCTTCCGCCACCCGGTGATGTCCCTCCGGGGGTCGGCAACGGTCACCTCGTCCTGGTCTGGCGCTCGGCGACCAGCTTGAAGACGCGTTTGAACTCCGCGTACGCCTCCTCGCCGACCGCCCGCGCGTGCTCGGCCTCCATCTCCGCGAGGACGGCGTCCGACTTCACCAGGTGATCGCGGCCCAGTTCGGTGGGCACGATGAGCTTGGCCCTGCGATCGGCGGGGTCCGGCTGCCGCTCCACGTACCCGATCGCCACCAACTCGTCCACCAGGGTGCCGATCACCTGCTTGTGCTGGCCCGACTGAGCGGCCAGGTCGGAGGCCCGGCTGCCCTCCACGTCCAGGTAGGCCAGCACCGCCCCGTGCCGTGGCCGGACCTGTGTCTCCCCCATCTCCGACAGCCGGAAGAACAACTCCTTCTGCAGGCTGAACAGCGTCCGGCTGGACAGGATCCCCAAGTCGGGCATCTCCCGCTTGCACTCGCTCCTACGCACCGCACGCCTCTCTCTTAGTCACTAATTTTGATTGTCACTAATTCTTACTATATTGTCGTGGTGTGACGACGACAGTAGAACTCACCAGGTTCCGCGTCTCTTCCGAGCACGCGACGGACCTCATCGCCGCCCGTGGCGGAATGATCGCGGACTTCCAGACCGACCGGGACGGTTTCCTGGGCGCCAAGCTGATCCAGCTGTCCGACGGCGAATGGCTGGACATCGTGGAGTGGCGCTCGCCGGCCGACTTCGCGGCCTCCCGCACCAAGGGCGGCAATCTGCCCGGAATCCGGGCCTTCTTCGCCCTGATCGACGAACTCGTTTCCACGGAAGAGGGGACATTGCGATGACCATCCTGATCACCGGTGCCAACGGCAACGTCTCCGGCGAGGTACTGCGCTCGCTGGAGGGCACGGCGGACCTGCGGGTACTGGTACGTGACAGGGCCAAAGCGCCGTCAGGTGTCGAGGTGGCGGTCGGTGACCTCCACCACCCGGAGACGCTGGACCAGGCGTTCGAGGGCGTGGACACGGTGTGGCTGCTGAACGCCATGGGCCCGGACTCCACGCATGCCAGCAGCAACGCACTCTGGGCGGCCAGGAAGGCGGGCGTGCGGCACATCGTCCGCATGTCGGCCATCGGCGCGGGACACGACGCACCGACCCGCAACGGCCGGCTGCACATCCTGTCGGACATCGAACTCGCGGCCTCGGACCTCGGCTGGACCATCATCCGCCCGGCGTACTTCATGCAGAACACCCTCGGCTCGGTCAACGGCGACACCTTCTACGGTGCTCCCGGGGAGGGCCGGGTCGGCATGATCGACGTGCGGGACATCGCCGACTTCGCCGCCGTCGTGCTCCGTGACCCCGGGCGCCATCAAGGGGAGACCTACACGATCACCGGACCGGAGAGCATCAGACTGCGGGACATGACGGACACGCTGTCCGAGGTGTACGGCAGGCCGATCACCTACCAGCCGGCGAGCCCGGACGACGCCTACCCCGCGATGCTGAAGGCCGGGATGAAGGAGTGGGACGCGGCGGTCACCAAGGAGTACCTGAAGGCCTACGACGCGGGCTGGGGCGACTACACCACGCCCACGTACACCGCCGTGACGGGCCGTCCGGGCAGGACGTTCGCCCGGTTCGCCCGCGACTACGCCGATCGGCTCGGCGGATGAGGCCGCTCCACGGTGGCCGACGAACGCCGGTGACGGCGCACGAGGCGCGCCGTGAAACGTATCTCCATGAGCCCCAGGGCCATCAGTTGGCGTACCGCGCCCTGAGCCGACACACCCACCTTCCGAGACCGTAAGAGCCGCCAGCCCATGCCTCGCTCCCCTGATGAAAGGCGCTGTCGTCGGCGTTGTCGTCAAGCACAACGAAGAACGCCCCGGCCGTGATCGGCTCGGGGCGTTTGTGCTGCTTAGACGAGCTGGTCAGGGGCGGGATCGAACCGCCGACCTTCCGCTTTTCAGGCGGAGCAATCGCCCTGCTCATTCTCCGGGAGCTGGGAGTGGTGGGGTGCCGGCGGTGGCCGACGTGTGGCTGTGGCAGTGGACGTTGCCGTCAGCGTTGCCGGCGGCGTTCAGCGGGGAACAACCTGCGCCCGGACCCCGGGTAGGTCATCGAATGCGGCGGACGAATCCATCGTGACCACGATTCTCGCGGTGACGGCGGCCGTCGCGGCGATCATCAGATCGTACGCTCCCCACGTCTTCCCCAACCGGCGCGCCTGCGCCAGAAGACGAGCGTGGACCCTGGCGACGTCCACGGTGTACTCCTCAACCGGAATCAACGCCAGAACCTCATCCACGAAAGCCTGCCGTCCGGGACGACGTGCCACATCCGCCAGTTCCACGCCAACGAGCAGCTCAGCCACAGTGATCGCGGCGATCGCCACATCATCGGCATCCCCGATCACCGCGTCCACGGAGGCCCTGCCCCGCTCCGCGGCGATCAGCACGCCGGTGTCCAGGATCAGGCGTCGGGCCACGTGCTCCTCATCTCGTCGTCGACCGCCTCCCGGGCCGCCGCGACATCGGCCTCGAAATCGGCGTCCAGCGTCCCCGCGGCTCCGGCCAGGAAAGCTTTGACCATACGCCCCGGTGCCGTGGGCGCGGGACCGATCACCGCGATCCGCTTACCCCCACGAGTAACCACGATCGTCTCCCCTCGCTCAGCCTCGTCCAGAACGACCGCGAAGCTCCGCGATGCCTCCGTGGCAGTCATCACCTTCATGAAATCAGATTATCTGATTTCATGAAGGTGATGACTCGATCACACTTATCCGTCGCCGGACACCCCGGCGGCACGGGGTGAAAGGACCGTGTGGTGTCTCCCCGTTAGAGGAACGGCCCGCCGCTTCCCTGCCATGCCTGGTCGAGCGGTGTCGGCCGGCAGAAGGATCAGCTGGATTGCCGATCCTTCTGCCGAGGCGTTCTTGGGACGTGGCGCGCCGCGCACCGCCATCGGGGTTAGAAGGAGTGGCGGTAGTAGTTGCCCCAGTCGAAGTCGCGGGAGTTGCCCTCGCCGATGCGGGTGCGGAAGCCGTCGAACCCGCTGTTGCGGCTGTAGCTGAACTTCCACTCGTTGTGGCCGCCGGTGGAGAAACGGCGGTTGTGCCAGCCGTTGTTGTCGTGCCAGCTGAAGTCGATGTAGGTGTTCTGGCGGTCGCGGTCGTGGTCGCGGGCCTCGATGTCGAAGCAGTAGCGGCCATTGGAGTAGTACCAGTAGCCCTTGTAGTCGGAGCGGTCGCCGCGCGATTCGCCCCAGCCGAAGCTGGAGGAGCCGGAGAACCAGTGCTTGGTGTACTGGGCCTGGGCGACCGAGGCGGTGCTGGCCGCACTCGCGGTGCCGGCGGTGGCGGCCTGGGCGGGGGCGGCGGCGATGCCGGCCGCCAGAGCACCGGCCAGGGCGGTACCGAAAGGTCAGCCCGAGGAGACTTCGGACGACAGCTACCGGCACCTCGGCGGGAACTGGTACGGCTGGCGTGGCTGGGACAATTGGTGACCACCGGCCCGCTCCCTACCCGGTGGAGCAACCCGTTCAACGGGCGCCCGAAACCATCACCTCGAATGAGCGCTACGACGGCAACCACCCACGCAGTCGGCACATCTCAGACCCGAGACATCAAGAGCCCGGGGCCAATCCCACCTCGCGCTCGGCACCGTTGCTGTCACTGGAGATCAAAACGCCCCGGGCCGTGATCGGCTCGGGGCGTTTTTGCTGCTTAGACGAGGTGGTCAGGGGCGGGATCGAACCGCCGACCTTCCGCTTTTCAGGCGTGGCAATCGCCCTGCCGGCCCTCGACGGCCCAGGAGTAGAGGGTGCTTGAAGGTGTCCCGCGTGTGCCTCTGGTGGTGGACGTCGCCGTCAGCGTTGCCGTCAATGGCACCGTCGCGATCGCTAGGAAGGCCTGGGAAACGAAGAGCGCGCCACGGCGATGAACGACGCCCAACCCGTGCCGTGGAACCCGAGTGCGCGGTCGTGGCGGCATCTCGCACTGGAGACGTAATGATCGTGATCGAGGATCACACCCGCCTTCATCGAGGAGGCCTCGGAGCCGGCCTCTCGGGCCCGGAATGCGCATGCGAGAACAGCGCGCCACCACACGCGAACGGTACGAGGCGCCGCGGTTTCAACTTCTGAGCGGACATCAGTCGAGCACCGACGAAGACCCGGCGATGGCTGCCAATTGGGCTCGGGAGGTGATACCCAGCTTGGGAAACGCCTTGTAGAGGTGGTAGCCCACGGTCCGCGGGCTGAGGAAAAGCTGGGCGGCGATGTCGCGGTTGGAGGCGCCATTGGCCGCCAGCCGTACGACGTGGCGTTCCTGGGGGGTGAGCACGCTGAGCGGGTCGTCGGCCCTGCGCGGCGCCGCCGGCACGTCCCCGGTCGCGCGCAGCTTTGCACGGGCGCGCTCGGCCCACAGCTCCGAACCGAGTCGATCGAAGATCTCCAGTGCGCCGCGCAGCTGCGCGCGGGCATCTGCGCGCCGCCGTGCCCGTCGCAGCCACTCGCCGTAGGCGAGCTGCGTCCTCGCCTGCTCATACGGCTGAGTGTCTTCCTCATGGAGGTGTACGGCATGCACGAAGTGTGCCTCGTCCTCCTCGACGAGGGCGCGGCAGCGCAGGGCGATCGCGTCCGACGACGGCTGACGGACGTGCCGCGCCCAGGCCAGGTAGCGGGCGAGTGGCTCCTTCGTCCGCTCCGGCCGGCCACTGCGGATCGCTGCCTCGACCTGGTCGGCGGCAGAGAGGACGGCAATGCCCGTCGACGGGATGGCCTCCAACTGCTGGAGGGCGGCGTCCGGGCGACCCAGGCCGAGTTCGAGCAGGCCGAGTGCCCACCGCCCGATGGCTGCCGCATGAACCAATCCTTGTGTGTCGGCTCTCGCGACGCCTTCCTCAGCGTTCGCGCGACACTCCTCCGCATCCCCTTGATGAGCGAGCACCCAAGCAAGAGAGCATGTGATGTGGCTGATCCGGTGCTCGTAACCCAGATCCGCCGCCAGCCGCAGCCCTGCGTTCAGGACCGCCCTGGCCTCGCCATACCGGCAGAGCCACCCCTGCGCGAGACCATGATCCTGGAGCGCGAATGTGAGCCAGCCGATCATCCCGCTCTTCCGGCAGTCCGCCACGGCCTGGCCGGTGATCTCCTCGTAGAGGATGGCACGGCCCAGCGGGAAGCACAGAGATGCGATGAAGGTCAGTCCAGGCACCCCCAGCCCGGCGGGCGCATGTACGTCGACCGCCTCGCCCATGAGCTTGATCCCACCGCCGATGTCACCGCTCAGCAGGCGGGTCAGTCCGAGCGCCCCGCTGACCAGCGGCGAGTCGACCGCGGGGAGCGCGCAGAGGCTCGCGGCCGCCTCTTCGGCCAGCCGCGCATCACCGGCGAACCAGGCACAGCGGATGGCCTCCACCAGCAGCCAGGTGGCCCACTCCTGCGAGTGGGCCACCACGCGAGAGGCGCCGTCCATGATGATCCGGCCCGCCGCGAGCGGTGTGCCCAACTCGAACGCGCGATGGGCGCGCACCTGGATCAGTGCGGCCATCACGTCAGGGTCGTCCACCTCGGGCGTGGCGCTGTCAGCGAGCGCAGCGGCACGGCCCATCAGACCGGCGTCGCTCGCTGCCAGCGCGGCAGCGGCCAGCCGTCCGGATCGTCGTACCGGATCGGCGGTGAGCTCGGCGGCCCGCTCGTAAGCGGCCGCCATCGCGGCGTGGCCGCTGCGGGTACGTGCCCGTTCCGCCGCTTCCTCCAGCTCCCGTGCGACGTCCTCATCAGGACCGAGCGCGGCGGCGGCCAGGTGCCACACCCGCCGGTCGGCCGCATCCGTGGCAGCCGAGCCGGTGAGGGCGTCGGCAAGGGCTTGATGTACGGCAAGACGCTGGGTGACCGGCGCACTCTGATAGACAGCCGCCCTGATCAGGGGATGGCGGAAACCGACGATCGTCCCTCTGATCTCGATCAGCCGGCTCCGCTCGGCTGCCTCAAGGCCATGGAGGGAGGCACCCGCACCTACCACCGTCTCAAGCTCACCGGAGCCGTCCGCCGCCGCGATCAGCAGCGCGATCCGCGCGGGCTCGGCAAGCGCTGCTATCTGTGTTTGGAACGCCTCCTGGACTCGATCGGCGACGGGCATCGCACCCACCGGTGACAATCGTCCCGCCCGCTGTTCGGCGGAGAGCGCGGCGGGCAGTTCGATGAGCGCCAAGGGGTTGCCGTCCGACTCCTCGATGAGGCGCTCTCGCACCTGCGGTAGAAGGTCGGCGGGGAGCAGGGCGGCGGCGGCTGCACTGTCCAGCCCGCCCAGCCGGAGCTCGGGCAGCCCAGTGGCAGGGAAACCCGTGCGGGCAGCGAAGATCATAGCGACGCCTTCAGCCTCGAGGCGGCGGGCGGCGAACACCAGTGCGTCGACGGACGCCTGATCGAACCACTGCGCGTCGTCAATGAGGCAGAGCAGCGCGCCGTCCCCTGCGAGCTCGGAGAGAAGGCTCAGTGCGGCCAGCCCGACCAGGAGCCGGTTTTCTGGAGCGATGTCGCCCAAGCCCAGGGCGCCGTTGAGCGCCGTGGCCTGCGCGTCGGGCAGTGCGTGGATCCGGTCGAGCCCAGTGCGCAAAAGCAGGTGAAGTGCGGCGAAGGGCAACTCGGCCTCGGATTCGATACCGACGCCGCGCAGCACTCGCATGCCCTCCGCTCGCCCGGCGGCATAGTCCAGGAGCGCCGACTTGCCGATCCCCGCCTGGCCTCGAATGACCAGGGCCCCGCTCTGGCCGGTCCTGGCCTCCGCGAGGAGCCGTTCGATGTCCGCTTGTTCCCCGGCTCGTCCGTACAACACGGTCAGGAACCTACCGTCACGATGACTGATTCGGGTTGGTTCAGCCCTGCGTAGCTTCGTGGTCACAGGCACGTCAGTACTACGAAGGGACTCCGAAATGGCCACCGTCGCCAGCACCGTCAAGCTCGCCGCCGACGCCAAGCTGCTCCGCTTCGCCCTCAAGCTGGATGCGATGGGCTCGGGCGCCAACGGAGTCGTCTACGTCGTCGCCGCGGCGCTCTTCGGCGAGATGTTCGGCCTCCCCGCCGCCTTCCTCTACCCGGCCGGTGCGTTCCTGGTCGCCTGGGCAGCCGCCCTGTTCTTCCTCGCCTCGCGGCCTACGGTGAGCAAGGTCGCCGTAGGCGTCGTGATGGCTGTCAACATCGCTTGGGTGGCCGCGAGCGCGGAGCTGCTCATCGCCGGTTGGTTCCCGCTGACCGGCTTTGGCACCGCGCTGGTGATCGCACAGGCGGTAGCGGTCGCCGGCTTCACCGGCCTGCAGTTCGCCGGTCTTCGTAAGACCGCGTGAACTCGCTGCAATCCATCGGTGCCCGTCCCTGCGCAGGAGCGGGCACCGAATCACATCGGCCGCGCTCAGCCCACCGCACGAGGAGCGGCCGAGCCGTCACCATGCGCTGAATCAGGGTGTCCATCGTCAGAGATCCTCGGACACAGCGACATCGAGGTCACCGTGACGATCTACGCTCACGCTTCCCTCGACGACAAGCGCCGCGCCCTCGGCAAGCTCGGCCATGCTCTGACGAAGACCGTACCGATCAACAATGCCCTGGAGCCCAGTTCCTCTGGGGCGTCTCTCCCGTCAAGTACAACGAAGAACGCCCCGGCCGTGATCGGCTCGGGGCGTTTGTGCTGCTCAGCTGAGGTGGTCAGGGGCGGGGTCGAACCGCCGACCTTCCGCTTTTCAGGCGTGGCAATCACCTTGCCCACCCACTGGGAACTGGAAGCAGAAGGACGCCGACGGTGCCCCGTGTGCGGCCGCGGTGGTGGGCGTTGCCGTCAAAGTTGCCGTCGACGAGCTCGGATCCGCCGACGAAGAAATCGCTCTTCTTTACGTAGCACTGTGAGACACAACGAGCTACATTGAATGTATGAAGACGATTACCCAGCGCGAGTTTCGCAACAACTCCGCAGCCGTCATGGACGCGGTGGAGACGGGCGAGGTCTACCACATCACGCGCAACGGCATCGAGGTCGCCGAACTGCGACCTCTGACCCGCCGGCGGCGCCTGACCGCGGAAGAACTGGTCGCTCGCCACCGCCGACTACCGCGTGTAAATCACGAACTCATGCGCCAGGAGGCCGACGAGTACTTCGGTACGGAAGACCGCATCGGCAGCCACGACGATCCCTGGGAGCGCAATCATGACTGACCATGACAAATCGGGAGTGCTCGACACCTGTACATACATCGATCTGGATCTGATCGATCCGGCACGGCTGCCGACCATCCCCGAGATCACCGCGATCACTCTCGCAGAACTCCACCAGGGCGTCGCCATGGCCAAGGACGCCGGAATCAGAGCCGCACGCATGGAAAAGCTGGGAGCAGCCGTCGCCGACTTCGAACCCCTGCCCTTCGACGGCGACGCCGCCGCCCGCTACGGAACCCTGGTGGCCCTCACCATCGCCGCCGAGCGTGACCCCCGGCCTCGCAGGATGGATCTGATGATCGCAGCGGTGGCCTCCACCCGAGGCCTGCCGCTCTACACACGCAACGACGCCGACTTCAAGGGGCTCGAAAGCATCGTGACCGTAGTGCCCGTGTGATGGCCCGCAGGGCACACCAGAAACCTGGAATCACCCGCTGCCGTCAAACACAACGAAAAGCACCCCGGAGCAATGAAGCTTCGGGGCGTTTGCACTGTTCAGATGAGGTGGTCAGGGGCGGGGTCGAACCGCCGACCTTCCGCTTTTCAGGCGGACCAATCACCCTGGCCGGGTAGCGGAGACCGTGGTCAGAGGGTGGTGGACGGTGGTCGAAGTGAGTCCGTGTGTGGGGACGTTGCTGTCAGCGCTGCTGTCACCTCAGCCATGGTCACCGGTGGCAAGTTCCGACGAAGGAGGGGCTTGGCGTCGATCGCCCCAGCACCCAATGGCGGTTACCGAAGTCAGCGATCGTCACGGCCTCACCGCAAAACTTGGAGTTGACCCGGTTTAGTGGACACCTGATCCCTGAGGAACCCTGGTTCCCAGAAGAAGGAGTTCACTGTGCCGAACAACTATCCGCCGGAGTTTCGCCGGCAGATGGTCGAGCTGGTGCGCGCGGGACGGTCGCCGGAGAAGCTCGCCAAGGAGTTTCTCCCCCTCTACCCAGTCGATCCGTGTCTGGGTGCGCCAGGCCGACCCGGACGACGGTCGCCGCGCCGACGGGTTGACCAACGCCGAGAAGGACGAGTTGGCCCGGCTGCGTCGCGAGATCAAGCTGCTGCGCTGATGGGTTGAATGCACCCGTGGTTTAGTTCGGAAGTGGGCCACCCCGAGTTAGTTGGAGGCTCCGATACCTGGAAGGGTGAGGAGTTATGGCACCACCGAGGAAGTATGCCCCTGAGCTGCGGGAACGCGCTGTCCGTATGGTTTTCGAGCTGCGTGCGGCCGGTGAGGGGGCGGGCGTGCTGGCCCGGGTCGCAGACCAGCTCGGGGTGCACCGCGAGGCGCTACGGACCTGGGTGCGCCAGGCCGAGGTCGATGGCGGGAAGCGCCCGGGGACATCGACTTCTGACGCCCAGCGGATCACCGAACTCGAGCGTGAGAATCGCGAGTTGCGGCGGGCGAACGAGATCCTGAAGGCCGCCTCGGCGTATTTCGCCCGGGAACTCGATCCCAGACTGCCGCGCTAGTCGAGTTCATCGATACCCATCGCGAACGGTTCGGTGTGGAGCCGATCTGTGCCGTGCTGGAGTTCGCGCCGTCCACGTACTGGGCGGCGAAGAAACGGGAGTCGAATCCGTCGGCTCGTGCGGTCCGGGACGAAGAGGTGAAAAAGGAGATCCTGAAAGTGTGGAACGGCCCGGGACGTGGCCTATATGGGGCGCGGAAGGTGTGGGGCCAGCTCAACCGCCAGGGCGTCACGGTCGCCCGGTGCACGGTCGAGCGGCTGATGCGCGAGCTGGGCCTGTGCGGGGCGACCTGGTCGCGCAAACGGCCCCGGACCACCGTCCCCGGCGCCGATCGACCCGGTGACCTGCTGGAACGCAACTTCACCGCGGGCCGGCCGGACCTGCGATGGGTCGCGGACATCACCTATGTCGCCACCGCCTCCGGCTGGGTGTACACCGCGTTCGTCCAGGACCTGTACTCCCGTCGGATCGTCGGCTGGCAGGTCGCCGACCACCTGGGCACCGATCTGGCACTCGACGCCCTGGAAATGGCGATCTGGGCGCGTGGAGGCGTCATCGATGACCTTGTTCACCATTCCGATAGAGGCGTTCAATATACTTCTATCCGCTACGCCGAACGGCTCGACCAGGTCGGTGCGGCTCGTTCTGTGGGCAGCAAAGGCGATTCGTATGACAATGCCGCTGCGGAGTCGCTCAACAGTCTCTACAAGAAGGAGCTAATCGAGTTCCATGGCGGCTGGAAAGGCGTCATGGATGTGACGATTTCCACCATGGAATGGGTTGCCTGGTATAATTCTGAAAGGCTACATTCTTACTGCGGGAACGTTCCTCCGGCCGAGTACGAGGAGACGTTCCACCGATCAACCGCCGACGGCGGCCTGGCGATCGAGAACCAAGCGATCTAGCCTCCAACTTCACCGGGGCGGCCCAGAAGTGACTTCAAACGAGACCCTGTCGTACACCTCGGTCAGTATCACCCCGCGTCCGCCGCGAGTCATCATCGTGGTCGACGGTGGTAAGCATTGGAGCTACTGGGTGCGCCGCGCGCTCTACCGTGCGGACAAGGTCTGGGGCGGTGCTGGCTTCGCGGTTGTCCCACACCAGGGTGGGCAGGTGAACCCAATGCTTCTACGGGCGTGCGAGGCGTACGACCCCGACTTCGTCGTGACGTACAACCCAACGGTTGCGGATATCGAGCACTTCCATCCCGGCTTTATCCCCGTAGACAGAGAGGACGGCCAACCTCTCGAAGGAGCCGATCGGGAGCAATTACTCGCCGTGGTAGGTGCTGACGAGGTGCCAAGCCTTGAGGATGAGGCGGCCCGGAAGCAGGTCGTCGCCGCATGTTCATCCTATCGATCCCGGTTCCCAGATGATGAATGGCATGAGCACGTGATGTCACTGCACGAGGAGTCGAATGGTCATTTCGCAAGCGTCCCCGACATGCCGGGTACATGGCAGGCATCTGTCCTCGCCTGCCCGACAGACTGGGGTGGCGTACTCGGTGCCGCGGTGGCCTCCTATGCTGGGGTTGCCGCTCCGCCGTCGCGCGACGCGGAGGAGCCCGAGCTTGATGACGATGTCCGAAAAACGCTGACGTCCTGGCTCTTAGGCCAGCCGGACGGCGTGGCACCCAATGAGCTGGTGTGGCATCCGGGCCCGGCTTTTGGGGTGGACAGACGGACAACGCCGACCGCACATGAGCGCACCAAGGCCCATTTGGTCGAGATCGTCACCGGCCTCGATTTCCGTCGCACGGGGCTCTTGGTGGTGGGCGACAGCGCGGAGGATTTCGCACTCTCTCGCCTTTGGCAACTGACCTACGGCAACGCCTACTGGCTGCCGTCCATGCTAGGCATGGACGAGGACGCTATGCCGTGGCCCATCGGGTACGGCGTGACAAGGATCGCGCGGAACCTCGTCCAACGCGCCAATCGCCTCGTGATCACGTCGATGTCGCGATCAAAAAATGATCTTGAACTATGGCGTGAACGCCTCTTGGCGGCGTATCCAACAAGAATCCCAAGGGACGAAGATGCCGCCATCCTAGTCATCCTGGGCCCGGAGCTGCCGTGGCGACAGGGTGCGACAGTGGGCTTGGCCGTGCAGGATCAGTGGGACAGTGAACCTTTTTCATCCTCTAATGGCGGTCCGCAAGTCACAGCCTGATCGCGAGCCTGCCGTTCGCCTGATGACATAGAGAAGCTCCTGGTAGACGGGTTGATCACCACAACCACGCCCGTCACAACCAGGAGCTCCGGGTGCTGTTCTATCGCGCCGCCGTCGATTTGTCGCGTTCAACGCTGAACTACGTAGCCGGCCTGATCCGCAGACGTCGCAAGGCGATCGGGTCAACCTGGCGGCGGCTGAACCCCGGACAGCAGGCCCTGCTCACACTGGTCTACCTACGCAAGGGCGATACCTTCAGCGAGCTCGGAGCCGGGTTCGGAGTGTCGACCACGACCGCATGGCGCTACGTGGAGGAGACGGTAAAACTGCTGTCGACACGCTCCCCGAAGCTCCGGCAAGCGCTGCGCAAAGCGAGCAAGGACGGCCTGCACTACCTGGTGCTGGACGGCACCCTCATCCGCACCGACCGGGTCAAGGCCGACCGGCCGTACTTCTCCGGTAAGCACCGGGTACACGGGATGAACGTCCAGGTCATCGCCTCACCAGACGGGACGATCTTATGGACCTCCGGGGCGCTGCCGGGCAAGACCCATGATCTGAGCGCCGCCCGGATCTGGGGCATCCTGCGCCAGCTGGAACGGGCCGGGATCATCACGCTCGCAGACAAGGCCTACCAGGGAGCCGAAGGCCCGGTCCTCACTCCATACAAGGGCAAGAACAAGCCCGGATCGCAGAAGCGGGCCAATCGGTCACACGCCCGCCTGCGCGGTCCAGGCGAGCGCGCGAACGCCCAGCTCAAGAGCTGGCGCATCCTGCGAAAGCTCCGCTGCAGCCCCAGCAAGGCGGGACACCTGTGCAAGGCCATCGCTGTTCTTCAGAACCACCGGCTCGCCCAAGGATGAAAAAGGCTCAGTCAAATCACTGTGCCGATATCCGTGGCGGAGGACGGCACGAGCCGCATGGTCGCTCCGTTGCCGGCACCGGTGCTCGTCAACAGCGAGCTAGCCGCGCACGCGGATCTGGAATGGCAGGTCGACGTTCATTGGCAACCGAACCACGCCGTGCGCCGACGCGGACTGGACAGCCGGGAGCTCTTCGCCGAGCAACTGCCGTTCATGCCGACATGGGCACGCAGCAGTCGCCATGGCGCGACATATGGGTCACGACGGTATGACTTCGTCCTGGCAGGGACCCGATCGGAGAACACCCTCGCACGGGTCGCACTCCGGCACCTCAGCCTCGCTGCCTGGGTTCGAGCGAAAGCGGCCGAGCACGACCTCTCCGCGCTGCCCAGCGATGCCGGACGGCGCACCTCACTACTGGCAGGCATGCTCGGCGGGCGTCGGCGATATGTCGACCTCTTCGGTGGTCCGTTACTGCCGGCTCTCCGCGCCATGCTGGCGACCAGTGCCAAAAGCAATGTGGCGTACCCCGATGGGGAAGGTGTCTCGCTCTCATCGACCGAAGGTGTGCTGACATTCGCTGGTATTTGCGCGCGAACGGCTGATCTGGCATTGGCTGACGTCCGTGAATATGCCGATGCCGCGCTCCGCGCTGGAGTGCTGCGCCGGGGAATGGTGCTCAGGTGCACGACTTGTGAGCAAAAGCAGTTCCAGACGGTCGACAAACTCGGCCAGCGCTGGCGTTGTGCCCGCTGCGACGCGTTAAATGACCTTGATCGGCACGCGTGGAAGCTTCCCGCAGACGAACCTACGTGGTTCTACGACCTGCACCCAGTGGGCCGCCATGTGTTGAGCGAACACGGCGAGGTATCTGCCCTACTGTCGGCGTACCTGCGGAAACAGCGCAAGGAACAGCGTGGGGCGTTCATCGACCTGGAGGAGATCGTGTTCCTGCAGGGAAATCGACCACAAGTTGAGGTGGACCTGGTGGTGTACACCGACGATGTCCTGACCGTGGCGGAGTGCAAGACGCCCGGCGAGCTAACTGGTAAGGAGCGCAAGCGGGAGATCCTTAAGAAGTGCCGTGCGGCCGCTTGGCTGCGCGCCGACCGATTGTTGTTTGCCACCACAGCTGAGGACTGGACACAGGCCACTCGCATCCTGGTCGAGAATGCAGTGGCCAGTTTCAGTGAGTGGGGTCCTCTCGGCTCACCTCAGGTCGAGTTCGTGGCGGGTCTTGGCAGGATGGACGCCGAAGTTTGAAGGTTCGAGGGATGGATCTGAACCCTTAACTACAAGGTAGAACCGCCTGCTGTGCGGCGTCTAGTCCGGCAGTATACAGAAGGGGAAAAAGCGAAGATCAAGCATATCCGCCCAGCGCAATGCCAGTTAAAGCCTATACATAATCGCCACCTAAACACACCATTAGCGAAATGAGGCTAAACTCTTACACGAAAGCAATTCCATGCCGCATCGAATCAGCTCAATTCTATGATCCTTTCCGCGATACCTTATCTTCTTTCTATCTAGTTCACGCACCTCAATTGTCTTAATTCCCGCATGAACCAGAATGGGATGAAAAGACAGGTTGATATCGCCTGTAAGTCGATCCATTATTTGAGCACCATTTTGAAGCTGCTCGGCGACATGACTGATGTTCGATTTGCCCCCTTTCAATTCGATCGCGCATCCCAAGAAGGCATCTTCTTTATTTAGCCAAAGAAGGAAATCGCATAGCTTTCGATCGCCAAAATCATGATTTTCTTGCATCTTTGTTCCAGAGACACAGGACAACGTATCGGCAGAGCGCGGCAATTTAATACTACAATTTCCATCATTGCAGCGCGTAACAATACAACATCTAGCGTGAGCTTTAGAGAGGTCTGGAATTAAGCTAGAGTGGGGCATCTAGCTGCCTTTCCAGATCCACGTTCTGGTTGTACAGCTGTTCAGCAATTAGACCGAAACTTGATTCAGGAATTCCTTCTAGCGGATCAACTGGAGGCCGCGTTACAATTGTCCCCGTGGTCGAAGGCTCGAATAGGTAAGCACTAACCCTAGATGCTTTGAGTCGCACATCAGGCTCAATACCCATCTCCATAGCTAGTTGTTCATCCATGGAAGATGCGACAATGGCGTTATTTAACTGCTGGAGAAAGAATTCGCTATGAGTCGTCAAGGCGATAATCAGCCCTTGATTGACAAGCTTCGCCACATTTTTTGCCAAGACGATTTGCGTAGCAGGGTGAAGATGTGCCTCTGGCTCCTCAAATATCAGGAGATCGCCCTTCCGGAGGACATGACGAAGATAGAGAACTACCGGTGCTAGCTCAGAGACCATTGAAGAGGTACGTCCAACGGGAAAGAAACCTGCAGGTGTTTCGTAAAGAACTTCAGTATTCCCCAGTGCATCCCCGACTAGATGGATATCTCCCTGCAAGACATCTCTTTCCAGCTCTTTTGCCCCCTCCTCAAATCCTTGGGAAGACTGAACAGATGGATCTAACTCCAGGACTTCTCCAAGGAAATCCGTCACAACGCCAGTGAGCGTAGGGATTTGAATCTCCTGCAAGCCTGCCAGCGAGGATCCGCGCACTAGTGATCCTGTAATGACTTTATGGGATTGCATAAGGCCAGAGCGCGCCGCTGGCAAATATTTCGAATGCAGAGGAACTTCGCGAAAGCAGGCGCGGTTCAGCTCAAATCCTAGTTCACGCAATAGGTTTCGACCGTTACGCGGTACGCCGCGACGACGGACGCGAGACCAGTCTTGATTGCTAATCAACGACCATACTTCGTCCAGAGATGGCGCCTCGTAGCTAACCTTGGGAGATTTTCCAGAGATGGTTACGTTTACTTTCCACCCCGGGCGACTACTAACAATGTCGATAGAAGCCTTGGTGACGCGCTTCTGTACACGCCTCAAGCCGCCAATAGGTGTTCCAGTCGCACGCTCCAGTTCTTTAGTAAGGGTAATCGCATAATCCTGCAACGCCGCATTAATGCTTTCCCGATAGATGTCGACCAAGTATTCAGGAAAAGCGTCAAGCTCCGGCTTACGTTTATCTAGAAATGCTTCATAAAGGAATGATTCGGCTTCGTTTGCCAGATTTGCTTCAATGTTTTTGAATGCAGCCCTAAAGGCATTTGAGAAGCGTGCAATACTCCCTACGCGGACGCGAGAAAGTGCTGCGTACATGACTGTCGCCACGACAGACTTCCCCGAATTATTCGGGCCAACAAAGACCATTAAAGGGTCGATATCAATGGTCGCGGTCCGAATAGGGCCTATGTTGTTAATTATTATCTGCAATTTGCACCTTTTGTCCCGCTGGGCTGTGGCATTTTGGGCTGCTGAGCTGCCACACTACCTAGACTGACAAGCTCATCACCAGGTCTTATGCTGCAGCATGTGGCGTGCCGTTTTGGGTCGCTCCTGTCGGGGCCATCCTGCGCGGGCGGCGTGGGCCGCGACCGGCCGAAGAGCCGCAGCGCGGCCAGCGACCGCCCGACGCGCGCGGGACGCCGTAGGCGGCACGCGCCTTGAAGACGTAGAGAAAGTTCTCATCCCGAGTAGGCGAACTCCGATGATCTTGAGCCCATAGCGACCGTCATGGTGCCCTCACCTGGTGTTTCACAGGTTGTCGCTGAGCGGGCCGCCGTGATCACGAGTCAAGCCGACGAACACCAGGGCCACCTCGATCTCGCCGATACGCCGTGGACCCAAGCCCCAGATCTGGTCGAGCTGGCGTGTGCGCAGCAGCGTGATCACGTCTGCAACCGTATGGGGCCGGTCGAATGAAGTTCCGCATGCCTGCGTGAGCGGGTTGTAAGCCCTGGCAGACAGCACAGGCTTGAGGCACTCGATCGGGCAGGCCAGTGTGATCGCGTGAGGGGTACGGGTCATCGCCGTGGTTGAGGTCTGGTCAGAGGGCGGCGTGACTGGAAGCGCTCGACGCGGGTCGCGAGTTCCGCGGCAGTGTCGGCGGTGAGCGTGATCGTGCGGCCTTGAAGGGCGAACCACCGGTACGCGAACGGGTTGTAGAGGAACGCCCAGGCGGGGAACCGCTCGCGGAGAGCGCGTAACGCTGGGGGCGTGCTGCTCATGGAGCAGGTGGGGGTAGCTCGACCCAGACCGTTCGGCCGGCGGCGTCGCCCTTGACTCCCCATGCGCTGGTGAGGGCGGTCACGAGGTAGAGCCCTCGTCCGCCTTCGCGGTTGGGGGTGGGGAGGCCGAACGCGGCGGGACCGCCCTGGTCGGCGATCTCTATGTAGGCGGTGCCGTCGGGATGGCGCTTGACGGTCGCGGTGAAGAGTCCGCTCGGCTGCCCCGTGCGCGTGTGCTCGACGGCGTTGGTCGCCAGTTCGCTGGCGATGAGTTCGGCTTCCGGGTGGTCGGGGAGGTGAGCCTTCACGAAGCGGCGGGCCGCTCGCACCTGTTCCTTCTCCCCCGGAAAGGTCCGGTGCCATCTTCCAGCGCCTTCACAGCTGTCTGAGGGTGGGATCATCGTCGGCTCACCTCGCGATCAAGCAGGTCAGGGGCAACTCACGGTGTGACTGATACTTAAAGTACGAGTACGATATTTATAGTGCAAGCCACTTGGGGTACTTGCACCGCACAATAAGTACTGATCTCGTAGAGGCTCCGACGAAGGAGGACACCCATGTTCGGTCTGATGGTCCGATTCACCTGTAAGGACGAGGCATCCGCCGAGGCGTTCGATCAGCTGGTCGGCGAGACCATCGAGAAGATCCGCGACGGTGAGCCGGGAACGCTGGTGTACGCATCGCACCGGGTCGACGGCCAGCCGCTCCAGCGGATCTTCTACGAGCTCTACCGGGACCGCGCGGCCTTCGACACCCACGAGGAGCAGGAGCACACCCGGCGGTTCCTCGCCGCCCGGGAAGAGCTGCTGGCCTCGACCGAGGTCGACTGGCTGACCCTCCAGACCGGTAAGGGAACGGCGGGGTGAGCACCGAGTATCAGAGAGCCCTGGGGCGGCGCATCGCCCAGGAACGCAAGCGGCGCGGCCTGTCACAGCCGGAGCTGGCGCGGCTGGTCGATCGGTCGGTGGCGTGGATCTCGCAGGTGGAGCGCGGGGTGCGCAAGGTCGATCGCATGTCGGTCCTGGAGAAGGTCGCCGAAGCGCTCGACATCCCGCTGTCGGAGCTGGCTGCGGAGGCACCGGTGGTCGCCGCCTCCGCCGAGGAGATCCCGGGAACGGCCGGTCTGCGCCTGGTGCTGTCGGGGGCTCACTCCCTGCGGGCCATGCTGCATTCGGCACCCGTCCCGGCCACGTCGGAGATCCAGCCGCGGGTCGATCGAGCATGGGAGCTGACGCACGAAAGCCGGTACGTGGAGCTGGCCGACCTGCTGCGGGGCCTGATACCCGCACTGGAGACCGCCGCTCGATCGGCTCCCGAGGAGCGGCGGGCGGAGCTGTTCGAACTGCTCGCGGTGACCTACCAGGCGTGCTCGGCCGCGCTCGCCAAGCTCGGTGAGCCCGAGGCCGCGTGGATCGCCGCCGATCGCGCGATCGTCGCCGCGGAAAGGGCGGGCAACCCGCTGATGATGGCGGCCGGCGCCTTCCGGCTCGGCTTCGTCTTCCTGGGCGCGCGCCACTTCGACCAGGCAGAGGAGACGGCCCGTACAGCTGCCGAAGCTCTGTGGTTCATGGTCGACGAGGGCAAGCCCGAGGCGATGTCGCTGTGGGGTGGACTTACTCTGCAGCGGGCCGTGGCCGCTTCCCGGCTGAACGAGGCGGACACCGCGTACCAGCACCTGGCGCGGGCTCGTGAGGTCGCGGAGCGGCTGGAGGAAGGACGCAACGACTACAACACGGAGTTCGGTCCGGCCAACGTCGCGCTTCACGAGGTGGCGGTGGCGGTCGAGCTGGGAGACGCCGGTCATGCGCTCCGGGTCGGTACGGCGGTCGACACCTCGCCGCTTTCCAGTGAGCGGCGCGCTCGGCTCCAGATAGACCTTGCCCGCGCGCACGCTCAACGTCGACAGGTCGAAGAGGCCGTATCCGCACTGCTGGAGGCCGAGGCCATCACACCGGAGCAGATACGGAACCACCGAATCACCTACCAACTTGTGTCCGATTTGCTGACCATGCAGGACCCGCCCTCGCCTGAGCTGCGGGAACTCGCCGACCGAGTTGGAGTGTAGAAAAAGTACGTGCACTAATACTAAAAGTACTAGCAGGTACTCGCGGTGCGAGGTAGCGTTTGTGTTGACGCTGAAGCTCTCCTGGAAAGGAGGTGACAGCCCAACGCAAACGCTCTTCTGCGTTTCAAGGGCAAATACCGAAAGACCGCTCTCAGGGAGCGGAGACAGGCCACACATGAAAGTGGCCTGAGCGGGAGACCCGCCCAGGCCGGATGCGGTCAGCACCCTAGTTGGCGCTTCGATGCTATCGCGTTCGGTTCTGACGGCGTGCGATCTCCCTCGTCCCCATGCCCTGCTCAGCAGGCAGACGAGAGGTGTTTTCAGCATGCGCAACATCCCCATCCCGGTCGACGTCTCCCGGCTCCAGTTCATCTGCGTGAAGGCTCCGTGCCCGCGCATCGTGAACAAGGAGACCGGCGAGTTGAAGACCGACAAGGCAAGCGGCCAGACCGTCTACGAGGTGTTGTTCTCCGTTGAGGACGCCTTCGGCAAGATCGAGCTGGTCAAGATCGGCGTCGTCGGGGAGCCTTCGGTCTTCCCCGGCAACGAGGTCAAGCCTGTCGGCCTGGTCGGCTACGCGTGGGAACTGTCGGGACGCTGGGGCATCGCCTACCGCGCCTCGGCACTCCTGGCCGCAACCACCGCGGAGGCACGCGGTGTCTGACGGTCTCCTCCTCGCGCTCGGAGTCCTGGCCGCCTCGGTGGCCGGGCTCTGGGCCTGGCGCCGCTGGTACTACCGGTCCTTCTGGCTGTGCCTCGGCTACCCGCTGACCGCCATCACGGTCCGCTTCACCTGGCGCAAGGTCGCCCTGGGCTGCGGCCTCACGAAGAAGCGGCAGCGCTTCTGGTTCACCACCGTGCCCGGCCTGATCTCCTCGACCGGCCTCGTCCGCGTCAAGCGACGCCTGCAGCGGGTCGCGGTCGACACCAAGCCGTGGATGTGGCTGCCCATGCCGACCCGTCACGGCTGGCGCGTCACGATCCGCCTCCTGGAGGGGCAGATCCCCGAGGACTACGCCGAAGTCGCCGACCGGCTCGCGCACTCCTGGCGCGTGCACGCCGTACGCGTCTCCTCGACGAAACGAGGCCGCGTCACCCTCGCCGCGACCATCCGAGATCCGCTGGTCCGGATCAGTCAGGTCCCCGTCTCGACCGAACTCCTCAAGGTCACCGTCGGCCGGTTGGAGACCGGCTCCCCCTGGGTCATCGACTTCCGGACGGTCCCGCACTGGCTCAACGCGGGCGCCACCCAATCCGGCAAGTCGAACCTGGCCAACGCCCTGATCATCGGACTCTCCCCGCAACCGGTCGCGCTCGTCGGGTTCGACCTCAAGGGCGGGGTTGAGTTCACCCCCTACGAACGTCGCCTGTCGGCGCTGGCCACCTCCCGCGCCGAATGCGTCGGGCTGCTGGATGACCTCGTCGCGCTGATGGCCGACCGGATGGCCGCGTGCCGTACGGCCGGAGCGCGCAACATTTGGCAGCTCTCCAGCGATCGGCGGCCGGTGCCCGTCGTGGTCCTGGTCGACGAGCTGGCCGAGCTGTATCTGATGGCCGACAAGTCCGAGAAAGACGAGATCGCCAAGACGTCAACGGCGCTGCTGCGGGTCGCCCAGCTCGGGCGGGCGTTCGGGATCTATCTCTTCTGCTGCGGCCAGCGCATCGGCTCCGATCTCGGTCCCGGCGTCACTGCGCTGCGTGCTCAGTGCTCGGGGCGGATCTGTCACCGCGTCAACGATCCCGAAACCGCGACCATGACTCTCGGCGACCTCGATCCCGCGGCGCTGGTCTCCGCTCGAGCCATCGCCTCCGAGACTCCCGGCGTCGCGATCGTCGCCGGACAGGACGGCCAGTGGTACCGGGCGCGCTCCTTCTACGTCTCCGAGCAGGCCGCCGAAGACGCTACTCACACCTACGCCGGTCTCACTCCGTCCTGGGCGGAGATCACGGCCGGTACCCACTGCGCCGAGGTCACCGATGCCGACCTCGCCGAGTTCCTCACCCCCGACCCCGTCATCCCGGAACTCCGGAAGGGCTGACCACCATGCGACGCCTCGCCTCCTGGCTGCTGGACTCCGGTCCCGTCATCGTCCTGGCGCTCATCGCCGGTGCCGGCTCTTTCTCCCACGTACGCAAGACAGCGGTGGATCACGGGCAGACGGGCTGGATGGCCTGGGCGGTGGCCGTGTGCGTCGATCTGACCTGCGTCATGGCCGCCCGCGAGCGCCAGCGCGACAAGGAGACCGGCCGCAAGCGAACCGGCCCGCTCACCTGGCCGACCTTCGTCCTCGTCGCCGGGATCGTCCTGTCCCTGGCCGCCAATCTCCATCAAGCCGAACCCTCCGTATGGGGCTGGCTGACCGCCGGGACTCCCGCCGCGGCGTTCCTGATCGCCGTCTCGATACTGGAACGCCGGGCGACCGGTCCCCGCCCCGAATCCTCCCCGGCCGTACCCGAGTCGGTCACCGCGGTCCCGGTTCTCCTCCCCGTCCCCGATGACGACCAGGGCGACGGCGCCGAACCGTCTCCCGCTCTCCTCGACTACGCCCGCCGCGTGGCCGACGAGCACCACGCCAAGCACGGCAAGCCCATCACCCTCGACCTGCTACGCGCCCGCCTGGGCGTGTCCGGCCAACTCGCCTCCGACCTCCTGCGCCACCTGCGCACAGCGTGAAGGGAGTTCTCCATGCCCGCCGAGATCGAGCTGCTCCCGGTGGTCCGCTACCGCTGCTGCACCTGCAACGGAACCGGCGTCACCGGTGACGGCGAGACCTGCCCCGACTGCGATGGCGTCGGGATCGACAACTACGGCGCATAGCCGTAAACGCCCCCCGCGTGGCCACACAACCGCCAAGTTCCGCGCCACGCCGGGGGCCATCCCTCACAGATCACTCTGCACAGGACGGAACCCATCTTGCCCACCCTGACCGATCCACACGCGGTAGCCGGAATAATCTCCCGGCTCCGCGATCCCCACTACGAACGCTGGGCCTCCCAGATCCGCCGGACCGGCGGCTGCCGACAGCCGATCCACCTGCGCGGAAAGGTCGAACACTGGGACCGCGCGACCGGCACACTCCTGCACCGCTACAGCACCCACCTGGAACCGGACGGCGTACTGCGGGTGGCCTGCAAGACCAGGCGCGCGACCCGCTGCCCCTCCTGTGCCGAGACCTACCGGGCCGACACCTACCAGCTGGTGCGCGCGGGCCTGATCGGAGGCAAGGGCGTCCCGGCCTCGGTGAGCGCACACCCGTGCCTGTTCGTCACGCTCACCGCTCCGTCCTTCGGGCCGGTGCACGTACGACGGGAGAAGAACGGCAAGGTCCTGCCGTGTCACGCCCGCCGCGACGCCGAGACGTGCCCGCACGGACGAATCATGTCCTGCACCGCCCGGCACAGGGCTGATGAACCGTGCCTCGGTGAGCCGCTGTGCCCGGAGTGTTACGACTACGCGGGCTCGGTGCTGTTCAACGCCATGTCCCCGGAGCTGTGGCGACGCTTCACCGAGGCCCTGCGCCGGCGCATCGCCAAGAACGCCGGACTGACCCAGCGGGAGCTACGCGAGCAGGCCGTCATCTCCTTCGCCAAAGTCGCCGAGTACCAGCGGCGCGGGGTCGTCCACTTCCACGCCGTGATCCGCCTCGACGGCTCGGAGGGACCGGTCACGAGTCCCCCGGCCTGGGCGACGGTCGACCTGATGACGGACGCCGTACGGCATGCCGCCTCGGCGGTCGCGGTGACCGTGCCGAAGGTTCCCGGTGAGCCCACGCGGGTCTTTCGGTGGGGTGCTCAGCTCGATGTCAGACAGATCACCATGAACGGCGACCTCTCCGAACAGGCCGTAGCCGCCTACATCGCCAAGTATGCGACCAAGGCCGCCGAGTGCGTCGGCACACTGGACCGGCGCATCAACCTCCTCGACGACCTGACCGCCCTGCCCATCCGCGACCACCCCCGACGACTCATCGCCGAGTGCATGCGCCTGGGCGTCCTCGACGAGCTGACCGAATTCCGGCTCGTGCAATGGGCTCACATGCTGGGCTTCCGCGGCCACTTCTCCACGAAGTCACGGCGCTACTCCACCACCCTCGGCGACCTCCGCGCCGAACGGGCCGACCACATGCGCGGAGAGGCTGTCAGCACTGGCCGACTCCCCCTCTTCGAGGAGGACACCGTGCTCATCACCTCCCGCTGGGACTACGCCGGACAGGGCCTGTCTGCCGGTGAACGGCTCCTCGCCGCTGCCTTAAGCGGCACCGATCTGCTTCCCCCTGCATTCCCGCCGAAGGCCGCGCATGGATGACGAGCAACTCCTGACCGTCGACGAGGCCGCCGCTCGCCTCCGGGTGAGCCGGTGGACCCTCTACTGCCTGATCCGTTCGAACGAGATCCGAAGCCTGAAGATCCGCCGTCGCCGTCTCATCCCGGTCGACGCGGTGACCGAGTGCATCCACAACCTGATGGAGGCGGCGTGATGACCAGGACAGCACTCGGCACGCCCGAGGAAGGGCCGAGGCGGCAGAGCAAGCGCCGCATGCGGAAGCGCTCCAACGGTGAGGGGAGCATCTGGCCCCGGAAGGACGGCCGGTACGGCTACGCCGCCTTCGTGCCCACCACGGGCGGCGCCGTCAAGCGCGTGCAGGGCTCGGCCCGATCCCAGGAAGATGCGCGGAAGAAGCTGACCGAGCTTCTCAAGAACTCCGACGAGGGCATTCCCGTCTCCTCAGAGAACTGGACGGTCGGCGACTACCTGAACTACTGGCTCAAGTACATCGTCCGCGAGGAGCGGCGCCCCAAGACCTACCAAGGCTACGAGGGCGTCGTCCGGCTGCACCTGATCCCCGGCCTGGGAAAGCGGCGGCTGAGCAAACTCAACGCCCAGGAGGTCCGGCTGTTCATTACCCGGACCCGTAGCGAGTGCCAGTGCTGCAAGCACGGCTGGGACGCCTCCCGGGAGACTCCCGTCTGCTGCGCGCTCAAGGACAGCGAGTGCTGCGAGTCACGGCTATCGACTCGCATGGTCCAGTCCGTGCACGCCGTACTCCGCAACGCCCTGGAGTCCGCGGTACGAGAGGAGATCATCCCGCGCAACGCGGCCAAGCTCGTCAAGGTCCCGGTGCCCAAGTACAAGGTCAACCGCGGCTTGACCGTCCCTCAGTCCCGCCTGGTCCTTAAGGCCGCCCACGAGCATCGGTTGTCGGCCCTCTATGTCTTGGCGCTCTGTCTCGGGCTGCGGCGCGGGGAGCTGCTCGGGCTCCGCTGGGTGGACATCGACCTCGACGGCGCGAAACTCGAAGTGATCCAGACTCTTCAGCGTGTCGAGGGCCGTCTCCAGTTCGTCCGCCCCAAGACCAACGACTCCGAGCGAACCGTTCCGCTCCCATCCATCTGTATCGAAGCGCTCCGAGCACATCGCAAGCAGCAGTTCGCCGAACGCTCTGACCGCTGGGACGACTGGGAGGAACACGGCCTCGTCTTCCCGTCCCGGCGCGGGACGCCCATGGAGCCGGACAACCTTCGCCGAAGCTGGGGAGCGATCCGCAAGGCCGCCGGCCTCGGGGACATGCGCTTTCACGACCTCCGACACACCTGCGTGACCCTGCTGCTCAACCTCGGCGTCCCGCCCCAGGTCGTCCGAGACATCGTCGGCCACAGCGACATCGAAGTCACTATGACGATTTATGCCCATGTCTCCCTCGACGACAAGCGCAACGCCCTCGGCAAGCTCGGAGACGCCTTGGCTAAATGATCATGCAAGCCTCGACGCCCCAGAACCTTACTGTTCCGGGGCGTTTTGCTTACCTGGGGCCACCCAGGCTTGCGGCCACCACTCGTTTCGACGTATCGTTGACCTATCGCGATATATCGTTAATTCCTCTACTGTTAAGGACTGGAAATAATGCCTAAGCCATTTAGCGACAGGGTCCGTTTTCTAAATGCTTGTGGGGTTACGTTCGAAGAGTTGTCTAAGAGGTCGAATCACGTGCGCTCAGCGCCGTGGTGGTGTTCCGTCGCCAACGGACAGTACGTGCGCCCACCCAGGCACCAGGAACTTGAGGACGTTGCCAAAGCTATTGGCCGATCCCAGGAGCATGTTGTCCTCATGGTCATCGAGGAGTGGTACGGCCTCAACGTGTCTGCGCACGCACTAGAGCTCGATCCCCACGTCCGCTCTCTGTCCACCTCTAACATCAAGCTGCTGGCTGAATTGGCGAGACGCTTGAACGGAGACGGCTCAGCTGACGGGGCTGCAAGCTGACGTTGCTGTCAGCGTTGCTGTCACTGGAGATCAAAAAAGCCCCGAACGATGATCGCTCGGGGCGTTTGTGCTGCTTAGACGAGGTGGTCAGGGGCGGGGTCGAACCGCCGACCTTCCGCTTTTCAGGCGGACGCTCGTACCGACTGAGCTACCTGACCTCGATGGCGGATGAACATCCACCTAAGCGGTCCTGACGGGACTTGAACCCGCGACCTTCACCTTGACAGGGTGACGAGCACTCCAAACTGCTCTACAGGACCTTGCTTGACCCGGGAGCTTATCCCCTGGCCGTTCTTGACCTTGCTTAGCTTACCAGTTCTTCGGAGGTCTTCGACCTGCCGTTTCCCTGACAAGCTTTCGCTTGGCCGGTGCCCCCAACGGGATTCGAACCCGTGTCGCCGCCTTGAAAGGGCGGTGTCCTAGGCCACTAGACGATGGGGGCTCGGAATTCTCATTCCGTTCCGTTGCCGTCTTCCGCTGGAGACCTCTGAAGCATAGGGGACTTTTGCCCCGATGCCAAAGCGGCTTTCCGGCTTAAGGCGTCGTTGTGGCGCTGATCGATCCCGCAGGAGACGGGGCGATCGTCGACACAGGAGAAATTGTACGGCCAGGGTCGGCCTCAACGTGACGTTCGATCTGAACTGACTGCTCGCCGAGTCCTCCCAGAGTGATGTCGTCCCAGGCCCGCAGGCGATGCGTCTTACGGTCGAAGTACAGAACCGAGGCCGCGATAGGGGTGGGTTCGTCGTGTTCCAGAGCTCGCAGGCCGGCGCCTCCGGTGGATCCCTGGACCAGCAGGCGGGTTCCCGAGGGCAGCAGTTCGCTGGATCGTTCGTGCGAGTGGCCCGTGAGGACCATGGGAGCCGCGCCGGAGAACGCCCTGGCGATCGTCGGATCGTGCACCGCCACCAGATCGACCGGCTTGGGGCCCTGCGCCAGCCGTAGGGCGTGAGCACGGCCCATGGCGCTCAGGGACTCGAGGTCGGAGTCGACGGCGACGGACTTGTCAGGGGTGAACCGGGGGTCGCCCAGCCCGTAGATGCGCAGCCCCGCCACGGTCTTGACCGAGTCGTCCAGGACGATCGCGCCCTTCTGCGTGGCCACGGCCTTCTGGGTCGTCCTGGAGTCGTGGTTGCCCCTGACGAAGACGTACGGCACATCGAGGGTGCCGATCTCCTCGACGAACTTGTCCTCGGGGCCGGTGCCGTGGTCGGTCAGGTCGCCGGTGTCCACGATCACGTCGATCTTGAACTGGGTGGTGATCGAGCGGATGAGATTCCACGCGATGAGGCTGAGATGGATGTCGGAGACGTGGAGCACCCGGATCGAGGTGGGGTCGGCGTCGTAGACCGGCAGGACGGAGACCGTGTCGTACAGCTGGGAGACGTTGTTGACCAGTTTGGCGAGCTGGAGGCGGTAGGACTCGAATCTGGTCACGATCGACTCGGCGTCGCCGACCAGAGACGGCGCGCCGGTCAGCAGTCCGGTGTATTTCGGCTCCACCACCGAGTCCGGGCGGAACGTCAGGACGACGGCCGCGCCCGTACCGGCGATCAGGACGGCGGCGCCCACCAGACCCGCCAGGGCCTCCTTGGGCCGGCGAAAGACGATCAGCGTGGCGATCAGGCCTCCCGCCAGGCCGCAGAGAGCGGCGCGCAGGATCAGCGTCCTGACTCCGTCTCCCAGCTCCTTCTCCAGCATCGCGGGAAGCCGGTCGGAGAACTTCGCGTCCATCAGGATCGCCTTGGCCCGATCGGGATTGATGTTCTCAAGGGTGATGCGCAGGTCGACCGGGGCGTTGTGGGTGTCGAACAGAAGTGTGCCGAAAGGGTGAGCGTCCACGACGGTCTCCCCCGCCCACGAGGGCTCCGCCGTCATGCCAAGCTCCACGGGGCCGACGTTGGTCCGTATGGCGCCGCCCAGCATGATGCCCATCCAGGCACCGGCGACGGCGACGACGACGACCGCCGTCGCGCGTACGATCCGCCCCTTCGCGAAGCGACGGGCGACCTCATTCCAGCCTGTGAGATTCATACGCCTCCACCTCTACCCGGGAACACCGGGCAGAATGACGGGTGTGATCGAGGTCTCGAGAGAAAAGTTCGAAGAGCTCGTGGCCGAAGCACTGGACACGATCCCCTCTGAGCTGACAAAAGTCATGGACAACGTGGTGATGGTCGTCGTGGACGACCCACCCGAGCCGGATCTACTGGGCCTTTACACGGGCATTCCGCTCACCGAGCGTGGCGACTGGTACGCAGGAGTGTTACCCGACCGAATCGAGATCTACCGCAACCCGATCTGCTCAATCTGCGACACCGAGGATGACGTCGTGAGAGAAGTGCAGATCACGGTAATCCACGAGATAGCCCACCATTTCGGCATCGACGATGACCGTCTACATCAACTCGGCTGGTAGCTAAGCTCGCAAAACTCTCAAACGCCGCAGTGCCCGAAATATCTCCACTTATGACTACAGTTTGCATTCGCTTGACCGCTTTCGGTTGCGCGTCGGCCTTCCAGCAGGCACCGTAGGTTACACACTGAACACCCTCAGTCAATATGCCTGCGAGCTCAGCGGAGTCCTATGGCGGCCATCAAATCCGGCCGGCTACCCGGGCGGCACCGCCGTCCGGCGGAACGCCAAGCGACCTACGGCGAGGTCATCGCCATCAGGGAGTTTCGCGCGCTCTGGATCGGCCAGGGGCTTTCACTTCTCGGCGATCAACTCTCACGAGTGGCGCTGTCCGTCCTCGTCTTCGAAGGGACGCACTCGGCACTGGCCACGGCGTCGGTCTACGCCCTGACCTATCTGCCGCCGATCATCGGCGGGCCACTGCTCGCGGGCCTCGCCGACCGCTATCCCCGGCGACGCATCATGATCATCTGCGATGTGCTCCGCGCCGTCATGGTCGCGCTCATGGCGATTCCCGGCACCCAGTTCCTCACGCTGTGCGTGCTGGTCTTCTGCGTGGTGCTGCTCAGCGCGCCGTTCTCGGCCGCCCGCGCGGCGCTCCTGCCCGAACTGCTCGAAGGCGACCGCTACGTCGCGGGTTCGGCGCTTCAGAACATGACCAACCAGGGTGCGCAGATGCTGGGCTTCGCCCTCGGCGGCGCCTTGATCATGGGGATGGGCCCGTACCGCGCGCTGGCACTCGACGCGGCCACGTTCATGGCCTCCGCGCTCATCCTCGTCTCCGGTGTGCGGCGGCGCCCGGCGCCCCTTCGGAGCGACGCCGGCGGTCCCTCGATGTGGACCATGACATACACCGGCGCCAAGCTGGTCTTCGGCGACCCTCGGCTGCGGACGCTGGTGCTCTTCGCCTGGTTGTGCGGCTTCTACGTGCTTCCCGAGGGGCTCGCGACCCCTTACGCCGCCAGGCTGACCGATGATCCGGAGGAGATCTCGCTCATCGCCGGTCTGCTGATGGGCGCCATGCCGACCGGGACCGTCGTCGGCGCGTTCCTGTTCAGTCGTTACGTCCCCCCATCAAAGCGGCTGCGCGCGATGGGGTGGATGGCGATGCTGACCTGCGCGCCGTTGATCCTGTGCGCGATGCGGCCGCCGCTCATCGCCGTTCTGATCCTGTGGTTCATATCCGGCGTCGGTGGTGCCTATCAGCTCGCGGCCAATGCCGCGTTCGTGCAGTGCGTGCCCGCCGAACAGCGGGGCCAGGCCTTCGGGCTGGTGCAGTCAGGCCTGCTGGCCGCTCAGGGCGTCGGCATCCTTGTCGGCGGGGCCGCGGCCAATCCCCTCGGCCCCGAACTCGTGGTCGCACTGGCCGGCGCGGCCGGACTGCTGGTAGCCGCCGCGCTGGCCATGCTCTGGAGGAAGTCCCGCGGGGAGATCATCGAAAAGGTTCGCGCGGAGGCGAACTCCTGAGTCACACCTGGGGCTTGGAGTCGCCGCCGTGCGGCGCCGTGCGGTACGGGGTGGGGTCCGAATACTGCGGAGCCGCGTCCTGGTAGGACGGGTGCTGCGGGGCCCGGTTCTGGGTGGTGGCCTTGTTCCACCCCTCCTCGGCCTTGGCCCAGCCCTGCTCGGCCTTGGACTTCGCGTCCTGCCAGACCGGGTTGTCCTTGTTCTTGTCGATCAGGTCCTGGATGATCGATCTGTCCTTGTTCTCGTCCGGCAGGAGCAACCAGCCGATCGCGTAGATCCCCACTCCGAGACCGCCGAAGAAGGTGGCGACGGCGAGGGCCGCGCGGATGATGTTGGGGTCGATTCCGATGTACCGTCCGAGGCCGGAGGCCACACCTGCGACGATCCGTCCGTCCCTGGTCCTGCGGAGCTGCTTGACGCCTGAGAAGTCGTTTTCGTTCATGTCTTCAGACTGCCCGACGAGAACTCTCCATCACATAGGGATTCCCCCTGGCACGACCCTGACATTCCCTCCCCCAGCCTCGGCAATACCCTGACAGTGGCCGAAGAAAGGAACACTCATGGACGACCTCCTGCGCATCGACGACGCTCTTTCCGAGGAGCAGCGCCTCATCCGTGACACCGTCAAGGAGTTCGTCTCGGACCGGGTGCTCCCGCACGTGGGCGACTGGTTCGAGGAGGGGGTCTTCCCCGCCCGCGAACTGGGCCCGGTGCTCGGCTCGCTCGGCGTGCTGGGCATGCACCTGCAGGGGTACGGCTGCGCGGGCCTGGACGCCGTCTCGTACGGCGTGGCCTGCCGGGAGCTGGAGGCGGGCGACTCCGGCCTGCGATCGTTCGTGTCCGTGCAGGGCTCGCTCGCGATGTTCCCGATCTGGAAGTACGGCTCCGCGGAGCAGAAGGAGGAGTGGCTGCCCCGGATGGCCGCGGGCGAGGCGATCGGCTGCTTCGGCCTGACCGAGCCCGACCACGGCTCCGATCCCGCCAACATGCGCACCCAGGCCAAGCAGGACCCCTCGGGCGACTGGATCCTCAACGGCTCCAAGATGTGGATCACCAACGGCTCCATCGCCGACGTCGCCGTGGTCTGGGCCCAGACCGACGACGGTATCCGCGGTTTCGTGGTTCCCACCGACACGCCGGGCTTCTCCGCGCCGGAGATCCACAAGAAGATGTCCCTCCGCGCCTCGGTGACCTCGTCCCTCTACTTCGACGACGTCCGCCTTCCGGCGTCAGCCGTACTGCCCGAGGTCCGTGGCCTGAAGGGTCCGCTGTCGTGCCTGTCCGAGGCCCGCTACGGCATCCTGTGGGGCGTCGTGGGCGCGGCGCGGGCCTGCCTGGAGTCCGCCCTCGAATACTCCAAGACCCGCGTCCAGTTCGGCAGGCCCATCGGCGGCTTCCAGTTGACCCAGGAGAAGCTCGCCTGGATGTACGTCGGTCTGGGGCAGTCCCAGCTCACCGCGCTCCATCTGGGCCGTCTGAAGGACGCGGGCACCCTCACCCCCCGCCAGGTCAGCTTCGGCAAGCTCGCCAACGTCCGCGCCGCCATGGACATCGCCCGCCAGGCGCGCACGATCCTGGGCGGCAACGGCATCACGCTGGAGTATCCGGTGATCCGGCACATGAACAACCTGGAGAGCGTCCTGACCTACGAGGGAACCGAGGAGATCCACACTCTCGTCCTCGGCGAGGCCCTGACCGGCATCTCCGCCTATCGCTGACGGTCACGCCCGCCTACGGACGGATCTGCCGCCCGCGGGCCGGGCGCTGTGACAGCCCGCAGGGGCGCCAGTCGTCGCAGGCGTGCGCGGCCCTGCTCAGCTCCGCCTGCCAGGAGACGCCCGTTCCCAGGTAGAAGCGGAGCAGCTCGGCCGCGGCCCGGGCGTCGACCAGCGCGGCATGGGCGTTGGAGAACGGGATCCCCGCACGCTCGCAGCAGGCGGCGAGGGTCCATTTCCCATCGGGCAGGAAGTCAGGGGCGAGCCGCTGCGTGCACAGGGTCTCGGTCACCCAGTGGCTGCCGGGGAGAACCCCGAGGAAGCGGAGATCGAAGGAGGCGTTGTGCGCCACCAGGACCCGGCCGGCGATCCGCCGCCAGATCTCGTCCAGCACCTCCTCGATCACCGGCGCTCCGGCGACCATGGCGTTGGTGATGCCGTGGACGTGGACGGCTCCCGTGCTGCGGCGAGGGTTGATCAGCGAATGCCACTCCTCGGCGACCGTGCCGTCGGGGTTCATGGAGATCAGCGCGATCTCACAGATCTGGTCGCCCTTCGCCGGAGAGAAACCGGTGGTCTCCAGGTCGACCACGACATAACCTTGACGCGTGGACACGCTGGGACTGTGGGCCGACTCAAGCCCCGATGTCGTCATGGCTGCCACTCTAGGAGCCGTTCGCACCCCCTACCTGCCGTTCCGCAAACAGATGACCACCGACAAGCCTGGCGACGGGCGTTAGTGGACACTATTCTCGGTACGCTGTCACCTGCGGGGCGTTAGCTCAATGGTTAGAGCTGCGGACTTTTAATCCGTAGGTTCTGGGTTCGAGTCCCAGGCGCCCTACCACTTCTCGCCAGGAACAAAGGCCCTGACCTGGGCCTTTGTTCCTGGCGATCTTTCTCGGCCCATACAGCTGGACGCAGTCAAACGCAGCCGTCTGCCAGTGTTCCCGGAACGTACGCGGAATGGGCCAACTCCCGTTTTCCCAGGTCAGCCCCAGTGTTTCGGAAGCTCATGGAACGATTCCGACGCTGTGGGAGCCGACATGACGAAGGACCCCGAGGGTTGCCCGGGGTTCTTTCTGTCCACCTATCAGGGATCTCACGGCGTGAGCGCTTCCAAGATCCGCTTGTTCGCCACCTCGTCTTGGCCGTCGACGCATTTCGCGTAGACCCGCAGGAGCACGTCCACACCGTGCCCCGCCCGTTCCGCCACCCCTGGAGCGTGAACTCCGGTCGCCCCGCACCTGGATCGACGCGCAGGCCGGACCGCCCTTTTACCGCTGCCGAGCCCAGGACGAGGAGGACGCGTCAGACGGTCGGCGAAGTGGCGCCGCCTGCGCCCTTGACGCGACGGGTACGGCCGAGCTGGTAGATGACCGCGACCAGTGCGACGAGGACCAGGCCACCGAGGCCGTAGCGGACGGCGTCGCCGAGGTCGCTGGCGATCACCACGGTCTCCGCGGCGACCAGGGAGGGGAGGAGCGCGACGGCGGAGCGGGAGGTGGGGGCGGCCATGGTCTTCTCCTTGGCGGGTGGCGGATATCGGTTGTTCGAGGGCTTGGCTGCGGGAGAGCCTGTCCCCGGCCCGCACGAGATGCCTGTCTGCCGAGAGGCAGCGGTCCGTGCGGCGCTATCTAAAGAGTAAAGCCATCTAGTTAGGATTACAACCTAGATAGGTACGGCTATCCATCTGGCCGCGCGGGGGACTTCGACCTCAGGTCTGTTTGCTCCTCGGTCTCAGCCCACCGGGCAGCGTGGCCGACCGCAGTTCCCCCTGACAGCACGATGGGAACACTGGAGATCGGCCCGCAGGAGGACGTCCCCCTCGTGCCGCCACCGTTGGATCGTGCACTCCGGCGTTGAGCCGGAGACAGACAGGGCGAGGCTCCGGGGCGGCGCCGTACTCAGTGCCCGGACCTATGTCGCGGAAGGAACGGGCCTGACATCGGTATCGTTTCGAGCATCATGCTTGACGCGCTCTTCCTCGCCCTGTTCTTTCTCATGCTCTTCTCGCCGGTGCTGTTGGGCGTCGCCGTCGTGCTGGTGGCGCACACTGTCGTCGGCGTGGCGCGAGGCCGCAAGCCACGGGCAACGACGCTTTGGGGAAAGCTCAGCGTCACGGGCGCGTGCGTTGCGATGGCGATATACGGATCCGGGCTGTGGTCGGGCGGTTTTTTCGACTTCGCCGATCCCGAGGACCGATGCGGACTGGAGGGCTACGGCTACTCACCGGCACCGTCGAGCATGTGGCCGTTGCACAACACCGAATGTCTGGGTGAGAGCGGGCGAGTCGACCTGGTGCCCGCGTTCGTCAATCCCCTCATCTACCTGGGCATCTGCCTCTTCGCCGCCGGCGTGGTCGGACTGATCATCTCTCGGCGAAGGCGAGCCCACGTCGAACGAGCGCCTTCGCCGTGACTTCTTCCTGTCATGATCACCGCGATACGGCCCTTGCGGAAGGAACATGGATGAGCGGTGCGACGGCGGCGGCCTATGAATGGCTCTACCGGGAGTTCACCGACGGTGATGACAGCACTTGGCTCTACGCGGGCTTCGTGCAGAGCGTGTCTCCCGAAGAGGCCCTGCGACGGATCAACGTCACCCCAGGCACTCCGTGCGAGTCCGGATTCGGCGTCGCGGCCTATGCCGCCCGCGGTGGAACCGTCCTGATCGAACACGGCTGGGCGGGGATCGTCTTCCACAGGGTTGGGCTGCTGTCCGCAGGAACGGCAGCGGCCGCGGTATGCGCGACCCTCAACAACGATGGTTTCGCCTACTACGTCGACGGTCAGCCGATCACCACCTTTGGCCTGTACAGCTATTGTTTCCGGGAGGGCGGTGACCCTGACCTGCTCCGGGCCGACGTCAGCGACCTCGGCATGCCCGTCAACGACGAGGAGCCGCAATTCGTCGACAACCCCGTCTCCAGCGTTCTTGCCCTTGCCGAACGAGCCACCGGTGTCCACCTGTCCCGCGCTCGGTACGCCGGTCCCGCTCTCATCGGATCGACCGATCATCTCGACCCTCATCGGTGAGGAAACCGCACCTCACGAAGATTCAGAACATGCGCGGAATGGTCTCGGCCGGCCTTGATCGGCGGATCGAAAGAGCCCAGGTCGCTACACCGGACGATCGTCATGGGCGAGCCAGGGGTTCGTAGGTGGTACCGACCTTCCTCGAAGGCCAGCGGAAGCACGAGAGGAGCGTGGCGATGACCGCGGACGGGACTGATGCACATGCCCGGCGCAAGGAACGAGCCAAAGGTGGCCTCTGGGGGCCTGTCTTGGCGAACCTCGGACTCGGTGTGCCCGCGAGCGTGCCGCTCTATCTGGTGTGGTGGCTGCTGACCGAGTACATGCCGATGGACTGCAAGAGCGTGGAAGACCTTACCAAGCCTGGTCTCACCAACTGCAACTACACGACCCTCGACCACGCGGGTCCCATCATGTTTCTCCTGGCGGTGACCGGCGTATTCACATTGGCACTGGTGGTCGTGATCGACGTGGTCCTCCCGCTCCGGCGTGGACGAAGGCTAGCGGCATGGCTTGGCGCGGCCGTGCTCATTCCCGTGCCATTCGCAATATGCCTGGCACTGGCCTGACGATTGGCACTGCTTTTGGCCCGGCCCTCGATTCGGCTCCGGGGTGATCGACGGCGCGAGTCTGCGAAGTGGCAGGTGGCGAAGAGGAGCCTGATCGTCTCGCCTGCCACGGCTCAAGTCCAGCAGATCGGCTCCGGATCAAGGCCGTCTGCGACCGGGAGAATGATCGGGACACCGAATTTCCTCGTGATATCCACAGAGCCGATATATAAAATCCCAGCTTCGGCGGCCGGCCCTTCATCGGGGTAGGTGAGTGGCGGCATTTCGGGAAGCCGGACCCCTGGGAAGTCGTCCCCTCGTCGGGTGCGGTCACGTCGTACGGTTCGATCCCGGAATGCGGGGCGGCCCCGCGAAACACCGTCTCGCGGGGCCGCCGTTGTCCGTCGAGGTTGGTCGCCGATGTGGCTACTCACCGGAGGCGCCGCCGCAATGCTGCCGCTCCCAGCTTCCGGTTCTGTAGCTGTAGCAGTAGTAGCAGCCGTCAGCCCTGGTCACGCATTGGCTGTCCGGGGGCGCCGCCTGGGTGACGTGGTGGGCCGACGCGCAGACGCCTGGTGTGGAGGCCTGCGCGGCGCCGGTGACGGCTCCGGTGACGAGGAGTGTGGACACCGCCAGAGTGATGGCGAAGATCAAATGCTTGAGCATCAGAGATCACTCCCTGAGATGAGGGTCGAGCCCCGATTGATCGGGGGTGACGAGCGTCGGTTCCAAGTCTCGGGATACGCCGATGCGGCGCCGAACATCACCCAGACTAATCGCGACATCAGATGAAATCCCCCACTTGGAGGCAAAGCATTATTTTTGGCGCATAACTATATAAATGCAATTATCGGCATTCATCAGAAAAACACGGCATCGCACCCCGGCTGGCCGCCATGTGCCTTCGAGCCGCGGATTCGTACCGCCGACGAAAGGCCGGACGGCGTTTCCCCGGAGATTTCAACGCGGAGCCACAAGGACGGAAATGACAGGCAAGGAAATCGGCGTCATTGTTGACATGATCCTGCCGTCCACCTCTGACGCCCCCGAGCCGGCCGTACCCGAGGGCACGGGGGTCATCCGGCTTCGGTGAGATCCGTGGCCGTGGTCGACCCGGTGACGACGGCCGGCGGGCTCCGCGACGCGGGTGAGGCGTTACCGGGCGGCCCGAGCGGTGGCCGCCGTCTTCTCCGCACCGGCAGCGGACGGGCCCGCGGCCCGAACGGCCGCCCCGCCTCTCGGCAGGACGTACAGGGTGAGCACCCGCCGGACCGCGACGTCCGTACCGCCGAGAAAACCTGCCTGGCCCAAGGCGCCGCCACGCATCAGCCGTTGTCGGCCTCGATCACGGTGCCGGTTCCGGTGGAACCGTCTATCGCCCCGTCGGTGGTGAGGTTGAGCCGGTTCGGCTGATACTCCATCGTGCGGAACATGCCCTCCTCAAGTAGGCGCACCACGGTCCAGCCGGCTCTCTCGGCCTCCACCCTGGCGGCCATCACCTCCATCCCGACGTACCGCCGGATCTCGTCGTCGGTTTCGGGCGGGGCTTCCGAGAAGGTCATGACAGCATCATTTCCCTGGTGGGCCACCTGTATGCGGCGAATCGCGACCGTCCCTGCGAGGAAGGCGCGACAGAACGGCTCGGGTGAGCGGAGAGGAGGCACGGGGGAACTCCCCGCGATGGACGACCCGGGCACGGGGTACGACAACCCGTGACCGAAGGGCACGACGAGGAGGCCCGAAGGAAGGCAAAGGCCCGCCCGAGGAGGCGAGGCAAAGGTCTGAGGAGCCCGCGATGGAAACGATCTCCTTTGGAGACCTCGAAGTCGGGCGCGTCGTCGAGTGGCGGGGATCTCTCCGTACGGTGAGCGAGATCCTGCCCGACGCTCCGGCGGAGGTCTGGGACGCCAACAGGTCCTGGCTCAGCCCGGACTTCTGGAACCCCGTAACCGGCGCCTACCAGATCTTCGTCCAGACCTGGGTCATCCGTGGCCCCGGCCGGACCGTCCTCGTCGACACCGGCATCGGCGATGACCGCGACCGGCCGCAGGTTCCGCAGTTCGCTCACCTGCGCACCGGTTTTCTCGATCGCCTCAGTGCGGCCGGTGTACGACCGGAGCAGGTTGACATCGTGATCAACACCCACCTGCACCACGACCATGTCGGCTGGAACACCCGGCTCGACGCGGGCGGCTGGGTCCCGGCGTTTCCCAACGCCACCTATCTCGTTCCGCGCGCCGACTACGACCACTACCGTCCGGGCGGCACCGCACGGATGCTCCCGGCCCACACCGACGACGAACGGCGACGCCTCGACAACCTCCGGCTGGTCTTCGCCGACAGCATCGAGCCGATCGAAAGCGCCGGGCAGCTGGTCCTCTGGGAGGGGGAGCACCGCATCGACGACACCCTGCGTCTCGAATCGGCGCCCGGTCACACCCCTGGATCCTCGGTGGTCTGGCTGGAGTCGCGTGACGCCCGGGCCGTGTTCGTCGGAGACCTGATGCACAGCCCCGTGCAGATCCTGCATCCCGGCTACAAGAGCTGTTTCGACCTCGACGCCGAAACGGCCCGCGCCTCCCGGCGCCGGGTCCTGGCCGCGGCGGCCCGGACCGGCGCCACCGTCTTCCCCGCCCATTTCGGCGGCCACGGCGCGGTCACCGTCCAGCCCGGCCCGGGGCCCGACGCGTTCGCCGTCTCCTGGGCGAACCTGGCCCCGGAGGCAGGAGACCTCGGATGAGGATCATCGCAGAAGAACGAGAATCAAACCAGGGAGTGACATTGCCACCTTTTTGGCTAATTAACGACATACGGTAGTGAAATGGACAGCGACAAACTCCTCGGTGACTTCTTGCGCGCTCGTCGAGGAGCCACCCTCCCGGAGCAGGTAGGGCTGCTGGACTCCGGCTCCCGCCGGACGCCGGGACTGCGCCGGGAGGAGGTGGCGATGCTGGCCGGGGTCAGCAACGACTACTACATCCGCCTGGAACAGGGGCGTGAACGCCATCCGTCCGATCAGGTACTCGCCGCCCTGGTACGGGCGCTGAACCTCGGCCCCGAAGCCGCGGCACACCTGTACGAACTCGCACGCCCCCGGGCCTCCAGGCACGGACTGGGCGACCGGAGCGACGAGGTCCACCCGAACGTGGTGCGGCTCATACAGAGCTGGGACCACGCGCCGGCGTACGTGGTGAACCAGCGGTTGGACGTGCTGGTCAAGAATCCGCTGGCCACCGTCCTCTACGAGGGGCTGGAGCACAACGACAACCTGCTCCGGCTGGCCCTGCTCAATCCCGCGGCGCGCGAGTTCTACCCGGACTGGGAATGGGACACCCGCTCCAAGGTGGCCCACCTGCGAGCCGTGGCGGGAAGAGACTGCACCGACCCGTTCATGCTCGAACTGATCGAGGAACTCTCCGACGAGAGCGAGGAGTTCCGACAGATGTGGGACCGCTACGACGTGCAGGCCAGGACCCGCACGACCGTACGCTTCCATCATCACAGGGCCGGTGGACTGCTCACCTCCATGGAGGTGCTGAGCATCGACAGCTCTCCCGGCCAGAAACTCATCATCTTCCAGGCCGAGCCCGGCAGTCCCTCCGATGCCGCGCTGACCCTGCTGGGCAGCACGGCCCACCAGGACACCTGACCGGCCCACCTGCCTGGCCCGTCATGACGCGCGACGGCCCGTGGAACCGGCCTGCTCACCGGGAGCCCGCACGCCTCACCCCTTCGTGGTCGCGGTTCTGACCGCCTTCGCCCGGTGGGCTTCTGACATCTCCCCCGGCTCCCCGGTTCGTCCGGAGGTCGGGTCCCGTCTTGTCGAGTCGTGCCCTTCGCGCGACTCGACGTCCACGCCCAGCCCCGGGGGTGGGGACGACCACCCTCCCGCGCCGCAGGGTCGCCCGCCCGTTGTCGAGGAGCGCGGTTCTCCACGACGGGGCACCCAGCGCAGCCCTGCGACTTTTCATATCTGACTCTTGATGAAATGTAGTAGAACTACTATCTTTCTCGGCATGAGTAGTATGATCATTTCGTCGCCGGCACCGGTCTCATGACGTTTCCGCCGGCCCCCAGCACCGACCCGCCGTCGCGGCCGCGCGCCGTCTCGGGCGGGATCTTCGCCTCCCCCGTGGAGCGGGTGACCACCTTGATGTGCCAGATCGTCGTGCGGAGCGCGCTCATCCCGGCCACGGGCGTGATCGTGGGCGAAGTCACGCCGCCGCACGACCGGCTGAATCACGGCTCGACGAGCGGCAACCGGCCCCGCACGGTTCCTGAGGTCTGAGAGGTCACCGCCATGCCCTCCGAAGAGGTGTACAACCGCATTTTGCTGCTCAGGGTGGAGCGGGGAGCCTCCCGCAAGGATCTGGCCGACGCGTTGGGCTTCCACTACCAGACGGTTGGGTACCTCGAACGCGGCAAGTACAACCCCGGCCTCTTTCTCGCCCTGCGTATCGCCGAGTACTTCAACGTGCCGATGGAAGTCGTGTTCTCCCTCAAGCCGTTCCCCCGGCTTGGAAGCGAGGTAGAGAAGTGATGAACGAGCTGAACCGCAAGCAGGTCGAGGATGTCAGGCGCTCCTTGAGGCCCAGGTGGTACGGCACCCGCCAAGGCCGCCGGGTCGCGGCCGCCCTGGGCGCCGCCGCGCTGGCGATGATCTGGGCCAGCGCGGTCGTGTGCTGGTTCCTGGCACCCAGCACCACGGCGATGTGGATCACCCTGAGCCTCGCGGGCATCGCTCTGGTGACCTACGCGGGGGTGTTCTCGGTGCTCATCGCGGCGTCCGACGGTGTGGTCGGCCTGGCCGAGAAGAATCTGGACGAGCGCCAGCTGGCCGAACGACGGCACATCTACACCCTCGCCCATCGCGGCAGCGCCTGGATGCTCGGGGTGGCCACCATAGTGGTGGGACTTCTGTCGGGCAGCGACCACATCCTGCGGGTCCCCACGACCGCGGCCTTCATGTTCATGGTCGCGATCTGGACGACCCACAAGATCACGCCCCACCTCATCGCCTGCTGGCGTCTTGAGGACGCGCCACCGGACGACGAGTGATCTCACGGCGGCGGTGAAGGAGACGTTCCGGCGCGCCCCGCGCCGTCGGAACGTGCCCGGAACGGGCAGGCGGCGCCCCCTCGACACCGGTCCCGGTGGACTCCCGCTTTCACGGCCCCTGCGGCTTTCACGGGCTCAGACCCCTACGGCCTCCATGAAATCAGAGCCCCCATGGAGATATAACACCAGGTCAGAGCATATACTTAGTTTACGCCAACTAACTATCGAGCCAGATCTGGAGATCTGGGGGGCTCATGCAGACTTCCACCACCGTTCCCACCACACCGCCTTCCCGGCCAGGCGGACGCCTTCCCTACAAGTGGTCGGTGCTGTCCAACACGACGCTGGGCATGCTCATGGCCACGGTGAACGCCTCCATCGTGATCATCTCCCTGCCCGCCATCTTCGACAGCATCCATCTCAACCCGCTGGCCCCGGAGAACGTGAGCTACCTGCTGTGGATGCTCATGGGATACATGCTGGTCACCGCTGTGCTGGTGGTCACCCTGGGCCGGCTGGGCGACATGTACGGCAGGGTGAGCATCTACAGTGCCGGCTTCGCCGTGTTCACCGGCGCCTCGGTGGCGCTCGCGCTGACCCCGTTCAGCGGTCAGGCGGGCGCGTTGTGGCTGATCGGCTGGCGACTGGTGCAGGGTGTCGGCGGCGCCATGCTGATGGCGAACTCCACAGCGATCATCACCGACGCGTTCCCGGCACGCCAGCGAGGCATGGCGCTGGGCGTCAACCAGGTCGCGGGGCTCGCCGGCACCTTCATCGGGCTGATGGCGGGTGGCCTGCTGTCCGCCTGGCACTGGGAGGCGATCTTCTGGTTCAGTGCGGTGATCGGCCTGGTGGGCACCTGGTGGGCCTACCGGAACCTGCGCGAGACGGCGGCGCGCCGGCACGACCTGAGCATCGACTGGTGGGGCAACCTGACCTTCGCCGTCGGGCTGACCGCGATGCTGGCCGCGATCACGTACGGCATCCAGCCCTACGGCGGCCATGTCGAGGGCTGGTCCAATCCGATGGTCATCGCGGGACTGGTCGGCGGCGCCGTCCTGCTGGGCGTGTTCTGCTTCCTGGAGACGCGGGTGCGGCACCCGATGTTCCACCTCGGGCTCTTCCGGATCCAGGCGTTCTGGGCCGGAAACGCGGCCGCGCTGCTCAACGCGATAGCCCGTGGCGGGCTGCAGTTCATGCTCATCATCTGGCTGCAGGGCATATGGCTGCCCCTGCACGGCTACAACTTCGAGGACACCCCTCTGTGGGCGGGGATCTACCTCCTTCCGCTCACCCTCGGGTTTCTCCTCGCCGGACCGGTCTCGGGCTACCTGTCCGACCGGTACGGGGCGAAACTCCTGGCCACCGGCGGCCTGTTCGTCATGGCGGTGACCTTCCTCGGCATGCTGGAGATACCGGTCGTGTTCAGCTACCCGATCTTCGCCTTCCTGCTGCTGTTCAACGGCATCGGCTCGGGGCTGTTCTCCGCGCCGAACACCACGGCGGTGATGAACTCGGTGCCCTCCGACCAGCGCGGGGTGGCCTCCGGCATCCGGGCCACCTTCCAGAACTCCGGCATGGTGCTGTCCATCGGCGTGTTCTTCTCCCTCCTGGTCGCCGGGCTGTCCCACTCGCTGCCCGGCGCCCTGGACAGCGGCCTGAGCGCCCAGGGCGTGCCGCCACACGCGGTGGCCTCGGTCGCCGCCGTACCGCCGGTCGGCCTGATGTTCGCCGCGTTCCTCGGCAGCAACCCCCTCTCCTCGCTGCTGGGCTCCGCCGGTGTGCTGCACCAGTTGCCCCCCGCGACCGTGACGACGCTGACCAGCAAGGCCTTCTTCCCGAACCTGTTGTCCGCGCCGTTCCACGACGGCCTGATCGTCGTCTTCGTCCTCGCCGCCGTCCTGGCCGCCGCGGGGGCGGTGGTCTCGCTGTTCCGCGGTGACCTGTACATCCACGAGGAGATGGCGGAGCGATGAGCGCGCCCGTGTTCGATGACAGGCAACTCGCCGGCAGGCTGAGTCTCACCGTCGGCCGGCTGCACCGGCGCATCCGGCTCGCCAGCAACGACGTGCCGCCGTTGCAGCTGTCCACGCTGGTCTCGATCGAGAGTCACGGCCCGCTGCGTCTGGGCGAGCTGGCCCAGCGTGAGGCCGTCACCCCACCGACCATGAGCCGTGTCCTCGCGGCGCTCACCCAGCGGGGCCTGCTCGTCCGCACCATCGACGCCAGGGACGCGCGCTCCAGCCGGGTGGCGCTGTCGCCCGCCGGGATCCGCGTGCTCGCCGAGGTGCGCTCGCGTCGTACGGCCCTGCTCGACGCCCGGCTGGCCCGGCTCAGCCCGCAGCAGCGCGAGGCGCTCGCCGCCGCGTTGCCCGTCCTGGAGGCCATGGTCGTCGAGGACTGAGACGCGGGACGCGGCGCGGGGACGGCTCCCACTTGGGGCACGTCCCCGCGCCGCCCGGCCGGCGCGCCCGGGGGAGCCGCCGCCTGCCGGTGCCGAGGCGAGCAGGCGGCGGTTCGGGGGCTCAGCCCGCCGGGGCGAGCGCGCACACGACGCGGTCAGCCGTGGGCGTGCAGGGCGGCGATCACCCAGGTGAACGCGGGAATGACCGAGGGGGACGGCTCGCGTCCGTTGAGGGTGGCCAGGAGCTGCCAGTAGCGCTCCACCTGGGCGTCGGCGAGCACCCGGAGCCGCTCGCGCAGCTCGGCGCGCTCTTCGGCCGACAGGCGGGGCTCGACGATGCCGTTCAGGATGAGCCCGCCCTCGGCCGACTCCGGTGCGATCTTGCCGGTCAGGGCCCGTCCGGCCTGCTCCAGCACCCGCCGCCGCAGGTCGAAGCCGGCGTCCACCCGCGGTCCGGAGGAGCCGCTGAGCACGATCCGCCGCAGCCGCTGTTGAAACTTCCCGTCGCCGACCAGCTCGGCCAGCTCCACCCAGGCGTCGACCTGGCCCGGCGTCGGATCGTCCGGCAGTTCGGCGGGCAGCTCGCGCATCCACCCGGCGACGACCAGGGCGTCGTCGTCGAGGTCGATCCCGGCGAAGAGGCCGTCGACGAAGTCGTCGATGATCTGCTGCCGTTCCCGGGCCGACAGCTGGGCTAATTTGTGCATGATCAGTGTCTCCTCCGTTGTGCTGCCCCGTTGGGCGATCGTGCGGAGCACGGCGCGGCGTAGCTTCAGGGTGCGGATCTCCGCGTCCAGCGCCCGGGCGTGCGTCTGTGCCACCTCGGCCACCGTGACCTGGCGCGCAAGGATCTCCTGGACGGTCTCCAGGCCGATGCCGAGCTCGCGCAGCGTCCGGACGAGGTCGAACCGGGCGACGGCCGTCGCGTCGTACAGGCGGTACCCGCCGGCGGAACGCTCCGTGGGCGGCACCAGGCCGCTGTCGGACCAGAAGCGGATCGTGTGCACCGACAGGCCGGTACGGCGGGCGAGCCGGCCGATCGTGTAAAGCTCCGTGCTGTCACTCACGGGACAAACCTGCACCTTCGAGCCACTGGAGAGTCAAGCCGCAGGCTCAACGGAGGGCCCACGGCGGAGCCTGCCGGCTGACGTCCGTAAAACGCCACGAAGGCGATCACCACCGGCCGGTAGAACGGATTTCGTATTCTCTGGCAAACCACTGCATTCTTCTGTCACTGCCGTATAGCCTCGGAAAAGTTGACACATGAGGAAACCAGAGGAAGCCACGTGGCGCGGTCGTGGGCAGAACTACCGAGAGGCCGCGTCGTGCGACTTCACGGTACGAACGCGGATACCATCGCGCTGTCGCTGGATCCTCTCCCCGATGACGCGCCCGCGATAGTCACCTACTTCGCGGATGACACGCGATCAGTGGCGGAAATGGTGACCTCGGTATTGTCCGAGCTCGAAAAGGCCGCCGTCGGTTTGTTTCCGGCATGGCTGCCGGGCGCGGAGGACATCGGCGGCCCCGGGGGCGCGGGAGGGAGCGCGGTACGCGCACTCGCTCTGCGGACGGCATCCGTGACCGGCCACTTCGGCCCTTTCCTCGCCCATCTGGCCGAGCTGTCCCTTCGCGATACCGAGGCGTCCCCTCACCGCCCCGGCCCGTTCTCGCACGACGTCGAACCGCCCGCGCACGGCACCGGACAGACGCCTCACGACATCGAACCGCCCGCACGCGGCGCCGGGCAGACGCCCGCGAGGAGGTCGCGTCGATCCACCAGGTTCGCTCCCGAGGTGCGCGCCGTCGGCCTTGCCCGCGTGCTCGCCGCCGCTTTCGATCGTTCTCACACGTCGATCATCGTGCACGTGCCCGCGGGTCTTTCCTCGGCCGCGGAGGAGGTTCTCGTCGCGGGATGCGAATGGCTCGCCCACCGCGGCGAGCTCGGAATCTGGCTCACAGGCGCCCCGCTGATCGCCGTCGACCGGGTCGAGACGGTGACGGTCCGCCTTCCCCCCTCGGTGGTGAGCCTCGCCCGTGAGCTTCCGGGGCCGACCTCGCCGAGGTCATCCGGCGCCAGGGCCGCGCGCACCGTCGCCTACCCCGCCGTCGCCGGGGTCCCCCATCCGGCGAGCAGTGCCGAACAGGCCCTGGAGACCGCGCTGTCCTCGCGGGACTGGGCGACGGGCCGGGCGTGGAACCAGACCTACCGGTCGCACCCGCTCGCCAACCCCGTACGGCTGGACCTGCTGTGGCGCGAGGAGCGGTGTGTCGTCGAGATCGACGGGCCCGACCACGGCTCCCCCCTCAAATACGCGGCGGACCGGCAACGGGACGTCCAGCTCCAACTGGACGGTTACGCCGTTCTGCGCTTCACCAATGTCCAGGTTATGACTGACGCGGCAGCAGTGATCGACCAGATAAAGCGGTTCCTCCGGAACCGCCGCCTTGAAATGTCGAAAGGATAAATCATGTCGGATAAAAAGTTGTCGATCCCTGAGATTTCCGCCCTTGTGGTGTTGATGGTGGAAGCCAAGGAGGTTTCCAACCCCGAACTCAAGGAACACCACGGCCTGACGCTCGACGGGAAGGCGCGTCGGCACCTGAACGAGCTGAAGCTGGTCGACAGCTGGAAAGACGGACGCGCGTACGCGCACGTGCTGACCGACCTGGGATGGGCGCGTATGGCCGAGGAACTTCACGCGGGAACGGTCCCATTGCTCCCAGGCTCGGCAGGAGCCATGGCCCGCGCCCTGCTGATCGGCCTTCAAGGATTCATGAAGCGGACCGACCACAGGCTCGCCGACATCTTCCAGCCGCGCAACGACTCGGACGCCGGAGACTCATCCGTGCCGGCTGCAGAGTCGGAGGTCGAGGTGTCCACGCCGGCCGCGGTGGCGGCCTCTCCCGCGCCGGCCGCAACGTCGACGCCGGACATCGAGGCGCGCGTCCGCGCCGCCTATACCGAATTGGCCCGTGAACCCGGCACCTGGGTGAGTCTCACGAAGATCCGCCCGCTCCTGGGTGATGCGACGAGAGCAGAGGTCGATGACGTGCTCACACTGATGAACCGCATGCCGGGCGTGAACATCGTTCCCGAGTCGAATCAGAAGACCCTCACCCAGCAAGATCGTGACGCGGCGGTGACCATCGGCGACCAGGCCAAGCACTTTCTTTCGATCGAGGTGCGATGACGGGCCCCGAACGGAGCGCACTCGCCGCGCTCAAGTTCAGCTACACCCAAGTACCCGACGACGTGTGGCGTTCGCCGCAGTTTCACGTGGAGGGTCTGCACCGGCACACCGCACACGTTCTCCTCGGCGGCTTGGCCGAGGCCAGGGAAAGCCCCGACGTAAGTCCGGTCGGGGTGATCGTTCAGGGGCAGCGGGGCGCGGGGAAGACGCACCTGCTGGGCTGGGTACGCGAGAAAGTCCAGAGAGAGAGCGGATACTTCTTTCTGGTGAGCCTCCTGGATGCCAAAGGCTTCTGGGAAAGCATCGTGGTGTCCATGCTCGACAGCCTGTCTCGCGAGCGAGTCGACGGGAAGAGCCAACTCTCGATCCTCCTGGAGCACCTTTCGTTGCTGGCCGACGTACCGCGGATGGTACGGCGTGCGGTGACCGGAAACTCGGTACTGTCAAAGACGGCTCTCGACACCTTCATCGACGCATTGCGCCGATTCAACAAACTGGTCGGCCGGGACAGCCAGGACACCGCCAGAGCCCTCGTGCTGCTCGCGTCCGATGATCTAAGAGCGCAGGACATCGGAGAATCCTTCCTGTCCTCCACGCCGGAGGAGGAGCCGGGCGAGCGTGCGCAGTGGGGCATACGACAGGTCCAGAAGACACCTCAGGAGATCGTCAGGAACCTCTCACACCTGCTTGCCCTCACCGGACCGTCCATCATCGCGATCGACCAGATCGACACGCTCGTCGCGCAGTCCTCGATGTCCACCGGCGGTGACGCTGTTCCGGACACGCGCGAGACGATCATGATCGAGCAGGTCGCGGGTGGCCTGATGTCGCTGCGAGAGGTCACCCGCCGGACGCTGACGGTCGTCTCCTGCCTTCCGATGACCTGGATTCTCATCGAGAGGTTCGCGACGGACACCGTCCGTGACCGGTTCCGGAAAGCCGTCCAGCTCAAGACGATCCCCGATGCCGAGACCGGTCGCGCCCTGATCGAGAAACGGTTCGAGTCGCGGTTCCGCGAGATCGGCTTCGAGCCGCCCTACTCGACGTGGCCGGTGAGTCCGTCCGCGTTCGACCTCGCCCCCGATTTCACGCCACGGCAGCTACTGATCAAGATTGACGAGCACATCCAGTCGTGCCTGCTCAACGGTGAGATCAAGGAACTGGAGCATCTCGGTGGCCGGGTCCCGGCGAAGCCGGGGGGCACCACTCCGCCGCCGGTGGCGTCCGAGGAGGATCTCTCCGCCCTTGACGCCCGGTTCGCGGAGCTGAGGAACACGGCGAAGGTGGTGGCGGCCCTCTCCCCCGCCACCGAGGACGCGGCGATGCCGCCGCTGTTGTCCGCGGGGCTCACCGCCTGGATCACCGAGCAGGGCGAGGCCGGGCAGGCGTTCGACCAGGATCCTCCGCCGAGTTCGAAGCCTCCCCTGCACGCGCGCCTGCGGCGCAGCCTGGACGAGAGCACCGAGGACGAGGCGCACTGGGGCTTTCGCGCGATCTCCTCGGAAAACGCCATCTCCGCGCTGAACCGCCTGCGTAAGGCCTCGGTGGCGGCCGGCCTGGACCTCGATGTCCCGAAGAGGCGGTTGTTCGTACTGCGGAACGCGAACTGGGCCAAAGGACCTCGCACCCTTGAGGCCGTCGCGGCGTTCGAGCATGCGGGCGGCAGGATCCTCGGCGTCGACCCCGAAGATCTCAAGATTCTTTCCGCGCTCCGGGATCTGCTCCGGGAGAATCCTCCGCACCTGCGGGCGTGGCTGGCCGTACGGAGACCGACCGGCGACGTCAAACTGCTCGGCGAGGCACTGGGCGACGTATGGACCGTTCCCGGCGAGCAACCCGCCCACCCCGCGCGCGCCGAGCAGCCCGGCCCCATCCCTTCCGGCGGGCAACCCGACCGGCCCACTCCCCGCGAGAGGTCCGGCCGCATCACTCCCGGCGCGCGTCTTGACGGAGTCGTGTTTCCGGCGCGCGTCTCCCCCGACGAAAGTCCTGGCCAGGCCGCTCCCGCGGTGAAGCCCCCTTCGACCGTGACGGCCACCAGACCCGACGCGCGCCGCGTGCCGTACATCGCCCTCGGCACGGCGGTCAACGGTGACGCGCCTGTCGGCGTCGAGCTGGAGGCGCTCAGGAAGCACACCGCGATCTTCGCCGGATCCGGGTCGGGGAAGACCGTGCTCATCCGCAACCTGATCGAGAGGTGCGCGCTCCAGGGCGTCTCCGCCATCGTGCTCGACCCCAACAACGACCTCGCCCGGATGGGAGACCCGTGGCCGGAGGCGCCGGAGCAGTGGGCCTCGGGCGACGCGGCGCGGGCCGCCGAATACCTGACGTACACCGACGTCGTGGTCTGGACCCCGGGGCTCACCCTGGGACGCCCGCTCAGCTTCCAGCCCCTGCCCGACTTCGCGAGCGTCCTCGACGACGCCGACGAGTTCAACGAGGCGATAGAGGTCGCCGTCGCGTCCATCGTGCCGAAGGCCAAGCTCGGGGCGAACACGCACAAGGCCCAGCTGGGGCAGGCGGTGCTGAGGGAGACGCTCAAGTACTACGCGCGCCGGGGCGGTCCGACCAGCCTCGCGGGTCTCATCGAGATGCTGTCGGCACTGCCCGAGGGGGTGAGCGGGCTCGCCAACGCGGAGAGGCTCGCCGCCGACCTGGGACAGATCCTGGCCGCGGCCGTGGTCAACGACCCGATGTTCGGCGGTGTCGGCGCACCGGTCGACCCTGGTCTCCTGCTGACTCCGCCCCCGGACAAGACGGCACGCGTCTCAGTGATCAACCTCGCCGGGTTGCAGTCGGACGATCAGCGGCAGAGCTTCGTCAACCAGCTCCAGATGGCGCTGTTCGCCTGGATCAAGAAGCACCCGGCGGGCGATCGGCCGCTGGGCGGGCTGTTCGTGATGGACGAGGCGCAGACGTTCGCGCCGTCGGGCGCCATGACCGCGTGCACGAAGAGCACGCTGGCACTGGCGTCCCAGGCGCGTAAGTACGGGCTCGGCCTCGTGTTCGCGACCCAGGCTCCTAAGGGACTGCACAACCGGATTCCGGGAAACGCCGCGACCCAGTTCTTCGGCCTGCTGAACAGCCCGGCCCAGATCGACGCGGCGAGGGAGATGGCTCGGGGCAAGGGCAGCCGCGTCACCGACATCTCGAAGCTGAGGTCGGGCCAGTTCTACACGGCCGTAGAGGGCATGCCGTTCGTGAAAGTGCAGGTCCCCATGTGCCTGAGCCACCACCCCAAGGATCCGCTCACCGTAGAGGAAGTCGTCAAAAGGGCTAAGAACTCCCTGTAGGCCGACACCGACGTCTGATCCATGGGCTTCACCATGGATCAGAGCAGATCCCGAGCTCCGTGCTCGATCTGCTCCAGCGGAGACGGGATGCCCGAAGCGTCGCTCAGCCGAGAAGGTGGTCGGTGAGCAGCCAGATGCCGATGCCGATCATGGCGGCTCCGGATAGGCGGCTGACGAGGCGCGCCGCGGCGGGTCGGCTGTGCAGGACGGTGCGGGTGAGAATACCGAGGCAGAGGTAGAACAGGGCGCGGGTGGCCATGAAGGCCAGGCCGAGGACGCCGATCTGCCCGGCGACGGGCCAGGCGCCGTGCGGGTCGGTGAACTGCGGGAGCAGGGCGAGGAAGATCAGCAGACCTTTGGGATTGAGGCCGCTGACGCCGATGCCCCGCAGGAAGGTGTTCCAGTCGGTGCCGGCCGGCCCGCCGGCCGGAGCGTCGGGTGTGGCGGGGTGGGCGAAGGTCATCGCGCCGTGCCACACCAGGTAGAGGCCGCCGACGAAGGTGAGGCCGGTCAGGACTGCCGGAGATCCGGCGACCAGCGCTCCGACCCCGGCCACGACGATGAGGGTGATCGCGGCGTAGCCGACGATCAGCCCGCTCACCGCCGGGTATACCGAACGACCCCGCAGCCCGGCACCGATGGTGAAGACCCAGTCCGCGCCTGGGACGACGATGAGCAGGAACGCGACCGCCCAGAAAGCAAGCACAGAGCCAACGGCCATGAATGGATTCCTCCCGGTTGGCCAGTGAATATGGGAAGAATACGTTTGATGTGCCCGAAGGTGTTTCCCACTTTTCCCTGCTCAGACCGCATCTATGGAAGGATCTTCTACATGGATGTGATTGATCGGAAGATTATTGCTGTGCTCCAGGAAGACAGCCGTCTGACGATCACGGAGCTCGCCGCACGGGTGGGGCTGAGTGTCTCGCCGTGCCACCGCCGGCTGCGAGAGCTGGAGCGCGGCGGGACGATCCGCGGCTACCGGGCAGTCGTCGACGCGAGCGCCCTCGGCCTGACGTTCCAGGCGCTCCTCTTTGTCACCATGCGCCAGGAGGACCGCGATACCCTGCTGAGCTTCGAGGCAGCGGTCACGCGAGTACCCGAGGTGGTGCAGGCGCAACGGCTGTTCGGCGACCCCGACTACCTGCTGCGCGTCGTCACCGCCGACCTGACCGCCTACCAGGAGCTGGAAGACGACGTCCTGTCCGCACTCCCCGGCGTGCAACGCCTGAACTCCACCCTCGTCATGAAACACGTCGTGAACGACCGGCCCCTGCCCACCTGACGTCAGACCAAGGCACATGGTCCCGCCCTGCTCGGACGAAAGGCAGCACCGTTGAAGACATCTCAAAGCTGAGCTCGGGCCATTTCTACGCGGCCGTCGAGGGCATGCCGTTCATGAAGGTGCAGGTCCCGATGCGCCAGAGCCATCACCCCAAGGGCCCGCCCACCACCGAGGAAGTCGGTGGTGAGCGAGAAACTCCTCGTAAGAGTTGTCGGTAAGGAAGCTGTCAGCAGGCACATACGAAAACGCCCAAGCGGGTCAGTCCACAGCTTCCTTACCGACGCCCCTCGACACATCGCCATGCTGAGGTTGGCGACGATGCCGAGCGAACAGCGGTGTTGTCAGAAAAACCATCGGAGCGGACGTGTCCACTCTCGATGACGCCTCCAGGACCCAGCGTGGGCGGCGACCCGGCACGGCTTGCGGCGATCACGCCTACCGGGCAGGGTCACGGATGGAGGGTGCGTCCGGAAGGTCAGCTGCAGTAGGCGGGACCGAAGCCCTCGGTGGGACTGTTCGCGCCGACCTGTCCTTGGAAGTTGATGCACTTGCCCTTGCCGGGGACGCTCACCGGACCGGCGTAGGTCGTGTAGTTGCCGGCGTCCCTTTTGCTAGCGGTCGTCGTCCAGATATCGACCCTTATGTACTGCTTCTTGCCAGGCTTGTTCGTGTAGGTCATCGCGCAGTTCATCCCGGTGGAAGAGTTGTAGAAGACCGCGATGTACCCGCCGGTGATCGGCCAGTTGCCCAGGCGGCTGCCGGAGCATCCGGCCGCCGAGGCCGGAGCCGCAGCGGCCACCATGAGACCCGCGCCGAGCGTCAGGGCACCGGCGAAACTAGCCATCTTTCGGATCAAAACATTCCTCATGCACATCTCCTAGATCATTTTGGACCTTGATGACCCTACCGGATGCCAATTGCATGAATTACGGAAAGCCAAAACTGGCAACTTCCTCCCAGGATCGGACATACCGTCGGCCCGGGAACCCTCGATCACTCGTCGAGGTAGCGGAGGATCGCCAGGACCCTCCTGCTGTAGCCGGGGGTGTTCAGGAGTCCGAGCTTGTCGAAGATGGCGTTGACGTGTTTCTCCACCGTGCTCAGTGACACGTGCAGGCGTTCGGCGATGGCGGCGTTGACGAAACCCTGCGCCAGATGCCTGAGCACCTCCGCCTCGCGTCCGGTGAGCCTGCTCAGCGGGTCCACGTGGGTGGTGCGGGCGAGCAGCTGGCGGACCACCTCCGGGTCGAAGACCGTCCCGCCCTCGCGGATCCGCTCCAGCGAGTCGAGGAACTCCGCCACCTCCGTCACCCGGTCCTTGAGCAGGTAACCCACGCTCTCGGTGGCCCCTGCGAGCAGCTTGGCGGCGTACGGTTTCTCGACGTACTGCGACAGCACCAGCACGCCGACGCCGGGCCAGCGGTCGCGGATCTCCAGCGCCGCCCGCAGTCCCTCGTCGGTGTGCGTGGGCGGCATGCGTACGTCCACGACCGCGACGTCAGGCTGGTCCCGCGACACGGCGGCGAGCAGCGCGGAGGCGTCGCCGACCGCGGCCACCACCTGGTGACCGGCGTCCTCAAGCAGGCGGGACAGTCCTTCGCGCAGTAGGACCGAGTCATCGGCGAGGATCACTCGCATGGCGCCGCCCTGGGGAGTGTCGCGGTGATCCTGGTCGGCCCGCCGGATGGGCTGTCCACCTCGAAGCGGCCGTCGAGCGCCAGGACCCGGCGCGCCAGCCCGGCCAGCCCACTGCCCGCCGGGTCGGCTCCGCCGTGTCCGTCGTCGGAGATCACGATGCTCACCGTCCGGTCGTCCTGGGTCAGGACGACCAGGATGTCACGCGCCCGCGCGTGCTTGGTGGCGTTGGTGACCGCCTCACGCGCGACGAAGTAGAGCGCGGTCTCCACCTCCGACACCGGGCTCTCGGCGAGGCCGTAGTGAACGGTGACCGGCACGCTCGCGCGCTCGGCCACCCCGGCCAGCGCGGCCCGCAGTCCGAGTTCGTCCAGCGCGGTCGGGTAGATCCGCCAGGCGACGCTGCGCAGCTCGTCGAGCAGCCGGCGTGACTCGGTGTATGCCTGGCTCACCAGCGCGGCGGCCTTGGCGGGGTCGTCACTGTGCTCGGCACGTCCCAGCAGCATCGACAGCGCCACGCCTCGCTGCTGCACGCCGTCGTGCAGGTCGCGCTCGATCCGCCGCCGCTCGTCGTCGACCGCGCGCACGATGCCGGAGCGGGTGGCGGTCAGCTCGGCGATGCGCCGCCGCATCATCTCCTGCCTTCCCGGACCGAGGAAGTGGTCGGCCAGGCGCCGTTCGACCGCGACGAGCGCGAGACACCACAGTCCGGCCAGCGCCACCACCAGCAACCCGCTGGTGAGACCGATCGCCCAGCCGCTGGTCACCAGCCGGACGCCGGGCAGCACCAGCCGCACCGCGTCGGACTCCCTCGTGAGCAGCGCCCACGTGCCGCCGAACAGGAACAGGAACCCGAGGAAAAGGCCGGCGGCGGCGACGTAACCGCCCACCACGCCGACCACCGCACGCAGCGCGAGGTAGCCGTAGCGGTTCCGCACCGGGGCCGCCTCGCCGGTGTCGTGGCCGAACCACGCCGCCAGCCGGGCGCGCTCCAGCGCGACCAGCCGGTCGGCGACCCGCCCGACCCCGGGCCGCGCCACCGGGGTGACTCCGGCCAGGAGCAGGAAGACGAGCTCGACGATCCCCGTCAGGAGGCCCGCGAGAATCCCGGCGAGCCCGCGAGCGACCCGGTTGCCAGACACAGACGCGGATTCTACGAGGCGTCCCTGCGTCGCAGGACCGCGTGACCGGCGGCGAATGCCACCGTCGTCCAGCCGAGCAACCACAGCAGTCCCTCCACCCGCCCGTACGGCATGGGCCCGCCGGTCAGGTTGTCGGCGCTGTCCATGAACGCCAGCCCGGCGAACATCGGCATCCGCAGCGACAGGCTCACCAGCGGTCCGAAGCCGGTCATGGCCAGCATCAGCGGCAGTCCCATCAGCAGCATGAACGCCGTTGTGAGCGTACCCGCCGCACTGCGCATCGCGGCTCCCACGCCGAGCGTCATCAGCGACACCAGCACGAGGAAGACCCCGATGCTCAGCATGTCGATCGCGGTCTCGGCGGGCGGCAGGGCGCCGTAACCGCCGAACGGGGTAACGGACAGGAACAGGTAGACGGCGACCGCCGCCGCGCTGCCGGACAGCACCCCCGCCACCAGCATCACCGGGACCAGCACCAGTGCCTTGGCCGCGAGCATGTGGCCGCGGATCGGTGTGGCCTGCAGCGTCGTCCGGATGCCGCCGGAGGCGTATTCGCCGGTGATGGCCAGCATCGCCACGGTGACGAACGCGAACTGCGCGAAGGCGGCGGCGGAGATCACCGATTCACCGGCCGGCAGCGTCGCTTTCACCCCGTCGTTGAGCAGGTTGGTCGCCGTGCCGCCGGCCAGGGTCAGCGCGCTGAGCCCCAGGAGCGCGGCCCCGCTCACCAGGCACCACCAGGTCGAGCGCAGCGACCACAGCTTGGTCCACTCCGAGGCGACGGCGCCTCGCAGGCCGCCCGTCGTCGTCAGATCGATCATCGGTCACACCCCTGCCGTTCGCGCGCCGTACTCCACGCTGCCCGCGGTCAGTTCCTGGTACGCCTGCTCCAGCGAGGCCTCCCGCGTGCTGAGCTCGTGCAGCCGGACGCCCGCGTCGAAGGCCAGGTCGCCGACCCGCTCGATGGTTCCGCCGCCGGCGACGAGGTCGTTCTCCCCGGTGCGTTCCACGCGCAGGCCGGCGGCGGTGAGCAGGGCGGCCAGGTCTCCGGCGTGCGGGCTGCGGACGACGACCGCGCTGAACGAGCTGCCCGCGATCACCTCCGCCAGCGGCGCGTCGACGATGAGGCGGCCCTGGCCGATCACCACCAGGTGGTCGGCGGTGAGCTGCATCTCGCTCATCAGGTGACTGGAGACGAAGATCGTACGGCCCTCGTCGGCCAGGGAGCGCATCAGGTCGCGGACCCAGCGCACGCCGTCCGGGTCGAGCCCGTTGACCGGTTCGTCGAACATCAGCACCTCGGGGTCGCCCAGCAGCGCGGCGGCGATGCCGAGTCGCTGGCTCATGCCCAGGGACAGCGCGCCCGCCCGCCGCCCGGCGGCCGTCTCCATCCCGACACTCTCCAGCACCTCGTCCACCCGGCCCCGCGTGATGCCGTTGCTGCGGGCCAGGGCCAGCAGGTGAGCCCGCGCGCTGCGGCCCGGATGGATCGCGCGGGCGTCCAGCAGCGCGCCGACCTTCCGCAACGGGTGCCGGTAGGCGGCGTAGGGACGGCCGTCGACGAGCGCGGTACCCGTCGTGGGCCGGTCCAGGCCGAGGATCATCCGCATCGTGGTCGACTTCCCCGCCCCGTTGGGGCCCAGGAAGCCCGTGACCGTTCCCGGCCTGAGATCCAGGGAGAGGTCGTCGACGGCGAACCTGTCACCGTGGCGTTTGCTCAGTCCTCGCAAACTGATCATGGTTGTCCTCGTTTCTCGTCGAGGACGACGCTAGGTAATCGCCAGGTCGCGGGCCATGGGGGCGGACCGCCGAATGCCATGGCGGGAAACCGTAATCCGGGACACACATGATCTTGTGGATTGACAGGCCGCGGGTGGGTGGTTGTAATAGTGCGCGTGTCGCTTGACGCCGGCCAAGAGCAGTGGGCCGGTCGGCAGTTGGGCGAGCACCTTCACTGAGGGGCCTGCCATGAGTTCACACTCCGCACCCTGCATCTGACCTGATCACCTTCGCGCGTCGTCCGTCGCCTTCCGCGGTGCCCGGCATCGCCATGTGACGTCAGTACGCCCTGCCCTTGAACGTCCGCCGTGTCACGGCGACCGTCCGCGGCTTCCGCGTGCCCGACATCCGTCTCCCGGCGAGGTTCGCGCGCGATCGGTGCGCGCCGCTCATCTCACTCTCGACCGCGAACCCACACACTTTTCTGGAGACCTGAAACCGTATGCCCACGTCCTTCAACCAATCAATCATCGAGGAGTTCCGAGCCAACGGCGGAAAGGTCGGCGGCCCCTTCCAGGGCGGCGACCTCCTGCTGCTGACCACCACCGGCGCGAAGTCGGGACGGGAGCACACCGCTCCCCTCGGCTACGTCCGCGACGGCGACCTACTGCTGATCATCGGGTCCGCCGGCGGCGCGTCCCGTCATCCCGCCTGGTACCACAACCTGCTCGCCCATCCCCTGGTGCGAGTGGAGATCGGCACCGAGTCGTTCGAGGCGATCGCGGTCCCCGCCGAGGGGACGCGGCGCGAGAGGCTGTTCGAGCACGTGGTGCGCGCGGCGCCCGGATACGCCGACTACCAGACCCAGACCACCCGAACCCTGCCGGTCGTGGTGCTGGAGCGTTCCGAGCCCGAGGCGGGAGAAGGCCCCGGCGAGATCAACAACCTCGCCGACAAGCTCCTGCAGGTTCACACCTGGCTGCGTGCCCAGTTGCGGCATGTGCGCGCCGAGACCGACGCCCACTTCGCCGCGCGGGCGGCCCACCAGGGCCCCGGCGAACCGCCGGCGCCGGGGCTCGGCATGCAGATCCGGCAGCACTGCCTGGCCTTCTGCGAGTTTCTGACGTTCCACCACACCAGCGAGGACGCGCACATCTTCCCCGCCCTCGCGAACTATCATCCCCACCTGCGCGACGCTCTCGACCGGCTCCGCGACGAACACCGGACGGTCGCGCGCCTCAAGGACGACCTTCTCGCCCTGCTGGCCGACATCACCACCGCCGACCCCGGGCGTTTCCGCGCCGAACTGGGCCGCCTGTCGGAGGAACTACTGGCCCACCTCGACTACGAGGAGGAATCCCTTATCCCCGTCCTGGCCGAAGTCCCGTTCCCTCCGGCCCCACCGGTGCCCGAACCCGCCGCCACCTGATCCGGAGCGGTGCTCCAGGCCCGGGATCGCCGGCAAGTCGGGGCGTCCGGTGAACGGTGCCTCTCTGTGTCACGCCGCCGGCGGCAGAGAGGCACCGTTCCTTTTCGCGGTCTTCGGTCACTTGAGCCCGAAGGCGTCGGCGAGGGTGCCGATGTCGGCCTCGAACAGGGTGCCGGGGTCGTGACCCATGCCGGCGAACCGACCCATGACCTCCAGACTGACCGTGCCGTGCATGCGAGACCACGCCAGGACGGCTCCGGCCAGAGATCGCAGGCGGGCGCGGGGCGACTGACCGGCCGCGTCGTCGGCGGCGGCGGCGTGGATGTCCCGGGCGGCGGTCAACCGCCCGCGGCGGAGCGCCTGGTGTTCAGCTGGTCGAATCCGACCGCGACGAGGATGAGCACGCCGATGGCGATCTGCAGGTAGAAGGCGTTGATCGCGAGCAGGTTCCCCCCGTTGTTGAGGACACCCATGATCAGCGCTCCGGTGGCAGCACCGAGCGCGCTGCCCTTCGCTCCGAAAAGGCTCGCGCCGCCGATCACGCAGGCGGCGATCGCGTTGAGCTCGAAGCCCGTGCCCGCGGTGGGAATGCCCGCACCCAGCCTGGACGTGAGCAGCACCCCGCCCAGACCCGCCAGCAGGCCCGAGATCGCGTAGACCGAGATCATCACCAGGCGTACGGGCACACCCGCCAGACGGGCCGACTCGGGGTTCGAGCCGACGGCGTAGATGTAGCGGCCGAAGACCGTCCGGGTGAGTACGAACCACATCACGGCCGTGACCAGGGCGGCGATGATGAGGAGGTTGGGGATTCCGAGGATCGTGCCGTTGGCGATGGTCTGGAACGACTCCGGCAGCCCCTGCACGGTCTGGGCGTCCGTGCTGACCAGGACGATTCCCCGGGCGATCCCGAGCATGCCCAGGGTCGCGATGAACGGCGGCAGTTTGGCCTGGGTCACCAGCAGGCCGTTGACGATCCCGAGCGCGGTGCCGATACCCACCCCGAGCAGGAGCGCCGGCCAGATGGGCACGCCGGCGACGAGGAACTGCGCGGTGGACGCCCCGGACAGGCCGAGCACCGATCCGACCGACAGGTCGATGCCGGCGGTCAGGATGACCAGGAGCTGACCGACCGCGATGATTCCGAAGATCGCGACCTGCCGGGCGAGGTTGGACAGGTTGTTGCCGGTGAGGAACTCGTCGCTGGCGAGCGTGAGGGCGCCGACCGCCACGAGCAGCACGACGAGCCCGCCGCTCTCCCGTCCCGCGATGTCTCCCAGCGTGATGACCCGCCGCGGGGCCTTGGCCTTCGCCTCGGCCTGCGCCTGCGGTCCTTCACCGACCGGCTGCCGACTGGTGATCGTCGTGGTGGCGATCGGTTCGCGCCAGATCAGCTTAGGCATCTCGGTTCCCCTCTCCTGGGTCGTCCGGGGCCGGAGGCGTCCCGGGTTCCGTCCCGTCAAAGGCGGGCGGCGTCCCGGGTTCCGTTCCGTCGGAGGCGGGCGGCGTCCCGGGTTCCGTTCCGTCGGGGACCGGTGGAATCCCGGGTTCCGTCCCGTCGGAGGCGAGTGGCGTCTCCCGTCGAGGAGCTGGAATCTCCGTACCTCTGCCGCCGCTGGCCAGGCGGAGCACATCTTCCTCCGAGGCGGTTCCGGGAAGCTCGCCCGCGACCTCCCCGTCGCGCAGCACAAGGATGCGATCGGAGAGGCCCAGCAGCTCCGGGAGGTACGACGAGACCACGATGATCCCCAGCCCCTTCGCGGCCAGGTCTCCGATGACCGTATAGAGCTCGCCCTTGGCCCCGACGTCGATGCCCTTCGTCGGCTCGTCGAAGATCAGTATTTTCGGCTTGGTCAGCAGCCAGCGGGCGAGCAGGACTTTCTGCTGGTTGCCGCCGGACAGCGTCGACACCGGCTGGTCGTAGGAGCCGGCCCGCAGCCGCAGGCTGTCGAGCAGCCGATCCGCCTCCTCGGACTGCTCGCGGCCGGGCAGGAGGCCACGCCGGGAGCCTCTGCGCAGGCTGGCGATGGTGACGTTCTCCCGGATCGACAGCTCCGGCAGCAGCCCCAGCACCTTGCGGTCCTCGGTGAGCAACCCCACTCCGGCGTTCATCATCGCGCGCGGCCCGCGTGGTTTCACCGGCCTGCCCTCGATCTCCAGCTCACCGGCCGCGATCGGATCGGCGCCGAAGACGGACAGCAGCAACTCGCTCCGCCCCGACCCCAGCAGACCTCCGATGCCGAGGATCTCTCCGGCTCCGACGTCGAAGTCGATGCTCGGGGAGTTCTCCGACCGGCGCAGCCCCCGGACCCGGAGCACGGGCGTTCCGGCATGCCGGTGACTCTCCGGATAGAGCGAGCTGATCTCGCGTCCGACCATGGCGGTGATCAGGCGATCCTCGTCGTAGTCACTGATCGGCCCCGACTCGGACAGGCCTCCGTCCCGCAGAACGGTCACCCAGTCGCCGATCTCGAACATCTCCTCAAGCCGATGGGTCACGTACAGCATCGCTATCCCGCGCTCGCGCAGCCGCAGGATGTGTTCGAGGAGCCGCGCCGACTCCGCCTCGGTGAGCGCCGTGGTCGGCTCGTCGAACACGATCGCCTTGACGGAGTCGGCGGTGAGCACCTTGGCGATCTCCACGAGCTGGCGTGTGGCCGCCGGGAGCCGTTCCACGATCGCGTCCGGACTGAGGTCCGTCAGGCCGATCTCGTCGAGGGCCTCCCTGGTACGGTCGCGCAGCCGGCTCCTGGTGATGATCCCGGTTCGCGCCGGAAGGCGGCCCATGAACAGGTTCTCCGCGACCGACAGGTGGGGAAGGAGACTGAGCTCCTGGTAGACGGCCTGAACACCGGCCGCTCGCACCGAGGCGGGGGTCGGCGCGGTGACCGGCTCGCCGTCGATCTCGTAGGTGCCGTCGTCACGGCGCAGCGCGCCCGTCAACACCCGGATCAACGTCGACTTTCCCGCGCCGTTCTCTCCGGCCAGGCAGTGCACCTGACCCGGGATCAGGCTGAGCGAGACGTCGGTGAGCGCCTGGACAGGACCGAAGGCCTTCGAGACGTCGCGCAACTCGACGACGGGCTCGCTCGTCATTTCACCTTCACCTCATCCCATATCCCGCATTCATCGTCGTTCCGTCTTCGCCGAATCTCGCGTCTCGCATTCGCCGTCATTCCGTCTTCATCGTCGGCGGGTTGAGCAACTGCCTCACGTCGGGCGCGTTGAGGTTCTGCTTGTCCGCCACGACCGCACCGGGATCGATGTCACGCGGCGGGATACGGCCGGACGCGGCCATCCCGGCCGCCAGGACACCCTGGTAACCGAAGAAGTAGGGGTTCTGCACCACCAGCGCGTCGATGGTGCCCGCGGCGAGCGCCGCGTTCTCCTGCGGGTCGGAGTCGAACGCCACGACGGGAACGGTGTCGGCCGCCTTGTTGTCCTGGATCGCCCGGGCCGCGCCGACCCCCGAGGTGTTGTTGTCCGCGAACACCCCCGCCAGGTCCGGGTTGGCGGTCAGCGCGTCGTTGACCTGCGACGCCGCGGTGTTGATGTCGTTGTTGTTGTAGCGCTGCAGCGTCACCTTGACCTGCGGGCAGTTGTTCGCGAGGCCCTGCTTGAAGCCGGCGTCCCGGTCGACCAGCGACTGGATACCGGCCACGGAAGACTCGATCATGACACTGCCGCTCGTCTTGTTCTGCGCCTTGAGCAGCTCGCACATGCGCTTGCCGGCCTGCGTTCCGGCCTTGACGTTGTCGGTGCCGATGAACCCCTCCGAGGGCGTGGTCACGCGGCTGTCCACGGTGATGACCTTGAGCCCCGCCTTGCGCGCCCGGTCGATCGCCGAGTTGAGGGCGCTGGAGGAGTTGGGTGCGATGACGATGCCGTCGACGCCCCGGGAGATGGAGTTCTCGACCAGCTGCACCTGCTGGTCGATGTTGGTCTCCGACGTGGGCCCGAAGGTGCTCACCTTGAGACCGAAGTCCCCGCCCGACTGCTTCGCCCCCGCGATCATCGTCTGCCAGAACGAGGAGTCGCTCGCCTTGATGATCACATCGATCTTCTTGCCGCTCGCCACCCCGCCCGAGCCTCCGCCCGCCGGCTGGCCGGCCGAACCTGTGGCGCGCCCTCCCACCACCCCGAGCACCAGCGCCACCAGCGCGATGGCCGCGACGAGCGAGAGCGAGAAGGCGATACGTGAGCGAGCCATGACGACCTCCCGGAGATTCCTCTTCAAGGATCTCGACAGGCGTCTCAGGCGGTTGCCGCGATGAAAACCACGGATCGCGGGCAAACGCCTGCGGCGGTGAGGTGACCCATACGGAAACCTTCACTCAACAAGGACTGATAAAAGTCGCTTATTTACAGCAAAGCTCGGAAAGTTTCGCAATGGAAACCGGCAAAGGAAAAGAACTCGTTACCTGCGATGACCGTTCACGCCGTCACCCCCATGGGAGATTCCAGAAACCGTGTCACCCGCTCCGAGCGATGGCGCCCTCTCCCTGCCGGAGAGGAGGGCCGCGAAAGGATCGACTGAACATCGCGATCTTTCGCAACCGACCGGGTCCGGCCATGGGGGATGGCGGCCGATGTCGTCACTGACGTGATCTCAGCGAATCGCCGACAGGTGGGTGTGCTCGAAACGGGTGAGGGCGAGCGCCGCTGCGGGAACCCACGGTCTCCGTTGCCATGGTCAGGCCCCGGACAAAGCCCTTGTAGGTGCGACGGCTCCTCGTAGAGCGCTGCCACCCCTCGACGACGACAGCGGTCCTCGGGCTGTCGACGCCGGCGGCGGCGCGCGTCAGGGCAGAGCCGGTACGGCAGGCCGGGAGTCGGTCCAGCCGACCTCGATCAGCGTCTTGTCGTGGAACAGCTGCGCGGACGCCTTACCGCCGACCGTGCCCGTCTGGTTGTGTGACAGCAACACCATCCTGCCGGTGTCGACGATCAGTCGCTCCTTGACCGAGTGCGCCTCCTTCCCCGTCCCGCTCGATCTTTCGATCACCACGGCGGCCCCGGATCTGCCCAGGTTGTCCTTCGCGTTGCCGTCGGCGCGCACGCCCGGCAGCGTCAGCAGGGCCTGATAGGCCGCGGCGCGGACCTCCTTCGGAGCGGGAAGGTCGTACAGGAGCTGAGTCAGGGTGTACGTGAGCGAACCGACCAGGTCGACTTCCCGGCTGGCCTGGGCCGCCTTCGTGAGCCAGTCCTTCAGGCGGCTCGGGTCGGCGGGCAGGCGCTGAACCTCGTCGTACGTCAGCCGCTGCTCCATGAGCAGGAACGGCTGCTTCCGTCCAGGGGTCACGATGCCCTTGGACGGCTTGGTGGACAGTTTCACGGTCTTGCCGTCGATCGATTCGTCCCACGTGGAGGGGGAGCCGTCGCGCTGCCACGCCTTCTTGTCCGCCGCGCTCTTCGGCAGCGACCCCAGCTCCCGGTATCCGAACCACGACCTGCCGTCGGGCACGTCCCACCCTTCCACGATCTCCTGCTGGACCAGCGAGTAGGGGGCCGAATCGGTACCGAACCGCCAGGGGTGGATGGACGTCGTCAGCTCCCTGGTGTGCCAGTAGGCACCCTCCGAAGGAGTGGCCGCGGTGGCGGCCGGCGCGCCCAGGACGGTGGCGCCCACGGCCAGGGCGACGCCGAGAGTGATCAGCCGCCGGGTCGGCGTGGTCGCGAACGCCATCAGATTGCTCCATGGATTCAAAGTCATGACCATTCATACGCCTGGGCCGCTCGAAGGGTTGCCCGCACGATTCTCTACGTGTCTCTACGTGAGCGGGCAACGGTCGCGACGGCCGAGGCGTGTGCTGTCAGCCGCACGAGGTCCGTGACAGGTATCGGCCGCTCGGCATCGTCGGGGAAGACCGGCCCGGACGACACGCATCGGACGCTCTCCACACGGGCAGACCGCACATGGCCGAAGGGCCGAGGTCACGACCGCTCACCGTCCGATCGCCTGACATCCCGCACCGTCATCATTGGAGAAGACACCTTGACAGTCACCGTCGCGGCGCAGCCGCAGCCCTCGGAGGCGGCCCTCGCCGGGCGGTTGCCCGCCTACGTCTACGACCTGGCCGGGCTCGACGCCCACGCGGGAGCCGTCCGCGCCGCGCTGGGAGACGTCGAGCTGTACTACGCGGTGAAGGCCAACCCCGACCCGGAACTGATGCGGACCCTCTCCCCGTACGTCGACGGTTTCGAGGTCGCCTCCGGAGGGGAGCTCGCACACGTGCGCGAGCACTTCCCCCGCACCCCGATCGCGCTGGGCGGCCCGGGCAAGACGGACGCCGAACTGTTCGGTGACGTCACCCGCCTGCACGTCGAAAGCACCGGCGAGCTGCGCCGCCTGCTCGCCTCCGGCCGCTCCGCGGACGTGCTGCTCAGGGTCAACCTGGACATCCCCCTCGAAGGGGCGTCGCTGGCGATGGGCGGCGGCGCCACGCCGTTCGGGATGGACCCCGCCGGGATCGCCGAATGCGTCGCGCTGCTGGAGGAGCAGGACGCCGTACGGCTGCGCGGGATCCACGCCCATCTGGCCAGCGGGCTCGACGCGCCCCGGATGCTGGAGCTGGCGGCGGCCGTCCTGGACTACGCCCGGACGCTGGGAGTGACCGAGATCAACCTCGGGGGCGGCATGGCCGTCTCCTACGCCGATCCCGAGGCGCGCTTCGACTGGAAGACCTACGGTGACGGCCTCAGGCGGCTGCGCCGTCCCGGCGAGACGCTCCGGGTCGAACCCGGACGCTCGCTGACCGTCTACTGCGGGCGGTACGTGACACGCGTCATCGACGTCAAGCGCGTCCACGGCGAGCTGTTCGCGGTCGTGGCGGGCGGAACCCACCACCTCCGCACCCCCGCCACCAAAGGCCACGACCAGCCGGTCGTCATGACGGAGCCCGGCGAGCCGATCACGATCGTCGGCCAGCTCTGCACACCCAAGGACGTCCTGGCCCGCCGGGTCCCCATCAGCCTGAAGCCCGGTGACACGGTGGAGTTCACCATGGCGGGCGCCTACGCGTGGAACATCTCCCACCATGACTTCCTGATGCACCCGAAGCCGAGCTTCCACTACCTGAACCGTTGAGTAAGGCGTGGCCCGGGGTCAGCCGGCCGTCTCCCGGTTCCCGATCGAGAGGAGGACCGACTCGGGGATCACGAGGTCGGCGCGCGAGCGGGTCTCGGCGATGAGGTCCGCGTTCGGCTGGTCGATTCTCATCACCCAGGCCACGGCCTCGTCGTGGCCCTTGCCGAACCGCTCGTGGCGGGAGACGAGGCGGCGCACGCGTTCGCCGGGACCGAGCTCGCAGTACCAGACCTCGTCGAGCCAGGGCCGTACCCGGGCCCAGTCGCCGTGGTCGAGCAGCAGGTAGTTTCCCTCGGTGACGATGAGCCGGGCGTTCCGCGAGACCGGGACGCTCCCCGCGATCGGCTGCTCAAGGTCGCGTTCGAACGCGGGCGCGTAGATCACATCGTCCTCGTCCTCGCGCAGGCGGCGGAGCAGCGCCGCGTAGCCGGCGGCGTCGAAGGTGTCCGGGGCGCCCTTGCGGTCACGCCGTCCGAGCCGGTCGAGCTCCACGTCGGCGAGGTGGAAGCCGTCCATCGGCACATGCGCCACCCACTCCTGCCGCGGCAGGCCGTCGGGAGGGGTCTGCCGCAACAGGCGGACCAGGTCTTCGGCGAGCGTGGTCTTCCCCGCCCCCGGACCGCCCGCGATGCCGAGCAGTGCCCGGTGCCCGTCTCGTACGAGGGAGCGGGCCCGCGCCGCCAGGTCCTGGAGGGTCGTCATCACGGTTTCCGGACGATTCTGCGCAGCACGGACCCCACACTACGCCGCCCGGCCGGCCGTGCCTCCCCGGTGCGGTGGAGGTGCGTACGGCCGGGCGGCGAGGATCCCGTACGGTCACCTGGCCAGGTTCTTGAACGGGTCCTCGTAGGCGTCGAACGGCTTGGGCAGTGAGGCCAGCGCCCTGCCGGCGTTCTCCTTGGTGACCAGCCGGATCGGGGCCCGCACCTCGAACGGCAGCATCCTGCCCTTCGCGTCGGCCTGGCACGCCTCGACGCCCATCAGGCCCATCACGTACGGATACTGGGCGACGGTTCCGTCCAGTGCGCCGGCCTTGACCGCCTTGAGCGCGTCCTCGAGGCCGTCGACGCTGATGACCTTCACCCGGCCCGTCTTGTGAGCGTCGGCGACGGCCTGTGCCACGCCCAGTCCCATGTCGTCGTTGACGACGAAGAAACCCGCCAGGTCCGGGTGCTTCCGCATGACTCCGGCCGCGGCGGTGCGCGCCGTCCGGCGCTCCCAGTTCGCGCCGACGGTCTGGACGACCTTGAGTCCGGCACCGATCCCCTGCTGGAATCCCTCGATCCTGGTGTCGCTGGTGACGTCCCCCGCGACACCGCTGATGACCGCGACGTCGCCGCCGGAGGGCAGCAGCTCGGCCATCCGCCGGCCGGCCGTCCTGCCCGCCTCGGCGTTGTCGGTGCCGATGTAGGTGGCCAGCTTGACGTTGGCGCTCCCGGCCAGCACGAGGTCGACCGGGCTGTCGATGTTGACGATGGTCTTGCCCATCGCGGAGATCTTGGCAAGGTCCTGGATCACCTTGGTGCCGGAGGCCGGATTGATCACGAAGCAGGAGGAGGGCTGCTCGGCGAGGGCGGTGGACCTGTCCGTCCTGCCCTCGGCGTCCTTGACGTCCTCGGCCTCCTTGGCGTCCTTGGCGCTCTTGGCCGCTTTGGTCTCCTTGGCGCCGGTGGAGCCGTCCGCCCGGATCGTGACGGGCACCCCGGCCGCGCGGGCCTGATCTCCGATGCCCTGCTTCATCGTCTGGAGGAACGGGTCTTCCAGTCCTCTGATCACGGCGGTGATGCTCGGAACGACACCGGCCGTGGCGTCCGGATGTGAGGCACCTGAACCGGCGGGCCCGCTGGGCTTGTCGGAGCCGCAGCCGCCCAGCGCGAGCGTCCCGGCGGCCAACGCCGCGGTGACCGCCGTCGCTCGACGCCCCATGGTGTTCACGTGCATCAGGTGCCCCTCTCGGTGTCGGTGGGGCGACCGTACGACCCCCGGGCGGAGACCGACCACCCTTCTTTCGGCTGCTTACGTCGAAAGAATCTTGACCCGTGGCCGGAAGCCGCGGGCGGTCCCATCGCGGGCGGCCGGGTACGCCGCGGCGGCGTTCTCCCAGCATGGGGCGGATGCGATGGGAATCTCCGCCTTCGGGCGGGGCGGACGCGGGGGCTCCGGACTGCGGCGGCGGGAAAGCACGTACGCTGACAGCCAGTTACGAACGGTCGGGCAGGCGGGTTCACGACCCGGGGTCGGGCAGACGGCTCACGACCGGGGCGGTCGCACGGGTGAGCTCGGGATCACGGGCGATGCCGTGCGGGCGCCCGGTGATGTGCGAACGAGGGGGACACCGTGAACGTGAGGTCGCGCTCCGCGCAACAGGGGCACCCCGGCGAGCTCCGGCTCCCCGCCGCGTGTGCGGTGCTGGTCGCCATCGCGTTGTACGCGGCACTGCCCAGCCGGCTCATCGTCGGGCCGCGGTTCGTCGTGCCCGTGCTGGAGCTGGTGCTGCTCGTGGTCCTTGTGGCGGTCAATCCACGGCGCATGCTCAAGGAGAACCGGTTACTGAGGCGACTGTCCATCGCCCTCGTTCTCATCATCGCGGTGACCAACAGCGCGGCGCTGGTCCTCGTCATCATCGAGCTGGTCTCCGGGCATGCCAGCGAAGGCCGGCAGCTGCTGCTCGCCGCCGGCCAGGTGTGGCTGACCAACATCATCATCTTCGGGCTGGCCTTCTGGGAGCTCGACCGCGGCGGCCCCGTACAGCGCACCCAGGCCCGGGAGCAGGGCCTGCCGATGGCCGACTTCCGCTTTCCCCAGGACGAGGACCACGACGCCATCGAGGAGGTGGCCGCCCGCTCGTCGGCCAAGTCGGGCTGGACCCCCGGGTTCGTCGACTACCTCTACGTGTCGGTGACGAACTCCTCCGCGTTCAGCCCCACCGACACCATGCCGCTGTCCGCTCGGGCGAAGATGCTCATGGCCGCGGAGTCGGTGTCGGCGCTCGTGCTCTCGGTGGTTGTCATCTCCCGGGGGGTCAGCCTTCTGAAGTGACCTTCACCGGCTCCGCGGGCGGGCCGCGCGCCGTTCAGGCACGCGGCCCCGGCGCACGGCGGAAGGCGAAGGGCTGGCTCTCACGTCCCGGGATCACGAACCAGCACTCGCCCGTGCCCTCGCTGTCGAGCAACCGGACGAACGTGTCGACGACGGTCGAGACGTCGAGGATCGGGAACCCGATCTGTTCGAGCAGCGCCTTGCCCTCCCCCAGGATCGCCGTGTCGGCGAACGAGGGGCACAGGCCCTGCACCTTGACGCCGAAGGGTTCGAGATCCTGGCCGAGCGAGCGGACGAGCCCGACGACGGCGTGCTTGTTGGCGGCGTAGATGGGATCGCCGGGGATGCCGACGATCCCCGCCATGCTCGCCGTCGCCACGATCGTGCCGCCGCCGCCCGCCCGCAGGGCGGGGATCGCCGCGTGCATGCCGAACACGACGCCGTCGAGATTGACGCCCATCGCCAGGCGGTAGCGCTTGATGTCGAAGTCCTCGCGCAGCCCGCAGCCCGAGGCGATGCCGGCGTTGAGGAACGCGAGGTCGAGCCGTCCGTACCGCTCGACCGCGGTGGCCACCGCGGCCTCGCTGTCCTCCAGCCGTGTCACGTCGCAGTGCACGTATGTCGCGCCGAGCTCGTCGGCGAGGCTCTGGCCCGCGTCGTCGTCGATGTCCGCGAGGACGATCCTGGCCCCGCCCTCGGCCAGCCGCCGGGCCACCGCCGCGCCGATGCCGTTGCCGCCGCCGGTGATGAGCGCGACCTTGCCCTCAAGCCGGTCGCTGCGGACCGTGTTGAACGTCGCCGTCGCGTCCCTCGCCTGCGTGTTCCCCGCCAGCAGGCCGCCGCTGTCTCCGGCGAACCGGTTACCCGTTTCCTCTGTACTCACAGCGGTAGCCCTCCGGTGGCGGCGTTGGTCGAACCCGTGCTCCTGTAAGCGGCGATCGTACGCTCGGCGATGCGCATCTGGTGGATCTCATCCGCCCCGTCCGCGAAACGCGCCCAGCGGGCGTGCTGGAACATGTTGGCCAGCGGGGTGTCGGTCGAGTATCCCAGCGCGCCGTGCACCTGGATCGCCCGGTCGATGATCCGGTTGAGGCTGTTGGCCACGAAGTGCTTGGCCATCGAGACCTCGGTACGGAAGTCCTCGCCTTTGTCGATCTTCGATGCGGCGTGCAGGACCATGAGCTTGCACTGGTAGAGCTCCATGGCCGAATCGGCGATGAGCCACTGGACGCCCTGTTTGTCGGCCAGCAGCGACCCGTGGCTGTAGCGGTTGAGGGCGCGGTCGACCATCATGTCGAGCGCCGTCTCGGCCTGCGAGATCCAGCGCATGCAGTGCGCCAGTCGGGCCGGGCCCAGCCGGTACTGGCCGAGCTTGTGACCGTTGCCGCGCCCGCCGAGGATCTGGCTCTCGTGCACCCGCAGGTCGGTGATGACGATCTCGCTGTGCCCGGTCGAGCCGTGCATCGTCTCGACCTCGCGGACGTCGTTCCACCCTTCCTGCGGGAGGTCGATGAGGAACGCGGTGTTGCCGCCGCGCGAGCCCTCGGGCACGTCGAGTTCGGTCTTCGCGATGAGGATGGCGAAGCTCGACCGGCGGGCGTTGGAGATGAACCACTTGTGGCCGTTGATGACCCACTCCTCGCCGTCCTTGACGGCGTGCGTGCGGATGAGCGTGGGGTCCGAACCGGCGACCTCGGGTTCGGTCATCGCGAAGCAGGACATCTTGGTGCCCTTGAGCAGCGGCTTGAGGTATTTCTCCTTCTGCTCGTCCGTCGCCCAGTGCAGCAGCGTGTGCATGTTGCCCTCGTCGGGCGCCGAGCAGTTGAGGACCCACGGCCCCAGCCTGGTCTTGGCCGCCTCCGACTGCACCATGGCGAGCTCGACGTGGCCCAGTCCCATGCCGCCCCACTCCTTGGGCATGTGCGGCAGCCACAGCCCCTCGGCCTGCGCCTTGCCTCGCAGCTCGAAGATGACACGGAGGTACTCGTCGCGCGAGGTGGCCTTCTCCTCGTCGTCGAAGGCCTTGACGGCCGGGATGATGGTCTCCTGGACGAAGGCCCGCACGCGTCGGCGGATCTCCTCGTGCTCGGGGGCGAGGGTGAAGTCGATGGCCATGGGGTTCCCCTTACTGACGGTCTACAGGGATCTACGGGCGGATGCCCGCCTGGGCGCGTTGACGACGATCGATCCACGGGTGGGTGCCCGCCTCGGCGTGCCGGCGACGGACCACGGGGATCTACAGGTAGGTGCCCGCCTTGGCGAACAGGGCCAGGGTGATCGCGTGCAGAACCTCCCCGACGCCCTTGTCCGCCTTGCCCGCGCAGGCCCGCGCATAGGTGCCCTCCAGGATGATTCCGCACTTGAAGCAGGCGAAGACCGTGTACCAATCGATCGCGGACAGGTCGCGGGTGGATCGCTCGGCGTAGCGCGCGATCAGCTCGGCGGGTGAGGGGAAGCCCCGCACGCCGTTGAGCGCGGCGGCGGGACCGATGGGGGCGCCCTCGCCGGGCCACATGGCGACCGTCCATCCGAGATCGACGAGCGGATCGCCGATGGTGGACATCTCCCAGTCGACGATGGCGGCGAGACGCGGCCGGTCGTGGTCGAACAACACGTTGGCCAGGTGGTAGTCGCCGTGCATGACGCCCGGCGTCCACGTGAGGGGCCGGTTGTCGTCGAGCCATCCGGCGACGCGGTCGAGTTCCGGGATCCGCGGCCCGCCGTAGCCCTTGAGCTCGCCGTACGTGTCGAGCTCGTGCATCCACCGGCCGACCTGGCGTTCGAGGAAGCCCTCGGGCCGGCCGAAGTCGCCGAGTCCGGCCGCCTCGTGGTCGACGGCGCCGAGTGCGGCGATGCCGTCGATGACGTCGAAGGCGACCGCTCGCCGCCAGGCCTCGTCCGTCGCGTACGTGCCCGGCAGCCCCTGGGAGGGGTTGAAGCCGTCGACCGGCTCCATCAGGTAGAAGACGACCCCGAGCACGTCCTCGTCGGGGCAGGCGGCGATGAGCCCGGGATGGGGGACGTCCGAGCCGGCCAGCGCGCTGAGGACGCGCGCCTCGCGGCGCAGCACCTCGTTGCTGGCCTTGCGCAGGTGCCTCGGCGGCCGGCGCAGCACGTAGGCGCGGCCACCGCGTTCGATGCGCACGAGGATGTTCTGCGTGCCGCCCGCCAGCACCTCGACCCGATCGAAGTCACCCGCCGGCAGGCCCTGCTCGTCCATCCACGGAGCCAGTCGTTCGAGGTCGACGAGCTCGCGATCGACACCGTCCTGTCCAGGGATCGTCATAGGTGCGAGCCTTCTATCCTGTGCGATGTGGCGGCCGCCTCTGATGCGACTGCTTGATGATTTCAGTCATACGCATTATTACCCTATTGAGCGGTCCATCCACCAGTGAGCCAGGAGCGCGCATGCCCCCCAACCCCGGAGCCACGTCCAGGCGACTGGTGGCCGCCGCCGAGCAGCTGTTCGCCGAACGCGGGATCGACGGGGTGTCACTGCGGGAGATCAACACCGCGGCCGGCCAGCGCAACTCGACGGCGCTGCAGTACCACTTCGGGGATCGCGCGGGGTTGCTGAGCGCGGTGCTCGCCAAGCACCATCCCGAGATCGAGATGCGCCGCCACCAGTTACTCGACGAGTACGAGTCACGTGGCGACCTTCCGGAGAGCGAAGCCCGCCGCACCCTGGCGGCGGCGCTCGTGCGGCCGATGGCCGTGAAACTGGCCGACCCCGACGGCGGCCGGGCCTACCTGCGGATCATGGAGCAGCTCGTTCACCGTGTCGGCCCGCCCTCGCTCCAGAGCAGGCAGGCGGACCCCGGCCAGAGCATCAACAGGTGGCGCGAGCTCGTCGCCCCGATGCTCGAAGAGGTGGCCGTACGCCGGCTTCACCAGCGTTTCACGGCCATCCGGGTGACCTACGTCGAGCTGGCCCGCCGGGCCGCCGGGCCCGACGGCAAGGACGACAGGCTCTTCACCAGCCATCTGATCGACGTCGTGTCGGCGGTTCTCGCCACCGAGGTGTCCGAGGAGACCGCCCGGCTCCTCGGGGAGCGCGGGAGCCGCTCCCCCCCCTCGGACGGCGCTCCCCTCAGACGTGGTGCGGGTCCTTGAACGCGCCCCCTACCGCGTAGGTGACCAGCATGGTCAGCACCTCCTTGACCGACTCGCGCTCCCGCACGTCGCAGAGCACGATCGGCGCCACCCCCTCCAGACCCAGCGCCCTCCGTACCTTGACCGGGTCGTGGCGCCGCGCCCCGTCGAAGCAGTTGACCGCGACCACGAACGGGAGTCCGCGCTGCTCGAAGTAGTCCACGGCGGGGAAGCAGTCCTGCAGGCGGCGGGTGTCGGCGACCACGATGGCGCCGAGCGCGCCGACGGCCAGCTCGTCCCACATGAACCAGAACCGGTCCTGGCCGGGGGTGCCGAACAGGTAGAGCCACAGTCCTTCGCGGATGGTGATCCGGCCGAAGTCCAGTGCGACGGTCGTGGTGATCTTGGATTCCACGCCCGAGAGGTCGTCCACCCCGACGCCTCGTTCGCTCAGCAGTTCCTCGGTGTGCAGCGGCCGGATCTCGCTGATCGTACCGACCATGGTCGTCTTGCCGACTCCAAAGCCACCGGCGACGAGGATCTTGATGGCCATCGCCGGAGTGACCGCGGTCACTCCGGGCTCAGAGCCCGCGTATTCCATGCAGCACTTCCCTGTAGATGCGTTCGTCGATCGTCTGTGCCGCCGGCTGCGGCCGGTCGATGGTCACGAGGCCCTCACGCCGCAGGTCACCGAGAATCACGCGGGTGACGTTGAGCGGTAGCTTCAGGTACGCCGCGACGTCCGCCACCGGGGTGGGCCTGCTGCAGGCCGACAGCACGGCGAGATGCTCCGGGACCAGCCCCGCGGGATCGAAGGCGGCGGCCGCGGTCGTGACGATGGCCACCAGGTCGAAGGACTCGCCCAGCGGACGCGCACGGCCACCGGTCAGCCCGAAAAGCCTGACCAGCGGCCCGGGATCCTCTCCCGTCACGGCCTCGGACCATTCCACGCCGGTGCCGGGGCCGCCCCCCTCGGCTGCACGGACAGGTGCTCTCCGACGCGCTTGACCATCAGCGCCATCTCGTAGGTGACCATGCCCAGCTCGGCGTCGTCCGCGGCCAGTACGGCCAGCCGGGCGCCCTGCCCCGCCGCGGTCACAAAAAGGAAGCCGCCCTCCATCTCGATGATGGTCTGCCGCACGCCGCCGAGACCGAAGTGCCGTCCCGCGCCCAGGGCGAGGCTGTGGCTGCCCGCCGAGATGGCCGACAGGTGCTCGGCGTCCTCCCTGGTCAGTTCGCGGGAACCGCCCATGGCCAGGCCGTCGGAGGACAGCACGATGGCGTGCCGTACACCGGGGACCCGTTGCGTCAGATCGTCCAGCAGCCAGCTCAGTTCAGATCTGGGGTCGGCCATCGGAGTGGCCCTCCTTTCCATTCCACGCGTCCAGGTCCTGCGCGGCACGGCTACGGCCCTGCTGCCAGCCCTGTTGCATGGACGACATGCGGTCAAAGATCTCTTCGGGGGATCGGGGGGAAACGTCGCCTTGTTCCTGCGAACATCGCCGGCGTAACTGGGGGACGATGCTGGCCTGCCGTACCCGCACCGGAAGCCCGTCGAGGTCGTCGTCGGGGTCCGAGCCGGAGAGGGCCTCCTGGGAGGACGCCTTCGGCGGGACGTACTCACTCTGCTGCTGGGTCGGGAACCGGCCCGGGGAGAGATCCCCCGCGTGGGTCACGGGCTGTGCCCGTGGGGCGGGGGCCGGTCGCGACCGGGCCTCCGGTGCCGCGCCCAGCGCCCGGACGGTCCGGCCGGTGCGAGCCGCGCCGGTCGCCTGGCCGCTCAGGAGAGACGGGTCGGCCCCGGTGATCTGGGCGCCGACGAGCGGGGACTCGGGTACGGCGAGCAGGGTGGACGGCAGGAGCACGATCGCCGTGACGCCGTCGTAGGGCGAGGGCCGCAGCACGACCTTGATCCCGTGCCGGGCCGCGAGCCGGGCCACGACGAACAGGCCCAGCCGGTCGGTGTCGGCCAGGTCGAACTCCGGCGGCTCGGCGAGCCGGGCGTTGATCTCCTCGACGGCGGAGAGGCTCAGGCCCAGCCCCCGGTCCTCGACCTCCACCGCGAAGCCGTTGGCCGCCGGCATGCCGCGGACGTGCACCACGGTGTTCGGCGGGGAGAAGACGGTGGCGTTCTCCACCAGCTCGGCGATCAGGTGGATCACGTCGGTGGCCGCGCTGCCCACGAGCAGCGGGGCGTGCGGCATGGCGAGCACCGTGACGCGGGTGTAGTCCTCCACCTCCAGCACGGAACTGCGCACCAGGTCGAAGATCGGCACCGGGTCCCGCCAGCGCCGGCTGGGGGCCGCGTCGGACAGGATGATCAGGTTCTCCGCGTGCCGCCGCATGCGGGTGGTCAGGTGGTCGAGCCTGAACAGGTCCTCCAGCGTCTCCGGCTCCTCTGCCCGGCGTTCCATCGCGTCCAGCAGCGTGAGCTGGCGATGGAGCAGGGCCTGGTTACGCCAGGCGAGGTTGAGGAAGACCTGGCCGACGCCCTTGCGGAGCGTGGCCTGGCCGACCGCGGCCTCCACGGCGGTACGCCGTACGTCCGAGAGCGCGTGCATGACCCGGTCCACCTCCGCGGTCTCCGAGGACTCCAGCTCGGGGGCCTCGGCCACGGGGTCCACCTCGTCGCCCTTGCGGAGGCGCTCGACCAGCCGCGGCAGCCGCTCCTCGGCCAGTTCCACGGCCGCGGCCTGGAGCCGCAGCAGCTCCCTGACCAGGGAACGCCCGAACCGGTAGGAGACCAGGATCGACACGACGACGATGAGCAGGCCGATTCCCACGACCAGCACGATCTTCCAGAGGGCCGCCGCCTTGAGAGCGTGCCCCTTCGCCACGGCACGGAGCAGATCCTGCTGCCCCTGCCGCTCAAGGGTGTTCATGACGATCCCGGCGTCCTGGTTCCACGTAGCGGCGTCCACCGGAGGCGCTCCGGTGTGGTCCCAGACGAAGATCCTGTCCTCGGCCACCTGGATCCGCTGGTAGGCGGCGCTCCCGGCGAGCTCCCGGTAGTGCCCCATCAGGTCGGGGCCGATGTCCCGCTCCGCGTTGGTGAGGTAGACCCTGCGGCTGGTCATCGCCGCGACGAAAGCGGTCTGCTCCGCCTGGGTCATCTCACCGCGCACCAGCGCGGCGGTGAGTACGGCGTGCTCCCTGGCCAGGAACTCGGCGGAGGTGATGTAGGCGGTGAGCCCCTGCAGCACGCGGTAGTACGACACGTCGGCGAGCGGCGGCGAGCTGCCGATCTGCTTGGTGGCGACGCTGACGAGCGTGTTGTAGGCCACGGTCACCTGGAGCGGGGTCGCCTTCCCGCTGTCGGCGGAGGCGCGCAGCTCGCCGACCCCGGTCAGGGCCTCCGTCAGGGCGTGGACGTTGGCGGGGGCGATGCCGGCCTCGGCCTGGAGGCCGATGGACCCGATCAGTTCACGCAGGCGCGTCACCATGCGATCGGTGGCCTGGCGCTGAGCCTCCAGCGGCTTGTCGATCGCCGTCCGACCGGCGGCCTGTGCGGAGAGCTGACGTTCCCGCTGGAGCTCGACGATGAGCTGCCGGCCCGGGTCTCCGATTTCCTGCCATCGATCCTGGGTCTGGGAGATGCCGGTGATCGGCGCGACAGTGGAATAGGCGACGAATCCCCATAGGCCGACCAGCGCGACCAGCGGGACCAGGAGAATTCGAAGAATCTTCGAGCGGATCGGCAGGGGGGCGCTCATGCATCTTGTCCAATTCCGCGGGTTCCTGCGCATAGTCGACAGCCGCAGGCGGCGGTCAACCCCGCGGTCGCACGCCGCGACTGGTGCGCGTGTGATTCGACACACTATGCCCATGGGACAGAACGAGCATCAAGCTACTAAAGCGAAAATTAAGGATCGATGTTCGCGGCACTGGCCCAGGATGCCGCCCCGCAAAACCATAAGAAACGGTCAAATCACATCAGTTGATGATATGAACGGATAGTCCTGACATTAAGGATGATTAGCTGTGATTCATCGCTGATCGCCATTCGTCGGCAGGTCGCGGCACGGGGCCGCCGGGCACAGCGAGTGCTTCGGAGGGATCGACCGCCGGTTCACCGGCTTCGGCGGCGCCCTCACAGGGGCGATGGACGGTGGCCGCCCCGGCGGTGGACCCGCCCGTGCGGGACGGTCCACCGCCGGGACGTCGGCCCGGTGACCGGAACCCCGGTCGCAGGCCGGACCGAACGACCGCGGAGCGAGGGCAGGACCCGAACTCGTTCCGGCGGCGCGCGAGGAGGTGCGAACCCCCTCGAAGCCACATGTGCGGCGGAGGGGGAGCACCGTCCTTCAGCGCGGCGCGGATGTCATCGACCGGCCTCCTCCAGCACCCGCCGGGAGTCGCGCTCGAAGGAGCCGCGGGCGGCCAGCGTGATCAGGCCTCCGAGCACCATGGGCACGATGAGGGCGTACATGGCCGAGACGAGCGACCCGGTGCTGTCGGAGACGATGCCGACGATCAGCGGCCCGAACGCCGCCCCCGCCGTCAGGAACACCTGGAGTACGGCGAAGCCGAGACCCCGGGAGGACGCGCCCACGACGTCGGCGAGCGAGGCCGTCAGGTTGGGAATGGCCATCGACATCAGCAGGCTGGCGATCAGCATGAACAGGCAGTACAGGACGATGGTGTCCATCATGAGGCCGACGGCCAGGACGACCGAGCCGATCGTGATGCCTCCGCCTCCGGCCAGGAGCCGGCCGCCCTTGCGCGTCTCATGCCAGATCCGGCCCAGCCGCGATCCGATGAGGGTGCCGCCGAGCACGCCGACGATGGTGATCAGGCCGCTCAGGGAACCGGCCGTGCCGGCTCCGACGCCGAAGTTGCGCACCATCAACGAGGGCAGCCAGTAGAAGACACCGGCCAGGCCCAGGCTGAGCAGCGCCAGGCCGACGGTGACCACGAGCAGGGTGCGGATCGCCAGGACCTCACGGATCTGGCGGACGAACGGCGGCTTGGGGACGGCCTTGGCCGCGGATTCGGCCGTGACGCCCGCCATCATCCGGTCGATCTGCCCCCTGGCGGGTTCGTGGAGCCGCCAGACGATGAGGGCGGTGAGCACGCCGGGGATGACCATGAACAGGAAGGCGGAGCGCCAGCCGAACGCCTCGGCGAGAACCCCGCCGAGGATCGTGCCGATGCCGCCCAGGTAGGTGGTGACGCGGGTCCAGCCGTAGGCCTGGGGCCGGGTGGCCGGCGGGTAGTAGTCCGCGAGCAGGCTGCCGGCGGCCGGGTTGTCGATGCTCTCCGCGGCGGAGAGGAAGACCCGCATCGCGTAGAACATCGCGAACCCGGTGGCCAGACCGGAGCCGAGCGTGGCCAGAGCCCAGAGGAAGACGACGACGGCGATGATCCGGGTGCGGTTGTGGCGGTCGGCGAAATAACCGGCGGGAAGTGAGAAGAGCGCGGCGGCCAGGGCGGAGGCGGTCGGGATGGAGCCCGCGACGGTGTCGCTGAAGCCCCATTCGGCCTGGACCAGCGGCAACACACCGGACAGCAGGCCGAACTCGATGCGATCGACCAGCCCGACCAGGATGAGCACGGCCAGCGGCGCCCACCCGTAGGGCGTGGGGGACTTGAAGTTGATCACCCCGCCACGAGGCGCTCCAAGCTTCAGGCGTTCGGTAGTGGGCGTGTCGACCATTCCCTATCCCTTCCCTCCTGTGGCCAAAATCTAGAATCAGCTTCTAGATCTTTGTTATGGAGAGTGGCACAGATCACAGCGCCCGTAAATGGCCGAAATATCAGAGTTTCAGCATCGGAAGGGGTAAGCGTCCGCCCTCACTACAGACGATCATGCGGCATGAGCGCGCGCACCGCCAGCACCCGGCGGCGCCATCGGTCACGCCTCACCGCCGGGGCTCGTCACCTCGTCGACCAGGGCGTCACTCGGTTACGACGGCGGGGACGACGGGGCCGACGGGGACGGCTGGGACGGCCTCGTCGCGGACAACGGAGACGACAGGGACGGCGACTCCGAGCTCGTCGCGGACAGCGAGGACGACTGGGACGGCCTCGTCGCGGACAACGGAGACGACGGAGAAGACGGCTCCGAGCTCGTCGCGGACGGTGTGGAGGGCGACTCCGGGCTCGTCGCGGACGGCGTGCGGTCGGCCAGGTCGGTGATCCGGCCCTTGGTGCTGGTGGCGGTGAGCGTCGCGGCGAACAGGATGAGCTGGTTGAGAATCTTGAGGAAGACGAGCATCCCGACGGCGCCGGCGACAACCTGGTAGGCGGGGTTGGCCGCGGTCAGTTCGAGGTAGAACTGGCCGATGGTCTTGAGGATCTCAAGCCCGAAGGTGATGAGCAGCGCGGGCCCGAGCACCCGGCGTAGTGACAGCCGCAGGCGTGGCGGCGCACAGAGCAGGGCGATCGCCAGCAGGGTGTTCACTCCGAGACCGAGCACGAAGGCGACCGCGGAGAGGAGCCACTGCGACGACGTGTCCTCGACGCCCACCGTGTGCAGCAGCAACCAGTTCAGCGACGTCTCGGCCGCGAAGGCCACCGCGAGCGAGGCGGACAGCAACAGCCCGAGTCCGGCCATCACCCCCAGGTCGATGAGCTGCCGGACGAAGAACCTGCCCGGATACTCCTCGATCCGCCAGATCGCTCTGATCGCCGAGCGCAGGGCGTCCATCCAGAACAGCCCGGTGAGCGGAAGACCGACGAAGGCGATCGCCCCGGCTGTGCTCCTGGCGTCCTGCAACGCCTGCACGTCCAGCCGGGGAAGGTTCTCCGCGAGGTAACCCTGCACCGTGCGCAGCACTTCCGGGTCGTCCAGGACCTGCCCGATGATCGCGAAACCGAGGAGCCCGAGCGCGAACACCGCGAAGAACGAGTAATAGGTGAGCGCGGCCGACAGGCGCCCGGCGTCCACCTCGTCGTAGCGCACGACGGCGCGTACCAGATGATCCAGCCAGCCATGGCGACGGCGAGCCCGTGACCAGGCCATCGCGACCCGCCCGGTAAAACCCGTGACCATCATGCTCCGAGCTCTACCCGTAGCCCACCGGACTACCGCCACAATGCCGACCTCCGCGAAAGCCGCGCTCAGCTCACCGATCGGAATTGAGTGAGGTCGAGACTATCCGGTCGGCAACAGGGAAACGTCCGGTGACAGCCGGTGACAGCCGGCACTCCTCCCGCCACCGACCGCACCGACGCACCGACGCACCGACCGCATTGTGACTCCCGCGCCGAGCAAGGCGGCGCTCCTGCCGTCTCTCGGAGACGGCGCGAGACGGCGCGAGACGGCGTGAGGTGACTCGTGACCGATGGCCCGAACCGGGGCACGGCCCGCGACCCGTTCTTCACCCGGCCTGCCCGGAAGTGCGGTGAGCGCGGTGAGCGCGGCCGGGGTGGTCGATGAAGGGCCGAGAAATGAAAACACCCGCCTTCCTTCGGGAAGGCGGGTGTTTTCATTTTGTAGCGGGGACAGGATTTGAACCTGCGACCTGCGGATTATGAGCCCGCCGAGCTACCGAGCTGCTCCACCCCGCGTCGATGAAAGGAACACTATCGGATCTTTGAGCTCGGTGTGACATCAACGGACCACGAGTACGGTGAGACCACTCGGAAAACATCGCCTATGAGACCTCTGGCGATGTGCCGCGACGGCTTTTTCGTCACCGATCCGAGGCCACCCACAGCACGAACACCCCAGCCCCACGGGCACGCGACCCGGACGGTCAGGGCCACGGGCGTACGGCACGAGCAGCCCGGCGAGCAGGGGACGACACGGTCCGGCGTCCTCCCCCTCGGCTCACGACGGTCCGCGGGCGAGAATCGAGTGGACGGCGAAGGACGGCGTCCTGAACTCGGGATCCGCCATGACCTCGCGAACCTCCCGGAGCCGGCTCCGGGTCATCCCCGCCTCCAGAAGACGGTCCTCCAGATGAAGGCTGTTGCTGATCAGAAGACCGACCCCGGGAGAGCCCGGTCCCCACATCTCGGTCCAGCACACCGGATCGACCTCGACCAGCCCCGCCTCCTTCATGTCCCGCGCGGCGGACCTGCCCCAGGTCGGATCGCTGCCCGCGGCGCTCAGGACCCGGGTCATGGCGGCGACGTACGCCCCGTACAGGTCTCTCACCCGCGGGCCGAGGGTCGGCGGTGCGACCCAGTGCGTGATGTCGATCTCGTCGATCTGGAGCCACCCGCCCGGCCGCAGCACGGTGCGCAGGCGCTCCAGCACCTGCCGGCGCCGCGGCAGATGGCTCAGCACGAGCCGGGCGTGGATCAGGTCGAACGCGCTCTCCGGCAACGGATCATTCACGATGTCGTGCTGGGCGACGGTGAGCCCGGGACGACGGGGGATGAGACCGGGCTTGATGTCGGTGGCGAGCACACTCCCGGTCGGCGCCACCCGCTCGGCCAGCCACAGGGCCACGCTGCCTCCGCCGGCACCCACCTCCAGGCAGTTCCAGCCATCGGTGACGCCGGTCTGCCTGAGGCGCTCGAACGTCAGGGGATCCAGGAGTTCGGCCAGATAACGGTGCTGATCGACCGAATGGTCCCCATTATTGTCGAATACGTAATCAGGCGTGGTCGCAGAATTAAACCCGATCATGAGCTCCCTTCCAGTTCCGTGCCCGAATGCTAGGCGTTACCCATCAGAGATGTGGCGATTTCCAGCAATGCAGGGGTCCTTATATGTCGAAATCGGCCTATCGGCTAAGCTTTGTCTGATAAAAACTTCTATTCGGCAGGTATGCATGCTGCATTACGAAATCGCCGGTCCCGCTAAGGCGCGACCGATCATGCTTTCCAGCTCGCTGGGCACCACGCTGGAAATGTGGGACCCGCAGATGGACGCGTTGACCGAGCACTTCCGGGTCATCCGGTTCGACCACCGAGGGCACGGGCGGTCGCCCGCGAACGGGGAGTGCTCGATCGCCGACCTGGGCGGTGACGTGCTGGAACTACTGGATCGTCTGGAGCTGCCCGTGGTCTCCTTCGCCGGGCTCTCACTCGGCGGCATGCTCGGCATGTGGCTGGCCGCGCACGCGCCCGAACGGATCGACCGGCTCGCGCTGCTGTGCACATCGGCCAAGCTGAGCACCCCCGAGTTCTGGTCCGAGCGGGCGAACGCGGTCCGCGAGGGAGGCACAGCGTCGATCGCCGAGGCGATCACCGCCCGGTGGTTCACCCCCGGGTACGGCGGGCGGGAGCCGTACATCGCGATGCTCGCCGGCATCTCCGCCGAGGGCTACGCCGCCTGCTGCGAGGCGATCGGGGGCATGGATCTCCGCTCCGACCTCCCCCTGATCAAGGCGCCCACGCTCGTGCTGGCCGGCGCCGACGACCCCGCCACGCCCCCCGAGCACGCGGAGCGGATCGTCTCCGGCATTCCCGGCTCCGTTCTGGCCGTCCTGCCCGGAGCGGCCCACCTGGCCAACGTCGAGCAGCCGGAGGCGGTTTCGCGGCATCTGATCGAGCACTTCCGTCAAGAGACGACGACCGCGGTCTGAGGGCCGGGGCTCAAGGTGCGCCGCCGTGCGCCGAAGGCCCCGCCCGACCTTCCAAGCCGCCGCGCCGAGAGCCCCGAGTCACCAGCGCCGGGAAGCGCACCGAGAGCCCCGGGTCACCACCGCCGGGGAGCGCACCGAGAGCCCCGGGTCACCACCGCCGGGAGGTGACCCCGACCGCCGCGCCGACCCCCCACGCCCCTGATCGCCACGCCCCTTATCGCCGTGCCGAACCCCCATGACCCCCGGCGGCCACGCGGGCCACGGCGGACCGTCGGATACGGCAAGCTGGCGGGGTGAGCAAACTCGAACGCCGGATCGTGGAGGCGGCGGAGGCCGCGCTCGCGCAGCGGAAATTCGTGACCGCGCTCGACGTGCTGACCGGGGTCGGCTGGCTGTACGCCAGGCACGTGGACGTCTGGCGGCAGGGCAGGGCCCCCGTGCTTGAGGAGCTCGCGGCCGTGGACGGCGCCAAGATGACCGACGCGGTGGCGATGCTCCGGCGCTGGGCGCTGGCCAAGGGGCTCACCCCCAGCGAGACCCCGTACGTCTCGGGCGGCCGCGATCGCGGGGAACTGCGGTTCGTCTCCGACGGGGACGACAGCGCCTTCCGGACCCACTGGGTCTCACCGGATCTGAGCGAGGCCCGGCGGCGGCAGCTCGCCGAGCGGCAGAGCAAGGCTCCCGACCTGATGGTGGTCGAGCAGCCGAAGGGCTGGGAATGCGCGGGCTGCGGCGGCACCGGCCCTTACCTGATCATGGAGAGTGCCGGACCGCACTGCCTGACCTGCGCGGACATGGATCACCTGCTCCTCCTCCCCGCGGGTGACGCGGCGCTCAGCCGCCGGGCCAAGAAGGAGAGCGGGCTGGCCGCCGTGGTGGTCCGGTTCAACGCGCGGCGCAAGCGTTACGAGCGGCTGGGCGTTCTGGTCGAGGAGAGCGCGCTGGAGTCGGCCGAGGAGCGGTGCCTGGCCGACGAGGAGGTACGGCTGCGCCGCCGGGAGCGCGACCGGGAACGGCGGGCCGGAGAGGACGTGGAGTTCCAGGACAGGATGGCCGTGGAGATCACCCGGATGTTCCCCGGCTGCCCGCCCGAACGGGCCGAGGAGATCGCCCGGCACGCCGGCCTGCGGGGCAGCGGCCGAGTGGGCCGGACCGCCGCCGCCAAGGTGTTCGACGAGAACGCGATCACGCTGGCCGTGGTCGCCTCGGTGCGGCACCTCGACACCGACTACGACCGGCTGCTGATGTCGGGGGTGCCCCGCGCCGAGGCCAGGGAGCGGATCCGGGCGACCATCGACCGGGTGCTCGATCGCTGGCGGACGAACGTCGGTGCCCCGGGGCACAATGTGCCGCATGGATAAATGGCGTGAGGTCCGTCAGACGCTGCGCGAGTTCGCACTCGGCCTGCCGGGGGCCTACGAGGACCATCCGTGGGGCGAGACCGTCGTCAAGGTCAACAAGAAGATCTTCCTGTTTCTCGGCGTCGAGGAGCCGACCGAGAAGTGGAGCCCGAGCGCCGGGGTGAAGCTGCCGGAGTCAGGTGGCCACGCGCTTGCCGCCGAGGGCGTCAAACCCTCGGGGTACGGGCTCGGCAAGGCGGGGTGGGTGACGATTCCGCTGATGGGCGAGCTGCCGGAGACCGAGGTGCTGCTCGACTGGGTCGAGGAGAGCTACCGGGCGATCGCGCCCAAGAAGCTCGTCGCCGAGCTCGACGCCACCGGTTGACGCTCCGCGCATTCCACTCACCTCCCGATCAAGTCGGGCTTTCCTCACCTATCACTTCATTGCCCTAGGCGTGCGGAGAGCTACAGCGCCGGAGAAAATACCGTAGATCAACTGAATTCACGAAATACACGATTAACCCAGGACGATTTCCCGCGGGGCCGGGGCTCGTCACGCGCTCACACCCGAACACATTCGGCGGAATCGGGCGTGAGCAACATGCCCATAGCCAGTGACCGGCGACCAATTGGCGTCACCGTCTCTTAACCGGTGCTTTCCCTGTCAAGTGGGCTCCACATCGGCGTGGCGTCACAGAGCCGACTCATTGCGACTGTAAGTATCTATATTGTCACGCTGAGTCGCCCGGCCCATGGATATGGACCGTGTTGCGGTCAATGGGTTAGTCGCGGTCACGGGCCGCGTTCCGAAAGGAATGGTATTTCTATGTCCACGCCTAATTCCCGAACGGATTCCGCGAACACGCGTATCCGGCCGAAGGACGGCCGGTCCCACAAGGGTTTGGCGACGTTGACCCTGGCCGGCTCTCTCTCCGTGACCCTCGCCGCCACCCTGTCTTCATCCGCCGGCGCATCCCAGCGCGACAACCTGCTCTCGTCCGAGAGGCCGGCGCTCACCCCGATCGTCTCCCGCCTGCAGCCGCCTCCCACCGCGCCTCCCACGGCCGCGCCCACCGCCGAGGCCACCACCACGACGGGCAGGCACAGAAGGTTGTGCAGGCCGAGGCTCTACTTCAAGTTCCACTCCGCCCAGCCGAAGAACTTCTTCGTCCCTCGCACCCGCTTCATCGACGGTCCCGGCGGGGAGATGAACGTGTCGGTCAACCGGCAGCACCGCGTGTACGCCGAGATCGAGCTTGAGCGGGAAATCAATCCCGAGGTGGAGAGAAACACGGAGATCACCAGGGACGACGTGGTCCGCGCGGCCAGACGGCTGTTCCGGATACGAGACATGGACAGCCCCCTGCTCGCCGAGGAGTACATCGTCGAGACCGGGCACCAGTACACCCAGCCGATCACCAAGGGCATGTACGGCAACATGTGGTACCGCGTCTTCGGCTACAGGCTCGGTTTCACGGCGTGGCGCAGGATCACCACCTGCGACGTGCGCAGGGTCACCGCCGGAATAGCCAACGTCCCGGCGAGGGTGGAAGGCTGGAAGTACTGGGAGACCAAATACCCGATGTTCCGAGGACGCCGACTCTGATCCGTCCCGTACCGGCGAACCCCCGGAACGGGTGTTTTTCGCCGGTACGGCTTCACGGACGGAACGCCGTCCTCAGGTGACGGCGAGGCGCCGCTGATACCGCTCGTCTCGCCAGTGCTCCTTCTCCAGCACCTCGGCCAGGGTCGCGGCCGCGTCGTAGACGTCGGCGAACCGGATGTAGAGCGGCGCGAAACCGAACCGGAGCACGTCGGGAGCGCGGAAGTCGCCGTGCACGCCGCGGTCGATCAGGGCGCGCATGATCGGATAGCCGTCGGGGTGGCTGAACCCGACCTGGCTGCCGCGGCGCCCGGGATCGCGGGGCGAGACCAGCGTGAGGCCGTACGGCGCGCAGAACTCCTCGACGAGCTCGATGAACAGCGAGGTCAGCGCCACGCTCTTGGCTCGCACCTCGGCCATGTCCACCCGCTCCCAGATGTCCAGCGCCGCGTTGAGCGGAGCGTAGGACAGCACGTGCGGGGTGCTCACGGTGAAGCGGCGGATGCCGTCGGCGGGGCGGAAGCCGGGCTCGAACGCGAACGGCGCCGCATGACCGTGCCAGCCGGTCAGCATGTGCTCCGCCTCGGCCTGGTGGCGGGGGTGGACGTAGATGAACGCGGGGGCTCCCGGGCCGCCGTTGAGATACTTGTACGTGCATCCGACGGCGAAGTCGGCCTCGGACATGTCCACCTGCATGGCTCCGGCGCTGTGGCACAGGTCCCAGATCATCAGCGCGCCCGCCGCCTGGACCTGCGCGGTCACCGCGTCCGCGTCGTGGCGGACTCCCGTCCTGTAGTCCACCTGCGACAGGAGCACGCACGCGACGTCGTCGGCGAGCGCGCCCGAGAGCACGTCTCCGAGGTCCTCGCCGTCGCGGAGGTCACGGAGGTCGCGGATCTCGTAGCCGCCCAGCGCCTTGACCAGTCCCTCGACCATGTACCGGTCGGTCGGGAAGCTGGCCAGGTCGGAAATGATCACGCGGCGGTCCCGGCGGAGACCCAGGGCGGCGGAGACGGCCTTGACGATCGCGATCGAGGTGGTCTCGCCCACCACGACCTGGCCGGGACCAGCACCGATCAGCGGAGCGAGCCGGTCACCGGTGGTCAGCGGCAGGTCGAACCAGCCGGAGACGTTCCAGCCGGAGACCAGGCGTCCTCCCCACTCCTCCTCCACGGTCCGCGTCACCGCGGCCAGGGCGGCCTTCGGCGGGGCGCCGAGGGAGTTTCCGACCAGATAGATCGTCCCGTCGGGAAGGACGAAATCATCCCTGAAGTGCTTGACGGGATCGTCGACGTCGAGTGCGACGCACTCCGCGCGGCTGATGGCCACAGATCATCTCCGGGGTAGACGCTTACCAATCCTTCTATCATCCTGTATCAGCACATATCGGAGTATCGGGTGGTTATGGCGCAGGATTCCCCGCGGCAGGCCGGGTCCCGGCGACGCTCCGCCCGGCGACCCCACCGGCCGAGGTCCGGCCGGCCCCCGGGACGTGACGCGTGTGAGCATCGACGGTCAATCCGGGTCGCCTTGGGTGACCTCCACGGCGAAGACGGCGCCGACCATGATCAGAGCGGTCAGCTCCAGCGGCAGAGGCGTGAACACGACGAGCAGCACCAGCAGGGCCGTGACCGGATACGAGGCGCTGAGGGCGGAGCGGGGACGGTGCGGCCGGATGTGCACGAACCAGACGCTCAGCAGGAAGAGAGCGACCGGAATCGCGACGGCCCCCCTGACCGCCATCACGGAGAAATCGCTCAACGGGCCGACCTTGAGCGCGATGATCGCCGCGAGCCCGGCCCCGGAGGCCGCGATCGAGGAGAGGACGAAGTAGTGGCCGTAGCTCCAGACGAAGGCGTGGCGGTTGTCGTGGAGGAGGCGACGGGCGGGCGGGACGTTGCAGAGCCACCACATCGAGCACACGAGGGCGAACCCGCTGAGTCCCCCAAGAAACAGGACGGAGAAGGAAGCCCCGGCCGCCATCCCCGCCCTGAACGCGATCGTCGAGGCGAGCACCGTCTCGCCTAACACGATCATGGTGAAGACCATGTGACGGTCGGCGATGTGGCGCGGGTGCCAGGGCGTGATCCGTTCCCGCTCGGCCCACCATGGAATGGCCAGCTCCACCGCACAGAGCAGGACGAACGCCACCGCGCCCCACACCCCGGGAACCGCGAGGCGAGCGATCCAGAGGATCTGGACCCCGGCGATGCCCACGGCGAACCGCAGGGCCGCCGGACGCATGCCGGGGTCGACGGCCGCCACGCGCAACCACTGGCCGGCCATGGCGAACCGCATGATCGCATAGCCGCTCACCGCGATGCCGGAATCCCCCGCGAAGGCCGGTGCCACCCCGGCTGCGAGCACCAGTGCCCCGAACATCTGCACGAAGGCGGAGACCCGGTGGATCGTGTCGTCGTTGTCGAAGGCGCTTGAGAACCACGTCCAGCTGACCCACGCCCACCAGATGGCGAAGAACACCGCCGCGTAACCGGCCACGCCTTCCAGCACGTGGTCCTCGACGATCGCGCGGTGGAGGCTCTCCGCCGCCTGCCACACGGCGACCACGAGGACGAGGTCGAAGAAGATCTCCAGCGGGGTGACCGTCCGGCGAGGCTCATGTGGATCACGGCCGGACGTCGCGCCGGGATGCCGAGCCGGCCCGGCGGGCTGATCGCTCATGCATGCACCCCCTGAACGCGTGTCGGCCTGTGGGACCCGGATTCCCCGGGCGAAAGGACCTTGCTCGGAGGTCACCTTCCCGTAACCTCAGGCCCTCCTCGAAGGAATCCTTTATCCCGCCATAATTAGCCCATGCAACAGGCATGGTATGTGTGGGGAAATATCATTATTTCGGCTTTTCTGGCGATACCGGTGGCCCTCATAGGTATTTACCTTCTCACCTTTCATCGCATCCGAAACGGATATCCGTTCCCCGCCCGTACCGCCGTCGCCGATGTGGTCATGGTGATCGGAACCGCCCCCTGGCTGTGGATGATCCTCACCCCGGGAAAGGGCGAGGCGGGCCTCAGTCTCATCCCGTTGAAGGACCTTTCAGCGATGCTACAAGGGCCGGTCGAGACGGCCTTCGTGCAGGTGGGAGGCAATCTCCTGGTCTTCGCCGCACTCGGCGCGATGCTGCCCGTCCGTTCGGCGCGGTTCGCCTCGCTCGCCCGGATCGCAGGCGTGGCGGCCGCCGCCTCACTCACCGTGGAACTCCTCCAGTACGGCCTGCGCCTCGGCCGGGTGAGCTCCGTCGACGACGTGTTGGTCAACACGGCGGGTGCCGCACTGGCCGCGATCGTCACGCGCCGATGGTGGGTCTCGCGAATAGCGGCTAGGACCGTTCCACGATAACGGACTGAGAAAACCCCCGAAGATCACCACGGGGGCACGATCCTCCCAAAAGAAGCGCGTTACCGACCTCCGTATCTGTGCGATCGTGGACAAGACGGGGCAAGTTCTCTGGAGACGCCAAACCCGGTTGGTGACAGAGGGTGATCGAACGTGCAGCAGTCCCCCGTACCTCCCGAATCCCCGATTTATCGGCGCATCGCCGATGGGCTTCGCGAAGCGATCCTGGCCGGTGATCTCCAAGACGGGGATCGGCTTCCGGGAGAGAACGCCCTGATGGTGCAGTACGGCATAGCCCGTGCGACCGCCCGGCAGGCGCTGTCCGTGCTGATCAACGAAGGGCTGGCCGTGCCCAAGCGCGGCTCGGGAGTGTACGTCAGGCAGTTCCGCCCCATCAGGCGGCACGGCTCGCGGCGGCTCTCCCGCGAACAGTGGGAACGCGGCCAGGCGATCTGGGACTCCGACACCAGAGGCCGCCCCTACACCGTGGACGACGTGAACATCGACAAGGAGGTGGCGGAGGACTTCGTGGCAAGGGTGCTGAACAGCACCGAGGTGTGGGTACGGCGGCGCCGCTACTCGGTGGACGGGCGGCCGGTCCAACTCGCCGTCTCCCATTTCCCTGCCGACCTGGTCCAGGACACACCGATCACACAGGAGAACACCGGCCCGGGAGGCGTCTACGCGCGCCTTGGCGATCTCGGTCTCGCCCCGGCGCACTTCACCGAGGAGGTGCGTGCTCGCATGCCCCACCCTCACGAGACCGTCCAGCTCGACCTTCCCGCCGGCACTCCGGTCATCGTGATCGGCAGGATCGCCTACACCGCGGCCGGCGTCCCCGTCGAGGTCAACGAGATGGTCCTTGACTCGGCCTCTTATGTACTCCAGTACGACTTCGACTCATAGATCAAGGCCATCCGTCAACCGATAGGTTGACCTGTCCCCCGCGATCATTGATTTCTCTAGAGAACTGACGCACCGTCGAAGGTGGAACGTCACAGAGGCGGGCCTGGGCGCGGGGAAGGTGCACGGATGTCCTTCGATCGACACCTCGCGGAAATCGCCCGGGAGTTTCCCGACTGGACGATCTGGCGGAGCGACGCGGGCAGGTGGTGGGCTACCCGCCACCACCCGCTGACCTCCGCCCAGCGTGACCTCGGATGCGCGATGACCATCGACGCGGACGACCCGGCGGAGTTGCGAGAGCGATTGCACGGCCAGGAGCAGTTGCGCGAGCGACAGGAACGTTCCGGCGAGACGGATACCTGACAGACCGCCCGGTGCCGGGGTCTGCGGATTCCACGCGGCCCCGGCGCCGGGCCCCCAATCGCGGAAGCCTCCGACCCTATCGGGGGCGGGGGCTTCCGCCCGACTTCCGGTTGACCTACGGGGTCGCCGGAGCATGGCATATGACCCCGGCGTACGGCGGGCGGCCCCCACCCGTGACGGGCAGGTCCCACCTACGCAGGCAGGTCCCACGCGTGACGGGCAGGCCCTACGTGCGGCCGGCAGGCCCTACTTGCGGCGGGGAGCCACGTATTCCCCGGCCTCCTCGTCGTCCTTCCCGATGGCCCGGACCACGGTCGTGTCGTCGTAGACCTCGACGTGCCGGTCGTCGTTCCGGTCCCTGTCGTCCTCCTCGTCCACGATCACGCGGACGGCCTCGATGTCGGACGAGACGTCAGCGGAGGCGTCCGCGTCGTCGGACGCGCGCACGGTCTCCGGCTCGCCGTCGAAGGGAGCCTCCGGAGCGGCCTCGGACGCGGTCTCCGGCGCCGCGACCAACGCGGGAGCGTCGGGGACGGCGATAGACGGCTGGACGCGGGCGGGAGGGAGCACCGAGGCCTCGTCGACCAGCGCCCCGGCGGAGTTCTCGCGGTGGATCAGATCACCCAGGACGGCGCCCATCTCGTTGAGACGGCGCATGACCTCGTGGTGGGTGTCGGTGAGGTAGGAGACCCGGCGGCCCGTGGTCTCGTCCAGGGCGGCGGCGCGCTGCTGGGCGGCCGTCAGCGTGGAGTACGCCTCGGCGTTGGCGGAGGCCACGGTCGACTGCGCCTCGGACCTGGCGCTGTTCAGCGTGGCCTCGGCCTCGGAGTGAGCGCCCTCGACCATCCGCTCGGCCTCGTTCTTGGCCGACGTGACCATCCGGTCGGCCTCCGTGCGGGCGCTGCGCAAGGTCTCTTCGGCCTCGCTGCGAGCCGCGTTGAGGGTCTCCTCGGCGTCTCCGCCGGCCTGGGCCAGCATCTGCTCGGAGGCCGCCGTGGCCTGGGCGAACATCTGCTCGGCGGCGGCGGTGGCCTCCGCGACCCGGCGCTCGGCCTCCTGCTGGGCGGCGTTCAGTATCCCCTCGGACCGCTCACGTGCGGAGGTGACCAGTCGCTCGGCCTCCGCCGCGGCGTCGTCGCGGAGCTTGGTGGCCTCGGCGTCGGCGACCGACCTCTTGGAGGCGGCCTCCTCCTCGCCCAACTTCAGGATCTGGCTGAGCCGCTGGCCAAGCTCGTCATAGTCTTGCGGGGAGTCGGAAAGTCTCCGTCTGGCCTCGGACAACTCGATCCGGCTCTGCTCTGTCTGATCAATCGCGCGCGCGAGCCGCTCCTCAAGATCACGGATCTGGTTGCGGTTGCGGTTCATGTAGTCGTGAACCTGACGACGGCTGTAGCCGCGCATGACGACCTCGAACGAGTCCTCATGCATCAGGTCGGGAAAGCTCTCGTGCTGGTTTGTCATGACACTGCCCGTGGAGGTCGCGTGGCGGGAAAGGAGACGTAACGACTTTCCTGCTTACTGCCCCGGTCCGCAACCTGAACGCGCGACCTGCGTGCGGAAATATAGGACAAGCCCACCCCCCTTACCATCAGTTTCATGAACGACGAGCCGTACATCGCCGCCCTCGACGGCGACGCGATCCCACAGATCCATCCGGACGCCTACGTCGCCCCGGGCGCGACGATCGTCGGCCGGGTACGGCTGGGCCGTGCCGCCAGCGTCTGGTACGGAGCGGTCGTCCGCGGCGACAACGAGGCCATCGAGATCGCGGAGGAGTGCAACGTCCAGGACCTGTGCTGCCTGCACACCGACCCCGGAGAGCCCGTCCTGCTCGAACAAAGGGTGAGCCTGGGACACAGGGCCGTGGTGCACGGCGCCCACGTGGAGGCCGGCGCGCTCGTCGGCATCGGGGCGATCGTGCTCAACGGCGCCAGGATCGGCGCGGGTTCGCTGGTCGCGGCCGGCGCCCTGGTGGGCCCGGGCAAGAAGATCCCGGCCGGGGTGCTCGTCGCGGGCGTCCCCGGAAGGATCGTCCGTGAGCTCACCGACGACGACCGCGCCTCCTTCGCCCGGACCTCCGCCACCTACATGGCCAAGGCCGCGCGACACCGGGCCGCGACCACCGTCCCCCCGGCATGAGAACCACGACCGGCGTCCCTCAAGCGTGAGGGACTCGTCCCGCCCCGGGCCTCGCGCCCGCCCTTCCGACGAGGAGACCCGGTCCCCGGGGCGGGAACCCCGACCGGCATGTCGATGATGTGCTGATTCGGCCTTTTGGGACGCCCGCGGGACAGGGATCGCTGACGATCCGGTGAGCCGTCGGTAACATGACCGCCGTGTGGCAGTGGGACGGTTTCGACGCCATCGAGAGCGATGTGCGCACCATGGTCGCCGATCCCAGGTGGGCGGCGCTCCCGGCGCCCGCGCGCGCCCAGGCCATCGCGCTGCGCACTCTGTCCGCCCCCGACGGCGGGCGCTGGCTGTTCGGCGCGCACGCCCGGTGGTACCGCCAGGACCCGGCCGACGGCCGCTGGCACCTGACCGCCCCGCCCGCCGACCGGGGATTCCGCGCCGCCGTACGGGTCGTCCAGGTCACCTCGGTGATCCTGCCCCACCTGGTTCCCACCGGTCCCGACTTCACCACCGACCGGGGGTCCGTTCAGGGCTTCGTCGGCCCCGACGTGCCCTACGAGATCACCGAGCGGGTCCGCGACCTGGTCATCGCCCAGCGCGGCAGGCGCCCGGAGGACTTCCCGCTCACCGGGTCGTTCACCGAGATCTTCGCCAAGGAGGTGGCCAGCCCGGTCGCCGCCATCTGGGGCACCCTCATGTGGTGCGCCTACGCCCCCGCCTTCGACGGCAACGAGGTGCTGCTGTCGATGTTCGGCGAGTTCCTGGCCCGCCCGCTGCCCGGCGACGAGTGGGTCCGCTGGCTGCCGGCCGCCTCGCTGGACGACCTGGCCGCGCTGTACGGCGAGCGGGTCAGGGCGGGGCACCCCGAGGCCGCCCTCCGGCTGGCCGCGCTGATGGCCGACACCGCCGGCGCGGTGAGGGACGACCCCAGGTTCCGCCACCGGGCGGACGCCCTGCTGACCATGCTCGACCCGTTGCTCCGCCGGATCGCCCAGGACCACTCCGTCGCCCACCACGGCGACGACGCCGTACGGCAGGCGTGGCTCTCACGCCGCCCACCCCACGTGACGCTGCCCGACTCCTCGCCGGGCGAGTACTTCCAGCACGCGATGTACGACCTGGTCCAGGCGTTGGCGTTCCTCGCGCCCAAGGGTGCCGACCCCCGGGCGGTGGCCGCCTCGCTGCTCGCCGCGGATCTGGCGGCGTTCGCGCCCGGGGCGGCCGACAGGATCTATTCGTGGCTGGACTCGGAGTTGCGCCACATCCTCCACGTGGTGCTCACCGACCCGTCGCACCCGCTGCGAGGGTGCTGGCCTCGCTCGGGCGCGCTGCCCTCGGCGCTCCATCCGCCCGACCGGGCAGGCGCCGCGGCCCTGCTGGGCGCCGCCTACGCCACGGGGCTCGCGTGGTGCCGCCTCACCGGGACCGCGGTGCCTGACCGCGGGTTCGCCACGGCTTCCGCGCTCGTGCACCGCCTGACGCATGAGCGGGACGACCCCGCCCCAGGGGGATCGGGAACCTACCCGCGCCACTTCTGACAAGCGCCAGCATGGTTAAACCACAAATATAGTCATTTTATCCTTACCGCCCCCATATCCTTCTGGCCCTTCGGGTATCGGACAATTGCCTGAATTGTGATCTCGAAATCGGGAAATGATCCTTTTGAGGGCGCGGTGGCGGCGCGAGGAATGGTCCCGATGGGCCATGGGCACGAAAGACCGCCCGCCGTAACCTCGAAGTGGGTGTGGGCTGCGGAAGGAAGGACGACGCGGTGGGGCACGACGACCTGGACTCTAGAGTCCACGACCGTGTCGCGTTGGACGAGATCGCGCTCTATGCCGAGGTGCTTACCGCCGTCGCCATCAGCGAACGGCCGCTCACCTTGGTGGAGCTCGACAACGCGCTCGGATTGAGTGCTTCGGCGATCTGCTGAGGCCGTTGAGAGAACCGTTTCGACGATCTGGTCCCGGACTCCTCAGGGGAGTCCGGGACGTGATCGGAAAAGATAGTCCGGTGACTAGTCACGACCGGACGAGGCGGGCGATCGCCGCCGACGCCTCCTTGACCTTCTCCTCCGCCTCGGGGCCACCGGTGTTGATGGCATCGGCCACGCAGTGGCCGATATGGTCTTCCAGCAGGCCGAGCGCCACCGCCTGGAGCGCCCGCGTGGCAGCCGACACCTGTGTCAGCACATCGATGCAGTAGGCATCCTCTTCGACCATCCGCTGCAGGCCCCTGATCTGTCCCTCGATCCGCCGTAGCCGGGTCAGATAAGCCTGCTTGTCCCCGCTGTACCCATGCATGTCCCAACGGTACCTGTGTCAGACACGGTGAGAAGTGGCCGCGATCAGTTTCTCCCACCGGTCGGCCACCGAGGACGCCTCGTAGGCGGCCGCGGCCCTCAGCGCCCCCACCGCGAGCTCCCGGCGCCGGCGTTCGTCGTCGATGAGTTCGAGCAGCGCGGAGGCGTAGGCCTCGATCTCACCCTCGCCCTCGGGGACCAGAACCCCGCTGCGGCCGTCGGCCACGAACTCGCCCGGCCCTCTCGGGCTGTCGAACCCGATCACGGGAACCCCGCTGGCCATCGCCTCGATCACGGTCATCCCGAGCACCTCCGCCCTGGAGGTCGTCGCCACGATCGACGCTTTGGCGAACTCGCCGGTCAGGTCGGAGGTCGTCCCCATGAAGTAGACGTGGTTGTGCAGGTTCAGGTCCTGGACCAGGGCCCGCAGATGCTTTTCCTCCGGGCCTCCGCCGTACAGGCGCAGCCGCCAGTCGGGGCACCTGTCGGCGATGACGGCGAACGCGCGGATCAGCCGGTCGTGGGCCTTCAGCGGCACCCAGCGCCCGCCCGCCGCGACGATGCGGTTGTCCATCCGCGAGCGCGGCCAGGGCCCGGCGGGCAGCGCGTCCGGGATCAGCTGGACCCCGACGCCCTCGCCCAGCAGGAGTTCCCACTCCTTGCGGCTCGTCTCGGTGGCGGTGACGACCGCGTCCAGACGCGGATAGAACTTCTTGATCGGTCCCGGCACCGGCGGTCGACCCCACTCACGCGCGATGCGCACCATGTCGCGCGGCGCGTGCCTGGCCACCTGGACGCTGAGCCCCGGCCGGGTGCTGATCAGCACGTCGGCCTTGATCGCGCGCAGCCGCCGCCACAGGGCGACCTCGGTGCTCATCTGGCCCCGCGGGAGCAGGCGGCGCGCACCGGAATACGCGTCGACCACCCAGGACAGTTCCACCCCGGGCGCCACGGGGAAGAAGGGCTTCTCCCTGTGACGCCGAACGCTGAGGATCTCGACGTCGTGGCGTTCCGCGAGTTCCCCCGCGAGGTTGACCACGGAACGGACGTCACCGCGCATTCCAGAGACGGAGGGGATGAGCAGGCAGATCTTCACCCTCCCACTTCGATCCTGAGCTCGTCGTCCGCGGTGTAGCAGGGGCGGATCGGCACTCCGTCGATCTGCGTGGCCGGGTAGTGCAGGCGGCGGCGCTTGCCGTCCACGTCGTCCAGCCGGGAGCCCAGGCGGAGCGGCGTGTCCAGGCCGTCCACCCGCAGGGACGGCTCCCAGGTCCCGGGCTGCTCGGGGGCCGCGTCGAGCACGTCGCACAGGGAGAGCGCGGCGTGGAAGCGCACCCCCTGGACCGTCGCCACCGCGCTCAGTTCGGCGTCGGACCAGCTGTGGCGCAGCGCGAACCGCGCCTCGTGCCGGGACTCGTCGTCGTCGAAACCGGTGAAGGCCAGCAGCCCGGTGACCTCGAAACGGCCCTCCCTGAACCACACGGAACGGACCTCGGCGGCCGGCCGGGCATCGTCGATCTTCAAGGCCAGGAAGCCGTTGCGGGTCCGGTAGGCGCGATAGGCCAGCGTGCGGCGGCTCAGGGCGTAGGCGTCGAGGTGGTCGAGGGAGAATCCGGGGTCCACGCTGAGCAGCCGCGTGCGTGTGCCGTCCTGCGCGAGGTAGGTGTCCCAGCGTCCGGGGTCGAGTTCCAGGGGCGCGAGCGAGACCGCGAGCGTGGCGTCGCGCGCTCCGGCACCCGGAGCGCCCAGCACCACCCGGCGTTCGACGGCGGTGGCCCGGTGGCGCAGGATCAGCTCCGTGCCGTCGGCGAGCGGTTCGTCAACGGACAACCGAAGAGACAGAACGTCGGCCAGAGTTACCTCGGCATCAATGACGACAACGCGCACTACCACGCCCCCTCCCCGTCGAATGAGCTACGCGACGTTGAGGCTACCGTGATTTTCCCGTTATGTGGAGAAAGGTTTTCGAACCAAACGTCCTTTTCCCATAAACTTGACCGAATGTCAGGTACGGCCGCGAGGCGCGAGCCGTAACCCGACCGTCATCGAACCGGTGCTCAGGACGCTCCGACCGGCTGCCCCTTGATGGATTTGATCAGAAGCTGGGAGACGTCCACGACCTCCAGGGTCTCCTTGGCCTCGCCCGAACTCTTCTTCTCGTTGATCGAGTCACCCAGCATGACCAGGCAGAACGGGCACGCGGTGGAGATGGTGTCCGGGTCGGTGGTCAGCGCCTCGTCCACACGCTCGGTGTTGATGCGCTTTCCGAGCCGCTCCTCCATCCACATCCGCGCGCCGCCCGCGCCGCAGCAGAAGCCGCGATCCTTGTGGCGGTGCATCTCCTGGGTCTGCACTCCGGGGACCTTGGCCATGATGTCCCGCGGCTGGGAGTACACCTTGTTGTGGCGGCCGAGGAAGCACGGGTCGTGGTAGGTGATCTTCTCTTCGATCGGGGTGACCGGGATCAGCTTGCCCTCGTCCACCAGCTTCGCCAGCAGCTGGGTGTGGTGGACCACCTCGTAGGTGCCGCCGAGTTGCGGGTATTCGTTGGCGAGGGTGTTGAAGCAGTGCGGGCAGGTCGCGACGATCTTCTTGACCCCGGCCTCGTTCAGCGTCTCGATGTTCTGCTTGGCCAGCATGTCGAAGAGGTACTCCATGCCCAGGCGGCGGGCCGGGTCACCGGTGCAGGCCTCCATCGGGCCGAGCACCGCGAACTTGACGCCCGCGATGTGCAGCAACTCCGCGACCGCCTTGGTGGTCTTCTTGGCCCGGTCCTCCAGGGCTCCCGCGCAGCCGACCCAGAACAGGTATTCGGTGTCCTCGGGCATCTTCTCGTCGATGAGCTGGATCTCGATCGGATCGTCGTCGCGGCTCGCGAGCTCCTCGATCCAGTCGGCCCGCTTCATCTCGGACATCCCCCACGGGTTGCCCTTGTTCTCCAGGTTCTTGACCATGACGCCGGCCTCGGACGGGAAGTTCGACTCCACCATCGCCTGGTAGCGGCGCATGTCGAGGATGTGGTCGATGTGCTCGATGTCCACCGGGCACTGCTCGACGCAGGCGCCGCAGTTGGTGCAGGACCAGAGCACGTCCGGGTGGATGACGCCGTCCTCGCCGACCAGGGGCTTGTTCAGCAGGGAGAGGACGTCCTCGTGCAGGTCGGCGCGCTGCTCCTCGGTGGCCATCAGGTACGGCGCGACCTTGAAGGCGTGGTCGCGCTGTTCGAGGATGAGCATCTTCGGTGACAGCGGCTTGTCGGTGTTCCAGGCCGGGCACTGGTCCTGGCAGCGCCCGCACTCGGTACAGGTGTAGAAGTCGAGGAACCCCTTCCAGGTGGTGTCCTCGATCTTGCCCCGGCCGAGCCTGTCGCCGTCGAGGTTCTCGTCCTCGAAGTCGACGACCTTGCCGTCGATCCGCAGCGGCTGCGCCGCGCCCATGCCGTCGGGACGGCGGGAGAACATCACGTTCAGCGGCGCGGTGAAGATGTGCAGGTGCTTGGAGTTCACCACGATGACGAGGAACACCAGCATGACGCCGATGTGCAGGAGCAGCCCGACGTGCTCGATCACCTCGTTGGCCGAGTCGCCCAGCGGTCGCAGCACCGCGGCCGCGGCCTCGGAGGCGAACGCCCCGGAGGCGTAGGGGAGGTTGCCGGTGTTGATCGCCGCACCGCGGAAGAGGAGCATCGTCCAGATCACGTTGAAGATCATGAAGAGGACGAGCCAGGCGCCGCCGAGGTGCGATCCCGAGAAGCGGGACCTGCGTCCCAGCTTCTTCGGCGAGTTCTTGATCCTGATGACCGCGAAGGCGACCAGGCCGAAGAAGGCCGCGACGGCGATGAAGTCCTGCAGGAAGCCCAGAACGGCCCAGGTCCCGATGAGCGGGATGTGGAAGTCGGGAGTGCCGGTGATCGCGCCCTGGATCAGGGAGCCGTACGCCTCAAGGTAGACGGTCGCCAGGATGAGGAACGCCCACATCACGAAGGCGTGCGCGACGCCGGAGGCCGTCCACTTCAGCAGTTTCCTCTGCCCCAGGACCTCGACCAGCTGGGCCTTGATCTCCTCGCCGACGTTGTTCCTGGCGTATTCGATCCGCTCGGGCGCGGCCGGCCCGATGGTCGCGAGCTTGTAGAGGAACAGCACACGGCGCGCGGCAAGCGTGACCGCGACGGCTGTCATGATCAGCCCGATGATCGCTACCCAGAGCACAGATCCTCCCAAGACGGCGTTGGCTGCCAGCGTACGGCCGCCGATCATCCACGGCGACGACGGGTCACCACAGATCCTACCCGTGAGTAACTTTCTCCCCGGGACGGGACCGTCGTGACGTAGTCACCATACGGTCAATCCGGTACCCAGAACAATGCTCTGTATACCGCTGCATGCATCATGGATCGCCCGAAGCCCCGAGAAATCGGGGAGACGCCTGGCCGAAGGACCCGTGCTCCGGACGGAAGACCGGGGCGGAGATCAGTCAGGTGGATCGAGATAGCGCTGGATCGTGGGTGCGAGCAGCTCGACCAGCTCCTCGATCTCGACCGAGGCCAGGGGTTCGAGCTTGACGACGTACCGCATCAGGATCACGCCGAACATCTGGGCGAAGGCCACCTCCATCCGGATCGGCGGGATCTGGAGGATCTCCGCGACCCGGTTCAGCAACGCCTGCGTCATGAACTCCCGGATCATGACGACCATCTGATCGTTGGTCATCGCGGTGCGGAGCAGCGCCAGTACGGGCTGGCGGGCCTCGGCGTCCGAGGTCATCGTCAGGATGAACCGGGCCAGCCGCTCACCGATCTCCTCTCGCGGCCCCGCGAGAATCGCCGGGATGACGTTGTCGGGGGTGATCGGCAGCTCCATGGCGGCGACGAACACGCCCTCCTTGCCGGCGAAATAGTGGTGGACCAGCGCCGGGTCCACCCCCGCCCGGCGGGCGATGCCCCGGATGGTCGCCTTGTCGAACCCCTTCTCCGAGAAGGTCTCGCGCGCCGCCGCGAGAATCTGCCCCCGCGTGTCGGCCGTCCCCGGTCTGCGTCCCGGACGTCTTCTGACCGCCGTCGCCGGCTCGCCCGGGGAGGGCTCGCTCGCGGGAGATCCGGTCGGAGGTTCGCTCATGTCGTGCTCGCTGATGTCCTGCTCGCTTACGGACGGTCGGCTCACGCGCCGGCGCGCTGCCAACATACGGATGGTTCGGCTGACACGTTCCACCGTACGGATGGTTCGATCACCCGCGCGCGGACGGACTCCTCACACGCATGCCGTTCTCCCCGCGATGGAGGATCTCACGCGTTGGACGACGCGGCGAGGTGCAGGCGTGCGAAGGCCAGCGCCTCGGTGAGGTCGTCGATCCGCTCCGTACGGCTCGCGGCCTTGCGCGTGTTGATCTCCAGCACGACCAGCCCGCCGAACCCGTTGCCCGCCATACGCTCCAGGATCGGGGCGCAGGGCTGGCTGCCCCGGCCGGGAACCAGGTGCTCGTCCTTGTTCTGCACCCCGACGCCGTCGGCCAGGTGCAGGTGGGCGAGCCGGTCACCGAGCTTGGTGAACATCTCCAGGGCGTCGGAACCGGACACCGCCGTGTGGGAGAGATCCAGCGTGACGTGCGGGAAATCGTGGTCGACCGGATTCCAGTCGGGTGAGTACGGGACGACCTCGTTGCCCCGGGCCTTCAACGGGAACATGTTCTCCACCGCGAAGATCACGTCCGTCTCGTCCCGCATCCTGGCCAGGCCGACCTCGAAATCACGCGCGTAGTCGCGCTGCCAGCGGAACGGCGGATGCACCACGACCGTCTTGGCGCCGACCCGCTCGGCGGCCTTCTGCGCCCGTTGGAGCTTGGCCCAGGGATCCCTGCCCCAGACCCGCTGGGTGACCAGCAGGCACGGCGCGTGGATGGCCAGGATCGGCAGCTGGTAGTGGTCGGACAACCGCTCCAGAACATCCACGTCCTGGCTCACGGGATCGGCGCCCACCATGATCTCGACGCCGTCGTATCCCAGCCGCGCGGCCAGCTCGAAGGCGTCCGGGGTGCGTTCGGGGTACACCGACGCGGTGGACAGCGCGATCTTCGCCCCAGGTACTCGGATGACGCTCATACTGCTTCCTTGTCTCCGGCTCGGAGTACGTGCGCGCGAACGCCGCCATGCCCACCGGCTCGCTCGCCTCGCCCACTCACACGGCCCCCTCGCCCGACGGCTCGGAGCCCGCGTTCGCGAACGCCGCCATGCCCGTCGGCTCGCTCGCTTCGCTCACTCACGTTTGCCAGCCTAAGCGCGTCCGAAGAAGAGTGGCGTGCAGCCTCACTGATGCAACGGAGATCACACCCTCACGGTGACGGCATACACCTGGTCACGCGTGGCTATGGTGATGGTATGCTGCGGTCCCTGACATCCTCCCCCCGGTCGGAGCGGAAGAGTTCCAGCCCTTATGGGCCGGCCTCCCCGACCCGCCGACGACCGCCCTCGGGACGAACCCGGCCGGGACGCCCCGGTGTCTCCGTCGAGGAAACCCGATGAAGGGCGCCATCCCCAGCCCCAACATCTGGAACACGCCCCAGATCTACGAGCTGGAGAACCGCGCGGTGGACCCCGAGGGCCGGGTCGAGGCCGCGATGGCGGCCATCCGGCCGTGGAACGGGGCGACCGTGCTCGACATCGGTTGCGGTACCGGCTACCACCTGCCGTCCCTGTCCGCCACGGCCGCCCGCGTGATCGGCGTCGAGCCGCACACGAACCTCGTCAGCCTGGCCAGGCGGCGCTGCCGGTCCCTGTCCAACGTCGAGATCCACGAGGCCACCGCCCAGGCGCTCCCGCTCCCCAACGCCTCGGTGGACGTTGCCGTCGCCCGCTGGGCCTACTTCTTCGGCCCCGGTTGCGAACCGGGACTGGCCGAGCTCTCCCGGGTGGTACGGCGAGGCGGCGCGGCCTTCGTGATCGACCTCGACTCCACCCGCGGCGCCTTCGGCCGCTGGTTCAGCCAGTCCATCCCCGCCTACTCCGCCAGATCCGTCGAGAACTTCTGGAGCCGTCACGGCTGGCACGCCCAGCGCCTCGACCTGCGCATGTCCTTCGACCGCCGCGCCGACCTGGAGGCGGTGCTCCGCATCGAGTTCACCTCGGCGATCGCGGAACTCGCCATCGCGGAGACCCCCGGCCTGGAACTCGCCTACCCCAACATCCTGCGCTGGAAGTCGTTCTGACCGCTTGGCCCACGACGGCGAACGCGGGGGCGAGCACGGCGGGGACACGACCTCGCCGGGCCCGGCGAGGGCCCGGCGAGGGGGAACAACCGGATCCCGGCAGGCGCTTGACGTTGACATTGGCGTCAACGTTTACCGTGGGGACGAAGGGAGGGCCGAATGCGGATCGGGGAGTTCGCACGACGGGCCGGGGTCAGCACCCGTGCGCTGCGCTACTACGAGCAGCAGGGAATGATCACGGCGCGGCGGACGGCCAACGGGTACCGGGAGTACAGCGAGGCCGACCTCAAACTCGTCACCGAGATCCGGTCGCTGCTCGGCGTCGGGTTCACCCTGGAGGACGCCCGGCCGTTCGTGGCCTGCCTGCGGGCCGGGCACGAGTCCGGAGGATCCTGCCCCGAGTCGGTGGCCGTCTACCAGCGCAAGCTGACCGAGATCGACGACGAGATCCGCATGCTGCTCGCCCGGCGGGCGGAGGTGGCCGCGCAGCTGACCACGGCCTGTCCCGGATGCGTATTGAGGAAAGTGGGAGAATCATGATCACGTTGAACGCCGAGAACTTCGCCGAGCAGGTGCTGGAGAGCGACAAGCCCGTTCTGGTCGACTTCTGGGCCGACTGGTGCGGGCCCTGCAAGATGATCGCGCCGGTCCTGGAGGAGATCGAGGCCGAGTACGGCGACCGCGTCACGATCGCCAAGCTCAACGCCGACGACTATCCCGAGATCACCGCCAGGTACGGCGTCCTCGGCCTGCCGACGCTCAACCTCTACAAGGGTGGCGAAGTGGTCAAGCAGATCATGGGCGCCAAGCCCAAGCGCCTGCTCCTCGCCGACATCGAAGGCCACATCTAGTCGCGACCGCTCCCGGATCGCCCCCGCCCACGGAAACGTCGAACCACCGGCCCATGCTCGGCGTATCGCCCCTCCCGCGGGGAAGGTCGAGCCTGGCCGCCGAACCCGCCCGCACCCGGGCCGGGTGAGATCTTCGCGACTTTCACCGGGTACGGCATGCCGTACCGGGTGAAAGTTGTCGGTCCCTGCCGGTACCGTTCGGCCATGGTGAAGAAGGTCGGTTACCGCTGTGCCGAATGCGGATGGCAGACCGCCAAGTGGGTCGGCCGCTGTGGCGAGTGCCAGGCCTGGGGCACTGTCGCCGAGGAGAACGCCCGCGGAGGCGTGCACGTGGCCACGGCCGGGGCGGTGTCGGCTCCGGCTGTCCCGATCGGGCAGGTCAAGGCCGAGGTCGCGCACGCGCGCAGCACCGGGGTCCCCGAGCTCGACCGGGCCCTCGGCGGCGGCCTGGTGCCCGGCGCGGTCGTCCTGCTGGCCGGTGAGCCCGGCATCGGCAAGTCGACGCTCCTGCTGGAGGCCGCGGCCAAGACCGCCCGGCAGCAGACCGTCCTCTACATCACCGGTGAGGAGTCGGCCGCCCAGGTGCGGGTCAGGGCCGACCGGATCGGCGCGATCCAGGACCGGCTCTACCTGGCGGCCGAGACCGACCTGAGCGCGCTGGTGACGCACGTCGAGAAGGTCCAGCCCGACCTGCTCATCGTCGACTCGGTGCAGACCATCGGCTCCGCTCTCGCGACCGGCGTGCCCGGCGGGGTCACACAGGTCAGGGAGGTCGCCGGCAACCTGGTGCGGCTGGCCAAGGAGCGCGGCATGTCCACCGTGCTGGTCGGCCACGTCACCAAGGAGGGCTCGATCGCCGGTCCTCGCACGCTGGAACACCTGGTCGACGTCGTGCTCCACTTCGAGGGCGACCGGCACTCCCGGCTCCGCATGGTCCGTGCGATCAAAAACCGCTACGGCCCGGTCGACGAGGTCGGCTGCTTCGACCTGCACGAGGGGGGCATCGAGGGCATCGCCGACGCCAGCGGGCTGTTCGTCTCCCACCGTGCCGAGCCCGTCCCCGGCACGTGCGTCACGGTCACCCTGGAGGGCACCCGGCCGCTGCCGGCCGAGGTTCAGGCCCTGGTCGCCCGCACCGAGGCCCAGCAGCCCCGCCGTTCCTCCTCCGGGCTCGACACCTACCGGGTGACGATGGTGCTGGCCGTCCTGGAGCGGCGGCTCAACGCCAAACTCGGCGGCTGCGACGTGTTCACCGCGACCGTGGGCGGCATCAAGCTCAGCGATCCCGCGATCGACCTGTCGGTGATGCTCGCGGTGGCCAGCGCCGCCGGAGACAAGGCGCTGCCGTCCGGGCTGGTCGTGCTGGGCGAGGTGGGCCTGGCAGGAGAGCTGCGCCCGGTGCGTGACGTACGGCGCCGCCTGTCGGAGGCGGCGCGACTGGGCTTCACCCGTGCGCTGGTCCCCACGGGCTCCCTCGACACGGGCAGCAAGCGCAACGGCCAGAACTCCCTGGTTCCGGTCGGTGGGCGCGCCGCGAACTTCGCGCCCGGCTTCGACGTCGTCGAGGCGCAGAACGTCTGGGACGCGCTCACCCACGTCACGTGACCTGCCCACGAAGGACCTCGCCCGCCGTTTCACGAGGCGATCGTCGTTCGACGCGGCCCGTCTCCTCGCACCGCCCGCGCGAGGAGTTCACCGGCCGGTCAGGTGATGACGGAAGCTCCGGCCGGAAGCCTCGGTCACCGTATTGGGTGTGATCTGGTGATGATTCCGGTCTCACGGAACCTTCGCCGGTAGGCTGAGCGTGATACGCGGACCACGGGGGTCATGTGGCAGCAATCTATAGAGGTCTTGACGAACGCCGAAGAGGCATTCTGGCCGCGGTCGCCCCGGGCACCGCGTTGCGCGACGGCCTGGAACGCATCCTTCGCGGGCACACGGGCGGCCTGATCGTTCTGGGTTACGACGGCACGGTCGAGGAGATCTGCAGCGGCGGGTTCGAGCTGGACGTCGAGTTCTCCGCGACGCGACTGCGCGAGCTGGCCAAGATGGACGGCGCCATCGTCCTCAACGCGGGCGATCTCAAAATCGTGCGCGCGGCCGTGCACCTGATGCCCGACCCGTCGATCCCCACCGACGAGTCCGGAACCCGGCACCGCACCGCCCAGCGTGTGGCGGTGCAGACGGCCTTCCCCGTCATCTCCCTCAGCAAGTCCATGCGGATCATCGCCCTCTATCTGGACGGCATCCGCTACGTGCTGGAGGAGTCCGCGGTGATCCTCTCCAAGGCCAACCAGGCCCTGGCCACGTTGGAGCGCTACAAGCTGCGGCTGGACGAGGTCTCCGGCACGCTGTCGGCGCTGGAGATCGAGGATCTGGTGACGGTCCGCGACGTCGCGGTGGTCGCCCAGCGCCTGGAGATGGTCAGGCGCATCTCCGACGAGATCGCCGGCTACGTGATCGAGCTCGGCACCGACGGCCGGCTGCTCTCCCTGCAGCTGAACGAGCTGGTGGCCGGCACGGAAAGCGACCGCGAGCTCATCGTGCGCGACTACCTGCCCACGGCGGGCCGCCGGCCGCGCAAGTTCGCCGAGGCCCTGCACGACCTCGATCAGTTGTCCGCCGACGATCTGCTCGATCTCCCCACCGTGGCCCAGGTTCTGGGCTACTCGGGCAACGACGCCCTGGAAGGCGCGGTGAGTCCCAGGGGCTATCGCCTGCTGGCCAAGGTTCCCCGCCTCCCCGGCACGGTGGTCGACCGGCTGGTCGACCAGTTCGCCAGTTTGCAGAAACTCCTGGCCGCCAGCATCGGCGACCTCCAGGAGGTGGGCGGGGTCGGCGAGGCCAGGGCCCGCCACATCCGCGAGGGTCTGTCCAGGCTGGCCGAGTCGTCCATCCTGGAGCGCTACGTCTAGCGGGCGCCTTCCGGTCCGGTGGCCGCGGCCACCCGGGTGCCTTCCGAGCTCGGGAGACGTCCTTCGCGCCTCGATCGGGCCGGTTCGCCGGCCGGAGGCCGCTCCGGCCGCGGAAAGAGCCGGTCGACTCCGGTCGCGGAAAGAGGCGGTCGACGTCGCGTGCGGAATCACCGGCCGGGCGGGAAGGGGAACGACGGCCCGGCTAGCGGAGATGGAAGACGGTCTTGTGACTCCTGAGTCCGGGAGCGCGGGCCACGGCCACGTAGGTGCCGGGGCGGGCGACGGCCTGCTCCGCCTTGCAGTCGGTGCCGGACCGGCGACGGTCCCACTCGACCTCCCTGACGTACGGGATGCCGCGCTCAAGTTTGTGGATGTTGTCGACCGCACCGCCGACGCAGTCGGCGGAGGACCAGACGCGGTCGCTGCCGGAGGTGATGCGGACCTCCACCCCGCGCGGCCCGACGTCGACCGTGCACATGGCGTCGCCGATGTTCACCAGCGTGAGAATGAACCGGGGCTGACTGCCCGGCGCGTAGACCTCTCCCCGGTCCGCCATGTTCAGCACGAGGTCGGGAGAGTCACAGACGTCTCCCGGCCGCTTCGGACGGGAAGCCTCCTGGGTGCCTCCGGACTTCGCCGGATGCGGCGTCGGGCTGGGGGAGGGAGTGACCGTCACGGTGAGAACACCCGGCAACGGATCCGGCGTGGCCGACCGGCTGATCGAGGCGCTCTCCTCCGACGCGTTCTCGGGCCCGGCCGTCGAGGAACAGGCCCACGCCACGACCGCGACCACCACGAGCACCCCGACGAGCGCGGCCATCCGGCGCCGCCAGTAGACGTCAACGCCTATATCGTTGCGGAACGTGTCCGGATCCATACACACAGTATGGAGAGTCCTTTCGCGCCATGGGAAACGACCCGCCGCCGCCACTCATCCGTTTCAGCGGTCGAAGAGGGGCGAAAGCGGGTCAAGCGGACCCGCTCCGGCCCTGCCCACGGCGCATGAAGACGGGCCGGGCAGACCCTCTCCGGCTCCGCCGAGGGCAGGCGAAGACGGGCCGAGCAGGCCCGCTCCGGCACTATCGTCGGAAGGTGCCCGAGTCGAACCGCCTGCTGAAGCCCGTTCTTGACTGGTACGCCGCGAACGCCCGCGACCTGCCCTGGCGGGCGCCCGGCGCCTCACCGTGGTCGATCCTGGTCAGCGAGATCATGTTGCAGCAGACGCCGGTGGTCAGGGTGCTGCCCGTCTGGACCGAGTGGATGGAGCGCTGGCCGACCCCGGCCGCTCTCGCCGCGGAGGCTCCCGGTGAGGCCGTACGGCACTGGGGCCGCCTCGGCTACCCCCGCCGGGCCCTCAACCTGCACGCATGCGCCCGTGCGATCACCGAGCATCACGGCGGCGAGGTCCCCTCCGACCACGCCGCCCTGCTGGCCCTGCCCGGCGTCGGCGAATACACCGCGGCCGCGGTGGCCAGTTTCGCCTTCGGGGGCCGCCACGCCGTCCTCGACACCAACGTGCGGCGAGTCCTGGCCCGAGCCGTGGGCGGCGAGGAGTACCCACCGAAGGCCACCACGCCCGCCGAGCGCGGGCTCGCCGCGTCACTGCTCCCCGACGCCGACCACGCCCCCGTCTGGGCGGTCGCCGTCATGGAACTGGGCGCCCTGGTCTGTACGGCCCGCGCCGCCCGCTGCGCGGACTGCCCGATCAGCGATCTGTGCGCCTGGCGCCTGGCCGGCAAGCCCGCCTACGACGGGCCCGCCCGCAAGGGCCAGACCTACGCCGGCACCGACCGCCAGTGCCGGGGCCGGCTGCTCGCCGTCCTTCGCCAGGCGCACGGCCCCGTCCCCAAGGACGCTCTCGACGTGGTCTGGGACGACGCCCCCCAGCGCGAGCGCGCCCTCGACGGTCTCATCGCGGACGGTCTGGCCGAGGTGTTCGACGACGGCACCTACAGCCTTCCCGGTTGACCGCGTGACGGCCCGCCGGGGAGGGAACGTCAGGCGGCGAGGCGCAGTCCGAGGGAAGTGAGGTTGAAGCGGGCCCAGTCGAGTTCCTCGGCGATCGCGTTGACCAGCGCGCCGGGGCCCTTGGCCCGCAGGGGCACGGTCAGGTCATGGGCCTCGACCTCGATGTGGGCGGTGCCGTTCACCGCTCCGGAGAGCATCGCGGTGAGGGTGTCCTCCATGACCGAGCGGGTGCTCGGGAGCTCCCCGCAGACGGCCGCCATGTGGTTGTGGACGTGGCCGAGCTTGACCACCGGTGCTCCGACGGCCGCCAGGCCCCGCAGGGCGGCTCCGGCCTCCTCAGCGCCGCCTGCGAGGTGGCAGGCGTCCAGGCAGACCCCGAGGTGCTCGGAGTCGATGCCGCCGACCCGGTCCAGGGCCTGCTCGGTGGTCTCCAGCACGCAACCGGGCCACGGCTCGAAGCCGACCCTGATCGTCTTGCCGGTGACGCTGTGGAGACCGCGCAGCTCGCGGGCGAGGCGCTCCAGGCGGCGCGAGGCGATCGTGTGCAGGTCGGCCGGCCAGTCACGGCGCCAGCCGATGGGGATGGTGGAGATGCTTCCGAAACGGACGTCCTCAGGAAGCAGGAAGGCCAGGATCCTGGCCAGCGCCATCGTGTAGCGGTAACGCTCGGGCTTGGCCCAGTCGGGGCCGGGAACGCCCTGGTTGCGACCGCCGGTGCCGTTGAGGCTGACGACCTCCAGGCCGCGCTCCTCCAGGGAGCGGCGCAGGCGCACCAGCTCGATCCGGTCGGCCGTGAGATGGTCGGCCACGCTCGGAGAGAGCCAGAGTCCGACGCCCATCCGCTCCACACCCAGGCGCTTGCGCACCGGTACGGCGTATCGCGTCAGATGCGCGATCAGGTTCTCCAGATCCTCGGCGGGGTGGACGCCCGCGTTGTAGGACAGGTGAACGAGCGTCCCGTCCTTGTGCCACAAACGCATCCAGTGCCTCCAAGGCATACTCCGTGTAAGCGGCTCCCGATCGCCCCGCGCCGACACCGTCGACGGCGTGAACCGGAATCCTCCCTGCCGGGAACTCGACCCGGCTCGTCGAAGCGTCCCCTGCGGGCACCGATCTCCACATCACTCCAGGAGCTGATCTTCTGGTACGTCGCTGGGCTGACTTCGCCGCCGGCCTCACGTGATGAGCGCACTTGGGGCGCACTTGGTGAGACGTGACCGAACTCGCTCTACAGAGTGTAGTACTACCTATGGTGGCGAGATACCTCCTTTGGTAACAAATAAGCAGACCCCGCCGTAGATCTCCCTACGGCGGGGTCTGCCTTTACCTGTCAGGCCATGTCTGCCTAGTTCTGGATCGGCTCCGCGATGGCGGCGGCCGAGTCGGGAACCTGGGCGACCGGCGCGGACTCACCGGTGAAGGTGAACTTCGCGTTCTCGCCCTCGCCCTCGACCGCGATCTTGACGATCTGGCCGGGACGGAGCTCGCCGTACAGGATCTTCTCGGACAGGTTGTCCTCCAGCTCGCGCTGGATCGTGCGACGCAGCGGACGAGCGCCCATCACCGGGTCGTAGCCACGGTCGGCCAGCAGCTGCTTGGCCTCCTGCGTGAGCTCCATCCCCATGTCGCGGTCCTTCAGCCGGAGCCCCACCAGGGCCAGCATCAGGTCCACGATCTTGATGATCTCCTTGGGCGTCAGCTGGTGGAAGACCACGATGTCGTCGACACGGTTGAGGAACTCGGGCCGGAAGTTCTGCTTGAGCTCCTCCTGGACCTTGGACTTCATCCGGTCGTAGTTGGACTCGGCGTCGTTGTTCTTGGCGAACCCGACCCCCTGGCCCTTGGAGATGTCACGGGTGCCGAGGTTCGTCGTCATGATGATGACGGTGTTCTTGAAGTCGACCACCCGGCCCTGGGCGTCGGTCAGGCGACCGTCTTCCAGGATCTGCAACAGCGAGTTGAAGATGTCGGGGTGCGCCTTCTCGATCTCGTCGAACAGCACCACCGAGAACGGCTTGCGCCGCACCTTCTCGGTCAGCTGGCCGCCCTCTTCGTATCCGACGTAACCCGGAGGGGAGCCGAACAGACGGGAGACGGTGTGCTTCTCCATGAACTCCGACATGTCCAGCATGATCAGCGCGTCTTCGTCGCCGAACAGGAACTCCGCCAGCGCCTTGGACAGCTCGGTCTTACCGACGCCCGAGGGGCCGGCGAAGATGAACGAGCCACCCGGACGGCGCGGATCCTTCAGCCCGGCGCGAGTGCGGCGGATCGAGCGGGACAGACCCTTGATGGCGTCGTCCTGGCCGATGATCCGCTTGTGCAGCTCGTCTTCCATGCGGAGCAGTCGCTGGGACTCCTCCTCGGTGAGCTTGAAGACCGGGATGCCGGTGGCGGTCGCCAGGACCTCGGCGATGAGCTCCTCGGTGACCTCGGCGACGACGTCCATGTCGCCGGCCTTCCACTCCTTCTCGCGGCGCTCGCGCTTGAGCTGGAGCTGCTTTTCCTGATCGCGCAGCGCGGCGGCCTTCTCGAAGTCCTGCGCGTCGATCGCGGACTCCTTGTCGCGCCGCACGTTGGCGATCTTCTCGTCGTACTCGCGAAGGTCCGGCGGCGCGGTCATACGGCGGATGCGCATGCGCGAGCCGGCCTCGTCGATGAGGTCGATCGCCTTGTCCGGCAGGAACCGGTCGCTGATGTAGCGGTCGGCCAGCTGCGCGGCGGCCACCAGCGCGCCGTCGGTGATCGAGACCCGGTGGTGCGCCTCGTACCGGTCGCGCAGACCCTTGAGGATCTCGATGGTGTGGCTCAGGCTGGGCTCGGCCACCTGGATCGGCTGGAAGCGCCGCTCCAGCGCCGCGTCCTTCTCCAGGTGCTTGCGGTATTCGTCGAGCGTGGTGGCGCCGATGGTCTGCAGCTCACCGCGGGCCAGCATCGGCTTCAGGATGCTGGCGGCGTCGATCGCGCCCTCGGCGGCACCCGCGCCGACGAGCGTGTGCAGCTCGTCGATGAACAGGATGATGTCGCCACGGGTGCGGATCTCCTTGAGGACCTTCTTCAGCCGCTCCTCGAAGTCACCGCGGTAACGCGACCCGGCCACCAGGGCGCCCAGGTCCAGGGTGTAGAGCTGCTTGTCCTTGAGGGTCTCGGGCACCTCGCCCTTGACGATCTTCTGGGACAGGCCCTCGACCACGGCGGTCTTACCGACGCCGGGCTCACCCACCAGGACGGGGTTGTTCTTGGTCCTGCGGGACAGGACCTGCATGACCCGCTCGATCTCCTTCTCTCGGCCGATGACCGGATCCAGCTTGCCCTCCCGGGCGGCCTGGGTCAGGTTGCGGCCGAACTGGTCCAGCACAAGGGAGGTCGACGGCGCGGCCTCGGTCGGACCGCCCGCGGCGGCCGGCTCCTTGCCCTGGTAACCGTGGAGCAACTGGATGACCTGCTGGCGGACCCGGTTGAGATCGGCCCCCAGCTTCACCAGCACCTGCGCGGCCACCCCTTCGCCCTCACGGATGAGGCCGAGCAGGATGTGCTCGGTACCGATGTAGTTATGACCCAGCTGCAAGGCCTCGCGGAGCGACAGCTCAAGGACTTTCTTGGCACGCGGGGTGAACGGAATGTGCCCCGACGGCGCAGACTGACCTTGGCCGATGATCTCCTCGACCTGCTGACGCACACCCTCAAGACTGATGCCGAGGCTCTCCAGAGCCTTGGCGGCAACGCCTTCACCTTCATGGATCAAGCCAAGAAGAATGTGCTCCGTACCGATGTAGTTGTGGTTGAGCATCCGGGCCTCTTCTTGAGCCAGGACGACAACCCGCCGTGCGCGGTCGGTGAACCTCTCGAACATCTCGTCGCTCCTCACAGAGCGGTCAGGCAGGTCCGGGATATCCGAGCCCTGTCATCCCGCATGGTAGCCCCGACCCGGCGACCGCTCTATGCAGAAGACGTTCCCCGAGAGCAGGGCGTTCACCCTCCATCCAACTACTTACAGGGGGTGGGATGTTCCCGCTACGCCGCAAGCGAACGACGTTTATCAACCACTCAAACACATCATGCGGTCATGGCCGCCACCGGACCCCACCGTGACCGCCATAACCGCATGATTCACTTGATCTGGTGAGTGATCTAGTGAGCCGCTTCGTACTGCTCAACGATCTTGGAGGCGATTCGACCGCGCTCGCTGACATTAAGGCCGTGCGACTTCGCCCACGCTCTGATGTCGGCGCTCTTCTCACGCGTGAGAGCCCGCGCGCCACCTGCGCGACGACGGCGAGTGGACAGGGCACCGGAACGGCGGGCGCTCTGCACGAAAGCCGACAGGGAGTCGCGGAGCTTCTTCGCGTTTACCTCACTCAGGTCAATCTCGTAGCTGGCGCCGTCAATGGCGAAGGCGACAGTCTCTTTGGCCTCGCCCCCATCGAGGTCGTCGATGAGAATCTCCTGGATCTGCTTGGCCATCTACGCAATCCTTTCGCGGAGTATTGTTTCATTCGCTAGCTAAACATATACCCGCAATCGGAGAGCGGCAATTCCGGAAGCCCGGCGATTCTTACCGGCAACCGAGACTCCGAGTGGATCAGCTCTTCTGTGACTCAGCCTGATCCCTCTGTTTTGCCGGACGGCGGCCGGCCGCTTCACCCCGAAGAAGCTTGAAGGCTCCGTAGACGAAGGCCCCACCTACGACCGTTGGGGGTATCAACGCGGACAATACGTCGTACATTCGTCCTCGATCCGGACCGGAGATGGCTTTCTGGAGACCATGGAAATGTGGCGGCGACTCCCGGGCTGCACAGGTGACCCGCCCGATCAGTCTGGATCCACCCACACACGACCATAGCGCCACAGGCAAGCGGCGCGTGTCTCGGGGGCGGCCGCGTCAGCCACTCTCTACCTTAATGCTTCTCTCCAGCCGCCTTACCGGTTGCACTACGTAAAGCCGCGGAGGGAAATCCGGCCGGGTGATCAAGTGATCATCATCATGTCCGGAAAACCAATGTCGCCCCGGGTTCCAGGCCGCCGGGCTCCTCCACCTTGCCGCGAAGTCCCTGCTGAGGAGCCTTGTCCGCGAGGATGAACAACCCCGCCGCGGAGCCCGGGATCGCAACTGACAGCTTCTTCACAGGAATACCCACGGTCACCGGAACACCTCGGAAGAGAACCACTCGCTTCATCACGGCGCCGCACCGCAGTTCGATGTCGCCGTACGGAACAAGACGGATCTTCATCGCTTTCTTACCAAGGGTACGACGGTCTTCGACTGCGAGACATAGTCGTAAACCGTATAACCACCAAACGCGCTCAGCCCTGTAGACAACCCCGGCAACACCACGGGGCCCAGGCCCGGATCCACAAGAAGACCTTCGCCCGCCGACCGGAACGCGGCGCAGAAGACGAAAGAGAGAACACGAAGATGCGCGGCCGAGGATGCGAGCGGTCGGCCGATCCCACCATTGGATGAGTGATGTCGTAACTACCTCCGGCGACCGGTCGCATCCTCGGGTCCGGAGAAGGAAGGGTTTACCCGGCGGGGGAATCACTTCCCTGTTATGGTCCACTGTTTGAAACGGTCGTGCTTGGCCTTCGCCCCCCTCGCGGACGGAAGCGAGAAGCCGCTCTCTTCCGGAGCGGAGGGGGTCACCGGCGCCTCATAGGACCGCGTAGGCGGCTGTGAGGCCGATCTGCGATGATTTTCGCCATCTGAGGTACGGGTCCGCCCATAAGGTCCTCTCGTCGCCGCGAATGAGTTTTGCGCTTCCATCACACCGGCCGGCCTCGTTATCGGACTCCGTTTTCTCGTCCGTCCATGAAATCGGGGCCGGCGGTTGAACCGCCGGCCCCGCCATTTTCAGAACTACTTGGCCTTGACGACCACCGTCGCGGCGACCTTGTCCGGCAGGGACTGCTGGTAGGGCTTGTCCACGAACTGCCAGACGAAGGCCAGGATCCAGTACACGTATACGGCGGCGGTGATGATCCACCCGAGGGGGATCCAGGTCAGCAGCAGCGGGCCGAATATGGCCGCGGCCCGCTTGGCGGCCACGCCGGTGGTGAGCCCACCGGGCCCCAGGGTGCCGCCCGACAGGGGAACGACCTTGATGCCCATGGCCAGCTTGCCCAGAGACTGGCCGCCCCTGCGAAGCATGAGGAACTCGTAGCCGATGAACAGCGCACTCATGATCAACGACGTCAGCAGGGCCGCCAGGAAGAAGCCGCTCGCATCCGTCTCGATGCCGGTCCGGAGGTTGAAGTCCGGCCGCGTCACGACGATCGCGGTGATGAGGGCGCCGACCGCGAAGCTGCTCGCGAAGTAGATCAGCCCGTCGATGATGCGGGCCACCAGGCGCTCCCACCACTCCGCGAGCGGAGCGGGGACACCGGGGGGCATCGCGCCCTGGGGCCCGTAACCCGGCTGGCCGTAGGCGGGGGGCTGCTGCCCGTAACCCTGCGGCTGCTGATAACCGGGCTGCTGACCGTAGGCGGGCTGACCGTAGCCGGGAGGCTGGCCGTACCCGGGCTGTCCCTGAGGGGGCTGACCGTAGGCGGGCTGACCGTAAGCAGGCGGCTGACCGTATCCGGGCTGAGGCTGCTGCCCGTAGCCGGGTTGCTCCTGGGAGGGCTGGCCGTAGCCGGGCTGGCCGTAGGCGGGGGGCTGCTGCCCGTAACCCTGCGGCTGCTGATAACCGGGCTGCTGGCCGTAGGCGGGCTGACCGTAGCCGGGAGGCTGGCCGTACCCGGGCTGTCCCTGAGGGGGCTGACCGTAGGCGGGCTGACCGTATCCGGGCTGTCCCTGGGGCGGCTGGCCGTAGGCGGGCGGCTGGCCGTAGGCACCGGTTCCGGGTTGCTGACCGTATCCGGGCTGGGGAGGCTGCTGCCCGTATCCGGGTTGCTCCTGGGAGGGCTGGCCGTAGGCGCCGGTCACGGGCGGCCGGCCGTAGCCGGGCTGGCCGTAGGCGGGAGACTGCTGCCCATAGGGCGACTGCTCCTGGGAGGACTGCTGGTTGTAGGCGGGCTGGCCGTAGTCGGGCTGGGAAGGCTGCTGACCGTGGCCCTGCGGGGTCTGCCCCGGGCCGGTGTCGGGCTGCGCGGTCTCCAATCGGTATCCCACGATCGTCATGTCGGGATCGAATTCGCCAGGGGCTCGATCCGCATCGTGACGTCCATATTCCGGCTGCCCCGAAGGTGTGCGGTCGCGCTCGGGATCATCCTGCGGATATGGCGGCTGTCCGGTGCTCACCGCGTCACCTCACTTAAAACTGCCCATGTGGCATGTGTCAGACTCACACGCTTGATGGTGCACAAGGTATCGATACAGATATCAACAGTCATCTCTCCGCTTCGTCAGCATCGGGGGCGCGGAAGCCGGGCTCCCGTGTCAGATGCAGCAGCATTCGGGTGTTTCCCAAGGTGTTCGGCTTGACGTGCTCCAAATCGAGGAACTCGGCGACACCTTCGTCGTAGGAGGCGAGGAGCTCCGCGTAGACCTCCGGCGCGACGGGCGTGCCCTGGATCTCCCGGAATCCGTGGCGGCCGAAGAAGTCGACCTCGAAGGTGAGGCAGAAGACCCGGCGCAGGCCGAGCTCGCCCGCCGTGCGTATGAGCGCGGAGACGATCCTGTGGCCGATGCCCAGCCCTCGGCAGCCGGGATCGACGGCGACGGTGCGGATCTCGGCGAGATCCTCCCAGAGCACGTGAAGCGCCCCGCAGCCGACGACCGCGCCCGTCCCGTCGGCGGCGACCCAGAACTCCTGGACGTCCTCGTAGAGGGTGACCGTGGCCTTCCTCAGAAGGCGCGGGCCGTCTCCCCCGTAGGTGTCGACGAGCCGCCGGATGGCGCGCACGTCCTGGGTGCGGGCGCGCCGCACCACGATCCCGGCCGTGCCGGCCTCTGACCCCGGACGACTCCGCGCCCCGCGCTCCGCGGCCACGCCTCCGTTCTCGGATTCGGCTCGCCGCTTCCCGGTTTCGACGCCTCGTACGGTCGCCACGGGGGAATGCTCCGTAACCTGCTCCATGACCGATCAGCGTACGTCCTCGGCGTTCTCCAATTACGGCCCACCCTTAACTCGCACCCCACGACCATCACGTGACTCCAGGTAGCGCGCCCATCACGCTGAGCATGGATTGGCGATGATACGTCGGACCTTGTCTTTTTTGCGGTACCGGACCTGCGAAAACCCGCACCAAGGAAGTCCCAAGGGGACATCAAGGCAGCGTAACGCCCATGTTGATCATTATGATATGTGATCTTTCCGTGACATTTCAGTTGTGAAACCTCTACCGAGTTTGCAGTTCTGGTTGAGCAGGAACCTCCAAGTGCACTAATGTCCGTCCTCGTTGTCAGTGATGTAAAAAGCCTGACCCGCCGAATCCCCGAAACGCGGGGAACCGGGGACCCACCCTCGACCACGTCCCCCCGGGGTGAATCCGACGTGCCCCCCACGCACCCGGTAGGGCTGTCTCCGGCCCGAACCCGTCAGCTAACCCGGTAGGCGACCGAGGAGAGGAGCCTGTTGGTGAAGCGCACGCGCGAGCGTGGAGGAAAGCACACGGGCGGCGACGTCCGCCGCCGGGGAAACGTCCCCCGCGGACTCACCCGCCGTATGACGATCACCGGGCTGGCGTTCGCCTGCCTGACCCTCGGCACTCCTCTGCTCGCGGCCACCGCCGATCCGAAACCCAGCCTCCAGGAGCAGGCCAAACAGGTCGAGAAGCTGCACAACGAGATCGGCACGCTCAGCGAGCAGTACAACGGCGAGCGGGTCAAGCTCAAGCAGGCGGAGCGCGCCGCCGAGAGCGCGAAGAAGACCCTCGCCGTCAGCGAGTCAGAGCTGGAGGCCAGGCGGAGCAAGGCCAGCCTCCTCGCGCAGAGCGACTACATGACGGGCGGGATGGGGTCCGCGCTCGCCTTCACCCAGTCGACCGACCCCGACACCTTCCTCGACCAGGCCACCACCAACTACGCCCTCCAGCAGCAGCAGAGCGAGGAGGTCGCCCAGGTCGGCCGGGCGATCGAGGCCGCCGAGCGGGCGCAGGCCGGCGCCAAGGCCAGAACCGCCGAGGTCAAGGACCTGCTCGCTGACATCACCGGCAAGCGGACCAAGATCGAGCGCCTGGTCAAGCGGGTCGAGAGCGACCTGTTCAGCGAGGTGCGCGAGCGGGCCGCCACCACCCGGGGCAACCGGGTGAAGATCAGCGTGCCGATCGTGGGCAGCGGCAAGGCCGCCGAGGCCGCCCGCTGGGCGCTCAGCCAGCAGCTCAAGCCCTACGTGTGGGGAGCCGAGGGCCCCAACTCCTTCGACTGCTCCGGGCTGGTCATGTGGGCCTACCAGAAGGTCGGCATCAGCCTGCCCCACTACACCGGCAACCAGTGGACCGCGGGCACCCACATCTCCAAAGACGAGCTGCGACCGGGCGACCTGGTCTTCTTCTACAACGACCTGCACCACGTCGGGATCTACATCGGCGCGGGCATGATGGTCCACGCGCCCCAGACCGGTGACGTCATCCACGTCTCCACGATCGAGAACCGGCCCTTCGCGGGCGGCGTACGGATCGCCGACTGAAGCGGACCGGGCCACGGGCGGATCGACGCCCCAAGGGCCCGGGACGGGGCTGAGCGGACCCGGAGAGGCTTGAGGCCGCCGGGACGGTCAAGAAGCGTCAGCCCCGGTCGGAGCGGGATACGGCCACGCTGAGGCGATCGGAACGGTCTAGATCAACTGGCGGCGGGCGGCCCAGGCCACCGCTTCGATCGCCGTGGCCACGCCGATGCGGTCGCAGATCCCGCGGAGCCTGCGCCGGACCGTCCGGCCGCTGATGTCGAGGCGGCGTCCCACCCTGTCGACGGTGACACCTTTGGCGAGCTCCGCCAACAGCACGAGATCCTCGTCGCTGAGACCGATATCGCCCATGCCCAGGGGGCTGTCGCCATGGCGTGAGTCCACTTCCGGATAAGCCATCTAGAATCACTCCCCCCTCATAGGTAACCAGGCGTGGACACGCCAGAAATCAATACCGCCCGCCAGGAACGGTAAACGCCTTGTTCAAAGGTCGTCAAGTTCCGCTCTCTATAGAGCTTGACCGCTATTGACATAGTACTCGTTACGTGAAGTACTCATGATATGTCGGCGCCTTTGTGGTTAAGTCACAGCCAAGTCAAGGCAGGCCCCCACAAGCAGCGGCTGACTGCGGTAATCGAAGTCCTTGCAGAACAAGGTTTCGCTGGGGTTGGGATCGACGGGATCGCCTCCGGAGTCGGCCATCCGGCCGGCGCCGTCCCCCCGCTTTTCCTCGGAAAAAACGATCATTTTCTGACGCTCTTCGCCCTGACACGCTTCGGCGAGGATGCGGCCCAGCGCCTTGACAACGCCAAGAGAATCACCCTGCGATGGGAAAATGGGAGAGGCTCTCCCCGGGAAAGAAGAGGCCTCCCCCGCGGAATTCGGCACGTGGCCGATCGGCGCGCCCGTCCCACATACCGAGCGTCGTCCCATATAGAGCATGTCCAAAATAGAGTTTCTGAACTATGCACTAACTCGGCCGAAATTGTTCGGCCGACCGGCCGCCCGCCGATGGACCCCCCGTCCGGCTGTCGCCCGCCCGGCCACCGCGCGTCGCACGCCATACGATCCGGAGACAGTTCTTGAGCACGGTGACCACCCTTGACCTGCTGGGGTTCGACCCCTTCGCGCCTGATTTCCTCCGCGCGCCGTACCGGCGCTACCGCGAGCTACGAGAGCAGGGCCCGCTGTTCCGGACCCCGGCCGGGATGTGGCTGGCCACGGGATACGCGCCGTGTGCCGCGTTGCTGCGCGACCCGCGTTTCGGCCATGGAGAGGGGCCCCCGGGACGCGTCCGGGGCACACGGTCCTTCCTCGTCATGGACCCTCCCGACCACACCCGCCTGCGCGCCCTGGTGAGCAGGGCCTTCACCGCGCGGATGATCGAACGACTCCGGCCGAGGGTCTCGGCGATCGCCGAGGAGCTGGTCGGGAAGATGTCCGGCGAGGTCGATGTGATCTCCGCGCTGGCCTATCCGCTGCCGGTCCGGGTGATCAGCGAGATGCTGGGGGTGCCGGCGGAGGATCAGGCGCGTTTCCAGGGCTGGAGCGAGTCACTGGCACGCGGGCTCGACCCGGACTTCCTGCTGCCCGAGAAGATGCTCGCGGAGCGTGACGCGGCCCGCGCCGAGTTTCACGCCTATTTCGCGGAGTTGCTGGTCAGACGGCGGGCCGAGCCCGGTCAGGATCTGCTGAGCGCCCTCGTCACGGCGGACGAGCTGACCACCGAGGAGTTGCTGAGCACGTGCGTGCTCCTGCTGGTGGCCGGGCACGAGACCACGGTCAACCTGATCGGCAACGGCACCTTGGCGCTGCTCCGCCACGGCGCCCTGCGCCGATTCCGCGGGGGAGACGAAAGGGACACGGCGAAGGCGGTGGAGGAACTCCTCCGCTACGACCCGCCCGTGCAGCTCACGCTCAGGTTCGCGCTGGAGGACGTGGAGCTGTGCGGGACGCCGATCCGCCGGGGAGAGGCGGTGATGGCGCTGCTCGGCGCGGCCAACCGGGACCCCGAGGTGTTCGCCGATCCCGAACGGCTCGACCTGGACCGCGGGCCCGCCCGTCACCTGGCCTTCGGCCTGGGGGTCCACTTCTGCCTGGGGGCGCCGCTGGCCCGGATGGAGGGGGCCGTCGCGCTGTCCGCCCTGGCGACGGCGGCGCCGGATCTGACCTTGGCCGATCCGGCGCCGCCGTACAAGGAGAACCTCACGCTGCGTGGTCTGGCAGCGCTGCCCGTCAGGTTCAGCCCGTCGGCTTGACCAGCGGGAACAGGATGGTCTCCCGGATGTTCTTGCCGGTGAAGGCCATGACGAGGCGGTCCACGCCGAGCCCCATGCCGCCGGTGGGCGGCATCGCATATTCCAGGGCGGTGAGGAAGTCCTCGTCAAGCTGCATGGCCTCGGGGTCGCCGCCCGCGGCGAGCATGGACTGCTCGGTGAGGCGGCGGCGCTGCTCGACCGGGTCGACCAGCTCGGAGAAAGCGGTGCCGAGCTCGGTGCCGAACCCGATCAGGTCCCACTTCTCGGTGAGGAGCGGGTTGTCACGGTGCTGGCGGGCCAGCGGAGAGGTCTCCAGCGGGTAGTCCATGACGAACGTGGGCTGGACGAGCGTGTGCTCGACGAGCGCCTCGAAGATCTCCTGGACGAGCTTGCCCTGCCCCCACTTGGCGTCCCAGTGGATCTCGTGCTTGTCCGCGTACTGCCGGACCCGCTCCAGTGGCGTCTCGGTCGTGACCTCTTCGCCCAGCGCGTCCGAGACCGCCCCGTAGAGGGTGATCCTCGGCCACTCCGCCAGGCCCAGGTCGACCTCCTGACCCTCGTAGGTCACCACGGAGTGGCCGAGCGCGGCCACGACCGCGCTCTGGATCATCCGCTGGGTCAGGTCCGCCATGTCGTTGTAGTCGAGGTACGTCCCGTAGGCCTCGATCATCGTGAACTCGGGGTTGTGGGTGGAGTCCGCGCCCTCGTTGCGGAAGTTGCGGTTGATCTCGAAGACCTTCTCGATGCCGCCCACCACGAGCCGCTTGAGGTAGAGCTCGATCGCGATGCGAAGGTAGAGCTCCATGTCGTAGGCGTTGATGTGGGTCTTGAACGGCCGGGCGGCGGCACCGCCGTGGATCGGCTGGAGCATCGGCGTCTCGACCTCGAGGTAGCCCTCGCCGTGCCAGAAGTCGCGCATCGCCCGCACGACGGCGCTACGGGTGTAGGCCATCTTCCGGGCCTCGTCGTTGACGATGAGGTCGACGTAGCGCTGGCGGACCCGCGCCTCGGGGTCGGTGAGCCCGGCGTGCTTCTCCGGCAGGGGCCGCAGGCACTTGGAGGTGATCATCCAACGGTCGGCGAGGATGGACAGCTCGCCTCGGCGGGAGGTGATGACCTCGCCCTCGATGCCCACGTGGTCGCCGAGGTCGACGTCGCGCTTCCAGGCGGCCAGGGACTCCTCGCCCACCTTGTCCAGGGAGATCATGACCTGGAGGTCGCCTGAGCCGTCGCGGATCGTGGCGAAGCAGAGCTTGCCCCCGGTCCTGGACAGCATTACGCGCCCGGTAACGCCCACTTTGTCGCCGGTCGCGGTGTCAGCGGCGAGATCGGCATATTTCTCGCGGATCTCGGCGTTGGTCGCGGTGCGCGGGAAATTCACCGGGTAGGGGTCGACACCTTCTGAGCGGAGGCGGTCGAGCTTCTCCCGGCGCACGCGCATCTGCTCGGGCAGATCCTCGGCGGGGTTCGTCACTTCATCGGTCACAGTTCCAAAGGGTACCGATGCGGCGAACCTCAGGAGGCCACCACTCCGTGGGAAACCGCCACTTCGCGGCGAGTGCCGTCACCGCGGAAGCCGTCGCTCCACGTCAGGGACCGCCGGGGGCGAATGCCGGGCGGAACCCCCTTCCGCTCCGCGGTGCGGCCTCCCCGCCGCGGCGGCGGATCGGCCTTTTCTCAGAGGTCTTCTCAGGCCGTGTTGCGGTGGTAGATCAGCCGGAGGCCGATGAGCGTGAGCCACGGCTCGTGCATGTCGATGGAGCGCGCCTCGCTGACCACCAGGGGGGCCGCGCTGCCGGTGGCCACCACGGTGACGTCGTCGGGGTCGTCGGCCAGCTCGGTCACCATCCGCTCGACGATCCCGTCCACCTGACCGGCGAACCCGTAGATGATGCCCGACTGGAGCGCCTCGACCGTGTTCTTGCCGATCACAGAGCGGGGGCGGATCAGCTCCACCTTGTGCAGCTGCGCCCCCGCCGTGGCCAGCGCGTCCACCGAGATCTCGATGCCGGGGGCGGTCACCGCGCCGACGTACTCCCCCTTGGCCGAGACCGCGTCGAAGGAGGTCGCGGTCCCGAAGTCGACGATGACGCACGGCCCGCCGTACAGCTGGATGGCGGCCAGCGCGTTGACGATCCGGTCGCTGCCGACCTCCTTGGGGTTGTCCATCCTGACCGGCACGCCGGTGCGGACGCCGGGCTCGACGATCACCGCGGTCACGTCGCCGTAGTAGCGGCGGCACATCTCGCGCATCTCGTTGAGCACCGACGGCACGGTGGAACAGAGCGCGATGCCGTCGACGTCGGACCCCTTGAGCAGCGGCGACTGTCCCAGCAGCCCCTGGAGCACGACGGCGATCTCGTCGGCCGTGCGCCGGGCGTCCGTGGCGATCCGCCAGTGCTCGATCACGTCCTCACCCTCGAAGAGGCCGAGAACGGTATGGGTGTTGCCGACGTCAATGGCAAGCAGCATCAATTCCCCCGAAGGTCCAAGGCGATGTCCAGGGCCGGCGCCGAATGCGTGAGCGCGCCCACGGCAAGGTAGTCGACACCTGTTTCGGCCACGTCACGAGCGGAGGCCAGGGTCAAGCCTCCGCTGGACTCCAGGCGCGCCCTGCCGTCCACCAGCCGTACGGCCTCCGCCAGCTGGTCAACGGTGAAATTGTCCAACAGGATCTCCTCCGCTCCCTCGGCCAGCACCGGCTCGATCTGGTCGATCCGATCGACTTCGACCTCGATCGGCAGGCCCGGGTAGGCGTCCCGGACCGCCCGGAACGCCTCGGCCACCCCGCCCGAGGCCACCACGTGATTGTCCTTGATCAGCGCGGCATCCGAAAGCGACATCCGGTGATTGACACCGCCGCCCGCGCGGACGGCGTACTTCTCCAGCGCGCGCAGGCCGGGCAGGGTCTTGCGGCTGTCCCGGATGCGGGCCCCGGTCCCCTCGACCGCCCGGACCCACCTGCCGGTGAGCGAGGCGATCCCGGACAGGTGCGTGAGCAGGTTGAGCGCGGTCCGCTCGGCGGTCAGCACGTCCCGGGTGGCGCCGGTGACGGTCATCAGCACGTCTCCCACGCTCACCCTCTCGCCGTCCTTGACGTGCCGTTCGGTACGGCTCACGCCGAGCCGGGCGAACACCGCCTCCGCGATCGCGAGACCCGCGATCACCCCGTCCGCCCGTGCCACCACGTCGGCGGTCGCGACCTGACCGGCGGGGATCGTGGCGATGCTCGTCACGTCGCCGGCCTCCCCCAGGTCCTCCCGCAGCGCGGCATCGATCAGGGCGCTCACCTCGGCGGGATCCAGTCCCGCCGCCACCAGGTCGTCGACCGTGTGCGCGGGCATGGCGACGTTCGCGTGCGGACGGTAGTTCATGGTCAGTCCCTCTCCTGTCAGGGTCACGTCGAGGTGGCCCAGCCACTGGGCATCGTCTCGGTCGGGGAAGTCCTCGCGCCAGTGCGACCCGCGGGTCTCCTGGCGGGTACGGGCAGCGGCCACCAGGACCGACGCGACCGTCAGCAGGTTGGTGGTCTCCCAGGACTCGGTGCACGGCTCGACCGCCACCGGGGTCCACCGGACGCTCAGCAGGGCCTTGGCCACCTCGCTCAGCGACTCCTCGCTGCGCAGCACGCTCGCCCCCCGGCTCATGTGACCCTGGATCCTGGCCCGTGCCCGGGGGTCGATCAGGCCGGCGGGACGGTCGTCGGCCGGCGGCTCACCCGGCACGGGCCGTACGGCGCCCCCGGCCTCGCCCGGCACGGACCGTGCGGCGCCCGCTGTCGCGCCGGAGGCGGCCCGCCGCTCCGCGTGGATGTCGGCGGCGATCCGCTCGGCGAAGACCAGACCTTCGAGCAGGGAGTTGGAGGCCAGCCGGTTGGCGCCGTGCACTCCGGTGCAGGCCACCTCCCCGCAGGCGTACAGGCCGGGCACGCTGGTACGGCCGTGCAGGTCGGCGCGGACGCCGCCGCTGGCGTAGTGGGCGGCGGGCGCGACGGGGATCGGCTGGGTGACCGGGTCGATGCCGTGCTCCAGGCAGACGGCGTGGATCGTCGGGAAGCGGGTGCGCCACTTCTCCCCGCCGAAGTGGCGGGCGTCGAGATACATGTGGTCGGCGCCGGTCTCCCGCATCCGCCGCATGATCGCCTTGGCCACGACGTCGCGGGGCGCGAGGTCGGCGAGCTCGTGGACGTCCTTCATGAACCGGGTGCCCCCGGCGTCGACCAGCACCGCGCCCTCGCCCCGCACCGCCTCGGAGATCAGCGGCTGCTGGCCGGTGGAGTCCTCGCCGAGCCAGAGCACGGTCGGGTGGAACTGGACGAACTCCACGTCCCTCACGACGGCCCCCGCGCGCAGCGCGAGCGCCACGCCGTCGCCGGTGGAGACGAGGGGGTTGGTGGTGGCGGCGTAGACCTGGCCCATGCCGCCGGTGGCCAGCACCACGGCCCCCGCCCTGACCGCGCCGACGCCGTCGCGCTCGCCCTCGCCCATGACGTGCAGGGTCACGCCGGCGGCCCGGCCCGTGGCGTCCTTGAACAGGTCGAGCACGAGCGCGTGCTCGATCACCTCGATGGCCGACTCCTGGACGGCCTGGACGAGCGCCCTCTGCACCTCGGCCCCGGTGGCGTCGCCACCGGCGTGCACGATGCGGTTGCGCCGGTGGCCGCCCTCCCTGGTGAGCTGGAGTTCTCCGGCGTCGTCGGTGTCGAATCGGGCGCCCGCGGCGATCAGCCGGCGCACCGCGCCCGGCCCCTCGGTCACCAGGACCCGGACGGCCTCCTCGTCGCAGAGGCCCACCCCCGCGACGAGCGTGTCGGACAGGTGTTCGTCGGGGGTGTCACGCGGGTCGAGCACGGCGGCGATCCCACCCTGCGCCCAGCGGGTGGATCCCGACGACAGCACGTCCTTGGTGACGACCAGGACCTTCGCGCCGGGATCGAGAGCGGCGTATCGCAGCGCCAGGGTGAGCCCCGCGATGCCGGAGCCCACCACGACCACGTCCGCCTCGACCGTCCAGCCCGGGGCGGGCGCGGTCAACCTCTGGGGAATGGCAGGAATCGCCATGACCGCCTCCTTGTGAGGGGTGTGAGAGGCTTTTGATTTCGTCAATGTGACGATAACGGGCGCCGCGCCGCGGTTCTTCCCCGGGGTGCCGCCGGAGGTCTCGCGGGGGAGCTCTCCGCGCCGGAGCCCGGCACGCCTGCGAGCCTGCGAGCCTGCGAGCCTGCGAGCCTGCGAGCCTGCGAGCCTGCGAGCCTGCGAGCCTGCGAGCCTGCGAGCCTGCGAGCCTGCGAGGGGATTCTCGATGCCGGGGCCCGGCGGGCCCGCGGGGAAGCTCGCGATGCCGGGGCCCGGGGCGCCGCCGGCGACCCCGCGTCTCCCCTCACCGCCCGCACGCCCCGTCCCGGCGCGGGCCGTTCACCGACGGCGGAGCTCGTCGTCGCGGCCGGCGAGAGCGATCTCGCCGGCCGTCGTCACACGACGACCGTCACATTGTCGATCAATCTGGTGGAGCCCACCTTCGCGGCGACCGCGAGGATCGCCTCACCCACATGGTCCTCGCCGACCTCGGCGAAGGTCGCCGGGTCCACCAGCACCAGGTAGTCGACGTCCAGCGACGGCTCACCCTCCAGTACGGCGCGCGCGACCCGGCGGATCTCTCCCGGCGTCCGCTGCCCGGCCCCCTCGAACAACGCCCGGGACAGGGCCAGTGCCGCACGCCGGTCCTGCGGGGACAGGTAGCGGTTGCGGCTGGACAGCGCCAGGCCGTCCGCCTCCCGGACCGTGGGCGCGCCGACGATGGAGATCGGCAGGTCGAGGTCGGCCGCCATCCGGCGGATCATCGCGAGTTGCTGGGCGTCCTTCTGCCCGAACACCGCCACATCCGGCTGGACCAGGTTGAACAGCTTGAGCACCACGGTCAGCACGCCGTCGAGGTGCCCCGGCCTGGATGCCCCCTCGACGATCGTGCCCATCCTTCCCGCGGAGACGCCCACCTGCCTGTCCGGCAGATACATGGTCTCGGCCGAGGGGGAGAAGACCAGGCTCACGCCCTCGGCCGCGCAGATCTCCAGATCGGTGTCGAACGTCCGGGGATAGCGGGATAAATCCTCGTTCGGGCCGAACTGGAGCGGGTTCACGAAGATGCTCACGGCGACGTGGTCGGCTTTCTCACGGGCCAGCCGTATGAGCGAGCGGTGCCCCTCGTGCAGCGCGCCCATGGTCGGCACCAGCGCCAGATCGACCTTCCCCGACAAGGCCTGCCCGCCGACCCCCAGGGCCTCGCGCGCCTTCACCAGCTCGGTGCGGTCGCCCGCCACGATCACGTCCATACGTTTCCTCCCAGCGCGTCCAGGAGGCGCTCGGCGGCCTCGGGCTTGAGCAGCCCGGCCGCCAGCGCCCGGTCCGCCGTGAGCCTAGCGAGGGCGACATAGGCGTCGGCGGCCTCGGGGGCGGCCAGGATCAACGCGTCCACGTGCTTGCGGACGGTCGCGGCGTCGCCGCGCACCACCGGGCCCGTCAGCCCGGTGATGCCGAGCCGCAGCACGTTCTCCAGGGCCGCGCCGAGCAGCGGTCCGAGCATCCGGCCCGGCTGGTCCACGCCGACCTTCCGCAGCAGTTCCGAGGACTCCGCGACGAGCGTCACCATGTGGTTCGCCGCCGCCGCGAGTGCCGCGTGGTAGAGGGCCCGGTTCTCGTCCTCGACCCATACGGGCTCGCCCTCCATCTCGATGACCAGGGCCTCGGCCACCGGGCGGAGCGGATCGGGCGCGGTGACCCCGTAGGAGATGCCGGTGAGGCGGCGCAGGTCGTCGTCCCTGCCGGTGAAGGTCATCACCGGGTGGAGCGCCAGGGGCAGCGCGCCTGCCTTGATCGCCGGGTTCAGCACCGCCAGGCCGTACGCGCCGCTGGTGTGGGCCACCAGCTTGCCCCGCAGGTCGGCGCCCGTGCCGACCAGACCCGCGACCAGATCGGGTAGCGCGTCGTCGGGGACCGTCAGCAGGAGGAGGTCCGACCGGGCCGCCACGTCCTCGGGGCGGCTGGGAACGACCCCGAGCCGCTCGACGGCCCGTTCTCTGGAAGCGTCGGAGACCCCGCTCGCGGCGACGACCCGGTGGCCCGCTCTTGTGAGGGCGACGCCGAGCGCCGAGCCGACCCTTCCTGCTCCGATCACGCCGACGGCCAGCCGTGCCGGGCGCTCGCCTCTGTCCATCAGATGCCCATCAGGTCTAGCGAGGGGACTGCCGGGTTTACCCGCCAGGGGAATCGCTTCATCTACTACCTCCAGCGTGGAAACCCGGTCCTTCAGGGCCGGAAGGAAACGCGGCGCAGCGCCGCGCTTCTGAACGGGTCAGGTAGCCGTAGCCGTCCGCTCGTTGAAGCAGCCGGACATGGCGGTAGTGAATGCCCTGCATGAGACCGTGCCGGGTGCGGACGTTGAGGTTACCGGTGGAACGAACCGCGACTCGCTCGGTATGTGTTCCGGCTTTGACCCCGGGTGTGGCGTTCTTCGCCTGGTTGCACGCCACACATGCCACGGTCAGGTTGCTGATCCGATCGGAGCCGCCCCGGCTACGCGGGTGGATGTGGTCGATGTTCAACGGCACGCCAGAGATGCCGCAGTACGCACACGCGCGACCCCACTTGGCCAGCAGATACTCGCGGACCTCATACCCGTACAGGGTGCCTTGCTGGTATTCCACTCCTGCGAGCGGCCTACCGGCCGACAGGGCGTGGGTGTCGAACGCGACCCGCTCTACGTGCACGGCCGTGACGGGCGCCCACCGAGACAGGCGGCCGACCCATGACGTGGTGCCGTCCACCCGATGGTGCAGAGACGGCGCGAGCCACCCCTTCGGCGTGGTCCGGTTGAGGAACCGGGGTGCCCGGTAGCGCAGGTTCCGAGACCGGCGCCGCCGGCGATACCGGGCGCGTGCGATGAGCTTGTCGCGGATCCGCTCGCCCCGATGATCAAGCTGGATGCTGTACAGGCCGGTACGGCTGCCGCCCTCGATGCGGAACACGGCGATGCCGGTGTGCTTGGAACCGGGGTCGATACCTACCTGCACACCCTGCACGGTGGAGTCGGCGGCGGCGCGGTCGCGCAACCGGATGACGAACGGGGTGTGCCGGACCACCGTCGCCCGACCGGCCGCCGGCAGGTGGCGGGCACGGGCGGGGTGGCACGGGTCAAGCGGGTGGCCGTGCCTGTCCAGGACGAACACCACCGGGTGGCTCTCACGAGCCGCTCCCTCGGACGCCGAAGCGCCCTCGGGGTGACGCCGCAGCAGACGGGTGCCCTCTGCTGCAGTCTCCCCTCGCCCATGTTCCACGCCAGTGCCCGGCCAGGCCGGGAGTCCGTGAGCCGTTTCGTCCCCACCCTCGAGGGTGTCTGCTCCCACGGATTCCAGAGCGGCAGGCTGAGGAAGCACCTGCCGGTGGGTCTGCTCACTTACGTGAAACGTAGTCAATCGAATGCACCTCCTTCTCAGGTGATCGACTCGGGCTGGTCAATGCGGGGCTTCGAAACGCATCGCTGCGCCTCAAGCTCCCTCCCTCAGGAGGGGGTCACTGACTGATAGCATTCCTTCGTTTGAAACGGACAAGGCATGTCCTTCGCCCACCTCGGCCGAGGAAAGCGGGCAGCCATTCCTTTCGGGGAGCAGAGGAGCCACGGTGTCCCGCCCTTCGACCACCTGGGGCACTTCGCCCAGGTGACCAGCGTAACGGGCCCGGCTGTTTCAGCCGCGTCGCGGCATGCGTGTCAACCACCTCGCATCGAAAACCGGGGTATCCCCAGAAAAGCTCGGTGAAAACAATGGCAGGTGCCGAGCCGTTTCAGGCCTGGCGACCACCGGGAATCCCCTCGATCACGAGGCGGACCGGGTCGGCCGCCGGTAGGCGGACCGGGGCGATGATCGCCGCGGGTGGTTCGAAACCAGCGTGGAGTGACAAAAATGTGTAGTCACTCATGTGCCCCGAGATCACGGGGATCCGATGCCCGCCCCTTCTCCGATCGGTAGCGTCTCCTTTCATGTGGCTCACCTGGCGTGCCGCGATGGAGCAGGCGCTCTACGGCGAGAGCGGGTTCTACCTGCGGGAGCGTCCCTCCGGTCATTTCGTGACCTCGGTCGGCGCCTCTCCCGCCTTCGCCGAGGCCATGCTGCGCGAGCTCATCGCGGTGGACGGCGCGCTCGGCCACCCTCCGGTGGTCGATCTCGTGGACATCGGCGCCGGTGAGGGCAGGCTGGCCGCCGGCATGCTCGCCGCCGCGCCTCCCGAGCTCCGTTCCCGGCTGCGGGTCACCGGGGTGGATCTGGCCTCCCGGCCCGCCCCGCTACCGGAGGAGATCGCCTGGGCGACAGTCGTTCCCGACGCGATCCACGGGCTGGTCATCGCCAACGAGTGGCTGGACAACGTCCCCGTGGACATCGTCGAGCAGACGGCGGACGGGCCCCGGCTGGTCATGGTCAACGTCTCCGACGGCAAGGAGAGGCTGGGCGGGAGACCGCAGGAGGACGATCTGGCCTGGCTGGCCCGCTGGTGGCCGATGCGGGCCACGGGCGAGCGGGCGGAGATCGGCAGGCCCCGCGACGAGGCCTGGGCGTCGGTGATCGTACGGCTGGCATGTGGCCGGGCGATCGCGATCGACTACGCGCACTTCGCGGACAACCGCCCGCCGTACGGCACCCTGGCCGGATACCGCGACGGGACGACGGTCGCGCCCGTGCCGGACGGCTCGTGCGACGTCACCGCGCACGTGGCCCTCGACTCCTGTGCCCGTGCCGGGGAGCGCGCCGGGGCCGTCACGACGACCCTGACCACCCAGCGGGAGGCGTTGCGCGCCCTCGGCGTCACCGGGACGCGCCCGTCCCTCGAACACGCCCGCAGCGATCCGCGCGGCTACCTCCAGGCCCTCACGAGGGCCTCCGAGGAGGCGGAGCTGATCGCCGCCGAGGGGCTCGGCGGGTTCGGCTGGCTCGCCCAGACCCGGACGTGAGATCGGCCCGCCCGCACACGACCCGAGACCGCCCACACGACCCGAGAACAGAGCCGGACCTGAGATCGGCCCGCGCTCGCACCCGGCCCGCGCTCAGACCTGGACCTGGAGGGATTCCAGGCCCCGGATGACATAGCCCGGACCCCAGGACGGCTCGGCGGCCAGTCCCAGCTTCGGCGCCCGGCGCAGCAGCGCGCCGAACGACTCGATCAGCTCGATCCTGGCCAGTGGCGCGCCCAGGCAGAAGTGGATGCCGGCGCCGAAGGAGATGTGCGGGTTGTCCGTCCGGCCCACGTCCAGACGATCGGGGTCGGCGAAGACCTCGGGGTCGCGGTTGGCCGAGCCGAACAGCAGCGCCACCTCGGTGCCGCGGGGGATGTCGAACCCGCCCACCGAGATGTCCTCCAGAACCCAGCGCTCGAACATCTGCAGCGGGGTGTCCCAGCGCATCATCTCCTCGACCGCGGTGGGCAGCAGGTCGTGGTCCGCGCGGAGCCGGTCCAGCTCGGCCGGGTTGCGGAACAGCGACCACCAGCCGTTGCCGGTGACGTTGACGGTGGCCTCGTGCCCGGCGTTGAGCAGCAGCACGCACGTGCCGACCAGCTCTTCCTCGGTGAGTTTGTCACCCTCCTCCGCCACCAGGGCGAGGGCGCTGATCAGGTCGTCACCGGGGTTCGTCCTGCGGCTGCGGGCCAGCCCGATGAGGTAGTCGGAGAACTCCTCGGACGCGCGCACGGCGGTGTGCTGGGCCTCGACCGAGGGGTTGAGCTCGTACATCTTGCAGATGTCCGCCGACCAGGGCCGCAGCAGGTGCCGGTCGGCCTCCGGCACGCCGAGCATCTCCGCGATCACGGTCACCGGAAGCGGCTCGGCGACCTCGGAGATGAGGTCGCCGCCGCCGCGCTCGACGAAGCCGTCCACGAGCTCGCCGGCGATCCGGGCGACCTTGGGGCGGAGCGCCTCGACCATGCGAGGGGTGAACGCCTTGGACACCAGCCGCCGGAGCCGGGTGTGGACCGGCGGCTCGACGTCGAGCATTCCAGCCCTGACCACCCGCCAGAACGGATCCTGGAACTCGGGGTCGTCCTGCCTGCCGAACTCCTGGTGCGTGGCCACGTGCAGGTAGGAGCGGCCAAGCCTGCGGTCACGCAGGAGCGCGTTGACATCGGCGTGCCGGGCGATCAGCCACTGACCGGTCGGTTCGAAGAAACTGACCGGCCGCTCCCGCCTCAGCTCGTCGTAGACGTCGTAAGGATGGGCGACAAATTCCGGATTCCAAGGATCAAATAGCACTTAAGCATCGTAATCCTGACCTACTACTCCACCAATACACCGGGATCTTCCTGGTCGAGGCCGCAGAAAGGCGGCCGTCGCAGCCGTCAGACCCCCACGGTGAAATCCGGCTCGGGGCCGGGGTCAACGGCGTCGGCGTATCGGGCGTGCCGGAACGGGGAGACCGCCATTGCCAGTGCCACCAGAACGAACCCGGCGACGCCGATCCAGAGTGCCGTCCGGTAGCCGGTCGCGACGGCCAGAAACCCGCCGAGGGGCGCGCCGACGACGACCGCGGCCCGGTTGAGGGAGCGGATGGTGGTGTTCATCCGGCCCTGCAGCCCATCGGGGGTCACGGACTGGCGGTAGCCGAGCTCGTTGGGGCCCGTGACGCCCATGGCCACCCAGAACAGGAACTGGGAGAGAGCGACCATCACGAACACCGCGAGTCCGGGTACGGCCAGCGGCATCAGTGCCCAGGCCGGCGCCATCAGAGCATGGGCGGCGATCACGGTCGGACCGGCGTCGAACCGCCGGCCCGCCCATCCGGCCAGCGCCCCGCCGAGAAAGGCGCCGACGCCGCCGCAGGCGTAGGCGGCTCCCAGCCAGAACGCCCCGAGGTCAAGCTCGCGCGCGTCCAGCGCGTAGGCCACGAAGACCGTGCCGAGCATGCTGTGGAACAGGAACCAGGCATGTGAGGTCACGGCCATCGGGGCGAGGGTCCGATGGCGGTAGATCCAGGACAGTCCTTCGCGCACCTCGGCCCTCAGGTCGCGCCGCGAGGCCGGCTGGGCCCGTTCGGTGACGGAGATCGAGGCGAGGAGCACGCCGGAGACCAGGTAGGAGGCGGCGTCGACCAGCATCGCCACCGGCGCGCCGACCACCTGGATGAGCGCCCCGGCGAGCAGCGGCCCGGCCGTCTGGGCCACGGAGTCGGACTGTTCCAGCCGGGCGTTGGCCGGGATGAGGAGCTTCCGGGGCACCAGCCGGGGCAGAAAGGACTGGTTGGCCGCGTCGAACAGCAGCGACAGCAGCCCGAAGACCATGACGTAGGCGATCAACGCCGGCATGGTGAGCAGCTCGGCGACGTACAGCAGCGGGATCACGCAGACCAGCGCGGCCCGTCCGAAATCGGTGCCGACCAGGATCGGCTTACGGCGGCACCGATCGACGAGCACCCCTGCGACCAGTCCGAACAGCAGGTACGGCAGCCATCGGGCCGCGTTCATCAGGCCCAGTTCGAAGGCGGTGGCGTGCAGGGCGACCACCACGAAGATCTGGAGGGCGACGGTGGTCACGTGCGCGCCGAAGATCGACACCGTCGAGGCGACCCAGAACCTGCGATATCCAGGAAGATCCACAAGGCGGGGCATCACCTGGACTTTAACAAGGGGCTGATCGACAGGTCGATGACGTCCGCCGTAGCCGGGCCACCGGCGTGAGCCCGGCCTTCGTGAAGACCGGGCTCACGCCGGTACCTCCTCGGCGCCGGCCGGGTGCTCGCCCGTGGGACGGGCGAGCACCTGGCGTCAGGAGTCGGTCCGCTCACCCACCTGGCCGTCGGCCTTGGGAGAGCCCTGGCTATCGGCCTTGGGAGAGCCGGGCCGCTCACCCACCTGGCCGTCCGCCTCGGAGGAGCCGGTCCGCTCGCCGGCCTTGTCCTCAGAAGAGCCGGTCCGCTCGCCGGCCTGGCCTTCGGCCCCGTAGCGCTGGTGCAGCGCGACAGGCTCCCCCTTGCCCGCCTTGCTGCGCATCCGGATGTTCAGCAGCTCCACCAGAAGCGAGAAGGCCATCGCGAAGTAGATGTAGCCCTTGGAGATGTGCTGCTCGAAGCCCTCGGCGATGAGCACGACGCCGATCAGCACCAGGAAGGACAGGGCGAGCATCTTGATGCTCGGGTGCCGGTCCACGAAGCGGCTGATCGGCCCGGAGGCGACGAGCATCACGATGACCGAGACGATGACGGCCGCGATCATGACGCCGAGCTCGTCGACCATGCCGACCGCGGTGATCACGGAGTCGAGCGAGAAGACGACGTCGAGGACCATGATCTGCAGGATCACGGCGGTGAAGGAGGCCGCCACCTTGCCGCCGGCGTGGCCGGACTTGCCCTCCAGGCTGTCGTGCATCTCGAAGACGCTCTTGCCCAGCAGGAACAGCCCTCCGAGTATCAGGATCAGATCGCGCCCGGATATCCCATGCCCGAAGACCTCGAAGAGCGGGGCCGTGAGCCTCACCACCCACGACAGCCCGAGTAACAGGGCCAGACGACTGATCAGGGCGGCGGCGAGGCCGAGTTTGCGGGCTTTGTCGCGCTGCTCGGGAGGAAGCTTGCCCGCGAGGATCGAAATGAAGATGATGTTGTCGATCCCCAGGACGATCTCAAGCGCGACAAGGGTGAAGAACCCTATCCATATCTCCGGGTTGGTCACCCAGTCCATCGTTTCCTCCTTGGTCGCCCGGCTGCCTGGACGTTTCACCGGTTGCCTGCCAGGACGACTGGGAAGCCCCATGAGTTCCTTCTGGGGAATAACGGCTGATCACATTCACAACACGGGGGACGCCGTCCGGCCGTCGCCGCGAACGGGAGAGGCGACCTCAATCCCCCCGTAGGTACTTGCAGGACACGGCCGGACGTCGGTTATAGTTCCCGGGTAGGTCATGAGTGCCAGTGACAAGCCCCGGCTCGCTGGCCGGCAACCCTCGCGTCCGCGGCGGGGTGCCCCGGGTGAGGACCTGGTCCGACGCGTAGCGCGTCGGGCAAGCGCGGGCTCCACGCACCAACGCCATGGGTTGGGGTCCGATGACCTCGAAGGAGCCTTGGCGTGTCCACATTGACGATTCTCACTCCCGCCTCCACGTCCGCGACCACCCCGGCGCGCCCCGCGCCCGCGGAGCGGCGGATTCCCCCGGTGCTCGGCTCCGACCTGGAGGTCCCGGTCAGGGGCGGCAGGCTGATCCCCTACGCCAACCTCGACTACGCCGCCAGCGCCCCCTGTCTGGAGCCCGTGAGCGCCGCCGTCACCGCCGCGCTCCCGGCGTACTCCAGCGTCCACCGGGGCGCCGGGTACGCCTCCCAGCTCACGACGGCCCGCTACGAACAGGCCCGGCACACCGTCCGAGCCTTCGCCGGGGCCCGCCCCGACGACTCGGTGATCTTCACCCGCAACACCACCGACGCGACCAACCTGCTGGCCCGTAGCCTGCCCGAGGGGACCACCGCCGTGGTCTTCGACACCGAGCACCACGCCTCGCTCCTGCCCTGGGGCACCGCCGTACGGCTCGCGATCCCCGCCTTCCCCGGCGAGGCCGTCCGCGCCGCCGACGAGGCCCTGGCCGGGATCGACGGTCCCAAGCTGCTGGTCGTCACCGCCGCCTCCAACGTCACCGGCGAGCTCTGGCCGATCGCCGCCCTGGCCCACATCGCCCACCGCCACGGCGCCCGCATCCTCGTCGACGCCGCCCAGCTCGTCCCGCATCGCCGTCTCAACCTGACGGCGCTCGACCTGGACTATGTGGTCTTCTCCGGTCACAAGCTCTACGCCCCGTTCGGCACGGGCGCCCTGATCGGCCGTTCGGACTGGCTGGCGGAGGCGGAGCCGTACCTCAAGGGCGGCGGCGCGGTGAAGACCGTGAACGACGACGAGACCGAGTGGCACGACGACCCCGAGACCCGCCACGAGGCCGGAACCCCGAACGTCCTGGGCGCCGTCGCGCTGGCCGCCGCCTGCGACGCCCTGACCGCCACCGGCTGGACCGTGCTGCTCCGCGAGGAGGAGCGCCTTCTGAGCCGCCTGCGCGACGGCATCACCGCCGTCCGGGGCGTGCACGAGCTCTCCCTGTGGGGCCCCGATCACCCCCGCGTCGGCATCGTCTCCTTCGTGGTGGAGGGCTTCACCGCCCGCGAGGTCGCCGAGGTCCTGTCCGGTGACTACGGCATCGGCGTGCGCGACGGCAAGTTCTGCGCCCATCCGTTCGTCCGCCACCTTCTCGGCACCGCCGACGGGGGCTGCGACGACGTCACCGCCTCCGCCGTCCGCGCCTCCATCGGCATCGGCACCACCGAGGAACATGTCGACCGCCTGATCACCGCTTTGCAGGATCTTGTCTCACGCGGCTGACGTGACAGCATGGGTCTTATGACTGAGCCTCATGCCGAAGGCGCGCCCCGGACGATAAGCGTGGGGATCGGGGCCGGAGCGGAGGCCGTGCCCGACACGCACGGCAAGGAGCTCGCGACCGAGGACATGATCCTCAACATCGGGCCGCAGCACCCGTCCACGCACGGGGTGCTGCGGCTGCGGCTCACGCTGGACGGCGAGCGGATCAGCTCGGCCGAGCCGATCGTGGGCTACATGCACCGCGGCGCGGAGAAGCTGTTCGAGGTCCGCGACTACCGGCAGATCATCGTGCTGGCCAACCGGCACGACTGGCTGTCGGCCTTCTCGAACGAGCTGGGCGTCGTGCTCGCGGTGGAGCGGATGCTCGGCATGGAGGTGCCGGTCAGGGCGGTCTGGACGCGCACCCTGATGGCCGAGCTCAACCGGGTGCTGAGCCACCTGATGTTCCTCGGGTCCTATCCGCTGGAGCTCGGTGCGATCACGCCGGTCTTCTACGCGTTCCGGGAGCGTGAGACCCTTCAGGCCGTGATGGAGGAGATCTCCGGCGGGCGCATGCACTACATGTTCAACCGGGTCGGCGGCCTCAAGGAGGATCTGCCCCTGGGATGGACGAACCGGGTCTCCCAGGCCGTCGCGGACGTGCGGCGGCGGCTGCCCGACATCGAGAACCTGATCGCCGGCAACGAGATCTTCCTCGCCCGCACGCGCGGGGTGGGCGTCCTGGACCGCGAGACGATCATGCAGTACGGCGTGAGCGGCCCGATCGCCCGCGCCTCGGGCGTGGACATCGACCTGCGCAGGGACGAGCCCTACCTGGCCTACGGCGAGCTGCCGGTGAAGGTCGTCACCCGGTCGGCCGGAGACTGTCACGCCCGGTTCGAGGTGCTGCTGGAGCAGGTGAAGGTCTCCCTGGACCTGGCCGACGCCTGCGTGGAGCGGCTCCTCGACCTGCCTCAGGGCCCGATCAACCAGCGCCTGCCCAAGGTGCTCAAGGTGCCCGAGGGGCACACCTACGCCTGGACCGAGAACCCGCTGGGCATCAACGGCTACTACCTGGTCTCCCGTGGGGAGAAGACCCCGTGGCGCATGAAGCTGCGCTCCGCCTCCTACAACAACGTCCAGGTGCTGCGGGAGATGCTCCCCGGCCACCTGATCTCCGACATGGTCGCCATCCTCGGCTCGATGTTCTTCGTCGTCGGGGACATCGACAAATGAGGCACGGCAGGAGCACATGAGCGAACAAGATGGGGACACGAGTCCCCGTACGGCGGGCGGGCAACGGGACAAGTACGTCGACTGGCTCCGGGCCGTCAGCCTGCTCGTCGTGGTGCTCTGGCACTGGGCGTTCACGATCCTGCAGTGGGGGCCGGACGGTCCCTCGCCGACGAGCCCGCTGGGCTTCACCTCGGGGTTGTGGATCCTCACCTGGCTGTTCCAGGTGCTGCCCCTCTTCTTCTACGTCGGCGGGCACGTCCACCTCCTGTCCTGGAACCGCGCCCGCGAGCGCGGGGTGGGCATCGGAACCTTCGTCGCGCGGCGCATCCGCAGCCTCGCGGTCCCGGCGCTGGCGCTGGCCATTACCTGGATCGTGCTGGGTGCGGTCGTGACGTGGGCGTTCGGGATCGGCTGGATGGACCGGGTCGTCCTGCTCATCATCAGCCCGCTGTGGTTCATCGCCGTCTACCTCGTGCTGGTCGCCCTGCTCCCCGTCTCGCTGTGGCTGCACCGCCGCTTCGACGTGCTGGTCCTCATCTGGCTCGCGGGGGCGGCACTGGTCGTCGACGTGCTGCGGCTGCGCTACGGGTACGAGGCCGCGGGCTGGCTCAACATGATCATCGTCTGGGGCCTGGCCCACCAGGCGGGGTTCTTCTACGACAGGGTGGTGGCCCTGCCCCGCCAGTTCGACGTGGCCATCCTGTGGACCGGGTTGTTCGGCCTGTTCGGGCTGGTCTACTCGGGCATCTACCCGGGCTCGATGGTGGGCGTGCCCGGCGACAAGCTGTCCAACATGGCGCCGCCGACCTTCGTCATCGTGGCGCTGCTGGTCTTCCAGATCGGCCTGGTGGAGGTCCTGAGGCCGTCCATGGAGCGCCTGCTGGAGCGCCCGAGGTGGCAGCGCGTCAACGAGACGGTCAACAGGTTCGCGCTGCCGCTGTTCCTGTTCCACACGACCGGCATGGCGATCTGGGTGGCGCTGACCTGGTGGCTGCTCGGTGGGGAGCCGCCCGGCCAGGTGGTGCCCCCCGACCTGTTCTGGTGGCTGGAAAGGCCCCTGGCCGTCGTCGGCCCGCTGCTGTGCACGCTCCCGGTCATCATGCTGTTCGGCCGGAAATGGTCCGCGAGGCGTTAGGAGCGCCGCGGAAAACGGGCGGGAGGCCCCCGGATCACCTCCAAAACGGACGACCGGGCGCCGGAAACGCCTTCGGGGTCCGCCCACGACGCGCTGGAGACGGTCCTCGTGGACGGACGGCGGGGCGATGGAAGCGGTCCTCAGGACGTACGGCGAGCGTCTTCGACGGCCGGTTCTAGCGGTCTTTCTCGTCGGAGTCCTTGGGCACCTTGCAGCAGTACTCCAGGTAGAGGGCCGAGACGACCAGCAGCACGCAGGCGAGGAACGAGCCGCCGGTGATGAAGAAGTCGCGGCGGGGGACGCTCTGGTCCAGCAGGTTCGCGGTGTAGAGGGCGAATCCGGCGAAGATCCCGGCGAAGATCGCCCCGCCGTACGCGGAGGCCTTGGCGAGGCCCACGAGGCGGGCCACCGTCAGCGGCTCGACGGGCTTGGTATTGGGCTTGCGCTCGATCCTGGCCTTCGTCATCCACCCGCTGTAGAACTCGCCGATCGCCAGCAGGAGCACCGTCGGGATCGAGGTCCACTGCACGATCGGCAGGTCCGCGTAGAACGGCTTCAGGAGCCCCCACGTGAGGATCGTGAAGACGACGAAGAGCCCGGCGAGCACGCCGGGACGGGTCGGCCTCACGCGGGTCCCTTCAACGTCAGATCGGGGCGCGGCCGTACGTAGTCCTGGTCCAGCTCCTCCAGCAGGTCGGCCACCCCGCGCCCGGACAGGACCGCCTCCGGGTCGGCCCGCACCCACGGCACCAGCACGAACGCCCGTTCGTCCGCCCTGGGGTGCGGCAGCGTCAGGTCGGGGTCGTTCATGACGACGTTCTCCACGGTGATCAGGTCGAGATCGAGGGTGCGGGCCCCCCAGCGCTCCTTGCGGACCCGGCCGAAGGCGTTCTCCACATCCTGAACACGCTCAAGGAGCGACCAGGGTTCCAGGGTGGTCTCGGCGATCGCGACGGCGTTGAGATAGGGACCCTGGTCCGGGCCGCCGAAAGGGTCGGTCTCGTAGACCGGCGACACCGTGACGAACGTGAGCTCCGGTCCGTCGAAGAGCGCGTCGAGCGCGCCCTGCAACGTGGCGAACCGGTCGCCCAGGTTACTGCCGAGCGCCAGCACCACCCTCATGCCCGGCTCCGGGTGATCGTCACGATCACGTCGTCGAACGGCAGCGGGATCGGCGCGGCGGGCTTGTGCACGCTGATCTCCACCGACCGCACGAGCTCGTAGGTCAGGCAGACGTCCGCCAGGCGCTGGGCCAGGGTCTCGACCAGGTTGACGGGCTCTCCCTCCACCACCTTCACCAGCTCCAGGGAGAGCTCGCCGTAGTGGACGGTCTTGGTGAGGTCATCCCCGGCCGCCGCGGGTGCCGTATCCATAAAAAGCGTGACATCGACGATGAACTCCTGGCCGAGCTCCCGCTCCGCCGTGAACACGCCGTGCCGCCCCCGGGCCCTCAGGCCCTTCACGGTGATCCGGTCGTGGATCCGATCCTGGATGGGGTCGCTGACCCAGTCTTGCATCGGGTTGCTGATCAGATCCTGCATCGAGTCCTGGATCGGGTCGCCCTCCTCGGGGGTACGGTCGCCGTCCTCGCTCACGCGGACTCCTCTTCCTCTTCGTCGTCGCCCTGCAGCACGGGGGAGCCGTGGTGCAGCCAGAGTCGCCATCCTGCCGACGCCCTGATGAAGGTGTTGCTCGCCACCACCTTGCCCGCCGCGAAGCTGGAATCACCTTCGTCGCCGGCGGTGAGGATGTTCTCCTCACAGGTGAGGATCGCGACGTCGCCCAGGACCATGACGCGGACGTCGGTCAGCACGAACTGGATGTAGGGCGTGTTGGCCATGATCAGTGCCCATGAGCGCAGCACCTCCTGCCGGCCGTTCACGATCGGCCACCCGGGGTGCACGCAGCCCACCTGCACGGAGTCGATGTCCTCGGCCCAGATCTCTGTCATGCGGTCGAGGTCGGCGTTCTCTATGGCGGTGTAGAACGCCTGATTGACCGTCTCGACGGCGGTGGTGTCGACGCTCATGATCTCGCTCCCTGAACTGCGGCCACCACACGGACGGCGTCCGCGTTCGGGCGTACGTCATGAACCCGCACGCACCATGCCCCCGCCTGCGCGGCGAGGGTGGTCACGGCGAGGGTGGCGTCGTCGCTGTGGCTGAAAGGCCTCGGGACACCGTCCGTGTCGGCGAGCAGCCGCCCCAGGAAACGTTTCCGCGAGGCTCCGATGATCAGCGGGTAACCCAGCTCGCCGAGCTGGTCGATGCCCGCGATCAGAGCCCAGTTGTGTTCGGCGTTCTTGGAGAAGCCCAGCCCCGGGTCGAGCACGATCTGACTCTCCGCGACCCCCTCCGCCAGCACGGAGGCCACCCGCTTGGCGAGCTCCTCACGCACCTCGGCCACGACGTCGCCGTATATCGCCCGGCGGTCCATGGCATGACTGTGCCCGCGCCAGTGCATCACCACGTACGGCACCCCGGACGCGGCCACGATCCTCGGCATCGCCGGGTCGGCCAGCCCGCCGCTGACGTCGTTGACCAGTTTCGCCCCGGCCTCCACGGCCGCCTGGGCGACCTCGGCCCGCATCGTGTCGACGCTGACCGTGACGCCCTCACGGCTCAGCTCCCGGATGACCGGCTCGACCCTGGCCAGCTCCTCCTCCAGCGACACGCGCGCGGCCCCGGGCCTGGTGGACTCCCCGCCCACGTCGATGATGTCGGCACCCTGCTCGACCAGCTTCAGGCCATGCCGTACGGCTGTCGCGGGGTCGAACCACTGACCGCCGTCGGAGAAGGAGTCGGGGGTGACGTTGACCACGCCCATCACAAGGCACCGGCCCACATCGGGCATCCCCGGCACACTCCACGTAGTCATGCCGATAAGCCTAGGCGCTCCGTATCCGTCGGCCGTCTCGTGGGTCCGGCTTGCGTCATAACAAATCGGTCCCTCCGGCCCCACCAGCCCCTCTGTCACGAGGCAGGCGGACGTCGGTCGGTGCGACGCTCAGGGCGTCTGGCTGCCATGTGTTCCTCCACTCGGGGGGTTGGAGATCACTCGGGGGGTGCGAAGCCCGCCGGACCCCACGGCCCCGCTCGCCGCGGTGGGCGGATGGGCCGGCGGATCGGAGAGCGCTCGGATCAGGCTTCCGGGGGACACCCGACCTTGGCGAGTGTGGCGATATTAGCCCGGCCACGGTCAGGTCGGGGGGCTTTCGCCGGGGGCCACGACCCATAACACAGAAACCTTGTCCGGACCGCCCGCAAGCGGTCTGGACAAGGCAAGGTTTCTGCGGGTGAGAAGCTCAGCGGATGATGAGCGCCATCGCCTCGGCGCGGGTCCTGTCGCTGTCGCGGAACAGGCCGCGTACCGCCGAGGTGGTGGTCTTGGCGCCGGGTTTGCGAACGCCGCGCATGGTCATGCAGAGGTGCTCGCACTCGACCACGACGATGACCCCGCGAGGCTCCAGCACGTTCATGAGCGCGTCGGCGATCTGGGAGGTCATCCGCTCCTGCACCTGGGGGCGCCGGGCGTACACGTCGACCAGGCGGGCGAGCTTGGACAGACCGGTGATCTGCCCCTTCTCGTTCGGGATGTAGCCGACGTGAGCGACGCCGTGGAACGGAACCAGGTGGTGCTCGCAGGTCGAGTAGACCTCGATGTCGCGCACGAGCACCATCTCGTCGTGGCCGGCGTCGAAGACCGTGGTCAGGACGTCTTCCGGTGTCTGCCCCAGCCCGGCGAACTGCTCCGCGTAGGCGCGGGCGACGCGGGCCGGGGTGTTCTGCAGCCCGTCTCGGTCCGGATCTTCGCCGATCGCGATCAGGATCTCGCGAACGGCCTTTTCGATCCGGGCCGAGTCGACCTCAAGCGGCTTGCCACTCACGCTCAGTTCCCGTCCCTGGGAACGGAGTCCGGGTGCCCGGCTCCGGCGGGAAGCGCGCCGTTTCCGGACTGCTCACCCACGGGGAGCGAGCCGTTGCCCGACTGCTCCTTCGGGGTCAGGATCGGCGGGCGGTCCGAGGGAAGCCGTTTGCCGTAGCCGGAGTAGGAGGGGCGCTTCTCCTTCACGACGACCGGAGCGAAGATCTGCATCACCTGCTCGCGGGAGAGCGTCTCCTTCTCCATGAGCTCGAGCACCAGGTTGTCGAGCACGTCGCGGTATTCGACGAGGATCTCCCAGGCCTGGTCGTGCCCGGCCTCGATGAGGCGGCGCACCTCCTCGTCGATCGTGGAGGCGACCTTCTCGGAGTAGTCGCGCTCGTGACCCATCTCACGGCCGAGGAAGACCTCGGCGTTGCCGCTGCCGAACTTGCGGGCACCGAGCTGCTCGCTCATGCCGTACTCGGTGACCATGCGGCGGGCGATGGAGGTGGCCTTCTCGATGTCGTTGGAGGCGCCGGTGGTGGGCTCGTGGAACACGAGCTCCTCCGCCGTGCGGCCGCCCAGCAGCATCGCGAGCTGGTCCAGCATCTCCGAGCGGGTCGCGAGGAACTTGTCCTCCATCGGCAGCGTCATCGTGTAACCGAGGGCGCGACCGCGGGACAGGATCGTGATCTTGTGAACCGGGTCGGAGTTGGGCAGCGCGTGCGCGACCAGGGCGTGACCGCCCTCGTGGTACGCGATGATCTTCTTTTCCTGGTCCGACATGACGCGGGACTTGCGCTCGGGACCGGCCATCACCCGGTCGATGGACTCCTCGAGGAGCTCCATCGTGATCAGCTTCTGGTCGTTCCGCGCGGTGAGCAGAGCGGCCTCGTTGATCACGTTGGCCAGGTCGGCACCGGTGAAACCGGGCGTCCTGCGGGCGATGATGTCGAGATCGACACCCTCGGCGAACGGCTTGCCGCGGCCGTGCACCCTGAGGATGCCCTTGCGGCCCTCCAGGTCGGGGCGGTCGACGGTGACCTGACGGTCGAAGCGACCGGGACGCAGCAGCGCCGGGTCCAGGATGTCGGGCCGGTTGGTCGCGGCGATCAGGATCACGCCGCCCTTGACGTCGAAGCCGTCCATCTCGACGAGGAGCTGGTTCAGCGTCTGCTCGCGCTCGTCGTGACCACCGCCGAGACCGGCGCCGCGGTGGCGGCCCACCGCGTCGATCTCGTCGATGAAGATGATCGCCGGGGCGTTCGTCTTGGCCTGCTCGAACAGGTCGCGGACTCGCGAGGCGCCGACACCGACGAACATCTCGACGAAGTCGGAACCGGAGATGGAGTAGAACGGCACGCCGGCCTCACCGGCGACGGCCCTGGCGAGCAGGGTCTTACCGGTTCCGGGGGGCCCGTAGAGCAGGACGCCCTTGGGAATCTTGGCGCCGATCGCCTGGAACTTGGCCGGAGCCTGGAGGAACTCCTTGATCTCCTGGAGTTCCTCGATGGCCTCGTCGGCACCCGCGACGTCGGCGAAGGTGGTCTTCGGGGTGTCCTTCGTGATGAGTTTGGCCTTCGACTTGCCGAAGCTCATCACGCGGGAGCCGCCGCCCTGCATCTGATTCATGATGAACAGGAAGAGCAGCACGATGAGGATGATCGGCAGGAAGCTCACCAGAAGGCCGACGAGGAAGTTCTGCTTCGGCACCTCGACGGTGTAACCGCCGGCGAGCTTGCCGCTCTTGGAGGCGGCTTCGAGCCTGTCGGCGAGCTGGACGCCCTGGCCGGTCACCCACGAGGAGTAGTAGCGCTTCTTATTGGTCAGAGTGACCTCGATGCGCTGGTCCGAGTCGATGATTTTGGCGTTGGCGACCTGACCTGTGTCGATCCAGCTGATCACCTTGGAGGTGTCGGCCTTCTCGAAGTTGCCGTCACTACTCCACAACGTGGTGACGAGCAGGAGCAGCACAACGATGCCCAGGATCCACAGCAGTGGCCCACGTGTAAATCGCTTGAGATCCATCCGATGCGGAACCCCGGCGGGCCCGTCCCTTCCTGACCATGGCCTGGCAACCCCGGGCGAGCCCGGGGTTCGCGGTATCCCTAACCGCTCCAACTGACTACCCAGAGATGACGAAAAGCCATCCCTACGGTGTCCGAAGGTACACCGGTGCGCCTCGCGGGGTAACCGCTCGAACAGCACCGGCTTTGCCCTACCAACGTACGTCAGGTAGGCCAGTGTTCCCCGCCGCTATGGGCAATGTCGCGTTCGCGAAAGGCGCGCTTCGCGCAGGGCGTACTTTTCAGCCCGCTCCATATACGTGCGGGGCGAGAGTTCCAATGAAGGGAAGATTGCGGTATCGCTCTGCGTAGTCGAGGCCGTAACCGATCACGAACTCGTTGGGAATGTCAAAACCGACATACTTCACATCGATCGGCACCTTGATCGCATCCGGCTTGCGCAGTGCGGTGCAAATCTCTACCGAGGCGGGATTACGCGACTTAAGGTTGTGCACCAACCATGACAAAGTCAGACCGGAATCGATGATGTCCTCCACGACCAGCACATGACGGCCGGCGATGTCGGTGTCGAGGTCCTTCAGCACGCGCACGACACCTGAGGACTTGGTGCCCGCCCCGTAGGACGACACGGCCATCCAGTCCATCTCGACCGGCACGTGCAACGCCCTGGCCAAATCCGCCATCACCATGACCGCGCCCTTGAGCACGCCCACGAGCAACAGCTTCTCGCCCGCGTAGTCCTCGTCGATCCGGCTCGCGAGCTCCTTCACCTTGATCTGGAGCTCTTCCTCGGGAATGAGGACCCGCGAGAGGTCCTTGCCCATGTCGGCTGCGTCCACCTGGGATTTCCTTACGAGACGGGGCTGGATGTTCGTCCTTACTGTCTGGCGAATATCAGGGTGCCACACCGGCGGACCGCTCCAACCCCCCCGGGGAGCTCCACCCTCCGCTGCCCCCGCCACGCGGTCACCAGACGGTCGATCTGGAAGATATGCGACGCCGCGAGGGTTCCCGGCGGTGCTCCCGCCTCAATCGCCGCACGCCGCAACACCCGTCGCCGCACCGCGACAGGAAGCTCTTCCAGCTCCGCCACCGCCACGGCCACGGCCCCGATATCGCTAAGAGCGCAATCCTGGACGACCGCCCGGGGGTAGGCCGCGTCGGCCCAGGCGTCGAGGGCGTCCGCGTCGTCCCGGCACAGGTTCGCGGTCCTGGCGAGCGCCTCGGCGACCCCGGGGCCGAGCTCGTCCTCCAGGACCGGCAGCAGCCGCTCGCGGACCCGGACCCGGGTGTAGCGGGGGTCGAGGTTGTGCGGGTCGTCCCACGGGAGGAGGCCGAGCGCCGCGCACGCCGCCACGGTCGTCTCTCGGCCGAGCTCCAGCAGCGGCCGCCGGTAGATTCCCGTCCGCGCGGGCATCCCCGCCAGCGAGCGGGTGCCGCTCCCCCGGCTCAGCCGGAGCAGCACGGTCTCCGCCTGGTCGTCCCTGGTGTGCCCGAGGAGCACGGCCGCCGCCCCGAGCCTCTCCGCCGCCTCGGACAGCGCCGCGTATCTGGCCTCCCTGGCCGCCGCCTCGGGCCCTCCCGAGGTGCCGACCGAGACGCGTGACGCCTCCGCGAGGTCGAGTCCCAGGCCGGGCGCGAGCCGTACGACGTCGTCGGCCCGGTCGGGGGATCCGGCCTGAAGGCCGTGATCCACGGTCAGCAGCCCGGCGCGGAGCCCTGTCCGGGGCGCCGTGAACCCCAGCGCGGCGGCCAGCGCCAGGGAGTCGGCGCCGCCGCTGCACGCGACAAGCACCAGGTCACCCGGTTCCAGGTCACCCAGTGCGTGTCGTACGGCACGGCGGACGTCGGCGACTGCGGGATGCGGACCCATCCCGCCATTGTCCGGCCTCGATCAGCCGACGGTGCCGCTGGCCTCCGGAAGGGCCTGCGCGCCGATCACCCTGGCGATCCAGCGCTCGGGATTCTTGATCTCCTCCTGGTCGGGGAGGGTCTCGGGAGAGGTCCAGACCTTGTTGAACCCGTCCATGCCCACCCGGTCGACGACCGTGCGGACGAAAACCGAGCCCTCGGCGTACTGCTTCATCTTGAGATCGACACCGAGCAGCCTGCGGATCGTGCGGTCGAGGCGGGAACCGCCCTCGCGCCGATGGTGGAACTTGGCGCGGATGTCGGCGACCGAGGGGACCACCGACGGTCCGACCGCGTCCATGACGTAGTCGCCGTGCCCCTCGACCAGGGTCATCACCGCGGTGAGCCGGTCGAGGATCTTCTTCTGCTCGGGTGTCTGGATCGCGTCGATCAGGTTGCCCTCGCCGCCCTTGACCACCTCCGCGACCGCGTCGGCGGCCGAGCGGAGCCGGTCCAGGAGCGTGGGCAGGTCGATGTCGGAGGCGAGAAGGAACTCGGTCATCTGCGAGCGGACGTACTCCCGCAGCCAGACGACCCCGGTGAACTGCACCCGGTGGGTCTCCTCGTGCAGGCAGACCCAGAGGCGGAAGTCCTGGGGGTCGACGTTGAGCTCGTGCTCGGCGTTCACGATGTTGGGCGCGACCAGGGTGAGACGGCCGGCGGCCGCCTGACCCGACGGGTCGGGCGGGAGGAAGAGCTCGTACTGCCCGAGGACGCGAGAGGCGAGGAAGGCCAGCACCGCGCCGACCTCGACCCCGGTGATGCGCGAACCCACGGCGCTCACGATCGCCGGCGTCTGGTCCTTCCGCGCCGCCATCCGCGTGGTCAGCGGCTCCAGCACCACCCGGAAGCCGTCGACGTTGGCCTTGATCCAGCCTGGCCTGTCGACGATGGTCGCGGGCTCCGGCGCGGTCTCGGTGTCGATTCGGGTGAACTCACGAACATGCCCTTCGGCCACACGGGAGAGGCGTCGCAAATCCGCGACCGCCTGCCGGGCCTCCTCTCGGCTCACTTGCGGTCCGGGGCGCACCAGGCGCGTTCCGGTCGCTACGGCAAGATCCCAGTCGATCACCTGCATACCGTCCACCGTACGTGGTCTCCTTCCGAGTCGCGCGCATCGGACCGGCAATCAGCTGGAGGCGACGGTCGCGGCGAGTCTGTCGAGGGCCGCCTCCGCCTTTCCCCAGCCGGGTGGAACCCTGTCCGCCATGAACGCGAAGGTCACCAGACGGCCTTCGCGCGTGGTGGTCACGCCTGCAAGGGTGTTGACTCCGTCCAGGGTTCCCGTCTTGGCACGGATCAGACCGTAGACGGAATGACTTTTGCCGAACCGGTGCCCGATGGTGCCGCTGAACCCGGCGATGGGCATGCCGCTGATGATCGAGTGGAGATGGGGGTTGCCCGAGGCGGACGCCGTCGCGACCAGGCGGGCCAGTCCCGCGGGGGTGATGCGGTTCTTGGGGGACAGCCCGCAGCCGTCGAAGATCCGCACGCCCTCGTCCGCGCCGATCCGGGTCAGCACCTGGTGAACGGCCGCCACCGCACCCTCGAACGAGGCGGGTTTGCCCTCCTTGATGGCGATCTGCCTGGCCAGGGCCTCGCTGAGGTCGTTGTCGCTGAGCGTCAGGGCGCGCTCGACCAGGGCGTAGACCGGCGGGGATTCGACCCGGGCGATCTCCTGAGCGCCCGCCGCGGCCTTGACCCGTCTGGCGGACCCGGAGACCGTGATGCCGTACTTCGGCAGCAGCGACACGAACGCCCCCCGCGCCACGCGGGAGGGGTCGGAGACCCGCTGGTGGCTGTTCGGGGAGACCCTGCCCTCGTCGACCATGAGCGCCGTGACGGGGGCGACGCTGCCCTCGGGCACATAGTTGGGCTTCCAGGTCGAGGCGGTACGAGGGCCGGTGTAGAGAGAGTCGTCGTAGGCCACCGTCACCTTGGTGACCCCCGCCGCCTTGAGCGCCTTGGCCGTGAGCCTGGCGAGGGAGGACAGCGAGGTCGGCTGGGGGTAGTAGAGGGGGTCCCCGGACGACCTGGGGCCCGCCAGGGTGGGGTCTCCGCCGCCGACCAGGATGATCGAGCCGGGTGAGGAGCCTCGCACCACGCGGGTGCTCAGCCTGGCGTCGGGTCCCAGTGAGGCCAGCGAGGCGACCGCGGTGACGAGTTTGGTGGTGGAGGCGGGGGTGATTCCCACGCCGGCGTCGCTGTCGAACAGCGTGGCGCCCGTCTCTGCGTCGAGGACCACGGCTCCGACCCTGTCACCCAGCGCGGGGTCCCCCAGCGCCTCGGTCAACCGCCCGGCCAAAGTACCCTTGGCAGGGAGAGGCCCGTTCCCCCGTGCGGCCAGCACCGGTCCCGCGGTGATGATCGGAATGGGAGACGGCTTGGCCGAAGCGACCGGTTCGGACCCCTGCGTGCCCAGCTCACCGCTGGCGAGCAGGTAGACACCGGCCACGACGGCGACCAGTTGCAGCAGGACGAGAGTGACCACGGCCACCCACCGCTCACGCCGCATTTGCCGCCAGCCTCTCATCATCGGTATCCAACGGGTGTTTATTAACGCCTAAGAGACATTAACGCCCAACCGGGTGCACCCGGGGGCTTGAGCGGAGGAACAGCGGTGGAGTTCGACGTTCTCGTTGAGATTCCCAAAGGGCAACGGAACAAGTACGAGGTGGACCACGAGTCAGGGCGGATCCGGCTCGATCGGATGCTTTTCACCTCCACGCAGTACCCCGCCGACTACGGCTTCATCGAGAACACCCTGGGCGAAGACGGCGACCCCCTCGACGCCCTGGTACTACTCCAGGAGCCGACCTTCCCCGGCTGCCTCATCAAGTGCCGCACGGTCGGCATGTTCCGCATGACCGACGAGAAGGGCGGAGACGACAAGGTCCTCTGCGTTCCCGCCACCGACCCCCGGATGGAGCACATCCGCGACATCCATCACGTCCCGGAGTTCGACCGTCTGGAGATCCAGCACTTCTTCGAGGTCTACAAGGATCTGGAGCCCGGCAAGTCCGTCGAGGGCGCCAACTGGGTCGGCCGGGTCGAGGCCGAGGAAGAGATCGTGCGCTCCATCAAGCGCGCCCAGGACCAGGAGCACGACAAGCACTGAGCCATCAGACGGGGCGGGTCGCACCGACGAGGTCGCTGCGCCACGCCGGCGCGACCCGAACCACGTCACCGGTCTGCGGGGCGTGCACCATCTGCCCCCTGCCGATGTAGATCCCCACATGATGGATGTCACCGGGATTCTGCGTGATCCGGCCGAAGAAGAGCAGGTCACCCCGGTTGAGCTGGCTGAGCGGCACATGCGGGCCCGCGGTCCACTGGGTGCCGGTCCAGTGGTCCAGCGTGATCCCGACCTGCTCCCACGCCCGCATGGTCAGGCCGGAGCAGTCGTAGGTGTCCGGGCCCGCCGCCGCCCACACATACGGCTTGTTGAGCTGGGTGAGCGCCCAGTCGGCGGCGATGTCCCCCCTGGACGACGTCGCGCCGAGCGCCAGGCCCGCCCCCGGCGTCCCCATCCGCGCCGTCTCACGCGCCACCGCCGCGGCCTGGCGCCTTTCCTGCGCGGCGCGCTCCCTGGCGATCCTGGCCCTCTCCAGCTCCGCCGCCCGCTCCCTGGCGAGCCGGTCGGCGGTGCTGCGCGCCTCGTCCGCCTGCCGCGTCAGCAGCGCCTGCTCCCGCTTGATCCGCTGAGTCGCCGCGAGCTGCCTGGCCACGGCCTCCTCGGCCGCCTTCTTCGCCGTCTCGGCCCGCCCCTCGGCCTCCTTCTGGCGGGCGTAGGCGTCTTCGGCCTGGCCCTGGAGGATGGCGAAGACCTCCTGCGAGTCGCGTAGCTGCCTGAGCATCTCGGCGTGGCCCCCGCCCATGTGGGCCAGGATGCTGGCCCGATGCAGGTAGTTCTGATCCATCGAGCCGCCGAGGTCGGCCATCATGGCCATCATCGGCTGGGCGAGATCCAGCCCGCCGTAGCTCTGGGCGGTGATCGCGGCCACCGCCTCGCGGGCCTTCTCCACCTCCGCCCCCGCGTCGGCGGCCCGCTTGTTCGCCTGCTCGAAGAGATTCTGCGCGTCGAGGGTCTTGACCCGCTCACCGTTGTAGAGCTCGATGAGCTTCTCCGCCTCGGCGACCAGTCCGTCGAGGTTCGCCTGCGCCTCGGCGAGCAGGACCGTGGTCGTGCTCAGCTGTTTGCTTCGCTCACGGGCCTTGGCCATGGCTTCGGCGACCTCGTCGGCGGACGGGCCCGGCCTGCGCAGCAGGGCCTCGGCCGGAACGCCCGCACCGGCGATCAGGCAGCAGGACAGACCCAGGCCGACGACCACCATGACGCGACGACGCCCTTTGAGCGTGAAATGCATACGTTTACCCCCCGAATTCCCGTATTGCCGCATTCCACTAAGCGCCGCCGCATATCAATACGTATTGATGCGGTCCGCTGGGGATTAATGCGCGACAACCGGCCTACCCACAATTCCCTTCAGTCACTCTCCGCACACATGTAGCACACGCAACGTGATTTTGGGGGCAGGCTCCGAGGGGCTTTCCGTCAGGTCGTCGGCTCCGGATCGGGGGTCGCGTCCGGCTGTCCGGCCGACGGGGCCGTCTGCCTCTCCGACGGGACGGGCGGATCCGAGGGGGCGGGGGGCTGCGGGTTCGGCTGCGGCGGGTTCGGATTCGTCGGGGCGGGAGCCGACCGCGGTGGGTTCGGGCGCGCCGGGGCGGGAGCGTCCGGTGCCGGCTTCCCGTTCCGGTTCGGGAGATGCGGGCGCGGGGAGTCCGGGTTCGGATTCGCCGGGCGCCTGGGGGTTTCGTGCCTCGGGCGCTCCGGGGCCGGATTCTTAGGGATCTTGCGGGCCGAGGCCGGTTTTCTGGGGGTTTCGCGCCTCGGGTGCGCCCGGGACGGGTTTCCGGGGGCCTTGTTCCTCGGGTGCCGCGGACCGGCCGAAGCCGGCCGGGAGGAGGGCCAGGCCGGTTTCGAGCCCCTGGGGCGCGGACCCGACGACCTGGGAGTGATCGCGCAGCGACGGGAGACGTGCCTGCCTCCCTGATGGTCGCGCACCCGGTGGTGCCCGTCCGGTGAGCCCGCCCGGGTCGGTCCCGGCGATGCCGGCCAGGCCGGATCGAGGGGCCGGGACGGCTCCGCGGGTGTCTCCGCCGGTTCGCCCGTCCTGTCGCCCGAGCCGCCGGTCGGCGCTCCGTCCGGCTCGCCCGCGGGCCGGGGGGAGTTTCCGGCGGGCCGGCCGGTCGGGACGGGGCCGAGGGCACGCCGGTCGAGGTCGAAGGCGGGCCTGGTGACGGCGATCGGCCCTCTCGACCCGGTGGATCCGACCGGGCGGACGGGGACCTTCCCGTCGACGGGCTCCAGCGTCATGGGGGTCTCGTCGGGGCCGGGAGCCCACGGCAGCCGGACGCCCGGCGGTTCCGCCGCGACCGGCGGCGTGCCCGAGGCCACGCCGACGACCACCTCCCCGGGCGCGCCGGGGAGCTGGGAGAAGATCAGCGCGATGGCGGCGACCGCGGCGACCGCAGCCGCCGCACCGGCCATCGCATAAGGCCGGCGACGCTTCCGGCGAAACCCGTCGGCGGGAAACCCGGCGGCGTCGAGAAGGCCGACTCTGCGGGCGACGTAACGCCGGTAGGGGACGAGCTCGGGATCGGCGAAACAGCTCATCACCCGTACGCGCAACGTCTCCGGCAGCGTGATCACCGGCAGCAGTTCGAAGACCTTGCCCGCGGAGACCTGCCTGACCCGGTGCGGCGCGCAGGTGTCACAGCGGTTCACGTGGCGGATCACCCGCTCGCGCGTCTCCGGGGTGAGCTCGCCGGAGAAGCCGGTCAGCATCTGGGCCCGGCTCACGCAGTCGTACGGCCCCTTGCGGACCAGGACCTCGGCGGTGACCACGTCACGCAGCCGCTCCCGAGCCAGCTCGTACAGCGCGCCGGCGGTCTTCGCCGTGACCCGCAGCACCGCGGCGAGGTCGGCGACGGCCAGGCCGTGCCGGCAGGCCAGCTCCAGGACCTCCCGATCCCTGGGCGACAGGCTCCGGGTGGCGTTCCAGGCCATGACCCGCAGATCGGCGTCGCCGCCGCCGGTGAACACCGGGTCCGCGGCCACGGGGTCGAGACCCATGGTGAGGTTGCGCCGTACGCACTCCCCCCGGGCCAGGGCGTACAGCCACACCTCCAGCCGATCGGGATCGGAGAGCTCGCGGATATGGGCCTCGGCCGCGATCAGTGTGTCGCGGAGCGCCACCTGGGCGGCGTCGGGAGTGCCCACCATGGACCAGCAGTATCTGTAGATGCTCTCGGCATAAGCGTCGTAGAGCGCGACGAGGGCACCCGGATCGCGTGCGCGCAAGGCTTCGACCAGGACACTGTCATTCATGTAACAGAAGGTAAATGATTGGTAACTACTAGTTCCAGTCGTTTCCATATAGTGACAGTAATTATCTTCGTTACGTCAAATGAGTCAGCAAAAAACGCCGCATATCCTGCACTCAAAAATATGGATAAACAGCTATTTGCCTGAATCGATGGCGTCGGACGACCGCCGGTGAGGCGTGGTGTCGAGCCGGGCGGAGGCGGTGGCCGCGACCGGCCGCTCGGGCGGCAGGTTGCCGCTCGGGGCGGGCATGGGGCGGGCGGGCGCCCGCACCGGCGGCGAGGGAATCGACATCACCGTGGCGCTGGGCGCCTGGACGCTCGGCACCCGTGACGGCATCTCACCCGGCGTGACCTCGATACGGCCGCAACCCGGCGCCAGCAGGACGGCCAGCGAGACCGGCACGATCCTCGACAGCCTCGACGGCCGTCGCGCCCGGCCGGTCACCTTCCGCGACGAGGCGCCCCGGCCCCGCCTCGCCGTACGGCACGCGCCATGGGTCCTGTCACGGCCGGCTGTCACTGAGCAGCGTCGACCTGCCCCTGTCCTTGGCGAACGGCGCGGTGGTCGGCTTGACCGTGTGCAGGGGGATGACACCGCCCTTGGCCAGTTCCTCGTAGGGACGGCTGCTCGATCCCCAGGTGCGGGCGGTCACCTCGGCCGTGGCGACCTTGCCGGTGTCCGCGACGCTCTTGATCTGCATGATGAAGCGGCGCTTCTCCCCCGCCCGGACGTCTTCCACGAACGTGCTTCCCCCGCCGAGCAGCTTGCCCGCCTTGTCCCGCAGGAGCGCGGTGACCGCCAGGCTTTCGGCCGGTCGCCGGTAAGGCGTGCCGACGTACCCGGTGATCAGGTAGCTGCCCTCCTTGCTGTCGGTCAGCACGTCGGAGATCGGGAAGGGCAGGAAGGACGAGACGATCCGCCCCGCCTGACGCCACTGCGCCGGACGGTACTGGATGCTCACGGTGGCCGGCTTCTCCGCGGCGACCACATGACCGCTGAAGGAGAGCGAATCGGCCGGCGGCACGGCGTCCAGCGGCTGGTCCAGCCGGACGACCTCCTTGCCCGAGGCGTCCTTCGCGACCACCGTGGCCACCGTGTGCTCGCCGAAGTGCCACGGGTTGCGGTTGGCGAGCACTCCGGCCCAGTTCACCACATACCCATCGTCGCCTTTGACGATGGACGAGGCCTGTTCCTTGACCGCCAGCGGCTTGAGCGTGGCGGCGGCCTGCTTGTCGTCATCGGAGCATCCGGCGAGGACAAGGGCGGCGAGGACCGCGAGGACACTGACGATTCGGGTACTGTACGTCACCTAGTCGTCATAACCCGTAATCACCCCGCCGCATCGCGGACACGCTCAGTCCGGGCGAACTTTTTAGCGCTGACGAACCACCCGGGTCTCGTCCCATACCGGTTCGGGCGCTTCGTACACCTTTCCGTCGGAGCCGAAGACCAGGTAACGGTCGAAGTCATCGGCGAACCACCGGTCGTGGGTGACCGCGACCACGGTCCCGTCGAAGGCGTTCAGCCCCTCCTGCAGCGCTTCGGCGCTGGCCAGGTCGAGGTTGTCGGTCGGCTCGTCCAGCAGCAGCAACGTGGTGCCCGACAGCTCCAGCAGCAGGATCTGCAGTCGCGCCTGCTGTCCGCCGGACAGCGTCTCGAAACGCTGCTCGGCGATGGTCCCGGCCAGCTCGTACCGGGACAGCACCTTCATCGCCTCGTTCTTCAGCCGGGCGTGCTCACTCATGACGATCTCGCAGGGCGTCCGGCCGATGAGCTCGGGACGGGCGTGGGTCTGCGCGAAGTGGCCGGGCACGACCCGGGAGCCCAGCCTGGCCACACCGGTGTGCCTGACCTCGCCCCCGGCGATCAGCCGGAGGAAGTGCGACTTGCCCGACCCGTTGGAGCCGAGCACCGCGACCCGCTCGCCGTACCAGATCTCCAGGTCGAACGGCTTCATCAGGCCGGTGAGCTCCAGCCCCTCACAGATCACCGCCCGCTTGGCGGTCCGGCCGCCCTTGAGCCGCATGCTGATGAACTGCTCCTTCGGCGCCGCCTCGGGCGGTCCCGCCTCCTCGAACCTGCGCAATCGCGTCTGGGCCGAGTGGTAGGCGGCGGCCATGGTGTCCATGTACTTGGCCTTCTGCTTGAGCATGAGCACCAGCCGCTTGATCTTCGCGTGCTCCTCGTCCCAGCGTTTCTTGAGCTCGTCGAGGCGTTCGTTGCGGTCCTTGCGAGCCTGGGCGTAGGTGCGGAAGCCTCCGCCGTGGACCCAGATGTTGCCGGACTCGACGGTGACGATCCGGTCGGCCGCGTTGGCCAGGAGCTGCCGGTCGTGGCTGACCAGCACCACCGTCTTGGGCGTCTCACGGAGCGCCTGCTCCAGCCACAGCTTGCCCGGCACGTCCAGGTAGTTGTCCGGCTCGTCCAGCAGCAGCGTCTGGTCGGGGCCCCGCAGCAGCGCCTCCAGCACCAGCCGCTTCTGCTCACCGCCCGACAGCGTGTTGACCTCGCGATACTTGCAGTCGTCGTACGGGATGCCGAGAGCGGCCATCGTGCAGGTGTCCCAGAGCACCTCGATGTCGTAGCCGCCCGCGTCGCTGTAGTCCGTGATGGCCTGCGCGTAGCGCATCTGGGCCTTCTCGTCCTCGCGCTCCATCATCACGAGCTCGGCGGCGTCGAGCCGCTCGGCCGCCTGCCGCACACGCTGGGGGGCGACGCTCACCAGCAGGTCGTGCACGGTCCGCCCGTCACGGATGCTCCCGATGAACTGCCGCATGATCCCCAGGCCGCCGGAGCTGGCGACGCTGCCCTCGATCGGCTGCAGGTCCCCCGCGATCAACCGCATCAGCGTGGTCTTGCCCGCACCGTTCGGCCCGACGAGCGCCGCCTTGACCCCTTCACCGATCCGGAAGGACACGTCGTCCAGCAACGGCCGCCCATCCGGCAACACATACGTCAGATGACCAACCTCAACGTGCGCCACCGCGATTCCCTCCAAAGGTCCTCGCGCAGCGTACCCGCCGGTTTCGCATCCGGGCATCCGGTTTCTTCTCGACGACGATTACAGCTCCGGTCGCAGCACGACCGGAAGGGTGCGGTGTCCGTTGGCGATGAACGAGTCCATGGGCAGGAGTTCGTGCGCGGGAACGGCGAGGGCGAGGCCGGGGAAACGGTCGAACAGGGCGGGGAGCGCGATTCCGGCTTCGAGCCGTGCCAGGGGCGCGCCCAGACAGTAGTGAACGCCGTGGCCGAACGAGAGGTGGTCGCGCCGGGTCGGACGGGTGAGATCGAACCGATCGGCGTCGTCGCCGTGCTGCTCCGGGTCGCGGCCCACGGCGGCGTAGCCCGCGATGATCGCATCCCCCTTGCCGATCAGGACGCCGTCGAGATCGATGTCCTCGACGGCGTAGCGCAGCGGCAGGTTGGCCACCGGCGCCTGCCAGCGCAACGTCTCGTCGATCACGTCGTCCCAGGAGGCGCCGCCGGTGCGCGTCAGGTCGAGCTGGCCGGGATGGGTCAGCAGGGCGTGGACGGCGTTGTCGATGAGGTTGACGGTGGTCTCATGACCCGCTGCGATCATCAGGAACAGGGTGTCGATCAGCTCGGCCTCGCTGAGGCGGGAGTCGCCGGTGTCGTCGCGGGCGACGATCAGGTCGCTGGTCATGTCGTCGCCGGGGTTCTCACGCTTGGAGGCGACCAGGCCGCTCAGGATGGCGTACGCGTCACGCTGGGTGGCCATGACCTCCTCCGCGTCGGCGGAGGTGTGGAAGACGCTGTCGACGACGCGGCGCAGATCGTCTCGTGCGCCGTCCGGAATGCCCAGCAGCTCGCCGATCACCCGCATGGGGAGCTGGTAGGCGAACTCCTCACGCAGGTCGACGGCCTCGCCCGCCGCGGTGCCGGTCAACCTGTCGAGAAGGTCGCCGGTGATCTCCTTGACGCGCGGGCGCATGACCTCGATACGGCGCGGGGTGAACGCCTTGGAGATCAGTGACCGCAACCTTTTGTGGTCGGCGCCGTAGGCGGTGAACATGTTGTCCACCGCGACCCAGGTGATCAGCGGCCAGTCCGGCGCTATCTCCCCGCCCGCGTAGGAGGGCCAGTGCCGGCGAGGGTCCTTGGAGACGCGAGGGTCGGCCAGCAGCCGCTTGAGCGCCTGATGCCCGGTCACCGCCCACGCCACCACTCCGCCAGGAAGCTCCACCGGCGTCGCCGGGCCGGCGTCGCGGAGTCGGGAGGCCTCGGCGTGGATGTCGCGGCCGGTCGGATCCAGGCGGATGGGGCAAGATTCCACGAACTGTCTCCAGATGTCTCGTCGATCTGAATGGGGGTGAAGCGGACGGGCAAGGTCGTCAGGGCCCGGTGAAAAGGTCCGGGACGCCATTGGAGTTCGTTGACGGGAACGGCCAGCTCGACGTCCGGGACCCGGTCCATGAGCCGTTCGATCGCGACCGCGGCGATCAGACGGGCCGCGTCCCTCGCGGGGCACGTGTGCGGGCCCGCGCTGAAAGCGAGGTGAGCGCGGTTACCCGACCTCTGCATGGCGTGGGTCAGCGCCGGGTCGGTGTTGGCGGCGGCGAGGCTGACGACGACCGGCTCTCCCTCTTTGAGACGGACTCCTCCCAGGTCGACGTCGCGGAGGGGGTAGTGGACGGCGTAGTTGGCCATCGGAGGATCCAGCCACAGCACCTCGTCCAGCGCGGCGTCGATGGACATGCTCCCGCCGGACAGGCTGCCGGCGAACCGGTCGTCGGCGAGCAGCAGCCGCAGCGCGTTGCCGATCAGGTTCTGCACGGGCTCGGTGCCGGCCGCTATGAGCAGCGTGCACTGATGGAGCATCTCCTCGTCCGTCAGCTGCGAGGGATGGGACATCAGCCATGACGTCATGTCCTGCCCCGGCCTGGCGCGTTTGAGGGCGACCAGGTCCTGCACGTACCGCCCGAACAGCGCGTCCCCCTCCTCCGCGCCCGCGCCGCCCTCGAACATCTTGGCGAGGGCGGCGACCAGCCGGTCGCTGTCGGAGTCGTCCAGGCCGAAGAGCCGGTTGAAGATGAGCAGCGGCAGGACTCCGGCGTATCCGGCGAGCAGCTCCGCCTCTCCCCTGGGAGCGAACCGGTCGATGAGCGTGTCGGCGCTGCGCTCGGCGTAGCCGCGCAGCGCGTGGGGATCCACGCGGTCCAGGCTGTCGGTTATCGCCTGGCGCAGCCGGGTGTGGGCCGTGCCGTCGGCGAACAGGGCGTTGGGCCGGTATCCCATCATCGGGATGACGGGGCTGTCCGGGGGAACCTCCCCCTCGGCCAGGGCGCGCCATCGGCGAGGATCCTTGGAGAACATCTGCGGGCTGCGCAGCACCCCGAGCGCGGCGTAGTAGCCGGTGACGAGCTTGGCGTGGACCCCGGGGGCGAGCTCGACCGGCGCGACCGGCCCGGACCGGCGCAGCCGGTCGAAGACGAGACCGGGGTCGGCCGCGTACCGGGGCCCGTACAGCGGGACGGGGGAAGCGTGATCGGTGTGCGCCGGACACCCCGGGGGCGGTACGGAGACGAGGTCGGGATCGTTGGTCACACACGCTCCTGTTGATGGGTGCGGGTCTGGAGGTACTGGACGAGGGCGATCAGCGCGGCGAGGGCCGACGGCCGGTCGCGGGCGTCGCACATGACCAGAGGTGTCTCGTCGAGCAGGTCGAGAGCGCCCCGCAGCTCGCTCTCGCCGAACGTGGGCGCGTCGTCGAAGTGGTTGACGGCCACCGCGTAGGGCAGGCCGTACTCCTCCAGCATGTCCATGACGGGGAAGGAACGGTCGAGGCGGCGGGTGTCGGCCAGCACCAGCGCGCCGAGGGCTCCGTACGCCATGTCCCGCCACAACTGCTGGAAGCGTTTCTGCCCGGGTGCCCCGAACAGGTACAGCACCAGGTGAGCGTTGAGGGTGATGCGGCCGAAGTCCATCGCGACGGTGGTCGTGCTCTTGCCTTCGACCCCGGCCAGGTCGTCGACGGTGGCCCCGGCCTGGGTCATGGTCTCCTCGGTGCTCAGAGGGGTGATCTCCGACAGGGTGCCGACCATGGTGGTCTTCCCGACGGCGAAGTGGCCCACGATCAAGATCTTCACCGCGGACCGCACCGTGTCGGGCAGATAGACGGCGTCGTCACGCCAGGGCGCGGAGTCCATCGAGCACCTCCTGAAGGAGCTTGATATCGGGACGTTCGGCCGGCGGAGCGGGGGCGCGGGTGATGATGTGGCCGCTGTCCACGAGATCTCCCAGCAGGACCTTGGTGACGCTGACGGGCAGCACGAGGTGCGCGGCGACCTCGGCGACCGACAGCGAGCCTCCCCGGCACAGCGTCATGAGCCGCCGCTTCTCCGGCCCCATGCCGCTCAGCGGCAGGTCGTTGGCGGCCATCACCAGGGTCACGAGGTCGAACGTGTTGCGGGTCGGGAAGGCTCGTCCCTCGGTCATCACATACGGCCGGACCAGCCCGTTGTCGCGTCTGGGGGGTCTCATGCAACACTGCCGATGTCTCGCCGGGGCGGACTGGTCAGCTCCTTACCAAGTCGTGCGATGAGTTTCTGCATTCGGTAGGTGACTACCTCCAGGTCCGCTTCATCGGTACTGGAGACCGCGAGATAGGCCCCCGGGCCGGCGGCGATGACAAAGACGTATCCGTCGACGAACTCGACCATGGTCTGCCGCCACGTGGTCGGCGAGTCCGCGCAGAACTCCGCCGTACTGCGGCTGAGCGACTGCAGTCCGGACAGCGCGGCGGCCTGCTTGTCAGCGTCGTCCCGGCTGATGCCCTGGGAGTGCGCCTGCAGCATCCCGTCGGCGGTGAGCAGAATCGCATGGCGCGCCCCGGGCACGTCCAGGACGTCGTTGAGCATCCAGCTCAGCTTTTCACTCATGCTCGGGATTCCCTTCGTGGTCGGGCTGGACGGACTCACGGCCGGATCGGTGGTCGGACTGGACGGACTGGACGGGTTCACGGCCGGGCCGGTGGTCGGACCTGACGGACTCACGACCGGATCGGGTGCCGCGCTGGAAGGCGCCCATGACAGCGGCGGCCTCCCGCGCCGGACGGTCCCAGACGGCACTCGGCGCGGGCTCTTCGACCGCCGGCCGCGCCTCGGCGACCGGCTCCCGGCGGCGGCGCTGCGGCAGCGTGCCGTCCGCCGGTGGCGCCTCAGGGGCGTCGGACACGAACGGCCCCGGCGACATGGCGGGCACGACAGGTCCGACAGGTCCGGTGGGCACGACGGGTACGGCGGACACGACGGGCACGGCGGGCGCATCTCTCACGTCGGCACCGGTGAGCAGCGAGTTGGGCAGGAACACCACGGCACGCACGCCCCCGTAGGGAGAGTGCGAGTCCACCGAGACACGAAACCCGTAGCGCTTGGCGAGCACGCCGATGACGAGGAATCCGAACTGAGGGGGGTCGCCGAGCCTGGTGACGTCCACGGCCTTCTCGCCGGACAGGAGCGAGGTCGCCTGTCGCGTCTCCTGGTCGTGCATGCCGACGCCGCCGTCGTCGACGACGATGACGGCCCCGTTGTGCATCGCATGGATGTTCACCTCCACCGACGTGTTGGGTTGTGAGTGGCGCGCGGCGTTGTCCAGCAGTTCCGCGACGGCGAGAACCACCGGCTCGACCACCCTGCCGATGACGGCGGTGTCGATCTGCGCGTGGACCCGGACCCGCCGGTAGTCGCGAATCCTCGACGTCGCGCCGCGCACCACGTCCTCCACCGTGGAGGCGGCCCGCTGCCGTCCCGGCCAGGCCCCGCACAGGACCGCGATGACCTGGGCACGCCTGCCGAACTGCGCGTTCGCGTGGTCGATCTCCAGCAGATCCTGGAGCACCTGGGGATGGTCGTGCCGGTCCTGCATCGCCGAGATGGACAGCTGCTGCTCACTGGCCAGGCCCTGGAGCGCGCGCATCGCGGCCATCAGGGCGGCCCGCACCGACTGGCCCGCGCGAGCCTGGACCGTGTTCAGGCTCTGGGTGAACTGATCGACCACCGACTCGAGATTGTTGCCGTACTCCGATCCCATCAGCTGCTCGTACAGCGGCCCCGGTACCGCGACGACGTTCTGGTGCAAGGACTCCACCAGCGCGGGAAGGCGCGCACCGGCCAGGTGCCGGATCTCCTCGTCCCGGATGCGCAGGCTGGTCGTCAGCAGGGCGTTCCGGTTACGCAGGGCCGCGGTGATCTGCCACTGACGTACCGCCAAAACTATGGCGATAAGCGCACAAATCACCACGAAATAGAACAAAACCTCCAACGTAGTACGTGACATCAGGTCCTCATGGTCGGGGGCGGACAAATAGGACTTTCAGCGATCGGTCATCCAATTCCATGAAGGTGATTCGGTTGTCCAACTTAGCAACTAATCGTTGTCAAGATCGGCGAAACGTAGACGCCTTAGTACCCATTTGCCCAGAAGTAGTCATCCACCCGAACGGCCGGCCGCCTTCGGCGTGACGCGTCACCGGGGTGGCGCGGAACCGCTACCCCGCCCCTCACCGAGACGGAATGAGCCTCCGACCGGGGCTTTCTCCTTGCCCGTCAAGCACCTTCGGAGCATGAAGCGGGCGGCCGGGTCCTACGCGCCTCACGGCCGCGAGACGGGACGGGCGCCTTCATTCAAGGGGTATTTCATGTAAAACCAGTAGGAAGTATTGCAATACGATCCCACCGCGCCTAGCGTCGTGACCATGAGCCAGGGGAGCCAGACAGGCCAGGGCATACGCCTGACCCGGCGAGCGCACATCGACCTCTGCCGCGTCGCCAGCGCCCAATGTCGCCGTCCTTCCTAGCGACCTCCTTTTCCGGCGACTCCGTCAGCCCGTCTCCCCGCCGCGCGACCAGGACGGCGCGCGAGCGTACGAACCACTGACAGCGAAGGACCATCGCATGTCCTCCGACTCATCCCCCCGCCGAACCATCCGGCGATCCGCCCTCCTCGTCGTCGCGCTGCTCACCGGACTGACCTCGCTGCCCGCGTGCGCCGGCGCCGACAAGACCGCCTCGGCCCTCGCGGCCGACGCGCCGCTGCCCGCCCGGGTGCCCGAGGGCACCAAGCTCATCGTCGGCGATCCCGTCGTCAAGGTGGCGCTCGCCCTCTCCGGCGAGATCGACAAGTTCTCCTTCGAGATCGAGTGGGCCAACCTCAGCGGCGGCCCGCAGACCACCGAGGCCTTCCGCGCCGACGCGCTCGACGTCGGCGCGGTGGCCGAGATCCCGTCGATCCACGCGACCTGGACCGGGCTGCCCGTGAAGATCGTCGCATCCAAGCTCCGCAAGGACCCGATCAACCATCCCACCTACGAGCTGGGAATCGCCCCCGGCGTGAGCGTGAAGACGCTCGCCGACCTGCGGAACAAGAAGATCGCCTACAGTCCGGGCCAGGCCCAGGGCGCGCTCATGCTGCGGGTGCTGAAGAAGGCCGGGCTGACCAAGAACGACGTGACCCTGGTCGAACTGCCCAGCACCGGCGACGTCTACGTCACCGCGCTGGCCGGCAAGCAGGTCGACGTCGCCCCGATCGGCGGCGTCAACGTCAAGCGCTACTCCGCCAAATACGGCAGGGACGGCGGCACCACCATCCCGCACGGCATCCGCGACGATCCCAGCCATCTCTACGTACGGACCTCCACCCTGGAGGACCCGGCGAAGGCGGCGGCCATCGGCGAGTACGTCCGGGCCTGGGCCCGTGCCGCCCGGTGGGTGTACGAGCATCCCGAGGAGTGGATCGAGGGCTACTACGTCAAGGATCAGGGCCTGACCCCCGAGGACGGCCGGTATCTGGTCGACCAGGCCGGTGAGCCGGACATTCCCGCCGACTGGTCGGAGGTCATCGCCCGGCACCAGGAGACCGTCGAACTGCTGGCGGCGGAGACCGGCAACCCGGTGCTCAACGCCAAGGACCTCTACGACCTGCGATACGAGTCTCTCGGCGCGAGCGCCGTGAACACCGTGAAGGGCGGTGCCTAGCGATGGTCACCACCGTCGGCGTCCGGACCACCGACACCCCGTCCGCGCCCGCGCGGTCGTCCCCGCGAGCCCGGCGCAGGCTGGGGCCCGGCCGGCCGATCCGGTTCCGCCCCGCGGTCGGGCCACTCCTGCTGCTCACCGTGTGGACGGCCGGCTCGGCGACGGGTCTGCTGGACGAACGGGTTCTGTCGGCGCCGTGGACCGTGGTGACCACCACCGGCGAGCTGATCGGGAACGGCCGGCTCCAGGACAACCTCCTGACCTCGGTGCGGCGGGTCGCCCTCGGCCTCGGGTTCGGGGTGGCGCTCGGCACCGTCCTGGCACTCGTCTCCGGGCTCAGCCGCTGGGGAGAGGCCGTCATCGACGGGCCCATCCAGATCAAGCGGGCCATCCCGGCGCTGGCCCTGATGCCGCTGCTGATCCTCTGGCTCGGCATCGGCGAGGTCATGAAGGTCTCCACGATCGCCCTCGGCGTCTTCGTCCCCATCTACATCCACACGCACAACGGGCTGCGCGGCATCGACAGCAGATACGTCGAGCTGGCGGAGACGGTCGGGCTCAGCCGGCGCGCGTTCATCCGCCGGGTCGTCCTGCCGGGCGCGCTGCCCGGCTTCCTGCTCGGGATGCGGTTCGCGGTCACGACGGGGTGGCTGTTCCTCGTGGTCGTCGAGCAGATCAACTCCACCAGCGGCATCGGCTACATGATGGAGCTGGCACGCACCTACGGTCAGACCGACATCATCATCGTCGGTCTCGTCCTGTACGGCCTGCTCGGCCTGCTCTCCGACGGCGCGGTCCGCCTCATCGAGAGGAGGGCGCTCTCATGGCGACGCACCCTGGCGGACTGACCACCGTCGCGCCGGCCGTACGGATCGCCGAGCTGACGCGTTCCTACGACGACCGGACCATCCTGGACAGCCTGGACCTCGAGATCCGCGCGGGCGAGTTCGTCGCGCTGCTCGGGCAGAGCGGGTCGGGGAAGAGCACGCTGCTGCGCGCGCTGGCCGGTCTCGACGGGGACGTGGCGGGCACCGGGCTCATCGACGTGCCCGGTGCGGTCTCCGTCGTCTTCCAGGACTCGCGGTTGCTTCCCTGGCTGCGGGTCCACGACAACGTCGTCCTCGGGCTCACCGGGCCCGGCGCGGCGGAACACGGCCGCGAAAGCCTCGCGGAGGTCGGCCTCGCCGGACGCGAGCGGGCGTGGCCGAACCAGCTGTCAGGCGGCGAGCAGCAGCGCGTCGCACTGGCCAGATCCCTGGTCCGAGAGCCCGAACTCCTCCTCGCCGACGAGCCCTTCGGAGCTCTCGACGCCCTCACCCGCATCCGGATGCACGCACTGCTCCGCAGCCTGTGCGACCGGCACCGGCCGGCGGTGCTGCTGGTCACCCACGACGTCGACGAGGCGATCGTGCTCGCCGACCGCGTGCTCGTGCTCGACAGCGGGCGGATCGCGGCCGAACAGCTCATCGACGTCGACCTCCCTCGAAACTCCGCGGACCCCAGGTTCGCCGAGATCCGCGCACACCTGCTGGACGCGCTCGGCGTGACCGGAGAACGGAACCGGAATTGAGCCTCACACCACGACTGCTGAACCTGAACCTCTTCATCTACCCCGGCGGTCACCACGAAGCGGCCTGGCGGTATCACGAATCAGCGCCCGACCGCCTCCTCGACCTCACCTACTACCAGGAGCTCGCCCGGCGGGCGGAGGCGGCGAAGTTCGACGCGATCTTCCTGGCCGACGGGCCGTCGCTGCCGGACAACATCCGCTACGCGAGCCGGTTCCGGCTCGAACCGTTCACCTGGCTGTCCGGTCTGGCGGCCGCGACCGAGCGGATCGGCCTGATCGCGACCGCCTCGACGACGTACCTCGAGCCGTACAACCTGGCGCGGCTGTTCGCCTCGCTGGACCATCTGAGCCGGGGTCGCGCGGGCTGGAACATCGTGACCACCGGCGCGCCGCAGGCGGCCAGGAACTTCGGGCTCGACGAGCACCCGCCGCACGCCGAACGCTACGCCCGCGCCCGCGAATACCTGGACGTGGTGACGAAGCTCTGGGACAGCTGGGAAGACGACGCGCTGCTGATCGACCAGGGCGGCGGCGTCTTCGCCGACACCGAACGGATCCACCCCGTCGACCACTCCGGGAGGCTGCTGCGCGTCCAGGGGCCGCTCAACATCCCGCGCAGCCCGCAGGGGCGGCCGGTGTACGTCCAGGCCGGATCGTCCCAGGACGGCCGTTCCTTCGCGGCCCGGTACGCCGAGGCGGTCTTCACCGCCCACCAGACCACAGGCAACGCCCGCGAGTTCTACTCCGACATCAAGGCGCGGGTCAAGGCGGAGGGACGCGATCCCGACCAGCTCAAGGTGCTCCCCGGCATCAGCCCGTTCATCGGCTCCACCGAGGCGGAGGCGCGCCGTCTGCACGACGAGTTCAACGAGCTCACCCAGCCCGAGTACTCGCTGCGGCAGCTACGCCAGATGCTCGGCGTCGACCTGTCCGGCCACGATCTCGACGCGCCGTTCCCCAGGGACCTGGTGCCCGCCGACGGCGAGCGGGAGGTCAACAGCCGCTTCCAGGTCGTCCTCGACATCGTCGATCGCGAACGACCGACGATCCGCGAGCTCCTGCACCGGCTCGCCGGCGCCCGTGGCCACTGGGTGACCGTGGGCACCCCGGAACAGATCGCCGATCGGATCGAGGAATGGTTCGTCGGCGGCGCCGCGGACGGGTTCAACGTCATGCCGCCCTACCTGACCGGCGGGTTCGACACGTTCGTCGAGCACGTGGTGCCCATCCTTCGAGCACGCGGCCTGTTCCGCACGGAGTACACCGGGACGACCCTCCGTGATCACTTCGGCCTGCCGCGGCCCACCAGCCAGTACGGTCCCAAGGCGCTCGTCTGATCCTCGGCCCCTCGCCGAACCCCGGTGGGGCGGAGCCCTGGCCGCCGTCCACGTCAAGGGGTGACCCCCGGCCGCTGGTGGACGCACTACCTCAACTCCAGCCCGGTGGTGCGAGCGTACGCGGCCTCCCGAGGCGCGCCCGCCGGCCGGCCGTCCTCTGCGGTCACCAGCGCGTAGGTCTCGTCCAGGATGTTCACCTGCCAGCCGAACATCTCCTGGTAGAAGTGCCGGGTCCGCGAGGCGTCGGGAGTGGAGATGTCGAACCACGCGGGCGCGGGGTGGTGTCCGGTCGGCGTCATGGAGGTCCTCCTGCGGGTCGGTCGTGTTCTGCCGAAGGGAGACTCCCGCCGTAAGGCAGAATCATCGTTCGTGAGCGAAATCTCTTCGCGGACCGCGGGAACGACGGCGGAGCAGGCCGACCTGATCAGTGCGCGGGACGGGGACGATACGGCGTTCACCCGCCTGGTGGAGCCGTTGCGCCGGGAGTTGCACGCCCACTGCTATCGCATGCTCGGCTCCGTTCACGACGCCGACGACGCCCTGCAGGACGCCCTGCTGCGGGCGTGGCGGGGGCTCGCGCGTTTCGAAGGCCGTAGCTCACTGCGCTCGTGGCTCTACGCCGTGGCCACCCGCACCTGCCTGGACACCGTCGGTGCCCGTGGCAGGCGGGCCCTGCCCGTCGACCTCGGCCCGTCCAGCGACCGTGCCGTGGTCGGCGACCCCCCGCTGACCGACGTCGCCTGGCTGGGCCCCTACCCCGACGCCGGTCTCGCCGGCGGCCCGGCCGACCCGCACGCGCGCTACGAGCAACGCGAAGCCGTCGAGCTCGCCTTCGTCGCCGCCCTGCAACATCTGCCGGGCAACCAGCGGGCGGCGCTGCTGCTGTTCGAGGTCCTCGGTTTCTCCGCCGCCGAGATCGCCGCCGCGATGGACACCTCGGTCGCATCGGTGAACTCCGCCCTGCAACGGGCCCGCGTGATCGTGACCGAGAGGATCCCCTCCCCCACCCAGCAGCAGACGCTGCGCCGGATCGACGACGCCCGGGTGCGGGAGATCGTCGCCGGCTACTCCTCCGCGCTGGAACGCGGCGACGCCGACGCCCTGGTCGCGCTGCTCACCGAGGACGTCACCTGGTCGATGCCGCCGCTGGCGCACTGGTACCACGGCATCGAGGCCGTCACCGACTTCGCCGCACGAATCCCGCTGACCGGATGCGGGAACTGGCGGCACCTCCCGACCGGCGCGAACGGCCAGGCGGCGGTGGGTTCGTACCTCTGGAACGACGACGCGGGCACGCACCTCGGATGGTCGATCAACGTGCTGACCCTGCGCGGCGAGCGAATCTCCGAGATCACCTCGTTCCTCGACCCCGGCCTCCTCGTGTCCTTCGGACTGCCCGCCTCACTGCCCTGACTCCACGATCGGCACCGGGGAGTGTCAGCCTCGCGCGAGCCGGTGGGCGTGGTCGACGGCCGTGTCCGTGAAGTCGAGGACGTGTGCCGCCGGTTTCAGACCGGATCGGCTCCCCCTGCGCGATCCTGCCCACGGTCGACTTCAGAGGACTACCTGTCCCAGAGAGCGCTGAGGGGCAACGCTGTCAGCCGATCTCCGAACGACAGCGACCGTACACCGGTGTAGAAAACGAACCCGTGAACGAAGTCCTCGCCCAGACTGTCACGTAGAGCTATGAGGCCCTTGAAATCGTCCTGGTTGACAGAGTCGGTGGCTTTGGCCTCCACACCGACAATCCGTCCGTTGTTTCGTTCAAGGACGAGATCGACCTCAGCACCCTGGCTGATCCTCCAGTGATGGAGTCCGACTCTGAACGGCACCCATGTCGCCTGCTTCGCGATCTCATTGACGATGAACGACTCGATGAGAGGGCCTCGTGCGGGCGAGACCCTGGCAGCCAGACCGTCCGCGTCAACACCGATCAGATGAGCTGCGAGGCCGGTATCGGTGACATGGAGCTTGGGTCGGCGAACCGATCGGGCCACAAGGTTCCGGGACCACGCCGGAATCTGCCGGATCAGGAAGACGGTCTCCAAAAGGCCTATGTAGCGGTTGACCGTACTCCGATGGAGCTGAAGATCACTACCGATCTTGACCATGTTCGGCTCTTGCCCCGTACTCGCCGCGGCGAGGTTGAGCAGTTGCCGGAGACTGCTCGGCTCATCAACCCTCGCCATCTCCCTGATGTCGGTGTCGATGACCGACTGAACATAGGTCCGATACCACCTGTCGCGGGTGAACTCCGACCTCATCGTCACCGCCTCCGGATAGAAGCCTCGGCAGACCAGTTCGAAGTAGTCCCTGCGGCCGTAGTCACTGAGCGATGAGGAGCGCAACGCTTCGGGCTCGTTGAAGGCTGTCACGAGAAAGGATTCGCCCGTTCCGGCAAGCTCCTCCTGGGCGAAGGGCCAGACCTCAAGGATTCCCGCGCGCCCGGCAAGCGACTCACTCAACGACGGCGTGGACAGAAACCTCGTGGAACCCGCCAGGACGAACTGTCCTCGTTCGGCCTGCCGGTCGACCGCCGCTTTGATCGCCAAGATCAGATCGTCTCCCCCACGCTGAATCTCGTCGATCATCATCGGACGTGGTCCGTCGGCGATGAAGGCGGCAGGATCGGCCTGCGCCGCCGATCTCAACGGACCGTCGTCCAACGTGAGGTAGGTGCCGTCTCTTCCTTCGTTCAGCTGCTGAAGCAAAGTTGTCTTGCCCGACTGCCGCGGTCCGTTGACGATCACCACCCTGAAGGCATCGAGGAATTCCTCGGCGTGACCGGTTACACGACGTGAAACCAACTCGGACATGGCAACCTCCCCCTACGACGATCAAACCAGCATAGAGACCAACCGACATTTGGCGGGATAAAAAACCGACAGATCGTAGGATCCCAACCGACATTTGACGGGGCAAAAAACCGACAAACCACGAACCGGTGAGTGGCATATGAGAGGACACCCTTGGATGCCCGGCGCCGAGGCCGTCAGAAGACGCAACTGAGCGATCCCTCAACCCCGGAGGCCGGATACCGTCGGGCACCGCCCTTCCCCCGTCCGGCCGGTCCTGAACAGGAGCACAACATGATCGGCACCTCTGGCCTTACGGCGAACGGCGCGCCGTTCGCCGCTCGGACCGATCAACCTCGGGTCTGACCGACCCGAGGCGACGAGTCGGGGACAACCTGGTGAGCGTCCGCCTGAACCGGCAGGTCCGTCTTGCGATCGCGCCGCCAGGCGAGCAGCGTGGTCGCGACAACGATCTGCACCGCCACGACGACCGCCAGCGTGATGGGCGAACTGACGCCCAACAGGGCCATTGTCGTGTTGAAGCCGAAGTGAACCGCGATCGCCGCCACGACCCCGGCACGCTCGTAGGCGTAACCGGTCAGCAGCGCCATCGGGACGACGCTGAGCGTGAACAGCAGCCCACTCCAGCTGAACAGCCCGAATCCGGCCTGGATGGTCCCGGGGATGAAGAACAGCGGCAGATGCCATACCGCCCAGACGACACCCAGCAGCAGGCCGGCCTGAAGGCGGCTCAACGACGCGCGAAGGCGTGGATATGCCGTGCCACGCCAACCGGGCTCCTCGGACAGCGGGCCGGCGACCAGCATGCTGATGAGGAACGGCACAGGTCCGCCGACGGTCGAGATCAGGCTCTGCGCCGAGGTCAGGCTCACCATGGGACCACCCAGGAGGTGTGCGAGCAGCGCGGCCACCAGCACGGTCGCCGACGCCGTCACCAGCAGGGGCGGCACCCAGAACAGCCGCATGCTCAGCCGGAGTCTCACCGTGTGAGCGGGGACGGGCTGGCGGAGGCGGGCGCGGCGCGCTCGGATCACGATCGCGCCGATCATCGGGCCGAAGCCGGCGAGCAGATGGGGAACGACGGTGGGGAAACTCATCGCCGATCCACCGAGTGTGATCGCGGTAAGCCAGAAAGCCCAGCTCGTCGCGAACGTGACAGCCCAAAAAAGGGCAAGGCCGTTTTTCTGGCGAACGGGGGGTGTGGTGGTCACGCTGTTTCCCTTTCACGGGTATCGCGGGAAGGAATCTCCGATTCCTGCCGCGGGGACGAGCGGAAACTGAAACGTCCTCGGCAGTCGACGCGGAACGGCGCCGACGGCGGTGAGCCGAGAGCAGCGGACACAAGTGCGCTGATCAGACGCGGTGCCCGGTCGACATCCGACCGGTGGGAATGGCCGCTACGGGCTTCTCCATCCCATCAGGGGTAATCCATCCGCTCCGCGGGGCGAATCTCCTGGAGCCGGTGGGCGAGCCAGCCGGCCACCTGCGCCAGCAGGTCGTTGTCGACCGGCCGGCGCAGCAGCCGGGGATAGGAGCGCACCGACGGACGACCGGGATCACGACGCAACAGGTGGGTGAGGTCCGGGATCCGGTGGACCTCGACCCCTCCGGGCACCAGCCTGCGGATCTCGTCCAGGTCCGCGGGGTCGACCTGGATGTCCTTGTCGCCGGTGATCGCCAGGACGGGGACCTTGATGTTCGCCAGGTCCGGACGCGGATCGTGGTCGAGCATCTCCCGCATCCACCGGGCGTTCACCGGCATCCCGGCGACGCGTGCCACATCCGTGCTGGTTGTCCTGATCCGAGCCAGTTGCCGGACGGCCAGGGCTCGCAACGCCGGCAGCAGCGGCCGCACGGGCGCGGGAAGATCGCGGGCGATCATCCTGGCCTGCCAGCGCAGCGCGTCCTCACCCAGTCGGGCGAACCCGGCCAGCAGCACCACCGCTCCGACCTGCGGGTGCGCGCCGAGGGACATGGCGTGGACGGCGCCCTCGCTGTGCCCGACCACGCCGACGGCGTCTGCCCGAACGTCGGGCCGTCCGGCCAGGGCGCGCAGTGCGGCGGCGGCGTCGTGCCGGTTGTCGGCGAACCCGGTCGCGCGCCAGTCACCGGAGGTGGCTCCGACGCCGCGCCGGTCATAACGCAGCGTGGCGATCCCGTCCTTCGCGAGCGCGGCGGCCAGTGGCGGTCCGAGCTCCATGCGAAGCCTGCCGGTGTTGGCGTCGCGGTCCAGCCGCCCGGATCCGTGCAGCAGCAGGACGGCCGGGTGCGGGCCGGGGCCCGCAGGCAGGGTCAGCGTGCCGGCCAGCGACAGTCCGTCGTCCGCGGTGACCGACATGTCGACATCCCGCATGTCCCACCTCCCATCGTTCTCAACTTTGAGAACGTTATCATAATTGAGAACCTTATCTCATATGAGAACATTGATTCATGGCAACCGCGGACCTCCTCCTGCATCCCGTCAGGATGCGTATCCTGCAGGCGCTGTTCGACGCCGATCCGATGACCACCGCGCAGCTGCGTGACCGCCTGCCCGACATCGCACCGGCGACGATGTACCGGCACATCGCCGTCCTGACCGACGCGGGCGTGCTGGAGGTGGTGGGCGAGAAACGGGTGCGCGGCACGATGGAGCGCAGCTACCGGGTGCGCCCGGAGCAGGCGGTGGTCGACCCCGCGGCGCGGGCGGCGATGACGCGGAAGGACCACCAACGGTCGTTCACCACGTTCGTGGCGTCGTTGATGACGGATTTCGATCGCTACCTCGCCGGCGAGGACGCCGATCCCCTCTCGGACGGCGTGGTCTACCGGCAGGCGGCGGTATGGCTGACCGACGACGAGTTCGCCGCGATGATCGAGGAGATCGAGAGCACGGTCGTCGCACGAGTCGGCCGCCCTGAGAACGACGGCCGCACCCGTCGCATCGTCAGCCTCGTCGTCGTGCCCGACAAGCCCGCGACGGCGCCCGGGCCGGACGCCTAGCGGGTGGCTGATCGCAACGTTCCAGAGCCGGTGGCGGAGCCACGGGCCGTGTAGCCCTGACCAGGTGGGCATCCTTCGCCGGGGTGACGACCGGTCGCGACGCCATGGCCACCGCGGCAGGAACGATCAAGCGCCCCAGCGTGTTCGGAGCCGAACTCCGGCTGCGGAACCCACCCCGGCTGTTCCCCCCGCTTGTGATCTCCTCGCCGAGGATGTCGGCGGCATCAACGCGGCGGCACTCATCGGCTTGCGCCGGAACGAGCGGCGATGTGCGACGGCGGGGAGCGGTAAGCCCGTCGGCGGAATCCTCGACCTTACGGACGGCGAGCCGGCGAAAGGACCCGGCTCGCGTGGAAGCGCTCATCGTCGTCCAGGCCCGTTGTCAGCGTTTGTGTTAGCAAGATCGGCGGAGAATCAGGGGTCGGTACCCTCGGCAAGGTGTCATACTCCGTCTCCGCCTACGGGCCCGATGATGGGTCTGATGAGCCGCGAGAACTCTACGAGGCGGCTCTCGGCAGCAACAGCACGATCATTCACTACTGGCTGAAACAGGCACAGCTCATCAAACTTCCCATCCTCGCTCGCCTGCGCCACGAAGAACTGCTGGTCAAACATGAGGAACTGGCGGCGTTCTCAGAGGAGCTGAGGTCACTCTCGATCCACTGGGTGGAGATGGTGCCTGACGAAGAGATCATCATGTACCAGATCGGTTCTCGACCGTTCAGGGTGCCCCTCCTTGTGGACCTTCTCCATCGGGCCGCACATCTTGACGCTGCCATACGGATTGCTCAGCTCACCGGCGGCTACCTCGATGTCTCCTGATTTCGACATCCGTCACTGATCATCTGGCGTGCCGATCTGAGCAGCTTCGGTGATTACGCAGGCCGGCGGCTCGCGGGGCCAAGGTCACGTCCGTCGAGGACCTCGATGTCGGTGATGGCCGTCGCGCTGGGATCCAAGCTCAGCCAGATGACGTCCTCACCATTACGCTCCAGCTGCACCATCCAGGAACCCGACGAACCCGGCGGAGCGGTCAAGAGGTTGGTGCAGGTAGCGGTACAGGTGCATACGCCATGGAAGAGCAGGGTTTCGACTGTGTCCGCCAGGGAGTCGTCCTCGTCCTCGGCATGCAGCAGAACGACGATGTCAGCGACGAGGTCGGGAAACACGTCCACCAGGAGCGGGTGCTGACCGGCAGTCATGACGCGCACGATACACAAGCACGGCGTGTCACCCCTGCCGGCTCTTTCGGCCAGGCCGACTCGCGACCACGCATCCGTGGACATGGGGCTAAACGACACATTGAGCGCCTGATTGCAAACGGGAGCCGGTCATGACGTGGACGGCTCCTCGCCCTGGTCACGTGGCAGGTACGGATCGGTGGCGTGAGGTCTGTTGCTGTATTCCGCTGTTGTACACAGCACCCGGCCGGGCGACCTGCCCCGTCATCCGACGGCAAGGGGATCCGAAGCGCAGTAACGGACGGTGGCGTAGCCGAAGCCGGCGATTGCCGCGCGTACGAGTACGCCGCCTGCGGCAAATGCGTAGACCTCGTTGTGTGAGCCGAACATCGCCGCTCCCAGGCCGAGGGCCGTCACGGCCGAGTTCGTCCGCCGCCAGGCGAGGTAAGTGCGCTCGTTGGCCGGGTGCTCGCGAACCCGGAGATCGCCGGCTGCGATGGACGACTCGTTCACCGATCGGGCACCCCGTCCAATCGATTGGGCCCTCTTTGCGACCCGTTCAGGGCAAGCCGTAATCCGCTATGACACGATGATAAAGAGGTTATGCCAGGTGGGGGCCTCGGGAAGAGGCTCAAGCCAGTCGTGGGAGGCGATGCGCCTTGAGTGGTCCCCTACACGGAAGCGATCCTGATCACCCCTCACCTGGAGGGGTCACAGAACAAAAAGTCGTCAAGCCGACTCCCCCCGAGCTTATGGAGGACGCCGGGACCGGTCTGGACTACGGGATCCGGCCGGACCGCACGCCTGGCTACATCACCCCGATCGACCGTTTCTTCCTTCGCAGCCACGCACCGACCCCCCATCTGGACGCGGCGAGATGGTCGCTCCACATCGAAGGAAGTGGGGTACGCGAGCCGATCACCTACACCTACGCCGATTTGTGGGATCACTTTCCGCTGATCTCAGTGGTCCGAACGATCGAGTGCGCCGGTAACCGCCGTGTGCTGTTCGGCGAGGAGTACAAACGCAAGTTCGAGGGAACCCAGTGGGGCCGCGGCGCGATCAGCACCGCCGAATGGACCGGCGTCCGGTTGCGCGACCTGCTCGAACCGGCGGGGATCACCCCGAGAGCCCGTGAGGTCATGCCCGAAGCGCTCGATGAGATCCGGGCCCGCCGGCCCATGCCGCTGGCCAAGGCGCTTGCCGACGACACCCTGCTCGCGCTGGCCATGAACGGCGAGACGCTGCCGCTCGATCATGGGTACCCGGCTCGGGTCGTGGTGTCCGGATGGCTCGGTGCCGCCAGCATCAAGTGGGTGGGCCGGATCGAAGTCTCCGAACATCCGCTGCACGTTCCGTGGAACACCGAAGACTACGTACTGATCGGTCCGGACTACCCTGCGCAGGCGCCCTCACTCGGTATGCCGATCACCGGCATACCAGTGTCGAGCCTGGTGGAACTGCCCTGGCCGGCACGGCTGCGGCCGGTACCGCATGTCATCCGGGGGCGTGCGTTCGCGGGAGAGAACCGGGTCACGGCGGTCGAATACCGCATCGACGAGGGTTCCTGGCAGAAGGCGTCCCTGGCTCCGCCGGAGATACCGGGCGCGTGGGTGCGCTGGCAGTTCGGCTGGGATCCCGAGCCCGGCGATCACATCATCCGGGTACGCGCCACCGACGACCAGGGTCATACCCAGCCCGACACCGTCCCATGGAACGACCTGGGCTACTGCTATCACCCGGTGCTGTCCCACCCCGTCCGAGTCGAATCCACGGCCTGAGGCCGTATCAGGGCTCGGAGAACAGGCGGGCGAACTCCAGGGTTCCCCTGGTGGTGGGCCTTTCGCCTGTGCGCGGCCGAGAGAACTCGAACCCACAGCCTTCTGATGCAGACGGACGCACCGTCCACTCGCAACGCCGAGACCGGAAAGGGCCCAGCTCATGACCGAAATTATCGCGGGGGTGGAGGTTCCCGAAACGGCGGCGGTCGCCGAGGCCACCCGCCACATCCGGGGGATGACCAGCCCCCTCATCTTCCATCACTCCCGGCGCGTCTTCTTCTTCGCCGCGCTTCACGCTCGCGAGGTCGGTCTGCGGCCGGACCCGGAGTTGCTTTACCTGTCCGCCGTTTTCCACGACCTCGGCCTGCTGACACCCTTCTCCGAGGTGGAGCAGCGCTTCGAGCTCGATGGCGCCGACCATGCACGCAAGTTCCTGCTCGACCGCGGTTTTCCGGCCACGGCCGCCGACGTGGTCTGGGAAGCGATCGCGCTGCACAGCACGCCGGGGATTCCCGGCCGGATGGGCTCGGAGATCGCCGCCACGTACCACGGCGTGCTGACCGACGTGCTGGGCGTGGGCTTGGACAAGCTGGATCGTGGCCTGGTGGACGAGATCATCGCTGTTCATCCGCGCGGCGACTTCAAGAACAGGTTCCTGCAGGCCCTTCTCGAGGGAACCCGAGACCGCCCGGACACCACCTACGGCACCATCAGTGCGAACGTATTGGTGCACTTCATTCCCGGTTTCCGTCACGTCGGCATGGTCGAGCGCGTCATGGGTTCGGCCTGGCCGAGCTGATCGGAACATCGAAGTGATCAAAACCCCATAGGGAGCAACGTGGTCAGACAGGGCGCTCCTCGTCGCCGACTCAGACGAGGTCCCGCATCCATGGTTCTGATACCTGTGATGTGCCCCGGGTTTTTGGAGTCGATGGGATGCCCCGAGTTCCGCCGTAAAGTCCTCGACCTGCTCAAGACCGGCCAAGGCGATCATTAAGCCCCGCCTTGGGGGCTCCGCGGTTCAGGGGACAGTCATCCAGCGGGACGACCGAACCTCGCCGGTACTGCCGGGCGGACAGAATCTCGCCACGTCCTCCGGTGAAAGCCCGACGAAGGAGGTCGACCGGCTGCGGGCAAGCGGCCACATCGACTACAGGATCCAGGCCGGGTGGAAAGCGTCAACCGAGACTGATCCGTCAAGCATCGACTGAAGATTGAGAGAGGCCCCCACCGGAACCCGGTGAGGGCCTCTGACCTGGAGCCGCCTTGGGGAATCGAACCCCAGACCCCTTCATTACGAGTGAAGTGCTCTGGCCGACTGAGCTAAGGCGGCGTGCCACGCAGGTTTCGCATGGCCTACGGCAGTCTACAGGTTCCAGGGCGTTCTCCGCGCCTCGTAATCAGCCGATCTTGGGGCAGCTGGTTCCGTCCTTGGGAACCGCCAGATCGATCAGATAGTCGTCCACCAGGCGATCCACACACGCGGAGCCGGTCAGGTAGGCGGTATGGCCGTCGCCGTCGAACCCCACCAGAACGCCCGAGGAGAGCTGGGAGGCGAGCGCCTCGGACCATTCGTACGGCGTCGCCGGATCGCGTTCGGTGCCGACGACCATGATGGGCGGTGCCCCCGGCGCGTCGATCTTCTCCTTCGACTCTCCCTTGACCGGCCAGTAGGCGCAGGGCAGCGAGCCCCACATGACGTACGAGCCGAACATCGGAGCCTCCTTGACCGACTTTTGAGCCGCCGCGGCGAAGTCCTCCGGATCACGGGGATAGTTGGCGTCGATGCAGTTGATGGCCATGTTGGCCTCGGTCTGATTGGTGTATCCGCCGTCCTCCCGGCGGTCGACCAGCAGGTCGGCCATGCGCAGGAGCGTGGTCCCGTCCCCCTTCAGGGCCTGACCGAGTGCCTGGCGGAGGATCGGCCAGGCCTGCCGGTCGTAGAGCGGGGTGAGCAGGCCGAGAGCCGTCCAGCCCTCGCCGACCGGGCGGCCGTCCCCCATCGCGTTGGACAGGGGGGTCGTGTCCGCACGGCGAAGCAGGCTGGTGATCTCCGCACGGGCCAAGGCGACCGGGCCCTCGAAGGGGCAGTCCTGGGCCGTGAAACAGTCTTCGAGGAACGCGTCGAGTGCGACCTCGAAACCGCGAGCCTGGGCGGCGTTCAGCTCCAGCGGGGGGAGCGAGGGATCCACCGCGCCGTCCAGGACGAGCGCGCGGACGTGGTCGGGGAAGAGGTCGGCGTAGACGGCGCCCAGCTGCGTGCCGTACGACTTGCCGAGATAGGTGAGGCGGGAGTCCCCGACGGCGGCGCGTAGCAGGTCCATGTCCCGGGCCGCGTCGGCCGTGCCGACGTGCGCGAGAAGATCGCCCGAACGAGCCTGGCACCCGGAGGCGAATCGCCGCGAGCTCTCCTCCAGCACCGTGACCTCGTCGGGCGAGTCGGGCGTGCTGTCGAGGCCGACGTAGGTGTCGAGGTCACCCGATGACAGGCACCGGACGGGCGTGGAATCACCGACCCCGCGCGGATCGAACCCCACCACGTCGAAACGTTCCCGTACGGCCTTGCTCAGCGCCGAGTCCGCGCCGCGGGCGTACTGGATTCCGGAGGCGCCCGGCCCGCCGGGATTGACGAGGATGGAACCGATCTTCTCGCCCGAGGCCGGGAGCCGGATCACACTGATCTCGATCTTCTCACCGGTGGGCTTCTGGTGATCGAGAGGGACCGCGAGCTTCGCGCACTCGAAACCGTCACCGCAGTCCGACCAGTCGAGCGCCGACTTCTTCTCGGTGGTTCCGGTGCAGGCACTCGCGAGCAGGACCACCGCCGCGCATAGGGCAGCCGTACGGAATCTCACGCCTTGTCCGCTCCGTAAGTCAGGTCGCACACCCATCCGGCGTGAAAGCCGGGGCGCGCAGAGTGATTGACCAATCGCATATCGATAACATCCTACGCCCGCCGCCCTCACCCAATTCAGCCGAGATCGCCACGGAAGCGGAGCTCCATGGGCCACCGGGACCGTAAGCGGGTATCCGCCATCGCGCACGTGAGCCGAACAGATGCCCGCCCGCGGCCACCGGTGACCGACGGGCGGCTATCCCGCGGGACCGCCCTCGGCGGCCGCCACCGCGTCGCCGTACATCGTGTCGTGCTGCTTGCGAGGGGAGCAGACCGAGGCGGAGGGACACGCGCAGCGACGCCCGCCGTCGTCCAGCCGGACCACGACAGAGTCGGAGGGGATGTTGCGCCCCACCACGGTTCCCGAGCCCTCGGGGGTGTCCACCTTCAGCCCGACACGAGGCATCCTGCTGTGCGCGTCCAGGTAGAGCGGGTGCTCGTACTTCAGGCAGCACATCAGCCGCCCGCACGCCCCCGCGATGCGCAGCGGGTTGACCGGCAGATCCTGGTCCTTGGCCATGCGCACCGAGACGGGCTCGAAGTCCTTGAGGAAGGTGGCGCAGCACAGGTCACGGCCGCATGGGCCGATGCCCCCCTGGAGGCGGGCCTCGTCGCGGGGGCCGATCTGGCGCAGCTCCACCCGGGCGCGCAGATTGCGGGCCAGGTCGCGGACGAGGGCGCGGAAGTCGACGCGGTGAGGAGCGGAGAAGTAGACCGTGTAGACGTTGTCGGCGTCCATGTAGTCGACGCCGACGACCTTCATCGGCAACGTGTGGCGTTTGATCAGGCGTTTGGAAACGCTACGGGCCTCCGCGCGCATCCGCTTGTTGCTCTCGTCGCGTGCCAGGTGCTCCTCGCCCGCGATGCCGGCGCACACGGGCAGCCCGCCGACCTCCTCGCTCGTCCACTGCGGCGCCCACACGCACTCGGCCACCTCAGGCCCGGCCTCGGTGGGCACCAGCACCTTGTCGCCGACCTTGGGACTGTGTTCGCCGGGATCCAGGTAGTACAGCCTGCCGTAGCGGGTGAAGCTCACCGCCATGATCATGCTCATGTGGCTCCAAGGCTGGGGGACGGCTTGCGGGTCACCCTACGCTTCCTACCCACGGATGCGCGGTGATCCACAATCTCGGGCACGAGCCGTATGCCGAGGTGCCCGCGATCGAGGCGGCGAGCCGTACCCCCCTGTTCATCGCCTCAGTCGGAATCCGGCGGCATCGGATGCTCCGGGTATGAGCACTGCCTCTCCGGCTCTGCCCACGGGAGTTTGCTCTCGATCCTCGACAGGAGGGAGAGGCGTCCGAAGAGGCAGTCCTTGTCGATCGCGTTGGCCACCCCCGGTAGCTCACCCGCGGCCCGTGCCACGGCCAGGGAGTCGGCGTCCGGCCTGATCCGGGCGGTGAAGGACTCCGGCATAACCTCGACGGTTATCACCTGGAGGAGCGTGGCGTTGTCCTTGTTCTCACGCCGGAAGGACTCCCAGTTCGTCCGCTGGTCCCGGAAGACAACGTCCTCCACCTCGGGCCGGGCTTCGAGCATCCGCCGGATCTCCTCCTTCTCGGCCTCGGTAGCCGCGCCCTCGCAGTTCTGCCATGGCTCGGCTCCCTTGCACGGGAAGACCCTGACCTCGGGGGTGTCGGACGGCTCGGTGCCGCCCATGGACATGGCGACGATGGTCTCCGGCGAGCCCGGGGAGGGTTCGCCGAGCCGTACGGTCCCGAGGATCGTCCCCGCGACGAGAAGGACCGCCGCGGCGATCGCGACCGGGGTCGTCCACCCGGCACGGCGAACCCGTGGCGCGGGCAGGGGCCGGTCGTCGTCGGGTACGGCTTCCGCACGGGCCGCCATGGCCTCTCGGAGCCGGTCCTCGATGATGCTCATACGGTGTCTCCCAGCTCGCGGTGGAGCCTGGCCAGGGCTCGGGCTGTCGTGGACCTGACGGTGCTCTCTCCCACACGCATGATCTCGGAGGTCTCCGCGTCGGACAGATCGAGGTAGTAGCGCAGCACCAGGGCCTCCCGCTGGCGTCGCGGCAGCCGGCCCAGCGCGAGCAGCACCTCTCGCCGTGACTCGCCGATCAGTGCGGCGGTCTCCGCCGAGTCGACCGACTCCGTGACCCGCTCGACCCGGCGCAGCGCCACCGCCCGGCGGCGCAGTATCGACCGGGAGCCGTTGAGCACACAGGTCCTGACATAGGCGAGGGTCGTGACCCCCGGCCGCCACTTCCCGTGCAGCCGGGCGAACACGTCCTGCACGACGTCTTCGGCCGTCTCCCTGTCACCGACGAGCAGCACGGCGAGCCGGACAAGGTTGAGCCGGTGGTCGCGGTAGAACGCGACCAGCCCGGCGTCGGGGGAAACTGCCGGCGGAGCGGACACCCGGGGTGCCCGCTCCGCCAGCCGCAAGATTTCACCGTCCATGCCTTAAGAACGCGCGCCCCTGCCCATCCGCTGCTTCAGCACTCCACGTCGGGGCCCGGGCATCTCTGATCGATGACGTTGGAGACGCCGGGTAACGTCTTGGCGTCCGCGAGGATCGCATTCCAGTCGGCACCCTCCTCCGGCAGGATCCGGAACGACTCAGGCATGTCCTTGACCTTGATCGTGGTGAGAAGGTCGCTGTTGTCCTTGTTCTGCTCTCTGAAGTTCGTGTAGGCCTCCGCCGCGCCCTCGAAACTGAGCCACTCCACGTCCGGCCGGCTCCACAGCGCCTCGGCGATCTTCGCCTTGTCGACCTTCGCCCCCTTGCACTGCGGGAACGGGTCGTTCTTCTTGCACAGGAAGATCGAGATCTCCGGCTCGGGCTGAGGCGTCGGTGCCGCCTGGACGGCGGTGGTCGTCCGGGGATCCAGCTGCCCCGCCCACACGAACCCGGCCCCGACCGCGGCCATCGTGACGGCGGCGGCGGCCAGCAGCACCGGGGCCCGCACCCGGCGGCGGACGGGAAGGGTCAGCGGACGGACGGCCGAGGCGGTTCCGGCGGCGGCGGACAGGGCGTCACGAAGGCGGTTCTCGGTGGCGGTCATGATTCCTCCCCAAGCACTCGGGCGAGGGCGGCCAGCCCGCGCGCGATGGTGGACCGGGCCGTGCTTGCGCCGACCCCCATGGTTTCGGCGATCTCCAGGTCGGACAGGTCGAGGTAGTAGCGCAGCGTCAGCGCCTCCCGCTGCCGCCTCGGCAGCGCGCGCAGGGCGATGAGCACCTCGCGGCGCTCCTCGCCGAGCAGTGCCGCGTGCTCGGCCGACCAGACGGACGGCTCATGCTGCACGGGCCGCCGGAACGCCACCGCCCGGCGGCGCAGAACGGAACGGGAGCCGTTGAGCACCGCCGAGCGGATGTAGGTCAGCATGCGATCGGGATCCCGCAGGCGGCGCCGGCCCGCGTGGGAGCGGGCGAACGCCTTCTGGACGACGTCCTCGGCCGTGGCCTGGTCGCCCACCATGAGCAGCGCCAGCCGTACCAGGCCGAGGTGATGTTCGGCGAACAGCGTCGCGACGTCGACGCGGTCCCTGGTCAGGGGCTCTCCGTAGGAGAGCAGTTCGACTTCCACGTCACAGAGACGCCGGGCTGCGCCGTTTGCTGCTTCGCTCAACGCACGAGTTCCGCCCGGACACGATTCGGTCCCACCGCATGCCCCCGTACGTTCCGCTCAGCCACGACTCCGTGCCCGCGGCACGGCCGCTTCAGCGTACGAGTTCGGCGAAGGACTTCTCCCAGCGGTCCGCGATCGTGGAGATGTCGTAGCCCATGGCCGTCCGGAGGGCGTTCTCTGCCATCAGGTGGCGCCCCTCCTCATCGTCGATCATCTGGAGCAGCCCGCCGGCCAGGGCGTCCACGTCGTCCGGGGGGATCAGCAGCCCGTCGAAGCCCGGAGTGATGATCTCGCGGGGACCCCGGGGGCAGTCGAAGCTGACCACCGGCACCCCGCACGCGAACGCCTCGATGATGGTCATGCCGAAGCCCTCGAACCGGGAGCTGACCGCGTGGATCGAGGCCTTGGCGAGCTCACCCTCGATGTCGCTGGTCGGGCCCATGAACGTGACGTTGTTGTGCAGCCGCAGCCTGACGGCCAGTTTGACCAGCTTGTCGCTGACCCGGCCCTCGCCGTAGATCCGCAGTTTCCAGTCCGGGCGTTCCTTGACCACCTGGGCGAACGCCTTCAGCAGCCGGTCGTACCCCTTGACCGGCACCAGCCGTCCCGCGGCGAGCACGATCCGGTTCTCCTGCCTGGAGCGGGGACGCGGTCTGCCGGCCAGCCCGTTGCCGATGGCGAACACGCGCGTCGGGGCCCGGCCGAGCATGGCCCGGTAGTCCTGCGCGTCGGCCTCGGTGAGGGTGACGACCGCGTCCAGCTTCGGGTACCACTCCCGGATCTCCTCGAAGATCCCGGGCAGGTGGGCCTCGAAGTGCAGATGCTCCTGGGCGATCGTGACGACCCGCTTGCGCGCGAACCTCGCGGCCATGATGTTCAGCCCGGCCCGGGTGGTGACCAGCACGTCCGTACGGAGCCGTCTCAGCTCGCGTTTGAGAACGTCGTCGCTCCAGGCGCTGAAGGAGGAGTAGGCACGTTCCTCCGGATGGATCAGCACGCTCTCCTGCGGGCTCAGCCGCGCCGCCCTCTTCGTGTACGGCCAGCGGACCCGGGCGTCCTCCCGCAGGTCCACCAGCGAGCGCAGCCGGACCTTGGAGCCGAGCTGCAGGAAGGGCTGGTCGGTGTGCTGGAAGACACTGATGACCTCGACGTCGTGCCGCTCGGACATCTTGGTGGCGAGGTCGAAGGTGGCCCGGATCGTGCCGCCCATGCCGTAGGCGTTGAGGATCAGGAAGGAAATCTTCACGAGCTCTCCTCCTCGATGCTGAGCGCGACGGCGAGGCTGTCGGTATCGGTGTAGTAGGGCCGCACCCTTATCCGCTCCAGACGCTGGGCGGGAAAGCGAACCCTGGACTTCTTGTCGGTGACGTCGTCAAGCCGGGTGGCCAGCGGCATCCGTGCGTCGGCGACCTCCGCGTACAGGTCCCAGAAGACTCGCCGCTTCACCTGTCCCTCGGCCATCGGCGCGATCTGGACGCTCCCGGCGAACCGGCGTCCGAGAAAACTCGCCGGGCCGCTCACCGGCGCCGGCCCCTTCCTCGCCACGGCCACGAGCCTGGCCGGTCCGTGGATCGGCTCGCCGTACGCGATCATGCCCTCGAACTCGATCACGCCGCCGTCCGAGACCACCCCGGTCACCTCGATGTACGGCTCGACCTCGCGGACGGTCAGGGCAAGGGTTCCAGCAGGTGTCCGAAACGCGCGGATCTCCCGGCTGCGACGGGTCTGCGCGTAGACCTGCAACCCATCCAACGAGAAGCCCGGATCATCGGTGGCGACGGGTGCTCCCCGGTACGACGCCGTCCAGACCCCGGCGGACAGCGCGCCGAGATCGGCCGCCTCGCGCTCCTCCCCGGTCTCCACGTGCCGCAGGGTGATCTCTCCACCCTCCGGCTCCGGCCACTCGATCCTCAGCGTGTCGTCGTCGTCCACTCGGCTGGTGACGGCCCGCCTGCTCTCAGGAGGCGCTCCCCCGTGCCGCGCTCCAATGTTCACCAGAAGTCCCCCGGTCTTCCCTGCTCATCCCCGCGGAGCAGGACACTGTCAAGTTGATTTATAACGAATGAATCGATTTTCGCTGGGAATTCTAACGATCCACACCGACACTTTGAGGGAAATTAGCCAGAAATCGTTCCATCTAACTTGAAATCAGTTGATAAGAGCTGTTCGACCCTCTCTGCGGCATCGATTCGCCGCTCACCGCACGTGAGAGGATCTCGATCACCCCGGGAGCGCGACACGAAAGTGACCGGGAGAGGACACCGCGTCACCTCCGGAGCTCAGGGAGGGGTACGGCCACGCCGGACGCCATTGTCCGAACCCGAGACCGGAAAGTCGGCAACCGTCTCGGGATCACTTCCGCGCACGACTCCGGACGTGCTTTAAAGCCGACTCAGTACTTCAAATTTCAACCGAATGGTTCGACGTCCGGCCCGGCGTTTCGGATCCCACCCCATCGGCACGGGGGCGGTTCACGGCTCCGCCGGAGCGAGGCGCTTCACAGCCCGGATGCTCATGGATCGGCCGGAGCAACGGCATTCACGGCTCGTTCAGAGCGGCATTCACGGCTCGGCCAGAGCCGGGCCTTCACCGCCGGGCCGGAACCAGACGCGCACCGGCGGGCCGGTCAGGATCGCCGGAGCCCGGTCAGAGCCAAGGTTGCCGCAGCGAGATGGTCATCGCCTCCACCGCCATCTGCGGGTTGACGTTGGCGGCCAGCCGCCTGCGGCAACGCATGATCGCGTCGATCCTGCGCAGGGACTCCTCCGGGGTGGAGGAGCGAGCCAGAGCGTCCAGGTCGGCCCGATGGTCCTCGTTCGCCAGCTCCAGGTGCGCGCCGAACTGCACGGCCAGCACATCGCGGTAGAACGCCACCAGGTCGAGCAGGGCCGAGTCGATGACATCACGCTTGGTCCGGGTGGCCCGGGACTTCTGCCGATCCTCAAGATCCTTGAGCGCCCCGGCTCCACCCCGGATCAGCCCCTTGTTGAGCCCCTTGCCCGAGGACCCCTCCCCGTAGATCTGGCGAAGCTCGGCGATCTCCGACTCGTTCAGCACCGCTGTGACCGCGGCGGCCTCCTCCTCGGCGGTCTTCACCAGCCGCTCGGCGGCCATGACGCACGCCCCCACCCCGGTGAGCGACCTGGGGATGGCGAGCACCGAGTCACGGCGCTTGCGCGCCTCCTCGTCCAGGGCCAGCCTGCGTGCCCGGTCGATGTGCCCCTGGGCGGCCCGGGCGGCGAACTCCGCCATCGCCGGCGGCACGTTCTCCCGCGTGGCCAGCACATGGGCGACCGCGGCGGACGGGGGGGTGACGAGCGTGACCAACCGGCAGCGGGATCTGATGGTGATCATCATGTCGTCCGGGGAGGGCGCGCAGAGCAGCCAGACCGTCCTCGGCGGCGGCTCCTCGATCGCCTTGAGCAACGCGTTGGAGGCGCCCTCGGTGGCTCGGTCGGCGTCTTCGAACAGCACGACGCGCCAGCGGCCGAGCGTCGGCGCCCCGGCGGCGCGGAGGATGAGCTGGCGGGTGTCCTTGATCCCGTACGAGAGCCCCTGCGGACGGACGATCTCCAGGTCCGGATGCGAGCCGATCGTCACCTGGTGACACAGGTCGCAGTGACCACACCCCTGGTCGGGACAGAACAGGGCGGCGGCGAACGCCCGCGCGGCCTCCTCACGACCCGATCCGGGCGGCCCGGTGAACAGCCACGCGTGGGTCATCCCCGCCCCGCGTCCGCCGGCCAGCAGGTCGGCCCCGGCCTCCGCCGCCCGGCGAAGCGTTACGACAGCCCGCTCCTGCCCCACAAGGTCATCGAAGACTCCCACCCGCCTAACCTACCGCCGGCGTCAGTCGCGGATCGCAGGCATGGTCCCGGTGATGTCCTCGGACTCCTGCGGAACCGGGTCGGGAAGGAGCTCACGGACCCGGTCGTGGATGAGCAGGGAGATCTGGTCCTGGGGCAGGGTCCCGTCAATGATCACATAGCGGTCCGGGGCCGCGGCGGCCAGCGAGCGGAACTCGCGGCGCACTCGCTCGTGGAACTCCAGCGGCTCGGATTCGATCCGGTCGGCGGCCCCGCCCAGCCTGGCCAGGCCGACGGAGGGCGGGGTGTCGATGAGCACGGTGAGGTCCGGGACGAGCCCGCCGGTGGCCCAGGTGTTGACCTTCACCACGTCCTCCCGGTCCAGAGCCCGCCCGGCGCCCTGGTAGGCCAGCGAGGAGTCCACGTAGCGGTCGGAGATCACCATCGAGCCCCGGTGGAGAGCCGGCCGGATGATCTTCTCCACGTGCTCGGCGCGGTCGGCCGCGTACAGCAGCGCCTCGGACTTCGCCGACAGGCCCTGGTGCACCGCGTCCAGCAGGATCGCGCGCAGCCGCATGCCCACCTTGGTCGAGCCGGGCTCCCTGGTCTGCACGACGTCGAAGCCCTGGTCGCGCAGCCAGATCGCGAGCAGCCGGGACTGGGTGGTCTTCCCCGACCCCTCACCGCCCTCGAACGCGATGAACATCCCGCGCGCCTGCTCGGCCTCCTCGGGCACGAACCGCTCACCGCGCACCGCCGCGATCAGGTCGGAGACGATCGGGACGCCCTTGCGGTCGTCCATCTGCAGCAGCGCGACGATCCCGACGACCACCGCGAGCAGCCCGCCGACCACCAGCACCAGGTTGGAGCCGTCGAACTGGTACACCGGCTCCCGGCCGACCAGGATCACGCGCCTGCCGAACAGGCCCGCGAACGTCGGCGCCACCGCGACCACCAGCAGCAGGGTGACCCGGGCGAGCGACTGCAGGAAGGAGAACGTACGGCCCCGCAGGTTGTCGTCCACCTCCAGCCCGATCATGGTGTAGCCGATGATCCAGGCGATTCCCGCGCACGCCCCGAGCAGCACGGTCAGCAGGACGACGATCACCAGGTTGTGGACGAGCGCGATCGCGACGAGGACCACCCCCGCCACGATGATCGACAACCCGAACAGCCGCCGGCGCGACAGCTCCTTCAGGAGCTTGATCCCGAAGAACATGCCGGACGCCATGCCGGCGAAGACCGCGCCGAAGACCACGCCGTAGGCCGCGTCACCGCCGCCCAGCGCGTCCACGTAGATCTTGGCCACCCCGACCACCGCGCCACCGGCGGCGAAGGCGCCGAGCATGCCGATGATCAGGCCCCGGATCAGCCGGTTGCCTCCGACGAACCGCCAGCCCTCGAAGATCTGCCGCAGCACCGACGGGGTGGAGATCGCGGCGCCTCGGGTGCTCTTCGGGATGTCCTTGAGCGAGAAGATGATGAAGGCCGAGACGAGGTACGCGAGCGCGTTGATGAAGAGGGCCAGATAGGTGTCGCGTCCCGCGAGGAACGGGACCAGGTTGGCCAGGGCGTCGTCGGCGACCGACAGCGCCGCGAACAGCAGCGCGGCGATCGGGGCGGTGCCGTACGTGACCAGGAGGTTGAGCTGGTTCGCCTCCTCCAGTCGCTCCTTGGGCACCAGGTTGGGCACCGTGGCGTCCTTGGCCGGGACCCAGAAGAGGTTGACGCACTCGACCAGGAAGGTGGCGATGATCACCCACTGGTAGCTGCCGATCAACGGGATCGACAGCACCAGCGCGAAGCGCAGGAGGTCGCAGAAGAACATCGTCAGCCGGCGGTCGAACCGGTCGGCGAACACCCCCGCGAGCGGGCCCAGCAGGATGGCCGGGAGCATCTTCGCGACGAAGACGCCGCCGATGGCCAGGCTCTGGAACGTGTAGCCCTCCCCGGCGGTGAGGTTGCCCGCCAGGGCGGTCAGGGCCAGGAGGTTCAGCCAGTCTCCGAGGCTGCACACCGACATGGCCGTCCACAGCTTGCGGAACGGCGCATTGGCCAGCACGTGGGGGGGCTTGCGACGCGCGGTGTTCCGGCCGAGGGTGGTCATAGTGTCAGCGTATCCAGATGCTCGCCGGGCGGTGAAAACACTGGCCGGGCGGATATACCCGGCTGTCGTCGCACGAGGGTAGTACGTTCGGCCCGCAGTCCGCAGGTCACGCGAGCGAAAACAAATCCCCGCCGTCCAAGCTTTCGGTAATTTCTAGTTTTGGATCTCCAAAAGGGTGATTTCGGGTGAAGATCCTACTCGGACGGGCGGGCCCCAGAAGCCCGCGCCCCGGGTGACGTACACCTGGGTGCCGTCCATCTCGCCGAGACCGGAGACCATCGGCTGCTGCAGCGGGATGACCAGATTGAAGGGGACCATCTGCCCGCCGTGGGTGTGACCGGACAGCTGGAGGTCCACGCCGTACCTGGCCGCCTCGACGACCTGCACCGGCTGATGGGCGAGCAGGACCGTGGAACGGGAACGATCCCGGCCGCCCAGCGCCCGCTCGAAGTCGGGGCCGTCGCCCGAGGCGGCGCCGTTGACGTCGTTGACTCCGGCGAGATCGAGTACGGCCCCCGCGTGAGCGATCTCGACACGCTCGTTGCCGAGCGGACGGATCCCGAGCCCCCGGAGCTCCTCGATCCACTCCTGAGGGCCGTTGGCGGTGTAGTACTCGTGGTTGCCGGTGACGAAGTAGGCCCCGTAGCGGGATTCGAGGCTCCTCAGCGGCCTGGCCAGCGGACCGAGCTCGGCCACCGTCCCGTCGACCAGATCCCCGACGACGGCGACCACGTCGGCCTCCAGCGAGTTGATCATGCGGACGATCCGCTCGGTGTGCCGCGTGCCAGTGAGTGGACCGAGATGAATGTCACTGACCACGGCGAACCGCAGGCCGCTGAGGCGGGAATCCAGTTTGGGCAGCGTGACCTTGACCGACTCGATCACCGGATCGCCCAGAGCGGTTCGGATCCCCGTCCCGACCGCGGTCAGCGCTCCGGCCCCGGCGACGACGGCGGCGGTGCGCGCGATGAAGAGCCTGCGGCCCATCAGGTCCGGCCCCGCCTCGGAGCCCTCGGCCGGTCGCCCCGCGTGGGCGACGGGCACGGGCTGCTCGGCGGGCAGGGGCTGATCGGCCCGCACGGACTGGCCGGCGGGGGCGGACTGATCGGCGAGGGCCGCGGTCCGGGCCATGCGGCGGGCCACGACCGCCGACGGGTTCCAGCGGCCGGCCCCGCGCTCGACCACTCCCAGAGTCAGCACGGCCAGTGCCCTGGGGATCTCCAGAACCAGCAGAAACACGAACAGGTAGAACATCACCGCGAGCCAGAAGAACCCCGGCCAGGCCAGAGAATGCCCCCACTCGCTGCGGGAACCGATGAGCGTCACCGGGGCCAGCACCCCGAGACCGACCAGGATCCACGTCAGCACCCGGCGGATCCGCCCGGGCCGCGTGGTCGAACGGATCAGGCGGTGCCACAGGTAGTAGTGGACCAGCGCGACCACCCCGAGGACCAGCGCCACGAAGCCCACCATCGAAACGACCCGCCCCTCGCATTCGCCGGCCGTACCCGGCGGCGTTGCGAAGAACGACCGGGATGTCGGATGCGTTCCCTCAAAATCCCAGAGCCTCAAGATCTTTCGATCTTGAGGCTCTGGGACCTCGGGACTCCGGGACCGCAGAGCCTCGGGGCTTCACCGGCCCCTGGGCCCCTGCGAGCTCGTGACCTCGCGGTCTTTCCGTGGGCTGGAGCGCTGAGCCCGCTCGGCAGTTTTCGCCCGGCGTGCCCGGCCCCTCCGGCCGGTTTCCTCCGCTCAGGCCTTGGCCTTCGCGGCCTTCGCGCGGGTAGGACGCTTGGGCGCCGGGCCACGGGCGCGGCGGTCGGCGAGGAGCTCGGCGGCGCGTTCGGTGGTGATCTTCTCGACCTCGTCGTCCTTGCGCAGGGAGGCGTTGGTCTCACCATCGGTCACATACGGGCCGAAACGCCCTTCCTTGACCACGATCGGCTTCTTGGAGACGGGATCCTCACCGAGCTCGCGCAGCGGGGGCGCGGCGGCGGCGCGACCCCTGCCACGGGCCTTGGGCTGCGCGAACAGCTCCTTGGCCTGTTCCAGGGTGATCGTGAACATCTCGTCCTCGGACGCCAGCGAACGCGAGTCGGTGCCCTTCTTGATGTAGGGACCGAACTTGCCGTTCTGCGCCGTCACCTCCTGGCCTTCGAGCTCCCCCAGCGTCCTGGGCAGTGAGAGCAGGCGCAGGGCGTCCTCAAGCGTGACGGTGTCCAAGCTCATCGTCTTGAGCAGCGAACCGGTGCGCGGCTTGACCGCGTCGGCCTTCTTCGTCTTCTTCTTGCCCTCGGCCGGCGGCGCCTCCTCCGGGAGGATCTCGGTCACGTAGGGACCGTAGCGACCGTCCTTGGCCACGATGACGTGACCGGAGACCGGATCCTTGCCCAGCTCCCGATCGCCCGTGGAACGGGAGAATAACTCCTCGGCCCTTTCGGCCGTGAGCTCGTCGGGGGCCAGATCCTCGGGCACGTTCACCCGGGAACCGTCACGGTCCAGGTAGGGGCCGTAGCGGCCCACCCGGATCATGATGTCGGTGCCCCTGATCGAGAAGGAGCTGATCTCCTTGGCGTCGATCTCGTCGAGGTCGGTGACCATTTCCTTCAGGCCCTCGTCACCGTTCACCCCGAAGTAGAAACGGTGCAGCTCGGGCACCCGCTCCGCCCGGTCGTTGGCGATGTCGTCGAGGACCTTCTCCATGTCGGCGGTGAAGTCGTAGTCGACGAGGTGGCCGAAGTGCTGCTCCAGCAGGTTGACCACGGCGAACGCCAGGAAGGACGGCACCAGGGCCGTGCCCTTCTTGAACACGTAGCCGCGGTCCAGGATCGTTCCGATGATCGACGCGTACGTCGACGGGCGGCCGATCTCCCGATCCTCCAGCTCCTTGATCAGCGAAGCCTCGGTGTACCGGGACGGCGGCTTGGTCGCGTGCGACAGCACGTTGAGCCCGGCGGCGGTGAGACGGTCGTTCTCGGCCAGGTTGGGCAGGCGCTTCTCGGAGTCGTCGCGGTCGGTGGACGGGTCGTCCGCGCCCTCGACGTAGGCCTTGAGGAAGCCGTGGAAGGTGATGGTCCGCCCGGAGGCGCTGAACTCGACCCGCTCGCCCGAGCTGGACGTGCCCCCCACCTTGACGGTGACCGACTCGCCGACCGCGTCCTTCATCTGGGAGGCCACGGTCCGCTGCCAGATCAGCTCGTACAGGCGGAACATGTCGCCGCTCAGCCCGGTCTCGCCCGGCGTCCGGAACTCCTCGCCCGAGGGGCGGATCGCCTCGTGCGCCTCCTGCGCGTTCTTCACCTTGCTGGCGTAGACGCGCGGCTTGTCGGGCACGTACGCCGCGCCGTACAGCTTGATGGCCTGGCTGCGGGCGGCGGCGACGGCGGTCTCCGACAGCGTGATGCTGTCGGTTCGCATGTAGGTGATGAAGCCGTTCTCGTACAGACGCTGAGCGACCTGCATGGTGGACTTCGCGGAGAAGCCGAGCTTCCGGCTGGCCTCCTGCTGCAGCGTGGTCGTCCTGAACGGCGCGTACGGCTTGCGGGTGTACGGCTTGCGCTCGACGGAGTCGACCTTGTACGCGGTGCTCCCCAGCCGTCCGGCCAGGGCCTGCGCGGCCTGCTCGTCCAGGTGGAGCACATCGGCGCCCTTGAGCGTGCCGTTGCTCGCGAAGTCGCGGCCCTGGGCGATGCGCTTGCCGTTCACGCCGGTCAGCGTGGCGGTGAACTCGTGCGGGATCTCGTCGCGGCCGGTGTCGAACAGCGCCTGCAGGTCCCAGTAACTCGCGCTGGTGAACGCCAGGCGCTCGCGCTCGCGCTCCACGACCAGCCGGGTCGCCACGGACTGCACACGACCGGCGGACAGGCGGGGCTTGACCTTCTTCCACAGGACCGGGCTGACCTCGTAGCCGTAGAGGCGGTCGAGGATGCGCCGGGTCTCCTGGGCGTCGACCAGCCTCAGGTTCAGGTCACGCGGATTGGACACCGCTTCCTGGATCGCCCGCGGGGTGATCTCGTGGAAGACCATGCGGTGGACCGGCACCTTGGGGTTGAGCACCTCGCGGAGGTGCCAGGCGATCGCCTCGCCCTCCCGGTCCTCGTCAGTGGCGAGATAGAGTTCGTCGGCGTCCTTGAGCAGCTGCTTGAGCTTGCTCACCTGCGCCTTCTTGTCATGGTTGACAACGTAGAGCGGCTCGAACCCATGATCTACATTGACGCCCAGGCGTGCCCAGGATTCTCCCTTGTACTTCTCCGGGATGTCGTCGGCCTTCTCGGGGAGATCGCGAATATGCCCGATACTGGACTCCACGATGTAGCCATGGCCGAGGTACCCGGCGATGGTCTTCGCCTTGGAAGGCGACTCGACGATCACCAGGCGGGTTCCGCCGGCGTTGCCGTTCTTGGCTGGCACGCTGCTTCCTACCTCGCTGTTCGCATTCGTTCCCCGTTTTCCTTCACTCGGGTTACCCGATCTGGGTCGGGGGCACTCCCAAGGAAAGCCGCAAGGACGCAGAATAAAGCCCTATGAGTATCGACGTCCCCCAGCTCACCCTCGGAGACTAATCGCTGTGCTCGACTACTCCTACTTGGTTCTCCACCTTCCGCGAGGCACCTCCCGGGACGCGGCCAGGCGGATACTGACCGAACATGCAGAATACGGTGATTGGGAACTCGACCGTCTGCGACTGTATCCCGACGGCCGCCGGGACGTTCGACTGCGTCGCAAGATCATACGTGTGGCCAGGACGATGTGACCCTGAACATGGCTTTGCCCGCCCCGGGCCGCGCCCCCGGAACGGGCAAAGCTTCTGTGCTCAACCGGTCGAGGGGCTGTCGCACCCCGAGGGACGCGGCTACCCTTCCTCGCTACCGGCAAAGCGTCTGTGCGTCTCCCTCATAGATCTTGAGGAGACATGTCCAGTGAGTTACTGATGCCTTACTTCCTGCCGAAGCGGATGCGGCGTGTGGTCGCGAAGAGCGTCGCGGAGGCGGCGGCCGTGGCGCCGAGCACGAGAGCGAACAGCGCGCCGGAGTTCATCCCGGTCATACCGGCGGGCTGAGCGGCGCTCATCAGGCCGACGTCGCCGAGCGGAACCACGCCGCCGAGCGGGGAAGAAGGGGCCGACTCGGTCACGGAGTCCCGCGAGGTCGGAGCCTCGGCACTCCCCGGCGTGGCGGGCAGACCCGCCACCTTCTGCGCTTCTCCCACGATGGGCAGTTCCGGCATGGCGGCCGCGCCCTTCAGCTCCTCGATGAGGGGCAGCGCGGGCAACGCGGGCAGCGCGGCGACATCGGACGCCTGCCGGGAGGCGCTGCCGGTGTCCTTGGCATCGGAGGCGGAGGCCATGGGGAAGGAGGACATGAGGCCGCTGGTCCTGTGCTTGCCGATCCTGTGGCCGTAGTCGCCGCCGTGGCCGCCACCGTTCCAGTCGCCGGGGCCGTCACCGTTCCGGCCACCGCCGGGACGCCCGGACGGGCCGCCGACGTGGGCACCGCCGAGGCAACCCGCCGCGGCGTCGCCCAGGACGGCCACGGCGTTGCCGCAGACGTTGATCGGCGCGTTGATCGGCGCCACGATCTGGTTGCCGCCCAGGATCGAGCGGTCACCACTCGTACGGTTGCCACCGGCCCCACTGCCGCCGCCCGAGTTCCTGACCACGGCGCCGCCCTTGCAGCCGGCGAAGGCGTTACCCAGGACGGCCACGGCGTTGCCGCAGACGTTGATCGGGATGTTGATCGGCGCCACGATCTGGTTGCCGCCCAGGACGCTGCCCTGCCCGGAGGTGCGGTTGCCCCCCGCGCCGCCACCGCCCCAGCCGTTCTCGACGGACGAGCCACCCTTACAGCCCGCCTTGCCGCCGCCGATGACGTTGCCGCAGGCGTTGATCGGAATGTTGATCGGCGCCACGATCTGGTTGCCGCCCAGGACGCTGCCCTGCCCGGAGGTACGGTTGCCCCCCGCGCCGGATCCGGAGCCGGAACCGTTCCACCCGGGACCCGAACCGTGCATGCCGGGCCCGGAACCGTTCCACCCGGGACCCGAGCCATGCATGCCGGGCCCGGAACCGTTCCACCCGGGACCCGAACCCTGTACGCCGGAACCGGAACCGGAGCCGGAGCCGTGGACGCCGGAACCGGAGCCGTTCCACCCGGGACCCGAACCGTGCATGCCGGAACCCGAGCCGTTCCACCCCGAACCCGAGCCGTGGACGCCGGAACCCGAGCCGTTCCACCCCGAACCCGAGCCGTGGACGCCGGACCCCGAACCGTCCCAACCCGAACCCGAACCGTTCCACCCGGGACCCGAACCGTGCATGCCGGAACCCGAGCCGTTCCACCCGGGGTTCGAACCGTGTCCGGGCTTACCAGGCTTACCAGGCTTACCCGGCTTACCGGGCTTGCCCGGCCAGCCAGGCTCACCCGGCCAGCCGGGGCCGCCGGGGCCGCCGGGGCCGCCAGGCCTGCCGCCGCCGGTGACCTTGGCCCCGCCCTTGCAACCGGCGAAGGCGTCGCCCAGGACGGCCACGGAGTTGCCGCAGACGTTGATCGGAATGTTGATCGGCGCCACCACCTGGTTGCCACCCAGGATCGAGTGGTCGCCGCTCGTACGGTTGCCACCGGCCCCGCCTCCACCGGAGTTCTTGACCGCGGCACCGCCCTCGCAGCCGGCGGTGGCCTTGCCGAAGACGGCCACGGCGTTGCCACAGGCGTTGATCGGCGCGTTGATCGGCGCCACGATCTGGTTGCCGCCCAGGATCGAGTGGTCACCGCTCGTACGGTTGCCACCGGCCCCGCCGCCGTCGCCGTCGCCCGAGTTCTCGACGGAGGCGCCACCCTCGCAGCCCGCCTCGGCACGCCCGAACACCGACACGGCGTTACCGCAGGCGTTGATCGGCGCGTTGATCGGCGCCACGATCTGGTTGCCACCCAGGATCGAGCCATCTCCGCTCGTACGGTTGCCACCGGCCCCGCCGCCGTCGCCGTCGCCCGAGTTCTCGACGGAGGCGCCGCCCTCGGAGGAGGCGGTCGCGTCCCCGAGCACGCCGACGGCGTTGCCGCTGATGTCGATCGGCAGCTTGATCGGCACCTTGAGCTGGTTGCCGCCGCCGATCGAGTGGTCGCCGATGGTGTCGGCGGAGGCCGTGCCGCCGCCCATGGTCATGACACCCAGCGCGAGCAGTGCCGCGGGGGCTGTGCCCTTAACCCACGTACGCATTATTGAAGCTCCTAGCGTTTTTCTTGGGGGGACCTGACATCCCGTGACGGCATGCGAAGCCATACGAGGTCCTGACGAGCTCGCACAGCGGAAGCTCCGACGACCGTCACGAGGGATGGAAATTGCTGCTTGTCGTCCTGCTTGTCACTCGCCGACGGAGTGGCTCCCCTGGGTACGGGGATCGAGGCACGCTCCGTGAGCTCCGGGTAGGCCCGAAGGGGCGAGACCGGTCTGCGAGATCGGGATCAGTCAGGAGAGAAAGAAGGATCGTCCGCCGCTGTGCGGACGACAGGGGGGAGCACACACGCCGCGGGGGCGCGCTGTGACATGAGCCGCGGGTCGTAGACGAACCTCGCGACATCCCCCGGACCCGGTCCTGAAAGGCCGGATCCACCACTGGTCTGGGGTACGAATCCGTTCGAGCCAGAACTGTGGCCGACGGTGGCGGGGGCCGGGGATCCCGGCTTCGATTGGCTGGTGAGCCCGTCCACACCTCGCCCCGCCATGGCTTCGGCGGTGTCCGTCGCCGATAGGACGCCACTTCCCGTGGGGAAGTCACCGGCCCGGAGGGCCGATCCGGAAGCGGCTGTGTCGAGGGCTCCGGAGCGCGCTGCTCCTGCCTCCGCGGTGGTGTGCGCGGCCGCCGGAGCGGCGCAGATAAGCCCGAAGACGATCGTGAGGAGCCATCCGGCGGCCAGCAGGCCGCCGATCGCGAGAACTCGCCTGACGATCTGCCGAGTGCCGGCCGCGAACCGCGCCATCCGGTCACCCCGGGCGAAGATCGTCTCATCGACGGGAACGGTCACGGGCACGCGCCGAGCAGCGGGCGAGAACGCCCTCCACTGCTCTTGCGGCGTGCGTGCCACGCGACCTCCCAAAGCTCCTGATCGGGCCCGCTTGAGCACGAGCCATGCCTCAACGGAGAGTTACGTTAGCACTACGATGAGTCAGCACAATGAGTTTCCAGAGAACGTCAGCTTCCGTCCAGGAACCGGTCAAGCACCCGGACTCCAAAACGCAGCGAATCCACCGGCACCCGCTCATCTACTCCATGGAACATGCCGGAGAAGTCCAAGCCCGCCGGCAGCTTCAGCGGCGAGAACCCAAATCCGCGCATACCCAGCCTGCTGAACGCCTTCAGGTCCGTGCCCCCCGACAGCGTGTACGGCACGGCCAGCGCGCCCGGATCCTCGGCGAGCAGCGCGTCGGTCATCGCCCGCACCAGTGCCCCGTCGAACCCGGTCTCGATGGCGATGTCGTGATAGACGAACTCCCTGCTCACGTTGGGGCCGAGCAGCTCGTCGATCGTCTCGAAGAACTCCTCCTCGTATCCCGGCAGGAAGCGGCCGTCCACGTGCGCGGTCGCGCTCTGCGGGATCACGTTGGCCTTGTATCCGCCCTCCAGCATCGTGGGGTTGGCGGTGTTGCGCAGCGTGGCGCCGATCATCCGGGCCAGCGGGCCGAGCTTGGCCACGGTCGCCTCGGCGTCGTCCAGGTCGAGCTCCAGCTCCAGCGTCTTGGAGATCTCCGTGAGGAAGGTCGTGACCGTCTGCGTGAGCCGTACCGGCCATTCGTAACGCCCGATGCGGCCGACCGCCTCGGCCAGCTCGGTGATGGCGTTCTCACTGTTGAGCATCGACCCGTGCCCGGCCCGGCCCTTGGCCGTCAGCCGCATCCAGGCGATGCCCTTCTCGGCCGCCTGGATGAGGTAGAGCCTGCGCGCGTCGTCGATGGAGACGCTGAACCCGCCGACCTCGCTGATCGCCTCGGTGCACCCTTCGAACAGGTCCGGGTGCTTGTCCGACAGCCACTGCGCGCCGTACGTACCTCCGGCCTCCTCGTCGGCGGTGAACGCCAGCACGACGTCCCGCGGCGGGCGGCGGCCCTCGCTGAGCCGCTGCCGGACGACCGCGAGCATCATCGCGTCCATGTTCTTCATGTCGACCGCGCCGCGCCCCCAGACGCATCCGTCGGCGATCTCCCCGCTGAGCGGGTGGTGGGTCCAGTCGCCGGGGTTGAAGGGGACGACGTCCAGGTGCCCGTGAAGGAGCAGCGCGTCGCGGGAGGAGTCCTCACCCGCGATGCGGGCGATCACGTTCGCCCTGCCCCTGTCCGACTCCAGGATCTTCGGCTCCAGCCCGACCTCGGCCAGCTTCTCGGCCACGTACTCGGCGGCGGCCCGCTCGCCGGGCCCGGCGTTGTCGCCCGCGTTGGTCGAATCGATCCGGATCAGGTCACTGCACAGCTCGACGACCTCGTCCTCACCATTGAGCACGGTCATGTCGACTCCTTTATTTCGTAACGACTCACACCTCCCATCCTGCCGCCGCCGGGCCGCTTCCCACAGCCCTCCAGGAGCTGATCGCTTACCGATATGACGCGGGCTCAAGAGTTTGCTAACCTAAGGTCCGCCGACGAGGGATGACGGTCCCTCGTGCAGGCACCACGTCCGGGTGGCGGAATAGGCAGACGCGCTAGCTTGAGGTGCTAGTGCCCTTTACGGGGCATGGGGGTTCAAGTCCCCCCTCGGACACGTTCGATTCGCCCATGAGGTCCTGGTCAGACGTAGAGCTGACCAGGACTCTTCGTGTGCTGGGGTGGTAGGTCAGCCGAATGCCGAGATTGGCGTACAGCCGGGCCTTCCTGACCGGCTCAGCCTTTCCCAGAAGCTGTACTGCGTCACCCATGGTGTTCATCACCTTCGCAAGGTCGTCTCGGGTGAGCTGCCGCCTGCGGTTCGGTTCACGGCGCAGCTGTGCTTCGACTCGGATCTTCTTGGCTTGTTCCTCTCTAATCCAGCCGGCGACGACAGCCGGGTCCGCACCCGCCTCCAGCGCGGCGCGATGCTGGGCGAGCTTTCGATCGCATTCAGCCAGTTGACGCCGCGCCACGGCGAGACTCTCATGCTCCGACGGCTCGATCCGTTGAGCTTCGACCAGAAGGTCGAGCGTCTCATCGACTCGATGAGGAACGAACAACCTCCCCAGCCAACGATCAAGCTTCGGAACGATCGCGTTCTCTCGGATGTAGACATTGCGAGGGTGCATGACCCGATTCGCCAGGGCGTACTCCTCGGGAAAGCGGCACCGGTAGTACGGCGCCTCGTTGGACCAGTTGCCCTGCATCCGTCGATCACATACCCCGCAGAAGAGCAGCCCTCGGAGGATGTACGTGTGGCTCGCGGCCTTGAGGCGGCGACCGGTCTGCCGCCCACCGCGCCCGGCGAGCAACTCTTGGACGACCTCGAAGTCCTCTGCGGTCACGATCGGCGGTTGCGCGATCTCGTCTGACCACACCCACTCCTCGCGCGTGTTCCAGCGGAGCTTGGTGGCGTGGCCGAGGCCGACGTCGTCAACGTCGATAAGGACTTCGTCTTTTCGCTGCCGGTTCCAGACCTGGCGGCCGGTGTAGCGAGGATTGGTGATGATGGCCCGTATTGCGCTCTTGGACCATGCGATCCCGGATCTGTGGCGGTTGCGGCCCGGGTCGTGGGCCGAAGGGCAGGGAATGCCATCGGCGCTCAGGCGTTCGGCGATGGCGTAAAGACCACGGCCTTCCAGGAACTCACCAAAGATCCGGGCCACGACGGCAGCGGCGAACTCGTCGAGTTCCAATCGGTGCTGCCGCTTGCCTTCGGCCGCCTTGGCGGGATTGGGATGGGGACCGGCATCAGCCAAGCGATAGCCGTACGGCGGCCTGCCCCCAAGGAAGCGGCCTTCCACCTGAGCTTGGGCCTTCATGGCGCTGCGCACGCGGATCTTGATGCGATTGCGCTCGCCCTTGCTCATCCCGGCGAACACGCTCATGACGAGGTCATGGGCCTCGTTGTTCGAGTCGATCGGGCCGCCCACCTCGGGCACCCAGAGCGAAACCCTGAAGTGCTCGAAGACGGGAAAGGTCAGGCCGTACTGGTTGCCGTAGAAGGCCCGTTGCGGCTCACCGATCACCACCGCGTCGAAGCCGCGGTCGGGGTTGCGTAATTCGGCGAGCAGCGCCGCCGCGTGCGGGCGGCGCTGCCAGGGGATCGAGCGGGACTTGTCGACGTCGAAGAACTCGGTGACGATCACGCCCCCGCGCGACTCGATGAGCGCGCGGGAGCGGGTGATCTGCCAGCCTCGCGAGGACTGCGGATCCTGCTTGTCCTCGGTGGAGACCCGGCCGTAGAAGGCGAAGCGGATGGTGTTCATGGGTTCTATGCGGCGTTGGGGTGGTTGACAAGCATGGCGGGGTGAGCCTCCAGCAGGATGGCGAGCAGTTCCGTGGCGGCGCTGGGTGTCAGGCGGGGCGGTCCACTTGGTAAGACGATGTGCGGAGTCGGCTGTTTACGAGTGGTGGATGCGGTCATGATGAGAGGCGCTCCTATGCGTTCGTTGCTGGCGGGTAGGGGTGCGGCCCCGGCGACGTGCTTGGCGGTACTGGAGTCGGGGCCGTTTTGCCGCCGTACCTTGGCGTAGATCCGCACGTCGCGGCTAGCACCTCGGCAGCGCAGCGAGTCGGATGTTTCCGTGACGTCGAAAGCGCAGGCTGCCTGCGGTGCTTTCTCAAGCAGGACGGTGCTTTGCGTCTGGTCATGATGCAGGTCTCTTAGCTACGAGTGGGTGGCACGCCGGGCAGCGCGCCACGGTGTTGTCGCGAAGTTCCATTTGCCGGGTGCGTTCGTCGCAGTGACCGCACCAATCTGGGGCGATCCTCAGCGAGGGACTGGGCTCGACGCCCTCGACCGCAGGCAGGAACTTGTCAGGGTCTTCCTCGATTGCCTTGGCCACGTAGCGACTGCGGTACTTGACGGACCGGCCATCGAGGATCGCGTGGCGGATCGCGGCCGCGTCGAGGAGGCGGATCTCGCGGCCGGTCAACTCAGCCAGGAGCTGGACGATACCGCGATCGATGGAGTCGTCGTCGTTCGCCCAGGCACGCGCGTTACGACGAGAAGACGGACGAGAAGACGACTGATTGTCTTCATCTTCTTCCGTCCTAGTCCCCTTCGGGGACTGGACGGAACTGCGTGGCGTTAGTAACGCGTTACGTTTGGCGTTACTAACGCCACCGTCGACGGCGTGTGGCTCGGTCCGGTTGTGTCGCCTGTCTCGCCACCTTTTCTGCCGCTCGGCGTTGGCCTTCCGCTCTTTCTCCACCCGCTCCTTAGCGGGCACGAATGCGAAGAAGTCATGGATCACCCACCCCTTCGCCACAGGCGCCGGGCAAAGATCGGAGGGACACTCTTCGCCAGGTAGATGCCAGGTACCCCGGGACACGAGTTCGGTGATGAAGCGCAGCGGCTTTCGCACTCGCGGACACACGTCGATCAGGTCTTCCTGGAGTACCGCACCGTCGGTCAGGTTGTGGGCACACCAGAAGATCGCTGTGAAATGTATACGAAATGCGGCGTCCGACAGGCCTGCTACCTGCCTTCGAGTCGGGAATCGGTCGTCGAAATACAGCCCTTCCCGTTTCATCTAGTGCTTGCCTCTGTACGTCAGATGCAGACCGGCCGTGGCGTTGAAGGCACGGTCGATTCGGAGCGCGAGGTCACGTGCTGTCTTCTGAGCTGCCGTAATTTCTGACAGAGCCTTGTCAAGACGCTCGTCGGGGTCGCCATGGTCGTCACCCAGTTGCCCGGATTCCTGCATGCGCCGCAACGCCTCGCCGAGTTGCCCCAGCAGTTGATCAAGCCCAGCTGTCGAAATGCTGATACGGCCGAGGACGTCGTACACGGTGGACGGATAGGTGACGCCGACATGGGAGAGCGTGGCGTGGTTGAGGACGCGGACAGCCTCGGATACGGCTGCGGCGACCTCGCTGGTGTAGTCGTCACCATGGGGGCCATCTGACGACAGCCAGACGGTGTCAGCCATCGACCTTGACTCCGATCGCTGAGATCTTGTCAAGATGCCTGCGTCCCGTCAGAGTGGTGACGAGAGTCAGCAGCCGACGCATGAGCCATCGAGGCATCCCTAGGGTGTCCGTGCTCGCGATGGATGGGATGCTGAACATGACCTACTCCCTTCGAGTGGGTCTAGCGGGAGGCCCGGCGCCAGCCAGCCTGCAAGCAATGCGGGCGCCGGGTCCTCCTGTAGTGAACTTGCAGAGGGCCAACTTCATGATTCGGCGGGGAGCTGTTCAGCTACGTCGACATACGCAGTTGTCCGCTTCTCATCTACTGGTGCTCCCCAGACGTCCCACCCCCTTGTGTTCCAGGAACCACGTACGTAGCAGACGTATCTACCATGATGACACAAATAACTTTACTGTTCTTGACTCATGAAGTCAGAAGGTTCGCCTCGCGCTTCAGTGCCTCGTGATCCCCCTGCCGTTCTCATCACCTTCACACCGCACCGCTGGTTTGCCATGCGCGCACATCCATCCGTCTAGTGATCCAAAGTACGGCCGACATCACACCAGGCCGGAGCCATCAGCCCATGGCGATCGCTCTCACCTTTCCTCCTTGCCTGGCGATCAGATTGGTCTAGGTAGATAGTACTGTACTAGTTCAATTTAGGTATAGCTCAACTGTGCTTTCCTAGTACAGCTGAAGGGCTTAGCCTTGGTGTTGTGTCCGTGCCTGATTTCAGCGATCCTCAGCCTGCCTACCTGCAGATTGCAGACGACCTGCGTCAAGAGGTGGCGGCAGGTCGACTCAAGCTCGGCGAGCGGCTTCCGGCGCGGCGGCAGTTAGCCCAGCGCTACGGCGTGGCCGTCGAGACGGTCCGTCGAGCCTTGGACGAACTCGCGCACGATGGCCTGATCAGCACGCAATCGACGCGCGGCACATACGTGGTCAAGACTCCTGACCAGAATGAGCCGTTCTCCGAACTTCAGCAGGCGATGACCGAGGTGCGCCGGCTGGCCGAACGCGTAGAAGGTCTGGAGTCTCGCGTGAAAGACCTCGAAGGCCGCTGACCCCCTCCACGCGCTCCTTCGAGCTCCGTCCCTTCAGAACGTCGCGCGTGCAATGCCACGCACCTTCGAGGTTCCTCCTTCTTGGGACTCCGGGCTCTTCCTCGGCAGCAGCCGAATCGGCCATCATCGGCCTGCGAGGAAGACCCGAGCAACCGCGATTCTCACCGGCCGTTGAATAAGATCGTTTCTGACGGTTCCGGCTGGGTGGCGTCTTCTCCCAGAGCTCGCGAAAGGCAGTGAGGGGCAGACCAAGTAAGCCGGAAAGGGGCAACGGCGGCGGGCACGTAGGACAAACATCAACTCTGTCCGGAATGATCTCAGCCCCTCAGGGTGTCTGACCAGGTCAGCGCAGCGAGATCACTGTGGGAACCAATCCGGCCCCATACCGGGCACAGCTACCCACTGCCGAAACCTCAACTTCCGCCTCCACCGCCCGACCAGCCCTATTAGCCCTTTCCGGCTTACTTGTCTGCCCCCATGATCAGTAGTCGAGGGCGCGGTCGACGAGGTCGGCGACCTCGGTGGCCGAGGCGCGGAAGTAGCGGGCGGTGGTCTCGATGGAGGCGTGTCCGAGGAGGGCTTGGATCTGGGCGTGGTCGGCGTCGGCTTCGCGCAGCCGGGTGGCGTAGGTGTGGCGCAGTCGGTGCGGGCGCAGGCCTGGCAGTCCGGCATCCTTGCCGACTGCGCGGACCACGTCGGTGACGCCGTCGACCGACAGCCGTCCGCGCTGGCCGGCCCACGGTCCTTCGCCGACCGCGTCCGCCAGGGCGGGCCGCGCGGCCAGCAACTCGGCGCGCGCGAGCAGCCAGGCGGTCAGGCGTTCGCGGGCCGGGACCGGCAGCGGGACGGTGTGGACCTCGTCGCCTTTGCCGTGCAGGCGGGCGGTGCCGCTGCGTGCGGTGATCGATATGTCGCCGACGCGCAGGCGTTGGCATTCCTCGGCGCGGACTCCGGCGCCGAGGAGCAGAGCGATGAGGGCTGAGTCGCGGGGGCCGCGCCGGTCGGCGGCGCGGCGCACCGCGTTCTCCTGCGCCCGCGACAACGCATCCGGAGCTCCAGGCTTGGGGACCCGGGCGCGTTTGACCGCCAGGCGCAGCGCGGGCCCGTGCTCATACAGCAACGTCACTGCCGCCAAGGCCTGATTCACCGTCGCCGGCGACGCGCCCGCGGCGAGCAGGTGTCGGCGCCAGGCGGTAATCGCGGCCTCGGCGCCGACCAGGTCGACGAACGCGTCCGCGTGCTCGGCCGCATGCGCGAGTAGCCAGTCGCGGTAGGCGATCGCTTGGCGGCGGTAGGCGGTCACCGTGTTCGCCGCCAGCGCGCACCGATCGAGATGCGTGCCGAACGCGGCCAACGCCACCTCCGCGGCGGCGGTCACCGATCCCGGGTCGAGGCCAGGCCGGATCGCCACCACGTTGCCCGCGCTAATCCCTCGCCGATCGGCAATGCGGTTGTCGACTGGGCCGCCGTTCTGATCGCCACCTTGATTGCCGCCCCGCTCGTCAACCTGGTTGCCGGTTGTGTCCTCGCCACCGTTGTTGATCTTGGTGTCGGCACTCGCGGTCACCCTCCGGACCTCTCCCCTTATTATCCGGGGAGTTTTTCCGGCGTTAGCTCCGGGCCCGGCTGGATGTTATCCGGGGAGATCCTACTGAGACTCCCCGGATAATCTTACTTATCCGGGGAGAATTGCGATGGAGGATGTCGCGCCACGATGTCGAGCGTGGCAAGTCCAACCGGACCGTAGATCAAAGATCACGGTTCCGATGCTCGTCAACCCTCGAGTTATGGGGAGTCCGCGCGAGTGCGGCGAGCTCGGTAGGCCGCCTGCCGACACCGGTTCGAGCAGTACTTGCGCGGGCGGCCGCCGCCGAAAGCAAGGTTGGCGGAGGCGAAGCGGCGCTCGCGGCAGTGAGAGCACCAGATGATGTCGGTCGCCTGCGGGACAGTCACCCCAACAGCGGAGGTCTTGGGCATACGCCAGACGTCGATGATGTCGACCGCTTCACCCTCTTCCATCACTCGCAGCACACTGCTTCGGGATGGATGGCTCAACGTGTCAAAAGCCTTTTTCAGGATTCGCCAGATCTCATTGTTGCTGACCCCGTACAGCCTTCCGATCTCCCGCAGGCTCATGGGTGGGTCTGTGGTGATGCCGAAGGCCATGCAGACCGCATCAAGCTCGCGTTGAGGAAGGGTCTCCAAGAGGGAGGCTAGGAGCGGTCCTTCGTCCAGGGCAAGCCGGGAGACGGGGTCGTTGATCGTGCGACGTCGCCTGGTCACTGTCCTGTCCCTATCGCGTCGATGCCTTGGCTGCCAGTCTGCTCCTGCGGGCTGGCCTCCTGCACCATGGCGGGGGAGACGACCGAAGCTGGCATGGTGAGGGCGCGGTTGAGCGGACGCGCCAGACCACCGAGCAACTGAGCGAGCACGGGGAGAACAGTAGGCAGGTCGCGTGCGTCGGTTTTGTTGATGGCCGCCTTGGCGATCGCGTACACCAGAAGGGCGATTACCGCGATGGTCGCCAGCCAAGCACCGATCAGCAGAACCGGCCAGGGCAGCGCGGTGAGCGATGAAGAACGGGGGAACATGGCTTTCTCCCAGAAAACACGAAAGCGACTCCGCGAGGCGGAGCCGCTTTCAGACGGACAGAGGCAGAAACGCGAAAAGCCCCTGCATCCTGTTAGGGATCCAAGGGCTTCGGTGAGTGGGCACATGTATGCCCGACGGGAGAGATAATAACATCGCTGCCGCCTTACGGCAATTCTTTATTTGGGCAGGTCAGAGCGACCTGAACCGTAGACCTCTTATCATTGGGCAGTTTCGTAACGCTGGATTCATGATCACCACGTTTGCGGATTTACGCCAGCCAGCGGGTGAAGGGTAGATGCTAAACTCACTGACTTCACGAAGGAGCACCACGCCGCGATACTGTACAGCCCGCGCCGCCTAAAGACGATCTTTTGGCGCACCGTTGGACAAGGTGACCTTCGCTCAGATCGCCGCCGTGGTCGGCGATCCGGCCGCTCGAGAAAGTGAAGATCTAGCGCCCTCTCGCACGCCTCCTTGGCGTCAGGAGCGATCAGGGCGCGGCTGGCTGCCGGTCTCCTGGGGGCCTCGGATCAGCTTCAGGCAGCGTCGGCAGGTGACCGCGCCCCGGCCCGGATGCGCCGCGCCCGGATCCCAACCGCTCCCCCGACCATGCAGGCCAGGCCGGGCATCCGCTCCCCGCCTAGCCAGCGCGTCATCACGACCGCGTGCACGATGCCCGAGGAGCGCACCCGCAGGTTGGAACCGTCTGCGTAGGCGGCTCGCGCCGCTGCGGCAATCGTGGCCAGCGCCTCGTACAGGCCAGGCGCACTCTCCTCAGTCATCAGCCCTCTCCACCGGGGGTGGCGGCTTGCCGTTAACGGCTATGGCCACCAGCCCCTAAACGCACTTGACCACGGGTCTAGACCGTCTCGATGCCCGCCGTCTCGGCCCAGGAGCGTATCAAGGCCGCGTTCTTGCCCCACCGGTCTGGGGCAACCTGGCCGTCGGTGGTGATGTGCAGGACATCGGGGTGGCCGAAGGAGCGCATGATGTCTCCAACCAGGTACGCGGCGGTGGCCACCAACTGAGGGGTGTCGTCGGCGAGTTCGTCCAACGGGGCGGCCCGTTCCGCGGTCGCCCCGAGCCGGACGAACCGCCCCAGCCGCGTCGTTATCCCGGACGCCATCGTGCCGAGGTCCATACTCACCGGCTCGGCGTCTCCGACCCTCACACGAATCAGCGCATCCCCCCCGGCGTAGGCATAGTCACGCGCGTACCGGGCGAGAAACCGGACGCCGGACAGCACAGCGATCATGAGGGACTGCTCACCGAGACGACAGGGCAGGTTCTCCTCTGGTTTGGCGCGGCGGGCCTCCTTGTTGGCGTCGACGAGGTGCATGGCGAACACGCCGGCACCATCGGTGTACAACTGGGCGGTGCGTATCTTCACCTGGTCGTCGTGCCCGAGATCGACACCGGTGTCCAGTATCAGGCAGCGGGGACCGGGGGTGGTGTGCTCCCAGGCGTTCAAGCCGCCCGACAGCAGCACCGGATCCTTGTCGCCGAACTCCTGCTTGAAGGCGGTGAAGGTGTTCCAGTTGACGACCATGTCACCGGGCAGGTCCGGCACGAAAGACACCACCACCCAGCCCCCCGAGCGAATAGCACACCGGTTTCGCGCGACCCTCTCGATGTCGTCGACGCGGCCCAGCTGATCGTGGGCAAGGGCGAACCGTGCCCGGTACCTGGTGGCGAGCTCCGGCTCGGACATGTTGGTGGTCTTGTGGCCGATACGTCGTGGCCACCGGTAGCCCTCGTTGATCAGGACACCGTGCGGTGTCCGGGGGCTGCGGGGAACGGCGATGACGTAGCAGCCGATGCCGTCGCGCTCAGGATCGGGGACGGGGATCACCTCGAACTCCGCGTACGGGTGGACGTGGTCGCCGATGAGGCTGAGCAGGCGAGTGTGCTCCTTATCGGATAAGGCAACGCCGGGCAGGTCGGTGAGCTGCGCGTCGTTGTCCTCCTCAGCGCCGATGATGATGAGCCCGCCCTGGGTGTTGGCCATTGCCGCGACGTCGCCGCCAGGTTTGTGGCGGTCGCTCGGCTGGGCCCCGTACATGATCTTGTAATCCAGGTCGGCCGCTTCACGGACCTTGACGTCCTTGAGCGTGACGAGATGTTCCCAGGTGAGGGATTCGGCGGTGATCTGCGTGCCCAGCAGCTTCTCCAGCCGCTGAGATCGAAATGTACTCATGAGCGGGCACAGTACGCGCCGCGGGCGACAACGTCGCGTCCTTCACTCTCGCTGATCATCTGCTCCTGAAATGCCATCTCCCAGAGCACGATGAGCCGAACGCCCGCGCACTGACCCTCTCGTGGCGCTTGGCGCGACGCAATTCGAAAGACCACCTTTCCCGCGGCGTCCCAGCGATGTGGTCCAAGCCGCACTCCGACTCTCGATGTGATCTTCATCACATCAATGGCGCGTCCAGGGAACGGGGGGAGAACTGGGCTCTTCCTGTGGACCCGATCTCCGCAACGCAGCCAACGACATACAGCGACAACCAACGACACTAACGTTCAGTCACCCGCTTGGTGATCTTTCTTTCGTGCTACATCCCACGGCTCGGCGTTCTTCGACATCTCCGGGTTCGTCGGCGAAGGTGCGGTTTTTTGTCGGCCCGCGACGATACCGTTTTGTCTGCCGCCAAGCGGCAGTCATGAACGGTCGGTCTCCCGCGGGGGTCGACCGGACGGGCCCCTCGGTTGATCCCCCGGGACGATGGGGCCCAGTAAGGAGAGATCTCCCATGGCTGCTCACAGGCGGCGCCGTAAGAAGAAGCTGGCCCTCGACGACTGGGGACCGCTCGCGATCCGAGCGCTCTTGATCGTCGTGGACTGGTGGGTCAACGCAAGCGGGCCCAGGTAGGCGTTCGCCTCCCAGGCCCGTAGGCAGCGGGGCTCCGGTTCTTCCCGCAACGTCGGATCGGAGCCCTTGCTGTGCCGCAACGTAATGTGCGGTCTGTTGCGGTAAGACTATCTGGAGAGACCGACATTTCCGCGAGGCTCCGCAACGGTCCGCGAGATTCCGCGGAGTTTTGCCGTGTTCGCCGCTTTCCTCCCGGAGCGAGGAACCACAGGACCTTTAGAATGACTGAATGTCCCTCCAGCATCTGACCCACAACCGACTCAACGGAGTGACCGGCGGTATCTGGCGGGACGGCAACATCGTCCATAAGGTCCTCACCCATCGCCGCGATGACGCCCCTGGCCACTGGGCCTCCTCAGCTGACCCGGCACACTGGAACTACTGGCGTCGAGAGGCACTTGCCTACGACACCGGCCTCCCCCGACAGCTCGGCCTCGGCGCACCGACGGTCCTCGACATTCGGGAAGTCAGCGACGAGGAGATCGAACTGCTGCTGGAGGACGTGCAAGGCCACCACTCGTCACAGTTGTCCGTCCAAGACCTCGTTGAGACCGCCCGGGCGCTCGGTCGCAGCCAGGGACGCAAAGACCTTCCTGAATACCCATGGCTCAGCCGAGGTTTCCTCCGGGACTACAGCACTTCCCGACCTGCGGACTGGCGTCTCCTCGAAGAGGACCGAGCGTGGTCCCAGCAACTGATCAAAGACCACTTCCCGCCGGAGCTTCGCGAGGGGCTTCGCCACTTGCACCTCAACCAGGAACGCCTGTTGTCGCTCATGCAGACCTTGCCCCGCACCGTCTGCCACCTGGACGCCTGGCCCAACAACATCATCCGACGCCCGACCGGCGAAGTGGTGTTGCTCGACTGGGCCTTCGTCGGTGACGGCGCCCTGGGCGAAGACATCGGCAACCTCATCCCCGACTCCGTCTTCGACCTGCTCATCCCCCACCAACTGCTCGGCGACCTCGATCGCCAGGCCACCCGGGCCTACCTCGAAGGCCTGAATGAGGCCGGCTGGGCCGGCGACGAGCGCCTGGTGAGGCTCGGGATCTGCGCCTCCGCGGTGAAATATGACTGGCTCACCGCCAGAAGCCTCGAAAGGGCTTCAGCCGACCAGCACACCGACTACGGCGGCGACACCACCGTCGACGCAGACGCCCGCTACGCCGCCCGAGCCGCCGGGCTCTCACTCTGTGCCCAATGGGCCTGCGAGGCAGACCATCTCGCACACGAACTCGGGATCTGGTGACCCGATCGGCGCCCTCCGCACACAAGGGTGACAAAGTCTTCGACGCTCCGAAGCCGCGGGAACCGAAGAGATCCCTTCAACTGCTCAGCGCAACAGATCGAGCCCCGTCCCTCATCGCACACTGACCAAGATCATTTAAGTTAAGCCTGTGTTCGGTGCCCGATGCTGCGAGTCGACCCCCGTCGGCGAGGCCATCTCGTCGGGATCATCGATAATCTCGCCGACCGCATCGAGGCGGCCACCGCCAACAACTGGCTCGGTGAAGTCCAAGCCCTCCAGGTCAGCCTCGACGCGGCCAAGGCCAAGCTCACCACCCTCGACCGGATTAACCGCACCCAAGATGGCAAGCCCATCCATCTCGGGATGCCTATCCTCGGAGTCCCTGCATAGCCCGCAACGGAGAGTAACCACGAACTGCCGTGCTTAGCCTCTGTCGCTAATCCGGAGAAGGGGACGGGAACGTCATTGTGCGCCGATCTCACTTTTTGCACCGGGACTCCATCGCATCGTGACCTGGTCGCCATCGGCGGCTCGCCGAACTCGGTGTCGATCCTGTGGTCGAATGCGTCGGCGGCCGCCACCGCGGAAGTCCGCCGGGTTGCCTCGCTTGCCCACCGGCACCAACCGTGATGCGGTTAGCTCGACGTCAAAGGTGATCGCGACCGTCATCTTGTCGCGGAGGGGAGTCCCCGATGAGTGAGACGTCGCCGATCGAGTCGAAGTGGCTCCGGCGGGTGCGGCTGACCACTCAGGGTGTGGTCATCGTGCTGGGAGCGGTGCTGATGGTGTGGCTCTCGCTCACCGACCTGTTGGCATGGGCAGAGTCGCCGCAGGGGATCGGCCAGTCGGCGTTCTGGGCGTGGCTGGTGGCGCTCTGGCTGACCCTGTCCCCCATCGCGCTGGCGCTGCAGGCCGGACTGGACTGGCGACGCGGCTACAGCGCGCGCCGAATCCTCATCGCCGCATGGGGTCTGATCGCTCTGTCCACCATCATCCAGTGGGAGGCCGGCGGCTCGCCATTTGAGATCATCTCCAGGCCCATCGTGCTGGCCATCATGCTTTTGATGCTGCGACCCGTCGACCCTGTCGACCACGCTGATCCCGAAAAAGGCAGCAGCGATGGATGAGTTCCGAGCTCGCACCGAGACCGCCTCGGACCGTCGGCGAGGCCTCGCCTCGCGTTGTCGTTGAGCACCAGGGCGACGTCGTGGCTCGGTGGCACGCCGGCGACGAAGGAGTTGGCGTGGCGTCGATCGCCGTCAACCATCACGGCGGGCACCGAAGTGGCGATCGCGAACGGTTCCACAAATCGCACCGGCGCCGTGGTCGTGGCCCCCGCCGGAACGCATCGGACCGCCCGGTGAGCCCCTCGCAAGGTGGGGGAAAGCGGCGCCGCTGTCTGACATGCCGCCACCGCGAGGAGCCCGTGACCACGGTCACCGGGAGCGGCGGGAGGCGTTGCGCTGCAGGTGCTCGATGCCGCCTGGGTAGGCCTCGCCGAGCGCGGCCACCACGTCGATCAGGGCCCGGTAGAGCTTTTCGTGGTGCCAGTGCTGGCGGCCCAGTTCGCCCTCGCGCAGCTGCCGGGTGAGCTCATCGAGGTGCACCCGCCACGCGTTCGCCGTCGCCGGCACCACCGTCGTCGTCTCGACGCGGGGCTGCGCGGCGGGCTCGGGCACCAGGCGAGTCTGCACGACGGTCTCGCGGATCACCTCGCGCACCGGCCCGGTGCGCACCGCGCCGGTGGCGATGTCGCGCTGCAGCCGGGCCTCGGCCGAGCGCACCTCCCAGGCCCGGTTGCGGCACGACTTCGAGCAATAAGAGGCCGGGCGGCCGCGCCCGGAGTAGGACACGTGCTGCCGGCACCAGCCGCAGGAACGGCCCAGCAGTTGCTCGTAGACGTGCACCTCGACCGGGACATCGGGCTGCGGCTCGGTGGGCATCGCGCTCCTTTTCGTCCCGGACGTATCGACGCGAAAGCGTCGATACCTTAGCACTACTTTTTGATGGCCTTGTGGCGCTTTTCGTTGTCCTGCGTGCTTGTCGGTACGGCTCGATGCCTTCTCTGCTGATGGCTTAGTGATGATCAGCCTGGTTCGTATCGGTCGTGAAATTCCGCTTCCTACTCGTGGACTGCTGCCTTCGTGATCTTCGGTGGTCTACCGGCCGCGTCCCTGCGACGGCCCGCCCCGATCGCGGCGCACCGCGGGCCTGGCCCGCGCGGCCGGGTCGGTGCCGGGCGGGCCCATTGGCGGGGCGGGCGCGGTCGACGACCCCAGATGGGCCGCGAGTTCCCGGGCGCTGGGCGGCGGATACGCGGCACGCACCCGCTCCAGGCCCGCGTCCAGTTCGGCGGCCAGCCGGGGCCGCTCCGCCGCGGCCTGCCACAGGCAGATCGCATGCGCCAACGCCACCACGGCCAGCAGCAACAGCGTCATCCCCAGGGAGGTGCGGGCGTGCCGGATCACCATCGCCACCCCGCGCAGATCGGCCAGGCCGCCGCGGCGCACCAGGCGCCGATCGGGGTGAGCCGGAGTTTGCGCGGCTCGCGCCAGTAGGTCGGCCGTCGCGGCGATCGGGCCCGGCCCCTGGTGTTCCATCCGGTCCGATAATCCGGCCATCAGCGCGGCGGCGTGCCGGGCCGCGCTCGACCACAGCGCCACGTCCTGGAGCCGACTGCTGCCGAGCTGGGCGGTGACGGCGTCGACCCGGGCGACGGCCTGGCCCCACGCCGCGGTCCCATAGGCGGCCCGCTCGTCGGCTTCCTTGGGGCCGGCCACGTCGGCCTCCCGTCTCCACTGCGCCAGCGCCTTGGCCGCGCTCTCGGCGGTGGGGGCCGGCCAGTGCTCGCGCAGCCGCGGCAAGCTCAGGTCGGCCGCGAGCCGACCGCCGCCGAACCACACCCGCCGGTCCTTCATCTCCGGCCGGTCCTGGCCGTCCTTCGCCTGACCGCGTAGGGCGACGCTGTAGCCGACCACCTCCTGGCTGTTCTTGCTGTAGCGGGCGCGCACCGAGAGCCCCGAGCGGCGGGCCCGGCGCACGAACTCCGCCTCATCGGCGGAGATGAGCGCGCACGAGCGCACCAGGCGGGCGATCCGCTGCCGCTCAGGGACCTGCCCGGCGCGCATCCGCTGGTGTTCGGCCTTGGAATACCCCGGCATGCCCCGCCCGGTCCGTCCCTCCACCGCCGCCAGCCCGTAGCGGCGCTCCATGTCCGCACACACCCGGCTCATCGTGCGCCGGTCATTCCAGGTCGAGGCCAGCGTGCCGTCCTCGCGCACCAGGTTCACCATCAGGTGGATGTGGTCGTTGCCGCCGACCGAGCGGCCGTGATGCACCGCGATCCACCGGCACGGCGCCCGGCCGACCGCCTCGTCGAACCCCATCCGACTGATCGCGGTGCGGGCGATGTCGGCCCACTGCTCATCACCGAGCCGACGCCCCTGGAGCGACTCCTCCGGCGGCAGCGAGATCGCGCAATGCCACACCCACCCGCCCGGCGGCGCGACCCCGAGCAAGATTCGGTGCGAATCCATGTCGCGGCCCAGCGCGTAGATGGCCTCGGCGTCGACCAGGTGATCCAGCCGGGTTCCCTCGGCGAGCCCCAGCGTCACATCGGCCGCGATGATCCGCTGATCGGTGTGCTCCTGGCTGGAGCCGGGCCCGAACAGGTAGCGCACCAGCCCGCCGGGGCTACTGCCACGCCGAGCGGAGATGAAGTTGTTCACCGGTCCCGGCCCCCATCTCGGCCGTGCTCCTGGCCCTGCTCGACCTCGATGTCCAGGCCGGCGTCCCCGGCCTCGGCGCGACGGCCGAACGGCAGGCCGAACGCCCCGTAGACGGCGGCCGCCGCGTCCAGCCGGTTCAAAAACTGCAGCGTCGCGACCATCGTCGCCTCCAACGCCGCCGGCACCTCCCCGGTGGCGTTGGCCACCTTGGCCAGCTGGTTGAGATTGACCCCGACCGCGGCCACCAACCGGCGCGCGGCCAGCAGCTCCGCGGCGTTGGCACGCAACTGCGACGCGGTCGCCGCGTCCCCGGCCAACCCCGCCTCGACCAGAAACCGCGGCACGCTCACCCCCGCCTGCCCGGCCCGCGCCTCGACGACGGCCTGCTCCTCCTGCGACATCCGCACCGAATGCTTGTGCGGCCGCCCGCCCTGCTGCCGCCTCTGCCGAACAGGTTGCCGCTCTCTGAGCGACCGGCCCGCGCTCTCGTCCCGATCGCCCTCCGTCATCCGGCTTCCCCCTCAACCCCCAGCGGAGCGACCCGCCCACGGCGGGACATCTCCTCGCCGACGATAGGAGAGGAGATCAACAGGGCGAAAGCCCCCGAAGTGATCCGGCGCCGGATCACATATCTTGCTGGTGTTGAAACTTCTGTGAGCAATTGCATCAGGTGTGTACACGATTGTCCCGTCCGGGTGAACCTTGCGAGTTCCGGACTTACCTTGCGAGGGATCTTGCAACGTTCGGATTAGGGCTGCGACCCGGCGACTGCTGATAGCCCAAGATGCGTTGTGTGGCTGAGTTGTCTGTGATGCCGGGCGGAGCTATACGGCCGGTTGATGACTTCGAGTTCGCGTACGTGACGGCGAACGGAGTGGAAGTCCGGCAGGAGCTCACGGAGGCGTGGGCGGCACCGCGGGAGACGGGACAGCCGGTCCGCCGGTTCTGTCCCTACAAAGGGCAGTGCTGTCGGCCAGTTCGGAGTTGGGCAGGAGTCCCTCGAAGCCGTGGAGCGAGTCTTCAACACGGACGAAGGCGCCGAAGTCGGGTCTGTTAATTAAACGATCTTGTAACTGCTAACCCTGGATATGGCTGCTTTCGAGGTGCGCTACGGCGTCGACCACGTCCGGGAATACGTCGATGAACGCGTCGACATGGTAAGCATCGAAGTCATCGCGCTGCCTGACGCCGCTTTGCAGGCACGCGATGAAGCGCAAGCCAGCGCCGTTGGCGGCCTGTGCATCGCTGGGGGAGTCACCAACGTACAGGCATTGGCCGGGCTGTAGCCCAGCGGCTGCAAGGAGTTCGTCGAAGGCGCGAGCGTCAGGCTTGCTGAAGCGCATGTTGCCCCCGTGGTAGACGGCGGTGAGCCGGTCAGCGAGCACGTGGTCTGGAGCAAGCAGGTGCTCTACCTCCGCCTCGGTGCGCGACGTCAACAGCATGATGCTGCGTCCTGCGATGGCAAGCTTGTCGAGTGCTTGGAGGTTTTCCGGCGCGACGACATCCAGCCGGCCATCTGCTACGTACTCTCGGAGCGCAACTTGATAAACAGCCGTGAAACTCTCAAGGTTCACGCCTGGTGAGCGCTGTGACATCGCGTCGAGCAGGGGTTGTCCCCACGTCGACATGTGCACAGCACGTAGCATCGGCTCGCGGCCGATTCGCGCTAACACCTCGTTCTCCAGTTCGAAACACACCGCCTCGGTCAGGCAGAGGGTGTCGTCCACATCAATCGCCACGGCGCGGATCACAGCGTAAAGATAACGCGACTCAGAAGCGCGCGAACCGGTCCTGCCGCTAGATGGGATGGTGGGACTATCCAGCTGGAATTGAACGCACCCCAGCGACGCGATCATCCTGCGCCCCAGCGATATCGACAAAATCATCCAGTTCGCCATCGCGATCAGTGGAAACCTTCACCCGGACCGGACAACGATTGTCCGGTGCGGGTCATCTCTTCAGGTTCCAGACTTACTGTTGCACGCGGAAATGATGTCAGTGGGTGCGCGGGATTGTTGGGCTCTGGCCCGCTCTCGATGATCGAATTACGGAACGTGAGGAGCGTGGCTGGTGCCTGGATCGAACCTCATTCGGGTGACGGAGGCGTCGGTCAGATGATGGTCGTCCCAGGCACGAGGTGCCATGCTTTCCGGGAGCCAGAGAAGACCCGACTTCGCGAAGGGGATCTGCGGTGCGTCATGTGATCGAGACGGTGATTCTCTCGGCTATCGGCCGTGTCAATCAGATGGTGTTCTGGGCCTCGCGGAGTCGTGTAGTGCTCTACCGATTCCAGGGCAGGTCGGGCGTCATGCTCACCATCACCGAGACGGACGCGCCGATGGGCAAAACCGTGATTGTCGGCTACCTGCCCGACGGCGACGACTACATAATTCTGGCTGACGAGGCAGAGGCTGACGAGCTGACGGCCCTGCGCGCCGCTACCAGCGTGTCCGCCGAGTTCACCCCAGGTCAGCACGTCGCAGTTGATATCGCCGTGCTGACCGACGACGTGGAACGCGCCTCACTCCTCGACCGGCTGCTCAGACACACCTCCCTCAACGAACGGCACGAGATCGTGCGGCGTCGCGAGTTCCCCATCGCTCGCCTGACTCCCCACCACAAGCCCGGCTCCGGCGCCTCAATCGCAAGGGTCTCTTTTTGAAGGGCGATCTCGGGTAAATCCGATGATCGAGGTGACCGAGCGTGGTGTGCGGGTCAGCGATAGTGGAGTACTCGGATGCGCAGGAGATCGAAGTTGGCGCGGCCGAACATCTGCCTTTTCAGAAACTTGATCTTGTTGACGATGCCTTCGACGGCACCGCTGCTGTGAGGTAGGGACAGTCCGGCGGTCACCGCGGCGTGGTCGCGTCGCAGGCCGGTGGCGAAGGCGGCCAGCTGGGGTGAGCTTCCCGCCGCGGTCTCGGCGATCCAGTCGTCGAGCAGGTGACCATCGCGGTTGGTCATCATCGTGGCGAAGCTGCGGATGTGTCTGGCGGCGGTGTCGAGTTCGAGACAGCGGCCGAGGACCTCTTTCAGCTGAACGTGGCTGCCGGCTGTCAGGTGGTCGGGATGGGACATGATCCATCCGGTAATGTGCCGGGGCTTGGGCGGCGGGCAGGGCGCGGGCTGTACTTTTTGGTATCCGCGCAACGGAGTCAGCCAGCCTTGGACCGCGCGCCGGTTACCGGTCCAGCCCTGGGCTTGAATCTCTTGGTGCAGCTGGGTGGCGTTGGTGCAGCCTTCGTTCCACCGCCGGGTCAGGTAGGGCTTGAACGCATCCAGCTTGCTGGAGCGGTTGAGCGTCGGGGCCAGGAGCTCCTCCACGCTGGTGGCACCTGCGAACTTGCGGGCGGTGCGAAACGCCAGGCCGAGTTCACGGCTGATCGCATTCAGGGACGCGCCGTTGCTCCTCAAGATCTGCACCTGGGCGTAGCGTTCCCGAGTCCGCGCCACTATCGGCCGCTCGTTGCCGTAGGAGTCCAGGGACGTGGGTCGCTCGACGGGTTCGACCTGGCCGCCGGTCTCGTCCTCGGCCACGGTGCCTGCTTCGGGGGCTTCCTGCAGGCAGGACCGGTGAGCGCGGATCGTTTTCTCCAACGCCTGGGCGAGGTTCTGCCACAAGTGGAAGCGATCTGCGACTTGGACGGCCTCGGGAGCACCCTCCCGGGCGCCGTCGGCGTAGGAGCCGGCCCGGTCCCGGCAGATCACCTGCACCCCGGGACGGTCCTTCAGCCAGGCGGCCAGGTCGCCGGCGGTTCGGCCGTCCAGCAGATCGATAGGACGGTGGGTGTCCATGTCCACCAGGATGGTGCCGTAGGAGTTTCCCCGCTTCTTGGCGAAGTCATCGACGCCCAGCACCGTGACCTCCCCGACCTCCGGATCGGGCAGTGCCCGCAGCATTCGCAACAGCGTGGAGCGGCCCACGGGCACGCCGGCTACGGCGGCCAGGCGAGCACCGGCCCGCCCGGCCAGCGCTATCGCGATCGAGGTGAGCAGAGCACGTAACGCGCCGGTGCGACGGGCATGTCGTTGCGTCAGTCCGTCAACCTGCTCGGCGAAGATCTCCCGCTCACAGGCGGACGCACCGCAGAAGAACCGGCGCACCTGCAGTGCGACCATGACCGGCCGTCCACCCGCCGCCAAGTCCCACACAGTCCGCCGGTACCGGCTGTGCACCCGGGCCGAGGACAGACCACACTGCGGACACTCGGCTTCGGCTGCCATGGTCCGCGCCGTGATCAGCACGGTGTCACCGTGGTCCTCAACACCCTGGACGTGCACGTCCTTGAGGGCAGGGCAGAACAGGTGAAGGCAGCAGGCATCGTCGCCCGCCGGGGAATGCAGCACAATTGACTCCACGGCCGCTCGTTGGTGATTGGGTTCTCGACAAACCAGATCGTTGACGAGCGGCCGCTTGTATGTGCGACCCGTTACGAAACCGCGATCAACGACGGTATGCGCCCAGCACTCTCCGAGCTCTCTCCGAACTCACCCTCAGTCACTAATCATCGAGAGCGGGCCAGAGCCGATTGTTGTCAGTGGGTCGCGCGGACTTAATGTCAGTGAACGGCTGCCGGTCACCTTGGGCGGCCGGGGATGCTCGCCGTAGTAGTCGTCCTGCGCTTCCCAGCCAGCCATTTCGGCGTCACGGCGTCGCATCGCACGATGATGACGTGACGGTGGCGGCGGCGTGTCTTCGTCCGTGTGAGCCACTGGGAAGTCAATCACCCACCACGCGCCCTCGTGGTCGCTGGTGTCGTGTGCGACGTATCCGAGGCTGAACAGCACATCGTCCCGAAAGCACGTAAGATCACGTCACGCTGTCTACCTTGTTGAGCCTTTGTGTCGCTCCGAGGACAGGGCCGTCAGAAGTACCCTGTGCCCCTCGCGGCTGAGTCGTCGCCGTCGAACGCTTCCTACGCCGGTTCCCATCCGATGCCGAGCTCTGGTGAGCCCGGCATACGACGTCGATCCCCCAGGAGTCAATAAGTGGATCATTTACAGGCTGCGCTGGAGGAGCTGGCGGCAGGACGCGGCCTGGGATTGTTCGCGCTCGTGGCGGACGCCGGCGAGGTGGTGTTCACCGGCAGCGTGGGTACCGCCGATCTGGATCGCCCGCGCCCGATCGAGGCCGGCGACCGCTTCCGCATCGCGAGTGTGACCAAGCCCTATCTCGCCACGGTGGTGCTGCAGCTGGCGGAACAGGGTCGGCTGTCACTGACCGACACCCTCGACCGCTGGCTTCCCGGGCTGCTGCCGGGCGGCGAGCGGATCACCGTGGAGCACTTGATGCGGATGCGGTCCGGGCTCCCCGACTACGTGTGGGCCGTGCTGGGCGATCCGCCGGACGTCGCCCGGTTGCAGAGGTATTTTGCGCCTGAAGAGCTGGTGCACATCGCCTTGGCCCAGCCCGACCGGTGGGAGCCGGGCCGGCGATGGCGCTACTCCAACACCGATTACATCCTGCTTGGGCTCATCGTCGAGCGCGTCACCGGGCAGCGGGTCCAGGAGGTCCTGGCCGAGCGTCTGTTTCAGCCGCTCGGCCTCACCTCGACCGACCTGCCGGCCACCGATCTGCACATCCGAGGGCCGCATGTGCGCGGTTATCTGCGCATGGATGCCCAGTCTCCATACATCGACTGCACCGATTACACCCCTTCGGAAGCCTGGACCTCCGGTGCGATCGTCTCCACCCCGCTGGAGGTCGCGCGCTTCCTCGACGCTCTGCTCGGCGGCCGCCTGCTCTCGCCCGCCTGGCTGGCGGCCATGCGTTCCACCCAGCCGGCGCATCTGGACATGAGCTACGGGCTCGGGCTCTTCGGCTACCATCTGCCCGACGACATCGCCCTCTACGGACACGGCGGCGGCCACTTCGGAGTGAACTGCTACGCCTTCCGGTCCGAGAGCGGACGCACCGTGGTCCTCTACCAAAACAGCTGGGACCGTGTCACGGGCGCCATCCCACGTGACAGCCCCTTCCTCCGCGCGGCCTTCAGCACTCCCGTGAACTGACACGAGAAGTGCCCAGTCCTACCCCGAAGCCGTCGTCCAGCTATCCGGATCTCGGGACAGCTATCGGTTGTGGGCCTGGTCGTCTCTGGAAAGCTGGGCGAGGAATCGCCGGACCGCGCGAGGGTTGCGCAACAGGTGGGTGTCCGCGTGAGAAGCATGCGCGGCGATTGCCCGCGTCACGCGGGGGAGACTGCGTCGCCGGTAGGCCCAGACCCAGCGCCAGAAGTCGGCACGTTCGCGGCCTCGCCGGATCGTCCGCCAGGCACATCGTGGGAAGGAAAAGTCCAACACGATGATGGTGTCGGCCATCCGGAGTCGCACGTCGAGGGCGGTGTCGTAGGGTCCGAGGTCGCCGTCGAGGATCCAGGCGTCCTGCTGGACCAGCTTCTGTTGACGAGCCGCCCATTGGCCGGGAGCCGTCGCGGTGAGACCGGGCTCCCAGAACAGAGTGTCCAGTTCAATGACGGGCAGCTTCGCCGCGTCGCCCAGGCGGCGAGCGAGGGCCGATTTGCCCGCGCCGCCACGACCGAGGATCACTACCCGTCTCATGCTCTCATGATGACCTGGTGTTGGGGGTCGATGTCCTGCCTTGGGCTCGTCCATGCCGTTGATCGCGATTCGGGGGTTGATCGACAACGAAACGACCAGTGGCGCTACGCCAGCCCGGGGCCGCGGTTGCTACCTCTGGGGCCAACCACGCTCGGCACGTTCACGGTCGTGTTTCAGAGCCAGGCGTACGGCGAAGTAGATGACCAGAAACTGAAGGAGAGCACCGAGCAGCACGAAGAGCAAACCCACGCTAGAGACACCGAAATTCATGATTTCTCCCTCATCGTCATGTGATCATCCTGCCTACCCCGGCCTACTTCGTCCATCGTTGATCCCACGACAGGAGCTGTTTTCAAGCCAGTGAGCACTGAAGAGGTGAGTGAACAACTGAGCAACAACGCCCCCGGCTGCCCGCGGACGCTTTATGGCTCTCAGTCCTTGCAATTGCGATCATCCCGGAGCTGAGTGCCCCCGCCGGAGGCAGAATGAAACAGGGCCGGGCAGGGACGGGAAGGCGGATGTGCCATGTCGAGTGAGGAACCTGCAACCAGGCTGGAGATTCAGCCGGTGGGCCATGGCGAGTGCACCGTTCTGCATGTGAGAGGCGAATTCAACCAGAACACTGCTCCGGCCATGCGTCTACGAGACGAGATAGTGAGTTTGAACATCGATGGTCCTCCGTGCTTGGTTCTCGACTTGGAGGGAATTACCGCTTGGGATGAGGAGGGAGTCGGGGCCGTCATCGCTACGTTGAAGCGAGTCATGGTGGCTGGTGGCCGTCTGGTTGTTGCGGCGACTCCCGCTGATCTCATGGAGCGTTTTCGGTGGCAGCGGTTGGATCAGCGGTTGGAGCTTCGGGAGACCGTTGAGCAGGCCGTAAACGAGTTCCGCGCTCCCAGGTAGGCGGCGGGGCGAACCTGTTCTCCCAGTTCAACAAGGACACACACGGCACGGCAGGACGCTTCGACATCCCCACCCTTCGCATGATCAAGCACCGTGTCGAGGACTCGATTCGATTCCTATCCACGCTGGTTCGAGGCCTCAGCCGCTGACCCAGCCGTCAACAGCAACGCTGGTCACAGATCGCGGTCACGAGCCCGGCACCCCTTCTTCCCTCACCGCTCCCCAGTTCGCCCTCCTGCGGCCTGTTCGGCTGGCGCGCGGCCGACTGTCCAGTCCGTCGACCGAGCGTCAGCGAGGGAGCGGACTTGACCGGCGGCAAGCGTCGGCCACACTCCGGGCCGGGGGCGAGTCGACGTGTCTCCGCCCCGAAACCGTTCGGACCTCTATGGGTTCTGCCGGGCCGGGGTGTCTCTGGCAGGGTGAGATGCCGTGAGCACCGACGAACAACAACAGCAGCTGCAGCCGCCTCCGGCCTCGCGTCGCCGCGGCGGCCTGGCCGCCACCCGGGGCGGGCACCAAGAAAGCGAGCGGTCGTTTTTCTGCCGGGTGTGCCAGCGCGCCGAGCGCGGTGTGTGGGTGCCGGCCGGCTGGTACCTGCTGGAGCGCGCCCCGGGCGGCAAGGGCCGCCATATCCGGCTCGGGTTGTACTGCAGCGTCGCCTGCCTGGTGCGGGCGGGGGAGATGCTGGGGGAGGGCGCGGCCGAACACGCCGCCCGCCTCGATCTGCCTACCGAGGCCGACCGGCGTCGGGAGCGGGAGCGGGTGATCGAGGTCGCCCAGACGTTGCTGTCGGGGGGCTTGAGCATCCGCCAGGCCGCCGAGAGCTTGCACGTGGCGACCTTCACCTTGAAGGCGTGGTTGAAAGAGGCCGGAATCCAGATCGTCCCGGCGAGTATCTCCCACACCGCGACGCCGACGCCGGCCTCCGGCGCGCCCGTGCTGGCGCCGGGGGAGCATCATCCGGTCAGCGTGCTCAATGAGTGGACCCAGCAGGGCCGCATCGACGGCATCGACTGGCACCTGCAGGCCACCGGCCCATCGCATGCGCCGGCCTTCACCGCGACCGCCACCACCCACCCGGCCGGGAGCAAGGAGCCGATCTCCGCGCAAGGCAGCGGGGCGAGCAAGACCGCCGCCCGGGCCGCGGCCGCCGCCGCGCTACTGGCCCAGCTCACCTCTTCCTGACCCCTCCCCGAGAAGCTCCGGCGCGTAGGGGCGTTGACAGGTCCGGACCGCGTAACCATGGTGCAATGGTGGGGCCGCGAACCCGGTGGGGACTGCTGCGCGACTTCGGCTTTCGGCAGCTGTTCATCGCCACCACGATCAGCCAGCTGGGCAGTCAGGTCAGCCTGCTGGCGCTGCCGTTGGTGGCGGTCTTGGCGCTGGACGCGTCCAACTTCCAGGTTGGCGCATTGACCGCCTGCGGCACGATCGCGTTCCTGCTGGTCGGACTGCCCGCCGGAGCATGGGTGGACCGGATGCGCCGGCGCAACGTACTGATCTTCGGTGATATCGGGCGCGCCCTGGTGCTGGGCTCGGTGCCGCTGGCCTGGGCCATGGGCGCGCTGAGCATGATCCAGCTGTATCTGGTCGCGCTGGTGACCGGGGTGCTGACGGTGTTCTTCGACGTGGCCTATCAGAGCTACCTGCCGCACCTGGTCGGCCGTGAGCATCTGGTCGAGGGCAATGCGAAACTCGAGGCCGTGCGAGCCACCGGCCAGGTCGCCGGACCGACCCTCGCCGGCGTGGTGATCCAGGTGGTGAGCGCGCCGCTGGCCGTGACGCTGAACGCGCTGAGCTTCGCCGCCTCGGCCCTGTTCGTCCGGCGGATCCACACCCGCGAAGAGCTGCCGGCGCGCACGCGCGACACCCGTCTCAGAGCCGAGGTGATGGAGGGCCTGCGGTTCGTGTTCGGCAATCGGCTGCTGCGGGCGATCGCGTTGTCCATCGCGCTGTACAACCTGCTGTCGGCGGCGCGGGTGGCGATGCTCCTCGTGCTGCTGGCCCGAGAGCTGCACCTGTCCGCCGGCACGATCGGGATCTTTTATTCGATCGCCTCGGTGGGCAGCCTCCTCGGGGCGCTGACGGCCACGAAGATCGCCACACGGATCGGCCAGGGCCCGGCGATCTGGGTCCCGATCGCGATCGCCGCACCGTTCCAGCTGCTGATCCCGATGGCCCAGCCCGGCTGGCTGTTATGGACGGCCGCCTGCGCCTACCTGGTGATCTCGTGCTGCGTCGTGGTCAACAACGTCACCCAGGTCAGCTTCCGCCAACGATTGACCCCCGAGCACCTGCTCGGCCGGATGAACGCCACCATGCGCTTCCTCGTCTGGGGCACCACCCCGATCGGCGCCCTCATCGGCGGCGTGCTCGGCCAACTCCTCGGACCACGCCCCACACTGTGGCTGGCCGCCATCGGCGCGGCGATCCCGGTCCTGCCGCTGATCCTTTCCCCGCTACGGCACCTGCGTGAACTACCGACACTGAGCGACCGCGAGCACCTACTCGACTAATCGTTCCATCGGGGGTCTTAATCGCGTGTGCCTAGTGACACAGCCTTAATACGACAACGACAGGTTGTTATGGGATCTTCGTTTATGGTGGCTGATCCGAGCTCGGGCTTGGCTGGTCCGGCGCCAGATCGACCAGGCAAGGATGTGGTCGACCGGATGAGCGATGGGTGCGGTGATGCGGTTGAACAGCCGACGCACCTCATGGACCGTCAACGGAATCAGGCCGGTTGCAGAGCTGGTCGCGAGCCCCTTTTTTGCAGGCCGTCCCGGGTGATCACCAAGAACGCCGCAGCGGTCATCGACAGGGTGACATGGCGATACCAGGCCTGAAATGAGCGGACCTGGTAATGATCGAGGCCAACCTCGTTCTTAGCCATCTGGAAGCATTCCTCGATCGCCCACCGGGTGCCCGCGACCCGAACCAATTCCTCCAGGCCAGTATCTGCCGGACCGAAACACAGGTAGTAAGCGATGTCGCCGGGGTCACTGAGCTCTTTTCATCTTGGGTATCGGCCCTCTTCGACAAGCTGCAGTACGAGGATCGCCTGCACGAGTGCGGTCGCACGATGCGGGCAACAGCGCAGCTTGGTCAACACCTTCCAGGACTTCAAGGTCGCGACGGCACGCTCACCGATAGCTCGGATACGGGCATGGGCACGATTGACCTCCCGCTGCGCACGCGACAACCAGGGCCGATGGCGATGCCGTTTGAACGGCGTCCTGACCGTGCCGCCCGCTCCTTGATAGCCCTTGTCCGCGAAGGTCTTCACGCCGGCGCTGGTCAGGGCGTCGACAAGACCGACCGTCCGGGCTGCGGTCACGTCATGAACAGCGCCCGGCAGCGCAGGTGATGCCCACACCAGCCGGCCTACGGGGTCGGCCAGCAGTTGCACGTTCATCCCGTGCTGTTTGTGCTTACCGCTGTAGTACGGCCGCTCGTCGGCGAGGCGATCGATAGGGATCAAAGTGCCGTCCATGATGGTGTAGGCCAGCCGGCATGCGCGCTGGACGGCGGCGTGCACGTCGTCGGCCAGCACGGCCAGGAGATCGACAGCTTCGCGGATGTAGCGCCAGGCCGTGGTGGTGCCGATGCCGAACCCGGCGGCCAGGCGGGCATAGGTATCGCCGTTGCGCAGGTGGGCCAGGACCAGCAGCGCTTGCCGGGCCGGATCTAATCTTCGCCATCGGGAGCGACGTTCAGCGCGCCGAGTGCAGATGAGTTCGGCCAGGCGAGCCAGGGGGTGGTTGGACAGCGGAATCGAGGCACGGTAAGACAGCAACGAGGCTCCCGGTTGGGGCAGCGGATCTTGGTCGACTGCTGTCTTCCCGGGAGCCTCCCCTCATCCGCCACCGTTTTCCGTTAACCCGGCGTGACCAGGGCCGTCAGGTGGGAAAAGCTCATCAAAGCTGCCTGGATCGTAGTGATCTCCCGCAGAGGCTTGCCGTTGCCGCCGGTGAACACCCCCCGGGTGCCGGCCAGGTGTCTGCTGCCATTCGCATCCGCCACCGGTGCACATAGTCCTGGAGGCCTGCCTGCGTTCGCGCCATGTCCAGCCACTCCTGAGCCGCGCGCTTGAACTCGCGCAGGGCAAGGGTCTCGCTGTCGGTCCCGTAATCGACGGGCCAGCCGTCGACGATGTCGTCAATGTCCATCCAGATGCAGTAGATGCTGCCCGCAGGCCACAGGTCCTCCGAGTGGGGTGATTCCATACAGTGGTGCATCACGTCATAGACGAAGTCGCCCGCCTGTCCCACGTCGTCACTGGCGAGGATGCCGCGCATGAATGGGTCGAGCTCTGCTGCGAGTTCGGCGAGTAGGTCCAGGCCCACATGCTGGGGGTCTGTCATGACTCCAGTATCGCAGGCCGGTGCTGAACTGCTTGTGGTCAGCTTGGCCAGGACCCTGAGGATCGTTGGACTCCCGGTTCACCTGCTGTGAACTGCGGTTTCAGGATGAAAAGGGCTCACTGATGGATCGACGGGCCAGCAGCCAATGCCCATCCCCGGACGGCGCAGAGGCCGGATGTCGATCGCCGCCCAGTCGGCGGTGCGCGGTCCGCGGCTGCCTGCTCCACAACTGAGCCGCCGCCAGGCATCCTCACCGACAAGCTCCTCGACTTCCCCACCGACGGCACCCCCGACGCCTGGCCGCCGTATGCCGAACTCGCTGGCGTCCGGGTGTATTTCATTCACGTCCGGGCCCTGCCACCGACCACCACCGCCAGTAAGGCTGGCAAAGCCACCCGTGTGGTCATCGCCCGCGATGACCTCTCCAACCCCGATAGCGCCTGACACCCAATAGACGGTGTGGTCTCTACTGGCCATGGGAAATTCAGAGTGAACTGTGAGGGGATACCTCAAGATCTTGAGCAAGGCCGACATGCCCCTTGTCGATCGCGGCCTCGTAGAACGCGTCGGCGAGGGCCATGATGATCCCTTTGATCGCAGGCCCGTCGGTGAAGAAGTAGTCAGCCATGGTGGTGTGCGCCTTCTGGTTGTCGGCGACGACCTCGGTGACGGCGGACTGGAAGTCCTGCGACTCCATGAACTGCTTCTTCGAGTTCACCCGGGTCTGCTGGACCAGGTCCGGGTCGGCGAGCAGTCGCTGCACGAGCCCCTGCACGAACTCCCGGATCTGGGACTCGGCGAACGACTCGGCACCGAAGAGGTCGTTCATCTTGTCGATGACGACCTGGAGCGCGACGTACTTCGGCTCCTTCTTGGTGCCGGTGCCTGCTCCGCTGATCCCCTTCAGCTCGCCGTCTCCGGTCAGCGAGATGTCAACCGCGATTGCCTTGCTGTGCTTCACACCGACCAGGACCACGTCCGAAAGGTCGACGTCGGCGCTCCAGGAGGACTCGGCGATGACCTTCTCCAGAAGCCGGAGGAAGATCGAGAGCATCTCCATGTACGGGTCGCCGTAGTCGACGATCTGGCTCATGAAGTCATAGAGCCGCACGTAGGTGGAGACGTCCTTGCGGAAGAGGTCGAGGGTGTTGAGCGTGACCTTGTCCTCGGCCTCGATCGCTGCCGCGTAGCGACGCCGGAAGTCATGCTGGGCCGGGCTGATTGCCGCCGAGAGCGCGTTGTTGCCCTTGCGGGTGACCCACAGCTCGGCGACCTGGCGGACCTGCTCCTCGGTGTAGATCCCCGCCTGGGCGAGCTTGTTCGCAAGGTGTACGACGACGTACGGGTCGGTCTCGGTCTCCAGGGTGGCGTTGGTGAAGTACGGCTCGAAGGCGGCCCTGATGTCGTCGGGCTTGTTGACGAAATCGATGACGAACGTCTTGGCCTTCTGCTCCCCGCCGGCGGTGCGGTGAGTTCGGTTGAGCCGGGAAAGGCTCTGCACGGCGGTGACCCCAGAGAGCTTCTTGTCGACGTACATCGCCGAGAGCAGCGGCTGGTCGAAACCGGTCTGGAATTTGTTGGCGACCAGCATGATCTTGTACGTCTCGCCCTTGAACGCCGCGGCCAGGTCGGCGCCCGCTCCGGGGTTCATCTTGGCTTCGGTGAACTCGTCGTCGTTCGACGGCGTCGGCCCCCAGTCCTGGCTCCACTTCTCGTTCTCGGTCATCGACACCGACCCGGAGAACGCGACCAGGGTCCGGAAGTTGTACGACGCGTCCTCCGCGGCCCGCTTGGCGATGTAGGCGTCGATCGCCTTCTTGTACTTCACCGCGGCCTTGCGCGAGTCGGTGACGACCATCGCCTTCGCCTTGCCCTCCAGGAGGTGGGCGACGTTGACGTGGAAGTGCTCGACGATGATCTGCACCTTCTGGCTGATGTTGGTTGGGTGGAGCTGGACCCACCGCATCAGCCCCTTGCGTGCAGCCGACTCCTCCACCTCGCCGCCATCGCCGCTCTCGGCCTTGCCGGCGATCTTTAACGCGGTGTCGTAGGACTGGTAGCCCTTGAGCACGTCGAGGATGTAGCCCTCCTCGATCGCCTGCTTCATCGAGTACAGGTGGAACTCGTGCGGCTTGCCGTCCGGCCCCTTGCGGCCGAACAGCTCCAGGGTCTTGTTCTTCGGCGTTGCGGTGAAGGCGAAGTAGGAGATGTTCTCCGACTCGGCCCGCTCGGCCATCTCCGAGGCCAGGACCGCCTCGACGTCGACCGAGCCGCCGTCCTCGATCTCCTTGATCTCCTCGGCGGTCAGGACCTTCTTCAGCTTCGAGGAGATCTGCCCCGACTGCGAGGAGTGCGCCTCATCCGCGATGACGGCGAACCGCTTTCCCTTCAGGCCGGAGTCGGCCCGGATCTCATCCAGTGCGTACGGGAAGGTCTGCACCGTCACCGCGATGATTAACTCGCCATTCTTCAGCGCCTGTGCCAGCAGGCCGGACTTCGACTTCGCACCGGCCTTGCGCACGTCCTCGGGGCTGATCGTCGCGACGATCTTCCCGCTGCCGTCGATCTGCCGGATCGCATCCTGAAGCTGCCCATCGAGTACCGTGCGGTCGACGACCACAATGATCGAGTCGAAGACCTTCTCATCGTCGACGTGGAGCCGCGCGAGACGGTGCGCGGTCCAGGCGATCGTGTTCGTCTTCCCCGATCCTGCGGAGTGCTCGATCAGGTAACGCTGGCCGACACCCTCCTCAGCCACGGCGGCCACAATTTTCGTGACCGCCTCCCACTGGTGGAGCCGGGGGAACAGCATGCTCGTACGGCGCACCGACGTGCCGGTCGCGACGTCCCACTCCTCCTTGGTCTCCACCATCATCAGCCGGCCGATGATGTTGAGCCAGGCGTGCTTTTCCCAGACCCGCTCCCACAGGTACGCCGTCGCCGACCTTCCGTCCGCACCAGGCGGGTTCCCGGCACCGTCGTCGAAGCCGGTGTTGAACTGCAGGAATTGCGTCTTCTCGCCCTCCAGCCGGGTCGTCATCGCAGCCAGGTCGTTGGAGACCGCAAAGTGGACCAGCGCTCGGTGTCCGAACGACAGCAGCGGCTCGACTCGGCCGCTGGTCAGCGGGTTGCGTCCCTTGCGGTACTGCTGGATCGCCTCGTTCAGTGACTGGGTAAAGTCGGTCTTCAGCTCCACCGTCGCGACCGGGAGCCCATTGACGAAGAACACCAGGTCAATGCTGCGCTGGTCGGCGGTCGAGAAGTGCACCTGTCGCATCACCCGGACCCGCATCGCCGCATACTCGGCGTTCGTCGTCTCGTTCAGCGTCGTCTCGGGCCGGAACTGCGCCATCTTCAACCGGCCACCGCCGATGTACTGCACCCCGCTCCGCAGGATGTTCAGCATCCCACCGCCATGTTCGAGTGGCTTGTCCAGTGCCGTGGTCAGCACATCGAGGAACTTCGCCTGCGACCCTGCCGCCTTCAATGCCTTCTCGTGCGCCGGCTTCTGGGTCGCCTCCAGCCACGCGAAGAGGTCCTCGGGGAACAGCGCCCGCTCACGGTCATAGCCGGCGTCGTTAGTCGAATAGAGCCACCCGTGGGCCACCAGGTGCTCACAGATCTCGGTCTCGAAGACAACCTCGTTGTGGTCGGCCACTACGCCACCCCAGGCATGACGATCTGACCCGTCACAGCCGCCGTGATGAGTGCGGACCTGCGTTCGCGGGCGAGCTCGATGAACCGCTCAGCCTCAGCGATGAGCGTATCGACCTTTGCAGTCTGATCATCAAGGTATGCCATGATCCGTCGTTGCTCATCCAAGGGGGGCACCGCGATCTTGAAGTCAGCGAGCAGTGGACGCCGTAGCGATTCCATGGTGACCGTGTTGCTCCCCGCGAGCGCGACCGGCCGGAGGAACGTGGACAGGAAGTAGTAGAAGTACCAGCCTGAGACGCCTGCAAAGTCTTTGAAGACATAGACACGCTGGTGTGCTTCGAACTTGCCCTTGAAGTAGTGGAAGACCTTGCCTGTGCCCCCCTGACCATCGCCAGGCGTCATGACCGCTTCGCCATCGAAGGAGTAGTGGTCGATCCGCAGAACTTCGCGGCCGCGCACATAGAACGGGTAGTCGCCGTCCTCAGTGGCGTTTCCCGAGTCTTCGGAACCAGTGGTGATTGTGCAAAGGTGTCGGGTCGGAACCATTCGCCAGTGCCTCGGTATGGCACCCAGCAGCTCCACTCCGGACGGCCCTTTATCTGCGGCATCGAGGCCGGACAGGAGTACCGAGCGGATCGTTGCCTCGCGCCGCTCGCGGAGCATCTCGATCAGGCGCTGCTGCTCCTCGATGAGCGTGTCGATGCGGGCGATCTCGCGGTCGAGGTAGTCGGCGATGGCACGCTGCTCCTCCAGCGGCGGCACTGGAACCGCCATGCGAAGGAAGACCTCTGGGTAGATACGGAGCCGCGACGACCAGATTCCTCGAGAGACCCGAGTCATCTCAATCACGTACTCGGTCGAGCGATACAGATAGTCGAAGAATCGCGGCTCGAACGGTGCCGAGGGGCGCGGCCGGTAGACACCATAGGCCGGGCTCACGATGCCTGCATGTCGAGCGACGCCAAGAGCGCCCATCCAGGCCCACATCGTGTTAATCACGAGGTCGCCTTGCTCGACAACACGGTAGCCGTCGAGGCTCTCGGCCTCGGTCATCGTGACGTTCTTCTCCGATCTGGGACCGACTCCAGTTAGATGCGAGACGCTTAGGAGTTCCTCAGAGCCGTCCGTCGACAGCGTTTGCGCCTCGAACAGCAGTTCCTTATTCCGCATCCAGCACCAGTGGCGTGGAATCGAGGCGGTCCAGGCTGCGGCTAGATCGGTGTGGGCGTTGGTCACTGCTCAACCTCGTGCAGCAGGTCGAGGATCTTGGCGACCTGCTTCTCCAGGTCAGCGTCGATCTCGGCGAGGGGGCGGGGCGGGACGTAGTTGTAGAAGTGGCGGGCGAAGGGGATCTCGTAGCCGGTCTTGACCTTGGCCCAGTCGATCCAGGCGTCAGGTACGTGTGGTTTCACCTCGATGTCGAAGTACGCCTGGATGACCTCGGTCTTAGCCGCGGCGCCAGCAGTCGAGCCGCTGTAGGTGAAGGGCACATTTTCGGTGTCGCGCTTCTTGGAGTCGGGCTTCGGCTTGCCCTTGCGGTCGACGACCGGTTTGCCGTCATCGTCGAGCAGGGGTCGTTCGACGATGACGGTCCAGTACCCGAACTCGTCGTTACGCAGCACCTTGGAGAGCTCCGGATCGGCGTCGGTGAAGTCGGCGTACAAGCGGAGGACCTTGGCACGGTCGTCGTCGCCGAGCTCGCGGCCCTTGCTGCCGAGGTTCTTGCGCAGCTTGGTCCAGAACGACGTGCCGTCGATGAGCTGGACCAGGCCCTTGCGGTCGAGGTGCTTAGTGTTGTCGAGGATCCAGATGTAGGTGGCGATGCCGGTGTTGAAGAACATGTTGGTTGGCAGCGCGACGATCGCCTCGACCAGGTCGTTCTCCAGCAGCCACTTGCGGATGTTGGACGGGCCGGACTCCGCGGCCCCGTTAAAGAGCGGCGAGCCGTTCATGACGATCCCGACCCGGCCGCCGCCATCCTCGGGGGCGCGCATCTTGTGCGCCAGATGCAGCAGGAACAGCATCTGCCCGTCCGAGGTGGCGGGCAAGCCCGGCGCGAAGCGGCCGTATGGGCCTGCCTCGTCACGCTCCTTGGTGACGGCCTTGGCGTACTGCTTCCAGTCGACGCCGTACGGCGGGTTGGACATGCAGAAGTCGAACTGGCGGCCCTTAAAGGCGTCGCTGGTGAGCGTGTTGCCGAAGGCAATGTTGGACGCGTCGTGGCCCTTGGCGAGCAGGTCGGACTTGCAGATCGCGTACGACTGCGGGTTGTACTCCTGACCGTACAGGCTCAGCCGGGCGTCCGGGTTCTGCGCGAGAAGGTGCTCCTCGGCCAGGGCAAGCATGCCGCCAGTGCCGGCGGTGGGGTCGTAGAGCGTACGGACAATGCCTGCCTCGGTCAGGTCGGCGTCCTTCTCGGCGAAGAGCAAGTCGACCAGCAGTCGGATCGCGTCACGCGGCGTGTAGTGGTCACCGGAGGTCTCGTTCGCGGCCTCGTTGAACTTGCGGATGATGTACTCGAACGCGTCCCCCATGTCGGCGTTGGACACGACATTGGGGTGCAGGTCGACGGCGCCGAAGGACTTCACAATCTCGCGCAGGAGACCGGCCTTCTCCAGAGCGATGATCTCCTTCTTGAAGTCGAAGTACTCGAACACATCGACATCGGCGGAGAACCGGTCGATGTAGTCGACGAGATTGTCTTCGAGCCCGTCCGCGTCCTTCAGAAGGTTGGCGAAGCTGTACTTCGAGGTGTTGTAGAACGGCCGGTCGGTGGCCTTCTTGACCTCAATCCGGAGCCGGTTCGGGTTCTCGTATGCTGCAGCCAGGTCTCGGACGGTCTCTCGGTCCGGCTCCAGGATGCAGTCGAGGCGCCGAAGGATCGTGAACGGGAGGATCACGTTCCCGTACTGGTTGGGGCGGTAGGGACCCCGAAGCTGGTCGGCAATTGACCAGATGAAACTACCGAGCGTGCTCACAAGGCTCCTTACGGAAATCGCTCAACGTGCATAATTACGCTGGCCCACTGGGGTAGTCGTAGTCCGGGCAAAGCAACGCACGTCCGCTGACGGGACGTCATGAGGCCATCTTCGCGCACCTAGGCCTTCTGCGTACCCGGGAAATCAGGCCCGCCCGCACCGTAGTGGAGCGGGCCGACACAAAGCGCGAGCAACGAGAGTCAGGCAGGTGAAGCCCTGCAGGATGTAGTCGTCGCCGTCCTCCTAGACGGTTGGCGAGTCACCGTCGGGGCTGTCGGGATCCTTGCCGAGGAACCGGAGTGCCATGAGCCCGGCATGGCGAGGAGTGCGAACCGATCTCCAAAGCCCAGCAGGGCTAGGCACCAGATCGGGGATCGTCCTCAAGAACTCGTCCGCGTAGGGCCTCCAGTTCCCGCCCCAGAGCGCCCGACCCGACGAGCATCAGGGCGTATACCGCGCTCACCTCCCGGGCGGATGCCCATATGCCCGATCCGCGGGCCTGGAACGGGAGGACCTCGATCGAGTGGACCCGGAAAGCGGCCGGGTCCAGGTATCGCATGCCCCCGGTCCCGCACAGGTAGGTCGTGGCACCTGTCAGCCAGGCCAGGTCGGCCAGGCGTTGCGAGCGTTCACCGGGTGCGAGCAGATCGCTGCTGTGCAGGATCTGCCCCCGCCACCCGACCTCCTCCAGCAGCAGGCGCGTCGACAGCTCCGTCACGTCCGCCAGTCGATCCGTGCTCTCGAAAGCGGTGAGTACGGATTCGAGCCGCCTCTTGAACGGCGGCCAGTAAGCACTGTGCCGGTAGTGGTCAGCGAGGAGCTGGGCGACACGGCGCCGGCAGCGGGTGGGATCGGCCAGGCGCGCTCCGCGGATGGAGGTGGAGCGGCCGTATGGCAGATGGGTGGAAATGGAGAGCCATTGCGGCTGCCACGAGCCGTCGAGTGAGGCAAGGCGCGCGCGGTGCTGGTAGTCCCTGCGTGCGAACTGCACGTCGTCCAGGACGATCCAGTAGTCGGCGGTGAACAGCTTGGCCAGCGTCACCAGCCGGGGGAAGAGGTTGGGCTGGTGGATGGCGCACACCTCGCCGTACGGCAGGTCAGGGCGTAAGGAGCCTGCTGTCGAATCCGGCGCGGAGAAGAGCCTGGTAGGCGTCATGGACCTCTCCTGGGACGGGCTGCTCGATGGCGTAGCCGAGCTTGGGGTATTCGATCACGCGCTGGAGGTCGCCGACGAGCATGTCGATGACCAACTTCGGATCACCGATCGAGCTGACGTAGTCATCCAGCTCAAGCGGCTCAGAGGCGCATACCACCTCGACCTCGGGCCATACCTTTCGTGCCGTGGCGTAGGCCCGGCGCTCCATGTACGGCTTGGAGATCAGGAGCACCGAACCGGGCTGAATACCCGAATCGGCCAGCACCTGGCGGGACAGTGCGATGTTCTGGCCGGTGTTGGTGGCGTTCGGCTCCAGCAGAATCGCCTCGTCGGACATGCCGAGGTCGAGCGCGTGCTCGCGGTAGTGGACGGCCTCGCCTTGGGGGAAGCGCGCCGCGGTGGTGGGGCTGGTGGCGCCGGAGAAGACGAGCAGCGGGAACCAGCCGGCGCGGTGCAGGTCGACCGCCGCGCGTGCCACCCCCAGATCGTGGCTGCCCAGGCCGATGGCCACGTCACACCGGATCAGGTCGTGGTGCATCTGGTGGTAGTCCCAGATGGTGTGGGCGTGCTGCCATTGCTTGTCGGTGATGACCTGCTGCTGCTTGATGCTCACTCGGTTGCTCCCTGGTCGCCGTGCAGAGGGAGGCGGATCTCCCCCTGGATGGTCCGCTGGATGCCCTCGATGCTGCGTAGTTGGTGCGCGAGCCCATGCTGCGCGGCCTCGCGTGCGGCACGGTCGAGGATCACCACCCCATCATCCACGGTGGCCCGGTCCGAAAGCAGGACGTGCCCGTAAGCCGTCTCCAGCCGGACCCGCTGCATGGGCGCATCGGTGACTGCGGTGGCGCGGGCGAGGTCGATCAGGCGTAGCGCCTCCGAGAAGTTTCCTGCGCCACGGTGGGCCAGAGCGAGTTTCTGGTGCGCGACGGACCAGTCCTCGGGTTCGCCGAGGTTCTCGAACTCGCGGATGGCGGTCGTCATCAGGCGGGCGGCGTAGTCGTTCTTGTCGTTCTTGCTCAGGGCGGTCCCCACCCACAGCCGGGCTCGCGCCCTATCGCGTGGTGAGAGCCGGTCGTCCACCGCCAGCGCCTCATATTCCTTGGCGGCCTCGTCCAACCGGCCCGCCATCTCGGCGACCACCGCCAACGAAAGGTCGAGCTGCGCGATACGACGGGGGATGTCGAGCTGTCCGTAGATCGATCGGGCGTTGAGGTAGGAGCGGCGAGCGGACAATGGGCCGGCGACTGCTCCTTGGTCGCGCTGGAGGTCGCCGAGCAGCGTCGTCGATCGTGCGAACAGGTAAAGGCCCTTGTCGTCCAAGGCGTGCGGGTCGTAGCGGGTGAGCCATCGGTTCAGCAGGTCGGTGGCGTAGCTGAAGCTCTGGCGGCTGAGGGCGACCACAGCCCGGTCAAGGTCGTCTGTCCAGGTCTCGTAGTCCCAGGCCCGTGGTCCCATCCGGGTGACTCGCAGCCCTTGGTCCACGTCCTGGCCGAGTTCCAAGAGCAGCGTCTCGAACCGCAGGTGAGTCGCCGAATTCGCGCGTGCGAGCGCGGTGTCCAGGATGGCTTGGGTGTCCGGACGTGGCCGAACGGTGGTACCGAGCTGATCCCACTTCGCCACGGTGCGGGGAGCCACGCCGAGGTGCTGCGCGAACACCCGCACGCTCATCCGCAAGGCGCGGCGAAGTGCACGCGCTTCGAGGCCGGTCCACTCATGCACGGTTGTCACGTCGCTGCTCCCTTCCACGGCCATGGAAGCACGCAGAGGTACCGAGGGCCTACGGAAGTGCAACGCAAGTGCGACAGCGGGTCGTATCCAGCGGGGTCGGGGCTGGCCATGCTCAAAGAGCGGGTCATCAGCCTCGACCACGGTAAGGACGGCTACCTTGTGGACACTCACCGAACAACACGATGTGGACGGCCCGATCGTCTACGGGTACCTGCGGCTGCATCGTTCGACGCCCGAGCGGCACGCCGCCCTGACGGTAGCCCTCGCCCAATACTGCGAGCAGCACGAACTGCAGCTCTGCGGCATCTTCACCGATCGAGGGGCCGCGTCATCGGACGACCCGGCCTTCGCCGGCCTCCTGGACGTCCTTCTCCTGTCCGGCGCCTACGGGGTGGTTCTGCCCACTGCGCACCACCTGGGCGAGAAGCCCGTCGCGGCTCGGCGGCGGGAACAGCTGAACGCGATTGGGGCGCGGCTGCTGGTCGTGCGGGGAGCCCTCCGTACCACTCGCTCTTCCGCCGGCCGACCGGTCGTGACTCTGACCCGCGCCGTTCCCCATGACCAACTCGAACCAGCTCGCCAAGGACCCCATGATGATTGACACCTTCATCGCACTGTCGCCCGGCAGCGAATTCAACCCGAACGTGCCAGCGGTAGAGCGCACGTATGCCGTGCTCGCAGGCTCCAACAAGGACGGCTTCGAGGCCGATCGTGTAGCCGCCAGCAAGCTGAAGGGGGCGATTCCTGGGGTAACCGAGGTCGTCCAAGAGAACGCAGCGGCTATCGCGCGGGCTGTCGCCTCCCCGTACACCTTCGTGAAGTGCTCGATGCAGCCCCGGTATGACCCCGGCGCCGTCGAGGTCGCCAAACTGATACAGGCGCGGGCGCCCCGCTGGGTTGTCCTGTGGCGCCCGTACCGGCGAGTCCTGCAGGCATGGGAGTGCTCCGACCCGCGGCTGTGTCGTACCGTCATGGGGCGCAGCGCCACCGAGCTGTGGCAGCGCATGCAGGAAGCTGAACTTGATCTCTGGCGGGCCTCCCCGCGTGCCATGACCGCGGACCGGCCACCCACCACACCCGTCCCGGGTGGCCGTGAGGATCTGCCAGAGGCGGCCCCGAGACGATCACCGGACCCGGCAGCACCCCGTCGGCCCGGAAGATCTCGGGGCCCCAAACCGCACCAGGCGGGAGCGCATCGTGTTCACGTACAGTGACGCGTTCCTGGCGGTCGCCGGGTGGCCGTGTTGCTCCTCCTCGTCTTGGCGTGGACAGTCGAGCAGGCTCACAACGTGCGGCCGTCCACGTACTCCGGCGTGGGCCTATGCCCCTACCTAGCCCCCATGCTGCCCCGCGCCGCCTACGACCCGCCGCCCACGATGTGCCCCAGGAGGCCGTCGTGGGCGGCGGGCTCCAGACCCTGGCCGGACCCTTCCCACGTGGCGAGCGCGCAGGCTCGCCAGCGGGTCGGCCAGGCGGGGGAAGGCGGGCACCCTGTCGAGGAGTGCAGGTTGTCCGCCTTCCTCCCCCAGCGGGCCGCACGCCCCGTGGAGAGAGCAGACGAGGATGACGAGAACCCGCCAGCCGCAGGCGGTCAAGCAGGAGGGCCCCACCCCCGAGTGGGAGCCGTACACGTCACACGGCGCCATCCTCCGGGTCAGACACACCTCGTGCTGCGGCCGGTACGAACTGGCGTCGGAGGGCGGCGAGTTCTTCGTGCTCCGTCCCGCCGACAGGCGCGGGCACGAGCAAACCAGCCGAGGCCGGGCCTACCGCGACGTCATCCAGATGTACGCCGCCCTGGTGCGCAAGCACCACCTTGACCACACCAGCCGCGGCGAATGGTACGAGGCCGACCCGTATGTGAACCAGGCGGAAGCGGGCTGACTATGCCCCTGCCCGGCTGGCGTGGACACCCCACGTCAGGAACCCGAAACAGGACAAGGAGTAGAGACATGAGCACTCTGACCCCGGAGGAGACCGCCCCGGTCGACACGGGAGAGACGTTCGACCCATTCGCCCTGAACATCGAATTCATCGAGAACACCCCGGCGGCCGACACGGTGCTGATGTGCAGCACCGGCGACAACTGCGGGACCTCCTGCCCGAGCGCCTGCACGACCTCGTAGTCCGCGGGGCGCGGGCCCGTACGGGCCCGCGCCCCCTTCTTTCCCAGAACGGAGCGTGAGTGATGACGCGGTCGCGGCGGACCCTGTACCGGTGCACGGGCGCCGGGATGCTGCGCGCGGCGGTGAACCTTTCCGCCCCCGCCCTGCCGCAGTGGCCGGGGCCCGCCGCGTCCCCCGAGCAGTGGCGTTCCTGGCTCGGCCCGATCTGGGCCGATGACACGTTCCGGCGTGCGGTCTCCAATGCCAGCCTGGACCTGGCCCGCCAGGTGGAGGCTGTCCTGGACGGGCGGTTGTTGAACGCTCGCCGGGCGCGTCGCGCCGCGCTTGCGGTCGCCCGGTACGCCATCAGGTACGAGCACCGGTCCACGCCGTTCGGCCTGTTCGCCGGCGTCTGCCTGGTCGACTTCGGCGAGACATCCGCCGTGCTGGTCGGGGAGAACCACGAGATCGTCACCCGAGCCGGCCCCCGGGCGCTGGACAAGGTGATCAGCGCCCAGGAAGCCAGCGGCGCGTCGATGGCGGCCGTCGAGGTGTGCGTCAACAACCTGGTGTACGTGCGCGGCGGCCGCGTCTTCGTGCCGTCCGAGGGCGCGTCGGAGTTCTCCCTCACGCTGACGCCTGCGCTGGAGCTCGTTCTCCAGGCGGCCAGGTCACCCATCCGGTATGCGGCGCTCGCGGGCAAACTCGCCGCAGAGTTCCCGCAGGTGGAGAAAGACCGCCAGGCGGCGTTCCTCGCGGAGCTGCTGCGGCTTCGGCTGCTGCTGTCGGCGTTGCGTGCCCCCGCCACGGTCGTTGACCCGGCAGCCGTCCTGCCTGCCGTCGCCTTGGACGCCCGCGATCGGGAGGCGTGCGTGGACCTACGGCTGGATGCCACGGTTCGGCTGCCGGAGGCCGTCGCGGTCGAGATGGAAACCGTAGCGACCGTGCTGGCCAGGCTCGCGGCCAACCCAACCGGCACCCGGGCGTGGCGGAGCTACACCGAGCAGTTCGCCGCCCGATGGGGCGAAAACGCCGAGGTCGGCCTGGAGCAGCTCGTTGACCCGGACAACGGGTTGGGCCTGCCCGACGGGTTCGGCATGGTGTCCGAGCCGCCACGACCGATGTCGCGGCGCGACCGGCTGCTGTTGGATCTCGCAGGGACCGCCACCCTCGAACGCCACCAGACGGTGACCCTGTCCGAGACGCTCATCGAGGAGCTGGAAGCAGCCGCAGGCGAACCCACCGCCCTGGCCCCGCACTTCGAGGTGTGCGCACAGGTCCAAGCCCGTTCCCTCCCGGCACTCGACCGAGGTGACTTCCGCGTCCGCGTGCACACCGTCTCCAGGGCGGCCGGCACGATGACGGGACGATTCGGGCACCTGTTCCCGCAGGCCACCGGGCAGACGGCCCTTCCCACGGTTGACCCTGTGGCGGAACTGGCTCAGTTGTCGTTCCATCCCTCCCGCGTCGAGGCCGACCTGCTCACGCGCACCCCGCAAGTCCTGCCGAAGCTGGTCAGCGTCGGAGAGCACCGGGGCAGCGACGCCACGGTGTTCGTCCCCTCTGATCTGGTCGTAGGTCTGCGCGGTCGCCACCTCTACCTCGCGGTGGCCGCCACCGGGGAGCGCCTGGAGCTGCTCGCGCCGACCGCGCTCAACTTCATGTGGAACAACTTCACCCCGCCGCTGGCCCGGTTCCTGGCCGAGATCAGCCGTGCCGCGACTCCGCAGGTGACCTGGTTCGACTGGGGCGCGGCGTGGACGCTGCCGTTCACCCCGGGGCTGCACTATCGGCGCAGCATCATCGTTGCCGCCCGCTGGCAGCTTCGGGCCCGCGCCCTGCCCGGCCGTACAGCCCGCCTGGAGGAGTGGGCCGCGCAGCTACACGCCTGGCGCGGCCGGGCGGGTGTGCCTGACCGGGTGCTCCTGGCCATGGACGATCAGCGCCTGCTGCTGGACCTCACCGGGGAGATGGACCTGGACGTGCTCCGTACGCACCTGTGCGGCTCCCCTATCGCGGTGCTCTACGAGGCGCCGCCGCCGGACGTGGATGGATGGATCGGCGGGCGGGCCCACAGCATCGTCGTCGCGGTAAGGGCAGGCCGATGAGCCCGCCCACGACGCAGGCCCTGGCCGAGGGTGCGCTGGGGATCGCGTTGATGCACATCGAGCGCGGCAACCTCGCCGCAGCGCGGCCCCTGATGGCCGAGGCGATCGCCGGCGGCGTCAGCGCCGGTTCCAACGCTTCTCTGTTCCACGGCGCTCCGGCCCTGGAGTTCGTCCTTGGCCGTGCCGGGCACGCCGACCAAGCCGTTCAAAGGGCCGTCGACCGGGTCGTGACTGCTCGGCTCGCCGCGGCCCGCTGTCGGCGAGAGGCGGCCCGGCTCCCGACGCTGGCGGAGTTCGATCTCATCCGGGGGCTCACCGGTCTGGGGGTGGTGCTGCTTGCCCGAGCAGGCTTGCCGTCGCCGCTGCTGCAGGAGGTGTTGGCCTACCTGGTGACGCTGGCGGTCCCGGCCGAAGCCGATGCCCAGGTCTTGCCCGGGTGGTGGTCGCTGGACAGCCCTACGCATGAGGAGATCACCGGTGGCCACGCGAACAACGGTGTGGCCCACGGCATCGCTGGCCCGTTGGCGCTGCTGTCTCTCGCCGCCCGCCGCGGCATTCTGGTGGACGGCCAGATGGGCGCCATCAAGACGTTCACGGCCTGGCTGGAGAAGTTCGGCTCCTTCTACTGGATCACCCTGGACCCGCTCGCCGCCGAGACGTTGCAGGCGCCGCCCTTGCGTCCCTCCTGGTGCTACGGCGACCTTGGTATCGCCCGCACCCTGCAACTGGCAGCGTGCGCGCTCGGCGACGACGCCCGCAGGTACAAGGCCGAGAGGCTCGCCATCGCCGCCCTCACGGATCCGGCCCGCCTGAGCCGGGTCACCGATGCGTCCCTCTGCCACGGCTGGGCCGGGCTGCTGACCGTCACGACCGCGCTCGCCGCCGACAGCCTCACCCCTGACCGGTTCGCCGAGCCCATCCGGCAGACCCGCCAGAGGTTAGAAGCGGGGATTCCCGCGCTGCCCAAACCCGGCCTGATGGAAGGGAGGGCGGGGGCGGTCCTGGCGCTGAAGGGCTCCAACGTGACCGGCTGGACCCGCGCCCTGCTGATCGACTGACCCACCACCACAACCGAGCAGGAGCGAACCGAGGACATGAACAGGGACGACGAGAAACTACCGCTGCCCGATGAGCCGGAGTGGTGGCACGCCACCATCCGCTTTCCCGGCGGTACCGGAGCGACCCCGAAGGCCGCGGCCGAACTCGCGGCCGCGCTGTCCGGCTGGCGTTTCCACTTCATGCGCAAGGAAGGCGGCCTTCGGCTGCGCACCGAACGGCCCGCCGTCGACCTGCTCGACCAGCTCGTCGCCGACGAGGTCGCGGCCGGTTGGGTTGGCGGCATCTACGAACCGGAGACCGACGCCTTCGGCGGCGAGCAGGGTATGGCCATCGCCCACGAGGTGTGGTGCGCCGACAGCCCCGCGGCCTTGGCCGAGACCGGCAGCCCGTACGCCCGTGAGCGGTGCATCCTGCTGCTTTCCGCCATGTACCGGGCGGCCGGGCTGGATCCGTTCGAGATCGGCGATGTGTGGGCGAAAGTCCGTGACCTCCGTCCGGCGATCGACCCACCGCAGGCGGCCCACCAGGCGTCTGCGATCACCGCCATGCGGCGTCTCATGAACGCCGACGCCGCCAAGCGGGACACCACCGATCCCGGCTGGTCTGACCGCGTTGCTGCGTTCGAGGACGCCGGCCGCCGCCTGGCCCGGCTCGCGACCAGCGGGCAACTCCGGCGAGGGCTGCGCGCGGTCCTCGCCCACCATGCGATCTTCACTTTCAACCGTGCCGCCACACCCGTGGCAGAGCAGTCCGCCGCGGCCTGGCTGGGCTGGTACGTCGCCTTCGGAGACGACGTACCAGCCACCGTGTCTACCAGTCAGTCCGCACCCGCAACCCCTATTTTCAAGAGGATGGAGACCACCATCACTACGACCGACCCCACCGAGCTGCGCAACACCATGGTGGACACGCTCACCGGCTCCGGCCACCTGCGCACCCCTGAGATCATCGACGCCTTCCGGGACGTCGAGCGCCACCGGTTCATCCCCGAAGTCGAGGTCGTCGCCGCCTACGTCGATGACGCCGTGTCGGTGAAGAACGACCGAGACGGCGAGATGATCTCCTGCATCTCCGCGCCGTCTATCGTCGCCACCCAATTGGAGCAACTGGGCGCAGAGCCCGGCCACAAGGTCCTGGAGGCCGGGGCGGCTACCGGCTACAACGCCGCTCTCCTCGGGCGGCTCGTCGCCCCCGGCGGCCACGTGTGGACGGTGGACGTCGACACTGACCTCGTCAACACCGCCGCGAAGCATCTGGCCGCTGCTGGCGCGGAGAACGTGACCGCGCTGCTTGCCGATGGCGCGGCCGGTCTGCCCGAGCATGCCCCGTTCGATCGGATCCAGTTCACCGTGGGCGCCGGTGACATCCCCCTCCCCGTCCTGAATCAACTGGCCCCGGGCGGCCGGCTCGTCATCCCGATGCGGATCCGGGGCAGTATCTCCCGCTCCTTCGCGTTCGAGCGCGACGGCGAGGGCGAGACCTGGAGGACTGTCTCCTGCGAGATGGCCACGTTCGTCCCGCTGCGCAAAGGCATATGTGACGACGTCCGTACCATGGTCCCCATGGCCGGGGAGGGCAACGTCCGGCTGGAAACCTACAGTGAGCAGCTCGTGGACCGGGAAGCGATGCGAACCGTCCTGGACGAGCCCTCCCACCAGGTCTACACCGGGGTGAAGTTCCGGAAGGGCTCGCCCTGGGAGTGGGTCTACCTGTGGCTGGCGTGCGTCCTGCCCAACGGCCTGTCCCGGCTACCTGGCCAGCGGCCCGGGTTCACCCCGCATTTCGGGTGGGGTTCCATGGCGGCGCTCGACGGCGACAGCCTGGCCTATCTGACCGTCCGCGAGGGCGAAGACACCGTGAGCCGGTTCTGGGAGATCGGCGTCATCGGCCACGGCCCGAGCGCCGCCACCCTCGCCGAGCAGGTCGCCGCCGCGATCCAGGAATGGGACCGCGACTACGGCAACGACGCCCCGGCCCCCGGCTTCCGCATGGCCACGGCCGCCAACCGCGACCTGCTGAAGGCCGCTGACCCCCGATTCGTCATCGACAAGTCCAACAGCCGACTCGTCATCGACTGGCCGTAGAAGGGAGCAGCGCGATGAACCCTGCGATCGCCGCCCGCATCCCGCTGGTCTGCCGACCCAAACCCCCCGGGCTTCCACTGGACAAGCGCATTGCAGAGCTCACCGCGCTGACCGCCGAAACACCCGGCGCGGACCACTCCCAGCGAGTGGCCCGCGCCTGCGGTGTCCTCAACTTCTCCGCGCTCATCGCCTCCGACAGCGGCATGCCCGACCTGGCCGCCTCGCTGTGCTGGAGGCAGCACAAGGTCTTCGCCGACGCCCAGGGCCTGGACCAGGACATCGCCGTGATGTCGCTGATGCCGCTGGTGAACATCGCCCGACTCCTGATCCGCGAAGGCGAAGGCGGCGCCGCCTTCGCGGTGCTTCAGCAGCTGTACCGGGCCGCCGAGCAGCGCGGCGCCACCGTCATCCGCGATCACGCCGTCGACCTGTCGCCATTGATCCGGACCGTCGCAGACCACCGCACGATCTGTACGGAGCTGTGGGTCGCCCTGCTGATCGACGGCGCCAGAGCCCTCGCGAGCGTCGGCCGGTGGACCGAGGCAGCCGAATCCATGGCCTCGCACCGCGGCGTCGGCCAGCGGCTTCTCGACGGCCGCCAGCTCACGATCATGTCGCTGATGGAACAGGGCCTCCCGCAGCAGGCCGCCACCATGATCGACTCCAGTGCTCCCACAGAGCCCTGGGAACACGCCGTCGCCGCCATCCTGCGTATCTACTGCCGTCCTCCGGCCACGCCGACATCACAGGACGAACTGGAGCATGCGGCGCGGGAAGCCCTCGCGCTGATCGTCGACCCCGACCCGATGACCGCAGCGTTCCGGACTCGGCTCGCCCTGACCGTGCTCGACCTGACCGCCGACCGGCCCACGGCACACGACTCCGACCTGCGGTCCACTGTCATCGGCGTGGCCTGCACGGACGCCTATGCTGCCCGAGAGGTCATGGGACACCACGGAATGCGCTCCCGCATGACCCCGCAGCAGGAACAGGAAGTCGCCGGCGTGCTCACCGCCTCGGGGTTCGGCGCCGGGCACCTGCCAGCAGCCCACCTGGATGCCCTCACTACCGCAGTCCGTCACGGCGCGAACAGCCTGCGTGCCCTGCTTGCCAAGCTACACGGAGCGGCCTGAGCCGACCTATGCCAATCCCCTGAAAGCGTGGAGACGATCACGTGATCGAGGTCAACCGGCCCGACCGCGCCACCCGTCGCCGGCGTGGCAAGACCGACGCTCTCGATGCGGAAAGTGCTGCTCGCGCGGTCCTGTCCGGACGGACCACCGCCGTGGCCAAGTCCGGCGACGGGGCCGTGGAGATGCTGCGCATGGTCAAAGTCGCCAAGGAATCAGCTGTCAAGGCCCGCGCACAGGCCACCAACCAGCTGCGGGCCGTTTTGGTGCGCGCCGATCCGTGCCTGCGCGAATCCCTGACCGGGCTCGGCCCGGTCGCGCTGATGCGCCGCTGCGCGGAACTGCCCGAAGCCGGGATGCACGACATCCATACCGCCGCCACCGCCGTGCTGCGCACTCTGGCTCGTCGTGTTCTGGCGCTGACCGAGGAGATCCGCGCCCATCAGCAGCGCATGGCCGCCATCATCGCCGATTGCGCTCCGCGACTGCTGGAGCGCCACAGGATCGGCCCGGACACCGCCGCAACGCTGTTGATCACCGCGGGCGACAACCCTGACCGGCTGGCCAGCGAGGCCGCCTTCGCCGCTCTGTGCGGGGTCAACCCGATCGAGGCATCCTCCGGCAAGACCACCCGCCACCGACTCAACCGCGGCGGCGATCGACGCGCCAACAGCGCGCTCTACCTCATCGTTCTCACCCGGCTGAGCCGCGACCAGCGCACCCGCGACTACGCCGAACGCCGCACCACCGAAGGCAAATCAAAGAAAGAGATCATCCGCTGCCTTAAGCGCTACGTCGCCCGCGAGGTCTTCCCGATCATCCTTGCAGCCCTGTCACCAGCATCAACCTCGACCATCGCTGCTTGACAAGCATAGGGGTATCATCGCGCTCCATCTCCAGCTCGGCGCGTTCCTTGGCCCATTCGGCCCGCTGCCGGCGCAGCCAGGCGAGTTCCTCCCGCTCGGACTCGGCCAGCTCACCACCGTTGGTGTCCTGCTCGCGGGCCAGCCGGTCCATCTGCACCCAGTTGGCCAGCGTGCCCGCATTGATGCCCAGATCCTTGGCGACCTGCGCAATCGACTTACCTGTCTCCTGCACGATACGCACCGCGCCCGCGCGGAACTCCGGATCGAACCTGCGTCTGGATCTCTCCCACGACCCAACCTTCTCTTTAGGGCAGATCTCCACGCTAGAAGGGGACAAGTCCAAGGTTGACATTCGGGACATTTCATGTCTTTTCCTTCCCTGCCGATACACGTCTGCCCGGGAGTACAACAATTCGATCTCTGAATGCCGCTCCTGTATTGATCGACATCTTTGGATGGATTTATTTTTGCCTTTCATCTTCTCGTTTTGTAGGTGGAGCATGCGTCCGGACCGAGAGCCTTGGCCGATCCCATGGGTGGCCGTACGGACTACGCTGCGGCCCCTGTTTGTGCTGCACTCGCAGGCTTGCACAAGGAAGCGATGACGAGTGAACTGCCCGCGAGAGGGCGACAGGTACGCGTTGACGGCGCGCTGGTAACGGTAAGGGATGCCGACTGGGCTGGAGACGGTTCGATCGAACTCTTCGTTATCGACGCCGAGGGCCAGCCGCGACGCCTCTTATTATCTGAACAGCAATTAGTCAAGGGACTTGTCCCCACTAATGACCGCGGCGGCCATCCCGAACGCGCGCTGACGGCCCTATGGGGACGATGGATGCAGCACGCGCTTCCGCGTATCCGATCAGCCGTCCTGGCCACCCGTCCACTGCGCCCGTACGCTCACCAGGACGAAGCCGTCCACGGGCACATGCTTGGCCAGCCCCGCCTGCGGTTCCTGTTGGCCGATGAGCCCGGGACCGGAAAAACGATCATGGCGGGGATGTATCTCACCGAGGGGCGACGGCAAGGACTCATACAGGGCCGATCATTGATCATCGTGCCAGCGCACCTGGTTATCAAATGGGAGCGAGACCTGCAGCGGTTGTTCGGCGTGGAGGCCCGTCGGATCACCACCGAGATCGCCGCCGACCCTGCGGATCTCGACCCCCGCTACGGCACCTGGCTGATCTCAGTCGACCTGTTCACTCACAACCCAGATGTGCGCCGCAAGGTGGCTGGGCACCGCGCCTCCTGGTCCTTGATCGTCTTTGACGAGGCGCACCGTCTGACCCCCACCAGCCAACTCCTTGCTGCAGCACGTGAGGCGGCGGCGAGGACTCATCACCTGCTGCTGCTCACCGCCACCCCTCATCGCGGCAAGGAACACTATTTTCGCGGCCTGATGAATTTGCTGGATCCGACGCTGTACCCGTGGGAGCCGCGCCAGAGCGACTACGACATCGCGCTAGTACCCAGCAAGCTGTCTTTTCTACGACGGATGAAAGAGGATCTGGTCGACCACGACGGCAACCAGCTCTTCCCCCGCCGCTTCTCCAAGACGATACCCGTCCGTCTCAACCCGTACGAGGAAGTGGCCTACGACGCCGTAATGGACTACGTCGACGCCTTCTATGCTGACAACGCCACCCTGGCCCGCTCCATCTATGGCAAGCGGGCGGCATCCAGCTTGTACGCCGTCACGCAGACGATTCGTCGCCGCGAGGCCGCCCTTAAGGGTGCCGCGCACGAACGCAGTACCGTCGTAGTACCCGATGATCTCCTCACAGCTGACGGCTTAGGAGCAGCTGCCGACGACGACGACACCTGGGCACGCGCAGAAAGCGCTCTCGTCACCTCCAGAACACGCGACAAGAGCGCTGAACTTTCTCGTGTCGCCACCGTCCTGGAGACGCTGCGCCAGGCCGAAGAGGCAGCCTCCCCGGCCAAATGGCAGGCACTCCTAACGCTGCTCGACCAGCACAACATCCGCCACAAGTACGGACAATTGCTGGTATTCACCGAATTCGCGGACACCGCCCGATGGTTACTCGCACGATTTACTGCGGCGGGCTTCAGCGCCGACATTCTGGAAGGTGCCGTCGACCACCGTAGCCGGGACTCACTCCAGGAGCGCTTCCTTGCCGGACAATTCCAAGTCCTGGTGTCCACAGACGCGGGCGGGGAAGGCATCGACCTGCAATCGGCTCACGTCATGGTCGATTGGGACCTGCCCTGGTCGATGGTGCGCCTCGAACAGCGGATGGGACGCCTGCACCGGGTCGGCCAGCGCAACCCGGTCCACGTCTACCACCTGGTCGCCCCGCACACCCGCGAGGGCCGCGTCCAGGAGGTCATGTTGAACAACCTCGAAAGCGCAGCCGAAGCGCTAGAGGGGAAGCTGTATGACCTACTAGACGCCACTTCTTTCAGCGCTGGCTTCGACTGGGGGAAGGCGATGGTCGACGCCCAGAGCGGACGGCATGTCACCATCCCCGAAGCCGCCGCGCTCATCGAGACCGCTCGCGTCCTGGTCGCCGATGAACGTTCGCTGAGCACGCCGGCCAAGACTGGCGACGCGTTGGAGCGTTTCGCCGCTGACCGACTGGAGGCGATCAATCCGGTCATCGTCGACGCGATGGTCGACCAGCTTGCCCGCAGTTGCAGTTGGAACATCGGGCCAGGCCCGGCAAAGGGAATCCGCCGGCTCACCGTCGCCGACAAGGGGAAGCTTCCCGAGTCGCTTGGCGGGGGCAGCCACGCGTACATCGCAGCTGACGGCGCCTCGGTGCGCCAAGCAATCAATGATGGCGCGACTGGGCTGGACGACGTTATCGTCCTGGGGCCGACCGAGGATCCCTTTCAGCAGCTCATCGCGCACGCACTCTCCACAGGAGAGGAAGACCTGGTCCGCGGCGCAGCCCTCGTCGACAGCGCTGCACTCACCTCGTATGTGCTGGCCCTGTTCGACGCTGACATCCAGCTCCATGACGGTGCCACACGCGCCACACGTAAGGCCCCGCTGCTCATCCGCTGCTCGGCTGGTCAGGCCCTACCCGTGGCGTGGGAATCGCTTCTGACCTTGCGCAGTCCGGATCCGAATGACCCACCACCGGCAGGGCCCACCTCGTTGTCGCCAGCTACCCGCCACGATGCCACTGAAGCAGCCAAGACCGAATTGCGCACCCAGGTTGCTGCCTTAGCCGTCGAGCGTCAAGCGTGGATCAAAGCCGCCAGGCAGCAACTGGACGCTACGCAATACCGGTTCGAGGAATCCATCGCCGACCGACCACTCCTCGACCGCACCCAGTTGCTGAGGCAATTCACGGTCGCCAAGGACCAGCGCTTGGCTGTACTGGAAGACATCGCCCAGGTCAACAGCAGCGCCGTACGACTGGTCGGCTGGATCGCGGTTACTGGCGGCGCCCGCGTGGATCAACTGGGTTATGACCCAGACTCCGAGAAGGTCGCGATCTCTGTGGTCGTCTCCGAACTGGAACGGCGCGGCTACGAGGTCGACGACAGGCAGACTGCCGGCCTCGGTTACGACCTCTACGCGCGGCACCGCGCCACCCGTGAGCAGCGCCTGGTCGAAGTCAAGGGAGTGCAAGGACCGCTGCGCGCGGTATGGCTGGAGCAGAACGAATGGGCCCAAGCTCAGCAGCGCGGCAGCGAGTACTGGCTATACGTGGTCGACTCCTGCGTCACCAAGCCCGCTGTCCGGCTCCGTCAGCAAGATCCCGCCGCGGTGCTCGGTGGCCCGCGACGTATCGAACGCTTCCAAATCCCCCTGTCAGAGCTCAAGCGACTGATCGGAGCCCAGGCATGAGCACCTCGCCGACCGTCACCGCTGCCGAAAGTAGCGCCACCGGTGGCTTGACCGATCAGACTGCGACACCTGCTCGCCTGATCGACACCTGGTTTCCCTGCCCTGAGGTGGACAAAGCAGTCGGCACTCCTGCCGGATCAGGTCTCAGCGAGAAGGCGCTGTTCACCTGGTTTGCCTCCCGGCCCATCGCACAGGCACGTGCTGCCGTGTTGTGCTCGCTTCTGCCGGACACCCTGGAGAATCGTTTCGACATACAAGCGGCTGTCCTCAAGGGCGAGAAGGCCGCGATGCTGCGCCTGCGCAGTCGCATCGCCGAGCAGTATGGGGCCAAGCCACCCGTTGTGCTCGATATCTACTCTGGCCGAGGGATCATCTCGCTAGAGGCAACCCGCGCCGGGGCCACAGCCATCGGCATTGACCTCTCCCCCGTCGCAACCCTCGCTGGTCGACTGCTGGCCGATTACCCTCTACGTGATTGGTCCGCTGAACCCCCGCTACCTTATTCTCCCGCAACTGAATTTGCCAGGGAGGAAAAAGAAGCCGCCTCACCGAACAGTAAACGGCGAAAGTCGGCCACAACCGGTCAGCTGGGACTCGCAGGTCTGGCAGGAGAGCCACGCTTACTCGGTGATGTGCGGACTGTTCTATCTGAGGTAGGTCGCCGCGTCGCTAAACAGATGACCGCCCACTACCCTGGAAACGCCGCTCTGGGTGGCCAGGTGCCGTGGGCGTATCTGTGGGCTGTCACCATTCCCTGCGACGGCTGCAGCCGTCGGTTTCCCTTGATCGGCTCGATGGTCTTGCGGAACCCTTACAACCGCACTAGGGATGAAGGACAAGCCCTTGAGCTGATTGTAGATGGCGATCACTGGCTCCCGCACGTCAAGGACGGCCTTCCACAACAACAGCCAACATTCTCTGCGCCTGTCGGAAAGCAAGGCAAATCCGCACGGTGCCCGTTCCCTAATTGCGGCCACGTTCACACCTTGGACGTGGTCAAAGCGAAAGGATTCGCTGGTCAGTACATCGACGCGATGCTGGCCGTAGCCGAGATCGACCCCAACACGAACCGCAAAGAATTCCGGGTGCCCCGGCCAGACGAGAGCGCTGCTGCTGCACGTGCAGATCTATCGGCCCTATCTACCATCGCTGGGCTGTCTCCCTTCCCCGATGAGGCGATCCCTCGCGGAAACAAGGACAACGTCCGCGCAAGTGGCTACGGTTACACGACCTATGGGTCGTTGATGAACCCTCGGCAAACGATATTGTTCGCCACCACTGCGAAAATCATCGCTGAACTGCATCATGAGCTGCGCGAAGCGGTGAGCCCAGAGTACGCCGCCGCTCTGTGTTCATATGCCGCCTCCAACATTGCTCGGCAACTACGCCGGGCGACCCGCGGCTCGCGTAAAGAAAGTCGTGGAAGGCCTGATGGGTCAGCGCAGAATCGTGTCTATTCAGGTGACGTCTTCACCAACCAGAGCACCGTTACGCATGCGTTTGACTACCTCGAAGTAGGACCGGGCGCCGGACCGGGAACTTGGAGTTCAGTCTCCTCCAGTTTGCTGAACGCGCTTCGCAAAGTGCTGCTCGAGAACACATTCGAGTCACCCCCTGCCCGCTTGCGCCGTGCTTCCTCGGTGGCACTACCATTTCGCGACGCTACAATCGATGTGATCGTGACCGATCCGCCCTACTACGACATGATCGCTTACGCTGATTCCTCAGATCTGTCCTACGCCTGGTTCAAGCGCGCGCTGCGGGGGGCTCTCAAGGATCTCTTCGATGGCGCACTCGATGGCACGGACGGACTACAGGACAAGAGCGAAGAGATCATCGTCAAACGCGGAGCCAAGGCAAACGGTGATCACCGCACGCAGGACTTCTACGAGTCCATGTTGGCCCGCTCCTTTGCAGAAGCCCGGCGCGTACTTAAGGCTAACGGGCACATGACCGTCATCTTCGGTCACTCCGATCCCCAAGCCTGGAAACGACTGCTGGCCGCCCTGACGAATGCCGGCTTCGTGGTCACCTCGTCTTGGCCCTCGCGCACCGAGACGGCCGTCACCGGTGTCGCGACCATCTCCGTGACCGTTTCCATAGGGGCGCGGGTCGCCCCACCCAACCGACCCATTGGTATCGCAGCACAGGTCGATGCCGAGGTGATCAACCAAGTTAAGACCCGCTGCCGCACCTGGGATGGCGATGGGCTAGCTCTCGAAGACCAACTCATGGCCTCCTACGGGGCGGCCCTTCAGGTAGTGGGTCGCTATAGCAAAGTCATTACGCCAGATGGGACCGCCGTGTCCCTGGAGCACTACATGACCCTGGCCCGCCGCGCCGTCCGTGATGCCGTCGCCCTGCGACTAGACGAATCGCCACTGGAGATCTTCGACCCACACACCCGGCTGGCAATCTTCTGGCATGAAGTCCATGGCCGCATGGATGTCCCCAAGGGAGAAGCCCGTTTCTTCGCCCAATCCGACGCGTTGCGAATAGAGGACCTACGCGGTCCCATCTTGATCGAGACCAAGGCCGGATACCGGCTCCGCCACGACGCCCCCGGCCAGCTCTTTTCCACTTCCAGCACCTATGAGGTCGTTCGCGGAATGGCGGCGAGGTGGCCTGAGGGAACGGTTGCCGCCGCCGCATGTCTCACCTCCGCAGAACGCTCCCCGACCGATGCACAGGTATGGGCGCTGGTCGATTGGCTGGCCACCAAACTTCCTGCCTCTGACCCAGTCAGAGTCGCCTTGGCTGCAGTGAAGCGCAACCGCGCGTCCATCCAAGCCATTGCCGTGTCTAGCGGCACCACCCATGTAGCGGCCACCCCCCTCAGCTTGTTCGAGGAGACCTCGTGACCGAACCCGCTCACGGCGCCCATTGGGCCAATGTCCTCAACCTCCGTGACGAAGTCCGCCGCACTGACGGGTCGGTGGGCGAACTGCAGATGAGCCTGGCTAAGGCTGTCTACCAGACCGTTCCGGTCCCTTACGCCAAGTGTGGCTATTACACCGACATCACTCAGCCCACTCCGTTGCTGGTCGGCTTTCTAGGACGGGTCGCTCGTCGGCTCTGGGTGGCGGGTGTCGAGGCCAAGGCATGTTTCCACCTCGACCAGGGCATGGGCGGAGGTAAAAGCCATGCACTCGTCGGTATCTGGCATATGATCAACGACACTGGACTGTTCCTCGCCACTGAGCTCGGGCTTGCTGTCGCTGCCGAAGCCACCGCAGGCGGACATGAACTGGATCTCAGCGCGGTCGCCCCGATCATTCTCATCGGTGATTCGATGTCCCCAGGAAAAACCGATCCTCGATTCGGACCGGCCACAGACCTGTTCGGGCGGTTCCTGTGGCTGTTATTCCATAGCCACCCAGACCGTATGAGCCGCTGGCAACACTACGTTTCCCTCGGCGCTAACAAGGCAACTCTGCAGGCTGCATTCGCTGAGATCGATCGCCCTGTGCTGGTAGTCATCGATGAGCTCATGGACTACGTGATGATGTTGAATGACCAGGATGCCATCGGCGGTCTGCCTGGAGAACAAGCTTTCCTCAACGCTCTTGCCGACGCTGTCGATGACCAACCGCACGTCGCACTGATCGTGGTGATGATTCGCAGCGACAAGGACCAAGCTGGCTACCCTGTGGCTGCCGAAGAAATCCGAGAGTACATCGCAACTCGGCTGCGACGTAACGGCGAAACCGTCACGGTTACTGAGCCTGCCGACTTCGCTCAGATCATCCGCCGTCGTCTGTTCGCCAACGACATCGAAGACGCAGCCGCCCGAAGGATCGGCACCGCCTACGTTATCGCCGCTGATGAAACTTGGTCCAAGGAGGTATACAGCAAGCTCGGTTCGGCCCGTACGCTTACCAGCCTCCCCGACCGGACCGCCGAGACTTACCCCTTCCACCCTGACCTCTTCGAGTTGATCGCCAAAGAATGGTCGGTCGTCCAAGCCTTCCAGCAGGTTCGTTCCACCGTCGATATCTTCGCGCGCACAGTCCTACACTGGGCGATCGAGCATGAAGCGGGACGATGGGCACCCGATCTGATCGGTCCTGGAGACATCCCTCTGCACACCAACGCTTTAGAGGCCCTGTTGTCGTCCGGTGTACTGGCTGGCAGCGCCCGCGCCATACAAGGATTCCGCGCGGTGGCCAACACTGACATCGTCCGCTCCGGCGGAGGTGGCGGCACAGCCTTCATCATGGACTCCGCGCTCGCCGTCAACGGCGTGTCGGCCGGCCAACCAGCACCCGCCGTACGGATGGCAACCGCGTGCTTTGCCTACAGCCTGGTTCCTCGGGCCCAAGCTGCCCGTGGAGCAACCAAGCCCGAGCTGATAGCTGCCATCGCCGGCCAGGACGTGCAGTACGCGACTGCTGAAGAAGTCTTCAACGCTCTCACCGCCAGTCCCGTCCAAGGTGGCCTGGGAGCCTTGGAACGAGCACGCCCAGCCACGGGCAAAGGACCAGAACGTTTCTACCTCTCCATCAAGCAGACGCTGAACATGTACCACGCCAACGCCACAGCCATGGTTAGCAATGATCTGGCGCTGGACCGTGTGTGGAAGCGCGCCCAGCGGTTGGCCAGTAAGGGAGCCTTTAGCGGGCCGCATTTCGCGGAAGGGTCCGTCGGGAGCGATACCTCCGCTGCCGGATGCTTCTCCGGGTTTGACGGTCAGGAGAACCGTCTTGTCGTGCTCGACCCACGCCGGTGGAGCCTGCTCAACGGCCGCGATGCTGATACCCGCGTCGACCTCAACATGGCGTTCGGTGTCACGCCTGGGCTCAGCGCCACCTACGCGGCATCCATGGTGGTCGCCATGGTGAACACACAGCGCCGCACTCGCGCACGCGATCGGGCCCGGGACCTGCTCGCTTGGGAGACCGTTGTCGCCCAACTCGATCCTGTCGCTGATGAGTATCCCGAGGCTTGCGCACGCAGGGACGAGGCCCGGACCAAACTCGATACTGATGTTAAGTGGGCCTACCAGCACTACGCCTACCTACTTCGCACCTCTGACGGTCTGACGGTGCAGTACAAAACGATGCCCGACGGTAGGAGCGCCCTGTTAGGGCAGGAGGTGTGGAACGAACTTGTCGCGGTCGGTCGCGCCGTCGCAGCTGGAGCGCTGGCGCCCGAGTACGTCAGCCAGCTGATCGGCCGCGGGGCCTTCGGACGTGACCTCACCCCTATAGAGCTTTTCGCCCTCCCATACAGCGATCCCACCTGGCCGCTGGTTGCCACCGTCGATGACCTGCGCCAGGCTTTGTTTCACCTGGCTACCGGTGCCGAATGGATGCTGACCGACAGCGACGGCAATGAGATTCGCCCCGCCAGCCCCAGCCAGATTCAGCCCGCATCGATGCAGCAATTGCTCCGCCCACGTCCGGTGCTGTCGCCCCAACTTTCATCCACGTCCCTCATTCCAGTATCTGGACGCGGTGGTGGGTCGAGTCAGGGCGTGAGCAAGCTGACCGGCGGATACGCAGGTGCAAATCCTGTCCCTTCATCGCAGGCAGAGACTGAAGCGACGACCTACGAGGTGACGAAAGTCAGGATGCCGCTGTCGTCGCTTACCAACGATGCGAAACGCGAAGCCGTGTGGGGGCTCATCCGCGAACTCGCCTCTCTCGTCGACCCGGCAAGGGCGACTGTCGATCTCCAGATGCTCGGGTTGGAGATCACCGTGACGGCCCGGACGAGGGATACCAGTTCGCTCTTGTCCAAGGCGAAACTGCTGCCTGGCGTCACCTTCTCCATTGAGGAGGAGGATCTCTAACTCATCGGTGACGTATCTACACGAATGGTTGCCGTTACTGTGGACGTACGGCTCTAGCCACAAGCGGTGTTCGGTTGCACGCGCCGCCTCGTACCGGTCGGTGGGCAGCACCGGCACCACGCGTTCCACCTCAACGAGAGTCTCAACGGGCTGGCACACGTGGTCCTTGGCCGGCGTCTCGATGGACGGTTGCCGGGTGTTCCGGACGATCCACATGAGCAGTTCGTACGCGCCCGCGAAGGCCAGCGGTGCCAGAGCGCTGACCAGGCGCGACCCGAGTCCGCCGGACCAGCCGTGCGCCACGTTCGCCGTCAGCGTCACCGCCCCACCCGCCCTACTGCTCCTGCCCCAGGCGCAGCGGAAGCCGCCTGCTGAAGATGAACCGCGCCGGGATTGCTGGAGGCTCCACGAAACCCGGCGCGGTTCAAGATCCCGAACTGGCGGCTGCTGGGGTTCGCTGGCATAAGCGTGTGCCGCGCTGTTAGACCCGATTCTGTCGAGTTGAGTCCAGGAGACGCCACCTTGCGCGCTCATTCCGGACATGAGATGTCTAACCATGGGGCATCGACCCTGCTCAGGGGATAGGCGAACAGTTCAAGTCCCCCTGCATGCTCCACACCAAGAAGGTCGACAAGCTCGCCGACGCGACGCAAATCCTGAAACCACTTGCCTGCGGTGACATTGCGGTGTGATCTGGTGACGTGCAGCGATGGGACAGGTTAAATGATCGTCAGTTGACGGTGTTGCAGCGGATCGGGAAGAGCCAGGAACCGGTCAGCGCGAAGACGCCGGAGCTGGCTAGAACGGTGTACGCGCTTCGTGACCGCGGCTTGGTCACCACGCCGCGAAAGGACGGATTCTGGCAGGCCGAGATCACTGAGGCTGGCCGCTTCTATCTGAAGCATGGCCATCACCCGGACCGGCCAACTCCAGGCACAGTGAGCAGTGCCGTCGTTGCCCGTACACCAGGCGCCTCCAGAACACGCGACGCCGGTCAAAGCCCCCTCGGCCTGGCCGAGGAGTTGATCGAACGCCTACAACACAATGGGGGAACCCTCGAGATCCAGACCCCTGACCAGGAGACACGCGCGTCCTACCGGCGGGCGATGCACGCGGCCAAACAACACAACCTGGTACCTGCAGGTTTCCATCTACGGCACACCGGCCGAAATGGCGGCGATCTGATCATCCGGCTCTTCGACGACGCGCATCCGGACGAGACGGACTGGAACCGCATCCGCCTCAGTGCACGCGACAAGGTCACCGATGCCGACGCGCTGGTCAAGCTGCTTCGGGATCATCCCGAGGTACTGGCCGTCTCCGAGGCACTCATGCCCCGGGCCATCGACCTGGTCAAGTCCCTTGCAGAAGAAGCCCGCCGAAGCGGCCACAAACTTTCGATGTCCAAGAAACGCAAAGCTCGCGGACTGTACATACAGGCCGGTACGAGGCAGTACCCGGTTGCCGTCAAAGAGGAACAGGACCAAGTGGTCCGCGAGCCAGATCCCGAGGAAAAACGCCGAAGACCTTATGCCTGGCAGCGAGTCCCCGTGCAATACGAATCCGCACCAACGGGACGCCTTCGCCTGGAGTTACCCCAGTCGCCACATAGCCGACGCGACCAGTGGACGGATAGTTCGCGCTCGCTGGTAGAAAGCAAAGTATGCGAGGTCGTCAAGGAGATCGAGCATCGCGCCGGGGCGGCGGAAAAGGCTGCCCTCGCTCGGAGACAGGAATACGAGGAGTGGCTCGCCGAACAAGAACGAGAAGAAGCCGCGAAGCGGGCGCGCTGGGAGGCCTCGATGGTGCAGGCCCGGAGCCGCGCAGTTGATGACTACCGCAACACGACATTCGCCAATGCCTTGGATGCCTGGGGGGCAGCCAGCGAAATCCGCGAATTCTGCGCCGCGCTCGACCAAGCCGCGGCTGGCTGCCAGGAGCCAGGGGAAGCCGAACTCCTGCGTCCCTGGATCGAGTGGGGACACGCGATCGCCGACCGCCTAGACCCACTCCGCGGTCCATCTCGTCTCGCCCACGCGGGCTTCAACAAGGATCCAGCCCCAGACGACCTGCGCCCTTACCTCGGGGACTGGAGTCCCCATGGCCCCAAAAAGGAGTATTACCGGCCTCAAGCCGAACAGCGAACACAGGTCAGCGATGCCCACCGCGAAAGCTGGTCGTATGGACGCCGAGGTCGGCCTCAATGGTGGCGGCGATAGCGTGACACTTGCGGGCCCTCAACTCCGACACTGCACGCTGGACCAGCCCACCCAGACGTTCGACCTCGGCCCGTAAGGCCTTGAGCTCGTCATAACGGTCGATGACTTCCTTACCGCACCACTCATAGAGCGTGCCGACGACGGTCTCCAGCCGCTCCAGTTCGCGGTCGGTCTTCTCATGTCCGTACCAGGACTCGTTCCGGCGTTGTGTCTTCAGCGCTTCTTCCTGCTTCGTCATGGCCTTGAGGACGTCTCCACCCAGAACCTGGGCCACTCGCATGGCCACCTGACGAGTCGTCGGCCACGAAGCGACATAGGTTCCGAACCTGTCCTCAAAGGCCAGCGGCTCCTTACGCAGGTCCCGAGGGTCGAGACCAAGCCACGACGCCACCCCATCGAGATCGGCGATCTCCATCACTCCGGCATCTGCGACAGCATGCCGGAGACGAATCTTGTTCTTCGGCCGAACATGACCGAAGAGCAGCTTGGCCACTTCGAATTCCGCGCTACCTCGAACCTCACGTGAGCTTTCAATCGCTGCCGCCCACCGGCGATCGTCATCAAGGAACGCCCCGACGTCAGCCCACGGAGCGACCAGTTGACCACGCGCCACCCACTCCTGCAGCCCGGCCTCCTCGCCATCGAGGAAACGTACATGCAGATCGCCGTGTTTTCGCGGCCCATCGACCCGGACCACCTCCACCTGGTACACCCGCCCCCCGACGGCCTTCGGTTGATCCCTGAACCCCCAGACATCACCGACGTCCATAAACCTGCTCACCTTTCAAACCCGGCAAATGCTACCCTTTCAAGACATTCACCCTTAGCGCTTTGGTGAATCAGCCTGATAGCGCACCCTCGGATGAATGTAGCGGCAGCTCATGTCAAATTACGGCACGAATGCCCCCACCAGTTCATCTGAACAGAAATACAGAGCCGCTCGACGAGAAGGTGCGGGAGAGAGGCATTCACGGATGGGTGCTATCACAGAGGCGAGCAGCCTTTGAAGATCATTTACTGTGCTGGCATTGATCGTTCCCCCGAGATGGGAGTCATACTCGACTCTCCTGTCAACATAGCGACACGTGGCCTCGGCGGATCCCGGTGGTGCACGTCCACGCCAACGGGAGCGGACGAGTGAACATCGCCGCCCTGGTCTACTACAAGAGCGGCGAACGTTCGCGGCTCATCTACCAGCCGCTGAAGGGTTGTATCCCGACCGACTCAGAGCTTCTTCCAGCGCCGGGTAGCTGTAGTACTCACCTTCGCCTTCCAGCGCTCGAACGTTGGTCAGGAACTCGCCGAACACGGGGGCGCGTTGGGGACCGAGGTGTGATGTGCCGTGGAAGAGGAGTACGGCGAGGTTCGGCATGTCTGCCGCGGTCCGGCACTCTGAGTTTTCCCACCAGCCGTTCAAGGCTTCTCGCAAGGTCTCGATGGTCAGGAAAGGAGCGTGTTGGACGAGTATCCGCCCAGCCTGCTCACCCATACGCCAACTGCCAGCTTCGTCGATGAATTGGACCACCGCCGACACAAAGTACGGGTCGGGATGCATGGTGGCTACCCCGAGGCGATGGGTCCAGGACAGCTCGGTGAACCGCGTTTCCAGTACTGACAACCGTTCGCGCGCGTACGGGCTCCGAACCAGGGCAATCGCAGCAGCCGTCGCAGGGGGAAGCGACTCCCACTCGACGGTGGTGGACAACTTGGCCACCATCTCCTGAAGCCGTGTGGCCAGTGCCTGGTCCACCATGCTCCAGAAGAAGTCCTGGTCTCCCAACCGCACCGAGGCGCGCAGCTGGGCGGCACCTTCGAGCACCTGGAACCTCTCGCTTTGGGCGGAAATGGCCGAGCGGACCAGCTCTCGGTCCCGCTGCGCGAAGGCGATCAGGGCCAAAGCCATCCTGTCGGAATGTTCAGCGGCAGGCAGGCGCCCCTCGGGATCGAGTTCGAGCAGGGCATGCTTAGCGGCGAAACTGACGATGGTTTTGCGAGTCGCGGTTCGGACCCGGTCGAAGAAGGTGGCCTGCATGTGCGGATACGTAGGCACGAAGAACGGGTCGCAGATGTAGGTGCTGAACTCCTCGACAACCTTGCGGCCCTGCGTTGGAGGATGGGTGAGCAGGGTCGCCAGTGCGACGGCCAGGTGGCCACGGGCGACTTCTGGGCGAGGCTCGTAGACGTCCCCGAGCGTGCGCAGCGAAGGATGCGCGCATAGGTTGCGATCCTCGCGGATACGCTCCAGCTCACGTGACCCGATCGAGTCGATGAGCTCGAACTCCACGGCCTTGTCCAGCAGGCTCGCCTCGATGGCCTGCATGGCTCGCACCCCGTCCTTGCTCAGCCCTTTCTTCTGGGCCTCGGACAGAGCGGTGCGGAACGAGGCGGCCTGGCCGTCGCCGTCATCAGCCAGCCGTACGAGCTTGGTGATGATGTCGGCGGTAACGGCGCTCCACGTCGTGGTGATGCAGGCGCGAATCGCGCCGGCGTTGTAGCAGCGCCACGCCTCCTCGACCAGTGGTCGAACGTCCGGACCCCATACCTGGCCGATCAAGCTCTCCACGTCTGCCACCGCACCATTCTTCATCCAGGCGTACCGAGGAAGGAACATCTTCGAGCATTTAACACATCCATATCCTGACGATGCCGACCGCTCGCCGAGTTCAGCTCAGCGAAGTGCTCGGCGCCCTGTCGTCCCAGGTCGGTTCTCGTCCGGCCCAGTGCCGAGGAAGGGAGGAAGCGGTCCGGCAAGATGCTGGCGTTTCGCGCCGAGGTCGATGATGGCGCCCCAGTCGTGCGCGGCCCATGCCTCCAGATCTTCGCCACAGCGTCGAGATCAGCTGCGGCAACGCGCTGTGCGCCAGCATCTGTCAGCAGACCATCAGATCGGACGCCCTGCGGCTCACTACAAAGGACCTGCGCGTACGTGCGCAACAGTTCGATGCGGATCCCGATCCAGCTACGGCTCGCCCGTCCCACGGGAATGAGGTTGTCGGTGTGGGCGGCGGCTTCGGCATCGAATTCCAGACCAGACTGCCAGGGCCGGCGCCTTTCCACCGTTTCCAGGCAAAGGTTCTCGGCGGCTTGGCGGTTCAAGAGGAGCAAATTCGCGGAATGATCGTCGACGGAACGGGCCCAGGTGGCGAAATCCATTTCGGTAATAATGCAACCGGCCGCCTCGTACGTCCCCATATCCCGTACGCAGATCAGTGCCTTGTCGCTGGGACGTCGTCAAGGCCATGTGGTGGGCCAGCCAAAACCTCAGTGCCCGGAAGACCGTTTAGATGATCCAACTTGACGGCGTCGTTCGGCAGATGCAGATAAAGAGTCATGTCTCTCCAGTACTTTAGGGCTGGCAAGAGAGCAGCTAGGACAGGATTCCCAACCACAGATAGATGATTCGTTGAAAATCCTAGGCGGATCATAGGACAGGTGAATCGGCGACGGCAGCTCTGGTCATTGCCGCGATTTTTCTCTTTCACCGAGCCTGGTTGGCGTAGCAGTCAGCGAACAAGAGGCGAACAGCCGAGATCTTCGAGATCCTCATTCGCCAGCACCCAGTCGATTCAAGATCATAGATTTGAACTCCGCTACCGAGTTTTCGAGGCTCTCCTCTCTCCCGATATTTTCACCCCCGAACTTCGACGCCAGGAAGAACATAAAGTTAGTGTGGCGATATTCGGAAGTATGCCAGGAATCCAAAAGATCAGGAAGCGAGATACCGCGATTGGAGTATAGACTGACGGCCGCCTCAAGTTCTTCCAGACTTAGCAGGGAAAGTGGACGAACACCGGCTTGCGTGAGTAGGTTCTCCTGGACGAGCACCTCGAAGAGGTAATCGCGAGTAATCGGACTAAACGGAAAATGACCACCCCGGACAATAACTGGATAAATCTTATGCGCCCCAACAAGAAGTGGGGATTTCTCTGGCTGCTGCGCACAGAGGAGGTTGTCGGCGGTAATCGACAACTGCCGCGCCTTCTTCACAACTATTTTCTCCGCGTCCTTCTTGAACGCCTCAACGTCTCCGTGTTCTCGTGTAGCAACCGTCATGGTCGCACTCACGATTTCAACAAGAAGACACGACGATCCAAAGTCGACGCCTACATCGCACGCCTTTCCGGGAAATGCTCTCTGTAGGTCCTCTTCGGTGAAGAAGGTGCTCGCCTCTCCACCGAGAAGCGGTGGCGCTACGACTCGAAGTTCCCCTTCGACGTGACATTCGATCATCCTGGAATAGGCTTGGGTCCACTTCAATCGAGCCTTTTCCCCATGATTATGCTTCTCGTAGTCATGAACGAGCCAATAGAGTCCTTCCGTAACCCGCTCAAGGAGAAATGTCTCATCCAGGACAACGACATTCTCCCCAAGAAGCAGAAGAGGGCGATCCTGAACAGGCATCATTTGCCAGGCCCCTGACGCATTTCCCAACTGCTCGGCGAGCTGCTCCGGACTTACTGCGAAACGACTCAAGAATACATTGATAATGGCACGATCAACTGGGATACCCTCAAAGGCATGTATGCCCACAGAGCCGCCAGGCTCGTGCGAAATAATCTTTGAATAATAGGCAAATGCCAAAGCCAGGATGTCGTCAAACTCTACGCCAAGAGCCTCCTGTATCATTTCTAGAGGAGGACGGCGCGCAGCAGCCTGCACTTCATACCGCGTCCACAACATTCTGCTTCGACCGAGCAGACTTCCCGCTTCCGGGATCTCGTTGAACAGTTGGTTAGAGATCATTTCCATTGCCAGGGATTGAGATAGCCCACCCAGGCGAGGCTCCCCCTCAGCACGTTTTTCATTTCCCAGATTCTCAGCAACGAGATGAACCAGGATAATTGCAGCGACATACAGATCTATCCCGGCTACCGCATCCGCAACAGCACCTTCATGCGACTCAGGCTTAGCGCATAGGACCGTATGAATGGCACGCAAAATTGCCTGCCGACTAATGAGCCTCCTGCGCGGCCTGCCGGGGATATCAGCCAGAGCATTAACCACAGAATGCGCAATATCATCCGGAAGCGCAGCTAGGAAGATTTGCTTATATCTCTGAACCAACCCAGGCTCGCGAGAGGCATTAGACACAGCATGGTTCAGGCCTGCCAAGGCGCAGAGGAAGTCTTCGACCGGATATAGAGCCAAGATTGCGTTCAGCCACTCGGTTCCATTGTATGTGCGGCCTCGCACCTCCTCGGCAGGTTTGAGATACTCGCTAGCAATAAGGTAAACGTTAGCGATCTTCGCCCATCTGTCCGCGGACCGATCTCGAACGATATATAGCCGCTCACCCGTGAGCTCCTCGGGGGTATTCATGGGATAGCCCGGCATTGCGAGAACATACTTAAGAGACTCCCGTAGTTGACGCTTAGGCACGATAGGAACCCTAGTCCGTTTGGCACACATACGCGGCAGCAGGTAGGCGCACCCGGAGGTAGAGGGTTGCCCCAGGGCCCCCTTCAGAGCCAACCCCAGACCGAAAAAATCCACATTCAGATTGAACTAGGCTCAAATTTACCAACTTAAGAATATTTGGGCATGTCGGCCAATTAGCCGCTGTTAATGATGATTTTCAGGACGAGACGGGATCGGGAGTAATCGGCGGAACATGCCGACTGCGGCCGTCGACTAGGCCTTCAATCGCGTCTAGCCATGGGATGGTGCCGGACCGGACAGCGCTACCGGTGCACTTGTAGATAAGGCGTTCCGGCGGCCCGTCAGAAACCAACCGATCCCAACCCGCTTCATCTCTCACTTTCAGCGTCCTCGTCGGCCGGTGACACCGTATGGTCCTCACCGCTGCCCGCCCAGCGCCCAGTGATCAGCCACAGCTCGTAGTGCAGAAGCCACTCACACGTCCACGGCAGGATCGTCCTGGCCAGGAGCATGTCTTCGGTCCACTCCCCTGGAAAGTAAAGGCATAGGTCGCCCCCGCTGTACACGTGCGGGAGGCTCGTAGCACGTGGATGCAGTTCAAGGAGAGGGTCAATGACTCTCACCCGTGGGCTGCTTCGATGTCGGTAAGTGACCTTCACCGTGTAGACGCGGCAGAGGACGTTGGGCTGAAGCGTGACGGTACAAACCAGATGGCCGCGATGTACGACCCCCTGCGCATGCGGCAGGACCGCTTGGATCGCGGCCAACTGCCGGCCGAGATTAATGGCGCGACGCGGAGTGCTGACCATAGAACGTGTGCCTACTGTTACGCGGACCGGTCTCGGTGGGAGCAGCGGAGAGCAGGCCTGTCGAAGTCATCCGCAGTTTCGTGGAGGCACTGCCCATGAGGTCGGCATACCGGTTGATTGAGTGGCGCATGGGGTCGCGGTCGAAAGCCTCGGCAAGGCGAGCGAAAACGACGTGCACCCCCTTGGTCTCCATGCCAGCCAAGTCGTTCATGGCGGCCCTGATGTCTTCGAGCCAGGTGTAGAACGCCTTCCTCCGCTCGGGATACTCCTTCCACTTGTCTGTGAAGTTTTCACCCTCGTGCGCGGGGTTGGGCACCCACCACGTGCCGTCCCGGTTCTCAATGAAGCTCGGCATGAGGTCGAGCACCATCCGCGTAGCGGTGAAGAGGTCGCGTTCGCCGGTGTACGCGCGGGCGGCGAGGGTGGTGATGAGGATGGACGGGGGACGGTTGTCGGGGTCCTCCTCGAAGAGGATCATGCAGTGCCACTTCAGGATCTGCACGACGCGCTGGAGCGGCGTGCGAGCCGACCAGGCGGGCACGCTGGCGACGCTGGGGTGCCGCTTGGCTTCGAAACCGTGAAGCAGCTCAGAGCGCCCACGGAACCAGTCCGCGTACCCGATGGGGTTGCTGTGCTGCCACTTCCAGAAGTTTTCGTCTGTAAGGAGGATCCCGTCAGGCTGGTGCTCCTCGTCGGGGATGGTCGGCAGGACGTCAAGGTGGAATCCCTCGTAGCCCATCGTCCAGCAGCGGCGGCGAGATTCGAGGCTCTTGGGACCGTCGGTGTCACGCCGGGCGTTCTTCCAGGCCATGTAGCTCTGTAGTTGAGCGCCCACTCGCTGCTTGAGAGCGTCCTGGGTGATGCTCTCCTTCGCCAGCGGCAGCCAGCACACGAGGTCGATGTCGTACTCGCCGGATTCTGTAGCGGGCCGGACGACGGTGCCGAGGCGAAAGGATCCCTGGGGGTAGATTCGGCAGCCAGGGCTGCCGTTCTCAGCAAGCCAGCCGCCTACCTCCTCGTAGCAGTTGATGGTCGTTTTCTCCAGGTCCGGGGCGACATCGAGTGCCTCCACGGCCCCGTCGAGCAGCATCGACAGCATGTCGGCGAGCGTGTCCGCGCTCGTCTCCGGCGTCAGCAACGTCATGTCAGTCCTCTCGTACGGGGTAGTGAGGGTTGAACGTTGGCGCGAGGTGGTCGCAGAAGGTCCGGTGGACGGATGGCGAGGCGTCACGGCTGACGTGACCAGCGAGTCCGTACAGGGTGTCGATGTCGACCTTGTCCAGTGCTAAGGCGCGCGTGGGGACCGTCGGGTTGAGGCGGAGCACGTTGTCCTTCCCGACGAAATGCCGTACCTGTTTGGCAGCGCTTTCGCTCTGCGCGCGCATGAGCACTTCGACGGCGTCGCCCGCCCAGGGCAGGAGACCGCCTTTGTCGAGTCGGCGGTGGCGGGTGCGGACATCGGTCGTGGTGCCGAGGCTGAACACGCGGATTTTCTCCAGCGGAATGTTGAGAGGCCCGACCGCCTCGGTCAGCGCGACCATCGTCGGGTTGTTCGCCCACACCCCTCCGTCGACGAGCCGGGCGCCGTCTAGGTGCATCCCTGGCAGGTAGGTGGGCGCGGCCGAGGTGGCCAGTGCGACGTTGACCGCGCTTTCACGCCAGTCTCGCTTCAGGGTCGACAGGTGCGGCGTCCGGAAGAGGTAAACATCATCAGCGGCGATGTTGTACGAGGGGATCACCAGCCGCTTGGTACTCTCCCCGAAGGTACGGTCACCGAAGACTTCCGCGAGGGCCGTCCGCAGTGGCTCAGAGCCGTACTTGGCCCGCATCACATGCCGCAAGACACGCATCCGGCTGCGATCCCGGAAGATCCTCGGGCCGTGCTCGGTGTAGAAGCCGAGGATCTCCTTGGGCGACAGGCCCAAGCCTAGGCCCAGGGCGATGATCCCACCGGTGGAGGTGCCCGCGATGAGATCGAAGTGGTCGACGATCCGGGTGCCGAGATCCTCCTCCAGGCGGGCCAGGACCGCGGCGGAGAACATGCCGCGGAACCCTCCCCCGTCCAGGGACAGAATCTGGAAACGCTCGGTCAACATAACCGACCTCCGTACCGCCGCTCCGAGGAGACCACCGAGGGCGATCTCTACTATCGAAGATACTTAATACCACGACATCATTTTCCGTGTGAACTTCTACACTGACAGTGCGACCCACACTCCGATGGACCACCCAAACGGGCGGGCGACACCGGGATCCGACAAGATGAGGGAAGAAAAGTAGGCGAGGGGAAGAGATGAGCACGCAGGCGTTCGACCGGATACGCCTCCGCACAGCCCGAGAACTGGCGCAATGGAGCCAGGCGAAGCTGGCAGGCGAAGCAGGCCTCACGCCTGCCGCGATCAGCCAATTCGAGAGCGGCGCGGCTCGCCCCAGTCCCGACACGATCGCCATCCTGAGCCGACTGCTCGCCGTACCCCTCGGGTTCTTCCACATGCCGATGACGGAGAGCCACGAGGGCTTCTTCCGCTCGCTGCGACGGACATCCATCGCCGACCGACGACGCGCCCGAGCAATCGCACACGTCGCCCACGACCTCGCCATCGAGGCTGCCCAAGCAGGCCTGTTTCCCCCCACCAACGTGCCAACGATCCCCGTGAGCGGGCTGGACGCCGGAATCGACGAGATAGAGCAGGCCGCCGCGCGCATTCGATCGCTCTGGGATGTCCCGCCTGGACCGCTGACCAATGTCGTCGGACTACTTGAAGCACACGGGGTCACAGTCATCCGTCTGCCGCTCGGCAATACGGACGTCGACGCCTTCTCCCTGCCCTTCGCCGACCATTCGGTCGTCGTCCTGAGCACCGACAAAAACGACCGCGCCCGCTCGCGTTTCGACTGCGCCCACGAACTCGGCCATCTCATCCTCCACGGCGAGCAGATATGGGGCGTCAAAGAGGTCGAGACCCAGGCCCACCAGTTCGCGGCAGCTCTCCTCATGCCCGCAATCGACATCTACGACCACCTACCGAGCACCGTCGACTGGCCAAAACTGTTCGCGCTCAAGCAGCAGTGGCAAGTCTCTTTGGCCGCCCTGCTCATGCGCGCCAAGACGCTGGGCAAGATGAAAGACACCACCTACCTCACCGCCATCAAGACCGCATCCGCGAGAGGATGGCGGCGCGTCGAGCCGGTCCCACTCGGTCCCCCCGAGCAACCAGCAAGGCTCCTAGAGTTTCTTAGCTCGCCTCGCAGTGTCACTGCTCTTACTGCACTCCCGGCGCAGATCGTGGAGAACATCCGTTTCGCGTCAACCGCTTAATTCCCAGCGATGTCCTATCCGGTGTGGCGGGCATCGCTATCGACACGAGCAAGTGGAGGTCAAAGGCAAGATCCCGTAAGCCGCACCCGTGTCATGCGCGCCGCCCAGAAAGTACGTGATCGGCCGGCGGTGGTCTCCCCGTGTGCGTGAACACATTGGTAGATATAAGTCGGCATCGGTCGCGGAGACAATGCTGCGGCATCGTGCCGATGCTACTGAGGTTCAGGAAAGGGCGCACGCCCCCAGCATCTTCCTAGCTACTGTCTTGGCCGGGCGCTCGTGCGCCTCATTCTTTATCTCCATCAGTCGTCTTGCCGTTGCTTTGGACGTACGAGTCCTCTAGTCACAAGCGGTGTTCGGCTGCACGAGCCTATGCTCTACGGAACTCAAATTGATCTTGGTGCCAATTCTGGGCCGCGATAAATGATTTATCGCGGCCCAGAACCTTGATCGTTTCAGAATGGGGGACCGCCCGATGATCGAACTAGGCGATTGGAGGACGACCCGACCACCCCGTTACCGATGTCTTTTACTACGCGCCACAGGCCTCGCTCGTGCCGGTCGAACGGAGGCCTCCCGGCGGCGGCACGACACTCTCCGAATCGGCCACCTCGACGATGGCGTGGGCCCGCTCCTTCGAGCAATCGTCAATACCTGTGGATCAAGATCTTTTAAGCGGCTGCGGATGGGACGTGGTCGTCGGGTCGTTCGACGAGCTTGCCGCCGGTGAAGGTCGCCCCGGCGCGGACCAGCGCGACCAGATGAGGGGCGTTGACCGCGCGCCAGCGGGCCTGGGCGGACTCGATCAGCTTGAACGCCATGGCCAGCCCGGCAGCGCGTGAGCCGGGCCCCTTGGTGACCTTGGTGCGGTGCCGGACGGTGGCGAAGGTCGACTCGATCGGGTTGGTCGTGCGTAGGTGCACCCAGTGCTCGGCCGGGAAGTCATAGAAGGCGAGCAGCTCCTCGAGGTCGTCGACCACCTTGGTCACGGCCTTGGGATACTTGGCGCCGTAGGCGGCCTGGAAGCCCTTGACCGCGGCCTGGGCATGGTTTTTGTCCTCGGCGTTCCAGATCTCGGCCAGGGCCTTCTTCGCTGCGGGGTGAGCGGACTTCGGCAGCGCCCCCAGCACATTAGCGATCTTGTGAAACCAACACCTCTGCTCTCTGGCCTGCGGAAACACCTCCCGAAGCGCGGACCAGAACCCCAGCGCACCGTCCCCCATCGCCAGCACCGGCGCCCGCATCCCGCGCCTTTTGGCATCGCGCAGCAGATCGGCCCACGACTCAGCCGACTCCCGATAGCCGTCGCTCAGCGCGACGAGTTCCTTGCGGCCATCAGCGCGCACCCCGATCATCACCAGCAGGCACAGCTTGTGCTCCTCCAGCCGGATGTTGACGTGGATGCCGTCGACCCACAGGTAGACGTAGTCGGCGCCGGACAGGTCGCGGGCGGCAAACGCGCGCTGCTCGCCCTTCCAGGTCTCGGTCAGACGAGTGATCACCGGCGCGGACAGGCCCGCGGTCGAGCCGAGGAATTGGCCCAGCGCGGGGATGAAATCGCCCGAGGACAGGCCGTGCAGGTACAACAGCGGCAACACCTCGCTGACCTGCGGGGTCTTACGCGCCCAGGCCGGCAGGATCGATGAGGAGAACCGCTGACGCTCACCCGTCTGCTCGTCGATGCGCTTGTCGTTGACGCGCGGGGCCGTGACCTCGATCGCGCCGGCCGCGGTGAGGATCTCGCGCGGCTGATGGGAGCCGTTACGCACCACCAGACGGCGACCGGCCGCATCGCGCTCGTCAGCGAAGGCGGCGATGTAGGCGTCCACCTCGGCCTGCAACGCGGCGGCCAGCATCTTACGGGCGCCCTCACGGACGATCTCATCGATCAACGAGGAGGCGGCGGCCGTCGATGAGCTGTCGTCAGCGGGCGGTTCGGGCACTACGGTGAGCGGCACGGGTGTGCCTTCCCGACCGACGCGCCAACGTCGGCCTTATCTCGAAACCATCATCGGATGATCCGGGAAGGTACACCCCTCCCCGGCAGATCCACAGGTTTCGATCATTGCTCCGCTCCTTCTCCACCTCGGTGATGATCTCCTCGGCCTCACGCTGTTCCAGCCCCCACCGGCTCATCAGCGGGCGTCGGCCGACCCTCTGATTGCCCTCACTAAGGCTCTCGATATAGGTGAGCCGCGCCGCCTCGTACCGGTCGGTGGGTAGCAGCGGCACCACGCGTTCCACCTCAACGAGAGTCTCAACGGGCTGGCACACGTGGTCCTTGGCCGGCGTCTCGATGGACGGTTGTCGGGTGTTCCGGACGATCCACATGAGCAGTTCGTACGCGCCCGCGAAGGCCAGCGGTGCCAGAGCGCTGACCAGGCGCGACCCGAGTCCGCCGGACCAGCCGTGCGCCACGTTCGCCGCCAGCGTCACCGCACCGCCCAATGCAAGCGCTACCCATGCCAGCACCGGCACACGTAGCCGACGACGCGAGCAGTAGACCATCACCAGCGACGCCATGACGATCACACCGTCAGACATCGCCGGATACAGAATGGCCATGTCGTGCCGCTCACCGAGAACGATCGCCAGACCATAGAAGTGGTGGTATGAGACGTAGGCGGCCGCGCCTGCGACTGCCAGCAGGACAGCCACCGCAAAGCCCAGGATGATCCGGTCCCCGTACCGATCGCGCTGAGTGCGCCCGACCCAAGCCCCTTCGATCGGCACCGCCTCCCCGGCAGAGGAGGGGCGCATCGCCCGGGTCCCGGGTTGATCAAATTGCCGGGATGCAGGAAGGGGTTCGGTGTGGCAATCACCGAGGCCCTGACCCCTTGTCATCGCTGTCCTGGGCTTAGCTGAGATTGTCTGCTGAAGATCCCGAGCTGGTGGCTGCTGGACTTCCCCGGCATGGGCGTGTGGCGCGAAGCAGGGCCCGATCTCGTTGAAATGGGTGCGGGTGCCGCTTCCCTGTGCGCCTATTCCGGACATGAGAGGTCCAGCCACGGAGCGTCGAAGCTACTCAGGAGATGGGCGAACGGTTCAAGTCCCCCCTCGGACACACCGATATGTATGAGGTCCTGGCCACTTACCAAAGTGGCCAGGATTTTTCTTTTCCGGTTGATGGACAAGGCTCGTTCAGCGAGCCGTTTCCAGGCAGCACCATGCCCTACGCCCCTTCCCGTCGATGATCACGTCGCGGGCGGCGGCCAGGGCGACGACGATTCTCGGGTGGTGCCACAGCGGCGCGGGCGCCTTTCGCGGTATGCCCTATTGCGGTCGCATCAGGTCAAGGTCTTCGCCCCATGCGTCCAGCACCGCGCCGTGCCCGGCGCGTCGGGCCGCTGCCTCGGCCTGGGCGAAGAGGCGCCGTTGCAGGGGCACGTCGCCCGTTCCCGAGATGCGGTTCGCGGCCTCCAGCAGCATCCCGGTGTCCCAGCCGGGCAAGGGGCATCGGGCGAGTTCCCATTCCAGATACTTGTTGTAGGGGCGTGGGCGACGGTCGAGAGCGAAGAGCAGCTCCAGCAGAAACCGGATGCTGTCGGCGGCGTCGAGGCGGGCGGCGAGTGAATGTCCGTCACGGTCGTTCTTGACGGAGCGGTAGAGGGAGTTGGCATAGGCGTCGAGCCATTCACCGGAGTTCCGGAATGCCTCATCGGCGTTGAGCCGCGCCTTGGTGGCCAGGATCTGGGCGATGCCTCCGTCGAGCCGGTCGAGCACGATCCGGGCGCGGGCGAGGGCATAGCGCTCGAAGCCGGGCATTCCAGCCGCGCGAAACTCGGTGAGGGAGACGATGACGAGGTCGAGCTCAGGAGTGCGGTGGCCGGCGAACCGGGTGAGATCCGTTGTCGCGCCGTCGGCGAGGACGACGTACAGGTCGTGGTCGGAGTGCTCGGTGGTCATGTCGTCGTGGGCACGGGAGCCCTTGAGGACGAGGCCGACGACGGCGGGGTCGGTGGCGGCGAGCTCGACGAACGCGCGGTAGGTGAGGGGGCGCTGAGTGGGCATCGTGCGATCTCCGGAAGGGATGGTGGCGGGTATGCCTGTTGGGGCGGCCCCGCCGGCCGGGGGGTCGCCCGCACCGTCCACGGCGGCACTTGGCCGCCGCCCGGAAGATCAACGCACGCGCGGACTTTATCGCCGGGCCGTCCGAGAGGTATCGCAATCGGGGCGACCTCAAGCACGGCCGGTTTCGCAGGACGGCGGGAAGCCCCGCTGCGACGGCGCGCTCCCCGGAGGCAGGGCGCGCGCTGTCGCGTATCAAGTCGCGCATCAAGGGGAGACGTCAGGAGACGGTGAGCGTGCCGTTCGCGTTACGGGCGCACGTGACGATCGTACGGGACGCGGCGGTGAGGGCGCCGGTCAGGCACTGGCCGAGGACGGTGTGGCCCGCGGCGTTGGGGTGCCACGCCTCCTGGCAGGTCTGGAAGTAGGTGACGCAGGTGTTCGCCACCCGCTGAACGCCGATCTTGTCCCAACCGGACAGGTTGGTGACGTACGTGCCGGTCGGCCCGTCCTGCACCCGGACCGGCGTGGCGAGCGCGCCCGCCGGGCTGCCGGGGTTCTCGCAGAGCCGGGCCCCGTCGAACGCCTTCTGGACGTCCAGCACGCGCAGGTCGGCCGTCGGACGCTCGGCCGCCAGCGTGGTGTAGGCGTTCTTGACCAGGGAGCCGAGGTTCTGGGAGAACACGTGCCCGGGGGCGAGGCTCGCGCGGTGGATCGGGCAGCCGGCGGCGTACCGCTCGGCGCCGAGGTCGCGGAACTTGTCGCGGGTGTCGGTGCGGTTGTCCTCGTCCCGGTACTGCGGGGCGACGTCGAGCGGCAGCGGGTTGGTGTAGGTCTGCAGGACCACCTGGTGGACGCCGTCGGCGTCGACCTGGGCGAGGGTGTCGAGGATCTGGCGCAGGGCGGCGGTGGTCTCGGTGGTGGCGGCGGCGACCTCGGCGTCGGAGGCCAGATCCGAGACGGTGCAGGGCTCCTGCGGCACGTCGCCGCCCAGGTAGGCCCAGAACTCCCACCAGCCTGTCCAGGCGTCGGCGATGAAGCGGTTGGCGCACACCGTGGCCACGTCGCCGAAGGTGAACTGGCTGTTGTTGGAACCGAGGCCGACGAGGACGACGTCGATGTCGTGGGTCTGGGCGACGGCGCGTAGCTGGTCGAGTTGCGAGGCGACGGAGCGGCCCTTGGCGCGGGCACCGGAGGGGTTGGCGATGTCGGCGGGCTGGCCGCCGGAGCACGCGAGGTTGAAGCGGTCCTGGATACCGGGGAACGACGCCTTGAACAGCGAGGCGTTCGCCGACCGGTGGCAGAAGTAGGCGTTGCCGTTGGCCGCCGACCAGCCGGGGAAGGACTGTGCCGTCCCGGAGGCGTCGACGACGGGCTGGTAGTCCCCCGCGCCCTCCCCGCTGACGAAACTGTCGCCGAGCGCGACGGCGGCGGCGGGCAGAGCCGCCTGCGCCGCTCCGCCCTGGACGACTTGGATGCCGACCGCGCCCACCAGGAGCGCGGCCATCGCAGCCGCACGCCGGAGAACCCTCATAACCGCCCCATTCCCTACCAAATAGGCATGAAATAACGAATACCTGGATCACAACACGCCGTGCCGACAGCGTCAAGATCTTCATGAGGCCCGGCCGCCTCACCTAAGAGATCGCGTATAACCCTGATGGTCAAGCATGCGTTTGCTTGTACGGATCGAGCGTTCGGCGACGGGTGGATGGCGCGTGCGAACCGCGTCCGGCTCCGGGCGAACGTTCCGGCGACATGCCGCTTCTCTGTGCCGCGCCACTTTCCTGGTGCCGCGTCGCGGGAGTTTCGATCAACAGTGCTGGACTTTAGTCCTGGAACGACAAAAGTTTGACGGATTCGACCGTAACATCTAGACAGTTTGTACGTAACATTTTAAGATCGCGCCAGAACGTGCCATAAAGGTGGCGAAAGTTCAGGAGGTGCAGCAATTTGCGACTGCAGCACCGCGCCCTTCATCTCCTGCGCGACGAGGCTCGCCGTCCGAGGCCGAGATCGGTGGTCGGCTCGAATCGCAGCGCGTGCGCACGGCCGTCGAACCGGAGCGGCCGGGAGCGGACCACCTCACCCATAGGACTCGGCACCGTACGGCGGCAGCCGGGACAGGCGCACGGGCCGTACCGATCACCGGGTTCCCACGACCCCGGCTCACCTCGCATTCGTACCACCGCACCTGATCACGCAGTTCCACCGACCGCGACCCCGCACCGTGGTCGACGGTCGGCCGGTCCCCACCACCCCCCACGAACAGCCTGGAGGTCGTCATGCGACTGCTGATCCGTCCCGCCGCGATCCGCTGACGGCCGGCGCGGCGCCAGGTGGTGCCGCGCCGCCGACACGAGTGGGACAGCCGGGCCGGCGGGGATGGACGCCGACCGCTCCGCCGACCCGGCCCCGCTCGTCACCCGCCGGCGAAGACCGGTGGGCGCCGACGGCACCGGCGCCCACCGACTACCGGCCTTCCCGATCACCGGCCTTCCCGATCACCGGCCTTCCCGATCACCGGCTTCCCCGGCCGGTGAGCGAGGCGGCCCCATGTCCCATCGCCATGGCCACCCATGACGACCGGCGACGGCCACCTTCGTGATGCCCTCCGACACGTCCGCCCGCGGCCGCTTGACGGCTGCCCTTACCCCTCGGCGCCAGAAGGCGAGGTGACTCACAACTCCTGACAGAGACATGTTGACTGTTTTAACCAAAGTGGTCACAGTTTGTCCGAACGACGTCGCTGACGGATTCCCTCGTCTCTCCGCGTCGTTGGCGTGATCGGCGCACGCCTGTATGGACTCGTACTACAGGAAGCGAGCAGCACCGATCATGTTACGAAAACTAGTCTCATGCGTCGCCGTACTGGCGACCGCCCTCAGCCTGGCCCCTCCAGCGCAGGCCGCGCCGAACACCGTGTCGAAGATCGCATCGAAGGCGACGTCGGAGACGGCGGCGCTCGCGGCGCCCGGCTACACCCAGGTGACGCTGGCCAAGGGCGCGGCGGAGACCGGCGAGCCGATGGGCCTGACCGTCCTGCCCAACCGGGGCGTGCTGCACACGTCGCGCGACGGCACGATCCGCTACACCGACGTGCTGGGCAACACCAAGGTGGCGCTCACCATCCCGGTGTACACGCACGACGAGGAGGGCCTGCAGAGCATCAAGGCCGACCCGAACTTCGCGTCGAACCGGTGGGTGTACGTCTACTACGCGCCGCCGCTGTCCACCCCGGGCGGTGACGCGCCGGCCTCGGGGACGGCGGCCCAGTTCGCCCCGTTCAACGGGGTGAACCGGCTGGCCCGGTACACGGTCAACGCGGACAACACCCTCAACGCGGCCTCCGCGGTCACCGTCCTCGACGTCCCCACCAGCCGCGGCATGTGCTGTCACGTCGGCGGCGACATCGACTTCGACGCGGCCGGCAATCTCTACCTCTCCACCGGCGACGACACGAACCCGTTCGACTCCAGCGGCTACACGCCGATCGACGAGCGGACCGACCGCAACCCGGCCTTCGACGCGCAGCGCACCTCCGGCAACAGCAACGACCTGCGGGGCAAGGTGCTGCGGATCAAGCCGAGCGCGGCCGGCGGCTACACCGTCCCGGCGGGCAACATGTTCGCGCCCGGCACCGCGAACACCCGGCCCGAGATCTACGCGATGGGCTTCCGCAACCCGTTCCGGATGAACGTGGACCGGGCCACCGGCACGGTCTACCTGGGCGACTACGGGCCGGACTCGGGCACCGCCAGCGCCACCCGTGGCCCCGCGGCGTCGGTCTCGTTCGAGCGCATCACCCAGCCCGGCAACTACGGCTGGCCGTACTGCTCGCAGTTCAACGTGCCCTACGTCGACTTCACCTTCCCGTCCGGACCCTCGGGCGCCGCGTTCAACTGCGCCGGCGGGCCGGTGAACAACTCACGCAACAACACCGGCATCACCCAGCTCCCGGCCTCGCGCGCGGCCTGGCTGCCGTACGGAGTCGGCCAGGACCGGTCGGAGCTGTGCTGCGGAAGCTGGTCGCCGATGGGCGCCCCGGTCTACAACTACGACGCCGGGCTCGTCTCGGACGTGAAGTTCCCGGCGTCGATGAACGGCAAGGTGTTCATCAGCGAGTTCGGCCGGCGGTGGATCAAGACGGTCACCGTGGCCGCCGGCGGCGGGGTGGGAGCGATCGAGCCCTTCCCCTCCTGGACCGGCACCCAGGTGATGGACACGGAGTTCGGGCCGGACGGCGCGCTGTACGTGCTCGACTACGGCACCGGCTGGTTCGGCGGCGACGCCAACTCGGCCGTGTACAGGATCGAGTACAACTCGGGAACCGGTCAGGCCCCGATCGCGGCGATCAACGCCACCCCGAAGACCGGCAACGCGCCGCTCGCCGTGCAGTTCAGCTCGGCCGGGACCACCGACCCGGACGGCGACCCGATCACGTACGCGTGGGACTTCACGACGAACGGCAGCACCGACTCGACCGCGGCCAACCCGACGTTCACCTACGCGGCCAACGGCACGTACACGGCGACGTTGACGGTGAGCGACAACACCGGTCGCAGCGCCACGGCGAGCATCACCGTCAGCGTCGGGCAACCGACGGTCACCCTCAGCCTCCCGCTCAACGGGCGGGTGTTCAACTTCGGCGACGCGGTCCCGTTCCAGATCAGCGTCACCGATCCGAACTCCCCGACCATCGACTGCAGCCGGGTGAAGATCAACTACATCCTCGGCCACGACAGCCACGGCCACCAGATGACCAGCGCGACCGGCTGCTCGGGCACCATCCAGACCCCCGTGGACGGTGAGCACGACGCCAACGCGAACATCTTCGGCGTCTTCGACGCGGAGTACACCCCGGTCGGCTCGACCACGGCCGTCCACGCGCCGCAGGCCGTCCTGCAGCCGCGGACCCGCCAGGCCGAGCACTACAGCGCCCAGCAGGGCGTGCAGGTCGTGGCGAAGCCGTCGGCAGCCGGCGGCAACGCGATCGGGTACGTCGAGAACGGGGACTGGATCTCGTTCACGCCGTACAACCTGACCGGGGTCACGTCGTTCACGGCCAGGGTCGCGTCGGCCGGCGCCGGTGGCACGCTCACCCTGCGGGCCGGTTCGGCGACCGGGGCGGTGGTCGGCACGGCCACGGTCGCGCCGACCGGCGGCTGGGAGACCTGGGTCAACGTCACCGGCACCGTGACGCCGCCGTCCGGGACGACGAACCTGTTCCTGGTCTTCACCGGTGGCGCGGGCTCGCTGTTCGACATCGACTCCTTCACGTTCACCAGCGGAACGCAGCCGCCGACGTCGACGAACCTCGCGCTGAACAAGCCGGCGACGGCGTCCAGCGTGGAGGCGGCCGCCTACCCGGCCTCGGCCGCGGTGGACGGGTCGGCGACGACCCGGTGGGCCAGCGCGTTCTCCGACCCGCAGTGGATCCAGGTCGACCTGGGCGCCACGTACACGATCAACCGGGTGCGCCTCGTATGGGAGGCGGCCTACGGGTCGGCGTACCAGATCCAGACCTCGCCCAACGGCACGACCTGGACCACCGCCCGGACGGTGACCGGCGGCAACGGCGGTGAGGACGACAACACCGGTCTGAGCAACTCCGCCCGGTACGTTCGCATCCTCGGCACCACCCGGGCCACGGCGTGGGGCTACTCCCTGTTCGGTTTCGAGGTCTACGGAAGCTGATCACCACGGCGGACCCGGTCCGCACTGTCAGGTGGCACCGCCGCGGGGCGTCCGTCGTTCGGACGTCCCGCGGCGTCGCTCGTCGCCCGAGTTCCGCGGGATCCCCGGCGGGCGAAGCCGCGACGATCGTGCCGTCTACGGACAGCGGTTCAGGGGCGGGTGCCGGCGAGCAGGCGTTCGCAGGCGTCGAGCAGGCGTTGCCGCTGCGGCCGCGCCCGCTCGGCGAACCCCCGCTGTTCGGCGGCGTACTCGGCGCGTCCCTCGGGGGTCTCGATCCGGATCGCCCGATGGCCGAGCGAGCTCAGGTCGTACGGACTGGCCCGCATGTCCACGGCGCGGATGTCCCGGGCCAGCATGAAGCAGTCGGCGACCAGCTCGCCGCTCACCAGCGGCGACAGCTTGTACGCCCACTTGTACAGGTCCATGTTGGCGTGCAGGCAGCCCGGCTGCTCCAGCTCCTCCTGCAGCTGCCGCGTCGGCTGCAGCGCGTTGAGCGGGCGCGCCTCCGGGGTGAAGAAGCGGAACGCGTCGAAATGGCCGCACCGCACGCCCCGCTGGTCCACCACCTCCGCGATCTCCTCCCCGCTGAGCCGCAGCGGCCAGGAGTCGTGCCGTACCTCCGTGGTCTTGTAGACCATCGCCCACTCGTGCAGGCCGAAGCAGCCCAGGAACGCCGGCCGTGACGCGGTGGCGGCCAGCAGTCGCGCGATCCACGCGACGGAGTCCCCGCGCCTGTCCATCAGCGCCGCGGTGTCGAGCACGGCCCCCTCGGGGATGTCGAGGTAGTCGCGGCCGAAGTCGCGTGCCCCCTTCAGGACCACTCCGGCGCCCGGATGCCACTGCCGCAGCCGCGCCGGCCGGTGCCCGTAGTAGGTGAACAGGAAGTCCTCGATGGGATGGGTCTCGCCCCGCGCCCTGCGCGCCAGGTGCGGGGCCGCCCACACCTCGACCCGTCGGCGGTGGGCCTCCGCCCGGGCCTGCCACTCCTCCGGCTCCAGAACATCCACCGCTGAATGGTATGCGCGGACCGGTGGTGCCCGGCGGGCGGCCCGGACGTCCGCCGGGCGGCACCGCCGTTCGGACCCCGGGGCCGGGGCAGGCCCCGGGGTCACTCCTTTTCCGGCTCCCGGAAACGTGCTTTCCCCGCTCTCGGAGACGCGTTTCCCGGTTAGAGGCGCGCCCGGTGGAGGGTCACCACGGGGACGGCGCCGGAGGCGCGACGACCGGCGGGCGGTCGTCGCAGGTGATGGTGTTCGGCAGCATCCACGGGGCGAGCCAGGCTCCGGTGGTGCCGCCGCCGTCGTTGCCGCCGAGGTCCGTCAGCGAGAACTCCGAACCGGTGGGCGGGAAGTTGAACGAGCCGCAGTTGTTGACGCCGACCGCGCCGACGTTGCGGGCGTCCACGTTCTCGAAGGAGGCGGACCCCTTCACCCGGGCGCTGACCACCGAGGTTCCGGTGCCGTCGACCCTGATGTCCTTGAAGTGGACGTTCGTGATCGAGTAAAGGTCCTTCACTCCCCAGTCGCTGACCAGCATGATCGCGTTGTAGGTGTTGTCGAGGAAGTGGTTCCCGACCACCTGGATGTCCGCCTCGATGTTCTTGTCGAGCGCGTAGAGCCAGATGGCCCCCAGGCCGATGTTCCAGTTCAGCTCGTACGTGCCGGCCCGGGCGGTGGTGTTGTCCTTGATCGACAGCTGCCCGGCGAACGCCTCGGCGCCGAAGCGGGAGCCGACGTGGATGCCGCTGCCCTCGCGGATCGGGTCGGCGACGAGGTTGTTCGAGACGGTGTTGTCCGTACCGCCGTAGACGGCGATGCCGTTCGCGAGGGTCGGCGTCTGCACGGTGTTGCGGTCGAACGTGTTGCGGGCGTTGGCGATCTTCTCGGACCACAGGGCGAGGCCGTCGTCACCGGTGTTGCGGACGAAGTTGTTCGACACGACCGAGTCCGTGACACCGCCGTGGAAGTTGAGGGCGTCGGCGATCTGGTCGACGATGACGTTGTTCGTGATCTTCAGGTTCTTCATCGGCCCGTCGAACCACATGCCCACCTTGGTGTGGCGGATGTGGAGGCCGTCGACGGTCGAGTCGCTCAGCGCCCCGCCGATGCCGTTCACCTGGTCGGTGTCGATGCGCTCGCGGACGTCACCCTCGATGGCGAAGCCGGACAGGTGGACGTTCTTGCTGCCGCCGGCCGACGCGTCCTTGCCGTAGAAACCGACGCCGGTGTGCACCGAGCCGTCGGGGGCCGGGGTGCCGAGGGCGACCTCGCGGCCCTTGATGATCGTGTACCAGTTGCCGGCGCCCTCAATCGTCACGTTGTCGACGATGATGTGGCGGTTCACCTGGAAGGTGCCCGGCGGGATGTAGACCTTGAGACGGCTGCGCTTGGCGAAGGCGATCGCCTTGTCGAACGCGTCGGCCGAGTCGCGCCGGCCGGACGGGTCGGCGCCGAACGCCAGCACGTTCGCCGCGAGGAGCCTGACGTGCGGCGCGCCGACGAGCTCCGAGTCGAGCAGGTCGATGACCGTCCACGCGGCGTTGCTCCCCGCGGGGACCGTGAGCCGCACCTTGTCACCCGCGCGGTACGTCTTGCCGAGCAGGAGCCGCTGCTCGTCGTAGAAGTGCGTCGGACGGAACGGCTTCGTGATCGTCGGGGCCGGCGTCGTGGCGTTGGGCACGCAGGCGCACTCGGTGATCCACCAGTCGGGGTGGAGCAGATCGGCGTTCGGGTCGTTCGTGAACGGATACTGGTTGTACAGCCACGCGTACTGCGACGTGAGGGTCATGGTCTTCTTGGCCCCGCCGTTCACCGTGACGTTGAGCGGCGCGGTGATGCCGCCGCCGCCCGGCGCGTCCGGAATGCTGTAGCGCACGGTGATCGCGTTGGCCTTGCTCGGCAGCGTGAACTCGACGTGCTGCCCGGCCGTCAGCTTGACCGCCCTACGGCCGGACGCCTCCGACGGCAGCGTGTACGCGGTGCGGTCAGGGCCGATGGTCGTGCCGTTCGTCGCGGCGTTCTCCGCCTCCTGCTCGGCGAAGTCGACATCGGCTCCCCGGCCCGCGACGAGCGACGGGGCGAGGGCGGCGCGCGTCACGACGGGGGTCGATGAGCCGTTCGGGCCTCTGTCGGCGAGGGCCGGGCCGCCGAGGACGACGCTCAGGCCGACGGTGACCGCGGTCATCGCCGCGACAGTGGTCCTTCGCGGTGGTCTGCCGGACCACCTCGATACGGCTCCTGTGATGCTGCGTGACATCGAATGCTCGTTTCTCTGGGGGGTGAGCACCCGGGGATGCTCGAGGCGGAGCGGACGTTGTGAAGGTGAGGTGACATTAAAACTCCGATGCCTCGTTCCACAAGGTTCCTGCGAAATAGTTTCGTAACCTTGCTCTGTAGCTTCATTAGTCCTTTGGCTTTTTGCGCAGGTGCCCGTGCGTCATTGCGGAGTCGCACACCGCGCGACCGGCCGCGACGCGAGGTGAACGGGGAGCACCGGCTCGGGCGGCCCTTCTGTCTCGCGGCTCGGACCCGAGAGGGGGAAGCGGCGGGCCGGCCCGGGCGAGACTCCGGGGAGTCCGGAAAACATCTCGCCGCGCGGTGCAACACTTCGGCCCCTTGAGTCGTCTGGGTTCCGAGGATCGAGAAAGGACCCCCATTGGACGACGAACCCGGCTTCGACAGATTCGTGGCCGAGCACGCGGACGCGCTGCTCCGCTACGGATATGTCCTGGCCGGAAATCCTCACGACGCCGCCGATCTCCTTCAGGAGACCCTCTTCCGGGTGCGCAGGGCCTGGCCGAGGGTGCGGCGCAAGGACAATCCGAACAGCTACGCGCGGACCACGATGGCGCGGCTGCACATCAGCATCTGGCGGCGGCACAGGCGTGAACACCTCACCGGAGACCCTCCGGATCGGGCCGGTCACGAGGTCTTCCCCTTCGAGAAGCAGCAGGGGCTCTGGGAGGAGTTGTCCGCGCTGCCCCGCAGGCAGCGCGCCGTACTGGTGCTGCGCTACTACGAGCAGCTCACCGACGCCGAGATCGCCAAGGTGCTCGGCATCTCCCCGGGAACCGTACGCAGTCAGGCCTCGCGGGGCCTGGACAAACTGCGGTCCTCCCTCGCCCCCTCGCCCGCGACCCACGGGAGCCCGCGATGAACGATCTTGAAAACGAGTTGAGCCGCCTTCTCGCCGACGCGGCGGACCGGGCGCCGCGGGCGTCGGCGGGGTTGTCCGCGACGGTCAAGGCACGTCATCGCCGGCGGCGGGCGCGGTCCGCCGCCCTGCTCGCGGCCGCGGCCGTGGTCGTGGTGATCGGCGGGGCGGGCACGGTGGTGAAGAACGTACGCACGTCGGTCGTACCGCAGCCCGCGGCCAACGCGACGGACGAACCAACGGGCAAGCCGACAGACAGGGCGAAACCGCCGGCGGATGTCATCCCTCCGTCCATCGAGAAGGTGTGGCCGCAGGCCGTACACAAGATCCCTGCCACGCTGCCCGACGGCCGCGGCTACTACCCGGAGTTGCTTCTGGACGATCGCACACTGCTGGTGACCACGGAGATCAGGGAGAAGCGCCGGTTCCTGTGGAGCTACGACCTGAACAGCGGAAAGCCCACGCGGATCGCCGAGATCCCCCTGACGAAGGGCTCGCAGAGCTTCGCCGACGACATCGCGGCGGGAGGCGGGAACATCGTCTGGTGGGCGTTCAAGGAGGCGGGCAGGAACCAGGTCGCCCAGATCTGGACGGTGCCGGTCCGGGGCGGTACGCCACGGCCGGTGAGCGACGTTCCCATGGGAAACGCCACCAAGCAGCTGGGCCGGATCACCGACCTGACCGTCGTGGGCAAAAACGTGATCTTCGCCTACGAGAAGGGAGGTGTCTACCGGGTGCCGCTGAGCGGGGGCCAGATGCAACCGGTGAAGGGCGCCGAGCGGCAGCGCATCCTGCAATGGCCGTGGGTGGGTGACCATCGAGCAGGAAACGGCTTCCTCAAACTGTTCAACGCCGAGACCGGTGAACGGCGCGACGCCGTGGTCGCGGCCGACGAGGAGGTCAGGTGCGGTGTCATCCGGTGCACGGGCGTAAAGGTGCGCTATGAGAAGGGCCAGGTCACCTGCACCGCCAAGCCGTGCGCGGGCAAGGTGGAGGAAAAGCGGGTCATCCTGCGCAGCTTCGTCCGCAACCGCGACGGTTCCGGGGAAAGACCACTGCCGGACACCGCCCCGTTTGACCTCAACTTTGAGCGGTTCTTAAAGCAGATTCTCCACGGACCGAAGGGAGAGAACGTTGTGGCCCTCTACGACGTGGAGACCGGCAGGATGGCCGACCTCGGCTTAAGACCGGATACGAAAGGGCGCATAGGCATTCCCCAAAGCCGGCTCGATGCGCTGATGGCCTACACGATCGGGGACAAGGCGTACATCCTGGACCTGTCCACGATCGAGTAGACCGGGGGCGGTCTCCATCCCTCATCGGCCCGCAACGCTCGCCGTCGTCCGGCGATGCGGGCCGGTGGGAGAGGTTCGTTCGTGGCGGCCTCAGTTCGCGGGAAACGGCAGGATGACGAGGTTGTAGATCATCACGACCTTGAAGAACGCCACCCCGGTCAGCGCGATCAGCGTGTAGGACAGCCGCCCGAGCAGACCCCACCAGCCCTTCCACCAGGCCGCGACGGCCGCCGGCAGCACCGGCACGGCGAATCCGAGGGCCACCGTCACGATGACCGGCACGACCGCCAGCCGCGGCGAGTTGAGAGCCGTGGTCTCCATCAGGGCGTTGGGGTCGGAGGTCACCAGGGCGATGCCGATCAGGGAGACGGTGACGAGCAACCCGGTGATCCAGGCGAGCGACCGGGCGACGCGGGCTCCGGCCGGATGCCGGGGACGCCTGCGAAGCGTGCGCAGGAGTGCGACGATCGGGAAGCCGAGCAGGGCGAGTACGAACACCAGCGCGCCGAAGCCGAGCACGCCGATGTGCGGCATCGGGGAGTCGTACCAGGCGAGGCGCTCAAGGGCCTCCGCCGGGTTCGCCGAGGTGGTCATCGTCCCCTTGCCGTCGAAGGCGATCCGGTCCTGGCCGCCGCGTTCCTGAAAGAGGCCGGGCTGGATCTGGATCCAGTGCTGCGTCTCCTTGGCCGGGTCCGGCGACAGCCCGGTGGTCGTCAGGGTGCCGTCCGCGCCGGCCTCCACGGTCGGGGCGGAGAACAGCGAGGCGACCTTCATGAGGCTGTTGTGACTGACCCGGGCGGACCGGTACGTCCCGGCGAACCGGGAGACGTCGCCCTTGACGCCCTGCGGACGGGCCGGTGCGGCGGGGAGATAGCGGTCGACGATCCGGTTGACCAGGCGGACCCCGTCCGAGCTCGCCACGAGGTTGGTGCCGTCTCCGTTGTAGGCGACGTAGATCCCGATGTCCTCGCCGGGCAGCAGTGCCATGACGCTGTGGAAGCCGGGCACGTCCCCGTCCTTGTAGACCAGCTGCCGGCCGTCGCGGGGGCGCTGCTCGAACACGTATCCCATACCGGGCATCCGGGAGTCCTGGGTGTAGTGCTGCCCCTGCATCACGCGGGCGACGTCCGGGCCGAGCAGGGGGTCGTTCCGCAGCTGGGCGAGCATGAACCGGCCCATGTCAGCGACGGTGGTGACGGGGCCGGTCCCGGAGGGGGCCCACGGACCGTACTGACCCTTCTCTGCGGTGTAGCCGTCTCCGCCGGGGCGATAACCACGGGCGAGCGTCGCGTCGGTCGCGGCCGGATGGGGCACCGCCATGGTGGTGGAGCTCATGCCCAGCGGCTTGAGGATCTTCTGGTCGACGTACTGCGCGAACGACTGCCCGGAGGCGATCTCGACGAGGTATCCGGCCAGTGCCACGCCGTAGTTGTTGTAGGCGACCTTGACGCCTGGCGGGTGTATCCGGCTCGGCTGCCGGTCGGCCAGGCTGCGGCCCAGGGAGGTGACGTCCCCGGGGTCGGCCTCGGCGAGCCCGAGAACGTCATCGTCGAACCCCGCCGTGTACGTCAGCAGATGGTCGAGGGTGACGGGCCGGCCCGGATAGGTGTCCTTGATCTTGAATGTGGTGAGGTAACGGTTGACGTCGGCGTGCAGGTCGAGCTTTCCCTGCCTCACCAGTTGCAGTGCGGCCGTGGCGGTGAACAGCTTGCTCATCGACCCGGTGAAGAAGCCCGTACGGTCGACGTCCACCGGAGTCTTGGTCGTGACGTCGGCGAGGCCGTACCCCTTGGCGAACACGGTCCGCCCACCGGCGACCACGACGACCGCCGCGCCGGGGATCCGGTCCTTGGCCAACTGCGCGGGCACGATCTGGTCGACCAGTCCCCCGACGTCCCGGAGCCGCGGTGCGGACTCCGCTCCCGCCGGCGTCTGCGGCCCGAACACCACACCGGCGGTAAGTACTGTCGCGAGGAGCTTCGTGACGTTCACCTTCATGACGATCACAGTGCCAACCTGGGAATACGCACCACCAGTGCGGTGCACACCGACGGAGTATGTAGAACGCAGAATTAGGACAAAAGCCCCTATAATCCTCCGCTGTGGTGGTCATTCTGGTGGTTCTGCTGGGGGTGGCCCTCGATCCACTGCACCCGTTGCCGAACGGGCCGGCCGCCGCGATGCTCGCCGTGCAGATCGTGCACAGCGCGCCCCGGCTGAGATGGCTGCGCGGGCCGTGGAGCCTGGCCGCCCAGGCGATGCTCTTCCCCTGGGCGGGTCAGGGGGCACCCGGGCTGCTGGCCGCGTCGGTGCTCCTCATCGTGCGAGGGCCGGCCCGCTGGGTGATCTTCACCGGGGTCGTGGCCGTCGCCGGGCTGCTCAACCTCGAAGACGCCTACACCTGTGCCAACGCCATGGTCAACGCACTGTCCCAGGGGCTGATCGTGTTCGGGGTGACCCGGCTGAGCGATCTGCGGACCGAACTGCATGCCGCCCGGGGCGAGCTGGCCACCGAGTCCGTGGTGGCGGAGCGCGAACGGGCCTCCCTGGCTCTGGACTCCGTTCTCGGCTCCAGCCTGTCGGCCATCATCGGCCTCGCGGCGAAGGCGAGAACGGAGAAGATCCTGGCGCTGGCGCGCGAGGCCGCCGCCCGGGCCCGGGAGACACCGGGTCCTCCGGTGGAACTGCCGCGCAGCGACCTGACCCCCCGGCTCGCGCTGCCCATTCTGATCGCCGCGCACACCGGGTTTCTGATCGTCTCGGCGATCTATCTGTGGGAGGCGCGCCCACCCGCCTGGTTGCTCCCCGGAGCCCTCCTCGCCGTCACCGGGGTCATCGGGCTCCAGCTCTACCACTCCCTGCCACGCCCTCCCGGTGTGCGACCCCCGTACGCGGCGTGGACGCTGCCGGCGCAACTGGTGCTCGCCTGTCTGCCCCTCCTCTCGCCCGACCAGCCTTATCCCCAGCTGGTCGGTTTCGCCGCCGGGTCCGTGCTGGTCCTCAGGTACGGGCGTGCGGCGTGGGCCATGTGGTCGATCTTCGGTGCGATCATCCTGGGAGTCTGCGCGACGCTGCTGCTGCGCGGGGTCGCCTCGGGGGAGAACCTCTACTGGACGTTCAACGCCGTGGCGATCTCGACGATGTTCTACGGGCTGGCACTGCACACCGGTCTGGTCTTCCAGGTACGGGAGGCACGGCTGGCCCTGGCCGAGATCGCGGTCGCCGGGGAGCGGCGCAGGATCTCCCGGGACGTGCACGACCTGCTCGGCTACGGGCTGTCCGCCATCGTGGTCAAGGGTGAGCTGGCCCTACGGGCCCCCGAGCGGGCCGGGCAGGAACTCGCCGGCATCGCGCAGATCGCCCGCCGTGCCCTGGCCGACCTGCGCGCCATCCCACGGGACGACGATCCCGGCCTGTCACTGGAGACCGAACTCGCTTCGGCCCGCGAAATCCTCACCGCCGCGGGAGTGACCGTCCACCTCGGCACCGCGCCCTGGCCGCGGGTCCCGCAGCCCGTCGACGCGCTGCTGGCCGTCGTGCTCCGCGAGGCCGTCACCAATGTGCTGCGGCACAGCCGGGCGCGGCACTGCCACGTCGAGATGGCCTGGGCCGGCGAGCTGGTGACGTTCCGGGTGACCGACGACGGCGTCGCCGAAGGCGGGGCCGGTGACCGGGAGGCGGAAGCCGGAACCGGTGGCCAGGGGATCGCCAACCTGGCCGGGCGGGTGGCGGCCATGGGCGGGCGGCTGGAGGCCGGGCCCGTCCCAGGCGGCGGGTTCGAGCTGCTGGTGCTACAGCCAGCCGGCCTCTGTGGCGATACGGACGGCGTCGAGGCGGTTGCGGGCGTCTAGCTTGGTGACGATGGCCCCCAGGTAGTTTCGCACGGTGCCCTTGGTCAGATGGAGCGTGGACGCGATCTCCGACAGGTCGGCGCCACCGGCGGCCGTACGCAGTACCTCGACCTCCCGCAGGCTCAGCGGATTCTGCCTGCCTGTGATCGCCGCCGCGGCCAGCTGCGGATCGATCACCCGCTCCCCGGCGGCCACCCGGCGGATCGCGTCGGCCAGCTGGGCGGGCGGAGCATCCTTGAGCATGAACCCCCGAACCTCGGCCGACAACGCCTTGCGCAACGTCTCGGGGCGGCCGAGTGAGGTGAGGATCAGCACCCGGCAATCCGGAAGCCTTTCGGCGAGCAGGGCGGCCGCGGCGAGCCCGTCGATGCCTCCGGGCATGTTGATGTCGAGCACGGCGACGTCCGGGCCGTGCCGGATCGCCTCCGGCATGACCTCGTCACCCGAGGAGACCTCGGAGACCACCACCATGTCGGGCTCCAGGCCGAGGAGAGCGACGAGGGCACCCCGAATGAGGTGCATGTCCTCCGCCAGCAGCACCCGGATCATGTCGCCACCCCCCGTTCAGGCGAATTAGTCAATTTACCTACCCTTCGATGCATTGGCGGCCGTCGTCGCAGGGTTGTTGGATTTTTTGGTTCAGCGAGGCCGACGAGGCTGGGTCAGTAGGAAGTGACCTCCTGCTGCCGCTGCACTACCGTGTGCTGTTCGTTCATGAGGCGGAGGCCGTTGACCAAGCGCAGCGAAATCACCCCCACCAGCAACCATGCTAACTACCATGCTAGTTAGCATGGTTGGCCGTCTGGGGAGACCGAATGCTCGATGGGGAGCTCGCGGCCGGCCGCGTGAGGATGAGCAGCCTGTCCGCGGTATCGGCCTAGATCAGCTTGACGCGATCGGCGTTGATGCACTGATCGCCCGGTTGAGAACCACCAGACCGTACGCCTTCAAGGACCTGAACCGCATCGCGGCCCTGCGCCGGGCCAAAGTCCTCGTGCCTGATGAGCATGGCGAGGACATGGTCTCACTGGGTGGACTGCTGGCACTGGGTAGCTATCCACAAGAGCACTTCCCTCAGCTGATGGTCACTTTCGTTCATTACCCGACCGAGAGCGGCCCTCAGGCCAGTGAGAGATTTCTGGACAACGTGACCCTGGAAGGTTCGATCCCGGTGATGGTCCGTGACACGCTGGCGGCCATCCGCCGAAACATGTCACGCCGAGCGATCATCGAAGGGGCGGGTCGGCAGGATGTTTGGGAATACCCTGAGACCGCTCTACGCGAAGCAGTCGTGAACGCGCTCGTCCACCGCGATCTCTCCAGCGGCGCCCGAGGCACCCAGGTCCAGATCGAGATGTACCCCGACCGGCTGATCATTCGGAATCCCGGCGTCCTGTTCGGCCCCGTCACAGTGGACGACCTCGGCGAAGAAGGCATCTCCTCAGCACGTAACGCGACCCTCATCAAGATCCTGGAGGACGTATCGCTGCCAGGCGAGACCCGTACCGTCTGTGAGAACCGGGGATCAGGCATCCGAGCCATGCTCGGCTCCCTGCTCGCGGCCGGTATGAGCCCGCCCCAGTTCAACGACAAGATCTCTTCCTTCGCGGTCACGTTTCCCAACCACACGCTGCTGAGCGAGGAAACAATCGCCTGGATCACCGCCCTGGGTGAGAAAGGTCTGACCGACAGCCAGTGCATCGCCCTTGCGCTGTTGCGCGAAGAAGAAATCCTCGACAATCGCGCTTACCGCAGCGCGACGGGCGTCGACTCACGTGTGGCCACCACCGAACTCCAAGATCTGGTGGCTCGTGAACTGATCGCACAAACAGGAACCCGCCGCTGGGCCATCTATCGGTTGTCCCCACGGCACACCATGCCCAAAGAGCTGTCACCGCGAGCCGACCGCAGGTCGGAACTACTCGAAGCCCTCGGCAAGGAGACTCTGTCACGCGCCGAGCTGTCAGCACGGACCGGCCTCAATGATCAGTCCGTTCGCCGATGGCTCAAGATCATGCGTGAGGAAAGAACGATCGAGGTCGTCGGCGACAATCTCAGGAGCATGCACGTGCGCTATCGCCGTGCTCGCCAGGCCCTGCTTTTTCCTCCCGAAGGGCCTGAACGCATCTGACGTTCGCCACCTTCAGAAGCGCGGCCTTCATCCTCTCTGCGACCAGGCGCTTCATGCGGCAGCGCTTCTCAGCTCGCCACGTAGACGGTGTTGGTCGACTCGCGACCCTGGAGTGGGTTGTGGAAGCCGACGACGTGAGCCTCCGAGGTCGCGAAGACCTCGGCCAGTACGGTCTGGAAGTCCTCGTCCGGCGGATCGTTCGACCAAAGGGCGAAAACGCCGTCCGGCCGGAGGTGGGCGGCGAGCCGGCGCAGGCCCGCGGGGGTGTAGAAAGCGGCGTGGCTGGGATGCAGCACGTGGCGCGGCGTGTGGTCGATGTCCAGCAGAATGGCGTCGAAGCGTCGGCCCGGAGCTTCGGGGTCAAACCCCGAAGGGGCGTTGACCAGTGCGAAGAAGTCACCGTGGACCAGGCGGCATCGAGGATCCGACGTCAACCGGGCACCGACCGGTAGCAGCTTCCGCTCATGCCACTCGATCACTTCGCCAAGCGTCTCCACCACCACGAGAGAGCGCACCCCCGGATGTTCCAGCACGGCCTGGGCCGTGTAACCGAGCCCGAGCCCGCCCACGACGACGTCGAGGTCCGTACCCGTCAGCTCCGCCAGCCCGAGCCGTGCGAGCGCGATCTCGGCCGCCGTGAACAGGCTCGACATGAGAAAGTCGTCGTCGAGCTTGATCTCGTAGACGTCGACGCCGAGAACGGGCTCCCGCCGGCGGCGCAGGCTGATCTCCCCGATCGGCGTCCGACGCCAGTCGAGCTCCTCGAACCGCGCACTCATCGCATCCGCCCATTTCCCGGTGTAGGTCGATCTGTTCTGTGGTGTGGATCGTCTGGCTCCACGCTCACCCGGAGAGGTCCGGCGACCACGGCCCGGCGTATCAACGACCTCGGCGCCCGGCCAGCCTACTCGCAGCGACAGATCGGTCGCGCAACGCTCCCGGGCGGCGGAGCACGCGCACCGTGAGAGTCCTCTCGTCGACGGACGGACCCGCGCGGACCTCGAACGGCAAAGCCCCGCCACTCCGGATCCCAAACCTCGCCGCCCCAGGTCCACGGCACGCCATGCCGGCTCCAAGGCGCACCATGCCGGATCCGGACCCCCTTCCTGCCGCGCCGGTGGAGGAGGAGGCTTGAAGGGGAGGTGTTCGCGATGGAACCCAAGCAATGGGATGTGCGGATCTTCATCAGCGAGGACGATGACGACGACGTCACCACCGCCAAGGCCGTGCTGGTGGGGTCCGGCGGCAGGAGGTACGAGAGCGTCGCCTATGCCCGGCGCAACCCGGATGACCAGCCCGTTCCGGAGATCGGCGACGAGCTCGCCGCGGGACGCGCCCTGGCCGAACTGGCGGGCAGGCTGATGAGGGAGGGAGCCGAGGACGTCGCCGAGCGGGCGCAGCAGGCGGCACGGGCCTGGTGAGGGAGGGAGGCCGAGGGCGTCGCCGGACAAAGGGCCCGGTGAGCCGCCGCGCATGACACGACCGGGGCTCGTACCGTGCGGCGGCTGCCCGCGGAGGCCCTCATCGGATCCGATGAGGGCCCGTGCCAGGGGTGAGCCCCGGAGATCGGGCCTTCACCGCGGCCGGCGGTCTCCGCGAGACTCCTGGAACGTGCTTTCGCGGCTCGCGCTCAGGCTCTTTCGAGATGCGCCGGGGCCGGGACCTGAACGGGGTCCCGGGATCCGTCGCGGCGGCGCTTGATCAGGGTGTCCATCGCCCACGGGCCTGGGCCCAGGATGGCGATGATCAGGAACGACCAGCAGAACAGCGCCGCCGGCTCGCCGCCGTTGCGCAACGGCACGAAGTCCTGCGGCAGATGCACCACGAAGTACGCGTACGCCATCGAGCCGGACGAGAGGATCGCACCGGCACGGGTGAAGAACCCCGCCAGTACGAGCGCGCCGCAGACCGTCTGGATGAGCGCGGCCCACCAGCCGGGCCAGGCCGCGAATTCGACGGCCTGACCGGTGCCGTGATTACCGCCGAGAACACCGAACATCGACGCCATGCCGTGGCACAGGAAAAGGAGACTCGTCACGACACGGAAGAGCGAGAGCACCGGCCCGTTTAATCGGTCGAGTTTCATGAGGTCACCTCTGTTTCTCGTGGCGTCCCGTATTCGTCGCCCGCGTACGGCGGCGCCGGCCGTACGGGGGCATGATCAAGGTCGCCGGGTTTACGGTGAATGAGGCACCGACGGAGACAGGCGGGATGAGCTGTGCCGGCACCGCTCACTCCCCGGACGAGAGTGAATCAGTTATCGCCGGGGCCGGTGCCCGGTCGGCCGAGGCCGATCGGTCCGGCCGAGCCATATGCCGATTTCGTACCGGTGTGGATCACGAATGTGTCCGCGCGCGCCTCCACACAATCCCCCGCGAGGGTCAAATGTCATGTTAAGGCACTCGATGTGGAATGTCCGATGCCGATGATCACCGTTAACCTGAATGAATCCAGTTCAGCATGAAAAATGAAGCTACATTGAGCAATGCAATGCTTAATGGCTTGTGTTCTATTTAACGGGCTAATGTACGTTTCAATGAGATGCCTTCATGGCACGTTCCAAAGACCGGCGGCTCTGCCCGTCACGCCTTCCGGAAAGCGGGTCAGGCCGGCCTTCGCACCTCGATGAGCATGGCCTGCTCGGGGTCGAGTGTCGGCATCGGCACTCCGGTCGTGGCCAGGACGACACCGGGGAGGGTCACCCAGCCGGTGAGCGCCTCGGTGATCCAGGCGGGGTCCCGGCTCTGACGCGTGGCGGGCGCACCCACCTCGGTCCGGATCCGCACCTGATAGTCGCAGGTCGTCGCCAGACCCGGAATCGGCACGCGTCCCGACTGTCCCTCCGCCGACGTGGCCGTGCGCGCCCAGCAGAACAGGCCGGAGGCGGAGTCCGCCGAGACCACGCCGTGCAGGAGGGTCGCGTCGTTGTCCAGGTCGGCCCGGACCACGCGGCCGCTGTGCAGCAGGCCACGGAACTCCCGGTACAGCGCCGCCCAGGAGGTCAGCCGGTCGAGCTCCTCGGGCGAGCACCGCGTCAGGTCCTGCTCGATGCCGGCGTGTCCGAACAGCGCGGTGATGAGGCGGAACGAGTCGGCGGTGACCCTCCGCGTGGTGTGACTCCGTTCCGGGCCGACGTGCGTCCCGACGAGTTCGGGAGGGATCAGCTGCGCCGTCCAGCGCTGGATCGCCTGGCGCTCGACGGGGTCGTTGCAGTCGGAGGCCCACACCCGGTCGGTCCGGTCGAGGATGCCCAGGTCGACGCGCCCCCCGCCGCTCGCGCAGGATTCGATCTCCAGGTTCGGGTGACGTTCCTTGAGTGCGTCGATGAGGCGGTACAGCGCGACCGTCTGGGCGTGGACGCCGGGCCGGTCCAGCCCGCCGGGCCCACGGCCGACGGCCTCGTGCAGGTCCCGGTTGTGGTCCCACTTGAGGTAGTCGATCGAGTATCGGGAGACGAGCCCGTCGATCGACTCCAGCAGGTGGTTCCAGGCCCGCTCGTCGGCGAGGTTCACCACGTACTGGTTTCTCGCCGAGGGGCCGAGCCCGGACGAGGGGCCGAGGATCCACTCCGGATGCTCTCGCGCCAGGTCGGAGTCCAGGTTCACCATCTCCGGCTCGAACCACAGCCCGAACTGCATGCCGAGCCGATGGACGTGGTCGGCCAGGGGGGAGAGTCCGTCCGGCCAGACCGTCTCGTCCACGCTCCAGTCGCCGAGCCCGGCCGTGTCGTCGCGTCGTCCGCGGAACCAGCCGTCGTCCAGCACGACGCGTTCCGCACCCACCTTCGCGGCGAGGTCGGCCAGTTCCCGCAGCCGGGTCAGATCGTGGTCGAAGTACACCGCCTCCCAGGTGTTGAGGACCAGCGGCCTCGGCGCCGACGGGTGCGCCTCCCGTGCCCGCAGCAGGGTGTGGAAACGGTCGGCGAGACCGTCCAGCCCCTCGTCGGACCAGGCGAAGTAGCAGGTGGGCGTCTGGTACGACGTCCCGGGAGCGAGCCGGATCTCTCCCGGTTTCAGCAGCTCGCCGCCGCCCAGCACCGAGGCGTGCGCGCCCGCTCCCTCGGGCGACTGCTCGACGAGGTAGCGCTGGTTCCCGCTCCAGCCCACGTGCAGGCCCCAGACCTCACCCGACCGGAACCCGAAACCCGGGACCCCGACGGTGAGCAGGTACGGGGAGTCCTGTCCGGGCTTACCGCGGCGGACCTCGCGGACATGTCCTCCGAAACCGAGCTGGCTCCGCTGCGGCGCCCGTTCGCGGCACCACTTCCCGGTGAAGTCCAGCACCTCGGCGGCGCGCCTCGGCAGCGGCAGGAACGTCGACACGTCGGCCACGTCGTACGGCGCCGCGCCCGTGTTCCCCGGTTCCGCGCGCAGGGTCATGGTGGTCTGGACCGCGAGGACGCCCGAGGCGTCGAGCCGGTAGGAGATCACGATGTCCAGGTCGGAGACGTCGTCCTCAAGGTGGACCACGAGTTCGGCGCCGCCGTCCGGCCGATCGTGCCGCTCGGCGCGCGCCAGGCGTGGACGGGGCGTCGACGCGGAGCCGTCCCGGTGGCCCTGGTGCGCCGGGGTGCCCGACCAGCCCTCGGCCTCCGTCGGCCAGATCGAGAACGTCCGGGGCACGTCGACGGCGTTGTTCAGCACCGCGGGCTCGCCGGTCAGGGCCAGCGCGGCGAGCCCCGCCTCGGACAGCTCTCCGAGGTCCTTTCCCCAGTGCAGCACGGTGGGCACCCGCCTGGTCAGGTCCACGGCGAGGCTCGTGCCCGCCGCGCGCAGATGGGCGATCCGTCCGTCACACCTGGGCATCGCTGTTCCTCTCCGAGGTCCCTGCGACCCGCGGGACGACGGCACGCTGTCTGAAAACCGAACAAGACAGTTCTATATATATCGTCATACTTCGGCGACAGGTGGCGCTCAGAGAGCCACGTCGCGGGAGGCGATCACCTGGACCCCCTCCGGGTCACGGCCCACCGGGGTGACCACGACCCTCCTCCCCGGGTCCTCGTAGCCGTGCTCCGTCAGCCACACCAGGGTGGAGGGATCCAGTTGGCTGAAGGCGATCGGAGAGGCGGGCGAGAAGAGGTCCTTGCCGGAGAGGACGTGGTCGATGTCGCCCTCGACGATCGAGAGTGTGTAAACGGTCATGACGGCCCCCGTGCTGTAGGTGTCCCGGGGAGATCCATACCCCGGCCCGGCCGGGACTCGCGGGGCGCGTCCGGCGGCGACCTCCACGTGTTGCGCGAACCTTCCCCGTACGCTCCACCTGGCGTGGCACCATGAGACGAACGGCGAAAGGGAAACGTCATGCGCGACGCACTCCTTGTCATCGGCACCCGCAAGGGCCTGTTCCTGGCCCGCTCCTTCGGCGGCGGCCCGTTCGAGGTCGAGCCGATCCACTTCTCCACCGTCGGGGTGCACGCGGTCGCGGTCGACACCCGCGGCCCGGCGCCCCGGATCCTCGCCGGGATCGAATACGGCCACTTCGGACCGTCCGTGATGTGGTCGGACGACCTCGGCAAGAGCTGGCAGGAGGCCGAAGAGGCGCCGATCGCCTTCCCCGAGCACACCGAGACGGCGCTCGCCCGCGTCTGGCAGCTGCGGCCCTCCCCGTCCGAGCCGGGCGTGGTCTGGGCCGGGGTGGAGCCGGGGGCGCTGTTTCGCTCCGAGGACGGCGGCTCCACGTTCTCCCTGGTGGAGGGGCTGTGGAACCACCCGCACCGGGCTCAGTGGCAACCCGGCGGCGGCGGTCTCTGCCTGCACACCGTTCTTCCCCACCCGACCGACGCGAAGGTCATGGCGATCGCGGTCTCCAGCGGCGGCTTCTACCGCAGCACCGACGGCGGCGTCTCCTGGGAGGCCGCCAACCGGGGGATCCGCGCGCCGTTCTTTCCCGAGGGCGCGCAGTATCCGGAGTTCGGGCAGTGCGTGCACAAGGTCGACGCGCATCCGTCCAGACCGGAGCGCCTCTTCCTCCAGCACCACTTCGGCGTCTATCGCAGTGACGACTTCGGCGGCTCCTGGACCTCCATCGGAGACTCGCTCCCCTCCGACTTCGGCTTCCCGCTGACCGTGCACCCCGACCGGCCCGACACCCTGTACGTCTTCCCCCTTCAGGCCGACGAGGACCGCACACCCGTCGACCACCGCTGCCGGGTCTTCCGCAGCGACGACGCGGGCACGTCCTGGCAGGCCCTGAGCGTCGGGCTGCCCGAGGGACCGGTTCACACCTCCGTGCTGCGCGACGCGATGCACGCCTCGTCCGCGGGCGTCTTCCTCGGCACCCGCGACGGTGAGGTCTACGGTTCCCGCGACGACGGGGAGAGCTGGTTCACCGTCGCCCGGCACCTGCCGGACGTGCTGACCGTGCGCTCCGCGCTGCTCTGAGGTCACCGGAGGGTCCGAGCGTCTTCGAGACCGTCCCACGAGGTGACCGGGCAGCCGGTCCCGGTGATCACGTCGGCCGGTCGTTCCGGCACGTTCCCGGAGTCCACGGGGCCGAAGGCGATCATGGTGGACAATTGGTGCATGCGGTTCGGCATCCTGGGGTCGACGGAGGTGTGGCTGTCCGACGGGCGCCTGGCGGCCATCGGCGGGCCGAGACTGCGCGCACTGCTCGGGCTGCTGTTGCTCGACGCCGGGCGGATGGTGACCTCGGAGCGGCTGATCGACGGCCTGTACGGCACGGCCCCGCCGGCCGGCGCCGTCAACGCCCTGCAGGCTCAGGTCTCCCGGCTCCGCCATCTCCTCGCCGGCGACGGTGACGTCGTCGTACGGCATCCCGCGGGCTACCTGCTGGCCGTCGCCCCGGAGAGCGTGGACGCGCACCGGTTCGAGCGGCTCGCGGCGGAGGGCCGCGGCGCCCTCGACGCCGGCGACCCCCTCCGGGCGGAGGAGACGCTGCGCGAGGCCCTGGACCTCTGGCGGGGGCCCGCGCTGGCCGACGTCCTGGAGGCACCGTTCGCCGCCGCGCAGGCGGCCCGCCTGGAGGAGCTGCGCATCGCCGCCACCGAGGACCAGGTGGAGGCGCGGCTCGCTCTGGGCCGGCATCGTGAGACCGTCGCGGGGCTCCAGGAGCTGGTCGCGGCCCACCCGCTGCGCGAGCGGCTGCGCGGCCAGCTCATGCGGGCGCTGTACGCGTGCGGGCGGCAGGCCGACGCGCTCGCCACCTACGAGGACGCCCGCAGACGGCTGGCCGACGAGCTCGGCGCCGATCCGTCGCCCGAGCTGGCGGCGACCCACCTGTCCGTGCTCCGGGCCGATCTCCCTCCGGCGACGCGCGCGCCCTCCCCGGCCGCGTCCCCGCCCGACGCGTCGCAGGACGTCCGGCACGGCATCCCCGCCCAGCTCACCACCCTGATAGGCCGTTCCGGCGAGCTGGCGCGGATCGGCGAACTGCTCGCCGGGGCCCGCCTGGTCACGCTCACCGGGCCCGGCGGCACCGGCAAGACCCGGCTGGCCGTCGAGACGGCGGGGCGAGAGCGGGGCGACGACGGGGAGGTCTGCTTCGTCGAGCTGGCGCCGCTGGCCGACGGCGCGGACGTGCCGCAGGCCGTACTCGGCGCGCTCGGGCTGCGGGAGAGTGGGACGCTGCCCGGATCGAACAGGCCGGCGCACGATCCTCTCATGCGGCTGACCTCGATACTCGCTGACCGGCGGATGCTTCTGATTCTGGACAACTGCGAGCACGTCGTCGGCGCCACGGCCGGGCTGGCCGCCCGGCTGCTGAGCAGCTGCCCGACGCTGCGCATCCTGGCCACCAGCCGTGAGGCGCTCGGCATCACCGGTGAGGTGCTGTGCCCGATCCCGCCCTTGGGTCTTCCTCCGGCGGACGCCTCCTCCGCGGAGGCGCTCGCCTTTCCCGCGGTGCGGTTGTTCGCGGACCGGGCGTCAGCCGTACGACCCGGCTTCGACCTGGGCGCCGACGTCGACGCCGTCCTGCACATCTGCCGGACGCTGGACGGCCTGCCGCTGGCGATCGAGCTGGCCGCGGCGAGGCTGCGGTCGCTGCCGGCCTCGGAGATCGCCACCCGGCTGGACGACCGGTTCCGTCTGCTGTCCCGCGGCAGCCGTACGGCACAGCCCCGCCACCAGACTCTGCGCGCGGTGGTCGAGTGGAGCTGGGACCTCCTCGACGAGGACGAGCGGACGCTGGCCAGGCGGCTGACGGTCTTCGCGGGCGGCGCCGATCTGGAGGCGGCCGAGCGGGTGAGCGGGCTGTCCGACGTGGTCGACGTGCTGAGCGGCCTCGTGGACAAGTCGCTGGTCGAGGTGGCGGACGACCGCTACCGGATGCTGGACACGATTCGTGCCTTCTGCGCGGAGCGACTCGCCGAGGCCGGCGAGGAGGAGGCTCTGCGCAGAGCGCACGGGGAATACTTCCTCGATCTGGCCGAGACCGCCGACCCGCATCTGCGCGCCGCGCGGCAGCTCGAATGGCTCCGGGTGCTGGACCGCGAGCACGACAACCTGCACGCCGCGCTGCACCGGGCGATCGAGTCCGACCCGGCGTTCGCGCTGCGGCTCATGTCGGCCCTGGCCGGATACTGGTGGCTGCGCGGGCTGCGGACCGAGGGAGCGACGCTGGCCGGTGAGCTCCTCGACCGGCTCGGTTCCGGGGTTCCCGACGGCCTGTCCCAGGAGTACGCCCTCTGCGTGCTGCTCGTCGCGTCGACCGGCGGTCACGATCCCGAGATCCGGCACCACATGGAAGCCGCCTACTCGATCGTGATGGCCCTGGACGAGCTGCCGAGGCAACCGGTCATCAACGTGATCTCCGCGCTGATCACCGGCCCCCCGAGCGATGACGACTACTCGGCGATGCTGTACCGGATGGAGCGGATCGGGGTGGATCCGTGGATGCGGGCGCTCATGGACTTCGGAGAGGGCCACCAGCAGCTGTGGAACGGGCGGCCGGCGGAGGCTCCCTGGATGTTCGATCGCGCTCTCGGAGGTTTCCGGTCCATCGGAGATCGCTGGGGAATCATGATGACGCTCTCCGCGCTGGCCGAACTCGCCGGCTGGCACGGGAGCATGGACGAGTCGAACGCGCTGATGAGTGAGGCTCTCGGCCTGGCCGAGGAGCTCGACGCCACAGCCGACATCGCGGAGTTGCTGCGCGTGCGCGCCGACACGAACGTGCGCGCGGGCGATGTGGACGGAGCCCGCGCCGACTACGAGCGCGCCGCCGGACTCGCGCGCCGGGTGGGCAATCCGGAGATCCTGGCGAGCGCCCGGCTCGGGCTCGGCGAGATCGCACGGCTCCTCGGCGACCTGGACGACGCGCAACGCCAGTACGAGGCGGCGCTGGCCTGCTGCAGGCCGGAATGGTACAACGGCAGCAACGTGCGGCAGCGGATCCACGTCGCGCTGGGCAGGCTCGCCGAGGCGAGGCAGGACACCGGGACGGCCCTGTACTGGCACCGCCTGGCCCTCGCTCCCGGCGCCGGTCCGCGGAACCTGCCGATCACTGCCCTCGCGATGGAGGGGCTGGCCGGGGTGGCCCTGCTGGAGGACGACGGGGAGCGGGCCGCGTTCCTGCTCGGCGTGGGTACGGCCCTGCGCGGCCTCGCCCTGGCGGGGGATCCCGACGTCGACCGCGTCCGTACGCGAGCCCGTGCGCGGATCGGCGTTCCGGCCTTCGAGCGGGCCTACGGGCGGGGCTCCGCGCTCACCTCCGGCCAGATGGCCTCGCTCAGCACCGACCAGATGCTCGCCATCGCCGAGGGGCCGTCAGCGACCGGTCAGTGACTCATCAGCGTTCGGTCAACGCGATTGCCGAAGCTACGGGCATGACTTCTTCTGCGCCTCGCAAGTGGGGCACGCTGGTGATCGCCTGCCTCGCCGTGTTGCTGCTCGCCATCGACCTCACGGTGCTGCACCTGGCCGCGCCCAAACTGGTCGAGGACATGCGCCCGTCGGCCACGCAGTTCCTGTGGATCGTCGATGTGTACGGATTCGCGCTGGCAGGGCTCTTGATCACCATGGGAAACGTCGGCGACCGGATCGGCCGGAAGCGGCTTCTGCTCATCGGAATGGCCGCCTTCGCGGTCGCCTCCGTCCTGACGGCCTACGCGCCGACTCCGGAGTGGCTCATCGCGGCGCGAGTTCTGCTCGGGGTCGCGGGCGCCACCATCATGCCGTCCACCTTGTCGATGATCCGCAACGTCTTCACCAACCCGAGGGAGCGTGCCACCGCGGTCGGCATCTGGAGCAGCATCTCCGCGATGGGTTTCGCCCTCGGGCCCGTCATCGGCGGGGCGCTCCTCAACCACTTCTGGTGGGGCTCCGTCTTCCTCCTCAACGTGCCGATCGCCGTGCTGATCATCATCGTCGGCCTTCTTGTGCTCCCCGAGTCGCGCAACCCCCGGCCCGGACGGCTCGACCTGGTGAGCGTGCCGCTCTCGATCGTCGGGATCGTCTCCGCCGTCTACGCGTTGAAGACCGGCGCCCACGACGGCCTCGCCCAGAGCGGCTTCTGGGTGGCCGCGGCGCTCGCCCTCGTCACGCTCACCCTCTTCACCCGGCGGCAGACCCGGCTGGCCGCGCCCCTCATCGACGTCCGGCTCTTCCGTCACCGCGCCTTCTCCGGGGCGGTCGGGGCGAACCTCATGTGTGTCTTCTCGATGCTCGCGTCGTCGCTCGCCTTCGCGCAGTACTTCCAGCTCGTCCTGGGCTGGTCGCCTCTCATCTCGGGACTCGCGAGCCTGCCCGGCGGTGTGAGCGCGGCGGTCGGCGGGGGCCTGGCGGCTCCGCTGGTCGGCGCCATCGGCCGGGCGCGCGTCGTCAGCCTGGGCCTGCTGCTGTGTGCGATCGGCTATCTGCTGTACAGCAGGATCGAAATGGACAGCGGCTACGCGTACATGGTGCTCGCCATGGTCGTCGCCGGCGTGGGCATGGGATTCACCTTCGCCGTCACCAACGACACCATCCTCGCGTCGGTCCCCAAGGAGCAGGCGGGCGCGGCGTCCGCGATCTCGGAGACCGGGTTCGAGATCGGGGGCGCACTGGGCATCGCCGTACTCGGAACCGTTCTGAACAGCACCTACCGCAACAACCTGGAGCTCCCGGCGGGCGTGCCCGCCGAGGCGGCGGCCCAGATCAGGGAATCACTCGGCGGGGCGCTGGAGATCGCCGCCACCCTTCCGGGCAGGCTTGGGGAGGCCGTCGCCGCGAGCGCCAGGCAGACGTTCCTCGACAGCATGCAGATGACCATGGTGACCGGCGCGATCCTGCTCGCCGTTCTCGCCGGGGTCGTGCTGTTCGCCCTGCGGGGTGTCCCCAAGGTGATCCCCGAGGTGATCCTCGACGACGAGGGCCGTGTCCAGGATGAGCCCGCCGCGGTCTGACAACCACCCGTTCCCGGTCATCGAGAGGCTCCGCGGGGGCGCCTCTCGATGATCGCTTTTTGTTTTCCGCGGTCTCGGCCGAGGGGTCCGCCGAACTCATCCGAGGGCCGCCACGACCGGCCGGGAAAGACGAGAGTCCATTCTCCTCGACCGGCGCATCGGACCGAACGGTCAAACACATGAAATGAGTTCATATCAACTCGCTATGAGCACTTGCGGCAATCCCATCCATGAAAGCCGTTTCATGACATCCCTCACTCCAGTGCTCGTCGAGGAGGCGGAAAGCCCAACACGAGGCGAACGACAGCCTTGCTCAAGGGAAATGCTAGATCAACAAGAAACGCCGGAGAGCATCCGAAACCATCGGATGAGATCAAATCTCTAGAGAGGACCTGATACGGTCCACAGGCGACGCAGTAGCAGGTCACGACGCCACAGATTTCGGACATGCCGTATCTGCATTTAAGCCTTATTTATATCCAATAGCCATAAATGCTAATTACTCTTCCCCTTTACCTTCCCAATAGATCACGGTCAGTCTAATATTTGGACCTATGTCATGGCGTGCATCAGATTTCCCAGATGGGCAGGCTGGATCCTCTGGCCGTGGCGATGCTTCCGCAAGACAGGACTCCGAACACGTATCCGAGTGGCACCCCGAGCGTCTCCTCGCGGCATTCGATTGGCGGAAGGTCATTCTGTTCGGAGCGATTTTAGCGATCATCGCTGGAGCGGCGTTCTGGCTCGCGGTGAGAATCCCCTCCGAGCCTTCCCTGGCCGCGAATCCGATCAAGCCTCCCGCGACGGACTGGGACAAGCCCGTACCTCCGTCGTCGACGCCGACCCCCTCCCCCTCGAAGTCGTCGAAGCCGACCAGGAGCGGCACACCGAAGCCCTCGCCCAGCCCCAAGCCCTCCCGCGCGGAGAAACCGGAGACCAAGGTCGCGGTCCCGCCGCCGTCCGCCGAGCCGCCGGCTCGGACCGGCCCACCGCAGCTCACTCCCAAAGAGGCGTACGGCATTCACGGCCGTTACCAGCGGGGGCTGTCGGCGGCTCAGGCCAGGAAGGACCGGGACGCCATGGGGAAACTGGAGCACGGGCTCGCGCTGGAGATGACACGGGCCGGTTTCAAGACCGCCGAAATGCAGGGGACCTCGTTGGCGTCGGGGATCTGGCCCAACCCGAAGGTGTGGATCCCCCGCCGGGTCGAGGGCGGCGCCGACTGGTTCGTGGCGATCTCGTACGAACCGGGGGTCGCCCGGGTCATCGACGTCATGAGCTCCGCCCCCGGCGGGTGGCGGCTGGTGGCCTCCGCCGCCGACGCGCGATCCACCCCCGGACGGTTTCCCAAGATCGCGACTGACTCCGAAGGCTATGCCACGAGCCTGCCCGGGGACGCCTCCGGGCTGAGCGCGACGCCGCAGCAGATCGCACGCGCCCATCTGGCGAGCCTGGAGAGGGCCGAGGCCGACCCGCGGTTCGCCGACGGACCGTGGACCAGCGAGGCGGTGCTGTTCTGGCAGCAGGAGCGCGCCCAACTACAGGAGGCCGACTGGACGCTCACCCTGGACTACCGCCTCGAAGGGCCGGTCCGTGCGATGAGGACCGGCGACGGGGGCGCCCTGGTCTGGTACGGCGCCCGCTCCACCGAAATACGTAAGGCTCAGAAGGAAGGCGCCCAGGTCACTCTGAAGGGTTCGGCCGCCGTCCGGACCGAGAACAAATCCTTCGCTCACTCGGTGAGCGCCACATACGGACGCATGTACGTCACCTATGTCCCCCCCGCCGGTTCCACTGATCCCGCCCGCGTACTGGGCGAGTGGAGCGATGTTCTGGAGAGCCACGGCGACTGACGTCCATCGGAAAGAAAAGGAACCTTCATGACACCCTCTCGTAAGCCCTCGCGCGCGACGGTGATCACTGCGAGTGTCGCGATCGGCGTCTTCGGCGCCGGTGCCGGGTTGGGAACCGTCATCGCCATTCGTTCCAATCCCATCGAAGATCAGGTGATACGCCTGGCCGCGGGCACGTATCACCTGGACGACCGTGCGGGGGCATGGACGTCCCAGGCCGCGGCCGGCGGTGACCAGCCCGTCCCGCTCTCCGGCGCGGACGCGGGCAGCACGATCACCAAGGAGTCCGACGAGCAGCGGGTCTGCCTGACCGCGACCGTCGACGGACGCGCGGTCGGGGCCGGAGGGAGCGGCTGCGCCGCCCTTCCCGTCCTGGCCGTCGCCGCCGCCGCCGTGGAGACCCTGCAGCGGCCGGGAAACCCCAAGAGCACCCCGACCCAACCGCCGCCCAAGACGTCTTCGGCACCGAAGCCGGCGACGCCGAAGACCACCGCGCCCAAGACGCCGGTGCGGCCTCCCGCCGCCGCCCCCGCCCCCGCCCCCAAGGCGCCGGCGAGACCTCCGGCGGCCGCCCCGAAAGCCCCTCCGAAGGCCCCTCCGGCTCCGACGCCGACGCAGAAGATCACCGGAAACGTCTCCGAGAACGGCAGCGTGGTCAGGCGCGTCCCCGACGCGCCGGCGTACGTCACGCTGGACCCCCTGCCGACGCCCCCCGAGACGAGACCCTCGCGCAACGCGCGCACCGCCCAACCTCCGGCCCTGAAGCCGGCCCTGCCGTCCGACGGCCTCAGGCCGACCACCCCCTCCGAGAGGAACAGGACCACGCCGCCCCAGCGTTCCGGCGATCCGGTCGTGCCTCCGGGTTCGGGGGCGAGGAAGCCCACGGTGCCTCCGCGACCCTCGGGGACGGCCAAGCCGACCCGGCCCTCCGGCCAGCTGAGGCCCGCCCTGCCTCCGGTACTTCCCCGGCCCTCGGACACGTCCTCCCGGCCGGATCCGACCCTTGCCCCGACCGGGCCGGCGGAGCGCGCGAAGCCCCCGTCCGCCGATCCCGGCAACCCGCCCCAGGCTCCCGACGGAACCGCGCCCGCCCCCCAGCCCATCCCCGAGGGCGAGGCCCAGCTCCCCGTCTTCCGGGATCCGGAGCTTCTCCGGCAGGCTCGGGAAGCCCTGGGACTGGACAGGGGCATGCGGTACACCGACGAGAACGGCGTATGGGACCTCAACATCGCCCCGCCCGGCACTCCCCCGTGCCGTGACTACTCCCTGGAGGAGCTGCAGGCGCTGGGCACGTCCCCGAGCGCGTCGGGCGCGGTCCAGAACGAGCAGGGCACGGCCGTCAGCCCGACTGTCCCCCGTGACTCGTGCCTGTGGCCCGCCTTCATCCGCTGGCTCTACGCGGAGCCGGAGCCCGGGGAGGTCAGTAACTGGACCAAGGTCACCGGACTGCTCAAGCGGAACCTGGAACTCGTGCTGACCAACCCCGCACCCGCGCCCTCCGCCCCGATCGGCCGGCCCTCCATCCAGCCCGACCCCGCCCGGCCCGACACCGTCGAGCCCGACGCCGGCCGGCCCGACACCGTCGAGCCCGACACCGGCCAGACCGGCCAGTCCACCCCCCGCCGGATCGACCCCGGCCAGATCGACCGGCCCGACACCGTCCAGCCCAACCAGCCCGACCAGCCCGGCCGGGTCGACCAGCCTGACTCCAGCCGGTACGACCGGTTCGACCAGCCTCGTCGATCCGGTCAGCCCGGCCGGGTCGATTCCGTCCGGCCCGGCCCCGGCCAGATCGAGCCGGACCCGGACGAGTACACCGGCCCATGAGCACACCCACCGGAGCCGGGCGCGAAACGCCCGGCGCCGGCCAGGGGGCGGCCTGGGTGAGCGAGCACGGCGCGCACCTGATGGACTACGCCGCCTACCATCTCGAATCCGGCAGGGCACCGGCCGCGGTCATGTCCGCGCTGACGGCCTGCCGGGCGGAGGCCGCCCCCGAGGACGTCACGGTCCGGGGGCGGCTGCTGGCCGTACTGCGACGTGACTGCCGTACCGCGCCCGGATACCGGGAGCGGTACGTTCCGGGCTCGGGACCCGGCATGCCCGACGCCCTGCTGATCGAGCGCGTCTGGACCCTCGTCGACCCGCTGGGCACCGAGACGCTCAGGTTGATGTACCGCCACGGGCTGCCCGTGCAGGACCTCGTCCACGTCCTGGCGATGCCCATGGACGAGGTCAACAGGCTCGCCACCCGTACCCAGGATCTGATCGAGACGCTCGTGAGCGGGCTGGACGCGCTCGCCCACGGGCGTCGCGCCTGCCCGGAACTCGCTCCCCTGGTCGACGCCGTGTTCCCCGAAGGACAGGACGCCACCGTACGGAGCACGCGGTCCGGCGCCGAGTCCGAAGGCGCACGCGCGGCCCTTCTCTCTCACATGATCAAGTGCTCCGTGTGCACGCGGCCGATCAACATCCGCTACACGGTTCCGCAGATGATCTCCCATCCACCGGTGTCACCCCTCGCCCCCGAGGTCCGGCAGCTGTTCATGGACTCCCAGCGCCGGGCCGCGGCCTCACCCGCTCCCGCTCCGTCCGTCCCGACGCCCGCCTCCCCCTCGCCCGCACCGGTGTCCGCTCCTCCCGCCGAGACGTCACGCGCGCCCAGGCTCCGCATGACGCCCTACCCCCCGGCGGCTCCGGGACTGTCCGCGAAACCGGTGGGAGGCGAGCCCGCGGCGACCCCTTCGAGCCTGCCCGACCTACCGCCCCTGCCCCCACCCCCGCGGACTCGTCCGGTCCGGCCGCCGTCCGCGCCGCCCGTTCCCGGGCACGACACCCCGCTCTACGACGCCCTGCTCACGCAGGCATGGGCACGTGAGGTCCTCGCCCAGAGCGAGGAGGTCACCACCATGATCCCTCGACAGGCCGCCGCCCCCGCGCAGCCCACCGGCTCCGGGGCAGGCGGCCCGCCCGGCGTCTCGGGGCCCGTCATCCTCCCCGGACAGGCCGCCGTCGAGATGCGCGACGACGCGCAAGTGCCGAGGCTGCGGTTTCACGCCGAATTCGACGATCAGCCGGAGAAGGACGGGATCGGACCCGGGGTCCGGCTGGTGGAGGCGCTCGCCTGGGCGGGAGCCCGGGTCAGGACCACGACCATCAAGATCGTCATCATCGTCGTCGCGGGCGCGGCGGGCACCCTGACCGGGATGAACCTCCTTGGTCCCTCCATCGAGACCAAGGAGCCGACGAGCTCCCTGCAGGCCTCCACGACCCAGGAGACTCAGGACCCCTGGACGGCCGACGCCCCCGCCGACCCCGACGGAATCGCCACGCGCCTGCGGATCCCGCCCGTCGTGACGCTGGACGAGTTCGGCCAGGGCAGCATCGTCCTCACCCTGTCCGGAGATCCCCTAACGTGGCGGATATCGGCTCCCGGCCTGGCCGTGACCCCCTCCAGCGGCACGCTGAAACAAGGCCGCACGGAGGTGATCACCCTGCGTGCTCACCGGATCCGCCAGTGGTGTGGCACCCCGGCCTCCGTCACCACCCCGCTGACCGTCCACGGACCCGACGACTCGATCACCACGACGGTGCGCTGGCGGACCTGTTGACGACCCTCTGGCCACCCCACCCCGCCTCCCGTGAAAGCTCTCTGTGAAAGGACCTTCGCCATGACGGAGACGTCCCCCCAGACCCAGGCCCAGACCTCGCCTCCCGCCCCCGCCGCGCCCGCTCCTCCTGCCGCCCCCGCCGAGCCGTTCCACGAGACGGTTCCGCTCACCGCCGAGCACCTGCTCACCAACCGCCGGCCCGAACCGGCAGGCGGGTGGCGCCGCCTCGTCTGGCTGCTCTCCGGCCGGAAGATCATTCCCGCGGAGTCCGCGGCGGAGCAGGAGCGTCGCACGTTGATAGCCCAGGCTCAGACCCCCGTCGCGAGCGGGCATCACCGGATCGCGGTCATGAGTCTCAAGGGCGGGGTCGGCAAGACCACGACGACCGTCTCGCTCGGCAACACCCTGGCCTCCCTGCGGGGGGACAGGGTGATCGCGATCGACGCCAACCCCGACCGGGGGACCCTCGGCATCAAGGTCAAGTCCGAGACGGCCGCGACCATCCGCACCATGCTCGCCGAGGCCCCGCACATCCTCCGTTACGCCGACGCACGCGCCTTCACCTCCCAGTCGCCCGCCCGGCTGGAGGTCCTCGCCTCCGACACCGACCCCGCCGTGAGCGAGGCGTTCAACGCCGAGGACTACCGCACGGTCGCCGGGCTCATCGAGCGCTACTACTCGATCTGCATCACCGACTGCGGAACCGGCCTGCTCCACGGCGCCATGGGCGCGACACTGGAGCTGGCCGACCAGATCGTGCTGGTCAGCCTGGTCGCGGTGGACGGGGCGAGCTCGGCCGCCGCGACACTGGACTGGCTCACCGCCCACGGGTACGCGGACCTGGTCAAGAACGCCATCGTCGTGCTCAACGCCGTGGAACCCAAGTCCGACGTGGACGTGGAACTGCTGGAACGCCACTTCCACTCCCGCTGCCGGGCAGTGATCCGCATCCCCTACGACCCCCACCTCAAAGAGGGCGCGGAGGTCGATCTGGTCCGTCTCCGCCCCACCACCCGGGGCGCGTACCTGCGCCTGGCGGCGGCCGTCGGGCAGACCTTCGGCCAGCGCCCCGACCGGGGCCACTAGTGCGGCCGATCCCCGAGGATCCCGCGCTCAACTGGGACCTGGGCCCTCCGCCGCGTCCACGGCGGATGCTCATCGTGGTCGTCTCGATCGTGGGAGCGATCCTCCTGGCGGCCGGCGCGTGGCAGGTCATGCGGCCGGGGTCCGATCCCGCCGTGGTCGCCTCCGGCGAACCCGTCGGCGACACCGTCCTGCTCGCCCCGCCCTCCGGCTACGAGGGGGAGGCCGGCTACCCCGTCGGTTTTCCCCACACCGAGCTGGGAGCGGCCTCGGCGGCGGCGGCCGCGCTGGAGGCGGCCTGGACCCTGGATCTCGAACAGGCCGAGCAGGCGGCCGTCCTGTACGCCCCGCCGGAGCAGCATGACGCCGCCCGCGGCGGCGCGCAGGAGGCGGTCGCCGGTTGGCGGGAGATCCTCGGCCTCCCCAAGGACGGAGCGCTTCCCGAAGGGGCGGCGATGCAGACGAGGACGATCGGCATCCAGTGGAAGGCCCGCGCGAAGGACCAGGTCCAGGTCTCCGTCCTGGTCCAGGTGACCGCGACCAAGGGCGTCCAGGACACCGACCCGACCTACTCCAGCCCGTACGCCATGAGCCTGCTCATGAGCTGGAACCCCGACATGCGCGGCGCGAACCGCGGGGACTGGGTCAACATCCCCGACCCCCTGTCCGCCACCGTGCCGCAGGTCGCCCTCCCGGGCACCCCCGAGTTCACCGCCGCAGGCTGGAAGCCTCTCTCCGGCCCGGCGCCCACCCAATAGAGACAGATCCAGGAAGAGCCATCAATGCCCCCACGCAGCTCGTCCCGGCGGGTCACCCTGGTCTCAGGACTCCTGCTGGCCGCGGTCTCTGCGACGACCAGTGCGATCATCGCCCAGCCATGGGCCGCCATGGCGGATCCCGGCGTGACCGCCGTTCCACCGATGTCGCAGAGTGCCGATCCCCCACCCGTGGAGACCCTGCCCGAGACGGAGGGCGGCCAGTGGGTTCCCCCCGCCGGTCCGGCCCCCGATCGTGGCGAGGACTCCCCGCCACCGGTGCGCAGACCTCCCCCGGAGAGAGCCGTCGTGCCTCCCCCCGAGAGAACCGCCGCGCCTCCCCCGGAAAGGACCACCGCACCGCCGCCCGAGAGAACCACGGCGCCTCCCCCGGAAAGGACCACCGCACCGCCGCCCGAGAGAACCACGGCGCCTCCCCCGGAAAGGACCACCGCGCCTCCCCCCGAGAGTGCCCCCGCGCCTTCCCCGGAAAGGACCACCGCACCTCCCCCCGAGAGGGCCGCGGCACCGCCCAGGCGCGCCGCCCCCACAACGGCACCGTCCAGGAACTCCAGGGACCTGGAGGCGCCGAACGGGTCACGGGTCAACCCGCCCGTGAGGGTCAGGCTCACCTCGGAACCGTCCGAGGACGCCGAGGGCCCATCCGAGCGCCCGTCCAGGGACCCGTCCGAGGAACCGAGGCCCACGGCACCGGCCGAGAGCACCGGACCCACGGCGGCCCCCGACGCCCCCGAGACGGCCCCGTCCTCGCCGAGCTCGACCCCGGAGGCGTCCGAACCGCCGGATCGGCCGGACCCGACCTCGGCTCCCCCGGACGACACGCCGAGGCCCGCACCGAGCCGCACCGCCACGGTCAGGCCTCCGGACCCGAGACCGGCCACCTCGAAGCCCCCCGAGACCAGGACCGCCCCGGTCACCGAACCCACCGCCACGCCCCGGCAGCCGGCGTCCCGTCCGGCCGTCACCTTCGATCCCACCGTTCTCGACGAGCAGGCCGACACCGCCCGTGTTCCCATGACGTACACGGTCTCGGCTCCGTCGACCCAGGCGGTCGTTCCCATGCCGCCGGTGAAACGATCCTCAGCGGATTTCTGCCAGGTCGAGACCGCCGTCACCTGCTGGAGTCTCGCGCCCTGGCGCAGCCGTACCTTCGATTCGCCTGAGAGCTCGCCGGCCTCGAAGCAGGCGTCCGCGTCGGCGCCTCGATGGGCCTTCGCACCGCCCGTCTCCGGCGTCGCGACACCGAGCACGTCCGCTCCCTCGCCCCTCGCGACGAACAGGGTCGGTTGCTGGAGCTTCAGTCCTTCCGCGCTCTGCGCCAGATCATGGGAAGAACAGTCTTGATCAGCAGATCCCTCATGAGGGTGGCCGTGCTCGGCACGGTGACGGCTCTGGCCGTGAGCACCCTCGGCGCGGCCCGAGGGGAGGTGGCCGCAGGGCAGGCGGCCGCCTGCCCTCGGGCGACCGGTGAGGCGAGCGCCGCCCAGGCCCGTGCCTGGGGCGCGCCGGCCTGGTGCGCGGAGTTCGACGGCCACCTCGATCCAGCCGACTGGGTCTTCTACGACTCCGCCGGGCACGCCGGCAACGGCCGCCGTTCCCCCGAACAGCTCTATCTGGGAAACGGAGCGCTCTACCTGCACGGCCGTCCCGACGGGACCACCGCCGGGCTGGCCACCCGGCATACCCAGACCTACGGGCGCTGGGAGACCCGCATCCGCCTGTATCCGGGCGCGGGTTCCTACCATCCCGTCGCCCTGCTGTGGCCGAAGGACGGCGGCGGCGGCGTGCGGAGCTCCACGAGCGAGGAGGTGAACTTCCTGGAGCTCATCGACGACCCGGACAGGCAACACCCCAACTTCTTCCTCCACACCCCCCGGGGTCAGGAGCAGGCCCGCGCCGATGTGGACCTGACCACCTGGCACACCTACGCCGTGGAGAACACCCGGAACGGGGTCGTCGGCTACATCGACGGACAGGAGTGGTTCCGTTCCCCCAACGCCACCCACAGCCCGATGTCGGCCTGCCTGCAACTGGACTGGTTCCCCGGCCAGGGCAGCGGGGGTGAGGCCTGGATGGAGGTGGACTGGCTCCGCGTCTACCCGCTCCAGGCCGCCGGCTGAGCCTTCCGATCACCTCACCGGACAAGAGGGTGCGGGCCCCCCGGGGGTCCCGCACCCTTCGCACGTCCGCGAGCCCTGTGCGACTCCGGCGGCACGCGGCTCAGGTTCCGGCGGGCAGGCGCATCTGGAGGATCTGGCCGGGCCACTCGCCGACGCTGAAGGTCTCGGTCCTGGTGAAGCCCCGGCTCTCGTAGTACGTCACCAGCCGGCCGTCGTCACCGGCGTAGCAGTCGACCCGGACCAGGGTGATCCCCTGCTCGGCCGCCTCGGCCGAGGCCCGCTCCAGCAGGGCCGCTCCGACGTCGCGACCGCGAAACCGCTGATCGATGACCAGAGCCCTGATGTAGACCTCGGGTTCGAGAACCGGCGTGATGTCGTCCGTCGGAGGCCCGAGGACCATGCATCCGGCGGGTTCGCCGTCGATCTCGGCGATGCGCATCCCGTCCGTCCTCGCCCAGGAGGTGACCCGCTCGACGTGGGTGGGATTGGCGGAGAGCGGCAGGCTGCCCCACTGGCGGGTACGGCCTTGGGCGGTCAGCCACGCCACCGCGCTGTCGAACATTCCCAGGACGGCAGGAACGTCGCCAAGATTGCCATCTCGGATAATCATCGGCGGATCGTAACAGCACCAATCGCCCATCAGGGTCTGTCGTCCTCCTTTTTACAAGATTCCAGGTCATAGCGCTTTACTTAGATTCTTACCTGACTCTTATGGAGGATAAGTACACTTGGCGATGGACCGTATTCCGGTCCCTCAGCCACGGGTGCATTCCCTGGCCCGTCCCCCAGGAGTCACGTGAGCAGCGGGTTGACCGACGCACCCCCGAAGCCCTCAGGCCCCACACCGCCCCGCGCCCGCCGCAGGTGGCTGTGGTGGCTGGTGGCCCTCGTGACCGTGGTCGTGCTCGTGATAACGGGTACGGTGGCCGGCGTCTACGTCAAGCTGGCCGGGAACGTCAAGCACATCGACGTCACGGCGGCGGACCTCGGGACCCGCCCCGTCAAGGTCGCGACCAAGGCGATGAACGTCCTGGTCGTCGGCTCCGACCAGCGCGACGGCAAGAACGCCAAGTACGGCGAGGTCCCCGGCGAGCGGACCGACACGATCATGCTGGCGCACATCTCGCCGAAGCGGGACAACGCCATGATCATCAGCTTTCCCCGGGACTCGATGGTCCAGCTCCCCGCCTGCCGGGCGCAGCAGGGGCTCGCCGGCCAGCAGGCACACCTGGGCATGATCAACGAGTCGTTCAACTCCGGCGGCATCACCTGCACCTGGAAGACCATCGAGTCGCTCACCGGCATCCACATCGACCACTTCGTGAAGGTCGACTTCACCGGCTTCAAGGGCATGGTCGACGCGATCGGCGGCGTGGACGTCTGCATACCCGAGGCGATCAACGACAAGAAGGCCCTGCTCCACCTGCCCGCCGGCAAGCAGACCCTCATGGGCGAGCAGGCCCTCGGCTACGTCCGGGCCCGCTACAGCCTGGGCGACGGCTCCGACATCGGGCGCATCCAGCGGCAGCAGATGTTCATCGCCTCAATGGTCAAGAAGGTCATGAGCGGCGAGACGCTCACCGATCCCGCCAAGCTCCTCGGATTCCTCGACGCGGCCACGAAGTCGGTCACCACCGACCCCGAGCTCACCCCGGGCGTCATGAAGGACCTCGCCTCAAGCGCCCAGGGGCTGGCCGCCGGGCAGATCCACTTCATCACCACCCCCTGGCGGTACTCCGTCGTCCACCCCGGCCGGGTGGAGTGGGTCCAGCCGCAGAGCAAGCAGCTGTTCCGCATCGTCGCGACGGACCAGGCGATCACCGGGTCAGGGGTCAAGGGCGGGGAGTCCAAGGTGGCCCGATCGAAGATCCAGGTCGAGGTACGCAACGGGACCAACCGGTCGGGCCTGGCCACACAGGTGGCCGCCCAGTTGGAGGAGCGGGGATACCACATCGCCAAGATCGGTGACGCGAAGCGCAAGCCGTACCCGACGACCACGATCGCGTACTCGCCGAACGGCGCGACCAACGCGCCCACCCTCACTCGCGACCTGCTCGCGTCCAAGGGCCTGCTCGCCGCCCAGGCGACCACGGCGAGGCTCGTCCTGACGATCGGCGACGACTGGAAGGGCCTCAAGGCGCTTCCCCGCAACGACACCGACAGCCTGCAAGGCTTCGACGCCACCCATGACTCGTGCGCCGGCGCCTGAACGGTTCCCCGGCCGTTCACCAGGAGACTCCTGGATCCCCGTAAGGCACATGTGTTAGTGCAAAGCCCATTAAGTAGGGTGCAGGACATGTTGTACGGGAGAGGCGCCGAGCAGGCCGTCATCGATCGGCTGCTGTCGGACTCCCGTGCGGGCCACAGTGGCGCCCTGCTCGTCCGGGGCGAGCCGGGGATCGGCAAGACCGCGCTGCTGAACTACGCGGCCACCGCCGCCGGGGACCTGCGGGTGATCCGTGGCACCGGGGTGGAGTCGGAGGCGGAGCTCCCGTTCGCCGGGCTGCACCTGCTGCTGCGGCCGGTGCTCGACCAGGTGGGAGCGCTGCCCGAGCATCAGGAACGGGCGCTGCGCGCCGCCTTCGGACTCGCCTCCATGGAGGCGGGCGACCGCTTGCTGGTCGGCCTGGCGGTGCTCTCCCTGCTGTCGGAACTGGCCGAGGACGGCCCGCTGCTGGTGCTGGTGGACGACGCCCAGTGGCTGGACCGCGCCTCGATCGACTCGCTGCTGTTCGCCGCGCGGCGGCTGGACGCCGAGGGGATCGCACTGATCTTCGCCGCGCGCGAGCCGTTCACCGCGCCGGGAGTGGAGGAGCTGCCGGTGAAGGGGCTGGACGCCACCTCCGCGGCGGCGTTGCTGGACGCCGCCGCCGGCACCGGCGCCGACCCCACCTCCGCTCCCACCGGCGCCGCCATCAACCCCGTCGTCCGTTACCGCGTGCTGGCCGAGGCGCGGGGCAACCCGCTCGCGCTGATCGAACTGCCCGCCGCGGCGCCGTCGGACGGTACGGCGCTGCCGCTCACCAGCCGGGTTCAGGAAGCCTTCCTCGGCCAGGTCAGGGCGCTTCCCGAGGCGACGCAGGGGCTGCTGGCGGTGGCCGCGGCCGAGGACACCGGTGACCTGGACGTGGTGTTACGGGCCGCGGCCGGGTTCGGAGACTTCCTTGAGGACCTGCACCCGGCGGAGAGCGCGGGACTGGTCCTGGTCGACGCGGGAACCTTGACCTTCCGGCATCCCCTGGTCAGGGCCGCCGTCTATCAGGGAATCCCGCCCAGCCTGCGGCTGGCCGTACACAAGGCCCTGGCCCAGGTGCTCGACCGCCCCGACGACGACGACCGGCGCGCCTGGCACCGGGCCATGGCGGCGACGGGACCCGACGAGGAGGTCGCCACCGAGCTGGAGCGCACCGGCGTACGGGCCAGCGATCGCCACGGTTACGCCGCCGCGGCCACCGCCTACGAGCGGGCGGCCCGGCTCAGCGCGCGGCCGGAGTCCCGGGCGAGGCGGCTCACCCTGGCGGCCGAGACGGCGATCTGGGCGGGGGAGCTGGACAGGGCGGGAACGCTGGCCGAACAAGGGGAACGACAACTCGTCACACCCGCCCCGGATGCCGTGGAGCAGGTGGGGAACCCGGCTCTCCGGGCCCGGCTCACACAGGTCCGGGCGACGTCCGACTTCCTGCGCGGGTCGCCGCACACCGCGCACGAGGCGTTGCTGGACGGCGCCGCGACGGCGGACGGCACGCGGGCCGCGCGGATGCTGATCCAGGCGCTGCACGCCGCCTGGTACCTCGGCAGGCCCGAAATCGACCGCACCGCGGCCCGGCTGGACGCCCTGTCCCTTCCCGAGGGGGACCCGGCGGCGCCGGTCATCGGGTTCATCACGGCGATCCTGTCCCGGAGCGCGCGGCCGTCGCTGAACGACGTGGTCGCGCAGGCCCGGCGCCTGGGGGCCGGCCCGCGCGAGCTGGTCCAGGTCTGCGGGTTCGGGCTGGCCGCCGGGCAGGACGAGGAGGTCCACGAGACCGCGACGTCCCTGATCGCCGAGAGCCGCGCCCTGGGAAGCATCGGGGTGCTGCCGACGCTGCTCTTCTTCCTCGCCGAGACCGAGCTCTTCCAGGGACGGCACCGGGACGCGCTGACCACCGCCACCGAGAGCCTGCGCATCGCGCGCGACACCGGGCAGGGGCAGTGGGTCAGTCAGATGAACAGTTTCCTGGCCTATCTCGCCGCGATCGACGGTGATGACGAGCGCTGCGTCAGGCACGCGGACGAGGCGCTCGCGAGCGGTGTGGCGGGGACTCGGTGGGTCCTGTGGGCGCGGGGCACGCTCGACCTCGGTCATGGCCGGGTGGAGGCCGCGCTCTCCCGGCTGGCGCCCATGGCAGGCGGGCATCACGTGGCCGATACGCGGTGCGTGCCCGACCTGGTGGAGGCGGCGGTACGGTTCGGCGCTCCCGAGCGCGCGGCCGGGGCCTTCGCCGTCTACCGGGAATGGGCCGACTACACGCGCCAGCCGTGGACCGAGGCCCTGGTGCTCCGCTGCCGGGCCCTGCTCGAAGACTCCGAGGAGCATTTCACCGCGGCGTTGAAACTCGAAGGACGCCCTTTCGAACAGGCCAGAACCGAACTGCTCTACGGCGAATGGCTCCGCCGTATGAGAAGAAAGGCCGATTCCCGCATCCGTCTGCGCGCCGCGCTGGAGACCTTCGAGCGTCTGGGCGCCACGCCGTGGGCCGGCCGGGCGCGTGCCGAGCTGAGCGCCACCGGCTCCGCCGCGCCCGCCGCGCCCGCGCCCGGCGTGCTGGCCAGACTCACCCCGCAGGAGCTGCAGATCGTACGGCTGGCGGCACAGGGCCTGTCGAACCGGGACATCGCGGCCCAGCTCTTCCTCAGCCCTCGCACGGTCGGCTACCACCTCTACAAGGCCTATCCCAAGCTCGGCGTCGCCTCCCGCGGCGAGCTCGGGGCGGTTGCCCTTTCCGGCTGAACGAACTGAAGGTCAAGAGCACTTGACTCACCTTTACTCACCAATGGATGACCGTCGCCTATAAATGTGCGAATGGCATCTTTCGGGGGTAAAGGTGGTATCGCGACTTCCACATTCGGTTCGGGCACGGGTGACGCTCACCGCGCTCATGATATTCGCGCTCGTGCTGGGAACGGGCGCGGTCGCGACCTCGCTGGGTGTGCGAGCCAAGCTGAGGACCGACATCAACAACTCCGTGGTCGAGGCGGCCAGGAAGGCGGCTCTGAGCGCCGACAAAGGGCACGTGCCGGGCGGCGTCATCATGCCGTCGAACTACGTCAGCCGTCTCCAGGTCGTCGGGGAGGACGGCCGGGTCCTCGCCGCCAGCCCGGCGTTGAAGGGAAAGCCCGCGATCTCCCGGGCGCGCCCCGTCGGCGGAGACCTGCGAGTGGACAAAATGTCCTGCGTCGCCTTCTCCCAGAAGGACAGGACCTGCTTCCTCACCGTGGGGCTCTGGCACAGTAAATCCTCCTACGGCGACGTCATGGTCTACGCGCAGGCCGCCGCACCCCCACTGCTCGGCGGCCACACCCTGGAGATCTCGCTGGCCGTCCTGTTCACCGTGCTCCTCGGGCTGCTCGGCTGGGGCACCTGGCGGATGGTCGGCCGGACCCTCGAACCGGTCCAGCGGATCAGCGCCGAGATGGCCGAGATCACCGCCTCCGACCTCAGCCGCCGGATGTCCGTGCCGGACACCGGGGACGAGGTGGCGCAGCTCGCCCAGACCCTCAACGGCACCCTGGGGAGGCTGGAGTGGGCCATGGAGAACCAGCGGCGCTTCGCCTCCGACGCCTCGCACGAGCTGCGCACGCCGCTGACCGGGTTGCGCACCAAGCTCGAACTGGCGCTCGCCGACCCCGAGGTGGAGGATCCCGTGCAGGCGATGCGGTCGGCGCTGGGCGACGCCGAGCGGCTCCAGGCCACCATGGACGACCTGCTCCTGCTCGCCCGCCTCGACGCCGGGGTGCGGAACGCCTCCCAGCCGATCGATCTCTCCGAGCTGGTCGTCTCGGAGATCGGGCAGCCGTGCAGGCACGAGGTGATCCTGAATCTCGACCCCGACGTGACGGTCGCGGGCAACCGGCTCCAGCTCTGCCGCCTGCTGGCCAACCTGCTCACCAACGCCCAACGGCACGCGTTGAGCACAGTATGGGTCGAGGTCAAGCGCGAGGGCGGTGAGGCCGTACTGGAGGTCCGCGACAACGGGCTCGGTATCCCGCCGGACGAGCGCGAGCGGGTCTTCCAGCGCTTCACCCGCCTGGACTCGGCACGCAGCCGCGACGCCGGAGGGACCGGGCTGGGCCTGCCCATCGCCAGGGACATCGCGTCCGCGCACCACGGCAAGCTGTACGCCGCGGACAGCACGAACGGCCGTGGCGCCCGGTTGATCCTCCGGCTGCCGCTGTCCACCCCTCTATCGGTCTAGCCCCCTGGGGGTAGAGGGGAAAACGGCCCGGATCCATCCTGTGTAAGAATCGGGCCATGCACAGGGTCGTCGTGTTAGCTCTGGACGGTGTCATCCCCTTCGAGCTGGGCATCCCGGCACGAATCTTCGGCGGCGCCAAAAGCCCGGAGGGCGGGCCGCTCTACGAGGTGATCACCTGCACCGTCGACGGCGGCCCGGTCCGTACCGACGCCGACTTCTCGGTCTCGGTGGAGCACGGCGCGGAGGCGCTGAGCACCGCGGACACCGTGGTGATCCCGGCCACCCACACGCTCGGCACGATCTCCAAGGACGGAAGGCTCCCGGAGTCACTGGCCAGGGCGATCGCCCTCATCCGGCCGGGCACCCGCCTGATCTCGATCTGCACCGGCTCCTACGTGCTCGCGGCGGCGGGACTGCTCGACGGCCGCCCGGCGACCACCCACTGGAGCAGCGCCGACCACTTCCAGAAGCTGTTCCCCCAGGTCAAGGTCAATCCCGACGTGTTGTTCGTGGACGACGGGGAGGTGCTCACCTCAGCCGGGGTGGCCGCCGGGGTCGATCTCTGCCTGCACGTCCTCCGCCGCGACCACGGCACCGCGGTGGCCAACCGGGTGGCCCGGCGATGCGTCGTCCCGCCGTGGCGCGACGGCGGCCAGGCTCAGTTCATCGAGCGCCCCGTCCCGGAGCGGTCCGCCGCCACCACCGCCGCGACCAGGGCCTGGGCGCTGGAGCGCCTGCAACAGCCACTCCCTCTCACCGAACTGGCCGCCCACGCCCGGATGAGCCGCCGTACCTTCACGCGGCGCTTCCGCGACGAGACGGGCGTCAGCCCGGGTCAGTGGCTCATCCTGCAGCGCGTGGAGCTGGCCCGCCGCCTGCTGGAGGCCAGCGACCTGCCGGTGGACGGCGTCGCGCTGCGGGCCGGGTTCGGCACCGCGGCCTCGCTCCGCCAGCACCTGCAGGCGGCCATCGGCGTCTCGCCGATGGCCTACCGCCGCACATTCCGGCCGCTGGAGATCTCATCGCGGCCGGAGGTGGAGGTCTGAGCCTCGGTCACCCGAGGTCGAACCGTCCGCTGGACCACTCCTTCTGCAGCTGGTCCGCCGCCTTCTCCGGGCTGAGCCTGCCGCGCGCGACGCCGAGGATGACGTCGCCCTCCACCTCGTCCAGGAAGGCCCGGCTGGAGGTGCGGGCGGAGCCGCCGGCACCGATGACCTCCTGGACCTCGGCGTAACCTTCCCTGGCCGCGTCGGTGGAGAAGACGGACGGGTCCATCTGGAAGTCCTTGAGCGCCGGGACCAGCGTCATGTTCTTGGACCACTTCGCGACGCCGTCGCCCAGGGTCAGGAACTTGATCAGCTCGGCCGCCTCGGCCGCGTGCTTGGAGTCCTTGGGAATGCCCAGGCCCTCCTCAACCTGGCTGCGCACGGCGGGCTTGCCGCCGGGCAGGAGGACGGGAAAGGCCCCGGCGCCGACGTCGGTGAGGGAGACCTTGTTGTCCTTGCGGTAGGAGTCGGACAGCAGCGGGCTCCGCCCGGAGTCGTCCACCAGGAACAGCGCCTTGCCCGAGGTGAACAGCTTGGCCGGGCCGTCGCCCTTGAGGCTCAGCACGGACTTGTCCACCACGCCCCGGTCGAAGAGCGACTTGTAGGCGACCAGGGCCGAGACCATCTCGGGGCTGTTCCACCGCTTGTCACCGGCGAACAGGTCGTCGGAGAGGCCGGGGTCGCTCTGGCCCACGATGGTGAACAGCAGCTCCTCCTGCCGCCGCGGCTCGCCGGACAGGACGATCGGCTGGAGGTCCGGGAGTTTCTTCGCCTTCATGACGACGGATTCGAGGTCGGCGACCGTCTCGGGGAAGGACATCCCGAGTTCGGACAGGAGCGCGGCGTTGTAGTACATGACCGCGCCCCCGCTGGAGCCCATCGGGACGGAGTAGAGCTTCCCGTCCTCGGCGGCCTTCTCTGCCTGGCCGACCGCGGTCTCCCCGAGCGTGTCCCGCCAGTCCTCGGACAGGTTGTCCCACTCGTCGACCGGGAGAAGCCGGTCCTTGATCTCATCGGTCATCGTCGGGACCTGGACGCCGACGACGTCGAGTGCCTCACCATCGGCGCCGAGTGCCTCAGGAAGCCGCTTCGCGTAGTCGGCGGCCTTGAACCCGCGCAGCTCGACCTTGATCCCGGGAGTCGCCCGTTCGAACGCGGCGATCGTTTCCTTGAGGGCCGGCTCGGGAGGGAACGAGGTCCAATACTTCAGCGTGACGGGTTCGACCGCGCCCTGGCGTGCCTGCTGAACCGGCTTCTGCCCCTCCGCGCTCCCGTCGCCCGCGCAGGCGGCGGTCAGTCCCAAGCTGAGGGCCGCGGCCATCAGGGTTAACACACGAGCTGTACCAGGCATGCGATACCTCCAGCAGAACAAAAACGCGGGTGAGGGGGCACCGGATCGGCGTTGAGGGCGGCCCGTCGTCACGGGGTCGCGGAGCCTGTGGCCGAACCGTCCCTATCGAAATCGATCTTCCACTGCCCTGGGAAACCGGGATGACACTCCTGTGACCGCTGTGACTGCCGCGTCCGCGTACCGCCGGCCGCCGCATTCGCACCGCTGCCGGTATGCCCGCCTCGCCGAACACGAAGGCCCGTGGGCACCGGGCTGGAGGGCGGGTTCGCCCACGCGACGATGTGGAACATCGCCAATGATCTTACGAGCTCCGAACAGGCGGCCGGACCCGCCACCGGGCCGCCGTGTCATCAGGCCACCGGGCCACCGGGCCACCAAACCACCGGACCGCCGAACCACCGGGCCACCGGGCCACCGGGCCACCGGGCCACCGGGCCACCGGACCGCCGAACCACCAGACCACCGGACCGCCGGACCGCCGCGTTCCGGCCACCACGTGCGTCGGCGGCGAGGGCGCCCGGGACGGGTGGTCAGCCCTTGACGATCTCGTGGCGCAGATGCTCGCGGCTGAGGTCGAGAAGCATCCGGACGTGGGCGTCGGCGAGGCGGTAGTAGATCATCCGCCCGGCCCGGCGGCTGGCCACGATGCCCGCGGTCCGCAGCAGCCTGAGCGCGTGGGAGACGGCGGTGTCACTGACCTCCACCGTCTCGGTGAGATCGCAGACGCAAAGCTCACCGGCTTCGAGCAGCGCGTACAGGAGCTGGGCGCGGGTGGGGTCGCCCAGCAGCCGGAAAAGGTCGGCGAGCCGGGTGGCCTCCTGCGCGGTGACGAGCCGCTCTCGCGTCGCCGCCACCCTGGCATCGTCTGGCTCCATGGTGCTGCAGGCGTCCAGACCGGTGACGACGTCCATGGGCAAACTCCTGAACATATGTTCAAACGATAATCACTATCGTATCAAGTCGCCCTTCCTGGCCGGAAACGCGTAAGCCGTGTCTCGCAGTGCACTTTCCTGATGAAAATTACGATTGGGCCCGCGCGGTGCTCAGCGGCTCGGCGATGTCCTCCAAACCTCTGCGTTCGGCCTTGACCCCGAGGAACATCTCCACCAACCCGGCCGCGATCATGAGGGATGCCCCGATGGAGAAAGCCAGGGCGGTGTCACCCGGCCTGCCGCTCTCGACCAGACCGGAGAAGACCAGCGGACCGGCGACGCCGCCGACGAAGGTGCCGATCGCGTAGAAGAACGCGATGGCCATGGCCCGGGTCTCCATCGGAAAGATCTCGCTGACGGTCAGATAGGCCGCGCTCGCGCCGGCCGAGGCGAAGAAGAGAACGACGCACCAGCACGCGGTCAGCGTGACCGCGGTCAGCACACCCTGGTTGAACAGCCAGGCCGTGCCGAGCAGCAGCACCCCGGACCCGATGTAGGTGCCGGAGATCATGGGAATCCGGCCGACGCTGTCGAACAGCGGCCCGAGCAGGAGCGGACCGAGGAAGTTACCGACCGCGATGACCGCGAAGAAGTAACCGGCATTGGTGTCGATCTTAAAGAAGGTCGACAGGATCTGGGCGTATCCGAAGGTGATGGCGTTGTAGAGGAACGCCTGCCCGACGAAGAGAGAAAAGCCGAGAATGGTGCGCTTGGGATAGCGGGCCACCATGGTGTGCGCGATCTGACCGAACCCGATTGATTTGCGCTGGTGAATGGTCATGCTCTGCGAGGGCTCCTCCAGCCGGACGCCCTTCTCCTGTTCGACGCGCTCCTCGACCTCGTCGACCAGTTTCTCGGCCTCCTCGTCCCGGCCGTGGATGAACAGCCAGCGCGGACTCTCCGGCACGTGCCGACGGACCAGCAGGATGGCCAGGCCGAGCACCACCCCCAGGCCGAACGCGATACGCCAGCCGATGTTCACCGCGAAGTTGTTGAGCAGCGGCACCGTCAGCAGCGCGCCGCCGGCGGCACCGAGCCAGTAGCTGCCGTTGATGATGATGTCGATCCGGCCCCGGTGGCGGCTCGGGATGAGCTCGTCGATGGCCGAGTTGATCGCGGCGTACTCGCCGCCGATGCCGAACCCGGTCAGGAACCGGAACAGGAAGAACCACCACGCGGAGAACGACAGCGCGGTCATCGCGGTGGCGATCAGATAGACGACCATCGTGATGATGAACAGCTTCTTGCGGCCGAACTTGTCTGTCAGCCAGCCGAAGAACAACGCCCCGAGGCAGGCCCCGGCCACATAGAGGGCCCCCGCCGTACCGGCCACCTGGGTCTGGGTGATCTCCAGACCGCTTCCCTCCTTGGCCAGCTGGGCCGAGAGGTTTCCGATGATGGTCACTTCGAGACCGTCGAGGATCCAGACGGTGCCGAGTCCGATAATGATCATCCAGTGCCATCGTGACCATGGCAGCCGGTCCAACCGCGCGGGGACCTTTGTGGTCACCGTCCCCGTCTGAACGTCACTCATGGCCGTACCGGCTACCCGCCGAAAATCCCCTCATTCCCGGCGAACTTATTCTCTTAGGTCAGAACGTCTCCCAGGTCAGACCGTGCCGCTCCTCTACGTCAGCCCCGGCAGCCGTCACACCACCCCTGCTCCTCACCCGGGCCGCACTCTTCGCGGTCCAGCCGGTACGGCCACATCCGGCGATCTGACGTGCACCCTCCCCGTCAGGGCAGGCCGTACCTTCTCTTGATCATCTTGGCTTCCTCTTCGGTCACCTGACGTGGTGTGCGGTTCAGCGTCTGGCGCAGGTCGGACAGGATCTTGTCCCCCGAGCCGCGGACCCGCGTGCGCTGCTGGGAGAGCTCCGCGTCAAAGCGTTTGGCGGCAGGCCCCGTCCACACCTTTCCGGAGTGGAAGTCCCGGTACGGCCCCTCGATGCCCTTCTCGATCTCCTGGACCAGCGGCTCGACCGTCCGCAGGGCCTCTCCCAGCGCCTCATAGAGCGGATTGGGCACCATCTCGGCCACGACCAGATCAGCCCTTCGGGGAGGGGGACGGGGTCTTCGCAGGCGGGGTCTTCGCGGACGGGCTCGGCGAGGGAGCGCTGGCATCGGTGATCAGCCTCGGCGCGATCAGCTTCATCAACGCCAGCACATCAGCTGCATTGTCACGCCCCGCGACACCTATATTAAGTTGAATTGCGATTTCCGCCTCACCGCGAACAAGCATGGCATATGCGGCATTGTTCTTGCTGTTCGTATCTTTAAAGTAAAAGCCGATAGCCCCGGGGACGATTTCCGGCAGCGGCAAGGCCCCATCTTCGAGCTGTTCCTCAATCTCTCCCGGATATCCTCCAGGAGTAAGGCCGATCTGCAGCACCTTCAGCCGCTCGCCATCTCTCCGGTAAGCTGCGCAGCTTCCGTCGCCGAGACCTCCGGCAACCGTGAGGTCGAAGTAGCCGCGAACCAGCGGGTCATGTACCCCGGTCATCAACTCCACCGCCTTCAGCGGAATGTGTTCACAGATATATGGGGAAGCAGCCGCCATCGGCAACGGGCTTCGGTCGATTTTCGCCTCGCCGTTCTGGCAGCCTGTCGCGAATGTCAACACGCACGCCAGCGCCGCCATCAGCATGAACGGTATTCTCATCATGATCCGTATTGGGAGAAACCATTGGAGAAGCCCTGGTCCAGGCGGTCCTCAACATCTCTCCAGGGTCGCCCTGACGGCCCCTCGTAGAGCCATCGCCTGTAGGCCTCGAGCCGCTGATCCTTGTCGGCGCCATTGGTGACCGTTTTGTCGATCATCTCGTCCATAGTCATGAGTGTCCGACCATCCTCTTTGAGGAAGTTGTTAGGGTTCTCACGAGGGTCGTCTCCCTTTTCCAGACCTTCCAGCGAGGCCCAGGGATGGGTCTTGGCAGCGGGCTCGGCAGCGCCGAACGCTCCTCGCTTGAGCATGGCCTGCGCCGTGAGATCACGCATGAGGGCTTGGGTCTGGTCAACGACGGTGTTGGCGTTAACGCGGGCTTTGGCTTCTGCATCGCCCTTGATGCTGCCTTCGGCCACACCCGTCCACGCCCCCACGAGGTCGGCCGTGAGCTGCCAAGCTTTCGCCTGCGGAATGACGAGGCCGGTATTCACTACAGCCATAAGCACCCGCATGTTCTGCTGCTGCTTCTCGTCCAACTCCTTGCCTTCCTCGATCTTGGCAAGGCCTGCTGCGTCGGTGATCATGCCGAAGCCTGCCCCCGCTCGTTTCGCATTACTCAGAAGTGCACCATCGCCCCGTCCGGCAGTCATCTCCGCTGCACCATGATCGAGAATCCAACCAGCGAATGCCGTCTGAGCGGCCAAAACGGGGGCGAACGCCTTGGAATCCGCGAACGCCTCCTTCATCACTTGGCGTAACTCTTCCAGGTTGAACTGCGCCCCCCAAGGGTCCTGTCCAGACGCGCTGGGATTGTCAGCTCCCCGGACTCCGGGCGCAACGATGTCACCAACCTTCTGAGCGACGTAGTTGATATCACTGACATAGCCGGCGAGGATGCGGCCGGTGGTGGTGGGCTTCACGAATGCGGGGGGATTGCCCGCCTCAATCCGTTTGGCTTCCAGATGTACGAACTCCGAGGCCAGCTTGGCCGACAGATAGCCGCGTGAAGGAGCCTGTGGCGAGCCTTTATGATCACGGAAGGTGAGCATCGCGGCCACCAGGGCCTTGCCCAATGCCTCACCGCCGTCGCGCATACCCCGTTCGGTCAGATAGTGCTTCAGCGCGGTGGGGTCGCCCGCGAAGAAGTCCTGGGCCGCTGCGGGATCACTGCTGAGCGCCTCCAGGAGAGCCACCGTGACGCCTGGGTCAATGCCGACGGGGAACTTGGATGCTTCACGGTCCCAAGCGTCGACCTTCTTGGCGGCTGCCAGCAGGAAGGCGGTGCTCACGACCCCGCTGGAGGCACCGTATTCGGGGCCGGCATATTTAGAAGTGGCATATTTGAGTGCCAGCGAGATCCCGTGACCCTCCTGCCATCCGATGGCGAAGTCGGAGGTGAGTTCGTCGCGCCAGGCGTTGCTCAGCTTCGGGCTGGCCGTGCCCAGGGTCTTGCCGAGGGCGATCTGTAGTCGCTCCACCTTCTTGTCGTCCTTGTGCCCAACGGTCTTCCCCATCAGCTTGCGGAACCCCGTCGCGCCCATCGCGTTCATCAGCGCGGCGGCGAACGTCGCGTCTCCCGTCCGCTTCTCCAGCTCCGCCAGAGCCTTCGCGTCGACCTCGCCCTTCTCTGCGGCCTCGGCCACCTTGACGATCGCGGCGTAGACGTCGGGATCATGGGCGGCCTTGCCGTACAGCGCCTCGTCGAAGGCGGTCAGCTCGCCGGGGAGGCCGGAGGCGGACCCCCACTCCGTACGCTCGGTGCGGATCGTCTCGCTGCGGCGCCTCAGGTCGGGACGGCTGGTCCCGATCCAGCTCTGCACCTCGCGCAGGGAGCTCAGTCCCGAGGTGTCCAGGTCGAGCCTCTGCAAGGTGCTGCGGATCCGAGGTTCGTTGCGGCCGAGTGCGTCCTCCGCCCGGCCAAGTCCTCGCTCGAAGTCGTCCATCAGAGCGGGATCGATCCCCGAATACTCGCCGTCCACTCCCGGCGGGGCCGGAGACGGTTGAGGGCCGGCCAGAGGTTTGGGGAGGGAAGGTTCGGCCGTGGGCGATGCCTGGGAACCACTCGGTCCCGGAGCGGTGGACGACGGCTGAGGAGCAGGCGATGGGGTGGGCGACTCCTGTGAGTCGCCGGGCCCCTGAGCAACGGGAGAAGGCTGAGAGGTCGGCGGAGGAGCGGCCGGGGAGGGTTCAGCCGTGGGCGACGCCACCGAGCCACCGGGCCCCTGAGCGGCGGGGGCCGGCTGAGAGATCGGCGAAGGCGTAGGTAACGGATGGGCCATGGGGGCAGCGGACTCCAGCGCGGTCGGCGGAACACGACAACTCCGGCGGCAAGATTATTTTCGATCTACCCTTTTGTAAATGTCTCCATCAGATCGGATATGTCAGTCGGCTGCACCGCCACTACCGCGACATTCCCGATGGGAGGCATCCGACCCGGAGCCGACGCTTATGACGTACGGGCGGCGGACGAAACCCCCAAAGGCGAAGGACCGAAACCCGGCGATTCACCTGATCGCAACGCTAACGTCCAGAACTTCAGGGAACTCGCCGACGGCAGGGCGTTTCCGCTGCTCTCTAGCAATATGGCATGCAGCACATTTACCTGGATCTCACCACCCGCACCAGCGTAGACCAGGTTTCCACGAAACGGATCCGGTTCTCTTCCAAGAATCCGACCGGCTCCTCGATTGCACCCTTTGTCGTCAGATCGAGAATCGGGCTTCTTTTCGCCAATGGCGCGTTATGCCCATAGAAGGTGCTCGGAGACGTGTCGAACCGCACGCCGAGATCACCCGGCGGGAGGAGATCGTCCCGCTCCACTCTCCATAAACGACGCTCTTCCGGCTCACCGAGGCCACTTCCCAGCCTGGCGGACACACCACTGTGGCCCCGGCCTGGCGGGCACATCGCCGCATAGCCCTCCCGGCAGACATACTGCGGCCCCCTTCTCGCCTGGCGGGCACACCGTCACACACGCAACCGCCCCACGAAACTCTTCGCCCCCACATCGCGCCATATATTCCGTCTAGCCTCGATCTTTCGTGAAGTCGGTTGGGTCGGGTAGAGGGGTCAACCGACTTGGTTTTTCAGGTCCTGGTCAGCGTTGGCGCCCAGCTGTCGCGCTGGGTGGGCGGGGTTCCACGGGCCCGGACGGTCTCCTTCCTGCGTCGGCTGGGCAATCGGGGGCTGGTCAGGGTGCCGGCAACATCTGCAGGCGAGTGACCGCGGTGGCGATCAGATCGGCCCATGGCCAGTGGTGAGCGAGGCGCAGGCGCAGCCGTCGTCCGCCTTTAACCATGCGTCCAACGGTCGAGAAGATGCGCAGACGCAGGCGTTTGGGTTCCCAGCGACGGGCCGGGAGGCCGTCAAGGGCGAGCATCTGCATCCAGGCGGTCAGCTCCGAGGCCAGGGCGACCAGCTCGCACCAGATCTGGTTTTGAGCGGATCCGTGCAGCGGCAGGTTCCGCAGCCCGGTGTCTTTCGCGCAGCGAATGCGGTCCTCGCAGCGGGCCCGGCGACGGTGGCGTAGTTCCAGGTCGGCGAGCTGGCCGCGGCCGCCGCCGGGCCGGGTTCCGGTGATAAAGCAGGTGAAGCGGTGTCCGTCGATGTCGGTGAAGCGCAGCTGCGCGCCGGGGTGGGGACGCTCTTTGCGGACGATGACCCTCATGCCCTTGGGCCAGGACGACAGGTCGAGCATGCCGGTGAGTTCGGCGACCCACGCGCCGTCGCGAGGTTGGCGGTCGGCGTCGTAGGCGACCTCCCACACATCCTTGGGCAGGGACAGGATCGCGGCGCAGATGTCGTCGGTGAGGTTGAACCCGATGGAGTACTTCAGGCGGCGGGCGGTCACCCAGGTGAGGAAGGCGCGGGTGCCGCCCCCCGAATCGGTCCGTATCAGGACCTGCTTGTGCAGGTGGGCCGGTATCTGGTTGAGGGCGAGTCGTCCGGCGGTGATGTGATCGTCGGCGGTGTTGGATCCGGCGTTCCCACGGCGTAGCAGCAGGGCGGCGGCCTCCCCCGTCCCGTCTGGGCCGTGGTCGATGAACGCGGTCATCGGGTGAAAGCCGTAGGTGTGTTTCCAGGTCGGGGCTGCTTGTTCTTTGTCGGAATGCGCGATCACGATGGTTGCGTCCAGGTCCACCGGGATCAGTGTGCCGTCCGCTCCGGGAGCGCGTTCACCGGCCAGGGGCCATGCTTTGGCCCGTGCCTGCGCGCGAGCGGCGCGGATCGCCCGCAACGCCTTGGGTCCTGCGGCGGCGAGGGTGGTGACCAGCCGTGACACCGTGGGATCGGAGGCCACCGGCCCGTATAACTGGGGTGAGGACCGCAACACCGCGATGTCGGCCAGGCAGTCCCCGCCCAGCGCGAGTGTCATGGCCAGATCCGCCACGATCTTCCCGGGATCATGTACTGCCCGGGGTGCGCGCCACGGCTGGAGCGCCTGCGACAGGCCCTTGTCCAGGCCGGTCACTCTCAGTGTTTCCATCAGCAGCAGGCCGCCGGCCTGGCTGATCAATCCCTTGCCGTCCGCAGACGTGACGATCTTGGAACGATGACCGATAAGCTGCACTCGAAAAGTGCCTTTCGAACTGGTGTGGACAGGACCCTCAGCAAGTCCAATCCTCCCAGTTCAGGGCACTTTTCGCATTTAAACGATCAACACGGGCCGGCCCCTCGGCGAAAGCGCGAGGCTAGACACGGCATGATCTCTCCTGTCCCGATACGGCGCCGTTCCCCGTACGGCCCGACGCCGAGCCGGCCGGGACGACCGTCCGACTGTTCGTTTTCGGTACATTGCGCGAGCATGGAAAGACTTGACGCTATCGAGGGAGATCCATGAAAGCCCGGATCACGGGCGTCGCGACCTATCTGCCGGAACGGACCCTGTCCAGTGCGGAGGTGGAACGGCGGATCGAGGGATACGTGCCCTACGGAGGTGTCATCGAACGACTGACCGGCATCCGCCTGCGCCACGTGGCCCGTGACGACCAGCAGGCGTCCGACCTGGCGGTCGAGGCCGTCCGCCGGCTCGATCACGGCGGTGTCGACCTGCTCGTGTTCGCGTCGGCCTCGCAGGACATGGTCGAGCCCGCGACCGCGCACATCGTGGCGGCCAAGCTCGGGCTCTCGTGCCCGGTGTTCGACGTCAAGAACGCCTGCAACAGCATGCTCAACGGAATCCAGGTGGCCGAGGCTCTCATCCTGAGCGGTGCGCACCGCAGGGTGCTGGTCTGCTCGGGCGAGATCCCGTCGCGGGCGATCCGGTGGCGGGTCCGGGACCGGGCGCAGTTCGTGGACTCCTTCGCCGGGTACACCCTCTCCGACACCGGAGCCGCGGTGCTGATCACCGCGGACGCGGAACGCGGCATCTTCTATCGCGACTTCGCGGCCGACTCCACCGCGTGGGTGATCGGCACCCTGCCGGGAGGCGGCTCCGCGCACCCCCGTGATCCCGAATACTCCTACTTCCGCGGCGACGGGCGGAGGCTGAAGGAGGCGTTCGAACTGGTCGGCCCCGACGTCTTTCTCAACGCCCTCAAGCGCACCGGCCTGAGCTGGGACGACTTCGCCCTCGTGGCGGTGCACCAGGTGGCGCTGCCCTACTTGAACTTCCTGGTGAAGATGCTGGACATCCCCCGGGAGAAGCTCGTGGTCAGCCTGCCCGAGCACGGCAACTGCGCCTCGACCACGCTGCCGCTCCAGCTCACGCTGGGCGGCTGGGAACCGGGCGACCGGGTGGCGCTGCTCGGCCTGGGCGGCGGAATCAGCACCGGCGTGATGCTGGCGGAGATGTGATGGACCTCTGGGTGATCGTTCCGGCCTACAACGAGGCGGGCGGCATCGAGGCGACGATCAAGGCGCTGGCCGGGCAGGACGACCAGGACTTCACGCTCGTCGTCGTGGACAACGCGAGCACCGACGACACCGCCGAGATCGTCCGGCGGCACGGCGTCCAGATGATCACCGAGACCAGGAAGGGCACCGGCGCCGCCTCCGACACCGGCATGCGCCACGCCATCGCGCACGGCGCGACCCATCTGGCCAGGACCGACGCCGACTGCCTGCCCCGCCCCGACTGGGTGCGCAACATCCGGAGGGCGTTCGGCGACGGGCTGGAGATGGTCGGCGGACAGCTCCGGCCCCGCACCGACGAGTTCCCGCTGAAGTTCTGGGAGCGGCGCCTCATCCCGTTCGTGGTGGACCTGGCGGCGACGTTCGGCCGCTTCCGGCCGGGTAACAGGTCGCCGGAGTACCTCGGGCCGTACGTGATGATGCCCGGCGCGACCCTGGCCATCACCGCCTCGCTGTACGAGCGCGCGGGAGGTTTCCCCAGAACCGCGATCGAGGAGGTCCACGAGGATCGCGCCCTGGTCAACCGGGTCCGCAAGCTCACCCCCGCCTACGGCTCGCGCCGCGACGTGGTGGTCTTCGGCTCGGTCCGGCGCCTGCGGGCGTACGGCCTGGCGGGCACCCTGGCCTGGTACGCCGACCACCACTACCGCCCCGAGGTGATCGACGTCCGGTGAACCACGAGACCCGTCTCCACCTGGCCGCCCATCCCTTCGTCTACCCGCTCATGCGGCTGCTGGCCCGTCTCGGCCCGGTGGTCCGGGTGCCGGGGCTGGGAGTGGTGGTGAACGACGCCGCCACCGCGCGTGCCGTACTGATGGACGAGCGGTTCCGCAAGGACGGCCCCGGCTCGCCCGGCGACCTGTGGACGCCGATCCTCGGCCCCTCCGTGCTGCTCAACATGGAGGGCGAGGGGCATCTGGCGTTGCGCAGGAAGCTGATGCCGCTGTTCACCACCGCGTATGTCTCCGCACTGGTCGCCGACGTGTTGCGGCGGCCGCTGGAGGAGCTCTCGGCACGGCTGGAGCACGGTGAGACGGTCGACCTGGTCGACGCCATGCGAGTGATGGCCGGGGCGGTGATCTGCCGGGTGATCGGGCTGGGCGAGGTCTCCGAGGCGCGGGCCCGGGAGTTGTTCGACGACGGGGAGCGGGTCGTCTCGATGGTCTCGCTGCGGTCCCGGCGGCTGTCGGACCGGCAGGCGGTGGTCGCCCGGCGGACGCTGGACAGAATCGGGGACATCGCGCAGGCCGCCTACGAGTCCGGGGACGAGTCCACGCTCATGGGCCGGATGCGGGAGCAGGGACTGTCGGCGGCCGAGGCCAGGGGCGCGGCCGGGGCGTTCTTCCTGACCGGCACCGAGACGGTCGCCACCTTCGTCCCCCGGCTGATCGCCCTCCTGCACGACCACCGGACGGAGGCCGGCGACCTGGACCAGGTGATCGAGGAGGCCATGCGGATCACCACGCCGACGCCGGTGATGCTGCGCTCGGTGGACTCGGCCGCGCGCGTCGGCGCGGTGGCGGTGCGGCCGGGCGACCGGGTGCTGATCGTGACCCACAACTGCGCCCGGTCGTACGGGCCGTTCGACCCCTCCCTGAAGCACCCGCCCGAGCTGCGCCGCCTCTGGTTCGGCGCCGGTCCGCACTTCTGCATCGGCTACCCGCTGGCCCTGGCGGAGATCCGGGCGGTCGCCTCGGTCGTGCTCTCCCACCGGGTGCGTGTCGTACGGCGCAGCGCGGCCAGGGGGGTCCTCATCCCGACCTACGAACATCTCTGGATCGAAGCGACATGAACGACATCATCACCGGCATCATGACCGTCGCCGGGCGGGAGCCGGAGCGGACCGCCGTCATCGACGGCCGTGGCCGCGAGGTCGCCTACGGCGAACTGGCCCGGCGGGTGAACGCGGTCCGCGACGCGATGACCGGCCGGCCCGGTGCGGGAACCGCGGCGGGCGCGGAGGGCGGGCTGCGGCCGGGGGACGGCGTGCTGTTCGCGGTGCGGCCCGGAGTGGACGCGGTGACGCTGGCGCTGGGGGCCGTGGCGGCGGGCGGGATGCTCGTGCTCGCCGATCCCGGACTGGCTCCCGACGTGCTCGCGGCCCGCCTGGCCGCCACCCGCCCGGCGTGGGTGGTCGCCGAGTCGGTGCTCTACACCCTGAGCGGCCCGCTCAGGGGCCTCGCCCGCCGCCGCGGCCTGCTCCTGCCGAACCTCCGTGACCCTCTTCCCGGGCGGGCCGTCCGCCATCTCCACACGGGCCCGTGGCTGCCGGGCGTCCCCCGGGGAGCCCTGCGGCTCTCCGGGATCCTCCGCCTCCCCGGCTCCGCCTCCCCGGACCCGTCAGGCGTCCCGGACACCGCGGACCAGCCGGCGGCCGTGATCTTCACCTCGGGAACCACCGCGCGCCCGCGTGGAGTGGTGCACACGCGGGGGTCGCTGGCGGCCGGGCTGAAGCTGTTCCAGAGCGCCTTCCCGCTGGGGCCCGGCGACGTCGTCCACACCGACCAGTTGATGCTCGGACTGCCCGCTCTGATGGCCGGGGCGACCTGGTCGCTGCCCGGAGGCGGGGATCTCGCCGCGGAACTGGCCGCGAGGAGGGCCACCCACACCTTCGCCGTACCCGTGCACCTGGACAGGCTCCTGCGTGAGACTCCCAAGTTGCCCGGCACCCTGCGCTACCTGCTGCTCGGTGCCGCCCCCGCCCCGCCCGGCGTACTCCGCCGCGCGATCGAGGCCGGACCCGAGGTGCTGTCGGTCTACGCGATGACCGAGGCGCTGCCGATCGCGATCGCCTCGGCGCGGGAGAAGCTGGCCCAGTTCGAGGGGGATCTGCTCGGGGCGCCCCTTTCCGGGATCGGCGTCCGGATCGCGGACGACGGCGAGCTGTTCGTCTCCGGTCCTCATCTCGCCCAGCGCTATCTCGGCGAGGATCCGCTGGAGGAGGTCGCCACCGGTGATCTGGTCCGTCTCGAAGGTGACCGGCTGATCCTGCTCGGCAGGAAGAAGGACATGATCCTCCGTGACGGGGTCAACATCTATCCGGGTCTGTACGAACCCGCCATCGCCGCGCTGCCGGGGGTGGCCGAGGCCGCGATCGTCGGACTCCCCGATCCCGTGACCGGGGACGAGGAGGTCGTGCTGGCCGTCGTCCCCACCGGCGACTACGACGAGGGTTCCCTGAGGAGGGCCGTTCCCGGCATCGTGGACGCCATGGCCGTCCCCGACCGCATCGAGTCTCTCGACACCCTCCCCCGCTCGGGCCGTTCCGGCAAACTCGACCGCGCCGCCCTCCGCGACCTGGTCTCCCGCCGGGCCTGAGCCGTGAGATCGCCCGCCGTGCGCCCCGGAGACGGAACCGCCCTCGAACGGGTCGTCCACGACCTCGCACCCCTCCGCACCCGCGAAGAGCGGGCCGTCCACGACCTCGCCCTCACACCCCGCCGCACCCGCGAAGGAGGAAGGACGTGCTGAGGCTGGGGGTGACGGGAGCGTCCGGGTTCGTGGGCGGGGCGGTCTGCCGTGCGGCCGTGAACGAGGGCTGGCAGGTGTCCGCCTTCGGCAGGCGTCCGTCGGTGGAACCCGCCGGGGTCGGCGGTGCGCCGTACACGCCGTGGGACCTCCTGGGGGCCAGGCCCGAGCTGCCGGAGCTGGATGTGGTGATCCACTGCGCCGGAAGCGTCACGGACTGGGGACCGCGGAGGGAGATCTGGGCGGCCAACGTGGACGGCACCCGCGCCGCCGCCGAGGCCTTCCCCGGCGCCAGGTTCGTTCATGTCAGTACGGCCAGCGTCTACGACCCGTTCCGGCCGACCGTGATGGCGGCGGAGAGCATGGCTCCGGTCGGCCGGTACGCCAACGCCTACGGCGCCTCGAAGGCCGCCGCGGAGAAGGTCCTGGAGAGGGCGGTCGTCCTGCGGCCGCACGCCGTCTACGGGAAGGGCGACACCACCCTGCTCCCCCGGGTTCTCGGAGCCGTCAGGGGAGGCAGGCTCCTCGCCGTGGGTGACGGCGGCCAGCGGATCAGCCTGACCTCGGTGGACAACCTGGTCCGGGCCTGCCTGCTCGCCGCCGCCGGTCCCGTCGGGTGCGGCGTCTTCAACGTGACCGACGCCGAACCCGTCATCCTCGACGACGCCCTGCGCGCGATCCTCAAGGAACGCGGGATCGACGCCGAGCCGTACTACCTGCCCCTCAAACTGGTCGCTCCCCTCGCCGCCGTGGCCGAGACCACGTTCCGGACGCTCAGGCGGCCGCGCCCGCCCCGGCTGACCCGCTACGCCGCAGGGCACCTGGCCGTCGAGCGGACTCTCGACATCACCGCCGCCCGCGACCGGCTCCGTTACAGGCCGGCGGCGACGTCGTTCGCCGGCGCCGCCGACTGGTGATCACCGGCTCCGGACGCGGGATCCGGCCGTACACCGGCCGACGCCCTCACGTTCGGGACTCGGCCGCACGCCGATAAGTGCACCTTTGGTGTGATTCGAAGGTCGGCGATATCGGCCATGAACGGGAACCGGCTCACCGAATCTTGACCGGCGTCCCTCAGCGCGTCGTACGGTCACATACCCCTTACATCCGAAAACCGTTACTAACCTGTGACGCATCGGGTTGAGGGACGGGAGCTGTTGGAAAAATGGCAGGTAACGGGGGGCGTAGCGGTATCGGAGCAAGCCTGGCGCTTACGCTGGGCTCAGCCGTTCTATGGGGCCTGGCCCATATCTGGGCGGGTCGCCGCGTGACGGGTGTCTGCCTGATGGGCATCTACCTGACCTTCGCCGCCGGGGTCACGACCGCCCTGCTCACCGCCGGACCCCCGCTGCTCTCCCTGGCCGTGCAGCCGAGCTGGCTCTGGTTCTTCGCACTCGCCGCGATGCTGTTCGCCGGGATCACGGTGGCCGTGGTCATCCGGTCCTACCAGCTCGTCCGGCCCGAGGCGCTGTCCGGCTCGGCCCGCTACCTCTCGGCCCTCGCGGTCGGCCTGATGTGCGCGCTGGTGGTCGCCCCGATGGCCTACATGGCCCGGCTGGCCTACATCTCCAGGAACGTGGTGAACTCGGTGTTCGCCACGAGCACCACCCCGGTCCCGGTGGACCCGTGGAAAGGCCGCGAGCGGTTCAACATCCTGCTGATCGGCGCGGACGCGGCGCCCAACCGGCCCGGGGTGCGAACCGACAGCATGACCGTGGCCAGCATCGACACCACCACCGGCGACACCGTGCTGTTCGGCATGCCGCGGAACCTGGAGGACGTCCCGATGCCTCCCGGCCCGGCCCGCGACCGTTTCCCCTTCGGCTTCGAGGGCGAGCCGCCCTACCGCGTGGGCATGCTCAACGAGGTCTTCCAGTACGCCGAGGACTATCCCGAGATGGCGCCGAGGATGGCCAAGGGGCATCGCGGCCCGGCGCTGCTGAAGCGGACGATCAGCGGCATCACCGGGCTCGACATCACCAACTACGCGATGGTCGACATGAGGGGCTTCATCGAGATCGTCGACGCGATGGGCGGGGTGAGGGTCACCGTCAAGGACCCCATCGTGTACGGCAGGCAGAACGAGGGCCTGATCACAACGGGCACGCGCAGGCTGTCGGGCGAGGAGGCCCTCTGGTACGGCAGAGCCCGTACCTACAGCGACGACTACATCCGGATGGGAAGGCAGAAGTGCCTGCTCAACGCCGTCGTCAAGCAGGCCGATCCGGTGACGGTGCTCAGCAGCTTCGAGAATCTGGCCCACGCCACGATGAACGCCGTCTCCACCGACATCCCGCAGGAACTGCTGCCCAAGCTGATCGACCTGTCCTCCAAGGTGAAGAACTCCCGGATCAAGAGCTTCCAGTTCGTTCCCCCTCTGATCAACACGGGTTCGCCCGACTACGACCTGATCAAGAGCAAGGTCGCCGACATTCTGGCCGAGCCGCCCGCCCCTCCCGTCATGGCGGCCGGTCGGAACGATTCCGGCGACAGCGGGCGCAGGGGCCGGGCTCGCCACGAGGAGCAGAGCGTCGGGGAGATCTCCGGGCAGAAAGCCGTCACCCTCGACACCGTCTGCCGCTGACGCCTCTCCGCCGTTCTCTCCGTCCCCGCACCGCCGCGCGCCCGCGTGCGGACCCGGCGAAATCGGCGGCCGCGTGGCGCACGGCTTTTGCGGCCTTGACCGGCAACGACTGGATTAAGGTGGGGTTGCCCACATCGCATGATCAACCTGCGACACGAAGCGACTCTCCTCCCTCTTCCCTTACAAGCCGAGGCCGAGGAGAGACCCCATGTCCCGCAGACGTGCCATTACCACGGAATGCGTTCTGGCGACCACCGCCCTCACTCTCACGGCCGCCCTCACTCTGACGGCCGCCCTCACTCTGACGTCCGCCCTCGCCACCGGACCTCAGGCAGCGGTCTCCCACGCCGCTCCGCCCACCTGGCAACCACCGCCTCCGGACGTGATCGAGGCGCTCCAGCGCGACCTCGGCCTCACCAGGGAACAGACCCTGACCCGCCTGCGCAACGAAGCCCGCCTCACACCGATCGCGGCGCGGCTCCGCAGCCGGCTCGGTGACCGCTTCGGCGGTTCCTGGTTCATGGGAACCGTCTCGCAGACCCTCGTGGTGGCCACCAACAACGCCGCCGACATTCCTCTGATCACCGCCGCGGGCGCCCGGCCCAAGCTCGTCGCCCGCTCGCTGGCGGAGCTCGCCCCGATCAAACGGAAACTCGACGAGGCTCTGTCCTCACACCCCTACGGGGGGAGCGTGCGCTACATCGACGTGAAGACCAACAAGGTCGTCGTCCTCACCGCGGTGCCCGAGAAGACCAGAGAGGCCATCAGGGCCGTCGGCGTGGACACGACCGCGGTGACGGTGGTGTTCTCCACCGAACGCCCGTGGCCCGCCGACGACGTGCGGGGCGGTGTCTCCCCCTTCACCGTCCCCGCAGCCGGCTGACCGCTCGGCCTCTCGGCGTCCCGCGGACCCCGGAGCGGTTCCGCGGGACGCCGGCATCGGCTCCGGCGGGACCACTCAGGTCGTCTTCGCCGGGCCGTCGGACAGTCAGGAGCCCTCAGGCCGCCCCCGCCCGGCGCACAGCCGTACGGTCAGGCCCAGTCCGGACAGCAGGAGCGCCAGCACGACCGGCGCCACCGGGAGCCCCGTGAACGGCAGCTCGGACGGGCGACCGCCCGAGCCCGGCACGTCTCGCGCCGAGCCCCGCGAGGAGCCGCACCTCCGGTCGCATGAGGAGTCGCACGACCGATCGTCCGCACGGTCGTCCACACGGTGGTCCGAGCGGCCGTCCGAGCGATCGCATTCCCGGCACGAGACGTCGTGTCTCCGGTCGCACGACGGGGTGCACGTCCGCAGGCACGACGGGTTCCGCGACAGCGCGGAGGACGGGGTGGACGTCGGTGTCCGAGCCGACCGCAGGACGATCCCGATGTGGCCGGGGTCGCAGTTCGGGTCGGTCGAGCCCGCGCGGCAGTTGGATCCCGGCGACACCCCCAGCGCCCTGCTCCGTAGCGTCAGGTCTCCCGTCGGCGGGTCGTTCACCGTGACGCTGTAGGTGATCGTCACCTTGGTCCCCGCCGGGAGGTCGCCCTTCCAGTCCAGCGTCGGCCCGGTGAGGGTGACGGAGCCCGAGGAGGCCCTGGCGTCGTTGTTGTAGGTCGCGTCGTCGAGCACCCCGGAGAGGTCGTCCGTCACATGGGCGCCGGTGTACGAGACCTCCTGGGCGTTGGCGACGGTGATCGTGTAGGTCACGGCCTCCCCGGGCCGGGGCGCCTGCGGCGAGAGCGTCTCGCTGATCGTCACGTTCTCCACGACGACGCGGTGGGCGCATTCGCGATCGGCCCTGGGGACCGGAGAGGCGATCCTGCCGGCCTCGGGCGTCGGAGCCGGGCAGTTCGTGCCGCCCCCGGGAGCCTCGATCGCGCTGACCAGCAGATGGTCGCCGGCACCGGTGTCCTTGACGGTCGAACTGTAGGTGACGGTGACCGTCTCACCCGCCGCGATGTCACCGGTCCAGTTCAGCCGGGACTCGTCGTAGGAGACGGCGCCGGTCGTGGCACTGGCGTCGTTGTTGTAGGTCGCGTCGTCGAGTGTCTGGGACAGCTCGTCGGTGAGTGTGGCGCCGAGGTAGGCGGCGGCGCCGACGTTCTGGGCCGTGATCGTGTGGACGATCACGTCGCCGGGCCTGACCGTCTCCCGGTCGGCGGACATGCCGATGTTCAGCAGCGGCAGTCCCGCCTCGGAGGTGTTGCCACAGGCGAAATCGGCGGAACCGGCGACGCAGTTGGAGCCCTCGGGCCCGGCCAGCTCGCCGGACAGCCGCCGGTCCCCGGCCGGCCGGTCGGCCACCCGCGCGCTGTAGGTGATCGTCACCGTCTGGCCCGCCGCCACGTCGCCGCTCCAGGTCACCTTCGGCTCGGCGTAGGAGACCGTACCGCTCGACGCCTTCTCGTCGCCGTTGAAAACGGCGTCGTCGATCACGCCGGACAGATCATCGATGATCGTCGCCCTCGGGTAGGTCGCGGTTCCGGCGTTGGTGACCGTGAGCGTGTAGTCCACGGTCCCGTTGGGTCTGGGCCGGCCGGGGGTGAGCGACTTCTTGATCCTCAGCTCCGCGACGCCGATGCGCCCCCCGCACTCCGGAGCGGCCGACCCCGGGCTGCAGTTCGAGGCGAAAGGCGGACCGGCGACGTGGCCCTCCAGGATCCTGTCCCCGTCGGCGTCGACCGTGACGCTGTAGGTGATCCTCACCGTCTCGCCCCCGGCCACGTCGCCGCTCCAGGTCACGATCGGTTCGCTGTAGACGACGGTTCCGCTCGACGCCCGCTGGTCTCCGTTGAACGCCGCGTCGTCCAGCACTCCGGACAGGTCGTCGAGGATCCCGACGCCGGGATAGTCGACCTTCCCTTCGTTGGTGACCGTGATCGTGTAGACCAGCCTGCCCCCCTTCTTCGCGGGGACGGCGGAGGCGATCTTGGTCAGTCTCAGGCGGGGCGTCGCGGTCTCACGGCGCGAGCCGTTCTCCTCCTTGCCGGCCGGGGCAGGCTTGCGCACCGGCGGTGAGACGACGAGCTCGTCAGGCGAGACGACAGGCTCGTCAGGTGCGGAGGCAGGAGACGACTCCGGGGTGCCGGAGAGGTCCTGCCTCCCTGCCGCCGTCGCCTGCGGATCCGGCGTCGGTGCCGGTGCCTGCTCCTGCTCCGGCGGCAGAACCGGGGTCACCGTCTCGGTCGAGCCGGGCACGCCGGAACGGGAACCACCCGAAACCGAGCCGGGCGCGCCGGAACGGGAATCACCCGGACCCCGGCCGGACGTGCCGGAACGGGAACCACCCGAAGCCGAACCGGACGTGCCGGAACGGGAACCACCCGAAGCCGAACCAGACGTGCCGGAACGGAAATCATCCGAAGCCTGACCGGACGTGCCGAAGTCGGACGTGCCGGAGCGGGAACCACCCGAACCCCGGCCGGACGTACCGGAACGGGAACCGTCCGGAGCCATATCGGGGACGCCGGGACGGGAACCGTCCGGAGCCAGGCGCCCGGAGCCCGCCCCGGCGCACTCGCCCGCCGAGACCCGGACCGCGGCTCCGCTCTGGCAGGACACCCCCGTAGTCCCCGTGACCCCCACGACCCTCGCCCGCGACGCGGCGGGCGCGGCGGGCGCGGCGGATACGGCGAGCACGACCGACGGCATCACGACCACCGAGAGCGCGACCCCGCACGCGACAAGCCCGCCGACTCGCCGTCCCCGAACGTGAGGCGAACAAGCACCGTTAAGTCCCACCAAAGCTCCCTGCAGACCCAGTTTCCAGGGTTTGACCTCGTTCGGGGGTCTCAAGATCAACTGACGCCGGTTGGATACCCGGACCACCGAAATCTCACCGGCGACCTCGATAAACATCTGTCATGTCAATCCCAAAGGCAGTTACCGATTCCACACGAGAGAACACGAAGAGGTAACAGTGGACCTTCGCGACACACCATGACTTGACAGGCACTCCCGCCCTTGCCTTAATACACATAACCGACTTATTAAGTAGGAATTAGGAGTAATCATGAACGCTCGCAGGGTTCGCGGGGTGGTGGCCGTACTGGCCGCGCTGGCGATCACGACCTTGGCGACCGCCTGCGGGGGCACGGAGAGCACGGGGACGACGGCCGCGGCCGGTGGGAACGCCCTCGCCGAGGTTCGGCTGGGCTACTTCCCCAACATCACCCACGCCACGGCGCTGGTCGGCATCGAGAAGGGCCTGTTCGCCAAGCACCTGGGCAGCACCAAGCTCACGACCAGCAGCTTCAACGCCGGCCCGGCCGCGATCGAGGCGCTCTTCGCGGGCGCGATCGACGCCACCTACATCGGCCCCAACCCGGCCATCAACGCCTGGGCCAAGTCGAAGGGCAAGGCAATAAAGATCATCGCCGGATCGGCCTCCGGCGGCGTCTACCTCGTGGTCAAGCCCGGGATCAACAGCGCCGAGGACCTCAGGGGCAAGAAGATCGCCACTCCTCAGCTCGGCAACACCCAGGACGTGGCCCTGCGCTACTGGCTGCAGGAGAAGGGCCTGAAGACCGACACCAAGGGCGGCGGCGACGTCAGCATCATCCCGCAGGAGAACGCCCAGACCCTGCAGACCTTCGCCACCGGCGACATCGACGGCGCCTGGGTGCCCGAGCCGTTCGCCAGCCGCATGGTCCAGGAGAGCAAGGGCAAGATCCTCGTCGACGAGCGTGACCTCTGGCCGAACAAGCAGTTCGTGATCACCCACCTGATCGTCCGGCAGGAGTTCGCCGCCGAGCACCCCGAGACGGTCAAGCAGCTCCTCGAAGGGCACGTCGAGGCCAACGCCGCGATCAACGCCGACCCGGCCGACGCCGCCAAGACCGTGAACACGGCGCTGGAGAAGCTGAGCGGCAAGCCGCTCAAGCAGGAGGTCCTGGACAGCGTCTTCAAGAACATCACCTTCACCAACGACCCGATCGCCTCCTCCCTCATCGGCAGCGCGGACCACGCGATCAAGGTCGGGCTGCTGGAGCCGGTCGACCTGAACGGCATCTACGACCTGAAGCCCCTGAACGAGGTGCTCGCGGCCCAGGGCCAGCCCGCGGTCGTCGACAAGTAGATCCGACGGATCCGAAGAAGCAAGCAGGAGGGCACGTGACAGCTCCGCTCAGGGAGCGGGCGGACAGCCGGATCGAGGGCGAGGAGCCCACGGTCCGGCTGGACGGCGTTTCCAAGATCTACGGCCAGGGCAAAAACAGCCTGCTGGCCCTCGACAACGTCTCCCTCTCCGTCCATCCGGGCGAGTTCGTCTGCCTGCTCGGCGCCTCCGGCTGCGGCAAGAGCACGCTGCTCTCGCTGGTCGCCGGGCTCGACGCGCCCACCGCCGGCCGGATCGACACCGAGGGCCACAAGATCGCCATGATGTTCCAGGAGCCGGCGCTGTTCCCCTGGCTCACCGTCTCCGCCAACGTCGAGATGGCGCTGCGGGTGCAGGGCGTGGCCAAGCGCGAGCGCCAGTCCAGGGCGGCGGAGTTCCTGGAGATCGTCCACCTGAACGGGTTCGGCGCCAAGCGCCCGCACGAGCTGTCCGGCGGCATGCGCCAGCGGGTCTCCCTGGCCCGCGCGCTGGCCCAGGACGCGGACGTGCTCCTGATGGACGAGCCCTTCGGCGCGCTCGACGCGATGACCCGCGACCTGCTCCACGACGAGCTGGAGCGGATCTGGCGGGAGCGCAGCCTCAGCGTGCTGTTCGTCACCCACAACGTCCGCGAGGCTGTACGGCTCGGCGACCGGGTGGTCCTGCTCAGCAGCCGCCCCGGCCAGGTCGTCGAGGACTTCCCGATCAGACTCGACCGGCCCCGCCGTACCGACTCCACCGAGGTGGCGGAGCTCGCCACGACGATCACGAACCGGCTTCGACAGGAGGTCCTCCGCCATGGCCGTTGACCAGGCGCCCCCCGCCGACACCCATGCCCAGCACCTCGCCGGACTCGACGCGCTGGAGCTCGGCGGCGGCGAGCGTCACAGGGTCACCTCCCAGATCTGGGGCCGGCTGTGGCCGATAGCCCTGGCGGTCGGCCTGGTCCTGCTGATCTGGCAGGCCGTGGTGTGGTCCGGCCGCTGGCCGGAGTACGTCCTCGCCGGGCCCGTCGAGACCTTCGGGGTGCTCCGCGAGCGCCTGACCACGGCCGAGTACTGGGAGGCCATCGGCGTCACGATGCGCCGCGCGGTGACCGGTTTCGCGATCTCGGTGCTGATCGGGCTGGTCGTCGGCGCCCTGGTGTCACGGATCAAGGTGCTCAGGGCGGCCTTCGGCTCGCTGATCACCGGTCTGCAGACCATGCCGTCGATCGCCTGGTTCCCGCTGGCCATCCTGCTGTTCGGCCTGACCGAGAGCGCGATCACGTTCGTGGTGATCCTGGGCGCGACGCCGTCCATCGCCAACGGGCTGATCGCCGGGGTCGACTACACCCCGCCGATCCTGCTGCGCGCGGGACACGTGCTCGGATTCCGCCGCATCCAGCTCTACCGCCACGTGATCCTGCCGGCGTCGCTGCCGTCGTTCCTGGCCGGGCTCAAACAGGGCTGGGCCTTCGCCTGGCGCTCGCTGATGGCCGGCGAGATCGTCGTCATCATCGCCCACCAGTCCTCCCTGGGCGAGCGGCTGTTCTTCGACCGCGAGCTCGCCGACTCCGCGGGCCTGCTCTCCACGATGATCGTGATCCTGGTCATCGGGATCGGGGTGGACCTGCTGTTCGAGACGGCCGACAACTCGCTGCGCCGTCGCTGGGGCCTCGCGCAGGTGCGCAACTGACCGGCCTAACGTGACCCGCTGACATGCGAATCTCCGCCAGAACCCAGTACGCGCTACGGGCCGCCACCGAACTGGCCGCGGCGCCACCCGGTCCCGTGCCCGCCGAGAGGATCGCCGCGTCGCAGAACATCCCGCGGAGGTTCCTGGACAACATCCTGCTGCAGTTGCGGCGGGCGGGACTCATCCACAGCCAGCGTGGTCCCGACGGGGGCTACTGGCTGGCCCGGCCCGCCGAGGAGATCACCCTGGCCGATGTGATCCTGGTGGTCGAGGGCAATCCGGAACGCCCCGCGCACGGCGGCTACCCGGGAGTCGCCCGGCCTCTGGCCGACGTGTGGAGCGCGTTGCGCGAGTACGAGGAGACCCTGCTCGCCGAGATCACCCTCGCCCACATCGCCAAGGACTCACTTCCCTGACGGCCGCCCCGGGCCGCGTCTCCCGGGGCGGACGGCGAGGACTCGCCGTACCGGGCGTGCGTCCGCGATCACCGTCACCCTCGCCCGCCTGCTGATTCTTCCTGGTCATCCGTCGATTTCCCTGGTCGTACGGGTCGCGCATCCTCACTGTCCGTGTCATGATTATCACTCTCGGGAGTTGCAACGGTTTTCATAACCAGATTGGATCGTCGTTGTGAGGGTGGCGTTCGTCGGTAAAGGCGGCAGCGGCAAGACGACTCTGTCGGCGCTGTTCGCGAGATACACAGCGAGCCATGGCGGGCCGGTCGTCGCGGTCGACGCCGACATCAACCAACATCTGGGAATGGCCCTGGGCGTGGCCGACGGCGCGCTGCCCCGCCCGATGGGCTCACACCTGACCGAGATCAAGGAATACCTGCGGGGTGACAACCCGCGCATCTCCTCGGCCTCGGCGATGGTCAAGACGACCCCGCCCGGGCGCGGCTCCCGGCTGCTGCGCCTGGACGAATCCCACGACCCCATCCACTCCGGCTTCGCCGCCGTCACCCCTGAGGGGCCACGGCTGATGGTCACCGGCCCGTTCAGCGAGGGCGATCTGGGGGTGGCCTGCTACCACTCCAAAGTGGGCGCGGTGGAGCTGTATCTCAACCACCTCGTCGACGGCGCCGGCGAATACGTCGTGGTGGACATGACGGCGGGGGCCGACTCCTTCGCCTCCGGGCTGTTCACCCGCTTCGACATGACCTTCCTGGTCGCCGAGCCGACCCGTCAGGGGGTGAGCGTGTACCGCCAGTACCGCGACTACGCCGCCGCCGACGACGTGCCGATCGCGGTGGTCGGCAACAAGGTGCACGGCCCCGGCGACGTGGCCTTCCTGCGCGAGCACGTCGGCGACGACCTGCTGGTCTGCCTTGAGCACTCGACGGCGATCCGCGCGATGGAGCAGGGCCGTCCGTTCACCCTGCACGACCTCGAACCCGCCAACTCCGAGGCGCTGGGCACGCTTTTGGCGCACCTCGACGCCCAGGAGAAAGACTGGCCCCGCTTCGGCCGCCAGGCCGTACGGTTCCACCTCCGCAACGCGGAGGCCTGGGCCAACAGGGCCACCGGCGAGGATCTCGCCGCCCAGATCGACCCGGACTTCGTCTTCGGGCCCACGCGAGTGTCGCTCTCGCGCTAGATGGAGCGATCGCCGCGTCCACTTTAGTGTCTGATTGATCCCCTTCTGAGAGGAGAACGCAGCATGTCGCTGACCGTTTCGAACGATCTTCTTGACCAGGCGAAAGCCGGTGAGGTGGACGATGCGGCGTTTGTCGCCTGTGTTCGTGACTCCCTGCCCTACGCGTGGTCGGTGATCACCGAGCTGGTCAGGCAACGTGACCACACCGGCGCCGAGTTCGCCGACAACACCGTGCCGCCGCCGGACGAGAGCGCCCGGGGCCAGCTCCTGCGCTGTCTGGCGAGCGACTCCATGCGCGGCGCTCTGGAGCGCCACTTCCAGGTGAGGCTGGCCTTCCAGAACTGCCACCGGGTCGCGGTCTTCGACCCCGCCGCCACCAAGGCCCACGCGGAGTTCGTCACCGCCAGGTCCCAGATCCTCAACCAGTCGCCCGAGCTCGTCGACTGCTGAGGACCCTGCCCCCCGCAGTACGGTCCCGAACCCGGGCGGCGGGTTCGAGGACACGCGCGACAGCGGTCCGGGGACACGCCTAGAGGGCACGACCACGGATCCGGGGCAGCACCTCGGCCCCGAGCCGCCGGATGTTCTCGAGGGTGCGGGCGTGATCGCCCGCACCCTCGACCATGAGGATCAGATGCCGCAGGCCGGTGACCTCCGCGGTTCGGTTGATCTTCTCGACGCAGTGGTCGGGCGAGCCGACCGGGTGCGTGTCGCAGAGGAAATCCACATACCCCGGAATGTCGCGGTCCGCCCGTGCCCGGCCGTCCACCGGCACGTAACCCGCGAGCCCCGGCCCCAGCCACCGCGGCATGGCCTCCCTCAGCTCCCGTACGGCCTGCGCCGTCGAGTCGCCCACGTGTCCCACGACCGCCGCCACGTGCCCCGGATCCTCTCGCCCGTAGGCCCGGATCATGCCGGCCTTGTCCGCGTCGCCGATGTGCATCCCCAGCAGCATCGGCAGCCCCCGCTCGGCGGCGAGCTCCACGGTCCGCGGCGAGGTGCACGCCACCACGGGCCTGAGCCTGGCGGCCGGGACCATGGGCACCTCCCTGAACCGGAAGAACTCCCCGTCGGCCGAGACCGTCTCGCGGTTCAGGGCCGCGCACAGCAGATCCAGTGACTCGGGGAAACCCCGCTCGAACCTGTCCAGCCCCGTCCCGAACACCTCCAGATCCACCCACGGCCCGCCCCGCCCCACCCCGAGCACGAACCGCCCGCCCGAGACCTGGTCGAGGATCGCCGCCTGTTCGGCGAGGGCCACCGGGTGCTGGGTGGACAGGACGCTCACCGCCGTCCCGACCCGGATCCTGCCGGTACGGCCCAGCGCCACACCCGCCAGCGTCACCGCAGACGGGCACACGCCGTACGACATGAAGTGGTGCTCGGCGATCCACGCGTCGTCGAACCCGGCCTCCTCGGCGGCCACGACCGCCTCCACCGTGTCCCGCAGCACCTCGCCCGGCTCACGGCCCGGAAACCCCGCCACGACCAGAAAGACACCGATACGCATGTTGACATCCTCCTCGCGCCGCGGCCCCGGGTCCGCGCGCGAAAGGAATTCGGTGGGATCTCGCCGGCGTTCGAGCCGCCCGGCGGATCCGGTCCGTGCGAAGAGTCCGGACTATCCGAAGAGCCCGAGCTGGCCTTCCCCGGCCAGCGGGTTGCGGTGCCTCTTGAGGTGGCGCCACCGGGGCAGGTCGTCGAGGTAGGACCAGGACAGACGGTGGTGCTCCGTCGGCCCGAGGGAGGCCAGAGCCTCCTGGTGGACCGGGGAGGGGTAGCCCGCGTTGTCGGCGAAGCCGTACTCCTCGCATCCGAGCGAGGCCATGTAGGCGTCGCGGCGGACCTTGGCGATCACGGAGGCCGCGGCCACGGAGACGCAGGACAGGTCGCCCTTGATCTCGCATCTGACCGGCCACGGCGGGCCCAGGTAGTCGTGCTTGCCGTCGAGGATGACCACGTCGGGCCTCACCGGCAGCTCGGCCAGCGCCCTCGTGGCCGCGCGGCGCAGCGCCTCGGTCATGCCGAGCGCGTCGACCTCCTCGTGCGTCGCCTCGCCGTACCCGATCCCGGCCGCCCAGGCGGTGATCTCGGAAACCATGGCGACGCGCCGGGCGGGGCTGAGCAGCTTGGAGTCGGTCAGGCCCGCGGGCGGCTCCGACAGGTCGGTGACCACCGCGCAGACCGCCACCGGCCCCGCCCAGGCTCCCCGCCCGACCTCGTCCACACCGGCCACCAGCTTCGACCCGCCGGCGTTCAGCAACCGTTCAATCGCATAGGAGGGAGGCACGTTCCGACGTTACCGGCAGGCGGGTTCGACCGCTTCCGGGACGGCCGCCGGGAGGCGTACGGCGACGTCACCGGGAGGCGAGCTCGATCGCCTCGAAATCGGCGGCGAGGAGGCGGGCCGCGACGTGCACGGCCCGGAGGGTGACGGAGACCGCGGGGCGATGGACGCTGGAGGCGCGGGCGACGGCGTGGACGTCGCGGCCGATCGGTGGCCCGGGAAGCTCGCGGACGACGATGCCGCGGACTCCGGCGGCCAGGGCCAGGGCTGGGACGGCCGCGATGCCGATGCCCTTGGCGACCAGGCCGATGATCGTGCTCAGCCCCTCGAACTCCCAGGGCACCGGCTGGGCGCCGCCGACGTCGGCCATCAGCCGGTCCACGGCCAGCCGGGAGGGCTCGCCGTCCGGGGTGGCCATCCACGGCTCGTCCCGCAGCTCCCGCAGGTCCACGGGCACGTCAGGCGAGGCGAGCCGGTGCTTGCGCGGCACCACGAGCACCAGCGGGTCGTGCAGCAGGGGGAAGACCCGCATCGTGTCCGACTCGCGCACCCGGCCGTACCAGTCGTCCACCAGCGCGATGTCCACCTCTCCCGACTGCACCTCACGGATCCCGCGCCCCGAACGCCCCTGGCCCATTCGCAGGGTCAGCGCGCTGTGGCGGCGCAACGTCCTGGCCAGCGCGGGCGCGAAGGCCACGGCGGCGGTCGGGAAGGCGGTCACGGTGACCCGGCCCGTGGGCGTCGCCGCCTGGGCCGACAGATCGGACTCGGCGGTCTCCACCATGGTGAGGATCCGCTCGGCGTGCTCGACCAGGCGGCGCCCCGCGTCGGTCAGCTCGGCGCTCCGGGCGGTCCTGTCGATCAGCATGGCCCCGGCCTCACGCTCCAGGGCGGCCAGTTGCTGGGAGACCGCCGAGGGACTATAGCCCAGGGAAAGCGCGGTCGCGGCGATACTGCCCCGGCGGGCAAACTCGCAGATCACCGCAAGACGCCGCAAATCAAGCATCAGCCTTCCTTATGCCCACCCACAAGAACCAAAGCTTGTTCTGATGCTCTCATCCCACCAGGCTTGGGAACGTTCCGCAACGACCCGGAAGGACCCGCGATGAACGTGACCCTGTCCGCCACACTGGCGGCGAACGAGGAGATCGAGCGAAGACGGCGCGCCGGCGAGCGCGTTCTGCACCTGGCCTTCGGGGAGGCGGGACTGCCCGTTCATCCGGCCCTGCGCGAACGACTGATCGCGGCGTCCGAGCGCAACGGATACGGACCGGTGGCCGGTGCGAGCGAGCTGCGCGAGGCGGCCTCCGGATACTGGCACCGGCGAGGACTGCCCACCGACCCCGAACTGGTGGTCTGCGGTCCCGGAAGCAAGGCCCTGCTGTACGGCCTGCTGCTCGCGATCGGCGGCGACATCGTCCTGCCGATGCCGAGCTGGGTCAGCTACGCCGCCCAGGCCGATCTGGTCGGGGCACGCCCCCTGCTCGTACCGGCGCCCCCCGGCGAGGGAGGGGTGCCGGACCCCGAGCGCGTCGTGTCCGCGGTCCTGCGTGCCCGGTCCGAGGGACGCCAGGTGCGCTCGTTGCTGGTCACGCTGCCCGACAACCCCAGCGGCACGCTGGCCACCGCGAACACGATCGGGCGGATCGTCGAGGTCGCCCGCGAGCTCGACCTGACGATCATCTCCGACGAGATCTACCGCGACCTGGTCCACGATCCCGTCGCCACCGGCTTCGTCAGCCCGGCGGACCTGGCCCCCGAGCGCACCGTGATCACCAGCGGGCTCAGCAAGAGTCTCGCGCTCGGCGGCTGGCGGATCGGCGTGGCACGGCTTCCGTCCGTCGGGCTGCGCGACCGGCTGCTCGCGGTGGCCAGCGAGATCTGGTCCAGCCCGGCCGCCCCCGTCCAGCAGGCGGCCGCCTACGCCTACACCGAACCGGCCGAGCTCGTCGCGCGGATCGACCAGAGCCGCAGGCTGCACGGCACGGTGGTGCGGGCCGTGCACGAGAGGTTCGTCCTGGCGGGTGCGCGGGTGGACGCGCCGCGGGGCGGTTTCTACCTCTACCCCCACTTCGACGGGCTGGACTTCGCGACCTCCGCCGACCTGGCCGCCCACCTGCTCGACGAGTACGGCGTCGGGGTGCTCGCCGGCCACGTCTTCGGCGACGATCCCGGCGCCCTCCGGGCACGCGTGGCGACCAGCCTTCTGTACGGCGAGACGACCGAGCAGAGGACGGTCACGCTGAACGCTCCCGACCCGCTCGGGCTCCCCTGGATCTCGGCCTCACTGGACCATCTGAGCGAAGCCCTGGCCGGCCTTTACGCCATGCGGCGGGCGCCCCTCGGGTACGGACCCGGAAGGCTCGTCCCGGCCTCGTGACGGGGGTGATCTCCAAGGGCGGAAAACCCACGAGACCTCGCTCGGGCACCGGGACCGTACCCGTGCCTGAGCTGGGATATCGTGCTCCATAGACCAATGGGGACGATGTTTTTCCCGATGCTCACCAAGATGTCTCGTGTCGTTTGGCACCGGGCCCATGAATGAGCCCTCATCATGTGCTCATGCCCGCTTTTGTCACCCTGTCCGGGCGCTCCGTGCGCCTGGAGCCGCTCAGCCTCGCGGCCATCGACGACCTCGTCGCCGCGGCGAGTGAAGACCGTTCTACTTACGCCTTCACGCGCGTCCCTCAAGGCCGGGACGAGATGGTCTCCTACGTGGAGGCCACTCTGGCTGAGCAGGCGAAGGGCCGCACGATGCCCTTCGCCATCCGGTGGCTCCACACCGACCGCATCGTCGGTGCCACCCGCCTCATGAACCTGGAGTACTGGCAGGGCCCCATGCCCTGGCCGCCGGGTGAACATGGGGCCGTGGGCGATGTCCCGTCCGTGGCGGACATCGGTTACACCTGGCTGGCCGCCTCGGCCCAAGGCACGGGTGTCAACCGGGAGAGCAAGTATCTGATGCTCTCACTCGCCTTCGAAACGTGGCAGGTCCACCGGATAACCCTGAAGGCCGACGTACGGAACGTACGCTCCCGGGCCGCCATCGAAGCCCTCGGCGCGCACCTCGACGGTGTGCGGCGGGCGGAGAGTCGGGGCTCCGACGACACGGTCCGAGATACCGCGTACTACTCGATCCTCAGTTCCGAATGGCCGCTCGTCCGAGAACGGATCCACGCGCGGCTGGGCCTGTTCGAAGCCGCGTAACGCCGAAGCCGTACGGCGCCGCGACGATTTCACGTTTCGCTTCGCCTCCGCCGCGGTCCTGACGACACGCGCGGCCGGGCTGACCGACGCCGCGCGACGACGGCGCGGAAGCGACACGACGACGGCGCGAAAGCGGCGTGGTAACGAATTTGTCACCTCGACGGCTTCCTCATAGCAACGAACCCATCACTTCGATGATTTCACGGAACAAAGGCCCGCCCGAAATCCGGGCGGGCCCGATGTTCGCCGGCGTTTTCCGTACATGAATCATTCATCTTCCGTTTGACCTCTCGCCGTCACTCGTCGCCATCGGCCTCGTAGATGTGGCACCACGGGTCTTCCCGGCATTCTTCCCGCCCCGGTTGCAGCCCCTGACCTGGACGTCGTCGACGTCGTGGGTCGCGAAGCGGAACGACCGGCAGCCGCCGGGACCGCGCTTCCCCACCCGGCGGGTGTTCTCGTCCTCGTCCTCGGAAGCGACCTGGGCGCGGCCATAGAGCCGGCGGGGGGCATTCGTCGTAGAGCCCGCCCCGGAGCCGGACGTGGTCCCCGGCCTCCGCCCTGAAATCGCCGAAAGACGCGGGGCGGCGGTGGCCCCCGGGACTCGTCACAGCCGATGAAGGCGCGTGTGGACGCCGGAGCGGAGGAGGCGAAAGCCGTGCCGTCGACCGCGAAGACGGTGGTCGCGGCCAGGCCGAGGAGGTTGTGGATCACGTGATGTATGGGGGTTCTCCTTGAAGGGGAATGCAACTCCCTTTCAGATGGAGTTACGGCTTATTGATAGATCCACCACCTTCACCCCACTTACAGTGCTTTTATCGACTCCTTCAATCCGCCGGGCATGGCCGCCCCCGTATGGGGCCATGCCCGACATGCCCCAGCATCATCGGTATGGCTCAACACCCGATTAGCGTCTGATCAACGCTTAGGTTGACGAGCAAGCCTCTACCTACGAGGTAAGCGGCGAAGGACCTATCATTTGGCCATAAAACTTTCCGTTAGGGCGAGGATTCAAGAAATGGCTGTTCAGGGCAGCGAAGGCGGGTTGCGCTTCGCCGTGCTCGGCCCTGTCCAGGCCTGGCGTGACGGAACCGAGCTTGATCTGGGCACCCCGCTGCAACGTTCCATTCTGGCGATGCTGCTGCTGCGCGAGGGCCGGGCGGTGACGCCGGCCGAGATGATCGACGCGATCTGGGGCGAGGACGCCCCGCCCCGGGCACTCGGCGCGCTGCGAACCTACGTCTCCAGGCTGCGCTCCGTCCTGGAGCCGGGCAGGTCCCCGCGCACCCGCCCCGAGCTGCTCACCTCGGTCGGCCGGGGATACGCGCTGCGCCTGAACGACAGCACCCTTGACCTGGCCCTCTTCGACCGGGGCGTCCAGGAGGCCGAGACCGCCCGCCGCGCAGGAGACGTCGGCGGCGCCGCCGAGAGCCTGCGCGCGAGCCTGGCGCTGTGCGCCGGGGAGCCGCTCGCCGGAGCCGTCGGACCCTATGCCGAGCACCAGCGTGACCGGCTCGTGGAGCGCCGGATGAGCGTGCTGGAAGTCCTGATGGACCTGGACCTGGAGCTGGGACGGCACGCGGACGTCGTCTCCGAGCTGATCGCGCTGACCGCCGACCATCCGCTTCGCGAGCGGCTCCGCGCCCAGCTGATGCTGGCCTACTACCGGTGCGGCCGCAAAGCGGAGGCGCTCACGGCCTTCGCCGACACCCGTGCCGCCCTGATCGACGAGCTCGGCATCGACCCGGGCTCCGACCTGACGGCCCTGCACCAGCGCATCCTCGTCGACGACCCGAGCCTCGCACCCGCCTCCGTCACCCATCCCGCACAGCCCGCGCCCGCCGCTCCCGAACCGGCGGCGAAGGCGGAGGGCGCCGAGTCCGTCCAGCACGAGCAGCAAGGGGCGCACGGCACCCCCGAGCTGCCGCGCCCGGCGCAGCTCCCCGCGGCGGTGAGCGACTTCACCGGCCGCCGCCAGATCATCGCGCGGCTGCACACCCTGCTGTCGTCTCCGAGCGGTTCCGAGGGGGTGCCGGTGGCGGCCATCTCCGGGATCGGCGGCGTCGGCAAGACGGCCCTCGCGGTGCACGTCGCCCATGCCATGCAGGACCTGTTCCCCGACGGTCAGCTCTATGCCGACCTGCGCGGATACGGGGAGGAGCCGACCGCTCCCGAGTCCGTGCTGGCGGCGTTCCTCCGCGGGCTGGGCCTGCCCGCCGACATCATCCCCGACGGCCTGGCCGAGCGGTCCGCGCTCTTCCGCTCGCTGCTGGCCGAGCGGCGAATGCTGGTGTTGCTCGACAACGCCAGGGACGCCGCCCAGGTCAGTCATCTGCTTCCCGGCTCGACCGGTTGCGCGGCCATCGTGACCAGCCGCGGCAAGCTCGCCGACCTGGCCGCGGCCCGGCTGGTCGACCTGGACGTCATGGAGCCGGACGAGGCGCTGGTCCTGTTCGGCACGGTCGCCGGCGCCGAGAGGGTGGCCGCGGAGCGCGCCGCCGCCATGGACGTGGTCGCCGCCTGCGGGTTCCTGCCGCTCGCGGTGCGGATCGTGGCGGCGCGCCTGGCCGCCCGGCCCTCCTGGACGGTCGCCTCGCTGGTGCCCCGGCTGGCCGACGAGCGCCGTCGCCTGGACGAGATGCGCGTGGGCAACCTCGCCGTGGAGGCGACCTTCGCCCTCGGGTACGGCCAGCTCAGCCCGGCCCAGGCCCGCGCCTTCCGGTTGCTCTCCCTTCCGGGAGGCCCCGCCATCTCGATCGGGGCCGCCTCCGCGGTGCTCGCGCTGAGCCCGACGGACACCGAGGACATCCTGGAGTCCCTCGTGGACGCCAGCCTGCTGGAGGCTCCCGCCCCCGGCCGCTACCGCTTCCACGACCTGCTCAAGCTTTTCGCCCGCCGTACGGCGGAACGGGCCGGGGAGCGGGCGGAAGGCTCGGACGGCGGAGCGGACCGGCGGGGGTCCGACGTGAGCGTGGCGGCCGGCGGGGAGGGGGGCGCGGCCCTGCGCCGGTTGCTCGACTTCTACCTGGCGTCCGCGCAGTCGGCGCACCGGCTCGCCTACGAGGGCAGCACGATCGCCGACCAGCTCGGGGTCACCGGGCAGGGACACACGTTCGCCTCCGCAGACGAGGCCGTGGCCTGGCTGTCGGTCGAGGCGGAGTCGCTGTTCGCGTCGATCGCCCAGGCGACCGACACCGACTCCGCCGAGGCGCTGCTGCCCGGCGCCGACCTGCTGCTCGCCATGGAGCCGTTGCTGGAGTCGGGGAGCCACGTCCGAGACTTCGACAGCCACGCGCGGGAGCTGCTCGCCGTCGCCCGGCGGCTCGGCGCCACCTCCAGCGAGTTGCGCTGCCGCTACGTCCTCGGGCGGGTGCTGTTCAGCGCCAACCGGCTGACCGAGGCGGAGGAGGAGTTACGGGCCTCGCTGGAGTTGTCCGCGGGGGGCGACCGCATCGTCATCGGAGAGGTGCTCAACGCGCTGGCCGTCGTGTCCGGGCGCCAGCGCCGCCACGTGGAGGCGCTGGCCTGGTACGACGCGGCGCGCAAGGTGTTCAGGGAGTTCGGCGCGCGGGGCGGCGAGGCCATCTCCCTCAGTTACTCCGCCCGTGACCACCTGTTCCTGGGGCAGCCGGAGGAGGCGATCACCGCCGCCGAGCAGGGCCTGGCCATCCTGATCGAGCTCGGTTCCAGCCCGGCCATCGCCAGGGCCCGCTACCACCTGGGGATGGTGCTGTCGCGGGTGGGACGGCTGAACGAGGCGGTCCACCACCACGCCGAGTGCCTGGCCTTCTTCCGGGCCAGCAACCAGCGGGTGTGGGAGCAGCGGGTCTGTTCCCGGCTGGCCGAGACGTTCATCGCCGCGGGCCGGTTCTCCGACGCGACCCGTCACGCCGAGCAGGCCCTGACCGTGAGCCGCGAGATCGGGCACCCGTACGGCGAGGCGCAGGCGCTGGGGGTGTTAGGCAGGGCGCTCGCCGGCCTCGGCGGCGCCGAGCGCAGCCGCGACTGCCTGGAACGGGCCCATGCCATCTTCACCATGCTGGGGGCACCCGAAGCCGACGACCTGCGTGCCCTGCTCGACCGGGACCGGGGCGACGAGAGCCGGATCGACCGGGGTCAGGCCGAACGGGACCACGCCGGCCTGGGCCGGCTCGACCGGGACCAGGCCGGCAGCTGACTCGAGACCGTCGTACCAGTCGTCGTCGAGACGCGTCATCCAAACGTGGTTGATCACTGGGATTCCCGTCGGTCTGGGACCTGAAGGTGGATGCGGGTGCCCGGCCGACCGTCGGACCTCGGGTGACGCGTAGGGGGCCCGGTCATCCGGTGCGTCACCCCGAGGTCGGCCGCCTCACTGTGACAGCCGGCCGGACTCGACACGGCCCCATTCCCCCCGGGTCCGTGCCCCACGGCCAAAGCTTCCCCGCCGTCGTTTGACATCGAATTGACAAGCGATAACGACGATATCCACAGGCTGTGGAGAACTAGCCTGTGGATATGTGGAAAAACCCTTCGGCGATCAGCGGGCGAAGCCCCTCGGGGGCCTTCTCCCGCAGGTCGCCGGGGTCCTCCCCGGTGAGCTCAGCGATCGCCGCCAGCAGCGGATCCAGTGGATACAGGCCGTCGCAGACCCCGGCGAGAGCGGCTTCCACGGTCCCCACCTGTGCGCTGCGGCGCAGCCCTCTCGTCTGCCTGAGCACGATCCTCTCCGGGTCCTCGGCGCCCGGCGATCCGATCCGCTCCTCCAGCACCCCGTCGGCCAGCGCGAGCCGGGCGCCCAGAAGCTCCGCGTCGGTCAGCCGGTGCGCCCCGGTGATCGAGCCGAGGATCTCGTCCACATACCCGCCGACCGGGAGCTCCACCCGCTGGCCGTACTCCTCCACCCGCACGACCGGGTCGAGACTGCCCGAGTCGTTCAGGGTGATCCAGCCGAAGCCGATCCCCGTGACGTTCTCGGACTCGAACCAGCCCAGCCAGTCCTCGTAGAGCTCGCGGTAGCGCGGGGTTCCCTGCTCGGCGGCGTCCCTCAGCCACAGCTCGACGTATTCGGCCGGGTCCTGGACGTCGCGCTGGACCGCCCAGCCGTCGCACCCGGTCTCGGCCAGCCAGCCGCCCACCCGGTCCTGCCAGTCCTCGCCGCCGACGTGCAGCCAGTTGGCCAGGAGCTGGCAGGTGCCGCCGGGCGCCAGATGGCGGGGCGCCAGCCGTACGAGGTCGCGGCAGAAGTCGTCGGCCCGGAAGCCGGACTCGCGATAGGCGAACCGTCCGGCAGGGGAGATCACGAACGGCGGGTTGGAGACGATCAGGTCGAAGCGCTCGCCGGGGACGGGGTCGAACAGGGAACCCCGCCGGGCGTCCACCCCCCGGATCCCCGACAGGGCCCAGCTCAGCCGGGCCAGCTCCAGCGCGCGGGGGTTGACGTCGGTGGCCACGATCTCCTCGGCCCGGCCGTCCAGGTGCAGCACCTGGACCCCGCACCCGGTGCCGAGATCGAGGACGCGTCCCGCCGGACGGCGGGACACCAGCTGGGCCAGGTTCGCCGACGCCCCGCCCGCCCCGACGACGTGGTCCGTGCGCAGCGCCGGGTCACCCGGCCTGACCTTGCGGTCGGAGACGACGTAACCGCCGGTCTCCCAGGGCTGCAGGTGGACCGTGGAGGTGATCCGGCCGCCCTCGACGCCCACCAGGCCCGCGGCGGCCAGCTCTTCCACCGGAAGGCCCCGGGGCGCCTTCCGCTCGTCCACGGCGGCGCCGAGCCACCACAGGCGGATCAGCGTGCCGAGCGGGTCGTCCCCCGCGGTGGCGCGCAGGGCGGGCACCGTCTCCTCGCGGGAAAGCGCGGTGGCGGCGACGTCGCCGAGACGCTCGCGGACGCCGTCGATGGTGTAGCCGGTGTCGAGAAGCAGTCCTCTGAGCCGGTCCAGCAGATCGTTCACCAGGACATCCTCGCACCGGAGACCTCCTCGCGCTCCGGGCGGCGAGACGGCCGGCGGCGGCCCGGAGCGCGCGAATCCTCACACCGGGCGCCGTTGGCCACTATGAGTAAATGATCGATTACTCAAGGTGGCAAGCGTTCTGCAAGCGGACCTCAAGCGAGGAGCGGTACTTCTTTGTGGCCGCGCCATCCGCTCCAAAGGATCCACGATGTTGATCCCGTGCTTCGCCTGCGAATCCCGTTTCCGTCCGGATGAGTATTTCCGCGCCTGCCACGACTACCGCCGGGGCCTGGACCTGGTCGCCTGGACCTGTCCTCGCTGTGGAAATCAGGACGAGCTACGGGTTCTTCCCGGGGAGCTGGGATTCGTTTATCCCCGGCGCGGCAGGTTCTCCATCTGCGACCGGGTGCGCGTGCCCGGCCTGCGGCGCCGGCGCCGGGACCTGTGGCTGGACATCTCGCTGGACGACGAGGTCTGGCGAGTCTCCTGCCGGCCTCACCAGCTGGTGGGAGCGAACTGAGACCGCTCCGGTCCGAAAAAGCCCCCGTGATTCGGACCGGAGCCCTCGGAGGACACGACGCCGGGCGACGATCAGGAACTCTGCTGCCGCAGGCTCTGCCAGGCGGCCTCGCAGAGGCCGGCGATCTCCTCCTGGGTGGGCTGGTGCGCCCCGGCGAACCACAGCCGGCACATCTCGGTGGCCGGGCCCAGCCAGAGCACGTAACACATCGTCGGATGAACGGGCTGGAGCAGGCCGTTCTTCATGTGGGGCCGCCACCAGTCGGAGACCTTCCTGAAGAACGCGCGGCGCGACTCCGACACCTCGGGGCCACCCGGCTCCTCACGCCTGGGAGGCCGCTCGCTGATCAGCAGGTGCGCCCGCTCACGATGCTCGCCGCTCCAGGACATGTGCAGGGCGACGATCGCCTCGATGCCCTCTCTCGCGCCCTCGTGGCTCCGCAGCTCGGCGAGGAACGCGTCCTGGTACATTCTCAGGGTCTCCGCGTAGAGAACGCCGAAGACGTGCTCCTTGCTGGCGAAGTGATGGTAGAAACTGCCGACGCTGACGCCGCTCTCCGCGCGGAGGCTGGCCAGCGTGGTGGCCGAGACACCATCCTGACTGAATCGGCGCAGGGCACCCTCGACGATCCGGGTGCGGCCGTCGCGTCCGTTCTTGGCAGTCTTCACAGAGCAATGGTGAGGCACCAGAACCTTGTTCCGCAAATGGCACGGGCACCTCGGGCCGGATTCATCCCAACCGCTTGATCGTTAGGGCCTTCACCGCGGCACGAAGACCGAAGGCGGCAGCCGGCGTAACGGCGAGGGCGCCGATCAGAGCAACGTCATCGTGGTCACCTGGACCGTCCCCGCGGAAGTCCTCATGATCGCCTCCGGCCATGCCCTGCGGATCATCGCGAGCACTCTGCGGTTGTCCCCGAGCACGTCCATGCCCAAGGTCTCCGCCCCACCGGCCGACGCCCGGTGGAGTAGCCTGCGGACGAGCCGGGATCCGATCCCCTGCCCCTGCCACTCGTCGCTCACCACGACGGCGATCTCGACGTCGGCTCCCTCTCCCCGGTAGCTCATCGCGTGCCCGATCAGGAGGTCTCCCCGTACGGCGAGCAGCGCGTCGCGCTGCTCGTCCACCGTGAGCAGCGCCCGGACCACGCTCGCGCTCGGGCGGCTCATCCCGGCGAAGAACCGCTGCGTCTGCGTGCGTGCCGACAGTCCCGTCAAGAAGCGGCGGATCAGCTCCTCGTCGTTCAGCCGCGCCGGACGGATCTCGACGTCTCCGAGATCCACGACGCTCCCGCGGCCCTCACGGTCTCCGAGGTTTCCAAGGTCTTCGGGACCGCCATGGTCTCCGGGGCCTCCGGGCGTGATCCATACCGGAGCGTGGTGCGGCGTCGCCAGCTGAGTTCGCATCATGGACTCAGATTCTCGTGAGCAGCTGAGTCTGTCAACTAGACTTAGATGACGTTGGAGGTAATGCGATGGCGACTTACGATGCGGACATGAGTGAGGCGACCCTCGACACCACGCCCTTGCGAGCGGGGAGCTGTTCCATCGAGCGCGCCCTCGCCGTCGTCGGCGAGAAGTGGACGTTCCTGGTGCTGCGGGAGGCGTTCGGAGGAGTACGGCGCTTCGCCGACATGCAGGCCATGACGGGAGCGCCCAGACAGGTGCTGAGCGCCCGGCTGACCCGGCTGGTGGAGGAAGGGCTCCTGTGCAAGGTCCCCTACCGCGAGCCCGGCCAGCGGCAGCGGGACGAATACCGGCTGACGCAGATGGGACGAGACCTCTATCCGACCCTGGTGGCGCTGATGCAGTGGGGCGACCGGTATCTCGCCGGCCCGGACGGTCCTTCCCTGCTCATCACCCACCGAGGCTGCGGAGCCCTGGTCGAACAGCACTTCCGCTGCGCCGACGGCCACGAGGTCGCCGGCCCCCGGGAGGTCACGCCGATTCCGGGCCCCGGGGCGACGGTCAGCGCGCCAGCGCCCGCAGGCAACGCCGGAGGCTGAGCACCGAGATCAGCCCGGCGCCGCCGAGCAGCACCGCGACCGCCGAGGTTCTGACGACGAGATAGGTCTCCGTGGTCAGGCTGAACAGCAGCCACACGCTCAGCCCCGCGTTGACCAGCTGCGCGCAGCCCCACAGGACCGACTGCCGCATGAAGAAGCGACGCATCAGCGAATGCTCCAGCAGATGGTCGGGCAGCGGCACCAGATCGCTCGCCACCCGCTGGGCCAGCGGCCGCCGCAGCGGCGCGGTGAGCAGGAAACCCATGCTCGCGCAGAAGACCCCGAGGCAGGACGGCAGGAAGAAGAGGGTCGAACTCTCCGTCACCCCGGCCAGCACCGCCCTGACCGTGACCGCGCCCGCCGCCAGCATCAGCGTGCCGGGGACCGCCCTGCGCCTGACCAGCCGCCAGACGACCCCGCCGTAGACCCAGGCCACCGCCACGGCCAGCGCGCCGTACAGGCCCAGCACGGCGAAGGCCGCGTAGAAGACGGCGACAGGGAGGATCATGCTCTCCAGCACCCGGGGGGCGGCGTGCCGTAGCAGCGCCCCCAGGCGGGGCAGCGCGATCGGAGCCGCGGGGGCCGACATGAGCAGGGTCATCAGATGCGGGCTCCGGAGGTGCTGGACGTTCCGGGGGGCGAGCTCATCCGACCGTACGCGACGCCCCTGAGATCCGACAGGTTTTCGACGGCTTCGGCTCCTTCGGCGAACCCGGTGATCGTACGGTCCCGGGCACCTTACTACGGCGAAAGGCACACTCGAAGGACGAGGCGACGCACCCGGTGCCTAACCTTGAGTGCGTGTACCGGTTCCTGCTGACTCCTCGCTGGCTCGCCTTCCACGTCCTGGTGCTGCTGATCATCCCCTCCTTCGTACTGCTGGGGCGATGGCAGTTCGGGCGTTACGAGGAGCGGTCGGGAACGAGCCACCAGACGTCCGACAATCTCGCCGCCGCACCCGTCCCCGTGGAGAGCCTCACCACCCCGGGCGGCACCGTCCGTGTCCAGGACAAATACCGCACCGTCACGGCCACCGGGACGTTCGACGCGGGAGCTCAGCTCGTGGTCCGCCGCCGCATCCAGGACAGCCAGGTCGGCTTCTACGTTCTCACCCCGCTGACCATGGCGAACGGGGTCGGCGTGCTGGTGAACAGAGGCTGGGTCAAGGCGGGCGCCACGCCCGACGCCTCCCCCGAGGTTCCCCCGCCGACCCCGGGTGAGGTGACTGTCACCGGACGGCTACGTCCCACCGAGACCGAGGATTCCACGGGCATCCGGAATCGGGCGGGTCTTCCCAAGGGCCAGGTCCTTCTGATCAACACCGAGACGGTCGGGCGCGGCCTGCCGTACAAACTCCTCGGCGGATACGTGGATCTGATCGAGCAGTCGCCCAAGGCCACCGCCGCGCCCGCGCCGCTGCCCGAACCGGACATCGGCGAGGGCGGCGGGCTCAACCTGGCGTACGGCGTGCAGTGGTGGCTGTTCATCGGCATCGCGATCGGCGGCTGGATCATGCTGATCCGCCGCGAGGCCGCCGACCTCCAGGCCGCGGCCGCGGGCTCGAAAACCGCCGAGCGCGCGGGGGACGCCGAACCCGCCGGGAACACCGAGGCCCCGCAGCCGGCCGAGCCCACACGGCCGGCCGAACCCGCGCCGTCGGCCGAATCCACCCCGTCGACGGAACCCTCACCGCCGGTCGAACCCGCACGACCGGCCGAGCCGACCGGTGAGGTCTCGCAGGCCGCCGAGCCCGCGCGGTCCGCCAAGCGGGCCGGAGCCTAGCCGACGGCGAGGCCCACAAGCTGCCCGAGGAGGGCCGTGACTCCCGCGGCGATCATGCTCACCCCGATCGCCGTGAGGAAGCCGAAGCCGCCGCTCAGCCGACTGCTCGGGGTGGAAGGCGCTCCCGGCCGGAACCCGAGCGGGCGGGGTTCGAGCAGCAGGAACAGGATCGCGCCGACCTGTCCGACGGTGAACAGCCAGAACCAGGCCCATCGGTTGCCCAGCCGGGGCGTCGAGCCGAGCATGATCAGGAAAGTGAGCACCCCGGCCACGGCGACCCAGTTCACACCGGCCAGTGCGGGCACCTCGAAGGGCCAGCGGGGCGGGAAATCGCCAGAATCGTTTCTGATCCCGGTCACCCTGACCGAGTCGTCTCCCAGCTCCCGCCTGAGGTCCTCGGTGGTGTAGGTGGCCGAGTCGCCCGAGAGCGGCCTCGGACTGATCCAGCGCCATACCAGCGGGCCCTCGGTCCACCGCAGGTACGAGAGGTCACCTTCCTGTTCCCTGAACTCGACGACGGTGATCCTGCCCGCGTCCGCGGCGGCGCGGAACTCCGCCTGCGTCCGGGGCACGGGATTGAGGCTCAGCACCGTGATCAGGGCGCCCCAGAGCAGAACGACCAGCAACACCCATCGAATGATCAATCCGACGACTCGCCAGCCTTGACGAACTTCGGGCGCATCGGAAGTCATGATCTATTACTACCCAATGGTGCTTCCTTTCCATCTCTATGACCAAAAAAGAAGCGTCACGGCGATTGTTCTCCTTGTCGTGAAACACCCACCGCTGGATAGGTTGGAGCGCGTGATCCGGCATATCGAGTTCGCACGACTGCACAACTTCCGGGACGTGGGCGGCTATGCCGTCGAGGGCGGGCGGGAGGTGCGCTGGCAACGGCTTTACCGGTCCGACTCCCTGCACTGGCTCGCCGACGACGACCTCGCCCGCTTTCACGCCCTCGGCATCCGAACCGTGATCGATCTGCGCCATCCGGAGGAGATCGAGCGTCGCGGACGGGCACCGCAGGGGCCGGCCTACCACAACCTCTCGGTCGAGCACCGACGCTGGAACGTCCAGGACGACTTCCACCCCGAGGTGGGGGTCGCCAGGTTCTTCGCCGATCGCTACCACGAGGTCGCCCAGGACGGCGTGGCCGAGCTCAGGAGCGCTCTGGAGGTGATCGCCGCGGAGGAGAACGCCCCCGTGGTGATCCACTGCGCGGCGGGCAAGGACCGCACGGGGGTGCTCACCGCGCTGGTCCTGCGACTGCTCGGGGTGACGGAGAAGGACGTGATCGTCGACTACGCGCTGACCGGGCTGGCGACGCCCCGGCTGATCGCGTACTGGGAGGAGGAGCATCCGGGCGAGCCGTTGCCGTGGCCCGGACTCGGCCAGGCGCCCGCCGACGCGATGAGACTGTTCCTGGCCGAACTCGGCCCGGTGCGCGACTACTGCGTCAAGGTACTGGGCGTAAATGAAAAGCTCATCTCCGACCTTCAGGATCATCTCCTGAAAAACTCCGATATTTAGAAGATCTCTGGGTAGATGCACCCATCAGGGCCCGCCAAAGAGCAGCACCCTCCCGGCGGGCCCGCCCCGAGGCCGCCGTGTGTCCCCCTCCAGCGGTCTCGGGGCTCTTCCGAAGGGGGACAGAGATACCAAGCGGAGACCTTGCAGCTTGATGAGCGTTATGCCAGCGTCGTACGGTTTACCGCGTGACTACCCCGCTGCTGCCCGACCCCGAGCCGAGGCGGCGGGACCATGTGATCATCTCAGCCGATGATCACTTGATCGAGCCGCCTGACATGTTCGACGACCGGCTCCCCGAGAAGTACGCCGATCTCGCTCCCAAGGTGGTGGAGACCGACTCGGGCCATCAGGTCTGGCGGTACGGCGGAGCCACCTATCCGTGCGCCGGGCTCGACGTGGGCGCCGGCCTGCCCCGCGAGCAGTGGACACTCGACCCGGTGCGGTTCGAGCACATGCGGCCCGGCTGCCACGACATCGAGGCCCGGATCGAGGACATGGACCGCGCCGGCGTCTGGGGGGCGCTCTGCTTCCCCGGCATGCTGGCCGGGCAGTCGGGGATGGTCTTCGCCAAAACCCGCGACCAGGAGCTGGGCCTGTCGGTCCTGCGCGCGTGGAACGACTGGCACGTGGACGTCTGGGCGGGCACCTACCCGGAGCGGATCATCGCCCTGCAGCTTCCCTGGCTGACCGACCCCGAGATCGCGGCCAAGGAGATCCGGGACAACGCCGCCCGGGGTTTCAAGGCGGTCCTCTTCCCCGAGTTCCCCACCCGGCTGCGCCTGCCGTCCATCCACACCGAGCACTGGGACCCGTTCTTCCAGGCCTGCGAGGAGACCGGCACCGTCGTCTGCCTGCACACCGGTGCCGCCTCCTGGGCCCCGGTGCCCTCGCCGGACACCCCCATCGAGGCGATCACCACGCTGATGCCGGCGAGCGCCATGTTCGCCTGTGCCGACTGGCTCTGGTCCGGCGTCCCGCTGCGCTTTCCCGCCCTGCGGATCCTGATCGTGGAGGGCGGCGTGGGCTGGCTGCCGATGCTGGCCGAGCGGGCCGACTACGCGCTGGACCACCCGGTCGCCGGCGAGGCGTCCTGGGAGGGCGGTCTGAAGCCCAGCGAGGTCCTGCGCCGCAACTTCTTCTTCGGAACGCTCAACGACCACGCCCTGTCAGGGGTGCGCCTCGCCGTCGGCCTGGAGCACGTCCTGCTGGAGAGCGGTTACCCGCATTCCGACTCGACCTGGCCCGACACCCAGCAGGCCGTCGTGACGAACCTGGGCAGCCTGCCGCCCGCCGACATCGCCAGGGTGGCCTACGGCAACGCCGCCCGCCTGTTCGGCCACCCTCTGCCCTCCCGCGCCTGGCTCAGGATGGAACAGCTCTGACGTGCTTGCGCTCCCAGTCGACGTATCGGCCGCCCTCTCCGAGGAGTGAGCTCATCAGCCACAGGAAGACGCCGAAGTCGTCGACCACGCCGATGAGCAGCAGGAAGTCGGGAATGACGTCGAGCGGCGACAGCATGTAGACGACGGCGAGCCCCATCATGGTCAGCTTGCCCTTGCCCATGCCGGGATACTGACCGCGCGCCGTCGCGCCGATCAGCCGGGGAATGGCACGCAGGCGGGCGCCGAGACCGGGGGTGCCCGGCTTCTTCACATCCTTGTAGGTCCGCCAGACCTGTGCCGCACGCGCTGCCTTCGCCATGGGGGATCCTCCTTGGGAGCACGTTCGAATGGCGGCGTTCCACTACCCCGCCGCATCACGATATAACGCGTGACTTCCGTCCCGGGTTCCCCCGGCGCGCCGGGACGCGCGAAAGGGCCGCCTCCTTCCGGCCCGGAGAACCGCTCCGACGAGCGGATCCCCGCCTGGGGCCTCGTAAAAGCCCGCCCACGCTTACTTCCGGGCCAGAGACCCGTTCCCCTCGCCTCCGAGCCGACGGTCCGCTCACGCCCGGCCCGGGCTCATCCCCGGTTCGGGGCCAGGTCGCGTACGGCCTGCGCGATCGGGATCTCACCGCCGGGGATCGGGGCGAGGACGGGGGTGTTCAGCCCGTTGTCCACGTACTCCTGAATCCTGGCCCGGCACGTCGCCGCGTCGCCGTGCACGATGAGCTCGTCCACGACCTCGTCGGGGATGGCCTTGAGCGCCGCCTGCCGGTCGCCCGCCGCCCATGCCTCGTGCATCGGCCGCAGCACCTCACCGCGTCCCAGCCAGTCGTGGAAGGCCGCGTAGACCGGAACGGTCAGGTAACCGGCGAGCATCCGCCGGCCGAGCTCACGCACCTTCTCCGTGTCGGTGCTGACGCACACGAACAGCCGTGCGATCAGCTCGGTGCCGGGCCCGATCTCGGCCCTGATCTTGGGTACGTCCCGCGGCGAGAGCCAGTTGGTGATCGCGCCGTCGGCCTCTTCCGCGGCCAGGCGCAACATGCGGGGGCGCAGCGCGGCCAGGACGATCTTCGGCGGGGACTTGGGCGCGCGTTCCAGCCTGAAGCCCTTGATCTCGAAGGTCTCGTACTTCTCGGTGACCTTCTCCCCGGCGAGCGCCCTCTTCAGGAAGCGCAGCGTGTCTCTGGTCCTGGCGAACGGCTTGACGAACTCACCGGCGTTCCAGCGCTCCACGATGGCCGGGGAGGAGGCCCCGATGCCCAGCACGAACCTTCCGGGGGCGAGGTCGGCGAGCGTGGCGGCGGACATGGCCAGCAGACCGGGCCCCCGGGTGGAGACCGGGACGATCGCGCTGCCGAGCCGTACCTCGGGGGCCCATTCGGCGGCCATCGCCAGAGGCACGAAACCGTCGACGCCGTTGACCTCCGCGGACCAGGCGTCGGTGTAGCCGAGCGCCGGGAGCTCGGCGATCAGATCCCGGGAATCGGCCAGTGAACGGTCATAGAAGGGGATCGTCATCCCCCAACGTGCGCCCGTAGCCATCGTGTCGCCTCCGTGTCAGTGCTCGCCGGTTGGTCGATGTCCTCTAGAACGACATTCTGATGTAGCTTGCCGCACCCACTCGGGGGCATCAACAGGTTGACCGTACCAACCGGCCGGTATGTTTCCGAAAAATGATCTACGCTACCCGCCTACTTACCCCTTCATCACTGTGCGTTAGGTGTTAGAACCTTTACGTGATGATTAATCGGCGGAGGAAACACCGAGAGCTCCTGGGAGCGGCGGTTCTGACGAGCTGCATGACGGCATCCGTGCTGGCCGGGGCGGTCGGCGTCGCGGTGTCCGCGTACGACCGATCGGCCGACCACGGCGACTGCCCCGAGGCCGTAAGGGACGGGGGCGCCTCGTCCGGCCGTCTCTCCGGAGCGGGATGCACGAATACGGCCATGCCCCACACCGGAACACGCGCGCCGCACCTCCAGGCGAGGTGGGCCGGAGGGAAGCCGCCCGCCGGGGCAGACCCTGCGTCGGGGAAGTCTTCGCCACCCGAGGGCGGACCGGTGGAAAAGTCTCAGGCGCGAAAGCCCGGCGGCGCGCCGTTCGAAAAGCCCCGTGCCCGAATGGCCGGGGGCCTGCCGGAGTCGCCCTCCCTCGACCGCTCTCCCTCCCGCAGAGACACGTCCCCCTCCTTCGAGGAAGCGCCGGCCCCCAAGGGCACGCCGTCCTTCTCCGGCGACGTGGTTCTGGCCGGTGCGAGCTCGCCTCTCCCCGGCGCCCTCCCGGCCGGGGACGGCCCGTCCCTTTTCGACAGACTCCTTTCGGTCGAGCTCGGAACGAACACCTCACCCTCGGGCGCCCTCCCCGCCGAAGACAGACCGTCCCCCTCCGACGGCCTCCTCTCCGTCGAGCTCGGAACGAACACCTCACCCTCGGGCGCCCTCCCCGCCGAAGACAGACCGTCCCCTTCCGACACCCTCCTTTCGGTCGAGCTCGGAACGAACACCTCACCCCCCGCCGAAAGCGGCCCGTCCCCCTCCGACAACCTCCTCTCCGTCGAGCTCGGAGAGAACAATCCGTCCTCTGGCGACCTCCCGGCCGAAGGCGGTCCGTCCCCTTCCGGCGGCCTCCTTTCGGTCGAGCTCGGAACGAACACCTCGCCCTCGGGCGCCCTCCCCGCCGAAGGCGGCCCTTCCCCCTCCGACAACCTCCTCTCCGTCGAGGTCGGAGAGGACAGCTCGTCCTCCGACGATCTCCTCTCCCTTCAGGTCGAGAACAACTCCTCCGGCGGCCTCCTCCCCATGGGGATCGGCCTGTGCCTGGATCTCTCCTTGCCCGGGGTCGCCGCGCTGCATCTGGAGGTCCTGTCACCCTGCGCCCCGTTCCTGCCTCCGGCCCCGGTCCCATCGCCACCGCCGCCCGCCGCGCCCGCGCCGGCGACGCCCGCCGAACCGCCGGTGGTGGTGCCGCCCGTGGTCCCGCCACCCGCGGCTCAGCCCGTCCAGCCCGCCCAACCACCCGCGCCTCAGCCCGCCCAACCACCCGCGACCCAGCCGGCCCCGCCGCCCGCGACCCAGCCCGTCCAGCCCGCCCAGCCCGCCCAACCTCCTACGGTCCAGCCCGCCCAGCCACCCGTGGTCCAGCCCGTCCAGCCGCTCCCACCGGGCGCCCAGCGTCCCAGGGAGGTCGTCACACCGCCTCCCACCCCGGAGCCGACGCCGAGGCCGGTCCTACCGCCCGGCCCGCCTCAGGCGATGAAGCGGCAGATGGTGCTGGAGCGCTTCGCCGACCGGCGGCAGGGCACCGACCGCAGGCTGGTTCTCCTGGTGATGTTCACCGGCGTGATCTCGGTCAGCGCGGTCGCCGCCCTGAAGGGCAGAATGCGCCGGTAGAGGCCGGCCCGAAAGTCCGCCGCCGTTGCCCGGACAGCGGAAAGCCCGCCGGTAGATCTCCTCTACCGGCGGGCTTTCCGCTGCCCGGGCGGGCCTGGCTACGGCTGCGAAGGGAACTGGTTGTCGATGTGGTCGTAGTGCTGTTCCGCGGCCCTGAGCGCTTCGGGCTCGACCGCGCCGATTCCGCTGAACGGGTGGCTGATCAGGATGATGAAGCAGACGCCGATGACGACCACGGCCACCCGGACCAGGTCGGCGAACATCGACGCGCGCGTGGGCCTCACTCCGAGCGTCCACGGCAGCACGATCACCAGCAACCCGGAGAGGATCATTGAGATCACGAAGATGCTCTCCAGGCCCTCGCTCGCGTCGCTCGAACGGATGCCGCGCGCGTGGGAGATCTCGGAGGCCCGGGTGAGGGCTTCTTGCTGGAGCGCCTTGTTCTCCTCGCCGATCGGCCGAAGCCGGATCGTCGCGGAACGCAGGTCCTCAAGCGTTTTCGTGGCGGCCGGCGACATCTCGCCCCTGGCCATCAGCGGCCAGTCGAGGTTGATGGTCTGCGCGGTGTACTGCCGGATCTGGGATCGGACCTGTTCCGCCTCGGGGATCGGAGCCACCGACCAGTACATCTCGGTGAGGGTCTCCGCCTCGGCCTTGACGTCGGTCTCGGTGACCGAGAGCCCGTCCCTGCAGAGCACCGCGGCATAGGCCAGCACCAGCAGGTAGACGGCGAGGGCGAGGTTGGCGGAGAAGTCGACCGCCGCCGATCCGCGATCTTCGCTCTCCCGCCCCTTCTGTTTGAGCACGAGGAACGCGATCAGCATGATCGCGATGGACACCACCACCAGTGTTATTACCCAACCCATGAGACTCCCTTGAATCCACCATCAAAGCAACTACTTAGAGTAATCGGATCGATACGCAAATTCTTGGAGTTCATGGGGAAGGCATGACTGAAATCCGCGGGGGAGGTTACGACCGAAGTTCGTGGACTCCGGCGATGAAGTCCCGGGCGACCCCACGCAGGCCCGGAAGGTGGGAGAGCCCGACCAGCCGATCAACCAGCGGCACGGTGAGCTCGATGAACCTGTAGGTCCTCCGGCAGCCCTCCGAGGTGTCGTGCACCCAGAAGAGGACGACCCCCAGCGACATCAACCAGAGCAACTCGGGCAGCTCGGCCCTGAGCTCCGCGTCCATGCGGTCCCTCGACCCCTCCACGACCTTCTGGTAGATCGCGATCGACGAATCGCGGGCGGGCGACGACTCGGCGCTGAACGGGCTGAGCGGGTTACTGGGCTCGGCCGCGTGCTTGAAGAACTTCACCGCGAACTCGTGATACGGATCGGAGACCCGTACCCACTCCCGCAGCACCCCGCCCAGGCGTTCGGCGAAGGAGTCCTCGGCGGCCAGCAGTTCCTCGCACGCGGCCTCGTGCTCGGCCTGCGCCCGGTCGTAGTACGCCTGGATGAGGGCTTCCTTCGAGGCGAAGTAGTAGTAGGCGTTGCCCACCGAGACCCCGGCCTCTGCGGCGATGGCCCTCATTGTGGTGGCTTCGTATCCTCGTTCGCGAAAAAGCCGCAGGGCCGTCTCCACGATGACCTCACGGGTCCTGTCTGATCCCCGGCTTCCCGGGCTTGGTTCAGCCACCTTCGTCACTGTACGACTCACGGCCCCCTTAGGTCATCGAGCCGCACGATGATCGCCACCATGGGGCAAAATTCGGCCTCTGGTAGGGATCATCCGGGTTCCGGTGTGGGATTGATCCCCTTGCTGCTGGAAGGGCTCCCGCGACAAGGGATACACAATGGGGACACGTCCCTGTAAACAGAGAGCCGCCTGGTTTACCGCAGGAGCACTGCTGGCTCTGCAGATATCGTTCATCGCCTGGGCCCCGGAGGACACCGCCGTGGCCGAGAGCAGGCGCCTGTCCGCCGCCGTCATGGCCCTGAACCGGCCACTGGCCGTCCGGGCCTTCACGCCGCGTCGGTTCACGGTCGCCCAGCCCTACGGCGTCAACGTCCTGAACGCCGCCCGCGGCTACAGCCGGCAGTTGTACCGGCAGGCGACCGTGCTGCGGAGCCGGGCGGCGACCCAGGCCCGGCATCGGCTCGACAGCCGGGCCCGCTATCGGGCCCGGTCCACGCCTCAGGGCGGATCCAAGGTCCGGAGCCGGCCCGGAAGTCAGGCCCGAAGCCAGAACCAGCCCAAGAGCCGCCCTCTGGGCCGTCTCAAGAGCAGGCCCCAGGGCCGGGTCAAGCCGCAGAACCCCCCTCAGAACCAGCCCCTGGCCAAGCCCCAGACCGTCCCGCAGGCCCAGTCTCCGGCCAAACCCCAGGTCCCGCCCCAGGGCCGGCCCGTGGCCAAACCCGAGGTCCCGGCCCAGGCCCAGCCTCCGGCCAAACCCCAGGTCCCGCCTCAGGTCCAGCCCGTGGCCCAGCCCCAGGTCCCGCCCCAGGCCCAGGAACAGACCCAGGTACAGCAACGCCAACCGATACGGCTCCAGCACATACAGGCCACGGAACTACTGAAACAGGCCGGCCTGAACTGGACCTCCTCCGGGAAATGCTCCGACCGTCGCGTGGGGCACTGCACCTCGCTGCAGGCCGTACGGGCCGCCACCGTGGACAACGTGATCGCACTGAAGAAGAGCAGCCAGTGCCCGATCGTCATCACCGGCGGCACCGAGATCGGCCACGCTCCCGGCCCCTACAGCCACCATGAGGGCTACAAGCTGGACATCAAGCCCAACAAGTGCATCAACAGCTACATCAAAGAGCATCACCCCCTGCAAGGGGTGCGAGGCGACGGAGCACGTCTCTACGGGGATCCCTCAGGGACGCTCTACGCCCGCGAGTCGAACCACTGGGACATTCTCTTCCACTGACTCCGCCGAGACCCGTACGCGATCCCTGCGGCGGTCCTGGGCGTCGCAGGGATCGACGCGGTGGGGGCCGTACGGCGGCGGCGGTGCCGCCGTACGGCGAACAGGCGGGGGACGTGAGGTCGTAACGGGTTACGCGAACTCGGCCGCGACCAGTTCGGCGATCTCGGCCGCGTTCAGGGCCGCGCCCTTGCGAAGGTTGTCACCGCAGACGAACAGGTCGAGGGCGTTCGGGAAGTCGAGCGCCTGGCGGATCCGGCCCACGTAGGTCGGGTCGGTGCCGACGACGTCCGCAGGGGTGGGGAAGACGCCGTTTTCCGGGTCGTCCATGACGACCACGGTCGGGGCGGCCTCCAGGATCCGGTGCGCGTCGGCGACGGTGATCTCCCGCTCGAAGGTCGCGTGCACGGCCAGCGAGTGAGTGGTGATCACCGGAACGCGGACGCAGGTCGCCGAGACCCTCAGGTCGGGAATCCCAAGGATCTTCCGGGACTCGTTACGGAGCTTGATCTCCTCGGAGGCCCAGCCGCCGTCCTTGAGCGAGCCCGCCCACGGCACGACGTTGAACGCCACGGGCGCCGGGAACGGCGACTCCTCGTCGCCCAGCTTGTTCTGCAGCGCCTTTCGCACGTCGCCGGCGGTCTGCCCGATCGTCCGGTCGCCCGCGAGGGCCTCGACCTCGTCGTAGAGGCGGGCGGAACCCGCCACGCCCGCACCGGAGACCGCCTGGTAGGAGGCGACCACCAGCTCGCGCAGACCGTACTGCTCGTGGAGCGCGCCCATCGCGGCCATCATCGACAGCGTGGTGCAGTTGGGGGTGGAGACGATGCCCAGGGGCCGGTCGCGCACGGCCTCGGGGTTGACCTCCGGCACGACGAGCGGGACCTCGGGGTTCATCCGGAAAGTGCCCGACTTGTCGATGACGACCGCGCCGCGCTCGGCGGCGATCGGCACCCACGTCGCGGAGACCTCGTCCGGCACGTCGAAGATCGCGATGTCGACGCCGTCGAAGACCTCGGGGGTCAGTTCCTGGACGACCAGGTCCTCCCCGCGGACCTGCAGGATCTTGCCCGCCGACCGGGCGGAGGCGACGAGCTTGATCTCGCCGTAGAGGTCTTCCCGGCTGGAGATGATGTCGCGCATCACGGTGCCGACGGCACCGGTCGCACCGATCAGGGCGAGGGTGGGCTTGCGGCTCATCTCCCGGTACCTCCATAGATGACGGCTTCAACCTGGTCGGAGTCGAGGTCGAACGCGCGGTGGGCGGCGGTGACCGCCGTGTCCACCTCGTCCTGTCCCACGATCACCGAGATGCGGATCTCCGAGGTGGAGATCATCTCGATGTTCACCCCCGCGTCCGCGAGGGCGGCGAAGAACGTCGCGGTGACGCCGGGGTGCGAGCGCATGCCCGCGCCGATCAGCGACACCTTTCCGATCTGGTCGTCGAAGAGCAGCGACTCGAACCCGATGCGCTCCTGGATCCTCTTCAGCGCGGTGAGCGCCGTGGAACCGTCGGTCGTGGGCAGGGTGAAGGAGATGTCCGTCCGCCCGGTCGTCGCCGCCGACACGTTCTGCACGATCATGTCGATGTTGACCTCGGCGTCGGCCAGCGTTTTGAAGATCGTGGCAGCCTCGCCGACCTTGTCGGGCACCCCGACAACGGTGATCTTGGCCTCGCTCCGGTCGTGCGCGACGCCGGAGATGATCGGCTGCTCCATCTCTGTTCCTTCGCTGTCGGGGGCGAAAACGACCCACGTGCCTTCTTTGGTACTGAATGAGCTTCTGACATGGATCGGCAGGCCGAAACGGCGAGCGTACTCGACGCAGCGCAGGTGAAGGATCTTCGCCCCACAGGCCGCCATCTCCATCATCTCCTCATAGGAGATCTTGGGGATCTGGCGGGCGGCGGGGACGATGCGGGGGTCGGCGGTGAAGATGCCGTCCACATCGGTGTAGATCTCACACACGTCGGCGCTCAGGGCCGCGGCGAGCGCGACCGCGGTCGTGTCAGAGCCGCCCCGGCCGAGCGTGGTGATGTCCTTGGTGTCCTGGGAGACGCCCTGGAACCCGGCCACGATCGCGATCTGGCCCCCGTCGAGGGCTTCGCGGATCCGGCCGGGCGTCACGTCGATGATGCGCGCGCGGCCGTGGGACGAGTCGGTGATCACACCGGCCTGGGAGCCGGTGAACGAGCGTGCCTCGTGGCCCAGGTTCGCGATCGCCATCGCCAGCAGCGCCATCGAGATGCGCTCACCGGAGGTGAGCAGCATGTCGAGCTCGCGGCCCGGCGGCAGCGGCGAGACCTGCTGGGCCAGGTCCAGCAGCTCGTCGGTCGTGTCGCCCATCGCGGAGACGATCACCACGACGTCGTTGCCGGCTTTTTTCGTCGCGACGATACGCTGGGCGACCCGCTTGATGCGGGACGCGTCGGCAACGGACGAACCACCATATTTCTGAACAACGAGCGCCACGAGATGTCTCCGAAGCAATCTAGGGCTGTGGAGCTCACAGTCTACTGGCGCACCCGTAGGTACCCTCTGGTTCGGCCCAGCATGTGGACGATCACACCGTTGTGCGCTCTTCCGCCACGTCCAGACGTGCGTGAGCGACAAGCGACTGAAGTGCCCGCATGGCAGCTCCGGCGTGGTTTCCCCAGGTGTTGAAGTAGGAGTACTGCCACCACCAGAGAGCCTCGAGCGGACGGCCCGCCTTGTAGTGCCGCAGGCCGTGCAGGAGGTCCGCGGCCACGGCGGTCAGGTCGTCCGACAGCCGGTACGGCGTGACCACGGTGTCCTTGTAGGGGTCGAAGACCTCCGCGTAGTCGTCCACCGGGCCGAGCCGTTCGGCGAGAGCCGTACGAACGGCGTCGACGTCGGGGTCCTCGCTCAGGTGCGGCTCCCAGTTGCCGGACAGGATCACGTCCTGGCTGGCACCGAGCTGCGCGCCCGCCGAGCTGACCTGCGCGACCTCCACCAGCAGCAGCGACAGGATGGCGTCACCACCCTCACCGCCCGCCAGACGGGTCAGGCCGTCGATGTAGTTCTCCGCATGCTCCGCGATCCGTTCTGCCAGAGCGCTCCACGCATCAGACATCCAGCAGCCTCCTTCCTTCGAAAGCGCGGCCCAAGGTGACCTCGTCGGCGTATTCGAGGTCACCGCCTACCGGCAGACCGCTGGCCAGTCGTGTGACTCTCAGTCCCATCGGCTTTACTAGCCGGGCAAGATAGGTCGCCGTCGCCTCCCCCTCAAGGTTGGGGTCGGTGGCGAGGATGAGCTCGGTCACCTGGCCGTCGGCCAGGCGTGTCATCAGTTCGCGGATGCGCAGGTCGTCGGGACCGACCCCGTCGATCGGGCTGATCGCCCCGCCGAGCACGTGGTAACGGCCCCGGAACTCGCGGGTCTTCTCGATCGCCACGACGTCCTTCGACTCCTCGACGACACAGATCACGTGGGGATCGCGCCTGACGTCACGACAGATCCGGCACTCCTCCTCGGCCGCGACGTTCCCGCAGACCCGGCAGAAGCGAACCTTGTCCTTGACCTCCAGCAGCGCGTGCGCGAGCCGTTTCACGTCGGCCGGCTCCGCGGCCAGCAGGTGGAACGCGATGCGCTGCGCGCTCTTGGGACCGACGCCGGGCAGCATCCCCAGTTCGTCGATCAGATTCTGGACGACCCCTTCGTACATGATCTAGAACCCGGGCAGCTGGCCGAGCCCGCCGCCACCGCCCAGCCCCTGCGCGAGCGGACCGAGTTTCTCCTGCTGGAGGTCGGCCGCCGCGCGCACGGCATCGCGGATCGCGGCGATGACCAGGTCGGCGATCGTGTCGGCCGTCTCCTGGGGGTCGCCGGGATCGACGGCCTCTCCGCTGATCTTCAGTTCAAGCAGCTCGCCCCCGCCGTTGACCGTGGCCACGACCAGACCGCCTCCCGCCGAGCCCTCGACCTCCGCGTCGTTCAGCTCCTGCTGGGCGCTCACAAGCTGCTGCTGCATGAGCTGTGCCTGCTCCAGCAGCTGCTGCAGGTTGACATCCCCTGGGTTCACCGTCGTGTGCTCCTCGTCCGTGACGTCAGTCGTCACGAGCCTACGGGGTTCTTGCCAGGTCGTGTACTGGCGGCACCACGTGTTCCCCACATAAGGGGATCAAACCTCAGTCGGGCCCCGGCCCCCCTCCAGACGTCCGGGACCCGACATCACACGCGCCGGAACGGCCGTACACGGCGGCGTGTGGTCAGAAGGTAGCCGAACACAGGTTGCACACACGTTGCGACCGTTCACTCACCCTTCGCACACCCTCTTTCGCCGAATGGGTTGCGTACCGAGGTCCTCACCACCGATGCTTCGCCCATCGGTCCGATTCCGGGGGGGTATGTGCGCGACAGCCGTATGAGCGCTGTCCCCGTTTCCGAGCTGGACGCCTACTCGGTACGGCTGCGCCGCCTGCACGAAGCCGTGACCGGTGGAGAGCCACCGGCGGGCGGGGGGCCCAGGAATGTGATCTCCGCGTCGTGGCGGCGCTCCCTGAACGCCGGAGTCGACCCCGAGACGAGCTCGGCGCCGCTCGCCTTCGAAGGCGAGGACCTCCGGGAGATCCGCTCGTCCCATCCGATGAACGCGCTGTTGCCGCTCGTCGGCGAGACGCTCCTGGACGCCGCCAGGCAAAGCTCCAACATCCTGATGGTCGCCGACGCCGAGGGCCGGGTGCTCTGGCGCGACGGCAACCACCAGGTGATGAACCGGGCCGACGAGGTGGGTATGGCCGACGGGTTCCACTGGGGAGAGAGCGCGATCGGGACCAACGGCATGGGAACCGCCCTCGAGGCCCGGCGTCCGGTCCACATCTTCGCCGCCGAGCACCTGGTCAGGGTGCTGCACCTCTGGTCCTGCTCCGCCGCGCCGGTCGTCGATCCGGACAGCGGCGAGGTGCTCGGCTGCATCGACGTCAGCGGCCCCACCCACACCCTGCATCCGGCGACCGTCGCCCTCGTCGAGGCCACCGCGCGCCTGGCCGAGAGCCAGCTCACGCTGCGCATGATCGAGCGCGACGAGCGGCTCCGGAGCCGCCACGACAAGCACCTGCGGGCGCTGCACGGCGAACCGGGCGCCCTGGTCACCATGACCGGGCGGATCATCTCCGGCGACCACGCGCGGCAGTGGGGTCACCGCATCCGCCTGCCGGAGACGGGTGACCGGGTGCTCCTGCCCGGCGGCCGGGCCGCCTTGCTCGAACCGCTCGGAGACGGCTTCCTGCTCCGCTTTCCCGGCCAGGCGCACGGCCCCGTGCTCACCCTGTCCTTCCTCGGCGCCGAGCGCCCCTCGGCCCACCTCGACGGGGTCCGGCTGTCCCTCTCCCTGCGCCACGCCGAGATCCTCGCGCTGCTGGCGCTCAACCCCCAGGGCATGACGGCCGACCAGCTCTCCTTCCACCTGTACGGCGACGCCGGCAATCCGGTGACCATCCGTGCCGAGATCCACCGCCTCCGCGCCCAGCTCGGCCCCACCGTCGTCGCCAAGCCGTACAGGCTGGCCTGCGCGGTCGAGGCCGACTTCCTCGATCTCAGGCGGCTGCTCGCCCTGGAGGAGACCGCCCCGATCGTCCGCACCTACGGCGGCCCTCTGCTTCCCCGCTCCGAGTCCCCCACCCTCCGCCGCATCCGCGAGGAGCTGGAAGGCCAGGTCCGGGCCCGGCTCCTCCTCCGGGGCGGCCCGGACGACCTGTGGGCCTACGCCGAGACGGAACACGGCAAGAACGACATCAACATCCTGGAACGCCTCGTCGCCGCCCTGCCCCGCGAGGACCACCGCGCGGTGGCCGCCCGGATCCGCCTCACCGGCATCAACCTGCCGTAGGCGCGGAGGCCCTCGCACGGACTTCCGTCTTTCCGGGGCCTCCGCGGCGGTTTGATCCCGCGCCCGGCCTCGGCGAAGCGGGCCGCCGGACGCGGCCGACACCGCGAGCGGAGCAGGTCGTCAGGTGTGGTCGATCTCCCCGATGACCTGGCCGCCGAGCTCTCGCTGGATGAGGGCCATTCCGGTGACCGCGTCGACGTCGGCGTCCGCGTCGTGCAGCGGATCGACCTCGTCGACCTCCGGAACGCTCTTGCGGCCGGGCACCGCGTCCGGCCAGGCCGCCGCGTCGCCACCCTGCTTGCCGCCGCCCTGCTTGCCGCCGCCCGCCCTGTTGCCCACGGCCCTCGGACCCGACTGGGCCGCTGCCTTGGCCGCCGAACGGGCCGCGGCCAGACCGGGGTTCGGGGAGGGAGGCGAGCCGTGATCCTCCGGCATCGGCTCGTCCGGCCAGGATTCGTCCGTGGCGGGCGGAGCCTGCCTCACTGGGGCGGCGGAGGCGGCCGGTGCCGCCTGAGCCGACGGGGCCGCCGAGACCGACGCCGGCGATCCGGGGTCCTGCCTGGGGACGGGTTCCTGGCTCACGGGAGCGGGGCGGGGGGCCGGATGCTGCGGGGCCGGGCTGTGCGGGGGCGCGGCCGGAGGACGGCCGCCACCGGACGGGACGGGCCCGCCCCCGACGACGGCCTCGACCTTCCAGGTGCCGCCCAGGACCTCCTGCAGCACCGCCGCGACCACCGCGTCCTTGCCGCCGCCGATGAAGTTCTTCATCGCGCCCACCTGGGTGAACCCGAGGACCACGACCCTGCCCTCGACCCCCACGACCTGGGCGTTGGTGTTGACCTGCGCCCAGACGACGATGCTGCGCTGCTTGAGCGCGCTCAGCACCTGCGGCCAGGCCTGCTGGACGGCCCCCGCCCCCGATCCGGGGGCCGGCGCGGACGCCGGTGCGCCGGGGGTCTGCTGTGCCGGCACCGGAGCCTGCGCCTGGGGGGCGGCTCCGGGCTTGACCGCCACGGGCCAGTCGTCGCCCTGGGGGCGAGGCCGCTCGGCGGGGACCGCGGGAGCCGGAGCCGCGACGGGAGGCGCGGACGGCGGAGCCTGGGGCGCCGCGACCGCGGGGGCCGCCGACACGGGAGCGGGAGCGGCGTCCGGGGCGGAGAGCGCGTAGGTCACCGGAGCCGCCGCGACACCGCTTTTCTCCAGTCGCTCCAGCCGGGTGAGCAACGCCGCCTCTCCCTGTGCGGCCCCGGGAAGCAGCGTCCTGGCGCACATCAGCTCAAGCAGCAGCCGGGGCGAGGCGGCTCCGCGCATCTCGGTCAGACCGGCGTTGAAGATCTCCGCCGCGCGGGTCAGCTCGGCCGGGCCCATCGAGGCGGCCTGGCCCTGAAGCCGCTCCAGCTCGTCGGCGGGCCGGTCGAGCAGCCCGCTGGTGGCCGCCTCCGGCACGTTGGCCAGGATCACCAGGTCGCGGAAGCGCTCCAGCAGGTCCATCGCGAAGCGGCGGGGGTCGTGGCCTCCGTCGATCACCCGGTTCACGGTGTTGAACACCTGCGCGCCGTCACGGCTCGCGAAGGCGGCGATCACGTCGTCGAGCAGGTCTCCGTCGGTGTAGCCCAGCAGTGAGACCGCACGCGCGTACGTGATTCCCGCTTCGTCCGACCCGGCGAAAAGCTGGTCGAGGATCGACAGCGAGTCACGGGCCGAGCCCGCGCCCGCCCGGACCACCAGCGGCAGCGCGGCGGACTCGAACGCGATCTTCTCGGAGGTGAGGATCTCCTCCATGAGGGCGCGCAGCGCGGCGGGCGGGATCAGCCGGAACGGGTAGTGGTGGGTCCGGGACTTGATCGTCCCGATGACCTTCTCGGGCTCGGTGGTCGCGAAGACGAACTTCAGGTGCGGCGGAGGCTCCTCGACGAGCTTGAGCAGCGCGTTGAAACCCTCGCGGGTCACCATGTGCGCCTCGTCGATGATGTAGATCTTGAAGCGCGACGACACCGGCGCGAAGAAGGCCCGCTCACGCAGGTCGCGGGCGTCGTCCACACCACCGTGCGAGGCCGCGTCGATCTCGATGACGTCGAGGTGGCCGGGACCGGTGGGGGCCAGCGCGACGCAGGAGTCACACTCCCCGCACGGGTCAGGGGTCGGGCCCTTCTCGCAGTTCAGTGAGCGGGCCAGGATCCGGGCGCTGGACGTCTTGCCGCATCCTCGGGGCCCGCTGAAGAGGTAGGCGTGGTTGATCCGCCCGCTGCGCAACGCCTGCCGCAGTGGCTCGGTGACGTGTTCCTGCCCTTTGACCTCGGCGAAGGTCCCGGGCCGGTACTTGCGGTAAAGCGCAAGACTCATGCGACGATCCCACCTGCGAGGGGTTGAAACGAAGAGACCCCTCGCACACCCGCCAGAGCCTGCTTATCCTTGCTGCCTTCCGGCCCTGGGGAGGTTCACAGGATGACGCCGCGCGAGGGGTCCTTCGTAAGTCTAGCCTCAGATCAGAGTGATCGGGGCCGAGTCGGCCTCAGATCGAAGTGATCGTGACCGAGAAAATTCATGGCCCGGGCACTCCGGAAGTTGGGTAAGCTTCTCCACGGAGGATTCGCCTAGTTGGCCTAGGGCGCACGCTTGGAAAGCGTGTTGGGGGCAACCCCTCAGGAGTTCGAATCTCCTATCCTCCGCCACCTCAGAGGGGCCGGACCGCACACGCGGTCCGGCCCCTCTGGCGTTCGGGTCTCAGTTTGGGTCTCAGTTAGCCAACTGAGACGGGTCATCATGCCTTTACCGGTCGCCCAAGAGCCAAAGGTCCATCTACCGGACTGCGTCTTTGTCAGGTCCGGTTATAGAGCACGGCACGGGTAAGTACCTGGCGGTATGGTCGGCCAGTGGCAACTCGTGAGCTTGTTCGTACTGATCACTTGCCCTTGCCCGCATCCTTGCGGGAGGCAGTGGAGCACGGTGAAGTCTTCACCCGTCGCTGGGTTGTTGAGGCCATCCTTGACCTAGTCGGCTACACACCTGATCGCGACCTAGCCGAGATGCACATCATTGAGCCCGCGTGTGGCGCCGGCGCCTTCCTAGGCCCGATAGCAGAGCGTCTCAGCACCTCTTGCCAGGCACGCGGACGCTCTCTCCTCGAAGCAGTCAATGCCGTAGAAGCATTTGATCTTTTGGCTCGTAATGTCCAGCAGAGCCGGAAACGCCTGGCTAAGCAGCTCATCTCGGATGGCTGGGACACAGCAGACGTGGACAAGGTTGTCCACACCTGGGTTCGCGAAGGCGACTACCTACTGCAAACAGACATCGAGCAAAAGGCGGACTTTGTCGTCGGCAACCCGCCCTACATCCGGCTTGAAGACGTTCCAGATGAACGTATGAGCGCCTACCGCGCGGCATGCCCCTCCATGGGGGGCCGAGCAGATATCTACGTTGGCTTCTATGAGGTTGGTCTACGCAGCCTCAAGCCAGACGGTCAACTTGGCTTCATCTGCGCCGACCGCTGGATGCGCAACCAATACGGACAGAGACTCCGCCAACTCGTCACCCGCCGGTACAGCATGGAACTAGTTCTAAGCATGCATGCCGTGGATGCTTTCCATCAGCAGGTGTCCGCGTACCCAGCGATCACAATCATCAAGAACGCTAGACAAGGTTCTGCTATCGCTGCCGAGGCGACGCAAGATTTTGACGCAGTAGAAGCCACAGAGTTGGTCGCGTGGGCAAAAGCCCCGACTGAGAGCATTACCCACCGTCCGGCCTACCATGCAGCTCTTTTGCCGCATTGGTTCCCCACCGAGGATTCCTGGCCAGCGGCCTCACCCGCCCGGCTCGCTATGCTGGAGGATCTCAGCGATCGCTTTCGCCTACTGGAAGACGAGACTACGGGAACCCGAGTAGGCATCGGCATCGCAACCGGCGCCGACAAGATCTTTATCACTCATGACGAAGATCTCGTCGAGGATGACCGGCTTCTGCCCTTGGCCATGGTCCGTGACACCACCAGCGGGGTTCTCAAATGGGACGACACTTACCTGGTCAACCCCTGGGATGCGCGCGGCAACCTAGTCGACTTGGCTAAGTACCCCCGACTAGGCGCCTATCTCAGGAAGCACAGCGGAGCTCTACGTACACGCTACGTCGCCGTTAAGCAGCCGGAACGCTGGTACAAGACCATCGACAAGGTCGACCACACGCTGGTTGCAAAACCGAAACTTCTCTTCCCCGACATGAAGTTGACCATCCACCCTGTCCTTGATCAGGGAGGGATGTACCCTCACCACAACCTGTACTACATCGTGTCGGATGTATGGGATCTGCGCGTACTTGGCGGTCTGCTCCTCTCGAAGGTTGCCCAAGCCTTCGTCGAGGCGTATGCCGTGAAGATGCGTGGAGGAACCCTACGGTTCCAGGCCCAGTACCTCCGCAAGATCCGTGTTCCCGACTTCTCGGAATTGAGCGATGAGGTCTGCGCAGCCTTGGCCAAGGCATTCGACTGCCGTGACGTACAGGCTGCTACGGAGGCCGCACTTCGCGCCTACGGGCTAACTGATCTTCCAGATTAGGAAGGGCAACGCTTGACAGTCAGCCGCCAAGACTTCGAGGACGCTATAGCCGCGTACTGGGGAGTAAAGCAGACACAAAGAGAAATGTCTGCGATCAAAAATGCGGTGGGAGCCGGAACTGCGGGGGACGTACGTGGGGGCAAGCACTTCGACGATATCGCAGCCCTACTGGCTAAATTCTTTCTTGAGGCTGGGTATACGCCACAAGAAATTCGGGTTAGTAAAGGTCTAGAGCTACCAGGCTATTACCGCCCACAGAAAAAATGGGACGTCGTGGTGACTCACCAGGACATCTTGGTTGCAGCATTCGAACTCAAGGCGCTTGGTGGACCTTCGTTCAGCAAAAACTACAATAATCGAGTAGAGGAAGCTCTCGGCAGCGCTGTAGATCTCAGACGTGCCGCGCTGGCTAATCACTTCCCCGGCGAGAAACCCTGGCTTGGTTACTTCTTCATCATGGAGGATGCTGAGGGGTCACGCTCAACCGTGGATCTAAGACGGGGCGCCTTCCCAGTAGAAGATGCCTGGCGCGGAACTTCTTATCAAGATCGGTTTGCGATTTTCTGTGACAGGCTTGTCGCGGAAGGACTCTACGATTCGGCATGCTACATCACATCGTCCGCCGAAAATCCCAAGCCCGTTGAGCTTAAGGAGAGTCTCGACTGGCGGCATTTCTCAGCGGCTATCACCGCTCGGCTGACATATCTGAAAGAGTTGGGGTTCCCCCAGCACGCTGGCATGTTGCCGCTGTGAAAGCCGTTCGAGCCGCTCCGATATCACGGAGCGGCTCGAACCGTCATCGGGACAATAGCTCTCTATTCCCAAAGTAAGACGTCTACCTGCTTGGCTACGGTTTGCCGGATGCCTTCGGTGACGTGTTGGTACTTCGCCGCCATCCCTGTGCTGGACCATCCCATGATGACCATCACGGTTCGCTCGGGAACTCCGAGGATCAAAAGAACGGTGGCCGCGGTGTGCCTGGCATCGTGAAGGCGAGCGTCTCGGAGCCCGGCGGCCTTCAAGAGATCCTTCCACTGGTGGTAGTCGGTGTTTGGGTTGAGGGGGCCGCCGGTCGCGGTAGCGAACACCCATCCCCCTTCCTGCCAGAGCTGCCGAGCGTTTACGCGGTCCACCTTCTGCTCTTGCTGGTGCTTCCGTAGGAGAATGACGAGCTGACCGGGTAGTCCAATGGTGCGCCGTCCTGCACGTGACTTGGTGTCGGCGGTGTCCGGCCGAGTCTGCCGGCGTTCCGGGCAGTAGCCTGCCTTCCGTCCACAGGTCTTCCCACAGCCATGCTCGTACTTCGGGCGCTGACGTCCTCGCCGTATCCGCAGGGTGCCCTTCTCCAGATCCACATCTGCCCACTTCAGTCCCAAGGCTTCCCCCTGGCGGAGTCCCAGGGCGAGCGCCACGGCCCACCGAGCGCTGTTGCGCGGCAACGCCTCGGCGGCTTTCAGAAGCCGCTTCACTTCACCGATCTCATACGGCTCCACTTCCTCCTCACTCAGCGTCGGGGCCTTGGCGAACGTGGCGGGGTTCCGAATGAGGTACCCACGCCGTACGGCCACATTGAGCGCCGTCCGGATCGTTCTGTGGACGTGATGGGCAGTGCCCGCGGACTTCCCCTCGTGCTGCATCTTGGCGTAGAGCTTTTCGAGGTGCTCGGGGGTCAGCTTGTCGAGTCGATGCGCCCCGATACCGGGGATCAGGTGGGTATACACGTCCACCCGGTAGCCCGAGTGGGACGTCTCACGAATGGCCGGCGGAACGGCGACGGTCTCGATCCAGTGCGTGAGCCACTTCGTGACGGTCCACCGCCCAGTCTTGCGGATGGCTCCGCTGTCGCGCTCTCGTTCCAGCTCACGAACTGCTCTGATGACCTCGGACTCGTTCTTGCGTTTCACGTGCCTACGGTCCGGGGTGCCGTCGTCCTTGACGCCCATGGTCACCCGCCCGTGCCACTTGCCATCCTTGCCCAGGTAGATCGATGAGGCACCGTTCGGCTTACGTCCCATTCAGTTCTCCTCAGGCTGCGGTCTTCTGTCGTTGGCCACCGTTGGCCAGCAGGTTGGTCACGTACTCGTGCAGGCACTCGATCGGCACGCGGCGGAGTCGTCCGATGAAGACGGACCGCACGGTGCCAGTCGTCACGAGGTGCCACATCCGGGTTCGGCCGATCCTGAGCCGCTCAGCGGCCTCTTCGACCGTGAGCAACAGGGGCATGTCCGCCGGGTCCGTGACAGCGGTCAGGTCGAGTCGGACACTGTCCGGCGCTGCGATAGTCATGACGGGGTGTTCTCCTCATCGATGCACAGTGTTTTGGCTGTCCTGCGAGCGCGGATAGACGAGTTCAGGAGGGGTAGCCGTCCCAGCCGTCCCAGCCTCATTTGTGCTGGTCAGGCTGGGACGGCTTGTTTTGCTGGGACGGCTAAGCCGTCCCACGGTTGGAAGCCGTCCCGCGCTGACCTGCGATGACGAGGCTGGGACGGCTGGGACGGCTACCCCCCTCGAACAGAGGAATTTCGCTGCCCTTGGGGGTGTCCAGGGTGCTCGGCGGGGGGCAGTAGCGCGCCCAGGCGTCAGCGAAGTCGGCGCGCTGGTAGCCCTTGACCTGGCTGCCGTCCGGGAAGCGGATGTTGGCCGAACGGATGCCGTACTCGCGCAGGATCACTCCCAATCTCATGGCAGTCAGGCCGGTGGGTCCGTAGTCAGCCCAGGGCGCTTCGGCGTCGGTCTTAAGCCGCTCCAGCAGGACGGCGGTGGGCAGAGCGGGATCGGTGCCAAAGGCGGTACGGCAGTCGGCCAACAGCCGCACCCTGGTGGAGGTTTCGCCGTTGTCGTCAGCTTCGGCGGTCAGGGCCAGCACCGCGGCGCGGGCACGCTCGGGCCAGTGGCTCCCGGCGTGGTCGGCGACGGCTACCAGGGGTTCCCAGGTGTCGGCGGCGCGGTCTTCCACCGGCATCGCCGGTTCGGCCTGCTCCAGGGTGGCTAGGTCGGCGCGCAGCCACAACGAGAGGTCTTCGGCGAGCTGGCGCAGCGCGGGCCGGTCGCGGCGATGGCGGTAAGGGGCGACACTCTCGCCGGGGCCGCGCCGGCGCATCCTCACCACGACGGCGCGGTCTTCGATGGTGTCGGGCATGGCGCCGATGCCGGCGAGTGCGGCCATGGCGAAGGTCGGGATGGACTCCACCCGGTTGGCGTTGGCGTCATAGCGCTTGGCGGGCCGGTTGCGCTGGTGGCCGGCGTTCAGCAGCCCGCGCAGATCCTCGTTGCCGTCAGCCTTTGGACCGAAGATGGTGTCGGCCTCGTCCACGAGCATGGTCGGCGGGTCGTCGGTGATGGACCGGTAGACCGCGGCGCTGGACGAGTTGACGGTGATGAACGGGTTGTGGCAGGTGGCCTCGACCACGTCCAGCAGCCGGGACTTGCCGCACCGCTTTTCCGGAGCGCGGATGACCAGGCGGGGGGCGTGTGCCCAGGCGGGTTGGCCGTGGCTGGCGGCCACCCACAGCGTGACCGCCCATGCGGCTTCCGGGCTCGGCAAGATGACGTAGCGGGTCAGGGCGGCCAGCAGTGCGTCAAGCAGTATCGCGCCGTGGCTGATGGGTTCGGTCTGGGACATGGGTTCAGCTCCTGTGTGCGTGGGTGAGGTGGTCATGCGGCGACCGTCCGGGGGCGGCGGGCGCCGTTTTTGAGCCCGGAGGCGACGGTGAGGCGGGTTTCGGTGGCGCTCAGCCCGGCGTCAACCCCTCCCTGTCCAAGCAGGGTTGTGACCTCGCCTTCGGTGAGCGCACCGCCCGCGACGAGTTGGCCCAGGGCGGTAGCGGCCAGGTAGAGGGTGCGGTTGCGCTGGCCTTCCGGGGCAGCGGCCACGCGGTCGAGTTCGCCAGTGATCGCGGCACGCAGGAAGGCACCGCGCCGGTCATCAGGCAAGGTCAGGCAGACCGGCTCGGCCACTGCCTGGGGCGGGGCAACAAGCTGCTTGGACAGGAGGGGGGGCAGCGGGGCCGGGGTCGTGTTGTGGATCACCTCGTAGGTGCCGGTGCCGTCCGGCAGATCCACGTAGCTGCCGGGGCCGAGCACGTACCCGCCCCCTGCTCGGGTGTCGATCAGCCAGCCCAGTCCGCCCCAGGCACCTTCGGTGTTGCGCAGGGCCGGGCCGTCCGGCGCGGTGAAGTACAGGTGAGTGCCACCGCGCCGGGTGCGCACGCTGAACGTCTCGAACGGCAGGGGTTCTCCAGCGCGCTCGCACAGGACGGCCAGCACGTCGGCACCCTCGTTGACTCCCGGCAGGTCCCAGGAAGGCGGCGGGCTCTGCCCGTCCTTTCGGGTGTCCAGGTCGATCACGACCAGATTGGAGGGGCCGCAGGCGATGCCGATGTTGTAGGAGGCGCGCGACCAGCAGCGGCGGATGGTCTCAGGGTCGGTGGTGGCGTTGGTCTCCCAGTCGGTGAAGCCCTTCAGCGGGGGCTTGTCGCCGATGGAGACGGGGAAGACGTGCCAGCCACGGGCGGCGGCGGCCAGCGCGTAGCGCAGCGTTGCGGGGGCGCTCATGCGGCTTCTGCGATCGGGGTCGGGGCGCTCTTGGCGAGGGCGGCGGCGGTGATGTTCGTCTCCAGGCAGACCTTGTGGGTGGGGCGGCCGGCATCGTCGCGGAAGTGCGCGGTCGTGCCGCATGACCAGCACGGGTCGGGGCGCGGGCCGGGGTAGGTCATGCAGTTGGTGCAGTTCTTCGGGTGGCGAAGCGGGGAGCCGGGGCCGGTGGTAACCCGCACCGTGCAGCACAGCACGCAGCCTTCGCGGTGGTGCGGAACGAGGCGCTTGCTCCAGTCCAGCAGGATGCGCCCTTCCCACAGCCGGTAGCGCTTGCCCTGGTAGATGACGATCGGCTCGGCTGCCATCGGCGCCGTCCGGTGGGCTGAGCGCGGGTCGGGGTTAGGCGGGTGAACATCTAGCGGGAGTTCTACGTCGGTGATGGAACGGGTCATGATGGGTGAGCCTCTTTCTGCCGGCCTTTGCGGGCCGGTGGCTGGTGGGGTGAGCGGGCGCGCCCGGTGTGGGTTGACTTGGCGGTTTGGCCACACCGGTGCGCGCCCGTCCGGGGGTCAGCAGCTGCCGGCGTCTTCGGTGTGCTCGTCGGGCTCGGGCGGAACGTCGGCCTGCTCGGTGTCCTCGTGGCTGCCGTCGCGGTAGCTGCCGTCCTCGATCGGCTCTGGAGGAGCGTCCTCGGTCTCCTCATACGAGCCGTCGCGGTAGGTGCCGTCCTCGATCGGCTCGGGCGGGGTGGCCACCGTTGCGAGGGTCGCGGCGCACGCGGACTCGACAGGCACGCAGGCGGCGGTGAGGGTGAGAGCCGCGGTGATGGCCAGCAGCAGCGCGGCGATGCGCGCGGTGTGCGGGGTGGTCATGGTTGGCGTTCTCCTGATGTTGGGCGGATTAGCGCTTGAGGTCGCGGTACAGACGGCGGATGTTGTTCCAGACACGTCGGCCGGTGCGTAGCCGGAGGCCGGTGCCCTCGCAGCGGTGGCAGTGGCGGCGTTTGCGGCTGAGGCGCGGGGTGCGCTTGCCCTCGCCATGGCAGTGGCGGCAGGGGCCGAACGGGGTCGCGGCGCAGCGCAGTACGTAGAGGGTCAGCCAGCCCAGGGCGGCGAGGATCAGCCAGACGATCAGGGGCGCGTAGGCGGCGAGGGCGGTAGCGGCGGGGTGGGTAGCGGTAGCGGCCAGGAAGGGCATGACAAGCACTCCAGGGGGCGGTGTGGGGTGGGGCAGGGGTGGCCCGCTACCCGCTACCTGCGGGTATGTGGGCAGCTCAGGGCCTATGCGGGGGGTAGCGGGGGCGGTAGCCTGCCCGCTACCGGTAGCGGGAGCGCCGCTACCACTCGATCGCGCAGGGTGGGGTGGCGGGTGAGCCCTGCCGGCCGTTCGGTGACCTGTTTTCAGATGGCCGGCAGGGGCTCGCCGCGGGTTAGGAAGTGGCGCTCTGGCGGGCGGTCAGGGCGGTGGTGATGGCGGCCTGCTTGGCGCCCTTGAGTACCTGGCCGTCGCGCTTGATGTTGACGCTGGTGATGCCGAGCGCGCGCAGCTGGGCGGAGATGGTCTCGGCGGTCAGGTCGGTGTAGTGCTCGGGGATGCGCTCGGCCAGCCGGGCGGCCATCTGTGCCCAGTCCAGACCGGTTTCCCCGGACTCAAAGACGCTCGCGGCGTCGGCCAGCACGTCGCGGGTTTCGCAGATCATGGCCTGTCCGGCGGCGTGGCCGGTCAGGGTGCCGGCGCGCTGGCGCAGCGCGCGGGCGGCCATCAAGATCTTCTCGGCGTCCTCGGCATCGGCCAGGTAGAAGCGCACGGTCGGGGTCTCGTCGGAGGCGCCGCGCAGGATGCCGACGCCCTTGTAGCTGGGCAGCAGCACCGAGGAGTCGAATCCTTCGGAGTAGGCGCCAGAGCCGAGCACCATGTCCGAGACGGTGTAGGAGCCGGTGCGCAGCGCGATCCGCACCTGGTGGTTATCGCGGAAGCTGGTAAAGGAGGTCGCCACGTCACCGGCGCCGACCCCGCCGGGCTTTTGGGTGGCGTCCAGCACGATGATTCCGGCGGCGGGGGCGACCTTGACCAGGTAGACCAGCAGGCCCGCGATTTCCTTGTTGAGGTCCTTGTCGCCGGTGTCGAAGTACTCCTGGCACTCGTCGATGACCACCAGCCGCACCGGCATGCCGTACTTGGGGTTGCGGGCGATCTCGCGGGTCAGCTTGCCCTCGGGGCAGACCTCCACCGGCAGTTCAGACAGGCGCTGGTAGCGCTGCTGGACGTCGGCTTTGAGGTCGCGCAGCATCTGCACGAAGATCTCCAGCGGGTCGCCGTCGCGGCTGAGGGTGAAGCCGAACGAGCATGAGTGCGCGACCAGGGCGAACTTGCGCCAGTCGGGCGAGCCCTTGCCGTCGAACACCTCCAGCCGCACGTACGGGTCGAGGGCGGCATACAGGGCGAGCAGGCGGGCGGTGAAGCTCTTGCCCTGGCGGGGCTGGGCGCCGACCAGGATGGAGATCCACATCATCAGCAGGGAGACCTGCCGGCCGCGCTCGTCGAGGCCGAGCGGGGCAGGCTGCCAGATGTCGGTCTCCTTGCAGGCCAGCAGCGGGGTACGGCCGGCGGGCAGGGCGAGGGGGTCGGCGTCGGCCACCCACAGCCAGTGACTGCGGTTGCTGGCCGGATCCCGGGTCAGCGCAACCTGCGCGATGGACACATCCAGCCCAGAGGCGATCTTCTCGCGGGCCTTGACGGCTTCGGCGAAGGTCCGCCCGTAGGGCAGGTTGATCAGGACCCTGGAGCCGTTGCCGTCGCGGGCCATCTGCGCGCCGAACTCGATCTGCTGATCGGAGCGCTCGGGGTGGCCCAGGCCGGCGGCGTAGTAGGCGCGCAGCACCACATCGGCATTCAGCTTGCGATAGCGGCGGGTCACCACCGCCGGGGCGATGATCGGCCGTCCGGCCGGGCGGCCGCTGCGGGCCAGCAGCGGTACCAGCGCGGCGATGGTGAGCAGCTGGAAGTGCAGCGGCAGACCGGACACGATCAGCGTCGCGATGATGACCGCGATGACCTGCACCGCGAGCACGATGCCGCGCCAGCGGCGGGTGGCCTTGCCTTCGCGGTGCAGTTTGAGCCACCGGTCAGGGTCGTTGTCGCTGGCGGCCTGCTGAAGGAGCGCGTACTGCTCGCTGACCCACCACCAGCGCAACTGCCGGCCGATCAGGCGGACCATGCCGACCACCGACCACCCCAGCGCTTGCACGCTGTACCAGGGCAGGCGAACGGCGTGGAAGGCGGCCACATATCCCAGGCGGTGCGCGGTGGCCTGCGCGCTGGCCGCACGGTTGCCGCGGTGCAGACCGGCCGGGATGATCGGCCGACGTCCCTCGGTCGGCATGGTGCCGGGCACGATGCCGTCGCCGGGCAGATCCACCGCGACCGGCTTCGCCGCGGCGGGCGGCTCCTCATCCAGAGCGATCTCGTAGGAGGTATCACGGGTCACGCGGTCGGTGGCCGGGTCGGCGGGCGCGAGGGGGGCCGGGGCGGTGGGGCTGGTCGGTGCGTCGGGCAGGGGGATCAGGTCCAGATGCGGCGTGGTGGGGTGGTGGCCGTTGGTCTCGGTCGGGGTGTCGGTCATGATGGGGTCACCTCGTGTGCGATCGAGCGGGCGGGGTTGCAGGGCGCGGTCACGGTTCTTGGCGGAGTTGGGGCCGCGCCCTGCGTGATGGTCGAAGACGGTGTGCGATTCGGCTCGTTGGTCGGATTCATCGGTCGGCGTCGCGGGTGACGCTGTGGCTGCAGCAGGTCCGGCGGTGCATCGACATGCTGGAGTGGATCTCGGCGCGGACGCTTCGGCCGGTGATGGCCATCCGGGCGAAGATGGACACCGGGACAGCCAGGCACGCGAGGCTGAGGATGAGGGCGAAGGTGAACATGGCGGGCGGCTCCTTGGCCTAGTTGGCGGTGGGGTGGTTGAGGGCGTCACGGACGGCGCGGGCGTCGTCCATGCCGCACCGCAGCACGCGCTGAAGGCGGTAGGCGCTGGGGGCCTCCGGAAGCTCGCCGGTGGCGATGAGCGTCCGCGCCCGGTCGATCAGGCGGACCAGGTCCGGTCCGGGCGCCCTTACCGGATCATGGGCGTTTGCGCTGTACGTAAGGCCGGTAAGCCGTCCGGTGTCGTTGTGGTCCAGGCCGGTGAACGCGGCCAAGATGATCGGCAGAGCGGTCACGATGGCGACGGCGACGATCGGTCCCAGGACGTGCAGCACCAGCCGAGAGAAGGAGAATGTCTCTCCTGTGGGCAGTGACCAGGGCAGGTAGGGCCAGGCGTTCATGCCGAGTGTCAAAGCCAGGAACAGCCACTCGATGCGGACCAGAGTGGGCGAGTGGATCGGCTGGCCGTGGGTGGCGAGGTAGGCGCGGGCGCCGACCACGACCAGCAGGGCCAGGGACATGAACGGCTCGACCAGCCAGGCGAACACCCATGAGGGTGACCAGGCCGCGGCGCCGTCGGCGGCGAAGGTCTGCACACCGGCCGTCGACCACGCCAGCGCCAGACTCAGCGACACCATGCCCGCGGTGACCAGCAAACGGCGCATCCGCGCCGCTTGGTAGGCGCGCATGGCCGGGTCTTGGGCCAGCTCATGCAGCCGGGCGGCCTCGCGGGCGGCCTTGCGGCGCTTACGGACCTTGGCCGTGTCCAGCAACAGCGGCGCGGTGTCGTCTTGGAGATCGGCCAACAGGTGCGCTTCGGCCACCTCGGCGCGCAGTCGCTGCACGCGCTTGGTCTCCCCGCCGGTCTCCACCGGGCGCGCCGGCGGGAGAGCCGGGAGGGGCGGGGCCTGCTGGTCGAGGTGGCGTTCCAGCTCGGCCAGGCCACGCGAGATGTCCTCGGGCGTTGGCTCCGGGGTCGGGGTCGCGGTGCTCATCAGCCCTCCGTGCGGGGACGTCGGAAGGTGCGGGTCTCGTAGGTCCAGCTCTGGCAGGTCAGGCAGTCGGGCCGGGTGCAGCCGCGGTGAGCGGCGGAGGTCTCGGCGGGTGCGTCGGGGTGGGGCACCGGGCGGAGCAGGCTGGTGACCTCCAGGTACAGACACACGTGGGCGGGGTCGCGGCGGGCGGGGTAGGGGCCGTGAAAGGCGGTGATGATGGCCAGTGCGCGGATGGACAGGCAGGCGTCGGCCACCTCGAACGGCGTGCCGATCAGGCGGATCTTCACGCGGCCACCTCCGCCGTCTCGGCGCAGTCCAGGCAGGTGCCCAGGTGGCGCGGCAGCACATACCCGGCGTCCCGGTGGCAGTCGGGGCAGGTGCGGCGGGCAGCGTTGGCCTTGGCCAGCGCCTCCATCTGGGCCGGGGTGGCGGTGCGCTTCGGGAGCGCAAACCGGATGTCGTAGAGGTAGGCGGAGCGCACGCCGGGGGCGCTGTGTCGCGTCGAGCGCCACATGACCTGTGCCTGTACGCCCTGCCCGCCGGGCCGTAGCCCTTCGGCGGTCAGTTGGCGGCGGGTGAGCAGGTGCGGAGGCGACATTCGCCAGGGGTAGGTGGGGATGCCGTACCGGGTACCGGCCGGGTCCCAGAAGGCGGCGCGGATGCGGCTCATTTGTCCTCCTCGTTGGTGTCGTCGTCGGTGGGGATGCCGAAGGTGAGGGCGGTGGTGCCGACCTGTCGGCCGTCGATGATGATCCGTCCGTCCTTGGTGACCGTGACCGGGCCGTGGTGGTTGTGGATGGGCATGGTGGGTCTCCTGCGGGTCAGAGGCCGGACTGGGAGCGGGCCAGGGTGCGGCAGGTACCGCAGCGGTGGACATGACGCTCACCGTGGGAGCGGCACAGCTCCACCTGACCGCGCTGCGTACGGCAGCGCGGGCACGTGGTGGCGGCGTGGTGCTCGTGCTCGCAGTCGAGGCACTGAAAGCGGCCCATGGTCAGGCCACCTCGGTCCGCTGCTCGGTCGTGCTCAGCAGGGCCAGCAGGTCGGCCGCGAGGATGCCGGCCCACACTCCGCTGCTAGGGCGGGTCTCCAGCGCGCGGGCCAGGCACAGCGCCCGAACGGGGCACTCGGCGCAGACCTCGCGGGCTACCTGCTCGCGGGCGGCCCGCTCGTCGGCGCTCTCATCGGTGAAGGCGTCCGGGCCGGTGTGCAACTCAGGGTCCAGCCCGCACAGCGCGCCCTCGGCCAGCCTGCGCGGCATGCCATCGGTGATGGCGGCCAGCAGGGACAGCGCCGGGTGCGTGGTGAGTAGGTGGATGGTGGGGGCGCTCATCGGGCGACCTTCTTCGCGCGGCAGAGGGGGCAGGGGTAGGTGCCGGAGCCGGGGTTCCAGATCTGGCCGTTGCGACAGTCCGACGTGCACACGTCGGACTTGGCCGGGGTGGACGGGCGGGTCATGATGGGTGTGCTCCTTCTAAGCGGGGAGTTGAGGGGCGGCCCGTGTCTTTGCCGGATGGGGCCGTCCCTCTTGCATGGGCGGGTTAACCGAGATTGGAAGCGAAGGTCATCAGCGATTCGGTGACCGTCATCAGGCCGGTGAAGGCGTTCGTCGCGAACTGAGCAGCGTGGGCGGGCTCCCGGACGATGAAGAACAGAGCCAGAGCTGTGAGCAGAAACGGGACGAAACGACTGGTCTTGGGGGTGGGGAGCATCGTCGTTCTCCTTCTTCTGAGTGCTTCCGGCGACCCTCCGCGCGAAGGAGTCACAAGCATGAGCGTATACGTAACTTCGTATACGCACAAGACCTTGGTATACGATGATGCGTATACGTTGGAGGCATCACCGAAGAGCAGTTGAAGGGATGATCACCAAGTGCCAGAACCGGCCTACGTCCGCATCGCAGGCGAGTACGCCCTACGTATTCGCGGGGGAGAGCTTCCTCCCGGCATGCAACTACCGAGCTACGCCGAGATCGCCCAGAAGAACGGCGTGTCGGACATCGTGGTTCGAAAGGCCCTCGAACTGCTCCTGAGCCAGGGGCTCGTTCGATCCGTACGGCGGCGAGGCATCTTCGTCGCCGACCGACCCAACCTCGTTCGCGTTTCTCCTGAGCGCCAGATGGAAACCGCTGAGCGCACGTTCCGGAACGAATCCGATCGAGACATTCAGGTAGAACGGGAGACCGAGCAGATCCCTGCCACCAGCGAACTTGCGGAGGCTCTCGGCCTCTCAGAAGGCGAGCTGATCACCCACGTCATCACCCGAGCCACCGAAGATGGTCGGCCAATCTCGATCTCGGACACCTACCACCCGGTGGATGTTGTCGATGTATCGGGGGCAACCTTCCTGGAAGAGACTGTCTCTGACCAGCTACCGACAGCGCCTCATGCCGAGTGGTTGCGCACCACCCCCGGCGAGCTCGCCAAGACTGTCCACCAGCAGTTTCTCTCCGCCGATGACCGAATCATCATGATTTCCGATGTGTCGTATCCACGAGATCGCTACGACGCATTCGTGTTCCGCATGGCCCTCAAGTAGCAAAAGGAGACATAGCAAGGGGGGTGCCGACTCGGTCGGCACCCCCCCCTTTGCTATGTCCTCAACTCCGAACCCAGCCCTGCGCGACGTCCGCCTCCGTCCACCACGAAACGAAGTGTGGGTCTACGGAGTCCAACTTCCAGCGGGCCGACAGGGCATCAAAGAAGGCATCGTTGCCGGTCTTGCCGCCCTTCGGCTCTCCGATGTAGATGAGTCGTTCGCCCCCTGCTTTCTCGAACGAGGTCAGCGCCTCAGACGACATCTTGTCCCCCCAGCCAGGCGGCCAGCAAAGGAACAGCACATGATCCGCGGCTCGGGCACAAGCCGCGAACTCATCCAGATCACCAACGGGGTGCCACACGTCCGCCTGGCCGGCAACTCCAAGGAATGAGAGGTTCTTGGCCTTGTCCGGCGGCTCCAGGTCATACGCCTCAACGACCAACCCCGAGCGAGCCAACTGCGCCGCCCAATATCCCCGACCTGCCCCCAGCTCCATGATTGGGAGATCGGCACAGAAACTGGACATCCAGTCGATGGTCTGCGGGGAAGGCACCGCGTATGCGTAGGTCGCCTGCAAAATCATCTGTGCAAAGGCAAGTCGCGCACTTCCTTCCGCGCGACCACCGTTCACCACGCGGCGGCCCTCGTGCTCGAACACAAACGGCTCAACGATGTCCCAGTAGGGGTTCGGGCTCACAGCGCTTCCGCCGGTCATGTAGTGCACGAACCGTAAGTCGAACGCCCCGTCGGCTTCAACGTCACCGGTCCCCGACAGTCCTCCTGCCGCGTCCAGGTATTCGGCCACCTTGGGATACTCGGCTTGAAGACGCTGCTCATCGTTCAGCAGCGCAGTGAGTTCACCCCATCGTGCTGATGTCATTGCCAGCTGAGCCATGCAGACGAGTGTCTCGCACTGAACCCGCCCCCGCCACGCTTCCTGGCGTATCCGAAGCTGACCTTCCACAACCTGGGAGGCTGAACCGAACATGACGAGAGCCCCGAAGGCCCTTCTCTGAAGCTCTCGTCGTTGAGAGCGCAGTAGGGCGCCGCTTGTCAGTGGAGTGGAACTGACTTGGGTTGAGGTACGCACCCGACTCAATGCACTGAGTAGCTACAAGCTGCTCCGATGCGCCCAGGCTCAAGGTAAGCCATATGCCTATGTCTAAAGGCGCGCGCGTGCGCGCGTATATCACATATCTCCGCTGCCACTATCAGAAGCACTTAGGTAGTCATCTCTCCAGCCGTGGGAGACCTACGGAGCGCATGGATACACCCCTTCCCTAAGATGCGCGTGCGCGCGTATACCACAAACAGCCGTCCATGGAAGGTACTTACCCGAGAGATCTCGAATAGGCGAAGTTTTAGGAAAACCCGCCAGTATACAGATGACACCCGACACCGGAACCCCTCTGCGAACGAGTCTGTGGAACACGATCTGGGTGCCCTCGGGCAGCTTTCCCACCGTTAGGAAAACCCGCCAGTATACAGATGACACCCGACACCGGAACCCCTCTGCGAACGAGTCTGTGGAACACGATCTGGGTGCCCTCGGGCAGCTTTCCCACCGTTCGGGAGAATTTGATATATCGCGCGCGGCGCGCACGTGACGCACACGCGGCGCGCGGCGCGCGCGAAATACCCCTCAAAGGCCCTGTAGTCAACCGTAAGGCCACCGAATGGTGGAGGGTCACTTACCGTCCGGGACATGTACACTCGTGGTTCAGAATGGACCTGAGGGCCATTCAGGGCCATTCCTGTGACTAACTCCACCAGAAGGGAAAACGAGTGAGCCGAAAACGGAGAAACCAGACAGAAGAGGATGCGCAGGATTCGCATACCGAAATTGCAAGGGCGGTCCGCTATGCCCTGGAAAGCACCCCACGGACCGCCCGCGCGATCGCAATCATCGGGGCGAGTGCCGCCATGATCGCCGCTATCGCCTGGTATCACCAGGCGAAGACCAATGAGGGAAGCAAGCCCTCAACGGTCACCATCATCGTACCCGATGACAAAGCAGCAGGTCACAGTGCTGCGTGTACCAATATTGCGACAAAGTCCGGAGTCGCCTGAACAGGTCGCCGCACACCGTCGACCTTCATGAGCCGTAGAAAGACGTGACACGGCACCCCACCGGCAAAGAGCCGGTGGGGTGCCCGGAGCTCGTTGAGGAACCGAGTCGCCAGCCTGTCGGGACCCAGTCAGCGTCAGCTCTGCCTCATGCGGGTCTCAGTATGGGTCTCAGTTCGCCGTCGTTCACCCTCGTTCACGGGCGCACACGCCACCCTCGCCTGTCTGGTGAAAGCCCGGATTGAATGGGTTTGTACGAAGATCCGCAGACTTGGAAAGCGTGTTGGGGGCAACCCCTCAGGAGTTCGAATCTCCTATCCTCCGCGCCTGATTGAAGCGGAAAAGCAGGGGCCGACTGGATCCAGTCGGCCCCTGCTTGCTGTCCGGGGTCTCAGTGGGGACGGGAACCCCTCCCGCCGACGGCTTGCCGAAGATCGGCTCCCGGCATCTCGTCACCACGGCGATGCCGTCTGAACGGATCGTCCTCGCGATCGAGTGGCAGCGGGACCGGTGATCGGGAGTGGTCCGAACCACGAACGAACCGATGATCATGTCTGGTCACAGCATCCGATGACGCCGAACCGGCCGTTCACAGCTCTTGCTTGGCGTTGTAGGCCTCGCGCCACTGCTCGGCCGCCTGCAGCATCGCCTGGCCGACGTGGTCGAAGAAGTCGCCGACGTCCCGCAGCCGGCCCCCGGCGGGCGAGGCAGCCCCGAGGGTTTCAGCCGCCCGGTGGGCGAAGTCGGCCAGCAGGGCGTTCTGGCGAGCGCCGGCCATCCAGGCGCGGAAGAGCGCGTCGGCGTCGATGATGTAGCGGTCGCGGCGCCTGCGCGGGTCGCGTTCGCGGCGGACCATCTCCTGCTGTTCGAGCTCGCCGATGGCCTTGGAGACGGAGGCCGGGCTGACCTGAAGGTGCCGGGTGAGTTCGGCGGCGGTAAGGCTGCCGCTGTCGGTGAGGTAGAGGCCGGCGAGCACGCGGGCGGTCATCCGCGACAGACCGGTGCTGATCAAGATCTCGGTGAACTGCTCCTCCACGGTGTCGACCGCCTCGACGTCGCGTTCCCCAGGGGCGGACCGGCTCCTCCTGGCGCGTTCTCGGGTTGCCTCGTGCGCCTGGTCGGCCCGGTAGCCCTCGGATCCGCCGTTGCGGGCCACTTCGCGCGTGACGGTGGACAGCGGCCGGTCCAGGCGGGCGGCGATCTCGGTATAGGTGAGCCCTTCCGCCAGGCCGTCGGCGATCTGCCGTCGGTCCTGGTGGGTCAGCCTGCCTCCGGGCATGGATGTGCCTTCCTGGTCGCGCCTGCACGGGCGGGCAGTCTTGCATCCACCCCCATCTCATTGCAAGTCAACCATTTGCGTTCACCGGCATCCCATTGCAAGTACTTCTCATTTGCCCACTCGACCAGCAGATTTATCATTGACGAATATCTGAATGCAAGCTAGCTTTTCGCATGTCGAAACGACAAGCTTGATCGGAGTTCCTGTGAAGTCCTGGCATCGTCCGCTGCTGATCTGCGCGGGCCTCATGTGCGCCCTGATGTTCGTCTGCCTCGCCGGTTCGCTGATCGACGACCGCACGCTGCTGGGCGAGTCGGTGTGGGTCAAACCGTTGAAGTTCGGCTTCGCCTTCGGCCTCTACGCCGGGACGCTCGCCTGGCTGCTGTCCAAACTGACGAGGGGCAGGCGGGTGGGCTGGTGGGTCGGCTGCGTGTTCGCCGGCGCCGCGACCGTCGAGGTCGGCGTCATCACCCTGCAGGCGGCCCGTGGCACCATCAGTCACTTCAACGCCGACCAGAGCGATCCCGTCACCCTGGCCCTGGTCCCGTTCCTCACCTACGGCGTGATGATCATTCTGATCGCGCAACTGATCATCGGGATCATGGTGCTGATCCAGCGCACGGCCGGCCCCGCGCTCACCCGCGCGATCCGCGCCGGGCTGGGGCTGGCCACCGTGGGCATGCTCGTCCCGCTCTATTGGATGGTCACCGACATCCATCCCCGTACGGTCACCGACGCCAACGGCGCCCGGATCCCCATGTACCAGGGCCACGGCATCGGCGACCCCGACGGACACGGCATGCCCCTCACCAACTGGAGCGTCACCGGCGGAGACTTCCGCGTCCCGCACTTCTTCGGCCTGCACGGCATCCAGGTGCTGCTCGTCCTCACCGCGGTCCTGGCCGCCCTGGCCACCCGGTACGCCTGGTTGCGGGACGAGCGAGTGCGTGCCCGTCTGGTGGGTGCCGCCGCCCTCGGCTACAGCGGCCTGGTCGCCGTCGTGACCTGGCAGGCCGCACGCGGCCAGTCCCTGATCCACCCTGATGCGGCCACCCTCGCCGCCTTCGCCGCGACGGCGCTGGTCACCGCGCTCATCACCGCCTGGACGATCATCGCGGCCAGGCGAGCCGTACGGCAGGCCACCGACGCGGGGCCCCGCCCGCTGATCGCCACCTCAGTCTGAAACGCCGCCCCGAGCCCACACCCGACCTTCAAGGACCGATCATGACCGACCCGGCGATCTCCGCCATCGGTCTGCGCAAGGCCTACGGCAAGCACCTACGTACTCGACGGCGTCGACCTGGACATCCCGGCAGAGCCGTACCGGCAGGGCGCGGTCACGCCCGGGACCGAACCGGAGAGGGAACGGAAGGCGGGCTGACAGGTGAGGCGACTCGGCGCCGATCGATTCGAGACGTCTCTCCGGCGGTGGGCCGGACCGCCGCGGCGGCTCGGTCCTTCGTCACCTCGAATCCTTCCCCCTGCCCCCGTTGAATCCGATTGTCGAGGTGGTGGTGGCTCAGTAGCGTGTGGGCGATGACGGCGATATGGGCGGGTGTGCGTGATCGGGTGCTCGCGTTGCGCACGGCCCCGAAGGCGAACAAGGTGTTCGGTGCCGCGCTGAACGGTCATCTGGGTGGTCAGTGGGGCCACGGCTTCGAGTTGCTGCCCCCGCTGACGGAGATCGAGCTTTCGGAGATCGAGCGGTCGTTGGGCGTGAGGCTTCCGGCGGAGTACCGCGACTTCCTGCTTCAGGTCGCGTCGGGTGGCGCCGGGCCCGATTACGGGTTGTTCCCGTTGAGGCCCCGGACGGAGGGCGGAGACAGCGCGGGGAGCGAGCACCTGCGGCGGCCCTTCCTGCCCGGTCCGGCGCAGGAAATGATCGACGCGTACGAGAAGAGGGAGCCCGTCCGGGAGGCCTGTCCGGACGAGGAGGAGTACAGACGGGCCTGGAGCGCCTGGAACGACGAGTACGACGAACTCGACGCGGCTCTGATGGCGGGCACGCTCTGCGTGAGCCATCAAGGCTGCGGCTACTACACGCTTCTCGCCGTGACCGGCCCCGAGCGCGGCACCATGTGGAACGACGTCAGAGCCGTCGGCGAAGGGGTCGACCCCGTCCGGTTCCTGCGACCGGAAAAGCAGCGCGTGACATTCGCCGAGTGGTATTCGGACTGGCTCCTGCGTTCGGAACGCCAAGCCGGAGGCGAGAACGGGAACGCGCCGGCCCGCTGACGGCCCGCGTCGGCATATCCGGACGGTCCGTCTGGGCCGATCGTCGCCGGAACCCGCTTCGAGCACCGCCGTCGCCATGTCACGGCGTAGACGCAGGCCGTTCGGGGAATATCTGAGACAGCCAACGCGGAGGAGGCCCCCGGTCGCGACCGGGCGGGCGAGACGGTGCCGGACGCACCGTCCGCCGACGGTCACCGGACCCACGGTCCACGGCGCCGCGACGTCTCCTCCGGCGGTATCCGAACCCAACGGCATGTACCGCCCTCCTGGGGGCAGTCGAAGGGTCCTAGCGGATCGAAGGGACGTCGGCGATGGATTTCAAGGATGATGTCCAGCTGGACAGCTCGCAGACCGAAAGTCGCGGCCGAGGAATCCCCGGTGGCGGCCTCGCGGTCGGCGGCGGTGCGGCCGGAATCGTTGCGCTGATCGTTGCGCTGATATTCGGGATCAATCCTGGAGACATCACCGGCGGCGACCCGGCCGCGGTGGGGCCCACCTCCGACCTCAGCGCGCAGTGCAAGACCGGCAAGGACGCCGACCAGAACGAGGAGTGCCGGGTGGTCGGCGTGGTCAACAGCATCCAGGACTACTGGCCCAAGGTCGTTCAGGGCTACGAGCCGGCCAAGACCGTCATGTTCTCCGGCCAGGTGAACACCGCCTGCGGCGCCGCCGACGCCTCGGTCGGCCCGTTCTACTGCCCGGCCGACCGTCAGGTCTATCTCGACCTGAGCTTCTTCAAGCAGCTCGAAAGCCAGTTCGGGGCCAAGGGCGGGCCGTTCGCCCAGGCCTACGTCATCGGGCACGAGTACGGTCACCACGTCCAGAACCTGCTCGGCACCAACGCGAAGGCCGAGCGTGGCGATCAGCAGGGCCCGGAGAGCGGTTCCGTCCGGCTGGAGCTGCAGGCCGACTGCTACTCCGGAGCATGGGCCAAGAACGCCTACGAGACCGGCCTGTTCGAGAAGCCGTTCACCAAGACGGACATCGAGGAGGCGCTCAGCGCGGCCTCGGCGGTGGGCGACGACAGCATCCAGGAGCGCACCCAGGGCCGGGTGAACCCGGACGGCTTCACCCACGGAACCTCCGCGCAACGTGTCAAGTGGTTCACCACCGGTTACGAGAGCGGCGACCCCCGCAAGTGCGACACGTTCGCCGGGAGCATCTGAAAAAGACCGTGACCTGCGACAGGGGAGGCCGACCAGACGAAGGACGAGAATCTCTCATAAACTACGTACTGTGATCTTCAAGCTGGTCGGCGATGGACGGCCCTACCCCGAACACGGCCTCTCGCATCGCGAGTGGGCGCAGATACCGCCGCGACAGGTCCGGCTCGACACTTTGATCACCACGAAAGCGGTGCTCGACCTGCATTCCCTGCTCGCCAAGGACTCCACGTTCTACGGCGACCTCTTCCCCCACGTGGTGCAGTGGCGCGGCGACTTCTATCTGGAGGACGGCCTGCACCGCGCGTTGCGCTCGGCCCTGCATCAGCGCTCGGTCCTGCACGCCCGGGTCCTGGATCTGCCCGCCGACGACTGAGCCCGGACTCTTCCCCGAGAAGCATGGGCGCATGACAAAAGGGCCCCCGTCCTGCCGGCGCAGATCGGTGGGCCCTTTTCAGTGGCGGTGGAGGTGGGATTTGAACCCACGGATAGGTTGCCCCATCACACGCTTTCGAGGCGTGCGCCCTCGGCCACTAGGCGACTCCACCGCGGAGCAGCTTACCGGATAACCGCTATAGCTCGCGCATCCGGCGAACAGCGAAGAACTCGGTGAGGATCTCCGAGCACTCCTCGGCCAGCACGCCCATGACGACCTCGGGCCGGTGGTTGAGACGACGGTCCCTGACCACGTCCCAGAGCGAGCCCACGGCCCCACCCTTGAGATCGACGGCGCCGTAGACGACGCGGTCGATCCTGGCCAGCACGGAGGCCCCCGCGCACATGGTGCAGGGTTCCAGGGTGACCACCAGCGTGCAGCCGGTCAGCCGCCACCGCCCGAGGGCTCTCGCGGCCCGGCGCAGGGCGAGCACCTCGGCGTGCGCGGTGGGATCGACCGATGACTCCCTGTCGTTCCCCGCCCGCGCCAGCACGGAGCCGTCAGGGCCGAGGACGACCGCGCCGACCGGGACCTCGCCTCGGGCGCCGGCCGCCGCGGCCTGCTCCAGGGCCAGGCGCATCGCCGGGAGGTGGTCCGTCACCGCGGCGCCCGTCACCGCAGCCGATCGAGCTCGTCCGCGAAGGCCAGGCGCTCGGCGATCACCGAGAGCGTGTCTCCCGGGAGGGCGCCCTCCTCCATGCTGAGCTCGACGAGCTCGTCGGAGCTCACCCCCAGGTCGTTCAGGAGCTCGAAGTCACCCGCCGGCCGTACGCCCAGCCCGGCGGGGGTCTCCTTGTCCGGCGCGACCCCGGCCAGCTCTCCGAAGAGCTCCCCGAGCTGGTCGGAGAGGCCGGCCTGAGCGTCGGACAGGAACGTGCGGGGCTCCAGATCGCCCTGGTAGCGGACGATCGCGAACCACTCGTCTTCCATCTCCACGCACAGCAGGGCCAGCTCGTCGCCGGTGAGCCCGAGGTGCTCCTGGACGGCGTCTCCGAGATCGTCGGCGATCTCGGCCTCGCTGAGATCGACCTCCGCGCCGTTCCATCCGCCGCCGGTGCGGACGAAGGCCGCGGAGAACACGCTGTTGCCGGACGGTCTGGAAGGCATGGCCGATCTCCCGAGGTCAGCCGAACACAGAGTCGATGGCGCGCTCGAACGGCTCGGAGAATCCCAACCGCGCGGCGATGCTGGACAGAACGTCCTCGGGAAGCAGGTCGATGTCCCCGGAGAGGATTCCGAGCTCCATCTCGTCGAGGCCCAGGTCGGCGAAGATCGACAGATCCCCCGCAGGGAGCGCCGTCTCCTCGTCCTGGAGGATCGCGTCGAGCTCCTCCTCGTCGGGCACCGGCACGTCGAGGTATTCCAGCACCTGCTCCGCGAGCGGGAAGTCCCAGGACGCGGCGATGTCGGAAAGGAAGACCTCCACCCGCTCACCGAACACCCGTAGCGCCACGAAGAACTCATCCCCCACGGCGACCAGGCCAATCGTGCCGTTCATGCTCGGCTGCTGGCGCAGGGCGTGAATCAGGTCGTCGAGGTTCGAGGTGAGTCTCTCCGGGAGCATCTCCGCTTCCCAGCGGCCCTCCTCGCGGTAGATCACGATGGCAAAGTCCAGCGAGTCTTCGTCTGACATGCCCATCCCCACCGATGCGTTCTCTACGGATGTCAATGCTTTCAGAAGCGGCTCTCGGGCGTAGGTCTCTCCTACCAAATTGTGATCAAATCCGAGTGAGCGGGCGATGTCGCGCAGGTGTCGCGCCGTACTCGCCGAGCAGCCACCCAAGGACGATATCGCCCGTTATCCCCTGGGCGGTCATTCGGGATACCGTGGGCGTCCATGGAGACCCTGGTCGTTGACCACCCGCTCGTAGCCCACAAGCTGACCGCGCTGCGGGACGCGAACACGGATTCGCCCACCTTCAGGCGTCTGGCCGACGAGCTGGTGACGTTGCTGGCCTACGAGGCGACCCGGCAGGTCCGCGTCACCGAGATCACCGTGGAGACCCCCGTCGCCCCGGCCCAGGGCGTACGGCTGGCGCAGCCGTACCCGCTGGTGGTCCCGATCCTCCGCGCCGGTCTGGGCATGCTGGACGGCATGACCCGGCTGCTGCCGACGGCCGAGGTGGGTTTCCTCGGGATGGTCCGCAACGAGTCCACGCTGAAGGCGGAGACCTACGCCACGCGGCTTCCTGAAGATCTTTCCGGTCGGCAGGTCTACGTGGTCGACCCCATGCTGGCCACCGGCGGCACCCTCGCCGCGGCGATCGAGTTCCTTCTCGACCGGGGCGCGGACGACGTGACCGCGCTGTGCCTGCTGGCCGCCCCCGAGGGAATCGCCCACATGGACAAGGTCCTCGCCGGGATCGACAAGCCGATCCGTTTGGTGACCGCCGCGCTGGACGAGCGCCTGAACGATCAGGGATATATCGTCCCGGGACTCGGCGACGCCGGCGACCGCCTTTACGGCGTCGTCTGAAGCACCCACTTTCCCCACGTTTTCGCCAAAAGGACGAGCGTTCCGGCGATCTCTGGTTACATACTGTGCCTACCTGGGTACGAAGAGTCGCGACAGCATCTCTTCTGTGTTCCCGATCCGCAGGGACCGCGGGCGCACACCAGGGAGAACCATGAGCGAGCGAAGCATCCCGGACACGGAGCCGGACCCCTACGCGGATTTCAGTGCCGCGTTGAGGGACGAGTTCTCCGAGGTCCATCCGGCGACCACGGTTGCACGCTGCATAGAGGCGGCGCACTACGGCGCGCTGGAGGTCACCGGCCATGCCCATCCGGGCCTGGTCGAGCGGATCGCCCGCAAGCATCTCGAAGTCCTCGCGCTGGTCGCGAGCGAGCGAGGGTGACGAGCGGCGATCACGCGGTGACGGGGCACGACATCAGCAGGAAAACGCCTCCACGAGAAGTCCAGACCGGATGAGCTGATGCGCTTTACCTTGCGATTGGCATGGGTAATGTATACGTCGGGTGCAGTGGGTAAGTGGTAGAAGGAGACCGCAATGCAGGTTAAGCAGGTCCTAAAGTATGCAGGGGTCGGTTTTGTCGTGTTTTTCCTGTTCACGCGACCAAACGATGCCGCGAACACTACAGAGAACGTCATGAACGGAATTCGTAAGGGAGCCGACTCCATGGCCCAATTCGTTTCTCATATGTCGTCATGAGGCTAGTGACCCACGGGGACTCCGCTCCCTCGTCGGTCAACCGCTACCTACTCCCCCACGAACACCAGGTCATCATGGTGCGGCGCCACCCAGCCGTACTGCTTCGTCCGGTCGCCGAGGTCTTCGGCGGCCTGATTCTCGCCGGACTGCTCAGCAAGTGGTTCGGCGACCGAGTCAGTGAAGGCGGTGGCGGCGCGCTCGTCGTCGTCTGGTGGGCATGGCTCCTGCTGTTGATCCGTTTCGTCTGGAAGGTCGCGGAGTGGTCGGTCGACTACTTCGTGGTCACTTCCAAACGCATGCTGCTCACCACGGGCCTGATCACCCGCAAGGTCGACATGATGCCGCTCGGCAAGGTGACCGACATGAGCTTCCAGCGCTCACTCCTCGGTCGCATGCTGGGATACGGCGAATTTGTGCTCGAGTCGGCCGGCCAGGATCAGGCCCTGTCACGGGTCAACTACATTCCGTACCCGGAGACCCTCTATCTGGAGGTCTGCCAGATGCTCTTCCCCGGCGCCAACGATTCGGATGATTAATCCCCTATGACGTAAGGGCTGGCAAGAGTTCCGCCTAAGGATTTTTCACCTGGGGTTACCCGATTCGACTGCTTCATGCAATCATGGCGAGAACATATTGACCATCCCCCGCCCTGAGAGATCAGATGCCGAGTCAGGGAACCATCGGTGACCGCGTCCGCGGACTGCGGTTGAGCAGGCGCATGTCCCAGGCCCAGCTGGCTGGGCCTGACCTTTCAGACAGCTACGTCTCCCTCATCGAGTCCGGCAAGCGCACGCCGACCCCCGTGGTCGCGCGCCTCCTCGCCGAACGCCTGGGTTGTACCACCGAGTTCCTGCTCCACGGGATCGAGCCGCGCCAGCGGATCGACACCGAGCTGGGCCTTCGCCACGCGGAGCTGGAGCTCTACCACGGCGACCCGGCCGTGGCCGCGGAACGGTTCGGCGAGATCGTCAAGGTCGCCGGCGAGGAGAACGCCATGCTGGCCGCGCACGCGCGGCTCGGCCGAGCCCGGTCTCTGGAGTCCCAGGGGCGGATCGGTCCGGCGGTGGAGGCGTTCGAGCGGCTTCGCCGCGAGGCGGCCGCCCACCCCGAGCGTCTGGCGGACCTGCCGCTGACCGTGGCCCTGAGCCGCTGCTACCAGCGGGCCGGAGACACCCTGCGCGCCTACGACCTGGCCGTTCACGCGCTCACACAGGTCAACCAGCTGGGTCTGACCCAGGGCGAGATCGCCGTGGACCTGGCCGCCTCCCTCGTGGAGAGCGAGGCCGCGCGCACCCCGAACTCCCAGGCGATGTCCTACGCCCGGCGCGTCCTGTCGGTCAACGGCATCCCGAACGCGCTCAACCGCACCGCCGAGATCAAGGCCCTCTGGCAGGCGAGCATCACCGCCGCCGAAGGTGAGGACTCGGCGCTGGCCGTCCACCTCGCCGACGACGCGATCGCGACCGGTCGTCCGGCCCGGATGGCGTTCCGGCTCGCCCTGATCGCGATGGACTGGTCACGGCTCACCGCCTCCGTCGGCGGAGAGTCCCTCGACGAGGCCCACGAGTTCGCGTCCCTCGCGAGCAAGGTCTTCGCCCCGTTCCCCGAGCGCGTCGACGAGCACGCCAAGGCTCACATCGCGCTCGCCTACGTCCAGCTCAGGAGCGGCCACGTGGACGGCGCGGCCACTCTGGCCCGGGCCGCCCTCGAGGTGCTGAGCGGCCGGCCGGGCACCCCCTTCGGGGCCACCGCGCATCTGGTCCTCTCCGAAGTCGCGCTCACGCGTGGCGACAAGGACGTCACGGCCATTCTGCACAGCGCCAAGGAAGCCCTCGGCGACCAGCCGTACGACCTCTCCGGTCCCGACCGGGACGCCGCTCGGACCTGGCGCGAGCTGGGTGACCTGTACGGCCAGGTCGGTGAGGGCGACGAGCAGATGAGCGCGTATCGCAGGGCGCTCGAAGCCGCCGGGGTGCGCGGTGCGATGGTGGGCGTGACGGTCGATTCGGCGCTGGTCCGGTAAAGCACCCCGAGTTCTGGAGCGACAAATTTGTTTTTGCGCCTCCGGAATATTTAGGGTCTACCAGTCATTGAATCGTAGGATGATTGGTTTCTCCGGAGGAGGCGGACTGTGAGTCTGCGTACGGCGCAGCGCGCATCCCTCGTCGACCAAGTGATCGATCAGCTCAAGGAGCAGATCACTTCGAACTCCTGGCAGATGCACGCGAAGATCCCGACCGAGACAGTGCTGGCCGAGCAACTCGGGGTAGGCCGCAACACCGTCCGCGAGGCGGTGCGCGCGCTCACTCATGCCGGCCTGCTGGAATGCCGCCAGGGCGACGGGACGTACGTCCGGGCCACGAGCGAGCTCTCCGGGGCCATGCTGCGGCGGCTGCGCGCCGCCGAGCAGTTGGAGATCCTGGAGGTACGGCGCGCACTGGAGGTGGAGGCCGCCCGGCTTGCCGCCACCCGGCGCACCGAGGACGACATCGTCCGGATCGAGGCCGCGCTGGACGAACGGGAGCGGGCTTGGGAGCGTGGCGAGCCCAACGCTTTCGTCGAGGCCGACCTCGCCTTCCACGTCGCGGTCGTCCACGCCACGCACAACCTGGTTCTGATCGACCTTTACGAGGACTTCTCCGCCGCCCTGCGTGCCAGCATCACCGCGGCGGGCACCTCGCTCAACAGCACCTACATTCCCCACGAGGCCATCGCCCGCGCGATCGCGGCCGGTGACGCCGCGGCGGCCGAGCACGCCGGTCACGCGTGCATGGAGCACATCCTGATCTCCCTGACCGACGCGCAGGAGCTCTCGATCTAGCTCTCATCCGGCGAGAAAAGGGCCTCACCCCCGAGCGGGGTTGAGGCCCTTTTTTAATGTCTCGCCGGATGAGGCGCGGGCGCCTCAGGGCAGGCGCAGGGACATCACGAGATAGCGGAAGGCGGGGTCGGCGTCGCCGGGAACCTCGGCGACGAGGGCCGGGCGGCTCGGGGACTCCATGTTGAGCCGGACGAGCTCGGTCTCGATGCCGCTCAGGCCGTCCAGCAGGAACTGGGACTGGAAGGCGATCTGGATGTCGTCGCCGGACAGCTCGGCGTCCACCGTCTCGGTGCCGCGGCCGAGATCGCCGCCGCCCGCCTGGATGAGCACCTGCCCCTGACTGAACGACAGCCGGATCGGGGTGTTGCGCTCGCCGACCAGCGCGACCCGCTTGATCGCCTCGACGAAGGGGGCCACGTGCAGATCGGCCCGGATCGACCAGTCGTCGGTCAGCCGTGAGCGGTAGTCGATGAACTGCTCGTCGAGCAGGCGGACCGTGGTGCTCCGGCCGACGCTCTCGAACCCGGCGACACCCTCGCCCAGCGCCACCGACACCTCGCCCCCGCGCAGCGACCTGGCCACCTCCACCAGCACCCGCGCGGGCACCATGGCGGCGGCCGTGGCCCCGGGCTGCTCGGGACGCCAGCCGAACTCCCTGGCCGCGATGCGGTAGCGGTCGGTGGTGGCCATGGTCACGGTCTCGCCGGAGATGTCGACCCGGATCCCGGTCAGCATGGGGAGCGTCTCGTCGCGACTGGCCGCCGGAGCCACCTGACCGACCGCGCTCGCGAAGATCCCGCCACCGATGGCGCCGATCCTGGGCGGCATCGCCGGCAGGGTCGGAAAGTCTTCCACCGGCATGGTGAGCAGGCCGAACTCCGCGCTTCCGCAGGTCAGCACCGCCTCGGAGCCGCTGGTGACGATCTCCACCACCTCGGCGGGCAGGCTACGGGTGATCTCAGCGAGGATCCGGCCCGGGATCAGCACCCGGCCGGGCTCGGCCACATCCGCCTCGATCGAGGCTCTGGCCGAGACGTCGTAGTCGAAGGCCGACAGCACGAGACCGTCGTCGGCCTCCAGGAGCAGGCCGGAGAGCACAGGCATGGCCGGGCGGCTCGGCAGCACCCGGGCGGCCCAGGCCACAGCATCGGCCAGGACATCACGGTTAACCCGGAACTTCACCTGATCATCCCTTCGTCCTGAACGGCATCGCCACGTGTGGGAACCGTATTCCACCTGACGTTAGCCGGTCTGACCGACAGAACGTCAGACAGCCACACATCCCCGGCGCGGACGAGGCCCCGAAATCTAGCCGCGGGCGGCGTTGAGGTAGGTGAGGACGGCGAGGACGCGGCGGTTGTCGTCGTCGGAGGGGACGAGGTCGAGCTTGCCGAAGATGCTGGCCGTGTGCTTGCCGACCGCGCTCTCGCTGAGGAACAGCCGCTGGGAGATGGCCGCGTTGGAACGGCCTTCGGCCATCAGCTCCAGCACCTCGCGCTCGCGCGGCGTCAGCGCGCCGAGGGGCTCGTGCCTGGCGGTGCTGACCAGGAGTTTGGCGATCACCTCGGGGTCCATCGCGGTACCGCCCCCGGCGACCCTGCGGACCGCGTCGACGAACTGCTCGGCGTTGAAGACCCGGTCCTTGAGGAGGTAGCCGATCGCCCCGGAGCCGTCGGCCAGGAGCTCTCGCGCGTAGAGCTGCTCGACGTGCTGGGAGAGCACGAGCACCGGCAGGCCGGGGACGGCCTTGCGCGCGGCCAGCGACGCCTGGAGCCCTTCGTCGGTGAACGTCGGCGGAAGCCGTACGTCCACCACGGCCACGTCGGGCCGCTTCTCCATCAGCGCGTTCAGCAGTTCGGGCCCGGACTCGACGGCCGCGACCACCTCGAAGTCGTGTGCCTGCAGCAGATGGACCAGGCCGTCTCGCAGGAGGTAGAGGTCTTCGGCGATGACAACTCTGAGGCTCACGTGCAAAACCATAGGCGGGACGGGGTGGCCTCCGCCATCCAGCGCCTGCGTGAGTGCCGTATGGGGATGAGCAGGGCGATGGCGTACAGGGAGACGCCGAGGACGACATTGAAGATGATCGCCGGCCACTGCCACCGCTCGGGCAGGTAGAGCGCGTAGAACCAGCTGAAATCCTGCCGGCCGAGGAGTTTGAAGACCATCGCGACCAGCCCCTGCGGGAAGAGGGGAAGCCAGCCGATGCCCCAGCCGATCACGACGATGACGGTCTTCCAGAGAGGCAGTTTCGGCTGCTTGTCCCTGTTGTCACCGAGGCTCAGCGCGGTCGGCAGGTCGAACGTCGCCGTGGTCGGGCCGCCCGGCGGGCTGCTGACCGCGAGCACCCCGTCGAAGGCCGCCAGCCTCCGCTCGATGCCGCGCAGGCCGCTGCCCCGGATGGGGTCGGCGCCGCCCGAGCCGTCGTCGACGACCGTGACGCGCAGCGCCCGGCCCTGGCCGCTGATGTCGATCCACACGCGGTCCGCGCCACCGTGGCGGGCCGCGTTGGCGAGCAGCTCGCTGATCGAGAAGTAGGCGGCCGACTCCACCGGCGACTCCGGGCGCGCCTTCAGGTCGACGGTGACCTTGACCTTCAGCGGGCTGTCCAGCGCGAGGGCCCGCACGGCGTCGCCGAGGCCGCGCTCGGCCAGGACCGGCGGATGGATGCCCCTGACCAGCCCGCGGATCTCGGTGAGCGCCGTGGACGAGGCCTCCCTGACCTTGCCCAGCAGCACCTTCGCCGCCACCGGGTCCTTCTCCATCAGCTCCTCGACCGCGCCGAGGGTCATGCCCATGGCGACGAGCCTGGCCTGCGCCCCGTCGTGCAGGTCGCGCTCGATCCGCCGCAGCTCCGCCGCCTGGGAGTCGACCGCGTCCAGACGCACCTGGTCGAGCCGCTGGACCCGGTTGGCCAGTATGGATATCGCCGTGGGGGCCAGCAGCAGGCGGTTCCACCGCCCGTACTCCCGCAGCGCCCAGGGCATCGCGGCCACCGCGGCGACGGCGACGCCCAGTCCCAGTGACATGGCGAAGGGGTTCGACTGCCACGGTGTCACCAGGCAGTATCCGATCACGACGAAGGGCAGCAGGAGCGCCCCGCCGACCACCGGGTTCAGGAGCAGCCAGAGCCCGTCCCGCCAGGTGGCCGGGTCGCTGAACATCCACATCCAGCGCTTGTTCCAGTCGGGCCACCGCGGCGTCCTGTAGAGCCGGCGGTCGTGGCGGTACCAGCCGTCGGGCTGGGGGCGGGTCGGCAGCGGCTCCGGCCGGTACGGTGCCTGCGTCTCGACACCGAGCAGGGTGCCGTTCAGCCTTCTTGCGAGCATCGTACGGTGTCTGATCAGCCAGGCCACCGCAGGAAACAGGAAAATCATCCCCAGCCCGAAGCTCAGTGCCAGGGTCACCATGGCCAGCACCACCAGGACGACGTCCGACAGGGCGAGCATCCCCAGAGCGAGGGCCCGGCCGATCGCCGTTGCGTGTTTCCTCATGTCCATCAGTTTCGACGATCGGACCGGATGCGCCCAGTGTCGCCAGGTGCCGTACCGCGGTGGAGATAACCACACCCCTGCCGGGTGCCCAGGCGGATTCTCCGGCGGTGGCGCGGCTCCTAACGTCGTTGAGCATGAAGGTCATCGAGGTCAGCAACCTCCGCAAGCAGTACCGTGATCATCTCGCGGTGGACGACGTGTCGTTCACCGTCGAGGAGGGCGAGATCTTCGGCGTTCTCGGCCCCAACGGCGCCGGCAAGACGACCACCGTCGAGTGCGTCGCCGGCCTGCGCGTTCCCGACTCCGGCACCGTCAGGGTGCTCGGCGGCCTCAGCGGCGCGAAGCTCAAGAACCAGCTCGGCGTCCAGCTGCAGAGCTTCATGCTGCCAGGAAAGATGAGGGTTTGGGAGGCGCTCGACCTCTACGCCTCCTTCTACCGGGTCTCCGCGAACTGGATCACGCTGCTGGAGCGGGTGGGGCTCGCCGACAAGCGGAACACTCCCTACGGCAAGCTCTCCGGCGGCCAGCGGCAGCGGCTCTCCATCGCCCTGGCCCTGATCGGCAACCCCCGGGTGGCGATCCTGGACGAGCTGACCACCGGCCTGGACCCGCAGGCCCGCCGGGACACCTGGGAGCTCATCCGGCAGATCCGCGAGGACGGGGTGACGATCGTGCTGGTCACCCACTTCATGGAGGAGGCCGAACGGCTCTGCGACCGGCTCGCGCTGATCGACTCCGGCCGGGTGGTCGCCGTCGACAGCCCGGCGGGGCTGATCTCGATGGTCGAGCGGCAGCAGACCGTCACGTTCCGGCGTTCCCGTGCATTCGACGACGCGGTGCTCAGGAACCTGACGGAGGTGACCGGGGTGAGCCGTACGGGTGAGCAGGTCACTGTCACCGGCACCGGCAACCTGCTCCTGGCGATCACCACTGCCCTGGCCTCCGCCGATGTCGTCCCCGCCGACCTGCGGATCGAGCAGGCCACCCTCGACGACGCCTTCCTCTCCCTCACAGGAAAGAAGATCTCCGCCTGACCTCCGCCCCGGGGCCGAAGCCCGGGGTTCCCGCACCGGAAGGACTCCGATGAACAAGACAATCATGGTCGAGGCCAAGCTCCTCCTCCGGGAGCCGGGCGCCACGATCTTCGCGGTCCTGCTCCCCCTGGGGCTCCTGCTCGGGCTGGGCAGCACCTCCGGGCTCCGGGAGACCCTCCCCGGAACGAGCGGGGAGCGGGTGATCGACATTCATTTTCCCACCATGATGGTGCTCCTGGCCGTGGTGACGATGGCGCTGACCGTACTTCCCGCCACGCTGGTGACCTATCGGGAGAACGGCGTGCTGCGCCGGCTGTCCACCACCCCGGTCAGGCCGGTCCGGCTGCTGGTCGCCCAGGTCGTGAACAACCTGGCGATGGCGGTCGTCGCCACGGTCCTCCTCATCGCCTCGGGGTGGCTCGTCCTCGGCTCGGCCCTGCCGAAGAACGTCCTGGCGTTCACGGGGGTGTTCGTGCTCGGCACCGCGTCGATGTTTGGCCTGGGGCTGCTGATCGCCGCCGTGGCGCCCAACGCCAAGACCGCGCCCGCCCTCGGCTCGCTGCTGATGTTCCCTCTGCTCTACGTGTCCGGCATGTGGACCCCCCGGGAGACGATGCCCGAGTTCCTCCAGCGGATCGGCGACTTCCTGCCGATGGCCCCCTTCGGCGACGCGCTCCGCGCGACCTGGGCGGGCCACGCGCCGCAGCCGCTGCACCTGGTGGTCATGGCGGCCACCGTGCTGATCACCGGGGTAGTGGCCGCGCGGCTGTTCCGTTGGGAGTGACCCGCCCTGCGTCCGCCGGAGCCCGTCCTCGAGGACTCGCCGAAATCGCTCTCCGGAGGCCGTCAGGGGCCGGCCTCCGGAGGATCGCGTCAAGGGGAAAGGCCCGAAGGTCGACGATCTTCATCCGGCCGTTCTCCCAGGTCATCGAAAATTCCCCGAGATTTATTGAACCCTCTTCGGCGTCCGTTCCGTACTGCCTGCCGAAGGTGAAATCGTCCGGCCGCCGGAGCGGGGACAAGAGGGGTGACCATGAGCGTCTGGCGACGAGGGGGCACGGCAGGCACCGTCCCGATCGCCGGATCCCCGTCCCGGTCCCGTGGTCGAGAGGGCGGGGGCGGCGCCTTCGGCCCCGGAGCTGTGAGACTCGTCACCGTCCGGGAGACCGCGAGCCGTCCCAAGGCCCGCAGGACGGCGGGTCACACGGCGGTCCGGCGCCCCGGCGGGAAACCGAACGATGATCGGGTTCATCACGCGTTCGCGCGGACCGAGGGATGCGGGCCATGATGAGACAGAGCACCTGTCCTCCCCCGCCGGCCGACCCTCTCGGAGCCAGACCCATCGTGAACGCCTCCCGCGAACCGGATGGGCGACGGAGCTGGTTCCGTCACCTGACCTCGGGCGACGCCCCGGACGACGAGCTGATCGTCTCCGAGCTGTATCGCGAGTACCACCGGCCGTTGCTCGCCTTCGTCGTGCGGCTCACGTGGGGAGACGTGCAGTGGGCCGAGGACGTGGTGCAGGAGACCATGCTCCGGGCGTGGCGCAGCGCGGACCAGCTCGACTCCGGGGCCCGCTCCCTGATGCCCTGGCTGGCGACGGTGGCCAGGCGTATCGTGATCGACGATCAACGCCGTAAGGACGTGCGTCCCCACGAGGCCGACGAGGCACCGCTGGAGGGTGTGCCCATGCCCGATCAGATGGAGGGTCTCCTCCACCAGGTGGTCGTGGCGGACGCGCTCACGTCGTTGTCCCCCGCTCATCGCGAGATCCTGAACGAGACGATTCTCCGCGACCGGTCGGTGAACGAGGCCGCCGAGCTGCTCGGCATTCCCGTGGGCACCGCGAAGTCGCGGGTCTACTACGCTCTCCGCGCGCTCCGCGTCGCCCTGGAGGAGCGGGGGGTGACGGCATGACCCCGGAGGTCGAGCACACCGACGTGGGCGCCTACGCGCTCGGACTCCTCGAGGAGAGCGACCGCCGGGCCTTCTCCGCGCACCTCGCAGGCTGCCCTTCCTGTACGGCGGAGCTGGCCGAGTTGTCCGGCATGGCGAGCCTGCTCGCCGGCGTCGACCCCGTCGAGGACGAGCGGGACGACGGTCACCTCGGCGAGGCTCCTCGTGCCGAGGTCATCGACCTGCTCCGGCGGAAGAAGGACGCCGACCGGCGTGCCCGCAAGGGGGCGTTCGTGATCGGCGCCGCCGCCGCCGTCGCCCTGGTGGCCGGCGGCATCGGGGTGGGCGCCGCGGTGTTCGGCGACGGCGGGACCGCTCCAATCGCGATCCACTCCACGCGCAGCCCCGCGGAGGACGCCTACAGGCAGGGCACGCCGATCGCGGGGACGGGCCTCCCCGGCATCTCGGGGGGCGTGGTGCTGGAGAAGAAGGGCTGGGGCACCCACGCGGCCCTCGAACTCAAGGGTGTCAAGGGTCCCCTGGAGTGCGAACTGGTCGCCGTCTCCAAGACGGGCGAGAGGCGGACCGTCACCGGATGGGCGGTTCCGGAAAAGGGTTACGGAGTTCCCGGCTCTCCCAGAGCGCTTTACGTGCACGGAGGAACCGCGCTTTCCACCGGTGATATCGACCACTTCGAGGTGAGCACGACCAGCGGGAAGACACTGCTCACCGTCAAGATTTGAGCGAGCGTTTTAAGCCCCCCTTTTTTAACGCGAGGGCACTTTCATGACCGTTCGGCAATGTGCAATTTTACGGATTCCCGATTTGAACCAGCTTGGCCTCTGAACCCGTACAACGTGCGGAAGGCCATTGGCTTTACCTGTCTCGCACGCATACGAGAGATTGGTCATCTTCAAACCCGCACGCGCCCTCGCCGGTGTCATGGCCGCCGCCCTGGCCGGCAGGAACGAGGTGACCGTCTCGGGCGGCCCGCAGGTCGGCGACAAGAACGGCACCGCCTACGCCGGCACCGTCAAGGCTGACGGCGGCACCGTTTCCGGGATCAGGAAGAACCCGAGCAACCGGTACACCGGCGAGTTCCCCGACGGCGCGGTGCGCGGTCAGCTCTACAGCTCCCGCGCCGGCTGGTAACACATCGCGCGACGGCCGCGAGCCACCGGATCGATCCCGAAACGCCCGCCGTACGGAGCCAGAAGGCTTCCTGCGGCGGGCGTCCGCGTGAGAGGGTTCCCCGGACGCGACGGCAGGCGCGAACGCACCGCGCACCCGGCCCAGCCGGTCCTCCGGATCGGACAGTCCGGAGAAATGTCCGGTAATGTACGTTTTTCCGAGGCTGTATGCCTCGACGCTCATCATCTTGCCGTCCGTCGAGAGGATCATGCACATGGACACCACCGCCCGGATCACAGAACCGACCTTCCGTGTCGCCACCATCGCGGACGTTCCCGCGCTGGTGACCCTGATCGATTCGGCGTACCGCGGGGAGCCGAGTCGAGCCGGCTGGACGAACGAGGCCGATCTGCTGAAGGGGCAGCGTACGGACGCCATGAGCGTGATCACCGCGCTCCACGAGCCAGACGGACTGGTGATGGTCATGGAGTCGGACGGCGAGGTCGTCGCCTGCTGCCAGGTACAGGGCAGGCGCGGGCACGCGTACTTCGGGATGTTCGCCGTACGTCCCACGCTGCAGGGCGTCGGCTTCGGCAGGGCGGTCCTGGCGGAGGCCGAGCGCTTCGTCCGCGACGAGTGGGGCCTGAACGAGATGCAGATGACGGTGATCTCGGCCCGTGAGGAACTCCTCGCCTGGTACGAGCGCCGCGGCTACACCCGCACCGGTCAGATGATCCCGTTCCCGTATGACGACGAGAGCGTCGGCGTGCCGACCCGCGCCGGCCTGCAGCTCGAAGTGATGGTCAAGAAGCTCGGCTGAGCGGCAGCCGGGCGGCCTCCACCACACGGCCGGCCCGGTGCGGGAGCGCCCGCACCAAAAACCCGTCGCGGTCCGCACCGGACGGGTGAGACGATGCTCACCCGTCCGACGACCCAGGAGCACACGAATGCGGCAGAGCCTCGACATCTCTCAGCGCCCCACTGGCACCAGAGTTCTCGAGGTCTCCATCTGTGCACGTCCTGAACATCGGCATCCTCGCGCACGTCGACGCGGGTAAGACCAGCCTCACCGAGCGACTGCTGTTCGACACCGGCGCCATCGACCGGCTCGGCAGCGTCGACTCCGGCAGCACCCAGACCGACAGCGGCGCCATCGAGCGACGGCGCGGCATCACCATCCGCGCCGCCGTCGCCTCGTTCACCGTCGGCGACCTGCAGGTCAACCTCATCGACACCCCGGGCCACAGCGACTTCATCGCCGAGGTCGAACGCGCCCTCGGCGTGCTCGACGGCGCGGTGCTGGTGCTGTCGGCGGTCGAGGGCGTCCAGGCGCAGACCCGCGTCCTGATGAAGACGCTGCGCCGGATGCGCCTGCCGACGATCATCATGGTCAACAAGATCGACCGGGCGGGCGCACGGCAGGAGGAGATGCTGGCCGACATCCGCCGCCTGCTGTCTCCGCACGTCATCGCCATGAACACGTTCGAGGACATCGCCACCCCGGCCGCCCGCACCCGCCCCCGGCCGATCGAACACGCGGCGGAGGCCCTGGCCGAGCACGATGAGCGGCTGCTGGCCGACCTCGTCGACGACCGCGTCCCCGGCCCGGACACCCTGCGCGACCTCCTGCGCGCCCAGACCGCGGCGGGACTGACGCACCCGCTGTTCTTCGGCTCGGCGATCGGCGGGCAGGGCGTGGCCGAGCTCCTCGACGGCATCACCCGCCTGCTCCCGGCCGCCCCGCCGCCCGGCGGGGAACCACGCGGCACCGTCTTCGCCGTCGAACGCGGCGAGGATGGGCAGAAGGTCGCCTATTTCCGGCTGTTCGGGGGCGAGTTGCACCCGCGCCGGCTCCTGACCCTGCACCGCCCCGACGGCGAGTACACCGGGCGCGTCACCGCGCTGCGGACCGTCGGCGCCACCCCGGCGATCACCAAGGTGTGGGGCCTGTCAGGGGTTCGGGTCGGCGACCGCGTGGGAGCCGTACCCGCCCCGGCCGAGCGGCCGCACTTCGCCCGGCCCAGCCTGGAGACGCTGGTACGGCCCCGCCACAGGCCGGAGGCCGCCCGGCTGCATGCCGCGCTGGCCTGCCTGGCCGACCAGGACCCGCTGATCCAGACCCGCACGGTCGAAAGCGAGGGGGTCTCGGTGCTGCTGTACGGGGAGGTGCAGAAAGAGGTCATCGCCCAGACGCTGCGTGACGACTTCGGGGTGGAGGCCGTCTTCGAGGAGAGCCGCCTGGTCTATCAGGAGCGCCCGCGAGGCGGCGCCGAAGCGATCACCGAGATCGACCGGCGTGGCCCCAACGACTTCCACGCCACCGTCGGGCTGCGCGTCGAGCCCGGTCCGGGCATCACCTTCCGGCGCGAGGTGGATCTCGGGTCGCTCCCGCACGCCTTCCACCGGGCCATCGAGGACAGCGTGCACCAGGCGCTCCGGCGGGGACCGTACGGCTGGCAGATCACCGACTGCGCGGTCACGCTGACCCGTACCGGCTACATCGCGCCGCTCACCACGGCGGCCGACTTCCGCGGCCTCGTCCCGCTGGTCCTCCAGCGGGCCCTCAGAGAGGCGGGGACCACCGTGTTCGAGCCGTGCCACACCTTCGAGCTGGAGGTTCCGCACGAGGCGCTCAGCCCGGCCACCACACTGCTGGCCGGACTGGGCGCGCGGCTCACCGAGACCTCCGGCCGGCAGACGTGGCTGATCAGGGGCGAGATCCCGACCAGGAGCGTGCACGAGGCCGAGCGCCGGATCCGGGGCCTGTCACACGGCGAGGGCGTGTGGTGGTCGCAGCCGCTCGGTGACCGGCCCGTCACCGGCCCGCCGCCGACCCGGGACTTCGGCGTGACCGCGGCCTCGCCGCCCGTTCACGCCGGAGTTCGGGGTCGCGACCCGTCGGGCCGGTATCCCGGCGTACGGGGAGTCAGCGGCGCGAGTAGGTGAGGCGCCGCAGCGCGGCCTCGGCCGGGCCTCTTCGCCCGCCGGGCGCCAGCAGCGCGGCGAGCACCACGGTGGCCAGCCACGTCACCACGGCGATGCCGGACGCCGCGGCGTCGCCGACCCGCGTGCCGAGCCCTCCGAAGTACGGTGCGAACACCGCCACGAAGATCACCGATTGGAGGAGGTAGCAGGTCAGCGACCATTGGCCGCACGCGGTCAGCGCCCTGACGACCGGGCCGGGACGGCCGCGCCGCATCCGGTCCACGGCGAGTCCGATGACGGCCGCGTACGCGAGCCCGCCGGCGATGCCCGTCACGCTGTGCAGTGCGTACGTCGACACGGCCACCATGTCCGACGGCGTCCAGATCCGGGTGTCGATCAGCGTCAGCGGCACTCCGCCGACGACGGCCAGCCCGGTGCCCAGGAGAGCGACCCGGGAGAGCAGGTCCCGGTGCGCGACGGGGTCTTCCAGCACGCGGCGCCTCGCCGCCCAGATCCCGAACAGGAAGGCCGGCACCACGCTTGCGGCGAAGTACGTGGGCGTCATCCCGGACCATCCGATGAGCCGCATCACAATCGCCTCGATCGGGTCCGCCATGGCGGCGGGCGTGTCGCCCTTGGGCGCGGAGACGGTGAGCAGCCCGAAGCCGAACAGGATCACGACGTGCAGCACCAGCCCGACGACGGCGGCACGCAGCACGACCTTGTCCTCGCGCCGGATGAACCCGACGAGCACGAGCCCGACCAGCCCGTACGCCCCGAGGATGTCACCGAAGAACAGCAGCAGCGCGTGGCAGAACCCGAACGCCAGCAGCCACAGGCTCCGCCGGCGCAGCGTCCCGCGCGCCTGTGGCCAGCTCCTGCCCGTGGCGAGCTGCCGGTTGGCGAGCTGCACCAGGCCGTAGCCGAACAGGGCGGCGAACATGGGCAGCGCACGTCCGTCCACCAGCAGGATCTGCGTCCCGGCGACCAGCCGGTCCAGGGCGCCGCCGTCGAGCGCGTAGCCGCGGAAGCCCGCCTCGTGGCCTGACAGGTACATGTGCGCGTGCGCCAACGCGATGAGCAGCAGCATCAGCCCGCGTGCGAGATCGGGCGCGAGCGCGCGCTGGGTGATGGGAGTGGCCCGTGAACGGGGGCCGGTGGGGCGATGGACATGGCTGTCCTCCTGAAATTAGATACACGAGTGTATCTAATTGCGAGAGTAAGATACACCCGTGCAGCTAAGCAAGAGGTGGCGATGAACGATCACAGCGCCCGGGTGCGCCGACGCGGAGAAGAGCTGCTGAAGGCCATCCACGACGCCGTGCTGGAAGAGGTGGTGGAGGTCGGCGCGGGGCGGCTGACCATGGACGGCATCGCCCGGCGCGCGGCCACGCCGCGCACGACCCTGTATCGCCGCTGGTCGGACCCGACAGAGGTGCTCCTCGACGCGCTCTACCACCAGCACCCGGTCGAGGAGCCGACGGCGGGGGCCGACGACCTGCGCGGTGACCTCATCCGCGCCCTGCGCCTCATGACGGACTGGGCCTTCAGCCCGGCGGGCCGCGCCGTCGCGGCCATCCTCACCGACCCCAGGAGCGCCGCGCTGATGTCCGAGGCCCTGTTCGAGCGGGTCTTCGCCAACCGGGGCGGCACGTTCACCCGCACCGTGCTGCGGCACTACGCCGACCGGGGTCACTTCCCGGCCGAGCTGCTCACCCCGGTCGTGGCCGACATCGGCGAGGCTCTCGTCACCAAGCGCCTGATCGACACCGGGACCCCGCCCAGCGACGAGGACCTCGCGGCGATAGTCGACCAGGCGATCATGCCCGCGATCGGGAGTCCCGCCGGCGGCCGGTCCGGCCCCGGCGGAGGATCGCGTTGACGATCGTTTTAGTGAGGGGCCATGTCGACGAACCGGCTGTAGTGGCCCTGGAAGGCCACGGTGACCGTGGCCGTGGGTCCGTTACGGTGCTTGGCCACGATCAGGTCGGCCTCGCCCGCTCGGGGCGACTCGCGCTCATACGCGTCTTCCCGATGGAGAAGGATGACCATGTCAGCATCCTGCTCGATCGAGTTATGGACGCCGATTCCGTTTGCAATGAAATTGTGGGTACCTAGAACGGTGGCATCGAAGACAGGCTGCTCACCCTGGCTCTCGATAGAGACGACTTCATCCCAGAAAACATCGTTGGTGGCGAGCATCTCCAGTTGGGCATCATCGAGAATCGTGGCCACTCGACCCAGGCGTTCGCGGCTGGGGGCGTGCTTCCACAAGGTACTTCCGCAGAACTGAGTGCCGAGCTCGGCTGAGAACTCACGGTGAGTCATCTCCTTCTCGCCCAGTACACTCCGCACCCTTTCCCAAACCTCACGAGGAACGGTGTCGAGGTTCGTGTTCGCCTTGATTCCACGTAGCGCGGTGGTACACCGCTCCGCATGCGCCGATCGTTCGCCGTGAACACCTATGCTTCCGAGGAAACGGAGCTGGTTTTCGGAACCATAGATATGCAGCTGATATCCCGACCGGTAATCGCCTTTCCGAATTTCCTTCACCCTGGTCATCACGTTGAAGCGCAGGAGAAGCTGGGCAACATCGTCGATCAGGCGTCGACTCGTGGAAGCATAATAAATTCGTGCTTGACCGAGCTTGTCGTCCCACCAGACACACCCATCGGTTGCCCAGAGATGGCGCAGGAAGAGAGCAACCTGGGCCTTGGAGAGCGAGAAGACTCCTTCGGGAACGTATTTCTCATGGCTTCTGAGTCCAAAAAGCCCGAGAGAGTCAAGCCATGCGGCAATCGGGTTTCTCTTGCCGTGGGTCAGGCGATAAGGCGCGGGAAGACGCAGAGTGGCAACCCTGGCAGCCTCGTATTCGTCTCGAACAGCGGTAATGCCGAAATGCCTCGCCGCCTCCGTCATTGTTTCGAGGCAGGCCTCATCCTTGCTTGCGTAACGTATCGGCTGGGTTTTCACAAATGATCCATCACCGATCATGTGCGCCAGCAAGGTGACATGGGCTTCCGGCCATTCCTGGAGTTGCCTGGGAGCCGGAACGTGACGTGGCACAGCCAGCCGGGCTCCCACAAAAAGCTCGCCCAGCGGCCGCCACCCGTCATAGGTCATGAAGGGATGGTTCGCTGTTGCCTTGACCTCCCGGCCAGACTTCAGCCGAAGCTTGAAGACCTCCTTGACCCCGCTGGGGAAGACACGCGCCATAGTTCGGGGGACGAGTCTCAGCCGCTCGTCGAGCGACCACACCGGAATGTCATGCGTTCCGCTCTCCAGCAGCTCTCCCAGCGACACCTCCGCGCCGGTGTCAGCCCTAAGGACCCGGGTGTCCGCGGTCAGACAACCCGATTCACGCAGGTCGCTAACCATGGGCCTTTTGTCCGTTCGCTGCTCGGGTCCACGGTTCAGCTGTGAGATCGCGATGACCGGGACCTCCAGCTCCTTGGCCAGGAGCTTGATGGCACGGGAGATCTCGGAGACCTCGTTCTGGCGGCTCTCCGTCTTCTTCGGCGAGGACATCAGCTGCAGGTAGTCGATGATGACGAACCGCAGGTCGTTACGTTGCTTGAGACGCCGGCACTTGGCCCGGATCTCCATCATCGACATGTTGGGCGAGTCGTCGATGAACAGCGGCGCCTCGGCCACCTCGCCCATCCGCCGGGCCAGCTTGGCCCAGTCGTCGTCGGTCATCGTGCCCGAGCGCATGGCGTGCAGCGCCACCCGGGCCTCGGCCGACAGCAGACGCATCGTGATCTCATTACGGGACATTTCCAGCGAGAACACGACAGTCGTCATACCGTGCTTGATAGCGGCAGATCTGGCGAAATCCAGTCCCAGCGTGGACTTACCAATGGCAGGTCGCGCGGCCACAACGATCATCTGGCCGGGGTGCAGGCCGTTGGTGAGGGCGTCGAGGTCCTGGAAGCCCGTCGGGACGCCGACCATCTGGCCGCCTCGCCCGCCGATGGCCTCCAGCTCGTCGAGGGCGCCCGGCATGATGTCCGCCAGGGGGATGTAGTCCTCGGAGGTGCGGCGCTCGGTGACCTTGTAGATCTCGGCCTGGGCGCGGTCGACGAGCTCGTCGACCTCCTCGTCCTGGCCGCCGTAGCCGTAGGAGACGATGCGGGTGCCGGCCTCGATCAGCCGCCGGAGGATGGCCTGCTCGCGGACGATCCTCGCGTAGTAGCCCGCGTTGGCCGCGGTGGGGACGACCGCGGTCAGGGTGTGGAGGTAGGCGCCGCCGCCGACTCGGGCGACCTCGCCTCTCTTCTGCAGCTCGTCGAAGATGGTGACGGCGTCGGCCGGGTCACCGCGACCGTAGAGGTCGATGATGATGTCGTAGATGATCTGGTGGGCCGGACGGTAGAAGTCGTCAGATCGGATGATCTCGACCACGTCCGCGATGGCGTCCTTGGACAGGAGCATGCCACCGAGGACGGACTGCTCGGCCTCGATGTTGTTCGGCGGCGTGCGCTCGAACCCAGGCTCGAAGACCGGTGGTTCCGCGATACTCACCGCACGCCCCCCTTCCCACTCGGTCGCGCTATCCAACTTGTAGCCGACCGGTCTGACAGTTTCGCCGCTCTTCAGGCCAGGTGGCAACGTGGCCTGTCGACAGAGGTGTGGATAAGTTGTGCAGTTCTTCCTCAGAGGTGTGGGCAGCCTGGGGACAGTTCTGTGGATAACTCTTGTCCACAGTCCACAGAAGCCGCCTGAGCAGGGAAAACGTCATCCACTGCCTGTGGAGAAAAGAAAGTTGAGGCGACACGCTGAGACTCGCCTCACATGGCATGAAACACGACCTTCGTCCCCCTGAGGAGCCGTCTAAGGGTAAGACGCACAATTGAGCCGTGCCTCTTACCCGCGGCTCCGGCCGTCACCACGACAGACAGATCCTCCGGCTCGCGTTGCCCGCCTTCGGCGCCCTGGTGGCCGAGCCGCTGTTTCTGCTGACGGACACCGTCATCGTCAGCCGCCTGCCCGCGCCCGCGCTCGGTGCGGTGGGAGTGGCGAGCACGGTGCTGAGTCTCCTGGTGGCGCTGTGCGTGTTCCTGGCCTATGGCACGACGGCGGCGGTGGCCCGGCAGATCGGTGCGGGCAACGTCCCTCAGGCGATCCGGCAGGGGGTGGACGGTCTCTGGCTGGCCGCCGGGATCGGAGTGGCGATCATCGTGATCGTGTGGCCGCTCGCGCCCTCGCTCGTTCAGCTCATCGGCGCCGAGGGGGAGCTCACCCGGCAGGCCGCGACCTACCTGCGGATCAGCCTGCTGGGCGTCCCGGCCATGTTGCTGGTGTTCGCCGGGACCGGGGTGCTGCGCGGCATGCAGGACACCAAGACCCCGCTGCTGGTGTCCGTGGGTTCCTTCACCCTCAACGCGGTGCTCAACGTCGTGTTCGTCCTCGGTCTGGGCTGGGGTGTCGCCGGGTCGGCCTGGGGAACGGTGCTGGCCCAGTCGCTCGCCGCCGCCGTCTACCTCGCCCTGATCTTCGGGCGGCACAAGGCATCCCTCCGGCCCGACCTCGCGGGCATCAGGGCCGCCGGTTCGGCGGGGATCGCGCTGATCATCCGTACGGCGTGCCTGCAGGCGGTGCTGTTCATCGCGGCGGCGGTCGCCACCCGGATGGGGGAGAACGAGATCGGGGCGCACACGATCGCCATCAGGATCTGGAACCTGCTGGCACTGGCCCTGGACGCGATCGCCATCGCCGGACAGGCCATCACCGGCCGGGCTCTGGGCGCCGGTGACGTGGCGGGAACCCGCGAGGCGACCTGGAGGATGATCCTGTGGGGGATCGGCTCCGGCGTGGTGCTCGGGGTGCTCGTGGTCGTGGCCAGGCCGTTCGTTCCCGCCGTGTTCGACGCGAATCCGGTCGTGACCGGGGAACTGCTCGACCTGCTCTGGGTGGTGGCGATCCTGCAACCGCTCGCGGGGGTGGTGTTCGTCCTGGACGGGGTGCTGATCGGCGCCGGTGACCAGCGCTACCTCGCCTGGGCCGGCGCGTGGACGACGCTCGCCTACCTGCCCGCCGCGCTCCTGGTCGTCGTCTCCGGCAGCGGCCTGGCCATGCTCTGGATGGCGCTCGGGGTGTGGATGGTGGCCCGGATGGTCACCCTCGGACTGCGCGCGTACGGGACGAAGTGGCTGGTGGTCGGCGCGTGACCCGGTGGCGTCCACCAGGTGAGACGCCACTGGTGATCGCCGCGTGACCTGGTGGTGTCCACCACGTGACCGGCTAGCCCTTGTACGGCGACGATCTCCTGCGGCACTGTAAAACGATCCCGGCGATGCGGGTGTTTCACCCACCATGATTGGTCATGTCGTGCCCTCAGGCTCCTCACCATCGATCGTGCGCCGTATGCCGCCAAGCCACGCCACGGATCGGTGGACCAGTGCACGCCACGGCCTCCCCAAGGCCTACGGCTCGACGGATCTCATCGTCCTCGGCGTCGGCGTGATGATCGGCGCGGGCATCTTCAGCCTCGCCGGCCGGCAGGCCGCCACCATGGCCGGTCCCGGCGTGATCCTCTCTTTCATGATCGCCGGCATTACCAGCCTGCTGGTGGCCTTCTGCTTCGCCGAACTGGCCTCGGCCATGCCGACCTCGGGAAGCGCCTACACCTTCACCTACGTCATCTTCGGCGAGGTCTGGGCCTGGATCGTCGGCTGGGCACTGCTGCTGGAACTCCTGCTGGCCGTCGCGACGGTGGCCCGCGCCTGGTCGCTCTACGCGGCCCAGATGCTCACCGACCTCGGGGTGAGCCTTTCCGGGCCGCTCACCGGGATGGTCGGCAAAGAAGAGGGATTCGACCTGTTCGCGCTGTTCATTCTGGTGGCTCTGACGGCCGTGGTCGCCCTGGGCGCCCGGATCGGCCTGCGCGCCCTGTGGATCATCGTGATCGCCAAGCTGCTGGCCGTCGGTGCGGTCATCGTGATCGGCGCCACCCACTTCGACCAGCGCAACCTCGCGGCCATCCCCGTACCGGCGACCCCCGCCACGGGAGACGCGGACACCCTGCACTCCCCGCTGCTCGGCATCGTCTTCGGTCAGACGGGCGCCTTCGGCTGGTTCGGCATCTTCGCCGCCTCGGCGGCCATCACCTTCGCCTACATCGGATTCGACGTCGTGGCCACCGCGGCCGAGGAGTCCGAGGACGCGCCCCGCTCGATACCGAAGGGCATCATCCGCGGCCTGATCCTGACCACGGTCGTCTACATCGCGGTCGCGCTGGTGATGGTCGGCATGACCCCCTACAACAAGATCGACCCCAGTGCTCCGCTCGCCAACGCCTTCCGCCAGGCGGGCGAGGGCTTCATGGTGCACATCATCAACATCGGCGCGGTCCTCGGCCTCACGACCGTCATCCTGGTGCTGCTCGTCGGCCTGACCCGCGTCATGTTCTCCATGGCCCGTGACGGGCTCATCCCCCGCTCGCTGTCCACGATCAACCGGAGCTACCACAGCCCGACCAGGGTCACCCTGCTCATCGGCGGCCTGGCGATCCTGCTGGCCGAGTTCGTGCCGGTGCTCACGCTCGAACCGCTGGTCGTGATCGGCGCCCTGTTCGTGTTCGTCACCGTGGCCGGCGGGGTGATCAGGATGCGGCGGACGATGCCCGACCTGCCCCGGGGCTTCCGCACCCCGCTCTCCCCCGGCGTGCCGATCGCCTCGATCGCCGCCTGCCTGTGGCTCATGGTGAACCTCCAGGTCGTCACCTGGCTGTACTTCATCATCTGGATGTCCTTCGGCGTGCTGGTCTACCTGATGTACGGCAGGCGCAACAGCGTGCTCGCCGGAGCACGTCCCGTGGCGGAGCTCCCCGCCGTCGTCCCGCCCGACTCCGGGTTCCGGGGCAGGCACCGCCGCTGAGGCGTCACAGCCGACGGGCGTCGATCACGCTCTGCAGGAACTCCCGGGTGCGGGGCTCGCCGGGATCGTTGAAGATCTGCTCGGGAGTGCCGCGTTCCAGGAGCACACCGCCGTCGAGAAAGCAGACGGTGTCCGCGATCTCACGGCAGAAACCCATTTCGTGAGTGGTCAGGATCATGGTCATCCCGCCCTCCTTGAGCTCCCGGATGACCCCGAGCACCTCCGTGACCAGCTCCGGATCCAGCGCGGAGGTGACCTCGTCCAGCAGCATCAGGCGGGGCCGGGTGGCCATGGCCCGGATGATGGCCGCGCGTTGCTGCTGGCCGCCGGAGAGCTGGTCGGGATAGGAGTTCGCCTTGCTCGCCAGGCCGAACCTGGCGAGCAGCTCGCGGGCCTGTGTCTCGGCCTGTTCCCTGCCGACCTTGTGCACCTTGCGCGGGGCCAGCGTGATGTTGTCCAGCACGGTCATGTGCGGGAACAGGTTGAACGCCTGGAACACGATGCCCATGCGCTTCCGCACGTCGTCGGCGTCGGCCCGGACGTCGGTGATCTCCGTACCGTCCAGGTGGATCGTGCCGTCGTCGGCCGTCTCCAGCAGGTTGACGCAGCGCAGCAACGTGGACTTGCCCGAGCCGGAGGCCCCGATCAGGCAGACCACCTCGTGTGCCTCGACCGTCAGGTCGATCCCGCGCAGCACGTTGTGGCCGTGGTAGTTCTTCCACAGACCTTCGATGGTCAGCAGGCTCATGGACTCTCCTCGCCCTGCGGCTCGCCGGAACACGCTTCGAGACCGACGCGTCCGCCGGTCCACGGGACGAACCCTCCGCGTCCGCCGGTCCACGCCTCGAAACCGCCTGTCCCACCGGCCCACGTGGCGAGAGCGCCACGTCCACCGGCCCACGGGGCGAGGGCGCCGCGCCCGCCGGAAAGCCGGGTCACTGGCCTCGCCGCCTCTGGGAGCGGGCCGCCAGGTAGTCGGTGAAACGGGCCATGGGAATGGTGAGCAGGATGAACAGCAGCGCCGCCACCAGGTAGGGCGTGTAGTTGAACGTGCTGGCGGCGTGGATCTGCGCCTGCCGCAGCGCCTCCAACGGGCCGATCGTGGCGACCAGCGCGGTGTCCTTCTGCAGCGAGACGAAGTCGTTGAGCAGCGGCGGCACCACCCGGCGCACCGCCTGGGGAACCACCACGTGACGCATGGTCCTGCCGTGGCTCAGCCCGAGGGATCGGGCGGCGGCCCACTGGCTGGGGTGCACCGATTCGATGCCCGCGCGGAAGACCTCCGCCACGTACGCCCCGTAGGACAGCGTGAGCGCGATGACGCCCAGCGTCGCGAGATCCGTCGGCATGCCCTGCAGGCCGAGCGCGGGCAGGCCGAAGCCGACGAGATAGATGACCAGGATGGTCGGCACACCGCGGAAGACGTCGGTGTAGGCCACCGCGAGGGCGCGCAGCGGGAAGAACACCGGCGCCTTGAGGTTGCGGATCAGCGCGACCAGCAGGCCCACGATCAGGATCAGCGGCTCGGCGATCAGGAAGATCTTGATGTTGAGCAGGAACCCGCTCAGCACCTCCGGCAGCGCCTTCACGAACTGCTCGGAGTCGAAGAACGTCTCCTGGACCCGAGGCCAGCCGGGCGAGCTGGTGAAGATCCAGAAAAGCAGGACGATCACCAGGATCGTCGAGACCGTCGCGACCGAGCTCGACCGGATCGACCTCTGCCTGCGGAGTCGCTCCCGTTCGACCTGCCGTTCGCTCTTCACCCAGTCGGTGGACACCGGGACATGCCCATCGCTCTTCATCGACCGCCGCCGTCCGGCGGGCGGGGCGCGCTCTTCATCCCCGTGGGGCCGGCGGCCGGTGGTCGCTCTCCGGTCACTTCAGCTCCGGCGCACCCGCGGCCGAACCGAGCCACTCGGTTTCTATCTTGGCGAGTTCGCCGGAGGCGGTCAGCTTGCCGATCGCCTCGTTGACACAACCCACCAGGGGGCTGCCCTTCTCGAAGACCGCACCGAAGACCTCGGGCGCGCCGGAGGCGGTACCGAACTGGCCAACGATCTTGGAGCCCTCGACCTGCGCCGCGGTCACGTAGAACGCGGTGGGCAGGTCCACCACCACGGCGTCGACCTGCTTGTTCTTCAGCGCGTTCACCGCGTCGATCTGCTCGTTGTAGACGTTCAGCTCGACCGTGGGCTTGATGACGTCCTTGACCGCCTGCAGCGAGGTGGTGCCGACCTGGACGCCGATCTTGGCGTCCTTCAGGCTCGCCAGGTCCGTCGCGGAGGCGATCTTGGAGCCGTTCAGCGCGACCACGGCCTGCTTGACCGTGTAGTAGCCGTCGCTGAAATCGACGACCTTGGCCCGGTCGGGGGTGACCGAGACCTGGTTGAAGTCGAGGTCGAACTGCTTGGCGCCGGGAGCGAACGCGGAGTCGAACTTCACCGTGGCCCAGGTGACCTCGGTGTCCGTGAAGCCGAGCTGCTTGGCGATCGCGTACGCCACCGCACTCTCGAAGCCCTTGCCGTTGGCCGGGTCGTCGTCCTTGAACCACGGCTCGTAGGCGGGCTTGTCGGTGCCGATGGTCAGCTTGCCCGCCGTCTTCAGCGTGAGCTGGTCCTTGGTGCAGGTGGCCGGGGCGGAGGCACTCGCCTGGGTCGTCGTTTCCGAAGCCGGCGCACAGGCCACCGCGGCTGCCACGAGGGCACCGAGCGCGAGCAGCATCGACGGACGAACCATGAAAAACCTCCAGAGTAAAGCAATGACTCCCGAATTGTACGTATTCGCCGTAACCAGAAAGGACGTGGTCTCACTACGTGGGCATCGACCCGCCACGAACACGCACGCGCCCCGCGGACACCGGCTCACACGCGGGCACCGGACTCATACGCGGGCGCCGGGAAGAACCCGGGCCGTCACATGGATAAGGGCTCCTCGATGGGAGGAGCCCTTATCTCATGGGGCCTGTCAGGCCGCGACGACCTCGATGTCGAGGGCGGCGGAGACCTCCGGGTGCAGCTTGACGCTGACCCGGTGGGAGCCGAGGCTCTTGATCGCGGAGGCGATCTCGATGCGGCGGCGGTCGAGCAGGGGGCCACCGGCGGCCTTGACGGCCTCGGCGACGTCACCCGTGGTGATGGAACCGAAGAGACGACCGGACTCGCCGGCCTTCGTCTTCAGGACCACCTTCAGGGCCTTGAGCTGGCCGGCGACTTCCTTGGCGGTGCCGACGTCGCGGATCTCGCGGGCGTCGCGGGCCTTCTTGATCGAGAGAATCTGCTTCTCGCCGCCACGCGTCCACAGGATCGCGAAGCCACGGGGGAGCAGGTAGTTACGGCCGTAGCCGCTCTTGACCTCAACGATGTCACCGGGGGCACCGAGGCCCGTGACCTCACTGGTGAGAATGAGCTTCATTTGTCCGGACCTCCTTAGCGCGCGGTGCTCATGTACGGCAGGAGCGCCATCTCACGAGCGTTCTTGATAGCGGTCGCCACGTCACGCTGGTGCTGGGTGCAGTTGCCCGTCACCCGGCGTGCACGGATCTTGCCGCGGTCGGAGATGAACTTCCGAAGCAGCGCCGTGTCCTTGTAGTCGACGTAGGAGATCTTGTCGTGGCAGAACAGGCAAACCTTCTTCTTAGGCTTGCGCAATGCCGGCTTGGCCATCGTGGTGCTCCTTTCAGAGCCCCGCCGTCAGGCGGGAATGGTCGCTGCGGATATGGACTGGGATTTCAGAATGCGGTCTTCGACGGTCCCGCCGGGACCGTCACCTAGAAAGGCGGTTCGTCGCTGAAGTCGCCGCCGCCGAAGCCGCCGCCACCCTGTTGCGGAGCGCCCTGCGGGCCGCCGCCGTAGCTACCGCCGCCGCCGCCGAAGCCGCCACCTTGCGGTGCGGCGGGCGCCGCGGAGGCCCACGGGTCGTTGGCGGGGCCACCGCCACCGCCGCCGCCGAAGCCACCGCCGCCGCCCTGACGGGCGGTTTTGTTGACCTTGGCGGTCGCGTTCCTCAGGGAGGGGCCGACCTCGTCGACCTCGACCTCGTAAACCGTGCGCTTCTCGCCTTCCTTGGTCTCGTAAGACCGCTGGCGCAGCCGTCCCTGAACGATGACCCGCATGCCGCGCTGGAGGCTCTCGGCGACGTTCTCCGCCGCCTGCCGCCAAACGTTGCAGGTCAGGAACAGGCCTTCGCCGTCCTTCCACTCGTTGGTCGTCTTGTCGAGGAACCTCGGAGTGGATGCGATGCGGAACCGTGCCACTGCTTGCCCCGTGGGGGTGAAGCGCAGCTCCGGATCGTCGACGAGGTTGCCGACGATGGTGATCGTGGTGTCGCCTGCTGCCATGGCTAGCGCTGCCCTTCCTGCGGCCTTCGCTGATTATCGGCTCAGAGTACGGCTGCCGCCCGACAAAATGTCGGAGGTTAGTGCACGTCCGGGCGCAGGACCTTGGTGCGCAGAATTCCCTCGTTGAGGTTCATCTGCCGGTCGAGCTCCTTGACCGTGGCGGGCTCCGCGGTCAGGTCGATGACGGCGTAGATGCCCTCGGGCTTCTTCGCGATGTCATAGGACAGCCGACGACGACCCCACACATCGACCTTCTCCACGCTGCCGCCGTCGTTGCGGACCACCGTGAGGAACTGGTCGAGGGAAGGGGCAACCGTACGCTCATCGAGCGAAGGGTCGAGAATGACCATCATTTCGTAACGACGCATGCTGACTTCCAACCTCCTCTGGACTATTGCGGTCACGACACCGTGCCGTGACAGGAGGACGCTGACGTGTGCACCGCGAACGCCTATTTCGGCCTTCGTGATGGCGGGTGGGCGATAACACACCCATTCAACGCAGCCCTGACAGCCTACCAGGCCGGTAAGGGTTGGGGAGTCGGCTCGGCGGGCACCTCACCACGAGAGGAAAAAGAGGTGGTGGACATGCCGGATGCGTCTCGATCCACCAGGCGGGGGCCGTTCCGGTTCGCGGCGAACCGCGGTGGGCGGCCTCATCTCGCCGAGGACGTCCTGAGCGTCGGCACCCTCGTCTGCGGGCTGGTCGCCTTCGCGACGGGGTTCATGCCGGGCATGCACGCGTTCGCGTCATGGGCGGGAACGGTGGGGTTCGTCGGGGGTCTCTACTCGCAGTACGTCTCCGCGACGACGCGCGAGCGTTCGCTGAACATCGTGGGCATCGTGGCCTCGTTCGTGGGTGTGGCCTTCGGCATCCACCACGGAGGTTTCCTCCCGTAGAGCCCCGAACCGCCGAAGACCACCCCACATCGAGGGCCGGATGACTAGCCGAGTCGCAGGTCCACGCCCAGCAGGACGAGGAACCAGAGGAAGACGGCCAGCAGGGCCTCGGCGATGTCCTTCAGGAGCGCGGGGGTGATGTAGTCGTAGACCCAGGCCACATAGAGGCCGACCAGAATGTAGATCAGACCTATCAGGCTGATCCCTCTGCGGTAGCGAGGCACGTTGACTCCTTGTGTTCAGCCCGCTGGGGGGGCGGGCAACGGGGCGCGCCCTGCGACTGCCCCTGGCCGGGGCCTTGAAACGGCTACTCTCGGATACATGCCGCGTATCGGAGCTCATGTCGATCAGGACGACCCGCTGGCCCACGCCAGGGCCCGTGACGCCGAGGTCGTGCAGTTCTTCCTCGGCGATCCGCAGGGCTGGAAGGGCCCCGTCATCGGCGAGAAGACCCGGGAGATCAAGGATTCCGACGTGGACGTCTACGTCCACGCGCCCTATGTGATCAACGTGGCGACCTCCAACAACCGGATCCGCATCCCCAGCCGCAAGCTGCTGAGCTCGAACCTCGCCGCGGCGGCGGAACTCGGCGCCAAGGGGCTTATCGTCCACGGCGGGCACGTCAGCGCCGGCGACGACCCTCAGAAGGGCTTCGACAACTGGCGCAAGGTGTTCGAGCGCCTGGAGGAGCACGAGGTTCCGGTGCTCATCGAGAACACCGCGGGCGGCGGCAACGCGATGGCCCGCAAGCTGGAGCGCATCGCCCGGCTGTGGGAGGCGCTCGACGGGTTCGACGTGGGCTTCTGCCTGGACACCTGTCATGCCCACGCGGGCGGCGAAGGACTGGCCGACGTGGTCGAGCGGGTCATGGCGATCACCGGCAGGATCGACCTCATCCACTGCAACGACTCGCGCGACGCCTTCGACTCCGGCGCCGACCGGCACGCGAGCCTCGGGGCGGGACAGATCGACACCGAACTCATCCTCGGCGTGTGCAGGAGCGCGAACGCGCCGATCGTGGTGGAGACGCCGTTCGAGGGTCAGGCACAGGACGTCGCCTTCCTCAGGAAGCATCTGTGACCTGGGCGAAGCCGCGACCTTGAGCCGTCGTCCATCCGTGGCGATGATCCAGGGGACGCCTTCGGCCGACAACAATCCACAGCCTGTGGATAACTTTCTGGATTACTTATCCACGAAAGTGGGTAGCGACCGCTACCCGACCCAGGCCCCGTCCGTGAAGACCAGCGTGTTGAGCACCATCAACGGACCCACCACCAGGGCGTAGACGACGATGATCCACCGTCTCCACGACGGGGGTGAGGCGCTCGCCTTGGCGATGAGCAGGAAGAGCGGCCACCACAGCAGCGCCGAGCGCGGGATCGACAGGTAGTAGGCGGAGCAGAGCAGGGCTCCCACCTGGAGTCCCACGTAGAGGAACTCGCTCCATCTGCGCAGATAGAGCAGGACCAGCACGAGCCCGACCCCGACGACCGCCCCCGCGATCTCCAGGCGGAACGCCCACGCGAACCGCCCCTCTCCCAGGGCCGAGTTCCAGGTCGTGATCAACGACTCCCACGGCCACACCAGGTGCCGTCCCCACCCGGCCTCCTGCGCGTGCTTCCACGCCAGCCAGTCACCGCTCCTGGCGTGCTGGTAGGCGGAGTAGAGCACCAGCGGCACGAACGGCGCCACCAGCCACCCCGCCTGCCGTACGGCATGCCGCCTGCTGAAGAACTCCACGACCAGCGCGAGGGCCAGGAACAGGCCGGTGATCCGCACGCAGGAGGCCCCGGCGGCGAGAACGGCGGCGAGCGGCCAGCGCCCCCGGCGCGCCGCCAGCCACGCGGGGATCGCGAAGGCCAGAAAGAGGGACTCGCTGTACCCGGCGAACAGGAAGACCGACATCGGCCAGAGCAGCAACGCCAGCACCGCGCGCCGGCCGGTCCCCGGCGGTCCCTCGAACTCGGCCAGCCTGGCCAGCGCGACCATGGCCACGGCCCCGGCCACGAAGGAGATCAGCAGTCCGGCGAGTGTCCAGCTCCCCGTGAACAGATGCACCACGCGAAGCATCAGGGGCATCCCGGGGAAGAAGGCCGGCAGTCCCTTGTCCGGCTCACCGCTCGGATCGCCTCCGTAACCGTGCTCGGCGATGGTGATGAGAAGGTCGGCGTCCCAGTGCCTCCAGCGCTCCAGGAACGGGGCGATGGTGTCCCCGTCCGCCATCGCCGTGACCCCCACGACGGCGAGGACGACGATGCCCAGCCGGGAACTCAGCCAGAGCAGCAACGCCTCCGTCATGGTGTCGCGCCGGGATGGGGGCGAGGTGTCGGGGGGACGGTCGAGGGAGGCGGTCATACGGTGGAATCGTGCTCGATCGACCCGCCCCGCGGCCGGTTGGAAACGGCATGGGTCATCAGGCGAGCGCTATCCGGAACCGGTCGGGGACTCCGTCGAAGACACCGCCCGAGTGGTCGTCGGTCCCGTCCTGCCGGATCATGTCCTTCTCGGGCTTGAGGATGTCCCGCACGACGAAGGCCATCATGATCAGGATGGTGATCACCCGGCCCCACACCGCGGTGAAGTAGGTGTCGCCGGAGATGCCCAGCGCCTCGTCACCGGGTTGGAGGCCGACCAGATAGAGCCAGATGGCGAAGAAGTACCAGCACTCGGCGATCTGCCAGAGCGCGATGGCCTTCCAGTTGGGCCGGGCCAGCACGGCGAAGGGGATCAGCCAGAGCACGTACTGCGGCGACCAGACCTTGTTCGTCAGCATGAACGCGGCGAGGGTGAGGAAGCAGAGCTGCATCAGCCTGGGCCGGGTTCGGGCGGTCAGCGTCAGCACGGCGATCGCCAGGCAGAACGCGCCGAGCGACACGATGCCCAGGAGGTCGAGCCGGTCCGTGTCGCCGAGGAACGGCCACTGCTTCTGGTTGAAGAAGTACCAGATCGAGCCCCAGTCGGCCGGGCGCTCCTGGCTGAAGACGTAGAACCGTTTCCAGCCGTCGAAGGCGAAGACCATGATCGGCACGTTGACGACGAGCCAGGCGCCCGCCGTGCCGCCGAGGGTCTTGAGGAACGGCACCCACTTGCCCGTGCGCAGCGTCAGCAGGAACAGCGGGCCGAGGAACATCAGGGGGTAGAACTTGGTGGCGATCGCCAGGCCGAGCAGGATGCCCGCGAGCCACTGTTTCCGCTTCGACCAGGCGAGCAGCGCGCCCAGCGCGAGGGCGTTGCTCGCCAGGTCCCAGTTGATGTAGGCGGTGAGGATCAGCGCGGGGGCCAGGGCGTACCAGAGCGCGTCCCAGCGCCGGACCGGCCCGGCCAGCGCGGCCATCAGCAGCACGCCGGCGATCAGGCAGATGGCCATGAGGATCACGGTCAGGTCGTAGAACGCCGTCCCGGGATCGCTCATGTTCGTGACGATCCGGCGGAAGAACTCCATGATCCCGCCGATGCCGACGGGGTATTCGACCGGATAGCCGAAGTACGGGATCTTGCCTTCGTTGAGCTTCTCCATCTGCCACAGCGGATAGATGTCGGTGTAACAGAAGTTCGTGAACCGCAGGGTGCCGTCGTTCCAGGCCCCGTCGATCCGGCACGGCCACTTCCAGAACCAGGCCAGCACGGCCCCCAGCCCCGCGAACAGGGCCAGGGGGACGTACGGGATCACGCGCGTGCCGATCTCCGGCAGCGGGCTCCGCATCGACAGGAGGCTCTTCATCAGGGCCGTTGCCCGGAGGGCTGGTGGTCCGGCCCGACCGCCGCACCGGGGGCGGCGCCGCCGTCGCCGATATCCCCCTCGGGAAGTCCGCCGCCGTCGTCCCGGCGATCACACGAACCGTCCCAGGGCAGACACTCCCCGCCCTCGGGCTGATCCATCCCGCCGTTGTCGTCGTTGCCGTCGCTGTTACCGCCGTCGCCGGACCAGTCGCTGCCGTCGCCGCCGCCGTCGCCGTCGGGGGCGAACGGGTCCTCCGTCACCGTCGGGGTCGGCTTCGGGGCGGGCTTGGGTGCGAGGTCCTTGGGCATGCCGACGTTGGCGGGCGGCGGGAACTGCATGACCTCCTTGCCCTTCATGGCCTCCGCCATGAAGGCCTGCCACACGCGGGTGGGGTACGTGGCGCCCTGGATGGCGTCGCCCAGCGGCTCCTCGGCGTTCGTCTTCCCGTCCTGCCGGTACATGCCGACCGCGGTGGACAGCTGCGGGGTGAACCCGACGAACCACGCTTCCTTGTTGTCATCGTTGGTGCCGGTCTTGCCCGCCACCGGCCGGTCGGGGAGAGCCGCGGCCTTGCCGGTGCCCTGGGGGTCCTTCACGACCGCCTGCAACGCGACGAGGGCGTCGGCCGCGCTCTCGGGGCTGATGACCTGGACGGGCTGCTTGTTCTCCGGGATGACCGTCGTCCCGTCGGGTTTGACGACCTTGATCACGACGTGGTTCTGGAAGTGCTTGCCCTCGTTGGCGAAGATCGAGTAGCCGCCCGCCTGCTGGACCGGGGTGACCGGGCCGGATCCGATGGTGAGGGCGAAGGCGTGGTCCTTCTCGGTCTTCTTGAGATTTTCCTCGTTGATGCCGGCCCCGGCCGCGATGTCGACGACCTTGTCCAGGCCGACCTCCTCGCCCATCTGCACGAAGGCGGTGTTGACGGATTCGGCCGTGGCCCTGACCACGTTCACCGAACCGCCGGGGATGTCGTGGGAGTTCTTGATCGGTTTGGTGCCGGGCGCCTCGATCGGTCCCTTGCCCAGCAGGTAGCTGTTGAGGCTGTTGCCGGCCTCCAGCCAGGCGGCCAGCACGTAGGGCTTGAACGCCGACGCCGCCTGCTTCTCGGACATGAAGGCGTCGTTCCACTCCTTCTTGGCGAAGTTGCTGCCTCCGTAGAAGGCGATGACCCGCCCGTTGCGTGGATCGACGGCCGCGAGCCCCGTGTGGATCTCCTTGGAGAGACCGGAGGTGTTGTTCAGGACGGCCGTCTTGGCCGCGCCCATCAAACGCTTGTCGAACGTGCTAATGATCTTGTAGCCGCCCTGCTCGACGGCCTCCTGGCTGATGCCCTTGGCCTTGAGCTCCTTGAGGACCTCGGTGATCATGTAGCCGTTGACCCCCTGGTAGTAGTCCTTGGTCTGGCGGGCGATCCGCTTGGGGGCGGTGGGCGAGGTGGAGGCCAGCGAGCCGTACTTGGCGGGGTCGAGGACTTTCATCTGACCGAGCACGTAGGCGTAACGCGCCTGCGTGGGGCCCAGGTTCTTGGCGTTCTCGGCCCGGTCGAACGCGTCGGGGTTCTGGATGCGCCCCGCCAGGTAGGCGCCCTGTTCCTTGGTCAGCTTGTCGACGTGCTTGTTGAAGAACGCCTGGGCCGCGGCGTCGATGCCGTAGGCGCCGCGGCCGAAGTAGATGGTGTTCAGGTACTGCGTGAGGATCTGATTCTTCGACAGCGTCTTGTTGATCTTGACGGCGACGAAGATCTCCTTGATCTTGCGCTGGATCGACACTTCCTTGCTGAGGCCGTCGTAGTAGCCACGGGCCATCTGCTGGGTGATCGTCGAGGCGCCCTGAACCTGGGTACCGGTCACCGTGCTCACGAACGACCGCACCATGCCCGGGAAGTCGATGCCGCTGTCCTCGCGGAAGCCCCCGTTCTCAGCGGCGATCACCGCGTCCTGGACCCAGAGGGGGATCTTGTCGATCGTCACCGGGTTGCGCTTGGTCCCCAGGCGCGCGATCAGGCCCTTGCCGTCGGAATAGTAGATGGCGCTGCCCTGGTCGACCGCGCTGTCCTGGACCCCCGTGGGGACGGGCGTGCCGGCGTAGGCCACGGCGATCATGCCGAAGACGCCCGCGGAGAGGACCACGAAGCTGGCCATCATGATCTTCCAGCTGGGGATGAAACGTTTCCATCCCCTGCCGCCGGGCTCGTCCTCGTCGTCGTCGGGACCATGCCCGTCGGGGCCTCCGGGCCCTCCGGGGGCCCCGAGGCCCATCGAGGCGTCCGCGGCGCGCCCGCCGCGGGCTCGCCTGCGGCCTCCGGGCTCGCCCGGGCCCGAGGGGCGTCCGCCGCCCGCCTGGGCCGCGAGCATCGCCTGGGTGTCCTCGAAGGCGGCCTCGGCGCGGCGGCCGGTCGGGTCGGTGTCACGCTGGCGCGTCCCACCGGGCTGGTGCATCGCGGTGGTCTGAGCCGCCGCGGCGGCCCGGGGCGCCGGGCCGCCCTGGCGAGGCCCGCCGGGTTGCGGCATCGCGGTGGTCTGGGATGCCGGCCCCGCCCCGCCGGGGTAGGGCATCGCGGCGGGCCTGGGCGTTCCGGAAGGCTGGGGCGTCGGACCGGGATGGCGCGCCCCGCCGTTCGGGGGCATCTGGCCGTGCTGGGGCGCCCCGCCGTTCGGGGGCATCTGGCCGTGCTGGGGCGGCCCGCCGTGCTGGGGAGGCATCTGCCCGTGCTGGGGAGGCGGCCCCGCCTGCCCCGCTCCGCTGGGGTAGGGCATCGCGGCGGGCCGGGGCGGCGGGCCGGATCGAGGATCGGGGGCCGGGCCCTGCGGAGGCCGTCCCTGCGCCTGAGCCTGGGGCCCGGGCCAGCCGGCGTCGCCGGTTTGAGGGCGTTGAGGCGGGGGAACGTCGTGGGGAGCGGCCCCTGGGTTTGAGCGACGGCGCCTCCCCTGGCGAGCCGATCCGTCAGCGCGCTCTTGGCGCTCGTTCGGCTCCGGGTCATTGCTGTGGCTGTAACTCACGCGTCCTCGTTCGGTCATCGGGGTCTACGACGGCGTGCTGGCGGGTGAGATTACCCCCTGATCGCGGAAGCCCTCATCGCCTTGGCTCACTAGTAGCCGACCTTTACGGGTGGATCTCCGTTTCCGAGGACGAACGAGGTCGTCAGGTGGTTCCAAGAACAACCTTGGCAGACCTCCTCCTCACGGAGGCGGGATTTTCCGTATTGGAAAGCGGCCTCGTCCGCGCGAGGGCTATGCCCTACCACCGCTCGATGCGACCACATAAGCGCCAGACTACGGCTTTTTACCGTTTGCCCCCAACCTCTTGGGAAAGTCGTTGATTGCAGGCATATGTTGAGTGGACGTATCCTGCTGATGTATCGGCTCGATACATCGACACGAGAGGTGGTGGTTTCCGGTGGCCAGTGGACGCAGCGGCGTGCTGGAGCTGGCCGTGCTCGGGTCGCTGCACGAGACCCCGCTACACGGCTACGAGCTGCGCAAACGGCTCAACACGCTACTCGGTATGTTTCGGGCGTTCTCATACGGGTCGCTCTATCCCTGCCTCCGTCAGCTGCTCAACGACGGACTGATCACCGAAGACGGCGCGTGCTCACGTGTCTCCGACCCGCCCGACGCCCCCGCCGAGAGCCCTCTGGCGCTCCCCGGCCGGCGATCGAAGATCGTCTACAAGCTGACGGCGGAGGGCAAGGAACGCCTCCAGGAGCTGCTCACCCAGGCCGGTCCGTCCGCCTGGGAGGACGAGAGCTTCGGCGTTCACTTCGCCTTCTTCAGGCACACCGAGGCCGAAGTACGGCTGCGCATCCTCGAAGGGCGCCGCAGCCGGCTGGAAGAACGGCTCGACGGCGTGCGCACGGCTCTCGCCCGCACCAGGGAACGGCTGGACAGCTACACCCTCGAACTTCAGCGTCACGGTCTGGAGTCGGTCGAACGCGAAGTGCGCTGGTTGAATGAGCTGATCGCCACCGAGCGCCGAGCGTCTCCGCCGGCCGAAGAGCGGCAGCCCACGCAAGAAGAAGCATCCCGGGCTTCCATGCCCGGGGCAGAGAAACCGGGGCCGCAAATCACCCCGGAAGACAACTGATCCACTAAAGAAACAAAAGGGGAGCGAGTGCCATGGGTTCGGTGCGCGTAGCCATTGTCGGTGTGGGCAACTGTGCCACGTCGCTCGTACAGGGCGTGCATTACTACAAGGACGCCGACCCCGGCACTCGGGTGCCGGGCCTGATGCACGTCAAGTTCGGCGACTACCACGTCGGCGACGTCGAGTTCGTCGCGGCGTTCGACGTTGACGCCAAGAAGGTCGGGCGTGATCTCTCCGAGGCGATCGTGGCCTCCGAGAACAACACCATCAAGATCTGTGACGTGCCGCCGCTGGGCGTCACCGTCCAGCGCGGCCACACTTTCGACGGTCTCGGCGAGTACTACCGCGAGATGATCGAGGAGTCCGACGAGGCCCCGGCCGACGTCGTCAAGATCCTCAAGGACAACAAGGTCGACGTCCTCGTCTCCTACCTGCCGGTGGGGTCGGAGGAGGCCGACCGTTTCTACGCCCAGTGCGCGATCGACGCCAAGGTCGCGTTCGTCAACGCCCTGCCGGTGTTCATCGCCTCGGACCCCACGTGGGCGCAGAAGTTCACCGACGCCGGCGTCCCGATCATCGGTGACGACATCAAGTCGCAGGTCGGCGCGACCATCACGCACCGCGTGATGGCCAAGCTGTTCGAGGACCGCGGCGTGGAGCTGCTGCGCACCTACCAGCTGAACTTCGGCGGGAACATGGACTTCATGAACATGCTGGAGCGCAAGCGCCTCATGTCCAAGAAGATCTCCAAGACCCAGTCCGTCACCTCGCAGATCCCGCACGAGATGCAGAAGGCCGACGTGCACATCGGCCCGTCGGACCACGTGCCGTGGCTCGACGACCGCAAGTGGGCCTACGTCCGCCTGGAGGGCAAGTCCTTCGGCGACACCCCGCTGAACCTGGAGTACAAGCTGGAGGTCTGGGACTCCCCCAACTCCGCCGGCATCATCATCGACGCGGTCCGCGCCGCCAAGATCGCCCTGGATCGGGGCATCGCCGGCCCGATCCTGTCGGCCTCCTCCTACTTCATGAAGTCCCCGCCGGAGCAGTACTCCGACGACGAGGCCCGTGACTACGTGGAGAAGTACATCCGCGGCGAGGTCGAGCGCTGAGTCGCCCCCTACCGTCACTGCCGCGCCGAACCGGACCGCGACCAGACTGAACGGTGAAACGACGAGAGCCTCCGCCCGTGCAGGGCGGAGGCTCTCGTCGTGATGTCTCGCGGATCGCCCGCGCGGAGAGGGCCGGATCCCCTCAGCGGGCGGCGCCGGGAAGGTCGGCGGAGTCGGCGACCGGCCAGGCGAGCGGGTCGGCCCCGAGCCCGACGAGCTGGCCGACCTGCTCGCGGCACCACGGGGAGATCTCCATGCGCCGGCCGAGCACCTCGTCGGCGAACCTCTCCCACGGCATCCAGCGCACGCCCTCGACCTCGTCCGGGTTGGGCACGGCGTCGGATTCGACGAGCACCCGGTAGACCGGGCACAGCTCCCGCTCGACGATCCCGTTGTCCATGACCGCCCGGTAGGAGAAGCCCGGCAGGAGCAGATCGACCCGATCGGCCTTCAGGCCCAGCTCGTGGGAGAGCCTTCGGATCACCGCGTCCGGAAGTGGCTCGCCGGGCAGCGGGTGCCCGCAGCAGCTGTTGGTCCACACGCCGGGCCAAGTGATCTTGTGTGATGCCCGGCGGGTGAGGAGCACCTGGCCCCGGCCGTCGAACACGTAGCTGGAGAAGGCCAGATGGAGGGGCGTGTCAAAGCCGTGCACCATGGCCTTGGCCGCCGTGCCGATCGCGTTTCCCTCGGCGTCGACAAGCACAACGTGTTCATCAGCTGTCACTCGATCGAGAGTACGTGATCATGCCGATCGGCGCATCCGATCGCGGATAAGCGTCGGCGTGTCCGATCGCGGCTGAACAGGAGGGATTGCACGTATTTTGTACGCATTTCGGCGATGTTCCCTATGCCTGACTCGTAGTCATCACGCGTAGGCTAAGCGCGTGTCATTCGTATCCGATCTACGCGTCGTCCTGGAAGGTCGGGACTTCCGGCGGCTGTTCGGGACCCGTCTGGTCTCACAGTCGTCCGACGGGATCTTCCAGTTCGCGGTAGCCGGGTTCGCGTTCTTCAGCCCCGAGAACAGCACGAGCGCCGTCGAGATCGCCACCGGTCTGGCCGTGCTGCTGCTTCCGTACTCGATCCTCGGTCCCTTCGCGGGCGTGTTCATCGACCGCTGGTCCCGGCGGCAGATCCTGGTCATCGCGCCGATGGTCCGCGGGGCGCTGCTGCTGGCGGCCGCCGCGCTCGTCGCCGTGGACGCCCCCGACGCGGTCTTCTACGCCGCCGCGCTCGGCGTGCTCGGGGTGAACCGGTTCTTCCTCTCCGCGCTCGGGGCGTCGCTCCCGCACGTCGTCCCGGCCGACCGGCTGATGGTGGCCAACGCGGTGACCCCCACCTCCGGCACCGTGATGACCTTCGTGGGCGTGGGCGTGGGCTACCTGCTACGAATGATCTTCGGTGCCGACCACCGGGGCACGGCGGTGCTGCTGGTCGCCTCCGGTCTCATCTTCGGGCTCAGCGCGCTGATCGCCAGGACCATGGACAAGGATCTCCTCGGCCCGGCCTACGACCCGAACCGGACGCAGACCCGCGAGGCCCTGCGCAACGTGCTGAGCGGCCTGGCCGACGGCGCGCGGCGTCTCGTCCGTCATCGGGCCGCCGCCGCCGGGATGGGGGCGATGGCCGCCCACCGGTTCATGTACGGCATGTGCACGGCGATGCTGATGATGCTGTCGCGCTACTACTTCGCCGAGAACGTCGAGGACGCGCTGACCGCGGTCAGCATCGTGGTCGCCACCTCCGCGGTGGGCTACTTCTTCGCCATCCTGATCACGCCGTGGGCGACCGAGCGCTTCGGCATCCGGTCCTGGGTCACGATCATGCTCGTCACCGCGGGGGTGCTGACGCCGCTGCTCTGCGTGTCGTTCCAGCAGTGGGGCTTCGCGGTCACCGGCTTCGTGCTCGGCATCACCGGGCAGAGCATCAAGATCTGCGCGGACACGGCCGTGCAGCGGGACGTCGAGGACGCCTACCTCGGGCGGGCCTTCTCGATCTACGACATGCTCTTCAACGGCACCTACGTGCTGGCCGCGGCCCTGGCGGCGGTGCTGCTGCCGCAGGACGGCAGGTCGCTGCCGGTGCTGGGGCTCATCACCGTCGGCTACCTGGGCAGCGCGGCGATCTACTGGGTGATCACTCCGAGGCGGGCGCTCCAGCCGCTGCCGTCACCGCAGCCGTGACCGTCGGAGGGTCCTCGCCGACCGGGTAGGGCGGCATCCCGCCGACCGGCTCCCGCCCGTCCGCGAGCGTCGGCCGCACCCCGCGGACCCCGGAGACCGGTGCGCGGGTGCCGTGGCCGGCACCCGCGCGCAGGGACGTCAGACGTGCTCGCGGTCCGGGCCGGAGACGCCGGTCAGGCTCCGATCTCGTTCTCGCGGGCCCACTGGCGGAGGGCCTCGGCCGCCGCCTCCTTGCCGATCACACCCCGGTCGAGGCGCATCTCCAGGAGGAACTTGTAGGCGCGCCCGACCACCGGGCCCGGGGGGACGCCGAGGTGCTCCTGGATCTCGTTGCCGTCGAGCTCGGGGCGGATCTTGCCCAGCTCCTCCTCGTCGGCCAGCCGGGCGATGCGCTCCTCAAGCTGGTCGTAGGTCCGGGACAGGGCCTGGGCCTTGCGCGTGTTGCGGGTGGTGCAGTCGGCGCGGGTCAGCCTGTGCAGGCGCTCCAGCAGGTGCCCGGCGTCCCTGACGTAGCGGCGCACGGCCGAGTCGGTCCACTCGCCCGTGCCGTACCCGTGGAAGCGCAGGTGCAGCTCCACCAGGCGGGACACGTCGGCCACCACGTCCTTGGGGAACTTCAGCTCCGTCATGCGCTTCTTGGCGAGCTGGGCGCCGACCACCTCGTGATGGTGGAAGGAGACCCGGCCGCCGGACTCGTGGCGGCGGGTCTTGGGCTTGCCCACGTCGTGCAGGAGCGCGGCCCAGCGCAGGACCCGGTCGGGACCGCTCTCCTCCAGGTCGATCGCCTGCTCCAGCACGATCAGCGAGTGCTCGTAGACGTCCTTGTGCCGATGGTGCTCGTCGATCTCCAGGCGGAGCTTGGGCAGCTCGGGAAGGACGTGGGCGGCGAGTCCGGAGTCGACGAGGATCTTGAGCCCCTCGCGGGGGTGATCGCCACAGATGAGCTTGTCCAGCTCCTCGCGGATCCGCTCGGCGGAGACGATCTCGATCCGCTCGGACATCGCGGTCATCGCGGCGAACGCCGCCGGGTCCACGGCGAAGCCGAGCTGGCTGGCGAACCGGGCGGCGCGGAGCATCCGCAGCGGGTCGTCGTCGAAGGACCGCTCGGGGGGACCGGGCGTGCGCAGCCTCTTGGCGTGCAGGTCGTCGAGGCCGCCGTGCGGGTCCACGAACTCGCGGGACGGCAGGCGCAGCGCCATCGCGTTGACCGCGAAGTCACGCCGGGCCAGGTCGCCCTCCAGCGTGTCGCCGTAGACGACGTCGGGCTTGCGCGACTTGGGGTCGTAGGACTCGCTGCGATAGGTGGTGATCTCCAGCAGCCAGCCGCCCTTGCGCACGCCGACCGTGCCGAAGTCGATGCCTATCGTCCAGATGGAGTCGGCCCAGTCGCGGATGAGCTCCAGGACCGTCTCCGGGCGGGCGTCCGTGGTCAGGTCGAGATCGTTGCCGATCCTGCCCAGGAACACGTCTCGGACGGAACCGCCTACGAGGGCGATCTGGTAGCCCCTGGCGGCGAACAGCGTGCCGAGTTCGTCAGCCACGGGAGCGATCTTCCGGAACAGCTCGCTCATGCCGTGGCGCTGATTCTCAGTCAGATTTGAAAGGGACAAGCCGGGTAGGTCCTTTGGTTACGGAACATGTTCCCCTGCGGGGATACACCTGAAGCGATCACCAGGTTACGGTCAGTCAGGAGATTCTCGGGGGCCGTGCGTCGAGGCAAGGAGCACACACATGAAGGACGCCCTCGCGATCCACCGCTGGCTCCTCGATCACCAGATCCATCATGAGATCGTACGCCTTCCACGCGCGATGACGTGTGCCGATGAGCTTCCCGAGGTGCTGTCCGCGAGCCCGGCGACCTGTGTGGAGGTCACCGTTTTCGAGGTCACGACGCGAATCGGCCGCGAGCCCGTCGCGGTGGTCGCGTCGGTCGGTTTTCCTCCCCGGCCCGACATGATCGGGAAGGTCCTGGGCGCCCGGCGGGTCCGTCCGGCCTCGGCGTTCACCGTGAACTCCGCCACCGACTACGCCTCCGGCCTGGTCTGCCCCCTGCTGCTCCCGGACGAGTTGACCGTACTGGTGGACGAGCGCCTCGGCGCGACCTCGGAGCTGGTTTACACCCCTACCGGGGAGCGTCGCACGGCGCTCCTGATTCGCAGAGATCACCTGCTCACCCTTGTCTCGGGCAAGACCGTCGACCTGGCGCGGCCACGCTCCCGAAGAGAGCCGGTGACCTTTCCCCTCGCCGGATAGGCCATAACATTGCGGGCGTGCGCCGTACTCCATCCCTGGCCGGCACGTGATCCGCAAGGCCACGTTGCTCGCCCTGCTCACCACCACGCTGCTCATGTCCGCGGCCGTGGTCCTTCCTGGTGCGGCGAGCGCCCGGACGACGGCGGCGATCCGCGCGAACCCGCAGATCGTGGTGGAGTCGGTCAGCCCGGACGTCCCCCGTGAGCCGACCACGCAGATCAGGATCTCCGGTTCCCTGGTCAACACCGGCACCCAGCCTCTGGACGGCATGCGGATCCAGATGCAGTACTCGTCGCAGCCGTTCGCCCGGCGCGCCGACATGGAGACCTACCGAACCGGTCAGAGCACCCAGCGGCTCTCCTGGCGCGACCAGCGCTACCAGCAGTCGATCGCGCCCTCGGGGAAGCTGCCGTGGGAGTTCGTCTTCACCCCGCAGACGCTGGGCATCTCCCGCTTCGGTGTCTACCCGATCACGATCGAGGTGCTCAACGCCCTGGGCGATCCGGTCGCCGTCCAGCGCACCCTCCTGACCTACATGCCCGCGGGCCTCAAGGTGCCCCGCACCCGGCTCGCCATGGTCATGCCGCTCGTCGACCAGCCGCACCGGGCCGACGACGACACCTTCATCGACGAGAACCTGCCCGCGTCCATGGCCGCCGGCAAACGCCTCGGCAACCTGCTGACGGTCGCCGAGGACACCGCCTCCGCCAAGGGCATCACCTGGGTGGTCGACCCCTCCCTGCTCGACGACGCGCAAACGACGAGCAAGACGCACACGGTCCTGTCGAAGGAGACGACCCGCCGGCTCCCCGCCGACACCGAGGCCGCCACCTGGCTCGCCGACCTGCGCACGGCCCTGGCCAAGCATCCGGTCGTGGCCACCCCCTACGCCGACCCCGACGTGACGGCCCTGGCCCACAACGGCGTCGACGACTTCACGAGGCTCGCGATCGCGCAGGCCGGCACCGTCGGCAAGGAGATCCTCGGGCGCGATGTGATCACCGACATCAACTGGCCGGTGGGCGGCCTGACCGACTACGACGGGCTGGACCTGCTGGCCACCGGCGGCGTCGGCACCCTGTTGCTCAACTCGCTGAACCTGCCGCCGGTGATGGCCACGGACACCACCCCGGACGCCTTCGCGACGCTGCAGAGCGTGAACGGCCCGGTGACCGCCCTCATCGCCGACCCGGGCCTGAGCGAGGTCGTCGGCGCCGGCACCTCCGCCCCCGGAGCGGCGCTGCTGAACCGTCAGCGTTTCATCGCGGAGACCGCGATGATCAGTGCGGAGCCCGTCACCACCACCAGGACCGTGATCGCCGCCCCGCCCCGGCGCTGGGACCCGGATCCGGCCTACGTGAGCGACCTCGTGAAGACGGCCGCCACCCTGCCCTGGCTCGCTCCCACCACGCTCGACACGGCGAAGGCGGGCAAGGGCGTTCCGACGCCCCGGGCCGGCCTCACCTACACCGACCAGGATCGGCGCAGAGAGCTCGGCAAGCCGTATCTCACGGCGGTCAAACGGATCGGCGCCCGCGCCGACCTGACCGCCGCGATCACCACGGCCGAAGACTCCGAGGGGTTCGACCTGGCGCTGCTCCGGCTCGCCTCCTCCGCCTGGCGGGGCAAGGACGAGGTCGCGGCGCCGTACGCCGAGCGGGTCGGCACCACGGTCGACGACCGGATCGGGATGGTCACGATCACCGGCACCGAGCAGTCCAGGCTCCGCACCCTGGCGGGCGACAACGGCGACGTGCCGATCAGCGTCCACAACGGGCTGACGGGCACGGGGAGCCAGGTCTCGGTCCGGCTCAAGGTAACCTCCGACCAGCCCAAATTACTGAAGATCGAGCCCTACCGGGACAGCGACCAAAAACTGATCGTGATCCAGGGTGGTCAGAACCGGATCATTCCGGTCCCGATGACCGCCGCGGACAGCGGTCAGACCACCGTGACGGTCCAGCTCACCACCGCCGACGGCCGCAAGTACGGCAAGCCGGTCGAGTTGACCGTGCGGACCACCGGCTACGCCGGGATCGCCCTGTTCATCGTGGGCGCGGCGCTCGTGGTGATGCTGGCCGCCGTGATCATGCGCATCCTGCGCCGCCGTGGGGGCCGCCGCGCGGCGACCTCCACGGCGAGGCGCGCGAGCGCGCCGGTCGGCACCGAGTCCTGAGCACCTAGCAGAGGAAGACCCATGAGCAGAGTCCTGCGTGCGAGCGCGATCATGGCGGCCGGGACGATGGTCTCGCGCGTCACGGGTTTCGTCCGTACGGCGGTGCTCGCGGCGGCCATCGGGACTTTCGCGCTCGGCGACGCCTACAGCGTGGCCTACACGATCCCGCTGATCCTGTTCGATTTCCTCATCGGCGGGATCCTGAGCAGCGTCGTGGTGCCGATGATCATCAGGAGGCAGCGGAGCGACCCCGACGGCGGCCGGGCCTACGAGCAGCGGCTGATGACGCTCGGGATCATCGCTCTGACGGCGGTGGCGGTGGTCGCGGTGCTCCTGGCCGGGCCACTGATCAGCCTGTACAGCGCCGGCTGGGGGCCCAGGCAGACAGAGGTCGCGGTCAGGCTGGCCCAGTACATCCTGCCGATGATCGCCTTCTTCGGCGTCGGGGCGATCGCCGGGGCGATCCTCAACACCCGTGACAGGTTCGCCGCCCCGATGTGGGCGCCGGTGCTGAACAACATCGTGATGATCGGCGTCGCGATCGTCTACTACGTGAAGCTGGGCGGTGTGGGCACGAACGTCGACACGGTGACCGACGCCGACCTGTTGCTGCTGGGACTCGGCACCACGGCGGGCATCGTGGCACAGTGCGTGGTCCTGGTCGTCTCGCTGCACCGGGTGGGGTTCCGGTTCCGGCCCAGGCTGGACCTGCGCAACGCCGGGCTCGGCGAGATGGGCCGAACCGGGGTCTGGACCTTCGCCTACGTCGGGGTCAGCCAGCTCGGCTTCCTGATCACCACCAAGCTCGCGACCGGCGCGGGCCAGCAGACGCCCGGTGCGGGAAACGCCGCGTACTCCTTCGCCTACCAGTTCTTCCAGCTCCCCTACGGGATCATCGCGGTCTCGGTGATCACCGCCATGCTGCCCAGGATGAGCCGGGGCGTGGCCGACGGGCAGCTGGACACGGTCAGGGCGGAGTTCGCCTCGGGCGTCCGGCTGGTGTCGGTCCTGCTGGTGCCGGCGGGGCTGCTGCTGATGGTGCTGGGCCCGGCCGTGACCGTGATGATCTTCTCGTGGGGCAACATGACCGTCGACTCGGCGGTCTACATCGGCAACGTGCTGCAGATCTTCGGGCTGGCGCTGGTCCCGTTCTCGATCTTCCAGCTCCTGCTGCGCGTCTTCTACTCCTTCGGCGACACCCGCACCCCGGTCTTCCTCGCCTTCGGCAACGTGGCGGTGAACGCCACGCTCAGCGTCGTGGCCTACTTCACCCTTCCGCCGCGCTACATCGTGATGGGCCTGGCCCTGTCGTTCACCGTCGCCTACGTGGTGGGCACCGGGGTCGCCTGGATGCTCGCCGGCCGCCGCGTACAGGGCCTCCAAGGTCGCGAGGTGGCCCTGGGACTGTCCCGGATGTACATGGCCGCGGTTCCGGCCGCGGTGGTCGCGCTCGGCGTATTGTGGCTCACCCAGGAGCTGACCGATCTTCACGCGCTGAGTGCGGCCATCATGCTCGCCGCGGGCGGAGGTCTCGGTATGGTTCTTTACCTGATGATCGCCCACCGGATGCGCATCCCCGAGGTGAGTTCGATCGTTGGAATGGTTGCAGGGCGGGTAAGCCGGTAACCCCAAGGCTTGTCCCAAGCGTCTGACAAGGCGAACACGGGCGGAACCGGTGCGGGACTACCATGGTGCGACGCGTGTGGTGACATGCGGCTAATGGAAGCAGGAGGGCGTGGGCGGATCCACCCGGCATCATGCGATGTGTCCTAATTTGCCGACCTGGCGTGGTGCTGTCGTGTTCTCAGTTGCGGAGCGTTCATGAGTCCCTCCGCCGTCGAGCCCGGCACGAAACTGGCTGAGCGATTCCGGCTGGAAGACCGCGTCCACGAGTCGGGCGGAGCCACGCTGTGGAAGGCCATCGACGAGGTGCTCGCCCGGCCCGTCGCCGTCCACACCTTCGACCCCGACTTCCCCCGCCTGAACGAGGTGGTCACGGCCGCGCGTGTGGCCAGCCGGCTGACCGACCCCCGGCTGACCCAGGTCTTCGACGCCACCGAGGACGACGGTCACTCCTACGTCGTCAGCGAGTGGGTGAGCGGTGAGACCTTCAGCGACATGATCGCGGGCGGCCCGCTCGACCCCGAGCGGGCGGCCTCCCTGGTCGCCGAGGCCGCCGAGGCGATGGCGCACGCCCACGAGGCGAACCTCGCCCACCTCTGCCTGACCCCCGAGCACCTGGTGTGGACGGCGGGCGGCACGGTCAAGCTGCTCGGCCTGGGAATCGACGCCGTCCTGTCCGACGTGACGAGCGACGACCCGGCTCGCGCCGACGCCGAAGGGCTCGGCCGCCTGCTGTACGCCGGGCTGACCGGCCACTGGCCGGGCGACGAGCGGGAGGGCGGCGGGCTTCCCGTCGCTCCCATGGACGACGGGCACTTCTGCACGCCGCGCCAGGTCACCGCGGGCGTTCCCGGCTACCTCGACGCCATCGTCTGCAGGGCGGTGCTGCCGGAGAGCAAGCGGGGGCTCGACCCGCTGACGACACCCGCCGAGCTCGCCGAGGCCCTGGCCTCGGTGTCCCGCCCCGCACCCCTGCCCATGCCGACGCCGATGCCGATGACGCCGCTCCCCGTTGCGGCCTCACGCTCCGAGGGTCTGGACACCGCGGCGCCCTCGCGCACCGGCATGTCCTCCCCCACGCAGCACCAGCATCAGCACCAGCAGCGCCCGGCGGGCGGCGGGACGCTCAACAAGATCGCCATGACCGTGGTCGTGCTGCTGGCGATGGCGGCCGTCGGCCTGGGCGCCTGGACGCTCGGACGCAGCTTCGGCAACGCCGGGGGCTCGTCCGCCGGCGAGACCACCGCTTCCGCCACCCCCACCGCTCCCACCGTGGCCACCGGAACCCGCGAGGTGAAGCCCAAGTCGGTCTCCGGCTTCGACCCGCTGGGCGACGGCCCGGAGGGCGACGGGCACGTCCAGAACGCGATCGACGGCAAGAGTTCCACCGACTGGCATACCGAGACGTACAACAACACCCCCGACTTCGGCGGGTTGAAGGACGGCGCCGGTCTCCTGATGGACATGGGCGAGTCCATCCCGATCAGGCAGGTCTCGATCGAGTTCGGTGACACCCCCGGTGGCACCGCGGAGCTCAGGCTGGGCGACACGAAAGACCTCAACAAGCTGGCCGTGACCGGAAAACCCACCGACGCCGTGGGCACGAAGGAGTTCACCTTCGAGACCGGGCAGAAGAGCCGCTACGTCCTGATCTGGTTCACCAAGTTGCCCCCCTTCGAGCAGGGGTTCCGTGGTTCGGTGCTCGATGTGAAGATCCTCGCAAGCAAGTGAAACCAGTGCGAATTGATCTGTTTTACCCGGCTTTTTGCGGATCGTTGAAGATTTCATGGCACCATCTATCACGTAGTGGTGTTCTCCCCGGACTGGTATAGCAGGACTCTTCTTGTGAATTCCCCACCCGAGATCCCGCCGGCGGCGGAACAGCAGGCAGCGCGGGCCCTCGTGTCCGACGCCGATCTGCTGACCCGGCACATCGCCGGGGATCCGCACGCCTTCAGTGAAATAGTCAAGCGACATAGAGATCGCATGTGGGCGGTCGCCCTGCGCACGCTGGGCGATCCCGACGAGGCGGCCGACGCCGTGCAGGACGCCTTCGTCTCGGCCTATCGCAAGGCCGGGAGCTTTCGCGGCGAGGCGGCCGTCACCACGTGGCTGCACCGCATCGTGGTGAACGCCTGCCTCGACCGCATGCGCAGGAAATCAGTACGCCCGGTCGCCGACGACGAGCTCGTGGAGGCCGCGGAACGCGACGCCCCGGTGCTCGACCAGACGGCCGAGCGCGAGGTCTCCATGGAGGTCTCGGCTGCTCTGAAGCTGCTGCCGTCGGACCAGCGGGCCGCACTGGTGCTCGTGGACATGATGGGCTACTCCGTGGACGACGCGGCCCAGGTCCTGGAGGTGCCGAGCGGCACGGTGAAGAGCCGATGCGCGCGCGGACGCGCGAAACTCGCCCCAATTCTTTCGCATCTACGGAACCGTTCCGATCTGTCTCGCGTCTCATCCGCGAAGGGAGCAGAACTTCGTGACGTGTGATTCGCACTATGACCTGGAGGTCCTGGCCGAACTGGCCGAGGGTCTCCTTGACGCCGCCACGGCCTTGCAGGTACGCGAGCATCTCGCGATCTGCGATCCCTGTGGTGAAAGCCTTGCCGACCTCGCAGCAGTCCGTGAGGTGCTCGCGGCGACGCCCACACCGGCGATGCCCATGGGAGTCGCGCTCAGGATCGATCGCGCGCTGGCCGCCGAGGCCGACAGCATGCGTGGAGGTGGAATAGGCCTGGTGGAAGCACCGGCCTGGGACGACATAATGCGTGACGCGCCCTGGGAGACGACCTCTGTCCCTCAGCCGGCGTGGGAGACGACGCCCTCTCCCGAACCCGAGTGGGAGAAGACGCCGGAGCCGGCCGTACGGCTGGGAGTCGTCGGCGACGACGGCACCATCGTTCCGGCCAGGCGGCGCAAGGCCACACGGCGGCGCAGGTGGGCGATGCCCGCCGCGGCGGCGGGTGTCGCGGCCGCGGTGATCGGCGCGGCCGTGGTGACGACCAGCATGCTCTCCGCGACCGGCACGGACGACACTCCGGCGATCGCTCAGTCTCTGCCGGTCGACAACCTGCAGTACACGCTGTCGGACAGCAACTGGAACTACACCGACGCCGAGCTCAAGGGTCCGCTGATGGAATACATCGGGCCGGTGCTGATCCAGGCCGGCCTGTCCGAGGACTCCAAGCTCGCCCAGTGTGTGAAGGCGGTCTCGAAGAAGGTCGGCACGTCGCCCTTCGCCGTGGACCAGGGCTTCTACAACGGGCAAGAGGCGAACATCCTGGTCTTCTGGCGTGACAGGGCCAAGAACACGGTGGACGTACACGTCGTGGGTCCGGAATGCGAGACCGTGCGCGAGACCGCTCTCGCACACTGGAAGTGACCCGCTTCGGGTAACCCGCCGGGAAAGACCTCCTTCGATCTCGGGAAGGCCCGGCACGGATTCGTCCGTGCCGGGCCTTCCACGCGTTACGGGGAATCACCGGCGCCTAGGATCTGTTGACGCCACTGGCAATGACATAGGGAAGGGCACAGCAGTGATGGACGTCCGGAATGTGATCATCATCGGATCGGGTCCCGCGGGCTACACGTCGGCTGTGTACTCCGCCCGCGCCGACCTCAAGCCCCTGGTCTTCGAGGGTTCGGTCACCGCAGGCGGCGCGCTGATGAACACCACAGAGGTGGAGAACTTCCCCGGCTTTCCCGATGGGATCATGGGCCCCGACCTCATGGACGGCCTGCGCAAGCAGGCCGAGCGGTTCGGCGCCGAGTTGGTCGCCGACGACGTGGTCGAGGTGGACCTGACCGTCACGCCCAAGGTCGTCAAGACCGCCACGGACACCTACTACGCCAAGGCCGTCATCCTGGCCATGGGCTCCGGCTACCGCGAGCTGGGCGTGCCCAACGAGAAGCGTCTGTCCGGCCGCGGCGTCTCCTGGTGTGCCACCTGTGACGGCTTCTTCTTCCGCGGCCAGGACATCGTGGTCGTCGGCGGCGGCGACACCGCCATGGAGGAGGCCACCTTCCTCACCCGGTTCGCCTCCTCGGTGACCATCGTGCACCGCCGTGACGAGCTGCGCGCCAGCAAGATCATGCAGGAGCGCGCGTTCGCGAACGAGAAGATCCGCTTCGCCTGGGACAGCGAGGTCGTCGACGTCCTGGGAGACACCAAGGTCAGCGGGGTGCGCCTGCGCAACCTCAAGACCGGCGAGGAGAGCGAGCTCGCGGCCAGCGGCCTGTTCGTGGCGATCGGCCACGACCCCCGCTCCGAGCTCGTCAAGGGCCAGGTCGAGCTCGACGACGAGGGCTACATCGAGGTCGCCTCCCCCACCACTCGCACCAACCTGGACGGTGTCTTCGCCGCGGGCGACGTGGTCGACCACACCTACCGTCAGGCGATCACCGCCGCGGGCACCGGCTCCGCCGCCGCGCTCGACTCCGAGCGCTGGCTGGCCGACCACGCCGACAACTGATTCCAACCGCAGCACCGGATAGAGGGAGAAGGAACCTTGGGCGCAATCAAGCAAGTGACCGACGCCAGCTTCGACGTCGACGTCCTGAAGAGCGACAAGCCAGTGATCGTCGACTTCTGGGCCGAGTGGTGCGGCCCGTGCCGCCAGGTCGCGCCGATCCTGGAGGAGATCGCGAACGAGCAGGCCGAGAAGCTCACCATCGTCAAGCTGAACGTCGACGAGAATCCGGCGACCGCCGGCACCTACGGCGTACTCCAGATCCCGACCCTGAACGTCTATAAGAACGGAGAGGTTGTGAAGCAGATCATCGGCGCCAAGCCGAAGGCCATGCTGCTTCGCGAGCTCGAGGGCATCATCTAGGCCCCCTGCGGCTGGTCGCATCCCACAGCGCATGCCGTATCACCCGCTTCCGAGCGGCAACACCCACTCGTGAGAGCCCCCTCGCCCACCGGGCAGGGGGCTCTCACACGTTCTGGTGTGTTCCGGCGGACCCAGATGGCCTCATGCGTTCTGGCGTGTTCCTGCGGGCCCCAGATGGCCTCAGACGGGCCGCAGCGCCCTCTCGGGACTCATGGAACCCAGAAGCCTCTCCAGCGCCACCTCGACGTCCTCACGCCAGGAGACGGCGTTCTTGAGCTCAAGGCGGAGGCGGGGGAAACGCAGATGCGGCCGAACCGTCTTGAATCCCACCGAGAGCAGGTAGTCGGCGGGCATCAGGCATGCCCCCGGCTGCTCCCATTTCAGGTCGCCGAACGCCTCGATCGCCCGCACCCCGCGCCGGGTCAGATCCTTGGCCACGCCCTGGACCAGCATCCGGCCCAGACCTCCGCCGGAGAACTCCGGGATGATGTGCGCGGTCATCAGCAGCACGGCGTCGGCACTGACCGGCGAGGTCGGGAAGGCCACCGAACGCGGCACGTGGTGCGGCGGCGCGTAGAGCACGAAGCCGGCCGCCACCCCGTCCACGTAGACGATCTTTCCGCAGCTTCCCCATTCCAGGAGGGTCGACGAGATCCAGGCCTCTTTCTCCAACCCGGGATCACCCGCCTCGACCGCTCGCTCCGCACCTACGGGATCGAGCTCCCAGAAGACGCACCGACGGCAGCGGCGCGGCAGGTCGTCGAGATTGTCCAGGGTGACGTTTGCCAGCCGACGCGACACCTGTTGGCCCCAATCCTGGCGAGACGAGTGCAAGCCATGGCGAAAAACGCGTGAAAACCGCGTCTCCAGCTGGCATCGTAACCCAGGGAGGGTACTGATTTCAGAGGGTCCCATCCCCACACGCAGACGACTCCGGCCACTGTCATACTCTGGGTTTCTCTGGCATGAGCACCGTGTGCTCCACATGAGCTAGGAGGTGGACCGTGCCCCAAGAACCAGATCACGGTCAGACCATCGCGGCCCAAGGATCGCGAATCGACGCCTACGTCGATCGGTACGCGGCACGAGCTACCGGGATGGTCGCCTCCGAGGTTCGAGCACTTTTCGCCGTCGCGTCGAGGCCCGAGGTGGTCTCGCTGGCCGGCGGCATGCCGTACGTCACTGCGCTTCCCCTCGACGTCGTGGGGGAGCTCGTCGCCGACCTGATAGCGAAGCGCGGCCCGGTCGCGCTCCAGTACGGTTCCGGCCAGGGTGACCCGCATCTGCGCGAGCAGATCTGCGACGTCATGCGCATGGAGGGGATCGAGGCCAACTCCAACGACGTCGTCGTGACCGTCGGCTCTCAGCAGGCCCTTGATCTGATCACGCGCATCTTCATCGATCCCGGCGACGTCGTGCTCGCCGAGGGCCCGTCCTACGTGGGCGCGCTGGGCACTTTCGCCGCCTATCAGGCCAAGGTCGTCCATATCGCGATGGACAACGAGGGGATCATCCCCGAGTCGCTCGCCCAGACCATCTACGCGTTGAAGACGGCGGGCAACAGGATCAAGTTCCTGTACACGATCCCCACCTTCCAGAATCCCGCCGGTGTGACGCTCAACGCGGTGCGCAGGCAGCAGGTGCTGGAGATCTGCCAGCGAGCCGGCGTGCTGATCGTCGAGGACAATCCGTACGGCCTGCTCGGCTTCGACGGAGAGCCCATGCGGGCGCTGCGCGCCGACAACGCCGACGACATCGTCTATCTCGGCTCGTTCTCCAAGACCCTGGCCCCCGGCTTCCGGGTCGGCTGGGCGCTCGCCCCGCACGCCATCCGCGACAAACTGGTGCTGGCGATGGAATCGGCGGTCCTGTCGCACTCCTCCTTCACCCAGCTCGCCGTCGGGCAGTATCTCGCCACCCAGCCCTGGCGCGAGCAGATCAAGTCCTTTCAGGAGCTCTACCGCGAGCGACGCGACACCATGATCAGTTCGCTTGAGGCCTTCATGCCCGCCGACTTCACCTGGACCCGCCCCGGTGGCGGGTTCTTCGTTTGGGCCACATTGCCCGAGGGCCTCGACTCCAAGGCGCTCCTGCCTCGCGCGGTCGCCGAGAGAGTGGCGTTCGTGCCGGGCACGGGCTTCTTCGCCGACGGCGGCGGCGCACGCCACATGCGGCTGTCCTACTGCTACCCGGAGCCCGAACGCATCCGCGAGGGCGTTCGCCGCCTGGCCGGGGTGATCGAGCAGGAGCTCCGCGTGCGCGACACGTTCGGGGCCAGCGCGTCTCCCGAGCACATCGGGGTCGACACACCGGGGCCCGACCTCGCATAGCCCCTCTCGGTGGGCGTCCCGGGACGCAGGTGTCCGGGAAGGACTCCAAGCTCCGGGACGCCCACCGTGCTGGGATGCCCATCGCTCTGGGACACCCATCGCTTTCGGACACGCATCGCTCTGGGACACGCATCGCTCTGGGATGCCCACCTTGCTAAGACGCCCATCGCGCTGGGACGTCCGCGCCTCAAAGCACGGAGGCCCTCGGACGCCGGCGGTCTCGAATCGTGGACATCGCGACGCGGGCATCCAGAACTCGTGACGCGGCGCCTTCCGGCACGCGGGTGTCCGAGGACTCCCACGTCTCAGGGCACGGGAACTCGGGAACGTCAGGGACCTCGAAACACTGACGCGCCGCGACACGGGCACCTCGAAACACGGATATTTTGGACTCAGGTGCCCTGGGGGCTCACGCCCCGAGACAAGAGCTTTGAAACGGCCGGCGACTCAGGACGGGAGCCCTGGAACACCCGGAGCCTCAAAACGCGAACACCTCGGGATGTCGGCGCCCTGAAACGCCGGTGTCCCGAAGCACCGACACTTGCAAGACACGGGCAGCGTGGCTTTGAAACACGGGCACTCGCAAGACGCGGGCGCCTTGGCCCTGAAGCACGGGCACTCGCAAGACACGGGCAACGTGGCTTTGAAGCACGAACGCTCGCAAGACACGGGCGCCTTGGCCCCGAAGCACGGGCGCTCCACAACGGAGTCGCCGGTGCGCAGGGCCTGACGCGACACGGGGCCGCCCAGCCCGCGCACACCGGCGCGGCGCTGTACCGTACGGTGACTTCCTGTGCCGTTGTGCGGTGATCGATCCCGGTCCTCATAGGAAGACCGGACCGCACGCGGTGAGAGCGACCGGACAGGCTCGGAGCGGGCCTTAACGAGAGGTAAAACTTCGGATGAGTGATCTGGGCCACGTGCTCGTCCTGGCAGGCGGACTGTCCTACGAGCGGGAGGTCTCCCTGCGTTCGGGCCGCCGGGTGAGCGAGGCGCTGCAGGGGGCGGGGGTCTCCGTGGAGACCCGTGACACCGACGCCTCGCTGGTTCCCTCGGTGCTCGCGAATCCGCCGGACGCGGTTTTCGTCACGCTCCACGGCGGGGCGGGCGAGGACGGCGCCATCCGCTCGGTGCTCGAACTCCTCTCCATCCCCTACGTCGGCGCCGACCCCGACGCCTGCAGGGTGGCCTTCGACAAGCCCACCGCCAAGACCGTCGTCCGCTCCGTCGGCCTGCGCACGCCTGACTCGGTGACGCTTCCCAAGGAGACCTTCCACGACCTCGGCGCCTCCGCGGTGCTGACCCGCATCGTGGAGCGCCTCGGCCTCCCCCTGTTCGTCAAACCGTCCCGCGGCGGCTCGGCCCTCGGCGCCTCGATCGTCCGGGTCGCCGAAGAACTCCCGGCCGCCATGGTCGGGTGCTTCGCCTACGGCGACACCGCGTTGATCGAACGCTGCATCAAGGGCGTCGAGGTCTCCGTCTCCGTGGTCGACCTCGGAGAGGGCCCCGTGGCCCTGCCCCCCGTGGAGATCGTTCCCGACGACGGCACCTACGACTACGCGGCCCGCTACACCGCCGGTCACACCGAGTTCTTCGCCCCGGCCCGCCTTTCTGCCGAGGTCTCCGCCGCCTGTTCCGAAATGGCCGTGACCGCCCACACGGCCCTCGGCCTCCGCGATGTCTCCCGTACCGACCTCATCGTCGACGAGGACGGTCTGCCCCACTTCCTTGAGGTCAACGTCGCCCCCGGCATGACCGAGACCTCCCTTTTCCCCATGGCCGTCGAAGCCGCCGGCGAGGATTTCGGCACCCTCTGCCGGGTGCTCCTGGAACAAGCCGCCACCCGCGGCGCCTGACCTCGGCCCGACCGGCGTACAACCTGAATCCCCCCGGGTGTCAGCCGTGGTCTGTCCAGCCTGGCTCCTTGGGGGGCCACCAGTGCCCCGCTCGACCTGAATCTCCCAGAGCACCGGCACATCTTGCCGTCCGCTCTGAATCCCCTAGGACGTCGGATTGGCCGTCCGCTCTGAGCCGTCAGCACTCGGTCATTCACCCGAACCCTCTGGACCTCCGGGCCGTCGGCATCCGGCCGTCCACCCGAACCCCCGCGTCGGTGTCCGGCCCTGCGGAGCCGGAGCGCTGATCGGCTTTCTCGCCCTCTGTCGCAGACCCGCAGATTTCCCCCTCCTGTCCCGGCGCGAAACCGTCGCCTTTCACCACCAAGGCAGGAACGGCTACCGATTCTCGCTCCATCCGGCACACACCGCCGACGTCTTTTCCCTACCTGACCGGCACCGGGCGGATCGGGGAGGCTACGTTTACCTCCCTGAGCCCTGCCCCCTTACGCTGGCCGTGTGCTGACCTCCACTCCTTTTCCTAAAAGTTTCGCCAGCGACAATCACTCGGGCGTACACCCCGCCGTTCTTGCCGCCATCCTCGAAGCCAACACCGGAGACGCCCCCGCCTACGGCGGAGACCCCTGGACCGAGACGATGGAGGATGCCTTCCGCGCCGAATTCGGCGCCCAGGCGACCACCTACGCCATGTTCAACGGCACCGGCGCCAACGTCGTGGGCCTGAGCCTTCTTCTGCGGCCCTATGACGCCGTGCTCTGCCCCGCCACCGCTCACATCAACACCAACGAGTGCGGTGCCGCTGAGCGCCTGCTGAGCACCAAGCTGATCCCCCTCCCCACGGAGAACGGCAAGATCACCGTGGACGACATCCGGGGCCAGCTCTCCGTGATAGGCAACGTGCAACACTCCCAGCCGCGTGTCGTCTCCATCTCCCAGGTGACCGAGTGCGGCACCTGCTACACCGCCGACGAGATCGCCGAGCTCGCGGAGTTCATCCACGCGCACGGGCTCTTCCTCCACATGGACGGAGCCCGGCTGGCCAATGCGGCGGCCGAACTCGGCGGCTCGATGCGTTCCCTGACCACCGACGTGGGCGTGGACCTGCTCAGCTTCGGCGGTACCAAGAACGGCGCCATGGGCGCCGAAGCGCTCGTCGTACTCCGGCCCGAGCTGGACATCTCAACCCTGTTCCTCCGTAAGCAGGGGATGCAGCTCGCTTCCAAGATGCGCTTCGTCTCCGCCCAGCTGACCGCGCTCCTCACCGATGGTCTCTGGCGCGAGAACGCCTCCCACGCCAATGCCATGGCCCATCGCCTGGCCGATGGCATAGCGGGCCTCCCCGGCGTCTCTCTGCACTACCCCGTGCAGTCCAACGCCGTCTTTCCGGTCCTTCCGGAGAAGGCCATCTCGGAGCTCCAGGAGCGCTACCTCTTCCACATCTGGGACGCGACCGAGAACGTGGTCCGTTGGGTGACCGCCTTCGACACCACCGCCGAGCATGTGGACACGTTCATCTCGGACATCCGTCTCGCCGTGAATGGGGCGGTCAACGCCTGACGGGCCGCCGTTTCACGTGAAACATGGGTTGCCGCCCATCGGAGGGAACCCATGTTTCACGTGAAACACCAGTCTTCCGCCAGAGGCAACGCGCTCCGCAAAGACCTTTAGGGCTGCCCTCTCCAGGACAGAGAGCTCCTTCCTCTGGCGTCAGCCGGCCTCCTCGGAGGGTCCTCAGATCGTTTCATGGCATCGACAGGTGTTCTGTCGCCAAGCCAACCGAGCCCCTGGAACGCCGGACGTACACACTCGCCGAGTCGTCCGGGGATCGGCTCCAGTCCGGGTTCACCTCTGCGACCGCGCCGTCGAACCCTACGAGGGCAGGCGGACACGTCATGGGGAAGAACGCCACCTACGACAACAGCCGGTCTCTGATGCATGACCGGCTCCTCCAAAGCGCGAGTACGGCAGGCGCCCGGGGAGACGTTCCGAGGGGTCTACACGCTGAAGTTCGCCAACCCTGGGTTGAGAGGCCTACACGCTGGAGTCCGCCAGCCCTGGGTTGAGGGGCCAACGCGCTGGAGTCCGCCAGCCCTGGGTTGAGGGGCCAACGCGCTGGAGTCCGCCAACCCTGGGTTGAGGGGCCAACGCGCTGGAGTCCGCCAACCCTGGGTTGAGGGGCCAACGCGCTGGAGTCCGCCAACCCTGGGTTGACGAAGAGACCGGTTTCATCATCACGCGCCAAGACCTGGGCGAACCCGGCGGCCGTCAACGACAGGAGGGTGGTTCCTACAGGGAAGCCGCTACTCCACCGTGCATGCACCCGTACTTTTTCGCCCGAGTCTCAGCGGCGGAGGTTTCCGGATCCGGAGATGATGGGTTCGGGCACCGATGGTGGACCGCGACCGAGCTCGACACGACCACGGAGCGGGTCTTTCCGCCCGGGCTGGCCGTGTTGCTCGAAAGACCTGCTCCAAGGAGCACAGCACGAGTGGCCCGTCACTCTCGACTGGTGAAGCCACGCAGCGTGCCTCCAACCCGGCGAACGTTTCCGGTCACCGCATTAGCGAAACCCGTTCGTCGAGCGGGCGGGTAGAACCCTTCTGTCTGCCGGCCGGGCAAACGCTCGGGCGAATATGACGAGCAGACGGGTAAAACGGGCGAGCAACCCGCTCGGGCGGCCAAACGAACCATCGGGCGGACAGCCAGGCGAGCAAGCGGGGGGCTGGGCAGACGAACGGCCTGGCGGGCGAGCGGGCAAATGGTTGGGCGAGCGAGGGGCCAGGCGGGGCGGATGAGCGGTCGGAAACGGCGTTTGGCCATCACCCCTCCTTGATCCGCACACGCCCACCGTTCCGGACGAGAGGAGATCTCCGTCCCGGGTGTTCGGCCGGAGGGTCCATCCAGGAAGTCGCGACCCGCCTGACCCCCAACCCCCAACCCCCAACCGCTGACCGCTGAACCGCTGGACGAGGACGCAGGACGCGCTTCGGCGGATATCCGGGGCCGGGGGAGGCCGGGCATCCCCCGACCGCCGACTGCCGACCGTCGACTGCCGGACGAGGACGCAGGACGACGAGGACGCAGGACGCAGGCCGCTTCGGCGGATGCCCGGAGGTGGAGAGAGGCCGAGCCGGAATCCTCCGGGGGAAACAAAAGCGGCCTCCGTGTTTCACGTGAAACACGGAGGCCGCTCAGGAGGGGGAGCTACTCCTCCACCATCTGCATGGACCCTGGGGCCATCGTGCTGATGATGCGCTCCAGGTCGTCGATGGTCGCGAACTCCACCACGATGCGCCCCTTGCGGCGACCGAAGTCCACCTTCACCCGGGTCTCGAAGCGGTCGGAGAGACGGTCGGCGAGGTGGCGGAGGGCCGGCTCCTCGGCCGGCTTCGCCCGGGGCGCGCGAGTGGTGGGCTCGGGGGCGGCTTTGGCATCGCCCATGGCGACGATTTCCTCGACCGCACGAACCGACAGCAGCTCGGCCACGATTCTATGAGCGAGATGTTCCTGGGCTGCGGGGTCGTCCAACGCGAGCAGAGCCCGGGCGTGCCCGGCGCTGATCGTGCCGGCCGAGACGCTGAGCTGCACCTTGGGGGGGAGGTTGAGGAGCCGCAACGTGTTCGTCACGTGGGAACGGGAACGACCGACCCGGGTGGCGAGCTGCTCGTGGGTGGCGCCGAAGTCGTCCAGCAACTGCCGGTAGGCCGCGGCCTCCTCCAGTGCGTTGAGCTGTTCCCGCTGGAGGTTCTCGATCAACGCGTCGAGAAGGAGTTTGTCCTCCTGCGTGCTCCGTACGATCGCGGGGATCTCGGAGAGGCCGGCGAGCTTGCAGGCTCGCCAGCGGCGCTCTCCCATGACCAGCTCGTAACTCTCCTCGCCCACCGCACGGACCACGATGGGCTGGAGCAGGCCGACCTCGCCGATCGACGTGGCGAGCTCCTTCAGCGCCTCTTCATCGAAGATGTCTCTGGGCTGGCGCGGGTTCGGCTCGATTCTCTCGATCGGAATCTCAAGGAAGTACGCGCCCGCCACCGGCTTCAGTTCCGACTGGCGGTGCTGCGGCGCGAACTCCGCCGCGGGCTCCGGTACGACCATCGTCGCGGTCGCCGACGGTGCGGCACTCCGTACCACGGGCGGACCCGTGGGGATGAGTGCCGCCAGACCCTTGCCGCCCATACCTCTCGGCTGCTTGCTCACTGCCGCTCCTCCGGCTCAAGGATTTCCGCCCCAGTCGTTTTCGCGGCCACGACGACCGCGAGTCTTTCAACGCTCACACGGCCGCGCCGCGATATGCCATCTCACGGGCGGCGTCCATGTACGCCATCGCGCCGCTGGAGCCGGGGTCGTAGGTCATGACCGACTGGCCGTAGCTCGGGGCCTCGGAGACGCGGACGCTCCGGGGGATCAGCGTTTTCAACACCGTGTCGCCGAAGTGGGACCGGACCTCTTCGGCAACCTGGGAGGCCAATCGGGTCCGTCCGTCATACATCGTCATCAGGATGGTGGACAGATCAAGCGCGGGGTTCAAATGGGCACGGACCAGGTCCACGTTCCTGAGCAACTGGCCGAGTCCTTCCAGCGCGTAGTACTCGCACTGGATGGGGACCAGCAACTCGTTCGCGGCCATCAACGCGTTGACGGTGAGCAGGCCGAGCGAGGGCGGGCAGTCGATGAAGACGTAATCGAAGTCGATCACCGTATACGAGGCCAGCGCACGCTGGAGGCGAGCCTCCCGCGCGACCATGGACACCAGCTCGATCTCGGCACCGGCCAGGTCGATCGTGGCGGGGGCGCAGTAGAGGTTCGGCATGTCCGGAACCTCCTTCACGACCTCCTCCAGAGACACGTCCTCCACAAGAACCTTGTACATGTCCGGCACATCACCACGGTGCTCGATGGACAGCGCCGTGGAGGCGTTGCCCTGCGGGTCGAGATCCACCACGAGCACGCGCTGGCCATGCATCGACAGCGCCGCCGCCAGATTCACCGACGTCGTGGTCTTGCCCACGCCACCCTTCTGGTTGGCGACGGTGAATATGCGGGTCTTGGGCGGCCGAGGCCAGTCTCCATCGCGAGCCCCCGCGGAGTCTCCGGAGGCGGCCATGGTCTTCTGGGGCGCTGTTTCACGTGAAACCACTGAGCTGAGTGCCTCTCGTACCAGCGGCGAGTCGCCGGGGTTAAGGGGGGTCTGGGTCACGATCATCGTCCTTTCAACCGGCCTGACTGCGGCGGGAGCCGGTGCCGGCCAGCCCAGACCAGAAGGGCGTCCATGTGTCAGGACGGTGGGAGTCTCGGGCCAGCCGAGGCCGCACATCGCGCTGACGATCGCACTTACACGGTCATTCACTGGCCTCGTACTCGCTTTGCTCTATGTGTCTACTGGCCTCGTGCCGGCTTCGCTCGCGAGGCGCGATCTTTCCGGCGAGAGGCCTGGCGTGCTCCCTCAGGAGCCCGACCGGCGACCACCCGGATGAGAGTTGCGGGCGGCTCGACCTTACCGTGCCCGACCGATACAAGCTCGGCCGTTTGCACCCCACTCGACCTCAATTGCGCCTCTGCGTCCGCCAATTCTTCCGCTGCCCGCTCCCCCTTCATCGCGAGCAGCTCCCCGCCTTCTCGTAACAGCGGCAGCGACCACTTCAACAACCGGTCAAGCGGCGCCACCGCTCGGGCGGAGGCTACGTCAAAGTCGAGCTTTCCCGCGAACTCCTCGGCTCGGCCACGCAGCACTTCGACGTTGCCGAGCTTGAGCGACTCCACGCACTCCTCCAGGAACACCGTCCGGCGCAGGAGCGGCTCAAGAAGGGTGACGGTGATATCCGGTCGCACGATCGCCAGGACGAGGCCCGGCAGTCCCGCGCCCGAACCGATGTCCACCAGCCGCACGTTCGCGGGGACAGCCTCGGCGACCACGGCGCAGTTGAGCAGATGGCGGTCCCAGATGCGGGGCACCTCACGCGGCCCAAGCAGTCCGCGCACCACTCCAGGGCCGGCCAGTAGCTCCGCGAAGGCCTCAGCCCGGGACCAGGCGCCCCCGGTGAACACCTCACGCGCGACTTCGGGCGGATCGGGCATCTGGTCGGTCACTCGACCTCACTCTTCCTTGAAAACTGTCTGGGTCAGGCCGGTCTAAGGCTAACGGCCCAGTCCACGGCGACACACAAAGCAGGGCATGAAAAAGGCCGTCGTCCCCGGAAAATCGGGGACGACGGCCAATTTCCGTCCGCCGTGTCGCTACACGGGCAGGACCACCACGAAGCGACGGGGCTCCTCGCCCTCGGATTCGCTTCGCAGGCCCGCCGCCGCGACGGCGTCGTGCACGACCTTGCGCTCGAAAGGCGTCATCGGCTGCAGCGACTTGGGCTCGCCATCGCGCTTGACGTCTTCGGCGATCTTCCGACCGAGTTCGCTCAGTTCGGCCCTGCGACGCTCACGAAAACCACCGATGTCCAGCATGAGGCGGGACCGCTCGCCTGTCTGCCGGTGCACCGCGAGACGGGTCAGCTCCTGGATCGCCTCCAGCACCTCGCCGTTGGAGCCCACGAGGTCGCCGCCCTTGATATCCACAACCGACACCACGGCACGGTCACCCTCGACATCCATGTCGATGTCACCGTCGATGTCGGCGATGTCGAGCAGACCCTCGACGTAGTCCGCCGCGATCTCGCCTTCCTGCTCCAGCGCAGCGAGATCCGGAGCCGCCTTCACGGTCTCCTTTTCGGCCTCGGCCTCGGTCACGTCCGGCCACTCCTTCGTGCTGTCGGGATGAGTCGTCAGGACTTCTTGCTACCGGTCCGCTTGCTGCGGGGCTGGCGGGTCGGCTGCTGACGGAGCACCTTGGGCTCCGGCTCCGCGGGAGGCGCCGGGGGCTCGGGAGGCGCCTTCCTGACCTTGCTGAGCAAGCTCGGCTTGGGCTCAGGAGTCGTCACATTGCCCTTGGCGTCGACCACGGGGGAGGGGTTACGGCTGTAGAACCAGTGTTGCTGGCTCAGGGTCCACAGGTTGGTGGTGACCCAGTAAAGAATCAGACCGAGGGGGAAGTTCAGAGAGAAGATCGCGAACAGCGGCGAGACGTACATCAGGATCTTCTGCTGCTGCGCCATCGGGTTGTCCGGCATCTGCGCCATCGAGCGGCCCACGCTCTGCCGGACGGTGAGGAACGTGGTCAGCGAGCTGATCGCCACGAAGACCGCGAGCACGATCTTCGTCTGGATCGCGTTCGCGCCGAACGCCTCGATCTGCTCGGTGCTGCTCCAGAAGGTCGCCGGCAGGGGGGCGCCGAAGATGTGCGCGCCCCGCGCGCTTTCGATGAACTCCTGCGTCATGCCGAACTTGGCCTCGCCATGCGCCATGGCGTTGAGCACGGTGAACATCGAGATGAAGATCGGGAACTGGGCCACGATCGGCAGACAGCCGCCGAGCGGGTTGGCCCCCTGCCCCTGGTACAGCGCCATGACCTCCTGGTTCATGCGCTGCTTGTCGTTCTTGTATCGCTTGCGGATCTCCGCGACCTTGGGGCCCAGCTCCTGCATCTTCTTCGACGAGCGCATCTGCTTGAGGAAGAGGGGGAAGATGAGCAGCCGCATCAGGACCGTCAGCGTGATGATGCTCAGCGCCCACGTCAGCCCGCTGTTCGGGTCGAGGAAGCTGCTATAGCCCTGATGAATCCAGGTGATGACTTGGGCGACTGCTGTGTATAGCCAGTTCAGCCAGGACAGCTCCACCGAGCTAGCTCCCTTGCGTTTCGTCGGACCGGCCCGGGCGTGGGGGCACCGGGTCAAAACCTCCGGGATGGAATGGGTGGCAACGCCCGATTCTCCGGATCGTCAACCATGTGCCGCGCAGCGCACCATGGACGGTCAACGCCTCAAGACCGTAAGCACTACACGAAGGATGGAAACGGCAACGGGGACCCAGCAGAGGACTCACGTAGGCCCGGTAGAACCGGACAGGAGCCATCAGGGCCCTGGCAGCCGGAGAAACCCCGGCGATCTGCTGCGCCGTCATCATCGCCCATCCATGCGAGCCTTGGAAGGCTCTCGCCGCCTGAGTAAACGATCCAACGCGCCGTCGAGCTCGGCGGCAAGGCGCTCGCTCCGCGCGGACGCGGCCGGTGGATTGGCGCGTACAACCAGCAGGCTACCTCGCGGAAGCCTGTGGAGACGGTCTCGCATGAGGTGTCTCAACTGACGTTTAACCCGATTTCGTACAACCGCGCCTCCCACGGCACGGCTCACTACGAATCCGATCAAAGGGGATTCGTCCGTATTTGGGCGCACGCTCAAGTGCGCGACCAGGGTGGGACGGCCTGCACGGCTTCCCTTTCTGACCGCGTTGGCGAACTCCTCGCCCCGGCGCATGCGGGACACGGACGGCAACACGAGAGACCTTGATTGACCCTGGGCAGGCACGGCTGTCGCCCGCCGACATCACGGTCGGCGGGCAACGGTGCGCGGCTGCCTTGGCCCGGCGAACCGGGCGCAACGGATGCGTCAGGCGGACAGCTCGGCGCGGCCCTTGCGCCTGCGGGCGGCCAGGATGGCACGGCCGGCGCGAGTGCGCATGCGAAGCCGGAAGCCGTGAGTCTTCGCGCGACGGCGGTTGTTCGGCTGGAAAGTACGCTTGGTCACGAGTGGGCTCCAGGCTTAAGCGCGTCCCCAGCACATGGGGACGCTCGACAGTGGCTGGCTTGCCGGAAGCGGGGCATGCGAAATAGCCGTCGCGTGGCAAGCCGACCTTCGTACGTTAGGGGTCGCGCGTGTCCCAGGTCAAACCGGAGAGCACGCCTATATAGGTTATCCACCTTTCCACAGGCCACTTTTCCACCGGCGGCTCGCCATCCACAGGATGTGCACTCAGTGTCCCCCGTGCTGCCACTAGGCTGTGGACAACGTCTTGTCCACAGCTGGGGACAGGGCTACTGTCGACCCTTCCAGACCTTCTCTCTACTGCGGGGATGCGTCGGAACCACAGGTATCGGGCTGTGCACACCTTGTGGATTCGATGTGGATTTCGAACAGTGCCCCCCGGCGGGGCCACGGGGACGCCGGCATGTGGACAACAACGGAATCCGGCACGCCCGGCGGCCATCGATGTGGATAAACAGATCGCGGTGAACTCAGGCGGGCCGCATCGAGAGGAGGAGAGCCGGACCGTGGATGGAATCGAGCTCAGCGCGGTATGGGAACGGGCCTTGGAGAACTCCCTCAACGAGAGTGTGCCGTCCCAGCAGCGGGTCTGGCTCAGTATGACCCGGCCCTTCGGCCTCATGAACGACACCGTGGTGCTCGCCGCCCCCACCGATTTCGCCAGAGATGTTCTGGAAAATAGGCTTCGTCCGCTTATCAGCCATGCACTCTCCAAGGAGTTCGGCCGCCCGATGCGGGTCGCGGTCATGGTCGACCCCAGCGCGGCCGGTTCTGAGCCGGGGCTCGCCCCTCGCCAGGAGCCTTATCCCCAGGCGCCGCAGGCGGGTTATACACAGGGCAACGGACAGCAGCAGGGTTATACACAGCCGGTAACTCCCCAGCACCACAGCGGTTCCGGCCTGCAACACCCCTATCCGGCCCCCGGACCCACCGCCCCGCCGCCCACCGAATATCCACAGCATCAACCACAGGGCCAGCCGTTCTCCTACCCGTATCAGCACGTGGAGGAGCCCTCGCAGCCCTACCTCCCCGCGGAGCCCTCCCCGCAGCCCCAGCAGGGCGAGCCGAACCCCGGATACGGCCGGGGCGGCTACACCCCGCAGCCCTCCCCTCCGCGCCCCGAGCCGGACACCTTCGACCGCGGCGCGCAGAACCCGGGTCCCAGCCACGTGCAGAACAGGTGGGACGGTCGCGGCAGCCGTACGCAGGGAGAACCCGCGCGGCTGAACCCGAAGTACACCTTCGACACCTTCGTCATCGGCTCCAGCAACCGGTTCGCCCACGCGGCGGCGGTCGCGGTGGCCGAGGCGCCGGCCAAGGCGTACAACCCGCTGTTCATCTACGGTGACTCGGGCCTGGGCAAGACCCACCTGCTGCACGCGATCGGCCACTACGCGCAGAGCCTCTACGACGGCGCGCGGGTGAGATACGTGAGCTCGGAGGAGTTCACCAACGACTTCATCAACTCCATCCGCGACCACAAGGCCGACGGCTTCCGCAGCCGCTACCGGGCCGTGGACATCCTGCTCGTGGACGACATCCAGTTCCTGGAGGGCAAGGAGCAGACGCAGGAGGAGTTCTTCCACACCTTCAACACCCTGCACAACGCCAACAAGCAGATCGTCATCTCCAGCGACCGGGCGCCCAAGCAGCTGGTCACGCTGGAAGACCGGCTCCGCAACCGGTTCGAGTGGGGCCTGATCACCGACGTCCAGCCGCCCGAGCTGGAGACGCGCATCGCGATCCTGCGCAAGAAGGCGATCCAGGAGGGCCTGGCCGCGCCGCCCGAGGTGCTGGAGTACATCGCCAGCCGCATCTCCACCAACATCCGCGAGCTCGAGGGCGCGCTGATCCGGGTGACCGCGTTCGCCAGCCTCAACCGGCAGTCGGTGGACCTGCAGCTCACCGAGGTCGTGCTCAAGGACCTGATCACCGAGGACGCCGGGTCCGAGATCACCGTCGCCACGATCATGGCTTCCACCGCGGCCTACTTCGGGCTGTCGATCGACGATCTGTGCGGCGGGTCACGCTCGCGCGTCCTGGTCACCGCCCGCCAGATCGCGATGTACCTGTGCAGGGAACTCACCGACATGTCGCTGCCGAAGATCGGTCAGCAGTTCGGCGGCCGCGACCACACCACGGTCATGCACGCCGACCGCAAGATCCGCTCCCTGATGGCCGAGCGTCGCTCGATCTACAACCAGGTCAACGAGCTCACCACCAGGATCAAGCAGCAGTCGCGCAATGGATGAGGACTTCCCCCGCATGATGCACAGGCTGTGGAAAACCTTGTGGATCATTGACATGGCCGTGGCAAGGGAGAGCCATCGGAGCGTCCGACCATGATCACCTGGGGAATCACCAAACCGAATGCCGTTCGGTACATGGGGATAACTCTGGGGAGAAGTTGGGGACAACTTGGGGACAACTCGTGGATAACCTGTGGGGACCCTGTGAAGAGAGTTTTCCCCAGGGACAAAACGACCTCTTACCCGGTGGACAACCTGGGGAAACCTCGTGGATAACCGGTGGACAAAGGACCCAAGATCTGGGGATGGCCTGTGTGTACAGCTCGGTTCTCCCCAGGCCCAAGAGTTCTCCACACACTTCACCCACAGCCCCGGTGGATGAAAAAACAGGCTCTGAGCTGCGGAAACAACGGCTTTCCACAGTATCCACCGCCCCTACTGCGATGACCACTTGTATCTCTCAATAGGAAACCCAAGAGCCATAGATGGGTTCCGGGGGAGCACAGGTGCGGGACAGTGAACACTTGAACCCCAGGCACCGAGCGAACGGCGCTCGATACACAGGAGGCAGATCCACGTGATGTTCCGGGTCGACCGAGACGTGCTCGCTGAGGCGGTCGCATGGACGGCGCGCAGTCTGCCTGCGCGCCCCTCCGTGCCGGTGCTCGCAGGCATGCGTCTCGAAGTCACAGAGGGCGGGCAGCTCAAGCTCTCCGGCTTCGACTACGAGGTCTCCGCCGAGGTGACCCTGGAGTTGCAGACCGGAGAGGCGGGCGTCGTGCTCGTCTCCGGCAGGCTGCTCGCCGAGATCACCAGGGCGCTCCCCGCGCAGCCGGTGGAATTCGTCGTCGAGGGCGCGAAGGCCGTCGTCACGTGCGGCAGCGCGCGGTTCACCCTTCTCACCATGCCTGTGGAGGACTACCCCTCCCTGCCGGCCATGCCCCCCGCCGCCGGACGGATCGGCAGCGACGTTTTCGCCTCGGCCGTCGGCCAGGTCGCCGTGGCCGCGGGCAAGGACGACACCCTGCCCATGCTCACCGGCGTGCGCGTGGAGATCGAGGGCGACACGGTCACCCTGGCCGCGACCGACCGCTACCGTCTCGCCGTACGAGAGCTGAAGTGGCAGCCGGACCAGCCCGACTTCTCCGCGATCGCCATGATCCCCGGCAAGACCCTCGCCGACACGGCCAAGGCCCTGGGCAACACCGGCGCCGAGATCGAGATCGCGATGAGCTCGGTCGGCGGCACCGGAGAAGGCATGATCGGCTTCTCCAGCGCCGGTCGCCGCACCACCACCCGGCTGCTCGACCCCGAGTTCCCCAAGTACCGCTCGCTGCTGCCGACCGAGTTCTCCGCCCGCGCCGACCTGCCGACGAGCGCCTTCGTCGAGGCCGTCAAGCGCGTGGCCCTGGTCGCCGAGCGCAACACCCCCGTCCGGCTGGCCTTCCGCGGCGACGAGGTCGTCCTGGAGGCGGGCAGCGGCGACGAGGCGCAGGCGGTCGAGGTGCTTCCTGTGGACTTCGAGGGCGACGACATCAACATCGCCTTCAACCACCAGTTCCTGCTGGAGGGGCTCGGCGCGATCGACTCCGACGTGGCGCGCCTGCAGATGACCACGTCCACCAAGCCCGCCATCCTCACCGGCGGCAAGCCTGTGGACGGCGACGGCGGAGTCCCCGACTACCGTTACCTGATCATGCCCATCCGCCTCTCCAGCTGACCTTCCTCCACAGGGCGGCGAGCCGGGCGTGGACGCGGCGGCGGGACGAGGGCACCGGGGAACGACCATGATCAAGGCCTGCCTCAACGGGAGCAGGACGCCCGGCGACCACCCGGCCCTCCCCGTGACGCCCCTGGAGCTCGCTGAAGCGGCCCGTGAGACGCGTGAGGCGGGTGCCGACGCCGTGCACATGCATCCGCGTGACGCGGCGGGCAGGGAGTCTCTCAGCGCCGTTCACGTCGGTGCGGCCGTCCGCGCGGTGCGGCAGGCGTGCCCGGGGCTTCCCGTCGGGGTCAGCACGGGCCTGTGGATATCCGGTTGGGACCCCGGGGCGCGGCGTGAGGCCGTACGGGGCTGGGCCGCGCTCCCGCCGGAGGACCGGCCGGATTTCGCGTCGGTGAACCTCTCTGAGCAAGGCTTCTCCGGCGTATGGCAGGATCTCCGACGGCTCGGAGTGGGTGTGGAGGCCGGGGTCTGGTCTGTGGACGACGCCGACGCGCTCGCCGCGACCGGGCTGGAGTGCCTGAGGGTGCTCGTCGAGATCATCGGCGGCCCCGCGGACACGTCCGTGTCCCGGGCACACGCCGTGCTCGGCCGCCTCGACCGCCTGGGGGTTCCCGGGCCCAGGCTTCTCCACGGAGAGGGAGCCCCGGCTTGGATACTTGTGGACGAGGCGGGGCAGTCGGGTCTGGCCACGCGCATCGGTCTGGAGGATGTCCTCCACGGCCCTGTGGGTGAGCCGGTCGGTGGAAACGCCGACCTGGTACGGCTCGCGCGGGCACGCCTGGTGGTAGGTGGATGATGGAACCCTGAAGGGGGTGCTCGTATGCAGATCGGCATGGTTGGGCTGGGCAAGATGGGCGGCAAGATGGCCGAGCGCCTGCGCCGCGGCGGCCACGACGTCGTCGGCTACGACCGCGATCCCGCGGTCAGCGACGTCTCAAGCCTGAAGGAGCTCATGGAGCGGCTTCAGGAGCCGCGCGCGGTGTGGGTCATGGTCCCCTCGGGACCGCCGACCCACGCGACGATCGAGGAGCTCGGCAATCTGATGTCGCCCGGCGACATCCTCGTCGACGGCGGCAACTCGCACTACGTGGACGACCAGAAGCACGGCGCCGCGCTCGGGGCCAAGCAGATCGGCTTCGTCGACTGCGGCGTGAGCGGGGGCGTCTGGGGTCTGGAGAACGGCTACGCCCTGATGGTCGGCGGCTCCACGGAGAACGTCGAGCGGCTGATGCCGGTCTTCGACACCCTCAAGCCCGAGAAGGATGGGTTCGTCCACGCCGGCGAGATCGGCGCCGGCCACTTCGCCAAGATGGTCCACAACGGCATCGAGTACGGCATGATGCAGGCCTTCGCCGAGGGCTGGGAGCTGCTTGAGGCCTCCGACGTCGTGACCGACGTGCCCGGCGCCTTCAAGAGCTGGCGGACCGGCACGGTCATCCGCTCCTGGCTGCTCGACCTGCTGGTCCGCGCGCTCGACGAGGACCCGGCCCTGGAAGAGCTCGAAGGGTACGCCCAGGACTCGGGAGAGGGCCGCTGGACGGTGCAGGCGGCGGTGGATCACGCGGTTCCGCTGCCGGTCATCACCGCCGCGCTGTACGCCAGGTTCGCCTCCCGCCAGGACGACTCGCCGGCCATGAAGGTCGTCGCGGCCCTGCGCAACCAGTTCGGCGGGCACGCCGTCACCTCCAAGGAGGGCTCGGTCGCCAAGGGCGCCGACTCCCCCGGCGCCGATGTCGTCCCGCCCGTGGAGGCACAGAAGTAACCCCGCGTTCGTACGGCTTGCGCCATACCTTTTCCACAGGGGCAAGCCGTACAAACGTGGCGAGGCCCCAGTGACGGGCGTGGCCGACTAATCTTCCTGAGGTGCATGTCGCCAGCCTCTCCCTGACCGATTTCCGCTCCTACGAGTCCGTCGACCTCGCTCTGGAGCCGGGAGTCACCGCCTTCGTCGGACCCAACGGGCAGGGCAAGACCAACCTGGTCGAGGCACTGGGCTACGTGGCGACGCAGTCCAGCCACCGGGTCGCCAACGACGGGCCGCTGGTGCGGCAGGGGGCGGTGCGGGCGATCATCCGGTCGGTCGTGATACGCGAGGACCGGCGGGCGCTGATCGAGCTGGAGCTCAACCCGGGGAAGGCCAACCGGGCCAGGCTCAACCGCTCGCCCGTGGCCCGCCCTCGCGACGTCATCGGTCTGCTGCGCACGGTCCTGTTCGCCCCCGAGGACCTGTCGATGGTCAAGGGCGACCCTTCGGAGCGGCGCCGGTTCCTGGACGACCTCCTGGTGGCCAGGACTCCCCGGTTCGCGGGGGTCCGCGCCGACTACGACCGGGTGCTCAAGCAGCGCGGAGCCCTGCTGCGTACGGCCGCGCAGGCGCGAAGGGGAAGCCGGAGCGGGCGAAGGGCCGAAAGCGAGGCGGCGTTCGCCGCGGCCGGGGCCGGAGATCCGTTGAGCACCCTTGAGGTGTGGGACGCCCACCTGGCCAGGCACGGCGCGGAGCTGCTCGCGGCCAGGCTGGAGCTGGTGGAGGTGTTGCGACCGCTGGTCGCGGCCTCCTACGCGTCCCTCGCGCCCGACTCCGCCCCCGCGGGGCTGGAGTATCGCGGCACGTTGTCCACAGGCCCGGGGACGGACCCCGCGGACGCCGCAGGCGTCCTGGAAACCGGGGGCGTCGACCGCGCCGCTCTCGAAGAACGGTTGCGGGCCGCCCTGCTGGAGGTCCGGAGTTCCGAGCTCGAACGCGGCGTCACCCTGGTCGGCCCGCACCGCGACGATCTGTTCCTCGGCCTGGGAGAGCTGCCCGCGCGCGGCTACGCCAGCCACGGCGAGTCGTGGTCGTTCGCTCTGGCGCTCAGACTGGCCGCCTACGACCTCCTGAAGGCCGACGGCGGTGATCCGGTGCTGATCCTCGACGACGTCTTCGCCGAGCTGGACAACCGGCGCCGCCGCCGCCTGGCCGAGATGGTCGCCCCCGCCGAGCAGGTGCTGATCACCGCCGCGGTCCCCGACGATGTGCCGGCCGAACTGGCCGGAGCCCGGTTCGACGTGGCGGAAGGTGGTGTGGCCCGTGTCCGATAGGACACCGCCCGAGCTCAGACTGGTCAGGAGCCCGGCGCCCGGATCGACAGGAATCTCCGGACCCGACCCGGTCAGGGGCTCCGAACGGGGCTCGGAGCCCGGATCGGCCCAGGCCCCGAGACTGGAGTTGGTCAAGGGTTCCGAACGGGGGTCGGCCGGGGGCCCGGAGCAGGGGCCGGACCCGGGTTCCGGTTCGGGCTCGGGCTCGGGTTCGGGTTCGGCCAGGAGCGCGGCGGCCAAGGGCGCGGCGATGGCCAGGGAGAAACTGGCCCAGGCGAAATCGGACGCGGCCAGGCGGGGCCAGCTGCCCCGCAGCGAGCCGCGGCGCAAGGCGTACGGACCGCGCAGGGACTCCGGTGATCCCCAGCTTTTCGGTCGGGCCATCGCGGAGCTTCTGGCCGACCGGGGGTGGGAGCAGCCGGCCGCGGTGGGCGGGGTGTTCGGCCGATGGCACGAGATCGTCGGGCCCGACATGGCGGCCCACACCACGCCGGAGACCTTCGCCGACGGGGAGGTCCTCGTGGTCGCCGACTCCACGGCCTGGGCCACCCAGGTGCGACTGCTGGCCAGGACGCTGGTCAGACGGCTGAACGAGGAGCTTGGGGACGGAACCGTACAGCGGGTGAAGGTGCGCGGACCCCAGAACGGCCCGCGGCCCAGCGGCGGTCTGAGGGTCACAGGAAGCCGCGGCCCAGGCGACACGTACGGCTGATCGATCACGCAGAAACGGATCAGTGGCCCCTCTGGCGTGGCGACCCCCATCCCCGTAGGGGGATGTTTGAGAGGATGATCGTCGCGCGACAGAGGCTTCTAGAGGCCGTCAATGCCACACGATGTGTTCTGAGCCGCTAGAATGAAATTGAATTCCGGACACGTCCGTTTGCGTGTCACCCCGGCCTGTGCGCCGATACTCCCGGGTGAGCGCATCGGGGCATTCATGACGGTGACGGGCACGGCGGGGCTATGCGTTCCGCGCCGCGTGTCCGCGGCAGGAGGATTTCGCACTTGTCCTACGACGCTAGCTCAATCACCGTCCTCGAAGGGCTTGAGGCGGTTCGTAAGCGCCCAGGCATGTACATCGGCTCGACCGGGGAACGTGGTCTCCACCACCTCGTCTACGAGGTGGTGGACAATGCCGTCGACGAAGCCCTGGCGGGGCACGCCGACAGGATCGAGATCACGCTGCTCGCAGACAACGGTGTGCGGGTTGTGGACAACGGCCGCGGCATCCCCGTGGGCAATGTCCCCGGCGAGAACCGGCCGGCGGTCGAGGTCGTCCTGACCGTGCTGCACGCGGGCGGAAAATTCGACGACAAGTCCTACGCGGTCTCCGGCGGTCTGCACGGCGTCGGCGTCTCGGTGGTCAACGCCCTGTCCAAGAGACTCGACGTGGAGATCCGCACCGAGGGTCACTACTGGCGGCAGAAATATGCCGACACCCGGCCGGTCGCCCCCCTGGCCAAGGGGGAGAAGACCGACGAGACCGGCACCTCCATCACCTTCTGGGCCGACGAGACCATCTTCGAGACCACGACGTGGCACTTCGAGACGCTCACGCGCCGCTTCCAGGAGATGGCCTTCCTCAACAAGGGCCTGACGATCTCCATCAAGGACGAGCGGCCCGACTTCGTCAACGGCGAGCCCCAAGAGCTCACCTACCACTACGAGGGCGGTCTCTCCGACTTCGTCAAGCACCTCAACGCCAAGAAGGAGCCCGCTCACCTCTCGGTGATCGACTTCGAGGAGAGCGGCGAGGGTATCGCGGTCGAGATCGCCATGCAGTGGAACAACTCCTACAGCGAGTCGGTCTACACCTTCGCCAACACGATCAACACCGCGGAGGGCGGCACCCACGAGGAGGGCTTCCGCGCGGCGCTGACGTCGATCGTCAACCGCTACGCGCGCGAGCAGAAGTTCCTCAAGGAGGGCAAGGACGACAACCTCGCCGGTGAGGACATCCGCGAGGGCCTGACCGCGATCATCTCGGTGAAGCTGGCCGACCCGCAGTTCGAGGGCCAGACCAAGACCAAACTGGGCAACACCGAGGCCAAGTCGTTCGTGCAGAAAGCCTGCAACGACCACCTGCGCGACTGGTTCGAGCGCAACCCCGGCGAGGCCAAGGACATCATCACCAAGTCCCTGCAGGCCTCACGCGCCCGCCTCGCGGCCCGCCAGGCCCGTGACCTGACCCGGCGCAAGTCGCTGCTGGAGTCGGGGTCGGGCCTGCCCGGCAAGCTGGCCGACTGCCAGTGGAGCGACCCGGAGAAGTGCGAGCTCTACATCGTCGAGGGTGACTCGGCGGGCGGCTCGGCCAAGGGCGGTCGCGACTCCAAGTTCCAGGCGATCCTCCCGATTCGCGGCAAGATCCTCAACGTCGAGAAGGCACGGATCGACAGGGTCCTGCAGAACAACGAGGTCCAGGCGCTGATCACCGCCATGGGCACCGGTGTGCACGACGAGTTCGACATCGCCAAGCTGCGGTATCACAAGCTCATCCTGATGGCCGACGCCGACGTCGACGGCCAGCACATCACGACCCTGCTGCTGACCCTGCTGTTCCGCTTCATGAGGCCGCTGATCGAGGCCGGGCACGTCTACCTCTCGCAGCCGCCGCTCTACAAGATCAAGTGGGACCGGAGGGGCGACGACGCCTCCTACGCCTACTCCGACCGGGAGCGCGACGCGGTCATCCAGGCCGGTATCGCGGCGGGCAAGCCCGACCCCCGGCCCCGCGACAACGTGCAGCGCTTCAAGGGTCTGGGCGAGATGAACGCCTCCCAGCTCTGGGAGACCACCATGAACCCCGACACCCGCTTGCTCCTGCAGGTCACCCTCGATGACGCCGCTCAGGCCGACGAGCTGTTCAGCGTGCTCATGGGTGAGGACGTCGAAGCCCGCCGTTCCTTCATCATCAGGAACGCGCGAGACGTCCGATTCCTCGACGTGTAGCGGTAGCCGTACCAGAAAAGGATTTTGACCTGTGACGGAAGTGAACACTCCGCCTGGACCTCCGGTCGATCGTGTCGAACCGGTGGACATCCAGTCCGAGATGCAGCGCAGCTACATGGACTACGCGATGTCGGTCATCGTCTCGCGTGCTCTGCCGGACGTCCGGGACGGTTTCAAGCCGGTCCACCGCCGGGTCCTGTACGCCATGTACGACGGCGGCTACCGGCCCGACCGCGGTTATTTCAAGTGCTCCCGCGTCGTCGGCGACGTCATGGGCTCCTACCACCCGCACGGTGACTCGTCCATCTACGGCACCGTCGTGCGAATGGCCCAGCCCTGGGCGCTGCGCTACCCGCTGATCGACGGGCAGGGCAACTTCGGCTCGCCGGGCAACGACCCGCCGGCGGCGATGCGCTACACCGAGTGCAAGCTCGCGCCGATCGCCATGGAGATGCTGCGCGACATCGACAAGGACACCGTCGATCTCATCCCCAACTACGACGGGCGCTCCCAGGAGCCCGTGGTCCTCCCGGCGCGGTTCCCGAACCTGCTGGTCAACGGGTCCGCCGGCATCGCGGTCGGCATGGCGACCAGCATCCCGCCGCACAACCTGCGGGAGGTGTCCGAAGGCGTCAAGTGGTGCCTGCAGAACCCCGACGCCACCGACGAGGAACTCCTCGAAGCGCTGATCGCCAGGGTCAAGGGCCCCGACTTCCCCACCGGCGCGCTGATCGTCGGCCGCCGCGGCATCGACGACGCCTACCGGACCGGCCGCGGTTCGATCACCATGCGGGCGATCGTGGAGGTCGAGGAGGACGCCAAGGGCCGCCAGTGCCTGGTCGCCACCAAGCTGCCCTACCAGGTCAACCCGGACAACCTCGCGCTGACGATCGCCGAGTCGGTGAAGGACGGCCGGATCACCGGCATCGCCGACGTCCGCGACGAGAGCTCCTCCCGGGTCGGCCAGCGCCTGGTGATCGTGCTCAAGCGCGACGCGGTCGCCAAGGTCGTGCTGAACAACCTCTACAAGCACACCCAGCTGCAGACCACCTTCGGCGCCAACATGCTGGCCCTGGTCGACGGCGTCCCGCGGACGCTCCGGCTCGACCAGTTCGTCCGCCACTACGTCTCGCACCAGATCGAGGTCGTGGTCCGCCGGACGCGCTACCTGCTGCGCAAGGCCGAGGAGCGGGCGCACATCCTGCGTGCCCTGCTGCGGGCCCTCGACCGGATGGACGAGGTCATCGCCCTGATCCGGCGGTCGGCGTCGGCGTCCGCGGCCCAGGGCGGCCTGATGACGCTGCTGGAGATCGACGAGATCCAGGCACAGGCCATCCTCGACATGCAGCTGCGCAAGCTGGCCGCTCTGGAGCGCCAGCAGATCACCGACGAGTACGACGCGTTGATGGCGCACATCACCGACTACCAGGACATCCTGGCCTCGCCCGAGCGGCAGCGGACGATCGTCTTCGACGAGCTCTCCGAGGTCGCGGCGAAGTACGGCGACGACCGCCAGACGGAGATCATCGCCTACGAGGGCGACATGTCGATCGAAGACCTCCTCGCCGAGGAGGACATGGTCGTCACGATCACCCGTGGCGGCTACGCCAAGCGCACCAACACCGACCTCTACCGGGCGCAGAAGCGCGGCGGCAAGGGGGTGCGCGGCGCGCAGCTGCGCCAGGACGACATCGTCGACCACTTCTTCGTCACGACGACCCACCACTGGCTGCTGTTCTTCACGAACAAGGGCCGGGTCTACCGGGTCAAGGCCTACGAGCTGCCCGACTCCGGCCGCGACGCCCGCGGTCAGCACCTGGCGAACCTGCTGGCCATGCAGCCGGACGAGGTCGTGATGGAGGTCCTGGACCTCCGTGACTACGACGTCGCCCCGTACCTCGTGCTGGCCACCCGTAGCGGTCTGGTGAAGAAAACCCGCCTTTCCGAATACGACTCGCCGCGCACGGGTGGCCTCATCGCCATCAACTTGCGCGAAGATGACGAGGTGATCGCCGCCAGGCTGATATCGGAGGAGGACGACCTCCTCCTGGTCTCCCGCGGAGCCCAGTCCATCCGCTTCACCGCCTCCGACGAGGCCCTTCGGCCGATGGGCCGGGCGACCAGCGGTGTGATCGGCATGCGATTCCTCGACGGCGACGAGCTGCTGGCGATGAACCGGATGGCCGACGGCGACCATGTGCTGATCGCGACCGAGGGCGGATACGCCAAACGCACCCCCGCTGAGCAATATCCTTTGCAGGGAAGAGGCGGAAAGGGCGTCCTGACTGCCAAGATCGTCAGTGCGCGTGGCAAGCTGGTTGGCGCGGCCATGGTCAGGCCCGAAGACGAGGTTTTCGCGATCACGTCGGTCGGCGGGGTTATCCGGACCAGCGCAGGAGAGATCAAGCAGTCGGGCCGCCAGACCATGGGGGTGCGTCTGATGAATCTCGCGGAGGGTGACAGCGTCGTGGCTCTCGCCCGCAATGCAGAGACTTTGGAAACTGAGGAAAACGGGGAAGGGGAATAGCCCGTGAATGCTCAGTCCAATCCGGGTCCACGTCCGGCCTCGTCATCGACACGCGACCAGGTGACGGAGAAGATGGACAAGACCGCTGAAACGAACATCGTCGAGGTGGTCGAGTCACCGGCCGACGGTCAAGCGCCCAAGCCGGGGACCGATGATTCGGTAACCGACGAGCCCAAGGGCAGGCAGCGCGTGACGGCGATCGAGGACGACAAGCAAAAGGGCGATTCCACGGTTCGGATCCGCCCGGCAGAGCCGAACCGTACTCCCTGGTCGCCGGGAGGGCTGTCTTCTTCGGCGTCCTCCTCGGAGGGGGCGGACAAGAAGGCCTCGGACACAACTCCCCGGCCACCGCGCAAGGCGCACCTGGTGCTGCGCCGTGTCGAGCCGTGGTCCGCCATGAAGTTCAGCTTCGTGGTGTCTCTGGTCTGTTTTGTGGTGCTGTTCATCGCGGTCGCGGTTCTTTACATGGTCCTGTCCGGGCTTGGGGTGTTTGAGAACATCATCCAGACGGTGAACCAGCTGACGACGGCCGACGGCAAGTCCACCAGCGACGTGGACATCGCCTCCTGGTTCGAGCCGGTCCGCATCCTTGGCTACACCGCCCTGATCGGCGCGGTGAACGTGGTGCTGATCACCGCCATGTCGACCCTCGGCGCTGTGATCTACAACATCGCCTCCGATTTGGTCGGCGGCGTGGAGGTCACGTTCAGCGAGGCCGAATAGGCGACCTGCCGCCATGTCCCCGGTTTTGAGGGCCGGGGACATGGCGCGAACAGGCGCCAGGACAGGGTAAGCTTTTCCCTGTTCGAGTGAACGGATTCGCCCTCGCGAAGCGGGTGCGGCACCGTTCATTGTGTGTAATGAGGGGCTATAGCTCAGACGGTTAGAGCGCTTCCCTGATAAGGAAGAGGTCCCAGGTTCAAGTCCTGGTAGCCCCACCCAGCTCAGAGGCCATTTCCCACCAAGGGAAGTGGCCTTTTGATCTTCCGGGGGACTAACGCTCCCGTTTGGAAGCCGTAAAGGGGTAATCCCCTCAAGATTTCAAATCTCCCGTCCTTGCCAGCTCAGAGAGGTCACGCCGGTTCAACGGCGCGGCCCCTCTGGCGTTTCTCCGCGCGGATTCAGGATCCGAGGACCTCGATCGCACCGGAATCGCTGGACAGGGTGATCGAGCGTGGAGCCGAGGCGTCGTGCGTCGCGTCGATCTCCTTGGTGCCTGAATCCGTAGTGGCGGCGATGTTGTAGGGCCCTTCCGGCACGCGCACCTCGGTCCTGCCGGAGTCCGTCGACGTCTTGACCTTGTCGGGCTGAGCGGTGAAGGCGAGAGTGATGGCGCCCGAGTCGGTCTTCGAGACGACCTGTTTGCCCGCCAGCCCGCCGGCGTCGATCATGCCTGAGTCGCTGGTCACGTCCACGTCGCCGGACAGATCCCGCAGCGTCACCTCCCCGGAGTCGCTGGTGGCCTTGACGCTCAGTCCTCGGGGGATCTCGACCTGATAGCCGACTTCGCAGTTCGTGCCGCCGATCCAGCTGCCGGGGCAGGTGAATTTAAGCACCAGGGTGTCGCCCTGCGTCTCATGGCTGGCGACGGGCTTGTTCTTGCGCCAGCTGAGGCGCTCGATCACGTGGATGTCCTGCCGGTCGGACTCGGTCACCTCGATTCCGCCCGAGTCGGCCTCGATCTGGATCGCGTTCACTTTGTCCGTGACGTCGTAGGACGCCGTGTCCTCCTCGGAGGGGCCGGCGAGGCCACACCCCGTCAAGAGCGCCACGAGCGCCACCGCGCCCGCGACCACACCTAAGCTCCTCATACTCATGACGCAAAGTCTCCTGGAAGGCGGGCGGGGCGGCGTCCGGGGCGTCCCTGAAACTTCCCCTGACAGCGCCCTGAGATCGCTAAGCCGTCGTGAGGCCTTGGAGCGGTCCGTGACCAGGTGGATGACCATGCCGCCGAGCAAGGTGCTCATGAATGGGAGCCGGGGTCGATCGGCGTCCGCTGGGTCGACCGAGAGGAGATCAAGACACTGCCGATGCACGACACGCAGCATCTCCGAATCGATCACTTTCTCCGAGGGGCGTCGGCGCCTTACATCGGATGAGGTAAACCGTCCGAGAGCCGCTGCTGTGTCGCCATCTGAGCCATTATGGCGGGCGCCTCTGACAAAGCGGTCACCTTTCCGGAAGCCTCAACGGCAGGCCGGAGGGCGGACGGTACCGCCCGGTCATGCAGGCACGCTACCCACGGGAGAGGGACCGGCCGGCGTTGACGCCGGTCCGCCCGGAAGCGGGGCGGGGGTGCCCGAGCGGCGGGCGAGGACGGTGTGGACGAGACGGGAGACGACGACGGCGGTGGCGGCCAGCGCACCGGTGCCGGCCCAGATGTACAGCGCGAGCCAGACGTAGGTGATCTGGTCCAGCGTGCCCACCCGGTTCATCACAAAGCCGATCAGATCGGCGAGGCCGGCGAAGAACGCGATCGGCAGCGCGTAGGGGACCAGCCGTACGATCAGGCGCCACACGGGGCGGCCCGCACGGCGGCGGGCCCAGCCGCGGGAACGGTAGACCCCCAGGAAGCCGAGTCCGAGGTTGAGCAGCGTCAGGCCGCCCAGCCAGGGGTCCGCGGTCGTGGTGAAGGGTACGGTGCCCGCGTCGGGGCGGCCCTCGATGATGTCGATCAGGCCGTCGGTGATGATGACCGCGTCGTCACCGGAGATCATCCCGGTGTTGGTGACGACGGCGATACCGTATCCGCTTGCGGGCAGGAGGGTCTGCGCGGAGTTGTGGGTGAGCAGCCAGCCGGTGTGCTGGAGCTGGGGCGCTCCCCCGGCGGTCTTCCCGGTGTCCCATCCCATGCCGTAGTTGCTGCCGCCCACGCCGGACGCGGTCTGGGTGGTCTTGATGCTCTCCTCGGGGAAGACGTGGCCGGCGCCGTTCTGCGTGATCAGCCACTTGGCCATGTCGTCGGCGGTGCTGACGACGCCGTAGCCGCCATTGATGAACCACTTCGGATGGGAGCGCTTGATGACCTGGCCGTAGGCGCGGATGTACCCCTCGCCCGCGCCGGGGAGGTCCGTGGTGGTGTTCACCGTCCTGGTGGACGTCATGCCGAGTGGATCGAAGACGGTGGTGGCCATGTAGTCGGCGAACGGCACCCGGGCCACCGCCTCGACCAGCCGCGCCGCGACGGTGTAGTTGGGGTTGTGGTAAATCTCCTTGGTGCCCGGGTCGACGGCGAGCGGGGCGGTCCGCAGCATCGCGACGGCGTCCTTGAGGGTGTCCGGCGCGGGGAGCGTCAGCTCGGGGAAGGTCTGGTCGCTCATTCCCGAGGTCTGCTGGAGCAGCTCCCGCACGGTGATCTTCCCGGCGCGGGGGTCGGCCATGGTGAACTCGGGCAGATACGTCCGGACGGGGGCGTCCAGGCTGATCTTTCCCTGGTCGGCGAGATGCAGCACCGCCAGGGCCGTGAACGACTTGGAGACCGAGGCGAGCGGCATCGGCGTGTCCTTCGTGATCATCTCGCCGCCGGCCGTGTGGCCGTAACCCGCGGCGTGCACGACCTGGTCGCCCTTGGTGACCGCGACCAGGGCGCCGGGCAGTCGGGTCCGCTCGATGTAGTCGCGCATGTAGTGGTCGATCGCGGTCGCGCTCAGCCCGCCGGTCTCCGGCGCTTCCGCCAGGGCACTCGCCGCCGTCACCCCCGTCGTGAGCAACACACCGGTCAGAGCGGCGATCGCCGCGATCTTCTGCCTCTTCATCGGGGGCCCTCCGAGATCTCCATTCGCATGGGACGAACGCTAGAAGTCGGCGGGAGGGCCACACACCGTACGATCGGATGGACCTCACCATGACTTTCGTCAGGTCACGGGGCGGGGTGCCCCCTCTCCGCCTTCGAATCTCGTCCGAAGGCCACGAGCCAAGGCTGGAAGCCACGAGCTACGGCTGGAAGACTGAGCCTCCCCGTTCCGAGGTCCGCCCGGAGGCTGAGCGGTTGCGGGGTCCTGGGGGCAGGCGATGAAGCACCGCGCGCTGTTGTGCTGGATGAGTGCCATCCTTCTGTCCACCCTTCCTGGCTGGGCTTCGTCACCGGTGGATACAGAGATCTACATCTGCGCCCATCTGAACACCGAAGACGGATACACCGGTCGTGATGTGCTCGGCCTGGGTTTCGGCGCGATGGCCGCTCTGCTTCCCCCCGCTTTGACAGCGCTGGCCGTGGCCGCATGGCTATCACCGCCCCGAAGGCGCCGGCTCCTGGCCTGGACAGGAGCCGGCGGAGCGCTCGTGACAGCCGCTTACTACGCACTGTCGACCGTTGCGTTCTTCTCCCCCTATTGCCCTGAGGGTTCGCAGGGGCTCGGGTTCGTGCTCCCGCTCTACGGCGCCATCGCCGCGCTCGTCCTGATCACCGGTGCGCGCCGCCCCGTTCACCCAGGTCGGCGCGCACCGGCGAAGTAGCTGGACGCCGTCCGCACGCCGGTCTCGTGGACGTCCCCAACAGGCGCTTCGACACCGTCCTGATGGGGCTGAACACCTACCGGGCCGTGCTCGACCAGGGGATCGGCAGTCCGTACGCGCACCTGCGGCAGTACGTCGTCTCCAGTTCCCTGGACCGCATCGACGACCCGGCGGTGGAACTGGTGCGCGACCCCGCCGCGCTTGTCCGGGACCTCAAGCGTGAGGACGGGCTGGACGTCTGGCTCTGCGGCGGCGGAGGGCTGGCCGGCTCGCTGCTGATCGAGATCGACGAAATGATCATCAAGAGCTATCCCGTGGTGGCGGGCGCGGGCGCCGCCCTCGTCGACGGCGGCTTCCGTCCCACCGTGTTCACCCCGACCGACCACAGGGCGTTCTCGAACGGAGCCGGTATCACCTGGTACGCGAGGCGGGCCGGCGCGTGACCCTCGGGCGGTTCGATCCCGCGTTCGCGGATCGTGGAGTCCCGGTGGCGATGGAGCAGCGATGGGCGCTGCCCCAGCCCCCGGTCCGGCTGCGGAGGAGATGGAGAGGGCGGGGGAAAGGGTCGTGGGGGCGGGACGGTCGCCGCCGTCATCTCCTCACCGGCCACCACAGGGGATGCCGGCCCTCCAATCGGTCAAGCCGTCATCGTGCGAGCAGGGCGACCAAGCGGGTGAAGAGGTCACCGGACCGTGAGGCCGCTTCTGTGCGGTGTCAGGGGTTCGGCGTCTCGTGCCGGTCGATGTGGTCGCGGAACCAGTCGAGCGCGAAGCGGTGCGAGGCGATGCCGTAGCCGAGCGTCGCGCGCTGGTGGGTGGCGAGGTCGCGGTGCTCCTCGGGGATGTCCAGGGTATGGAGGTGCTTGTCGAGGGCCGACAGCGTGGCGAGGTCGGTCTCGATGCGCGCCGTGATGCGGCGGAGCACCGGTACGCGTTCGACCGGCTCCAGCAGGCCGAGGAAGTAGAGCCTGGACAGCGCCGCGGTCTCCATGTCGGGCCCGGTCAACTCCCCTTTCATCCACGCGCGGAACTCCTGACGGCCGGCGTCGGTCAGGCGGTACACCTTCCGCCCCCGGCCTTCGGCTTCGACGCTGGCGACCTCGATGAACCCCCGCGTGAGCAGGGTGTCCAGTGCGCGTTTGATGCTGCCGGGGCTGGCGCTGTAGAAGAGCGCGACGCCGGCCTCGAATCCTTTGATGAGGTCGTAGAAGGTCTGCGGGGCGATCAGGAGCAGACCGAGGATCACATGGGCCATCGGCAGAGTCTAGGGCATTGACTCTCATAGACATGTCTACTAGACATATCTATGATCACCGGCACCCTCGCCCTCCGTTGACGCGGAGAACCCATGGCGTCTCAGGGCAACGCGCCCGCCTCGACCACGGGTCGATGCCCATGGTCGTGAATGCCGGTCGGCCGCCCCGGCCGATGGAGGGCGTGGTGCCGACGGGTCACGCCGAGAGAACGGAGACAGGGAACATTCACGAGACATCGCGGCTCGCCACCACCCTCGCCCATGACAATCACGTTCCCGACGACGTCGACGTGCGGCTGACGGGCCTGCTGGAGAACCTCGTCGCGCGACGCGACGTACACCACGCCAACCTCGCCGTCGCGAGCGGTGACGGGAAACGGCGCTGGTCCGCCGCCTCCGGCCCCGCCGGTTCCGACGATCACCAACCGCGTCCCGACACCCCGTTCTTCATCGCGAGCGTCACCAAGCGTTTCATCATCACGCTGGTGCTGCAGGCGCACGAGCGCGGCGAGCTCGAACTGGCCGCGCCGATCGGCGCCTACCTGCCGGCGGAGACGATCGCCGGGCTCCATGTCCTCGGGGGGATCGACCGGACGTCCGCGATCACGGTGCGCCACCTCGCGAGTCATACGTCCGGGTTGCCTGATTACTTTGAGAAGCGTCGTGAAGGCCCCAGCCTGTATGAGCGCCTCGCCGCCGGGCATGAGCTGGCCTGGTCCTTCGAGGACGCGATGCGGATCACGCGCGAGCAGCAACGCCCGCACTTCGAGCCGCAGGACCTCACCTCCGCCCGGCAGAAGGCCCGCTACTCCGACACCGGCTTCCAGTTGCTCATCCGCATCGTGGAGACGGTGACCGATCGGTCGTTCGCCGATCTGCTGACCGAACGGATCCTCGGTCCGCTCGGCCTCACGCACACCTGGCTCCCAGGACATCGCCCGCCGGATCCGGCGACCGCGGCGCCCTCACCGCTCTACGCGAAACGGCGCCGCGTGGAACTGACCTCGATGATCGAGTCCTCCAACGACCTGTTCAGCACCACCGGCGATCTCCTCGTCTTTCAGCGGGCGCTGCTCGACGGCGAGCTCTTCGGTGACGCCCGCTCGCTGGAGTCGCTCACCGAGCGGCGCAACCGGCTGCGCAACATTCCCGTCCTCCGATACGGGCTGGGCACCATGTTCTTCACGGTCGGTCGGCTCATGTCATCGGGACGCCGCCCCGTCACGCTCATCGGCCACTCGGGAGTCACCGGGACGTGGCTCTTCCACTGTCCGGAGCTCGACCTGCACCTGGTCGGCACCGTCGACCAGACCAGGGGGCAGGCCGTCCCCTTCCGGTTCATGACTCGGTGCCTGGACGTCTGGCGGACGTGAGGGCGAGGGACGCCGTGCGCGGGGCCGCCGCCGGAGCCGGGCGCAGGACCGGTGCGAGCAGCGTCAGCAGCACCATCACACCGGTGATCATCGCGAACGCGGCGGGATAGGAGACGCCGCCCGCGACCCACCCGGTGACGGCCGGGGCGGTCAGCCCCGACAGGTACGTGATCGTCGCGATGCCCGCCACTCCTTCCCCCGGGGTCGGCCCGATGTTGCCCGCCGCTGTGAACACCAGAGGGACGATCACCGCGATGCCCAGCCCGAGCAGGGCGAATCCGGCGAAGCCGAGCAAGGGCATGCGGGCCGTGACGACGATGACGCCGCCCACGGCCGCCATGGCCCCACCCGCTCTGACGACCGTCACGGGCCCGAACCGGCCGATGACCCGGTCACCGGCCAGCCGGGCGCCCGCCATGCAGAGCATGAAGGTCATGTAGCCGGCGGCGGCCACTCCCGGGCCGGCGGCGGTGACCTCGGTGAGGTAGACGGCGGCCCAGTTCGAGCTCGCGCCCTCGGCGAACGTGCCGCAGAACCCGACGAGGCCGATGGCCAGGATCGCGCGCGAGGGCAGAGCGAAGCGCCGTGGCGCGGGCACGCCGGCGGTCGAGCCGTCGGGCATCAGGTCGCGCCCGGCTACGGCGCCCAGACCGAGCAGCACGAGCGCGATCGCCCCGAGGTGGAGCCTGGCGTCGACCTCCGCCTGTGCGGCCAGAGCCCCGATGCCGCCTCCGGCCAGGCTGCCCACGCACCACAGGCCGTGCAGCCCGGAGATGATGGAGCGTCCCAGATGCCGTTCGAGCACCACGGCGTGGGCGTTCATCACCACGTCGCACATGCCCGCCGCCGTGCCGTACAGCAGGAACGCGACGAACAGCCAGGCGGGAGCAGGGGCGAGGGCGGGCAGGGCGAGGGCGGCGCACCACAGCGCGAGCAGGACCCGGGTGGCGGCGCGTCCGCCGAAGCGGTAGGCCAGGCGACTGGCCAGCGGCATGCCGACGAAGGCGCCGATCGACGGGCAGAGCAGCGCGAGACCGAGGGTGCCGGGGCCGAGGTGCAGGTGGTCCTGGATCCACGGAACGCGGGTGGCCAGGCTGCCCGCGACGGCGCCGTGCGCGGCGAACACGGCGGCTATGGCGCGATGGTGACTCATGGCCCGGAAACTATCAGGCAGGCTTCCTGATGAAAAGAGATATCAGGCAGGCTCCCTGATTAATATGGGGGACGTGAAGACCGCGACCCCGGCCATGGCCCGCGCCATCAACGATCGGCTCGCCCTGGACCTGCTGCTTGAGCGCGGGCCGCTGACCGCTCCCCAGCTCCGCACGCTGACCGGGCTGTCCAGGCCCACCGTGTCCGATCTGATCGAGCGGCTCAGGGACGGCGGGCTCATCGAGGTGACCGGCGAGAGCGGCGAGGACCGCCGGGGCCCCAACGCGCGCCTGTACGGCATCGTGGCGAACCGCGCCCACGTGGCGGGGGTGGACGTGCGCCGCAGTGCCATCGAGGTCACGATCGCCGACATCACCGGGCGGGCGGTCGGCTCGGCCGTACGGGAGATCCCCGGAGCGGACGGGCCGCAGGACCTCGCGGGCCTCATGGGGGGCGCGGTCAGGGAGGCCGCCGCGGGCCGCGTGCTCGACACGGTCGTCATCGGCGCGCCCGGCCTGGTGGACCCCCGGCACGGCGAACTGGTGTCGGAGAACGTGCCCGGGTGGCGGCCGGGCCTGATCGCCTCGGTACGGCAGAGCCTGGGCGTGCCGGTGATCCTGGAGAACGAGGTGAACCTCGCCGCCGTCGCCGAGCTCCGCACGGGCGCGGCGACGGGGCACGAGGACTTCGTCCTGCTCTGGCTGGACGAGGGCGTCGGCGCGGCGGTCGTGCTCGGCGGCCGGCTGCGCCGCGGCGTGTCGGGCGGCGCGGGCGAGATCGGCCTCCTGGAGGTGAACGGCACGTCGTTCTGCGACCAGACGGAGGCCGAGGCCGCGCGGGGCCTCGGCCGCGCGGAGCTGGCCGCGCGGATCGCCAAGGGCGCCTTCGCCCTCGTCGCGATCCTGGACCCCGGGCTCGTCGTCCTCGGCGGTACGACGGGCCGGGCGGGCGGCGACGCGCTCGCCGCGCTGGTGGCCGAGCGCGTGGGCGGGCTCTCCCCCGCTCCCGCCGAGATCCGCGCCAGCACGGTGGTGGGCAACGCGGTGCTTCAGGGAGCCGTCCTGACGGCCCTCGACCTGGCCCGCGACAACGCCTTCGGTTAGGGCGTGTGGCGTGGATCCGTCAGGCGGAGGGCCGGCGGAGGCGCGGTGAGAGGGAGCGCGCGCGAGCGGCGAGCAGAGAACCGCTCCGTCACCGGTTTCCGCGGTTCCTTTCCCACTCCTCCTTCAGCTTGAGGAACTCGGATTCGGAGCCGGCGAACTTCGTGACGCCCTTCTTCGGGTCGGTCGTCACGAACCACAGCCAGGAGCCGGCGGCCGGCTTCAGCGCGGCCTTGATGGCGTCGGCGCCCGGGTTGCCGATGGGACCGGGCGGCAGTCCGGGGCGCATGTAGGTGTTGTACGGCGACCGGCTCCGGAGATCCTTGTTCGAGGCGGTGATGCCGTACTTGTTCAGGCCGTACATGAGCGTGCTGTCCATCTCCAGCTTCCTCGCGGGCTTGAGGTCCAGCCGGTTGTAGACGACCCGCGCGATCTTGGGCATGTCACGATTGGTGCCCGACTCGGCCTGGACGATGCTGGCGATGGTCAAGATCTCCAGTGGCGTACGGCCGGCACGCCTGGCGCCGTCCACCAGGTCGAGGTCCTCGGCGGTTCGGTTGAAGCGGGCCACCATCGCGGCGAGGATCTCGGCCGGGCTCGACGTGGGCGAGACCTCGTAGGTCGCGGGAAAGGCGAATCCCTCCAGCCTGCCCTTGGCGTAGGCCGGAAGGCCGAGCGCCCCGCCGTGCTTGGCGGCCTGCTCGAACTCCTTCACCGGCCTGCCGGTGACGTTCGACAGTCGCTTGAAGACATCCGTGAGCCGCAGCCCTTCCTTCACGGTCAAACGGTTCCGCAGGACCTCGACGGGCACCTCGCCGGAACCCTGCCCGACGGGGGGCTCGGAGACCGTCATCCGAGAGGACAGCCCTCCGACGACGAGGGTGGATCCGACCGCCATCACGGTGACGGCCGCCGCCGCTGCCAGGGCGAGGCCGCGGCGCCGGGATCGGCCCCCGCCGACCTGGAGGAACCGGCCCGGCGGAGGTGGCCGCTCCTCACGGGCCATGTCGGAAAGGGTCTCGCGCAGCAGGTCTTCGATGTTCATCTGAACTCCCTCACGGTGCTCAGTTCAGGGGCGACCTTCCTCAGGCGCTCCAGCGAGCGGTAGATCTGACTGCGGACCGACCCCACCCCGATCCCGAGCATCCGCGCGATCTCGGTCTCGGACAGGTCCTCGAAGTAGCGCAGCACGAGCATGGTCCGCTGCCGGGGTGTCAGCTGGGCGAGAGCCGTACGCATCACCAGGCGAAGGTCCGCGACGTCGGCGTGCCCTTCTCCGGCCTGGTCGGGCAGCCGTTCGGTGGCCACCTCGGCGACCCGGGAACGGCGCCGCCACCAGCTCACCTGCTCGTGGTACATGACGCGGCGGACGTATCCCTCGACGGCCGCCGGATCGCGAAGGCCGCGCCATTTCGCGGAGGTCCGCGCCAGTGCCGACTGCACCAGGTCCTCGGCGGCGTGCCGGTCACCGGTCATCAAGTACGCGGTATGGAACAGCGCACCCGACCGATCGACGACGAACTTCTGGAAGTCCGCCTCACATCCTGGATCCACATGTCCTCCTCGCTGTGTCACCAAGCAAGGACGCGGGCAGGGCGCCGATCTATGCCGGCGGGACCGAACCGGTCCTTCACCACGGCGTGCGGCCGGCGCCCCCGGAAATCGATCGACGCCACGGGGACGGGGATGACAGGGTGTTCTCCGTGTTCGAGGCGAATGAGGTTCTGAGGGTGCTGGCGCTGTTGCGTCAGGCCGGGTGCGAGGTCTGGATCGCCGGTGGATGGGGCGTCGACGCCCTGGTGGGCGAGGTGACCCGCGAGCATCGCGATCTCGACCTGGTGCACCGTGTCGAGCAGGAGCCGCTGCTGATCGGAACGCTGGAGGCGGCCGGGTTCGGCGAGCGGCCCGACGCCCAGCCGGGTCGGCCGGTCCGCTTCGTCATGGCCGACCCCGGTGGGCACGAGCTGGATCTGCACCCGCTGCTGTTCGGCCCGGACGGCTCGGCCGTCCAGCACGCCGACACGCGAGGCGGCACCTTCTCCTATCCCGCCGACGCCTTCGTCACGGGCGTGATCGGGGGCGTTCGGGTGCCCTGCCTGTCGGTCACCCAGCAGATCCACTTCCATCAGGGATACGACCCCGCCGACCGGGACCGGCATGACATGGCCCGGCTCCGCGAGGCGTTCGGGGTCACCACCCACTTCTGACCCGTCCGGTACACGGTATCCGGCGGGCCTGAACCGGCTGCCGAGGACGGCACGAACGAACGATCTAGGCGGCTGTGCCGGGCTATCGTGGCGTTCATGCGTTTTGGGGTGCTGGGGCCGCTCGCGGTATGGACCGCCGACGGCGAACCGGTCACGGTCCCCGGGCTGAAGGTCCGGGCATTGCTGGCAGACCTGCTCATCCACGAAGGACGGCCGGTGTCGGCCGACCGCCTGGTCGACGACCTGTGGGGTGAGGAGTCCCCGGCCAACCCCACGGGCGCGTTGCAGGTCAGGATCTCGCAGTTGCGGCGCGCGCTGGAGGAGGCCGAGCGGGGTGGCCGGGATCTGGTCGTGTCCCGCCGGCCGGGGTATCTCCTTCAGGCGGACGCCGAGGCGGTGGACGCCTGGCGGTTCACGGCGCTGGTCGCGCGGGCTCAGGAAATCGACGACCCGCGAGCCAGAGCGACCCTGCTGTCCGACGCGCTGGCGTTGTGGCGAGGAGCGGCGTTCGCCGACTTCGCCGACGAGGAGTTCACCCGAGCGGCGATCACCCGGCTGGAGGAGCAACGGTTCCTCGCCCTGGAGCAGCAGGCCGAGGCGCGGCTGGAGCTGGGGGAGCACAGTCTCCTGGCCGGTGAGCTCGGCGACCTGGTGGCACGGTATCCGCTCAGGGAGCGGCTGCGCGCCGCGCACATGCGTGCCCTCTATCTCGCCGGACGGCAGAGCGAGGCGCTGGCCGGTTACGGCGAGCTGCGGGATCGGCTGGCCGAGGAACTGGGTCTGGATCCCGGCTCCGGCCTGGTGGCACTCCATCAGGCGATCCTGAGGCAGGACCCGGTCCTGGACGCCGTACCCGCACCGGCCGCCCCGGCGGCACGGCCCCGGACGAACCTTCCCGCGCCGCTCACCGGCCTGATCGGCCGCGACGAAGCGGTCGCCGAGGTGTGTTCCCTGCTGGAGGCGGGCCGGCTGGTGACGCTCACCGGATCCGGCGGGGTGGGCAAGACGCGGCTGGCGGTGGAGACGGCCAGGCGACTGGCCGGCACCTTCGCCGACGGGGCGTGGCTGGTCGAACTGGCCGCGCTCGATCGGCCGTCCGGTCAGGAGGCGGCGAGGTCCCGGCTGGCCGAGATGGTCATGGCGGTCCTGGACGTCCAGGACACCGCGGGCTCGGGAGAGCAGCTGACCTCGACGGAGCGGCTCACCGGTGCGCTGCGTCCCCGGGAGCTGCTGCTGGTGCTGGACAACTGCGAGCATGTGGTCGATCAGGTCGCCGAGCTGGCGGAGCTGCTGTTGCGTGCCGTTCCCGGCCTGCGGATCCTGGCGACCAGCCAGGAACAGCTCGCCCTGGCCGGTGAGGTGGTCTGGAGTGTCCCGCCGTTGGAGGTGCCCGGCCGCGCGGCCGACACGGACCTCACGCTGCTGGAGCAGTCCAGCGCGGTACGGCTGTTCGTCGCGCGGGCGGCGGCCGCGGCGCAGGCGTTCACCCTCGACGCGGACACCGCTCCGGCGGTCGCGGTGCTGTGCCGACGGCTGGACGGGATCCCGCTGGCGCTGGAACTGGCGGCGACCAGGGTGCGCGCGCTGGGCGTCCACGGGCTGGTGACCCGGCTCGACGACCGGTTCAGGCTGCTGGCCACCGGGCACCGGGGCGCCCCGCCGCGCCAGCAGACCCTGATGGCGATGATCGACTGGAGCTGGGAGCTGCTGACCGGGACCGAGCGCGTCGTGCTGCGCCGGTTGGCCGTCCACGCGGACGGCTGCACCCTGGAGGCCGCGGAGGCCGTCTGCGCCGGAGACGACGTGGGAGTCCCGGAGGTGCTGGACACGCTGGCCCGCCTGGTGGACCGCTCCCTGGTCGTGGTGGTGCACGACGCCCAGGGCCCCCGGTACCGGCTGCTGGAGTCGGTGGCGGCCTACTGCGTCGAGCGCATGCAGGAGGCGGGTGAGTTCGAGCGGGTACGGCGACGGCACCACCACTACTACACCGGCATCGTGGAGAAGGCCGAGCCACACCTGTACGGCTCCGGCCAGCGGCAGTGGCTGCGGCGCCTCGACGCCGAGGCCGCCAACATACGCGGCGCCCTCGACAGCATGGTGCGCGACGGAGACCGCGACCGCGCGCTGCGGCTCGTCAACGCGATGGCCTGGTACTGGTTCCTGCGCGGACGCCTCACCGAGGCCCGGCGATCCCTGGAGGCGGCGCTGGCCGTCACCGGTGAGGCGTCCGCCGCCGTCCGGGCCAGAGCCATGGCCTGGCAGGTCGGCATCGCGCTCCTGCAGGGCGACGCCACCGACCGGCCGGCCCGCCGCCGGGAGGTGCTGCGGTTGTACGAGGAGGCCGACGACCCGGGAGGGCAGGCCAGGGCCGAGTGGTTCCTGTCCTACGCCGGAATCGACCTCGGTGATCTGACAGCGGGAGAGGACCTGCAGAACCGGGCGCTGGCGGCCTTCCACGCTCTCGGTGACCGGTGGGGGGTGGCCGCGACCCTCTGCGTCCGGGCCAAACTCGCGCACATCCGGGGAGACCTGGTCACGCTCGAACGTGACAGTGAGCAGAGCGCGAAGCTGTTCGGCGAGCTCGGTGACCGCTGGGGACAGTTGGAGGCCGGCGGGTGGGTCGGCGCTCTGGCCGAGATGACCGGTGACTACGAACGGGCTTACCGGGTGCAACAGGACGGCCTGCACATGGCCGAGGAGCTCGGGCTGTGGGCGGAGGTCGCAGGGCGGCTGGCCTGGCTCGGCTGGATCTCGCTGCAGCGCGGCGACTACGAGCGGGCGCGGCGGTTCTGCGAGCGGGCGTCGAGGCTGGCCACCGAGCAGAGCCACCGGCCCGGACAGATCTTCGCCGAGATGGGACTCGCCTTCGCCGCGCGCAAGGACGGCCGGCTCGATCTCGCCGAGACCCATCTGCGCAACCTGCTGGAACAGGCCCCGTGGCAGGACACCGGGGAGGTTCCGCCCCCGCACCTTCCCATGATCATGACCGAGCTCGGCCTCGTCACCGAGCGGCGCGGCGATGTGGAGGCGGCTCTGGCCCTGCACCTGCGGGCGGTCGACCTCGCGACCAGGTTCGACAGCGCCCGGGAGATGACGGGCGCCCTGGAGGGTCTGGCCGGCGTGCTGGTCCTCACCGGAGACCCCGCCCGCGCCGCCCTGCTCCTGGGCGCGGCGGCCGCGGCCCGGGTGTCGAGTGGACTGCCGCTCACACCCGCCGAACGCGGCGACATCGACCGGATCGCCGCGAGCGCGCGCGACGCACTGGGCGAGAAGGGCTTCGCCGTCGAATTCGAACACGGGGGCGGGCTGACGATCGAGGGGGTTCGTTCCGTCGTCGTCCGGTAGGGACGGCCTCCGCGCCTTACCGGGCTCACGGGCGGCGGCGTCACCGGACTCGCGGGCGGCGGGGACGTCGGACTCGCGGGCGGCGGGGATGCGGGACTCGCGGGCGGTGGGGACGTCGGACTCGCGGGCGGTGGGGCCGCCGGGTTCGCGGGCCTGCTCCCGGACGGGTGACCTTCCGGAGTGTTCCGAGAGTGATTTCCTTGATGTTCGCGGCTCGAAGGGGGCGCGAACCTTTCGAAGGGGGCCGCGAGGCGTGGAGGGGCCCCGGAAAGCAGGACACGGTTCGATGCCGGCAGGCCAGAGACGGAGGCGGTGATGGGATCCAGCAGGCCGTCCGTCACCGAGCGGGCCCTGAGCATCCTGGGCGCCTTCTCCCCCGGCCGGACCGCGATGTCGCTGGCGGAGATCAGCCGGCAGACCGGGCTGCCGCCCGCCACCGCGCACCGGCTGCTGGGCGAGCTCACCCGGTGGGGCGCGCTGGAGAGGGACGACGAAGGCGTCTACCGGGTCGGCCTGCGGCTCTGGGAGGTCGGGGCGCTGGCGCCTCGCGGCCTGGGCCTGCGGGAGGCCGCGATGCCGTTCCTCGAAGACCTCTACGAGGCGACCCATGAGAATGTCCAGCTCGCGGTGCTGGACGGGCTCGAAGTCCTTTACGTCGAGCGGATCGCGGGCCGGGACGCGGTGCACGTCTTCACCCAGATCGGCCTTCGGTTCCCCGCCCACGCGACCGGCGTCGGCCTCGCCCTGCTCGCCCACGCGCACCCGGACGTGCAAGAACGCGCGATCGCCGGGCCCCTGAGGCGGTTCACGCCCAAGACGCTCTGCTCGGGCGGGCAGCTCCGCCGGGTGCTGGCGGGGATTCGCAGGACCGGGGTGGCCATCAGCGACGGTCAGGTGGAGCTGCAGGCGCTGTCGGTCGCCGCGCCCGTCTTCGGACCGGCGGACACCGCGGTGGCGGCCGTGTCCATCGTCGTTCCGGCCGACGGCTTCGACTGGCGGGTGCTGGTCCCGGCCGTCAGGGCCAGTGCCCGAGGCATCTCCCGCGCGCTCGGCGCGCCCCGGGCACTGCGGTCACCCGATTCGGCGATCCACAACGGCGACTGAATTCGATCTTCCATCAGACGGAATCGCCATGGCGGTCCTTCCGGAGCGTGCGCGAAAGTCATGCCACGTCCGAGGATGGAGCTCTCATGGTTTTCCCCCGCAACCAGTGGTACGTCGCCGCCTACGGTGAAGAGGTCGGCGAGGAGCTGCTCGCCCGTACGATCTGCGGCGAGCCGATCGTCTTCTACCGGACCGGGGCCGGGGACGCCGTCGCCCTGGCCGACCGTTGCGTGCACCGCCGTTTCCCGCTCTCGGAGGGCCACCGGGACGGTGACCGGCTGGTGTGCGGCTACCACGGCTTCACGTACGAGCCCGACGGGAGGTGCGTGGCCGTTCCCGCGCAGACCCGGATTCCGCGTACGGCACGCGTCCCCGTCTATCCGGTGGTCGAACAGGACTCCCTGGTGTGGGTGTGGATCGGCGACGGCGACGCGGACCCGGCGGCGATTCCTCGCGCCCCGTGGCTCGACGCCGAGGGCTGGGTCGTCGTCCGCGGGATGGAGCCGCTGGAGGCCCGGTACGAGCTGCTCGTCGACAACCTGATGGACCTGTCGCACGAGACCTACCTGCACGGCGGCTACATCGGGACCCCGGAGGTGGCGGAGACCCCGATCACGACCTCGGTCGACGAGGAGGCCGGCGTCGTCAGGGTCAGCCGCCGGATGAAGGACGTCGAATGCCCGCCCTTCTACGCGAACTCCACCGGCATCAAGGGCCGGATCGACCGCTGGCAGGACATCGAGTACCAGCCGCCGTGCCTCTACCTCCTGCACAGCCGCATCGCCCCCGCCGGCCTCGAACCCGCACCGGACGGTGACGACAGCGCCGCCTTCCACGCGGAGATCGTGTACGGGATCACCCCGTCGACCGAGACCACGACCTTCGACTTCTGGATGGTCGCCCGGGACTTCGCCCTCGACGATCCGGAGGTGACGACCTACCTCGCGGAGAGCAACCGCACCGTGGTCATGCAGGACGTGGTCGCCCTCAACCTCCTCGAAAAGGTCATCGCCACCGAGCCCGAGGGCTATCAGGAACTCAGCATCAACATCGACACCGGCGGGCTCGCGGCGCGGCGGCTGCTCCAGCGGATGACGGACGAATCGTGACGAGTGCCCTGCTGCAGGTCGTCTGGTCACCCGGATCCGACCACCTGACCGGGGTCTGCCACTGCGGGGCCGAATACCGCGCCGACGGCCCGGTGGAGGTCTGGCAGTGGCTGCTGGCCCATCCCGATCACGAGGCGAGCATCGAAGCGGGAATCGATTGAACATCGAGACGAAGGTCGTCGTGGCGGGCAAGGACCTGATCGCCGACGGCGTGGTGAGCCTGACCCTGCGAGCGGCCGGCGGTGAGCCGCTTCCCCGCTGGCAGCCCGGCGCCCACATCGATCTGCTGCTCGGCGACACCGGTCTCGTCCGGCAGTACTCGCTGTGCGGCGACCCGGCCGACACGACGGTCTGGCGGGTGGCGGTGCTCCGCGAGCCGGACGGCCGTGGCGGTTCCGCGTGGGTTCACGACCGGCTCGACGTGGGAACGGAGATGTCGGCGCGAGGTCCTCGCAACCACTTCCCGTTCACCGGGGGGCAGCGCTGCCTGTTCATCGCCGGGGGCATCGGGATCACCCCGCTCCTGCCCATGGTGGAGGCCGCCGACCGGGCGGGGACGGAGTGGCGGCTGATCTACGGCGGACGGAGCCGCGCGTCCATGGCCTTCCTCGGCGAACTCGCCCGGTACGGCGACCGGGTGACCGTACGGCCGCAGGACGAGACCGGCCTGCTCGACCTCGACGATCTCTTCCGGGAGCCGCACGAGCTGGTCTACTCCTGCGGGCCGGAGCCGCTGCTCGCCGCCGTGGAGGAGCGTTGCACAGGGGGAACGCTGCGCGTCGAGCGATTCACCCCCACATCGATCGAGGGTCCGGAGACGGCCTTCGAGGTGGAGCTCGCACAGAGCGGGCTCACCGTCAGCGTGCCGCCGGGCACCTCCGTCCTGGACGCGGTGACGGCCGCCGGAGTGCAGGTCCTGTCCTCCTGCGGGGAGGGCACGTGCGGAACCTGCGAGACCGTCGTGCTCGACGGGGTGCCCGAACACCGTGACTCGATCCTCACCGAGGAGGAGCGGGAGGCGGCCGACTACATGATGATCTGCGTCTCGCGGAGCAGGACCCCCCGCCTCGTCCTGGAGCTGTGAACGGACCGGTCCGGAGACCGGCCGATCGTGAGGGGCGGGCGGGGGTGACCCCGGGTCACCGGGAGGGGCGCGGGTGGAGGCCTCCGATCGAGGTGATCAGGAGGACTTCGCCCGCCGCTCCGGGAGACACTCCGGCCCCACAGTCCCCGTGCGCCGCGGTCGCCTCACTCGTGACGCCGCCGGGGTGAAGGGGCCGTCCCGCCGTGACGGTCGAGGTCCGCGTGAGCGCCCGCGTCGTTCGCCGACGATGACCGGGCCTCGGAGCGGGCCCATGACTCGCTCTGATCGGGGCCGTCCCGCACGGAGTCGTGCGGTGCGGCACCGGTCGAGGAGCGGTGCAGGAGCATCCGCAGGCGAACGCGGGACCTCCCCGCGATCTGCTGGATGGTGAACTCGTCGCACAGCTGGCTCATCAACCACAGGCCGAAACCTCGTACGGTGCCCGTGGGACGCTGCCGGGGGATGTGCCGGGAGGCCAGATGGCCTGCGGCGTCGGTGACATCCACGGTCAGGTAGGTCTCGTCCTGCGAGATGCTCAGCGTGCCGGCGCCGCCACCGTGTTCCAGGACGTTGATGACCGCCTCGTTGACGGCGAGAAGCAGATCGTCCAGCCGTTCGCCCCGGATGCCGGCCTGAGTCGCGCGTTGGAGGAGACGCTCGCGCAGAGCGGTGAGATCCTCGTCGATCGGCCACTGCTGGCCGTGGTCGCCGGTCACGACACCCCCCTTGACGTCGCCTTGTCTGGCCGTCACCGGGGGGCGAGCCGACTCGCTCCAGAATCAGGGCGTTGCTGACGAGTTACACGATGCTAGACACCTGCCCGCTCGATGCCAACTTACGACGACCCAGGCCACCGGATATTCATTCGGTGGCGTTCGCGGTGAGCTTCGGGGGCTGAGCGGGGAGGGAGAGAGACGAACGGTCCTGAAATCTTGCGCTTATTCGTGAGGCGCCGTCCGTCATCCGTGAGGTCAGGTCACGCACGACGTCCACGGTGAGAACCGGCGGGTCTCACGATGATGACTGGCGGGTGCGGAAAGCCTCGACGGCGTCGGTGACGGTGGGCTGGATGCCGAAGACGGGAGCGAGTCCGGTCAGGTGGAAAAGCTTCTGCAGGCGGGGTTGCAGGCCGGTCAGGGCGATGTTGCCACCACGGTCCAAAGTGATCTTGCGAATGGCGAGGAAGACCTGGATTCCGGTGGAATCGCAGAAGCTCAGCTCGGTCAGATCCAGGACGAGATCGCGAGGCTCCGGTCCGATCGCCTCCTGAAGGTCATGCTGGAGCCGCTCGGCGTTGGTGTAGTCGAGTTCGCCGGCCAGGGCCAGGAGGGACACGTTCTCCCACCCCGGGGTGGTCTTTTCCATGGGGACGTCGGACACGGTGGTCACAAGGACGGCAGCGCTCACAGGTGTACCTCTACAAATGGTTGAGGGCAGGAGCCGGTACAGAGGTGCTATCGGATGGGCCCGGACCAAAGACGATGAGCACCCGTCCGATCACGGCTGTTTCGGGGTCGGCCGACTCGACGCCGGCCGCTCGTGGCGGGGACGGCGGCGGTCGCGTGTGCGGGGAGGGGGTGACGGGCACCTGAGCATGTCGGGAGGAGGCGAAGGACTCTTGAGCGTGCCGCGATGAATCCGCGTGCCGCCCCGGGCGCTGCTTGTCCCGCTCGGTCCGCTCACGCGGCCGCGGATCGGCGCCGGTGTGATGACGCTCAGCTTACGATCACCCAAATCCCTGTCCGGAGGTTTTCACGTTACCTCTGAGGAGTGGTCGATCGTTCTCCTACCAGATGACGCGCTGCTCACACCTGTCATGAGAAGATCCGTCCAGCCGCACATGTCGATGATTCGCAGGGTATGCGGCTTCAGGAAACTGACGATGAGCCTTCGATCACCGGCCAGACCGGACGTCGTCTCGATCAGCACCCGCAGACCGCCCACGTCGATGAAGCCCACGTCACCGAGGTCGGCGTACAGGTCACCGCTGGTCTGCTCCGCGACCACGGCCAGTGCCCGGACCAGGACGGGGCGGGTCGTGGCGTCGATGTCCCCCTCACAGCGCACACCGGCCGACGGCCCGGTGAAAAAAATGCGTAGCGAACCGTTGCCGACCCCATCGACCACCGCGATCACCTTCTCGGCGCGCATGGAACCCAGTCACCCTGCTGCCCGGCCGATGTGGCCCTGCCGGATGATCGCCACGACGTACCGATGCCGACATCGGAACCTGGCCTCATCATCCAACGCGGCGGCGGCTTCTGACAGGCCGCCGTCCGTGTGCTACGTCACCCGATGTTCTTCATGTTCCCGTAAAGAGTGATCTGGAAGCGACAAGCGACACGCTTTCTCCCACACCTCGGCGCCGGCGGGTTCTTCCGTGATCACCTCGGCGCCGGCCGACGAGTTCTCCCACGTCGCGTCCCCCCACCGGTGAGTTTCCCCACATCGCGCCCCCTGCCGGTGAGTCTCCCCGCGGCTCGTCCCCGGACGCCGGGGCCCATGGGAATGAATCCCGCGGGGGATCGGCTGATCGAGGTGTCGCCGCCCGGCGGCTCGATCAAGGAGGCCCCATGCAGATCGACGTCACGCTCTCCCCCGGCGGCGATTTCTTCGAGGCGGAGGTGGACGGCAAGCACGCGGGACGGCTGGATCTCATCCGCCGCGGCACCGTCATCGTCTACCCCCACACCGAGGTCGACCCGGAGTTCGAGGGCAAAGGGGTGGGCGGTGAGCTCGTCCGCGCGGCGCTGGACGCGGCCCGCGCGGAGGGGGCGAAGGTCGTGCCGAGCTGCTGGTTCGTGAAGGGCTGGATCGAGCGCCACCCTGACTACGCCGACCTCGTCGAAGGCCGCTGACGGATCTCCGTTCTTCCTCCCGGCGAGGGGATCGGCCGGCTCGGGGGGGATCGTGAATCGAGACGCGACGCTCTGACCCGGCCTTGAAGGCGGGCCTGACGAGAGCCGCCTCAGCCGTTTCCATGACTGATACCGACCGGGTCTGACCCATTTGGCGTCCCGCGTGGTCGGCCCGGGGCGACGAACGGGCTGGTCGCGGCGGCGCCGGGATACGGGTGGCCGTTGACGCTCGTCGATCGGCGCCCCCCGCGGGGGCGGAGCGGCCCGATACTGGGGTTATCTTGAGAACGAGAACGGTTTCGAGGCCGGACTCGCGGCGGTCGTGAGCATCTGGGCGCGATCCGTACGGCATGATGATGACAATCAGCCGGTTGGCGGAGATTGGCCATGTCGGCTCGTCGCGCGGATCGGATCATGGCCCGGTCCCTTGCTAGGCTGCAGGGAACCGTTGGAACCGGGCGTTGTCTCACCCCGGCAGGTGAGACCGTCGAGAAGTGGGGTCACACCGTGAAGAAGTTGCTCGTTCTGACGCTCGTCGCCCTCGGGGGGCTGCTGGTCTGGCGCAGGGTGCAGACTCACCGCGCCGAGCTTGACCTGTGGACTGAGGCCACCGGTAGCGAGAACTGATCAACGCGGCTACCGATTTGGGTGCTTTTATGGTCCTTGCTCACGATGGGGAAATAGCCCCCATCAGGCTCGCCTGTCTGGATCTGGCAGGCACCACGATCGGTGATATCGCCATGGTCGAACGGGCGTTCGCCGAGGCGATCGCCACGCAGGGCATCGTGCCCGGGACCGGTGCGTACGCACGTGCCATGGTGCATGTGCACCGGTCCCGGGGCTGCCCCAAGATCGAGGTGTTCCGGGGCATCTTCCCGGACAACGAGGCCCAGGCGCAGGCGGCCAATCTGACTTTCGAGCGCTCCTACGAGGGCGCCATCGGACGCGCGGGCCTGGTCCCCATGCCCGGCGTCGTCGAGACGCTGGAGAAGCTTCGCGGCGGCGGCGTCAAGGTCTGCCTCATCACCGGCTTCAGCCGGGTCACGCTCAGTCGGGTGCTGAGCGCCCTGAGCTGGTCCGACAAGGTCGATCTCGCCCTGTGCCCGGAAGACGCGGGCCGAGGCCGCCCCATGCCCGACATGGTTCTCACCGCGGTTCTGCGCCTCGGCATCGAGGACGTCCGTCACGTCGCGGTGGCCGGTGACTCCGAGAGTGACATGCTCTGCGGACGCCGTTCCGGCGCGTCGGTGGTCGCCGGGATCATGACCGGAGTCCACAGCAAGGAACGCCTCCTCAAGGGCGGTGCCACTCACATCCTGGACTCCATCGCGGATCTTCCCTCGCTCCTGCTGGGCGGTGTGCACGTGGAAACACCCGTGGGCGCCTCCGCCGGCTGAGGCCGCTTCATTCCCCGGTGTCACGTCCGGGGTGTGACGCGTATGAGGCGTCAGGATGACGCCGCGTGACGTCCGACTCCGGTAAGCCCGTCGATCCCGCGTCCTTGCCCGAAGTCCCGTTCGCCCTCCCCGGGCCGCTGCGCACTCCCGTGGCCCGGGAGCGTTTCCACGTCATCGCCGACCTCTGTGCAGACTGACATCCATGCGCCGGACGGGACGGGGATACCCGTACCGACGGGATCCGCGATCAGCGATGCCGAACCCATCCACGCCATCGAATCGCGGCAAACCAATCGAAGAGGATGGGAAAAGGGTCCGTCCGGCCGAGGTCCGGGCCCTGGGGCGCCGAGCAGCGGGTCTTGAGTGGCGTAGAGGTGGGTCCTGTTGCTACGGTGTACGACTGAAGCAGGTCGTGTGGGGCATCGCCCCAGGCCAACGACTTGATCTCGGGGCCTTAGCTCAGTTGGCAGAGCGCCTGCTTTGCAAGCAGGATGTCAGGAGTTCGAATCTCCTAGGCTCCACTCCTTCTCGGACACGAAAAAGCCCAGGTCAGACATGTTGTCGTAACCTAGGTTTTGATCTTCATTTGGGCTTCTTCCGCTCCCGTGCCCGTTGCGTGCCCGATCCCTTCGCCAGGGCCCCACGGGCGAGATCGTCAAGTTTCCGGGTCCCTCCCGCTGCCGCTCGTCGGTCAAGCGGCGGCGCGCCGCGCCGCCGTACGCCCCACGCCGGCGTCCCCGCACCGCGCTGCGGCCTAATGAGAGCTACCGGGTCAGCTTCGAGCTTCGGGCAGACTCGGTAACGGTAGCCGTCGACAGGTGAGCACTCGTGCGGCCGGAACCCTTTCGGGGAGTTCTACCCCCAGATCGTGCCCCTGTCGGTGGTCGGGAGAGTTGATCGCTGATGGGATGTCGTGCCAGGCAGTCGGCCTTGAGCACTAGATCATTAGGTTGCTGATAGTTCTCCCGCGAGCTGCTGAACGAGGTTGCCGTCAATGGCTGGGAGGAACTGAGGTGCTGTTCGTTGGAGATGACTGGGCCGAGGAACACCATGACATCGAGCTGCAAGATGAGACGGGACGACGGCTGGGCAAGGCGCGGATGGAGGAGGGCGTTGCCGGGATCGCGAAACTGCATGAGCTGATCGGCCGACATGTGACCGAGGGCGCCGCGGCCGATCAGGTGGTGATCGGCATTGAGACCGATCGAGGTCCGTGGGTGCAGGCGTTGATCGCGGCGGGCTACCAGGTGTATGCGGTGAATCCGTTGTCGGTGGCACGTTACCGCGAGCGGCACAGCGTGTCGGGGGCCAAGAGCGATGCCGCGGACGCGCGCACCCTGGCCGACATGGTGCGAACCGATCGGCATCAGCATCGGGTGATCGCCGGTGATACTCCTCAGGGGGAGGTGATCAAGGTGGTGGCCCGGGCGCATAAGACGCTGGTCTGGGAGCGCACCCGTCACGTGCAGCGGCTACGCCATGCGTTGCGCGAGTACTTCCCCGCGGCTCTGGCCGCCTTCGATGATCTGACCAGGGCCGACACGTTGGAGTTGCTGGCAATGGCACCAGATCCGGCTTCGGCGGCCGAACTGACCCTTGAGCAGATCAGCGCGGCGCTCCGGCGAGCCCGGCGGCGTCACGTGGCCGACAAGGCCTCGGCGATTCAGGTGGCTCTGCAGGCGCCTCATCTGGGCCAGTCTGAGGTCGTCAGCGCCGCATACGCCGCCTCGGTACGCGCTCAAGCAGCGATCCTGGCTACCTTGAACGAGCAGATCAAGGTCATGGAAGGTCAGGTTGAGGCGCATTTTGGCCGGCACCCGGACGCTGAGATCTACCTCAGCCAACCCGGCCTGGCACACCTCCTCGGTGCCCGGGTGCTGGGTGAGTTCGGCGACGACCCCAACCGCTACGACAACGCCAAATCCCGCAGGAACTATGCCGGTACCAGCCCGATCACCAGGGCTTCGGGCAAGAAGAAAGTGGTGCTGGCACGCTTTGTGCACAACGACCGGCTCATTGATGCCCTGGGCGCTCAGGCATTCGCCGCATTGAGCGCCTCACCTGGCGCCCGCGCCTACTACGACGAGCTGCGAGCCCGCGAGGTAGCTCATCACGCGGCTCTGCGCCAACTCGCCAACCGGCTGGTGGGAATCCTCCACGGATGCCTGAAAACAGGCACCAAATACAACGAAGCAACCGCCTGGGCACATCGCACGGGAAGCGAACCCCGGCAGAAAACGAAGAAGACATCTGAGACCGCAGCTTGACATCTAAGCGCATGGGATGTCTGGGGGCCGGTCACGGCGCGGGCGCCGCGGGGCCATCGCCGTAGCGCGGCCCCGCCATTCCAACGTCACCCACCGACTCCAGCGGCACCCCGTCGCTAGGTCGCCCCCTCTGCCGACCGCTATGTGGCCCGTTACAGATACTTCGGATCGACGCAAGCCGCTCTGCTCCAATTGAACACCTGGTTCCCAAGAAGGCGCTCCTGGCGATTAACGGGTCTATCAGCGACTATGTCAGCCTCTATGCCATGCACATCAGATCCGGCACCAAAGACGATGCCGAGCACATCGCAGAGCTCCACACCCGTAGCTGGCTGACTGCCTATGCCGGGATCATGCCCGCCAGCTACTTGAAGGGGCCCCTGCTCGACGAGCGCAAGGCAATGTGGAGCACCCGGCTCGCCACCGTCGCCTCGGAACCGGATCACACTCGCTGCTTGCTCGTTGCCGCCGATGGCAACGCCCTCCTGGGGTTTGCCTATCTCGCCGTCGGAACCGACGGGCGCATCTTGCTCGACAACCTGCACGTCCAGCCGGAGCGTAAGCAGTCCGGCATCGGCAGCCAACTCATGTACCACGTTTTTGGCTGGGCCTCCGAGCAACACCCTGGCAAGACGGTCCATCTGGAGGTGTTGCGCGATAACGCCGCCGCGATCACCTTCTACCGGCGTCTCGGCGGCCATCCCACCAAAGAGTTCATGGAACGCTTCCCCGCAGGATTCGAACTACCCGTCGTCGAGTACACATGGGGTCCTGACGTCGTTCGAATCCTTGCCGACAACCGTTCCACTGCCGATCGGCTTGTGTCCTAGTGGCCTACGGCGGGGCAGTCCGGCCCCGGGATGATCGCCGCGCCGGGGTTGAGGTCCGTAAGTGGCTAAGGTGGAAGACTGATCATCCCGACCACCATCGACCCGGGACAAGCCGAGCAGACCAGGGCCACAAGATGAGGCCGAACCGTACGGCGACGCGATCGAGGTGACAGCATAGAAGCCTGGAGGTTTCATGAGCGTTGATTTCACATCCGTCTACACGCAGTTGGCCGGGCTGTGCGAGAAGTACGGCATTGCCGAGTTGGACGTTTTCGGCTCAGTTGCCCGTGGCGAGGATGACGCTGAGAGCGACATCGATCTCCTCTATGTGTTAAAGCCAGGCAACAACATCGGGATTGAGTTCTTCGGTTTCCAGGAGGAGCTGGAAGACCTGCTCGGACGCAAGGTCGATGTGGTTTCCAAGGAAGGTCTCCACTGGGTCATCCGCGATCAGGTCCTCAAGGATGCCCAGGTGTTGTATGCAGCGTGAGGGCCTGTATCTGGTGGACATCGTGGAAGCCGCCAGGAAGATCGCCTCCTACCTCGAAGGTGTCTCACCCGAGGCATGGGCTGATGACTCGATGCGCCGCGATGCGGTCATATGGCAACTGTCCATCATCGGCGAGGCCGTCGGAGGAATCTCGGAGGAGACCCGAGCTTCCACCCCTGAGATTCCGTGGAAGCTGATCAGAGGGCTGCGCAACAACGTGGTCCACCGATACTTCAGCGTCGACTGGAAGATTGTGCACAGCGCCGCCACGGTCAATGTTCCCGAGTTGGAGCGGCAAGTACGAGATCTGCTTCAGCATGCCTATCCGGACCTCTTCAAACGCCTGGAGCAAGAGGAGGCTCGCATCGCCGCCGGCCCTCCAGGCGAGGTGAACGAGGAGCCCCCAACTGCTTCGGATCTTTAGCTGATCTCTCTGCGTACAGCAGTGAAGTACAGCAACGGGACCACACATCATCTCTCCCTGCCATCCGGTATCACACGCCTGAGCACGGCGAAGAGCCTCCCAAGTGGTGACCGGCTCCCGTTTGCAAGCAGGATGTCAGGAGTTCGAATCTCCTAGGCTCCACCACCATCAGCCCAGATCAGAGCGCCGCTCGGCCTGGGCTTCGTGCTGCTGGGGGCGACTTGGGAGTCGTGCAGCACAAGTCCAGCCTGTCGCTGTGCTGTTTCGCGCCCTGCTCGCTTGGGGCAGCGAGAGCTGCTCATGCTGCATCGGCCACACGCGTGTGGACCCCCTGATCCGGGGAGCGCTGTCGGCGCCCGAGCAGGCTAGGAACATCTTCGAATTACAGGCGACAATGGACAAAAATGCCAGACGGGTCGGTCGGCATGTGGCGGCTAATCGACGCACGACCGTGGCTGACCATCTTCCACCTGCCTGCTTGCGCCCGGAGCGCAACCCGGTCGAGGGCATGTGGGCGCACATGAAGAGAATGGATGACCCGGATGCACACCAAGACATGACGGGTTTTTCAGGATGAAATTCCCTCAGTGCGGTCGATGAGCAGCTGGACGCCGTCGAGGACGCGGTCAAGGCCGAAGTCGAGAGGGTCGATTGCCGCCGGGGCGAACATGCCCTCGGCAATGGCGTCGGTCAGGGCTGGGAAGCGGTCGGTGTGGCGGTCGAGTAGCTCGCCGGTCAGGCGGCCCCATTCGCGGTCGTGGTCGGCGTCGAAGTCGGCCTGTTGCTGACTGAGGTTGCGCACCTGCCCGATGATCAAGAGGAAGACCTGGTGACGCTGGGCGGCCGTCAGGCCGGTCGGCTTCAGGGCGGCGAGCGCTGCGTCCAGCCAGCCGAGTTGGGCCGGGCCCATGACCTGACGGCGCATCGCGGTGGCCACGAGTAGCCATGGATGAGCCTGGTAGACGGCCCACAGCCGGTGGGCCCATTCGGTGGTCCGGGACCGCCAGCCGGGGCCCGCGGCAGACAGGTCGGGCCGCTCGGCCAGGACGGCTTCGACCATCAGCTCGACGAGTTCGGCCTTCCCGGGCACGTAGCGGTACAGGGCCATCGCCGAGACGCCGAACTCGGCGGCGACCTTGGTCATCGAGGCGGCCTCCAGGCCTTCGGCGTCGGCGAGGGCCACCGCGGTCTCGGCGATGAGGTGGGGGGTGAGGCTGGGTTTGGGGCCGCGGGTGGGCTGCTCCTGCTCGCCCCACAGCAGCGCGACGCTCGTGCGCAGGTCGCGCGCCTTCTCCTTGGTGCCGTCGGCCTTGTTGTTCTTGCGGGTGGTTCTGGCCATGGCGGTCCTTGCGTCGGTAGCTGTCGTGCGGGGAGCGGTTGACACCCTCCGCTAACTGTATATACCTTAAATCTCACCATTTAACGTATAAACAGTTTAAGGAGCAAACAGATGCTCGGCACCATCATTGCCGCCGCCGCCGCGCCCGCCGCCGGACTGCTGGGCCACCGGCAACTCAAACGCGCCGCCCACGCCAAGCGGCTGCGCATCACCACCCCGAACGGCATCGACGAGTCCGGCTTCGTCCGCATCGGCGGCATCGACCAGTGGATCTCGATCCGCGGCGATGACCTGTGCAACCCGGTGATCCTGGAGATCCACGGCGGCCCCGGCGCCTCCAACCTCGTCTTCGCTCCGCGCACCCGCGACTGGGAGCGGCACTTCACGATCGTGCGCTGGGACATGCGCGGCGCAGGCAAGACCTTCGGGCGCACCGGCCAGGACGGGCAGGGCGAGATGAGCCTCAAACGGCTGCACCGCGACGCCGTCGAGGTCACCCAGCACGTCCGCGCCCGGCTCGCCGTTGAGAAGGTCCTCCTGGTCGCCAACTCCTTCGGCTCCTTCCTCGGGTTGCGCCTGGCCCGCAGCCACCCCGAGCTGTACTCCGCCTACGTGGGCACCGACCAGAACATCAACGCCGGCGGCCGCGACCACACGGCCTACCACGCGCTGGCCGACCGGCTCGACAAGACGGGCAAGTACAAGGAACTGACCGCCCTCACCGCCATGGGCACCGACAAGTCCGCCTGGGACCTCAAGCAGTGGTCGCACTACAACAAGCTCCTCATCACCTCCGACCTGCTGACCTTCAACACCATGAAGACCGTGGTAGTCAGCTCGCTGTGGTCCTCGCCCCTGCACACCCTGCGCGAACTGCGCACCTACATGCAGGGCCAGACCTTCTCCGAGCGCGTCGCACCCGAATCCACCACGATCGACGAGTGGGCCGAGGGCACCGTGTTCCAGATCCCGTTCTTCGTCTTCCAGGGTGAGCATGACGTGTTCACCCCGTCCGAGTCGGCCAGGCGGTTCTTCGACGACGTCACCGCCCCGGTCAAGGACTTCGCGCTCATCGAGGACGCGAGCCACTTCGCGGCCCTCCGCCACCCCGATCGCTTCCTCGACCTGATGCTCACCAAGGTTCGCCCGTTGATCACCAGGGAGCTGATCAGCTTGTGAGCGGAGCGGGAAGGACGCCGGGCTCCCAGCGGCGGGTCGTCGCAGCTCAGGAGTCCCGGGCCATGGCCTCAGCCATCAGCTACGAGTGCGGTTGATCCCCAGCCGCTGAAGGGCCTTGCGTGTCTCCTTCGAGGAGACCTCGCTGTAGATGTTCATCGTGACGGCGATCTGGCTGTGACGAAGGAGGCCGCACCGCCGCCTTTCGGTCGCTCCAGCCGCAGCCGCAGTGTGCGTGACCCTCAAGGGTGAGGGCTTCATCTACGGCTCGCCCCCGACTGCGCAGCCAGGTGTTACGCCGCAGCACATCACTTCATTTTCGCGTGTTCGCGTGACTGGATTCCCGAGCCGTCCCATCGGAAGTCTGTAGGCTCTATGAGCAGGGAGAGGAGATTCCAGCATGACCGCACAGCCGCAGGACTTCGTGCCCCCTGGCTCACCGATGCCTGAGAAGAGCCTGCGGGCCATCCGCTCCGTCCTGGTCGTGCCGCAGGACCGCGAAGCGTTCGACGCGGGGCTCAAGGCAGTGCTCGATGAGGTTCGAGTGAGTTTGGACCTCGGTGCGCTGAACGCCTTTGTGCACCGCTGGTGGATCTCCGCGTGTGACTCGGTGCGGGACCCAGAGGGACGTCGCCGAATGCATGCCAGAGCCGAGCAGGTCCTTGCCGGTGAACCGGTCTCCCCGGGAAGGCCGTGGCGTGAGGTTCTCGGCGCTCGCGGGGTCGACCTGTAGGTGTACCGGATCACACTCGACGCTCTCGCCGAAGAGCAGATCGCGGCGATCCCTGTGGAAGCGTTGCGTCCACTCGCCGAACTGCTCACCCTGCTGGAAGTCGCGCCGTGGAGCGGTCAGCCGTACAACCCGGCCAACCCCAAGGCCAATATGCTTACTCACGCGTTCGGCGAGCGAGGGCTCGCGACATACGTGGTCCTGGACGAGCGACGTGAGGTGTACCTCGTCCGTGTTGAGTGGCCATGATCCTGCGTAGTACGACGGTGGTGCGCCTGGGCTTCGTGCTGCTGGGAGGAATTCGGGAGGCGTACAGCAGCGAAGTACAGCAACGTCAACGTGCCGGAGCTGCCGCTGAACCGGCTCCGACGGCCATACGCGACCCGGTGATCATTCCCGGTCACAGCACTGGAGACCTTCAAAGGCGAGGGTCAGATGACCTCACCCCTGCGTGAGCCGGCAGTCCGTCGCTGGGTATTACGCCCGGGGCGTGAGGCATCCCGATGGCGGCGGGCTGACCGCGCAGCGGCGATTACGCCGCGAGCAGGTACGGATGCGGGCGGCGGACCGGTTCGCCGAGGGCGCCAGTGACGCGCAGATGGTGGCCGAGTTCCGGGTGTCACGGATGTCGGCCCATCGGTGGCTTCGGGCACTGGAGGTAGGCGGGCGTGAAGCTTTGGTCTCCAAGGGGTACGGCGGGGCGATGCGCAAGAGTGGTACCTGCTGCACCGGATGGGCTGGAGCCGGCAGGCGTTCGCACGCCGTGCCACCGAACGCGATGAGGACGTCATCGTCGCCTGGAAGGACGAGCAGTGGCCGATCAAAGGCCGGAGGCAGGCTCATATGAGGAAGAGCGTGGCCTACCTCGCCATCCGCACCGTCGACCAGTTGATCGTCCTGGTGAAGAACCGGCTCAACCACATGCGGTGCCGACCCGCCCTGATCACCGCTTGGCCGACAAGACCGGCCTGGACTTTCGTCCTCCGTAACCTCGGCCATCAAGCCTCTCCAGGCACGGCAAGGGGTCTACACGACTTTGCCTCGATTGGGAGATTGCTAGGTATTTCCTGGCGTGTCCACGACGGCCTTGTGGTCCATGGTCGGTCTACCCGTGGATAGCGTGATATATGAGTTGATGTCCCGACCACGGAGGGGCCACGGCCATGGCCGACAGATGCGAATTCAAGCCCGGGCTGGCCGACGCGATCAACGACCACGACGTGCATCGGCTGCTCGATTACTTTACCGAAGATGCCATTTTCGTCTCTCCCGCAGGAATAGCAGAGAGGCGCGAACAGATCGCGTGGCTCTTTGAGCAATTCTTCAAGGGATTTCCGGACCTCTGCCTGACGGTGTGGTACGAGGCCACCGGCACCGACAACCACATGATGGTCGAATGGACGGGGACCGGCACGCACACCGGACCGTTTCTGCTGCCCGACGGGCAGGAACTGGAAGCGACAGGCCGCCGCATCAGTCTGCGCGGCATCTGCGCCTCGTTCGTCGAGAATGGAAAGGTTGTCACGCACCGGGAGTACTTCGATCAATTGGAACTTTACACACAGCTCGGCTTGCACCTGTCAAAAGACGATCCGGCCCCCGCGTAGCCCCTCCCGCAGCGGATCGCCCGATTCGGTGGACAAGTCCACTTGCCGGCCGAGAGTCCGAGCTTTACCTCGGCAGGCATTCGGCAAGGGGTGACGACGTGCCAAAGGCAGGCGAAGAGTTGTGCCCTGCACGCGCTGGAATGATGCAGAAGGTGGAGCGTGATAGCGCGTCGGCGATCTTCTGATCTGCGTCCCGCGTGGCGTGCTGGTAGGTCAGCGCGGCTCGGTCACTGTCGTGTCCCCTCCGAGCCTTGAGATCGGCCAGGCTCGCCCCCGACTGCGCGGTCGGCGTGTTGCCGGTGTGCCGCAGGTCATGGAAGTGCAGGCCCTTGACGCTCATCTCCTTGAGTGCGCCCGTCTACCTGGCCTCACACCGGAAGTTGTCGCCCCATAGGAACCCCCCGCGTTTGCCGAGGAACACGAAGGCATCCGGATCATCGCTGACGAACTCCGCCAGGTGATCGGAGAACGCCGGGACGATTGCCGAAGGAATGCCGACCAGCCTGGGACGTGGGCGGACCGAGCGGTATCTCTCCCCGACCGGACCATTGCCGCCGCTCCCGGACAATTGCGTAGATTGTTCTGTCCCGGCGCTGGCACAATCGCCCGATGCGTTTGTGGACGGTGCAGCATCGAGCGGTTCTCGAGTCGCTGGAGGATGCCGGCGAGCTGTTCGGGGACTGGGACCAGATCATGGTCCGAAACTATCGGGCCTGCTACCAGGAGATGGTGGCGGAGATGGCACGGCGCGGCCTCGTCAGTGGAGGCCGGCCACCGGTGTGGGCGTGGGCCGGGCCGGACACCCGCGACAACCGTGTGGCGCTGGCGGCGAAAGCGCTCCTCTGCCCGCAGACCCCGGAGGAGTACGCCCGCTATGTGGTGCTCGACCTGGACGTGCCGGACGAGGTCGTCCTGCTCAGCTCGTACGGGCGCTGGAACGACTTCATGGAAGCAGTCATTTTTGGCGAGGAATCGCCGGCCATGGATTGGTCGATCGGCCGGGAGGAGCTCAACGGAGTGCAGGCGTGTCTTCCGCGTGTCGCAGCCGGATGGGTGCTCGGTGTCCGTCCGCTGGAACCGTTCAGGCCGGAAGAGGAACAGGAAGAGGAAGACGAAGAAGACGGAATCAGCTCCTGACCGTGTGCCGAGTCGGTGGCCGGCACAGGTCAGACGCCCTGCTCGTCTCCTCCGACGAGACCTCACTGTAGATGTGAACCGCGCCGGGATTGCTGGACTTCGATGTCCTCCGAGTTCGGTGGAGTCGGCCGGGCTCGCCCCCGACTGGGCGGCCAGGTGCTACGCCGCAGCACGGCGACGTTCGACGGGTACCAACGGAGACCACGGTGTCGGCGTGGCCGACCAGACGTGAGAGGTGCTCGATGGGGACGGGTGGACTTCACGTCATGGCTTTTCGAGGCATGCCCTGAGATTCGGGACCGCATCCAGGGCTGACTCAGATGGCGATGAAGAATTCCAGCAGTTCCGGGGCGAGGGACTGAGGGGCCACGTTATGCGTCTGGTCCTCCAGGATTCTGTGCACCGCTCGGGGTACGGTCGCGGCGACCGCCTTCCCCGCGTTGGTCATCCACGCGGGGCTGTTCTCGCCGATCAGCACGAGCGTGGGCTGCGTGATCGAGGTGAGAAGGTCGGTGGGCAGGGCGTTGCCCGGCCCCATGAGAGCGGCCTCGTAGGCCAGGGTGTGAGCGATCGCTTCCACTCCTGACCAGGAGGAGTGGGCGCGCATCGCGGCCACCGTCTCGACGGGGACCTCGGCGGCCTCGACCATGAACAGCTCGGCCGCCTCCGCGCGCCGGCCCTGTTCGACCAGGATTTCCAGTCGCGATGCGAAGTCGTACGACAGACTGGGTGCGCTGTCGTCGACGTGGTACGGAGGCTCCCACACGGCGAGTTTCGAGATGGCCGGGTTCCGGGCCGCGGCCTCCAGCGCCAGGGCGGCGCCGGAGGACCCACCGAAAACCATGGCCCACCCGCCCGCCGCCTTGATGAGGGCGGACAGGTCCTCGATCTCACGCTCAACGGCGTACGGCTGGGTGTCGCCGCTTTCGCCGCGGCCACGACGGTCGTAGTTGAAAACCGTGAACCACGGAGCCAGGGCGGCCGCCACGCCGTACAGCGTGGGGTGGGTCTTGTCGGTGAACGCGCCGTGCACCAGGACGACCGCCGGCCCGACGCCGGATCGGTCGTACGCGATGGAGGTCCCGTCGGCCGAGGTCACCCTTCCGGTCATCATCTTGTTCATGGCGCGCATGCCTTCAGCCTGCCTGTGCCACCAGGCACAGGGCCTCCCAGTGGTGGCCGTCGAGGTCGGTGAAACCGCGCTGGTACCGGAAGCCGTCGTTCCTCAGATCGCCGACGGCCGCGCCACCCGCCGCGATGGCCTTGTCGAACAACTCGTCGACCTGAGCGGGGTTCTCGACGCCCACGACCAGGATCACCTGGGTGCTCTTGGTGGCGTCGGCGACCTCCGTGCCCGCATACGTGGCGAACGTCGGCTCGGTCAGCAGCATGACCTGCGCGTGCTCACTGATCACCACGGACGCCATGTCGTCGGCCATGCCGAAGAAGGTGAAGCCGAGATCGGTGAAGAACGTCTTCGACTTGTCCAGGTCCCTGACCGGAAGATTGACAAACAGTACGTTGGACATCGCTGGATCCTTTTCTGACGGTTGTTCGCGCCGGTTGGTGCGAACACCTTTATTCTGCGGATCCAGGCCCGCCGGGGCTTGGCTCTCGGTGCCGGCCGATTGACTTTCCGTGCCAGGCCTTCAGCCCGGTGGCATGAGGCAGGTGCGGCGGTATTCGGCGGGAGGCAATCCGTACGTGCGCCGGAACAACCGGCTGAAGTGAGCCGAGTCCGGAAGGGCGTACCTGGACGCGATGACCCCGACGGGTACGTTGTGGAAGGCGGGGTCGGCCAGGTCTTTGCGGCAGCGTTCGAGGCGTCGGTGCCGGATCCACGCGGCCACCGTGGTGTCCTGTGTCTCGAACAGCCGGTGCAGGTAACGCAGGGAGACATGGTGCGCGGCCGCGACGGTGCCGGGGGCCAGATCGGGTTCGCCCAGATGCTGCTCGATGAAGGTGTGGATGCGCAGCAGCAGCGTTCGTGACCGTGACTCCTCCGAGAGCGTCTCGGTCTGCTCGACGCGCTCGGCGATGGCCATGGTGACCAGGTCCATCACCACCGTGGACAGCCGGGCCGCGTTCGCGGGCCGGTAGGTCTCGAGATCCAGGGCCACCCTGCGAAGCAGGGGGGCCGCGAGGGCGCCGGTCCCGCCATCCGGTGTGATCGGGACCGCGGTGAGCTTCGCGACGGAATCGAAGGGCAGGGCCAGCATCGCACGGGGAAAGCCGAAAATCGCCAGATGCACCGCCGAGTCGTAGGCCAGCTCGTACGGCCGGCCGAAGTCGTAGATTGCGAACTCTCCGCGTTTGAGCTGCGTGGACCTGCCGTCTTGCATCAGGGCGGGACGTCCCGAGATCGCCAGCACCACCCGATAGAGGTCGGGGTTGTCGCGGCGGATCAGACCGGGTGTCCGGTGGACGCTGTGCGGCGTGGAGGTCTGCACCCTGCCGACACCCACCGAGCCGAGTTGCCCCGCGCTGATCTCACCCCGTAACGGTGCGTCTCCCTCGATCCGGAAATCGAGAGGACCGAGCGTGTCACAGACGATGCTTCGCCATTCGTCATATCGGCGCGCGGCGGGCACGTCACGAGTGCGGATCAGAATGCCCATCCTCATCGCCCTCCGTTGCGGTTTATCGGTCGATTCTCTGGCTGATTGTCCCGTGCCGAGATCTCAAAAGCGACGGGTACGGCTTGGGCCATGAGGCGATTGACCGGCGGATCGCTCTCGACCGTGCCGCCTTCCCGCATCGTGAGTCTCTTAAGGTACGAGATCGCTTCGCCCTGCCGGTTTCGGTTGAGGCGGCCCGTCCGCCGCCGGTGACCGGAAACGATCACCGGATGGAGGAGTGTGAGCCCGCTTGGGAGAGCGGAGGCTCTCGGCGGGGCTCGGATCGGGCGACCCTTCACCAGGGCCTTCCGGTCAGCATCGGTCAGCTGGTCGTCTTGACGGGTGCGCTGCTGAGTCCCACGCGTCGGCCGCTGAGTTCGGCGTCGAGTGTCTCTTGAGCCGTACGCATGACCTCGGCGTATACGGGGTCCTGCAGTCGCCTCCACATCTCGTCCTCGGAGACGTCTTCAACGCTGCTGACCACCCACCAGATGTTGCCGAAGGGGTCCTTGACGCGCCCCCCGCGCTGTCCGAAGGCGTCGTTCGCCAGAGGGGTGACGACATGGCCGCCGGCCGCGACGGCTCGTGAGAACGCCTGATCCGCGTCGGCGATGAACACGCGCAGCAGGCTCGGAATGTGAGGCCAGTCCGCGTGTCGGTCGAAGGCCAACACGACCGTGTCGCCGATCCGGATCTCACCATGACCGATCAAGCCGTCCTCGGTGGACACCCGCCCGCGTTCTTCGCCGCGAAACGCCTGAGTGACGAAGTCGAGGAAGGCTCCCGTGTCGTCGGTGACGACCCAGGGCGCTACGGTGGTGTAGCCCTCGGGCGCGGCGTTGGTCTGCTCGGGCATCGCTGTCCTTTCGCTGGCACTGCTTGTCAGCAAGAAAAATAGATGCGCAATGGGCCACTTTCCGTCCTAAATCATCGACTGGGGTGCAGCCCCGCAGCCTCCCCGGCAACTCTCGACCGCAGCCCGGACAACATCGCTGCGCAGCCGGCCGAAACCAGCAGCATCGCCCGCCGATACCGCATTGAGCTGGTGCTGCTCCGCTGTACGATCCGCTGCGGTTTCTGTTCACGCTCTTCTGGCCGCTGGAGGCATTCATGAGCACGTCCGACGTCACATCGTTGACCGGGTACGGCATCGTGCTGCGGCACTGGACCGAGCATGACACGCCCGTGATGGTAGAACTCTTCGACACCCCCGACATCGGCCACCGCACGCCGCTCCCCTCTCCCTTCGACATGGCCGCCGCACGTGAGTACCTGCAGATGATTCAGAGCGCTCAGGCCAGTGGCCGGCGCCTTCACTTGGCCATCACCGTCGATGGACGACACCCGCGGGGCGAGGTCCTGCTGAACCTGAAGACCGGCAGTATCGGCTACGGTCTGGGAGCCACCTACCGGGGGCAAGGCCTGGTGAGCCGTGCGGTCCGGCTGATAACCGACCACGCCCATCGATCTCTGGCCATGCCGAACGTGTTCGCGCAGATCGAGCCTGATAACCACGCCAGTATCGCCGTCGTCCGCGGCGCCGGGTTCCGGCTCACGGACGAAGCACCTGAACAGGTGACAGACAAGGGCCGTACCTACGAGCTTCTTACCTGGGTGCACACCGCTTGATGACCTGGAGGGCGAGGAGCAAGTCTCTCCCGAGCGACGGCGGCGTCACCGCCTTCGACCCGAGGATCTGTTCACAGGCTCGCCGGTACAACGCCTGTCGACGGCGAACGGGATGGACGGGCGGAAGTGGACCTTGGTCACGCGCCGGCCAGTACCCGGGAGCCGTGCGGGAGCCGACGGGCCGCTCAAAGCACCGCGGGCTACGCATAGCGGGCGGGTGGGCCGATGACTCGATGCGCCGCGACGCGGTCATGCGGCAACCGTCCGAGAACGTCGCATCGCCCGATGCCGTGCGGCGTCTACAACCATCCGTTCCGCTCGGCCGTCTTGGCGGCCTCGATGCGGTTGCGTACGCCGACCTTCTGGATCGCCGACGACAGGTAATTACGGACGGTCCCCTCCGACAGGTGGAGCCGGGCCGCGATGTCGGCGATCGTGAACCCGTCCGCTCCGGCCGCCAGCACGTCCCGTTCGCGCGGCGACAGCGGGTTGGGTCCGGCGCTCAACGCGGTTGCCGCCAGCACCGGGTCGATGACGCGCTCCCCGGCCACGACCCGCCGGATCGCCGCCGCCAGTTCCTGCGCCGGTCCGTCCTTGATCAGGAACGCCGACGCGCCCGCCTCCATGGCCCGCCGCAGGTAGCCCGGTCGCCCGAACGTCGTCAGGATCATCACCCGGCACCCGGGCACCGCCGCCCGGATCTCGGCGGCGGCGGTCAGCCCGTCCTTGCCGGGCATCTCGATGTCCAGCAACGCCACGTCGGGCCGTACCCGTTCGGCGACGAGGACCGCCTCGTCGCCGCTCGCCGCCTCCGCGACGACCTCCAGGTCCTCCTCCAGCCCGAGCAATGCCGCCAGCGCGCCCCGCACCATGTTCTGGTCTTCCGCCAGCATGACCCTGATCATGAGGCAGACCCTACGGGAACGCGGACCACGACCCGGAAGCCGCCGCCCGGCAGCGGACCGGACTCCATCGTGCCGCCCTCGGCCGCGACGCGCTCGGACAGGCCGTTCAGGCCGTTGCCCGGAACGTGTTTCCCCTTGATCCGGCCGTTGTCGCGAACCTCCAGGACCGCCTCGTCGCCGTCGCGTCCCACCTCGACGACGCAGTGGGAGGCACGGGCGTGGCGGATGACGTTGGTGACCGACTCTCGCACCACCCAGCCGAACACGCCGTCGGCCGCCTCCGGCAGGGGCACGCCCGCCATCCGGACCGTCGTGTCGACTCCGGCCGCCGCCAGGACCGCCCGCGCGCCGTCCAGCTCCTCGCCCAGGTCGCGCCGCCGGTAGCCGGAGATCGCCTCGCGCACGTCCGCCAGCGAGGACCGCGCCACCGACTCGATGTCGCCGATCTCGGTGACGGCGCGGGCCGGGTCACGGTCGGCCAGCCGCCGCGCCAGCTCGCTCTTCAGCACGATCAGCGACAGGCTGTGGCCGAGCAGGTCGTGCAGGTCGCGGGCGATGCGCAATCGCTCGTCGGCGGCGGCGAGCCGGGCGACCTCGCCGCGCGCCTCGCGCAACTGCGCCACCAGCGTCCGCGCGTGCCGGAGCGCGACCATCATCATCCCGAACGCCAGCAACACCAGCGCGAACCCGCCGATCATCGGGGCCGGAGCCCCGAGCAGCACGCCGTCCCCGGCGATCACCGCCGCCGACCCCAGCACCCCGAAGACGGTCCACCGCAGCGGCAGCGACATCGCCAGCACGAACGCCAGGTAGATCGGCAGACCCAGCCAGTCGAGCCCGAACAGCAGCGGCAGGCCCGCCGCCAGCAGCGCGAACGCCCCCTGCACCGCCAACGACCGCACCGTGAACGGGTCTTCCCAGTTCCACCGCACGAACGTCGCCGCGTAGTACATCAGCGTGAACACCACCAGGGCCGCGACGCCCAGCCAGCGCCGGGTTCCCTCGTAGTGGGCCACCGCCACCACGACCGGGGCCATGAACAGCAGCCCGAACGACATCCAGAAGGCCCGTTGCAGCAGCTCGGGGCCTTCTACGTCGCCCCGGAAGAGTCGGTTCATCAGGCCGTCATGCTAGCGCGCCGGTAGGCGACGACCGCCAGCGCGCCCAGCCCCAGCGTCCAGGCGGCCAGCACGAGCCCGGCGGTCACCGACGGCGCGTGCCCGGCGGCCACGGCCCGGCCCAGCTCGGCGAACCGGGTGGAGGGCAGTCCCCCGGCGATGTTCCGGATGAACTGCGGCAGCACCGACAGCGGCATCCACATCCCGCCGCCGATCGCCAGCGCGAAGTAGGCCCCGATGGTGATCGGCTGGGCGGCGTCCGGCCCGACCAACGACCCGATCAGCGTGCCGAGCGCCGCGAACGGCAGCGTCCCCACCCACAGCAGCGCCGTGATCACGATCCACTGCACGGGGTCCAGCCGCACGCCCTGCGTCACCACCGACGCCAGCCCGACCAGGACCACGGCGGGCAGCCCCAGCGACATGGCGGCGAGGGTCTTCACCACGATCACCATGCCGGGCTTCAACGGCGTCACCCGCAACTGCCGCAGCCATCCGCTGCGTCGTTCGGCGGCCAGCCGTACGCCCGTGGTCATCAGCGTCGCGCCGAGCGCGCCGTAGGAGGCCATCGAGACCATGATGTCCACCGGGGCCGCCAGCCCGGTGATGGGGTCGGGCCGGTCACCGGTGAAGATGTTCGACCACAGGAGGTAGAAGCCGACCGGGACGGCCAGCGTGAAGAACAGGTAGTGCCGGTCGCGCAGCACCTGGAGCAGTTCGAGACGGAGGTAGTTCAGCATGACGGGGCCTTTCAGAGGTTCGCGGCGGTCAGGGAGAGGAAGGCGTCCTCGAGCGCGGGGGTGGTGATCTCCAGGTCGCGGACCGTCAGGCCCGTGCCGTAGAGGGCGGCGACCACGGTGTCGGGGTCGGCGGTGTGCAACGTGGCGACCTCGCCGTTGACCTCCACGGCGGTCACCTCCGGCAGCCGTTCCAGCCCGGCGGCGGGCTGGTCGCCCAGCGTGAACCGGACCGCCCGGCCCCCGGCCCGCTGCTTGATCTCGGCGGGCGTCCCGTCGGCGACGATCCGGCCACGCGCGACGACGACCACCCGGTCGGCGTTCTCGTCGGCCTCCTCCAGGTAGTGGGTGGCGAACAGGATCGTCCGCCCGCCCGCCGCGTAGGCGCGCATCCCCGCCCAGAACGCCCGCCGCGACTCCACGTCCAGCGCGGCCGTCGGCTCGTCCAGCACCAGCACCCTCGGCGCGCCCGCGATCGCCATCGCGAACCGCACGCGCTGCGCCTGCCCGCCCGACAGCCGCCCGGTGCGCCGCTTGGCCAGGTCGGTCAGCCCGGCCAGCTTCAGCACCTCGTCCAGCGGCATCGGGTCGGAGTACAGGTTCCGCACGAACCCGACGACCTCCCGGACGGTCAGGTTCGGGACCAGTTCGCCGTTCTGGAGCATCGCGCCGACGAACCCGGCGGCGGCGGCCTCGGCCGGGGTCTTCCCGAACACCTCGACCCGCCCCGCGTCGGGCTTGATGAGGCCGAGCATCATGCCGACCGTGGTGCTCTTCCCGGCCCCGTTCGACCCGAGCACCGCCACGACCTGTCCGGCGGGCACCCGCAAACTCAACGACTCGACGGCCCGCACGTCCCCGTAGCTCTTGGCCACGCCCTCAACGCTGATCGCTTCCATGTCCTCAACATTAGAAACGCGCAGCTCGCGGCGTTAGTGAATGTTGTCGTGCCCTCGGGCTGACAAAAGTCACATGGCCCCGGGGGTGCGATCCGCGCCCTCGCCGCGCCCGATCCGTTCTTCTCGAAGAGCCCATCCGGCCGGCACGCGAGATCGGTCAGCTGGCGCCGCTCGCTCGTGATCGCGCTCAGGTCCGGATGGGGGCATGGCGTCGACGGCTCTCCGTCGCAGCCGTCCTCATCGGTTCGACGAGACAGCGCACCGGATTTCGCGAGGCCGGCGCGTCGCCTGACATTCCCCGTGGCTGTTTCGTCGGACTACTGGGACACCGGGCCGCAAGGCTCGAACACCGCTGAGATCGAGAAGGGGGACCTCGCCATGCCCACGCGCGCACCGTCCCCTCGCACACGCTCAGGTGGCCGTCGTACCTCACGCCGCCTGCCGAAGTCGCGCAGCGGTCGACGACGCACCGGCCGGCTTTCTCGACGGAAGTCCTTGAAGCGAACGATCACCAGGGAGGACTCATGTTCGCCGTCTATGTCACGGTCACCATCTTCGCCTCGGTACTGAACGGCAGCGCCGCCGTCGTCTACCTGATCGGCCACGAATTCCCCAAGGCTCAGCTGGACATGAAGCGCTTGCCGCGGTCGTGGGCACCGGTGCTGGGCATGTTGCTGGCGGCGGGCTCGTTGGGGCTGCTGGGCGGGTTCGCCATACCGATGCTGGGGACACTCGCCGCCTCCGGCCTCGTGCTGTACTTCATCGGCGCGCTCCTCGCGCACCTGCGGGTGGGTTCCCGCACGCTCGTGAACTGGGCCGGATTCCTCGTCACCTCGGTGGCCGCACTTGCCGTGAACCTGGTCCACCACTGGTGGTGATCCGTGGAGACAGGCTCACTCACCCGGCCGTCGCGGCATGACGATCGACGCGTCGCCTCACGTTCTCGGCGGTCGTCTCGTCGGACCACCGAGACACCGTCCAGCACTCGGGAAAGCACGCGGGAAAGCCCGGCGGCCTCCGGCCGGGATGCGGATCGCCGCCACGCCCGTGCCGGAACGCGTGATCGTCCCCGCGGCCGGTCACCTCGTGATGGAAGACCGATCCCCCAGGGCGCAAGCCCCAAGACCACCGCAGAGATCAAGAAGGGAAACCTCGCCATGTCCACGCCCATGACAACCGAGCACGACAACCTCCGGTCGCGTCTGCCCGACCCCACCACGTTTTTCCCCGAGCTGGCGCAGATCGCCGGAGCCATGCTCAAGGCCACCCTGAACGGTTCGATTCCGCAGGCCACCGTCAACCTGGTGCAACTGCGCGCCGGGCAGATCGCCGGCAGCACGTACCACACCGTCCGGCAAACCGGCCTCCTCCGCAAGGCCGGGGAGACGGAGGAACGCATCACCGCCGTGGCGTCCTGGCAGGACGCGCCCTACTTCACCGACGCCGAACGGGTCGCGCTGGAGCTCGTGGAGGCCGTCCTCACCCCGAACCAGTCCGGGGAGCGCGTCCCCGACGAGTTGTACGCCAAGGCATCCGCCCACTACGACGACAAGGCGCTGTGGACGCTCACCCTGGCGATCAGTCAGATCCTCTTCTTCATTCCTGTCGCTCTCATCGCCAAGCCGGTCCCCGGTAAGCCCCCCGGGAAGAATTACAGCAGGTGACGCCCGACCGGCCCGGGATGAGGACGGCAACCGTGCCGCACATCGAGCATGACGGGTGCGGAGGCGCCGCCAGGTGCCGTGCCGGTCGGGGGCGGTCGCGTCAGGGCTCGTGCGGCGCCCCGCCGTGCCGCGACCAGGTGGCGAACATGTCCGCGTACCGGCCCCCCGCCGCGACCAGCTCGTCGTGACCGCCCACCTCGATGACCCTCCCGTCGTCCACCACCGCGATGCGGTCGGCCTTCATGGCCGTGGACAGGCGGTGCGCCACGAGGACGGCGGTGCGGCCTTCGAGCAGTGCGTCCAGCGCCGCCTCGATGCGGCTCTCCGACTGCAGGTCCAGGTTGGAGGTGGCCTCGTCCAGCACCAGCACCCGCGGGCGCACCAGGAAGGCGCGCGCGAGCGCCAGCAGCTGGCGCTCTCCGGAGGACAGCGACTGGCCCCGCTCGTGCACCACCGTGTCGATGCCCTCCGGCATCCGCTCGACCAGGCTCTCCAGCCCGGTCGCCCGGATCGCCTCCCAGACCTCCTCGTCGGTCGCCTCCGGCCGGCCGAAGGAGACGTTGTCGCGGATGGTCCCGCCGAACAGGAACGGCTCCTGCGGGACGACGCCGAGCTGGCGGCGCAGCGAGGTGATGCTCAGGTCGCGCAGGTCGTGGCCGTCGATCAGCACCCGCCCGCCGGTCGGGTCGTAGAAGCGGACGATCAGCCGGGCCAGCGTGGACTTGCCCGCGCCGGTCGGCCCGACCAGCGCGATCGTCTCGCCGGCCCGGACCCTCAGGTTCACCCCCGACAGCACCGGCCGGTCTTCGAGGTAGCCGAAGCCGACGTCCTCGAAGAGGAGCTCGCCGCGGACGGGCGGCAGTTCCGCGGCGTCCGGCGACTCGGCGACGGTCGGCTCGGTGTCCAGCAGCTCCCGCAGCTTGGTCACCGACGACTGACCCTGCTGGTAGACGTTGTAGAGCTGTACGAGCTGCTGGATGGGCGCGAAGAACGAGTTCAGGTAGAGCGAGAACGCGATCAGCTCGCCGACGGTCAGCTCGTGGCGCAGCACCATGTGGCCGCTGACGGCGAGGATCATCGCCTGGCCGAGGAAGCCGACGAGCTGGGTGCTCGGCCCGTAGATGCCGTTGATCAGCGCGGTGTCGTCGTTGGCGTCGCGGTACTGGCCGACCACCTTGCGGTGGGCGAGGATGTTGCGGCTCCGGCGGTCGCTCGCCCGCACCTGGGAGATGCCGTGCAGCGACTCGGACAGGTCGGCGAGGGTCGCGGAGATGCCGTCGCGGGCCCGGGAGTAGCCGATGTTGGAGGCGTGCCGGAACCACAGGGACAGCGCCGTGAGCACGGGCACGATGACGACCACCGTGATCAGTGCCAGCTTGACGTTGTAGCCGAACAGCACCGCGGTCACCACGACCATGGTGAGGCCCTGGATCGCGAACTGCGCCAGGCCGTCCTGTACGAGCTGCTGGAGGTTCTCGACGTCGCTGGTCATCCTGGTCATCAGGACGCCGGCCTTCTCAGCGGTGAAGAAACCCATCGACAGGCGCTGCAGGTGGGTGAAGACGGTGATTCGCAGGTCGTGCATCACCCAGGCGGCCAGCCTGCCGGTGACCCTGACCCGGGCGGCCGAGGCCAGCCCGGTGAGCCCCACCGAGGCCAGGTAGATCAGCGCCACCGTCACCACGACGGTCATGCTGTGCTTGAGGATGCCGTCGTCGATGCCGACCTGGGTGAGCTTCGGCCCCGCCTGCAGAGTGGCGGACTCGACGGCGACCAGCGCGAGCGCGGCGACCAGGCTGCGCTTGTGCCGGGCGAGCAGCCTGCGCAGGGTCAGCGGACGCCGATCCCGCTCACCGCGCCGATGGCTGAAGACCACCGGTTCGGTGAGGTGTTGCGGTTCGTCGGCGATGAGGGCGTCGACGCCGGCCTGCATCTCCTGGGGCACCCCGGCGAACGGCAGGCCGGGGGCGTTGCCCGCGCCTCCGAACACCGAGCCCCCGCCCATCATGGTCATGGCCGCACCTCGATCTGGCCGCCGGCAGGCTCCTGGGCCCGCGGCGCCCCACTCATGTCGGCCATGTCATCCTCGATCTCCTTGTCCGTCACCTCATCCAGTACCTCCCGGTACAGCGGGTTGGTGGCCATCAGGTCCTCGTGGCTGCCCTCCGCGACGGCCGCGCCGTCCTCGAGCAGCACCACCCGGTCGGCCAGGGTTATCGTCGACAGCCGATGGGCGATCACCAGCGTGGTGCGGCCGGCCAGCAGACCGTGCAGGGCGTGGTGGATGCGCTGCTCGGTGTCGACGTCGATGGCGCTGGTCGCGTCGTCGAGGATCATGACGGGCGGGTTGGGCAGCAGTGCCCGGGCGATCGCCACCCGTTGCCGCTGGCCGCCCGACAGCGTGTAGCCGCGCTCCCCGATGACCGTGTCATAGCCGTCCTCGAGGTCGCGGATGAATCGGTCGGCGCCGGCCGCGGTGGCCGCGGCCTCGATCTCGTTCCGGGGCGCGTCGGGGAGGCCGTACGCGATGTTGTCGGCCACGGAGATCGAGAAGAGGAACGGCTCCTCGAAGACCACCCCGACGGCGCGGCGCAGGCTGCCGGTGCTGACCTGCCGGACGTCCTGCCCGTCGATCAGGATCGCGCCGGCGTCCACGTCGTAGAACCGGGCCAGCAACCTGGCCACCGTGCTCTTGCCGGAGCCCGTGCGGCCCACCAGGGCCACCGTCTCGCCGGGACGCAGGCTCATGCTGAAGTCGCGCAGCACGGGCGGGCCGTCGCCGTAGGCGAAGTCCACCGAGTCGAAGACGATCTCGCTGGAGCCGACCACGAGATCCGGGGTGCCCGGAGCGTCCACGATCTCCGGCTGCTCGTCGATGATGTCGTAGACCCGCCCGGCCGAGGCGGCGGCTCGCTGCCCGAGCATGATCACCATGCCGAGCTGCTGGAACGGGGCCTGCACCATCAGCAGGTAGGAGTTGAACGCGAGGATCGCGCCGACCTCGATCCGGCCCTGGATCACCATGTAGCCGCCGAACAGCAGCACCAGGGCCAGCCCGACCCGGGGCAGGTTCTGCACGGACGGCGTCCAGCGGGCGCGCAGGTCGGCGTCCTTGGTGTAGCCCCAGCGCACCCTGTCGGCCGCCTTGGCCAGTGAGAAGAGCTGGTTCTGCTCGGCGGCGAAGGACTTGACCACCCGGGCGCCGTTGATGTTCTCGTCGACTATGGTCGCCACGTCGGCGAGCCGCGCCTGGATCAGCCACGACACCGGGAACATGACCCTGCGCATCCTGACCGCGAGGATGTAGACGAACGGCGTTGTGACCATCGCGACGAAGGCCAGCGGCACGTCGATGGACAGCATGTAGCCGAACGCCACGAAGGCGACGCCGCACTGCACGAAGACCGCGGGGGCGAAGACGAGATAGCGCTGCAGCGCCCTGATGTCGGAGTTGGCCCGCGAGATGAGCTGTCCGGTCTGCGACCGGTCGTAGAAGGAGGCCGAGAGCAGGGTCAGCCGCTCGTACATGATGTTGCGCAGGTCGTACTCGAGCGCGTAGGCGGTGCGCAGCAGGAACCATCGGGAGATGAAGGCCGCCAGGGTGGCCGCCACCGCGCATGCGATGATCGGCCAGACGTAGCCCTCCAGGGGGCGCTCGTGGGCGACGATCGAGTGGTCGATGGCCTGCTGGATCAGCGAGGGTATCTGCACCTGCAGGACGAGCCCGGCGAACGACAGGATGAGCGAGGTCGCGAAGATGCCCTTGTGCGCCAGCAGCACCGGCAGCGCGCGCCGCATCCAGGACTTGCCGGGATCGGGATCGATCCCCGCCTTCGGCGCCGAGTAGCGGCGCGCTTCCCGTTCGGTCAGCACCCGCGGAGCCGTTCTCTACGCGGCGTCCGCTCGGTCCGTCCGGCCTCGCCGCTACTGCGGCAGAGCCCGCTGTGGCGGTACGGGGAGATGTGCGGGGGTTGTCCGGATCGGCGGACCGCGAACCTCATGCGCGCCTCGGGGTGTGTATGGAATCCCTGTCGGTGAAGACGGGGATCAAGCGTCTTTCTCCGCCTGACGGGTTTTGTCGAGCAGGTCGGAAATCTGGTCTTCGTGGCGGTTCTCCAAGCGGGGGAAGGGATGGTCGACGGCGTCGCAGAGCGCGAGGCCGGGGGGCAGGGCGCGAGGCGAGGCGGCGGCACCGCTCGCGAGCCGGGCGCGGGGTGGGCCCGTACGGTGCCCGGCGGCATGTCCCGGGAGCTCCCGGGCAGGCCTCGTCACGAGACGGTGCGCCTCATAACTCGCCGGAGGGCGGGCCGTCGGCGGGTGCCACCGGTCTGGGGACGACGGGGACCGCCTGGTCGGGCTCGGCGAGGCGCTGCATGAGATGGCCCGCGGCGAGCAGGAGTCGCTGCTCCTCCTCGTCGAGGAGGGTCTCCATGGCACGCCCGAGCCAGGTGTCCCGCTCACGGCGGAAGTCGGCGACCAGGGCCTCCCCGGACCCGGTGAGGAACAGGAGCACCCGGCGCGCGTCGGCGGAGTCCTTCTCGCGCCTGATGAACCCGGCCTCTTCGAGCTCTCGCAGCGCCGCGGCGACGTTCGAGCTGGTCATCTGCAGCTCGTCGGCGACCTGCCGCGGCTGCGACTCCTCCGGTAGCCGGGCCACCGCCCCGAGGACGCGCAGCGCGGTCATCGAGAGACCCCGCACCGGAGGCATCTCACGCCGGAGCCGCCGCTGAAGCAGCTTCATCTGCGCGCGGAAGCGTCGTACGTCCTGATCCTCCATAGTAGTTATGATACATAGCTATTTTTCATAAGAAGCAGGGGGGCGGGTCCTCGCCGGAGAGGACCCGCCGAGGTGGAGAGTCCGGAGCCTTCAGCGGGGGCTTCGGTGGCTGCCGCGCATGTCGACGACGAAGCCGCAGGTCAAGCCGGCCGCATTGTTCGGGGGCTCCATCCGCGGGTCGAGCTTCAGACCGTGCGCGGCGAAATCCTCGCGGCCCTACGCGTGGAGGAACGGCGAGAACGGTGACCTACCGAATCACTGCCGAATCGCCCGTCAGGCGCTCTCGGCGGGCATCAAGCGGCGGTGCGCCGCGCCACCTGGCGGCCCGAGCCGCGGGACGCGCGCTGCGCGGGTGACCTGAGGGCCGCTCTCGCGCGCCCGCCGCTCGGGCCACACGGGCGAGCGGGCGACCCGGGGCTTCCTCGACGATCGGGCACGGCGGAGACGAGGAGATCACTACGAGGGCATGCCGATCACGATGCCTCGTCCGGCGAAGAAGCGCTCCAGATCGGTCTTCTTCATCAAAGTGTGCCGCTGAGTCTCGCCCGGTATCCCCGAAGGATTGTGCAGCGTCATATGATCTCGGCCGGCTCCTGTCACCAGGACGAGATGACCTCCCCTGGACGAGGGCATGCGATCAGGCCGGCGGATCCACTTGTGCACCGAGATCATCACGAGCCGTCCTCGGTGAACCTCTTCGGCCACATCGTCCATCGTCAGTTGCGGACGCACCTCCACCGGGATGTCCCATCTGCCGGCCACCCACTCGGCGAACGGCGCATAGATGAGACCCCGCAGTCCATCGCCGTCGCGGACGTAGCCGCCATGCTCCATGCACTCGACCGCGAGCGGTACGGGAGGCGGAACCGGCAGGCCGTGAAACGCCAGCACCATCCGCAAGCACGCCATCCCGCAGATCCGTCCCGCCCACCAGGCGTACTCCTCGGGGGAAGCCGCTCCCGACGCCGGCCAGCGGGGGTCGTCCACCGCGGACATCCGTCCATCGACGATCTCGGGGATCAGTTCCGGGGATTCCCACTGGGCGAAGTACGGCACGTCATGCATGGTGGTGATCACGAATGGACCGTAGCGTGCATCGAACGGGTGTCGTACCGGCCGGTCCCGAGGACCTCCGGCTCATCGTGGACATCGTGGAAGCCGTCTGGAGGGTCGCCTCCTACCTCGTATGAATCACGAGTCGCGGTGAGAGAAACCGAGGCTCGCCGCCCCCAGTGCCACGACCACATAGAACGCCAGGACCGCCGTGGCCGCGGTAGGTGACAGCAGATACGCCGACTCGGCGCCCGCGATCTGGGGAGCGAGGTTGGGAATCAGCACCGAGGCCACCCACAGGTGGACGGGCTCGGGCAGGACGTGCGCGAACATCGGCACCACCAGGGTGAGCGCCCCGATCACCGCCACCGTCGCCGCCGCCGACCGCAGGACCGCTCCGAATCCCAGTGCCACGAGGCCGGTGGCAAGGGTGGTGACGGCCGTACCGGCGGCGGAAGGGACCGCGTCCCACCAGTGAACCCAGGGATTGAGCGGCGCGGGCCGGTCGCCCAGGATGAGCATGGCGGCGACCTGCGACAGGCCCGCGAACAGCACGCCGCAGGCGAATGCCACGCAGGTGACCACCACGGCCTTGGCGGCCAGCAGCATCCGCCGCTGAGGGACCGCGACCAGGCTGGAGGCTATGGAACCGGTCGAGAACTCGGTGGTGATGGCCAGGGCGCCGAGACAACCGATGAAGAACGCCACGACCGGCATGACGAGGACGGCCGGGTCGGCGCTCTCGAAAGCCGCCCGCTCCTCCAGTGGGGCCCGGTCGTAGGAGCCGACATGGATCACGAGGATGACCAGGCCGATCAGGGTGGACGCCGCCGCTCCGGACCAGACCGCCCACGTGGAGCGCATGGTCCGGAGCTTGAGCCATTCCGCCGCGACGACGTCCTTCACGGACGCGAGCCCGGACCCGGCGGGGGTGTTCCTCGGTGGTGCGGTCCGCGGCGTCATGAGGATCACAGGCTCTTTCCGGCGCCGGCGCGATGGTCGGCGGCCTCGTCGGTCAATTCGAGGTAGACGTCCTCAAGCGTGGCGCTGCGCTGCGTCAGCTCGTGGATCGGGACGCGACGCTCGGCGGCGAGGTCGCCGATCGTGGCGGTGTCGGCGCCCGTCACGACAAGGCCGTCCCGCGGACCGAACGACACCGACATGCCGGCGGCCCGCAGGATCCCGCCCAGTTCCAGGTGCTTCGGGGATCGGACCAGGATGTCGCGGCGGAAGCGCTTGGCGAGGTCCTCCATCGAGGACTCGGCGATCAACCTGCCCCGCCCGATGATGAGCACGTGGTCGATGGTCAGGGCCATCTCGCTCATCAGGTGACTGGACAGCAGCACCGTCCGGCCTTCCGAGGCGAGCGTGCGCATCAGGCCGCGGACCCAGCGGATGCCCTCGGCGTCCAGGCCGTTCACCGGCTCGTCCAGCAGGACGACGCCGGGGTCGCCCAGCAGTGCCGCCGCGATGCCCAGCCGCTGCCGCATACCGAGCGAGAAACCCCCGATGCGCTTGTGCGCCACATCCCGCAGCCCCACCTGGTCGAGCAGCGTCATGATCCTGGAGGAGCCGATGCGGTGGCTGCGGGCCAGGCAGGCGAGCTGCTTGAACGCGGTGCGGCCCGGGTGCACGGCACCGGCGTCGAGCAGCGCGCCCACCTCGTACAGCGGCCGGCTGATCTCCGCGTATCGACGCCCGTTGACCAGGGCCACGCCGGACGTCGGACCGTGCAGGCCGACGATGACGCGCAAGGTCGTGGATTTCCCCGCGCCGTTGGGTCCCAGAAAGCCGGTCACCCGCCCGGGGGGAACGTGGAAGGACAATCGGTCCAGGGCGAGCGTCGAGCCGTACCGCTTCGTCAACTCTCTTACTTCGATCACATGAACACGGTGACAAAACCATCCCGCCGGCGCGTCTGACCACGGTCGGAACTTCCGCGTCCGTCCACGGTCGTACACGGGCGGCCGGCGGTGAACGTCAGGCCCGTCTCCTGGTACGGCGGGCGGCGACCACCGAGGCTGTCACGAGCAGGGACACCAGCCCCCAGTAGAGGTAGTCGCGTGTGCTGTGCCAGGGCAGGAACCCCCCACTGCCCGTCGAACTGGAAGAGCGCGAGGCCGGTCCCGGCGTAGATCGCGCTCGCCAGAGTCCAGCGCGCGTCCCTGGCGATCACGGTGGCCCACAGCGCCGCACCGAGCAGCAGTACCTCGATGCCCGTGCTGATCTGGGCCTCTGGTGCCATCGCATACAGTCCGAAGCGGCCGATCGAGGGCAGCCAGAAGAAGGCGGGGATGAGCGGCCACGCCCACGACCGTCTGGTCAGCCCCGTGCCGGGCCACACGGCGAGCACCGCCAGACCCGCGACGATCGCGTGGCCGCGGATCGACGGCTCCATGGGCGTGCCGACCTCGAAGACGAACAGCGCCAGGGGCAGGGCCGGCCTCACCCAGCCCAGCGTCACCAGCAGGAGAAGCGCGATCGACGCCTCGGTCCCCAATGGGAACCTCGTCGGCCCGGCCATGGAGAGTTCCGCCACGATCAGTGCGAGCACGGCCAGGTGCAGTCCGTCAGCCCACCAGGGCGCGCGGGTCTTTCGCGCCGCGAGCGCGTGCGCGGCGAACGCGCCGGACATGAGCGCGGCCGTTTCGCGGATGAGCGGACGGAGCGGACGGAGCGGGCGGAGCTGACGGTGCGGGCGGAGTGGGCGGAGTGGGCGGAGCGGGCGGAGCGGGCGGAGCGGGCGGAGCGGGCGGAGCGGGCGGAGCGGGCGGAGCTGACGGTGCGGGCGGAGTGGGCGGAGCGGGACGGATGCCGGGTCGCGACGGGAGGCGAGCATCAGCGTGCCGATCAGCTCCTCGCCGTGCCGATCGCGGTAGTCCTTGGGGTAGAGCAGCAGCAGGCGGCGGTAGCACGTCTCCAGGCGGCCGCTCATGCGCCGGCCACCGCGATCCGGCCGATGACGAGGTTGACGGCCTGCTGGAGCCGCGCGGCCTCCGCCCGCACGGCCTCCGTCCCCTCGTCGGTGATCCGGTAGTAACGCCGGACACGACCGTCCACGACCTGCTCGTGGTCCGCCGCCACCAGGCGTTCTTCCTCCAGGCGGTCCAGGGTGCGGTACATCGTGGCGACCGCGATTCGCACCTGCCCGCCCGACTGCTCCTGCGTGCGCAGAATGATCCCGTAGCCGTGCAGAGGTCCGTCCAGCAGTGCCGAAAGGATGAAGTAGGTCGGTTCCGTCATCTTGCCCATAGATCACAGCATGTATCCACAGTGGATATATTCCGACACTCCGCAAGGGTGAGGCCGGCGGCGGCTGTGCGTCTCACGTCGTCGCTTCGCGATCGGGTCTTTCCGCCTCGGCGCCCTCAGGGTGCGCGCCGTCACCGACCACGCGCTCACCTGCGAACGGAGTCCCGCCGGATTCCGTTCGCAGGTGATTCAGGCGATGCCGCTCAGCCGCAGTGTTCGAAGGGGCTGGTGTACGCGCTGCTGCCGACCGAACCGCCCCACCTGACGCACTGTCCGGGCGCGGAGCGCTTGACGGGTCCCGCGTAGTAGCCGTAGCTGCCCGAGTCGGTCGTCCTGCTCGCCCCTTGCGGCTCCAGGAAGGCCGACACCGGAGAAGGCGAGCCGAGGCTCGTCGTCTTCATCGTCGTGACGCAGTTGTAGCCGTTACCCGAGTTGTAGAGCAGGTAGGTGCGACCGCCGGTCAGAGCGGCTGAGTCGACGACCGCGTAACCGCTGCCGCAGGCCTCCTCGGGGGTGTAGGGGTTGCTGCCGCCGCCGCCACCGCCGCAGGAGTTGCTGCTCGTGACGGCTTTCTTCTGGCCCAGGGACACGGTCGTGCCTTCAATGGTGGGGCTGGTGTCCATGGCGCCGCTGGAGGTCCGCTGCTCGTAGTGCAGGTGCGGAGCGGAGCTGCCGCCCGTGGAGCCGACGGTCCCGATCGCGGTGCCCTGGCCGACGCTCAGCGAGCTGCCGGCCGACCTCACCATGGTGGCGAGGTGGGCGTAGCGGGTTCTGGTGCCGTCACTGTGACGGACCTCCACCCACTTGCCGTAACTCGTGTTTCCCTCGTCGCTGAAGTAGGCGGTGCCGGCAGCGGTGGCCCGTACGGTCTCGCCGTTGATGGCGTCGCTGCCGTGGTTCTGCCAGTCGATGGAACCCGATGGGTTGTGGCTGGGGGTCCAGTTGTTGGCGGAGAAGGTCTTCCCGCAGTTGAACGGGCTCTTGTGGGATGCGAGGAGGGTGGTGGTCTGCGCGGAGGCGACCTGGGGGAACAGTGCTGCCGCAAGAGTGACCGACAGGGCCACCGTTACGGATTTAAGGGCATTTCGCCAGCTCGGCGTACCGGTCATGGGCATACTCACCTCTCTGAAAAGGCGGTAAGGGGGATGTTGTCGGCGCCCGTTTTGATGTCGATCAGCCCTGTGGAGACAGAAAGCAGTCGACGGTCTGGTGATTGAATCGGCGGGAGGGAGAACCGCCTTCAGGGAATGATCGACATCTCGCGCCGTCTGTCAGGACGGTCGACAAAGAACATAGTTGTGAAAGTTCTCTTCCTCAATACCTGATGGCATGAAAATTTGCTGCTTTGATTCGACGGGGCCGGCCCGGCCGTTCGCGATTCGCCATCTGAGGATTTTGTGCCCCCGGCTCACCGGTGCGTGAGAAGAACCTGCGGGCCGTCCGCGTCGCCCTGGTCGTACGGCAGGACCGAAAGGCGTTCGACGCGGGGCCCGGGACGGTGCCGGCAGGACCGAGAAGCGTTCGACGCGGGGCCGGGGCGGTGCCGGCACGCCCGCGGGGGTATCCCATCCGCGTCGGCGCCGCGCGGGGCGGCCCCGGTGGCCGCCGGCCCGGCAGGGCGGCGGGTCACCGGGACCGCGTTTCACGGTTCGGGCACGGCGAGCTGCCCGGGAACGATCAGTGACGCTTGACGGCCACCACGTTGTACGGGGTCGTCGGGGTGGGGGTCGTGGTGAAGCGGGCGTTGGGGAGGTAGAGGCGGTCGCGGTAGGAGGCGACGGTGGTGGGAACGTCGAATCGGTCGTCCACGAGTTTGCGGACCACCTTCCCGGAGGTGGCGTCGCGGTTCAGCTGGACGGAGGTCACGGTGTTCAGGCGGTTCTGCACGACGAGGAGGACCCGGCCCTCCAGCAGCAGGCCGTCACCGTTGACCAGCGACTCGGTGCCGATGTCCACCAGGGTGGCGACGCCCGTCGAGGGGTTGACGCGGAACAGCTTGCCGGTGTTGGACTGGACGACGAGCAGGGCCTTGCGGTCGGGGGTCAGGGCGATGCCGTTGGCGTTGTTGCCGGTGGTGTAGACGATGTCCCCGCTCAGCGGCACCTTCACCGCCTCCTTCGGCAGTGCGCCCCCGCGCCCGAACGGCAGCTTGTACAGCACGGGATTGGCCGAGTCGGTGAAGTACGCCGCGTCGTGGGTGAGCACGACGTCGTTGACGAACGCGGTGCCGGTGGCGAGCTGGTAGCTCGCGAGCACCTTGCCGCTCCGGGTGTCGATCACGCGGGCGTTGCCGCCGGTGCCGCCGGCGACGAACAGCCGGTCGCGCGAGTCGACCTTGAGGCCGAGCGACGGGGTTCCCGGTCCCGAATTGATGATCTTTCCTTGGCCCGTGCGCAGGCTGACCCGATAGATCGCGCCGGTTCCGCGCGAGCCGAAGTACGCGGACGGGCCCGGTCCGATGGCGATCCCCTCCGGCTGGAACCCGTCCGGGAGGGAGAACTGGGTGGGATAGGCCGGCTTGCTCACAGAGGTAGAAGTAGAGGTCGCGGACACGTCGGCCCTGTATCCGGTCTCGGCCGCCGCGACGGCCGGGGCTCCCACGAGTACGGCTGAGAGCCCCGCTACGAGAACTGCCACCTTCATTGATGAACACCCCATCTGTCACAAATACGGTGATCTACCGAAATGCCCGTACGGGCAATGGATCTAACGTTTGGAGATCGGCCGTTGTCACCGGCTTGCCGACGTTTCTTTCAATGCGGTGGTCCACTTACCGCCAGACGCCGACGATGACGGTGATGACCAGGAGTTTCACCAGCCAGTCACCGGCGTGGACGGCGGCGGATCGCCAGGGGACGCCTTCCCAGATGACCGAGCCCACCAGGAGCACGAGGGGGAACCCGATCCAGGCGACCGCGCCGAGCAGCAGAGCCTCTGTCCACGTGGTGACGCCCTGGCCTGCGGCGAGGCCCGCGAGCACGGTCGCGACGACGAGGCTCCGGACCAGTTCCAGGAGGATCTTCCAAGGCTGCGGTCGCGAGCCGGTCGTCGCGTCGCCCGGCGGTTCGGACCGCTGACCGCCGAACACGGCGTACCACACCATGCTGATCACGAACGATGCGACGGTGGCCGCGGCGAGGGCGGCATAGTTGAATTCCACGAGGCTCTCCTGAGGTTGTTCTGAGCGAATCGGGGATGGGCTCGTACGGCGGGGATGGGCTCGTACGGCGTCGCCGGACGAGGGCACGCCGGTGCGCGGGTGCCGTCCCGAGGGGAACGGGTTCGAAAGAAAAGGCCGCTGTCAGGCTTCGAGCAGCGTCTTCAGCGCCGCGAGGCGTTCACGCCAGAACGCCTTCATCTGCGCGGCGGTCTCGGCGTCGGGAAGCTTTTCGTGCAGCAGGGCCACCTGCGCCTTCGCGTCGCCCTTGACGGTGAAGCCGACGACGATCCGCGTCGAGCCGTCCTGCCAGTCGGCCCGGAAGGACCTGCCCTCGGTGGCCGTACGGACCCTCAGCTCGCCGGGTAGCCACTGCTCCCGCAGCCCGGTGTCGGCGAACGCCCCGTAGACCCGGTCGACGGGCACGGCGATGGTCTTGCTGCCGCTCGCGTAGTAGTGACCGCCGCTGTCCTGCCCCGGGGCGCGCATCCCGCGCTCCTGCTCGTACGCGACCGTGATGTTCTGCGCCGACCAGTTGTCGATCCGGTACTCGCCCGTGAGCCGGCGCGCGATCTGGGTGTGCGTCCGCTCGGTCGCGCCCCAGGCGTCGAGCAGCGCGAACCATTCGTCCCAGCCTCGGCCGGTGCGCTCGCGAATGGTCGCCTCGGAGACCTTGCTCCTCCTGATCGGCTCGGCGGCCGGCGGGACGGCCGGTGGGACGGCCGGTGGCCGGTCGGAGCTCTCCAGGAGCCTGCGCCGAGCGGTGGTGTAACTCTCGCCCGTCTTGCCCATGCGGGCGCGTACGCGGGATTTGAACGTCTTCCGGCTCGTCATGACATGCTTCCCCATCGCGGCACGGCCGCAGGACCCACGCTCCCGCCGACCCCGCCGGAAAGGTCACGTGCACGACGGCGTCCCGAGAACTCGAGGTCCCCTTTTCCTCCGCGACGCCGATGGCGTGAGCACCGGTAAGGAGGTGAGGCGCAGGACGGCGCCGACCCGGACGATACACACGCCTACCGCCCGAGGCAAGGGGGTGGAATCAGCCCCGAGGTTTCCGTCGAAGCCGGTGCGGTTCGCATCTCCCGCCGCGCCGGTTCACGCGTCAAGGCCATCCGGCACACTGACTCGCATGACAACCGCCCCCCAGGTCCTGACAACCCCTGTTCTGGCCGCGAGACGTTATCGTTTCTCGGCCTCCCTCATCGACGGTCTTATCTTTTCCATAGTGCTCTCACCGGTCTACTCGCTGTTCTACGACGACCTGGAGATGGCCGATGAGTCGATTTCCGTCAGCTATCTCAACCCGTACGCGGGAAATCCCTACTGGCCGGTCGACGTTGCGATATCCGGCCTCTTCGCCGTCTACTTCTGGCTGCAGCACGCTTTTTGGGGCCAGACGCCCGGCAAGCGGCTGTACCGGTTGAAGGTGGTCTCCCGCACAACCGGAGAATCGCCTGACCTCCGCCAGGCGGGAGTCCGTGCCCTTGTCTACCCGGCCGTGATGCTGGTGCCGTATGCGGGGGTGCTGATCAACCTGGTCGACACGCTGTGCATATTCTTCGGCTGGAAACGCCGATGCCTGCACGACGTGATCGCCGACACCGTGGTGATCGACCTCAGTGACCCCGGCAGGAGAGGAATCGGGTTCCTGTTCGGCCTGGGCGTCGTCCTCGTCCTCACCACCGTCTTCCTGCTCGTCTACGTGATGCCGGGGTGATGTGCCCACCGTGCCGGGTGGCGACGCGGCCCGCGGCAGGGGAGACCGGTCTTCTCCTGCCCGCGCCGTCGCTCTCGTGGCGGCCGCTCAATCGTGGAGGGTCGTGACCGCCGGACCCTTTCCGGCACGTGCTCGGGGGCGGGCGAGGGAGAGGGCGGCGAAACTCAGTCCGGCGAGTGCCTCGAAGCCGGCGGCGGTCAGCAGCGCGCCGGGAAGCGACCAGGTGGCGATCGGCCCGGCGACGGCCGCGCCGAGGGCGAAGCCGGTGATCTTCAAGCTGGCGCCCGTGGTGAAGATCTGACTACGCAGGCGTTCCGGCGCTTCCCGGTGCCGTACGGCGAACAAGGCGGTGAGCTGGGGTCCCTCACCGGCACCGGCGACGAGGACGGCGGCCACGAGCAGGGCCGGCAGCCCGGTGGCGGCGAGGAGAAAAGCGACGGCCTGGAGTACGGTGCCGCACCAGATGACCGTGTCCGGAGCGATCGAGTGCGGATACCGCGAAAGCACCGCGTTGGCCACGAACGCCGAGACGGCGACACCGGAGAGAAGAATCGCGCCGTGACCGGCGCCGCCCAGCGTCCGCTCTCCCAGCAGCGGACCGCAGGTGATCAGCATGCCCTGGCCCACGCACGAGATCACCGAGGTCAGAGTCGCGCGGGCGAGAGACCGGGTGCGGGCGATGAACCGGAATCCGGCGCCCAGGTCGGCGATGACCGACGCGGCTGCCGGGACCCGCGCCCGATCGCGGCGGGTGGGCAACCTCCACGCCGAGGGCAGAGCGAGTCCGATCAGCACGATGGACACCACCACGCCGACCGGTGCTCCGAACAGTCCCGCGACGCCCCCGGCGAGTGCCGGACCCAGCAGACCCGCGAGATTGAACGTCATCGCGTCCAGGGCGTTCGCACGAGGCAGTCTCTCCGGGGACACGACCCGCGGCAGCTGTGACGTCCAACCGCCGGACAGGGCGGGTCCGAGCAGTCCCGTGAACACGGCGATCGAGACCGTGGCGGCCATCGGGAGGTGTCCAAGACTCAGGACGACCACGGCCAGACCCGCTCCGTACAGGGCGAGCGCCCCGGCCAGCAGGCGGCCCGGCCTGGCGGTCCTGTCGAGCAGGACCCCGAACACGGGGCCGCCGATCGCCGCGGAGATCGTGATGCCCGCCAGCAGCGACGAGGCCGAGGACGCGGACCCGGTGATCGCGAGCCCCGCCAGCAGCAACGCCGGCCCGGACATCTCATCTCCCGTTCGGGCCGCAGCCGCTCCGGTGAGGTACTGCCACATCGCGTAACGCTTGATCACCGGCTTGACGTTACTTGAGTAACTCAAAACTCAGCAATATGCGTTACATTCCCCGTATGCTTCCAGCCCATGACGACTGGTCCACCCGGCACTCCGTGCTGACCGTCGCCCGGCGGACCGCGGCCCTCGTCAACGCCCTGAGCGTCGAGCGGCCCGAAGCCGGCACGATCGCCGAGGTGCTGCGCCAGTACGGTGAGGACGACCTCGTCGAGCTCTCCGCGGACGACGTCGCGGAGATGCGCGCCGCGGCCCTCCTGCTGAGAGAGGTCTTCGCCGCCGACCACGTCGACCTCGCCGCCGCCGCCCTGAACCGGCTCCTGCTCGGCAACACCGTCGCGCTCCGCCTCACCTCGCACGGCGGTGGCACGCCGTGGCACCCTCACCTCGACAGCGACGACGACGCCCCCTTGGGTGAGTGGTTCCTCGCCTCGTCCTGCATGGTGCTGACCGTTCTCGTCTGGGACCGGCAGCGCCCGCCCGGCGGGCTCTGCGCGTCACCCGGTTGCCAGAACGTTTTTGTCACCCAGGGCAGCGGTCCGGCGCGCCGTTACTGCTCGCGGCGCTGCGCGACGCGCGAGCGCGTCGCGGCTCACCGGCGCTCCTCGCGGTCGTGAGAAGCACGAGACCGGCTTGTTTTTGTCTGTGACGGTGAACCCGGTCATCCGAGTCGATCCCCGTCCGCGCCGTCCGCGTCGTCTGCGCCGTGCGCGTTCGCCGGGCCGGTCGTGGTGGTGGTCAGGAGAGCGCGGGCCGGCCCGCCGGCTCGGAGGGAGTCGCGTCCCGGACGGCGTCGTCAGGGGCGGGCTGCCGTAGCACGATGAGCGCGACGGCGAAGGCGGCCACGAGCAGGGCGGCGGCGACGCCGAAGGCCAGGTGGTAGCCGCCGGTCAGCGCGGTCGCCTCGTCGTTTCCTGCGGACAGCAGGCGCGCGGTGCGTGAGGCGGCCAGCGTGGACAGCACCGCGACGCCGATGGCCATGCCGATCTGCTGGGTGGTGTTGAACAGCCCGGAGGCCAGGCCGGCGTCGTCGGCTCTCGCGCCGGACATGCCGAGTGAGGTCAGCGCCGGGAGAACCAGTCCGCCGCCCGCGATGAGCAGCATCACCGGGAGCAGGTCGGTGACGTAGTTCGCGTTCACCGGGACGCGGGTGAGCCAGCCCATCGCCCCGAGCAGGAGCACCAGGCCCGCCAGCAGGACGGCGCGTTCGCCGAAGCGGGTGTTGAGCCGGGCGGAGACGAACAGCGACACACCGCCGATGGCCACCGCGGCGGGAAGCATCGCCAGGCCGGTGTCGAGCGCGCCGTAGCCGAGGACCTTCTGCATGTAGAGCGCGACGATGATCTGGAAGGCGAACATGGCCGACAGCGTCAGCATCTGAACCAGGTTGGCGCCCGAGACGTTGCGGGAGCGGAGGATCCGCAGGGGCATCAGCGGCGTCGCGGCGGTCGCCTGGCGGGCGACGAACGCGCCCAGCAGGGCGAGTGACAGCGCGCCGAGGCCGAGGGTGTGCGCCGCCAGCCAGCCGTACTGCTCGATCTTGACCACGGTGTAGATGCCCAGCATCAGGCCGCCGGTGACCAGCACGGCGCCGACGGTGTCGGCCCCGGCGGCGAGTCCGGCCCCGCGCTCGCCCGGCAGGACCCTGATCGCCAAGGCGATCGTGGCCAGCCCGATGGGCAGGTTGATGAAGAAGATCCAGTGCCAGCTGAGCGCGTCGGTGAGGACGCCGCCCAGGACCTGGCCGATCGAGGCTCCTGCGGCGCCGGTGAAGCTGAAGACGCCGATGGCCTTCGCGCGTTCCCCGGGCTCGGTGAACAACGTCACCAGGATGCCCAGCACGACCGCGGAGGCCATGGCGCTGCCCACCCCCTGCAGGAAGCGGGCGGTGATCAGCATGCCGGGGCCGGTGGCCACCCCGGCCAGCAACGACGCGGCGGTGAAGACCGCGTTGCCCGCCAGGAACATGGTCTTGCGGCCGAGGAGGTCGCCCAGCCGGCCGGCCAGCAGAAGCAGCCCGCCGAAGGCGATGAGGTAGGCGTTGACGGTCCAGCTGAGCCCGGCGGGCGTGAAGCCCAGGTCCCGCTGGATGGCCGGCATCGCGACGGTCACGATGCTGCCGTCCAGGATCGTCATCAGCATCGCGGCGGACAGCACGGTGAGCGCCGGCCCGCGCGACCGGGACATGCCGGTGCGGGGCGGTTGAGGGAGAGCCGCAGGGTGCGACATGGCCGTCTCCTGTTCGGAAGGGAACGCGTTCAAGGGGAACAGGAGTGACCGTAGCAGATAGTTCCGTTGCAGACTATCCCTTTCAGATCTACTTGGCGCACCGCCGTACCGGCGTGCCCGGCGTCGGGTGACACCCTCGCCCGCACGACGTAGGTGGGCGCGCCGCTCGCGGAGAGCGCGCCGCTGGGGGATGATCTCGATATGCAGGAGTACGCGGAGCGCCCCCCGGCCGTGGTTCTGATCACAGGGATCTCCGGGGCGGGGAAGTCCACGGTCGCCCAGGAACTCGCCGAGCGGTTGCCGCGCTCGGTGCACGTCCGCGGGGACCTGTTCCGCCGCATGATCGTGAACGGCAGGGCGGAGATGACGCCCGATCCGCGTCAGGAGGCCCTCCGGCAGCTCCACCTTCGTTACCTGCTGGCGGCGTCGACGGCCGACGCCTACCGCGAGGCCGGGTTCACCGCGGTGGTGCAGGACATCGTCATCGGTCCTGAGCTCGGCCGGTTCGTCTCGCTCGTGCGCAGCAGGCCCCTGATCGTTGTCGTTCTCGCCCCGGACGCCCGGACGGTCGCCAGGCGCGATCTCGAGCGCCCGAAGGACGGCTATCGGGAATGGACCGTCGAACAGCTCGATCAGGGCCTGCGCGAAGGCACGCCGCGCATCGGGTTGTGGCTCGACACCTCCGGCCAGACCTCGGCCCAGACCGTGGAGGAGATCCTCGACCGGGCATGGGACGAAGGCGCCGTCGACTGAGCTCGGCGTCCGTCCGCGGAGAGCGCTCCGGCGGGTGGGTGCTATTTCGTGATGGGTGTTATTTCGTGCGCTGCCGTGCCCGCCGGATCGCCTGCGGCGCCTCGGCGGGGGTGGCCAGATGTCCCGTCGCCAGGCGGTTCATGGCCCGGACCAGGACCTCGCTCTCGTCCTCGGGCAGGGCGGCCAGGGCCGCCCTGTGCACGCTGTCGGCGATCTCCTGGCTCCGTCTCGCCATCTCCGCGCCCTTCTCGGTGACCGCGATGATCCGGGCCCGCCGGTCCGTGCTGGACGGGCGGCGCTCGGCCAGCCCCGCCTTCTCCAGGGCGTCGACCGTGACCACCATCGTGGTCTTGTCCATGTCGCCGATCTCGGCGAGCTGGATCTGCGTGCGCTCCTCCTCCAGGGCGTGAACCAGCACGCAGTGCATCCGCGCCGTCAGCCCGATCTCGGCGAGCGCCGCCGCCATCCGGGTCCTCAGGACGTGACTGGTGTGGTCCAGCAGGAACGACAGGTCCGGCTCGGTACGGGCGGGTGCCATGGCGGTCATGTCCCCCAGCATATCGACTGGTCCCATTGTGGATTATCTGCAAGCAGCGACATCGCCGGACGGCCTCGCACGCTCTCCGTCCCCAGACTGTGGACGGCCGTCAGGGTGAGGCGGGCGACCTTCAGGGGACGAGCGGGCGGACCTTGTCGGCCACGAACCGCACGAAGCCCTCAGGATCCGGTTCGTCGGCCGTGGGCTGGAGGACCACGGTGTCGGCTCCGGCGTCCGCCAGTCGCTGGACGGCCTCCGCGATCGTGTCCGCGTCTCCGGCGGCTCCGACGTCCGCTGTCGAGGCGTCGCCCCAGCGTTCGAGTTCGGCCGCCAGGCGCACGGCCCCGTCCGCTCCGATCGCCGCGTGGAGGTAGGCGGTCACCCGGTGGTGGTCGGTGCGTCCGCTCGCCGCCCGTCCTTCGTCGATGAGCCGGCGGGCCCGCCGCACCTCGTCGGGCGGCGTGCCGGCGACGAGGATGGTTCCGTCCGCGGCTTCGCCGCTCAGCCGCAACGAGCGCGGTCCGACCGCCCCGGCGAACACCGCGGGCGCCGCCGCCGGAGGCCAGTCGAGGGCGACGTCGTCGAGTTTCACGTAACGGCCGTCCGTGGTGACCCGCTCGCCCCGCAGCAGTGCCCGCAGTGCGATGAGGTGCTCGCGCAGCAGCGTCATCGGGGATTCCGCCTGCGCGCCGACCTGTGCCATCCATTTCTGGACGCCGTGGCCGACGCCCAGGAGGACCCGGTCGGGAAACAGCCGGTGCAGAGTGGCGGCCTCCATCGCGGTCAGCGCGACGTTCCGCAGGGGCACCGGCAGCAGGCCGACTCCCACGTGCAGCCGCTCCGTCCAGGCCAGGGCCGCGGACGCGCTGGCGATGCCGCTCTCCAGGAAGCAGTCCTCCCAGAGCCACAGTTCTTCCAGGCCCGCGTCGTCCGCCGCACGGGCCACGTCGCGCAGCCGCTCGGGAGGTAGTTGGGGCCGGAACACGGCGCCGAGAGTCGTCATGCGACCATTTCTACCGGCCCGTTCTCGGACAAACAATAACTTTTGGGCACGGAAAGCCGTGAATGTCACCGCCTTCCCGTCAGGAATGAGAGGGATCGTCCGGCCGGCCCAGGGGAAAGGCGCCGTGCTCCGGATCTTCGCCGCCGGCCTCGTTGAACGCCCTCATGGCCGTGACGAGTGCCTGCCGCTGATCCGCCGGCATCCGGGCGAGGATCGCGGTGATCTCCGCTCGACGACGAGCGATCACCTCGTCGACGATGCGACGCCCTTCGCCGGTGAGCCGGAGCAGCGTCTCCCGGCGATCACTCGGATTCGCCTCCCTGCACACCAGGCCCACCGCGGAGAGACGGTCGGCCATGCGCATGGCCGTCGAGGGGTTCACGCCGAGCCGTTCCGCCAGGGTGACCAGCTTGGTCTCCCCCTGTCCGACCACCAGCAGCATCCCGAACTGGGGCAGGGTGATCCTGCCTTCGGTGGAGGCGAGCGATCGCGCGGAGACGGCCACCAGCACCCGCGAGGCGGTCAGCACGGCGGAGGTGACCGCGTCGAGATCGCCTCCGACGAGTTCCTGATCCACATGATCTGCCATGGGAACCGTTTCTACAGGGTCGGCTCCGCGAACCTGTGCGATCGCTCCGCGAACACGTGCGTGTCGGCGACTGTCCGTCGCATCCGCTGACATCGTCACCGGGACGGCCGGCCGTACGGCGCGTGCCGGGGCACCGGGCCCCGTGGCGCCGGCGACGCGAACCGCCGCGGTCCCGGCGGGACCCGCGCGTGACCGCGGTCCGGCGTAGGCCGCGGTGTGACGGCCTACGCCGGTGGACCGGTCAGCGCCGGCGCAACGACATCATGCCGATTCCGATGCCTGCCAGGCCGCACAAGATGATCACGAATCCTACGACGGGGTTGTTGACGGCCACCGAGGTGGTCGCCCCGTGCCCGGGGAGCACCCAGGGGGCGATGATCGTCCAGAGTCCGATGAACGGTATGACCCAGGTGACGCCATGCGTACGGCTGTAGGCAGACGCGAACCCGACGGCCAGCAGCGCCACGGCGATTCCCGTGATCAGATTGTTGACGGTCAGCGTCGTACGTCCGTCGAAGCCGACGACCCATGGTGAGATGGCCAGGTACAGGCCACCCAGGAAGGTCAGGCCGCTGACGACCTGGGCGAACGGCATCTCGGCCGCGAGATCGTATCGGGCGCGCAGTGCGGTGATGTCAGGATGTTGGTCCATGTCGAGCAGTGAACGCTCGGCCATGTCAGTCACCACCTTTCTCGTGTGGAGATCGGATCGATATTCCCCTTCCCGCCCCTCCTCGCGCCGATTCATTGCACAGGGCAATAATTTCCTAAAGTCAATAGTTGGCCGTTACACGAAGGTCCGCGCGTCACCTTCACCGCCCGGACGGGATCACGATCCGGCTGGGCGGCACGAGCGAGCCGGCGCCGAAGCGCAAAGGGCGGCTCCACGACGGGTGGCCGCCCCACCCGCCCGGCCTCACCGGCCACCGCGGGGTCCTTCGGGCGGTACGGCACACCGCGAGGGCCCCGCGGCGCCCCGCGAGATGATCGCCTGACGTGATTCGATGATCAGAGGGGATCCCCCATCGGGGCGGGCGTCTTCGTCGCCTTCGCCGCGGCCCTCGCGTCCATCCCCGTGCCGGTGACGACGCGGTTCGCCGCGCCGCCGGAGAGTCGGGGAAACGGGGCGTCTCAGAACCCACCGCGGGTGCGGATCGCTCCCAGGTCTTCCTTGATCTTGAAGATGACGATCAGCAGTTCCATCCATACGCGCGTCAGGAGGAGGGCGAAGAACCAGGCGATCGGAGCGAGGATGAGCGTGAGGATGCCGGCCCCCGTGCTCACGAAGAAGCCGGCGGCCATAAAGTAGATCGCCCAGAGCCCCTGAAGCACCACGCTGATGATAAAGATGACCTTGATGATGCTCGTCGTCACATACTGGTCGAAGCTGAGATCGAAAAGACGGGCGAAGAATCCCTTCTCCGCGGGCCCGGGCTGCGGGTACGCCTGCTGCTGGTAGGTGGGCTGGGAGGGCTGCTGCCCGTAGTGCCCGTAGCCCTGCTGTGGATCCTGCTGCTGGTAGGGGTTGGCGCCGTACTGCGGGGCCTGCTGGTAGGGGTTGGCACCGTACTGCGGATCTTGGTTGTGGTAGGGGTTGGTCATCTTTCCGTCCTCGATCGGGGGGTCGTGATCCCTGATACCTTGCCAGAAAATCGGCAGGGACAAGAGGGGCGTTATCCGGAGAGGTCCCACTTCCTTCAAGATCGCTTGAGGCCCCCACGCGTGCGCAGGGAAAAGTCCCCCTTGGTTATTATTTCTTAACTTACGTTTCACTGTGCAATCTGATATCGCATTTAATGCGGAAAGCCAGGGGGATTCGGGCCCTCACATCCGTTCGACTTCGAGCACGAGCTTGCCGGTGGTGCGGCCCGACTCGATGCGGCGGTGCGCCTCCGCGGCCTGCTCCAGCCGCAGCGACTCGACCCGCAGCCCCAGTTCCCCGCTCGCGGCCGCGGCCACCGCCCGGCGCAGCGCCCGACCCGCCTCCACGGGGAAGGCGGCGGAGAACGCGGCCAGGGTGAACCCGCAGACCGTCTTGTTGGTGAACCACAGCTCGTCGGCCGAGATCCCGACGTCCTCGGCGCCGGAGGCGTTGCCCATCACCACCATCCGGCCCATCGGCGCGAGCAGGTCCAGGCTGCTCCGTCGCGCCGGACCGCCGACCATGTCCACCACGACGTCGAATCGACCGGCGTCGGCCACCTGCTCGCGCAGGACGACCTCGTCGTAGCCGAACGCCTTGGCTGTCTCGATCTTGGCGGGGCTGCCCACGGTGCCCACCACGCGGCCCGCGCCCAGCGACCGGGCGGCCTGGCCGAGCTGGCTGCCCACGCCTCCGGCGGCGGCGTGCACGAGCACGCTTTCCCCCGGTTCGATGCGGGCCACCCGGTCGAGCACGAGAAACGCGGTGGTGCTGTTGGACGGCAGCGCCGCCGCGACGCCCAGCCCCAGGTCGTGGCCGTCCAGCGGGGCCACCAGGTCGGCGGAGGTGGTCACCACCTCGGCGTAGCCGCCGCTGTCGACGATCGTCAGCGCGGCGACCGGCTGGCCCACCCGCAGTCCCTCGACGCCGGGGCCGAGAGCGCGGACGCGGCCGGACACCTCGATGCCCGGCACGAACGGCAGGGGCACGTCCACCACGCCCCGCCGGTAGAGGATCTCGGCGAAGTTGGCGCCCGCGTAGCCCACGTCGATGGAGACCTGCCCCGGCCCAGGCACGGGGATCTCGACCTCGTCCAGACGGAGGACGTCGGCGCTGCCGAATTCGGGAATCGTGATTGCCTTCATGCCGTCCATCGTGCTGGGACGGCTTTCACCGAGGCAGTGCCGGCTCATCCCGGGTGTGCCACCAGGCTGCGCACCTTCTCCTCGGTGTCGGTGTCGGGATGCGGCGTGTGCAGCACCACGTTGAGATCCGCGCGATCCGGCAGCCGGAGCAGGGAGTAGTCGAAGGTGAGATCCCCGGCCTCGGGGTGGGTGATCGCCTTGATCCCCTGGGAGCGGGAACGCACATCCGACCGCGCCCACAGCTCGGCGAACTCCGGACTGGCCGTACACAGCTCCTCGGCGATCCGCCCGAAGAGCGGATCGTCTTGATAGCGGACCGAACTGGCGCGGAAGTCGGCCACCATGTCCCGGGCGAACTCGTGCCGTTCGGTGAACCGGCCGCGGTAGGTCGGGTGGGTGAAAAACGCCACCATGCAGTTCCGGACGTCGTCGTCGAATCCGAACACCCGCCTGGCCGCGTCGTTCATCGCCACCAAGTTGTAGTGCCGGTCCAGCACGTGCGCCGGGTTGGGCATCCACGCGTCCAGCACCGCGCGGAGCTGCTCGCTCACCGGCGCGCCCGGCCGGCCTGCGGGATCCGGCGGATTCAGTCCGGCGAGCACATACAGGTGGGTGCGTTCCGCCTCGTCGAGCTTCAGCGCGCGGGCGATCGCGTCCAGCACGGCGTCGGAGACCTTGATGTCGCGCCCCTGCTCCAACCAGGTGTACCAGGACACCCCGACCCCGGCGATCACGGCCACCTCCTCCCGGCGCAGCCCGGGAGTACGGCGGCGTCCTCCGTCGGGCATCCCGACGTCGGCGGGCCGCAGGGCCTCCCTCTTGGCGCGCAGGAACACCTTGAGCTGGTCACGGTGGCATTGACTGGCTGGCACAAAAACACCATAAGCGACTATTGGCCTCAAAGTTCTCCCGGCTCCGGTTCGCGGCCGGTGCGTTCACAGGCGCTGAGGCTCTTGCGAGGAGGAGGAACGCCGAACGGCGAGCGAGTACGCCTCACGAAGACCGTGCGTGAGCATCCGGGTCCCGTATCGTGCCGCCACCTCCGAGGCCTGCTCTCCCCATTTGGCTCGCCATTCCGCGTTCTCCATGCTCCGGATCGCCTCGACGTAATCCGTCACCGTCTCGCCGTGCACATAGGCGTCCTGGAGCCAGTTCTGATAACAGTCCAGATCGCTGAGGATCAGGGGAAGATCGGCGGTGGCCGCCTCCAGGGTGGCCAGTCCGAATGTCTCGTGTTTGGACGGGAGAAAGAAAACGTCGGAGGCCGCGTAGTATTCGAACACCTTGTCCCGAGGGAGCAGCCCGGTGAACCTCACGTTTTCCGGTGCGGTCTCACATAGACGTACGAGCTCGTTCCGCCTGTCCGACAGCACGCCGAACGGCATCCCGCCCACCCAGACGAACCGCAGGTGCGGCAGCATTCCGGCACACGCGACGAACTCCTCCACGCCCTTGCGCGCCTGTATCTGGCCAACGCCGAGTATGACCAGTTCGTCATCCCAGCCGAACCTCTGGCGCAGGCTCTTCCTTTGACGTGAGAGCAGGTGGATCCGTCGTTCGTCGATGGCGTTGACCGTGAGGAGAATCCGGCTCCGGACGCCGATCTCCTCAAGCTCCGCCGTCGTCGCCTGGCTGACCGACAGGACGAGGTCCGCCAGGTTGTAGACGACCTTCATGTACCACCGGGCGAAACCGGGAAACAGGTCGGCGCCTCTGATGTTCCCGATGAGTGACGCCGGTGTGACGTGGGCGGTGATCAGTCGTGGGCCGCGGTGGGCCAGCATTCGAAGCACCGCCACGGGGCCCATCGTGTGCACGTGAAGAATGACAGATCTTCCATAAGCCCGGAGACCTTTGACCTGCTCCACGTCAGGCATTTCGTCAACCGCCCGAAGGCACTCTTCATAGGCGCTGTGCACGCCGTGGCCACGTATGGTGAAAGTGGTCTCCGACACCACGTGCACTCGTAAGGGCGATGGCTCACTTGATGTGAGCCTGCGCCGAGAACGAAACATTCATCGAGCGTAGCAAAAGCAGCGGCAATTCTTTTGCCGGTGGTCAAGGGTTATTCATCTATTCACCGCGCGATACGGCCGCGCTTCCGAGTTCGAGCGGGAGCGGCGGAGCGCGGGGGCGCTCTTCACGGGGAGAAGCTCCTCGGCTGAGAAGGACCGCCGGTCTGACGACCGGGGTGCGGGGGCGATCTCCGATGGAGATCGCCCCCGCGACAGGTCCTAGTAAAGGGCGTTCATGGCGGTTCGCACCTCGTCGAGAGTGCTCTCGGCGACGGCGTTGGCGCGTCCGATGCCCTCGCGCAGGATGTGGCGGAGATAGGTGCGCTCCTGGGCGTACCGGGCGCGGCGTGCCCGCATCGGAGCCAGGTATTCGTTGACGGCCTCGGTGACGGTTCTTTTCAGGGCGGCGGCCCCTCCCGCACCGATGTCCTCGGCGACCCGGTGGGGGTCGCGGTTCAGGCAGAGCGCGGCCAGGAGGACGAGGCTGGAGACCTCGGCCCGGGTGACCGGGTCGTAGGTGATGTGCCGGTCGGCGTCGGTCTTGGCGCCCCGGATCAGCTTGGCGGTCTCATCGGCGCTCGAGGCCAGGGAAATGGCGTTGCCGCGGCTCTTGCTCATCTTGGTGCCGTCGGTGCCCAGCAGCAGCGGCGCGGCCGACAGCAGGGCGTCGGGCTCGGGGAACACCGCCGCGCCGCTGCCGTAACGGTCGTTGAAACGGCGGGCGACGGTACGGGTGACCTCCAGGTGGGGCAGCTGGTCCTGGCCGACCGGGACGAGGTTGGCCTTGCAGAACAGGATGTCGGCCGCCTGATGGGCGGGGTAGGTGAACATGAGACCGCTGACGGACGACTGCCGGGAGTTGGCGATCTCGTCCTTGACGGTGGGGTTGCGGCTCAGCTCCGCGGTCGAGACCAGGCTGAGGAAGGGCAGCAGCAACTGGTTGAGAGCGGGGACCGCGCTGTGAGCGAAGATCGTGGTCCGGTCGGGGTCGATGCCGACGGCCAGGTAGTCCAGAACCAGACCCTCGACGTACTCGGTGAGGTGATCGGCGACGTCCCGGTCGGTGAGGACCTGGTAGTCGGCGATGACCAGGAACATCTCCACGCCGAGGTTCTGCAGGCGGACCCGGTTGTGAAGGGTGCCGAAATAGTGGCCCAGGTGCAGCCGGCCTGTGGGACGGTCTCCGGTGAGCACGCGGAACCGCCCGGGATCCCGGCGGATCGCCTCCTCCAGCGAGGCACTGCGGCGCTGGGCGGCGGACACCCCCGGTACGTCGGGGGGAGAGGAGAGGACGGGCTGTTCAACGCCGAGGACGGTGCTCATGAGGTTCTCCTGAGTGCTGGGTGATCCGCCGTCCTGACAGCGGCCCCTTCATTCAGGGAGAGAACACAAAAGGGCCGTCCGTTTCGAACGGCCCGGGGTCATGCGCGAGAGGTGGCCGCTCCTATGAGGAGCGCCACCAGCTCAGACATGACAAACGATGCATGGGCCCATCCTAACCCGCCGGGCAGAGGCGGTTGCAGCCGCTACGGGCTAGATCATCCGGTCCCGGATCGTTCGATCCGGCTGGTGATCGAAAGGAGAAGGGGAGACCACTCGTCTCCGATGGGTTCGTGGCGCGGCGGATCGCCCACGTAGTGCTCGGAGAGCAGTCCCAGGGCGCTGAGGCGGTCGATCACCGCGATCTTGACCCGCGGGCGCGGCACGGACTCGGGCAGCCGGAAAGCGATCACGTCGAGCGAGCCGATCTCCGGGTGGCGGGCTCTCACCCGGCCGACGTCGGGGTCCGGGTCGTGAAGATGGAGCCAGGTTCTGACCTCCGGGGGAAGACCGGTGGTACCGACGTAGATCACCTGGCCTTCGAGCGTCCAGACGTAGACCCAGGACCCGGAGTCGGCGAGGTCTCCGTCACGGATGCGCAGTTCCACCAGATCACGTTCCACAGGAGGATCCTGCCGTACCGCCTCCGGCCGCCTCGTGATCGCCGAGGCGTGGTGATCAAGACGTTATGGACCCGCCGGCCGGAGTCCGGGTCGATCCGTTTTTCTCACGGTGATGCCGTCGTCGCCTGTGCCAGCGGCAGCCGTACGAGCACCTGGAAGCCCGGTCCGTCCGGGCGGGGTCCGGCGGTGGTGGAGCCGCCGAAGGCGGCGGCGCGCTCGCGGATGCCGATCAGGCCGTTTCCGCCGGCGGGAAAGGGGGATCCTGAGCCGTGGCCGTCATCGATGACGCTGATCATGAGGGTGTCGTCCTGCCAGAGGAGCCGGATGTCGGCGCGGGTGGCGCCCGCGTGCTTGACGACGTTGGTGAGGGCTTCCTGGGTCATCCGGTAGGCGGCGACCTCGGCGTCGGGGAGCAGCGGCCTGGGCTCACCCGAGACGGAGTAGGTCACGTCGAGCCCGGTTCCGGAGACCCCGTCGGCCAGCTTGGCCAGGTCGACGATGGTCGGTTGCGGCGAGCGCGGCCCCGGGTCATCCTTGAGCGCGCCCAGCATGCGGCGGAGCTGGACCATGGCGTCGCGCCCGGCCGAGGCGATCGCGTCGAAGGCGGCTTCGGCGCGGGCCGGGTCGCTTCTGACCACGACGGGACCGGCCTCGGCCTGTACCACCATGAGGCTGACCGCGTGGGCGAGGATGTCGTGCATGTCGCGGGCGATCCGGGCTCGCTCGCGCTCGGCGGCCCGTTCGGCCTCGATCCGGCGCTCGTACTCCAGCCGGGAGGCTCGCTCCTCCAGGGCGGTGGCGTACGCGCGGGCGGCGGCGGCGGCGCGGCCGATCGCGTACGCGGCGATGAACTGCACGATGCCGCGCAGCGCGGTCTCCGAGGAGCCGACCAGGAGCAGGCCACCGCCGCACGAGAAGACGAGCATGGCCACGCGGGGCCGGCGCGAGGAGTGGGCGGCGACCGTGTAGAGCGCGATGAGCCCGCCGTACCAGATCGGCTGCGAGGGGAGGTTGTCCGCGAGGTCGTAGAGGGCGCCCACGACGAGGGTGACCATCAGCACGACCACGGGTGCCCGTCGTCGCCATACCAGCGGTACGGCGGTCGCGATCACGACCACGTATCCCCACCAGTGCCACGGCCCGGCGCCGGGGGTGTGGCGGGAGAGGAACGGCCCCAGCTGCGCGACCATCACGAGTACGGCGAGCGCCGTGTCCACCCACAGAGGGGGAAGGGCCTTCAATCGGGCGCGAAGGGGGGCGAAAAACGGCAGATCGGACACGAGATCCAATCCTGCATCCTTTTCCCGGCCTTCCGGAACGGTGAGTGAGGGGAACGCGAAACGGCAGGCCACCTGGCCTGCCGGTCGGCGCCCCGTCACACGAGGGAGGGTGCGGGAGCGGAGCCGGGCTTGGCGGTACGGGAGACCTGACCGGCGAGGGGGACGAAGGAGATGAGCAGGAAGAGGGCCCCGAGCGGCATGAGGTCCTTGTTGGCGAACGGCAGGACGCAGTCGAGCAGGACCAGGACGGGCGTCCAGGCCTTGACCCGGCGCTGGACGGCGAGCTGGGCGACGATCGCGGTCTGAGCGGCGAAGAAGAGGAGCGGACCACCCTGGTAGATCAGGATGGGGACGCCGGGAACGGCCTGGACCTGATCGAAGAGGACGCTCATCGCGGCGTGGTCGGCGGACATGAAGCCGACCACCAGGTCGATGCCGAACTGCACGAAGAGGGTGAGGATGCCGAAGACGCCGAGCCCGGTGGTCACGGTGGAGAGGACGTTCCCGCCGGCCATCCGGCGCATCTGCAGGAAGGTGGAGACGAACAGGATCAGGGCCGCCATGAAGGCGAGGTGGCCGGAGGTCCAGGCGAGGCCGGGGCCTCGGCTGCCGTCGAGTCCGTCGAGGATTCGGATCACCCCGTAGGCCATGACGAGCAGGGGGGCTGCGATGAATGCGATGCGGGGGTTCATTCGGGAGGCTCCTCGGTGGCGCTTGCTTGTGCCTCAAGCCTGGATTCATCCGGCCCGGAAGTAATCGCCGAGGAGAGCGATCTCGGTAGTCCCCCTCACGAGGGAGTGCGTCTCCCTCGCACCGGTGAGGCCGCGGTCGGCGCGGGTCGGTACGGAGGTCTTCCGCCTCTGGCCCCGCGAAGGCCGTCTTCACCACAGATCCCACGGGGTGCGTCATGGGGGCGATCTTGAATCAGGTGTTTCCACCCGTCACACTTATTTCCCGCCCTGTCCTGCCATGTATCGATTTCTGTTCTGCTCAGGCGTGGATCGCTCGGTGAGGCGGTCGACGAGCCGTAGGCAGTCTGCCGGCTCGATTTGGGGAAACGTGCGGAAATGCCCGTCCAAGCGGGTGATTCTGAGAAGCGACAGGACCACGGGTGGTGCCGCGGCGAGCAGGAGTTCCGCGCCGGACAGCTGAGCCTGACGCTTGATCATGATGAGTGCGCTCAGGCCCTGGGCGTCGATGAAGGTGATCCCGCTGAGGTCGAGGACGACCATGTCGACGCGAGTGCTGAGGATGGGGTTCAGGTAGCAGAGAAATTCTGGCTTGGTGGCTATGTCGAGTTCGCCGGAGACCGAGACCAGCACGCAACCGGTCATGCTCTCAGTCGTGAACTGCAGGGTGTCCACTGTCACCTCCTCGCCGGTGTCGCATGCAGGTGTGCGAAGGCGACGGAACGACATCGAGGTGTCAGTCACGATCATTCAATCGCATCGATGCCGCAGGGCTTTGGGTGACCCTGAAACTCGCCATGTTCATGCGCTTCGGACGGTACAAATCATAGCGTTCAGTGATGAAAGGTATTAGCGATCGACTGTAAATGTAATTTTTCGCATTCATCGTGAAAGCAAAACGTCCGCGGGCGAGGCGCGGACGAGATCGGCGGCGAAATCCCACGTCGTCGGTAATCACTTACCGGTGATCACATTGTCGGGGCCGCGGCCGCATCCGGGACGTCGCGTTTCTCCGAGGCGGGCCCGCATGAAGACTCTTGTCCGGAGGAGTCAGTATTTCTCCCAGGATATGCGCCACTCTGGCGAGGTGGTGTCATCGGTGAGCAAAGAGCGTGGGCAGCGGATCCGAACGACCGTCGACGACCGGACCCCGGTCGAGGACATGTAAGTCCGTCCAGTGTGCGCGCCGACCCTCGGGAACTCCCTGCGAACCGCCTGGGAAATCCCTGGGAATGTGGCGCTCATGACGTCGCGACACCGCTGTCCTCGGCGACCGCCGAGGGGCGGACCGCCGACGTTCGTCGATGGCCGCCGAGGGGCGGACCGCCGACGTTCCTCGGTGACCGCCGAGGGATGGATCGCGGACGTTCCTCGGTGACCGCCGAGGGACGGACCGCGCGTCGGCGACCGGTCGCGGGCACGCGGATTTCGCCGCGTCACGGCCTTCCGCTCCGCGCTGCGGCGATGAGAGCTCGGCCGATGATTCACGTGAAACCTTCGAGGTGGTCGGGCGGACCTTCGCGATGCAGGGCGGATGGTGGTACCGGGGGGAGTACGCGGCCGGCACGCCGTCCGTCAGTGGCCGGCCGTCCCCGGCTCCCGGAGAAAGTCCAGCAGGGCCGCGTTGAACTCGTCCGGGCGCTCCAGCGGCGGCAGGTGCCCGGTCCGCGGGAACTCGACCCCGCGAGCCCCCTTGATGCCCTCCACCAGGAGGTTCGACAGCGCGAGGATCTCGGGCACGTCGGCCAGTCCGGTGACCACCAGCGTGGGGAGCTCGACCTCGTGGAGCCGGGTGATCGCCGGTGGCCGCGCCGTACGCGAGGGGGTCTGCGGCCTGGACCAGGCCCGCTGGTTCAAGCGCCGGTCCATCGCGAGCGCCAGCCGCCACACCTCGGGGTCGAGATCCTCACGGGTACGGCTCGGCCCGGCGACCAGGAACTCCGTCTCGGCCTCGGAGTAGGCGTCTAACTCCGCGGCGTCGATGCCGTCGGCCTCCCCGGTCCTGTACCGTCGCAGCCGGTCGAGGCCGAGCACGTCGTGCACGCGCTCCCGGTAGAGCGAGGTCATCGACGACGGCCAGTCGTGCCCGGAGACCCCGGGGGCGACCAACGTGAGCGAGGTGATCCTTCCGGGCGAGGTGAGCGCGGCATCCAGACTGATCTTGCCGCCGTCGGAGCTGCCCACCAACGCCGCCCGATCGATCTCCAGCGCGTCCATCAGCGCCGTCAGATCCTCGTGGTGCGCGAAGTCGCCGGTCGCGTCGGCGGATTCGCCGTATCCACGCCAGTCGTATCGGATCACCCGGAAGTCCGCCGCCAGGGCCTGGAACTGGTGCTCCCACATCCGCCGGTCCGCGCATCCGGCGTGCACGAGCACCACCGCGGGACCGTCTCCCGCCTCGTCGTAGGCGAGATCCACATCGTTGACCCGCATCGTCGGCATGCGATCAATTGTGGATCATTCGGAGCCGCCCCGCGAAGGACGCGGCTCGATCAGGGGGCGAGGTCGCCAGGGGGGACCTGCTCGGCCGCGATGTCGAAACGGCGGGGTTCTCCTTGACGGGACGGCTCGGCAAGGTCGAATGACGTCTTTCCCAAGGTCATGACCTGGGACGTCTCTTCCCGCTCCGCCATCGCCTGAAGTCTCTCCAGGTCGGCGATGGACACCAGGGCGACGGCGGGCTTGCCGTGGCGGCTCAGCACGATCCTCTCGCCGCCGTACGCCACCCGCCCCATCAACTCGGCCAACTGGCCGCGCGCCACCGTGAAGGGCACTGTCTCCACGCTCATAGCTGCACAGTACTGCAGTTCTGTACGCCTCTTAATTGTACAAAATTTAAATTCTGTACATAATGACCAAGCGATCTTCCCGTTCGACGGGGTGATCCCGCCTGTTCGAGCGTGGCGACATCTACGGAGGGCCAGTGAGCGGCACGGATCAGATCGACGAGAGAGCGTCCGGGGCGACCTCGGAACCGTTACGACGCAACCGGGACTTCGTCCTGCTGTGGAGCGCCAACGTCGGCTCCGTCCTGGGGGCGAACATCTCTTCCCTCGCCTATCCCCTCATCGCCCTGGACCTGACGGGGTCGGCCGTACAGGCGGGGCTGATCGGGTCCGCGACCCTGATCACGCACATCGTGTTCAGGCTGCCCGCCGGAGCTCTGGTGGACAGGTGGAACCGGCGCCGGACCATGCTCGCCTGTGACCTGTTGCGCGCCGGGCTGCTCCTCGCCGTCGTCGCCGGCCTGCTTTCGGGACGGCTCACCTTCTGGATGTTGCTGGGCGCGGCGGTGATCAGCGGCACCTGCGCGGTCTTCTTCCACCCGGCCCAGATGTCCGCGCTGCGACGCATCGTGCCGACCGGCCGCCTACCGCAGGCCTTCGCGCTGAACGAGGCGCGTGATCAGGTCGCGACGATCGCCGGGCCTCCCCTGGGCGGTCTGCTCTACGGCCTCGGACAGGCGGTTCCGTTCGCGGGGCAGCTTCTGGCCTACCTCTGTTCCTTCCTCGCCATACTGGCGATCCGGACTCCGATGGACGTCCAGGAGCGGGAGGAGGAGCGCGGAAGCCTGCTCCAGGACATCGTCGAGGGCCTTCGATGGACCTGGGCCCAGCGGCTGCTGCGAGTGATGCTCCTGGCCGCGGCAGGAGTCAACCTCGTGTTCTCCGCCCTCACCTTCGGGGTGATCGTCATCGTCGAACAGGGGGGAGCCACCTCTGCCGAGGTGGGCCTGATGCTGGGCGTCTCCGGCGTGGGCGGCCTGCTGGGCGCGTTGACCGCCCCCCGTCTTCTGCGCTTCAGCCCGGTGGTCGTCATCCTCGGGGTGTTCTGGGTCAGTGCGGCGCTGGTCCCTCTCATGGCGATCAGTCCCACGATCGCCGTCATCGCTCCGGCACTGGCCGCCATGCTCTTCCTGATGCCGGCGGCGAACGTCATCCTCGGTTCCTACCAGGTCGCCGTCACACCCGACCGTCTCCAGGGGCGGGTGATCAGCAGCCTCGCGCTCATCGGAAGCCTGGCCGGCCCCGTGGGCCCCGTGGCAGCGGGGTCGATCATCGAGCGGTGGGGTCCGGCGGCGGCCCTGTCGGCGATCGGAGTCGTCATGCTGATCGTGGCCGCGGGCACCACCGCGAGTCGCACCATCAGGCACATGCCCTCCCTGGCCGACGCGGCGCGCGCGACCGGGGAGACACCGGACGACGCCGGCCGAGGTGAGATCCGGGACGTGCCGCCGGGCTGAACCGGTGTCGTCGTCGTTCCGGGCCCGATCGGCTTTGCCGAGGTCGGTGGTGGCCCAACCGGCGAGGGGGCGAACAGCGGGGCGAGACCGCGGCCGAGCCCGCCGATCTCGTACTCGGCCCGAGGGGAACCTCGGGGTGGTGGATGCGCGTGCTCATGCCGTCGCGTTCGAGGCGAGGCGGAGGCGGGAACCGTCCTCTCATTGACGTGCGGCCCGTACCCATCGATGGGTACGGGCCGCACGTCAATGAATCAGGACATCTTCTTGGAGATCTGGTCCGCCTTCGAGTCGGTCTTGCCTCCGAACTCGTTGACCTTCGACGCGGCGTCCTGCGTCGCACCGGAGGCCTTGTCGGCCGTCGCATCCGTCTTCTGTCCCACCCACTGCGATGCGTCGGACGCACTGTCCTTCATCGTGTCCGCCCACTGATCGGCGTTCTTGCGGTACATCGCATAGCCGACGGCTCCGACCGCAAGCCCCATGAACAGCAGGAGCATCGGCCCTCTGCTGCGGGACTTCGCGACGGGAGCGGGGTCGATTCTGGCGGCTGCCTGGGACATCATCGCGCTGATCTTCGGCGCGATCTCCTCCGCGATGGAATGGGCGGCAGCGTCGATTTTAGGTGCTGCCCATCCTCGTGCGACGACGATCTTCTCATTGGCGGTGTCACGGGCCTGGGTGGCCATTGGGCCGACCCGATCCGCGGTTCGGACGGCCTGAGCCTTTACCTGGCTCAGCCGCGTTTCCGGAATCACGATCTTCATGTTGCGTTTTCCGAATAGTACTAGAGGCACGACAACCTCCCCAGATCTGTTGGGGCCCCGTCGCCACCCCTTCCCGCTCGAAGGCGGCTCAATCATGACGAGCCGTGGGAGGATGCTTGGTGGATCGGCTACGGCCGTAATAGTCAGAAGATCACAGAAGCACCGCTATACACAGGCTTTGCCTGGCTGACCTGAAGGGGGCAGTCCGATCGTGGCTGAGAAGTTGATTGCGAATCTGAAGACCAACCGCGGCACCGTGAAGGTCCAGCTATTCCCGGACCACGCGCCCAAGACCGTGCGTAACTTCGTCGAACTGGCCGAAGGCACCCGCGAGTGGGTGCACCCGGAGACCGGGGAGAAGACCACCGACAAGCTCTACGACGGCACGGTCTTCCACCGGGTCATCGACGGCTTCATGATCCAGGGTGGCGACCCGCTGGGCCAGGGTGTCGGCGGCCCCGGTTACAAGTTCGACGACGAGATCCACCCCGACCTCTACTTCAACCGTCCGTACCTGCTGGCCATGGCCAACGCCGGCATCCAGTTCGGCCGCGGCACCAACGGCTCGCAGTTCTTCGTGACGGTGGTGCCCACGCCGCACCTCAACGGCAAGCACACCATCTTCGGTGAGGTGGTCGAAGGACAGGACGTCGTCGACGCCATCGGCAAGACCGACACCGACGACCGCGACCGTCCCAAGGAGCCCGTGGTCCTGGAGTCGGTCACGATCGAGCGCGTCCAGAGCTGATCATTCGCCCGGCGGCCTCCCCAGGGAGGTCGCCGTTCGCGTGTGCGGGTACTCGGGATCATGAATAGGCTGGCAGTCTGTGGATAACACCACCCTCGAAGGGCCAGCCACACGTCATGACCAGTCAGCCACCCCGCGAGCCTGACACTGCGGCCATTCCCACCTGCTACCGGCACCCCGGGCGCGAAACCTACGTGCGCTGCCAGCGCTGTAACCGTCCCATCTGTCCTGACTGCATGCGCGAGGCCTCGGTGGGCTTCCAGTGCCCCGAGTGCGTCGCCGAGGGCAACAGGACGATGCGCCAGGCGCAGGCGACCTTCGGCGGCCGGGCGGTCACCGTCCCCCGCGTCACCTGGACGCTGATCGTCATCAACGTCCTGGCCTACCTCGCGGAGACCGTGAGCACCAACTGGGTGATCAACAACTTCGCGATGAGCGCCTACAACGTCGCCTACGACGGCGAGTGGTGGCGTCTGATCACCGGTGCCTTCCTGCACCAGCCGCTGAGCGGCGGCTCCTTCGCCCTGACCCACATCCTGTTCAACATGTGGGCGCTCTACGCCATCGGCCCGGAGCTGGAACGGCGCCTCGGCCACGCACGGTTCCTGGCCCTCTACATGCTCTCCGCGCTCGGCGGGTCCGTCGCGATCTACCTGTTCGGGTCCGTCGCGGTGGGCGCCTCAGGTGCGATCTTCGGCATGTTCGGCGCGCTGTTCGTGCTCGCCAAGAAGCTCGGCTTCGACGTCCGCGGCGTGCTCTGGCTGATCGGCATCAACGCGGTGCTCACCGTCGTGGTCCCCAACATCAGCTGGCAGGGTCACCTCGGCGGCCTGATCGCCGGTGGTCTGGTCGCCGTGATCCTCGCCTTCGCCCCGCCCAAGAGCCGCAACGCCGTCCAGTGGGGCGGCTGCGTGGCGCTCGGCGTGGTGCTGGTCGCGATGGTCGTGCTGCTGCCGCCGTTCGCCGTCCAGGCTCAGCTCACCGGCCTCTTCGGCTGATCCACACCCTGGCGTCCCCAGGGTGTGGATAAACACTGTGGAAAAAACTAACGCCAGCGGGTGGACAACACCACACCGAAGATGATGAAAACGAACCCGATCAACAGGTTCCAGTTCTGGAGGGTGCCAAGGAGGGGTGCGCTGGGTGCCACGTAATAGGTGGCGATCCACAGGATCCCGATGATCCAGGAGGTCACCATGACCGGCGCCAACCAGCGCGGGCTCATCTTGACCTGCTGCGACGTCTGCGGCGGAGTGTAAACCGCCTTCTTGCGGGTGTTGGGCTTGGGCACTGGGTTTCTTCTCCTGCGTCAACCCTGCGCGATCCGGATCATGCGCAGGCCATGTTGGCTAGCGTAATCGCTGGTGAGCGATGACCTGATTAAGAATAGTCGGGTCATGTGGGCCGTGGCGATTCCGTGAGGAACCATTACGGGGCAAACCTTGGTTCAACGACCTGATCGTCGCCCGTCGGGTGTGTCCGGCCGTCACTAGCCTGGCCCCATGAGAGCCACGCTGAGAGCTTTGGGGGAGCTGAGCATCACGGCGGGTCTGATCCTGCTGCTCTTCTGCGCCTACCTTCTCTGGGGGACCGGCTCCTACACCATGGAGCAGCAGGTGCTGCTGCAGAGGCAGCTCCTCGAGAAGAAGGAACCCCGCCTGCTCGGCAAGATCCAGCTGGGCGGGGCGGTGGCGATGCTCAAGATTCCCCGTTTCGGTGACGACTACCGGTACGCCGTCGTGGAGGGCACCGACCGGGATCGGCTGCGGATGGGACCGGGCCACTATCCCGGAACCGCCATGCCAGGAGAAGTCGGAAATTTCGTGCTTTCGGGGCATCGAACTACTTATGCCGCGCCTTTCAAGCGCATCGGCGAGCTTCGCCGGGGCGACGACATCGTGGTCGAGGCGCGCGAGGCCCGCTACACCTACAGCGTCACCCGCACCCGCGTCGTCGAGCCCACCGAGGTGGACGTCATGGCCCCGGTCCCCGGCCAGCCGGGACGCGAGCCGGCCAAGGCCCTGATCACGCTGTCCACCTGCCACCCGGAGTACTCCGCCGCCCAGCGGCTCATCGTCTTCGGGAAGCTGGACCGGCGCGAGGAGCGCCGCACCTAACGGCAAGCAGACAAGGAGTCCCATGTACGGCTGGATCTGGCGGCTGCTCCCCGGCGGCCTCGCGGCCCGGATGTTCACGGCGGCGGTGCTGGCCGGGCTGGCGGTGGCCGTACTCTGGTATGTCGTGTTCCCTTGGCTTGAACCCCGCATCCCGCTCGACCAGAGCATCCTGAACCGATGAGCCGATGATCCGAGTCCTTGTCGTGGACAATCACGACAGCTTCGTCCACACCATCGTCCAGTACCTCCGCGAGCTCGGCGCCACCTGCGACGTGCGCCCGCGCGACCGGGTGGCGGTCGACGACGCGGCCGGCTTCGACGGGGTCCTGATCAGCCCCGGCCCCGGCACACCCGAGGACGCGGGGGTGAGCGTCCCGCTCGTCGGCTACTGCGAGGCCCGCGACCTTCCACTGCTCGGCGTCTGCCTGGGCCACCAGGCCATCGCGATCGCCCACGGCGCGACCGTGGCACGGGCTCCCGAACTGGTGCACGGCCGTACCAGCGCGATCGCGCACGACGGGCGCGGCGTCTTCGCCGGACTGCCGTCTCCGGCGACCATGACGCGGTACCACTCGCTGGCGGTCCTGCCCGAGACCGTCCCCGCGGCCCTTGAGGTCACCGCGACCACCGCCGATGGCGTGATCATGGGCCTGCGTCACCGCACCGCCCCCGTCGAGGGTGTGCAGTTCCACCCCGAATCGGTGATCTCAGAGCACGGCCATCGGCTTCTCGGGAACTGGCTCGCCGGAATCGTGTAACGCCGCCCATGGTCTGAACGATTGACCAGTGAGCCCTTCCGTCATCGCCCCCGAGTGACGGAAGGGCTCTCCCCTTTTCGCGGAGGAATCCTCCAGGGTTCCCACGAAGAAGACCCCCGCGACATCGCGGGGGTCTCTGCTTCTCAGGGGGCCGGTCCCGGTTCGTGCCCCCGGTCATGGGGGCACGAACTCAGTTCCCGTCTCCGGGCGCCGGGTTGTCGAAGATCTGGCCGCCGTTGCCGCCGTCGTCGGTCTCGAAGGGATCCGGCTCCGTGGGCTCGTCGCTCGGGAAGGTCGGCTCGTCGGTCTCGAAGGTCGGCTGCTCCGTCGGCACCGGGGGCTCGCCGCTCGACACGATCAGCGTGATCGTGGTCCCCGGCTGGTATTTGCCGCCGGCCTCGGGAGACTGGCTCAGCACGGTGCCCTCCGGCAGGTCGCTCGGCTGCTTGACCTCCTTGGCCTTGAATCCGGCTTCCTTGAGCGCGGTCTTCGCGTCGTCGATCGTGAGGGTGGCGACGTTCGGAACCTCCACGGACTCCGTGGGCACGGAGATCCGGACCGAGCTGCCCTTGGTGGCGCTCTTCCCCGCGGCGGGCGAGGTCTCGAAGACGATGCCCTGCTTGCGGCCGGAGGGCTTGGACTGCACGCTGACCTTGAAGTCCTTCGCCTCAAGCGCCGCCGTGGCCTCCTCGATGGTCATGTTGACCACGTCGGGCACCTCGACCTTCTCCACGCCCTTGGAGATTTTGAGCGTGACCACGGTGCCCTTGTCGACCTCGACGTCGGCCGCCGGGTCGGTCTCGATCACCGTGCCCTTCTGCATCTCCTCGTCGTAGACCTCCTCCGTCTTGACCTTCAGCTCCAGAGCCGTCAGGGCGGCGGTCGCCGCCTTCTCGGTCTGGGAGGTCAGCAGCGGGACCGTCACCTTGGCACTCGTGGTGGGGTCGCCGGGGGAGCTCAGGAACATGTAACCCACGCCGATGAAGGCGCCGATGACCAGGAGCGGGATCAGGATCCACGCCGCGGTCTTGACCGCCGCGTTGCCGCTGCTCTGCTGCTGCCGCCGACGGCCGCGCTCGCCGCGCCCGCCCTCCTCCGTGCCGTATTCGTACGCGGGGACGGCGGTGGTGCGCTGGGTGACCGGGCCGCCGGCCTGCGGCTGCATGGTCCGCGTGGCCGAGCCGTAGTTGTTGGCCAGGGCCATGGTCTGGGCGTCCATCGGCATGCCCGACATCGCCCGCTGGATGTCGGCCCGCATCTCGCCGGCGTTCTGGTAGCGGTGCGCCGGGTCCTTGGCCATCGCCTTGAGCACGATGGCGTCGGCCCACTTGGGGATGTCGGGATCGATCTGCGACGGCGGGATCGGCTCCTCGCGCACATGCTGGTAGGCGATCGCGACGGGGGAGTCGCCGGTGAACGGCGGCTGCCCGGTCAGCAGTTCGTACAGCACGCAGCCGGTGGAGTAGATGTCGCTGCGGGCGTCCACCCGCTCGCCCCTGGCCTGCTCGGGAGAGAGGTACTGGGCGGTGCCGATCACCTGGGCGGTCTGCGTCATGGTCGCGGCCGAGTCGGCCATCGCACGGGCGATGCCGAAGTCCATGACCTTGACGTCGCCGTTGCGGGTGATCATGACGTTCGCGGGCTTGATGTCCCGGTGGACGATGCCGCCGCGGTGGCTGTAGTCCAGCGCGCGCAGGATCCCGTCGACCAGTTCGGACGCGCGCTCCGGCAGCAGGCGCCGGTCGGCCCGCAGCAGGTCGCGCAGCGTGCGGCCGTCGACGTACTCCATCACGATGTACGGCACCGGCGCGCCCTCGGACACGTCTTCGCCTGTGTCGTAGACCGCGACGATGGAGGGGTGGTTCAGCGACGCGGCGGACTGCGCCTCCCGGCGGAACCGCGCCTGGAAGATGTGGTCCCTCGCCAGATCCGCGCGAAGGGTCTTGATGGCGACGATCCGATCCAGCCGGATGTCTCGGGCGCGATAGACCTCGGCCATGCCGCCACGCCCGACGACGCCGTCAAGCTCGTAGCGATCGCCGAGGCGTCGGGGCTGAGTCATTTCCTGCACTGTCCCTTACCGTTCATCTTGGGTGCCGGCGGGCTTTTGGGCCACCGGTGTCCATCATCGACCCGTTGCCGCATCACGTCTCCCCATTCGACGGGGATGTGTCGCCGGGGCCGGGAGTGGTGCTTGGTGTGAGGCTCGGTGTCGCCGTCGGGGTGGTGGGCGTTGGGGTCGAAATAGTCGGGCTGGGGCTGGGCGGTGGCGACGTACTCGGCCGGATGGTAGGCGTGGCCGATGTGCTTACCGTAGCCGACGGCGTGACCGATGGGCGGTGCGACTTCGTCGGTGTGACCGGCGGTCTGCTCGTCGCGGGCTTGGTTCTGGTCGGCCGGGCCGTCGGATGTTTGGTGACCGGGCTCGACCTGATCACCGGTTCTTCCGGCTTGTTGACGCTCGGCCTTTCCGTCAGGTCGTGGATCACCACCGCACCCAGCCCGACGGCCGCGGCGCAGCTCGCGACCGCCGCGGCGATCACCGTCGTCCTGCGCAGGCCGGACCGCCTCGTAGGGGGCCCCACGGTGCTCGCCGGACCCGAGTCCGAGCGCCAGCCCGAACCCCAGCCCGGACCCGCACCCGAGCCCGGATCCGCACCCGAGCCCGAACCCCAGCCCTGACCCGCGCCCGAACCCGTGCCCGAACCTTGATCCTGACCTGGGAGCGGGGCCAGGATCGGGGCGATCTCCTCCGGCCACTCGGTCGCCGGTTCCAGCCGCCACCCCGCAGGATCGGTGAGCATGCTCAGGCCCGTGGCGCCGCCGGCGGCGAGCGTCTCAAGCAGCAGGTTCGCCCGATCGGCCACCTCCCTGGCACTGGCCGGGCGCCGCTCGGGGTCCTTGGACAGGCACGCCATGATCAGGTTGCGCACCGCGGCGGGAACGTCTCCCGGCAGCGGCGGAGGCGGCTCGCTGAGGTGCATGAGCGCGATCGCCACCTGCGTCTCGGCGACGAAGGGCGGACGTCCGGCCAGGCACTCGTAGGCCACCACGCCGAGCGAGTAGAGGTCCGTGGCGGGGGTCAGAGGGAGCCCGGACGCCTGCTCGGGGCTGACGTACTGGGCGGTGCCCAGCATGATGCCCGTCTGGGTCACCGGCGCGGCCTGCAGAACCCTGGCGATGCCGAAATCTGTGATCTTGATCACGCCGGCCTCGGTGACCAGAAGGTTGCCGGGCTTGACGTCCCGGTGGATGATCCCCGAGTTGTGCGCGGCCTGCAGGCCCCCGGCGGTCTGCTGGACCACGTCGAGGGTGACCTCGACGCTCAGCCTGCCGTCGCGGGCCAGGATGCCCGCCAGCGACTCGCCGGGAACGAGCTCCATCACCAGATAGGCGATGCCGTCGGCCTCGCCGTAGTCGAAGACCTGGGCGATGCCGGGGTCGGCGAGGCTCGCCGCGATCCGGGCCTCGGAGCGGAAGCGTTCGCGGAAGGCCGGATCCGCCGCCACGTGCCGCCGGAGCAGCTTCACGGCCACCTCGCGGCCGAGCAGCTCGTCCTTGGCCCGCCACACCTCACCCATGCCGCCCGTCGCGATACGTCCCAGCGGACGGTATCGGCCCCCGAGCAAGGCGTCGGTCATTTACCCAGCACCGCTTCAATCACGCTCTTGGCGATGGGGGCGGCGGTGTGGCCGCCGGAGGCCTCGCCTCCGGCGCTCCCGGACTCGACGATCAGGGCAAGGGCGACCTTGGGGTCCTCGGCGGGGGCGAAGGAGATGAACCACGCGTGCGGGGCCTGACCCGTGGCGGTCTCGGCGGTGCCGGTCTTGCCGGCGACGGTCACCCCCGGGACCTGCGCGGCGGTCGCGGTGCCCTTGGCGACGACATTGATCATCATCTCCTTGAGCTTGCGCGCGGTGTCCTCGCTGGTCGCGGTGGACAGCTCCTCGGGGTCGGCGCTCTGGATCTCGTCGCCCTCCGAGTCCGCGATCTTGTTCACCAGGTACGGCTTCATGACCACGCCGTTGTTGGCGATGCCCGCGGCGACCATGGCCATCTGCAGCGGGGTCATCTGGTTGCTGCGCTGGCCGATCGAGGTCATGGCGAGCGCGGCCTGGTCCTCGCGCTTGCCGATCGAGCTGCCCGCCACCGGCAGCGGGATCTCCAGCGGTTCGCCGCCGATGCCGTACTTCTTGGCCTGCTCCTGGATGGCGTCGTAGCCGAGATCCATGCCCATCTGGGCGAACGGCGTGTTGCAGGACTGCTCCAGCGCGAACGACAGCGTCACCCGCCCGCTGCCGCACGCCGCGCCGCCGGAGTTGGGCAGGTCGTCGGTGGTGTTGGGCAGGTCGAGCACCGTCGGGGCGTTCACCTGGGTCTCCGGGCCGATGGTGTCGTCGCTCTCGAGATACGCCGACAGGGTCACCACCTTGAACGTCGAGCCCGGCGGGTAGCTGCGCTCGATCGCCCGGTTGACCAGCGGCTTGTCCGGGTCCTTGTCCAGCTTGTTGTAGGCCTGGTTGACCGTGTCCTTGTTCGCCTTGGACAGCAGGTTGGGGTCGTAGGTGGGGATCGAGACCATGGCGAGGATCGCCCCGGTCTTCGGCTCGATCGCGACCAGCGCGCCCTTCTTGCCGCTGGCGCCCAGCGCCTTGTAGGCCGCCTCCTGCGCCTTGGGGTTGATCGTCAGGTCGACGTTGGCGCCCTTGGACTGCTTGGCGGAGAACAGGTCGAGGCTGCGCCGGATCAGCAGGTCGGCGCTCGTTCCGTTGAGCAGGCTGTTCTCCGCCAGCTCCATGTCGCGCTCGCTCTCCGGCGCGAAGTAGCCGGTGATGGGCGCGTAGACCTTGCCGCCGGGATACTTCCGCTCGAACCGGAAGTCGTTGGAGCCGGTGTCGACGGACTCGGCGAGGACCTTGTTGCCCGCGGTGATCCGGCCGCGGTCGATTTCATAGCGGTCGTAGAAGTTGCGGAAGTTGCGCGAGTCCGAGCGCAGACCCTCCGCTCGTACGGTCTGCAGGTAGTTCACGTTGATCATGAGCAGGCCGAACATGACCAGGCAGGCCAGGGCGGCGCGCTTGAGGGGGCCGTTCATCGCTGGAACACCTGCGTCATTCCTTCGTCCTGGATTGCTTGGGGCGGCGGCTTCCTCGCCGCATCCGACATGCGTACCAGTAATGCGATAAGGATCCAGTTAGCCAGCAGAGCCGAACCACCCTGGGACATGAAGGGCGTGACCAGGCCGGTCAGCGGGATCAGGTTGGTCACGCCGCCGACGATGATGAAGACCTGCCAGGCCAGGATGAACGACAGGCCGCCCGCCAGCAGCTTGGAGAACGGGTCCCGGGCCGCGATCGAGGTGCGCAGGCCGCGCTCCACCAGCAGGGCGTAGACCATCAGCAGGGCCATCAGCCCGGCCAGGCCGAGCTCCTCGCCGGTGGCGGGGAAGATGAAGTCGGAGATGGCCAGCGGGATCAGGTCGGGGTGGCCTTGGCCGAGTCCGGTGCCGAAGATCCCGCCGCTGGCCATGCTGAACAGGCCCTGCATGAGCTGCTCACTGCCGCCGAGCTCGCGCGCGTAGAGCTCCTTGTTACCCGGGTCGAGGAAGACCTCGAAACGGGCGTACACGTGATCGAAGAGCAACCCGGCGAGAATCGCGCCGCCGATGAAGAGCAGAATGCCGATCAGGACCCACGAGGTGCGCTGGGTGGCGATGTAGAGCATCGCGATGAACGTGCCGAAGATCAGCAATGACGAACCGAGGTCCTTCTGCATGATCAGCACGCCCAGGCTGAGACCCCAGGTGATGAGGACCGGGCCGAGGTCGCGGGCGCGGGGCAGGTCGATGAAGAGCAGCCGGCGTCCCGCCAGGGCCAGCACGTCGCGCTTGGCGACCAGGTAGCCGGCGAAGAAGACGATCAGAGCGAGCTTGGCGAACTCGGCGGGCTGGAGCTGGCCCACGCCGGGGATGCCGATCCAGATGCGCGCGCCGTTCTCCTCTACGCCGATGAACGGCAGCAGCGGCGAGATCAGCAGGAAGAGTCCGACGGCTCCCGCGGTGTAGGTCAGCCGCTGCAGCGCGCGGTGGTCGCGCAGCACGATCAGCGTCACGGAGAACATGACGACCCCGATGGCCGTCCACAGGAGCTGGGTGCTGGCCGACGCGCCGAACGCGCCGGCCTGTTCGAGGCGATAGATCATCACCAGCCCGAGGCCGTTGATCAGCGTCACCAGCGGCAGGATCAGGGGGTCCGCCCAGGGGGCGAACTTGGCCAGCACCAGGTAGGCGGCCAGCATGAGCCCGCCCAGGCCGAGGCCGTAGGTGAGCATGCCGGAGGGGATCTTGTCGTCGATCGCGAGCCCCACGTTGGCGTAGGCGATCATCACGATCACGACCGCGAAAGCGAGCATCGCCAACTGGGCCACCCGCCGCTTGGCGGGCAGGAGAACGGGCTCGGCGCTTGGGGTGCTCATGGGTTACCGCTACCTTGAGGGTTTTGGGGTCGGGGTGGCGCTCGGCGAGACGCTGGGCTGGGGGGTCGGCTCGTCCTTCCCGTCGGGGGTCGCCGACGACTTGAGTTCTTCGATCTTCTTCAGTCCCGCGTCGACGTTGGCGACGGGGATGCCGTCACGGACCTGGCCCTGCTGGAACGCGTCGAGGACCGTGATCGACTCGGCGGTGCTCTCGGCGACGTCGAAGAGCTCGAAGGGGCCGAGGTTGGTCTTCACGCCCTGGAAAACCACGATCTCGTCGCCCCGGGCGCCCACGAAGTACTGATCATCGAGGTACTGGTTCCCGAAGTACCAGCCCAGGGCGCCGCCGATGACGACGACGCCTCCGACGACGACCAGAAGTGGCCACAGCCGACGGCGTTTGGCCGGCCGCCCTGTGGCCCTGGCGACCGGCTCCTCGAGATCTTCGTCCGTGATGACCGGCTGGGGCATCGTGATCGCGCCCGCCTGCCCCGCCGGGGCGTCCGGCGCCGATGACCGCGACAGGGTCGACCCGGCCGCGCCGACCACCGCTGCCTCGGTGAGCGGGGCGAGCGCCTCGTCCACCTCCAGCACGTCGGCGAGGACGCAGGTGATGTTGTCGGGACCGCCACCGCGGTTGGCCAGGTCGATGAGCGTGCGGACCACCGTGTCGGGGTCTTCGATCGTGGAGAGCGTGTGATGCATCGTCTCCGCGGTCACCACCCCGGACAGTCCGTCGGAGCAGAGCAGGTAGCGGTCGCCGACCTGGGCCTCGCGCAGGGACAGGTCGGGGTCGACCTCGCCGCTGCCGTCGAGCGCCCGGAGCAGGATGGAGCGCTGCGGGTGGGTGGCGGCCTCCTCCAGGGTGATCCGGCCGTCGTCCACCAGGGACTGCACGAGGGTGTGATCGTGCGTGATCTGGTAGAGCTCTCCCGTGCGCAGCAGATAGGCGCGGGAGTCGCCGACGTGGACCAGGGCGACCCTGGTGCCGGACCAGAGCATGGCGGTCAGGGTGGTGCCCATGCCCTTGAGGCTGGCGTCCCGGGACACCATCTCGTGCAGCCTGCGATTGGCGTCGCGTACAGCCGCCTCGATGGCGCTGAGCAGATCACCACCCGGGGTGTCCTCGTCGAGGGAGGACATCGCGGCTATGGCGACCGAGCTGGCCACCTCACCGTGTGCGTGACCGCCCATGCCGTCCGCGACGGCGAGCAGGCGGCCGCTGGCGTAGGCCGAGTCCTCGTTGCCCTCGCGGAGGAGGCCGACGTCGGAGCGGGCGGCGTAACGGAGTGCGATGGTCATTTGCGCAATTCGATGACGGTTTTGCCAATGCGGATCGGAACACCGAGCGGCACCGGAGTCGGACGGGTGACTTTGGAACGGTCGAGGTAGGTGCCGTTAGTCGAACCGAGATCTTCCACGATCCACTGACCGTCCTGGGGGAAGAGCCGGGCATGCCGGGTGGATGCGTAGTCGTCGCTGACTACCAGCGTGGCGTCGGTTGCTCGGCCGATGGTGATTGGCGTCTCCGAGAGGGTAATGGTGGTGCCTTCCAGGGGACCACCGGTGACGACCATTTGCCGGGGTTCCCCCTTCTTGGATTTGACCGCGGGTTTGGCGGGCTTGGGGGCCTTGCGCGCGGGGACGGCGGCGGCTGTGCGTGATCCGAACAAGTCTGTCCGGATCACACCGACCGCGGCAATCACGAAGAACCACAGCACCGCGAGGAATGCGAGCTGGATCAGCAGCAGCGTGAGCTCGGACATGGACCGTCTGTTTACCTTTAATCGCGCCGGAAAACCAGAGTCGTTCGCCCCAGCGTCACACGAGTGCCGTTCTGGAGCTCGACCCGGCGAACCGGCTGGCCGTTGACGAAGGTGCCGTTCGTGGAGCCGAGGTCGACGAGCGCGACCTGGGGACCCTCCACGCGCAGCTCGGCGTGGTGCCGGGAAACACCCGGGTCGACCAGCCGTAGATCACAGTCGGTGCCCCTGCCGAGCAGCGTCACCGGTGTTGTCAGATCGTAGGACCGCTGTCCCTGAGGGTCGTCCTGGGTCGAGACCAGCAGACGGGGCCGGCCTCCGAAGGGATGCGCCTTGGGCGTGGGGACGTCGCTCACCGGCTGGCGGATCTCGTCCTGTTCGACCGTCGCGCCGCGGATCACTCCCGAGCGGATGCGGAACAGGCCGACCGCGAGATCGTCGGCGGTCTCGAAACGGACCCTGACCGGTCCCACGAACGAGTAACCCTGCTCCTTGGCGTACTCCCTGGCGAGGTTGGCCAGCTCGTGGCTGATGCTGTCGGCATAGACCTCCAGGCGCTCACTGTCGGTCGTGGACAGTTCCACCACGAAGTCGTTGGGGACGAGCGTGCGCCCCTGCGCGACGATCGCAGCCCGCTCATCCATCTCCCGTTGGACCGCACTGGCGACCTCTACCGGCTGAAGGTCAGATTTGAACGCCCGCGCAAAGGCGCCTTCGACCAAGCCTTCGAGCCTTCGCTCGAAACGCTGAAGGACTCCCACCGGGTACCTCCCTTCCTCCGTCTATCTGGTCGCGGCCGCTTGGGAACTCGTCGGCTCGGTCGTGGCTCTCCCGCACCCGGCTCCTCCGCTCGCCTGCATGATCGCGGGCATCCGGGCACTCGTTGGCTCGTTCCTCGCTCTCCTGCACCCGCACCCTCCGCTTCGCATCTAGGAGGATCGTATCCGGGTTCATGGGTACCGGCCGATTCGTGCTAATGTTTCGACCGCACCCAACAAGGGCGGGTGGCGGAACGGCAGACGCGCACGGTTCAGGTCCGTGTGTCCGAAAGGACGTGAGGGTTCAAATCCCTCCTCGCCCACTCACAGCAGTCACGTAGGGCCCCGGTCGCGCGAACAGCGCGTCGGGGCCTTGCTGGTTTCTCGGAAGCTGCGCGGTCATCGGGGCCGTCCGTGAGGTGTCGAGTCGGGTGAGCCGGTCAGGCGATCATCGATCAAAGTAGCCGTTCGCTCCGTTATAGAGAAGTCCCAGGCGTTACACACGGTCCTTTTGTGTTTTGGACCAACTGTGGCGTGTGCCCCGTTTCTAACCCTCCTTGCTTGCCGATCACTTTCGGATCACTTGCAGCCTCGGCGGCGAGGGCCGATGTGATTACGCTGACAGAGAAAACGGGCGGGGGAAGACAGAGAACGGGCGGGGGAAGACAGAGAAAACGGGCCGGGAAAGATTTCTCCCCGGCCCGTCCGCCCTGTTCGCTAGCGCGTGGCGAGAGCCCGTACGTCCAGAAGCTCGCCGAGCAGGTCGGTGAGGCTCACCATCCCGACCACCTCGCCGCCCGCGTCCGTGACGATGCCCACGTGGGCGTGGGCGTCCTGAAGGGTGGACACCGCCTCGGGGATCGTCGTGGTCTTCTGCAGCCGGGGCGCCGGCCGGGCGAGCTCCGAGGGCTTCGCGTCGGGCCGGATCAAGATGTCCCTGACGTGCAACACGCCCAGGACGTCGCTAGGCCTGCCCGAGTTGACCAGCAGGCGCAGGTGCCCGCTGTCGGCGGCGATCCTGCGCATCTCGGCGCCCGTGGCGTTCCCGGTCACGCAGGTGACCCGCGCGAGGGGCAGCATCAGCCGCTCGACCGGCTGCTGGTGGACCCGCAGGGCCCTGGTGAGCAGGTCGTGCTCGTTGCGGTCGAGCAGGCCCATCCGGCCCGATTCGCCGACCAGCATGGCCAGCTGGACCGGGGTCCTGGTGGTGGCCAGCTCGTCCCTGGTGTGCACGCCGAACAGCCTGAGCATCGCGTTGGTCAGGCCGTTGAGCGTGGCGAGGATCGGCCGGACCACCCAGGTGAAGCCACGGAACGGCAGGGCCAGTCCCAGCGCCGCGCGCTCGGGGTGGGTCAGCGCCAGCGACTTGGGAGCCATCTCGCCGATCACCATGTGGAGGAAGGTGACCAGCGCCAGCGCGATCACGAGCGCGATGGGGACCCGCAGCGAGTCGGGCACGCCGATCGCCGCGAAGACGGGCTCCAGCAGGTGCTCGATGGCCGGTTCGGTCACCATGCCCAGGCCGAGTGAGCACAGGGTGATGCCGAGCTGCGCTCCGGCCAGCATCAGGGGGAGCTCCCTGCCCCCTCGCACGGCGGTGCGGGCGGCGATCCGGGTGAACCGGCCGCCCTTGCCCGCGAGCTCCTCCAGACGGTGTCTGCGGGCCGAGATCACCGCGAACTCGGCGGCGACGAAGAAGGCGTTGCCGATCAGCAGGACGACGCCGAGCAACAGGGCGGGAGTGGCGCTCATCGTCTCTCCACCGCGCTTCGCTCGATCATGGGTGCGTCGGGGCCACGCTCGATCATTCGCGGCGCGGTCGTCACCGGTTCGTCCTCTTTCTCGGTCTCGGGTACGGCCTCCCCGGGCGCGGTGGGCGCCAGCCGTACCCACTCGGGGACCCTGCGGTGCACCGACAGCACGGTGAGCACCGCGTCGGCCTCGCCCGCGCCGTCGTCCTCGAAGGGGTCGTTCTCCATGGTCAGGGTGACGGTGACCTGGTCACCGGGTTCGGCCATCCGGCCGAGGACGGCGAGCACGAGGCCGGCGACGGTGTCGTAGTCGTCGCTCTCGGGGAGTGACAGCTTGGTGGCCCGCTCGATCTCGTCGAGGCGCAGCGTGCCCGGGAGGTTCCAGGTGCCGTCGTCGCCCGCGACGACCCCCGCCGGCTCGGGGTCGTTCTCGTCCATGAGCTCGCCGACGAGTTCCTCGGCGAGGTCCTCGATGGTGACCACGCCGGCCAGGCCGCCGTACTCGTCGATGACGCAGGCCATGTCGTCGTGGGCGGTGCGCATGCGCTCCAGCACGAGCGGCAGCGGCAGCGAGGTCGGGACCAGGAGCGCGGGACGGGTGATCTTCTTCAACGAGCCGTCGGACAGACCGGATCTGAGCAGTTCCCGCACGCCGGTGACGCCGACCACGTCGTCGCCGTTCTCGTTGCAGAGCACCGGGTAACGGGAGTGACCGTGCTCGCGGACCGCGTCGAGCAGGTCGGAGATCGGGCGCTCGTCCCTGAGCAGCACCACGCGGGGCCGGGGAACCATGACGTCCTCGGCGGTGCGGTCGCCGAACTCCAGCGCGCGCTCCAGTAGCTCCGACAGCCCCGGCGGAAGGTCGCCGGCCGTGGCCGACTCGGAGATGATCCGGGACAGCTCCTCGGGGCTGGCGCCGTGCTCGATCTCCTCGACCGGCTCCACGCCCACCCGGCGCAGCAGGCCGGTGGCGGCGGAGTCGAACAGCCGGATGACCGGTCCGGCGACCCTGAGATAGACGAGGGTCGAGCCGGAGAGGAACTTGGCCACCGGCTCGGGACGGGAGATGCCCAGGTTCTTGGGGGCCAGCTCGCCGATCACCATCTGGATGATCGTGGCGACCGCCACGGCCAGTGCCACGGAGATGCCCGGCACGGCGCTCTCGGGCACGCCCGCCGTCCGCAGCCACGGGCGGATCACCGTGGCGATGGCGGGCTCGGAGATGAAGCCGACCAGCAGGGCGGTGACGGTGATGCCGAGTTGCGCGCCCGACAGCATGAACGACAGGCGTCCCGTCACCTCCAGCGCCCGCTTGGCGGCGGCGTCACCGGTGTCGGCCTGTCCGCGTAGCGCGCCGCGGTCGGCGGCCACGAAGGCGAACTCCTGGGCGACGAAGTATCCGGTGGCCAGGGTGAGAAGCAGTACGGCCAGCAGGCCAAGAGCCGTGTTCACCGGGTTGCTCTCCCGGCTGAATCAGCGATTCCCGTGCATTCGCACGGGCACGTACTCCACGGGTCCGAAGTGGACACGATCTTCCTTTCTAGCGGCGGTCGTCTCTACCGTAACGATCCCGATGGGGGTCGATGTTTCCGGATCGGCTGACGATCGCATTACGGATGGTTAAGTACCCTTCTGAGTACTTTTACGCAGGGAAACCTTTAAGACCCGTCTGCGCACACGGGAGAGGCGACGTAGCGTCGATAATGACGTTCTCATCCTGAGATCGAGAAGTGGCGGAACACGACGTGGCTGACTGGCCGGAAGACGACGATCGCACTCGTGAGCTGCGATCGCCCACGCCCGCGCCCATAGCGCCGCGAGCGGCGGGGCAGCCCGCCTACCCGGTGCCGGGCAGACGGGTGGAGCCCGGACGGGAGGCGGAGGCGGGCGCCGCGCGCCCCCGTGGATCCTCCCGGGTGTACGGCAAGGCGAGGTCGGGCTCCAGCCCCGTCAAGCCCCTGCCCTCGTCCCCCGGGGACGCCCCCACCGCGTTCATGGGCGGCTCCTCCGCCGCGGGTTCCCCCGCCGGGTCCCCGGGTTCTTTCGGGGGGTCCTCGGGCGGGAGGGGCGGCCTGCGGGCGCCGAGCCGCGGCTGGCGGCCCAAGCGGCCCGGCAGGCTGATCGTGCGGATCCTCATCGGCCTGCTCGTGGTGCTGCTGGTGCTGGCCATCGGCGGATATTTCGTGATCAATTCGAGGCTGGAGAAGATCCCCGTCCTCGGCGACTACGAAGGCCGTCCCGCGGACACCGCCGGCACCAACTGGCTGCTGGTCGGCTCCGACAGCCGTGAGGGCCTGAGCAAGGCCCAGCGCAAGGAACTCGCCACCGGCTCGGCGGTCGGCCGCCGGACCGACACGATGATGCTGCTGCACATCCCGGACGGCGACGGCCGCCCGACCCTGGTCAGCCTCCCGCGTGACTCCTACGTGCCGATCGACGGCCACGGCAGCGACAAGCTCAACGCCGCCTACTCCTTCTCTGACGGCGGCCCCAAGCTGCTCGCCAAGACCGTGGAACAGGTCACCGGTCTGAGGCTGGACCACTACATGGAGATCGGCTTCGGCGGCTTCGTGGGCATCGTGGACGCCATCGGCGGGGTCGAGATCAACGTCCCGCAGGCCATCAAGGACCGCAAGGCCGGGATCAACCTGAAGAAGGGCCCGCAGGTGATGGACGGCGGAACGGCCCTCGGGTACGTCCGCACCCGTGCCACCGGCGCCATCCCCGACTTCGACCGGACCCAGCGCCAGCGCCAGTTCTTCTCCGCGGTCGTGAAGCAGGCCGCGAGCCCCGGGGTTCTGATCAACCCCTTCCGCTCCGTCCCGCTCGCCCTGAGCGCCACCGACTCCGTGTCCGTCGGCGACGAGAGCGGAGCCTTTGACCTGCTCTCCCTCGGCCTCGCGATGGGCGGCAACCCGGTCACCACGGTCGTCCCCATCGGCTCGCTGCCGACCATCAACGGCCAGGCCGTCGTCAAGTGGGACACGGAGAAGGCCCTTCGCATGTTCAGGGCGCTGGCCCAGGACAAGCCCGTCCCCAAGGACGTCCTCCCGAAGAAGTAGCCCCGTCCGCGGCGCGAACGCCGAAGACGCCTCCCGCCCGCACCGGGCGCGGGCCTTCCCCCGGCTTCACGTCGGGGGAAGGGCCCGCGTCTCGGCGGTTCGGCCGGCGGAGACGCCAAGGGCCCGTGTCTCGTCGGCGGTCAGTGGCGGTCCGGCCGGCGGAGACGCTACTGGCCGGAGGAGCCCGCCGAGGAGGCGCCGGCGATGGCCCCGCTCATCACGGCCACCATGATCGCGGCGTTGATCGACGCGATGGTCTTGGCGACCGCCTCGCCGGCCCACTCGCCCTCGGTGATCTCCCGGATGCGGTCCCCGCTCGCGCCGGGGAACGCCTTGCGGTCGATCTTGGCCGCATGCAGTACGGCGATCAGCACGGCGATCCGCTCGTCGGGGTCGGTCCCGGACAGCACGCTCTGGACGCGCTCGCGGATGCCCCGCTCGACGCTCGGATCCCGCTCCGGGTAGCGGGAGGAGGGAAAGACCCCAAGGATCTTGTGCTGCTCCTCGCGCAGCACGCCCCGCTCCGCCAGACGGGAGAGCAGGCGCTTGCGGAGCTTGGTCGAATGGAACTTCTGGACCCACCACTCGGGCTTGCGCCCCTTCGGCTCCTCGGCGATCCTGGCCAGCGCCGCGTCGAGCTCCTCGTCCCCGAGGGGGGTCGCGTCGCGGACGGTGACCTGCTTGCCCGCGAGGTCGATCCGGTCGTGGATCGCCAGCTCCGCCAGTACGGCGCCGCCGAGTGCGGCGTCCAGCTCCGAGGAGCCGATCAGTTGCCTGCCCTCCACCTCGCTGTAGGCGAGGAGAAGTACTTCCTCAGCGATCGTTGTCATCGCTCGACCCTACGTCGTGAGCACCACGTGAGGGCCGGGCGCGAAAGCCCGGGGCGCCCTCGGTCCCGACGCCGTGAGGATCGGGGGACCGCTCCGCCACCATCCGGTGCGGGTGCTTCGGCGCCGCGGCCCTGGCTTGAGACAATGCTCAATTTATGAGCATCTCTGCGGAACTGCACGCCATTGGCCGCCCCCTCGTCGACGCGCAGCTCGCCCACCCGACGGTGGCGGGGATCGCGAAGGGAGACCTGGACGATCGGGTGTTCCGGTCCTGGCTGGAGCAGGACTACCTGTTCCTCCTGGACTACGTGCGCGTGTTCTCCCGGCTGGCGTGGCAGGCTCCCGACGGCCATCTGGGCGATCTGGTGGACCTGGCCCACGCCACCTTCCACGAGGAGCTGAACCTGCACCGGTCCCTCTCGGCCGAGTTCGGCGCCGACCTGGAGGGGGCGAGGAAAGGCCCCGCCTGCGTGGCGTACACCTCGTTCCTGCTCGATTCCGCGGCCCGCTACGCGGACGGCCTGGCCGCGCTCTACCCGTGTATGTGGGGCTACTCCACCCTCGGCCGCATCCTCGCGGAGAACCCCCCGGCCGAGCCGCGCTACCGCGCCTGGGTCGACACCTACGCCCACCCGGGTTTCGCCGAGCTGACCGAGCGCATCGCCGTGATGATCGACGAGGCCGCCCCGGACCCCGGCCGGGCCAGGGAGCTGTTCACCGAGGGAATGGCCCACGAGCTCGCCTTCTGGGACGTGCCCTGACCCTCCACCCGGACGGCGCCGCTCAGGGATCGCCGGGACGGCGGCGGGAGGATCCGGCGAAGGCGGCGAGCGGGCGGGACGCAGGGCCGATGCAGGGCCTCTGAGCGGCTTTGGGCCACATTCGGTGAAGGACTTGGGACAATGGGTTCATGAGTGTTCCTGAGATCGAAGTGCAGGCCGTTCCGGACGGGGCGTTCCTGCTCGACGTACGCGAGACCGACGAGTGGCTCGCCGGCCACGCGCCCACCGCCGTCCACATCCCGCTGGGCGAGCTGCAGGCACGGGTCGACGAGGTGCCCAAGGACGCGCCCGTCTACGTGATCTGCCGTCTCGGAGGCCGTTCCGCGAACGCCGCGGCCTGGCTGAACCACGTCGGCTGGGACGCGATCAACGTCGGCGGCGGCATGCAGTCCTGGAATCTCGCCGGTCGTCCCATGGTCGGCGAGAACGGCGGAGAGCCGTTCGTGGCCTGACGGATCGGCGACGGCGACGGCGACGGCGGAGACCCGTTCCCGGCCCGGCGGCGGTGAGAGGGACGGGGTCCGCTCGTCGAACCGACGGGCCTCTCCTCAGAAGCCTGACGTGGCCCTTGCCGAGGGCTCGTGGCCGGATACGGTCCTTGCCAAGAGAGGAATGAATGACATAATCAGGCGAATTGTCTACCGCGGGAGCTCGGGCGTAACCGGGCTGAGAGGGCGGACCACGCAGGGGATCACTCGAATCCTCCGACGCGCCGCCGACCGCATGAACCTGTCCGGGTAATGCCGGCGTAGGGAGCGTGTAATGACGCCCGCCATCACTGATTCCAGCGCTACCGAGGCACCCCTCACCCTCGACGAGGCACCCCCCAAGACCCTTGGCGCGCTCGACCAGGGCGCGTTCTGGGCCAACCTGGGTGTCAGCCTGCTCGGCTTCTCCTTCGCGCTCTTCCTGATCAACCCGCTGCTCGACGAGAACCCGCTCACCTTCAACGCGGCCCTGACCGCGGCCCTCGTCGGCAGCCTGATCGGCACCGCGATGGTCGGTCTCGCGGCGATTCCGGGAGTGCAGACCGGCCAGCCCGCGATGGTGCTGCTGCGCGGGCTGTTCGGCGCGAAGCTCTCCTACGTCCCGACCGTGCTGAACATCATCCAGATGATCGGCTGGGGCGCGTTCGAGCTGTGGGTCATCGCGATGGGCGCGCAGGCGATCTTCGGGCAGTCGGTCCCCTATACGGTCTGGGCGATCGTGGCGGGGGTCCTGACGACGGCGCTGACCATCTACCCTCTGGGAGCCATCCGGCTGATCCGGCGGTTCGTCACGATCGGCGTGATCGTTTCGATGGCCTGGTTCGCGGTGGTCTTCTTCCGTGACACCCCCGTCCAGACCGGCGGCTCCTGGGACGCCTTCGCGCCGGCCGTGGACTTCGTGGTCGCCCTGTCCGTCTCGTGGGTGCCGGTCGCGGCGGACTACGCCAGGCACTCGCGCTCCAGCCGCGCGGCCTTCACCGGCGTCGTCGGCGGCTACACCATCGCCCAGGTGGCCTGCCTGGCCGTCGGCATCTACGCGGTGGCGCTCGCCGGTCACAGCGCGGTGCTGGAGCAGCCGACCGCCGTGTTCGCCCCGTTCGTGGCGGCCCCGCTCGGTGCGCTGTTCTTCGGCGTCCTCGTGCTGCGCGAAACCGACCAGTCGTTCGCGAACGTCTACTCCACGGCGATGTCGCTGCAGAACCTGATGCCGAGGGTGGACCGCCGGATCTTCTCCGTGGCCATCGGCGTGCTGACCACGGCCATGGCCCTTGTCATCGACGTCAACTCCTACAGCGCGTTCCTCAGCATCATCGGTGCGGTGTTCGTGCCGATGCTCGGCGTGCTGGCGGTCGACTACTTCCTGCTCGGCCGCGGGAGGAACTGGGACACCTCCGAGAACGCCCCCTCCCGCTGGCTCATGGTGATCCCGTGGGTGCTCGGCTTCGTCACCTGGTGGATGCTCGCCGCGCCCTCGGCCGTGTCGTGGTGGGCGGAGATCTGGGACGGCGTCAGGGGGGCCGTCGGGTTCACCCCGCAGCCGTGGATGAGCGCGTCGATCGGCGCGTTCCTCGTCGCGGGCCTGGTCACACTCGGCCTGGGTGCGCTCCGCCGCCGGTGAACGAGCGGGGTCCGCGGGCCTGTACGAGCGGGGTCCGCGGGCCTGTAGGAGCGAGGACAGGCGAGGTCCGCGGGCTTGAACGGGCGAGGTTTACGAGCCGCCTGGTGAGCGGTTCACGCCGTTCGCCTCGATGCGCAGCAGTCGCTCCTTGACGGCCGGGCCTCCCGCGTAGCCGCCGAGGACGACCTCGCTCTCGACCACCCGGTGGCAGGGCACGATCACGCACACCGGATTGCTCCCCAGGGCGTTGCCGACCGCGCGCAGCGCCCGTGGCCTGCCGATTCGCTCGGCGATCTCGCGGTAGGTGGTCACCGTGCCGTACGACACCGCGAGCATCATCTGCAGCACGGTCCTGGCGAACTGCGTGGCCAGCCGCAGGTCGATCGTCGTGGTGAAGGCGCGCAGCCGGCCGGAGAAGTAGGCGTCCAGCTCCCGGCGGACCGGGTCGAGCCGGCGCGCGTCGGGCCCGATGAACGTGCCGACCTCCCTGCTGACCCGCTCGAAGACGATGTTCTCGTCCTCGTAGCTGCAGGCCACCACGCCCCGGTTCGTCACGGCGAGGGTGAGGCGTCCCACCGGGCCGTCGAGAGTGCCGAACGCGATGTCCGGATGGCTCGTCCCGATGTAGTTGGGCGAGGTCACCCGTAGCAATGCATCGATGTCGCCGGATGACATGGCCCCACCCTTTCGTATCCAGGTGTGTGGTGACCGCAGCGTATCGGACGGATCGCCCCGGCGAGTGGCGACACGTGCGGGCCGAAAGTGCCAAGATCAGACCGGTTGAGACGGCACTATGGATACGTGGGGTACTACAGGGCCGACAGTGACGATGGCATCGGCCATGTGGCCGTCGCCGGTGCTTCTCATGCGATCGTCGCCGGTGCGCCCAACGCGATCGTCGCCCTTGACCGGGACGAGACCGTTCTCACATGGAATCCGGCCGCGGAACGCCTGTTCGGCTGGTCCGCCGAGGAGGTGCTCGGCCGCCGCGCGCCGGTCGTCCCCGAAGAACTGGTGGCCGAGCACAACGCGGTTCTCGAACGGGTCCGCACCGGTGGTCAGGTGTCGTTGCGGACCAAGCGCTTCCACCGCGACGGCAGCCTGTTCGACGTGCGGGTGGACACCGGCACGCTGCGCTCGGAGAGCGGCGACCTGCTCGGCTACGTCAGCGTCTATCACCTGGCCCAGGACGACGAGACCGCCGACGACCGGACCTCCCGCCGGGCGCAGCTCGTCCGGAGGCTGGCCGACGTGGTCGCCGACATCAACGCCGAGCGGGAGCTGCCCGCCGTGCTCGACCGGATCGCGGCCAGCCTCACCGACCTGACCGGAGCCGACGCGGGCGGGTTCGTGCGCATCGAGGGTGACCGGCTCCGCCTCGTGGCCCGCCACAAACTCCCCGACTCGCTGCGCGGCTCCACCGCCGACCTCCGTACCAGCCTGGTCGGCAAGCTGTTGCGCGGCGGCCGGACCGTGCTGCTGGAGACCGGCGACCAGGCCCGGCTGGACGAGCTGATCTGGTCGCAGGTGCCCGGCCTGCACACCATCGTGCTCGGCCTCGCCGCGATGGGCGGCAGACCGTACGGCGCGCTGTACGCGTTGTTCGCCAAGCGCAAGGTCGGCCATCTGGAGCTGGAGCTGCTGGAACTGCTCGCCGGGCATGCCGGGATCGCCGTCGGCAACGCCATGGCCTACCAGGAGGCCGTACGGCAACGTGCCCACGAGAGAGCGGTGTTCGACGCCAGCGCCGACGGCATCGCGGTCCTCGACGAGCTGGGCAGGGTCACCCAGTGGAACCCCGCGGCCACCGAGCTGACCGGGTTCCACGCGGACGAGGTGATCGGCGGGCCGCCGCCGTTCCGGCTGCCGGAGCCGGGCGACAAGCTCACCATCCAGCTTCCCTCGGGCACCTGGCTGGACGTGCTCAGCGCGGAGATCGTGGAGACCGGCGAGGTCGTGATCGACTTCCGCGACATCACCCGGAGCAAGGAGCTGGAGGAGGCCAAGGATCTCTTCCTGGCCACCACCAGTCACGAGCTGCGCACCCCGATCACCGTGGTCCGGGGCTTCGCCAGCACGCTCGACGCGCGCTGGGACAGCATGACCGACGCCGAGCGGCGCGGCGCCGTGCACACCATCGCCGAGCGGGCGCATTCCCTCAGCCGGCTCATGGACCACCTGCTGCTGGGCTCCCGGGCCGGAGCCGGCGAGCTCACCCTGAAGATCGAGGGCTTCGACCTCGGAGAGCTGGTACGGGCCGCCACGCTGGGCCTGCCGGTCCTGCCCGACCTGCACCGGATCGAGGTGAACATCCCCGACGACCTGCCTCTGGTCTCCGGTGACGCGTTCGCCACCGACATCCTGCTCGGCCAGCTCTTGGAAAACGCGTTCAAATATTCACCGGACGGTGGCCTGATCAGGGTCGAGGCCTGGGTGGACGGTGACCAGGTGGTGCTCGTCGTCGACGACGACGGCGTCGGGATCGCCCATGCCAGCCGGGAGCATGTCTTCGATCGTTTCGTCCAGGGGGACAGCGGTGATCGCCGCCGATTCGGCGGGGTCGGCCTCGGCCTCTACATCGTGCGCAGCCTGGCACGCGCGCAGGGCGGCGAGGTGTCGGCCCATCCGCGTCCCACCGGCGGCACCCGGATGCGGCTGTCCCTGCGTATTGCCGACACGCCCGACCCCCTTACCTAACCGACACGCCGATGCGGTAACGAGTCGGTAACGGATGAGCTGATCTATTGTCGAATGTGCACAAGCTGTAACCGGCACCCGGTTTCTAAGACCATCTAACGGGGCATTTCGGTCGTACAGGGGTGTGTTCCTTAGGGGGAACAGGGATACGGGGAGGTGAGTGCGTCGAGCGTCGTGTTGTTGCCGTATGCACCGTCCAGCGTCGCTGTCGCACGTCAACGCCTCTCCTCTGACCTGCAGGAATGGGGCGTTTACGAAACCGCGATAGACGACGCGGTGCTCGTGGTCAGCGAACTGTTGAGTAACGCGCTTCGTCACGCGCACCCGCTGCCCTCGGGGCAGATCAGAGTGGCGTGGCGCTGGGCCGAGGAACACGTCGAGGTTGCGGTGAGTGACGGTGGCGCCGCCACCGAACCTCGGGCAGGCCGCCCCACCCTCTCCTCGTTGGGAGGGCGGGGCCTCGGCATCGTCGAGTATGTGGCCTCCAGGTGGGGGGTCAGGCACGAGGGCGAGACCACCACGGTGTGGGCGGTGGTCACCGCCGTCAGCACGGTCAGTAACGGCCAGGCGGGCAACGGCAAGGTTTCCGTCGCCGAGCCCGCCCTGCGGGAGTGCGGTTAGGTCCTGTCTCGTCTCACGACTCGTGAGACGAGACAGGGCATCGCGGACCGGTCCCCGGCGAGACCGGACGGAACCAGGACACCCGGCGAGGCCGGACGGCGGAGCGGCCCGTGCGGGCGAGACGGTACGGCTCAGTACGGCTCGGTACGGTTTCAGTGCGCGGCGAGTGCGGGACGGTGCAGAACGGCCCGCTCACCGGCCGCCCACGCGGTGGTGACGAGCAGGTAGACGCCCGCCGCGAGCGGAAGCACGGCCGCGGCCAGCAGCGTCCCGAACGGCAGCAGCGGCATGATCCTGCGCAGGACCTCCGGCTGCACCTCGTCGCTCATCGTCCGCCGCATCCGGCGTGATGTGATAAATGCCACAGCGAGCAGCAGCAGGAAGAGCCCGGCGAAGACCAGCGTCGGTCCGCTGAGCAATCCGAACCCGGCCACCGTGCTCGCGAACTGCTGCCCCAGCGGCACCCCGAACAGCCCGTGGGTGAGGAGCACGTTGGCGTTCCCGGCGATCGTCGAGGAGATGAAGACCTGGTACATCACCATGAAGAACGGCATCTGGGCGACCCCCGGCAGGCAACCGGCCAGCGGCGAGGTCTTCTCCCTGGCGTAGAGGGCGGACAGCTCCCGCCGGAGGCGCTCGGGGTCGCGGCCGTGCCGTTTCCTCAGCTTCCGAACCTCGGGCGCGAGCCGTAGCCTCGCCCGCTCGCCCCTGGCCTGCATGACGCCGAACGGCAACAGCAGGAGCCGGACGCCGAGGGTGAACACGACGATCGCCAGCGCGGTGGAGTTCAGGGGCTGGGCGAGCGCGTTGATGAGATCGGCGGTGAACTCGATGACGGAGTCGAACATGGGGGGCCCTTCTGGACTGGAATGGAATCAGCACAGAAGGCGCCCGCGGATCCGGACGGGTCTGGTCGTCTACGCGGGCGCCGGGCCCGCCGAGGGTGCTCTGGGCCGGGACCTCCCGGCCGCGTCGGGGTCGCGCTGCCGTACGAACATGGTCCGCCTGGCCCGGTCGCGCCGGGACAGCGGCGAGCGCCGCTCCGCCTCCGAGGTGACAGGCAGCGAACGCAGTGCCCAGGCGAGCAGGAGCACGCCCAGCCCGACCACGGCGGTCGCCGTCATGAACCCGCCGTCGCCGAGCAGCCAGACGGAAAGCGTCTGGAGGGCGAGGAGCAGGTTCACTTGCCGGACTTGCCGAACTTGCCGAACTTGCCGAACTTGCCGACCACGGTGACCGCGGCGACGGCCACGACGGCCACCAGCGCCAGTACGAACACGAACTTGAGAAGCCCGAAGAGCGCCGGCAGCAGGAGCCCGAAAACCACGTAGAGCGCGAGGACGACGCCCAGAACTGCCATCACGGTACGACTCATGAGGCCAACGGTACGTCCTCGATCGAAACGGCGAGAGTCGGAACCATAACGATCGGGTCTTACGGGCCGGTGACAGGACGGTGGAGTGCTTACGGACCGATGACAGAACGTGGGGATCCGCCTCGTCCGGGCCTACCGTGGGGATATGAGCGCACGGATTCTGGTGGTCGACGACGATCCCATGGTCGCCGAGGTCGTGGCCCGCTATCTGGAGCGCGACGGTCACTCGGTCGAGTGCGTGGGAGACGGGGCGGAGGCGCTCAGGCGCGCCCTGGCCGACCCGCCGGACCTGCTGGTCCTCGACCTGATGCTGCCCAAGATGGACGGGCTCCAGGTCTGCAGGAAACTCAGGGAACGGTGGCCGGTTCCAGTGATCATGCTGACCGCGCTGGGCGACGAGATGGACAGGGTCGTCGGCCTGGAGACCGGCGCCGACGACTACGTCACCAAGCCGTTCAGCCCTCGCGAGCTGGCCCTGCGGGTCCAGTCGGTGCTGCGGCGGGCGCGCGGCGTCTCGGCCCCCTCCGGCACCGGCGTGCTCAAGGACGCCGAGCTGACGGTCGACGTCGGCGCCCACGAGGTGCGACTCGGCGAGGAGGAGATCATGCTGACCGCCCGCGAGTTCGACCTCCTGGCCCACCTGATGCGCAACCCCCGCCAGGCCTTCAGCCGCTCCGCCCTGCTCAACCAGGTCTGGGGCTGGTCCTTCGGCGACTCCTCCACGGTGACCGTCCACGTCCGCCGCCTTCGAGAGAAGATCGAGCCGGACCCGACCGTCCCCCGGCGCATCGTCACCGTGTGGGGGGTCGGTTACCGCTACGAGCCCCTGGTCCTGCCGTGATCCCCGAGATGCTGCGGATCGTCGCGGTCACGGCCGGGCTCGGCCTGCTGATCGCGGTGGCCGGGCTGGGCCTGATGCGGCTGCTGCGCAGGCGGTCGATCGGGGTGATGCTCGCGGTGGTCGCCGTGGTGACCGTCCTGGCGACGGTGGGCGGCGTGGTCGCCGTCACCCTAAAAATGATCATCGAGGGCGAGTCCAGGGACATCGTGCTCAGCGTGGTCGCGGTCGGCGGGCTGGTCGGCCTGGGCGTGGCGGCGGTGCTCGCCCGCCGGGTCGTGGCGGCCAGCCGCAAGCTCGTCGACGCCGTGCAGGCGGTGTCGCCCACGGGGGAGTTCGTGCCGCCCGACGGCCTGCCCGCCGAGCTTCGCACGATCGCGAAGACCCTGGAGCAGGCCTATCGCCGCCTCAGCCTGGGCCACGAACGCGAACGTTCCCTGGAGATCGCCCGCCGCGAGCTCGTCGCCTGGGTCAGCCACGACCTGCGCACCCCCCTGGCGGGCATGCGGGCCATGGTCGAGGCCCTGGAGGACGGGGTGGTCGCCGACCCGCAGACCGTGAGCCGTTATCACCGGCAGATCCGCCTTGAGGTGGACCGGCTGTCGGGCATGGTGGACGACCTGTTCGAGCTGTCCAGGATCCACGCGGGAGCACTGCGCCTGTCCCGGCGGCGAATCGGTCTCAGCGACCTGGTCGCCGACGCGCTGGCCGGGGTGGAGCAACTGGCCAGGGCCAGGGGCGTACGGCTGGAGGGGCAGGCCGACGTGGCGGTCCCGGTTCAGGCCGACGCCGGGGAACTCTCCCGGGCGCTGGGCAACCTGGTGGTCAACGCGATCAGGCACACCCCGGCCGACGGCACGGTGTGGGTGCGCGCGGCGGTGGAGGACGGGGTCGCCTGCCTGTCGGTCGCCGACTGCTGCGGCGGCATCCCGGCCGACGACCTGCCTCGCGTGTTCGACGTCGCCTTCCGCGGGGAGGCGGCCCGGACCCCCAGGGCCGACGGTGCCGGCGCGGGCCTCGGTCTGGCGATCGCGCGAGGCATCGTCGAGGCCCATCAGGGAGCCATAGACGTCGTCAACACCGGCCCCGGGTGCCGGTTCGAGATCCGCCTCCCCCTGTCCGTGCCCGAGGGGCCTCAGGCCGTCATGTCCCGGTGACCCCGTTCTTCTCGGAGACCCCGCCGGTGGCCGCCGGGGTCACCAGGGTCGTGACGTCGCCCTCGCCCTTCGCGGGGAGCAGGAGGGTCGTACGGGCGTCGTCGTGGTCGTCGTGGTCGTGGTCGATCTCGACATGCTGGCAGGACGTCGGGGTCCTCATGGTGTCGTACGACTCGGACATGGCGCGGAAGGTCGGGCACGGCCACCGCCACATGCAGCTTCGGCAGCGCAGGATGGGATGCGCCGCGTCGCTGGTGATGCCGCCCGCGTCGCGGGGTTGATGCAGGTCGAGCAGCCTGATCCCGAGCGTCGCGAAGTCCAGCAGCTCTTCGCGCGCTCCTTCGAGGAAGTCGAGATCCTCGCCGGACAGGCGGGTTCTGATCGGGACGTAGCCCTCGTGGCTCACCAGGTCGCGGAGGGAGTTGGCCGCATCGCGCCACGAGGTGGCTTTCTCGGTGCGGGCGATCGTGGACTCCAGGCGATCTCGGAGTCGCTGTCGTTGTGAATCCTCAGGTAGGTCGGTGTTCATTGCTGCGTTCGAGCCCGTTTCTATACTCAACGGCCGCCACTGTCGTAGCGCAGTGATGGTCGGGAGGTGCCGGGTCTCCCCCCGTTCCGGCCAAGCCGGTGTCGCACAGTGTTAAGTTTCGCGCACCCAGGGTTTCCATGGGACCGAAACGGGGGACAAAGGGCTGACGACTCGGGTTGCTCGAGAGAACGTGACCAGCGGCCCTCGCGCCGCTAGTGTGCCCGCTGTGGAGCTAAAAGTCTCAACTCGATCTCATGCCGGGCACACCGTCGTGACCATCGTTGGCGAAATCGACCTATACACCGCGCCTCGCCTGCAGTCCGAGTTCGCTCGGGTGCTGGAGGAGAGCCGGACCACTCACGTGGTCATCGACATGTCCGGGGTGGAATTCTGTGATTCCACCGGCCTGAACGTGCTTCTCTCCGTGCTCAAGCGGCTGAAGGAGCGCGGCGGCGTGCTGGAGCTGGCGGCACCGCCGCCCGCCGTGCAGAAAATCCTCCAGGTGACGGGTCTCGACTCGGTGTTCACCGTGCACAAAGCCGTTCCCGAGGAGCTGCTGACGTCAGAGCCCCAATGATGACCGGCGTAGCGGTGATCATCCCCGCCAAGGATGAGGGCGACCGGATCGGCGCCACCGTGACCGCGGCCCTGGCGCTGCCCGGCGTCGACCTCGTCGTGGTCGTGGACGACGGCTCGGCCGACCAGACCGGCAGGGTGGCCAAGGCGGCCGGAGCCCGCGTCGTACGGCACAGCCGCAACCGGGGCAAGGCGGCCGCCATGGAGAGCGGGGCGGAGGCGGTGCGCCTGCTCGACGGCACCGAGTCCCGGCACCTGCTGTTCCTCGACGCGGATCTGGGCGAGACCGCTCGCATGGCCGCGCCCCTGATCGAGCCCGTCGTGGCGGGTGAGGCCGACATGACGATCGCCGTGTTCGTCACCCGGGTGAAGCTCGGCGGCCACGGACTCGTGGTCAAGCTCGCGCGCGAGGGTGTCCAGCGCATCACCGGATGGACGCCCACCCAGCCGCTGAACGGCCAGCGCTGCCTGACCCGGACCGCCTTCGAGTCGGCCCGTCCCCTGGCCCGGGGCTTCGGTGTGGAGACCGGTCTCACCATCGACCTGCTCCGCAAGGGCTTTCGTGTGCGAGAGGTCCAGGTGGAGATGGCCCATCGGGCCACCGGCACCGACTGGAACGCCCAGCTCCACCGGGCCAGGCAGTTCCGTGACGTCGCACGGGCACTGGCGGTCCGCATATAGGTCAGGTCACCGCCGCCCGCCCGGCTCTCACGCGGATCGGGTCACGGCCGCTCACCCGGGCGGGCCGGGTTGTACGGCTGCGCCCGTTCGGCCCCGCTCGCCGTACGCGGCCGGGTGTCCGCCGGTCCGCTCCCGCTCGCCGTACGCGGCCGGGCGTCCTCGCCGGTCCGTTCCCGCCGGTGGTGCGCGACCGGTCGGCGGGACGCGGCTCCGGGCATCACGCCGGGTGTGCTGAAATTTGCGGGTGACTTGGGATGCGCCGGTTGTCGACGGCAGACGGGGTTCCGTGCGTGGCACGCCGCGGGGGCTCGACATCGTCGCGTTCACGGCCATCGGGCTGTCGGTGGGACTGACGGTCCTGATCGGGCTGCTGGGGCCCTCGGCCATGGTTCCGCGGCTGGCGGGCCCGGCCTGGCAGCCTCCGTACTCGCTGGACCTGCGCCCCGACGGCCACCTGGTGATCGCCATGGCCGCGGCCGCGATCGTGCTGGGCGGGCTCGGCCTCGCCGCCGCCCTGCGGTCACGGTGGAGACCGGATCCGCGATGGCTGCTCGCGGCGGGCTGCGTGGCGGCCGCCCTGCTCGCCTTCCTGCCGCCGTCGGGCTCGGCCGACCATCTGAACTACGCCGCCTACGGCCGCCTGGTCACGCTCGGCCAGGACCCCTACGCCGTCGCTCCCAGCGCGCTGCCCGCCGACCCCGTCACCGGCGCGGTGGAGGAGTGGGCGGGCGTGACCAGCGTCTACGGCCCGGTGGCGACCGCCGTACAGGCGCTGGCGAGTCTCGTCGGCGGCGACTCGGTCAGGCTGACGATCTTCGCGATGGCGCTGGTCAACGCGGCGGCGTTCATCGGCACGGCGTTGCTGCTGCACCGCTTCACCCGCGGGGACGCGGACCTGCAGCGGCGCGCGGCGCTCCTGTGGGCGGTCAACCCGCTGATGATCTATCACCTGTCCGCGGGGATGCACGTGGACACCCTGGCCGTCGCCTGCATGGTCGCGGCGCTCATGGCTCGCGGAGCCGGATCGGGGCTGCTGCTGGGGGTGGGGATCGGGGTCAAGCTCAACGCCGGGCTCGTGGCGCTCGGTCCCGCGTGGGAGCTGCGCCGCTCGCCCGGCAGGCTCGCCGTCGTGGCGGGGACCGCGACGGCCACCGTGCTGGTGATCTACGGTCTCGCCGGGTCGCACGTGCTCGACCAGGTCGGCGCGGCCAGCAAGAAGGTCTCGCTCGCCACACCGTGGCAGCTGGCCAAGGGCGGGCTCCAGACGGTGTTCGGGCCGGGGGCCTACTCGGCCTGGATCCAGGTCGGCTCACTGCTCCTGCTGGCGGGACTGGCCTGGCTGCTCCTGCGGGCACTGCCGCGGTCCTTGCCGGAGAGCACCGCCCCGGCGGTCGCCGCGGTGATGGTGGTCGCCTGGCTGTTCGCCGCGCCGTACGCGCTGCCCTGGTACGACGGGCTGGCCTTCGCGCTGCTGGCCATGGCCTCCTGGCCCGCGCTGGAGGGCTTCATGGTGGCCAGGGTGACCATCCTGTCCCTGGGCTATCTCCCGGCCAGGGAGGCCCTGCGCCCGGAGGACCTGCTCTGGCTGAAGACCCTGCTCAGGGAGCGGGTGGTGCCGTGGTCCCTGCTGGCGCTGACGCTCGCTCTGGCATGGTGGGCGGCGAGTGCCGGAGCGCGCGCACGCAGGCCGTCAGTGTCAGCGGCACCGCCACCGTGAGAGCCATCGCCGGGATCGCGATCCCCGAGTCGTTCATCAGGAACCCGATCAGCGCGCAGGTCAGCGCGCCGATCAGCCCGGCACGCAGCGCCGGGGCGAGCGCGTAGGCCCGGCCCAGCGCGGGGGCGCCCCAGCGGGAGGGGCGGTTCAGCACCAGGAAGAGGAAGGCCAGCGCGACCAGTGAGAGCAGGGTCAGCGACCAGTTCCCGACCGTGACCCCGATCATCGCGCCGAACTTGCGGCCGATCACCGTCCAGGCCTCGCCGTCCAGCACCTGCTGGACGAAGGAGCCCAGGTGGGTGCGGGCGCTGGGTGGTTTGAGCCAGTCGACCACCGCGATGGCTCCGATCAGCAGGACGCCCGCCAGCCCGACCAGGCCGAGCTTGACCGGCGAGACCCGGCGGCCGGACAGCAGGATCACGAGGACGGCGACCCCGACCAGGAAGGCCGGGACGCCGCCGAAGTCGGCTCCCCACGCCGGCCAGCCGTCGACGAGGATCGCGAACAGGCCGTAGGCCGTGCAGACCGTGAGCGCGAGCGTCCGCCGCCCGCGCGAGATCAGCCACTGGGCCACCCCGGCCAGGGCCAGGATCGTCCCCGCCGAATAGACGGCGAAGGCGATGTTGCTGAAGCCGTAGAAGCGCCCGCCGGTGACCGGCTCGTAGCCGGTGACCGCGTTCACCTGGAGCCTGGACCCGGTCATCACGTCGATCAGCAGGGCCACCGAGGTGATCCCCGCGACCACGGTCAGCGGGCCGAGCACGTGCGTCCGCCACGGCCCGGCGAAGGCCAGCCCGGCGATCACGCAGGCGACGGCGAGAATGGTGAGGATCACCCCGGCCATCGGGGCGGGCAGGCTCCACCAGGGCACGAGCTGGGCCAGGAAGGTCGCGATCGCGATCGCACCGCTGACCGTCGCGACGGCCTGGGTGACCGCCAGCGCCCGCGAGCCGCCCCAGCCCCGCCGGACCGCGACGGCGGCCAGCAGGTAGAACAGGATCTGCACGGTCACGAACACCGCGAAGAACGGCCCCCGCACCTCGCGCAGCACCTGGCTGGCCAGATCGTCGTCGGCCAGGTTCGCGACCATTCCGGCGGCCTGCTCCGTGCTCGGCTCGCCGCTCTGCCAGACGCGGCCCACGACGCCGTTCGGGGTCTCCAGACCGAGGAGTCCGATCGCGGTGGCGGTCAGGTCGGTATTGGTGACCAGCCCGTCCTGGCGGGTGGAGGCGGCGGTGAGGTAGCCGTGGGAGTACGGCTCCCCGCTGGGAGAGGCGCCGCGGGCGATCGCCACGTGCAGATGGGGCGCGATCGTGGTGTCCGACAGGCCCCCGAGCAGGACCGTGGTCCCCGGGCTCTTTGGACCCGTCGCGGTTCCCGGGCCGGCGGTGGTCTCCGGACTCCCCGGGCCGCCCGGTCCCTCCGTGCCCCCCGGCGGCAGCCGGTCGAGGACCGCGCCCACCTGGCGGTCGACCCCCGCCACCGCCTCCCGCCTCGCCTGGCCGGTCATCGGGATCGGGTCGCCGTCCTTGTCGAGGCCCGTCCTGGACCACGCCTCGGTCAGGTCCCCGGCCTCCACCACGATCAGCGCGTACGGTGCCAGGTCGCCGAGGTCATCGACGGTCGCCGCGTATTTCGCGACTTTTCCATCTTTGTCGGCCGCACCGAGCGCGGCCCCCGGCCCGACCGCCGCCACCTTCCGTCCGGCGTCCACCGCGAGCTGCCCGAGCTGCCCGAGCACCGGCCGGTAGGAGGTGGTCGCGTTGAAAGCCACCAGCTCCGCCCAGTCCGGCACGCTCGCCCCGCCGTCCGGCGTCGCCCTCGGTGCCTGCGGCGGCGCGCAGTTCGCCCCCGGCGCGCCCGCCCGCTGCCCCGCCGAGACGGTCAGCCAGCCCGCGACCGGGCAGGTGCCCCGATTCGGCGGCGGCACCGCCCGCGTGGACAGCGACGCGACCCCGCCCTGATCGACCAGCTTCCACAGGTTCGGGGTCCGCGCCCTGTCCAGGTCGCTCCACTCCAGCCCGGGGACTCCGATCACCACGACCCTGACGGCGGGCGACCCCGTGGCCGAGGCGCCGGCCGTACCGGCTCCGAAGAGCCCGAAAAATCCAGGGAGTCCGGATATCCCGGAAAGCAGGAGGAACACGGTGACCAGCGCGGTGCGGACGACCCAGGGGCGAGGCCGTGCCCGCAGGGATCTCCGGCCGTCACGACGCGCGACGATCACCGCGGAGCGCGACCGCGAGAGCGCGGGTGATCTTCCGGCGCCCTGGCGGACGACTCCCTGACCGCCGTGCGTCGAACCCATCCGTTCCCCCGTATCCGTGACCGTTGGCGGTCGTTTCTCCCAGGCCCACGGTAACCTGCCTGGTCGTGATGACTGGCGAGGTGACCACGACCAAGCGGCCCCCGTGGATGTGGCTGCTCGCGCTGCTGCTCGTCGCGGTGGCGGTGGCCCCGCTGGTGTTCCAGTGGCTGGGCAACGTCGACGACCAGCGTCTGGTCGACCTGGATGTGTACCGTACCGGCGGCGAGGCGATCCTGGAGGGGCGGCCGGTCTACGACTTCCTGACGCCCGCTCCTCAGCTTCTGCCGTTCACCTATCCGCCGATCGCGGCGCTGCTGGCCACGCCCCTGGCGGCGATGTCGTGGCCGGTGGCGCAGTGGGTGTGGACGATCCTGATCTTCGTCACGCTAGCGGTCGGGGTCGGATTCGGCTTCCGGGCCGCCCTGAACCGGGCGAGCGGCCTGTGGCTGCCGATGGCGTTCGCCTTCCTGATGGTGGCGTGCACCTACCTGATGCCGATCAGGGACCAGGTCCGCTTCGGCCAGGTGGACATCCTGCTGGTCGCGCTCTGCCTGGCGGACTGCGTGGTCCGGCGCCCGGTGTGGCCGCGCGGCATGCTGATCGGCCTGGCCACCGCGCTGAAGCTCACCCCGGGGGTCTTCCTGATCTACTTCCTGATCGCCGGGTTCGGCCCCGGCGCGAAGGAGGAACACCGCAAGACCTTCTTCATGGCGGCCTTCACCACCGCGCTGCTGACCCTGTTGCCCTTCCTGGTGATCCCGGACGACGCCGTCGAGTTCTGGTTCCACGCCCTGCTCGACCCCGAACGGCTCGGCGCCAACGCGGCGACCACCAACCAGTCGATGCGCGGCATGCTCATCCGGCTCTACATGCCGGACTGGCTGACCAGCCTGCTCTGGCTGGCCCTGGTCGCGGTGGTCGCCTGGTACGGCTTCCGTTACGCCCGCAGGGCGCTGCTCGAAGGACACCCGGTGACCGGGGTGGCGCTGGTGGGCCTGATGGCCGTGCTGCTGTCGCCGGTGGCCTGGATCCACCACCTGGCCTGGGTGGTCGTGGTGCTCGGCGCGCTGGTCGGCGACGGACGCGACCCGGTGAGGATCCGGGTGGCCGCCGGGGTCTGGCTCTACTACGTGCTGCCGATCCCCTGGTGGGGAGTGACGATCAAAGCCGCTGAGATCCCGGTGCTCAGTCCCGTGCTGGGCAAGATCGTGCAGAACGGGTTCGGGCTGGGCGCGCTGGTCCTGGTCTGGCTGCTCGGAGTCTGGCTGCCGAGACGGCGAGAGTCCTTCCGCGCGCTCCCCTGACGTTTTTCGAGCACCTCCCCGGCGCGGGTGAGGATGGTGAGCTGCGCGAATGTGGAGTTCTGTGCACACTTTCGGACGGACGCCGGATAGCCTGGGGCCATGCCCAAACTCGCCTACCTGGGACCGGAGGGCACCTTCACCGAGGAGGCCCTGCGCATCCTGGCGCCGGAAGCCGACCGCCTGCCGAGCGCGAACGTCAGCGCCGCGCTGGACGCCGCCCGGCGCGGTGAGGCCGACGGAGCCGTCGTCCCGCTGGAGAACTCGCTCGAAGGCGCCATCACCACGACCCTGGACGAGCTCGCCTGGGGTGATCCGCTGCTCATCACCGCCGAGCTGCTGCTTCCCGTCGAATTCTCGCTCCTGGTCCGTAAGAACACCACGATGGCCCAGATCAAGCGCGTCTTCACCCACCCGGCGGCCATCACCCAGTGCCGCGGCTTCACCGCCCGGGAGCTGCCCGACGCCATGGTGATCGCCGCGCCCTCGACCGCGGCGGCGGCCCAGGAGGTGGCCCTCCCCGGTTCGCCGTACGACGCGGCCATCGCCGCGCGCATCGCCGGAGAGCACTACGGACTGGTCGAGCTCGCGGCCAACATCGGTGACCGCGCCGACACGGTGACCCGGTTCGTCCGCGTGTCCCGTCCCGGCTCGATGCCCGAGCCCACGGGCTCCGACCGCACCTCCCTGGTCGCCTTCCTCAACGACGACCACCCGGGCGCGCTGCTGGAGATGCTCACCGAGTTCTCCGTACGCGGCGTCAACCTGACCCGCATCGAGTCGCGGCCCACCGGCGACGGCATCGGCCGCTATTTCTTCCACTTCGACTTCGAGGGCCACGTGGCCGACGCCCGGGTCGGCGAGGCCCTTTCCGGCCTCCACCGGATCTGCACCGATGTGCGCTTCCTTGGCAGCTACCCGCGCGCCGACCGTTTCTTCCCGCAGATCAAGCGCGGTATGGCCGACGCCGACTTCGCCGAGGCCGAGGGCTGGCTCGCCAGGATCCGCGGCGGTCAAGCCTGATCGGGCGGCCGGGATCTCAGGACCGATCGGGAGATCGGGGCCGTTCTGCGCCGGTCGGGCCTAATGTATGTGCGGGTGTCGGCAGTACGTCGGTAGCCTTGTGCTGTGATTGACCTGCGTACCCTTCGTGAGGATCCCGACCGGCTACGGGCGTCGCAGCGTGCCCGCGGTGAGGACGACTCTGTCGTCGAAACGCTGCTTGACCTCGACGAGCGACGGCGCGGCGCGCTGAACCGCTTCGAGACGCTGCGCGCCGAGCAGAAAAGCATCGGCAAGTCGGTGTCCCGTGCCTCAGGGGACGAGAAGACGGCCCTGCTGGAGCGGGCCAAAGACCTCTCGACGCATGTCAAGTCGGCCGAGGCCGAGGCCGAGAACCTGGCCGGAGAGCTCGACGATCTGCTCTACACGGTGCCCAACATCGTGGAGGAGGGGGTTCCGGCCGGAGGCGAGGACGACTTCGTCGTGCTGGAGGAGATCGGGGAGAAGCCGAGCTTCGACTTCACGCCCAAGGATCACCTGGAGCTCGGCGAGCTGCTCGGCGCGATCGACATGGAGCGCGGGGCGAAGGTCTCGGGCTCGCGCTTCTTCTTCCTGAAGGGCGTCGGCGCACGGCTCCAGCTCGGGCTGCTCAACATGGCCATGCAGCAGGCGATCGAGGCGGGCTTCGTCCCGATGATCACCCCGGTGCTGGTCAAGCCGGAGTCGATGAAGGGCACCGGTTTCCTCGGCGCCCACGCCAGCGAGGTCTACCACCTGCCCGAGGACGACCTGTTCCTGGTCGGCACGAGCGAGGTGCCGATGGCGGCCTACCACGCCGACGAGATCCTCGACGGTTCCGCGCTGCCGTACCGCTACGCCGGATGGTCCTCGTGCTTCCGCCGCGAGGCCGGCTCGTACGGCAAGGACACCCGGGGCATCATCCGGGTCCACCAGTTCGACAAGGTCGAGATGTTCTCCTACGCGCGTCCCGAGGACGCGCACGAGGAGCACCGGCGCCTGCTCGCCTGGGAGAAGGAGATGCTCGCCAAGGTCGAGCTGCCCTACCGGGTGATCGACACCGCGGCCGGCGACCTGGGGTCCTCGGCCTCGCGGAAGTTCGACTGCGAGGCGTGGGTGCCCAGCCAGGGCCGGTACCGCGAGCTCACCTCGACCTCCAACTGCACCGACTTCCAGGCCCGCCGCCTCGGCGTGCGGTTCCGTGACTCGAACGGCAAGCCACAGCACGTGGCCACCCTGAACGGCACCCTGGCCACCACCCGCTGGATCGTCGCCATCCTGGAGAACCACCAGCGGGCCGACGGCTCCGTCGTGATCCCCGAGGCCCTGCGCCCCTACGTGGGCCTGGACGTCCTCGAACCCGTCAAGTAGCCGCCTCGCCGACCTCGACCTCGACCTCGACCTCGACCTCGACCTCGACGTCGGCCCGTCGGCAACCGTTCGCAGTGAAGGCCCCGCCGTACACCCGACACTGTTGGCGAAGTAGATCAAAAAGTAGCGGCCCCATGATCACGTCTGTGATCATGGGGCCGCTACTGCCGTTCTTGGTCGCGGATGGAGTCGTGGGTGTCGCTGCGTTCGACTGGTTCCGATCAGATTCCGGCGGCCACTCTGGCGGTAGCTCGGGCAGCCTTCCCGAAGGGCAGCCTGGCGATCCGTATCCGAGATGCGTTGGGTGTCCTGTTCCAGGACAGGGACTTCGCCGCGGCGTTCTCCGCCCGCGGCCGTCCAGCGCTGTCCCCGGCTCGGCTGGCGCTGGTGTCGATCCTGCAGTTCGGCGAGGGACTGTCCGACCGGCAGGCGGCCGAGGCCGTGCGGGCGCGGATCGACTGGAAGTACGCGCTCGGGTTAGAGCTGACCGACGCGGGCTTTGACTACTCGGTGCTCAGCGAGTTTCGGGCTCGCCTGATCGCAGGATCGCTTGAACAAAGCCTGCTGGACACGATCCTGGATCGTGCCGTGACCGCCGGGCTGCTTCGAGCCGGGGGCCGGCAGCGGACCGACTCCACCCACGTGCTCATGGCCATGCGCACGATGAATCGGCTGGAGCAGGTGCATGAAACGGTGCGCGCCGCGCTTAACGCGCTGGCCGCCGCCGCACCCGACTGGCTGCTGGCTCAGGCCGAACCCGGATGGTTCGAACGTTATGAGGCCCGCGTCGAGGACTATCGACTGCCCAAGAGCAAGGCCGAACGCATCCACTTCGGCCACGAGATCGGCGCCGACGGGAACGGCGTCCTGTGCGCGGTGTATTCGCAGGCCGCTCCTGGATGGCTGCGCGACATCCCCGCGGTGCAGACCCTGCGCCACGTGTGGATCCAGCAGTACGTCACCATCGACAATCAACTGCGCTGGCTAACTTCTGACGAGCAGCCTCCAGGCACGATCCGCCAGATCTCGCCCTACGACGGCGACGCACGATCCGGTACCAAGCGCGACTCGCACTGGGACGGCTACAAGGTCCACCTCACCGAGACGTGCGACACCGACGCCCCGCATTTGATCACTAACGTGATCACCGCGCCGTCGCCCGGCAGCGACTACGAGGCCACCGACCAGGTTCAGGAGGCCCTGGCCTCGCGTGGGCTGACACCGGCGGTGCACTTGGCCGACAAGGGCTACATGAGCGCGCACAACCTCGCCCGCGCCGATCGTCGCGGCATAGAACTACTGGGACCGATGATGCCCGACAATGCCTGGCAAAACGCCGAGGGCAACGGCTTTGCCGTCAACGACTTCGCCATCGACTGGGACAACCGCGCCATGACCTGCCCCACCGGAGCCACCAGCCTGCCCTGGGCCAACGAAACCGACCAAGGCGGAACTCCGGTCATCCGGGTGCGCTTTTCCATGCGTGACTGCAAGGCCTGTCTCAGCCGGGACCTGTGCACCCGCGGGGCCAAAGGTCGGCGCATCACCCTGCGCCCACAGCAGGAGCATGAAGCCCTGCAACGCGCCCGGCAGCGGCAAAGCACCGACCAATGGCAGCAACGCTATGCCCACCGGGCAGGCGTGGAGGGCACCATCGCCCAAGGCGTCAAAGGCTTTGGCCTGCGCAGATCCCGCTACCGCGGGACCGCCAAGACCCACCTCCAGCACCTACTCATCGCCGCGGCGATGAACCTCACCAGGCTCGACGCATGGCTTACCGGAACGCCGCTGGCCCCGACCCGCACCTCGCATTTCGCCGCTCTGCTTCCGGCAGCATGATGAGATTCAACTAAGAAGGTGTCTGCAACTCCTGTTACCAGTCGTCAGAGCAAAGACCTGTCAGTGCAGCGGAGTGTACGGCTCCCACAAGGCCGCGAGCGCCGCCACGGCCGCGAAGGCCATGAGCTGCATGACCACGATGCCATGACGTCGGCGCCGCCAGGCAGCAACCCCAGTGACGATCAAGATCAAGGCCATGACTGTGAAGGAACCGTAGGCGACAGTGGAGCGAAAGGTCATCTCCGCCTGCCACTGCGCGGGAGAGGGGTCTCCGCCCGAGCAGAGCACACTGGCGCCGTCGCACAGCACGCCCCGGTTGAATGCCCAGCGGATCGCGAAGCTCGTAGCCACCAACAGAGCCACGTCCCCAATCAGGACTGCGACAGTGGCGACGATGCGCCCGGTTAAGTCGTCCGTCTTCACGGGCAAAGCCTAGAGGCCGCGCGGATCCGACGTGCATCCCTGAGCTGGTTGTCATCCCCGTCGTCACAGGAGTTTTGGTGGTCTCCAGCGGTGAAGCTGGCCAGGCACACGCCCCCCAACACGTGAAATGGCCCCGTGATCACATTAGTGATCACGGGGCCGCTTCTGTCTTATCTACTTCGCCAACGGTGTCACACCCACGGCGGGGCCTTCCCGCGTTCATGCCGCCGGATGCCCCGCGTCCTTCCTCGCGGTCGTCCAGCCGACCAGGACGGATGCCCCGACCCCGGCGCCGCCGGCGAGCCAGGCGAGGAACCCCGCCGTCGAGTAGTCCTCAAGGGTGCCCGACCTCCAGACGGAGAAGGTCGCCCAGATCACGAACGACGTGCAAGGAGCGAGGGCGAGCAGCGCGAACCAGGTCCGGACGGATACGCGGGCCCGGACCGCCGCCGTCGCCGTGAGAGCCGCCGCGGTGAGGGCGCAGGCGATGCCGAGCACGAACGGCAGAGGGCCGCCGGACGGCAGGCTGAGGACGAACCCGACGGAGGCGAGGACGTACGCGGACACGGCCAGGCCGTTGACCCGCGGTTCATGGCGGCGGGCCCCGGCCATGCCGGCCATGAAGGCGATCAGGCCGACGAAGAAGCCGATGAGGCGCTCCGTCCCCAGGTCGACGTCCGGCAGGTGGAGCGGGGGCGCCGTGTCCGGGGAGAAGCCCTCGGCCGAGAAACCGAGTCGCCGCCAGGTCCCCCGCGCGTCGCGTACGGCGATGCCGTCGCGGCCGTTGGCCACGACCACCACGTGGCCGCCGGTCACCCGCTGCACCGCGACCGCCTGAGAGCCCTCCCAGGCGACCGGGGGCCTGTCCGGGCTCAACCGCCGCAGGGCTCTCTCCCGTCGTTCCGAGACGCCCCAGGATGTCTCCCAGGTGGCTCCGCCGTCCCATGACTCGTCCACGGCGAATCGCGGTGGGGCTACGCGGTAGCAGTGCAGGGGCTCGCCGGGCACGCAGACCCGGGTCGCGGGAGAGGGCGCGAGGGGCGGGGGCGTGGCTCGCGGGAAACCGGGAGCCGGGGAGTCCGGGAAATTCGGGAAGTACGGCGAGCTCGTGGGGCGGCGAGAGTCCGGAGGGTTCGCGGGGTCCGGGGAGTCGGGGAAGAACGGAGAGCTCCGGGGGCTTGGGGGGCCTGCGGGGCTCGGGGGCGTCGGGAAGAACGGAGACACCGGGATCGGTGCGGCGCCGGGCCGGGAAGGGACGGTCCACGTGCGGCCGCCGTCGTAGGACAGGACCGTCTCGTTGGAGACGAAGTCGTGGTCGCGGACGACGGTGATGACCTCATCGTTCGCGGAGACCTGCTTCGCGGTGGACGGCGGAGAGGTGGCGGAGGTGGCGGTCACCCCGAACAGGGCGACGGGGACGATGATCAGCGCGCGGGCACGCCGTACGGCCTGATCGGTCTGGCACCCGCGCCAGATCAGCCAGGTGACACCGAGCGCGGGCAGGGCCACCAGATCGGTCGGGTCGGCCAGGACCCGTGAGGGACCCGCGACCAGGGTCCATACCCGGGAGGCGAACTCCGCGCCCGCCCCCGTGCTCTTGACCAGGATGAAGCCGACGCCGGTGGTGATGATCGCGGCGAGGGCGGCGAACCGGGTGACGACGAGGGGGCCGATCCGGGAGAGATCGAGAGGGCCGGCTCGGGAGGGAAAGAGGGGGCCGGGCTGGGAAGGAGCGAGGGCAGGGGAAGAGGGGACGGTCCGGGACAGGGTGAGGGTCGGAAGGCGGGACAGGGCGAGAGCCAGAGAGAAGACGAGGGCGAGCAGGGGCGGGGCGACCATCAGCCCCGCGACGTCGCTCAGCTTGCCGGTGACCGGACCGGGCCACCGGGCCTTGAGGAGATGGTCGTTGACCGGCAATACGAAGGTGGCGACCACGGTCGCCGGGTGCCCGAGCCAGACGAGGACGGAACCGCGCGGATGCTCCATAGGCGAATAGACCCGCCGCGATGCGACCTGGTTCGAGTGAGGCGGCGTTCGTGACCGGGTCGTGCCCCTTCGACGGGTCGACCCGTGAGACGGCACCGGGGCGGCGCCCCACCGGCCCGGGCCACGAGTGAGGGGCCCCCGGGAACGAAGAAGGCGGAGTTCGCTTTACGCGAACTCCGCCTTCTCCGGCAACTAGAGGTCTATGCGTCAGACGGCGCGGACCTGCGAGGCCTGCGGGCCCTTCTGGCCCTGCGTGATCTCGAACTCGACCCGCTGGCCGTCTTCGAGGCTACGGTAGCCGTTGCCTTGGATCTCGGAGAAGTGCACGAACACATCCGGTGCACCGCCATCCGGTGCGATGAAGCCGAAGCCCTTTTCAGCGTTGAACCACTTGACGGTTCCCTGAGCCATTAAAGCTCTCCCTCAGGATTTGAAACTTTGGGAATCACACCTCGTGAACCCCATGTGTCGTACAGCGGGCCCCGGGGTGGCTCAGTCAAACTGGTTTTCACAACGGGATTCAGCTAATACAACGCCATCACATCTAACACTATCCGCAGAGACCGTGTTCCCGCCATCAGGAAGATTCCTCTGTCAGAGATCCCGGGTCTGGCACAGTGAGGATCACAGTGCAGACTGGACCTGTTATGGGAAGCCCCAAGCTTGTCGCCACCGACCTTGACGGCACCGCTCTGCGCTCGGACGGCACCGTCTCCCCTCGTACCGCAGCCGCATTCGCGCTCGTGGAGAACGCCGGGGCCACGCTGGTCTTCGTGACCGGTAGGCCACCTCGATGGATGCACACGGTTGCGGCAGTCGTGCACCATCGGGGGCTGGCCATATGCGCCAATGGCGCCCTTGTCTACGACCTGCACACCGAACAGATCGTCAAATCCCATCTAATGCACTCAGACGTGCTCGAAGAGGTCGTTAGACGACTCCGCGAAAAGGTTCCCGAGCTGGCCTTCGCGGTGGAATACGAAGGCGGATTCGCTCACGAATCGGACTTCCGTCTCGGGGGCTGGGATAGGCGGGAGGTCGTCGGGCTCCGTGTCGGAATGGCCACACTCACCTCACAGCCCTGCGCCAAACTCCTGGCCCTGCACCCTCGGATGGATCCCGACATTCTCCAGGCGACGGTCTGCGAACTGGTCGGTGATCTGGTCACCCCCACCCACTCCAGCGGCCGGGCTCTGATCGAGATGAGCGCGCTGGGCGTCACGAAGGCCACGGCACTGGCCGATCTCGCGGAGACACAGGAGATCAAACCCGCCGACGTGATCGCGTTCGGGGACATGCCCAATGATCTGCCCATGCTGCAGTGGGCCGGTACTTCCTACGCGGTCGCCAACGCCCACACGAAGGTGTTGGCCGCGGTCGATCACGTGACCGCGGCCAACAACGACGACGGGGTCGCCAGAGTCCTTGAGGAGCTCTACGGGTAAGGCCTTCCGAGACTCTCGACGAGCTCTCGCGGCTAAAGGCTTCCGGGAGCGGGGCCTGTTACAGGTAGGGACCCGAACTGCCGCCCTGCGGCCCTTCCTGCTGCTGGAGGGACACACCGCCGGGGAGCGCCCTGCGCATGTTCTCCAATTGAGCCCGAGCCGCCATCTGCTGGGCGAAAAGCGTGGTCTGTATCCCGTGGAACAGCCCCTCAAGCCAGCCGACCAACTGCGCGTGGGCGACCCTCAGCTCGGCCTCGCTCGGCGGGGTGCCGTTGTTGTCCTCGGTGAAGGGCAACGACAGTCGTTCAAGCTCGTCGACCAGCTCGGGCGCCAAACCGTCCTCAAGCTCCTTGATGGAACTCTGGTGGATCTCCTTGAGGCGCTTGCGGCTGGCCTCGTCCAGCGGAGCCGCGCGAACCTCCTCGAGGAGCTGGCGGATCATGCTGCCGATGCGCATCACCTTGGCAGGCTGCTCGACCAGGTCGGCGACGGACCGCTCCCCGCCGTCCTCCTCGTTCTGACCTCCCTGGGGTCCCATGACCACGATGTGCGGAGTGCTCTCCTCAGCGTTCATAACCTCAACTTACTAGCAGGATTTTCCCGATGTGGTCTCCGGTTTCCATGATCCTGTGGGCTTCGGCGGCGTCGCTCATGGGCACCCGGGCGTGCACCACGGGCCGGATCACCCCGGCGTCGACGAGAGGCCAGACGTTGTCCACCGTTCCGCGCACGATGGCGCCCTTCTCGTCGGTGGGCCGCGCGCGGAGCGTGGTTCCGTGCACGGAGGCACGCTTGGCCAGAAGCGCTCCCAGGTCGAGCTCACCCTTCGCGCCGCCCTGCAGCCCGATCACGACCAGCCGTCCGCCGGTCTTGAGGGCCTTCACGTTCCCCCGCAGATATTTGCCGCCCATGATGTCGAGAATCACATCGGCCTTGACCTTTTCCGCGAAGTCCTCCTCGCGGTAGTTGATCGCCTCGTCCGCGCCCAGCTCCAGGCAGCGGGCGATCTTCTCGGCCGAGCCGGCGGTGACGACCACGTGGGAGCCGAACGCCTTCGCCAGCTGTATGGCCAACGTCCCGATCCCGCTGGAACCGCCGTGAACGAGAAGGGTCTCGCCCTTCCTGAGCCGCGCGGTCATGAACACGTTGGACCAGACGGTGCACGCCACCTCGGGCAGTCCGGCGGCCTCGACCAGGTCCACACCGTCAGGGATTCGCATGACCTGCTGCCAGGGCACCGCGACCTTCTCCGCGTAACCGCCACCGGCGAGCAGCGCGCACACCCGGTCGCCCGCCTTGAAGTCCTCGACGTCGGAACCCACCTCGGCGACCACGCCGGAGCATTCCAGCCCGGGGTACGGCGAGGCACCGGGAGGCGGATTGTAGAAACCCTGTCTCTGCAGCGTGTCGGCCCTGTTGACCGCCGAGGCGGTCACGTCGATGAGGACCTCGCCACGCTCAGGCCGGGGGTCGGGGACCTCTCGCCAGACCAGAACTTCGGGTCCACCTGGTTCGTCGATCATGATGGCGCGCATGCTTCCAAAGGTATCCGCTGAGCCCTAACTTGGTGGTTGCGAGCGTTGACGAGAACACAAGGCGTTAACCTGCTATGTGTTTGCTGCCCTTTTATGCCCATCCCGAGGGGGAACACGGTGGCAAGACACGATCGTGAGGAATCTCTCGAGGAACAGCTCGCATGGCTCGACGCCATCAAGGAGCAGGAGGAGGCGCCTGTCGTCGCGGCGAAGAGCGCCGCCGTGGTGGAAGACGCCGTCATCTCGCCATACCCGAAAGACCCCTGGAGCTCGGTGCCGACCGAGTCGGACGCGACGTCGTCGCCACTGTTCCGCGCGGCCGTCGACTCGGCCTACCAGCCTGCGAGCGCATCCACGACCGTGATCGTTCCTCCGGCCGAAGACGCCGACGCGGCCGAGTGGATGGAGGTCTCCGAAACGGTGAGCGCCTTCACCGTGCCGCCCCCCAGCGCGTCCACCAAGCAGGACAACGACGGGTTCCTCGCGCCGCTCAAGCCGTTACCTCGCCAGGAGCCGGGTGACGCCGACACCTACACCCCGAGTGAGTTCACCGAGCCCGCGATCCGCACGCCGTACGTGGAGCCCGAACCGGAACCGTCCCGCGGTCTGTTCGAGCAACCCCACCGTCCGGCCGAGCCGGCCGAGCCCTTCAAACTCGTTCCGGCCAGGCCCCTCGGCCCCGACACCGGCTCGTTCGAGCCCACGGTCTCCGAAACCCAGCGGTTCACCTTCGGCAGCTCGGAGTTCGGCGGCAAGGACTCCGGCCGGTCCACCTCCGGCGGCGCCGATTCCGCCTCGGGGACGGGTCAGTTCGCGGTCGGCGGTACGGACTCCGCCTCGGGCACGGGTCAGTTCGCGGTCGGCGACGCCGATTCCGCGTCGGGGACGGGTTCGTTCGCGGTCAGTGATGCCGAGTCCGATCGGTTCACCCCCGGCGGTGCTGATTCCGCCTCGGGGACGGGTCAGTTCGCGGTCGGCGGTACGGATTCCGCCTCGGGCACAGGTCAGTTCGCGGTCGGCGGTGTGGATTCCGGCCGGTCCACCTCCGATGGTGCCGATTCCGCTTCGGGGACGGGTCAGTTCGCGGTCAGCGGTACGGATTCCGCCTCGGGCACGGGCCAGTTCGCGGTCGGCGGTGCCGAGTCTGATCGGTTCACCTCCGGCGGCACGGATTCCGAAGGGTTCACCGACGGCGGCGAACACGACAGAGACCGGTCCATCTTCAAGGCCGCCGAACCGGCCGAGGCCAAGGAGTCACCCAGGACGACGTCCGGGCATTTCGGCTCCGAGCCGGTCGAGCCGTTCCGGACCCCTCAATCCTTCGGCGCCGACAGGCCGCAGCCGGCCCCGTCGCCGGATCGTTCTGCCCCGGATCGTTCTGCCCCGGGTTCGTTCGGCTCGGACTTCTCCGGCCCTCAGGACTCTCCGGGTTTCTCCGGCTTCTCCGGGCCTTCGGCTTTCGGCCGCGAACGGGACACGGCCTTCGGGCCCAGCCGGGACACGCCTTCCCCCGCCGATCGTCCTTCCTTTGACCGGGTCTCTTTCGACCGGGCCGACCGGGTCTCCCCTGACCGGGCCGAACAGGTTCCGACCGGCCGGGACACGGTCTCCGCTCCGGAGAGGGAGACCGCCTTCGCGCCGGGACCGGACACGATCACGCCCGCGCGAGAGCCGTACCAGGCACGCCGTCGCCAGTCACCGGTTCCGCCACCCGCCTTCAGCACCCCGTCCCGGCCGCAGGTTCCGGGTGTTCCCCGGCAGTCGGCGGACAGCCTGGACCCCGAATCGCTGCTCAAGGGCCGTCGCAACTCGCCCGCCGGAGGGTGGCGAAAGCTGATCTACAAGGCGTCGGCAGGCCTGATCAAGCCCGGGGAGTCCCCCGAGGTCCGCCGTCGCCGCGAGCTGGTCAGCCGTGCTCGCACCCCCGTCGCCACCGGTCATCACCGCGTCGCCGTACTCAGCCTGAAGGGCGGTGTCGGCAAGACCACCACCACGGTCGGTCTCGGCGCGACCCTCGCCCAGGTCCGCGGCGACAGGGTCATCGCGGTCGACGCCAATCCCGATCGGGGCACCCTGTCGGACAAGGTCGAGCTCGAAACCTCCGCCACCGTCCGTGACCTGCTCAACGAGCGCCAGCAGATCAAGCGCTATGTCGACATAAGGGCTTTCACCTCTCAGGCCCCGTCCCGCCTGGAGATCCTCGCCTCCGACCGCGACCCGTCGGTGTCCGAGGCGTTCAGCGCGTCGGACTACCAGTCGGTCTCCCAGGTCCTGGAGAACTTCTACTCGATCTGCATCACCGACTGCGGCACCGGCCTGCTTCACTCGGCCATGTCCGGAGTGCTCGGACTGGCCGACCAGCTCGTTCTGGTCAGCTCACCGTCCGTCGACGGCGCCCGCGCCGCCTCGGCGACGCTGGACTGGCTGGAAGCCCACCATTACGAAGACCTGGTCCGCTCCGCCACGGTGGTCCTGTGCAGCGTCCGTCCCCGGTCAAAGTCCACGGTGGACCTCGACCGCCTGGAAGCCCACTTCGCAGCCCGCTGCCGCGCCGTGATCCGCGTCCCCTACGACCCACACCTCGAAGAGGGCGCGGAGATCGACCTGGAAAGGCTGCAACCCGCCACCCGCGAGTCCTACCTTCGCCTGGCCGCCTCGGTAGGCGACGGCTTCGCCGGATTGCAATCCTGAATCCGGTACGGCACGCGAAATCGGGCACTGCGGGCACCTCGTCTCGAAGGATGGACGATGTGCCCGCAGTCTCGTGCACGTCTGGGACAGTGAGAGACTAAGGTGCAATCTGATACGTTCTTCGGACGTGTCACCAGGAGAGCTCGCCTAGTGGACGATGGCGGCGGTCTTGAAAACCGCTAGGCCGGGTGACCGGTCTCGTGGGTTCGAATCCCACGCTCTCCGCTGAGCATCGCAAACGGCGTCTGACCAGGCACTTGGCCTTGGTGAGGCGCCGTTGATCGTTTCCGGGGTGTGCAGCCGTGAGCGGCTCTCGGCCGGTGTTCGCGGGATCGAAGCTGCTGCTGGCCAGGCTTGACGAGGGCTGGAGCGAAGCGGGCGGCTGATACAGGGAAACCAAGGGCAGAATCAAAACCGGGCAGGTGGGACGGTTGCGCCTTACATCGGCCGAACTGTCGGATGTGACCGTTAGGGTCCCCGCCATGGTGATCTCCAATACCCCCCGTTATCCCTGGGGCGACCTTCTCCGCACCGTGAACGACGCGGCCCAGAAGTACTTCGCCGAGTACAGGGCTATTCCGCCGGAACAGCGAGCGGATCCGGACGACGGATTCGGCCGTGCCACCTGGCTCGGCGCGCCGGGTGCCGGGGAGGCCGAGATCGCGCGACACGAGGAACGCCTCGGCATGCGTCTTCCGCCAAGCTATCGGGAGTTCCTCCAGGTCACCAATGGCTGGGACGAGTACAGCCATGCATCTCTCCGCCTGATGCCCCTGGCCGAAGTCGGCTGGACCCGTGATGTCGACCCAGAACTCGCCCGGATCTGGGATCAGTTGGAGGACGATCACGACCCACAGGATCAGTGGTATCTCCATCAGGAGTCCATGTCCGGCAGCCTCTACATATCCGAGTGCATCGAGGGGCAGGTGTACCTGCTCAACCCGCACGTCGTCGGACCGGACGGCGAGTGGGAGGCATGGGACTTCGCGACCTGGCATCCGGGCGAGGTCCGCTACAGGTCGTTCTGGGACCTCATGGAGCGCGAGTTCGGCAGGTACCTATCGTGACTTCGGCGCACCTTGATAAAGCAGAAGAGATCCCGGTGTTTCCGAGGCCCCTTCGCTGAACGGCGACTCACGCGGCCAGCGCGTCCTCAATCCCGCGGTTGGCGATCTCCGCGCCCCCGTCGATGCAGTTGGCGTAGACCTTGAGCAGCACGTCCACCCCGTGCCCCGCCCGCTCGGCCACGTCAGGGGCCGCCACCCCGGCATCGAGCCACAGGGACACCGCCGCGTGCCGCAGGTCGTACGGCCGGGCCGCCAGGGGCGAGACCTGCTGATCGGGGGTCAGAGCGAAGATCCGCACCGCCTTCCACACCTCGCAGTAGGTCCCGATGGAGATCACGCCGCCGCGCGAGCCATGGAACAGCCGGCCGTCCTCGTGGATGCCGAACTCCTCGATGTGCTCGCGGACGATATGGATGATGTCTGGAGCGAAACGTTCTGGCTCTTCTGAGGTTTCCCGTATGACGAAGATCGTGAAATGGAAGCCCGGGAGGTTCGCGGTCATAAGCGCTTTGGTCCTTGCCGAGCCAGAACCTGACCCCTGATCCGGGGCGATCAGGAGGGTGCTGTCATACGCGTTGCCCGCAGTCCATGGAGCCGGTAGGGAATGCCGGGTGTGGCGCGGAAGTTGATAGTTGTTATGACAACTGTTGGATTCATCGGCAGCGGAAATATCGGCGGCACGGTCGCCCGGCTCGCCATCGCGGCCGGCTACGACGTGGTGCTGAGCAACTCGCGCGGCCCGCAGACATTGAAGGAACTGGTCGACGAGCTCGGGCCGAGGGCTAGCGCGGCGACCTCCGCCGAGGCCGCCGCAGCCGGCGATCTGGTGGTCGTCAGCATTCCGCTGCAGGCCTATCGCGATGTTCCAGTGGAGCCGCTCGCCGGCAAGACCGTCCTCGACACCAACAACTACTACCCCCAGCGGGACGGGACCTTCCCGGAGCTCGACGCCGGATCCACCACGTCCAGCGAACTGCTGCAGCGGCACCTGACGACGTCCAAGGTCGTCAAGGTCTTCAACAACATCTACTTCGAGCATCTGCGGGCGCTGGCCCGGCCCACCGGTGCGGCGGACCGCAGTGCCCTGGCGATCGCGGGCGATGACGTTGGCGCGAAGGGAGAGACGACCGCGTTCCTCGACCGGATCGGCTACGACACCGTCGACGCGGGAGCGCTCGCGGACGGGTGGTGCTTCCAGCCGGGAACCCCTGCGTACGGCTTTATTTATGCGGGGGGCATCGAGAACTTCTGGGAGTCACCGGGAGTACCCGCCGACGCTGCGGCGCTCGGCGCGAAGCTGGCCGCCGCCCGGCGTTGACATCCGGACCGGCGAGGTATCAGCAAGCCGGTCGGCCCTTTGGCAGTGCGGGTCCGATCTCCGTTGCCCTCTTCAGGCCACGCAGCACCGCAGCCAATCACTAAGGCCCAGGTCAGGGTGTCAATCCCGACTTGGGCCTTGTTGTTTTCACGACTGTGTTCCACTCGCGTGCCAGATCCCAGCGCGGAAGCTCGGCAGCCTTGAGCGCTCTCGCCCGGACCTTCGTGAAGTTGCCGCGCCGGAGTCGCGCGCCCTTCTCTCCCACGAAGATCAGGCCGTCATGCTCCGGCTCCACGGGCTCCGGACGTTCGACTCCCAGCTACCCCTGCCCCCGATAGATCCTGATCTCGGCGGGCCTGTGTTCACAGAGGACTGCCCACGCCATTCGGCTGCTCAGCGCACGTCCGGGCCGGTCGGTACGCGGTCGGGGAGTTCGGCCTCAAGGCCGTTGAGGAGGGCGTTGAGGCCGGATTCGAAGGTCTGCTCGGGTGAGGCGTTGTAGTCGGCGGCCGGTGTGGTGAGGCGGCTGCGTAGTCGCGGGAATTGCATGGCGACGTCGCTCGCCTTGACCATGGTGTCTTGGATCAGCTCTTGCGCGTTCACGCCGTCGCGGCTCAGCCGCCGGGTCAGGGAGACCATGGCGGATGCGCCGAGGACACTGCCGAGGACGAACGTGAAGACGGTGGCCGCGGCGCGGTCGGCCTCGGCGCCGACAAAGCCGGCCGCCTCGTAGACCGCGAGGCTGTGGTCGTCGTGGCGCGCCTTGCCGAGTCCGTAGAAGAGGTGCGAGCCCAACGCCTGTACCAGCCAGGGGTGCCTGCTGAGCATGGTGTGCAGGCTGGTGGCCATCGCGGTGGCCGCCGTCCGCCAGTCGAGGGTGTCGAGGTCGGGCAGTTCGATCTCGTGCCACACGTGGTCGCCGGCGAGCAGGATGAGGTCGTCCTTGTTCTTGACATGCCAGTAGACCGCCGTTGCGGCGGTGCCGAGCCGTTTGCCCAGGCTTCGCATGTTCAGGCCTTCCAGGCCCTCGTCGTCGAGTAGTTCGATCGCGGTCTGGACGATCTGGTCCTTGGTCAACATGTCGCGCGCCATGCCTCCACGATAGGTGCCGGACCCCTTCTTGCACAAAGTTCAAGTGAGGACTTGAACTTAGTTCAGGAAGTGGTAGGTTTCCCTTGAACTTAGTGCAAGTCGAAGCCGGCGCCACAGAGCGCCCGATCAAGGAGACCCACCGTGAGCACTTTCGTCGCCTCCATGCAGCTGCTCGTCGCCACCGCCTTCGTGAGCATCCCGCTGGTGCGCCACCGCTACGGAGCCACCGCGATGGCCAGTGCCGAGGCCGAACTGGCACGCCAGGGCGTACGGACCACCGTCCTGACCGAGAACGGGATGAGGTTCGACGCCGGCGGCCACGAGACCTGGGCTCCGGTCTCGATCGCCGGGGTGATGGCGGCGACGGCCGTGGTGAACCTGTCCGGCGGCGACTGGGCCACGCCCCTGACCTGGATCTTCCAGTCGATCGTGCTACTCATCAACTGTGTGATCCTCTACAGCCAGCTGACCGCCACCACGTCCGTGCAGGCCGCCTTCGCCCGCAAGGGCGACCCGATGCTCGCGAGCATCGACGTGCCGACCCTCCTGAAGGCGGCCGAGGACGGCTTCCCCTCCTGGACCTGGACCCTGCAAAACGTCCGCCACTTCGTGGTGTTCGGCGCCTCGATCCTCGCCATGGCGGCACTGGTCATCGCGTGACACCTCACCCCAACGGATCGAGCGTCACCGCGATCTCGTCGAACAGCACCGCGCGGCCGGGTGTGCGACAGCAGGCCGCCGCTCTCCCGGCGGAGGCGCCCGACAACACCCGGCCCGCGATAATGACCGCCGAACCGGCGGGCGAACCGCTTGTCGTCGCCGGTCGGGACACGGCGGCGGGAGCACGGGCAGGTCAGGGAGACGCCTCGCCGGGGTCCGGCTGGAGGCCGAAGAAGGGGAGACAGGGTTCGAGATGGTGAATCTCGAACCCCTGGGGGGTGACCCAGTCGTCCTGGGCGAGGCGGAGACGCTGCTGCCGTGCGATTCTGCCCCTGCGGCTGTGCATGGAGATGCCGTCGTCGCGGTAGCCGAGTTTGCGAGAGACCGCCAGGGAGCGGTGGTTGTCGGAGAAGGCGGCCGACGTCGCGTACTCGGCGCCGAGCCCGGCGAAGGCGAGGTGGAGGACGGCGGCGCGCATCTCGGTGCCGATGCCCTTGCCCTGGAAGCGCTGCCCGATCCAGGAGCCGGTGGAGACCTGGCGCGTGACCGCGAAGTCGAGGCCGTCCATTTCCTGAGTGCCGACCACCTGGCCCTCGAAGATCGTGACGAACGAGCACTGCCAGTTCTGAGGTGACCAGGAGCTCCACTGCTTGAAGTGGTGCTGGATCGTTCCGCGGGCGCGCTCCAGCGGTTGCACGTCCGTCCAGGGGAAGCCGAACGGCATGAAATCAGGGTCGTGGACGCCCTCGGCGGCCCGGTCGGCGAGCTGATCAAGGTCGTCGAGCGACGGGAGACGAAGTTCCAGCCGAGGAGTCGTCACCTTGAGAGCGAAAAGTGGCCAGTGCCGCATGCTTTCCGATTCTTTCAGCCCGGATGGAAGAATCGCATCAGAATTACGCCCGGTGTGGGAGAACGTCGACTGCGATGATCTGAGCGACCCGCTCCGGTGGGACCCCGGTGGTGTCGACGGTCGTCGCTTCCCGGCTCAGCCAGGGCAGGGCGTCGCGGTAGTCCGGCAGGTGGTCAAGGCGCCACTGGCGCGCTTCTCTCTCCACGCCGTCCGTCTCGATCCGGTGGATGAGGGTGTCCTGGTCGGTGTGCACCAGGAAATGGTGGAGGGGAATGCCTGCCTTTTCGAGGCCGGTGCGGATCTCCGTCCAGTACTCCTCGACGAGAACCGTCTGCGGGATGACGAGCACTCCGCCGAGATAACCGAGCAGTTGGGAGGCGGTCTCCACGACCAGCCCGCGCCACGGGGGCCACTGCTGGAAGTTCCTGACCTGCGGCAGATCCCGAACATGGCGCAGCATGTAGCCCACGTACTCGGAGTCGAAGATCCTCGCCTCTGGAATGAGTTCGACCAGCTCGCCGGCGGTGGTCGTCTTGCCCGCACCGAAGGTCCCGTTCAACCAGATAATCATGGCGCCGAGGGTATCCACGCGAAGACACCGGCGGCAGGTGATGGGACCTTCCGGGCATCTCTCCGCGACGGCTCCGGCCGACGCCGGTTCCTCCCGGTCCTGCCGGACCCCTCCGTGAGGATCACCGTAAGCGCCCTGGAGGTCGGCCGACGTGAGGAACCCCTGAGGGTTCGATCGTGTTCCTGGCGCCTCGGTGCGTGCAGGGGCACCGAGACCGCGGAAGGCGACAGCGTCCACCGGCGCGTGTGCCGAGTCGTCGGGTCCGTGCTCTCAGGAGGCCGTGATCGCCCGGATACCGACCCGTCGCCGCCGGACCGGGTCCGGTCCGGCCCCGGATCAGGGCTTGTCCGTGCCCGGCCTCAGTACGAGGGATCCGAGATCGCCTCGGCTCGGTAGACGTCCATCGCCTCGTCGCCGTCCTCGTCGACGCCCACCTTCCGCAGCGCCAGCGTCCGGCTGCCGATTTTCAGCGAGCGTTCACCGTTGTTCTCCGTGGACGCGAACACCGACACGGCATGGCCGTGCATATCGCGTACCTGGTCGTATTCGGGGCTGTCGGGAATGTCGAGTTTGATGCGCCTCACCTGGTCTGTCACCCTCTCAGTGTGGGGGGCGCAGCCCTACAAATCGACAGTATGCGCACAATATTCGACCCCATTCCCTGGGAAGGGTTCTGAACGGAGGCGAACAGGCGCCCGCCCAATCGCGGCCGATCGGCATTCGCTAGGGCAAGGGATCGATCACGAGGTGCTGGTCGTATTGGATCAGCTCTCTGCCGCGATCCGTGAGGATGGGCCACTTCGTGCTCCGGGCGCACCAGATGACGTGTCCGGCGGTGATGTCGCGTGAACCGTCGAGAATCTCCGCGATGTCTCCCACTTTGCCGTGGGTGAAGTCATCGATCTTCACACCGGGCGCCGTGACAAGCTCGAACAACTCCTCCTGGGTGGACATGGGGGAGATGGACAGCACGGCCGCCAGGCTGGTCGCCGGAACGCATATCCCGCCACCCCGGAAAAGGCACATGGCGGCAATGCTGCGTGAGTATTCGGTCTTCGCCACGGCGATGTCCACCAGCGCACTTACGTCGAGCACACGACCCGGAAGCATATTTCAGCCCCTCCGGAAATGACGGATGCCGATCTGGCCCCATTCGGCCTCGGACAACTGGTCGACTCCGAGTGATTCGGCCGCCGTGTCGAGGTCGTCCCGGTGCAGGTTCCAGCGGTGCATCAGGGTGATGACATGGGGTTTGCTGCCGATCTCTCGCTGGACGGCGGCATGAATCACGTCGGAGACCTTGTTGCCGCTCAGTCGTGCCTTACGGGAAAGCGCTTCGTAGTCCGCTCTGTCCAGCTCTATCGTGATGGAGGTGTCAGGGTTCGGAATGGTGATTTCCGCCCGTCCTTCTCGGGGCTGGAGGTGCGCCAGCCACAGGGGAACCGGTGTCGATTCCTGCTTGGCGGAATCCTTGTCATTCGGCTGTGACGTGTCCGATCCTGTGCCGTCTCGCCAGGCCGGCAGGGGGTGGGCCATACGCTTGACAGTAGCTGTGAATTCCGGCGATGGCAGCACCTTTGTATGACTTTGTGATTGACCAATACGCCGATCGAAGATGGCACCGGTGTTCACGATCTTTCACGGCGTGCCGATTCTTCGCGCATCGTGACCGGGCCTGGATGTCCTGGAAGGCCCCGGCGCCGGGGATCACCCGGTGAACGAGATGACGGGCGGGATGGTCGCCGAACCGGTCGGTGGAGTGGCGGATGGGACGGTCGCCGAACCGGGCGTCGAACCGGGCGTCGAACCGGTCGGTGGAGTGGCGGGCGGAATGACAGGCGGGGTGGTCGGCGGGGTGACAGGCGGGGTGGTCGCGACGTCGGCCGGCGGGGTGGCGGGCGGGGTGACCGTGGCCGTGCCACAGGATCCCGCGGCCTGCCGCTCCTGGACCATCTGCTCGACCGTCTTGGTCTGGTAGTCCTGTCGCAGCGTGGGCGAGGGCACGGATCGCCACGAACCGGTCTCGAAGACGAAGTGGAAGGCGAGCGTCTCGTTCGGCCGGGTCGTCTGGACCTCCGCGTCGTCGCCGGTGACCGTGACCTCGGTGATGGTGAACGGGGTGCTCGGTCCGGGTGGGGGGCAGAGCTGGAACAGCCTGACGTATTCCTCGCGGGCGATCAGTCCCTGGGCCTCCGTGGTCCACATGTCCCAGAACTCGCCGTAGGAGCCGCTGGAATAGGTGTCGATCACCAGCTGGGCGGCCTGACGGACCGAGGTCTCGGAATGGCCGGCATCGTCGGCCGCGGGAGAGCTCGCCGGCGCGGAGGGCGGGTTGAGCACCGTGAACACGATGATGGCGGCTCCGATGAGCAGGCCGACGACCATGACCAGTATCGCGGCCAACCCACGACCTGTCTCACCCCGGGACGGCGGGCCGTACTGCGGCGAATAGCCCACGTGCGGTCTCCGAGGGGCCGACAGGAACGGACAACATGATCGTAACGCTCGCCGCGCACTGCTGACCATGCGGCCGTGGAGGGCGTGCGGCTCCGGGAGTCGCGACGCGACTGGAGGGCACGCGACGCCGGCCTCCATAATGCGTCCGTGGGTCAAACGATCGGTACGGCCGCCGCCGTCTTCGCCGGGACCAATGTGGACGACATCATCATTCTGACGGTGCTGTTCCTGACGTCCAGGGCGGGCGGGGTCCCTCGCCCCTGGCAGATCGTCCTCGGCCAGTACGCGGGGATCGCCGTCCTGGTGGTCGTCTCCGCCGTGGCGGCCCTCGGGCTGACCGTGGTCCCTGACCGATGGGTGGGGCTGCTCGGGCTGGTGCCGTTCGGCATGGGGGTGTGGGGGCTGATCAAGAAAGGAAACGGCGACGAGGCGGCACCGGTCGCCTCCGGGGTGGTCTCGATCGCGGGGGTGACCATCGCCAACGGCGCCGACAACATCTCCGTCTACACCCCGATGTTCCGCACGATCGGCCTGGCGCCCACCCTCGTCACCGTGGCGGTGTTCGCCGTGCTGGTCGGGTTCTGGTGCGCCGCGGCCTCATGGCTCGGATCGCACAAGAAGATCATTTCCCTGGTCGAGCGGTCCGGGAGGTGGCTGGTGCCGACGGTGTTCATGGTGATCGGTGTGGTCATTGTGGCCGAGTCGATTTTCGACTAAATGTCATATTTTATGTAAATATAGGCGATTAGTCCGAATTTGGCTCACCTTAATCGGGGAACAACTCCCCATGCGTGAGCATTTGAGGTTCTACCGACATCGGTGGTTCAAGGTGTGGATCGCCATGATCGCGCTGTCCGCCGCGCTCATCGCGGTCATACAGGTGGTCGGAAACCAGGCGGTGCTACCGGCGGCCTTCTTCTACGGCGCCGCGGCCGGGCCTGCCGCGCTCCTGGTCGCCATCCACGACCGGACCGGGATCGGCAACAGCGTGCCGGGCACCACGCTGATAGGGATGTTCCTGTTCGGCGGGGGCGTCGCCCTCATCCTCGGCGGATACTTCGACTCGCTTCTCATCCCGGACAAGCACGGTCCCACGATCCTGCGGGTCGGGTGGATCGAGGAAGCGGCCAAGATCGTCCCGCCTCTCGTGGTCGCGCTCAACGGCCGCTACCTGACCAAGGCCGCCGGCGTCGCGCTGGGCCTGTCGTGTGCGACCGGATTCGCGATCATGGAGTCGATGTCCTACGCCTGGAAGAGCATCCACGCCGACGGCGTCATCGGCGCCGGTACGGTGCTGTTCCTGCGCGGTCTCACCACCCCTTTCAGCCACCTTGTCTGGACCGGCCTGATCTGCGCGGTCGCCTTCGGGGTCTGGGAGGCGAGGGGCCGCGTCGTGATCACGCTTCCCATCGTCGGCGTCTTCGTGACGGCGGCCGTGCTCCACTCGCTCAACGACGGCCTGCTCGTGCTCGACATCCCCAGCCTCGCCCGGCTGCTCTTCATCGCCGTCGCGGCCGTGAGCTACTGGCTTTTCTACCGGGCCACCCGCGGCCTGAAACCGGAGGAGATCTTAGATTCGGAGCCGTCCAGGGTCTGACCTCCCGGGGCGGCGCGGCAGGCGATCCGCGTGCGGGTGACGCACCACCGGCCCTTCTTCCTCGTCGGACCGGGCGCGACGCGGATCGACTCGAAGCTCGGACCCGCCCCCGATCGTGGCGGCTGGGGTGAATGTTCCACGTGGAACATCGGCGGAACACTCACAGCTGCGACAGCAGCCACCGGGGACCGACGACGGCGGCGCCGAGCTCCGTGACCCGCTCGCGCAGGCCCCGGTCGGCGGTGACGACCAGGACGTCTTCCCAGGCGCGGGTGTCCCGTACGACCTGAACGACGGCGTCGTCCCCGCTCGCGGGGGCGGCGACGACGGAGACGCCGGGCACCGGGGAGACGTCACGGGCGGCGCCCTCCACGACCGCGGCGAGCCGGGGGAACCACCGCTCCAAGGGGGGAAACCGATCGGGTGCGGCGCGCAGCCCGCCGAGGTTGAGGGCGTCGACCTCGGCGATCAGCTTGGCGGCGGCTCCGGCGCGGTCCTTCCACCATCCGTGTTCGGCGCGGGCGCCGACGATGTTGGCGACGTCGAGGACGACCAGCGAGGGGGCGAGGGCCAGGCTGATCTCCGGCCAGGTCTCGGCGAAACCGGGGTGGAGCGTTCTGGCGGCGATCCGCGCGGGAGAGAGCCAGCGCAGCTCGACGCTCTCGCTGTTGGCCGGGACGGCGTGCAGCAGACCGGAGGCCTCGGCGATCACGGTCCCGAAGGACCAGCCGCCGTGGTCGTCGAGGTAGACACCCTGGATCCGGAGCCCGTCGCCGCTCAGGGCGGCCTCCTCGCGGGCCTCGCGGAGAGCACAGGTGACGGAGTCCTCGTGGCTGTCGCGGGCACCGCCCGGCAGGCCCCAGGTGCCGCCGTGGTGGCTCCACATGGAGCGCTTCTGCATCAGGATGTGAGGCTGCCCCGTGGCGTCATGGTGGACGGCGAGCAGCCCGGCCGCGCCGTGCACCCCCCAGTGCCGATGCCCGCGGTCACACTGGGCCCACCCGTCGCCGTCCTTGGCCGCCATGAGCTCCATGATGCACCGGCCCGTACGGCGAAAGCACATCGCCGGCTCCTCCGGGAGCGGTGACGCGGACCCGGCCTCAGGGACCGCCGTCGTGCGTCATGACGGCGAGGCCGGCCAGCAGGGCCAGGGCGCGCTCGGAAGGACTCGCGGGCTCGGTGTGCACGACGACCAGTTGCTGGTCAGGGGTGCCGGCGACGTTGAACACCTCGGTGGTGAGGGTCAGATCGCCGACCTGGCGGTGATGGATGCGCCTGGACTCACGGGTGATGCCGAAGACGTCATGGCGCGCCCACAGCTGCCGGAAGTCCTCGCTGATGAGGGAGAGCTCCCCGACCAGCTCGATCAGCCGGGGGTCGTCGAGGTCCGCTCCGGCGGCGGCGCGCAGGTGGGCCACCCTGGAGCGGGCGACCCGCTCCCAGTCACGGTAGAACACCCGCGCCTCGGGGTTCAGAAAGGTCAGCCGGAGCAGGTTGTCCGCGTACTCCAGCCCGTCGTGGAGGGCGTCGGCCAGGGGGTTGGTGGCCAGCACGTCCTGCCAGCGGCCCATCACGAACGCCGCGGTGTGCGACCAGCCCCGCATCAGCCGCAGCAGCGCCGGGCTGACCCGGTCCGGTTCGCCCGCCGTTCCGCGCTGCCGCGATCCCGGGTGGGCGAGTTCGTACAGGTGGGCCGCGGCGTCGGGCCCGAGGCACAGTACGCGCACCAGGGCGTCGAGCACCCGCTCGGAGGGGTGGTGTTCGCGTCCCTGCTCCAGACGGACGTAGTAGTCGGTGCTGACGTCGGCCAGCGTGGCCACCTCCTCCCGGCGCAGTCCCGGCGTCCGGCGGGGACCGACGTCCGGCAGCCCCGCCTGTTCGGGGGTGGTGACCTCGCGTCGTGCGCGCAGGAACTCGCCGAGGAGCTTGTCACTGCCCATCTCGCCACGGTACGGCAGTCGCCGGTGGGCCGGGTGGACGTGTCACTCCCAGGTCAGGCCGTACGGCGGCCCGGGACGGGCCGATCCTTCGGCCGGCCGTTCGCGGACGGCCGAAGGGACGCGGAGAGGAGCGCTCGCGCGGGTCTCAGCGGCCGCTTTCGGAGAAGTGCTGGAAGTCCTTGGCCCCCGCCCAGACGCCTCCCCATCCCCAGCCGACCTTCGCGAAGGCCTTGACCACCCGGTCGCCCGGATTGATCACACCGGGCGCGTCCAGCGGGCGGGTGCCGAACTTTCGGGCGTTCTTGTGCGACAACGTGCCGTTCGCGAAGCGGTAGGGGTTCTCCCGGGGGTTGAGGTCGACGGCCCTGCCGTAGGCGTGCTCGGACCAGCTGCTCGACCCCTCCGCCGGGCGGCAGTTGAAGGCCGAGGTGTTGTCGGCGTCGATCGAGTCGAAGTCGCTGGCCTTGTAGGCGTCGACGAGCTGCATCTTGTAGATCGGCCACCGCCAGCCGTACAGGCGCCCGAAGACCGTGATGACGGCGTCGGTCGCGTCCTTGTTCACGACCATCTCGCCGGTGTGCGGCTTGTCGTCGAAGCCCCAGTAGCTCATCGTGATCAGCCGCAGGTCCCCGACGGGGACCGGGCATCCGGGCCGCCAGGAGTACGGGAGCTGCTTACGGGTGACCCGGGAGACCTCGGCGGAGAACTTCGGCGGTCCGGTGGGGGTGGGGCTCGCGGTGGTCGGCTCGGCCGACGGGGCCGGGGCCGGAGGTGCGGACGGCGAGACCGGTGCCGAGACGGACGGCGAGGTGAGTGCCGAGGCGGACGGCGGCGCGAGCGTCGTGGTGGACGCGGCGCACGCGGTCCCTGACAGGCAGCCGGCCGCCACCACGAGCGTCGTCCCCAGGTGCATGACGCGCTGAGACTTTTTCATCTGTTGCCATCCCCCATACCTGACAAACATGACAAATCGCTATTGTATTTGATCAATTACCCGAAGTGACAATTCGCCGCCGAGGTGATCCAGCCGTGCGCGATCGTGGGCGCCACGGGCCAGGGCATGTCGTTGATCACGGCGATCAGCTCCCAGTAGCGGGTGGCGCGAGGATCGTGCTCGGCGTAGCCGCGCGCGACCGCCTCGGGAGTACGGCCCTGCGACTCGGCCAGGAGCGTGAGGATCCGGCTCACGATGGGGACGGCGGCCTCCGACTCCGGGTGCACGCCGTCGTCCACCGCGGCCAGGGCCTCCCGCATGACCAGCTCGTTGACCGCGTTCCAATCGGCGAGATCGGTCTCGTCGGCGTTCTCCCAGAACTCGCGGCCCATATCGCGCAGGGAGGTACGGAAGTCGTCGTCGGCGAGCAGCTCGGTCAGCTCCAGCCAGGCGTCGAGCTGCTCGATCCTCGGTTCGTCGGGCAACTCGGGCACCATGGCCGCGCTCAGGTCGCCGAGCCATTTCTCCAGCGTGGGCCTTCCGTCGGAGACGTCGTCGACGAAGTCGTTCACCAGCGAGGTCAGCTCCGCCGTGCCGAGGCGCCCGAGGGCGTTGAGCCGGCGCAGGTCGTCGTCGGTGGGATCGTCGCGCTCCAGCGTGGCGCGCAGCACCGCGCGGGTCCGCTGCAGCGACTTGATCTGCGTCTCCACCGTACGCAGGTGCAGGGAGAGCACCTGGTGCAGGTCGCGGTCGCCCAGCGACCGGATGGTCGCCAGGTCGACGCCGATCTCGCGCAGCGCCCGGACGAGCTCCAGTCGCACCCGGTCCTCGTCGCCGTAGACGCGGTATCCGGCCGCGGTGCGGCCACGCTCGGGGAGCACCCCGATGTCGGAGTAGAACCGGATCGTCTTCACCGGCAGCCCGGAGAGCTTGGCGAGCCGCCCGATCGTGTAGTTCATGACCTGATTATTCCTGTTGAGTCTCCAGTAACTGGACACTTTAGCGTGGCGGGCATGTCGAAAAAGAAGATCATCCGTGTCGCGAAGCTTCAGGTCAGGGCCGGTGAGGCGAGCCCGGCCACCGTCGGCAAGGACCTCGGCCCGCTGGGCCTGAACCTCATGGAGTTCTGCCGGCAGTACAACGCCGCCACGCAGGACCTGCGCGGGTTCGTCGTGCCCGTCGCCATCACGGTGTTCGAGGATCGTTCGTTCGAACTGGCGGTCAAGACGCCCACCACGGCCTCCCTGATCCGCCGGGTCATCGGGCTGGACGGAGGCAGCCCCCGCCCCGGTCACCAAGTGGCCGGCACGATAACCCGCGCGCAGCTCCGGGAGGTCGCCAGGACCAAGATGCCCGACCTCAACACCGCCGACCTGGACCAGGCCGAGAAGATCATCGCGGGTACGGCGCGTTCGATGGGACTGGCTGTCCGTGACTGAGGCGTTTCTCCCCTAGTAGGCGTTCCTGTTGCTGTCTTCGCCGCCCGTTCGGGAGGTTTGCGGCCGGATTTCAGGCGCGTTGATCGGCCCGTGCCCATTCTTTAATCGAGGCTTTCTTCGAAAAGCATCGTTCCTGTGTTCGAACCCGCGCTACAGTCGGAGGCGTTGGATCGAACGCGGGTTCGGACGGTGTCCGCCCAGGTAGAGGGGTGTGTCATGGCGATGCTCGCGGTTCCGCCGGTGGCCCACGCCCCCCGTCCCCGGGTTTCCGCCGAAGATGACGCGACACGCCGTAGCGCTTTCTACGGAAATCTACGTTGGCCGCTATATCCCGTCATAAAGTCCGAGAGCGTGGACCCCGTGCGCAATCCCTACGCCCCCGGTGCGGGGCAGCGTCCCCCAGAGCTCGCTGGGCGCGACCGTGAGTTACAACAGTTCGAGATCGTCCTGGAGAGGGTGGCCCGAGGGCGCCCGGAGCGGAGCATGGTCGTCACCGGCCTGCGAGGCGTGGGCAAGACCGTGCTCCTCAACACCTTCAAATCGATGGCCATGCAGCGGCTGTGGGGCACCGGGAAGATCGAGGCCCGGCCCGAGCAGTCGATCCGGCGTCCGGTGGCCGCGGCCCTTCACATGGCGATCCGCGAGCTGGCCCCTCGCCATCGGGCGCCCGAGCGCATCGAGGAGTTCCTCGGCGTGCTCAAGGCGTTCGCGATGCGTGATCCGTCCGCGGCCAAGGGCACCTCACACTGGTCTCCCGCGATCGACGTGCCCGCGGGGCGGGGCCGTGCCGACTCCGGAGATCTGGAGATCGACCTCACCGAGTTGTTCGTCGACGCCGCCGCGGTGGCCACCGACCTGGGCGTCGGCATCGCGCTGTTCATCGACGAGATGCAGGACGTGCAGGCCCCCGACGTCTCGGCGCTCTGCGCGGCCTGCCATGAGCTCTCCCAGAGCGGCGGCCCGTTGATCGTGGTCGGTGCCGGCCTGCCGCACCTGCCCAGCGTGCTGTCGGCCAGCAAGAGCTACTCCGAGCGACTGTTCCGCTATGCCAGGATCGACCGGCTCGACCGTGAGGCGGCGGACCTGGCGCTCATCGCCCCGGCGGAGAGCGAGGGGGTGGAATTCACCCAGGAGGCCCTCGACGCGCTCTACGAGGCGGCCGACGGCTACCCCTACTTCGTCCAGGCCTACGGCAAGGTCGCCTGGGACCTGGCACTGCGCAGTCCGATCACCGCCGACGACATCCGGGTCTCCGCGCCGGAGGCGGAGGAGGAGCTCGCGGTCGGCTTCTTCGGCAGTCGCTACGAGCGGGCCACCCCGGCCGAGCGCGACTACATGCACGCCATGGCCTCCATCGGTGACGAGCCCGTGGCCACCTCCGAGGTGGCCGACGGCCTCGGCCGCAAACCGTCGAGCCTCTCCCCGGCCCGAGACAGCCTCATCAAGAAGGGGCTGATCTACAGCGCCGAGCGTGGGCTGATCGCTTTCACCGTTCCACATTTCGGAAAGTTTCTTCGTTCCCAGCCAGTCTGAACACATGTTCGATATAGTGTGAGAGACTCCTAGTCCTCTATATGGCTCTCTAGTGGGGAAGCTAGAGAGCCATATAGAGCTGAATGATGCTGAGCTAAAGAAATCTAAGGGTTTCTAGCGTCACGCCGATATGGGGAGAGAATCCGGCAGAGGCTTCGCCTTGACCGGCCGGCCGTCGATGTCGACCAGGGCCACCCGCACGGCCGGATGCCGCCCGCTCAGATAGATCGCGAAGACCACGTCCACCGATTCGCCGGTGTGGCTGCGCCCCGGATAGGCAAAGAACCGCCAGCAGAGTTCCCGCCAGCTGTCGGCCGGGTCCGTGCTCGACAGGAGGTGTTCGTGTGAATGCCAGGTCTTGCTCGCGCGCAGGCGGTTGAGCGCGGTGGCGGTGTCCAGAGACCGCTGCTCGCAGGGGGCGCGATACCTGAGCCGGGCGGCTCCCTCCTCGATCTCCGGTGAGAGGGCGAGGAGCACCAGCAATCCACCGAGCGCGGCCGGCGCATGGGCCCACGTGATGCCGGTCAGGATCGACCAGCCGGTGGCCTCGGGGAGCTGGAGCAGTCCCGCGGCCATGGCGGTCAGGACAACGGTGCGGCCCAGCGAGCGCAGTCCCACGGGGGTGGCGCTGACCTCGCCGAAACAGCCGCAGCCCACATCCGGGCGGCGGCGGCGCAGCTCCCAGAGAACATAGGTGGACACCGCGAAGAACGCGGTCGTGCCCCACCGGAAGAACGGAAGGTCGGTCGCCAGCAGACCGACCAGAAGAAACAGCTCCCCGAACGCGCAGCACATCATCGCGGGCTTGTGCCAGCGTTCGGCCACCAGCACCGCCGGCCCGAGCTTGCTCAGCGCGCCCGGTTCGGCCCCGCGCGCCGCCGTCCAGATCTTGGCGACCGTGCCCGCCGCCAGCAGCAGGATCAGAACAGGAAGTTGTGCGGCGGCAATCGTCGTCAGCATCTGCGTCACCCCAATCCGAGCCGGACGTTGAAGCACCCGTTGGTCAGGTCACCGCCGAGTTCCACGAAAGAGGTCGGCGACAACTCCACGATCCGGCCACGTGGGGAGGTTCCGCACTCCAGGCACCGGTCGCAGAACCGACCGGCCATACAACCGCACGCCACGATCGGCAGGACCGAGGTGCGTCCCGCGCACACGTTGCGCACGTTGAGCATCGAGCCCAACGCGAGATAGGGCAGACCCGCGCAGGACACCCCCGTCTCGTCACAGGCCGTGTCGGACCGCTCCAACATGGGATACGCGGCTCCCCGTTCGTCGAAGTCGAAGGAGTCCGACCAGGTGGCCGTGCCCGAGATCCGTGACTGCACGCCGCTGTAGCCGAGAGGGGGCGGCGGCACGGCCGTCCACCGGTAGGGCGGCTGCGAGGTCGCCGGCAGGCGTGCCTGGGTCACGTCGTCCTCGCGGATCCCGATGGCGTCGAACAGATAGCCGGGTTCGAACTGCGGATGCCGGACCCGTAGCCGCCCCGAGGCGCGGTAGGGGATGACGATCGTGCGCCGTCCCCGATGCGGCCCGCAGTACAGCTCCACGACGCGGTCCTTGCCGTCGGTGCCGATGGACTGGATCGCCCCGGTCATCCTGGTGACGTCCGCCCAGATCCGCTCCACGACCCGGCCGGCCCGCAGCGCTCTGATGATCACATTGGAGCCCCTCGGCAGGTCGGCCGGATTGACGGTCTCGCCGCGCCAGGCGGTCGCCCATGGCGCGATGACGAGCCGCTCCTCGCGACCCTCGGGCGTGTCAATGATGATCAGATGGGGGCTGATGTCCAGGATCTCGCCGGTGACCGACTGGAGGAGCTCACCTTCACCGGGAGCCGGTCCCGGCTCCTGGACGGTCCGGCCAAGCGCGGCAGCCGCCAGGACGCGGCGGCGGTCAGCGCTGCGATAGGGCATTGTCGCTCTCCATGTTCGGCGAGGTGTTTCAGCCAGCGTCACATGCTTCGCGCAGTCCCGCTGTTCGCTCCACCAATAAATACGGCAGGTGTCCGACCATGTACTAGAGTTCCCCCCCTTCGTAGAACGCATTGCACCCATTTATCGTCAAAGTCACGCCTAGGGTTCCTTGGGGTCCTCACCGCTCAACAATGCCGATCTTTGCCGTTGGCGGGATAAAATATAGATTTCGGTTCAGCCGCACTATGGGCTCCGGCTGCGATTCTGACCACACGAGGCACACCCTGAGCGCAGGCTGGTGATCGTGGTGACCGGCGGGACCGATGAGGAGTTCCGCGAGTATGTCATTGCTCGCGGGTCGGCGCTTCTCCATGCCGCCTACCAGCTCACCGGGCATCCCAGTGATGCCGAGGACCTGCTCCAGGCGGCGCTGGTCAAGACCTACCTCGCCTGGGACCGCATCGAGGACCGCGGGGCACTGGACGGCTACGTGCGCCGGGCGATGGTCAACATCAACATCTCCTGGTGGCGCCGGCGCAAGCTGGAGGAGTATCCGTCGGAGAACATCCCCGAGCCGGTGCTCAGCGGAGGACCCGGGTACCTGCCCGAGCAGATGATCTGCGGCGGAACCGGCCACCTGCCGGAGCAGGTGGAGCAGGCCCTGGACCGGCTGCCCACCCGGATGCGGGCCGCGGTCGTGCTGCGCTACTACGAGGACATGACCGAGCCGGAGATCGCCAAGGCCCTGGGCATCAGCGTGGGGACGGTGAAGAGCACGGTCTCGCGGGCGATGGCCAAGCTCCGCGGCGACCTCACCGTCCCGGAACAGCGGCAACTGGAGCCGCAGACCTGAACCCGGGTCTTCAGGAGCCGAAGGCTTCGGATCCGCAGGACGGCGCCGCGCGACGGACCTAGCGCTTGTCCGGTAATCGAGTCATCATCGATTGATGCGGAGCACGATGGGCGACTTCCCACTCACCATCACCTCGATCATGCGACACGGTACGGACCTCTTCCCCGGCCACGAGGTCGTCACCTACACCGGCGACGGGTTCACACGGCAGTCGTACGGAGAGCTGGCCCTGGACGCCGCCCGCCTGGCGAACGCCCTGCGCGGGCTGGGAGTCACCGGTGACCAGCGGGTCGCGACGTTCATGTGGAACAACGCCGCTCACCTGGCCGCCTACCTCGCCGTGCCGAGCATGGGCGCGGTGCTGCACACGCTCAACATCAGGCTCTTTCCCGAGCAGCTGACATACATCGCCAACCACGCGGAGGACGACGTCCTGCTCGTGGACGCCACGCTGATCCCGCTCCTCGCGCCGATCCTGCCCCAGTTCAAAACGGTCCGGCACGTGATAGTCGTCGGGGAGGGCTCGATCGACGGGCCCCGGGTCCACGACTACCGGACGCTGCTCGACGCCGCGGACGTCTCCTTCGACTGGCCGGAGCTGGACGAGAGCTCGGCCGCGGCCATGTGTTACACCAGCGGCACCACCGGCAACCCCAAGGGCGTCGTCTACAGCCACCGTTCCGCCTACCTGCACTCGATGTCGGTCTGTACGGCCAACGCCATGGGACTGGCCGCCGAGGACCGGGTCCTGCCGATCGTGCCGATGTTCCACGCCAACGCCTGGGGCCTGCCGTACGCCTCCCTGATGGCCGGGGCGTCGCTGGTCATGCCCGACAGGTTCCTCCAGGCCGAGCATCTGGCACGGATCATCGCCGAGGAACGCCCGACCGTGTCGGGGGCGGTCCCGACGCTCTGGAACGACATCCTGCGGCACGCCCGTACGCATCCCACCGACCTGTCCTCGTTGCGGCTGGTGGCCTGCGGCGGCTCCGCGGTCCCCGAGTCGCTGATACGGGCGCTGCAGGAGGAGTTCGGCGTGCGGATCGCGCACGCCTGGGGGATGACGGAGACCTCTCCACTGGCCACCGTCGCCCCGCTGGAAGACCCCTGGGACCTGCGGGTCACCCAGGGGCGGCTGCTGGCCGGGGTCGAGGGACGCATCGTGGGCGGCGGTGACGTGGTGCTGCCCGCCGACGGCGAGTCGGTGGGAGAGCTGGAGGTCCGCGGCCCGTGGGTCACCTCGTCGTACTACCTCGACCCCGAGCGGGACCGGTTCCACGACGGCTGGCTGCGCACCGGCGACGTGGGCCGGCTGGACGCCGGATACGTGACGCTGACCGATCGGGCCAAGGACGTCATCAAGTCGGGCGGCGAGTGGATCTCCTCCGTGGAGCTGGAGAACCTTCTGATGTCCCATCCCGCGGTCGTCGAGGCGGCGGTGATCGGCGTGCCCGACGAGCGGTGGGGGGAAAGACCGCTCGCGTGCGTGGTCCCTGACGGCGAGGTCTCCGCCTCCGAGCTGAGGGAGTTCCTCGAGGGCAAGGTGGCCCGGTGGCAGTTGCCGGATCAGTGGGCGTTCGTGGAGGAGGTCCCGAAGACCTCCGTGGGCAAGTTCGCGAAGAGAACGCTGCGGGCGATGGCCGCGGAGGGAGGGCTCTCCGTCATTCGGACGGTGTGAGCTCGACCGGCGCGCGCTGGGCGGGTGTGAGTTTCGCCGGCGTGGGATCGCACGGCGTGTGCGAGGACGACGTGGGTTCGACTCCCGCCGTGGCGCAGGGCCGTACGGCGTCGCGGATGATCCTGAGGGTTTCCAGGAAGGCGTTGAGCTGTTCGGGGGAGAGCAGACCTGTGAACCAGGTCTCGATGTCGGCCAGGTGCTGCGGGATCACGGCCTGGAGCCGGTCGATGCCGGCCTCGGTGATGACCGCGTAGGAGGCCCGGCGGTCGCTGTCACACGCCTGTCTCGTGACCAGCCCTTCACGCTCCAGCCGGTCGACGACCCTGGTCGCCCCGCTGGTGGACAGGCTCGTCTGCGCGGCCAGGTCGCTCATGCGCAGCCGATGTTCGGGTGAGCGCGCCAGCCGGATCAGAGTCTCGAAGTCGATCTCCGACAGTCCGTCTGCGGTGAAGGAGTGGTGCGTCTTCGCCACGATGCCGGTGTAGACCTCCGCGAGGAGGCCCATGGCCGTCAGGCGTGGGTCGTCAAAAGGGATCACCTTTCCACTGTATCCCACAGTAGTTGACGTGAGGAATATTCCTCGTGTAGAAATCTGTTGTCGCAAACATCAACGCAGCAAGCATCTCTTCGGGAGTAGACATGAGCACTCGGACTTGGGAAAACCTTCAGCTCCCCACCGCGGGCACCTTCACCTTCGACGTCGCTCACACCAGGATCGGCTTCATCGCCAAGCACATGATGGTGAGCAAGGTCCGCGGCCACTTCGACGAGTTCTCCGGCACCGTCACGGTCGCCGAGAACCCCCTCGAGTCCTCCGCCGAGCTCACGATCAAGGCCGCGAGCATCAGCACCGGTTCTCCCGACCGTGACGGCCACCTGCGCGGCGACGACTTCCTCTCCGTCGACAAGTTCCCCGAGATCACCTTCCGCAGCACCCGCGTCGCGGGCCACTCCGGTGACGAGTTCGTCCTCGTGGGCGACCTCACCATCCGCGACGTCACCAAGCAGGTCGAGCTCACCGTCGAGTACGGCGGCGCCGGCACCAACCCGTGGGGCCAGGAGCTCTGGGGCTTCTCCCTCACGACCGAGATCGACCGCGAGGCGTTCGGCCTGACCTGGAACCAGGCGCTGGAGACCGGCGGCGTCCTGGTCAGCAAGAAGATCAAGATCGAGGTCGAGGGCGAAGCCAACCGCGCCTGATCCTCACGATCTCCACGGGCTCCTTCCTCGCTCACGAGGAGGAGCCCTCGTTGTGATCGCTTGTTGAGATTTGACGTCTCGCATAGTAGGAATCCCCAGGGTTACCATCACCTCTAGCTGGGAATTCCTTACTCTGTCCACAGATGTGGAGCAAGTTATCCACCATCTGTGGATAACTTGGCTGTGATCGGCATTCGCGACGCGCACGAGAACCACTTTGCCGCCTCGCCGTAAGGCCGGTACTCTGTGCTGAGCCGATCGGCAACCAGGAGGCTTCGCCTAGTCAGGTCTATGGCGCCGCACTGCTAATGCGGTTTGGGTTTACCGCCCATCCGGGGTTCAAATCCCCGAGCCTCCGCAGTACAGAGGCCCTCTCCCGAAACTTGGGAGAGGGCCTTTTTGATCTTCAAGGGCGTCATGGTTGCAGTTCGAGTTGCGATGAGGCCCTCACCCGCGACACGGGCGGCAGAGGCCTGCCGTGGCGTCACCCCTATCGGGCCTCGTCGGAGAGCAATGCCCTCCACACATCCTCTGCCTGCCGGATCGGCCGGCGATAGGTCTCGTGAACCTGCCGGTCGCCGTCGAGCTGGAGCGTGCGGCGGATGAAAGCCTGTCCTCCGGTCTGGCACAGCTCATACAGCGTGGCCCGGCAACAGCAGGTCCAGGCGATCACCCGCAGGCGCGTCACCCCTTGGTACGGCTCCCGCCAGACCAGCCGCATGTGATCGCGCTGCGTCATCGCCACATGCGGACTCAGGCAGTCGCTCACCCCGATCACCGCGGATCTCCCGCCATCGGAACCGGCCGGGGATGCTCCTTCTGAAGCTCGGCGCAGCGATCGGCGACCCGACGCGCAGCCGTCACCGGATCACCTACAGAGCAGAAGACATACCGCCGCCGTCGAGCACGTCCGGACTCCTGGCCCGTCCACCAGCGAAACACCCGGCCATCGGTCCACACGACCAACTCGAACCAGACGGACACCAAAGCCAGGCCGTACCCATCATGAACATCAGAGGCGATCCCCAAAGCGGCCACACCCGATTTTCAATCCGGAACGGGCCTCCCCGCAGGGGGATCAGGGACTAGTCCCACGAGATGCTTGACGGCTGGTCTAGGGATCGTGCATCGATTCCTCATCGTCCGTGACCGCAGGCCCAAGCGGGAGCCGCTACGTCCGCTCCTGCCGATGAGCGGGCGTTTCGGGACTCCCCGGAGCCGGGTGCGGACGTGATCCAAGAGGTGGCGCCGATATCTGCGCCGGTCGGCCGCACACCACTGCCCACCAAGTGGAGCGATTGAGCATCGATCACACGGGAAAGCTGCTCACTCGCTCCATCCATCGTGCCCGCATCAGGCACCCATACCTACCGCCGCACGTGACCAAGCTCGGTACGTGCGGTCGGGGCGGCCCTGCGTCAATTGGCTCGAGGCCTACTCGGCATCGCAGGTCGTGGCCTCGGATCCAGTCGGTTCCGTAGACCTCGTGCCAGTGCTCTCGCCCTTCCTGCCCGCCTCGATGGGGGTGTAGCGCCGCCGTTGAAGCTCATCGCGTTCAACGTCCGGGATCGTCATCGACTCGGCAAGCACGGCGGCAAGCGCGTCCACTTGAGTGTTGTCGATGTCAGCGTGGAAGAGCCACCGGATGTTCTCGTCGCGCGTGATGAGGTCGATCGCCAAGCGCCCGCTTCTGTCCTGTGTGGTCGCTGTTCGGACGTATCGCACCCGGTCAATCGGGATGTCCTGACGGATCTCGCCTTGCTCAAGGAATGCGTTCGTCTTGGCCGTGATGATTCGGCGATCCGTGACGGCGACCAGTGTCTTTGCCGCCACCTTGTCCCTCGCTGCCGCCAACTTCTCCTTCGCTCCACTGAAGATCGCAGAAATGGGACCGAGAGCATCGAGCTGATCGGGGAAGCCGAGGACACGTAGGGTCTCACCGTCCTCGAGGAACCATTGCAGGATGCGAAGGTACGGCTCGAGAGCCAGCGATTCGGGTGCGCAGACGACGCCCGGAGCCTCGAGCGGAGGGGCCGGCGGATGGAGAGCATCGGCAAGAGGCTCGATCGCCGCGAGAAGAAGGGCGGAGGTTTGGCGGGCCGCATTCGCGTCCCTCCGCTTCCCCGGCAGTGGCAGTGCGCCGCGTCCGGGGAGCTCGGCGATGATTCGTAGCTCCCGCGTCAGCGAGTCGACGAGGCTCGTCGTCTCGGCGAGAGCGGACTCGAGCTCCTTGCCGGTACGGCGCGCAATGTCCTCGACGAGCCGGGCCTCGCCGGCGTCTTCGGGCCCAGCGGTTCTCGCCCGCGCGGCGTGGAGCGCCTGATATCCGGTCCATGCCTTGACGGAAGACAGGAGGGCGTTGGCGTCGAAGAGGATTGCCTCGGCGTTCGTCTCGAGATACTCACGGCGGCCATGTGTGTCGAGCCGATGGATCTGCCGGATGTGCGTGCCGACGTTCAGTCGGTACAGGTTGAGCTGCGTACGCAGGTCCGCCTTCTTACCCGCGACGGTGTCCCACAGGGACGTCGGGACCGATCCGACCTCTCGCGCCTGGTCAACTACGTGATCGACGGTGGCGACGAGCGCCGTCAGCTCGGCCCACTGCCCGTGGCGGATAGTCGTGAGTACCTGGCTTGTCAGCGCGATGTTGGTTCTGACAAGGCCCGTGATCTCACTCAGCTGCATCTGAAGGGCGACCATGGCCAGCGCTGGCCCGATCGCAGCCGCGGTCTGCGCCGCGCTCACCGCAGTCAAGGGGATCAAGCGGGCCTGACCGACGATGCGACCGGAGGACATCACTGCTCCGAGGTTCGCGCCATCCTTGACGGCGAGCGTTCCGCCGGCCCTCAGCATGGCCAGTGTCGCGTCGCTGAACCTGTAAAGCCCTTGCACGCTGGCGAATGCGTTTCCGAGGTTGCCGGCCACGGTCGCCGTGTTTCCGATCGAGGCGAGGACTGTGGAGATCTGCGTGCGGTCGGCGGCCGACACGAGCCCAAAGTCGATCAGATCGAGCTTGAGTTCCGCCGGGACCTCACCGAAGACGACAGCAACCCCTGGGAGCACCTCCGCTAGGACCATCGATGCCGTCGTTGAGTCGATGTCCGAGTTGGGTGTCGGATCGTCCACAACAGGTGAGTCGGCGGTATTGCTCTGGCCGTTCTCCTCAGGCTCGGCGATCTCCATCGAGTCCGACGGGTCCTGCATGCGATCTCCTCCCCGCGGGGGCGCGCAACGGCCAGACGTCGTCGGCGTTCACTGCCGAAGTCTACGGCTCGACGCCCTGCGGTTCAGTGGAAACCCACGTCCCGTCGCTCCGCGAACGTCGGGATTCAACCGCGCCACGACGGGGCGTTTGATGCTGGCTAGCTCTACCGACCAGGCCATGGTCATACCGCATTCCGCGCGGATCTCGAGGTGCGTCATTCCGCGAAAGAACCGTCCGCACATGCCGCGATCCGCACGTCGGCTGGTTAGCTTACTCTCATGCCGCGAAGCGTTACGCTGGCGGCCGCGGGGGACGTTTGATGGAATCGGTCTATGAACACACGAGGACACGAAATCGAGCTCACGCCTGTATCGGATCAGGTCGTGGTGCGAGTCAAGAACGTGGTCGTCGCCACCTCCTCCCAGCCGATCGTGCTCACCGAGACGGGCTGTCCACCGCGGTACTACCTGCCGTCGACGGACGTGAAGATGGACATGCTCAGATCATCGACAACGACGTCGCACTGCCCGTTCAAGGGCGACGCCGCCTACTGGTCGGTTCAGATCGGTGACGATGTGGCCGAGGACGTGGTCTGGTCCTACCCGGAGCCGTTCCCAAAGGTGGAGGAGATCGCCGGATTGCTCGCCTTCTGGGCCGAGAAGCCAGGCGTCACGCTGGAGGTGAACGGGCAGGCCGCGTAAGCGTCGCGGGTTGCGATCGCCGCCACGCGCAACAGATTGTCCGCCCTGACGGCGCTGAACATCCGCTTCTGCCGCGGATCGTGAGCGTCGCCTGGTTCGGAACAGTCAGGACTGTCACGCATCTGGTGGGACTGAAGTGTCAAGCATGTCCCAGGGCACGACACATGAGCGAGCCCCCAGGCACTGCCGAATTGTTCTCATAGGTATCAAGCGGCGGCGCGCCGCGCCGCCGTACCCGGCCCTCTGCCGCCCGCCGTCCGGGCGTGCGGCGTGGGCGCCGGTCCCGGCCGGCGGCGCCCTGGGCCGTAGCCGCACTACGCACCCGCCGTACCCAACGCACTCGCCGATTCCGGCGACGCACCGTCGTTGAGCACCTCATGACGTCTCTTGCGGCTCCAACACCCCGTGCTCAGTCCAATGCCACGAACGCCGGTGAGACGTCGCCTTCCACGTCTCAGTAGCCGCCACCGCGCGAGTTATCCAGTCTCGCAACTCTGGCAGAGCAGCCCTGCGTAGCGCTTCCCTGATCTCAGCGCGATCCGCAGACCGGACAGGATAAACCGACAGCGCAATCCCATAGACGTCCGGATGGATACCGCCCGCACGGCCTGTCCGTGGCCATGTAAAAGTCCCCACAGGTGGCCAGTTCGAGGTCACCACTGATGGCCGATTTAGGTCCCCGCTTCTCGTTCGCGTGTCGTCGGGAGGTGTGTGCCCTGAGCGGTGATCGTGACGGTGTCAGCCAGTCACGAGATCACCGCTCAGGGGGTCTGTTCGGCCATGAAATCTTCGGGGGAAGTCATGGACATCATCGCCGCCTACCGCGAGGTAGGCACCTATCGCGGGGCCGCGCAGATATGCGGCACCACGCACAAGACCGTCAGACGCATCATCGAGCGCTCCCTGACCGGCAACAAGCCGACCTGCCGCAAACGCCGTGAACACAACTTCGACGCGGTCACCGAACTGGTAGCCGGCAAGGTGCAGGCCACCGCGGGGAAGATCTCGGCCAAGCGGCTGCTGCCGCTGGCCCAGGCCGCCGGGTATACCGGATCGGCGCGTAACCTGCGGCGTCTGGTCGCATCAGCGAAGAAGACCTGGCGGCGCGATCACCATCGCGGGCGGCGTCCGGCGATCTGGACGCCGGGCGAGATGCTGGTCATCGACTGGGGGGACGCCGGCGGTGGGTTGCACGTGTTCTGCGCGGTGCTGGCCTGGTCCAGGATCCGGTTCGTGCGCTTCGCCGACAACCAGCGGGCCGCCACCACCCTGGCCATGCTGGCTGAATGCTTCGAAGAACTCGGCGGGGTGCCCAAAGCGGTGCTGGCCGATCGGATGGGCTGCCTGAAGGGCGGCGTGGTCGCCAACAAGGTCATCCCGACCGCCGATTACGTCCGCTTGGCGACGCACTACGCCTTTCGGCCGGACTGGTGCGAGGCCGCTGATCCCGAATCGAAGGGGATCGTGGAGAACCTGGTCGGCTATGCCAAGCGTGACCTGATTGCACCGCACGCCCCGTTCGATGATCTGACGGCGGCCAACGTCGCGGCGCGGCAGTGGTGCGCCGAGGTCAACGCGGTGCCGCACTCGGAGATCTGCGCGATCCCGGTCGAGCGACTGGCCGCTGAGCGCGAGTTGCTGAGCGCGCTGCCGTCGCTGCGGCCCGCGATCGGCAAGGCGCCGGCCACCCGCAAGGTCGACAAACTCTCATGCGTGCGCTTCGGCTCGGCCCGCTACTCGGTGCCGACCCGGCTGATCGGCGCCGCCGTCGCCGTCGTGGAGGCCGACGGGCGGCTGCTGGTCTCGGACCTGGCCACCGGTGAGATCGTCGCCGAGCACGTCCCGGTCGCTCCCGGCGAGGCAGCGGTCACCGACGCACACTACGGCGGTCCCCGGCCCGCACCACGCCGCCCCGCCCGGCCCAGGACCGAGGCGGAGAAGACCTTCCTGGGACTCGGCCCGGTCGCGGAGGCGTTCTTGGCAGCCTCGGCCGCCTCCGGCAACACCCGCCTGGCCGCTGACTTGGAGGAGCTGGCCGCACTGCGTGCCGCGCACGGCGAAGCGGCCCTGCTGTCGGCGCTGGAGCGCGCAGTCGCTTTTCGCCGCTGGCGGGCCGAGGACGTGCGCTCGATCTTGGCCGCTGGAGCCGGAACCGCGCAGCCCTGCCCGGCCGGAGAGGCCCTCGTTTTGGAGCTGCCGCAGGTGCCGACCCGGCCGCTGTCGGCCTATACCCTCGACAAGCTCAACCAGATCGGGCAGGTGTCATGACCGCGCCCGCTCTTCCGCCACTGGCCGCCGACCTCGATGGCGGGCTGCGCCGTCTGAAGCTGTCAACGATCCGGGCTCTGGCACCGGAGCTGCTCCTCACTGCCCGCACGCAACGGTGGAACCCCGAGGAGTTCCTGCGCACGCTCATCGATGCCGAGCTGGCTGCTCGGGATGCCTCCAACGCCCGAATGAGGATGAAGGCCGCCGCGTTCCCGGTCATCAAGACGATCGAGGAGTTCGACGTCGCCGCCTCCTCGATCCCCCGGGCAACGTTCGACTACCTGGCCTCGCTGGAGTGGGTTCGAGCGGCGGAGAACTACTGCGCGGTCGGGCCGGCCGGCACCGGCAAGTCCCACAGCCTCATCGCGTTCGGCGTCGCCGCTATCCAGGCCGGTTACAAGGTCCGTTATTTCACCGCCGCCGAGCTGGTCGAGACGCTCTATCGGGGTCTGGCCGACAACTCCGTCGGCCGCGTGATCGAGAATCTACTGCGCGCCGATCTGGTCGTCATCGACGAGGTGGGATTCGCTCCGCTGGACGATACCGGCACCCAGTTACTGTTTCGGTTCGTCGCCGCCGCCTATGAGCGCCGCGCGCTCGGGATCGGCTCGCACTGGCCTTTCGATCAGTGGGGGCGTTTCCTGCCCGAGCACACCACCGCGGTCAGCCTGCTGGATCGGCTCCTACACCACAGCATCGTCGTGGTCACCGAGGGCGAGTCCTTCCGCATGCGACAGGCCCGCATCCGAGGCCCAGGACGACCCACCATGAAGTAGTCAACTACGAAGAGCTGGGGACTTTTTCTTGGCCACCAGCGGCGACACGCACCTGGCCATTGACACGGCCCGGATGCCATCTAACCTCCAGCACTAAGCGCTGCGGTACATCGCCCCAGAAATTCAGCTCACGAACATGCTGGAAGTGCTCCCCGAGCACCTCACTCAGATCCGACCGAGTCAACGGCCAAGAAGCCCCCCGAGCCAATCGCCGATCACGAGCAGACATATCCACCTCACACAACTCGCCCTCGCTCAGCTTTGCGAGCTTAAACAGCAGCCTCCGGGGTGGGACGAGGCAGACGGGAAGATCCGGCGAGAGGGGTGCGTGCGTCCGCACGGGGTTCTCAGGCCGTGCCCGCTGCGTGCCCGTCAGGAGGGTCACAAGCGGTAATTACGGGTAATCGGAGCCCGGGCCTTCACCCCGAGGTGTGGACATCTTGAGTGCCAGATCATAGAGATCTGGAGACCAAGGAGTTCCTCGTGGCCATGAAGGCCTACTCAGTTGAGTTCAAGACAGACGCCGTCGCGTTGTATCTGTCGGACCCGTCGCGGACGTACGCGTCGGTGGCCAAGGACCTGGGCGTCAACCGTGAGACGTTGCGCCTGTGGGTGCACCAGGCGCGGTCTGCCGGCACTGCTCCGAAGACGGGCTCGGTGAAGAGGCCGCCGACGGGATTGGTAACCTCCGGCAACGTGCTGGAAGAGGAGAACAAGCAGTTGCGGGCCCGGATCCGGGAACTGGAGCTGGAGCGCGAGATTTTGCGGCGGGCGGCCAAGTATTTCGCCGGGGAGACGAACTGGTGAGTCGCTTCCAGTTCGTTGCCGATCACCGTGACGCCTTCGGGGTGAAGCGACTGTGCCGAGTGCTGGAGGTCTCCCGGTCGGGGTTCTATCGGTGGGTGGCCGCCACACCGGCGAGGGCGGTGCGGACGGCGGCCGACGCTGCGCTCGCGGCGGAGATCAGGCAGATCCACGCCGACTTCGATGGCACCTACGGCAGCCCGCGGGTGACTGCCGAGCTGCGCGATGCGGGCCGGCGGGTCAATCACAAGCGGGTGGCGCGGATCATGCGGGTCTTCGGCATCGTCGGGCTGCATCTGCGTAAGAGGGTCCGCACCACGGTGCCCGAGCCCTCCCATCAGAAGATGCCCGACCTGATCAAGCGGGACTTCACCGCGGCCGCGCCGAACCAGCGGTACGTGGGCGACATCACCTATCTGCCCGTCGGTGAGGGACAGTTCTTGTATCTCGCGACGGTGCTGGACCTGCATTCACGTCGCCTGGCTGGTTGGTCGATCGCCGATCACATGCGCACCGAGCTGGTGACCGACGCGCTGCGGGCAGCCGCCGCCACGCGGGGTGGTGACCTGGCCGGGGCGGTCTTTCACTCCGATCACGGGGCGCAATACACCTCCGCCGACTTCGCCGCCGTGTGCAAGGAGTTCGGTGTTCGCCAGTCGATGGGCGCCGTCGGGACAAGCGCGGACAACGCTGCCGCCGAGGCGTTCAACGCCACTCTCAAACGCGAGACGCTGCAGGGCGCCAAACGCTGGTCCTCGGCCCGCCAGGCTCGCCTGGAGGTCTTCAAGTGGATCACTCGCTACAACACCCGAAGGAGGCACTCCAGCCTGAACTACCTCAGCCCGATCACCTACGAGCAGCGGTCCGATAGGGTCCTGCTCGCCGCATGACAGCTGGTGTCCACATTTTGGGGCCAAGGCCCCCCTCCCTCGCAGGCCAGCCCTTCCCCAGGTCAGCGACCAGGCCTGTTAGAGACTTCCCAAGCTGACAACGCGGGTTGATTCCCGTCGCCCGCTCCATTCCAAAGGGCTGAGTCACGGAGCTTGGAAGTAACCAAAGCGGAATCACTCTATAGCGGCCTATCACCGAATGGAGATCGCTGCGCCCAATCTGGGAGATGCCGGATCGAGGATCACCGCACCACTGAATCTGCCAGCGAGGGGCGGAGGGATGTAATTGTCAACTGTATCGATGATCACTACGCCGCTGATTCTACTAGCGAGAGCGAGGGCTGCAGGGACGGCATTGTCAACTATGTCGTCCGCAGTGGGATCGATGCCCAATACGCGTAAGTGACCGTTCAACCCATCGGGATCGCTTCCCTGGCGTTCAAAGGGACGAGATGGCACGAAGCTGGTTACCACCTGCCCATCCACGGCGTGGATGAAGCTGCCATCTGCGACGCCGTCGCGTTGCACGGTGATGACCTCGCCCCCGTCGCGCGAGAGGGATTCGATGAACTCCCGTCGGCTTCCCTGCCGGCCTTTGCACTCGGCAACCGTCCAGTCCCCAATGCGAGCGACCCTGATGATCTCCCCAAGGCTCCCCACTGCCTGGTGCTCGGCGACCTCTTCATCGGAGACGAGCCGGATGTCCTGCTCTTCGGCACCAAGACGGTGGAGGACCTCGCGCTCATCCAGCCCGCGAACGAAGACGATCGCGTAGACGGGACCGAGCTGCCCGTCATCAGACCAGTCGTAAACGTCTGGGCTGACCCCGGCGTCTTGCGCGGATGCGCGGACCGCCTCGTACACCTCGGGATTCGCGGCAAAGTAGGCCTCGTGGCCGTCGCCCGAGATCATGCCGTTCGCACTGACTCCGTAACCGTTGGCCCTGGCCCACTCCCGGATACCGGGAGTGCCGTCGGGGCGGATAAGGCGAGTCATTCGCATCGAGCGAAATTGGGGGTCCGACATGCTCTGACAATCTACACATGATCCCGAACGTGTCGAGAGAACAGCGGGGCACCGAACGCATCCATATCCCAGTCCTCAGCCAAGTAGCGGACACTGCGATATGTCACGCTGGCGGAGGACTCTGATGCCTAGACGAGTAAGTCCGATGTCTGGGGCCGGTGACCGGGCATGAAGAGAGGGCGTTCAAGATCATGTTGTGACGCAAGACCTGAACACCCTCTTGACCGCACTATATGTGAAGATCGACGACAAGATCGGAGGAAGCCGATCGATGGGCAGGCCGCCACTGCTCAGCGACTCCGAGCTCGTCTGCCTAGCGGTGGCCCAGGCGCTGCTCGGTCACCACTCCGAGGCCCGCTGGCTGCGCTTCGCCCGCACGCACCTGTCCGGCATGTTCCCGTACCTGCCGCAGCAGTCGGGCTACAACAAACGCCTGCGCGCGGCATTGCCCCTGGTCAAGCAGATGATCCGGGAGCTGGCCACCGACAGCGACTTTTGGTTCGACAACCACTGGATCGTTGACTCCACACCGGTGCCGTGCGGGATGTCGCGCCCAACCGTGCAGCGCTCGAACCTGGCCGGCTGGGCCGGCTACGGCTACTGCGCCTCACACTCCCGGTTCTTCTGGGGCCTGCGGCTGTATCTGGTGTGCACCCCGACCGGCATGCCGATCTTATGGGCGCTGGCCAACCCGAAGATCGGCGAGCGGGAGGTGCTGGCCGCGATGCTCGAGGTCGATGCCGGCCTGATCGCCGAACGCGAGGGCATTCTGCTCATCTGCGACAAGGGTTTCGCCTCCAAGCCTTTTGAGAAGGAACTCGCCGCCCACGGCATCGACCTGCTGCGTCCCTCCCGCAAGCGGGAGAAACAGCGGCACGGCGAGCCAATGCTCAAGAAGGTCCGCCAGCTCATCGAGTCGGTCAACGACACTCTCAAAGGCCAACTCGACCTGGAACAACACGGCGGACGGACCTTCGAGGGCGTCGCCGTCCGCGTCGCCCAGCGCATCCTGGCGATGGCCGCGGCAATCTGGCACAACAACAAGACCGGAGCCCCGGTCACCCGCTCGCTGATCGCCTACGACCACTGATCACATCGGACTTACTCGTCTAGGTATGGTCGCAATCTTGATCGCGTGCCAGATGCGTGCCAGAACAGGCGGGGAACCGCGGTCACTCACGGGGACTCACGGTCACTCGACCCGCCTTGACCTGCACCCCCGTTTCCCCAGCTCAGGACGTCAGGATCAGCAGCCGCTTCCCAAGCTGATAGTGCGCTAAGCCGGGAATTCGGTGTCCCACGGGTAGGAGAAATACTCGGGTGGTTGTCGACGACGGGTGAAAACTGACCCCGTGGCGACGGCCGAAAATTGACCCCCCTTGTAGTCACTCTGGAGGGTGATCAAGGTGGAGGACTGGGCGGAGATCCGCCGGTTGCATCGAGCCGAGACGATGCCGATCAAGGCGATCGCTCGGCATATGGGCATCTCGAAGAACACCGTGAAACGGGCGCTGGCGGCCGATGCACCGCCAGCATATGAGCGGGTGGGCAAGGGATCGATCGTGGACGCGGCCGAACCGCGGATCCGGGCGCTGCTGGCGGAGTTTCCGACCATGCCCGCGACGGTGATCGCCGAGCGGATCGGCTGGGAGCGCTCGCTCACGGTCCTCAAAGACCGGATCCGTGTGCTGCGGCCGCAGTTCCAGCCGGTCGATCCGGCGTCGCGGACCACCTATCACGCGGGCGAGCTGGCCCAATGTGATCTGTGGTTTCCGCCGGTGAAGGTGCCGGTGGGGGCTGGGCATCTGGCCAGCCCGCCGGTGCTGGTCATCGTCAGCGGATACTCGCGGTGGATGATGGCCCGGATGCTGCCTTCGCGCACCGCGGGGGATCTGTTTTCCGGGCACTGGGCTTTGTTGTCGGAGCTGGGCGCGGTGCCCAAGACGCTGGTGTGGGACAACGAGTCCGCGATCGGCCAGTGGCGGGGCGGCAAACCGCAGCTCACCGCGGACGCCCATGCTTTTCGCGGAGCGCTGGGGGTGCGCATCGCGCAGTGCCGTCCGGGAGATCCCGAGGCCAAGGGGCTGGTCGAGCGGGCCAACGGCTATCTGGAGACCTCGTTTCTGCCCGGCCGCGATTTTGCTTCGCCGCAGGACTTCAACGCCCAGCTGGCCGCCTGGCTGCCCCGGGCCAACAGCCGCCATCACCGGCGTATCCAGTGCCGTCCGCTGGATCGGCTGCACGCCGATCTGGCGGCGATGGTGGCGTTGCCGCCGATCGCGCCGGCCGTGGGCTGGCGCACCTCAACTCGGCTGGCGCGTGATCACTATGTGCGGATCGCCTCGTGTGACTACTCGGTCCATCCCTCGGTGATCGGCCGTCTGGTGGAGGTGGTCGCCTCCTTGGAGGAGGTCACGGTGACCTGCGGCGGGCAGTTGGTGGCCCGCCACCGGCGGTGCTGGGCGCCGCACCAGACCATCACCGATGCGCTGCATGCGCAGGTGGCCGCCGCGATGCGCCGCACCGGCCTGCGCACGACCCCTGCCCCGGCCACAGCCGGGGCCCCCGCTGAGGTTGAGGTCGAGCAGCGTCGGTTGAGTGACTACGACGCGTTGCTCGGCATCGAGGGAGTGGCGTGATGACCGCGACCGGCACGAACACCACCACCACGACCAGCGGCCGCAACGTCGCGGCCGAGCTGGCCTATCTGACCCGGGTGCTCAAGGCCCCATCCCTGGCGGCCTCCATCGATCGGCTGGCCGAGCGGGCCAGGGCCGAGTCCTGGACGCATGAGGAGTTCTTGGCCGCCTGCCTGCAACGCGAGGTCGCCGCCCGGGAATCACACGGCGGCGAGGCCCGGATCCGCTTCGCCCGCTTTCCGGCCCGCAAGGCGTTGGAGGACTTCGACTACGACCACCAGCGCTCTCTCAAGCGTGAGGTCATCGCGCATCTGGGCGCGCTGGACTTCGTCACCGCCAAGGACAACGTGGTCTTCCTCGGCCCGCCCGGCACCGGCAAGACCCATCTGTCCATCGGGTTGGGGATCCGGGCGTGTCAGGCCGGTCACCGGGTCGCTTTCGCCACCGCCGCCCAGTGGGTGGCCCGGCTGGCCGATGCCCATGCCGCCGGCATGCTGCAGGGCGAGCTCATCAAGTTGTCTCGGATCCCGGTGCTGATCGTGGACGAGGTCGGCTACATCCCCTTCGAACCGGAGGCGGCCAATCTGTTCTTCCAGTTGGTCTCCAGTCGCTATGAGCGGGCCAGTTTGATCGTCACCAGCAACAAACCTTTCGGACGCTGGGGCGAGGTGTTCGGCGACGATGTTGTGGCCGCCGCCATGATCGACCGGCTGGTCCACCACGCCGAAGTCATCAGTTTGAAGGGAGACAGCTACCGCCTCAAAAACCGTGACCTTGGCCGCGTGCCCGCGGCCAATCCCAGCAACGACCAGTAACGATCAAATACGCGAGAGGGGTCAATTTTCAGACGACGATAGGGGGTCAGGATTCAGACGTCGTTGACAGTGGTACGCCCCAGTCTTGGAGGACGACGAGAAGTTGCGCCTCGTCAGCGGCGAGTGTGCGTTTGATCTCGTTGCTTCCGATGTCGTAGTCCCAGCCGTCGAGGTGCTCGGTGACATATTCGCAATGTGTCAGCTGGAAGGCACGTTTTGCATCGGTGCGGGTCCAGCCTTCTCGCCGAGCGCCATTGTCGGCGTGGGTTCGTAGAGGGCGGATCTCGACCCAGGCCCGGTACGCTGGCCGGCTCGCCTCGACTTCAGCGACGAGGGACCTTCCAAGCCGAAGAGCGCTCAGCTTGTCTACTGGGAAGGTCTTGTCGGAGCCGCGGGTCACCGGGGTCAGCCTGCCATGAAGCGCTGGACTCCCAGCGATGTGGGAGCCAACGGGCCGTACGACCTCGGACCGAGCTGGACTGATACGAACGGCCGGACCACTGGCACCCAACGCGGCGAACTAGTCTGAACGTCCCTGGACATCGTTTGGGGATCTACGGATTAGAAGGTCACGTCGTGCCCGTTGCGTGCCCGTCAGGAGGGTGAACAAGGGGGACTCACGGGGAACCACGGGTACTCGGCCCGCTCCCCCGCAGGTCAGCGCTTCGCCAGCTCAGGGGCCAAGTGCGTCAGAGACTTCCTAAGCTGACGACGCCGCCCGATCTCTTCCGTACTGGTCTTACCGCATCACCCGGCGCTCAGCCAGTATCGGAAATATGAGCTGGTGGACTTGAGTACGACGGAATCATGGTGTGACGCCGGCCAAATTTGGAGGAGGTAGTGATCGATCACCGCATCGGAAAAATTCTCTTCCCGGGCGGCGTCCATTCCACGTGCGTGATACCGGAAGCGATACGTCCCGGGGCCGGCGGATAACGAAGGGATGCCGTGAACGCCTGCACCCCCCGATTCATACAGCGAGATGTAACCTGACGGCGACTCGAAGCTGATCTCTACTATGTCTTCATAGCCCTCAAGGTCGGCACCCGGATCCTGATCGGCTACAGCTACGGTGAAGCTCACCGTGCCTGTGTGAAGGCCGGTGACCAGGAAGGCGATGCCCTTCTCCACTCGGATGATCCCAACGGGGTGAGTTGGAGAGTCGTCCAACATGCCGTCTGGATAGCAGTCGTCATCCTCATCGACGAGGTAAGCATGGCTGTAGTGCACTTCGATATCCATCTGTGCGGTTTCCACCGCAGGAGTTTCGTCTCTTTCCATGGTCGAGGAGCATAGGGGGCTCCACTGACAAGATCACTGTGCTGTCGCGCACCTGTCTCCTGATCACCATGCCAATTCCATTCGGGCACTGGGGTTGCAATACAGGGGCGTTCAGAGCCGTTCAGGGTGGATCGTGTGCGGCTCACGACCTGCATTGAACTGTCCGGAACAGCCCGAGGGCGATCTTTTAATCCGCAGGATCACGATTCGAGATACGCGATGTTCGAGAGGCTGTCTACTGAAACGAGTACTGCAACAGCCCCTCACAACAGCTCACGATCGCACCCGTCCAGCACCATCCGAAGGCGGGTCAGGGGCCTCTGATCATGGGTGGGATGGCCCTGATAAGGAAGAGGTCTGGTTTGGGGTGCCGTAATCGTTAGAAGAAAAGGGGAATACAGGTCAGTATTTCAGGTAACTCCTGCGTTCTGCCGCGCGGCGAAGAAGCCGTCGAGTTCGGCCTGTTGCTCGCTGTCGAAGGCGCGCCTGGGGAGAAAACCCGCGCACTGCTTGTTCACAAAGAACAACCAGAACTCGGGGGTGGTCTCGACTCGTCCGAACAGGGACCACTGCATCGTGGTGGTGGATTGGTCGGTTCGACACTCGTACCCGTCGCTGGTCATTCGGAGTGTGGTAGGCACGCAGAGGTATGTGAGCTGTCGCTTGGCAGTCCGGCCGATCGACCAGGTCGCTATGAGCGGGAACACGACCGCGCCGACGAGCATGCCGACTCCCAGGCTGACGTTACCAACCAGGATGCAGACGAGGCCCGAGACGATCAGAACCGGCGGTAGTACCCGATAGGTGGCTTTGAGTTGTCGCCTGAAGCCCTGTTTGAGTGCTCGCGCTACTTCATCGGGAGTGGGTTCGTATCTGACCGCAAAGTCCACCATGCCGCCTTCGTCTGAGGTGTTCACCATCATTCAAGGCTCCGCACACACTTGCAATGTCACGCCTGGCAGGCAGCTTGCGAGGGTCGCGAGGAGACGGGCCAAGGTGATCGCCGGGCCATTAGTGCTGTGACCGGAAAGGTTCACCGAGTTGTGAGGCGCTCTGTAGCGAGAAAAGCACTCGTTGGAGGGATGCTCTTGCGAGACCTCATGGCCGGAGCCAATGAGCATTTCGTGCCACAGCACCAGCCAGGAATAACCGATCTCGGGTGCGTGCTGCGCGGTCGGCGCTGACAGGTGACCCTCGGCCCTCGACTGATGCCTGGCCGTTGGATAGGTCCTTGGGTGAGTTCGGGACCACCCCCACACAGAACCAGGGAGGCTGCTTCATTACGGAGTTGGATTCCTCGGATGCCGACCGCGCACCACGACCATAGCCACCACTGCCGACAGATGACCAATGCACAGATCCCTGGCCAACGCGAGCATCAGCACGCGTCGCTGACTGAGGGGCCATGGTGATTCCGGACAGCCGTCTTATGGGCGTAGCCTATGTGGCTGTTTGGGTTGAAAGGGACTCGTTGAGTACTTCTAGAGGTGGCCGGTAGCCGAGCGCGGAGTGCAGGCGCCGGTGGTTGTAGAACCCTTCGATGTAGCGGATGACCTGCCGTCTTGCCTTGGCTCGGGTGGTGAAGACGAACCGGTGCAGCCATTCGTTCTTGATCGCGCTGAAGAACGACTCGGCCATCGCGTTGTCGTAGCAGACCCCGGTGCGGCCGACCGAGCGGCGGATGCCCAGGCCGGCCAGGAAACGACCGAACTCGTCGCTGGTGTAGTTCGAGCCGCGGTCGGCATGGAACACGGCGCCGAGCTGGAGCAGGCCAGTGCCGACGGCCATCCGGATCGCACCCTTGATCAGGTCGGTGCGGTAGTGGTCGGCCATTGCCCAGCCAAGGACCGCTTTGCTGTGGCAGTCGATCACGGTGGCCAGGTACAGGAAGCCCTCCCAGGTGCGGATATAGGTGATGTCGCCGACCAGTTTGATTCCCGGCCGGGTGGCGGTGAAGTCGCGGCCGACCAGGTCGGGGATACCGCGAAAGTCGCCTTGCACGGTGGTGGTGGGCCGAAACGCCCGTACCTGGGCCGGGATCAGGCCCAGTGTGCGCATCAAGGCGCGTACCAGTTCGGCTGAGCAGTGCTCGCCGCGGCGCAGCAGGGCCGCGTGGACGCGCCGGTAGCCGTAGGTCTCGTGCGAGTCGGTGAAGATCTCGGCGACCAGGGCTGCCAGCAGTGTCCGGCGTTGCGCGGTGGCCGAGGCCGGCCGCTCACGCCATTCGTAGTAGCCCGAGCGAGACACCCCCAGCCAGGCGCACATCTTGACGATGGAGTGGCAGGCCTTCTCCGCGTCGATCAGCTCGTACTTGGCGAGCGTCATCGACTCTCGGCCGCGAAGAAGGCGGCCTTAGATTCAAAGAGTCAAGGCAACACATTGGGCCGGGGTTCGGTAGCCGAGGCACTTGCGGGGGCGGTTGTTCAGTCGGGCGGCCAGGGCGTCGAGGTCAGCTTGGCTGTACAGGCTCAGATCGATGCCTTTTGGTAGATATTGCCGGATCAGTTTGTTCGTGTTCTCGTTTGTGCCCCGCTGCCATGGGCTGCGCGGTGCCGCGAAGAAGACGTCGACGCCGGTCGCTTCGGTCAGTAGCTGGTGGCTGGCGAGTTCCATACCGCGGTCCCAGGTCAGAGTGCTGAGCAGGCGAGCATCCATCAGTGAGAACGCCTGCTGCAGGGCAGGGATGACCGTCGTGGTGTGACGGCTGGGTAGCGCGACCATGGTCAGGTAGCGGGACTTGCGGTCGACCAGCGTCGCGACCTGGCTGTTCTTGGCTCCGACGATGAGATCGCCTTCGAGGTGGCCGAGCTCGGTTCGGGCGTTGGCTGCGTCAGGCCGTTCCTCGATCGGCCGTGCCCCGGTGATCTGGGAACGCCACTGGCCCTTGACCGTGTTCTTCTTGTTTTTGCGGATGGGACGGCGCGTGCGCAGCTTGGTGCACAGCTCACGCGGGATCACTTTCCAGCGAGTCGTGTAGATCGCGCGGTAGATGCTTTCGTGGCTGATCCGCATGAGCGGGTTGCCGGCGTGCATCAGCCGCAGATGTCCCACGATCTGCTCCGGGGACCACTCGTTGTCGAGCAGTTCGATCACCAGCTGGCGCAGCACCGGGTTGTCCTGCAGGGCGGACGGTTTTGGGCGACGTGCCTGCTCTTGAGCGCGTTGCTCGGCGGCGACCGCACGGTACTTCACTCGGCCGCCGTTGCGGGCGACCTCACGGCTCACCGTGGATGCCGGGCGGCCGATCGACATGGCGATCGAACGTAGTGAGGCTCCAGCCTCGATGCCGCGAGAGATCGATTCCCGGTCCTCGGCGCTCAAACGGTCGGTCCGGCGCACCCGCTCGGCCGGCGCGATGCCGCCATGGTGCTTCAGCACCGTGAAAACCGACCCCGGGGGCTTGCCCAGTGCCCGGGAGATCACGCTGATGGAGTCACCGGCGCGCCACCGCCGCCACAAGTCTTCTTTCATCGCATCCGACATTCCCGGCCGACCCATCCGAGCCACGATCCACCCATCCACTAGCAGCGTTGCGTTGATCGTTTGAATCTAAGTCACGCAACTCCGCGTTCTCCCGCTCCAGCTCCCGGATCCGCGCCCGCTCCGGCCCGGAAACCGGCCGCTGCTCGTCTTGGGTGCTCACGATCCGATGCCGGTTCACCCAGCTGCCCAGAGTGCTGGCGTTGATGTCGAACTCCCGCGCCACCGACGCGACCGTCCGCTCGCCCTCCAGCACCATGCGGGTGGCTTCTTCCTTGAACTCCGGCGAGAACTGCCTACGACGCCTCGTCACGTACCTACCTCTTCCAGACTTCTGTCAGCTTATGTAGCCGACTGTCCGGAATATGCAGGGCACCTCAGACCCAGTGAACCTTTCCGGTCACAGCATTAGCGGGCCATTAAGGGCGGTCAACAGCGGTCAGTCACGGTCACTTACGGGGAGCCCGTCGCCTAGCTCACGGTCCGTACGGCCCGCGATCGGCCCGATTTGCAAGCAGGATGTCAGAAGATGCGTTCATGACTGATCCGATAGACGATCCGGAGTTCGAGGTCTTTGAGCGCTACATGATCGGCACACCAGAGTCGGAGACCGGCCGCTACCTCGATCTTCTTCACGGCAACTTCCTCGATCTGCCCGATTGGAGGCAAGCCGACTTCCTCCAGGCGTTGGGCCGCGATGCCCGGCAGGTCACTGACGCTGAGCTTGAATGCATGCTTGCGCCGGGAGAGTTCGCCGGCTGGCGAGAGCGGCTCACTGCCGCGTGGCTCATCGGTCTCGACCGGCGGATCCGGTTCCGGGGAGTCCTCACCGACCTGCTCCTAGAGAGCGATCTCGTCTACGCCGGTCAGGGCTACAGTTTCGCTCTCACCCGGTTCGGACAGTCCGAGGACGCTGATGTCCTCGCCGCCTACCTGGAGCGGTACCTGTCGCAGCGCGACTGCCACTACGACCAGGACTGGGTCCTCGGCGGGCTGCTCCACCTCGATGAGGTGCTGGGCATGGACCGCGCTGCGGATTTTCTCGTTCCCGGAGGACTCTGGAGCGGCTCTTCCTTCTCCCACCAGGACCCGGCCGACTGTCACCTCCGGATCACCGAACTCCTGCGTTTCGCCGAGAGGGCGATGGGAGTCGGCGCCTGAGGCCGCTGGAACATCGAGCGCTTTCGGCGGCATCGGTTGGCTTGCTCTGGCGGAGTCGGACGTCTCGTCGCCTCCCATGCATACCTTGTCTTGAGTGCCGAGGCTGACGGGGGAGACGAGCGATCCTTACCGCTCATTCTCGATCGACGGGATTGAAGGACGGTCACCTGTGACTTGCGGGATATGCGTGGGATGATCTTCGATGGTCAAGGACGCATGAGGTACTTTCGCCTTGCCCTCCCTGCCAAAATGGACAGAGGTAGCAAGTAGGCATAAAACTCTGTATCGAGGGCGGGGAAGGAGACATCCCTTCGTGGAAGCAAGCAAGCTGGATCCGCAAATCCCTGACCCGCAGGTGCGTGAGCGGGCTGCGGTCCGCCGATACACCGCGGCCTACAAGGCCCGGATCCTGGCGGAGTACGACCAGCTCGACAAGGCCGGCAAGGGCGCGCTGATGCGCCGGGAAGGCCTGTACTCGTCGTTGATCTCCAGTTGGAAGACAGCCCGAGACCATGGCGCGAGCGAGGCTCTGGCCCGGCCGGTCGGCCGCCCCAAGGCCGATCCACGCGATAAGAAGATCGACACGCTGGAGGGCGAGGTTGAGCGGCTGCGCGCCGAACTCGACAAGACCCGCCAAGTGATCGAGGTGCAGGGAAAGCTCTTCGCGCTGCTGGATCAGTTCGCCACCGGCAGCGAGGCACCGACGGGCCGGGGCGAGCAGTGACCGAGATCATCGAAACCGTCCAAGCCGAGGCGATTGAGGAACTGACTCCGTTGCTTGGGCGGCGCAACGCGTGCGCGGCGGCCGGAGTGCCACAGGCCAACTGGTATCGCAAGAACCGCACCAGCCCCGCCCCGGACCGGCCGAGCATCCCGCGCACGCCGCACCCGGCCGCGCTCTCGCACGGTGAGCGCGAGCGCATCCGCACCGTGCTGAATGAGCGGTTCGCTGACGCGGCCCCGGCCACGGCGTACTTCACGCTGCTGGACGAGGGCACCTACCTGGCATCCGAATCCACCATGTACCGGATCCTGCGCGAACACGGCGAGGTCGGCCGCGATCGGCGCCGTCAGGCCACCCACCCGGCCAAGACCATCCCCGAGCTATTCGCCGACGCCCCGAACCGGGTGTGGGCCTGGGATATCACCAAGCTACGCGGCCCGCACAAGGGCATCTGGTACCACTTGTACACGATCATCGACATCTACAGCCGTTGCGTGGTCGGCTGGATGGTCGCCTCCCGCGAGTCGGCCGCGCTGGCCAAGCGGCTGATCGCTCAGACCATCATCAAGCAGAAGGTCAACCGTGACGCCCTGACCCTGCATGCCGACCGCGGCAGCTCGATGAAGTCCAAGACCGTCGCCGAGTTGCTCATCGACCTGGGCGTGGCCAAGTCGCATAGTCGCCCCAAGACATCCAACGACAACCCGCACATCGAGGCGAGCTTCAAAACGCTCAAGTACTGTCCGGCCTTCCCAGGCCGGTTCGGCTCGATCGAGGACGCCCGCGCCTTCTGCCAGGACTTTTACACCTGGTACAACCAGGAGCATTACCACTCCGGGATCGGCTACCACCACCCGGCTGACGCGCATTACGGTCGCGCTGCCGCCGTCCGAGACCGCCGCGCCCACGTCCTGGCCACCGCCCAAGCCGCCCACCCCGAACGCTTCGCCAGCGGCGGCGCCCCCACCCCTCCCAACCTGCCCGGCCCGACGTGGATCAACAAACCCAAACAGGACCAGACGGACGAGCAGAAGGACACACCAGAGAAGCCGACACAGAATTAGCCCAGCTCAACTGCCTTGATCAAATTGACAGGTTCCGTTGGTGAGAGGGCATGTCGCCACCTGGAACACAGCCCTCTTGAAAACCGCTATGCCTGCGGCGAGGGCACTCGGCTCTGGGGTGATCACCAGCCTGACGACAGCTTCCCGTACTGCGACCCCGGATCCGCCTTCGCCTCAAGCACCGCCCTTGCGAAATCGACGATCTTTCCTACCAGCTCTCGAAGCTCGTCGTCGGTCGGCGGAGTACTGTGCAGATCTTCCCAGTCGTCGATAAGAAAGATCAGTTCCTGAACCTCCTGGGGAATCGACCATCTGTCTCCGAGCTCAAGGATCAGGAAGTCACCGCCCGTGCCGATGGGCAGCGTGCCGTCCACAATGCCCTGCGCCACGTCCTTGGCGACCGCCCACGGCGTGCGCTGCAGATCGACAGGCGGGTAGCTACTCTCCGTCAGCACCTGGCGAACCAGCGACTCGACGTCGGACATCGGCCCGACGGACAACGTGTGGCCCGCAAGCTCCCAGACCGCGGCCGTATCGAGAGAGCTCACACGCCAACCACCCGGCATCAGACGCGGTCCCAGGAAGCCGGCCCCAAAGGAGTTCGCCTCTAAGGTCGGCCAGACGATTTCTGAGTGCCGAAAGCGGATCCACCGGGCCAGTATCCCGCGATCGATAGACAGGATGATCAGCAGGGCGAGGCGTGCGCTCCGCCACAAGGCACGACCTCCTCGCTGAGGACCACGCACGCGATGGTGGGGGATATGGAGAGTACTGACGGCGCCGGGGTCACTGCGGATCACATCAACGAGTGGTTGGGTGCATGGCAGCTCAACCAGCTCTATGCGCAGGATCGCAATCGAGGTGAGGCCCGGCGAATCTGGGCACGGGTCGCCTTCGCCGCGCTCGACGGCGCCGAACAGGCCGGCTACCCCGCGAGGAATGCGGACGCAGACCGCTTCAACCTTCGGGCATTGCTGATCGCTGATCTCGCTCCGGATGATGATCCGCTGTGGAGCCCAGACCGGCTGGCCTCAGACGTCTTGGAAGCTCTGCCTCTGGGCTTGGAGCAGGCGAGAGTATGGGTGATCGATTGGCGCATGCGTCCTCGACACGAGATCTTGGCCCTGCGCACGTGCAAGAACCTCCTTGGCCCGATGGAGCTGATCACAGATCGACTGGCGACAGGGCCGGTAAGAACTCAGATCGATCGCTGGCTGAACCTTCGGCCTCACCTGCCATGACGTGCAATATGCGTGCAATGATCATGGTGTCGAGAGTGGCGCGGAGATATAAGACAGCAGGTCAGAAGCCGTGCCGCACCGGGAACGGGCATGGCCTGTAAAACCGTCGGCAGTGCGTCGCCGTGTCATGGCGTACCCAATGAAAGGGACGCAAGGGGATACGTCATTCCTTGCGCGGGTTGACGGTGATCACCCTCAGAGTTCCCTTGGTCGCCATGATTATCTCCCCTGCTCCAAGGTCTCGCAGTGCGGCAACCCTGGCAACCGACGAGCACCGTTCCAAAACATGTCCATCAGACCGCAGGCGAAAGAACACGCCGCCCTCGCTGACCACCACGAATCCCTCGCTGTCTCGAACCACCCCGTTGACGAGTGGCTGCCTGACATCTACGTTCCACAATTTCGATCCGGCGTCGGGGTCGACGGCGAGATAACCGGCCCGCCGCTCTCGCAACCACACCACGCCACCGGTGAACTCGGCAGCCGAAGCCGAGAGGTCGGCATCGTGACGGAAGAACTGATCGACGAGACCCGATGACAGTCGAATGGCCACAACGGACCGTGGGCCGCACGGCATCAGGCAGCGGTCAGGGTTGACCAGGGTGAACGCCGGCCGATGGTCGGTGTCCGCCAATGGCTCCGGCAACCGCCAGCGGCCCAGTTCCCTGCCATCATGTGGATCGATCAGCCACGCTTCCGAACCGCTCCCCGACAGCACACCGCCGTCCCAGGGCAAAGGGGGGCCTTCACCCCGAGGTGTGGACATCTTGAGTGCCAGATCATAGAGATCTGGAGACCAAGGAGTTCCTCGTGGCCATGAAGGCCTACTCAGTTGAGTTCAAGACAGACGCCGTCGCGTTGTATCTGTCGGACCCGTCGCGGACGTACGCGTCGGTGGCCAAGGACCTGGGCGTCAACCGTGAGACGTTGCGCCTGTGGGTGCACCAGGCGCGGTCTGCCGGCACTGCTCCGAAGACGGGCTCGGTGAAGAGGCCGCCGACGGGATTGGTAACCTCCGGCAACGTGCTGGAAGAGGAGAACAAGCAGTTGCGGGCCCGGATCCGGGAACTGGAGCTGGAGCGCGAGATTTTGCGGCGGGCGGCCAAGTATTTCGCCGGGGAGACGAACTGGTGAGTCGCTTCCAGTTCGTTGCCGATCACCGTGACGCCTTCGGGGTGAAGCGACTGTGCCGAGTGCTGGAGGTCTCCCGGTCGGGGTTCTATCGGTGGGTGGCCGCCACACCGGCGAGGGCGGTGCGGACGGCGGCCGACGCTGCGCTCGCGGCGGAGATCAGGCAGATCCACGCCGACTTCGATGGCACCTACGGCAGCCCGCGGGTGACTGCCGAGCTGCGCGATGCGGGCCGGCGGGTCAATCACAAGCGGGTGGCGCGGATCATGCGGGTCTTCGGCATCGTCGGGCTGCATCTGCGTAAGAGGGTCCGCACCACGGTGCCCGAGCCCTCCCATCAGAAGATGCCCGACCTGATCAAGCGGGACTTCACCGCGGCCGCGCCGAACCAGCGGTACGTGGGCGACATCACCTATCTGCCCGTCGGTGAGGGACAGTTCTTGTATCTCGCGACGGTGCTGGACCTGCATTCACGTCGCCTGGCTGGTTGGTCGATCGCCGATCACATGCGCACCGAGCTGGTGACCGACGCGCTGCGGGCAGCCGCCGCCACGCGGGGTGGTGACCTGGCCGGGGCGGTCTTTCACTCCGATCACGGGGCGCAATACACCTCCGCCGACTTCGCCGCCGTGTGCAAGGAGTTCGGTGTTCGCCAGTCGATGGGCGCCGTCGGGACAAGCGCGGACAACGCTGCCGCCGAGGCGTTCAACGCCACTCTCAAACGCGAGACGCTGCAGGGCGCCAAACGCTGGTCCTCGGCCCGCCAGGCTCGCCTGGAGGTCTTCAAGTGGATCACTCGCTACAACACCCGAAGGAGGCACTCCAGCCTGAACTACCTCAGCCCGATCACCTACGAGCAGCGGTCCGATAGGGTCCTGCTCGCCGCATGACAGCTGGTGTCCACATTTTGGGGCCAAGGCCCGGGAGCACCGTGGCCGTGGGCTGCTGTGCCCGCCACAGAGGCCGTCCGTTCTTCAGGTTGAAAGCTGCCATGGGTGTGTAACCGCGCCAGCCACCGACGATGACCGTCTCCGCGGTAGCCACGACATGCCCCGAGTATTGCGGCAACCCGGCACGCCACAGCGCAGCCCCTGTCGTGAGATCGAGGCAGGACAATTGATCGGTGTCCTGCGCCAGAACCAGGCAGCGATCGCCGGCGACAACGACGGCACGCGGCCAGGTTCCTATCGGAACGTCCCAACGGACCGAGCCGTCGTAGCGATCCAGGCAGACAAGCCGAGTATGGCGCTCATGGACGACGACGCGATCTTCCGCCACCGCCACCGCCGAAGCGGAAATCCTCTGATGGAGCTGCCGCTCCCACCGTGTCTTCCCGATCATCTGCCAAGTTCACCAGGCAAGTACCGGTTGCACCAACCACATCAAGAGTTGGAGGTCACACCGGCCGAAGCGAGGACCGGAACTCAGCCGATCCCCGCTGACCAGGTTAGAGGGCGGTCGGAAGCGTGGTCGTCGTGCCATTGAGGAGCGGTGCATCGCGTGGCCAATGACAGTTAGTCACGGGTGTTCGCCGCACGGGTCGGGGCCATAGCGGCTCACGATCGGGTCGACTTGCAAGCAGGCGGTCTGGAGGTCTTCCGGGAGCCACCTTGGGAGCCAACCGAGCGGACGATCATGAACCGAGTTGGACTGATGTGAACAGCCGAATCGTCGACGACCTGCACGGCGAACTGTTCTGAACGATCCTGGACATCGTTTGGGGATCTACGGATCAAAAGGCGAGCTTGCGGAATATGCGCGGGATGATCTTCTGAGGATGAGGGGCGGGAAGAGACTCCTGCCCTGGTCAGAGGCTCTGTCGCCGTTCGGAACATAGCGCTCTTGAAATCGCTACCTTCAGTGCCGTCGCCGGCTACACCACTGCCGTTTGTGTCCCTGAAGGAATTCGAATCCGCATCCATGTATCCGCGCGTCTGCGTTACTGTTGGCCCCCGTTGTAACGAGGAGGACGGTTTGTCGCAGTTTGAGCCCCGGGCACTGGCCGAGGAAACCATTTCGATAGCGCCTCAGCGGAGCGTGGCCCGGGCCAAGGCGATCTTCGCGATCGCGGTCGTACTCGCTGCGGCGGCGGCAGGCTCCGCCTGTGCCGTTGACTCACAGCCTGCTCAAACCGCCGCTAGCACCCCTGTTGCGGGCACTCCTGCTCCCAAGGTCGATGGGGTTGAAGTACGTTACCTGCCTGATGGCCTCGGCCAGCCGAAAGCCGTGCCCGCGACGGCCGCGGACCTGCACGGGAAGGCGCTTCGCTGGCGAGACAGCGAAGGCGGTCGGATGGTCCAGGTGTCCGTCTACCGCCCACAGCAGAAGATCAGTGATGCTCTGGACATTCTTGCGCTGAATGTCATGCAGCAACCCGTAGAGCCTAGGAAGGCCACCGATCCAGTGGTCTCCGAGGACCGCACAGACATGATGTGGGTGGCAGATCACGGGTTGGTGCTCAGGGTCACCACGTCCGAGTCTGCAAAGGGTGCGCTCGACGCGATCGTCCAAGGGCTTCACGTTTCATAGGCTCCTGTCTAGAGCGTAGGCGCATCGCTTGCCCGGCTTTGATCGGGCAAAGCCCCCTTCCGTCATTTCGGCTGTAGCCTGTCGGGTCGCGGGAAGGGAAACCGTCGTCCCGCTTGTCACGGGTCACATTGCGTCACTACTTCACAGACTTTGATCCAGGGCAGTCAGAGACCGTAGAGGGTTGCAGTTTGGGTTGCAGTTCACTGCCGTACCAGCTCGTTCCAGGAGGCCCGCCGAGGGGCGTTGGTCCACGTGGGACTGTCCTGAACGGTCACGCCCCGAGCTGCTAATGCGGTTTGGGTTTACCGCCCATCCGGGGTTCAAATCCCCGAGCCTCCGCAGGTCAGAGGCCCTCTCCCGAAACTTGGGAGAGGGCCTTTTTGATCTTCAAGGGCGTCATGGTTGCAGTTCGAGTTGCGATGAGGCCCTCACCCGCGACACGGGCGGCAGAGGCCTGCCGTGGCGTCACCCCTATCGGGCCTCGCCGGAGAGCAACGCCCTCCACACCTCCTCTGCCTGCCGGATCAGCCGGCGATAGGTCTCGTGAACCTGCCGGTCGCCGTCGAGCTGGAGCGTGCGGCGGATGAAAGCCTGTCCGCCGGTCTGGCACAGCTCATACAGCGTGGCCCGGCAACAGCACGTCCAGATGATCACCCGCAGACGCGTCACCCCTGTCAACGGTGGCCGAAAGTGGGTTTGGTGTCAGTCGTCGATCGCCTGGTAGAGCGTGGTCCAGAAATCGTGGATGACCCGCGCCGAATCCGGGGTGGACATCCCGACCTGGGTGATCAGGATTCCGGTGAGCCCGTTGACCGGGTCGGCATAGGTCGAGGTGCCGCTTCCGCCGTCCCAGCCGAACTGGCCGACGGGCGCGTAGTCACCGCGGTAGGTGCGCACCGCCATCCCGAAGCCCCAGCCGCCGTGCTGGCCCTGGCCGTATGACAGATGGACGACACTGCGGGCCCAGGCCTCCCGGGCGGCCTGCTGCTCGGGCGTGAGGCGGTTGGTGGTCATCAGCTCGACGGCGGCCCGGGACAGGATCCGCTGGGTCCCGTGCATTCCGCCATTGAGCAGCATCCGGAAGTAGGCGTGGTAGTCGTCGACGGTCGAGTCCAGTCCGCCGCCGCCTGACTGGAAGGCCGGAGGCGTGCTGTGGTGTCCCCCTTCGACCTCGTCCGCCACGTTGAACTCTCCGGTCTGCGGATCGGGGGCGTACAGGGGCGGAAACCGGTCGATCTTGTCGGCGGGCACGTGGAAACCGGTGTCCTTCATGCCCAGCGGACCGAAGACGCGCTCGCGCAGGAACGCCTCGAACGACTGGCCGGTGACCCTGGCCACCAGCACGCCGAGCACGTCGTCGCCGAGGTTGTACAGCCAGCGCTCTCCGGGCTGGTACATCAGCGGGAGCGTGCCCAGGCGGCGCATCCACTCATCCGGCCCCGACCCCGGCAACAGCCATCCGTCCTCCTGGCCGTAGACCCCCTGCGCGAAGAGCGCGCTCATCATCGGCGAACCCATCGCCGTCGTGTCCAGCCCGAGCCCGAACGTGGAGGTGAGCAGGTCTCGCACGGTGATCGGCCGCCGGGCCGGCACGGTGTCGTCCAGCGGACTGTCGGGCCGCTTGAGCACCTGGCGGTCGGCGAGTTCGGGCAGCCACCGATCCACCGGGTCGTCCAGCCGCAGCCGGCACTCATCCAGCAGGACCATCGTCGCCGCCGCCGCGACCGGCTTGGTCGTCGAGGCCATCCGGAAGATGGTGTCGCGGCTCATCGGTGCGCCACCGTCATGGCGCATCGTCCCGAGCGCCTCGACATGCGTCTGGTCGCCCCGGCCGACCAGGGCGACCAGTCCGGGGATCTTCTTGGACTCGACATGCCGCTCCAGCACGTCGCGCAGTCTGCGCAGCCCCGCCTCGGAGAAGCCGCTATTGCCAGTTCCCATCATGAATCTCCTTGCTTATAGTGTTCGATCTTGCGAGACCCGTCCCGGCCTGGCGCTCATGACTTCGATGAGTGGCACGGGGGTCGGCGGTGAGCTCGGCGTGGCCCGGTTCGCAGCCCCGAGGGCGCAATCGCTGAACTGTTCTTGGCATCCACCATCGCCAACCGCTCTGATACTGGGCCGTCGCCGTCCTGACGTAGTAGCCAGCCGGGCATGACCCCGTGGCCGCGTAGTGCGGACAGCCGATGAATCGGTGCTCGGCCCCGGGCATGATGAGCGGCTCGACGTCCTCATCGGCGGTGATGAGCCGGGTCGACCAGCCCGGCCAGGGTGAGCGAGCCGACTTGGCCGCCCCGGCGGGGCTCGGCCCTTTCCTGACCAGCCATGCCCCCCGTGTCACGGGGGCCGGAGAGGACCCCTTGACAAGCGGTGGCTGCGCAGACCGACCTTCCGTCAAGCGGCGTCGAGGGCCTCGGTGATCTTTCGGGTCATGTCCGCCACGGTGGGGCCGGGCCGGCCCTGGTGGGTGCGGGCGGCTGCTTCGACGGCGACGATGACGGTGCGGCGGAAGTTGTCGGCCTCGGCCGGATCCTGCCCCTTGAGCAGGCTCATGGCCGCCGTCAGGTCCGGCAGCACCCGGTCGGCGATCGCGGCCACGGACTTGCCGTCCAGCTTCATGTCCTTGGGATACTCGGCGAGCACGTGCCCGACCAGCCCGGTGGCGGAGGCCAGGGCGATGGAGCCGTCGGTGGCGGCCTTGTGGGGCTTGCCGGCGGCATCGGCGGCGGCCATCAGCGTGACGGCGCCGTACGCGGCGGTCCGCAGGGTGAGCTTGTCCTGGTCGGTAAGGGCGACGGACACGGTGGTGTGCTCCTTTGAATCTGTTCTGAAGGTCACGTGAACGGGCGGATGGTGAAATGCGGTCCTGGTGGTGCCCGGGTATCTGGATTGCTCAGGTCGGGGCACCCGGGGGGATCGCGCCCAGCCTTGAGGCCGCAATCGCTGAACCGTTCTTGGCATCCACCATCGCCGACCGCTCTGACCCTGGGTCGTTGCCGTGCTGACGCGGCCGCTGACAGCACCGACATGGTGCTGATACGACCGCGTTTTAAATATCGCGAATTGGCGCGCGGAGAAAAACGGCGAATCCCGCAACGTCTCTTAACGCTGGGGTTCACAAAGGGGTGATGTGTCAGTTCAGGTCGAAGTGGCGGGGGCCGATGTCCTGGGCCACCTGGACGTAGGCGCGGGCCATCGGGGTCTCACGGTCAGTGCGCCAGATCAGGCCCCACCGGCCGCGTGGCGCATCGTGAAGCGGCACGAAGCTGATGCCGGGGCGGCGCGGGTAGTAGCGGATAGCTTCAGCGGAGACCAGGCACACGCTTCGGCTGGCGGCGACCGTCGCCATGGTCTCCTCCCAGTTGCCGAACGTGTGACCGCGCGGGATGGGACGGCCGCCAGGCGTGTGGGACGGAGAGTGGATCCGCACCCAATAGTCGGGAACCGAATCGAGACCCTCGAAACCCACCAGCGCATAGTCGCCGAGATCCTCCATCGACACGGAGACGCGCTGCGCGAGCGGATGTGCAGCCGCGGTCATCAGCACCTTCGGCTCGGTGATCACGACCGGGCCGAAGGTCAGGTCCGGCTCACTTGCGATCATTTCCCGCAGACCCTCGTCGTCTGAATGGAACCAGTAGGTCTGCAGGTCGACCTCGCCGGCCCGCAACGGTGCCAGCGGTTCGATGAAGCCCACCTCGCGAAACGTCAGCCCGCATTCGGCATGGCGCGCCCTGAACGCGGTGGTCACCGGAATGAGGTCGTGGGCCTGCGGACCTATGACACCGACCGTGAGGCCGGCCTCCGCGTCACGGGCCCCCGCCTTGGCGCCCTGGATGCCGTCCTCGATCAGCTGATACCCGGCCCTGAGGTCGCGGTGCAGGCGCTCGCCGAGCGGGGTCAACCGGACGTTACGGGTGTCGCGCACGAACAGATCGCCGCCGATCGCGCGTTCCTGCTTCTTGATTGCCTGGCTGACCCGGGCCGCCGACACGTGCAGGCGCTCGGCGGTACGGCTGAAGTGCAGTTCCTCGGCCAAAACCAGGAAGATCTCGATGTCCCGAAGCTCCACGAACCCGCCTTCGACCTTTAACTCACGCGTTAAGGACTATAAACCACGCTGACGCGATAAAGGGCCGTCGAATTCGATCATGTGGTGAGTCTGTCGGTTGTGCCCATGAGGCGGTGATCGAGGGGAACAGCGGGGACTCACGGGGAACACGATCAGGCATCTGAGCGGCGGAAGCGCAAGCTAACCAAGATCGGCTTACGTGTTTGCAAGCAAGATGTCAGAAGTTCGAAATGCTCAGCGTCGTCGCTGCCACCATGGCCACTCAGGCGAAGAATGCGGGTCTGGCAACGTTCGAGCGACGAAACGTCTGTCGATGGGGAGAGCCAAGGCGTACAGGTACGGCTTGGCCCAGCGCGGCAAAGCGATGATCGCCTGTTCCAGCCGCGGGCGTGGTCCATCTCCGCAGCACTTGGGGCACATGCAGGTAGGTGCGATCCGGTCGACGGTGCCGGGGACGACTGCCCGCGTCCAAGCCGGCAATGCCGCGACCACCTCACCCGGCCGCATGCGGGTGTGTTCCAGTGTGATCACCGCGGCCATGGCCCGGCGACCGAGGCCGGGGACATGATGGATCGAGGCTCTGTGGGTTTCGCACACCGATCCTCTTGCGCGGACCGCAGAAGGGCGTCTACGCGGCATAGCCCTTTCTGATCGCCATCATGGTGTTCATGATCGCATGCCGAGAAGCCGACTTCTGGATCTGATCCAGTGGATCACCACTCTCACGATCGCATGATGGCCGCTGATCTCCACTCAGGATTGGCAGGCGGGAAGATCAGACCGGATGAGGTGTATGCGTCCGCACGAAGCACGATCGACCGCGGAAGCGGTACGCATCATCGAGATCCCGCCACCCGTGACGACGAGTTCCTAGGGCCTGTGTGATGTTGTGATCAATCGGTCGTCGGCAGGAGGTCGTCGATCCAGATCATCGCAGCGCGGAGGTGAAGGCCGGCGAGATAACTCCCGGGCGTCTTGTCATAACGGGTGGCAATACCCCGCCAGGCCTTCAGCTTGTTGATCAGGCGCTCGACAGTGTTCCGCTCCTTATAAAGATCAGCGTCGTGGCTGACGGGCCGCCCGCCCCTGCCGCCCTTCTTCTTTCGGTTGGCGGCCTGGTCCTTCTTCTCCGGGATGACCGCCTTGATGCCGCGTCTGCGCAGGTAGGCGCGATTGGCGCGAGAGGAGTAGGCCTTATCGCCGGCGACCGCATCGGGCCGGGTACGGGGACGACCGACGGGCAGGCGGACCCGCACCTTCTTGAGCACGGCAATGAACTGCGGGCTGTCGGCGGCCTGTCCCGCGGTCAAGACGATCGACAGCGGGCGACACTTCCGGTCAGCGGCGAGGTGGACCTTGCTGGTCTGTCCGCCCCTCGATCGTCCGAGCAGGGCAGCTTTCAACCGAAGTTTGCGCCGGCGCCGAATGCGTCGTCGCTCTTCCCGCTCGGGGTCGTTTCCCTCCTCCTGTCCGCCCCCTTTTCCCGGGCCTGCTCTTGCTCTCGCGCGGCTTCCTCCAGGGCGTCCAGGACCTCCTTGTCGATGTGCATCCCGGCGGCGTCGTGGTGGGCGCGGGCTATCGTGGAGTCCACGCTGACCAGGGACAAGTCCGTCTCTTCCTGGCGGGCGGCCTCGGCGATCAGGCCTTCCAGCAGGGCGGTGAAGACGTCGGCGTCTCGCCAGATTCGGAAGCGGCCGTAGACAGTCGGCCAGGGACCGAATTCGGGAGGCATCTCCCGCCACTGGGCACCGGACCGGAACCGCCAGATCACCCCTTCGAACTGGTCGCGCAGCCTCTCGGGGTATGGGCCGAAGCGGCCGATCGGCAGATAGTGCTTGATGAATTTCCACTGCTCGTCGGTGAGTTGCCTACGCGTCACGCCCAGTGTTCTACCGGATCCCGCCCCGGGACGGGAGCGGAACCCGAAGATTGATCACAACATCACACAGGCCCTAGTTGCAGTTGTAGTTGCAATCCAGCCCCGTTCAACTCCGTTCCGGAGAGACCGGCCGCGCCCGTTGGTCCAGGTGGAACCGATCTGAACGGGCAGGGTCAGAGCTGCTAATGCGGTTTGGGTTTACCGCCCATCCGGGGTTCAGATCCCCGAGCCTCCGCAGTACAAAGGCCCTCTCCCGAAACTCGGGAGAGGGCCTTTTCCGATCTCTAGAGGCGTCGTGGTCGCAGTGCTGGTTGCGACGCTCAGGATTTTCCCCAGAGCGCGGAGGCCGGCCGTTCCCCGGCATCGCGCATGAGCGGTGTGGATGTGTGCGTGTATCTCTCGGTCGTGGTCACCCTCGTGTGACCGAGCACCTCTTGGACCACGCGGATGTTCACACGCTGCTCGATGAGGAGCGTCGCGGCCGTGCACCCGGACGTCCCGGACTCCGGATCGCTTGAGGATCGTTTTCCGCACCGTCCAGTCCTCGGTGCGCTCGATCGGGCCGCCGTGCCGAGTGGTGAGTTGCCGGCAGTGGAGCCTTCTTTGGCCTTGCGACACCATGGGACGGTGCCCCTCTCCATCTCACCGGTCATCCTGGCTGGCCACCTCAGCAAGAACCCCCAACCGATTCTCCATGCCGACGAACTGACCTTGAGGCCATGGCTTCCCGATGATGTCCCCGCCGTGCTCCAGGCGTTCACTGACCCTGCCATCCAGCGCTGGCACCGGCAGACCATGACCTCGCGGGAGGAAGCACTGGCCTGGATCGGTCAATGGCCTGACCGCTGGCACGCCGAAAAGGATGCCTGCTGGGCCGTCACCCGTGCCACCGAAGTGGTCGGACGCGTCACGCTGTCCACCGTCAACCTCTTCGAAGGCGCCGCGCAGATCACCTACTGGAGCCTGCCGACCGCCCGCGGCCAGGGCGTTGCCACTCGCGCCGGTGCACAGGTAGTGCGGTGGGCTTTCGAAGCGGGATTTCATCGCCTGGAACTGAAGCATTCGATCGCTAATCCCGCCTCGTGTCGAGTGGCGGACAAGCTTGGTTTTCCGCTGGAAGGCTCCTTGCGTAGCGCGCTTCGCCATGAGGACGGATGGCATGACATGCATTTGCATGCCCGGGTCGTAGACGACGAGTTGGGCCACCCCGAGTTAGTTGGAGGCTCCGATACCTGGAAGGGTGAGGAGTTATGGCACCACCGAGGAAGTATGCCCCTGAGCTGCGGGAACGCGCTGTCCGTATGGTTTTCGAGCTGCGTGCGGCCGGTGAGGGGGCGGGCGTGCTGGCCCGGGTCGCAGACCAGCTCGGGGTGCACCGCGAGGCGCTACGGACCTGGGTGCGCCAGGCCGAGGTCGATGGCGGGAAGCGCCCGGGGACATCGACTTCTGACGCCCAGCGGATCACCGAACTCGAGCGTGAGAATCGCGAGTTGCGGCGGGCGAACGAGATCCTGAAGGCCGCCTCGGCGTATTTCGCCCGGGAACTCGATCCCAGACTGCCGCGCTAGTCGAGTTCATCGATACCCATCGCGAACGGTTCGGTGTGGAGCCGATCTGTGCCGTGCTGGAGTTCGCGCCGTCCACGTACTGGGCGGCGAAGAAACGGGAGTCGAATCCGTCGGCTCGTGCGGTCCGGGACGAAGAGGTGAAAAAGGAGATCCTGAAAGTGTGGAACGGCCCGGGACGTGGCCTATATGGGGCGCGGAAGGTGTGGGGCCAGCTCAACCGCCAGGGCGTCACGGTCGCCCGGTGCACGGTCGAGCGGCTGATGCGCGAGCTGGGCCTGTGCGGGGCGACCTGGTCGCGCAAACGGCCCCGGACCACCGTCCCCGGCGCCGATCGACCCGGTGACCTGCTGGAACGCAACTTCACCGCGGGCCGGCCGGACCTGCGATGGGTCGCGGACATCACCTATGTCGCCACCGCCTCCGGCTGGGTGTACACCGCGTTCGTCCAGGACCTGTACTCCCGTCGGATCGTCGGCTGGCAGGTCGCCGACCACCTGGGCACCGATCTGGCACTCGACGCCCTGGAAATGGCGATCTGGGCGCGTGGAGGCGTCATCGATGACCTTGTTCACCATTCCGATAGAGGCGTTCAATATACTTCTATCCGCTACGCCGAACGGCTCGACCAGGTCGGTGCGGCTCGTTCTGTGGGCAGCAAAGGCGATTCGTATGACAATGCCGCTGCGGAGTCGCTCAACAGTCTCTACAAGAAGGAGCTAATCGAGTTCCATGGCGGCTGGAAAGGCGTCATGGATGTGACGATTTCCACCATGGAATGGGTTGCCTGGTATAATTCTGAAAGGCTACATTCTTACTGCGGGAACGTTCCTCCGGCCGAGTACGAGGAGACGTTCCACCGATCAACCGCCGACGGCGGCCTGGCGATCGAGAACCAAGCGATCTAGCCTCCAACTTCACCGGGGCGGCCCAAGTTGACATCGACTGACCCTGAGTAGCACGCCGCACGTCATGACTCCGCAGACATCAGTCAGGCGTGTGACCTCTGGCAACAACTAGGCGCTCAGCAGAGATGCCTCAGGTTGAACGGCACGTACCGGACGAGGATCCTGCTACTCAACCTGGGCCTCCGGCGGGGGCCTCGACTCCGGGATGATCACGATCGCAAAACCGGAGAGCTGTAGTTGGCTGAGGTGAGTCTGATCATCCCGTCTGCCATCGATCCGGAACAAGTCGAGCAGACCCGAGCCAGGGTGCAAAGCCGTTCGTCCAGTAGGGCGCTTCACCTGGCGCTCCGGCTCGTGGCCTGCTTCCCCTGAGGACGGGTCGACGATAGAGGGGATGAGTCAGCGAATCGCACCGGTCAGAATCTGCCAGTCGGGTCTGCGTAAGGTGTGAGGGGTGGCGCGGTCGGCGAAGGAGACGTGTGGACGAGAGCGTGTCGTTGGCCCAGCTCGCCCATCGACTGGAAGAGGTGGTCGGTGAGCTACGCGGAATCCCTGTCGACGTCGAGCGGCTGGAGGACAGCGAGCTCGTCCGGCAGCAGATCGCGCAGGCTACCCACTCGGCGGGCGAGTTGCGCGCCATGCATCCGGTGGGCTCGCCGGAAAAGGGCCGCCAGGAGCAGAAGAGCAGGCGCAGTGTGCTCGACGCCCTGCGGCGCGGCATGGCGATGCGCACGATCGTTCACGCGAGCGTGTTAGACGACCCTCGTAAGGCGGCCCGGGTCAGGGAGCTGCATGCCGTCGGTAACTTACACCGGGTCGTCGACGAGCCGATCCAGCAGCTGCTCGTCTTCGATCGCGCGGTGGCGTTCGTCCGGATCACTCCTGTCGCCTACTCACCGGGCGCCCTGGTGATCAGGCAGCAGAGTCTGATCACCACCCTCATCGACCTGTTCGAGCAGACCTGGGCCAGGGCCAGGGAGGTTACTGAGCCGACGCACCGGCTGACCCCGCGCGAGCGCGAGGTGCTCGGTCTGATCGCCGAAGGGCGCTCCAACAGCGCTATCGCCCGAGCGCTGTCGATCACGGAGGCGGCCGTCGGTAAGCACGTGGCCAGCGTGTTCGTCAAGCTCGAGCTGCCCGCGACTCAGGACGACAACCGGCGGGTGCTGGCGGTGCTCGCCTATTTGCGCGGCGCGGCGAGGTAGTGCCAGGCCGACCTCGTCCTAGCTCTAGCTCCCATGCAGACGGAGTCCGGCGCGGACTTCAATGAGGTCATGCAACGAATGACTGGATTACTGGTTGGTGCGATCTTCGGCGCGGTCTTCGTCGTCGTCAACGCGCAGAGCCCGTTGAACGCCGTGACCGTGAATTTCCTGCGGGTGGCCGCCTGTTTAGGGGCGGCGAGTGTTATCGCCATGTGGTTCGCCGCAGCCCGGAAGGAGCAGTCCACCACGGGTCCGCAGCGGAACATGTTCGGCCGTGGCTACCTGGTTGTCGTCGTCGCCGAGGCGATCCTGCTCTTCGGCGGAATCCGGGTGCTCGCCGCCCTGGGACGTCCTGAGCAGACCAACGTGGCCTGGGTGGCGTTCGTGGTCGGTGTGCACTTCATCACGTTGGCGCCGGTCTGGAAGGACTGGGGCATCGCCGTACCCGGTGGGGTTCTCACCCTGCTCGGCGCCGCCGGTCTCGTGCTGGCGTCGACGGCTGCCGTCGCCTGGGTACCGTTCGTCAGCGGTGTGCTGTCCGGGGTAGTGCTCCTGGCCGGCACTGCCACTTTCGGCTGGCGTGCTGTGACAGTTCGGACGGCCTAGCCAGGCCGCGGTCGTGTTGCCCAGGTTGAAGGCGGCGATCGATGTCGCCGGTGGAGATGAGGGTGGGAACTCTGGTTGCAGCAGGGCCAAGGTAGCGAAGAGGCTGCGCGGGTGCCGAGTCAACTCTTCGGGGCCGGAGTCGTTGAGGAGGTCGAGGGCTTGTCTCCAGGTGGCCAGGCCGAATCGGTCGACGAGTCGGGATGCTCCGTCGCTCAGGATCGCGGTGGCGCGTACCCGGTCGGTCGGCACCGTTCCGGTCAGCGCCTGGTCCGCGGCGAGGGGGTCGACGGAGGCTACCCAGAATTCCCCGTTGACGTTGCGGTGTGTGCGCGTGGTCTCCATGTAGTGGCTCAGGGCTTGGAGGTGTTCCGGGCTTCCCCCGGTAGTGGTGTTCGTCGGTCCTCGGTGGCGGTTGTCGGTCAGGGCTTGCCTCTGGTCGCAGATGACCATGGGGTCGGCGTCGAGGAGGTCGAGGACGAGTACGGAGTCGGCCAGCACGAGCCAGTCCAGGGTGTCGGCGCTGCGGCGGAGCATGACCACGGTGGCCGAGGGGGAGCCGGGATGGGACAGATCGCAGCAGAAGTCGTGCATCGAGGCTGTCGCTTTGATCCCCGCGGCGAGGATTGTGGTCAAGGGGTCGGCGCTTTGGGTCACTGCGGCCAGGAGGGTCGAGCCGAGGGTGTGTGAATACCAGGCGATGCCGTGTGAGCAGCCCGATTCCAGATCCGCGGGGGTGCCGGCGCCGTCCAGGAGAACGACGGCATCGGGGGTGGCGCCGATGAAGTCTTCGTTGGGCCGGTCGGGATAGGCGGGTTCGGTGGCGAGGGTGAGCCGCATGTCAGTCGTCCTGGTGTCGGTAGAGCGGACTGGCAAGTTCTGACCGGACGGGTTCCCCGCTGTCGGGGTCGTATTCCACGTTGACCACGATGGCGTGCTCGAACGCGACCCGAAGTTCTAGCCGGGCGGGACCGAACCTTTTGACATGTCACCGGCGTCAGTAACGGTTGAGAGGAGTCCCCCTTGGACCGCAATGACAGCTTCCGCGGGTTCGTCGCCGGCCATCAGCAGGCGCTGATGCGCACCGCCTACCTGCTCACGGGAGACGCCCACCAGGCCGAGGACCTGCTGCAGAGCGTCCTGCTCAAGGTGCTCAGACGCTGGTCCAGGCTGTCGCACGTCGAGTGCCCCGAGGCGTACGCGCGTAAGGCGCTGCTGAATCAGTGCATCTCGTGGCGGCGCCGCCGGGTCAGTACCGAGCTCCCGACCGCCGACCCGCCCGACCGGCCGTACTCGGGCGAGGACTCCACCATCGTGCGGCTCGTCATGCGCCAGGCTCTCATGCGGCTGCCGCCCCGGCAGCGAGCGGTGATCGTACTGCGCTACTACGAGGACAGGACCGAACGTGAGACGGCCGAGCTGCTGAACTGCTCGATCGGGACGGTGAAGAGTCAGGCCCACTACGCGCTGGCCCGCTTACGCGAACTGGCGCCCGAGCTGGCGCCGAAGCTCGTCGACCTGGAAACCGAGGAGGCCTACCGATGACCTGGCTACGGAACGTGCTCGTCGACCTGGCCGACGACTCTCCACAGGTGGACCTGGCCGAACGCACGATCGCAACGCATGACCGCAGGCGGCGTACCGTGATCTCACTCCTCGCGGCGGCCACGGTCGTGGTCGTCGCTCTTGGTACAACGGTCACCATCAGACTGCTGCCGGACAGGCCGCAGGAGGCCGCTTCCCAAAGCGACCTGCCGGCGCGAGGGGTGGGGCCGCTGAGCCACGCGTACAAGACCTTCTGCAAGCCGGACAGCGGGAAGGCGCCGTCGGGCTGCCGGGACGGAGGCTGGCGGGTGGTCACCCGGAGCGGCAAGACCTACCACGTGCCGGAGGCGCTGCCCAGCCTCGCCCCCGGCCGCACCGGCCTGCGCGACAGCCCGCTGGCAATTAGCCGGGACGGCCGGAAGATTGCCTACTACAGCGCCGAGGAAGGCACCTTCCAGGTCCGTGACCTGGCCTCGGGCCAGAAGACGACGGCTGCGAGCAAGGTGCCGAAGGCCCAGTTGGGAAGCGTCTCGCGTCTGATGCTGTCGGACGACGGGCGGTTCGTGGCCTTCAGCAAGGTCCCGGATTTCAAGGACCCCGCGCTGCTCATCGATATGCGCGACGGGGTCGTCCGCGAGTTGCCGAACCGTTGGGTCCCCATCGGCCTGTCACGGGACGGTGCCACCATCACGCTCGCGGAATACTCGCCCAGATCACAGCTGCGGACGATCTCGAACCTGTGGCCGAGCTCTTCAAAGGGCGACTCCACGTCGGTCATCCTGCCAGTGCACTACTTCTTCAGTCCGCTCGCCCCCGATGGGAAGACCGTCGCGGTGATCGAGAACCGCAGCACCGCCGAGCAGCCATGCCGTCAGGGCGACCTCATCATGATGGACACGCTCACCGGCAAGAAGCGGAAGACGACCGTCATCAGCGGGCTGCCCTCTGATGTCTCCCAGATCTCGCTGCGCACCTGGCTCGGCGCCGAGGAGGTCACGGCTCTCACCATGTCCGTGCGGTGCAGGCCGGCGTCCGAGGTGCCAGACGACGAGCCCGCGATAATCGACTCGCCGTACCGGACCATGACCGCCTACGCGGTGAACGTCAGGACCGGCAAGGCCAGGAAGCTCGCCACGTATAGAGCGCAGGGCTTCTTCGAGATCGTCCTACCCGGCCCCCCCGGGGCGCTGTGACCTCAGGTCTCACGCTGCGGGAAACATCTCGCCCCGTGCCGACTCCGAACCTCCACGCCACCTCTTAGATCACATGTCCTGCATGTCCCGGGACACGACAAAAGACAGTCCGTTGCATTGCCGAATTGTTCTCATAGGTATCAAGCGGCGGCGCCCCGCGCCGCCGTACCGGCTCGTTCCAGGAAGACCACCGAGGGGCGTTGGTCCAGGTGGGGCTGTCCTGAACGGTCATGCCCCGAGCTGCTGGTGCGGTTTGGGTTTACCGCCCATCCGGGGTTCAAGTCCCCGAGCCTCCGCAGTACGGAATGAGGAGCGTCGCGGCTGTGTGGCGAGCGTCGTGCACCCGGACGTCCCGGACTCCGGATTGCCTGAGGATCGTTTTCCCCACCGTCCAGTCCTCGGTGCGCTCGATCGGGCCGCCGTGCCGAGCGGTGAACACGAGGTCGTGATCCTCCCAGTGCTCCCCCGCTTTGAGGCGTTCCGCGGCTTGGATCTTGCGGTGTGCTTGAGAAACGCGAGCAACTCGGGAGGGCATTGGAGAGTGAGCTTGCTCTTGCCCTTGCGCTGCCGGAAGACGGTGCCCCCGCCCGTGCGCTTCGGGCACCTGTCGGCATGACTCGTGCGGTCCTTGAGGCAGGGCCTTTTGTCGTGTGGCAGCAACCGCCAGGCACGCCCGGCCGGCAGCCAGTACGCCAGCGCGTCGACGACCTCCCGAGGGGAGTGTTCGACCGGACGCCCACCCGCCTTACCCCGCTGGAACCAACGGGGTAAGGACTTCCCGCGCGGTATCGGACGGATACGTCGGATAGGCGGCACGCTTCCTCGTCATCGACGGCCCCGTACTCCACGCCGAGTCACTACACCACCAACATCTTCGTCCACGCACTTTTCGCACGACCTCTATGTTTTGTTCGAGTCTCCAGGGAAGATCATTCGCATAAAATCGCCGGGATAATGAGCCAGTTGCCGGACCTGACCAGTATTGACGTCTACCGCGTAGATGTGCTTACCTCCCAGCTTGTCCCAGGAGCTGAGTGTGACCTCGGATCCGCTCCGCCATAGGGAGACATTGGAGATGAGGCTGTCCTTCGGCAGGCCGCGGATGGCCACCTTCCGCAAGCTCCGCCCGGTCTTGGCGTCGAGAAGAGTGAGCTTGCGCTTCTTGAAGTCCTGTGCTTCGAAGGCGGCCACTGTGCGGCCGTTCGGGGCGAGCTCGCTGAACATGGCGAACACGCCGTCGAAGCGCACCGGCGCGCCTCCACCGGTGACGGGCATCAGCCACAGGTCGGTCTCGCGGTACCTGACCAACTCGGCGACGCCGTCCTTAATGCTGATCGTCTCGAACTTGCCCGGTATCGACACTGTTCTGCCGGTGCGCATGTCGATCAGCAGCCCGGGCTCCTTGCTTCCTCCGCGCGGGTCGAAAAACACGTAGCGTCCATCGTCGGAGACCACGAGCATGGAGCCCACGCCGATCCGTTCCTCCTTCACCGTGACGGAGGAGGTCACCTCGGAGCCGCTTATCAGGTCGCGGACCACGTGCGCCTGGGCCTGACGGTTGTAGTAGGCGAGCATGCGCCCGTCCCGGCTGATCGAGATGGGTGCGCGCCACCCCTTGGCGTTTCTGACGAGCGCCTGCGGCACCCGGTAGGTCGTGCCGCTGCGGGTGACCACCCGCCACTCGGTGGTGTTGCAGTCGGCCTCGCAGGGCGTCTGGTACCCGTAGCTGAGCGACTCCATCTTGCCGTCGGGCAGGTCGGGCACCGTATCCACGCGCTGTGGTGTGGCCGTGTAGTCGCCACGCGGCCCCAGCAGTGTCACGGACGCGGTCCCCACTCCCAGCGCCACGACCGCTGCGATGGCAGCCAGTGTCAGGGTGGTGCGTCGCCTGCGTCGGTGACCGGCGATGGCCAGGTCGGCCAGGCTCACCAATGGGGCCTCGTCGGCGATGCCGTCCAGCGCCTCACGCAGTTTTGTCATCGGGCCACCTCCTTCATCTCGGAATCGGACAGCAGGTGCGCCAGCTCGGGCGCGAGCATGCGCAGGCGGGCCAGTGCGTGATGGGCCTGGCTCTTGACGGTGCCGACCGAGCAGCCGAGCGCCTCGGCCGTCTGCGCCTCGGTGAGGTCCTCCCAGAAGCGCAGCACGATCACGGCACGTTGCTTGGGCGTCAATCTGGCCAGCGCCTGCCGCAGCACGATTCGGTCGAGTGCGGCTCCGTCGTAGGAGGCACCGCGTTCGGGCGGGTCGGCGCTCGGTAACTCGGGGTGTGGCCGGCGCTTCCAGGAGATGTACTGGTTGACCAGCGCCTTGCGCGTGTACGCCTCGGGATTGCCGTCTCTGGACAGTTTGGACCACTGCCCTACGATCTTGATCAGGACGCTTTGCAGCAGGTCCTCGGCAAGGTGGGCGTCTCCCGTCAGCAAGTATGCGGTCCGCATCAGCGCCTGCTGGCGGGCGAGCACGAACTCGCGGAAGCCGTCGTGACGATCCAATGTGATCTCCTCTCGCCCGTTCCCAACGCGACTCATCGGACGAAAGGTTGCAGTCCTTTCTCTTTTCTTTTTCTCTACGGCGAAACCGCCGCGCCGCCGTAAGTTGTGACACCGGCACTACCTGCAGTTGGGTCAGTTCCTCTGGTAGGGCCTGGCTGGGTGGGGACGGGCTGAGCGTGTCTGGGCGGACGAGCCGAGAGAGCGCGCGAAGAGCGCGAGTTCTGGGTGACCAACCGGGTGACAACGACCGCGGACGAGGCCGGACGCCGGTGGATCACCGTGGGCCGTACGCGCAGGTCGGGCCCGGTATCGGCCTTGGCCAGGCACCCATCTGGATCGCCTTGCAAGCAAGATGTCACTGGTTTGAGCCTAGGACGTCAGCCGAGGTCAGAAGTTCGAAATGCTCAGCGCCGCCGCTGCCACCCCGGCCACTCAGGCGAAGCATGCGGGTCGGGAAACGTTCGAGCGACGAAACGTCTGTCGACGGGGAGAACCAAGGCGTACAGGTACGGCTTGGCCCAGCGCGGCAAAGCGATAGGTGCCTGTTCCAGCCGCCGGCGTGGCCCGCCGGAACTCCGATGGGTAGCCACGCCGTCCCATGCCACCGTGCGGAAGGCTGCCTTCGGTTGGATGGTGAGGTACCTGCGGGGCAGATGCGGACGTCTTCGACCCCTGGTGACGGCGACCGGAAGCGGACATTTGCTCATACGACCGTACGAAGCATTCCGCGCTTTCGTAATAATCTTGGCGCATGCCAAATCGGGGGTTAAATCGGACGGGACCGGGTAAAGGCATCGCTCTTCTCCTCGTGATCGCTGTCGCGGCGGGCGTACTGGTGGCGGGCATCTGGCTGCCGGCGGTCGGCGGCGTCGGGCTCGGAGTGGTGGCCCTCACCGATGAATTTGATCTTAAAGCCAAGGATCTGGAGGAACCTCCGCTTGCCCAGAAGTCGACCGTGCTCGACGCGAATGGCAAGCAGATCGCGCAGTTCTACGACACGTACCGTGTGATCGTGCCGTTGGACAAGGTCTCCAAAGTCATGCGGGACGCGATCATCTCGATCGAGGACTACCGGTTCTACCAGCATGGGCCGATCGACATCGAGGGCACGATCCGCGCGCTGGCCAAGAACCTCACGTCGGGCGGGGTGAGCCAGGGCGGTTCGAGCATCACCCAGCAGTACGTCAAGCAGGTGCAGCTGAACAAGGCCGAGAGCAAGGTGGAGCAGGACAAGGCGCTGGAGGCCAGCTACGCGCGCAAGCTCAACGAGCTGCGGTACGCGATGGGCATGGAGCAGAAGTACTCCAAGGACGAGATCCTCGCGAAGTACCTCAACATCGCCTACTTCGGCGCCGGGGCCAACGGTATCGAGGCGGCAGCCAAGCAGTTCTTCGGCGTCTCGGCCTCCGACCTCGACCTCGCCCAGGCAGCGACCCTGGCCGGGGCCGTACAGGACCCCAATGCGACCTCTCCCAGTGCGGGCAAGAAGGCCAGGGAGCGACTGTTGGCCAGGCGCGACGTGGTGATCGGCCGGATGCTGGAGCTGAAGAAGATCACGCCCGCGCTGGCCGCCGAGGCCAAGGCCAAGCCGCTGGGTTACAAGGACACCAAGGTGCTCAGGGGCGGGTGTGGCACGAGCCCTTACCCGTTCTTCTGCATGTACGTGCGCGAGGACATCCTCACAAACCCGGCCTTCAAGGCGTTCGGCAAGACGCGGGACGCCCGCGAGAAGTACCTCGACAACGCCGGCCTCACCATCAAGACGACGATCAACCCGGCGATGCAGAAGGCCGCGGAAAAGGCGATCAGGGCGAAGGTGTACCCCACCGACTACCCGGTCGCCTCCCAGGCCCTGGTCGAACCGGGCACCGGAGAGATCAGGGCGCTCGCGACGAGCAGGAAGTTCGGGGACAACAAGCGCAAGAAGGAGACCTCTCTCAACTTCGTCGCCGACAGGGTTCACGGCGGCGCCACCGGTTTCCAGGCCGGCTCGACATTCAAGGTGTTCACGCTGCTGACCGCCCTGGATAAGGGCTACAAGATCAACGATGGGTTCAACGCCCCCGGCGGCTACCGGGCGCCCGGGTACTCGTCGTTCAAGGACTGCAAGGGCGGCACTCGCGGAGATCCCATCCACACCATCACCAACGACGAGGGCGACGCCGGTTTCCTGACTCTGCGCACCGGCACCGAGCAGTCGGTCAACACGTTCTTCATGATGCTGGAGCAGCGCGTCGGCCTGTGCGACGTGGTCACGACGGCCAAGGCGCTGGGCATCAAGCGTTCGGACGGCCTGCCGCTGCAGGAGGTCGAGACCTTCACGCTCGGCGTCAACGAGATGGACCCGGTCACTGTGGCCACCGCCTACGCAGCCATCGCGGCGCGGGGCAAGTACTGCGCACCGATGGCCGTCACCTCGATCACTGACCGCGAGGGCAAGACCACCACCTACAAGCCCAAATGCCGCCAAGCCATCGACGAGGGCGTCGCCGACGCCGCCACGGACATCCTCTCCGGTGTCTTCACCCGGGGCACCATGAGCGAGGTCGGCCCCATCGGCCGCCCCGCGGCCGGCAAGACCGGAACCGCCGACAACTCCTACACTGCCTGGTTCGCCGGGTTCACCCCCGACCTCGCCGGCGCGGTCAGCCTCGGCGACCCCCGCGGCCCGATCGATCACCCGCTAAGGGGGGTGACCATTGGCGGCCAGGGCTACTCCACGGTCTTCGGAGCCGACATCTCTGGGCGGATCTGGAAGGACACCATGCTCGACGCGCTGAAGGGCATCAAGAAGACCCCCTTCCACCCCGTGGACAGCTCCCGGTTCGGCGGCTGCAACAGCTGCGCGCCCCAGAAGCCCGAGCGCGACAAGGTCGACGCCGAGGGCGTGGACCTCGGCGACGCGCCCGGACAAGGCGACGGCTTTTGACGGGTCCTTCGCGGATCTCCTATGACTCCGGCGGGGCGCTCGACTCCTCAGGAAGACCATCGAGAGGCGTTGGTCCAGGTGGGACTGTCCTGAACGGGCAGGGTCAGAGCTGCTAGTGCGGTTTGGGTTTACCGCCCATCCGGGGTTCAGATTCCCGAGCCTCCGCAGTACAGAGGCCCTCTCCCGAAACTTGGGAGAGGGCCTTTTCCGATCTCTAGAGGCGTCGTGGTCGCAGTGCTGGTTGCGACGCTCAGGATTTTCCCCAGAGCGCGGAGGCCGGCCGTTCCCCGGCATCGCGCATGAGCGGTGTGGATGTGTGCGTGTATCGCTCGGTCGTGGTCATCCTCGTGTGACCGAGCACCTCTTGGACCACGCGGATGTTCACACGCTGCTCGATGAGGAGCGTCGCGGCCGTGCACCCGGACGTCCCGGACTCCGGATTGCTTGAGGATCGTTTTCCGCACCGTCCAGTCCTCGGTGCGCTCGATCGGGCCGCCGTGCCGAGTGGTGAACACGAGCCCGTGGTCCCCACAGCGACCACACCGTTCGCGAGCTTCTCGGCGACATCGCCACTACGCGCCGGAACGCGGGGCCGTCTCCCGCCTGATCCACTCCAGGTAGTCAGCCGTGCCGGCGACAAGTGCGACAGCGATGATCTGCGGCACCTCGTAGGAGCGCAGCTCCCGCACGCACCGAGCCAGATCCTCGAACCGTTCAGTGGTCGTCGTCATCAGCAACAGCCACTCGCCGGAGTGCTGGACCTCCCCGGCCCACCAGTAGGTGGACTCGATCGGCGCGACGATCTGCGCCCTCGCGGCCAGCCGGTGCTCCACCACTGCCGAACAAATCCGATCGGTCTCATCCCGGCTGCCGGCAGTGACGCGAACCTCGATGCAATCCGAAATATTTTCGATCATGCTGACTGTCTGCTCCCAGTTGCTGGGATTGCGCACCAGCACCTAATCGGGCTGCTCGGAGCCCATGGCCTCAAGCCTGGTGTGGCGGTCATCCCTGCCCAGGGGCGGGGAGGAGTTCAGCGATCAGGGCGCGAACACGAGTCTCGATCTCATCGCGAATTGGGCGGACAGCGATGAGACCGTGGCCGGCGGGGTCGTCCAGTTGCCAGTCCAGGTAGCGCTTGCCGGGGAAGATCGGGCAGGCATCCCCGCAGCCCATGGTGATGACCACGTCGGAGGACCGGACCGCCTCGGTGGTGAGCACCTTGGGGATCTCGGCGGAGATGTCGATACCGGACTCTTTCATCGCCTCCACCACGGCCAGGTTCACCTCATCGGCGGGGGTGGACCCGGCGGAGCGGACGTGAACGCGTCCTTGCGTCAGGTGAGTGAGGAACGCGGCGGCCATCTGGGAGCGGCCGGCATTGTGAACGCAGACGAACAGCACCGACGGGATGGCAGTACTCATGGGCGGGAACCTCCTTGCTCAGCGAAGGCGGCAGAGGCGAGAGCGACCTCATCACGGGAATCGCGGGATGGGACGTGTGCGGCGGTGGGAGCGGGCAGGCCGAACACGATGGTGACCAGGCCCAGACCGACAAGGGCGCCCGAGAGCTGGGCGGCGATGAACGGTCCGACCGAGGCCGGGGCGATGCCCGCGTAGGTGTCGGTGAAGGCCCGGCCGATGGTCACCGCTGGGTTGGCGAAGCCGGTGGAGGAGGTGAACCAGTAGGCCGCCCCGATGTAGGACGCCACCGCCATCGAGGCGAGGTGGGCGCGGCCGGTGCGGGCGAGGCCGAAGATCAGCACGATCAGTCCGGCGGTCGCCACCGCCTCGGCCAGCCAGAGATGGCCTGCGAAGCGTTCCTGGATCGACCAGCGCACCAGTGGCAGGGCGAACATGGCGTTGGCCAGCACCGCGCCGCCGATCGCTCCGCTGATCTGGACGAGGGCGTAGGCGGCTGTTTCCCACGTGGTCAGGCCTTGGCCGTCGCGGCGTCCGTTCCACCAGGCGGCGAGCGAGACCACGGGGTTGAAGTGCGCGCCGGAGATCGGACCAAGCAGGGCGATCAGTACGCCCAGGCCGAAGACGGTGGCCAGGGAGTTGGCCAATAGCGCTACCCCGCCGTCCTGGGTGAGCCGGGTGGCCTGGATGCCGGAGCCGACCACCACGGTGACCAGTGCCGCGGTGCCGATCGCCTCGGCGGCCACCCGCCGACCCAGCGGGACAACAGCAGGACTCACGCGCCGACTCGCGCGGGGACGGGGGCCTGCAGCAGGGCCGACAAGCGGTTCAGCGCAACGGGTTGCACCCAGTAGTACACCCAGGTCCCGCGCCGCTCGGAGTCGACCAGTCCGGCCTCGCGCAGCACCTTCAGATGGTGGGAGATCGTCGGCTGGGACACGTCGAACGGGCCGGTCAGATCGCACACGCATGCCTCGCCACCCTCGTAGGAGGCGATCAGCGACAGCAGCCGCAGCCGGACGGGATCCGACAGCGCTTTGAACATCCGCGCCAGCTCGGCCGCGTCCGCTTCGCCCAAGGGTTCGCGGGTCATCGGCGCGCAACACGTCTGATCGGGTTGGAGGACCGGCAGCACCTGTTTCGACATACGTCTATATTGACAGGCATCTAATCAGGTGACAACCTCGCCTATATCGACAGCCATCGATACAACAACGTTCGGAATGGGAGACCGCCATGTCCCGAGTCCAACTCGCCTTGCGCGTCGCCGACCTGGAAGGCTCGATCGCCTTCTACTCCAAACTGTTCGGCGTCGAACCGGCCAAACGCCGCCCCGGCTACGCCAACTTCGCCATCGCCGAGCCCCCGCTCAAGCTGGTCCTGATCGAAGGCGAGGCCGGCCACGACACCCGCCTGGACCACCTCGGCGTCGAGGTCGAAGACACCAGTCACGTCACCGCGGCCACCCAGCGATTGAAGGACGCCGGACTGGCCACCTTCGAAGAGAACGACACCTCCTGCTGTTACGCCCTGCAGGACAAGGTCTGGGTCCACGGCTCCGGCGCCGAGCCCTGGGAGGTCTACGTCGTCAAGGCTGATGCCGATGTCCTCGGCAAGTCCGCCAACCCTGAGAACCAGCAGGCTCCCTGCGTCTGCGGGCAGGCAGCCGACCAGAACATCGGCGAGGCCGCCGACCGTGCCCAGCCGGTCACCGTCGGCGCGAACTCCGGCTGCTGCTGACCCTCACAGTCGTACCGCGATCACCGCCGAATTGTTCTTGTGGTTATCAAGGGGCGACGGCGCTGCGCCTGCCGACGCACGCCGGGATGCTGCCCGGGGGCCGGTCCCGGCACGCGCGCAGGACTCCGGGCCGCCGCACGCGCGCCGCGCCGTACCCACGCCATCCGCCGGCCCTTGGTCGCACCGCCGCCCTCCATACAGCACGACGATCGCCATGGGGCGGCCGATATTCGTCGTGGCCAGGGGCGATCGAAGATCCAGGGTTCCGCCGTACCAGCTCGTTCCAGGAGGACCACCGAGGAGCGTTGATCCAGGTGGAACCGTCCTGAACGGTCATGCCCCGAGCCGCCGATGCGGAAGGGACCGGCCTGACGCGTGGGCCGGCCGGTCCCGCTTCGCCTCGTCGCCGCGGTGTGAGCCGTAGTCAGTTGCCGGGGGGAGGCGTGGCGTTACCGATGTCGAAGGCCGACGGATCGTCGACGACCTGGCACGGCGCGACGGGGCCGTCCGTCAGGCGACCGGAGAACTGCCAGGCGACCCCGGGGCGTTCGACGCTGGGCTCCACCGAGTTCTCCATCACCTCGATCAGCACGATCTGCCCGGGCTTGATGTGTCGGGGGTAGATCGTGATGCCGTTACCGGGACGGATGGCCTTGGCGGACGCCGTGTTCGTCGCCCGCTCGCGTACCCGGGCCTGCACGGCGGGGTCCTTGCTCTTGACTTCCTCGGGTGTGACGGTTCGGTCACCGGCGACGAAGGGAGCGCGCGTGTTTCCGCATCGCTTGCCCAGCGGAAGGTAGGTGATGTCCGCGGGGACACCCAGGTGGGCCATGTCCTCCTCGATCTGATCGGGGTCCCTGAACTCGTTGATTCGCAGGTTGATCGAGCCGTCCGGGTTCTTGGTCAGGGCGTACGCCGGGGTCTGCGGCCCGAACACCATCGGGACGGCGATGGCAGCGGCTGCGGCGAGCCCGACGACGGCTGCACCGCTCACGATCCTGCGGCGGTTCAGGCGGAGACGAGCCGGTGCGCGCCCCTGTGCCGCCCGTGCGGTGATCTCTGCCTTGAGTTCGTCGAGCAGTCTGTCCTCGAAAGTGCTGTTCATTTCGTTCCTTCCATCAGCGGAATGAGGCCGGGAGCCTGCTTAACGGCGCGCCGGGCCCGGTGGAGCCTCACCCGGGCGGTGCCTTGCCGGATGCCGAGCACGGTGGCGGCCTCGGCTGGGCTGAGACCGTCGACGGCCACGAGCTCCAGCAGGGCCCGGTCGCCCTCCGGCAGCGCGGCCATGGCCTCCAGGGCGCGTCGCGCCGGAGACTCGGCGTCGATTCGGTCCTCCAGCCGTGAGATGTCGTCGGCCTCCAGCAGTCGGCGCCCCGCGATCCGGCCGGTCGCTCGCATCTCTCTGGCGGAGCGTCGCCGCTCGGCCAGGACGGTGTTGCGTGCCACGCCGTACAGCCAGGCGATTTCGCTGCCCTTGCCGGGCCGGTAGGTGTGTGCCGAGTCCAGGACGGCGAGGAACACCTCCGCCGTGAGATCGGCCACGGCGTGTGGATCCGGCACGCGCCTCGCGAGGAAGCGGGTTACGGCCTCGACGTGGCGTCGGTAGAAAGTCTCGAAGGCCTCGGGGTCTTGGACTATGTCTGTCAGTCCCCTGTGTTCAGGCAGCACCGAAGCTCCCTTTGTCATACGTGCGTCTCATCACACCCTTGCTTGGACCGAGCAAGGCACACCGTTACACGAAATGCGCCTTTCGGTGCGGAGGCTGCTCGAATGGCGTGCCCGCTGTGTGCCCGATGGGGGCGGGAAACGAGGGGGAACAGCGGGGGTCACGGAGAGCGCGATCAGGGCGCGGAGCTGCGTCTTCGCCGGTCGTCCGAGATCGGTACGCGTCTTTGCAAGCAGGATTTCAAGAGTTCGGACTTCACCAGGCGTCTTGTCGGTTGCGGGCGCTACGGTCTGCCCCTATGACGATCAGCGAATCCCCCCGCCGCCTCGTGCTCAGTAAGGCCGGCGCGCCCGTCCTGGAGCCGGTGACCAAGCTGGGCGGCCAGCCGGTGTGGGTCGACAAGCCGCAGTGGCCGCTGTCCACCGAGCTGGAAACACCGATGATGTTCCTCGGCCAGTTCCGGCTTCCCGGGGAGGAGGTCCGGATGGCCTACCTGTTCATGACCGGCAGTGAGGACTACGTCGACGGCACTTGGGATAGCGAGGAGGGTGAAAACGCGCTGATCGTGCAGCCCGGACGGGTGCCGTCCTTCATCACGGTGACCGACGACGCCGAGGGCCCCACGATGAGTGAGGATCTGGCCGTCGAACTCGTGCCGGCCGGCGCTGCCGAGCTCGAAGAGGGCTGGGACGATCGGCTTGGCGGTCCTCCTGCGTGGATCCAAGACGAGGAGTATCCGCCCGGGGATTGGACCTTCCTGTTCCAGCTTGACGGCGGGGGCGAGTTCTACGATGTCAACTTCGGCGACGCCGGTATTGGCTACGGATTTCTCAGCGCCGACGGCGAAGAGGGCCGCTTTTTATGGCAGTGCTCATAGCGCCATGTCCCAGGACGTCCCTGACAGGATGCCTGGCCTGACGATCTGATTCCGGTGTCCGCTTCGGGTCGTCGATGTGATCGATGACCCGAAGATGAGAAGTAATGGATGGCGAAGCGAGGATGTGCACGTCGGCTGACCGAGGAGGAAGGCCGACGGCTTGATCGGCGACTCCGATCACCCCAGCCCTGTCGTGCCTGCCTATGAGCTGCGGGCCTACCTGCGCTGGGGCGGACCCACACCACAAGCAGCGTGATCCAACCCGGCCGACGTTCACGGCCGGCGCTGGGAAGTGGGAAACACCACCACAAGGTCTTCTCCGATCCCCTCGTCCAACGTTCGGGTGTGCAGGCGAACCCGGTATTTCCCCGCCTTCGGAAGGGCGACCGCGACCTCGATGCCCCTGCCCTTCAGGTGCACCCGTCCCGAGCCGAGAACCAGATCCGCGTCGACCACGTCGTCCCAGCCCTTGCGCCGGATCGGCGGGGCCGTACGCAGGACCTTCACCGTGACGCAGGTGGCGCCGTACTCCAGCGTCGTGCTGACCATGGCAGCACCCCCGTGGGCCACAAGCGGGCTGTCGGATTCGAGGTTCTCGTCATAAAGTGCGTCCAGGCTCGCCTGGCGCCCGTTGAAGATGTGGTAGCCGTCCCAGTCGGTGGGCAGGTGGACGGCCGTGGCCTGGCGGGAGGTCCGCAGCGCGGGCCAGGGATCGCGGCAGCCGCTCACGTACTGAGCGGCCTCATCCACCACCGCTTGCCGCCGCCGGGCTCGCTCCTTGGCGTCTCGCTGCTTGAGCTGAGCCGCCGTGAGCAGGAGGTCGGGTTGGTCACGTGCGACGACTTCCGGGCACAGGTAGACCAGCGCCTCGGCTCTCACCTTGCCGTCGCCTGCCGCGCAGCTCTTCCAGCCCCTGCCCAGGAGCTGCTGGTCCGTGACCGGGCTCCCGCCTCTGCTCCAGAACCGAATGTTTTCGTAGAGCCGCCCGTCTCCGGCCAGGCACAGATAAACGCGTCGGCGATCCTGCGGAGGGGTGTCGGCGAACAGGGGGATCGACGAACAGTCGGCATCGAGCCAGCTGTAGGTCATGTGGGGCTTGGCCTCGGGGGCGATGACCGCCATCGGAGCCAGGACCATCGGCGCGAGGAGCCATCGGGGCGAGCGCAGGGGCCCGGGATCCGGTGCGGTGCCGGGGCGGTTGAGCTCGTGGGCCGTCCGGGCGAGCCAGACCGGTTGGAAGACGGCCAGCACATACACGAGGTCGAACAGGACCACGCTCTCCGGAAAGTCGACGAGCTGGTTCAGGACGACGGCGACGGGGATGACCGCCAGCTGGCACGCTCCCAGGACCATCGTGGTCCTCCTCCAGCGGCCGTCGCGTCGCTGGGCGATGAGGGTCATCAGCAACCAGGCCAGCCCCACCGCCACGAGTGCCAGAATCACAGTGGAAAGCACGGGTGCGCCCCGGTCGGCGTAGCCGTCCCGGGGTACGGCTACGAGCACCCATGAAAGCATCGTGCTCAGCAGAGCGGTGGTGACCAGGATCAGGCGGAAGGCCGGTCCTGAGTGGGTCAGCACCTGCGCGAAGAGGATGACGATGGGCACCCACAGCACCACGTCGAACGCGGTCCTCACCTCGTCGGGGAGCGGTACCGGGATCAGTAGCCAGCCGACGTAGACATAGAGCAGGCGACGCAGCCACAGCGCGCGTCGCGGCAACGGCGCGGCATCGGCCGGTCCCTGGAGCACCTGCCAGAACATCCACGAATTGACCGCGCCCACCAGGAGCAATCCACCCAGCACCGCGAGCAGCGAGGTCTCGTCGGCGGAGCGGGAGGGCGGATACCACTGGACCACGGTCCAGGCCGGATCAAGGGAATCCCGGACCAGGCTGACGACGACCGCGACCACCACGGCCGTCATGTTGACGACTGCCGCTAATCGCCCCAGACGGTATCTCCGCACCGAATGCTGTCCTTTCAGTGAGAAAGGGCTGATCGTAATGCCCATCTGGCGGCGCCTGTGCGCGAACTGTTCACAAGATGATCAACCGAGATTTTCTCCAAGCCGCAGGGGCGCGCAAAAGGCCACGTGTGCGAGGAAAGACAGGCCGCGTCGCCAGTGGCCGGCCAGGGCGTGGTCGATCGTCAGTGGGGATTCGCAGCTCAATGGAGTGCGCTGACCATGAATGTTGGCCGGGCTTCCGGGGCCGACCCCAGCCCGGATTCATCTCTGAAGCGACGCACCGTCGAACCGGGTGAACATGGGTGAAACCTGAGCCCCATGTCAGCGGCCAGTTCCTCCCAGCCCCCAGCGCCGAAGGCCGGTTCGATGGGTGGAGGAACCAACGCGATGAGACGGTCAAGCGCGGTCTGATCGTCGCTCATGACCTGACTGTAGTAATGCTCTCCAGTTGCGATCCAGCCCCGTTCAATCCCGTTTCGAGGAGACCGGCCACGTCTGTCAGTCCAGGTGGGACTGATCGGGACGGGCAGGATCGGCGCTGCTGACGCGGTTTGGGGTTACCGCCCATCCGGGGTTCAAACCCCTGAGCCTCCGCAGGTCAGAGGCCCCCTCTCGAAGCCGCGAGAGATCATGACTGGCGCCCGGCGTCCCGGTCGGCCTGGTTCTGCTGCCACTGCTCCATGACCTGCCGGAGGGCCGCGTTCACGAGGAGCAGGAACTCGGCAGCGGCGCCGAAGCGGGCGCCGGCCGGGGTCTCGGCCACGAGGGTCTCCGCCGCGTGCTGCGACGCGGCGACCAGGGCGTCGTTCATGTGCATAGCCGCAAGGGTGGACCGGACCCAGAGCCCGTCGTCGATGACATAGCGTTCGCGGCGCCCGCCGGGAGCCCGTTCCCGCCTGATCAGTCCCTGCTGTTCGAGGAAGGAGACGGTCTGCGAGATCGACGCGGGACTGACGCGAAGCCGCTGGACCAGCTCGGCGGCGGTGAGGGTACCGGAGTCGGTGACATACAGGCAGGCCAGCACCCTGGCCGTCATCCGGGGCATCCCCTGCTGTTCCAGGAGCGTGGCGAAGGATTCCGTGAGGTTCCGGACCGCCTGGGGGTCACGCCCATGGCTGCTGTCGCCGACCGGCGGCGCCGGTGACTTGGCCTGCCTGTGCCGGCGCGCACGCTGCCTGGTGGCCTCCTGCGCCCGCTGCGCCGCGTAATCGTCGGGTCCGCCGTTGCGGGTGACCTCCCGCATGACGGTCGAGGCGGGCCGCCCGAGACGCCGGCCGATCTCTGCGAATCCGAGCCCCTCGGCCAGCCCCGCAGCGATGTGCCGACGGTCCTCATCGGTGAGTCTGTCTCCGGGCATCGGTGCTCGTCTCCCATCTGCCGGCATGCGCGGGGCTCGGCGCCCGCACTCCCGTCGCACAGTATGCATTCACTCGAAGTCCATTGCAATATCAATCTTGATCATCCATTGCATTCAGTGCCATATTTATTGCAATGCAAGCCATTTACTGCTTCTGAACAGGCTCATCAAGCCTTCTTTGCATGTTGACCAAAATATGAATGCAATGTACCTTTGCAGAAGTTCAGCGATCCATGAACGCCTGTCACGGCACGCGAGGCGCACTCCCTCAACGCTCACGGACAGGAACGTCTCGAAGGAGGAAGATGACCATGTTCGACACTGAAAAGGGCGGCTTCATCGCAAAGGTGATCGGCCCCAAGCAGCGGTGGCGTCAGTACAGGGCGCGCGTGGGACAACTTCCGCCGAACTACCGCGCGGCGGTCGACGCGATCGAGCGGTACCTGATGCACTTCGTGCCGACCGACGGCGACAGCGACGCGTCGAGGTTCGAAGACCTCGCCGAGCTGTTCGAACGGGCCGCGGCGGACGGAACACCGATCAGCGAGATCGTCGGGGGCGACCCGGTGAAGTTCGCCGAGGCGTTCGTCCAGAACTACTCCGACGGTGGCTACGTCCCCGCCCGTTCGCGGAAGCAGCTGACCGACGCCATCACGCGCGCCGAGGACGAGAAGCCCCGATGACCGCGCGCACGACCCCCGAGCCGGCGATCCGTGCACGGGGCCTGGAGAAGCCGCACAGAACACCTACCACGAGCAGAGGGACCACATGACGAAGAACAGCACGTCCTCGATCGATGCGACGTGGACCGGCATGGTGCCGGTCGATGACACGGCCCTGGCCGTCACCGACACCGGCGGCCCCGGTATCCCCGTGGTCTACCTCAACGGCCACGTCGCCACCCAGGGGTACTGGCGGCGGGTCGTCGCCGATCTGAGGGTGGGGTGGCGGCACATCACCTACGACATGCGGGCCCGCGGCAAGTCGAAGCGTTCGGCGGACTATTCGTTCGAGACGAACGTCCGGGATGTCGATGCCGTTCTCGCGGCCAGAGGTGTGGACCGGGCACTGGTGGTGGGCTGGTCCTACGGGGCGTTCGTCGCGGCACACTGGGCCGGCCGGAATCCCGACCGTACCGTGGGCGCGGTCCTGGTCGACGGCGCCCAGCCGCACGACTGGATCGACGAGGTCGATGTCGAGCAGATGCGGAAGCTGTGGCGGCGGTTGAGCTGGTTGATGCCGCTGCTGCGCCCGACGGGCCTGGCTCCGCGGATGACCGCCGAACAGATGGCCAACAGCAACATCGAGGCCGGCGAGATCGCCCGCAAGCGCGAGCTGGGCCCCGTGCTGGACAACATCACCGTCCCGACCCGGTATGTGAACGCCTCGGGGTCGTCCTTCGGAAGCAAGGGTGATGAGCAGGAACGCATTCGCGCCAGTCTCGATCAGGTGGTCGAGCGCAACCCGAACATCAAGATCAGCGCGAAAGTCCCCAGCAACCACGGCGCCATCCTGCGCAAGGACTTCCGCGCCGTCGCCGAGGCCGTACGCGAGGTCGCCGCGCTCGACGGCGGAGGGCGCTGAGGACATGACCGGCGGGTTCACGATCGGCCACGCGGCGGCGTTCGCCGGTGTCACGCCGAAGATCGTGACACCGGCACGACCTGGTCGACGAACCTCGCTGCGTTCGCGCCATCGGATCGATCAACGCGTTACGCACCCAGCGCCCGCCGTACACCAGCCACCCCGCCGCACCGAGGCCGCACCGCCGCCCGTCTATCGCCGTCGGGCTCGTATCACCAAGAAAACAGCGGCGACGGCCAAGACCACAAAAAACAAAATTTCGAGCCAGCCCAGACCAACATGTACGTCCCTTCCAGGCGAGATCACTGGCCTCTACGGTGTTCGCCCGGACGAGCTTGGTCAAGGCCGTTCGCGCTCCTGACTGGAGTTCAGCTCACGGCCTTCGTGACGAGGGCGGTGATCGTCTTCGCGGCTTCGTCGCTCAACTCGGTCACGGCGAAGGACGTGGGCCACAGGCCGCTGTCGTCGGCGAGGTTCGCTTCTGCGGTGAAGCTGAAGGTTGAGTAGGGCTCTTTGTCCACGTGCCCGCTACGGAAGAAGCACACAACCTTCCCCTTTCTGGCGTAGGCCGGCTGTCCGTACCACAGCTTCGGCGACAGCTCCGGGGCTTGGGTGGTGACAATGGCGTGGAGGCGTTCGGCCACTGCGCGGTCCGACGGCTCCGGGCCTTGGCCCCAAAATGTGGACACCAGCTGTCATGCGGCGAGCAGGACCCTATCGGACCGCTGCTCGTAGGTGATCGGGCTGAGGTAGTTCAGGCTGGAGTGCCTCCTTCGGGTGTTGTAGCGAGTGATCCACTTGAAGACCTCCAGGCGAGCCTGGCGGGCCGAGGACCAGCGTTTGGCGCCCTGCAGCGTCTCGCGTTTGAGAGTGGCGTTGAACGCCTCGGCGGCAGCGTTGTCCGCGCTTGTCCCGACGGCGCCCATCGACTGGCGAACACCGAACTCCTTGCACACGGCGGCGAAGTCGGCGGAGGTGTATTGCGCCCCGTGATCGGAGTGAAAGACCGCCCCGGCCAGGTCACCACCCCGCGTGGCGGCGGCTGCCCGCAGCGCGTCGGTCACCAGCTCGGTGCGCATGTGATCGGCGATCGACCAACCAGCCAGGCGACGTGAATGCAGGTCCAGCACCGTCGCGAGATACAAGAACTGTCCCTCACCGACGGGCAGATAGGTGATGTCGCCCACGTACCGCTGGTTCGGCGCGGCCGCGGTGAAGTCCCGCTTGATCAGGTCGGGCATCTTCTGATGGGAGGGCTCGGGCACCGTGGTGCGGACCCTCTTACGCAGATGCAGCCCGACGATGCCGAAGACCCGCATGATCCGCGCCACCCGCTTGTGATTGACCCGCCGGCCCGCATCGCGCAGCTCGGCAGTCACCCGCGGGCTGCCGTAGGTGCCATCGAAGTCGGCGTGGATCTGCCTGATCTCCGCCGCGAGCGCAGCGTCGGCCGCCGTCCGCACCGCCCTCGCCGGTGTGGCGGCCACCCACCGATAGAACCCCGACCGGGAGACCTCCAGCACTCGGCACAGTCGCTTCACCCCGAAGGCGTCACGGTGATCGGCAACGAACTGGAAGCGACTCACCAGTTCGTCTCCCCGGCGAAATACTTGGCCGCCCGCCGCAAAATCTCGCGCTCCAGCTCCAGTTCCCGGATCCGGGCCCGCAACTGCTTGTTCTCCTCTTCCAGCACGTTGCCGGAGGTTACCAATCCCGTCGGCGGCCTCTTCACCGAGCCCGTCTTCGGAGCAGTGCCGGCAGACCGCGCCTGGTGCACCCACAGGCGCAACGTCTCACGGTTGACGCCCAGGTCCTTGGCCACCGACGCGTACGTCCGCGACGGGTCCGACAGATACAACGCGACGGCGTCTGTCTTGAACTCAACTGAGTAGGCCTTCATGGCCACGAGGAACTCCTTGGTCTCCAGATCTCTATGATCTGGCACTCAAGATGTCCACACCTCGGGGTGAAGGCCCTCCATCTCCGCGATCTTCGACAGCACGTCGAGCTCCTCGGCGGCTGCCTTGTTGCCACGACCGCGGTTCGCCTCCTTCTTCAGTTCCGCGGCGCGCTCCTTCATGGCAGCACGTTCTTCCTCGGAGAAGCCGTCCGTGCTTTTCCTGCTCTCCGCGCTCACCGCTGTCACTCTCCTCGTCGTCATCGGTGTGAAGTGCTTGCGACGTTAGCCGTGCTGCGAAGCCGGTGCTTCTCGATTCTTGACCGATGCTCGCCCCGTGCCTCTGGACACACCTCGTCGTACGGGCCCACACCATCGGCTGTCGCCTGCGGCAGGTGAGATGGAACGATGGCGCGTATGAGTCTCGGGCGTGCGGAGGCGCAACGATTGCACGACATCGCCGTGATCCGTCGTGTCCGAGACCGGATCGACCGTGAGTACGCCAAGCCGCTGAACCTTCAGGCGCTGGCCGCTGGGGCGCACATGTCGGTCGGGCACCTGAGCCGGGAGTTCCGTCGCGTCTACGATGAGTCTCCGTACTCGTATCTGATGACCCGGCGGATCGAACGGGCGATGACGCTGCTGCGCCGCGGAGACCTCAGCGTCACGGAAGTGTGTTTCGAAGTGGGTTTCTCCTCGCTGGGCACGTTCAGCACGAGGTTCACCGAGCTGGTCGGCGTGCCGCCGAGCGTCTACCGGCGTGACCATTCCCAGGCCGCGGCGGGTATCCCGCCGTGTCTGAGCAAGCAGGTGACCAGACCGGTCAAGAATCGAGAAGCCCGCGCCCGGTAGTCATGCGTAGCGTGATGGGCATGAAGGTCACCATTCAGCACGCCTTCCTCCCGCACACCGACCCCGAGGCCGCTCTGGTTTTCTACCGCGACATCCTGGGCTTCGAGGTCCGGGCCGACGCCGGCTACGAAGACCTGCGGTGGATCACCGTCGGCCCGGTCGGACAGCCCGGCACCTCCATCGTGTTGCACCCGCCGGCGGCCGATCCGGGCATCACCGATGAGGAGCGCCGCACCATCCTGGAACTCATCACCAAGGGCGTCTACACCGCCGTCACGCTGGCCACCGACGACCTCGACGGGCTGTTCGACCGCCTCCAGGCCGCGGGCGCCGATGTGGTCCAGGAACCCGTCGACCAGGACTACGGAGTCCGCGACTGCGCCTTCCGTGATCCCGCCGGCAACCTCATCCGCATAACCAGCGCATCTGACTGAGCCGGCCCGCACCACTCTCACCGGATCAACCGACCCCCGAAAGCACGGAGGAACCATCCGATGCCGCTCTCCGTAGACATCATCACTCTTGGTGTACCGCAGGTGGAAGCCGCACGCGCCTTCTACACGTCCGCGTTCTCAGCCACGGCCATGGACGACGACCACACCACCGGCCTCGACCTTCACGGCACCGGGCAGCTCGCCCTCCGCCGGGTCGACGCGCTCGCCACCGACTCCGGTGCGGATCCGGCGACTTCGGGTTTCCGGGGCTACGTCCTGTCCTCCATCGTCAACCGGCCCGCCGAGGTCAAGGCCTTTCTCGATGCCGCCACAGCCAGGGGCGCGACGGTCATCAAGCCGGCGAAGAAGCAGCTCTTCGGTGAGTTCACCGCCGTCTACCAGGCACCGGACGGGGCCGTGTGGAAGCTGGCCGCGGCCTCCAAGAAGGACACCGGTCCCGTCCCCGACCCGCCGAAACCGACCGAGACCGCCGTCTACCTCGGCGTCGCCAAGCCGACGGCATCCAGGGTGTTCTACGAGACGCTGGGCATGAGCGCCGACCACGACTACGGCGACAAGTTCATCGACTTCGCCATCGCCGACGGCGGGTGTCGGCTGGGACTGCTGCCACGCAAGGCCCTCGCCAAGGACGCCGGTGTCGACGAGCACGGCGACGGCTTCCCGGCGCTCGTGCTCACCCACATCGCCGCTTCCCGTGACGACGTCGACGCTCTTCTCGCCGCCGTAGACCCTGCCGGCGGCCGGGTCACCGCCGCAGCGACCCGGTCCGACCGGGGCGACTACGCAGGGCACTGCATCGACCCCGACGGCTACCACTGGAGAATCACGTCAAGGAGCTGCTGACCGGGGCGGCTGCGGCAACGGCCTGGAACGGCGGAAAGTCCTGTGCCTCCCCAAGAGCCGCCTGCCACTCCTCATCCCCGTTGGGGAAGAAGAAGCCCGTGTCCTGGTCCGGATGAGAGCTGGTCACCCCCGAGTCCTCATAAAGGAGAACCAGCTCGATCTGCCGAAGTTCGCCGCAGCCATCGAACTGACCGTCCGCGCAGGGCACGGCCACTTGCCGGGCGAAGCTCATGCTCGGACGGTGATCATTCCAAGACCGGCGCCCCCATTGCAGGATGAACCCATCAGAGTCGGAATCCGGTCGGGTATCGATTCCGGTGACCTTCGTCTGGGCGAACTCTGCGAACGCCGCCCACGCGGCCATGGTGTCCGTGATGGCGTCGGGTGCTTGCCCGTGTCGGCGCAGGATGCAGGCGAGGAGGTCGGGGCCGGCCTGCCAGGCGACGAGGGTCACGGAGGGACCATACCGCCGAGCGCCGTCAACGCCGCACCGACAAGGGACATCGGTTGAGAGCCGTGCCCACGCGTCGTCGCTCGCCGACGCGGCTGCGGGATTAAGGCTTACGAGGCCAGCCACTCGCGTGTGTTGTGACCGGGGCTGGTCGGTTCGACATCACGTTCGGGCTGGTTGATCTCGGCCCACACCGCGTCGAGGGAGAGGCCGAGGGCATCGGCGATCGCAGCGATGGTCGGGAAGGCAGGGGTCGCGACGCGGCCCGTCTCGATCTTCCGGAGGGTCTCCGGTGAGACGCGTGCGTCGAGCGCGGTCTCGAGCATCGAGCGCTCTCCCCTGGCGCGACGCAACAGGGCGCCGAGGCGCTGTCCGCGCTCGACCTCGACGGGAGTGAGCGGCAACCTGACCATGATTCCGATTATAGTACCGGGATAATATGGCCGGTATAGTTATTGGTTTCATGAGAAGGGCGCCGCATGATCGAGATCCTGAACTCCACCGAGCTGGCCCGTGCGAAGGACACGGGTGCCCTGGTCGCCGACATTTTGCAAACACTGAAGAGCCGTAGCACGGTCGGCACGAGCCTCCTGGACATCGATCGGTGGGCCAAGAGCCTGATCGTCGAGGGTGGAGCGCAGTCCTGCTACGTCGACTACGAGCCGTCCTTCGGACGCGGGCCGTTCGGCCACTACATCTGCACGGCCGTCAACGACGCCGTGCTCCACGGACTGCCGAACGACTACACGCTTGCCGACGGCGATCTGCTGACGCTCGACCTCGCCGTCTCCAAAGGCGGAGTCGCCGCGGACTCCGCCATCAGCTTCATCGTGGGCGACTCGAAGCCCACGGAGAGCGTCGCGCTGATCAGCGCGACCGAGCGCGCGTTGAGCGCGGGGATAGCCGCCGCCGGACCTGGGGCTCGCATCGGTGATATCTCCCATGCCATCGGCTCGGTCCTCAGCGAGGCGGGGTACTCGATCAACACCGAGTTCGGAGGTCATGGCATCGGATCGACGATGCACCAGAGCCCGCACATTTCAAACACCGGACGGCCCGGCCGCGGGTACAAACTGCGCCCCGGTCTGCTGCTCGCACTGGAGCCGTGGGTCATGGAGGACACCGCCAAGCTCGTCACCGATGCCGACGGGTGGACGCTCCGAAGTGCGACGGGCTGCCGGACGGCACACAGCGAGCACACGATCGCGATCACCGACGACGGAGCCGAAATCCTCACCTTGCCGAAGCCGGCGCGACCGTGAGGTCGAAGCCACGCCTGCCCCTGTGCTCCCGGCGCCTCGGATCTTCTGGGAGGACCCCAGTTGACACGCCGGTACAGCCAGGTGCGTGCCCAGCTCCAGGCCGGACAGGCGAACGACCTGCGACGACGCCACGCGCTTGGTCGCCTGTACCGAGGACCGGCTTCGCCGTCTCCGCGACCTCCGAACGCCGGAAGCGCCTCAAACCGGGTGACGCGATCACGATGCACGAGACTCGGCCGCCCGCCGGAACGGCACGCGTCATCGAGATCATGCCACCCGGGGTGGCCGTGGTCGATCGTGCCGAATACGTCTCCACCGGAGAGCGGATTCGTCACCGTGGCGTCGTTCCTGTGGAAGTCACGATGAACTCGTACTCGACCTGGTCGATCAGGTTGCCGTCACCGAAGTCGTACCCGCGGACCGCACCCGATTCGGTGAAGCCGTTCTTGGCATAAAAGCGGCGTGACCGGGGTGTATCGCGCAGCGTCCACAGGTGCACCCGGCTGAAGCCGTCCTCGCGCAGCTTGCGCAGGGTCGCAGCCATCAGGGCGCTCGCGATACCGGTGCCCCAGCCGGCCGGGTGTCCGAAGAAGCTGAAGATCTGAGCCCTATCCGGCCGAGCCGGTGAGGAGCCGAAGAAGGAGAGAGCCAACGGTCGCTCCTCCAGCGCGGCAAACATGACGGTGTCCTCTCCCTTGGCGAGCCGGTCGTGCCACTGGGTGCGCCGCTGCCGCACGGCCTCGGCGAAGAACTCCGGGGCGAAGAAGCCGATGTAGGCCGCCTTCCAGGACTCCGCGTGGATCTCGCCCAGCACGTCCCCGTCGTCGGCGGAAGCCTGGAAAATCGCGAAGTGCTTGGTCATCGGGTCACCGAGTACTTACAGCGTGGAGGTCCCGTCCTTCAGGACGGGAAGGAAACACAGAACGGTCACCCATGATGGTCTCCCGGTTTTGTCGGTGGGCATCGGTAGGTTGCTCGGCGTGTCCCGCTACCGGCTGCAACCCTCACCCGCCCAAGAAGCGGCGCTGCTGGAGCACTGCGGGCACGCCCGATATGTGTGGAACCTGGCCATAGAACAACACGCCCACTGGCGGGGCGGGCGCACACCGGCGCCGGGGTTCACCGAGCAGTGCCGACAACTCACCGAGGCCCGTGCCGCCTCGCCGTGGCCGGCCGCCGGGTCGGTCATCGTTCAGCAGCAGGCGCTGAAGGACTTCCATCAGGCGATGGCGAACTTCTTCGGCCAAACCCACCGGCGGCCGAGATGGCGCCGGCGCGGCCGAAACGAAGGCTTCCGGATCGTCGCGGTCAAGGCCGGTGATGTGCGCCGCCTGTCGTGATGTGCGCCGCCTGTCGCGCAAAGTCGGTCAGGTGCGCATCCCCAAGGTGGGATGGGTGCGGTTCCGGTGGTCCCGCGCCATGGGGGAAGCGAAGTCCTTCCGGGTGACCCGGGATGCGGCGGGCCGCTGGCATGTGGCGTTCGCGATCATTCCGGAGCCGATTCCGGCCCCGGGGACGGGTGCGGCCGTCGGCGTGGATCGGGGTGTGGTGGTGTCGGCGGCGTTGTCCACCGGTGAACCGCTGACCGTTCCCACCTTGGGCGAGGCGGAGAAGAAGCGGCTGCTGCGGTTGCAGCGCGCCCTGGCCCGCGCCCGGTCCGGGTCCAAGCGCCGCGCCAAGGTCAAGGCCGCCGTCGCTCGGCTGAAGGCGCGGGATGGTGATCGGCGCAAGGATTGGGTGGAGAAGACCAGCACCGATCTGGCGCGGCGTTTCGACGTGATCGGCATCGAGGACCTGAAGATCTCCGCGATGACCCGGTCGGCGAAAGGCACCCTGGAGGCACCGGGTAGGAACGTGCGGCAGAAGGCGGGGTTGAATCGGGGCATTCTGGCCAGCGGGTGGGGGCGGTTGGCGGCCCGGCTGGAGGACAAGGCTCCGGGCCGGGTCTGGAAGATCGATCCGCGGTATACGTCGCAGACTTGTAACGCCTGCAAACATGTCGCCCGGGAGAGTCGTGAGAGCCAAGCTCTCTTCCGGTGTGTGGCCTGCAAGCACCAGGATCACGCCGACGTCAACGCGGCGAAGAACATCCGAGATACCGCCGAGGGATATGCGGTGGCTGCGCGGGGAGGCTTGCCGTTGGGCGGGCCTGCGAACCGCGAACCTCAACGTGATCTCCTCCTGGTGGGGTAGGTGCCGTTGAATCCTCTGCCCTTCAGGCAGAGGAGGATGTCAAGATCTGGATCAGGTTTCCGCAGGTGTCGTCGAAGACCGCCATGGTCACCGGCCCCGCCTCCATCGGCTCCTGCGTGAACGTCACCCCCAGCCCGCGCAGCCGCTCGTACTCCGCCTGCACGTCCGTGACCTGGAACGAGGCGGCCGGAATGCCGTCGGCGACCAGCGCCTCCTTGTACGGCTTGACCGCGGGGTGCCCGTCCGGCTCCAGCAGCAGCTCCGTGCCCTTGGGGTCCTCCGGTGAGACGACCGTCAGCCACCGGGCCTCGCCCAGCGGGATGTCGTGCTTTGTGGTGAAGCCGAGCGCCTCGGTGTAGAAGTCGAGGGCCTTTTGCTGGTCGTCCACGAACACGCTGGTGACATAGATCTTCACGGTGCCTGTCCTTTCCTGGTGACCGGCCACCGCTCGAAGATGGCGGCCAGGGGGGTGGTGTCGAGGTGGTGGAACTTGTACCGTCCCTGCTTGCGCGTCGTGATCAGCCCGGCCTCCTCCAGCACCGCCAGATGCTGGGACACGGCCTGCCGGGTCAGGTTCGACTGATGTCGACTCGTCAGGCGGACACAGATCTCGAACAGCGTCTGACCGTCGCGCTCGGTCAGCTCGTCGAGGATGGTTCTCCGAGTGGGGTCGGCGAGGGCCTTGAAGACATCGCCCATGCGGGCGATGATAGGCAAGTCGTCACTTGCCTGTCAAGCATGCCTCCGGCGGGGCGTTCCGGCTCCGGGAAGAGGGGCGCGCCGGACGGTCACCGTCAGGCTTTCCTCTCCGCGTGCCCTGGGTCGACCGCGTCCTTCGACGCCGCGGTCAGGGGCTGGTCCGTCAGGGCGGCGGCGAAACGCGCCGCGACCGTCCCGACCGCGGCACGGAGTTCCTGCCCGCCGTCGACGCGGAAGGCGAACGGCATGCTCGCCAACCACTCCTGCGCGTACATCGCCGGATTGCTCGTGCTGCCGACGAGCACGCACCCGTCTCCCGATGGCTCAAGCCGTCCCATGGGAGACCGGACCCAGGGCGCCACCTCGGCCAGTGGGGCGTCGAACACAACGCGAGTGGGGAACTCCCACCCGGTGCCCAGGTTCTCCTCCAGCGCCGCCACCGGGTCGAGGCCGTCGGGCGGCTCGAACGCGTGCGTGGTCTGCTGAACCGCGCGGACCCGGTCGACCCGGTAGGTACGGATCGCGTCCGCGCGATGGGAGTGACACAGGAGGTACCAGCGCCCGTGGCGGACGACGACCGCCCAGGGATCCACCTCGGCCTCCCACTCGTTGCCGGCCTCGCTTCGATACGTGACCAGCACGCGACGCCGTACCGCGACGGCGGCGACGAGTGCGCTGACGGTGGCGGGGTCCGGACGGGTCGAGTACCGGTCGGGCGCGGCCGACGCATGCTCTCGCAGCGCCGCCGCCTGCCGGCCGACGCTCTCGGGCAGTGCCCGGATGACCTTGCCCAGAGCGGAGCCGACGAGGTCGTCGACGTCGGTGGCCGCCGGCTGGCCGTCGAGCACCGCCATGACCAGACCGAGTGCCTCGGGCTCCGTGAAGGCGACCGGAGGGAGCCTCGTCCCGCGCCCGAGCCGGTACCCGCCATAGGGGCCCCGGGCCGACTCGACGGGGATGCCCGCCTCTCGGAGGATCCCGACGTACCGGCGCGCGGCCCGCTCCGTGACCCCCAGAAACGCGGCGAGTTCGTCGGCCGTCACGCCGGGGCGGGTCTGGAGGATCTCCATGGCACGCAGCGCTCGTGCGGTGGGGCTGAGATCGGTCGGCACACGAGCAGATTAGGTGGTCACGGGACAAACCGGAAGTAGATTGTCCGGAACCGGTCCTAGCATGCGTCCATGACCGAGTTCTCCCTCTTCAAGGAATGTCTCAGCATCGTCCTCAACGAGGAATGGGAACACCGGCTCTACGCCGAACGTGATCTGACCGCACTGGAGAAAGAGAACTGATCATGGACATACTGCTCATCGCCGGCCTGTGGCTCGACGGATCCGCGTGGAACGAGGTCGTGCCCACGCTTGAGGCACTCGGCCACCGTCCCGTGCCGCTCACCCTCCCCGGGCAGGGCGACGGATCCACCTCGGCCACGCTCGACGATCAGGTGGCGGCGGTGCTGGCCGCTGTGGACTCGGCGTCCGGAAAGACCATGGTGGTGGGGCACTCCGCCGCCTGCACCCTGGCGTGGCTGGCCGCCGACGCGCGACCGGAGAAGGTCGCCAAGGTCGCCCTCATCGGAGGCTTCCCGTCCGCCGACGGGGACTCCTACGCCGACTTCTTCGAGCTGAAGGACGGCGTCATGCCCTTCCCCGGCTGGGGCCCGTTCGAGGGACCGGACTCCGCCGACCTCGACGAGGAGACCAGGCGAACCATCGCGTCCGCTGCGATCTCCGTCCCCGGGGGAGTGGCCAAGGGCGTGGTACGTCTGACGGACGAGCGACGCTTCGAGGTCCCGGTCGTACTCGTGTGCCCCGAATTCACCCCCGCCCAGGCTCAGGAGTGGATCGGCGCCGGTGACGTGCCCGAGCTCGCCAAAGCCAAGCACATTGACGTCGTCGACATCGACTCCGGCCACTGGCCCATGGTCACCAAGCCGATCGAACTCGCCCGGATCCTGGCCGCGTCGGCCGCCGAGGCCTGACCTGACGTCGCGGACAGGGGCCGGACACGTCACGCGCCATCGACGAGGAACTCCGCTGCGGACCTTTGGCCGACGTCTCTCGACGCCGGGTTCACGGCGGTGATCGACCGGCTGGGCGGCGAGCGGTTGTTGTGCCTCGAACTCGCGGGCCGGGACAATGGAAACGCGCGGAAGGACTCAAGGATGTCGTACACGACCCGGCCCCTGGACGCCTCTACCTGGGCTGCCTTCGCGGAGCTCGTCGAGCGCAACAACGGGATCTTCGGTGGGTGCTGGTGCATCGGTTTCCACCAGGAGCGCCGCCAGGAGGGGATCAGCCATCGCGCGGCCAAGGAGGACCGGGTCCGGACTGGCGGATCACCTGCTTCTACGTCGACAAGAAGCACCGCGGCCAGGGCGTCGCACGGGCGGCGCTGGAAGGCGCGCTCGACCAGATCGCCCATGCCGGCGGCGGCCTCGTCGAAGCCATCTCCGAGGTGACCACCGGCCGCGAGGCGCCGGGCCGTTTCCTGTTCAGCGCGACCGTCGAACTCCTCGAGCAGTTCGGATTCGCCCGCGGACGGCAGGTTGGCAAGCACGCATGGATCGTGAGCAAAGTGGTCGACCCGGTGTGAGCGTCCGCCACCAGGCCCCTACCGCATTCGCAGCTGATCTCGTGCAACATCTTCAATGGGTGTTGCGTTTGCCCCTGCTCAGCGGTCTTGACCACAGGCCTCGTGGATGACGAGAAGGGGCGCTGTCTGCCGAAACCGCTGCACGCCGGGACGTGTGGCGTGGGCGCCGGTCCAGGTCGGCGGCGACCCGAGCCGTCCATCGATCTGCGCGCTCGCCGTAGCCAACCCACTCGCCGCCCTGCGACGCGCCATCGAGGTCGTATGCTGCCCCAGTGGACGCGGTCGCGATGCTCGAATGGCTCCTGGAGCGCGACGTGAGTGCCCTGCTCAGGGTGGACGCCGAGCGTCAGGGCGTTCGACCCTAGACCTTCCACGCGAGCGGCGGCCCCCAAGACGACAGATGGACTATCCGAGCCGACGCTGACTCCGCAGAAGAATGCCTCCACCGGGTTCGCAAGGCGCTCAAGGCCCATGGGCTGGATCCACCCGAGTAATAACCGCTAACACAATAGGTACGGACGCTACGATGCCGCGGTGTCCCAAGAAACGTTGATCGTGGCGGTGGCCCAGACTTCCTCCGAGCCGGGAGACGTGGCCGCCAATGCTCGTGCGGCGGTGGATTCGATCCGAGCGGCCGCCGAGTCCGGGGCGAAACTGCTCATGTTTCCCGAACTCTCTCTCGTCGGCTATGACCTTGACCTCTTCCACGATCCGGCGGCGTGGGTGACCGAGGACGACCCTCGGCTGAACGTCGTCCGGCGGACCGCGCAGGACTGCGGGGTGACGGCGGTGGTGGGCGCCGCTTACCGCCAGGCGGACGGCACGGGCTGGATCGCCTCGCTGGCGGTGCGCCCGGACGCGAGCATCCACGTTTACGGCAAGCGGAATCTGCACGGCCGGGAGCGCGACCTCTTTCAGCCCGGTGGGCCGGGCCGGCTTCTCGACGTCGACGGCTGGAAGATCGCCCTCGCCATCTGCTACGACGCCGGGGTGCCGGCCCATGCCGAGGACGCCGCCCGTCGAGGCGCCGATGTCTACGCCGGATCGGTCCTGTACACGCTGGCGGAGACACGGCGGCTGGACCTCCACTTCGCGGCACGGGCCATGGACCACCGCATGTTCGCGGTCGCCGCCAACTACGCCGGCACGGGGCCGGGTTGGGTGTCGTGCGGCGGCAGCGGGGCCTGGCACCCGGACGGGACGCGGTTGACACAGGCCGCGACCGGTCCGGGCCTGTTCACCGCGTCCCTGTCACGCGGCGAACTGCAGGCGTTGCGTGACAGGGACACACGGGCCGGATACCCGCGCGGAGCGGCGTAGTGATGTTCACCGGTTCGGATGAGACACCGATCCGGAGACGCGAGACGGCTCATCTCGTCGTCGAAGGCCGATGCCGGCCGCCGGCCCCGCGGCCTGAGCCACGCTCACCGGACTCGGTGGTCAGGGGGTGCGGCGCAGGGTACGGCTGGTCAGGGGGTACGGCGGTCAGGGGGTGCGGCGCAGGGGTGGACGGACGGCCCAGGTGGCCCAGCGCCAGAGCCATTCCAGGGGACCCTGGCGGTAGCGGCGCAGCCAGAGGGTGGAGACCAGCCACTGAGGGATGAGGATCGCTCCGGCGATCAGGAGCACCGTCGCCGAGGACCAGCCGTCCGGCGAACTGCCGATGAGGCGGGCGGCCATCAGGACGAGGAGCGTGGCGGACAGGTAGTTGGTCAGCGCCATCCGGCCCAGCGGCGCGAAAACCCCCTGGAGCACCGGCCGGAGCGGCGTTCTGAGCAGGAGCAGCAGAGCGCACACGTACACACCTGCGAGCAGCAACCCGGCGAGGGCGAACCAGGAGGTGAAATCATCCGTGCCGGAGGCACCCGACTCGATCTGCATCCACACCGCGGGCACCGCGCCCGCCGCGAAGACCAGGCCCAGCGCGGCCGGAACACGGGCGGAGCGCTCGATCCGGTCGATGACGCCGTATCGGGTCAACGCCGAGCCCAGGAGGAACAGCCCGGGCACCAGCGCCAGGTGTTGCTGGCCGAAAATCGGCGGCGTCACGGTGAGGACGGCGGCGAGCCCCGCGACGGCCCAGCGCGGCAGCCAGGTCGAGGGCAGCAGCACCAGCAGGCCGACGACGGCGTAGACGGTCAGGATGTCGCCCCGCCACAGGAGGAACATGTGAGCCAGGCCCACGGCGAGCAGCACCAGGAGCCGGCGCAGCAGGAGCACCCGCGGACGCGGGACGTTTCGTCCCGCGGACTCCAGCAGCAGCGAGAAACCGATGCCGAACAGCAGGGAGAAGATCGGGAAGAATCGCTGGTCGACGAACAACCCCGGCCCCAGCCAGGCGTCGTCTCGATTCGCCGTCACCACGGGCCGCACGACCGATACGGCGTCGACCATGTGGGCGATCGGCTTGACGTTGGCCAGCAGGATTCCGCACAGGGCGAACCCGCGCAGCACGTCGAGCGCGGTGATACGCGGCCGGCCGGAGGAGGTCGAGGAGGGAAGCCCCGATCCGGTGGCTTTCGGCGCCGGGGGGAGCGTTGCAGGTGGCATGGGCTCATCCTGCGATCCCCGTTCCGAGGCCGGATCGGTCGAAAGTAGGGTTCGCGGCGGTCCGGGCCATACTTCAGGCCGCTTCGGCGCGAGGTGGAGACCTCCTGGCCTGATCGCCCGAACTGTGGGGTGGCCTCCTGGTCTGATCGCCTGAACGGGGTGGTGACCTCCCGGTCTGATTTCCCGAACGGCATGGCGTCCTGCCGGATGTCGCCACGGTGCCGGTTGTTACGCGTGGTTCGTCAGATCCAGCACCCCGACCGTCTGGCCCCCACTCTTCTCACCCGTGAGCTGGAACCCGAGCTTCAGGTAGAAGCCCTCGGGCCCGTCCTCATCCGGCTCCCACGTGACGTACATCTGCGTGCCGCCACGACGCTTGACCTCGGCGGCCACCGATTCGACGGCGAAGCGGCCGACCCCGCGCCCCTGCGCGTCGGGTGTCACGTTGAGGCGCCACAAACCGGACCGGAAGTCGACGCCCTTGCCGTTCCAGTCGATGTCGAGGAAGGCCATGAGGAAGCCCACGGGACGGTCGCCGTCGAGGATGAGACGCGGCCAGGCCACCTGCGGGTGGACGTAGGCCTCGGCCAGCGACTTCACCACGGGTGAGACGAAGCGCTCTTGGTCGGGACTGACCTGCACCGCGAGGGCCATCTCGATGTTGGCAGGCGTGATGGGCACAAGGCGGAGGCTTCCAGTCATGCGAGAACAATAGGGGTCGAACGCGCGCGGTCATGCGCGGTCAGTGCCCCGGGGCGCGGGCGACGCCCCTTCGGGTGATCCCGATGAGGGAGGGGCGCCGCGTCGGCGGTGCCGGACGTGCGACGTCCGTTCAATGATCTTGCGCTTCGGCCGGACGGGCGAGGCCCCGTTCTCCCGGAGAGACGCCACCCGGCGCCGTGAACGCTCGGCGGATCCGGTGGTTCCGGACGACATGAGCGGGGCGCCGCGTCCTCCGGCGGACGCGGCGCCCCGCTCATGTCGTCCGGGCTCATGTGCCCTGCTCATGTGCCGAGCATGCGCCGGGCTCATATGCCGAGCTCATGTGCTCTGCTCATGTCGTCCGGGCTCATGTGCCGGGCTCAGGAGATCGCGGCTCCCACCAGCGCGCCGATGCCGTAGGTCACTGCGGCCGCCGCCGCGCCGAGCCCGAGCTGGCGGACCCCGCCGAACAGCGGTGACCGCTTGGTGAGCCGCGCCACCATCGCGCCCGTCCCGAACAGTGCGAACCCGGTCAGCCCGATCGACACGGCGGCCGAGGAGAGGCCCAGCAGGAACGGCAGCACGGGGATCAGCGCCCCGATCGCGAACGCCAGGAAGGACGACCCGGCGGCCACCCACGGTGAGGGCAGGTCGTCGGGATCCACCCCCAGCTCCTCACGGGCATGCACCCGCCAGGCGATCTCCGGGTCTTTGTGGAGTTGCCCGGCCACCTGTATGGCCAGCTCCGGCGTCAGCCCCCGCGACTCGTAGACCAGGGCGAGCTCGCGCTCCTCGGCCTCCGGGTTGCGGGAGATCTCCCTGCGCTCGACGTCGATCTCGGCCAGGGTGAGCTCTCGCTGGGAGACGACGGAGGTGTATTCCCCCGTCGCCATCGAAAAGGCGCCCGCGGCGAGCCCGGCCAGCCCGGTGACGGCGATCGCGGTGGCCGAGGCACCGCTGCCCACCACACCCGCCAACAGCGCGGCGTTGGACACCAGGCCGTCCATCACTCCGAAAACGGCGGGCCGCAGCCAGCCTCCGGTGACGTCGCGGTGGTGGGTGTGCAGCTCGGCGGTATGCGCGAGCACCGTCTACCTCCTGACGTCGATGACGAGACTGACCACGAAGAACACGAGCAGCAGCAGGCCGCCCACCACCGTGACGGCGCCGAGGGGCGCCAGGCCGGTCAGGGTGACGCCGAGCGTGACGGCGAGCGCCAGGACCACGGCTACTGCGATCTTCCAGTCGTCGCCGATGATGAAGTCGTACCAGAACCTGCCGAAACCCTTCAGGAATCTCATCGGGCCACGACCTCCTTTCGCTTGTTCTTGATACCGGGCAGCGTCCGCACCATCACCTGACCGACGATCACCCATGCCGCGAGCAGCGCGAGGATGGCCCAGTCGCCGCCAGGCCAGTGCAGGCTCTCGCCGCCGTCGGTGAACACGCCCAGTCCTTCGACGGCCCAGTACGCGCCGAACGACGCCAGCAGCAGGCCCACGCCGTATTTGAGGGTGTTCTCGGGCACCATCGCGAGAGGCTTGTGCAGGATCAGGCCGACGATCAGCACCAGAAGGCCCGCGACCACCGCGCCGCCGATGGCGGCGGTCATGTTGTCCGCGCTCAGGCCGAACGTGATCACGATGAACACGATCTCCACGCCTTCGAGGAACACTCCCTTGAACGAAACCACGAAGGCGAAGGTGTCGATGCCGAAGCGGCTGTTCGCCGCCGCCTGGCGTGCGGCGGCGGTCTGTGACGCGAACTCCTCCTCCTCGTCGTGCAGGGCTTTCAATTTCGACGATCGCAAGATCGCCTTGCGCAGCCACTGCAGTCCGAAGATCAGTAGCAGTGTGCCGACCACGAGTTGCAGCAGCGACTCGGGCATCCACGTTCTGAGCGCGTACCCCGCGGCGAAGGTGAACGCCACCAGCGCCGCCAGCGCCGCGAGCACGCCCGCGACGGCGGAGCGCCAGCCCCGGGTGACACCCATCGCCAGCACGATGGTCAACGCCTCGACGAACTCCACGATCGAGGCCACGAATACCGAGGCCACCAGGCCCCATGTCGCACCGGTCACCGGCGACTCCTTAGAAGTAACAGTTGTTTATTTGTATCAGATGTTTCATCAGATGTCCTGATCGTGTCAACGGGCGGTCTGGGATGCCGGCGGGCCGTGGCTCCACCGGGTGGCCGCGGTCGTGGCCACCTGGTCGAGGCCGCGGGAAAGCGCTGGTCATCGAGGTGAGTGCACCTGCCCTCCCTTCATGACGAAGGCCACCGCGCGCAGTGCCTCGATGTCGGTGAGCGGGTCGCCGTCCACGGCCACCAGGTCGGCCCACCTGCCCGGTTCGATGCTGCCCGTCCGGTCCTCGACGCCGATCACCGTGGCCGCGTTCACGGTCAGCGCGCGCAGCGCCTCGACGGGCGGCAGACCGCCGCCGACCATGGCGATCGGCTCGTCGGCGTTGGCGCCGTGCGCGCGCAGCGGCGTGCCGAGGTAGTCGGAACCGGTGGCGATCAGCACGCCCGCCTCGTACGCCCGGAGCAGGGACGGCCCCATGGCGGCGATGGCCTCGCGCTGCTTGCGCAGGCGCCACTCGGGCAGCCCGTGGCCTCCGTCGACCGTCCGCTGGAAGAAGGTCCGCAGGTCGAACGTCGGCACGTAGAAGGTGCCACGGGCGGCCATCTCGGCGACGCACTCGTCGTCGAGGTAGTAGCCGTGCTCGATGGAGTCGACGCCGGCGAGCACCGCGGTCAGCACGCCCGACGTGCCCTGTGCGTGGGAGGCCACCCTGCGGCCCAGCCGGTGCGCCTCGTCGACGATGGCGGTGATCTCCTCGGCGGTGAAGTGCGCGTCGTTGGGGTGGTCGCGCTCGGAGGACACCCCGCCCGTAGTGCAGATCTTGATGAAGTCGGCGCCGGCCCGGACCGCCTCTCGTACGGCCTGCCTGCACGCCCACGGACCGTCGGCGATCAGCGAGTCGGGCTGTGCGCGGGCCAGGTCCAGCGGCAGGTGGTGCGCGTCCGCGTGGCCGCCGGTCTGGCAGATCACCGGCCCCGCTGCGTGGATTCTCGGGCCGGGGATCGTGCCGTCGGCGACGAGGTCGCGAAGGTTGAGCGCGATGGCGCTGCCGCAGTCGCGGACCGTGGTGAACCCGGCCGTCAGCAAAGCCTCGCAGTCCTGGGCGGCACGCACGGCCAGGATCTCCCTGGAAGGCAGGTTGCGCCCCTCGGCATAGGAGCGCATTCCGGTCAGGTGCATGTGCACGTCGAGAAAACCGGGCAGGAGCGTCCGGTCGCCGAGGTCGATCACCTCGTCGCCGAGCAGTCCCGGGCCGACCTCGGTGATCACGTCGCCGCGCACCGCGACGTCGACGTCTTTCAGGGTCACCCCCTCGATCGCGTCGAAGAGTCTGGCCGCCCGTACCACCGTGGTTTTCATGATCAATCACCGTCTGTTCATTAGGGGAATCCGGGGGGAATGGAGGTCGGCGCCTTCCTCTTGTGATCAAGAGGTGGCCGATGGACCGATCCATGTCAGGGCATCGCGCCCACATTTCCAGCAGAAGAACTGATTTAGAACTTCTGTTAAAGGTAACAGTAGGGATAATGTAACACTTGCACTTATCTCGAAGCATCTCTCGCCGGAGGCGGCAGTGGAGACTGAATCCCCCATCACTGGACGCCGCGGCCTGCGTGGACTCCTGAGTGACCTCAACCCCCGCAACATCGAAGGTCCCCGGCTCCCGCTGACCGTGTTCTGCCTGGTGGCACTGTTGGCAGGCTGGGACGACACCGCACTTCAACTGGCACTTCCCGAGATCAAAGAGGATTTCGGGCTCTCGGTCACGATGCTGGGCGTCATCGGCACGATCACGCTGATCGTGACCAACGCCGCGGGACTCCCGCTCGGATACTTGACCGACCGGGTCCCCAAACGCGTGCGACTCGTCCAGTTCGGCCAGATAGCGGCCAACCTGGGAGACGTCATCCAGGCGCTGGCCCCCAACGTGGGCCTGCTCATCGTGGGCCGGACGCTCGGCGGGGTGAGCAGGCTGCCGAACGACGTGGCCCAGGTCCCGCTGCTGTCCGACTACTACCTTCCGTCCTCACGCGGGCGGGTCATCGCGCTGCTGCGGATGGCCGGCGGCATCGGCAGCCTGCTGGCCGCGCCGATCGCCGGTTACACGGTCACGGTGTACGGCTGGCGCACGGCCACGCTGATGCTGGCCGTCATGGCGACCACCGTCGCCTGCCTGACCTTCCTGCTGCGCGAGCCCCGCCGCGGGGCGGCCGACCGGGCCGAGGCCGACCGGGCCGAGGCAGCCGACAGGGCCGTCGCGGTCGGACGGTCCGAAGTCGCCGACGGGGCCGTCGCGGTCGAGCGGCCCGCCACGGAGGAAAGGCCGCCGCCGCGGTTCTGGGAGGGAATCCGGGTCGCCTGGTCCATCAGGACCCTGCGAATCCTGGCCATCAGCAGCTTCGTGTATTCGATCATAACCGGACTGGTCGGCATGGTCGCGTCCCTGATGGCGAAGCAGGATTTCTCCCTCGATCCGTTCCAGCGCTCGCTGGTGCTGGAGGGGCAGATGATCCTCGGGCTGCTGGTGGTCCCGTTCGCCGGTGTGCTGGCCGACCGCTTCATGAAACGGCGTCCCGCCCTGCTGGCCGCCATGCAGGGCGTGTGCACCCTCAGCATCGGCTGTCTGGTCCTGGCCCTGGGGCTGTTCCCCTCGGTCCCGGTCTACATCGGGGTCAACCTGCTGTTCTCGATGATCGCCGGCGCTCAGGTGCCGTCCTTCATCATCCTCATCACCCAGGTGCTCCCCGCCCGGCATCGAGGCGTCGGCCTGCAGCTCACCGCGCCCTTCCAGCTCGCCGGCGGGGTGCTGAGTCCCGCCCTGCTGGCGCTGACCGAGGGCATGCCGTTGCGCTACACCCTGCTCAGCCTCGTCCCGGTGGTCGTCGTCGCCGGCCTCATCCAGTTCACCGCCATGCGCTCGGTCGCCGGGGACATCCGCGCGTCCAGGGAGATGGCGTGAGCCGGGGTCGTCCGTACCGTCGGGGAGTCATCCGTGCCGCCGGAGACCCCGCGTGAGAGGGTCAGGCCTCCCCGGTGCCCGTGGTCCGTTCGTAGACGTCGTTCTCGAACTCTTCGAGGAGGGTCTCGCAGGTCGCCAGCCACTGCTCGCACTCGGCCCTGCCGGAGCCGCCGAACCAGTCACGCTCCACGACCTTGCCGAACCACCGGTGGATCTTCTCCAGATCCTGCCTGATCTCCTCGGCCTCCTCGAAGGTGTAGTTGTCGCGGAAGCGCTCGAACTCGATCTCCTTGACGAACTTGGTCTGGCACTCCTCGATGATCTCGTCGTATTCCTTGCCCGCCATCTCCCTGAAGCTCTGGATGAGCGTGGCGTCCTGCTCCTCGTCGCCGAGGGGCACCTGGAAGAAGTAGGAGGTGCCTTCCAGCGAATGGATGCGCTGCCTGATCTGCAGCAGGTCCTCGCCGACCGTGCCGACGTCGGGCAGGACGCAGACGGCCTGCTGCAGATAGAGGGCGCCCAGGCGTTTGAGCTCTCGCCAGACGGAGACGCGCACGCGGGAGGGCTCGCTGGGGACCTTGTAGGTGAGCAGCAGCCAGGTGCTGGGCAGCCGCGGCTCCGCGGGCGCCACGACCGGGCGCGACTGCTTCTTCCTGGCGCCGCTCTTCTCGGTGGGAGCCTTCTTCTGCGATGGTCCGCGAACCGTCGGGCTCATACACACTCCTTCAACCGGGAGTGTTCAACTCTATCGCCAGCACCTGATCGCACGGCCGGGAAGCGTGTCGAGGACCGTTTCGCCGTCGCGCACCACGTGCTGTCCGCCGACCAGCACGTGCGCGTAACCCGTCGACGGCCTGGTGCTGGCCGCGTAGGTGGCCTGGTCGCTGACCTCCTCCGGGGAGAAGACGACCAGGTCGGCGTCACAACCGGCCTGGATCCTGCCCTTGCGCCGCATGGCCGGCACCGACCCCTCAAGCACCTGGGCCGGCAGCAGGCTGCACCGCCGTACCGCCTCCAGCAGAGAGAGCGCGCCGGTCTCACGGACGTAGCGACGCAGGACCTTGGAGAAGGTGCCGGCCGTACGAGGATGGGTGACGGCGCCCGGCGGCAGCGGCCAGGTCATCGGGTCGGGCTGTTCGTCTCCCGTCCACGTCAGCGGCATGGCGTCGGAGCCGATCACGGTGTCCTGGCTGAGCAGCGCGCGGTCGATGAAGGCATGGTCGGCCTGGACGTTCTCGTCGAGGAAGTGGACGATCGCCAGGCCGCCCGGGTCGGCGGCGCGCAGCTCACGCAGCCGTGCGGCGTCGGCCACCCGCTCCCCGGTCGGCACGTAGGTGATCGAGCTCGGCCCGATGCCCCGGGTGTGCAGGGCCTCGGGGGCGAGAAAGGCCGCGCCGACGCCGGTCATGCCCGCGCCGTACGGGTAGGCCTCGGTCGAGATCCTGGCACCCTCGGCGCGGACCTTGTCGACCAGCGTCAGCACCCGGTCCACCTGGCGCAGGGACGTGCTGTTGATGTGGCAGTAGTGCATGTGGGCCCCGGTGGCCGCGGCCGCCCGCACCACCTCCTCGGCGCCGTCGATCGGAATGTCGGGGACCTGGTCGACCAGGTCGCGGGCGTGGGTATAGGTGGGCATGCCCGCCTCGGCGGCGAGTCCGGCCACAGACAGATACTCCTCGGGGGCGACACGCGGGGCGTAGCCGACGAGCAGGCCGATTCCCAGAGCGCCGGCGGCGAGGTCGTGACGGATCAGCTCGAACAGTGCGTCGAGTTGGCGCGAGGTCGCTTCGCGCTGCCAGGCGGGGTTGCCGAGGTTGCGCAGCCCGGCGTCGAGGCCGCCGCCCGGCGGGAGCCCGCCGACGGCCGTCATCCTGGCCTGCGCCCAGGAGGCGGAGAACCCGTAGTTGAGCGGGCGGCCCTGGGCGGCGGCCACGTCGTAGGCCTCGGCGACCGGGAAGACGCCCGCCTCCAGGTCGAGGACCGTTGTCACGCCGTCGAGTGCCTGAAGGCGGTGACCGGCGATGGTGTGTGAGTGGCTGTGCAGGTCGATCCAGCCGGGGGCGAGGACGAGCCCGGCGACGTCGAGCGTCCGGTGGCCTTCGAGCGCGTCCGGCGACACCGCCGTGATGGTCCCGCCGGTCACGCCGACGTTCGCGACCGCGTCGTGGCCGGTCTCCGGGTCGAGCACCCTGGCTCCCGCCAGCACCAGATCATGGGTCTTCGTGGTCATGGCGTCACCACAGGGACGGCGCCGACGCGGGCTTTCGTCCGTGACGACGGAAACGGGCGGGGCTTCTCGTCCGTCCGGACCATCCCGGCCACGCCTTTCACGGGGTCGCCTTTCACAGGGTTTCCTTTCACGAGGGTGCCTTTCACAGGGAGGCCTTGAGGCCCGAACCGCAGAGCGGCGCCACGATCGTTCCGCCGATGACCAGGGGCGAGCCCTCGGCGCGCAGCCGCCTCACGGCCGCGTAGGAGACGGCGCCCGTCGGCTCGACCCACAGGCCCCGGGCGGCGAGCGCGGCGTGAGCCTCGGCGATCTCGTCCTCGCCGACCGTGACGAAGGCGCCGTGGCTGTCCTCGACGGCTGCGAGGATCCGCGATCCTCTGGCCGGATCGGCGATGGCGATGCCCTCGGCGAGGGTGTGGCCGGGCTGTACCGGTTCGGGCTCGTCGCGCCCCGCCGTCCAGGCCTCGGCCAGCGGGGCGCAGAGCTCGGACTGGACGGCGACGATGCGCGGGACGCGGTCGATCACCCCGGCGGCACGAAGCTCGGCGAAGCCACGATGGGCGCCCAGCACGAGCGTGCCGTTCCCCGCGGGCAGCACCAACGTCGCGGGTACGGCGCCGCCGAGCTGCTCGAAGATCTCCAGTGCGTAGGTCTTGGTGCCCTCGTGGAAGTAGGGGTTGTACACATGGCTGGCGTAGAAGGCGCCGCTCTCCTCCACGCGGGCGGCGGCGGCCGTCGCCGTGTCCTCGCGCGAGCCCTCGACCACGGTGACCTCGGCGCCGTGCCCCCTGATCTGGTGCAGCTTCTTCTCGCTGGTTCCGGCGGGGACGAAGATCTCCGCCGCGATGCCGGCGCGGGCCGCGTAGGCGGCCACCGCGGTGCCGGCGTTGCCGCTGCTGTCGGCGACCAGCCTGCTCGCGTTGAGCGCCCTGGCCAGCGCCACCAGCACGACCGCGCCTCTGTCCTTGAAGGAACCGGTGGGGGAGGCGAACTCCAGCTTCAGGTGCATCCCGCCGTCCTCCTCGATCAGCGGGGTGTCGCCCTCGCCGAGGGTGATGTCGCGCCAGGGCAGATCGCCGGCGTCCAGGTAGCGCCACATCGACCGGCCCCCGGCACGCGGTGGCCACGTCACGGCGCCGAGCGGCAGGTCGAGCAGGCCCCCGCAGTCGCAGCGCCAGCGGTCGGCCGTCGGGGCGTAGGAGCTTCCGCAACGGCATTCGTAGGGAACGATCACGGGACCTTCTCTCTGAAGTAACATCTGCTACATTGAAACACATATTTCATATTAAGGAGTAACGACATGCCAGGCCCCATAGCCCTCGTCGGGCAGAACGACATCGACACCCGCGCGGAAATCGACAGTCACCTGCTCGAACGGTCCGGCGGGAACGAGGTGCTCGTCGTTCCCACGGCCACCGTGGAGTGGCCCAGGGATCGCGCCACCGAGCTTCTGAACCAACGCGTCGGGTTCTACGAGGAGAAGCTCGGGACCAAGGTCACCGTGCCGGAGGTGTTCAGCCGGGAGGACGCCCACGACCCGGCGAACGTCCAGGCCGTCGAGAAGGCGAACTACATCTTCCTGACCGGCGGGCGGCCCAAGCCGCTGGCCGCGATCCTGCGTGGCACCCCGTTCTGGCAGGCGATCATGGACCGGTGGCAGGCGGGCGCCGTGCTGGCCGGTGAGTCCGCCGGTGCCGTGGTGCTCACCGAATATGTGATCGACTCGGAGGGGGTGGGCAAGGGCGGCAAGGGACCGGCCGTCCCCGATCCCTACTGGTACACCTACGAGGCGACGGGTCTCGGTCTGCTGCCGGGCATGCGGGTGGTGCCCCACAGCGACACCGCCAAGGGCCAGTGGATGCTGACCTCCATGCTCGCCGCGACCCCCATCCACGTCCCGATCCTCGCCGTGCCCGAGAACGCCGGCGTCGTCCGGGGGCCGGACGGCGGCTGGGTCACCATCGGCGCGCCGGGGGTCGTCGTCTTCCACAAGGGCGCCCACCACTCACTCGACGCCCTCGACGCCGTCGAGCCGAACCCCGAGGCGGGGATCTGAATGACCGACCTCGACACCCTGCGCGGACGCCTTGAGAAGCTGCTCGCCGTCCGTGCGCCCGAGCTCGGCGTGCCCGGCGCCACGGTGGCCGTCTACCAGGCGGGTGCGGAGTTCCACCTCTGCCACGGCGTCACCTCCACCGAGAACCCGCTGCCCGTCACCGAGGACACCCTCTTCTCGATCGGCTCGGTGACCAAGACCTACACGGCCACCGCCATCGTGCGGCTGGCCGGGCTCGGCAAGGTGGAGCTGGACGCCCCCGTCACCCGCTACGTCCCCGAGCTCGCGCTCAAGGAAACCAAGATCACCGTCCTCCAGCTGCTCAACCACACCGCCGGGTTCAACGGCGGCGACGGCGCGGGCGGGCCCTCCAGGGACGACGGCGCGCTGGCGGCCTTCGTGGACAGGATGGCGCGGCTGGAGCAGGTCTTCTCGCCCGGCAGGGTCGTCTCCTACAACAACGCCGCGTTCTGCCTGGCCGGGCGGGTCATCGAGAAGGTGACGGGCAAGACCTACGAGGCGGCGATCAAGGAGCTGGTGTTCGACCGCGCGGGGCTGCGCAACAGCTTCTTCGACGTCGCCGACGTGATCACCCGCAGGTTCGCGGTCGGGCACGGGAACAAGGGCGCGGACGACGGGTCCACCGCGGTCATCCACTCCTGGCACATGGAGCGTGACCGGGCGGCCGCGGGAGGCGTCTTCTGCGACATCAGGGACCTGCTCGCCTACGGCAGGCACCACCTCGACGACGAGGACCTCGCGTTGATGCGGCTGCCCTCCACCGACCTGCCCTACGACGACACGCAGATGGGCCTGTCATGGACGCTGCGCGACTTCGAAGGCGGCCGGGTCGTCCAGCACACGGGAGGCACCGTCTGCGGGGCGGCGGTCCTGCAACTCGTCCCCGAGCGCGACGTCGCGGTCGCCGTGACCGTCAACACCATCGGCACGGGGTCGGTCACCCTGCTGCGGGAGATCGAGGAGCTGATCCTTGAGGACCACCTCGGCCTGGTGCCCGCGGTGCCGAAGCCGGTGAGCCTGACGGCGGAGGAACTGGCCGAGTACGCGGGTACCTACGACCGCGGCGACGGCCACCTGCTCGTGGTGCGCCCCGACGGCGACCGCCTGGAGGTCCTCAGGGAGTACTCCGAAGCGATCATCGCCCGATACCGGGCGCTCAAGCCCGACCTGGTCATCCCCGTCCAGGAACCTCTCACGCTCATCCCGCTCGCGGGCGACGCCTTCTTCCAGGCCGGCCGCTCCGGGCGCCAGCCCGACGGCACGTTCGTCAGGCTGGCCGACGGCAAGATCGTGGGGGTGCGCTGGTCGCACCGGGTGGCCCGGCGCATCGCGTAGGAACGCGCATGGCCCTCGGATTCCTCCGAGGGCCATGCCCCAACATCACGGGATCACGGTCACGGAGCCGGATCGAAGGTGAAGTCCAGCCGCACGTCCGTCAGCGTCACCGGGCGGCCGTGCATGAAGTCCCTGATCGCGTCGAAGACCTCGGGCATGTTGTGCACCGTCTGATGCGCGGCGTTCTCGGCGAGGATGAGATGACTGTCGGAGAAACCCTTCATGACGGCGAGCGCGTTGGTCTCCGGCGTACGCCCGTCGAGCGTGCCGTTCATGAACAGAGCCGGTACGGCGGAGCTGACCGGAGCCCTGAACGCGTCTCCCAGGTCCGGCCCGCCGATCGCCTGGCCGATGTGGGGGAAGGGGAAGTTCATCAGGTCGTCCAGGAGCGACGTCTCCCGCTCGATCCTTCGCAGCCGCTCCGCCGTGGCCCCCGAGGCGCAGTCCATGACCAGCGCCATCAGGTTGTCGACCGGTGCCGTCCGCATCTTCCTGACGTGCCCGGCCCACCAGGCGAAGTCGCCGGAGTCCATGGCCAGGAAGAGCTTGGGCAGCATCTTCAGGAACGGGTGGAAGCCCATCCCCGTCGCCGTGAGGGCCTTGACGTCGAACTCCCCGATCACCAGGCCGTCGACCACGGCGGGTTCCTTGCTCAGACGCTCGAACACCCTGCTCATCAGGCCCAGCAGGTCGGGCACCCGCCCGTCCAGCTCGGGCGCCGCCGCCGCGAGCTCGGCGAGCCTTCCCAGGTGGCGGTCGGTGGCACTCGGCAGCTTGTAGGTGTCGTCCGGTCCCTCGACCCCGTAGACGAGGCTGCGGTCGACCCGCTCGCCGTGCCGGCGGATCACCGACAGCGACAGGTGGGAGCCGTAGGAGCCTCCGGAGGTGCGGAAGGTGTCGTAACCGAGCGCCTCCATCAACTCCGCGACGTCGTCGGCGTTCTCCTCGGTGGTGTAACCGTCGAGGTCGGTGCCCCGCTCCCGCCAGAAGGCCGCGGTCTCCGCCGCCTTGGCCAGGTGCTCGGCGAGATACTCCTCGCGGGTGACCAGCCGGTCCAGCGGCAGGTCGAGCCTGAAGGGTCCGGTCAGGTTGGGCCTCGACAGCCCGACGCCGCGCTGGTCGAGGGCGATCACGTCGCCGAACTCCAGGAAGCACAGGTAGCGATCGGGCTGCGACGCCCAGGTGCTCAGCCCCGACCCGCCGGGGCCGCCCTCCAGGTAGACCAGCGGCGGCCCGGGGTTGGGAGAGGTGCTCCGGATACGGGCGAAGGCCAGCTCGATCGTCCTGGACCCGGCCACGTGACGGTTCTCGGGCACGGGGAACCACCCGGCCTCGCAGGGGACCCGGGTGCGGCCGTCGTTGCTGATCAGGACGTGCGGATGGATTCTCAAGGGATCACTCCTTCGGCGAGCAGTCGCCAGTTGACGTTGCTTCCCGACAACAGCAGCCCGGTGCGGGCGCCGTCGCGCAACTCGCGGTGGACCGACAGCGCGGCCAGGCCCACCGCGGCCGACGGCTCGACGACGACCCTCAGCGTACGGACCACCTCGCCCAGCGCGGTGTGGATGGCCTCCTCGCCGACGGTGAGGACACGCACCCCCGCCTCGGCGATCACCGCGAGGTTGACCTCGCCCGGTTTCGGGGCGGTGAGGCCGTCGGCGATGGTGGAGATCACAGGCGGCGCGACGGGCCGTCCGGCCGCGAGCGAGCGCACGATGCCGTCGGCGCCCGACGGCTGCACCCCGACGACCTCGACGGACGAGCCCGCCGTACGGGCCGCCATGATCGCACCGGCCAGCAGCCCGCCGCCCGAGCACGGCACCAGCAGGCGCTCCAGATCGGGGTGGTCCTCCAGCAGTTCGAGCGTCGCGGTCGCCGCACCCGCGATGACCATGGGGTCGTCGAAGGGGTGCACGAAGGTCAGGCCACGCTCGGCCCGCAGGGCCTCGGCGCGTTCGAAGGCGACCGCCGAACCGGTGACGCCGTCCTTGACCACGGTCGCGCCGAGCGCCGCGACGGCGGCCAGCTTCTCGGGTACCGCCTTCTCCGGCATCACCACGGTGAGCTCGACACCGAGTTCGCGGCAGGCGTGTGCCGCGCCCAGCGCGGCATTGCCCGCGCTGACCGTGACGAGCCCCGCCGACAGCGCTCCGGGCGGCAGGGTGGTGATCCTGTACAGCGCGCCGCGCACCTTGAAGGAGCCGGTGAGCTGCAGACACTCGGCCTTGGCCAGCGTCGGGCAGCCGGTCAGCGCGTCCAGGGCGGCCGAACCGAGCACGGGGGTGCGGACCACGCGGCCCAGCAGCGCGCTCCGCGCCCCCCGTACGTCGCCGGTCGTCGGAAGTCTCACGACGCCCCGGATGAGGGCGGGTAGAAGGCGATGGCCTCGATCTCCACCAGCGCGCCCGGATGAAGCTGGACGCCGAAGGCGGAGCGGGCGGGGTACGGCCGGGTGAAGTACTCCTCGTAGAGGGCGTTCAGCGCCGACCAGTCGGCGATCGAGGCCAGGAACACCTGGCACTTCACGACGTCGTCGCGGCCCAAGCCGTGCTCGGCGAGTACGGCGTCCAGGTTGGCCAGCGCCTGCCGCGTCTGCGCGTCAAGACCTTCGGGGAGCGTGCCGTCGGGGTGAAAGCCGAGCTGACCCGAGACGAACAGCAGGTCACCGGCTCGCCGGGCGGAGGAGTACGGAGCAGGAGGTCTAGGCATGTCAGGGACTGTAATCGCCCCCGTCGGCCATGAATCTCGTACGTCCGGCCAGACTTCGGACCCGGTTGTCGGACTATCCGCACAACGGACTGGTTGTTGCCATGAATCAGATGACGATCCCCTCGACTCCATCGATTTCCTCGATCCCCTCGATTCCTCCTCTTCCTCCGATGAGCCTGCGGCTGGTCGCCGAGCAGGCCGGCCTTGACGTGCTGGCCGCCCCGCGCGGCCTGGACGTGGAGGTCGGCGCGCCCGCCATCCTCGACCCGTCGGCGGGTGCGGTCGTGCTGGCCGTCGGGGTGGACACGCCCTCGGCCAGAGCCGACCTGCTGCGCGCGCTCGGCGCGGCGGGCGCGGCGGCGGCCGTCTTCCGGCCGCCGGTGGAGCCGGGCACGCTCACGGAGGCAGAGCGGGCCGGGGTCGCGCTGCTGACCGCCGATCACACGCTCTCCTGGGGCCGCCTCCACACCTCGCTCCAGGCCGCCTCCGACCTCGGTCCGCACGAGCCGCTCGACGACCTGTTCCAGCTGGCCGACACCGTCGCCGCCACCGTCGGCGGCGCCACCACGATCGAGGATCCGCACGGCCGGGTCCTGGCCTACTCCAACCTCGGCCATCCGACCGACCCACCCAGGCGGCAGGTCATCCTGGAGCGGCGGGTGCCGGGTGAGTGGGTCAGGAACCTGCGGGACGCCGGAGTGTTCCACCGCCTGTGGCGGAGCGAGGAGGTGGTGAAGGTCACGGTCTTCGACGCTCCCGGTTACCGCCCGCGGCTCGCCGTCGCCGTGCGGGCCGGGGGCGAGCCGCTGGGCAGCGTCTGGGTGGTGGAGGGCGAGCAGCCGCTGGGCGTCGAGGCCGAACGCGCGTTGCGCTCGGCCGCCGACCTCGTCGCGCTCGACCTGCTCAGCTCCCGCGCCGTGACCCATGCCCGCAGACGCGGGGACGCCGCGCTGCTCGCCGTACTCGACGGCCGCGCGGCGAGCCTGCTCACCAGGGAGGCCCTGGGCATCGCCCCGGTGGGCGAGATGACCGTCATCGCCTTCGCTCCCGAGAGCCCGGGCATGGACGGCTCGGCCGAGGAGGTCGCCGCCGCGCGGCGCGTCGCCGACTTCGTCACGCTCACGGCCGCCGCCTACCACCGCCGCGTGGCCTGTTCGGCGAGTGGCGGGCGCGCCTACGCGCTGGTGGGCGACGTGGACCTGGCGCGCGAACTCGCCGGGAAGGTGGTCGATCGAGCGACGGCCACCCTGCGGCTGGCCGTGCGCGCGGGCATCGGCGCCGCCGTGAGCGACCTGGCCGGGGTCGTCGCCTCCCGCCGCGAGGCAGACCAGGTGCTCGACCTGCTGGCGGGCGGGACGGGGCCCGCCGTCGCGGGAATCGACGACGTGCGGGCGAGAGTCACGATCGAGGGACTGCGGGACCTCCTGCGGGAGCACCCGGAGTTCCACGGGCTGCGCGAGGGCGGGCTCACCGCGCTCGCCGCCCAGGACGCGGAGAAGGGCACCTCCTGGGTGGCGACCGTTCGCGCCTATCTCGACGCCTTCGGTGACGTCACGGTGGCCGCCGATCGCGTCGGCGTGCACCCCAACACCTTCCGATACCGACTCAAACGCATCAACGAGGTCTTCGGCCTGGATCTGTCCGACCCCGACGAGCGGCTGGTCGTCACCCTGCAGCTACGGCTCACCTGACGACCGGCACCACAACGGGGACCGGAGGATCAGACGTCGTTCAGCGCGTGGCGGGGGGCCTGCCCGACCTCAGACGAGCCGCCAGGCGAGGAGCCCCTCGGGCGCGTCGACCTGGACGAACCCCGCCCCGACCAGCTCCCCTTCGATCGTCTTCCAGGTGGGACGGTAGGCGTGGCCGACGATCTCCTCCTCGCTGACCACCCTGTCGTCCTCGGTGATCCGATAGAGGTAGCGGGCCTTGCACGACTCCTCCTCCGACTCGAGGATCTCCGACAGAGCCGTGTAGGTGTGCCGGCCCACCTGACGGGAGTCCAGCTCATGGAGAGGACGCGGCGCCGGGGGACCGCCGTCGCGCCAGGTGAAGACCAGCAGGCCACCGGGTTCGAGCTGGGCAGCCAGCACCGGCCAGAGCCGCTTGCGGTAGTCCGGCTCCAGGGCGTACATCACGTTGATCATCACCATGGCCTCGACCGGCTCGGCCAGGTTCATGCTCAGCGCGTCGCAGGGAAGCACGGTCACGCGCTTGAGCAGCTCCGGACGCGCGCTCAGCCGGGACAGCAACATCCCGCGCATACCGGCCGAGGGCTCGAGCGCGAAGATCTCGGCCGGTGTCCAGTCGGCCAGTGACGTGGTGATCAGACCGCTTCCCGCACCGATCTCCAGGATGCTCCGCCGTACCCCGGTGAGCAGCGGGGGCAACGACATACGGATTCCCGGCACGTGCCCGTTCTCATGGAACAGGTCATAGAAGGGGAGGGCGATGAAGTCCGTCATGGCGCGCCACGCTACCGCGACTCCGTCGACCGCCGTCACCGGGATTCGACGCCGTCTCCCACCGTGGACGGACGACGATGGAAGGTGAGGAGCACCACCGCGGCCGCCACCGCGATGGTCGCGACGCCGTTGCCGAACGCCCACCACACCGCCCGGTCGCGGACCAGCTCGCCGGACACGGCGGGATCCCGGAAGACGGGATTGACCTGGGTGATGAGGACGACCTTCGCGATCACGGCGACCACGACGAAGCCGATCGCGCCGTTCCAGGCCCGGCGCACCCGAGCCGGTGCGCCGCGGCCGAATCGTACGCGCAGGACGATCATCAGGATGACGCAGAAAGGCGCCCAGGGCAGGTAGTAGTAGACAGGACTTCCCACGGCGAACTCACCGACGAAGGTGCCCGGCCGGGGATTGGCGATCAACTGGGGGTTGGTGACGAGTCCCTCGTAGAGGTTGCCGAACAGCCACATGCACAGCAACGCCGTCAGAGTCACCGAGAGCGACCTCGTACGCTCCAGGAATTCCGGGCTCACCGCGACAACTCCTTACTGACGTTCCCGTGGGCCGTCGGCTTCGCCGGGGACACCTTCGGGCGGGTGGGCCAGGCCGGGCGCCGAAGGGCAGGCGTCTCAGCGTTCGGGCAGGGTGGGATGCGGGGCCGTGGGAGCGATGTCGACCATGGTGCTGATGAGGGCCCACCGTTCGTGGTCGCGCCAGGCGCCGTCGATGAACAGGAGTTCGGGGGAGTAGCCCTCCTGGTGGAAGCCGCTTCTCCGGATCAGCTTCAGGGAGGCGTGGTTGCCGGGCTGGATCTGGGCCTCCAGCCGGTGGAGCCGCAACTGCTCGAAGGCATAGCGCACCACCAGGTCGAGTCCTTCGGACATGTATCCCTGGCCGGCGGTGGGCGCGAAGGCCGCGTAGCCGAGAGAGCCGTTCTGGAAACGCCCGCGGATGATGCTGTTGATGTTGACCATGCCGGCGATGGCCCCGGTGCTCCGTAGGCAGACCAGCAGCGACTCCTCGCCGGGCTGCTCGTATCGCGCGAGGTAGGTCTGGAACTCCCGTGGGGTGGAGGGCAGGGACATCCACGGGTGGTGCAGTTCGGCACTGGTGTTCACCAGGTCGAGGAACTCGCTCTGATCGCCGGCGGCGAGCGGGCGCAGGGTCACCCTGCGGGAATCGTCCGTCTGGCCGGCCAGGAACGCCTCGACCGCCGCCTCAGTCTCCCTGACCGCCTGGATTCCGTCATTTTGGGTCATAGGCGGCACGGTATCGGGCACCCGCCCGATCCTCCCAACCGATCATGCCCCGGGCTCGGCGGCGTGAGCCAGGGGGACTCTTCGGCCCGACGTTCGGCTTGGCCGCCCTGTGGCCGGCCGGTCCTCGGAAGCCGGAGCACGGTCGCCCGGTCAGGGAGGCGGCGGCCGTGCCGATCGATCAGTCGGGCTCGGAGCCGGAGGCTGCGCCTGCGCGACCCTGGAGTCGCCAGTGCGATCCGGAGAGCTTGCCGGGGTTCATCATCCACATGAGCTGATCGATGCCCTGCGCGGAGGCGCTTATGGTCAGGAGGGCGACGATGGTCTCACCCTGTGAGATCAGCACACCCGGCTGCCCGTTCGCCTCGACCCATGTGATCGCCGTACCGGGCCAGAATCGTGACGAGAACGCCGCGACGAACCTCGCGACGCGCGTACGGCCGGCCACCGGGATCCGCGCGGCATCGCGCACGGCTCCCCCGCCGTCCGAGTAGCTGACGACGTCCGCGGCGAAGAGCTCTTCCAGGGCGGCGAAGTCGCCCTTCTGGGCCGCGGCGAGAAAAGCCTTCAAGAGACGTCGGTGCGCGGACGAACTCACCGGAGTGCGGCGCTCGGTGGCGATGTGTTTGCGCGCGCGGCTGACGAGCTGCCGGGTGTTCGCCTCGCTCAGCTGAAGGATGGTCGCGATCTGGCCGTACGGGTAGTCGAACGATTCCCGGAGAACGTACGCCGCCCGTTCCGTGGGCGGGAGTTTCTCCAGGAGAAGCAGGACCGCGAGTTCCAGCTCCTCGCCCCGTTCGGCTCTGGCCTCGGGGTCGGCGCCGGTGTCCACCGGGTCGGGAAGCCAGGGGCCGATGTACGTCTCACGCCGCTTCCGGGCGGACTGGGCGACGTTGATCGCCAGTCGCGTCGTCGTCGTCGCGAGAAACGCCGCCGGATCCATGACGACCGTGCGGTCTGTGCTCTGCCACCGCACCCAGACCTCCTGCACGATGTCCTCGGCCTCCGCGGAGCTGCCGAGCAGGCGGTAGGCGATGCCGAAGAGCCGGGGACGCAGGCCGTTGAAGCTCGAAGCGGCCTGATCGAGGGCATTCGCCGCCTGCGGGTCTTCTGGGTGCATGATCGCGACTGCCTCCCCCGGCTCCCTGGCTCTGACGTTCGCCCAGCCTATAAGGGCTGGTCGATGGCCTGTTCGCCGGAAGGCCCGCGAGCTATCCCTGTGCCGTCAGAACGCGATGGACGGTCAGCCAGGTGCGTCCGGAACACCGCTGTTCCACTTCCTCGCGGGTCAGCCATTCCGCCCGCGTGGATTCGGACCGCGGATCCGGCCGCGTGGGCATGCCCCGCTCCGTCAGCCGCGCCTCGTACATCACCATGAACGTCAGCGGCCCGTACGGATGGCCGGCCGGTACGGGAGCCGTCAGCCGGATGCGGTGCCAGGCGAGGACCGACAGCCGATCGGCCTCCAGGACCAGCCCGGTCTCCTCGGCGAGTTCCCGGATCGCGGCCTCCACGGGTGATTCCTCCGCCTCGACGTGCCCACCGGGGAGGTCCCAGCCACGTCCCTTTCGGTCGACGTACGTCAGCAGGGTCCGGCCGAGGTCGTCGACGACGAAGACGAAGGCGGTGGTGATCTGGTCGACCGGTGGGAGATCCCGGGTGAGGACGATCTCCAGTCGGTGCGGCACCGGGATCCAGGGCACGGTCTGAACGGCGATCACTTGGTCGGTCACGCCGGTAGCATGCCAGCTCGCGTCAGGAGCGGGCCAGGCCGGATCATTCCTCGTCGGCGGGCAGGGTGAAGAGGCGGATGTACAGGGGCCGCGCGTCCGGCGGAGCCTCCTCCGGCCGGCGGTGGTACTTCATCAGCAGCGCGATGTAGGCCTCGTAGAACTCCTCCAGCTCCGCCCCGGTCATCCAGCTGAAGCCGCGCGAGCCCCTGGCCCACTCGGGATCGCGCAGGTAGGCCGCGGGGAAGCGCTCGAACAGCTCACGATCCTCGTCCATGCCGATCCGATGGAACTCGGCGAGCGCGGGACGGTCCTCGGGGGCGAGCCGGTCGGGCGTCGGGAGCCGCATGTCCGTGGGGCCGGCCTTGCGCCACCAGCGCTCCCTGCCGGTCGAGCGCTCGGGGATCTCCTCGATGAAGCCGCATTTCTCAAGCAGGCGCAGGTGGTAGCTGGTCGTGCCCGTCTTGGCGTTGAGCACCTCGCCGAGCGTCGTCGAGGTCGCGGGGCCGTGCACGTTGAGGTGACGCAGCATGAGCCGTCGCAGGGGGTGGGCCAGCGCTTTGAGCTTCGCCGGATCGTCGAGCATGAACGACTCTTCATCCTTCATGATGACCAGCCTAGTCCTGCCGAATGATATCTGCAGACAAGTCTTTGCCGAAAAAATTCTGCAGAATATATTCGGTATGTGAGAAGAATCCTCCCAGCCGCAGTCCTCGCCCTCTGCCTGTTCGCCACTCCCGCCGCGGCGACGGCAGCGACGACAGCGACGGCGGTAGCAACGGCAACGGCAACGACAGCAACGGCAGCGACAGCGACGACAACGACAACGACAGCAGCGGCAACGACGGTGGCGGCACCGACGCCCTCGCCCGCCGTACCCTCCGACCTGACCGCGACGGAGGTGAGCTTCCGCGGCAGCGGGGGCCTCGCCATGCACGGCACGGTCGTCTCACCCGCCGCGGCGAAACCCGCACGCCCCGGCATGGTCCTCGTGCACGGCGCGGGTGAGGGCCCTCGCGAGAAGCTGATGGGCGAGGCCGTCGAGTTCGCCCGCAGAGGTCTGTCGGTGCTGATCTACGACAAGCGGTCCGAGGGCTACTCGCTCTTCCACCGGTCCTACTCGCAGCTCGCCGACGACGCGCTCGGCGCCGTGGCCGCGCTCCGCTCCCAGCCGGGCGTCGACCCGGCGAAGATCGGCATCTGGGGGTTCAGCGAGGGCGGCTGGGTGGTCCCGATCGCCGCGTCCCGCTCGAAGGACATCGGTTTTGTCGTGCTCGTGGGAGCCAACGGGCTGCCACCGCTGCGGCAGCAGACCTGGACCGTGGCGGCCGGGCTCCGCAAGGCGGGGGTGTCGGGCTCGCTGATCGACCGGGCCGAGTTCAACCTGTACCGGGCGATCTCCGACGGCGGCATGTTCCCCGAGCCCTACTACGACCCCGCGCCGGTCCTGAGCGCGGTACGCCAGCCGGTGCTGGGCATCTGGGGCACCCACGACCTGCTGACACCACCGAAGGAGAGTCCGCCGATATTCGCCGAGGCACTGGAGAAGGGCGGCAACCGCCACTACACGTTCCGCTTCTTCCCCGGCGCCGACCACGCCGCCCACCAGACTCCCGACGGCGGCGTCACCCGGCTGCCCGAGCTCGCCCCCGGCTACGCCGACCTGGTCGGTTCCTGGGTCGGCGACGTCACGTCAGGCAGGCCGCCCACGGCACAGATCTCGGGGCCCACCCCCGTGCAGGACTCGCTGACCGTGCCGGTGAATCCCTCGGCGTGGTGGGAGTCGGCGTCGATGCAGCTCGCGGCGCTGATGCTGTTCGTGATCGCGTTCGCCGCCTACCCGGTGGTCGCGCTGGTGCGGCGCCTTCGCCGGCGTTCGGCGGCTCCGGTGACCGGGGCCGCGCGGCTGCTCAGCGCCGGAGGGCTCACGGCGGTGCTCGGCTCGTTGTTCTACCTGTCCTACCTGGTGATGACCGGCGGCAAGCTGGCCGCTCCCGGGCCGGTGGTGGCGGAGCGCCCGTTGATCTGGCTGGCGCTGCAGGCCATGGCGTGGGCCTCCGTGGCCGCCGCGGTCCTCACCGCGCTGGCCTGGCACCGCACCCGGGACTCCGTTCCGCGAGGAGAGAGGGTACGGCTCGGCCTTCTGCTCACCGGTGGCGTGGTGTTCGTCCCGTGGGCCCTCTACTGGGGCCTGCTGCTCCCGTGACGGCCTGCTGCTTTTGTCACGTCGTCCTCGACCCGGCACCCGGGCTCGTTCGCGGTGGCGCGTTGTCACCTGGACGGCGAGGAGCCCATGCGGGTCGGAGCCCGCCCGGGAACAGGCCCGCGACCCCACTCTCCCGCTCGAGCCCGCCCGGGGACAGGCCCCGCTCTCCCGCTCGGGCCCGCCTGGCCGCCGGGCGACTCCGATCAACGCCGAGACGGCGAATGCCGTGCCCGATTCGATCGGGCACGGCATTCGCTTTCTTCTTCGACGCGTGTATGACGCGACGTGCATATGACTCGATCCGGCGGCGTGGCGGCGAAGGCGGTGTTTTCCCCGCCGGGCGGAATTCCTCTCGCCTCGGGCAACCGCGGGTGCGGAGCCCGTGGAGAGAGAGGACCGTCCGGTGTGCCTTACGTGCCGATTACGCTCTCGGACTTATCGGGCCCTGAACCGGGATCAGGGCGTCTGCGTTCTGAGTTTCGTGTGAATCCAGCGGGCTTTGAATTCCCTGCTGGGAATTCCCTACTGGCCGATCAGGCCCTGAATTCCTTGCAGGTTGACGTCGTTCTGACCTCCGAGGTCCAGCAGGCCCTGGATCTTGGTCAGGCCGTCCACGCTCTGCGTGTCCTGCGGATCCAGCAGGCCCTGGATTCCCCCTGAGCCCATCAGATCCCGGATCCCTTGCAGGTCCTTGATGTCCTGGGCTCCCTGCAGGTTCCCCAGAGCCGCGCCTTCCTGGGGGCCGCCCGCACCTCCGGATTCCTGCGGAGCGTTTTCCTGCGGAGCGGTTTCCTGAGAATCGGTTGACTCGGCGGGTCCGGCGGACTCGGCGGATTCGGTCGGACTCGGGGCGTTCTCCCCGCTGTCGTCCCTGCCGTCCATGGCGTTTCTGCCATCTCTGGCGCCTCGGCCTTCCCTGTTGGCCTTGCCGCCCTTGTGGTGGTGGCGGTGTCTGCCGGCCTTGTGGCCCCTGCCCCTGTCGGCCCGGCCGCGCGGATCGCGGAGGCTGAGATCGTGGGCGCCGAGGCCGCTCCCGATCTGGAGAACGGAGCTGTTCTGTGAAGAGGAGTGAATGCCTTCTGATTTCCCGGTTGCGGCGTCTGCCGATACCTGGCTCGATACGAGAAGGATGCCGGCTGCTGCCGCGACGGCCAAAGCCCCGACACGATTGTTGGAGAGGGGACCTGGCGCCAATTTACCCTTACGAGGAAGCAATTGATCTCCCATGTCGTTCCTGATTCCGAAAATATCGGATCTGCCGTACTGCCACGAAAGTGGTAGTGATCAGGAGGTACCCGGGAAATTTGGATATAACGCATTGGTCCGGTTTGGGGAGGGCAAATAAGTAGTACCAGAGAAGGGAAATATGACCCACTTCGGGCATTTAATGAGCTTTATAGCAAATATCAAAGTTGAGTGTGAAATAAGTGTGAATATGCACGCTTGGCGAGAGCGAAAAAATACCGCCGGAGCCTCCGGGGCGGGCCCCGCACGTCGAGGCCCGCCCCGGTCGCTTCGGAGATCACCCGGACCGCGTTCCGGCCTGACCGCCCCGGACGCCCGTCCATTCGTGCGGATCCCGGCGGGGCGGGGCCCGTGAGGACCGCCGGCCGCCGCCGGGGCGCCGATCGCGTGCTTCGGGGCCGGCTCACCCGATCGGCGGGACCCCGAAGCACGTCATGAGATCGCGAGCCGCGTTACTTGTAGACGCGGCGGTCGGCCTGGAGCGGGCGCGACAGCTGCACGGTGATGAACTCGTTGTTGTCGGGCTTGCCCGCCGTACGGCCCGAGGAGAACGGGAAGTTGTTGTCGTTGAGTATGCCCAGGGTCCGGTCGTCGAGGATCACGATGTCCTCGATGGTCTGGAACGGGAAGCGGAAGGTCTTCCCGAACCCGCCCAGGCCACGGGGATTGGCCAGGTCGAGCAGGTCGGCGACGAGGGTCTTGCGCAGGTCGCGGTCGCGGGTGTCCACCATGTAGACGCGCTTGGTCTTGGCCGCGTCGCCCTGCTCGTTGTCGCGCTCGATGATCAGGAACCGGTGACTGTCCACCGCGGTCATGTCGCCGATCGAGTTGCCGGGGCTGTCCAGCGTGTAGGTCCAGCGCTTGCCGGTGTAGGCGCGCTTGCGCAGGTCGAACTCGTTGATCCGCAGGGTCCCCGCCGGGTCGCCGGCCACGGTGCCCTCCAGCATCGGGTACAGCGTGCGGCCGTCGACCGAGCGGGCCATGCCCTCGAAGCCCTTGCTACCGCCCAGGTTGGGCTGAGCGCCGTTGAGGAACGGGTTCTCCGGCGCCTTCACGCCGGGCAGCGAGATCGGGGTCTCCAGCAGCTTGCCCGACGACGAGAAGTGCAGCAGGAACGGGCCGAACTCGTCGCCGATCCAGTACGTGCCGTCGGAGTTCCGAACGATCGACTCCACGTCGAAGTCGGCGCCGGTCAGCTTCCGGTCGGGCCGGGTCAGCGGCCAGGTCACGCGGTGGTCGGGGTCGCTCAGGTTGAACCCGCCCAGCACCTCGACCTTCTCGCGACGGAAGGAGGGCTTCACCCGGTGCACCCGCAGCAGGAAGTCCGCGCTGGTGGCCTTGGAGCCGTAGCCGTTGTCGGACAGCACGTCGAAGGTGTCGTCACCCCGTCGCACGACGCCGCTGAAGCCCTGGACCGGCTGCCCGGTGAACGGCGGGGTCACGCCGTTGACCGGGGTCTGGTCGATGTAGGCACCCGACGGCTCGCTGCGGGGCACGAACGTCAGGGCGGGCATGGTGGCGAATCCGGTCAGCGTGGCGCGCTCGAAGCCAGGACGCGTGGGGGTGGCCATCGCGGGGGTCGCCATCGCCATCGCCAGTACGGCGGCACCAATGGTTATGGTCATACGTCGTCTCATGGCGGGCACGCTAGGGCGCCTGTATGAACTGCCGGTGTTGTGCCGCGGACCGTACGGAGAAGACTGACATCGTGGGCGGAGGCCGTACAAAAAGCGCGTGGAAATCGCGGCGAAACCGCATGGAGAAGCGGTACGGAAGCCGCGCGGCGACCGCGTGCGAGCCGTACGGGGAAAGCGGATGCAACAGAACGAACCCCTCGTGCGTCCCTGGTCCGTGGAGTTCACTGATTTCGTCGCCGTGCGGGGAGGCGCGTTGTACCGGTACGGCTACGTGCTCACCGGCAACGCCGAGGACGCGGCCGACCTGACGCAGGAAGCGCTGATGCGCCTGGGGGACGCGTGGCCCAAGATCAGAAAAAGGGACGACCCGGAGGGGTACGTCCGCACGACCATGGCCCGCCTGCACATCAGCGTCTGGCGGCGATTACGCAGGGAACGCCTGGTCGCGGTGGTGCCCGAGGTCGCCTACATCGAAGATCGCTTCACCGATGACACCGGCCTGTGGAAGGAACTGAAGGGGCTGCCGCCCAAACAGCGGGCGGTGCTGGTCCTGCGCTACTACGAGGACCTCTCCGACCAGGAGATCGCCGAGTTCCTCGGAATCTCACGCGGCACGGTGCGCAGCCAGGCGGCCCGTGCGCTGAACAAGCTCAGAGTCCGGGCGGTCGCCCTTGAGATGAGGAACGTGTGATGAACGACAGGGATGAGGCGGAGCTGATCCGCACGCTGGCCAGGGCGGCCGAGTCCGCACCCGAGCCGAAGGGAGACCTGGTCGTGACGATCCGCCGGCGACGCGGGCGGCGCACGCGCAGGCGGGTGCAGTCGGCACTCGCGGTCGCCGGGGTGATCGCGATGATCGGTGGCGGTACGGCGGTGGCCAGGGGGGCCTTCTTCGACAGGGGCGGAGAAGGTCAGGTCGTCAGCAGGGCCACGTCTTCCACCGAAGGCTCTCCCCTGGTCACGCCCTCTCCCTCGGCGTCGCCCCGCAGAGTGGTGCGGCCCGCGGCCGAGGTCTGGCCTTCGGCGGTGTTCACGATCCCGGCCAAGGCCGCGGACGGCTGGAGATACCGGCCGGTCACGGGACTGAGCGCCACGGAGTTGCTGCTCACCGCGGAGTCGTCGTTCGAGAAGGCCGGCCGGTTGGAGGTGTACGACACGGTGACACGAAAGAGCACCGTGCTCACGGACATGCCCGCGACGGGCGTGAAAGGCTACTTCGTTCAGGGCTACGAGGTGGGGGCCGACTCCATCGCGTGGTGGGGCGAGACGCCCAACAATTCCGACAGATGGGCCGACTTCTGGGTCATGCCTCGGTCCGGCGGCACTCCGAAGCGGGTCGGCGAGGTCACGGGTGATCTCTCGCGCGTCACGAGAATCGGCGTCACCTCGGACTCCGTCGTCTGGTCGGTCACCGGCGGGGGGATCTACCGCATGCCGATGAGCGGCGGAGCGCCGGAGCGGGTCGAGGGGACCGACGGGCTCCACCTGCTGTCCTGGCCGCTGGCGGTCGACTTCGGGGAGAAGGAGGGCGGGGACGTGTTCAAGAACCAGAGCAAGGTGGTCGACCTGGAGACGGGACGGGTCACCGAGGTGAAAGCCCCCGAAGGGGTGACGAGTCTCCGCTGCGGCCCGATCTGGTGCTTCGGGGACGGGAGTGATGAAGGGGACGGGACCCTGGTGCAGAAGCTGGACGGTTCGGACGGGAAGATCCTGCCGGGACTGTTTCCCGCGCCTTACATGAAAGACATCGGTGGCAGGTTCGGAATGCTGAGCGTCGGCGGGGAACGGGGCACGGGCGGCTACTTCCCTTCACGGGTGGTGTACGACCCGGACAGCGGGTTCGTGGCAGGGATAGGGACCGGGAACGGAGGAAGCCTGGGAAGGGGCATCTCCTCCTCGCCTACCTCGATCCTCTACTGGGACGAGGGCAAGAAACAGGTCACGGAGTGCAAGACGGTCGACGGCCGCATCCTTCCTCCCCAGGCGTCGGGAGAGCCCGTCCCCAGAGGCGAGGGCACGGCGTGCTCGATGAAGGAGGTGGGCGGCGGAAAGGAGCTGACGGTCGTGAACCTTCTCGCCGTGCCTCCGACGGAATAAAGTTCCATTCATGAGGACCTTCGCGAACATCACCGAACTCAAGGCCGCTGTCGGCGAGCACCTCGGCCACACCGAGTGGCGCCAGATCAGCCAGGAACAGGTCAATCTCTTCGCCGACGCGACCGGCGACCACCAGTGGATCCACGTGGACGTCGAGAGGTCGAAGGAGGGCCCGTTCGGAGGCACCATCGCCCATGGTTACCTGAGCCTGTCCCTGCTGCCCTCGCTCATGCAGGAGCTGATCAAGGTGGGCGGTCTGGCCATGGGCATCAACTACGGACTCAACAAGGTCCGCTTCCCCTCGCCGGTCCCGGTCGGCGCGCGGATCCGGGCCGGGGCGGAGCTCGTCGACCTCAAGGGCACCCCTTCGGGTTACCTGTCGAGCGTGCGCGTGACCATCGAGGTGGAGGGTCAGAAGAAGCCCGCCTGCATCGCGGAGACCCTCTCCCTCTACGTTCCCGCCGAGAGCCCCTGAGCCGGGGTCTTCCCCGCCCCCGAGTACGGTTCCCGCACGGTGAGGGCTTCCGTACCGGGAGCCTCGGCTTTCGTCGAGGACCCGTGGCCGGGGCCGCTACGCTCCCGCAGGAAACCCCTGGTCCGGGGTCTTCTGCCTCCCCTTGAGGGATTCGGGGGTCCTCCGGTCTCCCGCTGAGAGCTCCTGGGCCAGGATGGCCGCCTGGACGCGGCTGCGCAGACCCAGTTTGTTCAGCAACCTGCTGACGTGGGTCTTCGTGGTCGCCTCCGCCATGTGCAGCTCGGCGGAGATCTCGGCGTTCGACAGGCCCCGTCCGAGGCACGCCAGCACCTCGCGCTCACGCGGAGTCAGGCTGTCGACCTCCCGTGGCCTGTACTCCGGAGCCGCGGACCCGAAGGCCGCGATCAGCCGCCGGGTGACCGAGGGAGCGATGAGCCCGTCCCCCCGGGCCACCACCCGCACCGCCTCCACCAGCGCGTCGGCGTCGGTGCTCTTGAGCAGGAACCCGGCGGCCCCCGCCCGCAACGCCCCGAAGACGTATTCGTCGAGGTCGAAGGTGGTCAGGATCAGCACGTCGGCGATCCCGGTCAGCTCACGCGTCGCGGAGATCCCGTCGAGCTTCGGCATCCGGATGTCCATCAGCACCACGTCCGGACGCAGGTCGAAAGCCATCGCGACGGCCTGCTCCCCGTCCGAGGCCTGACCGGCGACCTCGATGTCCTCGTGGCCGTCGAGTATGAGGACGATCCCGGCGCGAACCGCCGCGTGATCGTCGGCGACGAGGACTCGGATGGTCATACGGTCTCCCGGGTGGGTAGTTCGGCCCGGACACGCCAGCCGTCGTCGTGTGGTCCGGCCTGGAAGGCGCCGCCCACGAGAGCGGTCCGTTCGCGCATGCCGATGATCCCCGCGCCCGCGCCGGGAAGACCCCGCCCGACGCCGTCGACGGGATTGTCCACGGTGAGCGTGACCAGGCCAGGCCGATAACCGATCACCACGTCGGCGACCTTACCGCCGTGCTTGAGCGCGTTGGTCAGGGACTCCTGCACGATCCGGTATCCGGCCAGATCCACCGAGGCGGGCAGTTCCCGGGCGTCGCCGTCCACGCGCAGCCGTACGTCCAGCCCCGCCTCCCGCGCCCGCTTCGCCAGCTCGCCGGCCTCGGCCACCCTGCGCCGGGTCGCCTCGGCCTCCTCGCCGTCCTGCCGGAGCAGTTCGATCGTGGTGCGCATCTCGGCCATGCCCTGGACGCTGTTCTCCCGGATGGACTCCAGCACCTCCCGTACGGTCCGCGCGTCCAGGTCCTTGCGGGAGAGCACGGCCGTGGACTGAATGGCGATCGCGCTGAAGTGATTGGCGATCATGTCGTGCAGTTCCCTCGCCATCCTGGTCCGCTCGGTGTTCACCGCGGCCTGCCGGTCCAGCTCGGCCAGCCGTGCCACCTGCTCGGCCCTGGCCCGCTCGGACTTCGCCTGGTCCCGGTACTGTCTTACGATCACTCCGGTGATGACCGGGGTGGTCCCGATCAGGCCGAGCTGGACGATGGCCATGGCCAGGACGCTCAGGTCGCGGGAGATGAATCCCGCGGCCGTCCCGCCCACGACGGCGAAGACCGAGGTGATGCCGAGCATCCACCTGCCCAGCCTGCGCGGGCCGTACAGGACGGCGGCGTAGAGGTTGTCGGTGAAAAACAGGATCGTGCCCATGGACGGGCCGACCAGGGCGTCACCGACGACGGCGACGACGCCCAGCGTCAGAGCGGCCAGCGGTGCTCTCCGCCGTACCACGATCCCGAGACAGGTGAGCAGCAGCGGTCCGGTGAGGAGGTAGACGGGGACGCCCCGATGGACATAGGCATCCGTCGCGATCAGGACGAGGCCACCGGCGAAGCACAACGCGGCCCACAGCGCGTCGTCTCGTCTCATGCCCTTCATCTCATCACCTCTGCACGGCCCGCTGATCCTGCAGCGGGCGGGAGCTCCGTACATATAAGGATGTAGGCCGGATCATCAGCGTCGACGATGCGCGCCGGGCATCCCCCCGTGACCATGGAACCATGATTCTGGCGATTATCATCGGCTGCGAGATCGGATTCTGGGTCCTGCTGGGTCTGGGGCTCGCCTCTCGTTACCTGTGGGGCATGAGGCGGCTCAGCAACGCCCTGCTGCTGGCGGTGCCGCTGGTCGACGTGGTCCTGCTGGTCGCCGCCGTCATCGACATGCGCGGCGGAGCCGAGGCGGACTGGCGCCACGGCCTGGCCGCGGCCTACATCGCCTACTCGATCGTCTTCGGCCACAAGACCGTCAAATGGGCCGATGCCAAGTTCGCCCACCGTTTCGCGGGCGGCCCCGAGCCGTGGAAGCCCCCGGCGGGCGGTATGGCGAGGGCTCGGTACGAATGGGGCGTGTGGTTTCAAATCGTCGTCGCGTACGGCATCGCCTGTGGCCTGCTGTTCGTCCTGATATGGATTGTCGACGACTCCTCACGAACCGCGGCGCTGATCGCCTTCATGGGCGGCCTGCTCAAGGTGCCGCTGGTGGCCCTGCTCTGGCCGGTGAGCTACACCCTGTTCCCGAAGAAGGTCGCCGAAGATTCCAGGGTGTGATCTCCTCTGCTGTCTTGAAGGCGACTTCCACCGCTACGAACCCTGCCTGGGTGGGACGGAAGCCCTTCGCCGGAGCGCCCGGAGGTGCCTCTTGGAGCACCCCGAGGTTCCTTGGAGCGCTTCGGAGCGCATCTGGGGCGTCCTCCCTCGGTCTTCCGGACTTCTGAGATCTCTTACCTCCTGAGACCCCTTTCGTCCCTCCTCACCCTCCGGCACCCAACGCGCTCCGCGCGGACGGGTGGGGTGTGTGGCGTCTGCCGGGATCTGCTTCCGGTGCCCCCGCGGCGGCCGGTTTCCTCGCGTACGAAGGGGGATCCGGCATCGAGGAGCGCGTCAGGAGAGATTCCGTTTAACCGGTTCGAGGCATCGCTCAAGACCCGCTATGATTACTTAAGCAACGAGCAGCCGTAGCTCAATGGATAGAGCATCTGACTACGGATCAGAAGGTTGGGGTTTCGAGTACCTCCGGCTGCACAGCAGGTCAAAGGCCCTCCGGGATCATCCCGGAGGGCCTTTTCCGTGCCCGCACAGCAGCGTCGTACAGCAACGCAGCCGCACACAGACGGTCTCCTACCGCCGGCTCCTACCCTTCGAGCCGCCGGCCGCTCTGCTCAGACGCCGCCGAAGCCCTCCTGTAGACGGCGAACCCAGTCCGCAGGGAAGACTCTCTCAAGCCGCTCCTTGCTGGTCGCCAGCAGACCCTCTTTCGCCAAAGGAAGCAGGGCGCCGTCCTGGACGGCCTTGTGCTTCTCGGGTGCCGGGCAGATCAGTACGGCGAGGATCCGGCATGCCCGTTGGATCTCCGGGACTCCGGTAGCGTCGACCATCTTCTTAACGGGCTCCCAGGCAGTTCGCACGGCGAGGCGCACCAGTGCTTCCAGGAATGGCTTACGACCCTCGGCCTCGCGAGACTGCATGATGATCGTCGTCACGTACTCCGGTATTCGGTCAGGGCCGAAGCGTTCTCATGTTGTGAGACCGAGTAGCTGAAGGCCGTCCGTGGGGTGGCTGCGGTAGTGATCGGTGGCGGCGGCGATGTTGGTCCAGCCGATCAAGCGGGCCAGGCCGATGGCCAGGTTACGCAGGCTCGCCATGACCCGTGGGGCGGTGCCGGTCCGAACGCGTGAGGCGTCTTCGCGGTAGGTGACGTCGCGGATGTGGTGCAGGGCCTCGATACTCCAGTGGCCGCGGATCAGTGTGGCGAGGTGGGCGTGGGTGACGCGGCCGGGCGGCAGGCTGGTGATCGCGTAGATCGTGACGATGGTGGTTTTGCCGGTGCGGCGGTCGGTGCGGCGGCGTTTGACCTGGATGGCCTGGGCGGCGTGGGGGAAGGGCAGGCCGGGCCGGACGGTGCAGATCTTCATGCGGCGGATCTCGCGGCGGCCGTGGCCGCGGGTATCGGTGCGGTCGTTGAGCAGGGCGTGGCGCCAGGGCAGAGCCTTGAGCCGGCGGTGCAAGGTGGGCTGGTTGCCTTTGACGATGAATAGGTAATGGCCGCCGGAGTCGATGATCTGGCGGGCATGGGCGTGCTGGGTATGCAGGGCGTCGGCGGTGACTACCACGTCGGACAGGTCCAGGCCGGACAGCAGGGGCGCAACTGCAGGGATCTCGTTGCTCTTGGCGGTGACCTGGCGTTGGGCGACGACGGTCTGGGTGTCGTGGCGCAAGGCGGCCAGCAGGTGCACCGTGCCGTTGGCGGTGCGACTGCCGCGTAGGGTCTTGCCGTCGATGGCCAGGCCGGTCAGCGGTGGTCGGCTTTCGGGGTGGTCGGTGGCGGGCGGGCCGTCGGCGGCGAGGGTGGCCAGGTAGGTGCCGGTCGCGGTGTCGAAGGCGTCGCCGTCCAGGCGGGCGAGTAGTCGCCGCAGGGTGCTGGCGGCCAGGCGAACGGTGCCGGGGAGCCCGGCACGAGACAGGATGTCCGGGTCGTATCCGTGGATGGATCTGTTGATCGCCGCTATGGAGGTGGCTCCGCTGAGTACGGCGAGCAGGGTTAGGGCCAGCAGTGGGCCGAGTCGGTAGCGACGTCCGCGGTGGCTGCGTGGGTCGGGCAGGGTGCCCAGTACCTCGGCCAGCGCGGGCAGATCGGTCGATGGGTCGAAAGCGGGGACGTGCTCCAAGTGGCGGGCGAGCACGTTGATCGGGAATGATGGCACGCGAACGCGGCCCCTGTTCTTGATCGACTGGCTAGACACCGACGATCATCAGGGGTCGCGTTTGTCATCTCCGCATCGGGGTGGCCTCTACTTGGCTAGGACGGCTTCAGTTGGCCCCAGTTGACGGCCTGATCTGGACCCATTTGTTGATCACTAGGTGAAAATGTGGCGGCTTGAAATGGCCCCACCCTGGCCGGCCGGTGTTCTGTGCCACTGAACCTTGAGTGGTTTGACAGACCCTCAACTGATGTTGATATCCCGTTGCCACTGGTCGGCCTGGCCGAGCACGCGCATGCCGGCAGCCTCATAGACACCCGTGGCATTCGTGTCGTTTGCGCTGTCAACATCGACACCGACCATGTGGTGGCCACGTGCCTTCAACTCGGCGAATGCGGTGAGCAGAAGGCAGCGGGCCAATCCTCGCCCTCGGTAACGCTGCTCGGTGCCTAGCCAGGCGATCCAGCCGCGGTTCGGTTGCGAGCGGGCGATCAGCACAGCCGCTGGGGTTCCCTCGACCTCGGCGATCCACCACAGGCTGGGATCGTGACCGTCTCGCTGTTGTTGATCGGCCCAGAACTCCTCGAACGTTCGACGGTGGTGGTTCCAGTGTCCGCTCAGCGCTTCCTCCAGCACCGCATGCAGGCGGCGCCGATCGTCGTCACAAGCCGCGATCCGAATCTCGGTTCCGGCCGGCAATTGCAGAAGGGAGGGCCGTTCGCCGTTCAAGTCGATGATCAGGCGGCTGTAACGACGGACAACGTGCCAGCCGTGATCTTGGAGCGCGGGCGTGGCGAGAGCTTGAGGCATCTGGAAGAGCGTGACGCTCTCACGCTCTCGACCTGCTGTCGCGGTCTGCTTCTGCGCCCATTCCTCGATCTGCCGCAGTAACGCATCAGCCAGGGAGTCCGGGGCGACGGGTGACACTCCAAGGTGCGCGCGGAACTGGTCGGCGTGCGGAGCGAAGTGGAGCGCGGCAAAGCCGATGATGTCACCGTCCTTCTCATATACGCAGCTACGTCGCTCCAGGTCCAGCTCTGGCGTGATCAGGATGTGCCGGATGTCGGCCTTGTTGGTCTCTGCTCGTCCGATCTCGACTAGTTCGATCGCCTGGAACAGCTCCGTCAGGGCAGTCAAGTCATTCATCATCGCGGCGCGTATCTGCATGCCGGGACTGTCCCAGGGCAAGCGGCACGCGGCAACATTTTTTCCGGATGCAGGCCTGTCGTTCACAGCACGGGATCTGCGTCCACCTCCGCGATTCCCCCAATCGCCCTCCTGACCAACACACGTCCACTACTCAAACTTCGGTGACACAAGACAGTCGGCTGCGGGGTGATCATGCGGTCTGTGGTCTCGGGGGCTGCCGCCCCCGAACCCCTGCCCCGCGAGGGCGTCGCCCGCCCGCCGGGCGTGGTGGCGGGCGTGGAGTGGGGCGGGCGACGTCCTCGCCTCGATGCGCGGGGCAGGGTGGTGTCAGGGTTTGCTGTTGTGCTGAGCTTTGGTGCGGGCCAGTCGGTAGGATTCGGTGCCGGTCTCGATGATGGTGCCGCCGAAGGTGAGCCGGTCGACGATCGCGGCGCAAAGGCGCGGGTCGGTGAAGGTCTTGGTCCAGCCATCTGGGGCTCGTACTTGTTCGGTTCCCGGGATCTCGGCTGGTTCCTGGGATCTTTCGTTCTTTCTCGTTTCACCGATTGTCAAGGCGTAGACACGTTATGTTAGGTGCTGCCTTAATCCTTTAGGTGCGAGGAAGGTGTGCCGGTGGTGCGGTCGCGATTACAGATCGTCCAGGGCGGTGGCGTCCCGCAGGAGCCGGTCACCACGGACCCGTGGCAGTTCCAGGCCGAGTGCGTCGAGGCGTTCGTGGCCTCGTGGACAGCCCGCGGGTTCAGCCCGGTGACGATCGACAACGACACCGGCCTACTGGAGCGGACCCTGACCGCCCTGGGGCGTCTGGCCTGGGAGGTGGCTCCTGAAGACATCGACCGAATCGTCGGGGACCTGGCGGTGGCGGGCCGGGCGACCTCCACCCGCCGCGATTACGTGCAGATCTTCAAAGGGTTCCATCGGTTCCTGCAGGCTCGTAAGGCGGCCCAGATCGAGGCGGCCTTCGGGGTCCGCTTGGTCTGCCCGGTTGATGAGTTCAACGCCTCCCGCCATGTCGGCGACGATTCCCCGGCCCAGCTGCCGCCGCCGACCCCGGAGCGGGTGACGGAGTTCTTCGACTTCCTCAAGGTTCGGATCGCCTCCGCCCGCAAGTACGCGCCCGCGGCGCGGGACTACGCGCTGTTTCGAACGCTGTATCACGCCGGTCTGCGCTCGGAGGAGTGCGCGCTGCTGGATCGAGCCGATGTGCATTTCGGCCGGGGTCCGTTCGGCAAGCTGCATGTCCGTTTCGGCAAGGGCGCCCGCACCTCTGGGCCCCGGCCTCGCTGGGTGCCGATGCTCGATCACCTGGACCTGGTGCTGCGCTGGTTCCTGGACGATGTGCGCGGCAAGTTTCCCGACTCGCCGGTGCTGTTCGCCGACGAGTCCGGCGGCAGTCTGCATCCGGGAACCATCCGTAACCGGCTGCGTTATCTGATGGAGCTGGAGGGCCGTCCGGCCGCCGAGCGGTTCAGTCCGCATGCGCTGCGGCGGGCGTGCGCGACGCACAACTACGAACGCGGCGTCGACCTGGTGGCCATCCAGCAGTTGCTCGGGCATTGGACGGTCAGCTCGACGATGCGCTATGTCCGGCCCTCGGTCACGTTCATCGAGGACGCCTATCGACGCGCGGTGGCCGGCACGCTGAGCGAACTGACCCGAGAGGACCCCTCGCCATGAAGATTCGCTGGAAGCTGCGGATGGCCGCGGCCCAGCGCGAGGTGTGGACCGGTGCCCAGCTGCGGCGGCTGCTGGCCGAAAAGGCCGGGTTGGAGCTGTCAGCGGCATCGGTATCAGTGTTGCTCACCAAGGAACCCGCCCAGATGAAGCTGTCCACCCTCGCGGCGTTGTGCACCGCGCTGGAGTGCACCCCCAACGACCTGTTCGAGGTGGACACCACACCCGTCGAGCGGCCCGCGCCGACGCCGCGGGTGACGGTCGACCAGCCGAAGAGCGCCTCCTTTGGTGGTCGGTCGATGCCGCCGGTGTGACCGGGGAAAGGCGAACGTGGGCGATGGGCAAACGACAACGAGATTGCATCGGCTGCGGTGGTCCGGTCGGCCTTCACGATCCCGATCGGCAGCACTGCAGCCGGTGCCGGCGCCGACTGACCGAGGAGGCGGCGAAGGACCCCTGCCCGGGATGCGGCAAACAGCGCATCTTGCAGGCCGACACCGGAGTGTGCATCCGCTGCTCACGAGCGTGCACCAGGTGCGGGCATCCGGTGCGGGCCCAAGAGGCGACTCTGTGTCGCGACTGCCGGCGCCGAGCCGATCGGCAGGCCGATCAGTGCCCGTGTCCGCGTTGCGGCCGGCCCGGCTATCTGCGCCAGGACACCGGCTGGTGCGGTCACTGCTCGCGCGTGCGGCAGTCCAAACAGCCGCCGCGCGCCTGCGCCGGATGCGGCCAGGTCCGCCCTCATGCCGGGCTGGGACTGTGTTCGCCCTGCTGGCAACGTCATCCCGACCGGCCCTTCATCGCCGGCGACAACCTCATCGCTCGCCTGACCGAGCCGCCGCCTTGGCTCGGCGACCTCATCGCGCAGCTGGCCGCCCGCTATAGCGTCGGACGTGCCTGCACCATGATCAGCGGCCTCGGTCGACTGCTGGAAGACGAGCACCCCAACTACCCGCAGGCCCTGCTGGAGCGCGCCCGCCGCCCTGGACGCTCCATGGGATCTCTCGCCCGCCTCCTGGAGAACTACTTCACCGAGCACGGGCTGGCGCTGCCAGTCGATCAGGCAGCAAGGCTGGCCGAGGGACGGCGCAGGCGCCGTATCGACGCAACTCCTGCGCCGCTGCGCCCGGCGGTGGAGTCCTTCGCCGCCTTCCTGCTGCGCTCACGCGAACGAGCCCGCAGGGCCGGGACTCTGCCCCGCAGCGACACCACCATCGACGCGGTGCTCTCGACCGTGCGTGATCTGGCCAGATTCCTGAACAACGAGCGGGGCAAGCAGGATTGGGCTCTGGCCGACGTGCACGACATCGACGCGTTCTTGGCCGTGCTGCCCAAAGGCCGGGCGCGACGGCTGACCATCGTCGGGCAGTTCTTCCGCTTCGCCAAAACCCACAAGATCGTGCTCGTCGACCCCGCTCGTGGCCTGTCGGCCAAGGCACCGAAGGGTTTCACCGGCCAGACCCTCACACTGGGCCGGCAGCGTATGCTGTTTCGCCGATGGACCACCGACCCGGCGGTCCACCCGCACGAGGCCCTGATGGGAATCCTCGCCCTACTGCACGGAGCCTCCAGCAACGAGGTCCGCCACCTGCAAATCGCCGCCATCGATTCCGCCGCCCGGACGATCCGCCTTGGACAGCGACCCCACCCGGTGCCGATGGACCCGCCAGCTGGACAATTCTGCAACGCTGCCTGACACACCGCGAGACTCAGCGCACCAATAACCCCCACGTGATGGTCACCAAGGGCACCAAGGCCGGGCGCGCCCCGGCGTCCACCGCCTATGTCAGCCACGTCCTGGACCTGTGCGGTGTCCCGCCCCGGATGCTCCGCAGCACTCGACTGGTCGACCTGGTCAACACGATGGACCCCAAACTCGTGGCGGCCGCCTTTGGCATGAACCCCGAAGGCGCCATGATCTACCTCGCAGATCACATCGACGACGGGAGACTGCCAACCAAGTTGTGGCCTGGGTGAAATCTGACGTCGCCGCTCAGGCTTCGATCGGCTCTCGTCGGCGTTGGTGGTCAGGTTTGTCACATGGCTGATGCGATGGACGAGCGGCGAAAACAGCGCATCCGCTTATCGTTTCTCCTCGGGGTGATAGCCCAGCAGGTCACCTGGTTGGCAGTTGAGGACTTTGCAGATCTTGGTCAGCGTGGTGAACCGGATGGCCTTGGCCCGGTCGTTCTTCAGGATGGACAAATTGACGACGGTCACCCCAACCCGGTTGGCCAGTTCGGTGAGAGTCATGCCGCGTTCTTCCAGGAGCCGGTCGAGGTGGACGGTGATGGCATGGGCGTCCATCTCAGCGGATGACATCAGACGGTTCCTGCCAGGTCCTCACGCATCCGCACTCCATCGCGCAGGATGCCCACCAGCGCCAGCAGCCCAAGCGCGACGAGCGGCACGACCAGCGGGATCTCCCTTATCTGGTAGCTGGCCACCCCCATGGCCATCGTGTCCAGCAGCCTCATCATCGCGAAGTTCTCAATCTGGGGAGCCAGGAGACCACCGACCAGCAGCCACCAGCCCAAGAAACGCACACGACGCGCGACCTGCGGCATGTAGACACCGCCGCGAGCGCGCCACATCAGCCGCCATATCAGGAAAAACGCGCCGACGGCCACCACGAAGCCCGGGAAGGTGGTCAGGGCCTGCCAGAGGTACTGGCCGGCGTCAGGGGAACCGTCGATGTATTCGAGGCCATTCGCCGAGGCCATGACGCCTGGCCGGGCCATCTGCGTGTACGCCGGGTGATCGAGACGGATCCCGTAGCCATTGGGCGACTGGGCCACCACGAGGTCGTAGGTCAAGCCGAAGAAACCGGCCCGGGAGTAGAGCACCATGCCGGTGATCACCCCGGTCACCAGGATGAGGACCGCGAGGACCGTGGGTTGGCGCGCCACTCGTCCGATCGTGCTGTGCTGCGTTGCCATCAGGCCACTCCAAGGCATATCGTTTTTCGATGGTATCGATAAACGTATCCATTGATAGTCGATATGGCAAGCGAGCCCCAGTCGACGGGACGTCCCAGCGAACCCGTGAGGTTTCGGCACTACCTGACGCAGGTTCACGCGAACATGTGCGCTTTGGAGAAAGTTTCGTTGGAGGCGATCGCGACGCTGCTTTTCTCCTCGCGTTCGGTCAGAACCTGAAACAGCAGTTCGGCGCCGCGCCGGTCGAGTTCCATGTAGCCCAGCTCGTCAATGCAGAGCAGGTCGACGCGGCCGTAGCGGTTGATGGTTTTGGTGAGCTGACGGTCGTCGGCGGCCTCGACGAGTTCGTTGGCGAGTTTGGAGGCCAGCACGTAGCGGACCCTGAAGCCGGCCATCGCCGCGGCCGAGCCCAAGCCGATCAGCAGGTGCGACTTACCCGTCCCGGAATCGCCGATCAGACACAACGGGGCGCCTTTGCTGACCCATTCGCAGTTCGCCAGGGTGTTGATGATGGCGGGTTCAATGTGAGGGTTGGCGTCGTAGTCGAAGTCCTTGAGCCATTTCGGGCGGGGGAAGGCGGCGGCGCGCAGCTGGCGTTCAGCGCGGCGGCGGTCTCGCTCATCGCATTCGACCATGAAGAGTTCGGCCAGAAATCCCCGGTAGGTCAGTTGCTCACGCTCGGCCCGGTCGGCTAGCTCAGCGAACTGGCCGCGGATGGCTGGCAGGCGCAGCACTCGGCAGGCGGTGTCGATCGCGGCCTCGGCGGCGGGTTCGGTGATGCCCCGGTTGCGGGTCATGACGCGCTCTCCTGGTGGGTGTCGGGCTGATGGCAGGTGTTCGGCGCTGGGCGGCGCAGCAGCTGGTCGTAGGCGTCCACGCTGGGCAGCGGACGAGTGTCGGGGGGAAGATCAGCCAGGCGTTTGCGGGTCAGACTGCTCACCTGGAGGCTTTGGGCCGTGACCGTCGTGGCCGGTGCGCTCAGGCGGGCGATGCCCGGAGTGGGGCGGCCGGTGCCACGGGCGTCGGCGGCCTTGCGGGCCTCCACCGCGATCACGTCGGCGGCGAACGAGCCGACCGACAACGCCGCGCGGATCCCGGCGATGACGTCGGCGTCGTCCATGGTGCGGTGCAGTAACAACACCTCGATTAGCGCGCGGGTCGCGCCGGGTTCGCCCAGCGAGCGCCGAGCTGCTGACCATAGGGCGTCGTGGGCGTCGGTGAACGCGCCGCCGGCGCGGGCCACCTCCAATGCGACCGACTCGGCCAACGCCCCGGGTTTGCGCATCAACGCCTCCAGATAGTGGTCCAACACAATGGTTTCGGTGCCCTTGCCGGCCAGCCGTTCATGCCGGGCGATCTCGTGGTGCCGGTCGTAGATGATCAGCTGGGAGGCGTGCAGCATCACCCGCACCGTGCGGCCGATCAGATGAATCGGGACCGAGTAGCGGCAGCAGCGCACCGTGATCTGGCCATAGCGGTCAACGCGGGGCGTTAGCAGCAGCGCGGTAGAGAAATGATCGTCGGGCAGCGTGCGCAGGAGCGGCGCCTCGATCGCGAAGTTCTGAGCGATGGTGCGCAGCCGCGCCCCGATCCGGCGGCCGTCTTCGAGTTGCTCGAAGTGCTCGATCCGGGCGTTGAGCTCGGCCAGGCTGTCCACCTCTGGCACCGGCGACAGGTAGTTGCGGCGAAAGTAGCCGATCTGGCCTTCCACCCCGCCTTTCTCATGAGCGCCCTCGATGCCGCGTTCGCAGTAGAAGGCCTCGCAGCGGTAGTGCGAGCGAAACAGCCGCCAGCGGGGGTTTTCCACCCGGGCCCGGCCGCGGAAGAGGACCTTGGTCACCGCCGAGGTCAGATTGTCGTAGCGGATGTGCCGGGTTGGGGTGCCCCTCCCTGCCAAAATGGACAGAGGTAGCAAGTAGGCATAAAACTCTGTATCGAGGGCGGGGAAGGAGACATCCCTTCGTGGAAGCAAGCAAGCTGGATCCGCAAATCCCTGACCCGCAGGTGCGTGAGCGGGCTGCGGTCCGCCGATACACCGCGGCCTACAAGGCCCGGATCCTGGCGGAGTACGACCAGCTCGACAAGGCCGGCAAGGGCGCGCTGATGCGCCGGGAAGGCCTGTACTCGTCGTTGATCTCCAGTTGGAAGACAGCCCGAGACCATGGCGCGAGCGAGGCTCTGGCCCGGCCGGTCGGCCGCCCCAAGGCCGATCCACGCGATAAGAAGATCGACACGCTGGAGGGCGAGGTTGAGCGGCTGCGCGCCGAACTCGACAAGACCCGCCAAGTGATCGAGGTGGGGCCTTCACCCCGAGGTGTGGACATCTTGAGTGCCAGATCATAGAGATCTGGAGACCAAGGAGTTCCTCGTGGCCATGAAGGCCTACTCAGTTGAGTTCAAGACAGACGCCGTCGCGTTGTATCTGTCGGACCCGTCGCGGACGTACGCGTCGGTGGCCAAGGACCTGGGCGTCAACCGTGAGACGTTGCGCCTGTGGGTGCACCAGGCGCGGTCTGCCGGCACTGCTCCGAAGACGGGCTCGGTGAAGAGGCCGCCGACGGGATTGGTAACCTCCGGCAACGTGCTGGAAGAGGAGAACAAGCAGTTGCGGGCCCGGATCCGGGAACTGGAGCTGGAGCGCGAGATTTTGCGGCGGGCGGCCAAGTATTTCGCCGGGGAGACGAACTGGTGAGTCGCTTCCAGTTCGTTGCCGATCACCGTGACGCCTTCGGGGTGAAGCGACTGTGCCGAGTGCTGGAGGTCTCCCGGTCGGGGTTCTATCGGTGGGTGGCCGCCACACCGGCGAGGGCGGTGCGGACGGCGGCCGACGCTGCGCTCGCGGCGGAGATCAGGCAGATCCACGCCGACTTCGATGGCACCTACGGCAGCCCGCGGGTGACTGCCGAGCTGCGCGATGCGGGCCGGCGGGTCAATCACAAGCGGGTGGCGCGGATCATGCGGGTCTTCGGCATCGTCGGGCTGCATCTGCGTAAGAGGGTCCGCACCACGGTGCCCGAGCCCTCCCATCAGAAGATGCCCGACCTGATCAAGCGGGACTTCACCGCGGCCGCGCCGAACCAGCGGTACGTGGGCGACATCACCTATCTGCCCGTCGGTGAGGGACAGTTCTTGTATCTCGCGACGGTGCTGGACCTGCATTCACGTCGCCTGGCTGGTTGGTCGATCGCCGATCACATGCGCACCGAGCTGGTGACCGACGCGCTGCGGGCAGCCGCCGCCACGCGGGGTGGTGACCTGGCCGGGGCGGTCTTTCACTCCGATCACGGGGCGCAATACACCTCCGCCGACTTCGCCGCCGTGTGCAAGGAGTTCGGTGTTCGCCAGTCGATGGGCGCCGTCGGGACAAGCGCGGACAACGCTGCCGCCGAGGCGTTCAACGCCACTCTCAAACGCGAGACGCTGCAGGGCGCCAAACGCTGGTCCTCGGCCCGCCAGGCTCGCCTGGAGGTCTTCAAGTGGATCACTCGCTACAACACCCGAAGGAGGCACTCCAGCCTGAACTACCTCAGCCCGATCACCTACGAGCAGCGGTCCGATAGGGTCCTGCTCGCCGCATGACAGCTGGTGTCCACATTTTGGGGCCAAGGCCCGATGGCTGATCACTACCGCACTGAGCTCATCAAGGACGCGATCCGGATGGCGGCCGGCACTGGGTTGCTCCAGTCAGGCGCCGTTTTCCACTCCGACCGCGGCTCGAACTGCACCTCAGATGAGTTCGGCCGGTTCCTGACCGGCTTAGGAATCCGTCGCTCGGTCGGCCGCACCGGTGTCTGCTATGACAACGCGATGGCCGAGTCGTTCTTCGCCGCGATCAAGAACGAATGGCTCCACCGCTTCGTCTTCACCACCCGAGCCAAAGCGAAACGGCAGGTCATCCGCTACATCGAAGGGTTCTACAACCAGCGGCGCCTGCACTCGGCGCTCGGCTACCGGACGCCGCTTGAAGTGCTCAACGAGTCCCTTTCATCCCAACCAGCCGCATAGGCTACGCCCATAAGGCGGCTGTCCGGAATCATCGTGGCCCCCCAGTTTGGGTGGAGGCTCTGGTGTCGTGCTCGTTGGGTGTCCGTCAGAAGGGCGATCACAGCGTATTCGCGTGGTCGTCACCATAAGGTCGGTTTTTCGCGCATCGTCGACGGTCCGCAGGTCTCGGGGGTCACAGATGAGGGAAACCGCTTCAGAACGGCCTCCTGAGTGGATCAGCCCTTGGCCTCCCGACCAGTGTCATATCGCGCAGATGACGCGGGAAAGTGATCCGGGCTCGTGGCGAAGAGTAGATGACAGTTGACCATCTCACTCGGAGGCACTCGCATGAGAGAGACGAGTACTTGACCGCCGAGATGCGCGAGCAGGTGAATGACGCCGAGCTTGTCGATCGGTTCCAGCGGGATCCAGAGCTGTTCACGGCCGTCTACGACCGCTACTTCCGCGACATCTACCTGTATGCGGCCGGACGCCTGGACGTGCAGGCGGGCGAGGACATCGCCGCGGAGACGTTCTGCGTGGCCTTCCGTGACCGTGAACGGTTCAACCCCGAACGCGGCAGCCTGCGGCCCTGGTTATTCGGTATCGCCACCAATCTGATGGCTCGGCATCGGCGTAAGGAAGCGCGCCATTACCGGGCACTGGCTCGTGTGAGGGTCGAGCCCGTGCCTGACAGCCACGAGAACCGCGTCATCAGCTCGGTGACCGCCGAGCGCATGAAGCCGCAGTTGGTCAAGGCCCTTGCCGCACTGAACCAGGGTGAACGCGACGTCGTCATGCTCGTGTCCTTGGGTCAGCTCAGCCACCAGGAGGTGGCCGAGGCGCTCGGTGTCTCCTACGGCACGGTCGGCTCCCGGCTCAGCCGGGCACGCAAAAAGCTCCACAACGCGATCGATCAGGAGGCTTTCCATGGATGATCTGCATGAGATCGGCACCCTGCTGGCCAAGCCGGAGCCGTCGCGTGACGTGATCGACCGCCGCCGACACCAGCTGCAGAACGCGATGCGCCGTACCCCAGTCCGTAGGCGCAGGATCGGCTGGCTGACAGGCGGTCTGGCACTAACCGCCGTCGCTGCGGCCGTCGCGGTCGTGGTCGCCTCGGGTGCGACGTTGCCCACCGGCTCCCCCGGCGGCCCGCCGGTCGCGGCGCAGCAGCAGTCCGCCCGGCAGGTTCTGCTCGTGGCCGCCGCGATCGCAGAGCGGATCCCGGAGGGATCCGGTAAGTACTGGCACGTCACGGTGACGCGCAAGGACGATAACGGCAGGGTCTCCGAGAAGCGCCGGGAAGAGTACTGGTTCCAGCGCAACGGTCAAACCTGGATCAGGGGCCTGGGGCTGAAGGGAGAAGGAAAGATCCAACACTTCACAGGGCCGCAGCCGTTCCGGCTGGGGCCGCTCGAGACAAGTTTTGAGAAGCTCCGGAAGTTGCCGACTGATCCGGCCGCGTTACAGGCCGCGTTGCGGACTGAGATCGCCGATGGTGTGCGGCGCGGCGATATCAGAACGAGCGCCGGCGAGCCATCCGCAGATGACCGGAACGACTTCGTCTTCGAAGCGCTGACCTCCCTAATCAGCCAGGTGCCGGTCTCGTCGGAGGTCCGTGCCGCGGCCTTCCGGGCGATCGCCTCGCTGCCGAACGTCCAGAGCCTCGGTGCGGTCGAGGGCGGGCATGGCCTGCAGGTCTCCTTGTCATCGGAGCAGGTCAGGTTGGTCGTCGATCCGGAGACTTCGTGGGTGCGTGACACGAACTTCTATGTTCCCCAAGGCGGAGGGCGGCTTTTCCTCATGGACGGAACCGCATCGATCGTCGCCGAGTGGACGGACCACCTGCCCGAGTAGCCCCGGACGCCGACCGGCCGCGCGTGGGACTCGTGTGAGCACGCCCGCTCATGCGAGTCCCCAATGCCCGGCGTCCGGAACTGGACGCATGGGCCCCTGGCGTCCAGCGAAGGCACTCCCGCTCCGGGATGACTACCAGGGCGAAAGGTGGTGGGATCGCGCGGGACGGTGATCTCCACCGGCCCGACCTCGGTCAGCACCATCTTGGACCGGGTGCCGTTGCGGGAGTTACCCGCCCCGCGCCCAGCCGGATCGTGCTTGTCGTAGCCGAGGCGGTCGGTGATCTCACCTTCCAGCGCCGACTCCTCCCGCCAGTTTGGTCAGCCGGCCCAGCAGGTCGTTTTCGCCCACCAACTCCAGTCCATCGGCCCGCGCCTGGCCGACCAGCCTGGCCATCAGCTCCCGATCCGACGCTTCACGATCGTCTCGCCGCGCCACTGCGGTCTCCTCCAGGTCCATGTCTACGGATGCCTGGATCTCAGTACTCATCAGGTGTTTCCTCCTTGATCGGGAATTACACCGTTTTTTCTCCCTCTGAGCTGCCTGACGGCCGCGGTGAGGCTTCAACAGGATCACGGTCTCGTCGCTCGCGTAGGAACAGCGCGCATACGGAGCCGATCGCGAGAAGGGCGACGAGGAGAGTGAAGACGGCTCGGATGGTCGTGTCGTCGGCGAGCGCTCCGAGCGCGGGGGTGAGGAAGCCGCCGAGGGAGAGAGACAACCCCAGGGTCACGCCGCTGGCCGTGCCGATGTGTTTCGGCAAGTAGGCGTGCGAGAGCGTGATCTGCGGTGCGAACGGGAGGAACAGAGCGCAGCCGAGGACTGCTGCCGCGCAGACGACGGTCGCGGTGTTCGGTGCGAGGACGATCGCGAGGGCGGCGAGGGCGGCGATGAGGTAGCCGGCGCGGATGGTGTGCAGGCGGCCGAAACGGTCGGCGAACCATCCGCCGCCCAGGGTTCCGACGGCGCCGGCTGCGGGGAAGACGGTCAGGGCGAGCGATGCCGTTTCCGCGGTGACGTGGAAGCGCTGGATGGAATACAGGGACACGAACGAGGTCGTGCTGACGTAGGCGATGGACCAGAACGAGACGACCACGAGCAGCCAGACGAAGCGGCCCCAATCGTCTTTGGCCCCGGCGGTCGGTGCGGCGTTACTGACTGCCGCAGGCGCGGCGTGCGCGAGGGGTCCGCTGGGTTTGCGGTGAACGGCCAGGTAGACGACGGCGACGGCGATGGTGGGGATCGCCAGGAGCGGGGTGGCGTGCAGGCCGAGGACGCCGACGCTGGCACCGACGGCAACCGGGGCGAGGGCGACGCCGATGTTCCCGCCGACGGAGAAGGTGCTCATCGAACGATTGGTCCCGCCTCCGGCTTCTTTCGCGTCGATCGTCGCCGACGGGTGGTAGGCGGCGACTCCGATGCCGGACAGGGCGACGGCAGCCCAGGTCGTCCAATACGACGATGCGGTCAGGCCGCTGACGGCGACGCCCGCCGCGGCGGCGAGGAGCCCGATGAGGATCAGCGGGCGCAGCGGGTAGCGATCGCTGAGGTATCCGAACAGCGGCTGCGCGATGCTCGACAGTGAGGTCGCGGCGAGGGTGATTCCGGCGACGGCGGCGTAGTCGTAGTGCTGTTCGGAGACCAGGTACGGCAGGAGCGCGGCCACCGCTCCGGTGTAGAAGTCGTTGACTCCGTGGGTCACCACCAGAACCCAGAGCTTTGCGCGGCGGCTACGCGGCAAGGCGACAGCGGCCGTCACCACTCCGTCACCGCCCTGGTCGTTGCGTCGGCGCAGGCCGGCAGGGCTTGGCGGCACCGCTTCTGAAGAATGAAGGTGCTGAGAATCATGTGGCTGGGTTCCTTGACGACGATCGGCTTGCCGGGCCGCTGCTGACCGAAGGTAGACGTGGCTTCGGCTCGTGATCACGGCCAGGCCGAGATGGCTGGCGTCACGTAGTGGGCCGGGATGCTTGCCACAGTAGAACGAAATAACTCCTCAGACAAGCTGAGGTGTTTCATGCTTGGGCCACCCGCTTTTCGGAGCCTCAGACGTATCGTCTGCTGAGAACCTTGGACTACTCTGGAGCCATCACCTCAGACAAGTAGAGAAGTTGCCGATGCCATCACCAGTCCAGCGTCACCCGTTGGCGGCGCAGGCTGCCGACGTCCTACTGGAGCGCCTCCGAGCGGGCGAGTGGCCGCTCGGGCACAAGCTGCCCGGCGAAACCACGCTCGCGGCTCAGCTCGGCGTCGGCCGCTCAACCCTGCGCGAAGCGATCCGCGAACTGTCCGGAAAAGGAATTCTTGACACTCGTCAAGGCTCCGGGGTATTCGTCACCGCGCTCGACGTGCCCGAGAATCGCGATACCGTCCTACGGCGAGCGTCCATCGTGTCGGTGATCGAGGCCAGAATTGCGATCGAGGCCGAGGCTGCCGGCCTCGCCGCCGAGCGGCGCACACCCGCCGACCTACGAACGATGCGACGCGCGCTGATGGAGCGTCGTGCCGATGGGCAGAGCATTGATGAGCATGTCGACGCCGACATGGGCTTCCATCGCGCTGTGGTCCTCGCCGCTCACAACGACGTCTTCACAGAACTGTTCGACGGGTTCATCCCCCGCGTGCGCACCGCGATGATCGACATGCTCAAGATTCGACCTCTCGTCTCCGAAGAGGCCGATCACGCCCTGCACACGGCGCTTGTACAAGCCGTCGCAGACCGAGACCCACAGGCGGCTACCGAGTTCAGCCGCTCGCACCTGGCAGCTTTGAAGGGAGCGTTCGTATGACGGCAGCGATGTCTGGGCCGCTCCCCGTGGTGGAGTTGAGTGACGTGACGTTCCGTCGCGAGAGCAAAGAGATCCTGCACGGCATCACCTTCGCCGTACATGAGGGGGAGCACTGGGCTCTACTCGGGCCGAACGGCGCCGGAAAGAGCACCATTCTCGACTTCTGCGGCGCAGTCACGCACCCGACTTCGGGAGAGCAATCGTCAATACCTGTGGATCAAGATCTTTTAAGCGGCTGCGGATGGGACGTGGTCGTCGGGTCGTTCGACGAGCTTGCCGCCGGTGAAGGTCGCCCCGGCGCGGACCAGCGCGACCAGATGAGGGGCGTTGACCGCGCGCCAGCGGGCCTGGGCGGACTCGATCAGCTTGAACGCCATGGCCAGCCCGGCAGCGCGTGAGCCGGGCCCCTTGGTGACCTTGGTGCGGTGCCGGACGGTGGCGAAGGTCGACTCGATCGGGTTGGTCGTGCGTAGGTGCACCCAGTGCTCGGCCGGGAAGTCATAGAAGGCGAGCAGCTCCTCGAGGTCGTCGACCACCTTGGTCACGGCCTTGGGATACTTGGCGCCGTAGGCGGCCTGGAAGCCCTTGACCGCGGCCTGGGCATGGTTTTTGTCCTCGGCGTTCCAGATCTCGGCCAGGGCCTTCTTCGCTGCGGGGTGAGCGGACTTCGGCAGCGCCCCCAGCACATTAGCGATCTTGTGAAACCAACACCTCTGCTCTCTGGCCTGCGGAAACACCTCCCGAAGCGCGGACCAGAACCCCAGCGCACCGTCCCCCATCGCCAGCACCGGCGCCCGCATCCCGCGCCTTTTGGCATCGCGCAGCAGATCGGCCCACGACTCAGCCGACTCCCGATAGCCGTCGCTCAGCGCGACGAGTTCCTTGCGGCCATCAGCGCGCACCCCGATCATCACCAGCAGGCACAGCTTGTGCTCCTCCAGCCGGATGTTGACGTGGATGCCGTCGACCCACAGGTAGACGTAGTCGGCGCCGGACAGGTCGCGGGCGGCAAACGCGCGCTGCTCGCCCTTCCAGGTCTCGGTCAGACGAGTGATCACCGGCGCGGACAGGCCCGCGGTCGAGCCGAGGAATTGGCCCAGCGCGGGGATGAAATCGCCCGAGGACAGGCCGTGCAGGTACAACAGCGGCAACACCTCGCTGACCTGCGGGGTCTTACGCGCCCAGGCCGGCAGGATCGATGAGGAGAACCGCTGACGCTCACCCGTCTGCTCGTCGATGCGCTTGTCGTTGACGCGCGGGGCCGTGACCTCGATCGCGCCGGCCGCGGTGAGGATCTCGCGCGGCTGATGGGAGCCGTTACGCACCACCAGACGGCGACCGGCCGCATCGCGCTCGTCAGCGAAGGCGGCGATGTAGGCGTCCACCTCGGCCTGCAACGCGGCGGCCAGCATCTTACGGGCGCCCTCACGGACGATCTCATCGATCAACGAGGAGGCGGCGGCCGTCGATGAGCTGTCGTCAGCGGGCGGTTCGGGCACTACGGTGAGCGGCACGGGTGTGCCTTCCCGACCGACGCGCCAACGTCGGCCTTATCTCGAAACCATCATCGGATGATCCGGGAAGGTACACCCCTCCCCGGCAGATCCACAGGTTTCGATCATTGCTCCTTCGGGAACTGTTCACGTCCTCGGCAAGCAACTCGGCCGGGTCGAGTTGCAAGCGCTCCGCCGCTCAATCGGCCATGTGAACCCGCGTCATCCGCTGCGGTCACCGCTGACCATCCGCGAGGTCATCCTGACGGGCATCACCGGGTCGATCGAGACCCCGCTGAGGTGGCATCCTCAGCCCAGCGACCTTGCCCAGGCCGACTCTCTTATCGACACCCTGGGTCTTGCGGGAAAGGCAGATGAGAAGTGGCCCACCCTGTCCCAAGGAGAACGCGGGCGAGTCCTCATCGCTCGCGCCCTCATCTGCAACCCACGGTTGCTTCTCCTCGACGAACCGTCGACTGGCCTCGACGTCGCCGCACGAGAACAACTCCTTGAGACGATCGACCTGCTCGACAGCACCCATCCCGACATCGCATCCATTCTCGTCACCCACCATCTCGAAGAACTGCCGACCACGACGACCCACGCTCTGCTGATCACTGACGGGCGGGTGGTCACTTCCGGCGCAGTGCGGGCAGCCGTCACAACGGAGAACGTCTCGGCTGCCTTCAATCACCCAATCAACGTCCAGCACCAGGACGGCAGATGGACTGCAAAGGCACGGCGCCATGGCCCATCGGGGGTCGGGTCTGGGTATGTCAACTGGCCGTTGAAGGACGCCTCACGCCCCCCATCAGGGCCGGATCCGAAGACCTGCGCATCGGGGCCGAGGGTTGCGTCTACGGGTGTGGTGTAAGTGTTTCCGCTGGTGGAGGCGTGGCGTCGTGAAATGAGTACGGCCATCGCGTGATCCTTTGGGAAGGTCTTGTCGGAGCCGCGGGTCACAGGGGTCAGCCTGCCATGAAGTGCTGGACCCCCAGCGATGTGGGAGCCAACCTGGGAGCCAACGGACCGTACGGTCTCGGACCGAGCTGGACTGATATGAACAGGCGGATCGTGAGCGACCTGCGTGGCGAACTGGTCTGAATGCTCTTGGGCGTCGTTTGGGGATCTACGGATCAGAAGGTTGGGGTGTCGAGTACCTCCGGCTGCACAGCTCAGGAAGGCCCCTGAACAGGGTATTACGCCGTCAGGGGCCTTCCTGGTTTCCAGATCGTTCGGGCTTCTTGCCAACACCCTTGATAACAGGGTGGTTCCCGCTGCTTTCCGATCTCTTGTACGGAGTGGGCGAGCAGTCCATGGCCGCGTAGATGACCGACTCCGCCCGCCATTGTGGATCTTGATGACGGGCGGAGTGAGCACGCCGCCATAGGTCGGCCTGGTGGTGTCCATCCGCTCACAGATGTCGATAAGCCTTGTACTTCCCCGTGAGCGAGGCGGCGGCGGCCTCCGCGACGTCTTCCCGGGATCCTGTGGCGCATGTGGTGAGGAAGGCGTGCACGGGCGGTCCCTGCCAACCCGCCGCCGCCACAGCAGGCCAGAAACGGAGTCCGTCCTCAGGTAGTCGAGGGGCCAGAAAATCGAGGATTCGTCCGATGGTCTTGTCGTCGGGAACCATACGCAGTATCGCCATCGCACGGAAAGCCCCGTCGACGAGCCGGTCGTTGCCGGTGTTGAGGCACCAAAGAATTGGAGTGGAGTCGTTGTCGTCCTCCGAGTCCAACCGAACGAGTGCATCCCCGATCGCTGTATAGACCGTGGTGGCCTTGAGCGGGTGACGCGCGAGTTCGTAGAGATACGGCACCGCTGCTCGATGATCGCAAGCACCGAGCGCCATCACCAGGTGGTAGAGGGTCTCCCAAGCCCGAGGACCCTCGATTTCACGCCGCAACGCTTCCAGCAACGCCGGCCCCGCCTCTGGGTCGGCGAGTTTTTGCAGCCGCTTGGCTCCTGACTGCCGGCGAGCTGCCGCGCGATCGGCAAGTCGTCCGATCGCCTCGCCAAAGGTGAGCGCCACTGATTCTCCTTCACCAGTCGGTCAGCCAGCAGGTCCGTTATTCGTCCTCAATCACCCACGGCGCAGGCTGGCCTTCCCCTTCTATCGTGGAGATCTGACCTAAGGAGAAGGTTGGGTCGTGGGAGAGACCAGACGCAGGTTCGATCCGGAGTTCCGGGCGGGCGCGGTGCGCATCGTGCGGGAGACAGGAAAGTCGATCGCGCAAGTCGCCAAGGATCTGGGCATCAATGCGGGCACGCTGGCCAACTGGGTGCAGATGGACCGGCTGGCCCGCGAGCAGAACGCCGGCAGCGAGGAACTGTCCGGATCCGAGCGGGAAGAGCTCGCCAGGTTGCGCAGGCAGCGGGCGGAGTGGGCCAAGGAGCGCGCCGAGCTGGAGATGGAGCGTGATGTCCTCAAACGCTCCGTGGTCTTGTGGGTCAAGGAAGCGACGGGCCGGTAAGCGTGGCGGCCTTCATCAGCTCCCAGAAGACCGAGCACGACGTCCCCCACGCGGTGACCTGCCGGGCCTTGGGTGTCTCGCAGTCTTGGTACTACAAGTGGCGCGACCGGGCGCCAACGGCCCGCCAGCAGCGCCGCAAGGATCTCGACGCGGAGATTGCGGCGAAGTTCACCGCCTCGGGCGGCACCTACGGCAGCCCACGCATCACCCGTGACCTACACGAACAGGGATGGCGGATATCGGAGAACACCGTCGCGCAGCGCATGGCCGAGCTTGGCTTAGCCGGCAGAGCACCAAGGAGACGCCGATCGCTGACCCGGCAGGGCAAACGGCCTGCCGCCCCTGACCTGGTGCGGCGCTCGTTCACTGCGGTCGCGCCGGACGTGCTGTGGTGCGGCGATGTGACCGAGATCGTCACCGACGAGGGCAAGCTGTATCTGGCCACGGTCGAGGATCTGTTCTCCCGCCGGTTGCTGGGGTATGCGATGTCGGAGCATCACGATGCGGCGCTGACCATTGCCTCCCTGCAGATGGCCGCTGTCACCCGCGGCGGGAACGTCGACGGGGTGATCTTCCACACCGATCGCGGCAGCGAGTACACCGCTGCCCGCTTCCAAGCAGCCTGCCGGCATTGGGGCGTGGTCCAGTCGATGGGCCGGGTCGGCTGTGCACTGGACAACGCCGCCGCCGAGTCGTTCAACTCCACCCTCAAGGTCGAATACGTGCACCGACACCGCTTCCGCGCCCGGGCCGAAGCCCGGCTGAAGATCGCGACCTGGATCGCTGACTTCTACAACGCTCGCCGACGACACAGCGCCGCTGACGGGCTACCACCGATCGTCTACGAGCAGCAGATCATGACCGCTCGAATAGCCGCCAGAGCGAGGCTTCAGGAGGCCAGCGCCGCATAACCGAATCTCCACGTTTTCAGGGGATAGACAGGCCGCGAAGACCTTCGGGCCGCGTAGTGGCAGGGGAGACTGCCGGCATGTGCTCAGGTCGAGGCTGTCTCTGACCTTCGTCGGCTCGATCTATGGTGTCGTATGGTCGAAGATCGATGGTTCCCCCTTGACGATGATGATGAGCCCGATGAAGTTCAGGCTGCTTTCATCGACGCGCTGAGGGGGCGCGCAGCCTCATGGCCGCTGGCAGTCAACGACGTTGAGGTACTGCTTCCGGATTACATCGCGTACGGGTACGACCTCCAGCCAGGAGAAACGTCCTTCGGTAAGCTGCTGGTTTGCGCTGATCTTCCCGCCCCGGGATTCAACCTCAGTCTTTTGACGGTGGGTGCTTACCTCGATGGGTCGAAGATTCACGGCGACAAGCTCCACAACCAGGTGTTCACCCTTCCCGCAGAGCCCACGCCGCTTGCCTTCATAGGGTCCGGTAGCCCTGAGGAGCTAGCGGTGATCACAGGAGATTGGTTCGAAACCATCTGGAGACGCCCGGTCGTTCGCCATGAGTGGCTTCGGTCCGGACAGATCTACGCTGATAGATTTCTTTTCGCGGACACAGGCCAGGGTCTGAGCGAAGGCAGAGTCCATACCGCTGCCCTCGGGACGCCTGATCGCATTATCCATGTCCGAGGCGAATCAACCCTGTAACGGGTGACGCTGGCGCTTCCCCTTGTGGGCGGAGGGATGGGTGAGTGACCAACCGGGTAACAACGATCACGGACAGGGTTGGACTCCGGTGGATCACGACGGACCGTATGTCTTGGTCAGGGTCTCGTTCCGGTTGCCTTGCAAGCGAGATGTCACTGGTTCGAGCCTAGGATGTCCGCTTGCGAAAACGTTCATCACTTATGGCTCTCCTCGTCGAGCCTTGCTATCGGGCCACACGCTGACCAGATGACGATAGGGAGTCCGCGGGCGCGAGCGGTGCGGAGGCTCAGAAGGTTTAGAGCCCGGGTCCTCTCAGTCGCGTACCGGTAGCCGTGACCAGGGAACTGATCGGATAGATCGCTGACCTCGGCAGGCTGAGTCGGGGCAGCAAGCCAGGGCCAGGCCGAGCAGTGGCAGGTTCGGCGCAAGCTCTCGATGGTGAACCGCCTGCGCCCGTTATGTCGGTAGGCGCTGCGAGCATGGCGGGGTGATCACGACCCCTGATGACTACGCCTGGCTCTCCGGTGGCTGCTTCACCTACGTCCGTGGCCTGGCTCCCGAGCAAGTGGTGACCCGGCTCGGCGCTCGGGCGGAGGACTTCACGCCCATGACGTTCGACGAAATGTGCGCAGCCCCCTCCGGTCCGCGCGGATCCGGCGTGTTTCTCGGCGTCACGACCGTCGGGGACTGGGCGTTCATCGTCGAGACCAGAAGCCGGCTCGGTATCACCGAAGAAGTCGTCATGCCGCTGTCGGCGGGCACCCGCCTCGTCTCCCACCAATTCCTCGACATCAAGGCCCTCGACTACTTCTTCTGGATCGAGGACGGAGAGCTCCGGTTCTGCTTCATCGCCCAGGAGGGCTACCTGGAGGAGGTGCCGGACGAACTCGCGGAGACCATGAACCTGATCGACTCCGTCTACTCTCCACTCACCGACCCCCACGAGGGGCCGATGTTCCTCCTGGCCGAGCGCCTCACCGGGATCACCCTGACGCGACAGCTGATAAAGAAGTCCACCTACCTGTGCGGAGTCGTTCCCGAACCCCTGTCCACAGACATCCCCTGGCCGTGGTGAGCCGGATCCACCATCCGTGACCCCATGGGGCCAGGTCGCGGCAGGTGGGCTCACTTTGCTGCAAGCCTCCGGGGCAGGCTCTCCGCAGGCATGACATCGGAGAACCCAGCGCGACGGGAACAGCGCCAACCGACGTAGGACAGGATCCTTCTCCGGTTTGTGGTGCGATGCCGGACCTGGCCGTCGTGTCTGTGTTGCGTGCTGGAGCATCGTAGGGTGTCGCTCCCAGGGCGAAAGGATCATCGTGCCGCAGTTCCCCCGATTATCGTGGTCAGCGCTGTCGGCGTGGATGGCGGCCGCGGTCGTCGCCGCCTTCCCGAACTTGAAGCTGTGGTACGAACGATTCAAGCCTGAGGAGTTCGTCCAGGCCCATGGAGTGCCCGAAACGATCTATGGATTTGTGGGCCTGTACAGCAGTGGATCAACGCTGTCGCCGTTCGTCCCGCTGCAGGTCGATCTCGAAGTGGTCATGGAGATCACGGGGGACTGGGCGGTTCCGGCTCTCGTGGTTCTTCTCGGCCTCCTGGCATGTCTCGGCCGCAGAGATCCCAGGGTGACGGGCCGGAGGGTGGCGGGACTCCTCGTCCTGATCGCGGTGATCGCACTTCTCGTCCGGTCGTACAGCGGGCGGGAAATCTACGCCGAGATGTTCCCGCCGTTCAACGCCGACGGGTTCGGCGCGGTGGCCGGTGGTTGGGCTGTCACCCAGTTGTGCCTTCTGGTGGCCGCGGCGCTGGTGTTCGCCGCGTCGCGCGAGATGCGGCCCGTCACCGGGGACGAGCCGGCCGGGTCACGTGCCGGGATGGTGTGGCGTCGGCCGGTGGCGGCCCTGGCCGACTATCTGATCGTCGTTACCGTCCTGGGCGTCATCGTGGGACCGGTCTGGTCCTTGATCGGCATCGGTACCGAGTACCCGATGGCATTCGGGTTCCTGGAGCGGATTGACGTGCTCCAGAGCAGCCCGGAGCCCGTGGAACTGGTCATCTTGTCGGTGCTGTTCCTCTACTTCTGGGTGCAGCACGCCCTGTGGGGGCGGACGCTCGGAAAGCGGCTGCTGGGCATCCGGGTCATCGCAGCGAATACGGGTGGACGGCTGGGCGCGGGCAGGACCGCGCTCCGCGCGCTGGTCTTCCCCCTGCTCGCCTTTGTCCCCGAGGTCGGGCTGTTGTGTCTTTTGGCGGGTGGGCTGTGGATGCTCCTCGATCCCGAAGGCCGGGTGCTGCATGACCGCTGGCTGGGCGCCGCGGTGGTACGCGACCGGGTACGGGACGCTCAGCCGCAGACCTGACTCGACGTCATCTGCGTGATCTTGCTGACGCGGATGCCAATCACAGGTCTGGACGACCATGGACTGAGAGACCTCAGAGAGCCTGTCCGATCTGGCCCGGAAGACGCCTGTGGACGGTCCCGGACAATCGTCCCTCAACTCATAATGAAGTGCTTTGGCGTAGGTATTGCTCCATGCCGTGTGAGATCTGTGTCGTTGTGCTCTTACCGTGTCGGTGTGAGGGGAGTGGGTCACCGACCTGCGGGGCGTCCAGGCCGACGGCGACGGCGTGGTGGTGGACGCGATGAACGCCGCTCTCCTTGCCCACGACCCGGGCGGAATCGTCGCACCGTACATGCAGGACGGGGGCGGGGAAAGATCATTCGAGGAGGCTGAAGCTCAATAGCCGCCGGTGGTCAACCGGGTTGCGTGTCGTGATCGCGGGGTCTTACCTTGTCGTCGTGACTACGCCGATGGACGTTGCGGAACATGTCGACTCGTATTTCGTTTGCGCCACTCCTCGTACCGGCAGCTCGTTGCTCCTCGGACTGCTGGAGACCACCGGGGTCGCTGGCCGGCCTCAGGCGTATTTCCGTGAGCCCGACGAGCCGCTGTGGGCCGACCGGTGGCGGATTCCACGCACCTCTGATGGTGGTTTCGACTATGCGGACTACATGCGAGCGGCACTTGACGCAGGCCGGACCGAGAACGGCGTGTTCGGGGCGAAGCTCATGTGGGGAACCTTGGGCGAGGTGGTCGACAAGTTGAGGACGGTCTACCCGGACCTCGCCGGTGAGGACGTCAGGTTGTTGAACCGGGCATGCGGGCGCACGCGCTTCGTGTATCTACGACGCGACGATGTTCTGGCGCAGGCGGTGTCCTGGCTACGCGCTGAGCAGACCAATGCCTGGTACATCGGCGGGAACGGCGAAATCGGCGACACCGGCGGAAAGGGGCGACCGCCCAGCTTCGATTCGAACCGGATCGGTCAGCTGATCCGGCTGATCGATGAGCACAATACGGCGTGGGAGGAGTGGTTCACCTCGTTCGGCATCCAGCAGCACGTGGTGCGCTACGAGGAGCTTGACGCCGACATGATCGGTGTCACCCAGGGCATCCTCGACTTCCTCGGGCTCGACCTACCCGATGGACACGTGATCGTGCCACGGCACAAGCGCCAGGCCGACGAGCTCAACGGCCAGTGGATCGATCGCTACAGGACGGAGCCGGCAGAGTGACGCAGATTCTCCTGTCCTCCTCCCCGAAGGGGGAATCCAGGCCAATGGACCGATACTGACCTTTCGACGCGCACTTCTTCTCACCGTGCGCGCCTGAGGCAGCCAACTGCAGGGCGAGGCGGTCATCCTTCGAAGAGCGGGCCGCGACGCTCGTCGTTTCAAGGCTCGAGGATGGCCGCCGTCACGTATTCGGATATTTAGTCGTGGCTGAGCCTGCCGGACGTCTTCGGCGAGCCGCCCCTTGAGCATGGGCGACGTGACCATGGATCTCGGCAACGCCCGCGTGGAACCGTTTTCGGCCAGAGGCACTGTGCCTGAACACCGGGATACGGTGATTCGTAAGGTAGGGGTGCTCGGTCGATGCGCTCAGGCGCCCGCAGGTGACTTCAGTACAGCCGGCCGGTGTCCGGGGTGAAGTCGGCGTCGAGGAGGATGGATGGTCGGCTCGTTCGGGTCGCTCCTGCGAAGCTTGCGGCAGGACGCGAAGTTGACGATCGAAGAGCTGTCCCACGCCTCCGGCGTGAGCGTACGGGCCATCGGGAACATGGAGCGGGGCGTCAGCCGCGGCCCGCAACAGCGCACGGTGCAGGAACTGGCCGAAGCCTTGGGGCTCGGCGACGAGCAACAGGCGGAGCTGGTCGAGGCCGCCAGGGCGGGCCGGCCGCGGCCGAGTGGCCCGGTGCCGGGCACGTGTGAGCTGCCGTACGGAACGGGTGATTTCACCGGTCGCGTGAGGGAGCTCGATCTGCTGCGCCGGCTCGCTGAGCAGGCCAGGTCCGGGGAGCCTGCGATGGTGGCCACTATCTCCGGCACTGCCGGGATCGGCAAGACGGCTCTGGCCGTGCACGCCGCCCGGCACCTGGCCGAGATGTTCCCTGACGGCCGCTTCTACGTGGACCTGCGCGGCATGGACAGCGCCCCACCGGCCCCGGGGGCGGTGCTGTCGCGGCTGCTGAAGGCATTGGGCGTGGCCGAACAGCGGATTCCGGGCGATGAGGAAGAGCAGGCCGGGTTCTATCGGACCCTGCTGAGTGACCGACGGTGCCTGATCGTGCTGGACAACGCCGCGCACGAGGCACAGGTGCGTCCCCTTCTCCCGTCCGGTGGTCCCGGGATGACGATCGTCACCAGCCGCCGTTCGCTGGCCGGGCTGGAAGGGGTGCGGCAGATCCCGCTCGCCCAGCTGACCGGTGATGAGACGGCCGGGCTACTACGGGAGATCGTGGGCGCGGAACGGACCGAGAACGACCCGGACGGCGTGGCCGAGCTGGCCCGGCTGTGCGGCCACCTGCCGCTGGCCGTACGGATCGCCGGGAACCGGCTGCAGAGCCGGCCAGGCTGGACGGTCAGCCAGCTGGCAGGCCGTTTGGGAGATGAAGGGCGCCGGTTGGAGGCCCTGGCGGCCGGGGACCTGGCAGTGGCCGCCGCGTTCGCGCTGTCCTACCGGCAATTGACCGGGACGGCGCGATGCAGCTTCCGGCGGCTGGCGCTGGCGGCCGCGCCGGAGTTCGGGGTGCCGCTGGCCGCCGTCTTGACCCAGGTGGATGTGTTCGAGGCCGAGGACGCGCTGGAGGAGCTGGTCGAGCTGGGCCTGCTGACCTCGCCGTACGCCGGGCGTTATGTCTTCCACGACCTGGTCCGGCTCTATGCGCGCGCCCAGCTGGAGCAGGAGGAGCCGATCGAGGCGCGGCAAGCGGCGCGCCTGCGGATGGAGGACTGGCTACTGGAGGTGGCCACGGTGGCGGGGCGCTGGTTCGAGCCGGGCTACGGCGCGCCGCCACCGGAGTGGTACTCCCTGGTCGCGCTCGACAGCCGGCAGGAAGCCGCCGACTGGCTGCAGACGGAGGACACGGCCTGGCTGGAGGCGCTGCGCTCAGTGGCTCGGCGTGGAGAGCACGCGACGGTGGTCGAAATGGCCGAGTCCATGCACTGGTTCTCCGACCATTGGATCGCGTGGGGGCACTGGAGCGAGGTGTTCGAGCTGTCCGCAGGTGCGGCACACGCCCTGGGCGACCCGCGGCGGGAGGCGGTGCATCTCAACCTCTTGTGCTGGGCGCTGTCCGCGTGCGAAGGCCGTAATGAGGAGGGGGAGGCGACCGCGTTGCGGGCGCTGGAGCTGGCCCGCGAGGCCGGCGATCTACGTCTGCAGGGACAGGCGCTGAATTGTGCCGGCTCGGCGAGCCTGGAGCAGGCGAGGATGGAGCCGGCGAGCATGGAGCGGTCGCTGGACTACAACCGGCGAGCCGCTGATCTTCTCCTCCAGGCAGGGGACCTGGATCGCTATCCCCAGGCGATGGCAAGCTATATCAACGTCCTGCGGCTGGCGGGCCGGGTAGAAGAAGCCTTGAAGCACAGCCTCGCACTTGTGACTACGTTGCGTGACCCCGAATACGGCGGTTCCCCGGCCCTCATCACCCACTGTCTCGGGATCGCCCTGCGCGAGGTCGGCACCGCCTACCTCACGCTCGAACGCTGGGAGGAGGCGGTCGACGCCTTCGACCAGGCGCTGTCCGAGTTGCAGACCAGTTCAATCGACATAATCGTGGGGCGCATTCAGCGCAGGCTGGGCACCGCGCTACGGCACCTGGGCCGGATCGAGGAGGCCCGCCAGGCGTTGACGGAAGGGCTACGACTGTTGGAGATATGCGGTGAAACCGAGCAAGCCGCCGAGGTGGTCATGGAACTCGAGGAGCTAGACGGACCTGGCGCGGCAACCGGGCGCTGAGCGCCGGTTCACGTCCACGAAGGTGATGTACAGCGACACCACCTCATACGATCACACGTCACCGGACCGCATCTATCGTCTGAGCAGGCCGGGACGTCGCTGACGAGGCTTCTGCCCTTGCCTGCGGGAACATCAGAAGGTCGGGGTTTCGAGTGTCTCCGGCCGCGCAGTGCCAGAAGGCCCTTGAACAGGCATGTGAGGATGAGCACCATGTCTCGGGACGTGAACGCGGCGGCCGCTTCGGAACGACTGATCGATTACGGTGACCGGCCATGAGATTCCTCATCGTCGGTGGCAGCGGTTTTCTCGGCGGCGAACTCGCTCGGCAGTGTTCGATGGCCGAGCATGAGGTGGCTGCGACCTACCTGACCCGACCAGGAGAGACCGCGGGCGTCGAGTGGTTGCCGCTCGATGTGCGTCGACGAGACGACGTCGATGCGCTGATCAGCGCGTTTCGACCAGAGGTGGTCATCAACGCCGCGTATCGGCAGACAGACTGGATGATCACGGCGGTGGGAGCCGCGAACGTGGCTCTCGCCGTCTCCGCGGCAGGTGGGCGCCTGGTCCAGGTGTCCAGCGACGCGGTCTTCTCCGGCGCCGCGATTCGCTATGACGAGACGTGTCTCCCTGACCCGATCACCCCGTATGGTGCGGCCAAAGCCGCTGCCGAGACAGCGGTGAACGCGATCGCGCCAACCGCGGTGATAGCCCGGACATCCCTGATCATCGGTGACGGTGACTCCTCGCACGAGGCGCTGGTGCGTTCACTGGCCACCGGCAGGGCAGGAGGAGTGCTGTTCACCGACGACGTGCGATGTCCTGTACATGTCGTCGATCTCGCCGCGGCGCTCCTCGAACTTGCCGCATCCGAGTATCACGGCATCCACCATGTCGCCGGAGCCGACGCGGTGAGCCGATACGAGCTCGGGCTGCTCATCGCCCGACGTGACGGACTCGACGCGGACCGACTGCCTTCGGGCCGGCGAGCGGACACCAACGTGCCCGGCCCGATGGACGTGCGCCTGGAGTGCGGCATGACTCAGCGGCGGCTTCGGACCAGGCTGCGTGGTGCGCGGCGGTTTCTGGGTGACGTTCACCGATGATCGCGACCTTCTCCCGGTGAGGACGGCCCGCGCGCAGGGTGTTATGACGCCACGGCGCCTGCCTCGTACGGAGTAGCGGCGTCATCCCCGCATCGCGATGCGAGCAGCGGACGGGAGATCCGCCGACCCCTGGTGCAGGCGTCGCGGGCCGGTGGACACGAAGCTCCAGCGGCCCGGAGCGTTGTCGCCGGGCCGCCGGAGCTTCATGAACGGAGACACCCTCCGCCGCTCACGCCACCAGGTGCTGCTCGGCCAGTTCGGTCAGCTTCACGGTGTACAGGCCACCGCGTTCGGCCTTCACGTCGGTCACCTTGAGCTGCGTGCCGGGGGCGAGGATGAACTCCTCCTCACCGGTGAACGCGGAGAAACCGCGGATGCCCACGGCCCGCAGGGGGAGCACCTCGAAGAGCGTCCGCTTGCCGCGGTGGCCGAGGAACGTCTGGGCCACGCTGAGACTCGACGTACACGAGGACACGCCCCACCACGTCACGGTTCGGCCGAGAGGGTACTGCGCGCGCAGGTCCAGCGACACCCCGCGCCACAGCGGCTCCTTGCGGGCCGGCAGGCGCGACACGGCCGAGAACAGGAGTCGCAGATACGGGAGGTAGGGGACGATCCGGGTGCGGTCCGGGTGGCGCAGGATGGCGTTGATCTGCCGGTAGAACCCCGACTCGCAGGTGTAGAGATAGAGGGCCGCGATCTCGTCGGCGGACAGGCTGTCGGCCGCGCCGTCCGCGTGCTTCTCGCCGAACAGGTACGACTGCTCCATGTGCCGGTCGAGACCCGACAGCAGCTTGGCCACCGGGGCGCCGGCCTCGCGGAAGTCCATGAGCGGGGTGTCGAACACGCCGGTGATCGCCGGAAGTTCCAGCCCCTCGTCTTTGACGCCGGCGAGCCGTTCGAGGTAGAGCTTGTGCAACTCCATCGTGGAGGCGATGAACGCCCCCATGCGGTCGGCGGTGTCCGCGTCCGCCCCGCCGGCTTGCGCCGCGAGCGTGTTCCACCCCTTGCCGGGCAGCCAGTCGATCTCGTCGGCCCCGAGCATTTTGAGTGCCGTGTTCACGGCGGCGAAATGGTTCCCGTCGCAGAAGATGTCGCCCTGTGCCGCGGGGTTGGGGTGGTCGATGTGCAGGACCTCCACCTCGGGGTACTTCTGCTGGAGCCGGAGCACGACCTCTTTCAGGCTGCGGGCGTGAGCTCCCCACCACGCGAACACCACGCCCCGGTCCTTCTCGTCGGCGTTCTGCTTGGCCTTCAGGATCTCCTCGATGAGCTTCTCGACGACCGGTCGCCAGAACGCGGTGTGCCGGTCGGTGGCCATCGCCCCGTCGCCGCTGGCGGTGAGCGCCGCGTTCAACAGCAACACGCCCTGCGTGAGCATCGCCTGGAACCACTCCGGCGGCTGCACGGTGTCCTGCTTTTTCAGGAGTGCGCGGATGTCGGCGATCGGCGTCTTCTTGGGGGACGCCGTGCTTCCACATCGCCGCCGCCTTGATGATGCAGCGGATGGTGATGACCCTGCCGAACTGGCTGTCGTTCCAGTCGTGGAAGGTGTTGTCGAACATGGCGATGCCGGTGGCACTCTCGGCCCGCGGGTACGGGTTCTGGCCGAAGACGACGACCTTCCACTTGTGCAGCGGATTGGGCTTGAGCGCTTGGAAGGTCAGTTCCCGGATGGGCACGACCTCCGGGCTGCGGCCCGGACCGATGAACGTGGCCGCGGCCGGCTGCGCCTCGATGACCGGCTTCAAGAGCGGCAGCCACGGCTCGCCACCGCCCTTGAAGAGTTCGGCGAGGGCCAGCGGGTCACTCGGGTCGGGCGGGGTGGGGGCGTTGACGTCGCTCATCGTGAATTCCTGGATCGGGGAGTCGTACCGGTGACGGCACAGGTGATTGAGGTGGGGGAATTGTGCCGTGCGAAGATCCAGAATGCGATGTCGGAGAACCGGAAAGCCCACCCCCTTCCAGCGGGTGGGCTTTCCTGTCGTGAGCGCCGGTTCACCGTAAGGCCTGGTCCGCGGAAGGCCCGGGGCGGGGAGGCCCGGAGTCGATGCGTCCGCAGGCGCGGAGATCGTTCCTGAATCTCCAGACAAGATCAGATTTGTCGGTGTGGAGCGATATCTTCGTGGACGTTGGAACCACCCCCTGCGCCCGGAGTGAGCCATGACTGTCGAACACATGAAGCCGCCGCTCAAGGTGGTGCTGGTGGACATCAACGCGAAAGTGGTGCAGGAGTGGCGAGCGGCGTTCGCCGACGTCCCCGAGGTCGAGATCTACAAGGGGTCGATCCTCACCCGGCACGTCGACGCCTGGGTCAACCCGACCAACTCCCGCGGACGGATGGACGGTGGGGTCGACGCGGCCATCAAGCGTCACCTCGGGGCGGGGATCCAGTTGCGCGTCCAGCGGGCGATCCGCGATCAGTTCGGAGGGTCGCTGCCGGTGGGAAGTGCCGTGTGCGTGCCGTCGGGGGCGACCAACCCGAAGTTCCTGATCTCGACGCCGACGATGGTGCAGTCGGTGCAGAACGTGAGTGAGACGCTGAACGTGGCGCTGGCGTGCGCCGCCGCGTTTCAGGCCATTCACATGCAGAACGAGAAGGAGCCGGGCAGCGTCGGGTCGGTGGCGCTGGTCGGCATGGGCGTGGCGACGGGCCGGGTGCCGCCGAGGGTGTGCGCCAACCTGATGTGGACCGGCTACACCCTGTTCAACGACTACTACTTCCGGGACTACGAGGACCTGCAGAAGACGGTCCGCGAGCAACTCGACGACATCGACAGCCGCCCTGAGGAGGAGCGGGTGCGAATCACGCCGCCCGCCGGCCGGTCTCGTGGTTGACGAGGCGAACGCGACCCGATCGAGCGGCTTCCCGTGTTCCGGCTTGATGCGGCCGTGAACGATGCCTTCGTTACGCCAAGGCCGTCGAACCGTCGTGGGTGCGGTTCGCGTTCGGGAAGCACGCAGGAGCTGAGGGGTCAGCGTGACGTGGGGAAGGCGGCGCGCAGTACGGAGCCACGGGTGACGAACGCGACCCGGATGATGGGCAGCATGCAGACGGCCTGCGTGACGGCGTACCACGGCGGGCAGACACCCGGGATCAGGTCGACGGCGATGATCGCGATCGGCACGGTGACGGTGAGGACGCTCACGCGCTCGAAGGCCCGTCGAGATCCCCGGGAAGCGGAGACGGTCATCCGGTAGAACAGCACCGCGATCACAGGCAGCAGGATCGCCCGGACCCACATGAACGTGTTGATCGTATGACCGCTGCTCGACACCACGATGATCGCCAGAAGGGCGACGGCGCTGAGTGCGGCGTAAATCTTGATGCCGCTCTTCGCCGTGTCGAAGGCTTCCTGGGTGCGGGGGTCGTTGAGGAGTGCCGGCTCGGTCGTGGTGCGCGTGTTGGTTTTCATGTCACAAACGTTACGAAGTGCCTGGTCGAGGCGGTATCCGTCTGGACGCACGGGTGGGTGGGGATAGCCCCACTCCCCGGTTGACCAGGGCGGTAGCGGGCTTTCCTCGGCGACTGCGGAGAAGCCGATGGAAACCGATCCTGACCAGGTCAAGCCCCTGATGAGGGAAGCGCGGACCAGACCGTGCGTGGTGAGGTGGCCGGTCAGGACGGTGAGGCTCGGCCTGCGGCCGACGCTCGACGGCCTCGGGATGCTCCTCCAGAACTCCAGGAGCCAATCCGCTCACACTTCCACGAGGATGTCGGCCACCACGTGGGCCGGAGGCGGTTCTCTCGGGCGTGATGGAGAAACGGTTGATCGGGACGGATGATTCGGTTGGATTCGTCGGGCGTGTGCTGTTTTATGATCAAGAGTGCGTTAGTGTGCCGTGATGATCGGGGCGGTAGTGCGTTTATCGGCGGGTGATATCGGGTGATCGAGGTGGGTGGCGGCAGGGGCGGGGTCTGGCGGGACCGCGAGGATCTCGTACCGCCGGTGCCGGTCGGTCTGCCGCGTGAGGATCTCGCCGAACGCTTCGGCGGTGGTCGGATTGTCGAGGCGTTCACCGCTTTCACCCGTTGGTCGCGCGACGGGGTCGGCGTGCTGGGGTTTTCCGCCGCCGTGGCAGCGTGGGTCGCGTAATGGGTCGCTCTCTGCCGCGGCGCAAGGTCCTGCTCATGGCCGGGCTCGGGGTCCTCGGCGTGACCGCCGTCGGGGTGCCGGTCGCGATCGCCCTTACCCGCACTCCCACCCTCACCGGCCACACGGCCACTGTCGGCTCGGTAGCTTTCAGCCCGGACGGAACGACCCTCGCCACCGGCAGCCAGAACGGCGAGGTGTGGTTGTGGGACGTGGACAGCGGCGAAACCATCGCCGCCTTCACCGACTACGACGGCACTGTCGTGTCGGTGGCCTTCAGCCCGGACGGGAGAACCCTCGCCGCCTGCGGTGAGAGCGACGGCGCGGTGCGGTTGTGGGACGTGGCCAGTCGCGAAACCATCGCCGCCTTCACCGGCCGCACCGACCTCGTCTGGAGTATGGCCTTCAGCCCGGACGGGACGACCCTCGCCACCGGCGGGAATGCCAGGACGGCGCAGTTGTGGGACGTGGCCGGTCGCACAGCCACCGCCACCCTCACCGGCCTCACCGGCACCGTCCTCTCGGTGGCTTTCAGCCCGGACGGGGCGACCGTCGCCGTCGGCAGCAGCGACCACGCCGAAGGCACGGTGCGGTTGTGGGATGTGGCCGGCCGCACAACCACCGCCACCGCCATCCCCACCGGCACTGGCACTGTCGACTCGGTGGCCTTCAGCCCGGACGGGACGACCCTCGCCACCGGCGGCAGGGAAGAGAACTCGTCGCCGTCAAGAGGCGTGGTGCGGTTGTGGGATGTGGCCGGCCGTACAGCCACCGCCACCCTCGCCGGCCACGCCGGCGCTGTCATGTCGGTGGCCTTCAGCCCGGACGGAACGACCCTCGCCACCGGCAGCCTCGACAGGACCGCGCGGCTGTGGAACGTGGACAGCGGCACAACCGTCGCCACCTTCACCGGCCACGCCGGCGCTGTCATGTCGGTGGCCTTCAGCCCGGACGGAACGACCCTCGCCACCGGCAGCAAGGACGATACCGCGAAGTTGTGGCGAATCCCCTGACCTGCCGACGTCGGAGTTCAGCTGATCGACTCCTCCGGTGACCGCTCAGCCAGGGGCGGATCTTCGTGCTGTCGATCATGGAAGTGTCGGGACCGTCTGCTTGGGTTGCTGGAATGAGCAGGGGACGGTCGAGGAGAGAGCATGCGGCAGTCGGAGCGTCTGTGGCACCTTGCCCGGTCCTACGGCATGGGCGAGTGGTTCATGGCCGCATGGGTGGAGGGCCTGGAGACGTGGGAGGTGGCCCGGCGGCTGGGGGTCTCGGTCGCGGATGTGGATGACGCGGTCGGTTGCGACTGGGGGGATCTCCTGGAGGGGATGTCTTTCGACGGTGGCCCGGGAGTGATCTGGGCCGGCCGGTTGAACGAGAACTGGACGCAGATCATCCAGGTCCGGGGGCACGACTGCGACGGGTCTTTGCGGGACCTCTCGTACGGAGGACGGGCGCTGCTGGTGTGGTGGGACTTGAACGGGCCTCGTGACCTTAAGTATGCGGTCAACGGTGTCCATGCCACGGGGTTCAGCGTCACCACCCCCGGGGAGCGGTGGGGCCGTCACCCCGCCGCACTCGACTCATACGCGCACGGGTTGCGGTTCGACCTGGCGGATTCAAGCTGGGAGAGCGACCCCGACCTCACACCGGGATGGCTTGAGTACGCCGCATGGGAGGAGGCACGGATGGAGAGCGGGCGAGACTACGGGGAAGAAGACGAGATTCTGCCATCAGGGTGGGACGACTTCATCGCCCTCGCTCACAACGGATACAGCCCGCGACTGGCGACGTGCGTCACCTCTGCGCTGACACTGGTCGGCAGGGTGACGGGGCGGGAGTTCGACAGGGAGTGGATGAACGGGACCCACACCCGCTACCTGCTCCCCGAGTAGCCTTCCTAGCTGTCGTGCTGCCGGCGCACCATCTCGGTGATCCAGATGGGCGCGAACGGAGACGTGCAGCCCGGGGACGTCGGGTAGTCCTTGAGCACCTCCAGGCGCTCACCGATGTCGAGCGCGCGGGCGCAGTGCTCGGCGCGCTCGATCCCGATCTGAGCCAGGCAGTGGTTCATCGCCCACTGCAGGCGATCCGGGGCGCCTTTCATCTCCGCCTCGATGACGTCGAGCAGTCCGGCGAGGTCGAGGCCTTCGGGCCTCTTCGCCACCCGTTCGATGGTCAGCGCCCAGCCGGCACTCGCGACCACCGGATCCGGATCGGCGGACCAGGCCAGGCGCAGCTCTTCGGAGTGCGGGTTCTTCTTCACCACGTAGTTCACGAGCCAGTCGTGCACCTTGGGCGCACGCGCCTCGCGCACCATGACGTCCAACTCGTCACGCTCGAACGCCTTCGGGCGGCAGATCAGGATCGCCAGCAGTCTCGCCGCGGTGTCATCCGTCTCCCAGAGCCGGCGCGCGAGTTCCTGCTGCGTCTTCAGCCGCTTCGCGAGCGCGCGCAGCTTGCCGAGGTTCACCCCGTGATCGTCACCGTGTCTCTCGTTCGCCGCGCGTATCTTCGGGTCTTCGAGCTCGGCCAGCTCGGCCGTCACCTCGGCCACCGTCGTCTCGGTCAGCGTCGTCTCGGCCATCTCGGACTCCTGTCCATCGCGGGCGAGATCCAGCCTATGACGGGAGCCGGCCTCCTGTCGTACACACCGTTTCGGCGGCGGTCACCGACACGAAATCCCGAGCCCTCACACATTCGCAGCGGTTCTCTTCCCCGGCCCTCGCTTTCGTTCCGAGCCGCCGATGGGGCTCGGGTCTCTTGGCCGGACGATCGGCGGGCACGCACGCTCGTCTGTCACAGCTCGCCGCACCGCCAGGCGTCGATCTCCTCCTCCAACGCGGCCTGGTCCAGCTCCGGCACTCGCACGTGCTCGGCCCAGTCGGTCAGGAGCACCACGAACTCCTCGCAGTTGTCGCCCACGACGCTGCCGTGCACATGGAACCACGTGATGAGCGGGGCCGCGTGCGGAGCGTCGGCGTCGCAGCCGGCGCACAGCGTGACGTGGTTCCAGCCGCGTACGTCGATGCCCCGGGAGTTGGTCCACCCGTAGGAGACCCGCGCTGACAAGCTGCCCTTTCCTGTGCAGCGCGGGCAGGGGGACGGCTCCGGGACGGAACGGATCTCCAGGGGGGCGTCGGTCACAAGCTGATCGCCTCGGGCCCTACCAATGTCTTGATATCGGCGGCGAACGATGGTTCGGCTCTGACCGAGAACTCCGGCAGAGCCATGATCAGGACCTTGGCGCCGGGTCGGTGCAGGTGGATCCGGACCGGCACCTTTCCCTGGTGGGTCTTGAAGATGTTCCGCAACTCATGGAGCAGATCCGGCGTGACGCGCTCTTCTCGCAGAGTGATGGTGACCGGGTGCCCGGAGTCGCTGGTCACGCCGGACACATCGATCGGAACGAGGTCGTTGGCGAAGATCGAGATCGCGCCGTCGCGGCTGCTGACCATTCCGCTGACCGACACGACGGCGTCCTCGCGCAGCTCCGGCGCGTACAGCTCGTAGTTCTTCGGGAAGAACAGGCATTCGACGGCGCTGTCCATGTCCTCGACGACGATGATCGCCCAGACCTTCCCGGCCTTGTTCACCCTTTTGTCGACCTTGGTGATGAGCCCGCACACCTTGGCGTCGGTGCGGTCCTGGCCGTTTTCGAGGAGGTCGACGATCGTGTGGGACCGGTTGCGGGCCAGGAGCCGTTCGGTGCCGGCCAGCGGATGGTCGGACACGTACAGGCCGAGCATCTCCCGCTCGAAGCCGAGCCGCGTCTTCTTGTCCCATTCCCCGTCGGGGATCGAGACGGCGAAGGTCTCGTCGACGCCGCCCGCGTCGTCGCCGAACAGCGAGTCCTGCCCGTGGGCCTCGGATTTCTTGATCGGGATGACGCTGTCGACGGCCTGTTCGTGGATCATCATCAGCGCTTTGCGCGGGTGGTCGAGCGAGTCGAACGCCCCCGCCTTGACGAGCGACTCGATGAGCCGCTTGTTGCACACCGTAAGGGGGACCTTGGCCAGGAAGTCGTTGAAGTCCGTGAAGGCCCCCGTGGCTTTGCGGGCGGCGAGGATGGCCTCCACCGGGGTCTCACCGACGTTGCGGACCGCGCCGAGACCGAACCGGATCGCGTCCTTCCCGACCGGAGCGAAGTGCAGGGAGGACTCGTTGACGTCGGGCGGCAGCACCTGGATGCCCATCTTCCGGCACTCGGCGAGGTAGATGGCCGCCTTGTCCTTGTCGTCGCCGACCGAGGTGAGCAGCGCCGCCATGTAGTCGGCCGGGTAGTTCGCCTTCAGGTAGGCCGTCCAGTAGGCGACCAGGCCGTATCCGGCGGTGTGGGACTTGTTGAACGCGTAACCGGAGAACGGCAGCATCACGTCCCACAAGGCTTTGATGGCCTCGTCGGAGTAGTTGTTGTCCTTCATGCCGCGCTCGAAGAACTCGTACTGCTTGTCCAGTTCCGATTTCTTCTTCTTGCCCATCGCCCGGCGCAGCAGGTCGGCGCCGCCGAGGCTGTAGCCGGCCAGCTCCCGGCCGATGGCCATGACCTGCTCCTGGTAGACCAGCAGGTGGAAGGTGGTGCCGAGGATCGGCTCCAGCGCCGCTTCGAGCTCGGGGTGGATCGGGGCGATCTCCTGGCGGTGGTTCTTGCGGTCGGCGTAGTTGATGTGCGCGTTGGCGGCCATCGGTCCGGGCCGGTACAGGGCCAGGACCGCGGCGATGTCCTCGAATCGGGTGGGCACCATCAGCTTCAGCAGGTTGCGCATGGGGCCGCCGTCGAGCTGGAACACCCCCAGGGTGTCGCCGCGGGCCATCAGCTCATAGGTTGTGGCGTCATCCAGGGGGATCTTCTCGGTGGAGATCTCCACCCCCCGGTGCTCTCGGATGATCTGGATGGCGTGGTCGATGACGCCCAGGTTCCGCAGACCCAGGAAGTCCATCTTGACCAGGCCCATGTCCTCGCACTGCGGGTAGGAGAACCCGGTGATGATCACGCCGTCCTTGTCGCGGCGATGCAGCGGGATCAACTGAAGCAGCGGAGCGGAGGAGAGGATGACCGCGGCGGCGTGGACGCCGGTGTTGCGGATCAGTCCCTCGATGCCGAGGCCGGTGTCGACGACCTTTTTGACGTCCGGGTCGCTGTCGTACATCGCCCGGAACTCGCCGGCCTCGCTGTAGCGCGGGTGGTCCTCGTCGAACATGCCGGTGAGGGGGACTCCCTTGCCCATCACGTCCGGCGGCATCGCCTTGGTGATGCGCTCGCCCACCTGGAAGGGGTAGCCGAGGACACGAGCGGAGTCCTTGACCGCGGCCTTGGCCTTGATCATGCCGAACGTGTTGACCTGCGCGGTATAGGCCGCGCCGTACTTCTGGGTGACATAGTTGATCATGTCGTCGCGTCGGCGGTCGTCGAAGTCGAGGTCGACGTCGGGCGGGCTGACGCGCTCGGGGTTCAGGAACCGCTCGAACAGCAGGCCGTGCTCCAGCGGGTCCAGCTCGGTGATGCGGGTCAGGTAGGCGACGATCGAACCGGTCGCCGAACCACGTCCCGGGCCCACCGGGATGCCGTTGTCACGCGCGTAGCGGCAGATGTCGGCGACCACGAGGAAGTAGGAGTCGAACCCCAGCGGAGAGATGACGCCGAGTTCCAGCTCCAGCCGGTCGAGGACCTCCTGGCCGGGACTGTCGCCGTAGCGCTCTTTGAGGCCCCGCTCGCACTCCGCGCGCAGCCAGGACGCCTGCGTCTCGCCCTCGGGCACGTCGAACTGCGGCATCCGGTCGACGTGGGCGAAAACCTCGCTGTAGTCGCCGACGCGCTCCGCGATCAGCAGGGTGTTGTCGCAGGCGTCCGGCAACTCCCGGAACAGCTCCCGCATCTCCTCGGGGGTCTTGAGGTAGTAGCCGGAGCCGTTGAAGCGGAACCGGTTCGGGTCGTCCTTGTTCTTGCCGACCCCGATGCACAGCAGGGTGTCGTGCGCGTCGGCCTGGTCCTCCAGCACGTAGTGGCTGTCGTTGGTGGCCAGCGGCGGTATGCCGAGCTCTTTGGCGACCCGGAGCAGCCCCTCGCGGACCTGGCGCTCGATGTCGAGGTCGTGGTCCATCAACTCCAGGAAGTAGTTCTCCTTGCCGAAGATGTCCTGGTAGGCCGCCGCGGCCTTGACCGCTTCGTCGTACTGACCGAGTCGCAGCCGGGTCTGCACCTCCCCCGACGGGCAGCCCGTGGTCGCGATGATCCCCCGGGCGTTGTCCGCGATCAGCTCCCGATCCATGCGGGGCTTGCCGTAGTAGCCCTCGATGGAGGCCAGGGAGGAGAGCTTGAACAGGTTGCGCAGACCGGTGGCGTCTTCCGCCCACATGGTCAGGTGGGTGTACCTGCCGCCGCCGGAGACGTCCTTGCTGCCTTCGCCGTCGTCGCTGACGGCACGCTGCCCGCCGGCCCCCCAGAAGATGGGCTTCTTCACGAACCGGGACGCCGGGGCGACATAGGCCTCGATCCCGATGATCGGCTTCACGCCGTGGTTCCCCGCGACCTGCTGGAACTCGTAGGCGCCGAACATGTTGCCGTGATCGGACATCGCGATGGCGGGCATGCCCAATCGCGACGTCTCCGCGAATAAGGGGCTGACCTTCGCTGCGCCGTCGAGCATCGAATACTCGGTGTGTACATGCAGATGCGCAAACGATTTGGTCACCTGGGCCCCTTTTCTACGATCTGAACGCCGGTTGCTGGCCCCGGAGCTTACGCCCTTCAGCCCTGTTTCTCACCACCCTTCCCCCGAGCCTCACAGGCGGGTACGGGTCGCACAACGACCCTCGGCACATCCACCGGAAGAGTCTTGCAAATGTCGCGATACGGCCTTCTGGCCTGGGGATATTGGCTCGGTTCCGCCGGCGGGGCGGCTGCTCTCGCCTGCGGGCGCCGTCCGAAAGGGGCCGGTCTCCGTCACGGGTGGCGAGGCCGAAGGCGGTGACCGGTTCCACGGCGGCGAGGGCGGGGTCGAGACCGGTGAGGAGCCGGACGGCGACGGCGTCGATCGTCGCGTGAACGGTCAGAGCCATGAGCCGCGCACCGAAGAGACGGAACGCGCCGGCCCGGCCGCCCTGACCGCAGATCGCTTCGCTCGCGGTCACCGGAACCCGAGGGAAGGGGCGTTTGTGTGTCGTAGTGCACGCTCGGCTTTATGTGTGTACTCGTACGCAGAACGAAGGCTTTCGTCTTTCTAATGTGAGTGATGTCCGAAACGAGCGGCCAACACAAAGCTCACCGGGCGCAGGTTCTCCCCCGAACGCCCTCACTCCAAAGGAAGTCCCCTCATGCGTAAGCTCCGCAGCGTCCTGGTCGGCACCGCCCTGGCCGGCGCTCTGGCGGCCGGTATCGCCGCCGCCCCCGCCCAGGCCGCCACCGCCACCACCGCGAGCGCCGCGAGCACCGCCTCGGTGGTGCAGGCCCAGTACGCCAAGCACTGGTTCTCCGGCTCCTCCGGCTACGGCCGCGGCGAGTCACGCGGCGAGCGCTCCACCTACAAGGGCTCCTGGTACTACGCGAACGGCCGCTACTACTTCGACCTCGAAGCATGGGACCACGACCGCGACCGGCAGAACACCTACGTCGACTTCTCCTACCACGACAACCGCGGCTGGCACACCAAGCGGTTCGCCACCGGCGGCCACAGCCGGTGGACGTTCAGCTACAGCACCCGCGGCGGCTTCGACGGCTTCCGCACCCACATCGGCGAGGGCACCTCCCGCGACTTCGACTGGGGCACCTACTACCGCCACTCCTTCTGAAACCCCATCGGGCACCCCACCCCGATGACCCGACCATAGGGAAACCGAGAGCGGGCACTCCGTCAGGAGCGCCCGCTCTTCCTCGTTCCCGAGACGCGGGCAGGCAACCCAGGCCGACGCAGGCGCCGTGCGCGACCTGACCGCCGCCGGCCGGGTTCGGGCGTGTACGGTCTCCAGCGCCGGGGCCACGATCGGCTCGGTGAGCCCGGCCGATCGGACGCCGCGCCCGGCCCGGCGACGGACTCCGCCGGATCCTTCGCGAGCAGGCTCGGTTCGAGGTGAAGAGTCTCTTCATGCAACAGTTTCCGCCCCTGGCCCCTCTCAGAGGTGAAGGACCGACGAAAGGCAAGGGCTGTTGGAAGCTGATCCCCGTTTCGCGGAGTTCGTCGCCGAACGCGGCGACGCGCTGCTGCGCTACGGCTACATGCTGGCCGGCAATCCGCATGACGCGGCCGACCTGGTCCAGGAGGCGCTGCTGAAGCTGCGCGGCGCCTGGCATCGATTGCACTCGAAGGAGAACCCGGAGAGCTACGCCCGTACCACGATGGCCAGGCTGCACATCGCCACCTGGCGATTACGCAAACGCGAGCAGCTCGCCTGGGATCTGCCGGAGCGCGAGCACCACGACTCGCTGCCCAGCGGCGACGAGCGAAGGATGTGGCAGGCGCTGGCCGGTCTGCCGCGCAAGCAGCGCGCGGTGCTGGTGCTGCGCTACTACGAGCAACTCGACGACGCCGAGATCGCCGCCGTACTCGGGATCTCGCGCGGCACGGTACGCAGCCAGGCCGCCCGCGCGCTCGACAAGCTCCGCGGCGCTGTTCCGACCAAGCCGATGACCAGGGGGAACGTACGATGACCGAGGTTGAGGAGACTCTTCGCAGGACGTTCGGCCAGGCCGCCGGGCAGGCGCCCCGCCTGCCCGCCCTGCTGCCTGAGCGGCTTGAGCGGATCCACCGGCGCAGGAGGCGGCGGACCCGGGTGGCGCTGGCCGCCGCGGCGGTCGTGCTGGTCGCGGGCGGGGCCGTCGCCGTGGTGCCCGGCGGCGACGTCATGACGACCACGACCGCTTCGGAGGCGCGTGCCGCGACGCCGGCCGAGCACGTGGAGAAGGTCTGGCCGGAGGCGGTGCGGAAGGTCCCGGCGAAGGGGCCCGACGGGGCGTCATGGCGACCGGAGACGTTCATCGACGACCGTACGCTGCTCGTGACGGCTCCGGCGGGGTTCGACCAGCCGACCGCCGTCTACGCCTACGACCTCGACGGCGACTCGCGGCGCAAGATCGCTGACCTGCCGTCGCCCGAGAGCCCGGCGGGCGCCGCCAACGGCTTCGCCGTGGGCGACGGACACGTGGTGTGGTGGACCTCGACGAAGGACCGCGTCGCACACCTTTGGGCCGTGCCGGTGGACGGTGGGACGGCGAAGATCGTCGCCGACCAGAGCATCAAGGAGGGGGACGGCAGCGGGATCGACAATCTCACCGTGGCCAACGGCAAGATTGTTTTCTCGCTCTACACGGGCGGGGTCTTCTCCGTCCCCTTGGAGGGCGGCACGGTGGAACCGGTCGAGGGAGGCACCGGGATGCATCTGCTGTCCTGGCCGTGGATCGGCACGCCGGGGAGAGGAGGCGAGCCCAAAGGCACCGTGTTCGCCCGAATCCTGAACGTGGAGACCGGCGAGACCAGAGCCGCCGTCACCCACCCCGGCGAGGTGATCCGATCCTGTGGCGTGACCATCTGCCTGGGCACCACCTCGGAATTCCAGACCTTCTTCCGGCATCGGGACGGCTCCTCACAGAAGATGGTGCCTACCAGGGTGTCCAGCGCGATCCCGCCGACTCAGGATCGCTTCTACGTCTCGGCATACGGCGATGAGAAGTTCGAGGGCGTGGGACTGTACGACCTGAACACCGGTGAATCGGGCTACCTGGGTATTCGAGGGGAGGGCTCCTTCATAACCCTGCCGTCCGAGGATTCGACCGGCAGACTCCTCAGCTACACACTCGGGGACGACCTTTACATGATCGACCTGGCCGAGATCCGGTAGTCCGCCGCCGGACCTCTCCTCGGCGGGCCCGGCGGTGCGCGGCGGCTCGGGGTCTTCTCCCGAACGTGTCCCGGCCGCCACGTAGCGGTTCACCGCGGATGACCCCTGGTTGTCCGCGGTGCCGCGTTTTCCCTCCGCCGACGCGGCCGACGTCCCGATGGGGCCGAGAAGCTTGTTCACGAAGGAACGGAGCGTCAGGCGTACCAGTCGCCGGCGATCTCCTGGATCTCCTTGATCCCCTTGCGCTCCGGGCTCACATACAGGCCCACGGTGTAGACCTGTGTGATCATCTCCGGGTTGTTGAGCAGGCTGAAGAGGTAGAAGGAGCCGCCGCCTTCGACGCTGAAGCCGTAGGGGTAGGTGTGGGACTCATACGCCATGTAAAGGCCCTTGGAGACCTTGGCGTAGGCGAGGCGGCTGAAGTTGTCCTTGGCCAGCCGGTAGCCGTTCTTTCCCGCCTTGTTGTTGGGGTAGTCCCAGAAGGCCAGATACTCCTTGCCCGCGCCATCGCCGTCCGAGGCGGCGGTGACGTAGCCTTCGGCGTCCAGGCGCGGCGCCGGCACCCGCTGGCCGTAGTGCAGCGGGGTCTTCGCGGCCAGCTTGAAGGACTCGCCCTTCCAGCGCCAGAATGCCAGGACGCTCGACCGGTCCTGCCCCTTGTAGGTCGTATGAAGGATGAACCACTCTCCGTCGGACGGCTGCTCGCGGGGCACGTAGTACGTCTGCCTGCCGGTCAGCAGGATCGGCTTGCGGATCCTGCTCTTGTCCCCGTCTTCCACATGGCCCTGGTCGATGACCACCTCGTGCCTGGTGCCCTCTGCGAACAATGCGTCCCGCTTGGAGGGGTCGTCCCACCAGTCGCGATCCTTGATCATTTGATTGTTCCTGGCGAACCAGGCCGCCGCTTCCTTCTTGGCGTCGGCGATGGTGAGCCGGATGCCCTCGGCCGTAGGCGTAGGCGTAGGCGTGGGGGTGGGGGTGGGGGTGGGGGTGGAAACGGGGACGGGCGTGGGTGCCGCAGCGGATGAGGGGGCTGTATCCGATGGGCCGACCAGGTAGGCGACGGGATTGAGCACAAAACCGCAGCCGGCGAGACTCGCTATCAGGATGACGATGAGCAGCGCTTTTCGCACAGTGCCGAATTCCTTCGCTTTATTGCGACAAACATGACCAAGAGACCGTATCGAACGCCCAGATCGGTCCGAGGCACCGTATGGCGCAGCCTCGGCGTGAGCCCCCGCCGGCCTCCGCGTTCGGCAGGCCACCGGCCGGTGCCCTGACCACGTTTTCCTCCCCGGCGGTCAGTGACGCGAGCCGGTTGCGCGCGGAGCCCGTGCGGAGTCCGCGTGGACTCCGCACGGGAGGGTGCCTTGCCGGGCGGCGGGGTCACTGTCCGGAAGTCGTGCGACTGCCGGAAGGGCGGTCAGAGGGAGGCGCGGCGCATGGCTCGTGTCCCGAGCGCGAGACCCACCACGGCCGTGGCCGCGGCGGCGATCGCGCCGTGCAGGACCGCTGCCGAGGACAACTCGCCGGCGAACAGCGCTCGTTCGGCGTCGACGATGTAGGTCACCGGGTTCACCTGGGAGAGGACGGACAGCCAGGCGGGAGCCGCGTCCATGGGCATCAGCACGCCGGACAGCAGCAGGAGCGGGAAGAGCACGACCTGCTGCACGCCGTAGAAGAGGTTCTCGTGATGCTTGGCGGCGATGGCCAGCGCGAAGGTCAGTCCGCCGAGCCCGAGGCCGAACGCCGCCAGGATGAGAAGTCCCGTCAGCGCGCCGAGGGGGTAGAGCCGGAAACCGAACGGCAGCAGAGCGACGACGATCAGGATGGCCTGCGCCAGCAGCGTCACCATCTCCTTCAGGTTCCGGCCGATCATCATCGCCGTCCTGTTCAGGGGGGTGACCAGCATTCGTTCGAGGGAGCCGGAAGCCATCTCGATGAGCAGGAGGTATCCCGCGCCCGTCGTCGCGAACAGGGCCAGCATGACCAGGATCCCCGGTACGAACCACTGCCACGGTGCCCCCTCCCCGACTCCCGGCATGCCGGACAGCAGCGGGCCGAAGAGGAGAAGGAAGACCAGCGGTTCGAGCATGGTGAAGGCGAGGCCGAGAGGATTGCGCAGGCTGGGACGGATTTCACGGGCGAACACGATGCCGGCGGCACTGAGGACGTTCACGTTCGGGCTCCTTGGGTGGAAGATCGGGGTCACTGGGCGCCGTCACCCTCGCGCAGGCTGCGGCCGGTGAGCGCGAGGAAGACGTCGTCGAGCGTGGGGCGCCTGACCTCGGCGGTGAGTGCCCTGACCCCGGCGGCGTCCAGGGACCGGAGGAGATCCGGGAGCAGCGCGTTGCCGCGGGACGCGCGCAGGTTCATCGTCATGGCGTCGACGGTGATCTCGCGTGCGGACGGCATCCGTCCGGCGATCTCCGCGGACCGTCTGGCGTCCGCCTCGTCGCCGGTGGTGACGGTGACGCTGTCGCCGGCCAGGTTCGCCTTCAGGTTCTCCGAGGTGTCGTCGGCGATCATCCGTCCGTGGTCGATGACCATCACCCGCTCGGCCATCGTGTCCGCCTCGTCCAGGTAGTGGGTGGTCATGAAGATCGTGATGCCGTGCTCGTCGCGCAGCCGCAGGATGTGCTTCCACAGGTTGGCGCGGTTGTGTGGATCCAGCCCGGTGGACGGCTCGTCCAGGAACAGCAGCGGCGGCCGGTGGACCAACCCGATGGCGATGTCGAGGCGCCTGCGCTGACCGCCGGAGAGCGTGCCCGCCTCCCGATTGGCCAGGGATTCGAGGTCCAGTACGGCGAGCAGCTCGTCCGCTCGCCTTCGTGACTCCGTCCGGCTCAGTCCGTAGCAGCGTCCTTGCGTCACCACCTCGTCGCGGACCCGGAAATGGTTGCCCGCGCCGTTGCCCTGGCCGAGGTAGCCGATGTGCCGGCGTGTGCCCTCGGGGTCGGTCAGCACGTCGCATCCGGCGACGGTCGCGTTGCCCGAGGTGGGCGGGAGCAGGGTGGTCAGCATGCGCAGGCTGGTCGACTTGCCCGCGCCGTTCGGGCCGAGGAAGGCGACCAGCTCTCCCTCCTTGACGTCGAGGTCGAGGTTGCGCACGGCCTCGACGGTCTCTCCTTTGACCCGGAAATGACGGGTCAGTCCGCGAGTGTGGATCATCTGTTCCTCCAGCGCGTGTGGGTTCGGGCATGGCGAAGCCACCCCTCGGCGGGGCTGATCAGGTGTTTCGGGCACGGCGAGACCACGCCCGGCGGGGCGGATCGGGTGTTTCGGGATGCTCGCGTCGGTCGGCACCGGTTGTGGCGGCTGAAAAAGCTTAGATTGAAATACGTCTAAACCGTTAAGGTCCCTGACAGTATTCGCCGGGCTCCGGCAGGCGCGGACCGTATCGTGAGGGCGTGCAGCCGCAGCCGAAGCCCCCCATCCCGTACCTGCTGGCCTATGCCTTCACCCTCGCGGCCCGACGGGCTGACGAGGAGTTGAGTCCGTACGGCCTCAGCGTGCGGAAGTTCGGGCTGCTGGTGCAGCTCCAGATCGAGCCGGAGCTCACCATGTCGGAGCTGGCGCGGCAACTGGGCGTCTCCCGGCAGTCCCTGCACGAACTGGTCGGTGAGCTGGAGAGGGCCGGTCACCTGAGGCGGTTGCCCGGGGCGACGGGCCGGACCCGCAGGCTCGTCCTCTCACCGGGTGCCAGGCGGTTGGTCGCCCACACGGAGGGGCCGCTGATGCGGATGGAAGCCGACTTCCTCGGCGACATGGATCCGTCCGAGGTCGAGACGCTGCGCACGCTCCTGCAGCGACTGCTGGCCCACGCCACCGACGACGAGACCTGGCTGGCGGGAACGTGAGGGCGCTCCGGCCGTGACGACGCAGGTCGTCGACGTCGGCGCGGAGCCGGCCGTAGACACTGTTGTTCGCGTAGGCGGTCGAGTCGTTCACCCCCGCGCCCATTGACCGAGACCGATACGGTCACCGGCTCTTGCGAACGACCAGCTCAGGAAGGCCGTCGCACATCCGCCGTGGCCGGTTGCCCCGTCCGGGGTACGGAGCCGGCGTCGGTCTCGGTTGCCTGCCCGTGTCTCGGGAACGAGGAAGAGCGGGCGCTCCTGATGGAGTGCCCGCTCTTGGTTCCTATGGTCGGGTCATCGGGGTGAGGTGCCCGATGGGGTTTCAGAAGGAGTGGCGGTAGTAGGTGCCCCAGTCGAAGTCGCGGGAGGTGCCCTCGCCGATGTGGGTGCGGAAGCCGTCGAAGCCGCCGCGGGCGCTGTAGCTGAACGTCCACCGGCTGTGGCCGCCGGTGGCGAACCGCTTGGTGTGCCAGCCGCGGTTGTCGTGGTAGGAGAAGTCGACGTAGGTGTTCTGCCGGTCGCGGTCGTGGTCCCATGCTTCGAGGTCGAAGTAGTAGCGGCCGTTCGCGTAGTACCAGGAGCCCTTGTAGGTGGAGCGCTCGCCGCGTGACTCGCCGCGGCCGTAGCCGGAGGAGCCGGAGAACCAGTGCTTGGCGTACTGGGCCTGCACCACCGAGGCGGTGCTCGCGGCGCTCGCGGTGGTGGCGGTGGCGGCCTAGGCGGGGGCGGCGGCGATACCGGCGGCCAGAGCGCCGGCCAGGGCGGTGCCGACCAGGACGCTGCGGAGCTTACGCATGAGGGGACTTCCTTTGGAGTGAGGGCGTTCGGGGGAGAACCTGCGTCCGGTGAGCTTTTTTGTTGGCCGCTCGTTTCGGACATCACTCACATTAGGAAGACGAAAGCCTTCGTTCTGCGTACGAGTACACACATAGAGCCGAGCGTGCACTACGACACACAAACGGTCTTCGCGAGAAGGCGGCGTCCGCGATCGCGACGGATCCCGCCGGACCTGGCGCTGCGGTGAACAGCGCGGCGTTCCCACACGTCAGAGCCATCACGCCGGTCTGGCGAGCCGTGCGAAGGAGAGCACGACGACGGTCGACAGCAACCAGCCCAGCAGGCCGGCCACGTTCAACAGCGCCGAGGTCGTCGCCCCCGCAGGGCTGCGCGTCTCGGGGTACCACGTCGCGCGCTGGCCCAGCGAGATGAGCGGGATGACGGTGTCCACCGTGTAGAACAGCGGGTCGAAGCAGCGCACCTGCCCGTCCCCGCACGGCCCGGGACGGGCGCCGCGCCCCGCCACGGTCGCGGTGCCGTCCCCCGGAGTCGCCACGTCGTCCACGGTGACCAGCCGGCCGTCCACCGCGTAGACGTTTCCGCGCGGATCGGTGGCCCGCAGGGTTTGCTGGACCGCGGGGCTCAGCATCATGACGCCTACCAGGGCCAGCAGAGCGCCCAGTAGCCACAGCACCCGGCCCGGCCGGTAGCCGTAGCCGACGGTGAGCCCGTAGAGCAGGTCGCGGGCGTTCCTGATCAGTCGGCGCGGCGAGCGGCCATCCGGCGACGGTGCCCGTCTGGCCTGCCGGCGCTGCTCGATGAGCAGCCGTTCGGCCTCCACGGAGTGGCCGTGCTGGCGGAACACCCTGGCCGCCTGCTCGTAGGGACCGGCGTCGAAGGGGACCATCCCGCGCAGCCAGTCGCGACGGGCCCGCCAGTCCCAGGCGCCGTCGAACCGGTCGTAGACGAATCCCGCGATCATCGAGTTTCGTGGCCACCTGGCAGGGTCGTCGGCGAGCACCGTGGTGGACGCGCCGGTCAGGTTCACCAGCGGCGGGACCTCGGCCCAGTGCAGGTTCACGCCGCCGCGTGCCGTGGCCGAGACCGCCTCGATCCCTTCGGCGAAGACGCCGCTCTCGCAATAGATCCGTCCCTCCGCGGCGCACCGGTTCAGCAGCACCCGGCCCTCGGCGGTGAATCCTCTGGAGAGCAGTACTGACCCCCGCACCACCACCTGCTGGAGCGAGAGCGCCTCGCCACCCGGGTTGCGCAGGCGGGCGTTGCGGGCGTCCAGGATGCCGCCGATCGTCGCGGAGCGGAAGCCCAGCCTGCCGCCGACGGCTTTCACATCCTGCAGGTTCACCACGCTGTCGACGACCACGCCCTGCGCGTCGATGAGCGAGCTCTTCTCCGGCCGGCTCCATCTGGTTCCCCGGAGAGTGAGGTCGCCCTTGATGTGCGCCCCCGCCAGCCGCAGAGTGCCCTGGACCGCCACCCCTTCCTCGATGAGGAGGCTGGAGCGCAGCTCGGCGTTGGTCAGATCGAGGGCGCGCCCGCCACCGGCCGTGAGCTCACATCCTGCGTGGATCCGGATGGTGCTGAAGGAGCCCATGGAGAGGTCCACGCCGCCGCCGAGTCGGCACTTGCCCTCGACGCTGAGATCTCCCCCGACGAAGAGGCCGGGGGCACTGATCGCGGTCCCACCGCCGCGCTTGGTGGAGTATCCGGCGCGCCTGACCGCCTCGGTGGGCTCGAAGGTGGCGTTGCGGATCAGGAACTGGCCGGAGACCCGGGCGTTGCCCAGGTCGACGCGGCCACGGATCAGCGGGCGGCGCCCCGTCTGGTCGTCGATGAGGAAGACGCTGCCGCCGATCTGCGCGTCGCCCAGGTCCAGGGCCAGTCCGCGGTCGGGACGGGTCAGCCGGGCGCCGGTCAGATCCAGCGAGCCCGCCACCTGGATCCCCAGCAGCCGCAGCCCACCGCGTGCCTCGAAGCCGTGCAGCAGCCGGATCGTCCCGCCGACCCGCATCCGGTCGGCCTGGACCGCCCGCATCGAGGAGTCGATGACCGTGTCCAAACAGAGCAGGCGTCCACCGATCTCCGACTCGCACAGCCAGACGGCCGCGCTGCAGGAGGTGCTGGCAGAGGTCCACAGGTCGCCGGTGACGCGCGACCTGGACAGATCCAGATCGCGGCGGACCCTTAGCCCGTTGGCCAGGACCCCGGGCACCGTGCAGTCGTCGAACGCCAGCGAGTGCAGGTCGGCACCGTCCAGATGGACGGGCTGATCGAACACACAGCCGGTGAAGCGGAGAGGGTAGGGGACCTCCATCCCGCTCAGGTCGAGCTCGCCGCTGATCCTGGCGCCCTCGATCGCCGGCCCGCGAGGGTCGATCTCCTCCTTGCTCCGACGGCACAGCTCACGGATCAGACGGCCCTCGACGATGAGCTCCTCGCCGGCCCGCGCACTCAGGACCCGGCCCGCCGCGCAGGCCCGTAACAGGGCCGCCTCATCGATCACGGTCAAGCCACACCTGCGAAACCGGCCGATCCGAGCACTCTCCGCAGCCACATGGGCTCAGGCTAGCCGCGTCGCTTTCGGCACGTGTAGCCAATGAGAAGAGATATGGCGGGATTGACGGCCGGCACCGCCGGATGACCGCGCCGGCACCGTGCCGCACCGGCGGCGTGCCTCACCCGGCCGGGGCCTCGGCGGGGGTCTGGGCCAGAAGCCGCCTCACCCGCGGCACGACTTCCTCGCCGTACAGGCGGATCGTGGTCATGAGCTTCTCGTGCGGGAGCGTCCCCGAGCTGTACTTGAGCTCGAAGCGGTCGACGCCGAGCGTGCGCACGGTTTTCGCGATCTTCGCGGCCACCGTGTCGGGCGATCCGACGTAGAGGGAGCCCTCGTCGGCCTCCGACTCGAAGCGGCTGCGGTTCGTGGGACCCCAGCCGCGCTCGCGGCCGATGCGGTCGTGCATGGCCCAGTAGTGCGGCCAGAGCTCGTCGCGTGCCTGCCGGTCGGTCTCGGCGATGTAGCCCGGCGAGTGCACGCCGATCGGCAACGGCTGCACCTCAAGCTGGGTGAGGGCGCGCTTGTACAGGTCGACGTACGGCTCGAAACGCTCCGGCGGGCCGCCGATGATCGCGAGCATGAGCGGCATCCGGTAGCTCGCCGCGCGCACCACGGACTGGGGGCTGCCGCCGACGCCGATCCAGGTGCGCAGCCGGCCCGACTCCGTCTTCGGGTAGACGTGCTGGTCCTTCAGCCCGGCGCGGAGGCGGCCCTGCCAGGTGACCGGGCCCTCTTCGAGCAGGTGGGAGAGCAGGTCGAGCTTCTCCTCGAACAGCTCCTCGTACTGCGCGAGGTCGAAGCCGAACAGCGGGAACGACTCCGTGAAGGAGCCGCGACCGAGGATGATCTCCGCCCGTCCCTGGGACACCGCGTCCAGCGTGGCGAACCTCTCGAACACGCGCACCGGGTCATCGGAGCTGAGCACGGTCACCGCGGTGCCGAGACGGATGCGTTCGGTACGGCCGGCGATCGTCGCCAGCACGATCTCCGGCGCCGAGACGGCGAAGTCGTCCCGGTGGTGCTCCCCGACGCCGATCGCGTCGATCCCCACACTGTCGGCGAGTACGGCCTCCTCCACGACATTGCGGATCACCTGCGCGTACGGCAGCCGATCGCCGTCCGCGCCGACGGTGACGTCACCGAACGTGTCGATAGCGAACTCAAGTGGTGCGGACATCCTTCGCCTCTTTCTCTACAGCGCGAGCAGTAGAGGGAAACGGTGACACCGTGGTGAGAATTCCGGCGGCGATCACCGTCCGGCCTGGTCCGGCCTCGCCGGGCCGCGGCGCCCACGGCACGGTCGTCGACGCCGGCGGGCACTGTGGTCGACGTCACCCCGGCGATATCGAGCCGCTCGGTCTCCGTGCGATCAGCCGGGTGCGGTCGGGTGACTCTTCGACGCGTGCCGCGACCTGGGATCTCTCGGCCACGGGCAGGTCCCGCCGGTCGAAGATGTCGATGTCGACCTCCTCGCCTCCGACGACGGACGTCTCCCAGGCCCCGCTGACCAGCAGGGTCCGCACCGTCTCACCCTTCAGCCGCCGCAGGTGGTCCCTGAGGGTCTCGTCGTCGGGCATGCCGGGAATGCGAGAGGACAGGCGATCCCGGATCTGCCGCAGTCGCTCCATGAGAGCGTCGATGTCCGCGTCCTTGTCCGTGCCCGCGCCTCCCTCCTCGATGCCCTGGACGATCTTCTCTTTGATCGCACGGGTGACCCCGTGATCGTCGGTGGTCACCATCGCCTTCCAGGCCCGGCTCTTGTGCCGGTACTGGAGCATCGACATCGCCGCCTCGTGACGGACGAAGTCGGCGTCGCGGAAGGCTTTCCCGCGCCAGCCGTTGCTGAGGGAGCGCGCCAGGGAGATGGACGACGCGAGGCCGCTGTTGAGCCCGCGCCCCGGCCAGAAGTGGATCGCGTTGGCGGCGTCCCCGAGCAGGAAGCCGTAGGTTCCCGGGGTGGTCGACGTCGCGGGATACAGCTGGGCGGTGAATCGGGGCCGCTGCACCATGTCCAGCCGGAAGGCGGTGACGGCTCTCAGGTTCTCCTCCGTGACGCCGAAGAGCGTCAACCCCTCCATCACCCGTTTCCACAGGGCCGAGCTTCTGACCAGGGCGGGCAGGAACAGCGTGCCGTGGGTCGAGCAGTGAAACTCTCCGTGGTCGGTTCGTGCCATCAGGCACGGGCGGGAGGCGATGCATTCCTCGAACACGTGCCGGACGGGGTCGATCCCGATGACCTCCCCGGCCTCGGTGTCGGTGAGGCGCATGTTCAGGAAGCCCTCGCCGCGCAGGGCGTTCAGGAGAAAACGGTTCTGGGCCACGGTCAGCAGGACGGTCATGGGATCCGACAGGCCGGACTTCACCTGAAGGCCCAGCACGACGTCCTGTATGTGCTGACCGTCCAGTGAGTAGATCGACGTGTCGGCGTTGCCGAACTTGTCGGTGAAGTACTCGCGGGTCCGTGAGCGTCCGCCCTCGCAGATGGCGAGCACCTGGTTCTCGATCAACGTCTCATGGTGCTCGGCCGGGTCGAAGACGGCGGGAACGAGCCGGATGCGGTCGGGCTTCTCGTTCGCCATCTCAAGCAGCCGGTCCTCGATGTCGGCGATCCGGATGTTGCGCGGGCCGTAGCCGCGAATCGAATCGGGGCCGGTCGGCCACATCTCGGAGTACGCCTCGGGGGTGAACAGCCGCGACTGGACCTCCTCGGGGAGGTTCAGATATTGACGACTCTGGACCGTCACGACCTGCCGGCGCCGGACGTTTCCCTGGGCTTCGTCTTTCCACACGACCCGGGACCCGTCCTGAGTCCAGCGACCGTCGTACACCGTGATGGCCACTCGCGGACCCATGAGGTTTTCGAGGAGCAGGGAAAGGCTCAGTCCGACAGGGCCGCCCCCGGAGACCGTGACATTCAGAACCGGTCCCGCGTCGCCGCGCACGGCGGATTTGATGAATGACTGAAGGACGAGGGCGTCGACGATTGTTTCCATCTCATTGGAGGCCTCGAAACTGAACGTTTCATCGCCGATCGTGATCAGATCGTCCGGCTGGAGCACATGCGAGGTCACGCGATTACCGTTGACCAGCGTCCCGTTGCGGCTCCCCCGGTCGTGCAGGACATAGCCGCCGGCCTCGCGGAGCACCTCCGCGTGAAGGCGCGAGGCCCTCCCGCTGGCGATCACCACGCTGCTGTCTTCCCTGCGACCGAAGGTGATGGGCGTGTCGCCGATCGGGAACCGCTGTCCGGTAAGCGGACCTTGATGCCCGACAATCGCAGGTGGCATGGGGCGTACCCCTTTCCCTGGGTCGTAGAACCGATGCGATCGGCGATCGCACGGGCGCTGTGCGTTCCATCGTGTTCCGGGTCGACCAGGTTCATCGCAGAGTTTTCCTCCACTCCGGAGAACCTCTACGCGATCACCCATCGTGCCACGCTTGACGCCCACGGGAAATGTCCCATACCCGCCCAAATCCCTTGCCATCAAACTTCGCATTCAATGACATCAAGGCATTCAGGGGCGCTGATTCATATCGGGGGATGCCTCCGGCGCCCCTGCATTCAGGGGCCACCTCCCAAGGGAACGGGATCGAACGCAGACGTCTCGAATCGCCCGATGGAGATCATGTCCGAGAGGAGTTCCGCGCCGGCCGGGAAAACACGGTCGGCGTGACGGGGAAAGTCTTATCGGATCGTGGCCCAGGCTCGTCCGACCTCCTCGACCGGATAGGGAGTGGTCCTGCTCTCGGTCTGCAACTCCCGATAGAACCTGCCCATGACGACGGCGACCGGGGCGTAGCGCTTGATGATCGCCGCGGCCGCCGCCGGAACACCCGGGAGGTCCTCGCCGTCGACGCATCGGTTCATGAACGCGACGCGGCCCGCCCGGTCGACCGCACCGCTCAGCGCGGTTGTCAGCCAGTTGACCAACTGTGACGCCGTGTAGTCCCGGTCGTAACCCCGGTGTTCCGCGAAGAAGCCGGACTCGGCTTCCAGGAATTCGAATCGAGAGCTCACCGCGAGGCCGAAGTCCGCGAAGTAGAGACGTCGGCCGTCGGTCAGGATGTTCTCGAAATGCGCGTCGAAGTGCAGGAGCCCGTTCGCGTTCATGAAGGAGACGCCGGCTCTCAGATTTCGCTCCACCATGGTGAGCGCCGATTCGACGGCGTCGTCACCGAGGGCGACCTGCGCGGTCAGCCACTCGTGCAGGTTCTGGGGAATGTATTCGAGAAACAGCATCACACCGGCCGATGCCCGCGCGACCGCCTCAAGCCGCTCGCGTACCGCCGCCGAACCGTCCCAGTACGCGACCGTGTCCGCCAGATCCGCTCGCTCCTCGGAGGTCGGTGTCCGGGGCGGCGGCCCCTCCAGCACCCGCCAGTGGTACATCAGCGGGAAACTCTCGGATCGCCTCCCGAGAACCCAGTTGGTCGTCATGGTGTGCACGGCCGGCTCGCGCCACGCGCCGAATCCCGATCCCGGCCCCAGTCCGTACTGACAGAACGTGGGGAGCCGGAACACGTTCGCCGTGGACCTGATGTTCTCCGGGCGTCGTTCCAGGTCGGTGAGGGGAACGCGTTTCGCGAAGACCGGTATGCCTTCGATGTCCAGCAACACCGCCGTGCCGCCGACCCCGGAGGCGATGACCGGGGCCTCGTCCACGAGCTCGCCGAGGCGCCGGTCGCTCAGCAACGCCAGGGCGGTGGAGACGGTGTCGTAGCCGGAGAGACGTGTGGCGTGGGACATGTCAGAGCGGTCCGGCGACGATCCCATGAATGCGCATCCCGTCTCGTCAGCTTATTGATCTTGACGGTGAGGCTACCGCAGCGGGTGAAGCCGGCCGGTGGCTCGGTGTGCGGGCCTGTTCGGGCGGCGGTCGAGGAACCGGTTTCCACCCGCCACGACGACCGGCTCCCACGCGGGGCCGGCCCGCTCTCATGGACGGCCTTGAGACCAGACTCGGCCCCGTGACCGGCCGTCCGCCGTGGCACCGGCCACGGCGCTCCCCGGCTCTGTCCCACCGATCGTGTCCTGCGGATCAGGACACGTAGGACGGCTTGGCGGTCCAGGTGTCGCAGGCGGCGGGGGAGATCGCGCGGTAGCCGCGATCGAACCAGCGGACCCGGTTGGCGCCGGCGCCGTGGGTGCGGTGGCCGGGGTCGTCGCCGCTGGCGCGGAGCTCGTCGGACAGCGACTCCCAGTCTTGCGCGGTACGGGGCAGAGAGCGTCGCACGCTGCCCAGGAACACCCCTGACAGGCAGTCCGCCTGGAGTTCGTAGCGGCGGTTGAGCTCGTTCTGGTGGGCGGGGTCGGAGCGGACGCGGGCCTCGTAGTCGCGTCTGACACCGGTGAGGCTCTGCAGGTGGTGGCCGTACTCGTGGGCCGCGATCTTGAAGGGATACAGGTCGGTCCGGTTCTCGATCCAGTCGCCGGTGAGCGGGAACACCAGCGTGGCCCGTTCCGTGCAGTAGAGGGCCCCCACGTTGACGGGCCAGGGCACGGTGCCGCACACCTTCTGCGCGGGCTCCTCGTAGAAACGGACCGTGGGCTTGCGGAACCTCAGCCCGGCGCGAGCGAAGTGGGCGGACCATGATTTATCAAGGCATTTCATGACCGTCGTCAGGTACTCGCGCGTCCGGGGGATGCCCAGGTCGATGATCGGCGGTTCCGGGCACGACGTGGTCGCCAGCTTGCCGGTCTTCAGCAACGGGCTCTTGGGCGGCGCGGCCTGCGCGACTCCGGACGACAGGACGGTCAGGCACGCGGTCGCCAGGATCGCCCATCGGGTGAGGACGGTCAGGCGCCGGAGGGGGCGTCGCGAATCGGCGCCGGACGGGGGGAAGCGCATGGTCGGACAGTTTAGAACTCCTCCGCCGACAGGGACTTGAACCCGCCGCGACGGGAGGTTCTAGCGTGGTGGACGTGATCGGGAAAGACGACGGCGAGCGTCGATGGAGTATCGGCGAGGTGGCGCGGGCGAGCGGCATGACCGTGCGCGCGCTGCGTCACTACGACGAGATCGGCCTGCTGAGCGCGAGCGAACGCATCGCGTCGGGGCACCGCCGCTACACCGAGAGCGATGTGCGGCGGCTGTACCGGGTGCGGGCACTGCGGACGCTCGGGCTGTCACTGGAGGAGATCGCGAGTGTCCTCGCGGACTCCGCGGACGACCTGGCGGCGATGCGCGAGGTGCTGACGGCCCAGTTGCACGGGCTGGAGTCGCACGCCGTACGGATCCAGCAGCTCACGCACCGGCTTCACGGGCTGCTGGGACAGATCGACAGCGCGTCGATGCCCGATCCGGACCAGTTCATGATGACATTGGAGATGATCTCTGTGTTCGAGACCACATTCACGCCGGAGCAGCGGGAGCAACTGGCCCGGCGCAGGGCCGAACTCGGCCCGGAGGCCGTCGAGGCGGCCAAGACCGAATGGGCCGGGCTCGTCGAGGAGCTCCTGCGGCACGTGCGGGACGACACCCCCGTCGACGACCCGCGGGTGAGGGCCCTGGCCGGCCGCTGGGACGCGCTGGGGAACCGGTTCCACAGCGAAGGCGAGGACGGCGAGCGGACCAAGGCCGCCGCGCGAAGGACGTGGGAGGAGAACAGCGAGCAGATCGGTCAGAGGCTCCCGTGGCCCGTGGACCAGATGCGCGACCTGGTCGTCTACCTGGAGCGGGTCCGGCAGGCCGGATGACGCGGCCGTAGGACAGGCCGGATGACGCGGCCGTAGGAGAGGCATCCGCGGTGCCTCCCCACGACGGGCGGCCTTGATCACGAACTACGGCCGGAACGTCACCCGATGCCGCTGATCCTCTCGGGCTTGATGACGAAGATCACGCGCACCTGGTCGCGACCTCCGTACCAGGGGTAGGGCTTGCCGAGGTATTTCTGGGCGAGCTTCTCGATGTGGTCGGCCGCGCCGATGGTGGTGACCTCGACCACCCGTCCGCGCACCTGCGTGTAACTCGAGGGGTCGTCAGGGTGGGAGACGGCGACGGCCACGCGCGGGTCCCGCTCGATGTTCCTGGTCTTCACGTGGCTCTGCACGCTGTTGATCAGCACGTGCTCGCCGTCGGTGTCGACCCAGGTCTGGGTCAACTGCGGCGAACCGTCGGCCATCGTGGTGGCGATATAGCAGACGCTCGGCCGTCGCAGCAGCGCGAGCAGTTCTTCGGTGAGTTTCACGGCGATCTCTTCAGCCAGTCGGATGCGGCGCTCTTCTGAGCTGCCCGGCATGATTGTGGAGCAGCATACTTGCTCCGTCGTGGCCGGAGACCGGGGCGTGTCTCCCTGCCCTCCCGCCGGTCGCCGGCCTGCTCGCGCGGCGCTCCGGCCTCGCCGGATTCTCCGTGCCTCCCGCGAACATCTCGGGTTCCTGTGAATCCCTTACGTGAGGAATGCCGAGGCCAGAGGGGTGGTTGCCTCTCGCTGGACGGCCACGTCGCCGGCGAGGTGAGTCCGGCGTTGATGTCCGCGCTCAGCCCGCAAGGAGAACCACCCCACGTGACGACAGAGACTTCGGAGGGCGTCGGTTTCAGGTCGAAGCGTGGTCCGGTGCTTGCCGCCATCATGCTCTGCACCGGCCTGGTGGCACTCGACAGCACGATCATCGCGACGGCGGTGCCGTCGGTTGTCAGTGATCTGGGAGGTTTCTCCCAGTTCCCCTGGCTTTTCTCGATCTACCTGCTCACCCAGGCGGTGACCGTCCCCCTCTACGGCAAGCTCGCCGACGTTTTCGGGCGCAAGCCGGTGATGTTCTTCGGCATCGCCGTGTTCCTTCTGGGTTCGGTGCTGTGCGGTATCGCCTGGAGCATGCCGGCGCTGATCTTCTTCCGCGCGCTGCAGGGCATCGGCGCCGGAGCCGTGCAGCCCATGAGCATCACGATGGTCGGCGATCTCTACTCCGTCGAGGAACGCGCGCGCGTGCAGGGTTACGTCGCGAGCGTCTGGGGCGCCGCCTCCGTGATCGGGCCCACGCTCGGCGGCGTGTTCTCCGAGTACCTCTCGTGGCGCTGGATCTTCTTCATCAACCTGCCGCTCGGCGCCATCGCCGCCTGGGTGCTCGCCCGGCGCTTCAAGGAGCAGGTGAAGCGGAGCTCCCACAAGATTGACTACGTCGGGGCGGCGTTGCTCACGGCCAGTTCCTCCCTGATCATCCTTGGTCTACTCGAAGGCGGGGTGGCGTGGAGCTGGGTATCCGTTCCGAGCGTGCTCATCCTCACGATGGGCGTCGTCCTGGCCGTCGTGTTCGTCCTCATGGAGCGCAGAGCGGCCGAGCCCATCCTGCCGCTGTGGGTGTTCCGCCATCGCACGCTCACGGGCGGCAACCTCGTCAGCCTGTGCATCGGCGCGCTCATGATCGGTCTCAGCTCGTACGTGCCGACCTACGCGGAGGGCGTCCTCGGCACCGGCGCGCTGGTGGCGGGCTTCGCCCTGGCCGCGCTCACCATCGGCTGGCCCATCGCCGCGACCTTCTCAGGACGCCTCTACATGCGCATCGGCTTCCGCGACACGGCGCTCATCGGCAGTGGCCTGATCGTGGTCGGCGCCGTCCTGTGTGTTCTGCTCACCCAGCGCGCCCCGATCTGGGCGGTCGCGGGGGCGTGCTTCGTCGTGGGCGCCGGGCTGGGACTCGCGTCGAGCCCGACCATGGTCGCCATCCAGTCCGTCGTCGGGTGGGAGCGTCGCGGCGTCGTCACGGCGACCAACATGTTCTGCCGCTCCATCGGCAGCGCGGTCGGAGCGGCGGTCTTCGGAGCCATCTCCAACGCCACGCTGGCCGGCCACTTCGCCGCCCCGCCGGCCTCGGTGGCCGGCCGGTTGCCCGACAGCGTCGACGCGACGAGCCTGGTGCTCGGCGGCCAGGACGCGGGAGGACAGCCGGCGGTGGTGGCCTTCGTCCGCACGGCGCTCTACGACGCCACCCACAACATCTTCCTCGCGCTTCTCCTGGTGGCCGTGCTGGGTGTGGGCGCCATGCTGCTCATGCCCAGGCGCACCAAAGAGCTCACGTTCGACTGACCTGGCCACGGGGTCGAGAAGGACGCCTTCGGCGACCACTTCGGCAGGCACGGCGGCTTCGGCTTCGGGATGGCGGTCCGCACCCACCGCCGCGACCTGGCGTCCGTGGGCCAGTTCGGCTGGGACGGCGGCCTGGGCACCACCGCCTACGCCGACCCGGCCGAAGGACTCATCGGAATCCTGCTGACCCAGACGGCGATGGACTCGGTGGACACGCCTCGCCTCCACCGCGACTTCTGGACCGCCGCCTACCAGACGATCGGTGACTGATCGCGCGTCCCGCCGGGGCGCGGAGCCCGTCGGATCCTGGGCTTTCGCGGAGATCGCGCGGTGCGGGGGCCTGCTCGCGGCGGCGAGTCCCGGAGGTTCGTCACCGGCCGTGGCCGAGGACGGCCGTGACTAGCTCACCGGCTGGGGTTCCGGGGCCTGCTGAGGAGAGGGCTCGATACGGCGCAGCAGGGCCCAGGCGGCGGCGCCGACGGGCAGGGTGAGCCAGCAGGTGAGCAGCCGGTAGACCAGGACGGCCGCCGTGACCGGCGTGACGGGCGCTCCGGTGGCGGTCAGCCCGGCGATGAGGCTGGTCTCGATGATGCCGATGCCGCCGGGGGTGAGCGGGATCTGCCGCAGCAGCTGGGTGGCGAGGTAGACGGCGGCCAGCCGTACCGGGTGGACGTCCAGGTCGAACGCGACGGTGGCGGTGTACAGGCAGGCCAGGTCGGCCAGCCACCCGACCACGGCGAAACAGAGCGCCGCCGCCGCGTCGCGGCGGGGAAGGGCGGCGACGGTGCGGAAGGTGGTGCCGACCGGCGCGAGGAAGGTGGCCACCCGGGACCATCGGGAGGTGGGCCTCGGCCGGCGCAGGCGTCCGGCCAGCAGGATGGCTCCCGCCAGCAGGATGAGGGCTCCACCCGTGATCAGCGTTCCCTGGGCGTCGACGAGCAGGGCGGGGTCGATGACGAGGGCCAGGGCGGTGCCGGCCAGGTAGAGCAGCAGCAGTCCGATGGCCGAGACGGTGCCGGACAGGATGGTGACGGACGCGGCGGTGGTACGGCTCGCGCCGTGGGCGCGGAACCGCTGGAAGGCGTAGGCGGCCGAGACGGCGGATCCGGCGGGCAGGGCGGCGGCTATGGCGGTGCGGGCGTAGGCCAGGGCCAGGGCGTGCGGCATTCTCATGGCGGCGCCGTAGGCGTGCAGCAGCGCTCGCTGCTGCCGGGCGAACATGGTGACCGACAGCACCGAGGTGGCCAGGGCGACGGCGAGACCCCACGTACTGGCCTCCCGCATGGCATGGGCGATCTGCGCGGGTGCCGGGAGGCTGTCGCGGAGCGTCCATATCGCTACGGAGACGACGGCGACGGGGATGAGGATCCGGATCCATCGGCGGACGGCGGACGGCGGCGTCCGGGCCGAGGGGCCGTCCGCCGGGGATCCGGCGCCGGGCGGCCACTGCTCCTGAGGGTCGTGATCCTCCTGCTCAGGAGGGGCTGTCAGCACGGAGGGGGATGTCATGGGGGGATGAGGGCTGCCGGTGCGGACGTGAGATGAGCCTTGGTGGCGCGATGTTCGACAATCAGGCACGGTCACTACTCCCACGACGATCCAAGCGAGCGACCCGATGAGCGGCTGGACGACGGGGGTGCCGTCGAGGAACGCCATCGAGCGCGGCAGCGCCGCCGACGCGACAGGCGGTGGCACCGGCTGAAGACGCCCGAGGGGGCGGCAGCGAGGTGGCCACCGACGGTTTTGACGGCGGGTTGCCAAAAAGGACAACAACCGGCGGGCCCAGAACGATACCGCCGGTCTTCGGATGAATTCAGGCTGAGGGCGGAAGAGGCCCTGGTCAACAGGATTCCGAGCCCCGCGGGAGGGCGGTCCCTGCGCTTTCGGCGGCGCGGGCGCACTCGGCGACTCCCTTCCCCGCGGGGAGTCGCCGGGGTTCTCCGAACGGCCGGTTCAGTGATCGAGAACGCGGGCGAGGGCGTCCAGGGTCTCCCGGCGCGTCCCCGGAGACGGGGAGATCCTCAACACGGGCGTGGGCAGGTCCGCAGGGGCTCTGCCGACGGGCACGGCGCCGACCAGCAGGGATGCCTGTGCCGCCCGTGATCTGGCGTTCTCGACGGCCGCTTCGGGGTCCGCGCCCGGCGGCGGCCGGAGGGTGACGAGAGCGGACGGCTCGTCGAGCGGTTCGGCCGCCCGCCAGCCGCCGATCCCGTCGAGGAGGCGCCGCGCCGCGACGCCGAGTTCGGCCAGGCGGGCGTGGATCGCGGCGGGGCCGAGGTCGTGGTGTTCCCGTACGGCGACGCCCAGCCCGACCCGCGCGGCGATCGGCCCCTCGAAGGTCTCGTAGCGGGCCGCGCCGGCCAGGGGAGACGGGTCGCCGTGCACCCAGGTGTGCCCGCCGAGGGCGGGAGCCGCCGCGTCCATGTCCTGATCGTGCTCGGCGAGGCCGGGAACGATCAGGAATCCGACCCCGCGGGGCCCGGCGAGCCACTTGCGGGAGGTCCCGACGTAGGCGGTCGCACCGGCGCCGCCGACGTCCACGTGGCCGAGGGACTGGCAGACGTCGAGGACCAGCGGCACCCCGGCGGCGTGGCACAGCCGTCCGGCCGCGGCGGCGGGCTGGACGACGCCGCGGTGGGAGGAGATGTGCGGGAGGGCGACCAGGTCCAGCCCGTCGGACAGCAGGGACGTGAGCCCGTCCAGGTCGAGGCGGGAGTCGTCGTCCACGGGCAGTTCGAGGAGTTTCCAGCCGCTCAGCCGCGCCAGGCGGTGCAGCAGCATGAGCGTGCTCCCGTACTCCGTGCGGCCGACGCCGACCCGGCTGCCCGGCGGAAGCCGCCATCCGCCCAGCAGCGCGGCCATCGCCGCCGTCCCGCTCTCCAGGAAGGCGACGTCGCCGGCGCCGGCGCCGACCAGGGCGGCCAGCGCGGATCTGGACGGGTGGAGGTCCGGAGCCGCCCGGTGGCCGCCCACCTCGCGTTCGCGCCGCAGGTGATCGACGACGGCGTGGTGCACCCGGTCGCTGGGGATGTTGTATCCGGCGGCGTCGAGGTGACCGGGCGGCGCGGAGGACCGCGCCGCCCGCCAGTCATCAGCGATCATGTGCCGGCCAGGAGGAGACTGAAGTCACCGGTCGGGTCGACGTAGCGGTGGTTCACCGTGAATCCGGCCGAGACGAGCTCCCGGCTCAGGTCGTCGAGGCGGAATTTGGCGCTGATCTCGGTGCGGACCTCCTCTCCCGCCTCGAAGGAGACGTGCAGACCGAGATCGCCGACCCGCACGTGCATGGGACGCGTGGCGCGGAGCCGCATCTCGATCCAGTCGTGCTCCGCGTCGTACAGCGCGACGTGTTCGAAGGCGTCCGGCTCGAAGTCGGCGTCCAGCTCCCGGTTGATCACGTGCAGGACGTTCCTGTTGAAGGCGGCGGTCACCCCGGCCGCGTCGTCGTACGCCGCGATCAGCCGGCCGGTGTCCTTGATCAGATCGGCGCCGAGCAGGAAGGTGTCGCCGGGGCGGAGCGTGGTGCGCAGCTCCTTCAGGAACATCTCGCGTGCCACCGGATCGAGGTTGCCGATGGTGCCGCCGAGGAACGCGACCATCCGGCGCCCCGTTCGCGGCAGCAGCGTCAGGTGGTGCTCGAAGTCGGCGCAGACCGCGTGCACGGTCAGGCCGGCGTAGTGGACGGCGAGCCGCCGCGCGGCGTCGGCGAGGGTGATCGCGTCGACGTCCACCGGCGTGTAGGTGTGCAGCGTCCCGGCCGCGGCGAGGGCGTCGAGCAGCAGGACGGTCTTCTCGCTGGTCCCCGAGCCGAGTTCGACCAGGGTGTCCGCACGGCTCCGCGTCGCGATGTCGGCGGCCTGCTCGCGCAGGATGGCCAGCTCGCGACGCGTGGGATAGTACTCCGGCAATCGGGTTATCCGGGAGAACAGCTCGCTGCCCGTCGCGTCGTAGAACCATTTGGGCGGCAACCACTTGGGCGTCGACGTCAGCCCGGTGCGGACGTCGTGTTCGAGCGCCTGGCGCAGGTAGTCGCGACCGAGGTGGTTGATCAGGTGTACGGCTGACTGGGTGACAGGCATGGGCCCTCCTCAAGGCGATGGGTCACGGCCCCCCGTGTGACGGCTCGTCGGCTCGTGACCGGGCTTCTGTGTCTTCTCGATGACCTCGCTCCGCTCGATCACGGTCCTCCTCGCCTCGCGGTCCGTCGGTTCGTGACCGGGGTGCCGGTCGGTCAGAGTGGCTGGATGCGCACGTCCCCGGAAGAGACGAGCACCAGGGTTCGCTCCGGTACGGCCTGCCAGCCGGGCCGGTCGTCCAACGGCTCGCTCGCCACGAGCACGCCGTCGCCGCGACGGAGAAAGAGCGTGTCGCCCCAGACGGTCGCGGCGAGCGACGTGCCGTCACAGGCGAGCAGGTTCAGGCGGGCCTCGGGATCCTTCACCCCGGCGTGGGTGACGACCTCCGCCAGGGCGTCGCCGAGCGGATGACCCGCGCGCCGCCGTTCGAACACCGCGGCGGCGAGCCAGGCGGAGTCGCAGGAGCTGGCCGCGTCGTCGGCGAGCTCCCTGACCGCCTCCCGCGCGACACGGCCGTTGTGACTGAGCAGCCACGTCCCGTCACTGAAGGGCGCGGTCGCGGTCTCCTCGATCGGCATGCCGACGGTCGCCGACCGTACGGCGGCCAGCAGGCTCCCCGAGCGGGCGACCCGCGCGAGGGGCGGCAGGTTGGCGTCGGTCCAGATGGGGACCGCGCGACGGTAGCGGACCGGCTCCTCCAGGGCGGCGTCGTACCAGCCCATGCCGAAGCCGTCGGCGTTGATCGTGCCGTGGCACTGCAGGCGCGGGGCGTAGGACTGGCGGAGCAGGCCGTACTCGGGTTCGTGGATCAGTGAGGCGAGGGTCCGGGGGGCGCCCAGCCAGGCCACGTGGCGGCACATCTACGTCCGCTCCGGGGAGGAGGGGGCGTCCGGGGAGGCCGATCTGGCGCAGCGGAAACCGGAGAAGATCTGCCTGCGGATCGGATGGTCCCAGTTCCTGAACGTCGTGCGGATCGCGGCCGGGTCGGCCGCCCAGGATCCGCCGCGCAGCACCCGGTAGTCGCCGCCGAAGAAGACCTCGCTGTACTCGGGGTAGGGGAAGCTGCTGAAGCCGGGGTAGGCCAGGAACCGGGAACCGGTCCACTCCCACACGTCCCCGATCATCTGCTCGACGCCGTAGGCGCTGGCCCCGGAGGGGAAGGCGCCGAGCGGCGCGGGCCGTGCCGCCCTGTGCCCGAGGTTCGTCCTTCCGGGCCCGGGATCGTCGTCACCCCACGGGTACTTCCGCGCCCGTTCCGTCTCGGGATCCCAGCCGCAGGCCTTCTCCCATTCGGCCTCGGTGGGCAGCCTCCTGCCGGCCCAGCGGGCGTAGGCGTCGGCCTCGTACCAGCACACGTGCTGGACGGGCTCGTCCATGGGCACCGGCTCGGTCCGGCCGAACCGGGTGCGCCACCAGGTGTCGCCGTCCCTGGTCCAGAACAGCGGGGCGAAGGCGCGGCTCTCCTGCCGCCAGCGCCAGCCCTCCGGGGTCCACCACCGTGGGTCGTCGTATCCGCCCTCCTCGATGAAGGCGAGGTAGGCGCGGTTGCCGACGGGGAGCCTGTCGATCCAGTAGCCGGGAAGGTCCACCCGGTGGGCGGGCCGTTCGTTGTCGTAGGCCCACGGCTCGGTGTCGGTGCCCATCAGGAAGGATCCCGCCGGGATGAACACCTCCTCGGCCCCTCCGGGCCTGCCGGGTGGGAGGTCGCCGTCGCGGACCAGGCCCGGCGCCTTCGACAGCTGCAGGGTGGCGAGCATCGTCTCGTCGTGCTGATGCTCGTGCTGGATCACCAGGCCGAAGACGAAGCCGCTCCGGTGGAGAGGATCGGGGTTGTGCAGGTCGACCTTGTCCAGGACGTCCAGCACCCGGCCGCGCACCCCTTCGATGTAGCGGCGCGCCTCCACCGGTCCCAGGATGGGAAGGCTCGGACGATTCTTGCGGGGGTGTTTGAACGCGTCGTACAGGTCGTCGATCTCGGGCCGGAGCGGGGTGATCCCGCCGACCTCACGCAGCACCCACAGCTCCTCGTAGTTGCCCACGTGCGCCAGATCCCACACCAGCGGTGACATCAGCGGCGAGTGCTGCTTGAGCAGCAGGTCGTCCTCGGCGTCGGTGTAGGCCAGGGAGCGGTTCCGCACCGAGAGCAGCTCGGAGGCGATCCGTTCCTTGAAGTCGTTCATCGAATCTCCCTGAGAATGGGGATCCCGGGCTTCAGCCGCGGGAGGAGGTCAGACCGGTTCTTCCTCGGTCAGGCCGGTTCTTCCTCGGTCAACCAGGCCGACAGACGCCGCCCTGGCCCTCTCACCAGATCCAGCAGGTCGGCGGCCGGGGACCGGCCGGGTGTCACGTGACGATCGGCGAACGCGGCCACCTCGCGGACCAGGCCCGCGGTCGCACCCAGGCGGGGCAGCGCGGCGAGGGCGGCCTGGAAACAGGCGTCGGCGGCCCTCCGCAGCCCCGGATCCGCCAGGCCGCGGCGCGCCGCCCGCGACCACATCCCCGCGTACGGCTCGGCCGCGGTCAGCGCCGTGTCGGCGGCGCGGTCGTCCATCACGAGGGCGTGGGTCACCGCCACGCACACCGGCCAGCTCGCCGGGTGCTGGGCGTCGAGGTAGCGGATCTCCAGCCAGCCGCGTGGCCGTACCGGGGGGAAGATCGTCGTGGCGTGGTAGGCCAGGTCGGTCAGGGTCAGGGGGCGGGTGTCCGCGGCCAGCCGGTCGCGAAGGGTCGAGCCGTTGCGGATCAGGCGGGATCGCTCCCCGTCCGCCCGGCCGCCGTCGAGGACCCCTGGATCCTCGCGACCGTCGCAGCCCGTGCCACCCGCGCCGTGCTCGTCGTGCTCGTCGTGCTCGCCTACGAGCATGAGCCGGGCGTCGAGCAGGTACTCCGTCCAGGCCGCGGCGGGATCATCGGCCGCGGGGACGGGGGCCGTCCGCGTGGGGTCGAGCCGCTCCCACACCGCCTGGCGGCCCGACATCCACCCGTACGGCCTGCCCTCGCTGAGCGAGGAGTTGGCGAAGGCCGCCACCAGGACGGGACCCAGCAGGTGCGCGCGCTCCCACCGCACCGCGGGCTTCCTGCCCAGATCCAGGTTGACCTGGATCGACGCCGTCGAGCACATCATCAGGGGCCCGTACGGGGTGCCGAGGAACGCCGCCATCGTGTCGTACCGGGGCATCCGCAGTTGCCGCCGAGCCGGGCGCAGCGGGTCGAGGCCCACCCCGGTCAGCACCATGCCGGCGTCCCACAGTGCTCGGCGGGTGACGTCCACGTCGGCGGAGAGGCGGACGATCGCATCGGGCAGGGAGCCCTCAGGGCCGGAGAGTTCGAGCTGGCCGCCCGGTTCGAAGGTCACCCGGCTCCCGCCGGGCAGCGGGGGCAGAGCGTCGGCGATCCTGGCCAGCGGGACCTGGAGATCGGGAGCCGTACGGTCGAAGACCAGGAACTCCAGCTCCACCCCCACCTGGTCGCCGGTGGAGCCGAGGAAGCAGCCTCGTGCGAAGTCCTCAACGTCCGAGGCATTCCGGATCAGCGTGTTCTCGGTCGCCAGACCGGTCATCCTCTTCCCCTTTCGCCCGATATGTATGGGTCTATAGACCCGTGAAGCGCGCGAACGTTACAGAGGAGCGTGATGTAACGGATCGCCCCGCAAGCGGAACTACGTCGCATGGGGCATGAGTGGGAATGACGCGATCCGGGTCTCGCTTCAGGCGATCGGCTGACTGCCGTGAGGTTCTGGGGCTTGCCACCGACTATCTCGAAGAGGCGCTGCCCGCCAGGCGACGGCGGCGCTTCGACTCTCACCTGGCCGAATGCGCCGGCTGTCTCGGCTACCTGGAGCAGATGCGGGCGACGATCAATGCGCTGGGCTGTCTCGGAGCCGATGACATTCCGGAGCGCGTGCTCAGAGGGCTGTGCGGAAGCTTCCTCGGCGCAGGCGCAGGCGCAGGCGCAGGCGCGGGCGCGGGCCCGGACTCAGGCCGTCCGCCGGTCGCGAAAAGCGGACAGTAGCCGGTCCCGCGTGGCGGGTGACAGCCCTTCGTCGCCCGGCAGGGTCCCGGACCGCAGCGTGCCGAGGCCGTCGACAGTGGTGCGGAACTGGTCGAGGTACCGCTCGCAGCCCTCGCAGCCGACCAGATGCTCCTCGAACCGGGACCGGGTGGACTCATCGAGGTCGTTTTCCAGGAAGGCGGTGACGAGGTCCACCAACTCCTCGCAGCTGAACCGCTTCACAACTTCGACCGCCTTACCGTCTTGAAACTGAACCGTTCTCACTACGCGGACCGCCTCGCCGTCTCGAAATAATCTTCCAATTGTTCGCGCACCGCCGCACGGGCGCGATGCAGCAGAACGCGTTGATTGGCCGCGGAGATATCCAGGATCTCGCAGACCTCCTCAGAAGTGCACCCCTCGACGTCGCGAAGTGTGATCACGGTTCGCTGCCGGGGAGGGAGATCGGCCAGGGCCACCGCGATCCGGCCGCGCACCTCGGCGGCGAGCACCTCGCCCTCGGGGGTCGGCCAGGCCAGGGGGAAGTATTTCCAATGGCCGGGAAAGGGGTCGTCCGCGCCCTGGAAAGAGGAGCGGTCGATGGTCGGTTTCTCCTGCTCGAAGGCGCTGCTCCACGGAACCGTGCGATTCTCGCGCACACCCCGTTTCCTGGCCGTGTTGACCAGGATCCGATAGACCCAGGTCTTGACCGAGGAGCGGCCCTCGAAGCCGTCGATCCCCTTGATCACCGCCAGCCAGGTGTCCTGCACGACCTCTTCCGCCGAGTCGCTGGTGGACACGTGAGAGCGGGCCAACCACAACATCCCTCGCGACCAGGTGTCCAGCAGTGCCGCGAACATCGCTTCGTCTCCGGCACGCAGGGCCGCGACGACGACATCGTCCGGGGGCAGTCCGCCGCCCGTGAACGACTCCACGATCGCTTCCTCCAAATAGGACATCAATGATGCTGGAACGCTCTGCCGGATCGTTTCCGGCTCGGGGGTGTCTCGGCGCTGACAAGTGGCATTGCCGTTGCTGACGCGTCCTCTCCGCTGAAGCGCTCCCGGGAGTGCTGCGTGTCAGAGGGGGAAGATTCCCGCTCTGACATGGTCTGACACCTTTTCTTACTGATTCCTGTCCACCTTGATCCCATGACGTCCTGCTTCTCCCCCTTAGTTCCGGCAGCCTGCCTTTCGTTACACGATCGGCCGACCGGAAACGGGGACGTCGAGGTCATGGCCGCTCATCCGCGCGGAGTCCGCCGGTCGGGCGAGCCGAGCAGCAGGGGGCCTACCTGGTCCACAGCGCCTCCTGGACGGTCTGGACCAGGGTCATCAGCTCGGGCGAGGCGTGCGTGCCGGACCAGACGAGTCCGTACATCATGCGAAGATCCCCGGCGTCGAGCGGGACGAAGCGGATGTCATGGCGGCGGATCGTCTTGACGAGCAACTCGGGCGTCGGCAGCAGGCCGACGCCGGCGGCCACGAGGTCCAGCGCGGCCGCGAAGTCGTCGATGTCGTCGGCCACCACGTGGTGCTGGTGCGGGCCTCGCAACTGGGCGGCGAGCCGCGCCCACATGCCGCCGGGCGTGCGGTTGCGCGGCATGAGGATCTTCTGCCGGGAGAGCTGCTCGGGCCGGATCCGTGACACGGCGGCGAGGGGGTCGCCCGCCGGTACGGTGAGATGGCCGACCGTCACGTGGAAACGGGCGGCGGTCGTGAACTCCCGGGGGAACGGCGCGCTGAGGATGGCCGCCGAGATGTCGCCCCGCTCCAGGTCCGACGTGGCGGCCCCCCACCCCGAGGCCCTGAGTTCGACGTCGATCGCGGGCTTGCGCCGGGTCAGCCGGAGGGCGATCCGCGCCGCGAGAGGGCCGACGATCAGTGGATAGGCCAGGCGAAGGGTCGGTCTCGCCGACCTGGCCAGCCGCGCGCCCTCGGCCACGAGCGCGGCGGAGGCCTCCAGCATCGCGTCGGCGTAGGGCAGGAGCGCCTTGCCCGCCGGCGAAAGCCGGACCTCCCGGCTGGTCCTCTCGAAGAGGCGGACCCCCAGGGATCGTTCCAGGCGGCCGATGGCCTGGCTCATCGCCGGTTGGGACATGTGCAGCTCGGCGGCGGCGCGCGAGAAGCTGAGGCGCTGGGCGACGAGCGCGAAGCAGCCGATGTCTCGCAGTGGCGGGCCGGGATCCACACTCCAGTATGGCCATCTCCCCACGCCGCGTACCCCGGGCCTGGTTAAACCCGTTTTGAGTACTAAAGTTGGCTTTTGTGATTAATTGGGTCGGTTTCATCCCGACTGCCGTGCTTGTGTCGCTCATTCCCGGAGCGAACCAGCTCCTCGGCCTGAGCAACGCCGTACGTCACGGCTCCGCGCACGCCCTCGCCGGGCTCGGCGGGCGACTGGCCGCCTTTGTCATCCTCGTCGGGCTGGTCGTGGCCGGGCTCGGCGCGGCACTGGCGGCCTCGGCCACCGCGCTCACGGTGATCAAGTGGGTCGGTGTCGCCTACCTCGCGTGGATCGGGTTCGTGAGCCTGCGGCGCGCCTGGCGGGCATCGGCCGACCCGGACTTGGCCGCCCCGACTTCCACGGGGAGAAAGGGCGTGCGGCCGCTCATCGTCAACGAGTTCGTCGTCGCGATGAGCAACCCGAAGCTGGTGCTCTTCACCGCCGCCCTGCTGCCCCAGTTCACCGGTGGGCCGAAAGACGGCGCCGGTGCGCAACTCGCCCTGCTCGGAGGGGCCTACCTCGGCATCGAGATCGTGGTCGGCCTCGGCTACATCGGCCTCGGCGGTCGCCTCGGAGCGACCGGCATCCCGGCTCGGACCCGGCGCCGAGTCGATCTCGGCAGCGGCGTGTGCTTCGTCGGCCTCGCCGGACTTCTCGCGGCGGACGACCTCGTCTGAGCTCGCCCCGGCCCGGATCGCCCTGGCCCGGATCGCCCCGGCACGGATCGCGCCGGGCTGATCTCGCACCGGCCCCGGGTGACTCAGGAGGCCGCGTCGCCCTTGACTGTAGTGTCAGAAATAATGACAAAAAGTCTTGCTGCGCCTTCCGGAGGTGAGCGTGAGCGCTCCGACATCGGTTGAGATCGTGGAAGAGTTCTGGGACGCCGTCTGGAACGCACACGATCCTGATGCGATCGACAGGTTCGTGGTCGACGACTTCGTTCTCACCAGCGGCGGTGAGGACGTCGTCTCGAAGGAGAGCTTCAAGGAGTGGGTCGGGGGCTTCCTGGAGAAGGTCGTCGACCTGAAGTTGGAGGTCGTCGAGTCGTTCCAGAACGAGGACGGAAGTCGTGTCGCGTCCCGCTGGCGCATAACCGGGAAGAACAACGGCGTGCTCGGCCTGGAGGCCGACCAGCGGTGGATAACCTTCACGGGCACCGCCGTCTGGGCGGTGCGCGAAGACGGCAAGTTGCTGCACAACTGGGTCGAGCGTGCTTCATGGGAGCTGTTCCAGCGGTTGACCGAGCACTGAGGACCCGGGCCGGTGGCGCCCGGTCGCACACGGTCCGCGCCCGCCGTGCGATCCCGCCCGCGACGACGGCCTGGGAGAGGTCGGCTAGGGTGCGTGGTGAAAGTGCTGCTCATGGTCATTCGTCACCGTCCGTGACCGGCACGGTTGCTTCCCAGCAGGAGATCGCGCACGTTGTCCGAGAAACACGAACACCCAGGGCAGACCTCGGAAGAAGGACGCCTCGGCCTGCGAGCCGACTGCGAGAACTGCTTCGCGCTGTGCTGCGTCGCACCGGCCTTCTCCGCCTCGACGGACTTCGCGATCGACAAGCCCGCCAAGCAGGCCTGCCCCAACCTGAAAACGGACTTCCGCTGCGGCATCCACTCACGCCTCAGGCAGCAGGGCTTTCGAGGGTGCACCGTCTACGACTGCTTCGGCGCGGGGCAGAAGGTCTCTCAGATCACCTTCGGCGGAGAGGACTGGCGGCGGGCCCCGCACACCGCGCGGCGGATGTTCGAGGTGTTCCCGGTCATGCGGGACCTCCACGAGCTGCTCTGGTACCTGACCGAGGCGCTGACGCTGCAGCCCGCCCGATCCCTCCACGGTGAGCTCGGCCTCGCGCTGGAGGAGATCGAACGCCTCACCCGCAACGGCCCCGAAGCTCTCGTCGAGCTGGACGTGGCGGCACGCCGGCGAGACGTCAACGCCCTGCTGCTGCGCGCGAGCGAACTCGTGCGCGCCGAGGTCCGGCACAAGAAGAAGGACCGCAGGGGAGCCGACCTCATCGGGGCCAAACTCAAGGGCGCGGACCTGAGAGGCGCCAACCTGAGGGGGGCCTACCTCATCGGGGCCGATCTCAGAGGCGCCGACCTGAGAACGGCCGATCTCATCGGGGCCGACCTCAGGGACGCCGATCTCAGAGGGGCCGACCTCACCGGGAGCATCTTCCTCATCCAGTCCCAGCTGGACGCGGCGAAGGGCGATGCCGGGACCAAGGTGCCGCCGTCGCTCACCCACCCGGCGCACTGGTAGCCGCCGGGCATTCCCGGTCCCTCCGAACGGCTGGTGAAGCGGCACCGGATCCGGCCACGCCCGGTCCCGCGGGCGCTCCGAACGGGACCACACCCATGCGCGATCCCTTTCCGGATCCCGCTTGAGTCGGTAGAGGGTGTCTGAAAAGTCGTTAGGTTGGTGCTCGGGTGAGCCGGCGGAGCAGGGTGAAGCCCATAGCCAGGTAGATGGTGTTTTCTGAGGTGGCCGGCAGGTACTCGTAGTCCTTGGCCAATCGGCGGTAGCGGCCCAGCCAGGCGTACGTTCTTTCCACTACCCAACGGCGGGGGACGACGGCGAACCGAGGTACGATCCGGGGCGGTGCTCCAACGGGAGCCCAGGTGTGCCGCATGCCGCCGTCGCGTCGGGCGACCACCTGCACGGTGATGCCGGCAACCTGGCGGGCCCATTCCAGGAAGGGGCCACGGTAGCCCTGGTCGGCCCAGCAATGGCGGAGCCGCGGGAAGTCCTGTCGGATGTCGTGCAACAGGAGGGTGGCGCCGATGCGGTCGTCGACGTTGGCCGCGCTCACCCGGGCCTTGAGCACGATGCCCAGGGTGTCGACGATCAGGTGCCGTTTGCGGCCGTTCACCTTCTTGGCGCCGTCGTAGCCGTGGGGCCCCCTTTTTCGGTGGTCTTGACACTCTGGCTGTCCAGAATGCCCGCGCTCGGCTGCGGGAGTCGGCCCTGCCGGGTGCGTTCCCGCTCCCGCAGCACGGTCAGGATCTCTCGCCAGCCGCTCATGCACCGCCGGACGCCCACCCAGCTTGGCCAGCGGGATCGATGGAGCAAGGGCCTCCTACTCGACGTCACTCAGGTCGGCTGGGTATGCGGCACGCTTCTCGGTCATCGACGACCTCCCGTGCTCCCGACACGGGTCATTACATGGTCGATATGCCCATCAATGGGCTTTTCAGACACCCTCTACTGATTAAGAAGGTCTGAGGTTACGGCGGTTCGAGACTCAAGCCGATCTCGGCGATGAACGCGTTGAGCAGGCCAGGCTGGTACTGCATGCGCTTGAGATGGCTTTTCAGGAGCACCGCGAGTGCGTCGACGCCGTGAACGGCGAGGTTGTAGATCTTGCCCTTGAGGTTGGCCCAGATGCCTTCGGCCGGATTGAGTTCAGGGGCATACGCCGGCAGCCGATAGACCAGCAGCCAGTCGGCACGCGCGGTGATCCAGGCCCGCATCGGGGCGCTGACATGCGCCGGAAGGTTGTCCCAAATCACCATGATCGGGCCGCGGAGTTGCTGATGGGCATCGGTGAGCAGAGCGGCGAAGTCGGCCCAGCCGAAGCCCTTCGGCTCATGTCTGCGGCCGTGATAAGTGATCGTGCGGTAGATCAGCCGGGTCCGCTCGCCCGGCTTGACGCACAGCAGCCCGGCGATCGAGACCCGGCCCGCTCCACGCCCGGGCACGGTCACGATCGGGGTCTGGCCCCGCCTTCCCCAGGTGCGGCCCTTGGGCGGTCTGAGGTTCTGGCCCGATTCGTCGCAGAAGACGATCCAGGCGCCCCAGGCCGCCGCGGTTCTTTTAACGCCGACCACCGCCGGCCCCGCCACGCGGTGATCTGCTCCTCGTTACGCTCGGTGGCTCGATGTACCGGCACCTGCGGCGACCACCCCTGCCCGCGCAACAGGTAGGCCACCCCGCGCGCCGTGTACGACACCCGAAACACCTCGTTGATCACTGCGGCGATCCGGGGCAGCGTCCAGCGCTGATCAGTCCAGCCGTGCGCGGCCGGACCTCGATCCAGCTCCCACGCCAGCCGCTCCAGCTGATCGGCAGACAGTCGGCACACATTCCCGCCGGGACCCCTGGAGGCCAGTGCGGTCTTGCCGCCGGCCTCCCAGGCTCGACGCCATGCACACGCCGATTTGCGGGTGATGCTCAACTCCCGCGCCACCTGCGGCGCGCTCATCCCCTGGGCGAACAGGTCCGCCGCCACGAACCGAAGCCGCTCCCGTTCAGCGCGGGCCCGCATCGACAGGCCCCCACGATCCGAATACCTCATATTCCAGGTCTACAACCCCCGCGAACGCGCCGCTCAACCGGCCCAGGCGCCCGTAACCTCAGACTTTCTTGATCAGTAACTGGCTACGTACGTTGTCGGATCACATGATCAAGGTCGCTTGAGAAGGTCGTTCGGCGAGGATTTTCATTACATAGTCAAGGCGGCCCGCCACGGCGGGCCGCTGGCGTTCGCGGGCCGGGCTGCGGCTCTCCGGCCGGTCCCGGCCCGCGACGCCCAGGCCCTCGACAGGCGGTTGCCGAAAGAATCGCGACCGTCGTCGACGAGGACCGGGAGCAGGCCGCGAGCACCCCAACACTGTTGCCGAAAGATTCAGCGGGGCTCAGCTGTTCGCGATGGCCTCTTGTGCTTCCGCCAGCCGGTTGACCGCCGAAGCCAGCGCAAGGATGGCCCACACCTGCGCCTCCTCCGGTCTTTTGTCAGCGAGAGCATTCAGTGCGGAATCCTCGTGAGCACCGGGCCCGACCATGACGTTGTCGTTCATCGTGATCCTTCTCTGCGGGGGTTGGAGTCCAGAAGAACGCGACCTCGGGAAGTGAGTTGCCGAATTGTTCTTATAGGGGATTCAAGCAGCATGTGAGAACTCCGCCGAGCCGATCTCGCCGATGTATGTTCAGGTCGCCGATCCGCTCTGGATCGGTGATCGGATCCGGGGCAGGACGCAGCGGGGTGGCCTGAGCGAGGGCTTGGTGGGCGCGGTGCCGGTTGTAGAACTGTTCGTACTCGCGCAGGGCGTGCCGGAGGTGGCGTTCGTTCCACAGCAGGCAGCGATCGAGTAGTTCGCGGCGGCAGGACTGCACCCACTGTTCCATGATCGCGTTCATCCGTGGCATCCGGATACCGGTGAGCACGCTCTGGATGCCGGCCTCGGCGAGGATCTCGTCGATGAGCGCCGGGAATTTGGGCGCCCGCGCCGCTTCGGCGCGCAGGCACGAGCATGACGCCGTTTCATCAGATCGCGATGCCAGCGCATGACAGTGTCCGGGCGGATGAGAAGCCTCAGTCGGCGAAGCACCTCGCGGGGCAGAGGCGCCAGGAGAGCGGCGAGGAAGGCCCGGTCCTCAGGCGCGAACCTCACCCGGGTGTCGGCGCCGAGTTGCCGTTCCAGGACGGCGATCTGGTGACGTAGGGTGAGAATCTCGATGTCCTTGTCCCGATCGCCCATCGGCAGCAACCTCAGCGCCGCGAAGGTGTTCGTGACGGCGAGATAGGCCAGACAAAGGAGCACGACCGGTCATCCTGCCGTACTCCTCCTCTGCAAGAGCCGGAGCCTGCCTGCAAGAGAAGCATTGCAAGGCCGTGACCTGGACGGATGGAATTATCGGCAGGCGCAGAGCTCTCCACGTTATTTTCCGGCCGCGCTGGCCCGTGCCGTTGACGGAGGAAGGGTGCCCAGGCTAACTGTCGCGGCGGACCAGAGCGAGCCCGTTCGCGGCAGCGAGCAGCAGCGCCCAGGTCGTGAGAGCCGCGCCGGCGAGCATCGGAGGGAGCTCGGTGACGGCATATCCGGGGGTGCCGAGCATGCTGAGACTCAATTGGTCGGGGAGTAACCGGATCACTTCCGGCAGTTGGAACACGCCGGTCGCGACCGGGACCGGGACGAGAACCAGGATCGTCAGCGGTGCGATGGTGCTGCGCAGAAGTCCCGCGAGCCCGTACGCGACCAGCGCCATCAGCGTGTACGCGGCGACCCAGCGGCCCAGATCGAGGAGGATGCCCCCGGCGTCCGTTCCGTCGGCGATGGTGATGGTGAGGCGTTCGGGGAGGAGCACAAGGAGCGCGCCGGGAACCGTGACGGCGAGGAGCGCCGCCAGTTTGGCGAGGGCGAGGGTGACCCGGTTCGGGGTGCTGGCCAGGGTGACCCTGATCTGCCCTGACAGGTACTCGCTCCCGGCCGCGTAGATCGGGAGGACGAGGAACACGTACACGGGCACGAACATCAGGGTGCCGAGTTCGGAGAGCGGCGTGGGGCGGGGGCCGACGCCGAGCCGCACCAGGTCGGTGGCGTGGATGACACCCAGAGTCGTGTTCAGCAGCAACGTGACCACGATCGCGAACGGAGTGGCCGGGTGGGTGAGGATCTTCGTGACCTCAGCAGTCACGAGGTCGCGCCGCCGGATGACGGGCGGGGTGACGCGAACGGCCCGGTCGAGTTTCACGCTCGGGGTCCTTGGCCTTGCCGCCAACGCCGGTCCACTGCCTGCCCGGGCGGGGCTGAAGGTTGAGCGGCCCGAACTCGTCCATGCAGAAGATCACAGCCGGCTCGTCGGGGTCACCGATGACCTCGCCGTCGGCGATGGCGTACAGGTGCTCGACGCGGGCCTTCTTGGTCGCGTAGTCCGGATCCCGGGAGGCTTTCCAGGTCTTTATGGCTTGAAAGGACACACTTTCCGCACGCAGAAGCTCGCGCAGGCCCTCATGGCTGATGTCCTCGACCACCCCCTCGGCGACCAGGAAATCGGCCAGCTTGGCAAGGCTCCACCGAGAGAACGGCAACCCGTGCTCGACCGGTTTGAACTTGGCGATCTTCTTGATCTCCACGCGCTGCGGGAGGGTGAACGTCGGCTTCCGGCCGCCCTTGTACTTGGGGTAGAGCGAGTCGAATCCGTCGGCGTTGAAGTTGTGGATCACATCTCGGACCCGGTCTTCGCTGGTGAAGGCCACTTTGGCGATCTGGGTGGTGTTCATGTCCTGGGCGGACAGCATCATCATCTGCGCTCGCCGCCAGGTCACCACCGAGCCGGTGCCGCGCCGTACGATGCGCAGCAGCCGATTTCCTTCATCGTCATCGATCTCGCGTACGCGAACCCGCTCAGCCACGAGCAGAGTCTGAAGCGATCACGCCCACAGAGGTGGGACCGTGATCGGCGTGTCGCCACAAAACAGGGCAAACCCAAGATGATGCGGCACTAGCCGCCGACCCGGTCGTGGTGGAATCGGCGTTGATGCGCCGGTTGGCGACGGTGCCCGATCAGCGCTCGTCCTGTGGGCTGCGGCATCCGCTGGTGGTCATCGTGACGTTGACCGCGTGCGCCACGCCGGTGGTCGGCGGTGACAGCGTGGCGGCGATCCGGCAGTGGGCCGCCCGGATCTCTCAACAGGTGCTCCAGCGGCTGGGCGCCTACCGCGATTCGTTCACCGGGCTGTTCACCGTCCCGAGCGAACGGACCTTCCGCCGGGTCCTGGCCGAGCTGGACGCCGACGCACTGGGCACCGCGATCAGCGGCTACGTCGTCGATGTCATCCACCATCAGGCGCCCGCACCGCAGATCCCCGACACCCCCGGCCCCGCTGAGCGAGAACAGCGCCGCGCGGCCGCGCGGCAGCTCACCCACCCTGCCCCGCCCGGACTGCTGCCCGCGGCGGCACTGGACGGTAAGGCACTGCGCGGAGCACGCACCGCCGAGGGCGGACGGGTCGTCCTGGTCGGCGCGATCAGCCACGAGCACGGCGTGATCCTGGGCCAATGCCAGGTCGCCGGCAAGAAGGGCGAGGGCCCCGCCGCCCGCACCCTGCTGCCCCACCTGCCGATAGAGGGGATGGTCTTGACCCTGGACGCGTTGCACACCACCAAGACCACCGCCCGCATGATCACCCAGATGGGTGGCCACTATGTCCTCATCGTGAAGGGCAACCAACCGCTGACCCGCGCCGCCGCGCACGCCCTGCTGTCGGAACCGGATGCCGAATGGTCGGCCACCACCGCCATCGATGACGATCACGGGCACGGCCGTACCGAGCGCCGCACCATCCGCACCGCCCCCGCCGATGACGGTCTCTTCCCCGGTGCCCGGCAAGCCTTCCGGCTCCGCCGCGACGTCGGCGACCTGGCCCGGCCCCCGGATGGCCCGTGGATCAGCAAAGAGATCGTGTTCGGCATCGCCAGCCTGCCTGGCAGGTCCCATCCACCTCAACCACTACGAGCGCCGGCACTGGTGCGTGGAAAATCGGCTGAATGGGGTCAGAGACGTGACGTTCAAGGAGGATCATTCCCAGGTCAGGACGGGTACCGCGCCCAGGGCCCTGGCCGGCTTCCGGAATCTGGCGATCAGCACCGCCCGTCTGGCCGGCCGTGCCAACATCGCCCCCGCCCGCCGCGACCTCCTCGACCACGATGCCGCCTTCGCTGTCTACAACATCTGATCACAGGACGGATTGGGACGGAACAATTCAACGCCGGGGCCCTGGTGGTCATCCCAAAACCATCCGGTCGGTTGGCCGAATCAATGACGCGGAGACGCCGCCTGAGCTGCGACTCAGTGCTAATTCCTAGGCCAAATGCCTGCAAAGCTATGAGATAAGATTGTTCGATCTTGACTTCAAGAGGAAAAAAAAGTCATGATCACATAGGTCAAGAGCTGCGGGCGAAAATCCTTAGCCTCCGCCCGCAGCACATCTTTTCGATGCACAGAAAGGGTATCGCAATGAAGTCCAACCGTGGTCGCTTCCTGTTAAAGAAGGCCGGTCTGCTCCTCGGAGGTGTCATCGGAGCTGCCGCGCTCATGCCCGTGTTCGGCGCGTCCGCGCTGAGCGCGACCGAGGACTACGCCCACGCCTACACCTCGGGTACGCGGGTGGTGGCGCAGAACAACAGCTGGCAGACCAACCCGGGCCACACGTACGCCAACTACACCCGCAGCGGCTCGGGAAGCTCGGTGTTCAACCTGAACAACCCCAACTGGGGAACCTCCGTCCAGAGCGGCACGGGAACCACGGTGACCAGTCTGCGCGCGTGCGTCAGTATTCCGGTACTCCCGGATGACTGCAGCGCTTGGGACGAGTAGTAATACCTAATGCCGGGCGGAGCCGCTGCTCCGCCCGGCATTTCTCAACAATTCAGAAGGCGAGTTTCATGGTCAGCCGTGCTCACGGGCGTCCAGTTCTGAGGATCGAGGGGCTAAGATTTGCGGTTTCCGGTCGCCACTTGTTCGGAACGCTTTCGTTTGAGCTCCGATCAGGGGAATCAGCGGTTCTCTGCGGACCAAGCGGAACCGGAAAAACCACCCTGCTGAACTGCATCATGGGGCTCACCGCGCCCGACGATGGAGCGATCTACGTCGCTGGTGAAAACATCCTCAAGCTACCAAAGCGGCGTCTGGCTGAACATCGGCGCGAGTACATCGGCATGGTCTTCCAATTCGGGGAACTATTGCCCGAATTGTCGCCAGTCGAGAACGTCGCCATCGCGGCGCTGCTGGCTGGGCAACCACGCCGGAACGCATACCACAACGCCGAGGCGCTGCTCCGTGACCTGGGCGTGCCCGTCTCCGGAACGCCGACAGGGTTGCTGTCCGGTGGGGAGAGGCAACGCACAGCCGTCGCGCGGGCGTTAATCACCGAGCCCGTGCTGCTGCTTGCCGACGAACCGACCGGCGCGCTCGATCAGCAGGCCCGCGAGTCGGTAGCAGAGTTGCTATTCACCGTGCCACGCGTGCGTGACTGCGCGCTGCTGGTGGTGACCCACGACGAAGCGGTGGCCCGCCGGGCTGACCGCAGATTCGACCTGCGTGGCGGTAATCTCGCGGAGACCAGGTCATGAGCCCTCTGTGGCGTCAATTGCTGCGCATCGGGTTCGCAGCTGGAAGGGGCGCGCCAGGAAGTCGAATTAGGTTCGCCGGGCTGCTACTGGCCTCGGCGGTGTTGACGACTACGATGCTGGCCGGCCTTGTCGTGGTGGCGACCTACGACGGTCGTGAGCAACGGGATGCGGCACGCGGACCGGTTCCTGCAGGCAACGACGTGCGCAGGCCAGCCGTGTGGCTGAACATCAACAGGGACGCTATCGGAACCGTGCCCCACTCGGTAATTCACGTGGAGCCGCTCGCCGAGTCCGTCAGTCCGCCGCCGGGATTACCGCGCTGGCCTGAACGGGGTGAGGTATTCCTGTCCCCGGCGCTCCTGGAAGCTGGTGCCAGGGAGCGCATTCTCCACAGGTACGGGACGTTCGCAGGACTCATCGGAGATGCCGGGCTATCTTCTCCGGGCGAGCGGTTGGCGTATGTGCGGCCCGACGTAGTCGGCGGGTATGAGGGCTGGCGCGGGATCAAACGGTTCGGTGGGGTAAACACCATGCTGATCGGCGACTCGCGAGATGTCGCGCCGATTGGACAGTTCCTCACTATGCTAGTGGCCACACTGGGGGTCGCGGCGGCTGTTCTGCTAGTCATCGCTGTTCGATGCGGCTCTGCGGCTAGAGATCGGCGAACGGAGCTACTGGCGGCACTGGGTGCGTCGTGGCGACATCGGGCTCTGCTGAACATGGGCGAGGGCGTCGTCCCAGCGCTGGCCGGTGCGGTGATCGGCTTGACGCCTTACCTGGCTACGCTGGTCACAACCGTCCGCCTGCCGGGGCCGGAGTATATGATCAATTCGGCTGACACCCGAGCGTGGTTGTGGGCAGTGCCGCCAACCGTGGCCGCCTCCGTCATCTTCGTACTGCTGGCCATCGTGACGCTGCACCGGGTGGACGCGGGCGGCCGTTCGGGGCGCCCGCGGACGTTCACGGGACGGGTGCCCCGGTGGAGGCTCGTCGCCGGTGTAGCTGGGCTAGTGGGGATCGTACTCACCCCATATTTGCCGCGCATGTTCGGTTTTCTGGCCTATCTTGGCGGCACAGCGGTGTTGTGGGCTGCACTTCCTTCGGCGTCGGCGATCGTGATCCAGCGGTTCGGCGGCGTGATGGCTGCATGGGCCGCAAAGGCAGGGCACGTTGCGATGCTGATCGCGGGGCGGTGGACAGCCGCGCGCCCTGGCATCGTGGTCCGCCTGACTGCGGTCATTGTCATCGGGATCGGGATCGTCGTACAAGCACAGGTATGGACCAGCAGACTCGGCGACTCATCAGAGAGGGCCCTTGAGTTCCAGAAGAGTCTTCAGGACAGCGTTTTGGTCGTCAGTTCCCCCTATCTAGACAGTGAGTCGATCGAGTCTTTCGTCGGGAAGCTTCCGGCGGGCTCGGCGACGCTGGGCGTGGTAGCACCGGAGGATGAGACACAGCCGAGACGGCTCTGGGGCTCCTGCGCTGCCGTGGATGGGCTGGTGTCGGACTGCTTTGGGAATCGGGTGTCGTTGCGGGACGGCGATATTCGGGCGCAAACGCTGGTCGGTCATTTCCGGCGGAGCGGAGACGACGTGCAAGTGCGCTTGACGAATGAGCGAAGCGCTTGGCCGCGTGTCCAGGAACTCGTCGTCGTCTCAGCGGTCGGGACAGGTGGGCTGGCGGTGCAAGTGAATGAGGAGGCGCATCGGGCGTTCGCCCTGGCGGAGGTAAACCGCCCCGGTGACACCTGGGCTCAGGGGTCAAATAGGTTGACGACGATTTCCTCCTGGGTCGTTTTCCTGGTCACGGTCGTGCTGAGTGTGCTCTTGGTGGCGATGGGGTTGAGTTCGGCGGCCGAGTTCCTGACATTCACCGCCGCGCTCGCACCGTTGACCGTGCTCACCGAGCGGCGGCGGTTCGTGTTCGGCGTGGCCGCCTGGAACCTTGTGGCGCCCTGCCTGATCGCGGTCGCGGCAGGGGTGGCAATAGCAGCTTGGCAAGGCAACTTCTTCGTGGCGATGTCAAGGTCTGGAGATATGTCGTGGAGCCTATTGGCGAATGTGGCCGTGACGACAGCGGGGTTGTCGCTCGCCATTGGAGCGGCTGGTGGTGCGAACGCCGTCCGCGTCGCCGCCCGCTGGCGCCCCGTGGCCGACTGAACTAACACTCCAGCCGCGCGTGATCCCGCTGGGCCATGGCCACGTGCGGACTCACGCACTCATCAAGCAGGATCACAACGTGCCCCCGCCGGCTCAGACGGGGGATAGACCTTGCGTAGCTCCGCATAGCGGAACGCGATTCGGCGAGCAGCTCGGACAGGTTCTATCGCCGGATGCCAGGCGTAGGTGAACCGCTGACGCCGAGCGTCCCAGCCGGTACGCCACCAATAGCGATCATCCTTACACCAGACGACCAGGCCCACCCAGACCGACACCAGCGCCAGCCCATACCCGTCATGGACATCGGCTGTGATGTCCAGCCGTTCCAGTTCGGCCCGAAGCTCTTCGGCCGAGTCGACGGGAGTCAGCGCGGCAAGATCCATATCGGTCATCGACGGATTCATGCCCCCAGTGGACCGCCCGTGGTTGAGTCGGCATAAGCGTGTGATCGACCGTGGACATGGGAGTCGGTTCACACCCCGTGTGAAAGCGATCCAGTCGTGACAGCCGCCTTGAGTGGATGCCCTCTCCGCAGCGCACGGGGCTGTTTACACTCCGAGCAAGAGCGGCAGCGTGCGGAAGGCGGGTCGATGAGCGAGCCGAACATCCTGCTTGACTCTCTGCTCGCCGAGGCGGGGATCTCACACGCCGGGCTCGCCGCGCGCATCAACAGCGCCACATCCACCGCCCGACGCCCGACCCGTTACGACCACACCGCCGTCGCCCGATGGATCAGAGACGGGGCGGTCCCCCGAGGCGATGTGCCGGAAATCATCTGCGAGATCATCGGGGACAAGATCTGCCGGCCCTTGTCGCTCGCTGACATCGGCATGATGCGCGCCGGAACAGGCCGAGACGAGCCGGATCTACCGCGAGCCGTTGATCAGGCAGTGGCGTTGTGGCGCGGAGACCTCAGCAACAAGGTGTTCCCGGCAGGGGCTTCGATGATCGACGGACCGGCTGCCGTCGCGCCCGTCTTCGCGTGGGAGAACCCTCCTCATGAGCTGGACGTCTCCCACCGAGGCCCGCACCCGGTGAGCATGGACGATGTCCAGGTACTCAAGGACGCCCGCAATCGCTACGAACAGATGTACCGCCGTGTCGGGGGTGTGCCGGTACGGCCGCGCGTCGTGGCCTTTCTCAACTCCGGCGTGGCACCTCTGCTGAAGGGGGGCCATGACGATCGCACGGGCCGGGAACTGTTTCGGGCAGCCGGTGGCCTGGTCGCGCTCGCGGGCATCTGCGCTTACGACTCCGACCGTCACGCGCTCTCAGCGCTACCTGTTCCACGCCCTGCGGATGGCCAAGGCATCCGGCAACCTGGCGTTCGGCGGCTACGTGGTCGCCCTGCTGGCGAATCAGGCCATGTCCCGGGCGAAGTACCGGTACGTCATCCAATACGCCGAGACCGCGTTGCGCGGCGCGCGTGGGCATCTGAGTCCGGCCCTGGTCACCGACCTGCACACGCTTCAGGCCAAGGCGTACGCACGGGTGGGAGACCGGGCGAGCTGTCACGCGCACCTACGCCGCTCGGAGACCACCGCCGCTCAAATCCGCCAGGGTGACGAGCCGCCCGAGACCGGATACGTGCAGCCGGGCCTGCTGGAGTGTCAGCACGCTGAGGCCCTACGGCGGCTTGGTGATCTCACCGCCGCCCAGACCAATGCCGAAGAGGCGCTTCGTTCCGCCGATACCTGCCATCTACGCGGCCAGACTCACCGGCTCGCGACCCTTGCTCTCATCCTGACCGAGCGCGGTGACCTGGACCACGCCGTCATCACCGCTGAGACGATGCTCGACCGCGCGCAGGGCATGGAGTCCGAACGCATCGCCGAACGGGTCGCCATGGTGGCCGATGCTCTGCGTCCCTTCGAAGCCCGCGTGGTCGGGGAGTTTCTGACACGTGCACATCAGCAGGCACGCGTGCCCTTGTAGCGTGAAGCCGAGATCAGGCAACCACGCTGGGAGCACGTCGCATGCGCTGGCAGGTCAACTCCGAAGAACCCCTCTACACCGATCCGTGGCTTGATATCCGGGTGGCGGATGTGGAGCTTCCCGACGGCAGGCACCTGGACCATCGGCTGATCCGTACCGCGCCGGGAGCCGGTGCCGTCGTCACCGACGATCAGTGTCGGGTGCTGATGATCTGGCGGCACAGGTTCATCACCGACACGTGGGGATGGGAGATCCCCATCGGGAAGATCGACGACGGCGAGGGGCCGATGACGGCCGCCGCACGCGAGACGGAGGAGGAGACCGGATGGAGGCCCGGACCGCTGCGCGCACTGCTGCGCATCCAGCCGACAAACGGTATCTCGGACTCGGTCCACCACATCTTCCGCGCCGACAGCGCCACCTACACCGGTCCGCCGACCGAGGCATGGGAGGCCGAGCGCGTCGAGTGGGTACCCCTCGCCGACATCCGTGAATTGGTCGGCAAGGGCGACATCGTGAGCGGCACCAGCATGGCTGCGCTGCTCTACGTTCTTACCGAGCCGTAGAAACAGAGCGCTGCGTGCGTGGTCGGAGCAGTCATCAGTCAGAGGTCGAATGATCACGCTCACGAGCCACTCGGCGAGCGGTGGCGATGCGTTGCCGAGCCAGTTCAGCCCAAAAGGGTTCAGTCCGGGAAAGGGCCGGAGGCCGGTGGATAAGCCCGGCGAATGATCGGCCCCACCGTGAAGCGACCGACACCGCGCAGGTGTGGGCCGGGGTCGGCTCCCAGGAGGGCTGTCGTGCCCCCGGCGTCCGCTGGGAGGCATCCATAAGCATCCTCAATGGATCGAGCCCGGGAGGTGTGGGGTGGGCAGGATTTCCCCGTCCGATCCGCCTCAGTGCATGGAGTCAGCGTGACCGCCGTACGTACATCACCGTTTCCCACCTCCACGGTCCTCGGGTATCCGAGGATCGGTCCCCGCCGTGAGCTGAAGCGGGCGCTGGAGTCCTACTGGGGCGGTCGTTCGACCAGCGAGGACCTGCACGGGGTGGGGTCCGGGCTGCGCGAGGAGAGCTGGCGGCGGCTCGGCACGCTCGGCCTGGGCGCGTCGCCGTCCAACACCTTCTCGTACTACGACCAGGTGCTCGACACCGCGATGCTGCTGGGCGCGGTCCCCGAGCGGTATCGCGGGCGGTCGGACGAGGACGCCTACTTCGCGATGGCCCGCGGCACGGAGGGCGTCGCGCCGCTGCGCATGACCAAGTGGTTCGACACGAACTACCACTACATCGTCCCGGAGATCGGCGTCGACACCGTCTTCCGGCTCGACGCCGCCAAACCCCTCTCGGAGGTACGGCAGGCGCGTGCGCTGGGCGTCGAGACCCGGCCCGTCCTCGTCGGCCCGGTGACGTTCCTCCTGCTGTCGCAGGCAGCGCCCGGCGGTCCGGCCGGATTCGTGCCGCTGGACCGGCTGGCCGACGTGCTCGGCGTGTACGAGCGGTTGCTCGCGGCACTCGCCGCCGAGGGCGTCGCCTGGGTACAGCTGGACGAGCCCGCGCTCGTGGCGGACCGTACGGACGCGGAACTCGCCGCCGTCCGGACCGCCTACGAGTGGCTCGGCTCCCTGCCCGACCGGCCGTCGCTGTTCGTCGCCTCGTACTTCGGTGATCTCGGTGACGCGCTGCCGGTCCTCGCGGGCACGCCGGTCGAGGCGATCGGCGTGGACCTGGTGCACGGCGGCCCGGGACACGGCGGGCAGGCGGACGGCGGGCAGGGACACGGCGGGTGGGCGGACGGCGACCTCTCCCGGCTGGACGTCCTCGCCGGGAAGATCGTCGTCGCCGGGGTGGTCTCCGGGCGCGACGTCTGGCGCACCGACACCGAGCGGGCGCTCGCCACGCTGCTCGCCGTACGCGACCGGGTGGGCGACGTGGTCGTGAGCACCTCCTGCTCCCTCCTGCACGTCCCGTACGACGCCGACCTTGAGACGGACCTCGACCCGGCACTGAGGCGGCGGCTGGCCTTCGCGGACCAGAAGGTGGCCGAGGTGGTCGAGCTGGCCGGCCTGCTGGCCTCGATTCCGCGCGGCGGAACGGCTCCGCCGGCGTCCGGGGCATTCGGCGCGGGGCCGTCGGCGTCCGTGGCGTCGGTCTCGGGGCCGCGGAGGCCGGTGCCGGCCGAAGGAACGCCAGTGTCCGACGTACGGATCGAAGGGACGCCGGTGTTCGACGCACCGGTTGAGGCGCCGTCGGCGCGAGAGGGCCGGAGCCCGTACGCGGTGCGGGCGGCGGCGCAGGCCGAGCACCTGCGGCTGCCGACGCTCCCGGTCACCACGATCGGTTCGTTCCCGCAGACCGGCGAGTTGCGGGCGGCCCGCGCGGCGATGGTCGCGGGGGAGCTGGACGAGGCCGGGTACGAGCACCGGGTCCGCGCCGAGATCGAGCGGGTCGTCGCCCTGCAGGAGCGGCTCGGGCTGGACGTGCTCGTCCACGGTGAGCCGGAACGCAACGACATGGTGCAGTACTTCGCCGAGCACCTCGACGGCTTCGCGGTCACCCGCCACGGCTGGGTGCAGTCGTACGGGTCGGATTGTCCTCTACCCAAACTTCCGTGTAGCCTGGAATCAGGGCGACCACCAGGAGGAACGTGTGCGCGTGCTGGCAGTCAAGCGGATCAGCAGGGACACAGAGCAGTCATCGGCGCTGGAGCGCCAAGACGTCCGACTCTCAGAGGCCGTCAGGAAGGGCAACCACACCCTCGCAGGCTGGGTAGAGGACGCCACCGTCTCCGGCTCGATCAACCTGGACAAGCGGCCCTCTCTGGCCAAGTGGCTCGTGTCACCACTGATCCACGAGTGGGACGGCATGATGGTCACAGCCCAGGACCGGATCACCCGAGACGACCTTCACTGGGCCGCCTTCGTCGGCTTCGTGATGGAGAACGACAAGACCGTCATCGTCCTCGACGACCCTGCCTTCGACCTGTCCACCCCCAACGGCCGAATGATCGCCCACATCAAGGCCACACAGGCAGCCAACTACCGCAACGACGTCGTCAAAAAGCGCCTGGACCAGCTCGAATATTTCCGGGATGAACAGCTCTGGTCAGGCGGCTCCTGGCCCTTCGGCTACCGGGCGATCCGCATCGAGCACAAAGAGACGCCGCGCTGGCGTCTCGACATCGACCCCATCACAGGCCCCCTCATCCGGGAAGCCTACGAGCGCCTGGTGAACAAAAACGGCTCCATGGGCGGCATCGCCGACGACTGGAACGCCCGTGGCATCATGACCGCCCGCGACCACCAGAGGCACATCAACGCCCTCAACGGCCGCGAGAACGTCTCGAACACGCCTGTGGGTACCAAGTGGCGGACCAACTCGATCAGGTCGGTCCTGACCAACTCAGCCCTGATGGGCTACGCGGTCCACAAGGGCGAGATCCAGAAGAAGAACGGCCTACCGGTGCAGTGGGCCGAGGAGATCCTCACCCCCGAGGAATTTAAACAGCTACAGGACGTCGTAAACCTTCGCGGCGCATCACAGCGAGGCGTGGACCGAAGGACCACAGATCTGGCCGGCGTCTTCCACTGCCGGTGCGGCGAGGTGCTGCACGGCAGCTCGTCCACCAAGAAGAGGAAGACAGTCCCAGCGAAGACCTACAACTGGTACATCTGCAAGACCCAGTGGACCGACCACAAGTGCCAGTACGCAACCTCCTGGTTGCGGGAGGTTCTGCAAATGCACCTGGAGGAGATGTTCCTCACCATCGCTGGCGGCCTGGAGATCACCAACAAGACCTACGTCCCCGGCTCCGACCGGACATCCGACATCAACCAGCTCAAGGAAGCCCTGAACAACCTGACGGGCAACCTCGTCCACATGAAGCCCGGCAGCGCCTCAGCCAACGCAGTCATCAAGGCCATGGAGGACCACGAAGCAGCTCTCGCCGAGCTGGAGGCCCTGCCCGTGGTTCCGTCCCGGTGGGTCGAGACAGGCACTGGTGAGACCTTCCGCGAGTTCTGGGAGCGTAACCCGGACTGGAAGACTCGCGCCGCCCTGCTGCGCAAGACCGGCGTCCGGATGTACGTGGGCGGAAGCCCGAACGCTCCAGACCTGGAACTGCTCCTTCCCGGAGACCTCCAGCGACGCATCAACGACGCGTTCTCCGACACCGTGGAACCCGGCTACCTACAGGAGGCCAAGCGCTGGGCAGGGGAGGCCGTGGCGGAACAGAGGGAGCTTGAGGCGGCTATGAGGGAGGCCGCCATGAAGAGGGCTTAAGAGCTGCTAGAGGCTGGGGGTACCACGACGGTGCCCCCACTTCTTTCTTCTCTCTCGGGGGTGGCCCATGTGGCGGGGGGTACCGCCTGGACGGTACCTACTTCTTTCTTCTTCATATCGGGGGAGTCGTGTGCGCACCGGAGCCTTAGCTGCGGTGGCCGGCAACCCTCGATGGACTTCTTTCTTCTTGATCAGGGGTGCCACGCAAGGCCCTACTCCGCAGCCTCGATCTTCTCCGCTGCGCCTTCCAGGACGTAGCTGCCGGTCCCCACTTCGGTCTCGACCAGGCCCTCCTCACGGAGGGCCTTGTGGACCTTCTGCGCCACGGTGTTCGACATCTCGAACTCAGCCATCAGCTCATGCACCGTAGGCACGCGATCTCCAGGAGCCAGCTCGCCAGAGCGGATTCGCTCCTTGATGGCCCTGAACGCCTGCTTCCACTTGGAGCGCTGGGGATGGATGGCGGTCACAAGACGCCACCGTAGGTAGCCGTATTATCCTCAACATAGCCACACGCTAAGACACTGCGATACACATAGTGATGGTTTAATACACCTAGATACGGCTACCATGCACTGCATGGACATGTACCTGGTGGACCTGTCGCGTGAGCAGCGGTTGCTGACCCTACTCCTCCGCAAGATCGCCGATGAGGGAATCGCAGCATGGCTGCGGGGCATGGAGCTGGAGGCTGGCCCCAGCAAGCAGCGTGGGATTTCGTGGATCTGAGGGTTACTACATCTAGGCGCACTTAAATACATCTACCGAGCCTGATGGCTCGGAGCTTCGGAGGTCGGAGACGTGGCGCTTCGGGACTGGACCATCATCGGGAACGTGGCTGTAAGAGAGGGCACCGGCCAGCACATCACCGTCGCTGCCAGGCAGGCGAAGGATGTGCCGGCCGTGATCCGTGACTGGGAGAAGCTGGACCGCGCCAGGATGCTCCACGACCTGGGGGAGTTGGGCCGGTTGGTGGACCAGGCCCTGGCCAAGGTCAAGATGCGCGCCAGCGCATGCGTCAGCTATGGCGACCGCTAGGAGATCGTTGGCACCTTTTTCGGGACCTCCCGAATATGGTCCTGAGCTGCGGCGATGCACTCTGGTTCTTTAATAACCAGAGTGGGATTCAGTCAACGAACACCAGGTCAGCCAGGTTAATCACCGGATTAGCCTGGGCTGGCCGGCCAACCGGGAACAAGTTACTGGGCTCAGTAACATGCCTCTGAGCTGGAGCATCTTAGCGTCGGCACTAACATGCCCCTGGCCTGGGATGACGCCGTATGACGGACAAAATGTCCGTCTATCGAAGGGGTGATTAAAGTACGGAGTATCTGAGCTGGGCAAACGTCGTATGAGTGACGCTACGCCACCCATTCCCGCAAGGGTAACGATTCGTTACCCTTGCCTGGCCTGGGACGGGGCGCACACCCTCCGCCAGGGGTGCTCTAACAGCACACCTTCTGACCTGCGTACTGGCGAACGCATCCACATCGCGGATGCCTTCGGCCTCTCCCACATACCGATGGACCCAGGTGGCGCTGCCACGGAAAGTATCGGTCAGACCGATACTTGCTCTGACCTGCACGACCACACGTCATTAGTAGTGACGGGTAGCTCTGGCCGGCAAGGTCCTCAAACCCGAGCTGTGGGCCGTATCCACAAACCCGAACCACATCCATAAACCCGATCCTCAAACCCGTGTCCATAAACCCGTTCGTATCCGTAAACCCGATCCTGTAGCGCCGCCCTCACGGCGCACTCTCCACTGGCAGCTCTCGCCTCGGAGGGTGGGTGCACTGCACTCTCCCTCCTCGGTCACCACCGCTACTCTCGCCGCAGCTCAGCTTCGCTCAGCGCCACTCTCAGCTCAGCACTCCGCGGCTCGGCACTCCGCTCACTCCGCCTGCTCTGCTCCGCTCTGCTGTGCTCTCGCCACTCGGCCGGCACTACCGCCACCATTCATAGTTGTCATCTTCTTAGTCGCCGCCTACAGGGCGGCATATTTAACAACAGCGCCGCCATACTCACGTACTGGCCCTGGCCCATACAGGGCCAGGTAGTAGGACACAGAGGCAGGAACAGTGTGAACGGGCAGATAGAGGACAGAACAGACAAAGGTGATGAAGGGTGAGAATGAGGCACAGACAGGACAAGGACGATGAACAGCGCAGAGTAGGACAGAGGGGATGAACTGGACAGTGAGGACAGGCAGGGACAGAGTGGGGCAGAGAAAGGCCAGGTCAGGCGAGGTGTGTGGCCGAGAAAGAAGTAAGTAAGCGGGCATGCTGCGTGGTGGACTGCTCTCTCTGCGTGGCCTAGGGCGTGGGGCGCGGGGCGTCCCCACAGGTCAGCAGGGGTGGGGGGGGTGCCTAGGCTCACGCGCACGCGAGCCCAAAGGTCTTGCCTCCTCCGAGAACGTACGGGTCTGGCTCAGGGCCCCGGCAAAGTCGGTTGGGCGGCTCTTGATCATGTGAGGCCGAGGAGGGCCAGAGGGCGGGTGGCGTCTCGGGAGAGGTGCCGGATGGCCTGGGCGAGGTTGGTCGCGCCGGTCAGGCGCAGAACGCCGATGGCGAGGTTGCGCAGGGCGGCCATGTTGCGGGGTGCGTTGCCGGTGCGGGCTTGGGAGTGGTCCTCGCCGTAGGTGACGTCGCGGACGTAGTGGAGCCGATTTTCGATGCTCCAGTGGCCGCGGATCCATGCGGCGAGGTCGGCGGGGCTGGCCTGCCAGGTGGGCAGGCTGGTGATGGCGTAGACGGTCACGGTTCGCCATTTGCCCTGCTTCAGATCCCTGACCTGGCGTTTGATCTGCATGGCTTGGACAGCGTGCGGGAAGAGCAGGCCGGCTTTGACGGTGAGCACCTTCAGCGTGCGGCGTTCCTCGCGGCCGTGTCCGCGATCGCGCCGGCGGTCGGCAATGGGGACCCGTTTCCACAGCAGGCGTTTGAGCTGGGTGTGCAGGCTGGGCTGATTCTTCTTCACGATCAGTATGTAATGGGCGTTCTTCTTGGTCACCAGGAAGGTGGCATGATCGCGCTGGGTGTGCAGCGCGTCGGCGGTGAGGACACATCCGTCCAGGTCAAGACCTTCCAGCAGGGGCTGGAATCGGGTGATCTCGTTCGTTTTGCCGTCCACGTCGGTCTGGGCCAGCACCAAGCCGGAGTTGTGATCGAAGGCGGCCAGCAGGTGCACGGTGCTGTGTTCGGCCAGGCGAGCACCGCGTAGCGCCTTGCCATCCACCGCGATGGCCTGGCGTTGTCGGCCGCGCCCGGATGTCGGGGCGCTTTCGGCGTGTATCTGCAGGCGGGCGGTCAGCCACCCAGTGAGGATCGCATCGAGCATGTCGGCGTCGACAACCTCCAGCAACCGGCGGATCGTCGCCTCGTGTGGTGGCCGATGAGCTCCGATCACGGGGTCGCGTCTGACCTCCAATATGGCCTGGACCTGGACTGGAGCATCAGCGATCCATTCGCCGATCGCGGTGAAGGACCGCGCTCCGGCCAGGACCGCCGCTGCGGCCACTGCCAGTACCGAAGCCAGCGCGTGTCGGATCCCGCGTCGATCGCGCGGATCGGGAACCTGCCGTAACTGATCCAGCAGGCTGGCGTACTCGGCGACTACGACGGGCATGGAGTCGCAGCTCACTTCGGCCAGTTGGTTCAGGGCAGGGTTGATCGGCAATGATGAGGGGGCAGGCACGGCCTTCTCTGATCATTTGGCGTAGAGAACCTCATGATCTCGAAGATCGTGCCTGCTTGCTTACCGGCCGGCTTCGCGTCCGTCACTCCGCGAACCGGACATCACATCATTCAACGCCACTATGCCGGGGCCCTGGGGTCTGGCTCTTTCGCAAATTCACTAGGATTTGCCTATCAACCTGGGTTGACGCCCTTGAGGGCGACCCCGAAACTCCCACTGGGAAATCAGCCATAAAGGTACGGATTCGGGTGACTAGATACACTTCACCTCGGAATACTGGGCCGGTGACCCCCCGCAAGCCACCGCCGCAAGGTGCCAACCCCCGCCCTTCTGCTCGGGCCACCAGGCGTTTCACATTCCCCTCACGGCCACGCCGGAGAAAACGGCTCAGCGACGGCCGCTGGAACGTCCAATGGTTAGCAGCCCTCTCCACCTTCATCGCTGGTCTCATGTCCATCCCCGCGATCGTCATCTCCATGAACGCATTGGAGATCAGTCAACAGCAGCAAGACGACGCCCGAAAGCACCGGGCGGAGGATAAGGCGGAGGCCGACGCCAAGGAGAAATCCGCCTTTGCTAGACGCGTGACCGTCCGGGGTGGTGCTCTACGGAAACCAGGAGAGGGTGAGAGTTGGCGGGTTCGGAACGGCAATTCGCACAACGTGACTCTGTACCTCGGTGTCGGTTACCACTCGGCAGCAGAACCCGATCCGCCCCTACGCTTCTATGCGTATGACATCGCGCCTTGCACTCAAGCTCTTGTGACAGCCCTCCCGCCAGAGGGCAGTGAATCCAGCATCAAAGGCGTCTCCTACCGATTCGCCAGCAAGTTCGACGAAATCGTAGGAGGAACTTTGTGGCCAGTAGATCCAGCCGACGGAGTCTACAAACCCCTTGGCAACGACTGGCTGGGAGATGACATAGGCGGCCTTGAGCCGACAGAGGTCAAAGAAATCACACCATGCTACTGACTTTCACGGCCGCCAGCTCCAGCTCGCGTCAGTCCGATCCATGTGTGTGGGGCCTGCGCCCCTGAAGCTGCTACTGGGCTACAACGCAAAAAAGCCCCGAGCCGTCCACAAAGGACAAGCTCGGGGCTTGGAGTGAGAGGGATCAGCTCTTGGAGGTCAGGACCACTTGACGACGGCCTTGATCAGCCCTTCGGAGCCGACCACGGCAGCGCCGGGGGCGGTGGGCTGCTTGCCTCCAGGGAAGGACAGCACCCGCGCACCGTACAGGTGCAGGGCATCGATCTGGTTGCGGCGGAACTGCTCCACCGGCTGCTCACGGAAGTTCGTGAACTGGCTGGCAAAGGTAGTGAACGACCTGTGGCCTGCGAGAATCTCACAGCCGGCAGGCATCGCCGTGGTGCTGACCACCGTGAAGCCGGCCAGCCGAGCAACCACGCCGTTGGCGGTGGCCTGACCCTCGCCGAGGGCGGCGGCGTTGGCGATGTCCGGGGCGCGCAGCAGGTAGCGCTTCACCTTCGGTGAGACGACCACATACCGCCCGTCCGCCACATTGGCGGTGTCGAGCTTCTCCATCATGTCGAAGATGGTCTCCAGGAGCGCCTCGCCCTTGTCGCGGCTCGCGGTGAGGGTGCTCACGTCCACCTGAGCGGCCGAGGTGGCGGAGGCCGCGATCTTGGCACCGACGAAGGTGTCAGTCTCGTTGACCAGAGCCTGGATGGACTCCTGCGTGGCCGGGGCACCGAGAACCCCGGCGACCTGAACCCGCTCGATGTCGCGGACATAGAAGGCCACATAGTCGGCCTCGGTGATGTCCACGTGCTGCTCGACGGTCTTCAGGTCCTCGATCGTCATGCCCACGGTGTCTTCGTACTTGCCGACGCTGGGCCGGATAATGCCGTTGACCACGACCCGGTCGCCCTTACCGCTGATCTCGCCCTCGTAGTTGCGGTTACAAACCAGGGACGAGGACCAGACGAGCAGCGGGTCGAACTGCCGGAGGAGTTCGTCACTCCACTGAGTGGGAATGAACGAGCCGGTGCCGACGTGCTGATAGGGGGGCATTGGAGTGAGTGCCATTATGTATTTCCTTTGTTAGGTGGGTTAGCGTCGCGCTCGGACATCGAGTGAGAGCTTGGCGTCAGGGATTTTGCTAGACCTTTGCGGGCCGATACCGAGGCTCTGGGAGAAGCGCGGAAGAACGGGAGCGAAGAGGTCCATGAGGTCGGCAATCGCCTCACCGTTCACCGCCCCATCGGCCGCAAAGGCCGACAGGTCGAGCCCTTCAAGCACTGCCTCGTTCAGCTCAATTCCCCGCGCCTTGCCGGCCTGGGCGAACTCGTCGTAGATGAGCTTTCGCGTCCGCTCAGCCTCGATATTGGCGAGAGCCTGCTCCATCTCGGCGTTCCTGGCGTTGACGGCCTCCAGTTCGGCGCTGGTTGCCTTCCACCGTTCCTCGAACGAAGCGCTCTCTTCACCTACCGGTGTGGGGGTTTCCGGAACGGCGACGGGAGTGTCACCCGTCCCCGGATTGGCATCCATTTGGTGTCCTCTCAAGAAGGAAGAAAGAAGTGTCATAGGCCATTTGTTGCGCGACCGCCCTCGTGAGGACTCCTCACGAGTCTTGGTGCGGTGACATGGCCCACAGCAGCAGGCCAGATTGGCCATATCCCAGGTGCCGCCTTCGGCAACTGGGGTGATGTGGTCAACGATGCGGCCGGGGCCGCCACAGAGATAACAGCGCTCCCGGTCTCGGACTCGTACTCGCCGGATCAGGGTGGCTGCGTTCTTCGGCCGCGTCAGATTCCGCGGACTGGTCACCGACCAGGGCACATAGTGGATGTCACATCGACCCTGTTTGATGGCTACTTTCCGGCAGCCATCCGTCAAGCATTTGGAAGGGGCCTTGGGCATCGTCGCTCAGGCGACGGCGGTGACGGGCTCGGTGATGTAGCCAACCGGGCGGTACACCAGCACCAGGCCAAGGGCCGGGTTGATGATGGGCGGGACGCCAACGCTGTGCTCAGCGTTGTGCTCATCGACGGCGAGGAAGGCATCCAGGTCCTCGGGCTCCCAGCGATTCAGATCAGCGGCGGTCTCAATCATGTGCTTGTACGTCATGGTGTTTCCCCTCAATTGGTGTTGCTGGATAGAAATGAAGTGGAGCCCCCCGCTGGCGAGGCGGGAGGCTCCGAAGGATCCCATTGGCAAGTCCCTACTCTCGTAATAACTGTCCCGAGAGAGAAGGGCTGTCGGCCGCAGTCTTTGCGGTACCCGCCTAGCGGGTAGTTCGCAGGTCAGGCCCAATGTGCGGGTGGTCTCGAAGAATGCTCAGGTCAGGCAAACGTTAGTGTGCGCACTAACCTTGTGGATCGGGACTTCGGCAAGGTATGGGGGCAGGTTAGGTGGCGGTTACTGACCCCAGTAACCGCTCCACCCACGAGTCACCCTGTAGAGAGAAAGAAGTAAGTGCCGGCCCCCGGCTGTAGGCCGGAGGGCAGCAGATGGGGTTCCAAAGTTTAGGGCTTCCGTAAGGCCCTGAGATCGATTCTAAGAGCCTCTAGTGATCTCCCCGCTCCGTGGGTGCCAGAAAAGGCTCAGAGGCCCTCTACGGCCCGACGCCGCGGCCTCCAGAGGCATTCAAGACTTCCACCAACCCGGATGACTCTTGAACCATTCGTGGTCCTTGAGATTCGGTGAGTAAAGGCCCAGACGAGTCCGGCCTTCATCCGGTCCCAGATCTCCGCCCAGGTAAGTGCTTTTGGACTGGACGCTGTAGCCGTCATACATTTCGTGAGCATCGAGCCGACGCAGAGAGCGTTTGGTGAAGCCGTATTTCTCGGGGTCATCTTCAGGGGCTCCAGGACGCCTTACCGGGCGTCTGGATGCCAATACGGGGTCATTGGTGATGAGGGCCGCCACAGCGACCTCAGCGGCCTCCTGGGTCTCTCCCTGAGCCATCAAGGAGGCGACACCGAAACAGATGGGTGAGCAGTACTCCCGGCCGCCCCATGTCAGCTCCGCGATCTTGGAGCAGTGTGAGCACTTCTCGTAGGAGCGGTCCCTGGAGGCCAGGTACTCGGTCCTGCCCGCCTTGCGGTGGGCCGTGGAGCAGTAGGACGGGTATCGGCCCCGGCCTCTGGGGTGGTGGAAGCTGCGCCCGCAGGTTGCGTGCTGGCAGCGCAGGGTGACGTGGCCGTGGGGTGTGGTGGTCATGGTGGTCTCCAGACATGCGAAAGGCCCCGGCCATCAAGGGCCAGGGCCGTACAGGAAGGTGGTTGTGAATGCCAGTAGTGCTGAGGTTGGTCGGTCAGGGAGGACCCCGGAGGAGGTCCGACGACGACAACAGGAGGTTGTCTATCCAGGAGGTCCAGTTGGTAGAGGCCAGGACGTCGCAGACAGGACTGGTCTCGTAGGTCTACGTATCCAGGAGTCCAGGGTGGGCCTGTCCTCCTGGGTTAGGAGTGTTATAGGAGCCGACGATCACAGAGGAGGCTCCCTTTGGGGGTCACCTCCTGGACCCGACGACGAAGGAGGAGGGGACAGGTATTTCCCCTTAAGGCTTTCCATTTATCCCCACCCTCTGACCTGGGGTTCTGCAAGAGCCTGGTGAACCTGGTTTGGGGTCCATCTCCAGGTTGTCCCCAACCACAGAGTCAGCATCCAGTCACAGTTCGTGCTGTATCCACCGGTACTCGCCGGTGAAGCACCACGCTGTGTTTGCCCTGACGATGGGGATCTTCTTGCGGTGGAACATCTTCCGGAACTTCTCCTTGGACCCACCGAACTCAGCAGACAGCCGCTCGGAGACCTTGTTCTGTGAGGCTTCTCGATGGAGGTTGACCACGAAGCTGGCAAACTCCATCTCGTCGGGCGCAGGCTCTACGTCCACGGACCAGGAAGCCTGGAGTGCATCCAGCTCCTCGTTACTGAACATGTCCTCGTAGTCGGTCATGCTCAGGCGCTTGGGGCGTTTGGCCGACAGCTTCCGGAAGCTGTCGTGGTTGAAAGGCTCCGTGCCGATGTAGGTGATGTCGTAGCCCTCGGTGTCAGGCTCGATGAACACCGCCTCAGGGACCTCGGTAGCTGCCTCGGTGGACTCCTCAGCAGTTTGTGCGGACGACCACTCCAGGAAGTCCGCAAGCTCCTCGTCACTCAGGATGTATTCGGTGTCCTCGTGAGTGCTGGAGCTCGGGAGCGGCGCTCCAACCCCGAACATGTAGTCGAAGTCCCAGGGCTCGTCAGGCTCGACAGCCTCGATAGGCGGGACGAAATGCGGACGAGGCATGTAGTCAGCAGGGATCTCAAAGCCGGTGTCGATCAAGTGGGTCTCCTGGCTGTCAGATGGAAAGGCCCCCGGCAGGGATGCCGAGGGCCAGATTCGCTGTACGGGTTCAGGACGAGAACGGCCGCCATCGGGCGGTCTCGGGCTCAGGCTCGGTGTGCTCGGCGTGGTCCTCGCAGCGGTCGGCGATCTTGTCAGCGACGCGCCTGCGGCAGCCGGTGAACCCACACTGGTTGATCCGTTCGTTCACGAGCGCTCTTCTTTGATCATGTGAGCGAGGGCCGCGCCCATGCCAAGCACAGCGACCGGGAGCGTTGCTACTGCGGTCGTGATCCCCCACGGAGCAGCCTCATAGCCGAGGCTCACGAGGAGGTGATACGCCACTTGGCCAAGAGCCCCCAGGAGCAGCGAGATCAGTGCGCTCCACTTCGAGAACCGGTGAGCCCGGTGGGTTCTCGGCATGCTCAGCCATGCTCGGAGGGCGATCGCCCCATACGCCTCCAGACTGATCGGCAAGGTGATCGCTGTGTTGATGCTGAAGCCATCCGCGATACCAGGGAGCGGGTGGACCACTCCGAACCCGGCAAGCTCTCCGAGGCCCACCCAGCCGGACCAGACGGCCACGAAGGCGGGGATGGCCAGCAGGACGAGAGGCCAGGTAGCGAGCTTGTGGGATCGTCTAGAGCTGGTCTCGGTGGGCGCGTCCAGTGCGCCCAGGGCGATCTCGTCGCCAGGCTCGGCCGGCACCGGCTCAGGAACCTCAGGTACGGGTTCCGTCTCGGCCACGAGCTTGTCCCTCACCAACTTCGCTCGGGCACCACCGATGTTGAGAGCGGTCTTCAGGTATCGCTGGCTCGGCACCTCACCGGTCTCGGCAGCGATCTCACGGGCTTCCAACACGAGTTCTCCAAGTGTGCGTATCTGCGGTCGGGGGTGTGTCACGGTCTTAGGGGTGGTCTTGGCAGTGGGGGCGGGCGCTCTCGTGAGGAGGTCGGTGGTCATCGTCTTCTCCGGCGCTTGCGCTTGCGGGGTCGCTTGGGCTTCATGTGCTCTCCTGTGGCTGGGCGTCAAAAAACCGCTCGGCATCGGGGCCGGGCGGTCAGGTGTCGTTGGTGGCGGCCTTAGCCGCAGTGGGGTTATTGGGCAGCCTTCCGGCTGAGGCGTCGGGCCTCGTTGCGCTTGGCCACGCAGGGGGTGCAGTAGGTGGCGAAGCCCCCAGGCTTCGAGGCCAGGTTCTGGCGAAAGCTGTCAGCGCTAAGGCGCTGCTGGCACTCCGGACAATGCACCATGCCGTTGGCATCGACCTTCGTGACCTTGGGCCGACCGAGGGGGCGGAGGTCTTCCCGACGACGGATCATCGAGGAGTGCCCCACGCACAACTGCCTGCTGTGCTTAGGACGTCCACAATTCGGATAGGAGCAGGGCTTGCTGTTGTTCGGGTTCCTGGGCATGTTGGCCTTTCATGGAGCTGGTTGATTTAACTGGTCTGGAGATTCCAAGCACGAAGCTTGGAAGCTTAATTACCAGGAGTATTAGTGGCTGGAGAGTGTTACTAGTAGGAGTTGCTATCTACTACCCGGCCTTAAGGGCCGGGTTAGTTAGTTAGTTAGTAGTTAACGGTTAACAACTACTTCCCTTTAGGTCGTAGTTGTTAGTTACGACTACGACTCAACTACGGCCCCCCTTACCCCCCAAGCTCTCGGGGTCCCTGCCCCTGCCTCACATAGGTGTATCCCCCGGACTTCTGCCGGAAGGTCCGGAGCCCTCGCTCCCCCTTCCCGCCTGTTAACCTCGATCTTTCGTGATCTTCGTGTGGTCGGCTGAAGCATTTGGCTGAGGCGTGATTTCGCTTCCTGGTCAGCGTGGTGGCCCGGCTGTCGCGCCGGGTGGGCGGGGTTCCACGAGCCCGTGGGTGTCCTTTCTTGGTCGGTGGAGCGGCTTGATGCTGGTCAGGGCGGTGCCGGCAGGGCTTGCAGGCGGGTGACGGCGGCGATGATCTGCGGTGCCCAGGGCCATCGGGCGGCGATGCGGAGCCGGAGCCGCCGGCCGCCGTGGACCAGGCGTCCGGCGACGGCGAACAGGCGCAGCCGCAAGCGTTTGGGCTCCCAGCGGCGGGCCGGGCCCTGCAGGGCGAGCATCTGCATCCAGGCCATGAGGTCGCCGGCCAACGCGACGATCTCGCACCACATCTGGTTCTGGGTGAAATCGTGCAGCGGCAGGTTGCGCAGGCCGGTGTCCTTGGCGCAGCGGATGCGGTCCTCGGCGCGGGCGCGGCGACGATGGCGCAGCTCCAGATCGGCGAGCTGGCCTTGCTTGGTGTTGGTGACGAAACAGGTGAAGCGGTGCCCGCCGGGGTCGGTGAAGCGCAGCCGCGCACCGGGGTGCGGGCGCTCCCTGCGGACGATGACGCGCATGCCCTTGGGCCAGGAGGTCAGGTTCGCCAGGCCGGTGATCTCGGCGACCCAGGCGCCTGCTCTGACCTGCCCCTCGGCGTCGTAGGCGGGTGTCCACGCGCTGGCGGGCAAGCGACCGATCGCGGCGCCGATGTCGTCGGTGATGGTGAAGCCGATGGAGTATTTCAACCACCGGCCTGGACGGGTCAGCCAGGTGAGGAACTCATGAGTGCCGCCGCCTGAGTCGGTGCGGATCAGAATCTGACGGCGTCGGGCCCGGGGCAGTTGGGCCAGGGCCAAGACGGTGGCGTTGATGTGGTCGGTGGCGGTGTTGGAGCCGGCGTTGCCCGCTCGCAGCACCAGGGCCAGTGGCTCACCGGCTCCGTCGGTGCCGTGGTCGGCGAAGGCGGTCATGGGGTGGAAGCCGAAGGTTTTCTTCCAGGTCGGGGTGGCGTTTTCCTTCTCAGAGTGGGCGATGACGATGGTGGCGTCCAGATCGATGGGGATTAGCTGGCCGTCGGCTCCGGGCGCGGCTGACGCGGCGAGGGTCCAGGCGTGTTCACGGGCGATGGCGCGTGCGCGTCGAATCGCTTTCAGGGCTTTGGCGGTGTCGGTGGCGAGCCGGTCGATCAGCCGGGAGACGGTCGGGTCAGAGGCGATGGGGCCGAACAGTTCCGGCTGAGAGCGCAGTATCGCGATGTCGGCCAGGCAGTCGCCTCCCAGGGCGAGGCTGACGGCGAGATCAGCGATGATCTTTCCGGGATCGTGGATCGCGCGGGCCGGTCGCCATCGTTGCAATTGCTCCGACAGGGCCTGGTCCAGGCCGGTGACGCGCAGCGTTTCCAGCAACAGCAGCGCGCCTGATTGGGAGATGAGCCCGGAGCCGTCGGCGGACATGACGATCTTGGGTCGCGAAGCGATAGTCTTCACGTGAAAAGTGCCTCTTGAGCTGGTGTGGACGGGACCTTAGACAAGTCCGATCATCCCAGTTCAAAGGCACTTTTCTCATGTAAACGATCAAGGCTGGCGATATTCACCGTGAAAGCCCGAGGTTAATAGAGCGGACAAACCTCGAAAGGTCCGGGTATGCCCGAAGAAATTCTTCCGTCGCAGGTCAGAGGGGTGGAGGTTCCCAGGACGTAGGCCGGCCCCGGTCACGGCCGGCCAGGAAAATCCGGTTCCCTTCGACGGGGTTGGGTGCCGCATCGGGGCTCCGACGGCGCTCCAGCGGGGCTCTCCCAGCTCGGAGAAGGGGTACGCACTGGTGCGTACCCTTGGCGGTGACCAGGAGTGTTAGCCTCGGGCTTTCACGGTGAATATCGCCAGCCTTGATCGTTTACATGAGAAAAGTGCCTTTGAACTGGGATGATCGGACTTGTCTAAGGTCCCGTCCACACCAGCTCAAGAGGCACTTTTCACGTGAAGACTATCGCTTCGCGACCCAAGATCGTCATGTCCGCCGACGGCTCCGGGCTCATCTCCCAATCAGGCGCGCTGCTGTTGCTGGAAACGCTGCGCGTCACCGGCCTGGACCAGGCCCTGTCGGAGCAATTGCAACGATGGCGACCGGCCCGCGCGATCCACGATCCCGGAAAGATCATCGCTGATCTCGCCGTCAGCCTCGCCCTGGGAGGCGACTGCCTGGCCGACATCGCGATACTGCGCTCTCAGCCGGAACTGTTCGGCCCCATCGCCTCTGACCCGACCGTCTCCCGGCTGATCGACCGGCTCGCCACCGACACCGCCAAAGCCCTGAAAGCGATTCGACGCGCACGCGCCATCGCCCGTGAACACGCCTGGACCCTCGCCGCGTCAGCCGCGCCCGGAGCCGACGGCCAGCTGATCCCCATCGATCTGGACGCCACCATCGTCATCGCCCACTCTGAGAAGGAAAACGCCACCCCGACCTGGAAGAAAACCTTCGGCTTCCACCCCATGACCGCCTTCGCCGACCACGGCACCGACGGAGCCGGTGAGCCACTGGCCCTGGTGCTGCGAGCGGGCAACGCCGGCTCCAACACCGCCACCGACCACATCAACGCCACCGTCTTGGCCCTGGCCCAACTGCCCCGGGCCCGACGCCGTCAGATTCTGATCCGCACCGACTCAGGCGGCGGCACTCATGAGTTCCTCACCTGGCTGACCCGTCCAGGCCGGTGGTTGAAATACTCCATCGGCTTCACCATCACCGACGACATCGGCGCCGCGATCGGTCGCTTGCCCGCCAGCGCGTGGACACCCGCCTACGACGCCGAGGGGCAGGTCAGAGCAGGCGCCTGGGTCGCCGAGATCACCGGCCTGGCGAACCTGACCTCCTGGCCCAAGGGCATGCGCGTCATCGTCCGCAGGGAGCGCCCGCACCCCGGTGCGCGGCTGCGCTTCACCGACCCCGGCGGGCACCGCTTCACCTGTTTCGTCACCAACACCAAGCAAGGCCAGCTCGCCGATCTGGAGCTGCGCCATCGTCGCCGCGCCCGCGCCGAGGACCGCATCCGCTGCGCCAAGGACACCGGCCTGCGCAACCTGCCGCTGCACGATTTCACCCAGAACCAGATGTGGTGCGAGATCGTCGCGTTGGCCGGCGACCTCATGGCCTGGATGCAGATGCTCGCCCTGCAGGGCCCGGCCCGCCGCTGGGAGCCCAAACGCTTGCGGCTGCGCCTGTTCGCCGTCGCCGGACGCCTGGTCCACGGCGGCCGGCGGCTCCGGCTCCGCATCGCCGCCCGATGGCCCTGGGCACCGCAGATCATCGCCGCCGTCACCCGCCTGCAAGCCCTGCCGGCACCGCCCTGACCAGCATCAAGCCGCTCCACCGACCAAGAAAGGACACCCACGGGCTCGTGGAACCCCGCCCACCCGGCGCGACAGCCGGGCCACCACGCTGACCAGGAAGCGAAATCACGCCTCAGCCAAATGCTTCAGCCGACCACACGAAGATCACGAAAGATCGAGGTTAGGCGTTAATCACACCTCGTGGAATGGCAGACAATACGGCTGTCATATAAGCGGCGATTCGCCGCTCATATGGGGTAGCCCGCATAAAGAAGAAAGAACCCCCGGTCAATCAGCTAGGGGCGTCTTTCTATGTCAGGTCATTGCTGGAGGGTTTGGGAGACCTACAGTCCGACGGCTCCCGCTGCACGCGGCCGCCCATCCTCCACGGTGACGTCCGGCGACCGGCGCCGATCACCGTGCGCTGGAGCAATCGTCAATACCTGTGGATCAAGATCTTTTAAGCGGCTGCGGATGGGACGTGGTCGTCGGGTCGTTCGACGAGCTTGCCGCCGGTGAAGGTCGCCCCGGCGCGGACCAGCGCGACCAGATGAGGGGCGTTGACCGCGCGCCAGCGGGCCTGGGCGGACTCGATCAGCTTGAACGCCATGGCCAGCCCGGCAGCGCGTGAGCCGGGCCCCTTGGTGACCTTGGTGCGGTGCCGGACGGTGGCGAAGGTCGACTCGATCGGGTTGGTCGTGCGTAGGTGCACCCAGTGCTCGGCCGGGAAGTCATAGAAGGCGAGCAGCTCCTCGAGGTCGTCGACCACCTTGGTCACGGCCTTGGGATACTTGGCGCCGTAGGCGGCCTGGAAGCCCTTGACCGCGGCCTGGGCATGGTTTTTGTCCTCGGCGTTCCAGATCTCGGCCAGGGCCTTCTTCGCTGCGGGGTGAGCGGACTTCGGCAGCGCCCCCAGCACATTAGCGATCTTGTGAAACCAACACCTCTGCTCTCTGGCCTGCGGAAACACCTCCCGAAGCGCGGACCAGAACCCCAGCGCACCGTCCCCCATCGCCAGCACCGGCGCCCGCATCCCGCGCCTTTTGGCATCGCGCAGCAGATCGGCCCACGACTCAGCCGACTCCCGATAGCCGTCGCTCAGCGCGACGAGTTCCTTGCGGCCATCAGCGCGCACCCCGATCATCACCAGCAGGCACAGCTTGTGCTCCTCCAGCCGGATGTTGACGTGGATGCCGTCGACCCACAGGTAGACGTAGTCGGCGCCGGACAGGTCGCGGGCGGCAAACGCGCGCTGCTCGCCCTTCCAGGTCTCGGTCAGACGAGTGATCACCGGCGCGGACAGGCCCGCGGTCGAGCCGAGGAATTGGCCCAGCGCGGGGATGAAATCGCCCGAGGACAGGCCGTGCAGGTACAACAGCGGCAACACCTCGCTGACCTGCGGGGTCTTACGCGCCCAGGCCGGCAGGATCGATGAGGAGAACCGCTGACGCTCACCCGTCTGCTCGTCGATGCGCTTGTCGTTGACGCGCGGGGCCGTGACCTCGATCGCGCCGGCCGCGGTGAGGATCTCGCGCGGCTGATGGGAGCCGTTACGCACCACCAGACGGCGACCGGCCGCATCGCGCTCGTCAGCGAAGGCGGCGATGTAGGCGTCCACCTCGGCCTGCAACGCGGCGGCCAGCATCTTACGGGCGCCCTCACGGACGATCTCATCGATCAACGAGGAGGCGGCGGCCGTCGATGAGCTGTCGTCAGCGGGCGGTTCGGGCACTACGGTGAGCGGCACGGGTGTGCCTTCCCGACCGACGCGCCAACGTCGGCCTTATCTCGAAACCATCATCGGATGATCCGGGAAGGTACACCCCTCCCCGGCAGATCCACAGGTTTCGATCATTGCTCGTGCGCTGGGCCCGATACGCGCAGTCACTGACCGGCCTGCCGGTCAAGGGGATGCTGACCGGGCCGGTCACCATCGTCGCGTGGTCGTTCGTGCGCGACGACCTGCCGCTGCGCGACGTCACGTTCCAGGTCGCCGACGCCGTCCGCGCCGAGGTGCGGGACCTGGAGGCCGCGGGCGTCTCCATCATCCAGGTCGACGAGCCGGCGTTGCGCGAGCTGATGCCGTTGCGCCGCGAGTCGCAGGACGTCTACCTGGAGTGGGCCGTGGACGCCTACCGGCGGGCCACGTCGGGCGCGGGCGACCGTACCCAGATCCATACGCACCTGTGCTACTCGGACGCGGACCAGATCCTCGCCGCGATCGACGCGCTCGACGCCGACGTGACGAGCATCGAGTCGGCCCGGTCGCACGCGCGGATCCTCGATGAGCCCGCCGTGGGCGACTTCGGCCGGGGACTCGGCCCGGGGGTGTACGACATCCACTCGCCGCGCGTGCCCTCCACCGAGGAGGTCGAGGAGTCGCTGAGGAAGGCGTTGCGGGCGTTGCCCGCCGAACGGGTCTGGGTCAATCCCGACTGCGGGCTGAAGACCCGCGCGTACGGCGAGGTCGAGGCGGCGCTTGCCAACGTGGTCACGGCCGCGCGCCGCCTCCGCGAAACCGTCGTGTCCCCGGTCTCCTGAGGGTGCCGGACCGTCGATCCACGGTCCGTGAGCGGGCCTCCTGATCGCGACGGTCCGGATGTTTCCGGGGCAACCGACCCGCCCCGCGCGACGGATGCCGGGTCGTGGCGGTCCTGCGCTGGAACCTACGGCCTCAAAATATAACCCCAGTAGGGGTATGTATGGGTTATAAATGGAGGCGACCGCCTTCGGGTACGTCGGCTCCGGCGACGAGCACCCGTCGCGGCGGCCGGTACCCGGCTCAGGGGCGCGGCATCTGCTGGAGGGCGAGCCGCCCGCGGGGGTCGAACTCGTTGCGGCCCATCGAAGGGATCATGCCGTGAAGCGTGTGCTGCTGCTGGCGACCGGTGACACCATCGCCCACTCGTACCGCCCCGGACAGCAAGGCGTCGCGTCCGGGACCGAGCTCCTGAAGACCGTCCCCTCCGGCGCGCTCCCCGCGGACGTGGCGGTGGAGGTGGAGGACGTGATGGCGGAGCCGAGCTGGGACACGTCGCCCTCGACCATGCTGGGGCTGGCCCGCAGGGCCCGTTCGGCCATCCTGGAGCGGGGATTCGACGGTGTCGTGATCACTCAGGGCACCGACACGCTGGAGGACGGCGCCTTCCTCGTGGATCTTCTCGCGGGCAGGGCCGCGGAGCGGGGCGCGATCGTGCTGACCGGAGCCATGCGCGCGCTGGACGACCTGTCCAGCGACGGCCCGAGGAACCTCGCCTCGTCCATCGTGGCCGCCGCCGATGGCGCGCTGCGCGGTGCCGGCGCCGTCGTCTGCGTCAACGACGAGGTGCACGCGGCCCGCTGGGTCACCCTGGCCGACGCCACGAGCGTGGCGGGGTTCTCCTCGGCGCCCTTCCCCGTGCTGGGACGGGTGGTCGGCGGGCGGGTCGAGACGCTGGCCGCGCCGCCGGCCCGGCCCCCTCTGGTCGCCGGGGAGCCGGAGTCGGACGTCGCTCTGATCAAGACCTACCCGGGAATGGATCCCGTCCTGCTCACCGCGGTCGTGGACGCCGGGGCCCGGGGCATCGTCCTGGAGGGGACCGGCCTGGGGAACGTGCCGGTCGACCTCTTCGCGACGCTCGGCGAGCTGTCGGAGTGGGGCATCCCGACCGTCATCGCGTCCCGGTCCCTCACTCTCGGGGTTCCGCTCGACGACCTGGGCTTCCACGCGGGCCTCGCCGCAAAGCTGGGGGCGATCGGAGCCCGAGGTCTGGCGCCCTCGAAGGCGCGCGTCGCGCTGATGGTCGCCCTCGGGACGGGCGGGGTGGACGCCGTCCGCGACTGGTTCGGCAGGCTCTGATCTTTCTGGATCCCCCGGCTCCGTCCAGCCGTCCTGGACGGAGCCGGGAAGGTCTTCACCGAGTCGCAGGACCGGTCACGGCCGGTCCCGAGCGGTCGTCACCCGAGACGATCCCGGTGGGAGCACGCCGATGGTTCGATACGAACCGATCCCGGTGGGAGCACGCCGATGGTTCGATACGAACCGAAAGGTGTGGGACCTAACGTTCGGCGCATGAATCCGATCACCGTTGTACGGAGTCGCGTCGATCGCCGGGCGCTCGCGGCGGCGGCCGTCACCGTGCTGTTGTGGGCCTCGGCCTTCGTCGCCATCCGCAGCGCCACGCAGGATTTCGGACCCGGCGCCCTGGCCCTGGGACGGCTGTTCTCCGGGTCGGTCGTGCTCGGCGTCATCTGGTCGGTACGGCGCGAGGGGCTGCCACCGCGTGCCGCGTGGCCCGGCATCCTGGCCTCGGGGATCCTGTGGTTCGGCCTGTACATGGTCGTCCTGAACTGGGGCGAGCAGGAAGTGGACGCCGGCACCGCCGCGATGGTCGTCAACATCGGCCCAATGGTGATCGCGCTTCTCGGTGGCCTGCTGCTCAAGGAGGGGTTCCCCCCTCGGTTGATGGCCGGTATGGCGGTGTCGTTCGTCGGCGCCGTCGTGGTGGGCGTCTCCATGTCCGACGGCGGTCGCTCGTCGATCCTCGGTGTCCTGCTCTGCCTGGTCGCGGCCGTGACGTACGCCGCCGGGGTCGTCAGCCAGAAGCCCGCGCTGCGGCACGCCTCGGCGCTTCAGGTCACCACCTTCGGCTGCTTCGTCGGGACGACGGCCTGCCTGCCGTTCGCGGGCCAGCTGGTGTCGCAGCTCGGGACCGCGCCGCTGTCCGCGACGTTGAACGTCCTCTACCTGGGCGTCTTCCCGACGGCTCTGGCCTTCACGACCTGGGCCTACGCCCTCGCCCGCACCACCGCGGGCAAGATGGGCGCCACCACGTATGTCGTTCCGGCCCTGGTGGTCCTGATGTCCTGGGTGGTCCTCGGAGAGGTCCCCGGCCGGCTGACCCTGCTCGGCGGCCTGCTCTGCCTGGCCGGCGTGGCCGTCTCACGGGGTCGGGGAGCGACCGTCCGGTGATTCAGGCGGGGGTCGAGACGCCGAGGCCGCCGCGGGTCCGCGCGCCGTACCGCTCCTTCTCCCGGGCGAGGTCGAGGGGCTTGACGCCGGTGCGCCCGTCGAGCACGTCGTCGGTGAGCAGGTCGGCCGGGACCAGCCAGGACACCTCGAACTCCAGGCCGTCGGGGTCCTTGGCGTACAGGGCCTTGGTGGTGGAGTGGTCCGAGGCGCCGACGAGGGCGTTCATCTCGCCGAGCTTGAGGGAGATCCGCTCCAGTTCGTCCAGGGTGTCGACCTCCCAGGCCAGGTGGTAGAGCCCGACGGTGGTGCGCCCGGCCCCGGTGGGACCCGCCTGGGCGCCGACCTCGAACAGGCCGAGGTCGTGGTCGTTGGCGGAGCCGGCGGCCTGGAGGAACGCGGCGCCCCGGAAGCCCATGACGACCTTGAACCCGAGGGCCTCCTGGTAGAAGGCGACGCTGCGCTCGACGTCGCGCACGTACAGGACCGCGTGGTTGAGCCGCTGAACGGGCATGATTCCTCCTCGAAACTTGAACTCTCAAGTAGATTACCTCCGTTTTGTTGAGAGCTCAAGTAAGATGAGTCCGTGACGCGATGGCTGGACGATGACGAGCAGCGCACCTGGCGTGCGTTCATGGCGACCTCGCAACTGGTCCACGAGGAGCTGGACCGGCAGTTGCAGAGAGACTCCGGCATGCCGCACGCCTACTACGCGGTGCTGGTGAAGCTGTCGGAGGCACCCGACCGCACGCTGCGGATGAGCGAGCTGGCGACGGAGCTCAACTCCTCGCAGAGCCGGCTCTCGCACGCGGTGGCGCGGCTGGAGGAGCGCGGCTGGGTGCGGCGGCGGCCGTGCGCGGCGGACAAGCGCGTGAGCTGGGCGGTTCTGACCGATGAGGGGTTCGCGGCGCTGGCCTCGGCGGCACCGGGACACACCGAGGCGGTACGGCGGAGCTTCTTCGACCGGCTCACCCCCGAGCAGGTCCGTCAGCTCGCCGAGATCTGCGGGGCGGTGCTCGGGAAAACGGGCTCCTGAGCGGCTTCCCGAGCGGATCGGAGCGGGCCTCCCGGAGACTGTCGGTCCCACGTCGTACCGTGGGCCCCGGTCATTCGACGAAAACGGGGGATGCGGCATGACGGAGGCTTCTCTGATCCGGACGAACGTCGAGCACGAGGCGAACCGCGTGCTCTTCGGGATCGTCCACGAGGTCGCGAAGGGATACGCCGGGGCGAGCGTGCCCGAGGTGGCGGCGGTGCTCCGCCGGAGGCTGGTCGACGTTCCGGGCCTGGACGGGCAGGGGATCCGGCGGATCGCCGAGGAGATCAGTGTGGGCCGCGACCCGTCTGGCCTTTAGCGAGGTGGGTCCACGGGTCGGCGATGATCCGGTGGATGACCTGTCCGGCGGCCCCCAGGGTCGCGGCGTCGCCGCCGAGCCGGGAGACGGTCAGTTCGGGGACGGCGCGGCGCATCCTGGCCAGCCGGGCGGTCATCGTCTCAAGGACCGGGCCGCGGATCCAGGGGAACAGCGGCGCGAAGACGCCGCCCAGCACGATCGTCCCGGGATCCATCAGGTTGATCGCCGAGGTGAGGGCGATGCCGAGGGCCTGCCCGGCGCATTCGCACGCCTCCAGCGCGCGTGGCTCGCCGGCGTGGAGGCGCTCCACCAGCTCGGGGATCCCCGCCAGGCCTCCCCCCAGGTCGGCGGCTCGCAGCAGGGCCTCCTGGCCCGCGTACTGCTCCAGGCAGCCCTTCCCGCCGCAGCGGCAGTCCGGGCCGTCAGGGGAGACGATCACATGTCCCAGCTCCCCGGCGAGCCCCCGCGCGCCGCGGAACAGCGTGCCGCCGACCACCAGGCCGGCGCCGATCCCTATCTCCCCCGATACGTGGAGGAAGTCCCCCGGCCCGGACCCGAACCAGAGCTCGCCGAGGGCGGCGAGATTGGCCTCGTTGTCCACAGCCACGGGAAAGTTCAGCAACTCGCCGACGCGGACGTCGTGCCAGCCGAGGTTCGGGGCGGTGTGGAGCAGCCCCTTGTCCACAGGACCGGGCACCGCGAGGGTGGAACCGGCGATGGTGAGACCCTCCAGGCGTGCTTCATCCACAGCCTTGTGGAATAGTTTCTGCAGGTGGGACAGAGTTTCCACAGGCGAGGCCACCCGGTTGTCCACAGCCTGTGTATAGCGAAGCCGCACCGAGAGGGTGAGGTCGACGACACACGCCGACAGATAGTCGACGTTGATCTCCAGGCCGAGCGCCGCGACGCGTTTCCCGCTGAGGGTGACCGCCGTGCCGGGCCGTCCCCGCTCGCCACCCCTGAGCGCGCCCGACTCGGTGACCATGCCGGCGTCGATCAGGTCGCCGACCATCTTCGACACCGTGGTCTTGGTCAGCCCGGTCATCTCCGCCAGTGCCGCACGCGTGATCGGCCCGCTCCTGCGAACCTCGCCGAGGACCACTCCGAGGTTGCGGGCGCGCATCGAGTCGTGGCGTACGGCCTGCGTCATGAAACACCCACCCCTTGACGATGCCACCAACTCGATCCATATTAAGTCCATAAAGTGGACTAAATCGGAGGAAGAACAGATGAGTGCTTATACCCCCAAGCCCGAGGACCGCTTCACCTTCGGTTTGTGGACCGTCGGCTGGCAGGCCCGTGACCCCTTCGGAGACGCCTCGCGGGCGCCGCTGGACCCGGTGGAGAGCGTTCACAGGCTCGCCGAGCTCGGCGCGTACGGCGTCACCTTCCACGACGACGACCTGCTGGCCGTCGAGCCGGACCGGGACAAGGCGATCGCGAGCTTCAAGAAGGCGCTGGCCGAGACCGGGATGAAGGTCCCGATGGCCACCACGAACCTGTTCACCCACCCGATCTTCAAGGACGGCGCGTTCACCAGCAACGACCGCGAGGTCCGCCGCTACGCGCTGCGCAAGGTCATCCGCAACGTCGACCTGGCCGCCGAGCTCGGCGCGACCACCTACGTCTGCTGGGGCGGCCGTGAGGGCTCCGAGTCCGGGGCCGCCAAGGACATCAGGGCCGCGCTCAGCCGCTACAAGGAGGGCATGGACCTGCTGACCTCCTACGTGATCGAGCAGGGCTACGACATCCGGTTCGCCATCGAGCCCAAGCCGAACGAGCCGCGCGGTGACATCCTGCTCCCGAGCATCGGCCACGCGCTCGCCTTCATCAACGAGCTTGAGCACTCCGACCGCGTCGGCCTCAACCCCGAGGTCGGCCACGAGGAGATGGCCGGGCTCAACTTCGCGCACGGCATCGCGCAGGCGCTCTGGCACGGCAAGCTCTTCCACATCGACCTGAACGGCCAGCACGGTCCCAAGTACGACCAGGACCTGATCTTCGGTCACGGTGACGTGAAGAACGCGTTCTTCGTGGTGGACCTGCTGGAGAACGGCGGCTACGACGGCCCCCGGCACTTCGACTACAAGCCGCTGCGCACCGAGGACGCCGAGGACGTCTGGGTCTCCGCCGCGGCCAACATGCGCACCTACCTGATCCTGAAGGAGAAGGTGAAGGCCTTCCGCGCGGACCCCGAGGTCGCCGAGGCGCTCGCCGCGAGCAAGGTCGCCGAGCTGGCCGAGCCCACGCTGGCTCCCGGGGAGACGCTCGCGGACCTGAACCGCGACGACTTCGACCTCGACAAGGTCGCCGAGCGCGGCTTCCACTTCACCCGCCTGAACCAGCTCGCCGTCGAGCACCTCCTCGGGGTCCGCGGATGACCCTCGTGGCCGGGGTCGACTCGTCGACCCAGAGCTGCAAGGTGGTGATCAGGGACGCGAAGACGGGCGCCCTGGTGAGGCAGGGGCGCGCGGCCCACCCGGACGGGACCGAGGTCGATCCCGAGGCGTGGTGGACGGCACTCCAGGAGGCGATCGCGCAGGCGGGCGGCCTGGACGACGTCGAGGCCATGGGCGTGGGCGCCCAGCAGCATGGCATGGTCTGCCTGGACGAGTCCGGGGCCGTCGTCAGGGACGCGCTGCTCTGGAACGACACCCGCTCGGCCCGCGCCGCCGCCGACCTGGTCGAGGAGCTGGGAGGCCCGGCCACGTGGGCCGAGGCGGTCGGCAGCGTGCCGGTCGCGTCGTTCACCGTGACCAAGCTCCGCTGGCTGGCGGAGCACGAGCCCGACAGCGCCCGCCGTACGGCCAGGGTGTGCCTGCCGCACGACTGGCTCACCTGGAGGCTGGGCGGGGAGTTCGTCACCGACAGGGGCGACGCGTCCGGGACCGGATACTGGTCGCCCGCGACCGGGGAGTACCGGACCGATCTCCTCCGGCTGGCCTTCGGCGCCGAACCCGGACTTCCCCGCGTCCTGGGCCCCCACGACGCGGCGGGGGGTCATGGGTCCGTACGGCTCGCGCCGGGGACCGGGGACAACATGGCGGCGGCCCTCGGGGTCGGCGCCGAACCCGGGGACGTGGTGGTCTCGATCGGGACCTCCGGGACGGCGTTCGCGGTCGCGGGGAGCCCGAGCGCCGACCCGAGCGGTGCCGTGGCCGGGTTCGCGGACGCCACCGGGCGCTTCCTGCCGCTGGTGGCCACGCTCAACGCGGCCAGGGTCCTCAGCGCCACCGCCGGGATGCTCGGGGTCGACCTCGACCGGTTCGACCGGCTGGCGCTGGAGGCCCCCGCCGGGTCGGGCGGCCTCGTCTACGTGCCCTACCTGGAGGGCGAGCGGACCCCGAACCTCCCCGACGCGACCGGATCGCTGCACGGGCTGACCCTGAAGACCTCGACCCCCGCCCACCTGGCGAGGGCGGCGGTGGAGGGCCTGCTCTGTCACCTGGCCGACGCGTTCGACGCCCTCGGACTCGACCCGGCCAGGGTGCTGCTCATCGGGGGCGGGGCCAGGTCGGAGGCCGTACGGCGGATCGCCCCCGCGGTTTTCGGGCGGCCCGTGGTCGTCCCCGAACCGGGGGAGTACGTCGCGGACGGGGCGGCCAGGCAGGCCGCCTGGCTGCTCGGCGGCGGCGACGAGCCCCCGGTCTGGGAGGCGGGTGGGACGGAGCACTTCGAGGCCGACGCCACGCCGGAGGTCAGGTCCCGTTACGCCGAGGTCCGCGACGGTCGTTGAGAGGGACGTCGGGAGACGCGGTCACCCCCACCCCTACAGGGGTGTGGCCGCGTCTCAGGGGTGGGTCAGGGTCGGATCAGGGGTGCCGCCGGATGCCTGAAAGGGCGTCTGGAGGACAGTCTTGAAACATGCTCGCGCTGAAGAGGCTCTCCCCCCTGCTCGCCTGTGCCGGGATCGCCGTGGCCGCCGTGGCCATGGTCGCCGGCCTGATCTCCCCCGGCCCGTACCCGGACGCCCTCAACCTGACGATCAGCGAGTACGCCGCACTGGAAGGCGGGGGAGCCATCCCGTTCGCGATGGGGGCCCTGGGGATCGCGTCCTTCGCGCTGGTGGCGGGACTGCGGGCGGTCAAGGCGCCGGTGGGAGTGACGGCGGAGCGGCTGATGCTGACGTGGAGCGCGGCGCTGGTCGTCCTCGCGATCGTGCCGAGTGCCGCCCCGGGGCCGTTCATGGACCTGAGCTCGCAGGTGCACCGCTACGTGTCGATCGCCGCCTTCGTCGCGATGCCCGCGGCGGGCGCCTTGATGGTGACGCGGTTCGGTGAGGACGAGCGGTGGCGGGTGGTGGCCAGGCCGGTGGAGTGGCTGGCGCTGGCCGGTGGGTTCGGGCTGCTGGCGATCACCTACGTGGCCCTTCCGGGGGACGGGGTGCTGATCGGACTGGTCGAGCGGATCCTGCTCGGGACCGAGATCGCGCTGCTCGGAGTGCTGGCCGTACGGCTGGCGCAGCTGACCTGGGTGCGTGAGACCGCCCGTGCCTCACAAGCCGCTATGAGCTAATACATCACCTGTCATCGCTATTTCCTCTCATGTCACAAATGGGCTACAAATAGGTCGAGCGTTCGGTGCTATCCTCGTCGGCGATCTGGAGATCGCGCGGGGACCCCCCTCCCGGCGCTCCAAGACCGAACCGTTGAGGTGACATGGCATCGAGTAGGTCCATCCGGTTCAAGGTCTCGGTGCTCCTGGCCATCCCCCTGACCTCGCTGGTCGCGCTCTGGGGTTTCGCGGCGACGGTGACCGTCGGCGACTCCATGAAGCTGCTGACCATCGGCACGCTGTACGACTCCATCGGCAAGCCCGGCGGCGACCTGAGCAGATCCGTCCAGCGCGAGCACCTCCTGTCGGCCGAATACCTGGCCAGCCGATCGGACGCCGACCGCGACACCCTCGCCGGTCAGCGCATGGTCACCGACCAGGCCCGCGCCCGCTTCCAGCAGGAGGCCGGCGATCCCTCCGCGCAGTCGGCCATGACCGCGGAGATGAAGCTCCGCTTCGGCGAGCTGGTGAGCCGGGTGAACGAGCTCGACGAGATCCGCTCCAAGGTGGACAACGGCCGGATCGGGCTCACCGGGCTCTCCTCGGAGTTCGCACGGGTACCCGACGCGATGAACCTGCTCACCAACAGCATGAGCCTGAACAACGACCTGACGCTCTACCACCAGTCGCGCACCGTCACGATGATCAGTCAGGCCAAGGACCTCCTCAACCGCGAGCGGGCGCTCGCCGCCGAGGCGCTGACACTCGGAAGGCCGCTGCCGTCGGAGGAGTTGCGCCTGTTCACCCAGTTCTCCACGAACCGGGCCTTCCTCATGGATCAGGCGCTGCCCGAGCTGGAGTCGGATCTGCGCGTGCCCTTCGCCGAGCTGACGGCCTCGGCGCTGTACGCCCGGTTCGCCGGTCTGGAGAACCGCCTGCTGTCCGGCGGCGTCGTGTCGGCCACCGACTGGCGAAGCGCCGGCGACGAGCTGGAGGCCCTCTACGAGCGGTCCCTGACGGCGACGGACCTGGTGCTCACCGGCCGGGCGGCCCCCTCGGCCACCGGCGTGTTCGTCAGGGCCGGTGTCGCCGGCGCCCTGGGACTCGTCGCGGTCGTCGCGTCGCTGCTGATCTCCTACCGCGTGGGCAGCGGGCTCACCCGGGAACTCGCCGGCCTGCGGCGCTCCGCCATCGACCTCGCGGAGGTACGGCTGCCGCGGGTCATGGAGAAGCTGCGCAGGGGCGAGAAGGTGGACGTGAACGCCGAGGCGCCGCCCCTGGAACCGCTGGGCAGCACGGCCGAGGTCCTCGACGTCGCCGCCGCCTTCGACAGCGTCCAGCACCGTGCGGTGGACGCCGCCGTGGAACAGGCCAGGCTGCGCGAGGGCGTCGGCCAGGCATTCCGCAACCTCGCCCGCCGGAGCCAGTCCCTGCTGCAGCGCCAGCTCAAGATGCTCGACGGGATGCAGAAGCAGGCGGAGGACCCCGAGGCGCTGGAGAACCTGTTCCGGCTCGACCACCTCACCACCCGCATGCGCCGCCACGCCGAGGGTCTGGTGATCCTGTCCGGCGGGGCCTCGGGGCGCAGGTGGCGCTCCTCGGTGCCGATGGAGGACGTGCTGCGCGGCGCCGCCGCCCAGGTCGAGAACTACGCCCGGGTGCGGATCTACTCGATGGAAGGCGTCACCGTGGTCGGCAACGCGGCGGCGGACATGATGCACCTGTTCGCCGAGATCATCGAGAACGCCACGGTCTTCTCCCCGCCGGGGAGCCAGGTGTCGGTCCAGGGCGGGGTCGTGGGCCGGGGTTTCGCGATCGAGATCGAGGACAGGGGACTCGGACTGTCCCCGGAGAGACTCGCCGCGATCAACGAGCGCCTGGCCAGCCCGCCGGAGTTCGACCCGGCCGAGACCGATCGCCTGGGCTTCGCGGTGGTCGGCCTGCTGGCCTCCCGGTACGGGGTCGAGGTGAAGCTGCGGGTCTCACCGTACGGAGGGACCGGAGTCGTCGTCGTCCTCCCCACGGAACTGCTGGGCGAACCGGAGCAGCCCGAGCCGGCGGAGCCGGTGCTGGCGCTGCTGCCGGAGCGCCCGGGACCCGTGGAGGCGGGAGAACCCGTGGAGACGATCTCCACAGACCTGTGGAGGCCGCTGCGGCGCGGAAACGGCGGGCTGCCCCGCCGGGTGCGCCAGGCGAACCTGTCGTCGCGGCTGGGCCAGGAGCCCGGACAGGCGACGCCCGAGATCGAGGCCAAGGAACGATCACCTGAGGAGGCCAGGGCGGTGCTCAGCTCGCTCCAGTCGGGATGGCGGCGCGGGCGCGCGGAGGACGACAACGAAGGCGAGAAGCGATGAACCGGAACCGTGAACGAAGACGCGAGGCCGAGACCCGCATGGCGAGACCGGATTCACGGAGCCGGCGAGGGCAGGAAACGAGCGAGATCATCAGAGGGGAAGGGGTTTAACCACGTGCCGGGTGAGCTGTATTGGCTGCTGGATGACTTTGTCACGAGTGTGGCGGACGTCTCGCATGCGCTGATCCTGTCCAACGACGGGTTGATGATGGCCTCGTCCCGAGGGCTGAGCAAGGAGGACGCCGATCATCTCTCAGCGGTGGCCTCCGGCTTCCAGAGTCTCGCCAAGGGGACCAGCCTGCAGTTCGGTGGCGGGGCCGTACGCCAGACGATGGTGGAGATGGACTCGGCGTTCCTCTTCGTCACCTCGGCGGGCCAGGGAAGCTGTCTGTCGGTCATGACCACCGGCGCCGCGGACGTGGGCCTGATCGCCTACGAGATGGCCCGGCTGGTCACCCGCGTCGGCCAGCATCTGGCCACCGGTCCCCGGATGGCAGGCCAATGAAAGACGACATCGAGTGGATCGACGAGGAGGCGGGACCCGTCGTCCGCCCCTACGCGCTGACCGGTGGGCGGACGAAGACGTCGTCCACCGCGTTCGATCTGCTGTCGATGGCCGTGGCGACGGGGGCGACGATCTCATCGGGTTCGCCGCTGGGGTCCGAGCACCGGCGGCTGCTCAGGCTGGTGAGACGGGCGCGGCCGGTCGTGGAGATCGCCTCGGACGCCGGGCTGCCGATCGGAGTGATCAAGGTGCTGCTGGGAGATCTGCTGGATCAGGGTCTCATCCTGGTGCGGTCGCCGCTTCCGTCGGCCTCGGTGCCTCCTGAGAGCCTTCTCAGAGAGGTGATCCGGGGCCTCCGGGCTCTTTGACCGTCCCCCGGGATCGTGATCTCTCCGGGCCGTCTGGGCGCTTTCACGAGGCGCTTCGGCGGCCCGGCCGCACGTCCGGGCCGCCGCCCGCACGCCGGGTGCGGCGGTGCGGCGTGCGACGAGGGCATGCGGCGGTGCGGTGACGTTCGGCGGGGGAGCACGCGACCGGCACGGCGTGGCCCGCGGCGATACGGCGCGCACACGCCGGGAACGGCGTGCACGCGCATGCCCGGAAAGGGGCATGACGGACCGGTAGCCTCGCGACGAGGGCCGCGGGCCACCGATCCGCTCAGCTCTGGCTGGCCGTGAGCACCTTCAGGGAGTGCTCCACGAGCGCCACCAGCACGGTCTTGGCCGAGACGCGGCGCCGTACGTCGCACAGCAGCACCGGCACGTCGGCGTCCAGGTCGAGGGCGACCCGCACGTCGTCGGCCTCGTGCCGGTCGGCGCCGTCGAAGCAGTTGACCGCGACGATGAACGGCGTGCCCCGCTGCTCGAAGTAGTCGATCGAGGGGAAGCAGTCGGTCAGCCGCCGGGTGTCGGCCAGCACGACCGCGCCCAGCGCGCCGTAGGACAGCTCGTCCCACATGAACCAGAACCGCTCCTGCCCGGGGGTGCCGAACAGGTACACGACCAGGCCCTCACGGATCGTGATGCGACCGAAGTCCATCGCGACCGTGGTGGTGGTCTTGCCTTCCACGCCGTCGACGTCGTCGATGCCGATACCGCGGTCGGAGAGCACCTCCTCCGTGCGGAGCGGCCGGATCTCGCTGATGGCGCCGACAAGCGTGGTTTTGCCCACCCCAAAGCCACCCGCGATGAGAATCTTGAGCGCGACGGGTTCGTCAGAGGGCCCGAAGTCCATTGATCACTTCCTTGAGAATGCGCTCGCTCGCAGAGGCGCGCCCGATCGAGATGAGCTTGTGGTCCTGCAGGTCGCCCAGAAGAACGCGGACCACGCCAAGCGGCAGGTTGAGGTCCGAGGCGACGTCGGCGACCGAGGTCGCGGTGGTGACCATGGCGAGGATGCGTTCCTGCTCAGGTCCGGGCACGAACCCCCCGGACGAGACGGCGCCGGTCGAGGTGACCATCGCGATCAGATCCAGCGTGTCACCCGATGACCGGGTGCGGCCTCCGATGAGAGCGTAGGGGCGGACGACCGGTCCGGCCTCCTCGTCCATCCACTGGGTCATCCGGTCCCCCCGTCCGTGGCTCGGGGATCGAATGGCCGATGGAGGCCGTGGTGGCCTGCTTCCCCATTCACGAGATGCCTTGGCGTGGTTGGGTGGAGATGTGCTGGCCGACGCGCTTGACCAGCATCGCCATCTCGTAGGCGATGTGGCCGACGTCGGCGTCGGAGTCGCTCAGCACGGCCAGGCAGGTTCCTCGTCCCGCGGCGGTCACGAAGAGGAACGCCGATTCCATCTCCACGATGGTCTGGCGCACCTCGCCGCCGCCGAAGTGGCGCCCGGCTCCGCGCGCCAGGCTCTGGAACCCGGCGGCGACCGCGGACAGGTGTTCCGCGTCCTCGCGGCCGAGCCCCTTGGAGAAGCCGACGGCGAGCCCGTCGGTGGACAGGATCACTGCCTGACGCACCGCGCCCACCCTGCTGGTCAGGTCGTCGAGGAGCCAGTTCAGCTCGCCGGTGTTAGTCAGTTTTCCGGTCATTCGTCCCCCTTGTCGCCTGTCGTCATTTGGTGTGCGAAGTCATTTGCCTGCTCCTCGCGTCCGCGCTGCGAGCCTGCCTGGAAGGCGGAGAACAGCGCGCGGACCTTTTCGGGCGAGCGCTCCTCGGCGGGCTCGGAGGCGGGCTCTGGAGCGGCGGGCCCCGGTTTGGCGGGCGCCTCGGGCTCCTGGCGGAGCTGCGGGGCCAGGTTGGCCTGCCTCACCCGGCGGGGCAGGCTGCCCGGTCCGGTGGTGGTGTGGAAGGACGCCTGACGTGCCGTCTCACGCACCGGCTCGCGCTGCGTCCCGGGATCCGGCTCGGCGCCCGGCCCGCGGTCCGTCTTCTGCGCCGGCTCACGATCCGGCTCGCGGCGCGTCTCACGGGCGGGTTCGCGCTGCGTCCCGGGATCCGGATCGAGGTCCGGCGCGCCGTGCGTCCCGGCGGTGACCGGCCGGTCGGCGGGAGGGTCGGACACCACGCTGAGGGCCGGTCCGGTGGCGGACTGGGCGGCGGGGGCCGTCCTCGTCCTGCGGGGCAGGCCCTTGCCGGAGAGGCCGGACTCCAGGGCGTTCGGCGGCGCGGGCTCGGAGAGCTGCCCCGGCCGGTCGGCCACGCGCTCGGCGGTGAGGGTGAGCGGTGAGGGGCGCTCGGTGAGCACCGTGCGGGGGATGAGGACGATGGCCGTGGTGCCGCCGAACGGGGAGCCGCGCAGGATGACCTGGACGCCGTGCCGGGAGGCGAGCTGGCCCACCACGAACAGGCCGAGGCGGGCGCTGTCGGCCAGGTCGAACTCCGGCGGGTTGGCCAGCCGTTCGTTGATCGCCGCGTACTCCATGCCACTCAGGCCCAGGCCGCGGTCCTCCACCTCGACGGCGAACCCGTTGGCGACGACGTCGCCGCGTACGGTCACCGTGGTCTGCGGCGGTGAGTAGATCGTGGCGTTCTCGATGAGCTCGGCCACCAGGTGGGTGATGTCGGCGACCGCGGCCCCGTCGAGCGAGAGATCGGGCAGCGGCAGCACGTTGACCCTGGTGTAGTCCTCGACCTCGGCGATCGCGGCCCGCAGGATGTCGATCACCGGCACCGGCCTGCGCCAGGACCGGCCGGGCGCCGCGCCGGAAAGGATGATCAGGCCCTCCGCGTGCCGCCGCATGCGGGTGGTGAGGTGGTCCAGCCGGAACAGGTCCTCAAGGCTGTCGGGGTCGGTCGCCCTGTGCTGCATGCTGTCCAGCAGGGTGAGCTGGCGCTGGAGCAGGCTCTGGTTGCGCCGGGCCAGGTTCACGAAGACGTGGCTGACGCCGCGGCGCAGGTTCGCCTGGCCGACGGCGGCCTCGACGGCGGTGCGCTGCACCGAGCCGAACGCCTGGGCCACGTCGCGGACCTCGGGCGAGCCGCTCGCCTCGATCGGCGGGGCCTCGGCCCGCACGTCCACCTCCTCGCCGCGCCGGAGCCGCTCCACGACGTGCGGGAGCCGTACGTCCGCCAGGTCCAGAGCGGCCGAGCGGAGGCCCGCCAGCTCGTTGGCCAGCCGGCGGCCGAAGCGGATCGAGATGATGATCGACGCGACCACCGCGATCAGGCCGACGCCGCCGGCGACGATGATCCGGACCAGGATGCCGGTGGCCACCGACTGGGCCCGGTCGGCCAGCTCCTTGGAGGAGGCGAGGCCGATCTGGTCGAGCCAGGACGCGATCCCGTCCGAGGTCGCCTTCCAGGTGGCCGCGTCGGGAGGCAGCCGGTTGCCGGTGCTCGCGATGATGGTCTTCTCCAGGGCGGTGAACTTCTCGAAGGCCGTGGAGTTGAAGGTGTCGCGGTACGGCTTGCTCAGCGCGGCGTCCAGGGAAGACAGGCCGTGCGCGTACAGGTAGCGCCGGTTGGCGACGTACTCGCCGAAGGCGCTGCGTTCCTCCGCCGACAGCCGGTAGTCGATCAGCGCCCCGCTGATCAGCGCGTTCTCCCTGGCGAGCATCTCGCGGCCGCTGCCCATCGCCTGCATGGCCGTGGCCTGCTGGAAGATCGAGAGATCGGGAACCGCGATCATCTGGTCGTACACGAGGAAGACCGAGTCCAGGATCTGGTTGTAGTTCGACAGCACGCTCAGCCGTGAGTGCTGGCCGTTGTCGACGCCGGAGCGGATGCCGGGGAGCCGGTCGAGCTGGCGGAGCATTCCCTCCAGGGACGCGTGGAGCTCGGGGGTGCCGGAATGGAACTCGGCCTCGGCCTTCCTGAACGCCGCGACGGCCTGGTTGGTGCGGGTGCGCTGCCCGCCGATCTCGCTGGTGAGCACCCGGGTGCTGATCGCGACCGTGGACTGCATCCGCTCGGCCTGGAGTTGAAGTCCCAGTTCGGTGGAGGTGAGGCCGACCGTTTGGTAGAGGGCGTCCGCTCGCAACAGGGCCGCGCCGTCACCGACGGTCAGGTTGAGGACAAAACCCCACAGTGCGCTCAGCGACAACAGGGGCAGGAGCAGCAACAGGAAGATCTTAAACCGAATTGACCGGTTTCCAGAGCCCATGTCCACTCGTCCCAACCTCTGAGCGTGTGGAGGCTTGCGCCGCTTTAGGGATAAATACGCCTCCGGAAGATCGCACAGGAGACTAGCACCGAATAAGGTTTCCGCGCAGTGGAGGATCTGATGATTAGTGTGATTACAGGGGCTAGTGCCGGAATCGGTGAGGCCGCCGCGGTGGAGCTCGCCAAGCGCGGGCAGCGCATTGTTCTGGTCGGCCGTAATTCCGGCAGGCTGGCTCGGGTGGCCGATCGGGTGAAAGCGGTTAGCGGAACGATCCCGGATACGTTGACCTGCGATTACACATCCCTGGAAGACGTGCGGAAGCTCGGCGCGGAGCTGCTCTCCCGCTACGAGCGGATCGACGTGCTGATCAACAACGCGGGCGTCATGACCACCGAGCGGAAGCTCACGGGTGACGGCCACGAGATGATGATCCAGGTGAACCACCTCGCGCCCTTCCTTCTGACGAACCTGCTGCTGGAGCGGGTGAAGGGCAGGGTGATCACCACCACGTCCAGGGCCGCCAAGACCGGGCGCCTGGATCCGGCCGACCTGAGCCGGGACAGGCGGCGGTGGAGCGGCTGGTTGCAGTACGGCGACTCCAAGCAGGCCGGAGCGCTGTTCACGGTGGAACTGGCCCGGCGGCTCTCCGGGACGGGCGTGACCGCCACCTGTTTCCACCCGGGCGTGATCAAGACGGAGTTCGCCCCGGGGACGTTCATGATGTGGATGGTGCAGAACATCCCGGGCATGGGACAGACCGTGGAGGAGGGCGCGAGCACCATGGTCCACCTCGCCACCCACCCGGACGGCGCCGCCCATCCGGGCCGCTACTTCGCCAAGAGCGCCCCGGCCGCGGTGCCCAGGGGGATGAGGGACCCCGATCTGGCGCGCGCCCTCTGGGACGCCAGCGCCGCGGCCGTCGGGTGACCCCCGGTGACACCGCGGGGAAGTTCCCCGCGGTGTCACCGGCCGTTCGCCGGGTGTTGGGCGGGACTCGTTACCGTCCGGGGGCTGTGAGTGTCGCAACCCCGCTTCGGGTGGCCTTCCCGCCTGCCGCCGACAGGGATCCGTTCTTCGACAACGCCAAGTTTCTGGCGATCATCCTCGTGGTCTGCGGGCACCTGATCGAGAACCTCCGGGATGTGCCGAGCGCGCACGCCGTGTATTTCTTCGTCTACCTGTTCCACATGCCGCTGTTCATCGTGCTCAGCGGCTATCTGTCGCGAAATTTCACCTTCGGTTCGGGTAAGGCGCGCAAGCTGATCAGCACGCTCGCCGTGCCGTACGTGATCTTCGAGCTGATCTACTCGCTCCCCCGCCTGATCCTGTACGGGAAGCTGGACATCAGCCTGCTCGATCCGTACTTCCTGACCTGGTTCCTGATGTCGCTGTTCCTGTGGCGGCTGTCCACGCCGGTCTGGCAGCAGCTCAGGTGGCCGCTGGCGGTCGCGGTCGGACTGTCCCTGCTGTCGGGGATGAGCAGGCTGCCCGACGAGCTGTCGATGAACCGCACGCTCGGGCTGCTCCCGTTCTACGTGCTCGGGCTCATGCTCCGGCCGGAGCACTTCGCGTGGCTCAGGCGGCGACGGGTCCGGATCGCGGGGGCGGTCACGCTCGTCCTCGGGGTGGTCGCGGCGTTCGCCCTGCACACCCACGTGAAGACCGAGTGGATCCGCTGGCGGAACGCCAACGACGCGATCGGGGTGGACGACCTCACCGGCAGCCTGATCCGGCTGGGCATGCTGGCCGCGGGGGCGCTGCTGGTCGCCGCGTTCCTGGCGGTCACGCCGTCCCGGCGCACCTGGTACTCCACGCTCGGAATGTCGACCATGTACGCCTACCTGCTCCACGGCCTGGTGGTGAAGACGGTCGAGCGGTTCTACGGCGACTGGGCCGCCACCCTGCCGGGGGTGCTGATCGTGACGCTCTTCGGGGTGGGGCTCGCCGTGGTGCTGTGCACGGAGCCGGTGCGGAGAGTGGCCCACTGGGCGGTCGAACCCAAGATGAGCTGGGCCTTCACCAGGTTGAGGCGACCCGGCTGAGTCCGCCCGGGACGGCTCGGGGCCTGTCCGGGACGGTCCGGGACGGCCCGGCCGGTTGCCCGGCTGGGTCGGTCCGGAGGGGTCGGGGCCGAGTCCGCTCGGGAGTCCGGTCGCGATCGGGCGGGCCGAGTCCGCTCGGGAGTCCGGGCGCGATCGCGCGGGGCCGAGTCCGCTCGGGAGTCCGGGCGCGATCGGGCGGGGCCGGGCCGGGAGGTCCCTGATCGGCCGGTCAGCTCTGAAGCTCCCGGACCGCGCGGTAGGCGGCGGTGATCGCCGCGTCGGCGGAGGGGGCCGGTACGGAATCGGAGTTGGCGATCGCGATCCGGCCGACCCGCCGTCGCGCCACGGCCGCGGGGAAGGGCCCGTCGGGATAGAAGCCGAGATCCCACGGGGTGGCGTACTCGGGCGCGCGGCCGTGGCTCCACCGGTTGACCGTGATCGCCTCGATGTCGCGTCCCGGGTCGAAACCCCCCGGGCGGAGCAGCCGGTTGAGCTGGTCGCGGATGCTGTGTTCCAGGTAGCCGTAGGGCGTCGCGAGCAGCCGCCGCCGTCCGAGGACCGAGCCCTCGGCGGGCGATCTGCCCGCCACGGCGGGCGTGCCGGTCAGGTGCACGACGATCGGCTCTTCCGGGTTCTCCGGAGATCTGTAGCGCCCGACGCCGGCCGGACGGCCGAGTTCGGCCGCGCACCAGTAGGCGCCGGTGAACCTGACGCGGTTGACGCCCAGTTCCTTCCAGGCCCGCCAGTCGCGGAGCTGGACCGTCGCGTGGAGCATCGGCACCCTGATCGCCCCGTGCAGCGCCTCCTCCTGCTCGGGGGGAAGGCGGTCGACCAGATAGGGGATCAGCCCGTTCCAGCAGGCCATGATCACGTTTCCGGCCTGGACGGTCCTGACCCTGTTCCCGTCGAAGTAGCCCACCGTGGCGGCGGTGGCCGTGTGGAGATCGCCCTCGTTGGCGGCCGAGACCACCGGGCTGGACAGGCGGACGCGGACCCGGTTGCCCGGCCGGTCGAGCCTGCCGCGGTCGAACCCGGCGGTGGTGATCTCCTCCATGCCGGTGGCCGTGGCGAAGCCGGGGATCATCCGGCCGATCATCATCCGGACGAGCGCCTGGTTGCCCTCGGGGAAGTGGTAGACGTCCGGATCGTTCGCCTCCCAATTTTTGATCATGGTCGGTGAGTTGTACCGGGACGGCTGGGAACGGTCGAGTCCGAGCCCCTGGAAGCCCGGGTAGTCGTGGTCGTCGGCGCTCCCCCACGCGTCGATCGCGCCGAAGGCGTCGGAGCCGTAGCCCCACCTGGCGTTCGGCATGGTCGCGACGTAGCGCAGGACGTCCGGGTGGACCCCGCAGACGTCCTTCAGGAAGTCCGCGTAGGTCAGCGTGGCCAGGCGCCTCTGTTTCTCCTCGGCGGACAGCCCGGGAAACCAGTCGGGCGGATTTCCGTAGAGCATGAGCAGGTCCTTGCCGGCCTGCTCGGCGACGGGCAGCTCGGCGATCCATCCGGGAGCCTTCGTGCCCGGGGCGAGGACGACGAGCTTCTCCGTGGGGAAGGTCTCCCGGTCGCAGAAGACGCCGGCGTGCATCCCGAGGTTCGGGTACAGGTCCTGAGCCGCGTGGCCCTCGAACCGCTGGAGACGGACGCCGAGCCCGCCGAGCAGTTCCCTGCCCTCGGAGGTCCACGCCGAGGGGGTGCTGATCGACGCCGATCCGCCGGACCCGAACAGCGGTCCCTTCCCGCCCGCCGGACGGAACACGTTGCTCTGGGCGTGCCCGCCGACGTCGTCGTGGTTGTCCAGGATCAGGATCCGCGCCTCCGGATCGCGCTCCAGCCATTTGTGCGCGGCGCTGACCCCGCTGATCCCGGCGCCGACCACCACCAGGTCGTAGCACTCACCGGTGGGTTCGGGCGCGTCCGCGTGCGGCCAGAACCGGTGGTCCCGCAGAGCGTGGGGCACGCCGAGCGCCGCCGGGGTGTCGCCCCGCAGCCCGGTGAGGGTCGACGGGCAGGAGTCGCCGGGGTGAATCCTCAGGTCCTCCGGGCCGGTGACGCCGGATCCCGCCGCCACGTCGCCGGCGCGTCCGGACGGCGAGCTCAGCGTCGCGATCATCGCGGCGGCGGCCACGCCGTCGAAGAAGTCGCGGCGGGAGATGGGCCGTTCCATGCCGAGTTCCACGGCCTTACGGGGATTGATCTCGTGAGGATCGGTCATGGGGCGATCCTCACGATTGGAATGATCGTCGGCAGTTGCCGCGCTGCGTTCGCGGGAACTTTTTACCGCGCAGTTGAAATGCTATTGGTGACATCCCTCAGATGTGAATCATGTCCCGATCGTTGAAAATTCAGTCGGTTATTCGGAGAAACAAAACAGTTTTACAGGCGGTTTATCGGCCTTATATTGGATGCGGCTTCGCGAGGATCGCGGAGGGGGGCGCTTCGCCTGTTTCGACAAGGCGCCCGGTCTGCCGGACGCGGTGATCGGGCCCGGGTATGGGCGTGGCGGTCCGGCGTGAGCACGGTGGCGGGTGTGGAAGCGGGGGCGATAACCGGTCTGATATGAGATGTTCGTGTAGGAACGTTGTCATATGCCCGATCGTTATCGATATGAAGATGAGATGTATGGGTTCGCACCAATAGTTTGGTTACACCCAAATTCGTACCGTAATGGGTGGTGAAGTCGGTCATATCGGAGTAGCGTCCGCGCTTGCGGGTGTGTTTCTGGTGGACGGGGAGTCTCGCGTGGTCGGTAAGCAGGGCAGGGTCACCGGAAAGATCGGCCCCGGTCTGGTCGGGGAGGTGATGGTGGCGGTTCGCGGGGGTGTCGAAGCGTTCTACGCGCATCCCACGGTCCCCGATGAGGAAATCGCCGCGGGTTCGATCGTCGTCGTCGTCGAATACTTCCCGCCGCGTACGGTCTATGTCGCCCGCGCGTTCGTCTGATCTCCCCTCCCCCTCACCACGGAGGCTGCGATGCCTACGGAATACCTCATCATCGGAGGCGTCGTCCTTGTCGCCCTCCTCGTCCTCATCCTGCTGTTCAAGGCCGTCTGGCGGGTGGCCGAGCCCAACGAGGCGCTGATCATCTCCGGTCTCGGCGCCCGGGGTAAGACCGAGGTCACCGACAGCCTCGGATTCAAGATCATCACGGGTAAGGGCACCTCCGTGCTCCCCGGGTTCCAGACCGCCCGCCGCCTGCGCCTGGACAGCCGCGCGGCCAACCTCCAGGTCTCCTGCGTCACCCAGCAGGGCATCCCGGTGGTGGTGCGGGGCGTGGTGATCTACAAGGTCGGCGACGACCTCCACTCCATCGCCAACGCCGCCCGCCGCTTCCTCGACCAGCAGGACTCGATGAACGGAGCCATCCACGAGCTGTTCACCGGTCACCTGCGCTCGATCATCGGCAACCTGACCGTCGAGGACCTCATCCTCAACCGCGAACGGCTGACCGGCGAGACCCGCGCCTCGGCCGCCGACGAGATGATCAAGCTCGGCCTGATCGTCGACTCGCTGCAGATCCAGGAGATCGACGACGAGACCGGATACATCACCAACCTCGGCAAGCCGCACGCCGCCAGGATCGCCGCCTCCGCCCGCATCGCCGAGGCTCAGCGCGACCAGGAGGCCACCGAGGCCGAGCAGGTCGCCGCGGCCAACAAGGCGTCCGCCTGGCGTGACTCCAAGATCAAGCAGGCCGCCTACCAGGCGGAGATCGACGAGGCCCAGGCGAGGTCCCGCCAGGCCGGCCCGTTGTCGGAGGCGTCGGCCCGCCAGGAGGTCGTGGTCCAGGAGACCCGGGCGGCCGAGCTTGAGGCGGCGCTGGCCGAGCAGCGGCTCCAGGCCCAGGTCCGCAAGCCCGCGGACGCCAAGGCGTACGAGACCGTGACGGCCTCCAGGGCCGAGCGCGACGCGCGCATCGCCCAGGCCGAGGCCGAGGCCCGCGAGACCGAGCTCCGCGCCGCCGCGCAGGCCTCACAGGTCAAGCAGGCCGCGGCGGCCGAGGCGGAGTCCGTACGGCTGCGCGGCCTGGCGGCCGGTGAGGCCACCACGGCCACCGGTGTGGGTGAGGCCGAGGCGGCCAAGGCCCGAGGTCTCGCCCTGGCGGAGGCCACCCGGGCACAGGGTCTGGCGGAGGCGGAATCCGCCAGGGCGAAGGGTCTGGCGGAGGCGGAGGCGATCCGGGCCCGGGCGGAGGCCCTGGCCGACAACCAGGAGGCGGTCATCGCCCAGCAACTCGCCGAGAACTGGCCCCAGATCGTCGAAGCAGGGGCCAAGGCCTTCGGCAACGTCGACCACATGGTCGTCCTCAACGGCGCCCAGGGCATCGAGGAGATGCTGGCCAAGGCCCTCACCCTCGGCGGCACCGGTCTGGGCCTCGCCCGCTCCCTCCTGAACGGCGCCACCCCCGCCCCCCTCGTGAACGGCGTCGAGCCCGAAACCGTCAAGAGGCCAGCGGACACCACCCCCTGACACCCGGCCGCCGTACCGGCTCCAGCCCCGTTTGCGCCCGGGATTCCGCTGATCTGCCGGTTCTTTGTCATTCTCGACGGATGGGGATGGGGCATATCGGCGTGAGAAAGTTCGAGCCGGGGAGTTGGGGCGCGTCCTTTCACGTGGTGTACGGGAGAGATCGTGGATCCCGCCCCTGAGGCGGCAGGGGCGCACCCTCGGATGGTCATGAAAAGATTGACGGGTGCACAATGGGCTCTTCCTGGAGAAGAAGAGCCCATTGGCGGTTAACGACTACAGCGTGCCGTAGTAACTGCCGAGACTGTCGCGGTAGCCGGGCTCCTTGTAGGTTTCCTCATCGAACTCCGGAGCGTTCTTGATCTCTTCCTTGGTGCGGGCCACATAGATTTTGCGCTCCTGGGGATCCACCCGGTGCACCGTGCCGGCGGGCAGCACGACTTTCTTGCCGAAAATCCAGAATCCCGTGTCGACGACGATATAGCTGTCGCCCACCACGTTGTTCTCTTCGTCCACCGAACCGATCTTGCCGTCGGTGGTCTCGACGTCGTACCCGACCAGGTCCAGCATCTGGTCGTCGCTGTGCGCCTGGGGGTTGTAGTCCCACATGTTCTCGATCATGGTCGGACTCCCTCTCTTTAGCGATGGTGGGGCACTCGTCGCTCTACCCGGCGTGTTCGACCTAAACAAATGCGTGCCCGTTTTCGAGCGCGGTATCTCGGATTCCGATCCTGATCTCAGACGTCGCCGGAGTATTGACCGACGTCTCGATATATCAATATCGGCCAACATGATGCGAAAAAGATTCTTATTGTATGGAACATTGCAGATCGCATCCCATTTTTCGCATATAAGACGGGCGAATATGCGCGACTGGGATCTGTGCGTATGTCGTATGGCGAATATGACGCTGTCGCTCAGTAAAGTCGGAAGGGTTGGTTCATCATCGACAATATGCCTGAACTGCTAAATATCGGAATAAAAGGAGAATGTTATGGTAGGCGCTCGTCGCCCTTACGCTGCGCCGCCGAATATCGTCCGTTCCTGGCTGGCGGGAGTTCTCACCGTCGTGGCCGCGATGGGGGCTCTCGTCGCGACGCCACATGCCGCGAGTGCGGCGGCACCGGTGGTGCTCGGCACGGCCGCGGACTTCGCGGTTCTGGCTGGGAGCACCGTCACCAACACCGGTTCCACCGTGGTCACCGGGAACCTCGGGCTGAGCCCGGGCACGGCGGTGACCGGCTTTCCGCCCGGCACCGTGAACGGAACCATCCATGCGGCCGACGCCGACGCCGCGCAGGCCCAGGTCGACCTGACCGCCGCCTACGACGATGCCGCCGCTCGGACTCCTGCCGCCACCGTGCCGACGGAACTCGGCGGGACCACCGTGACGCCAGGGGTCTACACCTCCGCCGCGGGCACCTTCGGGATCACCGGGAACCTGACCCTCAACGCGCAGGGAGACCCGAACACGGTCTTCGTCTTCCAGGCGGCCTCCACCCTCGTCACCGCGTCCGCCAGCACGGTGACCCTCACCGGGGGAGCCCAGGCGAGCAACGTCTTCTGGCAGGTCGGCAGCTCGGCAGCTCGGCCACGCTGGGAACCAACTCCAGCCTCACCGGGAACATCCTCGCGCTGACCTCGATCACGGTGACCACCGGCGTGACCGTCAACGGCCGCGCCCTGGCCCGCAACGGCGCCGTCACCCTGGACACCAACACCGTCACCAGGCCCGCCGTCTCGCCATGTGGAACGGCCACGACGACGACCACGCTGACCTCCCCGTGTGCCTCGGTGAACAGCGGTCCGATCGTCTTCACCGCGACGGTGACCCCGTCTGACGCGACGATTCCCACCGGCTTGGTGGCCTTCTCCACCGACGATTTGATGCTGGGCACGGCCCCGCTCGACGCCGACGGCCACGCCAGACTGATCGTCAGAGCCCTCCCCATCGGTGTGCACCGCGTCTTCGCCACCTTCCGGGGCACGGCCCGGCTCGACCCCAGCACCGCACTGCTGATCCAGCGCGTCGGCCTGGGCTGCGCATGCTCGACGACATCCCGGACGCTGAAACCCGGTGACCGCGGACAGCGCCGCGAGGACCGGAGCGCTCTCGCGACCGGACAGAAGATCGGTACGCAGGTCAAGGTCGACGCGGACCGGAGCGGGGGCGACTGCGGCGACCGCCACGCCTAACTCGGGCTTCGGCCACGGGTGATCCCCAGCCGCTGGTCCTTCAGCGACCCTTTGAGAGAACGGTCGAGATCTGCGCCGGTAGTGGGCTCGCCGGGCCCGGGCCCGGCGGCGTCACCATGACCGGCGCTGGATCTCTTCGACAGAGCACACCGCCGCGATCGCGCGAGTCCGTACGAGCGGACCGCCTGCCGCTACGAACTCGACGGGCGGTTCCGAGGCGCCGGGCCGTGTTCCTCCGCGGACGGCCGCGCCCTGCCCGGTCCGTGGGAGCCTCCGCACCACACCTGCGGACAGGGCGAAACCGGCATGGCCGTACGGCTGCCGCTTGGAGGTCCCGGTCCGTTGACCCGGCCTTCGGACCCGTGCGGGCTCAGATCATGACGTGGTCTTCGGGGTGGCCGACGAAGGAGAACTGCGCGCCGCGGGTGAGCTTGTGGTCGTCGGGCTGCCAGGTGTGCATCGCGGGGTCGCCGCTGCGCCAGTAGACGAAGTTGAACCGGTCGGCGGAGTAGATCTTGACCCGGTCCTCCTTGAGCTGCCGGACCATGCGGGTGTCCTCGCCCCGCGTGACGTCCTCGAAGCCGTAGTGGCGGAACATGTCGGTCTTGCCGAGGAAGGTGCCGCCCTGCACCAGCCAGGCGTAGCGATGCTCCAGGCCCGGCATGCGGAGCATCGTGGTGTTGGTGCCCTCGAAGTAGGCGTAGTGGGCGCCCTTGCCGACGAGTTCGGCGTCGGAGTAGTCGAAGGCGCGGGCCAGGTCGGACAGGTAGTGCGCGCCGTAGAGGTTGTCGTCGTCCATCTTGGCGACCAGCTCGCCCTCGGCGGCGGCGATGCCCATGTTGAGGCAGGCGCCGAGGGAGAGCGAGGAGTCGGCGGCCAGGACCGTGACGTCGATGATGCCGGCCATCCGGGCCTTGTCGGCGACGACGACGGGGTCGATGTCGAGGCCGTGCAGGACCATCACGAGCTGGAGGGGCTGGTGGGTCTGGCGGGCCACCGAGGCGATCGCGTGCTCAAGCTGGGAGGCGCGGTTGGTGGGCAGCACCACGGAGATCGACCGGGTCCGGGGTTCGACGGGCCTGCCGAGGACCTGGAGGATCTGGTCCACGCGGTGGGTGAACAGGTGCTTGTCGAAGACCTCGCGCATGGCCAGGTGCCCCTGGCGGGCGCGGAGCTCGGGACTGTTGATCAGGTGCAGGACCTGGTTGTAGGACTCCAGCTCGTCGTGGGCGATCGGGATCAGCGAGCCGAAGGTCTCCTCGATGGCACGGGACCAGCCGGAGACGATCGAGGTCGAGCAGGCCGACAGCTCGAAGACCCGGCGGGCGCACATGGTCGGGGAGTCGAGGACCGAGTTCACGTTGAGGAAGACCTTGTACATCTTGTACGCGGCCAGCATCTGGTCGTAGGGGAGCTCGCCCACGATGTGCGGGACGTACTCGGCGGGCCAGGCGTACTTCTCGTCCACGGTGCCGTTGCGGGCGAAGATGTGCAGGCCGAGCTCGCGGATCGGGGCGAGGACGGTCTCCATCTGCTCGCGGCGCTCCGGGTGCTTGTCCCTGAAGTACATGCCCGCGAAGACCACGTCGTGCAGCCGTCCGCGCTTCTCCTGGATCGGGTTGTGCACCCGGGGCTGGGCCGCGAACTGCAGGACGTCGACCCGGTCGTGTCCCAGCACCTCGCGGTAGCGGGGCACCATGTCGCCGTCGCAGGTGAAGACGTGGTCGAACAGCTTGGCCGTGTCGATGAAGAAGTCGAAGTTCGGCGGGTCTTCCTTGTTCCAGAAGATCGTGGGGATCCCCTCGGCGCGGCACCAGTCGATCAGGGCGCGCAGCTCCGGCTTGGGGGCGTTGTTCCCGGTCATCTGGTAGCGCCAGCGGCCCTGGTTGCCGTGCCAGGCCGACTCCACGAACAGCAGCTCGGGCCGGTTCTCGGCGAAGATCTCCGGCCAGTCGCGGAGCCCGAACTCGATCTGGTTCCACTCGTACTTGAACGCCATCCGGGAGAAGTCGTCCAGGATGACGGCGACCTTCATGTCGGGACGCGTGACCGGTCCCGCCGGCCACTTCACCTGCGGCACGTCCACGGACGGACCCCGGTGGTCCAGCTCCTCGATCACCTCGGCGACCGGCCGGGGCGGCTTGGGCCCCTTGCGCGTCTGCATCGCCGAGCGCAGCTTGCCCGGCAGCGCCACGACGCCCGCCCCCTTGGCCGTGGTCAGGACCTCGGCCACCCGGTAGGGACGCTGGACCTTGGTGGACTCCAGCTTCCACTGGGCGTAGTCGGCCCGGGCCTCGGCGATGGCGAGCCGCCGCTCCAGGTCCCGGACACGCTCCTCGAAGCGCTCGACGACCTTGCGCTCCTCGGGCAACCAGTTGATCGGCCCGAGACGGTGGTACTTCGGCTCTTCGGGGGTCTCTTCACTCATGAGGGCTCGCCTTTGTCCGGGGTCGTGCCAGGGTACGGCTTCGGCCGTACCTAATTAGCCGCTTTACAGGGATTTGGGCGGTACGGCTTGCCCCGCCGGGGAGAGGTTCTCGCCGCGGAGCCAGGACTCGATCACCCGGGCGATCCTGGGCCCGGCCTTGCCGTCCCAGAGCGGGGGCAGGTCGCCGGAAGGCGTCGCCGCGCCGTCCGCCAGGGCCCTGTCGGCGGCGGCGGGCAGCAGCGCCGGGGTGACCAGCCGGTTGGTGCCGTGCGTGATGGTGATCGGCCGCTCGGTGTTGGGCCGGACGGTCAGGCAGGGGACGCCCAGCATGGTCGTCTCCTCCTGCACGCCGCCGGAGTCGGTGACGACCAGGGCCGCGCCCCGCACGAGTGACATGAAGTCCACGTAGCCCAGCGGGTCGATGATCGACAGGTTGCCGCCGGTCACCAGCCCCGCCTCGGCCAGGCGTTCGCGGCCCCGAGGGTGGATCGGCACCACGATCGGCAGGCGCTCGCTCACCTCCAGTACGGCGTCGACCAGCTCCTTCGCGGAAGCCGGGTCGTCGACGTTGGCGGGACGGTGCAGGGTGGCCACTCCGTACCGCTCCGGGAGCCCGAGTCGCGAGCGGACCGAGGCCGGGTCGAGACGGTCCAGCGCGGAGAACAGGCTGTCGATCATCGGGTTGCCGACGAGATGGACCCGCGCCGGATCCACGCCCTCGGCCGCCAGATGCGAGAGCGCGTCCGGCGAGGTGGCGAAGAGGATGTCGGAGAGGGCGTCGGTGACGACCCGGTTGACCTCCTCGGGCATCTCCCGGTCGAAGGAGCGCAGGCCCGCCTCGACGTGCGCGGTCGGGATGTGGAGCTTGGAGCAGACCATGATCGCGGCCAGCGTCGAGTTCACGTCGCCGTAGACGACGACCAGCGAGGGCGCGTGCTCAAGCACGACATCCTCAAGGCCGATCAGCAGGGCGGCCGTCTGGCGCGCGTGCGAGCCGGATCCGACGCCCAGATTGGCGATCGGCTCGGGAAGGCCGAGATCGGCGAAGAACACGTCCGACATGAGCGCGTCGTAGTGCTGACCGGTGTGGACGATGCCCTGTCTCACCCCCAGCGCGGCGAGAGCGCGCACCACGGGAGCGGCCTTCGGGAAGTTGGGCCGCGCGCCGAGGACGTGCAGGACGAGGGGATTTTCAGGGCCCGGGGCAGTACCCGGAGGACCAAAGTCCCTCATTGACCTCGCCTTTCATACGGCAGTGGGGCAAACGTTGCCTATGGTACGGTCACGGCGTGGTATCCGATGCCAACAGGCCATACTCCCCCGTGGTTTCAGTGAAATCGGTTCCAGCTTCAGCGGAGTCCGTACCAGATTCACCGAAGTCGGTTCCCGTTCCCCCAGAGGCCGTTCTTCCGGTTTCGGCGACGTCCGCTTCGGATTCGGCCGAGCCCGTTCCGGCTTCGGCGAAACCCGTTTCAGATTCACAGGAGCCCGCGCTGGTGTCAGACAAGCCCGTTCCGGCTCTCCCCGAGCCCGTTCCGGCAGAGCCCGCCCCGGTTTCCGCGGAGCCCGCCTCCGCCGCGCCGGAGACCGTTCCGGTCGCACCGGAGCCCACCGCGCCGGAGTCCGCTCCCGTTTCGGCGGAGTCCGTTCCGGTCCCGCCGGAGGCGGTCCCGGCTGCGGCGAATCCGGTTTCCGCGAAGTCGGCCCGCGCCGGCCTGCGCGGACTCATCAAGGGGTTCGCCCGGCACCCGGTGATCGTCTCCCGCGTGGTGGCGACGAAGGTCAAGTCCGATCCGATGCGGGTGGCGCAGGCGGCCGCGGAGACACTTCCGCCGCGGGTGCGTCCCGTCGTGGGTCGTTTCGCCTGGCCCGTCGCGCGCCGGGCCAAGATCGTCGTTCGCAAGCTCGGCATGCGTCTCGTGCGGGGACCGTGGGACGACGCGAAGGCGCACTTCGACGCCGGCCGGATGACCGAGGCCGCCGCGGTGCTCCAGGCGCACACCCGATACCCGTTCATCAAGCGCCGTGCCCTCTACTACGCCGGTGAGCTGGCCTCCATCCAGCCGAACCCGATCCCGCCCAAGGCGAAGGTGATCGTCGGCGAGCGGATCGCGGGCCGGGTGCTGCACTGTGTCACCAACGCCCTGCCGTACACGCAGGCCGGATACACCGTGCGCACGCACCGGATCGTCACCGCGCAGAGGGCCCTCGGGCTGGACCCGCACGTCGTGACCAGCTGGGGCTGGCCGATGATGCAGGGCCACGCCGACGCCACGCCGTACGAGGAGATCGACGGGACCCCCTACCACCGCCTGATCCCGAGCGGCGAGGTGCCCTTCGAGAGCCAGGGCCGGATGATCCGGGGCGCCGGCGAGGTGACCGAGCTGGTCAGGACGCTCCGGCCGCAGGTGCTGCACGCCGCGACCGACCACCGCAACGGCTCGGTGGCGCTCGCCGTGCGCGAGCGTACCGGCACGCCGATGGTCTACGAGGTCCGGGGCTTCCTGGAGGAGACCTGGGCGTCCCGCGACCCCAAGCGCATCGGCAGCCAGCGGCACGTGCTCCAGCGTGACCGCGAGGCGTTCATCATGCGCTCCGCCGACGCCGTGGTCACCCTCGCGGAGACCATGGCCGCCGAGATCGTCGAGCGGGGCGTGCCGAGAGAGAAGATCTTCCTGGCGCCCAACGCCGTGGACGACTCGTTGCTGGTCGCGGAGTACGACGGAGCGGCGTTCCGCGCCGCCTACGGCATCGAGCCCGGCGAGATCGTCATGGGCTCCGTGTCGAGCATCGTGGCCTACGAGGGCTTCGCGACCATGATCAACGCTGCCGCGCTCCTGCGGGACCAGGGCGCGCCGGTCAAGGTGCTGCTCGTCGGCGACGGCGTGGAGCGGGCGGCGCTGCTGGAGCAGGTCGAGGAACTGGGGCTGGGGGACATCGCGATCCTGCCCGGCAGGGTCGGTCCCGAGGAGGCGCTGCAGGCGCAGGCGGCCATCGACATCTTCGTCTGCCCGCGCGAGGACCTGCGAGTCTGCCGACTTGTTACACCATTGAAACCGGTCGAGGCGATGGCTCTCGGCAAGCCGGTCGTACTGAGCGATCTGCCTGCCCTGTCGGAGCTCGTGGGTTCAGACGGGGCCGGGCTTCTGGTGCCCGCGGGTGACCCCGAGGCGCTCGCCAAGGCGATCGCGGGACTGCGTGACGATCCGGAGCGGCGGGCCGCGATGGGTGAGGCCGGACGGGCTGAAGTGGCGTCCAAGCGCACCTGGAGCCGCATTGCCGAGACCTACCGTGGTATCTACCAATCCATTGCCGGTTGATGGTCTCGTGTTGATAGCGGGGAAAGCTGCCGTTTGCGATGCGTTCAATCACATTAGGCGTGGCTCGTTCGGACTTGAGATAGCCTTTGCCACCATGAAGTGTTGTTTCCGGCATTCCAAGGTCTTCCAGTGACTGCCTACGACCTGGCCGTCATAGGTCTGGGCTACGTCGGCATGCCCTTGGCCAAGGAGGCCACGGCGGCAGGGCTGCGAGTCGTCGGCTTCGAGGTCGATCCGCAGAAGGTGGAGGCTCTCAACGCCGGCCACTCCTACATCGACGACCTGACCGACGCCGACCTCGAGCACATGCTCGTCAGCGGCTTCAGCGCCACGCTGGACGAGTCCGTGCTCGCGAAGAGCCGCACCATCATCATCTGCGTGCCGACCCCGCTGGACGAGGACCACCGCCCCGACCTGTCGGCGGTGGAGGGCGCCACCAACGTCGTCGCCCGCAACCTGAGCGCGGGGTCCCTGGTGGTCCTGGAGTCCACCACCTGGCCCGGCACCACCGACGAGATCGCCCGCCCGATCCTGGAGGCCTCCGGTCTCGTCGCGGGCGTCGACTTCCACCTCGCCTTCTCGCCCGAGCGCATCGACCCGGGCAACCCCAAGTACGGGCTGCGCAACACCCCCAAGGTCGTCGGCGGTTACACGCCCGCCTGCAAGGACCGCGCGGTCGGGTTCTACTCCCAGTTCATCGAACAGGTCGTGCCGGTCAGCGGCACTCGCGAGGCCGAGATGGCCAAGCTCCTGGAGAACACCTACCGGCACGTCAACATCGCCCTCGTCAACGAGATGGCGATCTTCTGTGACGAGCTCGGCGTCGACCTCTGGGAGTCCATCGAGGCCGCGGCCACCAAGCCGTTCGGCTTCCAGAAGTTCCTGCCGGGACCGGGAGTCGGGGGACACTGCATCCCCGTCGACCCGTCCTACCTGTCCTACAGGGTGCGCAAGCTGGGCTACCCCTTCCGGTTCGTGGAGCTGGCCCAGGAGATCAACGAGCGGATGCCGTCCTACGTGGTGGCCCGCGTGCAGCGGCTGCTCAACCGGCAGAAGAAGGCCGTGAACGGCTCCAAGGTGGTGCTGCTCGGCGTCACCTACAAGCCGGACATCGCCGACGAGCGCGAGACGCCGGCCGTGCCGGTCGCCCGCGTGCTCCTGGAGCTCGGGGCGGAGCTCGTCTTCGTTGATCCATACGTAAAGGAATGGCGAGTGGACGGCACCTCGGTGCCGCGTGAGGAAGACCTTGCCAGGGCGGTCGCGGACGCGGATGTGACGTTGCTGCTTCAGCAGCACGCAGCCTTCGACCTGTCGATCGTCGAGGACCACGGCAGACTCGTGCTCGACACCCGAGGCGTGCTCGCCGAGGGTGAACGCGTCGAGCGGCTCTAGCGACGAAAGGGCTGCGCGCAGTGCACGTGCTCGTCATGACGGTGGTGCATCACCCCGAGGACGCCCGGATCCTGCACCGGCAGATCCGCGCGCTCGTGGATGCCGGTCATGAGGTCACGTATGCCGCGCCCTTCAGCGCGCGGGGCGTCATGGCCCGATCCTGGGTGAACGGCGTCGACCTCCCCCGGGCGGCCGAACGCAAGCGGCTGACGGCCGTTCGCGCCGCGCGCAAGGTGTTCAAGCGCATGCGCAAGCAGGTCGACCTGGTGGTCATCCACGACCCCGAGCTGCTGCTCGCGGTCGTGGGGATGCGCAAGCGGCCCCCGGTGGTCTGGGACGTGCACGAGGACACCCCGGCGACCCTGTCGCTGAAGCCCTGGCTGCCCGCGTTCATGCGTCCGCCGGTGCGGTTCCTGGCCCGGATGCTCGAAGGCGCGGCCGAGCGGCACCTGCACCTGCTCCTGGCCGAGACCGCCTACGCCGGCCGGTTCCGCCAGGCCCACCTGGTGGTGCCCAACGAGACCTGGGTGCCCGACGACGTGATCGCGCCGGGCGACGACCGCGTCGTCTACCTCGGCTGGTTGTCGGAGGCGCGAGGGGTGCGCGAGGCCGTCGAGGTGGGCAGGTTACTCCAGCCGTACCGGGTGGCGGTCGAGCTGATCGGCTACGCCGACCCCCAGTCGCGGCCGATCCTGAACGAGGCGGTGGCCGAGGGCGTGCTGGAGTGGCGCGACTTCATGCCGAACGACGAGGCGCTCAAGCGGCTCGACGGCGCGCTGGCCGGGCTCTCCCTCCTGCGCGACGAGCCCAACTACCGGCACTCCATGCCCACGAAGATCGTGGAGTACATGGCCCACGGCATTCCCGTGATCACCACTCCCTCGCCCCGCGCGGTCGAGCTCGTCGAACGCTACGACAGCGGGATGGTCGTCCCCTGGCAGGACCCCAAGGCCGTCGCCCAGGCCGTGCTCTGGCTGCGGGACGACGTCCGGGAGCGGCACGCCCGGGGAGCGCGAGGGTATGCGGCGGCCCGTGCCAACCACCACTGGCCCAACTCCGCCCGCCGTTTCGTCGCCCAGCTTGAGGCGTGGGCAGGCGTCAAGAGCTGAACCTTCGTACGGCGAAGCAGCTTATGTCCGCCTGATCGCAAGAACGGTAGTGTCCTGATCGTGCGCTGGCTCATCGCTTTCCTAGGCGTGGCGATCATCGCCGTGGTGGCAGCGATCGTGCTGGTCGCCCCCATCGATGTGATCTCTCCGACGGGTGACAGCGCGTCGATCGCGTCCTCCTCCGCCCCCTCGTCGACCTCCTCCACCCCGACTCCGGCCGCGGACGAGTTCACCGATCCGTGTGGAACGTTCGACACGGCCATGCCCTCCCCGTACGCGCTGACCGGTTACTGGCTCATCCCGACCGTCGACCACTGCACCTGGCGACGGCAGTTCGACGCGATCCACAAGGTGGGCGGCGACACCGTCATCCGGATCGGGTGGGGTCTGCAGGACCGGGGCGTCGACGGGGACGGCTGGATCCTCGACAAGGACGGGAACCTCGACCCCCGCTACAAGCCCTGCGAGGAGAACGGGCTGCCGTGCGTGAAGGCGGCGGAGCAGGAGCTCAAGGCGGCCAACCCGGGCAACGAGGTGACCTCGACCTTCGTGTACCGGACCGACGAGGCGTTCGGCCCGGACCTGTTCCGCTGTCCCGAGTTCGAGAAGAAGATCTCCGTAGGAAAGACCGTCTTCTACCGGATCGTCGCGCCCGACGACGGTACCGACGACCCGAGCTGCGAGAACATCAGGAACGTGGGCCGCGGCTACCACGTGATCCTGATCGCGGGTGCGGAGCAGGACAGCCTCACCGAGCTGCTGGATCTCGGCGACAGGTTCGGGGTGAAGGTCTACCCGGCGCTGCCGCTGTCGCCGCGCGATCCGGCCCAGGAGACGCGGGCGTCCAAGGAGGGCATCGACACCCTCACCACGCTCACCCGGCGGATCATGCAGGACTACGGGGCCCGGTTCCAGAACCGGACCTCGCTGGCGGGCTTCTACCAGCCGTTCGAGCTGCAGATGCGCGACATGACGTACGACGGCGACGGCGGGGAGGAGGACAACCCGACGCTCAAGGTCTACGCCTCGCAGCACGAGATCGTGGATCAGGAGATGCCCGGCAAGCCGATCCTGGTCAGTCCCTACCTCGACGCGCGCAAGCGGCTGTCGTTCAGCGCCACGCCCCAGCAGGTCGCCAAGGGCTTCGAGGCCCTGGCCAGGACCGGGGTCGGGATCATCGCGCCGCAGGACAGCCGGGGCACCGGCAAGGTCGGGCTCTTCTGGCCGGACCAGCGCGAGGAGAACGTGGACGAGCGGCTGCGCCCGGTCGTGGGGGAGGCGACCAACGGCACCGCGTATTACGGCTCGACCCGCGACTACTACCGGGCGATGGCCGAGGCGCGGACCAAGATGGTCGAGCAGGGCTACAACGTGCAGCTCTGGGCCAACGTGGAGGCCTTCGAGCCGTCCGACGAGGACTTCTGTGAGGAGAGGGCCGGCACCAGGGGGCGCACCGACAAGGAACGGCTCGACACGGCCATCGCCCAGGTCGGGCGGTATGTCTCCAAGGTCGTCTCCTACATGTGGAGCGACTTCTTCACCTGCGGATCCCCGTCCCTCTCCGAGGAGATCGCCCGCGACTGGGACCGGCCCATCGCGGTCGACGCGGTCCGCAAGGGGCGTGACATCCAGGACGGCCTGGAGATCCGGGGATACAACCTGCTCATGGGCTCCAAGGTGACGCTCACCTGGGACGGGCAGGACAGCCCGAAGGTCGTCGAGGTGGCCGGGGTGAACCTGACGGAGCCGCTGCCCGACCTGCCCGTCCGGATGGAGACGGCGTGGATCCCACTCGACTGGTCACAGGTGCTGGCGGGGGCGTGGATCAAGGTCTCGGTCGCGACGGCCGATGGGCGGGCCGCCGCCGAGACGTTACACGTCCGGGCGGGCGCCTGATCGGTGTAACGTGCCTGACATGGTTCCGCGCGTTCCCGTCAGCGTGGATCTGGTCGTCCTCACGGTGCGGTGCCAGGCGCTGAGCGCCCTCGTCTGGCAACGGAACAAACCGCCCTACGAGGGACGCTGGGCCCTGTCAGGCGGCTTCATCCAGCTCGACGAGGACCTGCCGGCCGCCGCGGCCCGGGTCCTCGCCGAACGAGCGGGCCTGCCCGGCGCCGCCGTCCATCTGGAACAGCTCCAGACCTACGGCTATCCCGACCGGGATCCGCGCCAGCGCGTCCTGAGCGTCGCCTATCTCGGCCTCGCCCCCGATCTGCCGGCCTCCACCGAGGCGCACATGAGCTGGCAGCCGGTCTCGTCCCTCCAGGAGATGGCCTTCGACCACCGGCGCATCGTGCTCGACGGGATCGAGCGCGCCCGCGCCAAGCTTGAGTACACCCCGCTGGGCGCGGCCTTCTGCCCTCCGGAGTTCACCGTCGCCGATCTGCGCCGGGTCTACGAGATCGTCTGGGGCCGCTCCCTGGACCCGCGCAACTTCCACCGCAAGGTCACCAAGGCGGAGGGCTTCCTGGTGCCCACCGGAGGCATCACCGCCCGCGACGGCGGACGCCCCGCCAAGCTCTACCGCCGGGGCCCGGCGGTGCTGCTCCATCCGCCGATGCTCCGCTCGCTCAAGGGGTAGTCGAGCGGGACCTTGCCCAATCCGTGCTGCGCGCGGAGGCCGTCACACCGTGCCACTCCCCGGCCGCTCCGCTTGCTCAGGGAGTAGCCGGGACGGCGATGAGGACACCTTCACCGGTGCGGGCCATCCCGCCGGTCACCTGTCCGGCTACTGGCCAGGCAGGGATCGAGGCTTACCGATCTCCGTCAGGTCGATGTCGATGTCATAGGGAAGGCTGAGCTTCAATCGATCCTGATGGATGCCGGTGAGCGCGTATGCCTTGGTCACCGGGTTCAGTTCGTAGACGTAGACGCTGGGGCGGTTCTCAACGTTCTCGATCCGCCAGAAGTGGGGGATTCCAGCCTCGGCATACAACTGAGGCTTGCGGTTACGATCGCGTTCTTCGGACTCCTCGGAGACGACTTCGACGGCGAGCAGCACATCTGACGCCTCGTAGAAGGTCCGCATGAGATCGGATGACGCGTGTGCGTGAAGGAGCACCAGGTCCGGCTCCGGCCGCTGCCGTCGTCCCAGCTTTACAGTCATCTCCTGTTCCACTCGAAGATGAGCAGGTGCCGTCAGATCAAGCTCTCTGCGAAGGAGGAAAATCACGAGACCGTGAAAGCGGGTCTGAGGACTCACGAACACGAGCGTGCCATCGATCAGTTCGGTGTGAGGGGGGATCCCGGGAAGCCGATCGAGGTCATCGGCGGTGAAGCCCTCTTTGGGAGGAATCGCCCAGTCGGGAATGGGCTCGGCTTCGGCCAAGGGTGCGATGCTCATCTCGTCCTCCCGGTCGGGCATGCCTCTCACCTCCAGTGTCACACCGATGATGCCCCATCCGCCCGGTCCTTCTAAAGTAAGAGCATGCCTCGTTTCCGCGCGATTCTGGACACGGTGCCCGCCTACAAGGCGGGCAAGACCGCGGTGTCCGCCGACGGTCGGTCCTACAAGCTGTCTTCGAACGAATCCCCCTACGGACCGTTGCCCTCCGTGGTCGAGGCGGTTTCGAAGGCGGCGTCCGAGATGCATCTCTACCCCGATCCCGCGGCCACGGAACTGACCAACACGATCGCCGAGAAGTACGGCGTGCCGCCCGAGCACGTCGCGCCCGGCGCGGGGTCGGTGACGCTGCTGCAGCAGCTCCTGGAGACCGTTGGAGAGCCGGGCGCCGAGGTGGTCTACGCCTGGCGGTCGTTCGAGGCGTACCCCCTCATGGCCGACCTGTCCGGGGTGACCTCGGTACGGGTCCCTCTGCTGGGTGAGACGCACCACCTGGAGGCCATGGCCGACGCGATCACCCCGCGGACGCGCATGGTCTTCGTCTGCAACCCGAACAACCCCACCGGCACGGTCGTCCACGCGGCCGAGCTGGAGGCCTTCCTGAACAGGGTCCCCGAGGACGTGCTCGTCGTGCTCGACGAGGCCTACCGGGAGTACGTCAGGGACGCCGACGTCACCGACGGGCTCACCGTCTACCGCGAGCGGCCGAACGTGGCCGTGCTGCGGACGTTCTCCAAGGCGTACGGCCTGGCCGGGCTCCGGGTGGGCTATCTGATCGCCGATGAGCCGGTGGCGTCCGCCGTGCGCAAGACGACGGTGCCCTTCGCGGTCAACCACCTGGCCCAGGTCGCCGCGATCGCCTCCCTGGCGGCCGAGGACGAGCTGCTGGAGCGGGTGGACGCCGTGGTCAAGGAGCGCGGCCGGGTCCGCGAGGCCCTGATCTCCCAGGGCTGGACGGTGCCCGTCACCGAGGCCAACTTCGTCTGGCTCCGCCTGGGCGAGCGCACGATGGACTTCGCCGGGTCCTGCGCGGTTCAGGGGCTCGCGGTGCGTCCCTTCGCGGGGGAGGGCGCCCGGATCACCATCGGCACCCCCGAGGCCAACGACGCCTTCCTGGCCGCCGCCGAGGCCTTCAGGAACGCCTGAACGGCGGTACCGAAGACCGCCCTGGCCCGCGACCGCAATCAGCCTTCCGCCGGATCGGTGCGGGGGAGCCGCCCCCCGCACCGCCGGCCACGTGCTCTACACGGGCGCGGACTCCAGCTCCGCCGCCACGTTCTCCGCCTTTCTGCGCCGCTCGGTGGACACCACCAGGGCGACGCCGAGGACGATCACCACACCGGCGGCGATCATCGAGGTCGTGACGGGTTCGCTCAGGATGAGCGCGCCGAGGACGACCGCCACGACCGGGTTGACGTAGGCGTAGGTGGACACCAGGGAGATGGGGGCGTTGCCCAGCAGCCAGACGTAGGCGGTGAAGGCGACCAGCGAGCCCATCAGGACCAGGTAGCCCAGGGCGAGCCAGGATCGTCCCGAGACGGCGGTGAGGTCGAGACGCTCGCCCACGACCATGGCGGTCAGCACCAGCCCGACGCCGCCAGCGGCCATCTCGATCGCGCTCGCGGCGAAGGGGTCGGCGGGCATCGGGATCCGGGCGGACAGGAACGAGCCGAGCGACCACGACAGCGACGCCAGCAGGATGATCGCGATGCCCACGCCGTCCGCCGAGCTGCCTCCACCCGTCAGTGACAGCACCGCCACCCCGCCGAACCCGATGAGCACCCCGGCCAGGGTCATCGCCTGGGGCCTGTCCCTGCTGACAACCCTGAGGATCACCAGCCAGAGCGGCACCGAGGCGACCAGCAGCGCCGCCAGCCCGCTGGAGATGTGCTGCTCGGCCACCGCGACCATGCCGTTGCCGCCGGTCAACAGCAACAACCCGACCAGCGCCGCTCCGCCGAGTTCCTTCCAGCTCATCCGAAAGGCCTGCCGGTGGCGGAACAGGAACACGACGGTACCGAGGATCAGCGCGGCCGTGATGAAGCGCATGGCGCCGCTGAGCAGCGGGGGAAGTGTCTCGACGACGATCTTGATTGCAAGGTAGGTGGAGCCCCACACCACGTATACGATCGCGAGCGCTCCCCATATGAGGAGCGTCTTGCGGCTGTCAGGAGTGTTATGGCCCATAGCGCATGACAATAGACCCCGAACGAGACAATTCGCTCGCGGGGTTCAGGCGTTGAGACTCCGCGCGAGATTCGCCGATGGTCCAAAGGGCCCCGCCCGAGATCGCCGGGGGGCAGAGAGATCCCTCGCGAGGTCGACGGCGAGCAACCCCGCGCGAGATCGGCCGGGGGCGGGAGGGCCCTCGCGAGGTCGACGGCGAGAAATCCCGCATGAGATCGGCCGGAGGTCCGGGAGGTCCCCCGCGAGGCCGACGGTGAGGCGGCAGGCCCTGCCCGGGGTCTACCGTGATCTGAGAGGTTCCGCCGTACGGTCGAGGCGGAGACCTCCAGATCAGGGCAGACGGTCGTGCGGGTGTCAGCGGGTGCCGAGCTTCTCCACGATCAGGCGGTAGAGCTGGCGGGGGCGCCCGGGCTGGGGGGTGCGGTTCGGCGGAAGCGGCCACGCGAGTCCCTCGTCGACCAACGTGCGCAGCAGCCGCCGGGCCGTACGCGGGGTGACGCCGAGCATCTTGCCCGCGCCCTCCGCGTCCACCACCGTGTCTCCGCCCTCCAGCTTGGCCGCCAGTCTGGCCAGCACCTCCACGCCCTTGGGCTTCAGCGGGCCCGTGTTCTGCGGAGCCATCCTGGGGGCGGGGATCAGCGCCCGGCCCTCGCGGTCCACCGCGAAGCCCTGGGCCTGTTTGCCCGCCTGGGTGCGCGCCAGTGCGGCACGGGCGTGGGACTCGGCGTCGTGGGTGGTACGGCCCATGCCGACGCCCACCTCGACCGCCAGGCCCAGCTCGTCTCGCACCCGCGCGGCGAACGGCAGCACCCGGAAGCCCTCGGTGGCCGCGGCCACCGAGCCGCGGGTCGCGGTGACCATGTAACTGTGGTCGTCGACCGTGGTGACCGACGCGTTGATCCGGTTGGCCTCCTGCACCAGCAGCCGGTGCAGGGACAGCCGGAGCTCGTCGCGCCAGTAGCGCGGCGCGGCCCGGCGGATCGGCTCGCGGAGTGTGGGCACCTCGACCAGGACCACCGTGAGTTGCGACTCCTCCAGCCGGTGATGCGCACCGAGCAGGGCGGCCGTGTGCAGTGCCGTACGGACCGCGGCGGAGGTCGGGCGGATCCTGATCACCGGGATGCCGGCCGTCTGAAGACGGTCGGCGACCGCCGGCAGGCAGGTGAGCGCCCCGCTGGTGCCGCCCTGGCGGGCGAGACGTTCGTGGAAGGCCGCGATCGTGCCGGTGGCGCCCGGCTCGTCACGGCTGTGCACATCCCCGAAGGGGAGGCTCAGGTCGCTGTAGGCCTCCTCGACGTCGCCCCGGTTCAGGACATCGATGCTGACCCTGCGCGGATCTATTCGTTCGTCCAGCGCGGCCCTGGCCAGTGCGGCGATCAACGCGGCACCGCCGAGCTGGACATACGTCGCGGGCATCGTCAGCACCCCCGACCGCCGGGCCAGATCGTAGGGGACCGGGCTGGCGAACAGACATGCGTCCACCCCGGCACCCAGTCGGGTGACCTTGTCGGCGGCTTCCTGCTCGTCCCGGTAGGCCGCCGCCACCAGGCGGCAGGGCAAGGGGGCTGCCGCGTGCCCCATCAACATCACCCGCTCGACGAGGTCATGGGGGCCCACCACACCGATAGTGAGGTCCGGTGTCATGGCACCCGGGCGTGACACTCGTGGCGCTTCTTCGGCCCGCTCGACCAATGTTCGTCCCATCATGCCGTCCGTTTGTTTTCGGCTCTCTTTTGGAACGATCGCTTGCGGGGGCCGTAATGTCACGCCCGTTTTGTGTCCAATTCCGGAAGGGCCTTCCGGGCTAAACCCATGACTGGCGCTATTTACACAGGTCAGCGCCGTTTTTGAGCGTCTCAAACCCGCTGATTATGATGCTGAAATCTCTCGGCGGACATCCGCCCCGAGGGCCTGCATACGCTCGGCGAGATATGAGTGACCGCGGTCGATGAGATATCCCGATTCGATCACGGTCTCCCCTTCGGCGGCGAGGCCGGCGAGTACGAGGGCGATTCCTGAACGGAGGTCGTGCGCGGTCACCTCGGTGCCGGTTAGCGGAGTCGCTCCGCGGACGACCGCGCTGTTCTCCTTCACCTCGATGTCGGCGCCCATTTTGTTCAGTTCGGAGGCCAGTGCGAACCGGCCGTCGAAAATGCGCTCGTGAATGTAGCTGGCACCGTCGGCGAGACAGGCGACCGTCATGATGGGCGACTGCAGGTCGGTGGCGAAGCCGGGATAGGTGTCGGTGATGACGTTGATCGGGCGCAGCGGGCGATCCCGGCGGACGTGGAGCACCGCGCCGTGGTCGGCGAAGTCCACCCCCATCTGCTCCAGCTTGTAGCGGACCACGCCGAGGTGCTCCAGGTTGGCGCCGACCAGGTTGACCTCGCCGCCGGTGATGGCCGCGGCCATGGCGAACACGCCCGCGTCGAGGCGGTCGGGCATCACGGTGTGCTCGACGGCCTGGAGCTCCTCCACGCCCTCCACGGTGATGAAACCGGTGCCGCCGCCGCTGATCTTCGCGCCCATCCGGCTCAACATGTCGATCACGTCGAGGACCTCGGGCTCCAGCGCCGCGTTCTCGATCACGGTGGTGCCCCGCCCGAGGGCGGCGGCCATGATCAGGTTCTCGGTGCCGGTGTGCGAGGGGGTGTCCAGATACAGGTTGGCGCCCGTCAGGCCGGAGGACTTGACGTGGATGACGGAGTCGCCCTCGTCCACGATCGCGCCCAGGCGCTTGTAGCCCAGGTAGTGGAAGTCCAGGTTGCGGCTGCCCAGGTTGCAGCCGCCGACGCCCTCGATGATCGCCTCACCGAGGCGGTGCAGCAGCGCGGGCACGAACAGCACGGATCCACGGAAGCGGCGGGCGATCTCCGCGGGCAGCACCGGGCTCTTCAACGTCGAGGCATCGATCACCAGCGTGCGCTCGGCCTCGTGGAGCTCGACCTTGGCGCCGATCGTCTCGGCCAGCTCGACCGCGCGGCGCACGTCCTCGATGATGGGAACGTTGCGCAGGACCGTACGGCCCTTGGCCGCCAGCAATGCCGCACCGATCATGGGCAGGACGGCGTTTTTGGCACCCTGGATGAAGGCGGTTCCACGAAGTGGGTTGCCACCGCGCACGCGGTAACGGACCATGCGTCATGCTCCTTGCAAGTGGGTTTTAGGTGATTCGTGTGGCAAGAGGCGGCAGCCGAGGTTTATCGGCCAACAGTAGCCGTTGGATACGCCTGAACCGGCCACTTCGTGCGGGAACTACCCCTCAGGCGGATGACTAGTCTGCCGGTGGTGGGTTTCCGGGTCGCGGTTGTGCTCCCGCTCAACGATCTTCCCATACGGGAGCCCTGCCGGTGCCGATCCGCCGGAGGCGGTGAATCTTCTCGGCCGGGACGGCTTATACGTTCCTCGCCGATGTGCGAGGCGATCCCCATCGCCTTTTCCCGATCAATGAAAAGCCGGGGGATAACCGCTTCGACCTGGCCTTATCTGGTCCGGAAGTTCGAAGCAGGGGTGAGCGGTGAGGCGGCGACCAGAAGGGAGTCGGCTCGCTGGTCGACGAAGCGGGTGACGACCTGCTGGCCGTACCCGAACGCCATGGCCCAGACCAGGATCGCCGGTTGCGAGCCGAGCCCGGAGAAACCGGGGACGAAACCCGAGTTCAGGATCAGCAGGCCGAGCACGGCGGTGGCCACTCCGGCGGGCGCCTTGAGCAGGTTCTGGGCCACCGCCAGCGAGTAGCGGGTGGACAGCTCCGAGCGGGTCGAGATCGAGGCGGCGGTGGCCAGCGCCGCGCCCAGCATGCCGATCAGGGCGACGAGCGGGACGTCGCCGCCGCTGGGCGCCAGGCCGCCCGTCGGGCAGATCTGCGCGGGCATCAGCCCCTGCGTCCTGATCACCGACTGGTTGCCGCACATGGGGATGGCGTCGGGCCAGACCGCGCCGACGACCACCACACCCAGCACGATCAGGGCCAGCATGACCACCCAGCCGAGCAGCAGGTTGCGGAAGTTGCGGACCCTGCCGGTCTCCATCGCCTGCGCGGTGTAGGCGGCCCGCAGTACCGACTGCATCAGCGGCCTGTCCTGCTCCTGCAGATCCCCGGCGGCGATCCTGTTCTGGAGGTGGACCAGCCGGGGGTCGTCGCCCGGCAGGTAGGCGCGGCCGATCGCCGACACCTCGGGGCCCCGCCCGCACAGCTCGGCCGTCGGCAGCACGCCGTACAGCATCACGGTCGCGCTGTTGACGTTCGACCAGGCGCCCTCGATGGCGTGGCCGGTCAGCCAGCGCCGTACGCCGTGCCTGCCGCGCGCGTAGGACTCCGCGCGGGCCAGGTGCGTGCCGATGCCCTCACCCACGGACAGGAGCTGGCCCGCCTCCTCGCGCAGGGTCAGGGCGCGTTCGGTGTCGGCCTTGATCTCCTCGCTGCGGGTGGCGACGTACACCCGCCAGGTGCCCGGCCAGCGCAGCACGCCGGTGTCGCCGATCCGTTCGGGGACTGCGGGGTCGAGCGACATCGTTCCTCCGTGGGGGCGGAGCGGCCGGGGGCGGGCGGAAGGCTGCCCCCGGCGCGTCGGGACATGCCGATCAGATGCTGTGTCCTGCGATGTCGGTGCGGTGGTGCGAGCCGCGCAACCGGATGCGGTCGACCGCCTCGTAGGCTACCGCGCGTGCCGTGGCCACGTCCTGGCCTGTGCCGATCACGTTGAGCACCCGCCCGCCGTCGGAGACGATCCGGTCGCCGTCGAACGCGGTCCCCGCGTGGAGCACGTAGGAGTTCTCGACGAGGTCCGCGAGTCCTTCGACGACGTCGCCCCTTACGGGGTCGGCCGGGTAGTTCTCCGCCGCGATCACCACGGCCACCGCGGCGCCGTCGCGGTAGGACAGGGGGCCGAACCCTTCGAGCGTCCCGTTCGCGCAGGCGAGCAGCAGGCCCGCCAGCGGCGTCCGCAGCCGGTCGAGCACGACCTGCGTCTCCGGGTCGCCGAACCTGGCGTTGAACTCGATCACCTTCGGGCCCTTGGACGTGAGGGCCAGCCCCACGTAGAGCACTCCCGTGTACGGCATGCCGCGCCCGGCGAGCTCGGCCACGGTCGGGAAGACGGTCTCGGCCATCACCTGTTCGGTGAGGCCGTCGGGGGCCCACGGCAGCGGCGTGTAGGCGCCCATCCCGCCGGTGTTGGGGCCCCGGTCGCCGTCGTAGGCGCGCTTGTGGTCCTGGGCGAGCTGGAGCGGCACGGCGGTGGAGCCGTCGCAGAGCGCGAACAGCGACACCTCCGGGCCGTCGAGGAACTCCTCGACGACGACCCGGCCGCAGGCGGCGGCGTGCCGCAGCGCCTCGTCGCGGTCGTGGGTGACCACCACGCCCTTGCCCGCCGCGAGGCCGTCCTCCTTGACCACGTACGGCGCGCCGAACTCGTCCAGGGCGGCGGCGGCCTCCTGCGGCGTGACGCATGTGCGCGATCGTGCGGTGGGCACGCCCGCCGCCGCCATGACGTCCTTGGCGAAGGCCTTGGAGCCCTCGATCTCGGCGGCCTGCCCGGACGGTCCGAAGCAGGGGATGCCCGCCTGCCTGACCGCGTCGGCGACCCCGGCGACGAGGGGTGCCTCGGGACCGACCACGACCAGGTCCGCCCCGAGTCTCCGGGCCAGCTCCGCGACCGCCGCAGGGTCGGTGGGGGTCACCGGATGCAGGGTCGCGATCTGCGCGATACCTGCGTTTCCTGGAGCACAGTGGACTTCGGTGACCTGGGGGTCTGCCGTCAGAGACCGGCACAGGGCGTGTTCACGCCCGCCGGATCCAATCACAAGAACGCGCACGTGACAGAGCCTATCGGTCTCGGGGCCGCCGTCCGCGGCCCGCCCGCGCCCCGTCCCGTTCCCTGTCCACAGGCTGTGGACGGAGAACTCGTCGCGGGCGCCCGGAGCGGTGAACGCGAGGGCCGGCCTCCGGGTGCGTTCCGCCGAAGGCCCATTCGCGACCGCGGGGGCACTCGCCCCCGGTGGGAGCCGGCGCGGAGGGCCGGGACGCCGGTCGCCTTCCGACGGTCGCGACCGGTCGTGTCTCGATAGTCCCGTAAGCGGAGAAGTAATTCCCTATACGGGTAAGCCTGGAAAGTTCCATCGCTAGACGGTGATAGTGGGTGAATTTTGTCAGCTTATGCATGATCGATGCTTGCGGCTGAGGGTAGTCTGAGAGGTACCCCAGATCCGTGTTAGATTTGGGCTGCTTTGCGTGTCTCCTGCTGATTGGAGGTGGTTCGGGATGTCCTCTGGCGATCCCAGCAGTACGTGCTCGCGCACGCCTGCTGTGCGCACTCTCGACCACTCCACTTCGGCGCCCGACCGGCTCCGCACGCATTCCCACTTCGAACCGAGGTGACATAGCGTCGCGTGCGGATTCTGCCGGGTTGGGCAGGAAAGGCTCGCCATGCGCTCCTCGCTTCTTTTTCCCCGTATCAAGCACGCAGGTGTGATCCGTGCCCCACGTACCCCCACGGTCCTCCGTGACCGGATGACCGGCACATGCGTTCCTCCGAGTGACTCACTCGTCGAGTACGCCGCCTACATCGGTGGCAAGAGGATCGAGGCGCTGGGCATCCCCGACGCCCTCGACCTCGTCCGCGCGCACAACGCGGCCGTGCAGAGCGCCAACGAGAAGAACCCCGGAGAGAAGGGCGGCGAGAAGGGCAACGCCTTCGTCTGGGTCGGTCTCCATGAACCCGACGCCCCCGAGGTCGAGTGGCTGGCGGAGGTCTTCGCCCTGCACCCGCTCGCCGTCGAGGACGCCGTCAAGGCTCATCAGCGGCCCAAGGTCGAGCGCTACGACGACTCGCTGTTCGTGGTCCTGAAGACCGTGGCCTACCTCGACCACGACGTGCTGACCGCGACCAGCGAGATCATTGGCACCGGCGAGATCATGGTGTTCGTCGGCCCCGACTTCGTGGTGACCGTACGGCACGGCAGGTACTGCCCGCTGGCGGATGTGCGCGAGCGCCTGGAGGACAAGCCCAAGCTCCTCAACCGCGGCCCGACCGGCGTGCTGCACGCGATCGCCGACCACGTCGTGGACCGGTACCTCGGCGTGGCCGACCTGATGCAGACGGAGCTGGAGGACGTCGAGGCCATGGTCTTCGCCGACGTCAGCGCCCGTGACATCGGCCGGATCTACAACCTCAAGCGCGAGATGATCGATATGAAGCGGTCCGTCACGCCGCTCCAGGCGCCGTTGTCCACGCTGGCCCAGCGCCGGATGATCCCCTCCGAGATGCGCGAGTACTTCCGCGACGTCGTCGACCACCTGGCCCGCGTCTGCGAGCAGGTCGAGTCGTCCAACGAGCTCTGCAACTCCATACTGCAGGCGGCGCTCGCCCGTTCGAACGCGCTCGCCAACGAGGACATGCGGAAGATCTCCTCGTGGGTCGCCATCATGGCCGTCCCCACGATGATCGCCGGCATCTACGGCATGAACTTCGAGCACATGCCCGAGATCAAATCCGTTTTCGGCTATCCCGTCGTGATCGGCGTGATGGTGATCGCCTGCTCGCTGCTCTACCGGGGGTTCCGCCGCAACGGCTGGATGTGACGTCCGCGCCGGATCCGCCCCCTGCGTGCCGCCGGGGGCGGAGGCGACGGCGCGTGGAACCCCGTCGCCGGGCGGGACCTCGAAGCGCGGACCCGGTGCCCGGTGCGTCGAACTCCCGCCCCCGATCGGCTCTGGCCTCCCCGTGCCCGGCGCGAGGAGGAGTCGGATCCGGGCGTTCGCGCCGGAGGGGGGGTCAGGTGCCCGTGCCGCGCATGGGGGTGATCGGCGCGGGTGTGGACATGCCCCGGTCGGCCCACAGGGCACGCATCCGGTCGGGATAGTCGGTGACGATCGCGGCGGCCCCGAGGTCGAGCAGCTCGGCGGCCCGGCCGGGCTCGTTGACGGTCCACACGGCCATCGGCAGATCGATCTTCTCGGCCCGGCGGGCGAACTCCTCGTCCACCATCACGTGCTCGGGGGAGACCGTGGTGCCCCCGGCGGCCGCCGCGGCGGCCGGGATGTCACCGTCGAAGTCGTCGAGCCGCAGGCCGTTGAGCCAGACGCTGTCCATGGTGGCCCGCTCGATCAGCGCGTATCGCCGGGTCGCCGGGGCCAGGGAGCGGGCGATCTCCAGGATGCGCCAGTCGAAGCTGAGGATCGCCGCCCGGTCGAGTCTGTGGTGCCGGTCGAGCTCGGCGAGTACCAGTTCGGTCAGCTCGCGGGGGTCGGCGCTGAGCTCCGGCCTCGTCGGGTCGGACTTGAGCTCCACGTGCATCCGCACGTCGCGGGCGCAGTAGGCGTCCGCCAGACCCAGGACGGCTCCCAGGGTCGGCATCCGCGTGTTCGGCACCGGCACCTGGGTGGGGGCGAAACGGTCGTTCTCCTGGCGCGGCAGCCGTACCCCGACCTCAAGCGTGCGCAGTTGTGCCAGGGTGAGCTCGCCGATGGGCCGGCCCACGTAGGGGAAGAGCGGGTCACCCCGGAACGCCGGACGGACGTCGGCACTGGTGATCGAGGACACGGTGAGGTCGTGTGTGAGCACCAGCCGCCGGTCGGCCGTCAACGCGACATCAAATTCCAGCGCGTCGACACCCAGCTCCAGAGCGTGGGCGAAACCGGGCAGCGTGTTCTCGGGACGGAGTCCGCGGGCTCCGCGATGGCCATGAATCTCGGCATGCACAGAGGGACCTTATCGACCTCATGCGCCGTTCTCCCGCTACGGCTCGCGTCCGGACTTCCCAGGTGCGAGCCGTAGCGGGAGAAAACTAGATCAATGGGTTGATCTGGAGAGTCTCGGTGCGGCCGGGACCGACGCCGATGGCGGAGATGCGGGCGCCGCTCATCTTCTCCAGGGCCTTCACGTAGGACTGCGCGTTGGCGGGCAGATCCTCGAAGCTCCTGGCGCCGGTGATGTCCTCCTGCCAGCCGGGGAACTCCTCGTACACCGGCTTGGCGTGGTGGAAGTCGGTCTGGGTCATCGGGATCTCGTCGTAGCGGACGCCGTCCACCTCGTAGGCCACGCAGACGGGAATCGTCTCCAGGCCGGACAGCACGTCCAGCTTGGTGAGGAAGAAGTCGGTGACGCCGTTGATCCGGGTGGCGTAGCGGGCGATCACCGCGTCGAACCAGCCGCAGCGGCGGTTGCGGCCGGTGGTCACGCCGTACTCGCCGCCGGTGGTGCGCAGCCACTCGCCCATCTCGTCGTCGAGCTCGGTCGGGAACGGGCCGGAGCCGACGCGGGTGGTGTAGGCCTTGATGATGCCGATCACCCGGGTGAGCCGCGTCGGCGGGATGCCGGAGCCCGCGCAGGCGCCGCCGCTCGTCGGGGAGGAGGAGGTGACGAACGGGTAGGTGCCGTGGTCGATGTCGAGCAGGTTGCCCTGGCCGCCCTCCAGCAGCACGACCTTGTCGGAGTCGAGGGCCTTGTTCAGGACCAGCGAGGTGTCCGCGATGTGCGGCTTGAGGCGCTCGGCGTAGCCGAGATACTCATCCAGGACCTTGCCCGCGTCGATCGCCCGGCGGTTGTAGATCTTGGTGAGGATCTGGTTCTTCTCGTTGAGCGCGACCTCGATCTTCTGCTGCAGGATGCCCGGGTCGAGCAGGTCCTGGACCCGCACGCCCATCCGGTAGATCTTGTCGCCGTAGGCGGGGCCGATGCCCCGGCCGGTGGTGCCGATCTTGGCCTTGCCGAGGTAGCGCTCGGTGACCTTGTCGATGGCCCTGTGGTGGGGCATGATCAGATGCGCGTTGGCGGAGATCAGCAGCCGCTCGGCGGAGACCCCCCGGGCCGCCAGCCCGTCGATCTCGCTCAGCAGCACGCTCGGATCGATGACGACGCCGTTGCCGATGACCGGGACGACGTTCGGGGAGAGCACTCCCGTCGGCAGCAGATGCAGCGCGTACTTCTGGTCGCCGATCACGACCGTGTGACCCGCGTTGTTTCCTCCCTGGTATCTGACGACGTAGTCGACCTGGTCGCCGAGCAGGTCGGTCGCCTTACCCTTGCCCTCATCGCCCCACTGGGCACCAAAGAGAACGACAGCCGGCATCGTGAATCTCCCACCACAAAAACGAAAACCCCTGGCGCAATCGCGACAGGGGCTCTTGCGTAGCGAGAATACCCGACGACGTCCGAAATGGGCATCTCCCGTCCAAGGGTGGGAGATCTCTTGACCTCGGCGACTTCGACGCCCTTGATGTTTTTGGCGATCTCGGCGGCCTCGGAGGCTTAATGATCCCGGCGATCCCGGAGACCCCGACGGCCTCGGAGATCGCCGAGATCGCCGGGGATTCAGCGGCCGGTCAGTTCCTTGGACGCCTCGGCGCTGGAATCCTTCAGGAACTGGAAGCAGCGTTCGGCCTCGTCCTTCTCCCCTATGCTCTGGGCGGCGCGGGCCAGCGCGTGCAGGCACCGCAGGAAACCGCGGTTGGGGGCGTGACTCCAGGGGATCGGGCCGTGGCCCTTCCAGCCCGATCTGCGGAGCTGGTCCAGGCCGCGGTGGTAGCCGGTGCGGGCGAAGGCGTATGACGTCACGGCGTGTCCGGCTGCGAAGTACTCGTCCGCGAGCGCTGCCCACGCGGCCGGATAGGTGGGGAAGCGCGCGGCGACGTCAGATGCTTGGGCGCCGGCCTCCAGGGCCTCCCGGGCCTCGGACAGGTCGGGGAGCAGGGTGGGTGGCGGGCCGGCGAGGAGGTTCTCGTGCGATTCCATGACGACAGTCCTACCCGGTGAAGGCACGTCAGGCCAAGATCGGCCCCCGGAGATTTCTCTCCGGGGGCCGATCCGGGATCCGTTTCTCCGTCGTTCGCCCGTCAGGCGAGCTTGGTGCCCGCGGACTTCAGGTGCTGGCAGGCCTCGACGATGCGGGCCGCCATCGCGGTCTCGGCGGCCTTGCCGTAGGACCGGGGGTCGTAGGCCTTCTTGTTGCCGACGTCACCGTCGACCTTGAGCACGCCGTCGTAGTTTCTGAACATGTGATCGGCGATCGGGCGGGTGAAGGCGTACTGCGTGTCGGTGTCGATGTTCATCTTCACGACGCCGTAGGAGATGGCCTCCTGGATCTCCTCCAGCAGCGAGCCGGAGCCGCCGTGGAAGACCAGGTCGAAGGGCTTCTCCTTGCCGTACTTGGCGCCGACCGCGTCCTGGATGTCCTTCAGCACGCTCGGGCGGAGCTTGACGTGACCCGGCTTGTAGACGCCGTGCACGTTGCCGAAGGTCGCGGCGAGCATGTAGCGGCCTCGCTCGCCGAGGCCCAGGGCCTCGGCGGTCGCCAGGGCGTCCTCGGCGGTGGTGTAGAGCTTCTCGTTGATCTCGCCGACGACGCCGTCCTCCTCGCCGCCGACGACGCCGATCTCCGCCTCGAGAACGATCCTCGCGCGGGCGGCCTTCTCCAGGAGATCCTTGGCGATCTCCAGGTTCTCGTCCAGCGGTACGGCGGAGCCGTCCCACATGTGCGACTGGAACAGGGGGTCCTGTCCCTTGGCGACCCGCTCGAGCGAGATGTCGAGCAGCGGCCGTACAAAACCGTCCAGCTTGTCCTTGGGACAGTGGTCGGTGTGCAGGGCGACCGTCACGGGGTATTTGGCCGCGACGACGCGGGCGTATTCCGCCAGCGCCACCGAACCGGTCACCATATCCTTGATCGTTGTACCCGAAAGGAATTCGGCGCCGCCGGTGGACACCTGGATGATGCCGTCGCTCGAAGCTTCGGCGAAGCCCCTGAGCGCGGCATTGAGGGTCTGGGACGAGGTTACGTTGATCGCCGGATAGGCGAACCCGCCCGCCTTGGCCCGATCGAGCATCTCGGCGTAGACCTCTGGAGTCGCGATAGGCATCGGTGTCATCTCCCTGGAGACGGCTGTGAACAGCTGGCGCGGGGCTTAGGACAATGCCCGTCCGCTAGTATTCCGGGTTCTGCCCCGGCCGGATAGCTTCGCAACCACTTCGGCCCATGCGATCTGTCAGCGGTGGGGCTCCGTCGCAGATAGGCTTCACGCCGATGGACCTCCTGCACAATCTCCTTGACCCCAAGTGGTGGCTCGGCCTGCTGGGCCCGTTCGCCACCATCGGGGTGCTCGGCATCATCTTCGCCGAGACCGGGCTGCTGCTCGGATTCTTCCTGCCCGGTGACTCGCTGCTCGTCGCCGCGGGGGTCTTCAGCACCGTCGAGGCGGCCGCCGCCATTCCCGGGCTCACACCGCTCTCGTTCCCCGTGTTGCTGGTCCTGGCCCCGATCTGCGCCATCATCGGCGCCCAGCTGGGCCATCACCTCGGCGCCACGTTCGGCCGCAGGCTGTTCGACAAGCCCGACTCCAAGCTCTTCAGGCAGGAGCACGTCGACAAGGCCGAGTATTACTTCCAGAAGTTCGGCCCCGCCAAGGCCGTGGTGCTCGCCCGGTTCATCCCGATCGTGCGCACCTTCCTCAACCCGGTCGCCGGAATGCTCGGCATGGACCGCAAGAGGTTCTTCCTGTGGAACTGCGTCGGCGGGATTCTCTGGACCGACAGCATGCTGATTTTCGGCCGCGTGGTCGGCTCCGCGGTGCCCGACATCGACAAATACATTCTGCCGGGCGCTTTTGTGATCATTCTCCTCTCGATCATCCCGATCGTCCTGGAATTCGTGAAGGGCCGTAAGGGCGGCGGTTCCGGTGGTCCCGAGTCCGGAGGAAAGCACCGTCTCGGTGCTCCCACCGCTCCGACAAGGCGAAACATCCAGCCGTAACCGATGTCCCCGGCCGGTCGAGAGATACCTCACCAGCCGCTAACCTCCACAGTGTGGGACGCCACAGTTCTGATCCGATGGGTGTCGCCCGACTGGTTCTCGCAGGTCTGGCGGTGCTGGCTCTCGTCGCCCTGATCGTGGTCGGAGCTCTCTCGTTGATCGGCGCGCTGGACCCCCCGCCGGAGTCGGCCGCCTTGCCCGCGCCCGCGACCTCCTCGCCTCCGGCCGCCGCTCCCACGACCACCGCCCCCAAGCCCTCCGCCTCGGGGCGGGTCCCGACGGTTCTCATCCAGTGCGCGCGGGAGCGCTGTCCCGCGGTCTTCCTCAAGGTCGTCGGAGGCGATGTGCTGCTCAACCGGGAACTGGTCAAGGACGAGCAGGTCCAGTCCTTCGACTCCAAGGTCGACGTGGTGCTGGCAGACTCCACCGCCGTCCACGTCCGGGTGAACGGCACCGTCCGCCCCCCGGGCAAGCCCGGGGAGCGCCAGGAGTTCACCGTTTCCCGAGAGCAGTGAGCATTCTCTCCGGACGCCGCGGGCACAGGCCGAGGTCGTCCGGGTCGTAGGCGGTCCTGTTCGGCTCAGACCGAGGTCGTCTGAGGTGTAGGCGGTCTTGTTCGGCTCGGGCCGAGGTCGTCCGGGTCGTAGGCGGTCCTGGTTCGGTCCGGACCGAGATCGCTCAGGTTGCAGGCCGTTCTGGTTCGGTCCGGACCGAAGTCGCTCAGGTTGCAGGCCGTTCTGGTTCAGCCCAGGCCGAGGTCGCTCAGGTTGTAGGCGGTCCGGTACGGCAGGCCCGCCTCGGCGATCGCGGAGGCGGCCCCCCGGTCCACGATTGTGGCCACGGCCACGACCTCGGCGCCCGCCTCGCGGAGCGCCTCCACCGCGGTCAGTGGGGATCCGCCGGTCGTGGAGGTGTCCTCCACCGCGAGCACCCGTCGCCCCGCCACGTCCGGGCCCTCGATCCGGCGCTGCATGCCGTGCGCCTTCTGCGCCTTGCGGACCACGAACGCGTCGAGCGTCCTGCCTCGCGCCGCCGCCGCGTGCAGCATGGCGGTCGCCACGGGGTCGGCGCCCAGGGTGAGCCCGCCGACCGCGTCGTAGTCGAGGTCCTCGGTGAGGTCCAGCATGACCCGGCCCACCAGCGGCGCCGCCTGCCCGTCGAGGGTCACCCGGCGCAGGTCCACATAGAAGTCCGCCTCCTTGCCCGAGGACAGCACGACCTTGCCGTGTACGACGCCCTTGCTCTTGATCTCGACCAACAGGTTCTCGCGATCGTTCATGGCACCAAGGTTAGGGCGGTCCGCATGACGCGCGGTTCGCACCTGGCCCCCCCGATAAAAAATCGATCGGGGTTTAGTCATGCCAGAGGCTGCGGAATCATGCGGTGAGTAACTCTTGGTATTGATGAGGTCACAATGAGTGCGAAATCACTTCAAGGCGACGCCGAGCTGCTGGCCGCGACCCGTGAGGCGGATGCGGAGGCCTATTACTGGCTCTACCGGCGGCATGTGTCCGCGGCCTGGGCCCTGGCCCAGCAACTCGTCTCGGGCGAGGCCGAGGTCGAGGACGTCGTGGAGAAGACGTTCGCCGGGATCCATCACGTGATCGAGCGGGGCGGCGGCCCGGAGCAGGCGTTCCGGGTCTACCTGCTCACCGCGCTCCGACATACGATCCACGACCGGTCCGAGAGGGGCGACGGGCAGGAGCCGGGCGAGGAGATCGAGCCCCTCGACCCGGAGGTGCCTTTCGTGGACCCGGCGCTGGCCCATCTGAGGCAGTCGCCGCCCGCCAGAGCCTTCCTTTCCCTGCCGGAGCGGTGGCGGCTCGTCCTCTGGCACGTCGAGGTCGAGTCGGGCAGGCTCGCCGACATCGCCGTCCTGCTGAACCTCACGGAGAACGGGGTGGCCGCACTGGCCTACCAGGCCCGGGAGAAGATGCGCCAGGCCTGCCTGCGGATCCACCTGGCCGAGACACTCTCCCCGGAGTGCCGCCCGATGCTGGGCAAGCTGGGGAATCACGTGCGGGGCGGCCTGACCAAAAAAGAGAGCCTGGCCGTGGACGGGCACATGAACGACTGCCCCGGCTGCCACGCCGTGTTCGTCGAGCTGGCCGGTATGGGCCAGAGCCTGCGGGCCGTCGTCGGTCCGCTCATCGTCGGTCCGGCGTTCGCCGGGTATCGAACGGCGCTGGGCAAGATGGGCGCCACGGCCGGAGGCGGGGTGTCCGGCCGGTGGCGGCGGGCGCCCCGGCCCCTGCGGCGCGTGATCGCGGCCGGTGTGGCGGTTACGGCGGTCGTGACGGCGTCGGCGCTCGTGCTGGTGTCGGCGGGCGAACCGCTGCCCTCCTCCGTCGTGGGGCCGGTCGTGACCCCGGAGCCCCGCCCCCATGCCCCGTGGCCGTCCCCGAGCCAGGGGGCGGAGGGGCGGAAAAGCCCCGGAATCGTGGCGCAGCCACCCGTACGCGAGGCGAGCCCCCGTAGTGAGGCGAGCCCCCATAGCGGGGCGAGTCCCGGGGCCGGTCCCGGAGGCGGAGCCCGTCCCCCGAATGAGGCGAGTCCTCGTAGCGGGGTGAGTCCTCGTAGTGAGGCGAGCCCGAAAGGAGCGGCAAGTCCTCGTAGTGAGGCAAGTCCTCGTAGTGAGGCGAGTCTCCGGAGCGGGGCCGGCCTCGAAGACCGGGCGAGTCCTCGCACCGAGGCGAGTTCACGAAGTGAGGCGAGCCCGACAGGAGCGGCGAGTCCTCGTAGTGAGGCGAGTCCGAAAGGGGCGGCGAGTTCGCGAAGTGAGGCGAGTCCCCGCAGTGGGATGAGTCTCCGAGGTGGGGCGGGTCCCCGGGGCACGGCGAGTCCGAGGGGGCGGACGAACACCAGGTCCTCGTCGCGCCTGGTCGCCAGGATCGACGTGCTCGGTGCGCTGGTCAGGTCCGAGCCCGGCATCGTGGTGGTACGGCTGCACAACGCCGCCGCCGAGGAGAGCGGCGAGCTCGTCGCCGACATCGGCCTGCCGGACGGGGTGACGCTGCTGGCGGCGGCCCGGAGGGGACGGGCGGTCGTCGTGGTCACGCCGGTCGGTACGGTCGACGGCTGGTCCTGCCGGATGCGGGCCCGAGGCGCGCGGTGCACCCGTGGCTCGCTGGCGGCGGACCAGGCCACGGCGGTGTTCCTGCGGGTCCTGGTCTCCTCGGCGGCGGGGGTCAAGGGTTCGGCGCCCTCGGTCACGGTCTCCGCCGGAGGGGTGCGGACGACGGCCAGGTCGAGCAGCGGGGTACGGGCCGCCGGCGCCCCCGCCCGGTTCGCCACGGACGGCCGGGTGGTCACCTCCGCGATCGGGAACACCCTGCTGAGCTGCGTGCGCGCCGGATCCGCGTGCGGTGCCGCCCGTTCGCGCACGGGTGACCGTCGGGACAACAACCATTGGGCGATGCGCCCTTTCGACAAGGACGGGGACCCGTCGACGACAAATTCGAGCGCGGCCCAGCTTCTCCTGCCGAGGACCAGCAAGCTGGTCTGGGCCGGCCTCTACTGGTCGGCGAGCGCGCCTTCCAGCGGGCAGGTCAAGTTCAAGGCGCCGGGGGACGAGAGATACAGGAAGGTGAGGGCGGCGCGGGTGGTGGAGAGGGGGTTGCCGTCCGGCCGGAGATACCAGGCGTTCGCCGACGTGACGCGGCTGGTGGGCGAGGTCCGCGGAACGTACTGGGTGGCGGACGCCTCGCTGAGGCCCGGAGTCTCGCAGCACGCCGGGTGGAGTCTGGTGATCATCGCGGCTGATCCGAGCCGGCCGTACAGCCAGGCGGTCGTCGTCGACACCGCCACCGTGCTGGACGGCGGGCACAGGTCGGTGCGGATCCCGCTCAACGGGCTGACGTCCACCGGCACGCCCGCGCGGGTGGCACTGGTGACCTGGGAGGGCGACGCGAGCGTGCGGGGAGACCGGGTGACGCTGGGCGGCCGTACCCTCCGCCCGGACAGCGGGGACAGGGACCCGCGCAACCCGTTCGACGGGTCCGCCACCGGGGCGAGGGATACGAGCGTGACCTTCGGCACGGATGTGGACGGCTTCCAGGCGACCCTCGGCCGGGATCCGGTGCTCACGGTGAGCACCCGTCAGGACGTCTTGCTTTTCGGGGCCGCGGTGGTGAGTGTTCGGATGGATTCGTGACCATCCGAGTGGCACCTCAATAACGGGACAAACTGGTACGGTCTGCGTAAACAGTCCGGCGTATGGGCGGGCGCGGGTGGAATCGTCGGGATTCACCCTCGGACGATCAGCTGCTTGATTACCCTGAGGAAGGGCCGTCTATCTGGTCTCTCAGGGGCTCCTTCAGACTTGTCTGAGTCCAAGGGCCGGGCCACGAGGAAGGGCGGTGTCGCGTGGATCGCTGCGCGCTGTTCGTGGACGCTGGCTACCTGCTGGCCGACGGCGCGATGGCCGTGCATGGGACCCGCCATCGCGAAGCCGTCTCCTGGGACTATCCGGGCATGCTCCAGATGCTCGACCAGCTCTCCAGAGAGCGCACCGGACTGCCGGTGCTGCGCTGCTACTGGTACGAGGCGACCGTCGAGGGCCGCCGCACGCCCGAGCACGACACGCTGGCCGACATCCCCGGCCTCAAGCTCAGGCTGTCGCGCATCCGCCCCGGACGCCGTGAGGGTGTGGACGCCCAGGTTCACCGCGACCTGATGACGCTGGCCCGCAACAGCGCGGTCTGCGACGCGGTGGTGGTCAGCGGCGACGAAGACCTGGCGCAGGTCGTCTGCGATGCCCAGGACCTCGGCATCCGGGTCACCGTCGTACACATCACCGCCGACGGCAGCTGGGCGGTGTCCCGCACGCTCCGCCAGGAATGCGATGACCTGATCGAGATCGGCGGCAGTCACCTGCGGCCCTACGTCAGCCTCGCCGGCAACGCCGTGGAGTCACCCGCCCTGAGCAACGGCCTCCAGCAGCTCGGCAACGGCCAGGGCGGCGGCGGCTCCCACAGCGGCAACAGCCAGGGCGGCTCCCACAGCGGGTCTCACAGCGTCAACGGCCAGGGCGGCGGCTCCCACGGCGGCTCCCACAGTGTCAACGGCGCCCCGCCCACCACCCCGGTTCCCGTGGCCCAGACCTCCCGCGCGGCCCACTCCCAGCCCGCGCTCCCGGCCTACCCGAGCTACACCCATGAGTCCCCGCAGGCGCTTCCGGTCCCCCCGCCGGCTCCGGCGGCCCCGGCCCCGCCTCCCGTGGCTCCCAACGGCCCGACCGGTCCGCAGCCGCCCGCCCCCCAGTACTCCATGGGCGGCAACACCGGCGGCATGCCGAGCTACCAGACGTCCCAGCTCGGCGCCTACACCGGGCCTCAGGCGGCTCCCGTGCCGATCCAGAGCGCGGCCACCAGCAGCACGACCACCCTCTCCGAGGCGGTGAAGGCCGCGCACAAGGAGGGCCACGACTTCGGCGAGTCCGTCGCCAAGGACGCGCCCGCCCTGTGGCTGGAGGCGGTGCTCGCCCGCAAGCCCCGCATGCCCTCCGACCTGGAGGCGCGCCTTCTCCAGGGCTCCTCCCTGCCGATCGACTTCCTCCTCCACGACGAGGTCCGTCACGCCCTCCGCCGGGGCTTCTGGGACGCCCTCGAACGCGCCCGCCGCTGATCCCGCGCAGCCCCTGAGGTTCTCCGGCACGGCCGGTCGCGGGCCGTGCCCTTCCGGGGCCTCTCCAGCAGTCGTGGATCGGCGACGAGCTTCCCGGCTGCGAGGGACCCCCTCCTCAGGAGAGGGCGTCGAAGCCCGCTCGCAGGTGTTCGAGCCGGTTGGACAGGTCGGACATCGGGCCGGTGAGGGTGGGGTCGCCGCCCTTGCGGGCCAGCTCGGCGACCCGGACGAGCTCGTCCTCGACCGCGGTGAGGCGTTTGGAGAGCTCGGGGAGCACGGCCGCGTGCTCGGCGGCGTCACCCGGCGGCAGCTCGGTGTTCAGTCGCTCGCGGAGCATGGTGGCCTGCTCGGCGAGGCGGCGGTTCATGTTGTAGAGCTCGACGAACACCGCGACCTTGGCCCTGAGCACCCAGGGGTCGAACGGCTTGGTGAGGTAGTCGACGGCGCCCGCGGCGTAGCTGCGGAAGGCGTAGTCGGGAGCGCTGTCGACCACGGTCAGGAAGATGATCGGGATGTTGCGGGTGCGCTCGCGGCGCTTGATGTGGGCCGCGGTCTCGAACCCGTCCATGCCCGGCATGCGGACATCCAGAAGGATCAACGCGAACTCGGTGCCGAGGAGGGCTTTGAGCGCCTCCTCCCCTGACTTGGCCCGGACGGGCGTCAGATCGAGCGAGCTGAGGATGGCTTCGAGCGCGATCAGGTTCTCCTCCCGGTCGTCCACCAGGAGAATTTTGGCTCGGTCCGGCATCGATCACACGCCTTCGTTCGAATCGGTGGCCGGCTTGCCCCGGGTGAGCCATCCACGCAGGCGTTCCAGCAGGCGGTCGACATCCACGGGCTTGGGTACGTAGTCGGAGGCACCGGAGGCGATGCTCTTCTCCCGGTCGCCTCGCATGACCTTAGCGGTAAGCGCGATGATCGGCAGATCGGCGAACTGCGGCATCCGGCGGATCGCCGAGGTGGTGGCCCAGCCGTCCATCTCCGGCATCATGATGTCCATCAGGACCAGCGCGACGTCCTCGTTGCGCTCCAGCTGCTCGATGCCCTCGCGGCCGTTCTCGGCGTAGACCACCGTGGAGCCGTAGCGTTCGAGCACGCTGGTCAGCGCGAACACGTTACGGATGTCGTCGTCCACGATCAGGATCTTGGCCCCGGTGAGCGGATCCTCGCCCTTCCACGGCTTGCCCTCGTTCTGCGAGAACGGGGAGAGGGACATGTCATCGGAGATCGGGATGTCGGGCAGGTCGTCGGGGTCCTCCAGCACCCCGACGAGTGCCGGGTTGCGGGGGGAGGAGTTGGGAGCGGTCGCCCCGCCGTCGCGCGAGGCCAGCGGGCCGCCGTAGGACGGCGGCAGGTAGAGGATGAAGGTGCTGCCCTCGCCCACCTTGCTGACCACGTGGATCTCGCCGCCGAGCAGGCGGGCGATCTCGCGGCAGATGGACAGGCCCAGGCCCGTCCCGCCGTACTTGCGGCTGGTGGTGCCGTCGGCCTGGCGGAACGCCTCGAAGATGACCTCCAGCTTGTCGGCGGCGATGCCGATGCCGGTGTCCACCACCTCGAAGGCCAGGATGCCGTCGGCGCCGCGCAGGGTGTCGTCGACGAAGGCCACCGCGGGCTGGGCGCGGATCACGCGCAGCCGTACCTCGCCCTTGGGGGTGAACTTGATCGCGTTCGAGAGCAGGTTGCGCAGCACCTGCTGGAGGCGTTGCTCGTCGGTGCGGAGCTCCTGCGGGATCGACGGGTCGACCTCGACGGCGAACGAGAGCCCCTTGTCCTGCGCCAGCGGGGCGAAGGTGGCCTCGAAGTAGTCGACGAGCTTGGGCAGGGAGATCTGCTGGGGGTGGACGTCCATCCGGCCGGCCTCGACCTTGGACAGGTCGAGGATGTCGTTGATCAGCTGGAGCAGGGCCGAACCGGCGCCGTGGATGGTCTTGGCGAACTCCACCTGCTGGGCGGTGAGGTTGCCCTCGGCGTTCTCGGTGAGCAGCTTGGCCAGCACGAGGAGGCTGTTCAGGGGAGTGCGCAGCTCGTGGGACATGTTGGCCAGGAACTCGGACTTGTAGCGGGAGGAGACCGCGAGCTGCTCGGCACGCTCCTCCAACGTACGGCGCGCCTGCTCGATCTGGAAGTTCTGGATCTCGATGGCCCGGTTCTGCTTGGCCAGCAGCGCGGCCTTGTCCTCCAGTTCGGCGTTGGAGCGGCGCAGCTCCTCCTGCTGGCGCTGGAGCTCGTCCGAACGCTCCTGCAGCTCGGTGGTGAGGCGCTGCGACTCGGTCAGCAGGTCCTCGGTCCGGGAGTTGGCGATGATCGTGTTCATGGTGACGCCGATGGTTTCGACGAGCTGGTTCAGGAAGTCGTGGTGGACTTCGCTGAACTGGCTGAACGAGGCCAGCTCCAGCACACCGAGCACCTGGGTCTCGAACAGGATCGGCAGCACGACGATCTGGGCCGGGGTCGAGGTGCTGAGGCCGGTGTCCACGGTCAGATACCGGGCGGGGACGTTCCGGAGAATGATCCTCTTGCCCTCCATCGCGGCCTGTCCCACGATCCCCTCGCCGGTGGAGAAGCGCTGACGGGGGTGGGAGCCGGGGCGCGCGCCGTACCCGGCGATCAGGTGCAGGTCGTGGTCGCCGAAGGGGTTCGCCAGGTAGAAGGCGCCGTAGTGGGCCGAGACCAGGGGGGTCAGCTCGCTCATGATGAGCTTGGCGACCTCCATCAGGTCGCGATGGCCCTGCATGAGGCGGGAGATGCGGGCCAGGTTGGACTTGAGCCAGTCTTGTTCCTGGTTGGCGGTGGTGGTGTCGCGCAGGTTGGACACCATCGTGTTGATGTTGTCCTTGAGCTCGCCGATCTCTCCCTCGGCGTCGACGGCGATCGAGCGGGTCAGGTCGCCGCGGGCGACGGCGGTGGTGACCTCGGCGATCGCGCGGACCTGGGTGGTGAGGCGGCCCGCCAGCTCGTTCACGCTCTCGGTGAGCCGCTTCCAGATGCCCTCGGCGCCGTCGACCCGGGCCTGGCCGCCGAGCTGGCCCTCCGAGCCGACCTCGCGCGCCACCCGGGTGACCTCGGAGGCGAAGGAGGAGAGCTGGTCGACCATGGTGTTGATGGTGGTCTTCAGCGCGAGGATCTCACCCTGCGCGTTCACGTCGATCTTGCGGGTCAGGTTGCCGTTCGCGACGGCGGTGGTGACCTCGGCGATGTTGCGGACCTGGTAGGTGAGGTTGTTCGCCATGGAGTTGACGTTGTCGGTGAGGTCCTTCCAGACCCCGGAGACGCCGCGGACCCGGGCCTGGCCGCCGAGCTGGCCTTCGGTGCCGACCTCGCGGGCGACGCGGGTGACCTCGTCGGCGAACATCGACAGCTGGTCGACCATGGTGTTCAGGGTGTCCTTGAGCTGGAGGATCTCGCCCTGGGCGTCGGCGGTGATCTTCTTGGACAGGTTGCCCTGGGCCACCGCGGTGGACACGGCCGCGATCTGGCGGACCTGGGTGGTCAGGTTGTTCGCCATGACGTTGACGTTGTCGGTGAGGTCTTTCCAGGTGCCGGAGACGCCGCGCACCTGGGCCTGGCCGCCGAGCTGGCCTTCGGTGCCGACCTCGCGGGCGACGCGGCTCACCTCGGAGGCGAAGGAGGAGAGCTGGTCGACCATGGTGTTGATGGTGGTCTTCAGCGCGAGGATCTCACCCTGCGCGTCCACGTCGATCTTGCGGGTCAGGTCGCCGGTGGCGACGGCGGTGGTGACCTCGGCGATGTTGCGGACCTGGTAGGTGAGGTTGTTCGCCATGAAGTTGACGTTGTCGGTGAGATCCTTCCAGACCCCGGAGACGCCGCGGACCCGGGCCTGGCCGCCGAGCTGGCCTTCGGTGCCGACCTCGCGGGCGACGCGGGTGACCTCGTCGGCGAACATCGACAGCTGGTCGACCATGGTGTTCAGGGTGTCCTTGAGCTGGAGGATCTCACCCTGGGCGTCGGCGGTGATCTTCTTGGACAGGTCGCCCTGGGCCACCGCCGTGGCGACCGTGGCGATCGCGCGGACCTGGGTGGTCAGGTTGCCCGCCATGAAGTTGACGTTGTCGGTGAGGTCCTTCCAGACCCCGGAGACGCCGCGCACCTGGGCCTGGCCGCCGAGCTGGCCCTCGGTGCCGACCTCGCGGGCGACGCGGGTGACCTCCTCGGCGAACGCCAGAAGCTGGTCGACCATGGTGTTGACGGTGTTCTTCAGCTCGAACATCTCGCCGACCGCGTCGACGGTGACCTTGCGGCTCAGATCGCCCCTCGCGACCGCCGTGGTCACCAGGGCGATGTCGCGGACCTGCGCGGAGACGCGGCTTGACATGGTGTTGACGGCTTCTGTCAAGTCGCGCCAGCTGCCGGACATGCCCCGCACGTTCGCCCGGCCGCCCAGCCGGCCCTCGGTGCCGACCTCGCGGGCGACCCTCGTCACCTCCGAGGTGAACAGGGAGAGCTGGTCGACCATGCCGTTGATCGCCTTGCCGAGGCGGCGCACCTCGCCCCTGGCGCTGCGATCGAGGTCGATCCGGCGTGACAGGTCTCCCTTGGCCACGGCGTCGATGACGTCCGCCGCGCCGCTGACCGGCCCGACCAGGGCGTCGATCAGAGAGTTCACCGAGTCGACGCTCTCGGCCCAGGAGCCCACGCCGGGCCCGGCGGTGAGGCGTTCGCCGAACCGGCCCTCCTTGACCACCTCGCGGCGGACGCGATGGAGCTCGTTGGCGAGGTGTTCGCGACGGTCGGCGACCTCGTTGAGCAGGAGTCGGATCTCGCTGAGAATCCCTGGTGGGGCATGCGGAACCCGGCGGCGGAAGTCACCGTCGCGCCAGGTGATGAGCGTCTGAAGAATCGGTTGCAGATCAGACTCGCTGTAACGTCGCTCCTCGACGTCGGACACGGTGTTGGCCGTGGTCATAAGACCTCCCTGACTCCCGGGTGCGCAGCCGTGAGTCACCCCAGTCTGTCACGGTGCGCAACCTGTAGTCCCGCCTTCGATTCACCCCATGGCAGCGGGATGTGTGGTAGTCACGGAACAGTGACCAATGCTCCCCGAGCCGTCCTGGCCGCGACATTCGCCCCAGGAGACACGGCCGTCTCTGCCGCCAGGCGGTTCACCGAAGAGGTGCTGACCGCCTGGGCCGCCGCGTCTGTGCTGACACTGGCGGATCGCCTGGCGGAAGAGCTGACCTCACAGGTGATCGACCTGCCGTTCGAGGTCGTCTGGAGCCATCTGGGTGATGGTGTCCGGATCGAGGTGCGCCAGAACAGCGCCCCCGAACAGGGCCCCAACGGTCCCAGTGTGCCCGTCGAAGAGTGGGGTGTCACCTTCGCCGGACAGCACCGCACCCAGTGGGCCAGGCTCCGGCTGCCCGAATTCGCGGGACGGACGGTCTCCGAGTCGTCCATGGAGGAGCCGAGCCGCGGGCCGATCTGGATGGGTTTCCTGGCCGACGCCAGCGACCTGCTCGCGGGCACCCTCAACCCCGACATGGTGCCCGCGATCATCTCGCAGATCGTGGTGCCCCGGCTGGCCACCTGGTGCGCCGTCTACACCTGGACCGACGGCGGCGGCCCGCAGCGCCCGGCCTACCTGTGGCACACCGACGAGCGGCGCATCGACGAGCTGGCCGAGGAGCTCGCCGCGGTCCAGATCCCGCAGTCCGGCGGCTCGACGCAGCTCGGCGACTCCCAGATGCTGGTGATCCCGCTCCTCGCCCGCGGACGGGTGCTGGGGACGATGTGCCTGGGACGGCCCGACCGGTTCCCCGAGGACATTTTCCAGTACGCCGAGGACATCGGCCGCCGGGCCGCCCTCGCCATGGACAACGCCCGGCTCTACGCCACCCAGGCGGCGGCCAACCGGGCTCTGCAGCGCAGCCTGCTGCCCCCGAACGAGCCGGGTGAGATCCCCGGGCTCGACTCCGCCGTGGTCTACGAGCCCGCGGGGGAGACCAACGAGGTCGGCGGTGACTTCTACGACCTGTTCGCCGCGGGGAACGACGCGTGGCGGTTCGCGGTGGGCGACGTCTGCGGGACCGGTCCCGAGGCCGCCGCGGTCACCGGCCTGGCCCGGCACACCCTGCGTCTGCTCTCCAGGGAGGGGTACGGCGTGGCCGCCGTCCTCGACCGCCTCAACCAGGCGATCCTGGAGGAGGGCGAGCGGGCCCGGTTCCTGACCCTGCTGCACGGGGAGATCACGCCGGTGCCGACCGGGCTGGACGTGTGGGTGGTCTCCGCGGGTCATCCCGAGGCGCTGCGACTGCGGCCCAGCGGCGTCGTGGAGACCGTGGTGACCTCCCAGTCCCTGCTGGGGGTCTTCCCCGAGGCGACCTTCAAGGCGGAGCTCGTCCACCTCGACGTCGGAGACGTCCTTCTCGCGGTGACCGACGGGGTGACCGAGCGACGCCGGAACGGCCACCTGCTCGACGACGACGGGGGTCTGGCCAAGCTGCTCGCCGAGTGCGTGGGCCTGTCGGCCCGGGCGGTCGCCGAGCGGATCCGCCGTGCCGTGCAAGACTTCGCCCCCGAGCCGAGCGCGGACGACCTGGCGATCGTGGTCCTTCGCGCCAGATGAACCAGAGGGTCCGGCGGCCGGTGCCGGCGGCCCGGCACCGAGGCCCCGGTGACCTCGGTGGTCCTCGTGAGACCCGGTGAACCCTGTGATCGGGATCCTGGCGGTTTCACGACTCGGCGGTCCGGCGCCCCCGGTTCGCCGGCTTGTCCCTATGCCTCCTGCCGGGCCGCCGGGCGGTAGTCCAGAACGATCGCGCCGGAGCTGAAGACGTGGGTGCCGCCGAGCCGCCAGGTCTTGGTGTCGATGCCGTCGGCGAAGAGGCGCTTGCCGGTGCCGACGACGACCGGGTGCAGGAAGAGCTTGAGCTCGTCGACGAGGTCGTGCTCGATCAGGTAGTTGACGAGATCGCCGCTGCCGTAGATGAGGAGGTCCTTGCCGTCCTCGGCCTTCAGCTTGGCGACCTCCTCGGCGACGTCGCCGTCGATGACGGTGGCGTTCCACGTCGGGTCGGTGAGCGTGGTGGAGGCCACGTACTTCGGAAGGTTGTTCATCTCGCCCACGTCCTGGCCCGCGGCCTCCATCTGCGGCCAGGCCTGGGCCATGCCGTCGTAGGTGACGCGGCCCAGGAGCAGGGCGCGGCTCTGGGCGAGCTGACCGGCCTGGAACTTGCCGTGGTCGTCGTTCCAGAACGGCCCGGTCCAGGCGGGCGCCTCCACGACGCCGTCCATCGAGATGTAGATGACTGCGACGACCTTGCTCATGGCCTGCTCCTCAATGGGCGGCGGGTCCGGTGCGGCCCGCTGTTCGATGTGCCTCAAGCATGGCGGGACCCGTTTACGGATTGCTTACGGTTTCCTTTAGGCGCCGGGATTTCCGGCCACCGGCCTCGCCGTCACGATCGCGACGGCGCGGTGGCCGGCCCGATGACGAACGGCACGGCGGGAGGTCCGAGGGCGCTTGTTCCGGCCTGCGGCGAAACGGCGGACACCGGGCACGGAGAGGGTCAGGGCTCCGTCTTCACGTGCTTGCGGGCGAAGTCGAGCTGGGCCGACATCTGCGCGATGCGCTCGGAGACGACCAGCGAGCCGTGGCCCGCGTCGTAGCGGTACACCTCGTGGTCGTGGGCGCGCTCGGCGAGCCGGGACACGTACGTCTCGATCTGCCCGATCGGGCAGCGCGGGTCGTTCTCCCCGGCCAGGATCAGCAGCGGCGCCTCGACCTGGTCGACGTAGGTGATCGGCGAGCAGTGCCTGTAGCGCTCAGGCTGTTCGGCGGGAGAGCCGCCGAGCAGCGCGCGGTGGTAGGCGCGCAGCGCCTCGGTCTCCTCCTGGTAGGCGGCCAGATGGTCGGCGATCGGCACCGTGGCGATGCCCGCCGCCCACATCTTGGGCTGGGTGCCCAGACCGAGGAGCGTGAGGTAGCCGCCCCACGAGGCGCCGGACAGCACCAGCCGATCCGGGTCGACGACGCCCCGGTCGACCATGGTGTCCCTGACGGCGGCCACGTCGGCCAGCTCGATGTGCCCGACGTCGCCGCTCAGCGCGTCGCGCCAGGCCGAGCCGTACCCGGTCGAGCCGCGGTAGTTGACCCGCACCACCGCGAAGCCGAGATCCACCCACGCGGCCACCTGGGGCACGAAGGAGTCGTCGTCCTGCGCGGTCGGCCCGCCGTGCAGCAGGAAGACCGCGGGGAACGGCCCGGACCCGCGTTCGGGACGGGAGACCAGGGCGTGGATGCGACCGCCGGGGCCCTCCACGTCGACGTCCTCCACCGGGACGGACGGCGGGGAGATCGGCCCGCCGTGGTTCATCACCACGTGGCCGTTGGTCGACCGGATCACCTGCGGGTGGGCGCCGCTGGACCAGGAGTACTCCACGGAGCCGTCGGGACGGGGCGCGGCGGCCTCGATCACGCCGTGCTGGGTCTCGATCGGGAAGTGCCCGCCGCCGGGGAGGTCGTAGCGGGTCAGGGTGGTGCGGCCGCGGTTGGCCCGGATGACGAGCAGCGAGCGCCCGTCGTCGTACCAGTCGGCGGTGATCTCACCGGGGTCGCGTAGCCAGATCTCCCGCTGGTCGCCGGTCTCGGGGTCCCAGACCAGCGGTTCGCGGCGGCCTCTGCGCTCGTGCAGGGTGAGCAGCCTGCGGTCGCCGGGAAGGGGCGCGAAGCGCAGGCCGAGAACACCCTTGCCGGGGCCGTCGTGCAGGTCGCCGACGAGTTCGCCGTTCGGCCGGAGCACCCGCAGCGCGGGATGCCGGGAGTCGCCGTGCTCGCTGTGACTGATCGCGATCAGCGAGCCGTCCAGGGAGATGGCGGACACGGAGGCGGCCTCGGCGTGCTCGTAGATCACGCGCGCGGGCTCGCCCGGCCGTACGAGATAGATCGTGAAGCCTTCGCCGGGGCGGGCCATGCCGATGGCCGCCTCGCCGGTCGAGGACAGGGCGATCCCCGCGGGGAAACCGGGTTCGAGGTCGATCGGCTCGTCGGGACCGCCGCCGAAGGGCTGGCGCATCCAGCGGCCCCACTCGTCGCCGTCGGTGTCGGAGAACCACCAGATCCATTGGCCGGTGGGGTCGAGCGCGCCGTGCGAGGTGCCCTTGGGCCGGGCGGTCGCCTGGCGCGCCGAGCCTGCCGCGCGGTCCCAGACGTAGACCTCCCACGCGCCGGAGGCGTTACTGCGGTAGACGGCCCGGGCGGGAGCCTGGCGTGCCCACACGGGCAGCGTCACACGCGGCGCACCGAACCTGGCCTGCCAGCGTTCCTCCGCCTTCATATGGCGCTTCCCTCCGTCAAGGCATTGGCTTCACGCGTCCAGGCGTGGGCTCGCCGGATTGCGGTCCAGTATGTCGCCTTCAGGGATTATCCGCTTCACTAATGTGTGGGAATTTCGGACTAAAAGTCACATCAGTAACATGTGTCACGAAGGTGGCTGTCAAGCACACGACTTGATCGGAGGTGGGGTTGAAAGATAGACATACGGAAAGAAGCAACCACATTGCTTGTTTCGGGGAGCTCTGTGATTTTTCGTCGCATAACCTCCTTATCCGTATGCCAGGCACTCGGACCCATTCCCACGACGGCCTCGACGGCCTCGTGTCCCAGGGCCATCTCGAACTCGTGAGTGCTCCGTCCGGTTTCAAGGAAGTGGTCGCTCAGGCTCTCCGCCACCCGGCGTTCCTTCGACTCGTCCACCGAGAGAAGACCCAGCCGCTCGACCAGGGGTGCGAGATGCCTTGAGGTGGGTGTCACCACGATCAGCTCGCCGTCACCTTTGAGGATCCGGGCGAACTCTGCCCCGTTCCGGGGGGCGAATACGTTGATGAGGGTGTCCACCGTGTTGTCGCGGACGGGCAGCGGCCTCCACACGTCGGCCACCACCGCTCCCAGCCGGGCGTGCGCCCGCGCCGCCCGTTTGGTCGCGTGTTTGGACACGTCCAGCGCCATCCCGACGGCCTCCGGGAGCCGGTCGAGCACCCGGCTGAGGTAGTGCCCGGTCCCCGCGCCCGCGTCGGCGACCACCCTCGCGCCGGTACGGCAGGCGCCGGCGACCGCCTCGGCCAGGGGGTCGAAATGCCCGGCTCCGAGGAAAGCCTCCCTGGCGGCCACCATGGCGGGGCTGTCGGCCGTGCCCGGCGCCTGGGAGCCGGTCAGCAGGCTGACGTATCCCTGCCTGGCCACGTCGAAGCCGTGCCCCCGGGGGCACCTGACGGCCGGGCCGTTCAGGCTCAGCCCGTCGCCGCAGACCGGGCAGGCGAGGTAGTCGACGACGTCAGCCAGCATGTCCCTATCATCCCTGGTTCGGGACGTGGTCCGGCTGCCGGTTCTGGGGAGCCGAGCGGGGGCTCAGGCGGTCTGCTGGATCTGCTGGAGGAAGGCGGCGTTGGAGGGGGTCTCCCTGAGCCGGTCGGTGAGGAGCTCCAGGGCCTGCTGCTTCTCCAGGCCGCCCAGAGTACGGCGCAGCCGCCAGGTGAGCTGCCGTTCCTGCGGGTCGAGGAGGATCTCCTCGCGGCGGGTGCCGGAGGCGTCGAGGTCCACGGCGGGATAGAGGCGCTTGTCGGCGAGGGCGCGGCTGAGGCGCAGCTCCATGTTGCCGGTGCCCTTGAACTCCTCGAAGAGGGTGTCGTCCATCCGGGAGCCGGTCTCGACCAGGGCGGTGGCGAGGATCGTCAGCGAGCCGCCGTCGCGCAGGTTGCGCGCGGCGCCGAAGAAACGGCGCGGGGGAAGCATGGCCGAGGCGTCGATGCCGCCTGCGAGGGTGCGTCCGCCGCCGGGGGCGAGGTTGTTGTAGGCGCGGGCGAGGCGGGTGAGGGAGTCCAGCAGGAGGACGACGTCGTGCCTGGTCTCGGCGAGGCGCTTGGCGCGTTCGACGGCGAGTTCGGCGACGGCGGTGTGATCGCGGTCGGGGCGGTCGAACGTGGACGCGGCCACCTCGCCGTGGATGGACTCGCGCATCTCGGTGACCTCCTCGGGGCGCTCGCCGACGAGCACGACCATGAGGTGGCAGCCAGGGTGGTTGCGGGTGATCGCGGCGGCCAGGTCCTGCAGGACCATGGTCTTGCCCGCCTTGGGCGGAGCGACGATCAGGCCGCGCTGCCCCTTGCCGATCGGGGCGAACAGGTCGACGACCCTGCCGGTCACCGAGCCGGTCTCCAGACGGAGCCGGTCGCGCGGGTGGATCGGGGTCATGTCCGCGAAGTCGGGTCTGCGCCGCCAGTCGGTGTCGCCGTTGACGGTCTCCACGTCGATCAGCTTCTCGTACGGCCTGCGTGCGGTGGCGACGACGTGGTCGCCGGGGCGCAGGCCGTACTGCGTGATCTGGGAGTGGGGCACGCGCACGTCGCCCGGACCGGGCAGGTAGCCGGAGGTCCGGATGTATCCGGTCTTGTCGCGGACGTCGAGCAGGCCGGCCACGGTGTCGACCGGGGCGTCGCTCTCGCGGGGACGCGGGGGTCGGGGACGGCTCTCGCGAGGACGCGAGGATTTCTTGATGGGTGTTTCGACGGTCATGAATGACCTTTCACAGGGGGTGAAAGGTCATCGACGACCTTTCACAGGGGGTGAACCGCATGCCTGAAAAGGGGCGGTAAATGAGAGACGCGGGTGGAAAGTCGCATGCGGCCTGGCCAGCAGTGCGTCACACCCGATATCACCGTAGCATCGTCAATCCATTCCGAACAGGAGAACAGATGCCACATCAGTTCATAACGGTCGCGGGAGTCGACGTGTTCCCGCTGTGTGACGCCGTGGGACCGATGGGCGACTCGATCCGGCGCCCACTGCCGGAGATGTTCCCCGGAGGCTGCCACGGGGAGCAGGACGAATGGGTCCTGCACTTCCACTGCTACCTGCTGCGCGACGCGGTGGGCCGGACGGTGCTGGTGGACACCGGAGTCGGCCCGGAGAACTCGCCCGCGGCGAGCTGGGCGCCCGTTCCCGGGATTCTCGGGGCCGAGCTCGCGCGGGTCGGGGTGGCCCCGGAGGAGGTGGACGCGGTGGTCATCACGCACCTGCACAGCGACCACGCGGGCGGGGCCGTGATCGACGGGTCACCGGCCTTCCCCAACGCCCGGTACGTCCTCCAGCGGGCCGAGATCGACACGGCCGGGGAGAAGGTCCTCGACCACGTCGTCCGGCCGCTGGGCGAGCGGCTCCAGGTGGTGGACGGGCACTCGGACGTGTTCCCCGGCATCCGGGCGCTCCTCGCACCGGGCCACACCCCGGGCCACCAGGTCGTCCAGGTCGGCGATCTGGTGCTGACCGGGGACGTGGTGCTGCACCCCGTGCAACTGAGCGATCCCACGGTGACCTACCTCTACGACGACGACCCCGAACTCGCCGCGGCCACGCGGGTGGAACTGCTGGACCGGGTCAGGGCGGAGCGGGGGACGATCGCCACCGCCCACTTCGCCGAGCCGTTCACCAGAGTTCTCTGACGGGAGGCGCACGGTGTACGGCCTCGTCGGCACGGTGGCCGTACACCGGCGCGAGGAGCTGAGACGCTCGGTTGTCCGGCAGGAGGCCGAGGTGTCGCTCCGGGCTCCTCGGCTCTCGGCAGTCCGCCGTTGGGCAGGCACATGTCCGTTGGTCGCGGCGGATACCACGGCGACCCCGATCCGGGGCGATTCAGGTGCGGGTGATGTGCTCCTGCCGTACACCCAGCCCGATGAAGCGGCCCATCACGTGGCGCAGCGGGGGCAGTGCTCTGAAGGCGGTGAAGATGGGTGGCACGTGCTCGGGTTCGTCGGATTCGGCTCCCGTCCGGGTTCGCCGGACCCGGACCAGGGGCCGTTCCTCGCGTCGGGAGGTGGGTGGTTCAGCGGGTGGGAGGGACGAACTCGGGCTGGTCGAGCAGGCGCAGCCAGCTTCCGTCGGGCTGGCGCCGGACGACCTGCGCGCGGGCGCCGGTCCCGTCCTTCGGCGGGGTCGAGGTGAGGGCGAGGTCGCCGCTCGTCAGCGTGGGCAGCGGTTGTTCCGGCTCGAAGTGGGGGCGGTTGGCCAGCACCTTCTCCCACAGCGCGCGGATCGCCTCCCGGCCCACCGTCTGGCCTCCCGGCGGGTAGGCCAGCACCGCGTTCTCTTCGTAGAGTGCGGCGACTCCGGCCGCGTCGCCGGCGTTGGACCGCTCGACGAACAGGCGGGTGAGGTCTTCGGGCCGCATGGCCTTCTCGTACTCCGGCATGGGTTCCTCCTGGTGTGGGGCTTCGGTGCCTCCCAGCCTGGTCTTTCGCTGACCAGAAGTCCAACAGATGGATCTGCTGGAAGCTAGAATCTGCAGTCATGGAACTGAGGCAGCTGGAATACTTCGTCGCGGTCGCCGAGGAGCGGAACTTCACCCGGGCGGCCGAGCGGGTGCACATCAGCCAGTCCGGCGTCAGCGCCCAGATCCGCCAGTTGGAACGCGAACTCGGCGCCGAGCTGTTCGACCGGTCGGCACGCACCGCCACCCTCACCGTCGCGGGAAAGGCCGCGCTCGAACACGCCCGCGCCGCGCTCGCCGCCACCGCGGCGCTCGGCCAGGCTGTGGGAGAGGTGACCGACCTGATCCGGGGCCGGCTCACCGTCGGGATGATCATCGGCTGTACCGTCACACCGCTGTTCGACGCCCTCGCCGCCTTCCACCGGGCGCATCCCGGCGTGGAGATCTCCCTGCTGGAGGACAACTCCGACCGGCTCGTCGAGGGGGTGCGTGACGGCGCCGTCGACCTGGCCCTCATCGGGACCGCGACCGCCGCCCCCGACGGGCTGGACGCGATGACGATCATCAGCGAGCGGCTCGTCGCGGCGGTCCCGGCCGGGCACCCCCTGGCGGAGCGGTCGCGGGTCACCCTGCGCGACCTGAGCGCCCACCCGATCGCGTGCATGCCACTCGGTACCGGCCTGCGCGCGGTGTTCGACCAGGCCTGCGCGGCACAGGGCCTCCACCCGGTGATCGCGCTGCAGGCCAGTGCCGCCGACGCCATCGCCGACCTCGCCACCCGCGGGCTCGCCGTCGCGGTCCTCAGCGCCTCGATGGCAGAGCGCTACCGCGACCGGCTCACCGCCCTCGTCGTCGACGACGTCGAGACGCCCGCCCTGCTCGCTCTGACCTGGAGGAGCACACACAACCCCGCGGTGCGCGAGCTGCTCGCACACAGCCGGAGGGCGTTCGCCGAGCCCGACCCCGGACACGCCCCTGCCCGCCGTTGAGGTGCCCCGCCCGCCGTCGAGGCACGTCCGCTCGGAAGGCGACGCCCGGCCGTCATCGCGCGAGGGCTCCGGCAATCGGGCGGGCCGGATGTGACAATCACCACATGCCACGCTTCGAACGACTCACCATCGAGGAAGCTCGCACCCTCAATCGTGAACAGCTTCTCGACCGCATCGAGATCGAGCAGAAGTACTGGTACCGCCTCATCGAGCGCGGCCAGATACGGTCCGGTGACGACGAGGCGTACAAGGTCTTCACTCAGATCATGCACGCCGCCATCGACCCCGGCCGCGTCGCCTCCGACACGCTCGCCCTCGATGAGGGCGAGCCCGTGAACAAGGACTACTGGACAAAACCGCTCGGTGAACTCGGCGACCTCTAGGCCGTTTCAGGTGCCGCCTGATGGCCGGGAGCGGGTCCGGGTGTCGCCTGGGTGGCCAGGAGCAGGCGCCTGGTCTTGCCGCGGTAGCGGAGGACCTGGACCGCGCCCAGTGTCCAGATCGGATACTGCGCGGCGAACGCCCACCGGAAGGTGTCCAGGGTGGTCTCCCCCATCAGTTCGAGGACGACGCCGACAAGAGCGATCACCGACACGGACGCGACGAAGCCGCCGCCGTTCACGATGCCGGTGGCCGCGCCGATCCGGGCGGCCGGATTGAAGGTCCTGGCGTAGTCGAAGCCGATCATCGATCCGGGGCCGTTGACCGAGAGCACCGCCACCAGCAGGAAGAGGAGCCAGAGCGGAGCCCGGCCCGGCCAGAGCAGTACGGCGGTCCACGCTCCGGCGGTGCTGCCTATCACGATGAACACCATCCGGGAGCGATGGAAGGGGAACCGCCCGGCGAGATAGCCCAGCAGCGGCCCGCACACCATGCCGCACACGGTCAGCGTCGTCAGCAGCGCGCCCGCCGTGGAGGGGTCCAGGCCCTGGCCCTGGACCAGGAACGGATATCCCCACAGCAGGAGGAACGCCGCCGCCGAGCACTGGGTGGCCGCGTGGGTCCACATGCCCAGCCGGGTCCCGGGTTCGGCCCAGGCGGCCCTGAGGCTCGGTGGTTCTCCGGTTCGTTCGGGACGGGAGTCGCGCAGGACCGTGAGCACCAGGAACACCGACACCACGCCCAGGAGGGCGGCACCGAGGAAGGTGGGCGTCCAGCCGTACGCGTGGAGGGAGTGGATCAGGGGCACCGTCGAGGCGATCGCGCCGAGCTGGCCGAGCAGGCCGGTGAGCTGGACCATCACCGGATTGCGATGGGCGGGGAAGGAGAGGTTGACCAGGCGGATCACGCTGATGAACGTCATCGCGTCGCCGCAGCCGATCAGCGCCCGGCCCGCGATTCCCGGCAGCAGCCCGCCCGCCAGCGCGAAGACGAGCTCGCCGCAGGCCATCACGGCGGCCCCGATGACCAGCATGCGCTTGGACCCGAGCCGGTCGACGAGCACTCCGACGGGCACCTGCATGGCCGCGTAGACCAGCAGTTGCAGCATGGCCAGGACCGAGAGCCCGGCCGCGCCGACGTGGAGCCTCGCCCCGGCCTCGATGCCGGCGACGCCGAGGGACTGGCGGTGGAAGACCGCGATGACGTAGGCCAGTACGCCCGTGGCCCAGAAGAGCACTGCTTTGGACCGTGGGCTCATGGGATGAATATTACTTTTGGGTATTTTTCATGATGTAGCTGGGTCTTCGGTGTTCCCAAAGGGAGAAAGTCCAGCAAATTTCACCATTGCAGCCGACGCTCCACCGCGATTAACCGACCATCGGTGAAGCGGGAAACGGAGAGGTGATCACCGGGATTCTCTGAGCGGGTAACGGATCAGCAGGCCGGCGTGGACGTCCTGGTCGCCGATCGCGGCGTAGGTGTGGGGGACGTCCGACCGCCAGGTGATGTGCTCCCCCGCCCCGGCCAGGAGGGGGGCGTCCGCGGGGCCCGCGCTCAGCACTCCCGCGAAGACCGTCATGTGCTCGGTGACGCCTTCGTGATGGGCGGGTGAGAGCTGGGTCGACCCCGCGGGGATCACCAGCCGGTAGAGCTCGTAGGTGACGGACTCGTCCTCGAAGACCTGGAGCAGGGTGCCCTCCACGGCCGTGCCGCGGATCACCTGGGTCGTGCCGGCGGCGAGGAGCGAGGCCAGCGGGACGCCGAGTTCGGCGGTGACCGCCCAGAGCGTTTCGAGGGTGGGATTGCGCGATCCGTTCTCCAGGCCGGACAGCGTGGCCTTGCCGATGCCGGCCCGGCGGGCGAGCTCGGACAGGGAGATGCCCTGCTCCTCCCGCAGTCGCCGGATCCTCCGGCCCACGTCGTGAGTGCCGGTTTCCAGCGCGGGGCGGGGGGTTTGTCGGCCGGAGTCCATGAGGCTATCGTGCATCACGACACCTGTTCCATATACGGAACGGCCCGTGACGCGCCGGGGTGATTCGGGGGAGTCGGCGGAAGGAACGGCAAAAATGACACGTCTGCTCCAGCCGGTTCTGGCAGGGGTGGTGACCGCGCTCGTCGGCTTCGCCAGTTCCTTCGCCGTGGTGCTGGCCGGGCTTCGCGCGGTCGGTGCCGACCAGCGGCAGGCGGCCTCGGGACTGCTCGCGCTCTGCGTGGCGATCGGCGTGGTGGCCATCTGGCTGGGCCTGCGGCAACGCGTGCCGATCACCATCGCCTGGTCCACGCCGGGAGCGGCGCTGCTGGTCGCGACCGGCACCGTCGAGGGCGGTTTTCCCGTCGCGGTCGGCGCGTTCGTGGTCTCGGGGCTGCTCGTCACCGCGGCCGGGCTCTTCCCCGCGCTGGGCCGCTGGATCGCGGCCATCCCCACCCCCATCGCGAGCGCCATGCTCGCCGGGGTCCTGCTCGATCTGTGCGTCGCGCCGGTCAGGGCGCTCGCCGAGGTGCCGATGATGGCCGGTCCCGTCGTGCTCACCTGGGCGTTGCTGAGCCGCTTCGCCCGCAAGTGGGCGATCCCGGGAGCCCTGCTGGTCGCCGTCGTGGCGATCGCGCTGACCGGGCCGGGACTGGGGGCGGTGGACGTGTTCCCGGTGATCGAGCCGACCGTCCCGTCCTGGAACGCCCAGGCGATGATCAGCATCGCGCTCCCGCTGTTCCTGGTCACCATGGCCTCGCAGAACGTGCCGGGCATGGCGGTCATGGCCGGGTACGGCTACCGCCCGCCGCTGCGCGGGATCCTTCTCTCCACCGGCCTGGCCAGCACCCTGGGAGCCCCTCTGGGAGGGCACGCGGTGAACCTGGCCGCCATCACCGCGGCCCTGGCCGCCGGGCCCGACGCCGACCCCGATCCCGGCCGCCGGTGGATCGCCGCGGTCACCGCCGGGGGCTCGATGATCGTCCTTGGGCTCGGCGCGGGGCTGGCCACGGCGCTGTTCCTGCTGTCCCCGCCGGTGCTCATCGAGGCCGTCGCCGGTCTCGCCCTGATCGGCGCACTCGCCTCGGCGATCACCGCGGCCGTCGCCGAATCCGAGGGCAGGGAGGCCGCGGTGGTCACCTTCGTGGTCACCGCTTCGGGATTGACGCTGCTGGGAGTGGGCGCCGTTTTCTGGGGACTTGTCGCGGGAGGGCTCATGACGCTCCTGTACCGCCAGAGGAAGGTCTCGCGGGCCGTGTCCGAGGAGCGGGCCGTACCCGAGGAGCGGGTCGCGTCCGAGGAGCGGGTCGCAGGCGGGGACCAGGCCGCGTGCGAGAAGCGGTGAGAAGCGGGTCGTGCACGGATGGGCATCGCTCTGAAGACGCCGTCCGCCGGTACGGCATGGCCGTACCGGCGGAAGATGGAGGAAACGGTGTGTCCGGCAGGGGTCGGGGATGGCGCCGGAGTTATCCGCGGACGCCCGGGCGTCCGTGGCGACCGGCCACGAGCTGATCGGTGGTGGACTGGCTGGGAACGTCGACGCGAGGGTGGGGCGCCGTCGTCTCGTCCCGGTCGTCGATGCCGTCGCGGTCGCGGTCGACCACGGGGGCCGTGGCGGTCACGGGAACGACCTCCGGGGTCTCGTCGAGCTTGCGCTCCAGCTCCCGCTTCTCCTCCTCCAGGCGGGCGACGCGGTCACGCGCCTCCGACCGGGAGGCACGGAGCTTGCGACGCTGGACGGCGGTGCGGCGCATCCCGGCGAACATGATCATCAGGCCGAGCAGGAAGACGGCTCCCACGGCGACCCCGGCGAAGAAGAGTTCCAGCTGGGAGAGCTGGACCGTGCGATCGAAGATCGTGAAGGACGCGGTGGCGGTCGACGCCGCGGTCTCATCCCAGGAGACCGCGATCACGGTCGCTCCTGCGAGGACGATCAAGAGAAGTCCCAGTACTATCATGTGACCTCACTCAGGCTGCGTGTGTTGTGGTAACTGCTGCTGCCCCGAAGAAGCGGGATTATTCATCGGGCGCCGATGGTTGCCGGAAAACGTGGCGAACATCGACGTCGTGGTCATCGGGGCGGGGCAGGCGGGCCTCTCCAGCGCCTACTTCCTCAACAGGACCGAGCTGGACTTCGTGGTGCTCGACCGCTCCCCGCGTCCCGGAGGCGCCTGGCAGTTCCGCTGGCCGTCCCTCACCCTCGGCGCCACGCATCGCGTGAACGACCTGCCGGGGCTGCCGCTGGGCGTCGCCGACACGACCAGGCCGTCCTCGGAGGTCGTCTCCGAATACTTCGCCGCCTACGAGCGGACCTTCGACCTGCCGGTGCGCCGTCCGGTCGAGGTGCGGTCCGTGCGGGAGGGACAGGGCGGACGGCTGCTGGTGGAGAGCTCGGCCGGAGACTGGTCGGCCCGTGCGCTGATCAACGCCACCGGCACCTGGGACCGTCCGTTCTGGCCGCGGTACCCGGGCCAGGAGACCTTCCGCGGACGGCAGCTCCACACCGCCGACTACACCTCCCGGGAGGAGTTCGCGGGCAAGCACGTGGTGGTGGTCGGCGCCGGAGCCTCGGGCATCCAGCTTCTGATGGAGATCGCGGAGATCACCACGACCACCTGGGTCACCCGGCGTCCTCCCGTCTTCAAGGAGGGGGTCTTCGACGAGGGCGCCAACCGCGCGGGCCGTACGGCCGTCCGGCACATCCGCCTCCTCCTCGCGGCGCCGGACGCCTCCGCGGCCTAGGAACCGCTTCAGACGGACTTCCCGAAGTGCGCCGATCCCTGAATAAAAGGAAATCTGGGGACTCGCATGACGCGACTACCCTTGGTGGTCATGGAGCGCACCCGCCTTTATCGCAACGGCGTCCTTGAGGCAGAGGGCTTCCCCATCGCCGAGGTGTCCGACCACGTCGCGGACCCGGCGGCCGTCGTGTGGTTCGACCTGTGCTCCCCCACGCGTGAGGACCTGGCGACGATCAGTGAGGAGCTCGGCCTGCACGCGCTGGCCGTCGAGGACGCGCTCCACAGCCATCAGCGTCCCAAGCTGGACACCTACGACAGTCATCTGTTCATCAGCGTCTACGGTGCGAAGCTGGCGGATCCCGCGTCCGGAGGCGGCCGTGGAGAGAAGCCGTCCGACGCCGGGCGCGCCCACGCCGCGGACCCGGCGGACATGGGGCTCGAACTCATCGAGGTGTCGGTCTTCGTCACCAAGAACGCCCTGGTGACCGTCAGGGAGAGCCCGAGCTTCGACATCGACGAGGTGATCAGGCGCTGGGACGCGAGCCCCGAGATGGCCAAGTACGGTGTGCCGTACCTCCTGCACGGCCTGCTCGACTACGTGGTGGACGGCTACTTCGAGGTGCTGCAGACACTGGACGACCGGATCGAGGCGCTGGAGGACGATCTCTTCGACGGAAGTTCCGGCGACCAGGGGTACATCCAGCGGCAGACCTTCGGGATGCGCAAGAAGCTGGTGCGGTTCCGGCGGCTGGCGGTGCCGGTGCGAGAGATCGTGGGCAGCCTGCTCCGCAGGAGCGAGGACATGCTGACGCCCCAGCTGGTCCCTTACTACCAGGACATTTACGATCACTCGCTGCGCACCGCCGAGTGGTCCGACTCCCTGCGGGAACTGGTGGGAAACGTCCGCGAGGCCCACATGAACCAGCAGGGCTTCAGGCTCAACGACATCATGAAGAAGATCACGAGCTGGGCGGCCATCATCGCGGTGCCCACCCTGATCACCGGTTTCTACGGGCAGAACGTGCCCTACCCGGGCGAGGGGCACACCCTCGGCTTCTGGACGTCCACGACCTTGATCGTCGCGGGGACCATCCTGCTCTACCGGGCGTTCAAGAAGCGCAACTGGCTCTGACCCGGGTGCCGCGCGCCCACCGGGCCCCGCGCCGCGAATCCCAGGGGCAGGCGGTCCTCCCGAGCCCGGGGCGGGCCGGTCCCCGTGGGGACGGCCGGGTAGCTGATCGAGGAGAACGCCGAAGGTCGTAGCCTGGTTTCATGGGCCGTCCGGCCGTCGACGCGCTGGAGCCCGACCTGCCCCGGAGCGGAGCGACCGGGTGGGCGCCGTGGAACGCGAGGTTCGTGTCGTGGCTTCGGAGTGGAGTGACCGGGTGAACACCGCACGCGGGCGGCTGCGCGTCTATCTGGGTGCGGCTCCAGGTGTCGGCAAGACCTTCGCGATGCTCGGCGAGGGCCGGCGGCGCCGGGGGCGTGGCACCGACGTGGTCGTTGGCCTGGTCGAGACCCACGACCGGCCCCGTACGGCCGAGTTGATCGACGACCTGGAGGTGGTTCCCCGGCGGTCCCTGACCTATCGGGGGACCGTCTTCACCGAGCTGGATGTGGACGCGGTCATCGCGCGTGGGCCGAGGGTGGCGTTGATCGACGAGTTGGCGCACACCAATGTGCCGGGGTCGCGGAACGCGAAGCGCTGGCAGGACATCGAGGAGATCCTCGATGCCGGGATCGATGTGATCTCCACGGTCAACGTCCAGCACCTGGAGTCGCTCAACGACGTCGTTCAGGCGATCACCGGGGTGCCGCAGCGGGAAACCGTCCCCGACGAGGTCGTCCGGCGGGCCGACCAGGTCGAGTTGGTCGACATGTCGCCCGAGGCGCTGCGTCGCAGGATGGCCCACGGCAACGTGTACGCGCCGGAGAAGGTGGACGCCGCCCTCTCCAACTACTTCCGGGTCGGGAACCTGACCGCGCTGCGGGAGCTCGCACTCTTGTGGCTGGCGGGGAAGGTCGACGAGCAGCTCGACCGTTATCGCGCCGACCACGGCATCGCCGGGACGTGGGAGGCCCGTGAGCGGGTGGTGGTGGCGCTGACCGGTGGTCCGGAGGGTGACACGCTGGTACGGCGGGCCGCCAGGATCGCGGCCAGGACCAAGGGCGCCGACCTGCTCGCCGTCCACGTCACCAGGTCCGACGGCCTGACCAGCGCCGATCCGGCGAACACGGCCAGGCAGCGGACCCTGGTGGAAGAACTGGGGGGCACCTATCACCAGGTCGTCGGCGATGACGTCCCGCGTGCTCTGCTGGACTTCGCCCGGGGGGTGAACGCGACCCAGCTCGTGCTGGGGGCCTCCCGGCGTGGCCGGTTCGCTCAGATCTTCTCCCGGGGGGTGGGGGTCACGGCGACCACGATGTCCGGGACCATCGACGTCCACATGATCACTCATGAGGAGGTCAGCAAGGGGAGCGCCCGGAGCCGGTCGCGGGCGGCGCTCACGATCTCCCGTCGGGTGACCGGCTGGCTGATGGCGCTGCTGGGCATCCCGCTGCTCACCCTCGCGCTCGTCGCGGTCCGGCACCTCATGACGTTGCCCAGCGAGATCCTGGTGTTCCTGTTGATGGTCGTCTGCGTGGCGCTGGTGGGCGGCATGTGGTCGGCGATCACGGCGGCCGTCGTCAGCTTCCTCCTGCTCAACTGGTACTTCACCCCACCGCTCCACTCCCTGACCGTGACCGAGCCGGAGAACGTGTTCGCGTTGAGCGTCTACGTGCTGGTCGCCGTGATGGTCAGCGCCGTGGTCGACCTGGCCGCCCGCCGTACGAGGGAGGCCGCGCGCGCGAGCGCCGACGCCGAGACGCTGTCCACGCTGGCCGGGCATGTCCTGCGCGGTGACGCGGCGCTGCCGTCCCTGCTGGCCCGGCTCAGGGAGACCTTCGGCCTGGACTCGGTGACGCTGCTGGAGCGGACGGGCGAGCACGGTCCCGACGACCGGTCGGAGCCGCAGGCCTGGCGGATCGTGGCCACCGCGGGCGGCTCCCCGTGCACCTGCCCCGGCAGGGCGGACACGGACGTGATCATCGATGAGGACCTGGTGCTCGCCGCCTGCGGACGGCTGCTCGACGCGGCCGATCGGCGGGTGCTGGAGGCGTTCGCCGCGGAGGCGGCCGTGGCGTTGCGCCAGGAGAGGCTGAGGGAAGAGGCCGACCAGGTCGGGCCGCTGGCCGAGACCGACAGGATGCGCACCGCGCTGCTCGCCGCCGTCAGTCACGACCTGCGCACCCCGCTGGCCTCGGCCATGGCGGCCGTGGAGAGCCTGCGCACCACCGATGTCGACTGGTCGCCCCAGGACCGGGAGGAATTGCTCGCCACCGCCGACGAGTCCCTGGTCAAGCTCGACCGGCTGGTCGCCAACCTCCTCGACATGAGCCGCCTGCAGGCCGGGGTGCTCGGGCTGGCGCTCCAGCCGACGGCACTCGAGGAGGTCGTCCCGCGTGCGATGGACGACCTCGGCCCGATGTGGGACCGGGTCGAGGGGGACATCTCGGCCGAACTGCCCGAGGTCCTCGCGGATCCGGCGCTGCTGGAGCGGATCCTGGTCAATCTGATGTCCAACGCGATCCGGTACAGCCCGGCCGATCAGAAGGTCTTCGTCACGGGCAGCTCGCACGGCGACCATGTGGAGATCCGGGTCGTCGATCGTGGTCCGGGCATTCCGGTGGAGGCGCACGATCGTGTCTTCCTGCCGTTCCAGCGGCTCGGTGACCGGGACAACCACACCGGTGTCGGTCTCGGCCTCGCGCTCTCCCGAGGACTCGCGGAGGCGATGGGCGGGACCCTCACCCCCGAAGAGACACCGGGGGGAGGTCTCACCATGACCGTGACACTGCCCATCTCCTCACCTGCCGTGAGCGGCGGTTCTCCCGGGCTCTCGGGCGAGGACGACGTGAGCGGCGGTCCGCCGTCGCCGGGCGCGGTCGGCCTGGGCGGGGCCTCTCACCTGTCGTCGGGTGCGGCCGACGCCGGCAGGGCTTCCCGCCGGTCGCCGGGCGGGGCCGAGGTGAGGGGCGGTCCTCCCACGTCGGAGAACAAGGCGTCCGAGACCTCTGAGGTCTCCGAGACCTCCGAGACCTCCGAGACCTCCGAGACCTCCGAGACCTCTGAGACCTCGCCATGACGCGAATCCTCGTCGTCGACGACGAGCCGCAGCTCCTCCGGGCGCTGAGGATCAACCTGGCCGCGCGCCATTACGAGGTGGCGGTCGCCCCGGACGGGGGATCGGCGCTCCGTCAGGCCGCCGACTGGCATCCCGACCTGGTCGTCCTCGACCTCGGGCTGCCGGACATGGAGGGCGTGGACGTCATCCACGGCCTGCGCGGCTGGACGGCCATCCCGATCATCGTCTTGTCCGGCAGAGCGGGCAGTCAGGACAAGGTGGACGCCCTGGACGCGGGGGCGGACGACTACGTGACCAAGCCGTTCGGCATCGACGAGCTGCTCGCCCGCATCCGCGCCGTGTCCCGCCGGTCCGCCGTACACGAGTCCGAGCTCGCCCGGATCTCCATCGGAGACCACGTGGTCGACCTGGTCGGTAAGACGGTCTCCGGCGGGGTACGGCTCACGCCGACGGAGTGGCGCCTGCTGGAGATCCTGGTCCGCAACCCCGGAAAGCTGATCACCCAGCGTCAGTTGCTGAACGATGTCTGGGGAAGCTCCTATCGCACGGAGACCAACTACCTCCGCCAGTATCTGGCCCAGCTCCGCCGCAAGCTCGAACCCGACCCCGGCCGTCCGGTCCACCTCCTGACCGAACCGGGAATGGGATACCGCTTCCAGCCCTGACGGCCGCCGGGCGAGAACGGAAGTCCTCGGCGCCGAGTGCCACCCGGCCGGGAGCGGGATCCGTCCCCGGTCCCGGTCGCCTTCCCGTAAAGTCATCACAGTGTCACCGAGCTGTCACCCTGGGTGGCACACCCGTGTCAACCAAGGGTTTTCCGGGAATTGGTCATATCTAGGTCTGTGGACCCTTTCCTGGAGGCTGGGTGGGCACGCGGGACGTGTTCATCGTGGCGTTGGGCGCCGCGGTGCTTTTCTCACTGGCGTCCCAGGGGGACACCGGCTCGCCGAGGTCTCAGGGCGCCGCCCGAGCGCGGGCCGTGCCGCTCGACAATCCGGACGGTGTCCGGCCGGGGCTGGCCCCGGTCGGATCCGCGGGTGACAAGGGCACGGCGGTAAGGATGATCAAGAGGTTGCGGGTCGGGACCATGGGGACGAAGGCGGGCTACAGCCGGTCCAGGTTCGGTGAGAACTGGGCGGACACGGCGAAGGGCGTGCCGTACGCGCGCAACGGCTGCGGCACCCGGAACGACCTGCTCGCCCGCGACGGCGAGAACGTGCGGTACCGCCGGGGGTCGGACTGCGTGGTCGTCTCGATGAAGCTGCGCGACCCCTACACCGGCAGGGTGATCCGGTGGAGCAAGGAGCGTTCCGACGAGATCCAGGTCGACCACGTGGTCCCGCTGTCCTACGAATGGCGGATGGGCGCCTCCCGCTGGCCGATGTCCAAGCGGGTGCGCATCGCCAACGACCCGCTCAACCTGCTGCCGGTGTACGGCGACGCCAACGAGGCCAAGGGCGGCTCCGGTCCCGCCTCGTGGCTCCCGCCGGTGCGCCGGGTCCGCTGCGCCTACGTCGTCCGTTTCGCCCAGGTCGCCCTGAAGTACAACCTGCCGGTCACCCGGGCCGACAAGGCCGTCATGCTCACCCAGTGCCGCTGACGTGCCGGCACGCGATCGTCCGTGGGCCACGGAAACCCGTGGGACACGGCGTCAGAGACGCCGGAGCAGGGACTGTTTGGCGAGGGTGAACTCCTCGTCGGTCAGGACGCCGTCCTTGTGCAGGTCGCCGAGCTCGCGCAGGCGGCGCAGGAGCGCGTCCGGGCCGTCGTCTTCGGCGGGAGCCGATGGTGGGGCCGCCTCCAGGGAGAGGCGGGAGTCCGGGGCGGCGGAGGGATGCGGCAGCCGGACCAGGACGGCGGTGGCGAACAACGCGGTCGTTCGGGTCTCCTTGTCCATCCCCCACAGGACCAGGCAGTGCGGGTTGTGCTTGGGGGCCAGCTTGTGTTCGGAGCCTCTGAGGTGGAACCGGAGGAGGCCGTTCTCCAGGCCGGCGTTCGGGATCCATTCCAGGCCGATCAGATCCTTCAGCGCGAACCGCTGGGGACCGGCCGACTTCTTGACCTCCTCCGCCATCCAGTTCCACTCGATGCGGATCCACTCGCCGTCGAACGTCGCGGTGCCGTCGCCCCCGGGCACCGTCAGCGGGAGCGCCGGGCCCGGCAGCAGGTAGCGGTCGGAGGGGCCCTCCGGCACCTGCTCGATCACCAGGGCGTTGCGCACCTCGTCGACGAGGTATTCGGCGGCGCCCGTACGGTCGGCGTCGATGGTGAGCTGGTAGGGGTCGGCGGTGTCGGCGATCCGCCCGCGCGTGGCCTGGGTGAACGGGTCGGCGCCCTCCCGCAGGCGCAGGCGCAGCCGTCCGCCCTTCTTGCCCGGTTCGTAGGCGATGCCGGCCACCGCCTCCAGCGGCACCGCCATCTCGCCCAGCAACTGCCGCAGCTTCTTCACGCTCCGGTCGTGGCCGGGCACGATCCGCAGGATTTCACCGTCGAATGTCCAGGTACCGTCGCGAACCACGACCTCAGCCATAAGGGGAATCCTATGATGCGTTTCCCTCTCATGTCCGGCCCTCCGGCATCGGGTCTGGTACGGGTGCCGGGGCGCGCGGACACCGCCCGAGCGTGGTTCGAGTGAGCGGGCCGGACGCGGTCCGAGTGTGGTTCGAAGGCGTTTCGGGCATGCGCCCGGGGCGTGGCGGGACCTGACATGAGTACGGTCCGGTTTCCCGCTGCCAGGTGAGGTCTTCTATCCTTTGAAGACCGTTCGAAGCAGACTTCCGACCAGCAGGCGAAGGAACTTCCGTGTCATCTTCGGCCTTTCAGGGCCCTCCGGCCTTGACCCTCGACGAACTGACCGCACAGCGAGACGATGCCCTGCGTGACTACGAGGCACTCGTCCGGCGCGGTCTCTCCCTTGATCTCACCCGGGGTAAGCCGTCGGCGCGCCAGCTCGATCTCGCCTCCCGCATGCTGACCCTTCCCAGTGGCCACACCGCCGCGGACGGTACCGACTGCCGCAACTACGGGGGTCTCCACGGGCTCGCCGAGCTCCGTGAGATCTTCAGCGGCTCGCTCCAGGTTCCCGTCGCCCAGCTGATCGCCGCCGACAACTCCAGCCTCTCGCTCATGCACGACTCCATCGTCCACGCGCTGCTCAGCAGGCTTCCGGGGGGCGAGCGCCGCTGGGCGGACGAGCCGCGGATCGCCTTCCTCTGCCCGGTCCCCGGCTACGACCGTCACTTCGCCCTGTGCGAGCGGTTCGGCATCGAGCTGATCCCGGTGCCGATGACCGACGAGGGTCCCGACATGGACGTCGTGGAGCGTCTCGCGCTTGAGGACCCCCAGGTCAAGGGGATCTGGTGCGTGCCCAAGTACAGCAACCCCACCGGGGTCTCCTACAGCGACGAGACCGTGCGGCGCCTGGCGGCCATGCCGGTCGCCGCCCCGGATTTCCGGATCTTCTGGGACAACGCCTACGCCGTACACCACCTCACGGACACGCCGGTGGAGATCGCCGATCTCCTGGCGCTGTGCGAGGAGAACGGCAATCCCGACCGCGCCTTCGTCTTCGGCTCCACCTCGAAGATCACTTTTGCCGGTGGGGGCGTCGCCTTCTTCGGCTCGTCCGCCGACAACGTGGCCTGGATGCTCGGGCACACCGCCAAGCGGACCATCGGCCCGGACAAGATCAACCATCTCCGTCACGTGGAGTTCCTCCGCGACGAGAACGGCCTGGCCGAGCACATGCGCCGCCACCGCGAGCTGATCCGGCCGAAGTTCGACGCCGTGGAGACGATCCTCACCAAGGAACTGAGCGGCACCGGACTGGCGTCCTGGTCCAACCCCGAGGGCGGCTACTTCATCAGCCTCGACGTGCTGGAGGGGTGCGCGCGCGAGGTGGTGCGCCGGGCGGCCGGGGCGGGCATCGCCCTGACCCCCGCGGGTGCCACCCACCCGTACGGGAAGGACCCCCGCGACAGCACCATCCGCATCGCCCCCACCTATCCCGAGCTGGACGAGGTCGAGCTCGCCATCGCCGGCCTGACCGTCTGCGTGCGTCTCGTCGCGACCGAGAAGCTGCTGGAGCAGGCCCGCTAGCGTGCCGTATCACCTTGGGTCTGTCCTGTTGTGTGACGCGCCGGTCGAGGTCCCACCTCGACCGGTGTGATCACCTCAGACCCCGCTCGTGGCCGGGCGGGGTCGACGACGATGCGGGAAACCCGCTGCCGCGCATCGTACGGCGCGGCAGCGGTTCGGCGGTGACCCGGCGGCGAGCGCGGGCGGTGCTGCCGTCGGCCCAGGGCATGAGCGTCGGCCAGCTCGCCAAGGTGGCCTTCACCGGCGACGGCCAGGTCCGGGACGTGATCCACGACTTCGGCGCAGACGGGTTCGGCTCGCCGTATCCCCGTCGGTGAACGGCATCCGGTTTCCTACCGGTTCTTGTTCAGCCACGCCTCAAGGGTCAGCAGCTCCGGGTACCGCTCGCGGAGCGCGGCGATGTCGATCTGGTACCCCTGCTTGTCGAACCAGTCGAACATGCTCGCCACCTCCTCGGCCTCGGCCCGCAGCTCCTCGATCGGCTTCCGCTCGAAGCGGGTCGGGATGCCGTCGACCTTGGTGAACATCTCGGCGATCTGCCGCACGGTCAGCTCGTCGCCGGCGATCTCGATCTTCTTGCCGATGAACTCGGCCGGCTTGTCGAACGCGTCCGCGGCGATCCGGCCGATGTCGACCAGTGCGATCATCTGCAGCGAGGTGTCCGCGTCCAGCGCGATCGAACCGACCCGCTCGCCGTTCTCCACCTCCGGCACCATGTACCGCCAGTTCTCCATGAAGAACACCGGCCGCAGAACCGTCGTGGGCACGCCGATGGCATCGAGGTGCGCCTCGATCTCCGCCTTGGTCTCGAAGTGCGCGACGCCGGACTCGCGCCAGGCGGCGCCGACGGAGCTGTAGACCAGGTGCGCGACGCCTGCGGCCTCGGCCGCGTCGGCGACGTTCTTGCCCTGCCGCACCTCGACTTCGGGGTGCGGGTCGGCCAGGTCGGCGGGCTGCACGCTGAAGACGCCGTGCACGCCCTGCGCTGCCGCGCGCAGCGACTCGGGGTCGTCGAGGTCGCCGGTGACCAGTTCCACGTCGAGTGCCTTGAGGTCCTTGGCCCTCTGCGTGTCCAGGTCACGGGTGAGGGCGCGCACCGCCCAGCCGTTGTCGAGCAGCCTGCGGGCGACGGCGCCGCCCTGGCCGCCGGTCGCGCCCGTGACCAGGACGGTCTTCTTGTTCGACACTGCGAGATCCTTCCAACGATGTCATGGTGAAGCCGGCTCCGTGAGAGCCGACGGGATGGGGCATGCTTCGGGTGAGCCGATCAGAGCGACGGTTCCGGCGTCGCCGATCCGGATGTCGGCGGCAGCGGGCAGGTCACGCGAGCGAACGGGATTACGCATCATCCGGTGACCTCGTGGCCGCGCGACAGCGCCTCGACCACTCCGACCACTCCGACCGCTTCGAATACGGTGAGCCGCAGAGTTCTCAGCTCCCTCGGGTCCCGCGGCGTTCCAGCACCCACAGGACGAAGGTCCCGCAGGCCAGCAAGCCGCCCAGGACGCTCACCGCCGTCCACAGCACGTTGAACGACGCGAGCGACAGGGCGGCGATACCGGCCCGCCACCGCAACACGGGTTCGTGGCGGAACAGCGCGATCGTCGAGCGCAGCAGCTCCGGGTATGACAGCCCGACCGGGGTGTGCAGGGGCGGCAGGAAGCGCCACAGCAGCACGGTCACCCCGGCGACGAGGATCGCGCTCACCCAGTAGACCGTCCGCCAGCCGCCGAGTTCGGCGAGCCCTCCCGAGACCGTACGGGACAGCAACGCACCCAGCATCAGGCCGGTCATCACCGTGCCGATCACCCGGCCGCGCTGCCCCGGCGCCGCGAGCGTGGCGGCGTACGGCACCACGACCTGGGCCGCCACCGAGGTGAACGCGGTGAGCACGGTTCCGGCCAGCAGCAGGGCTCCGTTGGGCGCGGTCGCCGAGACCAGCAGGAACACCGCGGTCGCCGCGTACAACACGACGGCGAGCCTGCGGCGCTCCACCAGGTCGCCGAGCGGCACGAGCAGAATCAGGCCCAGCCCGTAACCGACCTGCGCGGCCGTCACGATCATTCCGGCCATCGTGGTGCTGAGCTGTAGCTCCCGGCCGAGCAGGTCCAGCAGCGGCTGGGCGAAGTAGTTGTTCGCAACCGAAAGTCCCGTGGCCGCGGCCATCAGGAGCAGCAGCCCGCGGCTCAGCGGCGCGCCGCCGTCCGGCGCCTCGGTGGGTTCGTGGCGCGTCGTACGGCGCGGAGTGGCTGACACGTTCGTCATGCCCCCAGCCTCGGACGTCGACGATCGATGAGTCCAACGCATACTTGTCACGCCAGCGATCGTGATTCACGATGGATTCGTGGAGCTACAGCAGATGCGCTACGTGGTCGCGGTGGCGGAGACGGCGAACTTCACCCGTGCCGCCGAGCGTTGCCGGGTTGTCCAGTCCGCACTGAGCCACCAGATCGCCCGGTTGGAACGAGAACTGGGCGCCCGGCTCTTCGAGCGCACCAGCCGCCGGGTCAGGCTGACCCCCGCCGGCGAAGCGTTCCTGCCCGCTGCCCGGCAGGCTCTCGACGCCGCCGAACGGGCTCGCGCCGAGGTGGCGGCGGCCTCCGGGGAGCTTCGCGGCCGGCTCGCCATCGGCACCATCCCCACCGTCACGGCGGTCGACCTGCCGAGCGCGCTGAAGAGCTTTCACCTGCTCCATCCGCAGGTGCGGATCACGCTGCGCGTGGGGTCGAGCGACGAGCTGGCCGCACAGGTACGGCAGGGCACCCTGGACATCGCCTTCCTCGGGCTGCCGCCGAACGTACAGCCGAAGGGCGTCCGCGGACGCGCCCTGGCGCGGGGTGAGCTGGTCGCGGTGGTGGCGCCCGGCCACCCGCTGGCCGACGAGACCGGCGTGGATCTGCGCCGGCTGTCGAACGAGGTGTTCGTCGACTTTCCCGCCGGTACGGCCGCGCGCGCTCAGTCGGATGAGGCGTTCGCCGCCGCCGGCGTCAGCCGTGAGGTCGCCTTCGAGGTGACGAACGCGGACCTCCTGGCGCGGCTGGTCCGGCTGGGCCTGGGTATCGGCATGATGCCCGCCGCCTTCGTGCCGGAGCTCCCCGGCGTGCACGTCGTCGAGCTCCGTGATCCGCCCACCCGGGTGGAGCACCTGATCTGGAGCCGCCTGCGCCCCTCACCGGCCGCCGCCGCGTTTCTGGACGCCCTGGACATACGGGCAGACTCGTGACGCCGCGTCTCAGGGGGCGTGCTCGTGACGCCGTTCCTCGTGGACCCTCGCGTCCCGCGGGCCCCCTGCGGCGCGGAAGCTCTCCGCGAGCCGCCGCAGACCCGGCTCGATCATCTCCGGCGGGATCGCGCCGTAGCCGATCACGATTCCCCTTTGTGCGGGGGCCTCACCGCAGAAGGTGGCGAGGTTCTCGACCATGACTCCGGCCTCCATCGCGTGAGCCGTCACGCGGTCGAGGTCGACCTCCGCGCCCGGAGCCAGGCGGGCGCACAGGTGCAGGCCCGCGGCGGAGGGCACCGGCTCCAGCCAGTCGGCGAAGTCCCGGTGGAGCGTCGTGAGGATCCGTTCGTGGCGGGTGGCGTACTCGCGCGTCGCCTTGCGAATGTGCCGCGCGAGCAGGCCCTCGTCGATGAACCGTGCCAGCGCCGCCTGGGTGGGAAGCTCGCTGTACCAGTCGGTGAGCTGCTTGGCGCTGCGCAGAGCGGGCTGCAGCGAGGCCGGCGCCACCAGGAAGCCCAGCCTCAGCATGGGCAGCATCGTCTTGGAGAAGGACCCGACGTAGACGACGTGGCCGCTGCGGTCCAGGCTCTGGAGGGGTTCGAGCGGGCGGTCCTCGAACCGGAACTCGCTGTCGTAGTCGTCCTCGATCACCACGGCGCCGCGCCGTTCGGCCCATTCGAGCAGCGCGGCGCGGCGCCCGAGAGACATCGGCGTCCCCAGCGGGAACTGGTGGGAGGGGGTGACGTAGACGAGACGGGCGTGCTGGGGGAGGGCGGAGACGTCCAGCCCCTCGGCGTCGACGGGGACGCCGACGACCCGCGCGCCCAGCGACTGGAACAGCAGCCGCGCCGGGCGATAGCCGGGTTCCTCCACCGCCACGCAACCGCCCGGCTCGATCAGGACGCGGCCGATGACGTCGAGTGCCTGCTGGGCCCCCTGGGTGACGAGCACGTCGTCGGCGTTCGCGCGCACCGAACGGGAGACCCCGACGTAGCGGGCGATGGACTCCCTCAGCCCCGGGTGGCCCGAGGGGGCGTTGTAGACGACGGAGTGCATCAGCGCGGGGCGGAGCTCGCGGGCGACGATCCTGCGCCAGGTTTCGAGCGGGAACAGCCGCGCGTCGGGGACACCCACCCTGAAGTCGTAGAGCGGTCCGGGACCCGGAGAGTCCGGTTCGAGCCGGGGCTCGGCGGCGATGGACCGCCAGAGCCGGCGGGGGCGCACGCCGCTGCCCGTGGGCGCTTTGCGGGGGCGCGTGCGATTGAGGGGCTCGGTGCCCACGAAGGTGCCGGCGCCCACCTGGCCGACGAGGAAGCCCTCGGCGGTGAGCCGTTCGTAGGCGACGGTCACCGTGGTGCGTGAGACGTCGAGTCGTTGTGCCAGCTCACGGGTGGGAGGCAGGCGCTCTCCCGGCCGCAGGCGGCCGTCGAGGATGGCCTCCAGCAGCTGCCGGTAGATCCGGGCCGTCAGATCGCCGCGTCCCGTGAGACTCACGTGAAAATCCACTTTTCCATCGTATTGGTCTGTCTGGTTTGCCAACTATTGGATCTCCTGCGATGCCAATCGACCTCCTAAGGTGATCTCCGTACCGCTCGGAACAGGCGGGAGGCGAGGTCGCGCCCGCCGGCCCCGTCTCGTCTCCGTACGGCCCGCGCGAACGCCCCGGAGACCTCGCGTCGCTCCCGTCGTTCGTGCCCCCCGACTCATCGCGGAGACGACCGAGGAGCCCCCATGTTCAGCCGGATCATGCCGTTCTCCGGGCCGTCCCGGACTCTCGCCCTGGCGCAGTTGGCCAACTCCGTCGGCGACGGGGCGTACTACGTGTGCTCGGCGCTGTACTTCGTCCGGATGGTGGGGCTCTCCCCGACCCGGATCGGCTTCGGCCTGACCCTCGGCTGGGCCGTCGGGGCCGTGGCGGGGGTTCCGCTCGGGCATCTCGCCGACCGGCGGGGGCCCCGGGGAACGGCGGTGCTCCTGGCCGTCGCCACCGGTACGGCGGTCGGCTCGTTCCTGTTCGTCAGATCCTTCGTCCCGTTCGTCGTGGTCGCCTGCCTCTACGCGAGCTGCCAGTGCGGACTCGCCGCCGTCCGGCAGGCGTTGCTCGCGGAGCTCGTGGACAGGGCGCGGCGGACCGAGATCCGGTCCTACCTGCAGGCGACGGTGAACGCGGGACTGGCGATCGGCGCGGCACTCGGCGGGGCGGCACTGAGCGCCGACACGGAGGAGGCGTATCTGGCGGTCCTCGCGATGGACGCGGTGAGCTTCCTGCTGTCCGCCCTCGTGCTGCTCCGCCTTCCGGCGGTGCCCCCCTCTCCGGCCACCGCCCCCGGTGAGCCGGCGCCGGCGGTGCTCCGGGACAGGCCGTACGCGCTGGTCTCCCTCCTCAACATGATCACGCTGCTGAACATGCCTCTCCTCAGCCTGGTGATCCCCCTGTGGATCGTGCAGCGGACCGAGGCCCCGGCCTGGACGGTCTCGGCGCTCATGGTGCTCAACACCCTGGGCGTCGTGTTCTTCCAGGTGCGCGTGGCCCGGCGGGTGACGGACCTGACCACCGCCTCACGGTCCGTACGGCGGGCGGGCATGGTGATGCTCGTCGCGTGCGCGGCGTTCGCGCTGTCGGCGGCCGGATCCTCGGCCTGGGTCGCCGGAGCCGTCCTGCTCGTGGCCGCCTGCCTGCAGGTGTTCGGCGAGATGCTGCAGGGCTCCGGCGCCTGGGAGATCGGGTTCGACCTGGCCCCGCCCGGCAGGCAGGGCCAGTACCAGGGCTTCTTCGGCACGGGCGCGGCGATCGCGAGAATGCTCGGCCCCCTGCTGCTCACCACGTTGATCGTCACCTGGGGAGCACCGGGCTGGCTCCTGCTGGGCGGCCTGTTCCTGGGGGCCGGTCTCGCGATGGGGCCGGCCGTACGCTGGGCGGAACGGACCCGTGCCGCCCGGCTCGCCGCGCCGGACCGTCGCACCGCCTCCCCGTTGTGAGCGGCCCGGCGAGGGCGGGCGTGCCGTCGATCGCGACGACGAGCGCCTTGAAGGCCGGACAGGGTCGCGCGCCTCCATGGTTGTTTTATGCAATCAGATAATTGTTACAATGAATTTAGTTTTATCAAGAGAACGAAAAGCTAATATAAAGAGCATGGCCGGTCGTACCTACGGGCAGTTCTGCGGGCTCTCCCGTGCTCTTGAGATCGTCGGCGAGCGCTGGGCGCTTCTCATCGTCCGAGATCTCCTCGTGGGACCCAGGCGGTTCACCGACCTGCGCCGTGGTCTGCCGAAGATCCCGACCAACATCCTCTCCAGCCGCCTCAAGGAGCTCGAACACACCGGAATCGTCCGCCGCCGCGTCCTGCCACGCCCGGCGGCCTCGGTCGTCTACGAGCTCACCGAGTACGGCCGCGAGCTCGACGACATCGTCCTCCGGCTCGGACGCTGGGGCGCGAGGGCACTGGGCGAGCCCGGGCCCGAGGACATCGTCACCCCCGACTCACTGATCATGGCCCTCCGCTCCACCTTCGGCGCCGAGGCGGCCCGAGGCACGCGGGTGGGCTACGAACTGCACGTCGGCGAGGTCGTCGTCCACGCGCGCGTCGACGACGGCGTCCTCGATATCGGGGAGGGGCCTCTGGCCGGGGCGGATCTCGTCCTGGAGACGGGGGCGGAGATCAGGTGCCTGATGACCGGAGAGCTCGACCCCGGCGAGGCCGTCGAGAGCGGCACCGTCCGTGTCACCGGAGACCCCGCGCTCCTGAATCGGTTCACCGAGATCTTCCGCATCGCTCCTGCTCCGGCGGCGGTTCTTCGCTGATGTAGCGGTGGCGTCCGTATCCGGTCACCTCGATTCCCCGGTCGCGTAAATCGGCGTACGTTGTGCCTACCTTGGTTCGGGGCGGTTCGGGTTTGCGAGGCGCTTTTGGAAATCGGTGTGGTCCTACCGCTCGCGGAGTATCCCTGGAAACAACCTTCATATTCCGAGATTCGCGCGCTGGCGCTCTCGGCTGAGGAATCGGGTTTCGACTCGGTCTGGGTCTTCGACCACCTGCTGTTCCGTGCCGCCGGCGAACCGACCGAGGGCATCTGGGAGTCCTGGACGATCCTGTCCGCGCTCGCGGAGGCCACCGAACGGGTCACGCTGGGCACGCTGGTGCTCTGTACGGCGTTCCGCAATCCCGCGGTGCTGGCCAAGATGGCCGTGACGCTCGACGAGGTCAGCCAGGGCCGACTGATCCTCGGACTGGGCAGCGGGTGGCACGAGCCGGAGTTCGAGGCGTTCGGCGTCCCCTTCGAGAACCGGGTGTCACGCTTCGAGGAGTCGCTCCATGTGATCACCTCCCTGCTGCGTACGGGCACGCTCGACTTCGAGGGGCGGCACATTCGCATCCGGGGCGGTGAGTTGCGCCCGCGGGGCGTCCGCGACTCCGGTCCGCCGATCCTGGTGGCCGCGTTCCAGCCGAGGATGCTGCGCCTGGCCGCCCGTTACGCCGACCTGTGGAACACCTGCTGGCTGGGCGGGCCGTCGACCCTGGGACACTGGCCGGAGCGCGTGAACGCGGCCTGCGCCGAGGTGGGACGAGACCCGGCCTCGCTGGGCATCACCGTGGGCGTGAACGTCGTCCCCGGCGATTCGCCTGCCGGCCCACCCAATGATCGGCCGGTGCTGTCGGGGACGTCCGCGCAGATCGCGGCGGGGTTCCACGGGTACGCCGCACACGGGGTCAGCCATCTGATCTGCAATCTCAATCCGCATGACGCCACCGCCCAGAAGGCGTTGTCCGCGGCGCTTCACCTGTATCGCGACCAGTGAGATTCCGTACAGAGAGGAAAGGCCGATGGCATGGGTGGTGGAGGAATCGCGCGTGATGCCGTTCCTTACGACGTCTGACCGAAGAGACGTCGTCACGAGGCTGCTGGTGCAGCCCATGGTGAGCCGCGTCTTCGAGGAGGAATCCCCCGAGGGGCGGTCATACACGTCCAGTGCGTTCAAATGGAAGGACTCCAAGGACGACAAGGACTCGAAGGACTCCAAAGACTCCAAGGATTTCAAGGACAGCAAAGACAGCAAGGATTCCAAGGACAGCAAGGACTCGAAGGATTCCAAGGACTCCAAAGATTCCAAGGACAGCAAGGATTCCAAAGACTCCAAGGATTTCAAGGACGGAAAGGATTCCAAAGACTCCAAGGATTTCAAGGACGGAAAGGACAGCAAGGACTCCAAGGATTTCAAGGACGGCTCTGACTGGTCGGGGGTCTCCGCGGAGCTCAAGGTGTTCGCGGATACGGACCGCTCCGGAGCCTCGTCGGCCGTCGACGACACTCTGGTGACGGTTTCCCAGGACGACGCCGCCGAGATCCTTGAGACACTCCGCGGGTCGCGGGCGACCCGGTTGCTGAGGAGACGTGGCCTTGTCATCTGAGTCGTCGCCCACCTCGGGGCCGGTCACCGTACCGGTCCCGGAGCCGGCTGCCGTGGCGCCGGTCGACATCGAGTTCGTGATAGTCGCCGACCCCGCCGACAAGGTGGCGGCCGAGCTGGTCGCATACGTTCAAGAGCGCGGCCGGGCGGCGGCCGTGCTCGACATGTTCGAGGCCGCACAGCTTTTCACGCTCTCCGTCGCCAACGGGCGGGCCACGGTCGAGCCCGCGCTGCCGATGCTCCTGCGGCTGCCCGCCCCACCCGCGCCGCGGACGAGCGTCGACGCCGAGTTCCAGTTCAACGAGTGCCTCGCCCAGCTGTGGGCGGTGGCCACACTGTCACCCGCTCCGGTGATCAACAGGCCCTCCGCCCGGTCTCTGGGAGGCCAGGCGTCCCATTCGGCGGCGCTCACCGCGATGAGGGCGGGCGAGCACGCCGGCTCGGCCGAGGTCTTCACCTCCGTCTACCCCGAGCCGGGCGTGCCGGAAGGCGGCGGGTGGTGGGTGCAGGACACCGGGGCGCTGACGACCTCCCAGTGGCCCGATCGACCCGTGGGAGAGGGGCCCTACCGGGGGCGCTGGTCCGATCCCGACCCCGCCTTCGAGATCGTCGTCGTTCTGGACGGGCGTGCCTGGCGGTGCACGACCGTGGACCTGGACCACCTGGATCTCGAAGGCCGCAGCCTCGCCGCCTCCGCGCGGCTCGGGCTGGACCTCGCCGCCGTGACCTGGCGGGTGACGGCGGACGCCGAGAACGCGCTCCTGGTCAACGTGGAGCCCTACCCGGGCCTGGAGGAACTGCGCATGGTCTGGCCGGGGTTCGGCCCGCGTCTCATGGAGGTGCTCTTCCCATGATCTACGCCCTGGGTCTCGCGTCGGACGGCACGTTCGAGCACTTCGTCGCCGAGGCGCGCCGGTGCGGGGAGCGGGTGGTCCCCATCGACCTGCGCGACGTCGCCACGCGGGGCGACTGGCGGCTCGCCGTCCCCGACGACGGTGCCGCCTGGGTGACGGACGGTGACCGGCGGTACGACCTCGACCCCGCCGCGTCCTACTTCTGCAGGCTCATCGACCTGTCCGCCCTCCAGGACGACACGCGCGCCGCCGCCCGGTGGCACGGCCTGGTCAGGGGGTTGTTCGCCTGGCTCGACGCGGTGCCGGGCACCGTGGTCAACCGGCCGGGCGCGTGGTCGGACAACGCGTCGAAACCGCTTCACGAGTTCACGCTCCAGAGCCACGGCCTCACCGTCCCCGAGAGCCTGACGAGTTCCGACGGAGAGCGGCTGCGCGCCTTCGCGGAGGCCGGGCCCACCATCGTGAAGACGCTCTCCGGCGTCCGGGCCACGGGCAGGCTCGTCACCCCCGCCGACTTCGATACCTTCGTCAGCGGTCAGGGCCCCGTCCACCTGCAGCGATACGTCGCCGGAAGCGACGTCCGCGTGCACGTGTGCGGGACCCGCGCGCACGCGGAGGAGATCCGGTCCGAGGCGGTCGACTACCGGGCCGACGACGACGCGGTCTTCGAGCCCTACACGCTCCCGGCCGACCTGGCCGAGATCCTGACCGATCGCACACGATCCTTCGGGATGTCGTTCGCCGGGTGGGATTTCAAGCGCGACCCGCAAGGCGTCCACTGGTGCCTGGAGGTCAATCCCATGCCGGGTTACGACTGGTACGACCGCAGGGCGGGCGGCGCCATCAGCGAATCACTGGTCGGCCTTCTGACGGGAGAGAAATCATGATCACCTCTCTGGACGTGCTGGACGAGGAACAGAGCGCGCGGGTCAGGCAGGACGTGTACGCGCTGCGTTCGAGCTGGATGCCCCGGGGGCTCGAACCGGCCTCGTTCTTCACCCTGGGATCGCCCAGCTACCTGGACCTCGCGGAGAATCCCGAAGGCGGCGGCTACTACGCCCACGCGCGGGCCGACCGGCCCGTCCTGTGGGAGCGGTTCGGCTGGCTGTACGAACGGCTGGCCGGGATGCTCGAAGAGCACCTCAAGGAGCCCGTGCACTATCCGGAGAACCTGGCTCTTCCCGGGTTCCACGTGTGGCTGGCGCCCGCGGTGTTCACCAAGCCCAAGGCGCCGATCCACTTCGACATGCAGTACCGCGAGATGGAGTGGCCGCCGGGCACCGATCTGTCGAGGCTGATCTCGTTCACGCTTCCCCTGCGCCTGCCGGAAGCCGGCGGCGGGCTGAACGTCTGGGAGGCCACCTACGAGGAGTTCCGGGAGGCGCTGGACAGGGGATGGATAGACGGGGCGTCCGACCTGCAGCGCTTCCACCCCCGCCAGTACGTGGCCTACACGGCGGGCCGCCTCGTCATGCACTCCGGGCACATCCTTCACCAGGTGGCGCCATGCGCCCGGGTGGAGCCCGACGACGAGCGCCTGACCCTGCAGGGCCACGGGGTGTGGTGCTCGGGACGCTGGAGCCTCTACTGGTGAGTGTCCTGCGGAAAGCGGATCTGGACGCCTTCGTCGAGCGCGGCTTCTGCGTCCTGCCCGGAGCCTTCGACGCCTGGCGGGCCTCGGCCGCGCGAGCCCGCGTGTGGCGGCGGATGGAGGAGAAGGCCGGTATCCGTGAGGACGACCCCGCCACCTGGCCGGAGGTCTACGACATCGAGGAACGGCTCGCCGTCCCCGAGGTGCTCGACTGCTTCACGGACAGGCTCGTGGCCGCCGTCGAGGAGCTCATCGGCGAGGGGCGCTGGCGAGGCATCCGCGGGTGGGGCTTCTGGCCGGTCAACTTCTCCTACGGTGCCCGGCTCCCGTACGCCGTTCCCCCTTCGGGGTGGCACATCGACGGCAACTGGTTCCGGCACACGATCGATGCCCAGCACCAGGGCCTGCTGCTGATCGGGCTCTTCTCCGACGTCGCACCCCGGGGCGGCGGGACCCTCGTGTCGGAGGGGTCCCATCGGCGCACGGCACAGGTGCTCGGTGAGCATCCCGGCGGGCTCACCCACCTGGAGCTGTTCGAAGAGGTCCTGGCCGAGCCCATCGGCAACTTCCACGAACTGACCGGGGAGGCGGGCGACGTGGTCCTCGCGCACCCCTTCCTGTTCCACAGCCGTGGATACAAGCACGGGGGTCCGCCGCGTTTCATCAGCAACACGGAGGCCGGCCTGGTGGCGCCCCTGCGCCTGCGCGGCCCGGATCTGTCCGTCCTGGAGCGGTCGGTGCGGTCGGCGCTCACCGGCCCGCCGCCTCACTTCGACGCCCCCCAGCGCTGCAGCTTCTGATCCCGGCCCTCCGTCTCACCGGTCGTGCTCGATGCGGAGCCGGTTCCTCTCGCTTCCCGGAGGGAGGTTCAGAGGCCGCGACGGTATCGGACGGCGACCACGGAGATCCAGAGCATCGCGGTGATGGCGCCGACGGCCAAGGTCAGGGATCCGGCCTTGCCGCCGGTCATCGACCAGCCGTTGCCGAGCAGAAGGGCGGTGCCGGCGACGCGGGAGGCGACGGCATGACCGCGGTTCCCGGCGCGACTGAAGTGGCGGCCCAGGACGTAGCAGGCGGCGATCAGGGCGATGAAGGCGATCGAGCCGGAGGCCATGTGGCCGTAGGAGTGCCAGGTGAGCGTCTCGGGCATCCCGGAGGGGGTGCCGACGGGGAAGCCGTCGGCCGGGTCCATGACGAAGACCCCCGCGGCGATCATGCCGATGCCGTTGACCAGGACCAGCCGGGGCGCCCACGTGCCTCCGGGGGAACCGTGCATGGCCCGGCGCAGGCCGGTCGCCCCGGCGACGGTCAGGACGCCGGCGACCAGGAAGTTGGTGATCTGCAGCCAGCCGAGGGAGCCGCTGCTCAGCACGCTCAGCGGATGGCGGATCAGGTCGAAGCCCTCACGGGTGGCGGCCTGGGCCAGGGAGACGACCGCCCACAGGGGCGCCGAGACGACCGCGCAGGTGAGCAGCAAGCGGGTGGTGGGGGCCGAGGCGGGGGTGGTGGCGGCGGGAAGCTGGACGGCGGTCATGGCCGAGGCCTTTCTGAGGTTCGTCTTCTTCGGTTCTCGCTCACACGTCGATCCGGTGATGTGACAGGGAATGATCGCGTTCCCTGTCACATTGGGTTGTTCGACGCGTAGGCAGAGCAACAAAACCGAAGGAGAGAATTCATGCGCTACCTGATGATGTCCAAGGCCTCCGACACCGCCCCCGACGAGAAGCTGTACGTCGAGATGGCCAAGTTCGTCGAGGAGCTGACCGCGGCGGGTGCACTACTGGCCACCGGTGGCCTTGAGCCGGGCGGTGTCCGCATCACATCCTCCGGCGACACGATCACGATGACCGACGGGCCGTTCGCCGAGGCCAAGGAGGCCGTGGTCGGCTTCGCGCTGATCGAGGTCCGTTCCAAGGAGGAGGCGATCGAGCTGGCCCGGCGCTTCCGCAGGATCGTCGGTGACGGCGAGAGCATCATGCAGCAGGTCTTCGGCCCCTGAGCCGCCCACGGCACCGTCCCGGCTTGCGGGCGAGCCGGGACGGTGCTGTCATCAGGCGGTGACGAACGTCCATCGCACCATCGACGCGCTCTGGAAACTCGAGTCGGCAAAGATCATCGCTGGGCTCACGCGGATGGTGCACGACGTCGGCCTCGCCGAGGAGCTGGCTCAGGACGCGCTCGTCTCCGCGCTCGAACAGTGGCCCGAGTCGGGTGTCCCCGGCAACCCCGGCGCCTGGCTGATGGCCGTCGCCAAGCGCCGCGCCATCGATCACCTCCGGCGCTCCCGGCGTCTTGAGCGCAAGCACGAGCAGCTCGCCCACGAGCTGGAACAGCCGCAGGATCCCGAGCAGGACGACATCCTGCGGCTGATGTTCATCTCCTGCCATCCGGTGCTGCCGACCGAGGCGCGGGTCGCGCTGACGCTTCGGCTCCTCGGCGGTCTGACGGCCGAGGAGATCGCCCGGGCGTTCCTCGTCAACGAGCCGAGGATCGCCCAGCGCATCGCCGGGGCGAAGCGGACGCTGGCCGAGGAGCGGGTGCCGTTCGAGCTGCCGGACGGCTCGGAGCTGGCCGAGCGCCTGTCGTCGGTGATCGAGGTCATCTACCTGATCTTCAACGAGGGGTATTCGGCGACGTCCGGGGACGATCTGATGAGGCCGGGGCTCTGCCTCGAGGCACTGCGGCTGGGCCGGCTGCTGGCCGAGCTGGTGCCGTACGAGGCCGAGGTGCACGGGCTGGTCGCGCTGATGGAGATCCAGGCGTCCCGCTCCGCCGCGAGGATCGGGCCCTCGGGCGAACCCGTCCAGCTGCACGAGCAGAACCGGGGGCGCTGGGATCAGCTCCTCATCCGCCGTGGTTTCATCGCGATGCTGCGAGCACGGGAGATCGGCGGCACACCCGGCCTGTACGTGCTGCAGGCGGCGATCGCCGTGTGCCACGCGCAGGCACGGACCCCCGAGGCCACCGACTGGCCACAGATCGCGGCCCTGTACGAGGCGCTGGCCCGGCTGCTGCCGACGCCGATCGTGCAGCTCAACCGGGCGGTGGCGCTCGGGATGGCGCATGGGCCGCAGGCGGGGCTCGCCCTGGTCGACTCCTTGACCGGCGACCCCGCGTTGCAGGATTACCACCTTCTGCCGGGGGTCCGGGGCGATCTCCTGGTCCGGTTGGGCCGGCACGAAGAGGCGCGGCGGGAGTTCGAGCGGGCCGCGTCTCTCACCAGGAACGTCGCCGAACGCGCCTTTCTGCGCCGCCGGGCGGACGGGATCGCGGTGCCCGGCGCGCAGGGCGTCACCCTCGGGCGGGCCGCTCGGAGTTTCCTGGGACGCGACGACCTGGACGCCGAGACGATCCGCTCGTACGGGCAGACTCTGCGGCGCCTCTGCCTGACCCTGGGCGATCAGACGCCGCTGGCCTCCCTGACCGCCGACCAGGTGGCGCGGGCGTTCGCGATGGCCTGGGGTGAGGCGGCGGCCAAGACGTGGAACAGGCACCGGTCGGCCGTCCGGTCGTTCGGCGCCTGGACGTCTTCGGACCACCTCGCGGCGGGTCTCGACCGGCGTGCCGAGACCCGTCCCCGGACGGAGACGATCGGCTCGGCACAGCTCCAGGCGCTCTGGAGCCGCCCCGACCTGCCTCTGCGCGAACGGACCCTGTGGCGGCTCCTGCACGAGTCGGCGGCCGGGGTGAGGACCGTCCTGTCCCTGAACGTCGAGGACCTGGACCTGGACGACCGCCGGGCCCGCGCGGGCGACACCTGGGTGAGCTGGCGTTCCGGGACCGCCCGGCTCCTGCCCGACCTGGTCGGCGGCCGGACCCGGGGTCCCCTGTTCCTCGCCGACCGCAGGCCCGGGCCGTCCCGTACCCCGGCGCGGGCAGATCTGTGCCCGGAGACGGGCCGAGGCCGCCTGTCCTACGAACGGGCCGAGTATCTCTTCAAGCAGGCCACCAAGCCCCTGGAGCCGGCGGGCAACGGTTACACCCTCCGGCAGCTCAAGCGCCGCACCTGATCGCCGGACGACTCGGTAGGGACCACGTCGCGCCGGCCACGACGCCACAGACCCGAGGCGCGCACGCTCGGCGCATGCCGGACAGCCCGCAACCGCGGCTGCTTTATTCGAAGCCGTTCTCGCCCAGGATCTTGTCGATGCGGGCGCGATGCGCGGCCTCCCACGCGTCGAGGGTTTCGCCGGCCTCCTTGGCCAGCCTCGTCTGAGCGTCGAGGAGCACCTGCTCCCGACGGGCGCCGGGAGTGACCACGATGCCCTCTTCGTCGGCCACCACGACGTCGCCGGCCCTCACGTCCACCCCGCCGCACCGCACCCGGCCGTTGAGCGGCCCGACGGCCGCCTTGGTTCCGGGCACGGGGATGACTCCCCTGGCGAAGACGGGAAAGTCCATCTCGCGCACCTCGGCGAGGTCACGGATCACCCCGTCGACCACGAACGCCGCGATCCCCCGACGTTGAGCGACGGCACAGACGTTCCCTCCGGCGACGGCGTAGTCCACGTCACCCGCTTCGACGACGATGATCGAGCCGGGCTCCGCGCGATAGATGGCCGCGTGAAGCATGAGGTTGTCACCCGGAGGGCACCGTACGGTGAACGCCGGGCCGGCGACTCGCCGGATCGAGGGCCACAGTGGGCGAATGCCGATATCCATGACCTGCTCGCGTCCCAGGACATCGGCGAGCGTGGTCGGGGGGATGTCCTCGAATTCGGTGACGTCGTTCATGTTCTTCCTTCGTCCGGGCGCCCTCCCACGGAGAACGGAGATCGGGGACGAGGCTCACAGCCCCGGGCCGGTCCGGTCCGTGGTCAGGGCGGGCAGCATGATCCGTGCGTTGCGGACGCCCGGCGGATCGCGCAGCCGCCCTGTCAGGCCCTGCTCGCCCCTGTGTGGCGCCGTGTCTCCCGCCTCATCGAATATATCTCGATATCAAGAGATTAAACATCGGGGGAGAGTCTGCACGAAGATAGTCTCGATGTCAAGATACTTGATGTCGACATACCCTCCGGGAAACCGGATGAATGCGTCCGGGACGGGTTCGTAGCGGGCCTCGGCCTGCCTCGGTCCGGGGGCCTGGTGTACCTTTTCCACCGTGACTACGCGTTCGAACCAGTGGTGGCCCGCCTCGTAGGCGGTCCCGGGTTCCAGCGCACCATCGGCCGCCTCGACGAGGCGGCCGTCGTCGTTTCCGAGGGCAGCCGTCGCGTCGAGTCCTCGACATCGGAGACGTCAGAGATGACCGCAGCACAATCCAGCCCGCCGGTGGGCCGTACGACCTGGTCCGCGCTTCTCGGCGCGCTCCTCGACGGCGAGTCGCTGTCGGCCGCCCGGATCGCGTGGGCGACGGACCAGATCAGGACCGGTGCGGCGACCGGCGCGCAGATCGCCGGATTCGCCGTCGCCCTGCGGGCCAAGGGGGAGACCGTCGCCGAGGTGTCCGGGCTCGCCGAGGGCCTGCTCGGCCACAGCGTCCCGATCGAGATCTCCGGCGACCTGGTCGACCTGGTCGGCACCGGCGGGGACCAGGCCCACACCGTCAACATCTCCACCATGGCCGCCGTCGTCGCGGCGGCCGCCGGCGTGAAGATGGTCAAGCACGGGGGCAGGGCGGCCTCGTCCTCCTCCGGTTCGGCGGACCTCCTGGAGGAACTGGGCGTGGACATCTCCCTGCCTCCGGAGCAGACCGCTCAGGTCGCCGAGGAGGTCGGTATCACCTTCTGCTTCGCCCCGCTCTTCAACTCGGCGCTGAGGCACACGACCGGTCCGAGGCGCGAGCTCGGCATTCCGACCGTGTTCAACTTCCTCGGCCCACTGCTCAATCCCGCCCGGCCCCGCGCGCAGGCGGTCGGCGTCGCCCACTCTCGGATGGCCGCGGTCATCGCGGGCGTCCTCGCCGGGCGCGGCGGCTCCTCGCTGGTCTTCCGCGGCGACGACGGGCTGGACGAGCTCACCACGTCCGGTCCCTCGACGGTCTGGGTCGTACGGCACGGCACGGTGACCGAGACCCGGTTCGACCCCGCCGACCTGGGCCTCGCCCCCGTCGCCCTTGAGGATCTCCGCGGCGCGGACGCCGTGTACAACGCCCGAATCGCCCGGGCGGTGCTGGCGGGAGAACCGGGGCCGGTGCGTGACATCGTGCTGCTCAACGCCGCCGCCGCCGTCGTGGCGGCCGAGGGCGCCCCGGCTCCGGACGCTCTCACCGAGGCGCTCCGGCAGGCGTGCAAGCGCACCGCCGAGGCCGTCGACTCCGGCGCGGCCTCGGCCCTCCTGGACCGCTGGATAGACGTCAGCCGCTCACTGCGCCCCGCGTGAGCCACCCGGCCTCGTGGTAATCGGATGCGCTACACGAGGTCGAAGTGACGCTCGGAGTGGATGAAGGCCAAAAACTCGTCCAGTTCCTCATCGCTTTCGAAGGTATGGGCGGTGAGGTCCTCGACAGAACGGATCGGCCGTGCACGTTTGGCTCTGATCAACTCATCAACCGAAGTCTTCTTCCGCACAGGCGAGGAGATCGGGCGATCCGGCTGCATCGAGTTACCCCCCCCGGCAGAAACTTGATTGAGAGCCGACGTCTGTAATTGGTGACCGTCTGACGTTACCTCTGCCGGGGGAGCTTTCGGCGAGCTAGGCGGGCAGGTCCCAGGACCGGCCGTTCGGCTCGCCCAGCCAGACATACTGGCGATCCCGGGTGACGGTGAGCCCGAACGCCGACTGATGCGGAGACCCGGCGTCCTGCCAAGTCAGGACGGCTTCCTCTACCGCATCCCACAGCCGTACGGGGCCGTGCTGGTGGACGGTCCATCCGCCGTCGGGGTTGGGCTTGGTGTCGGCCCGTGACCCGGTGCCGACATCCAACAGGATCGTTACGTCACCGACCATGGACCGCTGGGCGGCCGGTGCGGCGAGCTGGGCGACGAACAGGGCCGCCTCGTCCTCCAGGATCGCCGGATCGATCTTAGATCGGCTGGCATCTCCGGTGCCGGTCACCAGGGGAGGTCGCGGCGGCGGCAGGTGGGATCGGGCGGTCATGAAATAGAGATCCTCCTTGAGGAAGTGCCCGCTGGCGCTGCCCTCATCGGCCAAGGTCAGGTGAGCGAAGGCAACCCCGCTCATCCAGCCCCATATGGGGGCGGTGATGGTCCCTCCCTTGCGGACCTGCCGCATCCATGCCGCAGGGATGGTCCGAACCGAGCAGGTGGCGATCAGCCGGTCGTATTCGGCATTTTCGTCATAGCCGTGGAGCCCGTCACCCACGACCAGGGTCGGTGCGTATCCGACCTCAGCGATCGCTTTTCTGGCCCGATCGGCGACCTTCGAGTCGTACTCGATGGAGGTGACGGCCTCCTGACCGAGTCTCTGGCACATCAACGACGTTGAGTAGCCGGTGCCGGTGCCGATCTCCAGCACCCTGTCACCTTCGGAGATCTGCGCGGCCTCCAGCATCAGCACGACCAGGCTGGGGAATGTGGAGGAGGAGCTCGGCGACCCGGTCACGATGCCGGTCGCGTCTTCGGCCAGGACTCCTGCCACCTGGGTCACCCATGTCGCGTCGGTGTAGGCCAGGGTCAGCCACTCTTCCTCGGTCACCTCAGCGCGATGGACAGGGGACCACTGATCGGCACGGGTCTCATCGACCCGATAGACGGCCTCGCCCAGGAACGGCTCGCGCGGTACCGCCTCCAGTGCCTCGTGCCAGCCGGGAGAACCGACCTGATCCGCCAGCGCGAGGCGGAGCTTCGCGGCCATGCCGCTCATGGCCACCATCCTTCCAACAGAACATCAGCGAAAGCGTGCGCCATCGCATCGGAGCCGGGCAGCCAGCCCCACTGCCCGTTGGGGTTACATTCGATGAAGGTCCAGGAATCGCACGCTTCAAGAGCGAAGTCGAACGCTCCGAATGCCAGGCCGAAGTGGTCAAGGTAGGCGCGTAGAGCGTCCTTGATCGGCTTGGGCACGTCGATGGCGTCGTAGACCAGTGCATCCCAATCGCCGCTGCGCCAGTCGAGCGCGCCGTCGGGGGTGGTGATTCTGCTCGCGAACACGGTTCGACCAATCACGGTCACCCTGGCGTCGGCGACCTTACGCACTTCCTCTTGGAAGAGGTGAGCGGTCACGGACAAGGAGTCGTCAAGGTCTTGCTGGGTTACCCGTTGTGTCCATATCGCAGCGACATGACCATCCAGGGTAGACGGAGCGCCTCGGAACGATTTGTAGATGGTTGGCTCATGTTCAGCGACGAATTTCCTGATCGCCTCCGGGTCGTTCGATATCAGCGTGGCAGGCACTTTGAAACCCACCTGGGCGGCCACCTGTAGCTGCGTGGCTTTGAAATCGGCCTCACTGATATCGGCGGGGTGGTTGACGTAGCGGCAGACCGGCAGGCTCTCCAGCAGTCCGCCCAGCCCGTGCCTGGCCTCGGTCACGGCGAACTGCTGAGCTTGCCGCTCCAGCTCCGTAAAGCGCCAGAGGCTGGGGCGGCGGTAGTACACCGCCCCGACCTCCTCCAGTGTGATCTCACGACTCGGCGTTCGGAGCCGCCCAGTCCACTTCGTGCGGTCCTTGTCGATGCGGGCGCTGAACATCAGGTCAGCGCCGATATCGGCGGGGTCGACACGGGCGACCTGTACCTGACGCTCGTTCAGCGCCCGGATGACCAGATTGGCGGTGGCGTCCTCTATTGACGTGATGACCAATACGATCTGTGGTGAGATCGGCATTCGCTAGTCCGACCGGTGGTCGTTTGTAGAGTCGTCTGCCATCGGGGAGGAGCCCCCTGAGCCGTCTCCGCCGCCACCCTTCGACGTGGTGATCGTCTGGTAGGTCGAACTGGTGCTGTCCTTACCCATATCTATGATCGCGCCGTGCGCGTCGTAAAAGTTGGTGATCTGAGTGTCAGAGTCGAGCCGAAATGCGGCATACGGTGATGGATCTGCGGGAAGACGTTCGGTCATCCGGGTTAAGCCCCAGGGGGCAGCCGTCGCTGTCATTGTTCCTCCTCATTGAGCTTTGCTCGCTGTTCCTGCTACGCCTGTGCAGCCTCGCGCCAACGCGGCGACCATCTGAGACATGGCCTCGGCCTACGGTCCGAGGGCGTTTTTTGCGTTGTGGCCCCGTTAGGGCTATCAACAGGGAAGAAAGCCCATCCCGAAGAGGGCTTTTCAGACACCCAGGCCGATCTTGATGCTGCGCGCATGCAGGCGGTCCATGGCTCCGTCCACAAGCCTTCCCAGCTCGATCAGCCGGGCCTGCACCAGTTGCTGCTCCCTGGCCTCCCAGACCGCCACCGCGACGGGCAGGCTCCCATGAAGGCCCTTCCTGACGATGATCGCTTGTCCGTTGACGTGCCGCAGGGCCATGTCACCGACGACGTCCCAGTCTCTGAGCGCCACCTCACACCCTCCCGCCGAATTGAGCGGAGAGAATCAGGTCCGCGACCTTCTCCGGGTCCACGGACGGCGCCGTTTCGATGCCCCTGCCATTGCGCATCGACACCAGGAAGCAGCCGGAACGCGACCCCACGCTTACCGTGGTGATCCCCCACCCGGCACCGCTGCGAACGACCAGCTCGGGCGCATACAGCCCCAGATTTCCCCGGGGAAGCAGCCGACCATCACCGAACATTCTCAAAGCGATCGTGTGGATGAGGCATGAGCGAACTCCCCGAACGTTCAGCAATCGCTGCACGGTGGCCAGTTCCTGATCGTGCTTTTCCGCCGTCGCGTCGGAGACCTGTTCCTCTTCATGTCCCCCAGCGCGGGACTCCGTCACGGTCTGTCCGGATGCCATAACTCAGACAGTAGGAGTGGGGGTTTCCAGGGCTCAACGAGTGTGTACGAGTTTCTACGTCAGTTACTCCAGGGCTTCGATGGCTGCCTTGATGATGTCCTCGGCGGCGGCCCCGTAGACAGCACTCCCGGCGAGTCTGTTGAAGCACCTCACATAGAGATCGATCTCCCACGGCCGGGTGATCGTGATCATGGCCGAGGTCAGCTCGATGGACACCGTCTTCTCGCCGTATATGTGGAACGTCTCGGTCAGCTTCTGCATGCGACGGGCAGTCGAAGGGATAATGCCGAGTGAGACGTTCGGCTGGCGCATCCCGACCAGCAGATACCGAAGCTGGTCAAGGGTCGTATCGTCATCAAAAAGCCGGTTACGCAGTACCGATTCTTCAATGATCAGGGCGCAGCTGCGTGATCCGTCCTTCAGAAAGCGGCGACGGGCCAGCCGCACTTTTACAGCTTCCTCGACATCGTTGGCTGTGGACTGATGAAAATCGTTGAAGCGAAGCATGATGGCCCGCATGTAGGCGGGCACCTGCAAGGGCCAGGGAACCAGATTGGAACTGTAGAAGCGGTACTGGGGCTCGCTGAACAGCTTCAGTGCCAGATCCTGCATGTGCCTCTGGCTGCGACTGACCCGGCGCCATTCCAGGTAGGCGCTCTCTGCGTTGCGGCTGGCCGCGATCAGATTTGGGATCTCCTCTGGCACGCCGCAGATAATGCACCAGAGGCGGATGTCCTCATCGCTGGGCGGAGTGCGGCCGTTGATGAGCCGAGAACACTTCGACTCTTCCCAGCCGGCCTCCCGAGCCAACGCCCGGGAGGACAGGCCCGAATCGCGAAGGACCTCTCGTAGCCTGTCAGCGATGGCCCGTCGCGCCTGCTGGACGCTACTGGACTGTGAGTTGGACACGTGCGGGGGTGGTCGTCAGGAGGGCTCGTACTCCGAATGGTCGAATGCCAGTTCCCAGACGGCCTCGAAGGCCGTGGAGCACAACGTGGCCTCGTCCGGGTCCTCCGACAGGACGTAACCGGCCGGATCGCCCTCCCCGGTCTGGAAGATCCAGCACACCGGCCCGTCATCGAATTGCCAGAAGTCACATCCCGGTACTGCAATTCCTCTCGCCTGCGGGCGAGGAAGCCAGCGAACCTGCTCGCCACCGGCCAGGTTGGAGTAACCGGTCGCGGCGTGCTCGAAACGGATGTACTTGGTGACCGGTTCTGAGATGACACGGGCACGGCGGAACGTAACCCCGCGCTCCGTGGTAGACCGCACCAACTCCACCCAGGGAGCCACAAAGGGCTCGTCTATCTGGGCGGCGGCCTCCAGCGAGGCCCCCTCGCGCCACGCGCGATAGCCGGGGCCTCCGGAGCCATAGGTGTCGCGTAACTCCAGGTGCGTCACCGAGTGCTGGGCCTTCGAGAACAGCTCAGTCAAAGTCTGGATCATGGCCACCGCATGCCTCCCAAAGTGCCTTCTTTAGCTCCTTCGGTACCCGAAACGCGCGCTCATGAGGCTCGATGTGGCTCACCTCCATGATCTTGGCGATCACTTCAGGGTCCTCTACCGGCCAGCCAACGATCACCAGGCTCCCGTCGGCGTCGTCGCCGTGTACCGAGGGGCAGCTTTCGGTCTGACTGCCGCCCTTGCCGTAGAACCGTAGCGCCATGAGAATCTCCTGGACTTTGGGCATGTACGAACTTGCGCACCGTGAGTTTGAGCCGCGAGGACAAGACCGTCAAGCGATTCAGGAAAAGTGAGGCCGTCGTGGGTCGGCACAACGTCAGCACGATGCTGACAAGTACCCAGGACAAGGTGATGGCGCGGGCCGTGGAGAGCTCGTTCTTCAGCAGAGGTGCTCGGTCGTTCCGAGCAGGGTGGGCTTGTCGATGTGGGCGGGCAGCAGCCGTACGCCGGTGGCACGCTCGGCCAGGGCGAAGGCGGTCAGGATGTAGTTCGGGTCCGGGGCGTCGGACTCTTCGAGGGGCATGCCGAGGTCGCGCATGTGCGACAGCATCCGGTCGGAGTGGCAGCTACGGTCGTACGGCATGTCCGAGTCGAAGGTGAGGACCACGCTGCCGTTCTCGGACTGGATGAATGCCTGGTCGAAGTTGACATTGCGGAACACCGTCGCTGTCACCGTGCCCCGGGAGAGACGGTTCGCCACATCGTCCAGGCTGCACGAGTAGCCGCCCTGCTCGACGAGGATCGTTCCCCCGGCGGCCGCGCTCGCGACGATGGGATACTCGTCGAAACCGTCGATGTCGTCGGGGTCGGCGCCCTCCTCGATGACGACGCCGATCTGGTTGAGGGCCTCCACGGGCGTCAGGTCCTTGACGAAGGTGACGCAGAATCCCGAGACGGCCAGGGTGTCGCCGTACTGCTCGTTGAACCAGACGTAATCCGCCGCTGTCGTGCCACTCATCGCGTTTCCCTTCGCAGTGGGTTCCAGGCGGCCTGATCATGGCAGGTCGTTACGACAGAATCCGGTGCTCATGCGGTGGGAAGGCCCCAAGCCGGACATTCGGGAAGGTGTCTCCGATACCACCCCCGGCGACCGCGGTTCAGACATCCTGTCGCGGGCCGGAGGTTGTGGCGTTCTCCGTTCTCAGGTCGTCTGGTGCGGGCCGGGGTTCGCGGCGTCCTCCGTGCTCAGGATCACCGGGCCGAACAGGCCCGTCACGCGCTGGCCGGGGAAGACGAAGTGGGTGGGGCTGACCGCGTCGAGGTAGGGGGCCAGGGTGCCCAGGACGAGGATCTCGATCGTGCTCTCCCCCTCGTCCAGGTTCAGGTCGAAGGTGTACGGCCAGCAGACGCGCACGCCGGCCGAACGCCCGTTCACCGTCACCTCCGCCGTGCCGCGCACCCGTCCCAGGTCGAGCCGCGCCCGCCCGGAGTGCCGGAGAGCGGTCCGGTAGCGGACACCGCCGCTGTACCCGGTCAGCCCCTGCGACTCCCAGTCGCCCAGCCTGATCCGTCCGGGCCCGCAGGAGAACCTGACCGGTCCGGCCAGAGCCGCGCCACCCTGGAAGCCGGGGCGGGCCGTCACCTGGAGTTCGGCCCGGCGGGCCGAGCCGTCGAGGACGGCGGGGAGGCCGGTTTCCACACCGTCGACGAGGACCCGGACCGGGCCGTGCGCGTCGGCCTCCATCAGCGTCGCGCCCGGCGGGATGTCCACGAGGAACCGCTCGACCCGCTCCGCGGAGTCCGGCACCGCGAAGGTCGCGGGCAGGGCGGTGGCGCGCGCGTCGATCCACCCGGCCTCGGGGAGCGGGTGCGGGCGGGGAGTCAGGTGGAGCGCGGCGGGGTCGCCGTGCTGGCGCCGCCGTACGGGAGGACGGCTCGACCAGCCGGGACCGGAGACCACCAGACCGTCGACGAGCACCGCCCCCGCCGACTCCACGCGGATCGTGTTGGGGCCGGGACGCAGCAGGTGTGACACGTTGTAGCGGCGTACGCGTGGGATGTCCGCCTCCGCGTACGGGTCGAACCCGCCCTGCCTTCCGGCCTCGACGCCGTTCACCAGCACCAGGCAGGTCGCGGTGGAGGCGACCTGGAGCGTCCCCTCCTCGGCCTCGACGACCGTCTCCAGGTCGGAACCGGTGATCCACTCGGGCCTGCGGACGGCTCCGGGGTCCGCGGTGAGGGACACGTGCGCCCGCAGCGTGAGGTCCTCGTCGGGGATGAGCCGGAGCTCCAGCAGGTGCTCGCCGGGCGCGAGCGGAGCCGGGCAGACGGCGAGGTATCCGGCGTCGTCGAGGGGCAGCTCCACCCCGTCCACCCGGATCTCCTTCGCCGCCGCCGCCCCCACGACCAGCCAGGACTCCGGTAGGTCACCGGGGACGGTGACGCGGGTGCGGAACCACGCGGCCTGGCCCGCGGAGACGGGACCGAAGTCGATGAACTCCTCGGGGACGTGCCCCTTCGGGCCCAGGGTGTCGCGGTGGATCGGGTCCTTGCGCAGGCCGCGCGAGGTCGACCAGACGGCGGGGTGCCAGTCGCCGTCGCCGGTCCGCCGCAGGCCGCGCGGGCCGAACGTCACGTGCACGGCCTCGCCGTCGGGGGTCTCCACCTCCCAGCGCTCGACCGTGGCGGACGCACCGAAGTCGCCCCAGGTGTCGTCGAGCGTGGGCACGAGCTCCATGTCCCACTCGTCGCCGAGGTCGATCTCATGCGCGTACGGCTCACGCCGTGCCCCGGCGTCCGTCTCCGGACTCCACGCTCCGAGGGCACTCCCCTCCACGGGCGGCTCGGGGAACGTCCCCGCGGCGGGGAACAACAGGAGGGCGGCGGGACCGTCGTCGAAGGGGACGGTCACCTCGACGGCGTCGTCCTCGATCGTGTACGGCAGGGGGCGGGGTTCGCCCCCGAAGGGGCTCGCCAGCAGCGGGGCGCCCGTCACGCCGCGGACCCGTACCCGCATGTCCCGCCGGTAGCGGCCGGGATCAAAATCGCAGGTCGCGTCCAGCCAGCCCAGCTCGACGCCGCGCTCGTCCGGCTTGCTGACGCTGATCTCGCTCGCCCGCGGGAACGCGGCGGTCAGGAAGACCACGGTCGTGCCGTCCACCTCACGCACCAGGGGCGGCACGGGGGCCTCGACCCGGGGGACGAACCCCTCCAGGGCCTGTCCGAGATCCGCGGCCGACGCCGCGAACCGCGCGGTGCCCTCCTCGAAGCGCCTGCGGAGTCGCGGGGAGTCGGGAAGCGCCTCGACGGCGATCAGCCTGCCGCCGGCCGCCGCGAACGCGTCCAGACGTTCGGCGGTGACCTCGTCGAGAACGGTGGCCGCCGGGAGGACGATCACCCCGTACGACTCGGTGGACACCTCAAGCCTGCCGCCGGAGACCACCGCGCGCCGGACGGACTCGTCGTCGATGACGTCGGCGTCCAGGCAGAGCCGGTCGAGCGCCCCGGGCACGGTCTGGAACCACGCCATGTCGCCCACGAGCTCCCGGTACACCCGCTGCGCCCGCGCGGCGGCGTCCCGCGCGTCGCCTCCGGACCCGTCCTGCGCCGCGGCGTTTCCGGACCCGGTCCGGGGGGTGTCCTGCCCGGTGTTTCCGGGGCCCGCCTGTGCGGTGGCGTCAGCTCCGGGGTTTCCGGAGCCGGCCTGGGCGGTGGCCGTGGGGAACAGGACCGCGACGTCACAGAGGTGGCGGCCCAGGGAGAGCACCGCGCACAGGCGGGTGACGGCGTCGGCGAAGACGCGGTGGTGCCGCCAGTACGGCTGGCGCCAGTCGGTCGACGGCGGCGCCCACTCCCACCAGCCGGCCCTCGTCGTGTAGTAGACCGCGTGCGGGTTGTAGAGGTTGGCCCCCGCCCGCAGCCAGGGCAGCAGCCAGTCGAACGTCTCCTCCAGCGTGCCGCCCCAGCCGCTGGAGTGGAACGCCTCGATCCACGTTCGCGGCCGGCCGTACAGGTGGGCGAGGGAGGAGTGCACCCGGGCGTCGCCGTGGTGGTCGGAACCGGGCGCGCTGAACCAGCGGTGCGTGCGCGTGTAGTCGGCGTACAGCTCGACGCCCTCCACGGGGTGCCCGGCGCGGGCCGGGTCCTGCTGGTCGCAGCCGTTCAGCAGGCCGTGCTCGGCGTGCCACTCCGACAGCGGCCGGAAGAACGCCTCCTCGGCGAGCTCGGCCCGGGTCCGCTGGTAGTCGCGCTGGACGGCGGGGCCGCCGTCCTGGGAGAACGGGTAGCCGCGCCTGGCGAGGAACTCCTCGGCGAACGTCGCCGACCACGTGGGCATCGACGGCAGCTCGTCCTGGAACGAGCCGACGATCACGTTGCCGAACCGGTGACCCAGCCGCCGCGCGAACTCGCCGTGCACCCGGTCGAGCAGCACCTCGCACGCCGCGGGGGACAGGTAGTCGAAGCCGCGAGAGGAGATCGAGCCGTCGGCGGCGAGCCACTGCCCGGCGAACTCCGGGTTCTCCTGCACCAGGCGGGCCTGCAGGTCGGCGCCGGAGAAGCCGAGCTGGTCGTAGAACCACAGGCGGGCGCCGATCTCCAGGGCGTCCTCGCAGACCCCGTCCAGCAGCTCCCACCACGCCTCGGAGAGGAACGGCGGGTCGTCGGCGTCGGCACCGAACAGCGGGCCCGACGGGGCCAGGTTCAGGATGACCAGGTTGTGCACGCCGCCCGCGACGAGGCGCTCCATCTGCCAGCGCAGCCGATCCCTGCGCAGCGGCTCACCGCTCCACCACCAGATCGCGGCGGGAGAGTGGCTGCGGGGCGGGTTCCGCAGCGCGTCGAACACGTTCATCCAGTTCCTCCAGCGTGGAGCCCCCCGGCACGGGCCGTGAGGATCGGGTCAGCCCTTCGAGTCGCCGATCCCGGCGGTCATCCGGCGCGGGCGCGGGGGAGCACGTCAGCCCTTCAGCCCGCTGGAGAAGCCCTTGATCACATACTTCTGCAGCACCAGGAAGACGGCCACGATCGGCAGCGCGCCCAGCACCAGCCCCGCGAAGACCAGGCCGTAGTCGGAGACGTACTGGCCGACGAAGGCGAAGACGCTCACCGGGATCGTCTCGAATCCGGAACCGCCGAGGTAGAGGAGCGGGGTGAAGAAGTCGTTCCAGATGAAGACGGCGTTGAGGATCAGCACCGTGCCGGTGATCGGGCGCAGCAGCGGGAAGACGACCTTGGTGAAGGCGGTCAGGTGCGAGGCGCCGTCGATCTGGGCGGCGCTCGCGTACTCGCGGGGGAGCGCCCGGATGAAACCGGTGTAGAGGAAGATCGTGAACGGCATCTGGACGCCGGTGTAGAAAATGATCATCCCCGCGTGCGTGCCGATCAGGCCCAGGTCGCTGACCAGCTCGTACAGCGGGATCATGCCGAGCTGGAACGGCAGCACGATGCCGAGCAGGAACAGGATGTACAGCCCGTAACCGAGCCGGGTCGCGGTCCGCGCCAGGAAGTAGGCGGCGAACGAGCCGAACGCGATCAGCGCGACCAGGCTGGCCACCGTGATCACCGTGCTGTTGATCAGGGAGGGGCCGAGCGCCGCCGCCGACCACGCCTCGGTGAAGTTGGCCGTGGTGGGCGGGTTGGGCAGCGAGAGCGGGGTCTGCGAGATCTGGTCGGGGCTCTTCAACGACAGGGTGACCAGCGCGTAGACGGGGAAGAGGAACGCGACCGCCACCGCGATCATGACGATTTCCAGCAGGAAGGTCCTGGACTTCACTGGGCGACCTCCCGGGAGCGCAGGTAGTAGACCTGCACGAGCGACACCGCCGCCACGAACAGGGCGAGCACGAGCGCGATCGCCGTGCTGTAGCCGAACTTGCCGTAGACGAACGCCTGCTTGTACAGGACGGTCGACAAGGTCTCGGTGGCGTAGCCGGGGCCGCCGTTGGTCGCCGCGAACACCTGGTCGAACAGCTTCAGCCCGCCGATCGTGGAGAGCATCAGGTTGATCGTCAGGGCGGGGGCGAGCAGCGGCCAGGTGACGTAGCGGAACCGCTGGAGCGTGCCCGCGCCGTCGATCATCGCGGCCTCGTGCAGTTCCTTCGGGACGCCCTCCAGGCCGGCCAGGAAGATGACCATCGAGTACCCGGCGTACTGCCACACGACCATGCCCGCGATCGACCACAGCGCGACCGACGGGTCGCCCAGCCAGTCGATGTTCAGGCCGAGCAGCCCGTTCAGGCCCGCGGAGGGGTCGGGGGTGTAGACGTACTTCCACAGGAAGGCGACCATGACCGGGCTGACCACGACGGGCGCGAAGAAGATCACCCGTAGCAGCGCCCTGCTCTTCAGCTTGGCGTGCACACCGAGCGCGAGCAACAGGCCCACGCCGTTCTGCACGACCAGGATCACCACGGTCAGCAGGAGCGTGTTCCCGAGGGAGCCCATGACCTGCTCGTCGCCGAGGATCGCCCGGAAGTTCGCCAGGCCGACGAAGGACTTCCCCTCGCCGATGCCGCTCCAGTCGGTGAAGGCGTAGAACACGCCCACGATGCTCGGGTAGAGCACGACCCCCGCGTAGACCAGCAGGGCGGGGACGGCGAACCACCAGGAGGGGGCGAACGCGGCCGCGCGCCCGATCCGCCGTACCCGCGCGGCGGGCGGCGTCTTGACGGGCTGAGTGGTCAGGGTCACGGCGCCTCCCGCCTGTCCACGGTGGCGTGCCGTCCCACACGGTCCGGGCCGCTCACATCGCCCGGACCGCTCACGAGGTGCGAGCTGCTCACTTGGCGTACGCCTCGTCCATCTTCTTCAGTGCCTCGTCGACGGTGCTCTTGCCCGCCAGCAGTTCCTGGACGACCGCGAAGTGGGTCGGCTGCACCTCGGCGTTGGGCCAGCGCTGGTCCATGAACGGCACCGCCTTGTCCTTGGTGAAGGGCAGGAACGACTCCACGGCCGGGTCGATCGTGGAGCTCGCGTCCTGGGTCAGCGGGATCGCGGCGATGGCCTTGGCCCAGAGGTTGATGTTCTCCTGCTTGCCGAGGAAGTCGATGAAGGCCTTGGCCTCCTCGGCGTTCTTGCCCTTGGCGCTGGCGCCGAGCCCCACGACGACGCCCGCGGGGATCCACACGGTCGAGGCGTCGTCGGATCCGGGCAGCGGGAACATCGACAGGTCGTCGGGGCTCGTGGCGGCGTCGCGGAAGGCCGGCAGCACCGCCGACACCTGGATCGCCATCGCGGCCTTGCCGGTCGCGACCATCGAGGTCTGCTGCTCGAAGGTGGTGCCGTTGGGCTTGTCGTTGAAGTAGCCGCGCTTCTGCAGCTCCAGGTACATCTCCATGGAGTCGCGCCAGCCGGACTGCGCGAAGCTGGTCTGCCCGGCGGCCTGCTTGTCGTCGAAGGTGGGGTCCTTCGCGTAGACGGTGGAGGGCACGAGAGCGTAGTTGATGAGCTGGGTGACCCACGGGGTCTGCGCGCCCAGCGCGATCGGGACCTTGCCCGCCTTCTTCAGCTTCTCGCAGACCCCGAGGAACTCGGTCCACGTGGTGGGCGGGGTGTCGATGCCCGCCTCCTGGAAGACCTTCTTGTTGTAGATCGCACCGATGACCGACGAGCCCGCCGAGTACATGAAGGTCTTGCCGTCCTGCTGGAAGGCCGGCTTGAACCCGGTGGGGATCGACTGGGTCCACGCCTGGGCCGACAGGTCCGCGAGCAGCCCGGCCTTGGCGATCTCGGCCATCGACATCGCGCTGCCGCTGCCGGGGTAGACGACGTGCAGGTCGGGGGCGTTGCCCGCGCCGAGCTGGGTGCGCAGCGAGGTCTGCACCTGGTCGGTCGGGGCGTAGGAGACCGAGATCGACACGCTCGCCTTGGCCTTCTTGTAGGCGGCGAGCAGCACGTCCATCGGCGCCTTCTGGTCGGCGACGCCCACGAACTTCAGGCTCACCGCCGCGTCACCGCTCGCGCCGGCGGCGGTGGTGCCGCCCGTCTGGGGGTTGGTGGAACACGCGGTGGCCGCGGCGGCCACCGCCAGGCCTCCCATCATGCGGAAGAACTGCGCGCGGCTTATCCTGGCGTCGCGAAGGTCGGTCATGCTTTCTCTCCTCGGACTAGCTCGAAAATGTGGTCCCCCGAGGTCACCCGGTGGGTGTCGCCGCCGGGCAGGTGCACCGTCGCCGTGGCGCCCGGCGGGATGCGCGTCTGGAGCCGGAACCCTTCGTCGTCGTTATCGCCACGGTCGGCAGGAGCGTGTTCCCGAGGGAGCCCATGACCTGCTCGTCGCCGAGGATCGCCCGGAAGCTCGCCACGCCGGCGAAGGGCTCCTCCTCGCCGAGGTAGCTTCAGATCTGGGCCGCGGCTCAGGGCTGTCACGGGGTGCGGGCCGTTCACTTGGCGTACGCCTCGTCCATCTTCTTCAGCGCTTCGTCGATCGTGCTCTTGCCCGCCAGCAGTTCCTGGACGACCGCGAAGTGGGTCGGCTGCACCTCGGCGTTGGGCCACCGATGGTCGAAGGGCACCGCCTGGTCCTTGGTGAAGGGCATGAACGACTCCACCGCCGGATCGATGGTGGAGCTCGCGTCCTGGGTCAGCGGGATCGCGGCGATGGCCTTGGCCCAGCGATTGATGTTCTCCTGCTTGCCGAGGAAGTCGATGAAGGCCTTGGCCTCCTCCACGTTCCCGGACTTGGCGCTTACGCCCAGACCCACCACCACGCCGGCGGGGATCCGGATCTGCCCGGGGTCGTCGGTGCCGGGCAGTGGGAACATCGACAGGTCGTCCGGTGTCGTGGTCGCGTCACGGAAGGCGGCCAGCACCGCTGACACCTGGATGGCCATTCCCGCCTTGCCGGTCGCCACCATGGAGGTCTGCTGCTCGAACGTCGTCCCGTTCGGCTTGTCGTTGAAGTAGCCGCGCTTCTGCAGCTCCAGATACATCTCCATGGCGTCGCGCCAGCCCGACTGGGAGAAGCTGGCCTGCCCGGCGAGCTGCTTGTCGTCGAAGGTCGGGTCCTTGGCGTACACCGTGGACGGCACGAGCGCCAAGGTGATCATCTGGGTTACCCAAGGGGTCTGCGCGCCGAGTGCGATCGGAGCCACGCCCGACTTCTTGATCTTCTCGCAGACCTGGAGGAACTCGCTCCACGTTGTGGGTGGCTGGTCGACCCCGGCCTTCTCAAAGACCTTCTTGTTGTAGACCGCGCCGATAACGGACGATCCGGCGGAGAAGACGTAGGTCTTGCCCTGGAGCTGGAAGTCGGGTTTGAAGCCTGCAGGGATGGTCTTCGTCCATGGCTGGGCCGACAGATCGGCCAGCAGGCCGGCTCCGGCGATCTCGGTCATCGACATCGCGCTGCCGCTGCCGGGGTAGACGACGTGCAGGTCGGGGGCGTTGCCCGCGCCGAGCTGGGTGCGCAGCGAGGTCTGCACCTGGTCGGTCGGGGCGTAGGAGGCAGCGATCGACACGTTGGACCTGACCTGCCTGTAGAGGGCGACCAACTCGTCCATCGGCGCCTTCTCGTCGGCGACGCCCACGAACTTCAGGCTCACCGCCGCGTCACCGCTCGCGCCGCCGGCGGTGGTGCCGCCCGCCTGGGGGTTGGTGGAACACGCGGTGGCCGCGGCGGCCACCGTCAGGCCTCCCATCATGCGGAAGAACTGGGCGCGACTCATCTTCGCGTCGCGAAGGTCGGTCATGCTTTCTCTCCTCGGACTAGCTCGAAAATGTGGTCCCCCGAGGTCACCCGGTGGGTGTCGCCGCCGGGCAGGTGCACCGTCGCCGTGGCGCCGGGCGGGATGCGCGTCTGGAGCCGGAACCCTTCGTCGTCGTTTCGCCAGCTCACCGAGATGAGGCCGCGCGCCGACTCGTAGGAGGCGCCGGCCCGGCTCAGCTCGCCGGGAAGGGGCCGGATCACCAGCTCCCGGTAGGCGACGGAACCGGGTGCCTGGTCGATCCCGGCGACGCCGCTGTAGAGCCACTCGCCGATCGATCCGAACGCGTAGTGGTTGAAGGAGTTCATCGAGGCGGCCCCGACCCCGTCCCAGCGCTCCCACACGGTGGTCGCGCCCTGTCGCACCTGGTAGAGCCACGACGGCGGTTCGGTCCTGCGGAGCAGGGCGTGCGCGAGGTCGTCGCGGCCGTGCGCGGACAGCACCGGGCAGAGCAGGTTGACGCCGAGGAACCCGGTCAGCGGACCGGACTCCTCGACCAGCGCGGCCAGCCGTGTGGCGGCGCCGACGGTCTGCTCGGGGGTGAGCAGGCCGAACGCCAGCGCCAGCAGGTATCCGGTCTGGGTGTCGCCCTCGACCAGGCCGCCGTCGCCGACGAACTCCGCGGCGAACGCCTCACGGATGCGGACGGCCAGCGACCCGAGGCGCTCCGCCTCGTCGTGCCGGCCCCGTACCCGGGCGGCCTCGGCGGTGAGCGCCGCGCTGCGGTGGAAGAACGCGGTGGCCAGCACCTCGCGCGGGGTGGCGGGGCCGGGGGCCAGCCAGTCGGCGAAGTGCGGGCCGGTCCGGTGCCGCCAGATCAGGTCGGGGTTGTTCCGCGCGACGAAGTCCACCCACCGGGCCATGGCGTCGACGTCGAGAAACCTGTCGTCGCCGTAGGTCCGGTAGAGGTGCCAGGGGACCAGCACCCCCGCGTCCGCCCAGCCGGGCGCGCCCTCGTCGGCCACCCCGCTGAGCAGCGGGGCGACGTTGGGGAAACCGCCCTCGGGTGACTGGGCGTCCACCACGTCCCGCGTCCACTTGCCGAAGAACCCGGAGACGTCGGCGTTGAAGCAGGCGGTGGGCAGGAACACCTGCGCGTCCGCGAGCCAGCCCAGCCGTTCGTCGCGTTGCGGGCAGTCGGTGGGGACGCTGACGAAGTTGCCGCGCTGGCCCCAGACGATGTTCTCGTGCAGCCGGTTGATCTCCGGGTCCGAACACTCGAACGTGCCGGCCGGCGGGGTGTCGCTGTGGAGGACGACCGCCCTGATGTCGTCGAGCCGGTCGAGCCCGCTCACCTCGGCGTAGCGGAAGCCGTGGTAGGTGAACCGCGGTTCGAACACCTCCTCCGCCCCGCCCGCGGTGATCAGCACGTCGGTCGCGTCGGCGGTGCGCAGGTTCGCGGTGTGCAGGCGGTCGTCGCCGTCGAGCTTCTCGCCGTGCCGTACGGTCACCCGCCGTCCCGGCTCCTGGTCCCGCACGGTGAGCCGCACCCGGCCGGCGATGTTCTGCCCGAAGTCGACCAGGTGCACGCCGGGCCGGACCGGGGTGGAGGAGACCGGGAGCAGCTCGCCGAGCGCGCGCACCGGCTCGTCGCGGGAGGCGACGAGGAGGGAGTGGTCGTCCCCGGTGACCACGGCGGGGCGCCAGGAGGAGTCGTCGAAGCCGGGCAGGTCCCAGCCCGGGGTCTCGGCGCGGGCGTCGTGGCACTCGCCCTTGAGCAGGTCGCCGTAGCGGATCGCGCCGTGGCCGGTGCGCCAGCCCTCACCGGTGGCGACGACCCGGGTGGAGCCGTCCTCGAAGGTCAGGTGGAGCTCGGCGATGAGCTCGGGGAAGCGGCCGTAGTGGTAGCCGGGGCGGCGGGGGTCGAACCCGACGAAGCCGCTCCACCAGCCGTCGGCGAGCGTCACGGCCAGCACGTTCTCGCCGTCGAGCAGGAACGGGGTCACGTCGTGGACCTGGTACTGGATCCGCCTGCGGTAGTCGGTCCAGCCCGGGGCGAGCTCGGCGTCGCCGGCGCGGTGGCCGTTGACCCCGGCCTCGTACAGGCCCTTGGCGCTGATGTAGAGCCTGGCCCTGCTCACCCCGGAGCTTTCGAAACTCGTGCGCAGCCGGGGGCAGGGCAGCAGGCCGTGGTGGCTGAGCGCCTGGTCGCCCTCGGTCGGCGGATCGACGTGCTCGACGGCGTGGGGGTCGTGCGCGATCCAGGACGCCTGCCAGAGGTCCTGGCCGGTCTCGAACCACGACTCCGCGCTGCCGGCGGTGCCGTCCTCGGCCCAGACCGTGACGCGCCAGTCGTACCTCGTGCGGGGAAGGAGCGGCGGCCCGCCGTAGAGGGCGCCGATCGCGGCGGGGTCGTCGACCCTGCCGCTCGACCAGTCGCCCACCTCCAGCTCGTAGGCCACGGGGTCGTCGCCCGCCTGTGCCGACGCGAGCCGCCACGACAGCAGCGGCCGGGGCTCGCCGACGCCGAGCGGCGTCCGCCGGTGCTCGCAGCGCAGGCCGTACGGCGTCAGCCTGGCCGCGGTCGTCTCACGAGCCGGGGTGAAGCCGGGCGCGGGGGACGTGGCGGGAGGCGAGGCCGGGGCCGAGGGCTGGGCGAGGGCATGGCGGGCCGTTCTGCCGTCCACGCGCACCTCCCTGCTATCTCTTTGTTAAATCTAACGACTTATGGTGTGATTTTGTGATTGATGGGTGGAGACTATGAGCCACCAGATCTGAGTGTCAAGAGCGGTCCGGTGCGGGATTCCGCCGAGGTTGGGGCATGAGAGGGCGCATGGGTTCTGAGAACTTCACAGGTGATCCCGCGTGGGCCGGGATGGACATCGGCACCCAGGGAGTGCGGGTGACCGTCGTCGACGGCCGGGGCACGCCGCTGGCGGCGGGGTCCGCCCCGCTGGACAGCCTTCGCGGCGAGGGACGCGGGCATGAGCAGAACCCCGAAGACTGGTGGCGGGCCGCGGTCGCGGCGTGCCGGCAGGCCACGGCGGGCCTCGCCCCCGGGCGGATCCGAGCGCTCGCGGTGTGCAGCACCTCCGGCACGATCGTGCTCGCCGACGCCGCGGCCAGGCCCGTCTCGCCCGCCCTCATGTACGACGACGACCGGGGCCGCCCCTACGTGGAGCGGGTGACCGCCGCGGGGCGTGAGCTCTGGGACGATCTGAACGTGCGGATCCAGGCGTCGTGGGCACTGCCCAAGCTGCTCTGGCTCGCCGAGAACGGCGGGTTGCCCGACGGCGCGCGCCTGCTGCACTCCGCCGACTTCGTGACCGCGCGACTGGCGGGCGAGCTGACCGCGACCGACTCCAGCCACGCGCTGAAGAGCGGCTACGACTCGCTCGGAGAGCGCTGGCCGCTGGAGGTGATGTCCAGGCTGGGTTTGCCCTCCGAGCTGTTCGGCCCCGTCGTGCGGCCGGGTGGCCCGATCGGCGAGGTGGGGGCGGAGGCCGCGGCCCTCACCGGGCTTCCCGAGGGGTGCGGGATCGTCGCGGGCATGACCGACGGCTGCGCGGGCCAGATCGCCGCCGGCGCGCTGACGCCCGGCAGCGGGGTGTCCGTGCTGGGCACCACGCTGGTGCTCAAGGGCGTGAGCGAGAAACTCCTGCGCGACCCGAACGGCGCCGTCTACAGCCACCGCCATCCCGACGGCGGCTGGCTGCCCGGCGGCGCGTCGAACGTCGGCGCCGGCGTGCTGGCCTCGGTGTTCCCCGGCCGCGACCTGGCCGCCCTCGACGAGGCCGCCGCGAGGTACGAACCCGCGGGGGCCGTCGTCTACCCGCTCACCGCCCGCGGCGAGCGCTTCCCCTTCTACCGGCCGGACGCCGAGCAGGTCGTGGTCGGCGAGATCGGGTCGGAGGCCGAGCACTACGCGGCGCTGCTCCAGGGCGTCGCGTACGGGGAGCGGCTGGGGGTGGCCGCCCTCGCCCTGCTCGGCGCCCCCGTCTCCGAGCCCCTCGCGCTGGTCGGCGGAGCCACGCGCAGCCGCTACTGGTCCCAGCTCCGCGCCGATGTCCTGGGCGGGCCGGTCAGGATCCCCCTCCACCCCGAGGCGTCCGTCGGCATGGCCGTGCTCGCCGCCTCGTCCGGGCGCTCGCTGGACGAGACCGCCCGGGAGATGGTCCCCCGCGGCGAGCTGATCGACCCCCGCCCGGACCGCGTGGAGCGGTTCGAGCACAGCTTCCGCCTGCTCGTCGACGCGCTCGTCGAGCGGGACTACCTCACCACCGAACTCGCAGCGAAGGCGGTCGCGTCATGACGATCTTTCTTGCCCGGCACGGCCGTACCGAGTGGAGCGTCCAGGGACGCTACGCGGGCGTCAGCGACATCCCCCTCGACGAGGTGGGGCAGGGGCAGGCCCGGCTGCTCGCGAGGTGGGCGCGGGGGGCCAGGCTGACCGGTGTGGTGTCCTCGCCCCTGGTGCGCGCCCGCGACACCGCCACCGGCGCGGCCCACGCCGCGAAGCTGCAGGTGCGGACCGATCCCCGCCTGCGCGAGCTGGACTTCGGCGTCGCCGAGGGGCTTCGCCGCACCGAGCTGGACCCCGACACCGTACGGCGCTTCGAGGCCGACCCCGTCACGGACTTCCTGCCCGGCGGGGAGGATCCGGTCCTGGCCGTGGAGCGGGTCACCGAGTGCCTGCGAGAACTCGCCTCGGGCGGGCGGGTCCTCGTGGTCGCGCACAACACGATCCTGCGCCTGGCCCTGTGCGGGCTCCTGGGCGTCCCGCTGGCCGACTACCGCAGGCGGCTGCCGCTCATCGAGCACGGTTCGGTGACCGAGTTGGTCTTCGGCCCGGGAGGTCCGGCGCTGCGGCGCTTCAACTCCCCGATCCAATAGCGCTACGATGCGCGATCAACCACGTCTTGGAGCACGCCAGGTGAATTCGCGTCAGCACACGGCCGGCGGCGCCTCCCGTCGCCAGGCGATGGCCGAGCATGTCATGCGCCAGGGCTCGGCCTCGGTCACCGAACTCGCCGAGGCCTTCGCGGTCAGTGTGATGACGGTCCACCGCGACCTGGACGAGCTCGAACGCCAGGGGATGGTCCGGAAGTTCCGGGGAGGGGCGACCGCCCAGGCCTCCAACGTCTTCGAGAGCAACATCGTCTACCGGCTCACCGCCAACCAGGAGGAGAAGGAGGCGATCGCGCGGCACGTCGCCCAGCTCGTCGAGCCCGGCAGCTCGATCATGCTCGACGACTCCACGACCGCGCTCGCGGTGGCCAGGCACCTCGGTGACGTCACCCCGCTCACCGTGGTCACGAACTTCCTGGAGGCGATCAAGCTGCTCGCGGCGGCGCCCGGCATCCGGTTGATGGCGCTCGGCGGGGAGTACCACCCCACGCACGACTCCTTCCTCGGCGTCGCCTGCGTGGACGCCGTCGAGGCGATGAGCACCGACGTGGTGATCGTCTCCACCTCCGCGATCTCCGACCGCTACGCCTTCCACCAGGAGCAGGAGATCGTTCTGGTCAAGAGGGCGATGCTCCGCTCCGCGTCCCGCCGCATCCTGGCCATCGACCACTCCAAACTCGACAGGGTGGCGCTGCACCGGGTGGCCCCGCTCGACGACTTCGACCTCATCGTCGTCGACTCGCGGGCCCCGGCGGAGGCCGTCCAGCGTCTACGGGACAAACACCGCAACGTCGAGGTCGCCGAGCTCTAGAGGCCACGCCTTCGTCGTACCGGCGCCGCGACCGCCGATCCCCGGCCTTCGTCGTGCCGGGGGCGGTACCGGGAGCGCCGATCCCCGGCTTTTGCCGTGCCGGTGGCGGGGCGCCGAGCTGCGGACTTCTGTCGTCCCGGGGTCGAGGGCGACGGGGTGGAAGGCCCGGTCCGGGTCATTCTGATGAGAGATCTAACATCTTCTATGTTAACTTTCACAACGTTGCGGTAGCGTTTCAGGTCATGCTGAGAGATGTCGTGAACGTGCTCGTCGCCGGAGATCATTTCGTCCGGCCCGCCGCCGTCGCCGAAGGACTCCACGCCGAGCTGGGCGAGCGCGTCGCGGTGACGTCCCTGACCGGGCCGTGGCCGATGCGGCCGTTCGGCCCGATCGCCGAGGTGCACGAGGCGTCCGGAGACGAGGACGAGCTGATCGCCGCGCTCCAGGACGTCGAGGTCGCGATCACCCAGATGGCGCCGTTCACCTCCCGGGTCCTGTCGAACGCCCCCGCGCTGAAGCTCCTCGTGGTCACCCGGGGCGGGCCCGTCAACGTGAACCTCGCCGAGGCCGCCGCGCGAGGGGTGACGGTGTGCTCCACCCCGGGGCGCAACGCCCCCGCCGCGGCGGAGCTGGCGGTGGCGCTGACCCTGGGCGTGCTGCGCCGCCTCAGCGAGGTGCACGCCACGATGCGCGAGGGACAGTGGCGCTCCGACCTCTACGCGTACGACGCCTGCGGCGGGGAGCTCGACGGCTCCGAGGTGGGCATCGTCGGGTTCGGCGCCATCGGCCGCCGGGTCGCCGCCGCCTTCCAGGCGCTCGGCGCCCGCGTCCTCGTGGCCGACCCGTTCGCCGGCTCGCTGCCGGAGGGCGTGACCCCGGTGGAGCTGCCCGAGCTGCTCGCGCGCTCCCGGGTGGTGAGCCTGCACGCCCGCCTCACCGCCGAGACGAACGGCCTGATCGGGGCCGCCGAGCTGGCCCTGATGCCTCGCGGCGCGGTCCTGATCAACACCGCGCGGGGCGCCCTCGTGGACACGGACGCGCTCACGGCGGCCCTGGAGTCGGGACACCTGGGCGGGGCCGGCCTGGACGTCTACGAGCCGGAGCCGCTGCCCGCGTCCCACCCGCTGAGGTCCGCGCCCAACACCCTCCTCATCCCGCACCTGGCGGGGGCCACCCGGCAGACCGCCGACCGCGCGATCCGGATGGCGGTCGAGGAGGTCGCCCGCTGGTGCCGCGACGAGCCCCTCGCCTACGCGGTCGCCGCCCCCGCTCTCACCGGCTGACCGCTCCTCTTCCCCCGGCCGTCGTGATGCGACCGTTTTCCACGGGGTGTCCCCGGTGCGGCGGCCTCCACGGGTCGTCCTCGGTGCGAGGCGGTCGTCGATGAGTCGTCCTCCCCGTGGCGGTTTCCCGGGAGCCGCCCTTGATCCGGAAATCCCCCGGGGGCTGCCTCGGGGCGGCGGCCCCACAAGGTTCCCCATGGTTCGGCAGTCCCCTATGAGCAGGAGCTGGAGATGATCGTCGGAGTCGACGCCGGGACGTCCGGGGTCAAGGCGGTGGCGTTCGCGCCGGACGGCGAGGTGGTGGCGGTCGAGTCGCGGTCGCTGGCGCTCGCCCATCCGGGGCCCGGCCAGGTCGAGCAGGACGCGGAGACGGTGGTCGCGGCCGTCGAGGAGGTCCTCGACCGGCTCGTGGCCGGAGGCGTGCGGGCGGACGAGGTCCGGGCCGCCGGGCTCACCGGCCAGGGAGACGGGCTCTGGCTGCTCGACGAGCAGGGACGGCCCGCGGGTCCGGCCCTGTCCTGGCTGGACGGCCGCGCCACCCCGCTGGTCGACGGGTGGATGCGCGACGGCACGTTCGAGGAGCTGTTCCGGCGCACCGGAAACGCCGCCTTCCCCGGCGCGGGCGCCCCCCTGCTCGCCCACCTCGACCGCGGCAGCCCCGAGACGCTGGACCGGGCGGCCACCGCCGCCCGCTGCAAGGACATGATCATGCAGCGGCTCACCGGCGTGCGCGCCACGGACCTGTCGGACGCCTCCAACCTGTTCACCGATCCGCGGACGAGGACCCGCGACGCGGACCTTCTCCGCCTGTGCGGTCTGGAGCATCGTCAGGGGCTGCTCCCGCCCGTCTCCGCCGAACTCCCCGCGGGGGAGATCCTGGGGGGCGCCCTCGGCGGCGTCCCGCTCTCCGCCGGGCCGTACGACCTGCCCGCCTGCGCCGCGGGGGCGGGCGTCACCCGGCCCGGCGACGGCCTGTTGATCATCGGGACCACGCTCGCCTGCGAGGTCGTCACCGACCACCTGGACCTGGGCGGAGAACCCGCCGGCCAGACCCTCTGCCTGCCGGACGGCTGGCTGCGCGCGATGCCCGCCATGACCGGCACGGCGGCGCTCGACTGGTTGCTCGGCCTGGTCGGGGCCCGGCACGACGAGCTCGGCGCGCTCCTCGGGCAGAGCCCGCCCGGGGCGCGCGGCGTGCGCTTCCTGCCCTACCTCTCCCCGTCGGGAGAGCGGGCGCCGTTCGTCGAGCCGGCTGCGAGGGGCCGGCTCGACGGGCTGGAACTGGCCGTGACCAAGGCCGACGTCGTCCGCGCCGGCTGCGAGGGGCTGGCCTTCGCGGCGAGGCACTGCTTCGAGGCGGCGGGGCTGACCGGGGAGGTGGCCGTCTGCGGCGGAGGCACGGGCTCCGAGGACTGGCTGCAGATCTTCGCGGACGCGCTGGGCCGCCCGCTCCGGCTGGCCCGGGGACCGGAGGTGGGCGCCAGGGGCGCGGCGCTGGCGGCGGCCCGCCGGTTCGGCCTCGCCGTGGACGAGGCCGCCTGGACGGCGGGTACGCGCTGGTACGAGCCCCGTCACGACCTGGAGGAGCACTACCGGCGCTACCTCGACGACGTACGGAACCTGAGAAGTTCACTGTGAAATCTAAAGTTAGGTCTTGTTAAAAACTCAATTTAATTGCTAAAAAGTGTGGGCTGCAGCGGATCTCCTTCCCCCGACCCCCTGGGAGAACCATGGACGACGGACAGCGGCTCGCTCGTGTACTCGGCGATCCCTCACGCCGTACCTTCCTCGGTTTCACCGGTGCCGCGATGGCACTGGCCTTCACCACCAACCTCGCCGATCCCTGGACCGCACGGTCCCGCGGCCGGGACGGCTACCCCTTCCAACTCGGTGTCGCCTCCGGCGACCCCCTGCCCGACAGCGTGATCCTCTGGACCCGGCTCGCCGTGCGGCCGCTCGAACCCCTGGGCGGCATGCCGTACGGGCGGGTCAAGGTCGACTGGGAGGTCGCCGAGGACCCGGCGTTCGCCCGGCGGGCCAAGCACGGCAGCGCGTGGGCCACCCCCGAGTACGGCCACTCGGTCCACGTGGACGTGCGCGGCCTCAAGCCGGGCCGGGAGTACTTCTACCGGTTCCGCACCGGCGGTGAGATCAGCCCGGTCGGCAGGACCAAGACCGCGCCGGCGGTCCGGAGCAGTCCCGAGCACCTCCGGATGGCGTTCGCCTCGTGCGCCTCGTGGCAGGACGGGTTCTACACCGCCTACCGCCACCTCGCGAACGAGAACGCCGACGTGATCTTCCACCTGGGCGACTACATCTACGAGTACGGGATCGTCGCGAGCGGCGGCACCCGGAACACCCCGGTGCCCGACCAGTTCAGGGTGCAGTGCGACACCCTCGACCGCTACCGGATCCAGTACGGCCTCTACAAGAGCGACCTCGACCTGCAGGCCGCCCACCACTCCGCCCCGTGGATCGTCACCTGGGACGACCACGAGGTGCTCGACAACTGGGCCGGGTCCGCGGGCCCCGGCGGGGAGGTCACGCCCGAGGACTACCTCGTCATCCGGGCGAACGCCTTCCGGGCCTACTGGGAGAACATGCCGATGCGGCTGCAGCGGCCCGCGAGCGGTCCGGACGTGCGGATCTACCGCCGCTTCACGTTCGGCGACCTCGCGGAGTTCAACGTCCTCGACACCCGGCAGTACCGCGACGACCAGGTGTGCGGCGACGGCCAGCAGTACGACTGCGTGGACAGGCTCGACCCCGCCCGCACGATGCTGGGCGCCGAGCAGGAGAAATGGCTGCTCAAGGGGCTCGGCGCCTCCGACGCCCGGTGGAACGTCCTCGCCCAGCAGATCGCCATGTGCCAGCTCGACTACGATCCCGCGCCCGCCCAGCGGCTCAGCATGGACCTGTGGGACGGCTACAAGGCCGCCAAGGACAGGGTGCTCACCGGCATGGTCGAGCGGAAGGTGAGCAATCCGGTGGTGCTCACCGGTGACATCCACAACAACTTCGCCGGGGAGCTCAAGGCGAACTTCGACGACCCGGCCTCACCGACCGTCGGCGTCGAGTTCGTCGGCACCTCGATCAGCAGCGGCGGCAACGGCAACGCCGCGACCGGCCTGCCCGCCGGAGGCTCCGACCCGGTCAACCCGCACATCAGGTTCTCCAGCTACCAGCGTGGCTACGTCGCCTGCGACATCACGAGGGCCCGGTGGCAGAGCGACTTCAAGGTGATCCCCTACGTCGACAAGGTCGGTGCCCCGGTGTCGACCAGAGGCAGTCTCGTGGCGCTGAACGGCGTCCCCGGCCTGCAGGCCCTCTGAAGGGAGCAACGAACATGCGTCATTCACGTATCACCGCCGCGCTCGCCGTCGCCGCCGCGGCCGTCCTCGCGGGACCCGTCGCCGACGCCGCGGCCCCCGGACCGGGAACACCCGCCCCCGGGCCCGCCGTACAGTCGCCGGAACCCGCGATCGGCGCCCCCGCGCTGGATCCCGCCGTCCGGGTCAAGCGCGGCACCTCCAAGGGGACGGGCGACCTGACCCCGATCGCCGGGGCCGACCGGCTGGTCGCACCGCTCGGCGTCGACCCGGCCTGCCCGGCCAAGCTGGAGGTCGGCATGCGCAGCGACGCGAAGAAGCCTCTCTACGCGGACATGTTCGTCGAGGTCGACCAGCCGCTCGTCGCCTCGCGTCCGATGCTGTCGAGCTACCTGCCACCGGGCTACGAACTCGGCGCCAAGCTGCTGGTCGGCGTCCCGCCCACGACCCCCAAGGGCGAGTACGGCCTGCGCCTGAAGGCGGGGAAGGAGGAGCTGGCCGTACCGATCTCCGTCGTCGACGTCGGAGAGCTGGACAACGGCGGCAACCTGGCGCTCCGCAGGCCGGTCACGCCGTCGTCGCAGCACACCAACGCCAACTACCCGCCGTGCAGCGTCGCCGACGGCGACCGCGGCTCCAACGGCTGGGCGGGCGGCAACGGCTGGAACGACGCCACCTCCCGCGCCTGGCCCGACACCGTCGACATCGCGCTCGGCGAGCCCGGGCAGATCTCCAGGGTCGACCTGTACACCCTGAACACCGAGCGCTACCCGGCGGCCTCGGTGGGACTGCGCGACTGGGACGTCCAGGCCAGGGTGGACGGCCAGTGGCGTACGGTCGCCCAGGTGCGTGGCAACACCGCCGGGATGGTCAGGTCGGACTTCGCCCCCGTCGTCGCCGACGCCGTCCGCATCTCCACGCTGGCCTCCAACGGGGCCAACGACTACAGCCGGATCATCGAGATCGAGGCCTATTCCTGATCGGGGCGTCTTCCTGATCGGGGCGTCTTCCGATCTCAGGAACCTGACGGTTCCCGGTGCCCGGCTCGGGCGCCGGGAACCGTTCGTCCCGGGCCGTCCGGTCTCACGGCGGGCACAACCGGCCCGCCGTACGTCGTGGAAGGGCGCCGGGGAAGGTCAGGAGGGCAGTCCGGAGATCCAGCCGAGCACCAGCGTGTTGAACTTCTCCGGCCGCTCCTGCTGCGGCCAGTGACCGGTGTCCCACGCCACCGCCAGGCTGTACGGGTGGGCGCTCGCCACCGACTCGTCCCAGCCGACGTCGACGCCCCTGATGGTCAGGGCCGTCCGCGTGGAGACGGTCAGGACGGGACAGGCCCGGCGGCGCAGGTAGTTTTCGCTCGTGGGGCGCCGGGTCACGTCGCCCGAGGTCTCGAACAGGCCGATGAACGTCTCGGCGACGACCACCGGCGACATGCCGAGCACCCGGCGGTGGTGCCAGGTCGGCAGCCAGTCGGTCGCCGGTGAGCGTTCCGTGCTCTCCAGGTTCGACAGGAGCGCGGTGGCGACGGCGATCGGGTCGGGGCCGCGGAACGCGTCGGCGCTCTCGGCGGCGAATCCGGCGTCGAAGCCGTAGCCCGGATCCACCGCGACGACGCCGCGGACGAGGTCGGGCCACTCGACCGCGAGCACCGAGGCGACGGTGCCGCCCAGCGAATGCCCCACCACCACGACCGGCCCGGTGCCGATCCGGTCGAGGAGCAGCGCCAGATCCTCCGCGAAGTCCTTCGGGGTGTGGTTTCCCGGGGTCTCCGAGGACCGGCCGTGACCGCGAAGGTCCGGAGCGATCACCCGGTGTCCGGCCGCGAAGGGACCGATCTGCGAGGACCAGTCGTGCGAGTCGCAGATCGCGGCGTGCAGGAGAAGCACGGTCTGGTCGCCCGCGCCGTCGTCGGTATAGAACAGACGGTGGTCGCCGATATTGGCATAGGTCATGGTTGTTCCCTGATTCTCGGGATTTCTCGGCCCCGATTTTCAGGTGTATCGGCATTCGGTGAAGGTATGCGCCGACAGGACGTCGTCCGGTTTCCCGGAACGCTTTTTCTGTTCGCCGCCCGCGAGAATTGTCAGGTGCGGGAATCGCTGTGCGTAAGGAATCCGCGGAAGGCGCGAACGGGGACAAGAGCAGGCCGGAACCCGTCTGGATCTCCTCCCGGGCAGTGCGATCACCCGGTCGTCCGGCGCGAGCGTGGGCGGGGCCGACTTCTTGGGATCGAGCGTAACACCGTGCCGCGGAGGCACGTCGTCGCGCCCGCCCTCCGGCTGAGCTTCATTCCGTGCCCCGGACGGGGGCGGGGTTCTCCGGCGTTGGAGGAATTCATTCACGTCGATCCGGCGTGAGTTGACTTGTCGCGACGCGCGATCGTCAACCACGCCGGTGGACAGAAGATCGACGAAAAACAAACGCGCTCGACGGCCCGTCGCCCATGCCGGGGACCCGGCGCCGGTCGCGTGGAAAGACGTGAGCCGCGCGGAGGAGCGGGGATTTCCCGAGGAACCCTCCGGGGCGTCCGTCGCGGGACGGGACCGGCGGACGGCCGGGGGACTCACGTCCGCCCTTCCGGAACCCGCTCCCCGGAACTGCGCGGGGTGACAATGCGCTTTTGCTGCAAAACCCAAAGTGATGGCACTAACCTGCCTAGCGGCAAGGGCTGCCAGGGAGGCGATTCCGGATTCCCCGATCCTTCCCGATCCCCGGGTCATCCTCTCCGGGCCCCTTGACCGACCCTTCCGGAGCCCCCTCCCCCGACAGGAGTTCGACCATGTCCCCGAACAACACGCTCACCCTCACCCGCACGCCCGACCTCCTGCGCGAGTACGAACCCGGCACCTTCTTCTTCACGTCGCCGACCCGGACCCTGCTCGCCAGGGGAGTCCATCTCGAAGTCCCCGACTCGGGGGCGACGAGTCTGCACGATCGGGTCTCCTCCGCCCTGCGGGACGCCGAGGAGTCCGGGCACCCCCACCCCGTCGCGGTGGGCGCGATCCCCTTCCGTGAAGACCGTCCCGCGCGCCTGCTGGTGCCCGCCGCCGTCTGCTGGATGAGCCCCCGGACCGGGACGTCCTCCGTCCCCGAGCAGGTGACCAGGGTGTCCACCACGCTTGGAGCGGTCCCGGACTCCGGCGACTACGTGCGCGGGGTGGAGAAGGCGCTGGCCAAGCTGACCACGGGAGAGCTGAAGAAGATCGTGCTGGCCCGGGCCCTGGACATCACCATGGGCGCCCCGGTCGACGTCCGCAAGATCCTGCGGAACCTCGTCCGCCGCGACCCGCAGGCGTACGGCTACGCGGTGGACCTGCCCTCCGCCGCGGGTACGGCCCGCACGCTGCTGGGGGCCAGCCCCGAACTGCTCTTCTCCCGCTCCGGCCGGCGCGTCACGACAAATCCGCTGGCCGGGTCCGCGCCGCGTCACTCGGATCCCACCGTCGACCGGGACCTGGGGCGAGCCCTGCTCTCCTCTGACAAGGATCTTCGCGAGCACGCGCTGGTGGTCGAGAACATCGTGGAGGCCCTGCGCCCGTACTGCCGGGATCTGTCCGTCCCCGCCGGGCCGTCACTGCTGTCCACCGCCTCCATGTGGCACCTGTCGACCCGGATCACCGGAGTGCTCGACGACCCGGAGATCACGTCGCTGGAGATGGCCACCATGTTGCACCCCACACCCGCGGTCTGCGGCACGCCCGCCGGCGCGGCGCGGCAGGCCATCGCGGAGATCGAGCCGTTCGACCGCGGCCTTTACGCGGGACTGGTCGGCTGGTGCGACGCGGCCGGCGACGGCGAGTGGGTCGTGACCATCCGCTGCGCGGAGGTCGCCGACCACACCCTGAGGCTGTTCGCCGGAGCGGGAATCGTCGCCGGTTCGGTGCCGGAGGCCGAGCTCGCCGAGACCACCGCCAAGTTCCAGACCATGCTCCGCGCCGTCGGCCTGGACTAGCCGGCGCCCTTATTGGAGCGGTCCATTCTCTCCCGGGGCTTATTTCGCGTCCTCGGCGAGCTTCGCTGAAAGTTCTTATCGCTGGGACCTGCTGGATTCGGGAGCGCCGTACTTGCCCGCCGTATAACGTCCGTGTTATGAATTGGGGAGAGGTGGAGCTGGAACCTGAGGTCGACGACTGGTTCGACACGCTCGACCAAGGGGGTCAGGAGACGGCGTCGTTCTATGTCGATCTGTTGGCCAAGCGTGGAGTCCTGCTCGATGAGCCGTACACCAGGCAGCTCCGGGGCAAGCTACGGGAACTGCGCTTCCATCTCGACCGAGAGGCGGTACGCATCAGCTACTGGATCGCACCGGGCAGGCGGATCGTCCTGCTGACGGTGTTCCGCAAGCAGCGGATGCGTGAGATCGCTGAGATCGAGCGGGCGTGGCGGGCCATGGAGCGATGCATCGCCCAAGCGCACACGGTGGACGAGGAGTGAGTGACATGGGCGAGCGTAGGGCGTGGGCCGACAAGCGAGCCGAGATCATGAGCCGCCCAGGTGCCGGGGCCGCCTATGAGGCAACTCGAATCCGCTTCGAGCTGGGTGAGGCCGTACGGCTTCGCCGCGAGGAACTCGGACTCACCCAGGCGGAGTTGGCCGATCGCTCAGGTCTCAAGCAGCCGGCGGTGGCGCGCTTCGAGGCAGGCGGAACGATGCCCACCCTCCCCATGTTGGAACGCCTCGCCGGAGCCTTGGAAGTGCGACTCAGCGTCCAGTTCGAGCCACTCCGAGAAGCGAGCTGATTGTTCTGAGGGCCGTGGCTTTCGCGGGGAGTGCGGCCGGGCGATCGGCCGGTGTCTACGCGGGCTGTTCTCCGACGATGGCCCGGAGGGCGGCGAGGTGGGCGCGGTAGGCGGTGCGGCCTGCGTCGGTGAGCTGGAGCCATACGCGTTGCCGGGTGTCGCGGGTGGCTTTGCGTTGCTTGACGTAGCCGGCTTCGATCAGCACGCTCACGTGTTTGCTGAGGACGGAGGCGCTGACGTCGAGCCGTTCCTGGATCGCGCCGAACTCCGCCTCGACCACCGCGTCCAGCAGGGCGCAGACGCGCAGCCGGTTCGGTGCGTGGATCGTGGCGTCGAAGCCGTCCAGGGGATCGCCGGTTATGGTCATGCCGGCTTCCGGAGGTGCCGCCGGAGGTAGAGGCCGTAGCCGAGGATGAGGCCCGCGTTCGCCACGGCGGCCACGATCCACCCCCAATCCTGACCGTAGCCCTGATCCAGCACGAAGGCGGCCAGGGAGACGAGCAGGACGGCCGCCGCCGGCGGCCAGGCCAGTCGTCCCTTGACCTCGCTGATCCGCGGCCGGACTCCGATCTTGTTGACGTACAGGCCCACCATCGCCCCGGTGCCCGCGATCATCACTATGACCACCGCCAGCCCGGCGAAGCTCGGGAGCAGCTGGCTCAGGGTGATCCCGGCGATCATGAGGGCCAGGACGGGGAAATACCATCCCGGCACCGGGATGGAGTCAAGGGAGGATCGCGCCTGCTGCGCCTCGCGCAGTGCGAGGCGCGCCTCTTCGGGGGTGGGCCGGGGGGCCGGGTCGCCGGAACCCTGTTGTGTTTCCATAGCGGAAAGACAACCACTGACTTTCCATACTGTCAACTCACAACTTTCCGATATGGAAACACCGGGGGCGATGAGGACTCTCCGCAGATCAGAGGCGGCCGTTAGAGGGGTCCGGTTGCCTGCGAGCTTCCTTCCTGGCCTGATATGCCAAACTTCCCTCCGTACATAGCGCAGATAGGCGAAATGGGGCCTGTGGAGCTACGGGACATCGAGATCTTCCTGACCTTGGCCGAGGAGCTGCACTTCGGCCACGCCGCCGAGCGGCTGCACGTCTCTGTGGCCCGGGTCAGCCAGGCGATCAAGAAGCAGGAACGAGCCATCGGTGCCGAGCTTTTCGCGAGGAACAGCCACAGCGTCCGGCTCACGCGGCTGGGTGAGCAGCTGCGGGACGATCTGCGCCCGCTGCGCCAGGGCCTGGCGCAGACCTTGGAGCGGGCACGACTGGCCGCACGCGGCAAGACCGGCACACTCCGGGTGAGCCTGTTCCCGGCCAACATCCAGGAGCTGCGCCGCTACTGGGAGACCTTCCGCGCCGGGCACCCGCAGTGGGAGCTGCGCCTGCGGATGTCGGCCTACCAGGATCCGTTCGCCCAGCTACGCAATGGTGAGGTCGACATTCTGGCCACCTGGCTGCCGGTCGAGGAGCCCGATCTCACCGTGGGCCCGCTGCTTTTCGCCGAGCCGCGGGTGCTGGCCGTGGCCGGTGACCATGCGCTCACCAAACGGTCCTCGGTCTCCCTGGAGGCGGTCGGCGACTTCGGGCACATCGCCGTCGAGTCCGTGCCCGACTACTGGTACGACCAGTACGTCCCGGAGCTCACGCCCAAGGGCCGCTTGATCGAACGCACCGCCAGCGTGAACAACGTCGAGGACATCTTCATGAGTACGGTCCTGGGAGAGACCGTCGCCCTCTTCCCGGCCCACGTGACCCGGTACTACCCCCGCCCCGACATCGCCTATCTGCCTGTCAAGGACATGGATGCGCTGCGGTTCGGGTTGGTGTGGTGCAGCGCCGCGGAGAACGACATGATCCGCGCCTTCGCCCGCGTCGTCCGCGACCTGGGACCGCTGCCCGACTGAGATCGTCCGCCCGCGTCGGCTGTCGTGGTGTCGCCGACCAGGCCGACGCGCGGCACGTTGATCTTCCTTTGAGCGGCCGACACGTGCGGCCGCTCCGCCGTACGGTCGGCATGCGGCCTCTCGGCCGGCGCCAGGAAGATCTCGATGTCGCGGATCTCCAGTGACGTCCGCCTCGATGTGAAGTCTGCGGTTAACGCAGCATTGCGAGATCCGGCATTGCTCCGGCCGAGCCGTACCGGCAACCTTGGTCTAGGGCGAATCGCCACATAGGAGGGAAAACTCAATAAACAACTACACACAGGCAGAATCATGAACATAGTCGCCTCGGCGGTCGTCTTCACCGTCGACGATCTGGCAGGCTCCCGCCGCTTCTTCACCACCTATCTGGATTTCCGCGAGGTGCTCGACACTCCGGATTTCACCTGGCTGAGCCGTGACGACGCGGCCGCCGACATCATGGTGCACCAGCGTGACCTCGAACTGCCGCGAGAGCGGATCGCCCAGCCGGTGGTGGCGTTCGCGGTCACCGATCTGGCCAGGGAATACGCGCGTCTGCACGCGGAGGGCGCACCCATCACCAGGCACCTGTGGCGCAACCCGTGGGGTGAGTGGCTGATGTGTCTCACCGACCCCAACGGCATCGTCGTCGAGCTGACCGAATGGATCGCGCCCAGCGGCGCCTGATCCATCCACTTATCGAAGATTGCGCACGAGGAGATTCACGATGGGAAAAATCAACGGCGGCTTCTCCGAACCGGGGTTGCGCAGACTGCACGACGTGCTGGATGGGACGAGGCCGAGGGGGGACGCTGGAGCCTGCCTCCGGCGTTCCAGGGGGGTGGCGGCGGGCTGGTCTCGACCGTCGACGACTACCACGCCTACTTCCGGATGCTGCTGAACCACGGCACGCACGGCGGCGAACGGATCCTGTCCCGGCCCGCCGTCGAGCTGATGACCACCAACCGCCTGACGCCCGAGCAACAGGCCGCCCGGCACGCCATGGCCGTCGACAACGTTCATGTGTCATTCGGCCAGGGGTAGCACGGCGGCTGGGGCTTCGGGATGTCCACCCCGGATGCGGCGCGGGTCGTCCACGACTTCTGGACCACGCTCTACCAGGCGATCGACGACTGACCCCGAGCCCACGTCCCGGGGCCCCAGGCGGCCGAACCGTCGCTGTCCGGTCCTGGCCCTGTTCGCCCGAGGGCGATTCGGACACCCCGGGGCACCAACGGGACCGCGTTCCGCCATCCGTCCATTCAGTTGACTTTAAGAACAGATGTAAAGGAGCACATGACCATGTCCGTTCCCCTTACCGACCGGGACGAGCTCACCCTGCGCACCGCCGGGCAGGATCGCCCGGAACTGCAGAAGATCATCCAGGCGTTCGTCGATTCAGGTATCGTCGGGGTGCAGCTTCGCGTGCACGATGAGCGGGGCGAGTGGGTCGGCAGCGCCGGGACGGCCGAGCTGGGCGGGGCCGCGAAGCCGCCGACGAACGGGCACTTCCGGATCGGCAGCTCCACCAAGACCTTCGTCGCGACCCTGGTGCTGCAACTGGTGGCCGAGGGCGAGGTCGAGCTGGACACTCCGGCGGCGGACTACCTGCCCGAGTTCGGGCTGGACGAGCGGATCACCGTGCGGATGCTGCTGCAGCACACCAGCGGGGTGTTCAACTTCACCGGCGAGTACTACGACGACGGGACGATCGCACCGGGGATCGTCTGGTCGGGCCAGGAGTGGGTGGACAACAGGTTCAAGACCTACCGGCCGCAGGAACTGGTGGAGCTGGCGGTGTCCAAGCCGTTGCGGTTCGAGCCGGGAACGGACTGGAGCTATTCCAACACCAACTACGTGCTGGCCAGGCTGCTGATCGAGAAGGTCACCGGCCGCTCGTTCGCCGAGGAACTGCGGCGGCTGATCCTGGGGCCGCTTGGGCTGTCGGGCACCGTGGCGCCGGGCACCTCGACGGAGGTCCCCGAGCCGCACGCCCACGCCTACTACCGCTACGAGGAGGACGGCCGGCAGAAGACGGTCGACGTCACCCGCCAGAACCCCTCCTGGATCTCCGCCGGCGGGGACATGATCTCGACCACCCAGGATCTGCACACGTTCTTCTCCGCGCTGATGGGCGGCAAGCTCCTGCCGGCCCCGCTGCTGGCCGAGATGCGCGATCCGCACCCGAAGATCGGCTACGGCCTGGGGGTGTTCGTGCAGGACGTGGGCCCGAACGGCACCGTCTTCCACCACAACGGCGGCATCGACGGCTCCGCGGCGCTGATGTACAGCACGCCCGACGGCGGTAAGACCCTGACCGCCTCGCTGACCTACGTGGACGACGCCGCGATGTCCCTGGCGGGGGAGTTCCAGAAGGCGACGCAGAAACTCGTCGAGGAGGTGTTCTGCGGGGGGCAGGCCGAGCCGGCTCAGTAGACAGGACCGAGCACCGCGGACCCGTACGCCTTGAGGGTGGACTCCTTACCCGTTCTCCGGTTACTCGTTCTCCGGAGGCCGGAAAACCCGTTCAAAGCCGATCTCGCGATGTTATGGATGACACATGCGAAGATCACTGGTGGCGCCGGTAGCGATCATAGGAATGTTGCTCGCCCTCGTCGGAGCCGCGGTCGCGGCCGTGATGCTGGTGGTCGCCACGCCGGACCTGGAGCCGCCTGGAGCCGGGGCCGGCGTGTCACCGGGGCCTGCGGGTTCCCTGCCGTCGCCGACTCCGGTCGCGGGTACGGGCGCGGTGACGGCCCCCGAGAAGAATCCGGACGAGGACGAGGAAGGATTCGAGGAGCGACTGGCCGCCGGGAGGGCCTTGCCGCTCAAGATCGGCCAGGCCACCCGCGACAAGCTGGTCGCCGCGAGCCGCGCCGCCGCCGGCCCTTCCGCGAAGTCAGCGGGGGTGGCCGACGGGGGAGTCGTCTACTACGGGGTGGTCTACGGCGAAAGCGAGGCGACCGACTCCTACTACGTGGTCGCGTCGCTGGACGGGCTGCACTTCTGGACACGCGAGGGACGCGGCGACTGGCGTTTCCGAGGCGACTACGACGCGCGGGTCTGCGCGCCGCCCGTTCCCATCTCGTTGTATGCCGCGTGGGGGTTGAATTTCTCGACACGCGCACCGGGTGAGTACGAGCTTTGCCGCCGATGACCGTGTTTCCGGTCGGCTGACCCAGCCGGCGGATTCGGGTTGAAAAAAGTCAGTGTGCCAACGCGAAGCGTCGGCACATATGCACGAGTGAACCGCTCGCGCATCGACTGTTCGTCGGGCTCCTGCTCGCCGCAGAAGAACGGGCGCAGTGTGTGCAGGATGACCGGCGTCCTCCACTGGGCGGGGAATTCTGAAAGCCTGTGGCGTGCTCGCCGTTGTCGGTTCGTGGCAGAACTTTTCGCTTCCGCTTCGCGTCTATTCGGAGGAGGAAAGGAATGCCCATGAATCTCACCGGGTTGTTGCGCGGACGTGCCGCGCTGACGTTGACCGCCGAGCCCGGAACGAAGTCTCTTCACCTCCGCAAAGGCCTCACGCTGACAATCCCCGTCTCCTGGAAGGTGTACGAGTTCGAGAAGGACTGGCTGCGTATCTTGACCGGATCGCGCGCCCGCCCCGGCACGAGCGGCTGGGGATTTCGCGAGCCCGACTGTGAAAGCTTCTGGGTGATGGGCCCCAGAGCGATCAAAGTGGGGGATGAGCTCTTCCGTTCCTACACCACAGACAGGCCCTTCTACCCGTCTACCGATGTCAGGCCCTGTCCCATTGACTTCGGCAAGGACATGCAACTCATCGGTTACACCCTGGCGAGCAAGGGACTACGCCAGATCGGCCCCGGGCACAAGGCGGACTACCGCAACTGGAAAGGCCGGTGCGCCAACCACAAGGTCAGGTATTTCAGCCGGCGAGAGTGGTTCCTGCCGATATCGAAGGTCCTGATCATCGACCAGTGGAACACCCCCGGCCTGTCCGGGATCCTCAAAAAAGCGACCTGGAGATAAAAGCGCGCGCAGGTGCGCCCCTGCCGCTCCTGTTTCTTGATGGCCTGGCTGACGCGGGCAGGCGTGACGTGCAACCGCTCGGCGGTACGGGTGAAATGCAACTCCTCAGCCAAGGTCAAAAAGATCTCGATGTACCTCAGCTCCATGCATGCCCCATCCATACTTAAGCGAGAAGTAAAGGCATGGTATCGAAGCTGTCGTTGTTCCCCCCGAGGGACCGGACCAGCATTTACCTCGTGAACATCACTTCCTCCGCCATGGTGATCGGAGTCGCCGACGCGGCGGCCTCGAGCCGGTTCTTCAACGCGCATCTGGGATTCCACGAGGTGATCGTGCGCACCGGCTTCGTGGCCCTGGGCCGCGAAGACGCCGCGGTGGACATCTACCTGATGGAAGACCGTCCCCGCGCGAACGTGACCGTTTCCTTCGCCGTCACCGGCATCGCGGCCGAACACGCCCGGCTGCGCCGGGAAGGCGCCAACATCACCGCACCCCTGCGTCAGGAGCCCTGGGGCGAATGGGTGTTGCAGCTCACCGATCCCAACGGTGTGGTGGTCCAGCTCGTGGAGTGGCTCCCGCCCGCCGCGTTTCCTGTGAAAGATCCTCGGTGAGACATCGCCGGCTTGCCCCTCGCCGTGCTCTGCCTCGGCGGGGTGAGCGCGGGCTGCGGTAGGCGAGGACCTCCGGCACGGGAACGGTGGGCGTCGTCCCGCCTGCCTCGAAGCGAGATCCGCGGGTGGTCCCGCCGGGGGGCCTGCGGACATCGCGATCTCCCTCGTGTTCCCCCGATGCCTCCGCCATAGCGTTCACGCTCAATCCAATGCAACGAGCAACGAGACGATCGTTGCGTTATTTTCAGAGCCATGCAACGATTTATAGCTATCTACCTGCACCGACGATGATTGCTAGCAACAAGCTGCTTGCAGAAATATGGAATGCAACGTAGCGTTTCTCATGTCAGAAACAACGAGCACAGGAGCACACCATGCAGACCTTCGCCACCCCCGCCCCGATCAGCGCCATCCTCGACATCCCCGCGGGCCGCGTCCGGTTCGTCGCCGCCGACCGGGCCGACACCACGGTCGAGGTCCTGCCCGCGGACGCCTCGAAGGGCCGCGACGTGAAGGTGGTCGAGCAGACCACGGTCGAATACGGCGACGGCGTCCTGCGGATCAAGTCCTCGGCGAAGAACCAGATCCTCGGCTCCTCCGGATCCATCGAGGTGACGGTTCAGCTGCCCGCCGGCTCCCGCATCGAGGCGAAGGCGGCCAGCGCCGAATTCCGGACCGTAGGCCGCCTCGGCGACGTCACCTTCGAGAGCTCCCACGGCCAGATCAAGCTCGACGAGGCCGCGAGCGCCCGCCTCACCACTCTCGCCGGCGATGTCGAGGCCGGCCGCCTGGGCGGCCCCGCGGACATCCGCACCAGCAAGGGCGACATCCGCATCACCGAGGCCACGGGCGGCACGCTCGTGCTGCGCACCGACGCCGGCGACATCTCGGTCACCGCCGCCGCCGGCGTCTCCGCCTCCCTGGACGCCGGCACCTCCTCCGGCCGGATCCACAACGCGCTCAAGAACACCGAAGGCGCCGCCGCCCAGCTCGACATCCGCGCGACCACCTCCTACGGCGACATCACCGCCCGCAGCCTCTGACCCGCAACCCCCGACCCGCGGCCTCCCAAGGAGTACCTCTCATGACGAATCTGGCCATCGCCGCCCACGGGCTGCGTAAGTCCTACGGCGACAACATCGTGCTCGACGGCATCGATCTGACCGTCCCCGAAGGCACGATCTTCTCCCTGCTCGGCCCGAACGGCGCCGGCAAAACCACCACCGTGCAAATCCTGTCCACCCTGATCACCGCCGACGCCGGCACCGCCACCGTCGCCGGCCACGACCTGATCCGCACCCCCCACGACGTCCGCGGCGCGATCGGCGTCACCGGCCAGTACTCCGCCGTCGACAAACTCCTCACCGGCGAGGAAAACCTGCTCCTGATGGCCGACCTCACCCACCTGTCGCGCACCGACGGCAAACGCAAAACCGCCGAACTGCTGGAGCGCTTCGACCTCGTCGACGCCGCCCGCAAACCGGCCGGCACCTACTCCGGCGGCATGCAACGCCGCCTGGACCTGGCGATGACCCTGGTCGGCGACCCCCGCCTGATCTTCCTGGACGAGCCCACCACCGGCCTGGACCCGCGCAGCCGCCGCTCCATGTGGCAGATCGTGCGAGAACTCGTCGCCGACGGCGTCACCATCTTCCTCACCACCCAGTACCTGGAAGAAGCCGACCAGCTCGCGGACCGCATCGCCCTGCTGGAGGGCGGACGGCTGATCGCCGAAGGCACCCCCGAAGAGCTCAAGCGGCTCATCCCCGGCGGCCACATCACCCTTACCTTCGCCGAGGCACACCTGCTGCAGGCCGCCCACCACCTCCTCGACGGCGCCGGGGTCGCCGACCCCGAGGCCCTCACCCTGCAGGTGCCCAGCGACGGCGGCGTGCGCGCGATCCGCGAACTGCTCACCCTGCTGGACGAGCGATCGATCGACATCGCCGAGGTGAGCGTGCACACCCCCGACCTCGACGACGTCTTCCTCACCCTCACCGGCCCGCAGAAGGAGAGCGTCCGATGAGCACCCCCACCATGCCCCGATCCACAGAAGGAGAGCCCCCGATGAGCACCCCCACCCCCGCCCTGCACCGGCCCGCATCAGGAGCCCAGCCGATGAGCACCCCCACCCTGCACCGGCCCACAGAAGGAAAGTCCCCGATGAACACCCTCTCCCTGGCGGTGCGCGACTCCTCCACCATGGTCCGGCGCCAGCTCAAACGCCTGATCCGCTACCCGTCGATGACCGTGCAACTGGTCCTGACCCCCGCAGTCATCCTGCTGGTGTTCGTCTTCGTCCTCGGCGGCACCCTCGGCGACGGACTCGCCGGCGGACTCGGTGGGGGCCGTGCGGCCTACGTCAACTACGTCCTGCCCGGCATCCTGCTGATGGCGGCGGCCACCGCCGCCACCGGAACCGCCGTCATGGTCGCCACCGACATGACCGAAGGCATCATCGCCCGCTTCCGCACCATGCGCATCTGGCGGGCCTCGGTCCTGACCGGCCACGTCGTCGCCAGCGTCATCCAGCAACTCCTCGGCATGGTCGTCCTGATCGCCATCGCCCTGGCCATCGGATTCCGCCCGAACGCCACCGCCCTGGAGTGGCTGGCCGCCACCGGCCTGCTCACCCTGTTCGCGGTGGCCATCACCTGGCTCGCGGTCGCCCTGGGCCTGACCTCCCCCACCCCCGAGGCCGCCAGCAACGCCCCGATGCCCCTGGTCCTGCTGCCCTTCCTCGGCAGCGGCTTCGTGCCCACCGATTCCATGCCCACCGTCCTGCGCTGGTTCGCCGAATACCAGCCCTTCACCCCGATCATGGAAACCATCCGCGGTCTGCTGCTGGGCACCCCGATCGGCAACAGCGCCGCCATCGCCATCGCCTGGTGCGCCGTCATCGCCGCCCTGTCCTACCTGTGGGCCAAGAACACCTTCAACAAGGCCTGAGTGTGAACCGGCCGACCAGGGCCGTCAGACCAACCGGTCTGACGGCCCTGCGCCTTTTCCACCCATCGAACCGGCCGGACCCCGCGGCAAGAGCTCTGTCACGCCCACTGACGTGGTCACCCGCTAGGTTCACTCCACCGGATACACGCTGGACGTGGGGTGTGGCATCGCGCGTGAAACGGGACCTCAACGCGCCGGCCGCCGGCCGCGGGCCGGGCTGCGGAGGATCTCTCGTCGGGTTACCGGGAGATCGCGGTGGTGGCGGGGATGATCCGGTAGTCGCGCTGGAAGACCAGGTTGTGAAGGTCGGCGGCGGTGATGGCGCGCAGGGTGCACAGTTCGGCCGCCGCCTGCTCCTCGTCGAAGACGTTGAGCGGCCATTCGCCGACCGTGGCGCCCTGGAGGTGCGGGTGATGGAACCTGCTCCCGTAGAAGGCCCGGATGACGACCGGGCTGATCTCCGCCGTCCGTTGTTCACGCCACGACAGGGACCAGACGGCCTCGACTCCGCCGTCGGCCATCCGCTGGACGCCGCCGGCGGTCACCTCCCCGGTTCCGAGGAGCAGGGCGGTGTTGATCTCTTCCAGTGCCTGCCTGGCGTACGGGTCGAGCAGCGTGACGGCCGCGGCGAAGAGCCGTTCCTTGTCCTGCCGCGTGACGGCGTCACCGTGGACGCCGTCACGCAGATCGGCGAAATGGCGCAGCAGAGCCGTCGTGTGATCGGTCTGAGGGGCGTTCATGGCGCCTCCCTCTCCAGCTCATGAATGGACGGTCAAGGTGGGTGATGCCCGGAATGCGGCATGGAATCCCTCGGGCCCACCGTCATGACGCGAGACGCTCCGTCGCTGATCATGTGAGACGACCCGGCTCCGCGAACACTGCCTGAGCAGCCCATTTGAGGTACGGTCCGCTGCCTCGCCCTACCGCGATCATCGCCTCCACCACCCTCGGTCTCGAGTTCGCGGTGAGGCTACTGCACGCCGGCCCGCCGGTCCTGAAGATCTCGCCGTTCGCGCAGACGCCAGGGCTTCCGGCCGCCGAGTTCACCGTGACGCCGCTGATCATGCTGGTCGTGATCGCCGTCGCCGGGTCGGCCGGGCTCCGTCGCCGCGATCTCGGATGAACGGCGGAGTCGCCGCCCGGCGGCCCGGCGCGTCGCGGCGTACGTGCTCCCGCCCAGGGCGGCGACCACGAGCAGGCCGAGACGCAGCAGGTCGGACCCGCCGAAGCTGAGCTCCCCGGCGCCGTTGACCAGGAAGCCCGTGCCGAAGAGCCAGGCCGTGACGGCTGTCGCCAGCGAGACCGTGACCCGGATCCCGCAGGCGGCATAACCGCACACGGCGATCGCCATGATCAGTACACGGGCGGTGATCTCCGCCGGGGCGAAGGACAGCGAGGCGGTCACGGTCGCGGCGACGACGACGAGGAAACCGCCGGCGAGTGAGAATCCGGCCGGTTGGAGCCGGGCCGTCGCCGCCGTCCCCACGGCAGGCCGGGTCGTCGCGGTCGCTTCTTCGGAAGATCGGAACATCACAACGGTTCCTTACCCTCATGCCTATAGGCCCACGTCACGGCGCATCAGGTCCTCGTCGACCTCCCGGCGGACGAGCAGCCTCGCGTGGTTGTTGTGCACGGCGACGACAGGGGGCCGGCCCATGAGGTTGTAGGTCGAGGCCATCGAGTGGTGGTAGGCCCCGGTGGCCGCCAGCGCGATGAGGTCGCCCGGGCGCAGGTCGCCGGGGAGCTGGGCGTCCTCCGCGATCAGGTCGCCCGTCTCGCAGTGGTGGCCGACGATCGTGAACGGGCGCGATCCCTCGCGGGAGGCGCGTCCGACCAGTTGGATGGCGTAGCGCGCGCCGTACAGGGCCGGGCGGGGATTGTCGCTCATCCCGCCGTCGACGGCGACGAACGTCCGCGCGCCGCCGTGCTTGACCGCGACGACGCGGTAGAGCGTGGTCCCGGCGGTGCCGACGATCGCCCGGCCCGGCTCCACGATGAGCCGCGGCACCGGCAGGCTGAATCCTGCGGCCCGTTCCTTGATCGCGGTGAGGACCGAGTCCGCGAACCGCTCGGGGCTCAGTCCCTCCCTCCCCGGCAGGTAGGCGATGCCGTGCCCGCCGCCCAGATCGAGCTCGGGCAGGACCACGTGATGGGTGTCGCGGATCCTGGCCAGCTCGGTGACCAGGGTTCTGGCCGCCAGCTCGTACGGCTCGACGCTGTCGATCTGAGAGCCCAGATGGCAGTGCAGGCCCACCAGCTGCAACCGGGGCTGGCGCAGGACCCGTGACACGGCCTCTCCCGCGGCGCCGCTCATGATGGACAGGCCGAACTTCTGGTCCTCGCCGCCTGTGCGAATCTTGGGGTGGGCGCCCGCCTCGATGTCGGGCGTCACCCGGACCAGTACCTTCTGACGCCGGTCGATCGGGGCGAGCGCGGCGAGCCGGTTGATCTCGCTGATGTTGTCCACCACGATCCTGCCGACGCCCTCGTCCACCGCCTTCCGCAGCTCGGCCGGGGTTTTCGCGTTGCCGTGCATGATGATCCGCTGCGCGGGAAACCCGACGGATCTGGCCATCGCCAGTTCGCCTCCCGAGCAGACGTCGAGGCTCATTCCCTCGGCCCGCATCCAGCCGGCCATCGCGCGGCACAGGAACGCCTTGGCGGCGTAGGCGATCTCGGCCTCCGGAAGCGCGGACCGGTAGGCGCGGCAGCGCAGCCGCACGTCCGTCTCGTCGATCACGTAGGTGGGGGTGCCGAACCGGCGGGCGACCTCGGCGAGGGACACTCCGCCGATCGTGACATCCCCTGTGCCGGTGACCCGCGTGGTCGCCGACCAGGGGGCGCCGGTGGTTTCGATGAGTACGGTCATGTGAGCACCTTGATCAGAATGACTGCCGCGGACACAAAAGCGATCATGTAGATCGGGCCGAGATAGTCGGGCCGGATGAAAGGCCGGAGGGACAGGATTTCGCGTATCAAGCGGACAGGTGGCGGCGACGAGGATCCGCTTTCGCGTGAGATGCCCATGCTTTCCTCCTGCTTTCGCGGCCGGATCTGATGGCCGACACAAAGGACGCTAAAACGCCGAAGGCCGGAGGGAGTGAGTCCGGACGGGATCCTGACGCGCCCCCGCTCAACTCTGACGACCTCTTGACAGGCGTTTACTGTATGTGAACAGTCGATTTCAAAAAGTCACACGACAATTCGACGGCCCCTGTTTCGCCGAAGCCGGGTCATTCGACTCCGTACGGAATTCGTGCGATCGCAATATGTGGTCGAACGTCAAAGGGTTGTCAGGGTTGAGCGAAAGCGCGTCAGGATCCCATGTGGACCTTCCGTTTTTGGTCTCGGAGCGCCATAACGTTCTTTCGCCGGACATACGGCCCGGCTGCGAAAGCAGGAGGAACACATGGAAAGCTCGCTCGTCAACGACCCCCCGTTATTGGTGCCCGTCCGTTCGGCGGGCGGAGTTCTGGGGCTTCGGCTCTTCCGGACTCCGGCGGGCGATCGGACGGCGGTCGCGTTCACCTCGCGAGACCGGCTGACCAAGGTACTGGGCGGCGACCAGGAATGGACGTGGCTCTGTGGGCGCGCGCTTCGCGGGATGGTCGAAGACCTCGGCGGTGTCGGCGTCGTGGTCGACCCCGCGGGCACCGTGGAGAGCCGAGACCACCACCTGCGTGCGGCGTGACCTGCCCGGACGCGCGTCTCCGTCCTTCTGCGCAGGGATGGGGCTCCGGCTTCCCGGGTAAGGGATGAACGCGGGTCTCCGAGCCCCTGCGTAGAGATCGTCTCTGGCCCCCGTACGGGGAGGACGCGGGACTCTGGGCCCCAGAGGGTTCAGGCCCTCACGAGAGGGATCGCCTCTGGCCCCTGGAGCGGGGACGTCGTGAATCCCCGGGCTCCGCGTAGTGATGGCGTCAAAGCTTGGCGGTCTCGCGTATGGAACCCGTCAAGAAGCGCCTTATAAGAAAAAACTCACGCTTTGCTTGCATTCGCGCCCCCGTCTGGTGTGGCGAAATATTTCCGGATTCAGAGGAGTGAGATGGGCGACCTCATCTTCGTCGTCCTGACGATCGCGATCTTCGTGATCTTCGGGTTCGTCGTGAAGGCGGTGGAGCGCCTGTGAGCGCCGTCAACGCCGCCGGCCTGGTGGTGGTCATCGGCCTGGTGATCTTCGTGATCGCGGCCCTGCTCTTCCCGGAGCGCTTCTGATGAGTTCCACATTCGCCGGGATCCTGTTCATCGGATCCCTCATCGTCGTGCTGGGCCTGACCCACCGCCCCCTGGGCGACTACATGTACCGGGTCTACACCGGCGCCAAGCACAACGTCGTCGAGCGCTTCGTCTACCGCCTGCTCGGCGTCCAGCCCGACTCCGAACAGCGCTGGAGCGTCTACGCCCGCAGCGTGCTGGCCTTCTCGGTCATCTCCATCCTCTTCCTGTACGGCCTGCAGCGCCTGCAGGACAAGCTCTTCCTGTCCCTGGGGATGGCGCCGGTCACCGACCACATCGCGTGGAACACCGCGATCAGCTTCGTGACCAACACCAACTGGCAGTCCTACTCCGGTGAGTCCACGATGGGCCACCTGGTGCAGATGTCCGGTCTGGCGGTGCAGAACTTCGTGTCGGCCGCGGTCGGCATGGCCGTCGCCATCGCGCTGGTCCGCGGATTCGCCCGGAACAAGAGCGACGGGCTCGGCAACTTCTGGGTCGACCTGGTCCGCGGCTCCATCCGAATCCTGCTCCCCATCGCCTTCGTCGGCGCGCTCGTGCTGGTCGCCGGCGGTCTGATCCAGAACTTCTCCGGGGCGCACGAGCTGACGACCCTCACGGGCAACCCGCAGGCGATCACCGGCGGCCCGGTGGCCAGCCAGGAGATCATCAAGGAGCTGGGCAACAACGGCGGCGGCTTCTACAACGCCAACTCCGCCCACCCGTTCGAGAACGCCACCTCGTGGACCAACTGGATCGAGATCTTCGCGATCCTGCTCATCCCGTTCTCCCTGCCGCGCACCTTCGGCAGGATGGTCGGCCAGGTCAAGCAGGGCTACGCGATCGTCGCGGTCATGGCCATCCTGGCCTTCGGAAGCGTCGTGCTGACCAACGTCTTCGAGCTGTCCGGCAACGCCACCGTGACCCAGGCCGTCGGCGCCGCGATGGAGGGCAAGGAACTGCGGTTCGGGGTGTCGAACTCCGCGACCTTCGCCGCCGCGACCACGCTCACGTCCACCGGAGCGGTCAACTCCTTCCACGACTCGTTCACCCCGCTCGGCGGCATGATGACGATGTTCAACATGATGCTGGGCGAGGTCGCGCCGGGCGGTGTGGGCGCGGGCCTGTACGGCATCCTCGTGCTCGCCGTGATCACGGTCTTCGTCGCGGGCCTGATGGTGGGCCGTACGCCGGAGTATCTCGGCAAGAAGATCGGCGCCCGTGAGATGAAGCTCGCGTCGATGTACTTCCTGGTCACGCCGACCCTGGTGCTCGTCGGCACCGCTCTCGCCATGGGATCGCCGGAGCAACGGGCGAGCATGCTGAACGGCGGGCCACACGGCCTGTCCGAGATCCTCTACGCCTTCACCAGCGCGTCCAACAACAACGGCTCGGCGTTCGGCGGTCTCACCGTCAACACCCCCTGGTACGACGTCGCGACCGGGCTGGCCATGGTGTTCGGCCGGTTCCTGCCCATCATCTTCGTTCTCGCCCTGGCCGGATCGCTGGCCAGGCAGGCGCCGGTCCCGGCGTCGGCGGGCACGCTGCCCACGCACCGGCCACAGTTCGTCGGCATGGTCGTCGGCGTGACGATCATCGTCGTCGCCCTGACCTTCCTCCCCGCCCTCGCGCTCGGCCCGCTCGCAGAAGGAATCCACTGATGTCCACCCCAGTGCTCGAAGCGCCGGGTCGTACCCCCGCCTCGGAGAAGAAGATCGGCGGCGGCCTGCTCGATCCCAAGCAGCTCGTCAGGTCTCTGCCGGACGCGTTCAGGAAGCTGAACCCGGCGACGCTGTGGCGCAACCCGGTCATGCTGATCGTCGAGGCCGGTGCCCTGTTCACCACCGTCCTCGCGATAGTCGACCCGTCGTTCTTCGCCTGGGCCATCGTCGTGTGGCTGTGGCTGACGGTGGTCTTCGCGAACCTGGCCGAGGCCGTGGCCGAGGGCCGCGGCAAGGCCCAGGCCGCGACGCTGCGTGCCGCCAAGCGCGACACCACCGCCCGCCGTCTGGGCGGCTGGAAGCCCGGTGCCGAGGTCTCCCAGTGGGACACCGTGGGCGCGCCGGAGCTCAGGCAGGGCGACTTCGTGGTCGTCGTGGCCGGGGAGATCATCCCTGGTGACGGCGACGTGGTCGAGGGCATCGCGTCGGTGGACGAGTCGGCCATCACCGGCGAGTCCGCACCGGTCATCCGGGAGTCCGGCGGCGACCGGTCGGCGGTCACCGGCGGCACCAAGGTCCTGTCGGACCGGATCGTCGTCCAGATCACCCAGAAGCCGGGCGAGAGCTTCATCGACCGGATGATCGCTCTGGTCGAGGGCGCCAACCGCCAGAAGACGCCCAACGAGATCGCACTGAACATCCTGCTGGCCGCGCTGACGATCATCTTCCTGATCACCACCGCCACCATGCAGCCCCTGGCGATCTACTCCAAGTCGATCAACCCCGGCATCCCCGACTCGCTCGCCCTGACCGCCGACGGCGTGACAGGCATCGTCCTGGTCTCGCTGCTGGTCTGCCTCATCCCGACGACCATCGGCGCGTTGCTGAGCGCGATCGGCATCGCCGGCATGGACCGTCTCGTGCAGCGCAACGTACTGGCCATGAGCGGTCGTGCCGTGGAGGCGGCGGGTGACGTGAGCACGCTGCTGCTGGACAAGACCGGCACCATCACCCTGGGCAACCGGCAGGCGTCGGAGTTCGTGCCCGTGGAGGGCGTCACCGCCGAGCAACTGGCCACCACCGCGCAACTGGCCAGCCTCGCCGACGAGACCCCCGAAGGGCGCTCGATCGTGGTCTACGCCAAGCAGGCGTACGGCCTGCGCGAGCGGGAACCGGGCGAGCTGGCCCACGCCGAGTGGGTCAACTTCACCGCCCAGACCAGGATGTCGGGCGTCAACCTCGACGGCCGCCAGGTCCGCAAGGGCGCCGCCACCGCGGTCATGCGCTGGGTCCGCGAGAACGGCGGGCACCCGACCGACGACGTCGGCGCCACGGTGGACGCCATCTCCGGCTCCGGCGGCACCCCGCTGGTGGTCGGCGAGGTCGCCGACGGCACGGCCCGCGTGCTCGGGGTCATCCACCTCAAGGACGTCGTCAAGCAGGGCATGCGCGAGCGGTTCGACGAGATGCGCAGGATGGGCATCCGGACCGTCATGATCACCGGTGACAACCCGCTGACGGCCAGGGCCATCGCGGACGAGGCGGGCGTGGACGACTTCCTCGCCGAGGCCACGCCCGAGGACAAGCTCGCACTGATCAGGAAGGAGCAGGAGGGCGGCCGGCTGGTCGCCATGACCGGTGACGGCACCAACGACGCGCCCGCGCTCGCGCAGGCCGACGTCGGCGTGGCGATGAACACCGGCACGTCGGCCGCCAAGGAAGCCGGCAACATGGTCGACCTCGACTCCAACCCGACCAAGCTCATCGAGATCGTGGAGATCGGCAAGCAGCTTCTGATCACCCGGGGCGCGCTGACGACCTTCTCGATCGCCAACGACATCGCCAAGTACTTCGCGATCATTCCCGCGATGTTCGCCGCGGTCTATCCGGGCCTGGACACGCTGAACGTCATGCGCCTGGCCAGCCCGCAGTCGGCGATCCTGTCGGCGGTCATCTTCAACGCCCTGGTGATCATCGCGTTGATCCCGCTGGCGCTCAGAGGCGTCCGCTACCGGCCGTCCAGCGCGTCGAAACTGCTCAGCCGCAACCTGTACGTCTACGGCCTGGGCGGCATCGTCGTGCCGTTCGTCGGCATCAAAATCATCGACCTTCTCATCCAGTTCCTTCCGGGGATGTCCTAATGGAACGCCTGCCCAGCTGGGTCCGCCAGCACCTCGCCGCGCTCCGCGCGCTGATCGTCCTGACCCTGATCCTCGGCGCGGCCTACCCGCTCCTGGTCACCGGGGTCGCCCAGGCCGTGTTCAACGGCAACGCCAACGGCTCGATCATCGACAAGGGCGGCAAGCCGGTCGGCAGCGCGCTGATCGGCCAGAAATTCACCGACGCCGACGGCAATCCGCTCAAGCAGTACTTCCAGAGCCGCCCGTCGGCCGCCGGTGACGGCTACGACCCGACCTCCACCAGTGCCAGCAACCTCGGCCCCGAGGACATCCTGGACACCCTGCCGGTGCCGGGAGCCAAGGACGACGAGGGCAACCCGGACGAGGGCAAGCAGTCGCTGCTCACCCAGGTCTGCGCCCGGTCCAAGGCGATCGGCGAGCTGGACGGCGTCAGCGGCGCCAGGCCGTACTGCACGCCGGACGGCGTGGGCGCGGTGCTGAAGGTCTTCCCGGCCGTCGGCACGGTCACCCGCGCGGTCAGCGTCAACCAGGCCTGCCCCGCTGCCCCGTTCGTCACCGACTACCAGGGCGTGAAGGTGGAGTGCGGCAAGCCCGGCGAGGACTACGCGGCCGGCCGTACGGTCGCCGTTCGCGGTGACGCCAAGGCCGTGGTGCCCGCCGACGCGGTCACCGCCAGCGGCTCCGGCCTCGACCCGAACATCTCGCCCGCCTACGCCGAGATCCAGGCACCTCGCGTCGCCAAGGAGCGCGGCATGTCTCTGGAGAAGGTCGAGCAGTTGATCAAGGAGAACACCACCGGCCGTGCCCTGGGCTTCATGGGAGATCCTGCCGTCAACGTGCTGAAGCTCAACCTGGCCCTCGACAGAGGATGACCGCGGTGCGGAACGCGAGGTACGAGCGGTTCGCGCCGCGACCTCGGAGCGGAGCGACCAGGTGGGCGCTGTGGAATGCGAGGTTCGAGCGGTTCGCGCCGCGACCTCGGAGCGGAGCGACCAGGTGGGCGCTGTGGAACGCGAGGCACGAGCGGTTCGCGCCGCGGCCCCGGAGCGGAGCGACCGGGTGGGCGCTGTGGAATGCGAGGCACGAGCGGTTCGCGCCGCGACCTCGGAGCGGAGCGACCAGGTGAACACCGCACGCGGGCGGCTGCGCGTCTATCTGGGTGCGGCTCCCGGTGTCGGCAAGACCTTCGCGATGCTCAGTGAGGGGCAGCGGAGACTGATGCGGGGCAAGGACGTGGTCGTGGGTCTCGTGGAGACCCATGGCCGCCCCCGTACGGCCGAGCTGGTCGACGACCTGGAGGTGGTTCCCCGGCGGTCCCTGACCTATCGGGGGACCGTCTTCACCGAGCTGGATGTGGACGCGGTCATCGCGCGTGGGCCGAGGGTGGCGTTGATCGACGAGTTGGCGCACACCAATGTGCCGGGGTCGCGGAACGCGAAGCGCTGGCAGGACATCGAGGAGATCCTCGATGCCGGGATCGATGTGATCTCCACGGTCAACGTCCAGCACCTGGAGTCGCTCAACGACGTCGTCGAGGCGATCACCGGGGTGCCGCAGCGCGAGACGGTGCCCGACGAGGTCGTCCGGCGGGCCAGTGAGGTCGAGCTGGTCGACATGTCGCCCGAGGCGCTGCGTCGCAGGATGGCCCACGGCAACGTGTATGCCCCGGAGAAGGTCGACGCCGCCCTCTCCAACTACTTCCGGATCGGGAACCTGACCGCCTTGCGGGAGCTCGCGTTGCTCTGGGTCGCGGGGAAGGTCGACGAGCAGCTCGACCGGTATCGCGCCGACCACGGCATCGCCGGGACGTGGGAGGCCCGTGAGCGGGTGGTGGTGGCGCTGACCGGCGGTCCGGAGGGTGACACGCTGGTACGGCGGGCCGCCAGGATCGCGGCCAGGACCAAGGGCGCCGACCTGCTCGCCGTCCACGTCACCAGGTCCGACGGCCTGACCGAGGGAGACCCGGCCAGTCTGGTCCGCCAGCGCGCACTGGCGGAGAGCATGGGCGGCACCTACCACCAGGTCGTCGGTGACGACGTCCCGCGTGCTCTGCTGGACTTCGCCCGGGGGGTGAACGCGACCCAGCTCGTGCTGGGGGCCTCCCGGCGTGGCCGGTTCGCTCAGATCTTCTCCCGGGGGGTGGGGGTCACGGCGACCACGATGTCCGGGACCATCGACGTCCACATGGTCACTCACGACGAGGCGAGGAAAGGACGCCGGCTTCCGTACGCGCGGGCCGCGCTGACCCGCAAGAGGAGGCTGGCCGGATGGGCGGTCGCCGTCGTCGGGATGCCGGCGCTCACCGCCGTGCTGATCCCGTTCAGAGACGTGCTGTCGCTGCCCAGCGAGATCCTGTTCTTCCTGGTCATGGTCGTCGGCGTCGCCCTCATCGGCGGCATGTGGCCGGCCCTCACCGCGGCGATCGTCGGCTCCTTCCTCATCAACTACTACTTCACCCCTCCCCTCCACACCCTGACGATCTACAACCCGGAGAACCTCTTCGCCCTCGTCGTCTTCATCGTGGTCGCCGCCGCGGTGAGCGGGATCGTCGACGTGGCGGCCCGCCGTACGAGGGAGGCGGCACGGGCGACGGCGGACGCCGAGGTGCTGTCCACCCTGGCGGGCCATGTTCTGCGTGGCGATGCGGCGCTGCCGTCCCTGCTGGCCCGGCTCAGGGAGACCTTCGGCCTGACCTCGGTCACGCTGCTGGAGAGGATCGACGAACCAGGCCCGGACGACCAGTCGGATCCCGAGGCGTGGCGGATCGTCGCCACCGCGGGCGGCTCCCCGTGCACCTGTCCCGGCACGGCCGACACCGACGTGGTCATCGACGAGCAACTGGTACTCGTCGTGCGGGGCAGGCTGCTGGAGGCCTCCGACCGGCGGGTGCTGGAGGCGTTCGCCGCGGAGGCGGCCGTGGCGTTGCGCCAGGAGAGGCTGAGGGAAGAGGCCGACCAGGCCAAGCCGCTGGCCGAGGCGGACAAGATGCGCACCGCGCTGCTCGCCGCCGTCAGCCACGACCTGCGCACCCCGCTGGCCTCGGCCAAGGCGGCCGTGGAGAGCCTGCGCACCACCGAGATCAGATGGAGCCGGGAGGATCGGGAGGAACTGCTCGCCACCGCCGACGAGTCCCTGGTCAAGCTCGACCGGCTGGTCGCCAACCTCCTCGACATGAGCCGCCTGCAGGCCGGGGTGCTCGGGTTGGTGCCGCAACCGACGGGGGTGGGAGAGGTCGTGCCGCGCGCCATCGACGATCTCGGTCACCTGTCCGAGAGGATCGAGGGGAACATATCGGTTGAACTGCCTGACATCAGTGCCGATCCGGCGCTGCTGGAGCGGATCCTGGTCAATCTGATGTCCAACGCGATCCGGTACAGCCCGGCCGATCAGAAGGTCTTCGTCACGGGCAGCTCGCACGGCGACCATGTGGAGATCCGGGTCGTCGATCGTGGTCCGGGCATCCCGGTGGAGGCGCACGATCGTGTCTTCCTGCCGTTCCAGCGGCTCGGTGACCGGGACAACCACACCGGTGTCGGTCTCGGCCTCGCGCTCTCCCGAGGACTCGCGGAGGCGATGGGCGGGACCCTCACCCCCGAAGAGACACCAGGGGGAGGTCTCACCATGACCCTGACACTGCCCATCTCCTCGCGGGAGCAGGTCATGCCCGCCGTTGCGGAGGGAGCATGACCCGCATTCTTGTCGTCGACGACGAGCCCCAGATCCTGCGCGCGCTCCGGATCAACCTGGCCGCCCGCCGCTACGAGGTCGCGGTGGCCGCCGACGGCGGCGCGGCACTGCGCGAGGCCGCGGACTGGCACCCGGACCTGGTCATACTCGACCTCGGTCTGCCCGACATCGACGGGATCGACGTCATCCACGGGCTGCGCGGCTGGACCTCGATCCCGATCCTGGTGCTCTCCGGCCGGACCGGCGGCGCGGACAAGGTGGACGCGCTCGACGCGGGCGCCGACGACTACGTCACCAAGCCGTTCAACATCGACGAGCTGCTCGCCCGCGTCCGCGCGGTGACCCGGCGGACCGCTCTCCACGAGTCGGAGCTCGCCCAGATCCACATCGGCGACCGCGTCGTCGACCTGGTCAGCAAGACCGTCTCCGACGGCGTGCGGCTGACCCCCACCGAATGGCATCTGCTGGAGATCCTGCTGCGCAACCCCGGCAAGCTGGTCAGCCAGCGCCAGCTGCTGACCGAGGTGTGGGGGGAGAAGTACCTCAAGGAGACCCACTACCTGCGCCAGTACATGACCCAGATGCGCAAGAAACTGGAACGGGACCCGGCCCACCCGGTTCACCTGCTGACCGAGCCCGGAATGGGTTACCGCTTCAATCCCTGATCCCGGCGTCCGCGCGGCGATGCCGGATCGGCGCGAGGCGGGCGTCCGGGTTTCCCGATCCCCGGACGCCCGCCTCGCGTTCCCACCCGGGCCGGGCTCCGCCCGGGCTCAGGCCGGGCTCAGGCCGGACTTGGGCCGCACTTGGGCTGGGCGAAACGCTCAATCGGGCCGGGCGACACGCGAGACGCCGGGTCGCCCGGCTTTCCGTTCCTCCGGTGGTCCTTCGGGCTCTCACCGGGGCCGGGCGACTGTGCTCTCACCGGGGCCGGGCGACCCCCAGGACGTGGCTGACGTGGTCGAAGGAGAGGCGGTCGAGTCGTTCGATGCCGAACCCCGCCCGCTCGATGGCGGCAACGGTGTCGCGGGCGGGATGGCAGCCGCCGCAGGCGCGCGCCCAGAGAGGGGTCGCCATGGTCTCGATCAGCGCGACAACCGAATTGCCCGAGCGCTGGTGCTCGTAGAACCGCAGTTCGCCTCCCGGGCGGAGAACGCGCCTCACCTCGGACAGCGTCGCCTCCGGCCGGGGCACGCAGCACAGGACCAGAGAGCAGACGACGGCGTCGCAGGAAGCGTTCGCGACCGGCAGGGTCATCAGATCCCCGTCGAGGATACGCACCGGTGTCGAGATCTCGGCGGCGGGAGTCCGGGCCACCTCGCGGAGAAAGGGATCCGGCTCGATGAGGACGATCTCGTCGAGTCCCGAGGGGAAGCATCCGAGCTTCACCCCGTCTCCGGCTCCGATCTCCAGAACGCGTCCGGTGAGACCCGCCGTCAACCGCTCGCGCTGCGGGGTCGGGTGGAAATCGCTCCCGTGGCCGATGCACACGGGGCGCGGGTGATGGAACTGTTCCATTCCACGTCCCAGAGCGCTCCTGGTATCCGGGAGCTCACTGTGCTCGGGGGTGCGTACTGCCATGTCTCCTCCTGAGGTCGGCGTTTTCAGTGTCGGACCGGCTCGATGAGGACGGGACAATTGATATGGGGTTCTTACGGGCTAGACGCTGATTCATATGTTTTCTTGATGCCGTCCCTCGATACGGACGATGATTAACGGGTCGCATCGACAATTACCGGCCGGTGCGGCAGCAGATCCGCATAACCGTCTTATTGGTGAAATCAGCTTCAACCGCCGACCGGACACGGGCCACCAAGGAGACTTCTCTACGGGGCGTCCCGCGACGGCTCCTCCGGCGACGAGAACAACCGGCGGAACGGCACACGACGACGGCGAGTGTGTGAACGGCAGGAAGACAGGCGAGTGGACGGACCACGACGCGGACGGAACGGTGAAACGCACAAAGACGCATCGCGCGGATCCGGCCTGATCCGCGCGGGGAGAAGACGCCGGCGTCCACGAGGACGAGGCGGAGATTCAAGATGATCAGGAGATCGAGCGGGCGAGCGATGAGTTTCGCCGCCGGCCGGAGTCATAGCTTCGTCGCCGCCATCGCGACGACCACTTGAGGAAGGACGATCGGTCATGACCACCATCCACACTCTTGACATCTCAGGCGGGCGCCTGCACTACGAGGTCCGTGGCGCGGGACCGCTTCTGCTGGTCATGGGGGCGCCGATGTCCGCCGCGGCCTTCGCGCCCCTGGCCGACGCGCTCGCGGGCGATCACACCGTCGTCACCCACGATCCGCGGGGCGTCGCGGGCAGCACTCTCGACGACCCCGAGCAGGACTCCACCCCCGAGTTGCGGGCGGACGACGTCGCCGCCCTTCTGGACGCCCTGGGAGCCGAGTCCGCCGACGTGTTCGGCAGCAGCGGCGGCGCGGTGACAGGGCTCGCGCTGGTCGCGCGGCATCCGGGACGGGTGCGGACGCTCGTCGCGCACGAGCCCCCACTGCTGGAACTGCTCCCCGACGTCGTCGAGCGGCGTGCCGCGGTCGACGACATCATCGAGACCTTCCACCGGGAGGGGCACGAGGCGGCGTGGAAGAAGTTCATGATCAGCTCCGGGCTCGACGTCGGCAGCGACGACGTCCCCGCCGGCCCCCCGCAGGGGGAACCCTCGGAGCAGGACCTCGCCGACAACACCCACTTCTTCGGCCACGAGCTCCGGGGCACCACCCGCCACGTGCCCGACATCGCCGCGTTGACGGCCGGCCCCACCCGTATCGTCGTCGGCCTCGGCGTCGGCTCGGGCGGCCTGGTCACCTACCAGACCTCCACGGCGCTGGCCGGACTGCTGGGCACGCAGCCGGTCGAGTTCCCCGGCGACCACGGCGGCTTCCTCGGGCAGCCCCAGGAATTCGCCGAGGCGCTGCGGAAGGTGCTGGCGGGTTGAGAAGGCGAGCGGGCCGTTCGCCCGCCGCTACCCCGCGTACGGCGAGCCGTAGATCCTGATCATGCCGCCGGTAGTGGTCCGGCGCGGGCGCGACGGTGATGGCGCCGGCGCCGGGCGCCACTCCGGTGGGCGGTCGTCCGGCGCAGCGGACCCCCTCCGGGAGCCGGGGGTGTCCGTGCGGACGACGGCACGACGGGCTCAGCCCCGACCGGATTCCAGCGCCACACGCTCCAGCCGGTTCCGGTAGTCCTCCCACCACGCCTGGTCGTCTGACGGCATGTTGCCGCTGTCCTTCCGCAGCCCGGCGGCTCCGTCGATGAGCTCCCGGACGATGTCGGCGTGCCCGGCGTGCCGATTGGTCTCAGCGATCACGTGTACCAGGATCCGGTGCAGCGTCGCCTCACTCCGGTCGGCCGGCCACCACGGCACGTGACCGACGGTGTCCAGCGTCAGCGCGTCGATCGTCGCGTCCGCGTGCGCCCACGCCCGGCGGTACAGGCCGACGATCTCGTCGCGTGTCTCGTCGCCGGTCGCCCACATGTCCGCGTTGAGTTCGGCGTCTTCCGCCAGCCACGGCAGGGGTTCGTCGAACGGCCGCCCGAAGGTCTCGCCGAAGTACCCCAGCTCGACGCCGGCCGCGTGTTTGACCAATCCGAGCAGGTTGGTGCCGGTCGGCGTCAGCGGCCGGCGGATGTCGTATTCCGAGAGCCCGTCGAGCTTCCACAGCAGGGCTTCGCGGACGGTCTGCAGGTAACGGCAAAGATCCGCTTTCGGTTCTGTCTCAATCATGCCGAACAGTCTCCCGCAAACATGTTCGTATGACGTTACGGCGGGTCGCTCGGGAAGCCGTGCCACAGTGCCGTGCGCCGACCCGCGGCCCCCGGCGTCCCGGCCCTCGGCGCCGATCTCTTCCCCGATCTCCCTCGACCCCGTCAACGCGCCTTCGAGCCGGAAGTACGAGGAAAACGGTCAGGCCCGGTGCGCCTCGAACAGGAAACAGCCGAACTCCACCGCCCGCACATGAACCAGCGCCACCTCGGGGTCCGCGAACTGCTCGGCCAAGATGGTCTCCGCGGCGATGGCGTCGCAGCTGACGTGGTGATCCACCAGCTGTCCTCCGAGGATGTCGCCCGCGGCGTCGTAGGCGCGGAAGACCCGCCGCTCACCGCCCACGTCGACCGGGAAACCCGTCCCGCCGGGCCCCTCGCACGGCTCCGCGTGCACGAACACCGGGCCCAGCTCCTCGTACGGGCCGGGATCGCCTCCGGTCCGCGCCGCCCACCGGCGCAGCGGCGCGTACGAGAGCAGGGCGAGCCGCTCTCCTGGAAGGCTACGGCGCAGGCAGCATCGCAGCGGGGAGCCGCCCTCGGCGTCGACGATCAGGCGGGGCGGACGCCCGGCGTCGTCGCGGACGCGCAGCTCGGCGACGACCTCGGCGTCGATGGCAAATGTACGGAAAATGCTCATAGATTCATGCTGGACTTCGCCGGTCTGACGCGCTGGCGGAAATCGGCCTTGATTATGGGCCCGGCACCTCCTCTGCCGCCACCCCCTGCCGCTCTGGGACGCCGGTGTCAGTGGCTCATGCGACCATGTCCGCATGAGTCACGTGATCGCCATGAAGACGGTTACCCTGAGCCGGACTTTCGCCTATGTCCAGGGCGGCCCGTTCAGCGCCCAGCAGGAGGAGATCCTCGACAACATGCGCGAGCGGGCGCGGGCCGACCAGCTGCGCCTCGACGAGGAGGGCATCGACTGGGACCTCACCATCCCCGAGGCCCTGGAGCACCTCATCGCCGGACGGGCCGACGCGGTGGGCCCTTACGCGGGCAACGCCTACCACACCGCGCTGCTGGCCGTCATCGCGTGCACCGGATCCGACGCCCTCGACGTGGGCGTGTACTCCAAACCCTCCACCTTTTTCGGCCTCATGGACGACGAACTCCGTGACCTGGGAGTCCCCGCCTATCTTCTGCCACGCGGTTTTCTGTACGCGGGCCTGCCCAAGGAGATTCCGTTCCACATCCCGAGCCCGATGGACGGCTACCCGGCCATCGGCTACCTCCCCCTGGCCCAGGCCAAAGCCGCTGCCGACGCCTACACCGCCGTACTCGACCGCTTGGACGGCGCCTTCACCTACGACACCAAGCTCCTCATCGAGCTCCTCCAGGTGGAGCACGAGGAGTGGCAGACCTCCCTGAAGCGCGGCCACGCCGCGGACACGATCCTCTTCTGGATCGGGGGCTGACTCGGATCCACCGGGGGAAGTCCTCTGCCGCAGGAACTCCGGCTCGAATCTGCATCTGGTCTTTCCCGCGACCCGACCTTCTTCTCAGGTCAGATCTTCGCGACAGAAGGGGAAGGCCACATGCCGGCTTTTATGGGACGAATGACAAAGACGCCGGAGAAGCGTCGTCACGCGGTCATTCACTCGGCAAACGCAAAGGGCCGCTCCTGATCTCTCAGGAACGGCCCTCTACCTCGGGACTTGCAACGTCGGGGTGACAGGATTTGAACCTGCGGCCTCTTCGTCCCGAACGAAGCGCGCTACCAAGCTGCGCCACACCCCGGTCTTGCTCGTGCTTGGGAAAGTCTAGCGGACTTCGGAGGTGCTTGCGTCGCCACGGCGACGAGGCACCAGCGTCAGGAGAGTGGCCTCGGGGTAGCAGGCGAACCGGGCCGGGGCGTAGGGGCTGGTACCGAGGCCGGCGGAGACGTGGAGATAGGCGGAGTCGTGGCGGCTCAGACCCTTGACCCGGGCTCGGTCGATGCCGCAGTTGGTGACCAGGGCGCCGTAGAAGGGGACGCAGAGCTGGCCGCCGTGAGTGTGGCCGGCGAGCAGCAGCTGGTAGCCGTCGGCGGCGAAGCGGGTCATGTTGCGGGGCTCGGGGGAGTGCATCACGCCCAGGCGCAGATCGGCCTCCGCGGGAGCGGGTCCGGCGATCAGGTCGTAGCGGTCGCGGTTGATGTGGGAGTCGTGGATGCCGCCCACGGCCACGTCGAGATCGCCGACCTTGATGCGGGCCGTGGTGTTGTTCATGTCCAGCCAGCCCTCGACGGCCATGCCGGCGCCCAGCTCCTCCCAGGGGAGCGAGGGGATCGTCTGGCGGCGATCACCCTTGGAGGTGCGCCAGAGGTAGCGTGCGGGATTCTTGGGGCGCGGCGCGTACAGGTCGTTGGAGCCGTAGACGAACAGGCCCGGACGCGACAACAGGGGTTCGAGGGCGTGCAGCAGGGGGCCGACCGCGTCGGGGTGCGCGATGGAGTCGCCGGTGTTGACCACCAGGTCGGGGTTGAGCGCGCCCAGCGAGCGGACCCAGTTGATCAGCATTCGCCTGCCGGGGGTGAGGTGCAGGTCGGAGAGGTGCAGGATGCGCACCGGACGCCTGCCGGGCTCCAGCACGGGCACGTCGAAACGCCTCAGCCGGAAGGCGTTGCGCTCGATGACCGAGGCGTAGGCGAGGCCTGCCAGGCCGGCGCCGAGCAGGGACAGGGGCACAGCAGCTGCTTTCCTCACCCTCCCATCATGCCCGACATCAAGCACTCGAAAGGAAACTTGGGATACAGCGGGATGGCGAGACGGCAAGATGGACTGCATGAGCGCATTGAAGGACAAGCTGAAGGCCGATCTCACGGCCTCCATGAAGAGCAGGGACGAGATCCGCACCCGGACGATTCGCATGGCCCTGGCGGCCGTGGGGGTCGAGGAGGTCTCGGGCAAGACGGCGCGTCAGCTCTCCGACGACGAAGTCGTCAAGGTGCTGGCCAAGGAGGCCAAGAAGCGCCGGGAGGCGGCCGAGGCGTTCAGCGGCGCCGGCCGTACGGCGCAGGCGCAGGCCGAGGTGGACGAGCAGGCCGTGCTGGAGGAGTATCTCCCCGCCCAGCTCTCCGACGAGGAGCTCCTCAAGCTCGTGGACGAGGCCGTCGCAGAGAGCGGCGCCGCCGGGCCGCAGGCCATGGGCCAGGTCATGAAGGTCCTGAACCCGAAGGTCGCCGGACGTGCCGAGGGCGGCCGGGTGGCGCAGGCCGTACGGGCCCGCCTGTCGGCCTGACGTACGGGGCCCGGCTCAGCGACACGGTCATTGGGGCCTGTCCGACCGTCTGTCGGCCTGGCGTACGGGCCCGGCTGCCGGGCCGATCCCGGCCCGGCGCCGAACTCCGGCGGTCTCGTGCGGACCCGTGACGGATCCGGTGGCCCTCCTGGGCCCTGACGACCGCCTCGCCCGAGCTTTTCGACGAGGACTCCGGCGCCGGAGTCCCCGACGCGCTCTGCCCGAGCCCCTGACGGCCCTGGGCGGAGCGCGCGCCCGCGTGTGGGCATCCGCTCCGCCCTAGAGCCTTGAGGGCCCGCTCGCCGCGACAGGCGGCCCGGATGTGGACCGGGAGCCCTCCCGGTGACCCGGCGAGACGCGGGGGCGTCGTGAGGGCTCAGGTGCCGCTACGGGACGATGGGGGCGCCGCCGTTGGGGTCCAGGATGATGTCCGGGGGCGGGCTGTCGCCGTCGCCGCCACCGTTGTCGGTGCCGCCGCCGTCGCCCTGGTCGCCCGAGTCACCCCTGGGCTTCGGGGGCGGCTTGGGCGCGCACCTGCCGCCGGAGCAACCGCCGAAGCGCTCCTTGTTCACCGGCGTGAAGGAGGTCGGATCGACGCCCTTCAGGGCGCGGCCCATGGAGTCCTTCCAGATCCGGCCGGAGATGTCCGCGCCGTAGACGTAGCTGTAGTACTGGCCGCCGATGGTCACGCCCATCAGGTCGTGCTGGAAGGCGCCGCGCGGGTCGCCGAGGCTGACCGCCGAGGCGAGGTCGGGGGTGAAACCGGCGAACCAGGCGGCGGTGTAGGCGTCGGTGGTGCCGGTCTTGCCCGCGGCCGGGCGGCCGATGCCGCCGATCCCGGACATCGTGCCCTTGGTGAACACCCCGGACATGATGTGGGTGGCCGCGTCGGCGACCTCCTCGTCCAGGACCTGCTTGCACGACGGCTTGTAGGACGTGGCCTTGTTGTCGCGGTCGCGGATCTCGGTGATGGCCATCGGCTTGCAGTAGGCGCCGCGGGAGGCGATCGTCGCGTAGGCGGCGGCGACCGTCACCGGGTCCATCTCGTTGACCCCGAGGGTGAAGGTCTCGACCTCCTGGAGCTTGCCCCCGTCGGCCCGCTTGATACCGAGGCTTTTGGCGGTCTTGACCACGTCGCAGAGGCCGACCTCCTCCTCCAGCCGCATGAAGAAGGTGTTCACCGAGCCCAGGGTGCCGGTCGTCAGGGTCTTGAAGCCGCCGCCGCCCTCGCTGGAGTTGCGGACCTCGTGGGAGGGCTCGCCGACCCTGTTGCCCTTGCAGTCGCGGAACGTGCTGGAGCTCGGAGCCCGGTAGCCCGAGCCGGTGCCGAAACCGTCGTCGATCTTGAGGCCCTCGCTCAGAGCGGTGACCAGGGTGAACATCTTGAACGTGGATCCGGCCTGGAAGCCCCTTCCGCCGCCGTGCATCCCGTCGGCGGGGAGGTTGTAGCTGATCTCGTTCTTCTTCTTGTTCTGCCCGTACTTCCGGCTGGCGGCCATGCCCTTGATGGCACCGGTGCCGGGGACGACCATCGCCTGTGAGGCGACCGGCTTGTCGCTGGTCTTCACGTACTGCTTGATGGCCTTCTCGGAGGCCGCCTGCGCCTGGGGGTCGAGCGTCGTCTTGATCGTCAGGCCGCCGCGCTGCAACTGCCTCTTGCGCAGCGCCGGAGTCTTGCCGAAGTCCTCGTTGTTGAGCATCTCGTACTTCACATAGAGGCAGAAATACGGGTACGGGCTCGCGTCGCAGTCGCCGGGGACCGGGGTGTCCTTGAACCCGAGCTTCTTCGCCTTGGCCTCCCGCGCCTCCTGCGGCGTGACCTTGCCGAGCTCGGCCATCCGGTCCAGGACGAGGTTGCGCCGGTCCAGCAGGCGCTGGCGGCTCTCCTTGCCGGCGTTCGGGTCGGTCTTGCTCGGGTTCTGCACGGCTCCCGCCAGGGTGGCCGCCTCCGCCAGGTTCAGCTTGGAGGCCGGCTTGCCGAAGAAGCGCTTGGCCGCCGCCTGGATGCCGTAGGCGCCCGCACCGAAGTAGGAGATGTTCAGATAGCGCTCAAGAATCTCCGGCTTGGTGTATTTCTCTTCGATCGCCAGCGCGTAGCGCAGCTCGTTGAGCTTGCGGGAGACGGTCGGCGCGATCGCGGCGGCCTGCTCCTCCTTGGTCTCCGCGCTGTTGAGCCGTACAAGCTTGACGTACTGCTGGGTGATGGAGGAGCCACCCTGCACGTCGCCGCCACCGGCGGAGTTCTTCACCAGCGCGCGGAAGGTGCCTTCGATGTCGATGGCCCCGTGCTGGTAGAACCGGTCGTCCTCGATCGCGACGATCGCGGTCTTCATGAAGTCGGAGACCTGGTCGAGCGAGACCGATTCGCGATTCTCAAAGTAGAACTGGGCGAACTGCTTGCCGCTCGCGTCAAGCAAGATCGTCTTCTCGGGGAGCGGGGGTTCGTTGAGTTCCTCGGGAAGGAGGCGCAACTCGTCGGTGGCGGCGTTCACGGTCAGACCCGCCCCGCCTATCGCCGGAAGTGCCACGGCGGCGACCAGTACGCCTGTCGCAACGGCTGCGGCGAGGAGCCGTAGCACATTGACGGCTGCCGAACTCAGATCTTTGCCTTGAGCTTGCACGAGTCCCAGGGTACGTCGGACGGCGACGGACGGATGGCTCAAACGGTAACGGAACGACATTTTGACATGTCCGTGTCTCGATTGTGCTTGGACAGGTGACTAGTCATTCCCGGCCAGATGGCCGTGGATGACCATGTGAGAATTTGGTCCCGCCGGGGTCTGTCGGCCCGAACGTCTGATTGCGTACGTTCTCTTTCTGCGGCAATTGAATACCGAAGGCTCGACGCCCGCGCCCGTCGGCCCCAAAAGTCACGACTGACCACCTAAGGGGAGTGGGGTCGAATGTGGATCACGGATTGGACCTCCCGTGCGGCCTGCAAGGGTGCGGATCCTGATGCTTTGTTCGTTCAGGGTGCAGCCCAGAATCGAGCAAAGCTGATCTGCCGAGGGTGCCCGGTCCGGACCGAGTGCCTCGCCGATGCGCTGGACAATCGCATCGAGTTCGGGGTGTGGGGCGGGATGACCGAGCGCGAACGCCGAGCGCTGCTGCGCCGGCGACCGGATGTCGATTCCTGGCGAGACCTGCTGGAATTGGCCAAAGAAGAGTACGAGCGAACGAATGAGCTGATCGCCGGCTGAGTTCGCACTGATCCTGTACGGCCGGCGCTCGGCGCCGGCCGTACATTGCGTACGCCCGGCCAGGTGTTTTCGATCCTTGTGAACGCCTGGCCGGGCGTCAGCCGTACACGCGTATGCCAGGACCGGGCGCCACCGGTCCGCGCATGCGCGTGCGACGTTCGCGCCTGACGTTCCCTGGGCTGTCGCAGACCCATGGGTCCGCGCGTGCGACGTTCGCGGCCGTGCCCGTCCGTCATCGGTCCGCGCATGCGGTCGTCCGTAATCGTGCCCGTACGCCGGGTCCGTCTCCGTGAAGGAGCCGGACCCGCCCACGGGACCGGGACGATCCGCGCGGGCCCCCGCGGGCGGCACGAGGCCGCGCGTCCGGCAGGCGTGTGCGCCTACTGGGAGCCCAGGAGCTCGCCCACCTCGCGCAGACCCTTCAGGTCGTGCACGTCCTGCGCCATGGCGGGAACCCGGGCCACGGGCACCGTGGGATGGGCGGAGACGAAGTGCTCCTGCTCGCGTAGCTCGCGGGCGGCCAGCTGCATCCGGCCGGCGTGCAGCCGCAGCACGGCGGCGGTCAGCTCGTGCTCGCCACGCGACTCCAGGTCCTCCGCCGCGGCGGCGCTCCGGGCCGCCGACAGCACGCCCGCCGGCGAGAGGTGCATCCGGTTGATCACGAGTCCGGCCAGGGGCATGCGCTCCGCGGCCAGCCTCTCCACGAAGTAGGACGCCTCACGCATCGCGTCGCGTTCGGGCGAGGCCACGACGACGAACGCGGTGCCGGGGGCCTGCAGGAGCCTGTAGGTCTGGTCGGCACGCGCCCTGAACCCGCCGAAGACGGCGTCCAGGGCGGACACGAAGGTCTGCAGGTCCTTGAGCACCTGCGCGCCCAGCAGCTTGGTCATGGCTCCGGCGATGAACCCGAAACCGGCGTTGAGCAGCTTGAACGCGCTGCGCCCTCCGGCCTTGGCGGGGGCCATCAGCACCCGGATGAGCCGTCCGTCGAGGAAACGTCCCAGCCGTTCGGGCGCGTCCAGGAAGTCCAGCGCGGAGCGGGACGGCGGGGTGTCCACGATGATCAGATCCCAGTCGCCCGAGCGGCGGAGCTGCCCCAGCTTCTCCATCGCCATGTACTCCTGCGTGCCGGAGAAGCTGGACGACAGAGACTGGTAGAAGGGGTTCGTCAGGATCTGGCGGGCTCGCTCTGGGTCGGCGTGCGCTTCGATGATCTCATCGAAGGTCCGCTTCATGTCGAGCATCATGGCGTGCAGCCTGCCCTTGCCCTTCACGCCCGAGACAGGCTTGGGGGTGTTGTCGAGCTCGGTCAGCCCCATCGACTGCGCCAGCCGCCGGGCGGGGTCCACCGTGAGCACCACGGCGGAACGGCCGCGCTCGGCCGCCCGCAGTCCCAGCGCCGCCGCGGTGGTGGTCTTGCCGACGCCGCCGGAGCCGCAGCAGACGACGATCCGGGTGCCCGGATCGTCGATGATCGCGTCGAGGTCGAGGACCGGGGCCTTCCGGTGCCCGCCGGGTCGCTCGTCGCGCTTGCTCATGCCGCTCCCTGGACGCGGATCGACTCCGCCAGCTCGTACAGCCCGGAAAGGTCGACCCCGTCGGCCAGCAGCGGCAGCTCGTAGCGGGGGCGGCCCGCCTTGTTCAGCGCCAGCCGCTCGCGGTGTTCGAGCTCGGCCCGGTGGGCGTGATCGGCGATCTCCTCCGCGAGCGCCTCGGCCACGGAGACCCCGGTGGAACCGCCGTCGGTGAGTCCGGCCGCCTTGAGGCCGAGCACCAGCTCGCCCGGGTCGAACCGGCCCTTCGCTGCGGCTTTCAGGACGGAGTCGGGCAGCAACGACTCCCTGACCATGTTGATGAAGACCCCGCCGGCCGGGAGGCCGATCGTGTGGAGCTCCTGCAGCCCGTCCAGGGTCTCCTGGACGGGCATCTCCTCCAGGAGCGTGACGAAGTGCACCGCGGTCTCGGGGGAGGACACGACCCCGTTCACCAGGTCGGCGTGGTTCTTGATCGGACCCATCCTGGCCAGCCCGGAGACCTCGTTGGTGACGTTGAGGAAGCGGGCGATCCGGCCGGTCGGCGGCGCGTCGAGCACGACCGCGTCGTAGACCCGCCTGCCGTCCTTGCCCTTGCGCCGGACGGCCTCGCTCGTCTTGCCGGTGACCAGGACGTCGCGAAAGCCCGGGGCGATGGTCGTGGCGAAGTCGACGATGCCCATCTTGCTCAGCGCCTTGCCCGCCCTGCGCATGCCGTAGAACATCTCGAGGTAGTCGAGCATGGCCTCTTCCGCGTCGATGGCCAGCGCGTAGACGTCCCCGCCACCGGGCGCGACGGCGATCTTCCTCTCCTCGTACGGCAGCGGCGGCAGGTCGAAGACCTGTGCGATTCCCTGCCGGCCCTCGACCTCCACCAGCAGGACCTTGCGTCCGCCCGCGGCGAGGGCAAGGGCGAGTGCGGCGGCCACCGTGGTTTTACCGGTGCCGCCCTTACCGGTGACGACGTGGAGGCGTACGCCGTCCCAATCGGTGTCGCGAGCTCTCACCTTTCGAAGGCTACCCAACGGCCACTTGACGATTCGCCGCGGCCTTGCTCCGTACATAAATATGTGGTTTCTCACAGCTTGTTATGGCAAGCCGTTCCACCGGAGGGATGTTCGGATGGAACCGCTCGCCGCGGAGGTCTCGCTAATGTGTCCCGCATGACGAAATGGGAGTACTCGACGGTTCCTCTGCTGGTGCACGCCACCAAGCAGATTCTTGACAACTGGGGCCAGGACGGCTGGGAGCTCGTCCAGGTCGTGCCCGGGCCGAACAACCCCGAGCAGCTGGTCGCCTACATGAAGCGGCCCAAGCAGTGACCCCGCAGGAGAGGCTGGCGGCGCTGGGCCTGGTCCTGCCGGAGGTGGCGTCGCCGCTGGCGGCCTACGTCCCGGCCGTCCGCACGGGTGACTACGTCTACACCTCGGGCCAGCTCCCGATGGTGGAGGGCAAGCTGATGACGACCGGCAAGGTCGGCGCCGAGGTGGACGTCGAGGACGCCCACGGCCTGGCCAAGATCTGCGCCCTCAACGCCCTCGCGGCCATCGCCTCGGTGTCCGGCGGCCTGCCGAACGTCGTCAGGATCATCAAGGTCGTCGGTTTCGTGGCCAGCGCTCCTGACTTCACCGGCCAGCCTCGGGTGGTCAACGGGGCCAGCGAGCTGCTCGGCGAGCTGTTCGGCGAGTCGGGCGCGCATGCCCGCAGCGCGGTGGGCGTCGCGGTTCTCCCGCTGGACGCGCCCGTCGAGATCGAAATGATCGCTGAGGTTCGCTGAGTTTCATTAGGGTTTGTTGATGATTGTCCAAGACCGGGCGGTGCCACATGATGGACCCTGAAACCGAGTGAGGTTCTGGTGGAGGGTCTGAATGGGTGGTATCCCGCTTCCTGGTGAGCTGGGCGAGCGCGCACGCGACATTCTGGCCGGGCGGGTGGAGCCCGTCCCGGCCCGGGATGCCGCCACCGTGGTCATCCTCCGGGAGGGCCGCGAGAGCGCGGAGGTCTACATGCTGCGGCGCAAGGCCAGTATGGCCTTCGCCGCGGGAGCCTACGTCTTCCCCGGAGGCTCGGTGGATCCACGTGACACCGACCAGGCGGTCGCCTGGGCCGGGCCCTCGCCCGCCGCGTGGGGCGAGGTCTTCCGCGCGGACGACAGGACGGCGCGGGGGCTGGTGTGCGCCGCCGTACGGGAGACGTTCGAGGAGTCGGGCGTGCTGCTCGCCGGCTTGTCCGAGGACTCCGTCGTGGCCGACACCACCGGCGACGAGTGGGAGTCCGACCGGCTCGCCCTGATCGACAGGAGCCTGTCCTTCGCCGACTTCCTGGACAGGCGCGGTCTCGTCCTCCGTTCCGACCTGCTGCGTCCCTGGGCTCACTGGATCACCCCCAGGGTCGAGCACAGGCGCTTCGACACCCGGTTCTTCGTGGCGGCCCTCCCTCCGGGCCAGCGCACCCGTGACGTCGGCGGTGAGGCCGACCAGGTCGCCTGGGTACGGCCCGCCGACGCGATCGACCGGGCCAGGAGCGGTCAGATCTTCCTGATGCCCCCGACCTACCGCACGCTCGGCGAGCTGCGCGCCTACGAGAAGGTCCCCGACGTGCTGGCGGTCGAACGGGAGATCGTCACCCTCATGCCGGAGATCGCGGAGGTGGACGGGGAGATGCACATCGTGCTCGACGACGACTACAGGTTCGGTGCCGCGTGAGCGGGCTGCGGATCCCCCTGGAAGGGCCCGACGGGTCGGGCACGACCCACGCCCTCAACCTTCTGGCCCCGAATCCGTCCCCGATGACCCTGGACGGGACCAACACGTGGGTGATCGGCGACGGGGAGGACGTCCTGGTCGTCGATCCCGGGCCGGACGACGACGACCACCTCGCGAGGGTCGCCGGTCAGCTGGAGGGGCGCAGGGTCGCGACGATCCTGCTCACCCACGGTCACCACGACCACAGCGGGGGCGCGGGAAAGCTCGCCGGGCTGCTCCGCGCACCCGTCAGGGCACTGGACCCCGCGCACCGGCTGGGGGAGGAGGGGCTCGGTGACGGTGACGTGCTCACGGTCGGCGGCCTGGAGCTCCACGTGGTCGGCACGCCGGGCCACTCGTTCGACTCGCTCTGCTTCTGGCTGCCCGAGGACCGGGCGATCCTGACCGGGGACACCGTGCTCGGCCGGGGCACCACCGTGATCGCTCCGGACGGCGACCTGGCCGACTACCTGCGGTCTCTCGACCGGCTTCGCGCGAGGACCGAGCACGTCGGCGCCGAGGCGCTGCTGCCGGGCCACGGCCCGGTGCTGCCCGACCCGATCGGCGCGCTGGACGGCTACATCGCACACCGGCGGCGGCGGCTGGACCAGATCCGGAAGGCGCGCGAGGGGGGTGCGGCGACGCCGAGGGAGATCGTGGAGATCGTCTACGCGGACGTGGACAGGTCGCTCTGGTTCGCCGCCGAGATGTCGGTCCGCGCCCAGCTGGACTATCTCGACGGCTAGCGCGAGCGGTTGTGCAGCCGCTCCAGGTCCATGATGACCACGGCCTTGGCCTCGATGCGCAGCCAGCCGCGCTGGGCGAAGTCGGCCAGGGCCTTGTTCACGGTCTCGCGCGAGGCTCCGACCAGCTGGGCCAGCTCCTCCTGGGTGAGGTCGTGGTGGACCCGGACGCCGTCCTCGATCCGCTGGCCGAAGCGCTCGGCCAGGTCGAGCAGGGCCTTGGCGACCCGGCCGGGGACGTCGGTGAAGACCAGGTCGGCCAGCACGTCGTTGGTACGGCGGAGCCGCTGGGCCAGGGCGCGCAGCAGGTGCAGGGCGACCTCGGGGCGACCGGTCAGCCAGGGGCGAAGGTCGTCGTGGCCGAGCCCGGCCAGGCGGACGTCGGTCAGCGCGGTGGCGGACGCCGTGCGGGGGCGGGGGTCGAACAGCGACAGCTCACCGAACATCTCGCTCGGGCCGAGCACGCTGAGCAGGTTCTCCCGGCCGTCGGGCGCGGTCCTGGACAGCTTGATCTTGCCTTCGAGCACCACGTAGAGGCGATCCCCGGTCTCGTTCTCGGCGAACAGGGTCTGTCCCTTGGACAGTTGCACCTCGGAGATGCTCGTGCGCAGCGCGGCGGCGCTCTCCCGGTCGAGCGCCGAGAAGAGCGGAGCCTTGCCCAGCACGTCGTCGGTGTTCACAGTGCCTCCTGTTTCACGGCTCACGCAGTAATTGTGACCTATCGCACCGCGCGGTTCTCCGGGGGGCCATGCGCGTAGGCTGTCGGAGTGCTCCGCAACGTCAGCTCCGCAGGTGAATCCCGGCTTGCCCTGGTCCGTCGAGCTCGGCGGATGGACCGAATTCTGGCGGAAACCTACCCTGACGCCCACTGTGAGCTTGACTTCCGTGATCCCCTGGAACTGCTGGTAGCGACGATCTTATCTGCGCAGTGTACGGACAAAAGGGTCAATACGGTTACTCCTACGCTTTTTGCGAAATATCGGACAGCAGAAGACTATGCGGGCGCCGACCGGGTCGAGGTGGAGGAGATCATCCGGCCCACCGGGTTCTTCCGGGCCAAGACCAACAGCATCGTCGGCATGGCCCAGGTCCTGTGCGACCGCTTCGGCGGCGAGGTTCCCGGCAGGCTCAAGGATCTCGTGACCCTTCCCGGAGTCGGCCGAAAGACCGCCAATGTGGTGCTCGGCAACGCCTTCGGGGTGCCCGGGATCACCGTGGACACGCACTTCCAGCGGCTCGTGAACCGGTTCCGCTGGACCGAGGAGACCGACCCGGTCAAGATCGAGCAGGCCGTCGCGGAGCTCATCCCGAAGCGCGACTGGACGATGATGTCCCACCGCCTGATCTGGCACGGCCGCCGCATGTGCCACGCCCGCAAGCCCGCCTGCGGCGTGTGCCCGCTCGCCGCGCTCTGTCCCTCGTACGGCATCGGTCCCACGAACCCCGTCGAGGCCGCCAAGCTGGTGCGTCCGGGGCCGTTCTCCTGACGTCCTCCCCGGTCGTCCCGCGGCCGTCCGGGATCGTTCCCGTAACCGGGCGGGTCCGTTCCCGTAACGGGGCGGGGCCACCCTCGTAACCGCCGGGGTCGCCCGCATAATCGGGCGGTGGCGCTTCCCGCGATCGGGAAGCGCCGGGCGGGATGCCGTGTTGCAGAGACCGGAGGTGTGCCCGTGGAAGTGCCTGAATGGTTGGAGACGCTGGCCGAACGTGCCGCGGGGGCACCGGTGCCCCCGCCGATGCGCCCGCCCGCGTCCGGCGGACGCCCGGCCGCGGTGCTGATGCTGTTCGGCGAGGGGCCGCTCGGCCCCGACGTGCTGCTGATCCAGCGCAGCTCGCGGGGGCGCACGCACGCCGGGCAGCCCGCCTTCCCCGGCGGAGGGGTGGATCCCGAGGACGACGGCCCGATCGCCGCCGCGCTGCGTGAGGCCCAGGAGGAGACCGGTCTCGATCCGGCCGGTGTCCGGGTGATCGGCACGATGTCCGAGCTGTACCTGCCCCACAGCGACAACCGGGTGACCCCGGTGCTGGGCTGGTGGCACACTCCCTGCGTGGTGCACGCGGCCTCACCCGACGAGGTGGAGTCGGTGGAGCGGGTCCCGATCAGCGAGCTCGTCGATCCGGCCAACAGGCTCAGGCTGCGCCACTCGAACGATTATCGCGGCCCGGCGTTCCGGGTGCGCGGGCTGCTGGTGTGGGGGTTCACGGCAGGAGTGCTCGACGGGGTGCTCGCCGCCTCGGGCTTCGAGCTCCCCTGGGATCGGTCACGGGTCGAGGACCTGCCCCCTGACGTCGTTAACCTCGCATCCCGTTGACAGGGCCAGGCCGAGGCAGGCCCAGTCGGCCACGTCGTCGTCGGGGTCGTTGATCAGCCGTCTCAGGGCGGACAGACCGGACGGGTCCGGCGGGTTGCCCATGATGTTCGGTAACGCGTAGGCGGCGCCGTAGCGAACCCTGGGATCGGGGTGCTCGGCCAGGGCGATCACCGAGGGGAGAGCGCGACGGTCTCTGAGGTGACCGAAGGCGATCAGCACCGAGTAGAGCACCAGGCAGTCGTCCTCGCGGACGGAGAGGGAACGGAGCACCGGCAGGCTACGACCGACGAAACCGAGCCGGCCGAGAATGTCCACCCCGAGCATCCGCTCGGCCGTAGTCTTTCCCGAGCACAACCGCCGGGCCGCGGTGAAAGTCTCCAGATCGCCACGTTTTTGCAGCTCATTGATCGCGTGCCAGCGGATCGCGCCGTCCTGGTCCTGATCTCGCAGCGCGGTCTCGATGAGAGACTCCACGGCCGCCGACCCCCCGATCGTTGCCATCTGGCCACGATAACCGCAGATACCTCGGGGAAGGTGTGCACGCGCGGGACAACGGCTGGATACCGTAAAGGGGTGAGCGGTGATCTCCTCGATCTCATCCTGATCGCCCTGATGGTGGCCTTCGCGGTGTCGGGATACCGCCAGGGGTTCATCATCGGGGTCCTAAGCTTTGTCGGATTCGTTGGGGGCGCGCTGCTGGGCATGTTCATCGCCCCCCCTATCGCCGAGGCCGTGGTCGACGGCGATACCGAGCGAGCGCTGCTCGCCATCGTCGTCGTCTTCCTCGCCGCCACGATCGGGCAGTTCGCCTCGTCGACGATCGGCGCGGTGGTCCGCAGCCATGTCACCTGGGAGCCCGCCAAGGTGGTCGACGCGGTCGGGGGCACGTTCACCAGTGCGTTCTCGGTCCTGATCGTCGCCTGGCTGATCGGCTCCTTACTGGTCTCGTCGCAGTTCACCATGCTCAGCGAGCAGGTCCACAGGTCCTTGCTGATCAGCACCGTCGACCAGGTGATGCCGGAGGGGGCCAAGGACCTGCAGGCGCCGATCAAGGCGTTCATCGACACCTCGGGCTTCCCCAAGGTGTTCGACGGCATAGGGGGCGGTCAGTTCGTCGAGGTCGCCCCGCCCGACCGGAGCGTGCTGAAGGGCCGGCAGCTCTCGCGGGCACGCAAGGGCATCGTCAAGGTCCAGGGCGTCGCGTCGAGCTGCAGCAAGCACATCGAGGGCACCGGGTTCGTCTACTCGCAAGACCGGATCATGACGAACGCCCACGTGGTCGCCGGGGTCGACAAGGAGCTTCAGGTCACCGACTACCTGAACCACACCCACCGGGCCAAGGTGGTGCTCTACAACCCCGACAGGGACATCGCCATCCTCTACGTCCCCGGACTGAACATGCCGCTCCTGCGCTTCGACGGCAATGCCAAGCAGGGCGACGACGCGATCATCGCGGGTTTCCCGCACGGCCTGGGCTTCACCACCAACGAGGCCCGGATCCGGGTGCAGCAGAGGGCCAACGGGCCCGACATCTACGAGCGCAAGTCCGTCACCCGCGACGTCTACTCGATCCGCGGCCTGGTCCGGCAGGGCAACTCCGGCGGACCGCTGCTCACCACGGACGGCCGTGTCTACGGAGTCGTCTTCGCGGCGGTCCTCGACCAGCCGGAGACCGGGTTCGTCCTGACGGCCGCGGAGGTGGCCCCCGACGCCGAAGACGGCTCCAAACTGGTCAACGCCGTGAGCACCCAGGAGTGCAACCAGAACTAGCGGACCGGCCGGGCAGGGCCGGACCTCGGCGGCCGGAGACGGTCCGGGCCGGGCCGGCTAGAGCAGGGCCCGGATCCTGGAGACGGCCGTCCCGGCGTCCAGGTCGTCCAGCGCGCGAGCGGTCCGGGCGATCTCCTCGTACGGCGCGCCGTACGAGGAGATCCTGTCGGCGCCGCGTGCGAACAGCGCCGCGGCCCCGCGCCGGTTGCCCCGCTGGAGATGGGTGAGGCCGACACAGATCTGCGCCAGTCCCTGCCACAGCTCCCGCTCCTCCTCCGGGGCGGTCTTCCAGCGGCCCTCCAGCACCTCGTGGGCATGGAACGGCCTGCCCTCGTCGAGCAGGCGACGCGCCTCGGAGAGAGCCTCCTCCGCGCTCGGCGCGTAGTCGTCGGGGATGCGCTCCACCCCCTCGGCTCCGTGGGGCAGCGGCCGTCCGAGCGCGTCCCTGGGGCGCTGGTTGCGCGCCCTGCCGTCCGGATCCCGGTCGCGTTCGATCATCGGTCGGGCTCCGGGTCGGCCAGCCAGCCGATGAGCTCGGCGTCGAACTCCTCCGGGCGCTCCTCGTGGGGGAAGTGCCCCGCGCCCTCGATCAGCCGCCACCTGTAGGGGGCGACCACGTAGCGGCTGGAGCCCTGGGCGGTGCGGGGCAGGATGTGCCCGTCGAGCGCGCCGTGCATGTGCAGCGTGGGCGCGTTGATCCCGGCGCGCATGGCCCTGGCGTAGCGCAGGCCGTCGGGGCGGAGCTGGGAGCGGGCGAACCAGCGGTGATATTCCAGCGCGCAGTGCGAGACGTTGGGGATGCGGAACGCGTCACGGTAGGTCCTGGACACGTCCTCCTCCGGCCAGCCGGGCCCCGACCACTGGTCCAGCAACCGTCCCACCATCGCGCCTCCGTGGGCGGTCAGCCGGCGCTCGGGGAGGATCGGCAGCTGGAAGCCCAGCGCGTAGCGGCCGGCCCTGAGCTGGCCGAACGGCTCGGTGCGCAGCGCGGACCGCAGGCGGAGCGGGTGCGGGGCCGACACCGGGACCAGCCGCCGGACCGTCTTGGGGTCCATCGCGGCCATGGTCCAGGCCAGCAGCCCGCCCCAGTCGTGACCGACGACGATCGCGCCGGTCTCACCCAGCGCCCGGATCAGCCCGGTCGCGTCGGCGGCGAGGGTGGGCAGGTCGTAACCGCGGGGCGGCTTGTCACTGGCTCCGTAGCCCCGCAGATCGACGGCGACGGTGTGATATCCCGCCGCGGGGAGCGAGACGAGCTGGTTGCGCCAGCTCCACCAGAACTGCGGGAACCCGTGCAGCAGCAGTACGAGGGGGCCCTTGCCGGCCTCCACGACGTGGAAACGGGTGCCACCGGCGTGGACGGCGCGATGGGTCCACGGGCCCTCGATGCTGACCAGGGATTCGTCGGGACCGTTCATTGGCCTGGTCGCACCGGCTCGCGATGCGTGCCGATCTGGCCCGCGGTGGCCGGAGGGGCGGAGCCGAGCTCGGGCTCGCCGCTCTTGATGGTCTTGAGCGAGCGGAGGGTCCCCTTCATCTTGGTCATGCCCTTGAGCCGTCTCATGCCGATGAAGGCCAGGAGCCCGGCCGTGACCAGGTACAGCCCCGTGACGATCAGGAAGGCCGCCCAGCGCCAGATGCCCACACCGATCAGGGCGTAGGCGATCGCGAACGAGAGCAGGATCAGGCACAGGTGGGCCATGAACGCGGCGGCGCCGAAGAGCCCTCCGGCCACGCCGACCCGTTTGGCGTCGAACTTGAGCTCCGCCTTGGCCAGTTCGATCTCGGCCCTGACCAGGGTGGAGATCTGGTCGCTGGCCGCGGCGACCAGCGAGCCCAGCGACTCCTCCTGCGGTTCCGTGGGCGGAATCTGTGTCATGAACGATCTCCTATCAAGCGCCGATGTCAAATATCATCCTGCGCGTTGAGACGGTTACGCACGCGCACCCGCAGCAGGATCGTGGCCAGGACGGAAGCCATGAGGCTTGCCACGAGCACGCCGGTGGTCACCATGTTCACCCGTTCCGGATCGTCGCCGTAGGCGAGGTTGCCGATGAGCAGGGAAACGGTGAACCCGATCCCGGCCAGTATCGAGACGGCGGCCATGTCCCGCCAGTGCAACTCTTCCGACAGTCTCGCCAGGCCCAGCCGTACGGCCAGCCACGCCCCGCCGAAGACACCGAGGAACTTACCGACAACCAGTCCGGCGATCACACCGAGCACCACTCGATCGCTCAGTATCGTGCTGAGTCCCTCCCCGCCGAGTACTACCCCGGCGGACAAAAACGCGAACACGGGCACCGCGAAGCCCGCCGAGACGGGGCGGAGGTAACGGTCGGCCGATTCGCCGGGGGAGCTCTCCTCTCCGGGGCCGCCGCGCACGCGGGTCACCAGGCCGAGCGCCACCCCGGCCACGGTCGCGTGAACGCCGCTGATCTCGATGAGATACCAGGTGACGAGGGCGAGGGGCAGATAGATCCACAGTCCTCGGACCCGCCTGGCCTGCAGCAGGCCGTACAGGGCGATGATCACGGCTCCGGCGGCCAGAGCCAGGATGTTCAGGTGCTCGGTGAAGAAGACGGCGATGACGGTGATCGCACCGAGGTCGTCCACCACGGCGCTGGTCAGCAGGAACACCCGGAGCGCGGCGGGCATCGAGCTGGCCGTCACGGCCAGTACGGCGAGCGCGAAGGCGATGTCGGTGGCCGTGGGGATGGCCCAGCCCCGGCTCGCGCCCGGCGCGCCCCAGCTCACCGCGAGGTAGATCAGGGCGGGCACGATCATCCCGGCGATGGAGGCGAGGACGGGCAGCGCGGCCTTGCGGAGATTCGCGAGCTCCCCGTGGACGAACTCCTCCTTGATCTCCACTCCCGCGACGAAGAAGAAGATCGCGAGTAGGCCGTTCTGGGCCCATTTGTAGAGTTCGAGATGGAAGAAGTCGGGGCCGATCGTGACGGTGCGCAGCGCCTGGTAGGAGTCGTTGGACACGTTGGCCCAGACCAGCGCGGCGACGGCGGCCAGCAGCATCAGCACACCACCGACCGTCTCGGCCCGGAGGGCCTCGGCCAGCTGGCGGGTGTATCGGACTGTAGGTCGGAAAGGCCATATATCAACGGTGCGGCGCATAGAACCTCCGCGAATGCGGGGAAGGGCTTTCCTTCCCCGGCCGACCAGACTTCCCGGCACACCTGATCACCACCCTATAGAAGTCCGCGAATCGGACCTCCGCCGGGCTTGCGAGTGCGGATGGGGCCGTCTGAGCGGAAGGCGCGAACCTCCGTCACCGGGGATTCGCGCCTTCGCGGGGTCGAGAGGGCGTTCGGGGGCGTGGCCCGTGAACGCCCTCGGTCTCAGTCTTCGCTCTTGGCGCTGGGCAGTTTCTCGGAGATGAGGTTCATCACCGTGCTGTCGGCCAGCGTGGTGACGTCGCCGATGCTGCGGTTCTCCGCCACGTCGCGCAGGAGACGCCGCATGATCTTGCCCGAGCGGGTCTTCGGCAGCTCGGGGACCACCAGGATCTGACGCGGCTTGGCGATCGGGCCCAGCGCTTTGGACACGTGGGCACGGAGCTCGGTGGCGATGTCGAGGCCCTCCTCGGCGTTGCCGCGCAGGATCACGAACGCCACGATGGCCTGCCCGGTCACCGGGTCGGTCGCGCCGACCACGGCCGCCTCGGCGACCTTCGGGTGGGAGACCAGGGCGGACTCGACCTCGGTGGTGGAGATGTTGTGGCCGGAGACGAGCATGACGTCGTCCACGCGGCCGAGCAGCCACAGATCGCCGTCCTGGTCCTTCTTGGCGCCGTCGCCCGCGAAGTACACGCCCTCGAAGCGGGACCAGTAGGTGTCGATGTAGCGCTGGTCGTCGCCCCAGATCGTGCGGAGCATGGACGGCCACGGGTCGCGGATCGCGAGGAAGCCGCCACCGCCGTCGCCGACGCTTTCGCCCTGGTCGTCGACCACGTCGGCGGTGATGCCCGGAAGGGGGCGCATGGCCGCGCCGGGCTTGCCGCTCGTCACGCCGGGGAGAGGGCTGATCATGATGGCGCCGGTCTCGGTCTGCCACCAGGTGTCCACGACCGGGGTACGGTTGCCGCCGATGTGCTCGCGGTACCAGACGTAGGCCTCGGGGTTGATCGGCTCGCCGACGCTGCCCAGGACACGCAGGGACGACATGTCGTACTTGGCGGGGATGTCGTCGCCCCACTTCATGAAGGTGCGGATCGCCGTCGGGGCGGTGTAGAGGATCGTGACGCCGTACTTCTGCACGATCTCCCAGAACCGGCCCCGGTGCGGGGTGTCCGGGGTGCCCTCGTAGATGACGCTGGTCGCGCCGTTGGCCAGCGGGCCGTACACGATGTAGGAGTGGCCGGTCACCCAGCCGATGTCGGCGGTGCACCAGTAGACGTCGGTCTCCGGCTTGAGGTCGAACACCGCGTGGTGGGTGTAGGCGACCTGGGTCAGGTAACCGCCGGTGGTGTGCAGGATGCCCTTGGGCTTACCGGTCGTGCCGCTGGTGTAGAGGATGTAGAGCGGATCCTCGGCCTCGTGCGGCTGCGCCTCGTGGACGTCCGGCTGCCGGTCCACGACGTCGTGCCACCAGACGTCCTTGTCGGTCCAGGCCACGTCCTGGCCGGTCCTTCTCACGACCAGGACGTGCTCGATGCCGGGGCAGCTCTCGACCGCCTCGTCCACGGTCGGCTTGAGCGCGCTGGGCGCGCCGCGGCGGTAGCCGCCGTCGGCGGTGACCACGACCTTGGCGTCCGCGTCCTGGATCCGGCCGCTGAGCGCGGTGGCGGAGAACCCGCCGAACACCACCGAGTGGACCGCGCCGAGGCGGGCACAGGCCAGCATCGTGATCGGCAGCTCGGGGATCATCGGCATGTAGATGGCGACCCGGTCGCCCTTGCGCACGCCCAGCTCCTCCAGGGCGTTGGCGGCCTTGGCGACCTCGCTTCGCAGGTCGGAGTAGGTGAGGGTACGGCTGTCGCCCTCGGGCTCGCCCTCCCAGTGGTAGGCGATCTTGTCGCCGCGGCCCGCCTCGACGTGGCGGTCGACGCAGTTGTAGGCGACGTTGAGCTCGCCGCCGACGAACCACTTGGCGAAGGGCGGGTTCCATTCAAGCGTGGTGTCCCAGCGCTTCGACCAGGCCAGACGGTCGGCCTGCTTCTCCCAGAAGGCCAGGCGATCCCGTTCCGCCTCGGCGTAGGCGTCGGCGGTCACGTTCGCGGCCGCGGCCAGGTCGGCGGGAGGGGCGAACCGCCGGGTCTCCTGCAGCAGGTTCGACAACGTCTCCTGGGTCTCACGCGACTTGGAACCAGGGATCTCCGGGGCCACTACGCACTCCTTAGGTACTGCTGGTACTGGTCGTGTCCCACTTCACCAGGCCCGTACTGCCTGCCACAAGAGGTCTAGACAGGTCTGTACCGATCGGTGATGAGGACCCGCGACGTTTCGTAAAAGTCTTATCAGCGAGGATAACTGCCGCTGAAACGGTACGTTTTTGACACCGTAAGAACGTAGCGGGTGCCATTCAACGTGATTCGGCGGGGCTGCGCGCCGGACGGTGCCAGGCGCTCGGTGAACGGTTTGATGATCTTTCCCGCCCTCTGGTCCGGCCCACCGCCCGGCCCGTGTTCACGGCACGGCACGGCGCGGTCCGAACCCCTCGATGGTGCCGTCGGGGCTTCGCCGACCGGCCGGTAGGGTCGGGGACCGTGAGTGACCCATTGGCGGTAATCGCCGGACTGCCCGGAGTGTCGGAGGCGGTCGCCGACGCGCGCAAGGCCGTGGACCGGCTCTACGGGCACCGCGTGCTGCGGCGTAAGAGCCCGGAGGTGTCGGCCAGGTCGTCACTGCGCGGGGCCAGGGCGTCCGCCGCGCTTGAGGGCGTGGACGTTCCCCTTGAGGCCATTCCCGAGGCCACCGACCCCGTCGTCCAGGGCGCGCTGCGGGTCTCGGCCGAGCTGGGACGGCTCGGCCTGACCTGGCGTACGGCGCCGCGGCAGGTGCTGGCCAGGTTGCACACCCTGGCCGCCGCCGGCCTGACCGAGGATCTCGGCCGCCCCCGGAGCGCCGTCGAGGCGCCCGACCTTCTCGGCCTGGGCGAGGCCCCGGGCCCCGAGGAGACGGTGGCCCGGGTGGACGGGCTGGTCGGGCTGGTCACGGGGGCCGCCGAGGGGTCCTCCAAGGCGCCCGCGCTGGTGCTCGCCGCCATCGTGCACGCGGAACTGGCGGTGCTGAGACCGTTCGGATCGGCGGACGGGATGGTCGCGCGGGCCGCGGAACGGCTGACACTGGTGGAGTTCGGCCTGGATCCGAAGTCGCTGGCGGCCGTCGAGGTAGGTCACCTCGAACTCGGCACGGCCTACGCGGAGAACCTCAGGGCCTACCTCAGCGGAACCCCCGACGGGGTCGCGGCGTGGGTGCGGCACTGTGCGTCGGCGGTCACGCTGGGCGTGCGCGAGGCCACGGCGATCTGCGAGGCCATGCAGCGCGGTTGATCACGCAGCGCTGCTGATTACGGACGTCTCCTCATAAGACCGACGGCGCCCCTGGTAGCGGGGCGCCGTCGCCGGCACGTCCAACCTGGTTACCAAGCGTGCACCCAATAATCGTCGAAGCGGGACAAGCCCACTCCGACGCGCCTCCCGCGGCTGGCGGCGCGTGGGTACCAAGCGGCCGTGCCCGGACAACTGGTCCGTAAAACCTTTGTACGACGAATCCCGGCTGATGGGAACCCCTGGAACCAAGACCTTTACGGATCAGGGGTATTAATGAACTAAACATCCCTTATGTGATGAGAGATGCCTCGAATCCGGCGCTGAAGTCCTTCGCCGGCCGGATCTGCACTCCGGCTCCGATCACTCTGTGTGATCATGTCCCGGCCTATCGGGAACGGGTTTCGGTCGGACGATGTTCGGGGTCTGGACCGATACATTAAAAAAAACCAGCGAAAAGTGGAGGTTACTCCTCGACGAAACTCAAGTGGATCGGGCAGCATGAGGGTGTATCTCCCCAAACCGGAGTAACTGCGCATGGGTTGGTATTGCAATCCTCTTGTCAGGCTCTGGTTGCTGTTGAAAGCTTTCTTCTGAAACGGGACCGGCTCTACCCCCCCAGAGCCGGACCGGTTGGCGACCCCCGCTCTCCCCCCCGGCGGGGGTCGCCACTTTTTGGTCACCCTGTTCACACCCGCACCGGCGGCATCCTCTTTCCCGGCGTCGCTCCCGGGCCGCGGTCGCGCCCACGGACTCATGGACGTCTTTCGCCGGCGAACAGGCGTGGCCGACCTTGATCATTCGCGCTTCCGCGGGCACTTCTGAGCCTCCTCGGACACGGCCACCGACTCAAGGGCCTCCTGGTCGTGGTCATCGGTTTGGATCTCCTCGATACGCCACGAGGCGTCGACCGGGCGACGCGTCCCACGGCTCTCTCCGAGACGACCTGCCGGCACTTCGCCGAGTGGTTGTCCACAGGCGAGGCGGACCCTGGGCCCGGTTGTCCACAGTGCGGCATTCGGTGTCCCGGCGGGAACGGGCCATCCCGGAAGGTGGGGTTCCCGCACTTCAGGGAGGCACCGTTGGACCGCCCTCTGGTCATCACCGAAGACCACGATCTGCTTGATGATCTGCTCCGCGTGGCCGCGGCCGCCGGAGCCGAGCTCGACGTCGCTCATGTGCCCGCACATGCCCGGCCCTACTGGAATCGCGCCCCTCTGGTCGTGGTCGGCAGCGACCTGGCCGACGCGCTGGCCGCCACAGGCCCGCCGCCCCGCCACCGGGTCATCCTGGTCACTCACACCTCCGAAGACCCGGACACCTGGCGTAAGTGTGTCGCCGTCGGCGCGCAGACGGTGCTGGAGCTGCCCTCGGCCGAGCGGCAGCTGGTCGACGAGTTCGCCGACGTCGTGGAGCCGCCGACGAGGGCCGGACACGTGGTCTGCGTCGCCGGTGGACGCGGCGGAGCCGGAGCCAGCGTCCTCGCCACCTCGCTGGCGCTGGCGGCCTCGCGGCAGCGCCTCCGCACCCTCCTCATCGACGCCGACCCGCTCGGCGGCGGCCTGGACGTCCTTCTGGGGCAGGAAGAGGTGGACGGAGCCCGCTGGTCCGATCTGGTCGCCCGTGAGGGCAGGGTCAGCTTCACCGCGCTCCAGGCGGCACTGCCCTCCTTCGCCGGGTTGACGCTGCTGTCCTTCCACCGCGGCGAGGTCGAGGCCATCCCCGCCGAGGCGATGCGCTCGGTGATCGAAGCGGGGCAGCGAGGCTTCGACCTGGTGGTCGTCGACCTGCCGCGCCACCCCGATCAGGCCGCGGTGGAGGCTCTCGGCAGGGCCACCACCACCCTCCTCGTCGTCACCGCCGACGTACGCGGTGTGCTCGCGGCCGCTCAGGTGCTCACCGGGCTGCGCAGGCACACCGGTGAGGTGCGGGTCGTCGTGCGCAACGGTGTCCTGGACGACGACGTGGTGACGACCTCCCTGGGCATGCCGTACGCGGGAAGCCTCCCCGATCAGCCCCGGCTTGCCGCGGCCCTCAACCGCGGAGACTTCCCCCCGCTCAGCCGCCGAAGCTCTCTGGGCCGGTTCTGCGCCTCGTTCCTGCATTCGTTGTTCGGAGGTTCCACGTGAAACGCGCGGAGCCCGCCGCGGTCTCACCCGAGCTGGTGGAAGCGGTCCGGGTGCGGCTGGCCCGGACCGGAATCGAGCCCAGCGCCGCACACGTCGCGGTCGCGCTCCGCGCCGAGCGGGCGGTGCTCGGCGACGCGGAGATCCTGGCGGTGGCCCGTGTCCTGTGTGCCGACCTGATCGGCGCCGGTCCGCTGGAGCCGCTGCTGGCCGAGGCCGAGGTCACCGACGTGCTGGTGAACGGCCCACGCGAGGTGTGGGTCGACGACGGCCACGGCCTGCGTCTGACCTCGGTCGTCTTCCCTGGAGAAGACGCGCTCAGGCGGCTCGCCCAGCGCCTCGCCTCGGCCGCGGGAAGGCGTCTCGACGACGCCTGTCCCTACGTCGACGCCCGCCTCGCCGGGGGCGTCCGGCTTCACGCGGTCCTCCCGCCCGTGTCTCCCGGCGGCACCTGCCTGTCCCTGCGGCTCCCGCCCCGTCGCACCTTCACCCTCCCCGACCTCGTCGAAGCGGGCACGATCAGAGCCGACAGCGTTCCCGTGCTCACCGCGATGGTCGAGTCAAGGCTCGCCTTCCTGGTCACCGGCGGCACCGGCACGGGAAAGACGACCCTGCTGTCGGCGCTGCTGTCCCTGGCCGATCCCGGCGATCGGCTGTTGCTGGTCGAAGACTCCGCCGAGCTGAGACCGCTGCATCCCCATGTCGTCCGTCTGGAGTCCCGCCCGGCCAATCTGGAGGGAGCCGGCGGCGTCGGTCTGCGTGATCTGGTCCGCCAGGCCCTGCGCATGCGCCCAGATCGCCTTGTCGTCGGTGAGGTCAGAGGAGCGGAAGTGGTCGATCTGCTCGCCGCGCTGAACACCGGCCACGAGGGCGGCTGCGGCACCTTCTCTGAACTAAGGTCAACGGTTTCAGTCGGCTGATTCAGTTGTGGGCAAGATGCTGAGTTGATCTAGCGCGTAACTGGGAACATCCCCAGGTGAATCGAGGAACGGCGTTCTGGCGCGAGCTTTTCCTGACCCGGCTCAGCTCCGAATCAACCATCATCGTGCGGGACGTCGTCGCCGAGGTCCTGGGACGCAAGCCCACGAGTTCGGAGATGAACGCTGCTCGCAAGGCGAGTCATTATGTCGCCGAGGCCGGTCAGGCGGTGTTAATGGGCCTGTATCCGCGTGAGGTCAGGGGTGAAGATCACAGTAGGCCCGGCGAGCGGCGGGTGTCCTGCCTGACGGCCGATGACGCCCTGGTGCGAAGGTTGCCGTTCTGCGTCGAACGCAGCGCAACGCAGCAGCCCGGATGGTGGAAGGACAAGGAGTCTGAGGCGTTCAAGCAGGCCCAGGCAGCCACCAGGCCCGAACGGGAGAGGGCCCTCGCTATGCTCCTTCGCCGCTAACGAGGCTTCTCTGAACTACGACGAAGTTCGAGTTGCCCCGAGGCGGTGGCTCCCGGGGCAGGGGCTACTCGTCTTCGTCGTCGCTGTCACTTGGTTGAGCAGTAAACAGCTCAAGGAAAGACATCGGCTCTGCCTGGGGGATGTGCAGTTCGCCGGCCAAGGAACCGTTCATGTTCGAGGAGGTTGCGGACCACTGCGCTGTGATGCCTTCATCGCTGCCAGCGGTGCCTATCAGGACGAAAGGAGCTAGGTCTGCATGACGGCCTGCGTGGATGTCCACGGAGGGGAAGTAGACCGTCGTCGAGCCGGAGTTGTCGATCCGGACCGGAGGCCCGTTGCGGAGTGATCGAAGGCCCATAAGGTCAGGGGGAGACATGAAGGTGTTCTGGAAGTTGTGACCAAAGGTCGGGCCGAAGGTAACGGGCGGCTTTGGCAAGGCTCTGGGGAACCTGTCGTTGCTGGCGTAGGGGGCCGCCTCCTCTGGCTCCAGGGCACGGACATCGCCTGGGATGTTGAGGACAACCTGGACGCCGGTAAGAGGAGCTTCCGTCGGGTTGGTCAGTCGCAACACGATCGGGGCTAGGAAGATGGCGGCGGTCTCGTCCACTGCTTCGCTGATCTTGGCTTGGCATTTTTCGAGATAGCGCTTGACCTCTTGCCGATACTCCTCCGGCGTTCGTTCCTCTGGAATCTCCATCACAACGTAACTACGCGGCTTGCCCCTGTTCGCCAGGTGCTCGTTCAAAGAGCTCAGAGCTAGCTCCTCCAGAGCTCCAAGCAACCTAGCGACATCGGAATCTGGGTAGGAAATCGGGGTCGCAACGCCGCTGCCGACTTCCAGCGCCAGCTCCATGCTGGGGGAATGACGCAGTAGCCGCTGGCTGAGCAAGTCGAGCTCTTTGGCGTTGACCCGGGCGGTCGTGCCATCAGCTCGACGGGTGAAGATCGCCGCTTCGGGGATGTTCTTGTCTCTGGTCGGCGATGGAGCTTCCTTGCGCATGCAGTGGATGGGGTCGCCCCAGCGGGGTGGGTCGACGGTGACGACCAAAATGCTCACCGGCCCGTTGTCCCCGTTGCCTTCGACGTAGGTCGGCTGCCAGTTGATGGTCTCGCCGACATAGGGGCGGATCCAGCGAACCAGCTCGGTGATGTCGTGCTGGCGAACGCCGGCCATGCTGTCGTGGCTTACTCCCGCCAAGAGGAAGCCGTAGCCTTCGGCGAAGCGAGCGGCGTCTTCCGGCATCCGGTTGGCGAACCCAATGATCGCCCTGGCGACATGTGCTCTGCCGCTTTTGTCTCCTTTGTCGGCCGGGTTCAAGTCCAGTTCGGACTTCCACTCCAACCAGATCGTCTCGTCTGCCTTGCTGGCCTGCCGCACTGCCTGCACGAGCTTTTCGAGCTCAGCATGGTTGCGTGGGGCCTTTCTGGCATCGAAATTCAAGGCCATGTCCGCTTCCCTTCTGCCCGCCAGCGGCCTGGCAGGAAGGCCACAATAGTCAACAAAGCCCTATGGGGACGGGCATGGAACGCCCGGAGGCGTTCACCGCGGGCTGCAACTCAGGGGGATCGGCGATGCGCCGGGACCGAGGTCTTGCTCGTCACTCCAGACGCGGATCAGGGCTGAGCTCCCGGACTGGGACAGGATCATGGTCGACGGCCGGGCAGCGTGGCGGTTCGCCCGGCGATCTCCGGGAAGGACGGCATGCCGAGGTTGATCGTGGTCGCGCGGCGGGCCCGCTCGTCGAGCTGGGCGAGTTTGCCTTCGGCTGCGGCCCGGCTGACTTGCAGCCTTTCGACTTCGCCGAGCCATCCTTGGTGTTCGGCTTCGGCGATCCGGGCGATCATGTTGTCTCGGATCTCCTCCATGCGGGGCCGTTCAGCTGGGTCGACTCGCAAAAGCGGACATCTGATGCAACTGTGCTCATGTTGGCAGCTTGTGCCGTAGGCGCGGCCACAATCGCCCAAAGCCATCTTCCGGCGCTCGAAGTGGCCGAGGAACTCCTCCCATTCCTGGTCGGTGGGGGTGCGGTATTCCTCGCTGGGGCGCATCGCCCGTCGTCGGGCGATGAAGGCCCGGTGCCCGTTGATCACCTCTTGGGGATAGACCGTGTGATACCCCATGGTCGTATCGATCGACTTGTGCCCCAAGATCAACTGGACGATGTGAGGCGGCATCCCATTCAAGATCGCCTCAGTCGTGAAAATCCTCCGGAAGTCATGGGGCTGGAACTGCAAGGGCTGCCCCCCGGCGTCGGTGAAGCCGGCCGCCAGCAGCAACTCGTCGAGAACCCGGCGGATCGCGCTCTGGCCGAGAGGATGGTTTTGTCCTCCTGCTCGCGATTGGAACAAGATCGGCATCGGGGGGTTCCAGGTCTTCTCGTGGACGTCATAGGTGGAGACCAATGGAACGACGCCTGCGTCACCACGAACCCGGGAGACGACCGTCGCCAGGACGTCGGCGAGTTCGAGGTCGACGACCAAAAGGCGTTCCTGATCGGTTTTCGAGGGGGCGATGTGGAGCAGGGGAATGAGTTCACCGGTGTCGGGGACGACATATTGGGTGATGCTCTGGTGGCTGATCTCCAGCATCTCCTCGGCGCGGAGACCGGTATGACGCAGGACTTCGACTGATGCCCAGGCCCAGAAGGCCCGGTTCTCGGCCCGCGCGAGTTGCCGAAGTCGCCCGGCAGAGTCGTAGGCGAAGTCGCTGCCGACGGCCCGGCTGGGTTCTCCGACCGCCTTGACGAAGACCTCGCCCAGGACGGTGAAGGTCTCACCGGGAGCTGCGTTGCGCAGTGCGGTCAGGCGTGCCTGTGCGTCCACTCGCTGCTGGTGGGCGACCTGGACCAAGGCGGCGATGGTGGGCAGTCGCTCTCGGGTGCGCTGGTCCATGCGCGCCTTGCGTCTCGCGTTGCGCTTTCTGCCGGAGATCTCCGCTGCGGTGATGGGGCAGGGCGCTGCCCATGGCCCCCAACGGGCAGGATCTTCCGTCGCCCACTGGGCGATATCGAGGTAAAGCCCCCGGGCGTTGGTCAACAGGTCGATGTAGCTGCTCCGCGGGGTGGTGACCTCGCGAACACTGCCGTCAGGCTGTCGTTCGCGGCGGGTCTTGACCTGCAGCCTGGACTTCCACGCTGCGATGACGTCGGAGGGCAGCCGGAGGGAACTGGCGCCCGGGTAGTGGGTTTCGATGTTCTTCCAAAAGTGCAGTGCCAGATGTCGCGAGAGTTGTTCCAGGGTGTTGTAGTCGAGAGCCGGTTGGCGCTCGGCCAAGTAGTCGACGATCAGGTCGCGAACGGGTCCGCACTCCAGGGCGTAGCGGTCCACCAGTTGTCCCGGGCTCACCTGGCCTGAGCGCATGGTCAACTGCCGGAGCGTGGGCGGCGCGTCTGCGGGGAAAAACTCCAGCTGCTGCAGAAGATCATAAAAATATCCCCGGCCTGCGCCCAATTGGTTGCGAGTGCGAGACTCGACCTCGCGTAGCTCTAGGCAGTCACCAACAGTGATATCAGCCACCTTGCCGCCCTTGGCGGCCATGATGGTGGTGATCTGGATGAGAGCCTGGTGCTTGCGCTTGTCGTCGACTCCCTGACGATCAGCAGCAGCGTGCAGTTGAGCGAATCCTTCTGGATCTCGGTAGGTGGCCATCGGGTTCCGCCAGTGGCGGGACCGAATGATCGTCGAGAGCCACTCCACGTCCGGGCGCAGAACATCCGCGCAGACCAGCCAGAGGAACCCAGCCTTCAAGGCTCCTCTCTTCTGGACGGTCGGGTCATGGTCGACAAGCCAAGCAAGGGCTTCTTCATCCCACTTCCCTCCGAGCGAGTGGGCGGGTGTCGCGTACCAACGCTGCTGCCATGTTTCGCCGGGGAAGTCCTTGAGCCAGAGCAGCAGCTTCCGCACTCCGCGTTTCCGCTGGTCGTGCGTGGTGCCAGTGGCCCGACCAGGATGGTGATTCAGATCCTCGAGGATCTGCCGTTCGGAGTGCGTGGTCGCCGTCCAGACCGCCGGCGGCTGCCTGGCGGGGAACTTCACCCGAAGCTGCTTGACCGACTCACCGCTCAGGGACGAGGCGAAAGATCCAGCCCTCACGAGTCGCTGGCGTGAGGCGTTGCTCTGGGTTGTCATGTGTCCCGTCCGAAGAGGATGTCCAGAGAGCGAGGGTTGTAGCTGACGGCCGGAGGCGTGACCGAGACGGGCTTCTGCTGTCTTCTGCGGTCGTGGTGGGCGAGGGCGTGGGCGATCACTTCGTCCTGGCTGGGGGTGATGTAGAGCTGCGTGGTGCTCAAGCTCGCGTGGCCGAGGATCCACTGAACATCGCTGATCGGCATGTTCGGGTCCTGGCTCATCCGCCAGGCCGCGCTGTGCCGGAGGTCGTGGATGGTCCAGTTCGAGCCCAGCAGTTCCTGCGCGCGAGCGAACATCGCGCGGGCGGCGGGGTAGGTCAGTGGCCGGAAGGGCCGCCGGAGCGTGACCCAGAGCGGCTGACGGCGGCCGCGGGCAGCGCCCTTGCGCCAGATCTCCTCCTGGTAGAGCCGCAACCACACGAACGCATCTGGCGAGGCCGGCAGCAGTTGCGTCGCCCGGCTCCCCTTGCGAGTCACGCTGATGACCTGCTCGCCCGGGTCGACATCGTCTTGGAAGGAGTCGAGCAGTTCCTCGGCCCGGGCGCCGGTCGAGACCCAGAACGCCACCAGGGCGCGGTCGCGGTGATACTTCAGCCCGGCGAAGATCTTGTTGAACTGGTCGTCGGGGACCCGCTTGGGGATCCGGGCTGGCAGTTTCGGCCGGTAGCGGCCGACCCGCTCGCGCCGGAACGGCTCCATCGGATTGTGATGGGCGTTCGCGCGGCCCGCGCGCCGCAACCGGTCCAGCGGGAACGGGTTCACGATCGGACCCGTCCCGGCCTCGAGCTGGAAGTCATAGAACCGGCGCAGCACCGTCTCGGCATGCGCCCTCGACGACGGCGCGAACTTCGTGCCGGGCTGGGCCTTGCCCGTCTGCGGATTCACCTCCCCGGCCCGCGATGTCGCCGAGCCCCGCCCACGTCTATCAGCACCGTCAGGGCTGCCGTCACGGTGACGCCAGTGCGTCCGGGTCGGCTTGTCCGCGATCTGCATCCACCGCGCGAAGTCCCGCCCCTCGGCCGGCGTCACCTGGTTCCACGGCACTTCGACCGCCGCTAGCCACCGCCACCACAGCAGCAGATCATTGCCGTAGGAGCGCAGCGTCGACTCCGACAGGTCTTGCGCCTGCAGCTCGCGCAGGAACGCCGCCACCGGCTCGACGACCGCGCCGCCGCGGTCCAGCAACTGGAACGGCTCCCACGGATCACCCGTTGCAACGAGCCGTCCCACAATCCGCACCATTAATGACGCCAGATCCCGATCGGGACTTTGGTCGATCATGAGGCGGGACGCTAACAGAGATCAGGGAAATATGCCTCTGAACTGGAAAAACTCCATCATTAGTTCAGTTAACAGGGCTTGCATGCCAACACCGCCGCAGACGTTCCACCCCGGCTGGAGGCACTCGCCTGCGCCGCCGGTCTCAGCCGGGAGGCGGTCCACAGCCAGATCGCCGCGGCCCTGGACGTCGTCATCCACCTCGCCCGCGATCACACCGACGGACGTCGCCGGGTGGCCGAGATCTGCATGATGATCCGCCGTCCCTCAGGCTTCGTTGACGCGGAGCCGGCCCTCACCTTCTCCCCTGATGGCCAGGTGATCTCCGGCCCGGGCCTCCCCGCCCTCGCGGCCCGCGCACCCGGCATTCTCACCGCGCCCGACCCCACCCGCAGACCGTATGAGTCCGCGCCGCCCGGTCCCGTCCGCAGGACGTGGGAGCCCGGGTCGTCCGGTCTCAAGGAGTCTGCGCCGTCCGGTCCCGTCCGCAGGGCGTATGACCCTGGGCCGCCCGGTCCCGTCCGTAAGCCGTATGAATCCGCTCGGCAGGAGCGTCGTCATGAGCGGCCGGAGGGATTCCCGGCGACTCGCCGGTCGCTGTACGACTCCGACGCGGGGGGCTCCGCTGCGGAGGGCGACCATGCCTCTGACACGTCGGGGGTGTCGTCGTGACGATGATGGCCCTGGTCCTAGCCGCTCTGGCGGTGTGGCTGTGGACGGGCCCCGATCCCGGTACGGCCCGGTTGCGATGGATGCGGACACGGCATCACCGCTTGGGTGAATCGCGTTCTCTACGTGAGAGGTTCACCGGCCGCTCCCGGCCTTCCAAACGCATGCGGGCTTGGCGGACCGCGTCGATCGAGCTGTGTCAGGCGTTCTCGGCCGAACTGGCGGCCGGCCGGACGGCCGGTGAGGCACTCGTACGGGCAGTGCCCGCCGTGGAGTTTCCCGATCCGGTGGTGCTGCGCCCGCTGATCGCGGCAGCGAGGGACGGTGGTGACGTCCCCGCCGCCTTACTCGCCGTGGCCCCGGAGCGCGGCGGTGAGGCCTTCCGCCGGTTGGCCGCCTGCTGGAGGGTGAGCATGACCGCAGGGGCGGGCCTGGCCGTTCTCGTCGACCGCGTAGCCGATTCGCTCAGGGAGGCTCAGGTCCACCGCCAGGACGTCGCCGCCCAACTGGCCGGTCCTCGCGCCACCGCCCGTCTCCTGGCGGGGCTGCCGGTGCTGGGCCTGCTGATGGCGGCTGGGCTCGGCATGCGACCGCTGCACTTCCTGCTCGGCAGCCCGGCAGGGGCGGGCTGCCTGATCCTGGGCCTCGCACTCGACGCCTGCGGCCTGTGGTGGACCCACCGCCTGGTCACCCGTGCGGAGGAGACCTGACCGAGGCCGAAGGGCGCGGCGGGAAAGAACGAGAAGCGAGGAGTGAAGAAAATGATCATGCTGCTCACCGTGATGCTCGCCGGAGTCGCCGGGTGGCTGTGGGCCGCACCTGGCGATCCTGCCGCCCGGATCCGCAGAGCCCGGCGACGATCGTCGGCTTCGGGACCGTCATCTTCAGAAGGGCGCTTCGGCCCCTCCGAGCTTCAGGGAGAACGGTCACCCGCACTTCAAGGAGCATGGTCACCTGAGGGGGTACGGACGAGTGCGGAAGCGCCTTCGTTCTCTCCGCGTTTTTCTCCGCATACGGTGTTCTCCCCACATGCGGCGGGCCACGACTCCGCTGGAAGGCGGCGGCCGAGCCGGAGAGAGGCAATGGTGGCGTTCGCCGCCGGACTGATGGCGTATCTGGCCGTCGGCGGAACGCCTGGAGCCATCGTGGGGGCAATCGGGTTCGGGGTCGTGTTGGTGATCGTGCGAAGGCGGGAGTCGCCCGAGCTTCGGCGGCAACGTGCTCGGGTGATGGCGGATTTGCCGCTGGCAGCCGATCTCATGGTCGCCTGCCTGCGTGCGGGACAGCCGATCAGCGGGGCCATCGGTGTCACGGTGGAGGCGATCGGCGGGCCACTCGGCGACCGGTTGGCCTGGGTGAACGGACAGCTGAGACTGGGCGCCGCGCCGGAGAGCGCCTGGCAGGTTCTCGCATCCGAACGCTCACTCGCTCCCCTGGCACGCACGATGAGCCGGGCCGCGCTCAGCGGAGCCCCGGTGGCCGATGTTCTCACCAGACTGGCCGATGACTCCCGCCAGGCCGCTCGCGCCGCATCGTCGGCGGCTGCTCAGCGGGTGGGGGTTCAGGCTGTCGCCCCGCTGGGCCTCTGCTTCTTGCCGGCCTTCGTCTTTCTCGGAATCATCCCCGTCGTGGCCGGTCTCGCCGGAGAGGTGCTGCTTCCCTGAGTTATCCACAGGGCTTTCCTGGTTGACTCCACGTTATCCACAGGGAAATGTCGCCCTGTGGATAAGCGATCAAAGATTTTTCAAGCGACGGCGGGGAGGCGGGCAGGGGTCTCTCATGGCTGGTCGGTGCCAGGCAGTGCCGTCGATGGCCGCAGAGTCGATGGACCGCAGATGGGTCGCGGCCTGTCGGCGGCCTCCTGCAGGTGGCGGACGCATGGGCGAAGCGGTCGGAGAGGGCATCGAGCCGGTTGGGTGAACAACCGGTGAGAATCTCGCCGATCCTCTCCACGCGGGCCATGACCCGATTCGGGCCCTCCACTCGGATCGGCGTCATCAGGGGCAAAGTAGCTGTGAGTAATCAGCTTCCGTTGTCTGGCATGTCCCCCACAACATCGTTCCTGTTCATCGTCATGCAGATCTCGGCCACCCGGCGACGTCCGTCGGTGTGATCGCGGGCGAGCTCGCCGGACGCGCTTCGTCTGCTCCGGGCCGGTCGGTGAGCCAGGTGATGGACCCGGCCGTGAGTCTGGTTGTGGGCGGGTTGCGCGGCCGATTCTCTGGAGCCATCGTCTTGATAACTCCAGAATGTTCAGCACGTACAGGTCGATCCCACCGGTTTCGCCGTTTTTCAAACCATGTTGAGGTCGTCCGGAAAAGGAACCGAGCTCCCACCGAAATGAATCCGGGCTCCCACCGATTGGAACGGTGAAAGCCCGGATCAGAAGTCGGTGCGTTGCTTACAGCGCGGTGACCTGCTCGGCCTGCGGGCCCTTGGGGCCACGCGTCGTCTCGAACACGACGCGCTGGTTCTCCTCCAGGCTGCGGTAGCCACCGGTGGTAATCGCCGAGAAGTGCACGAACACGTCTGCACTACCGTCGTCGGGGGCGATGAATCCGAAGCCCTTTTCGGCGTTGAACCATTTCACGGTGCCTTCAGTCAACTGCTTCTCCTATTAAGGGGAGCCTCACCGCGTCATCAAGTCGATAACACAGGGCTGCATACGGACCGCATATTGCGTCCGCCGAAATATCCGGAGAAGCAAAAAAGCCCGCTGTCAGGGAACTTCCCGCGGGCGCTTCAGACAGAGCAAACGTACGAGGAAACTAAGACTGCAACCCTTTGAAGTTACTGGGATCCCATGAGTCATGTCAAACGGAATGTGATCAAGCATGATGACGCGATTTGATCGGCCTGTCCGTCGTCGGTCCGGGATCCGCGACGGATCGACGCGGCCGAGGAGCTGAGATCACGGTCCGACTCGCGATCCGGAGCCGGAGGGGAATGGTGTTCGTCGTCCGACCGGCGGTCTGAAATCGTCCACTGTGGCGGTGAGGTCGGATCGCACCATGGCGGTGAGGTCGGATCGGCCGATCGGTGGCTGTGGACAACCGGAAGTTCTCCCCAGAACGCGGTTCGGGTCGACGAGGTCGTCGGCACCTGGGAAACCCTGGCCGGACCGACGCCGGGCGCTGGGCCTGGCTGAGACTTTCCAGGAGGAAACGATGGGTCGAGTGAGCACCGGCCGCACCGGGGATGACCGGCTGTGGTGGTTGCGGGCCCGCTGGGCGTCGCTGACCACCGGTCCGCACCGCGACCGGGGCATGTCCACCGCCGAATACGCGGTCGGCACGATCGCCGCCTGCGCCTTCGCGGCCATCCTGTTCAAGGTGGTGACGAGCTCCGAGGTTCAGCAACTGATCACGGGGCTGATCAACCGGGCCTTGAACGTGGCTGGTTGATCTTCGTGGCGCCCGTGGCTTCCTCTCGCCGATCGAGAGGATCGGTGACCGTGGAGACCGCCGCGGTGCTGCCCGCCCTCATGGTGGTGCTGGCAGCCGGGCTGTGGGCCGTGGCGGCGGTCGAGGCGCAGCTCGAATGTGTGGACGCGGCCCGGGCGGGCGCTCGGGCCGCCTCACGCGGTGAAGCGCTGGAGCGGGTCCGGGGCGGCGTTCTCGCCGTCGCTCCGGCAGGTGCGCGAGTTGTGGTGACCAGGAGTGCGGAGATCGCCCGGGTGGAGGTGTCCGTAAGCGTCAGACCTCGCTGGGGCGCCTCGCTTCCGAGCGTCACTGTTCGCGCGGCCGCGATGTCCGCCACCGAACCCGGCGTGATGTCCGCCGCCGAACCCAACGGGGAGTGATCCCTCCAGGCTCCGAGCCGGGGGGCGACGGCTGTTTCCGGGTCGAAGTCAGAGGTGGCGCTCGTCTTCGACACCGGACCGGGAGCGACGGCTGCTTTCTATTCGAAGTCAGGGGTGGCGCTCGTCTGTGACGGCGGACTGGGAGGGACGGCTACCCCCGGCTCGAAATCAGGGGCGCTCGTCTTCGACACCGGACCAGGAGTGACGGCTGCTCCCTGGCCGAAGTCAGGGGGCAGTTGTCTTCGACACCGGACCGGGAGTGACGGCTGCCCCCGGCTCGAAACCGGGAGTAATGGCTGTTTCGGCTTCGAGCCGGGGAGTGAGGGCTGTCGCCTGTTCCGGGTCAGGGATCGACGCCGTAACGGAGAGCGGAGGGGTGCGAATGGAGAACAGGCCGGAGCGGATGTGGGCCGGAGACAGGGCGGCCGGAGACAGGGCGGAGAGAGAGCGGGGTTCGGCCACGATCTGGATGGTCGGGCTCATGACGTTGATCTTTGTGGTGGCGACGGCGGTCGCCTTCGCCGGTATGGCCAGGGTGGCGCGCCACCGAGCGCAGAGCGCCGCCGATCTGAGCGCGCTCGCCGCCGCGCGGCTGGCCTTCGCCGATCCGAACCGCGGCTGCGCGGAGGCTTCCACGCTTGCCGTGGGCAACGGAGCGAAGATCACACGCTGTTCCATCGACGGCGGGGGCATCGCCGCCATCCAGGTGGCCGTGCGGTTTTTGTTACCCCTGGCGGGCGGTGTGACGGTCATGGCCGACGCGCGCGCCGGGCCTGTCCACATCTCCGATCTGGCCGGTTGAGAAGAAGGCACGGCTGGAAACGATGAGTCCTTTCGGGAGCGAGGCCGAGGCCGACATGGGCCCCGGCCGGGTGAGGAGCGATGCGGGATTCCAGTCACGGTCCGTGGAGGTGGGGTTCCAGTCACGGTCCGTGGAGGTGGGGTTTCAGTCACAGCCTGTGGATGTGGGATGCCGGCCACGGTCCGTAGGCGTGGGATTCCAGCCACGGTCCGTGAAGGTAATACAGGGCTTTGTCATCACGGATTTTCAGCTGACCGAAAATGCGAGCGCGCCGCCCTTCGAGCGCGCCGCCCTTCGAGCGCACCGACCTTCGATCACACCTCACATGGATCGATGGAGAGCAGGACGGCGAGGAGGCGGAGGGCCCCGGCCTTGTCCAGGGGTTCGTTGCCGTTGCCGCACTTGGGCGACTGGATGCAGGAGGGGCAGCCGCGCTCGCACTCGCACGAGGCGATGGCCTCGCGAGTGGCGGTGAGCCAGTCGAGGGCACGGGAGTAACCGCGTTCGGCGAAGCCCGCGCCGCCTTCGTGACCGTCGTAGACGAAAACGGTGAGCAGCCCGGTGTCCGGGTGAAGTTCGGTGGAGACACCGCCGATGTCCCAGCGGTCGCAGGTAGCGAACAGCGGTAGCAAGCCGATGGAGGCGTGTTCGGCCGCGTGCGCGGCTCCGCCGAGGTCCAGGCCGTCCTCGGCCAGGGGGGTGATCGCTGAGGCGGGAAGCGTCCACCAGACCGCGCGGGTTCGCAACGTACGCGGAGGCAGGTCGAGAGGCTCGTCACCGAGGAGTTCGCCGCTCTGGGCGCGGCGCTTGAGATAGGAGACCACCTGGCTGGTGACCTCCACCGAGCCGAAGTGAAGCTCTCCGGGGCCGAGCGGGTGTGAACGAAGGGATTCGATCACCGAGATGTCGGTGACATCCCTCGCGAAGGTCGTGTACTCGGGCGTCCCGGCTTCGAGCAGGGCGACTCCCGCCTCCAGGTCGAGCTCGGCCACCAGGAAGGTCTCTCCCTGATGCACATAGACCGCGCCGGTGTGGACGGACATGTGGGCGGAGGGTTCGTCCACGGTGCCGAGCAGCCGTCCGGTGGACATCTCGACGACCTGGATGGGGGCGCCGCCGGCTCCCCGGATGTCGGCGAGGTCGGTGGCCCGCTCCCTGCTGGTCCAGAACCAGCCCGTGGCGCGTTCTCTGAGCAGGCCGTCCTCGACCAGGCCCGAGAGCACCTCCTTGGTGGCCGGACCGAAGATCTCCAGGTCGTCGGGGGTGAGGGGAATCTCGGAGGCGGCCGCGCACAGATGGGGGCCCAGCACGTAGGGATTGTCGGGATCGAGAACGATCGCCTCGACGGGCCGGCCGAACAGGGCCTCGGGGTGGTGGACCAGGTAGGTGTCCAGGGGGTCGTCCCTGGCGATCAGCACCGCCAGGGCGTCCTGCCCGTCTCGTCCCGCCCGCCCGGCCTGTTGCCAGAGTGACGCCCGGGTTCCCGGCCAGCCCGCGATGAGCACGGCGTCCAGCCCGGACACGTCGACGCCGAGCTCCAGCGCGTTGGTCGTCGCCAGCCCGAGCAGGTCTCCCGACCGCAGGGCCTTCTCCAGTTTCCGGCGGTCCTCCGCCAGGTATCCGGCCCGGTAGGCCGCCACCTTGCCGGGCAGTTCCGCCGGCGCGCCCACGTCGACGACGAGGTCCTGGAGCCTGGCCCGGGTGGTGAGGGCCACGGACTCGGCGGCGCGGCGGGAGCGGACGAAGGCCAGGGTGCGGACGTCGGCGGAGACGAGGTCGCTGAGGAGGTCGGCGCTCTCGGAGGTGGCGGGACGGCGGAGGGGTGCGCCGCCCTCGCCCCGCAGATCGGTCAGGGGTGGCTCCCACAGGGCGAAGGTGGTAGCACCTCGGGGAGAGGCGTCCGTGGTCACCTCGGCCATCTGAAGGCCTGTCAGGCGCATCGCGAAAGTCCCGGGCTCGCTGGCCGTGGCCGAGGAGAGCAGGAAGGTCGGGCGGGAGCCGTACCGGGCGCAGATCCGGCGCAGGCGGCGCAGGATCTGCGCCACGTGGGAGCCGAACACGCCTCGGTAGCCGTGGCACTCGTCCACGACGATCATCCGTAGCCGCCGCCAGAAGGCCGACCACTGGGTGTGGCGGGGCAACAGGGTGCGGTGGAGCATGTCCGGGTTGGTCAGGACGTAGTTGGCGTGCCTGCGGATCCAGGCCCGTTCCTCGAAGGACGTGTCCCCGTCGAAGGTGGCCGCGCGAAGTTCGGGCACGTCGAGCTCGCCCAGCGAGCGGAGTTGGTCGGCGGCCAGCGCCTTGGTGGGCGACAGGTAGAGGATCGTGCCGCCGTCGAGCACCGCCGAGAGGGCGGGGACCAAGTAGGAGAGGGATTTGCCCGACGCGGTTCCTGTGGCGATGATCACGTTTAGACCGTCGTGGGCCAGTTCGGCCGCCTCTGCCTGATGTGGCCACAGGCCGGAAATACCGCGGTTCGCCCAGCGCGTAACCAGTCGCTCGTCGACCCAGTCCGGCCATCGGGTCTCGCCCGCCTGACGTGCGGGAACGTGCTCCACGTGCGTTACACGCTCACGACGTGCGGGAACGTCGAGCAGGTAGGTGAGAGCGGTGCCCGCTCGAAGGGAAGAGGATGAGGGCGGAGTCACTGGTTTCCAGTCTCACATCTCTGGGCAGAGTCGCCGGGAATCGTGATTTCGTATAGACACTGAGCGTACGCATGGTTGAATGCCGCGCGTCGGGGCTTGTTGTCCGGGGGTCACTCGGTCCCAGGAGACACGCCCGAATCGGTACTTTCGCAGGCAAGGCGCTGGAGGATCTGTGGATCTGAAGTTGGACCACCATTCCGAGGACCGTCTCACCATCGTTGAGGTCGAGGGTGAGATCGATGTCTACACTGCGCCCAGATTGCGTGAGCTCCTGATCGACCTGGTCAACAAGGGGAATTTCCACCTGCTCGTCAACATGGAGAAGGTCGACTTCCTTGACTCCACGGGCCTTGGTGTCCTGGTCGGCGGGCTCAAGCGAGTTCGGGCGCACGATGGCTCACTGGAGCTGGTCTGCACCCAGGAGCGCATCTTGAAGATTTTCCGGATCACCGGCCTCACCAAGGTCTTCGGGATCTACGCCTCGGTCGACGAGGCCAAGGAAGCCCACGGTCGAGACAAGTAGTCGTGGCTACCGTCGAGCTGACGTTCAGCGCTCTCCCGGCACATGTGCGCACGGCACGCCTGGTCGCCACGGCGATCGCCAGGCGCACCGGTGTCGAGGAGTCGCTGCTGGACGAGGTACGGCTCGCTGTCGGTGAGGCATGCTCACGGGCCGTGGAGGCACACCGTCTCCACTGTCCGGGAGAGCCGATCCGTATCGAGCTACGTGATGATTTGGGGCGGTTCGAGGTGACAGTCACCGACTCCGCTCCAAGCGACGAGCTGGAGCAGGATCGCGAGCTGTTACGGTTCGACGATCCGCTCGGGCAGCTCCCTGACACCCTGATGTCCGGATTCGGCATCGCGGTCATCGCGGGGCTGGCCGACGACGTTCAGGTCTACCCGAGCCAGAAGGGCATGCGTATTCGCATGAGCTGGCCCGCGGCGACCAACGGCCTGTCTCCGGCTTGAGACGGGCGGCCTGTCTCCGGTCTGGCAAGCCGATCTGACGAGCTGGTCTGACGAGCCACCACTGCTGTCCCCGGTCGACGGCCACTCCATGGTCTGTCTCCGGGGCGGACGACTTCGGCAGCCGGGCGTGTCCACCTGTGGACGCGCCCGGCTGTTTCGTCTGTGTAATCCAAATTTCGGATAAAACATAATTTGGATATATGTAGACCGAAATAGTCGTGAAACTGGGTTGCAGGCCCTGGTGTAGCGGCGTAAATGCCCTTATAAGCAGGTCGGTCGATGAGAGCTTGGCGGACGCGTTGTCAATTGGCCGCCAGGAGAGGCTTTATATCCGCGTCACTGCTGCGTAGACTCCCGGCACCGGCCAAGGTTTGTCCTTCGGAGCGGCCCATTACGGGCCGAATCCGGTGGGCGTCTGCGGACGCAACTGGAAGCGGCACTGCGAACCACCCCGGATGTGCGTCGCTTCGCCCGCCTACACCCATTGCAACGCACTCCGGGCAGGACGTGGTTCCCGTCTTGCCAAGGAGAGTCGGATGTCTGTGCTCCACCTCGCCGCTGTCGAAGAGCCAGCGGTATCCCTGAGCGGTTCCCATTTCAACATCGTGATCGTGGTCGCCGTCGTGGCCCTGCTCGCACTCGGCGTCGCAGGCGCCCTGGTGCGGGAAGTGCTCGCCGCCGACCAGGGCACCGAGCGTATGCAGAACATCGCGCGAGCCGTTCAAGAAGGAGCTTCCGCGTATCTTACGCGGCAGTTCCGGACGCTCGCGTTGTTCGTCGTACTGATTCCTTTCCTGCTCTATCTTCTCCCCGCCGAGTCGACCGGCGTGGCGATAGGCCGATCGATTTTCTTCGTGGTCGGCGCGCTGTTCTCCGCACTGACCGGCTTCATCGGCATGTGGCTCGCGGTCCGCGGAAACGTCCGGGTCGCCGCGGCCGCCCGTAGTGCCGGCGAGAAGGTCGCCATGCGGATCGCCTTCCGCACCGGTGGCGTGGCCGGCATGATCACTGTTGGTCTGGGCCTGCTCGGCGCGGCCATCGTGGTGCTCGTCTACGGAGGCGACGCCCCGGCCGTGCTGGAGGGCTTCGGCTTCGGCGCCGCCCTGCTCGCCATGTTCATGCGAGTCGGCGGCGGCATCTTCACCAAGGCCGCCGACGTCGGCGCCGACCTGGTCGGCAAGGTCGAGCAGGGCATCCCGGAGGACGACCCGCGCAACGCCGCCACCATCGCCGACAACGTGGGCGACAACGTCGGCGACTGTGCGGGTATGGCCGCCGACCTGTTCGAGTCCTACGCGGTCATGCTCGTCGCCAGCCTCATCCTGGGTAAGGTCGCCTTCGGCGTCGAGGGTCTGGTCTTCCCGCTGATCGTTCCGATGATCGGTGTGCTGACCGCGATCATCGGCATCTTCGTCACCGCCCCGCGCAAGGGTGACCGCAACGCGATGGCCGCGATCAACCGTGGCTTCTTCATCTCCGCGGCCATCTCGGCGATCCTCGTCGCCGTCGCGGCCTTCGTCTACCTGCCGAGCACCTTCGCCGGGCTGACCGGTGTGAGCCCGCAGGTCGCCGCGATCACCTCCGACCCGCGCCTGGTGGCGATCGGCGCGGTGCTCATCGGCCTGGTGCTGGCGAGCGCCATCCAGATCCTCACCGGCTACTTCACCGAGACGAACCGTCGTCCGGTGAAGGACATCGGGGAGAGCTCCCGCACCGGTCCCGCCACGGTCATCCTGTCCGGCATCAGCGTCGGCCTGGAGTCGGCGGTCTACTCGGCGCTGATCATCGGTGCCGCGGTCTACGGAGCCTTCCTGCTCGGGTTCGGCAACGTCACCATCGCCCTGTTCGCCGTGGCCCTGGCGGGCACCGGCCTGCTGACCACGGTCGGCGTGATCGTGTCGATGGACACCTTCGGCCCGGTCTCCGACAACGCCCAGGGCATCGCCGAGATGTCCGGCGACGTCCAGGGCGAGGGCGCGCAGGTGCTCACGTCGCTGGACGCGGTGGGCAACACCACGAAGGCCATCACCAAGGGCATCGCGATCGCGACGGCCGTGCTCGCCGCGACCGCGCTGTTCGGCGCGTTCCGCACGGCGGTCGAGACCCAGCTGACCATCGCGAGCGCGAGCGTGAAGGAGACGCTGGGCTCGTTCGCGTCGTTCAACCTGAGCGTCGACTCCCCGAACGTGCTCGTCGGCCTGATCATCGGCGCCGCGGTGGTGTTCATGTTCTCCGGTCTGGCGATCATGGCGGTCGGCCGTGCGGCCGGGCGGGTGGTCTTCGAGGTGCGCGAGCAGTTCCGCACCAAGCCGGGGATCATGGCCGGTACGGAACTGCCCGACTACGGCAGGGTCGTGGACATCTGCACCCGCGACTCGCTGCGGGAGCTGGCCACGCCAGGTCTGCTCGCCGTACTGACCCCGATCGCCGTCGGTTTCGCCCTCGGCTACGCGCCGCTCGGCGCGTTCCTCGCCGGCGCCATCGCCTGCGGCACGCTGATGGCGGTGTTCCTGGCCAACTCCGGCGGTGCCTGGGACAACGCCAAGAAGCTGGTCGAGGATGGTCACCACGGAGGCAAGGGTTCGCCGGCCCACGAGGCGACCATCATCGGTGACACCGTCGGTGACCCGTTCAAGGACACCGCGGGTCCGGCGATCAACCCGCTGCTCAAGGTGATGAACCTGGTGGCGCTGCTGATCGCTCCCGCCGTGGTGACCTATGCCGACAACGTGGCGCTGCGGATCGGCGCCACCGTGATCGCGGTCGGCGTCATCGTCGCCGCGGTGATCATCTCCAAGCGTCGTTCGGCGAGCATCGCCCCGACCGAGGAGAGCCAGATGGATCGCGAGCCGGAGCAGATCTCCAGCTGAGCGAGGCGTGACGGAAGGGGTGCACGCCCGGCGTGCACCCCTTCCGAGTATCCGGCCGACCCCGGTGGGAAACTGAGCCCATGGAACAGCAACCCTCCGGTGGCAAGACACTTCTCCTCATCCTGCTGGCGATGGCCGTGATGTTCGCGGTGATCGTGGGTGCCGCCATCTGGGCGGCGGGGTGACGACGCGCACGCTCATCGTCCTGAGGCACGCGCAGGCGGCTCATGGTTCCGGCCTCCCCGACAGGGAGCGCCCTCTCACCGAACGCGGGGAGCTCGACGCCCGCCGGGTCGGTGAGGCGCTCACCGGAATGGATCTCCGGCCGGACCTGGTGCTCTGCTCGCCGTCGGTGCGGACCAGGCGGACCGCCGCGCTGGCCCTTTCCGGTTTCGAAGGCGATTTCACCCCTTCCAGTGCGGACATCCTGTTCGAGCCGGTCATCTACGAGGCCTATTTCGAAGAGTTGCTCACCCTGATCCGGCGAAGCGACCCCGAGACGCGCACGCTGATGCTGATCGGCCACAACCCGGGAGTTCACGACCTGGTCCGGGAGCTCACCGGCTGGGACGGAGACCCCGGCTTCCGCCCCGGAGCGTTCGCCGTCATCGAGATCGACGACGAGTGGGCCGGGCTCGACACGGGACGCGGTGTCATCCGCTGGAGCCCGGGAGACCACTGAACATCCGATATCAGGGCAAGAAGGTCAGGAGGGCTAGGAAGGGTACGACCTCCCGTCGCTGAGATCGGGGGTGACATGCGGAGGATCGTCGAGGCGCTGCGCTGTGACTTCGTGATCTCCGGACGTCCCGCATGGGGATACGGCCTGATCTGCGCGCTGGGCATCTGCCTCCCGCTGCTGGTCGGCGTTCTGTCCGGCCGCATCCATGAGGGCGCCGCGATGGCGCTGGGCGGCTATCTCGCCGTCTTCGGCGACGCCCCCGGCCTGCCGTACGGCGCGCGCGCCCGCAAGCTGCTCCTGGCCACGGCGGTGGTCACCCTCGGCGTCGGCCTCGGCGGGCTGATCCAGTTCCATCCCTGGCCGGCCGTCGTCGTGGTCGGTCTGGTCGTCGCGGCCGGCACCTACTGGAGTGTGCTCGGCATACCCGCGATGCTCGCCGTGGTCCTCGCCTACTTCGCCCCGTCCGCTCTGAGTCCGCCGTTCCACATGGCGATCACTGCGGCCGGTGGCCTGCTGGTCACGCTCCTGGTCGTGGTGGTCTGGCCGGTGCGCCGTCTTCAGCCGCTCAACAGGGCGATGCGGAGTGCCGGCACGGCCGTCGCCGACCTCCTGGCCTCCGAGGGCCGCGCCTCGCTTTCGGAGGAGAGCCGGGAGTTGCTGCAGCGCAACGCCCTCACCGCGCAGAAGGCCGCGGCCCGGGCGTTGTCCCTCTACCGGGTCTCGGACGAGGACAACCGATCACCGGAGCGGTTGCTGGTCACGCTGACCCGCATCCTCCACGAGACCATCGCGCTGCGTGTGCTGCGGGCGGCGGCCGTACAGGCGGGAATCGGGGCGAGCTGGACCGAGGAGCTGGAGGAGGCGGTCGAGGCGCTGGCCCTCGCGCTGCGGGAGGCGGTGACGTCCGGAAGCTCGGCCTCGGTGCCCGAGGCGCTGGCCGCCGCGAGGCGTTTCGCCGACCGGACCGAGGAGATCCTCGAGGCCGTCGACACGGGCGGTACGCCGCTGACCGGGGCCGTGCTGCTGGGGCAGATCCGCCGCGGCGTGGACCGTACCGGGATGGCCGTGCGGTCGGTGGCGCAGCAGACGGCGGAGGGGCTCGACGTCAGGCTGCGGCTGCCGAGGTTCGGACTGCCCGGAAGGCCGGTGTTCGCACCCGGTCACGACCCCGTCCGGAGGGGGCTGGCGACGATCGTGGCCATGGGGTTGATGGTGCTGGTTCATGAGCACTACGCCAAGTGGTTCGTGGTGACCGTGGTCGTCAGCCTGCGTCCGGCCTATCGCGACACGGTGGACCGGGTGCTGCTGCGGGTGCTGGGCACGGCGGTGGGCGCGATGGGCGCGGCCCTGGTGCTCGCGATCGCACCGGGACTCCCGCCCCTGATCCTGTTCATCGGGATCTGCGCGGCGCTGGGGTTCGCGTTCCGCGGCTCCTGTTACGGCTACTGGGCGATGTTCTCCACGCCGCTGTCGTTGATGCTGTCCGACTTCTCCCTGCCGCTCGACTGGAGCGCCGCGGTGGCCAGGGTGGCACTCACGATCGCGGGTGGGGCGCTGGCGCTGCTCTTCGCCCGGCTGCTGTGGCCCAGGGAGAATCGGGCCCAGCTGACCGGCAGGATCGCGGACATGATCGAGAAGCACGCCGCGCTGGTGCGGTCGCTGGTCGACCAGGATTCCGGCGGGGTGCGCGCCGAGGTCGCCTCGGCGGCCGACGCCGAGGAGCGGCTCGCCGAATCCCTGGACCGACTGGACAAGGAGCCCGGGGGCAGCGCGCCGCAGCGGCTCAGGGACGCGGTGACGGCGGCCCAGCGGCTGCGTGACAACGTGCTCGCGCTGCTCGCGGTGCCACCGCCGGGGGAGAAGGCGGGGCCCACTGTGACGATTCTGGACATGGTCGCCGACCGGTTGGAGAGGGTCGCCGAGGCGGTCAGGACGGAGCGGCCCGAGGAGCCACCCGATGATCTGGACGGGATCCTCAACGAACTCGGCGCGTACGTGGACGGGCTGGCCGCGCGCCGCATGGACGAGCGGGCCGAGGGGGCCGAGGGGGCCGCCGACCGGATGACCGGGGTACACGAGGGGATCAGGCATGCCGCGGCCGCTCAGTCGCCCCTGCGGGGACTGAGCGCCGAAGCCGTCCGGCTGGCCTCGCTCAGCGCTCCGCGACGGTGAGCCACGTCTGGGGCCGTCTCGCCCGGCGCCCCGTGAGGGTGAGTCTCGTCCGGGGCCGTCTCGCCCGGCGTCCCGTGAGCTTGGCGTCCCGTGAGCTCATCGCCTCGTGAGTTCAGCGTTTTGTGAGCTCGGTGCCCCGTGAGTTCAGTGCCCCGTGAGTTCAGTGCCCCGTGAGGGTGACGCCGTCTTCGGCGTCGGCGTCCTCGACCTCGGCCCTCGGGATGCCGAGCAGGTAGAGGATCGAGTCGAGGTAGGGCACGTTCACCGCGGTGTCGGCGGCCCGGCGGACCACCGGCTTGGCGTTGAACGCGATGCCCAGACCGGCCGCCGCGATCATGTCCAGGTCGTTGGCGCCGTCGCCGATCGCCACGGTCTGGCTGATCGGGATCGCAGCCTCCTCGGCGAAGCGCTTCAGCGCCCGGGCCTTCCCCGCCCTGTCCACGATCTCGCCGGTGACCCGGCCCGTGAGCTTGCCGTCCACGACCTCCAGGGTGTTGGCCGCCGAGTAGTCGATCCCGAGGTCCTTGACGAGGGCGTCGGTGAGCTGCGTGAACCCGCCGCTGACGATCGCGAACCGGTAGTCGAGCCGCTTGAGCGTCCGCACCAGCGTACGGGCGCCGGGGGTGAGCACGACCTCCTCGCGGACCTTCTCGAAGACCTCCTCGCTGAGGCCCTCCAGCAGCGCGACCCGACGGCGCAGCGACTCGGCGAAGTCGAGCTCGCCGCGCATCGCCTCCTCGGTGACCCTGGCGACCTCCTCCAGGCAGCCGGCGTGCGCCGCCAGCAGTTCGATCACCTCGCCCTGGATGAGCGTGGAGTCCACGTCCATCACGATCAGCCGTTTGGCCCTGCGGTGCAGGCCGGTCCGCTGCACGGCCACGTCGACCTGCTGCGTGTGCGCCTCGGCGGCCAGCTCCGCCCGCAGCGTGTCAGGATCGGCTCCGGAGACGGCCAGCTCGATGCAGGTCACCGGATAGTTGGACAACCGTTCGATCCGGTCGATGTTGGCGCCCGCCGCGGCGATCCGCCCCGCGATGCCCGCCATCGCGGCGGGCTGGAGGGGGGCGCCGAGCACGGTGATGTGAAGCCGCCCGCGTCGCCGCCTCTCCTTGGGGTCGGAGCCCGTGGACAGCTCCACCTGCAGGCCGAGGTCCTCGGCGGCCCGCTCGACGGCGGTCCAGAGCGCGCCGAGGGTGCCACCGGTCCCGGTGGGGGCCTCGCCGGCGTAGGAGACGAGGATTCCGAGGGTGAGCCGACCACGGATGACGACCTGCTCGACATCGGCGACGACGACGGGGAAGCCCGACAGGACCGAGAAGATCCGCGAGGTGACGCCCGGTCGATCGGGGCCGGTCAACGTGATCAGAAGTGTGCGCTGGTTCATCGTTCTCTACGCTACTTGGCTCTGGATTCGATCGTGAATGTGGTTCATCATCCGGACGCCTGAAGTTCGCGGACACCTCAGGTCCGGCGTCACTTATGGGTGTCTTCATGAACTTATGACGACCCTTCCCGCAGAGCCACGAGTCGCTCGCTACACCGTCGGGCTGGCCAGTACCGCTGTCGAGATGCGCGAGGCCCAGCGCCTGCGCCACCAGGTCTTCGCCGAGGAGATGGGTGCTCGGCTGGACAGCCCCATCACAGGTCTGGACGTCGATCCGCTCGACGCCTACTGTGACCATCTGCTGGTACGGCGCGGCGACACGGGCGAGGTCGTCGGCACCTACCGGCTGCTCACCCCCCGCCGGGCCGACCGGCTCTACTCCGACTCCGAATTTGATCTCAGCGCGCTGGCCGGGATCCGGCCGGGCATGGTCGAGGCGGGCAGGGCCTGCGTGCACGCCGATCATCGGGGCGGGGCGGTGCTCGGGCTCATGTGGGCGGGCATCGCGCGTTACATGGTCGCCGGGGGGTACGGCTGGCTGGCCGGGTGCTGCTCGGTCCCGGTGTCCGCCGCCGCCGGGATCATGCAGCGGGTGCCGCTCTCCCCGCAGGAGTACCGCGTCACCCCCCGCCTTCCCTGGCTCGGTGGCCCGGGCGGAGCCCGGACCGTGCTGCCCCCCTTGCTACGCGGCTACGTCCGATTGGGCGCGTGGGTCTGCGGCCCGCCCGCCCACGACACCGCCTTCGGCACGGCCGACTTCTTCGTGCTGCTCTCGATGGCCAACGCCGACCCCCGCTACCTGCGTCACTTCCTGGGAGAGCAGGCGTGAACCCCTGGCTGCCGGTGGCGCCGTGCATGCCCGCCACCTGTCTCGTTCCCTCCGAGGCGAGGGCCGCCTGGCCGCGCAGGACCCTGCGGCTGACGGCCGCCGTGATGATGATCCTGGCCGGGACGGTGCTCACGCTCGCCGCCCGCGCGTTCGGTACGGCGGAGCGGATCCGGATGACAAGCGCCTGGTCCCGGCTGCTGCTGCGGGCCCTCGGCGTCCGGATCGAGGTGCGGCAGGGCTTCACGTTCCTGGCCGGGTCGGCCTCCTCGCGCGGCTCCGTCCCCACCCTGGCCACGGCCCCGTCGGTCGTGGCCAGGTCGGGAGCGGCTCCGCTGATCGTGGCCAACCACGTGTCCTGGCTGGACCCGCTCGTCATGGCGGCCGCGCTGCCGTGCCGCCTGCTCGCGAAGCGGGAGGTCCGGGAATGGCCGATGATCGGCATGCTGGCGGCCGGGTCGGGCGCCCTGTTCCTCGACAGGGACCGGCTGTCGGCGCTGCCCGAGGCGGTCGGTGAGATGGCCGGAGCCCTCGGGGAAGGTCACCCGGTGATGGCCTTCCCCGAGGGCACCACCTGGTGCGGCCGTGAGATGGGCGCCTTCAAGCCCGCCGTGTTCCAGGCGGCGCTGGACGCCGAGGCTCCGGTCCGCCCGGTCGCGCTGCGCTACGTGGACACCGACGGCACCCTCGCCACCGGGTCCACCTTCGTCGGCGACGACACGCTTCTGGCCTCGATCCGGAGGGTGGTCGCCTTCCGCCGGCTGGTCGTGGAGGTGACCATGCTTCCTCCGGTGACCGCGGCGAATCGCCGGGTCCTGGCGTGGAAGGCCGAGTCCTCGGTCGCGTCGGTGATCCTGGCCCCTGCCCGGCACGCGGTCCCCGTGGCGGCCTAGAGCCGCGGCTCACCGTCCCCTCAGGGGGCCTGGAGCCGCGGCCGGTGGCCTGTCGTGGCCCGGAGCCGTGGCCGGTGGTGGGGCGCTCTGTGACGGCCGGGAGCCGTGGCCGGGGCCCGTGTGACCCTGGACCGCGGCCGGTGGTCCTGTGACTCCTGTGAGGGCCCCTTGGAGCGCGGGTGGGAACGCGGGACGACGTGTCGCCCCGCCGGCGACCGGAGACGCTCCTAGGTCGACTCCAGGTAGGCGATGACCGCGGCCACCCGGCGGTGGGTGTCAGGGCTGTTCTCCAGGGCGAGCTTCATGAAGATCGAGTTCACGTGCTTCTCGATCGCGGAGATCGACAAGTGCAGGGCACGGGCGATGCCCCCGTTGGACAGGCCGTGCGCCATCTCCCTGAGCACGTCCAGCTCCCTGGGCGTCAGATCGGCGGGCGGGGGATTGTCACGCACCCCTCGCTTGGCCAGCAGGCCCTCCACCACCTTGGGGTCGATCACCGACCCGCCTGCGGCCACCGACCTGATGGCGCCGAGCAACTCGTCGATGTCGCCGACCCGGTCCTTGAGCAGGTAGGCCCTGCCCTCGGTGCCGTCCCTGAACAGATCCAGGGCGAACAGCGCGTCGGAGAACTGGGAGAGCACCACGACCCCGATGTCGCGTGAGGAGGCCCGGATCCGGTGGGCGGCGTCGATGCCCTCCATGCCCGGCCGTACGAGCTCGGCCGAGCCGGGCATCCGGATGTCGGTCACCACCACGTCGGGCCGGAGCCGCCGGGCGGCGTCGAGCAGCTCGTCGGCGGTGCCGACGGCCGCCACCACCTCGATCTCTCCCGAGGCCTGCAGGAGCCGGCGGGTGCCCTCACGCACCAGGTAGTGGTCCTCGGCCAGGACGACCCTGAGCTCAGCCATGGGCCGCGCGGGGCCCGGAACCGTTCATGGGGAAATCATGACGGGGAACGGTTCCCCGCGCATATGGGGTTGTCCGCACTCTTGCCGGGAGGCGGGCTTCACGGTGGGCGCGCACGATCGGCACCTCGCCCGGCCGGTCGCCGGTCGCCGGCGTCGTTCCGTCCCCAGCCCCTCAGCCACCCAGCCCCGCCGGCGGCCGCGGCGGTCACGGCATCGGACGATCGAACGCCGGCGGCCTGCTCGCCGGCCACGACACCGCCCTGCTCCTCGCGCGCCGGCCGCTCGGCCTCGCCGTCCAGAGCACCGCGGCCGGCGAGGGAAGGCGAGGGAATGCGAGGGAAGGCGGGGGAAGGCGAGGGAAACGGTGACGCCACGGCGTCCACGTTCGTTTACGCCGTGCCGCTCATGGTCATCTCCACTCTGACCATGTGGTTCGTGTACGGGCGCGGCGGCGGTGGCCGGGGGCCCGTACACGGGAGGAGACGGCGACCGCCGGGATCCGGGCTCGCCCGCTCATCGACGGCACACCCATCGGCTGACGGTAGGAATCATGTTCGGACAGGCGCAGTACCAGGACGTCAACGCCCTGTTGAACGCCCGGCTCGTCGAGCGGAGGCCGCTGGTGGCCGTCCACCGGGGCACGGGCCTCGGCGACGTGCCGGAGAACACCTGGCAGGCCGTCGAGGCCGCTCTGCGGCAGGGCGCCGACATGGTGGAGATCGACGTCGTCGAGTCGGCGGACGGCGACTTCTTTCTCTTTCACGACGGCATGGAGCGGCAGGCGTTCGAGCGCGACATCGACCTCCGCAAGCTGACGACCGGGGAGATACGCGCCCTGCGGTACCGGCGGGTCCGATACGACGCCACGGTGACCGGGTTGGACGCGGTGCTTGAGCGGCTTCCCGGTGAGGCGCTCCTGAACGTGGACCGCTCGTGGTGGTACTGGGACGACCTGCTGCCCTTCGCCGACCGTTTCGACATGGCCGGTCAGCTGGTCTTCAAGAGCCCCGTCGAGGAGGTCTGGCTCGACAGGCTGCGCCGGCATCCGGTCAAGTATCCGTACATCCCGATCGTGCGATCGCGCCGCGAGATCGGCGCGGTGCTCGGCGACCCGGACATCAACCTCGTCGGGGTGGAGCTCATCGCCGGGCACGAGGACGACGACCTGACAGGGCATGACGTCGTCGCCGAGGCGCACGCGGCCGGACTGGCCTGCCTGCTCAACGCCATCAACCTGCCCGACGGAGTCCCGCTCTTCGCGGGCCGTGACGACCGCACCTCCGTCTTCGGAGACCCGGCCGACGGATGGGGACGGCTCATGGCGCACGGCGCCGACATCATCCAGACCGACTGGCCGGGACTGCTGTGCCAGTACCGGCAGCGGGTTCGCGGGATCCCGCCCCGGACGCATGTGTTCCGGGACGGTCCGGTGATCGGCATGCCTCCGGTGGGGTGACCGGTGCCCCGGCCCGGCTTCGGCGTGAGACGTGAGAGCGGAGCGCGTCCCGCGCTAGCCCAGGAGCAGGTGGACGTCGCCGAACTCGTGCCAGAGATACCCCTCCCCGAGCGCCTCCGCGTAGGAGCGGGAGAGCAACTCGCCACCGGCGATCGCCGACAGCATCAGCAGGTGGCTGGAGCGCGGCTCGTGCAGGCCGGTGATCAGGCCGTTCACCGCCCTCACCCCGGTCGAGGGCGTCACGATGTGGGAGGTCCAGCCGCGTACGGCCCGGACCCGGCCGTCCGCCAGCGCGGCCGTCTCCAGCGCCCGCACCACGGTCGTGCCCACCGCGATCACCCGGCCGCCCGACTCGCGCGCGAGCTCCACCTGCCGGGCGGTGGTCTCGGGCACCTCACACCACTCCGGGTAGGGCGGCTCGTCCTTTTCCGGCGAGGCCACCCCCGTGTGCAGGGTGATCGGCGCGACGCCGATCCCGCGCGACACCAGCGCGGTCACCAGTTCGGTGGTGAACGGCCGCCCCGCGCTGGGCATCTCCGCGCTTCCCAGGCGCACCCCGAACACGGTCTGGTAGGCGGCCAGCGGCCAGTCCCTGTCCACGTAGGAGTAGCGGATCGGCACGCCGTACCGGTGGAGGTAGGCGGGGACGTCACGGTCGAGCCTGGCCCGCCACAGGCGTGGCGTCTCCCGCCCCAGCAGCCGCAGCGTGGCCCCGCCGGGCAGCGGCAGCCACTCCCCGCCGACACCGCCGGAGTAGGGCTCACCGGCCGCCTCCGAGCCTCGCCGCTCCGTCCTGAGGCGGAGTTCGATCAGCCAGGTTCCGTCCTCCCGCTCGGTGGAGAAGTGCACCGCGAGCCGGTCGGTCCGGACCGCGGCGGGGAGCGTGGCGGAGTTGTTGACGACCAGCAGGTCACCGGATTCCAGCAGGCCGGGCAGGTCGGTGAACGCGTGATGACCGATCTCCCCGGCGCCTTCGAGGACTCCTCCCACGTCCCCGCGCGTCCGGCCGGCGCCACTCCGCGAGACCAGCAGCCGCACCCCGTCACGGGTCAGCCCCCGGGCCTCGGGCGGCTCGTGCGCCTCCAGGTCGTACGGGAGTGTGAAGCCCGAGGCCATGGCGTCCGTCGATGTGCTCACGATTCCTCCTTCGCCACTCTGATCCGCATGCCGCCCCGATCATCGGCCCGTTCGCGTCGTTCGTTCACGTGTGTCTCACCCGCCCGCTGACCGGGCGCTCCGCGATCAGCCGTCGCAGGGTGGGGACGACCGCTTCCGGGCCCGGGGCCGCCGCGGCCTCCTCCGCGCCGACCGCGTCGGCGAGCATGGCCGTGCTCATCTCGCCCGGGTCCACCCACCAGACCAGGACGTCGGGCTCCTCGGCGGCCAGCACGCCGGAGAGCCGCTCCAGGGCGGCCTTGGTCGCGCCGTACCCGCCCCAGCCCTCGTAGGACTCCACCGCCGCGTCGGAGGAGATGTTGACGATCGCCCCGCGCCGCTCCCTGAGCCCCCGCAGGGTCGTCTGGATCAGCGCCAGCGGGGCCAGCACGTTGGACCTGAACAGGTCTTCGAGGGTGTCGATCGGATAGCGGGACAGGGGCGGCAGCGGGACCGCGCCCAACCCGGACGCGTTGTTGACGAGCAGGTCCAGCCCACCCTGATCGTGTACGGCGTGCGCCAGCCGGTCCCGGTGGCCCGGATCGGCGACGTCCCCGACGAGGGCGAGGGCGCCGAGCTCGTCCGCGACGGGCTTGAGGGCGTCCGCGCCCCGCGCGGTGAGGATGAGCCGCCAGCCGTCGGCGGCCAGGGAACGGGCGAGCGCCAGGCCGAGGCCGCGGGAGGCTCCGGTGATGAGTGCGGTCTTCGTCGTGTCTTGACGGGTCATGTCTCGACGGTAGGAATCGCGCGCCCCCGGCACATCGGGCTCAGGACCGGGCCGTCCCTGGGCTCATGGACCTAGGACCTACGGCCGAACGCGCTCGCGAGCACGGGGGCCTAGAGTTTTTTCATGAACGAAGACCGGGAGGCGGTCCTGCACGCGGTGAGTTCCGCCGTGCTCGCCGTGACCAGGCACCTGTCGGTCAGGGAGGTGCTCCAGGTCATCGTGCGGTCGGCCCAGCAGCTGCTGGACGCCCGCTACGCCGCGCTCGGCGTGCCCGACGACGAGGGGGCGTTCGCTGAGTTCGTCGCCGAGGGCATCTCCGACGAGGAGTGGGACGCCATCGGGCCCACGCCCCGCCAGCACGGCATGCTGGGCGCGATGCTGCGCGAGGGCGCACCGGTCAGGCTGCCCGACATCCGCAGGGATCCCCGGTTCGAGTACTGGCCGCGAGCTCATCCGGTTCTCAAGGATTTCATCGGGGTGCCGATCCTCGACGGCGACCAGGTGCTCGGGATCATCTTCCTGTCCAACAAGCGGAGCCCGGGGGGCTTCACCGAGGCCGACCAGCGACTGCTCACCATGTTCGCCGCGCACGCCGCGATCGCGCTCACCAACGCCCGCCTCTACGAGCGCGGCCGGGAGCTGGCGCTGGTGGAGGAGCGCACCCGGATGGCCAGGGAACTGCACGACGCGGTGACCCAGAAGCTGTTCTCGCTCCGGCTCACCGCCCAGGCCGCGGCCTCGCTGGTGGTTCGCGACCCCGACCGGGCGCTGCGGGAGCTCGATCGGGTCGAACGGCTGGCGGGGGAGGCCCTGGCCGAGCTCCGCGCGGTGATCGTCGAGCTCCGCCCGGCCGAGCTCGACCGGCACGGCCTGGCCGAGACGCTCCGCAAGCACGTGCGCCTGCTGGACCGGCTCCACCCGGCCTCGTTCACCTTCGAGGAGAGCTCGGTGTGCGCGCTCGAACCGACGACCGAGGTGGCCGTCCTCCGGGTGGCCCAGGAGGCTCTGCACAACGCCTCCCGGCACTCGGCGGCGGGCACCGTCAGCGTACGGCTGGGCTGCGAGGGCGGGCGCGTGGTCCTGGAGATTCGTGACGACGGGGCGGGGTTCGACGTGGAGGCCGCCACGGGGCGAGGGCTGGGCATCGCGTCGATGGGAGACAGGGCTCAGGCGCTGGGCGGGGCCGTGCGGGTGAGATCGGAGCCCGGCCACGGGACACTGGTCAGGATGGAGGTGCCCGCGTGACCCCTGTGATCCGTGTGCTGATCGCCGACGACCACCCGGTCGTCCGGCAGGGTCTGCGCACCTTCCTGGACCTTCAGGACGACCTCGACGTGGTGGGAGAGGCCGCGGACGGCGCCGAGGCGGTCGCCCTGGTGGAGTCCCTCGTCCCGGACGTGCTGCTGCTCGATCTGAAGATGCCGGTCCTCGACGGTCTCGGCACGCTGATCAGACTGGGGGAGCGAGGGCCGTTCCCGCGGGTGCTGGTGCTGACCTCGGTCAGCGACAGGGAGGACGTGGCTCCGGCGATGCGGGCCGGGGCCGCCGGTTTCCTCTACAAGGACGTCGATCCCGCCGCGCTCGTCCAGTCCATTCGCGCGGTTCACGGAGGCCAGGTCCTGCTGGCGCCCGAGGCCGCCGAGGCGATGCTGTCGGAGCCGCCGGGGCTGCCGGGACCCGGTACCGCGGCGCCGGCGGCCGGGCGCGTGACGCCGCTGACCGACCGGGAGCGAGAGGTGCTCACGCTGATCGCCGCCGGGCGGTCCAACCGCGAGATCGCCAGGGAGCTCACCGTGGCGGAGAAGACGGTGAAGACCCACGTCTCCAACGTGCTGATGAAACTGGGGGTCCAGGACAGGACCCAGGCCGCCCTCTACGCCGTGAGACACGGCCTGGACTGACCTAGACGAATTCGGTGATCGCGTGATGGGCGGCCACCAGCGCACGCCGTACCGCGCGGTCGAGGTCGCGCAGGGCGTGGTCGCGGACGGCGATCTGACCCGAGGTGAGCCCCCGGTCGTCGGCGACGCGGAGCACCGCGTCGAGCCGGGCGGCGAGAGCGGCGACCCGGTGGGCACGGGCCGGGTAGCCGGGGGCCAGGCCGTCGCTGACGATTTTCACCCGGCGGTGGCCCTGAGCCGGGCCCTCCACGCTGAGCAGGGCGTCGGTGGCGGCGCTCATCGCGAGGGTCAGCTCACGCTCGGCCTCGGCCAGCGAGGGGAGATCCGGGGCGGTGGTACGGGCCTCCAGCACGCTCCATCGCACCCCGGCGTACGATGACCCGCGGCGGTCCGTCACGGGGATGAGACCAAGACATCTACCGGCGAGCACGGCTATCACAGCCTGTCCCGCCTCGATGGCCGCGGAGTTGAAGGGGGGTGGTCCGGTGAGCCCGAGTGGGTCGCCCGCGACGGGAAGAGCCAGTCGCAGTGACCGCAGGCCCTCAAGACGTAGGTCGGCGAGGAATCCGCGGAGAGGGAGGTCGCCGGAGTCTCCGGCGACGAGCTGGGGGCCGGCCTGCCGCTCCACGCGGTCGACGGCCTCGTCGAGGCCGGCCTGCCCGGTGAGCCAGGCGTTGCCCCAGCAGACCAAGGTGGCCGAGATCGGTGAATCAGGATGCACCGATCCACGATATGCGCTTGTCCTGCAATAGGTTTTGTTCCAGGCGATTCATGAGGAGGCGTAAAGGGATGGGCGGTCAGGTGCTTCGGCTACAGGACGTCACCGTCCGCAGGGACGGGGCAGCCCTGCTGCGGGACATCGACTGGACCGTTCACGAGGACGAGCGGTGGGTCGTCATCGGTCCCAACGGCGCGGGCAAGACGACGTTGCTGCAGGTGGTGGGGGCGATGCTGTTCCCCACCGAGGGCATTGTCGAGATCTTGGGCGAGCGGCTCGGCCAGAGTGACGTTTTCGAGTTGAGGCCCCGCATCGGACTTGCGAGCGCGGCGCTGGCCGAGAAGGTGCCGCCGGAGGAGAAGGTCATCGACCTGGTGCTCACGGCCTCCTACGCGATCATCGGCCGCTGGACGGAGGAGTACGACTCCAACGACGTGACCCGCGCCGTCGAGCTCATCGATCAGCTCGGCTGCGCCCATCTGATCCGGCGCCGGTTCAACACGCTGTCGGAGGGTGAGCGCAAGCGGGTCCAGATCGCCCGTGCGCTGATGCCGGACCCCGAGCTGCTGCTGCTGGACGAGCCCGCCGCCGGGCTGGACCTCGGCGGCCGGGAGGATCTGGTCCGCCGCCTGGCGACGTTCGCGCACGATCCGAAGGCGCCGACGATGGTGCTGGTCACCCACCACGTGGAGGAGGTGCCCAGCGGCTTCACCCACGCGCTGCTGCTCCGGCACGGATCGGTGGTGGCCCAGGGCCCGATCGATCAGGTGATGACCGCCGAGAACCTGTCACGGACTTTCAGCGTCCCGCTCAGCCTGGAGCGCGGGGGCGACGGCCGCTGGTACGCACGGGCGCATCATTTCTAAGGTTTTCGCCGGGATTTTCTCGGAGTTCTGGGACTTTCCCTGAACTCTGGGATTTTCTTGGAATTATAGGGGCCTTATCGGAGTTTTAGGTCCTTCTCCGAGAACGCAATGCGACATTCGAAAGCCGTCAAAGGTAAAACCAAATATCCTTCCGGTACGAGAGACCCAGGTGACTCGACCGTCCGGAGTGGCTCATGGAATCGCTGGTCGCTGCACTCGTCGTCGCGGTAATGGCAGGGCTTGCCCTTATGAGGTCGGTCCGTATCGTTCCGCAGGCCACCGCGGGGATCGTGGAGCGGTTCGGGCGTTATCACCGGGCGCTCAGACCCGGGCTGAATCTGGTGGTTCCATTCGTCGACCGGATGAAGAAAACGATAGATCTGCGCGAGCAGGTCGTCTCCTTTCCGCCGCAACCGGTGAGCACCTCGGACAATCTCGTCATTTCCATCGACGCCGTCATGTACTTTCAGGTCGTCGATCCCCGGGCGGCGACCTACGAGGTCGCCAACTTCCTGGTCGCCGTCGAGCAGCTCACCGTGACCACGCTGCGTAACGCGGTCGGCGGCATGGATCTCGAACGCACGCTGACCTCCCGCGAGAGGATCAACACCGAGTTGCGCGGGGCGCTGGACCACGCCACCGGAAAATGGGGCATCCAGGTCAACCGGGTCGAGCTCAAGGCGGTCGACGTGCCCGCCTCGATCCAGGAGTCGATGGAGAAGCAGATGCGCGCCGAACGCGACAAGCGGGCGGCGGTGCTCGCGGCCGAGGGGCACAAGCAGGCGGCCATCCTCACCGCGGAGGGTCAGAAGCACGCCGCGGTGCTCAGAGCCCGCGGTGAGGCCGAGGCCGTGGTGCTCAGGGCCCAGGCCGACGCCGAGGCAAGGGCGGTGCGGGCGAAGGGCGAGGCCGACGCGATCGGCATGCTCTGCCGTGCGATCCACGAGGGCAAGCCGGATCGGGAGTTCCTCGCCTACCAGTACCTGCGGACGCTCCCCGAGATCGCCAAGGGCGACGCCAACAAGGTGTGGATCATGCCATCTGACATGGGCAGGGTGATGGAAAGCCTGGAGAGCCTGCTCGGAGGTAAAGACACCCCCGCCTCCGGGTAGGCGGGGCCCTCCCCTAGCATCCGGTGAGTGCCGTGCACCGTTCACGGGCGCGAGCCGGACAAGTTTGAGGGGGAGGCGTCATGACGCCGTTGGACGCGGTTGCGATCTTCGTGGCCGGAATCGGGGCGGGCGGTATCAACGCGGTCGTCGGCTCGGGATCGCTGATCACGTTTCCTACGCTGGTCGCCCTGGGAATACCGCCGGTCATCGCCACCGTCTCCAACAACATCGGGCTGGTGCCCGGCTCGCTGACCGGGGTGCTCGGCTACCGCGCCGAACTCAAGGGGCAGCGTGCCCGGCTGATCCGGCTGGGGATCGCGTCGGTTCTGGGCTCCTCCATGGGGGGCGTGCTCCTGCTCTTCCTCCCCGCCGAGGCCTTCGAAATGATCGTTCCGGTCCTGGTCGGTCTGGCGTGCGTGCTGGTGGTGCTCCAGCCCAAGCTCAGCAAGTGGATGAACGGCCGGCGGGAGAACCCTCATCCGCACGGCGGGCCGTGGCTGTGGCTGGGCGTCCTCGCCGCCGGGACCTACGGCGGCTACTTCGCCGCGGCCCAGGGAGTGCTGCTCATCGGGCTGCTCGGAACCTTCCTCGACAGCGACCTGCAGCGGGTCAACGCCGCCAAGAACGTGCTCACCCTGCTGGTCAACGCCACCGCCGCGACCCTGTTCATCATGGTCGCCGAGGTGGACTGGCACGCGGTGGCACTGATCGCGGCGGGTACCACGATCGGCGCCTTCATCGGCGCGAGAGTCGGCAGAAAGCTCCCCGCACCGGTCCTCCGGGCAGTCGTCGTCTTCATCGGAATCCTGGCGATAATCAAACTGGTGTACGGATAAACCTGCAGGTTTTTTGGGTATATAGCACCCATGAAGGGTGACAAGGTAGAGATTGTCATTGACGCAGGGGACAGCTCACGCACCTATGAAGTCGCCGCAACCAGAGCCGGCCGCCGGGTCGAGGTGACCAATCTCCGCGGTGGTGTGGTGGAGGTGAGCGAGGTCACCCGAACGGGTACGGCCGTGCGCACCGCCAGGTTCATGTCCAGCAGGGTCCTCGCCCTGGTCGAACACCCGGCTGACGGCAAGCCCGACTGATCGTCCATCCCATCCGGCTCGACGTCCGGGTGGGGCGGCGACCGTTCACCGGGCCCGGGTTCCGTCGCGCGCCGGCCGGGCACGGCCGGGATGGACCCCGTCCGTCCCGTCGGGTCTCATCGCGCGGATCGGACCCGGGTGGAATGGAGATCGTCCATCCCGCCCGGGTGCCGTCACATGTGGGCCGGACCTGGGCGGCACGTGCGGGTCAGACCTGGGTGGGACGGACCTGAAGGATGCCGTCACGGCGGATCCGGGTCTCGAAGGACGGCTGCGGGGCCGTGGCGGGGCCGTGGACGACGGCTCCGTCGGACAGCCGGAAGGTGCTCCCGTGCCACGGGCACACCACGCAGGTGGTGCCCTCTTCAGAGACCAGCTTCCCCTGGTGAAGGGGCCCGGCCAGGTGGGAGCAACCATCGGCGAGCACGGTGACCCCGCCGCCGACCCGTAGGACGAACAGGTCGATGTAGCCCAGCCGCCTGGACACGGGGCGTCCGTCGGGAAGGTCGGTGATATCGCACAGGTCATGCCAGCCCAGCGGGACCAGGTGGGTGACCGACTCGGCGTGGTTGGCCCCGGCGGCCTGCCGGTAGGCCAGGTGGCCGCCGAGGTAGCCCCCGATGCCGGCGGCGGCCAGCCCGGCGAACGACAACGTCCGTCCGTCCCGTTCGCGCCCGGCGAGCCGGAGCGCCAGCGAGCCGGTGTAGAGCCCGAGGGCGGCCAGGTTGGAGATCGCGTGTACGAACCCGACCCGCTGCTGCTCTCTGTGAAGTACCGACCAGTCGGTGACTCCCGCCGCGGCGGCGGGCATCGCGCCGGCGATCCCGGCGGCGAGCACCATCCGCGCCGCCCGCGGATCGGAGTGGGTCACGTCGAGCACCGCCGTCGCCATCCAGAAGCCCAGGCTGGCGTTGGCGAGCGGTGGATGGAGGGGTTTGCCGAGAGGCACCCCGTGCAGCAGGTCGCGCAACCGGCCCGGGCGGATCCGCCGTCGCACGGCTTTGGCCAGTATCCGGATCGGCTTGTCGGCCCTGGTCGACCGCTCGATGCGGTCGGTGAGGTCGACCGGAGGCACCAGATCTCTGAAGGTCCGGCGTCCTGTTTTGACTGTTTCCTTCATATTTGCCCCCTTCTTAGCCCATAGGGACCTACCCGGGAACGGCATTATGCACGCGCCAAATGCCCCCGGCTGACGGAGAGAGCAATGATCTCGGTGGCGTAGGCGCCCAGGGTCGCCGATCCCTCCTCGATGATTTTCACCTTCTCAAGCACCTGGTCGGCTGTCACCTTGTAGAGCGACCAGGTGCCGCCTTCGTTGTGATGGTTGGCCATGATCGGCGCGATCCGGTCGAGGGCCTTGGCGAACCGGGCTTCGGGAGTCTTGCGCTCTTCGAACTCGTCCCAGAGCGCGCGCAGCCGCTTCGCCTGGTCCTCGGGAAGCAGTCCGAAGATCCGGTCGGCGGCCTTGCGCTCGATGCCGAGCTGGGCCTCGACGGCGGGGGCGTCGTAGATGAACGTGTCTCCGGCGTCGATCTCGACGATGTCGTGGACGAGCAGCATCGCGACGACTCTGTCCAGGTCGGTGCCTGGAGGGGCATGCTCGGCCAAGACCATCGCCAGCATGCCCACGTACCACGAGTGCTCGGCGTCGTTCTCGCGCCGCGACCCGTCCATGAGGGTGTTGCGGCGGACGATGCGTCTGAGCTTGTCGATCTCCATGGCGAAGGCGAGCTGAGCGTGCAGACGGTCCTGTGCTGGAGGGGTGGTCACCTGCGCAAGCCTAATGCGCGTCGATCCCCCTTTTCCGAGCGACCATGGGATCATGCGCGACCAAGTGTGACGGTGACCCGTTGAACACGGCGTTTCCGGAGGGGACGCCGATCGCCGAATCGCCTTGTCGGGGTGCTTCCGGAGCGCTGTCGGCGCGCGTCGGGTGCTCCGCCGGCGAACGGTTCCACGTCGTGCGGGCGGCCTCGGGCGGTCTCGGACGGCCTGGGATGGGGCGCGGGTGACGCCTGGACGCGTCGTGGCCGCGATCCGGTCCCTCCCGAAGCCCCGGAGCGCACGCTTCAGGGCCTCGGAAGGGGTCGCGTGAACTCCTGGTCCGCTTCACGCCGAGCGGGGAGACCACGGCCGGGCGCATGGCGCGGGTGAGGGTCACGCGATCAGGGGGCGAAGGCCGCCCGCGTGGTTCGCAGCGGTCGTGGGGGTCGTGAGGGGTTCGCGGTGATCAAGCGGGCCGTGCATGGAGGGTCGTGAGGGGTTCGCGGGGGGTCATGCGGCCACCGGGAACGTCGTCGTGACGGAGCGGATATCGGGTACCTCCTCATGGTCCCGGCCGGAGCGCACGGGCACCCAGTTCGCCTGCCCGTAGATCCGGTCGAGTACCGGGAAGAGGCCGGGGGCCGGCTCCCTGCGGATGATCTCGATGGTGATCAGGTGGGCCCACTTCCGGTGCCGTGCGACGTTCACCCGCCGGGCGTAGCAGGCCGACGCGAGCTCCCCGGAGAAGGCCTCGAAGTCCTCGGCGCAGGTTCCGGCCCGGGTGAGGACGAGGGCCTTCTCCCCGGCGTTCGTCGGAGTGATCCACAAGATCAGCGGGAGCCGGCCCGTGCGGGTGTGTATGCCGCTTTCCACGCAGGTCCTCTGGACGCGGTGCCGGGAGACCAGGCACCACAGGTGCGCGATCATCCAGTTTCGTCCGAGGCGGGAGGCCGCCGGGACACCGATGGTGCCGGCCAGTATCAAGGACGGCCACCAGCGGCCCTCCCCCAGGGAGTGGACGACCACGGCCACGACGGTGACGGCGGCGGCCAGCAGGGCGATCTCCGTCCGCCAGCGCCACAGCCGGACCAGAGGGTTCGCCCGGCGGTACGGCCGCTCGCCCGCCCGGTCGTAGCGGTTGTTGCGGAGATTACGCTGGGACACCGCCGCTCACCCCCTCGTCGGGAGTGGGCGCGAGAGCGAGGGCGGAAGCGGCGGCGCGCTCGGCCTTGAGGAGGTCGAAGCGGGGGTCGCGGTAGCGCCGGGCCCCGAACCCGATCCGGGTCACGGTCCAGCCGAGCTTGTAGGCCCACTCGTCCTGGTCCATGCAGAGCTCTCGATCGGAGAGGTCGAGGAGGTCGAGGATGAGGGTCTTGATTCCGCAGAGTCCCTTGGTACCGTGGAAGGACATAGGAAACTCCCTTCGTGGCTTTGACGCGGAGTTCTTGTGCCAACCGGGTCGGTGGCCGCCGACCCGGTTTTTCTGTGGCGCCTCGTCGGCGCCTTTCTGGTGCGTGCGCGACACTGGGCTGTCGCCGTCCGGTTTTTCCTGCTCCCCCTGGTGGCCTCCCCGCATGACTCCGACATGTGAGCCGGCGCCGTTGCCGATCAGGTCGCGCACCACCCGGACTCCCGCGCGTGGCCCGCTGAGGTCTCCTGAAGAAACTCCGCCGGATGATCACCGGTGGCTTCCCCGATCTTCTGGGAACCTTCCTGTTCCGATAGTCGCTCAGCAGAGATTTCCCTGCAAGGCTTGGCGTAAGGAAAAAAGCAATAAACTTTCGCATATGCACTGCAACGATCTATGCAATTTGCATTACCATTCGGATTGTTCCTGTTGAGGCCATGAGGTGCGCCTGTGCGTCATGGTGAGGAGGTCGCGATGTCCGAACGTGGCAGCCCCGCGCTTCGCCGGCGACGGCTGGGCATGGAGCTGCGTCGGCTCCGCGAGAACCTGAACATGACGGGCGACGAGGTGGCCGAGCGCCTGGAGTGGTCGACCGCCAAGGTCAGCCGCATCGAGAACGCCAAGACGCTGGCCGGTCCGGCCGACGTCGAGGCGCTCATCAGGCTTTACAAGGTCGACGAAGCCCTTCAGGACGTTCTGGTCGCGCTGAGGCGCGACGCGTCCCGAAAGGGTTGGTGGGAGCGGTATCGCAATTCCATCCCCGATGAATACATCACGCTCATGGGGATGGAGGCGGAGGCCACCTTGATGCAGAACTGGGAACCCCAGATCGTGCCGGGCCTTCTCCAGACAGAGGAATATGTGCGATCCCTCGTCCAGGCGAATCAGCATGCCGGTCAGGTTCCGCCGGGCCGGCTCCAGGAGCTGATCGATATCCGGATGGAACGGCAGCGCACCCTGCTGCACGTGCCCGACCCGCTGACCCACGTGAGCGTGTTCCACGAATCCGTGCTGAGGAACCAGTACGGAGACGCCCGCGTCATGCGGGACCAGCTCGCGCACCTGATCGAGGTGTCGAGGCTGGAGCACGTGGAGATGAGAATCCTTCCTCAGGACGTTCCGCCGCCGGTGTCCACGGGATCGTTCGTGCACCTGAAATTCCCCGACTTTCCCGATGTCGTCTACGTGGAGGCTCTCCTCGGCGGGCGATTCGTGGAGGACGCGGAATTGGTCTACGCGTACGAGCTGGCCTTCGGTCACCTGGTGGAACGAGCTCTCGATGAGATGGCGTCACAGGAGCTGATCAAAAAGACAATCAAGTACTGGAGTGAGTAGCGACAGGTTTCCGCCTGCCGCTGCCCTGTCATTTTCGGGAAGAACAATGAACGCAAATAATCTCAGCGGTGTAATGTGGAAAAAGAGCGCCCGGAGTGCCATCAACGGCAACTGCGTCGAAGTGGCGCCCTTGGGTGAGGGGCAGGTGGGGGTTCGTGACAGCAAGAACCAGTCCGGCCCGGTCCTCGTCTTCACCCCCGATGAGTGGAAAGCCTTCGTCGGGGGGGTGAAGGACGGGGAATTCGACCTCTAGTAGAAACGGCCCCGGCACTCACGAGCAAGAACCAGGGCCGCTTCGTTGGGATTGTTGCGACTTCATTGTTTCCGCCCACCGGATGGATTGACGGCCTGCCGGTGGAACAGGCAAGAATCATCGCATGCCGTAGGTTGTGACAGACACAGTGCACTATCTTGTCGCGTCCAATGTCTTGCAGGTTTTCCGTCACCCGTTCATCCTTAAGGTGCCTTATGGTCTCTCATGGGAGAAGGGGTGAGTTATGTCCGATATTGACCCATTCGGGGTGGAGTGGTGGAAGAGCCGGGCCAGTGCGGTCAACGGGAACTGTGTCGAGGTGGCCTGCCTTCCGGGGCGGCGCATCGCGGTCAGGGACAGCAAGGACCGGACCGGGCCTGTGCTGATCTTCGACGGCTCCGGATGGGCCGCGTTCATCGCGGGAGTGAAGGGCGGAGACTTCGATCTCTGAGCGGCCGCCCTTCCAGGACGGGGGCTTACCCAATGGCGGGTCAGGCCCCTTTCGTGTTCCTGGAGACAGCCGTACGGCCCGCACCCCGGTGAGATGCGGGCCGCATGAGCGGATGTGACTAGCCGGCGGTGACGCCCAGGCCCTGGGCGACGCCCTGGCCGAGGTCCTTGTGGACGTTGGTCCAGTATTCGACGACGCGCTTCTTCATCTCGGCCGTGACCTCCGGGGCGGAGGCGTGGCCGACGACGTTGCTCACCAGGTGGGAGCGGTCGGTGTCGGACAGGACGTTCTCCCACAGGGCGCGGGGCTGACCGTAGTCGTCGTCCTCGCTGTGCAGGGTGTAGGCGGAGCGGATGATCTCACCGCTCACCTGGTAGTTCTCCCCTTCGAACAGCGTCGGGTCGGCCACGGGGCCGCCCATGGAGTTCGGCGCGTAGACCGGGTCGGCGGGGTTGTTGAAGGTCATGTGGCCGTCCTTGTTGTAGCTGTGGACGGGCGACAACGGTGCGTTGATCGGCAGCTGCAGGTAGTTGGGGCCGATGCGGTAGCGGTGGGTGTCGGGATAGGAGAACAGCCGGCCCTGGAGCATCTTGTCCGGTGACGGGCCGATGCCCGGCACCAGGTTGGCGGGCTCGAAGGCGGCCTGCTCCACCTCGGCGAAGTAGTTCACCGGGTTCCGGTTCAGGGTGAACCTGCCGATCGTGATCTCGGGGTAGTCGGCGTGCGGCCACACCTTGGTCAGGTCGAACGGGTTGAACCGGTAGTCGGCGGCGTCCTCGAACGGCATGATCTGGACGTTCACCGTCCAGGACGGGTGGTCGCCGGACGCGATCGCGGTGTGCAGGTCGCGGAGGTGGAAATCGGCGTCCTGCGCGATGACGGCGCCGGCCTCGGCGTCGGTGAAGTTCTTGACGCCCTGGTCGGTCCTGAAGTGGTACTTGATCCAGAACTTCTCGCCGGCCGCGTTGTACCACAGGAAGGTGTGGGAGCCGAAGCCGTGCATGTGGCGCCAGGACGTCGGGGTGCCGCGGTCGGTCATCAGGAAGGTGACCTGGTGGGCGCTCTCCGGTGAGTTCGTCCAGAAGTCCCACTGCATGTTGTGGTCACGCAGGTTGGTGTCCGCGCGGCGCTTCTGGCTGTGGATGAAGTCCGAGAACTTCTGCGGATCGCGGATGAAGAAGATCGGTGTGTTGTTGCCGACGAGGTCGTAGTTGCCCTCTTCGGTGTAGAACTTGATCGCGAAGCCGCGCGGGTCGCGCTGGGTGTCGGCGCTGCCGAGCTCGCCGGCCACGGTGGAGAAGCGCAGGAAGAGCGGGGTCTCCTTGCCCTTGGCGAACAGGCCGGCCTTGGTGAACTGGCTGACGTCCTCGGTGATCTGAAGGATGCCGTGCGCACCGCCGCCCTTGGCGTGGACGACGCGCTCGGGCACGCGTTCCCGATTGAAGTGGGCCATCTTCTGGATCAGGTAGTGGTCCTGAAGGAGAAGGGGGCCGTTGGGTCCCACCGACTGGGAGTGCTCGTCGCTCGGGGCGGCGATTCCGGCATCGGTGGTGGTGATCGGCCTGGTGCTCATAGATCGGTCCTCCGGAGTTCTTCTTCATCTGGCGTCTTTTGCGTCTTGGGAACGGCAGTCGGGACACATACCCCAGAAGATGACATCTGCCTCATCGACCAGATATCCGGCATCGGATACGGGGTCGAGGCAGGGGGCGTGCCCGACGGCGCAGTCGACGTCGGTGACCTTTCCGCATCCTCGGCAGACGAGATGGTGGTGGTTGTCGCCGACCCGCGCCTCATATCGGGCGGGACTGCCCGCGGGTTCTATCCTGCGGAGCAGCCCGCCGCGGTGTAGTGCGTGCAGGGAGTCATATACGGCTTGCAGGGAGACCTGACCGACCCGGTCCCGCACGCCACGATGAACGGCGTCCACATCCAGGTGGTCGCCCTCTTGTACGGTCTGCATGATCGCCAGTCGGGCCGCGGTCACCCGCAGACCTGCCCGGCGAAGTCGGTCCTCCTCTTCCACGGACCCCACGCTACGACCCAAACCGGAATCATTCAAGTAAACGAATCATCCAAGTCTCGCGGAGTCAAATCTCATAGGGCCGGTTATCCCCCATGACGCGGGTGAGATGGCATCCTCGGATACCGATGGACACATATCCCGCCCGCCGCCTCGTCGCGGCCACCGCTGTCACCCTCTCCACGATGCTCGCCGTGGCCTGTTCGGCGGCCGAGTCCGCCACCCCGACGGCCGCACCCGACGTCGCGGAGAAGCCGACCACCTCCACCGAACCCACACCCAAACCCACACCCACGCGCAGGCCGTACACCATCTCCTTCGGCGGCGACGTGCACTTCGAGGGCGTGCTGAGGACCAGGCTGAACGCCGACCCGAAGACCGCGCTCGGCCCCATCGCCAAGGTGCTCAAGGCCTCCGACCTGGCGATGGTCAACCTGGAGACCGCGATCACCACCGGGGGAACCCCCGCCCCTGGCAAGCAGTACACCTTCCGGGCCCCCGCCGCGGCGCTGACCGCGCTGAAGGCGTCCGGCGTGGACGTCGCGTCCATGGCCAACAACCACGGCATGGACTACATGCAGAGCGGGCTGGCCGACTCCCTGGCCGCCGTCAAGCGTTCGAAGTTCCCCATCGTGGGGGTGGGGAGGAACGAGGCCGAGGCGTACAGGCCCTGGCGCACGACGGTGAACGGCAACCGCGTCGCCATCATCGGCGCCACCCAGGTGCTGGACGCCGAGTTCATCGACGCCTGGACGGCGACCGCGAGCAAGGGCGGCCTGGCCTCGGCCAAGAACGAGCCGCGACTGATTCAGGAGGTGCGCAAGGCGCGCAAGAACTCCGACACGGTGATCGTCCACCTGCACTGGGGCACCGAGCTGCAGAAGTGCCCCAACGACGCCCAGCTCGGCCTGGCCCCCAAGCTGATCGCGGCCGGGGCCGACGTCGTCGTGGGAGGTCACGCGCACATCCTGCTCGGCAGCGGCTACCTGAAGAACGCCTACGTCAGTTACGGCCTGGGCAACTTCGTCTTCTACAACTGGGGCCCGGAGACGGGCAGGACCGGCGTTCTCACCCTGACCATCAACGGCCGCAAGGTGCTCAAGGACCAGTGGACCCCCGCCTCCATCCAGGGCGGAGTGCCGCTCCCGATCACCGGAAGCGGCAAGCAGCAGGCCGTCAACGGCTGGAAGGCGCTGCGCGACTGCGCGGGCCTGGCGGCCGAGCCCGGTTAGGCCGAATCCCTTTCGGCTCTCGGGGGCGGGAGAAATCTTGCGATTGACGAATAAGGCCTGACCTGGAGAGGTGGGGCAGGCAAGATGGTGGGGTGTCCACCATGCCTGCCGAGGAGCCCGGTGAAGCTCCGCTGCGGCGCCGGCCGACCCAGAGGCGGAGCGCACGGCGCGTCGAGAGGATGCTTGACGCGTGTGCCGATCTGCTGGACGAGGTCGGCTACGACGCGCTGTCCACCACCCGGATCGCCGAACGCGCCGGAGTCGCGATCGGCTCGGTCTACCAGTTCTTCCCCGACAAACGGGCCGTCATCCAGGCCATGACCCGGCGCCAGGTGGAGCGGCTCGTCTCCCGGATCGGGAGGCGCTTCCTGTCGGAGGACTACGCCGGCTGGTGGGACGCGGTCGACGCGATCATCGACGAATACGTGGAGATGCACAGGTCCGTCCCGGGTTTCCGATCCCTGCACTTCGGCGACGTGGTCGACCTGAACCTGCTCGACGCGGTGTCGGACAACAACACGGTGATCGCCGGACGACTGCGCGGCCTCCTTCTCCAGGAGTACGGCCTGGCCGACAGCGAGAAGATCGACCTGGCCGCCCTGGTCGCCGTGGAGGCGGGAGACGCGGTGCTCAAACTGGCCTTCCGGCACGATCCGAAGGGTGATCCGGAGATCGTGGCCGAGGCCAAGCGCCTGATCCGGGGATATCTGAACCGTCAGTTCGCCGGGACGTCGGGCTGAGGCGACTCGGGGGCCGGGCTCTCCTGCCGGGCTCTCCGGTAGGCCTCCGACGGCAGGATCCTCTCGGTGACGGCGCTCAGCCCGGGGGCGATGAGCCTCTCCACGCGCTCGCGGATCTTGCGCCTGCGCTCAAGCTCGGTCAACCGGCGCACCTCCTCGGTGATCTCCTCGTCGAGCCTCGCCTCAAGGAGTTCGTCCCCGCGGATCCTCTTCTGGAGAAGCCTCTCCGTCTCGCGTTCCAACGGCCCGGGGACGATCGCGGTGGGTCTGTGCGGTTGCCTTCCGTGCTCCTGTCCGGAACTCTCCATGGCCTTGCAGGGGGTGGGGGCGGGTACGGCGGCCCGGGACCGCCGAGCCTGGCGGACCAGTTCGATCTCCTCGGCCAGCTCCTCGTGCCTCTCCTGCCGGAGCCGGCTCTCCAGGGAGAGCAGCTCGCTGCGGGCCTGTTCGACGGCGTCCATCCTGGCGGACAGGTATCCGGCGGACCCCGGAACGATCGCGGAAACGGCCACCAGGAGTGTCAGAGTGAAGGTCGTCTGCTTGGACATGCCCATCGCAGCCCTCCCAACGAGGTCACTCCATTACCAGGAGTCCCGGCTCATATGCCCGTTTTGCTGGAGGGACACGCGCACCGTGACCAGTCGTTTACCTAAGGTCGTGTGACCAATACCTGCCGTTGTCCGGACGAAATCGAGCGCCGCTCGGTACTCTCGCGATGTGGCACATGTGACACGTGAGCAACTCGATCGATTGCTTGAGCAGACACTTCTGGCCGACGATCACGAAGACCTGGCCCGGCGGCTGGAAGCCCTGGTAGAGGCATACGTGACCGGTGACGTATCGCGGTCGGCGATCCTCTTGCTCGCGGCGGAGGAGTGGCGGCAGGCCGGACAGCCGGCCCACGCCCTCGACTGTTTCCAGCGGGCGGTGGACGACGGGGGCGAGGTGAGTGTCGACCCCCGGGCCGGGATCGCGGACACCCTCTTCGAGCTCGAACAGGCGGATGAGGCGCGGGAGGTGATCGAAGCGATCCGGGCCGACGGCGGGGTCACCCCCGCCACCGCCCTCACGGTCGCCGAGACCCTCGTCGCCTACGGCGACCTGAGGGAGGCCCATCGCTGGGCCACCGAGGGGGCCCACGAGGCCGCGGAGGGCGGCAGTGAGCACATCGCGCTGCTCAGGACCCGCTACCGGATCCGGGTGGATCTGGGCCTTCCCGAAGACGAGCTCGACGCCTTGCTGGACGCCTCGCACTGAACGCCGGCGGACGGCTCCCCGCCCGATCCGGCGCGCCGGTGGGTCGGGAAACGCGGCCGGCTCCTCGCCTGATCCGTCGTGGTGACGGGGCAGGCGCGTCGTGGCCGGTGGGTCGTGCCGACGGAGAAGGGCCGTGATCCCCCCGAATCACGGCCCTTCTCCGTCGAGCGACCCCGCCGGCTAGCCGAGTCCGAGACCCGAGGACACCGTGCTCAGGGTCGAGGGCCGGGAGACCTCCTCCGCGTCCTCCAGCGGAGCGATCCCCGTGCCGTCCTCCATGCCGTCCAGCGGGGCGACCTCCGCACCGTCCACCGGAGCGGCGTCGTCCGGTGCGGCGTCGTCCACGAGGTTCTCCGGCACGGGCGGGACCTCCAGCCGGATCGCGCCGGGAAGGTCCGTGCCCGGGCCGGGAAGGTCCGTGCCGGTTCCGGGCAGGTCCGTCCGGGACGGGCTCGCGTCCACGCCGGGCGGGTTCGTGCCGGGCGCCTCTTCCGTGCGGGCCCTCACCGGGATCGGCTCCGGCAGCGGCATGTCGCCGGACACCGTGCCACTCGGTCCGGGAAGGCCCGGGAACCGGGAGACCTGGACCGGCGACCCGTCCGCTCCGGTGCCGGGCGCGCCCGGCAGGCCGGGCAGGTCCGGGGTGGTGGACAGGGTGCCGGCCCACCGCCGTTCCAGGGGCAGAGACTGGAAGCCGATGCCCCTGGCGGCGCCCGCGGGGTCGGCGAAGCCGACCATCCCGGCGGCGCCTCCGCCGTCGGTGAAGCCGATCGCCCCGGCGTCGGTGAAGCCGACCGTTCCGGAGGCCCAGGAGAGACCGGGCAGGCCCGCGGCCCGGGCGAACGGGTCCACGGTCCTCGGGGCTCCGTAGCCGGCGGGGATCATTATCTCGCCGCCGGTCGCGGTGATCCCGGAATCGCCGATCCCGTCGCAGATCGCCGCCCCGTAGCCCGGCGCCCCCACCACGCTCACCACGTCCCGGCCCTGGCAGGGCACGACCTCCGCCGACGCAGGAATGATCACCGCCCAGTTCACGCCGGCCATGAGCGCCGCCGTCGCGAGGATCCCCCTGACGTTCCGTGATGCGTTAGACATGCGCGTTTCCCTGTTCGTTTTCGGTAATCGGATGAGTGCCGAACGTAACAGCGGGGTTTTGAAGGGGGATCCGTTTGGCCCAACGATGGTTAAGCCATTACCGGGCCGATCGCCAGGGTGTCGTTCGCCTCGTCGAGGTCGACGAGGACCTCGTCTCCGTCGTGGACCTCGCCGGCGAGCACCTGCTTGGCCAGTTTGTCGCCGATCGCCGACTGGATGAGGCGGCGCAGCGGGCGTGCGCCGTACAGCGGGTCGTAGCCGGTCAGAGCCAGCCAGTCGCGCGCCGCCGGGGTCACGGTCAGCGTGAGCCGCCGATCGGCCAGCCGCGCGGCCAGGTGCGCCACCTGGAGGTCCACGATCCTGGACAGCTCCTCCGTGCCGAGCGCGTCGAACAGGATCACGTCGTCGAGCCGGTTGAGGAACTCGGGCTTGAAGGCGTTTCGCACCGCGTCCATCACGGTCTTCCGCTGGGTCTCCTTGTCCAGCTTCGGGTCCACGAGGAACTGCGAGCCGAGGTTGGAGGTGAGGACCAGGATCACGTTGCGGAAGTCGACGGTCCTGCCCTGCCCGTCGGTGAGCCGCCCGTCGTCGAGGACCTGGAGCAGGACGTCGAAGACCTCGGGGTGGGCCTTCTCGACCTCGTCCAGCAGCACCACGGTGTACGGCCTGCGCCGCACGGCCTCGGTGAGCTGGCCGCCCTCCTCGTACCCCACGTAACCGGGAGGGGCTCCCACGAGGCGCGCGACGCTGTGCTTCTCGCCGTACTCGCTCATGTCGATGCGGACCATCGCCCGCTCGTCGTCGAACAGGAAGTCCGCCAGCGCCTTGGCCAGTTCGGTCTTGCCGACACCCGTCGGGCCGAGGAACAGGAAGCTTCCGGTCGGCCTGTCGGGGTCGGAGATGCCCGCGCGTGCCCGCCGTACGGCGTCGGAGACGGCCTGGACGGCCGGCCTCTGGCCGATCAGGCGCTTGCCGAGCTCCTCCTCCATGCGGAGCAGCTTGCTGGTCTCACCTTCGAGCAGGCGGCCGGCGGGGATGCCGGTCCATGAGGAGATGACCTGGGCGATGTCGTCGGGGCCGACCTCCTCCTTGACCATCGGGTTCTCGGGCTGGGCGGCCGTGCTGGCCTCGGCGAGCTCGGCCTCCAGCTTGGGCACGTCGGCGTACATCAGCCGGGAGGCGGCCTCGAAGTCACCGTCGCGCTGTGCCCGCTCGGCGGCGCCGCGCGCCTCGTCGATCTGCTTCTTGAGGTCACCGAGCCGGTTGAGCCCGGCCTTCTCCCGCTCCCAGCGGCCGACCAGGCCGTTGAGCTCCTCCTGACGGTCGGCGAGCTCTCTGCGGAGCCGCTCCCGTCGCTGGACGCTGCTCTCGTCGGTCTCCTTGGAGAGCGCGAGCTCCTCCATCTTCATCCGGTCCACGCTCCGCTGGAGCTGGTCGATCTCCACGGGACGGGAGTCGATCTCCATGCGGAGCCGGGAGGCGGCCTCGTCGATGAGGTCGATCGCCTTGTCCGGCAGGAACCTGGAGGTGATGTAGCGGTCGGAGAGGGCGGAGGCGGCCACGAGCGCGCTGTCGGCGATCTGGACCTGGTGGTGCGCCTCGTAGCGGCCCTTGAGGCCGCGCAGGATGGCGATGGTGTCCTCGACGTTGGGCTCGCCCACGTAGATCTGCTGGAAGCGCCGCTCCAGGGCGGGGTCCTTCTCGATGCGCTCGCGGTATTCGTCGAGCGTCGTCGCGCCGATCATTCGCAGCTCGCCCCGGGCCAGCATGGGCTTGAGCATGTTTCCCGCGTCCATCGCGCCCTCGGCGGCACCGGCGCCGACCATGGTGTGCAGCTCGTCGATGAAGGTGACGATCTGGCCGTCGCTCTCCTTGATCTCGCTGAGCACGGCCTTGAGGCGCTCCTCGAACTCGCCCCGGTATTTGGCGCCGGCGACCATCGCGCCCAGGTCCAGGGCGATCAGACGCTTGTCGCGCAGGCTGGAGGGCACGTCACCCGCGACGATCCGCTGGGCCAGCCCCTCCACCACGGCGGTCTTGCCGACGCCGGGCTCGCCGATGAGCACCGGGTTGTTCTTGGTCCTGCGGCTGAGCACCTGGATGACCCGCCGGATCTCCGAGTCGCGCCCGATCACGGGGTCGAGCTTGCCCGCCCTGGCCCGCTCGGTCAGGTCGATGCCGTACTTCTCCAGCGCCTGGTAGGTGTCCTCGGGCGTCGCGGTGGTCACCCTGGCGTGCCCGCGCACCTGCTCGAAGGCGTCCAGCAGGGCGTTGGGAGTGGCCCCCTGCGCCTTGAGCAGTTCGGCGATCGGGCCGCCGTCGGCGGCGAGGCCGACCAGCAGGTGCTCGGTCGAGACGTAGTCGTCCTCAAGCCGGCGGGCCCGCTGGGCCGCGGTGTTCAGCACGGTGAGCAGTTGCCGGGAGCTCGACGGCGCGCTGACCGTGGAGCCCTGCGCCTTGGGCAGGGCCGCGAGCCGCTTCTCGGCGTCGGTGCGCAACTGCTTCCAGTCGGCGCCCACGGCCTCCAGCAGGGGGACGGCGGTGCCGCCGGTCTGGGAGAGAAGTGAGGTGAAGAGGTGGGCGGGGGCGACCTCGGGGTTGCCCTCGGCGGCGGCCCGGCGGATGGCGGACGAGACCGCCTCCTGGCTCTTCTGCGTGAGCTTGTAGTCCATGCTTGTGTGCCTCGCTCCGTTTGGAGGTAAAGCCCCCCCGGGACCTCATGGAGTCAAGCGGGTGGCAATTGATACTGGATCAGGGCGCGGATCATGGTCATCTCCGCGCGCAGGCGGTGGTTCTCGTCGCGCAGGCGCAGCGCCTCGGTCTCCAGCGACAGGATCCGCTTGATGCCCGCGAGGTTGATGCCCTCCTCCTGGGAGAGCCGCTGGACCTCGCGGAGCATCACGATGTCGCGGGTGGAGTAGAGGCGCCCGCGACCCGCCGTCCGGCCTGGACTGACCAGGCCGAGACGGTCGTACTGGCGCAGGGTCTGCGGGTGCAGACCGGAGAGCTGGGCGGCCACCGAGATCACGTAGACGGGAGTGTCGTCCGACAGATCGAAGTAGTTGGCTTCCATGGCTACTCGCCTCTGGCCTGTTGGATCAGCTCGGCCCTCGGGTCACCACCCGCCGTGGCGTCGCGGAACTCCTCCAGGGCGCCACGCGCCTTGTCCTCCAGCTGTTGCGGCACCAGAACCTCGATCGTGGCGAGCAGGTCGCCCTTGGTGCCGTCCTTGCGGGCCACGCCCCTGCCCCGCACCCGGAAGGTGCGGCCGTTGGGGGTGCCCTCGGGGATGCGCAGCGTGACCGGCATCCCCTTGAGGATCGGCACCTTGATCTCCGCCCCGAGCGCGGCCTCGGTGAAGGTGACCGGAACGGTGACCGTGAGGTTCTCACCCGTCCTGCCGAACACCGGGTGCGGCTTGACGTGGATCAGGACGTACAGGTCACCGGCCGGGCCGCCGTTCTCACCGGGAGCGCCCTTGGCCTTGATCTTGATGCGCTGGCCGTCGCCGACCCCCGCCGGGATGCGCGCCTGGATCGTGCGGGTGCTCTTGCCCCGTCCGCTTCCCTCGCACACCGGGCACGGGTCGTCCACCAGCAGGCCGCGGCCCTTGCAGTCGCGGCACGGCTCGGAGAAGGCGAAGTTGCCCAGGTTCCGGCTGGCCGCGCCGGTGCCCTCGCAGGTCGGGCAGACCCGCGGGGTGGTCCCGGCCTTGGCGCCGGTGCCTCCGCACGCCGTGCACGCGGATGAGGAGGTCAGGCGGAGCGACACCGTGGCGCCCTCGACCGCCTCGCCGAAGGAGAGCGTGACCTCGGACTCGACGTCCTGGCCGCGTCGCGCCCTGGTGGTCGTCCCGCCGGCGCGGCCGGTGCCGCCACCCCGGTTGAAGAGGCCGCCGAAGAGGTCGCCGATGCGCTCTCCGGTGCCGCTCTGCTGCTGGTTGGTGCCGCCGAACAGGTCCCCCAGGTCGAAGGGGAACCCGCCGCGGGAAGCTCCCCCGCCCCCCGTGTAGCCGCCGATCCCCGATCCGAACAGCGTCCGCGCCTCGTCGTACTCCTTGCGGCGCTTGGTGTCGGACAGGATGTCGTAGGCCTCGGAGACCTCCTTGAACTTGGCGGTGCTCTCAGAGGCCCCCGAGCTTCCGGGGTTGGCGTCCGGATGGTACTGCCTGGCCAGTTTCCGGTAGGCCTTCTTGATCTCGTCCGGGGTGGCGGTCTTGGGCACACCAAGGACGGCGTAGTAGTCCTTCTCCAGGTAGTCCTTGGTGCTCATCTTCGTTCCTTATCAGAGATCAAGTACGGGGGTGTCAGTTGTCGCCCGCGGCGGGCTCTTCGGGCTCCGCGACCGCGACCCGCGCGGGGCGGAGCACACGCTCGCCGATCCGGTAACCGGGCTGCAGGATCTCCACGCAGGTCGGCTCGGTGACATCGGGGGAGTAGCTGTGGATCAGTGCCTCGTGCACCGTCGGGTCGAAGGGCTCGCCCTTGGTGCCGAAGGTCGTCAACCCCAGTTTCCCCGTGGCCGCCTCCAGGGACTCGCTCACCTTGGCGAAGCCGCCGGTGAGCTCTCCGTGGTCGCGGGCCCGGCCGATGTCGTCGAGAACCGGCAGCAGCTCGACCAGGGCGCCGGCGACCGCCTGCTCCCTGACGGCCGCCCGGTCGCGCTCCACCCGCTTGCGGTAGTTGGAGTACTCCGCCTGGAGACGCTGCAGGTCCGCGGTGCGCTCGGCGAGCTGGGTGGCCAGCTCGATCGAGGCCAGGTTGTCGGCCAGGGAGGGCTGGTCGGCCTGCTCCCCGGTCTCCTCGCCCGCCTGCTTCGGCTGACGCACCTGTCCCGTCTCTGGGTCGATCTTGCGGTTGTCGCGGATAACCGGCTCCTCCTCGGAACCGTTCTCGCGCGTGCTCACGCTCTTGCTCCCCTCGACTTTCCCGCGGTCACTTCTTGCCGTCTTCGGGCTTCGGCTCGTCGTCCACGATCTCGGCCTCGACCACATCGTCGTCCGCCTTCTGGCCGTCCGCGGTCTCGGCGTCGGTGGTGCCGGTCTGACCCTCGGCGCCCTGCGCCTGGGCCTGGGCGTAGATCGCCGAACCCATCTTCTGGCTGACCGTGGCGAGCTTCTCCGCGGAGGCGCGGATCGCGGCCGAGTCGGTGCCCTCGAGGGTCTTCTTCAGGTCGGCGACGGCCTCGTTGACCTCGGTCTTGACGTCGTCCGGAACCTTCTCGGAGTTCTCGCCGAGGAACTTCTCGGTCTGGTAGACGAGGGAGTCGGCGTTGTTGCGCGTCTCGGCCTCCTCGCGACGCTGCTTGTCCTCTTCGGCGTAGGACTCGGCCTCGCGCATCATGCGCTCGATGTCGTCCTTCGGCAGCGCGGAGCCGCCGGTGATCGTCATCGTCTGCTCCTTGCCGGTGCCGAGGTCCTTGGCGGAGACGTTGACGATGCCGTTGGCGTCGATGTCGAAGGTGACCTCGACCTGCGGGATGCCGCGCGGCGCCGGGGCGATGCCGGTCAGTTCGAAGGTGGCCAGCTTCTTGTTGTAGGCCGCGATCTCGCGCTCGCCCTGGTAGACCTGGATCTGCACCGACGGCTGGTTGTCCTCGGCGGTGGTGAAGACCTCGGAGCGCTTGGTCGGGATCGTGGTGTTGCGCTCGATGATCTTCGTGAAGATCCCGCCCTTGGTCTCGATGCCCAGCGACAGCGGGGTCACGTCGAGCAGCAGGACGTCCTTGACCTCGCCCTTGAGCACACCGGCCTGGAGCGCGGCGCCGATGGCCACGACCTCGTCCGGGTTGACGCCCTTGTTGGGCTCCTGGCCGGCGGTCAGGTTCTTGACGAGATCGACGACGGCGGGCATACGGGTCGAGCCGCCGACGAGCACCACGTGGGCGATGTCGGAGACCTTGATCCCGGCGTCCTTGATGACCTGGTTGAACGGGCCCTTGCACCGTTCGAGCAGGTCGGCCGTGATCCGCTGGAACTCGGCGCGGGTGAGCTTCTCCTCCAGGTGGAGGGGGCCCTCGGCGGAGGCGGTGATGTAGGGCAGGTTGATGGAGGTCTCCGACTGGCTGGAGAGCTCGATCTTGGCCTTCTCAGCGGCCTCACGGAGGCGCTGCAGGGCCATCTTGTCCTTGGTCAGGTCGACGCCGTGCGCGTTCTTGAAGCGGGTCGCGAGCTCGTCGACGACACGCTGGTCCCAGTCGTCGCCACCGAGGTGGTTGTCGCCGCTGGTGGCCTTGACCTCGACGAAGCCGTGGCCGTCCTCCTGGCCGACGTCGAGCAGGGACACGTCGAAGGTGCCGCCGCCGAGGTCGAAGACGAGGATGGTCTCGTCCTTCTCCTTGTCGAGGCCGTAGGCGAGCGCCGCGGCCGTGGGCTCGTTGATGATGCGAAGCACGTTGAGGCCGGCGATGGTGCCGGCTTCCTGGGTCGCCTGACGCTGGGCGTCGTTGAAGTAGGCCGGGACGGTGATCACCGCGTCGGTGATCTTCTCGCCCAGGTAGGCCTCGGCGTCCTGCTTGAGCTTCTGCAGCACGAAGGCGCTGATCTGCTGCGGGGAGAACTTCTTGCCGTCGATCTCGACGGACCAGTTCGTGCCCATCTCCCGCTTGACCGAGCGAATCGTCCGGTCCACGTTGGTGACGGCCTGCCGCTTGGCGACCTCGCCGACGAGAACCTCGCCGTTCTTCGCAAAGGCGACCACAGACGGGGTGGTCCGCGAGCCCTGCGCGTTGGCGATGACGGTGGGCTCACCGCCCTCGAGGATCGAGACGACGGAGTTGGTCGTCCCCAGGTCGATACCTACCGCACGTGCCATGAGTACGTCCTTGTAGTCAAAGTTGAGTCGATGCGACTCATACTGGAGTCTCGCGTGACGTTTGTCAAACGACTTGAGTCTAGTGGGCTCAACCCTGATTCGGATGAAAGCATTCCCGGCTTCCGGGCAACAAGGGACGTCCCCCGGCGCGGCCGGGATACGCCTTCTGTCCCCCTACAACGAAGGAACATGAATGATCGCTCCCCCTGATCTCGGGCCGCGGCCCGAGATCGGCGAGTGGTCGCCACGCGACGATTTCGACCGGGTGTTCAACGCCCACTTCGCCGAGATCCATCGCTACATCGCGCGGCGCCTGGACGTCAACGCCGCCGACGACCTCGCGGCCGACACCTTCCTCGCCGCCTTCCGCGACCGCGACCGCTTCGACGCCGCCCGGGGCGGGGTCCGGCCCTGGCTGTACGGCATCGCCACCAACATCCTGGCCAGGCACCGCCGGAGCGAGGTGCGCCGGTGGAGAGCGCTCAGCCGGGCCGGGACGGACGAGCGCGTGGAGGGCCACGAGAGCACCGTCGCCACCAAGGTCGCCGCCGGGCAGGTGACCGGCCGGCTCGCGGGGGCGCTGGCCGGTCTCGCCAAGCGCGACCGCGACGTGGTCCTGCTCGTCGCCCTCGCCGAGCTCACCCACGCCGAGGTGGCAGCCGCCCTCGGCATCCCCTACGGGACCGTGGCGTCCCGTCTGAACCGGGCGCGCAAGCAGCTCCGCAAGGCATTGGGCGACGTCAACCCGCTGAAGGAGGCCCACGATGGATGAGATCACCCTGCTGTCGTCCTCGCTGCCGGACGCGCCGCCGCCCGCGCCCGAGGTCGTCGCCCGTGCCCGCGCCCGTCTGGCCGCCCACGAGGTACGGCGCCGCCCGCGCCACACCTGGGCGCTGATCATCGGAGCCGCCACGGCCACCGCCGCCGTCGTCACCGCCGCCGCCCTGGCCGCGACCCTCCTGGCCCGCGCGCCGGCCCCCGTGTCGGCCCCGGCGTCGCCGACGCCGAAGAGCGGCGCGCGACTGCTTCTGAACTCGCGGACAGGGTGGAGAGGCTACCCGCCGAGACCGGGGCCTACTGGAGGTCGCGGATCCTCCACAGGACTTCGGTGCAGGTGGGCACGGCCTCCGCCCGCTACTTGATCGCCGCCACGGGGGACATGAGCGAGTGGATTCCGGCGGATCCCGGGGCGCTGCCCGTCTACGAGACGCAGGAGAAGAGTTTTGAGCCGCTCACCGCGCAGGATGAGCGGATCTGGCGTGAGCAGGGCTCTCCGAAGCACTGGAAGGTGCCGAACAGCTGCATGCCACCGAAATTCCCCGGCTGCGGGAAGCAGATCATCCCCCGCGGCGAGCCGTCTCCCCGCCACCTCCAGTTCGGGGCGCCTTCCAAAGGACGGCCCTCCGATCGCTCCGTGTCCTCCTTCACCCTCGCGGAGCTGGCGGCTCTCCCGGCCGATCCGGCACTGTTGAGGAAACGCCTGGCCGGATATTACGCAGCGAAGGTGAAGCGAGGCTTCAAGGGAACCTTTGAGGAATTCCTCGTGGGGGGCGTGCCGAGGATGCTCGGGCTGCCGGTCAGTCCCGGCGTCCGGGCGGCGCTGCTCCGGCTGTACGTGGAACTGCCCGGAGGCGTGTCCGTCCGCGAGATCGTCGATCCGCTGGGCCGCTCCGCCCTCGCCGTCGATCCCCGCGGCCACGAGTTGTGGGAGATGACTCAGCTTGTGTTCGGCGACCGTCTGGTCCCGGTCAGGCAGGAGACCGTCCTGGACCCACTGACCGGTATGAGACTCGGTTTGCGGTTCGTCACGGTGCGTGTGGAGGACGGATTTCCGAAGGGCACGGTGCTCGCCAGCGAGACCGTCAGCGAGGTGGGCTGGACCGACGAGCGGCCGGTGCTTCCCCCGGGCTGCCACCCGAAGAGCGGCGGCGGCTGCCCCTGACCCGGTGAAACCGTCGGTACGGCTCCCGCACGCCGCGGGAGCCGTACCGACGCTCAGGGCCTGGCGCCGTCGACGATCTCGCGGTGACCGGGGGGCGTTTGAGCGTGACGGTCGTCACCTTCGCGGGTCCCCGGAGCGCCGGGGGCCGACGGCGTCGCGGGTCGCGCCCACCGCGCCGAAAGGGCCGGAAACGGGCAGCTCGTCGGTCGTCATCCCTATCGATCTTTCGGGTGACAACGGCGGTCGCCATCGGGTGCTACCTGTCTGATACGGAGGTTTACTCCGGAATGTCACAAATGTTAAGAAACATAACTTTTGGGTAAAATGAGCAAAAAGATACAAGTTTTGTTTTTGTGACATTCGATGTGATTAATGCTTAGATGGGCGAAGGTTGTAAATGATCCACATGTTGCAATCTTGAGCGCCGCAGGGGATTTCATGGCCTGCCCGGCCTCAGGGAGAGTGACGGCGGAGATCGCACAGTGCGTTCCCGCCGCGCGGTGCTCCGCTGGGTTGACGCGACCGTTCCTCGTCCTTCGAGGCCGCCAGACGATGGTTCTCGTAGGTGTGAGGGGTGCGGTCGCCCGCCCGTGACGCGGGGTGGCTGCGAGGAGTCAAACAGTCAACGCGAAGCACACATCGCCGTGATGACGATTGTGCGGCCATATGTGTGCGATATCCAGGAGGTTTCGTGGCAGACCCGTCTTCGTACTACGAGTCGATAGGTGGCGCGTCATCCGTCCGGGAAGTGGTCGACCGCTTCTACGTGGCCGTGCTCGACGACGCCGACCTCAAGCCGTATTTCGCCGATGTGGACATGCCGGGCCTCAAGCGGCACATGGTCGCCCTGCTCGGTTCGGTGCTCGGCGGCCCGAAGCCGTACGAAGGCCGTGAACTGGCCGACGCGCACAGGGGAATGGGCATCGCGGGAGAGCACTACGACAAGGTCGGCGACCTCCTCGTGACGGTGCTGCGGGGCCAGGGGGCCGACGAGGAGGTCGTGCGGCACGTCGTCCACACTCTGGGCCAGGTGCGGGGGGCCATAGTGGAGGAGCCCACCGGGGTGGCCGGCTAAGTGGACGCGCAAGCGCTGAAGGACAGCTGGCATCTGGTCGCGCGCTCCGGCGACCAGGTGCCGCTCTTCTTCTACTCCACCCTGTTCCTGATGCATCCCGAGACGCGGGACATGTTCCCCGTGTCCATGGCGGCCCAGCGCGACCGGCTCGTCAGCGCGCTGGGGCGTATCGTCAGCAACGTCGACAGGGTGGACGAAGCGGTCCCGTTGATCCAGCAACTCGGCCGTGACCACCGTAAGTTCGCCGTCGTCGCCGGGCACTATCCGGCCGTCGGTCACGCGTTGCTCGCCACGCTCCAGCACTTCCTCGGCGACCGGTGGACTCCCGCTCTGGCGAACGACTGGAAGCAGGCGTACGAGCTGATCGCGAAGGTCATGATCGACGCGGCCGACGCGGCCTCGGCCACCTCGCCTCCCTGGTGGGAGGGCGAGATCATCGGCCACGAGCGGCTCACGCTCGACATCGCGGTCATCCGGGCCCGGTTGAACTACCCGTACCCCTTCCGTCCCGGGCAGTCGGCGTCGTTCTCGTTCGCCCTGCGGCCGAGGTTGTGGCGCTTCTACTCCTTCGCCAACGCGCCGCGCCGGGACAACACCATCGACCTGCACGTACGGGTGGTCGACGGCGGGACGGTCAGCACGGCACTGGTCCACGGCGTGCAACGCGGCGACATCCTGCGCGTCGGGGCGCCGGTGGGCGACAGACTGACGCTGAATCCGAACCTCCCCCGAGACCTCCTCCTCATCGCCGGCGGCACCGGTCTCGCCCCCCTCAAGGCACTCGTGGAACAGGTGGCCTATGAGGGGCCGACGCGCAGGGTCCACTTCTTCGTGGGCGCCCGGACGTCCAGGGAGCTGTACGACATCGAGGCGCTGACCAAACTCGAAACCGAATACCCGTGGCTGAGCGTGGTGCCCGTCGTGTCCCACGACGTCCTCTACCGGGGCGAGCGTGGCCAGGTGGCCGACGTCGCGTTGAGGGCCTGGCGCGGGCAGGAGGTCTTCGTATGCGGTTCCGGCGAGATGGTCGGGGCCACGGTCACGCGTCTGGTGGAGGCCGGCGTGCCGAACGAGCAGATCCACTTTGACGAGTCCACCACTGGCGAAGGTAAGGAGCCTTGATGGGCGAGATGACGTGGGAACACCACTCCTCACGCGACTTCCGTCCGCTCACACCGGATCAGGTGCGCAAGAAGCAGTTCTCTCGCGCGAAGCTCGCACGCCGCGGCTACAGCGAGGAGGAGGTCGAGTCCTTCCTGTACCGCGTGGCGGACGAGATGGCGGGCGGCGACAAGGAGAAGGCCGACCTGCGCGCGGAGATCGACCGTCTCAAGAACTGGTACAAGAACCAGGGCGCGGACGTCGCCGATCCCGGCATGGGGCAGCCTCGGGTCAGCATCGACGCGGTCAACATCCTCTCCCGAGCCCAGCAGACCGCCGACGCCCAGATAGCCGAGGCCGAGGACTACGCCCGCAGGCTCGTCGGCCAGGCGCGCCAGCAGTACGAGCTGACCCTTCAGGAGGCCCAGCAGCGAGCCGAGGAAGCGGCCGTCGAGGCCGTGGACGCCTACCGCTCCAGTGGTGTGGTCCAGTCGGCCGAAGCCGAGGAACTGGAGAGCCGCATCGCCTACCTGCGTACCTTCGCGGAGGTCACGCAGGTCCAGTTGCGCGCGGTTCTCGAAGGGCTGGCGAACGAGGTCAACAAGCTCGGCAGCCTTCCCAGCAGGAGCCGGCAGGCCGCCACCGACCCGTTGACACGCCACGGCTGAGGACCCTTTCGCCGGCCCCTCGGCGCCCCTGACCGGTGCCGGGCCCTGTCAGGAGCGGGGCGTCCGGTCAGGGCTTGGCGCCGTCGACGATCTTGCGGTTGCCCAGGGGCTGCTTGAGCTTGACGGTCGTCGTCTTCTGGATGGCGATCTCGATGCAGGCGACGTTCTGGGCCTTGCTGCTCGACCCCTCCCAGAGGGTGACGGTCACCTGCGTGGCGGTCTCGCGCACGGTGACCCGGTCGAGCACGGTGCAGGGCTCCACCCCGGACCACCAGACGATCCGCAGGCTCCGGCCGTCCTTCGACGGCGTGGCCTTGAGCCACCTGACCTTGTGGGGATTGTCGGCGTGGCCCTCGGGTTTGACCGGTTTGGGAGTGCCTTCCGTCGGCTCGGTCCGGGGCGGCACCGTGTGGCCCACCGGCTGGGAGGGTTCGGTGCCCGTGGCCACGGCGCTGGATTCGGCGCCCGTGCTCACGGTGCTGGGTTCGGTGCCGCAGCCCAGGGTCAGCAGCAGGCTTCCGGCCACAAGAGAGGTCGCGATCATACGCATGTCCCTACAACGGATCGAAGCCACGAGAGGTTCAGGGCCCGCGTGGTTCTCAGGATGATTTCCTCGGTGACGAGGCCGATAAGCTGCGAGGAGTTTCCTCCTCTTGACTTCGAGGTGTTCCCATGATCGCGATTCTTGGAACCGGCAAGATGGGCGAGGCGCTCCTGTCGGGGCTGCTGCGGGCCGGGTTCAAGCCTGACGACGTGCTGGCGACCACCCGGCGCGCGGAGCGTGCCGGGGCCCTTGAGGAGCGGTACGGCGTGCGGGTGGTCTCCAACGCCGAGGCCGCGGAGAAGGCCGGCACGATCATTCTCGCGGTCAAGCCGCAGGACATGGCCTCCCTGCTGGAGGAGATCGCCGCGCACGTCCCGGCGGACATCCTGGTGATCTCGGCGGCGGCGGGCATCACGACCTCCTTCGTCGAGTCGCGCCTGGGCGGCGACGTCCCGGTGGTCAGGGTGATGTCCAACACCCCCGTGCTGGTGGACGAGGCGATGAGCGTGATCTCGGCGGGCGCCCACGCCTCCGAGGAGCACCTCAAGCGCACCGAGGACCTGCTGCGGCCGGTCGGCAAGGTGCTGCGCATCCCCGAGTCCCAGCAGGACGCCGCCACCGCGCTGTCGGGCAGCGGCCCCGCCTACTTCTTCTACCTCGTCGAGGCCATGGTCGACGCGGGCATCCTGCTCGGCATGCCCCGCGCCGCCGCCCTCGACATGGTCACCCAGTCGATCGTCGGGGCGGCCATCATGCTCCGCGACTCGGGTGAGCACCCGGTGATCCTCCGCGAGGCGGTCACCTCTCCCGGCGGCACGACCATCGCGGCCATCGCCGAGCTGGAGCGGCACAGTGTCCGCGCCGCCTTCCTGGCCGCCATCGAGGCCGCCAGGGATCGCGGACGCCAGCTCGCCGAGGGCTGACCGCCCCCTCTATTAGGAAACTTTCCTACATACGGCATCATTTCCACCAGAACTCCGGTGGGAACGAGGTCGTCGTGGTGCAGGCCGTACAAGCTGGTGACCAGCGGGAGCAGGCGGGGCCCGCGGTCTGGTCGCGGAGCTTCACCCTGTTCTTCACCGCGCGGTCCGTCTCCATGCTCGGCGCCGCGATGGTCCCGTTCGCGACGGCGATCGGGGTGGGCGGGCTCGGGTACGGCTCGACAGGGGTGGGGCTCGCGCTGGCCGCGTGGATGGCGCCCTTCGCGGTGCTCATCCTGTTCGGCGGGGTGTTCGCCGACAAGTTCACGCCGCGCCGCATGATGATCGGCGCCGACACGGTCCGGGTGGTGAGCCAGGGGATCAGCGCGGCGCTGTACATCTTCGGCAGGCCGGAGCTCTGGCAGATCCTGGTCATCGCCGCGGTCAACGGCGTCGCCGCCGCGATGTACCAGCCCGGGGTCTCCAGCACGGTCCCGCGCGTGGCCCGGGACGTGCAGAGGGCCAACGCCACCCTGCGCGTCTCCGAGGCGATCATGCTGCTGGCCGGGCCGGGCGTCGCGGGCGCCATCGTCGGCTTCTCGGGCGTCGGGGTCGTCTTCGCCATCGACGCCGCCGGGTTCGCGACCAGCGCGGTCTGCCTGCTCCTCCTGCGCCTGCCCGCGGTCGCCTCCCCGCCCGCGGAGGAGTCGATGTGGCGCAATCTGCGCGGCGGCTGGCAGGAGTTCCGGTCCAGGACCTGGATGTGGTCGGTGATCCTGGTCTGGGCGGTCTTCGGCGTCACCCTGTTCGGCCCGATGCTCCCGCTGGGCTCGATCCTCGTCACCGACCAGCTCGGCGAGACCGCCTACGGCCTGGTCATGTCCGCCTCCGGTGCGGGTACCGTCATCGGCGGCCTGATCGCGATGCGGATCCGCCCGGGACGGCCGCTGATGGCCGGGGCGATCGGCCTGTTCGGCTTCGCGCTGGAGCCGCTGTCCATCGCCGGGGCGATGCCGCTCCCGGTCCTGATGGGCGCGCATGTGATCGGCGGCGTGGGCTGGGCGTTCTGGTCGGTCATGTGGGCCACGAGCATCCAGACGCATGTGCCGCCGGAGGCGCTCAACCGCGTCACCGCCTACGAGGTCGGGGGATCGACCCTGTTCGTCCCGGTCGGTCAGGTGCTCGCCGGCCCGGTCGCCGGGGTGGTGGGGGCACCGGAGCTGCTGACCGTCTCCTCGATCGTGGCGGTCGCGGGCTGCGTCACCCTGCTCCTGCTGCCGGCCGTCCGGGGCCTGCGCAGGGCGGCCCCCGCCTGACCGGCCCCGCCGGTGCGGCCCGTACGCGGCGGGCCTCGGCGGGATCGGGCTCGTGTGCGGCGGGCCTCGGCGGGATCGCTCGACGGGCGAGGTCCGGCGGGGGAGCGGCGGTCCGGGAGGCCGGGCCCGGTGGTTCAGGCGTCGCGGCGGTTCATCAGGATCGCGGCGGCGATCATCGTCACCGCGATCCAGGCGCAGTACACCCCGAATCCGGCCCACGGTCCCAGCGCCCCCTCGGCCGTCCGCGTGGCCATGATCTGCTGACCGGCGTTGACGGTGACATACCGGTCCCAGTCGCCGGGCAGCGCGGACGCCATCGGAGGCAGGACGAAGATCAGGCTGATGACCGCGACGATCGCCCCCGCCGCGTGCCGGACCAGCGCGCCGACCGCCAGCCCGAACAGGGCGCTCGCCGTCAGGTAGAGCCCGGCCCCCAGGACTGCGCGGAGCACACCGGGATCCCCCAGGGACACCTGCGAGCCGGTGGGCGCCAGCAGCGCCTGGCCCGCGAGGAAGGAGACGAGCGACGCCCCCGTCGTCACGATGAGGACCGTGACCGCCAGAACCGCCGCCTTGGCCGCCAGCGCGCGAGGCCGCCGCGGCACCGCGAGGAACGTCGTGCGGATCATGCCCGTCCGGTACTCGCCGCTGATCACCAGCACGCCGAGCACTGCCGTGGCCAGGGTCGCGAAGCCGGCGCCGAACAGGCTGATCGTCGTGGCGTCGAAGGCGGCCGCCATCTGCGGTGCCAGGTCGTCCCACGACGCGGTCATGATCATCGAGAACCCCGCGCCAACGGCGATCATCAGCACCGCCGCGGCGAGCAGCGTCCACATCGTGGAGCGCACCGAGCGTATCTTGGTCCATTCGCCGAGCAGTATCCCGTTCACGCCCTCGTCCCTTCCGCTGTGTACTGCGCGCTGTCCCTGGTCAGTTCCATGTAGGCCGCCTCCAGCGTCGGCTGGACGAGCGTCACCTCGTGCAGGGCGATCCCGGCCACCGCGGCCACCTCGCCGATCTCCGCCGCCGTCATGCCCGTCACCCGCAGACGGTCTCCGTGCGACTCCACCGCCGGGTCCGCAGGCGACCCCACCATCGCCGCCGAGTCCCCGGACGGCTTCGCGGCCGCCGCCGACAGGAGCGCCGCGAGCTCGGCCGATCTCGGCGAGCCCACCCGGACGTAGGACTGCGAGCTGCGGTCGATGAACGCCCCCATTCCCGAGTCGGCGATGAGCCTGCCCCGGCCGATCACGATCAGGTGGTCGGCGGTCTGGGCCATCTCGCTCATCAGGTGGCTGGAGACGAACACCGTGCGGCCCTCCGCCGCCAGTTTCCGTATCAGCGTGCGGATCCACAGGATGCCCTCGGGATCCAGTCCGTTCACCGGCTCGTCGAACAGGAGCACCTCCGGGTCGCCGAGCATCGCCGCGGCGATGCCGAGCCGCTGGGACATGCCCAGGGAGAAGCCGCCGATCCGCCGTCCGGCCACCTCGGTGAGGCCGACCAGCTCCAGGACCTCCCCGATCCGTGAGGCCGGGATCGAGTTCCCCCGCGCGAGGCAGAGCAGGTGGTCGCGGGCCGTGCGCCCGCCGTGGACGGCCCTGGCGTCCAGCAGCGCGCCGACCTTGCGCAGCGGGTGCCGCAGCTCGCGGTACGGCGAGCCGTCGATGTGGACCGCGCCCCTCGTCGGCCGGTCGAGTCCGAGGACCATCCGCATGGTGGTCGACTTGCCCGCGCCGTTGGGCCCGAGGAAACCGGTCACCCGGCCGCTCTCCACGCTGAACGACAGATCGTCCACGGCGACGGTCGAGCCGTACCGTTTCGTGAGTTCCGTTGCTCGAATCATGATTCAAGCCTCGCCTCGCCCCGGCCGGTTCTCCTCCGCCCCGCGAAGGGTTCTCACCCTGGGAGCACGGTACGGCTCACGCCCCCGGCTGGGCCCCTGCTCCCAGATCGGCGGCCCCGGGCAGCGGGAACCGGGCGTGCACCCCGAAGCCGCCCTCCTGCCGGGGCCCGGTCCGCAACTCGCCGCCGGACAACGCCACCCGTTCGGCCATGCCGCCCAGCCCGAACCCGCCGGTCGGGGGTGCCTCGGCGCCCGGCCCGTCGTCCAGGACCTCCACCTCGACCGCGTCCGGCAGGTAGGCGAGCCGCACGCTGGAGCGGGCGCCCCGCGCGTGCTTGCGGGTGTTGGTGAGGGACTCCTGAACGATCCGGTAGATCGCGTGGTCCACGGCCGAGGGCAGGGCCACCGCGTCCCCGGTCACCTCCAGCCGCGCGGGCAACCCGGCGCGCGCGGCCTGCTCGACGAGCTCCGGCAGCGCCGACGTCCCGATGCCCGCCTGGTTCTCCGGCTCCGCGCCGTCCTCGGCGCGGAGCACGTGGAGGAGCTGTCGCATCTCCGCCATCGCGGCCCGCGCCGTCCGCTCGGCCGTGAGCAGGGTCTCCTGGGCCTTGCCGGGGTCGGCCGGCACCGTGGTCCTGGCCGCGCCCATGAGCACGGTGATCACGCTGATGTGGTGGGCCACGACGTCGTGCAGCTCGCGGGCGATGCGATGGCGCTCGGCCCGCACCGCGTTCTCGGCCGCCTCGTGCCGCCCGCGGTCCCTGAGCTCTCCCCGGAAGCGGATGTACTGGCCCAGCCCGACGAACAGGAGAGGTGTCAGGACCCCGATGGTCTGGTTGCCGGGGGGCCGGGGGACGACCAGCACCGTACCGAGCAGGTAGGTGCCCCAGGCGACGACGGCGAGAAGCCAGGCCGCCCTGTTCGAGGCGTGGCGGCCCGCGCTGTAGAGGGCGATGACGCCGGGCGTGGTACCCGGGCCGTCGACGCCGGCGACGACGCCGGCGAGATCGAAGGTCAGGGCGATCACCGCGACGGTGGCGGGACGGCTCCGCCGCCACAGGAGGGCCAGGCAGCCGGCCGAGGCGATCGCGACGCCGGCGATCTGGTCGCGCGGGTCGCCCCGGTGGGCGGCGAGCATCGCCGATCCCTCCAGGAGGAGGACCAGTCCGGCGAGCAGCGCGTCCTGGACGCGGGGACGCTTGAGAAAACGCCATGCGGCGCGGGGGGCGTTCAAGCGCATGCTCCGACGGTACGGCACACCGTACTTCGACAAAGTGTGCTTTTTTAACCGAAATAAGTTCGAATGTTTCGCTCGGATCAAAACGGCTTTCACCTCCGCGAAGGCCGTGTAAACCGGTGCCCGAATTCGTGCGGTAACGTCGGCCGAAAGAGGGAAGATCGAAGCACGCAACCGAACGGGGAGGATCCATGAGCCGGTCCGTGCGGGTCATCTGGGACGATGCGCTCACCTCCTACGACTTCGGGCCCGGGCATCCGCTCGCGCCCGTGCGGGTCGAGCTGACCATGGCACTGGCCAGAGAGCTCGGCGTGCTGGACGAGGTCGAGATGGGCGGGTGCGCGCCCGCCACCGACGACGAACTGGCGCTCGTCCACAAGCGCGACTACATCGAGGCCGTCAAGCGGGTCTCCGCGACGGGGCGGCCCGACCTGGCCCACGGGCTCGGCACCGCCGACAACCCCGCCTTCACCGGGGTTCACGAGGCGTCCGCGCTGATCACCGGGGCCTCCCTGGCGGCGGCCCGCGCCGTGTGGACGGGCGAGGCCGAGCACGCGGTGAACGTCGCGGGGGGCCTGCACCACGCGATGGCCGCCGTGGCGAGCGGGTTCTGCGTCTACAACGACCCCGCGGCGGCGATCGCCTGGCTGCTGGCCCAGGGAGCCTCCAAGATCGCGTATGTGGACGTGGACGTGCATCACGGGGACGGTGTCCAGTCGTTGTTCTACGACGACCCCAGGGTGCTCACCATCAGCCTTCACGAGAGCCCTCGCACGCTCTTCCCCGGCACTGGTTTCCCTCAGGAGACCGGAGCGGAGGGGACCGCGGTCAATGTGGCCCTGCCCGCCGGATGTGGCGACAGCGGCTGGCTGAGGGCCTTCCACGCGGTGGTACCGCCGCTTCTGCGGGAGTTCGCCCCCGAGATCCTGGTCACCCAGCACGGTTGCGACAGTCACGCCCTGGACCCGCTGGCCAACCTGATGCTCAGCGTGGACGGCCAGCGCACCGCGTACGAGGCGCTGCACGGGCTCGCGCACGAGACCGCGGGCGGGCGGTGGGTCGTCACCGGCGGCGGAGGATACGAGCTGGTGCAGGTCGTGCCCCGGGTGTGGACCCACCTGATCGCCGAGGTCTCGGGGCACCCGCTCGATCCCGCCACCGCCACCCCCGAGGCGTGGCGCCGGTTTGTCAAGGAGCGGACCGGGCAGACGGCACCGTTGACGATGACCGATGGCAGACATGCGGAATTTCGTGATTTCTCTGCTGGTTATGACCCAGCGGACGAGATCGACCGGGCCATCATGGCGACGCGGAACGCCGTCTTCCCCCTCCACGGGCTGGACCCACTCCCGTAATCGGAGGAACGAGGGAAGTCACCGGCACATCAACGCCCCGGTCGCGACACGTGGGGCCGCGGCCACGAACGGCTTCGAGTCAGAGGGATGCGGATGAGCGACGAGCGAGGTCAACGGCTGTCAGTGCTCGCGACGGGACAGGCCGTGCCGCCGCCGACCGTTGACGATCTTCGCGAGCATCTGGTCCGCACCCGCATCGCCGGTGAGGTGGCGACCAGCCGGGAGAACAACCTGGACCACTACCGGTCGCTGGCCAACCGGGACCCGCATCACATGTTCGGGCTGACGCCGGACGGCAGATGGTCCTACAGGGACGTGCTGGAGCTGATGGCCAAGTCCGCGGGCGTGGTGGCGGACCCCGGTCATCGTGAGGGCCAGGACACCATCGACCCCGACCGCACGATCGAGGCGACCGAGCGGATGGGCGACACGATCGCAAGCGTGCTCCGGGGCGGGAGCCCCCGGATCCTGATCGCCACGGGGCACCCCACCGGGCTGCTCACCGTCCACATGGCCCTCGCGCGGCTGGTGCGGGAGCGCGGCGCCACCCTGATGAGCACGGCCGAGGGCTGGTCCTACTGGGGCAACGGCTTCGGCCGCAAGCGCAAGATCCGCTACATGGACGACGTCGCCATGCTGGACGACCGCGGCGCCTTCGTGCACACCCACGACCCGGCCCCGATGCGGGCCATGATCGCCGAATTCGGCGACGAACGTCCCGACCTGGTCATCGCCGACCACGGCTGGGCCGGCGCGGCCGGCGAGGCGGGAATCCTCACGGTCGGGTTCGCCGACAGCAACGACCCCGCGCTCTTCGTCGGAGAGGCGGAGGGCAAGATCGCGGTGACCGTCCCGCTCGATGACAACGTGCTGCCCAGATATTACGAACCCCTGACGCACCACTTGGTCGAGAGGGTCCTGCGAGCCCTCTGAGACGGGGGATGCACAAATTGGGTCATCCCTATACGCGCTTTTCGCGCCTGCATTCCACGGAGCTCGCCGACCGTTTGCCAACTTTTTGAGGATTGTGGGCGACTCTAATAGGAGACAGTTGGTCCGTTCCAAGATCAATGCGAGGGGCACGGTCCGGCTGCTGGCCAGCGATTTCATCCGTTTCGCTGACATGGGGCTACGCAGGTTGAGAAAATAGGGGGTTTGCGCACTCGGAGTCCCGACTTACGCTGACGGCAGTACACGTGCGTGAGCAATGGCACCAGTGGGGATAACCCGGAAACACGTGCGGAAGAGGCGTCCGATGGGTGCAGGCGAAAGACCTCTCAGCGAGGTGAAGTTCCTGACGGTGGCAGAAGTGGCCACTGTCATGAGGGTGTCCAAGATGACTGTGTACCGACTCGTGCATTCGGGCGAGCTGCCGGCCATCCGGGTCGGTCGATCCTTCCGAGTGCCGGAGCAGGCGGTGCACGATTATCTCAGGGATGCCTACATCGAGGCGGGTTGAAGCAGGGGGACCTCGACACATAGAGCTGAGTGGCCGGAGCGCGACGAGCCGGCCGCGAGGCGATGAGGAGTGGTGAGTGGCTTACGGGTGCCACTCCTCCCGGTTCGGGCCGGTATGTGACGGGCTCATGCTTCGCTGAGGTAGCGACGTCATGACGTCGTGAGTTCAAGTGCCCGGGGTCTCCCAGGGGCGATCTACCGTGGATCGCCGGTAGGCTGTTGAGCCGGTGTGTGTTCGCGCACCGGTTTGGCAATCTCGGCTACCAGCTACCTGGGGGTCCCGTGGGCTCTGTGATCAAGAAGCGCCGTAAGCGCATGGCGAAGAAGAAGCACCGCAAGCTTCTGAAGAAGACCCGTATCCAGCGGCGTAACAAGAAGTAGTAACGCGGACTTGCGAGGCGCCGATGACCCACACCGTGCTTGTCACCGGGGTCTCGCGCCACATCGGCGCCCGAGTGGCGAGCGTTCTCGCGGCTGACCCGGACATCGACCGGGTCATCGGAGTAGATACGGTGCCGCCGCCCTCGCTCTCGTGTGATGGCGGCGTACCTCTCGGCCGGACGGAGTTCGTCCGCGTCGATCTACGCGGTCCCGACATCGCCCAGGTGATCGCGGCCGCCGACATCGACACCGTCGTTCACATGAGTCTGGTGAGCGCTCCCCCTCGGAGCGGCGGCAGAACCCTCATGAAAGAGCACAACGTCATAGGCACCATGCAGTTGCTCGGTGCCTGTCAGCGGTCCGCGACGGTCCGCCGTGTCGTCGTGCGCTCGACCACCGCGGTGTACGGCTCGTCCTCGCACGACCCGGCCGTCTTCACCGAGGACGCCGAGCCGGGCGAGCCGCCGACCCACGGCTACGCCAAGGACGCCTCCGAGGTGGAGGGCTACGTCCGCGGTTTCGCCAGGCGCCGGAGTGATGTGGCGGTGTCGACGCTCAGGTTCGCCAACTTCATGGGACCCGGCGTCGACTCTCCGCTGACCCGTTACTTCACCCAGACCCTCCTGCCGACCGTGTTCGGATTCGACCCCCGGCTCCAGTTCGTCCACGAGGACGACGCGGTCGAGGTGCTCCGGCGGATGGCGACGGAGGATCATCCCGGCACGTTCAACGTGTCCGGGGACGGAGTGCTGCTCCTGTCGCAGTGCGCCCGCAGGGCCGGCCTGCTCTCGCTGCCCGTGCCCTCTCCCGTGTTCCGTCTCATGGGCGAGCTCGCCCGGGGCGCGGGACTCGTCGACTATTCTCCCGAGCAGCTCCGCCTGATGTGTCACGGCCGTGTGGTGGACACCACCCTGCTGGCCGGGGCCCTCGGCTGGAGGCCGAAGTTCTCCACCGCCGCGGCCTTCGAGGACTTCGTCCGCGCGCGCGACCTGGGCGGCGGGCCTCCCACGACCATGACGGACCTGTTCTCCCAGGCTGTGGCGGCGAAGTGACCGAGACGTCAGGTGAGCCAGGTCACCCGGAGGACGCCCAGGTGATTCCGATCACCCGGGCCCGCTCGTCCCAGGAGCCCTTCCCCGATCCGTCGTCCGAGCTCCCACCCGTCACCGACGACCGCCTGGCCGAGTTCCTCGCCTTCCTGCGGCGTCGCCTCGCGGGCGAGTACGAGGTCGACGAGTTCGGGTTCGACCGGGAGCTCACCGACAAGGTGCTGCTGGAGCTGATCCGCCCGCTGTACCGGCGCTGGTTCCGCGTCGAGACCGTCGGCATGCGCAATGTGCCGGACGACTCGGGCGCCCTCATCGTGGCCAACCACTCGGGCACCGTCCCGCTCGACGGGCTCATGCTCCAGGTCGCCCTGCACGACGACCACCCCGAGCGCCGCGCGATCCGGCTCCTCGGCGCCGACCTGGTCTACAAGCTTCCGGTGCTCGGCCACCTGTCACGCAAGACCGGCCACACCCTGGCCTGCCGCGAGGACGCCGACCGCCTGCTCCGCAAGGGCGAGCTCGTCGGGGTCTTCCCCGAGGGCTTCAAGGGCGTCGGCAAGCCGTTCTCCGAGCGCTACAGGCTGCAGCGGTTCGGCCGCGGCGGCTTCGTCGCCTCGGCCATCCGGGCCGGAGTCCCGATCGTTCCCTGCGCCATCGTGGGAGCCGAGGAGATCTACCCCAAGATCGGTGACCTGCGCTTCCTGGCCAGGGCTCTCGGCCTGCCGTACCTGCCGGTCACCCCGCTGTTTCCCTGGTTCGGGCTCCTGGGCCTGGTCCCGCTCCCGTCCAAATGGATGATCGGCTTCGGCGAGCCCATCCGCACCGACCAGTTCGACCCCGCCGAGGCGGACGATCCCATGCTGGTCTTCAATCTCACCGACCAGGTCCGCGAGGTCGTCCAGCAGCAACTGGACGAGCTCCGTCTCCAGCGCGGTCACGCCTTCCCGCCCTTCTTCTGAGCGCGCTGTACGGGGGGCTCAGCCGCGGTAGTGGCGGCGCAGGGCGATGGCGGCGGCGACGCCGCCGGCGATGGCCCCCGCGCTCGCGGCGATGGGCAGGGCGATCATCGTGGCCCTGCGGCCGGTACGGAAGTCCTGGATGTTCCAGTTGCGCTCTCTCGCGTAGTAGCGCAGCTCGGCGTCGGGGTTGATCGCGGTGGCATGGCCGACCAGCGAGAGCAGCGGCAGGTCGTTGGCCGAGTCGCTGTAGGCATAGCAGCGGGACAGGTCGAGGCCCTCCCTGCGGGCCAGGGCCCGGACCGCCTCCGCCTTGGCGGGGCCGTGCAGCAGGTCGCCCACCAGACGGCCGGTGTAGACACCGTTCTCGGTCTCGGACACGGTGCCGAGGGCGCCGGTCAGGCCGAGGCGCTGTGCGATCACGCGGGCGAGCTCCACCGGGGTCGCGGTGACCAGCCAGACGCGCTGCCCGGCGTCCAGGTGGCTCTGGGCGAGGGCGCGGGTGCCGGGCCAGATCCGGTCGGCCATGGCCTCGTCGAAGATCTCCTCGCCGAGCCGCACGATCTCCTCGACCTTGCTGCCCGCCACGAATGCCAGCGCGGTCTCCCTGGCCTCGGCGATGTGATGGGGGTTCTCGTTGCCGCGGACCCGGAACACCGCCTGGCCGAGCGCGAACTTGAGCAGATCTCTGCTGGTGAACAGGCCGCGTGAGGCGAGGCCCCGGGCGAAGTGATAAATGGAGGCGCCGCGCATCATGGTGTTGTCGACGTCGAAGAAGGCGGCGGTCGTCGGATCGGGCTCTGCCATCGGCATTGCGACAGCCGCCGCGGCCGCCACCTCTCCAGCTATTTCCGCTTCGTCACGCCGTCGTAGTAGCCGCCTCATAGCACCTCAGCTTAACCGGCATGTGTGGGTGAAAGCGGTATACGTCGTGTTAGCGGAGTGTGACGTCTTATCGCCGCGCTATGCCGCGAGACCCTCTTGGACAGGCTAATTGGGCGGGGCCAGTCCCTCGATGTAGCTGAGATAGCCGTTGGCTTTTTTTTGATCTTCCGCGTCCATTTTGGGAATCATTCCCTCGATCTGGTGGCGTTGCTTCTGGACGAAGCGCTTGAGCTCTCCGGCGCTTTTCGCGTCGCGGCGCCGTACCTGCGTGAGGGAGGTGACGGCGGAGCGGGTGGTCTCCTCCATCGCCTGGAGGGTCTCCCCGATCAGGCTGTTCTTGCCCTGGGTGGAGCCCAGCAGCTCCTCGACCTCCTGGGCGCGGGTCTCCGCGTAGCCGAAGGAGCGGTCGGCCCGCTCGGCGTCGTCGCTGCTCAGATGGAACAGGGTGTTCTCGGCGGCGCGTTTGAGCGGGTAGAAGGTGTCGCCGGGCATCGACTCGTAGGTCAGTATCCCCGCCATGACCATCGAGCCCGCCAGCGTCGCGCACAGCAGCCCGGAGAACAGGCCCGTACGGGGCCTCGGTCGCGAGGGGAAGACCTGCCGCTCGGGGAAGTCCTCCTCCGGGGGCATCTCCATGAGCTGCTCCCGGAGCCGGGTACGGAACTCCAGCCGGGGACCGCCTGTCATGCGGGCACCGAGTCGCGACACGCGATCTTGGATGCGCGCCTGCGATCTCCGCGAGATTCCGGGCAGCCACTTACCCATGAACTCTCCCTGCCGCCCCCCAGAGCACGATCAATTAGGTGTCACCTGCCTAACGAGACCTGGCACGCCAGGTTACGCGCTACCTCACCATCGGCATGGCGAGCCGTACCCGGCCCGGATCCAGGGCGATCGCCGGTGTGAGCGCGTCACGATCCGCGCCCCGTGCCGTCGTCGCCCCGGCTCGGGGCGGTCTCAGCCGAGATCGGAGGGCAGGGCGCGAGCGAGCGCCCGGATGGCACGGAACTGCAGCGCTTTGATCGCTCCGCTCTTCTTGCCCATGATGAGCGCGGTCTCCGCCAGCGACATGCCGTGAAGGAAACGCAGGACCACGCACTCCTGCTGCTCGGGACCGAGGTCGCGGACGGCGCTGAGCACCCGGTCACTGATCATCGCGGTGACGACGGCGTTCTCCGGGATGTGCGGGCCGTCGAGCGGGGTGTCGATCACCTCGGCCGTCGAAACCTCAAGGCGGTACCTGCCGGACTTGAAGTGGTCGGTGATCAAGTTCCTGGCGATGGTCACGAGCCAGGCTCCGAAATCACGTCCTTGCCAGGTGAAGTCGGCGATTCGGCGAAGCGCGCGGAGGAAGGTCTCGCTCGTGAGATCCTCGGCCAGGGGGTGTGAGCCGACCCTGAAGTAGACGTAGCGGTAGACCAGGTTCAGGTATCGGTCATAGAGCGTGCCAAACGCCTCCGTGTCTCCGGTTTTGGCACGCAGAACAAGCCTCCGGAGGTCATCCGAGGCGTCCTCGCGTACGGCGAGCTCATTGCTGCGGACGGGCTGGGCCACCCCGGCAGTCGCGGGGAGGGGCCCGGCAAGCGGCCACGTGTCTGGCATCCGGTATCCCTGAGGGGAGGGGGTACGGCGTGCTCGATCACTCTAGAAATGAACGGGTAATTCCACAATCCACTTGGGTCTGTCGTGACTGGGGGTAATCGCCGGATACCGTGTGGGGCCGGTTGTTTTGGGCCGGTCCGGGGAGCCGACTGGGAGTTCGGCTACCGGTTAGGGGGTAATGTCCGGCAGCATTGGAGACACCATGGAAGTCCTCGTCGCTGTCATCGCCCTCGCCGGTGCACTGCTCGCAGCCATCGCCACCGTCGCTCTCGTCACCAGGTTCCGTAGCGAGCCCAAGGGATGGCTGATCGCCTGGAGTGTTACGACGGCGTCGCTCTCCGTGTCACTCGGGGTAATCGCCGTCGGCTATTTGCTCTCATTCGGGCCGGCCACATTCCGCATTTACCAGCTGACCGGATCTATGCTGGCCCCCATATGGCTGGCCGTCGGAGCCGTTCAGCTGCTGGCACGGAAGTCCACGGCCAGGTTCGCCTCCTGGCTTCTGGGGAGCGCCTTCACCGTCATCGCCTTAGTGATCATGATGGTCGACCCCCTCCTGGCGGACAAGGATTTCACCAAGGCCCTCCCGCCGGGCGGCCGCCACTGGGGTCTGCCGCCGTCCTATCTGCTGACGGCCGTCCATGTGGTCGTCGCGCTCGTCCTGCTGGCGGGTCTCGCGCTCGCGGTCGTGCGCTGGCGCGGTGGCGACGACTACGACGCCGACAACATGCACGCGTTGCTGGTGCTCGGTCCCACGGGGCTCGCCCTCGTCGGATCCATGAGTTTCACAGTGCCCGGAATGTTCGCCGCACTTTTACTCTGTGTGACCGCCGCCGCGGTCTGGTACGTCGTTCTCCGCCCGCTCGCGCCCTATGAGGACGAGGACGAGGAGGACGACGAGGACGACTGGGAGAAGCGGCCCCCGGTCTCCCGCCGCCAGACCCCCGACCAGCCGCCCCGGGACGTGCAGGTCGCGGGCCGCCGCCTCCTGCCGGAGGAGTCCCGCCGCTCCGGTCTCGGAGACCTGGTCGCCGAGTATCGCGCGGGCGAGCAGGACATCGACTACGCGGCTCGCATGCAGCAGCAGCCCCCGTCCGGCGACAGGTTCGGCGGCCCGGCCACCGGGACGTTCATGGCGGGCGAGTACGGCATGCCGCTCGCCGACCCGCCCCCCGGCCCCGCCGGCGGCGGCGACTTCGCCCAGCGTCCCCCCACGACCGGCCAGTTCGCCATGCCGTCCGCCAATCCCGCGACCGGTGAGTACAACATCCCGGTCAACGAGTTCGGCAGGCCCACCGGCACCGGCGAGTACGGCAGGCCCCAGGGCCCGGCCGGACCCGGCACCGGCGAGTTCGGCAGGCCCGCGGGACCCGCCACCGGCGAGTTCGCCATGCCCGATCCGTCGGGCGGGCGGTCCGGCAGCCTCCAGCCCATGCCCGCCGACCAGGCCTTCGGCGGCGCGCCCGTTTACGACCCCGCCGCGGAGCAGGGGTTCGGCGGGCGGCCCGGCTACGGCCAGGATCCGGCCGGTTCCCGGGGCTACGGCCAGGGCGCCGAGCAGGGGCGAGGCCCCCGCGGTTACGGCGCCGACCAGGGATTCGGCGGCACGCCCTCCACCGGAGCCGTGTATCCGGGGGGGATCGCCGACCAGCAGGGCGGATCGGGCCGTCCCTCACCCACCATCTTCGGCCTGCTGACGGTGTTCACCCTGATCGACGGCACCGGCGAGCGGTTCGACCGGCTGGCGGAGGAGACGGTCGAGGCCGTCCGCGGAGCCGAACCCGACACGCTGATCTACGCCTGCCACTCGGTGAAGTCGGCGCCGCTCCAGCGCATCGTCTACGAGCTCTATCGCGACGAGGTCGCCTACACCGAACACCAGCGCCAGCCCCACGTGGAGCGCTTCGTCCGGGAGCGGCAGGCCATGGTGCTCGCCACCAACGTGATCGAGCTGAACGTGAACGCCGCCAAGGTGGTGCCGCTGCCGACGGCTTTCAGGCGTTGAGCGCGGCGCGCAGGCGGTTCTCGTCCACGCGCCAGAAGTCGTGCTGGACGCCGTCGATCAGGGTGACGGGGATCATCTCCCCGTATGCGGCCTGGTCGTCCTCGGAGGCGGTGATGTCGCGCTCGTCCCAGGGAACGCCAAGTTCCGTGGCGACCCGCTCGACCACCGCCCGCGCGTCGTCGCACAGATGGCAGCCGGGCTTGCCGAGCAACGTGATGCGGTGATCTCGCGGTGACATGACCGCCACGGTAGCCGAGTCCCGTGGGTGAGCCGGTGACGCGGGCCGGCGATCCGGGCTCACCCCGGACCGGTCGACGCGGGCCGACGGCGTAAGGCGGGGGCCGGAGAAATCATCGGTCGCCGGTGGTCTGACCAGCGCGTCGGTCGAGATTTCGGGCGAGATCTCGATCAGCGCGGGCCCGGAGCCTCGACGGGCGGCGCCGACGGCTTCGGGGGACTCACTTTGTGCATCGGTTCACAAAGGGACTAACCTGAATGACAGTGGTCTCACCTCGTCATCCGTCGCGTCCGGGTCGCGCCGGACGCCTGTCCCCCTGGAGCTTCGGCACGTGATTCGCCGTCTGTCCCAAGCGCGTGAACGTGGCATACCCGAGGCGACCGTCGCCCGGCTGCCGCTCTATCTGCGAGCGCTGAACGGCATGGCCGAACGAGGACTGGCGACCGTGAGCTCCGAGGACCTCGCCACCGCCGCCGGCGTCAACTCGGCGAAGCTCCGCAAAGACCTCTCCCACCTGGGTTCTTACGGCACCCGCGGGGTCGGCTACGACGTCGAATACCTCGTCTACCAGATCTCCCGCGAGCTGGGCCTGACCCAGGACTGGGCCGTCGCCATCGTCGGAGTGGGTAACCTCGGGCGTGCGCTCGCCAACTACGGCGGGTTCGTCTCCCGCGGTTTCCGGGTCGCGGCGCTTCTCGACGCCGACCCCGACGTGGTGGGCGACCACATAGCGGGATTGAATGTGGAGCACATCGACGAGCTGGAAGCCGTGATCAAGCGGCGGGGAGTGTCGATCGTGGTGCTCGCGACACCGGCGGCGGCGGCACAGCAGGTGGCCGACCGGGTCATCGCCGTGGGGGTCACCAGCATCCTGAACTTCGCCCCCGTCGTACTCACCGTGCCCGAGGGCGTCGATATCCGTAAAGTCGACCTATCAATTGAATTGCAGATCCTTGCGTTCCATGAGCAGCGCAAAACGGATCGAATGACTGGGGGGCCCGCGATGGCCGAAGAGTGGCCCGAGGCGGTGGACTTGTGAACGAGTACGGCGAGCGAGCCGGTGAACACCGCATCCTCCGCAGCTTCCGAGTCGTCGGCACGGCAGGGATGAGAGACCGCGTTCGTCCGCGGAGAACAGGGGAGGACCGATGAGCGTCCTCGTCGTCGGCCTGAGCCACCGGACGGCCCCGGTGGCCCTGCTCGAACGGGTGGCCGTCTCCGGTGACGCGCTGGTGAAACTGCTCCACGACGTTCAGCAGGACGACCACGTCGCCGAGGCCATGGTCGTCTCGACCTGCAACAGGGTCGAGGTCTACGCCGAGGTGGACCGGTTCCACCCCGCGGTGACCGGAGTCTCGCAACTGCTCAGCATCCATTCGGGTGTCCCCATGGAGCAGCTCGCGAACAATCTCTACGTGCACTACGAGGACCGGGCCGTCGAGCACCTGTTCTCGGTCGGCTCCGGCCTTGACTCGATGGTCGTGGGCGAGGGGCAGATTCTCGGCCAAGTGCGCTCGGCGCTCAGGCTCGCCCAGGAAGAGGGCACGATCGGCCCGACGCTCAACGAACTCGTCCAGCAGTCACTGCGGGTGGGAAAGCGCTCACACACCGAGACCGGCATCGACCGGGCGGGCGCCTCGCTCGTCGGGGTGGGGCTCGCCCTCGCCGAGAGCGCCCTCGGTCCCATCCAGGGCAAGCGGGCCCTGGTGGTCGGCGCGGGCTCGATGAGCGCCCTGTCGGCCGCGACCCTGCAGCGAGCCGGCGTCACCGACATCGTGGTGGTCAACCGGACCCACGACCGCGCCGTACGGCTGGCGCAGACGGTCGGCGGCCGGGCCGCCGCGTTCGACGAGCTGACGGCGGAGCTGGCCGAGGCCGACCTGGTCATCTCCTGCACCGGCGCCGCCGACGTGGTCATCACCGCCGCCATGGTGACGCCCAGGGAGATGTTCCTGCTGGATCTCGCCCTGCCGCATGACGTGGACCCCGCCGTACGGCGGATTCCCGGTGTGACCCTCGTCGACCTGGAGTCGATGCAGGACGGCGCGATCGTCGCCGTCACCGACGACGGCGGACGCGCCGAGGCGGTCACCGCCGTGCGCGAGATCGTCGCCGGTGAGGTCGAGGCCTACCTGTCGGCCGAGCGCGCGGCCCGCGTGACGCCGACCGTGGTCGCGTTGCGGAGCAAGGCGGCGCAGGTGGTCGAGGCGGAGCTGGGGCGGTTCGTCGCACGGGTTCCCGAGATCGACGGGCGGGTCCGCGAAGAGGTCACGCAGACCGTCAGGCGTGTAGTCGACAAATTGCTCCATGAGCCCACTGTGCGTGTCAAACAGCTCGCGGAGTCCCCAGCAGGCGATCATTATGCGGAAGCACTGCGTGAGCTGTTCAACCTGGATCCGAAGGTGCCGAATGCGGTGAGACACGTCGAGACGGTCGACACCAAGCCGAGCAAGAAGGAGGCAGGCCTGTGAACAGCGTTCCTTCGCTCCGGCTGGGTACGAGGCGGAGCCTCATGGCGACGACCCAGTCGGGCCTGGTCGCGGCCCGCCTCACCGAGCTGACAGGCCGGGCCGTCGAGCTCGTCGGCGTCACCACCTTCGGCGATGTGACCAAGGCCGCCCTCACGCAGCTCGGCGGGACGGGCGTCTTCGTCAGCGCGTTGCGCGACAAGCTGATCGAAGGCGAGATCGACTTCGCGGTCCACTCGCTGAAGGACCTGCCCACCGTCCAGGACCCGCGCGTGGTCATCGCGGCGATCCCGCCGCGCGACGACCCCAGGGACGCCCTGGTGAGCGCGGCGAAGCTGGCCGATCTGCCGGCCGGTGCGAAGGTCGGCACGGGCTCCCCGCGCAGGGTCGCCCAGCTCCGCGTGCTCCGTCCCGATCTGGACTACGTCCCCATCCGGGGTAACGCCGACACCCGGATCGGCAAGGTCGCCTCCGGCGAGCTGCAGGGTGTCGTGCTGGCCGCCGCCGGACTCGGGCGGCTGGGCCGTGAGGCCGAGATCTCCCAGATCTTCGAGGTGGAGGAGATGCTCCCCGCCCCCGGTCAGGGGGCGCTGGCCGTGGAGTGCAGGTCCGACAGGGACGACCTCATCGACGTCCTGAGCGTGCTCGACGACGCCAGGACCCGCGCCGCGGTGACCGCCGAGCGCGCGGTGCTCAACGCCCTGGAAGCGGGATGCGCAGCTCCGGTGGGTGCGTACTCGGCCGATCACGGGCAAGAATTGATTCTGACCGCCGCTGTCGTCTCCATCGACGGCAAGCGCGCGGTGCGCAAGTCCACCGCCGGGACCTGTTCGGCGCCCATGGATCTCGGCCGCGACCTCGCGGCCGAGATGATCGCCGAAGGGGCTGGCACGTTGATAGGGGAGCGAGCACATTGAGCTCCGGAAGTACCACTTTCGAGCGCCCATCCGGGTTCGTCGCCTTCGTGGGCGCGGGCCCCGGTGATGAGGGGCTGCTCACATTACGTGGCGCGGACCTGCTCTCCAGGGCGGACGTCGTCATCCTCGACCAGGAGGCGTACGGCTCGCTGCTGCGTCACTGCCGCGAGAACGTCCAGGTCATGGACGTCGCGGAGGAGGGCGCCGTCTCGCCGAAGATCGTCACGTCGGCCAAGGGCGGCAGCAGCATCGTACGGCTCTGCCCTGGTGACCCGATGTTCTTCTCCTCGATCACCGAGGAGGTCGCGGCCTGCGCCAAGGCGGAGGTGGACTTCGAAATCGTGCCCGGCGTGCCCCCGGCGACGGCGGTGCTCACCTACGCGGGCATCCCCGCGGCGGTGTCGGTCCCGGAGTTCCGGGTCGTGGACGCGACCCAGATCGACGACTGGTCCGCCTACGCCGCGGGTGCGGGCACCCTGGTCATCTACAACGGCATCTCCGAGGCCGTCGCGATCGGCAAGGCGCTGATCTCCGCGGGCCGTCCCGACTCGACGCCGGTGGCGATCAGCAGCGCGGGCACCACCACCGAGCAGTACACCGTGGTGACGACCCTCGGCCGGATCGGACCCGACCTCAAGCACGCCGGGATGACGGAACCGACGCTGATCGTCGTCGGCGAGGCCGTCGCCATGCGTGACAGGCTCTCGTGGTTCGAGACCAAGCCGTTGTTCGGCTGGCGGGTGCTCGTGCCCAGGACCAAGGAGCAGTCGGCCAGCCTGGTCGAGCAGTTGCGGTCCTACGGTGCGGTGCCCGAGGAGGTCCCCACGATCTCCGTCGAGCCGCCGCGCACCCCGCAGCAGATGGACCGGGCGATCAAGGGCCTGGTCACGGGACGCTACGAGTGGGTGGCGTTCACCAGCGCGAACGCGGTCAAGGCCGTGCGCGAGAAGTTCGAGGAGTACGGCCTGGACGCCCGCGCGTTCGCCGGGCTCAAGGTCGCGGCCGTGGGCGAGAGCACCGCGCGGGCACTGGTGCAGTTCGGCGTGAAGCCCGACCTGACGCCGTCGGGAGACCAGTCGTCGGAGGGCCTGCTGGCCGAGTGGCCCCCGTACGACTCGATGCTCGACCCGATCAACCGGGTGCTGCTGCCACGCGCCGACATCGCGACCGAGACGCTGGTGGCCGGGCTGACCGAGCTCGGCTGGGAGTGCGACGACGTGACCGCCTACCGGACCGTCCGCGCCGCGCCGCCGCCCGCCCCGACCCGTGAGGCCATCAAGGGCGGCGGATTCGACGCGGTGCTGTTCACCTCGTCGAGCACCGTCCGCAACCTGGTGGGCATCGCGGGTAAGCCGCACAACGTCACGGTCATCGCCGTGATCGGCCCGCAGACCGCCAAGACGGCCGAGGAGTTCGGGCTCCGCGTTGATGTGATGTCCGACAAACCATCGGCTTCCGCCCTCGCCGCCGCGCTGGCCGAGTATGGTGCGAAGCAACGCCAGGCCGCGGTCACGGCGGGAGATCTGCCCCGCAGGCCCTCCCAGACCCGGCGAGGAGCCCGGCGCCGCGCCAAGTAGCCTTGGTGTGGTGGTCGCCGAAGACGAGAGCAAGACGGCGGACGAGGCGTCCACGACGGCATCGTGAGCGTCACGAATCGCCATGGACGGCGGCTCGCGCCGGGCGGTTCGCCGGATCGAGCGGTGAGCCGCACGGATCGGCTCGCCGGATCGAACGGCGAATCGTGTTGGACGGCTCGCCGGAGCGGACGACGAACCGCATGGATCGGCTCGCCGGATCGAGAGGCGAGCCGCGTTGGACGGCTCGCCGGGCTGAACGGTGAGCCGTGTTGGGCGACGCGTCGCGTCGGACGGTGGCCGTCCCGAACGGCGCACCGGAACAGACACCGAGGTCCTCCGGCCCGAATCCCCTACCGGCCGGGGGAAAGGGGAGACACCATGACCGCACAGTTCCCTGTCGCACGACCGCGCAGGCTCCGCCGTACGTCACCGATGCGCCGGATGGTCGCCGGCACCCGGCTGCACCCGGCGGAGCTGGTGCTGCCGATGTTCGTGAAGGAGGGCATCACCGCGCCGAACCCGATCGGCTCGATGCCCGGGGTGTTCCAGCACACCCGCGACTCGCTGCGCAAGGCCGCCCACGAGGCCGCCGAGGCCGGGGTCGGCGGGCTGATCCTGTTCGGCATCCCCGCGGTGAAGGACGGCCGGGGGTCGGCCGGCGACGACCCGGAGGGAATCGTCCAGCTCGCCGTCGCCGACCTCGTCGCCGAGGTGGGCGACGCGATGGTGGTGATGACCGACACCTGCCTGGACGAGTTCACCGACCACGGGCACTGCGGCATCCTGACCCCGGACGGGGAGGTCGACAACGACGCCACCCTGGAGCGCTACGCCGCCACGGCGGTGGCCCAGGCGCGGGCCGGGTCGCAGGTCATCGCGCCGAGCGGCATGATGGACGGCCAGGTCGCGGCGATCAGGGCCGCCCTGGACGGCGACGGCTTCGAGCAGATCCCGATCCTCGCCTACTCCGCCAAGTACGCCTCGGCGTTCTACGGCCCCTTCCGCGAGGCCGCCGAGTGCGCGCCCCGGTTCGGTGACCGCAACGCCTACCAGCAGGACGCGGCGGGACCGGTCGGCGAGGCGCTGCGCGAGGTGCGGCTGGACCTCGACGAGGGCGCCGACGCCGTGATGGTCAAGCCCGCGCTGGCCTACCTCGACATCCTGCGCCAGGTGCGCGACATGGTGGACGTGCCGGTGGCCGCCTACCAGGTCAGCGGGGAGTACGCGATGGTCGAGGCCGCGGCGGCGAACGGCTGGGTCGACCGGGATCGAGTGATCATGGAATCACTGACCGCGATCCGCCGTGCCGGAGCGGACCTGATTCTCACCTACTGGGCGACGGAGGTGGCCAAGAAGCTCAGGTGAGATGAGCGGCACATGCTGAGAACAGGGGGTTTACCGTTTGCTTATGGGGTCCGTGCGTTAGAGTGCGAGAACCGGTGCGGATGTGTCCCAGGTGACGTGAACCCTGGGCGTTTGGCGTCCCTTGTTAACCAGCGTGTGGATATGTCTTCGCATCCGGGTACACGCGGGATGCGCGGACGACGGAGGACACAATGGTGGGGGTACCGCTGGTTCGTCGAAGTAGACGGCATGCTCATCCGAAGCAGATGATCAATTCTGTTCTGGAGTATGCCGCGCTGGGCTGGGCGAGCTGTCCCGGCGCACGGCCGCTGCGGGGTGGTTCCCGCTCCTGCTCGTGCGATCGCATCGGCTGTCCCGAGCCGGGCGCCCACCCGCTCTCGCGAGCCTGGCAGATGCAGGCCACCACCGACCCCACCCAGCTCACCCACTGGTGGCAGCGCGAGCCCGAGGCGAATGTGATCCTCCCCACGGGCCGGGTGTTCGATGTGTTCGACGTACCGCTCGCCGCGGGGCACACCGCCCTCGCGAACATGGACTCCGCCGGAGTCGTATCGGGTCCGGTCGCCACGGGAGGCGACCGGATCCTGTTCTTTGTGGCCACCCGCAACACCTCCGAGGACGAGGACGAATGGTGGTCCTGCGCCCTCGACTTCGGCCCTTCGAGCATCGAGGAGATGCCCGGCCTGCGCTGGCACTGCCGCGACAGCTACGTCCTCGCACCGCCTTCGACCCTGCCGACCGGTCAGCCCGGTTCATGGCTGCGTCCCCCGGACGGCCGCCCGCTGCCCGACCCGCTCCGCGTCCTCGACTGGCTCGCCGACACCTGCGAGTGAACGCCCGGCGAGCTCCGGAGCCGGGCCTGCTCCGTGTCGCGGCCCATGATCGAGATGTTTCGTGATCTCGTGAGGAGCGGGCCGTCCACGCCGAACGGGACGAAGGACCGAGGCTCTCCTTCGGGTGACGGCCACCTCGCCATCCTTGCCCGTGGAATGGGCTGGTCGGCCTCGTGACTACGCTGTAGGGCGTGAGCCGTACTGAGAACTCCGAGGACTTGTTCGCCCGCGCACGTGAGATCGTTCCGGGAGGTGTCAACTCCCCGGTCCGGGCCTTCGGCGCCGTCGGCGGCACGCCCCGCTTCGTGGTCTCGGGCCAGGGACCCTACATCACCGACGTGGACGGCAACCGCTACGTGGACCTGGTCTGCTCCTGGGGCCCCATGATCCTCGGACACCGGCACCCCGCCGTGATCGAGGCGTTGGAGGAGGCGCTGAGGGACGGCACCTCGTTCGGCACGGCGACGCCCGGCGAGGTCGAGCTCGCGGAGGAGATCGTCGCCCGGGTGGACCCGGTGGAGAAGGTGCGCCTGGTCAGCTCGGGCACCGAGGCCACCATGTCCGCGGTACGGCTGGCACGCGGGTTCACCGGCCGATCCAAGATCGTCAAGTTCGCGGGCTGCTACCACGGCCACGTGGACGCCCTGCTGGCCGCGGCCGGATCCGGGGTGGTCACCTTCGGACTGCCCGACACCCCCGGCGTGACCGGCGCCTCCGCCGCCGACACCCTGGTGCTGCCCTACAACTCGATCGATGCGGTCACCGAGGCCTTCGCAACCTTCGGTTCCGAGATCGCATGTGTGATCACCGAGGCCTGCCCCGCCAACATGGGCGTCGTCCCGCCGCTGGACGGGTTCAACGCCAAGCTGCGCGAGCTCTGCACCGCGCACGGCGCCCTGCTGATCGTTGACGAGGTGCTCACCGGTTTCCGGGTGTCGGAGTCCGGTTGGTACGGGATGGACCCGGTCGACGCCGACCTGATGACCTTCGGCAAGGTCATGGGCGGCGGCCTGCCCGCCGCCGCGTTCGGCGGACGCGCCGACGTCATGGCCCATCTCGCCCCCGAGGGCCCGGTCTACCAGGCGGGCACCCTCTCCGGTAACCCGCTGGCCTGCGCCGCAGGCCTGGCCACCCTGCGGGCCTGTGACGAGGGGGTCTACGACCGGGTCGACGCCGCGGCTCTGATCATCGGCCGCGCCGCCGCGGACGCCCTGGCCGCCGCCGGGGTGCCGCACCGCCTGCAGCGCGCGGGCAGCCTGTTCTCCATCTTCTTCACCGAGGAGCAGGTCACCGACTTCGCCGGGGCCCAGAAGCAGAACACCGCCGCCCACAGGGCGTTCTTCCACTCGATGCTGGAGCAGGGCGTCTACCTGCCGCCGTCGGCCTACGAGGCGTGGTTCCTGTCGGCCGCCCACGACGACGACGCCCTGTCTCGCATCGCCGACGCCCTCCCCCTCGCGGCCAAGGCCGCGGCCCAGGCCTCCTGACGGGGTAGCCGGTCCCACGACGCCGACGATCTTCAGCTCGTCGGTGCCGTGCTTTCGTCGACGACGTCCGTTGGTCTCGGTGGTCTGTCCTCGCTACCGGGGCAGGTCGCCGAGATCGATGTCGATGGGGAAGGGAACCGGGACGGTCAGCCGCTCGTGGTGGATGCCGGTGAGGCCGTACGCGTGGGTAGCGGGGTCGAGCTCGTAGACGTAGACGACGGGAGAGCCGTCGTTGTTCTCCACCCGCCAGAAGTGGGTGATGCCGGCCTCGGCGTAGCGCGACGGCTTGGTCTTGCGATCGCGGTCCTCGGACTCGGGTGAGACCACCTCGATGACGAGGTGCACCTCGGCCGGAGTGTAGAACGTCCGGTCGTCGTCGTCGGCTGCCTGAGCGTCGATGACCAGCACATCGGGGCAGGGGCGCATCCGGTATCCGAGTTTGACGTCCATCTGGTCCACCGCTGACAAATGCGCTGGGGCCTGACGGCAGAGCGTCTCGGTGAGGTGGTGGATCATGCGCTGGTGGAAGCGCTTCTGGGGGGACATGAAGACGAGAGCTCCATCGATCAGTTCGACGTGCTTGAAGAAGTCGGGCTCGCCGTTGGGCCCCTCGGCGGGAAGACGATCGAGGTCGTCGGCGGTCCACCCCCATGGGGGCGGGGCCGGCCAGTAGTCGAGTGCGGCGCTCACGTCGGTCACCGTAACATCGTCTCCGTCACTCGGTGTGTTCATTCGCATCATCTCTGTCGCCCTCGTTCCATTCTCTCTTGCTCCGTCTCGAATAGGGAAGGAAGGGATCGCGGGAACCCCGGACGGCCGCGAGACCGATGGCGAGGAAAAGGCGCTTGGCTCGCATTGATTAATCATTATTTGTGCCGATAATTCAGCACAAGAAAGAATTTCCGGCCTCGGTCATTTAGAATCGCTTACATGTTGGATCTCAACCGCCTCAAGGCGCTGCACGCGGTGTCCGTCTACGGATCGGTGGGAGCGGCGGCCGACGCCCTCATGGTGACGCCGTCCGCGGTCTCCCAGCAGCTCGCCAAGCTGGAGCGGGAGACCGGAGCGACGCTGCTGGAGCGCAACGGGCGCGGCGTGCGGCTGACCGACGCGGCCGGCCTGCTCGCCGACCACGCCGAGCGCATCCTCGCGCTGGTGGAGACCGCGGAGGCCGACTTCGAGGCACTGCGCGGGGAGGTCGTGGGACGGCTGAGCATCGGAGCCTTTCCCACGGCGGCCCGGGGGCTGATGCCCGCCGCGCTGGTGTTCCTCCGCGAGCGCCACCCCGACCTCCGGCTCCAGCTCTACGAACGGGAGCCCGAGCGGCAGGTTCGCGAGGTGGCCAGGGGCGAGCTCGACCTCGCGGTGATCCAAGACTGGATGAACCGGCCGATGGCCATCCCCGAGGGACTGTCCAGGGCGGCACTCTTCGACGACATCGCCGACGTGATCCTGCCCGCGTCCCATCCGCTGGCCGGCAGGCCCGAGATCGCGCTGGCCGAGCTGTCCGCCGAGCAGTGGGTCAGCTCCACACCCGGCACGGTCTGCAGGGACTGGCTGGTCTACACACTGCGTTCGGCCGAGCTGGAGCCGGACATCACCTGCATGGCGGACGAGTATTCGACCCAGATGGCCCTCGTCGCGGCCGGGCAGGGATGCGCGATCATTCCCCGGCTGGGCCGGGACTTCATGCCCGACGGGGTGAGGGCCGTCCCGATCCTGCCGCGCCCGAGCCGCAGGATCTACGCGCTCTGGCGGAGCGACGCGGCCCGCCGCCCGGCGATCCGCGCGGCCGTCGACGCGCTGAGGATCGCCTCCTCCGGACGTTGACGTCGCCCGGCGGTTCCGGGCGCCGGGCGGTGACCGGAGGGGACGGAACGGCGGGCGGTGATCGGAGGAGGCGGAGCGGCGGGGGGTGACCGGAGGGGGCGGAGCGGCGGGAGTGATCGTCCGCGGGCCCGTCCCGTCCGGCCGGAGTGGCTGAAGTGGCCGGAGTGGCACACCTGCACGAGCCCTCGCTTCTACCTGTGGGTAGGCTGACGAACACCATGGCTGAGACCACCGTCGTCCACCTCCTGCGTCACGGTGAGGTGCACAATCCCGCTAGCGTCCTGTACGGCAGGCTGCCCGGATACCACCTGTCCGAGAACGGCCGACAGATGGCCGAGACGGTGGCGAAGTCGGTCGCCGGACGCGATGTCACCGCCCTGTTCTGCTCCCCGCTCGAGCGGGCGCAGGAGACCACGGCCCCGTTCGCCTCGACCTTCCACCTGGACGTCACCGTCGACGACAGGCTCATCGAGGCGCTGAACATCTTCGAGGGTGTCCCCGTCGGCGACACGCTCTTCCGCAACCCGCGCCACTACCGACATATGTGGAACCCTCTGCGACCCTCCTGGGGAGAGCCGTACGCGGACATCGTCCGGCGGATGCGGGGTGCGATCGACACCGCGCGTGACGCCGCGCGCGGCCACGAGGCGATCCTGGTCAGTCACCAGCTCCCGATCTGGGTCATCCGGCTCGCGGCCGAGGGCAGGCGACTCCCTCACGACCCCCGCCGCAGGCAGTGCGCCCTCGCCAGCCTCACCAGTTTCTCCTTCGAGGGAGACCGGTTGATCAGCGTGGGATACAGCGAACCCGCGGCCGCCCTCGTCAAGCGCCCCACTGTGCCGGGCGCCTGACCCCGCCGATAGAGTGAAGCTCTACCGGTTGTAGTACAGGGAGATTCTGGCCTCTGATGCGCGCAAACTCCGCCGCCGCCGTCGCGGCCGCGCTGCTTCTCGTCGTGACCGGGTGCGCGGGCAACCAGGGATCGCAGCCGCAGACCGGGGACACCCGTTTCGTGGCCGGCGACGGCAAGATCACTTTGTTCGAGGCCGCCGACCGCAAGGTCGCCCCCTCGGTCGAGGGGGAGACCCTGTCGGGAGGCACCGCGACGCTCGCCGCCCACAAGGGCAAGGTCGTGGTGCTGAACTTCTGGGCGTCGTGGTGCGCGCCCTGCCGGGCCGAGGCCCCGGTGCTCAAGGACATCGCGGCCAAGACCAAGGCCGACGGCGTGGAGTTCCTCGGCATCGACTTCAAGGACCGCAAGGCCGAGGCCCTCGCCTTCGAGCGCACCCAGCAGCCCGGCTACCAGAGCATCTTCGACCAGCCGGGCGAGGTCGCGCTCTCCTTCCAGGGAACGGTCCCTCCCGCGGCGATCCCCTCCACGCTGATCATCGACCGCCAGGGGCGGATCGCGGCGAGGGCCCTCGGCGCGGTCAAATACAACGATCTCCTCGACGCGGTCACCAAGGTCGGCGATGAGAAGTAACCCGGAGCGGCGGTGGACCTCCGATGAACGCTGATCTGGCGAGCACGGTGGCGGGCGGGTCGCTCGCGCTGGCACTGCCGATCGCGGTCGCGGCGGGTCTGGTGTCGTTCCTGTCGCCGTGCGTGCTGCCGCTGGTCCCCGGCTACCTGTCGTATGTGACCGGAATGAGCGCCGACCCCAAGCGGGGGCGCATGGTCACGGGCATCGTGCTGTTCGTCCTGGGCTTCGCCGCGGTGTTCGTGGTGGGCGGGGCGCTCTTCGGCGGGATCGGCGCGGCGCTGTTCGGCAACGCGGACATCATCAAGAAAGTGCTCGGCGCGCTCACGATCGTGCTGGGCCTGGCCTTCATGGGGGTCATCCCCGGCCTGCAGCGCGACTTCCGCATCCACAGGCTTCCGGCCGCGGGCCTCGCCGGGGCGCCGCTGCTCGGGCTGGTCTTCGGTCTCGGCTGGACCCCCTGCATCGGCCCCACCCTCGGGGTCGTGCTCACCCTCGGAATGAACGAGGGCAGCGCCGGACGCGGCGCGCTGCTCGCCTTCGCCTACGCGCTCGGCCTCGGCCTGCCGTTCGTGGCGGCCGGACTGGCCTACCGCAGGGTTCTGGAGACGTTCAAGGCGGTGCGGCGGCACTCGCAGCTGATCACACGCGCAGGCGGCGTCATGCTGGTCGCCGTCGGCCTGCTGCTCGTCACCGGGTTCTGGGAGGAACTCGTCGCGACGATGCAGGTGTGGATCGGCGGATTTGAGCCGGTGATCTGATGGAGCACGTCAAGCCGACTGCGAAAGAGCGAGCGGTGAGCGAAACCAATCCCGAGCCGGCGAGCGACCCGGCCGGTGCGACCGGCACGGCGGTGAAGGACGCTCCGGCCGGGGAGAAGCGTGAGACGAAGCCCGCGGGGCTGGGCGTCCTGGGCTGGGCGCGCTGGTTCTGGCGGACGCTCACCTCGATGCGGACCGCGCTGATCCTGCTGTTCCTGTTCGCCCTGGCCTCGATTCCCGGGTCGATCTGGCCGCAGCGCGGCATCTCCGACGCGAAGGTCTCGCAGTACTTCACCGACAGCCCCCGGCTCGCCGAGTGGCTGGACAGGTTCTGGCTGTTCGACGCGGTCAGGGCGCCGTGGTTCGCCGCGATCTATCTGCTGCTGTTCCTGTCGCTGATCGGTTGCGTGATCCCCCGGACCCTGGTCCACCTGCGCGAGATACGCAAGAAGCCGCCGGCGGCGCCGCGCAACCTGACCCGGCTGCCCCACCACGCCTCGTTCGAGAGCGCCCTGACCATCGAGGAGGCGGTGGCGCGGTTGCGCGCGAAGCGGTTCCGGGTGACCACGGGGCCCGGCTGGGTCGCGGCGGAGAAGGGCTTCCTGCGCGAGACCGGCAACCTGGTGTTCCACATCGCCCTGCTCGGGCTGCTGCTCGCGGTCGGGGTCGGCGCGCTGTACGGCTACCGCGGCAACGTGCTGGTCGTGGAGGGCGAGGGGTTCGCCAACACGGTCGCGGCCTACGACCGTTACATGCCCGGCCAGCGGGTGAACGCCGAGTCGCTGGAGCCGTTCTCCTTCACCCTTGAGGACTTCCAGGCCACCTACATCGCGGAGGGCGAGCGGACCGGGCAGCCCCTGGACTTCGGGGCGAAGCTCAAGGTCACCGACGCCCCGGGCAAGCCCGCGCATGATTACTCCCTCAAGGTCAACGAGCCGCTGAACGTCAACGGCACGCTGACCTATCTGATCGACCACGGCTACGCGCCCACCTTTAAGATCACCGACGGCAAGGGTCAGGTCGCCTTCGACGGGCCGGTGCCCTGCCTGGTCTCCCAGCCTGCCACTTTCGCCTCGGAATGCGTGATCAAGGCCCAGGACGCCCAGCCGGAACAGCTCGGCCTCCTGATCGCCTTCCTGCCGACCGCCGTCCCGATGGGCACGGAATGGGTGTCGGTCTTCCCCGGCGCCGCCAACCCGGTCGCCCAGGTGTACGGCGCGTTCGCCGGCGACCTGGGCATGAAGAACGGCCAGCCGCAGTCGGTCTACGAGATCGAGCCGGAGATCCTCAAGAAGATGAAGCCGCTGGTCATGAAGGCGGATCCGCTGGCCGTGGGCAAGAGCCTCGTCCTGCCGAACGGCATGGGCACCATCCAGTTCACCGGCGTCAAGCAATGGATCGCCCTGCAGATCACCCACGACCCGGGGCGGATACCCGCGTTCGTGGCCGCGGTGCTGATCGTCGCCGGGCTCGTGCTGACCCTGACCGTCCGCCGCCGCAGGGTGTGGGTACGGATCCAGGACGCCACCCGGGAGACCGGGCAGGAGCAGGAAGAGGCGGCGGAGGGAAGCGAGTCCGCTCCTCCCGCCGAGGATCGTCGCGAGGACAGTCACCGGCACATCGAGGTGGGCGGTCTCACGCGTACCGAAGGCGGCGATTTCAGCGAGGAGTTCGCCGAGATCGTCTCCGTTTTGAACCCAGGAGTGAAGGATGCCCGCTGAGGTCGATGCCGGCCTCGCCACGCTGAGCGATCAGCTCATCTTGGCGACGGTGCTGCTCTACGTCTTCGCAATGATCGGCTATGCCCTGAGTCTGGCCTTCGGGCGGCCCCAGGCGCAGGCCGAGTCCAAGCCCGAATCCGTGCTCGCCGCGGTCGGCGGCGGTACGGCCGCCGCCTCGTCCGTCCCGGACGCCGCCTCCGGAGAGGGCGGAAACCGCACGGAGAAGGAGCCCTCCGCCTGGATGGCGTGGGCGGGTCCGATCGCGGTCGGGCTGACCTGGCTCGGCTGGGCCACGCACCTCGCGTCCATCCTCACCCGCGGCCTGTCCGTGGGCCGGTGGCCGTGGGGCAACATGTACGAGTTCGTGGTCGCCATGTGCTTCACGGCGGTGAGCGCGTTCCTGTTCATGCACCTGCGCTACCGGGTCCGTTTCCTGGGAGCGTTCGTCACGGTCGCCGCCGCCCTCGGGCTCGGCTTCGCCGTACGGTACCTGCACGTGCAGGCGGGCCCGGTGGTGCCCGCGCTGGACACCTACTGGGTCGCGATCCACGTGTCGGCGGCGATCATCGCCAGCGGCCTGTTCACCGTGGCGGGTGTCTCCGGCATCCTCTACATGGTCAGGAAGGACACCGCGGTCCGCCTGCCGTCCCGGCAGGACCTGGAGCGGGTCGCCCACCGGGCCATTGTGATCGGTTTCCCCATCTGGACCTTCGCCGTCATCGCCGGCGCGCTCTGGGCGGACAAGGCGTGGGGCCGTTACTGGGGCTGGGACCCCAAGGAGATCTGGGCGTTCATCACCTGGATCGCCTACGCCGCCTACCTGCACGCCCGGGCCACCGCGGGATGGAAGGGCAAGGCCGCGATGATCGTGCAGATCATCGCCTTCGGCTGCCTGCTGTTCAACCTCGTCGGGGTGAACGTCTTCCTCGGCGGACTGCACTCCTACGCCGAGGTTCCCTGACGGCCGTCCCCGAACGCCGGTCGAGTGCCGCCGGAAGACCGGCTCCCCTGGGGGCCGGTCTTCCGGCGATCGTGTGACGGGTCGTCAGTCCTCGTCGCGCAGGCGCCGGTCGAGATCCTTGAGGAAGTCGGGGTCGTCGTCGGGGCCTTTCGGGGCCTCGGGACGGGGCGGCTTGTCGTTGGGGAGGAGCGAGCGAGGTGCCTGAGGTCCGGTGGGGCGGCCGAGCAGCAGCCAGAACAGACCGCCGACGGGTATCAACAGCAGAACGATGATGACCCAGAGGAGCTTGGGCAGGTTTCTCGACTCCTCATCCGGCGTGGTGATGACGTCGAACAAGCAGTAGAGCCAGAAGGCGAGTAGCGCCAGGCCGACAAGCAAGGGCATGCCCGAACTGTAAGCCATTGTGGGCCGGGGTGCGGTCTGGCACCGGATTCCGGGTGACTGACGAAGATCCAGGTCGTACCGTAGAGCTCATTGCCGCTTCCGCGGGAGGTGTGATGGCACATTCGGGCGATAAGGGCCGCCATCGTCGGCGCTGGTGGCAGCGAGGGTCGTCCCAGCGCGCGGAGAGTGCCGTCAGAGAGGCGCCGCGCGAGGTCCCCCGCGAGCCCGAGCGGCGCGTCGGGACGGTCACGGCGCCGGTGGTCGACCGCCCGCAATACACCTGGCAGGACTTCGAGCTGGAGGACGAGCGGCCCAGGGCCCAGCCCAACGCCCCGGACACCCCTTACCTGGGCGACGGCCTGCGGCACTGCGGGCCGCTGGAGAACATCCTGCACCGCCAGTGGGATTCCAGGCAGGAGTCGCCGCCCCCCGAGGTCGTGTGGGCCGTGGAGAGCCTCGCCAGGCTGCCGGAGGGGCTGAAGGCCAAGCTGGCCGACGGTCTCGCCGGCATCTACGTCGGCATCGGAGGGGTGCCCGATCTGGACGACATGGGCTATCTGCGCGGCGCGCCGCTGCCCTCGGGGCGGGCGACCTGGGACATCTGCGCCGGAGCGTACGGCGACCGCAAGATCGTGGTGGGTGACCGGCCCTCGCCCACTCCCGACGTCATGATGCACGAGGTCGGACACGCCCTCGACGACGTGGACGCACCCTATGGAGACTGGGTCTCGGACTCCCCGGAGTTCGCCGCGCTCTATGCCCAGTGCGTTCCCAAGCTGGTCTCGGGATTCCATCTGCAACCGGGAGACCTGGGCCGCAAGGAGTTCTTCGCCGACGCCTTCGCCGCCATCGCCTCCCGGCAACGTCCGGCCCTGGTGGACATGCTGGGCGGCGACACGCGGATGGCGCTCAACGTCATGTTGTTCTTCAATCGGCGCTACGGAATCTAGGTGATCTGGGATGTACGTCATCCGGCTCGCTGACGGGACTCTGCGGGTGCCACAGAGCCTGTCCAGCGATGACGGGCGTCTGATCGGCAACGCGTACGTGGAGATCTCTCCGGGGGATCCCGACTACGACCGCTGGTTACCCGAGTCGCTCACCGAGGAGGAACTGGCCGAGCGCCGTCGGCGCTGGCTGGAGGAGAACGACGAGCTGGAGCGGGAGTTCCTGGCCTTCAAGGCGGAGCAGGACAGCTGAGGGGAAGTTCCTGGGGGCTTTTTGTTCCCGGCTCGGCGGGGGGTGTCCGGCGGGCTCTCAGGCCGGCAGGGGTGGGCTCACGCACTCTCGGGCCGGGCGCGACGGCGATCCGGGGCGAGACGAGCGGGTGGGTGACGGGGGAGGTCACCGATCGCGACGTGGAGCGTGGCGATCATAAGACTCCACGGTGACCCTGCGGCTTCCGGGTAAGGCGCGCAGGATCACCGAGGCGTGACGTCATAAGTCGTCAAACGCGCGGGGACTCGCCTGCCGGCCGTTCGGCCGTCAAGACGTCCTCTCCGCGCAGAAGGGCGTGCACTTCCGACTCGCGGAAACGCCGGTGCCCTCCGGGGGTACGGATGCTGCTGATGCGGCCTGCCGCGGCCCAGCGTGTAACCGTTTTTGGGTCGACCCGAAAGAGGGCGGCAACCTCTCCGGGCGTCAGCAGACGCTCGCTGCTACTCTCCACAATCTCTCCCCCTCGCATCCCGCTTCCTGCCAGCGGGCGGACAGGTAACCAGTGTGCCGAGCGAAGCCTGATTTATCCGTGGTTTTCAACAAAGATCACGGGTTGTTATCGACTGACTGCCCGATTGTTATATGATAGAGCCTCTTTGGGACTCTCGTGGGTGTTTCTTTACAAAACTGGTCTCTTGGGCACAGTAGCAGCGCTCGTGCTCGATGCGAAGAGTGCCGCTCAACCTCGCAACTGGGCTTGAGCGGGCGAGGTGACGTAGCCTTGACTCTGTGCATCCCGTCTTCGTTTACACCGCGTCCCGAGTCGGCCTGCTGGCCGTGAGCCTGGGCGTGCTCTATATCCTCGGTCTGCATCAGCCCCTAATCTTGCTGATCGCCGCATTCCTGGTCAGCGGAGTGGCCAGTTACGTCCTGCTCTCCAAGCAGAGGGACGCAGTGAGCGAGCGAATCACTAAGAATCGGGAGTGATCGGCAACGGAAACATGCCGACTCGGGCATGGTACTCGTGACCAAGGTGAGTTGTGTCACTACCAACGAGTAATCCCCCCCGGTGCGCTAGGAATGCCTTGACCCCGATTCCGCGATCTCTTGTCGGATTCCACGCGAGGGCCTTACCGGTGCGGGGGTGGATCGCCCCGATGCCCGGTCGTTCCACCGCGCCCGGCCCCGCCGAATCCCTGCCGCGAGGATTGTTCAGCCAGCGCTGGTGCCCGCCCACGTAGACGGCCGCCCCGGTCGCCGCCACCGCGTAGAGGGAGTCGCCCCCGGTGTGGTTCACCCATGTGGGGTCCACCTTGCCGCTCCCGCGGGTCTCGAAGCGCGCGGTGGTGTCGCACATCTTCGGGCCGGTCACGGGGCCGCCGGTCGTGACGACCGCCAGGTAGCTGCCGTCGGGGGCGAAGTCCAGGCCCCGCACGTAGCTGGGGAAGTCGTCCATGCACTTGCCCGCGTAGGCGTCGGTCCGCCAGCCGTCGACCTTCGCGGGGGAGGCGGCCACGTCGATCAGTCCGAGTTGCGGCCGTGACAGCCCGTCGAGGGTGGTGAAGTCGCCGTCGACCGCCAGCCGGTTCGTGGTGAGGGACATCGCGTAGACCTTGGTGCGGCTGCCCCGCGGCGCGCCGGGCCTGATCGCGAAACCCGGGTCCACGGCGCCGGTGGCGGCGTTCAGCCGGGCGAGGGCCGTACGGGAGGCGCCGCCGGCCCGGGTGAAGTCGCCGCCCACGTAGAGGTGGCCGCCGCGCCCGGCCAGGCTGGTGACCGTACCTCCCTGGATCCGGGCGTCGAAGCCGCGCACCCGCGAGCCGTCGGAGAGGCGAAGCCATGCCAGTCTCGGGGCCTGCGCGTCGTCGATCGTCTTGAAGGCGCCGCCGGCGTACACGGTGCCGCCGCCGCCGGCGGCCAGGGCCTGGACCGGGCGGTCGAGGCCGGGCTTGAAGCCGGGCAGGATCCGGCCGGTGGCCAGGTCGTAGGCGAAGATGTTGCCGCGTTCGAGGACGGTGGCGCTCCCGGCGTCGCGCACTTTGCCGAACGAGCCGCCGACGACCACCGTGTTCCCCACCAGCGCGATGGCGTTGACGATCCCGTCGAGCACGTGGGGAGTGGTGTTCACCGGATCGGCCGAGACGACGCCGCCGTGCCTCACGGTGCCGGCGGCGGCGATCCCGGTGGGGACCAGAAGTATGGCCGTGGCCAGCACGGAAGTGGTTCTGGCAAACATTCGACAAGTCCTAGCAGACTCTTGGTAATCGAATGACTACTTTTCATGGACTGCGTGGTCGGACCTAGGCTTGCTGTCATGACGCGTGCTTCTTTGGACAAGCAACCGCATGAGGTCGCCGCGATGTTCGATCGCACGGCCCGGCGATACGACCTGGTCAACGATGTTATTTCCCTGGGGCAGGTCCGGCTGTGGCGCAAGGCGACCGCGGCGGCCGTCGACGCCGGTCCCGGTGAGCTGGTCCTCGACCTGGGGGCGGGCACGGGCACCTCGACCGACGCGTTCACCGCGCTCGGCGCCCGCGCGATCGCCTCCGACTTCTCCCTGGGCATGCTGCGCACCGGGGTGAAGCGGAGGGGCGGCTCGGGCATCAGTGGCGGCGGGGTGCGCGGTGTCAGCTTCATCGCGGGCGACGCGCTCAGGCTGCCCTTCGCCGACGACGTCTTCGACGCGGTGACCATCTCCACGGCCCTGCGGAACGTCCAGGACACCGAGCAGGCGTTGCGCGAGATGCTGCGCGTGGCCAGGCCGGGGGCGCGGCTGGTGATCCTTGAGTTCTCCCACCCGGTGATCAAGTCCTTCGACCTGGTCTACTCGGAGTATCTTATGAAGTTGATGCCACAGGTCGCCAAGCTGGTCGGTTCCAACGATGACTCGTACGAGTATCTGGCGGAGTCGATCAGGGCGTGGCCGGATCAGGCGGGCCTTGCGAAGATCATTCAAAGGGCCGGTTGGGAGCGGGTCGCCTGGCGCAACCTCGCCCTGGGTATCGTGGCGCTTCACCGCGCATATAAGCCCGCATAGAAGATTCGCAGGCGATAGCAGCACCCGCCTGACACTTTGCCCTGCAAAGGCGTTAGACTTCGGCCCGACAAGTTTGTGAAGCCCTTCACAAAGGAACGAAAGGCCCCTTACTCCGAGGCCCTCAAAGCATGTAGGACAGGACAAGTCCCGTGACCGTGCCAGCCGCCACACAGCGGAACGTCGCTGAGGCTGACGCCGACGTAATCGTCGTCGGCGCCGGGCCCGCCGGTTCGACAACCGCTTTTCACCTCGCACAGGCCGGACTTGACGTCCTGTTGCTTGAGAAGACCACATTCCCCCGTGAGAAGGTCTGCGGCGACGGGCTGACCCCCCGAGCGGTCAAGCAGCTCATCGGCATGGGGATCGACATCGACGCTCCCGGGTGGATCCGGAACAAGGGTCTGCGCGTCGTCGGCGGTGGGATGCGCTTCGAGCTCGACTGGCCCGACCTCTCCAGCTACCCGGACTTCGGGCTGGTCCGCACCCGCCAGGACTTCGACGAAATCCTGGCGAACAACGCGGTGCGCGCGGGTGTCCGGATGCTCCAGGGCGTCAACGTCACGGCTCCGATCCTCGACGACCGCAGCGGCCACATCGTCGGCGTCACCGCCAAGAAGGACGGCGAGGAGGTCTCCTACCGATCTCGCCTGGTGGTCGCCGCCGACGGCAACTCCACCCGGATCTCCCTGGCGATGGGGCTGCACAAGCGCGAGGACCGCCCGATGGGCGTCGCCGTACGGACGTACTTCACCAGTCCGCGCCACCAGGACGACTATCTGGAGACCTGGCTGGAGCTGTGGGACGAGGACACCCTGCTGCCCGGCTACGGCTGGATCTTCGGCGTCGGCGACGGCACGTCCAACGTGGGCCTGGGGCTGCTGAACACCAGTGAGGCGTTCAAGGGCATGGACTACCGCGACCTGCTCAAGCGCTGGGTGAAGGGCATGCCCGCCGAGTGGGGGTACGTCGAGGAGAACATGACCTCCCCCATCAGGGGCGCCGCGCTGCCGATGGCCTTCAACCGCCAGCCGCACTACACGCGGGGCCTGGTGCTGGTCGGCGACGCGGGGGGGATGATCAACCCGTTCAACGGGGAGGGCATCGCCTACGCCATGGAGACGGGCCACATCGCCGCCGAGGCCGTCGTCCAGGCGCTGGGCAGATCGACTCCCGCGCAGCGGGAGCGGGTGCTGCGGGCCTATCCCACGATGCTGAAGGACGCCTACGGCGGCTACTTCACCCTCGGCAGGGGCTTCGTGGAGTTGCTCGGGCACCCCGGTGTGATGAACTTCGCCACCCGTCACGCACTGCCCCACCCCCACCTGATGCGGTTCGCGTTGAAACTCCTTGCTAACCTCACCGATCGGCGAGGCGATGCGTCAGACCGCATCATCAACGCTCTGTCGAAGGTTGCGCCGTCGGCATGACCTCAGCAAACGCTCCGAGCCTGGAATCAAGAGCGATGATCGCCGTGCCTAGACTTGCGAAATACACCAACATGCAGAGCTGCGCGCCGGCGCGCGTGGAGATGGGAGAGGAGGCGTAGCGATGGAGCTGTATGCACCCATCCTCGTACTCGCCGTTCTCGCGGCGGGATTTGCGATCTTCTCAGTGACGATCGCGCCCTTCACCGGTCCCAAGCGCTGGAACCGCGCGAAACTCGACGCTTACGAATGCGGTATCGAACCGACGCCCCAGCCTGTGGGCGGTGGCCGATTCCCGCTGAAATACATGATCACCGCGATGCTCTTCATCGTGTTCGACATCGAGATCATCTTTCTCTACCCGTGGGCGGTCGCTTTCGATCAGCTCGGAATCTTCGGGTTGGTCGAGATGGTGTTGTTCATCGTCACCGTGCTCGTGGCCTACGCGTACGTGTGGCGCCGCAAGGGTCTGGACTGGGACTAGATATGGGTCTTGAAGAGAAACTTCCGAGCGGGTTCATGCTCAGCACGGTCGAGCAGCTTGCCGGCTGGGCACGCAAGAACTCCGTATGGCCGGCGACGTTCGGTCTCGCCTGCTGCGCCATCGAGCTGATGTCCACGGGCGGTCCCAAGCACGACCTGGCGCGCTTCGGCATGGAGCGCGCTTCGGCGTCTCCGCGCCAGGCCGACCTGATGATCGTGGCGGGCCGCCTGTCGCAGAAGATGGCCCCGGTGCTGCGCCAGATCTACGACCAGATGGCCGAGCCCAAGTGGGTCATCGCGATGGGCGTCTGCGCGTCCAGCGGCGGCATGTTCAACAACTACGCCATCGTGCAGGGCGTGGACCACGTCGTCCCCGTCGACATCTACCTGCCCGGCTGCCCGCCGCGGCCCGAGATGCTCATCGACGCGATCGTGAAGCTGCACGACAAGATCCAGAACACGAAGTTCGGTGCGCACCGCGCCAAGCAGATCGACGAGCTCGAACTGCAGGCGCTGCGGACGCTGCCGCTGATCGACCAGGGGAGCGCCAAATGAGGAGCGAGCCCGGCGTGGTGGACACCACGTCTCCTGGGCGTGCCTCCGGTACCGCGGCCCGCGAGGCCCGCGCAGCGAACGAGGAGCGGTAAGCGAGCGATATGAGTACTGACAACCTCCCAGAGGTCCCGGAGGAGCCGATCGCCCATCTGGGCATGTTCGGCGCCTCGGGCACCGGTGACACCTCCGGTTACGGCGGTCTGGTCGTACGGCGCAGGCCCGAGCTGTCCAGTCCCCGCCCCTACGGCGGGTACTTCGACACCATCGCCGACGAGCTCGAACGCGCGCTCGGCGGAAACCTCGCCGACGCCGTCGAGCGCGTGGTCGTGGACCGGGACGAGCTGACCTTCCACGTGAAGCGCGAGCGCCTGATCGAGGTCGCCCAGATCCTGCGCGACGACCCCGCCCTCCGCTTCGAGCTCTCGCTCGGCGTCTCCGGCGTGCACTATCCCCACCTCGTGGGCGAGGAGCTGCACGCGGTGATCCACCTGTGCTCGATCACGCACAACCGGCGCCTGCGCGTCGAGGTGTCCTGCCCCGACGACGACAGGCACATCCCCTCCACGGTCTCGGTCTACCCGACCCACGACTGGCACGAGCGGGAGACCTGGGACTTCTTCGGGATCATTTTCGACGGCCATCCGGCGCTGACCCGCATCATGATGCCTGACGACTGGGACGGTCACCCCCAGCGTAAGGACTATCCGCTCGGCGGCATCCCGGTCGAGTACCGGGGCGCGGAGATCCCCGCGCCGGACCAGAGGAGGTCTTACAAGTGAGCGAGCGAAGCGAGCGAGCCGATATGCGCAGCAGCTCGCGAACGAGGAAGACGGAGGAGGACTCGTGAGCGCTCCCTATGAGGAGGCCACCGAGGGCAAGGTCTACAACGTCTCCGGCAACGACTGGGCGGAACTCCTCGAAACCCTCACCGGCCAGCAGGACGAGCAGCTCGTCATCAACATGGGCCCGCAGCACCCGTCCACGCACGGCGTGCTCCGCCTGATCCTGAACCTGGACGGCGAGACGGTCACCGAGGCCCGCACGGTCATCGGCTACCTGCACACCGGCATCGAGAAGAACACCGAGTTCCGGACGTGGACCCAGGGGACCACGTTCGTCACCCGGATGGACTACCTCGCGCCGATCTTCAACGAGACCGTCTACTGCATGGGCGTCGAGAAGCTGCTCGGCATCACCGACCGGATCCCCGACCGGGCCCAGGCCATCCGCGTGATGATGATGGAGCTCACCCGCATCTCCTCGCACATGGTGGCCATCGGCACCTTCGGCATGGAGCTGGGCGCGACCACGCCGTTCCTCTTCGGGTCCCGCGAGCGCGAGATGGTGCTCGACGTGATGGAGTACATCACCGGCCTGCGGATGAACATGGCCTACATCCGGCCGGGCGGCGTGGCCGTCGACCTGCCGGCCGGCGCCGTGGACAAGGTCGGCGAGCTGCTCAAGGTCATGCCGGGGCGCATCAAGGACCTGCGCAAGATGCTCGACGCGAACCCGGTCTATCTGGCCCGGACCAAGGACGTCGCCTACCTCGACCTCACCGGCTGCATGGCGCTGGGCGTCACCGGCCCGATGCTGCGGGCCGCGGGCCTGCCGTGGGACCTGCGCAAGTCGCAGCCCTACTGCGGCTACGAGACCTACGAGTTCGACGTCCCGACCGAGAAGAGCGCCGACGTCTACGGCCGGTATCTCGTCCGGGTGGCCGAGATGGAGGAATCGCTCAAGATCATTGAGCAGGCCCTCGACCGCCTGTCGGGGCCGCTCAAGAACGGCCGCGTGATGGTGGACGACAAGAAGATCGGCTGGCCCTCGCAGCTCGCGCTCGGCCCCGACGGCCTGGGCAACTCGCCCGACCACATCGCGCACATCATGAGCGGTTCGATGGAAGCGCTGATCCACCACTTCAAGCTCGTGACCGAGGGCTTCCGGGTCCCCGCGGGACAGGCTTTCGCCTCGGTCGAGTCGCCTCGCGGCGAGCTCGGCGCCCACGTGGTCAGCGACGGCGGCACCCGCCCCTACCGCGTACACTTCCGCGACCCGTCCTTCACGAACCTGCAGGCCATGCCCGCGACATGCGAAGGCGGCATGGTCGCCGACGTCATCTCGGCCGTGGCCTCGATCGACCCGGTCATGGGAGGTGTCGACCGATGAGTGCGACAGGCACGGGCGGTCAGCCGGTGAACGAGCCGACGTTCCCGCAGAGGGACGTGGCCGCCGGCGTGGCGAACGACGAGGGGAGCGCGACCATGGACAAGGGCTACGCGCCGCAGGTCCGCGAGCGTCTCGAACGCGAGGCCAAGGAGATCATCGGCCGCTACCCCAAGCCGCGGTCGGCCCTGCTGCCCCTGCTGCACCTGGTGCAGGCGGAGGACGGTTACGTCTCCGACGACGGCCACGAGTTCTGCGCCGAGATGCTCGGGCTGAGCAAGGCCGAGGTCGTGGGCGTCTCCACCTTCTACACGATGTACAAGCGAAAGCCGGCGGGCCAGTATCACGTCGGCGTGTGCATCAACACCCTGTGCGCGGTCATGGGCGGCGACCAGATCTGGGACGAGCTCTCCGAGCACACCGGCCTCGCCCATGACGAGACCAGCCCGGACGGGAAGATCTCGCTGGAGCGGCTGGAGTGCAACGCGGCCTGCGACTTCGCCCCGGTGATGATGGTCAACTGGGAGTTCTTCGACAACCAGACCCCCGCCTCGGCCAAGCAGCTCGTCGACGACCTCAAGGACGGCAAGGAAATCTCGCCGACCCGGGGTCCGAAGAGGCTCTGCACGTTCAAGGAGGCCTCGCGGGTGCTGTCCGGCCTGCCCGACGGCCTGGCCGGCGACGGCCCCTCGGCGAGCGGCCCCTCCCTTGAGGGCCTGAAGATCGCCAAGGCCAACGGATGGAAGGCTCCGGAAGCGTGAGCGAGCGAGCTGGTTACGCAGCAGCCTGCGGACGAGGGCCGACGAAGGAGGTCCTCGTGAGCGAGCGAGCCAACAGGCACGGCATGGGCTCGTCATGGAGCGACGAGCTGCCAGGCGAGGAGACGAAGTGACCACTCTTACCCCGGTTCTCACCGCGAACTGGGATCAGCCCAACTCCTTCACCCTGGAGGGCTACGGCGACTACTCGGCGGCCAAGAAGGCGCTGAGCATGGACCCCGACGCCGTCATCCAGGCCGTCAAGGACTCCGGACTGCGCGGCCGAGGCGGCGCGGGCTTCCCCACCGGCATGAAGTGGGGCTTCATCCCCCAGGGGGACGGCAAGCCGCACTATCTGGTGGTCAACGCGGACGAGTCCGAGCCGGGAACCTGCAAGGACATCCCGCTGATGATGGCCAACCCGCACTCGCTGGTCGAGGGCGTCATCATCACCTCCTACGCGATCCGCGCCAACCACGCCTTCATCTACGTGCGCGGCGAGGTCGTCCACGTCATCCGCCGCCTGCAGGCGGCCGTGGCCGAGGCGTACGAGAAGGGACTGCTCGGCAAGGACCTCTTCGGCTCCGGGTACGACCTGGAGCTCGTGGTCCACAGCGGAGCGGGCGCCTACATCTGCGGCGAGGAGACGGCGCTGCTGGACTCGCTGGAGGGTCATCGCGGCCAACCTCGGCTCAAGCCCCCCTTCCCGGCCGTGGCGGGGCTCTACGCCTCGCCCACTGTCGTGAACAACGTGGAGTCCGTGGCCAGTGTTCCCTCGATCATCTCCAACGGGGCCGACTGGTTCGCGGGGATGGGCACCGAGAAGTCCAAGGGCTTCGGCATCTTCTCGCTGAGCGGGCACGTGACCAGGCCCGGCCAGTACGAGGCGCCGCTCGGCATCACGCTGCGCGAGCTGCTGGAGATGGCGGGCGGGATCCGGGAGGGGCACCGGCTCAAGTTCTGGACCCCCGGCGGATCGAGCACCCCGATCTTCACCGACGAGCACATGGACGTTCCGCTCGACTTCGAGTCGGTCGGGGCCAAGGGATCCATGCTCGGCACCCGGGCCCTGCAGATCTTCGACGAGACCACCTGCGTGGTCCGCGCCGTCCTGCGGTGGACCGAGTTCTACGCGCACGAGTCCTGCGGCAAGTGCACCCCCTGCCGGGAGGGCACCTACTGGCTCAAGCAGGTGCTCAAGAGGCTGGAGAAGGGTCAGGGCACCGAAGAGGACCTGACCACGATCACCGACATCGCCGACAACATCCTGGGCCGCTCCTTCTGCGCCCTGGGCGACGGTGCCACCAGCCCCATCCACTCGTCGGTGAAGTACTTCCGCGACGAGTACCTCAAGCACTTCGAGCTCGGCGCCTGCCCGTTCGACCACGCTCCTTCCACGGTGTGGGGGAGCAAGTGAACGCGCGCGGCGAGGGAGCCAGGAAGCACAGCACCGTCTCGGTCATGGGGCCGACGGAGGGGGCCATGACCGAGCGCGGCGAGGGAACCAAGCGACACAGCACTGTTTCGGTCACGGGGCCGACGAAGGAGGCGCCATGACCGTCCAAGCGACGACCCCGGCCCAGACGCCGGTAGACCTGGTCACCCTCACCATCGACGGCTTCCAGGTGAGCGTCCCGAAGGGCACGCTCATCATCCGGGCCGCCGAACTGCTGGGCATCCAGATCCCCCGGTTCTGCGACCACCCGCTGCTGGAGCCGGCGGCCAACTGCCGCCAGTGCCTGGTGGACATCCCCGACGCCGGCAACGGCCGCGGATTCCCCAAGCCGCAGCCCTCCTGCGCGATCGAGGTCGCCCCGGGCATGGTCGTGCAGACCCAGCTCACCTCCCCGGTCGCCGAGAAGGCGCAGCGCGGTGTCATGGAGATGCTGCTCCTGAACCACCCGCTCGACTGCCCCGTCTGCGACAAGGGCGGCGAGTGCCCGCTGCAGAACCAGGCCATGTCCAACGGCCAGGGCGAGAGCCGGTTCGAGGAGAAGAAGCGCACCTTCGACAAGCCGGTCGCGCTCTCCTCCGAGGTGCTGCTGGACCGCGAGCGCTGCGTCCAGTGCGCCCGCTGCATCCGCTTCTCCGATGAGATCGCCGGTGACCCGCTCATCGACTTCTTCGAGCGCGGGGCCAAGGAGCAGGTCGCCACGGCCAACGGTGAGCCGTTCGAGTCCTACTTCTCGGGCAACACCATCCAGATCTGCCCGGTGGGCGCGCTGACCGGTGCCGCCTACCGGTTCCAGGCCCGCCCGTTCGACCTGGTCTCCACGCCCAGCGCGTGCGAGCACTGCGCCAGCGGCTGCTCGCTCCGCACCGACCACCGCCGGGGCAAGGTCACCCGCCGTCTGGCCGGGGACGACCCGGAGGTCAACGAGGAGTGGAACTGCGACAAGGGTCGCTGGGCCTTCACCTACACGACCCAGCCCGACCGGCTCAAGACCCCCCTCGTCCGTGACGAGGAGGGGCGTCTGGTTCCGGCCTCCTGGCCCGAGGCGTTCGCCGCCGCGGCCAAGGGACTCGCCGCGGCTCGCGGCCGCGCGGGCGTGCTCGTCGGCGGTCGCCTCACCGTCGAGGAGGCGTACGGCTACGCCAAGTTCGCCCGGATCGCGCTCGGCACCAACGACGTCGACTTCCGGTCCCGGCCCCACTCCGCGGAAGAGGCGCAGTTCCTCGCGCACGCCGTCGCGGGCAAGGGCATCGAGGTCCGCTACTCGGACCTGGAGAAGGCCCCGGCCGTGCTCCTGGTGGGCTTCGAGCCCGACGAGGAGTCGCCGATCGTCTTCCTGCGCCTGCGCAAGGCGTGGCGGAAGAAGGGCCTGAAGGTCTTCTCGGTCGCGCCGTTCGCCACGCCAGGCCTGGCCAAGATGGGCGGCACGCTGATCCAGGCGGCGCCGGGCTCCGAGACCGCGGTCCTGGACGACCTGGCGGCCGTGGACGCGCTGGCCGTCGAGGCGATCAGGCAGCCGGGCGCGGTCATCCTCGCCGGTGAGCGGCTCGCCACCGTGCCGGGCGCGCTCTCGGCGCTTCTGCGGCTCGCCTCCTCCAGCGGCGCACGCCTGGCCTGGATCCCGCGTCGCGCCGGTGAGCGCGGCGCCATCGAGGCCGGAGCGCTGCCGAACCTGCTGCCGATCGGCCGTCCGGTCGGCGACGAGGCCGCCCGCGCCGAGGTGGCCAGGGTCTGGAACGTCTCCTCGCTTCCCGAGGCCGAGGGCCGCGACACCACCGCCATGCTGGCGGCGGCGCTGGACGGGGAGCTCGACGCCCTCGTCATCGCCGGTGTCGACCCCTACGACCTGGCGGCTCCGCAGGCCGCACTGCTGGCCATGGAGAACACCCCGTTCATCGTGAGCCTGGAGCAGCGCGCCAGCGCGGTCACCGACCGCGCCGACGTGGTGCTGCCGGTCGCGGCGGTGGCCGAGAAGTCCGGCACGTTCGTCGACTGGGAGGGGCGCGGGCGCACCTTCGAGGAGGCGCTGCCCGTCCCCGGCGTCATGAGCGACCTGCGGGTCATCGCCGCGATCGCCGACCACATGGACGTGCACCTCGGTCTCCCCGACCCGGAGGCCGCCCGCCGCGAGCTCGCCTCGATCGGCGCCTGGCGCGGTGCCAGAGTCGCCGCCCCCGGCGTCGGCGGCCAGACGGCCGCCGCCCCGCAGGCGGGGGAGGCCGTTCTGGCCACCTGGCACCAGCTGCTCGACGACGGCCGCATGCAGGCCGGCGAGCCGTACCTGGCGGGCACCGCCCGCCCTGCCGAGGCGCTGGTCTCCGCGGCCACCGCGGCCGAGTCGGGTGTCGTCGACGGCGACAAGATCACCGTCACCACCGAGCGGGGCTCGCTGAGCCTGCCGGTGCGGATCGCCGACCTGCCCGACCGGGTGGTGTGGCTGCCGTCGAACTCCGCCGGCCGTTCGGTGACCCGTGACCTGCATGCCACGGCCGGTGTCATCGTCAAGATCGGGACGGCCTACGGGAGCGAGCCCGGCGCGGCGAGCACCGTGCTTCCCGAGCGCGCCTCCGGCACGACTGCCGCCGGCGAAGCGAACGAGGAGCGGTAATGAATGCCCGGACTCTCCTAGCGGCCGATCCGACCCTTGCCGACTTCGGTAAGGATCCCATCTGGATCAGCATCATCAAGGCCGTCGTCATCTTCATCGTCCTGATGCTGGGCGTGCTGTTCGGCGTGTGGTTCGAGCGCAAGCTCATCTCCCGCATGCAGAACCGCTACGGCCCCAACCGGGCCGGCAAGTTCGGTCTGCTCCAGTCGGTGGCCGACGGTCTCAAGATGGGTCTCAAGGAAGACCTGATGCCGCGGACCGTGGACAAGGTGATCTACTTCATCGCCCCCGTCGTCCTCGCGGTCCCCGCCTTCCTGGCCTTCTCCGTCATCCCGATGGGCCCGATGGTCTCGATGTTCGGGGTCGAGACGCCGCTGCAGCTCACCGACCTTCCGGTCGCGGTGCTGCTGGTGCTGGCGATGGCCTCGATCAGCGTGTACGGCATCGTGCTCGCCGGCTGGGGATCGCGCTCCCCGTACTCGATGCTCGGCGGTCTGCGGGCCAGCGCCCAGGTGGTCTCCTACGAGATCGCGATGGGCCTGTCGTTCGTGGGCGTGTTCCTGTTCGCGGGGACGCTCTCCACTTCGGAGATCGTCAGCGCGCAGGCGTCGGGCGGGGTCCTCAGCCTGGGCGGCCTCGACATCCCGATGCCCTCCTGGTACATGGTCCTGCTGATCCCGTCGTTCCTGATCTACGTCATCACGATGCTGGGCGAGACCAACCGGGTCCCCTTCGACCTGCCCGAAGGTGAGGGCGAGCTGGTCGGCGGCTTCCAGACCGAGTACTCCAACTCGCTGAAGTTCGCGGTCATCATGCTCGCCGAGTACGTCAACGTCTTCGTCGTCTCGGCAGTGTCGATCACCCTGTTCATGGGCGGGTGGCGGGCTCCGTGGCCGATCTCCATCTGGGACGGCGCGAACACCGGCTGGTGGCCGCTGCTCTGGTTCTTCCTCAAGATGGTGCTGGTCTTCTCCTTCTTCGTCTGGTGTCGTGCCTCGCTGCCGCGAGTGCGCTACGACCAGCTGATGGCCCTCGGCTGGAAGATCCTCATCCCGATCAACCTCGGGTGGATCGTGCTGGTCGCCACCGTCAGGGCCCTGCAGCTCCCGGAGATGAACAGGTCGCTCGTGCTGATCCTGGCCGCGCTCGTCCTGCTGGTCATCCTCGGAGTCTGGTGGCGCTTCGACAGCGTCCTGCAGAAGCGCAAGGAGAACAGGGCCGAACTGGTCGAGGCCGAGTTCGAGCGGCTCGACGCCGAGCCAACCGCAGGTGGCTTCCCTGTGCCGCCGCTCGACCTGCCGCACTACCACGGGGTAGAGCGCAAGGAGGTTCCCAGTGGGACTAACTGATTGGCTGAACCCCGTCAAGGGGTTCGGCGTGACCTTCCACACCATGTTCAAGAAGGTCGAAACGGTCAACTTCCCCGAGGAGAAGCGGCCCACGGCTCCGCGTTTCCACGGCCGGCACCAGCTCAACCGCTGGCCCGACGGCCTGGAGAAGTGCATCGGCTGTGAGCTCTGCGCCTGGGCCTGTCCGGCCGACGCGATCTTCGTGGAGGGTGCGGACAACACGGACGAGGAGCGGTTCTCACCGGGCGAGCGCTACGGGCGCACCTACCAGATCAACTATCTGCGGTGCATCCTGTGCGGCCTCTGCATCGAGGCCTGCCCGACTCGCGCGCTGACCATGACGAACGAGTACGAGCTCGCCGACACGAGCCGTGAGAGCCTCATCTACACCAAGGAGATGCTGCTGTCACCGCTCGGCCCCGGGATGGAGATCCCGCCGCACCCCATGCGTCTCGGCGAGACCGAAGAGGACTACTACCGGCTGGGACGGAACAATGGGTGAGACCATCACGTTCTGGGTGCTCGCGGTCGTCTCGGTGGCCGCCGCCTTCGGACTCGTCTTCAGCCGCAAGGCCGTCTACTCGGCCCTGATGCTCGGCGTGGTCATGCTGTCCCTCGCCGTGCTCTACGCGATCCAGGACGCTCCCTTCCTCGCCGCGGTGCAGATCATCGTCTACACCGGCGCGGTCATGATGCTCTTCCTGTTCGTGCTGATGCTCATCGGCGTGGACTCGGCGGACTCCCTGGTCGAGACGATCAAGGGTCAGCGTTTCTGGGCGGCCATCGCGGGCCTGGGCTTCGCCGCCCTGCTCGCGCTGGGGGTCGGCAACGTGACCTTCGCCGCGCCCGTGGGCATGGAGGCCGCCGTCAAGGAGGCGGGCGGCAACGTGCCCTCGCTGGCCCAGCTGATCTTCACCAGATATGTCTTCGCCTTCGAGGTCACCTCGGCACTGCTGATCACCGCCGCGCTCGGCGCGATGGTGCTGGCCCACCGCGAGCGGGTGCGCCCCAAGGCCACCCAGCGCGACCTGGCCCGCGCCCGGTTCATCGGCCCGCAACCGTCCCCGCTGCCGGGGCCCGGCACCTACGCCCTGCACAACGCGATCGACATGCCGGCCCTGCTGCCCGACGGCACGGTGTCGCCCAAGTCGATCAACCGAGTGCTCGCCCGGCACGAGACGGAGGACGGCGTCAGACCGACCGACCCGGAGAAGGCCGCGCTCATCAAGCAGGTCATTGAGAAGGACATTGTCGTGAAGGAAGCGCCCGAGCAGGAGGACGACAGGTGACCACTCACTACCTGGTGCTCTCCGCACTGCTGTTCGCGATCGGCGCCATCGGCGTGCTGGTGCGGCGTAACGCGATCGTCGTGTTCATGTCCGTGGAGCTCATGCTCAATGCCTGCAACCTGGCGTTCGTCACCTTCGCGAGGCAGCACGGCAATCTGGACGGTCAGATCATCGCGTTCTTCGTGATGGTGGTGGCCGCGGCCGAGGTCGTGATCGGCCTTGCCATCATCGTGATGATCTTCCGAACCCGCAGGTCCGCGTCGGTGGACGACGCCAACCTGCTGAAGTACTAAGAGGTGGCCGGTGCAATCTCCTGTTGAGATCATTCCGCACTCCGGTGGAGTGGTCGGGGTCTCCTGGCTGATGATCGTGCTTCCACTGCTGGGTGCCGCGATCCTCCTGCTGGGCGGCCGCCGTACCGACCGCTGGGGCCACTTCCTCGGCGTCGTCATGGCCCTGGCCTCCTTCGCGGTGGCCGTCGCCGCCTTCGTCGAGCTGCTGGGCCTGCCCGAGGACCAGCGCCGCATGGGGGTCGCGCTCTACCAGTTCATCCCCGGCATGGCCGACATGGGGCTGCTGATCGACCCGCTGTCGATCAGCTTCGCCCTGCTGATCACGGGTGTGGGATCGCTGATCCACATCTACTCGATCGGCTACATGTCGCACGACCCCGACCGGCGCCGGTTCTTCGCCTACCTGAACCTGTTCGTCGCGGCGATGCTCCTGCTGGTGCTGGCCGACAACTACGTCGCCCTGTTCATCGGCTGGGAGGGCGTGGGTCTCGCCTCCTACCTGCTGATCGGGTTCTGGCAGCACAAGCCCACGGCGGCGGCCGCGGCCAAGAAGGCCTTCATCGTCAACCGGGTCGGCGACTTCGGCCTGCTGATCGCGATCTTCACGGTCTGGACGACGTTCGGCTCGGTCGCCTTCGGCAAGGTCTTCCCGCTCGCGGGTGAGGCCTCCAACGGCACGATGACCGCGATCGGCCTGCTGCTGCTCCTCGGAGCCTGCGGCAAGTCGGCGCAGCTCCCGCTGCAGTCCTGGCTGCTGGACGCGATGGAGGGCCCGACCCCGGTCTCGGCCCTCATCCACGCCGCGACCATGGTCACCGCGGGTGTCTACCTGATCGTCCGATCCGGCGCCTTCTTCGAGGTCGCTCCCACCGCGCAGCTGGTCGTCACCATCGTCGGCGTCGCGACGCTGCTCGCCGGTGCGATCATCGGTTGCGCCAAGGACGACATCAAGAAGGGCCTCGCGGGCTCCACGATGTCGCAGATCGGCTACATGATGCTCGCCGCGGGCATCGGCCCGGCGGGCTACGCCTTCGCCATCGCGCACCTGATCACGCACGGCTTCTTCAAGGCCAACATGTTCCTCGGCGCCGGCTCGGTCATGCACGGCATGAACGACGAGGTCGACATGCGCAAGTATGGAGGACTGTTCCCGGTGATGAAGATCACCGCGGTCACCTTCATCATCGGCTATCTGGCGATCATCGGCTTCCCGCTGCTGTCCGGTTACTTCACCAAGGACGGCATCATCGAGACGGCCATCGAGCACAACGAGATCCTCGGCTGGCTGGCCGTGCTGGGCGCGGGCCTCACCGGCTTCTACATGTCGCGGATGGTCTTCATGACCTTCTTCGGCAAGAAGCGCTGGGCCGACGACGCACACCCGCACGAGTCGCCCGCCGTCATGACCGTGCCGCTGATCCTGCTCTCCATCGGCTCGATCTTCCTGGGCGCCTTCCTGATCCTGGACAACCGGTTCATGAGGTTCATCGGCCCGGCTGTCGGCCTGCCCGAGCACCTGCCCGAGTTCCACCCCTTCAGCACGGCCGGCCTCGCCACGCTCGCGCTGGTCGCCGTCGGCGCCGTGTTCGCCTGGTTCCGGTACGGCGCGGCGGAGGTGCCCCAGGTCGCCCCGCGTGGGTCGTTCCTCACCACGTTCGCCCGTCGTGACCTGTACGGCGACGCCCTGAACGAGACGCTGTTCATGCGCCCCGGCCAGTGGCTGACCCGGCTCGCGGTCTTCTTCGACAACCGCGGCGTCGACGGGCTGGTCAACGGCCTGGCCGCGACGATCGGCGGGACGTCCGGACGGCTGCGTCGCATCCAGACCGGCTACGTACGGTCCTACGCGTTGTCCATCCTCTTCGGTGCCGCCGTGGTCGTTGGCGCGCTGCTCTACGTAGGGAACATGTGATGCCCTGGCTCTCGACCCTGATGGCCGTGCCCGTTCTGGGCGCGGTGGGTGTCTCCCTTGTCAAGAGTGACAAGCTCGCCAAGCAACTGGCCCTCGCGGTCTCGCTGGTCGTCCTCGTACTGACCGGCGCGCTCGCGGCCCAGTTCAGCCCCAACTCGGAGACGCGCTTCCAGTTCGCCGAGGTCTACGACTGGATTCCCCGTTTCGGCGTGCACTACGGCGTCGGCGTGGACGGCATCGCGCTGGTGCTGATCGCGCTGTCGGCGGTGCTCGTGCCGATCGTGATCCTCGCCTCCTGGCACGACGCCGACGGCACCGGGGCCAACGCCCCGCCCAAGCGGTCGGTGAAGACCTACTTCGCGCTGCTGCTGGTGCTGGAAGCGATGATGATCGGCGTCTTCGCGGCGACCGACGTCTTCCTCTTCTACGTGTTCTTCGAAGCCATGCTGATCCCGATGTACTTCATGATCGGGTCGTACGGCGGCGCCCAGCGGTCCTACGCGGCCGTGAAGTTCCTGCTGTACTCGCTCTTCGGCGGGCTGCTCATGCTGGTCGCGGTGATCGCGCTCTACGTGATCGCCGACAAGGGCACCTTCATGTTCCCCGAGCTCATCGGGGCCATCCAGGACCCGACCACGCAGAAGTGGCTGTTCGCCGGCTTCTTCATCGCGTTCGCGGTCAAGGCGCCGCTCTGGCCGTTCCACACCTGGCTGCCCGACGCCGCCGCGCAGGCTCCGGCCGGCGCCGCGGTGCTGCTGGTCGGCGTGCTGGACAAGGTCGGCACCTACGGCATGCTCCGCTTCTGCCTGGAGCTGTTCCCGGACGCGTCGAAGTTCTTCACCCCGCTGGTGATCGTGCTCTCCGTCGTCGGCATCGTCTACGGCGCGATCGTGGCCATCGGCCAGACCGACATCAAGCGCCTCATCGCCTACACCTCGATCTCGCACTTCGGCTTCATCGCGATGGGTGTCTTCGCGATGACCGCGAACGCGGGTGCGGGCGCCACCCTCTACATGGTCAACCACGGCTTCTCGACCGGCGCGCTGTTCCTGATCGCCGGATTCCTGATCTACCGCCGGGGTTCCAGCCAGATCGCCGACTACGGGGGGGTCCAGAAGGTCGCCCCGGTGCTCGCCGGCACCTTCCTGATCGCGGGCCTGTCCAGCCTGTCCCTGCCGGGCCTGTCCTCGTTCGTCAGCGAGTTCATGGTCCTGATCGGCACCTACGAGACCCACCCGATTCCGGCGATCATCGCCACCACCGGCGTGGTCCTGGCCGCGGTCTACGTTCTGTGGATGTACCAGCGCATGATGACCGGCCCCACGGCCGAGTCCGTCAAGGTCTTCCCCGACCTGGACATCCGGGAGAAGTGGGTTGTGGCTCCGCTGATCGCGGTCATCATCGCCGTCGGCTTCTTCCCCAAGCCACTGCTCGACGTGATCAACCCCGCGGTGGGCAAGACACTGTCCACCGTTCAGGTTGGCCAGTTCACACCCGCCGTCGCTGACAAGAAGGGGGCCGGGCAGTGAACGGCACCACCATTCAGGCGCCGACGATCGAATACGCGCTGCTCTCTCCGATGCTGCTCGTGTTCGGCGCGGCGATCATAGGCGTGCTGGTCGAGGCGTTCGCGCCCCGCTACCTGCGCAAGTCGATCCACGTACCGCTCACGCTGCTCGCCCTGGCCGGCGCGTTCGTCACGACCATCCTGACGGCCCTGAACGGCCTGCCGACCACCGCCGCCGCCATGGGCGCGGTCGCGGTCGACGGTCCCTCGCTGTTCATCTGGGGCGTCATCCTCATCCTGGCGTTGATCAGCACGCTGCTGATCAACGACGAGGACCAGTTCGTCGCGCAGGCGGCGGCCGTACCGGGAAGCAGGGACGAGGAGGAGGCGGTCCGCAGCGGATACGCCCAGACCGAGGTCTACCCGCTGGTCCTCTTCTCGGTCGGGGGCATGCTGCTCTTCGCCGCGTCGAACGACCTGCTGGTCATGTTCGTGGCCCTTGAGGTCATGTCCCTGCCGCTGTACCTGCTCTGCGGCCTGGCCCGCCGTCGCCGCCTGCTCTCGCAGGAGGCCTCGGTCAAGTACTTCCTGCTCGGCGCGTTCTCCTCGGCCTTCTTCCTGTACGGAATGGCCCTGGTGTACGGCTACGCCGGGTCGGTGGACCTGAAGGCCATCAGTTCGGCGCTCAGTTCGGTCAGCGGCCAGGAGCCGCTGCTGCTGATCGGCACCGCGATGCTCGGCGTCGGTCTGCTGTTCAAGATCGGTGCCGCGCCCTTCCAGGCGTGGAAGCCCGACGTCTACCAGGGCGCGCCCACCGCGGTCACCGCCCTGATGGCCTCCACCGTGCTGGTGGCGGCCTTCGGCGCCGTGCTCCGCGTCTTCTGGGTCGCCCTGGGCGGCTACAGCTGGAACTGGCAGCCGCTCATGTGGGGCGTCGCGATCCTGACGATGATCGTCGGTGCGATCCTGGCCATCACCCAGACCGACATCAAGCGCATGCTCGCCTACTCCTCGATCGCGCACGGGGGCTTCCTGCTCACCGGCGTGATCGCGATCGGCACCGTCGAGCAGAACCAGCAGGCCCTGTCGGGCATCCTGTTCTACCTGGCCGCGTACGGGTTCACCACGGTCGGCGCCTTCGCGGTGGTCACCATGGTCCGCGACGCGGGCGGCGAGGCCGGGCACCTGTCGCGGTGGGCCGGTCTCGGCAAGCGTTCGCCCCTTCTGGCGGGAATCTTCGCTTTCTTCCTGCTGGCCTTCGCGGGCATCCCGCTGACGAGCGGCTTCTTCGCGAAGTACGCCGTGTTCGCGGCGGCGATCTCCGGTGGCGCGTTGCCGCTGGTCATCGTGGGTGCCGTGAGTTCGGCGATCGCGGCGTTCTTCTACGTCCGGGTGATCGTGCTGATGTTCTTCAGCGAACCGGCCGCCGACGGGCCGACCATCGCGGCGCCTACCGTGGGGACCTCGGCTGTGGTCGCCCTCGCGGCAGCGGCTACGGTAGTGCTCGGGGTCTTCCCCCAGCCGGTGCTGGATCTGGCGGACCACGCTGCGTCCGCGTTGTTCATTCGTTAGAGGAGTGCTGGGAACCATGGCTGCGCCACCCGTTGTTGATCTGCCGTTCGTCGACGAACGGTTGGCGCAGGACCTCGCCTCCGGACTGGCCGAGGTCGAAAGGTTGCTCCGATCCTCGGTGGAGAGCGAGGACGCCTTCGTCACGGAGGCGTCCAAGCATCTCATCGAGGCGGGGGGCAAGCGGTTCCGGGCGATGCTCATGCTGCTCGCCGCCCAGTTCGGCGTTCCGGACGCCCCGGGCGTCGTGCCCGGGGCCGTGGTGATCGAGCTGACCCATCTGGCGACGCTCTATCACGACGACGTGATGGACGAGGCCCCGTTGCGCCGGGGCTCTCCGTCGGCGAACGCCCGCTGGGACAACACCGTGGCGATCCTGACCGGTGACTATCTGTTCGCCCAGGCCTCGGAGATCCTCGCCGATCTCGGCGCCGACGTCATCAGGATCCAGGCCCAGACGTTCTCCCGCCTGGTCCGCGGTCAGATCCGCGAGACCGTGGGTCCCCGCCCCGGCGAGGACCACGTGGCCCACTACATCGAGGTTCTGGCCGACAAGACCGGCTCCCTGATCGCCACCTCCGGCCGGTTCGGCGGCATGCTCAGCGGCGCCTCGTCCGAGGTGGTCGAGCGTCTGACCGGAGCCTGCGAGGCCATCGGGGTCGCCTGGCAGCTCGGCGACGACCTGCTGGACGTCGCCTCGGACTCGATCGAATCCGGCAAGACACCCGGCACCGACCTGCGCGAGGGCATCCGTACCCTGCCCGTGCTCTACGTCCTCGCCTCCGACGAGCCCGAGGGCGCCCGCCTGCGTGAGCTGCTGGCCGGCCCGGTGGCGGAGGAGGACATCGAGGAGACGCTCGGCCTGCTGCGCGCCGACCCCGCGATGGTCCGCGCCCGCGCCGAGTTGGTCGCCTGGGTCGACCGGGCCCGTGAGGCACTCGGGGGTCTTCCCGACATTCCGGCCCGCGCCGCCTATCTGGCTCTGTGCGACTACGTCATCGAGCGCTCCGGCTGAGGTCGGCCCTCGCGCCCTCCGGCCCCGTCAGGGCCCTCTCAGGCGCCGTCCGGCCGCCTGTCGCGAGTCCGCCCCGGCGGCCGTGGTCCCACGACCCTCCGGGGCGCCACCGTGATCTTGATTTCCCCGTCGGGCCCGGGTCCGGCGGGAAGATCCGCATAGGGGCGCCGGCGGGGTGGGGCTCGTACCGGTCTTCACGCATGACCGGATCTTCGTGGGCATATGTGTTTGCAGATGCATGCAAATGCTGCATGTACATGTAGAATCCTGCCACGTTGAAGATCGCAAGGAGACTCACGATGACCTGGGACCGTTTCGCCCTCTTGTACGCACGGGTGGAGGCCGATCTGGCCAAGGCGCTGCAGCGCGGGCACGGGCTCGGGCTGTCCGAATACCGAGCTCTGGTCCAGCTCTCCGACGCCTCGGACGGCGAGTTGCGGATGCAGGAGCTGGCCGAGGCCGTCGGATTGAACCAGAGCTCGGTGACCCGGCTGGTCGCCCGCCTGGAGGAGGCCGGAATGACCAGGCGTGACCTGTGTTCGGCCGACCGCCGGGGCGTCTACTCGGTGATCACCGACGAGGGACGGGTCCGCCTGGCCGAGGCCACGCCCACCTACGAGCGCTCCCTGGCCGCGGCACTGGAGCAGGCACACGCCGACCCGGCGCTGTCGCGACTGGTGACGGCGGTGCGGAGCTGAGCGACGAAGCCCGCGGTGATCGCCGCGCCGTTCCCCGGCCGGGTGGCGGGCGCGGCGATGCCTACGGCGACCTGTGGGTGATCCGGCTCGACGCCGACGGCCGCTGCCTCGAATTCGCCGAATGGTGGATGGAGCACCCCGCCTCGTCGGCCGGGTGAGCGGCGGCCTGTGAGACTTCCGGCCCCTCTCAGGCGGCCACGGGCTCCAGCGCCGTACGGCGGGCCTGACGGGCGGCGCGGAGGCTGTCCCAGGTGAAGATCGACAGGGCCAGCCAGACGATGGCGAACCCGATCCAGCGGCTGGGCGGCATGATCTCGTGCGCGACGAACACGCCGACGACGAACTGCAGGACCGGGGCGATGTACTGGAGCAGACCCATCAGGGTGAGCGGCACCCGGATCGCGGCGGAGGTGAAGCAGAGCAGCGGAACGGCGGTGACCACGCCCGCCCCGACCAGGAGCATCGCGTGCACCGCGCCCGCGCTCGCGAAGGTGGCCGTCCCCTGAAACTCCAGATAGACCAGGTAGCCGAGCGCCGGCAGCAGCAGCACCAGCGTCTCGATGGTCATGCTCTCCGCGGCGCCGACCCGCGCGACCTTCTTGACGAGTCCGTAGGTGCCGAAGCTGGCCGCCAGCACCAGCGCGATCCACGGCAGCCGCCCGTAGTCGAGGGTGAGGATGACGACGGCCAGGGCGCCCAGCCCGACCGCGCCCCACTGCCACGGCCGCAGGCGCTCCTTGAGGAGGAGGACGCCGAACAGGACGCTGACCAGCGGGTTGATGAAGTATCCGAGCGCACTCTCGATCACATGGCCGGCGTTGACGGCGTAGATGTAGACGCCCCAGTTCGTCGTGATGAGCATCGCGGCGAGGGTCAGGAGGCCGAGCTTCCTGGGGGTGCGCAGGAGCTCGCCGATCCAGGACCAGTGGCGCCGGACCGCCAGGATGACCACGACGGCCACAAGGGACCACACCATGCGGTGGGCGAGGATCTCCAGGGCGCCGGAGGGCTTCAGGAGCGGCCAGTACAGCGGGAACAGGCCCCATATGCTGTAGGCGGCGATGCCGTACAGGACTCCACGGCGCGTTTCAGGCATGTCGCATATTTTTGCTCCTTACGGTATTTAACACAAGTTAGTAGTCCTTTTAGGATCGTTAAGGAACACTTACGAGAAAACGCACGCGTCGCGGACCGTGGTTTCCGTAGGGGAATGAGGCTCGACCGCTCGATCCATCAATGGATGAACCTCCCGGCTAGTTGCCGCTTCGAGTAGTGAACTGGTCGCATGAGTGCCCCTGAGAGGGAGTTCGCCCCGGGGGACGGTCCGGCGGCCACGGTGAGTGTGTCCTTGCGTGCGGGGAACATCGCTTCGGGCCCGGGGCCCGTCCCGTCACCCCCTTCGCCCCCCGCCGCCGACCCACGAACGACCCAGGCCGTCCTCAGGCTCAGCCGGCAGTCGGCCCCGCTCCGCCTGCCGGTGTGATCGCATGAAGTGAACCGCTACCACCGGCGGTATCTCTACAAAAAACCTCGGTGGCTACCGTGGAATTGGTGGCACCAGCGTCAAGTTAAGTGACCCAATGCAAACGAGTCCATGAAATCGGTCTCTTCCGGAACGTGTGGGACTTCGATTCGCCGTTTCGGCGCAGGAGTCGGCAGAACCGGTGCTTGCAGACCAGCTGGCGTAGACTTCGGCTATGACCGCTGCTCATGAAGAGTACGAGGACATGCATCGGCTAGTCGATCGGCTGACGCCGGACCAGCTTCATGAGGTGCGTGTGCACACTCTGCGTCTCGTCCACTCCGATGAGGGTGAGCCGGGCCAGGAGTGGCCGCCTTCCTGGTTCGGTTCTGTCACCACCGAACAGGACGACATCGCTGAACGCACTGAGGCGATCTTGCGCGAGGAGTATGGTCGCGAAGTGTGATCGTCGTTGACACCGGCCCCATCGTCGCCGCTGCCATCCGAAATGACCGCAAGCACGATGTATGCGTTGAGGTGTTCAACCAGTTCCGTAGGGAACGACGCGAACTTCTCGTTCCCAGTTTCGTGGCCGGCGAAGTTTCCTACATGCTGGGCAAGATCGGCGGCGCCAAGGTGGAGGCCGGATTCCTGCGTTCGCTGAGATCTGGAGTCTTTCACCTGGTTGATCTCATTGATGATGATCTCGCTCGTATCGCGGACTTGGTGGAGCGCTACGCAGACCTTCCATTGGGATCGGCTGATGCTTCGGTTGTCGCCGTCGCGGAGCGCTTTCGAATCCCCGAGGTGTTCACCGTGGACAACAGAGATTTTTCTGTGGTGCGGCCTGCGCATGTCGCCGCGTTTACGCTGGTGCCTGGTTGATCCCTTGGAGTTGACCCGGCTTGGTGGACACCTGATTTCTGGGGAACCCCGGTTCCCGGAAGAAAGAGTTCACTGTGCCGAACAACTATCCGCCGGAGTTTCGCCGGCAGATGGTCGAGCTGGTGCGCGCGGGGCGGTCGCCGGAAGAGCTCGCCAAGGAGTTCCAGCCCTCCGCCCAATCGATCCGTGTTCGGGTATGCCAGGCCGACGAGGACCTGACGGCCGACGGCCTGCTGGGCCGACTCGCCTTCGTGACCGACGACTGCGACGTCACCTTCGAGCACATCGAGGCCGCGGGCGCTGAAGTGATGCAAGAACCCATCAACCAGCCCGACGGCGTCCGCGACCGTGCCTTCCTCGACCCGTCCGGCACCCGTGCGATCAGCCGTTCATCGCACGGGGAAGGCCCGCCGGTAGTCGCCCGGAGACACTCCCAGTTGCTTGAGGAAGTGGTGGCGGAGGTTGTTGGCCGTGCCGAGCCCGCTCAGCTCCCCGACCTTCGCGATCGGCAGGCCCGTCGATTCGAGCAGACTCCGGGCACGTGCCAGGCGCTGGTTGAGCAACCACTGCAGCGGTGTCATCCCGGTGGTCGCTCGCAGCCGCCGGTAGAAGGTCCGGGGGCTCATCACTCCTCGTCGCGCCAGCTCCTCGACCGTGAGGGGCTGATCCAGGTTCGCGCGGGCCCATTCCAGGACGGGACCCAGGCTCTCGTCATCGGTCGCCGGCACGGACATGTCGATGAACTGCGCCTGACCACCGGGCCGATGGGCGGGCACCACCATGCGGCGGGCCAGCTGGTTGGCGACGTGCGCACCGAGGTCGCGACGCACCAGGTGGAGGCAGAGATCGAGCCCCGCGGTCAGCCCGGCGCTGGTGAGTACGTCGCCGTCGTCCACGTAAAGCACCGAGTCGTCGACCTGCACCTTCGGATAACGCTCGGCCAGCTGGGCGGTGTGCATCCAGTGGGCGGTGGCGCGGCGTCCGTCGAGCAGCCCCGCTTCGGCGAGGGCGAAGGCGCCGGTGCACAGGGAGACGATCCGGGCGCCGGCGGCATGGGCACGGCGAAGGGCCGCCACCAGCTCGGGCGGCAGCGGCGTGCCCTCCTCGACACAGGAGTCGGGAACCGAGGGCACGATGACCGTGTCCGCGCCGACGAGGCCGTCGAGCCCGTAGTCGGTCCTCACCGTCAGCCTTGCTCCGGAGAGGCCGCTTCGGTCGTCCGGCGGCCGCTCGCCCGTCCCGCACAGCCGCAGGTCGTACCAGGGATCGGCGAGATCAGGCTGCGGCTTGCCGAAGACGGTGCAAGGAATGCTCAGCTCGTACAGGTCCCAGGAGGGCACTTCGATGTCGTCGGTCACGACCACGGCGACGGAACCGGCACTCATGACCCGCAGCCTATGGCAGGAATTTGGTGACACCCGTCATCCCCGTCACTGTCGCGGGCCGCGGCCCGTTGAGAACGTGGTCTCCGCGTGATCGACCGCCATGGGCGGACAGACAAGGAGATGTAATGACATTTGACCATCCGGCCGTGACCGTCATCGGGCTGGGTTCGATGGGCTCGGCGCTGGCCACCGCACTGCTGGACCGCGGTCACCCGACCACCGTGTGGAACCGTACGGCGCACAGGGCCGAGGCGCTGGCCGCTCGGGGAGCCCGTCCCGCAGCCGACCCCGGGGAGGCGGTCACGGCGAGTCCGCTCATCGTCGCGTGCGTGCTGGACTACGAGGCGCTGCACGGCGTCCTGGAGCCCGTCGGCGGCTCCCTCGAAGGCAGGACCTTGGTCAACCTCACCTCCGGCTCCCCGGAGCAGGCCCGGGAGACCGCCGCGTGGGCCCGCTCGTTCGGCGCCGGCTATCTCGACGGCGCCGTCATGACGACTCCCCCGGGTGTCGGCAGACCGGAGATGATGTTCCTCTACAGCGGTTCACCCGAAGTCTTCGACGTCCACCGCCCCACCCTGGCCGCGTTGGGCGACCCCCTGCACCTGGGCGCCGACCCGGGCCTGGCGTCCCTCTACGACGCCGCGCTGCTCGGCCTGATGTGGTCCGCCCTGACCGGTTGGCTGCACGGCACGGCACTGGTCGGAGCGGAGAAGACGGAAGCCACGGCCTTCACCCCCTTCGCGGTCCGCTGGCTGACCACCGTGGCCGGTTTCATGACCGCGTACGCGCCTCAGGTGGACGCCGGCCTCTATCCAGGTGACGACGCCACCGTCGACGTGCAGATCGCCGCCGTCGACCACCTCGTCCACGCCGCGGCGGCGCGGGGCGTCGACAACGCGTTGCCCGAGCTGTTGAAGCACATCATGGAGCGGGCCAGGGCGGCGGGTCACGGTTCCGACAGCTACGCGAGCGTGATCGAGGTCATGCGGAACCCGGGGGGCGGCCGATGAGCGCGGTGCCGGAGACCGTCCTGCCCTCCCCGCCTGGCCCCGTGTCTCCCGCCACCGCCGTGTCATGGCCGGGCCTGGTGTCGGCCGTCGCCGGCGAGTGCCTGGCCGTTCTCCTCCAGGGAGCCGATCAGGACTGGTCACGCCGGGCCGGCGGTCTCGACTGGACCTGCCGCCAGACCCTCGACCACCTGGCTCTCGGGCTGATCGGCTACACCGGTCTGCTCATCGCCCGCCCCCGTGACCGTTACATCACCCTCTTCGCCTCCCTCGACCCCCATGCCTCCGTTCCCGCATGCTTGGAGGGGCTCGGCATCGCCGCGTCCATGCTCAGCGCCACGGTCCGGGACACGGCCGCGGACGTGCGGGCATGGCATCCCTGGGGTCACTCCGACGCTGCGGGCTTCGCCGCGATGGGCGTCGTCGAACTGGCCGTTCACACCTACGACATCACCCGCACTCTCGGCCTGCCCTGGACACCGCCCGGTGAGCCCAGCACCGCCGCCCTCGCCCGCCTCTTCCCGGACGCCCCACCGGGGCATGGTCCGTCCGCCACTCTGCTGTGGTGTACGGGCCGCATCTCGCTCCCCGGGATGCCCCGGCGTACGGAGTGGCAGTGGTACGGCGGCACCGCATAGGGTCGCGCCGATCTCCACCGCGGTCCCGCACACCGCGGCGCAAGGGTGCTCCATGGCGCCGCGGTCTCGGCGGCACCGACGTCAAGCTGGGTGAACCGTCCGGGTGTCCTGCCCGACGGGCCTGACGAACCCGGAGCGGTAAGCGCGGCGGTTCTCCATCGTTGTGGACGGTGAACGTCCTGCGGACGCGGCCATGACGATCCGGTGGCATCGGCCCGTCGCGGGGGTCTTCGTCATCACGACCACCATCCGGGACCGGCGGTCGTCCGCCTGGTCATCCACGGTCCGTCGGCTCCCCTGCCGTGGGCAGTAGGTGCGGGGCATGTGTTTCGACCGCTTCCAGCAGTCGACGCTTCGACGGGTTCACCATCGCCTTCCCGGCCACGGTCACGGTCGGTACGGTCTCGTTCCCGTCCGCGACCGAGCGGACGAACGCCGCCGCCTCATCGTCTCGCCGGATGTTCACCTCGATGTACCGCAACCGGGTGAAGCGCAGACGCATGCGCAACCGCATGCAGTACTTGCATCCGGGCCGCCAGTACACGACCACGCCTTCGCGGTCCGTGTCCGTGATCGACGTTCTGGCCCGGCTCCTGCTGGGCAGGTTCGCAATGATCATCCACGCCGCGTAGAGGACGAGGAAGGAGATCGCGACCGTGTGGAGCCCGCTGGAGATCGCAGAAGGGGTCATGCGGGAGAAAATATCCTAATTCCGACTTTTAGGTCGCTGGTCGTGAGGGGGCTCCCCACGTGTTTCGGCGGCGGTCCGCGGTCTCCGCGGTCGACCTCCCGGGCCCCCGCTCGTGCTCGGCCGGTCCCGGGGCGTTCCGCCGGCCGCTCACACCGCGTTCGGGCGCGAGGCGCGGGACGTCGCGGTCGACGACGCGAGCCGTTCAGGGGTGGGTGTCAGGCCCCTCTCAGAAAGGCGCGCACCAGCTCGGTGATCTCCGCGGGCGCGGTCTCCGGCGTTCCGGCGTCGAACGGCGGCTGCGGCGCGTATTCCAGCCCGAGCTGGATCGCCCTGGCCATGTCCTCGCCCGCCAGCAAGGACGCGAGGTAGAGCGCCATGTCGACACCGGCCAGCACGCCACCCGAAGTGATGATCTTTCCGTCCTTGACAAAACGCTCATGGACCGGCTGGGCGCCGAACTCCGCGAGCAGGTCGTAGGCCACCCAGTGGGTGGCCGCTCTGACTCCTTCCAGGAGACCTGCCGCGCCGAGCGTGAGCGAGCCCACGCATACCGAGGTGGTCCAGGTGGTGGTGGAGTGTGCCGTCTTCACATAGTCGATCAACTCCGGGTCGGCCATGCTCCGCTTCACGTCCTTGGTGCCCGGCACCACCAGGACGTCGGGCGCGGGCAGGTCGGCGAAGGAGGCGGTGGCGGTCAGGGTGACCTCCCCGTCGGCGACGACGCCCGGCCGCTCGGCCACGAAGGTGACCGTCGCGCCGGGGATGTTGCGGAGCACGAAGTACGGGCCCAGGGCGTCCGCGGCGTCATAGCCCGCGTACAGGGGGATGGCGATGTGCATATCAGCTCTCCTTGGTGTGGAATCGGCGCCGGTACTCTCCCGGCGAGATCGTGAGGTGCCGCCGGAAGACGCGATAGAGGGTTTCCGGTGTTCCGAGCCCGACCCGGACGGCGATCCGGTCGAGCGGCTCGTCGGCGCTCTCCAGCAGCCGCTTGGCCGCCGCCGTCCGCGCGTGCTCCACGTACCGCGCGGGCGGCACACCGACCTCGGTCCTGAACACGCGTGAGAAGTGGCGGACGCTCATGTTCACGCGTCCCGCGAGGACCTCCACCGACAGGTCGTCGTCGAGGTTCTCCTCGATCCAGGTCTGCAGGTCGCGCAGAGGTTCGCGCTTTGGTGTCCGTACGCTCAGCGGCGTGCTGAACTGGCTCTGTCCGCCCGGTCGCTGCAGGTATACGACCAGCCAGCGAGAGATGTCCCTGGCCAGCTCGTGCCCGTGGTCGTGGGCGACGAGGGCGAGGGCGAGATCGATTCCCGAGGTGACTCCCGCCGAGGTCCACACGTTGCCGTCGCGCACGTAGATGCGGTCGGCGTCCACTCGTACGTCGGGATACTCGCGGGCGAGCATGTTCCCCACCGCCCAGTGGGTGGTGACCTTTCGCCCCTTCAGCAGGCCCGCCTCGGCCAGCAGCAACGTGCCCGAGCAGATGGATCCGACACGGGCCGACTCCCCGGCGAGCCGGCGGACCTCCGGGGTCAGTGCCGCGGTGTCGGCGATATCCATGTGGGTGGGGAGACCACCGACGACCAGCAGCGTGTCGATCGGCCCTTTCACTTCCCGCAGCGGCGTCTCGACGACCACCGTGACGCCGGACGAGGAGCGCACGGCTCCCTCGCGGAGAGCCGTGGTCTCCACCTGGTAGCCGGCGGCCGGACTCAGCAGCCCGGCGGAGGAGAAGACATCGGCAGGGCCCGCGAGATCGAGCAGCTGGAAGCCGTCGAAAAGCACCATGACCACGCGTTGTGACATGCCACCATGGTCGAACCTTCGACGTTATGGCCGCAAGGACACATACCTTGCAGATTCGGCCATGAGGATTGTCCATCGCACGGTTCGAATGGGCGTGAGCCGTCAAATGGAGGAGAAGACCGAGGGATCTCTCGTCGATGCGCCCCGGCCCGGAGAACCGCCGGGCTCAGCGCCTCTTGTCGCGCCGGGCAGCCGACCAGACCACGATCACCACGCCCAGCGTGCCCACGGCCGCCCCGACGAGCAGGCCCAGGACGGTGCCCCGGCCGTCGCTCGGCTCTTCGATCCGCAGCAGCGCCGTCACCACCGCCAGGATCAGCACGATGACGAGGGCGTAGAACCAGGGACTGAGGAAGATGCCGCGACCGGGAGCCTGCGGCGGGGCGGTCAGCTCCGCGGCGGGCCCCAGGCTGGCGGCTTTGGGGCGCTTGAAGTATTCGAAGCGCATCCACCTGCCGCACGGCTCCCAGCCATCGGGGGCGAGCCGGTCGAGCACGCTCTCGCGGCGGCCGGGCGCGATCAGCTCTCTGCGGTACTCCCACTGCTGCGGGTGCTCGGGGTCGCGGACGCTGATGAACAGGCCCTTCACGTCGACCCTGTCGACCTCCCAGCCCTGCGCGCCGTACTCGTTGAGCATCTTGACGTCCTGGAACAGGTCGGCGGTCCAGTGCCAGGTGTGGGCGTTCGCGGCGGGTTCGGCGGGCGGGGCCGAGGCGACGGTCAGCTCCCTGGCCAGTTCGGACGCCGGGCCGAACTCCTCCTCGGGGTCGTCGCCGCTTTCGGCGAGGTATCCGGCGAGCTCGTCCAGCGTGGCGCCGACCCGGTCCGCCGGCATGCCCGCCTCGGACAGAAGCACGGCGAGTTCGCCGAAGTAGGTGTCGGCGGTCTCCACGGAATCGCCGCTCATCGGAGCTCCTCGTCGTCTGGGCCGGAGGGATGATGAGGCTTGACGCCGCTCTTGAGCAGTGCGGTGCGCACCGACTCGTCGAAGGTCAGCCAGAGCCCGCCCTGCTCGGCGAGTGTCTGCCTACCGAGGTCGGTGAGCTGGTAGTAGCGGCGGCCGGGCCCGCGCTCGGTCGCCCGGAACTCCGCGGAGACCAGTCCCGCCTCCTCCAGCCGGTTGAGCACCGGGTAGAGGGTGCCGCCCTTGATCTGGCCGAGGCCCGATTCGGCGAGGTCTTTGACGATCTCGTAGCCGTAGTTCTCGCCGGTCGTCAGGCTGGCGAGAACCATAAGGTCGAGCACGCCTTTCAGCCAGCTCGCACGGCGGTCGCTCGTCATGGTGGCGATCCTACCTAGGCTGCCTGCCCGACCGGCTCACGTCGCGGCTGCGGGGTGAGCAGCAGGCCGCGAAGGTCGATCAGGACGTGCAGCAGGATCGGCAGGAGCAGGCTGCCCGTCCTCAGATAGAGCATGGTCAGGCTGAAGCCGATCAGGGTGACCAGGAGCATGCCGTGCCAGCCCTGGTAGAGGTGGCCCGCGACGAACACCACCAGTGCGAGGAAGGCGGCCATTTCCGTGCTCAGACCGAGCGCGCCCGTGCCGACCGCGATGAGCAGTCCTCGGTAGACGATCTCCTCGGTGATGCCGGCGGTCACCGACAGGCCCGCCGCGTACCAGCGTTCGGCAGAGGTGCGCGGCAACAGGTGTGAGATGGTCTGCTGCCCGGGGACGGGCTTGCCCTTGGCCGCCAGCCGCGAGATGACGAACGTGCCGACCGCGGCGGCGCACAGGAAGCCGACGACCGTCCCGAGGGTGTCACTCAGCGGCTCCTTGATCACCAGGCCGATGTCCGCGGTGTCGAGACTCGGCTCCACCACGACGATGAGAAGCGCCACGGCGGCCAGTGTCCACAACTCGGCGCCCCAGAGCACGTTCGTCCGGCGATAGAGCGTGGGGTCCTGGTCGCGGGAGCGGGCCAGCCTGTCGTAGCTGCGCTTGCCGATCAGGGGGCTGACAAGGGCCAGATATCCGACGAGGACGGCCGTCATGAGAAGCGTCAGGGAGGTGAACGACATCGGGGGTCTCCTTAGGTGCTGTGCTACCTAGAAGGTAAAGCAAGCTAGTTAGGAATGCAATCTAGTTTGCATCTCGGTCTACTGGGCGGGTGGGAGTGATGCCGAGGGGGCGCGGCGGTCAGGCTGGTGGAAGACCCGTGCCGTCGCGGTCGTGGAGTCGCTCGCGGCGGGTCCCGGATCGACGGCCGCCCCAACCAAAAATCCATTATCGGAAATATGAATTCGTTGGTAGAGTTCGGGTGAATTTATCGTAGGGGTTTGCTGTGCGATATGAGGGATTCGGGATTCTCGCCGGGGTGAGGGAAAAGCCGACCGGCCCGGAATTCCTGGCCGTATTGATTCGTGCGCCTTTTCCGGCTCATCGTTCATCGATACGAGTGGGGCGAAATTCGTTGCGGGGGTATCGAGGTGACGCGCTTGTTGGGAGACATCTCGTCCATGAGGGAACCGGGCGGTGACGGGGGACCGTCAGGTTTCCGTGCGATCAGGGTTTTCGTCGGCCGGTCGATTCGTTGAGATCGCCTGCGACGAGTCCGGTTCGGAAGGGGAGAAGCTCATCGGTGGAAACACCGATGTCTTCGCGCACGCCGGAGTTCTGCTCAGTGCCGAATCGGCGGCGGAGTGCGTCCGGGAAATACGGGACAGAATAAGATCTCCGGCGATGGAGTACAAGGCGAACCACCTGCTCCGCGAGAAGCATCGGCCGGTCCTCACCTGGCTGCTCGGGCCGCTGGGGCCGATCCTCGGGAACGCGCACGTTTATCTGACCGACAAGACGTTCTTCGCCGTCGGCAAGATCGTCGACCTGCTCGCCGGGGAGGTCGTTCACGCGACGGGCCTGGCTCCGTACCGGAACCAGGGGTCCGAGGAAATGGCCGTCACCCTGTATCGCGAGGGTCCGCGCATGTTCGGCCGCGAGCGATGGAACGCGTTCCTGGAGTCGTTCAACGACCTGATGCGCGCCAGGACGTCTGTCGACTCGTTCTTTCGCGTGGTCGACGCCATGGGTCTCGACGGCACGCGGGGCCGGGTTGACGAGATCATGGGATTGCTCGGGCGGTCCAGGCCTCACGCCGATTCTTTCCGGGCAGGACTTCTCGACAATCCGAAGACGATTCCGGCGCTGGACCCGCTGATTCCGGCCATTGTCCAGGCCGTCGTTCACTGGGGTGAGGGCGGAAAGCTCGTCTCGATCGTCCACGACGAACACAACGGGTTGACGGAGGAGCGCGTCGCGCAGCTCAGGGAGATGTTCGGCAGGCCGCGGCCCGCCGATCTCCGCCGTTCGCCGAGCGGTCGGCTGGCCGGCCTGAGGCTCGTCGACTCACGCCTGGATCCGCGGGTTCAGGTCGCCGACTTCCTCGCCGGGGTGGCGCGAAAGATCGCCTCGGACGAGCTCAACGATCGAGGCGACGCGGAACTCGTCGCATTGCTGCGACCGTACGTGGACTCGTCCTCGATCTGGGGGGATGACCGAAGCTGGTCTCTGCTGGGACCTCCGCGGAGCCTCCGGCCATGAAGATCGACCCGCCCGCCGGCCAGGGGTTCTCAGCCTCCGGTGGCAGGGGTTCCCCAGGCGGGGGAACGGCCGAGCATGGCGAGGATCCGGTCGAAGCGGGTCGCGTCCTCGGGGACGACCAGGCCCGGCTGGAACGCGGAGCCCGGTCTGCGGCGTCGCTCGTCGTCCGGGATCGCCAGGGCGATCGGCCAGACGGCCTCCACCAGCTCCGGCTCCACGGTGAACCCGACGCCGAGTGACCGGGCGACGTCCCAGCCGTGCACCAGGTAGTCGATGAGGTGGAAACCGATGGCCTGTGACGCGGGGAACGTCGCGCCTTTCCCGAACTCGGGCAGCGCGAACTCGCGATCCGGCACGCCGTCCGCCGCGAACGCCGCCGTCACGCGTTCGGCGGCGACGGCGTAGGCGGAGACGGCGTCGTCACCGAGCGGCTCGACCCGCCACACCGACAGATCGGCTCCCGCTCCCTCCGCCGCGGCGGCGAAGCCGTGATGCTGGACGGTCATGTGGGCGAGCAGGTCGGCCAGTGTCCAGCCGTCGCAGGGCGTCGACCGTCCGAGGTCCTCGATCGCCACCGTGGCGACCAGGTCCACGCTCGCGAGCACCGCACGCCTGTCCAGCTCCCGGACATCCATGAAAGACTCCTTCAATTGATAAGCTTTCGCACATCATATGCTCATGCATATCGTATGTCGATTCGTATGATGTGCTCCTGTGACCGACCGTCCTGACCTGGCCGCGATGATCGTCCCTCTGGGCAGGGCGCTCGTCGACGCGGAGCTGCCCGTGCCGCGCGAGCGTGACCTGTCGATGTGGGCCTGCTCGGTCCTGCTCGCTCTGGACGAGCGGCCGCTCCGGACCCAGGCCGCGCCCGAGGAAGTTTGGACGAGGGAAGGTCGGCGGGGCCGCTATCCGACGAGTGTCTGGGTGCCGATGACCGCGAGCAGCGCGAGCCGTTCGTCGTCCTGGGTGCCGGGCTCGGCCGTGTAGATCATGATGCGCAGGTCGCTGCCCGCGACGCTGAGCACATCGCAATCCAGCGTCAGAGGGCCCACCTGCGGATGCTCGATGGTCTTGCGTGAGGCCCGATGCCGGCCGACGACGCCCGCATCCCACAGCTCGGCGAACCGGTCACTGTTCGTGCGCAACTGTGCGACCAGGCGCCGCAGGTGCCGGTCGGCGGGATACCGGCCGGCGGTCGCGCGCAGGTCGGCGACCAGCGCGGCCTCGAACGCGCGCTGTGCCCGCGGTGTGTGACGGACCCGGCTGCCCGGGCCGAGGAAGTTGCGCCACACGCCGTTGCGTTCGTTGCCACGCCACCCGGACGGATCGCCCATGAGCGCCGCGTACGGCGGGTTGGCCATGAGCAGCGTCCAGGCCGCGTCGTAGACCCCGACGGGAGTGCCGGCCAGTCTGTCCAGCAGTCGCTGAACGCTCGGGGTGATGTACGCGGGCACTGTCTCGGGTCCCGGCGGCACGAGCCCGGCCATCTGGAACAGGTACGCGCGCTCGTCTGCCGACAGCCGCAGCGCCCGGGCCAGGGCCTCGACGACCTGTGCCGACGGGTTGGTCGCCCGGCTCTGTTCGAGGCGGGTGACATAGTCGACGGAGATCCCTGCCAGCAGGGCCAGCTCCTCGCGGCGCAGCCCGGCCGCGCGCCGGTGTCCGCCGGTGGGCAGCCCGGCCGTCTCGGGCGGAACCCGGTCGCGCCAGCGCCGCACCGCCTGCCCGAATTCCGTCGTCGTCATGCCACCAGTGAACACCGTCCACCGGGGACCTGCCTGGTACCGGCAGTCCCAGGAAGAGGGGACGACTGGCTGACCAGGCCGCCGCACCGAAAACCTGGGGGCATGACAACAACACTGATCACTGGAGCGAACAAGGGGCTGGGCTTCGAGACCGCCCGCCGGCTCGGCGCGGCAGGTCACACCGTCTATGTCGGCAGCCGGGACGCCGAGCGCGGGCGCCGGGCCGCCGAGCGGCTGGGCGCGCGGGCGGTCCGGCTCGACGTCACCGACGACGCGTCCGTGGAGGCCGCGGTGAAGGCCATCGAGGCAGATGGAGGGCTGGACGTACTGATCAACAATGCCGGCGTCGAAGAGAGGGGTGACAACAACGCCGTGATCGGCCCTGTGGACGTGACCGCCGACCTGATGCGGCAGACGTTCGAGACGAACGTCTTCGGCACGGTGCGCGTCATCCACGCGTTTCTCCCGCTGCTGCAGCGTTCCGCCGCCCCTGTCGTGGTCAACGTCAGCAGCGGCCTGGCCTCGCTGACCCGGGTCACCACCCCGGGTACCCCGGCGTACGCCTACCCGGGCGTCGCCTACCCGGCGTCGAAGACCGTGGTCAACGTGATCACCGTGCAGTACGCGAAGGCGTTCCCGAACATGAGGATCAACGCGGTGGAACCCGGCTTCACCAAGACCGACCTGAACGGGAACACCGGCATCCAGACCGTTGAGCAGGGCGCCGAGATCATCGTGCGCATGGCGCAGGTGGGCGCTGACGGCCCCACCGGAGGTTACTTCGACGCCGAAGGCCCCCTTCCCTGGTAAGACGCGGCCTGGCGCAGGAGGTCGCGGACGACGGAGGCGGAGCGGTTCCTCGTCTCCTCCTCGGAGATGAGCACGGCGCGCTCGTCCTCGGAGCGGCTGATCCCGGTGGGTCGGTGGCCGTGCGCAGGGCGTCGACCGTTCGAGGTCCTCGATCGCCACCGTGGCGGCCAGGTCCGCGCTCGCGAGTCTTGCACGCCTGTCCGGTTCCCGGACAGGCGTGCAAGACTCTTTCAGTTAATAGACTTATGCATATAATCTACATATGCGTATCGTATGTCGATCCGTATAATGTGCTCCCGTGACCGACCGTCCTGACCTGGCCGCGATGATCGTCCCTCTGAGCAGGGCGCTCGTCGACGCGGAGCTGCCCGTGCTGCGCGAGCATGACCTGTCGATGTGGGCCTACTCGGTCCTGCTCGCTCTGGACGAGCGGCCGCTCCGGACCCAGGCCGCGCTCGCGGAGTCCATCGGCGCGGACAAGACCCGCATCATCGGAGTCCTCGACGATCTCCAGCGGAGAGGTCTCATCGACCGGACCCCCGACCCCGCCGATCGGCGCGCCCGGGTCCTGTCGCTGACCGCCGAGGGGCGCCGCGTGCGGGACTCCGCGCAGACGGGCATCCGGCACAAGGAAGAACGCCTGCTGGCGCGCCTTTCCGTCGAGGACCGGCGTGGTTTCCTACGTGCCCTGCGGGCGCTCGCCGCCCTGCCTCACGAAGAGATCACAAACGCCTGATCATGGAATGTCTTAGTCCGCGAGGGGTAATCACCCGGCGAACCGGATAGCTTTGTTCCGTCGCGTATATGCGCCCCGTTTTCCGTATATGCGCTGTCAAGTTCATATCAACGAAGGCGCCTCAGGGCGGCCCTGAATCGTTGAAAAACACCTTGCGGGAGATCTATATGATCACGTTCATCTTCAGCGCCATTCTGGTCGGGGCGGTCACCGGCGGCCTCGGCCGGCTGCTGATCCCCGGTCGGCAGGAGATCGGTCTGGTCGCCACGATCCTCGCCGGCATCGTGGCCGCCTTCGTGGGCTCAGGGATCGCCTACCTCCTGGACTTCGAGGACAACACGTGGGGCGTCCTCATCCTGCAGCTCCTCCTGGCCGTCGTCTGTGTGGGCGTCGTGGCGAGCCGCAAGAAAGACGAGCAGAGCGAGGTCTGAATCCGGCCGATCACTCCAGCGTTTCTCATGTGTCATTGTCATTGACGCCGGAATGACCGTGCGAGGGCCTTCGGGCCCTACCGGTCAGGTCTTTTCCGGTGAGGTTCCGTCGTCATCAAAAACAGCGCCGAGTTTGAACGGGCGACGGCCGCCCCCGCCGGATGTACTGATTAAGAAGGTCTGGGGTTATGGAGGTTCGAGGCTCAGACCGGTCTCGGTGATGAACGCGTTGAGCAGGTCAGGCTGGTACTGCATACGCTTGAGATGGCTTTTCAGAAGCACAGCCAGTGCATCGATGCCGTGGATGGCGAGGTTGTAGATCTTGCCCTTGAGGTTGGCCCACACCCCTTCGGCCGGGTTGATCTCCGGAGCATACGGTGGCAGCCGGTAGACCAGCAGCCAGTCGGCGCGTGCGGCGATCCAGGCCCGCATCGGGGCGCTGACATGCGCCGGGAGATTATCCCAGACGACCATGATCGGGCCGTGCAGCTGCTGGTGAGCGTCGGTGAGCAGAGCGGCGAAGTCGGCCGAGCCGAAGCCCTTCGGCTCGTATTTGCGGCCGTGATAGACGCTCATCCGGTAGATCAGCCGGGTCCGCTGCCCCGGCTTGACACACAGCAGCCCAGCGATCGAGACCCGGCCCGTTCCGCGCCCGGGCACGGCCACGATCGGGGTGTGGCCGCGCCGTGCCCAGGTACGCCCCTTGGGCGGCCTCAGACTCTGGCCTGATTCGTCGCAGAAGACGATCCAGGCGTCCCAAGCCGCCGCGGTTCTTTTAACGCCGACCACCGCCAGCCCTTCCACGCGGTGATCTGCTCCTCGTCGCGCTCGGTGGCCCGGTGCACCGGCACCTGCGGCGACCACCCTCGCCCGCGCAGCAGATAGGCCACCCCGCGCGCCGTGTACGACACCCGAAACACCTCCCTGATCACCGCGGCGATCCGGGGCAGTGTCCAGCGCTGATCGCTCCAGCCGTGCGCGGCCGGACCCCGTTCCAGTTCCCACGCCAGCCGCTCCAGCTGATCAGCCGACAGCCGGCACACGTTGCCGCCGGGCCCTTTGGAGGCCAGCGCGGTCTTGCCTCCGGACTGCCAGGCTCGACGCCACGCACACGCCGACTTCCGGGTGATGCTCAACTCTCGCGCCACCTGCGGTGCGCTCATGCCTCCGGCGAACAGGTCCGCCGCTATGAACCGAAGTCGCTCTCGTTCGGCGCGGGCCCGCATCGACAGGCCTCCGCGATCTGAATACCTCATATTCCAGGTCTACAACCTGCCCGAACGCGCCGCTTAACCTGCCCTCCAGACGCACGTGACCTCAGACCTTCTTGATCAGTATGGATCGCGGCGACGGTCCCGCGGGGCGCCGTCGAGGTCGCCCGCGGCGCCCGAATCACATGGACGACCTCCGCCGGGCGGAAGACGGAGCGGTCATGCGGCGAGCGTCTCGATGGAGACCTGCCAGAGCCGTGCGGCGGCCTCGGGGTCGAGCGCGTACGCGGCGACGCCCTGGCGCATGCCCGGCCGGTTCGGCTCCGCCTCGTTGCAGTCCTCGAAGTAGCGCCCGCCGACGCCCTTGAGAAGGGGCGACGTCGCGACCAGCACGGACGTGGCGGCGCCCTGCTCGGGCGTCTTCCACACGGTGCTCGCCGCGTCGGGGTTCTGGGCGAGAAGCCTGTCGAGATCCTCCTGGGTGACGTGCCGCTGCAGGTTGGTCCGGATCGCGCCGGGCATCAGCGCGTTGACGGTGATGCCGTCGTCCGCCCATCGCCTCGTCGCCTCGACCGCGAGCAGGACGTTGGCCGTCTTGGACTGTCCGTACGCCGACCAGGGCTCGTAGGCGCGCTCCCGGAAGTGGATGTCGTCGAAGACGATCGGCGAGCGCAGGTGCGCGCTCGAACTGACCGATACGACGCGGGCGTCGCCGGCCGCCGCGAGCGCCCGGTGCAGTCCCGTGGTGAGCGCGAAGTGACCGAGGTGGTTGGTGGCGAACTGGAGCTCCCAGCCCTCCGGCGTCCGGGTCATGGGAGAGGCCATCACCCCGGCGTTGTTGACGAGGATGTGCAGCGGGCCGTCCCACGCGGCGGTGAAGGCCGCGACGGACGCCTGGTCGGAAAGGTCCAGCGGTGCGACGAGGACCTGCTTGTTGCCGGTGGTCGCGGTGATGTCCTCGGCGGTGCGCGTTCCCGCTTCGAGGTTCCGGACCGCCAGGGTCACCTCGGCGCCCGCGCCGGCGAGTGCCCGGGCGGTCTCGACGCCGATGCCGGACGCCCCGCCGGTCACGATGACGCGGCGGCCAGTGAGGTCGATGCCGTCCAGGACCTCGGCCGCGGTGGACCGGGCGGTGAACGGTGTGGTGACGGGTGTGGTCGCGGTCATGATCCTGCCTGTCCTGAGTGACGATGCGAAGGAGAGGGCCAGCCGGTACGATGTGAAGCGGAGGACCCTCCACTAAATAGGACTCTAAGCGGAGTCTCCTCCATTTAGCAAGCCGTGTCTCACGGTGACCTGTCGCCACGACGTCCGAACGGACTGACGAGGAGAAGCCTGTGGCGTCCACAGACCCCCGACCGCTACGCGCCGACGCGCAGCGCAACCGCGACCGGCTGCTCGACACCGCCGTACGCGCGTTCTCCCAGGACGGGCCGGACGTGACGCTCGACGCGATCGCGAAGGACGCGGGCGTCGGCATCGGTACGCTCTACCGCCATTTCCCCACCCGTGAGGCGCTCATCGAGGCGGTGTACCGCAACGAGCTCACGAGGTTGTGCGACGCCGCGACGGAACTCCTGCGGACCATGCGGCCCGACGAGGCGACGCGCACCTGGATGGATCGGTTCGTCGACTACATGACGACCAAGCGCGGCATGGCCGACGCGCTGCGCGCGGTCATCGCGTCCGGCGGGAACCCGTACGCGGAGAGTCTTGAACGGCTGGTCGCCGCGATCACGACGCTGCTTCAGGCCGGCGCCGCCGCCGGGACCGTACGGCCGGACGTCGAGCCGGTCGACGTGCTCGTGAGCATGAACGGTGTGTCCCTCGCCGCCGGCGCGCCCGAGCAGCGTGACCAGGCTCGCCGGCTGCTCGACCTGCTGATGGACGGCCTGCGCTACCGGGCCGCCGCCGCGGACTGACGAGCGCCCCCGCGACGGTCACGAGGTATCTGACCGTCGCCGGCGTGCCCCGGCCGACGACGCCGTACGCGACCCCGACCGGCTGGTGCGGGACGTACGGCGGTGACGCGGCCACGGCCAGGTAACCGGACGGCCGCCTGCCCCGGCCGTCCGGCCCGGAGCGGGCGGTCAGCCGGTCTCGCGCAGGCTTTTCGCGATCTCGTCGGGGGTGAGGCGGCGGGAGCCGACGTAGTAGAGCACGGCCCCCGCCGGCAACTGGGTTCGCCAGCCCGGGTTGACCAGCAGCGTGTCGCCGGTACGCGCGGCGAGCATCGTGGCGCCGTGCAGCCGGCCGAGCGAGGTCTGGCAGCGGTCGACCAGCACGGGTCCCAGAGACTCCGGCAACCGGACCGAATAGGTGTCGGCGCCGCCGTGGGTCATCAGTTGCGTGTAGATCTCGGTGATGCCGGGATCCTTCAACTCCTCGGTGATCATATGGGGGCTGTGCCACTGGACGCAGCGCACGGCCTCGTCGACGTATCGCAGATGCCGGACCCTGCCGATGTCGCGCAGCGCGACGACAAGATGGGCGCCCTCGGCGACGTGGTCGGCGGTGACCGCGATCGCCAGCGCCTCGTTGTCGTCGCGGGCGTCGACCAGCACGCTGTACGCCCGCTGCACGCCGGCCCGGCGCAGCACGCCGTCGTCGGTCAGGTCACCGCGCACGAACGCGACGTCGCGGTCGGGCATCGGATGCGTCGATACATCGTTCCAAGCGCAGAGCACGACGCGAGTCGAACCGTCGGCGACCAGCTCGTCCACCATCTGCTCGGTCCGTCCCGGCGTGTAACCGAGCAGCACGACGTGGCCGGAGTCCTCCACCGTGATGGCACCCTGCATCCTTCGTCCTCTCGCTTGTTCCAGCGCCGTCGACAGCTTGGTGAACACGGTCGTCAGTGTCGCGATGCCGCCGACGATGATGTACACGCCGACGAGGTGGCCCGCCGCCGACGTCGGATACAGGTCGCCGTAGCCGACGGTCGAGGCGGTGACCACGAAGTACCACCAGAAGTTGGCGGGTTCGACGATCGTGTTGTCCGCGGGTTCCACGAGCGTCATGAGGGGCCAGCTCGTCACGAACACGAGGCCGAGGACGATGACCGGTGTCCACCAGGTTCCCAGCGTCGTGATTCGGGCCAGCAAGCGGGCTAAGAAGACCGGCACGTTTCCTCCTGCACGGAACCCTCCGATTCGGCCACCTTAACGGGACGGAACTCGTGGAAATAGTCCCGGCGACGTGCGGACCCATCGCGGGTGCCCGGGCGCGCGACCATCACGGCGTGGTCGCGCCCGGTCGTGGTGGTCGGGCGATTCGGCGCGCGGTCGTCTCGGGGGTGCGTGCCGAGGGCGCGGCGCGAGCGCGGTTCTCAGCTCGCCGCTCGCCGTGCGAGTGCGCTGATCCGCGCCTCGTCGTCGGCGGTCAGCTCCGTCAGCGCGGCTCGTTCCTCGTCGGTGAACCCGTCGAACTTCTTGCCGGCCGCGGTGGTGGTCTTCGGCTTCTCGGTCATGGTGGGACTCCTCGCCTGTGATCTTCATGGGGATGAGTGGCTTGCGGGGGACGGCCGGCGCGGTGGCTCGTCCGGGGTCGCCGGGGTGAGGCGAGCGGTCCCGGGCCTCGGGTTCGAATCAGGGGGCCCGGGACGGGCGTCGCTCACCCCCAGGCGCCGGCGATCTGGCGGGTGGTGGCGTTGAGCCGGTTGAACAGGTTGGTGACGCCGATCATCAAAATGATCGCGGCCAGCTGCTTCTCGTCGAAATAGGTGGCGGCCCTGTCCCAGACCTCGTCGCTCACCGCCTCGGCACGGTCGGCCAGCCGCGTCGCGGCCTCGGCCAGGTCGAGCGCCGCCCGCTCCTCCTCGGTGAAGTACGGGGTCTCCCGCCAGGCGACGACCGTGGCCAGCCGCTCCTCGCTCACCCCGGCCTTGCGGGCGCTCTTGGCACCCCCGTCGACGCAGGCGCTGCAGCCGTTGATCTGGCTGACCCGCAGATGCACCAGCTCCAGCGTCTGAGCGTCCACCCCGCCGGTGTGCACGGCCTTGAAGAGCTCCTGGATGGGCTGCATCGCGCCGGACAGGATGAAGGCGGGGTTCTGCATACGGGACTGCATCGTGGTTCTCCTCTTTCGGATCGGCGCCCCGTCCCTCGGGGCGTGACTCCATGACAGCCGGAACGGCGTGCCATGACGACGGCGATGGGACACCGTGGGACAGCCGGAACGGGGGTGGCCTGTGGTTATTCGTCCCGGTAAGTTTCTTTCGCGATGGGACGGAAAGGCAGGGCACGGTGGCGGTGAACCAGCGGACGGCGAAGGCGGACCCCCAGGACGAACTGGCCGCCCGGCTGCGTCTACTCCAGGAGCTGTCCGGGCGCGGCGTGCGGGCCCTCGCGCGGGACACGGGCCTCAGCTCGTCGTCGCTGTCGCGCTACCTCAGCGGCCAGTCGGTGCCGCCCTGGCCCGTGGTGATCGAACTCTGCCGCTTCGTCAAGCGTGACCCCCGCCCGCTGCGCCCCGTGTGGGAGCGGGTGACGAACCTCCTGCCGTCGCCCCCGAAGACGAGCCGCCAGGTCCAGCCTCCCTCGCCGCCCGCCGGCGTCCCGCGCCCGCCCCGCAACGATCTGCCGCGTGACGTGCCCGACTTCACCGGACGTGAGGCCCAGCTCGCCGCCGTCCTCGCCGCGGTGGACAGCAGCCGGGTGGTCGCGGTCGACGGCATGGCGGGCGTCGGCAAGACCTGTCTGGCGGTGCACGCGGCGCACCTGCTGACCGCCGGATACCCGGACGCGCAGCTCTACCTGGACCTGCACGGGTTCACCGACGGGCGGGAACCGCTCGATCCCGATCCCGCGCTGCGGGCATTGCTCGCCGCGCTCGACGTCCCGTCGGAGAAGATCCCGCAGGAGGGCGGTGTCGAGCCGCTGGCCGCCTGCTGGCGCTCGGAGCTGGCCGGCCGGCGGGCCGTCGTGGTCCTCGACAATGTCGCCGGCGCCGACCAGGTCCGCCCGCTGCTGCCCGGCGCGGGGCCCTCCGTCGTCCTGATCACCAGCCGCAATCGGCTGCTGGGCCTGGAGGAGGTGCCCCCGGTCTCACTGGACGTCCTGACCCCGCAGGAGAGCGCGGAGCTGCTGGCCCGCGCCAGCGGCGATCCCGGCGGCCCCGACGGCCGCCTGGCCCGTGACGCGGAGTCCGCGGCCGAAGTCCTGCGGTTGTGCGGCCATCTGCCGCTGGCCCTGCGCCTGGCCGGGGCCCGGTTGCGGCACCGGCCGGGCTGGACCGTGGGCATCCTCGTCGAGCGCATGGCGGAGGGCACGAGCGAGTTCGACACCGCGTTCGCCATGTCCGTACGGCAACTGGACCGGGCTGAGCGCAGGTTGTTCCGGTTGCTGGGCCTGCTGTTCGGGTCGTCCTTCGACGAGTACGTGGCGGCGGCGCTGGCGGACGTGCCGCTGCGCGGCGCACGGGCGATGCTGGAGGACCTGCTCGACGCGCACCTCGTCCAGCAGCCGTCGGCCGGCCGGTACATCTTGCACGACCTGGTGCACCAGCACGCGCGCCGAGCCACCTCGGAGCAGGATTCTCCGGCGGAGCGGGAGCAGGCGCTGGGCCGGGTGCTCGACTATTACGTACACGCGGCGGCCTCCGCCGACGCCGCGATGCCGTACGTGTCCGGCAGCCGCCCGGCCTCCGCGGGCCGGCCGCCGGCCGAACTGCCGCGGTTCACCGACAAGCACGCGGCTCTCGGCTGGTACGGCACCGAGTACACCAACCTGATAGGCGCCTTCGAGGTGGCGGTCGCCACCGGAGCCGACGCGCACGCGTGCGAGCTGCCGCGCTTCATGCGGGCGTACTTCGCGCGGCGCTGCGGCACGACGCACCTCAACGTCCTGTTCGAGCGCTCGCTGTCGGCCGCGCAGCGCCTGGGCGATCCGTGGCAACTGGCCGAGGCGCACAGCGACCTGGGCTTCGCCCGCTACAACGCGGGCCGGATGGCGGAGGCAGGCGCCGCGTACGAGGCGGCGGCACCGCTGGTGTCCCAGGCGGGCGACACCCGCTCCGAGGCGGATCTGATGATGCGCCGCGGCTACCTGCGGTGGGACGAGGGTTGTGTCGAGGAGCCACTCGGCCTGTTCCGGTCGGCGGGAAAGCTGTACGCGGACGCCGGCTGTCCGATGGGCGCGGCCCATGCGACCGCCGACGAGGCGTGGGCGATGCTGCAACTGGGACACCGCGAGGAGGCCGCGCGGCTGGCCCGTGAGGTGCTGGACGCCGCGCACGCCGACCCCGCCTGGCCGGCCGCGCTGACGGCCCGGATCACCCTTGGCATGGCCACCGCCCACGAGCGACCCGACGAGGCCGCGGAGCACCTGCGCCACGCCCTGGAAGTCGCCCGCGAGGACGGCCACAAGAACAACGAGGCGTGGTGTCTCAACTGCCTGGGCGTCGCCCTGCGCCAGATGGGCCGCCACGAGGAGGCGCTGGCCGGCCACCGGCAGGCCTTCGCCCTCCTGGACGAGTTGTTCGAGGAACACTGGAAGATTCACTTCCTCAACGACTACGGCGAGACCTGCCGACTGGCCGGCCTGCCCGACGAGGCCCTGCGCCTGCACCGTCAGGCACTCGAACTGGCCCCGAAGGTGGGCAACCGGCACAGGGAGGCGCTGGCCCACGAGGGGATCGCCGCCGTCCTCGACGAGACGGACCCGGCTGCCGCCGCCGGGCACCGCGCGGCGGGGCAGGCCATCCGGGAGGAACTCGAACCGGGGGCCTGACGTGACCGCGGGTCCGGCCCACGTTTTCAGGCACCAGGTGCCAGGCGCCGCGGTACCCCGCCGAGCCCGGCCGCGCCGTTACGGGTCGCCGACGGGCGGCGTCGGGCCGGGCGATCACCGCGACGCGGTGAGGGCGGCGCTCAGCGCGGCCTCGAGAACCTGCGCCGACACCTGGGCCACCTCGTCGGGAGTGCGGCCGAAGTCTCCGGTGAGCGACTGGGTGGTGAATCCCGAAAGGTGCACGGCGACGGCGTCGACCAGCCACGCCGGAGGGTGTTCCCGCCCGCCGCGCGCCTGCCACATGCGGGAGGTGACGCCGACCGCGAAGAGCTTGCGGCTCTCCCGGCGCTCGGCGGCCGCCTGGGCGAGCTCGGCGGAGAGGTTGTCCGGTTCGAGGGCCGCGAGCTCCCAGTAGATGCGGCCGTTGCGGGCGTTGAGCCGGTGGGTGACGAACAGCAGATCGAGCAGCCAGGCCCGCAGGTCGTCGTCCTCGGGCGGCGCCGGGATGTGCAGGGCGTAGCTGCGCACGCCCTCCTTGATGGCGGCGGCGAAGAGGCCGTCGCGCGTGGCGAAGTGGCGGAACACCGTACGCCGGTTGACGTGGGCCGCTTCGGCCACGTCGTCGACGGTCGCGGCGAGGCCGCGCTCCGCCAGCACCACGCGTGCGGCGCGAAGGATCCGTGATCGGGCGACGTCGCGCCGCTCGTCGGAGAGCGACGTCACGGTCACGGCGTCAGGGGTCATACGACGATCGTAGCGGCGGCACTTGCCGCATGTCACTCATGAGTGACATCCTGACACTGCTGAGGGGCGGATGCCGCCGGAGGCACCCCCGCCGCTCGGCGTATCGACGTCCCGTCCCCGTCGAACACGGAGCACGCATGACCGTCACAGGCCGCTTCGCCAGCCCCGATGGCACCGCCATCGACAAGGAGTCCCTCCGCCAGAGGTATCTGGAGGAGCGCAACAAGCGGCTCCGTCCCGACGGCAACGACCAGTACCTCCGGCTCACCGGCCACCTCGCGCACTACCTCGACGACCCCCACACCCCGATGACCCCACGCGAGCCGAAGACCGACCACGTGACGGTCGCGTTCATCGGCGGAGGCTTCGCCGGTCTCGTCACCGGCGCGCGGCTGAAGGAGGCCGGCGTCGACGACGTCCGCATCATCGAGAAGGGAGGCGGCTTCGGCGGCACCTGGTACTGGAACCGCTACCCCGGCGCGCAGTGCGACACGGCGTCGTTCGTGTACATGCCGCTCCTTGAGGAAACCGGTCACGTGCCGACCGAGAAGTACGCGCACGCACCCGAGATCCTCGAACACTGCCGGCGCATCGGCAAGCAGTTCGGTCTGTACGACGACGCGCTCTTCCACACCGAGGTCAAGGATCTCCGATGGGACGAGGAGCGATCGCGCTGGATCATCCGTACCAACCGGGGCGACGACTTCACCGCCCGGTTCGTCGCGATGGGCACCGGTCCGCTGCACGTGCCGAAACTGCCGGGGATTCCCGGCATCCAGTCGTTCAAGGGACACTCGTTCCACACGAGCCGCTGGGACTACGACTACACCGGGGGCGACCCCTCGGGTGCGCCGATGGAGAAGCTGGCCGGCAAACGCGTCGCCGTCATCGGGACGGGGGCGACGGCCGTGCAGTGCGTGCCGCACCTGGCTCGGGCGTGCGAGGAGCTGTACGTGTTCCAGCGCACCCCGTCGTCGGTCGACGTCCGCAACAACCAGCCGACCGATTTTGAGTGGTTCGCCCAGATCGCGACGCCGGGCTGGCAGCAGCGCTGGCTGGAGAACTTCACGGCCAACCAGACGAACAGCATGGCCGACGAGGACCTGGTGATGGACGGCTGGACCGACATCGCCCGGCGGCTGCGCTCCAAGGTCATGAAGCTCGCGCCCGAGGACTTCACCCCGGAGAAGATGATGGAGGCCTTCGAGGAGTCCGACTTCGAGAAAATGGAGGAGATCCGCGCGCGCGTCGACTCCATCGTCGAGGATCCCGAGACGGCCCGGAATCTGAAGGCGTGGTACCGCCAGCTGTGCAAGCGGCCGTGCTTCCACGACGAGTACCTGCAGGCCTACAACGTCCCCGGCACCCACCTCGTCGACACCGACGGCAAGGGCGTGGAGCGGATCACCGAGAACGGAGTCGTCGTCGCCGGCAGGGAGTACGAGGTCGACTGCGTCATCTACGCCTCCGGCTTCGAGGTCGGCACCGAATACACGCGACGGGCCGGCTACGACATGACCGGTCGCGACGGCGTCAAGCTCTCCGAGTACTGGGCCGAGGGCATGCGCACCCTGCACGGCATCCACGTGCACGGTTTTCCGAACGCCTTCATCGTGCAGCCGACGCAGGGCGCGAACCTCATCTCCAACATCCCGCACAACCTCACGGAGGCGGGCAGGACGATCGCGCTGATGATCAGGCATGCCCTCGACAACGGGTTCGACGAGATCGAGGTCGCCAAGGAGGCCGAGGACGCGTGGGTCGAGCTCCTGCTGTCCGGCACGGGCCGGCTGCTGAACTCGCCGGACTGCACGCCGGGCTACTACAACAACGAGGGCCAGGACGCGGGGTTGCGGGCGCGGCTCAACGTGGGCTACCCGCACGGGGCGACGGCCTACTTCGCCTACCTCGACGAATGGCGCACGTCCGGTGCGTTCGCGGGTCTCGAGTTCCGGTGACGCACCACGGCGGGCCGGACGGCTCCCGCGGTCTCCGCCCCCTGGTCACCGGCACGTCTCCCGGGAGGACGTGAACGCGGCCCGACCGCCGTCAAGGCCGCACACGTCCGTTCGGCCGAGGTCCCGGAAAGGGAGCGCGGGCTTCGGCTCGCGCTCCCTCTCGTACGGGTGAGGTGTCACCGCCTCAGTGTCGGCCGACGTCGACCTTGGTGGCGTCCTTCAGGTTCTGGGCCGCGTCGGAGGGCAGAAGGTAGCCCTTGCGGAGGTTGCCCGCGTCGGACCCCGCGACGGCGGCGATGTACAGGCCCCGGAGGCGGTAGAGCTGCTTGAGCCGGGCCTGGTCGAAGGGCACGTGCGTGCCGAACAGCCGGCAGAACGACTCTCCCGAGTTGTCGCCGTTGTTGAGGGCGGTGGGCGCCGCGACCTGGGAGAGCCGGATGCCTCCCTGGGCCAGGCCCAGCTCGTCGCGGACCTTCGTGCCGTCGGGGTTGAACCGCAGCGGGGGAGCGGTCGGGGGAGCGATCCCGCGTTCGACCCAGCGGGTCAGGTGGTCGTAGGCGGCGGCGAGCACATGGCTCAACGGCACGCGGCTGAACGGTGGCTGGTCGCAGGTGTAGGCGGGTGCGCTACCGAGGTCGCGGGTCAGCAGCGGGCGCCGGTACTCCTGGCCGGTCCAGCCGGAGTGGGCCGCGCCGGCGACCTCCCAGTGGCGGAACCGGTCACTGTCCGCACGATGGGCCGGTGACCGCACATCGGTCTCCGACAACACCTGGAACACCGGCTCGGCGCCGACACGGGTGGGCGCGCCCCCGACGATGTTGGCGAACCCGTCGAAGACGCTCTCGATCTGGGGCAGCACGGCGTCGTAGTACACGGTCATCCGGCCCGCGGACTGCGAGGCGCCGATCGCCAGCACCGTGTCCACCTTCAACCGGTCCAGGGGAGCCTTGCCGCCTCGCGCCCGGACGGCCTTGGCCGCCTGGGAGAAGATGTCGTAGGAGAGCTCGTCGGCGGTGAAACGGCCGCCGCCCGTGACGTCCAGGGTTCCGTAGCGGGCCGGGCTCCATCCGCGGAGCTGGTCGACCCCGACCCGCTGCGCGGAGACGCCGACCCACGCGTACCCGGCACGGGTGATCTGGTCGGGGCTCCACAGGGCGTCCAGGTCGTACCCGGCGGTCACGTTCTGCCACTCGGCGAGCACGGTGCCGTTGAAGGTGGCCTGGTGGGCGGGACGGCGCACGATGATCCGGGTGCGGTAGGGGACGTCCGAGGCGAGCAGCCGGCCGGTCGTGTCGTAGGCGTCGGCCGCACCGGAGAGGTAGAACTCCTGCTCCACGTAGCCGCGGGCGGCCAGGTTCACGTCGGTGGACAACCAGGGGTAGGTGTTCTTCACGTCCGGTGAGGACGGGTCACCGGGGACGGAGCCGGGAACGGGCCCCTCGACGGTCGGGGCTGGGACGGGTGCAGGAGCTGATCGCGGTGTTTGCCGGGTGTCGGCGTGGGTCGGTCCGGCCGCGAGCCCGGCGATCACCACGCCTGCCACCATGACTCTGGCCATTTTCACCAGCGAGACCATGCTTCATATCTCCTTCCGGCACGGCCGGATGTGCGGCCACACCCGGAGATGATCTCCGGCGGCAGATCGTTTGGCATCGGTGAAATCACCGGTTTCACCGATGTGACCACCGGGGCCCGTGGCCGTGGCGGCAGGCCGGACCCGGCGCCCTTCCGGCGGATCACGCCGGGGCGGCACCCTCGGTGAGGGGTGCGGTTTATGCTCGGGGAGCGATTACGGCGACAGGGGTTCGGATGTCCTTTCGGCGGCTGCCACCCGTCCTCGCCGCGCTGTTCCTGGCCGGGTCCGTGCCGCTGGCCTCGGCCGGGTCGACCGTCGTGAGCTGGCCCCGGGCGGGCACCACCTGCCAGGAGACGTCACGCGGCGTCGTTCCCGCCTCGTTCGCGGCGCCCGTCGCGATGGACATGGGCGGCCACGCCGACGTGACCTCGGTGGCCGTGGGCGAACTGGACGACCGGCCCGTCGTGATCAGCGCGGGTGCCGAGCACACCATCCGGATCTGGGACAGGGCCACTCTGGAACCGATCGGCGATCCGATCCCCGGCGACGGCCCGGTGGCGTACGGCACCGTCGGCGGCAGACCCGTCATCCTCGGCCGGAGCCGCGGGGCGCTCCAGAGGTGGGACGCCACCACCCGGCTGCCCGTCGGCGGGCCGCTCCCCGCCGGGCGGTTCCGGTCCGTCGCGTTCGGCGAGTTCGACGGCAGGCCGATCGCCGCCACGGCGGGCACCGACGGCGCCTACGTGTTCGATCTGGCGACCGGCCGCCGGATCGGCCCGCCCATCGGTACCGGGATCTTCAGCGCCGTCGCGTTGGTCCGCGTTCACGGCGTCCCGCTCGTGCTGGCCGGACAGAGCGACGCGGTGATCGCCTGGGATCCGTTCTCCGGAAAACCCGTCGGGAAACCGCTCGTCCTCCAGGACGAGTTCATCCAGAACATCACCACGATCAGGACGACCACGATCGGCGGTCGTCCGGTGGCCCTGATCCCCACGGCCGACCTCGGGGTGATTCGCTGGGATCTGATCACGCGTGAGGTGACCCGCCATTCGCTGCAGGGGAGGTTCGGTCCCTCGTCGCTCGCCGTGCTGAACGGCCGGACCGTGTTCGTCTCGGCCGAGACCGCCGGAGACCTCGCCACCGACCCCTACGGATCGCGGCTCCGAAGCCCGGTCGCGGTCATCGATCCGGCCACCGGTGAGCGGTTGCCGTCCTTCGAGGTCCCGGGGCACGTCACGTCGCTGGCGGTCGGTGACCTCGGCGGCCGTCCCGTGATCGTGACCGGCGGGCGCGACAACGCCGTCCGCGCCTACGATCTCGTCACGGGCCGGGAGTCCGCTCCTCCCGCCACCGGAGGGCCCAACGGGGACGTCTACGGGGTGAACGGCGAGCTGCACGGCAGACCGGTCACGGTGGCCCACGGGAACGACGGCGAAGTCCTGGGCGTGTGGGATCTCGGTAGTGGCAGACCGCTGGACTCCCCGGTCAGGTTGCCCGGGCGCGTCACCTCGTTCGCGACCGGCGAATACGGCGGGCGAGCGGTCCTGGTCGCGGGGATCGGCGTCGGAGATCCCTCGATGATCCGGATATTCGACCTTGAACGTCGCACGCCGATCGGCGAACCCCTCCTCGGCCATGACGGCCTCGTCACCGGGGTCGCGCTCACCGAGGCCGATCGCCGGGTGCTCGTGGTCGGAGCGGGTGACAGGGGCGACGCGGCCGGCGACTCTTCCGCGTCCCGGGGCGCGGTACGCATCTGGGACTTTCCCTTGGGGACGCTCCTGCACGACCTCAGCGTCGGAAACGGTCCGGCCGGGCAGCTGGCCCTCATCCGCCTCGCGGGCCGGCCGGTCGCGGTGACCTTCGGCGCCACCCGCGCCCGGCTCTGGGACGTCGGCGCGGGAAAACGGATGGCGTCGTTCCGCATCGCGAAGACCGAGCACTCGGCCCCGGTGGAGATCGCCCGGTTCGACTGCACGACGGTCGCGATCGTGGCCACCGGCAGGACCGTGGAGCTCTACGACCTCGCCACGGGCGAGCAGGTCGAGCGTCCGCTGCTCGGCCACTCCAAGCAGGTCAGCAGTGTCGCCTTCGGACGGGTCGGCGGCGTCCCGATCGCGGTCACCCACTCGCCGCAGGACAGGAGCATGCGGGTCTGGGACCTCACCACCAGCCGGCAGGTCGGGACGCTTCAGCGTCCTTCCCGCTACCTCGGCTCTCTCTCGATGAGCTACCTCGACGGCCGCGCCGTGCTTGTCGGCGGCGGTCGCGAGGCACTGTGGACCTGGGATCTGGGTCCGGCCGCGTGACAACCGGCAGGCCGTCCCGCGGTCACCGGCCCTCTCGCGGTCACAGACCCACCCGCGGTCACCGAAACGCCGCACGGCCCGTGGGCGGCCGGGCCGGTGCCGCGCTCGCCTCGGTGATCCCCGCGCCCGTTCGCCGAGACGTCGCCTCCCCGGCGCGTGGTGGCCCTTCGGGCTCGACCGCCTCGGTGGGGCGGTCGCTTCGGTATCGGCCGGCGGAGACCTACTTGATCGGGTCGTGCCCCCAGTTCATCAGGGAGTAACGCCATGCGGTTTCCCGGACGTCACCTGACGGTCGTTGCGCCAGATGCCGGCGGATGTAACCGGCGACCTTCCGCATGTGGGCGTAGTCGTCGTCGCTGAGGTCGCCGTTCGCTCTCCTGAGGATTTTCACGATCTGGCGACCGGACTCGTGCCCGATCGACTCGGTGCCGCCGGATTTGTCTCCGACGGCGTTCGACTCCCGCGTGCCGAGCCAGTGGTCGAGCTCCTCGGCCGTCATGTTGACCGTCTGGCGGAAATCTATGGCGATCTGTTTTCTGTCGTCAGTCATGGCGGTCCTTTTTGCGAAGAGCCGACGGCTTGTGTACGGCGCTTTTGCCGCTTCTGTCGCTGCGGACGCGATATTGGGGGTCCTCGGGCGAGGCGTTCACGGTGCGCCCGGAATCCTCGGTCCTCTCAGTGATCTTCTCTTCCACCGTGCCCGAGGTGGAAGAGCCGTGGCTTTCCCAGGTGACCTTGTCACCCACCGAGAGTTCGCTGTTTTTCTCCTTTTCGCTCATAGGGGGTGGAGTACCCGTGAGGTAAAAGGACAATCATTCATGGATTTCCCATGGTTGCCTTGTTGAAAGGCCGGTGACGCGTCAGCGCCCCGCCGAACCCGGGCGGTCCGGCGGGCGTGCGGTTCGTGCTGCGAAGATGGGCCGTCATGAGGACGCTCTATCCACCGATCGAGCCGTACGACTCCGGTCTGCTCGACGTCGGCGACGGTAACCAGATCTATTGGGAGGTCTCCGGCGACCCCGACGGCAAGCCCGTGGTCATGGTGCACGGGGGGCCCGGCGGCGGCTGCACCCCCGATCATCGCCGGCAGTTCGACCCGCGGGCGTACCGCATCGTGCTGTTCGACCAGCGCAACTGCGGGCGCAGCCGGCCGCATGCCGGTGACCCGGTCGTGTCGCTGGAGCACAACACGACGTGGCATCTCGTCGCCGACCTGGAGCGGTTGCGTGAGCACCTGGGCGTCGACCGCTGGATGGTGTTCGGCGGGTCGTGGGGCAGCACACTGGCGCTCGCGTACGCGCAGACCCACCCTGACAGCGTCTCCGAACTCGTGCTGCGCGGCATCTTCACGTTGCGGCCCTTCGAGCTCCGGTGGTTCTACCAGGAAGGGGCGTCGCTGGTCTTCCCCGATGCCTGGGAGAGCTATGTCGCGCCGATCCCGGAGGAGGAGCGCGAAGATCTGATCGCCGCGTTCCACACCCGGCTCAACGATCCGGATCCGGAGGTACGGCTGCCCGCGGCACGCGCGTGGAGCGTCTGGGAGGGCTCGACCGTCACCCTGCGGCCAGACCCCGAGATCATCGCCACGCATTCCGGCGACGATTACGCGGTCGCCTTCGCCAGAATCGAAAGCCACTACTTCCTCAACGGCGGGTTCTTCGAGGAGGGGCAGCTCATCCGGGACGTCGGCAGGATCCGGCACATCCCCTGCGTCATCGTGCAGGGCCGGTACGACATGTGCACCCCGGCCAGGACCGCCTGGGACCTTCATCGCGCCTGGCCGGAAGCCGAGTTCCACATCGTCGACGACGCGGGGCACGCCTACTCGGAGCCCGGCATCCTTGATCGCCTCATCGAGACGACCGATCGCCTCGCCCTTCGCCGGAGCTGACGCGATCCGCCCCGTACGGCTTCGGTCGCACCGCCGCACTCACGTCCGTGGCCTTCGGCGGCTCGGACGGCGCGTCTCCGGAGACAACGCGACCGATGGATCAGCGACTCCTGGAGAGACGGCGAGCTCGCTGTACGGACACGATGATCGTCGCACTCACCGTCACCGCGGCCAGGAGGGCTCCCGCGGCGGTCAGCGTCAGGCCGTCCGGGTGGGTCAGGGCCTGGCCACGCTGAGCCTGCCACAGCAGGAGGACGACGACTCCGGCGTAGCCGAGCGCGGCGACGATCACGAGGGCGGTGCGGGTCGTCATATCGTGCAGGACGGGGAAGCGGCGTGCGAGCAGCCGGAGTCCGACCGCGACCAGGGGGAGTGCCTGCAGGGCGTGCAGTCCGACGAAGTGCGCGACGCGGAGGTCGCCTGACTCGGTTGCCCATCCGGTCAGCGGCATGGTGGCGCCGCCGTCGAACCCGCCGACGGAGTGTGCCCCGATCGTGGTCGATTCCAGCCCGTTCCTGAGCGCTTCCGCCTGGTCCGGGGTTGGAGCGGTCATCAGGTAGCCGATCGACATGCCGCCGAGGGACAGTGCGATCCCGAGGGGAATCGCCCATGCCATCGCTCTGTCGAGCCGGCGCTGGAAGAGGAGGAAGACGCCCACGGCGAAGGTCATCAACCAGCCCAGGTAGGCCGCACCGCCCATGATCGCGAAGAGGGTCCCGTCCAGCGGCGTGGAGAAGTTGAAGTGGCTGCGTACACCGCGCGCGGCCTGAAAGGTGATGACCGCGATCTCCGGGAGAAGGAAACCCACGACGACCACCGTGGCCAACCACCAGAGCGTTCGCCGCCATCGCTGGACTTTGCCCAGCATCCACGCCAGCGTGGCCGCGTACAGCGCGAAGGACACGGCGAACTTGAACGGCTTGAGCCAGACCGGCTCGCCGAGTACGGCGCGCTCGTCGATCACCATTCCGATGCCGCTGAATACGGCGAGCACGGTCATGCCCGCCGCGCACAACAGCAGCGGGCGGTGAGCGGTCATCAGGTCGCGGCGGGCTTCCCGGTGAGGGTGAGGGCGGGTGAGCAGGTTCGTCATGGTTGACAGCCTGGTGAACCGGGCCGGCGCGAACCAGAGACAAGGTCATCTATGGGATGTGACCTCATCACGATCAAGACTTTTCGCTACATAACGCATTCGGTTCCCGGTGCCGCTCGGAAGTCCGCCCCCTCGTTGACGAGAGCTCCGGATGCTGCCCCTGGGACACATGCCGACCTTCCAGGTGCGGGTCGGCTTACCGCGCGATGTGCATCGTGGTTCGGCCGGGTGCGTTCCGGTGGTGTCTGGTTACACTCGATACATGAGCGTGATGCGTGAGGAGCTTCACCATCTGGTGGACCGCCTGCCCGAGGAGAAGGTGGCTCCACTGCTCCGCCTTGTCCGGGACCAGCTCGACGAAGAGCCCGTCGCCCGCGATCTGCCGTTCATCGGAATGCTCGAGGCTGAGCCGGATTTCGCGGAACGCTCTGAAGAGATCTTGCGCTCGGAGGACAATCACTCTTCGTGATTGTCATTGATTCAGGACCTTTGGTCGCAGCGGTCAATATCCGGGACAACCATCACGAACTCTGCGTCAGGCTTCTAAGGACTCATCCGGGTCCGCTTCTCGTTCCCGCCACGGTTGTCACGGAAGTCTGCCAGCTCATCGAGAAGCGTCAGGGAAGCAAAGCGGAAGCGGCTTTCCTGAGGTCTTTCCAATCTGGCCTGGTTCTGATCGACCTCATCAACGAAGACCTGGACCGAATGAGTGATTTGGTCGAAATGTATGCCAATCTTCCATTGGCTGTGGCTGATGCCTCCGTGATCACCGTGGCTGAGAGGCTCGGGTTGGCCGAGGTGGCCACGCTCGATCGTCGTCATTTCACTGTTGTACGTCCCCGGCACGTAGACGCGTTCACCCTCTTGCCTGCGCAGCTCTGAGTATGGGGCTGAAGGATTGTCGCTAGAGGTATTCGGGGGATCGGCTACTGCAACACCGGTGGCACCAGCGTCAAGCTAGGTGACCCGTCCGATCGGCTCGGTAGTCGAGGCTATCGGCCCGATGATTGCTGTCCTATACAGATTTCTATATAGTTTTTGTATGGCTGTTCTTCATGATGTGACCGAGCTCACGGTCACCGAGGCCTCGCAGCGCGGGGTGGCTCGTCTGGTGGCTGACGCGGAGCAGGGGGCGGATCTGGTGGTGACCCGTCGGCACCAGCCGGTCGCAGCCGTCGTGAGCATGCGACGTCTCAATGAGCTGGAAGAGGCCGCGGCCGATCTGCGAGATCTGGCGCTGGTTCTCGTGAGGGCCGCCACCGACAGTGGGCGGCGGACGTCGATCGACGATGTCCTTTCCGCTTTCGGGCACACCCGTGAATCGCTGGCCGCGCTCCCGGATGACGACGAGTAGCGATGTCCGACGTCGTATTCACCGACCCGGCCGTTGACGATCTCCGAAGGATCGGCCCGGATGCCGTACCCGAGGTCCTGAAGAAGATCCTCCTGCTGCTGGAGAACCCCGAGGCTGGCTACCCGCTGGGCGGTGAGTTGACCGGGTTCCGCAAGCTCGTCGTCGGGCGGAACACGTGGCGGGTCGTCTACCGGATCACCGACGACAAGGCGGTTGAGATCTGTGAGATCTGGGCGGTCGGTGAGAGGGCCGACGCCGAGGTCTACGCCGAAGCCAAGGCGCGGGTTCGAGCGGCCGGCGTTTCGCGTCCTGAGGTTGTGCGCCTCGGCGAGGTCATCGACCGTCTGGGAACTCTGACCGATCACCTTCACGTCGACGAGGCGCCTGCGCGAGAGCCGGTCCCTGACTGGCTCGCCGATCGGTTGATCTATACGGCCGGCATGGCCCGCGAGGATGTGGCCGCACTGGACCTGGAGGAAGCCGTCGACCTCTGGACGGAGTTCCGCTCGGGGCCGCGTTGACCCGTCGTCGCCGTTCACGGGCTGGGACCGCGTACGGCGAAAGCCGTTCGGCGCTGGGCCACTGCGATGACGGTGGCATCAGCGTCAAACCAGGTGACCCGTCTGGGGGCCGCTCACTCCGCCTGCCGGCGTGATCGCATGAAGTGAACCGCTACCACCGGCACCGAAGCTTCGGGATGCCTCGAAAACAGTCTCGGGGTAAGAGTGCCTTTTTGTCGTTGATTCGCCGCGCTTGGGGCTGAAAGCCCGCCCACACCACCGATTCATGTGGTCGGCTCCGTGCCCCCGAGCTCCTCGACGCGCCGCCCGCACGAGTGTGACAGCCGACGCGCCCTTCCATAGCCCGGCGTTCTCCCGCCGGGCGTTCGAGCCATGGGCCTGAGGCGCCTGAAAGCCCCAGGTTCACGCTGGTCAGCCGTCATCTTGTGGGAGTTATGAGGCATAAATTACCTTTCATCCCGATTGCGCCACTAGTGTTACCGGGTGGCTGAGGTCGAGGAGATTCCGGACAAAACAGGGCAGATGAACATCGGAACCAGCCCGATCCCCTCGTCCCAAGGTGCCCGGCAGTCCTGGCTCGACGCCCTACGCGGGTTCGCCGCGCTGATCGTCGTCTTCGAGCACTCGCTGGACGCCCTGCTGCCCGAGATCCGGGGATCGGTCAGCCCGTGGTTCGACTTTGGACAGTACGGCGTGCTGGTGTTCTTCCTGGTCAGTGGCTATGTCGTGCCGGTCTCGCTGGAACGCCGAGGCAGTGTCCGGGGATTTTGGATCACTCGCTTCTTCCGTCTCTACCCCCTGTGGGGGCTGGCGGCGGTGGCCGGCACCGTGTTCGGCATCGTCGGCGTCTACACCGCCCTGCCCTCCCAGGCCACCGGGCAGCCGGTGACCTTTGTACTGGCACACCTGACGATGCTGCAGGACCTGCTCCGGGTGCCCAGCGTCGTCAACGTTTTCTGGACCCTCTCGTACGAGATGGTGTTCTACCTGCTCGTGACCGCGATGTTCGTGTTCGGCGTCCATCGAGCCAGCGCGCGCACCTCGCTGACGTTCGCGGTGTGTGCGCTCCTCGCCGGCACCCTCGTACCGGCGGGCTGGCTGTCCGACAACCTGGGACAGGGTGTGGTGTGGGTCACGGCCGTCGCGCTCCTCGGTGGGATCGCCGCCGTTCTCAGCGCGAACCGTGGCGTACGGAGGTACGGTGCCGCCGTCCTCGCCTTCCTCGCCCTCCTGCTCCTCACCCTCGATAGCAGGGTGGGCGCGTGGCAGAGCCTGATCATTCTGGCCACCATGTTCGGCGGAACCGCCATCTACCGCCTGGAACGGTCGCCCGCCGAATGGGTGAGATCGCGCTGGATGATCGGTTTGGTGCCCGTCCTCTCGGTCATCGCGGCGGTGGCATTCGGGCCGGGGTGGGGCATGTCGGAGGCCGGGCAGCAGGCGTTCAAGTGGAGCTGGTCCACCGCCGTCGTCGCGGCGTGGCTGACGTTCGCCGCCGGCCTTGTCCTGCGCCGTCGTGCGATCTTGCCCTTTTTCGTGTGGCTCGGCCTGATGAGTTACTCCATCTACCTGCTGCATCCCCTGATCCTGCAGGTCGTCAGGAGACTGACCGTGGATCCTTCGAGGATCTCGCTGCCGGTGCGGCTGGCGTGGGAGGCGATGCTCTTCACGACGGTGATCGGCTGTGCCGCGCTGAGTTACCGCTTCATCGAGAAACCCGCCCAGAGTCTCGGCCGCAGCCTCGCCGGCGCCGTCGGCGAGCGGGAGCGGAACGGGCCACCCCAGGAAGGTGCCTCCCGCGGGGATCGTTCCCTGATCGGCTCAAGCAGGTCCTAGAAATCCCTCACAGTTCCTGATGGTTCCGTTGAGCGGTTCGTGCGATCTCTCCTTCCATCAGGACTGTCAGGATGGCCGTGTCGGTGCGGGATGTGTCGGTGGCTGACCGGGGTACGGGGGTGCCGCCCCGGTCGTGAGGGTCGTATGGTTCGGCGCGGGGTCGTTTCCGGGGTGCCGCGTGGGGAGGACAGCGCCGGGAGGGCGACCGCGGTCAGAACCCGGCCAGCAGGGGGTCAGAGAGCCACCTTGATCGCTGTCTCACCCGGTTCGTCGAGTCTGAACGCCGCCGTCTTCCCAGCCGCCGATACCTCGTACTCACCGAGGAACCCGTTGAACCGGACCAGGCCCTCCTCGTTGGTGGCCATCCTCGTCGGGGCCAGCCACCACTCGCCTTTGATGAGCGAGTGCAGTGCCTCGTGCTCGCGTGGACGCCGGGTTCGCTGCTGCCCTCTTCGTGCGGGCCGCCTCGACAGAGCGGCTCCCGCCCCTCAAATCCGCGGAGCAGGATCGAAGAAGCCCGATCTACACGGTGAGCACGATCTTGCCGGTGGTGCGCCCCGTCTCGCCTCGCTCGTGGGCCTTGGCCGCCTCTTCCAGTGGCAGTACCGTATCGATCTCGGCCCGGAGTCCGCCCTTCTCGACCAGCGCGGCGATCGCCCTCATACCGGCGTAGTCCGGCTCCACGAGCATGGACTCCGCACGGATGCCCAGCTCCTCGGCCTGAGCGTTGAGCCCTTCGGCCATATTGGACAGCACGAGCGACACGATGACGCCGCCTTCGCGCAGGGTGCGCAGTGAACGCGGTCCGTAGTCGCCGCCCATGGTGTCGATCACCACGTCGATGGCTCCGGCCGCCTCGGCGAAGTCGACGCTCCGGTAGTCGATGAGTTCGTCCGCCCCGAGGCCGCGTAGAAACTCGTGCTTGGCGGCGCTTGCCGTGCCGATGACGTGAGCGCCCCGGGCCTTGGCCATCTGCACCGCGAGATGGCCCACTCCGCCCGCGGCGGCGTGAATGAGCACCCGCTGCCCGGCCTTCACTCCCGCGATGTCCACCAGCGCCTGCCACGCGGTCAGCGCGGCCAGCGGGAGCGCGGCCGCCTGCACATGGTCGATTCTCCCGGGCTTGCGGGCGAACGTGCGGGCGGGTGCGGCCACGTACTCGGCGAACGCACCGTGGCCGTACGGGTAGCGCAGCATGCCGAACACCTCGTCACCCGGCTTGTAGAGCGCTGTCCCGATCCCGACGGACTCGACGACACCGGAGACGTCCCATCCGAGGACGAACGGCGGCCGTCCCAGCAGGCCGCCCGTGGCGCGATGCTTCCAGTCCGTCGGGTTGACCCCGGCCGCATGCACCCGCACCAGCACCTCGGTCGGACCCGGAGTGGGCCGCTCCACCTCTACCTCCCTCAGCACCTCGGGGCCGCCCAGGACGTCCTGGCTGATCGCACGCATCGTCGTCGCAGTCATGCCGACAAGCATTTCAACGACCCGGCGGCATCGGAAAGTGGCCAGGCGATCAATATGCGAAAGGATCCGGCCAATGGCGTGCGCTCACCTCTCCCGCGGACCGGGCCTTCGCCCAGCGGCTACTGCGACAGCGGTGGCACCAGCGTCAAGCCAGGTGACCCGTCCGAGGAGATTCTCGGCAGGCCGGCCCGGTCGACCGCGGAACGGCCTTCCGAATCTTGCTCCATGCGGCTCAGACTCATCTCCTGGGCGTGAGCTGTATTTGCTCGATCTAACGTGTCGTCGTGCTCCATCAGTGGTGGGCATTCGTACGTCATCGTGTTCGGGCAAAAACAATATGTGACAGAGGTACGGCTCATAGCATCAACGCTATGAGCTGGGGTACCGTAAAGCTGGAGCCAGAAGTTCGGAAGTGGCTCGAAGCTCTGCCTGCGACATCGTTTGCGAGGGTGGCTTTCTGTGTCGATCTGCTGGCGGCGGAGGGTCCTCTGCTGGGGGAGCCTTACACGAAGCAGCTGGACGGCAAGCTTCGGGAGCTCCGGTTCAACCTCGACGAGTTCGCTGTGCGAATCACTTACTGGATCGCGACCGGCCGCCGGATCGTGCTCTTGACCGTATTCCACAAGACGCGGACGCGCGATGATCGTGAGGTTGAGCGAGCTCGGCGAGCCATGCGTCGCTGTGTCGAACGGGCGCACACCGTCGACGAGGGAGAAGAAGCGGTATGAGCGGGCAAGGGAGCTGGCGAGAGCTCAGAGATCGCCGGATGGCCGAGCCGGGTGCGGCTGAAGCCTACGAGGCCACGCGTATCGCCTACGAGCTGGGTAAAACGGTCCGGGCGATGCGCGAGGGACGAAGCTGGAGCCAGAATGACCTGGCGCGCGCGGCCGGTATGACCCAGTCGGCGGTGGCGCGGTTCGAGGCGGGCGGGACGATCCCGACGTTGCCGGTGCTGGAGCGCCTGGCGCGTGCTTTGGATGCGGATGTCGAGGTCCGTCTGACGCCGCGGGCCCCCGCTGCTTGAAGCTGAATCCGGAAACCCGCTATCACGCTGTCGAGAGCTCCGACGGCCACTGTGGGGTAGATGGCACCAGTGTCAAGCTAGGTGACCCATCCGAGTGGGGCACCTGCCAGGCTGGTCTGGCTCCCACCGAGAAGTAGGGCTCGACCGCTCGATCCATCGATGGGTGAACTTCCCAGCTATTTGCTACTTCGAGTAGTAAACTGGTCGCATGAGTGTGCCTGAGCGGGAGTTCGCCCCGGGGGACGGTCCGGCGGCCAAGGTCAGTGTCTCCTTGCGTGCGGGGAACATCCGGGCGGTCAGAGAACGCGTCGGAGCGCGCGGGTTCTCCGCCTATGTCGATGCCGCGGTCGAACGTCAGATCGAGCGAGATCTCCTGGAGGAGGCGCTTCAGGCTAACGAGGCCGCCTGCGGATCGATTCCGCAGGGATTGCGCGATGAGGCGGCGGAGCTGTTTCGCAGCGTGAAGTCCGCACCCGAGCTTCAGGAAGAGGGCGGATGGCGCGCGCACGAAGCAAGCTGAGCGCGGGCACCGTGGTCCTCGACTGCGAAGGCCTCGTCAGGTGGTGCGAGGCCGATCAGAGGGTGACCGCGATCGTGCGGGGAGCTCAGGACAACGACTTCCGGGTCGTCGTCAGCGCGATGACGCCGATCGAGGCTCAGGACGTCCGTGTGAAAAGTGATCGCCTCAGATGGCATCTGTCCCGGCTGAAGGTCGAGCCGGTGACCGAGGACATCTGTGGGCGGGCGATCGAGCTTCTGCGTGATGCTCGGCTACATGGTCATAAGTACGCCATTGATGCCGTGGTGGCTGCCACCGCCTTGCGTGCGGCCAGGCCGGTGATCGTCCTCACCTCCGACAAGGACGACATGGACAAGCTCTGCGGAAAAACCGTCAAGGTCATCGGAGTCTGAGGCTCACCGGCCACTTGGCAGTGCACGGTGGCCGGCACCAGCGTCAAGCTATGTGACCCATCCACGTGAGGTCTTGCCGGACGGGCGAGGACCCGGCCGAAGATGACTTCCCGCGCTTGCATGTCTTTCGGGGGTGAGTCGTCCGACGGTTCGGCTTGCCCGGTTTGCCGGTAGGCGACGGCAGAGCAATCTCTCCTGCGTTCACCATCTATCAGAATGTGTTCTGACTTACGATGGCGGGGTGAGCACTGGTAACGCCGACGCCGTCACCTTCTCGGACCTGTCGAGAAACCCCCGAGCTGTCGCCGAACGCGCCGCACGCCTCGGTCGAGTACGCATCACCCACCGCGACGCCCCCGATTTCTACCTGACCGCCGCCGACCGCGAGGATCAACGCGGGCAGACGCTGGCTACCGCATCCCGCCTGTTCCTTGCCCTCATCAAGCACGATCCGACCGCCCGCACGCTGGTCATCGCCATGCCCGAGGTCTTCCCCTGGGTGCGCCACCTCACCTCCACCGAACTGCGTGCCTTCACTCTGGAACTGGTAGAGGCGCTCTCCGATGCCGCGGAGCTGGATGTCGACGTCACCACCCAGGAAGTCATCGCGGGCTGGCAGGCGACCGCTCGGATCAAGGCCGACCCCGTGCGCTACGCCCAGGCTCGCAAGGCCACAAGCGGTGACTTCGGACCGGTAGAGGTCTCAGCATGAGTCCGAAGCGTGGTGATCGGGTCACGGTCCCACCTCCGGATGGCGAATGGGATATCCGGTTCGGTAGCAGCGATGCGGTCAAGGGATGGGAGGAATTGTGCCGTCATGCCTTGGCCAACACGCGCCGGTGCTTTGAGGCACTGCGCGCTAATCCACGCTCACGGGCTGATCACGAGCGTCAACATCGCCTACGCGGCGACCTCGCGACTCATCGCCACAATGGCCAGGAACTGGAACAATGGGAATTCGAGGTCACCAGCGGCGGGCGCGTCCGCTATGCCGTCGATGACGCCACCCGAACTGTCTGGGTCGTCTACGCATCACCTCGTCACCCGAAGGACACCGACGCCTGAAGCCGAGGGCTGGAATCCGAGCAGGTGATCTCCCACCCGGACCGCGGCAGCCTCGGAAGATCCGATGGATACCCCAGCCTCGGCGGCACCAGCGTCAAGCCAGGTGACCCATCGAAGTGGAGCTTCTGTCAGACGGGTCTGCTCTCGATCGAGGAGTAGCTCCACAGCTCTCCGCCGTATGGCTCACGCTCGAATTCTGGACGTGGGCGGTCTTACCGATCGTCTACCTTGTTGGCTGGTCGGACCTCAGCTGATGAGCGCATCGCGTCCTTGCGGCCCACGGCTCGGTGAGGCCCTATAGGAGACGCGGCGTCACTTTGCGTCCAATCGGCTGGATATTTCTACTGCAGCGTCAAAGCCCCGAGGGATGGTACCAAAAAGTGGTACCATCCGAACATGGCTGAGACCAGACTGCGTCTTCCCGATGAGACCTATGAGCAGATCAAGCAGATCGCCAGCGGTGACGCTCAAAGCGTCAATTCCGCGATGATCGTCGCTATCGAGGAGTACATCGTTCGGCGTCGACGTGAGCGCTACGAGTCGATAGGCAGGAAGGTTGCGCAACGCGATCGGGAACTGCTGGATCGCCTGGCGTGATGACCTCTTTTCCGACGACGGAGGACATCCTCGCTCTGGCCGGCGCCGTGCTTCCCGCCGTCGATGTGCGTGACGGGGGTCAGTTACACGCGGCCGTGTTGCGTCCGCAAACGTCGGCGTTCGGTGAGGACGCCTACCCGGATCTTTGGGAGAAGGCCGCCGCGCTCATGCACGGCATCGTCCTGGGCCACCCCCTGGTGGACGGCAACAAGCGGCTCGGTTGGGCCGCTGCCGTCGCCTTTCTTGAGGACAACGGGGAGATCCTGGAATACCGGGATGTCGACGAGGCCGAGAGTCTCGTCATCTCGCTGGCCAAGGGGGAGTTGGACGATATCCCTGACCTGGCTCGCCGGCTTCGGGGCCTCGGCCGCCGACCCGAAGCGGAGTAGGGGCCGCGAGGCGGAGGGATTACTGCCGCATCGGTGGCACCAGCGTCATGTGCCCGGTCGGGATGCCGGCCCCGGATCGTTCCGGTTTCCCGGGGACGATCCGGGGCCGGGTCCGTTACTGCGACTGCTCGGCAGCCTCCTCGGCGGTGAGACGACCCCGTTCGGCCGCCGTCGCGCGCAGCCCGGCGGCCGACGGGTCCGCCGGTCGGCGCCAGTGCCAGTCGGAGGCCGCCTGGTAGGCGGCGACGACGGACAGCAAACGATCCTCCGCGTACGGCAGGCCGCCGAGGATCGTCCCGATGGGGGTGTTCGCCGCGGTGAACCCGATCGGGAAGCCGATCTCCGGCAGGCCGATGGCGTCGAACGGCGTCGGCGACGTCTGCACCACCACGTCGCACTTGTCGAACACCTGGTCCAGCACCCGCTCCAGCAACAGCAGCTTGGCCCGCTGCCCGGTGACGAGCTCGTTCGCGCCCAGCATCGCCCCCTGCAGCCAGCCCAGCACCGAGACTCCGAAACCGCGCAGGTCGGAGCGGAGGTACGGCATGAACGGCTCGCTGCGTTCCGGCAGGCGGACGTTGTTGAAGTCGTTGCCGGACAGCAGCGCCCACTCGTCCGGGAACGGCACGTCAACGAGCGTGACCCCCCGGATCGCCGACATGGCGCTCAGGAACTTCCTGCGTGCCGTGGCGGTCTCGGAGGTGCCGTCGGCGTATCCGGGCAGCACGCCGATGCGGGTGTTCCACCGCAGTTTGAGCCGGTTGCCGGTGTAGACGGGGGTGGCCGCGTCGATGAGGTTGGGAACCTTGGGCAGGCCCTGGGTACGGGGGTCGGCCGGATCCTCACCGGCCATCGCGGTAAGCATGATCGCCGCGTCCTTGGCGTCCCTGGCGAGGGTGCCGGGGTGGTCGCGGGAGTAGGAGAGCGGGATGATTCCGTACAGCGAGACCCGGCCCATGGTCGGCTTGAGGCCGGTGAGGTTCTGCGCGTTCGACGGCGCGGTGATGGAGCCGCCCGTCTGAGTCCCGGTACCGGCGGTGGCCATCCGGCCGGCCACCGAGGTCGCCGTGCCCGACGACGATCCGCCGGGATCGATGTCCAGCTGGGACGGCGCCCACGCGTTGACCGTGGTGATCACGCCGGCCGGGGTCGTGGCCCGCGTGGTGGCCAGCGGGCCCATCTGGGTCTTGCCGAGCACGATCGCCCCGCCGGCTTTGAGGCCGGCCACGGCGGTCGCGTCGAACGGTGGTACGAAGTCCTTGAAGAGGAACGAGTTCGCCGTGGTGCGTACGCCCGCGGTGTAGAAGTTGTCCTTGATCGCAAGCGGTATCCCGTGCAGCGGGCCGCGATGGGGCCGCCGGGCGATGTTCCTCGCCGCGGCGCGGGCGGCGTCGGCGAGGACGGCGTTGAAGGCCAGGTACGTCGGTTCGAACGCGTCGACCCGGGCGAGGTAGGCCTCCACCAGCTCCAACGAACTGATCTTGCGGTTACGGATCATCCAGGCGGCCTCGGCCAGCGTCAGCTCGGTCGGGTCGGCCATGGCCTGCGGGCGAGGCTTCACGTAGGCGTTGGGCGAGTCGACGTTGTGGTCCCTGCCCGAGCCGCCGGCCAATGCCGGTGCGGGCAGGGCCACCCCGATGCCGGCGACCGCGCCCACCGCCGCGGTCCTGGCCAGGAACGCGCGCCGGTCGAAGGTGAGATCCGAGGGCTGGTCCGCTGTCTCTTCCATCGTGCTCACTTTCGCCACTCCAGGCTGATGGAGGGATAGAGCATCGGCGCACGTTGCTGGGACAGCGCGGTGGCGGTTGCGGGGTCGGCGGTGGAGCCGGTCGTCGCCGGGGCGGGAAGCCGGTAGGCGGCGAGGGTCGCGACCGTGCCGCGCATGAACGAACGCAGGGAGGCGAGGACCGTGTCGCGGCCCGGCGATCCGGTTTCCGGATCCGCCGTCGTTCCGGGTGGCAACTGGTCGAGATCGATGCCCAGTGAGGCGAGCCGGGCTCTGATCAGGACGTTGAGTTCGGCGTCGGCGGGTGCTGGTGGAGTCACAGGTGTTTCTCCCGAGGGTAGGAAGCCCGTTCACTGTCAGAGCACCCCGTGTCGGCCCGATGACCCAAAGATCACAAACTCGTTAAAACACGGGCGAATCCCCTTTCGGGTGAGGGGAAAGGCGCCGGCAGCCGGGGAGATCGTGCCGGGAGGGCTTTCGGGCGGTTCTCCTGGCACGGTGCGGGTCGGCCGCGGTCATCGGCGTTGTGCTCGCCACAGGGCGGACGCCAGCCAGAGACTTCCCGCGGTGATCAGCACGCCGTGGGCGATCCTCATCGCGGGGGTGCCGAAGAACTGCGGGATGAAAAGGGCGAAGCCGATGGCGATCGGGACTCCACTCCATCGGGGCAGGATGCCGGACCGCCAGACGGCGACGGCGGCCAGAATCGAGCCGACCGCCAGCGACACCAGACCGGCCCCGAACACGGTGATCGCGATCGGGTTGAAACGTACGGCTTCGGTCAGCTCCACCAGCAGCTTGAGGTCCTGTGTGTCGAGGGCCCGCTGTCCGATGGCGTTCAGGCCGAAGTCCTCGGCTCCGAAGTACGCCAGGGTGAGTCCTGCCCCTATCCAGGTCACCACGACCGCGCGGGAGACGAGCGGTTCGGCGGACGTCTCCCTCAGCGCGACGCGCAGGCCCAGCAGGCCCAGGGACAAGAGGATGAAGCCGATCATGCCGAACAGGTGCGCCGCGACCCAGGCGGGGGACGCCATCGCCTCCGCGCCCTGTATCGACGTCTCGTCGGCGTAGGGCCGTACCAGCGGATAGAGCAGGAACAGGACACCGCTGATCGCGATGGACAGGGCCCCCAGGCGTGCCCGTCCCGCCGCGGCGGGGGAATTGCCGGTGTTCACGAGTTCTCCGATCAAAGACGGGAAGGGGCCATCCGGAGCGAAGAGCTCGGTGCCCTGATTCGAGAGCAATGCTCTTGTATTTGGGCGGTGAAGTCAAGAGCGATGCTCTCTTTTTGGGTTGATGCTTCGATGTGTGGAGGGCGCTCACGCTCGGTGGGGCGGGGCTGCCGAAGGGGCCGGCCGCTCGTTGAGAACCCGCGGCCTGCTCGCTCGGTGCGGAGTGCCATGGCCGGGGGCCCGTTCCGCGCCCTGCGATGGGGGCTGCGGACTCGCGCCCGAACGTGGGGTGTCCCTGACGCAAACAGGCTCATCCCAACTATTAAGTTTGACTGTGTACCATTTCGGGGTGAGCGATCTATCTCACGCGGAGGCGGTCGCCGAGGAGATCCGAACCGCGATCGGCCGGGTGGTACGTCGCCTCCGGCAGGAGTCGGGCATGCCCAACCACCAGGTCACGGCACTGTGGTGGCTCGAACGACACGGCCCGATGACGGCGAGCGGTCTCGCGGTCACCGAACGGATCACCCCGCAGTCGATGGCGGTCACCCTGGCGGCCCTGTACGACCAGGGCTTCGTGGACCGAACACCCGATCCGCACGACCGCCGGCAGATCCTGTGGTCGGTCACCACGCGTGGCCGCGAGGTCGTCGTCGAGGATCGGGCTCGGCGGGCTCGGTGGCTGGTCACCGCGATCGATGAGGAACTCACCGGCGAGGAGACGGCCCGGTTACGGGACGCGGCAAGGCTGCTGAACAAGATCATGGACAGGAGCGAGGCCGGTGGCGCCTGACGAGGCCGGCTCGGTCCCGGTGGGATACCTGCGGGTACGGACCCACACCTGCCGCGAGCCTGCGGCGAGGGGCGGCCGGTACACGCATATGGAACAGATTCGCGCGGAGCACGAGGAGACACGGACATGACGAACACGAACGACACGATGTGGGCCGGCACGGTGGCGATCACCGGGGGCGGGGAGGCCGAGCTTGAGGCGTACCTGGCCCGGCCGCTCGGCGACAGCCCGCGTGGCGGCGTGGTGGTGATCCACCACCTGCCCGGGTACGACGAATCCACCAAGGAGATCGTCCGCACGTTCGCGGCGCATGGCTACGCGGCGATCTGCCCGAACCTCTACTCTCGGGAAGGCGCCGGCGTCAGCCCCGACGACCAGGCCGCCGCCGCACGGGCCAAGGGCGGTATCCCTGACGAGCAGCTCGTCGGCGACGTCGCGGGGGCCGCGGCCTACCTCAACTCCCTCGACCACGCCAACGGCAAGATCGGCGTGATCGGATACTGCTCGGGAGGCCGGCAGGCCTTCCTGGCGGCCACCTCACTGCAGCTCGACGCGGCGGTGGACTGCTACGGCGCGTTCGTGGTGAACGACGCGCCCGCGGAATCCCCGTTCAAGCCGAAGTCCCTGATCCCCAAGGCTCCCGATCTGTCCTGCCCGCTGCTCGGCCTGTTCGGCGACGAGGACTCCTACCCGGGGCCGGAGGAGGTCGCCACGCTCTCCGCCGAGCTGGAGAAGCTGGGCAAGGAGCACGAGTTCCACAGCTACCCGGACGCGGGGCACGCGTTCTTCGCCGTCGACCGGCCCTCCTACCGCCCCGCCGCCGCGGTGGAGGGCTGGAAGAGGGTCTTCGATTTCTACGGCCGTCACCTCAGCGTCTGAGCAGGAGACCAGTATGTGCACATATCTCACCGAGAAGATCGAACTCGACGGCGCCGGCAAGGGGGGCTCCGGCTGGTTCATGCTCAGCGAGGGGGCCGTCTACATCGACCACCCCTACCACGCCTGTCACGAGCACACGGTGAACATCGACTTCACGAACCCGGCGGACGGTCCCTCGGCGCGGGTGGCGGTCGAGCTCACCGAGGAGTCGGCGCTGGCCCTGGTCGAGGCCATCCAGAAGGCTCTGGCCGCCGCGCCCGCCGGGCTCGCCTCCGGCCGGAGCCGCGTCACCTCATCCTGAGCCGTCATCTGAGGTACGGCTGGGCCTTCCGGTGAGCGTGGTGACCCACCCGCCGCCGGAAGGCCGCCGACCTCCGGCCAGGAAGTCCCAAGGGTCGTCGGTTCGTGGTCCTGAAGAGGCCCACGAACCTTAGATGCGAAGAGACCCGTGGACCGAGGGCCGAAGCCCCTCAGTCTCCGCCGGCCGTCCGGCGCCCTGGAGAGTCGCCCTCGCCACCCGCGGAAGCGCGCCTTTCCGACTCGGCCCCGCTGTCGCGGACCGTTCGTGCGTACTGCGACGGGGGCATGCCGACCGTGTTCGTGAAATCGCGGATGAAGTGGGCCTGGTCGCTGTATCCGAGCTCCACGGCGAGGGCCGTCCAGTCGACGGTCAGGCCGGATCCCGCCCGTTCCGCGGCCTCGTGCATCCGATAGCGCCGGATCACCCATTTCGGCCCCACTCCGACGTGCTCCGCGAAGAGCCGCTGCAGTCTTCTCGCGGACACGCCGAGGCGTTCCGCCAGATCGTCGACCCGGACGACGCCGGAGTCACCCGCCGCCAGGGCGACCATTCCCGTCACCTCCTCGGCGACGGCGTCACGCTCCGGCCGTACCGCTCGAAGGAACTCGTCCACCAGCGCGATCATCCCTGCCCCGTCCGGAGCGTTCAGGACGTTTTCCGCCAGCCGGGGACCGGCCGGCCCGAAGACGTCCGCCAGGTCGAGCGTGCGGTCCGTGACGGTGGACAACGGCGCGTTGAGGAAAGGCCGGAATCCGCCGGGATGGAACAGCACCCCGAGGACCCGTCCCCTGCCCGCGAGCATCTGGTGGAACCGCTCGCGGATCACTCCTTTGACGCTGCTCGACCCGTCCGGTGCGAAGGTCATGTGCACGGAGGGATGGGGCAGCACGCACTGTTCGTACGGCTCCCTCAGATTCCATTCGACGTGCCAGTAGTGCGCGACGAACGGGGTGAGGTCATCCGACGGCGGCCGGCGGTCGAGGTGAAAACCGGTGATGGCGGTCGCGGGGTTGATGATGCCCCGGGTGCCTCCGTACTGGGGTCGCATGTCGCATTTCTTCAATACAAGGACGAACGGACGTCTTTAGCGTAGCCGTCATGGAGTTCTACGAGCGGATGCGTGAGGCGGCCCGAAACGCCGTCACGGTGGTCGAAGGCGTCAAACCCGAACGGCTGGGCGATCCCACGCCCTGCGACGGCTGGAACGTGGAGGCGCTGATCGAGCATCTGACCACCTGGGCGGGATACGGCTCGGAGCTGGCGGCACGCAAGGAGCCCTTCGACGGCACACCACATCAGGCCGGCTTCGCGGAGCAGATGGAGAGAACGATGGCGGCCTGGGGAGAGGCAGGCGCGCTCGACGGAACGAGCTACATGGCCATGACGGAGATGCCCGCCCCGGTCGTCGGGAGGCTGTACCTGACGGAGCTGGTCCTGCACGGCTGGGACCTGGCGCGAGCGACCGGTCAGGAGCCGGTCGTGAGCGAGGAACTCGCGACGGTGACCCTCGAAGCGGTGACGATGACGGCGGAGCGGGGCCGCGCGTACGGCATCATGGGCCCGGAGGTGGCGGTTCCCGCCTCGGCCTCCACGCTGGAGCGGGCCCTCGCCATGAGCGGACGCGACCCCTACGCCTGGTGAACGCCTGAATCCTCCGGGAACGGCGAGAACGTTCCCCGTGAGGCTCCGGCGACGGGCGCACGCGACCCCCCGGTTCCCGCGGCGCGGTGTTCTTCCCCACGAGGGCAGGCGAGAGGCGCGCCGCGTTCAGGAATCGTTTCCTCTTCTGGCGGGAGTCCGCTCGTCCGCCTCACTGGCGAGTTGATCCTCCACGATCGCGCACCAGCGGTGCCATCGTGCCAGGTCGAGGTGCTCCTCGATGTCGCCCACCCCCGCCTCGGCCATGCGCTGGTGATCGACGGCGGCGGTCTCGTGCGCGTTGGCCAGCGCATGGTGGCCGTGGTTGGCGAGTGATTCGCTGACCGCCAGACTCACAGCCACCTCTCCCATCGTCTTTGGCCGGTTCAAGGGCCCGTCGCCGACACCGTTCCCGCAGAAGTCGTGGTTCTTCGAAGCGTCACTCATAGCTGCTGAGTGCCCGTCAGATCGTAGATCTATCTGGGATCTTCGATTCAAACGACGGCATGCCGCACGCGTCGTACCCGATCGGGCGATCGGAGGGGGCCGCGACCTGGGTGGCGTCGCGATCGGAGATCGAGGAATTCCCTCTCGCGAAGCACCTGGACCTGGTCGGATCGGGGGAGGTCACGGACGCGAGGGCCGTCAGGTCGCGGTGGGCTGTGCCGTCCGGTCCGTTCTCCGGCCGAGGTAGGTGAGCTCGCCGGGGTCGGCGACCGGGATCTCGTGGAAACCGAGGCGGTCGTAGAAAGCCCTCGCCCTGGTGTTGGCGCTGACCATGCCGAGGTGGACGGCCTCCGTGCCCCTGCGGTGCAGCGCGTCGAGGAAGGTGTTCATCAGCGCGCGGCCGTGGCCCTTGCGCTGGTGCTCCGGGAGCAGGTCGATGTGGAGGTGCGCCGGGTAGGCGGCCAGTTCCGGCAGGACCATCCGTTCCGGGTGGTACATCAGACGGATCATGGTCTCGCTCGGGTTCGCCGGCGGCCCGGCCGGCTCGGGAAACCGCTCTCTCATCCGGGGCAGCCACGAGGCGCGGAAGGCCCGGGCGAAGGCGACGGTGTCGGCCGTGCCGAGGACGTAGCCGACCGCGCGGTCTCCGTCGTCGGCGACGAAGGTCAGATCCGGCTCCAGGAAAGCGTAGGGAGCTGCGAATATGTTCGGCATCAGGTCGAGGTCGGGATAGATGTGCCGGGAGTCGCCGCCCTGGTGGGCGGTCCGGACACAGATGTCGAAGAGAGCGGCCTGATCGTCGGGGCGGTACGGCCGGACAGTCGTCATGGAGATCCATCCTGCCCTCACTGAAAGCGCTCTCACAAGGGGTTGGGCATCGGGTGGTTCACCGGCCTCGATGGTCCTTTTCGTGGTGGATACCCTGCACGGCATGATTGACGTGGAATTGCGTGGGTGGCACCCCGACGACGTGCCGGTTCTGCTCGACGCGTTCAGTTCTCCGGATATGGCACAGCAGGCGGCGCAGCCGATCGACACGCACCGGGCGGCCCTGGAGTGGATGGGGCTGTGGGGGTTCCGGGACGACGCGCAGGCGTTCGCCGTGGTGGTGGGCGGCCAGGTGGTGGGGAACGTCGCGGTGAGCAACATCGACACGCATGACACCGGCTGGGTGTCCTACTGGACGTCACCGCGGGCCAGGGGGCGCGGAGTGGCCGTGGCCGCGGCCAGGAAGATGGCGGAATGGGCGTTCCAGGAGCGAGGGCTGTTCCGGCTGGAGCTGGGGCACCGGCTCAACAACCCGGCCTCCTGCGCGGTGGCGACCAAGGCCGGTTTCCTGGTCGAGGGGATCGAGCGGGCCAAGCTGAGCTATGAGGGCGTGCGATACGACGTGGAGCGGCACGCCCGGCTGGCCACCGATTGACCACGAACGGATTGCCCTTCTCACGGCTTCTCACGGCGTTGAGGTCGCCTCCGGCCGCGCGATGCCGCGATTGTTCTGATCGAGTGGTCGGTTCGGAGGTGTCACAGCGCCCTGAGCCCGGCGAGCACGTCGCGAAGAAGGCTTTCCCTGGGAGCCGTGACGGGGGCCGTGGGGGGTCGCACAGTGATCAGACCGGCGTCGCGCAGGTCGCTCAGAAGCACCTGGATCACCCCGATGGGCAGGCCGGTCTCCGCGGCCACCTCCGCGACCGAGACCGGCACGTGGCAGGTGTTCATGATCGACACGTGTTCGGGTGACAGGTCCCGCCAGGAGGTCCTGGTCGCCACCACCACGGTGGTCAGGTCGAACTGGGCTCCGGTGGCCTTGGTCCGGCCGCGGGTGACCGTGTAGGGACGGACGATCGGACCCGCCTCCCGGTCGAGCCAGCGCTCCGTCATGGTGACTCACCGTCCTGCTCGGCGCGCCGCCGTCCCTCGGGGAACGAGGTCAGCACGCTGCCCGACGCCGGTCCGGGCTCCGGTTCTCGCACCTGGTTCGGCATGGCCTGCCGTACCCGCCTGGGAAGACGGCCACCCGAGGCGATCCGTTCGAGCTCGGCCGAGTAGGTGGGCCGTGACCTGGGCGTCTCGGCCATCAGCTCGCTCGGGAGGAGCACGATCGCCGTGGTGCCCCCGAAGGGGGAGGACCGCAGGGAGACGCGGATGTTGTGGCGGGCGGCGAGTTGCGTGACGACGAACAGGCCGAGCCGGTCGCTGTCGGCCAGGTCGAACTCCGGAGGATTGGCCAGCCGCTCGTTGAGCTGGGCCATCTCCCCCGGTGAGATGCCGAGCCCGCGGTCCTCCACCTCGATGGCGTACCCCCTGGCCACCAGCTGGCCGTGGACGCGCACCGAGGTGTGCGGGGGTGAGAAGACGGCGGCGTTCTCCACCAGTTCGGCGATCAGATGGATCACGTCGGTGACGACCGCTCCGATCACGGCCGGCCCCTGCGGCACGCTCACCGCCACGCGAAGGTAGTCCTCGACCTCCTCGACGGCGGCGCGAACCACGTCGTAGACCGTGACCGGCACCCGCCACCCTCGGCCGGGGGGCGAACCGGACAGGATGATCAGGCCCTCGGAGTGACGGCGCATGCGGGTGGTCAGGTGGTCCAGGCTGAACAGGTCCTCAAGGGTCGCGGGGTCGCCGGCCCGCTGTTCCATCGTCTCCAGCATGGAGAGCTGACGATGCAGCAGAGACTGGTTCCGTCTGGCCAGGCTCACGAAGACCTTGTTGAGGCCCTTGCGCATCTGGGCTTGGCCGACGGCGGCCTCGACGGCGGTTCGCTGCACCGAGGAGAACGCCTCGCCGACGCTGATGATCTCGGTGGTGCTGCCGTGGTGGAGTTCGGGCACCTCGGAGCAGACCTCCTCACCCCGGCGGAGCCGTTCGACCACGTCGGGCAGCCGTCTGTTCGCCAGGTCGAGGGCGGCCTGCTGGAGGCCGACGAGTTCGGTGCCTATCCGGCGGCCGAACCGTACCGAGACGAAGACGGACACCGCGACCGCGATCAGTCCCAGCCCGCCGGCGAGACCGATCTGGACCAGGATGCCGGTGGCGAGAGGCGCGGATCGCTCGGTGATGCGCCTGCTGACGTCTCCGCCGAGCCTGTCGAAGGCGTCGGAGAGGGGCGCGGCGACCGTCGCCCAGGAGGTTTCCGGATTCGCCTCGGCGGCGACGGCGTTCTCGATCCGCTCGAACGAGGCGTAGGCGGGGGAGTCCTGCAGTTTCCCGTACAGCCCCTGGAACTCCTCGTCGAACTGGTTGAACCCCAGCGAGTAGAGCAGCCTGCGGCCGGTGACCAGTTCCCTGAACATGGCACGTTCCTCGCCGCTCATGGTCTTCGCGGCCACGGCGCCGGAGATCAGCGCGGCCTGCTGGCTGAGCATCTCCCGGCTCCGCCCGACCATGACGACGGCCCGGGTCTGGTCGTTCAGATCGGTGTCCGAGGACACCCGGATCCTCTCGTAGACCTCGAAGGCCGTCGCGATGATCGTGTTGTAGTCGTTCAGGGTCCGCAACCGGGTGGCGGAGCGGCTGTCGATCCCGCTGCGGATGCCGGTGAGCCGGCCCACCATGGTCAGCAACCGGTCCAGCCGGCTCCACACGGCCGGACTCACGCCCGTCTCAAGCGCGGGCGCCAGCCGTTCCAGCTCCGCTCGCGCGGCGTTCGTCCGGACCCGCTGAGCGTCCAGCTCGCCACGCGAGATCACGTCGTCGCCCAGCACGGAAAGGGAGAGCAGCCGTTCGTGCTGTAACGCGGTGGTCAACGCCCGGGCGGGGACGACCCCGTACTGATAGCCCTTGCCGGCATTGAGCAACTGCTGGCCGTCCCGGAGGGTAAGGGTCGCCGCAAATACCCAAATCGCTACAAGAGAGACGATTGGCACCAACAACAGGGTGGAAATCTTGGCCCTGATCGAGTGTTTGCGGCTAGCCATAATACCTCGCATTACCGATATGCGCGGTTGACAGTGGCGAAACCCTAGCAACGTGGGTGATCGGCGACCAGACGTGCGGGTGATTTAGATCAAGAAAGGATTTATTCACTCGATATTGATCTACGTGGTGATTAGGAACTGGCGACCCTTCTGATACGTCTTTCTAGATAGAGAGGGGGCGTCCCATGCAGAGGATCGCGGACCTGATCGGTGCAGAGGCGGACCGCGCGGACCAGGCGGCGCTGGAGCACGGCGATGAGCTGGAGAAATCGGGAGCGGTGCAACTCGTCCGATTCAGCCCGCCGCTTGTGACCGCGGAGGTGGACGAAGGCGCCGCCTGTGTGGAGTTCCGGATCGTCGACGGGGTCCTGCGGTGGCACTGCACCTGTCGTGACGGCCGGAGTGGGCTTTTCTGCGCGCACTGTGTGGCGACGGCCCGGTCGGTCAGGGTGAGAACGGGCAAGAAGGGTTCTCCGGACGTGCGGCCGCAGGCGGCGCCGACCGGCACGTTCCCGATCGCGTCGTAGGCCGGGCGGTCGCCGGGGCCGGGAGTTCCGGCCCGGAGCGGAGGCTCGCGCCCGGGACGGCGACGCGCGCCGGTGCCGCGTCGGCATCACGCCGCGCCACCTGCGCCGGTCGCGTCACCCGCGTGACTCGCCGCGCCTTCGCGGCGTCGTGTCACACCTTTCGCGCCGTGCTGCCCGCGTCGTGTCACACCTTTCGCGCCGTGCTGCCCGCGTCGTGTCACACCTTTCGCGCCGTGCTGCCCGCGTCGTGTCACACCTTTCGCGCCGTGCTGCCCGCGTCGTGTCACACCTTTCGCGCCGTGCTGCCCGCGTCGTGCTGCCGCGCCGGCGTCGCATCTCTCACCCCGTGCCGTGTGCCGAGGCGCGTCCTGCCGTGCCTTATTCCGGACCGTTCGGGCGGTTGTGGCGAGTGTCAAGGGCGCGCCGGAAGCAGTCGGGTGGCCAGGGGTTTCGGTCACCTCTTTCGTTGTCGCGATCAAGGAAGTGGCAGCCGGTGCGGGATCGTCGCCGGAAAAAGACTGGACATCCATTGTCTAGTTGTCAGACAATTTATCCGTGAAGCTCGCCGTGATCGGAGCCGCCGTGCTCTGGGGAACCGCCGGAACCGCCGGGTTGCTCGTGGCCGGGGTCGACCCGGTCTCCCTGGCCGCGGCCCGGCTGGTGATCGGTGGCCTGGTGCTCGCGATCGCCGTCGGCCCGGCCATGCGATCGGCGGTCCGGCCTCGTATCGGCATGTCCCCGAAGACACCGCTCGGCGCCGGCACACTCCAGAAGGCCCCGCCCCAGAAGGCCCCGCCCCAGAAGGCTCCGCCCCAGGAGGTCCCGTTTCAGAAGGCCCCGCTCCGGGTCGGCGTGCTCCTGCCTGCCGCGGTGGCCGTGGCCGCCTACCAGCTGTGCTACTTCGCCGCGGTCACCCGGACCGGGGTGGCCATCGGCACGGTCGTCGCCATCGGCAGCGGTCCCGTCTTCACCGGCCTGCTCTCCTGGGGACTGGACCGGGTGCCCCCCACCCGGCGCTGGGCGGGGGCGACCGCGATGGCGATCATCGGCTGCGCCGTACTCACCGGTGGAGAGGGCGAGGCGCGGGCGGACGGCATCCTGCTCGCGCTGCTCGGCGGATTGCTCTACGCCTTCTACACGGTCACGGCGGCCCGGTCGATCAACGCGGGAGCCTCCTCCAACGCCGTGATGGGGGTGATGTTCGGCGGGTCCGCGCTCGTCATGCTCCCCGTCCTGCTGTGGACGGGCACCGGCTGGCTCGCCGAGCCGCAGGGCCTGCTCACCGCGCTCTACCTGGGCTGCGCCACCACCGCGCTGGCCTATCTCCTGTACGGCAGGGGCCTGCGCACCACCCCGGTCGCGACCGCCGCGACCCTCGCCCTCACCGAACCCGCGGTGGCGGCGCTGCTCGGCGTCGTGGTGCTCGGCGAGCGGCTCACACCCGTCTCGGTCGGGGGGCTGTTCCTGCTCGGTGTGAGCCTGGTCGCGGTGGCCCTTCCCGAACGAGCGGGCAAGGCGGCCGACGGCGCAATAAGGTCGTCCGCGTGACTCTCCCGTTCCATCCCGTCTCCGCCGTCGGAGCACTCGCCGACGCCCTACGGCGGCGAGTGCTCTCCGGCGAGATCGCTCCGGGCACCGCGCTGCCGGAACAGGAACTCTCCACCCTGTACGGCGTGGCCCGCCCGACCGTGCGTGAGGCGCTGGCCGTGCTCGTGCACGAGGGGCTGCTCCGAAGAGAGCGCCATCGCAGCGCGCAGGTGACCGAGGTGACCGAGGCGGACCTCGACGACCTGATGTTCGTCCGCCGTCCGCTGGAGGACCTCATGGCCACCGCGCTGACCGGGCGGCGGGTCGAGGAGGCCGACGAGGCGCTGGCGCGGATGACCGCGCTGCCCGGTGACGCACCCTGGGCCGATGTGGTGGCCGAGCACATGGCGCTGCACCAGGCGCTGATCGTCGCGGTGGGCAGTCCCCGGCTGGAGCGGCTCTACACCGCCCTGGCCGTCGAGACCCGGCTCGGTCTCGTGCGGCTGCGCACCGTCTACTCCGACAGGCATCTGCTGGTCGCCGAGCATCGCGACCTGCTCGACAGGATCGGCCAGGGCCCGCCGGAGGCCGCCAGGAGGGCCGTCGCCGCCCATCTGGATCACGGCTGGGGCACACATTAGTTGCCCGACTTGCACGGTTCTCTTGCACCAAGAGCCCTGAAGTCGTCACAATCGCGGCCATGCACGGCAATTCAGTGCCGGACTCCTACGTTTATGTCACCGAAGAAGGCGTGACCCGCCATTACGCGGACGGCAGCGTCGACGCCCTCGCGTGGGAGGACGTCGTCGAGGTGCGGGTCGTGGGCGATACGGACTCGGACATCCTGTACATCCTTCTCGACCGCGACGGTCAAGGCTGCGTGGTGCCCAAATCGGCGACCGACGCGACCTTTGTCGCGCGTCTCCGGTATCTTCCGGACTTCGACCTCGATCGACTCAGCGCGGCAGCGGACACCGTCCGTGACGTATATGTCGTAGTCTGGCGCAGCCCCGAGCCGCCTTCGGCGCTACCGGACTTCGAGTACGACTGACCGCTGGGTGTGAGCCCGGTGTCAAGGATAATTTGTGACGAAGCCATATAGATACAATTGTGCCGTGGATGGTGGTCTCTCTAGTGATGCGTGGTGAGGGAGAGACGCTGGGGATGGGGCGCTTGGCGTGGGGGAGGGTCGCTGACCAGCCACGGAGTGATGTCAAGCACGCATTTTCATACACATGTGTCCTGATGTGGACGTTGGCCTTGCCTATCCGTGAACTTCTTCACTTTCTACGCTCTCTAGATATATGTGACAACTGCCTGTAAGCGGTCAACCACTGAGGCGGCAGTGGCGTCTAGTTTGTGCAGAGGTGGGGCAAGCACAGCGAGGAGCAATGGGCATTGTGGTGAGTGAGTCGCTGCAGGGGACACAGCAGCGACTGGGTTCGTACGTTTGGATGAGGCGATACCTGCGCATGGCCGTGCTGGGAGACATGGCTTGCGTGGCGGTCTCGCTCCTCGGATTGGTGCTGGTACGAAGGCACCTTGAGATGCTCTATGTCTCAGAAGTGTGGCTGGCGCTGTTCATCATCGGGCTCTGGCCGTTGATCGTCATGGTCACCGGCGGTTATGACAAACGTTACTTAGGGGACGGATCAGACGAATACCGTCGGATCTTCCAGGCTACGGCGGTCATGGCCTCATCGGTGGCGATCGTGGCCTACGCCACCCAGACGCCGATCGCCCGCGGTTACGTGATGGCGGGAATTCCGCTGGCCGGCCTGGCGAACGTCTTCCTCCGGTACGGCATGCGGCAGGGGCTGCACCGCCGCCGCTACGAAGGTGAGTGCATGCGCAGGGTCGTGGTGGTCGGCCACTGGGCGTCGATACTGGAGCTGCACACGCAGCTGAGCCGCAAGCCCTACCACGGTATGAAGATCGTCGCCGCGTGCGTGCCGTCTCCGGAGGCGACGGAAGGACTGCAGCAGTTCGACGGCTTCCCCGTGCTCGGAGACTTCTCGACCGTGCCGCAGGTCGTCCGTGACTCGGGTGCCGACACGGTCGCCGTGCTGGCCTGCCCGGAGTTGGACGGCGTGGCCCTGCGGAGGCTGGCGTGGCGGCTGGAGGAGACCGACACCGACCTCTATGTCGCCTCGGCGCTGATGGAGGTCGCCGGCCCGCGCATCAACATTCGCCCGGTGGCGGGGCTCCCGCTGCTCCATGTCGCCCACCCCGACCTCGACGGAGCCCGCCAGCTGGTCAAGGGGGTCTTCGACAAGGTCGTCGCGGCGCTGGCCCTGCTGGCGCTCTCGCCCTTTCTGCTCGTCGTGGCCGCTCTCATCAAGTCGACCGGTCCCGGTCCCGTCCTGTTCCGCCAGGCCAGGGTCGGCAAAGGCGGCGAGGAGTTCACCGTGTTGAAGTTCCGGACCATGGTTCCGGACGCCGAACAGATTAAGCGAATATTAACTGAGCTCAACGAGGGCGACGGCGTCCTATTCAAAATTAGGAACGATCCAAGAATCACCCCGCTCGGCAGCTGGCTGCGTCGTTATTCAATTGATGAATTGCCCCAGCTTTTCAACGTGGTGCGCGGAGACATGTCCCTGGTGGGTCCCCGCCCGCCGTTGCCGGAGGAGGTCGCCCGCTACGGCACCGACGTACGGCGCCGCCTGGTGGTCAAACCCGGTCTGACCGGCCTGTGGCAGGTCAGCGGACGGTCCGACCTGTCGTGGGAGGAATCGGTCCGACTCGACCTGCGCTACGTGGAGAATTGGTCTCTCGCGCTGGACATGCAGATCCTCTGGAAGACGTGGTCCGCCGTGATGCGAGGGTCGGGCGCCTACTGAGGTTCACGTTCGTGACATGGCGCGGCTAACGTACCCGACGTGCTGTGTGACGTAGGCCATCTTCTAGTTGAGAGAATCAGGGATTGAAGGAAACCGAAGCCGTGCCTTCCCTGGCCGCCGAGACCCCGCCCGGTCTGCGAGCGTTGCAGAACCTCGTGAGCCAGCTCTGGCTCCCCGAGGGAGAGGTCACGTCCTGGCCGGTACGCGTGACGAGCGGTGAGGTCCCGCCGGGGTTCCGCGCCGTGGAGACCTACGCCGTCGTGCCCTCTCCGGAGCGGGCCCGATTCCTGGTTCCCCTGGCCACCGCGGCGGCGGCCGCGGCCTCGGTCGGTCGTTACAACGGCCTGCGCGAACCCGGCACGAGAGTGTTCCGCTTCCTGCTGGGCCTGGGATACCGGCTCAGGATCGCCCAGCGGGTCATCCGGCACCGCCTGGTCGTGTGCGTGGACGAGCGACTGGACGAACGGGCGCTGCCCGGCCACCTCCTCTCCGCGCACCTGCGCGAGGTTCTCGGCGAGGCCGACGTGGTGGTCGGGGCGGGCGTCCACCGCATCGACCCCCACCACAAGCCCGTGCTGCAGCTCTTCTCTCCCGCGGGGAAACCCGTGGGATACGTGAAGGTGGGCTGGAACGACGCCACCCGCACGATGGTGGCGACCGAGGCCGAGGCGCTCTCGCTGGTCGGCGACATGAACGAGATGCACGTCCCCCGGGTGCTGCACGAGGGAACCTGGCGCGACTACCGGCTCACCGTCACGGCGCCGCTGCCCGAGACGGTCCGGCGGCACCGGGAGCCGGACCGTCTGCCCGCCGCCCGGTTCTCCCTGGCCGTGGCGGAAAGCACCGGCGGCTACGTCGCCCCCCTGCGGGCGTCGGGGTTCTGGCGCGGGATCCGTGAGGAGGTCGCGATCGTCGCGGCCGAGGAAGCCGAGCTCGCGGCGGCCATGGGCCGGGTCCTCGACCGGGTCGAGCTCACCTGCGGCGACGTCTCCCTGCGGTTCGGTCGCTGGCACGGTGACTGGGTGCCGTGGAACCTCGCCTGGGCGGACGGGACCCTGTGCGTGTGGGACTGGGAGCACAGCGGGGGCGACGCCCCGGTCGGATTCGACTCGCTGCACTGGCGCTTCCAGGTCGCCATGGAGCTGCGGGACCTCGGCCTGCGCGGTGCGGTCTCCGCGGTGATCGGCGCCGCGCACGACGACCTGGCGGAGTACGGCGTGCCCGAGGAGGCGCGCCACTGCCTGGCCGACCTCTATCTGGTGGAGATGTTCCTGCGCGTCTGCAGGCTCAAGCGCGGCGGCGGATGGTGGAGCGACCGCTTCCACCCACACATGATCGACGAACTGGCTCGGATGGAGCGGTCACGGTGAAGGCACTTCTGGTCTGCTCCACGGGCGGCCACCTGACGCAGTTGCACCGGCTGCGGCCCTGGTACGAGCAGCACGAACGGCACTGGGTGACCTTCGAGAAGGCCGACGCCGAGTCGCTGCTCGCCGGGGAGGAGGTGACCTGGGCCTATCACCCGACCACGCGCAATGTTCGCAACCTGATGCGCAACCTGTGGCTGGCGGTGAAACTGGTCTCGCGCTACCGGCCGGACGTGGTCGTGACCACCGGGGCCGGGGTCGCCTACCCGTTCTTCCTGCTCGGGCGCCTCTACGGAGCCCGTACGGTCTACCTCGAGGTTTACGACCGGATCGACTCCGGGACGCTCACCGGCCGGCTCTGCTATCCGCTGGCGGACCTCTTCCTGCTGCAGTGGCCCGAGCAGCAGCGCCGTTACCCGCAGGGCGTCGTCGTGGGGCAGCTCCTGTGAGCACCCTGGTCTTCGTCACCGTCGGCACCGACCACCATCGTTTCGATCGGCTGATGGACTGGCTTGAGGAGTGGCTCCTCGCCCAGGAGCCCGGCCGCGTCCGATGCGTGGTCCAGCACGGCACCTCCCGGCCGCCTGTGCGAGCCGAGTGCCACGCCCTGCTTCCCCACCAGGAGGTGCAGACCCTGTTCGCGACCTGCGACGTGGTCGTCTGCCAAGGGGGACCGGGGTCGATCATGGAGGCGAGGGAGGCGGGCCGCCTCCCGATCGTGGTGCCCCGGATAGCGCGGCTGCGGGAGGTCGTCGACGACCACCAGGTCGCCTTCGCCAGGCACCTCGCGAGGCTCGGCAAGGTCGCTCCGGCGGAGACGGCTCAGGATCTGCGCGACCTGCTCGACCACGCGCTCCGTGACCCCTCGGCGTACCGGGCGGACCCGCAGGAGGCGAGTGGAGCCGAGGCCGTGGAACGGGCCGGAAAGTTGATCGACGAGCTGCTGCTCGCGCCACGCGCCCGCCGCTCCCTGCTCACCCGCCGCCTGCGGCGCGGGTGACGGACGCTCCTGCCGCGCTCGGGTCTCCGCCGTGGCGGAGACCCGAGCGCTCAGGGCTAACGGGAGGGGTTGAGGAGCGGGTGCAGGCCCGCCTCCTCGAAGGCGTCGATCATGCCCGGACCGTTGTCCAGGCGTAGGCCGCAGCCGAAGTCGGAGTCCCAGCGGACCAGACCCTTGATGTTCGGATACTCCTGCAGGGTCTCCGGGATGTCGGTGTACCACTGCTTGGACCGGGCCGGATCGGCGGGATCGTACTGTGTGCCGTACTCGGGGAGCATGAACGGCTTGTGGCCGAGGCCGTTCTCGTTGAGCCACCGGTAGGTGCCGGAGATGGACTGCTCGAAGGTCTCCCAGGAGGAACCCTTGCAACCGTAGAAGTTGTAGGGGTCGTAGGCGACCCAGTCGACGTACTCGTCGCCGGGGTACATCGACGCCATCCGCTGGTCGTTGCCCTCCCCGAGGTAGCCCGTGACGGTCCAGACCCACACCGTGTTGCTCGCGCCGGCCTCCTCGAAGAGCCGGTGCACGTGTCTGGCGGCGGCGACGTAGTCGGCGGTGCCGCCCTTGTCGATGTCCTGACCCGTCGTGCGCCGGTCCATCTCCGGATCGAAGGAGACGAACACCTTCTTGCCGTAGTCGCGGATCCGGTCCGCCGCCGCCCGGATGACGTCGTCGTGCCGGCCGGCGGCGATGTCGGACCAGCGGAGCTCGGTCTTCTCGGAGAAGAGCCGGCTCTCCCAGGCGAAGAAGAGCATGCGGGATTCGCCGAGCTCGATTTCGGACTTGTCGGGGAACACCCCCGGTCCGGGGGTGCCGGAGAAGTCGTGGTAGCGCAGCACGATGTCGAACGGCCGGTTGATCTGTTGCTCCAGATCGGTGACCGAGGCGCTGAGGTCGCGACCCCGGATCGAGTAGATGCCCCACCACGCCCCGCAGGACGGGACCAGGATCTCGCTCACCGTGCACTCCCCCGTGGCCGGGCCCGTCCCGACGGGGGGCAGGGCGGGGGGCGGAGAGACCTCGGGCGCCTGGGTGGCGGCCGGGGGGGCCTCCCCGCGAACGGGGAGGCCTTCCGCGTCCTTCGGCGGGACCGTCCAGTCTTCGATGAGGGCCTCGAAATCGTCCGGCCGGATGGGCCAGCCGGAGATCTCGTAAGCCGGGTCGGGGAAGTCCAGTTCGCCGGGCTCCTGCGAGGAGACGAAGGCGGTGGTCAGACAACAACCCGCGAGCAGAGCGGCCAGGGTGTAGCGGCCACGCCGATGTGCACCGAACATGGTGAGCCTCTCGACGAAGGAGGCTTTCACTTTAATTCACAGTCGCGTTCATGCTAAGGGAGAAGCCGAGATCGGCACTCCAGGCATTCGCCTGGTGCATTTCCACCGCGATTGTGTTAGTGCCGGCGACCAAGGCCGTGGCCGGGACGGTGAAGCGGACCGGGGTCCTCTCCTCCGTGTTGGTCTGCAGACCGATCACGGCCGCCGTGCCGTACGACACGTCTCCCGCGGGCAGGTTGTCCCGGCCGACCTCGGTGCCGTTGATGTAGATCACGGCGCCGTCGTCACGGACCAGGTCGATGGTCAGCTCCTGGTAGCTCGCCGGGTCGGCGACCTCGATCGTGGACCTGAAGTAGGCGGTCATCGGACGGGGCGTGGTACCGGCAGGGATGACCGTGTCCTCGTCGTCGCCGAAGCCGAGCTTGGCCGCGCCGGTCGGCCAGGACGAGTCGTCGAAGCCGGGAGCCCGCCAGGCCGTGCCCTGGTCCACGCCGTCGTACACCCAGCGCCACGTGGCGTTGCTCGCCACCAGGTTCGTCGTGCTCTCGACGCGGAGCACCGGGGTGCTCGCCGAGCGGTTGCCCGCCGTGTCGATCGCCCGCACGAAGTACCGGTGGGTGCCGTAGGCCGAGGTGTCGGTGTAGGACGTCCCGCCGACGGTGGCGATGACGTGGTCGTCGCGCAGCACCTCGTAGCGGGGGGCGCCGGCGTTGTCGGTCGCGGCGCCCCAGGTGAGCTGGTTGCCGCCGGGCGTGGTCGCGGTGGTGAGCCCGGTCGGCGTGGCCGGGGCCTGCGCGTCGGTGGAGCAGAGCCGGCCGAAGCCGCCGAGCCACTGGTAGGCGCCGTTCGTCCAGCCGCCCCGTGACATGTCACCGCCGAACCAGAGGCAGCCGTTGTCATCCTTGATCATCTCCCACGGGCCCGCGCCCGCCCGGGAGTCGATCGAGGGGTTGAAGTTCGGGAGGTAGTCGCCGGTCTCGGCGTCCCAGGCTCCGATGAAGCTGATCTGGTTGACCTCGGTCCAGTTGGTTCCGGGATCCGGCCAGGTGCTCGCGTCGAGGTGGATGAAGTCGTCGCAGTGGCAGGCGCCGTAGACGACCCCGTTGAGCTCGACCGCGGTCTGGAAGTCGCCGCCCTGCACGCCGATGTTGCCCCGGACCCGGTTGAACCCGCTCTTGGTGTACATCTGGAAGTCGTGCTCGGAGCCGCCGATCCAGACGTTGTCGCCGAACTCTCGGATGATCTGGCGGTACTGCGTCTGCACGTTGGTCGTGGACGGCAACCAGTTCTGGTCGTTGAGCCCGGCCACCTGCGTCGGCGGCGCCGAGGTGGTGATGACGGCCACCTTGCGGGCCGGGTTGCCGTTCACGGTGGTGAAGTGGCCGCCGAAGTAGACGCGCTCGGCGGTGGCGTCGAGTTCCATCGGCACGCCGTCGAAGTTGGGCTTCCAGGTGCCGTCGGGCCTGCCGTCCGAGACGCGTACGCGGGCCGCGCGGCCCAGCGTGATCTGCGCGCCGATCGGCACGCCGCCGCTGATGCGGTTGAACTGACCGCCGACGTAGATCCAGTCGCCTTCCCGGTCGAGCGTGCGCACCAGGGGGGTGGACGAGGTGTGCGCGATGGGCGCCCGCCAGGTGGGCACGACGGCGCCGGTGGCGGGGTCGAGCGCGGCCAGGCCGCCGGTGTCGGTCTCGCCGTTGGCGTTCGTGAACTCACCGCCGATGACGATTTTGTCGTCGGCCGCCTGGATGTCCCAGACCTGGCCGTTGAGGACCGGCCGGAAACCCGGCTTCCACTCGCCGGTGCTCACGTCGAACGCCGCGAGGTACGGCTGGCGCACCCTGTCGGCCGGCACCGGGTTCGCGCCCCTCTGGACGTACTCGAACTTGCCGCCGACGTACAGGGTGTCGCCGAGGACGGCCAGTGACTGCACCTCGATGTTCTGCTCGCCGCTGCCGCCGCCCACGACGCCCGTCACGCCCCAGGGGGTGGGAGCGGTCAGGTTGGAGACGAGCGGCGTCACCGTGCTGGCGGCCGTGCCGCCGTCGGGGATCGCCGGGTGTGCCACAGTGGTGATCTTCGGGCGGATGAAGACCTGGGTGAAGGGGATCGGGTTGCCCTCGGTGCCGTTCTGCCACAGGTAGTTGGTGGCGCTGTTGGACCCGCCGCCCAGCGAGCCGTAGGAGAAGCCCTTCTGGTAGTTGTGGTTCTGCCACTCGTAGGTGAACACGCGCCGGACCCCGTTGTTGACGTTCACGTCGCGGGTGTTGCCTCCGTTGGAGGAGGCGCCGTCGAAGCTGGTGGAGCTGAGAGGGTGGCCGCCGTCGAAGGTCCACGACCACTTGTCGCGGTTCGAGAGCCTCCAGCGCACCTCCTGCCAGGTGCTGCCGGCCGCGTTGGACGCCCTGCGCAGGCGGATGCCGTCGGTGAGGGCGTCGACCCGGCCGCCGTTCAGCAACCCGTTGACCATGTCGCCGGGCAGCGCCGCCGGCGCGAACGCACCAGTGCCGGCCGGGGTGTTGCGGACCTCGGCGGGCGTCCGCTGCCCGTTGTAGTCGAACTCCCAGCCCTGGCGACCGCGGCCGATCAGCACCCAGCCGCCGCCATCGGTGGTCATGTCGCAGTAGAACTGCTGGGGCGCGATGAGCGCGGGCGTCTGCAGCCAGTAGACGCCGTCCGCGCTCGACGGCGTCTGCTGCTTGATCGCCCAGCAGGAGGGCGCGGCCTTGTCGGCCGAGGTGCCGTCCGCGGGCGGCGGCGGCGCGGCCGAGGCGGTGCCCGGGACGGCGAGGCCGGCGGCGCCGATGAGCACGGCCACGGAGAGCCTCGCGAACAGGGCTGTTCTGCGGGTCCGTGGAGAAGGGAATGCGGCAGCTGAATCGATCACAAGAAAATCCCCTCATGGGGTGGTCGGAGAGAAGTTGCGCCGCCAGGGTGGGCGTCACCGATTAAAGCGCCTCACCCTATGGTGTGGGGGCAAAGATAGCGTAGTGAGTTACTGTGGTCAATGACCGTTGAAGGACATCTGAATTAACATTCCCAACCGAAATCGACGCCCATGGAATCGAATAGGTCACGATTGTGTGGACGATAGAACTCGGTGAGCTCTTCCCTGGTCAGGGGGTTCATCTGTGGAGCGGGAAGATAGTTGTGGCGCTCGGCCACGAGAAGCTGCGAAGGAGGGAGACCGAGGAATTCCACTACCCTGTCAAATGCCAACTGAGGGCTTTTGTAAAGATCCTCTGCCGGCATGATGAGGATGTTCTCCGAAGGGAAGATCTCCATCCATCGCTTTATCTGCGGGAGATAGATTCCGCGGTCGCGATAGGTGTAGTAGTCATGGGCGCGGCTGTAGTAGGAGGGGTCGGCGGCCATGCGCTCACGTTCGCCCGCGAGCCGTTCGGGCTCGGCCGCGAGAGCCTCCTCGAAGGTGAGGGGTTCCACCCCGTCACCCACCCGTTCCCAGTAGTGGGAGTAGGCCCGCTTGACCGGGTCGCGCAGCGTCACGACGAGCTTGACACCGGGGATCAGAGACCGGACCCGCTCGGCCACCGGCGGGCAGTACATGTAGTAGGGGCAGGCCTCCCCGGTGAGCGGCCGGGTGCCGAGCTGCCGCGCCATGGCGTCGAGCTGCTGTTCGGTGGCGAAATGGGATCGGTACCAGTCGATGCCCTTGCCGTAGTTGATGTCGAAGAAGTACGGGCTCTTCAGACCCCGCGACTCCGGGAACATCGGCATGATCATCGGATGCTGGATCAGGTAGTTCCAGAGCGAGGTCGTCCCGCCGCGCTTCGTGCCGATCACCAGGAAGTCGGGCAGGTGCCGCGCCCCCGCCGTACGCACGCCGTACGCCCGGGTGGTGGCGTTGACGATGTCCTTGACCCAGCGAGGAGAACGGTCCTTGATCCGGGTGGTGATGCTCACGTCGTGCTCTTCTCTGTCGTTTCGTCAGGTGCCGTTTCGGCCGTGCCGGGCCGGCCGCGCCGCCGTCGGACCGCGTCGAGCAACACGTCCGCGTGCAGGTGGGCCCGCCGGCGCCACAGGACGTAGCCGTATCCGGCCCCCGCCACCAGCAGGTACGCGGCGAAGGAGAGCGCCGTCGCGCCGAGCGCCCAGCGGATCGCGACCCCCACCAGCCCGAACCAGACCACCGCCCAGATCGCGGGCCAGGCTATGGTCCGCAGACCCAGCCCCAGCCCCAGCCTGTACCGGACCTGTACGGCGGCCAGCACCGTGTCGATGAGCATCGTCGCCCCCCAGGCGACCGCGGCTCCGACGATGCCGAACGGGGGGACGAGCAGAAAGGTCAGGACCACCGTGGCGATCAGCGCGACCACCTTGTTGAGCAGGCTCCACGAACTCTTCCCGCCCATCAGGAGCACGGTCTGCACGTTGCCCGCCGCCATCACCAGCAGCATCGCCACGGCCAGGATCGCCAGGGGGAGCGAGCCGGCACGGAAGTCCTCGCCGAACATGGTGAGCACGAACGGCCCGTAGACGGCCAGTGCGAGATACAGCGGCCACGAGCCGGCCACGATCCACCCTGTCGTCACCGCGTGCAGGTGCTCGACCTCCCGGTGTTCCCGGCGGGCGAGCATGGCCGCGAGCTGCGGCGCGACGGCGATCCGGGCGGCGGCGACGACCAGCGTCCCGGTGGTGATGAACCGGCTGGCGGTGGCGTAGATCCCCGCGTCGTGGCTGGAGGCCATGGCGCTCACCAGGAGGACGCCGAGCCAGACGATGAGGATCTCGATCACCGCCGCGACGCCCCTCGGCCCGGAGAACACCCAGAACTCGCGGACGGCCGACGGCTCGTCCGGGGCGTACGGGGTCAGCGGCCCCGGTGCGGCCTCCGCCCGCCGTACGAGACGCCACAGCGCGAAGGCGGCGACGACCATGGCCAGCCCGACGGGCAGCGACCAGGCGAACATCACCGCGCCCGCTCCGTAGCCCAGCGCGGCGAAGGCCAGCGCGAGCACCGGGCGGGCCCCGGGCATGAAGATGTTGTTGATGACGGTGAACGTGGCCACGTCGCCCAGGCCGCGAGTCCCCGCCAGGGCGACCGAGCGCGCCGCCGAGACGGCGAGGAACGGCGCGATGATGTGCAGCATCAGGACGGCGTCGGCGTGCTGCGCGGGATCGGCCAGGAGCCGGGCGAGCCACGGGGCCGCGAAGTACAGGGCGGCCGCGACCGCGACGCTGACGACCACGACGGGGACCAGCGCGAAGAACAGGACGCGCCGGAGCTCCCCCACGCGCCCCAGGGCTCGTAATCGCGCCGCGGTACGCACGAGCGCGGTGTCGGCGCCGAGCTCGGTGGCCTCGGAAAGGATCATGAACAGTGCCACCGCGGTGAAGAACACGCCGGCCTGAACCGGACCGAGCAGCCGGGCCACGACGATGGTGAGGGCGAAGCCCGCGGCCGCCGACACGATCGATCCGACGAGTCCGATCGCCCCGCCCCGCGCCGCCTCGGACAGGTCGGCACCGGACGCCTTGCCGTCCGTTCGCTCACTCATCGCCGGTCACCGCCTGTCTCGGGCGCGCACCGGTGAGCCACGGCTCCGGTGCGACCGGGCGGACCTCGGGCGCGTCGGGAGGCCGCAGCCCCAGGGCGGCGGCCATGAAGATGAGCACGAGCTGCGTCCCGTCGAGTCCGTAGTAGAAGACCATGAAAAGGGCCATCACCGGCACGACGTGAAGCCACATCATGCTGGAGGGCGCCCAGCGGGTGCGCCAGGCCAGACTCCACAACCACAGACAGAACAGAGCCAGGGCGGGAAATCCGAAGGAGAACATCACGTTCCAGAAGTGGCCCTGAGTGCCCACCGAGATGCCCAGGCTGAGGGAGGGGCGAGGGCCGCCGAAGCCGAGGATCGGCGAGTTCAGGGTGCGCAGGAACGCCTCCTGGTAGATGGCGGCCCTGCCGGTGTTCGTGGTGCTGTACTCCGTGCGGGTGCTGATGACCTCGCTCAGCCCCGACAGGTAGGCCGCGCCCAGCCCGACCATCATCAGGGTGCAGACGGCGACGAGCCAGCGCACATGCCCCCGGAGGGCGAAGCGGAGCGCGGCGTACAGCAGGCCGAAGCCGATGGCCAGGAACATGCCCCGGTTGAGGGTGGCGAAGGCGGGGACGAGCGAGGCGAGCGCGATCAGCGCGATCACCGGGCGGTGCCACTTTTTGGCCGCGGTAAGGGCATAGAGCAGCACGAACGGCAGGAGAAGCGCGTAGTGGCTGCCCCACGCGTTGGTGTACGCGAACGGCGCGCTCGGCCGTTCGAAGACCGTCGGGGAGCCCCACGGTTCTTGGATCTCGGCGAATTTGGGATGGACGAGGTCGCCCACGAACTCGTTGGTGGAGATGGCCCCGGGCAGGATCTGCTCGAAGGGCGTGCTGAGCGAGCCCCCCGGAAAGAACACGCCGAGGAAGCCGCCGATGACGACCCAGAGCCAGAAGATCGTCACAAGGCCCGCCGCGCGCCGGGCCGGGAGCGTGCGCATCGAGCAGTTGTAGACGTACAGGAAGACGATCGTCGCGCCCAGGTAGTTCATCAGCCGGAAGGCGAACCCCACCATCCTGGGGGCGGTGTCGAGCTGGGTGGCCGAGGCGAACAGGAAGACCAGGAACAGCACCCAGATCAGGAAACCGCGGGGGATCTGCACCCGCTGGGTGTTGCGCCACATGACCATCGCCATCGGCGCCGCCGCGATCGGCGCGGCGAACGCGCCGACGCCGAGCACCCAGAGCAGAGGGAACGCGGTGAAGAGCACGTGCAGCGGCCACAGCGGCAGCGGGCGTGTCAGCTGGGTCACCTGTGACCCGAGATAGCCGGCGGTCAGGAGGGGGGAGCGGATGGCGGTCATGTGAGGATCAGACGCCGCGTCCGCGCGCGTTGAGGAACCTGATCGTTCGTTTGGCGTCGATCACCCGCATGCCCATGCCCAGCGCGAGGTAGCCGCGACGCTCCCGCCAGTTGCGGCGTAGCGTCCGCACGGCCCACCGCCGCGCCTGGGCGTGCTGCCCGGCGGCGGCGTGGAAGAACGCGATCTGGCCCTCGATGCGGGCCTTGCCCGCGGGCTCCCCGTCGAACTCCGGGTGCTTGTCCAGCAGATAGGAGAGCGCTTCGGTGATCATGACGTAGCGGTCGGCGAAGAAGGACGAACCCCAGTTGATGGCGGTGAGGGCCGCCGGGACGCAGGGGATCGTGCCGATCTTCGCGATGCGGAGGAGAAGGTCGTAGTCCTCGGCGTAGCTTCCGGGAAGGTGCTCGTCGACCGGCCCGACCCGGTCCACCAGCACGTCGCGCCGGACGATGAGGGTCGAGGGGTGGAGCTCCATCACCCGGTCGCGCAGCAGGTGCTGGAACGTGACAACCGGGTAGGGGCTGAGCCTGGTCACGCTGTGGCCGTCGGATCGCACCTCGACGCCGCATCCGGCGGCGACGGCGTCCGGATGCCGGGAGATCAGCTCGATCTGGGCGGGGATCTTCCCGGGGAGCCACTCGTCGTCGTCGTCGCAGAATGCCACATATTCACCGGTGGTGAGCGCGATGCCGGAGTTGCGGGCTCCGGCCAGGCCGGGGGTGTTGACATTGCGCGTCGTGCGCAGCCTTCGGCCCGGGCGTTCCTCGATCCCCAGGTCCTCCGGCTCGGACCGGTCGAACACGACCACGACCTCGATGGTGCCCGGATAATCCTGGTCGAGCGCGGCGGCGACGGCGCGTCGCAGCAGAGCGATGCGATCGCGGGTCGCGATGACGACGCTCACTGTCGGAGGTGTTGAGCCGTCGTCCGCTGACGGGTTCAAGTGGTCAGCCCCTTTCGTATCCGCTGGCCTACACTTGGCGTTCCGTGCCGCCGGTCTGTGGGTGATCCACTCGACATGTCGGCTCGGCTGGAGCCTACTTTTCAGGCGATGGCTGGACAACTGGGATGAGGTAACTACCGGTGGCTGTACGTAGTCCAGCGGCGATCTTCGTCGTCGCAGTCATGATCGGCGGGACGGCGACGCCCGCGCTCGCCCTTGACGATCCACAGTTCCCCACCTCCGTGCTCACGGTCACCGACCCGCGCATCCTCGAGGCGAGTGGGCTCAGCCTGTCCGGCGACGGAAAGCGGTATTACACGAGTGGAGACGCGCGAGGACGCACCGAGGTATACGTCATCAACGAACGAGGCGAGACGGATCTCACGCTCACCCTCCCGGCCGGCTCCAACGAAGACTGGGAGGACATCGCCACTTTCCGGGGCAAGAACGGCAAGGGATACGTCTACGTCTCGGACATGGGCGACGCCCACTTCATCCGGAAGGACAAGGGGCTTCCTCCGCGGACGACGTTCGGCATCGTCCGCATGGACGAACCCGCTGCCGGCGCCACGGGCACGCAGGCGGCCTCCGGGGTGGTCTCCTATTCGATCCGATACTCCGACAGGGCGGCCCGCAACAGCGAGTCGCTGCTCGTGCAGCCCGGCACGGGCCGGATCTTCACGCTGGACAAGACGGAGAAGCCGGAACAGCGAGCCGCTCTCTGGGCCGCGCCGGCGCCCCTGGTGCAGGGTCAGGTGAACGTGCTGCGCCGGGTGGTCGCGCACGTCCCCGTCCTGAAGGCGTCCAGTGCGGCCTTCTCCCCCACCGGCGACCGGATCGCGGTCCGCAACGGGGAGAAGGCCTACATCTGGCGGGTCAAGAACGGCGACGTGGCGGGTGCCTTCAGGGACAAGCCGATCGAGGTCAACCTTCCCGCGCAGCGCCAGGGCGAGGGGATCGCCTTCACCCCTGACGGCCACGCCTTGCTGGCGAACTCCGAAGGCCCCAAGCAGCCGCTCTGGCGCGTGCCGCTGCCCGAGGCGGCCGACACCGAGACGCCGCCGCAGGTGCTTGAGGAGTTCACCGGCGCCGAGACCGGCGACAGCTCCAGAGACCTCGTGATGATCGCCATCGCCGTCGGATCCGGCCTGGTGACGGTGGTTCTGATCGCCCTGAACGTCGGCCGGATCCGGCGGGCCAGACGCACCGGCGCCGCTTCCGTCTCGCGGTGAGCCCGATGCCTACCTCACGGTGAGCCTGGCATCGAACGAGACGTCCGAGGAGTTCGCGGCGGCCTGGTGGACCTCGACGGCCAGGACGTTCTGCCCGGTGCGCAGCAGTCCGGGATTGACAGGGGTGGAGTACCACGCCGACTCGTCGGCGTCGCCGACGGTGCCGGAGGCGAATGTCTGGGCGGTCACCGTTCCCGCGGGCATGTTGGAGCGCAGGATCTCCACACCGTTGAGGTAGACCACGGCCCCGTCGTCGCGGACCAGATCCAGTGCGGCCTGGGTCAGCCGGCTCGCGTCCGTCACGGTGAAGGTGTGCCGGAGGTGGTAGGCGATCCGGCCGGAGGCCATCGTGGTGGCCTCGTCGCCGTCACCGAATCCGAGCTGCGCGGCTCCGCTCGGCCAGGAGGTGTCGTCGAACCCGTCCGTCTGCCATCCGGCGCCGGGGTCGGCGCCCGTGTCCGAGTAGCGCCAGGCGGACCCCGAGGAGACGACGGCGGTGGGGGACGAGAGCAGCGGGAACTCGGCGTAGCGCGCCTTCGGCTGGCCGTTCACCTGCTGGAACTGCCCGCCGACCCGTAGCTGGTCGGGTCCGGCGTCCACGGCGTACGTCGAGAGCGTCACGTTGAGGCGGGGGGCGAAGAAAGCGTCGATGGTTCCGCCGGCCGCGTCGACCGCGGCGAGGCCCCATCGCTCCACCGTCCCGAAGGAGGGGGCGAAGTGACCGCCGGCGTAGACCTTGCCGTCGCGGACGCCGATCGACTCGACGTCGCCGTCGGAGTAGATCTGCCAGCGGAGGGCACCGGAGCTCGCGTTGTAGGCGGCCAGGCGGCCGCCGGGCCCGCCGACGGCCGCGTAGACCCCGCCGTCCATGACGCCGAGGTCCCATACCCGGCACGGGTTGCTGTTGATGCAGACCGCCGGCGGCCGCCACGTCGTCACGGCGCCCGTGGACGGGTCCACCGAGCCGAGGTAGTCACGGCTCTGGCCGCCCAGCTGCCGGAACAGGCCTCCGACGAGCAGGCTGGTTCCTCCGGAGCCGGGTTCCAGCACGTCGACGGTCGTGTCGGCGCCGGGGTTCCAGCCGTTCACCAGCGCGCCCGAGGAGGCGTTCAGCGCCGCGAGCCGGGCGCGCCCGCTCCCGGAGACGTTCGTGAAGTCGCCGCCGAGGTAGAGCCTGTCCCCGATCACGGAAAGCGCCCGGACCGTGCTGTTGGCGGTCGGGGTCCAGCCCGGGACGAGGTCGCCGTCGCCGACCTCGACGGCCGCGAGCCTGGTGCGGGTCTGCCCGTCGACGGAGGTGAACCGGCCGCCGACGTAGAGGGTCGCTTCGTCGGAGGAGACGGCGAGGTCCTCGACCGTGTTGTTCGCCGCGGGGTTCCAGCCGCGGAGCAGGTCACCGCTCGCGGCGTCGAACGCGGCCAGGCGGTTCGCGCTCACCGTCTCACCGGTGCGCCGGTTGAACAGGGAGGTGAAGGCGCCGCCGATGACGACCCGGTCTCCGGCCCGCTGGATGGCGTAGACCGATCCGTTGGGCTCCCAGCTCGGTCGTGCCTGCTGGGAGTAGTCGGCGTGTGCGGGGGAGATGGCGGTGAAAGCGACAAGGACGGCGCACGAGGCGATGCCTGTCACGCGGATAAACCTCACGGAGTCTCCACAAGGGGTCGATTTTCCATAGACCCATGGCAATGCCATCGCCCCCCTATGCGGAGGTAATGCCACGACTCTAACTAAATTCAACGGTAGGCTACGGGTCAAGGGCAGGTATCTTATGTAACACGGCGCCTTTGTCCGGCAGCCGGGGCAGTAGGAGAGGAAACGTGCCCATGGTGACGGACCCCATGTCCAGCAGGGAATCGCTTGAAGTAGCCGATTATGCGGGCATTCTCCGGCGGCGTTGGTGGATTGTCGTCGCGGCGGCAGCCGCGGGACTGGCCGCGGCCGCCATGGCCGTCGTTGTCCTTCCTCAGTCCTACGTGTCTCAGGCCGTCGTGCTGGTAACCAATTCGGCCGACCTGGACCGGACGGCGATGCGCGTCAGCATCGACACCGAGGCGCAGCGAGTGCGCTCCGTCGAGGTGGCGAGGCGGGCCGGGCAACTCCTCAAGTCCTCCGAGTCCCCCGTCGACCTCACCGAGAACGTCACGGTCACGACCAGCGGCGAGTCCGCCATCCTGCAGATCGACTTCGAGGGGTCCAGCGCGCTGCAGGCGCAGCAGGGCGCCCACGCGTTCGCCGTCGCCTACCTCGACAGCCGCCGCGAGAAGGGGTTGCAGCGCTCCAACGGCCAGGTCAGCAACCTGCAGAGCCAGCTGGAGGAGCTGGAGCAGCAGCTCAAGAAGGTCCCCGCGTCCAGCCTGGCGGAGCGGGAGATCATCATGGGCCAGTTCGAGGTGCTGGGCAGGAGTCTGGCCGACGCGAAGATCGAGGCGTTGAACGTCGCCTCCGGCGAGATCATCATGGAGGCGTCGCTCCCTGAGGGCCCCGCCAGTCCGAGCCCGGTGACCTTTCTCCCCGGCGGTCTCATCGTGGGCCTGATGCTGGGCGTCATGACGGCCCTGCTGATAGACCGTTCCGACAAGCGCGTGCGCAGCGGTCACGACGTGGCCCGCGTGCTCAAGATGAGGATCCTGCTGGACGTCCCGCCGGGCCGCCGTCACAACGCCCTGGGCCTGCTGGCGGCCCGCAGCCGGGTCGGGCAGCGCTTCCACGAGCTCTGCCACTCGCTCACCGCGATCCTCGGCTCCGGACCGAGCAGTCACGTGATCGTCGTGTCCAGTGCCTCGCCCGGCAAGGGGGGCAACATCGTCGCGGCCAACATCGCCGCCACGCTGACCCGGATCGAGTCCAACGTGCTCCTCGTCAGCGCGGACCTGGAGTCCCGGGTGAGCACCGGGCTGCTAGGCGTACAGGGCAGCGGGCTGGCCGAGCTGTTGCTCCAGGACAGCACCCTGGACGAGGTGGAGGTCAGCTCCCCGGTGATCCCCCGGCTCCGGGTGATCCCCGCGGGGCAGCGGACCGAGCTGGTCTCGGAGATGCTGCAGGGCGCCCGGATGAGCCGCCTGGTGAACTCCCTGCGCAACCGTGCCAGGTTCATCGTCATCGACGCGCCGTCGACCGCGTTCGGTGCCGACACGCAGGCCCTGGCCGAGATCGCCGACATCGTGGTGCTGACCGCCGAGGCGCACGACACGCGCTACGACCAGATCAGGGACGGCGCCCAGCAGATGGAGCGGGTGGGAGCGCCTCTCGTCGGAGTGGTGGTCATCCCGCAGCAGACCGAGGTGCCGTTCCCGCCCCCCAGGGGAGCGGTGATCACGTCGCAGCCGGTCGGGAAGCCCGAGCTCGTCCGCGGCGACGAGGAGCTCCCGGTCGTCGAGAGCGGTCCGTCCACCGAGGTGTTCTCGATAGTCAAGGACATGAACGGCTCGGGGAAGCCCGCCGTCAAGGGGTGAGCCCCACCTGGCGGACCCGCCGGGACGTTCCCGCGCGCACCATGGCCGGTGGATGGTTCGTCGGTGGAGTGCTCGTTGCGGCGGAACGCGCCGATCGGGGTGATCCGCGTCTTGAGCGGGATGCCGCCGGCGGGCGTCGGGGCCCGAACGGATCCGGCCTCTCCGGTCCGGGGACCGAAGAGGCCGGGTGAAGGCTTGCCGTTCCTAGTCGATGCGCCAGGTGTCGCCGGAGAGCAGCAGGTCGTCCAGGTCGCCCCTGCCGCGCTCGTCGACGGCCTCCGCGAGCTGCTCCGCCATCAGCTCGTCGTAGGACGGGCGGTCCACACTGCGGAAGACGCCGATCGGGACGTGGTCGAAGGCGGGCTCGTCCAGCCGGGACAGCGCGAAGGCCAGCGACGGGTCGGCGCGGTGGGCGTCGTGAACGAGGATCTCGTCCTCGCTCACCGACGACCTCGGGACGACCTCGATGCCGCCGTCGGCCGCACGCCGTACCGCCTTGGAGGCGGAGGCGATCGGCATGCCGTGCTCCAGGCGCAGTGTGATGTCGTCACGCTGCGCGGGGTCCTTCAACGGCTCGAAGGCGTTGTCGTTGAAGATGTTGCAGTTCTGGTAGATCTCGACCAGGGAGGTGCCCTTGTGCTCGACGGCCTCGCGCAGCACCGACTGCAGGTGCTTGCGGTCGGAGTCGAGGGTCCGGGCCACGAAGGAGGCCTCGGCGCCGATGGCCAGTGAGATCGGGTTGAACGGCTTGTCCAGCGAGCCCATCGGAGTGGACTTCGTGATCTTGCCGATCTCCGAGGTCGGGGAGTACTGGCCCTTGGTCAGTCCGTAGATCCTGTTGTTGAACAGCAGGATGTTCAGGTTGACGTTGCGGCGCAGCGCGTGGATCAGGTGGTTGCCGCCGATGGACAGCGCGTCGCCGTCACCGGTGATCACCCAGACCGACAGGTCCGGGCGCGAGGCGGCCAGGCCGGTCGCGATCGCCGGGGCGCGGCCGTGGATCGAGTGGAACCCGTAGGTGTTCATGTAGTACGGGAACCGGGAGGAGCAGCCGATGCCCGAGACGAACACCATGTTCTCGCGCTTGAGGCCGAGCTCGGGGACGAAGGACTGGACCGCGGACAGGATCGCGTAGTCCCCGCACCCCGGGCACCAGCGGACCTCCTGGTCGGTCTTGAAGTCCTTCATACCGAGTTTGACCTCGGACTTCGGGATCAGAGACAGCCCCCTGCCGTTGGTGACGGCCTCGTGGGGAGCGGACAGGTCAGCACTACTCACTGTCGATCACGTCCTGAATCACGCCGGCGAGTTCTTCGGCCTTGAACGGAAGCCCGCGCACACGGTTGTAGCTGATGATGTCGACCAGGAAGCGGGCGCGGAGCAGCAGCGCGAGCTGGCCGAGGTTGATCTCCGGAAGGAGCACCTTGTCGTAGGAGCGCAGGACCTCTCCGACGTTGGCGGGCAGCGGGTTGAGGTGCCGCAGGTGAGCCTGGGCGACCTTGCCGCCGGACTTCCTGACCCGCCGCGCGGCCGCCGCGATCGGGCCGTAGGTGGAACCCCAGCCGAGCACCAGCACGCGGGCGTCGCCGTCGGGGTCGTCCACCTCCAGCGCCGGGATGTCGTCGGCGATCCCGTCGATCTTGGCCTGGCGCATCCGGACCATCCGGTCGTGGTTCTCGCCGTCGTAGGAGATGTTCCCGGTGTTCTCGGCCTTCTCGATGCCGCCGATCCGGTGCTCCAGGCCCGCGGTGCCGGGAATCGCCCAGGGGCGGGCGAGGGTCTCGGTGTCGCGCTTGAACGGCAGGAAGGTCACGCCGTCCTCGTGGTTCGGCCCGGAGGCGAACTCGGTGGAGATGTCCGGCAGTTCGGCCGCGCTGGGCAGCTTCCACGGCTCGGAGCCGTTGGCCAGGTAACCGTCGGAGAGCAGCATGACCGGCGTGCGGTACTTCACCGCGATCCTGGCCGCCTCCAGCGCCGCGTCGAAGCAGTCGGACGGCGTGGACGGCGCCACGATCGGCAGCGGGGACTCACCGTTGCGGCCGAACATGGCCATGAGGAGGTCGGTCTGCTCGGTCTTGGTGGGCATTCCGGTGCTGGGGCCCGCGCGCTGCACGTCCACCACGATCAGCGGCAGCTCGGTGGTCACGGCCAGGCCGACGGTCTCGGCCTTCAGCGCCACACCCGGGCCCGAGGTCGTCGTGACGCCCAGCGCTCCGCCGAAGGCGGCTCCGAGCGCCGCGCCGACGCCCGCGATCTCGTCCTCGGCCTGGAAGGTGCGGATGCCGAACCTCTTGTGCCTGGACAGCTCGTGCAGGATGTCGCTCGCCGGGGTGATCGGGTAGGACCCGAGGAACAGCGGCAGTCTCGACTGCACCGAGGCGGCGATCAGGCCGTAGGCGAGGGCCTGGTTGCCGGAGATGTTGCGGTACACGCCCGGGGCCAGCTTGGCCGGCTTGACCTCGTAGGAGACCGAGAAGGACTCGGTGGTCTCCCCGTAGTTCCAGCCCGCCTGGAAGGCCGCGATGTTGGCCTTGGCGATGTCGGGCTTCTTGGCGAACTTGTTCTCGAGGAACTTGATCGTCGCCTCGGTCGGCCGGTGGTAGAGCCAGCTCAGGAGCCCGAGAGCGAACATGTTCTTGGACCGCTCGGCGTCCTTCTTGGACAGCGAGAAGCCTTCGAGCGCCTTGACCGTCAGCGAGGTCAGCGGCACCGGGTGGACCCGCCACTCGGCGAGGGAGTCGTCGTCGACGGGGCTGCCGTCGTAACCGACCTTCTGCAGGTTGCGCTTGGTGAACTCGTCGGTGTTGACGATGATGTCGGCGCCACGCGGCAGGTCGCCGAGGTTGGCCTTCAACGCGGCGGGGTTCATCGCGACCAGGACGTTGGGCGCGTCGCCGGGGGTCAGGATGTCGTGGTCGGCGAAGTGAAGCTGGAAGCTCGACACGCCCGGCAGCGTTCCTGCGGGGGCGCGGATCTCGGCGGGGAAGTTGGGGAGGGTCGACAGGTCGTTGCCGAACTCCGCGGTTCCCGCCGTGAAGCGATCACCGGTCAGCTGCATGCCGTCACCGGAGTCACCGGCGAACCGGATGATCACGCGGTCGAGTTGCTGAACCTGCTTGGTCACAGCTCAGTCCTCCTCGACGCGACAGGGCGCCGTTGCTGATGGCACATTCTTTTTTCCATGCTAGATCCTCGGGGTCACGCGTAGGCTTTCGCGTTCCACTCGGCGGAGGAGAGTGACGTTTGTCGCGTGTTCTCGGCGACCGCTGAGATGGAGTCTGGGGCGCGAACGGTGCGGCCATGACATGGCCGCGTGAAGGTCACGATCGCGAGCAGTTGGCCCGACACAACCCGGCGACGAGCCTGCACAGGTCTATGTGCAAGCGGCCGAAGAGGACAGTTAGGGTCACGGTGCCTAACTATATGTCCCGGATACGGGCAGGTCTCATCACCTCTGGCTATGGGCTCATAGCCAGAGGTTATGGCATCGGCTGTTCGTCGAGGGCGGGAGCGGCGTTCCCGGAGTCGTAGGTCTTGCCCGCCTGGACTCCGCGCGCGCCGTACAGCTCTGGAACGGTGACAAAACTGTACCCGTCGGCCGTCAGACGCCGCAGGATCTCGGGAGTGGCGTCGACGGTCGCGGAGTGGACGTCGTGCAGGAGGACGATCGCGCCGGGCTCGGCGCTTGAGACGACCCGGTCGGCGATGGCCCGGGGGTCGGAGTCGCGCTCGTCCCGGATGTCCACATTCCAGCGGACCACCGCCAGGCCCAGGCCGCCCGCGACGGAGGCGACCCGGCTGTCGGTGGCGCCGTACGGCGGGCGCATCAGCGTGGGAGCCTGCCCGGTCGCCTGGATGATCTCGCGCTGCGCGCCGGTGAGCTGATCGGCGATCATGGCGGGGGACATGGTCGTGAGATCGCGGTGGGACCAGGTCTGATTCGCCACCAGATGCCCCTCGATGCTCATCCGCCGGAGCAGCTCGGGCTGTACGGACGCGTTGGAGCCGAGGCAGAAGAAGGTGGCCCGCGCGTTGTGGTCGGTGAGGATGTCCAGCAGCCGCCCGGTCAGGGACCCCGGGCCGTCCTCGTAGGTCAGTGCCACGCATTTGGCCTTCGCGCAGTCCACGCTGCCGGCCAGGGAGCTCGCCGCCGGGGGCTCGGCCGCGTTCGTCGCGTCGACGGCCTCCTTCGACGGCGGCGCGGGGGGCGGCGCGGTCACGGGCCTCAGGGCCGCCCGCCGTGCCCGCAGCCCGGCCGTCGACAGCAGCCCCTCCGTCTGCGACCGGGGCAGGGCGACCGCCACCCGGCCGAGGGACTCCGGCGCCACCTGGCGGTCGTCGAACTCCACGACGAGCTCGCCGCGCGGGTTGAACCCGAGGGAGTCGAACATCTTCGGGTCCGGCCTGACCGAGGAGGGATCCGTCTCCGGCGACCGCTGGGCCAGCCTGCTCCTGACGAGGCCGGTCAGCGTGTTCAGCGCGGCCGGGTCCTTGAGCAGGCCGGTGGAGTCCAGGGCGCGTTTGTCCGTCCGGTCGTACCAGATCGTGGTGCGGGATTCGGACCACCTGGATCCCGTGGAGGTGCCGATGCGCAGCCGTACGCCGATGACCTCGGGGGACACGGCGGAGAGCTGCCAGTCCACGTTGAACTCCGGAGCGGGCGGCGTGCCGCCCGGCGGCTCCGCGGTGGACCCGGTGAACCGGTCGAGCTCCTCGGCCACCTTCCGGCGAAGCCTCTCGTTGAGGCGGGGGGCGTCGGTCAGGGTGGGGTAGACGGCGTGCACGTGCCGGGCGTCGGGGTCGTCGTCGGACATGGTCTGGGTGCTCAGGCCGAAAACCCGGGAGGGGTCCACATAGTCGATCATCGTGGGTTCGGAAGGGAGGGGGCTCTCCTCGTGAGAGGCGGTGGTGACGCCGCAGCCGACGGCTGTCGCGGCAACCAGCGCGATTCCCCCTGCGATTCGGGTTTTGGGCATGAATGCCACCATAAATGTGCCTTTATCCCATTTGCGCGCTTTTGGGGCTAACGGGGCGCAGGCTTTAGCGGCGCGGGGCAGGGCGGCTTCGCCGGGTGACGGGGTCGGCGGATGCTGCTAATACTTCTAGTGGGTGGAGAGTGGGAGACCTTTGTGCGACCGGGGTCTCCCGGGAGGACGGGCCTTCCACCGGGAGGAGGCGTCATGAGCGGATATTTCAGCTCTTATGCAGTAGTCCTCGTGCTGTTCGCGGTCGGTTTGGTGATCGTCGCAGGTGCGCTGTTCGTCAACCGGATGCTCCGTCCGGACCGTCCGACCCCCGAGAAGCTGCTCAGCTACGAATGCGGCGTCGACCCGGTCGGCGGCGACTGGGCCCAGTCCCAGGTTCGCTACTACGTCTATACATACTTGTACGTAGTGTTCGCGGTGGACGCGGTCTTCCTCTTCCCCTGGGCGACGATCTTCGCCGCGCCGGGCTTCGGGATGACCACCCTGGCCGAGATGTTCGTCTTCCTGGGCTTCATCGCGCTCGGGATCCTGTACGGCTGGCGCAAGCGCGTGCTCACCTGGACCTGAGGGGCCGGATGGCCGGGCGAACGCGAGCCTCGACTCCGAAGGAGAATGCGGATCATGGCGGACCTCCCGATGCCCACGATGGGGCCGGTCTCGCGGCTGGCGCCCAAGCCCATGCGCTTCATCCTCAACTGGGGGCGCCGCTACTCGCTGTGGGCGTTCAACTTCGGCCTGGCCTGCTGCGCGATCGAGTTCATCGCGACCTCGATGAGCAGGCACGACTTCATCAGATTCGGCGTCATCCCGTTCGCCAACGGTCCCCGGCAGGCGGACCTGATGATCGTTTCAGGCACGGTGACCGACAAGATGGCCCCCGCGGTGAAGCGGCTGTACGAGCAGATGCCCGAACCGAAGTACGTGATCTCCTTCGGCGCCTGTTCCAACTCGGGCGGCCCCTACTGGGACTCCTACTGCGTGACCAAGGGCGTCGACCAGATCATCCCGGTGGACGTCTACGTCCCCGGCTGCCCGCCGCGGCCCGAGGCGCTGCTCCACGGCATCATGATGCTCCAGGAGAAGATCGCCGCCGAGAATCTGGGCGAACGATATGTCTGATCGATATGTCTGATCGCGATGTCCGGCTCCCGACATCTGGATCCGATGCCTGATTCCGGCGATGCTTGATCTCGACGTCCGGTCCCGGCGTCCGATCCCGATGCTTGATCCCGATGTCTGATTCCGCGAGGAGCCGAGCGTATGCCGAGCAGCGAGGGGCGGTGAGCGGCCGATGAGTTCCGGTCCGATCGAGGAGCGATACGGCACGCGTGCCCAGGTGTCGGAGTCCTTCGGCGAGACCACGGTCGACGTCGCCGCCGCCGACTGGATCGACCTGCTGGAGTTCGTCCGCTCCGAGGGCTACGAGTTCTTCGACTGGCTGACCGGGGTGGACGAGCCGCCGGACGAGTTCGGGATCGTCGCCCACGTCTTCGACCGGGTCTCGCACCGCCGCCTGCTGCTGCGCACGCGGGTGCCGCGCGCCGACCCCCGGCTGCCCAGCGCGGTCGGCGTCTTCCGCGGCGCGAACTGGCACGAACGCGAGACCTTCGAGATGTTCGGTGTGATCTTCGAGGGGCACCCGAACCTGATCCCGTTGCTGCTGCCCGACGGCTTCGAGGGTTTCCCCCTGCGCAAGGACTTCGTGCTGGCCGCCCGGGTCGCCAAGGCCTGGCCGGGGGCCAAGGAACCCGGCGAGTCCGACCACGGTTCGCCGAGCCGCCGCAAGGCGCTCCCTCCCGGCGTGCCCGCCGACTGGGGGCGTGATGGCTGAGGTGCTCGACGTCGCGGTCCGGCTCGTTGTGATCGTCGCGATCTTCCTGGTGCTGCCGCTGGTCGCCGGGCAGATGGAGCACAAGGTCATGGCGCACATGCAGGCGCGCCTCGGCCCGATGTACGCCGGAGGCTTCCACGGCTGGGCCCAGCTGATCGCGGACGGGGTCAAGTTCATGCAGAAGGAGGAGGTGATCCCCACCGCCGCCGACCGCCGGGTCTTCGCCCTGGCGCCCGGGGTGGCGCTGATCCCCTACCTCGTGGTGATGGTCGTCATCCCGATCGGCCCCGGGCTGGTCGGGGTGGATCTGGACGCGGGCCTGTTCTTCGTCCTCGCCGTGCTGGGGATCGGCGTGCTCGGCTCGATCATGGCCGGATGGTCGTCGGGCAACAAGTACTCGGTCCTGGGCGGGATCCGCTCGGCGGCCCAGCTCATGTCCTACGAGCTGCCGCTGGTCCTCGCGGCCTCCAGCGTCGCGATGGCCGCCGGCACGCTCTCGCTGCCGGGCATCGTGGAGGCCTGGCAGTGGTGGTGGCTGCCCTGGCAGGCGATCGGAGCGGTGGTCTTCTTCGTCGCGGGGCTCGCCGAGCTGCGCCGCCCGCCGTTCGACATGCCGATCGCGGACTCCGAGATCATCATGGGCCCGATGACCGAGTACACCGGGATCAGGTTCGCCCTGTTCATGCTGGCCGAGTACGCCGGGATCATTGTGATCTCCGCTCTCACCAGCGTATTGTTCCTGGGCGGCTGGCACGGTCCCCTTCTTCCCGGGCCCGTGTGGATGCTGATCAAGGTGTTCCTGCTGGTGTTCGTGGTCATCTGGCTCAGGGTGAGTTACCCCCGGCTCCGTGAGGACCAGCTCCAGAGGCTCGCCTGGGTCGGCCTGGTGCCGCTGGCGTTGATCCAGCTCGCGCTGACGGGGGTCGTCAGGGTCCTCGCGGGATGATCTCCGCCCGCACGGATCGGGGCGGACGGGAATGCGGGCCCGCCGAAGGCGTCCACAGGGGAGTGGACGAGAATGTGAGTCCGGGGAGGGCGTCCACAGGGGAGTGGACGAGGATGTGAGCCCGCGGGGGAGACGCACCGTTTTGCCGCCCGGATCGTACGGATCGGTCCGACGTTCGAAGTGTGCACGCTGGGCAGGAAGCACGCACACATGTGACACAAAGGCCAAGGACGGAACCTATGACCCTCGCGCTTGCCGTGGAGAGAGACGAGCTGATCGTCGACGTGCCGGAGCATCGACCGGTACGGCTGCCGCTGGCCGGGCGGGACCGGGTGAGCACGCTGCTGTTCTTCGGCTACCCCGGCAGGGGCAGGACGAGGTACGGCCTGGCGATGCTCGACGAGTCCGGTCTGGTGATGCTGGAGGCGCCGGGTTCCCGCTCGCGGAAGGCGGTGGAGGCGTTCGCCGCGGAGAGCGGCCTGGAGTTCGAGGCACGGGTGTTCGACACGGCCCAGGAGGCCAGGGTCGCGCTCGCCCGCAGGTCGCCGTGCTGGCAGGGGGTGACCTGGCGCAGGCCGCCACCGGCTCTGCCGCGGATCCGCGTGCCCGGGGCGAGGAGCCTGCGACCGCCGATGAGCTCGCCGAAGGTCTGGTGGCGCGAGCAACTGCTGTACGGGCTCATGTGGCTGGTGCTCGCCTACGGCGCCGCCTTCGCGATGCTGGTCGTCATCAACATGACGGACACGCGCGCCGAGGTCACCAGGGGGATGGGCCCGCTCGGGATCGTGGCCCTGGTCCTGGCGGGGCTGACGGTCGTCGGCGCCGTCGTCGTGGTCGGGGTCGGCCGTCGCCGCAGTCACAACCAGACCGCCCAGGGCCGGGTGCTCCGGCGCCGGGGCGACCCGCACTGCCGCCTGGTGGCCGTCCACGGCCGGTTGCTGCTGGAGACCGCGCGCAGGACCCGTGAGATCGACGCGTCCACGTTGCTGCTGTACTCGGCGGAGTCCGGGGCGACGGGGCTGGTGGTGGGAGAGGGGCTGTTCCATCTGCCGGGGCACTGGGACCCCGAGCAGACGGACCGCTTCGCCACCCGGAACGGGCTGGCCCTGACGACCCGTGAACTGAGCCGCGAGCAGTACCTGGAGCTGACGACCCAGGTGCGGGACGCGGTGCCCTGATGTCCCGTGTGCTGATTCCCGTGCCTTGATTCTCGCGTGCTGATTCCCGCGTGCTGAGCGGTGCCGCGGGACGCGGAGTCTTGACGCTTCGTGTGTGGAGCTGAGCGGTGCCGCGGGGCGCGGTGTCCTGACGCTCCGTGGGCTGAGCCGTGAACGGTACCTGGAGCTGACGACCCGGGTGCGCGAGCACGCACGTCCTCGGGCGGCGCTGGGATATGTCCCGAAAAAATACGGATTTTTTAAGCTCTGCGCGGTCTCCTCGGAATTGGTTGGGCGATGAGGCTCAATAGTCGAACACACAGACTGTGGATAACTGCTGTGGATAACTTGGGAAGTCCCATGGCGATCCCTTTCCCGGGCCTGCCGCATTCCCGAGCGCCTCGCCGTACGTCATGATGTTGAGTTGTGGCACGCATACCGGGAGTGGGGCTGGCAAAGGGACTATCCATCACCCTTCGCCACATGCTGAGTCGATCGGTGACCCAGCAATACCCCGAGGTGCAGCCGGAGCTTCCTCCCCGTAGCAGGGGAGTGATCGGGCTGGTCGAAGAGAACTGCACGGTGTGCATGCTCTGCGCCCGCGAGTGTCCCGACTGGTGCATCTACATCGACTCCCACAAGGAGACCCTCCCCGCCCCCGAGGGCGGCCGTCCCCGCGCCCGCAACGCGCTCGACCGCTTCGCGATCGACTTCTCCCTGTGCATGTACTGCGGGATCTGCATCGAGGTCTGTCCGTTCGACGCGCTCTTCTGGGCTCCGGAGTTCGAGTACGCCGAGGGCGACATCCGCAATCTTCTTCACGAGAAGGACAAACTCGCAGCCTGGGCCCAGGCCGTTCCGCCGCCACCGGCCCATGAGCCCAACGCCGATCCTCCGAAGGAGCTGTCGGCCGCCTCCCGTCCGGCCCGCCCCGGCGCGGGAAGGGCGAAGCCCGACGTGCCACCCGAAACGGGCGAATCTGTCCCGGGTGGTGCCTCTCGGGCGGGCACGGCCGGCGTCGCGGCGGATGTCTCCGGTGCAGCCGGCGATCCCGGTGCGGCTGACGGTTCCGGCGCAGCCGGAACGACACCCGGCGCGCGCCCGGATCGCCCGGACAGGCCGGACAGGCCGGACAGGCCAAATCGTCCGGACCGTCCGGATCGCCCGGCGAGGCCGGCGCGGACTTCGGCAGGACATGCGAGTGTCCGAGCCATCCGGCCGCCGGGAGCCCTCCCGAAGAAAGACGATTCATCCGCCGGCGACCCGTCCACAGACGGCCCGCCCGCCGGTGGTTCGTCCACAGACGGCCCGCCCGCCGGTGGTTCGTCCACAGACGGCCCGCCCGCCGGTGGTTCGTCCACAGACGGCCCGCCCGCCGGGAAGGCATCCGCGGACGGACCGTCCGCCGATGAGTCGTCCACAGATGGGCCGCCTCCCGGAAAGTTATCCACAGGCAAAGGCGGTGCCTCCCCGGCAGCGGGCACACCGGGGCAGACTTCTTCGACGGATCCGAGCGGAGAGACGAAGGAGGAGCCGTGACCGAGGTGCCGCCCTATCTGCCGCCGACCGGGCAGGAGATCGTCTTCCTTCTGCTGGGGGTGGTGGCCGTCGGGTCGGCACTGCTCGTCGTGACCACCAAACAGGTGGTCCACGCGGCCCTGTGGCTGGTCGTCTGCTTCGGCGCGCTGGCCGGGTGCTATCTGCTCCTGACAGCCGAGTTCGTCGCCTGGGTCCAGGTGCTGATCTACGTCGGCGCGATCGTGGTCCTGCTCCTCTTCGGGATCATGCTCACCCGTGCCCCGATCGGCAGGACCGCCGACCTCGACAGCCGAAATCGCCCGGCCGCCGCGATCGTGGCGATCGCCACCGCGGGCGTGCTGGTCACCGTGGTCATCGACGGCTTCCGTGCGGCCTACGCTCCCCTCGAAGCCGGAGGAGGTTCGGCCAAGGAGCTCGGATCCAGCATCTTCCGCAACTGGGTGCTTCCCTTCGAGGTGCTCTCGATCCTTCTGCTGGCCGCTCTGATCGGCGCCATCGTCCTGTCCCGCACCGACATCCGTGGGAGGGACTGACGTGCACGTCGTCTATCCGACGGTTGTCTCCGCGCTGCTGTTCTCCATCGGCGTGTACGGCGTGCTCGCCCGCCGCAACACGATCCTCGTGCTGATGTCCGTCGAGCTCATGCTCAACGCCGTCAACCTCAACCTGGTCGTGTTCGACGTGTGGCTGCGTGACCGGCTGCACAGCGGTCAGGTTCTCACGCTGTTCGTCATCGTGATCGCCGCCGCGGAGGTCGGGCTGGGCCTGGCGATCATTCTCGCGCTCTACCGCAACCGTCAGACCGTCGACCTCGACCGCCTCCGCACCCTGGCCGAACCCACCGACACCGACACCGACACCGACGCCGGCACCCGCACCGGCACCGACCCGGAAGGCCGCCCCGTCGCAGACGTCCCGGCCGGTGCTCCCGACCTCGCTGTCGATCCCGATGCCGGTTCGGCGCGGAGGTCGGCCTCGGCCGTCTCCCCCTCCGGCACCTCCCCCTCCGGCAGCGTCGCCGATCAGGCCCAGGCCGCCCCGGAATCGGTCATCCGGCCAGGTGACACCCCATGATCACTATCGCCGCGCTCGTCATCCTGCTGCCGTTCGTCGCCGCGGTCGCCGGGCTTCTCGGTTCCCGGTTTCCCCGGGGCCTCCGTGGCGGAGTCGCCGACGCGTCGGCGAACCGACGGGCGGCCTGGATCGCCGTCGTGCCCACCGCGATCTCCGCGGTGCTCGCGATCTGGCTCGCCTACGCCGACTGGGCCGGCATGGGCGCGGGGCGCGGCGCGCTGTTTCCCGCCGGATCCGGTGGCTCGGCGGGGATCGACGGGGTCACCGCGACGTTCGACGTCATCGATACGGGCTCGGTGCCGATCTCGGTGGGGCTGCTCGTCGACGGCCTCGCCGCGTCGATCGCGGTGCTGGCCACCGTGGTCGCGCTCGCCGTGCAGGTCTATTCGATCGGCTACATGCGCGACGACCGGCGCTACCCGTCCTACAGCGCGTTCATCAGCCTGTTCACCAGCGCCATGCTCCTGGTCGTCTACGCGGCCGACCTCCTGGTCCTCTACGTGGGCTGGGAGATCATGGGGCTGTGCTCCTATCTGCTGATCGGGCACTGGTGGGAAGACCGGGCCAACTCCCGGGCGGCGATCAAGGCGTTCCTCGTCACCCGGATCGGCGACGTCGGCTTCCTGTTCGGCATCTTCGTTCTCGGAACGGCGGCCGGCAGCTTCAGGATCGCCGACGTCATCGCCAAGGTCCCCGAGATGTCCTCCGGCACGATCATCGCCGCGACCATGCTGCTCCTCGCCGGGGTCGCGGGAAAGAGCGCCCAGGCTCCGCTGCACGTCTGGCTCCCCGACGCGATGGCCGGACCGACCCCGATCAGCGCCCTCATCCACGCGGCCACCATGGTCGCCGCCGGGATCTTCATCGTCGCCCGGCTCTACCCGGTCTTCCTCGGTGCCCGGCCGACTCTGGACGTGCTCGCGGTCCTCGCCGCGCTCGGCATGCTCGGCGCCGCCCTCGCCGCCCTCGCACAGGACAACCTCAAACGCGTCCTCGCCTACTCCACGATCAGCCAGCTCGCCTACATGGCGGGTGCCCTGGCCGCCGGATCCGAGAGTGCGGCGATCTTCCATCTGATCACCCACGGCGCCTTCAAGGCGCTGCTCTTCCTCTGCGCGGGAGCGGTGATCCACGCGGTGGGCTCCAACCTCATGAGCGCGATGGGGGGCCTGCGCCGGGAGCTTCCCACAACCTTCGTCACGATGACGATCGGCTTCGCCGCCCTGATGGGGCTGCCTCCGGCCAGTGGCTTCTTCAGCAAGGACGAGGTGCTGGTGGCCATGGAGCGGGCGCTGTCCAGCGGACCGCTCACCGACGCGGCGGCCCTGCTGCTGTACGGCTGCGCACTGGTCACGGTCGCGGTGACCGGCGCCTACGCCACCCGCGCGTGGTTGCGGACCTTCTTCGGAAAACGTCCCGTCATCGCCCTCCCCGAGCCCGAACCCGGTAAGGCCCACGTCATCGACGTCCATGAGGCACCGGCCAGCATGCGCTGGCCGATCGTGATCCTCTCCGTTCCGGCCCTGCTCCTGGGCTTCGCCGGGATCGCGGACGTCCACTGGGGCGCCGCCGTCCTCAGTGTCGCGATGGCCCTGCTGGGCGCGGGCGTGGTCTACGCCGTGTGGCGCAGCGATCCTCTGAGCGACCCGGCCCGCATGCTGGGCCCCTTCCGCGGTCCTTGCGAGCGAGCCTTCTACGTCGACTCCGTCTACACCACGCTGTTCGTCCGTCCCGTGCTCGCCCTCGCCCACCTCGTCGTCCAGACCGACGACCACCTGGTGGACGGTGCGGTGCGCGGTTCGGGCCGGGCGACCATGGGCCTGTCGAGGCTGGTGCGTCTGGCCCAGAACGGCAACGCCCAGCTCTACATCACCGGCCTGCTCTCGGGCATCCTCCTCATCGCGGCCGGGGCGGTGATCTTTAGATGATCTCTCTGTTCTTTTGGGGAATCGTGGCCGCCGTCGTGTTGATCCTGATCCGTCTGGCGGTGCTGCGCCGATGAGCACGAACTCGATCGTGTCGTCCGGGCGACACGCCCGGATCGCCTCTCCGACCTCGAGAGAGGTGGCCGGGCCATGAGCTGGGTGCTGATCGCACTCCTCGGAGTGCCGCTGGCCGGTGCCGCCGCGCTTCTCGCGCCGTCCAGGCTGGACGCCGCGGCCAGGGGGCGACTGCTCAGGGTGCACGGCCTGGCCGTGTCCGGAGTCACGTTCGTGCTGTCCGTGGTGCTGGCCGCCGGGTTCGACTACGGTGACGCGGCCCGGGTGCAGTTTTCGACGGACCTGGCCTGGATCCCCGGGCTCGACCTCAGATTCCACCTCGGCCTGGACGGCATCTCGCTGCCGCTGGTCGTGCTGACCACCCTGCTGACCTTTCTCTGCTTCGTCTACCTGTGCTGGGGCAGCGCCGACGGCCCCGGGCAGCTAATGCGGCCCAGAGCCGGGGGCAACCGTCCCCGGGCACTGGTGTTCACACTGCTCATCCTCGAAGTGGGCATGATCGGCACGTTCCTCGCGCTCGACCTGCTGCTGTTCTTCGTGTTCTTCGAGGTCGTCCTCATCCCGATGTACTTCGTGATCGCCATCTGGGGCGGGCGGGCCCGGCGGGCGGCGGCGATCAAGTTCATCCTCTACACGCTGCTCGGCTCGGTCGTCCTCCTGCTCGGCCTGCTGCTCATCTGGGCGCAGACCGGAACTCTGGACATGGTCGCCCTCGCGCGGGCCCAGGGGACGGGCATGTCCCGTTCGGTGCAGATCATCGCCTTCGTGGCCGTCGGCATCGGCTTCGCGGTCAAGACCCCGATGTGGCCGCTGCACACATGGCTGCCCGACGCCCATACCGAGGCACCGACCGTCGGCTCCGTGCTCCTGGCGGGCGTGCTCCTCAAGATGGGCACGTACGGCTTCGCCCGCATCGCGATCCCGGTCCTGCCCGAGGGCGCCGCGGCGGCCGCTCCCTGGCTCGGAGCCTTCGCGGTGATCGGCATCATCTACGGCTCCCTTGCCTGTCTCGCCCAGCGCGACCTCAAGCGGATGATCGCCTACTCCTCCGTCGGGCACATGGGCTTCGTGCTGCTGGGGTTCGCCACGCTCACGCCGGTCGGCTTCAACGCCGCCCTGTTCGGCAACATCGCCCACGGCCTGATCACCGCCCTGCTCTTCTTCATCGCCGGAGCGATCAAAGAGCGCTACGGCACCTCCGTCATGCCCACGCTCGGTGGCGGCATGCTGTCGCGCCTGCCGCGCCTCGGCTCCCTGCTGACCTTCGCGTGCGTCGCCTCTCTGGGGCTGCCGGGGCTGGCGGGTTTCTGGGGCGAGATGCTCGCCCTCCTCGGTGCCTTCGAACCGGCCGCCGGTCTGTCTCGCTCCCTCTACCTGACCTTCATGGTCGTCGGAGGTCTCGGCACCGTGCTGACCGCCGCCTATTTCCTGCTCATGCTCTCCCGAGTCACCCACGGCCGGGGCACCGAGACGATTCACGCCCCGCTGCTCGCCGCGGTGGGCGGAGGAGGCGGAGGAGGCGGGCGTTCCGGGGACGTGGTCGCCGGAAACGCGCGCATGCGAGACGTCATGAGCTACGAACTGGCCGCCTGGGTGCCGCTGGTCGGGTTGATCGTGCTGTTCGGTCTCTGGCCCAAGGCACTTCTCCTCCTCACCGATCCGGTGGTCCACAGCCTCCTGGGGGCGCCGTGATCCAGTCGATCGACTACTACGCGATCGCGCCGCTGCTGATCCTCGCCGTCACGGCAGGGCTCGTGCTGCTCCTGGACGCCTTCCTGCCCCACAGGCCGTACGTCAGGCGGGCACTCGGCGCGGTCACGCTGGCCGGCGTGTCGGGAGCCCTGGCCGTGGTGGTCTCCCAGGCCATGCGCACCGGAGACGCGCTGAAGACCTTCTGCGTGCCCGAGGGGCTGCTCGATCCTCTCGACGTGCCCCGCCGGATCCCCACCCTGTCCGCCGAGCCGCTGACGGGACCGGTCGCCGTCGCGCCGTGCTCATTCGTGGTCGACGACTTCACGCTGATCTTCGCTGGCCTCGCACTGGCCGCGGGGATCGTCGTGGTGCTGTTGTCGGCGGCGGAGCTCTCCTCCGGAGACATTCCCGTCGGCGAGTGGTACTTCCTGCTGCTCTGCATGCTCGCGGGTGCCGTCGCCCTTCCCGCCTCCCGCGACCTGATCATGCTGCTGGTCACGCTGGAGCTGGTCTCGCTACCGGTGTTCGCGCTCACCGCGCTCAAGCGGTACGACGGCCGCGGCTCCGAGGCGGCGGTCAAGCTCTTCCTGGTCTCCGTGGTCTCCACCGCGGTGATGCTCTTCGGGGTCTCCCTGCTGTACGGAACGACCGGGACCGTCTACCTCGACCGGATCGCCAGGGTTCTGCGAGAGGGCGTTCCCTCGTCCAGCGCCGGTGGGGGCGGCGCCTACTCCTCCTCGCTAGAGATCGGCTACGACCTGCCCGCCGTGGTCACCGTGGCCGTGGTGCTGGTTCTCGCCGGGTTCGCCTTCAAGGTCGCGGCGGTGCCGTTCCACGCGTGGGCGGGCGACGTCTACCAGGGCGCCCCCATCCCCGTCGCGGCCCTTCTCTCCGTCGTCTCCAAGGCGGCCGGGTTCGCCGGGATGATCCTCATCCTGGTCATCGCCCTGGGGAGCCAGGCCGCCACCTGGGCCCCGTTGATCGCGATCATCGCCGCGCTGACCATGACCGTGGGCAACCTTCTCGCCATGCGTCAGCGTCACGCCGTGCGCCTGCTCGCCTGGTCCTCCGTCGCCCAGTCGGGTTACATCCTCGCCCCCCTCGGCGTCCGGAGCGAGGAGGCGATGAGCGCGTCGATCGCCTACCTGGTGTTCTACGCGGCGATGAACATCGGGGCGTTCGCCGTGGTCATGCTGGTGTCGAGGCGGTCCGCCCGAAACGAGCTGGACGACTACCGGGGCCTGGTGTTCCAGAACCCCGTGGCCGGGCTGGCGCTGGCCTTCTTCCTGGCCTGCCTGGCCGGTCTGCCGCCGGGGCTGGCCGGGCTGTTCGCCAAGATCGTGGTGTTCCGGGAGATCGTCGGCGGCGGAGGGGGCTGGCTGGCCGCGGTGATGGCGGTCAACACGGTCATCGGCCTCTACTACTACGTCACCTGGATCGTGCGGATCTTCACCCCGGCCCCGGTGCCCGCGAGCGGCGCGGATATGACCGCCGGGGCGGGCGGCCGCCGTACCGGATGGGTGCCCGTGAGCGTGGCGATCGCGCTGGCCGGGATCATCGCGGTGGCGTTCTCGATAGCCCCTCAAACAGTCCTTGACCTCCTGCCGACGGCGTTCATCGCCCCGGGCTGAACATCTCATCGTCCGGGCTGAACACTCAAGGGAACGTTCAACCTGGCCGGAGACGTTGGACTGGTGAGACAGCATCAACCGAAAGGGGGGTGTAGTGCACCACAACGGTCTGCGTACGGCGATCCTTCTCGGCGCACTGTCCGCGGTGATCATCGCGGCGGGAGCGTGGCTGGGAGGCGGCGCCGGCGTGCAGATCGCGGTTTTGATCGCGCTGGCGACGAACGGCATCGCCTTTTTCTTCTCCGACCGTATCGCCCTGTCCGCCATGCGTGCCCGGCCGGTGAGCGAGGTCGAGCAGCCGACCCTCTACCGCATCGTGCGTGAGCTCTCCACCGAGGCTCGCCAACCCATGCCCAGACTGTACGTCTCTCCGACGATGCAGCCCAACGCCTTCGCGACCGGACGTAACCCCCGCAACGCGGTGATCTGCGTGACCTACGGGATCACCCAGCTTCTCGATGAGCGTGAGCTGCGGGGAGTCATCGGGCACGAGCTGTCCCACGTCTACAACCGGGACATCCTGATCTCCTCGGTGGCGGGGGCGCTCGCCACGATCATCACCTACCTCGGCTATGTCGGCCTGTTCTTCGGCGGTGGGGACGACGAGGAGGGCCCCGGCTTCATCGGCGCGCTGCTCATGATCGTGCTTGGCCCGGTAGCCGCAGGGGTGATCCAGATGGCCATCTCCCGGTCCCGGGAGTATCAGGCGGACGAGTCCGGAGCCCGGCTGACAGGCGATCCGCTGGCCCTCGCCTCGGCGCTGAGGAAGATCGAGATGGGTACCCGCCAGTTGCCGCTCCCCGAGAACGGCCGCCTGGCCTCCGCCTCCCACCTCATGATCGCCAATCCCTTCCGGGGAGCCGGAATCGGCCGGATGTTCTCCACCCACCCGCCCACGGCCGAGCGCGTCGCCCGTCTGGAGCGGATGGCGGGCTATCGCCGCTGACGCGTCCAGGGCCTGGCCGGGATTCCACGGCCAAGCCCGAGGACCGGGCTGCGAACGAGGCTCCGGTCACGGGGCAAGTCCGGTGACGATGGGATGGCGAACCGAACTGGGCACGGTGAAGGCACCGATCCGCCACGCGCGGCCCGTCGTGGGATCAACCCGATACCAGGCATAGGGGACGCCGATCCTGCCCCGCGCCCTGCGGGGAGTGACCATTTGCAGGTCGAGACGGCCCTCGCCGTCCCAGCGCAGCCGGATCGGGATCTTCCTGGCAGGCAGTGCGATCGGTCTGAGCGTGATGGCCTTGCCCGTGGCCACGTCCCACAGGCTGATGGCCGAGTCGCGGGCCGTGAAGTGGGCGACGGTCCTGCCGTCCGGGCTGAGCGCGCCCCCTACCGGGACCCGCCCCGTCTCGCCCCAGGGGGACGTCGAGTAGATCCCCGCTCGGAAGGAGTCGTCCACCGCGAGCACGAACTTGGCGTCGGGGCTGAAGCTCCACGGCCGCAGTCCCAGCGGTACCGCTGAACTCATCCCACTCTGCGCGTCTATGACCTGACTGTCTCGTCCGTTGCCCAGGACCACGTAGCGCCCGGCCGGGGCGAGATCGAGTCGTGCGGTGCGCAGTTCGCGAGACCACGTCACACCGGGAACGCTCCGTACGGTGCCGGTGGACATCTCGCGGATGACCAGGGCGCCGTCCTTGAGCTGAAAGTAGGCGACGTACCGCCCGTCCGGGGAGAGCGCCAGCGGCGCCCGTCGCCCGCCCACCGAGAACACCCGCGCCTCGGGGAGCTTGATCACCCGGCCGTCCCGCATCCACAGCTTCCACGGGGCGCAGTCACAATCGCCCAGTCCCGCGTAGCGGACCAGGATCTCCCTGCCCTCCGCCTCCGCCGTGGTCCCCATCCCGACGACGACGATCACGCCGACGGGAACGGCCAGCAGGCGCAACAGCCTCATCGAGCACCCCCCTGAGCTCTCGGACAGGGGGGCCGTCGCGTACGGGCTTACTGTACGCCGCGCGGGATGCCGGCCGACGGTGCCGCCGCAGGTGTCATCGGGATGGGGCCGGTCCCCTTTCAGGAGTGGTGAACCACCGGATCGGTCTCCTCCGGAGAGAGACCGGGGATGCCGTCGATGCTCTCGCGGTTGTTCTTGGCGCGATAGGAGCGCCGCTGCTGGACCTCCTTGCGCCCCGCCCACTTGTCCAGGAGCGTCCGGTCCTTGTCGAAGGACATGAACGGCACCGAGAAACCGCAGGAGTCGGAGATCCGGTCGCAGTCGACGACGACGATCGACCTGACGCCGGGGTGCGGGCCGAACCGTTTGATCAGGTCGGAGAAATCGGGGTCTTCCGGCACGAGGACCCGGCCGGTGCCGTACAGGCGAAGGATGTTGGGGGGACCGGAGAAGGCGCAGAACATGATCGTGATGCGGCCGTTCTGGCGGAGGTGGGAGATGGTCTCCACGCCGCTGCCGTCCAGATCGAGGTAGGCGACCGTGGTGTCGTCGAGGATGGTGAAGGTGTCGGCGTATCCCTTGGGGGAGACGTTGACATGACCGCCCTGCTCGGGCGCGGTCGCGATGAAATAGACCGGTTGCGCTCCGATGAACTCACGCAGCCGATCGTTGAGCTTGTCGTGAATTTTCCCCATGAAAAGAAAGATAATTCGTCGTCACTCATCTGGCAGCTACCTGATCCGCCGCTTGTCGTCCCTGTCCACCGCACCCGGCGACCAGCAGGACGGCGACGGTACCGGCGAATTACAAGGCAGCGCTTCTTGGCACGGCACCCGGAACCGGTACCCGGCACCCGTCGATCTCGGCGATCTCGCGGGCGACATGCACGAAATCCCGCACCAGCGGGGTTTCGTGATCGGAGCACCAGGCCACGACGACGGAGGTGAGAGGCAGCCCCGTCGTGGGGACGAAGGCCAGGCCCGGGCGCGCGTAGAAGCGTCGCGACGAAGCCTGTGCGAATGCCACCCCCGCGCCCATGAGAATCGACTCCAGGCATTCGTCCACCGTGACGACCTCTCGGCCGATGCGGATCGGGTGGCCCTTCCGCTGGTCCAGGGCGAGCCAGAAATCACGACAGGGCCCAGGGGCCTTCCAGGCGATGAACGGTTCGTCGAGCACGTCCTCGACGCTCACCGTGTCACGGCCGGCGAGAAGGTGAGCGGTGGGGACGATGAGCACGCGTGGCTCGGCGAAGAGAGTCCGGGTGTGCAGCCACGGGATGTGCCCCAGCGGAGGCCGGGTCAGCACCACGTCGACCTGGCCGGCGCCGAGTCCGGCGAGCGGCTCGCGAAAATCGTACTGACGCATCTCCAGGCCGATGCCCGAATGGCGACCGCGGAAGCGCCGTGTGATCAACGGGGTGAGTTCGGCGGCGGCGTTGGCCACGAACCCGATCACGAACGTCCGCATCCGTTCCGCGGCCGCACTCCGGGTGATCGCGACCGCCTGCTCCCAGGCGGTGAGAACCGTACGAGCCTCACCCTCGAACTCCTTGCCTGCCGGTGTCAGGACGACTCCGCGGCCGGTGCGTTCGAACAACTGCACGCCGAGGTGCTGTTCCAGACGGCGGATCTGATCACTGAGCGTCGGCTGAGAGACGAACAGGCGTGCGGCGGCCCGGCGGAAGTGCAACTCCTCGGCGACCGCGAGAAAGTAACGCACCAGACGGAGATTCTCGTCCACCCTTCCACGGTAGAACTCGTTCCCCAGGGACCCGACGCCGGGTGTTAGACGCCGTCTATCACCCGGCGTGGATTCGCTATTGGACTTCGGCGAGCGGCATTCCTAGCGTCGGGAGCGTACGGAGAACCCATCCGCGACCGTCCGGAGCCGGGAGGGACGTCCTATGAGGACCACGGTTGTGGCCGACCGCTGGGCGGAGGAATTCCAGCGCGTCTCCGACGGGGACGCCGAGATCTCGGCGCACGGGAGGTATTTCTCGTGCGACTACCTGCTCGACATGGGTGAGCGAAGCTACATCGTGCGCGTTCATCGCGGGAAGATCGAGGAGATCGTCGCCGATCCCGGCCCGCTGGAGGCGTACCAGTTCGCGCTCCGGGCGAGTGCCGACACCTGGCGGAAGTTCTCCCAGAACCCGCCTCCGCCGATGTTCCACGGAATCTGGGCGGCCTCGTTCAGGGAGGACATGAGCCTTGAGGGCGACCTGCTCGTGCTCATGCAGAACCTGCGATGCCTGACCCGCCAGCTCGAACTGCTGCGCGTCACCGGCGCGCCGGTGTGAGGGAGGAGCGATGGCGCGGGGAGTCATTTCGCCCGTCACCGGGCACTACGTCACGATCGACGTACAGGGCGATCGATGCAAGGTCTTCTACCTGGAGAACGGCCGGGGCCGTCCGCTCGTCTGCCAGCACACCGCGGGCTGCCACAACCACCAGTGGCGCGACCTGCTGGAAGACGAGGAGATCACCCGCGACTACCGGGTGATCGCCTATGACCTGGCACGGCACGGCAAGTCCGACCCGCCGCACAACACCGAGTGGTGGAAGGAGGAGTACAGGCTCACCGCCGACTACTTCGTCGACTTCATCATCGAGTTCTGCGACGCCCTCGAACTGGAGGACCCGATCTTCATGGGTTCCTCGTTCGGCGGCAACGTCGCGCTTCAACTCGCGCTGCGCCGCCCGGATCGCTTCGCCGGAGTCATCCCGGTCGAGGCCGCCGACTACTCACCCGGCTTCTATCTCGACTGGTGGCAACACCCTCACGCCAACGCCGCCCAGGTGTGCGCCAGCGGTGTCTGGGACCTCATGGCACCCCAGTCGCCCGAGATGGATCGGCGGCTCACCTGGTTCTACTACAGCCAGGGTGCGGAGGCGTTCAAGGGCGACCTGTACTTCTACTCCGTGGACCACGACCTGAGAGACCGGCTCCACGAGATCAACGGGGAGGAATGCCCGGTCGTGTTGATGACCGGAACCTATGACTACCTCACGACACCGGAGGACAGCCGGCGCAGCGCCCAGCAGATCAAGGGCGGCCATTTCATCGAGATGCCGGAGATCGGCCACTTCCCGATGAGCGAGAACTATCCGGTGTTCAGGACCTATCTGCAGGAGGCGCTGCGCCACATCGAGGGGGCGACGCCGAAGAGATAGGCGGGGTCCCGGTGTGCGGGGCGACGCCGAAGAGGTAGACGGGCCCCGGTGTGCGGGGTGACCCGAGAAAGCAGGCGGGGTCCCGGTGTATGGGGTGGCACGAGGAGGTAGGCGGGGCTCCGGTGTGCGGGGTGGCCCGAGGCACAGGAGAAAGCACGCGCCCTGGTGGACGGTGCCCTCAGCCGTGTGCCCCGGATGTGCCCTCCCGAGCGGAGCGAACCCTGAACGTGCAGTCCAGAGCCATGATCGCCCAGCCTGCTAGCGGTAGTTCGTGAACTGAAGGGCGATCTCCAGGTCCTTGCCCTTGAGCAGGGCGATGACCTCCTGCAGCTCGTCCCTCTTCTTGGAGCTCACCCGCAGCTCCTCACCCTGGATCTGGGCCTTGACGCCCTTGGGCCCCTCGTCGCGGATGATCTTTGAGATCTTCTTGGCGTGCTCCTGGTCGATGCCCTCCTTGAGGGTGACCTGAAGACGGTAATCCTTGCCTGACAGCCTGGGCTCATCCGCTTCCAGGATCTTGAGCGAGAGCCCCCGCTTGATCAGTTTGTCCTTGAACACGTCGAGGACCGCGTTGACGCGCTCCTCGCTGTTCGCCTTGATCTCTACGGCCTTCTGGCCACCGGACCAGGCGATGGTCGCGCCGGTACCCTTGAAGTCAAATCGGTGCCCGACCTCCTTGACCGTCTGGTTCAGCGCGTTGTCGGCCTCCTGGTGGTCGATCTTGCTGACGATGTCAAAACTGCTGTCGGCCATGCGTCGACTATCCTCTCTAGCTCTCTTGTCGACCCTAGCGCTTCGCTTATCGGCTCAGGATGAAGGTGACCGTCAACATCAGGACGACGGCGTCGAGAGACCGGTTTTCCGCCGTCTCCGCAAGGGATCGACGCGACTTCACCCCCCGTACGGGGCCGGCCGTGAGAAGCAGCGTAGGTCGCGAAAGTCATGGTTAGGCAGGCTATCGACGGGGGGTCTCCGCGGATGTCACGTCCCGCCCCGAAGTCCGCTATTCTTCTTCCTGTCGCCGCAAGCGGATGACACGGCAGGTTGCCCGAGTGGTCAAAGGGAGCGGTCTGTAAAACCGTCGGCTCAGCCTACGCAGGTTCAAGTCCTGCACCTGCCACACCAGCTTTTCCCAGCTCAGAGCCCCGCAAGGGGCTCTTTTGCTTTTCCGGGACATGCAGCCAAACGCAGCTCCAAGCAGCCGCATGTCACCACTCCACCAATATGCGTGCAATGATCTTGGCCGTGTTTTCCCAGGTGATCCGGGCTTTCTGGCGCCGTTTCAGCCAACGTCTGCCCCCTCAGCTTGCAGACGTTGCCTTGGTGGCGATGACCGCTCAAGACGGGCATGCTGATCAAGTGATGGACGCTGTCGTAACGTGCACTGTTCGAACCGCCCGTCCAGAGGACCTGCCGGCGATCCTGCAGATATACGCCGCCGAACGGGACCCCAACGACGGCTCTCCCCGCGCAGTCTCGGATCTTGAACAGCAGACCTGGACACGGATGATGCGATCCGACGATCTCACCGTCTACCTCGCTGAGATCAACGATCAGGTAGTCGGGACGGCAACGCTGATGACGATGCCGAACCTGACCTACAACTGTGCCCCCACCGCATTTGTCGAAGCAGTCGTAGTTGCCATCGATCATCGCCGCACGGGCATAGCCACCGCGATCATGCGCCGACTCCTCAGCGACGCTCGATCTGCAGGGTGCAACAAGATCCAACTCCTGTCCCACAAGCGCCATGCCACCGATGGAGCCCATCGCCTCTACACCTCGCTGGGCTTCGAGCCGGAAGCGGAAGGATTCCGGCTCTATCTCCAGCAGGTTCCCGCCGCCGTTCGCGCCGCCCAGGCGACACAGCACTGAGAACCGATTCCCCAAAACGCAGAAGGACCCCGGAGCGCTTCCGGGGTCCTGGTCGTACGGCAGGCAGGTCATACGGTCAGCGCGTCACCGATCCGCTTGTTGGCCACATCCTTGTGCCCGTCGAGGCACTTGGCGTAGACCCGCAGGAGGACGTCCACGCTGTGTCCGGCCCGCTCTGCCACATCAGGAGCCGAGACGCCCGCATTGAGCCACAGCGACACCGCCGCATGCCTCAGGTCGTACGGTCTGCGCGTGAGAGGCGATGCCACTTGAGCGGGTGTGAAAGCCAGCTTCCGGGCTTCTTGCCAGACCTCGGTGTAGGCCGTTGAACCGATCACTCCGCCGCGTTCGCTACGGAACAGCCGCCCGTCTTCCCCGGTCCCGTACTCGTCGATGTGTTGCCGAAGGATCTTGACGAGTTCGGGCGGGATCGGGACCGGGCGCACGTCGTCACGACCACGATGCTTGAGCCCGCGTTCTTCGTGTGTGCTCCCGCTGGAGCAATGATCGAAACCTGTGGATCTGCCGGGGAGGGGTGTACCTTCCCGGATCATCCGATGATGGTTTCGAGATAAGGCCGACGTTGGCGCGTCGGTCGGGAAGGCACACCCGTGCCGCTCACCGTAGTGCCCGAACCGCCCGCTGACGACAGCTCATCGACGGCCGCCGCCTCCTCGTTGATCGATGAGATCGTCCGTGAGGGCGCCCGTAAGATGCTGGCCGCCGCGTTGCAGGCCGAGGTGGACGCCTACATCGCCGCCTTCGCTGACGAGCGCGATGCGGCCGGTCGCCGTCTGGTGGTGCGTAACGGCTCCCATCAGCCGCGCGAGATCCTCACCGCGGCCGGCGCGATCGAGGTCACGGCCCCGCGCGTCAACGACAAGCGCATCGACGAGCAGACGGGTGAGCGTCAGCGGTTCTCCTCATCGATCCTGCCGGCCTGGGCGCGTAAGACCCCGCAGGTCAGCGAGGTGTTGCCGCTGTTGTACCTGCACGGCCTGTCCTCGGGCGATTTCATCCCCGCGCTGGGCCAATTCCTCGGCTCGACCGCGGGCCTGTCCGCGCCGGTGATCACTCGTCTGACCGAGACCTGGAAGGGCGAGCAGCGCGCGTTTGCCGCCCGCGACCTGTCCGGCGCCGACTACGTCTACCTGTGGGTCGACGGCATCCACGTCAACATCCGGCTGGAGGAGCACAAGCTGTGCCTGCTGGTGATGATCGGGGTGCGCGCTGATGGCCGCAAGGAACTCGTCGCGCTGAGCGACGGCTATCGGGAGTCGGCTGAGTCGTGGGCCGATCTGCTGCGCGATGCCAAAAGGCGCGGGATGCGGGCGCCGGTGCTGGCGATGGGGGACGGTGCGCTGGGGTTCTGGTCCGCGCTTCGGGAGGTGTTTCCGCAGGCCAGAGAGCAGAGGTGTTGGTTTCACAAGATCGCTAATGTGCTGGGGGCGCTGCCGAAGTCCGCTCACCCCGCAGCGAAGAAGGCCCTGGCCGAGATCTGGAACGCCGAGGACAAAAACCATGCCCAGGCCGCGGTCAAGGGCTTCCAGGCCGCCTACGGCGCCAAGTATCCCAAGGCCGTGACCAAGGTGGTCGACGACCTCGAGGAGCTGCTCGCCTTCTATGACTTCCCGGCCGAGCACTGGGTGCACCTACGCACGACCAACCCGATCGAGTCGACCTTCGCCACCGTCCGGCACCGCACCAAGGTCACCAAGGGGCCCGGCTCACGCGCTGCCGGGCTGGCCATGGCGTTCAAGCTGATCGAGTCCGCCCAGGCCCGCTGGCGCGCGGTCAACGCCCCTCATCTGGTCGCGCTGGTCCGCGCCGGGGCGACCTTCACCGGCGGCAAGCTCGTCGAACGACCCGACGACCACGTCCCATCCGCAGCCGCTTAAAAGATCTTGATCCACAGGTATTGACGATTGCTCCTCCCGCTGTCCGTCCAGTGCGTGTTGACCTCCGGCCGGAAGACATCGACGGTCAGCCGTCCCCGGCCCCTGAGCGGTAGGTGACAGTCCTGGAGCCGCAGACTGACCACCTCGGCCGGACGCAGCGCCGCGTAGTACATACAGGTGAACAACGCCATGAGCCGCCGGCCCCGGCCACGTCCACCCATGTAGGTGACCATGGTCAGGAGTTTCTGAGCCTGCCGCGGATTGACCGCGACACAGGGATCCACGGCCTCGGTGACCTTGGGCGGCTTCCACTTGACCTTGTGCAGAGGGTTGGCGTCCAGCTCCACCGCGTACTCAAGGACGGCATGCGCCCCGATACGACAGAGATCGATATCGATGGTTCGGGAACCGCTCCACGATGGGTAACTGTCGTACCTGGAAAAAAGCAACTCATAGAACGCGGCGGGGAAGATTCTCGTACGATCCACGCGTGACCGACCAGCAGGCGAAGTCGAGCCCTGTACTTATGCGGATCATGACCGTAGTCGCCGTCTTGCTCGGGGACGGAGTGCTTTTCGCGGCGGTTGATTGGATCTTGGGACGTGTGCGGCGCCGGGGGGTGCTCTGTGACGGGGACAGCGTCTTGTGTGCCGGAGGAGACCCGACCCGTGCGGAGTGGCTGGCGGAGATGCAGGTCCGTAGCACCGTTGCGTACACGTCGCTGGCAGTTGTGGTCGTGATTCTGGCGTTGACCGCCGCGCTGGCGTGGAAGCATCGCCGCAGGGAACTCGTGCTGGCCCAGAGCCTCGCGCTCCTCCTGGCCTTTGTGTTGGTGGTCATGTGGAAGCCGTACAGGCATTTCGAGGACTTCCAGCTACCCCTGCTCGGCAGCCAAGTAAGCGTGACCACAAATCATCAGTCGCACCAAGCGATCTCCTCATTCACTCGCAAGCCCATGCATAGTGGCGCTCAAACCCGTCAACATCTCTGAGCTTCTTGATCGCTAGCTGGTGCCCGAGCAAACCAGCACACGGCGCTGCTTTCCGCAGGCATGGCCAAGTAGGAAAATCGGCTGATAGGTGATCAGATGCTCGATCTCCTTGGGCCGATACCCCGTCTCCTCCTCCACCTCCCGAGCCGCCGTCGTGATCGCGTCCTCACCCGCGTCGACCAAGCCGCCGGGCAACTCCCAACCCCACCGGTCGGACAGAAACGGGTGCCGCCACATCATCAGCACCCGGTTCTGCTCGTCGACCACCACGGCGATCGCCGCCCGATCCAGATGCGCCGCGTGATGTTCGAACCGCTTCATGCCGATGAGCGGACGGGCCGGCTCCGACGAAAGACGCGATGCCACAGTGGTATCGAGCGACCGGCTCGAAGCCAGACGCTCGATACCGCTGTCGCATCAGGCCGGCGACGTGCCTACCCGGCCGAGACGCAGAAGTCAGAACCGAGCCGAGTCGTCGGTTCTGACTCCTGCGTCGAGCATGTCTCCGATCCAGATCGGAGACTTCTTTTCCTGTTTCGGCGCGTCCCGCCCGCCGCTACGTCCTGTATCGGAAGAGGATCCGGCCGCGGGTGAGGTCGTACGGGCTGAGCTCCACGAGCACCCGGTCATACGGCAAGATCTTGATGTAGTTCTTCCGTATCTTCCCGCTGATGTGCGCCAGCACCTTGTGCCCGTTCTGGAGCTCCACCTTGAAGGTGGCGTTGCGCAGGCACTCGATGACGGTGCCCTCGACTTCGATGCCGTCTGATGTTCTTGTCATATTCTCGCCCTTCTCCGGTCGGTGACCGTGGGGTCGGTGAGGAAACGAATTACGTTGACGCAACCGTGATCGAGGCGTCTCGGCAGACGTGGTTGTCGCGGACGGCGGCCGCGACCGGCCGTCCCGCGCGCTACGGGAACCGAGGCTCGCTCATCAGCTCGGCTCGGCCTGTGCCGCGCGCGCTTCGGGCCCGGTCCCCTCGCGCGGTGACGCGGTGAGGCGTCAGCGGAGCACCAACTCCAGGTTGCTGCTCACACGCCGGGCGCCGACGCCCTCGAACAGCGCCATGGCCGCCCCGTTGGATTCGTTCACCTCGGCCGATGCCGTTTCGATCCCGCCCCGGTGCAGCGAACCCAGCACGTGGGCGAGCAGCGCCCGCGCGATACCGCGGCGGTGCTGGTCGGACCGGACCGCGATCAGCCCGATCCGTGGCTGCCGGGTCACCGGAGCCACCCGGAGCAGTCCCACGTATTCATCGGACCGTGCTGCCACCGCGTACTTCGACGGATCCCGCAGGGTGGCGCCGTCCAGGCGGGGCAACACCTCGGCCGGCATCTCCTGCCATCCGACGGTGGCCTCCACTTCGTCGCGAATCACGCGGTCCAACTCGCGCAGAGGGCCCTCCTCCGCCTCGCCGACGGCCACTGTCGTCACGTCCGACGGCGGTAGCACTGAGCCGAGTCCCGTGACCCGCGGGTCGGTGGGCACGAGATACTCCCACTCACGGCGTCGGGTCGTGAAGCCGGCTCGCTCCCAATGGGACGTCACGTCGAGGTCGGCCTCGTCGACCAGCGTGTACAGCGGCTTCGGCAGGTCCGCCAACATGGCATCGGCGAGCCGGTCAAAGACCGCGCCGTGCCACGCGTCGATGCTGAGGAAGATCCGCCCGTCGGGTCTACGCGAAGCGTCGCCGCGGCCGACCACCCGGTCGTCCTCCACGGCGTGCCATTGCCTCTCCGCGACCCGCGTGATCACTACGGCAGGCTCGTTCATGCCCGGAGTGAAATGCACAGAATTCATAGGTTGTTGCCTTTCGGGATTGCCTTGTCGAGGCGCTCCCGGCGACACCTACGTCAATCGCCCAACCGTGAAGAAGATAGGGAGCACCCATATCGATACAGCGTTCATGGGTCTCACCTCCTAGCGCGATGTCACGGTCTGCGGGACGCTATCAGCCCAAATGTCGTCCCGTCCAACCATTTTCCCGCCGATCGACTCGGCGGGCCGCCAATGCGCTCATCTGCCGCGGGGCGCGCGAACGCGCGACGATGCCGCTGAGGACGCTGAGGACGCTGAGGACGCTGAGGACGCTGAGGACGCTGAGGACGCTGAGGACGCTGAGGACGCTGAGGACGCTGAGGACGCGGACACTTCATCATGCCGCTGTCGGTGCCGTCTGGCAGACTGCCGCCATGCTTGATCACTTATCGATTCAGTGCGGAGATCTCGTCAAGAGCGCGGCCTTCTACGACGCTGTTCTGGCGCCGCTCGGCGGCCGACGGATCATGGAATTCGGTCCGGTCATCGGATACGGCATTGACCGCCCCACGTTCTGGATCGGCCGGCAGTCGACCGGCGACGGTTTCCGCGAGTCGCACATCGCCTTCACGGCAACCGACCGCCAGCTGGTCGACGCCTTCTTCGCCGCGGCCATCGGCGCCGGCGCGGAGGCCCTGCATGAGCCGCGAGTCTGGCCGGAGTACCACCCGGACTACTACGGCGCCTTCGTCCGCGATCCCGACGGCAACAACGTCGAGGCGGTCTGCTACCAATCCCGCTGAACTCACCGCTTCATCCACGCTCCGGAGCACGCATGCGCGTCCCACCGAACATGCCCTCTTCTGCCGCGATCCTCACGCCGCCCGTAGGCAGGACAAGGAGGCGAGGTGTGATCATGCCGGGTGACGTGCGCGGAGCCAGGCTGCCGCTCTGCGCGCCGATGCGCGGGACAGCCACGCGTCCTGGACCACCTCGGCCGGCTCGTTCCGGGTGAGCTCACCGATCCGACTGGCCCGCAGCAGCACCGACGGGTGACCGTCGAAGTGCGCGGTGGTGAAGAACCGCGACGCTCGTCCTGAACCAGTGCCTGCTTGTCCGCCTCGGACTCAACCCAGAAGACGATCACATCCACGTAGCGTTCCCCGGTGTCAGGGCCGGCCGCGTCCGGCCGTGGGGTGCGGAAGAAGACGAACGACTTCCCGCCCACTTGGTAGACCGGATTGTCGCCGGTCCCGTACTCGACGGTGACGTGCGGCATGGCCAGAGCCGGCTCGCGCACGTCCTCGACGCGAGCCGGCCGGCTTCCGTCATCGTCGGACACAGCCTCAGCGTAGGCGGCTCGCGGTGGAACGTCCGGTCATGCCGCACGTTGGGCGGTCGGTAGGCGGGTCGGCTCTGGTCTTCCCTGCGACCCGCCCACGTTCACGCCGGCGCCTGATCTATCACAAACGACCGCAATCCGGCCCCGGCGTCCGCCCCGTCCGCGGGCGCCCCGCAGCGAATTGTCTTCACGCGGGGTTCGCCCGCCGTCTTCGGTCAGCCGGCTTGGGTGAGGGCGTCGATCGCGGTGACGTCTTCGGGGGTGAGGTCGAAGCCTTGCAGGTCGAAGTTGGTGGCGACGCGTTCCCGGCGGGAGGACCTGGGCAGGATCACGATGTCGTGTTCCAGGTGCCAGCGCAGGACGACCTGGGCGGGAGTGACTCCGTGCCTCTGGGCGATCCCGGTGAGGACCGGGTCGTTCAGGTCGGTGTTCTTGAGGCCGCTGTAGCCCTCGACGACCACGCCTCGGCGGCGATGCTCCTCCAGCAGGGCCGGGTCGTGCTGCGCCGGGCTCCACGGAATCTGGTTGACCGCCGGCTGCCGCCCGGTGGCCTCGGTCAGCAGGTCGATCAGTTCCGGGCTGTAGTTGCTGACCCCGACGTTGCGGACCAGCCCGGCGTCCTTGGCGGACAGCAACTCCTGCCACGTCGAGACGAGCTCGTCCTGGTCCGTCGGCCAGTGGATCAGCCAGAGATCCAGGTAGTCGGTGCCGAGCAGCCGGAGACTCGACTCCAAGGTGCTGCGGGCACGCCGTGCGTCCTGCGGGCGGAGCTTGGTCGTGAGGAAGACCTGCTCCCGGTCCAGGCCGCTGTCCTTCACGGCTCTGCCGACATCGGACTCGTTCTGGTACAAGGTCGCGGTGTCGACATGCCGGTAACCGATCTCAAGCGCGGCACGCACCGACTCGTACGCCGCCTCGGGCTGCAGCTGCCAGGTCCCAAAGCCGATCAACGGCAGCGCAGTGCCGTCAGGCAGGTTCACTGTCTTAGTCATGCGAAGCATTCTGCCTCAACACCCTGCCTTGGCCGACGGCCGCTCGCCGGCCACGGGCGGCTGACGTGTCGGCACGCGCGTGCCCTGGTCGCCGAGGCCGTTCCGCAGCGCACATGCGATGTCCCGCATCCACATGAACTCCCCCGTGCCCAGAAAGCGCCGACCGGCGGCTTCAGGGGTGGTCATGGCGCGGATGCGCAGGTCCATTTGGTCGCGCACGTCGACCACCGTCGCCGCGCGCAGCACATTCAGCACCCCCTCGCGTGCCGGCACGATGAGGACGTCGGGGTCGCTCGAGTCGCCTCCGCATATCAAGCGTGAGGAATCCGGGCCCGTCCATCGCATCGCCGCGTCCGGCGAGATCACCTGGTCTGTGGAGCAGGTCGCGACCGATTCAGCGGTGCACGTGGGGAAGAACCTCGCGGCCGTAGAAGTCGATGACGCGCGCCTGGTCGGCCTGGCCGGAGTGGACCATGGGGATGCCGCCCACGTCGACGATCTTCTGCAGCGCCTTGATGTGCACCTCGGGATCGGTGCCGCGCGGCCACGACTTGTACACCTCGGACAGGGGCCAGCGCTTCTCGGCGATCTGCTGGATGGTGACCGGGTTGGGCTGGTACAGCAGATCGCCGAAGCCGCCGGGGGTGAACCGCCACTGGTTCGCCGCATACTCGGCCTGGGCCTGATCGCCGGCGACCACCCAGGTCTCCACCAGCTTCGGCATGGCGTCAGGATCCCGGCCGGCGGCACGGGCGCCCCGGGAGAACTCCGCGTGGAGCTGCGGGTTGGCGATGTCCTTGGTCTGGGCCACCCAGCCGTCGCCGTACCGGCCCGCCAGGTAAGCGCTCTTCGGCCCGCTGGCGGCGACGTAGATGGGCACCGGCTTGTCGGGTACGTCGTACAGCTTGAACTGGTCGGTGCGGTAGTAATCGCCCTTGTAGGTGGTGCGTTCCCCGGTCCACAGCTTGCGGATCAGCGTGATGGCATCGATGAGCCGGTCGTGGCGTTCGGGGTAGCGGCCGTAGCTGCCGGTGGTGGCCTGCTCGTTGAGGGCCTCGCCGGTGCCGACGCCGAGGAACACCCGGCCGGGCGTGAGTATGCCGAGGGAGGCGAACGCCTGCGCTACCTGGGAGGGGTGGTGGCGGTAGAGGGGGCAGGTCACGCCGGTGCCGTACGTCACGCGCGATGTGTGGTCGCCCACCAGGGCCAGCGTGATCCAGGGGAACATGGCGTGGCCCTCGTTGTCCTGCCAGGGATGGGAGTGGTCACTGGCCCAGACGTGAGTGAATCCCGCCCGATCGGCCCGCTCGGCGAACGACACGAGCGCCGGCGTGCGGAACTGCTCGTGCCCGAGGACGAACCCCACCCGGGCGCGCTGCCCGGTGTCCGGGGTTGGCGTGGGGTTCGGGCTCGGTGAGGTCTGGCGGGGAGCTCCCAGGTGTGACAGACCGCCCAGTGCCGCTGCGCCCAGGATGGAGAACTCCCGCCTTGATATTCCGCCGGCCGGTTCCTCGTGCTCGCTCATCGTGTGCCCTCCCGAGAAGGTCTTTTCAGGGGCTACCCGACCAAAAACCACAAAAAACTAAATAAATGCGACAAAAGAGACAAATGGTGCCTGGGATGGCAGGAGGCCCGATGCGTCATGTGACGACACCTTCCGAGCGCTCCTGTGTCACGTGCTCGGAAGGGTGTCCCCGGAAGCGGGGGCGGGCGCGTCGCTCGCACCGATGAGGTCGAGTGCGGCGGCGAGCAGATCAACGCTCATGTCCGAGTCCGAACTCAGCAGCGCTCGATTACCCAGCACGTTGCGTTGCATCTGCATCCCGGTGCAGACGGCGATCAACAACGCGGCGCGCATCTCCGGATCGGGGCCGGAAAGCGCGTCGGCGAGGTCGCGCTGATAGTGCTGTTCGAGATGGTCGCGCATGATCTCAACGGCCCGCTCGTTCCCGGCCGAGCGGATGGTGAGCAGGAGTCCCTTGGCCTGCTCCAGCGGCGCGCCGCCGAGCAGCGCCTTGGCCACTTCGCGGTTGCGCCCGGGGATCATCATGAGGGGGTGGCGGTAGGTCTCCTCCACCGCTCGTGTGAACAGCGCTTCCTTCGATCCGAAGTAGCGGGTGATCAACCGAGGGTCGACGCCGGCGTCGCGCGCGATGTCGCGCGTGCTCGCGCCGTCGTAGCCGCTGCGGGCGAACGCGTCGATCGCCGCGCCGAGGATGGCGCGTTGGGTGGCCTCGGCGTCGCGCGTGCGCCGGGGCGCGGAAGCGGACGCATCGGTGGCCATGCCCCTCATCCTAGGCCCCCTGGACTCTTGTCCTCACTTGAGGACTACACTTGTCCCCAAGTGAGGACATACCTGCGTGCATGCAAGTCCCCGAATGAGGACATGTTTGCGCGCCCGAAAGGACCTGGCCATGAGCATTCCCACCCGATTCCTTGGGCCCGATCGGCTCGAGATCGGCGCGATCGGCTACGGCGCGATGAGCTTCGCCAACCCCTACGGCCAGAACGGCGATTACGACCCGGACACGGTGGCCCGGGAGATCATCGACCGTGCCGCCAAGCTCGGCGTCACAATGATCGACACCGCCGACGGCTACGGGGCCAGCGAGGAGATCATCAGCCGTGCGATCGCCGGGCGCCGCGACGAGTTCGTCGTCGCGACGAAGTTCGGCATCGTCTCGGCCCCGTTCGGCGGAGGCGAAGCGCGCATCGACGGCAGCCCCGCCTACGCGCGCGAGCGTCTGGAACGGTCCCTACGGCGTCTGGGCACCGACCACATCGACCTTTACTACCAGCACCGTGTCGACCCGACGGTCCCGATCGAGGACACCGTCGGCGCCATGGCCGAGTTCGTCGCCGAGGGAAAGGTGCGCCACATCGGCCTTTCCGAGGCCGCACCCGACACCATCCGCCGGGCCGCGGCCGTACACCCGATCACCGCGCTCCAGACCGAGTGGTCACTGTGGGAGCGAAGCATCGAGGCCGAGATCCTCCCGCTCACCCGGGAACTCGGCATCGGGGTCGTGCCGTACAGTCCGCTGGGCCGCGGCGCCCTCACCGGCACCATCACCTCCCGGGGCGACCTCAAGGACGAGGACCACCGCAGCGGCATGCCCTGGTACTCCGAGGAGAACTTCGACCGTAACCTGTCGACCATCGACGTCGTCCGCGGCATCGCCGCCGACCTCGACGCCACCCCCGGCCAGGTCGCGCTTGCCTGGCTGCTCGCCAAGGCGCCCGACGTCGTCCCGATCCCCGGCACCCGACGGCCGGTGTTCTTCGAGGAGAACAGCCTCGCCGCCGACCTTGCCCTGACCGAGGAACACCTCGCCGCTCTCGAACGCATCACCGTGACCGGCGACCGCGAGCACGACACCGCTGTCGCCGCGCAGAACTGGTTCAACGGAGTGACCCCGCCCCGCTGAAAACCCTCGCCCAGCGGTAACGGACGCCTGGGAACAGTGCGTCTGCCGGAAATCCGGACACGCCCCCTGTTGACGTGAAGGTCAAGGGCGCAGGCCTGAGCGCGTGAGAATCGGAGAGCTCGCGGAGCGTACCGGCGTATCCCGTCGGCTGCCGCGCTCCTTGAGGAGCAGCGGCTGATCGCACCCGGCCGTGCCCTCCACGGTTACCGTGAGGACGAAGAGTCACACGTGGACATCGTGCTGCGGATCAAGGGATCGCTCGATGCCGGGCTGCCGACCCCGGTACGCGGGGCCGCCGTCGCGGGTGGATCTGGAGCGGTGGCGCAGGGGAGTGCCGCCGTGGGCGTCCGGTCCGACGATTATCAAGGCCTTCGACCCGGTTGATCCATCTAACCGCCGATGGCTGTCCCCGCGCTCCTCGACCCCGGAGACGGAGCCCACTTCGATGACGTCGGACGGGCGGCGATGAGCGGTGCCGGCGGGATGTTGTGCGTGACACCGAAGGTGTTGTCAGGGTCGTACAGGCGCTTGACGGCGCTCAGCCGCCGGTGGTCGGCGGCGGTGTAGGCGTCCGCGGTCCGGGTCGAGTCGTGCAGGAAGTTCAGGAACGCCCCGCCGCTGGTGTGCGCGCGCAGGGCGTCAGCCAGGACCGGAGAGCCGGCGTCGGCGATCACCGACAGGCGGGTGGCGCGGTGGCCGACCGGGCCGGCGTCGGGGCCGGGGCGGCCCATGGCGCCGCCCCAGTGCCGGATCTCCACGGCCGGCCCGTCGTACGGCTCGGCGACGCGTATGATCGCCGCGATCGCCGAGTCCGGCAGCTCCCTCAGGAGTTCGACCTGGCCGGGGGCGGTGCCGCCCATGGAGGCCTCGGCGTACGGCATGGTGCGGAAGTCCTCGATGAGCGCCGGGCCCGCGGCTCGCCACAGCGGCCGCAGCAGCCGCCGGCCCTGGTCGGCGCTCCCCGCGTACAGCGCTTTGAGCTGCAGGACGCGGCGGCCGCGCACGAGTGGGGGCACCCCTGGGTCGTCGGGCATCGAGGTCAGTGACAGGGCGGTGCTGAGCTCGTCGGGCAGCCCGGTGATCCAGTCCCGGTAGAAGGCCACGATCTCGCCGGCGCGTTCGACCGGGAAACAGGCGGTGCCCGTGAAGACCCGGGCCACCGGGTGCAGCCGGAACTCCAGCGAGGTGACCACGCCGAAGTTGCCGCCTCCGCCGCGCAGCGCCCAGTACAGATCGGGGTGGCTGTCGGGAGCAGCGGTCACGAGCCGCCCGTCGGCCGTGACGATCTGGGCGCGCAGCACGCTGTCGGCGGCGAAGCCGTACGCGCGGGAGAGCCAGCCCAGGCCGCCGCCGAGGGTGTACCCGGTCACGCCGACGTCGGCGTGCGAGCCCGACAGAGGGGCCAGTCCGAACGGCTCGGCGGCCGTCATGACCTGGCCCCATCGGGCGCCGGGGCCGACGCGGGCGATGCGCCGGCGCGGATCGAGGAGCACTCCGGCCATGAGGGACGTCCTCAACAGCAGGCCGCCGTCGCAGGGCGCGTGGGTGCCGTGCCCGGTCGCCTGCACGGCCAGTGCCAGGCCGGCGTCCCGAGCCGCCACGACCGCCGCCCGTACGTCCTCGGCGCTGGTCGCCTCGGCCACCAGAGCGGGTCGCTGGTCGATCGGGGTGAACAGCGGGCGCCGGTGCTCTTCGTATCCGGCTTCGCCGGGAAGGTGCACGGCGCCGGTGAAGCCCGCGCGCAGACGGCGCGCGGAGGTGGGGGTGTTCCTCGATCCGGTCAGGGTCATGATGACCGCTCCCTTCTGGGTGTTCGCCGGTCCCGCGACGGACTAGGCGGAGGGCTCGGGGCGGTAGGTGAGGACGACGCGTAGTGCTGGGACTCGGCGTCGGAGTACTTCATCGACCACTCGTGCGGGTTGTCGATGAAGCCGTCGAGGGTGGCGTAGGTGGATGCGATGATCCTGCGCATGATCTGCCTCTTCGGGCCGGGGGGGTGGGATCGGCTGAGACCTACGATAAAGTCACGATCAATTATCGTCAATGATCGTGACTAAAAAATCCGGAGAGGACTTCCATGGGCATCACCGGCAAAGGACCAGACCTGGGCATGCTCACAGGCCAGCTCATGCGGGCCATCCAGGAGGAGCTGTTCCACACCCTGGCTGAGCAGGGGCACCCCGACGTGAGCCCGCGGCACGGAACGGTCCTGGCCTTCCTCGACCCCGGCGGCACCCGCGCGACCGATCTGTCAGCCCGGTCCGGCCAGCACAAGCAGATCGTCGGCACGATCACCGACGAACTCGCCCGCCTCGGCTACGTCACCCGCCGGCCCGACCCCGCCGACCGTCGCGCCAAGCTCATCGTCCCCACCGACCGCGCCCTGGACGAGATCGCCAAAGCCCGCGCCATCCTCGCCGCGATTGAAGACCGCTACGAACAGGCCCTCGGCGCCGACCGGTACACCGCCTTCAAGGACACCCTCCAGCAGGTCACCCGCCACCAACGTGCCTGGAACGAGGCCGCCACGGCAGTGCGGCCGGCGACCTGACGCGGTGGGCGGAGATGAGCAGATCACGCTCGTCCGGCGTCGGACCGCCAGGTAGGTCAGCCGGTCGATCGCGTGGGATCAGGAGCCGGGTGACCTCGGAGGTTGTCTCATTCGGAGAGGCCGGGGGCCGGGCATGCCTCAAACCAGGATGATCTAGTTCATTGCTCCGCTGCTCTCATAAGATGACGAAGCACCGGGCCAGGCCCTCCCGGGGTAGATGAAGGAGCCTCCGTGGCCGATTCGCCATCCGGCGGTCCCGAGACGGTCGGCGACGCTGATCTGTTCGAGCGGGACGGCGATCTCCGCGACCGTGCGGGCCTGCCCCTTCACGAGGTGCGGCCGCTTACGGACGAGGCCGCGGACGCGCCGGCGGTGAACCGGTTCCCCGCGCTCGTGCCCCGCGGTGCGGCGACGTCTCCTGGAGGAGGCGTGAGGGGAATCCGCCGGCCTCGCTTGAGCTTCCCCTCACGCTGTCGGGTCCGCAACGATCCGGTGCCGCACGACTGCCGGAGGTGCTGCCGTTGAGCGGTCGTCTCCAGACGGCGTTCGAGTCGCGGATCAGCGGGCTGCCGACCGGTCCCGAAGCCGGGGCACCCCACTTGTTCGCAGCGGGTCACGTACCCCACCGCTGACCAGGAGCACCCCATCACCACCCCACACAGCTTCGCGGAGCTGCTGCGCCGCCATCGGCACGCGGCACGCCTCACCCTGGAGCAACTCGCCGAAGCCTCCGGGGTCAGCGCCCGGACCCTGTCGGACATGGAGCGCGGACGCAGCAGGGGACCCCGGCACCGAACCGTCACCGCCCTGGCGGACGCGCTCGCTCTGACGGAGGCCGCCCGCGACCAGCTCGTCGAACTGGCGCGAGACGGCCGGCTACGGGATCACTGGACGCGCCCGACCGGGCTGTGCGAGCTGCCCCGCTCGGTTGACGACTTCACCGGCCGGGTCGCGGAACTGGCCTGGACGAAGGATCTCGTGTACGCCGACCACGCGCCGGGTGCCGCCGGCGTGGGACTCATCACCGGCCCCGCCGGGTTGGGCAAGACCACCTTCGCCGTCCGCGCCGCCCACGTCCTGCGCCCGGACTTCGCCGACGGGGTGCTCTTCCTCGATCTGTTCGGCATGTCCCCGCAACCCCTCGCCGTCGATGAGGCCCTGCTCCTGCTGCTGCGTGCGCTCGGCGTCGCGGATCAGCAGATACCGGGCGACATCCCCGGACGTGCTTCCCTGTACCGATCGCTGCTGCGGGACAGGCGCGTTCTGGTCGTGCTCGACAACGCCGCGTCCGAGGAACAGGTCCGCTCGCTGCTGCCGGGAGGCGGCGAAGGCAGAGCTCTGGTCACCAGCCGGCGGCTGCTGGCCGGCCTGGAGGGCGTGCGCAGGTTGAGCCTCAGCCCGTTGCCGCTCGCGGAAGCCACGGAACTGCTGGCCGGGATCCTGGGCGAACGGTCCGCTTCGGACGGGGAACCGGGGCTCACCCGGCTCGCGCACCTGTGCGGTGGCCTGCCGCTGGCGTTGCGGATCGCGGGAAACCGGCTGGCGAGCCGACCGGGGTGGAACGCCGCCGACTTCGCCGCCCGGCTGACGAACGAGGAGCGCCGTCTCGACCAGCTCAGGGCAGGCGACCTCACGATCGCCAAGGCGTTCGGGATGTCGTATGAGCAGCTCGCGGGACTCACACGGCGGGTCTTCCGCCGGCTCGCCCTGGTGCCGGGCCGCGACTTCGACGCCGCTCTGGCCGCGGTCGCCGGCGGGACCCCGATCGAGGACGCCTGGGACGCCCTCGACGAACTCGTCGACCTCGGCCTGCTGCAGGACAGCACGTCGGGCCGCTACCGCTTCCACGACCTGGTCCGGCTGTTCGCCCGCGACCGGCTTCGGGAAGAGGAACCCGCGGCCGAGCGCGACGCGATCAACGAGACGGTGACGTCATGGTTGCTGCGGACGGCCACCACCGCCGGGCGGTGGTTCGAGCCCGCCTACGGCCGTTCCGACCGGCCCGACGCCGGCCTGTCCTCACTGGAGGAGGCCGACGCCTGGCTGCGCGCGAATGCGGACAACTGGCTGGGGGCGTTACGTCACGCGGCGAGCGTCGGCAGGCACTCCGCCGTCCTCGACTGCGCGGACTCGATGGACTGGTTCTCCGACCGGTGGATGCACGCGCCGCACTGGCACGAGGTCTTCGCCCTCGGCGCAGAGGCCGCCGCGGCCCTGGGCGATCCGGCCCGGCAGGCCGCGCAGCTGAACCTGCTGGCCTGGGTCCATCTGGTGCCACGAGACGATCCGGAGACCACACTGCGGTACACAGCCCAGGCGATGGACCTCGCCACCCGCAGCGGGGCCACGGCGCAGATCGCCTCGGCCCACCACAACGAGGGGGGCGCGCTTCGGAGGCTGGGACGGCTCGATGAGGCCGTCTCGTCGGAATCCCGGGCGGCGGAGTCGTTCAGGGCGAGCGGCGACGTCGATTCGTACAGCCAGTGTCTCGGCGCCCTCGGCACCTGTCTTCGCGACGCCGGACGCCACACCGAGGCACTGGCGCAGTACCTCGACGTGCTGGCCCTGCTGGACGACGACCATTCGGGGATGACGCCGAGCATCGCGGCGTTCACCCGGCCGATCGCGCTTGCCCGCGTCGGCGAATGCCTGGGATCGCTCGGCCACCGGACCGAAGCGATCGTCAAGCTCACCGAGGCGATCAGCCTCATGGAGCAGGTTCGGTTGCCCGTACCGCAGGCCCGCGCCCTGGAGACAATGGCGGCCCTGCTGGCCGACGAGGGACGGACCGGCGAGAGCCGCCATGCCCACGCGCGGGCCGCCGAGGTGTACGAGGCCCTCGGCGACGCCGAGGCGAGCAGCCGCTGCCGCGACCTGGCGAACGCCGCGCCCTGACGGTTCCGCGCCAATTCTGCGTCCTGTTCTGCGTGGCCGGGTCACGCGCGCGCGACTTGAATGGAGTGCACAGGAGACAGGCGCCGTGCCTGTCCACCCAGGTCAGGAGAGACCATGACCACCATCAAGAACATCGTGCTCGTGCACGGTGGCTTCGTGGACGGATCCGGCTGGCAGGGCGTCTACGACGAACTGACCCGGGACGGCTTCCGCGTCCACATCGTGCAGAACCCGACGCTGTCGCTGGAGGACGACGCCGCGGTGACCCGCCGGGTCCTGGACGGCCTCGACGGCCCGGCCGTCCTGGTCGGCCACTCCTACGGCGGAGTCGTCATCAGCGAGGCCGGCACCCACCCCAACGTCGCCTCACTGGCGTACATCGCCGCGTTCGCCGCCGACAAGGGCGAATCGGTCAACACCCTCATCGCCGACCCGCCGCCCGGCGCGCCGGTGCCGCCCATCCTCCCTCCCGTGGAGGGCTTCCTCTTCCTGGACCGCGACAAGTTCCACGATTCGTTCGCCGCCGATGTGCCCGCGCAGGCGGCCGCGTTCATGGCCGACTCCCAGGTTCCCTGGGGCGTGGGCGCCCTGGGCGGCACGGTCACCGAGCCGGCCTGGCGGCACAAGCCGAGCTGGTACCTGGTGGCCACCGAGGACCGCATGATCCCGCCGCCGGCCCAGCGCGCCATGGCCGAGCGCGCCGGAGCGACCGTCGTCGAGGTCATCGGCAGCCACGCCGTCTACGTCTCGCAGCCCGCCGCGGTCGCCGACCTCATCCGCCAGGCCGCCGCCTGATCGAGGCGTCACCGGCGTCGCACCGGAAGGACCGTCGTTCGCGGCGACGCCCCCAACGGGGGCGTGCGGCAGGCCGCCTGGCGGACGATCCCACCCCGAAGGGACGTTCCTGGTGGGATCTCCGCTCGGGTCCGTGTCACCCGACGAGGTATCCGTGAGTGCCTGACAGGCTCAGTGGTCGTGGGAGTCGGCCCATGCGTTGAGGATGTCCGGGGAGACGCGCCCTCGGGACGGTACGTCGTAGCCGTTTTCACGGGCCCACGCGCGGACGGCCGCGGTATCGACAGGGGCGGAGGGAAAACTGTCGAAGGGTACGGGTTCCCAAAGAGCGGGAACGGGAGATGCGGGCGTGAACGTGGGAGGATCTTCGAGCAGGCTGGACGGGAACTGGGGTACGCGCGTCTCGCCGGTGAGGACGGACACGAGGAAGCCGGTAACGGTTCCGTCGTAGGTGAACCAGCGCGGGCCCCGGGCCTCGTTGACCGCGATCCGCCGGCGGCCGCCGTCGGTCACGGGGTCGGTGATCCAGAAGAGGTACTCGCCGTTGCCGGTCACACCGCAGGCGAAGAGGTGATCGGGGTCGTAGGGCACGGGGTGTGTGCCACGGTCGTAGTCCGTGCGTAGATGGGCCCGGATCCGCGCGGGCATGGGCCCGGTGAGAGTGACGTACTCGGTGGGCCCGTGGGGATGGTAGAGGGTGAGGTAGTCGCAGAAGTTTCCGGGCCCGTACCGCTCGGCGAGGGCCTTGTAGTCATCGGGCAGGGGCATCCCGAGCCCGGCCTCGATTCCGTTCCAGTCGATGTGCGTCGCTGAGTTCGGGGGAGGACACAGCCGGACGAGGGCTTCGAGGTCGGTCATTCGATTTCCAGTCGGTGTCGGTTCCGCTGCGCCGCGTGGTCGGGGTTGGCGAAGTCGGTGTCCGTGAAGTATCCATCGGAGTCGTCCGAGGCCGTGAAGAGCGGACGACGGCGTGGCCGAACGCCTTTCGACGCCGCACCGCCGCTACGAGCACCACGCCGGCCACCTCCTCGCCTTCGTCGGTGTCACCGCGACGCCGGGGGCGGGTTCAACACCTCGTCGACCGCCTGGGCGACGCGCCGCCGGCCTCAGCGGTTGAGCCGCCACAGGGCCGAGAACTGCGTCCCGCGCGGGTCTCTGATGACCCCCAGCGCGTAGACGGTGGTACCGATGACGGCAAGGTCGTTGATCTCGTACGGCAGGCCGTCGGCGACCGGGAGGAACTCCCTGGTCCAGCGGCCTTCGGCCAGGTGCCACACCTCGCCCCGCCCGTCGAAGACGGGTTGCGTCCGAAGGATCGTCCACAGGCCGCCGGAGCCGTCGGGTTCGGCATCGGAGAAGCCCTGGTTCTCCCTCGAAGCCGGTCCCCACGTGCAGGTCCATCTGCCGTCGGCGTGGCGGAGCGCGACGGGCCTGGGCCGGCTCACCGGCTCGTCGCCGTCCGGAGGGTACTCGTCCCAGCGGTAGTCGCCCAGTACCCAGAACTCGCCGTCGCCCGTCGGCGCGACGCCGCCCAGGAGCAGCCGGCCCGTATCCGAGTGCACCGGCTTGGCGTCGCGGGGCAGCGGCATGGCGGGGAGCCGAACCCGCTGCCATGCCGTACCGGTCCATCTGGCCAGCTCCGCGACCGGTTCGTTCTCTCCCCGGGCGGAGAATCCGCCCAGCAGCCAGGGCGCCTGGTCGGTTCCGCCCATCCTGCCACCGCCCTCGATGGGTACCGGGGCGAGCTGCCAGGCCGTGCCGTTCCAGTGGGCCGACGCGGTGTGGTTGACCGCCCAGCGGCCGCGGGCGGCGTGCACGGAGCCGTCCGCCTCGTCGAGTGGGGCAGGTCGCTGCCGCCATGCCGTACCGTCCCAGAACCGTGCGGGCTGGGCGAAGACCCATACATGGCGGGTGTCGGCGACCGAGTACGGCCACAGGGCGCTGTCACCCGGCATGACCGGCAGCTCGCTCCACGTCCGGCCGTCCCACCGCATAAGGATGATCTTCGAGTCCTCGGCCGGGGGGATGTGCATGGCCCACAGGGAGCCGTCGGCGGCCGTGCCGGCGTTCAGGCCCCCACCGGGCGCACTCCACGCCAGTTCCCAGCCGGAGGCCGCCTCCCGCGGGGAGAACTGGTTCACCCCACGGGGCGGGCTGGGGCAGGAGTCCGTCGTTTCCAGGGGATCGGCGGTGGCGGTGGCCGGCGGAGGCGGCGCGGCGGTCGGCCGTACGGGTGATGGATCGGCGCCGCAGCCCGCGACGAGCAGAGCCAGGATCAGGACTCGCTTCATATGTGAAGAAGTCTGACAGCGAGGGGGACGCCTTGCCAGCCCGGCCTGTCGCGTCGTCCCCTGCCGGTCCGTGGACGCCGGTGGCCCTTCGGCCGCCGGGACGGCCGAGAACCGTCAGGGCGAGGACCGCGGCCTCACGCGCGGAACGTCCGGCGGTAGGCGTCCGGCGGCACGCCGATCGTGCGGTGGAAGTGGCGGCGCAGTGTCGTCGACGTGCCCATGCCCGCGGCCGAGGCGATGGCGTCGACGCTGTCGTCCGTGGTCTCCAGCAGCTCCTGCGCGCGGCGGATCCGCTGGGTCAGCAGCCACTGCAGCGGGGTGGTGCCGACGGCCGAACGGAAGTGACGGGCCAGGTGGCGCGAGCTCATGTTCGCCTGGCGGGCCAGGTCCTCGACGGTGAGCGGCTGGTCCAGCCGCCGCATCACCCAGGTGAGCAACTCGGACAGGGGATGGCCGTCCTGGTCGGGCACCGGTGTGGTGACGAACTGGGCCTGACCGCCGGCCCGGTGGGGCGGCACGACCAGGCGGCGGGCGACCACGTTGGCGATCGCCGACCCGTGGTCGCGGCGGACCAGATGCAGGCACAGGTCCATCGCCGCGGCCTTGCCCGCGGAGGTGAGCACGCTGCCGTTGTCGACGTAGAGCACGTCCGGGTCGACCTCCACCCGGGGATGGCGTGCGGCCAGCTCCTCGGTGTGGGCCCAGTGCGTGGTCGCGCGCAGCCCGTCCAGCAGGCCGGCGGCGGCGAGCACGAACGCGCCCGTGCACAGGGAGACCACTCGTGCGCCCGACTCGTGGGCCGCGCGCACCGCCTCGACCAGGTCGGCCGGTGGGTCCTCGTCGACGTCCGCCAGGGCGGGGACGATCACGGTGCCGGCGTGCGCCAGCCGGTCGAGCCCGCAGTCCGGCTCCAGCAGGAACCGGCCGACCCGCACGGCGTGCGTGCCGCACACCTTCACGTCGTACCAAGGGTCTGGCAGGGCGTCCGAGACGGCACCGAAGACCTCGTAGGCCAGGGCCAGCTCGAAGTGCAGCATCCCATCGGTGGCGGCGACCGCGACGGAGCGCGGGACAGAACTCATGTCGGGAATTGTACGGGTCATGGCGTTCCAGACGCTGGCACCGATGGATCAACAAGGACAGGATTTCCGCAGTGGATCACTTTGAGCACCAGGGAGCAGACATGGAATCGGGTCAGAACGTGGCGGTGTTCGGCGCCTACGGACACACCGGACGCTTTGTGGTCGCGGAGTTGCGCGAGCGCGGACACATCCCGGTTCTCTCCGGCCGTGACGCCGACAAGCTGCGGGCGTTGGCGGCGTCCCACCCCGGGCTTGAGACGCGGCAGGCGTCGGTCGACGATCCGGCCTCGCTCGACCGCGCGCTGAACGGCGCGGCCGCCGTGATCAACTGCGCCGGGCCCTTCGCCACGACCGCCGCCCCGCTGATCGAGGCGGCGCTGCGTGCCGGCATCCCGTACGTCGACGTGGCGGCTGAGATCGAGGCGAACCTCGACACGTTCGCGCACTTCGCGGAGCGCGCCCGCGCCGCGGGCACCGTGGTGCTCCCGGCGATGGCCTTCTACGGCGGCCTCGGAGACCTGCTGGTCACCACCGCGATGGGCGATTGGACGACGGCGGACGAGGCGCACATCGCCTACGGCCTGAGCAGTTGGCACCCCACCGCCGGAACGCTCGCCGCGGGCACGGTCTCGGGGCAACGACGGGGTGGCCGCCGTGTCCGCTACACCGACGGACGGCTGGAATACCACGATGACGCCCTGCCGACCCTGGAGTGGCCCTTCCCGGCTCCGCTCGGCTCCCAGAGCGTCATCGGAGAGTTCACCATGGCCGACGTCGTCACCGTTCCCAGCCACCTGGACATCCCGGAGGTACGCACCTACATGACCGCCAGGGCGGCCGCGGACCTGTCCGCTCCCGACGCTTCGGCACCGGCCGCCGTCGACGAGCACGGCCGCTCCGCGCAGACCTTCGTCGTCGACGTCCTGGTCCGCTCCGGCGGCACGGAACGCCGCGTGGCCGCCACCGGCCGGGACATCTACGCCGTCAGCGCTCCGCTCGCGGTGGAGGCCGTCGAGCGCATCCTCACCGGCCGGACCCGGACCGTCGGCGTCGCCTCCGCGGGCGCGCTCTTCGACGCCCCGGACTTCCTCCGCGCCCTGTCCGGGCACCTGTCGCTGCACGTCCCGCTCGACACCCGCGACTGACCGGCGACTTGCCCGGTGACGGCCTGGTCGAACGGCGGCGGCATCTCGCCGAGCACGTCGACCGCGGACCGCGCGATCAGAGGGAGGGGCCTGCGACCTCTCGTCATCCGGTTTCGCGCGTCGAACAGGATCGACATGCGTTTTTGCTGGGCGAAAGGCGCGAAGTGGTGTCAACCGAACGTTCGCTCCCCTCGTCTCACTTGTGTCTTCCTCATCTGTCGCACCAGGAGTCGCCTTGCGCGTCCGCTCGCTTCTCTCGGTCGCCGCTCTGACCGGCAGCCTGACCCTGGTCTGCCAACCGGCGCAGGCCGCCGTCTCCGAGGTGCCACGGGGTGCGGTCGTCGCCACCGACATCGTCGAATACCGATGCACCACGTCCGGCGTAACCGAGGAACAAGACATCAAGGTCAAGATCGAGCTGACGATGCCGGCCGACGCCGTCACGGGCGAGCAGATGACCATCGGCTGGCGAGGGACCTACGTCGACGACGCCACCGCGTTGCGGGCCCCCGCCACGGAACTGGCCGGCGGCACCAAGCTGTACGCGTACGCGTCCATCAGCGAGCTCGCCGGGATGACCTCCGCCACCGGGGTGGGCGAACTCACCGCGCTCGGCGCGGGTCAGATCATCGCCCTGCCGACGACCACGGTTCCCCTGAAGACCACATCGGCCAACGCGGGCACCGCGAGGGTACGGCCGGCCGCCGTCAACTTCGGGACCGGGCCCACCGGACCGGCGATCGAGTGTGAGGTGAAGAACGCCGACGCCCTGACGACCTATCCCCTCACCGTCACCTCCGCCGACGACCAGCCGGCCGGCTCCCTCCCGGTGACCCCGAGTACACAGCCGACCCCCACCGTCACGACAACCTCGGACGATCAGCCGATCGATTCCGTACCGGTGCCTTCGGACCCGCAGCCGACCCAGACCGTCACGGCGACCGTGACCGGGGACCCGGAAGCGGACGGGATCGGCACGGTGGTCGAAACCCCGGCGGGGGGAGTAGCGACCGGAGGCGGTGGTGAGTCCGGCCCCGACGGGCGAATGCTCATGGTGACCGGCTTCCTGCTCACCCTCGCCGCCGCCACCGGACTCCTGCTACGCCGTCGTGGCCTCCGGTTCTCCGGGGGATGACCGCCCGCACTACGGCTTCCCGCGCACGTCCCTTCCGGGAAGCGCGATGGTGGGCAGTTCCCCGATGGGGGCGACCCGATCGCCGGTGTGCGGACAGAACCACGCTGCCTCGTTGCCGTCGACCCTGGCGGTTAAGGGGTGCGTATCGGGGTGAGCCGGGCAATGTGGCCACACCGCGGGCAGACCCGCGGTCCATAGTGCTTCCACCGCCCACTCCTGTACCTGGTCCGCGAGCCTGGCCACCTGTTCGCTCGGGTCCTGGCCGAGCACCACGGAGACTCCCTGTCCACTGCCGTCAGGGGCATGGAACATGGCGCACGCCAGTCCTTCCCCACCGCCGGGGTAGGCGGGGGCCTCACGGATGTCGGGAGGTACGGCGCAGTTCGTCTCCAGGTCGCGGCACACCGGCTCCAGCGCCGCGAGGAGTTCCGAGTGCATGCCACTCACCTTGTCGTGATCTGCTCGTCTGCCATGAAGCATCCGTCCTCCTCCGACGAACGTACAACGCGCGGCCGGATGCGGGCCACCTCGTGTGCCGGCGGCTCCGGTCACTTGCCCGCCCGCCGTCGACCCGCCGGCGGTTGAGCGCCGTCACGAACCGGCGGTGCATCGGGTGTACGGAACGTCGCCCAGGTCAGGGAAACCGCGCAGGTCAGAGCTGACCGTGTGACCTTCCTGCGTGTAGGTGAGGGTGAAGAGGACCGGAATCGGCGCCGGGCAGGGGATGAGCACGTCGAACGTGCTCGTCAACCAGGTGGTGGCGCCAGGCGGGAGCGAGTGCGAGGTCGCGGTGTCCACGGGCGGCAACTGGCCGCAACCGCCCCATGCGCTCGCCGTCGCTCGCAGTCCGTTCAGCGGAAGGGCCGTTTCGACCCGGAGTAGCGTCGCGGTGGTGGCCGATCGATTGACGATCTCGACGCCCAGCTGCAGTCTGCCTCCGAGCTGGGCCGAACACCGGGTGCCGGTGCCGGTCACGGCCTGTGCGTCCAGCGGGGCCACCGAATCGGTCGCCGACGCGTGCGAGCCCGGGCCGGCGGTACGGGCTTGGGTTTCGGCGTGCCGGATGCCGACGAGATAGCCGGCGACGGCCCCGACGGCGAGCGCCGCAGCGACGAGGCCGGTGACGCCCCGTCCCCGCGACCATGACAGGGGCGGCCTGCGCGGCCCCGTCTCGATGATGTCCATCTCGTTCTCGCGAGACTGCGACCCGCTGATGATGGCACTGACCTCCGGTCCGGTTGGCCTGTCGGCATCGATGTCCTTCACACGCCAACATAAGCCGGACGGCGCGGGCTCCAAAGCGGCCGGCGGGACCAGGCCGACACGGACCAGGCCGACACGGACCAGGCCGACACGGACCAGGACCACGCGGGGGAGGCCGGGGGAAAGAGGTGACGGGTGCGGGGCGCCCGGGGAAGGTTCCCGTTGGATCACCCGGACAACGTCATGCAGGAGGAACCATGGGTCGCGTCATGTCCGTCGCCGTAGGAGCGGTCGCGCTTCTCCTCCTCGACGGCCACCGGGCTTGCCCTCCCCGCGCGGAAGACGCCTCGGCTGTGTCGAGCACGGGCCGGCCGCCGGTGGAGCGACTGCGGGTCGAAGTTCTCCAGGTCCTGCCGCACGATCCCCGTGCCAGCACCCAGGGGCTGGAGATGGCCGAAGGCAGGCTGTACGAGAGCACCGGCGGGTACGGAGAGTCGACGATCACGGCCGGGCCTGCGGGGAAGGCGCCCACCGTCCGTGCGGAGCTGTCGCCCCGGCTGTTCGGTGAGGGGGTCACCGTCCTGGGGCCGACGTTGTGGCAGCTCACCTGGAGCGAGGGCGTCGCCATCGAACGTGACAGCCGTACCCTCGCCGAACGCCGCCGCGTCCCCTACGCCGGGGAAGGCTGGGGACTGTGCCACCAGCGACGGAACAACCGGCTGGTGATGAGCGACGGTTCCGCCCGCCTCGTTTTTCGCGACCCCGTCACATTCGCCTCCACCGGCACGCTCACCGTGACCGAGTACGGCGATGCCGTCCCCCAGCTCAACGAGCTTGAATGCACGGGCTCCGACACCGTCTACGCCAACGTCTACTGGACCAACCGGATCGTGCGGATCGACACCGGCACCGGCACGGTGACCGGCAGCATCAACGCCGCGGGCCTGCTCACCCCGCTGGAACGCCGGAAGGCGGGCGTCCTGAACGGCATCGCGGCCATCCCCGGAACCGATGAGTTCCTGCTGACCGGCAAGCTGTGGCCCAAGATGTTCCGCGTGCGGTTCGTCCCCGACTCCGGCACGCGCTCGTCCGGCGACAGACTCTGAACGCCGTGGCTCCGTGCTGTCACGGCGCCTTCCCGCCTCCCGGCCCCTTGAGGCGGACGGGTTCACATCCGGGCCTTCATCCGGTCCGGCGTCGGCCTCGCGACACTGCCCGGCCGTCTCCCTGATCGGCGCCCGATGCGTCGAACGCATGGACGGGGATCGGCGCGCGGATAAGCGTTCCTCCGCCGCGCCCGCGCCGGGCAGGTGCGGGCACGGCGGTCGTGCGCGTGCGAACGACGGCCGGCACGGACGTGTGGATCCCCGTCGTGCGGTGCCGACGGCCGCTATCGGCGGAGAAGGTAGGTCTCGACACGATCGAGCGCACCGGTCCAGGCTTCCCCGGCGAAGAAGTCGCGCATCTCGACGGTCGGGAACCCGCTCTGCACCACGGTGAAGAGCGTGCCCCCGTCGTGCTCCTCGAAGGTGATCTCGATCGTCGTCGTCATGGTCATCCCGTCCGGGCTGCTGCCGGTGGACTCGGTGACCAGGCGACGCGGACGGTCGACGACCACGAAGGTCTGCGTCTCGCGAAACAGGTTGTCGCGATCCGGCCCCCAGACGGCGATCTGCCGGCCACCGACGCGCAGGTCGACCTCGATCTCGATGATGCCGGGCTTGTCGTTGAGGATGCCGAACCAGATCTTCTGCTTCTCCGCGTCGGTGTAGGCGTCGAAGACCTCCTCGGGGGTGGCAGGCAGCAGGCGTGTCATCCGTAACCGGGTGGTCTCGGTTCGTTCGGTCACTGTTCGCTTCCTCTCTTGAGAGTGAAGTAGGCGTCGAGGCCGTCGAGCCGGCGTTCCCAGAGCCGTTGGTAGAAGGCGATCCAGGACATGGCGTCGTCCAATCGTTCGGTTCCCAGGCGGCACTGCCGCGATCGGCCGATCTTCTCGGTGGTGACCAGGCCGGCGTTCTCGAGAACGAGTACGTGTTTTTTCATGCCGGTCAACGACATGCCGAACGGCTCGGCCAGTTCGCCGATCGATGCCGGCCCGTCGCCCAGGCGAACCAGGATCTGCCGCCGTGTCGCGTCCGAGAGCGCTGAGAACACCAGATCGAGAGCCGGATGCTGAACCATATGGTTCAGCATAGGTCACTGAACCGAAAGGTTCAATGAAAAAGGACGCCTTCGGCCGATGACGATCACGGCGTCACCCGGGTTCGCGTGGTGCCCCGGACGGGGTCAGGTGAGGGGGACGGTCGCGGTCGGGGGTTCGCCCGCCGCCGCGGACGGAGGACGGGAGTGGGTCTCGGCGCGGGCCAGCAGGTCGTGGATGAGGGCGACCACCTCGTCGGGGGTGAACTCCATGGCGTTCTCGCCGACGCTGACCTCGAAGCTGCAGCGGGTGGGATCCGGGACCGACCGGACCCGGCCCCAGAGCTTGATGCCGTGCTCGGCGAGGATCTCCGCGCCGGCCTGCTCGACGGCCCGCCTGGAGGCCGGCAGGTGGATGTGGAAGATCGGCGTCTGCGGAGGGGCGGGGTGGGCGTGGGCGGCGCCGTCGGCGTTGACGGCCGCCGCGATGGCGATCGCGTGCTCGCGGTAGGCGGACATGTGCGCGCCCAGATCGTCGAGGTGGACCAAGGCGGCCAGGGCGAGCGGCCACGCGTCGGGAATGCCGCCGCCGAGCCGCTGCCGCCACACCTCGGCGGCGCGTACCGTGGCGTCGTCCGCGGCCAGCACGGCGCCGCGCACGCCCTGCAGGCCCTTGTAGAGCGAGACGTACACCGAGTCGAACAACGCGGCGATCTCGTCGAGGGGCCGCCGGTAGTACGTCTGGGTCTCCCAGAGCCGGGCGCCGTCCAGATGCGCGGCGGCGCCGCCGGCCCGTACGAGCGCGACCTGCTCGCAGAGGTCCTCCCATTCGGGGAGCAGTCCGCCGAGGTCGCGCTGCGGCAACTCCCAGATGGCCGCCGCGAGCGGCTCGCCGATCGCCGCCAGGTCCTTGGCCGTCATCAGCTCGTGCGGGTCGCCGGTACGGCGCAGCCACAGGCCGTGGACGGCGTTGTAGCCCTGCTCCTCCCACGTGTCCAGATGCGATTGCGGGTGGGCGGCGAAGGCGCGGCGGCCACGCCGGTCGGCGTGCACGCGCAGCACCGCCTGCTGCGCCATCGTCCCGCTCGGGAAGAACAGCGCGCGCTCCTTGCCCAGGAGCTCGGCCAGCCGCCGCTCCAGCACCGCGACCGGACCTTCGGGGCCGTCCGGCGGGGTGTCGTCGTCCACCAGCTCAAGCATGCGCTCCAGCGTCTGGCGCGGCTTACGCCGGATCGGCGCGTGCGAGAACAGTGCCCGCCGCAGGGGTGAGGTGGGGTCAGCCATGTGAGGCTCCTTCACTGTTGCGACATATCGGCAACGACAGAGAGCACCCTACCGACGCCCGTCCAGGGGCTGACGCGGCAGACGGCCGAGGCCGGCCGTACAGGCGGGAAGCTCGTGCCCACCGACCGGCCGGTCGCGTGAACCGGCGAGCGTGACGACGCCGTCTTCCGGAGATTCGGCACGTATGTGGTCCTTGATCTAGGGTTCGCGCATGTCTTCCGACCTGAAGGATCACCCCTCGGGCCCCCCGGCGATTCGCCCGGCGACCCCTGACGACGCCGCTCTCCTCGCGGAGCTGAACCGTTTCGTGCATGACCTTCACGCCGGTCGGCGTCCCGACATCTACCAGGAGCATCCGTCCCCGGAGGAGCTCGCCTCGGGGTTCGAGGAACAGCTCGGGCGCGAATCCGTCAGGATCTTCATCGCGGACCTCCCCGACGTCCGGGCCGCCGGATACGCGATGGCCACCGTCCACCGGCGCGCCGCCGGCGTGCTCATGCGGCAGGACTCGTTCATCGTTCTGGATCACCTGGCCGTCAGTCCCCGGGCGATTCGCCGCGGGGTCGCGACCGCCTTGCTGGACGCCGTCCGGGATGCGGGCCGTTCGGCCGGATGCAGGCGCTTCGTGACGGATGTCTGGGACTTCAACAGTGAGGCACACGCCTTCTACGTGGCCTCGGGGTTCGCTCCGATGAGGCGTCTGCTGGAGCAGGCGCTCTGAGGCGCCGAAAGGAGACCGGGCCGGGCCGTGGACGCCGGGCGGGGCGACCTGACGGCGCGCGAGGGGAGTCCGTGCTGTCCGCCGCCCTTCTTCGAGCCGCCGCCTCCGTGGTGTGCGGGCACGCGAGGTCCCGTTCGGGACGGCCCGCGGCGTGCGGGCGCGCGAGGCCCCGTTCGGGACGGCCCGCGGCGAGCGGGGGCCCCTCGCCTATGACGGCAGGACGGCGTCGCGGGAGACCAGATCGCGCGCGTGCTCGATATCCGCGGCGGTGTAGTCGGGGATGCTCCGGTCGAGCTGGCTGAGGAGATCCATGAGGGCCTGCTTCTGGGCCAGGTGCCCTACGGGGACCTGATCGAGATCCACACTCATGAGCCAGTCGAACAGGACCACCGCGTCGGCGGTCCACAGGCTCAGCGCGGTCCTGTCCGTGTCGGCCATCCTCAGGCCGGGTGTTCCGCTCATGCGAGCAACCTATCGACTGAGGGCGCTCCACAGGGTGCCGAATTCCTCGGCGTTCAGGGAGTTCAGGCCGAAGTCGTCCGGATAGATCGGTCCTTCGGCGAGAAAGCCGTGTTCGTCCTCGATGTGGCCCCACGAATAGCAGCGGGCAAGGCCGTCCGAGCCCAGCTCGGCGTGCCTGACGGGCCAGTACTCCCCGCCGTCGTCGACGACGGTCTCGAACAGCCACACGTGGCCGTCGCCGTCCACTCCGTGCCAGTAGAGGTGAGGCCTGTCGCTCTCGTCCAGCGCCCGGATGGCCTCTCTGCGGCGGTCCTGCAGCATCGTGCTCCTTGAAGATCGATCCAATGCCGGCCGAATGCCGGCCGGGGGCGCGTGGGCCGCCCCTGTCGCGTCGCGCGTTCCCGGTCCGCCTCGGGGGGAGATCAACGCTCGTACGGTGAACGCGCGCCCTCCGACGGCCGGGCCGGCCGCCGCGGACGGCGTCCGGTCTCTGCCGATCGTTTCATCGTTGGCCCGTGGAGGAGACGGCTCGGGACGGGCTCGCCCGAGGGCCTTCATGTGGCGGACATGCGGTGATCCAGATGGCCCTCGATTGATTTCGCATCGTGCTCCAGAGCCGTGTATGGTTACACCTGTCCGCAAGGCGCAAGCGAAGCGGACAGGCCCCCTTAGCTCAGTCGGCAGAGCGTCTCCATGGTAAGGAGAAGGTCTACGGTTCGATTCCGTAAGGGGGCTCAAAGCCTAAAGGCCCTGACCATCCGGTTGGGGCCTTTGGTTTGGGTGAACACAAGTGGTCATCCAGAAAATTCTCCAGGTTCCCGGTGCATGAGCGGGCATACTGGGGAAAACTCAGAAGCGACGGCCCTGACCTGCACAAGTACGCAGGCACTCAACGGGTCGGGTATCCTTGCGGGGTCGGTCGATTTCGTCGGCCCCAAAGGCGGAGTAGCTCAGCCAGGCAGAGCAAACGGCTCATAATCGTTGTGTCGCCGGTTCAAGTCCGGCCTCCGCTACTACCCTCCCGGGTCCCCTCTAACAAAGGGCTCCGGCGTGGGTTGTCCACTGTCCCGAACGTAGAAAGGCACTCCCAAGTGGCTGCCACCGACGTTAGGCCCAAGATCACGCTGGCCTGCCAGGAGTGCAAGCACCGCAACTACATCACGCGGAAGAACCGGCGCAATGACCCGGATCGGCTTGAGCTGAAGAAGTACTGCCCTAACTGCAAGACGCACCAGGCGCACCGCGAGACCCGCTAGGTCTCTGCGAAGCCTCCCGCGTCCCCGCGGGAGACGGGTTCTTCAGTAACACTCATAAACTCAACGTAGACCGGCGTTCTCATTGAGGGCGCCGGTTTGTCGTATCCGCACAGCATTCCCGCCCGAGTGTTGACCATGGCCGGTAACGGGCGCCCGCGCGGTCCGGGTTACGGTTTCCTGGTGGCACTCCGGGAGTGTCATCCCGAATATCATTCTGTTACTGTCGGCCTCACCAGCTCGGTATCCGCAAAGGAGCACGATGGCTCTGAATCGTGATTTTGTCGGGCGGACGTCCGCGCCTTCCTCGCCCTACGAGGTCAGTCGCGTGAAGATCAAAGAGTTCGCGACGGCGATCGGCGACAACAACCCGATCTACCGGGACAAGGAGGCCGCCCAGGCCGCCGGTCACCCGGATGTGATCGCGCCGCCCACCTTCCCCATCGCCATCAGCCAGGACGCCGGCTCGCTTCTGGCCGATCCCGAACTCGGCCTGAACTTCGCCATGGTGGTCCACGGCGAGCAGCGCTTCGAGTACCGCCGGCCGATCCACGCCGGTGACGTGCTGGTCGGCGTCACGACCGTGACCGACATCCGCAGCGTCGGCCGCAACGAGTTCATCACCGTGAAGAGCGATGTCTCGACCGTCGAGGGCGAGCTCGTCTGTACGGCCTACAACACCATCGTCGAGCGTGGAGGGGCGGGCTGACATGGCCGCGACAGTCAGATACGACGAGGTGGAGACCGGCGAGCAGATCCCGGCCGTCGACTATCCGGTACGCCGTACGAACCTGGTGATGTACGCCGGAGCCTCCGGCGACTTCAACCCCATCCACTGGAACGAGCGCTTCGCCAAGACCGTCGGCCTGCCCGACGTCATCGCGCACGGCATGTTCACCATGGCCCAGGGCGGCCGGTTCGTCACCGACTGGGCCGGTGACCCGGGTGCGGTCGTCGACTACGGCGTCCGGTTCTCCTCCATGGTGGTCGTCCCGGACGACGATCAGGGCACGGTCATCACCGTGAGCGGGATCATCGAGGAGAAGCTCGAGGACAAGCGCGTGGTGGTCGCGCTGACCGCCAAGGCCAACGGCTCCCGGGTGCTCTCCAGGGCCCGCGCGGTGGTCCAGCTTTCGTAGGCGGCGCTTCGGGCCCCTGCCCGCGCGGTGGTCCGGCCGCCGTGGACCGACCCGGCGGCGGTCGTGGGCACGGCCCGCGGGCCGGAGACCGAATCTTCTCCCGGTCCGTGGGTAGCGTCCGTACATGAACGAAGTACCACCGTACGTGAAGGATCTCGCCGAGCAGCGGGCCGATGCGCGAGCCGAGCGCGACCACGCCACGGCCGACGCCCTCCGAGACGAGATCGAAGCCGAGGGCTGGCTCGTCCGCGACACGGCGGACGGGTTCGAGCTCATTCCCCGACCGCCCTTCGAGGTGTGGCCCACGGTGGGCTCCGTGCCCGAAACGGGCGGCAGGGCGACAGGGCGGGCCGGTGAGGCCGGCGAGGAGGCGACGAGAACGCCGAAGGCGCCGGACCGGGACGTCTCCGCCGACTCCGGCAAGATCGCCGAGGCCGCCGATCCCGCCCGCAGACCCGAACGGCTCGGCGACCAGGAGGCCGGCCGGGTCGCCGAGACCCAGGCCGCCCCCGAGCAGCAACCCGAGGGCTCCGAGCTCGTCGGGCGGTCGGACGAGCTCGGCGGCGACGCCGAGCGGATGGTCTCCTCCCAGTTGCTGTGGGACGCGAGTCTGTCGGTGTCCCGGCTCGACGAGTCGATCACTCCTCCGGCCGAGGTCGCGGAGGCGGAGGCCGCGCCACCGACCGTGACGGTCGGGCTCGTGGTCGACGGCTGGCCGGACGATCTCCGGGAGTGCGTGCGCGCCCTGGTCGCCCGCACCGAGGTCAAGATCCTCGCTCTGGACCTGGGAAACATGGACGGCGCGGGGACGGTTCTGAACGAGCTGGTCCAGGAGTTCCCCCGCCGGGTGGAGGCCTGGCACGTGGCCGAGACGCCGCACTGGCGGGGAGGCACGGCAGGGTGGGGCGAGAGCCGTACCAAGCTGCTGAGACTCGACACGGCGGACGTGCACGTCGTGATGGAGACCTCCACGATCCTGGACGGAGACGCGATCACCCCGCTGGTCGGGGAGTTGAAGGACGACGTGACCGGGGCGGGATGGAGGGGTGTGAACCCCCGTGAGGGAGGTCACGAATGGGTGGACGCGGCTCCCGGTGAGGTCCGCGGGCTGCTCGGCCACCTGTTCGCGGTCAGGCGCGAGGCCGCGCTCGCCGCGGGCGGCTTCCCCGCCGACGCCCGGTACTACCGCAACGCCGACCTGGAGTTCTCTCTCACGCTCCCCGGCACTCTCGTCGCCCTGGGCAAGGATCTCCCCGTCCACCAGGAACGGCACCGCGGCTACCACGACGTCGATCCCGGCTACCGGGACAGGGAGTCACGCCGGACCTACGACCGCGTCCTGGGGCTGCTCCGCGCCCCCTAGGCTGGTCGCGGAGGCGGGCGAGCTGTGGGGAAGCGCATGACTGAGCGGTTGGCAGGGGTACGGCTGGCGCCGTACACGACATTGGGGCTGGGCGGACCGGCGAGGGCGTTCGCGACGGCCGGATCGGCCGAGGAGATCGTCGAGCTGGTGGCCTCGGCGGACCGGGCGGGCGAGCCGGTGCTCGTGCTCGGCGGCGGCAGCAACCTGGTCGTCTCCGACGAGGGGTTCGACGGGCTGGTCGTGAGCGTCGCCTCGCGGGGCGTCGAGGTCGACGGCGACCGGATCACCGTGCAGGCGGGGGAAGACTGGGACACGCTGGTGGCCCGGGCGGTGGCGGAGGGCCGGCCGGGGATCGAGTGCCTGTCGGGGATCCCGGGGCGGGTCGGGGCCACGCCGATCCAGAACGTCGGGGCCTACGGGCAGGACGTGTCGCAGACGATCGCCGGGGTCCGGGTCTACGACCGCCGGACCGGCGAGCTGGGCGACCTGAGCGCGCGGGAGTGCGGGTTCGCCTACCGGCACAGCGTGTTCAAGGAGGATCCCGGGCGATACGTCGTGCTGGCGGTCACCTACGAGCTTCTCAAGGATGAGCTGTCCGGGCCGGTCACGTACAAGGAGCTGGCCGTCCGGCTCGGGGTCGCCCCGGGCGATCGGGCGCCGCTGGCGGAGGTCCGCGCGGCGGTGCTGGAACTGCGCAGGGGCAAGGGAATGGTGCTCGACGCCGACGACCCGGACTCCAGGAGCGCGGGTTCGTTCTTCACCAACCCCCTCCTCTCCGGGCCGGAGGCGGCCGAGCTGGAGCTTCGGGCCCCGGGTTTCCCCCGCTGGGACATGCCGGGCGGCTCCGTCAAGGTTCCGGCGGCCTGGCTGATCGAGAACGCGGGATTCCCGAAGGGCTACCGGCGAGGCCCGGCCCGCATCTCCACCAAGCACACCCTTGCCATGACAAATCCGGAAATGTCGGCAACGGCGACCGAGCTCCTCGACCTGGCCCGCGAGGTCCGCGACGGCGTGCGAGAGAAGTTCGGCGTCACCCTCGTCAACGAACCCGTGCTGGTCGGCGCCCGCCTGTAGATCCCCGCCCGCCTTCGGATCCACTCGCCCTCAGGTCCCCGCCCGTCTCCGGAGCCCCGTCCGGTGGTGATCGTCGGTGACGAGATCCTCGCGCGCGGGAATCGTCGAGGCGATCGGACTGTTAGGGTCACGTAGAGAAACACCCGAAGGGGAGTAGTCCCAATCGCGTGATCGACATACTGGCGCCCTGCGGCGCCCGGTCACGCGGGCCTCGGATTCGATGAGAGTCCAGGCGGACGAGACCTTCGGCCTGGTTGGCATACACCAATGCTGCCGGGCCGAAGCCGTGCCCGACTCCCCGGGTGCACCCTTCCGGCCCGGTCGCGCGCGCGGAAGGGCATCTTGTTGGAAGCGTTCTGGATCAGTCTTGCCGTGATCTTCGTTGCCGAGCTCGGCGACAAGAGTCAGCTCATGGCGATGACCTTCGCAACCAGGTTCAAGCCGTGGCCGGTCCTGGCCGGGATCACGATCGCCACCGCGATCGTCCACCTGGCCAGTGTCGCCATGGGTGGCCTGCTCGGCGATTTCCTTCCCACCACGGCCATCACGATCATCGCGGGCATCGCGTTCCTCGGCTTCGCCGTATGGACGCTGCGTGGAGACGAGTTGACCGACGAGGAGTCGGAGAAGGCGAATCGCACGACCCGATCGGCGATCATCGCCGTGGGCGTCGCCTTCTTCCTCGCCGAGCTCGGTGACAAGACCATGCTCGCCACCATCACCCTGGCCACCCAGCACGGCTGGCTCGGCACCTGGATCGGTTCGACGGTCGGCATGGTCGCCGCCGACGCGCTGGCCATCGTGGTCGGCCGGATGCTGGGCAAGCACCTGCCCGAGAAGGTCATCCGGTACGGCGCCGCCGCCGCGTTCGCCGTCTTCGGGATCATCCTCCTGGTCGAGCCCCTGGTCGTCTGACCAGGCCGGCCGTTCCTCTGTCCTTCCGCGCCCCGGGCCGATCAGGGCCAGTACGGCTGCGCGCGTCCGGCGGCGGCGACGATCGGTGCGCCGTCGATCTCGACGAACGTCAGCGGCACGTCCAAGGCGGGCCACTCGACCACGAACTCGAACGGCTCGGGCGGTGGAAGGGGCCAGAGCCACAGACTCCGGCTGCTGGAGACGAAGTGGTCACCCCCGCTTCCGCTGCCTCCGCCGCCGTACTGGAGGAGCGGACCTTCCGGACGCGGAGGGGGCCATTCGCCCCGGTGCTGCCTGCCGTCGACGGTTGTCGCCTTGCCGCCGTCGGGGAAGCGGACGCCGAAGCGAAGGACCTCGTCGTCGAGAGACTGCCCGGGGCGGGCCCCGTGGCGATGAGGTCCCCCGTAAAACAGTTCGCGCCGGTCCCACCACGTATCCGCGTTCACTCCCTCGACGCGACGGGCCGCCATCCGGAGGTAGAGCTTCGTGCCCTCGGGAAAGGCGACGGCGCTGGTGAGCGCGATGACCAGCGCTTCGGTGTGGAACAGCATCCGCTCGATGGGGACGGTGCCGCCCAGCATGCGATCCGGGGGGCCGACCCAGGGGGGAAGCACTCTCTCCTCGACCGGCTCCGGCTCGGGGGGCGGCGGCGGTGCGGTGAAGAAGTCCATGCGATCAAGCTACGTAATCACGATGGCCGATGCACGGGATATTCGGGACATCAGTCTCCCGTGCCAGCCGCGGGCCCGCAGGCCGCATCGGGGCGGTGAGGCGGTGCCCGAGGCGTGGTTCGGCGACGCGCCGAGGAGCTGGAGGTCAGCCGATCAGGGCGAGGCGGTGGGCCGCCGCGGCGGCCTCGCCGCGGGTGGCGACGCCCAGCTTGCCCAGGATGTTCGAGACGTGGACGCTCACGGTCTTGGCGGAGATGAACAGCTCGGCGGCGATGTCGCGATTCGACCCTCCTCGGGCGACCAGCCGGAGCACCTCCCGCTCGCGCGGGGTCAGCAGGGTTTCCGCGGCCGGGGCCTCCTCGGTGAGTGAGACCCCGACCCGGCGGGCCAGAGACTCGATCTCGGTGACCAGCGGCCGGGCCGACAGCGCGAGGGCGATCGGATGGGCCGTTCGCAGCCGCGCTCCGGCGCGGTCTCGATCACCCGCGCCGGCCGCCGCCCGCCCCGCGTGGAGCAGCGACTTGGCGCGGAGGAGGGGGCGGCCCAGCCGTTCCCAGGCGGCCGCCGCGGCGTCGTGGTCACGGGCGAGCCCGAGCCGGTAGGCCTCGGCGACCGGGCTGTCCACGGTCATCGTGGGCCAGGTCTCGTCGATCTGGGCGCGCAACGCCGCCGTCCGCTCGGGGGCGACCGCCTCGACCGTCTCGCAGACCCCCGCCAGCAGGCCCAGCATCCGCCACCCCAGCATGGGCTTACTCATGATCCGAGCCTCGCGCGCGACCTGCTCGGCCACCTCCAACGCGGCCAGCGGCTCGCCGCTGAGCAGGTGAAGACCTATTTTGAGCCGGGCGTTGGCCGTCAGCTCCTGGGTGAAGGTCTCCTTGAGGCTGAAGGCGTCCACCTCGGTCAGGACGGACCTGAGCAGGTCGATCTCGCCCCGGGCGAGCGCGACGTCCGCACGGGCACGTCGCAGGTGATGCCGGTGACGCAGAACCGGATCCATGGCGAGAGCCGCCTCCACCGCCTCGGCCGCCTCCTCGAACCTGCCCAGCGCCTCCAGCGCCTCGGCCCGGTTGTTGACGACGAACGTGCCCGAGACGCGGTGGCGGCCGTACTTCCTGGCCAGCCGCTCCCCTTCGATCGCCAGCTCGACCGCCTCGGCCGAGCGGCCCATGTTGTTGAGCGCGTCCACGTTGTTGGCGAGGGCACGGAGAACGATGCGGCCGGAGCCGACGCGTTCGCCGATCGTCTGGGCGGTGGTGTTGAGGGCGATCGTGATGTCGAGGCGTCCGGCGATCGAATGGCCTATGGCGAGGTTGAGCAGCAGGTCGGCCTCAAGGGGGTCGTCACCGTGCTCGCGGGCGATCCGCAGCGCCTCCTCGGTGAGCGCGGTCCCCTCGGCTATCTCGCCGCTGAACATCAGGAACGCGCCCAGCTTGGACAGCACCTGGGCACGCTCCGGCCCGGGCTCGGGGACCAGCCGCTCGGCGTAGCGGAGGTCGTCGAGTGCCCCGGGCCTCCGCTTGGACTGTTTGAACAGCGACAGCCGTACGAACAGCTCGGCCACCCGCTCGGGCTCGGCCTCCTCGTCCAGCTCGGCCAGCGCGGCCTTGACGAACTTCATGCCGCGGTCGATCTCGCCGCAGGCGTTGGCCGCCTCCGAAGCCTGCTCCAGGACCGTGGTGTGGTCCACGCCGATCCGCGCCGAGGCGTCGGGGACCTTGCCCCACAGGGTGAGCACCCGCTCCAGGAGCTGCATCTTCTCGTTGTAGGCGAAGGTCTTGGCGGCCTTGCCCGCGGCCTCCCACGCGGAGACGAGGGCCCACAGGTCGTCGCGGGCGGAGTACCAGTGGTGGGCGATCTCTATCGCGGCGCGGCCGTGCGGGACCAGCGTGCGGTCCCTGCTGATCTCCTCGGCGTAGCGGGCGTGCAGCCGCGCGTGCTCGCCGGGCAGGAGCTCGTCGTGTACGGCCTCACGGATCAGCGAGTGCCGGAAGACGTAGGCGTCGCCGTCGGCGACCTGCAACACGTTGGCCGCGACGGCGGTCCGCAGCGCGGCCTCCAGGTCGACGTCGGACAGACCGCTGACCGCGGCCAGCAGGCCGTGGCTCGTCCGGAGCCCGCCGGCCGCCGCGATGCGCAGCACCCGCTGGGTCTCCTCGGAGAGCTGCTCGACGGAACCGATGATCAGGTCGTGCAGGGAGTCGGGGAAGGTGCAGTCGCCGCCGCACTCCATCAGCGCCTCGACGAACAGCGGAATGCCCTCGCTGCGCTGGAAGACCCTGTCGACCTGGGCGAACTCGGGAGCGGCTCCGAGGATGCCGGCCATCTGGGCGGCCACCTCCGTCTGGGTGAGCCGGGGCAGGTCCATCCGGAGGACCCCGTCCAGCCTGCCGAGCTCGGCCAGCACCGGACGGAGGGGGTGCTGGCGGTGCAGGTCGTCGGAGCGGTAGGTGAGGATCATCAGGACCGGCGCGGTGCGCAGGTTCCGGCTGAGGAAGGCGATCAGGTCACGGCTGGACCGGTCGGCCCAGTGGATGTCCTCGATGATCAGTATCACCGGGCGGCGTTCGGCCAGTCGTTCCAGCAGGGTGAGGATCTGCTCGAAGAGCCGGGCGCGGGCGGTGTCGCCCTCCAGGTCGCCGCTCGGCTTGCCGAACTCGGGCAGCAGCCGGGCCAGGTCGCGCGCTCCGCCCTCGGGCAGCAGTGCCGCGACCTCTTCCGCGCTGGACTCACGGACGAGCTGGCGGATCGCCGCGGTGAACGGCGCGTAGGCGAGACCTTCCGTGGACAGCTCCACGCAGCCGCCGATGAGCACGTGCGCGCCGTCGTCCGCGACACGCTCGGCGAAGCACCCGATCAGACGGGACTTGCCGACCCCCGCCTCGCCGCCGAGCAGCACGGTCGTCGCGGCTCCCCCGCGAGCCTGCCCGAAAGCCTCGGCCAGGTCCGTGAGCTCGGCCTTCCGTCCTACGAAGACGGGACTTACCGCCCGACCCATCATGTCTGCCAGCATGTCATGCCCTATGGGTGGTCTTCTTCTGGTTTATCGTTCGGCGAAACCGGATCAAGGGGGCTGAGAGGCCCGGCCGCGCGGGAGGAGGCGGCCGGGCTCTCGTGCGACGGTCATGCCGGGATGATTTTGCCGAAGAGGCTCCGACGGCGCTTGGCCTTCGGGCGCTCCTCCCTTTCGGCATCCCGCGCCTCGCGGACGAGGCGGTAGGCGTCTGCCTCCGCGAGAAGCTCATCGAGGCGGTGGGCGATCATCTGCGAGTGGAACTCGGGAATCATTTCTGGGTTCTCCTTGAGCGTGTGACCAGGTGGTGCGATTTCCTTACACACTCAAGATTCGTCCTAAGGCCCCTGCCCTCACATCGGGCGGATGCCCTATATCCGGACGACCTTCGCCTAGGAACTGCCTAAGACATCCCGGTTCGCCGCCTTACTGGTCCTGAAAGGATGGTCCAGGCCGTGCACGAGCGTCGCGGGCGCGGGTCAGGAAGGCCAGCCGGCCGGGTTCGAACACGACTCGCGGGAGATTCCCGATCCGGTGTCCGGGAAGTCTCCGTAGCGCTTGTTGTGCAGGTGGGCGAAGAAGTAGCACATCCCCTCGCACTCGGCGTCCGGCACCGCCTTCTTCGGATCCTCGGCCACCGCGGCGTAGAAGTCGCGGCCCATCGCGACGATGAAGCCGCGTGCGTAGAGGAAGCCGTCATCGGAACCGTCGGTGACCGCTTGGACATCCGCGCGGTCGATGTCGTAGAGCTTGGCCTCGACCACCCGGTCGAGATCCGTCAGCTCGTCCGCCGACAGCCCCTCGCCGATGGAGCCCAGATTGCTCAGGAACTCCTTCAGCGCGGCTTCGACCACGGCGAGCGGCGGCTTGCCGTGAAGGTCCTCGCCGGGGCCGGGCGTCCCATGCGTCAGCGCCCTTCGTGCCTGATCGACCTCCACTCCCAGCGGAGCCCAGGCCGCCTCCACCACGTCCCAGAGACGTTCCTCGTGCTCCACCGGGAATCGCTGAACCATCACGTTCGTCGCCACCTCTCATGACCGACCTGTGCGCTGTGCCGATCACAGAACCAGGCGGCACCGACAGATACCTTCCGTCCGGGCGACGACCGGCCGATATCGGTGGGGAGAGCACGAGAACGGGTTGAGGGCGCGGAGCCACTGCCGGGCGTCTTCCGGAGCCGCTCCCGCCGGCGGTCGGCCTCGGCGGCTTCGGGAAGGTTCCAGGCGCCCGCCGACCGTCGGTTTCGTGCCCGGACGCGGGGTTCCTCGCGTCCGGACGCGGCGCGAACGAAGATTTTTCGCGGTTGGACGCGGGGAGCGCGGAGGCGCCGGGTGCGGCGGCCTGCCCGGTCCCGCCGTCGAACCCGGCGAATGTTGACGAAAACGAGTGATGGGGCTGGGCAGGGTCCAGTTTGGAACTAATCACACCAGTCGGCATGCTGGGGTGGTGTCAACTATGACTACTTCGCTCGCCGACGTGGCTTCGTCCAACGTCACGCTGCGGAGCTTCCTGCAGGGCCTGCCCGGTGTGGACCGCGTGGGCGCCGACCAGCGGGCCGCGATGCTCGGAACCCGATCGATCAAAACAACCGCCAAGGCGGAGGCCATCGACCTGGCCATCCGCATGGTGGACCTGACGACCCTTGAGGGAGCCGACACTCCGGGCAAGGTTCGCGCGATGTGCGCCAAGGCCGTCCACCCCGACCCGGGCGACCCCTCCGTGCCGAAGGTGGCCGCGGTGTGCGTCTACCCCGACCTGGTGGCCCAGGCGGTGGACGCCCTGAAGGGGTCCGGCGTCAAGGTGGCCAGCGTCGCGACGTCCTTCCCCAGCGGACGCTCCTCCCTCGACATCAAGACCACCGAGACCGCGCTCGCGGTGGCGGCCGGGGCCGACGAGATCGACATGGTCATCGACCGGGGCGCGTTCCTCGCGGGCGACTACATGAAGGTCTTCGAGGAGATCGTCGCGATCAAGGCCGCGTGCGGCGACGCGCACCTGAAGGTGATCCTGGAGACCGGCGAACTCTCCACCTACGACAACGTACGGCGTGCGTCCTGGCTGGCCATGCTGGCCGGGGGCGACTTCATCAAGACCTCCACGGGCAAGGTCCAGCCCGCCGCGACCCTCCCGGTGACGCTGATCATGCTGGAGGCGGTCCGTGACTTCCTCGCGACGACGGGCCGCAAGGTCGGGGTGAAGCCCGCGGGCGGCATCCGGACCACCAAGGACGCCGTCAAGATGCTCGTCCTGGTCAACGAGACGGCCGGTGAGGGCTGGCTGAGCCCCGACTGGTTCCGCCTCGGCGCGTCCTCCCTGCTCAACGACCTGCTGATGCAGCGCCAGAAGATGGCCACCGGCAGGTACGCGGGCCCCGACTACTTCACCCTGGACTGAGCGATGTTCGAATACGCACCGGCCCCCGAGTCCCGCGACGTCGTCGACATCCAGCCGTCCTACGGTCTGTTCATCGACGGCGAGTTCGCCGACGGGACGGGAAAATCCTTCAAGACGATCAACCCCGCCTCCGAGGAGGTCCTGGCCGAGGTGGCCACGGCGTCCGAGGAGGACGTGGACCGCGCCGTCCAGGCCGCGCGCAAGGCGTTCGGCACCTGGTCGGCGATGCCCGGTTCCGAGCGGGCCAAATACCTGTTCCGGATCGCGCGCATCATCCAGGAGCGCTCGCGCGAGCTGGCCGTGCTGGAGTCCCTGGACAACGGCAAGCCCATCCGCGAGTCCCGTGACGTGGACCTCCCCCTGGTGGCGGCGCACTTCTTCTACTACGCGGGCTGGGCGGACAAGCTCGGATACGCCGGATACGGCGCCGACCCGCGTCCGCTCGGCGTGGCCGGTCAGGTCATCCCCTGGAACTTCCCGCTGCTCATGCTCGCGTGGAAGATCGCTCCCGCGCTGGCCTGCGGGAACACGGTCGTCCTCAAGCCGGCCGAGACCACCCCGCTGACCGCGCTGCTGTTCGCGGAGATCTGCCGGCAGGCCGACCTCCCGCCCGGCGTGGTCAACATCGTGACCGGCGCGGGTGAGACCGGCGCGGCCCTGGTGAACCACCCCGACGTCAACAAGGTCGCCTTCACCGGCTCCACCGAGGTCGGCCGCCAGATCGCCCGGTCGGTCGCGGGGTCGGGCAAGAAGGTCACCCTGGAGCTCGGCGGCAAGGCCGCCAACATCGTCTTCGAGGACGCCGCGCTCGACCAGGCCGTCGAGGGCATCGTCAACGGGATCTTCTTCAACCAGGGCCACGTCTGCTGCGCGGGTTCCCGGCTGCTGGTCCAGGAGTCGATCGCGACGGAACTGCTCGACTCCCTGAAGCGGCGGCTCGGCACGCTCCGCCTGGGCGACCCGCTGGACAAGAACACCGACATCGGCGCGATCAACTCCGCGGCCCAGCTCGCCAAGATCCGTGAGCTGTCGGACGCCGGCGAGCTGGAGGGCGCCGACCGCTGGTCCCCGGCGTGCTCGCTGCCCGACAAGGGCTTCTGGTTCCCGCCGACCATCTTCACCGGCGTCGCGCAGTCGCACCGGATCGCCCGGGAGGAGGTCTTCGGCCCGGTCCTGTCCGTGCTGACCTTCCGTACCCCGGACGAGGCCGTGGAGAAGGCCAACAACACCCCGTTCGGCCTGTCCGCGGGGGTCTGGACGGAGAAGGGCTCGCGCATCCTGTGGATGGCGAGCAAGCTCCGCGCCGGCGTCGTGTGGTCCAACACCTTCAACAGGTTCGACCCCACCTCCCCGTTCGGCGGCTACAAGGAGTCCGGATACGGGCGAGAGGGCGGGCGGCACGGGCTGGAGGCGTATCTCGATGTGTGACCATCAGGGAGCCGGCAGGGCCGGACGCCGCGCCCGCCGTGCCCAGAGCACGCGAGGCCACGACTTCGCCCGCGCCGGCCGCCCGAGGCCGCACGGCTGGTTCGCCCACCGGTGCGGGGTGAGCCGCTGCGGTCAGATCTTCGTTCCGGCACGGCTGGCAGAGCAGGAAAGCATGTGGAGAGGGCCGGGAAATGAGTAAGACGGAGAGGCCGAGCCGGGCGCGGGCCGCCGAGCACCCGGGCGGGCGCGACCAGAGTCGTGACTCCGCGCGGCTGGCCGTACGGAAGACGTACAAGCTGTACATCGGCGGGGCGTTCCCGCGTTCGGAGAGCGGAAGGTCCTACGTCGTGACCTCCTCCAAGGGCGACTTCCTGGCCAACGCGTCCAAGGCCTCCCGCAAGGACGCCCGCGACGCGGTGACCGCCGCGCGCAAGGCGTTCGGAGGCTGGTCGGGCGCGACGCCGTACAACCGGGGGCAGGTCCTCTACCGCGTCGCCGAGATGCTGGAGAGCCGCAGGGCCCAGTTCGCCGCCGAGCTGTCGGAGACCGGGACGAAGAAGGCCGGCGAGGTCGTGGACGCGGCCGTCGACCGGCTGGTCTGGTACGCGGGCTGGGCGGACAAGATCGCCGCGGTCACCGGGTCGACCAACCCGGTCGCCGGGCCGTACTTCAACGTCTCCTCGCCGGAGCCGACCGGCGTGGTCGCGGTGGTCGCCCCCGACGAGCCGCTGCTCGGGCTCGTCTCGGTGATCGCCCCGGTGATCGTCACGGGCAACACCTGCGTCGTGATCGCCAGCGAACGGGCACCCCTGCCGTCGATCACCCTGGCCGAGGTGCTGGCCACCTCCGACCTGCCCGCCGGGGTGGTCAACGTCCTCACCGGTTCGGTGAAGGAGATCGCTCCCTGGCTGGCCGCGCACATGGACGTCAACGCCCTCGACCTCACCGGGGTCGGCGACGAGAACCTGGCGATCGCGTGTGAGGAGGCGGCGGCGGAGAACCTCAAGCGCGTCTTCCGTCCCGGTAAGACCGACTGGTCCGCCGACCCCGGCACCAGGCGGCTGACGGCCTTCCTGGAGACCAAGACCGTCTGGCACCCCACCGGCGCCTGACCGTCCCACCGGCGCCGGCCGTTCGCAGGCCGGCGCCGGCCTGACCTCGTTGCCCGTACGGCTCCGCCGAGGGCGACCGGAGTCACGACGACGGGCACTCCGCCTGCGTACTACGACCCGGCCAGGGGCCGCGCGGCTGTGGCCGTCCCGTGAAGGCGATCACGGGTGTCCTCCACCCGTGTTTTCGTGGGGGCACCGATGCAGTGGAGTCGCATGGCACCGCTGAAGGTGACAGCGGTCATGTGTGTCCTCCAACCGCGTTTCCGGGGTGCGGCCAAGGGGTGAACCAGGGACATCCCCGATGGGACGCCGGGCCGGGAGGCGAGATTGTTGATCATGTGAACGATGATCAAGAATTCGCGGTCCGGCTGGACCGGGTGACCAGGACGTACGGACGCGGCTCGACAGAGGTGGCCGCGCTGCGAGAGGTCAGCGTGGCCTTTCGCCGTGGCACGTTCACCGCCGTGATGGGACCGTCGGGCTCGGGGAAGAGCACGTTGCTGCAGTGCGGCGCCGGGCTCGACCGCCCCCAGGCGGGCACGGTCTCCGTCGGGGACACCGACATCTCCCGGCTGTCGGAGGCGCAGCTGGCGGTGATGCGCCGGGATCGCATCGGCATGGTGTTCCAGGCGTTCAACCTCGTGCCCTCGCTGACCGCCCGGCAGAACGTCGTGCTGCCGACGCGCCTCGGCCGACGGCGGCCGGACGGAGCACGGGTGCAGGAGGTGCTCGACCGGGTCGGGCTGACCGGGCGGGAGAGGCACCGGCCGGCCCAGTTGTCCGGCGGGCAGCAACAGCGGGTGGCGATCGCGCGGGCGTTGCTGAGCCGGCCGGACGTGATCTTCGCGGACGAACCGACCGGCGCGCTCGACCGCAACACCGGCAGAGAGGTCCTCACCCTGCTGAGAGAGGCGGTGGACGATCACGAACAGACCGTGGTGATGGTCACCCACGACCCGGACGCCGCGATGTGGGCGGACCGGGTGCTGTTCCTGACCGACGGCCGGATCGTCGACGAGCTCGACCGTCCCTCCGCGGCACAGGTGACGGCGCGTCTGACCGGGCTCGACGAGGGGAAGCGGCGCTGATGCTCGCCGTACTGGCATGGAACAACGTGCGGCGGCAGAAGACGGCCTTCGCCGCGGCGTTCGCGGCCGTCTCGCTGGCCGTCGCGCTCGTGGGCGGCAGCGGTCTGCTGCTGGTCTCCGCGGACACGGTGCGCGAGGCGGGTCACCCCGACATGGACACGGTGGTGTCCCTGCTGGCGCTGATGGCCGTCCTCTCCGGGCTCGTCTCGATCTTCGTCGTCGCCGGGACACTGAGCTTCCACGTGATGCAGCAACGCCGGCAGTGGGGGCTGCTGCGGACCGTCGGCATGACACCAGGCCAGGTGCGCCGGGTGGTCACCGCGGAGGCGATGGTCGTCGCCGTCATGGCGACGGTGGCGGGTAGCGTGCTCGCGGTGCTCTACGGGCAGGCGCTCGCGGGGGCGCTCGTGGCGACGGGGCTGGCGCCCTCGGGGTTTCACCTGCGGGTCACCGCCGGGCCTTTCGTGTGGTCCGCCGCGGTAGGGCTGATCGTCACGATGGTCGCCGCGACGAGCGCCTCCCGCAAGGCCTCACGGGTGGCCCCGCTGGAGGTGCTGCAGGAGGTCGCGGCCCAGGCCGGACTGCTGTCCCGGAGCCGTGCGACGGTAGGCGTCCTCACCGTGGCCGGCGGCGTCGTGCTGCTCTTCCTCGCCACGGAGCACGGCGGGGAACGCGGGATGGAGCTGGCGCTCGGCGGGGCGGCGTCGCTCTGCGTGGCGGGCTCGGCGCTCGGTCCCGTCCTGTTGCGTGCGATGGCCTGGGTCATCGGAGCTCCGTTGGCCGCGCTCGATCCGGGCCCCGGCGAGCTGGCTCGGGCGGCGGTGCTGACCCAGCCTCGCCGGGCGACCTCCACGGCCTCGCCGATCATGCTGACGATCGCGCTCGCCTGCACGTTCCTGTTCGCGGTCGCGACCTCGGACGCCGCGTCCGGGATCCAGCGAACGGGGCCGGACGCCTGGGGGCTTCCGGTGCTGATCGGATCGGCGGTGCTCTACACGGTGATCTCGGTGCTGAACTCCTCGGCCATGTCGATGGGCGACCGCGCCGACGAGTTGCGTCTGCTGCGTGCGGCCGGGATCACTCCCGCGCAGCTGACCCGGGCGATCTGCTGGGAGTCGGCGATCGTGACGTGCTCGGGCGCGCTGCTGGGCACCGGCATCGCGGTCGTCTCGCTGGTGGCGCTCAGCCTGGCGGGTACGGGTGAGGCCGGATTCGTCTACTCGGTGCCGCAGTATCTGGCCGTGCTCGGGCTGTGCGCGGTGAGTGGCCTGGCGGGCAGCCTGCTCTCCACCCGCCGCGCGCGGCGCGGTCCCCTGGTGGCCGGTTGACCTCTTCGGCCGATTTCTCGGTCTCGCCTCCACCTCGGTACCGGATGGTTCTTCAGGTGGAACGGCCGTCGCGGATGCTCCGGTGATCGGCGGCCACAGCGTCGGCGTCCGTCCGGTCAGTCCCTGCCGAGCCAGAGGTCGGGGCCGAACACCTCGTAGTGGATGTCGGAGGCGGGCACTCCACGGCGGAGCAGCTGGGAGCGGACGCCGCGCATGAACGGCAGCGGTCCGCAGAGGTAGGCCACCACCCGGTCGGGGAGATCGACGCCGGCCAGGTCGACGGTGCCGACGTTGGGCGCCGGCGAGCAGGAGTACTCGCACGGTGTCTCGTACCACCGGTGCAGGGTGGCGTCGGGCAGGTCGTCGACCAGTCGCGTGAGCTCCTCCCGGTGGGCGTGGTCGGCCGGGGCGCGGTCGGCGTGGACCACGGTGACCGGGCGGGTGGAACCGGTGGCCGCGAGGTGCTCGACCATCGACAGGATGGGGGTGGCGCCGATTCCGGCCGAGGCGAGGAGCAGCGGGGTGTCACCCGGGGGAAGGGTCAGGTCGCCGAACGGCGCGGAGACCGTCAGCACATCCCCGGCCCGGACGTTCGCGTGCAGCCAGTTGGACACCTCGCCCTCCGGGGTGTCGCCGCCGCGCACCCGTTTGACGGTGATCCGCCAGTCGTCCCGCTCGGGGGCGGACGACAGGCTGTACTGCCGGATCTGCCGCGCGCCGTCGGGCAGCGTGACCGCGACGCTGATGTACTGGCCGGGCTTGAAGGACAGGGGGATCGACGGCCGCAGGGTGAAGGAGATCGCGTCCGCGCTCTGCTCTTGTCGCTGGAGCACGGTCGCCTGTGTCCAGCCCTCGACCGTGTTGCTGAGAAGTCTGGCCTCCAGGGCGATCAGCGCGTTGGCCATCAGCCAGTAGACCTCGTCCCAGGCCCGCGCGACCTCGGGGGTGACGGCGTCGCCGAGCACCTCGGCGATGGCGCCGAAGAGGTATTTGTGGACCACCACGTACTGTTCGGGGGCGATGCCGAGCGAGGCGTGCTTGTTGGCGATCCGGGAGAGCATCGTGTCCGGCCGGACCTCGGGGCGCTCCACCAGGAGTGTGGCGAAGGCGGCGATCGATCCGGCGAGGGCGCTGCGCTGCTCGCCGTTGGCCTGGTTGCCCCGGTTGAACAGGTTCCGCTGGAGATCGGGATTGTCGGCGAACATCGACTCGTAGAAACGCGCGCTGATGTCCTCGATGGCGCCGCCGACCACGGGCAACGTGGCCCGGACGATCGTGGTCGATTCCGGAGAAAGCACAGCAGCCTCCAAATTGGTAAATGATCTTCATATTAAAAGGTGTGCGTCGGCGACCGGCCGCGCGCCGGTCGGCTATCCGAGGCTCAGCAGGACCGGTCCGGTCGGCGAGGCGACCAGGTCGTCGATGGTGATCGGGTCCATCGACGCGTAGAAGGCCTGCTGGGCGTCGCGCAGCGCGCCGCGCAGGCGGCAGGCGGCCCGCAGCGGACACGGGGTCTCGCCCTCGCACACGACGACCTCCTCCTCGCCCTCCAGTTCGCGGACCAGCCAGCCCAACGACGCCGTACGGCCGAAGCCGGTCAGCTCCAGGCCGCCGCCGTGCCCCCGGCGAGCCTCCACCACCCCGAGGTGCTGAAGCCTGGCGATGGTCTTGGCGGTGTGGGTGTAGGGAACGGCCATCGCCTCGGCCACCTGCCGGGTGGTGAGGGTCGAGCCCTGCTCCATGACGGCCAGGCGCATCGTGACGCGCAGGGCCAGGTCCGTGAACTTTGTCAGTCGCACAAAGCGAGGGTATCAAATTGGATTATAAAATACCAATTAGGTAAGGCTCGAAAGAGCGAGGGCGTCCCCGCTCGCGATCGCCTCCGGGCGTCCGGGACCCCCGTTCGGGACGGCGGGAGCCGGGGCCTCCCGGCCGATCGGGACGCGGGGACCTGCGGTGCGTCAGCCGAGCGGGGCGTGGCGGGGCCAGGGGTGGGCGGCCTCCAGTTGCCCGGCGAGGGCCAGGAGCTGGGACTCGCCACCCGGGGCGGCGACGAGCTGGACGCCGATGGGCAGGCCGCTGGAGTGCAGGCCGTACGGGATGCTCATGGCGGGCCAGCCGGCCATGTTCCAGGCTCCGGTCACGGGGGCGTACGTCACGTTGGTGCGGACGTTCGCCAGGAGCCCGCGGCGACCCCAGCGCTCCGCGCCCGGAGGGATGGTGGCGAGCGTCGGGGTGACGAGCACGTCGGCGTTGCCGAACCACTGGTCGGCTCCATGGGCGCGCCAGCGGTCGCGGCCCGCCGAGCCGTCCATTCCCAGCCTGGCGAGCAGCCGGCCGGCCTTCGCGAGGGACCTGGTGCGACGCTCCAGCCTGCGCGGGTCGAGCCCCGCCGCGTTGGTCCTCGCGCACGTGAACCAGGTGGCGACCGTGGCGGTGCCGAGCCACGCGGGCAGCTGCTCGCCGTGGTCCACGACGGTGTGCCCCGCGGCGCCGAAGACCTCCGCCGCCCGGGTCACCGCGTTCTGGAACTCGGCGTCCACCGAGAATCCGGACGGCAACGGCATCGGCGCCACCGCGATCCGCAACGTCATCGGCTCCGACGGGATCAGCCCGCCCGGGTAGTCGTCGATGGTGCTGCCCACCTGGAGGGACTCGGTCTCGCCGGGCGTCGTCAGGGACATGTCTCCCGCCATGACGGCCAGGGCCAGGGCGAGGTCGGCCACGGTCGTGGCCAGCGGGCCGTTCTCCGACATCCCGTACCAGTCGTGTTCGGGCGACGGCACCACGTTCTGGCCGGGCTTGATCGAGACGACCCCGCAGCAGGCGGCGGGGATGCGCAGTGAGCCGAGCGCGTCGTTGCCGTGGGCCAGCGGGACCATTCCCGAGGCCACGGCCGCCGCGCTCCCGCCGGACGACCCGCCCGGGGTGCGCCCGAGGTCCCATGGATTGCGCGTCACGCCGTACACGCTGTCGGAGAAGCCGACCAGGCACAGCTCCGGAACGTTGGTGATCCCGACCACCACCGCGCCCGCCGCCCTGAGCCTGGCCACCACCGGATGGTCCTCGGCCGCGGGCGTGTCCGGCGTCGCCGCGGAGCCGTTGCGCGAGGCCTCGCCCCGGATCGCGACGTTGTCCTTGATCGCGATCGGCACCCCGGCGAGCGGCAGCCCGGCCAGATCCTCCCGCCCTTGCACGGCCCGCGCCTCGGCCAGTGCCTGCTCGGCGCGGACCTTGCGGAACGCCCCGATGCGCCCGTCTCGCGCGGCGATCGCGTCGAGGTGCTCCTCGACGACCATGGACGCGGCGACCTTCCCCCGTCGCACGGCCTCCGCGATTTCCACTGCGGACACTCCAACCCACGACATGAACCGAGTGTGGTCTGGCAACTGCGGAAGGGGAAGCGCCTCACGTCTCAATCAGATGACTTGTCCGGATCATGTGCTTAATCAGATGATTTGTTTGACTCATCCGCGTCATTCCGCTCGATCTGTCTGGGATCGCGGCCCAATCCCTTGAGCGCCAGGCGCAGAGCGTACTCCAGTTGCGCGTTGATGCTCCGCAGGTCGTCGGCCGCCCACTTGGCGATCGCGTCGTAGACGGCCGGGTCGAGCCTGAGCAGGACCTTCTTCCGCTCAGCCATAGATGCTGCCGGTGTTGATCACCGGCTGCGTCGCCCGATCGCCGCACAGGACCACCAGAAGATTCGACACCATCTGCGCTTTGCGATCCTCGTCGAGCTCCACGACGTCCTCCTCCCGCAGCTTGGTCAGCGCTAGCTGGACCATACCTACCGCACCGGCGACGATTTGGGTGCGCGCCGCGACGACCTGGGTCGCCTGCTGGCGGACCAGCATCGCCTGGGCGATCTCCGGCGCGTAGGCGAGGTGGGTGATCCGGGCCTCAAGCACCTCGACCCCGGCGAGCTGGGTGCGGTCGCTCAGCTCGACGGTGAGTTCGGCGGCCACCTCGGCGCCGTCGCGCAGGCTGGTGCGGCCCTCCTCGTGGGAGTCATAGGGATGCGTGGTGGCCAGGTGCCTGACGGCGGCCTCGGACTGGATCGCCACGTACTCCTCGTAGTGGTCCACGGCGAACGCGGCCTTGGCGGTGTCGATCACCTTATAGACGACGACCGCCCCGATCTCCACGGGGTTGCCGTCGGCGTCGTTCACCTTGAGCTTGGCCGTCTCGAAGTTGCGCACCCGCAGGGAGATCGACTGCTTGCTGGTGAACGGCACCAGCCACTGGAAGCCCGCCCGGTCCACCGACCCGACGTAGCGGCCGAGGAACTGGACGACCCTCGCCTCGTTCGGATTGATCACCGCGAACCCGGTGAACACGAATAACGTGACGGCGATCCACGCGGCCGCGGCGACGGTCTGCGCCGTCGCCCCCATCGGCAGGGTGACCGCGGCCAGGACGCCTCCGAGCAGGAGGAGCCCGACCAGTACGGCGAATCCACTCGTACGGAAAGCACGTCGTTCCATGAGTTCCACCTTTGCTATCGAAGTGATATCACTACGATAGCGCGCCGCCGGGCGTGGCGCGCGGCTTCGGGGGTGCCGGGTTTTCCTCGGCCGCGGGGGCCCGATCCGACGCGGGGTCGCCGAGCCACCTGCCGAACCACGCGCGGGTGCGCCGGAGCACATCGATCTGGTGGTTGCGCTCCTGGAAGGAGTGCCCCTCCCTCGGATAGACGACGAACTCGTGCTCGGCCCCGAAGTGACGCAGCGCGCGGTGGAAGAACGTCGCCTGGCCGAGCGGCACGTTCGTGTCGTCCTCGCCGTGCAGGATCAGAACCGGGGTGCGGATCTTCGAGGCGAAGGAGATGGGGCTGAGCCGGTCGTGGGGATGCGGGCCGGGCCCCTCCCAGCCGGCACTGCCGCCGAGCCCCGCCTCCAAGGTTCCCAGTTCGCCGGTCGCGACGAGCATTCCCCAGTCGCTGATGCCGGAGCCCATCAGCGCGGCCTTGAACCGGTCGGTCTGCCCGACCGCCCAGGCGGCCATGAATCCGCCGTGGCTCCCTCCGCCGATCCCGAGCCGGTCCGGATCAGCGACCCCGTCGGCGATCAGCAGGTCGATCCCGCTGACGATGTCGGTCCATTCCTCCAGGCCGACCCGGCCCGCGACCGCCGCCGCGAACGCGTGGCCGTGTCCCATACCGCCTCGCGGGTTGGGCAGGAAGACCGCGTATCCCGCGGTCGCGAGCCACTGCCCCGAGGGGAACCAGGCGAGATTGAACTCGTCGGCGTACCGGGCGTAGGGGCCGCCGTGCACCAGGGTGACGAGCGGGAACGGGCCGTCCTGCCGGCTCTTGCCCGCCGGCAGGATCAGGAGCCCGTCGAGGTCGAGGCCGTCGGACGCCTTGTACGAGAGGCGCTCCTGAACTCCCCACCTGACCGCGCGCAGTTCCGGCCTGGTGTCGCTGAGCCGGACGAGCCGACCGGCGGGCGGTCCGGCGTGAACGTTCTTCGGCTCGTAGGCCGTGCTCGCCAGCGCGGCGACCACCTCACCCGAGCGGCTCGCGGTGAGCGAACCGGCGAAGCCCTCCACGGAGGAGATCCGCTGGAACCGCCGTGCTCCGGGATCGAGCCGGTGGATCGCGGTGTCGAGCCCGTCGGCGAACAGCGCCAGCGGCGGGCCGTCCGTGACCTGTGCCAGGTCGGACGGGCAGACGGTCATACCGGCGGTCAGGTTGCGATGGTCGCCCGTGTCATCCGTCTCGTGCACGGTGACGTCGAAGACGGCACCGCCCCCGACCGGGCCGGGCGGGGTCACCGCCAGGTAGGCCAGGTGCCAGGTGCCGCCGGTTTTCCACCAGGTGGGCGAGGACGCCTCCAACTCGGTCCGGCCGAGATCCCGGACCTTCCCGCGCTCCAGGTCGACCACGTGCAACTCGGAGGTGAAGTCGACGGGGTCGAGGTCCGGGGCGGCCCAGCTGAGCACCGCGAGCGGGCCGCCGTCCGGACGCTGCGCCAGCTCGGCGACGTGCCTGTCACCGAGCCCGTCCACCACCCGGAGCTCGCGCGTGCCGAGATCGAGCAGCCGCAACCGGCCGTAGGGCACCCGCTCTCCCCACACCATCGCGTCGTCGCGCTCGGCCTTTCTGCGCTCGTCCTCCTCGGTCGGCTCGTCCGCGGCGACCACGGCCACCAGGTGGGCGTCGGCGAGCGGGAGATGACCGGAGATCCCGCCCTTCCAGGTGGTCAGGGCCTCGGCCTCCCCGCCGTCGAGCGATATGCGGTGCAGCTGGCGAGTGCCCCGCTCCACCCGGTCCGACAGGAAGAAGATCGACGCCGAGTCCGGCGCCCACCGGGGGAGGGAGTCCTTCGCCGTCCCCGCGGTCAGCTTCCTGGGGGGTGAGCTCCCGTCGGCGGCGACGACCCAGAGCGCGCCGGCAGGACGCTCCTTCCTTCCGACCGTGGTGACCGCGTAGGCGACCCAGCGGCCGTCCGGGGAGACCACCGGATTCAGGGGCATGGTGCTGTCCACGACCAGTTGCGGTGTGACTTCGCTCATCAGGTTCGCCCTTCCCGGCACCGGCAAATGTCCGCGCATTCTGTCACATGAAGGGCGTTTTATCCGGGTTTCCCGGCATCCTCGGTCGGCCGTGGCACCTGCCTTCCGGTCCGCGAACGCCGGGAGTCAGCGGCGTGGGTTGACGCGGCGGGTGGCGACGGCGGCCAGGGGGTCTTCCGGCCAGGGGTGCCTGGGGTAGCGGCCGCGCAGCTCCGCGCGGACCGCGCGGTAGCCCTCGCGCCAGAAGGAGGCCAGGTCGGCGGTGACGGCGGCCGGACGGCCCGCGGGGGAGAGCAGGTGGATCACCAAGGGGACCCCGGCGATGCGAGGGGCCTCGGCCCAGCCGAACAGCTCCTGCAGTTTGGCCGCCAGGACCGGCTGGTCGCCGGAGTAGTCGACCCTGATCCGCGACCCGCTCGGCACCTCGATCCGCTCGGGGGCCACCTCCGCCAGCCGGACGCTCCACGGGACCAGGCGGTGCAGGGCGGAGGTCACGTCGAGGCGCTCCAGGTCGGAGCGGCGGCGGGCACGGGACAGCTCGGGCTCCAGCCATCGGTCGGCGGCGTCGATCAGCGCGTCGTCGTCCGTCGCGGGCCACGGGTCGCCGAGCGTGCGGCGGCAGAAGGCCAGGCGTTCGCGCAGGGCGACGGCCTCGGGTGTCCAGCGCAGGATCGACAGGCCCTCGACGCGCAGGCCGTCCAGGATGGCGGGACGGACGTCGGCGTCGCGAAGCCGGGAGGCGGACAGCTCGATCGCGCCCAGCCGTTCCACCCGGCGAGCCGAGACGTCACCGCGTCGCTCTCCCGGCGGGATCCGCCAGCCGACCTCCTGCCCGCTGCTGTGGAGAGGGGCGGCGGCGAATCCGGCGATCTCCTCGTCGATCACCACGGCCTGTCTGACCCGGGCGGACGCGGCCCCGGTCGGCCGGTCCGCGACCGCCACGGCCAGCCACTCGGCCGTGCCCAGCCGTGATCCCCCCGGCAGCTCGGCGGCGGTTCCCGACGCCATCAGGTACGACCCGCCCCTGCGCCGGGCCACCCGCTCCGGATAGGCCAGCGCCACGACCAGCCCGGCCACGGCGTCGTCGCTCCACCCCGACCTCGTGCCCCAGCCGGGCGGCACGGAGACGCCGTTCTCCCCGGAAGGGCCCCGCCGGTCCTTCCGGGGGACGGCCCGGGCCAGCCGTTCCGTCTCCCGGCGCCACCGAGCGGAGAAACCGCCTCCGCCACCGCCCTGCCGGGCGGACCTCCAGACCGCGACCAGGTCGTCGCTCGCGTCACGGGGAAGTTGCTCGGACAGCAGCGCCACGACCTCGGCGGCCCGGGGGCCGACGTCGATCAGGGCCCGGGCCAGGCGGGGATGGACCCCGACCTCGGCCATCCGGCGTCCTCTGGCGGTGATCCGGCCGTCGGGGGCGCCCGGGGAGTCCGAAGCGTTCGGGGAGTTCGAGGAGCGCGCGGTGCCCGAGCCGCCCTGGGAGTGCGGGCCGCCGGGGGAGGCGAGGGCGCCCAGGGCGTGCAGGGTCCGCCGGGCGGCGTCCATCGCGGCGGGCGGGGGCGGGTCGAGCAGGGCCAGGCCGGTGGCGGCCGGGTCGCCCCAGCAGGCGGCCTGCAGGGCGAAGCCGGTCAGGTCGGCGAGGGCGATCTCGGGCTGGGCGTGCTCGGGGAGGCGGTCGTGCTCGGCCTGTGACCAGCATCGATACACCACGCCCGGCGCCTCGCGACCCGCTCGCCCGGCTCGCTGGGTGGCCGAGGCCCTGGACGCGCGGACGGTGGTGAGCGAGCCGAGGCCGCGGGCGTGGTCGGTGCGGGGCTCGCGGGCCAGCCCCGAGTCGACCACGACCCGGACGCCCGGCACGGTCAGGCTCGACTCGGCGACCGAGGTGGCGAGCACCACCCTCCGTTCCGCGGAGGGGGAGAGGACCGCGTCCTGGACATGGGCCGGGGCCTGGCCGTGGACCTGGAGGACGTCGACGCCGGCGAGCATCGCGGCCACCCGGCCGATCTCGCCGACCCCCGGCAGGAAGCACAGCACGTCCCCCTCCTGCTCGGCCAGCGCACGCCGTACGAGGTCGGCGACGTGAGCCAGGAAGGCAGGGTCCACCCGCAGACCGTGGGGAGGGGCCACGGGCCTGGTGGGCGGAGCCCAGATCGGCGTGACCGGGTGCATGGTGCCGGAGGCGTGCACGATCGGCGCCGGGCCGCCGGGACCGTCCGAGGTGCCGGAGTCCGCCGGGCGGCCCGGGGAGGCGGAGCCGGTCGAGTCGGCTGGACGACTCCGGGAGGCGGCGTCGCCGGAATCCGGGTGACGGGCCGGGGGAACGGCGTCGCCGGAGCCGAGCAGCCGGGCCCAGGGGGTGGCGTCGGCGGTGGCGGAGGTGGCGATGATCCGCAGGTCGGGACGGAGGGTGGCGCGGACGTCGAGGAGGAAGGCCAGTGCGGTGTCGGCGTCCAGATGGCGTTCGTGGCACTCGTCCAGCAGGACCACGTCCACCCCGTCGAGTTCGGGATCGCGCTGGAGCCGCTGCAGGAGGACGCCGGTGGTGACGACCTCGACGAGGGTCTCCGCGCCGACCCTGCGCTCGCCGCGGATCGAGAATCCGACCTCCGCGCCCACCGTCGACTCCAGCAGCCAGGCCATCCGCTTGGCCGCGGCCCGTACCGCCATCCGCCGGGGCTCGGCCACGATCACCCGTTTCGGCGGCGACCCGTCGAGGAGCCCGGCCAGCGCGATCGGGACGAGCGTGGTCTTGCCGGTGCCCGGAGGGGCGGTGAGCACGGCGACGCCACGCCGCTCCAGGGCCTCGGTCAGCTCGGGCAGGACATGACGGACGGGCAGGTCGTACCAGTCGGAACGCACCCGACCAGTCTCCCCGAGTTCGGTGACCCGCAGGACGGCGCCGGTGTCCACCCCGGCGCCATGGAGATCCTCAGGGCGGTGGGCTCATACGGCCTCCGCCGTCTCGACCCCGGCTCCGGGGAGCCACCTGCGTCGTAACGCGGAGACCGCCGCCTCGCGATTGCGTGGCGGGCTCCGTCCGGCCTTCGGTGCGGGGCTGCGCGCCCTGGGTGCCTCCCGCGTGGGAGTCGTCTTCACGACCTCACCCGGGAGGGTAGGTCTGATCGACGGGGGAGAGCCGGCCGAGGGTCAGCGCCTTCGCGCCGCCGACGGCCGGGGTCATCGGCGACGTTGCAGCCGTGTGCCACCGGCAGCGCGGTGGGGGCACCGCCCCTGGCCAGGGCATCCGAACCTTGCGTCGGATCGGATGCTTCAACGGCGGGGACCGCTGAACCCCGTGGAATCGATCATCTAGGGATCTTCCGGCCGGGCCGCCTGGAGATAGGTGAGGACCGCCAGGACGCGCCGGTTGCCGTCTTGGGCTTGGAGACCGAGCTTGGCGAAGATGTTGCCGATGTGCTTGACCACCGCGCCCTCGGTAACGTGCAGGCCCGCGGCGATGTGGGCGTTGCTCTCCCCGGTCGCCATCCGGCCCAGGACCTCGCGTTCACGCTCACTGAGCGTGTCGAGCGCGTGAGGGCGCCCGGAGGACATCAGGTGCCCGACGACCTTGGGGTCGATGACGATACCGCCGCCCGCGATGACGTCGAGGGAGTGCATGAAGTCGGTGACCCTGCCGACACGGTCCTTGAGGAGATAGCCGGCGCCGCCGCCGCGAGGCCCGTTCGCGGGCTCGGCGATCAGTTTGGCCGCGTAGGCGTCACCGAGATACTGCGACAACACCAGGATGCCGATCCCCGGATGCTCGGCGCGGATCGTCAGCGCGGCCCGCAGACCGTCGTCGAGGTTACGCGGGGGCATCCGCACATCGGTGATCACGACGTCGGGACGGTGGTCGGAGACGGCCCGCAGCAACTCGTCGGCGTCTTCGGCCGCGTGCACGACCTGGTGGCCGAAGCGTTGCAGCAGGGCGGTCAGACCTTCCCGCATCAGGGCCGCATCTTCGGCTATCACTACACGCATGGTGCCATTGTGCGACATGTGATCAGTACGGGCGCGGGATGTCGGCGATGATCCTGGTCGGCCCGCCCGGTGGGCTGTCGACGATGAGCTCGCCGGACAGCAGGGAGGTCCGTTCGTACATGCCGACCATCCCGGTGCCGTGCGCCGAGTTCGCGCCGCCGAGGCCGTCGTCGGACACCGTCAGCATGATCCGGTCGAATGTCGCTGCCAGCTCGATGTGAATGTGGTCCGGCGTCGCGTGCTTGATCGCGTTGGTGACGGCCTCGCTGGCGATGTAGTACAGCGACGACTCCACCGGCAGGGCGAAGCGCCCGACGCCCTCGGCGTCGACCGTGGCGTTGATGGGCACACGCCGTGCCAGCTCGCGAAGGGCGGCGCCGAGCCCGTCGTCGATCAGGGTGCGTGGCCGCAGCCCGTGCACGACGTCGCGCAAGGTGTCCAGCGCCAGCTCGGTCTCCCGCCGGACCGCCTCCAGCGACTCCAGTGCCGAGTCCTGCTCCGGCCCCGGCGGGAACGTCTCGCGTACATCCAGTTCGAGCATGCCCAGGCGCATCGCCGAGGTGGCCAGGTGCTGCTGGGTGCCGTCGTGCAGGTCGCGTTCGATCCGCTGCCGCTCGCCCTCGAACCGGTCGAGCTCGGCGATGTTGGCCCTGGCCAGCGACGCCACCTGCGTCTGCAGTTCCTCAGCTCGGGGCGACAGCAACGCCGTGGCCAGCGCCCCCTGGACGTAGGCCAACAGCGTCACCGCGTACGGCGAGGCGACCACGATCAGCAGCCCCACCGGCACCAGGAGCGGCGCCTGTGAGGGGTCCTGTATCAGCGGCGTGTCCACGCCCGCCAGCACGAACACCGCCACGATCGCCGCGAAGACCAAGGTGGTGCCTGTGATCAGGGCGACGAAGGAGAACAAGCCGATCAGCATGTGCGCCAGCGCGAACGCGATCTCACGCCACAGCAGCGGCTCCTGCAGGCCGGGGAGCCCGGCTCCCGGCGGGCGGCCGGGGATCGGCCGGAACCCGGCCAGCCGCACCCGGTGGCGCTCGGCGGTGGCGATCCAGCGCGCCCAGTAGGGGATGGTGCCGATGAAGGTGAAGGCCAGCAAGGTGAAGATCCAGAGCAGGGCGCCGATCGCCAGATACGCCAGCGACGTCCAGGGCCAGCGCGTGAACCAGAATCGGACGGGGGACCTTCGCAACGCGGTCAGTGCCGCAGAGTGGTACATGCCTGGAGACGCTACGCATCGCGGGATCTTCGGGCAGTGAGGGTGCCCGGACTCTTCCGAGTGGGCTTTCGCCTACCTCGGCCCTCGACATACCTGTAGTGACCGCGGGCGGGGCCGTGCGGTGCGATGAACGCATGGCATCCACCCCCGAGGCCACCGCCGAGCGGCTGACCAAGCCACCGCCACCGGCCTGCCCCTCACCCCCGCGATCGACCTGCGCCAAGCCCTGACACCGTGCGCCGTCGCGCTCGCCGGCCTGATGGCGGCCATCACGGTCTCGGCCATCACCGCCCTGCGAGGCGACGCCCGGCAACTCCTCGCCCCCACCTGAACCCCGCCCGCCGGCCAGGAACACCCGATCTTGAGCGCTGACGTCGAACCTGGCCCACACCGACGGCGCTCACCCGCGGCAGCCATCAACCAGGAGTTGCCAGATGGCCCACTCCCAGACCCGTAAGGACCCTTCGTGCGAAAACCCGTTCTGATCACGGTCCTGCTCGCGCTCCTTCTCCCCCTGCTCGCCGCACCACCCACGGCTGCGGCCTCGGCCATCGCCCCACCAGCGGCTTCCGCCGCGATCACGTGGACGCCATGCGCGGAGAACTCCGCCGTCGAGTGCGGCACACTGACCTTGCCCGTGGACTGGAACATCCCGAGAGGCGAGACGTTCGAGCTGGCGCTCGCCCGCCGCAAGGCCACCGACCCGGCCGCCAGGATCGGCTCCCTCGTCGTCAACCCCGGCGGGCCGGGCAGCTCCGGCGTCAGCGCCGTGTTCGAGGAGACGTTCGGCTTCACCTCGGAGATCACCAGCCGCTTCGACGTCGTCGGGTTCGACCCGCGTGGCGTCGGACGCAGCCATCCGATCCTGTGCTCGGTGGCCCTCGCCGGACAAGCGCCTGAGGTCATCATGCGCAGCCAGGCCGACTTCGACCGGTGGCTGGCCTACAACGAGCAGGTCAGGCGGGACTGCCGAGCCCGTACGGGGCCGCTGTTCGACCACGTCGACACCGGTAGCGTCGTCCGCGACCTGGACGCCCTGCGCGCCGCCCTCGGTGACGACAAGCTCACCTACTACGGCCTGTCGCATGGCACCCTGCTCGGCCAGCAGTACGCCGAACGCTTCCCCCACCGAGTACGCGCCCTGGCCCTCGACAGCAACGTGGACCACAGCCTCGACACCGCCGCGTTCCTGAGGGGCGTGGCGTGGACCGCCCAGGACTCCTTCGACGAGTTCGTCACCTGGTGCGCCAAGGACACCGCCTGCGCACTGCACGGCCAGGACGTTCGCGCGTTCTGGAGGAACCTGCGGGCCCGCGCCGACCGGGGCGAGTTGCACATGCCCGGCCGGCCCGGCACGCCGCTTCCTCGGATGACCCTTGAGAACGAGGTGATCGGCGCTTTCTACGGGCCCTACTGGAAAGAACTGGCGGAGGTGCTGGTGGCGATCGACACCAGCACCGCGACCCCGCAACTGATGTCAGCGGCTCCCGCACGGGCGGAGGAGACGTACAACAACACCGTCCAGATCATGTGCCAGGACTTCGATCTGCCGATCCACGACTACCGCGAGTACCACAGCCACCTGCGCACCGCGGCCAAGATCGCGCCGGACATGCGCTACGGCCCCAGGGCGATGTTGCTGACCGTCAACTGCCTGGGCCAGCCCACGATCCCAAACCCGCAGCGTCGCCTGCACGTTGACGCGCCCCTGACGCTGCTGCTCGTCAACGCTCTCCACGACCCCGCCACCGGATACCCGTGGGCGGTGAGTACCGCGCGGCAGATCGGCCGGGAGGCCAGGCTCCTCACCTACGAAGGCTGGGGCCACCACATCTACGGCCGGGGAGAATGCGTCACCAGCGCGTTCGACCGCTACCTGGTGTCGCTCACCGTGCCCGCCAAGGGGGCGCGGTGCGCCGCCGTACCGCCGGACCAGGCATCCGGCCTGCAGGTCGGCCTGCCGGGCTGGACGGCTCGACTGCCAGGGACGGATCCGGGCCGCGGCTCTTGACGGGACCGCACTGCTACGACCCCGACGACACGTTGATCGGCAAGCTGCCGCTGCTCGAATCAGCCAGTACCCTGACCTTCGGTGGAATCAGGCGAAACAACCTGTTCATCACCAAACCGGCCGGGGATCTCTACTCCATCCGAGGGACCTTCGCGGGCGCGAAGCGAACTCTCCCCACTTGATCACCGGCTGTCGATCCAGTCGCGCCTGTGGCCCCGGCCGACGGCGCGTGCCGACCAGGCCCACCGGGCCGACCGAGGAGCAACCGTGACCGATACGGCGTCCATATCCCTGCAGCAGGAGATCGCTCGGGATCTTCAGGTGAGCGTGTCCTTCGATGTGCGGCAGGAGATCGAGCGCCGGGTGGCCTTCCTCGCCGACCAGCTGACCTCCACGGGCCTGCGCTCGTTGGTGCTGGGCATCAGCGGCGGTGTGGACTCCACGACCACGGGCAGGCTGTGCCAGCTCGCGGTCGAGCGAGTCCGTGCCACCGGGCGGGAATCGACGTTCTTCGCGATGCGGCTACCGTACGGTGCCCAGGCCGACGAGAAGGACGCACAGCTGGCGTTGGAGTTCATCCGGCCCGACCGGGTCCTGACCGTCGATGTGAAGTCCGCCAGCGACGCCGCCCTGGAGGCGGTGCTGGCCGGCGGCACGGTCTTCCGCGACGCGCACCACCAGGACTTCTCGCACGGCAACATCAAGGCCCGGCAGCGCATGATCGCTCAGTTCACGGTGGCGAACGCGCACGAAGGACTGGTCGTGGGCACCGACCACGCCGCTGAGGCGGTATCCGGCTTCTTCACCAAGTTCGGCGACGGCGCGGCCGACGTGGTTCCGCTCACCGGCCTCACCAAGCGGCGCGTACGGGCCGTGTCGCAGGCTCTGGGTGCGCCGTCCGCGCTGATTCACAAGACCCCGACCGCGGACCTGGAGACGCTGAACCCGGGCAGGTCCGACGAGGAGGCGCTCGGCGTCACCTACGACGACATCGACGACTTCCTGGAAGGCAAGCCGGTCGACGAGGCCGCCTTCGCGGCCATCGTCCGCCGCTACCGGCTCACCGACCACAAGCGGCGGCTGCCGATCGCCCCCTGAGTCTCTCGCCGACGCGGGCGAGGTTCAGGCGGGGGCAGCCTCGGCCTCCGCCCCGGGGCCGGGCAGCACGTCGACGTCGGTGGCGCGCATCGGCAGGTCACACACCGAGCAGTGCAGCTCGACGTGGCTGATCTCGCCGCAGGCGTGGTGCCGGTAGAGCACCGGCGGGCCGGTCTCGCCCGCCGTCCACCGGTCGCCCCAGCGCACCATCACCAGCAGCAGGTCGCACAGCTCCAGGCCCTTGGCGGTGAGCGTGTACTCGTGGCGCGGCGGGCGGCTCGAATACTCCTGCCGCTCCAGCACGCCGTTCTCGACCAGCCACCTGAGCCGCTCGGCGAGCACCTTGCGCGAGATGCCCAGACTCTGCTGGATCTGCTCGAAGCGGGTGATGCCGACGTAGACGTTCCGCAGGATCAGCGGCGACCACGGCTCGCCGACGACGTCCAGGGTGCGGGCGATCGAGCAGGCCATGTCGCCGAACCGGGTTCGCTGCATGAGTCCAGTTTAGGCGAAAGGGTTCCCTGAGGAAACGCTCTCTTGTTATCGTCGGAGTCGTCAGTTCCTTGAGGGAATGCTCTGGAAGGGAACATCATGAACCGTCCCCGGGTCGTCTCGGCGCAGGAATGGCAGGTCGCGCGGGACGCGCTGCTGGTGAAGGAGAAGGAGCACACCCGCGCGCTGGACGCGCTGGCCGCCGTACGGCGCAGGATGCCGATGGTCCGGCTGGACAAGGACTACCGATTCACCGCGCCCGACCGCACGGAGGTCGGGCTCGCGGACCTGTTCCAGGGCCGCCGCCAGCTGGTCGTCTACCACTTCATGCTCGAACCGGGCCAGGACTGGCTCTGCGGTGGCTGCGCCTCGTTCACCGACAACATCGCCGACCAGTCGCACCTCAACGCCCGGGACACCACGTTGATCCTCATGGCCCGCGCGCCGCAGGAGGAGATCGACCTCGTCCGGAAGCGGATGAACTGGACCGTGCCCTGGTACTCCTCCTACGGAAGTGACTTCAACGACGACCTCGGCCTGGGCGGAGGCTTCGGGCTGAGCGTGCTGCTGCGCGACGGCGAGGAGTTCTTCCGCACCTACTTCACCAACGGCCGCGGGGTGGACCGGCTCCGGCTGGACTTCAACCTCCTGGACCTGACCCCGTACGGCAGGCAGGAGGAATGGGAGGACTCACCGGAGGGCTGGCCGCAGGACCCGACCATGAGCTGGCTGAGAGTGCGCGACGAGTACGGGGTCTAGCCGCTCCCCGGAGGCGAGAGCGGGGGACCGCTGAGAGGTCTAGGCGTTGGGGGTCAGGACGCCGAAGGCCACCAGGCCGATGATGAGGAGGCCCAGGGCGATCCGGTAGATCACGAAGCCGGTGAAGCGGTGGGTGCTGATGTACTTCAGGAACCACGCCACCGCGGCGTAGCCCACGATGAACGAGATCACGGTGGCCAGGATCGTCGGACCCCAGTCGGGGGCCTTGCCCTCGCCGATCTCGAACAGTTCCAGGAGGCCGGAGGCGAGCACGGCCGGGATGGCCAGCAGGAAGGAGTACTTCGCGGCCTCCTCGCGACGGTAGTCCAGCAGCAGACCGGCGCTGGTGGTGCCACCGGAGCGGGAGACGCCGGGGATCAGGGCGAGCGACTGGGCGAAGCCGTAGACCAGCGCGTGGGTGAAGCTGAGGTTCTTCTGCAGCGTGAGCTTGTTGCGGGCGGTGCGGTCGGCGAACCAGAGGATCAGGCCGAAGACGATCAGCGTGGTGCCGATCAGGCGCAGGTCACGGAAGGCGGTTTCGATGGAGTCCTTGAAGGCCAGGCCGAGGATGGCGATCGGGAGGGTGCCGACGATCAGATACCAGCCCATCCGGGCCGCGTGGTGGCTGCGAAGGGCGGGGGTCCACAGTGCCCGGACCCAGGTGGAGATGATCTCCCAGAGCTCCTTGCGGAAGTAGATCACCACCGCGGCCTCGGTGCCGAGCTGGATCACCGCGGTGAACGCGGCTCCGGGGTCCTGCCAGCCCGCCAGGGCCGATACGACCCTGATGTGGGCACTGGAGGAGATCGGCAGGAATTCCGTCAATCCCTGAACGAGCCCGAGGACCACCGCTTCGAACCAGCCGATCAACTTATGCACCTTCCATACCAGCACGTACGTGACTAGGCGAGGCTAGCGGAGTGATAGGACGCCTGTGACTCGGCCATTCGGTTGAGGCTGTCGAGCGTGACGCGGTCCGCATGAGGTGGGTGTGAAACGCGGTTCGCGTCGGGTGAGGGCGCGGAATGACCCTAATGGATGTTTGTCTTCTTCTGTGGATATTTCTGTGATCAAGGGGCCGGGATTTCGCCGGCTCCGGACGGCGGGTGAGCATGACCACCGTCCCGCGATATTCCCGCGATCGGACGGGTCGGATTTCCGCTGAGACGATATGGCCCGGCTCCAGGACGAAGAAGATTCGGCGCCGCTGTGAACCGAACCGGTCGCCTCACCGGTAGTCATCCTCGGAGTGCCGAGGCGGAGGTAAGGATGACCGATTTCACGGAGTACGTCGCGCAGCGCCACGAGCGCCTGCGAAGAACGGCGTACCTCCTCACCCGGGACTGGGCGATCGCCGAGGACCTGGTGCAGACGGCGCTGGCCAAGGCCTGGACCGTCTGGCGGCGGATCGACGGCGACCCCGACCCGTACGTCTACCGAATCATCGCGAACACGCACGCCTCCTGGTGGCGGCGGCGCTGGCGGGGGGAGGTCCCCACCGAGGTCCTGCCGGACCAGGCGATCGCGAGGGACTTCACGAGTGACATCGGCGACCGGGACACGTTGTGGACGGCGATCGGCACGCTGTCGGGTCGTCAGCGCGCGGTGGTCGTCCTGCACTACTTCGAGGAGATGCCCCTCGTCCAGGTGGCCGACGTGCTCGGGTGCTCGGTCGGGGCGGTGAAGAGCCAGCTCGGCAGGGCTCTCACCCGGCTCAGGGTCGATCAGGGGATTCAGGCGATGACGGGAGCGGAGCGATGAGCCACACCGAGCACGACCTCAAGGAAACGCTCGCCGAGCACAGCGAGGGCGGCGGCGGGGGCACCGCCCGGCTGGAGGAGATCATCGCGAGGGGCCGGAGAATCCGGCGCCGGCGCAGGTGGGCCGCCACCGGGACGGCGGTCGCGGCGCTGGCGGTCGTGGCGGTCCTGACGCCGGTGCCGCTGCCCGGCGGCGGGGTGACGGACGCGCGGATCGCGGCCGAGGTGCGGGAACCGGAGGGAGAGGGGGTACGGCTGGCGGGCGCGCGCTTCGAGAACGTGGGAAAGGCAGAGACGATCTCCTTCACCCCGAGGAGCGACAGGACGTCCTACCGGGTGAGCTGCGCCGGTCCGGTCCAGGCCTTCGTGCGTTTCGGTGACCAGATCGATCACAGCAGATGCGGAAACGAGCAGGCGCTTGGGAGGCACGCGATCGGCAGGCTCGAAGGAACGAAGGAGGGAATCACCGCCAAAGTCGAGGTGTTCACCGTGCCGGACTCACAGGTTCCGGCGGATATCACGGCGGAGAAGGAGCTCTCCAGTGAAGACTTCGACCGGGTGCTGGCACAGGCCAGGACGGGATCAGGCCTCTGGGAGATCGCGATCCACGACGGTGGCGTCTCCACCCGGTCCTGCTCGCCGGACATCTGCCTGTACAGCGGCACGACGCTCGCGACGAAGGGCGAGCGGAACCTGGCCGGCCTGCCCAACAGCCATTCGGTCAGAGGCGGTTACTTCACCGAGACCAAAAAGAGATTCTCGGTCAAGACCGTGGTGGACGGACCGGGTCAGGTCTACGTCAGGTGCGAGGGCGAGGACATGTACGCGTTCATCTGGGCGAGCGAGGGCGTGCTCGCCGTCGCCCAGCCCTGCGGGGCCAAACCGGCGAAGTGGGAGTTCCAGGCCAACGGGGGCGGAGTCCTGGTCGCGGTGGTCCGGCGCGATCAGGTCCCGAGCGAGGTGGACTTCATGCGGGACCTTCAGACGGGGGCGGCGAAGGCCAAGCAGCTCCTCCGGACGCTGAAGTCCGAGCCGGGAAACTGGGAGGTCTCCGTCCAGCGGTGGGATGAGCCCGAGTCGAAGGTGAAGAGATCCGTCGCCCCCGACGGGACGATCACCTCCTACTTCACGCGCTGATCTCCCGGATACGGCTCCCGCCTCGCGAACGGAGGCGGGAGCCGTGTCGCACGTCGTCATCGGGTGCGGCCGGCGCCCGGCCGCCCGGGCTTGCGGCCCGCGTTCTCGGGGACGCGGGCCGCACCTGGTGCCCGGCTACCGAGTGATCTTGACGTCGTCGATTCCGGCCTCGACCAGGGAGGCGCCGGAGGCGTCGCCGGCCTCGATCAGGATGCGGACGCTCTGCCCGGCGAAGGCGGAGAGGTTGGCGGTGGCCGTGGCCCAGGCGCCGTTGCGGTTGGAGGCCGCGCCGAGTTGCTGGAACACCTGGGTGGTGGTGGAGCCGACGACCCGTACCCGCAGGAAGTCGGCGCTGGAGGCGTTGGAGCCGTGTGCCAGATACCAGGAGAACGACAGGTTCAGCGTGCCGGTCGGCAGGGTGATGGCGGGTGAGCGGACGCTGGTGGTGCCGCCGTCGAGGTCGTAGTCTCCGGCGGCCGTGCCGGCCAGGCGTCCGGTGACCAGGTCGTTCGTGCCGCTGACCGTGGTGCCGAGCTGTTTGGCGCCGCTGGAGGTGGTCGCCGCGGGGTCGCCGCGTTCCCACGCGCCGAGGGTGGCGGTGTCGGTGCCGCCCGGGTTGACCGTCCAGCCGGTCGCCGTCTCGAAGGTGTCGGAGTAGACCGTCGTCGGCTGGGTGGGCGGAGTGCCCGTGGCTATCGTCCACACCGAGTAGGCGATCGCGTCGGCGTTGCGGTTGAGCGCGGTGTCGTTGACGTTCGACGTGGTGTCACACGCCCGGTGGTAGCAGGGGTCGAACGCCTGCCCCGCCGTACCGCCCCAGAGGGTGGCCTGAGCGCTGGACTTGATGCCCTCCGCGCCGGTGAAGGTGCCGCCCGCCGGGATTCCGACGCTGATGAACGGCCCGTAGTCGGAACGGCCGTCGAAGTCGGTGCCCCGCGTGGGCACGCCGATCGAGGAGAAGTAGCTCTGGAGCGTCGCCTCCAGCTGCGCCGAGCCCGCCGGGCCGGGGCCCGAACCGGTGCCGTCGGAGTTGTCGCCGTCGTAGAGGAAGTAGCCGGGGTTGGACGAGCCGACCATGTCGAAGTTGAGGTAGCCCTTGATCCTGGCTCGCTCGGCGGCGGGGAGGTTGTTCACGTAGTACTGGGAGCCGCGCAGGCCCAGCTCCTCTGCTCCCCACCAGGCGAAACGGAGGTGCTTGGTCGGGGCCAGCGCCTGGCGGGAGACCTCGAGCGCGGTCTCCAGGATCGCGGCGCTGCCGGAGCCGTTGTCGTTGATGCCCGGCCCCACGGTCACGCTGTCGAGGTGCCCGCCGACCATGAGGACGTCGTTCGGGTCACCGCCCGGCCAGTCGGCGATGAGGTTGTAGCCGGTCGCGCCGCTGTAGGTGAACGGCTGGAGGGTGGTGGTGAACCCGGCGCCGTCCAGCAGGCCCCTGACGTAGTTGACCGAGGCGAGGTACCCCGGGCGGCCGTGGGCGCGGTTGCCGCCGTTGGCGGTGGCGATGGACTGGAGCTGGGTCAGGTGTGCTTTCACGGCGGTCAGGGAGATGTCCGGTGGGACGGCGGCCGACGCTGCCGTTGTCGGTGCGGTGAGTGCCAGTGGGATGGCCAGGATCACTGCCATGCCAATGGTCCACGGACTGCGCATCATGCTCCTCGGGTCGGGAGGGTGGGGGGTCCCCGAGCGGCGCGCACTCCCTGGCGGGGGTGCGCGCCGTACAGCGTGGTGGTGCGCTTTTAGAAGGCCGCGCCTTCGGGTGCCCGCGAGGCGGGCGCCGCGGCGACCTTGGAGAGGGCCGCCGTGGTGCGGGCGGGGATGGAGGAGAGGTCGTAGGCGTAGTACGCGGTGGCGTAGCCGACGGCCTTGGAGTTGCGGTCGAGAGCGGCGGTGCTGATGTTGTTGATGTCGTCGCACGCGGCGTGGTAGCAGGGGTCGTAGGCGATGCCCGCCGTGCCGCCGAAGACGGCGGCCTCCTCGGCGGTCTTGACGCCCTCGGCGCCGGTGAAGAGCCCGCCCGCCGGGATGCCGTTCGCGATGAAGGCGCCGTAGTCGGAGCGGCCGGTGAAGTCGGTGCCCTTGGACGGCAGGCGGCGCTGGCTGTAGAACCGCTCGAAGCGCTTCTCGATCTGGGCGGAGCCCACCGGGCCGGGGCCCGCGCCCTCGGCGTCGGAGTCGTCACCGTCGTAGATGAAGCTGACGTCGTTGGACGAGGCGATCATGTCGAAGTTCAGGTAGACCCGGATCTTGTTCCGCTCGGCGGCGGAGAGACCCGCGACGTACTGGTCGGAGCCGAGCAGCCCCAGCTCCTCGGCGGTCCACCAGGCGAAGCGCAGCCTGTTCTTGGTGGGCACCTTGGCCAGCTTGAGCGCGGTCTCCAGGATGGCGCCGCTGCCCGAGGCGTTGTCGTTGATGCCGGCGCCCTCGTGCACGCCGTCCAGGTGGGCGCCGGCCATGACGACCGAGTCGGACCTGCCCCACCGGGATTCGGCGATGAGGTTCTTGCTCTGGCCGATCGTGGTCTTGGCGTCCACCTTCAGGCGCACGGTCGTGTTCGGGCTGTCGGCCAGGTCCTGGCCGACGGCGGTGCTCGCCATCACGATCGGGAAGCCGAAGCGCCACTCGACGATGTCGAAGAGGAGCGGGTCGGTACGGCCCGGCTGACCCTCGTTGAAGAAGATCACTCCGGACGCGCCGGCCGCCTTGGCGTTGGTGGCCTTGTCCACGAACGGGCAGGTGCCGCGCTGGAGCAGTGCGATCCGGCCCGGGACGAACCCGGCGAAGTCGGCGGTCTCGCAGCCCGAGGTGGAGCTGGAGACCGGCGGCGGCGGGAGGATCAGGTCGACGCCCTGGACCTGCGCGGTGACGTCGCCCGCGCCGGAGGAGACCACGGTCACGTAGTCGGCCGGGTTGGCGTAGGTCTTCGCCTCGGGGGCCGTCTGCTGCAGCACCGAGGGGCTGAGCTCCTCCCAGCCGAGCGGGAACTCGACGTTGGTCGTGGAGGTCTTGTACCCCGCCTTGCGGAGCTTGTCCTGCACGTAGGCGAGGGAGGCCTCATGGCCGGGCGTGCCCGCCGCGCGGTTGCCGCCGTTGGCGTTCGCGATCTCCTGGAAGCGGTCCAGGTGCTTCTTGACGTTCGAGCCCTTGATCTGCGTGGCGAAGACGTTGGCCAGAACGTCGGAGACATCGATGCTGGACGCGCTCGCCGGTGGGGTGAAGGCGAGGGGGAGTGCGATGGCTGTGACCAGGGCGGCGGTCCGAACCATGCTGCGTCGTAAATTCAGGCGCATAACGCTCCTTGGGGTGGAACGCAGGGAGAAATCCCTACAGGTACAAAGCGGAACGTACAGGTAGCACCCGCCTCCGTATAGATGTCCTCGCACCAAGTGTCAGGAAATGGCCACGGCCCCGACCCTGTCAGGGTTTTCTCAGGGATGCCGAGGGAACGGGAGCCTCTCCGCCATACGTTGGACGGGATGAAGAACATCGATTCGGGGAGGAAACATGCACCGTTCCAGAAACCACAAGATAATCGCCGGCGTCTGCGGCGGGATCGCGGACAGCATCGGCATTCCGCCCACGATTGTCCGGGTGCTGTGGCTGCTGTTCTCGCTCATCCCGGGTCCGCTCTGGGTCGCCTACGTCCTGTTGTGGATCTTCATGCCCAAGGCGCCCGCAGCCCAGTACTGAAAATAAGCTGGTGGGCATGAGGCAACGACCCCTGTCCCTGATCCAGGACGACCTGGTCGACTACGAGAAGGCCATGGAGCGGATGGCCGACCTGGTCGGCCTGCGGCAGCGTGACGAGCGACCCGACACGCTCTGGCTGCTCAGCCACCCACAGGTCTACACGGTCGGCAGGCGCACGCTGGAGCAGCACCTGCCCGACCCCTCCCACGGCATCCCCGTCCTGAGCACGGGCCGCGGCGGTCAGCTCACCTACCACGGCCCCGGCCAGCTGGTCGGGTATCTGATCGTCAAGCTCGGCGAGGACGAGGGGATCGTCGACTACGTCCGCGAGGTCGAGCTCAGGCTCGTCGAAGCGCTCGACGGGCTGGGCGTCCCGGCCGAGCGCCGCGACACCCCGCCCGGCTCCGAGCTGCTCACCGGAGTGTGGACGAAGGAGACGGGCCGGAAGATCGCCTCGATCGGCATGCGGCAGAGCCGCAGCGTGACCAGCCACGGGTTCGCCCTCAACGTCGACGGCGACCTGACCCCGTGGGACTGGGCGGTGGCCTGCGGCATGCCCGACGTCGACATGACCTCCATGGGGAGGGAGGCCCCCGCCGCCGCCACCATGGACCGGGTCCGGGCGGCGGTGGCGGGAGCCTTCGAGGCGAGCTGACCGCTCTCGGGGAGCGGGCCGGTCACGTCGTGGCCGGAGCCGCTCAGCCGATCGTCTCCATTCCGGCCTGGTCCGCGGGGCCGGCCGAGTCGGCCGCGTCGGCCGCGTCGACCGTACGGCGCGGGCCGGTGAACCAGTGCCTGGCCGACAGCGCCCACCACAGGCCCACGGCCAGCACCATCACGCCGACCACGATCGGCGCGTAGTTGACCGCGGTCCAGGTGAAGTCGGCGCTGAACGGCACGGCGGCCGGGACCAGCGGCATGATGAAGTAGACGGAGACGACGGCGATCTCGACGATGGCGATCCAGCACATGACCTTGTACTTCGCCCCCAGCGTCCAGGGACCCGGCTGGAACCGGTCGCCCATCCGCAGCCGGAGCCAGATCGGGATCGCGAAGGCGATGTAGAGGCCGATGACCGCCACCGACACGACCGCGTAGAAGGCCAGCGGCAAGCCGCCGGGGGCCTCGTACAACGCGGGCAGGGTGAGGATCAGCGCGGCCGTGCAGCCGAAGACGATCGCGTTGACGGGGGTCCGGTTGGCGTCCACCCTCGACCACAGGCGCCAGCCGGGGATCGCGCCGTCCCGGGAGAACGCGTAGGTCATCCGGGACATCGAGGTCACGCAGCTCATCCCGCAGAAGAACTGGCCGATGGTGGAGATCGCGAAGATCGCCGTGGCCAGGTTGCCGGGGAGCGCGCTGTCGAAGATGGCGCCGACGAAGCCGCCCGCGTCGTTGACCGCGTTCACGTCGGTGGCGGCGAACAGGAAGGCCAGCAGCAGGACCCAGCCGCCGATCGCCGAGTAGAAGATCGACTGCCACAGTCCCCGGGCGGCGGCGGTGGAGGCGCCCTGGGTCTCCTCCGACACGTGCGCGCACGCGTCGAACCCGGTGATCGTGTACTGGGTCAGCAGGAAGCCGAGCGGCAGCACGTAGAACCAGTAGGACGAGTCGGAGAAGCCGGAGTTGTTGATCGTCTCGGTGAAGACGAACGACATCGACTGGTGCGAGTCGGGGCCGAAGACCAGGATCAGCACGACCACCGCGGCGCCGAACACGTGCCACCACACCGAGACGTTCTGCAGCGTCGCGATCAGCCGGTGGGAAAAGACGTTGATCAGGCCGTGCAGCACGAGGATGACCGCGAACAGGATGAACGCGTTGGTCAGGGTGGGGTCCCAGCCGGGGAAGAACCGGTTGAGGGTGATGTTCAGGAAGGTCGCGCAGCCGTAGTCGACCGAGGCCGTCACCGCGATCAGGCCGATGAGGTTGAACCACCCGGTGAACCAGCCGTGGATCGGCCTGCCCATCTTGGCGGCCCACCAGTAGATGCCGCCGGCGGTCGGATAGGCCGACACCAGCTCCGACATGCACAGACCGATGATCAAAATGAAGATCGAGATCAGCGGCCAGCCCCACGAGATGGCGACGGGACCGCCGTTGTTCCAGGCCTGGCCGAAGGTGGTGAAGCACCCGGCCAGGATGGAGATGATCGAGAAGGAGATGGCGAAGTTGGAGAAGCCGCTCCAGGTTCTGGAGAGCTCCTGCTTGTAACCGAGTTCGGCGAGTCGTCTGGTGTCGTCGTCGACCGGTGTTGGCTTGGTCACTCAAGCCTCCTTGGTGGTGCGGGGGGTGAAGATCCGGGGCGCGAACCTCGGACGTCATCGATGAGCAGCCCGAACTCCGGGTCGTCCAGATCCCGTACGGCCTGCTCGAACTTGTCGGCCGCCTCGGCGTCGTAGTCGAAGTCGGCGTCGGCCGCCTGCTCCCTCAGCAGCCCGTGGTGCACGGCGAACCAGAGGGTCCAGGTCAGGTTGGACATGATGAGGTTGAGCCGGACCCTGGAGGTCAGCCGCCGCTCGTCCCGGCCGAAGTAGGCGCGGGCCAGGCGCAGGGTCAGGTCCGGGTCGTAGTCCGCCTCGGCGGCGATGTCACCCAGCTCGAAGGACGGGTCGTTGTTCCCCGAGAGCTGGTAGTCGACGATCCTGATCTCGGTGCCGCACCGGATGAAGTTCTCCGGCAGCAGGTCGTTGTGGCACGGCACCGAGGGGAGCGGATCGGCGGCCAGCGCGCGCTCGATCTCGGCCACCACCGGCAGCAGGTCCTCGTAACCCTCGGGCGTCGGGAGCCCGTGGGTATGGCAGAGGTCGAGGAACTGGTCGAGCTTGCGGAAGATGGAGAAGTCGTTGACGAACCGGGGACCGGCGTGAAGGCGGCGGCAGGCGGCCGCGATGGGACCGGTGAGCGTCCGCACCGCGTGCGCGTTCAGCGTGGTCCCGTCGAGATACTCCAGCAGCAGGGCGCCGGGCATCCGGTGCAGCACCCCCGGGCCGACCCCCGCGTCGGCCGCGCGCAACGTGTTGGAGATCTCCTGGTCGAGGGGGATGCCGAGGCCCGCTTCGGAGACCCGCGGATCGAGCACTCGCAGCAGCCATCGCTGTCCGTCGGCCGCGTCCAGCCGGGCGATCCGGTGGCTGAGCCCACCTTTGATCGGTGTCTCGGTTATGGGCTGTCCGGCCCATTTTCGGATGGCAGCGAGAGCATCTGGCATACAGCACTCCTTTGGCCTACCTTCGTACCATTGATCAGATTCTGAGTACAGGTTGTTACAGAGGGGTTGCAGACCTTGAAACTTCCCGACTCCGCGCGCGCCGTCGTGATCGGCGGCGGGGTGGCCGGGTGCAGCGTGGCCTATCATCTGGCGAGGCTCGGCTGGACCGAAGTGATCATGGTCGAGCAGCACGAGCTCACCGAGGGGACCACCTGGCACTCGGCCGGGTTCGTGGGACAACTCCGCTCGACCGTCACCCAGACCAAGATGATTATGTATTCGGCCGGGCTCTATCCCGAGCTCGCCGAGCTGACCGGATTGGATCCCGGCTGGCACGGGGTCGGCGGGCTGCGCCTGGCGACCACGCCCGAACGGGTGGAGGAGTCGCTGCGGCTGGCCGGGGCCGGGGAGACCTACGGCCTCGGACTGGAGGTGCTCTCCGGGGCGGAGGCGGGGGAGATGCTCCCGCTGCTCGACGTCGGCGACGTGCGCGCCGCGCTCTGGCTCCCCGGTGACGGCTGGCTCGATCCGGCGCTGCTGGCCAGGGCGCTGGCGGCCGGGGCGTCGACGCTGGGCGTGCGGATCTTCACCGGGACCCGCGTGGTGGGGCTCGACGTCGCGGGCGGCGAGATCTCCGGGGTGCGCCTCGCGTCGGGGGCCGAGGAGTGGTCGGTCCGGGCCGGGACCGTGGTCATCGCGGCGGGGGCCGCCAGCGGGCGGGTCGGGAGGCTGGCCGGGGTGGACATCCCGGTCGTGCCGATCAAACACCAGTATGTCGTCACCGAGTCGTTCGGCGTTCCCGCGTCGACGCCCACGGTCCGGGATCCGGACAACATCGTCTATTTCCGGGAGGAAGGCGGCGGGATCCTGGTCGGGGGATATATCAGGACACCGGAGATCTGGGACACGGCTCGCCCGCTGGAGGAGCCCCGGACGCTGTTCCCCGCTGATATGCCGAAATTTCAAGAATCGTGGGAGTCTGCGGCGCGGCGAGTCCCCTCGCTGGGCGCGGCCCCGATCGCGAAGGTCGTCCACGGGCCGGAGGCGTTCACCCCGGACGGAGAGTTCCTGCTGGGCGAGACCACGGTCCGCGGCCTGTGGGCGGCGGCGGGGTTCTGCGTCCACGGGCTGGCGGCGGCGGGCGGCGTCGGCAAGGTCATGGCCGAGTGGATCGTGGACGGCTCGCCCGAGTACGACGTGTTCGGCATGGACCTGCGCCGGTTCGGCGGCCACGCCCGCTCCGCCTCGTGGGCGCGGGCCAAGGCGCTGGACTCCTACTCGAAGTACTACGACATCGTCTACCCCGGCGAGGAACGCACCGCGGCCCGGCCGCTGCGCCGCTCCCCGGCGTGGGTACGGCACGCGGAACTGGGCGCGGTCTTCGGCGAGAAGTCGGGCTGGGAGCGGGTCAACTGGTTCGAGTCCAACGCGAGTCCCTCACCGGAGGCGGGTCCGCCGCAGGAGTCAGGCCCGTCACAGGAGGCGGGCCCGTCGCAGGACGCGCGTCCGGAGGGGTGGGCGGGCAGGGTCTGGTCCTCGGCGGTCCGGCAGGAGTGCCTGGCCACGCGGGACGCGGCCGGACTGTTCGACCAGACGTCGTTCTCGAAGCTGGAGGTGTCGGGACCCACTGCCCTGGCGGGGTTGCAGCGGGTGTGCGCCGGGCAGCTCGACAGGCCCGTCGGCTCGATCGTCTACACCCAGCTCCTGAACGAGCGCGGCGGCATCGAGGCCGACCTGACCGTCACCCGCCTGGCCGAGGACCGCTTCCGCCTGGTCACCGGCACCGCCTTCGGCGTCCACGACGCCGCCTGGCTCCGCGGCCACGGCCTCGACGTCCGGGACGTCACCTCGGCCCACGCCTGCTACTGCCTCTGGGGCCCGAGGGCGCTCGACATCCTCGGCTCCGTCTCCGGCGACGACCTGACCTTCGGCTACATGAGGGCCAGGGAGATCAGCGTCGGAAACGTCCCCGTGCTGGCCCAGCGGGTGACGTTCGTGGGCGAGTTCGGCTGGGAGCTGTACTGCCCGTCGGAGTACGGGCTGACGCTGTGGGACACGCTCATGGAGGCGGGCGCGCCGTACGGCATGCGACCGGCCGGGTATCGCGCGATCGACTCGATGCGCCTGGAGAAGGGCTACCGGGTCTGGGGGCTGGACGTCACCCCGGAGACCACCCCGTACGAGGGCGGCCTGGGCTTCGCGGTGGCCGGGGACAAGGACTTCCTCGGCCGGGCCGCGCTCGAGGCGGCCACCCGGCACTCCTCCCCGAGCCCGTCCGCCGCGGGCACCCCGGCCTCGCGCCTGGTCTGCCTCGTCCTGGACGACCCCCGCCAGGTGTGCCTCGGCGGCGAGCCGGTCAGGGTCGGAGGCCGACCGGCCTCGCGGGTGACCAGCGGCGGGTACGGCCATCGCGTGGACCGCTCGATCGCCTACGCCTACCTGCCGGCGGGGACCGCGCCCGGCGACCGCGTCGAGGTCGGGATCACCGGTGCGTGGACCGAGGCCACGGTCACCGCCGAACCCCTCTATGACCCGGCCTCGACGCGCGTCAGGAGCATTCCGGACTGATCCTCCGGCTCCACCGTGGGCTCGGGCGTCTCCTCCATGGAGGACGCCGGCAGGTCCCGGACCCGGCGGATCGGGGAGAAGTAGAGGATCAGCGCGGCCAGCGGGACCCCCGCCGTCATGATCCACATCGCCGGGCGGACTCCGAGGGCGGTGCCGAGGGCGCCGCCCAGCAGCGCGCCGAGCGGGATCGTTCCGTAGTTGAGGAACGCGGCGCTCGCGGTGAGCCGCCCGAGCAGGGCGGGCGGGCAGTACGCCTGCTGGAAGCTTGACTTGATGACGTTTCCGGCCACCACCCCGGCGGAGACACAGAAGCTGCCGACGACGTACAGAAGCAGTCCCGCGCCGCCGACGGTGAGCGGGATGAGCAGGGCGAACACGGGGAGACCCAGTTCGAAGAACAGCGTCGCGCGGGCGGTGCCGATCCGGGCGGCGACCCGGCGGGCGGCGAACGCCCCGGCGATGCCACCGGTGCTGGCGGCCGCGATCAGTCCGCCGACGGCGCCGGAATCGAGGCCGACGTCTCGGACCAGGAAGACCACCAGGATCGACTGATAGCCGATCAGCGCGAGGTTGGAGGCGGCCCCGAAGAGCGTCAGCGTACGGAACCAGGGATCGCGGGCGACCAGCCGCAGACCTTCGCCGACCTCTCTGACCAGCGCCCTGGGGGGACGCTCGACCTTGGCGACGGGGGGTTCGCGGTGCCGGATGCCCGACAGGCAGAGCAGGGACACGAGAAACGTCGCGGCGTTGGCGAACAGTCCGTTCACCGCGCCCGCCACCTGCGCGATCAGACCTCCGGCCCCGAGTCCGGCGATCTGCGCGGCGGACGCGCTCCCGTGCAACTTGGCGTTGCCCTCGGACTGGTCGGCGGGCTCCAGAATGCTGGGGAGATAGGCGCTGTAGGCGGTCTGGAAGAACACGGCGGCCGTGCCGGCCAGCAGCGTGACGGCCAGCAGCAGGCCGATGCTCAGCCGGCCGTACCACGAGGAGATCGGGACCCCGATGAACAGCAGGAAGGAGACGGCCGCCGAGGCGAGCATGATCGGCCTGCGGCGGAACCTGTCCACCCAGACGCCGACGGGAAGACCGATGATCAGCCAGGGCAGCCACGAGGCGGCGCTCAGCAGGCTGACCTCGAAGGTGCCGGCGTTCAGGGTGGAGACCGCGACGAGCGGCATCGCCACACCCGTGACGGAGGCGCCGAACTTGCCGGCTGTCTCGCCGCACCAGAGCAGCCGGAAATCGCGGTGGCGACGGAGCAGGCCACCGCGTGTGCTGTTGCTCATCTGGTGTCGCGTTCCTTCCGCGGGAACGACTGGAGCTGCACGATGATGGGCAGCGCGTCCGGGTCGGGCTCCGCGTCCGGGTCGGACTCCGCGCCCGGTGCCGGGAGATGGCGCTCGACGACGGCGGTCAGTTCCTCGTTCAGCGCTTTGAGCTGGGCCGGGGTCATCCGCAGGTCGCTCCAGGCGGAGAGGGTGCCGACGTTGCGCCATTCGTCGGCCCAGTCCTCGCCGATGTAGTTGATGACCCGGTTGAACTGCTGGTTCACCAGCTCGTGCAGGTAGACCGAGAGCGCGCCCTGGGTCTCGGGGTTGTCGCGGAAATCGACGGTGTTCAGCACGCTCGGCTGATTCACCACCCGCCACCAGCGCTCGCGTTTGGTGCCCCGTCCGGTCTCCTCCTCGATGAAGCCGTGTTCGGCGAGGTGGCGCAGGTGCCAGCTGACGGTTCCGGTGTTCTCGCCGAGCCGCTCGGAGAGTCCTGTGGAGGTGGCGGGGCCGTCGAGCTTCAGCAGTTCGAGCAGTCTCACCCGCAGCGGGTGCGCCAGCCCGCGCAGGCTGCGGGCATCGATGAGACGGGTTGGTTTGGCATCTTCGGGAGTGGTTTGGGGGTCATCGATCATGACGATGACGATACCTTGCAGAGAGTCCTCTGCATAGGGTTCTCCGCAGAGAACTCTCTGCAAGTTGTCGTCACCGCATGAAGGCACCGTGCGGCGTCTCCACGGTGCGGTGACTCCACGGCGCGGCTCCGCTGTGCGGTGACTCCATAGCGCGGTGGCTTCGCTGCGCGGTGACTTCACCGCGTGGCGACGGTTCTAGACGGTGCCGAGGTCGGCGACGGTGCGGTGAACGGGGATGCCGGGGGTGGGGGACGCTCCGGTGCGGTTCACCCAGCAGAAGTCCACGCCCGCGGCCTCAGCGCAGCCGCCGTCGCTCACCGGAGAGTCGCCGACCATCAGGGCGTCGTCCGCTTTGGCCTCCAGCAGGTTCAGAGCGTGGTGGAGCAGCTCGCCGTCGGGCTTGCGCAGCCCCACCTCGGGCGCGATCACCACGTGCTCGAAGAACCCGCCGATCCGGGTACGGCTGAGCTTGGCCCGCTGGACGTGGGCGATGCCGTCGGTCACCAGGGCCAGCCGGAACCTCCGTGACAGCCGGCGCAGGGCGGCGCGGGCCTCGGAGAAGAGGGTCACGTTGCGCCCCAGCGCGTCTTCGAACGCGGAGGCCACCCGGGGCTGGGCGCCCATCCGCGCCCAGCGTTCCAGTCGCAGCTCGGAGAGGGTGATCCGGTGCTCGCGGTAGGCGGCCCAGAGCGGTTCGTTGGCGGCGTGAAACTGTCTCAGGAACTCGGCCCGGCCGGTACGGAAGAACCGGCGGTGGATCTCGTGGAGGGCCAGACGCTCAGTCTGGGCGTAGTCGACCACGGTCCCGTCGAGATCGACGAGCAGGACCTGGTGTCGACTCTCCCTCGCCGAGCCCATCGTGCTCCGACAGCTGGAGGATCTTCTCGACCATCGCCTCGTCCGCGACGTAGATGTGAGGAACGTCGACGAAGACCCTCATTGACCCACAGCTCACTCCAAGGTCACCGGCGACCTCGCTCTGGATACTACGCAGTGGCACGTAGTTCAGATAGGCGGTGAACGCGTTCTGCGAGCGGAAGGCGGCGGTCATGACCAGCCGTCCGGAGCGGAGCCGGAAGGCCAGACCGGTCAGGCAGGGAACCGCGTTGGGAGCCTCGCCGGGGACGGTGAGCGAGATCCAGCCACTCTTGGTGTACGGCTTGGCGCGGAGCACATCGGTGATCCAGCGGAGCTGGTCGACGTCGAGAGCCTGGCGGAGCCGCCCGCCGTAGCTGTACTTGAACGGCGGCACGATCGTCCGTTCGGTGAACTTGCTGGCGTACAGCGGGATCTTCCTCGCGTCGCCGTAGGATTTCAGGACCGGATCGTCCCAGGTCAGCCCGGTGATCTCGAACAGCACCGCCGAGGCTTCGATGATCGGGCCCCGGTCGTCCTCGGCGGGCCCGCCGTTGTCCTTCACATGTCGCATCAGCCAGATCCACGTCTCCCCACAAGACGCGAATCTGAGGAGGTCGGGCATTCAGGTCTCCACGTTGGGAAAATGGAAAGGATTGTGTGGGAGCCGGCGCTGCCGGGAGACATTGGCGCGGACGTAGTAGACGAAATAGTGGATCAGCGCGAGCAGTCCGATGACCACCAGGATCAGGGCCGCGGTGGGCTCGGCCCCGATCAGGCCGAGCACGCCGATCGCGATGTAGGAACTGTTGACCAGGGCCAGCATCATCACGTTGATCCCCGGCCAGGCCAGTGGCGCGTAGGTTTCCGGGTATCGGGGGTCAACCGGCAGGTTGGGGGTCCAGCCGAGGGCTGAGAGGTGATCCTTGAGCTGGACGACGTAGAGCAGGCGGAAGTTGTTGAGGGCCCGTGCGGTCCTCATGTGCGCGTTGACCGCCTCGATCAGCCGCAGGAAGGGCAGCACGTTGAGCACCCCGAACCCGGCGACCGTCGCGAACAGATACGCGGGTACGGCGTCCCAGGTGGTCAGCGCGACCGGGCTGACCACCTTCGCGCTGACCAGCGCGATCGCGGCGGCGAAGGGGGCGCCGAGCAGGCTCATGGAGAGCCGGGTCATTTTGATGCGTTCGTCCTTGGCCGCGAGGTATACCTGATATGTCCCGGTAAAGTCCACGGAGACGAGGGCAAGGAATTCCCTGGGTTCGACGGGCAGCTCGTCCAGCCTTTCGGGCAGGGACTCCGCGGTCATCCGAGGCGGTATCTTTCGCATCGGGACCCCACTTTCAAGGGCTAGTGGATTTTCCCAGTAAGAAGATATTGACGCACTTGTCATGCCAACGAGTGCTTTTTGGCGACATACGTCTCACGACTTCTTCGAGGAAGATTTTCCGCGGTGGCGGTGACCCGATATGCGAGCCTTGTGGAGGCTCCGACGGCACTGATCCCTGATCGAGAGCTCGTTCCACGCCGGAGAGCGGTACCGCTGTCCGCCCGCTCCCCGGTAGTTCTCAGCCGCCCCGGAGCTCCTCCCTCAGGAGGCCTGGATCTCTCCCTCTTCCAGGGCGGCCTCCACGGAGGCGGACATGGTGAAGTAGGGCAGCAGCCCGGTGGTGGTCAGCATGTGGCGCAGCGTCCGGCTTGCCCCGGCCAGAACCAGGCGAGTCCCCGTCTCCTGGCTCCTGTGCAGGATCCACAGCAGTTCCGCGATTCCGGTGGAGTCGCAGAAGGTGAGTTCCGTCAGATCGAGGATCAGCCACGGCACGGTCCCGGCCTGGATCGGCATGCCGGACGGCGCCTCAAGCGGGGGCGCGGGCCCCGCTGAGAGGGGAGCCGGTGTCACCGGGGGTTCGGGGGAGAGCGGTGACGGGCTTTCCGGGGAGAGCGGTGAGGGAGTCGCGGGGGAAAACGGTGACGGGCTTTCCGGGGAGAGCGGTGAGGGGGTCTCCGGGGAGAGCGGTGACGGCGTCGCGGGGGAAAGCGGTGACGGGCTTTCCGGGGAGAGCGGTGAGGGGGTCGCGGGGGAGAGCGGTGACGAGATCCCGGACGAGAGCGGTGAGGGGGTCTCGGGCGGGGGCGAGAGCGGTGACGCGCCGGAGGGCGGAGTCAGAAGCTCGGACGAGAGCGGTGACGGGTCGCCGGCGCTCATGCTCCAGATCTGGGTGATCCTCCTCCGGAAGATCGGTGCGAAGTCGTAGTCGAGCTCTCCGATCGCCCGGATAACGAGGGCGGTCCCGTGCACGCCGGACGAGATGGAGAGCGTGTTAACACCCTCGGGTGGCATGGAAGTCTCCTTAGACCCGCGATTCACAGGGCGGGCGTTCCCTCCGTCCTGCCGGGTATGCAGATTCGGCAGCCCGGGACGGTGAGGAATTACAGTGTACCTGGGAGATTTCATCCCATCCTGGGGACGGTTAAACGTGCATCGTGCTCCGCCGTGACGGCAGGTCGGCTCCGTCCGGCCTCGGTTCGAGCGGGCGCGTGGGGACTCCCCGCGGACGCCTGACGGAGGGGCGGCCTCCCGCGAGCCCGGGGTCAGTCGGTTTTGAAGGGGTCGTGCTCGGCCAGCAGCTTGTCCAGCCTGGCCTGGTCGACCCGGCTGACGACGGTGGCCTCCTCGTTCCGGTCGCGGACGCATTTGGCGAGCGTGAACGTCGACGTCACCACGTAGAGCAGCCCGAGCCCCATGAAGGATCGGACCCAGGCGTTCACCGGGAGATAGGTGATGCCGATCGTGAGAGCCGTCACGGCCAGCCCGAACGAGATGACGGCTTGAACGTAGAAAGCAGTCGTCGTAGTGGATTTCACCTGTCGTGTCATGTACCCCATCGTCGGGACGATTTGTCCTCGGGTCATGAGCGCGGCTACTTAGTTACTGGTGAGTAATTTCGTACCGGCCCGCCGTACCGATATGGAAACGGCGGATCCCGCCTCGCGCCCACCCGGAAAAGGTGGGTGCGAGGCGGGATCAGGGATCACAGGGTCAGGGCGCGCAGTCTCGCGGCTGCTTGCCGGGCTGGGCGCAGCGGAACAGGGACGGGTTGATCACCGACGGCGGGCGCCACTCGTGTGAGGCCTGCTCGTAGGCGTAGGCGTAGGCGAGGAGCTTGGCCTCGGTGTAGGCCGTGCCGAGGAAGGTCATGCCGAACGGCCGGCCGTTGGCCGGGTCGTACCCGATGGGCACGGCGACCGAGGGGTACTGCGCCCGCGCGCCGATGCCCGCCGAGCCGGGGCCGACGAACACGAGCGCGTCGAAGTCGCCGGCCTGCAGGGCCGAGTCGATGCGCTGGCGGGAACCGGAGATGCCGTTGTCGCGGTCGGCCTCGTAGGCGGCCTTGGTCGCGGGGTCGTCCAGATTGATGTTGTTCGAGGTCTCCAGCAGGGTCTGGCCGAACTTCATCGATCCCTCGCCGGCGTGGGCGAGGTTGAAACGCACGACGTCGTCCAGCGTCTTCATGGGAGCGCGGGCGGGAAGCCGGGCGAAGTAGGCGTTCAGGTCGCGCTTGAACTCGTAGTTGAGGATGCTCGCGGGCAGCCCGCTCGTGTCCACCGTCGCCGGGGCGACCGTGGCGCCCTGGGCGCGCAGCACATCGACGGCCTTGGTGAAGGCGGCGCCCTGGTTCCCCGTCGGCGTGCCGACGACGCCGATCCGCACGTTCTTGAGCGCGTCCTTCGACAGCGCCGCCGTGTAGTCGGTGCCGACGACGTCCTTGCTGGTCGCGGTCGCCGGGTCCTCGGGGTCGATGCCGGTGATCGCGGTCAGCAGCGCCGCCGCGTCGTACACGGAACGGGTCATCGGTCCGGCCGTGTCCTGGCTCGCGGCGATCGGGATGATTCCGGTCCGGCTGACCAGCCCGACGGTCGGCTTCACGCCGACGAGCGAGTTGGCCACCGACGGGCTGAGGATCGAGCCCGAGGTCTCGGTGCCGATGGTCACCGCGGCGAGGGAGGCGGCCGCCGCCGCGCCGGAGCCCGAACTCGATCCGCTCGGGGTCTGGCTGACGTCATAGGGGTTGAGGACCTGTCCGGCGAGCCCGCTGTATCCGGACGGCATCCCCGCCGTGGTGAAGTTCGCGAACTCGGTCAGGTTCGTCTTGCCGAGGATGACCGCTCCCGCGGCCCGCAGTCGCTTGACGAGGAAGGCGTCGTCCGCGGGATAGGAGTCGGCCAATGCCTGCGCGCCCGCGGTCGTCGGCAACTTCTTGATGTCGGTGTTGTCCTTCACCAGCACGGGAATGCCGTGCATCGGGCCGCGGACCCTGCCCCTGCTGCGGTCCTTGTCGGCCTGTCTGGCCTCGTTCAAAGCGTCGTCGTTGAGCACCCGGACGGCGTTCAGGCCGGGGCCGTGGGTATTGAGCGCCCGGATACGTTCGATGTAGGCGTTGACGAGCCACTCGGAGGTGATCTTCCTCGAACTCATGGCCTGTTGCAGCTGCGTGACCGTCGCCGTCTCCAGGTCGATGGAGAACGGAGGCTTGTTGCCGGTCGCCGCTTCGGTCGGAGAGGTCAGCACCACCGTGCCCAGAGCCATGGCGGTGGCGAGCGAGGTGGCGTACACGCTGGTGCGAGAGGTTAGACGGCGTAATCCAGGTCGGAAACCAGAACGATTCATGACGCGCACGTCCTTAGGTGGGTCCCAATCTCGGAGGCGGAGCCCGAGAAAACGATGATCACACAGGGATGATCACACAGAAGGGTGCATTACGGGCGTTATGCCTACATTTCGAATGTGTTACATCGCAGAAGGTTCGAAGTGGAAGGTGTCAGCGGCTTGGTGATCGGCGTCGGCCGCGTTCGGTCATGATCATGAAAGCGGATGTGCTCCGGCGGAGCTATCTTGGGAGAGGTGGAAGAGAACCGGGCACGACGGATCGTTGACGCGTTGCGCGAGCGTGGTGTGAACGCCCAGCTGGCGAGGGTCGGCGTGTATCAGTTCGGGATACGCGTGTCACTGCCCGACGGGCGTGAGGCGGAATGGGACACCGACGGCACGGCGGGCCTCGAAGCCCAGGTGATGCGGAACGGCATGCTGGTCGGTTTCGTGCCCGTCATCGAAGGGTCCGAGGACTTCGACGAGCAGCAGGCTCTCGACGCCATCGTGCGGACCGACTACGACCGGCCCATCGCCCGGCAACGCTCGGTGGCGCCGCCTCCGGCCCCGCCCCTGCCCCGGATCGGCGGGGTTTTCCGGCGCTTCCTCGACGGCTTCCGTTATCGATGACGTTCCGGCGTATCGACCGGACCGGGCGCGTCGTGAGCCCGGACATCTCCGGCGACCTCGCCGAGGCCGCCGGCGTGTGACGCCCTACTCCTTCAGGGCGGCGGCGACGGTGGCCAGATCGCTCCAGTGACGCTCGGGGTGGAAGGTCTCCTCGGGGTCGCCGCCGAACGGGTCCAGGACGACGCTCTCGGCGCCGAGGTCCCGCAGCTCCCGCAGGTCGGCACGGACCTGATCGAGCGTGCCCTCGCCCGCCGGCCGGTCCTCGGCGGTGAGAGGCGTGTCGGTGATGCGCAGCTTTATCCGCGGGGCGAGGGCGACCTGCCCTTCGGCCCGCAGGCGGGTCAGTGCCTCCCGGAACCAGGGCATGGTGAAGCTGATGGGATGCCAGGCGTCGCCGTACCGGATCGCGCGGCGCATGGCCGCGCCGCTGTTGCCGCCGATCCAGATCGGCAGCCCGGACGGCCGGGGCGTCGTGTGGACGTCGGTGAAGTCGGCGAACGGCCCGTGATGCTCGGCGACGTCCTGGTTCCAGTGGGCGCGCACCGCCGCGAGGTAGTCGTCGGTCATCGCGCCGCGTCGCTGGAACGGCAGTCCCAGTGCCTCGAACTCCTGCCGCGCCCATCCCACGCCGACGCCGAGGACGAACCTTCCCCCGCTGAGCAGGTGGAGGTTCGCCGCCATGCGGGCGGTCAGCAGCGGATGCCGGTACGGCATGATCAGGACCGTGGTGCCGATCCGGATCCGCTTCGTGATGCCCGCCAGCCACGCGAGCGTGGTGAACGGCTCGTAGAACGGCGCCGGATACTGCGTGGCGACGTCGGGAGTCACCGTCACGTGGTCGGACACCATGAGCAGGTCGAAGCCGAGCCCCTCGGCGACCAGCGCCCACCGCTCTAGCGTGTCCGGATTGGTGCCCGGACCGAAGTTGGGGACGTTCACGCCTATTTGCACTTAATACTCCATAGATCAATCGTTTGGGGTGCTTGTCGGTGTATTTCGTCACATGGCAACGGATCAAACGGTGAGGTTCGATGCGATCGACCTGCCAGGCCGGGCTTCCCCGTCCCCGCGCCATCCGGCTGGAGCGTCCCGGCGGCCGTCACCGGCCGTCGCGTGACGCGCTCGCGGAGTGTCGTTCCGTACAAAGCCTAGGCGGTGCTCCCGGCCGGGTGAATGGGATTTTTGCGGCGTTGCGGGATTATTGGCGCGGATCTTTCGGTCTTTTGGCCGTACGGCCGTGACTCGACGCGCGGAGGTCGTCCGGCCGTGCGTCCGCCCTCCCCTCCGGCACCCGCCGCGGGCCGGAACGGGAAAGGCGGAGAGCCCGGGGCCGGGACGTTTCGCGCGAAGAGCACCGGGGTCAGCGGGAGGCGGCCTGTGCCGCAGCCCAGTCGCAGATCGCGGCCAGCGGTTCCTGCAGGGTCTTTCCCAGGGCGGTCAGGGAGTACTCGACGTGCTGCGGTGCGGTCTCCTTCAGGACCCGCCGCTCGACCAGCCCGTCGGACTCCATCCCGCGCAGCGTCTCGGTCAGCACCTTCTGCGTGATGTCGGGCAACCGGCGGCGCAGCTCGGCGTGCCGTTGCGGGCCGGCCAGAAGCGCGTAGATCACGAGCACCCGCCACTTCGCGGCCAGCCGTTCGAGAGCCTGCCGGGTCGAGCAGCTCTCCTCCAGCACGTCCGGGATCACCAGCGCCATCAGACCTCCTCGTCGCCCCGGCCGCCGGCCGGGCATGGGCACCGAAAGGTGCCTTCTGGTCAGTGAATCCGGCCCCGCCTAGCGTCGAGATCAACGATACGCGCCGAAGGGGTCCCCCCACCATGACCGATCTCAGAGTTCACCCCTACACCGCCGCCGAGCCGGGCATCTTCGCCAACAGCTATCTGCTGGAGTGCGAGGACGGGGTCGTCCTCGTGGACGCCAACCTGCTCGTGTCGGACGCGCGGGCGTTGGCCGCACGGCTGGCCGCGCTGCGAAAGCCGCTGCTGGCGGCGTTCGTGACCCACGCCCACCCCGATCATTTCAACGGCCTGCCCTACGTGGCGGGCGATGACGTGCCGGTCTACGCCACGGCCGCCGTCGCGGAGACGATCGGTGAGATCGCGCTGCCGAAGCGGGAGCAGTGGCAGCCGCTTTACGGCGACGAGTGGCCCGACCGGTATCGGGTTCCCGACCACCCCCTGGCGTCCGGAGAGGTCGTGGAGGTCGGCGGGCTGCGCGTCGAGGTGCACGGTCTCGGCGCGGCGGAGAGCCACGCCGACTCCTACCTTCTCGTCCACGCGGGTTCGCGGCGGGAGGCCTTCATCGGTGACCTCGCCTTCGACGGCGTGCATTCCTACACCGCCGACGGGCACACCGGCCGGTGGCTGGACGCGCTGGACCGGTTGACCGGAGAGTTGAACGGCGTGCGGCTGTATCCCGGCCACGGTGCGCCGCGGGGGCGCGCACTGCTGGATGAGCAGCGACGGTATCTGCTGATGTACCGGGAGGCGGTGCGGAGGATCGCCGGGGGCGCCGCCACCCTCACCGACCCGCAGAAGCGGGAACTGACCGACGTGATGACCCGCTTCCTGCCGGACGCGCCACTGGCCTGGCTGATCGGCCTGGGCGCCGATGCCGTGGCCACGGAACTGGCCGCGCGGGCCGTGCCCGCCTGAACACCCGACCGAACACGTGAAGGATGAGGACATGGACGACCGTGGGCGCGGAGGCATCCGCGAGGAGAAGGTCAGATTCGTCAGCGAGGGCGTCGAGCTGGTCGGCACGCTCCGGCTTCCCGAGGCCGGCGGGCCCGTGCCCGCCGTCGCCCTCACCGGGCCGTTCACCGGCGTCAAGGACCAGGTCGCCGGGGTGTACGCCGACCGGCTCGCCCGGGACGGCTTCGCCACCCTCGCCCTCGACCACCGCGGCTTCGGGGAGAGCGGGGGCCGGCGGGGACACGAGGACAGCCAGGGCAAGCTGGCCGACCTGCGGGCGGCGGTCGGCATGCTGGCGGCGCGGGATGAGGTCGACCCGGACCGGATCGGCCTGGTCGGGGTGTGCCTGGGGGGTGGATACGCGGTGCGCGCGGCCGCGGAGGACCCCAGGGTGAAGGCCGTGGCGGGCATCGCCGGCGCCTACAACAGCCCGGCGTGGTTCGCCCGGCAGATGGGACACGGTCCCTACCGGGCGGCACTCGCATCGTTCCTGGACCGCTACGACGAGTATCTGCCGGTGGTGGCCCCGTCCGGAGGCGAGGCCGCGATGGGGGGTGACGAGCCGTACGCCTACTACGGCACGGCCCGATCCGCCTCGTCACACTGGGAGAGCCGGGTGACGAGAGGATCGCTCCACTCGTTGATGACCTTCGACGCGCTCGGCGCCGCGCCGCTGCTCGCCGACACGCCCCTTCTCGTCGTCCACGGGAAGGCCGACGCCTACTGCTCGCCGGACCTCGCCGCGGAGTTGTACGAGAACACCGGCGGGGACAAGGAGATCGTCTGGCTGGACTGCGACCGGCACATCGATCTGTACGACGTGGAACCCCACGTCACCCAGGCGGCCGAGGCCACCACCGCCTTCCTGCGCCGCCTGTGGGGAAGGCCCGCCACCACGGACGTCTAACGGAGCAGACCCACGCCGCTGTATCCGTTGACGCCGGGGAGCCGGGGAAGGGCGGGCAGGTCCGTCTCCGGACGCCAGTCCTCGGTGGGCACCAGGCCGGGCTCCACGAGCTCGAATCCGTCGAAGAAGCGCAGGATCTCCGCCCGGGGACGGGGCGTCGCGGAACCCGCGGACGTACGGGTGTAGAGCTCGCGGCCCTCGCGCAGCTTGTCCTCGTCGAGGTCTCCGAAGGAGAGGTGGCTGATCACCATGCCGCTGCCGGGAGCCAGATGGTCCCGCAGGGTCGTGACGACGCTCTGGGCGACGTCGTCGGAGGGGATGAAGTGCAGCACGGCGAGCATGAGCAGGCCCACCGGCTGGTCGAAGTCGATGTGCTCGCGGATCCGCGGGTCATCGAGGATGGCCTTGGGATCTCTCAGGTCGCCGTCCACGACGATGGTCTGCCCGTTGTCCGCGAGAAGGGCGCGTCCGTGGGTGAGCACGATCGGGTCGTTGTCGACGTAGACGACACGGGCGTCGGGTGCCACGCGCAGGGCCACCTGATGCACGTTCTCCTGGGTGGGCAGGCCGGCGCCGATGTCGAGGAACTGGCGGACTCCCGCCTCCACCAGCAGGTTCACGGCACGGCTGAGGAAACGCCGATTGGCCTGGACGCCCTCCCTGACATTCGGCGTGAGCTCGATGAGCTTGTCGGCCGCCGCCCGATCGGAGGCGAAATTGTCCTTACCGCCGAGAAGGTAGTCATAGATGCGGGCAACGCTTGGAACGGTCGGATCGATCCCTGCCGGTGCCTGTTCCGTTTCCATTTATGCCGTCCTTTAATGGAGTAATCAGACTTGTATTATGACCCGTCCGCATGGGTCAGGGGGTGTCAAACAGAGCACTGACCGATTCGCCGTCGTGGATGCGGCGCATGGCCTCGGCCAGCGCGGGGGCGATCGACAGGATGCGAAGCTTGGAGCCGGGCTTGGCCTCGGGCAGGGGCACCGTATTGGTGCAGACGATCTCCTCGACATCGGGCTGGTCACCGAGGCGATCGATGGCTCCGTCGGTGAAGAGGCCATGGGTGCAGGCGATGCGTACCGAGTTGACCTTGCGTTCGCGGAGGCGGTCGAGAAGCTCGATGACCGTCGTGCCCTTGGCGATCTCGTCGTCCAGGACGATGACGTCCTTGCCCGCGACGTCACCGATGATCGAGCTGATGGTGACGCGGTCGTCGCTGAGCCGCTGCTTGGCGCCCATGGCGACGTCGACTCCCAGGAGGCGGGCGAAGGCCGCGGCCTCCTTGGCGTTTCCCAGGTCGGGGGAGACGATGACGGTATTGGAGAGGTCGTACTGACGGAAGTGCGAGGCCAGCTCGCGCAGGGCGTGCAGATGGTCGACCGGGACGCTGAAGAAACCGTGCACCTGGGGCGAGTGCAGGGTCATGGTCAGCACCCGGCCGGCTCCGGCGGCCACCAGGAGATCGGCGACCAGGCGCCCCCCGATGGAGATGCGCGGGGCGTCCTTCTTGTCCGATCGGGCGTAGGCGTAGTGGGGCATCACCACGGTCGTCCTGGCCGCCGAGGCCCCCCTGGCGGCGTCCAGCATGAGGAGCAGCTCGACGAGGTTCTCCTGAACCGGCGGAACAAGGGGCTGGATGAGAAACACGTCCCGTTCCCGGCAGTTGGCCTGTAGCTGCACCTCCAGGCAGTCGTTCGCGAAACGCTTGACCCGGACCGGATGGAGCGGCGTTTCGAGGTGAGAGCAGATTTCGGCGGCCAGTTCGGGGTGGGCACTACCGCTGAACACGGTGATGTCTCGCACGAGGCGCTCCTTGCTTGTGGACCGGTTCCGGATCGGCCAGGCGAGCGGAATGTTACCGGTGGCCCCCGCCCACCTCACCGCCGGTGTGGGGGGCGTAAGGGCATGACCGTCGTCATGAAATCCGGGCGGCGGACGCCGGTGCGAAGCGATTCGAACGAATCCGCCACGCGCCGATGAAAGGACATGGATTCAAAAGAACGTCGTTCAAAGGCGCTGCGCGACTTGTCGGACCTTGCGTCGTGGGCGGTGCCGGGCCGAATCGGTGATCGGGGCGAAGGAGATGACGTGTCCGCCATTGATCCGGACTCCTTATATCCCCGCCTGCCCTCGAAATCGCCGAGGGTTTCCTGGTGGCGGATGCCGTTCACGGCCGACACATGGCGAAGAACGCTTTATGCCCTGCTGGTGCTTCCGGTGGCGATCGTCTTCGCGACTCCCTGGGTCGTCAGGGGCATCACGCACGCGCAGGGGAGTCTGCTCCGCCGGATGCCGGGCACCGCGGACCGGGGCCCAGCCGCGCGCACGCCGTCCGTCTGATCGCGACCGCCGCGGAGTCGGCGCGACGGCCGAATCCTCCGGCCGGCTCTCACGCGCCGGAGGACATGGGGACGGGCGTCGCCGAGAGCCATGCGGGAGGGACTCACTCTCCGGGAAGGATGAGACCGGACTCGTAGGAGCGGATCACGGCCTGGACGCGGTCGCGCAGGCCGAGTTTGGACAGCACGTTGCTCACGTGGGTCTTCACGGTGTGCTCGCTGACGACGAGGTGTGCGGCGATCTCCGCGTTGGAGAGCCCGCGGCCGAGCAGCTCCAGCGTCTCCTTCTCCCGGACGGTGAGTACGTCCAGTCCGGTGGGCGCGGGTTGTCGCCGTGGCCCTTTGCTCACCATGTCGCTGATCAGGCGCCGGGTGATCGAGGGCGAGAGCAGCGACTCCCCTGCGGCGACCACCTGTACGGCGTGCACGAGGTCGGCGCGGCGCACGTCCTTGAGCAGGAAGCCGCTGGCCCCCGCGTGCAGGGCGTCGTAGACGTAGTCGTCCTGGTCGAACGTGGTGAGCATGAGCACCCGGCACGTGGTCTCCGCGCACACCACGGTCGCCGCCTCGATGCCGTTCATACGCGGCATGCGGATGTCGAGGAGGAGGACGTCGGGCTGATGTTCGCGTACGGCCGCGACGGCGGTGTGCCCGTCGTCCGCCTCGGCGACCACCTGGATGTCCGGCTGGGCGTCGAGGATCATCGCGAAGCCGCCGCGGATCAGTTCCTGGTCGTCGGCGACCACCACCCGGATCGGTCCGTCGCCGACCGCACTGCCGTGCATGCTCATCGAATGCTCCTTACGAGCGATCCGCCACGCGATCGTGACGGTCATCGGCAGAGGGTAAACGGTCGTCGGCGGAGAGCCGCGGGTGCCCCAGCGGATCCGGGAACATCTGACGTGGCTGCCACCGTCCGCACATGAACCGGCGACGTCGGCCACCGCCGGGGAGAGGCCCGGAACCGGGACAACGCGCTGGGCACGTCAATGAGATGGAACTGCCGGCGCTGAGCGGGGAGACTGGTGCGGTGTTCAAGACACTCTGTCCTCAGACCTACAACGAGGCGCTCTACGTCGGGCACTACTTCCGTACGGGGGTCCCCGTGGTGATGGACCTCACCAAGATGCCGAACGGCGAGGCCAAGCAGTTCGTCGACTTCGCCGCCGGCCTGGTGTTCGGCAGGGGCGGGGATATGGACCGTCTGGCTCCAAGGGTGTTCTTGCTGATGCCCCGGGGAACGGCCGGCCGCGGATCGGACGTCGGCGAGGTGCGGTGAACGGAGGGCCGGGTGGCGGCGGGCCCGGTGTGAGGGTGCCCGGTGTGAGGGTGCCCGGTGTGAGGGTGCTCTGTGCGAGGGTGCCCGGTGTGGTGGCGCGGTGCGGTGGCGCGGTTTATACGGTGGCCGGCCGATCGGCGGATTCGATACGTTGCGGCACATGACGATCTTCCTTGAGACCGGGCGTCTGACGCTGCGCCGCTTCACCGAGGCCGACGAGGACGATCTGGTCGAGCTCGACGCTGACCCCGCGGTCATGCGTTTCCTCAACGGAGGCAGGGCCACCCCCCGCGAAGAGATCCGAGACAGGGTCCTGCCGGCGTTCCTCGGGTACTACAGCCGGTTCAAGGGGTTCGGCTTCTGGGCGGCGGTGGAGAAATCCACCGGCCGGTTCCTGGGCTGGTTCCACTTCCGGCCACGGCTGGAGGAGCCGAAGGACGGCGAGATCGAGCTCGGCTACCGGTTGCGCGCGTCCGCCTGGGGCAGGGGCTACGCCACCGAGGGGTCGCGTGCGCTGATCGGCAAGGGCTTCACCGAACTGGGCGTGGAGCGGGTGTTCGCGGAGACGATGGCCGTCAACCTCGGTTCCCGGCGGGTGATGGAGAAGTGCGGCCTGACGCTGGTGCGCACCTTCCATCAGGACTGGCCGGACGCCATCGAGGGTTCCGAACACGGAGAGGTCGAGTACGCGCTGACCAAGGCCGACTGGGAGGCGCGTCCCTGAGGTTCTCCGGACCGGGCGGGGAAACGCCCCCGGTGGGAGAACGGCCGAATGCCGGGTGACCGATACGGCGGTGCCGGCAGGCGTGCCGACGACCCCGGTTTACAAATGGAACCAGTGAATGCGACGGCACGAGGCGCATACAAAGCAGGTCGCACTGCGATTGGCCCAGTCAAGGTTGAAGAATGTCATCCCCGTGGTCTGAAGCTTCCACTGGAATGAATCGAAGAGCTGATTTTCGCACGTGTCACAACTCAGGTTTTGGCCATTGGGAAGCGTGACTGGCTCAGGCATGCCAATAATGCTAGCCACATTTCTTGGATTACGCGGTCCCCGTGCGTTCCGACGCACGACCCGGAATCACCTCGGCTCGTCGGCCGCCCACGGGTCCGGCGACCCGCGGGCCGTCGGCCCTTCGCCCGGCACCCGCTCCGGTCGCGCGAGCCGGTTGTCGTCCGGCTCTCACCCCGCCCGGCCCTTGGACACCGGCGCCTCGCGCTCGCGGCCCTTCATCGCCGCGGCCGGCCCGGCCTTTCACCGGCGGCGGGAGCTCTCTAACGGGCCAGGCCGGTGCGCAGCTGCCCGGCGACGTCCGGACGGCCGTTGCTCTCGGCCAGCATCGCCGCGGCCTCCCAGTCGTAATTCACGGCCAGGAGCTCGGCCTCCCAGCGTCCGCTCGCATCGTCGACGATCGCGTAGCGGGCGTGCGGGGTGCCCGACTCCATGACGTGCGGGTACGGCTGGTCATCGTCGTAAGCGGGCCAGCCCGCGCTCCCGGGATTGACGACGAGCGCCCCCGTGCTGAGCCGTACCCGCCGCTGCAGGTGGGTGTGGCCGCAGAGGAGAAGCGGCCACGTCGCGTACTCGCCGAGCCTCGCCGTGACCTCCTCCTCGGTGGCGGGCCTGGCGCCGTCCTGCTCGACGGTGTCGAGCAGGTAGACGAGGTCGTCGTACGGACTGCCGTGGAAGGCCAGCACGCCGGGCACGATCTCGGCGGTCAGCGGCAGGGAGGCGAACCAGGCACGGTGGGCTTCGGTGAGCTGGTCGTGGGCGAGCCGGTCCGACCTGGACATCCGCTCGTAGGGGTTCTGAAGGACCTGGCGTTCGTGGTTGCCGCGCACGCTGACCTGGCCGAGCTCCATCAGCCGGTCGGCCGTCGCCCCGGGGGCCAGGCCGCCGGAGACCATGTCGCCGAGGTTGACCACCACGTCGGCACCGCGTTCCGCGATGTCGGCGAGCACAGCCTCCAGAGCCGGGAGGTTGCCGTGAAGATCGGAGATAACCGCGATACGCATGGCGGGCAGGTTACTCCCATCGGGGCGGGTCCGGTCCTACCGGGGCGGGCATGGAACAGGCGGCGGCCGGGCGATCCTCGCCCTTGAAGGTGTCTCAGTTCGACGCGTCGCTCTCGTCGCCGACCGGCGTGCGGACGTAGAGGCCGATCCACGAATACCCGAAGTCGTCGGTGGACCTCAGGGTGAAATCGCGGTCACCCATGAGGGCCAGGTAGCGCTCGTCGTCCTCCACGAAGGCGCTGTTCTGGTGTTTTCTGCCGCCGGTGACCACCCAGACGCGCTCGACGCCGTCCAGGGCGGCCCTGAGCTGCGCCCCGGTTCTCGGCGTGGTCTGACCGGGAGCGTAGGTGAGATCGCGCAGGTTCCGGTACGCGTCCTCGTACACGGCGGCGAACAGGCGCCAGTGCGCGCCCACGTAGAGCACGGCGTCTCCGGGGTGCTCCTTGGCCAGCAGGGCGGCCGCCATGCCGCGCAGATCGTCGGGCCGGGTGTTCGGCTCGCGGATCGTCAGGTGCGCCGGGACGGTCAGCGCCGCGATGAGGACCAGCCCGGCCCAGGGGAGCGCCCGGGGCCGCAGGGCGTTCAGGCCCGCCCCCGCGAGCAGCGCCATGGCGGGGACGGCGAAGAGCACGTACCTCGGGCTGTAGACCGGATAGATCTGCGAGACGACCATGGACACGAACGGCAGCAGCGCCCAGGGCAGCGCGACCCTGGTCAGCCGCCCGCCCGCGAACGCCCCGAAGATCATGAGGGCGACCATGGGCAAAGCCACCCACGCGTTGCCCGCGAGCTCCTGTCCGAACGTGGAGACGTCGGAGAGCCCCGGCGACGTCAACCACGACAGCTGGGCCTCGCGCTGCCCGGCCGTGAGGAGCGCGAGCGGGGCGATTCCGGCCCCGGCCACGACCAGCGCGCCGGCGAACCTCGCGATCTCCGGGCGGGGCGGCGCCGTCGGCGCGACGTCACGGCGGCGCCACAGGAGCACCGTCACCACGTGCGCGACGACCAGGAGCAGGGCGTAGACGTGGAACCAGCCGAGCAGCACCAGGCCGGCCGCGTAGCCCAGGTACCACCGGAGGCTCGATCGCCGCGCCGCCTCGACCAGCACGCATGTGGTCAGTACGGCCACCGCCGTCACGATGGCGTAGCTGCGGACCTCCTGGGCGTACCGGCTCACCATCGGCAGCGTGGCGTAGAACAACCCGGCGAGAAGGCCCACCCTCGGGGTGGCGAGTTTCCCGCCCAGGAGCGCGATGCCGTACGCGGCGACGGCTGTGGCGACGACCGAGGGCAGGCGCATGGCCAGTTCGCCGGTCGAGATCGCGGCGATCGGCCGGAGCAGGAGATAGTAGAGCGCGTGCACCCGGTCGATGCTGTCGAGCAGGTTCCACAGGTCACCGAGGGGCATCGAGGCGGCCATCACGCTGACCGACTCGTCCCGCCAGAACGAGGGCGTGGTGATGCTCCAGAGGCCGATCAGGGTCGCCGCCACCGCCGGAATCACCTCCGGCAGACGGGATCGGGCACGTCGCCGAACCCTGGTCGTCTCCGCAACGTCCATCGTCATCGGGCTATTTCACACCATTGACGAGACTGCTGCGGTACTCGTCCCGCGTCGACGGGGCCGGACGACCGCCGAGGCGCTCGGCCGTCCGCCGGGCCGCCGGCCGTTCAGGAAAGGCGGCCGACGTGTGCGAGGGCCTGCTTCAGCAGGACTCCCTGCCCGCCGGGCATCTCCTGCTGCACCAGCGGAGAGGAGGCCTCCTCCGGCGTGAACCAGACGAGGTCGAGGGCGTCCTGGCGGGGGCGGCAGTCACCGGCCACCGGGACGACGTAGGCCAGGGACACGGCGTGCTGGCGCGGATCGTGGTACGGCGTGACGCCCGGCGTCGGGAAGTACTCGGCGACGGTGAACGGCTGCGGGGAGGCCGGGATATGGGGCAGCGCCACGGGACCGAGGTCTTTCTCCAGGTGGCGCAGCAGCGCGTCGCGGACACGCTCGTGGTGAAGGACCCGCCCGGAGACCAGGGCCCGGCTGACCGTCCCGTCCGATGCGATGCGCAGCAGCAGGCCGACGTGGGTCACCACGCCGGTGTCGTCGACGCGCACCGGCACGGCGTCGACGTAGAGGATCGGCATCCGCCCCCGTACCGACTCCAGTTCTTCAGGAGCGAGCCACCCAGGTACGGTTTCGGTCTTATCGATCATCTCCCGATCGTACTTCCCGGTCGGCCGTCGTGGAGGGAACGGGGGCGGCCGGGTCGCGCCGCGGGCGCGGCTCCGATCGAACCGGACATCGAACCGGACGCGATGACCGGGCGGCCCCCCTCGCGGGGAGGGAGGCCGACCGGTCGGAGGACTAGCGAAGCTCGACGAAAACGGGGTTGGAGTAGAACCACAGGTCGTCCCAGGGGCTCTCCTTGCCGTCGGCGAGGGGCTCGGCCTCATCGGTGCTCGTGCCGCGCACGCGAGCGTAGAGGTCGCCGTCCACGTCGCGCAGGGTGTAGCGGATGACGTAGTCCTTGCCCTGCTTGCGCCAGTCGCGGGGGCCGAAGCGGGCCACGACCTTCGTGGTGGGGTTGGTGTCGGCGTCGAGGTTGGAGCTGACGCCGGTGACCTTGCCGACGATCAGGTCGACACGCCTGACCTCCGGACGCTCGTCGTTGCCGTTCTTGCCGTCCAGCGGCCGGAACTTGATCTCGATGTCGACGTCGGTGCGGTTGCGGCGGTTCACGGTGAGGGTCTCGCCCATGGCCGCGTCACTGCCCTGGTTGCTCAGCGTGAGGTCGAGGCTGGTGATCAGGTCACCGGTGCCGACCCAGATGCGCCCGTTGCGAAGGCCGTCCATGATGTCGGCGTAGTCCTGCCTGGCCAGCACGTGGGTCTTGCTGTACTCGCCCGGCCAGAAGTCGGAGCCACCGCGCGTCCAGTGCACGTGCGAGTCCGAGGTGGCGGTGATCCACCAGCGGCGGCCCTCGCCGAGCAGCGAGTCCCACAGGCCGCCGACGCGGGCCGTCATCTGGTCGAAGCCGCCGTAGGTCGGGTGGCTGCCGTACGACCCGCGCGCGCCGCCGTTGAGCGGGGCCGCCTGGTGACCGGGAGCGCCCTCGAAGCCGACGTAGATCTCCGGGGCGGCGTTGTTGCCGTTACGGAACTCACGGGGAGTGTCCTGCCCGTAGACGCCGAGGCCGGTCGCCGAGCGGGAGGCGTGGTGAGCGATCACCAGCGGCTGCCGGGGCATGCCCCTCGCGGCCTTCAGGAACTCGACCATCTTGGCCTCGGTGTCGCGGCCGGGGTCGGCGGGGAAGGGGTCGAGCTTGGCGAACCGGCTCTCCAGCTCGAACAGCTGCTGCGCCTCGTCCGCGTGGTGAGGGATCATCAGCGTGTGGTGGTCCAGCGCCGGGGCGTCGAACTCCATTCCCCAGAACTGCAGTACCTCGGGCACCATCACGCGCGAGCGCAGGAGGTCGGGGTAGGCCTGCTCAAGGTTGACCTTCGAGTGCGTCGGGCCGCCGTGGTCGGTGCACATCGCCCAGGTGAGGCCGAAGTACTTGGCCATGATCGCGTTGGTGACGATCGGGTAGACGGCGTCGCCGCCCTTGGTGAACTTCGGCGGGTTCGTCTTCGTGTCGAACGAGCCGCTGTACTCCGAGTGCACGTGGTGGTCGCCGGCGCGCCACACGCGGCCGCGGGAGTCGCTGGGCTTCCCGTGCTGACGGTCGTCGTCGTCCGCCCACGCCGGAGTGCCGGTCACCATCGGGCTCGCGGCGACCAGCGTCGCTCCGAGACCGGCGTACTTGACCAACTGGCGCCGCGAGACCGTCGAGCGCTCGGGATCCTCGATATTTTTGTCTTTCACGATGAAGCCTTCCGTACGTCACTTCAAGAGGGTGCCGGCGGGTCAGTCTCGAAGAGCGCGCTGAACGCAACATGAACGGCGGTCGGGCTGATCGAAAACAAACGGACTTACCCTCGAATCGCCGCTGCGCAGGGGCTTCCGGCGTCCGGTCGCCGTCCGGACCCGATCAGGCGTTCCGGATCTCCGCGGCGGAGCGCAGACCGAGGACGTCGACGGCGCTCTCGCGCATCTCGACCTTGCGGATCTTCCCGGTCACCGTCATCGGGAATCCCTCGACCAGATGGACGTAGCGCGGGATCTTGTAGTGCGCGAGCCTTCCGTCGCAGAACTCCCGTACGGCCTCGGCGGTCAGGGGCCGGGTTCCGGGCCGCATCACGATCCATGCCATGAGCTCCTCGCCGTACCTCTCGTCCGGCACGCCGATCACCTGGACGTCGGCGATGTCCGGGTGGCCGTAGAGGAACTCCTCGATCTCTCGCGGGTAGACGTTCTCGCCGCCACGGATGATCATGTCTTTGATTCTTCCGACGACGTTCACGTATCCGTCGGCGTCCATGGTGGCGAGGTCGCCGGTGTGCATCCAGCGGGCGGCGTCGACGGCCTCCGCCGTCTGGTCGGCCGCGTTCCAGTAGCCCAGCATCACGGAGTATCCCCTGGTGCACAGCTCCCCGGACTCCCCGCGTCTCACCGTCAGGCCCGTCGCGGGATCGACGATCTTGATCTCGACGTGCGGCATGGCCGTGCCCACCGTCTCCGTACGGCGGGCCAGGCTGTCGTCGGACCGGGTCATCGTGGAGACCGGCGAGGTCTCCGTCATGCCGTAGCAGATGGCGACCTCGGTCATGTTCATCTCCGTGACGACCCGCTTCATGATCTCCACGGGGCAGGGGGAGCCCGCCATGATGCCGGTGCGCAGGCTCGACAGGTCGAACTCGCCGAACCCGCCGAGACCGAGTTCGGCGATGAACATCGTGGGGACGCCGTACAGGGAGGTGCAGCGTTCCCGCTCCACGGCCCGCAGTGTCGCCTCGGGGTCGAAACCGGGAGCCGGGATCACGATGCACGACCCGTGTGACGTCGCGCCGAGATTGCCCATCACCATGCCGAAGCAGTGGTAGAAGGGCACCGGGACGCAGACGCGGTCGGTCTCGTCGTAGTGGATCAGCTCGCCGACGAAGTAGCCGTTGTTGAGGATGTTGTGGTGCGAGAGCGTCGCGCCCTTGGGAAATCCCGTGGTGCCCGACGTGTACTGGATGTTGATGGGATCGTCGAACGCGAGGTCCGCCATGCGCTCGCGGACGGGAGCGGTGTCCCCTTCGGCGAACAGGGCGTCCCAGCTCGGTTCGCCGATGTAGACGACGTCGCCGAACCCGATCTCCTCAAGGGTCGCGCGGTAGTCGTTCGTCCGGTGTCGCACCGCGCTGACGAGCAGCCGCACGCCGGACTGGTCGAGGACGTACTTCAGTTCGTGGCCGCGGTACGCCGGATTCACATTGACGAGAATCGCGCCGATCTTGGCGGTGGCGTACTGCACGAGCACCCATTCGGCGCAGTTGGGCGCCCAGATGCCGACCCGGTCGCCCTTCGCGACGCCGCGGCCCAGCAGGCCGAGCGCGAGCCGGTCGACGTCCGCGTCGAGCCGGGCATAGGTCCAGCGGCGGCCGGTGGCCACGTCGACGAGCGCCTCCCGGTCTCCGAAGCGGGCCACGGTCCGCTCCAGGTTCTCGCCGATCGTCTCGCCCAGGAGAGCGATGCCGGAGACGCCAGATGAGTACGCGCGCATGACAGAACCTCCACCTCCATAGATCTCATGGATTCGGCGCCGGGGATAGGGGCGGCGGACTCCCTGACAACGCGGGGTCCGGCACGGTGTCCCCGTCGCGGCGCCGGTCAGGTGTCGCGAAAAGTTCACCGTACCTTTGGTGATCTTTGCCTTTACCTGACCGCGTTCGGGCGAGGATCCTGACGGGTGTCTGTCACTCACACCCCTCGCATGGAGGCTTCGTGCACACCCTGCAACGCCCCCGCCCCTTCTGGCCGGCACGGCTCATCGTCATGCTCGCCGCCATCGTCTCCCTGACCGGCGTCGTCGGCATCACCCCCGCCGACGCGTCGGTCATCAACTCCTGCACCATCTCACGGTGCGCCGACGCGCGCTCGGCCAAGGCGACCTGGTCTTCCAAGGGTTACCCCACCAGCGCCGGCTGGTACACCTGGTCCGGAGGCAAGTACAACTACACCGGAGGGCGCTTCCAGAACCGCGAGGGTCAGCTTCCCAGCGGCGGGACCTACTACGAGTACGACGTGTACCCCCGGACGCGGGGTGCCGCGCGTGACGCGTACCGGATCGTCGTCAACCGCAGCACCGGCGTGACCTGGTTCTCGCCGAACCACTACACCGACTTCTACAGGCTCTAAGGACTCCCATGACATCCGCCGCACGTCCGCTGCCGCAATGGCTGGCGGTGTCCACCAGTCCCGCGCCGGCGGTCGTCGACGGACGCGCGTGCAAGACCCGCGCCGCCTTCTTCGAGGAGGTGGCGCGGGTTCTGCGCCTGCCCGGCTACTTCGGCCGCAACTGGGACGCACTCGCCGACTCCCTGCGCGACGTGACCCGCGCCGGGAACGTCGCCCTGATCGTGGAGCACGCCGAGGAACTGCTCGGCGCGGAGCCCCCCGAGCAGTTCACCGCCCTGCTGTCCGTTCTGGCGGACGCCGCCGGCACCGGGCTGACCGTGACGTTGTGCACCGACCCCGGTCACGAGGCCCTGCTCCGCCGCCAGGTCGCCGCCGCCCTGGCGTGACCGGTCGCGCGGATCTAGAAGCGGCGGCACTGGTCTTCCTTGTCGCCGCCGACGGAGTTCTTTCCACCGGTCGGCTTCGAGCGGTTCTCCTTGCACTGCAGGTCGCCCTTGACCGCGTTGCGGTGGATCTGCGCGCCGCCGCGGTTGCCGACCACCTGGATGTTGCCGCCGACCCGGTTGTCGTTGACCCGCAGGTAGCGGCGGTTGGCGTCAAGCTGGATGTCACCGTTGATCCGCGACGAGGTCACCGTGGCGGCGTTGCCCTGCTTCACCTGGACGCTGCCGCGCACCGTCGAGCCGCCGGTCACCGACACGGCACGGGCGCCCTCGGCCTGGACGTTGCCGTCGACGTTCACCTTGCGGGCCGTCAGGGTGGCATTCCGCTCCACCTTGACGTTGCCCTTCACTCTGGTGCCGACGAGGGTGCAACTCGCGCCCTTCGGCACGCGGATGTCGTCGACGGTCACGGCGCGGATGGTGCCCCGGCAGGAACGCTCGTCCGCGAACGCCGGGGTGGCCACGGTCAGCCCGCCGAAGACGGTACCGAGGACGGCTCCGGCCAGCGTCAGCTTGATCTTGTTCATGTCGCACCCTCCGTCAGCTTCGGCTCGGGCTGTCTGCCCGGCCATACGAAGGATTTCGACCGGCGGTGAGGGCTCGGTGAGACGAACGTTAACGTTCTCTCATCCGAGCTCTCATCCGGGCTCTCATCCGGGCGCGGTGAATCCTCGCCGACCCGACGGCCCGGTCGTGAGGGGCGTCCCCGGCACCCGTCGAGCGACCGGACCCGGCCGCCGCGGAGACCGGCGGCTCACAGGAAGAGGTCGCCCTCCGGCTCGTGATGGCCGTCGGCGATGTGCCAGTAGTCGCGGGCCTCGACGACCAGCCCGTCCTCGTCGAACCGTACGGCCGCGCACCCGGCGAGGGTGACCGGCTTGTCCCCTTCGTTCTCGACGAGGAAGGCGCGGTACTCCACGAACGCCCGGTCGCCGTCGACGATCGGGCTTCCGAAGCGCACGTCGGTGGCGCGTTCGCTGACGAACGACCATCGAATGTAGTCCAGCAGCCCCGTCCGGCCCTGATGGACGGGCCGGAACGGCATCGAGCGATGTGTGCAGCCGCCGGCGTAGAGGGCGCCGAGCAGATCCACGTCGTGCGCCGTCCAGCCGCGCTCCCACGTCTGGGCGAACCGTTCCGCCGCTTCCCGAGTGTCCATGAGTCCATCCTCGCTCACGACGATCCCCGCCGGGGCGATCCGCCTCCTGGGCGGGCCGGCGGTCGTCGTCGGTCACTCCTTCGCCGGAGGCGCGGCCACCATCGCGGCGGCGCTGGATCCGGAGCTGGTCAGCGCCATCGTCGAGATCGCCCCGTTCACCCGGGCCCAGAAGCCGGACCTGGGCGGCCTGCTGCGCAACGGCCGGCACCGCAAGGGCATCGCCCTGCTCATGGTCACCGGGATGCTGCGCAGCGTGGGGCTGTGGATGCGCTACCTCGACCACGCCTACCCCGGGGCCAAGCCCGCCGACTACGACGAGTCCATGGCCGCGCTGGAGAGGGCGCTGCGCCGGCCGGGCCGGATGGCCGTGGTCAGCAGGATGGGCACGTCCGCCCCGACCGACGCGGGCGCCCAGCTCCCGAACCTCCGCGTCCCCGCGCTGGTCCTCGTGGGCACCCTCGACCCCGACTGGGCCGATCTGACCGCGGTGGGCGGGCGGCTGGTCGACATCGTGCTCGCCACGCTTCGCGCGTACGGGCTGGAAGGGGCGGACGCCATCCACGCGACGAGGTGCCTGCGCGCGGCCGTCCACGGCTTCGCCGTCCTGGAGGCCGCGGGTGGCTTCGGGCTCCCCTTCGACCTGGACGACAGCTACGAACTGCTGGCAAAAATGATCATCGCGGGGCTGCCGAAGCCCGCGTAGGGCCACGCAGGCACTTCCACCGGGGACGCCGAGGTCCGGCCGAGGGGTCAGGCCAGGAGGTCCGATGCCCTGAGGTCGTCGAAGATCAGCTGATCCACCGGGGACACCCGGTCGCGGTCGGCGTAGGACAGCCAGCGGACCTCTTCGATCTCGCTGCTCGGGGTGAGCGTGCCGCGATAGTCGCCGGTGTAGCAGGTCATGCGGACCAGCAGGCCCTCCGGATGACCGTGGGCCTGAGCCTCGTAGGTGCCGAGACGGGCGACGGTCTCCGGCAGGATCGCCACGGTGAGCTCCTCCTCGACCTCCCGTGCCAGCGTCTCGGCGTCGCTCTCTCCGGTCTCCCGCTTGCCGCCGGGAATGTAGTAGACGTCCTTGCCCCGCGAGCGCGTGCTGAGGATCCTGCCGTCTTCCAGGCGCACCCACGCCACCTTGTCGATGACCTTGGACATCGCGCCGCCTCCCCGCTCCCACGTCTGCCTGACCTCGGCGCATCCTATCGAGGGCGGGTCCGCCCGCAGGTCGGCCGTACCCGGAACGGGGAGGAGACGACGAGAGCGACGGGCTACGGTGATCCGCATGACCGAGCTCCCCTACCTGAACGCCATCCGGATGTCCTACGACACCGTCGCCGTCGACTACGCGGAACGCTACGGAACCGCGCTTGCGAGCATGCCGCTGAGCCGCGCGATGCTGGCCGCGTTCGCCGAACTCGTACAGGCCGCCGGGGGTGGGCCGGTCGCCGACATCGGCTGCGGGCCCGGCCATGTGACGGCGCACCTGGACGCGCTGGGAGTGCCGGCGTTCGGCGTCGACCTTTCGCCCGGGATGGTCGAGGTGGCCCGGCGCAGGCACCCGGGCCTGCGGTTCGGCGAGGGTTCGATGACCGCGCTGGATCTCAAGGACGGCGAACTGGGCGGAGTCCTCGCCTGGTGGTCGACCCACCACATCCCGTGGGAGCAACTGCCGGTGGTGTACGCCGAGTTCCACCGGACGCTGGCGCCGGGCGGCTACCTGTTGCTGGGGACTCACGTCGGAGATGAGCACCTGCGTCCGCAGCAGGGGTACGGCCACCCGGTGTCCTACGAGTCCTACCTGCTGCCGCCCGACCGCATCGCCGAACTGCTCACCGAGGCCGGGTTCGTCGTCACCGCGCGACTGCTGGAGGAGCCCCGCGAGGGACAGAAGAGGCAGCAGGTCTGCCTGCTGGCCCGCAAGCCCGAACGGCCGTGACCGGCGGCGGGCAGGCGGGCGGTGCGCGGGGGAGGGGGCGCCTTTTCGCGGGCGGAGGAACCCATCGGCTTTCCGGGGCCACCGTGAGCAGGGCGCGCGCCTTTATGGCTCGACTTTTCGGAAGGCGATATTACAGGATTCGGTAATCCCTGTAAACGGTGATTGTCGACAAGCACTCATGCCGATCTTTGCGAAGATCCGTTCCGGCTTTCCAGGATGTTTCGTTTCATTGTTAGGCGGTGGCAGAACCCTGCCGTGAGGTAATCCCAGTCAAAGGCGGATCCCCCCATGGTTAAACGCGCCCTCATAACCGTCGCCCTCTCCCTCACGACATTACTCGGATTAACGCTTCCTGCCTACGCGGTGACGCCGGAGCAAAAGCTGGCCGCACTTTCCGGTTTCAGCCAGCCCACGACAGCCAGCGCCAACAGTTGGCGCTCCGCCTGGCAGAACCAGGCCGGCTGGGCGGACTACGCCTTCGACTGGTCGACCGACCTCTGCTCGACCAGCCCCGACCAGCCACTCGGATTCGACTTCAGAATGCCGTGCCGGCGTCACGACTTCGGCTACCGCAACTACAAGGTGGTGGGCCAGTTCCCGGCGAACAAGCCACGTATCGACGACGCGTTCTACTTCGATATGAAGCAGATCTGCGCGGGATATTCCGCCATTCCCAAGGCCAGCTGCAACAGCCTCGCCTGGACCTACTACCAGGCGGTCAAGACATTCGGCAACCTCAACGTCACCGAGGCGCAGATCGAACAGATCCGCCAGACCGCCGAACGGGCCGCCCAGAACGCCGATAACTGACCCGTCCCATTCCCCGCACGCGCGGGTCACTCATACCTGCGCTCTCCGCCGGGCCGGCTTCGTGCCGGCCCGGCGGATCCGTGAGCGGCCGTGACGTCGCCCGGGGTACGGCGGGCGTGTGGTGCGGCGACGACTCGGATCGCCGCCGCCCGGGGCCGGTCCCCAGGCCACCTGCCCGGGTACGGCGGCGTCGCGGTTTTCCCGGTATGCGCACTCTGCGAGGATGATCTCGGCTCTCGGCCGGTGTTCGACGCCGCCGACCTGAGCATCACCTGGCGTCGAGGCTCTCCCCTCCCCTGGGAACAGACCCTCGACGTCGGCGCGACGGCCGTTCTGCCGGGCGTTCTCAGCGACAGGAGTGCGGAAGATGGCCGGGCTGGGCAGGAACTTCAACACGTTGTGGGCGGCCACCGCCGTCTCCAACATCGGCGACGGCATAGCGGCGGCCGCCGCGCCGTTGCTCGTCGCCTCGCTCACCGACGATCCGGTGCTGGTCGGCTTGGCCGTGTTCGTCCAGCAGGTGCCCTGGTTGTTGTTCTCGCTGGTCAGCGGCGTCTTCGTGGATCGCCTCGACCGCCGGCGGCTGATCGTGGTGATCAACGTGCTCCGCGGCCTGATCGTGGGCGCGCTGACACTGGCGGTATGGCAGGACATGGCGACGATCCCGATCATCTACGCCGCCGGGTTCCTGCTCGGCACGTGCGAGACCCTGGGCGACAACGCCTCGGGGACGCTGGTGCCGATGGTGGTGAAGTCGGAGGATCTCCCGCGCGCCAACGCGCGCATGCAGACCGTCTTCCTCGTGGTCAACCAGTTCGCCGCGCCGCCCGTGGGCGCCGCCCTGTTCGTGGTGGCGGCGGCGCTGCCGTTCGGGATCAACGCCGTGTCGTTCGTGCTGGCGGCCGTGCTGATCTCCACCCTGCGCGGGGTACGGCAGGTCGTTCCGGCCGGGCGGCGGTCGGTACGCGCCGACATCGGCGAGGGCATGCGCTGGCTCTGGCACCACTCCGCGATCCGGATGCTCGCCATCTCGCTGTTCCTGATGAACATCACGCTCTTCGCCGGCTTCTCGATCCTCGTGCTCTACAGCCGTGAGCGGCTCGGACTCAACGAGTACGGCTACGGCATCCTCATCACGGTGTCCGCGGTCGGCTCGCTGATCGGGGTGATGATCGCCCCTCGCCTCCAGGCACGGTTCTCCGACTCGCTGCTGCTGCGGATCGGCCTGATCATCGAGACGCTGACGCACGTCGGGCTGGCGCTCGCCACCACGGTGTGGGTCGCCGGACCGGTCCTGATCGCCTTCGGCGTCCACGGCTCGATCCTGGGCGCGGTCAGCGTCACGCTGCGCCAGCGGAGTGTGCCCGACGAGCTGCGCGGCCGTGTCCAGAGCGTGTACATGATGCTCGTCGTCGGCGGCTCCGCGCTGGGCGCCCTGGTCGGCGGATCCATCGCCCGCTGGCTGGGCATCACGGGCCCGTTCTGGGTGTCGGCGGTGGTGATGGCCGTGCTCACGGTCGTGGCCTGGCGCCCCTTCGGCCGGAACTTCGTCTCCTCCGCCGCGCATGGGCGGCAGGACGGCCACGACGGCGGGCCCGTGGAGAAGGAACGACGTCACGATGACCGTGCCGATGACCGGCAGGAGGGCGCCGAGCACGCCGAGGGCCCGGGGCGGACGGAGTTGACCGAGCAGCGGTCGTAGGCGGGGGCCGGCCGTCGGAAAAGCCGTGGCGACCGCCCGCGCCGGGGTGTTACGAAGGGCGGCATGCGAGGGACGAGGACGAGAGGCGCGGACGACGTGGGAGCGATCAGGAAGCTCATGGCCGGTGATGTGCCGATCGTGGCGGAAGACCACGGCGGACACGGCAGGGACGTTCTCCTCCTGCACGGCGGCGGGCGGACCCGCGAGGACTGGGAGGTCTTCGCGGGGCTTCTCGTCGACGACGGGTTCCGCCCGGTGTCCATGGATCTCCGTGGCCACGGCGAATCCGGCCAGGCGCCGTGGTCGTGGCGAGAGGCGCTCGCGGACGTCGCCGCCGTCGTCACGGAGTACGAACTCCGCCGGCCTGTGATCGTCGGGCATTCCCTCGGGGGAATGGTCGCCGCCCTGTGGGCCGGGGAGCACCCGGAGTGCCCCCTCGCGGTCAACCTCGACGGGCACGGCAACCCGACGCGGCCTGACCAGTTCTTCGGCCTGGACGAGGACTCGGCGGAACGTGCCTGCCGGGAGATGGGTTCGTTCCTGGCCGAGATGGGGCGGGGGCTCCCCGAGTCGTTCCTCCACATCATGCGTGAGATAGACGCCCTCGACCTGTTCGCCGCCTATCGTGCCGCGCGTTGTCCGCTCCTGGTCGTCAGCGGCGACGCGATGGCCTTCGCAGGCGTGTTCCCGGAGCATCTCGTCCCCGCCTGGAGCGCCTATTGCGTCTGGACACGGCGGCGGCTTGACGCGAGTGTGCGAGAGTCGTCCCTGGTGCGGGAAGCGTCCCTGCCGACGGGGCACGATCCGCATATCGAAGATCCTGAGGCCCTGCTCCGTCTCCTGACCGGACACCTGGATCGGTGAGACCGGCTCACAGCGGCATCATCTCCGGCGAACGACTCTTTCACGACACGAGGAGCGAGCTTATGGCCACCGCGGTCGTCATCGTCATGATGGTCTTCTTCCTGGCGATGGGCCTGTACGGACTCCTCGTGCCGGCCGCGCTGATCAGGCCGTTCGGGATGATCGCGGGCTCCGCCGAAGCTCGGGCGGAGATACGTGCCGTGTACGGGGGGTTCGGGGTGGGCATCGCCGTACTGCTGGCCCTGGCGCTCGCCGATGTCGGCGGAATTCGGCGCGGCGCCGTGGTGGCCGTCGCCGTGGCGCTACTGGGCATGGCCCTCGGGCGGCTGACGGCGCACCTCGTCGAGCGGCCCTCGGCGTTCTACCCTTCCTGGCTCTACTTCTGGGTCGAGGCGGCCGGCGGTGGTCTTCTCCTCGCCACCGGCTGGTGAGCGCGCAGGCGGCTCACGGGGTGTCCTCGGCTCCTGGACGGGTACCGTCCGCCGATCGTCTCGACGTCACCGCGAACCCGCGACTGGTGATCGAAGTTGCAGAATCGCCGGTCCAGCGGCTTCGATGAATCCGTGTCCCGTCCGTTCTCCCTGGCCGCACGCCGATGCGGACCGGCCGTTCGCGCGATCGCGATCGCCTCAATGATCATGATCCTCGGCCCGCTCGCGCTGACGGGCTGCACCCGATCGGCCGAGCCGCCGTCGCTGCCGCCCGCCGGCGTCTACGACCACGCCGCGGCGGGTGAGGACTCCCAAGCCGGACCCGTTCCGGCCGGCGGCGCGGCAGGGGCCGTCACCCGGCCCCTGGAGGAGGCCGGCTGGTTCTGCGCGCAGGTCCGGGCCAATGCGGACGGCCGCGCCCTGTGGTGCCGGATCGGTCACCGTGACCAGGCGGACACCGTCCATTCGCAGGTGGCGCAGTTCCTGCTCGACCACGACAACCGCCTCGCCTGGGCGTGGTTCCCCCCTCCCACCGAACGGTCGGCGGACCCCGAGACGGACGATCAGGCCGTCGCCGCCGCGGCGCCGGCGCTGGCCGCGATCTGGTCCGACGCCGGTGATCGCGCGCGACAGGAGATCGACGACTTCGAGGACGACCTCCGGGACCGGACGGTGCGACAGGACGACGGGGTCCCCCATGCCACATGGCGGGACGCGCACGCGGACTACGACTATTCCATGATCAACGGGCTGGTCGTCGCCGCCCGGGACGGCTCCGTGCGGCGCTGGCCGTTCGGCGCCGAGCACTACGCGACCACGATGAGCTCGGCGGTGGACGATCTTCGGGCCGGTGGTTACGACTGCTTCTATCCGCCCCAGCAGAACTGCGACCGCCCTCAGTCGAACGGCGACTTCCGGGTCTCCCTCCGCGGTGATCAGATCGTTTCGGCCTGGTTCGGCATCGGCAGCCAGATCGAGGCGGGGCGGCAACGTCATCCGCTCGGCGAGGAGTTCCCGCACGGCCTCACCTTTCTCACCGAGGCGGTTCGCGGCCCGATCACCGAGCGCATCGAACAGTCGCGGCGGTCCGGAACCGGCTTCACCGGCATCGTGGCCGGGACGATTCTGATCATCGACGCGCACCGGGGCGCTGTCGGCCGAGACGGTCTTTCGGGGTACTTCGACATCCAGATCGGCGCACCGCTGACCGCGACCCTGCCCATCTGATCGCGCGGGCCGGGGTGACGCCTGCGTGATCACGGCGGTGGTCGTCCGCACTCCGAGGTGAAATCAGAGCGGCTCGCCGCTCGCGATTAAAATGCCATTCTTATAAATGTATTATAGCATGAATTGCAGATATTCGCATATTTGCATCAATGGCCTAATCGTCTTTACATTAAAGACATGACCGACGGAAAATACGTCGCCTCCGGCGATCTGCGGCTGTGGACGGAACGATTCGGTGATTCCGGCGACCCCGCGGTGCTGCTCATCATGGGCACCTCCGCGCCGGGTGCCGGATGGCCCGACGACATGGTGGAGACGCTCGTCGGAGCCGGGCGGCAAGTGATCCGCTTCGACCATCGAGACACCGGGCGATCCACGTGCGTGACGTTCGCCACGCGTCCCTACACGCTGGCGGACATGGCGGCCGATGCCGTCGCGGTGCTGGACGGGCTCGGCATCGCCGCCGCGCATGTCGTGGGCGCGTCCCTCGGCGGAGCGATCGGGCAGTGGCTGGCGGCTCACCGGCCGGAGCGCGTGCTGACCCTGACTGCGATCATGTCGGGCCCGATGGGCCAGAGCGCCGGGCCCGCGTGGGCGCGTGCCATGGCGGGACAGGAACCGGATCCCGGCGATCTGCCGCCACCCACGCCGGAGTTCCTGCACCACCTCGTCCGGCGAGCGACCACGCCGCCGACGACGCGTGACGAGCACGTCGCCGCGAACGTGGAGACCTGGCGGGTGCTGAACGGCGACGTCCTCCCCTTCGACGAGCAGGCCGCACGGCGGTTCGTGGAGACCGCCCACGACCAGGCCGCCGACCCCGCCGCGGCCACCAACCACGATCTGGCCTCCCGGCGGATGACCGAAGACCGGCTGGTCCCGCTCTCCTCGATCACGGCGCCGACGCTGGTCGTCCACGGCACCGAAGACCCTCTCCGCCCGTTGCCGCACGGTCGGGCCGTCGCGGCTCAGATCCCGAACGCGCGTCTGCGGACGATCCCCGGAATGGGGCACGGGTTCTTCTCTCCGGGACTGCCCCGCCGGATCGCCGAGCCGATCCTCGAACACACCGCCTCACGGGCCGGCCGTTCATCCGTGGAGCAGGGGCACCCGTCCGCCGCGGACCGGATCGTCGGCCCGTAGCGTGGCGCGCCCGAACGAATGCCCGCGATCACCGCAGCAGCGGAATGACCTCGGCGAACGTCCTCATGTGAGGCTCCAGGACACTGATGTACCCGATGCCGAACTCCTCGCGGTAACGCAGCAGATCGTCGGCGATCCGCTGCGGCGAGCCGACCAGGACGCCGGGCAGGTCGGCCAGTTGCTCGGGTGACATGCCCGTGGCCGCACTGATCACCGAGAGATCGATGTCGGTCACCTGGCGGCCGACGCCGGCCACGAAGAGGTTCAGCTCGATGTCGGTGATTCGCTCGCCGGCTGCCTCCCGGACCCGCTGGACGCGGGCCGCCAACGCCTGCTCCGGGGTACCCGCGCCGAAGCCGGCCGTGATCGGGAAACTGACGATATCGGCGTTGCGGGCCGCCAGCGAGAGGATGCGGTCGCCCGAACCGGCCAGCATGATCGGCGGTCGCGGAGCGTCGGCCTCGGCCGCCAGCAGCTCCCGAACCCCGGTGAGGACCTCTTCGAGCCTGCGCAGACGCGACCCCGGCGTGCCGAACGACAGGCCCGCCGCCGCGAACTCCTCCGGCACGTAACCGGCGCCCAGACCGAGCTCAAGCCGGCCGTCGGTGAGCCGGTAGGTGTCGGCCACCTCCCGGGCGAGGTAGGCCGGGCTCGATACGCCGGCGTTGAGCACGTACGTCCCCAGCCGGATGCCGGTCACATCGGCCGCGGCCACCAGCGCCGGGAACGGCGCCATCATGCCGAGGTGGTCGGGCACCTGCAGGACGTCGTACCCCAGATCCTCGACCTCCTGGACCCGCGCGCGCCAGGTCGATCGGGAAGGTCCGGCACTGAGGAGACTGGCCCCGAAACGGAACGATCGATCGTTCATGGGCAACCTTCCGAAAGGCGATACAAACCTACGTGTATACGCCTCCCACCAGCGGATTATGCCGGGGCGGCCCTTCGCCCGACGCCTGTCACCGGGGTGGCGGTCCGGGTGTCCAGGGCGGTGGAACACAGATGATCACCGCGTCTGTGATCCACCGCATTACCGGACAGGCGCGCCTTCCGGCTCCGGCCGGGCGGCCTCGACGCCTTCCACACCGCGCATCGGACCGCGAGGAGCGCCGAGCGGACCGTCGCCGACCGCGGCGGAGATCCGGACGAACTCGTCGGCTCCGGCGCCGCCGCGAAGGTCGCCGCCCACGGCTCGCGCCGTGACCAACGTCACAGCCGCCTGCCCGCAGGTCCGTCAGATCACCTGGACGGGTTGAGGCGGCCACTCGTCTCCGGTGGTGGAGCGGGCGGCGACCGATCACGACGCGGACGGCGCCGCGCTCCGGAGGCAGGCGTCTGTCGCGGCCCGCACGAATTCGTGGATCCGAGCGGTCGTGTTGGTCTCCAGCCAGACCAGTCCCCGTTCGACCGGTGGCGCGTCATGGATCGGCACATATGCGACATCGGGGCGGGGGTAGTACTGCCGGCTGTGCTCGCCCACCGGGAGAACGCCCTTGCCCATCGCGACAAAGGACAACATCTCGGAGAACGTATTGCCCGTCGGCCCCTTCGGGACGGGTCGACCCGAAGGGGTGTGCTCGGGTGTGCGGTCGCGTTTGAACTCCACCGACGTGACCTCCGGGTACTGCACCACGGGGTGGTCGGCGAGAACTTCGAGGGACACCGACTTCTCACGGGCCAGCGGATGCCCGGCGGCCACGGCCAGTGAGCGGCTCTCCGTCAGCAGGGTCGGCCCGCAGGCCATGCGGTCGAAGGGACGCGCGGCGAAGAGGACGTCGATGGAGCCGTCGAGCAGGCTCGTTCGTGAGTTGAACAGCTGCACCTCGTGGACGCTGACCTCGCAGTCGGGGTGGCGTTCGTTGAACAGGGCGACTGCCTTGAGCAGCGTCGGCGCGGTCCACTCGCCGAGGAAGGCCACCCGAAGGCTTCCGGTGACGCCGCGGCCGGCGTCGACGGCCCGGCGGATCGCCTCGTCCATCTGGGACGCCAGCGGCGCCAGGTCGTCGGCCAGTCGTCGACCGATCGAGGTGAGACGCACGACGCGGCTGGTGCGCTCGAACAGCGGAGCCCCGATGCGACGCTCAAGCTTTTTGATCACGTGACTGATCCGCCCGGTCGTCACCCTCAGACGATCGGCCGTACGACCGAAGTGCAGTTCCTCGGCCAGCGTAAGGAAGGTCTCGATCTCGTGGCGTTCGAGCATGTGCCTCTCCATCGTTGAATCTGCGTCAACAATCGTAGCCACCTCACGGCTTGGTGGCCGCCGTCGCACGGAGCATCGTGGAGAGCGTCATCCGGTCACACGGCAAGAATCCCGGGACCGGTCCCCGACCTCGACGACACACGGAGTGATCACATGCTCGGCACCACCACGGACACCGTCGACCGTCCGACGGGGCCCGACGGCCCGCCACGGCCTCTCGCCGACCGGCCGCGTCAGGCCTGCGACCTGGAAACGAGGTGACGGGCATGCGGGTGAAAGCCTTCGATCACCTGGTGCTCAACGTCGAGGACGTCGAGCGCGCGCTGGGGTTCTACTGCGGGCTTCTCGGGCTGGAGCCGGTACGGGTCGCGGAGTGGCGGGCCGGTGACGTCGGATTCCCCTCGGTGAGGGTCACTCCGGAAACCATCGTCGATCTGGTCCGCCGCCCTCGGAACGAGTCGAACGTCGACCATATCTGCCTGGTCGTGGAACCGCTGGACTGGCAGGAGGTCGTCGAGTCCGGTGTCTTCACCGTCATCGAGGGGCCCGTGGGCCGGTTCGGCGCGCGCGGCAGCGCGACCTCGATCTACGTGCGGGACCCCGACGGCAACACCGTCGAACTGCGCTGGTACCCGCAGGACGCCGAGGGGTAGAAGCGCGATCGCCCGGCCGGCCGGGATGCGAATCCGCGTCTCCCGGCGCTGACGAAGGAAACCAGACGTACCGCTCGAAGCTGGTTAGATCGAGCCAGGCGACGCCGAGGAAGACCGAGAAGGCGGCCACCCCCCTGCAACGGATGGAGACACCATGAGCATGGTCACGAGGACGGACACGCAGTCGCCTGAACTGCACGTCGCCGACAGCCACGACCTGATCCGCGTGCAGGGCGCGCGCGTGAACAACCTCAAGGACGTCAGCGTCGAGCTCCCGAAGCGCCGGCTGACGGTGTTCACCGGTGTCTCCGGTTCGGGCAAGAGCTCGCTGGTGTTCCACACGATCGCCGCGGAGTCGCAGCGGATGATCAACGAGACCTACAGCGCCTTCGTGCAGGGCTTCATGCCGACGCTGTCGCGGCCCGAGGTCGACGTCCTCGAAGGACTGACGACCGCGATCATCGTCGACCAGCAGCGGATGGGGTCCGACCCCCGCTCCACGGTCGGCACCGCCACCGACGCCAACGCGATGCTGCGCATCCTCTTCAGCCGTCTCGGGCAGCCGCACATCGGCTCGGCCCAGGCGTTCTCCTTCAACGTCGCCTCGATCAGCGGAGGGGGCGCGGTCACGATCGAGCGCGGCGGGAAGACCACGAAGGAACGGCGCACCTTCAGCGTCACCGGCGGCATGTGCCCGCGCTGCGAGGGCCGGGGATCGGTCACCGACATCGATTTGTCCGCGCTGTACGACGACGGCAAGTCGCTCAACGAGGGCGCGCTCACGATCCCCGGCTACAGCATGGACGGCTGGTACGGCCGCATGTTCAGCGGCAGCGGCTTCTTCGACCCGGACAAGCCGATCCGCGCGTTCACCGAGAAGGAGCTCCACGACCTCCTCTACAAGGAACCGGTCAAGATCAAGATCGACGGTATCAACCTGACGTACGAGGGGCTGATCCCGAAGATCCAGAAGTCCATGCTGTCCAAGGACGTCGAGGCGATGCAGCCGCACATCCGCGCCTTCGTGGAGCGGGCGATGACGTTCACCGTCTGCCCCGACTGCGGCGGCACCCGCCTGTCCGAGGCGGCGCGGTCGTCGAAGATCAAGGGGATCAGCATCGCCGACGCCTGCGCGATGCAGATCAGCGACCTGGCCGACTGGGTGCGCGGCCTCGACGAGCCGTCGGTGGCGCCGCTGCTCGCCAAGCTGGTGCACACCCTCGACTCGTTCGTGGGGATCGGGCTGGGCTACCTCTCGCTCGACCGGCCGGCGGGCACGCTGTCGGGTGGCGAGGCGCAGCGCACCAAGATGATCCGCCACCTCGGTTCCTCGCTCACCGACATCACCTACGTCTTCGACGAGCCCACCACGGGCCTGCACCCCCATGACATCGCGCGGATGAACGACCTGCTGCTGCGGCTGCGGGACAAGGGCAACACGGTGCTCGTCGTGGAGCACAAGCCGGAGACGATCGCGATCGCCGACCACATCGTCGACCTCGGTCCGGCCGCCGGTACGGCGGGCGGCACCGTCTGCTTCGAAGGCACCGTCGAGGGGCTGCGGGGCAGCGACACCATCACCGGCCGCCACCTCGACGACCGGGCCGCCCTCAAGGAGAAGGTGCGCACGCCCACCGGCGCGCTGGAGATCCGCGGCGCGACGGCGCACAACCTGCGCGACGTCGACGTCGACGTCCCGCTCGGGGTGCTGGTCGTCGTCACCGGCGTGGCGGGCTCCGGCAAGAGCTCGCTCATCCACGGCTCCATCCCGGCCTCCGCGGACGTGGTGTCGGTGGACCAGACGCCGATCCGCGGCTCGCGGCGAAGCAACCCGGCGACGTACACCGGACTCCTCGACCCGATCCGCAAGGCGTTCGCGAAGGCGAACGGCGTGAAGCCCGCGCTGTTCAGCGCCAACTCCGAGGGCGCCTGCCCCACCTGCAAGGGCGCCGGCGTCATCTACACCGACCTGGCGATGATGGCCGGCGTCGTCACGACCTGCGAGGAGTGCGAGGGGAAGCGGTTCGAGGCCTCGGTGCTGGAGTACCACTTCGGCGGCCGCGACATCAGCGAGGTGCTCGCGATGTCGGTCACCGAGGCCGAGGAGTTCTTCGGCGCCGGCGAGGCGCGCACACCGGCCGCGCACGCCATCCTCGAACGGCTCGTCGACGTCGGCCTCGGCTACCTCAGCCTCGGCCAGCCGCTCACCACGCTGTCCGGCGGCGAGCGGCAGCGGCTCAAGCTGGCCACCCACATGGGCGACAAGGGCGGCGTCTACGTCCTCGACGAGCCGACCACCGGCCTGCACCTCGCCGACGTCGAGCAGTTGCTCGGCCTGCTCGACCGGCTCGTCGACTCCGGCAAGTCGGTCATCGTCATCGCGCACCACCAGGCGGTCATGGCGCACGCCGACTGGATCATCGACCTCGGCCCCGGCGCCGGCCACGACGGCGGCCGGATCGTCTTCGAGGGCACACCCGCCGACCTCGTCGCCGCCCGCTCGACCCTCACCGGCGAGCACCTCGCGGCCTACATCGACGCCTGACCGAGGCGCTCGCGGACGCCGTGATACTCGCGGACCCGGAACACACCCTCCTGGGACCGGGCGCGGTGGCCGCGGGGCGTCGTCTCCCCCGGGGTCCCCGGGGGAGACGGCGCCCCGGCTTGACCTCAACCGAGGTTGAGGGCGTTGGATCGGCGATGGCGGCGAACACCGTCGCCCCGGACGGCGTCCGGCATCAAAAAGGAACGGTCATGACGAACGACATTCTTGTGGTGGGAGTCATTTCGCCGGAGACCCAGGAGGCGGTGACCGGGGTGGTGAAGGGGCTGGAGAAGGCGTTCAACGTCAAAGACCCCCTCGCGCTGAGCGAGCAGTTCACCCACATGACGTCCTGGAGCAACGCCATGGGCACGCGCCTGGACGATCGCGAGGCGATCGCCGAGTTCAGCGCCCCGGCGATGAAGGGTTTCCTGCGCGACTCCTACGCACGGTACGACGTCGTCAAGCTGTTGGAGATCGCGCCCGATGTGATCGCGGTGAACGTGGCGCAGACGCCCACCGACAGCTCGGGCGACCCCGTCGAAGGTGTCCGGGGAGCGGCGCTCTACGTGATCGCCAAGCAGGCGGACGGCTGGAAGATCGTGGCCGGTCAGAACACCGCGGTCGGCGCCCCGCCCGCTTGATGACGACCGGCCCTCGCCGGCCCCGCGCCCCAGGTCTCGAAAAAAGCCCGGCCGACCCGGCGTGAACCTGGCACGCCGATCACGATGAGCGCCGCCGGAGGGGGCAGGGCGGAAACCCCGGGGTGGTGAAGGCCGCGAGGCACCTGCCCGAAAACCCATCTCGCGGGGCGGGCGCCGAGCGGCCACCATGGAATCAAACGTAAGATCCGCTGCCGGGCCATTCGTGGAGAGCGAGCCTGACGTGCCTGACCCCCCGACACCCCCCGCCCCCCGCCTCGCCCTGCTCTGGCGAATCCTCATCGTCTTCGCCGCCACCGTCCTGCTCTGGTTGTTCGTCTACCGCGGCATCCCGCTCGGCCACGACTACGACCGCCTCACCCATGCCGTCAGGGCCGTCCTCACGACGGTTCTCGTCGTTCCCATGGTCGTGGCCGCTCGCCGGCTGCTCGACCGTCGTCCCTGGACCGGCCTCGGGCTGCCCTCCTTGCGCACCGGCCGGCGGCGCCTGCTGCTCGGAATGGCCTGCTGGTTCGTCCCCGCCGCCATCGGGTTCGCGCTCTGTCTCGGCTTCGGCTGGGTCGAGATCAGCCTGCGCACCTCCGTCGCGGACGCCCTCCAGGTGGCGGCGCTCCTGGTCGTGCTCGTCTTCCTGTACGAGGCGCTGCCGGAGGAACTCGTCTTCCGCGGCTACCTGCAACGCAACCTCGTCACCGCGTTGCCGGCCTGGCAGACGGTCATCGCGCAGGCCGCGTTGTTCACCCTGTTCGGATTCCTCGTCGGAGCCGCCGGCTCCCTCGACAGGCTGCTTATCTTCTTCTTCTTCGCCCTCGTCCTCGGAGGCTTACGCGTCGCCACCGGCGACATCTGGGCGGGCATCGGCTTCCATCTGGCCTTCCAGACCGTTGCCCAGTTGTTCGACGGCGCGGGAGCCGTTTTCGACGTGACCGGGTTCGACGTCCTGGGAATCGTCGCCTTGGGCGCGTTGCCGTTCTCACTCGGCTGGATGGCCGTGGAACGTCTCTACCGGGAACGCCTGAACTGGCAGGCCCTCGAACCGGACCCTGCCCGTTGACGACGGACCGAACCCCTTGCCGCACCGGCCGGCGGCCCGGCGGTCACTCGTCCGACTCATCGGGATCGGGCGAGGTTCACCGAGTCCGGCGCGGGTTCTCTGGTGGAGAAGGGGGCGCGCACCATGAACACGTCCACCTCGTCCTCGGTCTCGACCGTGAACCCGTGCCGCTCGTACAGCCGGAGGGCCGAACTGCCTCGCAGCACGTTCAGCCGGACCACGGCGTCTTCGCGGTCGCACCGCTCCAGCAGCCGGCTCAGCACGGCGGAACCGACACCCCTTCCCTGCCGATCCGGGGCCAGGTAGAAGTGTTCCAGCCAGTAGGCGTCCATCGCCGGCCGTAGCGCCACGCAGCCGGTCAAGGCGCCGCCCACCTCGATCATCCAGGTGTGCGCCGGTGCGAACCCGTCCCGCAGCCGCTGCCGCACACGATGCTCGTCGTACCGTCCGAGCCGCTCGAGATCCGGTCTCAGCACCACGGCCCGCAACTCGGCCACTCCCTCGAGGTCCGCCACCGAAGCCGGCCGAAGCTCCCAATCCGCCATGATTGGGATGTTATCGCCCCCTGCTCACCTCGATCTGGGAACGGCTCCGCATAGGTAAGTGGGCTCCTTGAGCAGCTGCGGCGTCAGCGTGATCCCGGTGAGGCGCTCGGCCAGGAGGAACGCCGGCCCTTCGTGGGGGTCGGTGTACGGAGGGTAGACGGAGTCGATCCGCTCCATGGTCTCCGCGAGTTCGTCCGGCGTCTTCTCCGAGTAGCGTTCCTGTAAGCCCCATTCCGGGAGTGGGAACTTGAGCTGGATCCTGCCGTCTTCGATCCAGTGGGAGTAGCCGTCGTCATGCGTGAAATCGAACCGGAGCTCTCCGTCGTCGATCCAGCGGAAGTCTTCAACCCCTTCGCCCTCGAAGTAGAGATGGGAGACGAGGCGGGTGCCCGCCGACAGCGGCGTGATGACCTCTTCGGTGATGCCGAGCAGGCCGTTGGCCTCGACCATGAGCACCCAGTCTCCGACGGCGACGGCACCGAAGGTTTGCCACGCGTAAGGGTCGAAGGAGAAATCCCAGATCAGCTCGTCAAGCGTCATATGAGAGCGGTCTTCGACCCGGGCACCGAGCCGGGTCACCAGTTCCTCGGGCGTCAGGCCGCGGACGTAGGTGAAGCAGTGGGCACCCGCGAGTCCGGGGAAACGCTCGCTGGAGAACCAGGAGTAATCATCGGGAGTCGCGATCACCTCGTCATGCTCGCAGCACCCACCGACACAATGAGAACGGTCATTTCAAAGAAGCGGCCCTCTTCTCAACCGGGCTCTCCGTATTCATCGCGACCGGCGCCGTCGGGTTGGGAAGAATTCACTCATTCGATCTCCGGGAGAGGCGTCTCCTCCGCCGCCACTGAGATTGAGCGGTCACTCGCGCCGCTGATCCGCTGGGCGGCGTTCCCCCCGGTGACGACAGGCCCCTGCCGGACCGTTGGGAGACCGACCCTTCGTGAACAGGGATCGGGGTTGCGCCGAACTACTCGTGTCCGACGTACCCCTCCGAAGGAACAGTGTGCATGTCAGCTCCCCCTCAAGGCTCAGCGCCTCCGATCGAGGTCACCGACGCCCACCTGATAGAGCAATCATGGCGTCAGCCCGAACGGTTCGGCGCCCTCTTCGATCGTTATTTCGACATCCTCCATCGCTATGTGCACATGCGCCTGGGCGAGTCGGCCGCGGACGACATCGCCGCGGAGACCTTCCTACGCGCCTTCCGCAGTCGGCAGCGCTATGACGTCGGTCGCCCCAGTGCCCGCGCCTGGCTGTACGGCATCGCCTCCAACCTGGTCGCCGACCATCGGCGCAATGAGGCCCGGAGGTATCGAGCCCTGGCCAGAAGCGCCGAGCTCCCAGATGTCGCGAGTCATGACGACCGCGTCGTCCAACGCGTGTCCGCGGCGACCATGCAGCCGCAACTGGCCTCCGGTCTGGCCCGGCTCTCGGCCGGAGACCGGGATGTTCTGATGCTGGTCGCGTGCGCTCAGCTCAGCTACGAGGAGGTGGCCGACGCCCTCGGCATACCCCGGGGGACAGTCGGTTCACGTCTGAACCGCGCCCGTAAGAAGCTCCGCAAGGTCATCGGTCCCTATGAGGAGGCGCTGTGATGAATGATCTCCAGACAATCAAGGCTCACCACGACAGTCTGCCGGGGCCCGCTCCTCAGGTCGCCGCACGAGCGTGGGACCGGCTGGCGGCTGAGGCCGAGGCCGAGCGGGCCGGTGGCGGTCCCCACACGCCGGCTCCGTCGCGTCCTCGACGCTCACATGTTCCTGGCCGTGGCCGCATCGCGCTCAGGGCCGGCGTCGTCGTGGGGCTTGCGGCGGCGATGACCGCGGGCGTGATCGTGGTACGCGGAGACGACGGCTCATCTCTGTTGGGGACCCGGCCGGCCAACGCCGCGGAGCTGCTTCGGTATGCGGCCGCGGTGGCAGTCGAAGAGGACCCGCGGCCGCGACCGGATCAGTTCGTCTACGTCGACCGTAAGGACGTCGAGTGGCATTTTGTCGGCGCCTTGCGTACCGGGAGGTACGAATTGGCGCAGGATGTTCGCCGTGAGGTGTGGATCCCCGCCGCCGATCCCGGCAAGGCCCTGGCGCGTTCCACGTACGGAGAGAAACATACGAGCGGCGACCAGAGCCAGGTGGGCGTAGCTTCCGGAACGGTGGAGTATCAGCGTGCCGGTCAGTGCCCCATGGACGTTCTACACGTGCCGTCGCAGGATGTCAGCGATCTTCCCACCGACCCCGACCGGCTTCTCACGCGGATCCGCGAGGACGCGGAAGCGGTTGTCCGCGCCGAAAAGCCCGCACAGGGAGAGACCCCTCCGAGCGGCGACCAGATCAAACGCCGGATCGAAAGAGCCGTCGCGATGAAGCTCGTCTCCCTGGTCGAGAATCCCTTCGGCTCTTCCCGGACTCGCGCCGTGGTCTTCGGCGCCCTGTCGAAGATGCCCACCACGACCATGGTTCCAGACCTCACCGATCCGGCGGGCCGCCACGGAGTGGGCGCCTCGATCAGCTACCAAGGCCCTGACGGCCAGGAACGTGAGGAGCTCATCTTCGAGCCTGGGACATACAGATTTCTCGGCTGGCGGAGCTGGACGGAAACGAAGCAGGAGGACGGACGCACCAGAGAGACCATGCGCGCCGGCACGGCGATGATGACGATCAAGGTCGTCGATTCCATGCCGGAGGTTCCCAAGGACGCCGATGCGCCAGCGTACTGTTAGCGATCCCTGGTCGCCTCGGTGTAGACGACGATCAAATCGATGCGGGTCATGGTTTCTCCCGGGTGGCCGTGGCGCGTTCGATCGCCGGCCGTCGAGGTTCAGTTGCCGGGAGCCGTAAGGCACCCACCGTCGGCGATGTAGCCTCCCACTTCCACCTCTGAATCGCGCTCATCGTAGAAACCGGTCACGCATCCACCTGCCATCTCGATCGCGAACACCACGCCGGAGCGGGCGTCCACAGGGCGGATGATGACGTTCGTCCCCGCCGGGGCGACCGCCCGGACCGCCTTCCCGACGTGGGCCTCGCCGTACAACGACTGCTCGCGAAGCTCGGCGAGCTTGACATGCAAGGCCTCGGCCACCGGCTCGGCCTCAGCCGCCACCTTCTCCGGCAGCGCGGCGCGGCGGCGATACGCCTCGTTGTCCGCGTGCTTCTCCTCCCAAGAGGGCATCGTCACACAATCGCCGGGCGGCACCTCGGCGGCGGCCGGGCAGGGAAGCAACGACGGCGACGGCGACGCGCCGGCACCCTCCGCCCGTACGACGCCACAGCCGTTCACCACGGCCACGAGTAGTACCGCGACGAGGGCGATTGAGATCTTCATGCCTTCAACATCGGACACTTTGCAGCAGGGCACAAGTCGCCTGATCTCACGGTTCGAGCACCAACGCGCATCTGTCCGGCTCCCGGCCGGTCCGCGAACGGCGACGTCACCGGGACGAAGGCAAGCAGAGGAGGGCGGCCAAGGGACGGCAACGGTGAACCGGTTGAAGGCGGGACGCGTCGTAGAAGGTGTGAGGGCTTCATGGTTCGCACCGGTGGCCGGGGTGATCCTGCTGGCCGGCTGCGGCCAGGGGGGCGCCCTGGTCGCCCCGGGTTCGCCGGACGTCGATATGCGCGCGGTCGCGGAGCGGTGGCGGGCGACGGGGCTGTCCGAGGAATGGGTGCGCGGGTTCGTCCCCCAGGAGGCGCTCACGGTCCTGGGCAAGGACGTTCGGTTCACCGGTCGCAGCAAGCTGGCCTTCCTCGCCGGGAAATGGGAACGGCACGCGGATCTGCCGGACGGCGCTCCCTCCCACGGTGAGATCCGGTGGCGTGACGGGACGACGATGACGTCGCCGATGCTGCGGGCTTCGGCGGCGTACGAGCAGATGAGCGTGCCCAACCCGCACCAGAAGTGCGCTCCGGGCGAGTGCGGGCTGCTCACGGTCATCGGGGCGCGCCTGGGCGAGGTCCGGATCCAGACCAGCCGGGGGCCGGCCGTCGTCCCGGCGTGGCAGTTCAGCGTGCGGGACGTACCGGGCACGTTCAGCCGGGTCGCGATCGCTCCCACAGCACGTTCCAGCCTTCCTCCCGCTCTCGGAGCGGCCGAGGTCAACGGCTACCGGCCGGGTGAAGGGACGACCGTCCGGCTCGAATACATGTCCGGCAGCTGTGACGAGCCGCAGGGCGTGCGAAGCTTCGAGACGGACGACCTGGTGGTGGTCGATCTTGATGTTGAGACGGCCGAGGGGGCCTGCACCGCCGTGGGACTGGTCGGGACCACCGAGGTCACACTGGCCAAGCCGCTCGGCGACCGGATCATGCTGGACGCGTCGAGCGGGCTGCCGGTGCCGTACGGGGTAGAGCGGTTCCCGGCCGTGCCGCCGCCGGATGCCTCCCTGTCCTCGCCGACCCCGGACATCTCCCTGCTTTCGCCGACCCCGGATGCCTCGCTGCCCTCGCCTGCTCCGCTTTCGCCGACCCCGGATGCCTCGCTGCCACGTCACGCCCCGCTGCCACCGTGGTCCCCCTCCCCGGGCTGAGCCGGGATCGGCTTGCGCGACGGGTGGCCCGGAGTGAAGGAAGCCCGGGTAGGAAATCTCTCCTTCTTGGCCGCCTACGGCCTTCGCGCCTGCTGGGTGATGATCCCGGAGCCGGAGTGCCCCCGCCGGAGGCTTTCGGCGACGGCGCCGAAGTCAGGGGGAAGGCGGGACGAGAAGTGCTTCGGCGCCGATCGGGACGTAGCCGGCGGAGAGGAACGCCCGAACGCTCGCGGCGTTGCCCGGGGCGATTTGAGCCCAGAGCGGGTGGACGGTGAGGTGCCGGGCCGCGCGGGCGAGGGTCCGGCCCAGGCCGTGTCCTCGGACGGCAGGGTCCACCTCGATGGCGACCTCCCACCGCCCGGCCACGCCTCGCCCGATGACCAAGAGCCCTCCGGGACAGGTCCAGACGCGTACGTCGTCGCGGTAGCGGCGGGCACGCTCGACCCGTGGATGGTCTCTGTCCGTGACCTCGGTCAGCTCGATCGGCGGGTGACCGGCGCACGGGGTGGCCAGGGCGAGCATGTCGATGTTGGTGACCTGGCGTCCCATGCGTTCTTCGAGGTCTTTGAGGAAGGGCGGGTTGAGCGGTGCCGACAGGTCGCCGTCGGGAAGCCGGGATCTGATCCAGTCCTCGTCGAGGTCGGCGAAGATCACATTGTGGGCGGTGAAGGCGATGACCCCCGCGTCACGCGCCGACGGCTGCGGGACGATCGTGGGACCGGCTCCTGGCCGGGGCATCTGCCCACCGGCCGCAGCGGTGAGGACATCGGGCAAGGTGATCACCGAGAAACCGTAGTTACTCGTGGACGTGCTTTCAAGGGCGGGTCTCCGGACCACACGCTGCCACAATCGGCCTGAAGCCGCACCCCCGGAAGTCCCCGATCCGCCGTCGCACCCCGGGAGTCCCCGATCCGCCGTCGCGGGCCGGGGACCTCGTCGTTTCTCGGAGCGCGACCGGCGACGTGCCGACGCGAACCTCACCGATCGCTCGGAGCGGGCCGGCTCTGAGCGGGCCGGAGACCATCGGTCGTTTCCACCGGTGTCCGGCGGGCGAGAGCCAGGCCGAGCGCGGCGAAGGTGAGCATCCAGGCCATGAGCGTCAGCCGGCCGACGGTGAAGGTGTCGTCGCCGAACAGGAAGACACCGGGGAGGACCAGCAGGAAGACCGCCAGGCCGCAGGCGAGCGGGGCGTACGCGGCCCATCCCGTCCACCGCCTGGTCCTGACGGTGGCGATTCCGGCCAGGACGAACCCGGCGCCGATGACGATGCTGGTGATGCCGTAGCCCGCATCGAGGGCATCGGTCTGAGACGTGGGATACGCGGAGTCGGCCAGCAGGATCGCGCCGACCTCACAGAAGGTCAGCCCCACGAGACCCGCCACGGCCGTCCACGAACCGGCGCGTCCCAGACCGCCGCCCGCGGCACCGGAGCGGATGAGCCCGAACACACCGGCGAGCAGCAGCAGGTGGTTGACGATGATCATGCTTTCCGAGACGGCGAAGGCCCCGGGGGTGTGGGGGTAGCTGTACCGGTCGGTGCCGACGGCGGGCGAGATCAGGAGGCCCACCAGCGCGACGAGCACGCCGATGACCGCGCCGATCAGGCAGAGCCGCCCGGAGGTGCGCACGAAGCCGGGCCGCGTTCCGGCTGTGGAGGTGATGTTCATATGCCGGACGGTAGGGAACGGCCGGGGCGGGGCCATCCGGGAAACCACTCAGTGGAGTACTCAGACTCACCACGCTCCGGGATCGCAGTTTACGATCACTCAATGGAGGACGGTGTCTTCGTCGGCCGGGCCAGGGAGCTGGCGGACTTGGAACGGCGCGTGGCCGCGGCCCGCGAGGGCGGCGGCGCGCTGGTCCTGGTGGAGGGCGAGGCCGGTGCCGGGAAGACGGCACTGGCCCATTCGGTCGCACGCAGCGCGCGGCGTGCCGGTGTGCGGGCGGCGTGGGGCTCCTGCCGCGAGGGCGAAGGCGCCCCGGCCTACCAGCCGTGGGTTCAGATCCTGCGCGGGCTGGGGCGGTCCTCCACGGTGTTGCTCGATCCGGCGGTCACCGAGACGGGCAGCCGCTTCCACGTCTTCGAGGACGTGGTGGGAATGCTCCACGACGCCGCCGGAGACGCGGGCCTGCTGCTGATCCTCGACGACCTGCACTGGGCGGACGTGCCGTCGATACGCCTGCTGCAGGCGGTCACGTCGACGGTCGCCGATTCCCGGCTGCTGGTGATCGGGCTCTGCCGCACCCGCGACGCGTCCTCGCATGCCGGGCCGGCCGAGGCGCTGCGGCCGTTGACCAGGGAGCGGGCCGTCACCCGCCTGAGCCTGGGAGGCCTCGCCCCGGCCGAGGTCGCCGAGCTGGCCGCGCGGGTGCTCGGACGCCGCCCGGAACCCGCTCTGCTGCGCACGGTGGATGAGCGCGCCGAGGGCAATCCGCTGTTCGTGCTGGAGCTGCTGCGGCTGGTCGAGACGATCGGGAGCCTCGACCCCGGACTGCCCGGCGGCGTGCGCCACGTCGTCGGACGCCGACTGGACGGCCTGCCGCCGGAGACCCGCCGACTGCTGAGGCACGCCGCGGTGCTGGGGCGCGAGTTCACCGGCGAGGCGGTGGGCGCGCTCGTCGGCGAGGAGATCGAGGATGTGCTCGACCTCCTCGACCCCGCACTCGCGGCGAACGTGATCCGCGCCGACGGGCATTCCCTGCGCTTCACGCATGTGCTGACGCAGGAGGTGCTGTACGCCGAGCTGCCCACCGTCGCGCGCCGCCGGCTGCACGCGCAGGCCGCCGACGTCGTCAGGTCGACGAGTGCGGGGGAGATCCCGGTCGACGCCCTGGCGTACCACCTGCGCCAGTCCGCTCCGCTCGGCAACGCGGAGGAGGCGCTGCGGGCCACGCGTACGGCCGCGACGAGGGCACGTGCCCAACTGGCCTACGAGCACGCGGCCTTCCAATATCGCGCGGCGCTCGACCTGCTGACGCTGGTGCCGTACGGCGCCGCTCAGCGGCCGGAGCTGCTGCTGGAGCTGGCGCGATGCGAGTTCCGTTCCGGCGCGGTGGAGGAGGCGTGGCGGTCGTGCCAGGCGGCGGCCGACCTGGGGCGGGCGACGGGCGGGGGAGCGGTCGTCGCGGATGCCGCGACCGTGCTGCGGGGCATCTCCAACTCGCCGGTGACGGCCGCGATCCATGTGCTGTGCCGGGAGGCGCTGACCATGCTGGGCGGCTCCGACGAGGTGCGCGAGGCGAAGGCGCTGGCTCAGCTCGTCATCACGGCGGACCCTTTCGCCGAACGCGGTGAGAGCGACCTGGGCCTGCGCGCCCTGCGGATGGCCGAGGCGACCGGTGACGCCGACGCCCGGTTTCTGGCCATGCAGGCGCGCTACACCGAGCTGGTCGACGGCCGGCACGTGCTGGAGCGGCTGTCGATCGGCGAGCGCGCGATCCGTCTCGCGAGCGAGACCGGACACCATGAATACGCGGCGTGGGGACACACCTGGCGGCTGGAGGCGTTCTGGGCGCTGGGCCGGAGAGTCCAGCTCGACGCCGAGCTGAAGGCGTTCGGCGTCGTGGTGGCGCAGCTGCGAGAGCCGCTGTGGCAGTGGAGGCTCACCTTGACGCGGGCCGCGGTGGCCCTGCTGGAGGGCCGGTTCGAGCAGGCGCGCCTGCTGTCCGACGAGGCGCTGGCGATCGGGTTGCGCGCCGGACACGAGGGTGCGGAGTTCGTCCACCTGGTCTTCCTCGCGCACATGGGCCTGCAGGACGGGGCGGGGCTGGATCAGGCCGAGGCCGCCGTGCGCGGTTTCGTGGAGACCGGCCCCTACCTGGCGCGGAGCTGGCATGCGCTCGTGCTCGCCGGCATGGGGCGGCTCGACGACGCCGCGGCCCTGTGGGAGGCCATCACCCCGCATCTGGCGGCCTTCCCCCGGGACGCACCGGAGTGGATCGTCTCCGGGGCGGGGAACGCGCAGCTCTGCGTCGCGTTCGACGACCGGGTCACGGCCGCCGCCGTCTACGAGGCCCTGCTGCCGTACGCCGACCGGCAGGTCGCCTCCGGGGCGCACACCCCCAGCTCCGGCCCCGTCTCGCTGTATCTCGGCATGCTCGCGACGCTCCTACGGCGGTGGGAGGCGGCCGGGGAACATCTGCACGCCGCGCTGGCGTCCTGCCAGGCGATGGGCTCGGCGCCGTACGAGGCGTACACCCGGTTGGAACTGGCCAGGCTGCTGCGGCTGCGCCCGCCGTCCGGCACCGGAGCGGCCGCCGACGAGCATCTCGACGGCGCGATGCGGATCGCCCGCCGCGTGGGAATGCCGTCGCTGCTGGCCCACGCCGAGACATTGCACGAGGCCCGGGGACGCGCGGGCGTGCTCACCCCACGCGAGGAACAGGTCGCCGAGCTGGTCGCCGAGGGGCTCAGCAACCGGCAGATCGCCCACCGCCTGCGCATGGCGGAACGCACGGCGGAAAACCACGTCACGCACATCCTGACCAAGCTCGGCTTCGACTCCCGCGCCCGCGTCGCCGCCTGGTACACCGCACGCCGGCACCCAGGCTGAGTACCGGCCTGAGTGGTCTCCCGGATGGCCACCACCGTCGCGGCGCCTAGCGTGAGCGATGGAGTCGGCCGATCGGCCGGGGGAGGAGGCGGCGTGATGCATGCGGTGATCGGTATCTGGACCGTGGACCCGGCCTGGCACGACGAGCAACGCCGCCTGCTGCGGGAGGAGATCGTCCCGCTGGTCACGCGCCAGCCCGGGTTCCTGGTCGGCTGCTGGATGCATGATCCGGAGAGCGGCAGGAGCCACACGACGGCCGTATTCGGCGATCAGGAGTCGGCCGACGTGTTCAAGGCACTCGTCGAGAGCGGCACCCGGCAGGCCGCCCGGGTCGGCCTCGTCAGCACCGTTCTGACCACCGTCGAGATCGTCGCCCACGCGGGCCGGTGGCGCGATGACGACGAGGGGGACGGGAAGGCCGGCGCGCCGGTGCCGATGGGCTGAACGGGAACCGGCGGCCCGTGAAGCTCGAACGGCCGGGAAAGCGAGCGGATCCAGGCCGGGAACCGTTCCCTGACCTTGGTCTTCATGACGGGAGTCGAGCCCGCGCTGTCGTTCGGCTCAGGTCACGGCTTCCTGAAAACGGGTGGACGTGGTTGTTAGCGTTCCAGGTATGGGTGTTGTTGAGATTGACCGGTTCATCGCGGACGGGTTCGTCAAGCTGGAGGCAGCCGCTCCCCGCGAGGTCGGCGACGCCGCCAGAACACTGCTGTGGCAACAGATCGGGTTGTCGCCACAGGATCCCGCCGGATGGAAAGAGCCCGTGGTGTGGGCCGCGGATCTCACCGGCGAAGGGCCCTTCGGGGAGATCATGCGGAGTGCGCGGCTGGCCGGTGCGCTGGACGAGCTCTGCGGGATCGGCGGCTGGGGGCCTCGCGGTGCGCTCGGCATGGTGCCGGTCCGGTTCCCGCGTCTCCCTCCCGCTGACGACCGGGGATGGCATATCGACGCCAACGCCCCACAGCCGGACGGTGGTTACCTGTGCAGCGGGAAGCCCGAAACGATGCTGCTGCTGACCCTGCTGTCAGAGGTCGGTCCCGACGACGCGCCGACCCGTATCCGGGTCGGGTCGCACCGGGACGCGGCCGCGGTGCTGGCAGGCCGCACACTCGACCCGTTCGAGGCCGGGCCGTTGGTGGACGCGGCCAGCGCGCACCGTCCACTGGTCTACGCGACGGGCCGGCCGGGCGACATGTACCTGGTGCATCCCTTCACCGTCCACGCCGCCGACGAACACCGAGGTGACGAGCCGAGGTTCATGGCCCAGGGCCCCATCTTCCTGACCGAGCCGGTGACCCCGGAGGGGAGCAACGCACTGGCCCGGGCCCTCGCGAACGGCGGCTGAACCGGGCCCCCGTACGTGGAGTGGTCGACGGGAGCCGGACCTGCGCTGTCGGCTCGGGGGAGCGCGCCGAGTACAGTGGACCCGGGCTCCGGCGTGGGCCGGCGGCCGATCTGGAGCCGCCCGTCGCCTCGCCCAAAGGCGCGGTGCTCCTGCGTTACGGCCTCGGTGCGGGGATCCCCGGCACCGGGGAGATACGGCGCGAAGACCGCGGCGTCGGTCCGAGCTGAACGGTGGCCGCCGCGGCGCATCCGTACCCGATCGAACCCGCGCGGTCAGCCTGTGGCGAGGCGGCCCCGAAACGCCGTCGACAGGGCCGTTACCGGCCGCCTATGGTGCAGGCCATGACAGATGGTCCCGGCATGGGTCAGTGTGAGTGCGGTGCGGTCGCCGGTCCGCTGGGCGTGTGCGCGGATTACTATCACGGAATCCTGGCTGAAGAGCAGGCCGATCCTCAGATGTACAGGTGGCACGCGCCTGTGGTCTGCGCGTATCTCCTGCAGCATCCTTCCGGAGCTCATGAGAAGTACCTCGACGTTCAGTTCCGCATGCTGCAGCTTTACGTGGACAAGGGCCTCGACGCGCTGCTTCGGGTGGCGGCTCATCAGGTGGCGAGGAACAAGCACGGAACACGGTCGAGCTACGACATGAGGCCGTTCGAGGGATACGGGTCGCTCCCGCCGGGCGGACCCCCCGGGCACTTCCGCGCCGCGTTCTGCGAACTGCCGTTCAGCGACGGCAGCTTCGTGTCTGACGGGCATCTGGCGTACGGGCGCCGCATCGAAACCATTGTCGAAGCGACGGTGGAATCCTGGAGATCCGTCCAGGCCTGATCCTCGGCCCGCTCTGGCTGCCGCCCTCCCGAAGGAGGGCGGCAGATGAACCCTGTCTCAAGACACCGCCGACGACGGTGCGACCGGGTTTGCGCGGCGGCGTGGCGCTGTGGTCGGCGGGTTCACTTGGTACGGCGGCAACCTGCGTGCCGCGGTGATCTACCAGCACGCCGTGCGGGGTGCTGACAGGGCGATCACGGAACTCCCGGCCACCTGTGGAGGTCGGCAGTCCCTGGGCGATCGTGAGAGGCCGGCCTGGAACAACCCGCTCTTGCCACACATGCCGGGATCATGCCGTACGAAAGATCCCCAGGCGCGGGCGGGCTGCCCCAGATCGCGTCACTCCTCGCCGGAGAATCGCTCCCACGCGGACTGGCGGGTGATTCCGAGGGCTTCCCCGAGCCTGGCCCAGGTGACGCCGCGTCGGCGCAGTTCCTGTGCCCACGAGCGCAGGTCGGCCTCGGCCTGGTCGATGTGCGCGGCGACGCGCGGAATGTGGCTCAGCATCTCCTCGTCGGTCAGCGACTCCCACATGGGCACGCGCGGTGCCGCGGAGCTTTTGGGGCTCCCGTCGATGATCGACACGGACAGGGCCACGCACTCGTTGCAGATGTACACACCGGGGCCGGCGACCAGCTTGTCGATCTCGGTGGTCGGCTTGCCGCAGAAGGAACACCGGGCGAGTCCGGTCAGGGTGTCAGGCATTGTCACAGCACACTCCTAAGGTTGTCAGGGCGTCCCTGACAACCTTAGGCCGTCAGGGACGCCCTGACAACTCGTATGTGCGTCGCACCGCTCTGAAGCGCCTCGCTGACGCCACTACGGCAGCGGGACGATCGCCGTTGCTGAGACACGCTCCCAGCGCCGTCCGAACCTGGACAAGGTGGTGATTCGCAGGCCGGCAATCGGGCCGGCATTCCCAAGGACAACGGTTCGGTGAACGACCTGCCGGCCGTGAAGCTCCGAAATGCCCGTGAGTTCGCGGCCGGCGGTGTCTCCTGGCGGGTGGGGGCCCGGCAGTCGCACGTGATGTGGGTTCGGGACTAACAGTGCGCCGGCGGCACGACGATCATGGCGTGGCCGGGACGATCCCCGGCGAAGATGATCTTTTTTATGGCGGGGGTGACGTGTCATGGTGATCTCATGGCAGATGGGCTTCGGATAGGGATTCGCCGTTACGAGAAGACCGATCATGACGCGGTGATGGCTCTGGCTCCGCGGCTCGCAGAGGGGGGAGCCGCCTGGCGCGACTCCGTCGCGGTAGCGGACGCTGCGTGTGGCTGGGTCAGAGATTCCGTGAGGAGAGCCGAGGGTGACAAGGCGGCGGTGTTCGTCGCGGAAGATGCCGACGGAGTCGTCGGATTCGTCGGCGTCACCGAACGAGCTCACTTCACCGGGGAGACGGACGGTTACATCGGCGAACTCGTCGTCGCGCGCGACAAGGAGAGGCTTGGTGTTGGTCGGGCATTGATCGAGGCCGCCGAATCCTGGGTGAAGGATCGGGGGCATGCTCGGAGCACGCTCGAAACGGGGGCGGCCAACACGAACGCTCGAGACTTCTACGCCGCTCTGGGCTACAGCGAGGAAGAGGTGCGGCTGAGCAGGGCGCTCTGAGCCGGAGAGGGGGACGACTCCGCGTGATGTGCCCACCTGATTCCCGCCTGTCGCCGATCGGGCCTGTCGCACCAGATCGGAGACCGAGGCCGTGGCGTGGTGGGACCGCCGTCATGACAGACCTGCCTGCCGGTGGCCTCTCATGCCAAGATCGATCAATCTGACGCGAGTGAAAACGGCCCCGGAAGAATCAAGGCCCGGGTCGGGATCATTTCCCTGATCTGAACATTGAAGCGTGGAGCGGGCGACGGGCATCGAACTCGCGCGGTCAGCGTGGGAAGCATCTACTGATCTTGATGCTTTGGCCCGGGAAGCCGCGGGTGCAGGTCAGGGCGGGCCGAGTCCTCGTGAACGACCGTGACCTCCCGCCTGTTCCGGCGCGCATCCGGTACGTGATCAAGTCTGCATTCCACCAGGGGATGATCGCACTACGATCATGATTTACCCGGCCTTGCGGGTCGGGGTGATTCAGGTCCTACCGTTTCCGAGCCTCTGCGTCGCGCTCGTGTGAAGGGATTCGATTGCCGTGGCCCTTGTGTGGTGTCCCATCGATCCTGCACTGGTCCACTCCATGATCAGCCTTGCCGGTTCCGGTTGGGACCAAGGATCGTTGGACGCCGCCTGGGACCGTACAGGATGGCCGGCTCCTCCCGGCGGCCCGATCGCTCGATACCTCAGTGATGTCCAGAATGCGCCGCCCGCGCTGACCGCCGGTGACTGGAACGTCACTGTCTCCTGGGGCGACGGTGTGGACGGCGGCCGAGTGAAGATGTTCGATGTAACGTTCGCTCTCTATTACGAGCCGGACGACGATGACGATCCCGAGGAAGATCAGGATCTACTGGACCTACCGGAGAGCGCGCCGTCCGAGCAGTGGCGTTTTGACAAGTCGGCGACCCGGGAGCAATTCGGCACCGCCTGGCAAACGGGCTTCGAGGCGGTGTCGAATCTGTTGGGGCCGGCAGAGACCGTGGGTCGGCATGGGGACATCGACGACGATTGGCATCACGCGGTCTGGCGGGTCGGGTCCCGGCTGATGATCCTTGCTCAAGGTGAGGACTTCATGTCGTACAGCCTCTATGACAGGGCTTCCTTGCATGTGGTCGATTTCTCCGCCACCAAGAAGGTCCCGCAGGGGGATGGCCTTTATGACCTTCTGGTGGGCGGCGTCGAAGAGTGAGAGTGTCCGCTCACGGGATCGACTTCAGCGCCGAGGCGGATGTCGAACTGGAGTCGGGCTACGAACCGGTGGCGGACGCCTTCCTCGTCGGCGCACCCCGTCAGAACGATCACGGACGCGATCGACCGGCAGATCACTCGATTGGGTGGGTTTGTTAGGGTTCCCGGATGCCTTCTCAGCGCATCCTCCTGCCGCGCTCGACACCGGCAGCCTCGGGGATGTCGTCCCGTTCGATCACCGCGCTGCTGGACCGGCTCGAAGCGCAATCCGTCGAGTGTCACTCCATCATGGTCGTACGCCACGGTCACGTCGTCGCCGAAGGCTGGTGGGCGCCGTACTCGGCCGAGCGCCCGCATCTTCTCTACTCGCTGACCAAGTCGTTCACCTCGATCGCCGTGGGGCTCGCGATCGCCGACGGGCTGCTCTCGCTGGACGATCGGGTGGTGGACGTGTTGCCCGGCCACGTTCCGGCCGACATCTCGGAGCAGGGACGCCGTCTCACCGTTCATCACCTGCTGTCCATGACGGCCGGACACCGTACGGACAGCCTCGCCGAGGCCTGGCAACGGGAACCGGGCGACCTGGTGAAGGGCTTCCTGCGCGTACCGTTTCCCGAGGTCGAGGGAACACGGCACGCCTACGACAATCCGACCACCTTCATCCTGGCCCGGATGGTGGAACGGGTCACGGGCCGCGGCCTCCCGGAACTGCTCGACGAGCGCCTCTTCACGCCGATGGGCGTCGACCACGCCGAATGGGACCGGGTGGCGAGCGGTGCCGCCTTCGGATTCCACGGACTGCACCTCACGACCGAGGCCGTCGCCGCCTTCGGTGAACTGCTGCTGCGCGGTGGCCTGTGGGGCGACCGGCGGCTCGTCCCGCGCGAATGGGTGGAGCTCGCGACCAGACGGCACATCGATACCCTGCCGTTCGAGGACGGGTCGCAGGACGCCGACTACCTTTGCGGTTACGGTTACCAGTTCTGGGTGTCGCGTCACGGTTACCACGGTGACGGCTCCTTCGGCCAGCTATGCGTGGTCGTCCCGTCGCACGATCTCGTGGTTGCCGTGACCGGCGCCCATACGCAGGCACAGGTGATGCTCGACGCGATATGGGAGTGCCTGCTGCCCGGCATGGACCACGCGGGAAGCACCCGGGACGACGAGATCCTCGCCGATCGGCTGCGGCGGCTGTCATTCGCGCCGGTGCCGGGTTCGGCAGCCCCGGAGCGTTCCGTCAAGGCGAGACTCGACGCCTCCGCCGAGGATTCGGCTCTGCCCGACGGAACCACGGTGATCGTCGATCCCGTGGACGGTGGATGGCTCCTGCGATTCGGGTCGTCCTCGACGTCGAGGTCGGTCACGGCGAATGGCGGGAAAGTTCGCCGCTCGGCCGTCCTGTCGTCGCGGCCGGCGCCTGGCAGGGCGACACGTTCGTCGCCGAGCTTTACGTCATCACCACCCCGCACCGGGTCCGGCTGGTGGTCGACGCCGGCGCGGGGACAGCGGTGGCGACGTGGAGTACCGTGCCCCTGGCCAGCCCCAGTCTGGCGTTGCATGTGCGGTCGCCGCTGATGACACGGCCCGACGTCGCGTAGGTGATGCCGGCTGGGCTCGCAGATACGGCAGTGAACTCCCGGCCTGGAAAACGGAAGATCGGGAACGCTCTGGAAACAATCAGGGACCTGGGCCTTCGACGTGGAGCGGGTGACGGGAATCGAACCCGCGCGGTCAGCTCGGGAATCGTGTGGATCACGACCGTCAGGGGTGTTGACCTGGGTGTGCGACCGGTCATGAGTGACCGTGGTCGCCCCCTCGTCACCCTGGTCAATGGCCCGGGAGCCAGACTGAATGGCTCAAGGTGGATCGACGATGGGCCGTGGAAGCTTGTCGGCCACTTGACTCGGTGCTCTGAAGACCCTGCCTAGTACGGGCCGCCCCGGAAAAACACGCTCCCGTGTGGCCGAGGACGGTCGCCGCGCTCATGTGCGACGTCGGACCGGTCGGCGGACGCCGATCGCCTGGCAAGAACTCGCAGCCTCTCCAAGCCGGCGAGGACGTCTGAGCGATTGCCAGAGGTCTTCATCCATCGTGGCAATCGCGCGAACATGGCCATCGTCGGCCGAGCGACGCCGCGCTCTCGTAACCGGGCGTCAACGTAGGCCGCCAGTTCGTTGACGTGCTCCTCGTTGTAGGCCCAGAGGATCTGACCGGCACAACGGGTCTGCAGCCACAGAGGTCGACGGAAGAACGGGTCCTCAGTGCCTCCCAATGCCGCGCCGACCAACCCGCCCCCTCGCAGTTCGGATGCCCACTCGGCGATGGCGCCGCACTCCCCGCACGTCAAACGGCGCGGCCGGAACAACAGCTCACTGAAGTATTTGAGTTCAGGAAGACCCGGCCGGGGAACGACGACGGCACGCCCACCGCACTGTGGGCAGACTACGAGGATCCGGCCGGCGAACTGAGCCAACCACCGTCCCGGGTCGCGGTGGCGGTCGGGGTCGGTGCCTGGCTCACGCTTCATGGCGGACACCATGACAAAGCGGTGATCCTGTCCGCAACCACGTTCGCGTACCCGCGCACATCCCACCTCCCTTGCCGTCGACCCGCCCGCCGGAGGCGGCGGGGAACGGGCTCGGAGAGTGGTCGCGACGGTGCCGGGCCCGCCGGATCCGCGCCGCGGACCGGGAAAACGTCGGTAATCATGGATGCACCGTCGAGGGACGCCTACGCCGAGGTCAAACGCGAGCCGGCGGAACGCCACCGGCATGACCGGCTGACATACACCCAGGCGAAGGATGCGATCTGCTGGCAGATCATCCAGCGGGCCGACGAGTGGGCGCAACAGACCGGATGGGAGCCCGGGCCCAGCGACGCCTGAAGCCCTCGTCATTGACAGCAACCATTATTACCAATATGTTGTGTGTGGACACGCGCTAGTTGCCCGGTGTCGGCGATCCGGTACGGGAACAGTGATCGCGCGTGTCCCCGGCCGTCCATGTGCCGACCGCAACTCGGTCCGGTCGAGCCGGCCTCCACTCCCACGGCGAAGGGTCTAATTGAATGGGTGCCGGTCCTGCGTGTCGGGCGATGCGTTCCGAGGGTTCGGACGCGGTTCATCGGGCCGGGTGCGCGTGTCGATGAGCACCCACCGACCTGTCGTCGACGTCCACGCCCACGCACTGCCCATGCGGCTGCTCGAGGACCTCGCAGCGCACGGGCTGGCGGACCTGTCCCACGTGGACGAGATGGCGCTGCACCTGCACCCGAGCATCTCGGGCATCGCCCAGAGCGCGCGTATCCCGTTGCCGCCGGACCAGTACAGCGTCTCCCACCGGCTGGCGTCCATGGACGCGGCGGGCATCGACATCCAAGCGGTCTCGGCGGCGCCGTTCGTCTTCGCGTCGATGTCCACGGACCCGGCGTTCGTGATGGACGTGACACGCCGTTCGAACGACGCGCTGGCCGAGTTCGTCGCAGCGGCCCCCGAACGTCTGGTCGCCCTCGCGACGGTTCCGATCGGAATCGAAGGCGCCGCCCAGGAGGCCGCCCGATGCGTTGAGGAACTGGGAATGGCCGGGGTCACGATCGGCACGTTCGGCGGTGGGCGCGAACTCGATGACCCGATCAACGAGCCGGTGTGGGCTTTCCTGAGCGAACGACAGACCTTCTGCTTCGTCCATCCGAGCCGGACGTCGTCACCGGAGCGACTGCGCGATTATCACCTGGCGCAGCTGCTGGGCTACCCGGCCGAGACCGCTCTCGCCGTCGCGCGCCTCATTTTCGGCGGTGTTCTCGACCGCCACCGTCCGGTGCTCTGCCTGGCCCACGGCGGCGGGTGCCTCACCGGCCTCGCCCCCCGCCTGACGATCGGGTGGACGCGCAAAGCCGAGACCCAGACGGTCCCCAATCCTCCGGCGTACTATCTGCGGCGGCTGCATTATGACACCGCGGTGTTCAGCGGCGAGATGCTCGAGCGGCTCATCGAAGAAGTGGGTGCCGAGCGGGTGCTGCTGGGCACCGACATGCCCTTCGATCTCGCCGACGTCGACGCCGCCTCGACGGTCGGCAAGTTGTCGGTCGCCGAAGAGGCAAGGGATGCGATCCTCGGAGGGAACGCCGAGCGTTTGATCAGCGCCTTGGCGGAACGAGCACGACCCGCCCCTTAGGATCAAGGCCCATAGCACGCTAGGCTTGTATCTACGCGGACGAATGGAAAGGCAAGGCTGTGAGCAGCGACCAGACGTCGGGCGTGCCGTGGACATCCCGCTCCGACGCCGTGGCGAAGCGGATCGAGGAGCGGATCAGCGAACAGAACTTGCCTGCCGGTCACCACCTCGGCACCAAGGAAAGCCTGCGCCAAGAGTTCAACGTCGCGGTCGCGACCGTCAACGAGGCGGTTCGGCTGCTGAGTTCGCGCGGCACGATCGAGGTCAGGCCGGGCATCGGCGGAGGCCTCTTCGTGGCCAGCCCGACCCTTGTTGTTCGTCTCGGGCGCAAAATGCTCGAACTCAGCGGGGAATCGGTATCCGTCGCCGACTCACTGGACATTCGTGACGGCCTGGAGCCACTCGTCATTCGCGATGCCACCAAGCACCGCACCGAGGCCGATATCGCGGACCTACGCAAGATCCTGGAGCAGATGAGCGCCGCCGGCGACGCTGCTCAATACCTGAAGACGAATTGGCAACTACACCGCCGCATGGCTGAGATCTCGCCCAACCTGATTCTGCGGAATCTGTACCTGGGGCTCCTGGATTTCGTATCCAGCCGAGTTTCCGCGGTGACGACCGAAACGGCCCTCAACGGCGACGGTGTGATGGTGCACCGCGACCTGGTCGACGCGATCGAAAGCGGTTCGCGCAAGCGTGCGGAGACGATGGCGGCGCGGCATGCCCGCCTGACCGCCTCGCGTCGCTAGAGCGCCGGTCATGCCGTCGTCAGGCGGCCGGCCGATACTCGGTCGGCCGCGATGGCGTCCGTCACGGCTGCCTCCGCGACGTCGGCCGCGGTAGACGCGCGGACCACGAGCCTCTCCCTGACCCCGGGCGATACGTGATCAGGAAGAGGCACCACAAACCGAGACTGGGTCGCTCCGGAGCGGCCGGATCCGGGGCCGCCCGGAGCGCGGCAGTCGCCGCGGGTTCAGATCCACTCGGCGATCGCGAAGCGGCCGTCCCGCCGCTCGGCACGGAAGACGTGCTGTCCGTTGAAGTGGGCCGGGAAGATCAGCGCACGGTTGTCGGCCGCCCAGCCCAGAACGTTCTTCCTGGTCTCGACGGATTCGGCCTCGTCCTCGCAGAAGCAACTGTTCAATGCGCAGTCCAGCACCTGCATCGGCGAGTGCAGGATGTCGTTGACGAAGATCGCCTGGTCCGATCCGGCCCGCACCTTCACGACCGCCAGGCCCGGCGTGTGACCGGGGGCGAGTTCGAGGCGGACGTTCTCGTCGATCGTCAGGCTCGGTCCGTCCCAGACGTCGGCCAGGCCGGCGTCCAGGATCGGCCGCACGCTGTCGTCGAAGACGTTCTCGTTGACCTGCTCGCCGCGGCGGCGGATCTTGTTGCCGGGATCCCAGAACTCGACCTCGGGCCGGGCGAAGACGTAACGCGCGTTCGGGAACGTCGGGACCCACTCGCCGTCCACACCGTGCGTGTTCCATCCGACGTGGTCGACGTGCAGGTGCGTGCAGATCACCAGGTCGATGTCGTCCGGCCGGAAGCCGGCGGACTCCAGGGTCTGCAGGTACGGCGTCTGCCGCATGCTGAAGTCCGGCATGGACGGGCGCAGCTTGCCGTTGCCGACCCCGGTGTCGACGAGGATGTTCTGCCCGCCGCTGCGGATCAACCAGCTGTGGAACACGGTGTGCGCCCGCTTGGAGGTGGCGTCCCAGTGGTCCGGCTCAAGCCAGTCCCGGTTCGCCAGCCAGGCGGCCTCGTCGGTTCCGGGGAAGTACCGATCGATCGGCATCGCCCAGTGGACGAACTCCTCGATGCGGTTGACCGAGACGTCGCCGATCTCAATGCTGTCCATTCGTCCTCCAAGCGGTGCCGGGCGGCGGCCCGAGCGACTGTCGTCGTCTGTAGTGGTGAAACGGGCCGGGACCGATACCCACGATGGTGGATACCGGTCCCGCGAGCCGGGTCAGGATTCGGGGTTGCTCAGGCCCTTCCACTCGTTGCCGTCGAACTTGGCGAGGAGGTAACCGCCCTCGGCGCCGGCGTGGTCGTCGGCCGTGCGCGTCCACACCGACATCGCGCCGACGAAGTGCTGGCCGGCCAGAGCCGTGTTGATCTTCTCGGAGTCGGCGGAGCCGGCCGTCTTGATGGCGTCGGCGAGCGACATCACGGACTCCCAGCCCATGATCGCGTTGCTCGCGCCGCCGGCGGCGTCGAGGCCTGCCGCGGCCATACCGTCGAGGTAGGCTTTGACCTGCGTCTTGTTGGCGGTGTCCGCCGGCAGCGAGTCGTACAGCTGGGCCGAGTAGGTGCCGGCGATCACCCCGGTCAGGGCGTCCTTGCCGGCCGCGTCCACGAAGCTCGGTGTCGTCGTGCCGCCGTTCATGCCCAGCGGGACGTCCACGTTCAGCCGCTTGAACGTCTTGACCACGTTCACCGCGTCGGGACCCGACATCCACGACATGACGAAGTCGGGCTTGGCGTTGACCGCCTGGAGGACCTGCGGCGAGACGTCGACGGCCCCCGAGGTGAACTTCGAGTTCACCACGACCGTGAACGGCAGGTCCGTCTTCGTGGCCAGGTACGCCGGCAGCGCGTCGGAGAACGACGTACCGTTGCCGAGGATGGCGACCTTCTTCACGCCGGTGGCCTTGAAGTAGTCGATGAACTGGTCGATCATCACCGTGGTCGGCGTGGTGGCGGCCCAGCCCCACTTCTGCTGGTCGGCCTTGAGCGGACCCGGCCAGCTGCCGCCGTTCGTCATGATCGGCACTTGGGCCCGGGCGGCGGCCGGCACGGCGGCCGTCACCGCGGTCTGCTCGTCCGGGCCGACGATCGCCGACACGTGGTTGCGGCTCGTGAGCTGGCCGACGAGCTGCACGGCCAGCGACGGCTGGGACTTGTCGTCCAGTACCGTCAGGTTGATCTGCTTGCCCAGCAGCCCGCCGTTGTCGTTCAGGTACTTCACCGCCGCCTTGGCGCCCTCGCTGTCCTGCAGACCCAGCACCGAGGTCGGGCCGGTCAGCGAGTAGACGGCGCCCAGCTGGATGTCGCCGCCCGAGCCGGAGCCGCCGGCGGAGTCGGCGTCGGAGGCCGACGAGGAACCGCAGGCCGTCAGGCTGGTCGCGAGCACGGCACCGAGCACACCCGCGACAACAGCAGATCGAACTTTCACTTCAACTACCTCATTTCGTGAGTGCGCCCGCTATCGGCGCAGCTCGACCTACCGGTGTGGCGGCATGCCGCACCAGCTGCGGTACATCGACTTCCGGGCCGCCCGCACGTCGGGCGGCCCGCTGTACCAGGTGTTCTCCGTGTCAACCGTCACCCGTCGCCGGTCGGTGCCCCCGTCGCGGCTTCGAGACTTCGGTCGGCGTCCTCGGTACGGCTCTCGCCGTTGGCTTTGTGCCGGCCGGCCGACAGGAACGCGTCGGCGACTCCCCGGTCCGCCGCGAGTTCGTCGAACCGTCCGTCGAAGATCGTTTCGCCCAGCGCCACGACCACGACGTGGTCGGTGAGTGCTCCGACGAAATCCAGGTCGTGCTCGATGATCAGCACGGGCACGTTCTCGAGTGCGTTCAACACCTGCGCCAGGTCAGACCGCTGACTGTCGCTGAGCCCGGACGCGGGTTCGTCGAGGAGCAACAGCGCCGGGCTTCCGGCCAGGCAGCGGGCGAGTTCGACCATGCGCTGGTTCGCCAGGGTCAGCTCGCCCGGCCGGACGGCCGCCAGGTGAGACAGCTCCATCCGCTCAAGCGTCTGCCAGGCCGCACGCCGCGCCCTGGTCAGGTTCGGGACGAAGAGGGTACGGACGAGTCCGGCCTTGTTCGCGAGACGGCTACCGGCCGCGACGTTGTCGAGCACGCTGAGCTCTTCGGCGAGCCGTACTCGCTGGAACGTGCGCGCGACGCCCATCCGGGCACGGCGCCAGTCGGGCTCGCCGGTGACGTCGGCACCGCGGAACTGGAGCGTTCCCGCATCACTGCGCTGCGCTCCCGCGATGAGGTCGAAGAACGTGGACTTGCCGGCGCCGTTCGGGCCGATCACGGCGGTGATGCCGGTCCCCGGCACCGCCAGGGACAACTCGTTGACGGCGGTGATGCCGCTGTAGCGCTTGGTCAGGTCGCGCGCATGAACGACGGTGTCCACCGTGGCGGCGGCGTGGGCGGGCGTCGTCGCCTCCTCGCCGGTCACGGCCCCGGAGAGACGCGCCCGGCCGAACCGTACGCCCCACCGGGCGGTCAGCCGGCGAACACCGGTGCTCACGAGGCCGACGATGCCGTCAGGCGCGACCAGGAGCACCAGGACGAACGCCGCACCCTCGACGAGCAGGAAGTAGTCGGCGATGCCGGAGAACACCACCGGCAGAAACGTCAGGATCACGGACCCGGCGATGCCGCCGATCACCGAGCGCTTGCCACCGAGGTACAGCATGAGCAGCAGATTCATCGCGAGCGTGATGTTGAACCCGTCCGGCGAGACGAACCCCTGCGACTGCGCGTACAGCGACCCCGCGATGTCCGCGCAGGCCGCCGCGAACACGAACACGAGCAGACGACGGCGGGCGACGTGCACGCCGAACGCCCGGGCCGCCTCCTCGCTCTCCGCCGCCAGCGCCACCTCGACGCCGGTACCCGAGTGCACGAAGCGGGAGGCCACGCCGACACACAGGACCAGGACGACCAGCGCGAGCCAGCCGAACTGCAGCGGGGTCGAGATCTCGTGCCCGCCGATCGCCGCCGCCGGGATGCCCGCCAGGCCGTCGGTACCACCGAGCGACTTGGTCACGCTCAGGATGTTGGTGAGGATCAGGACGAGGAAGACGGTGACGATCGTCAGCGCGATTCCGCGCGCGCGGCTGACCGCGAGGGCGACGACCACGGCCAGCACGAGCGAGATGCCCAGCCCGATGAGGAACGCCGGCACCGTGCCCATCTGCCGGACGGAGGTGAGGTACCCGGTCGAGTACGCCCCGACCGCCATGAACACCGGCTGCGAGAACACCAGCTGCCGGGCGTAGCCGAGCTGCACGTCGAGGCCGACGACCACGATCGAGAAGACGATGGCCAGGACGAGGGTCGGAAGCAGGTAGCTGTTCTGCATCGCCAGCAGGGCGATGACGCCGCATCCGGCCACGAGCGTGCCGTGGCCGAGCGGGCGAGCCCATTCACCGAGGGCGCCGGAGCCGCCACGGGACGGACGGCGAAGAGTCAGGTTGCCCACTGCGTGGCCCTCGGCTTGACCAGAATGACCGCGATCATCACTGCGATGGTGATGCTGCTCTGGTAGTCACCACTCATGTAGCCTCCAACGATTGACTGCAGCAAGCCCACACCGATGCCGCCGAAGAAGCCGAGGATGGGGTTGCCGAGTGATACCAGACTTGCCGCCACCAGGCCGATGATCGCGATCGAGAACCCGCTGGTGTAGCTGAACGGAACCGACGAGCCCATGAGGACACCGGTCGTCGCCGCGATCGCGCAGGCGATGACGAAGGCCGCGGTCCGGAAAGACCGGAGGTTGATCCCGACGGCCAGCGAGCCGCGCTCGCTGATGCCGCAGGCCAGCATCGCCTTGCCGACCAGGGTCGTACGGAAGGCGACCCACAGCGCGGCCACGACGGCCAACCCGAAGAGCACGACCAGCACGCCGTTGGGGTCGATCGCGACCGAGCCCAGCCGCCATGCCTTGTCTTCCAGAATCGGAGCCAGGGTGTGCACGTCGCGACCGAAGATCCGCAGACCCACACCCTGGAGCGTGATCGACAGCGCCAGGGTCAGCAGGAACTTCTGGGTGAAGTCGGAGCCGCCGAGCTTGCCGGCCCTGCCGGAGCGCGTCACGAGCAGGTCGAAGACCAGACCGAGGACACCGCCCACCGCGATCATCACGATTCCCGCGACCGCCCACGGCAGTCCGTGGTCGTGCAGGAAAACGGCCCCGAGCACGCCGACCATCGCGATCTCGCCGAAGGCCAGGTTGATGACGTTGGTGACCCGGTAGACCAGCGAGAGGGCCAGCGCGAACAGACCGAAGCCGGCGCCTGAGATGATCCCGGACACTATGAGCTGCAGGAACGTCGTCATGGTCAGGCGGCTTTCGTTCCGAGGTAATAAGACTCGAGGACGCCCGGAGCCAGCAGCTCCGCGGTGGGCCGCTCGGCGATGATCGATCCCGAGGACATGACGATGCCGACGTCGCACAGTTCGAGTGCGCGGTGCGGGCTCTCCTCGACGAGCAGTACGCTCAATCCGGTCGCCCGCAGGTCGCGCAACACCTCGTACGTCTTCTCGATCATCGCCTCGCTCAGGCCCAGCGAGGGCTCGTCCAACATCAACAGCCGCGGGCGTCCCATCAGCGCCCGGCCGAGCGCCACCATCTGCTGCTCACCGCCGGACATCGTCCCGGCCAGTTGCCGCTTGCGCTGGGCCAGGCGGGGGAACAGGTCGTAGACCTGTTCCAGCTCGGGGGCCCGGCGCGCCTCCCTGGCGCTGCGGGTCCAGGCGTACGCCCCGAGGACGAGGTTGTCCTCGACCGTCAGGCTGGGATACAGGTGGCGTCCCTCGGGGATGACCAGCATTCCGTTGCGCGCCAACCACGTGGACTTGCTCGTCGCCACCTCATGCCCGTCGAACCACATGCGGCCATCTCGCGGAAGGGCACCGGCCAGGGCGCTGACCAGGCTCGTCTTTCCGGCGCCGTTGCGGCCCAGAAGGCACACGTAGCTTCCGCGCGCGATCTCGAGCGAACACGTGGCGACCGCGGTGGCGAGGCCGTAGCGGACCGAGATGCCGCTGGCCCGCAGGATCGGGCTCGGCTCAGTAGTCATCATGGGGGTGAGTGCCTTCGGTGTCTGACTACTCGGCGGGCATGACTGAGCCGCACTTGTCACAGGTGCGCGCGTCGAGGTCGTCCCAGAAGCTCCGGTACGCCTTGCCGACCGGATCCGCGGAGTAGTCACCGACGTGGAACGTGACCTCGTGGAGGAACTCGCCGCACGACGGGCAGAACCACTGGAAGCGATCCATCTCCTCCGGGCGGCGCTGCCGCTCCATCACGACGATGTAGGCTTCCGGCGGAAAACGCGGCGAATGCGGGACGCCGGCCGGGGTGTAGTTCATCGATCCCTGCGGGATCGTGGCGATCTTCTCCTCGCCCTCCGGCGTCAGGTAGTGCAGGTTCATCTCACCGCGGATCACGTACGACATCTCGTCGCTCGGATTGATGTGGAATTCGCTGCGGTACTCGCGGCCCCGCGCCACGAAGGCGAGAGTCTCCCCCTGCTGCCACAGGACCTCGACCCGAGCGGTGCTGCTTTCGATTCGGCGGGTGACCTCGTCGAGGTCGATGACGGGAAGGGTGAGCGGTTCGCTGGACATCTGAAGCTCCTATCTGACGCGGCCACCGGTTACGGGCCGCGTTGACGACATCGGTCGGGTCACTCGTCGGAGACGACCGCGGCGATGCACTCGATCTCGACGAGCACCCCGGCGCGGGGCGGCGAGGACTCGGTCGTCGTACGGGCCGGCATGAACTCGACGCCTTCGAAGAAGGCGCGGTAAACGCGGTTGTACTCGGCGAAGTTGGCGAGGTCGCGCAGGTGGGTGTTGACCTTGAGGATGGACGACTTCGTGCCGCCGCCGGCCTCGACGACCGCGAGCAGATTCGTCAGCGCCTTCTGGGTCTGCTCCGCGATGTCGTCCGAGACGATCTCGAGTGTCTCGGCGTCGAGCGGGCCGCTGCCCGAGCAGTAGATGACGCCGTTGTGCACGACCGCCTGCGAGAGCGGCGACGGGGTGCCGGCCGAGAAGCCGAGCATCGGGGCCGCGGGAGTGTAAACGGGGTGAGGAGACATGCCTTTCCTTACTGATCGAGACTGGTCGAGTGAGTGGATTTTTGACGTCGCGGGCGGGACGTCCGCACGCCCGGCTGAGGCAACCGTTTCCCGGTCGCACGCCGTCCGTGTCCGTTCCCGCCGGTTGCAGGCAACATATTCATAATAATGATTGGCGTCAATGCCTCCGGATCGGTTGTCAGCTCCGGGCGATCTGCATGACGACGGCCTTCGGCTCGGTGAAGAACTCACGGCTGAAGTTGCCGCCTTCGCGCCCCATGCCGGAGTCGCCGACGCCCCCGAACGGGGCCCGCAGGTCGCGGATGAAGAAGCAGTTCACCCAGACCGTCCCCGCCTTCAACCGCGCCGAGACACGGTGCGCGCGACTGAGGTTCTCGCTGAAGACCATCGCGTTCAGTCCGTACGGGGTGTCGTTGGCGGCCCGGACGACCTCGTCCTCGGTGTCGAACGGCGCGACCCGGACAAGCGGCCCGAAGATCTCCTCGCACACGTGCTTGGAGTCGTCGGGAAGGTCGACCGCGACCGTGGGCCGAACGATCCAGCCGTCGCCGAGACCGCCCGTGAGGATCTTGCCGCCCTCCGCCTCGACGCTCTCGACGTACGACCGCACCTTGTTGTAGTGCTCCTCGCCGGCCAGCGGACCGAACTGGGTCGTCGGCTCCTTCGGGTCGCCGATGACCATGGCCTCCGCCGCGGTCACGAACCGCGCGAGGAATTCGTCGTAGACCGAGCGCTCGACGTAGAGCCGGGACCCGGCCAGGCAGACCTGGCCGGCGTTGGTGAAGATCGCGCGGATCGACCAGTCCACGGCGTTGTCGAGGTCGGCGTCCGCGAAGACGATGTTGGCGCCCTTGCCGCCCAGTTCCAGGCTGGCCGGGACGAGGTTCGCCGCCCCCGCACGGGCGATGATCCGCCCGGTCCCGGACTCACCCGTGAACGTGATCCGGTCGACGTCCGGGTTCTCCGTCAGCGCCTGACCGGCGGAGTCGGGGCCGTACCCGTGCACGACGTTGAACACGCCGGCGGGCATGCCGGCCTCGATCGCCAGGCGGGCGAGGATCGTCGCCGACGTCGGGGTGTCCTCGGCCGGCTTCAGCACCACGGTGTTGCCCCACGCGAGTGCGGGCGCGACCTTCCAGGTCTCCAGCATGAGCGGGAAGTTCCACGGGGCGATCGCGGCTACGACGCCGGCGGGCTGGAACAGCGTGTACGTGTGGTGCCGGTCGCCCATCGGCAGCACCTCGCCGACCGACAGGCGCGCGTGGTCGGCGAAGAAGCGGAAGTTGTGCGCCGCACGGGCTACGTCGTTGCCCTTGCTCTGGGCGATCGGCTTGCCCATGTCGCGAGTGTCGGCGAGCCCCAGCTCGTCCGCGTGCTCCTCGATCAGGTCGGCGAGACGGTGCAGGATCGCCCCGCGCTCATCGAAGCTCATCCGGGGCCACGGCCCCTCGTCGAACGCCTTCCGCGCCGCGGCGACGGCGCGGTCGGAGTCGGCCTGGCCGCCCAGCGCCACGTCCGCCCACGGCTCACGCGTCCAGGGGTCGATCGAGGGGAACCGGGCGCCGTCGAGCGAGGGAACCTCGGCCCCGTCGATGACATGTCCGAAGAAGGGCAGGTCAGCCATCTGCTTGTGTCCTTTCCGCGAGTGTGACGTCACCGGCTGCCCAGTGGGTCGGCGGCACCTCGGAGATGATCACGCGGACCGCCTCCTTCGGGGCTCCGACCGTCGAGGTGACGGCGGTGGTGAGCGCGCTGATGAGGGCGCGGAGCTGTTCGGGCGACCGGCCCTCGCGCAGAGTGACCTGGACGAGTGGCATCACGCGCCTCCGGACAGGTGGATCGAACCGAGGCTGCTGAAGTGGAAGGCGATCCGCGCCCCGGCCGGGGCGGGAACGGCGTCGGTCATGCCGCCGGTGAGGACCAGCTGCCCCGCCTCGATCGCCAGGCCGCGCCGCGCGAGGTCGTTGGCCGCGAGGGCCAGCGCCTCGGCCGGGTTGCCCTGTACGGCGGCGCCGGTCGCGGAGTCGACGACACGGCCGTCGATCTCGACGAGCACCGCCTCCAGCGTCAGGTCCAGCTGCTCGGGCCTGAGCCCGATCGCCCCGACCAGGAACGCGCCCGACGACGCGTTGTCCGCGACGACGTCGGGCAGGGTGAAGCGGAAGTCGCGGTAGCGGGAGTCGATCACTTCGGCGCCGGCGTAGACGCGGTCGACGGCCGCGAGGGCCTGCGCCGCTGTGACGCCCGGGCCGGCCAGACGCTCGCGCATCAGGAAGACGATCTCCGGTTCGACCCGCGGGTGGATCAGCCGCGCGCCCGGGACCGGGGCGCCGGCCGGCAGCACCATCGCGTCGGTCAGCCAGGCGACCAGCGGCGAGGAGATGTTCATCCGCTCCTGCTTGGCCCTCGACGTGAGGCCGAGTTTGACCCCCACCAGGTGCTCGCCGCGGGCGAGGCGGCGGCGCAGCGTCTCGTCCTGGATCTCGTACGCGGTACGCAGGTCGAGGTCGGGCCACTGGTCGGTGATCGGCTCGCGGTCGGTGCGCTCGTCCTCGCACGCCAGCAGCGTGGTGGCCGCGCGGTCGACGGTCCAGGTGCTCATCGCGCGCTCCCGGCCGTCTCGCGCTCTTCCAGGATGGACAGGGCCACGTCGATGATCATGTCCTCCTGGCCGCCGACGTATCCGAGCTCGCCGACCCGTTGCAAGAGCTCGTGCGCGGGCACTCCGTACCGCTCCTCCGCTCGCTCCGCGTGCAGCAGGAACGAGGAGTAGACGCCGGCGTGCCCCTGGGTGATCGCGGCGCGGTCCATCCACGGCAGCCGCGGCAGCATCGGCTTGACCACGTCCTCGGCCGCCTGCATGACCCGCTGCACGTCGACGTCGGTCGCTATGCCGAGCCGTTCGAACGTCGCGGCCACGACCTCGGTGGGCGCGTTGCCCGCGCCCGCGCCGAGGGCGCACAGCGCGCCGTCGATCTGCAGCGCGCCGTTCTGCGCCGCGAGCACCGAGTTGGCCACGCCCAGCGACAGGTTCTGGTGGCCGTGGAAGCCGACCTGGGCCTGGTGGCCGATCTCGGCGTACAAGGCCTTGATCCGCTCCTGCGCGTCGCCGAGGATGAGGGCGCCGGCGGAGTCGACGACGTAGACGCACTGCGCACCGGCGTCGACCATGACGCGCGCCTGCCTGGCCAGTTCCTCAGGCCCCAGGCGGTGCGAGAGCATGAGGAAACCGACCGTCTCCATGCCCAGGTCGCGGGCCGCGGCGAAATGCTGGATCGACACGTCCGCCTCGGTGCAGTGAGTGGCGATACGGGCGACCTGCGCGCCGCAGTCGTGTGCGTGCTTCAGGTCGTGGATCGTTCCCACGCCGGGCAGCAGCAGCACCGCGATGCGGGCCTGCTCGGCTTCGTCGACGGCCGCCTTGATCAGCGCGAACTCGTCGGTGCCGGAGAAGCCGTAATTGAACGACGACCCACCCAGGCCGTCGCCGTGCGACACCTCGATCACCTGCACCCCGGCGGTGTCCAGCGCCGACACGATGCCGCGGACCTGCCCCTCGGTGAACCGGTGACGCATGGCGTGACTGCCGTCACGCAGCGTCGAGTCGGTGATCCGGACCTTCCGCTGGATTTCCGTCATGCCGATGCACCTCCTGCAATGGCGGTCGCGGCCTTGTGCTCGACGAGGAGCTCGCCGATGCGGGCGGCCGCGGCAGTGATGATGTCGAGGTTGCCGGCGTAGTCCGGCAGGTAGTCGCCGCGGCCCTTCACTTCCAGGAAGACGGCCACGCGAGCCATGCCGTTCCAGGTGTCGCGCGGCGCGTCGAACTGTGGATCCGCCTTGAGGCGGTAGCCCGGGACGTACTCGCGCACCTTGTCGGCCATGGTGTGGATCGACTCGAGGATCGCGGTCTGGACGTCGCCGGGTTCGGCCGCCTCGGCCGGGATCGAGCAGAACACCGTGTTACGCATGATCATCGGCGGCTCGACGGGGTTCAGGACGATGATCGCCTTTCCGCGCTTCGCCCCGCCGACGGCCGACAGCGCCTCCGCGGTCGTCTCGGTGAACTCGTCGATGTTCGCGCGGGTTCCGGGCCCGGCCGACTTGGACGCGATCGAGGCGACGATCTCGGCGTACTCGACCGGGGCCACCCGGCTGATCGCCGCGACCATCGGCGTGGTCGCCTGTCCACCGCAGGTGATCAGGTTGATGTTCGGCGCGTCCAGGTTCAGGTCCAGGTTCACCGGTGGGCAGACGTACGGCCCGACGGCCGCCGGCGTGAGGTCCACGGCGGTGATGCCGGCCTCGGCGTACCTCGGCGCGTTCGCGAGGTGTGCCTTGGCGCTCGTCGCCTCGAAGACGATGTCCGGCAGTTCGTCCTGTCTGAGCAGCCAGTCGACACCTTCGGCACTGGTCTCCAGCCCGAGCCGCTTGGCGCGAGCGAGACCGTCCGACGCCGGGTCGACGCCGATCATCCAGCGCGGCGTGAGCACGTCACTGCGCCGCAAGAGCTTGAACATGAGGTCGGTGCCGATGTTGCCCGACCCGACGATCGCCGCGGTGGCGGTCATGCGAGATCTCCCATCCGAGCGGTGACGCTGCCCAGTCCGGCGACGGTGGACGTGACGACGTCACCTGGGTTGAAGGGAATGGCGGCGGTCATGGAGCCGGGCAGCACGACCTCGCCGGCGCCGAGTTCGACACCACGCTCGCCCAGGACGTTCGCCAGCCAGACCAGCGCGTTGATCGGTGATCCGAGGACCGCCCCACCGGCACCGGTTCCGGCGAGCTCGCCGTTGCGGTGCAGTACGCAGCCGGCGAGACGCAAGTCGATCTGATCCAGCCGCACCGGCCGGCTACCCAGCACGACACCGCCCGAGGACGCGTTGTCCGCGATCGTGTCGACGATGCCGATCTTCCAGTCGGCGATGCGCGAGTCGATCAGTTCGAGCGCGGGCACGACGTACTCGACCGCCCGGATCGCCTCGGCGACGGTCACTCCCGGGCCGCGCAGCGGCCGACTGAGAACGAAGGCGATTTCCGGCTCGATCCGGGGCTGCAGAAATCGCCGCGCCGGTATGGCCACGTTCTCCGGGAAGAACATGTCATCCATGAGGTTGCCGAAATCGGGTTGCTCGACGCCGAGCTGGCGTTGCATCGAGGCGCTGGTCAACCCGACCTTGTGCCCGAGTAAACGCGAGCCGGACGCTATCCACTGATCAAGCTGATGTTGCTGGATCGCGTAGGCGTCATCAATGGTCAGCGGGACATCGGGGTCCTGCAGCGGCGGAATCGGCTCTCGCTTGGTACGCGCGGCGGACAGGCGTCCTGCGAGGCCGGCTAGGAGGGACGGCGACGCCGCCCGCCTGGGCGTGGGTCGCGACGCGGTTACCGGGCCATCTTGCTCATTCATCGTTTTCACCATATTCATCATATTGATTGGCGTCAATGGCCTGTTGTTGGCCTGGTCGGCGACCGGGCTCCGCGGCCCGACGATGATCGAGTCGGTCCTGGTCATGGACGTCGCCGGCTTCTCGACCGGTCGCTCGACGCGTACCCGCATGGGTCGTCATTACGTCCCCCTGTCGACCCTTGACCATTTTGAATATAATGAATATGGTCGCTGCGGTAGTCGGTCATCGCCCTCGTGCCGCCGCACGCTCAGACGGTGGTGGCCCCGGTACGGGTACGGAGGCATTGGCGCATGCGCGACTGTCCGGAGTGGCGATCCAGTCGGTTCAGAGCCGGTTCAACCCGCGTCCCGTCGACGGCATCCATGCCGCGCAAGCCGTGCGGATCCCTCAAGAGGGCGAGCCCGGCCGGCGACCGCTCGACCGTCGGCGCGACCTGACGAATCAGTTCGTCGCGGCGCTCGGCTCCCCACTCGACTCCCTCGAGTCTCTCGGGTGGATGGCATCCTGCGGCGCGGCGGCTTGTCCTGACCAAGCTGATCAGGACGTCCGTTCCCTTTTCAGCGTGGGCGGCGCCTCGGGCGCGCAGACGAACGCGCTCAGCTGCCGAGATAAAGCCCGATCTTTCCGTCCACGCTCAGCCTGCACACGAAAGGGCACGATATGCGACCCGATCCGCATCTACCGACGTCTGACGAGTTCTGGCGCTGGTCGGCCACCCATCTGGCACGGGCGATCAGAGCCAAAGAGGTGTCGGCCCGCGAAGTCCTCGACAACTGCGTCAAGCGCATCGGCGAGGTGAATCCACGGATCAACGCGCTCGTGGACCTGTCCTTCGATGAGGCGGTCGAGGCCGCCCAGGTAGCCGATGACATGGTGGCGGCCGGCATGGCCCTCGGGCCGCTACACGGAGTGCCGACCTCACTAAAGATCAACAGTGACCAGGAAGGCTTCGCGACCAGCAACGGCGTCGTGGCTTTCGCCGACGCGATCGCGACCGACGACAGCCCGCAAGCCCGGCTTCTGCGCAGCGCGGGAGGCATCTTCGTCGGACGCAGCAACGCGCCCACTCTCTCCTATCGCTGGTTCACGGAGAACGACCTGTTCGGCCGGACCTCCAACCCGTGGGACTCCACCAGGACGCCCGGCGGCTCCAGCGGAGGAGCGGCGGCCGCTGTCGCGAGCGGCATGGTTCCCATCGCCCAGGGGAACGACATCGGGGGCTCGCTCCGGTATCCCGCCTATGCGTGTGGGGTGGTCGGCCTGCGCCCGACGGTAGGCCGCGTTCCGGGACGCATGGTGCCGCCCGACGTCGACGACTCGCTGTCCATGCAGCTCATGGCGGTCCAAGGCCCGCTGGCCCGCACCGTCGAGGACGTACGGCTCGCCCTCGACGCGATGTCGTCCTTCGATCCTCGCGATCCCCTCTCGCTTCACACCGTCCCGTCCCCTTCGCCGGCACGTCAACCGCGCAGGGTCGGCGTGCTTCGCCGTAACGGCGTCAGCACGAACATCCAAGCGGTGGACGACGCCGTCGACTCGGCCGCCGGCTGGCTGGCGGCCGCGGGCTACGAGGTCGAAGAGATCGAACTGCCTCTGCTCGAGGAGGCCTACCGGCTCTGGTACCTGCTTTGCATGCAGGACTTCCGTCCGATGCTGCCGCTGGTCGGCCAGGTCGGTGACATCGGACTGCAGCGAATCGTCGCGCACTGCTATGCGGTCGCCGAGCAATGGTGGGGCGCCGAGCCGACACTCGACGAGTGCCTCGCCGCTTGGGCCCGGCGTGGCACGCTCATCAGCCAGTTGCAACAGTTCCTCGAGGATTATCCGATCATCCTCATGCCGACCTCTGCCGAACAGGCATTCGAATGGGACCGGGACATCGTCACGCCTGAAAGCATGTGCGAGCTCGCGGCGATCCAGTATTCGATGATGGCGATTCCCGTACTCGGCTTTCCGGCGCTGTCCGTACCGACCGGAGTCGCCGACGGCCTGCCGGTCGGGGTGCAGTTGCTGGCCCGACGATTCGACGAGTCCGCGCTGCTCGACGCCGGCGCGCTGATCGAGGCCAACGCGGGTGTCCTGACACCGGTCGATCCGCACTAGGGCGTCTCGCGGTCGCGTTGTCCGGTACGGTGACCACTCGGGTTCACCGGACCTCTGAGCTGGGGGCTACCAGGACCTCTTCCTCATCGGGACCATCCCGGCCACGGTCGAGGGCTTACCGTCCGACCCCGAACGGTGCCGGACGGGTGTTCGTCGCAGTGCCGAACCCGAAAGCTCGACATCACCTGTGATCATGACTCCGGTCTCGGAGAACAGGAGTTTTCCGGACAACGCCAACCTTTGATCACCAGTAATGTGTGGGGATGACGACGAAGGCGTACGCGGCGCTCCTTCGGGGCATCAACGTGAGCGGCCACAAGAAGGTCCCGATGGCCGAACTGCGAGCGCTGCTCACCGAGCTCGGCCACGGCGACGTACGCACCTATCTGCAGAGCGGCAATGCCGTCTTCACCAGTGCCCTGGGCGATGAGCAGGCGCTCGCGGCGCAGCTGGAGCAGGCCATCGAGAAGCACTTCGGTTTCGGCGTCGACGTCCTGGTGCGTGATCACGCGTATCTGAAGGCGGTGGTCGACACCTGCCCGTTTCCTGCGGCTTCGCTTGAAGGTAAGCAACTGCACGTCACGTACTTCTCCGAGCCGGTCGCCGCGTCGCGCTTGGCGTCCTTCGACGCGGCGAGGTACCTCCCCGAAGAGTTCCGGCTCGGCGACCGTGCGCTCTACCTCTACGCTCCGGACGGCCTGGGCCGCTCCAAGCTCGCGGAAGCCCTGACGAGATCCGTGCCTGCCAATGGTGTCATCGCCACCAGCCGCAACTGGAACACCGTCACCAAGCTGGTGGAGCTGACCCAGGCCCAGCCCGCCTGACTGCCGCTGTGAACGGCGGGCCGCCGTCATCGACGCCCGCTCCGGCCTCGCCGCGAATACCGACGATCAAAGACGGACGCAGTCCGCACGTGGCGGGCGTTTGACGGTGGCTCTTCCTCCTGGAGGCCGTCCTCACCGTCTTTTTGAGCTGCCCGGCACGATGGGTTATCTCGATGTTCGGGAAACCTTGGAAGACGCGGTGCGCGAACCGCGAGAGAAAGAGCCGGCTCCGGCAGAGGAAGTCCTCCCGACCGGTTCCCCCTTACCCCGGATGACGGCCGACGGTCGGCCGGGGTCTGAGGCGGAGCCCCATCGCGCTTCTCTCCTCCTCCTTTTCCCATGGGTCATCTTGGTACGGGACACCTGTCATCCGAATGCGTCCCCCGGACGGTAGTCATCGCCGGGAACAACGAAACGGAGATGATGGATGGACGACGGATTCGCCGAGTATGTGGCGCACCGGCGCTTACGGCTGTGTCGGATGGCATATCTCCTCACCCAGGATTGGGGCACAGCCGAGGATTTAGTGCAGACCGCACTGTCGAAAGCCTGGCTTGCCTGGCGGCGGGTCGAGGGCAACCCCGACCCATACGTCTATCGGATCATCGTGAACACCCACGCCTCATGGTGGCGAAGGCGCTGGCGCGGGGAGGTGCCGGCCGCGAGTATCCCTGAGACGGCCGATCCACGCGACACGGCCGCCGAGGTAGACGATCAGGCCGTGTTGTGGAGCGCGATCGGCACACTTTCCCCGCGCCAACGTGCGGTGATCGTTCTGCACTACTTCGAGGGACGGACGCTCGCCCAGGTCGCGGACATCGTTGGGTGCTCACTGGGGGCGGTGAAGCGTCAGCTCAGCCGGGCCCTCACCCGTCTTCGAGTCGATCCGGACATGCAGACCATGAAGCTGGAGAGGGTTTAGCGATGAGGCACACCGAGGGTGATCTGCGAAAGCTCCTGACCGAGCAGGGCCGGGAACGGGCCCACGGACCGTCCGTTCATCTCGACGCGATCGTAAAGCGGGGCCACCGCACGCGCCGTATTCGGCGGGCGGTGACGGCCGGGGCAGCGGTGGCCTTCGCCGTTATCGCCGTCGGACCGGTGAGCGGCCTGCTGACCGGGCCATCCGGGGTGGTCGAGACGATGGTCGCCCAACGTCCTGTGGACTCGGCCCGGGTGGATCCCGGACCGAAGCTCCCCGAAACGTTTCCCGTGGTGTTGGGAGCCAATAAATTTGATCTCTCCCTCATCCACTCCCAGCGGTTCGAGACAGAGGGTGTCGCCCGGACGGTGACCTTCACTCCGAGCAGTTTCTTCACCGGGTACAAGGTGGTCTGCGACGATCCTCGAGCTTGGGTTGTCATCTCACATCAGCTCAAGGGTGGCGAATCGGGCGGTGCGATCGGACGGTGCGACGGTTCGGTGGGCGGACACCACGACCGGCTTTCGGCGCCCTCCAACTGGCTGAAGCGTCCGCAGTCCCTGCAGGTCTGGGTCTTTCCGGCGGACGCCCCGGTCAGAGAGGTGGCGAAAGCCGTCACGGGCTGCAAACCGATCCTGGAGTCGAAAGGGTGTGACGAGAGGGCCCAGTCCAGCGCGCTGGGGAGCCCCGAAGTGCGCGAACGTCTGACGGCCGAGGTCGGCGAACAACCAGGCGAGTGGGCCGTCGGGATCTACGACCGCCCCGCAGCCGAGCCCGTACCGAACGGCGAACCTCCGAAAGACGCTGAACCTTCGAAAGACGCCGACGGAGATGATCCGCCCCTTGTCGAGGGCAAGATCAATTGATGTGGTATGAGCCTGGCACGTGAGTGAGAATCGGCTCCGAAAACAACGAAGGCCCAGGTCGGGATGTACATCCTGATCGGGGCCTTCGAGTGTGGAGCGGGTGACGGGAATCGAACCCGCGCTGTCAGCTTGGGACGTACATCGATCACGCCTCGTAGGGCGGCTGGCCTGGGTGTCGGCCCGGTGTCGATGTGAGGTCTCAGGACATCCTTGACGCTTTGGTTTCAGGACATGGTTGACGTCAGCTCGGCTGGGTGTTCACGCCACGGACATAGAGCCGGGTGATGGGCGTGAGGTCCTTGCGCGGCCTGACGGCGATCTCTTCCTCACCGTGCAGGATCCGGAAATGAGTGTCTTCGATGACGACGGTGACGAGCTTGCCAGCGTGACGCGACCCGAGCTTGATGGCCTGTTTCGCGACCATGATCCGGCCGCTGGCGTGGACACGCCGCTGCGCTCGGATTGACCCTGCCGGTAGCGGAGGCGGCGGCAGCGGCGCTGACGCCGCTCGCGCTCCAGCAAGGCTGGTCAGCCGGTCGGTGCTGATCGGGCAGGGCCACGTGCCGACCAGAGCGCCATCGGCGATGGCATGCATCAGGTGACCGTCCAGCCGCAGCGTGACCGAGCGTCCGGCCAGCGCGAAGGCGACCTGGCACTTGATGCCGGCGATCAGGACATGGCCATCGCGGTGGACCTTGCGATCCACCTCCACCGCCTGGCCCGCCGCCAGCACCGGCCGACCGTTGAGGCGCGGCAGTGCCGCCGTGGCGGGTTCGGCTCCGGCCGGGCGGGCACCGCGCATGGCCAGGTAGGCCAGATCCTCGGGCAGCAGCCGGGAGGCGACGGTGCGCACCAGATGCCCCTCCAACAGCAGGTGGATGCTGCGCAGATCCGCCCAGATGGTCAGGGTTCGACCGGCCAGGCCCTGGCTCACCCCGACGCGCTGTTTGCCGGGCACCAGGCTGAGTTCCCCGCTGGGCGGGACGCGGATGTCGAACTCCACCGCCGCGGCCGGTGATGGCGCAACGGGCGGCTCGGCGACCTCGATCATCATCGGCTGCGGTGCCGGCGTCGGCTCGGGGTGGGGTTCAGCAGAGGCGGCGGACAAGGCGTCGTCGCGGGTGGGTCCGTGCGGACGGAACACGCTTGCCGGGGTGGCCATGTTCAGCGCCTGGTGCGGCCGGGCGTGGTTGTAGGTGTGCACCCAGGCATCGATGGCCTCCTGGGCTGCGTCCGGTGATTCAAACGGTGCCACGTGGTCGAGCAGTTCCTGGCGCAGGGTCTTGTGGAACCGCTCGATCTTGCCGGTGGTGGTCGGCGAGCGGGGTTTGGTCAGCCGCTGCATGATGCCGTTTTCCCGGCACACCCGTTCGAACAGCACCTCGACCGGCTGCGGGCGGATGTGCTGGCCGGTGAATTGCTTACCGTTGTCGCTGAGCACCTCGAACGGAACGCCGTAGCGGCGCATCGCCGCGGTGAACGCCGCACACACCGCGCGCCCGGACGGGACCGCCACCACGGCGGCGATCACCACGAACCGGGAGTGGTCGTCGATGCCGGTGACCAGCTTGCATTCCCGGCCATCGGCCAGCGGCACCCCACCGACCAGGTCAAGCTGCCACAGCTGCATCGGCGCCTCACGCTGCCAGCGCCGCCAGGTGCGCTTGTGCTCTTGCTGCTGGGCGGTGACGAGCCCGTTCCGGGCCAGCACCCGGTGCACCGTGGCCTGGCCCGGCACCCGCTCCAGATCGCATGCGCCGAGCTCGTGTGCAATCCGCTGGGCGCCCCAGCGCGGATGCCGGCGCCGCATCTCACAGATCAGCGCCTCGATCTCGGCCGACAGCCGGGTCGGACTGGTGCGGGGCCGCCGCGAGCGGTCGGCCAGCCCGGGCATGCCTTCCTGCTGAAAGCGCTGCCGCCAGGTGTGCACCGATTGGCGTGAGGTCCCGTACCGGGCCGCAACCTCCCCGATCGGCGAACCGGCCAGCACCTCGCGCACCGCTCGATACCGGTACTCCACCAACGCCTGTTGATCCACGATCGCCACCCGTGCGGAGTTCGATCCGACCACCATTCCGGGTGAACATGGTGCCGCGCAATCGTCAAGCGTGTCCTGAGAACGACCGGTTAAGCATGTCCCGAGACCTCACATTGACACCCGGTCGTGAGTGACCGTGGTCGACCCCTCGTCATCCTGGTCAACGGCCCGCCAATGGCCCGGCGGTCGCCTCGGCTCTACCTCGTAACAGGGGATCCTCGGCACATGTCCATGATCATGAACGGTCTTCCCGACCCCCTGCCCGAGTTCTTTGATTGCGGCTGCGCGGACATCTACTACTGTCCGCGGTCCAGGGAGGTCGAATGCCCCCGGCGCAGTGGATTCGATGTCTGCTGCGACGCACTTGATCAGCACATCCTGCTCCATGCGTGACCACCAGTTCGGTACGCGGCTCCCTGACCTGCTGCGGTGCAGGTGAGAGGCGGTTTGTGAGTTCCTGTGATTCCCCCTTGTTCCCCGGCCTTACGGGCACGCGAGTGGCACGGCCTGAGATCTCCGTGCGGACGCACGCATCCCGCTCGCCGGATCTTCCCGTGCGCCTCGTCCCACCCCGGAGGGGCAACAGCCCGGAGACGGAGGATCAAGGTCGTCTTCGCGTGTACGTCAACCGGTAGACGTTCTTCGGCCATGGGATGCCAACGGTCACAGACGGCCTTGATCCGGAGGAGTCGAGATGTTGGGCTCGCCTGGGACGTGGCAGACGGGAAGATCCGGGTTCCACCCCAGCCACCTACGAGCCGGGTTCCTGCTCCTGGCGATCATCCCGGAGCCGAGCGCCCCCGCCGGAGGCAGGTTCTGTTTCGGGCCGCTTTTCGAGTATCGCGCATACGAGTGCGCCGATCATCAGGCCTATCCCTGCCTTGACCTGGATGTCAAGTACGTCATGGACTCCTCCGTGAACGACCGAGAAATAGGTGACTCGGATGAGAACCATGGAGCCGAGGACGAAAAAGGAAGTCCGAAGGGCGCGGGCCGCGAAAGGTCTGGGCACGTCTGCGCGACGATTCCGCAGGTAGTAGCTGCCGAAGATAAGTAGCAAAGCGATCAGAGTCGTCAAGAGAAAGAAACTGGCGTGTCCGAGTGCGTATGCGAAGGCGGGTTCAGACACAGATCGCACAAAGTTATTAATGGGATCAAAGGGGTCCATGACAGAAGCGTAGGGAAAATAGATCATCCCACGGTGAACAATCTAGTAGTGGAATCCGGTATGTCCACCGGGTGGTCGGCATGACGGTGACAGAGTTCCTGTTGGACCGGTTCTCAGGCGATTTTGTTGGCGGGGAACTGTCCGATACGACTCCGCTCGAATGCCAGTGCTGGGGATAGGACGCACACCGTCGCGCCGGTGGGTGGACTGCCGTCTGAACGCCGTTAACGGTTTGCCGATAACGTCGATATGGTCAGGTGACCGGCGGTCCATCCGGGCAGGCCGGACCCGTGGCCTCACCACTGGAGACAGGGTGTCGATGCGTCTACATCCAGGCGAGACCGAGGCCGCTGGCTGGCGGGTGATGACCGTGCTCGACGCCGTCCGGCAACTGCGCGATGCATCACCCGACGTCACCGGACGTCCGCGGATTATCGCGATCGACGGCCGGGGCGGCGCCGGCAAGACGACCCTGGCCGAACGGCTACGCAAGGTGGTGCCCAACTCCGCCATCGTGCACACCGACGACATCGCCTGGAACCACGCCTACTTCGACTGGGGCGCCGTGCTCATCGAGAACATCCTGCAACCCCTGCATCGGGGTACGGCGGTGGACTTCCGCCCTGATGCCTGGATCGCCCACGACCGGCCCGGATCGATCACCCTCCCCGCCGGCGCCGACTTCATCTGGGTCGAGGGCACCGGCATCATCCGTGAGGAGCTTGCCCCGTGGTTGGACGCCTCGGTGTGGATGCAGGGTGACCTCGATGAGCAAGAACGCTTGTTGGTCGTCCGCGACGGTGACTCTCTCGAGCAGTTGGAGCACGTGGCGAACTGGCTGCTGGAGGAACTGCCGTTCATCTTGCGAGAACAGCCATGGGCCCGAGCCACCATGACCGTCGCCGGCCCTCCGCAGATCGACCACGACCCGGACACCGAGTTGGTCGTCGCCCCGCCGACCAGCCTTTAGGCCGGCCGACCCACCTCGCAGCTCAAGGAACTGACGGCGCGGATGGGCCACTCCAGTACCAAGGCCGCGATGATCTATCTGCACACCGTCAAGGATCGGGACCGGGCCATCACTGACGCACTGGGGGAGATCATCAGGAAAGGGCTCAAGTCCAAGGAAGGCGACGGCGATGATCTGCCTCTTGTCGAAGTCAAGATCAACTGATCTGGCACGCGAGTGAGAATCGGCTCCGAAAACAACGAAGGCTCTGGTCCGGATTCGCATCCTGACCTGGGCCTTGAAGATTGGATCGGGTGACGGGAACCGAACTCGCGCTGTCAGCTTGGGAATCATCTCCTGGTCTTGGTGTCCTGAGCTGGGAAAGTGGGAGTGCAGGTCAGGGCGGGTCGAGTGACCGTGGTTCCCTGCCTGTTCTGGCACGCATCTGGCACGAAATCTCGATGTCGAGAGATTTTCTGACACTTCAAAGGACGGTGAACCGTTCGGCTCGTGGCCGTTGGCGTGCACGTGCTGCTGCCGCAAGCGGAACCGCTTGCGTAGACTCGTGTCCATGACCGCTGGACATGCGCATGAGGAGCTTCACCACCTGGTGGACCGGCTTTCGCCGAACCAGGCGCGTCGTCTGCTGAGCCTGGTGAAGACGGATCCGGAACTGGCCGAGGCCACGGACGAGCAGCCGGATGAGCCCGTTCGGCGTCGTCGGTTGTCGATTGCTGGGATCGGCGCATCTGGGGAGGGCGATCTGTCGGAACGGGTCGAAGATCTGCTGGCGGAGCGGTTCAATCAGTCAGTGTGAACGCCACGCTCTTGGACACCGGGCCTTTGGTCGCCGTCGTTGATCGAGATGACAAGCACCACGCCTCATGTCTGCGCCTTCTGGAGGAGTTGGAGGGGCCGCTGCTGCTGCCTTCGACGGTCCTTATCGAAGCTGGTTGGATCATCAACAGGCATATGGGCTCCTCAGTGCACGCGCGGTTCCTTGATCAAGTGATTGAAGAGTTCGAGTTGGTCGATCTGCTTCCTGCCGATGTGCGGCGCATGGCCGAACTCGTCCGGCTCTACAAGGATGCTCGACTCGACCCCGCTGACATGTCCGTGGTCGCCATCGCGGAACGTCTCGGTGTTACCCAGATCGCCACGATCGATCGCCGTGACTTCACCCTGATTCGGCCTCGGCATGTGTCGGCGTTCACATTGCTACCCGAAGTGCTCGTCTGAGTGGATTTAAAGCTTGGAGCGGGTGACTGGAATCGAACCCGCGCTGTCAGCTTGGGGATCATCTACTGACCTTGCTGCCCTGAGCTGGGAAAACAGAGGTGTAGGTCAGGGCAGGTCGAGTCCCCGTGAGTTCCCCTGGTTGGCCGTGGTTCCCCGCCTGTCCTGGCACGGATCTGGCACGGAAGCCGCTCGATATCCATCGCTCGCGGGCAGCCCGCTTGCGCTGCCCCGACAGCCGAAATTGTCGCTGACGGACTCCATGCTTCCCGCCCATGAGCAGAGATGAGACCCCTGTCGTGCACATCAAGCGGATGGAGGTGAAGGTGGAGGACTGCGGTTCGGTCTATCTCCTGGACCGGGAGGACTATGGGGCCGGCGTTGGGTTAGATGACTCCCCGACTCACTCCATCGGGCTCATCGAAGTGGAGGGGAGAGGCATCGCCTGCCTGCATATCGCCGCTCAGTGTGGGGTGGTGGACTTCACGGTGGCTGTCGCCGATCAGGACCCGGGCGCCCACTTTGACGGCTACGAAGACATCGTGGAGATCAGTTTTGAGTCCTCGTCGGGCGAGCTCCTCCTGGATGGATGGCAAATGGATTGGGACGATGAAAAGGCGCACAGCCTTCCTCCGTTGCCTGCTGGTCCCGGAACATACCGCTTGCGGTATCACACCCAAGGGGATATGGAGAGCTGGCCCATAGATGGCTACTACCTTCAGATATGGCCCGCGCCGCAGCATGATCCCGCCGTGCTGAAAACTACGAGTCAATTCCTCCAGTACTTGCTGAACCCCAAAGCTTGGAAATCGCAATGATCACGGACTTTGGGCCCCTGGCCAACGACAACCTCGGGCCAGCCGTGAGTGCCCGTGGTTGACTCCTCGTCACCCTGGTCAATGGCCCGCTAATGGCCCGGCGATCAGAGGTGCATGCCGTGGGGGTGCTGGTCGTGACGGCCAGACAGCAAGATCTCTCGTAAGCCGTTTCGGAGGAGCTCGACGCCGTTGTCATCGATCTGGAGATCGATCCGGACGACCGGCTCCACGTTCAGTTCCTTCGCGGCGTCCTCGGTGAAGTGGAGTGTCAGCCGGCCGGAGGCGATCTCGCAGTGAGTCACGCCGCCATAGGTGGTGCCCGCCTGGTCCTCTCGGACGACGCAGTAGGTGTCCATGCCCAGCCCGATCTCCTGCTCGTCCGGTTCCTCAGCGGACATCATGAAGATCAAGGCATTCCCGGTGCCGTCCTCATGCTCGGCCATTCCGAAAACGGTCGTCTCCGAGTCATCGTCTCGACCGACAGTTCGCACGACCATGGTTCCCAGAGGAGGCCAGGCAGAGCCGGGTACCTCGTCTGCCAGCGAGGTGGGGGCGGAGCCGCCTTCTGACAGGGGCACACCTTCGGGCCAAGCCGCGGTCATCCATTGCGGTATGAGAGCCGGCTTGCGCGGAAACATGGTCAGTTCCTCCACGTAGGCCGAAGCGGGCACCTCGATGTCCGGGGCGAAGGGCGACTCAGCGACGAAGGTGTGCAGCATGGAGTTGTAGGACTTCCCGCGCGGGCTGTAATCGAGTCGGCAGACGAACCACGTCCCCTCGCTCGGCTTGTACTGGGCCACCTTCAACCGGTGGAAAAGGTCGTCGAGGTCCTCGACATGTCGAATCTGCTGGGAACCGTCCGCCATCTGATAAGTGATCACGGTTGTGCTGAAGGTGCCGAGCTGGCAGCGATGGACATCGACCCATTGCCAGCCGTCTGGGGCGCCGGCCTTCACGGCCCACCCGATCTCGATGCAGAGTTCGTGTGTGAGGTCGGATGACATACTCACCGTGCCTTTTCCATCGGGCGAACGAGAACAGGAGCTTATTGGGCGTCTTTCTGGGTGGCTACGTCCGATCAGGGATGCGCTCAAGCGCATGCTTCGCCCGTCTGCCTCGTCCCACCCCGGAGGGGCAACAGCCCGAAGACGGAGGATCAAGGCCGTCTTCGCGTGTACCTCAACCGGTAGACGTTCCTCGACCATCGGATGCCAACGGTCACAGACGACCTTGATCCGGAGGAGTCGAGATGTTGGGCTCGCCTGGGACATGGCAGACGGGAAGGTCCGGCCCCACCCCAGCCCACCACGGCTCTGCGGTCGGCAGTCGCGATCATCCCGGAGCGGAGTCCCCGCCGGAGGCGTCAGCTTCGGAAGAGGCGGATAAGCGCGATAGCCATTACAACGGGGATGACGACTGCCGGGGCGGGTCGAGTCCCCGTGAGTGACCGTGGTTCCCCGCCTGTTCTGGCACGGATCTGGAACGCGATCATGGACGTGACCTTTTCCTTATCGGCACCTGTGACCGATCGACGATCGGTCAAGAGAGACCGATTCCTCAGCAGGTTGTGTCGGTGGGCTCTGCCATGATCGCTGCATGATCACGCCCCCTGGTGACTATGCCTGGTTCGCCGACTCCGATCTCGCGGAGGCTTACAGCTTCATCTTCGTCCGGGGGCTCACACCCGAGCAGCTCATAGCCCGGATGGGTGGTCGAGCAGAAGACTTCTCCTGGATGACGCTCTATGAGTCGGGCGACGCCGGCGCCCGCTACGACTACAAGACCGAGTTCGTCGCGGTGACGACCGTCGGTGACTGGGCGTTCGTCGCGCAGTACAACAGTTGGCTCGGCGCCAACGACGAATTCATCGTGCCGCTGTCGGCGGGCACCCGCCTGGTCTCCCTCTACCACCTCGACATTAAGGGCCTGGAGGAGTTCCGCTGGGTGGAGGACGGGGAGACCCGGTTCGCTTTCTGGGCCCAGGACGGCTTCTCCGAGGTTCCCGACGAACTCGTGGAGACCATGGAGCAGCTCGATCGCGACTACGGGGAGCACAAGTGGGAGCTCTACCGGGGGCCAGGGCTCATCCTGATCGAGAGCCTCACCGGGATCAAGCTCACCCCCCAGATCCTGGAGGGGTCCGCTTACCTATCCGGAGTCATCTCCAAGCCGCCGACCACCACGTGAGCGTTCCCATCGGGACTGGGCTTCCCCTCATAGCGTGGAGACCCGAACCTGAGAGAAGGTTGGGTCGTGGCAAGCAAAAGGCGCCGATTTGATCCGGAGTTTCGGGCGGGCGCGGTGCGCATCGTCAAGGAGACCGGCAAGCCCGTCGCGCAGGTCGCGCGGGACCTGGGAATCAACCCCTACACGCTGAACAACTGGATGCACATGGACCGGCTCGCCGCCCAGCACGGCAGCGGCGACCAGACCACGGCGCCGGCGGAGTCCGAGCAGGAAGAACTGGCCCGGCTACGGCGAGAAAAGACCGAGCTGACGCGTGAACTCGCTCAGGAGAAGGCGGCCTGGGAGAAGGAACGCGCCGAACTGGAAGACGAGCGTGATGTCCTCAAGCGCTCGGTGGTCTTGTGGGTCAAAGAGGCGATGGGCCGGTGAGCGTGGCGGCCTTCATCCGCTCCCAGAAGACCGAGCACGGCATCAGCCACGTCACCTCCTGCCGGGCGCTGGGGGTCTCGCCGTCCTGGTTCTACAAGTGGAAGGACCGCGCCCCGACGCCGCGACAGCAACGGCGCGCCGATCTGGACGAAGCGATCGCAGAGCATTTCACCGCCTCCGGTGGCACCTACGGCTCGCCGCGCATCGCTCGTGACCTGCGCGAGGAGGGGTGGAGGATCTCGGTCAACACGGTCGCGGCGCGGATGGCCGAGCTCGGCCTGGTCGCCCGGGTGCGCCGCAGGCCACGTTCGCCGACCCGTCAGGGCCGGCGGCCGGCCGCGCCGGACCTGATGCACCGCCAATTCACCTCGGTCGCACCCGATGTCCTGTGGTGCGGCGACGTCACCGAGATCATCACCGATGAGGGCAAGCTGTATCTCGCCACGGTCGAAGACCTGTTCTCCCGGCGGCTGCTGGGCTATGCGATGAGCGAGCACCATGATGCCGCACTGACGGTCGCGTCCTTACAGATGGCGGTCGCGACACGGGGCGGCGGAGTGGACGGAGTGATCTTCCATTCGGATCGCGGGTCGGAATACACCGCGGCGGCCTACCAGGCGGCCTGCCACCGCAGCGGGGTGGTGCAGTCGATGGGCCGGGTCGGCTGCGCACTGGATAACGCCGCCGCTGAGGCGTTCAACAGCACGGTGAAGGTCGAGTTCGTGTACCGGCACCGGTTCCGGACCAGGGCCGAGGCCCGGTTGAGGGTCGCGACCTGGATCGCGGATTTCTATAACACGCGCAGGCGGCACAGCGCCAACGATGGGCTGCCGCCCATCACCTTCGAGCGTCAGATGATGGAGAAAAGGCAAGCGTCATTGGCCCTGGTGAGGGCTGCTGTGGCATAGGACCGTCTCCACGCTTTGAGGGGATTGACAGGACTGGTAAGTACGGCGGCGCAGTGCGCCGCCGCTTGAGAAGCGGGACGACGATGAGAACGGCTCAGCCGGGGTGCTCGCCTCCGTGGGCTAGGGCCTGTGTGATGTTGTGATCAATCGGTCGTCGGCAGGAGGTCGTCGATCCAGATCATCGCAGCGCGGAGGTGAAGGCCGGCGAGATAACTCCCGGGCGTCTTGTCATAACGGGTGGCAATACCCCGCCAGGCCTTCAGCTTGTTGATCAGGCGCTCGACAGTGTTCCGCTCCTTATAAAGATCAGCGTCGTGGCTGACGGGCCGCCCGCCCCTGCCGCCCTTCTTCTTTCGGTTGGCGGCCTGGTCCTTCTTCTCCGGGATGACCGCCTTGATGCCGCGTCTGCGCAGGTAGGCGCGATTGGCGCGAGAGGAGTAGGCCTTATCGCCGGCGACCGCATCGGGCCGGGTACGGGGACGACCGACGGGCAGGCGGACCCGCACCTTCTTGAGCACGGCAATGAACTGCGGGCTGTCGGCGGCCTGTCCCGCGGTCAAGACGATCGACAGCGGGCGACACTTCCGGTCAGCGGCGAGGTGGACCTTGCTGGTCTGTCCGCCCCTCGATCGTCCGAGCAGGGCAGCTTTCAACCGAAGTTTGCGCCGGCGCCGAATGCGTCGTCGCTCTTCCCGCTCGGGGTCGTTTCCCTCCTCCTGTCCGCCCCCTTTTCCCGGGCCTGCTCTTGCTCTCGCGCGGCTTCCTCCAGGGCGTCCAGGACCTCCTTGTCGATGTGCATCCCGGCGGCGTCGTGGTGGGCGCGGGCTATCGTGGAGTCCACGCTGACCAGGGACAAGTCCGTCTCTTCCTGGCGGGCGGCCTCGGCGATCAGGCCTTCCAGCAGGGCGGTGAAGACGTCGGCGTCTCGCCAGATTCGGAAGCGGCCGTAGACAGTCGGCCAGGGACCGAATTCGGGAGGCATCTCCCGCCACTGGGCACCGGACCGGAACCGCCAGATCACCCCTTCGAACTGGTCGCGCAGCCTCTCGGGGTATGGGCCGAAGCGGCCGATCGGCAGATAGTGCTTGATGAATTTCCACTGCTCGTCGGTGAGTTGCCTACGCGTCACGCCCAGTGTTCTACCGGATCCCGCCCCGGGACGGGAGCGGAACCCGAAGATTGATCACAACATCACACAGGCCCTAATTGCACGTTAATTGCACGGAAGATCGAGAACGCCCTGGAAGCAATCAAGGCCCGGGTCCGGAAACCATCCGTGACCTGGGCCTTAAAGATTGGAGCGGGTGATGGGAATCGAACCCGCGCTGTCAGCTTGGGAATCGTATGGATCATGCCTTGTTGGGCGGCTGACCTGGGCTTCGGGCCGGTCGTGAGTGGCCGTGGTTGACCCCTCGTTACCGGGGTTAATGGTACGCTAATGGCACGACGATCAGGGTAGACGCGGCCAGAGTTCCAACCATTGATCAACCTGTGTTCTCAGTGGTTCAGCGGTCACACGGTCGGCGATCGTCCTCATCGATCCGAGCAGGTTCTTGCAGGTGCGCAGAGCCAGGATCTCGATTCGGGGTCGGGTGGTCCAATCTGTGCTCCATGCTTGGGCTCGCTGTAGGGACAGCGGCAATGCGGCCAGCACGTCCGCGCCCAGCGCATCGGGATCCCATAGGGGATCTCCGTCCGGCGGTAGCTCTTCGATCAGCAAGCCGCGGAGGTTGAACCGCACGGCGTCTGCATTCCGCTTGGGGTAGCCGGCCTTCTCCGCGCCGTCCAGTGCGAAGAAGACCATGCGGGCGAACACCCGTCGGCCCTCACCTTGCTCGGGGAGTTGAGCATGGAGTTGGTTGAGCTGATAGGCGGCTATCCACTGGTTGCGTACGTCGCCAGCCTCGGCCGAGCCGTCTCCGTCTGCCATCTTCACTCAGCTTCGGCCGACCGAGTCGACGCGAGCGCGTTCGTAGCTGCGCTCATTCAGACGGTCTCTCAGACACTCTCGGTGGGCAACGATGGCATGGCTACCGGGGCCTTCGGCGCTCCTGACGTCCATGACCACACCATCGCCTCCCGGGCTCAAGATTGTGGGTTTGTCGCAGAAGTCGCACGGCCATTGAAAGCTGTCCAGGTCCCGGGCGCGGATGGTCAATCGCACCCATGCCGGTGGATGCCAGCGGCGGATCTGCTGCACCACGGCGTCAATCTCCGACCCGACCGCGGGATACTCCTCTAACCCAGCGCGGCTTTTGCCAGAAGGACTGTCGATCGCTGCGCCGTCGATCGATGCTCCGATGTCCTCATGTCCGATGATCGTCACGCTGACGCCCCAGGGGTGCTGATGAGTCACATGAACTCGGACGCGCTGACCAGGGACGAGGTCAGCTCCTGCGGCGTCGAATCGTTGCACGGGTTCATTGTCCCGCGCGCCCGCGCAAGCTTCGCCCGGCTGATCATCCCGTCTGTCGTCGACCCGCCCGAAGGGGAAGCGGGCCACGAGCCAGGGCGCCAGGTGGAGCGCCCCACTGGACGAACGACCTGGCGCCCTGACTTGGGGTCTGCTCGGCTTGTCCCGGGTTGATGGCAGACGGGATGATCAGGTCCCCTACCCCAGCCACCGACAGGCCGGCAGTAATGGGCGTGCCCTCAGCGGTCATCCCGGAGTCGGAGCGCCCCCGCCGGAGGCGTTGTAACGTCGCCGAATGGATCTCTACCTCGCCGATGTTCCTCAAGGGCTCACTCGTAGGGCACGCAGCTTTGTCCAGGTTCATGGCCTGCGGGTGGACTCTTTAAAGATTGATCAATACCGGGACGGTTGGCTTGCGTTGGGTATTCCGGCACGTGAGGTCGATCGGGTCGCGGAGTATTCGGCTCGCTGGGGTGGGGTTGTGCTTCCTCCGGCTCCGCATTACGACGGTGGCCCCAGGATCCTGTGTCCGGATACACCGGAAGGTTCACCGGCTGAAGGTTGGTGGTTCGAGGCCGGTATGCAGCGGACGGCGGTTCCCTATTCCTTCATGATCGGTCCTGGTGGTGAGTTCGGTGTTCATGGTGATCGTTGGGTGCCACTGCACGCGACGGTCGAGGGCTGGGTGGAATCGGTGGCCCTGGCCTATCACGCGGCCATGTACGCCAAGAAGGTCGTGAAGGTTGTGGCAGATGAGGTCGAAGCGATCCGGCTCGAAGGTCATGAGCCTGTGCAAGAGGTGGCCGGGCTGGCGGATACCTGGTGGAGGGGACCGGATTCGCTTGTGGCGGTCTACAGAGGAGAGGCGGAGTGTCTGTCTGCTCCTGTGTGCCGGACCGCGTTCGTCTATACGGGCCTGGACCGCTGGGGTCTGCATGGTTGAGGTTCGCCGTGGTGGTGAGCGGACGTAATCTGCCTTGGGTGGCGGTGCGGCCCGGGTACGGCGGGTTGGTTGAGTGCGGCGGGGCCGGCGGTCGGTGGGCGGCCAGAGCCGCGGGGGAAGTACTCGCGCAACGCATGGCGTAGCCGCTGCACGTGACGGGTGCGCTCCCAGACCAGCGTCTTATGCGCCCGGGCCACTACCTTGATCGCCTCACCCTGAGGAGTATCACCGGCAATCACCCGATGCTGATGCCGATCGGTTCGCACCATGTCGGCCAGGGTGCGCGCGTCCGCGGCATCGCTCTTGGCCCCCGACACGCTGTGCCGCTCGCGGTAACGTGCCACCGACAACGGATTCACCGCATACACCTGGTAGCCCGCCGCAATCAACGCCTGCACCCACGGACCCCGATCGGTCTCAATGCCGATCACCACCTGATCGGCTGCGGCGTCCTCGGTCACATGCCGGCCGATCAGCTCATGCAGTTTCGCGATCCCGGCAACGCCCTCCTCCATCCGCGCCTTGCCCAGCCGTCGTCCCGTCTCATCTTGCAGCTCGACGTCATGGTGTTCCTCGGCCCAGTCATCCCCAACGAACAGCACCTCAGTTCCTCCCAGCCATTGACGGCACCCTCGTTCAGCAGCTCGCGGGAGAACTATCAGCAACCTAATGATCTAGTGCTCAAGGCCGACTGCCTGGCACGACATCCCATCAGCGATCAACTCTCCCGACCACCGACAGGGGCACGATCTGGGGGTAGAACTCCCCGAAAGGGTTCCGGCCGCACGAGTGCTCACCTGCCGACGGCTACCGTTACCGAGTCTGCCCGAAACTCGAAGCTGACCCGGTAGCTCTCATTAGGCCGCACGCCCGGACGGCGGGCGGGCGGAGGGCCGGGGTGCGGCGGCACGCCGCGCCGCCGTCTTGACCACGCGGGCCGCGCTGATCTATCTGCACACCGAGAACGGGCGGGACCAGATGATCGCCGATGGCATGGGCAGACTGGCCGACGAAGCGCTGAGAAAGGCCCAAGATCAAGAGGGATCGGGCACGTAACGGGCACGGAAGATCGAAGTGAGCCCCGAAAAGAATAAGGCCCGGGTTCGGAAGTTATCCGTGACCTGGGCCTTTTCGTTTGGAGCGGGTGACGGGAATCGAACCCGCGCTGTCAGCTTGGGAAGTACATCGATCACGCCTCGTAGGGCGGCTGGCCTGGGTGCCGGGCCGGTCGTGAGTGACCGTGGTTGACCCCTCGTCACCCTGGCTAATGGCCCGCTAATGGCCCGGGTACCGCCCATGGGTTGGGCTTGCTGTGAGCTGTCCGCGGTCTTCTACTCCTCGATCGTCCACCCTTGGCCCATGTTCCGGAGCAGTCGGCGAACCAGACCCCGCGCGTTCGTGTCCTGCTCCTCGATCGCACATAGGGTGCCGGCTGCTCGCTCGACCCGCTGGATGATGGTGGGAACAACCTCAACTTGTTGCCCGTCCTGATCTATGTACGACTCGAAGCCTGGTTCGGGTTGGAAGCATCCCCACCAATCCAATAGGATGCATAAAGCAACGTTTCTCGGTGGGCCAGGACACGTGGCGATGATGTGCAGCAATACGTCCGTGCCGGCAACAGCGGCCGGGTAGAGCGTCCCAGAGTGATCATTTCCCAGGGTTGAGCGAACACCACCTCCCTGATCCCCGTCAGCTTGTGTGGTCCGCATCAAGATCTTAAAGACGTCCACCACGTTGCAAGACTGGTACCACTCGGGGCCAGGAATCGCAGCCCAGTCCACAGATTCAGGGTCCATGGCGGCTAGCGTACGGAGTCATACGGTAGCTCTGTGTGGAGCGGGTGACGGGAATCGAACCCGCGCTGTCAGCTTGGGAAGTCTCTAACGCACTTGGCCCCTGAGCTGGCGAAGTGCTGACCTGCGGGGGAGAGGGCCGAGTACCCGTGAGTCCCCGTGATTCCCCCTTGCTCACCCTCCTGACGGGCACGCAGCGGGCACGGCCTGAGAACCCCGTGCGGACGCACACACCTCGCCCGCTGGATCTTCCCGTCGCCGTCGTCCCACCCTCTGGGGAGCGGGCCGGGGCCAGGGCGCCAAGGTGGAGCGCCCCACCGGACGAACGACCTTGGCGCCCTGGTTCCGGTCTGCTCGGCTTGCCCTGGGACGGCGGCGACGGGAAGAGCCGGCTCGCAGCCACCTACAGACCTAGCTCTTGCTCCTGGCGATCATCCCGGAGTCGGAGTGCCCCCGCCGGAGGCTGCTCTCTTCGGAGGTAATCAATAAGAGTGAAGATGGCCGCTGTGATCACCAGTCCTCCTCCAACCTTGCTCCCTGCATCAGCAAACTGGGCGCCAGCGGCGCCATGTTCCAGGAGGGCCCAGCCAGCACGCAGCAGAGTCCAAGACCCGATGATCAGGAATGTTGTGCTAGCGGTTCTCAGGGCGGTGGGCCATGACCCTGTACGTGAACGATGCCGAAGCGTGAGCAGTAGAGGTATCGCAAGTGCGAACAGTAGCCAGATGTATGAAAACAGTTTCTCTATGTCCCTGTCCGTGGCCATGTAAAAGTCCCCACAGGTGGCCAGTTCGAGGTCACCACTGATGGCCGATTTAGGTCCCCGCTTCTCGTTCGCGTGTCGTCGGGAGGTGTGTGCCCTGAGCGGTGATCGTGACGGTGTCAGCCAGTCACGAGATCACCGCTCAGGGGGTCTGTTCGGCCATGAAATCTTCGGGGGAAGTCATGGACATCATCGCCGCCTACCGCGAGGTAGGCACCTATCGCGGGGCCGCGCAGATATGCGGCACCACGCACAAGACCGTCAGACGCATCATCGAGCGCTCCCTGACCGGCAACAAGCCGACCTGCCGCAAACGCCGTGAACACAACTTCGACGCGGTCACCGAACTGGTAGCCGGCAAGGTGCAGGCCACCGCGGGGAAGATCTCGGCCAAGCGGCTGCTGCCGCTGGCCCAGGCCGCCGGGTATACCGGATCGGCGCGTAACCTGCGGCGTCTGGTCGCATCAGCGAAGAAGACCTGGCGGCGCGATCACCATCGCGGGCGGCGTCCGGCGATCTGGACGCCGGGCGAGATGCTGGTCATCGACTGGGGGGACGCCGGCGGTGGGTTGCACGTGTTCTGCGCGGTGCTGGCCTGGTCCAGGATCCGGTTCGTGCGCTTCGCCGACAACCAGCGGGCCGCCACCACCCTGGCCATGCTGGCTGAATGCTTCGAAGAACTCGGCGGGGTGCCCAAAGCGGTGCTGGCCGATCGGATGGGCTGCCTGAAGGGCGGCGTGGTCGCCAACAAGGTCATCCCGACCGCCGATTACGTCCGCTTGGCGACGCACTACGCCTTTCGGCCGGACTGGTGCGAGGCCGCTGATCCCGAATCGAAGGGGATCGTGGAGAACCTGGTCGGCTATGCCAAGCGTGACCTGATTGCACCGCACGCCCCGTTCGATGATCTGACGGCGGCCAACGTCGCGGCGCGGCAGTGGTGCGCCGAGGTCAACGCGGTGCCGCACTCGGAGATCTGCGCGATCCCGGTCGAGCGACTGGCCGCTGAGCGCGAGTTGCTGAGCGCGCTGCCGTCGCTGCGGCCCGCGATCGGCAAGGCGCCGGCCACCCGCAAGGTCGACAAACTCTCATGCGTGCGCTTCGGCTCGGCCCGCTACTCGGTGCCGACCCGGCTGATCGGCGCCGCCGTCGCCGTCGTGGAGGCCGACGGGCGGCTGCTGGTCTCGGACCTGGCCACCGGTGAGATCGTCGCCGAGCACGTCCCGGTCGCTCCCGGCGAGGCAGCGGTCACCGACGCACACTACGGCGGTCCCCGGCCCGCACCACGCCGCCCCGCCCGGCCCAGGACCGAGGCGGAGAAGACCTTCCTGGGACTCGGCCCGGTCGCGGAGGCGTTCTTGGCAGCCTCGGCCGCCTCCGGCAACACCCGCCTGGCCGCTGACTTGGAGGAGCTGGCCGCACTGCGTGCCGCGCACGGCGAAGCGGCCCTGCTGTCGGCGCTGGAGCGCGCAGTCGCTTTTCGCCGCTGGCGGGCCGAGGACGTGCGCTCGATCTTGGCCGCTGGAGCCGGAACCGCGCAGCCCTGCCCGGCCGGAGAGGCCCTCGTTTTGGAGCTGCCGCAGGTGCCGACCCGGCCGCTGTCGGCCTATACCCTCGACAAGCTCAACCAGATCGGGCAGGTGTCATGACCGCGCCCGCTCTTCCGCCACTGGCCGCCGACCTCGATGGCGGGCTGCGCCGTCTGAAGCTGTCAACGATCCGGGCTCTGGCACCGGAGCTGCTCCTCACTGCCCGCACGCAACGGTGGAACCCCGAGGAGTTCCTGCGCACGCTCATCGATGCCGAGCTGGCTGCTCGGGATGCCTCCAACGCCCGAATGAGGATGAAGGCCGCCGCGTTCCCGGTCATCAAGACGATCGAGGAGTTCGACGTCGCCGCCTCCTCGATCCCCCGGGCAACGTTCGACTACCTGGCCTCGCTGGAGTGGGTTCGAGCGGCGGAGAACTACTGCGCGGTCGGGCCGGCCGGCACCGGCAAGTCCCACAGCCTCATCGCGTTCGGCGTCGCCGCTATCCAGGCCGGTTACAAGGTCCGTTATTTCACCGCCGCCGAGCTGGTCGAGACGCTCTATCGGGGTCTGGCCGACAACTCCGTCGGCCGCGTGATCGAGAATCTACTGCGCGCCGATCTGGTCGTCATCGACGAGGTGGGATTCGCTCCGCTGGACGATACCGGCACCCAGTTACTGTTTCGGTTCGTCGCCGCCGCCTATGAGCGCCGCGCGCTCGGGATCGGCTCGCACTGGCCTTTCGATCAGTGGGGGCGTTTCCTGCCCGAGCACACCACCGCGGTCAGCCTGCTGGATCGGCTCCTACACCACAGCATCGTCGTGGTCACCGAGGGCGAGTCCTTCCGCATGCGACAGGCCCGCATCCGAGGCCCAGGACGACCCACCATGAAGTAGTCAACTACGAAGAGCTGGGGACTTTTTCTTGGCCACCAGCGGCGACACGCACCTGGCCATTGACAGTCCCAGTAGACGACCATAACGGGTGATCGTAGGGTAAGGCGTTACTCGCGGGATAGCTTGTGCATATCCACAAGAATGGAAGGGCCTGTTCCGATCCGGAGGTGCCGGGGTCATGCGGCTGTTAGGTCAATGGCCCGAGTCTCCTTGCGGGCCGCGGTGGTGTGGCCCCGGTGCGGCGGGTTGGTTGGGTGCGGCGCGCGGGCGGTGCGGCGGGCGGCCCGATTTCCGCCGCCGTTCGGGACCGGCGCCCACGCCGCATGCCCGGACGGCGGGCGGGTGGAGGGCCGTGCGGCGGCGCGCCGCGCCGCCGCCTTGATACCTACAAGAACAATTCGGCAATGGTCTAAGGGCACTCACATTAGGAGAGCGCGGGCGGGGCTGGCTGCCCATATGAACTGAACTACTGAAACGCGGTGATGGCTCATCCGGGCAGCTTGATCATTTCGATTATCTCGCGAATATCCCATGTAGCCCATCAGCTGTGGTCACCACGTCATCCGATGGCAGGCCACCCGGGGCGCAGGGTCGGCCAAGGCTCGAGCACTGGAAGCGGCGAGGCAGCCAACCACCCTAAGCTTCTTCGGCAATCAGCGAGGCATCCTTGGCCCCACAGGTACCAAAACGCGCAAATCTTCAAAAAGTGATATTTTGAAGACATTTTAGACATTGCTAGAAGATTAAGAAATGGGCTCATATAATCTGGCGCGTCCGCTTACTTCTCTCGAGGAGCCTGCACGGTGTCTGGGACCGTGAGTCGATCACGGATAAAGACTCCATGAAAGGGAAATTATGGACCGTCTTTTCTTTGGCTACAGCACGAAGCCCGAAGTCCTACGTGAGACGTTGGCCAGCGTTGCAGCACAACTATCCTCAAGCGATCTCGTAACTGAGTCTCTTACGTGGGAAGACCTTCAGGTAGATGGCCGACTCATCATAAATGAAGTCGAAAGCGCGATTGATAATTGCACAATTGGAATATTTGACCTGACCAGCATGAACCACAACGTTCTCTTTGAATTGGGCCTTGCGATTGGAAAAAGTAAGAAAGTTTTAATCGTGCGGGACTCTCAAGACAAAGATGCAGAGAAGAGATGGCGTGACTTTGCCCTCCTAACTACTACAGGATATATTGGCTACGCAAACTCGGAAGAGCTTACTTATAAAATAGCTTCTTCCATAGAAAAAGCCTCAACTCCACTTCTGGATGATTTGCTAGGTGGATCCTCCGAATCATACGAGGAATCGCGACTGCTATACATCCCCAGTGGAAAGCGAGACGAGCCATCACATATGCTCGATCGAACTCTCAAGCTATACAAAAAGTATTCAATTGAACAGCTTGATCTGTCCGAGTATGGTAGCGCCCCGTTAGCATGGTTTGCAGAAGAAGTGCATAAGTCGCATGCCGCTATTTTCCACCTAACTCCCTCGCGAGCCTATCTTGCTGAAATATGGAATCCGAGGGTGTCTCTTCTGGCGGGTTTGGCTCGAGGGCTCAGTAGGGACGTTCTCCTGGTAACCGAACGCCAGGAAGAGACTGCGATCGACTATCGAGACTTGGCGATTAGATACTCAGCAACACGAGAGATACGTAAGGGCATCGAGGCCTGGATGGAAAACATCCGCCTCCCTGATTCTCGACCGGCATCGAGAGTCCGGAAACATTTGTCGATGGGGCTAGAATCTCTACAATTCGGGAACCATGTTGCGGAATCCGATAAATCCGGACTCGATAGATATTTTGTAGAAACGCGAGATTACAAGGATGTTCTAGAAGCGCGAGCTGTAATTTTCAGTGGCCGAAAGGGAACTGGGAAAACGGCCAATATGCTACAGGCGGCTCAAACACTTCAGCAGGATGCTCGCAATCTCGTATGTGTTATAAAGCCTGCAAGTTATGAGCTGGATGGTCTCATTGAGATACTTCAAAAGCTAAATCCGAAGCATCTCGAAGACTATCTAATAGAGGGTTTCTGGAAATATCTCATCTATACCGAAATAGCCATACGTGCCATAGATGAGGCAGAACGAATGCCTGCCGGCATTGCTGTTGGGTCCCCACTAGATGATCTCCGAAGCTGTATTGAAGAGAAGCACGGCGGTCTCGAAGCGAGCTTCGCCGTGCGTCTCGATATTTTGACAGAATCACTGAAGGGCTGGCTCGATGCCGATCTAGCTGTTATTGGTGTGCAGAATGCTCGCAATCAAATCAACTCAGCACTATTCGGAGGCACGCTTAAAGAACTGCGGCGGCTTCTAGGCGCCGCTCTCGCGAGGCGAGAAAGAGTGGCTCTCTTGATCGACAACCTCGATAAGGCATGGGAAAATGGCGCAGACCTTGATCTGCTCTCTCGCCTGCTCCTGGGATTATTGTCTACGATTGGTCGAATAACAGACGAATTCCATCGCGAAAAGTCAGCCAAGAATCCAGTCAACGTGTCGCTCACTGTGTTTATTCGAAGCGATATTTTTGCGTATGTGCGCAACCATGCCAGAGAGCCTGATAAGATCGTTGTTTCGGAGATAGAATGGCGCGATAAGGATCTCCTAGCTCGAGTCCTTGAGGATAGATTCTGGGATTCTCGGAAAAAAGGCAGTCCAGAAGATCTGTGGACCATGCTATTTCAAAAAAAGATCCGCGGCATCGACTCCAAAGAATACGTACTGTCACGGGTGCAGCCTCGTCCTAGAGACCTAGTTTTTTTCGCGAATGCAGCTGTCAGTCGTGCCGCTAACGCTCGACATGCGCTCGTGACTGAGGAGGATGTCCTCGAAGCTGAGCGATCCTACAGCCTGTTCGCGTATGAGGCGCTCTTAGTGGAAGGGATTGCGGCATCGCTCGATCTTGAGCCTATACTTTTTGAGTTTGCAGGAGAACCTGCCATTCTAGAACTTGCCCAGATCAGAGAGCTCTTACAGTCCAACGCGAAAGATGAGAAAGCCATCGATTCCATCCTCAGTATTCTTCGTAGGCATGGATTCATTGGCATCGAGACTAGTCGAGGTGTTTTCGACTACTACGGAACGCCTGGAGAAATGCGGCGAGCAGAAGTCTTGGCGCGCAAATTGGAGAAATCTTCCGGAAAGCAAGCGCGATTTGAGATTCATCCAGCCTATCGCCCTTATCTAGAGATACGCGAATAGCTCAGGGCGCAGTGCGTTTGCTTTAGGCGAAGGGTCTCGATGCGCGCCACAAAGTATGCTCACGCGAGATGGCATCTTCGGCTGCGGCCACGTAAGTTGCCCAAGCCTCTTCAGAAAGAACCTTTGAAGCGCCTGTCTTGATGATGGCCAACTCATGATAAGCAACAGCGTATGCTGCTGCAAGTGCCTGATATTGTTTCGCTTGCACCCACGCTATCCCGCCAGCAGCTACCGCGGAGAGAATCCCCATGATATCGATCGGGAGCATTCCGGTAGCTCTAAGGATCGCCGCGATTAGTCCCGCTAGCTCTAGCATGAGCAATAACGTCACCCATATAGTCGCATGTTTGCGGTTCCATCTGGACCGTTGGCCGTACCAATCTATCTGATTATCAAGTCGTCCTTTTATGTAGTATCGCATGCGTTCTTTCAGGTGCAAGGCCCTAACCTTGCGCATATATTCAGTTATTTGATCCGATAGTCCTACGGTAGGGATTAGCTCTAGGCCGGGCAGGTCATTTGCAATCTCTCGGTATCTGCTTAGAAGATGGTCTTCTGCAGCTAGCTTGGGCTCTTTTATTCCTAGCGCCGCACCACCTACCATGAAACGCCACATTAGCGTTTTCGCTGACTCGGCAACAGCTCGCCCTTCATACCATAATTTCTCGGGCTTCGTCAGTGCGAGATATATTTCTGCGATAAGGGCTCCGGCGAATGCTACTGCAGATACTAACGCTAATACTTCAGTGCCCCCAACTCGCCAACTAGTTATCGCGGATGCTGCCGCTAAGGATAATAGGATCAACCTAGTTTTAGTAGCATGGAGGAACCGTCGTTGGCCGCTAGTTGATGCTGAGTCAGCAGCACGATACAGGGATGGCGTATCCTCTAATGAGGGGTTAAACTTGTTCAACTCTCACATCCCATTGATTGCTGGATTGCTTAGACCTCAGAAACGCCTTGCGTAGTAATCGAATCTCGGCTGTTACGGCTCTGGGCGCATTAGCGGAGAGCTTCATGTTGGATTGTGCTGTGGTCATGTTCTTCGGCGCAAGTCTTGGCAACTTGGCGTTGTTGTCCCCGATGCATCTGCAGCATGCCTTGGAAACTCCATGGCTTCCCGAGTGCGTGGGCAGTGCTGGCCGGCCGAAGAGCCGCAGCACGGCCAGCGACCGCCCGACGCGTGGGACACCGCAGGCGGCATGTGCCTTGGCGATGTGGAGAAGGTTCCCATCTGGCGATATGTGCTGTTATGTCCTGCTCCAGAATGCGCTTGGCATATCAGTCCTGGGACATGTTTGGCAGGTGCCGCTGGTGGTCGCTCTAAAGCGGTCAGCCAAGGAGCTCGGGACGGCGAGTGGTTAGGGCGCGGCGGGCGGTCACATAACGTTCGTGGAACTCCTCAGCGAGAGCTTCGCGACGGTAGCGCTGTCGGATGACGCGGTCCAGATCTGCGGCGCGGTTGACAAGGTCGGTGAGAGATTTGCGGTCGATGTCGAACGCTGTCATTCCCTGCTCTACGGCGGCGTCGAGATCGCCGCGTCGGGCATGGATGATGCCGAGGTCTATGTGAGCGTCGGCGACGCGCATGGGGGCGTTGGAGGTGCCGTCGGGGCGGGTGTGCATTTGGATCGTCTCAAGGGCATGTTCTTCGGCGCGGTCGTTGTCTTCGAGCCAGGTGTATGCCGTGGCGGCGTAGAAGACCCACTTGGCGTGGTCGAACACGAAGTGATGGTCAGGGTTTCCAGGGAGCGGGAGCTTGGCGAGGATGTCGGCTCCTCGACTGAGGGCCTTGTCGGCTTCGCGGCGGTCGCCGATGCGGGCCAGTCCGCGGGCCTCTTGCAGGGTGAGTTGGACCATGGCGCTGGACTGGCCGGCAGCGGCCTGGCCCATGCGGGCTGAGGCGACCACGTCTTCGTAGCGGCCTTCGACCAGGGCGAACCACGCCGACATCTCATAGGCCCAGCCCATGAGTTCACCGTGTCCGACCTGGCGACCCATCTCATAGGCTGCACGGCGGGCGGTCTCGGCCTCTTCGCGCTCGCCTAGGTCGTAATGGACACATCCCAGTAGCGCGGTCAGCCAGCCTGTGATGACCAGGAGTTCGCGGTGCTGGTCGAGGGTGACTCGACCGGCTAACAGCCGAGTGATCTGAGCCAGGCGTTTCTGGGTCCGGTCGCGCAACGTGGCGGCCGAAACGATGGGATAGGCGCGGCAGAGGAGATCGACAGCCTCGGCGAGAGCTTCAAGCGTTCCGTTGCCGACGTCGGACGCCTGGAGCTGCTGGGCGAGTTCCATGGTTCCGTACAGGTCGGCCTCGGCCCGGAGTGCGTCCATGGGCATCGCCGTGGCCTCAATGAGGCGGCTCTGACCACGCCGGTTTTGGCGAAATCCCAGTGCTTCGGGTTGCATGCCGGTCAACTGCATCAGCGCAAGCCGGTAGGACGTGTGCGGCCAGGAGACCTCGCCCGCCTCCCAACGCCTGATGCGCTCCTCGTCGCATGTCAGCCGTTCGGCGATACCAATCGCAGTGGCGTTGACCCGGACGGCCATATCGGCACGCGTCAGATAGTGCTCGTTCCGCCACGCCCGGAGTTGGACGTTGGGGATGTTATCGGGCATCTGGGGGCCTTCCTCCCGGCTGGGGGCTCAAGAGGGGGGAATGAGGGGGGCCTTTCGGGGGTCCTGCCGTTCGTGGTTTGCCGGTGGACTTGCCATCAAGCAACCACGGTACGTCAGCCCGCCTTCCGCCGCAGGGAGCGCGGATCACATTCGAGGAGATGGCGACGGTGACCCGGCCAGAGGAGACCAGCGAGACACGCCCCTGCCCTGCCTGTCGGGGACGTGGAACCAAGCTGCGCAGCTCGCGCCGTGCCCTTTTCCTCGGCGAGAGCGGCAGTGATCCCGAGACGTATGGAGAACAGGAATGTCTCGACTGCCTCGCAAGCGGCCGGGCCGAAGGGAACGTGAGATGAATCCGATCATGCAAGCCGCCGCAGCCCGCTTGTACGAGCAACAGCAGCAAAACGACGCCCTCGCCCTCACCTTGCTGCGGGAGGCGCTGGTGCGGCTCGGGGTGCGCGCTGAGCTGCGTGACAACGACAGCGCGCTGATGATTCCCCGGCCCGGTGTTGGTCTGCCGGTGTGGGTGTTCGTCGGCTACGGCGGCACCTTCTACTCCTGGCAGTCCGCCGAGAAGCGGCACCCGGTGAATGACGTGGCGGGCGCGGCTCAGGTCTTGGCCGATTACATCGGCCGATAGACGGGCGTGGCGAGGCGGTGTCCTCCGGCGCGGAGGGGCGCCAGGGAGCATTACCTCTGCCTCGTCACGCTCTTCACCTCCCGGCAGGCAGCAGAGCCGACGTATGCGGCCCACCCCCGTACCCATACGTCCTTCTTCCCGCTCGCTGCCTGCCGGGCTCTGTTCTGTATGGCCTTCCTGTCCTGCGTCGCGTGACAGGTGGGGGAAGCCAAGTTACGCTCTAGCTTGGTAAAACAACCTGTCGGGTGATGGACGGTCGTAATGTCACTAGAGTCCGTGCCGCCGAAGTATGCCCAGCTTGTCCAGGCCCTTCAACGGCGCATCGAGTCGGGGGACTACCCTCCGGGCTCGCTCCTGCCCAGCGAGAACCAGCTGATCAACGAGTTCGGCGTCTCCCGGCCCACCGTGGTCGCCGCACTACGCGTACTGCGCGAACAAGGCTGGATCGACTCCCAGCAGGGCAAGGGCCGCTTCGTCCGCGGACGCCCGGCGATGACCACGATGGAACAACCCCGCCCCGGACAGGCATACCTGACCGGCGCCGAGACCCGCTCTACGGGTGAGGTACTGGAAGCTGCGGCACTGGCCGCACCCAACCGGATCGCCGCTCTCCTCGGCATCGCCCCGAAGAGCAAGGCATTCCTGCGCCGGCGTCTGGTCAGCCGTGATGGCGAACCGGCTGAGATCGTTTCGGTGTGGTTGCCGCTGGAGCTGTCGGAGGGCACCGACCTGACCAGCGCGGAACCGCTGCCCGAGGGGTTGGGGGAGCATCTGCGCTCGCGTAAGGGGGTGCGCTTCGATCACATCGTGGAACAGATCACCGCGCGCATGCCTACCCCCGAGGAGATCAAGCGGCTCGGCATGCCGAAGAACGTCCCGCTGCTGGGCGTCTATGCGGCGGTGCGCGATGCGGCCGGCCACGCCCTGGTCGTCGTCGAGGTGCTGCTTCCGGCCGATCGCCACGAGTTGGAGGATGCCTATCCGATCGGTTAGGTCAGTCTCACCCTCTGAGTCCGCTTAGGCACTTGACCTATCAAGCGGGCTCTCTTATTCTCAAATCACTTGATAGGTCAAGTGCCTGTCAGTCAACAAGAGGAGTGCCATCATGGCTCTACAAGGACCCATCCCCGTCACCTTCGACATGGTCTTCCCCCACGGCTGCTACATCGTCGGCGAAGTCGAACCGGTCAAGGACTTCGACGCCTCCACCAACGGCCGCTTCGTTCAGTCCCGCGACAAGTCCACCGGCGAGCCGATGTGGCAGGTCGCTGTCATGGACGCCGACCCCACCGTCAAGCCCGGACAGAAAACCGTCGCCGTCAAGATCCTCACCCCGGTTCAGCCGGTGCCGCCGGCCCCGATGCCGGGCCTGCCCTTCACCCCGGTCGAGTTCGACCACATCACCGTCACCCCCTACGTCAACGGCACTGGACGCCTGGCCTACTCCATCAAGGTCCGCGCGATGCGCGCCCCCCGCACCGGCTCCGGTGCCGCACCTGCCAAGACCCCCGCTACCGCTGGAAAGGACGTCGCCTAATGACGCGTCGTAGAACCCACCGCATCAGCACCATCAGCCTGAACACCGGCCGTGGCGCCCGCGCCACCAACCACCCCTACCCGTCACGCACCCCGGTCCTGGCGCTCGATTTCGGCGCCCTCTCGGTCCTGGTCACCACCACCGCCGGCGACCTGGTCACCGCCTCCGATGTCGCTTTCGCCCGCCAGCTCGCCCACGAGGCCGACCAGTTTGCCCGCTCGGTCGAGAGCAAGTTCACTACCTCGCCCCAGACCAGCAAGCCCGACCAGGGCAAAGCGGCCTGACAAGCAAGCGGGGCCGCTGGAACTGGCATTCCGGCGGCCCCTCAGTTCTCCCTCACACGCAAATCCAAGGAAGAAGGCTCAAGCCTAATGTTCAAAAAACTGCCTGGAGACGAGGCGCAACACCTCGTCTCCACCACCCCCGACACCGCTGTGGTGTTTCGCCCGGCCGTGGTCCAGACCCCGGCGATCATCACCATCGTCATCTTCGCCTGGCGACTGCTGGCCGGCCTCGTACGGCTACTCTGGCGCCACCCGATCGCCTCGGCCGCCATCGCCGCCCCCTGCGCGCTGGCCTGGCTGGTCGGCTGGCAATGGGGCGTGGCTCTGGTCGTCCTGGCGCTCGTCGGCCTCACCGCCTGGCGCGTGGCCGACCGTCCCTCATTCCTGCGGCTGGTCGGCTGGCGGCTGCTGGCCTGGTGGCGGCTCACCTGGATCTACCGGCGGCACTGGCAACCGGTGATGTTCATCTCCGGCCTCGGCCGCCACCTCAAGGGCCGCGACTACCTGCCCCACCTCGTCGGTGTCCGGTGCACCTCCTGGGCCGACCTGGTCACGGTGAAGATGCTCACCGGCCAATCAGTCACCGACTGGTCCGACCGCATCGAGAACCTCGCCCACGGGTTCGGCGCGACCTCCTGCCGGGTCACCGTCGCTCGGCCGGGCCGCCTGCTGCTGGCCTTTCCCCGGCGTGATCCGCTGGCCGTCCCCTTACCGGCCCTGCCGATTCCCGCGGTGGCCTCGGTCGGGCCGGTCGAGATCGGCAAGCGCGAGGACGGCACCCCGTGGCGGCTCAAAGTCCACGGCACGCACGTTCTGGTCGCCGGGGCTACCGGGGCGGGCAAGGGCTCAATCATCTGGTCGGCCATCCGGGGCCTGCTGCCTGCGATGCGCGCGGGCCTGGTCCAGATCTGGGCACTGGATCCCAAGCTGATGGAGCTGTCCTTCGGCCGTGACCTGTTCGACCGCTACGCCGCCGATCCGGCCGCCTGCGCCGACCTTCTGGAAGACGCGGTCAAGGTCATGCAAGAGCGGGCGGGCCGCTTCGCCGGCATCCAACGCAACCACATCCCCACCGTGGATGATCCGTTCGTCCTGGTGGTGGTCGACGAGGTGGCGTTCCTAACCGCCTACCAATCCGACAAGGGCCTCAAGGTCCGTATCTCGGCCGCGTTGGCCACGCTCACCACCCAAGGGCGCGCGGTCGGGGTCGGCGTGCTGGCCGCTCTCCAGGACCCGCGAAAAGACGTGCTGAGCATCCGCAACCTGTTCCCCGACAAGATCGCGCTACGGCTGGATGAGTCCGAACAGGTGGACATGGTCCTCGGCGACGGCGCACGCGATAGGGGAGCGCTGGCCGACCTGATCTCCCCTCAGCCGGACCTCGGCGCGGGCATCGCCTACGCCCGGTTGGAGACCTCGCCGGAGCCGATGCGCGCCCGTGCCAGCTACGTCTCCGACGCCGACATCCGCGCCATGGCCGCCGCCTTCACCGCGAACACCCTGCCCTTACCGCTGACGGGTGAGGTGGCCCGATGAAGATCATCATTCAGGGCACCCTCGCCGAGATCGACGCGATCCCCTTCCGCCTGCTCGACACCCTGTCCGACTCCCCGGCGCGCTTTGAGCTGGTGCTCTCCAACCTGGTCAACATCCGGCTCCGCCGCGACCCCTACAGCCCCTCCTACCGATTCACCGCCGACGTGCTCACCGCAGAGGAGGCCATGTGACCGACATCCCCACCCACCCATCCACCCCCGCGGCCGAGATCCCGGCAGACGCCTCCGACCGCACGCTTCCCCGCCTGGTCCGTGACACCCTGCCCCTGGCGCTGGATGTGGCGATCGAGGTCGCCAAACTCAACGGCGTCTGCATCCGCCCCATCGAACTACGGCGCCTCGACGTCCACACCGGCCAGAGCGAGTCATTCGACGTCCCATGCGGGGCCACCCAAGAAGCCAAGTGCCCGCCGTGCGCCAAGCGCAACCGGCAACTCCGGATGGCCCAATGCCGCGAGGGCTGGCACCTGGAAGCCGAACCCGTCGCCGAACCGAACCCCTCCACCGAAGAGCAACAGTGGCTGATCGAGTTCCGCGCCGACGTGCAGGCCAAGCGCGATGAGGCCGAACGCGACGGTCACGGCGAAGAGGTCGCCGACTGGGACGAGGCGATCGTGGGCATCGATGCGGAGATCAACGCCTCCGGGATACGCGGCAACGTCCTGGGCGGCCGGAGTGCTCCCAAGCGCTCGCGCTCCACCCGGCGTCGCCAAGATGCCCCGGACCTGCCCAAGCGCGCCAAGCAGGACACCACCCTCGGGCGCACGTTCAGCGCTCCTGATGGCAGGGTGTATCGGCCGTCGCTGTTCGTCACCCTCACCCTTCCCTCCTACGGCCGGATCCGCTCCGGTCAGGGGGTGCCGGTCGATCCGAGCACCTATGACTACGCGGCGGCGGCTCGGGACGCGCTGCACTTCTCCAAGCTCGTCGACCGGTTCGTGCAAAACCTCCGGCGGGTGGCCGGCTACGACGTGCAGTACTTCGCCACCGTGGAACCACAGAAGAGGTTCGCGCCGCATCTGCACATGGCGATCCGCGGGACGCTGCCCCGTGCGGAGATCAAGGCCATCGCCGCCGCGACCTACCACCAGGTGTGGTGGCCTGCCGTGGATGAGGTCCGCTTCGACGGCGATCACCTGCCGGTCTGGGCCGAACGGGCCGACCTCGGCGATGGGGCCGCTTACCTGGATGGGCAGAGCGGTGACTACCTCGACCCGGCCACCGGTGAACTCCTGGCCACCTGGGATGAGGCGCTCGACCAGCTCGACGCCGACGAGACGGCCGAACCGCTGCACGTGCTGCGCTTCGGCGCCCAGGTCGATGTTCAGGGCATCGTCGCCGGGTCCCCGGATGCTCACAAGCGCGTCAGCTACCTGACCAAGTACCTGACCAAGTCCCTCGGCGACACCCTCGACGCTGATGACCGTGTTCGCCGCGACCATGCCGCCCGGATGGTGGAGGCGCTGCGCTACGAACCGTGCTCGCCGACGTGTGCCAACTGGCTGCGCTACGGGGTGCAGCCCAAGGGCGCCAAAGCCGGGATGATGCCGGGCCGGTGCAAGGGCAAGGCGCACAAGCCCGAGCACCTCGGCTACGCCGGACGCCGCGTCCTGGTCTCGCGCAAGTGGTCGAACAAGACCTTGCGCGAGCACAAGCAAGATCGCCGTGCCTGGGTGCTCGACATGCTCGGCCTGCCCGATGAGACGGCCACTGACCCACACCGTTACCTCTGGCGGCCGGTCTCCACTTCCGACCCGACTCGGACCCCGCTGGCCAAACGCCTGCTGCGCGGCGTCGCCAACCGCCACCGCACCCGTGCGCGACTGGCCGAACTCCAAGCCAGAGCAGACGGAAGACCCACCCCAGATCTTTCGGCAACGTCACTGGCCGCCTGACAGGAGAACGCATGGACGAACTACTCAAGGCCCATGAGGCCGCCGCACTGCTCCACACCTCGGAGCGCTTCATCCGCCGACTGATCGCGGAACGCCGGATCGAGTTCGTGAAGATCGGCCGTCACGTCCGCATCCGGGAGTCCGCACTACTCGCTTTCGTCGCCGCAGGGACGGTCGAACCCCTGGCGGCTTCCGACATCACTGGGAGGGCGGCCTGATGGCCAACAGAGACGGTCACCGACGTTTCGGCAACATCCGCAAGCGCGAGTCCGGCCGCTACCAGATCCGCTATCCCGGTCCAGATGGGCTGATGCGCAGCGGTACCGAGACCTACGAACGCAAGTCCGACGCAGAGCGGGCGCTGTTGTTGATCGAGGCGCAGATCATCCGGGGCGAGTGGACCGACCCGGAACGCGGCAAGGTCAAGTTCAAGGACTATGCCGAGACGTGGATCTCCCAGCGTCCCGGCCTCCGGCCGCGCACGGTCGATCTCTATCGCTGGCTCCTTAAGAAACACATCACCCCGTATCTCGGCAACACCGCAGTCGGGAAGATTTCCACCGCGATGGTTCGGCAGTGGCGAGCCGACCTGCTCGGCAACGGGGTTTCAGTCAGCGTGGCGTCTAAGGCGTATCGCCTGCTGCGGGCCGTGCTGATGACGGCGGTCGAAGAGGATCACATCATCTCGCGCAACCCGTGCCGGATCCGCGGGGCCGGCGACGAGCACGCCCAGGAGCGCCCGGTGCTCACCGTGGCTCAGGTCTTCGAGCTGGCCGACCTGGTGGGCCGTCGTCCGGTCGGCAACGTCCGCAAGCTCAAAGACAACGCCTACCGGCTGCGCTTTCAGCGGTACGGCGAGATGCGCACCCATCCCGAGGTCTTCACTGGTCGTGCCGACGCCGAAAGGGCGCTGTGGAAGATGGGGACGGACGGGCGGGCCGACTGCACCCATGACCGGCGCTTCCGCGCCCTGGTGTTGCTGGCCACCTTCGCCAGTCTGCGATGGGGTGAGGTGAGTGCGCTGCGCCGTACAGACGTCGACCTTGATGCGGGAACAGTACGTATCCGAGTTGCCTACGTTGAACGCTCGACCGGTGGTCTGGTTCTTGGTCCGCTCAAGTCCAAAGCCGGTCGGCGCGTGGTCGGCATTCCCAAGGACATCGTTTCGGCGCTGCGCGAGCACATCGCCACCTACGTTCAGGACGAGCCGGGCGCGTTGCTGTTCCCCGGTGCCAAGGGCGGGCCACTACGACGGAGTGGCTTCAACACCCGCACGCGGTGGGTGGACGTGGTTAAGGAGATGGGCATGCCAGGTCTGCACTTTCACGACCTTCGGCACACAGGCAACATGCTCGCCGCCGAGTCGGGCGCAGGGCTCAAGGACCTGATGGCCAGGATGGGGCACGACAACGTGCGCGCCGCGATGATCTATCAGCACGCCGTACGGGGTGCCGACCGGGCGATCACAGACGCGATCGACAGGCAGCTGACGAAGCGGAACGACGGCGACGCCGATGAGGTGCCCGCAGGATGATCGCGGAGCTAATGGCCCGCTAATGGCCCGAGAAGATCGAACAGTCCGAGAAACGATTAAGGCCCGGCTCCGGAAGTTATCCGTGACCTGGGCCTTAAAGATTGGAGCGGGTGACGGGAATCGAACCCGCGCTGTCAGCTTGGGAAGCTGATGTTCTGCCATTGAACTACACCCGCAGCGTTATGTCGCGACACCACTGTAGCGGAAACCGAGCCCCTCGTCGTCCACGGGGCCGAAGATCGGCAACCTGCCGAGCAGGGGCGCCGGCGGCTGCCCGGGGATGTGGCGTTGGTTGGTAGGTTGCTTCACGTGCTGCTTTCCGATCGTGACATCCTTGCCGAGATCGAATCCGGGAGGGTCAAAATTGATCCTTTTCAACCGGAGATGGTGCAACCGTCCAGCATCGATATCCGCCTGGACCGCTACTTCAGGGTCTTCGAGAACCATCGATACCCGCACATCGATCCGGCGATCGAGCAGCCTGATCTCACGCGGCTGGTCGAGCCGGAGAAGGACGAGCCGTTCATCCTCCACCCGGGAGAGTTCGTCCTGGCCAGCACGTACGAGGTGGTCGGCCTTCCCGATGACATCGCGTCGAGGCTGGAGGGGAAGAGTTCGCTCGGCAGGCTCGGTCTGCTCACCCACTCCACGGCAGGCTTCATCGACCCGGGCTTCAACGGGCATGTGACTCTCGAACTCTCCAACGTCGCGACACTGCCGATCAAGCTCTGGCCCGGCATGAAGATCGGGCAGCTCTGCATGTTCAGGCTCAGCTCGCCCGCCGAGCATCCCTACGGCTCCGAGAAGTACGGCTCGCGCTACCAGGGGCAGCGGGGGCCGACGCCGAGCCGTTCCTATCTGAACTTTCACCAGACCCGGATCTGAGGCCGCTCATCGGGTGAACGAGGCCGCCTCACTCCGAGGCGGACAGGCTCACTCCGAGGCGGACAGGCTCACTCCGAGGTGGACCGGCGAGACATCCCCGGATCGACCATTGACACCCCGGCGCCGGACGGGACCCGACGCAAGCCCCCGAGGCGGGAGACACCTCAAGGAGCCACCTCGGGAAGGAGACACCTCGGGGCACGCCTCAGGGTGACCCCGCCTCAGGACGATCGCGAGCGACGGCCTCCGCGCCGATTCGGTGGATCGTCATGGCGGATGTCACCGTGACCGTCCCCGGATTCCGAATCCGTCCGTGATCTCACGTCAATGGATTTCGGGCGGTACGGTCGACGGCGCCGGAGCTTGAGGGCGGGGCGAGTGCCTCGACCCGGACGTCCCCCCGGGGGGAGAGTCCCATACGTGACCTGTCTTCGGCATAATGTGGCCGAAAACGAGCAAAAACGGTCATCGGGAAGATGCCCTCAAGACTCCCTCAAACCGAAGGTCGCTGGGTATACGCCAGGTGGCGACTAGTGGAAGAGTGTGTGTCGAGCGGGTGAAGTTCGCATTTCCGCTGGTAACCCGTACCCTTCTCTGCGGACCATCCCCGCACATCTGGAGAACGACGTGCGCCTGCGTCTCACGCCTAGTGAGGACAGCTACTACGACTTGTTCGCTGATTCGGCGAACAACCTCGTCACAGCGTCCCGTCTGCTGGTCGAGATCATCAGTGACGGATCGGACAGGGAAGCCCTGGCCGAGAAGATGCGCGCTTGTGAGCACACCGGCGACGAACGCACTCACGCGATCATGAACCGGCTCAACGAGAGCTTCATCACGCCTTTCGACCGCGAAGACATCTACCGTCTCGCGTCGAACCTCGACGACGTGATGGATTACATGGAGGCGGCCGCCGACCTCATCGTCCTGTACCAGATCGACCACCTTCCCAAGGAGGTCATCCGACAGGTCGAGGTGCTGGAACGCGCCGCCGAGCTGACCGCCGAGGCCATGCCCCGGCTGCGCTCGATGAAGAACCTGAACGAGTACTGGATCGAGATCAATCGACTGGAGAACCAGGCCGACCAGGTCTACCGCCGCCTTCTCGCCAAGCTCTTCGGCGGGGAGTACGACGCGTTGACCGTGCTCAAGATGAAGGAGGTCATCGATCAGCTGGAGATGGCCGCCGACGCCTTCGAGCACGTGGCCAACACGATCGAGTCGATCGCGGTCAAGGAAAGTTAAGTGGATCTTTCACTTGCACTTGTCATCGGCGTGGTGGTCGTGGCGCTGGTCTTCGACTACACCAACGGTTTCCATGACGCCGCGAACGCGATCGCGACCTCCGTCTCGACGCGCGCGCTGACGCCCAGGGCCGCGCTCTTCATGGCCGCGGCGATGAACTTCCTGGGTGCCCATCTGGGTACGCAGGTGGCGGCGACCGTCGGCAAGGGCATCATCGACGCCCCGCAGGGCACCCACGGTCTGGTGATCGTCGGTGCCAGCCTCATCGGGGCGATCGTCTGGAACCTCGTCACCTGGTACTTCGGCCTTCCGTCCTCAAGCAGCCACGCGCTGATCGGCGGCCTGGTCGGGGCGGCGCTGGCCTCGTCGAGTGCCGTCCACTGGGACGGTGTGCTGGACAAGGTCGTCATCCCGATGATCCTGTCCCCGCTGATCGGCTTCACCCTGGCCGCGGTCATCATGATCGGCATCCTGTGGGGCTTCCGCCGGTCCCAGCCGTCGAAGACCAACCGCGGATTCCGTCACGCGCAGACGATCTCCGCCGCGGCCATGGCCCTCGGTCACGGCCTGCAGGACGCGCAGAAGACCATGGGTGTGATCTTCCTGGCGCTCGTGGTCGGGGGGTACCAGAACGACGGCGATCCGATTCCGCAGTGGGTCATCCTCTCGGCCGCGACGGCGATCTCGCTGGGCACCTACGCGGGTGGCTGGCGGATCATGCGGACCCTCGGCCGCCGGATCATCGCGCTCACGCCTCCGCAGGGGTTCGCCGCGGAGGCCGCCGCGGCGACCGTGCTCTACACCGCGGCCATCGGCTTCGGCGCACCCATCTCCACCACCCACACGATCACCAGCGCGATCATGGGCGTAGGCGCGACCAAGCGTCTGTCGGCCGTGCGCTGGGGTGTCGCGGGCAACATCGTGACCGCCTGGATCCTCACGATCCCGGCCGCCGCGCTGGTCGCCGCGCTGTCCTACTACGCGCTCCACTGGATGGTCGAGTAACCGTCGCGGGATCCACGGCGTTCCATCGGGCCGCCGGGAACCCGCGTTCGGCCGAATGATCGAAGAACGCCGGTCGGGACCGTTCCGACCGGCGTTCTCCCATCGACGGCAGACCTCTACTTGCGATACATGATGTCGACGTCCCACTGGGTGAAGCCCAGCCCCTCGTAGAGGCGGATCGCCGCGGTGTTGCTCTCGTCCACGTACAGCATCACCTGGGCCAGGCCCCGCGAACGCAGGTGGGCCAGGCCCGCGAGGGTGAGCGACTTGCCCAGCCCGCCTCCCTGCTCCGCGGGATCCACGCCGACCACGTAGACCTCGCCGATCGGCTCGTGCCCGTGGTCGCCGTTCCCGTGAACCTTGGTCCAGTGGAAACCGACCAGCCGGCTCCCGGCCGTCGCCGTGCCGCCGTCCGCGCCGGGTGCTCCCGGCGGGCCGTCGCCGTCGGATCCGGCCCGCAGATCGGCGAGGGCCTGCCGATCGGCGAGGAAGAACCCCGCCGGGTCGAACCACGGCTCCTGCTCGCGCCGCTTCAGATCCTCCAGCGTCCACGCGCCCTGCTCCGGGTGATGGGCGAAGGCCTTGGCGTTGAGCGCGACCCAGGCCTCCTCGTCGGAGGATCCGGGCTCGAACGTGCGCAGCCGTACCCCCTCGGGGAGGGTGAAGTCGGGAATCGGGGAGAACAGCGAACGGCGCATCTGCCAGAGCGACCTGACCTTGGCGAACCCCGCCGACGCGGCGAGCGCCTCGGCGCCGGCGTGTCCGCCGTGCGCCCAGAGGCGCAGGTGCCCGCCCGTCCGATCCAGTACGGCCCGCAGCAGGTCGCGCCCGTGACCCCGTCCGCGGAAGGCGGGGTGGATCACCAGTTCCCCGCTCGGGCCCTCGACCGGGTCGGTCGGGTCCACGTGCGCGTAGCCCACGAGGTCCTCCCCGGAGTACAGGAGTACGGCGCCCGCCCGCTCGTCGCCGCCGTAACGTAGGTGGAGCATCACGTGTTCGTTGAGTGGCCGGACCCCGTCGGCTTCCGTGGCGGCCTCGACCACCGCGAGGACGGCGGTCACCTCTTGTTCGCCGAGTCGTCCTCTGTGTTCCACACGCACGTTCATGTTCTGGACTCTAAGGGGACTTTCGGTTCGGCGAATCACCGGGGACTGGCAAAATCCGCCAGCTTCTGGGCGGATGAATCGTTATCTCTAAGACACTCTCTGCATAGATAGTGACCCTAGTGTCATGGTTCATGATGTCTCGTTCCTTCCAGCGGTTGGCTATGGCCGGCGTTCTCGCCGGGGCCTGCTCGATGCTCCTCATCGGGACGGCCGAAGCGGGTAACAAGCCCTCCAAGCCTTCCAAGCCCGCCAAGACGGTGCCGGTCCGGCTGCTCTCCCTCAACGACTTCCACGGCAACCTGGAGCCGCCGACGGGTTCGTCCGGCCGTATGGTCGATGAGACCGGTACCACCGTGGACGCGGGCGGCGCCGCCTACGTCGCCACGCACCTCAAGCAGATGTCGGACAAGAACACGCTGAAGGTCGCCCAGGGCGACCTGATCGGCGCCTCCCCGCTGATCTCCGCGGCCTACCACGACGAGCCGTCGGTGGAGTTCCTCGGCAAGGTCGGCGTCACCGCCTCGGCCGTGGGCAACCACGAGTTCGACGAGGGCTACACCGAGCTGAAGCGCATCATGAACGGCGGCTGCCACCCGGTGGACGGCTGCTCGCCCGCCGGCAAGTGGAAGGGCGCGCAGTACAGCTACCTCGGCGCGAACGTGCTCCTGAAGCGGCCGAACAACACCGCCGAGAAGGAGGCGCTCGACGCGCTCGGCGGCGGCCACACCGGCCAGCTGCGCAAGCTGCTGAAGGGCTACGGCATCCCGGCCCTGCCCCCGGTCGCCATCCGCTGGATGAACGGCGTGCCGATCGGCTTCATCGGCCTGGTCACCCAGACCACCCCGAACATCGTCACCTCCGAGGGCATCAAGGACCTGGAGTTCACCGACGAGGTCAAGGCCGCGAACGTCGCCTCCAAGCTCCTCCAGATCGTCGGCGTCAAGGCCCAGGTCGTGCTGGTGCACGAGGGCGACCAGGTCGCCGCGGGCCAGTCGCCCGACGCCTGCGCCGCCCAGCCGGGCGCGGGCAACCGGATCGCCACGCAGGTCGACGCCGAGATCGACATGGTCCTCAGCGGCCACTCCCACCAGGCCTACCTGTGCAAGGTGTCCGACCCCAAGGGCGGCACGCGCCTGTACAGCCAGGGCGGCTCGTTCGGCCGAGTGATCACCAAGGTCGACTTCCAGGTGGACGTCAAGACCCGCGACGTCGTGCGCTCCTCGGTCGTGGCCGACAACCAGGTCGTGACCCGGACCGTCACCCCGGACAAGGAGATCTCCGACTTCGTCGACTACTGGAAGGGCAAGGTCGCGTCGGTGGCCAACAAGCCGCTCGGCAAGATCACCGCTGACATCACCAGCAGCGGCGGCGCGTCCGGCGAGTCCTCCCTGGGCAACCTCATCGCCGACGGCCAGCTCGCGGCCACCAGGACCGGCGGCAACGCCCAGATCGCCCTGATGAACCCGGGCGGCGTGCGTGCCCCTCTCACCTACGCGGGTTCGCCTGCCCTCGAAGGCGACGGCGTGGTGACCTACGGCGAGGCCTTCACCGTGCAGCCGTTCAACAACCTCATGCAGGCCGTCACGCTGACCGGTGCGCAGCTCAAGACCGTTCTGGAGCAGCAGTTCACCGGCGGGCCCAACAACCAGGCCTTCACCAAGATCCTTCAGCCGTCGTCGAACTTCACCTACACCTACAGCACGAGTGCGCCGTGGGGTTCGAAGATCTCCAACATGAAGATCGACGGTGTCGCCGTGACGGACACCCAGAGCATCAGGGTCGCCGCCAACAACTTCCTCGTCGGCGGCGGTGACGCTTTCCTGGCCTTCCAGGGCGGCACCGACCTGTGGAGCGGACCGCTCGACATCGACGCCTTCGCCGCCTACTTCGCCGCGAACCCGTTGATCACGCCCCCGGTCCCCAACCACATCACCGTCGTCCCGTAGTCACCTCGTAGCCGAACACGTAAGGCCCACCGGATTCCTCCGGTGGGCCTTACGCCGTTTTTTGCGCGAACCATCTCCTGCGCGAAATTTGCTGCACATGATTTTGCGCAAATCTGAACGACTTTGGGGGTACGGCTAGCGCCGGACGGGCTCGCGCTCCTCGGCGGCCTCGTTGCCGCGCTCGGGAACGAACCGGTAGCCGACGTTGCGGACGGTGCCGATCAGCGCTTCGTACTCGGCGCCGAGCTTGGCACGGAGCCGCCGGACGTGGACGTCCACGGTCCGGGTGCCGCCGAAGTAGTCGTAGCCCCAGACCTCCTGGAGGAGCTGGGCCCGGGTGAAGACCCGGCCGGGGTGCTGCGCCAGATACTTCAGGAGCTCGAACTCCTTGAAGGTCAGATCCAGCGCGCGTCCGCGGAGCCGGGCGGTGTAGGTGGCCTCGTCGATCGACAGGTCGCCGTTGCGGATCTCGTCGGGGACCTCCTCGGCGGCGGACAGGTTGAGGCGGCCCACGGCCATCCGGAGTCGCGCCTCGACCTCCGCGGGCCCGGCGCTGTCGAGGATGACGTCGTCGACACCCCATTCGGCGGTCAGCCCGGCCAGGCCGCCCTCGGTGACGATCACCACCAGGGGACAGGCGACGCCCGTGGTGCGCAGCAGGCGGCACAGGCTCTTCGCCTGAGCGAGTTCGCGTCGCGCGTCCACCAGAATGGCGTCGGCGGGCGGAGCGTCGATCAGCGCGGACGCCTCCGCCGGCGCGACCCGTACCGAGTGCAGTAGCAGCCCCAACGCCGGGAGTACCTCAGTCGAGGGCTCCAGGGCGTTGGTGAGCAGCAGGAGATTGCTCACGATGCCTCCTTCCCGCGTTATGTCGGCGAGAGCCGTACAAACACGTAAGGACCCGGGGGCTACGTCGCCCAGGTCCCGTAGTAGGTGAGGATAGCCCACGAGGAGGAAGCGTCCATGAAGCGTCCACCTGGTGAACATGTTTCCCCGGCGGATTCGCCGTAATGATGTGGTAACTGTATGTGTTCGTAAGGAGTTGGTGTGCGTATGGCGACGGGCCTGATCCGTTACTGGGCGGCGGCGAAGGACGCGGCGGGTGTCGCGGAGGAGTCCTTCGAGGCGGCGACGCTGGCCGAGCTGACAGGCAAGGTCACGCTGGGCCGCGACGAGCTCGCCCGGGTGATGCGGCGGGCGTCGTTCCTCGTGAACGGTGATCCGGTGGGCACGCGGGCCCACGACACGATCGTCTTCGCGGACGGCGCGACGGTCGAGGTGCTTCCCCCCTTCGCGGGCGGCTGACCGCTGGCGCCCTCCCTGCGGGGCGGCACGCCGCGAGGCCCGGACGGGAGATCACCGAGGACCCGGACGGGAGATCACCGGGGAAGCCTGGCGGGAGATCGACGGGGAGCCGGTGCGCCGTGAGACCCGGACGGGAAGATCATCGCGGGAAATCGGCGCGCGGGGAGAGGCGGGCGGGAGACCATTGGGGGGAAAGGCGGGGGACTATCGGGGGAAAAGCGAGGAGAAAGTCGATAGATCAGACCCCTCATATGCGGGCAAGTGCTACCGGCGGCGCGGCGTTTCAGACAAGATTGCCAGGGGATGTGCTGCGGTGGCACCCAGGCTGAATCCGCAGAATGAACAGGGAGTCAGATGCGCAAGCTGGTCGCTTTCCTGATCCTGCTGCTCGTTCTCGGTGTGATCCTGGACAGGGTGGCGGTCGCCGGAGCGCAGCGGGAGATCGCCACGAGGGCGATGGCCGTGTACGACCTCGACACCCCGCCCGAGGTGACCATCGTCGGCGTCCCCTTCCTGACCCAGGCGATCGCCGGACGGTACGACGAGGTCAAGGTCGACGCGGGCGCGATGAGCGTCGCCGGGGTCCGCCTGTCCAGCGTCGACTTCACGCTGTACGGGATCACCGCGCCGCTGGAGGACCTGGTGCTCCGCGCCGACCAGCTGGACATGCGCGCCGAGCGCGTGGCGGGCACCGTGGTGATTCCCGTGGCGACGCTGAACCAGAAGGCGCCGCAGGGGATCAAGGTCGCGGTCGCCGGCGACGGGCTCAACGTCGACGGAGAGATCACCGTGCTGGGTCAGAAGGTGTCGGCGAAGGCCACCATGAAGATCGAGCTGGTCAAGGACGAGCTGCGGTTCACCCCGGAGAAGGTGACGCTGGGCGAGGGCATCCCCGTGCCGCAGCCGGAGCGGTTCATCGCCTACACGATCCCGATCAAGAACCTGCCCTTCGATCTCAAGGTCACCGGGGTGAAGGTCGTTCCGGAGGGCATCGAGGTCTCGGGCGAGGCCACCGATGTCCCGCTTCACAACTGAGGCGGCCCGTGGATGAACCGAGGCGCTTCACCGTACGTCGTGAGGATGTGAGCCAGGCCGGAACCGCCGACGAGCAGCTCGTGAGAGCGCTCTTCGACGAACACGGCGGGCCACTCTACGGCTATGTCCTGCGGCTGACGGGGGACCCGGGGAGAGCGGAGGATGTCGTGCAGGAGACGCTGCTGCGGGCCTGGCGGCATCCCGACGCGATCGGCGGCGGCTCCATCCGCGCATGGCTGTTCACAGTGGCCCGCAACCTTGTCGTCGACCAGCATCGGGCGCGAAGGTCGCGTCCCCCGGAGACGGGAGACGAGGCGCTCGCCGTGGTGCCCGCCGACGACGAGCTGGACCGCGCCGTGGAGTCGTGGGCGGTCGCCGAGGCGCTGGCCACCCTGCGGACCGAGCATCGCGAGGTGCTCGCCGAGGTCTACTACCAGGGGAAGTCGGTCAAGGAAGCCGCCGAGGCACTCGGCATCCCCGCCGGAACGGTGAAATCGCGCACGTATTACGCGCTTCGGGCGCTCAAGCTGGCGCTGGAGGAGCGGGGGCTCGCGCCATGATGATGACCTGTGAAGAAGTACGGATGTCGCTCGGGGTGTACGTGCTCGGCGCGCTGGAGCCGGACGAGTGCGTCCTGGTCGAGGCGCATCTCGCCGAGTGCGCCGACTGCCGGGCGGAGTTCGACGAGCTGACCGGGGTGTCCGCGTTCCTCGGCAAGGTGTCCGAGGGCGACGTGGCGCAGGTGGCCAGCCCGCCCCAGGTGGTGCTCGACCGGCTGCTCGGCGCCACGGTCAAGCGACGCCGGATGACCCGGGTGATGCTCTCTCTCGCGGCCTCGGTCCTGGTGGTCGGGCTCGGCGGGGGCATCTGGGCCGTGAACCGGCCCACGCACGAGGCCACGACGGCGTCCGCGTCCCAGTCGGCCGCCGCGAGCGCCGGCGAACCCTTCGCGGCGCAGCGCAAGTCCGACCTCGCCGCGCCACCCAGCCCCTCCGGATCGTCCACCTCCGACGCGGAGACCCTGATGGGCGCTCCGGAGGGGCCGGAGTCCGATGCCGCGCAGGGGTTCGGCGACCAGAAGCCCGGCGAGCTGAGGCCGGGGGATCTGAGGGTCGAGGGCGGGAGCGCGGACGGCTCCGTCCGCGCCACGGTGACCGCCCTGGCCGGAGAGGGAGGGACCAAGATCAAGGTCATGCTCTCCGGGGTGGCCAAGGGCACCCGCTGCCGGCTGGACGTGATCGGAATCGACGGGAGCAGGGAGAGGGCCGGAAACTGGATCGTCGACAAGGCCGCCTACGACGAGTCGGACGGCTTCGCCACCACCACGATGCGGCCGCGGGACATCTCCAGGTTCGAGATCGCCACCGCCGGAGGCCGGGTGCTGCTCTCGGTTCCCGCCCGTTCCGGGCATTGATCGAGAGGCCGTCCGCATATACGAGGCCGTCCGTGAACACGGGGCCGTCCGCGAACACGGGCCGTCCGTGAGCGCGGCGGACCGACGGCCCCGAACACGGGCCGCCCACGCACATGGGGCGTCCGCGGGCACTGCGGACCAAACGGCCCGAACGCGGGCCGCCCACGCACACGGGGCGTTCGCGAACACGGCGGACCGACGGCCCCGAACGCGGGCGGCGCGCGTGGGTGCGGGGCCGCTCGCGGACCCGCACGGGGAATGGCCGGCGGGGGCGGCGTGTTGTCGTGCTCTGTGACCGGTTTGATCGTGGTGGTCGTCACGCTCGTCGTGGCCACGCTCGTGGGCGTGGTGATGCGGCGCCGTAGCGGCGTGCCACGCGAGGTGAGGGGTGACGTGGAGCTGCTGACGTCCGGCGACATCCACGCCGAGCTCGGGGAACGGGCCACGCTCGTGCAGTTCTCCAGCGCCTTCTGCCAGCCGTGCCGGGCGACCCGGCGGGTCCTCGACGAGGTGACGAGGCTGGTGCCCGGGGTGGCGCACGTGGAGATCGACGCGGAGTCCCGCCTGGATCTGGTCCGGTCGCTGAACATTCTCCGGACTCCGACGGTCCTCGTCCTCGACGCGTCGGGACGTGTGGTGAAACGTGCCTCCGGCCAGCCGCGGAAGGCCGACGTGATCGGCGCCCTGGGCCTGGCGATCGGCGAATGAGCCGAGAATGAATAGGGTGTTCAGCGGGCGAGCGCGAGGCACCCTACCGTTGAATGAACAATTCTGTCTCAGAAATTGGACAGAGATGTGACAGGCGGCGGAGCGTCGGGGTAATGTCATGAGCATGAACTCCGGGACAGAGCTGCTGACGAAGCGGCGCGCGGTTGATTTCTGCCGCGTGGCCACCGCGCTCTGTCGCACTTCCTAAAGGGCGATCTCAAGCGGCCGTCGAGCCGCACCGATCTGCACAACCCTGCAGGAGCATCAAGCGATGCAAGCTGATCCCCGGGCTCTCCGTTTCGCCGCGGTCGTCACGACTGTCGTCCTCGCGCTCGTCCTGATCACAGGCAGCGCGTGGCTGCTCGCCGTTCAGGCCGTGGTGTTCGCACTGGGCCTTCTGGGTGCCTCGCCGTACGGGATGATCTTCAAAGGGATAGTGAAGAGCCCTCCCCGGGAATTAGAGGACGCCGCCCCGCCGCGCTTCGCGCAGGGGGTCGGACTCGCCTTCGCCCTGGTGGGTTTGGTCGGATATGTCGCACAAATCGCGCCGCTGGCTTACGGAGCCACCGCCGCGGCCCTCTTCGCCGCCTTTCTCAACGCCGCTTTCGGTTTCTGCCTCGGCTGCGAGATGTACTTGATCATTCGCCGCCTATTGCCCGCCGCAAGATAATTCCGGAGGATCTACATGAGCCGCTCTGCCGTCCTGGTCGACGCTGACTGGGTCGAGGCGAACCTCGACACCCCTGGTGTCGTTCTCGTCGAAGTGGACGAGGACGCCAGTGCCTACGACAAGGGCCACATCCGTGGCGCCGTGAAGATTGACTGGAAGCAGGACCTTCAAGACCCGGTCCGCCGTGACTTCGTGGACCGCGAGGGCTTCCAGGCGTTGCTGTCCGCCCGGGGCATCGGCAACGACGACACCGTGGTCCTCTACGGTGGCAACAACAACTGGTTCGCCGCCTACGCGTACTGGTACTTCAAGCTCTACGGCCACGACAACGTCAAGCTGCTCGACGGTGGCCGCAAGAAGTGGGAGCTCGAGTCCCGCGAGCTGGTCAAGGAGATCGCCGACCGGCCCGCGACGAGTTACAAGGCCAAGGACCAGGACCTGTCCATCCGCGCCTTCCGCGACGACGTCGTCGCCGCGATCGGCAAGCTCAACCTGGTCGACGTGCGCTCGCCCGACGAGTTCACCGGCAAGCTGCTCGCCCCCGCCCACCTTCCGCAGGAGGCGGCACAGCGCGGCGGTCACGTGCCCACGGCCCGCAACATCCCGTGGTCCAAGACCGCCAACGACGACGGCACCTTCAAGTCCGACGAGGACCTGAAGGCCCTTTACGAGTCCGAGGGCATCGACTTCGCCAAGGACACCATCGCCTACTGCCGCATCGGCGAGCGCTCGGCGCACTCATGGTTCGTGCTGCACGAGATTCTCGACCAGGCAAGCGTCAAGAACTACGACGGTTCATGGACCGAATACGGCTCGCTCGTCGGCGTGCCGATCGAACTTGGAGAGGCACGATAATGACTGACGGATGCGCTGCTCCAGAGCAGACGGTTGCCATTCCGGCCGGGATCGATCTTTCGAGCCAGGCCGTCATCCAGGGTGTGGTCTCCGGCACGGGCACGGCCTACGCCCGCCTGCTGGACCACGCCGGCGAGTTCACCGGCGAGGTCGTGGTGTCCGACGAGGGCATCTTCCGCTTCTTCGCCGCTCCCGGTGACTGGACCGTCCGTATCATCGCGGGCGGCGGCATCACCAAGGACATCCCCGCCCAGGCCCGCCTGGGCGAGGTCACCCAGCTCGCCGTGGCCGTCTGACCTGTGATTCACCGAAAGGACCGGTATCCCGTTCGCGGGGTGCCGGTCCTTTCGCGTGCCCGGCTCGCGGCCGGTCAGGAGACCTCGCTCTCGGCGCGCCGGAGCGCGTCGGCGTAGTCGGGGTCGGAGGACATGGCCGCCGCCATCCTCAGATGAGGCAGGGCCTCGGGGAGGCGGTTGGACCGCTGGAGGGTCCTGCCGAGCAGGAACCTGACGTAGTGGTCGCCGGGGGTGCGCTCCAGCAGAGACTCCAGCGTCTCCCTCGCCCGGCCGAGCTGGGCCGAGCCGAAGTAGGCGCGGGCGGCCAGCAGACGGACGGAGGGGTCGTCGCCGTGCTCGGCCAGCAACGGTCCCATGAGCCGCAGGGCGCCGAGGGGGTCCCGGGCCTCCAGCAGTGATTCGGCGTGACGCAGACGCGTGACCTCGTCGGGGAGCTCGCGCGCCGGGACGGCATGCCGTACCAGATCGGCCAGGACCTCGGGCGGCTGCGCCCCGGCGATCGCCGACTCGCCCACCACGAAGGTGGGTGAGGTGGTCACGCCGATGGCCTTGCCGCGCAGGAGCTGGTCGTGGACCTCGTCCGTTCCCTCTCCGGCGTCGAGTGCCTCGGCCATGCCGTCCAGGCCGGACTCGGCGGCGAGCGCCGCCAGGACGGCCCGATCGCCGATGTCCGCGCCGTCGACGAAGTACGCGTTCATGATCCGCTCGACGAGCGTGTTCTGCAGTTCGGGACCGCCTCGTTCGAGGGCGAGGGCGAGCACCCGGTGGGCGTCGAACGTGCCGGAGGGGGCGGGCGCGGCAGGGTCGAGGAGGTACGGACGCCAGACGACCTCCACGTCCTCGCCGAATTCGGCCTTCTCCAGACGCCGCTTGCCGATGTGAGCCCACGAGCAGACCACGTCGGCCCAGACTTCGATGCGCTTCATGACCGGTGTAACAAAATATGTGTCATTTCCATACCGCCGGAGCGTTCCGCGAGACCATGCGGTGTTTGACCATGATTCGTCACGGTGGGGCGCTACCATGCCTCGGGTGTCCGGAACGACTGTCACGCCACCCCCGCCACCCCCCGTCGCTGTCCGGGCGCTCTCGGCGTACGGGCTTCCGGCGCACGCGCTCAGGATCCTCGGCTCCTGCGGTCTGTCGCTGGTGCTCTGGTTCTCCGCGGGCCGGGCGGTCCGCGCGGCTCTGATGTTGATGGGCAGCGAGCTCTCCCACGGCGACCACCGCCAGGTGCGGCTCGTCATCACGATGTTCGTCTTCACCCTGATCGTGCTGAACGAACTCGTCGTCATGGTCGGCATGCTGCACTCGGCGCGCGGCGCGCTCAGGGAGATCCAGGCGAGACGGGAGGACGGCGAGGCCGACGAGAGCATGCTCGGCGCGCTCAACCGCGCCACGCTCGTCTTCGCCACCATCTACCTCGCCTGGAGCTTCCACAACCAGGACGCCCAGGAGTTCATCGCGCTGGACTTCAACAGGCAGATCGACGCGGACGCGGCGGTCCTCGCCGGCGGGGGCGCGCCGGAAGGCGGTACCGGGCTCGTCGGGCTGGACCCATGGGTCTCCCTCGGGGTCGCGGTGGCGGCCTATCTCCTCAAGGCGCTGTTCGGCTGGTGGTACGCGAACGGCAAGGTCAGGGGCAGTGGCGTGCTCACCACCTTCTTCGAGCTGGCTTTCGCCTTCTACAGCCTCAACGCGCTGTTCGTCTTCACCACCGCGCGGGCGGACTGGCTGGAACACCGGGTCGCCGTGGCGGCGGTCGCCGACTGGCTTGAGCGGGTGAGCGACGCCGTCCCGTGGTGGAAGGACTTCTGGAAGGCCGTCGGGGAGGTCTGGCCGTACTTCTCGGACGGGCTGATCCTCCCGCTCGTCTGGCTCACGGTCGCCTCGCTCGTCTACGGCGCGTTCGCCGAGGACACCCGCGCGGTCGTCCGCGGCACCCGGCTGGACACCGTCGCCGACCGCATGGAGCGCACGCACTCCCTCACCCGGAACACCGTGACCCAGGCGACGGGCGGGTTCCAGGAGCGCTGGGTCCCCCCGGCGAACGCCTTCCGGCTTACCACCCGCGGCGGTGCCGCGCTGTTCGGCATGTTCTGCCTCTGCTACGTCGCGATTCGCGTGGCGACCGACTACGCCACCCGGGGCGTGCAGATGCTGATCGGCAGCGAGCAGCCGTTCGGCTGGGTGGTCATCGGAGGCCCGGTGGAGTTCGTCGGAGATCTGGTGATCATGGTGCTGACGGTCGCCGTGCTGGCGGCCACCTTCGACATCGCGGCCACCCGCAGTCGCGTGGCAGGGGAGACGCTCACCGCCTGAAGCGCGAGGACCTCCTCCTTCTCGAATCGCGGCCACCCGTAACCGGGGCGGCCGGAGAGACTCTCACCGCCTGAAGCGCAGCACCTGGTCGGCGGGGACCTCCTCCTCGGACGGCTTGAAGAGGTCTTCGACGGGCTGGTCCGGGATGATGCGGGCCAGGGCGGGACGGACGTAGACCTCGACCTTCGAGGCCAGGGCCTTGGGCACCAGGCCGACCACCTCGTAGTCGTAGCCGGTGCCGATCCGCTGCTCCCCGGGTTCGGTCGGAAGGTCGTCCTTGGTGACCTGGGTCTGCCAGCTACGGCCGTCGGCGTCCCTGAACTCGACCTGGGGGGCGCCGCGCCTGAGCGCTCCGTCGGCGTCCAGGAAGGTCCGGGTCAGCCTGACCTTCAGCCACTGGCGGTCGGCCGGGACGTCGTTCAGGCCGGGCGTGCCGTCCGCCGGCTCGATCGCCGCCTTCCAGGACACCTGCATCAGCGTCGCACTGCCGCCGGCGGCCACCGTGTAGATCCTGTCATCGGGGTTTCTCGCCTTGTAGACGTCGTAGTTGTTCCAGGCGGGGAACGCCGCCGCCAGCACCACGGTCACGATCGTCACGCCGACCTTGAGCGCCGTACGGCCCCGCCGGCGCGGGGCCCGCTCCTCGGATGCCGGAGCGAGCTTCTCCGTGGGGGAGACGGGAGGGGGCTCGGGAGCGGCGAGGGGCGGTGCGGAAGCCGGCGCGGGAGCGGCGAGAGGGGTCTCGGGAGCGGTGGGAGACGGCGAAGGAACGACGGGAGACGGCGAGGGAGCGGCGGGAGACGGTGTGGGAGCGGCGGGAGACGGTGTGGGAGCGGCGGGAGACGGTGTGGGAGCGGCGGTGGCGCGTCTGGGCAACGGGGTCGCCGTGACGGCGGGGAACGGCTGGGTCGAGATCCCCGCCTCTTCCGCCGGCCGCTGCGGACGCGGCGGCCAGACCTGCTCGTCGCCGAACACCCGCTGGGGGCGGGGCGCCCACCGCCTGCCGGTCGGAGCCGTGCCGGGAGGGCCCGCCGGACCGGAGGCCGCTCGCTGAGGGCCCGGAGCGCCGGGGGCGGCCGAGCCGCGCGGTGCGGGCGGCGGGGGGAACATGGTCGGAGGCCTGTCGTCCTGCGGGGGGAACAGGGACGAGGGCCCGTCGGGCTCCTCGGGTGAGGCCTGCCTGAACCTTCGCGGACGACGCAGGGGCGCGGGAGGCCGCTTCTCCTGCGGGGTGAACCAGTCGCGGTGCTGCTCGTCCTCCGGCGCTCCGGTGGGTGGGGTGCTTTCCATCAGGTCCTGCCCGCCACCGTGTAGACGTCCTTGGCGGTGGAGACGAGGCGCCGCGCGGCCGCCTCGTCCAGGCCCAGGTCGATCTCGATCTCGGGGCCGCTGGGTTCGACGAGGGCCGAGGACAAGGGACTGAGCACGATCCGGGAGCCCGGTAGCTCGCCGGTGGGGAGTTCGAACACGGTGATGCCCTCGCCCCACCAGCCGGGCTGGATGTAGAGCTCGGTGACGGTCAGCGAGGCGTCCACCTTGTCCGTCGCCTCGTAGCCGTGCCCGCTGTCCGTCAGAAGCACGGGCGTCCCCAGTTTCAGAGGCTCGCGGGCCGACATGGCGCCCACCTGCACGATGACGAAGATCCCCTTCGTGGTCACCCGCTTCACCTCGTCCGAGAAGCCCTTCGTCTCGAGGGCCTTGGCGGCCTGCACCGCCTTCACCCGCGCGGAGAACCGGGAGGCGACGACCTCGTCGCCGACGCCTCCGGTCCAGGTGAGGGGGGAGTTGTGATCCGCGGCGTCGGATCCGAACGCCTGCAGGCTCACGGCCGCCGCCGCCAGGGCGACTCCGACGAGGACGGCGCCCGCCCTGCGCCACCGGCCGGGCGGCGCCGGAGCAGGCGGAGGGGCGACCGGCTCGGGCCGGGATCGGGTGACCGCGCTCATCCGGACGCTCCTTCCGACTGGACGGGGAGGGTCACCTGGGCCGCGACCGTGAGGGAGGGCCTGGTCTCGTCGACCGCGTCCTCCGTCACCAGGTGCCAGCCCGGAGTCAGGGTGATCCCCTCCGAGAACTCGAATGTGCCGACGTCCATTCTCACCCGCTCAGGCACCCGTTGCCCGTTCGGTAGCTCGTATTTGATCACGACTTTGGTCGGCATGCCGGGCTGTAGCTGGCCGCTCTGGACGCCGTCGGCCGAGGCGAAGGCGTCCGGGCCGTACTCCATCTTGATCTCGGGGGTCAGTTTGAGCAGGGATCCGGCGAAGAACGGGCTGTTGTAGCCCTTGTCGTTGGGCCGCCCCACGAGAGTGGTCGTGTCACCCTTGTTGGTGACCTCCATCTCGATCTCCACGACGTGTTTGTCCGGAGCATCGAACGTTCCAGGCTCGACGGTAGCGCGCGACCCCACGAATGTGGTGAGAAACTGTTCCTGATCCAGGATCGAACCCGGACCGAGCTGTTTGGGAGGCCTGTCCGGGGCGTCGCCGAGTCCGCCGAAGGCCGTGACGACGCCCAGACCGGTGAAAACGACCAGAGCCGCGACGGGTACTGCGACCGCGCGCCGTCGCCGGGTACCTCTGGGACCGTCACCGGGGGCAGACGTCATGACAAAGGATGGTAATCGCTGGCGTCCGCCCCCTCCGCCTCATTTGTCCCCTAAGTAATGGCGAATGCGGGGAAATATGGAGCGGATTGGCGGGAACGCTGCCCGAATAGGAGGTCCAACTCTTACGCTGTCATCGAGGCTTCCGATGAGCCCGATGGCGGAGGTTCCGTGGCGGACGTGCATCCCGAGCATGCGCAGCTCCAGGCGGACCGGATCTACCTGGGCTGGCAGTATGCCTTGTTGCACCCTGATCCGGGTCCGGCTCCGAAGCGACCCTCTCCCGTCGAGAACCCCGCCGACCCCGTCGACAACGAGTGGGTGCGCCGGGAGCGGCTCAACGAAGACCTGCTGAACCGGCCGGTGAAGATCGTCCGAGTGTTCATGCTCGCGCTCGCCGCACTCATCCTCGGGCTCGGTCTCACCCAGATGCTGAGCTGGTCCTTCGTCGCCGCCGGCCTGATCGCCACCGGCGGGATCGCGGCGTTCTGCACCTACGCGGTCCACCAGGGCGACAGGGCGGTCCGCCACCGGATCCGGGAGCACCAGGCGGTCGGCGACCGGCAGCGGGAGGAACGCGACAGGGAGCTCTTCCGCGCCCAGGAGGAGCACGCCGCCAGATACCGGGAGTGGGCGGAGAAGAAGGAGCGCCACGACCGTCAGCTGACCTGGTACGCCGTGGCGGTGCCCGACGAGATCGACCGGATAGACGTGGCCGGAGGCACCCTGCCCGGCTGGTCGGCGCTGATCACCCTGCTCGGCGCGACCCGCCTCTACAGCGGCGGCCACCTGACCGTGCTCGACCTGTCCGAGGGCGCGATCGCCAAGGACCTGATCGAGCTGGCGCGCAGGGGCGGCGACGAGCCGCTGGTCTGGGTGCTGCCGGTGGACCTTCCCCGGCTCGACCTGGGGGCCACGCTGGCCCCCGAGGCGTTCGCCGACGTCCTCGCCCACGTCGTGAGCGTCAGCGAGGAGCACCGCACGACCAGGGATCTGTCGTTCGACAACGCGATCCTGGAGCGGGTCCTGGAGGTCCTCGGCGAGAGCGCCACGATCAATCAGGTCACCGCCGCCCTGCGAGCCCTGGCCCAGGTCGGGGATCCACGAGAAGACCTCAGGTTCGGCCTGATCACCGCCACTCAGCTGGAGCGGATCGGCACGCTGTTCGGCCGCGGGGTCAGCGACCGCGTGGTGATCGAGCGGGCGTGGGCGCTGGAGTCGCAGCTGCGCAAGCTGGAGACCCTCGGCTCCGAGGCGGTACGGCTGCCGCCCGCGCGCCTGCGGGTCGTGTCGATGGACCGGCAGGCCGGGGTGTTCGGCAACCGCGTCCTCGGCACCTACGTGACCACCGCGCTCACCCACATCCTGCGCCAGTCGCCCGCCTCCGAGCGGCCCTGGTATCACACGATCATCGTCGCGGGCGCGGACAAGCTCCGGGGCGACGTGCTCGACCGGCTGATGGACGCCTGCGAGACCTCCAGGACCGGGCTGGTGCTGACCTACAGGTCGCTCACCCCGACCGTGCGGGAGCGGCTCGGCCGGGGGCACGCGGCGGTGACGTTCATGCGGCTTGGCAACGCCGAGGACGCCCGGGTGGCGAGCGAGCACGTCGGCACCGAGCACCGGCTGGAGCTCGCCCAGCTCACCGAGACGATCAGCGCCGCCGGGGCCGGGCTGGACGGCGGTTACGTCTCCACCGTGGGCCAGACCGAGGAGGGCGAGGACGAGCGCGACGTGAGCCGTCAGGACCTGAAGGAGGACATCACCGAATCCACCGAGTGGGGCCGCCGCGCGACCAAGGCGATGGGGGAGACCGAGCGGGTCCTGCACCGCTCCAGGGAGTTCCTCGTCGAGCCCCACCAGCTCCAGCAGCTCCCCACCACCTCGGTGATCGTCACCGACGCCACCGCGCAGGGGCGCCGGGTTCGCCTCGCCGACGCCAACCCGGCGATACTGACCTTCCCCAAGACGACGCTGGGCGAGTTCGACGCGATCAAGGAAGCCGTGCTGGACCGGGCGGAGGAGGAGACGGCCGCGGAGACCCGCGAACCGAACCCCTTCGAGGACGCCCCACCCAACCTCGGGCCGCCTCCGGCGCGGCTGGACTGGCGCAAGCGTCAATGAAGCGTCTGTTTGCGGTAATGGCATGGTCAATGCGGAGGTGCGATCCCCGAGTGAGGTTCGACCTTGGTGGTGGGGGTGACCCGCCCCCGGTTCCCCGTCGGCCGGTACGACGGAGCGATCCGTGAAGCGTCAACCCCCCGGCCTGGAGCCGGGTCCCCCGGGTGGAGACCAAATGCAGCCAAGCGTGTCCCGTCCGCCCCATGCCCTGACCGGTCCCTGGTACAGAATCCAGGCGATCACGGCTCCCTCGCGCAGTTCCTCCGCCGAGTGGGACTTCGTCACGGTCCTGCCCGCCGTGCTCTCCGCGGCACAGCGTAACCGGCCCTTCGTGGTCGGCTGGCTATCCCGGGGGTCCGGCGCGCCGCTGGAGCTCGTCACCAACGCCGGGCCGCTGACCCCGCCGCGCCCGCCCCGCCGGTCCGCCAACGAGCCGGAGCCGCCCCCCATCGGTCCCGAGCCGCTGCTCTTCCCCAGCGGCGCCCGAGGCGTGCGGATCGGCGACGAATGGCTCCGTGACCTGTCGGACCTGGCCTGGACCATCTGCCCGGGACGTCAGGCCCCGCCGCTCGGCGGTCGCCGCGAGCCGGACGCCGACGAGACCAAGCGGCCCACACTCTTCGAGTCCACGCTGGTCACGCTCATGTCCCGGCCGTTCGCCTGGCTGGTGGTGGCCGAGCAGACCGATCTCCTGGACGCCGAGGTCGCGCACCTGCGGACCCAGCTCAACGTGCTCAGGCAGTACGGCGACGCCTCCGAGCGCTCGCGCTACGACGCCGAGCGGGCCGAGCGGCGCATGCAGGAGCTGGACGCCTTCCGCGAGGCCGGGCTCTGGAGCGTCCGGGTGCTGGCCGGGGCCGCGAGTCCCGAGGAGTTACGCCAGATCGCCCCCGTGCTGGTCGGCTCCGCCGAGATGAGCCACCACCCCTACCGCCTGCGCAGCGCGCTGTCCGGGCCGGTGTACGGCTTCGCCGAGGCGCTGTCCACGACGCTCCAGGATCCGGCGGACGGCACCGCGGCCCCGTTCGCGGCCACCGCCGGGGCGCTCGCCGCGCTCGCCGGGCTGCCCCGCAGGGAGGTGCCGGGGGTCCGGGTGCTGGAGGCGGGTTTCTTCGACGTGACCAGCGAGGCCGACGTCGTCCCCGGCGCGCTGACCATCGATCTCGGGTCGATCCTGGACGGACAGGACAGGGCGGTCGGCTCGTTCAAGGTTCCCCTCGCCACCCTGAACCGGCACGCGTTCATCACCGGCGCCACCGGCTCCGGAAAGTCCCAGACCGTCAGGCACCTGCTGGAGCAGCTCACCGGGGCGGGCATCCCGTGGCTCGCCATCGAGCCGGCCAAGTCCGAATACGCCGCGATGGGCGGCCGGATCGAGCACCTCGCCCCGGTGACCGTGATCAATCCTTCCGCCCCCGACAGCGTGCCGTTCAGCGTCAACCCGCTCGCTCCCGAGCCCGGCTATCCGGTCCAGGCCCACATCGACATGGTCCGGGCGCTGTTCATGGCGGCCTTCGACGCCGAGGAGCCGTTCCCGCAGATCATGTCGCTCGCCCTGCAGCGGGTGTACGAGGCCAACGGCTGGGACGTGGTCACCGGCTGGGCGGCGCCCGGGGCGGCCGTGCGGCCCGCCGTACCGACCCTTGAGCAGTTGCAGCAGCACGCGATGGACGTGATCAAGGAGATCGGCTACGGCAGGGAGGTCCAGGCCGACGTCGAGGGCTTCATCTCGCTGCGGCTGCGATCGTTGCGGGTCGGCTCCGCGGGCCGGTTCTTCGAGGGCGGCCACCCCGCCGACATCGGCGACCTGCTCCAGCGCAACGTGGTGTTCGCGATCGAGGACGTGGCCAACGACGAGGACAAGGCGTTCCTGATGGGCACGCTGATCATCCGGATCGTGGAGCACCTGCGGATGCGGGCCAGGAAGGAACGGAGCACCGGGCTCCGGCACGTCATCGTGATCGAGGAGGCGCACCGGCTGCTCCGCGACCGCGGCGCCGGACGGGCCAGCACCCACGCCGTCGAGCTCCTGGCGGGCATGCTGGCGGAGATCCGCGCGTACGGCGAGGGCATCGTGGTGGCCGAGCAGATCCCCACCAAGCTGGTCTCCGACGTCGTGAAGAACACCGCGCTGAAGGTCGTGCACCGGCTTCCGGCGGAGGACGACCGCCAGCTGGTCGGGGCCGCGATGAACCTGAACGAGGAGCAGTCCCGGCAGGTCGTCTCGCTGCCGCCGGGTGTCGCGGCGGTCTTCGCCGACGGGATGGACCGGCCGCTGCGCATCCAGGTGCCGCTGGGCGAGGACCGCGAGCGGCTGATCCCCGGCCACATGCCGCCGATCTGCGGACGCCGTTCGGCGGCGTGCGGGCAGGAGTGCCGGAGCGGACGGGCGTGCACGCTGGTCGAGCTGCGGGAGGCCGACCTGCTCGTCGCCTCGCCCGAGTGGGCCTGGCTGCGGATCTGGACCGACACCGTGGTGCTGGCGCACTGCACCGACCGGCCGATGCCGGGGGTGCCGAGGGCGCTGGCCGATCTGTGGGCGGAGCTCCCGCTGCGCAGGCGCGAATGCCTGCTGGCCACGGCGGTGGAGCGGAGCGTGGGCCGCCGGGCGTGGTCGCTGCGGACCGTCAGCGATCCGGGGAAACTGACCGAGCAGGTCGCCAAGATCTCCACCCGGCTGCTGGGGCCCGACCGGGACGCCGGCGAGCGGGCCGGTCCCGCCTGGGTCATCCCGCAGATCCGGTGGCTGCACGAGGTGGACCGGCTCTTCCCCTACGGGCAGCCCGCGCCCAACCCGCGCAGTCCCGCGCCGGTCATGGACTACGCGCTGTTCAACCGCCCGGCGGGTGGTCCCGAGCTGCTCGGCCACCGGGCCAAGGCGCTCCGCCACCACCCGCTGTCCATGGAGGTGGACCGCAACCGGGCACTGGCCTGGCGGGTGATCCTCGGCGACGACGAGCACGAGGGCGTGCAGCGCGACATCCTCACGGTCACGATCGGCATCGATCCGGCCGAGCGGCTCCGGCACGTGGCCCAGACGATGGGGGCGGGGTGGATGGAGAGCGTGCTGTCCTGGCCGCACCGGTTCGTGCTGCCGTTCGACGCCGGGTCGCCGGAGACCGCGGAGCTCGCCTTCGCCGAGCAGTGAGACCACGGGGACCACGGTGGATCATCGTCCGCGGAACCGTCCGCGCATGCGTGCCGCGGTCTCCCGGTGGTCGGTGACCATGCCCATCCGCGGCTAGGATCCCTGACATGACCCAGCTTCCGCTGCGGGCGCAGCTCGCAAGTGCTCTCGGCCGGACGGCCGCGACCCTGTCCCGAGCGACCGGGCGCGGCGACGGATCAGTGATCGGTGGCCGGGTCAGCCTGGTCCTGGAGCCCGATCTGCTGCGCCAGCTCGCGCATGACCGCAAACTGGCGCTGGTGAGCGCCACCAACGGCAAGACCACCACGACCCGGCTGATCACCTCCGCGTTGCAGGAGCTCGGCGAGGTCGCCACCAACGCCTTCGGCGCCAACATGCCCGCCGGGCACGTCTCGGCGCTGTCGTCGGCCAAGGACGCCCCCTACGGAGTCCTGGAGGTCGACGAGAAATACCTGCCCGAGGTGATCGACGCCACCGACGCGGGGGTCGTCTGCCTGATGAACCTCAGCCGCGACCAGATGGACCGGGCCGGTGAGATCTGGCTGCTGGCCCAGAAGTGGCGGCGGGCCCTGGCGGGCAGGAACACCCACGTGATCGCCAACGCCGACGACCCGCTGGTGACCTGGGGCGCCTCCACGGCCGCCTCGGTGACCTGGGTGTCGGCCGGGCAGCCGTGGAAGGAAGACTCCTGGTGCTGCCCCCAGTGCGGTGGTCCGCTGGACCGCAAGGGGATGGAGTACGTCCCGCCCGGCAGCGCCGGGTCGGGGTCGAAACCCGGCACGACGGAGAACGACTGGGCCTGCCGGGAGTGCACCTTCCGGCGGCCCGTGCCGGCCTGGGTCCTCGACGACGACGCGGTGATCGACCCGCGCGGCCGGCGCTGGGTGCTGGACCTCCGGCTCCCCGGCCGGGCCAACCGGGCCAACGCCGCGATCGCGCTGGCCACCGCCGAGGTGTTCGGCCTGCCGGTCGAGCGGGCGCTGCCCCGGCTGCGCGAGGTGACCTCGGTCGCCGGCCGCTACACCACGGTGGAGCGCGACGGCCGGCACGCCCGCCTGCTGCTGGCCAAGAACCCGGCCGGCTGGCTGGAGGCCTTCGACGTGCTCGACCCCTCGCTGCCGGTGATCCTCTCGGTGAACGCCCAGGGTCCCGACGGTCGCGACACCTCCTGGCTGTGGGACGTCGACTACCGCGTGCTGCGCGGCAGACCGGTCTTCGTGGCCGGGGAACGGCGGCTGGACCTCGCGCTCCGGCTCGACGTGGCGGGCGTGCCGTTCCAGCTGGCCGGATCCTTCGGGCAGGCGCTCGCCGCGCAGCCGCCGGGCAAGGTCGATGTGATCGCCAACTACACCGCCTTCCAGAACATTCGATCGGAGTTCGGTCGTGCAGTCTGACAGCGCCCTGCGCCTCGTCTGGATTTATCCGGATTTGTTGAGCACCTACGGAGACCAGGGCAACGTCCTGATCCTGGAACAGCGGGCCCGGCGTCGCGGAATCCCGGTCGAGACCGTCCACGTGCGTTCGGCCGACCCGGTGCCTGAGGGCGGTGACATCTACCTGATCGGCGGCGGAGAGGACCGGCCGCAGATCCTCGCCGCCGAGCGCCTCCGGCGGGACGGCGGCCTGCATCGGGCCATCGCCCGGGGCGCGTCCCTGCTGGCCGTCTGCGCGGGGTACCAGATCATGGGCACCACGTTCGGCGGTGAGGAAGGCCAGCCGGTGGACGGCATCGGACTGATCGACATCGCCAGTGGCCGCGGCGAGGGCCGCGCCGTCGGCGAGCTGGCCGGCGAGACGGACGCGGCGCTCGGTCTTCCGACGCTCACCGGCTTCGAGAACCACATGGGCGTCACCCGGCTGGGCCCCGGCGTCCGGCCGCTGGCCCGGACGACGGTCGGCGTCGGCAACGGCGACGGCACCGAGGGCTGCTACACGGGCAGGATCGTCGGCACCTACCTGCACGGTCCCGCGCTCGCCCGAAACCCCGGCCTGGCGGACCTGCTGCTCACCTGGGCGGTGGGCGCCCAGCTCCCGCCGATCGACGACTCCTGGTTCGAGCGGCTTCGCGAGGAGCGGCTGAACGCGGTGCTGCCCCACTGACGGATCCTCGCGGAGCGGCCTGAGATCGTCGCTCCGCGGGCGTGACCGTGGAGCGACCCGCGGCCGGGCTCGGGACGGGCTCCCGGCGGCGGCCGGAGAGGGCCGGGCCGGGCTCAGGACCCGGGCCGGCGCCGCACGGAGAGGCCGTACCCCGCCGGCCGGGGGAGCAGGACCGCGCCGGTCAGTAGACGAGTGCCTGAACACCTTCGCCGAGGATCTCCTCGACGAAGGTGGAGGCGCCCGCGATGCGCACGCCCTCGATCACGTCGTCCACCGTGATGTCCCGCCGGGCCGCGCACTGCGTGCACAGGGTCACCTTGCCGGTCGCCAGAACCGCGTCGAGCAGGTCGCCGAGCTGGGCCGCGTGCGGCAGCGTGAACTCCTTGGCCCGTCCGGGCAGGGCGAACCACGCCGACTCGCCTGTCAGCCAGAGCGAGACGGGAACCCCGCTCGCCAACGCCGCCGCGGCCACCGTGAACGCCTGGTTGCAGCGCTCGGGTGACTCCATGCCGGCGGTCACTTTGATCACCAGTGATCGTGCCATGCCCTGAAGCCTATGCGGGTCCGTGTCACGGGCGCGAACCGCATCGGGACGCCTTTAGGCTCGTTTTCATGGACGTTCCCGAACTGCATCCTGATCTTGAGCCGATCGCCTTCCTCGTGGGCAGGTGGGAGGGAGCCGGAGTCGGGGGATATCCGACCATCGAGAGCTTCAATTTCGGCCAGGAGGTCGTCTTCGGCCACAACGGCAAGCCGTTCCTGAGCTACACCAGCCGCACCTGGCTGCTCGACGAGGCGGGTGACAAGGTTCGCCCCCTGGGCACCGAGACCGGTTTCTGGCGCCAGTTGCCCAACCGCCGGCTGGAGGTGTGCCTGGCGCACCCGACGGGCATCGTGGAGATCTATCTCGGCGAGGTGGTCTTCAACAAGATCGAGCTTCACACCGACGTGGTGGCCCGCACCTCCACCGCGAAGGAGTACACCGCCGCCCACCGGCTCTACGGCCTGGTCAACGGCAACCTCATGTGGGCCTACGACATGGCGGCCATGGGTCAGTCGCTGCAGTCGCACCTCTCGGCCGAGCTCAAGAAGGTCGGCGACTTCGTGCCGGACACCGTCTAGCGAGCCGTCCGGGGGCCCGCCTGGATACGCTCTGGAGGATGAGCACTCCTTTCACCCCCGAAGCGGTCGAGGCCATCAAGCGTCACATGAACGACGACCACGGTGACGACGCGCTGCTGATCTGCCGGGGCCTCGGCGGACAGTCCGAGGCCACCGGCGCGACGACGACGGGGGTGGACTCCGAGGCGATCGAGTTCGTCGCGGTGGTCGACGGCGAGGACGTCACGGTCCGGGTGCCGTGGGGCACCACGCTGACCGAGCGCTCCCAGGTTCGCGGGGAGGTCGTCCGCCTCTACCGGGAGGCCTGCGCCGCGCTCGGGCTTCCCGCCCGCGGCGAGCACTGAGCTTCCCGTCCTCGGTGAGCACTGAGGCGACCTCGCCACCGCCCGTCTCGGAGAGGCGACACGAGAGAGGTTCGGAGAGGCGATACGAGAGGCGACCGTGAAGGCGGCCGGGAACGACCGTGAAGACGGTCGGGAAGTCGGGAAAAGGAAGAACCCCGGGCCTGCTCCTCCTGCTCGGCAGAAGGGCCGGATGGACCAAAGACGGGATGAACCGCCTTCCGGCAACCCGGGGTTCCGGTGATTGTCATGGATTCGCCGAACGTCGCAAGACGTCCGGACAGAAGTCCGGAGCTGCGGCGTCCTAGCGGACAGCCACCTCGCTAGCCCAACTATGACTAACCATCGTTCGGACCACCTCCTTTCAGCGTGTCTGTACCGTATGAAATTCGCGGGGCCAGGGCAAATGAATATTCGCGGTCGGCCTCGATCTCCGTCCCGCCCCAGGTCAGGGCCCTGAACGGATCCCGGATCGGGTCCGGCGAGGGGGGACGCCCCGCGGGCGGTCGCGGGCCTCGTCACCACTGGCGGGGCTCCCGGACCGGCGTCGGACGCGATTTCGGTCCGGTGATTTCGGTCAGGAAAAAACGAATATTCGTGATCAAGTTTTCACAGGTGGGAAAGGTCTCCCGGGGCCCGCCGGCCAAGGCACGTCTTCCGGTGCAGGAGGACGTAATCCCGATCGTGCTCCGATGCTCTTAGACTCTGGGCATGACCGAGACGTCGTGGCACGAGAAACTGCGGGCGCGCGGTTACCGGGTCACTCCGCAACGCCAGCTGGTGCTTGAGGCGGTCAAGGCGGTGGACCACGCCACCCCTGAGGAGATCTGCGCCCGGGTGCGGGAGACCGCTCGCGGAGTGAACATCTCGACCGTCTACCGGACCCTCGAACTGCTCGAGGAGCTCGGCATGGTCACCCATACCCATCTCGGGCACGGCGCGCCCACCTATCACCTGGCCGCCGAGGCCAATCACGTGCACCTGGTCTGCGGCAACTGCGGGGAGATCAGCGAGGCCCGCCCGGAGCTGGTGCGGGCCTTCGTCGACAGCCTCGACACCGAGCTCGGGTTCGCCACCGACGTGCATCACCTGACGGTCTTCGGCCGCTGCCGAAAGTGCCGCTGAGGCCTCGTAGTCTGGGAGCATGCGAAGCCCTTTGCTGGACACTCCCGGCGCGGTCGCGGCCGAGACCCCTGACGCCGACGTCGCCGGACACTACGGTGATCCTTTCGCCGAGCAGCGCGCGCTGATCGCCGGTGAGGCGATGGTCGACCGGAGCAACCGTGAGGTCGTCCGGATCTCCGGGCCCGACCGGTTGAGCTGGCTCAACAATCTGAGCTCGCAGAAACTCGACATCCTGAAACCCGGCGAGGCCACCCAGACGCTGCTTCTGGACGCTCAGGGCCGGGTGGAGCACCACCTCACGCTCGTCGACGACGGCGAGGCGGTGTGGGCGCACGTGGAGCCGGGCACGGCGGCCGGGCTCACCGCGTTCCTCGACAGGATGCGGTTCATGCTCAGGGTCGAGGTCGCCGAGGTGACGGACGACTACGCGGTGGTGTCCGTGGTCGAGGCCGGGAGGCTCGCCCTGCCGGAGGGGGCCGTTCTCGTCGGCGACGACGTGCTGCTTCCCCGCGACCTGCTGGCCGGACGGCTCGGGCTGAAGCTCGCCGGGCTCTGGGCCTACGAGGCGCTGCGGATCGAGGACCACCGTCCCCGCCTGGGCTTCGAGACCGACCACAAGACGATTCCGCACGAGGTGGGCTGGATCGGCTCGGCCCTTCACCTGAACAAGGGCTGCTACAAGGGCCAGGAGACCGTGGCCCGCGTGCACAATCTCGGCCACCCGCCGCGCCGCCTGGTCTTCCTCCACCTGGACGGCAGCGTGGACACGCTGCCGAAGCACGGCACCCCCGTCGTCCTCGACGAGGGGGAGGTCGGTTTCGTCGGCAGCGCCGCCCGGCACCACGAGCTCGGCCCGATCGCGCTGGCCGTGGTCAAGCGGACCGTGCCGGTGGACGCCACGCTGACGGCCGGTGAGGTGGCGGCGACCCAGGAGGTCATCGTGCCGCCGGACGCGGGCCGCAACGTCCAGATCGACCCCGCGCTGCGCCGTCGCATCCGCTGACGGTCCCGGGTCTGCGCCGCCGTACCGGGACGGTACGGCGGCGCGACCGGGAGCGGTTCACTCAGGAAGCGGCCGGGGCCCAGATGGCCCCGTAGCGACCATCCTCGGCGTCCAGCTTGACGGGGAGGAATCCCCTCTCCTTCAGGTTGTTGAACCGGTTCTGGTAGCCGGCAGAGCTCATGTCCGTGAACTCGTGCCACTTCTCTCCGTCATCCTTGACCCACACGGCGGTGTAGGTGTTGCCGGGGCCGACGGTGATCAGCGAGGGCTTCTCACCGTTGCTGGTGCGGGTGAGGAACTCCTGGTGGTGCTCCTGCGGGCTGAGGGCCGTGGTGACGGTCCAGCTTCCCGGAGCCTGCGCCCAGACCGCGACGTAGCGCGGGTCGTTGGCGGTGCCGTAGGCGTTCAGCGCCGTGAGCATGTATCCGCGCCGGGCGTTGTTCGCGTTGGCCTTGGCGAACTGGTCGGCGTTGAGGTCGTGCCTGGCGGTGAACCTCCCCGGGACCTTCTCGAAGATCGCGGCGAAGACCGCGGCGTTCCCGGAGCCGCTGGCGCTCACGGAGGTCGGACGGTAGCCGTCGGCGACGCGAGCGTTGAAGCGGTTCTGGTACCCGTTCGACGTCATGCCCTGGTACATCACCCACGGAGCCCCGGGGGTCTGCACCCACACCGCGCCGTAACGCGGTGCGGCGGCGTTGTCCACGGTGAGGGTGATCGGCCGGTAGCCCTGGTTGCGCAGGGTGTTGAGGCGCTCGGTCTGCTTACCGGGTGTGACGCCGTGGTAGGCGGAGAAAACCGGTGCCTGCCTCGGCGCGGCGGCGGCCGGTGCGCTCTGTGCGCTCGGTGCGTTGGTGGCGTTGGCGGTTTTCGTCTGTGCGTGTGCGATGGGCGCTAGTGCGGTGACCAGCGCGGCGGCGGCGACGCATGCCTTGACGAAGATGCGCATTGACCCTCCCCGTGGGTGATGGCGGACTTGTTGCGAACAAGTCGCGACCCTACGAGTCAGATCTTGGATGCACCCCGCTTCTTTGTAGCCCTTTTAGATCTCCAGGACCAAAGTGATGGGTCCGTCGTTGGTCAGCGTGACCTTCATGTCCGCGCCGAACACCCCGGTTTCCACCTGGGCGCCCAGCTCGCGTAGTCCGGTGCAGACGGCCTCCACGAGCGGCTCGGCCACCGGCCCCGGAGCCGCGGCCTGCCAGGTGGGGCGGCGGCCCTTGCGCGCGTCGCCGTACAGGGTGAACTGGCTGACCACGAGCAGCGGCGCGCCGATGTCGGAGCAGGATTTCTCGCCCGACAGGATTCTCAGGCCCCAGAGTTTGGCGGCGAGCCTGGCCGCCTCCGCCGGGGTGTCGGTGTGGGTCACGCCGACCAGGACCAGCAGTCCGGGCTCGTCGATCGCTCCGACCGTCACGCCGTCCACCACCACAGAAGCGGAACTCACCCGCTGTACGACCGCACGCATGGCCCCATCATCTCGTGTTCGCCGGTATCCCTAGACTCTGGATGAAAGGGGATAAAAGTGTCTATTGAGTCATTGGTTGTCGAGGTTGTCCGTTCTGGTTTCGTGGAGTCCACGCATCGGGCGCGGATGCTGGCCGTCGCCTCCGACGGTTCCATCGTGAGGGCGCACGGGGCGGTGGACGCCCTGGTCTCGCCTCGTTCGGCGATGAAGCCCCTGCAGGCGCTCGCCATGGTGCGCGCGGGGCTCGCCCTGGAGGGGGAGCTGCTCGCGCTGTCGTGCGGGAGTCACGCGGGAGAGCCGTTCCACGTGGACGGGGCCAGGAAGATCCTTTCCGGGGCGGGGCTGGACGAGGACGCGCTGCGCTGCCCCGAGGACCTGCCCGGGGACGTCGCCTCCCGCGACGAGGTGCTGCGTTCGGGCGGAGGCCCGGCCAGGATCTACATGAACTGCTCGGGAAAGCACTCGGCGATGCTCGCCACCTGCGCGGCCAACGGCTGGCCGCTGGAGACCTACCTCGACCCGGCCCACCCGCTGCAGAAGGCCATCCGGGCCACGGTCGAGGAGCTGACCTGTGAGCGCGTCGCCGCCACGGGAGTGGACGGTTGCGGTGCCCCGCTGTTCTTCGTGTCGATGACGGGTGTGGCACGCGCGTTCCGCGCCCTCGTCCAGGCCGAGCCCGGCACCCCCGAGCGCCGCGTCGCCGACGCCTTCCGCGCCCACCCCGAGTGGACCTCCGGCACGACCCGTCCCGAGGCCCGGCTGATGCGCGCGATCCCGGGATTGATGATCAAGGCGGGGGCCGAGGCCTTCGACGCCTTCGCCTTCGAGGACGGCCGCGCGGGCGCGGTCAAGATCGAGGACGGCGGGCAGCGGGCCCGGACCCCGGTCACCGTCGCGGCCCTGGTCGCCCTCGGTTTCGGGGGAGCCGAACTCGACGAGCTCGCGACCGGTGTGCTGCTCGGCGGCGGCCGTCCGGTCGGCGAGGTCCGCGTGCGGTAGCGGCGGAGCGGCCTCCCCGTGCCCGGCCTCCGGGGTCAGAAGGAGCGGAACTGGCGGGTGGAGGAGATCGCACCCGAGGTCGTCATGGTGAACGTCCGCATCGAGTCGGCGAACTTGGACAGGTCCCACTCGGCCGGGCCGTGATACCAGTACAGATGGTCGACCTGCCGGCCGTTGCCGTTCACGGAGGAGACCACCCGGGCCCAGCGGTCCACGCTGTCGAAGATCACGGCGTAGGGCAGGTAGCGGGAGAACAGCTCCACCCGCTGGGCCACGGGAACGTCGCCGCCGAGGTCGCCGCCGGCCAGATACTCCCGGAAGCCCAGGGTGTGGGCGAGGGCTCCCGCGCCCTTGGAGGTCTTGGCCGGCATGTGCTGGCCGCCGACGGACAGGGCGGCACCCGCGATGATCAGGGCCAGGCCGAGCAGGCCGTACGAGGTGAACCAGGCCAGCGCGACGGTGGCGACGACCCCGGCCACGGTGAGCACCACGCCGAGGGTCGTCCAGCGGGTGCGGACACTGTCGGGACGGCGGGCGAACCAGCCCTGCGTGACCACGTCGCGGTAGAGGGCGTCGCGGACCTTGCCGAGCTTGTGGCCGAACGACCCCTTGAGCTGCGACAGCAGCACCGCGTCGCGGCCGTCGAAGATGGCGTCGTAGAGCGCCCGCTCGTAGGACATCAGGGAGTTGACCGGTGCGTTGGGCATCTGGACCAGCGTCCAGTCGGGCGCGTCGTAGGTCTGCCGGGGCTGCTCGTCGATCCTGAGGTAGCCTCGGACGGCCAGGTCCACGATCGTGGCGGTCACATCGATCACGTCGGCCTGCTCGTCCATGAGCGTGCCGATCTGGCCGGGACGCACGCCGTCCGGCGGGGCGAAGTGGCCGTTCTCGACGCCGCTCTGCGCGCCGGACTCGTGACCGACCACGCGTTCGTCGCGGCCTCGCGTCCAGTAGAGGATGCCGATGCCGCCGAGCAGCAGGAGCATCAGACCGGCCAGCGCGCCGCCGGTGACGGCGTTCAGGGCGAAGGCGTTGGACAACTCGAAGCGGCGCTCCAGGATCGGCGTGCCCTTCGTGGCCCCCGTCGGGTAGCCGACGACCACCGTGAACACCTCGCCGGTGCCGAGGGCCTGCTGGCCGAACTCGGCGGTGACGCCCGTGTGATCCATCGAGGCCTCGGTGCAGGCGATCGCCGAACTCAGCGGGCCCGCGAAGCAGGAGAGGTTCTGGAGCTGGGCGGGGCCCTTCAGCGTGACCCTGGCCTGCTCGACCGGGACGGACCAGCCTCCCACGGCGTACCACCGCAGTTCCTGGGCGCCGGCCAGCGGGGTCACCGCGCCCTTGACGTCGTATTCGAGTTCGGCGGTGCCCGAGCCCTTCAGGGTGATCGAGGCGTCGGCCAGCGTGGCGTCGCCCTTGAGGCCGGTGACCTGGTAGAGCCGGTCGTTGCCGTCGTCGTAACGCGTGCGGTCGACCAGGCTCCGCGTCGGCGCGCCGCCTTCGAAGGTGACGGTCTCCTTGACGTGCAGCACGCCGTCCTGCCGCAGTTCGAGCTGGACCGTGTCGTTCGTGATCTTTCCGGCCTGGGCGAGCGCCGCGTTCGCGGGACCGGCCGCCTCCGGGAGGCCCGGCGTGTTCGCGGCGTCCGCGATACCGGCCGCGTCCGTGATACCGGCCGCGTTCGCCGTACCGGCCGCCAGGGTCGAGAGAGCACTCAACGTCACCGCGAGGGCGACCGTCACGGTCGCGCGCCCGGCTGCCCGGTATAAGGAAGATCCCGCCATGGCTGGGGAGCTTAGCGAGAACCGGCGCCCCTCGAAGAGCGCTTTCTTCCATATTTTTCCGTCTACAAGCACCTATAGATAGATATCCGCTAGATTGCCGCCCGAAGATTCTCTTCCGGAGAGGCGGTCGCATGCGCTCACGCGGGCCGAACCCCTTGGCCCTCGGTGTCTTCGGTGTTGTCGCCATGACGTTCGCCGTGATCGTGGTGGTCTCCGGTCTGGCCGGTGGCGAGGAGGCCGAGGTTCCGGCCGGCCCCGAGACCGGTCCGGTGGCGACCGGCAACGCCGAGCCCACGCAGACCGGCGAGACCGAGGTCACGCCGCCTACCTTCGCCCCTCCGCAGAAGCTGAACCTCAACGGGCTGGGTGACGCCAAGATCGCGTTGGCCGCGCAGGAGAGCGCCGCGCAGGGGAAGATGGTCGTCGACCTCCGCTACATGCAGCGCTCGGACACCGGCGCCCGGCTCAAGCGCAACCCGCTGTACGCCACCAGCCAGATGAGCCCCGTGTCCTGCCGCGCCCCCCGGCCCTCGACGCAGCCGCGCGCCATGCTCAGCTATCTCAACGCCGTCACCGGCTGCCTGGACCGGGCGTGGGCGGGGAAGTTCTCCCAGGCGGGAGCGGTCTTCCTGGCGCCGCGCCGGGTCTACTGGTCCCGTCCGGGCCGCGGCCCCTGCGGCAGCTACCCGGCCTCCGGCGCCGCGGCCTACTACTGCCCGTCCAACCGGGGCATGTACATCGGCCTGACCCACCTCATCCAGCAGACCGACCGGATCGATCCCGCCGAGAATCACGTGCCCTACCTGTCCGTGCTCGCCCATGAGTACGGTCACCACGTGCAGTCCATGGCCGGCATCGGCGGCGCGTGGTGGTGGGAGGTCTCCAACAAGTCCAAGGCCGCGCAGGACGCCCATTCGCGCAGGTCCGAGCTCCAGGCCCAGTGTCTCGCCGGGGTCTTCACCCGCGCGGTCCGGGTTCCGCTCGGCGTCACCGCCGCCCGCTGGCAGGCCGTGCTGCAGACGGAGTACCGTCGCGGCGACGACCAGAACGGCCTGGGACTGCGCGACCACGGCAGCGGCGAGCACTACGCCGGCTGGCTCCAGCAGGGCTGGAAGTACGCCCGGATCGGCTACTGCAACACCTGGTCCGTCGCCGCCTCGCAGGTCAGCTGAGACACGGCCCTCACCCCTGAGAGATCGGGGAGACGCGGCCCCCGCCTGGTTCCCGGGATGTAGGGACGGGGGCCGTCCGGCAGGACATCTGCCAGAGACACATGGGGCCCTCGTCCTTGCTGGGGCGGTACGGGTGCCCGGTTCGGATTCGGTGCGCTCACAGGAGAGCCCTCTGCCGGATGCGTGGTCTGTTGTGACACCGCGTCATCCGATGATCATGTGATGACGCGGTTCTGGAAGTGGACGGGTCGTCCTACCCGAGTTTTGAGGGAGCGGCTGCGCAAGGCTGAGATAAGACGACCCGTAATGCCAGATAATGCCCATGCCATGCATCGTTGGCAAGGCTTTACCTGCACAAAGCTCCGATTTTCTCCTGGTGGGAGACGGGTGGGGCGGGTGTGAACTTATGAGACCCGAGGGGCCTCCCGCGCCCGCGGGGACGCCCTTTCCGGGGTGGCGGCGCGACTCCGGTCCGGAGTCCGCAGGGCTCCGGCGAGTCGGCCACCTGCCGTGCCGCCGGGGGCGCGGTGAAGGGCTACGGGGCCTCGGAGGAGGAGATGCGGTACTTCGCGACCTGCGCCTCGCGGATCTCGGCCGTCTGTTCGGGCTCCGGGCCGGTGTCGCGGAACCGGTGAAGGTGCGCGTCCGACTCCCAGCGTTCGTAGACGTTGATCCGATCCGGTTCGAGCGGGTCGGCTGTCAGCACGAAGTCGAGGCAGCCGGGGGTGGCGCGGGCCCGCTCCATGACGTCGAGGCACCCGACAAGATATTTGTCGCGGACATCCGGGTTCACATAAAGCTTCCCTGACACGATGATCAAAAGGGTCTCCATGGCATCGAGATGGCATCGAGCGGACGACACCCGACACATTAGATCCCCGCACCGACAGATCCCGGACGGCCACGGGACGCTCGCTCGCACGGACGGCCGCGCCCGGCGCGCGATCCGGGACTCCGGCCGACGCCGAGGGGTGTTCCTGGGTGTAACGCGGCCCCCTTGTCGAGAGACTTCCGACATACGGTGACGAAATGGACAGCGAGAATCTTCTTGGTGAATTCCTGCGTGCTCGACGCGAGGTCACCACTCCCAGACAGGTAGGGCTGTTGCACGTCGGTCCTCGCCGGACGCCGGGACTGCGCCGGGAGGAGGTGGCGATGCTGGCGGATGTCAGCACCGACTACTACATCCGTCTGGAGCAGGGACGCGAACGCCATCCGTCCGAGCGGGTGCTCTGCGCCCTGGTGCGGGTGCTGGATCTCGGACCTGACGCCGCGGCGCACCTGTACGAACTCGCCCACCCGAGGACACGGCCGCGCCGTGCGGTCGACGAAGCGGAGCGGGTGGGCCCGGACCTGCTGCGGCTGATGCGGGGCTGGGCGTACACCCCGGCGTTCGTCTGCAACCGCTGGATGGACGTACTGGCCACGAACATGCTGGCCGATGCTCTCTTCTCCGGACTGGAGCACGGAGACAACCTGGTCCGGGCGGTCTTCCTGGACTCCGCCGCACGCACGTTCTACCGGGACTGGGAGAAGGTCGCCCGTTCCAAGGTGGCACACCTGCGCGCGGCCACGGGAGCGGACCTCGACCACCCCTATCTGACCGAACTGGTCGACGAGCTCTCCGGCGAAAGCGATGACTTCCGCCGGATGTGGGCGCGTCATGACGTCGTCGGCAAGACCCACGAGGCCAAGCGCCTCCACCATCACGAGGTCGGCGACCTGACCCTCACCTGCGAGCTGTTCAACGTCGGCAGCGCTCCCGGCCAGCAACTGCACGTCTTCCAGGCCGAGCCCGCCAGCCCCTCCGAGCACGCCCTGGCCCTGCTGGGCAGCCTCGCCATCATGACGCCATGACGGCGTGCCTCCCGACCCGCCACGACTCCCGGTCCCGATGTGCCGTTCGGCGGGAGTCACCGAGTTCGGCGGTCCATGTGCCTTCGGCCCCCGCCGGCGTGCGAGGACGACGGCATGGCCTCCTCGGGCCTCTGCCGCGTGACGGCCTGCTCGTGAGCGGCGCTCTTCCCGGGACGAGGACCCGGTGAGGTTGCCACCGCGCCCGCGTTCGATCCAGGCGCGTTACACGACGATCGTGACGGCGCTGCTGCTGGTGGTGCTGGTCGTGGTGAGCGTGAGTTCCGACCTGGCGATCCGGTACCGGATTCAGGACGACGTGTTCAAGAACGCCGAGCGGGTGGCCGGCCAGTGGAGCGCGGCGGCGCGTGACCGCACCGTGCCGGCTCCGATCCCGGCCTCGGCCGGCGCCGATCTCGTCCAGTTGGTGGACGCCCGGGGCACGGTGCTGGGGGCGAGCAGGCATGCGTGGGGTAGGCCGCCCCTGAGCACGATCCGGCCGCCGGCCGACGATCGTTTCCAGCGGCTGACCGGGAACGGTCTCATGCTGATGGCCATCCGGATCTCTCCCGCGGCGGACGCTCCGGTCGTCTACGCGGGCATCGCGGAGCCGCCTCTCCTGGGCGGGCACCTCCTGGAGTTCTACCTCGCCGCGGGCGCTCTCGCCCTGCTGGGCCTGGCGGGGTGGATGACGTGGTGGACGGTCGGCCGGACGCTGCGTCCGGTGGCGGCGATCCGGGCGCGGATGGCGGAGATCACGGTGGGTGATGCGAGCCTGCGGGTGCCGGTGCCGCAGGGAGAGGACGAGTTCGCGCTGCTGGCGCGTACCGCCAACCAGAGCCTGGAGCGGCTGGAAGGGGCGGTGGAGCAGCAGCGGCAGTTCGCCTCCACCACCTCCCACGAACTGCGGACTCCGATCACCGGGTTGCGCATGCAACTTGAGGAGGCGTTGCTGTACCCCGGCGAGGTCGATCCGATGGAGAGCATCCAGGGGGCGTTGACGGCGACCGGCCGGCTGGAGGCGATCGTCAACGATCTGTTGCTGCTGGCGCGGTTGCGGGTGGCCGAGCCCGCGGCCCGGGAGCTGATCGATCTGGGCAGGCTCGTGACCGAGGAGGCCACGCAGGGCACCGGGGTACCGGTGCATGTTCACGCGGCCTCCGGGGTGTGGGTCTCCGGCTCGCAGATCCGGCTGATCCGGGTGATCGGAAACCTGCTGAGCAACGCGCGCCGGCACGCCGCCACCGGTGTGGAGATCTCGGTGGGCGCGGTCGGCGATCATGCCGTGGTGACGGTGCTCGATGACGGCGCCGGGATCGCCCCGGGAGACCGGGAGCGGGTCTTCGAGCGTTTCACCCGCCTGGCCGACGGGCGTCGCCGCGACTCGGGCGGCAGCGGGCTCGGTCTGGCCATCTCCCGTGACATCGCCGAGGCCCACCACGGCACCCTGCGGATCGAGGATTCCACCCGGGGCGCCCGCTTCGTCCTGCGGCTCCCTCTGCTGCACGCCGGACGAACGGCCGGGAACCAGCCCGTGGAACCCGATTCCTCGGAGGAGCTGACGGGAACGGATCGCCCGAAGCCGGCGGGCACGAGCCGCCCTGCCGGGCAAGGAGCGGTCCCCTCCGAGCAGGTGGGATTGATTCGTCCTTTTACGCGGGGGATGAACCGCCTGAATCGACGTGAACGAGCCGCCCTGTTCGGCCGGGACCTCTGCTCGGTGAAACCGGGTGACGGCGCGGGGGAGGCGGACGGCTAGTCCGTCACCTCGATGCGGAGGCGGCGGAAGCCCTTGCCCTTGCTCTCGATCTTGGCGACCCGGATGCGGCCGATCTGCTTGGTGGAGGCGACGTGGGTGCCGCCGTCGGCCTGGCAGTCGAGACCGACGATGTCGATGATCCGTACCTCCTCCACCGTCTCGGGCACCAGGTTCGTGGCGGTCCTGATGATGTCGGGGATCGCGAAGGCCTCCGCGCGGGGGACGACCCGGACGTCGATCCGGCGGTCGGCGGTGACCTCCGCGTTGCAGGCCTCCTCCACGGTCTCCTTGAAGCCGGGCGGCACCTCGGGCAGGTTGAAGTCCATGCGAGCGGTCAGCTCTTCCATGTTGCCGCCCGTGACGAGGGCGCCGAAGTCGCGGAAGACCACCCCGCACAGCACGTGCAGGGCCGAGTGGGTGCGCATCAGGGCGGAGCGTCTCTCGTCCTCGACCGCCGCCCGCACGGTCGTCCCCGGCGGGGGGATCGGGTCGTCCTCGACCGGAATCAGATAGAGGTCGTCGCCCTTGCGCACACCGGCGATGCGGGTCTCCACTCCCTGCCAGAGGAGAACTCCGCGATCCGCGGGCTGGCCTCCTCCGCCTGGGTAGAATGCCGACGTGCTCAGAACGATCCCGTCGGGCGACGACGCCAGGACCACAGCTTCGAAGGAGCGCAGGTTCTGGTCGGCGAGTTCGAGTCGCCGCGTGCGCCCGTAGAGGTCACTACTCATGTCGGCAGCCTAAAGCTCACCGAGGTGGCATGCACGGGCAGGTGCGCAGGCGACTCCCGGTGCTCACCATCGCTTCTTTTACGGCGATTTCTTGCCTTATATCGGGATGTAGTGGGTTCGCATCGCCGACGGATGAGACCGGGGCCCGGGTGCCCCTGTCCTCCACTCCCTCGTTCGCGTTGCACCGGTCGGCGGCTCCACTGGTCATGATCATCGGTGACAGCTTCACGGTCGGGTCGGGCCCGGTCGGGGGGTGGGACAGCTACGCCGCGCAGGCCGCGCGGGCGATGGGCTGGCAGCTGGTCACGGCGGGCGCGTCCGGAACGGGCTTCGTCAACCCCGGCTCGGTGGGCCGGACCTTCGAGACGTCCTTCGACAAGGAGCTCTCCTGGCGTCCGCCCCCCAGTCTGCTGATCATTTCCGGTGGGCACAACGACCGGGAGGTCAGCCCCGGGACGGTTCATCAGGCGGTCGAGCGCCTGCTGGAGCTGGTCGGCCGCCGATGGCCGCGGACCAGGGTCGTGGTGATCGGTCCCATCTGGATGGCGAAGGCCCCCGAGTGGAGTTACCAGGTGAGGGATGCCATCGCGGTCGCGGCCGAGGAGGCGAAGACGCCCTTCCTGGATCCGCTCGGCCGGAGCTGGGGCAGTGGGGCGACCCTGTCCGACGGCGTCCACCCCACCTACGAGGGCCATACGAAGATCGCGCAGTGGCTGGTCGGCGGGTTGCGCAAGTACGGGTTCGGTCCGAGCGCCTGAGCGTGGGCCGGATGACCGCCGGGGACGCCTGGGCTGTCCCGGGCGCACACCGAGGTGACCCGGGGGCGGCGATCGCCGCATCGCCGCCCCCGGAGGCGGGCGGTGTGATCGTGCCACCGCCCGCCGTTCGCCTCTGACGATCCGCCGGCCGGAGAGATCGCCGGCGGCCGCACCCCCACGTGCGGGTGTCAGAGGACGTTCGATGTCAGGAGAGGGTGGGGGTGGGTGGGGTGCCGGTGCCGTTCCAGGAGCCGATGAAGCCGAAGGTGGTGGTTCCGCCGGCGGGGATGGTGCCGTTCCAGGGGGCGTTGGCGAAGGTGAAGGCGGTGCCGTTGGTGGTGAGGGTGGAGCTCCAGTTTTGGGTGACGTTGACGCCTGTGGGGTAGGTCAGGGTGGTTCGCCAGGTGGTGGCGGCGCTGGTGCAGCGGATGGTGACTTCGCCTTGGAAGCCGCCTTGCCAGGTGTTGGTGGTGCGGTAGGTGGGGGTGCAGCCGGTGCCGGGGTTGGTGGGTCCGGCGGGGGTGGTGAAGGTGGTGGTGGGTGAGGCGGTGGAGGTGTTTCCGGCGGCGTCGCGGGCGACGACGTTGACGGTGTAGGCGGTTGCGGGGGTGAGGCCGGTCAGGGTGACGGTGTTGGTGGTGGAGGTGGCGAGTTGGGTGGTGCCTCGGTAGAGGGTGTAGCCGGTGACGGCGCGGTTGTCGGTGGAGGCGGTCCAGGTGAGGGTGGCGCCGGTGGCGGTGATGGCTGAGGCGGTGGGAGTGCCGGGCCTGCTGGGTGCGGTGGTGTCCGTCGGATCCGGAGGATTCGTCCCACCGGCCAGGGCGTTGTGCACCGCCGTGTAGGACGGTTTCTGGGCGTAGTTCTCGTCGTAGATCAGGGCCGCGCCCTCACTGGGGAAGGTCTCGGGAACCCAGGAGTATTTGTCGGTGAAGCCCCAGATCGTGATGCCGGCGCACTGGGTCACCGCGAGGCAGGCGTTGACGATGTCTCTGTAGTAGGTGGCCTGCTGGGTGTCCTTGGCCGCGGTCCTCGGGGTCAGCATCCGGATGTCGATCTCGGTGAACCTGACCTGGACGCCGAGGTCGGCGAAGCGCTGCACGTTCTGCTGGACCTGGCTGGGGAAGCCGTACTGGGTGGACAGGTGGCCCTGGAAGCCCACGCAGTCGACCGGCACGTTCTGCGCCCGCAGTGACCTCACCAGGTTGTACATCGCCGTGCTCTTGGCGTTGATGCCCTCGACGTTGTAGTCGTTGATGCAGAGCCTGGCGTCGGGGTCGGCGGCCTTCGCGGCCCTGAAGGCGTCGGCGATGTAGGTGTCGCCCAGCCTCTGGTACCAGAACGAGTTGCGCATGTTTCCGTTGTCGTCGAAGACCTCGTTCACGACGTCCCAGGACACGAGGGTGGGGTTGGAGGCGTAGCGGCCGGCGACCTGGGCGATGTGGTTGCGCATCGCCGTACGCATGGCGTCGGCGCCGAGGTTCTGCACCCAGGCCGGTGTCTGGCTGTGCCAGACCAGCGTGTGCCCGTGGATCTGCTGGTTGTTCTGCGTGGCGAAGTTGACGATCGCGTCCGCCCCCGACCAGTTGAACTGGTTCTGGTTTGGTTCGGTGGCATCCCACTTCATCGCGTTCTCGGGGGTGATCTGGTTGAACTCGGTGGCCGCGATGTTGCGGTAGGCCGTCTCGTTCGCCAGGGGGGAGGTGGAGAGCGCGGTGCCGATGAACTTGCCGCGCGCCTCGGCGTGCGCGCGCAGGGGTTGATCGGCGTGAGCGGGAAGCGCCGGAAGAACGGCCGCGAGGATCGGGAGGACGGCGAGCGCCCCGATCGAGATCGCTCTGCGGAGACTGGGCATGGGATTCCTTCCTGGGGGTGCGGGAACCTGTGGGGGTCCGAGGGGATGGAAACTTATGGACATTCTCCGAAACTTTCGGTGAGATGCCAAGGGAAGGGGGTACGGCACGCGGGCCGTACCCCCTTCCGGGGTGTCAGGAGAGGGTGGGGGTGGGTGGGGTGCCGGTGCCGTTCCAGGAGCCGATGAAGCCGAAGGTGGTGGTTCCGCCGACGGGGATCGTGCCGTTCCAGGGGGCGTTGGCGAAGGTGAAGGCGGTGCCGTTGGTGGTGAGGGTGGAGCTCCAGTTTTGGGTGACGTTGACGCCTGTGGGGTAGGTCAGGGTGGTTCGCCAGGTGGTGGCGGCGCTGGTGCAGCGGATGGTGACTTCGCCTTGGAAGCCGCCTTGCCAGGTGTTGGTGGTGCGGTAGGTGGGGGTGCAGCCGGTGCCGGGGTTGGTGGGTCCGGCGGGGGTGGTGAAGGTGGTGGTGGGTGAGGCGGTGGAGGTGTTTCCGGCGGCGTCGCGGGCGACGACGTTGACGGTGTAGGCGGTTGCGGGGGTGAGGCCGGTCAGGGTGACGGTGTTGGTGGTGGAGGTGGCGAGTTGGGTGGTGCCTCGGTAGACGGTGTAGCCGGTGACGGCGCGGTTGTCGGTGGAGGCGGTCCAGGTGAGGGTGGCGCCGGTGGCGGTGACGGTTGATGCGGTGGGAGTGCCGGGCCTGCTGGGTGCGGTGGTGTCCGCCGGATCCGGAGGATTCGTCCCACCGTAGATCTTGGCCTGGACGGAGGTCTGCGCGATGCCGTTCGGGCCGTTGAAGAGCCGCTGCCCCCAGCTGGTGAGGCCGGCGGGGTTGAAGTTGGTCACCTGGTCGAGGTATTCGACGCCGCCGCCGTTGCCGCTCCAGGACCAGCCGAGGTAGCCGATGCCCCTGGCCTGGGCCTGGGCCATGATCGTGTCCTCGTCGGGGTCGCCGTCGGAGTGGTTGAACCCGAACTCGCCGATCACCAGCGGAAGCCCGGCGGTCTGGAAGCGCTGCATGTAGTCGGTGACCTCGGCCGCCGTGTCGTACACGCCGTACATGTGGACGGAGAAGACCGTGTTGCGCTGCGGGTCGGCGGCGAAGACCGTGGCCGCGTTGTCGCGCATGGTGAAGCCCCAGTCCTGGCCCCAGTTGGGCGCGTCCGCCATGATCAGGTGCTGGAATCCGTTCCCGCGCAGCCTGGTGATCGCGGCGGAGGTGGCCTGGACCCAGCCGGGGGTGGTCGCGTTGTTGCCGAAGGGCTCGTTGCCGATGTTGAGGACGACGTAGTCCTCCTGGCCGGTGATCGCGCTCTTCACGCTGATCCAGTAGTCGACGGCCTGGTCCAGGGTGTAGGCGCCGCTCTGCTCGCCGTATCCGGTGGTGTCGTGGTTCTCCAGCACGCAGATGAGCTTGTTCTGCTTGCACAGCGAGACGACGTTCGCCACGTCGGCGGTGTTGTTGGCGGGCCAGCGGCCGCCGCTGAGCACCACGCGCACGGTGTTCGCGCCGAGGGCCTTGATGGCGGCGAAGGAGCCGGTCTGGGTCGTGTACCAGGCGTGCGCGTGGGTGGTGCCGCGCATGACGAACGCGCTGCCGTCCGATTCGAGGATCCTCGTTCCGCTGACGTGGAGGCCGACGGCGGCGTGGGCGGGTGCCATCGGGACGAGGAACGACAGGAGGAGCGCGATGAGCATCGCGATTCGGATTCGCATGACCCACCTCTGTGGGGGAGTGTGTGGTCGGCGGTCTTGAGGGGATGTGGCCGGCCGGGTGGAGGGGTCATCACACCCGGCCGGGGCGGAGGGAGGCGTCAGCTCACGGTGCAGCTCACCGGGACGGGGACGCCGTTGGTGCCGTTCTGGCTCGCGGTGAACCCGAAGGTCGTCGAGCCGTTGGGGGCGAGGGCGCCGTTCCAGGCCACGTTCCTGACCGACACGTCCGCTCCCGTCTGGGTGTGCGTACCGCTCCACAGCTGGCTGATGGTCTGGCCGCCGGTGAACCTCCAGGTCACCGTCCAGCCGGCGATGGCGGAGGCACCCTCGTTCCTGACGGTCACCTCGCCCTGGAAGGCGCCCTGCCAGGAGTTCCCGATCGTGTAGGTGGCGGCGCACCCGCCGGTCTGCGTGGGCGGAGCCTGGGTGGTGGTGAAGGCCGTGCTCTCGGACGCGGGGGAGGAGTTGCCCGCCGCGTCCCTGGCCACCACCTGAACGGTGTAGGCCGTCGAGGGGGTGAGGCCGGTGAGGTCGAAGGAGGTGCCCGGAGCCGTCGCGATCCTGGTCGTGCCGCGGTAGACGTCGTAGCCGCTCACGCCCACGTTGTCGGTGGACGCCGTCCAGGTCAGCCTGGCGGTGCTCCCGGTGACGGCGGAGACGACGGGCTTGCCGGGCCTCGCCGGGGCCGTCGTGTCCTCCACCGGGGGCGGCTCGTCACCCGGGGGGTCTCCCCAGATCTTCGTGGTGCCCGCGTAGAGCGTCATGTTCCGCACCATCACGGGAGTCGCGCCGGGAGTGGTGGCGACCCCCGCATACGACCAGTCGTTGGACGGGTCCCACGTGCCGGAGCTTGCGAGGCGGAACTGCACCTCGCGCCGGTGCTGCGACTGCCCCGCGGGGGAGATCGAGGTGCCGGAGCAGTCGATCGTGACGTAGTAGGTCTTGCCGGACAGCAGGGTCGGCCCGGTCGGCGCCTTGCACTGGTTGTAGGCGGAGGAGACCGAGACCTGGCTCGCGGTGGTGGCGCCGTCGAGGGTGAAGTAGTAGCGGAACGAGCCGTTGGTCAACGGGCGCGCGGGCCAGCCGGACTGGTTCCTGACGATCGCCTTGATCTCGGTGAACGTCGAACCCGAGGCGTTCACCCCGGCCTCAAGGAAGATCTCCGGGCCGTCGGGGGTCTCCGCGACGGGGAAGTTCGCCGCCGGGGCTCCGCCGTACTCCCGGTAGAGCCGGGCGAGCGCGCTGGTGAAGCCCGCGTTGTAGTCGGTGGCGACCTCGTTCATCACGTAGTCGTCGCGCTTGTCGGTGTAGACGTCGTCCGGGTCGGGCGGGCCGCCGACGAGCGCGCCGTACAGGGTGTGGCGGCTGGCGACCGGCGAGGTGAGCTGGTCGGTCCACGAGCCGTGCGCGGTGCGGTGGTGCGGGTTCTTGGGGGGATTGGCGCCGAACCCGACCATGTAGGAGGAGTTACGCGGGTTGTCGCCGAGCGCGTAGTTGATCTGCCGGAGCGCGAAGTCGTGATATCTCGTCTTACGGGCGGCGTCGGTGATGGTGTCGCTGTGGACCAGGGCCACGAACGAGGTGTTGGCCGCGTAGCGCAGCGATCCCCAGCGGTCGAGTACGGCCTGGCCGCCCGGGGAGTACCTCACCCGCTGCCCGTTGACCCCGACCGTCCAGAAGTCGAGCCAGCGGTTGGCGTCGTCGAGGTATCTCTGCTTGCCGGTCAGCTTGTTCAGCAGCACATAGGCGCCGTAGGACTTGTCGTCCCAGGCGATCGTCCACTTGTAGGACTTGGTCGTGGACTGCGGCTCGGTGCCGAGGGCGTCGTAGGCGGATTCGGCCTTGGCCAGGTAGGAGGCGTCCTGGGTGGCCCGGTACAGCCAGATCGCGCCCCAGACGAGCTCGTCGTTGTAGCCGCTCCACGACTGGTAGTACCCGGACGCGTCGGTGATGCAGTCGCTGTACTTCCTCCGCACGGTGTCGGCGAAGGTGTAGAGCTGCTTCGCGTGCGTCACCAGCGTGTCGGCGTAGGCCGGGTTCGTCGGGCGGAAGACGATCGACGAGGCGGCCATCGCCGCCGCCGTCTCCCCGGCCAGGTCCGAGCCGCCGCAGGAGGCGTCGATCTTGTAGGCGGGCCGTTGCATCTGCATCGCCTCGGCGGGGCCCCACCAGGCGTGGTCCGTGCCGCCGTTGCCGACCTGCCCGTAGAGCACGTTCGGCGACGGGTGGGCCTTGATGAAGTAGTCGTTGACGAACGCGAGGTTGTTCAGCAGGTGGGTGAGCTGCCCCGAGGAGACGTAGGCGTCCCGGTACTCCACCGCGCCCCAGGCCAGCATCGTCGCGGAGGCCGCCATCGGCAGCCCGAACTTGACATGGTCACCCGCGTCGTACCAGCCGCCCGTCAGATCGAGTCCGACGTCCTTGCCGTCGTCGAGCGCGGAGTCGCCGCGCCAGCCGACGCGGTTCCAGCTCGGCAGGTCCCCCGACTGCTGGGCCTCGTAGAACCAGAGGGACTTCTGGAGCGCCTCGCCGTAGCTGAACGCGGGCGCGGCGGCCTGGGCGGCGGGCGCCGGCGCGGCGACGAACGCCAGCGGGGCCAGCAGGGCCAGCGCCGCCAGGGATCTCCTCGCGACTCCTCCGAGCCCGGAGGGGGTCCTCCCGGCCCGGGTGGGCGACGGGTCGGTCCTGCCCGTCTCAAGCGGAGAAAGGCCGTCGGGGAGGTGACTCCCCCGCCGGGCGAACCCGGCGGTCCCTTCGCTGGATCTCATGGGTGCCTCTCGCGGAAGGAGGTGGTGCCCGGGGCGCGGCGGTGCGTCGGAGGCATCGCCGCGCCCCGAGGTCTTCAAAGGGTGGTGCTCGGGGCGCGGTGACAGGTCAGGGATGCCGCCGCGCCCCGAGGTCCTCGGGTGCCGGGCCTCGTCCTCGGGAGCGAGAGGCCCGGCCTTACCCGGCTCCTTTTAGGGGAAGAGCCGGCCGTACTCGGCCAGGGCGACGGCCACATCGACCTGGGCCCAGAACCGGTGGTAGTTGAAGGACGGCGCGGGGCCGGTGCCCTTCAGGTACGCGTCGACCTTCGGCCAGTCCGGGTCGTTCTTGTAGAAGGACCGGATGGACATGAAGGTCGAGTCGGAGTTGATGACGTCGCCGTTGGGCATCTCGCCGGTCCAGCCCGGGGGAACGTAGACCGGGTCGTTGAGGCGGCTGTAGTCGGCCTTGGTCTCGGAGACCGAGACGCCCTTGGCGTCCTGGTTGTTCTGCCAGATGCCGTCGAGCAGGCCCTTGGCGACGGCCTTGGCCGTGGCGTCACCGGACTTGGCCGCGTAGTACATCAGCACCTTGGCGTAGGAGCCCGCCACGCCGACGTCGGTCGTGTAGTCCCTGATGCTCACGTGCAGTCCGGCGTTGGAGCCGGGGTTGGACGCGTTCCAGGTGTCGGGCTGGCCGGTCCACACCAGCGTCGAGGGGATCTGGTAGGTCCCGTTGGCGTTGATCGTGGTGTTGTCGGTGGCCCACTTGACCCACTTGTCCAGCACGACCTTGGCCTCGGCGTTGCCGGTCGCGTAGTAGAGCTCCGCGACCCGCTCCATCGACCAGGCCTGGAAGCCGAACCACTGGTTGGACGGCGGGTCGTGGTAGACCGGCTGCCAGTCGTAGGCCATGCCGTAGAAGGTGGGCAGCGTGGACGGCGGGGCCGCGTAGTGACCCTGCCAGCTGTTGGTGGCGCCACCGGCGATCGCGCCCTCGGACGACTGCAGCCAGCGGTAGAACTCCAGCTGCCGCTTCGTGCTGGTGGTCCAGTCCTGTACGGCCGTCGCACCCTTGGGCTTGAGCGCGTCCACGCTGGACAGGGCCCAGGCGGCCATCGGGTTCTGGTAGCCGGAGTGGTTGTGGCTGGAGCCGATCCGCCAGGCCCAGCCGGCGGAGCTGTCGCTGGCGCCGCCCCAGGCGTAGTACCAGCTCATCAGGTAGGCGGAGCTGTCCTTGCCGGTGCCCGCCGCGCACGAGGTGCTGGTGCAGCCCTGCTTCTTGAAGTACTTGTCGTACATCGAGTAGCGCAGGTAGTCGCCCATCTTGGCGGCCTTGCCGACCGTGGTCGCGACGTCGGACGCCTTGCCCTGCTCCGTGGCCCAGGTGTGCGCCCAGTAGGCGACCTGGACGGCGCGGGCGTCGGCGTCGGGGGCGTTGGTGTACTTCCACTGCTTGGCGTAGCTGCTGTCCTTGGTGAACAGGTCCAGGTAGCCGTTCGGGCCGCCGTGGGCGAAGGTGTCACAGGACGGCTGGGGGATGGTCTCGAAGACCGACTCCTCGGGGCCGCGCTGGTAGGTGTTGATGTAGGCGGGCTTGGTGGTGCCGTCGCCGCAGCGGCCGAAGCCGTAGGTGTTGTCGACGTCGAGCAGCCAGTGCATGCCGTAGACGTCGCTGGTGCCGTACGCGGTCTTCAGCTCGTTCGCGATCGGGTCGACGCCGACGCTCACGCCCCCGTCCAGGGTGGACGGGTACTGCCTGATGTCGTCCCACTCGCCGGCGTAGGTGGCGGGCTTGGCCGGGTTGTAGAAGGAGTTGGTCGGCTGGTCCGCGGTGGCCGGGATGATGTATCTCTCCATCGAGGCCCAGGCGGCGTTGAACTTGCTCCAGTCGCCGGTCACCTTGCCGTAGGCGGCCTCCAGCCAGAGGTAGTAGCTGTAGGCCTCGGAGGTGGTCTCGTGCCCGTGGTCCGGCGCCTCGACCAGGAAGGTCTCGACGGAGTGGTACGGCACGCCCTGCGGCGAGAAGTAGCCGTTGGCCGGGTCCTTGAGCTTGTTGTACAGCGTGGTGAACCGCCGGATGTACTCGTTGTCGCCGCCGGTGCCGTCGTTGTCCACCTCGGTCGCGGTCGCCGTGGCCGAGGTGTGGCCGGTGGCGGTCGAGGTGAACACGGCGCTGCCGGAGGTCTGGTCGGCGTCCTCGGCGGCGGAGATCCTCACCGTCTGCGCGGTGTTCCAGTTCGCCGGGGTGAAGGTCAGCGACCCGCCGAGGGAGGCCGTCAGGTCGGCGTCGCCGCTCGTCCTGGTGGTCGCCACGGTGACGTTCGCGGTCGGAGCCCTGGAGAGCCTGACCGCCAGGTTCGCGTTCGAGCCCTCGGCGACGGTGAGGGTGGCCGGGGTGACGACCACCGCGGGAGTGGTGGAGGTGCCCGTGACGCTGATCCCGACGGGGGCGGAGGTCGTGACCGCTCCCTGGTTGTCGGTCGCCCTCGCGGTGAGGGAGTAGCTGCCGGCGGCGACGCCGGTCCAGTTGTAGGCGTAGGGCGCGGTGGTGTCGCTGCCCAGCAGGGTGGTGCCGTTGAGGAAGTCGACCTTGGCGACGGTGCCGTCGCCGTCGGCCGCGTTGGCGGCGATCGCCACCGTGGCGGGGGCGGTGAAGGTGGCGCCCGCCGACGGGCTGGTGATCGCCGCCGTGGGCGGCTGGTTGACGGGAGGGGTGGTCCCGCCGCAGGTGGTTCCGTTGATCGTGAAGGCGGTCGGCTTGGGGTTGGTCCCGGACCAGGAGCCGTTGAAGCCGATGCTGGTCGAGGCGCCGGTGGCGAGGCTGCCGTTCCAGGCGAGGTTCCTGGCGGTGACCGCCTGGCCGCTCTGCGCCCAGGTGGCGCTCCAGCCCTGCGTGACCTGCTGGGTGGTCGTCGGGAAGGTGAATCCGAGCGTCCAGCCGTTCAGCGGGTCACCCAGGTTCTTGACCGACACGCTGGCGGTGAACCCGCCCTGCCAGTCGTTGGTCGTGTAGGTCACGTCGCAGGCGACGGCCGCCATCGCGGGCGAGGCTGCCAGCGCGGTGGCCGTGCCGGCCGCCATGCTGAACAGCGCCAGCACGGCGATTCGCCTCCGGAAGCGTGGGAGCGCTCCCGCTTTGATAGGTAACAGATGCATTGAGAATGGCCTCCATGGGTGGGCCCGAGGTGAAACCGCTGGTAGCGACCTCACGCCGGATCGAGCAAGGGAGAGAGGGGGTGGGAGCGCTCCCATAAGGGATTCTGGAGACAGCGGACGGGATGTCAATGGCGGGCGTCCCCGGTTACGCCGATGTTTCATGTGTCACGCCACCAGGCTGCTGTGATCCGAACGGATGATTTCACCGGTTCTGAAACTTTCAAGCCGAGCGCTTGCTTTGTTTCGGAGCCGGGTGATCTTCGGCGCCCCTCAGCCGCCGGAGCAGGTGATGCCGGAGGGCTGTCCCTGGGGGCCGTTGGCGGTGAAGCCGATGACGACCGACTGCCCGGCGGGGAGGTTCCTGGCCCAGTCGGGCCCCTTCGCCGTCCAGTTCGTCCCGCCGGCCGTGACGACGGCGTTCCAGGCGCTGCCGAGCGTCACGCCGGACGGCATGGTCCAGGCGGACGTCCAGTTGTTCAGCGCCGAGTCGCCGGTGTTCCTGATCGTCAGCTCGCCCTGGAAGCCGCCCTGCCAGGAGTTGGTGAGCCTGAACGCGGACGTGCACGACGCCGGGGCGGGCGTGGGAGTCGGGCTCGGAGTGGAGCCCCCGCCCCCGCCCCCGCCGCCGACCGGCGGGATCAGGTAGGGCTGGAGGATGTCCTGCTTGTCCTGGTTGATCGAGGTCCAGTCATCCTTGGCGATGCCACCGGTGTCGCCGGAGTTGGGGTTCCACGACCAGTAGGTGAACGACATGCCGTTCACCCCGGTGCCCGTGTACTTCATCAGCTCCTGGAGCCAGACCTTGTCCACGGGCGCCTGGAGGGTGGTGCCGAACTCACCCATCATGATCGGGGCGATGTTCTGCCTGTGGAGGTAACCCCAGTACTTGTCCCAGATCGCCGGCATGTTCGCCGGGTAGTCCGGCGCGTCGAACCACGTCTGGTGGAAGACCGAGGTGGCGTACTCGTGGGGAGAGTAGACCAGCCGGTTCGCCACGTCGAGCCGTACGGGGAACTGCCCCGCCTTGGACAGGTTGCCGCCCCACCACCCGCAGTCCTCGTCGTTGCCGGGGTCGTTGTCCCAGACGTTGGACAGGCCGCCGCTCGGACAGCTCACGCCCTCCACGAAGATCAGCCAGTTGGGATTGACCGACAGCACCGCGTTGCCCGCCCGCTCGGCGGCCAGCCGCCAGTCGCGCGCGGTGTCGCCGCAGCCCCAGCAGGCCCCGGTGGCGGCCGGGTTCGTGCCCTCGGCGTGCGGTTCGTTGTGCAGGTCGGCCCCGATGACGGTGGTGTTGCCCGCGTACCGCTGGGCGAGCATCTTCCAGTCGTCGATCCATGTGCTCTCCGGCGTCGCGGCGACGTACCAGAGGGCCGACTGCCCGGCGGCGGTCGGGCGGTGCCGGTCGAGGATGACCCGCATGCCCTTGCCGCCCGCGTAGTCGATGACCTTGTCGAGGATCTGCAGCGGGGTGTTGCCGACCAGGTCGGGGTTGACGAAGTCGTTGATGCCGCTGGCCACCGCTCCGGGCTTGAGGGCGTCGTTGGAGAACGGCACGCGGAGGGTGTTGTAGCCGAGCGAGGCCATCTTGTCGAGCTGGCCCCTCCACGGATTGCTCGCCCACAACCCGTGGAACGTCTTGTTGTCGGTCTCCATGCCGAACCAGTTGATGCCGGTCAGGCGGACGGTCGCCCCCGTACTGTCAACGATCTTGTTGCCGGAGGTGTGCAGGTAGCCGGTACCGGTTCCGCCCGCGGCACCCGCGGGAGAGGAACCGAGCGCGACCGCCAGCGCCGAGGTGGTCACGAGCGCCGCTAGCGCCGCCGACCACCTGCGAGCACGCAGGACTTTCATCGAATTCCCTCTGTGTGGGCCCCGGGCCTCAGCCGTGGGGAGGGTGTCAAGAAGGATGCCCTTCGGGGACGGGATCCGCTCACGGGGCCCCGTGAACAGAAGTGCGGCCGGTCGCGTTCGTCATGCTTCGGCGCTCGCCCGTCGCCCGTCAACCGCCCACCGGGCCGTCTTCCGCCTCCCCGCGTACGCACGACCCCCTCTAGCTCGCCCTGCACGGCTCCCCCGCGAAGGTCCGGGTCGTGAAAGTTTCATGGACCCGGAGGCGGCCGTGGCCGTTCGCGGCCTGTACAAAGCGGCCTGTACAAAGCGGCCTACGCGAACCGACCTACGCGAACCGGCCCGCATGAGGCGGCCTACCCGCAGCGGCCCGCATGGGGTGGCTCATACGAACCGGCCTATATGAACACGTCCAGCACCAGGACCAGCACCAGCCCGGTCACCGAGATGATGGTCTCCATCGTCGACCAGGTCTTGATGTTCTGACCCACGGTGAGCCCGAAATACTCCTTGACCAGCCAGAACCCGGCGTCGTTGACGTGGGAGAAGAACAGCGAACCGGCGCCGATGGCCAGGACGAGCAGCGAGGTCTCCCCTGTGCCGAGGCCCGCGACCAGCGGGGCCAGGATTCCGGAGGCCGTGACGGTCGCGACGGTCGCCGATCCGGTGGCGAGCCGGATGAGCACGGCGACCAGCCAGGCCAGCAGCAACACCGACAGCCCGCTGTTCTCCACCCAGCCGGCGATGAGGCCGCCGATTCCGGTGTCGATCAGGGTCTGCTTGAAACCGCCTCCGGCGGCCACGATCAGCAGGATGCCCGCGATCGGGGGCAGCGACTGCTCCAGGGACTTCGCGATCTCCTTCCTGCCCATGCCGGCGCCGCGACCGAGGGTGAACATCGCGACGATGACGGCGATCAGCAGCGCCACCAGCGGGGTGCCGAGAAAGTCGAGCACGGTGCGGACGGGGTGTCCCTCGGGGGTGAAGATGTCGGCGAGTGCCTTGCCCATCATCAGGACGACCGGCAGCAGCACGGTGGCCAGGGTGACGCCGAACGACGGCCGCCGGGCGTCCTGCGCCGGGGGCGGGGTGTCGTAGAGCTCCGGGGCCGGCACGTCCACCCACCGGGCGGCGTACTTGGAGAACAACGGCCCGGCGACGGCCACCGTGGGAATGGCGACGAGCACGCCGAGCAGCAGGGTGACGCCCAGGTCGGCCTTCAGCGCGTCGATGGCGACCAGCGGTCCCGGGTGGGGAGGCACGAGCCCGTGCATCACCGACAGGCCCGCCAGCGCGGGGATTCCGACGCGGACCAGGGACAGTCCCGCACGGCGGGCGACCAGGAAGATGACCGGCATCAGCAGGACGAGGCCGATCTCGAAGAACATCGGCAGGCCGATCAGCGCACCCACCGCGGCCATCGCCCAGGGCAGGGAGCGAGGGCTCGACCGTCCGACGATCGTGTCGACGATCTCGTCGGCCCCGCCGGAGTCGGCGAGCAGCTTGCCGAACATCGCGCCGAGTGCGATGAGCGTGCCGACGCCGGCCGCCGTGCTGCCGAACCCGCTGGTGAAGGCGTCGATGGTGTCGGCCATCGACAGGCCCGCGACGACCCCGACGACCAGCGAGCCGAGGGTCAGGCTCAGGAAGGGATGCAGTTTGTAGTACGTGATCAACAGAACGATCAGCGCGATGCCGATGAGCGCCGCGGGGATCAGCCGGCCGGGGGAGACCGCGTCGGGCGGGGCGAGTGCGATCAGGACGGTCGGCATGTCACGCTCCCGGCTTCTCTGGAATCCTGGGGCCCGACCCCGGATCGGCGGAGGGCGCCGGGCGCGACGGCGTTTCTGAGGACGGTCGCGGGCGTGACGGCGCCCCGGGAGGTGATTCGGACCGCGACGGCGTCCGGGGGAGTGGCGCCGCGGCGAGATAGGCGTCGACGAGCTCGTCGACGGGCCTGCCGAAGTCGAGGACGATCCCGGGCTCGTCCGGCTCCAGGGGTTCCAGGGTTTTCACCTGCGAGTCGACCAGGGAAACCGGCATGAAGTGCCCTGGCCGGCCGGAGACCCGGCGGCGTATGACCTCGGCGTCGCCGTGGAGATGGACAAAAACCACCTCCGGCGCCGAGTCTCGCAGGAGGTCGCGGTAACTCCGTTTGAGCGCTGAGCAGCTCATCACCCCGCCGGTGCCGGCCTTCCCCGCGAGCCAGGAGCCGACCGACCGCAGCCACGGCAGCCGGTCGTCGTCGTCGAGCGGAACGCCGGCCGACATCTTGGCGACGTTGGCCTCGCTGTGGAAGTCGTCGGCGTCCGCGAACGGCACCTGTAGCCGCTGGGCGAGGGCGATGCCCACGGTGGTCTTGCCCGACCCGGTCACGCCCATGACGACGAGCAGCGGGACGGCGGAGGCCGGAGCGGCGGAGTTCGGAGCGGTATCCATCGGAAATGCCTCTCGTGTCGAGCTTCGCGACGGCGTCGCGTGCCTGGTCGTCTGCGATCAGCAGATGATCGGTCACCGCGGTGCCGGCGTCATCGCACTGCCCGTGGCGCCCGCTCCGTCACACGATTCGCACAAGTTTCATCGCTCGCGTTTCCGATTGACTCGGATAAGAGGGTTATTCCCCATGTGGGGCGTCTCAAGGCGTCCCGGCCGGAGGTCACCGGGTCAGTGCGACCGATACGCGGATGAGCTGCGTCTCCAGGGCGTGGCGGAGTTCGTCGGGCAGGGAGCCCTCCCGATGCCGGTCGGCGATCTTTCCGCGGATCGAGGTGAGATCGCGCGAGCAGCAGATGCTGTTGGCCAGCACCTGCCGCAGGTCAAGGGCCACGTCCGGGCGGATCCTGCCCTTGCCCTCGCCCTCCGCCAGCAGCGCGTTGAAGCGCCGGACGCTCTGGTTGAGGCCCGGCGCCGACGATGGGATCACCTTCGGTTCGGGAGGCCTCTTCGTCGCCCGATGCTCCTGAACGGTGGTGCGGTGGTCCTGGGCGGTGGGGTGGGGAAAGGGCTTGGAGACGTCGGGCCCGGGGGTCACGACCGGTGCGGGACGTGTGGCGCCGGAGCTGAGGGCCACGGAAGGGGTGGATCGGCCACCGGCGGGGTTGGCGAGCTGGTTCCACACCAGGGCGCCCGCGAGCAGCACCACGACCGTCGCCGCCGCCGCCACCGCCCAGCGCATGACCTCGTTCTCGGTGGGCCTGCGGACCACGACCAGGGCCTCCGCCAGGCCGTCGGCCATCTCCTGCGCCTTCGGCCGGGCCTCGGGCCGGTGCGACAGGCAGGTCCGGCAGAGCGCGCCGATCCAGGGAGGCAGCCCCGGGACGCCGATCTCGGGCGGCGGCCCCTCGCGGCGGGCGTTCTCGATCTCCTCCCAGGTCCGTTCGGGGTACGGCGGGCTGCCGGTGAGCATCTCGAACAGCAGCACGCCGAGCGCGTAGACGTCGCTCGCCGGGTCCGCGGTCCTACCGGTCAGCCGTTCGGGCGCGACGTAGGGAGGGGTGCCGTAGTCGGAGGTGCCGTCGTCGTCGTCCTCCCCGATGAACGCCGCGATGCCGAAGTCGAGCAGCTTGGCGCCCGTCGCGGTCAGCAGCACGTTCTCGGCGGTGACGTCCCGGTGGACGATCCCCCTCTCATGGGCGGCGGCCAGCACGGTGGCCAGCCTGGCCGCGATCAGCGCGGCCTCCGCCCACGGCAGCGGGCCCTCGGAGATCCGGTCGGACAGCGGGCGCCCCTCCAGCAGGCGCATCACCACGTAGGCGGCGAGGCGGCCGTGCGGGGTCACGGTCTCCCCGTAGTCGTAGACCTCGATCGCGTCGGGGTGGATGAGGCGGGCGGTGGCGCGGGCCTCGCGGCGGATGAGCTCCCGGCCCCCACGGTCGGAGCCGAGCTCTCCGTCGAGCAGCTTGACCGCGACCATCCGCTGCAGCGACTGGTCGAAGGCACGCCAGATCACGCTCATGCCGCCCCACGCGATCTGCTCCAGCAACAGATACCTGCGGGTGAGCACGTCTCCCGCACGGAGTCCGCCGAGTTCAGGCGGACTCACGGACTACCAGCTCTGTGGGCAGGACAGGGTTGTTCGGGGGGGCGTCGTCCGCGCTCATCGAGAGCAGCAGCAACCGGGTGGCGAGCGCCGAGAACTCCTCCACCGGCTGGCGCACGGTGGTGAGAGCGGGCGAGGTCCGCCGGGCGATGGGGGCGTCGTCGAACCCTATGACGGCCACGTCCTCGGGCACCCGGCGGCCGGTGCGGCGCAGGGTCTGCAGGGCCGCCGCGGCCATCACGTCGGAGGCGGCGAACACGGCGTCGACGTTCGGCATCCTGCGCAGCAGCCACTGCATGCCGTGCACGCCCGACGCGTGACTGAAGTCGCCGTAGGCGACCGGCACGCCGGTCATCCCGGCCAGGGTGAGCGTCTGCATGAAGCCGTCGAGCCGATCCCGCGCCGCGGGCAGGGTGGGCGGCCCCGCGATGACACCGATGGACCGCCGGCCGCCGAGCAGGAGGTGTTCCGCCGCCTGCCTGCCGCCGTCGCGGTTGTCCATGTCGACGTGGGGGAGATCGATCCCGTCCGGTGGGCGGCCCGCGCTCCGCACGGGAATGCCGGAGGCGGCGAGCGTCACCACGAGCGGGTGCCTGTCCCGCGCGCTGATCAGCAGGACACCGTCGACCCCGCCGGCGACAAGCGGTGGCGTGGCGATGGTGGACGTGGCCGCCGTGGCGGTCATCACGGCGAGGGGCACGCCGTGACCGGTGAGCACCTCCTCCGCCGCGGTGATCATTCTGGCGTAGAAGGGCTCGGTGAACAGCCGGTGCGCGGGCTCACAGACCACTATCGCCACGACTTGGTCGGATCGCCGCCCGGCTCCGCCTCGGGGAGCGCGGTGTCGTACGTAACCTAGACGCGAGATTGCGTCATGCACCTGCCTACGAGTCGATGTGCTGACTCTGACTGAACCGGTGATTACCCGGGACGCGGTAGCGGGGGAGACCCCTGCTTCCGCGGCGACATGGGCAAGTGTGGGTAGATCGGCCATAACTTCCTCCACACCAAGATTCCGCACAGGTGGGAGCGCTCCCAATGAACGTAGCATTGTTTCGAGAGTGTCAAAAGATGTTTCCGGAAAATCACCATATGTGTGTCAGACTTCCTTGACACCCCAGTCAGGCGCAAGTGCCGACATGATGATCGAGTCATGCCACTCGCCTCCCTGGAAAAGGGCGTCACGGCACACGCCTTCCTTGACGAAACCCGCCTTGCGATAAACATGGGCGGCCCGGTCGTTGAAGTCGAAGACCTCAAGGCCGATGCGGTGCAGCGGGGTGGTGGTGAAGGCGTGGTCGACCATGAGCCTGATCGCCTCGCTGCCGTACCCCTTGCCGAACACGCGAGGCCCGACCAGGGCGATGCGCAGGTTGCAGGAGAAGTTGTGGACGTCGAGATCGTTGAGCACGATCTCGCCGACGTAGGAGTCGTCCTCGGCCCTGCAGATCGCCAGGTCCAGCCGGTCGTCGTGGTCGCCCCGCGAGCCGTACCACAGCTTGGTCGTCTCATAGTCGGGCTGTCCGTGCGACCCTGTCAGCCGTACGGTCTCCGGGTCGTTGATCAGCTCCCAGAGGCCGTCGACGTGCTCGGGGCCGACGGGCCGGAGGATCACACGCTCGCCGGCCAGGGTGGGTTTGTTCGCGAACATCATCCGGCGTGTCTATCGGCCCAGGTCTCCCAGGGCAAGTGGATTGATCCGCCGGTGCGTCCGGCGGCCGGTTCGCCGAGTCGTTCACCGGATCATTCACCGGCGCGATTCGCGAACTCGTTCACCGACCGATTCACCGGTTTTTCCCAGCCGATTCGCCGTTTTGTTGTCAGCCGATTCATCCGTTCGCTCGCCGGCCGAATCCGCCGGTGCGTTCGCCGGGTTGATTCGCCGGTGATTCACCGGGTGAATCACCAGGGGCCGTAGGGGCCCTGGTTCCCGCCCTTGCCGATCTCCTTCACGGCGGGGCGGACGTCGGCGAGGTAGATGCCCGCGGCGATGACGGCCGCGATGGTGAAGATGCTCAGAGGCTGAATGAACCCCACGGCGGCGGAGAACCCGAAGAGCGCGGCCAGGCTCAGGATGATCAACCACAGGTTCTTGGTCTGCTTGCCGGTGACCGCGAACGCGCGAGCCGGGGTCTTCACGGCGTGGATGAGGGCCCAGGCCGCCATGACGAACACGCCGATGGCCAGAGCCGTGAAGATCAGGCCCAGAACGCCGTACACCTGGAACATCGTCTCTCCCAACCGCTTGCCTCAGGTAATTCTCATCAGCCTAATGCTGAAAATCCCATTCGTGGCGTCCTCGGTCCGGCGTGCTCAATCCGATAGGGGCCGAGGAGCGTGTCTTTGGGACATAGCGGTCATCGAGGCGTGGGCGCCGGAGGTGAAAGACCCGTCCCGGCATGCCGGGACGGGTCTTCTGCGCCGGGGGTCCGCCCCGTCGCGCCTCATGAAGACCTCTCGCGAAGACCTCTCACGCGACCTCACCGGAGCGAGCGCGCCGCTCGCCGGGATCGCCCGCGTCCGAACGGCCTGGATCAGGCGGGCGCGCGGATCCGATCCCGGGACCCCGAGACCCCGATGCCCGGAATCGTGTCGCGCGCGTTCGACGGCCTGGATCAGGACTTCGGAGCGGCGGTGGACTTCGGGGCGCGGGCGCGGCCGTTCTTCTTGGGCGCGGAGGCGCGCGGAGGCGCGGAGGCCTCGGAGACCTCCTCCAGCTCGCGGGCGGCCTCCCCGCTCGCCTTGGAGACGACCTTGCGGCCGTGGGTGGCGAACTCGTCGTAGATCTTGGTGGCTCTGTCGGCGACGTGGTCGGCGTAGACGCGCGCCTTCTCCGGGAAGTGCTGGGCGTACACCTCGGCCTTGCCGGCGAGCTCCTTGGCCTTCTCCGGGAGGTCCTTGGCGACCTCGCGGATCTCCTCGCTGCGGCCCTGCAGCCTCTGGATCCGCTGGGGAAGCTTGCGGAGCTCCTTGACGGCCAGGTCGCCGGCGCCGGCGACGGCGTAGAACGGCTTGGACTTGACGAGCTTCTCGACCTCGGTGGCGATCTCGGTGGCGATGGGCATGGGTTAACCTTCCTTGGCTTCCTGTGTGACGTGACCGTTGCTCGGGGGAGTCTCGTAGGGCTTCAGCGCGCTGAGATATCCCTTGGGCAGTGACTCCTCGCCGGCCGGCGAGGAGTCCGGGTCACCCTGCGGGGGCTCCGGTGCGGGATGCGCTTTCTGGGAGGTCTGCGCGTCCTCATCCGGAGCCTCGGCCCGGTTCTCCTTGCGGAACGACTCGTAAATGTCGATCAGCACCTGGCGCTGGCGCTCGGTGATGAGGTGATCGGCCCTGATCGCGGTCAGCACATCGCTGTCCGGCTCACGCTCTTCGATGAGACCGGCCTGAACGTAGAGCGCCTGCGACGAGATCTGCAGGCCCTTGGCGATCTGGTTCAGGATTTCGGCGCTGGGCTTGCGCAATCCCCGCTCGATCTGGCTGAGGTAGGGGTTGGAGACCCCCGCCGAGGCGGCGAGCTGGCGCAGGGAGATCTTCGCCACCGTGCGCTGCTCGCGGATGTACTCGCCGATCGAGCCGACCTTGGGTAGTGCCATGGCACCAGTCTGCACGGCACTGCTTGCAATTGCAAACGCTATGGCTAACAGTTGCAAGCATTTGGAAGTGAGATTAATGAGGGATCAACCAGAGCAACGGGGCGGAGGAGGTCAGCGTGATGGAGAAGACGACGATGCTGTAGCGGATGCCGGCGGACAGGGCGGGTCCGGGAGTGACGAGGCGCTCGACCCTGGCCATCACCGCGGCGGAGCCGGTGGCGCCCAGGGCTCCGTGCGGAGCCGGTACGGCGCCCGCCGTACCGAAGCGGAGGAGGGCGGTGGCCAGGCGGCGCGGGGAGCAGAACCGGCGGGCGACGTCGTCGGCGGCCATCTCCACCAGCAGGCTGACCTCGCTCTGGGCGTCCCTGACCACGCTCGACCAGGGCAGTGCCCTGCGCAGCGCGGCGAACGGCAGCAGCACCAGATCGTGCCGCTCGCGGACGTGGGCGGCCTCGTGCGCGAGCACCGCGGTCAGCTCGGCCGACGAGAGCAGCCTCAAGGTGCCCTCGCTGACCACGACCTGGGAGCGGAGGCCGGGCACGCAGTAGGCGGCGGCGCCCGGGTGGTCGAGCACTCGCACGCCGGGGACCACGGGGTCCTCGCGGGCGATCAGGGCGAGCAGGGCGCGGTGGCGGTGCCGGGCGCGGGACGTCTGCGCGCCCGCGGCGAGGAGCACCACGATCAGTACGGCGAGCGCGGCCAGTCCCGCGATGAGGGCGACGACCCTCGGCGCCCCGTACGACTCGGGCAGACCCCGGCCGCCGAGCTCGGAGGTGAGGAGCGCGTGAAGTCCGTGCAGCACTCCCTGGCCGTAGGGCGAGAGAGCATAAGCGAGCAGCGCGCCGGTCCCGGCCAGCCCCCAGGTCACCCCGAGCGCCTGCCACAGGACGATGGCCACATGCGGAGCGCGATAGGGCCACCGAGCCCGGGTGAGTTGCCAGGCTCCGACCGTGCAGACCAGGGCGAGTGTCGCCAGGACCGCAGCGGTCATCACTCGTCCTCCAGCTCCGTCTCCAGACCCGTCAGGGCCTTGCGCAGGATCTCGGCCTCAGTGCCGGTGACGGCCTGGGCGAACCTGGTGAGGGCCGCCGACCGGTCGCCGGTCAAGTCCAGTGCCCCCAGCATAAGCTCCGCAATGTAAGCATCGCGGCTTTCTGCCGGTTCGTACCGCCAGGCGCGACCGTCGCGAGTGCGGACCAGGAAGCCCTTGCGGGTCAACCGGTCGAGCACGGTCATCACCGTGGTGGGCGCGAGGTCACGGTCGGCGATCAGACGCCCGACCTCCCGCGCCGTCACAGGGGATGGCTGCGCCCAGATGATGTCCATAACGCTGCGTTCCAGCTCGCCCAAACCTTTCACACATCCCAGCCTAACTCCCGCACCACGAGGGGTAGTACTACGGGTTGTCGAGTGATATGCGTCACAAATGTTTCACCATGTAGATGCTGTCGCGTTCGTCGCCCTCGGCGAGGCGGATCGACCGGGGGATACGGCCGACCTCGGTGTACCCCTGGCGAGTGTAGAAGCCCTCGATTCCGGTGCCGCCGCGAACGGTCAGGTGCAGGGCGTCGAGGCCCAGGTCCCGGGCGGCGGAGTCCGCGGCGCGCATGAGATCGGCCCCGTAGCCGTCGCCCTGGTGCTTGGGGTGGACCATCACGCGCAGGAGCCAGCGCCAGTGCGCGTGCAGCCACGACCCGGAGTCGGCCAGGATCAGCCAGCAGGCGACCCGGTCCTCCGCGTCGAACCCGACCAGCAGGTGGTCGAGGCCGCCACAGCGTTCGAACGAGGAGACCGCCGTCTTCCTGACGTCGTCGGCGGTGACCGGGGGCACGAACCCCACGGCTCCACCCGCGTTGGTCACGTCGACCCAACAGCCGATGAGTTCGTCGATCAGCTCAGTGGTGAGTTCAGGGTTCACCACGAAGCGAAGTTCGGACATGCGGGGCATTTTATCCGGGCGTTCCGAAAGGGCGGAGGCCGGGAGGAGCCCCGGATCACCTGGGGGAGACGGCGGTCCACGGGAGGGTGAGCTCGCCGAGCCGCCACCGGGCCCGGCCGCCGTAGGGGGGATGGCCCGCCACGGGCCAGGTCCCGGCGAGCGTCTTCGCGGAGGCGATCCAGCGCTGGCGTGAGCCGTACGAGCCGAGGGGGGCGTTGACCGCCCAGGCGTGGTCGAAGTCGCGCAGGAAGGCGTGGATGGGCTCACCGGGGACGTTGCGGTGGATCAACGTTTTGGGCAGGCGTTCCGCGAGGTCGGACGGGCGGTCGAAGCCGTCGAACCGGGCGGAGAGGGTGAGGGTGCGAGGGCCTGAGCGGTCCAGCGTGGCCCAGACCGCGCGGTGGCCCACCTCCGAGCAGGTGCCCTCGACGATCACCCCGTCCTCGGCGACCCGCTCCCTGAGCATCGCCCAGTACCCCCACGCCTCGGCCTCGCCGTACTGCCTGAGCACGTTGAACGCCCTGATCACCAGCGGGGGCCGGTCCACCGGCAGCTCGAAACCGCCCAGGGCGAAGGACAGCCCCGGGCGTTCGTACGGCTTGGCCGCGGCCACCCTGGCCGGGTCGATCTCGATGCCGACGACCTCGACCGACGGGCAGACGCCGCGCAGCCGCAGGAACATCTCCAGCGTCGTGGTGTGCGAGGCGCCGTAGCCGAGGTCGACCACCAGCGGGCGGTCCGCGCCACGCAGGAGGCGGCCGTGGACGCCCGCGATCCACCGGTCGGCTCGCCGTAGCCGGTTGTGCCCCGTCGTCCCCCTGGTGATCTCCCCGATCGGCTTCGGCACGGTCAGACGCGGTGGATCTTGTACTGCGCGGCCTGGGCGCGGGGGCGGATGACCAGGCGGTCGATGTTCACGTGAGCCGGGCGGGTCACGCACCAGGAGATGGCGTCGGCCACGTCGTCGGCGGAGAGCGGGTCGGGAACGCCCTGGTAGACCCGGTCGGCGGCAGCGGAGTCGCCGCGGAAGCGGTTCAGGGAGAACTCCTCGGTGTGGACCATGCCGGGGGCGACCTCGACGATCCGGATCGGCTTGCCGACCAGCTCCAGCCTGAGCACCTCGGTCATCGAGGTCTGGGCGTGCTTGGCCGCGTTGTAGCCGCCGCCGCCCTCGTAGGAGACCAGCCCGGCCACCGAGGTCAGCATCAGCAGCACCCCGTCCCCCGAGTCGATGAGACGGGGCAGCAGCGCCTGGGTCACCCGCAACGTGCCGAGCACGTTGACGTCGTACATCTGCTGCCAGTCGGCCGTGTCGCCGCTCGCCACCGGTTCCAGGCCGACCGCGCCGCCGGCGTTGTTGACCAGCACGTCGCACCGGTCCAGCGAGGCGGCGAACTCGTCCACCGACTCCTGGGAGGTCACGTCCAGGGTCGCCGCGCGGATGCCGGGCACCTCGGCGGCCAGCCGGTCCAGCCGGTCCCGGCGCCGTGCCGCGGCCACCACGTCGAAGCCCTCGGCCGCCAGACGGCGCGCCGTCGCCTCCCCGATGCCACTGCTGGCCCCTGTAACCACAGCTGTCCTGTTCATGGCACCCAATCCTGCCAGGAGTGGGAGGTATCAGGCCCATGGCGCTCACATGACGGGAATGTTGCGAACAAATGGGTGGTTGTAGCCCGTTTGGAGGTGGTGTCGGTGAGGCGACGGCGGGTCAGCCGAGTCGCGACGATCAGCATGCACACGTCCCCCCTGGATCAACCCGGGACAGGGGACGCGGGCGGCATGAACGTCTATGTCGTCGAGGTGGCCAAGCGTCTGGCCGAGCTCGGGATGGAAATCGAGATCTTCACCCGGCAGACCGCACGTGACCTGCCGCCGGTCGCCGAGATCGTTCCCGGTGTCTGGGTCCGCCACGTCACCGCCGGACCCTACGAGGAGCTCGACAAGGGCGATCTGCCCGGTCAGCTCTGCGCTTTCCTCTCGGGCGTGCTGCGCACCGAGGCCATGTACGAGCCGGGCCGGTATGACGTGATCCACTCTCACTACTGGCTGTCCGGCCAGGTGGGCTGGCTGGCCAAGGAGCGCTGGGGCGTGCCGCTGGTGCACACCATGCACACCATGGCCAAGGTGAAGAACCTCCTCCTCGCCGACGACGACAGGCCCGAGCCGACCGCCCGCGTGCTGGGCGAGCAGCAGGTCGTGGAGGTCGCCGACCGGCTGGTGGCCAACACCCCGACCGAGGCCCAGGAACTCGTCGACCTGTACGGCGCCGCCCCCGGCCGGGTCGAGGTCGTCACCCCCGGGGTGAGCCTCAGGGTCTTCCAGCCCGCCTCCAAGGGGGCGGCCCGTCACCGGCTCGGCCTGCCCCAGGACGCCCACGTGCTGCTGTTCGTCGGCCGCGTGCAGCCGTTGAAGGCCCCGGACGTGCTGCTGCGCGCCGCGGCCCGGATGCTCATCGACGATCCCTCGCTCAGGTCGAGGCTCGTCGTCGCCTGCGTCGGCGGCCCCAGCGGCAACGGCCTGGCCCGGCCCTCCTACCTCACCGACGTGGCCGCCTCACTGGGCATCTCGGACGTGGTCAGGATCGTCCCCCCGGCGCCCCAGTACGAACTGGCCGACTGGTACCGCGCCGCCGACGTGACCGTCGTCCCCTCGCACAGCGAGTCGTTCGGCCTGGTCGCGCTGGAGTCACAGGCCTGCGGCACCCCGGTCGCCGCGGCGTCCGTGGGCGGGCTGCGCACCGCCGTACGCGACGGTGTGTCCGGTGTGCTCGTCGAGGGGCACGACCCACACGACTGGGCGCAGGTGCTCACCAAGTTCCTCCATCGGCCCGTCTGGCGGGAGGCGCTGGCGGCGGGGGCGGTGGCCCACGCCGCGGCCTTCGGCTGGTCGGCCACCGCGGCCCGGCTCGCCGACGTCTACGCCGGGGCGATGGCGAACCTGCACCGCGTTCCGCTCACGATCAACTCATGAGGCGTGTCCCGGTCGCGGCCGGATCGTAAGCTGGGATCATGCGTGAGGCGATCGGGAGCCGGTCCGCGGAGGCGATCGAGAGCCTGTCCATGAGGAGCCGGTTCACCGGTGTCGAGAGTCGGGGTCCCATGAGTGAAGCGATCGAGTCGGCGCTGAAGAGCGCCGAGGTCTCCTTCGAGCAGCCCCGGCCGGGGGCCTTCCTGGTGAAGCTGCCCGGCCAGCACAAACTCGCGACCATGACCTGGCTGATCGTCGGGGACCAGGTCCTGCACGTGGAGGCGTTCTTCTGCCGCCAGCCCGACGAGAACCACGTGGAGTTCTACCGCTGGCTGCTCACCAAGAACGGCTCCATGTACGGCGTGCACTTCGCCCTCGACCCGATCGGCGACGTCTATCTCGTGGGCCGGATCCCCCTCGCGGCGATCTCCGACGAGGAGATCGACCGGCTTCTCGGGTGCGTCCTCACCTATTCGGACGAGGGGTTCGACCGCGCCCTGGAGCTGGGCTTCGCCTCCTCGATCCGGCGGGAGTGGGAGTGGCGGGCCAAGCGCGGGGAGTCGCTCGCCAACCTCCAGGCGTTCGCCCGATTCGCCGACCCCGAGCGCTGAACGGCCGTTGGTTAAGCTAGCTTGCTTTCATGTCGACTTTGGTGCTGTTGCGGCACGGTGAGAGCGAATGGAACGCCAAGGGCCTGTTCACCGGGTGGGTGGACGTGGGGCTCTCGGCCAAGGGCGAGGAGGAGGCGCGGCGCGGCGGACGGCTGCTCGTCGACGCCGGGGTGCGACCCGACTCGGTCCACACCTCCGTGATGACCCGGGCGATCCAGACCGCCAATCTCGCACTGGGCGCCGCCGATCTGCTCTGGCTGCCGGTCTCGCGGTCCTGGCGGCTCAACGAGCGTCACTACGGCGCGCTCCAGGGCAAGGACAAGGCGCAGACGCGCGCCGAGTTCGGCGACGAGCAGTTCATGCTCTGGCGCCGTTCCTACGACGTCCCGCCGCCCCCGATCGCCGACGGCGACGAGTTCTCCCAGGTCGGCGACGCCCGGTACGCGCTGCTGCCGAGCGAGCTGATGCCGAGGACCGAGTGCCTCAAGGACGTCGTCGCGCGCATGCTGCCCTACTGGTACGACCGGATCGTGCCGGAGCTCGCCGAGGGCAGGACCGTCCTGGTCGTCGCGCACGGCAACTCGCTCCGGGCCCTGGTCAAGCACCTGGACGGCATCGGCGACGACGAGATCGCCGGGCTCAACATCCCCACGGGCATCCCGCTCCGGTACGAGCTGGACGGCGACTTCCACCCGACCGTCAAGGGCGGCCGCTACCTCGACCCCGCCGCCGCGGAGGCCGCCATCGAGGCCGTGGCCAACCAGGGCAAGTAGGTCCCCGGCCGGGTAGGCGGACGAGCAACCGGAGAACAAAAGGAGAAGGGCCCGCCGAGGGCGGGCCCTTCTCCTTCGCCGATGCGGAAGGACCGGGGACTAAACGGTGGTGACGTCCTGCGGCCGGGAGCCCGTCACCAGGTAGACCACGTCGTGGGCGACGCGGACCGCGTGGTCGGCGTAACGCTCGTAGTAGCGGCCGATCAGCGTCACGTCGATGGCCGGCTCGACACCGTACTTCCAGTCCTTGGCCATCAGGACCTTGAACAGCTTGCGGTGCAGCTTGTCCATCGCGTCGTCGTCCGCCTCCAGCTCCATGGCCGTGTCCACGTCGCGCGAGGCGATGCAGCTACCGGTCTTGGTGATGAGACGCTCGGCGATCTGGCCCATCTCCAGGATGGTGGAGCGGATCTCCGGCGGGATCGCCGACTCGGGGTGGCGCAGCCTGGCCACCTTCGCCACGTGCTCGGCCAGGTCGCCCATGCGCTCAAGGTCGGTGCCCATGCGCAGGGCGGCGATGACCATCCGGAGGTCGACCGCCACAGGCTGCTGCCTGGCCATCAGTTCGAAGATCGACGCCTCGATCTCCGCGAAGATCCTGTTGACCTCCTCGTCCTGGGAGATGACGCTTTCGGCGAGGTGGAGATCGGCGTCCAGAAGGGCGGTGGTGGCCCTTGAGATCGCCGACCTGACGAGGCGGGTCATCTCAACCAGTTGGTCGGTGAGGGCATCAAGTTCGTCGTGATAGGCATCGCGCATGAAAGCCACCGTATGTGCGAAACAATGAACGAACCTCGACCATAAAGTGAACTTTATGGGAAAGCCCGTGGTCATGCCCCCTGAGCTGCCCCGAAACCGAAAACACCCACCTACCATCGAGGGCGTGAAGCCTACAGGAGGACCACGTGAGTGAACTGATGGCGAGCCTGGCCGCACTGGCCGGTTTTGTCGTGGGAGCACTGGCCGTGATGGTCGTCCGCCAGAGCGTGGGACAGAGGCAGGTCATGACACCGACAGACGATGTCGAGCCCGACGCGCTGCCCCAAGGCGTCGCCTCGGTGCTGGCCGTGCTGCCGTCCTCGGCGGTGGTGCTCGACAAGGGAGACCGGGTGCTGCGGGCCAGTTCGGCCGCACGCGTGTTCGGCCTGGTCAAGGGCGACCACCTGATGGCGGCGGAGCTGCTCGCGATGGCCAGGCAGGTGCGCAGGGACGGCGAGATCCGCGAGAGCGAGATCGAGGTGGCCGGACACAAGTTCGGCCAGGAATCAACCAACTTCGCGGTACGGGTCGCGCCGCTGGGCTCCTACGGCCAGGTGCTCGTGCTCGCCGAGGACCAGACCGAGCACCGTCGCGTCGAGGCGGTCCGCCGCGACTTCGTGGCCAACGTGAGCCACGAGCTCAAGACGCCGGTGGGCGCCCTGTCCCTCCTGGCGGAGACCATCCAGGACGCCGCCGACGACCCCGAGGCGGTCACCCGGTTCGCCGGGCGTATGCAGCACGAGGCCGCACGACTCACCTACCTCGTCCAGGACCTCATCACCCTCTCCCGGATCCAGGGAGCCGAACCCATCCCCACCCCGGGCCCGGTCCCGATCGACGAGGTGGTGCACGAGGCCATCGACCGCTGCAACACCACCGCGGCGGCCAAGGACATCACCCTGGTCGCGGGGGGTGTCGAGGGCCTGCAGATCTGGGGTGACGACGAACTCCTCGTCACCGCGCTGCGAAACCTCATCGACAACGCCGTCGCCTACAGTCCCGAGCACACCCGGGTCGTGGTCAGCGCGCGCGCGGCGGGCGCTCACACCGAATCGGTCGAGATCAGCGTGAGCGACCAGGGGATCGGCATCCCCGAGAGCGCTCAAGAGCGGATCTTCGAACGGTTCTTCCGCGTGGACGCAGCCCGCTCACGCGCGACCGGTGGCACGGGCCTCGGCCTGGCCATCGTCAAACACGTGGCCGCCGCCCACAACGGCGCGGTCACGGTGTGGAGCAAGGAAGGCTCAGGCTCCACCTTCACCCTCCGCATGCCCGCCTTCGGCGGCATGGCGGTAGCCGCACCCGGCACCACTACGATTCCCCTGGAGGCCGCGCAGTGACTCGCGTGCTTGTTGTCGAGGACGAAGAGTCGTTCTCCGACGCCCTGTCATACATGCTGCGCAAGGAGGGCTTCGAGGTCGTGGTGGCCGCCACCGGCCCCGAGGCGCTGGAAACCTTCGACCGCAACGGCGCCGACCTGGTGCTGCTCGACCTGATGCTTCCCGGCCTGCCCGGCACCGAGGTGTGCCGCTCGCTCCGCCAGCGCTCGAACGTGCCGGTCATCATGCTGACCGCCAAGGACAGCGAGATCGACAAGGTCGTCGGGCTGGAGCTCGGCGCCGACGACTACGTGACCAAACCCTTCTCCTCCAGAGAGCTGGTGGCCCGCATCCGCGCGGTGCTGCGCCGCCAGGGTGACGTGGAGGAGCTGGAGACGGCCGTGCTGGCCGCGGGACCGGTCCGGATGGACGTCGACCGGCACATCGTCGCCGTCCGCGGTGAGCAGGTACAGCTCCCGCTCAAGGAGTTCGAGCTGCTGGAGGTGTTGCTGCGCAACGCCGGCCGGGTGCTCACCCGGGGCCAGCTCATCGACCGGGTCTGGGGCGCCGACTACGTGGGCGACACCAAGACCCTGGACGTCCACGTCAAGCGGCTGCGCGCCAAGGTCGAGGCCGATCCCTCCAACCCTCGCTGCATCCTGACCGTCCGAGGTCTGGGCTACAAGTTCGACCCCGCCGAGGTCTGAGGCTCACGGCGGCTCCGGGCCGAGGCCTCAGGCGATCCGGCCCTGAGGCCTGCCGTCCCTCGGGCTCCGGTCTCGTGGCGTGCCGCCTCCGAGCGGTCCCGTCCCGTGGCGTGAGGCGGTCTCAGGGGCCGTGAGGCCCTTGGCCGTCCACGGTCGGCGGCCCCGGCGATTCACGATGTCCTCCGGCGACCCACGGTGCGTCTCCGGCTGTCCACGGTCGCCGGTCCTGGTTCTGGCGACCCACGATGCGCCTCAGGCGAAACAGAGTCGGCGGCTCTTGGAGAAGAGCCGCCGACTTCGGCGTTCGTATCCTGGGGCGTTCACGCTCGTCCCGGCGCGCTCAGCGGCCGTGCTCGGCGCTCCCGGCCCCCCGTACGGACCTCACCCGTCCGTGGAGTGCCCCACGTCCTCCGTGGAGTCGGTGGAGGCAGAGGTGGAGGGGGTGGGAGTGGAGGTGGGCGTCGGAGTGGGGGTCGCGCTGACGCCCGGAGCCTGCGGGAGGCTGGTGAACTCGCGGCTGCGGGTGATGACCGGAATCGTGAGGGGGATGAGCCCCGCGTTGGCGAACTGCAGCTGCACCTGGATGCTCTCGCCGCCCGAGAGCGGCTTCTTCAGCCCCTCGATCAGGATCGTGGGAGTGGGCTTGCCGACGCCCACCCGGGTCTGGACGGGGAGCGTGACCGGGGCGCTCACCTTCGCGGTGCCCAGGGCGGGGTCGACGCCGATGCCGACGAGCGTGTCGGGGGCCTGGTTGGTGTTCACCATGGACAGGTAGAGCGGCGTCGCCGCACCTGCGGGGATCGTCGTGCCGGAGTCGGGGCCCAGGAAGAAGGCCTGGGAGATGCTGATTCCCTTCGCCTCCGTCGCCAGGGCCTCGGTCGGGGCGTAAGGGTGGTTGGTGATCGCGTCGAATCCGGCACCGCAGCCGGCCAAGGCCGGGGCGGCTGCGAGGAACGCGGCGGCGGCGATCACCCGGTGACGGCTGTTGCGGGTCACGGTGCGAGTTCTCCTTGTCACACATGAGGTAGGGCAAGGGCAACCCTATCCGTCAGGATTCCCGGGTTTTGCGGTGGCCCACCTGATCGCCGGAAGGCGGGGAATGCAGGTCATAGGTGCTTTTTAGCCCCTTGATTCATACTGTTGAGCGCTTGTCAAGCCATAAGATGCGGCTTTGACCTGCAGTTATGGTGATTTCACTGTTCCGGGAGGCTGTGGATACGTGGTACTCTTGAGTACAGCGGAAGGGGTACTTGTCACATGACTTTCCAGGTCGGCGACACTGTCGTCTACCCCCACCACGGGGCTGCTCGGATCGAGGCGATCACGACCCGAACCATCAAAGGTGAGGAAAGGACCTACCTGGTTCTTAAGGTCGACAAGGGCGACCTTACCGTCCAGGTGCCGGCAGACAACGCCGAACTCGTCGGTGTTCGCGATGTCGTCGGACAAGAGGGCCTTGAGCGCGTTTTCGACGTGCTTCGCATGCCTCACACCGAAGAGCCTACGAACTGGTCCCGCCGCTATAAGGCCAACCTTGAGAAGTTGGCGTCCGGTGACGTCAACAAGGTGGCCGAGGTCGTTCGCGACCTATGGCGACGAGACAGGGAACGCGGACTCTCCGCAGGAGAGAAGCGCATGTTGGCCAAGGCACGGCAGATCCTCGTCAGCGAGCTCGCGCTCGCGGAGAAGACAAACGAGGACAAGGCCGAGGCTTTGCTGGATGAGGTTCTCAACTCCTGAACACGACATTTCCACGGGTGGGCGTCGGAGTCGACGTCCACCCGTTTGCATCCGGACGCGAGCTGCATCTCGCGGGTCTTCACTGGCCGGGCGAAACCGGCCTGGACGGTCACTCCGACGGTGACGCGGCCGCTCACGCCGCCTGTGACGCGCTGCTGTCCGCGTCGGGTCTCGGTGACCTGGGCGGGCTGTTCGGCACCTCCGATCCCCGCTGGGCAGGGGCCTCCGGCGTCACCCTGCTGCGGGAGGCCGCCCGCAAGGTGCGCGCCGCGGGCTTCGAGATCGGCAACGTCGCCATCCAGGTGATCGGCAACCGGCCCAAGGTGGCCCCCCGCCGGGCGGAGGCCGAGAAGGCGCTCAGCGCCGCCGTGGGCGCTCCGGTGAGCGTCATCGCCACCACGACCGACGGACTGGGTCTCACCGGGCGTGGCGAAGGTGTGGCGGCCGTCGCGACCGCGATCGTGGTGAACCTGAACCCGGGGCCAGACGTCTTTTAATACGGAGCGTGAAAACGCTCCGGCGGGCGGTGCGGAATGCCCGTCGACACATCCGGGGCGGTGGCCCGTTTCCTGGCGCGGTGCGGGCCACCCCCTTTTTACGGATGATCTATGAATGTCCTGGGTAGCCCCCTATTGACCATGTCTCGTAACAGGGGGAGCTGGACATGATTGGATCGATCGTTTCGGCGATCATCATCGGGGCCATCATCGGAGCGCTGGCGCGGCTCATCGTTCCCGGGCGGCAGAATTTCAGCTGGGGTCTGACACTCGTCGTCGGCATCGTCGCGGCGCTCATCGGCACTCTCATCGCGAGCGCGCTCGGTTTCGCCAATACGCGGGGGATCGACTGGTGGGAGCACATTCTCCAGTTGGCGCTCGCGGTGCTCGGCGTGTTGCTCGTGGTCCAGATGGGGGCGAGGAAGGCCCGCTGATCAGGGATTTTTACATCGCCAGGAATAACCTTGACCTGGGGGGTATCCACCTTCTTGTGAGAGTGAAGGGATCACGCTCACTGGGAGGTTGTAATGACTATCGCGTCCATCCTTGGGGCCATCGTCATCGGCGCTGTCATCGGCGCCCTCGGGCGGCTGCTGCTTCCCGGTAAGCAGCCGATCGGCTGGATCCTGACCATCGTCGTCGGCATCGTCGCCGCGCTCATCGGAACCGCCCTCGCGCAGGTCCTCGGCGTGGCGACCACGAACGGCATCGACTGGATCGAACTCGTCATGCAGGTCGTCCTGGCCGTCGTCGGTGTCGGCCTGGTCGCCGGCCTGAAGCGGTCCAGAGTCTGACAACGGGATGGACCATCCCGGTCACCTCATCGAGGCCTAACTGGACACCCTCCGGTCCGGAGGCGCCCGCAGTGACACGCACGATGTCACCGCTTCTCCAGGGAGACCCGCTCGGTCCCGTCTGCACCGAGCGGGTCTCGGCCGTTCCAGGCCGGTTCGGAACACTCCTCGAACCGGCCTGGAACGGCCAATCCTGAAACGGGCCCGGAGGTGAGCAATCGCCGGTCCGCAGCGGGGCGCCGCTCACCACGTGTGAGCGAATAGCTGCGGGCCGGTCCCCCACGTGGGAAGTCCCGGCGTCCCCGTCGCCGCCCCTCTCCAGGGCGCCGCGGTTCCTCCCGATCAGGCCGGGACGCCGGGACAGGGGCGGATTCTCATTCGCCCGGAGGAACCGGAGTGCTGCGCATCCGTCCGGACGGCGGGGCCACGGTGTCCTTCTCTCGTGATCCGGACTCCAGACCCTCCCCTGGATCCGCGGCCTCGGCACCGTGGGCGAGATCCGGGGACGATTCGCCGGCCGTGTCGCCGGCCGTCTCGTCCGCCGTGCGATCGGCCGCCCGATCGGCCGCCGTGCGATCCGTCGCCTGACCGCTCATCGTGCGGATGGGCTGCGTGTCGGCGTCCCGGTCGCCGACCTCGCTCTCCTCGGCCGCCCGCTCCCGCTCCGGCTCCTCCTCGGGGGAGTCGATGTCGGCGTCCCAGGTTCTTACGCGCTCGCTGACCCTGCCGCCGGGCCTGGCCTCCTCCTGCCGCTCCTGTACGGCCTCCGGCGCGGGGCGGGGCGGGTGGACGAGCATGTCGCCCTGGCGGGGCCGTACCAGGTCACCCCAGCGCATGGGTTTGGCCGGCGGCGGGACCGCGGGGATCTCGGTGACCTCGGGGGTCTCCGGGGCGGGGGTGGGGCCGACGACAGGGACGCTCGCGGGAAGATCGTGATGCGGTGCGGACTCCATCGGAGGGGCGGCCTGCGGGTCGAGCATGATCTCGGCCGCGGGATGGTGGACCAGCTGGCCGGGACGGGTCGACGAGGCCTGACGGTCGGGCCGGACGGCCGGGTCGTCCCGGTCTCGCCGTACCGGCTCCTCGCGCTGGAGCGGCTCCTCGTGCCGGACCGGCTGCGCCGGTCGTCCGTGCTGTAGCGGGTCCGGATGGACCTGCCGGTCCGGGCGGCTCGGGCGGTCCCTCCATTCCGGCTGGGCCGGGTATTCCGCGGTCGGCCGGTTCGTGTCGGGGAACGGGACGATGTCGCGCTCATGGTCGGGCAGCGCCTCGTCGACGGCGGTGCGCCGTGCGGCGGCATGCTTGATCAGCAGGAGCCAGAGCCACAGGGCCACGACCAGGATCACCCAGGGGGAGACGGCGACCACGATGGCCGCCTGCCGTACGTCCACCGCCGTCGTGGTCCGCATGGCCGTCGTCACCTCGGCGGTGGCGGCGGCGGCGAACAGCAGCGTCAGGATCGCGCCTGCCTGCAGGCGGACCGGCCACCACCCGCCCCTCAGCAGGAGCACGCTGATCATCGCGATGACGACCAGCGCGTCGAAGGCCGCCGGGTAGAGGTAGGCGAGGTCGGGGCGGGCCTCGCCGATGACGGCGAGGGTGCGCAGGTCCTCGAAGGAGAGCACGCAGGCGGCGGCGGTGAGGGCGGCTACGCCGACTCCGGCGACGGCGATCCCGGCGCGGCGCAGGGCAACGGTCACTCGGCTCGGTTCGGCGGGTGCGGACAGGGTTGAGGACGGGCGGGAGATCACGTCTGCCGCCGCGGGAGATTTCACGTCCATGGCGACCACGAGCCTACAGAATCAGCACGTGGAGTGATCGACGGAAATCAGCCGGGGGAGAGGGGCCCGCCCGGGGACGGGCAGCGGAGCCGTCCGAGGGGGTGTCCGGAGAGACCGGGTGCGTCCGGAGAGAGGGTGTGCCGTCCCGAGGGGGTGCGTCCGGAGAGGGTGTGCGCCGTCCCGAGGGGTGTGTCCGGAGAGAGGGTGTGCCGTCCCGAGGGGGTGCGTCCGGAGACGCGGCTGCCGGCGGTACGCGTGCGGTGATCGACCGGACATGTCATTTCTGGGGGGAGTATGCCTACAAGGTTGTTCTTTAAGCGGGTATGACTGGCATTCGCCACTTAATGTCCACAAAAGACTCTGCAAGGAGGCTTCAACGTCGCGCAACCCGGCTTGTGAGGCGAGGTGAGGCATTAGCCTTGGCCTCGTGAGTCTGCACCTATACGACACCAGCGTACGTACGGTCCGCGAATTCGTTCCGGTCGAACCCGGCCTGGCCTCGATCTACCTGTGTGGTGCCACCGTGCAGGCCCCGCCGCATATCGGGCATATCCGCTCCGGCGTCAACTTTGACGTGCTCCGGCGCTGGATGACCCGGTCTGGCTACGAGGTCACCTTCGTCCGGAACGTCACTGACATCGACGACAAGATCATCAGGGTCGCGGCGGCCGAGGGCGTGCCGTGGTTCGTCATCGCCGAGCGCAACCAGCGCGCCTTCACCTGGGCCTACGAGGTGCTCGGCTGCCTCCCCCCGACGGTCGAGCCGCGAGCCACCGGCCACGTGCCCGAGATGATCGAGCTGATGGAGCGGCTGATCGCAGCCGGTCACGCCTACGCCGCCGAGGGGGACGTCTACTTCGACGTCATGTCCTACGCGGACCGGTACGGCTCGCTGTCCAACCAGAAGCTCGAGAACATGCGAGCCGCGGGTGACACCGAGACCGACTGCAAGCGGGATCCGCGCGACTTCGCGCTCTGGAAGGGCGAGAAGCCGGGCGAGCCGACCTGGCCGACCCCGTGGGGCCGCGGCCGTCCCGGCTGGCACCTGGAGTGCTCCGCCATGGCGACGAAATACCTCGGGCCGACCTTCGACATCCACGGCGGCGGCGTCGACCTGATCTTCCCGCACCACGAGAACGAGCTGACCCAGTCCCAGGCGGCCGGTGACGGCTTCGCGCGCTACTGGATGCACAACGGCATGCTCAAGATCGGCGCGGAGAAGATGAGCAAGTCGCTCGGCAACTCCCTGCTGGTCCCGGAGGTCATCAAGAAGGTCCGCCCGGTCGAGCTCCGCTACTACCTGGCCGCCCCGCACTACCGGTCCCCGATCGAATACTCGGAGGAGGCGCTGTTCGAGGCCGCGACGGCCTACCAGCGCATCGAGGGCTTCGTCACCAGGGCCGCCGAGGTCATCCACGACGTCGACGCGCACGCGCCGCTGCCCCAGGCGTTCACCGACGCGCTCGACGACGACCTGGCCACCTCGCAGGCGCTCGCCGTGGTGCACGAGGTGGTCCGCGAGGGCAACGTCGCCCTGTCCCAGGGCAACAAGGAGCAGGTCGCCAGGTTGCTGGCCGAGACCCAGAACATGCTCGACGTGCTCGGTCTCGACCCGCGCTCGGAGCAGTGGCGCTCATCGGGCGGCGACCTCGGCATGCGCGCGACCGTCGACTCGCTGGTCGCCGTGGCTCTGGAACAGCGGCAGGCGGCCCGGGCGCGAAAGGACTTCGCGGCGGCGGACAGCATCCGTGACCAGCTTGCCGATGCCGGGATCCACGTGGAGGACACCCCCCAAGGTCCTCGTTGGGAACTGTCGCGGTAAAAGCAGGCCGTACCCTAGACAGCATGGCTGGTGGGGGTAACAAGGGGTCCGGGCGACCCGCGAAGAAGAAGAATCCGATCAAGGGCACCGGCGGCAACGTCCGCCGTGGTCTTGAAGGCAAGGGGGCTACCCCGCCGGCGCACATGCGGCACTGGCACAAGGACAAGGCGCGCACCGAGCGGATCGAGCGCGAGGAGAAGGGCGGCAGACCCTCTTCCCCTCGCGCCTCGGCCTCCTCGCGTCCCCAGGTCCGCACGAGGCGGAGTGACGACGCGCCGGAGTACATCGGCGGCCGTAACCCCGTCGTCGAGGCGCTCAGGGCGGGCGTGCCCGCGAGCACGCTCTACGTCGCCATGCGCATCGACAACGACGACCGGGTCAAGGAGTCGATCCGGATCGCCGCCAACAACGGCATCGCCATGCTGGAGGTCGGCAGGGAGAAGCTCGACCGCCTCACCGAGGGCGCGGTCCACCAGGGTGTGGCCCTGCAGATCCCGGCGTACGACTACGCCCACCCCGAGGACCTGGTCCGCATCGCCCAGGACGCCGGTGAGGCGCCTCTGATCGTCGCCCTCGACAGCGTGACCGACTCACGCAACCTCGGTGCCATCGCCCGCTCGGCCACCGCCTTCGGCGCCCACGGTATGGTCATCCCCTCCCGCCGCTCCGCCGGCGTGACGGGAGGCGCCTGGAAGACCTCGGCCGGCACGCTGGCCAACATGACGGTCGCCCGTGCGGCCAACCTCACCGCCGCACTGCGCGAATACCGTGAGGCCGGTCTGTTCGTGATCGGCCTGGACGGCGAGGGCACGGTGGACATCGGCGACAGCGATCTCCTCGACGGCCCGCTGGTCGTCGTCGTGGGCTCGGAGGGCAAGGGCCTGTCCCGCCTGATCCGAGAGTCCTGCGACCTGATCGTCCGCATCCCCATGCACGCCGCGGCCGAGTCGCTCAACGCGGGTGTCGCCGCGGGCATCGCCCTCTACGAGGTGGCTCGCCACCGCCGCCGCTAGCTTTTCCGGTTCGCAACCCTGTCGCGGTGACGTGCGGGGTGCGAGCCGACTACACTCGTCTGGCGGCAGTGCCGACGTAGCTCAATCGGCAGAGCAACAGTCTTGTAAACTGTAGGTCAGGGGTTCGATTCCCCTCGTCGGCTCGCATACAAAAGGCCAGGTCAACCAATATCCGGTGACCTGGCCTTTTGCTGTTCACTGAAATTTTATGATCTTCCGTGCCCGTTGCGTGCCCGATGGCTTCTTGTGCCCTCCTGCCTGTGCCTTCTTGAATGCCTGCCCGAGCACCCGAGCGATGGCCTTGTCCCGGTCCTGACTGGCGTGCTGGTAGATCAGCGCCGCTCGCGTGGAGGAGTGCCCCATGCGGGACATCAACTCTTTGAGGCTCGCCCCACTGGAGGCCGCCAGGGTGTTGCCGATGTGGCGGAGGTCATGGAAGTGGAGGCTGGGGAGGCCGACAGCCGTACGGGTCCGGTGCCATGTCCGGCGGAACCCAGAGTGCTTCAACGGCCCACCGTTCACCAGAGCAAAGGATCGGGGACGTGCTGGTCGTGTGGAGTTGACCTCGTTTGATAGACACCTCTGTTCTTCGTCGAGCGCGCCAACGGCTCAACGGGAAATTGCCGCCCGCGTGGCGCGCGGCTTTTGCGGCCCTGAACGGCAACGGCTGAATTAGGGTGGCGTTGCCCACATCGCATGATCAACCTGCGATACGGGGTGATCTCCCCCCTCATGCTGTGAAAGCCGAGGCCGAGGAGAGACCCCATGCCCCGAAGACATGTCGTTACAACGGGATGCGTTCTGTCGATCACCGCACTTACCCTGGTCGCGGTTCCGGCCGGCGCCGAACGCCGGGCAGCGGGCCCCCCGGTCGCCGCGGCCGCTCCGGCCGCGCTGAAACCGCCGCCGGGCATGGTGGAGGCGCTCCAGCGCGACCTGAATCTCAGCAAGGCACAGGCCGAGGCCCGCCTGATCAACGAGGCCCGCCTGGTGCCGGTCGAGACGCGGATCCGCAAGGCGCTCGGCCCCCGCTTCGGCGGTGCCTGGCTGCGCGGAAACAGCGCACAAGCGCTGGTGGTGGCCACCACCAGCGCCGCCGACATTCCCCTGATCCTCGCCGCGGGCGCCCAGGCCGAGGTCGTCACCAGGTCGCTGGCGGAACTGGCCACGATCAAGCAGAAGCTCGATCAGACTCTGCCCGCGAATCCGCTGGTGTCGAGCGCGCGCTACGTCGACGTCAAGCGCAACAAGGTGGTCGTCCTGGCCCCGAAACCCGACGAGGCCGAAAACGTCGTCGACAGCGCCGGCGTGGACACCGAGGCGGTGATCGTGCTGCCCTCCACCGAGGTCCCCCAGCCCTTGTATGACCTGGTGGGCGGCACCGCCTACTACATCGGCACCACCAGCCGCTGCTCGATCGGTTTTCCCGTGACCAAGGGCGCCCAGAACGGTTTCGTCAGCGCCGGCCACTGCGGCAAGACCGGTGCCACCACCACCGGCTTCAACCGGATCGCCCAGGGCGTCTTCCAGGGATCGGTCTTCCCCGGCAGCGACTACTCCTGGATTGCCGTCAATACCAACTGGACGTCGAAGTCGTCGGTGGACAACGGCGAGGGTGGCCTCTTGCCCGTCGCCGGCGACAGGGTGGCCATCGAGGGTGCCTCGGTCTGCCGGTCCGGCTCCACCACCGACTTTCACTGCGGCGTCATCCAGCAGCGCGACGCCAGCGTCACCTACCCCCAGGGCACCGTCCTCCAGTTGACCCGCACCAACGTCTGCGCCGAGCCCGGCGACTCGGGCGGCGCCTTCATCTCCATCGACCAGGCCCAGGGCGTCACCTCCGGCGGCACCGGCGACTGCAGCTCGGGCGGCACCACCTACTTCCAGCCGATCGGTGAGATCCTCACCGCCTACGGGCTGTCCCTGAAAACCACCACGGGCACCCCCACACCACCGGTCACCCCCCCGCCGCCGGTCCCGGGCGCCTGCACCGGCTACCCGAACGCCTTCACCGGCACCCTGACCAGGGGTCAGTCGGCCTACCAGCCCAGCAACCGCTACTACCAGTCGACCGTCCGCGGCGTTCATACCGGCTGCCTGGACGCCAACGCGGGCGTCGACTTCGACCTGTATCTGCAGAAGTGGAACGGCTCGACCTGGCCCACCGTCGCCACCTCTGAGAGCGCGGGCTCCGACGAGAAGATCACCTACACCGGCACCCCCGGTTACTACCGCTACCGAGTGGTCGCCTCCAACGGCTCCAGCCCCTACACCTTGGGGTTCAGGGCACCGTAACCCGCCCCGTCTTCCCCCGTGACCCCCCGCCTCCGTACTGCGGGTACGGAGGCGGGGCAAACAGCCTTCAGGCGGCTCGACCCCTCCCCCCCAGATACACCCCGATTCACGTGCCACAGGCGTGCCGGATCTCACGGGGAACAATAAGGAATCACGGGGGCTCACGGGCAGGACAAGACCGTCGCCGACCTGGGCAGCAGCAACTCAAAGGAGTGCGTAGCGAGATCTTGCAAACTGTGGGTCAGGGGTTCGATTCCCCCTCTACGTGCACCTACGGCATTTCGCCGGCCACGGTCCCCGGAGCCGGAGACAGCTCTCCCTCTCGCAGCGCACGCACAGCGCCTTCCAAGGTTTCTCGAACATCGAGATAACCCATCATGCCGGTCAGCTCAAAGAGGCGGTGAGGACAGCCCCCAGCAGGAAGGACCACCATCAAGCGCCCGCTACGTTCCAAGACCTTTTCCTGGATCTCCACCATGGCACCCACACCCGCCGAGGCCATGAAGGTCACATGCGTAAGATCCACGACCAACGTGAGCGCCTCGAAGGTGAGCAAGACCCTGTCCAGCTTCACCCAGACGCTGGGGACCGTACAGGCATCCAGCTCACCCACAAGACGAAGGACCCACAGCGAGTCCAGGCGCCAGCTCCGCACTTCCAGCTGCGTCTCCGGATCCCGAGCCACGGCGCCACCCCCCTACGGTCACGCCCCTGGCCAACAAGACGATTGTCTTGCTTGTTTCACGTGAGGTCTAGGCATCAAGCGGTGACATCTACGCGTCAAGGCAGTGTAGGAGCATGCCACCACAGGGCCGGTCGGCGGGTCGTGACACCCCTTCCAGCCGTGCCCGTTGCGTGCCCGTCAGGAGGGTGAGCAAGGGGGAATCACGGGGATTCACGGGTAAGGCGGGACTGTCCCTGACCTGGGACTCAGCAGCTCAGAGGGTCGCGCGCCGCAATCTTGTAAACTGTAGGTCAGGGGTTCGATTCCCCTCGTCGGCTCATAACAAAGGGTCAGGTCAACCGGTATCCGGAGACCTGGCCCTTTGATCGTTGAGCTCACTTTTCGCTCCGCAGCTCCCGCTTGCCGAGCGTCACACTGACTAGAGACATCGTGACGGTTAGACGCATCGTCCCAGCCCAGACTGAAGATCGCGAAGGATGGAAAGAGTTTTATAGTGGTGGTATGGCTGCCGATGAACCGTCCAGCAAGCAGTCTGATTTTGCGTGGTTCTGGGGAAAGATTCTCCTCCCTATCGCAGGCGTCTTCTGGATCAATCACGGCATCCGCCACCTCTCCGAGGGGGATGGCTGGTGGTCTTACCTGTACGGCCTGCTTCTCTTGAGCTTGGGGGGGTTTGCCTGGTGGGTATGGACGAAGAGCGTCTGGCCTAGCGTCATGAAGTGGTGGCGAACCTCCGGCTGACCTGATGGGGTCCGGTTCACCGCACCAGCCATTCCGGGAGGATCACCGAAGGGTTTCGGCTTAAATGGAACCGCCCTGAATGGTCGCGCTCCAAGTTGCTGATCTGGCTTGGCCGCCTTCATGATGTCGCCGCGCCTATGCCACCCTCGCGGTCGCCCTGCGATGGTTGACCCTGGTGGGTGGTGAGGGCGATCGACGGTCCGGGGTTACCTCTGCGGCCGGCCGCGCTCGAAACGTTCGCGGTCATGCTTCAGAGCCAGGCGTACGGCGAAATAGATGACCAGGAACTGAATGAGAGCGCCAATCAGCATGAAGAGCACGCTCACGCCCGCGGCATTGAAATTCATGATTTCTCCCTCATCGCCGTGTGATCAGCCTGCCCGCCCTGGCCCACGCTGTCCACCGTCGATCCCACGACAGGCGCTGTCTTCAAGCCGGTGATGCGGCGCCGAGGCCGGTACCACCCTCACGACCGCCTGATGAGGGTTGATCTCCGTACGGGGTCGGGCGTTCAGGGCATGTCGTTCGCGTGCCAGTGAGGCGGGGAAAACCAGTAAGGCCGGGGAACAAGGGGAATCGCGTTCCGGCGTGGACGGCCCGCGCGGCAAGAATCCCGGGCGTCATCCTGTTCGCCGGGCTAGGGTCCTTCGCGTGGACACCCCCTCAGTCGCGGATCTCCAGCATCAGGCACCCGACAGAAGCCGGCGCCGGCGAGCGGCGCTCCTCCTCGGCCCCGTCACCGTGGGTGCCGTCCTGACGCTCTCCGCCGCGACTCATCCCGGGGGTAACCATCTCCTGGCTTTCCTCGCCGTCCCCGTATGGCTCTTGTCCGGCCTCATATGGATCTCGCTCCTCATGACCCGGGGCAGTGGCTACAGGCGCAGTCCATGGATCATCGCGACGCCACTCATCGGGGCACTCACACTCGCCCTGGTGAATTCTCGGCTTCCGATGCGGGCGGCTTTCCTGATCTCCGAGCCTGCTCTCACCGGCTATGCGCGGTCGCTTCCCGAACAGGAGCGTTTGTCATTCGGAGAAAAGCGCGTCGGCCTGTTCACCGTCGACACGGCGCAGCGCTGGAAGGGGATCACCCGTCTTGGTCTTGCCAATTCCGGTGGAATGTTCATCAAGTGCGGATTCGCTCACGTTCCGGATGGGCGTGTGGAGGATCTCGGTGTGTCCTCATTCGATCATGTGACCGGCGACTGGTACGCGACGTGCACCGACTACGACTGACGCATCGGACGCGGAGTCGTGTCAACAATCACCGCTGAATCGTTCTTGTGCTTTGTCGAGCGGGTCGATGTGGTCGTTCAGCCCCCCGCAGGCCTTCGCGGCGAGGATCGACCCTGGGAGTGATACGGCCACCTTGTCGCCCTATTTCCGACATACCGTTCATAAATGGACAGCGACAAGCTTCTGGGGGAGTTCCTGCGCGCTCGGCGTGAAGTCACCTCTCCCGAGCAGGTGGGGCTGGTGGACGTCGGTCCCCGCCGGATGCCGGGGCTGCGCCGGGAGGAGGTGGCGATGCTGGCCGGGGTCAGCACCGACTACTACGTCCGCCTGGAACAGGGACGCGAACGCCATCCGTCAGATCAGGTGCTCGGCTCGCTGGTACGGGCACTCGACCTTGGCCCCGCCGCCGCGACGCATCTGTACGAGCTCGCCTTTCCGCGGCCACGGCAGTGGCGTACCGTCGGCCGGGCGGACCGGGTCAACCCGGACCTGCGGCAGATGATGCACAACTGGCCGCGCACCCCGGCGATCGCGTGCAACCGCTGGCTGGACGTACTGGCGGCCAATCCGTTGGTCGCCGCTCTCCACGGCGGGCTGGAGTACACGGACAACCTGGTCCGGCTGATCTTCCTGGATCCGGCCGCGCACGAGTACTACCGGGACTGGGAGCAGATCTCCCGCGCGCAGGTGGCCTACCTGCGTGCCGTCGCGGGAGCGGACCTCAACGATCCCAACCTGATCGAACTGGTCGGTGAGCTCTCTCTCAAGAGCGCGGACTTCCGCCGGATCTGGGCCCGTCACGACGTCGGCATTCCCTGCAAGGTCAGGCGTCTCCGTCACCCCGAGGTCGGCGACCTGGACCTGACCTGCGAGGCGTTCAGCGTCGCCAGCGCGCCGGGCCAGCAGTTGCTCACCTTTCAGGCGGAGCCCGGAAGTCCCTCCGCGCATTCCCTGGCCCTGCTGGGCAGCATCGCCGCCGTGACGGATCGTTCGCCCGGGTTGGTGCCACCGGTCTCGACGTAGGCGGTGAGGGACGAGGCGGCAGCCGCCTCCCGCCCTCGCGGGCTCCGAGGGTCAGGGGAGGGCGTCAGCCGTACCGGGGGATGGCCCGGGTCGCGGTGGCTGCCGGCTCACGCTCATCCGCCCTCGGGCGAGTCAGGATAAATCCGGGCATGTTCTTGTGCGATCTGGCTTGACCTGGAGTGAGCTCCAGGTTGCAAGGTGATTCCCATGACACACATCCCCCTCGCCCTGGGCACCATCCCGTTCGGCACGACCCTCGACGACAAGGCCGGTTTCGCGATCCTCGACCGGTTCGCCGAGGCCGGAGGCGCCCTGCTGGACACCGCGAACAACTACCCGTTCTGGAACGAGGGCGCCACCGGCGACGAGAGCGAACTGGCCATCGGCCGCTGGCTGGCCGCCCGGGGCAACCGCGACCGGATGGTGCTGAGCACCAAGTGCGGCGCCCGGCCGACCGTTCCCGGTGACCGGACCCTGAACTCCGCCGAAGGTCTGTCCGCCACGACGATCGCCACGGCGGCCGAGGGCAGCCTGAGGCGGCTGGGCACCGACCACGTCGACGTGTACTGGGCCCACGTCGAGGACCGTTCCGTCCCCCTGGAGGAGACGCTGGGCGCCTTCGCCGAACTGGCGCGGGCGGGAAAGATCCGTGAGATCGGCGCGAGCAACATGTCGGCCTGGCGCCTGGAGCGCGCCCGGGCCATCTCGCGCGCGGGCGGCTGGCCGCTCTACACCAACGTGCAGCTCCGCCACACCTACCTGCGGCCCCGGCCCGGAGTGCGGCTGCCGGAGGCGGGCCACGTCCTGGTTCAGGACGACATGCTCGACTACCTGCGTTCGGAGCCCGACCTGACCCTGTGGGCGTACAACACGCTCATGTTCGGCGCCTACACCCGCGAGGACCGGCCGATCCAGGAGATCTACGACCACCCGGGCACCACGCGCGGGCTCGCGGTACTGCGGGAGATCGCGAGTGAGCTGGGCGTGACCGTCAACCAGGTGGTGCTGGCCTGGCTGATCGGCGGTGACGTCACGACGGTTCCCATCGTCGGCGTGAGCTCCCTCGCCCAGCTGGAGGAGTCTCTGGGCGCCCTGGATCTCAAACTCGACGATGAGCACCGCGCCCGCCTGGACGCCGTCAGATGACGCCGTCAGATGCCGCGCCCGGCGGTCCGGGCCGCTGACCCGCTCCGCTCCGGGACGGGGACGGGGACGGGGACGGGGACGGGGACGGGGACGGGGACGGGGACGGGGACGTCGGGCAGGGTGAGGAGCACGCTCGGCCACATCCGGCAAGGGGACAGGTTGAACCTGGGTGTGACACTGCCACCTTGCCAATGGAATCCCGACATACCATTGCGAAATGGACAGCAACAAGCTCCTCGGGGAGTTCTTGCGCGCTCAGCGCGAAGCCACGGCTCCGAGCCAGGTGGGGTTGCTGAGCTCCGGTCCGCGCCGGACGCCGGGACTGCGCCGCGATGAGGTGGCGATGCTGGCCGGTGTCAGCGCCGACTACTACGGCCGTCTGGAGGAGGGGAGCGAGAGCCGCCCGTCGGAGGAGGCGCTCGGCGCCCTGGTCCGGGCTCTGGGGCTCGGCCCCGAAGCCGCGGCGCACCTGTACGGACTCGCCTGCCCGAGGGTGCCGCGGGACAAGACGACCGGCCGGCGGCAGACGGTCGGCCCGGACCTGCTGCGGCTGATGCGCAGCTGGCCGCGCACCCCGGCGATGGTGTGCGGTCTCCGGATGGACGTGCTGGCCATGAACCAGGTGTCCGCCGTCCTCTACGACGGACTGAAACACATGGACAATCTGCTCCGGATGGTCTTCCTGGACCCCGCGGCGCGCGAGTTCTACCGGGACTGGGAGCAGGTCGCCACCGCGAGGGTCGCCCACCTGCGCACCGTCGCGGGGCCTGACCTCGACGATCCGTACCTGACCGAACTGATCGGTGAGCTCGCGTTCGAGAGCGCGGACTTTCGCCGGATGTGGTCCTGTCCCGGCATGTCCGTCGTGACCTGCAGGTCTCGCGAGACCAAGCACTTCTATCGGCATCCCAAGGTCGGCGACCTGGCTCTCAGTTGTGAGGTGTTCAACGTCCACAGCGCCCCCGGCCAGCAGTTGATCACTCTTCACGCCGAGGCCGGCAGCCCCGCCGAGCGTGCGCTGTCCCGGCTGGGCAGCCTCGCCGATACGGCGCGGTGACGGATCCCCGCCCTGGGCGGACATGGGGTTCGAACGTTCTGCCCGTCGCGTCCCGGGTGGGCTTGGTGTTTTGACCGGAATGATCCTGGGAGTGACGCTGCCACCTTTTTGTCTGTTTACGGGCGTACGGTAAAGAAGTGGGTGGCGACAAGCTTCTCGGTGACTTTCTCCGTGCTCGGCGCGAGATCACCACTCCCGAGCAGGTGGGGCTGCTCGGGGTTGGTCCGCGCCGGACGCCTGGACTGCGCCGGGAGGAGGTGGCGATGCTGGCCGGGGTCAGCACCGATTACTACGTCCGCCTGGAACAGGGACGCGAACGCCGGCCGTCCGACCAGGTCCTGACCGCTCTCGCACGGGTGCTGTGTCTCGACGCCGACGCCACCGACTACCTCTACGAGCTCGCCTATCCCCATGCCCGGCCGCGCAAGCCGACCGGCGAGACGAGGGAACGGGTCAGTCCGGCCCTGCTGCGGCTCATGCGGAGCTGGTCGTACACCCCGGCCTTCGTGTTCGACCGCTGGCTGGACGTGCTGGCCAGGAACCCCCTGGGAGCCCTCCTCCACGATGGACTGGAGTACGCCGACAACCTGCTCCGGCTGGTCTTCCTGGACCCCGCCGCGCACGAGCTCTACCCGGACTGGGAGCAGATCGCCCGGACCAGGGTGGCTCACCTGCGCACCGCCGCGGGGGCGGATCTCGACCACCCGTACATGATCGAGCTGGTCGGTGAACTCTCCCTCAGAAGCGCCGACTTCCGCAGGCTGTGGGCGCGCCATGACGTATCCGGCATAACCCAGGAGAAAAGGCGTTTCCACCATCGCAAGGTCGGCGAGCTGGACCTGACCAGCGAGGTGCTCAGCATCACCAGCGCTCCCGGCCAGCGACTGGCCATCTATCACGCCGAGCCTGGCAGTCGTTCCGAACGTGCCCTGATCCTGCTGAGCAGTCTCGCCGACATGGAGTCAGGCGGCCCTTCCGTCGGGGAGCCGGGCCGGTCCTGGGAGTAACACAGCTACCTTGCCCACTAATCCGTGACATAACGTTACTAAATGGGCACTGAAAAGCTGCTGGGGGAGTTCTTGCGCGCTCGGCGTGAGGCCACCCCCCCGGCGCATGCCGGACTGCTGCCCTCCGGTCCGCGCCGGACGCCGGGACTGCGCCGGCAGGAGGTGGCGACGCTGGCCGGGGTCAGCACCGATTACTACGTCCGCCTGGAACAGGGACGCGAACACCGCCCGTCCGATCGGGTGCTCGACGCCCTGGTGCGGGTGCTGAACCTCAGCCCCGAAGCCGCGACGTACCTGTACGAGCTCGCCCACCCCGGGTCACGGCAGCGCGAAACGGTCCGCCGGAGGGATCCGGTGGATCCGAACCTGCTGCGGTTGATGCACAGCTGGCAGCACACCCCGGCGTTCGTGCTCGACCGCTGGCAGGATGTGCGGGCCAGGAACTCGCTGGCCGCGGCCCTGCATCGCGGGCTGAAATACACGGACAACATGCTCTGGCTGATCTTTCTGGATCCCGGGGCGCGGGAGTTCTACCGAGACTGGGAGCGAATCGCCCGTCACAGGGTGGCCCAGCTGCGCGCCGCCTGGGGAGCGGATCTCGACAATCCATACCTGACCGAGCTGGTCAGTGAACTCTCATTCAAAAGCCTCGACTTCCGTCGAATATGGGCCCTCCATGACGTGTGGGACATGTGCGGGGAGAGCAGGCGCATCCGTCATCGTGAGGTCGGCGAGCTGGAACTCGCCTACGAGGTGTTCAGCGTCGACAAAGCTCCCGGTCAGCAGCTCTGCATCTTCCACACCGAGCCCGGGAGCCCTTCCGCTCACGCACTGGCCCTGCTGGGCGGACTCTCCACCGTGACGTCGCGTGACCCCCTGAACGCGGGCGCGTGCGGCTGGCCCTGCCCGAAGGCCGGGCTCCGGGCCGACCGCTGAGCAGGCCGGCGCCGGCCGGGACGACGCGCGGGGCCCGAGCCCGGCGCCGGCCGGGACGGCGCGGAGGTCCGCGTCCGGCGCCGAGGAAATCACCCGGCCGGTACGGGCGCCCGATCAGAGATCAATTGCCACGCCCGCCCCTGCCGGGTCCCTGACCGGGGCCGGGTCCCTGGCCGGGTCCCTGGCCGGGGCCGCCGAGGGCGCCGGGGTTGTCGTTCAGCGTGTCGGGGCCGGGCTTGCCGTTCGGATCGGTCCCGAGGTCCACACCGACGCGGTCCCCGTCGTCCACCACCGGGTCCTTCTGGGGCTGGCAGTTGGTGCTGCAGCCGCCGAAGCGCTCGCTGTTGATCGGGGTGAAGGGCGTGGCCTCGATGCCCTTCAGCGCGTTGATCATGGTGTACTTCCAGATCCGGCCGGAGATGTCCGCGCCGAAGACCACGGGGTAGTACTGGCCGCCGATGGTCACGTTGCTCAGCTTGTGGTCGTTCGCTCCGCGGGGGTCGCCGAGGCTGACCGCGCCGGCGAGGTCCGGAGTGAATCCGGCGAACCACGCGGTGGAGGAGTCGTCGCTGGTGCCGGTCTTGCCCGCGGCCGGGCGGCCGATGCCGCCGACCGCGGACATCGTGCCCTTGGTGAAGACCCCCGACAGGATGTCCGCGGCCGCGTCGGCGACCTCCGGGTCCAGGGCCTGCCTGCACTGCGGCTCGTAGGAGGTGGTCTTGCCGTCGCGGTCGGTGATCGCGGTGATGGCCTGGGGCGGGCAGTACTCGCCGCGCGCGCCGATGGCGGCGTAGGCGGTGGCGACGGTCACCGGGTCCATCTCGTTGATGCCGAGCGTGAAGGTCTCGTACTCCTGGAGCGCCTGGCCGTCGGCGCGCTTGATGCCCAGCGACTTGGCGGTCGTGACCACGTCGCACAGGCCGACCCGCTGCTCCAGCGCCAGGAAGAAGGTGTTGACCGACTGCCAGGTGCCCGTCTGCAGGGTCTTGAACCCGCCCGACCCCTCGTCGTTGGTGACGGTGTGCGTCGGGTCGCCGATGTTCCCGCCCTTGCAGTTCTTGAAGGACGCGTAGCCGGGCGCGGTGTAACCGGCGGGGGCCTGCAACCCGTCGTTGATCTTCATGCCCTGGTCGAGGGCGGTGAGCAGCGTGAACACCTTGAAGGTCGAGCCCGCCTGGAAGCCGATGCCTCCGCCGTGCGCGACGTTGGCCGGCAGGTTGTAGGAGATCTCGTTCTTCTTCTTGTCGGTGCCGTACTTCCGGCTGGCCGCCAGCGCCTTGATCTCGCCGGTGCCCGGCTCGACGAGGGCTTCGGCGGCCACGGGGTTGTCGGTGGTGAAGACCCGGTCCTTGATGGCCTTGTCGGCCGCGGCCTGCATCTTCGGGTCGATCGTGGTCTTGATGGTCAGGCCGGCGCGGTCGAGGTAGAGGCCGCGGGCCTTCGCCGTCTTGCCGAACGCCTTGAAAACGGGGTTGGTGAGGATGTCGTCGCGCACGTACATGCAGAAGTAGACATAGCGGCTGGCCTCGCACCCGCCGGGCAGGGGAGTGCCCTTGTAACCCAGCGGCTCGTCCTTGGCCTCGGCGGCCTGCTCCGGCGTGATCTTTTTAAGCTCCGCCATCCGGTCGAGCACGACGTTTCGCCGTTCCAGCAGCCGCTTCTGAGCCGCCTTGCCCGCCGCGGGGTCGGTTCTGCTGGGCTGCTGGACGGCTCCCGCCAGGGTCGCCGCCTGGGCCAGGTTCAGATCGGACGCGTGCACCCCGAAGAACCGCTTGGCCGCGGCCTCCACCCCGTTGGCCGACGCCCCGAAGTAGGCGATGTTCAGGTACTTCCCGAGGATCTCGTCCTTGGAGTACTTCTCCTCCATGCCCATCGCGTACCGCAGCTCGTTGAGCTTGCGCGCGTAGCTGGTCTCCAGGGCCTTGTCCTGCTCGGCCTTCGTCGAGGCCTTGTTGAGCAGCACCTGCTTGACGTACTGCTGGGTGATGCTCGAACCGCCCTGGCTCACCCCGCCCGACGTCAGGTTCTTCGCCAGGGCGCGGATCGTTCCCTCGATGTCGATCGGCCCGTGCTCGTAGTAGCGGTCGTCCTCGATCGAGACGATCGCCGTCTTCATCACGTCGGCCACCTGGTCGAACGGAACGCTCTCCCGGTACTGATCGTAGAACTGGGCGATCTGGTGGCCCTGCGCGTCGACCACGGTCGTCTTCTCCGCCAGAGGGGGTTCTTGGAGGTCCGCCGCCTTGAGGTCCAGCTCGTTCGACGCCGCCATGATTCCGACGCCCACCCCGCCGACCGCCGGCAGCATGATCCCCGCCGCCAGAACGCCCAGTGCGAGCCCCGCCGCCAGGAGAAGCGCGATGCCCCTGCCAGCCCCTGTCCAAACAATCCCCCGTTTTGGCATGCGACCAGATTATTAGGTCTATGTGCCTTATGTGACTGCACCGGATTGCGATGATTCCAGAGCGTGCGTGACTGCTTTCCGTCGGTGACGATCACAGGTCGGAAAGGGTTGCCCTGATCGGCGCCGGACACGATCCGCGATGCGTGCGTTCGCGTGGAGAACGCGTGTGTTTCCGGGGAATCCGCAGCCGGATCATTCGGCCGGCCCGGCAGAAACAGGGAGATCTCGCAATCGGTATGCCCGCATAAGTGCGCAGAAGGTTTTGTGCGATGTGCGTGTGCATAGGTGGGGATCTGGGTGCCCTGTGCGATCGGCCGGGTTCATAACTTTTGATGAGGCGGCGACACGGCCTCTAAATGCTTGCACGTTTTGTGATTGTCTGACTACTGTGAGCGAAAAGATCTTTGGGGGTTTTCATGTCAACGGTATCTAAAGCCCGTTTAATGGTTATGAGTCTCGCGATGACCGGCGTAACGATCGGGCAACTGTCCGGCCAGGTCACGACGGCTCAGGCGGACACCAGCACCGACACCACCGTCGCGAACGTGGAGGTCGGACTGGCGATCACGCTGACCGAGCTGACCCCCACGTTCACCCTGAGCGGTAACCCCGGTGACACGGTGACCGACCCGGACGCCGTGACCATGAGGGTGACGACGAACAACTTCGCCGGTTACACCGTCACGGTCCAGCCGACGTCCCAGAACCTCACCCCCTCCATCGGGGCCAACACCGACGTCATCCCGATGAACCTGCTGGAGGTCAGAGGGCCGTTCCAGGCGGGCGCCTACGTTCCGCTGGATCCCGACGCCCCGGTGCAGGTGGCACGGAAGACCGAGCGGTCGGCGGACGGGGGCGACGTCATCACCAACGGCTACCGGATCACCATCCCGGCCGTCCGTCCGGACACCTACAGCGGCACGCTCCTCTACTCCGCGATCACCCTGTAGGGCACTCGTCAAACGACCGTATTAAGGGGGCTGCGCGGTGGTCCGAACGTTTCAGCGCGTGATCGCCGCATTCCTGATGGCGGGCGGCGTCGCGTCGGTGGCGTACCCGGGAGCATCTGGAATGTCGGGCGCGGCCCCTGATCCGGACTTCTCGCTGATGGTGAGTCCGACGAGACTCGTCATCGAACCCAAGGCGATCGGCGACCGTCAGTCGTTCATGGTCACGAACAAGGGGCGGTTGCCGGTCGACATCGTCGTCGACCGGACCGACTTCACCACGGACCGCAGCGGAAAGGTGATCTTCCAGCCGAGTTCCCCCCACTCGGCGGTGGACTGGCTGAAGGTCAGGCCCGGCGACTTCCGGCTGGCTCCAGGTGGGCAGCAGCAGGTGACCGTACGGATCGACCTCCCGGCGAAACCTGAGAACGGAGAGCATCAGGTCGCCCTGCTCTTCGTGGCGCCGGCCGGTCCCGGCGGCGGCAACATCAAGCTCAACCGGGCGATCGGTACGCCGCTCTACATCACGGTGCCGGGGCCGACCGACACCTCGATACGGGTCCATGGACTGCGCGTACCGGAGTTCGCGATGGGCGGTCCCGTGGAGTTCGGGGTCACCGTCGACAACCTCGGAACCGTGCACCGGGATTTCTTCGGGAAGAAGAGCCTGAATGTCCGTGTGGACGGGCGCGACGTCCCGTTCCCTGATTTCACGGTGCTCCGCGGAACCAGCCGGGAGGTCGCCCTCAAGTGGGAGGACCCGCCGTTCATGTGCATCTGTCACGCGACGGTGTCGGCCTCCGGAACCGACGGGACGTCCAGCCAGACCAGAACCCTGATCATTTTCCCGGTCCACCTCCTCGCGCTGCTGGTCGGAATACCGGTGGCGTTCTACGTCCTCATGCGGTTGGCGCGGCGGCGCTACCGGAAACACCTGCTCGTCGCCGCGCGGACATTGCACGAGCAGAACCGCGACGATCTCGACCAGAACGAGAAGGTGTAGGCCCGGGGGTAAGGATGCCCGGGTTTGAGGGGGCAAGTCGCACGAATCGGGTGCCGTTCACCAGGTACGGCAACCTCGGCGCGCGGGTTGGAGAACCAACAAAATAGACAGGTGGAAGGACCAACAAAGTAGATCGGCCGCCTGCGCACGGTTCTTCGTCACATACTGAGACGCTACATAAGCGCTATGTGACCGACGAGGGGCGCGGCGGTGACGAGAACGATCCTCCAGCGAGTCCGCACGGAGCTCGGCAGCGAGAGCGCCGGCGAGATCACGAGGGAAGAGACCGGCCAGTCCGACGTGGACGTCAGCGTGATCGTGCCCGTCCACAACTGCAGGTCCTATCTGGACCGATGCCTGACGTCCCTGCTGATCCAGCGGGTCAGCCTGGAGGTCGTCGTCGTGGACGACGGCTCCACCGACGGCAGCGCCGAACTGCTCGACCTCTACGCCTCCTGCCATCGAGGCGTCGTCCGCGTCATCCGGCAGGGGCATTCCGGCGGAGCCGGTCGCCCGCGCAACGTCGGGCTCTCCCATGCCCGCGGCAGATACGTGTTCTTCTGCGACGCGGACGACTATCTCGGTTCCGAGGCGCTGGAGCGGATGCTCGCGATGGCCGACCGCAACGGCTCGGACATGGTTCTCGGGAAGATCGTGGGGCACGGCCGCAAGGCGCCGGCCTCGATGTTCCGCGAGAGCGCCGATCAGGTGCCGCTCGAAGACAGCTCGGTCTACAACAGCCTGAGCTGCTTCAAGCTGTTCCGCAAGGAGATGCTGGAGCGGCACGCCATCCGCTTCGACGAGACCATGCTCGTGGGCGAGGACCTCATCTTCACCACCCACGCCTACTGCCACGCGGACGTGATCTCGGTGGTCGCCGACTACGACTGCTACCACCTGGTCGCCCGGCCCGACGGCACCAGCATCATGCAGCGGCAGGGGAGCCGCGACCCGGTCTCCTGGCTCCAGATGATCAAGCGGCCGATCGAGCTGATGGTCGAGCACGTGCAGCCCGGCACGCTCCGCGACCATCTCCTGCGGCGCCACTTCCGGATGGACGCCTTCGGCAGCCTCGGCAAGCCCTTCCTGGAGGCGGGGTCCGTCCAGCGCAAGGAGATCGTCGCCGAGGTGACCGACATGTGCGAGCGGTGGCTGACCGACGGGGTCCGCGCCCGGCTCCCCGCGATCGACCGGAGCCGGATCGCCGCGCTTGAGGACATCGACCGGCTGGTACGGCTGGCGCACATCGAGTCTGCGGTGGTCCGCCGGGAGCTCACCGGGCTCCGATGGGAGCGGGAGGGACGGCTGACCGTCTCCGGCAGGGTCGCGCTGAGCACGCTGGATCAGGGCGACCGCCCGGAGATCGTCGGCGGCGCCCTCGCCCTGGTGCTGCGGCGCCGGCCCGGCGGCGCCGGGCCGCTCGCCGACCTCGCCGACTCCGTGACGGACGTCGTGGTCCCCGTGACCGGCGACTGCGAGGAGTTCACCGGAATCATCGATGTCGCCGAGCTGTCCTCGGGCGTCTGGGACGTCTACGTGAGCGTCGAGTTCGAGGGCGTTCCCCGCCTCGCGCGGCTTGGCGCCGACCGGGACGGGCGGATCGCCCAGCCGGTGGCCCACATGGTCGGCGACGTGGTCGTCCTCCCGTACTTCACCCGGCCCTACGGCAATCTCAGCCTCGACATCGGCGGTTACGTGGTCGGCGTCCCCGGCGGGGTGCGGTTGGCGCGCACCCGCTGGACGGCGGGGAACAGATTGGTGCTCGACGGCAGGGTCACGGTGGGCGCCGCCACTCCGGCGACGCGCGCCGTACGGCATCTGGTGTGGCGGGAGCGGGAGTCCGGGCGGGAGCGGCGCGTGCCGGTCACGGTCAGGGCGGGCGGCGCGTTCACCATCCGGCAGGCGATGAGCCGGCTGGGATCCGGCACCTGGGACGCCTACCTGGAGCTTGACCTGGGAGGGCCGCCCGCGCGCTTCCGGATCGAGGCGACGGCGGAGACGATCGTGCCGCCGCGCACGTGGTGGAGGGGCCTGGCCAGGTGGAGCGTCAGGCCCTATGCCACGGCGGGGAAGGGGCGGCTCAGCACGGTGGTCCGCACTTTCGGCCCCAGGACGTTCCTGCGGCGGCTGCTCCGTTAACCTTCCAGCCATCCCGTCGTTAATGCCAATCTGTTGCAACAACAAGCCCATGGCCTAAAGTGGGGTCGATTCCGCACTTCGGAGGCTTGTCGTGCACGTACCCGATGGTTTCTTCAACGTTGCCGTCTCCCTCTCGGCGGGAGCAGTCGCCGCGGCCGGCGTCGCGGTCTGCCTGCGTGGCGCACGACGCGAGCTCGACGACCGCACCGCCCCCATGGCGGGCCTGGTCGCCGCCTTCATCTTCGCCGTCCAGATGCTCAACTTCCCGGTCGCCGCGGGCACGAGCGGTCACCTCCTCGGCGGCGCGCTCGCCGCGATACTCGTCGGGCCGTACACGGCCGTGTTGTGCGTGGCCGTGGTCCTGCTCGTGCAGGGCTTCTTCTTCGCGGACGGCGGCCTGACCGCCCTGGGCGTCAACATCACGCTCATGGGCATCGTCGCGATCGTGGTCGCGTGGTTCGTCTTCCGCCTGATCACCCGGGCCCTGCACAGCAGGGCCGCCGTCGTGGGAGCCTCGTTCGTCGCCGCCCTGCTCTCGGTGCCCGCCGCGGCGCTGGCGTTCAGCCTGCTGTTCTGGATCGGCGGCACCGCGCCCATCGACGTCGGCACGGTCGCGATGGCCATGGGCGGGGTGCACGTGCTCATCGGCATCGGCGAGGGCCTGATCACGGCGGTCACCGTCAGCACCGTGCTGGCGATCCGGCCCGACCTGGTGTACGGCGCGCGCGGTCTGGTCGCGCCGCTGGTCCTGCGCGGCGCCGACGGCGACGTCACGGTGGCGGGGAGGTCCCCGGCCCCGGTGGCGGCGGCCTCGCACCGCCGCGGCTGGTTCCTGCCGGCGGGCATCGCGGTGGCGGCGCTGCTCGCGGGCCTCGTCAGCTTCTACGCCTCCTCCTCGCCCGACGGCCTGGAGCGGGTCGCCCAGGACAAGGGTTTCATCGGCCAGGCCACCGACCACGCGCTGGGTGAGCAGCCGCTCGCCGACTACGGCGACGCGGGAGGCGTCCCGGTCGGCGTGGCCGGTCTGATCGGCGTCGGGGTGACCCTGGCCGCCGGCGGCGGGCTGTTCCTCGTGGTGCGTCGCCGTACCGGCAAGGAACAGGCGACCGTCTAGTGGGCGCGGGTCATCACCATCAGCTCTACCGGGCCGGCGACACGCTGATCCACCGGTTGCCGCCCCAGTGCAAGCTGGCGGCGGTGGCCGGATTCGCGCTGGTGGTGGTGGCCACCCCGCGCGAATGGTTCTGGGCCTTCGGGCTCTACGTCCTGCTCCTGGCCGCCGTCGCGCTGACCGCGCGGATCCCGGCCGGTTTCGTGCTGCGGCGGATGGTGGTCGAGATCCCCTTCGTGGTCTTCGCGGTGGCGATCCCGTTCATCGGGCTCGGCGAGCGCGTGTCCTTCCTGGGGATGTCGCTCAGCGCCGCGGGCCTGTGGGCCGCCTGGAACATCCTGGCCAAGGCCACCCTGGGCGTGGTCGCGAGCATCCTGCTGGCGGCCACCACCGAGCCCCGGCTGATGTTGCTGGGCGCGCAGCGGCTGAAGCTGCCGCCGCTGCTGGTGCAGATCGCGATGTTCATGCTCCGCTACATGGACGTGATCCTGGACGAGATGCGCCGGATGCGGGTGGCCAGGGAGTCACGGGGATTCGCGGCCAGGGACGTACGGCACATCCCGGTGATCGCCAAGTCGGCCGGGGCGCTGTTCATCCGCTCCTACGAGCGGGGCGAGCGGGTGCACCTGGCGATGCTCAGCCGCGGCTACACCGGCTCGTTGCCGATCATCCAGGACCTGTCCGCGTCTTCGCGGCAGTGGCTCATCGCGGGTATGTTGCCTGGCGCGGCGCTCGTGGCGCTGCTCGGGACCTGGGGGCTGCTGGCATGACACCTTCGCTGGAGGTGAGCCGTCTCGCGTACGCCTATCCGGACGGCACGCAGGCGTTGTTCGGAGTGGACTTCGCGATCGGGCGCGGGGAGCGGGTCGCGCTGCTCGGCCCGAACGGCGCGGGCAAGACGACGCTGGTGATGCACCTCAACGGCATCCTGACCGCCGGGCACGGCACGGTGACCGTGGCCGGGCTGCCGGTCGCCAAGAACTCGCTCAAGGAGATCCGCAGGCGGGTCGGGCTCGTCTTCCAGGACCCCGACGACCAGCTCTTCATGCCGACCGTCCGCGAGGACGTGGCCTTCGGCCCGGCCAACCTCGGGATCGGGGGCGAGGAGCTGGAACGCCGGGTCAAGGACGCGCTGGATCGCGTGGGCATGCTGGAGACGATCGACCGGCCCCCGCATCACCTGTCCTTCGGCCAGCGCCGCCGGGTGGCGGTGGCGACCGTGCTGGCCATGGAGCCGGAGATCCTGGTGCTGGACGAGCCGTCGTCGAATCTCGACCCGGCCTCCCGGCGCGAGCTCGCCGAGGTTCTGAGGGGCCTCGACGTGACCGTCCTGATGGTCACCCACGACCTGCCCTACGCGCTGGAGCTGTGTGATCGCGCGCTCATCCTCTCCGGCGGGGTGATCGCCGCCGACGGGCCGACCCGGAGAATCCTCTCCGACGCCGACCTTCTCGCCGCCCACAGGCTGGAGCTGCCGTACGGCTTCGCCCCGCCCTGAGGGAATTCCTGGTAAAGGATCATGAATGATCGTAGAGTTGCATGACCTCGCACGCCATGTCGGCGACGTAAAGTAGGTCTGCCCCATGGGCGCGAGGAGGACTGATGAAACTACGGTTGGCTCGCCGCGCTGTTGGTGACGCCGTGGTGGTGGCCATCGAGGGTGAGCTCGACCTCTTCACCGCCCCCTTCCTGCGCGACGAGGTCCGTGACGCCATCAAGCTCGACGGCGCCTGGCTGGTCCTCGACCTCACAGCCCTGTCCTTCATGGACTCCAGCGGCCTGTCCGTGCTGATCGAGGCCTGGCGGCTGGCCACCGGGGAGGGCGGAGGGGTCTCCCTGGCCGCGCCCCAGGCGCCCGTCGCGCGGATCCTGCGGACGACGGGACTTGACCGGCGGATAAAGGTTTATCCCGACGTCGGCAGCGCCATCGGGGGAAATTTAGCCCACCCCGAGTAGAACTTCATTCGGTCTCCGCGTTAAAGTCCGCTCATGGACCTGAACGGAGCAGCAGCAATCATCTCGGGCGGTGCCAGCGGCCTCGGCGAGGCCACGGCCCGCGACCTCGCCGCGCACGGTGTCACCGTCGTCATCGCCGACCTCAACGAGGAGCGCGGCAAGTCTCTCGCCGACGAGCTCGGCGGGGTCTTCGTCAAGACCGACGTGTCAGACGAGGAGCAGGTGCAGGCGGCCGTGGACGCGGCGGTGGCGACCGGCAAGCCGCTGCGCGTCGTGGTGAACAGCGCGGGCATCGGCTGGGCGACCCGGACGGTGAACCGCGACGGCTCGCCTCACGACCTGGCCTCCTACCGCAAGGTCATCGAGGTCAACCTGATCGGCACCTTCAACCTCATGCGCATCGGCGCCGCGGCCGTCGCCAAGACCGAGCCGATCGACGCGGACGGCCAGCGCGGCGTGGTGATCAACACCGCGTCGGTGGCGGCGCTGGAGGGCCAGACCGGCCAGGTGGCCTACTCGGCGTCCAAGGGCGGCATCGTCGGCATGACCCTCCCGGCCGCGCGTGACCTGGCCGCGGTCGGCATCCGCGTCAACACCATCTGCCCGGGCATCATCGACACCCCGATCTACGGCTTCTCGCCCAACGCGGAGGAGTTCAAGGCCAAGCTCGTGGCCCCGGTGGTCTTCCCCAAGCGCATGGGACAGGCCTCGGAGTTCGCGCAGCTGGTGCGCTCCCTGATCGAGAACGACTACATGAACGCCGAGACGGTCCGTTTCGACGGCGGCATCCGCTTCCAGCCCAAGTAGGAGTCATCCGGTGTCCGACGCGTCCGGCAATTCCACACCCCCCTCTGAAGCCGCTGCAGCCGCTGAGACCGCTGAAGTCCTGGTCGAGGTGGACGGCGGCGTCGCCGTCATCACGATCAACCGGCCCCGGGCCAGAAACGCCGTCAACGGCGCGGTCGCCCGGGGCATCGCCGCGGCACTGGACGAACTGGAGGAGCGCAAGGACGTCTCCGCCTACGTCCTCACCGGCGCCGGTGGCACGTTCTCCTCGGGCATGGACCTGAAGGGGTTCCTGAGCGGGGACTTCCCGGTCGTGAAAGGCAGGGGTTTCGGCGGCATCACCGAGGCGCCGCCGAAGAAGCCGATCATCGCCGCCGTCGAGGGCTACGCCCTGGCCGGCGGTTGTGAGCTGGCGCTGGCCTGCGACATCATCATCGCCTCCGAGGAGGCCAAGTTCGGGCTGCCCGAGCCCAAGCGCGGCCTGGTCGCGGGGGCGGGCGGTGTGATGCGGCTGCCGCAGCGCATTCCGTACCACATCGCCATGGAGATCGCCCTGACCGGTGATCACTTCCCGGCCTCCCGGCTGTACGAGCTCGGCCTGGTCAACCACGTCACGCCCGCGGGCGAGGCGCTGGCCAGGGCACTCGAACTGGCGAAGAAGATCGCGGCGAACGCTCCGCTGGCGCTCGCCGCGACCAAGCGCGTGATCGTCGAGTCCGCCGACTGGAGCAGGGACGAGATGTTCGCGAAGCAAGGAGAGATCATCAGTCCGGTGTTCGGCTCCAAGGACGCGATGGAGGGTGCGGCGGCCTTCGCCGAGAAGCGCGCCCCCCAGTGGAAGGGTGAGTAGCCCTTCCGGTTCCTCTTCGTTTTTTCTCCGTACCGGGCGCGATCCGTGGGGTCGCGCCCGGCGCGTTCACGGCCAGGAGTGCGTACGGTAAAGGTGTGGGCGCCTTCGGCAGGGGCACTTGACGTCCACGTGACGGCTCCGAGGCCAGGAGAGCGAATGAACGACCACGTGACCGGCACGACCCCGGCGACCCGTTCCTCCGGCGAGGACCTCAAGCGCAGGGTCGGCAGCCTGGCCGCGGGGGCCGCGGGGGCCGCGGTCCTCAGCATCCTGCTGGTCTCCGCCATGTGGGTGATCGAGGTCGCCGACTACGTGATGCCCGGGGAGTTCGACGTCTACGGCATCAAGCCCTGGGATCCGGAGGGGCTGGGCGGCATCTTCCTCGCCCCCTTCCTGCACGCGGGCTTCGAGCACCTGATGGCCAACTCCCTGCCCCTGCTCATCCTCGGTTTCCTCGCCGCGCTGCGCGGGATCGTCCGGTTCCTGGGCGCCAGCCTGATCATCATCGTGGTCAGCGGCCTGGGCATCTGGTTCACCAGCACGCCGGGGGCTCTCACGGTCGGCGCGAGCGGGCTGGTGTTCGGCTACTTCGGCTTCGTCGTCGCCCGCGGCCTGTTCGACCACCGCGCCCTCGACATCGTGATCGGCGTCGGCGTCGCCGTCGCCTACTACTCGATCGTCTGGGGCGTGCTCCCGGGTCAGCCCGGCATCTCCTGGCAGGGCCACCTGTTCGGGCTGTTCGGCGGGGTGATGGCGGCCTGGTTCCTGCGCCGCAGGCGCCGGGCGGAAATCCTCGCCTGACCGTCCGGGCATCCGGCAGGTCTGACCGTCCGGGCATCCGGCGGGTCCGGGCGTCGCCCGGTGGATCCAGGGATCGATCCAGGGATTATCGTCGGTTCGGAGGATTGCTCGCAGGAGGGGCCGATACGCGTGAGCGACGAGATTCCGACCGACGCCACGGCGAACGGCGCCGTGGCGGCAAGCGTCACGACAGCCGCCGGGGAGGCGGCAGGCGGGCTTTCAGGGCCGCACAGGGAGCCTCGTGTGGTGGTCCGGCGCGCGCTTCCCACCGACCCCGCCGTACGGGCGTCGGCGTCGCTCTTCATGACCGAGTCGGCGAAGCAGGGCGTCCGCCCGGGTCGCCGCATGCTCTACGTCGGCGCCGAACCGGCCGCCGACCACATCGCCTCCGCCCTGCGCGTCGAACCGGGCACGGATGTCCTCGCCCGCCGGAAGCTGCTGCTCGCCGACGACGTGCCCGTGCGGATCGCCACCAGTTACCTCCGCCTCGACCTCTTCGGCGGCACCCCCGTCGCCGCCCCGGATTTCGTGAGGCCGAGCCTGCAGGCCGGGATCGAGGCCCTCGGTCACCGCTTCGGCCATGCGGAGGAGCACCTCATCGCCCGCCGTCCCACCGGGTTCGAGGCTGAGACACTGCTGCTCGACCCCGGTGAGTGGGTCGTGCAGATCCTGCGGGCCGGCTACTCCGACGACGGCATCCCCGTGCACGTCCTGGAAACGATCTGCGCCGCCTCCCGTCACATCTTCCCCATCGTCCAGGTCGCCGGCGCCGACGAGTTCTGAGGGAACGAGAGCCTCCTGGGGGTCGATCGCGCGGGAGGTGGCTCCTGGGTCGAGATCACCTATGGCCGCATCGAGGTATTTAAGTGACAATGTGGTCAAAGCTGATGGTGTGAACCTGCCTGGCCTCGTGCCCGTACACGTTCCGCAAGGGCCACCACCGCCGGGCGCGACCCTCGAAAGGTGGCGCAGGTGAACCTGGGATCCCTGGAACGCGCGATCATGGATGTGCTGTGGGGTTGTGAGGAACCGGTACTGGTTCGCCAGCTGCAGGTCATGCTGAACGAGCGCGCCGAGCGTCCGCTCGCCTACACCACGGTCCAGACGGTCGCCGAGCGCCTGGTCCGCAAGGGCCTGCTGATCAGGGCACCCTCGAATCACGCCTTCCGCAACGCCTTCCGCTACACCGCCAGCCGCTCCCGCGACGAGCACGTCGCCGGGCTGATGCTCGACGCCCTGGCCGGCAGCCCCGACCGGGCTCCCGTGCTCTCCGAGTTCGCGCAGAAGGTGGACCTGGACGACGCCCTGCGGCTGCTGCACGAGCTGGCGCGCCGGGCCGGTGAGCAGACCGTGTCCGGCCAGGATCAGGACAGGTTGCCGCAGCCCCTGTCCTGATTCCTACAAATGTAGGAAAGGGTGGCTGAAGTCCCGTCGTTCACCCGATGTGCCGGGCGTCGTTTGCGACCTAACGTCGTATTGCCGATACCGCCGACGACACACGACGGATGGCAGCGGCCTGCCTGCCGTCTGCCTGCTCACCAGGAGATCCACTGATGCCCCGTGCCCTCGCATCCCGCCCATGGGTGCCTTCTGTCACCGAGGATCGAATCCGGCTCGTCTCGAAGACGGTGACCGATCAGGCCGTCCCCTCGATCGAGACCGAGATCGAGCGACTGGTGGCCGAGAACCACCGGATCCACGACGTCGAGTGCGTCAACCTGAACCCGGCCACGAATGTCATGAACCCGCGGGCCGAGGCACTGCTGTCGGCGAATCTCGGCTCACGCCCGTCTCTGGGTTATCCGGGTGAGAAGTACGAGATGGGCCTGGAGGCGATCGAGCAGATCGAGATCATCGCCGCCGAGCTGGCCGGGGAGGTCTTCGGCGCGAGCTACGTCGAGGTGCGCGTCGGTTCGGGGGCGCTCGCCAACCTCTACGCGTTCATGGCCACCTGCGTGCCCGGTGACACGATCATCGCCCCGCCGGCGAGCATCGGCGGCCACGTGACCCACCACGGGCAGGGCGCGGCCGGCATGTACGGGCTGAACACCGTCGCCGCCCCGGTCGAGGCGGACGGCTACACGGTGGACGTCGACGCCCTGCGGTCGCTCGCCGAGGAGACGCGGCCGAAGCTGATCACGATCGGCGGCAGCCTCAACCTCTTCCACCACCCCATCGCGCGGATCCGGGAGATCGCCGACTCCGTCGGCGCGCTCGTGCTCTTCGACGCGGCGCACCTGTGCGGCGTGATCGCCGGAAAGACCTGGCCGCAGCCTCTCGACGAGGGGGCCCATCTGATGAGCATGAGCACGTACAAGAGCCTGGGAGGGCCGGCGGGCGGGCTCGTCGTCACCAACGACGCCGGGCTGGCCGAGCGTCTCGACGCGATCGCCTACCCCGGTCTGACGGCCAACTTCGACGCGGGCAAGACCGCGGCGCTCGCCATGACGATGCTCGACTGGAAGGCCGCGGGACCGGCGTACGCGCAGATGATGATCGCCACGGCGCGACGGCTGGCGGCCGAGCTGCTCGCCCTCGACGTCCCGGTCTTCGCCGCCGATCGCGGCTGCACCCTGTCCCACCAGTTCGCGGTCATGGCCCATGGGTACGGCGGAGGCCAGCGGGCCGCCCGGCGGCTGAGGCGGGCGAACCTGCTCGCCTGCGGCATCGGCCTGCCCGCCGAGCCGATCGACGGTGACGTGAACGGGCTGCGCATCGGCACCCCCGAGATCGTCCGGCTCGGGATGACCGAGGCGGACATGCCCGCCCTGGCCTCGTTCGTCGCCCGCGGCCTGGATCCGTCCGTCGACCCCGGCGTCGTGGCGTCCGAGGTGACCGAGTGGCGGAGCGGGTTCTCCGGCGTGCACTTCACCGCGGATCAGCCCGTCTGAACCGGATCGGGCCGCGCGCGGCGACCGTACGGAGGGGCAGGATGACCGGCCCCTCCGTACGGCGGCGGAGATCAGAGCCGCTCGACCACGTAGTCGACGCAGTGCGTCAGGGCCTCGATGTCGCTCGGGTCGACGGCCGGGAACATCGCGACGCGGAGCTGGTTGCGGCCGAGCTTGCGGTAGGGCTCGGTGTCCACGATGCCGTTGGCGCGCAGGACCTTGGAGACCTGGGCGGCGTCCACACTGTCGGCGAAGTCGATCGTGCCGACCACGTTGGAGCGGAACTCCGGCCCGGCGAACGGCGTGGCGTAGGAGCTCTTGTCGGCCCATGTGTAGAGGCGCTGGGCCGAGTCGGCGGTGCGGGCGGTGGTCCAGGCCAGGCCGCCGTTGCCGTTCATCCACTCGATCTGGTCGGCGAGCAGGAACAGCGTCGCGACCGACGGGGTGTTGTAGGTCTGGTCCTTGCCGGAGTTGTCGATCGCCACCGGCAGGCTGAAGAACTCGGGAACGTAGCGCCCGCTCGCGGCGATCTCGTCCACCCTGGCCAGCGCGGCCGGGGACATCAGGGCGATCCACAGGCCGCCGTCGGAGGCGAAGCTCTTCTGCGGGGCGAAGTAGTAGACGTCGAACTCGGAGGCCTCGACGGGCAGGCCGCCGGCGCCGGAGGTGGCGTCGACCAGGACGAGCGAGCCCTCCTCGCCGACGCGCCTGATCGGCATCGCGACGCCGGTCGAGGTCTCGTTGTGGGTGAGCGCGTAGACGTCGACGCCCTCCTCCAGGCGGGCCTCGGGGTGAGTGCCGACCTCCGACTTGATCACGGTCGGGTCGCCCAGCCACGGGGCCTTCGCCGCCACGGAGGCGAACTTGGAGGAGAACTCGCCGAAGTGCAGGTGCTGCGACCTCTCACGGATGAGCCCGAAGGAGGCGATGTCCCAGAACGCGGTGGTGCCGCCGTTGCCGAGGACGACCTCGTAGCCCTCGGGAAGGGAGAAAAGCTCTGACAGCCCCGCCCGGACGCGCCCGACGAGCGATTTCACCGGCTTCTGGCGGTGTGAGGTGCCCATCACGTCGGCTCCGGAGGCCGCGAGAGCCGAGAGCTGCTCGGGGCGCACCTTCGAGGGCCCGCAGCCGAAACGGCCGTCGACGGGCTTGATGTCAGAGGGAATCACGATGTCAGCCACCTGACCAGCCTACTGAGCTTGTGGATTGGTGCAGGACTGGGTCCGGATTTTGAGATGAAATCCGTGACGGGCCTTGACATCGGGCAGGCCCGGAACGCGAAACGGCTGCCGCGCGAGAAGATCGCGCGACAGCCGTACAGGACACGGATCAGAGGGCGTCGACGACCTCGGAGGCGCCGGGGACCTCGTTGACCGAGCGCTGCGGCGGGCCCACGTAGTCTGCGCTGGGGCGGACGAGCCTGCCCGTGCGCTTCTGCTCAAGAATGTGGGCCGCCCAGCCCGCGGTGCGAGCGCAGGTGAACATCGAAGTGAACATGTGAGGGGGAACTTCGGCGAAGTCCAGGATGACCGCGGCCCAGTACTCGACGTTGGTGGCGAGCACCCGGTCGGGCTTGCGGGCGTGCAACTCCTCCAGTGCGGCCTGCTCCAGTGCCGCGGCGACCTCGTAACGGGGGGCGTTGAGCTCCTTGGCGGTACGGCGGAGCACCCGTGCCCGGGGGTCTTCGGCACGGTAGACGCGGTGGCCGAAGCCCATGAGGCGCTGGCCCTTGTCGAGCTCCGTCTGGACGTACCGCTTGGCGTCGCCCATCTGCTCGACGCCTTCGATCATGTGCAGCACGCGGGCGGGGGCACCACCGTGCAGCGGTCCGGACATGGCGCCGACCGCACCGCTCATCGCCGCGGCGACGTCGGCGCCGGTGGAGGCGATGACCCGGGCGGTGAACGTGGAGGCGTTCATGCCGTGCTCGGCCGCGGAGGTCCAGTAGGCGTCGATGGCCTTGACGTGCTTGGGGTCGGGCTCGCCCCGCCAGCGGACCATGAACCGCTCGACGATGCTTTCGGCCTTGTCGACCTGGCTCTGCGAGACCATCGGCAGGCCGAGGCCGCGCGCCGACTGGGCGACGAAGCTGAGTGCGGTGACGCTGGCGCGCGCGAGGTCGTCGCGGGCCTGGTCCTCGTCGATGTCGAGCAGCTGGCGGAAGCCGTACGCGGGGGCCAGCATGGCCAGTGCGCTCTGCACGTCGACGCGGATGTCACCGGAGTGGACAGGAATGGGGTAAGGCTCGGCCGGGGGGAGACCCGGCTGGAACTTGTTGTCGACGAGCAGGCCCCACACGTGTCCGTAGGAGACACGGCCGACCAGCTCTTCGATGTCGACACCCCGATACCGCAGGGCGCCCCCTTCTTTGTCCGGTTCTGCGATCTCCGTCTCGAAAGCTACTACGCCTTCGAGCCCGGGTTTGAAGTCGGACATTCTCGGCTGCCTCCCTTTCTTGAAGTCAAAGCCTTGATGTCGAGATACCGGCGGGTCTTATTCAACCCCCTGGGCCGCGACGGTGTGCCGCCGGACCCTCTGAAGCGCGATTGCCCCAGGTGGGGGCCGCCGCGCATGTTTTCAGCCGGGCACGGGAGAATACCTTCCCGTGGATGCCACATCGAGACCGCCCTCGCTGGCGGGACTTCGCCGCACCTATCAAGGTCTGCCCCTGCTGGAGGCGGATCTCGCGCCCGACCCCGTGTCACAGTTCGCCTCCTGGTTCGGCGAGGCCGTGGACGCCGGGCTCCCCGAGCCGAACGCGATGGTGGTCGCGACCAGCTCCGCGGGCGGGCGTCCGACGGCCCGGACCGTGTTGCTCAAGGGGTACGACGAGAACGGGTTCGTCTTCTACACCAACTACGAGTCGCGCAAGGGCCGTGATCTCGCGGAGAACCCGCGGGCCGGTCTGCTGTTCCCCTGGCACTCCATCCGGCGCCAGGTCCGGGTGGACGGGCCGGTGGTACGGCTGTCGCGCGAGGAGTCGGCCGCCTACTTCAGGTCCCGTCCGTACGGTTCGCGGATCGGGGCCTGGGCGTCGCGGCAGTCCGCGGTCGTGCACTCCAGGGAGGAGCTGGACGCCCGCTACGAGGAACTGGCGGAGCGCTGGCCGGAGGATCCGCCCGTGCCGGACTTCTGGGGCGGATTCCGGGTGGTGCCGACGGAGGTGGAGTTCTGGCAGGGGCAGCTCGACCGCATGCACGACCGTCTCCGTTACCGCCGCTCCGGGGATTCGTGGATCATCGAGCGCCTGGCCCCGTGACACCCAAACCGCCCTTTTAGTGATATATCCACATATGTCTTGTCGGTGGGCGGAGGGAGCGGCGTGGGGTTCGGGGACTTCGTCCGGAGGCAGGGAGTGGACACCCGTCCGCTCGGCATCGCGGCCTACCGGCGGCTCTGGGCCGGCCAGGGTGTGTCGTTCATCGGCTTCCAGCTCACCTCGGTGGCGGTCAGCGCGCAGATCTACGACATCACCAAATCGTCCTTCTGGGTCGGCATGCTCGGCCCGGCCAACCTGATCCCTCTGATCATCTTCGGGCTCTGGGGCGGCGCGATCGCCGACGCGGTCGACCGGCGGAGGCTGCTTCTCGTCGGGGCGCTGATCGCCTGGAGCGCGACACTCGCGCTCCTGCTCCAGGCGGCCCTCGGCATGACGAACATCGGCCTGCTCATGGCGACCGTCGCCGTGCACGCCACCGGATTCGCCATCACCGGGCCGACCCGGGGCGCCATCATCCCCAGGCTGATCCCCGTCGATCTCGTACCGGCGGCCAACACTCTCAACTACCTGGTGAGCGGGGTCGGCAGCGCGCTCGGCCCGCTGATCGCCGGGGTCGTGCTCGCCCAGGGCGGTTTCACCTTCGCCTACCTGATCGACGCTGTGCTGTTCGGCGCGGGTTTCTACGCCGCGGTACGGCTGCCGCAGCTCAAGCCGATCGGCGAGGTGACCCGTCCCGGCCTGCGGTCGGTCGTGGACGGCCTGCGCTACGTCTCCGGGCACCCGATCGTGATGATGTCGTTCGTCGTGGACATCATCGCCATGGCGTTCGCGCTGCCCAGGGCGCTGTTCCCGGAGGTCGTGGCCGAGCGGTTCGGCGGTTCGCTGATCGCGTTCGGCTGGCTGTCGGCGAGCATGGCCATCGGTTCGGTGATCGGCGGCCTGATGTCGGGCTGGGTGGGCCGGGTCCAGCGCCAGGGCATGGCGCTCACGTATGTGATCGCCCTCTGGGGGCTGACCGTCGCCGCCGCCGGACTCGTGGGGCAGCTGTGGCTGATGGTGGCGCTGCTCGCGTTCGGCGGAGCGGCCGACCTGGTCTCCTCGGTGTGGCGGCAGACGATCCTGCAGACCCACGCGCCCGACGACATGCGAGGACGGATGCAGGGCGTGTTCATGGTTGTGGTCGCCGGAGGCCCCCGGCTGGGGGACCTGAGGGCGGGGGGAACGGCGTCCTGGTTCGGGGCCACGGGGGCGTGGGTGGGCGGCGGGATCGCGTGCGCGATCGTGGTGATCGCCGTCGGGATGAGCGTGCCGGCCTTCAGAAAATATCGTCCCGCGGTGCGGAGCCTTTGAGCGGCTTGGGAAGGATTCGAGCGCCTCGGATGTTGCCTTCTTTTGTCACCACAGGTGGTTCTCGCAATAGGGTACGGGGTCCGAGATCTTTCAGTTCAGCGCCGCCCCTCGGGAACGTCGCGCGATGGACGTAGCATCGAGAGAGGACGGGAGGAACCTTGACCGCACACGGTTTGATTGACACCACCGAGATGTACCTCCGGACGATTTTCGAATTGGAAGAGGAGGGCATCGTCCCCCTGCGAGCACGAATCGCCGAGCGGCTGCAGCAGAGCGGTCCGACCGTCAGCCAGACGGTCGCGCGGATGGAGCGCGACGGCCTGGTCCGGGTCGAGGGTGATCGCCACCTGACCATGACCGACCTGGGACGGACGCTCGCCACGCGCGTCATGCGCAAGCACCGCCTCGCTGAATGCCTGCTCACCGATGTGATCGGTCTTCCCTGGGAAGACGTGCACATCGAGGCGTGCCGCTGGGAGCACGTCATGTCCGAGTCCGTGGAGGCTCGGCTGGTCAGCCTGCTCAACAATCCCAAAGAGGACCCGCACGGCAACCCGATCCCCGGCCTTGAGGAGCTCGGCGTCGCGGACTGTCCCGAGACCAGGTGGGAGACCCTGCCGTCGATGGCCGCCCTGGCCGGACCCAGGGATATACCCGTTGTCGTTCGTCGAATTAGCGAACAAGTGCAAAGTGATCCGGCTGTGATGCTTAAACTCAAGCAAGTTGGGATACAACCCGGACGCGAGGTAATGCTCGCGGCGAGCGACGATGGTGTGCGGGTGACAGGTGACGACAAAGCGGACAATCATCTTGCGGAGCTTCCGCGAGACGTCGCCGCACATGTCTTCGTCTCCACACGCTGACCCAGGCCCCTCCGCTTGGTTGAATCCCCTGCGGGAGACCCTCCACTCCCCGGCCGAGACTGCAGCAGGAGCAACCGTGGTTCGCTTTGCGCATACCCGCCCGCGAGGGGCGGTCACCGGATGAAGCGGTGGGGGGATCTTTCCCAGGACGCCGCCGATCACCTTACGGCTGGTTCCGTCCTGGATCATGCCGAAATGGCGGTGGTTGTCACCGACAGGTTCAGCAATCTGCTCTATTGGAATCCGTTCGCGGAGAAGCTGTTCGGCCGCCCCGGAACCTCGGGACCCCGCGACCACTCGCTCTCCCTGGGCATCATGGAGAAGGACCATCCGCTCGCGGTCGAGCTCTCCAAGCACGTGCTCAAGGGCGGCGTCTGGGAGGGCACGTTCGACGTCAGGCGCGGAGACGGGACGATCATCTACGTCCGCGCCCAGGCCGTGCCGCTGCGCCACCCCTCCGGGTCGGTGACGGGCATCGTCATCACCGCCCGCGAGGCGATGCGCAGCAACGAGCGGGAGAAGGACCGATTCGGTCTGCTGGAGCGGATCGGCGAGCGCCTCGCCGGCTCCCTCTACGTCGAGGAGACGCTCAAGCGCGTCGCCGAGATGCTCGTCCCGCAGTTCGCCGACCACTGCTTCATCGAGCTGATGGAGAACGGACGGCTGTTCCGCAAGGTCTCCACCCACGTCCTGGGCTGGAGCCCGCCGCCCGACACCTGGGCGCCGCTCGGCGCGGAGATCTTCTACCCGACGGGTCACTACGCGGACATCGCGCTGCGCCGCCAGGAGACGATCCTCGTCGAGGACTTCTCCCAGACGAACTATCCCAGCCCCGGCGAACCCCAGACCCGGCTCTCCGCCGAGATCGGGCTGACCTCGGCCATCGTGGCGCCGCTGTGCGTGCGCGGCGAGACCCTCGGGCTGCTGTACCTGGGACTGTCGAACCTGACCGACCGGCGCAGCCCGCACTACGACGCCTTCGACCGCGACTTCGTCGGAGCCATCGCCACCCGGGTGGCGCTGGCGGTGGACAACGCGCTGCTGTTCGAGGAGGAGCGGCACACCGCGGAGTCCTTCCAGAAATACCTGCTGCCCAGGGCGCTCCCGCAGCTCGACGGGCTGGAGATCGCGGTCCGCTACTTCCCCGCCGCACCCCTGGCCAGTCACGGGCAGGGCATCCAGACCCAGGTCGGCGGCGACTGGTACGACGTCATCCCGCTGTCGGCGGGCCGGGTCGGCATCGTCATCGGCGACGTCGAGGGCCGGGGCGCCAAGGCCGCGGCCGTCATGGGGCAGCTGCGCGCCGCCCTGCGGGCCTTCGCCCAGGACGACAAGCCGCCCGCGGAGATCCTCGCCAGGCTCGACGAGTGGACGCGCATCATCGCCACCCCCGAGCAGGACGAGAGCGGCGCGGACATCAGCATCCCGCCCATCGTCACCTGCCAGTACCTCGTCTACGACGCCTGGTCGAGGCAGCTCTCGTTCGCCAACGCCGGTCACGCCCCGCCGTTGCTCCTCATCAAGGGCGTCTGCACCGAGCTCGACATCAAGGAGGTCGGCCAGCCGCTGGGCGTGCGCGCCAAGGGCCTCCACGCCGACCTGGTCTACAAGGAGGAGACCCGGACCCTTCCTCCGGGCGCCGCGCTGCTCCTCTACACCGACGGCCTCGTGGACCGGCGCCCCGTGCGTGACGCCGACGGCAGGAATCCCAACGACGAGGAGACCCTCGCGCTGCTCTGCGGCAAGCTCGTCGAGATCACCGACGCCGCGGCGGACGGCATCACGGTGGAGGGCATCGCGGACGCCGCGACGGGCGCGGTGCCCGGCGAGATCGACGACGACATGGCCATCCTGGTGGTCAGGTCCGCCTCCGACGATCTCCAGGTCGAGGAGCGCACCTTCCCCGCCCAGCCGATCATGGTCGGTGAGGCCCGCCGGATGGCGGCGGAGGCGTTCACGGACTGGGACGTCCCCGAGGAGCGCGCCGAGCTCGCCTGCCTGCTGGTCTCCGAGGTGGTCACGAACGTCGTGCTCCACGCCGCCACCGCCAGCATCCCGCGCCGGGAGCTGTCGATGGACGGCCCGCCGCTGCCGTTCGAGGAGTCGTGGGACGTCCCGGGCTTCGACGACGAGATCGCCAACGAGAAGGAGTTCACGCTCCGGATCCGCCGGGGCGGGGAATCCGTCTGGGTGGAGGTCTTCGACCAGGACCTGCGGCTTCCCCGCATCCGCAGCGCGGGGGAGAACGACGAGGGCGGACGCGGTCTCTACCTCGTCGACCAGCTCGCCAAGCGCTGGGGCTCGCGTCCGACCAAGGAGGGCAAGGCCGTCTGGTTCGAGATTCCCACCAAATCTCGCTGAGCCCGGCCCGTCTCGCGGCGTCCGGTCCGATGGGCCGGAGCCGTGCTCACCACGCCGGATCCGATCCGGCGTGGTGAGGCGGGAATCCTTTTTCACCAGGTCTCGCCGAGTTCGCCCGCGGAGAAGCCGGAACGGTCTCCGGTGAATCGCGCCGAGCTTGGCGGGGCAGGGCTGGAAGCGATCTCCGATCGGTGCTTGACTCGGTGACATGGAGCTGGCCTTCGAACGACGCGGGACCGGGGCTCCCCTGGTCCTGCTGCACGGCATCGGGCATCACTGGCAGGCATGGCTGCCGGTGCTCGACCGGCTCGCCGCCAGACGGGATGTGATCGCCGTGGACTTCCCCGGCTTCGGCGTCTCGCCGCCGTTGCCGCCTGGCACGCCGTACACGGCGGAAAGCCTCGCCGACGCGATCGAGTCCTTCTTCGACCTGCTCGGCCTGCGCGACCCCCACGTGGCGGGAAACTCCCTGGGCGGTTACGTCGCCCTTGAGCTGGCCTCGCGCGGATCGGTCCGTACGGCCACCGCACTGTCTCCCGCCGGGTTCTGGAGCCGGACCGAACTCGCGTACGCGCGAGCCGTCCTCAGGGCGATCAGGGCCTCGACCGACGCGATCTCTCCGGAGCGGGCGCTCGCCGTCGCGTCGAACCCCCTGGGCCGGATCGCCTTCTCAGGACTCCTGGTGGCCCATCCCTCCCGGCTCTCCCCGGAGGCGCTGCTCGCGGCCTCGCAGGCGATCAGGGAGGCTCAGGGCTTCGACGACACCCTCGACTCCTTCGAGTGGCTGATGCCCCCCGGCCCGCCGAAGGTGCCGATCACGATCGCCTGGGGCGAGCACGACCGTCTGCTGCTGCGGCGGCAGGCCGTACGGGCCGCCAGATGGTCGGGGCAGCGGGTGAAGCTGCTCAAGGGGTGCGGGCATGTGCCGATGAGCGACGATCCCGAGCTGGTCGCGAGCGTCCTTCTGGCCGCCTCGGAGTGAGGTGACGGAACGCGGCCTCAGTCGTCGTCATCGTCGCGGTCGCGGTCGCGGTCGTGATCGCCGGGCCTGCGATCGTCCGGCGCGAAGGTGAGCCCGGAGTCTCGCAGGAAGGAGACGAGAGGCCCCGTGGAGGCGAGCCGGCCCCTTCGCTGTGCTTCGACCAGCTCGCGGCCGATCCTGTTCAGCTCGTCACGAGCCTCCTTGTCCTTGCCCTCCTGGATCTTCCCGGCCAGTCGGCTGATCCTCTCGCGCGTTTCGCGGGCCAGCCTCGAACCGATGCCGCCCTGACTCTCCTGGTCGGTGACGGCACGGCTGAAGGCCGCCAGGCGCGTCCGCCATATCTCCGCCGCCGACCGCGGCGACGGTGAGGTCCGGGCCGGGGACGGGGTCGGGCTCGCCGACGCGCTCTGCGAGACGGCCGGCGACGTGGGCGGGGGCGGGGTCGTGGGGGCGGGCGCGGACGAGATCGCGGCCGGGATCGTGGAGACGGGCGGCTCCGCCGGACCCGACGGGGCCGATATCCACCAGACCGCGATCATGAGGGCGAGGACGATGCCCAGCGCGGCACCGGCGCCCTGCCCCGGCAGATCATTCCGCAGCCGATCCGGCGCGGGCTTCGCCGCCCGCGGCTCCGTCAGAGAGCCGGACACCGCAGGAGATAGCAGCGCGGTGTCCCGGGCGGGCGGCGGCGCCTGGCGGGCGACCGCGGCCAGGACCTGACGGACGACCTCTCCGCTGGCGGGCCGTACGGCGGGGTCCTTCTGCAGCAGCGCCAGCACCAGCCTTTCCAGCTCCACCGGAATGTCCGGGCGGTACCGGCGAGGTGAGTCCGGAGCGTTGTGGACATGCTGGAAGATCACTTCCGGCGCCGATCCGACGAACGGAGGCCGCCCGCACAGCAGCTCGTAACACACGCAGCCAAGCGAGTACAGGTCGGAGGCCGCGTTTCCCGCCTCGCCGAGGATCTGCTCGGGGGACAGGTAGGCGGCCGTGCCGATGACGCTTCCCACGGAGGTCAGCCGCATCGAGGCCTCGGCCGCGCTCCGGGCCGTCCCGAAGTCGACGACCTTGAGCACGCCGTCCGCGCTCTGGTGCAGGTTGGCCGGTTTGACGTCGCGGTGCACGACTCCGGCTCGATGAGCGGTGTCCAGCCCGACCGCCGCCTGACCCGCCAGGCGGCACATCGCGGAAATGCTCAACGGCCCCTTCTCCGCCAGTTCGGCGGCGAGGTCGCGGCCGGTCAGCAACTCCATCACCAGGTAGGGCCGGCCCTCGTGCTCGCCCACGTCGAACACGGTCACCACATTGGGATGGACGACCCGCGCGGCGATCCGCGCCTCCCTGGCGAACCGCTCGCGCATCGAGAGGTCGGCCACCTGCGGCGACAGGATCTTGACCGCTACCGGCCAGTCTCGCCGCAGGTCATGCCCACGCCACACCTCGCCCGTTCCGCCCCGGCCGATCAGCTCGGCCAGCCGATACCGACCTGCGAGCACGACCGGGGTCCGTTCCCCAGCACTCACGATTCCCGCCATTGATCCGAACTTCGCGATTGGCACCCCACCCTACGGGTGCCCGCCGGGACCGCATGACGAAAGCACGGCGGGAACGGGAACGCGACTCGCCCGGACCGTCTGGGCAGGCGGCGCCCTAGCGGTAGGTCTGTCCCCAGATGGCGAGCATCGCGATGATGAACACGATCATGACGCCCAGGTAGGCGACGGGACCCATCCGGACGGCTCTGCGCACCCGGTTGAGGCCCCAGGCGAACAGGAACGCCAGGAAGATCAGCAGAATCAGTCCGCTGTCCATCGTCACCGCCTCGGGGAAGCCTACGGTGACCAGTATGCGTCGGCGACGCCGGTCGCGTGAGGAACTGGCCAGATCTTGCTGTCGGTGAGCCGCGCGCCCGGATCCCGCGGACGGCTCGCGGGCCGGCGGCGCGAGGCCCGTCGCCGGGCCGCCGTTACGTCGGTGTCCTCGTCCCGCGTGAGAACCGGCTGGAGCCGTCGCCTGACGTGCTCGCGTCCCCGAGGTCGCAGGAGCAGGTCGAGGGAGGCGGCTCCGCCCAGTACAGCGCGATGAACGGCTCGGCGCAGGAGGGGTGGTGCACGCGTTCGCGGGTGACGCGGTAGCGGGCGGCGGCCTCGGGCTCCTCGGGGGAGCGGCGCGGAACCGGCACGCTGAGGACGCCGATGTCCTGGTCGATGTGGGTGAGCATGCCGTGGCAGGGACCGCCCAGGCAGATGGCGTTGTGCGGCCGGTGGCTGTTCATGCGGGGTAGGCGTGGGTCTCGGCGGCCTTGACCGAGGCCCAGATCTTCTGGCCCGGGGTCAGGTCGAGGTCGGCGACGGCGGCGGGGGTGACGTCGGCCGAGGCGACGATCGGCCCTTGCAGGTGGATGCGGACGTTGTCGCCGTGCCGTTCGATGCCCTCGATCGTGGCCTGCCACAGGTTGCGCGGCGTGCCGTCCGGCCGGGTGCGGTACAGGGCGACGGCGGCGGGGGAGAAGGCGACGAACGCGGGTCCGTCGAGGGACTCGGAGACGCTGAAGGACACGTCGCCGACCGTGACCTGCCGCCCGGTGGCGGCTCCCCGATACAGGTTCAGGCCGACCAGGCGGGCGACGTAGTCGGTGCGCGGGCGGCGGGCGACCTCGGCGGGCTCGCCCTGCTGCACGACGGCGCCGTTCTCGATGACCACCAGCCGGTCGGCCAGGACCATGGCGTCCAGCGGGTCGTGGGTGACCAGGACGACGGCGCCGTCGAAGTCGGCCAGGTGGCGGCGGAGCTGGGAGCGGATCTCCAGGCGGGTGTGGGCGTCCAGGGCGGCCAGCGGCTCGTCCAGCAGCAGCATGCGCGGCCGCACGGCCAGGGCGCGGGCCAGGGCGACGCGCTGGGCCTGGCCGCCGGAAAGCTGCCGGGGCTTGGCGCCGGTGTGGCCGGCGAGGCCGACGCGCTCCAGCCAGACGGCCGCGTCGCGACGCGCGTCGGTTTTGGAGGCGCCGTGGCAACGAGGACCGAAGGCGACGTTGTCCAGCGCGGACAGGTGCGGGAAGAGCAGGTAGTCCTGGAAGACCATGCCGATCGGGCGGCGCTCGGTGGCGATCGTGTGCAGCGGCCGGTCGTCCAGGTCGATGTGGCCGGCCGACAGGGCGGCGAGCCCGGCGAGGGCGCGCAGCGCGGTGGTCTTGCCCGCGCCGTTGGGGCCGAGCAGGGCGACGACCTCGCCGGCGGCGACGGTGAGGTCGATGTCCAGGCGGAAGGCGGGGCGTTCGACGACGAGGTGGGCGCGCAGGGTCACGGGCTGTTCACCCACCTGTCGCGCAGGCTGGCCAGAATGATCACAGAGACGGCGAGCAGGACGAGGCTGAGCACGATCGCGGCCTCCGGTTCGGTCTCCAGGGCGAGATAGACGGCCAGCGGCATGGTCTGGGTCTGTCCGGGGAAGTTGCCGGCGAAGGTGATGGTGGCGCCGAACTCACCCAGGGCGCGGGCCCAGCACAGGACGGCCCCGGCCACGATGCCCGGGGCGATCAGCGGCAGGGTGACACGGTGGAAGATGGTCCAGCGGGAGGCGCCCAGGGTGGCGGCGGCCTCCTCGAAGCGCAGGTCGGCGGCCCGGAGCGCGCCTTCGACGCTGATGACCAGGAACGGCATGGCGACGAACGCCTCGGCGACCACGACTCCGGCGGTGGTGAACGGCAAGGTGATGCCGAAGGCGGACTCCAGCCACTGGCCGACCAGGCCGCGCCGTCCCAGCACGAGCAGCAGCGCGACGCCGCCCACCACGGGAGGCAGCACGAGGGGGACGGTGACCAGCGCGCGCACCAGCCTCCGGCCGGGGAAGTCGACGCGGGCCAGCAACCACGCGAGCGGCACCCCGAACAGCAGGCAGAACGCGGTGGCCAGGGTCGCGGTCACCAGCGACAGCCGTAGCGCTTCCAGCACCTGCGGCTCGGCCAGCCGCGGGCCCAGCGTGGACCAGGGGGCACGCACGAGCAGCCCGGCCAGCGGCAGGACCAGGAAGCCCATGCCGATCACGGCGGGCAGGACCAGCACCCAGGGCAGGCGGCCCGTCACGCCGCCGGGCGCTCTGCCCGCCCGGCCGGGGCGGGGCCGGGCCCCGCCCCGATCGGCTGGTGTCGCGGTGGGTGTCATGTCAGGTCAGGGGCCGTCGAAGCCGGCCTTGGTCAGCACCTCGGTGCCCTGCGGCGACAGCACCAGATCGGTGAACTGCTGGGCGAGCTCCGGCGCGGGCGCCTTGGACAGCACGGCGATCGGGTAGTCGTTGATCGCCTTGGCGGCCTCGGGGAAGTCGATGCCCGTCACCTTGCCCGCCGAGGCCAGCACGTCGGTCTTGTAGACCAGGGCGGCGTCGACCTCACCGAGCTCGACCTTGGTCAGCGCGGCCTTGACGTCCTGCTCCAGGGTGACCGGGGTGACCTTCAGGCCCGCGGCGTCCAGCGCCTTGATCGCCGCCGCGCCGCACGGCACCTGCTCGGCGCACAATGCGACCTTGACCTTGGGGTCGGTCAGATCCTTGAGATCGTCGACCTTCGCCGGGTTGTCGGCCGGGACGGCGATCTGCAGCGAGTTGCGCACGAACGTGGTCGGGGCCGCGGCCAGGGAGGCGTCGGTGACGGTCTTCATCGTCGCCGGGCTGGCCGCGGCGAACACATCCGCCGGGGCGCCCTGGACGATCTGCTGGGCCAGGGTGGCGCTGGAGCCGAAGTTGAACCGCACCGTGGTGCCGGGGTGGGCGGCCTCGAAGGTCTTGCCCAGCTCGGTGAAGGTGCCGGTCAGCGACGCGGCGGCGAACACCGTCAGTGTCCCGGACGCGGCCCCGGCGGCCGAGGCCGACGCCGAGGCGGAGGCGGTGGAGGCGGCGGGGGTGGCCGGGTCGCCGGAGCCGCAGCCGGTCAGCGCCGCGGACAGCGTGAGGGCGAGCGGGACGGTGACGGCCCAGCGGGAAAGACGCCTGAACAACGAGGACTCCTTAGGAACTCACCATGTGAGTGTGGTCGGCGATCTCCACGACGACGTTGGTGGACTTGATCACGGCGATCGCCACCACCCCCACCTCCAGGCCCAGCTCGTCGGCGGCCTGGCGGCTCATCAGCGACACCACCCGGTAGGGCCCGGCGGCGATCTCCACCTGGGCCATCACCGCGTCTTTGATCACCTCGGTCACGATCCCGCGAAAGCGGTTACGCGCCGAGGAATGACCCGAGCCGTTCTCGGCCTCGATCTGGGCGCGCGCGAACGCGGCCAGATCCGCACCGGCCACCGTCCGGTGACCGTGCTCATCCCGGTGAGCCGGGAGCCGGCCGATGTCGACCCATCGCCGCACGGTGTCGGAGCTGACCCCGAGCAGCGCGGCGGCCTCACTGATCCGAAACGTCGTCACGAACAACACCATACCTTCGCATAATCAGGAGCTGATAGCCGGATTCCATGGCAACTTCGCAAGGGTTGGCCGATTTTCCATGGCACTTGAGAGATCGGTCGCGGCGCCCGGCGGTCCCGTCGACCGTTGTCACCGACCACCCTTCGGGCGACCGGAACCGGACGGCGGCGCCCCCTCCCTGCCCCTCCCTGCCCCTCCCTGCCCCTCCCTGCCCCTCCCGGCCTTCTGGGTCGGCCGATCCCCTGGCCGTCTCGACGGTGGGCGACCTGGGGCGAAGCCTGGAGGAGTCACCGAACCCGGCCTGAACATCATGGTGCTCGACGGCGTCGACAGGTTCGACTGTATTGAGGAATATCTCCCACGGGGCCGAGTAAGCGCGGTGTCGACTCTCGTGGGATCGTTGCGCCTCATGAGTAGATCGTTGAAGGCAACGCACATCCTGCTGGTGGCAGCCTTCGCCGCCGGTCTTTCCGCATGTTCCGGTGGGGGCGATTCCTCCGCGGCGGCGCCCACCGCCACCGTCACCGTCACCGCCTCCGCGTCTGCCTCCGAGTCGGCGACCCCCTCTCCCTCGAACCCGGGCCCCTCGGCGCTTGAGAGCGCGGTGCCGGAGCCGTCGACCTCGGCACCGGCGACGCCGAGCGCGGTCCCCGTGCCCGGAGGCAGGGGGACCGACGCCGTGCTCCTGGGACAGGTCAGCCTGCGGGGAAGCAACGCGATCAAGGTGGCCCCCAAGCAGGGCGGCGCGCAGGAGGCCGAGCTCACGCCCTTCACGGTGGTCCTCGACATCCGGGGGAAGATCTGCAACCAGGGTGGAGTCCCGCACGAGTGCAACGTGCAGCAGATGCAGAAGACGCTCTCCGCGGGCGGCTCCCTCTACGCCAAGGTGACGATCAAGGACGGCGTGGCCACGGAGATCGAGGAGATGGCCAAGAAGTGACGGCTCCGGCGGCTGCCTCGCCCTCCGTCTTTGCCGTTCCCCTCGTCGGCTTCGTGTAAGGGGGCCCGGTGCGGGGTGAGACGGCCGTCCGGCCGGAGGGCTCGTCAGGGGGTGGCGGCACCCACCGGGTGATCGCGCGAGGAACCGCCGTCCTCCGGTCTGGAGGGCGGCGGTTCTCATGGGCGCGGGCCGCGCCGGGGCAGAGGTCGCGTGTCGGGTTGGAAGCCGTGTCGGGTCAGAAGCCGTGTCGGGTCAGAAGCCGAAGGAGCGCCCGATGATCTCCTTCATGATCTCCGTGGTGCCGCCGTAGATGGTCTGGACGCGGCTGTCGACCCAGGCCTTGGCGACGGGATACTCCATCATGTAGCCGTAGCCGCCGTGCAACTGGAGGCAGCGGTCGATGGTCTTGGTCTGCAGTTCGGTGGTCCACCACTTGGCCTTGGCGGCGTCGACGGCGCTGAGCTCCTTGGCGTTGAGGGCCCGGATGCACTTGTCCACGTAGTGGCGGGCGATCTCCACCTCCGTGTCCAGCTCGGCCAGGACGAACCGGGTGTTCTGGAAGCTGCCGATGCTGCGGCCGAAGGCGTTGCGGCTCTTGCAGTACTCGATGGTCGCCTGCAGGACGGTTTCCGCCGCCGCCACGGCCATCACCGCGATCGACAGGCGCTCCTGCGGCAGGTTGCCCATGAGCTGGAAGAAGCCCCGGCCCTCCTCGTCGCCCAGGAGGTTGGCCGCGGGGACCCGCACGTTGTCGAAGAACAGCTCCGCGGTGTCCTGGGCGTGCATGCCGACCTTGTCGAGGTTGCGGCCCCTGCTGAAGCCCTCCATGCCCCGCTCGACGACGAGCAGCGAGATGCCCCTGGAGCCCGCGGCGGGGTCGGTCTTGGCGACCACGACGACCAGGTCGGAGTTGATCCCATTGGTGATGAAGGTCTTCTGGCCGTTGAGCACGTAGTGGTCGCCCTCGCGTACGGCGGTGGCCCGGATGCCCTGCAGGTCGCTGCCCGCACCGGGCTCGGTCATGGCGACGGCCGTGATGAGCTCGCCACTGGCGAACCCGGGCAGCCAGCGTGCCTTCTGCTCGTCGTTGGTGAGTTCCACGAAGTACGGGGCCATCACGTCGTTGTGCAGGGAGAAGCCCAGACCGGTCGCGCCGATCCTGATGACCTCCTCGACGATCACGGCGTTGTAGCGGAAGTCCGTGATCCCCGCCCCGCCGAACTCCTCCGGCACCCCGAAGCCGAACACTCCGAGCTCTCCGGCCTTCTTCCAGACCTCGCGGGGGACGATGCCGTCCTTCTCCCACTGGTCGTGGTGGGGCGCGACCTCGCGGGCCAGGAACTCGCGCACGGTCTCACGGAAGAGCTGGTGCTCCTCCTCGAAGAGGTCTCGCTGCATCGTCTGCCTCCTAAGGGGGTTACAGGGACAGAATAAGATCCTGTTACTCCCTAGTACACCTGACCCACCTGCCGGTACGGCACGCGCCCCGTGAACGAAACATCACAAATCCGCCACAGTCCCCTGGGGGTCTTGGCGTACCACTGCGGAGCGAGATCACAGGACAGTACGATCCAGTCCTAGTTGTGATGAGATCGCCCGTTTTGCGACCAGAGCCTCGTGAGTGGAGTATCCAGTGGTGCGGTGGGGAGCGAGACTCCGTAGGACAGCCACGGCAGCGTCCGTCATGGGGCTGGCGGTTGGCTCTTTGGTCATCTTGTCCAGTTCGCAGAGCTTCGCGGAGACCGACAACTACACCTCTGATTTTCTCTGCACCCTTCCCGAGGGGGGCAGCAAGCTGTTCCCGGCGGGAGCGAAGATCTCGGTCAAAGTCTCGATTCCGACAACGGTCTCTGTTGGTCAGCCACTTGAGCTCAAATGGACTCTTGGGGATTCGATTTTCGAGGCTCCGGGTGATTTCGAGCAGAAGGCACGTGTGATCGCCAGAGGTAGTGCTGGGATTTCCGATTACTGGAGTGGCGTAGGGACGCTCGACTCAATGGGCGAAGTTGCCATTCCCGATGCGTTGCAGGAGGGTGACCCGCTGGCTCTGCCCACGCTTACTGCGGGCTCCTACATCGTCGGCAAGGAAGGCGAGATCAAGGTCACACCCAAGAGCTTGACGGTGCAATTCATTCCGCCTGAGTCGGTACCTATTGTCAATGACAGTGTTGATGGAGGCGAAAATGCTGAGATCCGTTACGCGGCGACTCCTGATGACTGGGCGCGAAGGGCCGAACCTCAGATAGATGACATCGAGAATGATGTACACGCGAGCAAGACTTTTGGTGCCACCGCGAGCTACACATTTGAGGGTACTGGCATCGAATACATCACCGAACGTGATGATGACATGGGTGAAGTCGAAGTTTCCTTTCAGAAAGCCGGCGGAGGGGCTCCGTTGGTGGAGAAGGTAAATGCCTCCATGGAAGCGGACGGAAGGACCCCTGTTCCGGCCGACGAGAAAAAGACCCAGCAGGTTCTCTGGTCCGTCAAGGGCTTGAAGTATGGTCAGCATACGATCAATCTCAAGAATCTCTCGGCCAATAAGTACATGATGGTCGATGCTTTCAGGGTGCTTCGTGAGCCCAAGCCTGAGCTCTACACAGGTGTGAACAACTTCAATGCGATCTGCGCGCCTGCGAAGGCTGAAACGGTCACTGTGAAGGTGGAGAAGGAGCCGACCAGTCCGTCTCCCAGTCCGTCGCCGTCGCCTTCCCCCAGTCCCACCGTGACGGTTACGACCACTCCGCCGGCCGGGTCGACCACGAGCGCGACGCCCAAGCCGACCCTGACCGTGACGGCGACCGTCACGCCCACCAGGGCCACTCCGACCGCTCCCCAGGTCATCATCACGCCCGTGGGCGGCGCCCAGACCGGTGAGGCTCCCGACGAGCAGTCCTCCGGAGCGGGGCTGCTCGGCCTCGGAGCGGTCATGCTGGTCGGAAGCGTTGCCGGGGGAGTGGCGTTGAAGAGGCGGCGGGCGGCGCACGTGCGCGGCCAGGACTGAGTAGGGAGCGCCGGATGTACCCAGGACCTGCGCAGGGCGACCCTGATCCCCACGGCGCCGGCCAGCCTTCTCAGGACGGCCAGTCGGCGCACGGGGGGATTCCTGCCGGCCAGCCTCCCTATGTCGCCCGACCTCCCTACGCCGGCCAGCCCCCTTACGCCGGACAGCCTCCCTACCCTGGGCAGCCCCCCTACGCCGGTCAGTCTTCTTACCCCGGGCAGCCTCCCTACGGTGGCCCTCCTCCCCACGGCCACCTCCCGAAGGCGCCGAAGCCCCCGAGGACCATGAAGAGCATGGCGCTTCCCGCGCTGCTCGTGGCCGGGTCGCTGGGCGGGGTGGGCGTGATCATGGCGGGGCTGCTCGCCTACCTGAGCCCGGTGGCCGACGACGCGCCGTACGGGCCTCCGATCTCGGAGGCGGCGAACACCCTCGCGTTGGAGAACGCTCCGGCTCCGGGAGAGCAGCAGGGAGGCCAGCCCCAGGACCCGGCCGGCCTGCCGCCCGTGGTGGGACCGGGAGGGCTGGACGTGCCGTTGACGGCCGCCGCTCCCACGGCGCCGCCGCCCCTGCCCGTGGTGCAGCCTCCGGCGCCCTTGAACAGCGTCGGCGTGCGGCCGAACCGGATCGCGATTTCGAAGATCGGCCTGCTGGCCCCGCTGATGGCCCTCGGCGTGGACGCCAAGAAGGAGATCCAGACTCCTCCGCTGAGCAAGCCGAACCAGGCCGGTTGGTACAAGAACGGGCCGATCCCCGGCCAGCAGGGACCCTCGGTGGTCCTCGGGCATGTGAACACCCGGAGCGGTGCCGCCGTCTTCAGCCGTCTCAAGGAGATCAAGCGCGGAGACAAGATCAAGGTGTCCCGGTCGGACGGGAACATCGCGGAGTTCACGGTCGACGGGGTGGAGCAGGTCAGCAAGACCGCCTTCCCGGCGAAGCGGGTCTACGGCAACACCGGCGAGGCGACCCTGCGGCTGATCACCTGTGGCGGCGTCTACAACGCCAAGACCCACCACTACACCGACAACATCATCGTCTACGCGACCCTGTCCAAGGTCATACGCGCCTGATCACGTGAGAGTGGGGCGGAGGAGCGTCACCGATCCTGGCCCATCGGGGTCAGGACGTGGCGGATCCTCGCCGCGACGGCGTCGGTCTCGGCGACGGGCGCGATCTTTTCGTTCCAGGACCACAAGAACCACCAGGTTCCTTTCTCCGGTAGCGCGTGGATGCTCTCCGAGAGGGCGGAGGCGTCAGGGTTGACGACGACCAGCTCTGGGAGCCGGCGGGAGGCCATGTTGACCCGGGAGTGCAGGCCGAGTTTCCGGAGGCGCTCGGCCAGAAGGGTCAGGTGGGCGGTCGCTGTGATCGCGGAGATCTCGATCCCGGCGTCGTCAGTGACGGAGAGCGGGCAGCAGCAGCTCGATCAGCGCCCACTGCTCATCGGTCAGGCCAGAAGGGTAAAAGCCGGTTTCGTGTCATGTCTCACCCCTACCCACCTGGCGAAACAACCCAGCGATCGCCTCTCAAACACCCATGTAGGGAGTCAAAGTCATTTCCGGTGACAGGGGGATCTCATGATCCCTTTGGAAGGGACAGATGGATCATTCTGGCTGAAACCGCAGTTTGGGGAGGGGGTCACCGTGATCCCTCGCCTTGCGAGAGTATCTCTTTGCTTAAGCGGGTTTTCGTTAGTTTCGTTTTGAGGTACCGTCCAAATACAGGACTATGCGGTGACGGAGGACTCACATGGGCGACACGTCGTTGGCCGCAGCAGACGCTAGGACATTCCTGCCAGGGGAGGATCCTCAGACTCGGGCTGCCATCGTTGACCTAGTTGAGGAGCTGCGCAAACGGGGGCGATCAGTAGCTGACTACCCAGCGCTACTCACAGGTCCTGATGGATCACCACGGCTTCCCTTGCCGACGCAGGTCTATCAGGCTCTCTTGCAAGTGGCAGAGGCTCTGTCAAAGGGCCTGGCTGTCACCGTCGCGCCACAGCACATGACCATGTCCACGTACGAAGCGGCTGAGCTGCTAGGGATCTCCAGGCCGACTCTGGTGAAGCTTCTAGAAAGCGGGGAGATTCCCTACCAGCGCGCCACAGATCGTCCTGGAGCGCATCGACGGGTGAAGCTTCAAGACGTCATAGCCTTCAAGGAAAGGCGTCGTACAGAGCGGCGACGGCTTCTGGATGAGCTAACTGCGGAGTCTGTGGGTGCGGGTATGTACGACAAGCCCGCCAATGAGTTCTAAGAGGATTATGCTGTTCCGGTGCCGTTCTCTGCCGTGCTCGATGCCTGCGTGCTCTACCCCAATGCGCTGCGAGACACCCTCTTAAGAACAGCAGAGGCTGGCATCTACCAGCCCCTATGGAGCGAGCGGATTCTGGCAGAAGTTCGGGGAGCCCTTGTGAGGAACGGGCGCCCCGAACAGGCTGTTGACCGTACGTTGTCATTTGTTCGAGGCGCCTTCCCTGAAGCCATGATCGAGGGGTGGGAGCCTTTTGAGGACTCGATGGGAAATCATGTCAAGGATCGCCATGTCAAGGATCGCCATGTCCTGGCTGCCGCGGTCCGGGGCCACGCTGACGTGATTGTGACTCTTAATCTGCGTGATTTCCCAAGCTCGGCATGCGAGCATCTCGATATTGAGATCCAGCACCCCGATACATTTCTGTGCTATGAGCTGGAGCAGGCGCCGGACGTCATCCTTCAGGTGTTACGGGAGCAAGCCGCTGCAACCGGCAAGCCACCCCATCTCCCAATGTCCCTTGAGGATGTGCTGAGCTCGTTGGAAAACTGCGGCACCCCTGTTTTTGCCGCTACAGCGCGGTCGCTGTTGCAGCATTGAGAAGCCCTCGTTCCTACTTCTGTCCAAAAGGACAATTAAGGCTCAGCCTTGGTTGGCTCTGTGGGTAGTCGACCCTCGATCGCCATCGGGAAGAAATCGATCGTGAGCCGGCCCCTGGAGAGGCGTCCTTCTCCCGGTCGTCGCTACATCGAAGTCGGCGCCGGAGTCATCCGTACCTGTGAACCCACGATCGTTCCTGGACTCCTCCAGACGCCTGATTATGCTCATGCGATCTTCAAAGGCGGTCGGCAGCTCGACGAGGCGGCGATCGGGCGGAGGGTCAAGGCTCGCATCGCCAGGCAGGCAATCCTTGACCGCGATACTCCGCCTCAGCTCCTGGTGGTCATTGACGAGGCTGTTCTGCGTCGTCCCGTAGGCGGAGCGAGGGTGATGTGCGATCAGTTGGAGCACATCATCAAGATGAACGAGCGGCCAAATGTCACGGTCCAGGTCCTGCCGCTCTCCATCGGCGCGCATGCGGCGATCATGGGCGGTTTTGTCATCCTCGACTTCGCATCCCCACTCGATCCGAGTCTCGTATACCTGGAGACCGCTACCGATGGTCTCTATCTAGAGCAGCAGGAAGAGTTGCATCGATATACGGTGATTTATGGTCATGCACAGGCATTGGCGCTCTCGCCGGACGAGTCGACTCGGTGCATGGAATCCGTGATCGAGCAGTTGCGGGGATAGGTGAGCAAATTGGATCGAAGCGTGGTGCAGGCTCTGACCTGGCGGACAAGTTCGCGCTCGGGACCGACCGGTGACAACTGCGTAGAGGTCGCACATCTGGCCGATGGAGGCTGGGCGGTGCGCGATAGCAAGAATCGGCAGGGCTCGATCCTGGAGTTCACCGAGTCCGGGTGGGGCGCTTTCGTCGAGGGCGTGAAGCGGGGCGAGTTCGACGGCTGAGAACGGATGGCGCACTGCCGCTGGGTGGGCCGGAGATGACGACCGGGCGCCAGGGGTGCCCGGTCGTCCGTGGTGAGGTGGGTGTCAGGGGGCGGGGATCTCGGCGATGAGCTTGGAGGTCCAGGGGCAGAAGTGGCAGCCGGGCAGGAAGGCGCCGCAGGCCTCGTCCAGGTGGTCCTCGGTGTAGGACAGCGTCGCGTCACATACCTCGATGGCCATCTGGAAGAAATCGATCGTGTTCGGGTCGAGATAGAAGCTGTAGGCGGGGTTGTAGGGGGCCGTCCTCTTGATGATCCGGCCGTGGATGTGGGTTCTCTCGGTCTCCTTTCCGCTGAGGATCTTCCTGGCGTGCTCGATCTTCGCGGCGTCGGTGAGCTGGATGACGAACGGCTTGGGGCGTTCGATGGTCGTCATCTGGAAGTAGGCCGGGGCGACCGTGGCGGCCCGCGACGGCGAATCCGTCTCGGCGGAGTCGGCCTGGGCGGAGAGGGACATCGTGCAGGCGCGCGGTGCGGGCGCGGCCTGGGCGGGCGTGGCCATCATGGCGGCGAGCATCGCCATGGCGGCCAGACCGCCGGTCCTGGTGAAGAAGCGTCGCACGGATTCCTCCTGTGTCGTGCCGGGTCGTGATCACCACGACCCAATCTCCTTCGCCTGCCGGCCACCCGGTCCCCACCCCGAGCTTGATCAGAAAATCCCCGACTTCTGCCGGATCTTTCCACCCCCGACGGATCGGTCGGTCAAGGAGGCGCCGCGTCGATTCCGAATGCGTATCGAGCTCCGCGGTCGATACTCGTCCGGTGCCGTTGCCCAACCCGATGACGTACGCGGAGTGGGTGCTGAACGCGGTGGACGGTCTCGGCCCGGAGTCGGAGACCATGCACAACGTGCACGTCCTGCCGTACGGCTACTCGGCCCCGGGATAGTCCTTGAGCATGATGGAGTTGGACAGCCGCTGGATGTCCGGCATCTCGCCGCTCTGGTCCTGCTGCCACTCGTTCATCCGCAGTGCGAAGTCCTGGTTCAGCTCGGCGAACCCCCGCAGTTCCTCCTCGTAGCGGGCGAACCCCGTCCGGTGGTCGCCGCCCGCGGCCATGAGTTCCCCGGCCAGGATGTAGGCCCCGACCAGCGCGAGGCTGGTGCCCTGGCCCGACAGCGGCGAGCCGCAGTAGCCCGCGTCCCCGACCAGTGACACCCGTCCGCTGGTCCAGGAATCCATGCGAATCTGGCTCATGGAGTCGAAGTGGAAGTCGGGCGCGTCCCACATGGCCTTGAGCAGCCGGGAGGTCTCCCAGCCGTCGTCGGCGAAGCGATCGGCGATGATCTGCTTCTGCCGGGCGGTGTCGCGGCGGTCGTAGTCCAGCGGCGGTGAGTTGAAGCCGAGGATCGCCCTGGCCTCGGTGTTGTCCCGCGCGCTGTAGAGGCCGGACATCCGGTCCGCCGTACGGTGGAACACCTGCCAGTGGTCCAAGTCCAGGAAGTTGTCGGTGGTGAAGACCGACAGGTAGGTGCCCAGGTGGGTGATGAATCGGGACTCCTCGCCGAAAGCCAGCGCGCGCACGTTGGAGTGCAGCCCGTCGGCGCCGACGACGAGGTCGAAGGTGCGCGGCTCGGCCCGTTCGAAGGTGACCCGCACCTCGTCGTCGCCCTGCGAGAGGGCGGTGATCGAGTCGTCGAAGACGTATTCGACGTCGTCGCGGGTGGCCCGGTAGAGGATGTCGGCCAGGTCGTCGCGGAGGATCTCCACGTCCTCGCCGCCGGTCGCACCGCCGGTCAGGGTCTCCTCGGTGGTGCTGTACAGCACCTCGCCGTCATCGCCGACGAAGCTCATCCCGCGCATCGCGGTGCTCGCCCGCCGGATGTCGGTCAGGAGCCCCATCCGCTCGGCGACACCGAGCGCCGAGCCACGGACATCGATCGCCTGACCCCCGGGACGGAGCCCGGGAGCCTTCTCCACCACGGTGGGGGTGAAGCCGTGGCGGCGCAGCCAGTAGGCCAGCGCGGGCCCGGCGACGCTCGCACCGGAAATGAGGACGGTGGTGTTTCTCATGCGGGGGTCTCCTGGTCGATGTCGGGAAAGTCGCCGCCCGGCCGACCTGTCGGTCATGCCGGCTACGCCGTACACATGCTGAATGTACGGCGTACGCATCGATGGCGCAAGCGATGAATTCCAGGAATTCGCTGGTAGAAGATAGATGGCCTCGCTTCTTTGTACTAGGACAGAGGTAAGGGATGACGTGCTCCGTGAGGGGGCGGATCGCCTCAATCTCCCGGCTCACCAGGGAGTTCCGCTATTCTCTGAGCGAGTCACCCTGTACTAGTACAGAACGCTCCATCCGGGGGAAGAGGCGATGATGAACCGGCCTGTCGCGCGACCTGATCCGCCCTACCTGAGGATCGTCGCCGAGATCCGGCGCCGCATCGCGGCCGGTGAGTTGCGTGCCGGAGACCGGGTGCCCTCGACCCGGCAGGTCGCCCAGGAGTGGGGGGTCGCGATCGCGACCGCCACCAAGGCGCTGACGACCTTGCGCCGGCAGGGCCTCGTCCAGGCGATGCCCCGGGTCGGGACCGTGGTGACCGTCCCCGAACCCCCGTCCGTGCCCCCCTCCCCGCTCCGTCCCGAACTCCGTTCCGGGTCTCGCCCGGAGCCGAGGCCCGCCCCTCCGCGTCGGGCGGCGCATGAGCCCGATCAGGAGCTGACCCGCGAACGCGTCGTGCGTGCCGCGATCGACATCGCCGACGTCGAAGGGCTGGCCGCGCTGTCGATGCGCGGCGTCGCGGCCAAACTCGGCGTCGCCACCATGTCGCCGTACCGCCACGTGGGCAGCAAGGATGAGCTGGTCCTGCTGATGACCGACGCCGTGGCCGGTGAGGTCGTCTACCCGGAGGATCCTCCCTCCGGCTGGCGAGCGCGCCTGGAGACGGCGGCGCGGGCGCAGTGGGTCATGTACCGCAGGCACCCATGGCTGGCGCAGGTCATCTCGATCACCCGGCCGGTGCCGTTGCCCAACCTGATGACGTACGCGGAGCGGGTGCTGAACGCGGTGGACGGCCTCGGCCTCGACGCGGAGACCATGCTCAACGTGCACGTCCTGCTGTACAGCTACGTCCGGGGGATCGCCGTGAACCTCGAATCGGAGGCCCAGGCCGAAGCGGACACCGGCATGACGGAGGAGGAGTGGATGGACTCCCAGAACGCCGCCCTCACCGCGCTCACCGCCTCGGGTGAGGCTCCGACCTTCTCCAGGGTCGTCACGGGTCTCGGCGACGGTTACGACCTTGACCTCGATGTGCTCTTCGAGCTCGGCCTGCAGTCGATGCTCGACGGCCTCGCGATTCTCATCCGGCGCGCCGGGGCGTGAATCCGCCCCGGCGGACCGCCTGCCCGCGGGCGCCGTTCATCGAGCAATCCGGGCTGTCCGATCACGGGTCGTTCCGGGACGGCCCGGGGTGACGGGAGTTCTTGATCGTTAGCCGGTTGGTCATGCCGGGTAGGGAGCTGTGTAGCTCTATACGCGTTTGCCCCCCGAACGATGAGGAAACGGGGGGTGCATTCGATTGACTGCCATGCGAGCCGGTGTGTTGGCCGTGATCATTGGGTTGGCGGGCATCGGCGCGGTCCAGCACTCGAAGCCGGGAGCCGACCGTTCCGCGAGTTGGACAGCGAAACGGCCGGCGAACGCGGCCGTCAACGGACACGGGAAACACCACAGGGGCTCGGCCGCCAAGCGGCACAGGGATCGGGCGTTCAAGCGGTTTGAGGACCGGATGGCCAAGCGTCCCGGGGGGCGACGGTCGGACGACTCGTACGGCCGGCAGTCGGGCGGGCTGGGTGACCTGATCTTCGGCCGGCCGTCGTCGCGAGACGAGGGGGCGGCCTCCTCCGGTCGATCCCGCGGTTCTTTCCGGGAGGATCGCCACCCGAACGGGAAGTGGTCGCATCGGGCCGGATCCGGTCATCATCGAGGTCGTCACGCCCGGGACCGCGAGTTCAGGGGCCACCGGGATCGAGGGGCGAATCGAGCTCACTCGCGCAGGGGCGAGCGGGACCATCCGTGGCCGCGCGCCGGCCGGGACCGTCAGTGGCCGCAGGGCGAGCGGGAGGGACGCCGGTTCCGGGACGAGCAGGAAGGACGCCGGCCACGCGGTGGCCGGGACCGTCAGTGGCCGCAGGACGAGGAAGAGTGGCGCGGGCCGCAGGACGAGCGGGAGGGGCGCGGGCCTCGGGGCGAGGAAGAGGGGCCTTGGTCGCGTGGTGGCCGGGGCCGGCAGTGGGCGCAGGATGAGTGGGAGGGACGCCGAGCGCATCGGGCCGGACCCGGGCACCGTCGAGGTCCTCACGCGGGTCACCGGGCACGAGACCGGGAGCTCAGAGGTTACCGGCGGGGAGGAGCGGACCGATCCCGCCCGCGCGAGGAGGAGCGGGACGGTCGATGGCCGATCGCCGACTGGCTGAGCCCGTCGGCCGACGACAACTGACCGGCTGAGGATCGTAGCCTCGCAAAACCGCGCCGGCGGTGCTCGCCGGCGCGGTCACGGACACCGGTTCCCCGGTCCTTCCCGGGGAACCGGCCTGGCCAGGGCCCTATGGGTGGCGTCGATGCCCCTTCGAGCCGCCGGGGCCGTGACCGGCTTTCACCGGCAGCCGGCGCAGCGGAGCGTCCGGACATCCGGCGTGAGCCAGGAAGGAGATCGGCCGATCGTTCTCGTGCCGCAGGGCGTGACCCACCGTGGCGTAGACCTTTATCGGCGTGCTCGGGACGCTCGACGAGGTCATCGCGATCAGGTGCATCAGCCGTAGCAGCGCGGCCGAGGGTTCGGCGATCGTCAGGTCGCCGCCCGTCGCCGACATGGTGGTGTGCACGGTGCTCAGCGCCCGGAAGCCGCACACGTCGCAGAAGCGCAGCAGCCTGGCGTCCACGACGAGATGGCGGATGCCGCGGCCGAGCAGCGGGAAGAACACCGTGTCCAGCAGCGAGACGGTGCTGATGTCGAGCTCGCCGTCGATCGCGACCACGGCCGAGTCCTTGTGCACGATGGTGGGATGCACCGACAGGTTCATGAGAGAAGCACGTCGATCCGGTCTGGGTTGCGGATGATCATCCACCCGAGGTGGGAACGCATGAACTCAACCAAGGACATGTGAGAGTCACCTCCGCGAGAACGGCGGAAAGGCGGCCATGTCTCTGGGCCTGCCTTACACCATACATGCCACCGGTTGATCTCCGCCTGCCGGAGATTCATGGCTTTCCGGAGAAGGCGGGGCGCACCGACGTACGGCGCGGATCGGGCACGGGACGCCCGCCGTCTCGGCCGAGGGAGGTCAGTGATCGTCCCAATGGCCGTCGTGCTGGACATGACGATGCCCGTCGTGGATGTAGTCCACGTGCCCTCCGTGCGGTACGGCCACGTGCCCGCACCCCGAGCCGTGATCGTGGTCATGGCTGTCGTGCGTGCTGTGCCCGCTCGCCTCGCATTCGTCGACGTGATCCCCATGGACCTGATGCAGGTGACCGTCGTGGACGTAGTCGACGTGATCGTCGTGCGGTACGGCCACGTGCCCGCATCCGAGCCCATGCTTGTGGTCGTGGTCGGTGTGCTGGCGATGTTCGGTGGAAACGCTCATGCCTACCCCCGTGGAAAATGCCGCTTCAAGACAGCGGCGAGCGTGATGTACGTACCCCGACAAAAACGCTACCCTTCACGTTTTCCCAGGTCACTACAGGCACAGGGATCTTTAAGCGGGGCAACCTATAGATCTATGGGCATGCGGGAAAGCACACCCTCTGCCGGAACCCGCGTTCGCCGTTCCGCCGGCCTCGCCCCGCGCCTTGTTCGGCTTATTTGGCTTATTTGGCGAGCATGACGTAGAGGCCGAGGACGATGCCCGCGGCCACGACCAGGAGGCAGAGCGCGGCTCCCGCGCGGCCCGCCGTACGACCGCTGGACAGGCCGACCAGGGACAGGGAGAAGACGGCGGCCAGGCCGGCGCCCGCCAGCAGCGAGGCGACCAGGACCTTCCACAGCGCGTCCAGATCGATGTAGTCGCTCATGCCGCGCGCTCCCTCACCGCCGGGACGGAGGCGACCCGCCCGGTCCACTCGTCGTTGACGTTGTCGGCGTTCACCGGCCGGCGGCGCGAGGCCAGGTACAGCCCTCCGGACAGCAGCAGCGCGATCAAGAAGACGACCGCCACGCCCAGCGAGCCGCCGATCAGGTTGGCGCCGGCCCAGGCCAGCGCGCCGACCATACCGGCGGCCGGAAGGGTGATCAGCCATGCGGCGGCCATCTTGCCCGCGACGTGCCAGCGGACCTGGGCCAGCCGCTTGCCGATGCCCGAGCCGATCACCGAGCCCGTGCAGACGTGCGTGGTCGACAGCGGGAACCCGAAGTGGGACGAGGCGAAGATGACCGCCGCCGACGAACTCTCGGCGGCGAAACCCTGCGGGGTCTCGATATCGGTCAGCCCCTTGCCCAGGGTACGGATCACCCGCCAGCCGCCCAGGTAGGTGCCGAGCGCGATCGCGGTCGCGCTGGTCGCGATCACCCACGTCGGGGTTCCCGCGTCCTTGCCGATCGCGCCGCTCGCGATCAGCGCGAGCGTGATGATGCCCATGGTCTTCTGCGCGTCGTTGGTGCCGTGCGCGAGCGAGACCAGCGAGGCCGAGCCGATCTGGCCGTACTTGAACCCGCGGTCGCGCACCTTGCCGGGCACCTTCGCGGTGAGGACGTAGACCAGGTAGGTGCCGACGGTGGCCACGAGGATCGCCGCCAGCGGTGCCAGCACCGCCGGGACCAGCACGTGGGACACGATCTCGGCGCCCTTGACGGCCGAGGCGCCCGCCGAGATGAGCGTGGCCCCGACCACGCCGCCGATCAGCGCGTGGGAGGAACTGGACGGGATGCCGAAGTACCACGTCACCAGGTTCCAGGCCAGGCCGCCGACCAGGCCGGCGAAGACCACGGTGAGGGTGACGGCACCGGTTTCGACGATGCCGGTCGCGATGGTCGCCGCGACTTTTAAAGACAGGAACGCTCCAACGAAGTTGAGTACCGCAGAGAGCGCGACCGCGACCTTGGGCCGCAACGCCCCGGTGGCGATCGAGGTCGCCATGGCGTTGGCGGTGTCGTGAAAGCCGTTGGTGAAGTCGAATGACAGAGCCGTGACGACCACGATGGCGAGCAGCACGAGGTTCGCGTCCATACCAGACACATATGACACTTCGGTCGTCGTCCAATCGTCTGACGACGACCTTCACGCAAAATTCATGCTCCCGTCGGCCACGCGTTACCGTCTCCGAGCCCGGGGCGCAAGCATGATCTTGCCCTCGTAGCCCCGAGAGCGAGAGGTTCGCACGTTGGAGGGCCCCCCGTGAAGTCGATCAACGTGGAAAACTCGGCGTCGAGTGTGGGACTTTTGTCCCATCTCGCCGGATAGTATCCATCCCCCCTTGGCATCCTCGACGACGAGTTGCTTTCGTATCAGGCTGCCACTTTTGACAGGAAAAAGCACCATGTCATCCACGCCGATCCGCCTCCTCTACGTCACCGATCTGATGTACGAGGCGAGGGGCCGCCGATACTGCGACGAGGACATCTACCTGTCCTCGCGGCTTCGCGAGGATTTCACCGTCGCGCTGTGCGATCCGCTGGAGGCGATGGCGCTCATGGACTCCTTCGACGCCGTCGTGATCCGTAACAGCGGGCCCGTGCTGCGCTATCAGGATCGCTACGACGCCTTCCGGGCCGAGGCCCGCCGGCGCGGCACCTGTGTCTACACCCAGTTGACGGGCAAGGCCGACATGGCGGGCAAGCAGTATCTGGTCGACCTGAGCGCCGCCGGGTCTCCGGTCATCCCGACCGTCGACCGCCACGCGGATCTCCACCAGCTGCCCGAGGTGGAGGAGTACGTCGCCAAGCCCAAGCTCGGGGCGGACTCCATCGGGCTGACCTTCGTGACCCGGGACGAGCTGGAGGGGCTGGCGTTCGACGACCTCCTGGTCCAGCCGCGCATCCGCTTCCGCTACGAGGTGTCGTTCTATTTCGTGGACCGCACCTTCCAGTACGCCCTGTACGCTCCCCAGCCCGATCAGCGATGGCGCCTGGAGAGGTATGAGCCGACCCCCGCGGACCTGGACTTCGCCCAGGGCTTCGTCGACTGGAACGCCGTCGACCGCGGCATCCAGCGCGTCGACGCCTGCCGTACCCCCCAGGGGGAACTCCTGCTGGTCGAGCTGGAGGACCTGAACCCCTACCTGTCCCTGGACCTTCTCGACTCCGCGACCCGCGAGGTCTTCGTCTCCGGCATGAAGGGCTCCCTCCGCGGTCTTCTCGCCGAGAGCCGTTCCTGACGTCCTCCTCGATCTGGAGGCCGAGGACTCCCGCGTCTGAAGGCCGATGACTCCTGCGGCGCCGCGTCACGCGGCGCCCAGGCGGGTTCCCGCTTCGATGGTCGCGCGTCGTCCACGCCGCTTCACGGGCACCCCGGGCGAGGGCCCCGGAAGTGGTTCGCCGTCCTCGCTATCCGGCGCGCATCGCCTGGAGGAAGGTACCGCCGACGTCTATCACCTCGGTCGTGGTCGTGGCGGTCTGCGCGAGGTCGAGGAAGATCTCGTCCGCGCCCGCGGCGGTGGCGGCCAGCGCGTAGTCGATGATCTGGTTGAGCGTGCCGGACCTGGGGATCTGGTCGGGCTCGGCTTTGTGGTCGGTCAGTTTGACGTTGAGGCGAAGGACGAAGCGCAGGCTGGAGGGATCGCGGCCCGCGGCCTCGGCCGACCGCTGGGCGATCGTCCACAGGCCGGTGAGGTACTCCAGAGGTCTGCCGACTCCCAGCCAGCCGTCGGCTCGCCGGCCGACGCGTCTCAGGCTCACCGGGGTGTAGCCGCCGAGCAGGATCGGCAGGCGGGAGCCCTGCTTGGGTTTGGGCATGATCTTCGTCGGGGGGATCGTGAACAGCGGCCCGTTGTGTTCGATCACGTCGGAGAACCAGATCTTCTCCAGGACGTCGAGCGTCTCGTCGAATCTGGCGCCCCGGTCTTCCCAGGGCACGTTCACGGCGGTGTATTCGTCCTCCAGCCAGCCCAGTCCGAATCCGGCGTCCAGGCGACCGCTGCTGAGCACATCAAGAGTGGTCAGGGCGCGGGCGAGGAGCACGGGCGGATACCACGGGGCGTTGAGGGTGCTGGTGCCCAGGCGGACCCGTTCGGTGTGAGCGGAGGCCAGGGTGAGGACGCTGAGCGGCTCAAGATAAATGGCGAACTCGCGCGGCATCACGCCGTCGTTGGTGGGATAGGGATTGCTGGGATTGATCGGGTTGAGGATGCGGTCGCCGGCCCACAGACTGTCGAAGCCCATCGCCTCGGCTGCCCGGCTCACCTCGATGACGGCCTCGGGGTTTGCGAATGCGCCGTATTGAGGAACGGCCAATCCGATACGCATGTGATCAAACTCCTGGAAGTGGATCTCGCGCGATGGGTTTCGTCACGACGCGCGGATCTCGCGCGCTGCGGGCATCCATGACCCGGCGATGACACAAAGCGCTTACAGCCTCTGTTGGGCGCCATTAAGAATGTATAGCGTACATTAGGGTCACTTCAGGATCATTTGGTATATTTGGACATTTACATGCTTAAAGGGAACTTTATGGTGAACGGCAGCGGGGGCGCTTCCCTGGTGTTCCGGGACCCTCGCAAAGCCTGAGTCCGGCGGTGTGGTGACCGTCGTCAGGTCCGCGCCCGGCGTCGCGACGCCCGCGCCCGACGGGGCGCCGGGCTCGCCCCGTCGTCCGGCGACGATGCCGGGACGGCTGTCGGAAACACCGTCGATCTTGGGCGATGAGGCACACAACGGTGAGTTAGCCTCGGACCGCCACCCCTCTGGTCACTCTGGGTAGATGCGATGATATCAATGGGTTACCCCGCGAGTCCGGAGAATGAGGGGTAATCGGGCGATGGGCAAGATAACGACGCATGCGCTGGTCGTTTTTGTGGGATGTGCGGTGATTGCCACCCTCCCGTACTCGGGGGGAAAAGGTGAGCGACCCGCGTACGGCGAGCACGCATCGGCCGTCGCCCTCACGAACGGGGGCCGGTCGGCCGAGCGGTTCACGCTCAGGAACGGCGGCCGTGTGCCGATCGTCATCGCCCACCGCGGCGCCAGTGCCGTCCGGCCCGAGCACACGCTTCTCGCCTACAGGTCCGCCATCCGGATGGGCGCCGACTTCCTTGAGCTGGATCTGGTCTCCACCAAGGACCACGTACTGGTCGCCCGGCACGAAAACGAGATCTCGAAGACCACCGACGTCGGGAAGCACTCCGAATTCGCCGGCCGGAAGACGACCAAGATCATCAACGGTCACACCTGGACCGGCTGGTTCGTCGAGGACTTCACGCTCGCCGAGTTGCGCACGCTTCGGGCCAGGGAACGCCTCCCCAAACGGCGGCCGAGCAACACGGTGTACGACGGGAAGGCACTGATCCCGACGCTGGAGGAGATCGCCGACCTCGCGCAGAAGCACGGCGTGGGCATCTACGCCGAGATCAAGCATCCGGCCTACTCCGCCTCGATCGGGCTGCCGCTCGAAAAGCCGATGCTGGAGATCTTCAAGCGACACGGCTGGGACGACGCGAAGGACCCGGTGTTCATCCAGTCCTTCGAGCCCGGAAGTCTCAAGGCGCTGCGGCCCGCCACGCGGTTACGGCTCATCCAGCTCGTCGGCGCGCCCCGTACCCCCTCCGGTCAGATCAAGCTCGACTGCGCGCCCGCCCACCACGATCTGCTCACCCCGGAGGGGCTGCGGCAGGTCGCCCGGTACGCCGACGGCATCGGCGTGACCACGACGTGGATCGTGCCCGCGGGTCCCCGAGGGAAGCTGGGCTCTCCCACCTCGCTCGTCCAGGACGCTCACCGCGCGGGCCTCGTGGTTCACGCCGCGACGGTTCGCGGCGAGAACTCCGAGCTTCCCGCGATCTACAGACGGGGCGATCCCGGCGACAGGGACTACTCGCGCGCCAAGGGCGACGCGGTGGGCTGGGTGCGGCGGCTGTACGAACTCGGGGTGGACGGAGCGTTCGCCGACGACCCCGGGGTCGCCCGGGTCACCCGGGACCGCCTGCTCGCCGGGGCCGGCCACCCGCGGCGCGGCTGATCGAGAGGGCCGATCGGAGGAGCGGCGGGGGGAGAATCGAGAGAGCCGACCTGAGGAGCGGCGGGGGAGAGAGGATTACTGTGGTCGGATGAGCAGTTCATCCCCTTTCCGGAATGTCGCCTCCGAGGTCCTCGCGTTGCGAGCCTCGTCCTTCGGCGCCGAGGCGGCGGCGTACGCGGAGGAACGGCCCGACTACCCCGACGACGCCGTGCTGTGGGCGCTTGAACCCGTCTCGGGTCGCGCGCCGTTGCGCGTCCTCGATCTCGGGGCGGGGACGGGGAAGCTGACCGGGGTCCTGCTGCGGCACGTCACCGACGTCGTGGCGGTGGAGCCCGACGCGGCCATGCTCGACCAGCTCCGCCACCGGGTGCCCGGAGTGCGGGCCATGGCCGGGTCGGCGGAGGGGATCCCGCTGCCGGACGGCTCGGTGGACGCGATCCTGATCGGGCAGGCGCTGCACTGGTTCGACCTCGACCGGGCCATCCCCGAGATGACCCGCGTCCTGACGCCGGGAGGGGTGCTGGCGGGGCTCTGGAACCTCGACGACGACCAGGTTCCGTGGGTCGGCAGGCTCAAGGAGGTGGCCAGGAGCACGGTGTCGTTCAGCCGGTGGCGGCCCGAGTCGATCTCCCTGGAGGGACCGGACGTCCTCGTGGTGGAGAATGCCCGGTTCCCGCACGGCCAGCGGCGGACCGTCGAGTCGATGGCGGCGACGATCGCCACCCACTCCCACGTGCTGACCCTTCCCGCGGACGAGCGGGCCGAGCTGACGGCCCGGGTCATCGACTACCTGCGATCCACCCCCGAGACCGCGCACGGCGAGTTCGAGCTTCCGATCGTCACGGTGGTGATCCGGGCACTGCTTCACTGACCGGAGCTTGGCCCGGAGCTCGGCCCGGAGTGATCAGGTGGGTCCGGCGAGCAGGTGCCGCGCGACCTCCAAATCCGTGATCGGCGCGTTGGCCCGTCCGCCCCGATGATCGGCCGTGTCGCCCGCGAGGCGCCTGGCCTGCTGTTCGTCGTTCGCGGGGCCGGGTGATCGGTCGCGGACGGCTCCGAAACCCCTCCCCGGAGCCGGCCTTTTGAGGGTTCCGCGGATTTGCGGCGATGTTCACTGTGAGATAGATGGGAATTTGTGTCCGTTTAGCCCACTCGTCTCGCGTGTCTTACTCTCTCTTCGTAGTATCTATGCCGAACCGTGACCATGACCTGTAAGCCTTAGCAACCGGCATAAAACCGGTCGATCAATCTGGAACAGGGAGAAACTGTGCGGAAGTCCACGGCGCGACGTCGAGTCGCGGTCAAGACAGCCGCGATCACCGCAGCGGGTGCGGGCATCCTTTTTGGTGCAGTTCCTGCGATCGCCTCCATTTCCGCAGCTCCCAAGCCTGTGAACTACAGCTGTACGGTCGGGGAGACGGGTACGTCGCCCTCCCCGTACCTGTTCCAGATGGATCTCACCGGTCCGCTGACGACGCCGGCGCCGAACACCGCCGTCGTGGCGACGTGGAAGATCACCGCGCCTTCCCCTGCCGTCACCGCCACCGCGAGCATTCCCGCGACCGGGCGCCTCATCGTCGAGGCGGACATGGTGGTCGCCGGTCCCCTCCCGACCCCCTCGGAGTCCCGCGTGGTCGACGCCACCGCCGCTCCGGCCGCGGTGGCGGCCGGGGCCGCGTTGGTACCGCCCCCCATGCTCGTCACGGTGACGCCCACGGCGACCGGCGCCGTCACGCTTCAGCCCGGGGGATTCACCCTGTACCTGAATTCCGGGACCGGGACCGGGACCGGGACCAACAGCGATGTCGAGATGCTCGACTGCACCCTCGCGACCCCGGCGGAGGCGTCCGCCGCGGCGCTGGTGCTCAATGTGCAGTCTCCCGGCACCGGGACCTCCCCTACGACCACGCCCTCGACGACCCCGCCCGTGACGCCCTCCACCACTCCTCCGGTCACCGTTCCCTCCCCGACCATCACCGTCACCGAGACCGAGACGTCACAGCCGCCCAAGACGGGCCAGGTCGAGAGGACTCCCGCGGGCGCCGCCTCCACGGGCGGCGGCGGGGACGCCGGTCCGGATGCCCGGCTCTTCATGATGAGTGGCGCGCTGTTGGTGGCGTTCGCCGGAATCGGCGGGCTGGCGCTGCGGCGCCGTACCGCCGCGAACCGAGGCTGATCGGGGTGGCGGGATGAGCACCCCGACACCGGAAGGCATGCCGCCCGGGTACCCCCACGGGCCCGCTCCGCACTACGGGCAGCCGCCGATCCAGCCGCAGTACGGGCAACCGGGATACCAGCCCTACGGCCCGCCGTACGAGGAGTGGCCGTCCGGCGAGCCCGTCGCGGGCGGCAGGATCCTGCGCTCGGTGCTCATCCTGGCGGGGATCGCCGGGGTGGTCACGATCCTCGTGGGCATGCTGCTCGTGATCGCCTCGCCCGAGGAGTACGGCCTGGCGGACCAGCGCACCACGCTGCCGCCGCGGAGCCAGGTGAACGCCGCCGAACCGGTGAACCCGTACTTCCAGGGGCCCGCGAACGCCCCGCCTCCCCAGCCGAGCCTTCCCCCCGCCCCGGCCATGCAGCCTTCGACCCCGGTGCGCCTGGTCATCCCGAGGCTCGGCGTCAACGCGCCGATCAAGTCCGTCGGGCTCGACCGGCAGGGCGCGATCGAGGTGCCGCCGGTCTCCGCTCCGAACCTGGTCGGCTGGTACCGCTCGGGCCCCACCCCGGGGGAGGCCGGTCCCGCCGTCCTGCTCGGGCACAAGGACACCCGGTCGGGAAGCGCGGTCTTCACCCGGCTCGACGAGATCCGCAACGGCGACGTCATCGAGGTGTACCGCAAGGACGGCATCATCGCGGTGTTCACCGTGGGCGGTCTCGAACAGGCGGAGAAGGAGGTGTTCCCGACGCAGCGGGTGTACGGCGAATCACCCAACCCCCAGCTTCACCTGATCACGTGCGGCGGCGTCTACAACCACGCGACCGGCCACTACACCGACAACGTCATCGCCTACGCGACCATGACGGGCACCCGCAAGAAATAGGGGCCGCCCGGCCCGGCGAGGGCCGGTGATCCAGGCCGGTCGACGGCGTCGTCCTCCGGGCCGGCACGTCTGCCGCCGGTGGCCCCGGCGACCACGGCCGGGCCGCGTCAGCCCAGGGTCAGTCCAGGCAGAACTCGTTGCCCTCGGGGTCGGCCATCACGATGAAGCCGGCGCTCATCGGGGGCTCCGGCTCGTCGCGACGTATCCGCTTCGCTCCCAGCGCGACGAGCCGGTCGCACTCGGCCTCCAGCGCCGCCATCCGCTCCTCTCCCCGCAGCCCGGGAGCCGTACGGACGTCGAGGTGGACGCGGTTCTTGACGACCTTGTCCTCCGGCACCCGCTGGAAGAACAGCCGCGGGCCGTGGCCGTCCGGGTCCTCGATGGCCGATCTCGTGTTGCGCTGCTCCTCCGGCACGCCGATCCGCGCGAGGAAGTCGTCCCACGCGGCCAGCGGGTCGGCGCCCTCGGGCAGGTCGACCCCGGGCGGGCCGGGGTGGACGTAGCCCAGCGCGTCGCGCCAGAAGGACGACAGCGCCCGCGGGTCGTGGGCGTCGAAGGTGATCTGGATGTGGCGGCTCATCGGGTCGCTCCGTTCGTGGCGGATTTCGTGTGCGAGTAGAGGTCGCGCAGCAGGCAGACCTCGGACAGATGGTGGATCAGCTCACGGTGGATGTGCAGCACCAGATCGGCCATGGGCGCCTCGGGATAGGGCTCCTTCGCGCCGACCGGGACCAGGAGTCCGGCCTCGCCGAGGCCGCGCACCCCGGCCAGCCAGACGTCGAGCTGGGCCTGGAGCTGGTCGAGCGCGGTGGCCGCGCCGCCGGCGTACTCCCAGGTCTCGTGCGACGCCGCGGGGGCGCCGAAGTGCGCCGCGTTGCGCATGGCGAGCACGCCGACGATGACGTGACCGAGCCGCCAGGCGATCGTGGTGAAGGCCGCGGGGACCGGGCCGGGGAAGGCGTGGTCCATCGTGAAGTCCCCGGAGCCGAACTGCACGGGCGCCGTCGAGCTGCCGCGCGGCCGCACGCTCCAGGCGTCCGGCGCCGGTGACCAGAAGTACTCGTCGTCGGTGAGGCCGTCGAGCCGGGCTCGGAGCTGATGGTTCCAGTGGAACTCCCACTGCTCGCGCAGCGCCCGGTTCCAGTCGGGTTCGTCTGTGTCCATGCGGCCACCCTGGCACCCCTGGCGGACAGAATCGGTCCGCTATCTCTGGCAGGGTGGGCGACATGGACGTGGCGAGCGGTGACGAGCGGGGCACGACTTCGAGGTGCTCGACCCCCCGGAGCTCGGGACGCGCTGCCGCGTGCTGGCGGAGAGGCTGCTGGCGGCCGGTGCGACGTTCCCCCCAGTCGCCGGTGAGCGGGCCTGACGTGCGGGACCGGACGGCCGGTGAAGGACTCCGGCCTCGCTACGGTGGATCACGCGTTCTCGTTCGGGAGAAGCGCACGGTGACATCGCGAACGGAGCAGCCTCATGGAAGACCTGGACCGCGGTGCCGACCGGCAGGACGAGATTCCGCTGGTCGGTGACGGCGTCACGCAGGGCATCGTGCGGGTGGGAGACACCGTCCGCCGCCCGGTCCGGCCCTTCACCCTGACGGTCCAGGCATACCTGGCGCACCTGCGTGACGAGGGGTTCACGGGAGCCCCGGTCCCCTTCGGGCTCGATGACCAGGGGCGCGAAGTGCTGTCGTTCGTCCCCGGAGACGTTCCCCGCGAACCGCTCCCGCCGGACACGGCGGGCGAGGAGGTCCTGGTCGAGCTCGCACGGCTCGTTCGCCGGCTTCACGACGCCGCCCAGAGCTGGACACCGCCCGCGGACGCGATCTGGGGAGGGATCCCCGGGACGCAGGGCGCGAGTTCGACGCCCGACGACGAGCCCCCGGTGGTCAGCCACCGTGACTACTGTCCCGGCAACGTCGTCTTCCGCGACGGGCTGCCCGCGGCTCTCATCGACTTCGATCTCGCCAAGCCGACGACGAGGGTCTACGACATCGCCAACGCCGTCTACTACTGGGCGCCGCTGCTGCACCCGAAGGACAGGGCGCCCGCCTTCGCGGACCTCGACATCCCTCACCGCGTCGCCGTGTTCGCCGACGCCTACGGCATGAACGCGGCCCAGCGCCGCGCCCTGATTCCCCTGGCGACCACCATGATCCACCGTTTCCACGTCAACATGCGCGCCGCCGCCGAGGTCGACCCGGTGTTCAGGCGTTTCTGGGACGAGGGACTGAAGGACCGCCTGCCCCGGGCCGAAGCCTGGATCCGGGACGAGGGTCCGGCCATCGCCACGCGGCTCACCGCCGCCCCGTAGGACCGGCCTCCGGCCGTCGTCGGCTTGGACAGGACACGGACAAAGGTTCTGTTGTAGCCTCTTAGTAACCGAACAATGCTCGGTTTAATGAGCAGGAGGCACTGTGGCAGAGGCGTACATCGTCGGGGCGGTCCGTACCCCGGTCGGTAAGAAGAAGGGCGGTCTGTCCACCGTCCACCCCACTGACCTGGCCGCGCACACTCTCAAGGCGCTCATCGACCGCACGGGAGTCGACCCGTCCGCGGTGGAAGATGTGATCATGGGCTGCGTCATGCAGTTCGGCCCGCAGAGCATGGACATCGCGCGTAACGCCTGGCTGTCGGCCGGTCTGCCGGAGAACGTGGCCGGGGTGACCATCGACCGCCAGTGCGGCTCCTCCCAGCAGTCGATCCACTTCGCGGCCCAGGGCGTGCTCTCCGGCACCCAGGACCTCGTCGTGGCCGCCGGTGTGGAGTCCATGAGCATCGTGCCGATGGGCTCCTCGATCAGCGCCGCGATGGAGAAGGGCATGCCCTTCCCGTTCGGCGCCGGATGGGTGGAGCGGTACGGCAAGCAGGAGATCTCCCAGTTCCGGGGCGCCGAGCTCATGTGCGAGAAGTGGGGGCTCGAACGCGAGGAACTGGAGCGGTTCGCCTACGAGAGCCACCAGCGGGCGGCCAAGGCCATCGCGAACGGCTACTTCAAGGACCAGATCGCCCCGCTCAACGGCGTCGAGGACGACGAGGGCCCGCGTCCGGACAGCACGCTGGAGAAGCTGGCGTCGCTGAAGACCCTGAAGGAGGGAGGCCGCATCACGGCCGCCACCTCCTCGCAGATCTCCGACGGCTCCGGTGCGCTCCTGATCGCCTCCGAGCAGGCGGTCCGCGACCACAACCTGACCCCCCGAGCCAGGATCGTCACTCTGGCGCTCACCGGCGACGACCCGGTCTACATGCTGACCGCGCCGATCCCCGCGACGCAGAAGGCGTTCAAGAAGTCCGGTCTGTCCATCGACGACATCGACGTCACCGAGATCAACGAGGCGTTCGCCCCGGTGCCGCTGGCGTGGATCAAGGACATCGGCGCGGACCCCGCCAAGGTCAACCCGAACGGCGGCGCGATCGCCCTCGGCCACCCGCTGGGCGGGACCGGCGCGATCCTGATGACCAAGCTCCTGCACGAGCTGGAGCGCAGCGGCGGCCGGTACGGCCTGCAGACGATGTGCGAGGGCGGCGGCCAGGCCAACGTCACCATCATCGAGCGCCTGTAACGGACGACCGTCGGCCCGCCACAGGCACACGCCGGTGTCGTCCCCTTCGCGTCTCGCCTCGGGGGCGTTCGCCGAGAGCGGGGACGCCCCCGGGAGCGACGACCGGCGGACGTCGGAAACGGGCCGCTCGTGGGGGCGGCTCCGATCGGTCGCGCGACCGATCGGAGCCGCGTACGTCGGCAGGGCGGTCTTGCCGATCCCCGGCTCTCACCGGGCGACCGGAGCGCGGATACCCTGAGCGAATCCCGGCGATGACGGATATCTTCGCCCCCGTACGGCATGAGCGACAAACTACCTAAGTACACCTGTCGAGTGACTTAACTACGACAGATTCCTCATGGTGGCGGTTCCCCTAACGTCTCTCCCATGAGTCACATCAACCAGCCCATTGCCCGCCATGACGCCGCCCTGGACGAGACCGACCCCGTCGCCGGCGAGAAGACACGGACCAAGAACGGCGCCTCCATCGATCCGGTGGCGACCGCCGAGGGCGTGACCCGTGAAATCGTGGGAGAGCTGCTCCGCCGGATCGGCGAGGGCGACCATGACAAGGTCGCCGAGCTGTTCGCCGAACGGATCGACTGGCAGCTCAACTGGCCGGCCGAAGGACATCCGGCGGTCCCGTGGATCCGCCCGCGCTCCGGCCGTGCCGACATCGGACAGCACTTCCGGCTGCTGGACGCGCATCACGTGCCCGAGCTGAACGGCACCTCGGTCACGCGGATTCTGGTGGACGGGGACCACGCCGTCGTCCTCGGGCACATCGCCCAGACGGTCAAGGCCGGCGGCCGATCCTACAGCTCGGCCTTCGCCCTGCACCTGACGGTCGAAGACGGATTGATCACCCGCTATCACATCTACGAGGACAGTCTTTCGGTCGCCGAGGCGCTTAAGGGCTGAACAACCGGAAGGGCGACGGGCGGGGATCCGACGACATCATGCCAGGTCAGAGGGATCACCTGGGAAGCGGGAACGTCCCGGCCCCGCAAGCGAAGGCCGGGGCCGGGACGTTCGTCTCAGCGGCCGCCCTTGCCGGGAATCCGGCGCGGCTGCTGGGTGGGCCTCATCGGCAGGTGCGGCATCGGCAGGTGCCGGGGCGCCGCCGGAGGCAGGTTCCGTTCGGGCAACGGGGTGTGGGTCTTGGTGGTCTTACCTTTACCGCTGCGCTTTTTGCCGGCATGAATTCGCATATGGACTCCTTGAAGATTGTGACGACGCGGCGAAATCCCGGGTCGGAAACTCAGCTGCCGCGTCAGACGAACGGGCCAGAGTGCTGAGTGCGGGCGGATCAGCTAGGGCTGATCGACGCCGGCTCTTAGGAGTTAATCCACATGCCAAGACCGTACGACGGCCCTTTGAACGGTGCAACCTATTTATTTTCAGACCCGGACAGAACCCCGTCGGTACGGATGGAAGCCTCGGCGTGAGCGGGGACCGCCGACAGGGACACGGGCTCCGGAGCGGATGCGGACGCGGGTTCGGGGGAGTCGAAGGCGCGGTGCCGGCTTCCCGGTCGGATGCGTCGCGGAACACGCGATTCAGCGGTAGGGGGACCAAAAGACGGCCCCGCCCTCTTCGGAGGACGGGCCGCCCTCGGCCGTACGGAGGGTCCTGCTGGTTTTCAGGCGCCGCCCTGTTGCGGCTCTTCGCACGGGCCCAAGGTTCAGAGGCAAGTCCCTCGGAGTCCCAGGCGTTACGGAAGATCGCCCACGCGGTCGACGATGCCACGAGCCGTCTGGGTCCATGCGACGATCACATGGCCCTCGGCGTACTGGCCCTGGGGGGAACGAGGAGTCCGCTCACCGCTCCCGATGAAGATCCGTCGGCCTCCGAGGCAGGTGTAGTCGTCCGGGTCGATGATGATCTCGTGGCGCGTCCCGTCCGTGTCGTCGAAGTAGATTCCCATGCCTTGGCGACCCATCAGGTCCCGCACGTTCTCCTCGACCCCGATGCCCTCCAGCTTGGACACGACGGTGTAGAGGGCGGCCCGCAGGCGGGGCGGAGGGGCACCTTGCTGAAGGATCATCTGGACCTGATTGAACAGAGCCTGTGCCTCTGACCGGGCGGGGTGGTCCTCACGGTCCTTGCGCAGACGATCCAGCAGGGCGGTCGGATCCACGGGAAGGGAGCGCAGGTAGGCGACGTCCCATCGGGGAAGCCCGGAGTCGCCAGTGATAACGCTGGTGGTGATCACGCCGTTGCCGATGGCGGCGACCCCGCCGCCCTTTATGGTGGGACGCCGTGCCTGCTTCTTGCCGTCACCTTTCTGCCAGAGTTCGTGGATCTGCGGCTTGACCGCCCCCGGGGTGCTCTCCTCGTAGGAGGTATGAATCAACGCCTTGGTGTAGAGCCACTGGTCGGCACGAGGGTAGACGTCCGTCCGCTTCGCGGCAGCCGCCATCGCGCGTTGTGCCAGGCTCTCCACGCTGGCCATCGGAACCCATGCGGAAGCACCGGCGATTCCCTTCCTCGAAGCGGTGCCATCGAGATTCTGCGCGACCGTCACGCCGAGGGCGAGCGCGAGACCGAGGGCTCCGGCGCCGGCCAGACTCAGCACCGTACGCCGGGACCGGCGGGGAGACGGCTCGGGAACCATCGCGGCGAGCAGTCGCTCCCGCGCGGCGTGCAGGGCGCGGGGGTCGCTCCGCCGTACCTCCGAACGCAGGTCCTGGATCAGATCAAGGTCGTTCACGAGGTTCCCTCACTCATACGGGTCGGGTTGACGCCGCCCAGGGCGCGGACGACCTTGCTTCGGGCACGCGACAGGCGCGAGCGCACCGTGCCGATGGGGATGTTCAGCGCCTGCGCCGTCTCCTCGTAGGTGAGGTCGCCCCAGGCGATCAACAGCAGTACGTCGCGCTCACCGCGCCCCAGCTTCGCCAGCGCGGTGGCGAGCGGCTTCCGGGTGGCCGAGGCGGAGACCCGGGCGGCCACCTGCTCGTCGAACGCCACCGCCACGGGATCCTCACCGGTGCGGGCCAGCGCCCGGTAACCGCGCATCTCCGCCCGCCGGTGACTGCCGATGACGTTCGTGGTGATGCCGTACAGCCAGGGCAGTGCCTCCGGGCGGCCGAAGTCGTACCGGTGCCGCTTCTCGAACGCCCTGGTGAACGTCTCGGCGACCACGTCTTCCGCGTGTTCGGGGCCGAGACGCCGGACAACGTAGCGGTGCAGCACGGCGGCATGCCGGTCGAACAGTTCCGCGAAGCATTCGGGGGTGCGCAGCGACGCCTCGATGATCGATGAGTCGTCTCGCTGGTCCGCCCGCCGGGCGTGGTCGTGCATCGACGACCGCGTGGCCGTGCGAAGCGGAGGATCCGCCAAGGCGAGCTCCTGTTCGGGGGTGATTGTCACGACGGTACTTATCCGGAGGATCGGTTGAGGTTCCCGCCGGAAAGCCGCGGACGGAGATCCAGCCGGTTCTGTGACGCCGACCCGTCGCCGGCGCCCGCCGGACGATCGGGGAGCGCTCCGAACCGGTGAGGACGGAGCCGCCTCCGGCCACTGTCAGGTCCGGCACCGGGTCCGGGCGGGGGCGGGTACGGCGTGCGTGCGCGCCGTACCCGCGCCTCCTCAGTGGATCGGCCGGTGCACGTTCTCCGTGGCCGACGGGCCGGGTTCGGCGGCGGCGATCCACGGCCCCTCTATCGAGGGGTCGAGGACACCCTCCTCCAGGAACGTGTAGCGGCCCTGGAGCAGGTGGTGCGCCAGTCGTACGTCTCGCGAGTCGTTGTTGTCCCACAGGCGGTCGAACAGCGCGTCGGCGCGGATCCTGGCCTGGTGGCAGAAGGTGTCGGCGATCTCGGCGGACTTGCGCCCCAGATCGGTGGCCTCCTCATTGGCCCGGATGCACGTCGCGGTGATCGCGAACAGCTCGGCGCCTATGTCCACGATCCGGCCGAGGAACCCCTGCCGGTGTTCGAGCTTCCCCTGCCAGCGGGACATGCCGTAGAAGGTGGAGCGGGCGAGCCTGCGGCTGGTCCTCTCGACGTAGCGCAGGTGCTGGGCGAGGGCGCCGAACTCCGCGTAGGAGCCGGGCCGGTTTCCCGAGCCCGCGACCAGCGTCGGCAGCCAGCGCGCGTAGAACCCTCCCGCCTTCACCGCGGCGCGGGCCTTGGCCCGGTTGTCCAGGGACGGGTCGATGAGCTCGCCGGCCACCGTCAGGTGCGCGTCCACCGCCTCGCGGGCGATCAGCAGGTGCATGATCTCGGTGGACCCCTCGAAGATCCGGTTGATCCGCACGTCCCGCAGCACCTGCTCGGCGGGGACGCCGCGCTCACCCCGGGCGGCCAGCGACTCGGCCGTCTCGTAGCCGCGTCCGCCGCGGATCTGGACCAGCTCGTCGGCCACCTTCCAGGCCATCTCCGACGCGTACAGCTTGGCGAGCGCCGCCTCGATCCTGATGTCGTTGCTCTCGTCGTCGGCCAGACGGCACGACAGGTCCATCACCGCTTCGAGGGCGTAGGCCGTGCCGGCGATGAAGGCGATCTTCTGCGCCACCGCCTCGTGGTCGCCGACCCGGTGTCCCCACTGAACCCGCTCGTTGCACCACTCCCTGGCGATCTTCACCGCCCACTTCGCGTTTCCCGCGCAGACGGCGGGCAGCGAGAGCCGCCCCGTGTTGAGCGTGGTCAGTGCGATCTTCAGGCCTTGGCCCTCGCGGCCGATCAGGTTGGCGACGGGGACGCGGACCTGGTGGAACCTGGTCACGCCGTTCTCGATGCCGCGCAGGCCCATGAACGCGTTGCGCCGTTCGACGGTGATCCCGGGGCTGTCCGCCTCGACGACGAACGCCGAGATCCCCTTGCCGGTGCGGGCCATCACCACCAGCAGGCCCGCGACGACCCCGTTGGTGGTCCACAGCTTCACGCCGTTCAGCACGTAGTCGTCGCCGTCCCGCACCGCGGTGGTGGCGAGCCTGGCGGGGTCGGAGCCGACATCGGGTTCGGTCAGCAGGAAGGCCGACACCTCGCCCTTCGCGCAACGGGGCAGGAATCTCCGCTTCTGCTCCGGGGTGCCGAACTGCTTCAGCGGCTGCGGCACCCCGATCGACTGGTGTGCCGAGAGCAGCGTGCTGAGCGCCGGGCTGTACGACCCGACCAGCATCAACGCCCGGCCGTAGTCGAGGTGGCTGAGTCCCAGCCCTCCGTACTCCTTCTCGGTGGTGATCCCGAACGCGCCGAGCTCGGCGAGCCCCTTGACCACCTCGTCGGGCACCTGCGAGGTCCGCTCGATCAGGGCCGGATCCACCTGGGTCTCCAGAAACCGCCTCAGGGCCCGCAGAAACTCCTCTCCCCGCTCGGTCTCTGCCTCGGACAGAGCGGGGGCGGGATGGACCAGATCGAGACGGAAATTTCCCAGGAAAAGCTGTTTGCCGAAGCTGGGGCGGGACCATTCCTTCTCTCTGGCCTGCTCAGCCACCTCTCGTGCCTTGGCGTAATCGGTCATCGTGACCTCCTCGGGCGCGGATGATGCCGGGATTATGCCCAGACGGAGGGTCCCGGAAGACGCTGGTGCGCGGGGAGTTCGACGTGCACGGAGGTGCCCTCGCCGGGGGCCGAGGTGATCCAGCAACGGCCGCCGTGCGCGTCGGTGATCGCCTTGACGATCGACAATCCGAGCCCGGCGCCGTCCGGCAGCCGCTCCTCACCCCGCTGGAAGCGGTCGAAGGCCCTGGCCACCTGATCGCCTGACATTCCCTGGCCGTCGTCGGACACCTCGATCAGCACGCCGCCCGGCGTCCGTGCGAGCCGTACGGTGGCCGTGGTGCCCTCGGGGGTGTGAGCCCGCACATTGGCCAGGAGGTTGACGAGGATCTGGCGGATCCGCGCCTCGTCGACGACGGCGGACAGCGAGTCCGGGGCGTCGACGACGACCTGTGATCCGGGGTCGATCGCCGTGTGGTCCGCGCTCACGTCGCGGACGATCTCGGCCAGATCGGTCTCCGACGGCTCCAGTGCCGCGTTCCGGTCCAGGCGGGCGAGTTCGAGCATCTGGCTGACGAGATCGCCCATCCGCGTCGCCTCGTTCTCGATCCTGCCCATGATCCTGGGCAGGTCCTCGGTGCGCAGCGCGCCGGTCCGGTAGAGCTCCGCGTATCCCCGAATGGTGGACAGCGGGGTACGGAGCTCGTGCGAGGCGTCGGCGGCGAAGCGGCGGACGCGATCCTCTGACGCCCAGCGGTCCCTGAAGGCCTCGGCGATCCGGTCGAGCAGGAGGTTCACGGCCGCCCCGAGCCGCCCGATCTCCGAGGGGCCCTCGGGCATGCGGACCGACAGGTCGCCGTTGCCGGCCATGCCGTGGGCCGCACCGGCTATCCGCGCCAATGGGGAGAGCCCCCTGGTGATCAGAGCGCGGCCGACGAGGGCGAGCAGCAGGATGAGCACGCCGCCGGTGAGGAACTCGGCGACGACGAGCCGGCGAACCGGCGCGTCGACCGATTCCAGGGAAACGGCGACGATCACCAGCCGGTTGCCCTGTTTGGTCCCGGACACCCTCGCGATCATGGAATAGCCGCTCGAAGGATCGAGGGTGAACTGTTCCCGCCGCGCGGCGTAGTCCTTCAGGAGATTGAGGCCGAGCGCCTCGACCAGCCGCGGTACGGCCGCCGCCTCCGGGGCGTCGCCGTTGACCAGCCGGGCGCGTCCGGTGACGAGGCTCACCGAGGCCACCGCGTAGGTGGATCCGGTCAGCGTCTGAGCGAGCCGTCCGTTGGGGGCCGCGGCGATCCGCTGGGCGGCGGTCGCGGTGGCCGCGCGCAACTGCCCGTCGATCCTTTCGAGCAGGTGCTCGCGCAGGACGAGGACGCTCACGCCGGCCAGCGTGATCAGCAGGACCGTGCTCACCGCGAGCAGGCCCGCGAGCAGGCGTGCCCTGAGCGACATCAGGGGACCTGGGGCGGGCGTAGCGCGTAGCCGACCCCGCGCTGGGTGTGGATCAGAGGTGGGCCGAGCGGATCCAGCTTGCGGCGCAGGTAGGAGACGTAGGTCTCGACGACCTGGGAGGAGCCGCCGTAACCCCACACGTGTTCGAGCAACTGGCGCTTCGTCAGCACCAGGCCGGGGTGCTCCATCAGGAAGGCGAGCAGGCGGAACTCGGTGGGGGAGAGCTCCACGGGAATCCCGGCGCGCCGTACCTCCCAGCGTGACTCGTCGAGCTCCAGATCCGCCACCCGGAGCACACCGCCCGTCGGCTCGCCGGAGACGGCGGTCCGGCGGAGCACCGCCCGGACGCGAGCGACGAGGGCCTCGACGGAGAAGGGCTTGGTGACGTAGTCGTCCCCGCCCAGGGTGAGACCGCGCACGGTGTCGGTGGGGGTGTCCCTGGCGGTCAAGAAGATCACGGGAACGTGCTGTCCCGCCGCCCGGATCCTGCGGCACACCTCGAAGCCGTCGATGCCGGGAAGCATCACGTCCAGCACGATCAGCGCGGGAGGCTCGCGGTCCACCTCGGCGAGGGCGTCCCTGCCGTTCTCCACGCCCGTCACCCGGAACCCGTGGAATCGCAGAGCGACCTCGACGATGTCGCGGATGTTGGGATCGTCCTCGACGACGAGGATGGTGGTTTCACTCATGGGGAACTAATTCTCGCCCATTCGTTCCATGTGAAAGCCACCCTTCGCTGGATGTATGTCGCTTTCGGGGCGCGCGGATGGCGCGCGTTCTCGGGCGAACACCATGAGGCGGTGGGGCCGCCGCGCATCAGGTGACCCCACCGCCTCCCGGTCAGCTCCCGGAGGTGACCGGTGGTTCCTGGGCGGTGGGAGCGGCGGGTGCGGGTGCGGTGGGAGCGGTGGGCGCGGTGGGCGCGGCGGGCTTGCGGGGTGCGAACACCGAGGTCGCCGTGGGGTTGGCGGAGGTCGCGGTGCCGATCACGAAGACCTTGTCACCGGTGGACCCGGCGACCAGTTTGGAGAGGTCGGCGCGCGCGCCGAGCTTGTGGATCCTGGTGGACCGGTCGAGGGTCCAGGTCCAGGTGACCCCGTCCTTGCTCTTGACGGTCAGCGAGCTCTCGCTCTTGGCCGTGATCACGCCTCGCTGCCAGGTACGTTCGACGAACGTCGAGTCCTTGCCGCCGACCGTGGCCTGCCCGTGGATCCCGGCCATCCGGGCGCGCGCCTTCGCCTTGCGCGGCTTGGCGTTCGCCTTCGGCGGCCGTTTCGCGATGGTGGTCACGCCGTCCGACGCGGGGGTGACCGACTCGATGGCCCAGGCGGAGGAACCCATCAGCAGGATCGCCGCCGTAACGGTCGAGGCACCGAGGATGAGTCGCTTTTTCATGATTCTCCTTCAGGAAGTGTTTCCCGGCGGGGAGACGCTGATCAGACAACCGTCTCGCGCTGGGATCCTCGAAGGAGAAGCCTGGGAATTTCCTGAGAGCGCAGGTGGCCGAGGCCGGCGCGGGACGCCGCCCACGGCCTGCCCGCTCATGGGCGGCCACGGGCCCCGAGATCGGCCGAGCCCGGCCGCGGTCACATCCCGATCAGGAAGGGAACGGGTCCGGCCCGGGACGGGAACGCGTCCGGCCCAGGACGGAAGAGACGCCATGGGCCGGGTCGTCGGCAGGGAGACCGGACGCCGTCCGCGGAACGGACCTCGCGGCACCGTCGCCCGGTGCCCTCCGGGGGTGGTTCGAGGTTATTGGGGGACGCGGGCGACGCAGAAGACCGTCTGCCCGAACGGCGGGCGGATGAAGCGCTCGATGAAACGCGTCGCGGGGACCACCGTACGGTCGTAGATCTTGACCAGGCGGGGGTCGGGATAACCGACGCCGCCGCGGCGGACGGCGGCCCACCAGGCGATGCCGCCGAGGAAGTTGATCGGCTTGAGCACGTCGATGTCGAGGCCCGCCTTGGAGACCGTGCTGCGCAGGGTGGCGGGGGTGTAGCGGGTGACGTGGCCGACCTTGCGGTCGAAGTCTCCGTACAGCTGCATGTAGCCCGGGACCCAGATGATGATCCGGCCACCGGGGAGGGTGACCTTGGCGAGGGATCGCAGGGCCTCGACGTCTTCCTCGATGTGTTCCAGGACGTTCATCATCACGACGGTGTCGACCTTCTCACCGATCGGGATCTCGGTCGGCAGACCGAACTGCAGCACGTCGATGTCGTCACGTCCGGCGAAGCGCTTCTTGAGCTGCTCCACACAGTAGGGATCGAAGTCGCTGGTCACGAGCCGGTCGAGGCGGGGCAGGAAGGCCTCGGCGAAGTGGCCCAGGCCAGAGCCGATCTCCAGCATGGACCGGCCCACGTGCGGGGCGACCATGTCGAGCTCGTACTGCCGGTAGTTCTTGGCCTCGTCCCCACCGAGGTGGTTCTCCAGGGCCTCGTCACCGGCCGCGGGTTGCACTACGCGGTCATACCCAGACATGCGGTTCCGTCCAGCTCGCTCAAGGAAAGCGTGGCGCGAGGGCCACGGTTACGGACAGCCAGAGTCTAGTGGCGGTTATCACGGAGCGGCCCCAGACGGAGCGCCGGGTCCGCTCCGTGATAACGCGGAGACCGATCCGCGACCGCCTCCGGAGACGGTGACCGGCAACCCCGGCGTGACCGGCCGGCCCGCGTCGTGCCATCTCCGGCCACTCCCTGTCACTCCCTGCCACCCTCGGCCACCCCGGCCACTCCCTGCCACTCCCGGTCGGGGCCGCGGCGACCCCGCCGCGACGACCACGCCGCGCGACCGCGTGGTCCCGTCCCGGCGCGCGGGCCCTCGGAACCCTCGGCGGTGGAGGATTCGACACCCTCTTTGCCCGAGGCCGAGGGCTTGACCTGGTGCTGGCTGTGAAATATGCACTGGAGGAGAAAGCTGCGTAACCGGTGGTGTCCGATCGCATCGGATATGTAATGGGTTTCGTGGTTGGCTTGCCACCTCACTGGAGGGGCTGGAGTTCGGTGGAGACACGCATACGCCGGGGCAACGTCCCGCCGGAGACGAGCAGCCTGGTCGGGCGGAGGCGTGAGCTCGACGAGCTCGCCACACTGATCGGCAGGTCACCGCTGGTGACCATCACCGGGGTCGCCGGGGTGGGCAAGACCAGACTGGCGATCAGGACGGCAGGTCGCCTCCGTGACTCCTTCGCCGACGGGGCGTGGGTGGTCGAGCTCTCCGACCAGCGGAACGGCGATCTGATCGGTCACGACATCGCCGCGGTGCTCGGCCTGCGCGAGCAGTCGGTCCGGCCCCAGTGGGAGGTGCTGGCCGACTTCCTCGCGGACAAACGCCTGATGCTGGTCCTGGACACCTGCGACCACCTGATCGACGCCTGCGCCACGCTGCTGCGCCGTGTCCTGTCGGACGCCCCGCACGCGCGGGTGCTCGTCACCAGCCGCCAGCCGCTCGGACTGCCCGGAGAACGGATCTTCCCGATCGAACCGCTGCCCGTCCCCGAGGCCGGGGGCGCGGGGACGGAGGCGGTGCGCCTGTTCACCGAGCGGGCTCACGCGCTGGTTCCCGGGCTCGATCTCGATCCGGAGGCGGTGGCCCAGCTCTGCCGCGTGCTGGACGGCATCCCGCTCGCCATCGAGCTCGCCGCCCGGCGGTTGCGGGCGCTGTCTCCGCGGCAGCTCGCCGAACGGCTGGACGACCGCTTCGCGCTGCTCGTCGGCGGGAGCCGTACTCCGTTCGGGCGCCACCAGACCATGCGCACCGCGGTCGGCTGGAGCCATGAGCTGTGCACGGCGAAGGAGCGACTGCTCTGGGCCCGCCTGTCGGTCTTCGCCGGGTGGTTCGACGCCGACGACGCGCGGGCGGTGTGCGCCGACGAGTGGCTCACCGGGTTCGCCCTTCCCCGGCTCGCGGACAAGTCGATCCTGATCGCGGAGGGGTCGCGCTACCGGATGCTCGGCACGATCAGCGACTACGGCAGGGAGTGGCTGCGGAGGCTGGGCGAGGAGGAGACCTTCGTCCGCCGCCACCGCGATCACTACCTGGCGCAGGCGCGCCGGGCGGAGGCGGAGTGGTACGGCCCCCGCCAGCCGCGATGGGCCGCCTGGGCACACCGCGAACTGCCGAACCTGGAGGCGATCCTCGATCACGACGAGGGGTTCGAGCCGGTGACGGCGCTCTGGTTCGTCTGGTGCTGTCTCGGCAGGGCGGAGCAGGGCCGTCACTACCTGGAGCGGGCGCTGGAGCGGCACCCGGAGCCGAGTCCGGGGCGGACCAAGGCTCTGTGGGTGTGCGCGTGGGCCGCACTCGACGCGGGCGACACGGCCGCGGCCGGGGAGCGGGCGGACGAGGCCTACGCGGCCGCGATGGCGGACGGCGACCTCGCCGCCGCGGGATGCGCCCGGCGATGCGCCGCCGCCGTCGCCCTCGCCGGCGGAGACCTCGACGAGGCCGAACGCCTGGCCACCGAGGCGGTCGAGCTGTTCGAGCGGGCGATCCACTCCCACATAGGGCTGCCCGTCGCCGAGGTGACGCTGGCGGCGGTGCTCGACGCCAAGGGGGAGCCCGGCAGGGCCGAGGAGGTGCTCGCGCGGCAGTGGGGGCGCTGTACGGAGCGCGGAGAGCAGTGGGCGAGGTCGCACGGCGATCAGGCGCGGTCGCTCACGGAGCTCGGCCGGGGGGAGTTCGACACGGCCGAGGAGTACGCGCGGGCGGCGCTCGACGTGAAGTGGCGTCTGGGCGACGTGACGGGCAGTGCCACGGTGGTGGACCGGCTCGCCGCCGTCGTGGCGGCCCGTGGCGACGGACGGAGGGCCGCCGGACTGCTCGGCGTGGCGCAGCGGATGCGAACGGCCTCGGAACGGTCGCGGGGCGGCCTGGGCCGGGAACGGCTCCGGCCGGAGGCGGCTCGGCCTCCGGGGCCGTCCGTGCCCGAGGTGATCCGGCCTCCGGGGCCGCCCGTGCCCGAGGTGATTCGGCCTCCGGGGCCGCCCGTGCCCGAGGCGGTTCGGCCTCCGGAGTCGCCCGGGCCCGAGGCGGTTCGGCCGACGCGGCCCGCTCCGCGACCGCCCCGGAGCGGTCCGTACGGGCTCGCGTTCTCTCGGGAACGCACCGAAACCGAGGCCAGGGCACTGATCGGCGACCTCTGCTACGACCGTGCCTTCTCCCGGGGGCTGATCATGGATTCACACGTCGCGGTGGCCTGGATCCGGGATGCGTAAGGGTTTGACAACCTTCAAGAAGAAAATGCATCTCTGAGGAGATTGTGAATCACTCCTCTTTTCATCGGTGACCACCGGTTCTTGCCCGCCCCTTCCGTTCGGCGGGATGCGCGGATTTCCGTGTGCCGGGTGGGGCGGGCGGGATGAAACGCCGGCGGTCGTGGAAGGGCGGACGGGGCATGACGTCGCCGACGGCGGATCGCCGTTTCCCGGTTCGGACCGAAGATTGGTCTCCTGAATTCGCCCACTCTTACCTCGATCGTCAAATCTGACGCTTCGACTATCGAAAAGGAGCAATTCCCAATTTTCGCGGCGCGCGGGGGAAATTCGACCCTGACACGGCAGTCAGATTTGTACCGGAGGAGAAGGAAACCCCACCCGCGAGCGGCGTGCTACCCGCTTCGTGATGCTGAGAAGGTGCGATTCATCCCAGGTGGGATTTCCACCAGGTGGAAGGAGCGCGAACCGATGGCACAGGTTCCATGGTGGCGCGGGAACCTCCCCGCGGAGATGAGCGGCTTCATCGGCCACGAGAGCGAGGTGCGGCGACTGCTGAGGCTCCTGCCCGAGGCACCGCTGATCACGGTCATCGGCGCCGGGGGAGTCGGCAAGTCACGAATCGCGGTGAAGGCCGCGGAGGAGTGCCGAGACTCCTATTCCGGCGGCGCATGGCTGGTGGAGCTGTCGGGTGAGCACAACGGCGACCTGCTCGCCCACACCGTCGCGGCGGCCCTCGGCCTCTGCGAACAGTCGGCACGATCGCAGATCGAGGTGCTCGTCGAGTTCCTCGCGGACAAGGAGCTGCTGTTGCTCCTCGACGCCTGCGAGCATCTCCTGCCCGCCTGCCGCGGCCTCGCCGCCGACATCCTGGCGGCGGCTCCCGGCGTGCGGATCGTCGCGACCTCCCGTCAGGCCCTCGAACTGCCGCAGGAGACGCTGCTGTTCGTCGAGCCCTTCGAGGTGCCCGAGCCCGGGGCCGTGACGCCGGACGCGAACGACGCGCTCCGGTTCCTCCTCGACCGGGCCGGGACCGCGGTGCCGGCCCTGGAGGTGGGCGAGGCGGAGCTGGCGGCCGCGGGGAGGATCTGCCGGCGGCTGGACGGCATCCCGCTCGCCCTGGAGCTGGCCGCCGAACGGCTCCGGACCTTCTCGATGGAACAACTCGCCGATCAGCTGGAGGCCCGGTTCGGCGCCCTGTACCCGGAGTACCCGGACGGGGCGCTGCTCGCCCGTCACCAGACCCTGCAGACCGTGATCGGCTGGAGCCACGAGCTGTGCGGCGACGAGGAGCGCCTGCTCTGGGCCCGGCTGTCGGTCTTCGCGGGAAACTTCGACGTGGAGGCCGTCACCTGGGTGTGCGGCGACAGGCACCTGGCCGACGTGCGGGACCTCCTGGCCGGACTCGTGGAGAAGTCGCTTCTCGTCCCGGTCCCCGGCGGCTACCGCCAGCTCGACCCGATCAGGGACTACGGCAGGGAGCGGCTCGCCCGGCTCGGCGACGAGGAGCGCCTGACCCGGCGGCACCGCTACCACTATCTCGACCTGGCCCGCAGGGCCGACGCCGACTGGTACGGCCCCCGGCAGGAGGAATGGGCGGAACGCCTGAACTTCTCGATCACCAACCTCCGGCTCGCGCTCGACTCCGACTCCCCGTCCACCTCGCTGTCCGTCGAGCTCGCCGGGACGCTCTGGGTCCTCTGGTTCTGCCTGGGCCGGATGAGGGAGGGGCGCCACTACATGAGGCGGGCGATCGACTCCGCGCCCATCACCGATCCCGGGCTGCCCAGACTCCTGTGGGCCGACGGCTGCGTGGCCATCGCCCAGGGCGAGCTGGAGCTCGGCCGGTGCCGGGTGGAGGCCGCGCTGTCGGCGGCGCTCGACTGGGGCGACTACGCGGCGGCCGGGCACGCCCAGCTCCGGCTGGCCCGCCGTTCCCTGTTCGCCGGTCTCACCGACGAGGTCGAGTCCGCCGTGGAGCTGACGCGCGAATACTTCAGGAAGGCCGACGTGGTCACCGTCGGCGAGCCGATCGCCCTGGTGACGCTGGCCATGGCCGCGACGTGGCGCGGCGAGTTCGCCAAGGTCGTCTCCGTGCTGGAGGAGGTGCAGCGGCTCTGCGACGCGCGCGGCGAGCTCTGGGTCCGCGCCTGCGGCGACTACGTGCTCTCCATCGCCCAGCTCGGTCTCGGCCGCCTCGCCGCGGCGACGGTGGCGGCCCGGCAGTCGCTCGACGTCAAATGGCGGCTCCGCGACACCGCCGGCGTGGCACTGGCACTGGACCAGCTCGCGGTGATCGCCGCGGTCGAGGGCGACGGCCACCGTACGGCCAGACTTCAGGGTTCGGGGGTGAGGCTGTGGAAGACGTTCGGACTGCGGGGCTTCGGCTCGAAGGGCCTGTCGGAGCCGAGGACGGTGGCCGAGCGCACGGCCAGGCAACTGCTCGGGGACGACGCCTACGACGCGATCTTCGCCGAGGGCTACGACGACGATCTCGACTCCGCGATGGCCTACGCCCTCGGCTGAGGGCTCCCAGGAGCCTCCACGAGGGCTCCTCGGCCTTCTTGCAGGGACCTGCGGGCCTCCACGGCCCGTACGGTCCCCGCACGCGTTCCACGGCCCGCGGGTTCCACGGTCCAAGGCTGCACGGGATCCCCGGCCCGGCGGGTTCCCGGTTGTACGAGTCCACGGCCCGCGGGTTCCCCGGTTGTACAGAGTCGGCCCGCATGAATTCCGTGTTTGTGCGGGTTTTATGGACCTCGATGGTTTTATGGGCTTTGCGGACTTCGTGGGTTTGATGGGCTTCCCTTTGTATGCTCCCGTGCTGTGAGATCTGTCACGACATCCGTGAAGGAGCTCCGACGGACGACGACGAGGCGATAGCCCGCTCGCTGGCCGGTGACCTGGCCGCCTACGAGGCGCTGGTCACCCGTTACAGCACGCTCGCGCACCGCACCGCGGCCATGCTCGGCGCGGGGGACGAGGCCGAGGACGTGGTTCAGGAGGCGTTCGTCAAGGCCTACCGCCACCTGGGCACCTTCCGCCGCGACGCTCCGTTCCGCCCCTGGCTGCTGCGGATCGTGGCCAACGAGACCCACAATCTGACCCGTTCGCGGGGCCGTCGCGCCGAGCTCGTCGTGAAGCTCACCGAGGCCGACCACCCCGGGGGCGAGGTTCCCGAGGACGTGGCCGTCGCGACCGATCGGCGGGCCCGGCTGCTCGACGCGGTGCGTACGCTGCCCGAGCGGGAACGCCAGGCCGTCGTCTGCCGGTACTTCCTTCAGCTGTCCGAGGCCGAGACCGCCCAGGTGCTCGACCTCCCGGTCGGTACCGTCAAGTCCCGGACCTTCCGCGGTCTGGCCCGTCTGCGCGAGGAGGTGGCACGTGACCTCATCTGACGATCTCGAAGCCGGGCTTCTCGCCCTCGGGGAGTCCCTCGACGTCCCGTCCCCGCCTCCCGCCGACGTGGCGCGGGCCGTACGAGAACGCCTCGAATCCCCGGCGGGCGCGGACCGGTCGCCCGCGCCGGCACGGCGGGCACGGGGCGCGCCGAGGTCCGGCGCCCGCCTGCGGGGGCGGGTGGTCGTCTCCGCCGTCGCCGTCCTCCTCGCCCTGTTCTTCGGCGCCACGCCCGTGGGAAGGGCCGCGGTCGTGGAGGTCCTGCGGTTCGCGGGGGTCGAGCTCAGGATCGGCGGCCCCGGGCCGCTGCCGTCGGGGGTGCCGAGCCCGCTGCCGGGGGAGCGGAGGGTCACCCTGGAGCAGGCCCGCGAGCAGGTGACGTTCGCGATCTCCGTCCCGTCCCGGCTGGGCCGGCCGTCCGAGGTCAGGGTGAGCGACGGCGGACGGGTGGTGTCGCTGTTCTGGCCGGGCGTCAGGCTGGACCAGTACGACGGCGCGCTCCAGGTCGTCTTCCGCAAGGAGCTGGGGCCGCCCTGGCCGCAGGCGGTCAACCTGGGCGTCTCCGGCCAGGGGTGGTGGATCCCGGCCAGGCACGGTCTGACCTACCTTCCCCGGGGCGGCGGCGAGGCCACGGCCCGCGCCCGGCCGGCCGATCCCACTCTCATCTGGCAGCGGAAGGGGGTCGGCATGCGCCTGGAAGGCGTCGACGACGTCCATGAGGCTCAGCGGATCGCCCGGTCAGTCCTCTGACGCCAGCCAGTCGTCGATCCTCTGGAAGAGGTCCTTGCGCACCGACTCCGGGGCCGCCGACGCCCGGATCGACTGCCTGGCCAGCTCGGCCAGCTCCGCGTCGGTGAAGCCGTACACCTGCCTGGCCAGCTCGTACTGGGGCAGCAGCCGGGTTCCGAACAGCAGCGGGTCGTCGGCGCCCAGCGCGATCGGCACGCCCGCGTCGAACAGCCGCCGCAGGGGCACGTCCTCGGCGCTCGCCGCCACTCCGAGCCCGACGTTGGAGGTCGGGCACACCTCGCATGTGATCTGCCTGCGGGAGAGCTTCTCCATCAGCCGCGGCGACTCGGCCGCCCGCACCCCGTGCCCCACCCGGTCCGCGCTCAGCACGTCCACGCACTCGGCCACGCTTTCGGCGCCCAGCAACTCCCCTCCGTGCGGTACGGCCAGCAGCCCCGCCCGCTTGGCGAGCCGGAAGGCCCCGTCGAAGTCACGGGCCCGGCCGCGGCGCTCGTCGTTGGAGAGCCCGAACCCGACGACGCCCTGGTCCATGTAGTGCGTGGCGAGGCGGGCGAGGGTCTTGGCGTCGAGGGGATGGCGGGTCCGGTTGGCGGCCACCACGATCGCGACGCCTATCTGTGCGTGGTCGGCGGCCTTGTGCGCCGCGTCGAGCATCAGCTCCATGGTCGAGGTGAGCCCGCCGAACTTCTGGGCGTATCCGGACGGATCAATCTGGATCTCCAGCCAGCCCGACCCCTCCGCGGCCTCGTCCTCGGCGGCCTCGCGCAACAGCCGGTAGACGTCGCTCTCCCGCTGGAGGACCGACCTCGCGATGTCGTACAGCCTCTGGAACCTGAACCAGCCCCGCTCGTCGGTCGCCCGCAGCCGGGGTGGCCAGTCCTCCTCCAGGGCGTCCGGCAGATGGAGGCTCTGCTCGCGGGCGAGCTCGATCAGGGTCGAGTGCCGCATCGAGCCGGTGAAGTGCAGATGCAGGTGAGCCTTGGGCAGTTCGATGAGGGGACGTGGCATTTCAACATGGTGCCGTACGTCTGACGTGCCCCGACAATTTTTGGTCTCAGCCTGACGGTTCGCTCGTGAGATGGAGGGCCGGAAGCACGGAACGTGCTACGGATTGTGTTTTATTCATGAAACAGGAGCGCTGCTCGCATTACAGCGAGAGTATGGTTCGCATTACAGGTTGAGTCTTATCCATGGAAATGTGAGCAACGGGGTTTCAGCAGACCCTGCCTCCGTGCGACCGTAGGGGCACGTGTAGTCAGGACAATGCTGGGGCTGCCATGAGAGCGGACGTCTTCGTCGGCAGGAAGACCGAACTGGCCGACGTCTCCACCCTGCTCGAAAGGGTGCGTCACGTCACACTGACCGGTCCCGCCGGCGCCGGGAAGACCTGTATCGCGCTGCGCCTCGCCAGAACCCTGGAACACGAGCTCCCGGGAGACGTCCACGTCGTCGAACTGGCCGACGCCCCCGCGGACCTGGACGCCCTGACCGAGATGCTCGCCGACGCGATCGGCGTCCGCCGGCAGCCGGACGTGCCCGTCCTGCGATCCCTGATCGACGAACTCGTCCCGCGCCGCAGCGTGATCGTTCTCGACACCTGCGACCGCGTCGTCGGCGCCGTGGGCGCCCTGATCGGCCTGCTGCTGCGATCGGTCGAGGGGCTGCGGGTCCTGAGCACCAGCAGGCAGCGGCTGGGGCTGCCCGGCGAGCACCTCTACCCGGTCGGCGGCATGCCCGAGGACGACGCCGTCCACCTGCTCACCATCCTCGCCGGCGGCAGGCTCAGCGAGACGGATCCCACCGAACTCTGCAAACGGCTCGACAACCTGCCTCTGGCGATCGAGCTCGCCGCGGCGGGCCCCGGCCCGGGGGCCGCCGACGTTTTCGCCACCGCCTCCGGCACCCGGCGGCACGGTTCCATGCGTGCCGCCTACGGCTGGAGCCACGAGCTCTGCAGCCCGCAGGAACGCCTCCTGTGGGCTCGGGCCTCGGTCTTCTCCGGCACCTTCGACCTCGAAGCCGCGGAAGGCGTCTGCGCGGGCGGCGCGCTCGGCGTCGAGGAGGTTCTCGACGCGCTGCTGGGCCTGCTCGACAAGTCGATCCTCGCCCGCGAGGAGGGCGAGGGCGGCGTCCGCTACCGCCTGCTCAACACCGTCCGCGCGTTCGGCGCCGTCTGGCTGGAACGCCTCGGCGAGACGGACGAGACGGGACGGCGCCACCGCGACCACTTCCTCGGCCTGTCCGCCCGCGCCGAGATGAGCTGGCAGGGCAAGCAACTCGAGTGGTACCGGAGGCTGGTGCTCGAATGCGCCAACATGCGCGGGGCCATCGAATACTGCTACTCCCGGCCCTCGGAGTACCGCAAGGGCCTCGACCTGGTCGGCAACCTCTGGTTCCTGTGGGCGTGCTGCGGCATGCAGTCTCCCGGGGACGACCTGCTCCAGCGCGGGCTGGATCTCGACCACACCCCCAGCCCCGAGCGGGTCAAGGCGCTGTGGGTGCACGCCTGGGTCTCGATCCAGCGCGGCGACCTCGAACGGGCGAAGCGCATCCTCACCGAATGCGCCGCGGAAGACTCCGACGGCTACGCCACGGCCTACGTCAGCCAGTTCAAGGCTCACCTGGCGGTAGTCAAGGGCGACGTGGTGGAGGCGCTCCAGCTCATCCAGCACGCGCGGGTGCGCCACCGATCGACCGGCAACGTCTTCCCCGGCTTCCTGCCCACCTACACGGTCGTCGCCACCGCGATGATGCTCACCGGCCGCCACGACCAGGCCGTGGCCGTTCTCCACGAGGGCCGCGAGCTCTGCGAGTCCTGCGGTGACTACTGGACCCTCATCCGCCTGGATCTCCTGCTCGCCCAGGCGGAGCACCTCCTCGGCAACACCGCCGCCGCCGTGGTGGCCGCCCGTAGCGCCCTGCGCGGCGCCCGGCTGTTCGGCGACACGATCTCCCTCATGGAGGCGCTCGAGGTGTTCGTCGTGATCGCCGAGGCCGACGTGAACGACACGTTCGCCGCGACCATGCTCGGCGCGTCCGGTGCCGCATGGGAGAACGCCGAGATCCCGCCCAGCCGTTCCCCCCTGATCGAGAGCCTGCTCCGCAAGGCGGAGTTGAGGTTGCGCGGGCGGATGGGCAGGGCGGAGTTCGAGCGGCTGCGCGCGTCGGGAGAGTCGATCGATCTTCGGACGGCGGTGGACCACGCGCTCCAGGGAGCCCTTTCTTGATCTCGCGGGGGAACATTCCGGTTGAGATGAGCAGTTTCGTCGGCCGGGCCGACGAGCTGGAGGAGATCGGGAAGCTCCTCGCCCGGACGCGCCTGCTCACCCTGCACGGCGCCGGTGGGGTCGGTAAGACGCGGCTGGCTCTGAAAGCCGCGCAGAACGTGCGTGAGGACTATCCCGACGGCGTCTGGGTGGCCGAGCTGTCGTCGGAGATCAACGGCGATCTGCTCGCCGGTCGCGTCGCCGGGCTGCTGGGCCTGCACCCGCAGTCCGAACGCCCGGTCCTGGAGACGCTCACCGAGTTTCTCGCCGAGCGGCGCCTGCTTCTCCTCTTCGACACGTGCGAGCACCTGGCCGGTCCGTGCGCCGATTTGATCGTCTCCATCCTGACCGGCGCGCCCGATGTCCGGATCATCGCCACCAGCCGTCAGGAGCTGGGCCTCCCGCTGGAGGTCGTCATGGTCGTCAACCCCTTCCCCGTCCCCCCGCCGGAGGCCGCCGACCTCGCCCGCTACGACGCGATGCGCCTTTTCCTGGACCGCGCGAAGGCCGTGGCGCCCGGGCTGCGCACGGACGAACGGGCCATGATGGCCGTCGCCAGGCTCTGCCGCAGGCTCGACGGGGTGCCGCTCGCCATCGAGCTGGCGGCCAGCCACATGCGCGGCCTGTCCGCGACCCAGCTCGCCGACCAGCTCGACGACCGGTTCAAGCTGCTGGCCGACGGCGAGGGGCTCCTCATCCGCCACCACACGTTGCGCACCGCCGCGGGCTGGAGCCACGAGCTGTGCACCCCCGCCGAACGCCTGCTCTGGGCCCGCCTGTCGGTCTTCGCGGGCGCTTTCGACGTCGAGTCGGCCTGCGGCGTCTGCCAGGACGAGCGCCTGCCCGACGTACCCGCCGTGCTCTCCTCGCTCGCGACGAAGTCCGTCCTCGCGCGGGTGGGCGATCACTACCGCATGCTCGACACGATCAGGGATTACGGGCGCGACTGGCTGAACGAGCTCGGCGAGGGCAAGCTCATGATCCGCCGGCACCGTGACCACTACCTGTCCGCCGCCCGCCGGATGGACGCCGAGTGGTACGGCCCGCGCCAGCTCGAATGGGCCTACTGGGCGCACAAGGAACTCCCCAACCTCCGCACGGCCCTCAACCGCTGTCTTGACGCGGGCAACCATCGGGCGGCCCTGGAACTGGGCGGAGCCCTGTGGGTGCTCTGGTGCCATCTGGGCCTCATCAGGGAGGGCCGCTACTACCTCGAACGCGCACTGGCCGCCTGCTCTCCCGGCCCGGACCCGGTCAAATCCAGGACCCTCTGGGTCGTCGCCCACCTCGCGCTCGTCCAGGGGGACATGGTCCTGGCCCGCAGCCGGGCCGAGGAGTGCGTCGAGAACGCGCGGCGGTACGGCGACGCGGAGGCGGAGGCGAACGCCTACCTCCGTCTCGCCGGCAGCTGCCTGTTCACCGCCGACCTCGACGGTGCGCGGGCGTACGCGCTGGAGGGGGCGGTCAAGTTCAAGGAGGTGGAGCTGGGTTCGGCGGGGGAGCCGTCCGTTCCACTGCTCCTCGCCATGGCGGCCACGTTCGGCGGCGACTTCGACGAGGCGGTGGAGATTCTGAGGGAGGTCCGCCTCCGCTGCGAGGACCACGGCGAGCTGTCCATACGCTCCCTCTGCGACTACGCGCTCTCCCTCGCTCTCTTCAACCGTGGCGAGGTCGCCGAGGCGGCCAGGGCCGCCCGGACGTCACTGGAGATCAAATGGCAGCTGCGCGACGTGGTCGGCACCGTCCTCGCCGTCGACCAGCTCGCGCGGGTCGCCGCCGCCGCGGGTGACGGCGGGCGCGCCGCCTGGCTCCTGGGCGCCGCCCAGCGCATCTGGATCACCTTCGGCCTGCCCGGCCTCGGGGCCGACGCCATGACCACGCTCCGCCAGGGCGCCGCGACCCGCGCCCTGGAGCTGATCGGCGCGGCCGACTACGACACGGCGTTCAGGGAGGGCATGGCCTCCCCCATCGAGGCCACCGTGGCCTATGCCCTGAAAGCCTGACCCGCCCGGAAAGGGCGGTCTTCCACCTCGTCGAGCCGGGCCACCCCGGCCCATGCCCTGAGGGTCCGGCCACGGCCCTGTGCCGAGCGAGGTCACGTGGCCCATGTCCTGAAGATCCGGCCACGGTCTTGTGCCGAGCGAGGCCACGTGGCCTATGTCCTGAAAGTCAGGCTTGCCGGGGCCTCTCGCGTCTGGAAGGCCCGGCCCCGGATTCGCGGGGACCGGTCTCGCCCGCGGTCACGGCCGGCGGCTCTCACTCAGGAACGTGGCGATCCGGCTCACGCCCTCGGCGAGGTCGTCGTCGCCGAGGGCGTAGGACAGGCGGAAGTAACCCGGGGTGCCGAAGGCCTCGCCGGGAACGAGGGCGACCTCGGCCTCCTCAAGGATGAGCTCGGCGAGCTCGGCGGACGTCTGAGGGCGCCTGCCGCCGAAGTCTCCGCCCAGCAGCTCCTTGACCGACGGGTAGACGTAGAACGCGCCCAGGGGCTCGGGGCAGAGCACGCCCGGGATCTCGCCGAGCATCCGGACCATGGTCCGGCGGCGGCGGTCGAAGGCCTCGCGCATCGCGGCCACGGCCGACAGATCGCCGGTGACGGCGGCCAGGGCCGCGGCCTGGGCCACGTTGGAGACGTTGGAGGTGGCGTGCGACTGCAGGTTGGTCGCGGCCTTCACGACGTCCTTGGGGCCGATCAGCCAGCCCACCCGCCAGCCGGTCATCGCGTAGGTCTTGGCGACGCCGTTCAGCACGACGACCTTGTCGCCCAGTTCGGGAACGGCGGTGGCGATGCTCGTGAACGTCGCGTCGCCGTAGGTGAGGTGCTCGTAGATCTCGTCCGTGACGACCCACAGGTCGTGCTCGACGGCCCAGCGGCCGATCGCCTCGACCTGCTCGGGGCTGTAGACCGCGCCGGTCGGGTTGGACGGGGAGACGAACAGCAGGACCTTGGTGCGGTCGGTGCGTGCCGCCTCGAGCTGCTCGACGCTCGCGAGGTAGCCGGTGGTCTCGTCGGTCACGACGTCGACCTGGACCCCGCCTGCCAGCTTGACGGCCTCGGGGTAGGTGGTCCAGTAGGGGGCGATGACCACGACCTCGTCACCGGGGTCGAGCAGCGTGGCGAACGCCTGGTAGACGGCCTGCTTGCCGCCGTTGGTGACCAGCACCTGGGCCGCGTCGACCCGGTGGCCGGAGTCGCGGAGCGTCTTGTCGGCGATGGCCTGCCTGAGCTCGGGGAGGCCGCCCGACGGCGTGTACTTGTGGAACCGCGGGTTCCGGCACGCCTCGGCGGCCGCCTCGACGATGTAGCCGGGAGTCGCGAAGTCCGGCTCGCCGGCGCCGAAGCCGATGACCGGGCGGCCCGCCGCCTTCATCGCCTTGGCCTTGGCGTCCACGGCGAGCGTGGCGGACTCGGAGATCGCGGAGATGCGCGCGGAGACGCGAGGACGGGTCATACGCCCATGCTTACAGATCGGCCTCGTCGTTTCCGTCGCTTATCCAGGATGCGGGCGGCCCCGCGGCGGCCGTACGGCCTCCAGGAGGCGGACGGCCCGCGACAAGCCGTACAAGCACGTCAGTTGGGCTTGATCTGGGCAATCGTCCGCCGGTTCGACGTAGTGGCCATTCCGACGTAGAATCCGACGTGGTCTTTCCGCCGAATGCCTGAACCGGCGGTGTGAGACCGTGAGCCGCGGCCAAACTTCGGTCCAACCGATGTATGGTGGTTCATGTCTTAGGGCACTAGCGCAATTGGTAGCGCACCGGTCTCCAAAACCGGCGGTTGAAGGTTCGAGTCCTTCGTGCCCTGCGAGGAGCGGTCCGCGCATCTGGCGTCTAGCGCGCCGCTGATATGCGTTGGATTCGACGGATCAGGTGAGGACTGTGGCGATCGACACGCGCGGCGAAACCGCAGACAAGCCGAGTGGTGAGAAGAAGACCAAGCGTACTTCTCCCGCCCTTTTTTATCGGCAGATCATAGCTGAGCTGCGTAAGGTCATCTGGCCTACGCGCAAGGAGCTCATCTCTTACACCATCATCGTTCTGGTCTTCGTTGTGATCATGATCGGAATCGTGTCCCTGCTGGACTACGTGTTCACCGAGGGTGTGCTGCGAATCTTCGGCGGAGCCTGAGCCGGCATCCGGCGGGTCGTCCCTCGATCAGTCCATTCAGCCCATCGACGGAAAGAGAATGAGTCACAGTGTCCGAGTCTTCACAGTCGGCTGGCGAGTCCCGCGCGGAGCGCGTGGACGAGTCGGAAGCCGTCGATGTGACGAAGGGTTCGCTCGACGAGTCCGCTGAGTCGGCCGTCGATGCCGGATCCGACGTCGACGTCGACGCTGAAACCGAGGCCGAAGAGGCCGAGGCCGCCGACGATGACACCGAGGTCGCGGCAGCGGCCGGTGTCGTTGACGAGGACGGTGACCTCGAGTCCGATGAGGATGACGAGGCCGACGACGACGAAGCGGTCGCGGAGGCGGGCGCCGTCGACGAGGACGGCGACGTCCTCCCCGAGGTCAACGTGGTCGAGGAGTTCAAGGACCACCTGCGGAGCCTCTTCGGCGAGTGGTACGTCATCCACTCCTACGCGGGTTACGAGAACCGCGTGAAGTCGAACATCGAGACCCGCACGCAGTCCCTCAACATGGAGGACTACATCTTCCAGGTCGAGGTGCCCACCCACCACGTGACCGAGGTGAAGAGCGGCAAGCGCCAGCTCGTCAAGGAGCGCGTGCTGCCCGGCTACGTGCTGGTCCGGATGGAACTGACCGACGAGTCCTGGTCCGCGGTGCGTAACACGCCCGGTGTGACCGGCTTTGTCGGCCTGTCCAACAAGCCGAGCCCGCTGAGCCTCGAAGAAGTCGCCAAGCTGCTGGCGCCGGAGCCGTCCGAGGAAGTCAAGAAGTCGACCGCCAAGGCCTCGGCCGCGACCGTCGACTTCGAGGTCGGCGAGTCCGTCACCGTCATGGACGGCCCGTTCGCGACCCTGCCCGCCACGGTCAGTGAGATCAGCGCCGAGTCGCAGAAGCTCAAGGTGCTGGTGTCGATCTTCGGTCGTGAGACTCCGGTTGAGCTCTCGTTCAACCAGGTCTCGAAGATCTGACTCGATCACATAAACTAAGTCGTTCGGGGGCCGTGCTTCGCGAAGCGCGGCCCACCGACATGCTCCCCGTGTCTGCGTGGGAGCCGCACTAACCCGATGAGGACCCGGAGAGAACCATGCCTCCTAAGAAGAAGATCGCGGCACTGGTCAAGGTCCAGCTTCCCGCTGGCCAGGCCACCCCCGCACCGCCGGTCGGTACCGCCCTCGGTCCGCACGGCGTCAACATCATGGAATTCGTGAAGCAGTACAACGCTGCCACCGAAGCCCAGCGCGGCAACATCATCCCCGTTGAGATCACCATCTTCGAGGACCGCACCTTCGTCTTCATCACGAAGACGCCTCCGGCGCCCGAGCTGATCAAGAAGGCCGCCGGCGTGGCGAAGGGCTCGGCCGTCCCGCAGAAGGACAAGGTCGGCAAGCTCACCAAGGAGCAGCTGCGCCAGATCGCCGAGACCAAGATGCAGGACCTCAACGCCAACGACGTTCAGGCGGCCGAGAAGATCATCGCCGGCACCGCCCGGTCGATGGGCATCACGATCGTCGACTAGCAGTACCGGACCACCCGGGCCGGCGGTGAAGCGGACATCCACCAGGATCCGTGACACCCGCCAGGAGCCCGGCGTCGGACGCGACCTGGAGCGCGTTCGTCACCCCACCGTCGAAGTAAGTGGAGGGGCCAGGCGCTGGCCCGCACCACGGACACTCGGATCCATAGGAGTGAGCACGTGAAGCGCAGCAAGGGATACCGCGAAGCAGCGGCCAAGATCAACCTCGACAACCTGTACTCCCCGGCCGAAGCCGCCAAGCTGGCCAAGGAGTCCAACGTCGCCAAGTTCGACGCCACCGTCGAAGTCGCTCTGCGACTGGGCGTCGACCCCCGCAAGGCGGACCAGATGGTGCGCGGCACCGTCAACCTCCCGCACGGCACCGGTAAGACCGCCCGGGTCCTGGTCTTCGCGACCGGCGACCGTGCCGAGGAGGCCCGCGCCGCGGGTGCCGACATCGTCGGTGCCGACGAGCTGATCGAAGAGGTCGCCAAGGGCCGCCTCGACTTCGACGCGGTCGTCGCCACCCCGGACCTCATGGGCAAGGTCGGCCGCCTGGGCCGCGTGCTCGGCCCGCGTGGTCTGATGCCGAACCCCAAGACCGGCACCGTCACGCCGGCCGTCGGCAAGGCCGTCACCGACATCAAGGGCGGCAAGATCGAGTTCCGTGTCGACCGGCACGCGAACATGCACTTCATCATCGGCAAGGTGTCGTTCGGCGAGCGTCAGCTCATCGAGAACTACGCCGCCGCCCTCGACGAGGTGCTGCGTCTGAAGCCGTCCGCGGCCAAGGGCCGTTACATCAAGAAGGTCGTGTTCGCCACGTCCATGGGCCCCGGCATTCCGGTCGACCCCAACGCGACGCGCGGCCTGGCCGCAGAGCTCGACGCCTGATATAAACCGTTTTTCTCGAAAGACCTCAACCGAATGGCCATTCGGTTGAGGTCTTTTGTTGTTTCTTCGTTCTCATGGAGGACGCGATCGACTTTCTCGCCACGTAGTGTCATAGACAAGTTCATCGGGGGACACGAAAGGGTGAAGGCGAATGCGTCGATTGGCTCCCGCACTTGCATTGGGAGGGGCCGCGCTGGTCGCGGTCGCGGGATGCGGTGCGCAGAGCACCAGCTCCCTCGGAAACGTCAAGCTGGCCGCCGCCGAGGCGGTACAGCAGAGTGTGCAGAAGGCTGAGGCGGTCACCTCCTACTCCGCCGACGTGGCTCTCGAGGCCACCGGCGGCGACAAGGGCACGAGCAAGATCCAGGGCAGTCTGCTCTACCAGAGCCGTCCCCAGCTCGCGACGGACGTCAAGCTGGACACGATCACCTACGGCGGCCAGAACGTGCCGGGCGGCGCCCGCGCCATCCTGTCGGGTGACACCGTGTACGTGAAGTCGCAACTCCTCAACAAGTTCGCGGGCGCGGCCAAGCCCTGGGTCAAGGTGTCGCTCACCGACGTCAACGCCAAGGAGCAGGCCGGGATCAAGGGCTTCATGGACCAGATCCAGCAGTTCGACCTGGCGAGCACCGTCAAGCTGCTGACCGCGTCGAAGGACGTCAAGGCCGTCGGCACCGAGACGGTCGGCGGAGTCGACACGACGCACTACAGCGGCACCTTCCCGGTGGCCGAAGCCGCACAGGTGATCGACCCGGCCAAGAGCGCGCAGCTCCAGCGGGACCTCTCGCAGGCCAAGAACGTGAAGTTCGACTTCTGGGCCGACGCCCAGAGCCTGCCGCGCAAGGTCGCGCTGAGCGGCGCCCAGCAGGGCGCCACGTTCAACCTGACGGCGTTCTTCAAGGGCTTCAACGAGCCCGTGGAGATCACCGCCCCGCCCGCCGACCAGGTGAGCGAGCTGCCGAAGAACCACGTCGGAAACTGACGTTCACGCACGACCCGCGCCCCCGGCCGACGGCCGGGGGCGCGGGCCTTTCCCCGCTCCGGTGCGGGGTCCTGCCTCGATTCGACCCGGGTTCGAGGTTTGATTTGGCACAAGTCCTGATCAGGACGTAAGCTGTCAACGCCGAAGACCGCCGGTCGTCATCAAGCCTCATGGCCTGGTGACCCAAGGATCCACCCAAGTGGACGGCCTGCGCAGGTTGTGATGTGAGTTTTCATCTGGATTAACCTCCTTATGTGAGCCCCGTGCGCCTGCGCCGGGGCTTGTTCGCTTTTATGGGCCTTCACGCCGGCGGCACATCTGGAAGGAGGCCCATGGCGAAGGCAGAAAAGGCAACGGCAGTAGCCGAGCTCAAGAGCAGCTTCGACGGCTCCAACGCTGCCGTTCTGACCGAATACCGCGGTCTCACCGTCGCCCAGCTCAAGCAGCTGCGCGTTTCCCTCGGTGAGAATGCGAATTTCGCCGTGGTGAAGAACACGCTGACCAAGATCGCGGCCAATGAGGCCGGGTTCAGCCAGCTCAACGACCTGCTCGCGGGTCCGTCGGCGATCGCTTTCGTCAACGGCGACGTGGTCGAGGCTGCCAAGAGTCTGCGTGATTTCGCCAAGGCCAATCCCCTCCTGATCATCAAGGGCGGTGTCGTCGACGGTAAGGCGATGACCCCGGCCGAGATCAGCAAGCTTGCCGACCTCGAGTCGCGTGAGGTTCTCCTCGCGAAGCTGGCCGGCGCTCTGAAGGCGAAGCAGGGCCACGCGGCCGCTGTCTTCAACGCGCTGCCCACCAACATGGCTCAGCTGGCCGAGGCCCTGCGCGTCAAGCGCGAAGGCGCCGGCGAGTAGGTCCGCGTAAGCGGTCACAGGGGATTAACGCACACCGCGGTCCCATTTCTTAGTAGTTAGATTCATACGGAGGAATCATCATGGCGAAGCTCAGCACCGACGAGCTGCTCGACGCTTTCAAGGAAATGACTCTCCTTGAGCTGTCCGACTTCGTGAAGCTCTTCGAGGACACCTTCGACGTCAAGGCCGCCGCCCCGGTCGCCGTTACCGCCGTCCCCGGTGCCGCCGGCGCCGCTGCCGAAGAGGTCGAGGAGCAGGACGAGTTCGACGTCATCCTCGAGGCCGCCGGCGACAAGAAGATCCAGGTCATCAAGGAGATCCGCGCTCTGACGAGCCTGGGTCTCAAGGAGGCCAAGGACCTCGTGGACGGCGCTCCCAAGTCCGTCTTCGACGGCAAGGTCAACAAGGAGCAGGCGGAGAAGGCCAAGGCCGCTCTCGAGGCCGCCGGCGCCAGCGTCACCGTCAAGTAAGTCACGCAGTTCGCTTCATCAGAAAAGGGCGGGTCCACCAGGTGCCGGTGGTCCGCTCTTTTTTGTTTGCCCGTTCCCGCGCCCGGAGGTCCTCCGGATCCGCGGGAAAGGTGTGAGACGGGAGCCTTCTGCCCGTTCTTCGGGTTTCGTCTCGGAGACCTTCCGGGCCCCACAGGGGCGTGAGGCGGACGACGGGAGCCTCCGGCCTCGTTCCCCGGTTTTTCCGCCCGGAGACCTCCCAGGCTCGCGAGGAGGGCGAGGGAGGCGCGAGAAGGGTGACGGAGGGCTCCTCCCGCCTGTGCGTTCCCGCTCTCGCGCTCGCGGACCCTCCTGGCCGCCTGGAAGGCGCGGTGCGGGCGCGGCGCGGTGTGAGACCGGTGGCGAAAGCCTTCCATGCGGATGTGTGCGGCGGGTTATGATCCGGCGACCGGGGGCTTGTCGGTTCGGACGGACAGGGTTCCGTGTTCCAGGGTTCCGTGCTCACCGGCCGGCGTTCCGGAGACCGTGCGATGGGAGAGAACGCATGGCAGTACATGCCGCCCGGCCCCGTCGCCCGCTGGGGATCGCCGGACCGGTTCTGGGCGTGCTGATCGTGGCGTTGCTGGCCGCGGCCTTCTGGATCGGCAGGGATCTGCGTGACGCTCAAGCCGCGGCCGACGACAGGCAGGCGGCGATGCGGGTGGCGGGGGTGCACGCGGTCAATCTGCTCTCCGTCAGCTATCAGAGCGTCGACGCGGACATCAAACGCATCCTGGACACCTCCACCGGAGCGGCCAGAGCGGAGTACGCCAGGACCGCCGCGGAGCTCAAGGAGACCACGGTCAAGGAGAAAGTGGTCCAGGCGGGTGCGCTGCGCGCCACGGGGCTGGTCTCGCTCAAGGGGACCACGGCTCAGGTGATGGTCGTGGGGGACACCCTGATCCGGATGGACGGCGGTAAGAACGCTCCACAGGAGCGGTTCTACCGGTGGAACATGGAGGTCACCAAGGTCGGAGGGGTATGGCTCGTGTCGAAGGCGGAGGTGGTCCTGTGAGGCGTGTCTCCCTGTTGGTGATCTGGATGCTGGTCGCCGTGGCGCTCGCGCTCACGGCGGTTATCTGGATCATGTTCGCCGATCTGAGCCGGCTGCGCGAGCAGGAGACGGCAGGGGCGGAGGCCCTCGCCGCGGCCCGCTCGGTCGCCTCCGCCATGCTGTCCTACGACTATCGTACAATCGAACAGGATTTCGCAAGAGCGGGCGAATACACCGCCGGAGGCCTCACCTGGCACTATAAGCAGCTTGCCACGACCCTGGTGCCCCAGGCCAGGAAAGAGCGGACGGTGCAGCAGGCGACGGTGGCCGGGGCAGGAGTGGAGTCGGCGGAATCCGGCCGGGTCGAGGTGCTGTTGTTCATGAGCATGAGCATCGTGAAGACCCTCCCGGGGGAGAAGGAGCCCCGGCGGCAGGTCAGCCAGAATCGAGCCCTTTTCGTCATGGTCAAAAAGGATTCTCGCTGGCTGGTCGCGGAGCTGTCCACGCTGCTCGGAAGCCCTCCGAGACCCTAGTCGGCGTGGCGGGTTACTCAATTGTTAGTAAAGCTTCGGTTTGAGATGTGTAGGCCGGGGGGTACATCAGCCACGGCAGCGTCGATCGTCGGTCGAACATCGGCTAGCGTTCGAACCGTCGTGTGACTGAGCGTCAACCGCACCAGGTCGGGGTACCCTCTTGGGCGCGGTGGTGTGCGTAAGTCATCCGGTGGGAAAACTCCCAGCATCTCGGCTATTGCTTGGCCGAAATGTCGGCTCGCGGGCTTGACGTTTCGGCGATGACGGGCGATGCTGCGACCAACGTGGAGCTTGCAGCGAGACTGAAGTGGACAGGTGTGTGCCGTTCGGCTACACTGCCCCTTTGCGCTGCCCTTTGACGACCCGCTTCTTTTGGTGCTCTGATGCATGGTCGTCTGGCGTGCGTGTAGTCAGTCCGCCGCGAGCCCTCGGAAGGACATCCTGTTGGCAGCCTCGCGCAACGCCTTCGCCGTACCCGCCGGTCCCCGTCGTGTGTCTTTCGCACGAATCCAGGAGCCGCTCGAAGTTCCTGACCTTCTCGCTCTCCAGACCGAGTCCTTCGACTGGTTGCTTGGCAACGAGAAGTGGAAGGGGCGGGTCGAGGCGGCTCGTCAGGCCGGGCGCAAGGACGTTCCGGCCCAGTCGGGTCTCGAAGAGATCTTTGAAGAGATCAGTCCCATCGAGGACTTCTCCGGAACCATGTCCCTGTCGTTCCGCGATCACCGGTTCGAGCCGCCAAAGTACTCAGTGGATGAGTGCAAAGACAAGGACATGACCTACTCCGCCCCGATGTTCGTCACGGCGGAGTTCATCAATAACACCACTGGTGAGATCAAGAGCCAGACCGTGTTCATGGGCGATTTCCCGCTCATGACCGGCAAGGGAACGTTCATCATCAACGGCACCGAGCGTGTCGTGGTCTCCCAGCTGGTCCGGTCCCCGGGCGTCTACTTCGACCGCAGTGTCGACAAGACCTCCGACAAGGACCTCTACGGATGCAAGGTGATCCCCTCCAGGGGCGCCTGGCTCGAGTTCGAGATCGACAAGCGTGACAGCGTCGGCGTCCGCATCGACCGCAAGCGCAAGCAGGCCGTGACGGTCCTGCTGAAGGCGCTCGGGTGGACCAGCGAGCAGATTCTTGAGCGTTTCGGACAGTACGAGTCCATGCGCGCAACCCTGGAGAAGGACCACACGGCCGGCCAGGATGACGCCCTGCTGGACATCTACCGCAAGCTGCGTCCCGGCGAGCCGCCGACCAAGGAGTCGGCGCAGACGCTGTTGGAGAACCTGTACTTCAACCACAAGCGTTACGACCTCGCGAAGGTCGGCCGCTACAAGATCAACAAGAAGCTCGGCGTCGACAGCGAGATCACGCAGGGAACGCTGACCGAAGAGGACATCGTCGCCACCATCGAATACATCGTCCGGCTTCACGCCGGCGAGGTCTCGATGCCCGGTGCGAGCCGTGAGATGGTCGTCGAGACCGACGACATCGACCACTTCGGCAACCGTCGCCTGCGCACGGTCGGCGAGCTCATCCAGAACCAGGTCCGTCTGGGCCTGGCTCGTATGGAGCGCGTCGTCCGCGAGCGGATGACCACCCAGGACGTCGAGGCGATCACGCCGCAGACCCTGATCAACATCCGTCCGGTCGTGGCGTCGATCAAGGAGTTCTTCGGAACCTCCCAGCTGTCGCAGTTCATGGACCAGACCAACCCCCTGGCCGGTCTGACGCACAAGCGTCGTCTGTCCGCGCTGGGTCCCGGTGGTCTGTCCCGTGAGCGGGCCGGCTTCGAGGTCCGTGACGTCCACCCGTCTCACTACGGCCGCATGTGCCCGATCGAGACGCCCGAAGGACCGAACATCGGTCTGATCGGTTCGCTGGCCTCCTTCGGCCGCGTGAACTCCTTCGGGTTCGTCGAGACGCCGTACAGGAAGGTCATCGAGGGCCGGGTCACCGAGGAGGTCCACTACCTCACCGCGGACGAGGAGGACCGGCACGTCATCGCCCAGGCGAACACGCCGATCGGTTCCGACGGAACGTTCCTCGAGCCGCGCGTGCTCGTCCGCCGTAAGGGCGGGGAGTTCGAGTCGCTGCGGGCCAACGAGGTCGACTACATGGACGTCTCGGCACGCCAGATGGTGTCCGTGGCGACCGCGATGATCCCGTTCCTCGAGCACGACGACGCCAACCGCGCGCTCATGGGTTCCAACATGCAGCGCCAGTCGGTGCCGCTGCTCAAGAGCGAGGCGCCGCTGGTCGGCACCGGCATGGAATACCGTGCCGCGACCGACGCCGGTGACGTCATCACCGCGGACAAGGCCGGCGTGGTCGAGGAGGTCTCCGCCGACTACGTCACCGTGATGAACGACGACGGCACCCGCACGACCTACCGCGTCGCCAAGTTCAAGCGCTCCAACCAGGGCACCTGCTTCAACCAGAAGCCGATCGTCAAGGAAGGCGACCGGGTCGAGGTGAACCAGGTCGTCGCCGACGGTCCCTGCACGGAGACCGGCGAGATGGCGCTCGGCAAGAACCTGCTCGTGGCGTTCATGCCGTGGGAGGGTCACAACTACGAAGACGCGATCATCCTCTCCCAGCGTCTGGTCCAGGACGACGTCCTCTCCTCGATTCACATCGAGGAGCACGAGGTCGACGCCCGTGACACCAAGCTGGGCCCCGAGGAGATCACCCGGGACATCCCGAACGTCTCCGAGGAGGTCCTGGCCGACCTCGACGAGCGCGGCATCATCCGCATCGGCGCCGAGGTCACCACCGGTGACATCCTCGTCGGCAAGGTCACGCCCAAGGGTGAGACCGAGCTGACCCCCGAGGAGCGCCTGCTCCGCGCGATCTTCGGTGAGAAGGCCCGCGAGGTCCGTGACACCTCTCTGAAGGTGCCGCACGGCGAGTCCGGCAAGGTCATCGGCGTCCGCGTGTTCAGCCGCGAGGAGGGCGACGAGCTCCCCCCCGGCGTCAACGAGCTGGTCCGCGTCTACGTGGCCCAGAAGCGTAAGATCACCGACGGTGACAAGCTGGCCGGCCGTCACGGCAACAAGGGTGTCATCTCCAAGATCCTTCCGGTCGAGGACATGCCGTTCCTCGAGGACGGCACGGCGGTCGACATCATCCTCAACCCCCTGGGCGTGCCCGGCCGAATGAACGTCGGTCAGGTCCTGGAGACCCACCTCGGGTGGATCGCCGCCAGAGGGTGGGATATCTCGGGCATCGAGGAGGCGTGGGCCGAGCGGCTGCGCGACAAGGGCTTCGCCCAGGTCGCGCCGCGCACCAACATGGCCACCCCGGTGTTCGACGGTGCCAACGAGGAAGAGATCGTCGGTCTGCTGGACAGCACCCTGGTCAACAGGGACGGCGGGCGCATGGTCGGCCCGAACGGAAAGGCCCAGCTCTTCGACGGCCGTTCCGGTGAGCCGTTCCCGCACCCGGTCTCGGTCGGTTACATCTACATCCTGAAGCTGCTCCACCTGGTCGATGACAAGATCCACGCTCGTTCGACCGGCCCGTACTCCATGATCACCCAGCAGCCGCTCGGTGGTAAGGCCCAGTTCGGTGGACAGCGTTTCGGCGAGATGGAGGTGTGGGCGCTCGAAGCGTACGGCGCCGCCTACGCGCTCCAGGAACTGCTCACGATCAAGTCCGACGACGTCCTCGGCCGTGTGAAGGTCTACGAGGCCATCGTCAAGGGCGAGAACATCCCCGAGCCAGGTATTCCAGAGTCGTTCAAGGTCCTCATCAAGGAAATGCAGTCGCTGTGCCTGAACGTTGAGGTGCTCTCCAGCGACGGCATGTCCATCGAGATGCGCGACACCGACGAGGATGTCTTCCGCGCTGCGGAAGAGCTCGGCATCGACCTGTCCCGGCGCGAGCCGAGCAGTGTCGAAGAGGTCTGATCCAGAAGCTGAGGAGGGGATTACAAGTGCTCGACGTCAACTTCTTCGACGAGCTTCGGATCGGCCTCGCGACCGCCGACGATATCCGCCAGTGGTCGCACGGCGAGGTCAAGAAGCCCGAGACGATCAACTACCGGACCCTCAAGCCCGAGAAGGACGGACTCTTCTGCGAGAAGATCTTCGGCCCGACCCGGGACTGGGAGTGCTACTGCGGTAAGTACAAGCGCGTCCGCTTCAAGGGCATCATCTGTGAGCGCTGTGGCGTCGAGGTCACTCGCGCCAAGGTGCGTCGTGAGCGGATGGGCCACATCGAGCTGGCCGCGCCCGTCACGCACATCTGGTACTTCAAGGGTGTCCCGTCCCGTCTGGGATACCTGCTCGACCTGGCCCCGAAGGACCTTGAGAAGGTCATCTACTTCGCGGCCTACATGATCACGCATGTCGACAAGGAAATGCGTGAGCGTGACCTGCCCTCGCTCGAGGCGAAGATCTCCGTCGAGCGGCAGCACGTCGAGCAGCGTCGTGACTCCGACATCGAGGCCCGGCAGAGGAAGCTCGAGGCCGACCTGGCCGAGCTGGAGGCCGCCGGGGCCAAGGGCGACCAGCGCCGCAAGGTCCGTGAGGGCGCCGAGCGTGAGATGCGGCAGCTCCGTGACCGGGCCCAGCGCGAGCTGGACCGGCTGGACGAGGTCTGGAGCCGCTTCAAGAACCTCAAGGTCCAGGACCTTGAGGGCGACGAGCTGCTCTACCGCGAGATGCGCGACCGTTTCGGCCGCTACTTCCGCGGTGGCATGGGCGCCCAGGCCATTCAGGAGCGTCTGACCAACTTCGACCTCGCTCTCGAGGCCGAGAACCTGCGCGAGACGATCCGCAGCGGCAAGGGCCAGAAGAAGGCCCGCGCGCTCAAGCGTCTCAAGGTCGTGTCCGCGTTCCTGAACACGCGCAACTCGCCCAACGGCATGGTCCTGGACTGCATCCCGGTCATCCCGCCGGACCTGCGCCCGATGGTGCAGCTCGACGGTGGCCGGTTCGCGACCTCGGACCTGAACGACCTGTACCGTCGCGTGATCAACCGGAACAACCGCCTCAAGCGTCTCCTTGACCTCGGTGCCCCCGAGATCATCGTGAACAACGAGAAGCGGATGCTCCAGGAGGCCGTCGACGCGCTGTTCGACAACGGCCGTCGTGGCCGCCCGGTCACGGGCCCCGGCAACCGTCCCCTGAAGTCCCTCAGCGACATGCTGAAGGGCAAGCAGGGCCGGTTTCGCCAGAACCTGCTGGGCAAGCGAGTCGACTACTCCGGCCGTTCGGTCATCGTCGTCGGCCCGCAGCTGAAGCTGCACCAGTGCGGTCTGCCCAAGCAGATGGCGCTGGAGCTCTTCAAGCCCTTCGTGATGAAGCGCCTGGTCGACCTGAACCACGCACAGAACATCAAGTCGGCCAAGCGGATGGTCGAGCGTGCCCGCCCGGTCGTGTGGGATGTCCTCGAAGAGGTCATCACCGAGCACCCCGTGCTGCTCAACCGCGCGCCGACGCTGCACCGTCTGGGCATCCAGGCCTTCGAGCCGCAGCTGGTCGAGGGCAAGGCCATCCAGATCCACCCGCTCGTCTGCACCGCGTTCAACGCGGACTTCGACGGTGACCAGATGGCGGTGCACCTGCCGCTGTCGGCCGAGGCTCAGGCCGAGGCCCGCATCCTGATGCTGTCCACCAACAACATCCTGAAGCCGGCCGACGGCAAGCCGGTGACCATGCCCACCCAGGACATGATCATCGGTCTGTACTCGCTGACCACGCTGAAGGACGACACTCAGGGCGGGGTCGGCGAGGGCCGGGCCTTCGGCTCGGTGTCCGAGGCGCTCATGGCCTTCGACCGCCGCGAGCTGGACATCCAGTCCAAGATCCAGATCCGGATGAAGGGCGACGTCCCGCCGCCTCGCGACTGGACGGCTCCCGAGGGCTGGGAGCCGGGCGACACCTACCGCCTGGAGACCACGCTCGGCCGCTGCCTGTTCAACCAGACGCTGCCGGCGAACTACCCGTACGTGAACTCGCAGGTCGGCAAGAAGCAGCTGTCGGTCATCGTCAACGAGCTTGCGGAGAAGTATCCCAAGGTCGAGGTCGCGGCCGCGCTCGACGCCCTCAAGGACGCCGGCTTCTACTGGGCGACCAGGGCCGGTGTGACGATCTCCATCGAGGACGTCATCGCGCCGCCGAACAAGGCCGAGATCATGGAGACGTACGAGCGCCGGGCCGACAAGGTCCAGCGGGAGTACGAGCGCGGTCTGATCACGGACGAGGAGCGCCGTCAGGAGCTCATCGAGATCTGGACGCACGCGACCAGTGACGTGACCGACGACATGCAGAAGGCGTTCCCGAAGACCAACCCGGTCTGGATGATGGTCCAGTCGGGCGCCCGAGGAAACCTGATGCAGGTCCGTCAGATCTCCGGTATCCGCGGTCTGGTGTCCAACACCAAGGGTGAGACGATCCCGCGTCCGATCAAGGCCTCGTTCCGCGAGGGCCTGTCGGTGCTGGAGTACTTCATCTCCACCCACGGACAGCGGAAGGGCCTCGCGGACACCGCGCTGCGGACCGCCGACTCGGGTTACCTGACCCGTCGTCTGGTGGACGTCGCGCAGGACGTCATCGTCCGCGAGATCGACTGTGGCACCGACCGCGGTGTCCCGCTGCACGTCGCCGACCGTGACGCCCAGGGCAACCTGGTCAAGGCGGAGAACGCCGAGAGCAACGTGCACGGCCGCATCCTCGCCGAGGACGTGGAGGTCGACGGCAAGATCATCGCGACCGCGGGTGTCGACATCAACGACATCCACGTCACCGCGCTGGTCGAGGCCGGTGTGGAGACCGTCAGGACCCGCAGCGCTCTCGTCTGCGAGGCCAAGATCGGTGTCTGCGCCACCTGCTACGGCCGCTCGCTCGCGACCGGCAAGCTCGTGGACGTCGGCGAGGCGGTCGGCATCATCGCCGCCCAGTCGATCGGCGAGCCCGGTACCCAGCTGACGATGCGTACCTTCCACACCGGTGGTGTGGCGGGTGCGGACATCACCCACGGTCTGCCCCGTGTCCAGGAGCTCTTCGAGGCGCGCGTCCCCAAGGGTGTCGCCCCGATCAGCGAGGCCGAGGGCCGGGTCCGGATCGACGAGACCGACAAGACCCGGAAGATCGTGATCGTTCCGGACGACGACTCCGAGGAGATCGCTTACCCGGTCTCCATGCGGTCGCGCATGCTGGTCTCCGACGGGCAGCGGGTCGGCGTCGGCCACCAGCTGATCGCCGGTGCGGTCAACCCCAACGAGGTGCTGCGCATCCTCGGCCCCCGGGCCGTGCAGCTGCACCTTGTGGCAGAGGTCCAGCAGGTCTACCGCTCGCAGGGTGTGTCGATCCACGACAAGCACATCGAGATCATCGTCCGGCAGATGCTCAAGCGCGTGAACGTGCTCGAGTCCGGCGATGCCGACATGCTGCCCGGTGAGCTCGTCGAGCGGCCCCGCTTCGAGCGGATCAACCGCGAGTGCGTGGCCGAGGGCGGTACGCCGGCCTCCGGCCGTCCCGTGCTGATGGGCATCACCAAGGCCTCGCTCGCAACCGAGTCCTGGCTGTCCGCGGCGTCCTTCCAGGAGACGACCCGAGTGCTCACCGACGCGGCGATCCACGCCAAGTCGGACTCGCTGCTCGGTCTCAAGGAGAACGTCATCATCGGAAAGCTCATCCCGGCCGGTACGGGCATGCCCCAGTACCGCAACATCCGGGTCGAGCCGACCGAGGAGGCCAAGGCCGCGATGTACACGGTCGGCGGCTACGACGGCTCCGCGGCGGACTACACCTTCGGTTCGGGCTCCGGTGAGGCCGTGCCGCTGGAGGAGTACGACTTCGGTCAGTACAACCGCTAAGTGGTCATGGGCAGCGCCCGGTTCCCTCTTCGGGAACCGGGCGCTGTCGTCTGTCCGGGGTTCCCGATAACCCGGGCGCCGGGCCGACCGGTCAGCCAGGCATGGACCACCTGCCGAAGGACAGCCCGGTAACCCGGGCGCCTGGCTGACGGCCCGATGGGCATGAACTACCTGCCGAAGGACCGCCGGGTAACCCGGGCGCCTGACTGACAGTCCGATGGGTGTGGACCACCTGCCGGAGGGCCGCCCGGCGATCCGGGCCCCTGGCTGACGGCCGTCGCCGAGCGCCTGAGAGGTGGCGAGCGGCTCGGACACGTGCGGGTACGAGCGGCCGCTCAGGAGTTCGCCACCCGAAAAATTCACTTTCCGGACATTCGCCCGCGGCTGTTCCTCCCGGATTTCCGCCCGCCGGAGTTTCCGCCCGCCGGAGTTTCCGCCCGGAGGCTCCACCCGGCGCCGGGGGCGCCGTGTCCTCGCCTTGACCGGAATGTTGCGGGGAAAGCCGTACGTTAATGAGAGGAACGGCTGGAGAAGTCCTCCGCGACAGGTAAACTCAGCACGGACCCAACAGCGGTCGGCCGGAAACCGATCGCGGGAGCCACGACACGAATACGGGCGCCGATAACGGCGCGCGGCGAGTGCAACCGTTTTGACGTGTTGCGCTGGACTAGGTAGTCTTGCCCTTCGTGCCCGTGGCTTCATGGGCTCTCATGCGTGCGCGTCGACAGGTTTCCCGCGGGGAGTTGACAGAGGCGCCGTATGGCCTCCTCCACTGGACTGGCCTAGCCGGGAAGTGGCGCGGTAATTGCGCGACACGCCCGACCGCGTGGGTCGGAGTGGATGGAAAACCCGCAGGTCATGACACCGGCAGTGCCTGCAAAATGCACGATATTCGAATAACCGGCAAGCACGAACGGAGACGCGGTGCCCACGATTCAGCAGCTGGTCCGCAAGGGCCGCCAGGACAAGGTCACTAAGACCAAGACCCCGGCGCTCAAGGCCAGCCCCCAGCGACGCGGCACCTGCATGCGCGTTTACACCACGACCCCGAAGAAGCCGAACTCCGCCCTCCGCAAGGTCGCGCGTGTCCGGCTCACCAACGGCATCGAGGTCACGGCCTACATCCCCGGTGTCGGCCACAACCTCCAGGAGCACTCCATCGTGCTCGTCCGCGGCGGTCGTGTGAAGGACCTGCCGGGTGTTCGCTACAAGATCATCCGCGGTTCGCTCGACACCCAGGGTGTCCGCAACCGCAAGCAGGCCCGTAGCCGTTACGGCGCGAAGAAGGAGAAGTAAGAATGCCTCGCAAGGGTTCTCCTGGCCGTCGTCAGCTCATGGCTGACCCGGTCCACAACTCGCCGCTGGTCACCGCCCTCATCAACAAGGTGCTCCTGGACGGCAAGCGCTCCATCGCACAGTCCATCGTTTACGGCGCCCTTGAGGGTGCGAAGGAGAAGACCGGCAACGACCCGGTCGTCACCCTGAAGCGCGCGCTGGACAACGTCAAGCCCACCCTTGAGGTCCGCAGCCGCCGTGTCGGTGGCGCGACCTACCAGGTCCCGGTCGAGGTGCGCGCGGCGCGCAGCACCACCCTGGCCCTGCGCTGGCTGGTGCAGTACTCCCGCGCCCGCCGCGAGAAGACCATGACCGAGCGCCTCATGAACGAACTGCTCGATGCCAGCAACGGCCTCGGCGCCAGTGTCAAGAAGCGCGAGGACACCCACAAGATGGCCGAGTCCAACAAGGCCTTCGCCCACTACCGCTGGTAACAGCGGGTTCGACGAGACGACGAGGACGCGAGAGAAGTGGCCACCACGACCGCTCTTGACCTGGCCAAGGTCCGTAACATCGGGATCATGGCCCACATCGACGCGGGCAAGACCACGACGACCGAGCGCATCCTGTTCTACACCGGTATCAACTACAAGATCGGTGAAGTCCACGAGGGCGCAGCCACGATGGACTGGATGGAGCAGGAGCAGGAGCGTGGTATCACCATCACCTCCGCTGCTACCACCTGCGAATGGCTCGACCACACGATCAACATCATCGACACCCCGGGTCACGTGGACTTCACGATCGAGGTGGAGCGCTCGCTCCGCGTCCTCGACGGTGCCGTCGCGGTGTTCGACGCCGTCGCCGGCGTCGAGCCCCAGTCGGAGACGGTGTGGCGCCAGGCCGACCGCTACGAAGTCCCCCGCATCTGCTTTGTCAACAAGATGGACCGGGTCGGCGCGGAGTTCCACCGCTGCGTCGACATGATGATCAGCCGTCTGCACGCGACCCCCGCGGTCATCCAGCTTCCCTGGGGCGTCGAGGCCGACTTCAAGGGCGTCATCGACCTGGTGAAGATGAAGGGCCTCCTCTGGAGCGCCGAGGCGGCCAAGGGCGAGATGTACGACGTCGTCGACATCCCGGCCGACCACGCCGAGACCGCTCGCGAGTGGCGCGACAAGCTGGTCGAGACCGTCGCGGAGAACGACGACGAGCTCATGGGTCTCTTCCTTGAGGGCATCGAGCCCACCGAGGAGCAGCTCGTCGCCGCGATCCGCCGCGCGACGCTGTCCAGTGCCATCAACCCGGTCCTGACCGGCACCGCGTTCAAGAACAAGGGTGTCCAGCCCCTGCTCGACGCGATCGTCGCCTACCTCCCCGCCCCTATCGACATCAAGGCCTTCAAGGGCCACGCGGTCGGTAAGGAAGAGGAGATCGTCGAGCGTCACGCGGACGTGAACGAGCCGTTCTCCGCGCTGGCCTTCAAGATCATGAGCGACCAGCACCTGGGCCGTCTCACCTACATCCGCATCTACTCGGGCACGCTCGAGACCGGCACCGCGGTGACCAACTCGGTGAAGGGCAAGAAGGAGCGGATCGGCAAGATCTACCAGATGCACGCCAACAAGCGCGAAGAGCGCGCGTCGGCTCACGCTGGTCAGATCGTCGCGGTCATGGGCCTGAAGGACACCACCACCGGTGACACCCTGGCCGACCCGGCTCACCCCGTGGTCCTGGAGTCGATGAACTTCCCGGCGCCGGTCATCAGCGTCGCCATCGAGCCCAAGACCAAGGGCGACCAGGAGAAGCTGGGCACCGCGATCCAGCGTCTGGCCGAGGAGGACCCGTCCTTCCAGGTCCGTCGTGACGATGAGACCGGGCAGACGGTCATCTGGGGAATGGGTGAGCTCCACCTGGAGATCCTCGTCGACCGGATGCGCCGCGAGTTCAAGGTCGAGGCCAACATCGGCCGCCCGCAGGTGGCGTACCGCGAGACCATCCGCCGCAAGGTGGAGAAGATCGACTACGTCCACAAGAAGCAGACCGGTGGTTCCGGCCAGTTCGCCAAGGTCATCATTGACATTGAGCCGCTGGGCGAGGGCAACGACGGCTACGAGTTCTCCAACAAGGTCTCCGGCGGCCGCATCCCGAGGGAGTACATCCCCTCGGTCGACGCGGGTGCCCAGGAGGCCGCCCAGTTCGGCGTGCTCGCCGGCTACCCCATGGTCGGGGTCAAGGTCACCCTGCAGGACGGCGCCTACCACGAGGTGGACTCGTCCGAAATGGCCTTCAAGATCGCCGGCTCGATGGCCTTCAAGGAGGCCGCGCGCAGGGCGGACGCCGTAATCCTGGAGCCGATGATGGCCGTCGAGGTCACCACGCCCGAGGACTACATGGGTGATGTCATCGGAGACCTCAACGGTCGCCGCGGGCAGATCCAGTCGATGGACGAGCGCTCCGGCGCCCGTATCATCTCGGCGCTCGTGCCGCTCTCTGAGATGTTCGGCTACGTGGGTGACCTCCGTAGCAAGACGCAGGGACGTGCGAGCTACAGCATGCAATTCGACTCCTACGCCGAGGTGCCTGTGCACATCGCCAAGGAGATCGTCGCGAAGGTGCGGGGCGAGTAGTCCGGCATCCGTTTCGGTGCGGACGGCGAGGAGATCGCCGTCCGGCCGAGGGGTGTGGGGCGAGTGAATTCTCGTCGGCCGGTTCCGGGAGGAACCGGCTTCCCCAAACCCGAATAAGAAGACGCAAGTCACGTCAGAATCTCTAAGGAGAGAGCAGTGGCCAAGGCCAAGTTCGAGCGGACCAAGCCGCACGTAAACATCGGCACCATTGGGCACATCGACCACGGCAAGACCACTCTGACCGCGGCGATCACCAAGGTACTCCACGACCGTTACCCGAACCTCAACGAGGCGACCGCGTTCGACAAGATCGACAAGGCGCCCGAGGAGAAGGCTCGTGGTATCACGATCTCCATCGCGCACGTCGAGTACCAGACCGAGAGCCGCCACTACGCCCACGTGGACTGCCCCGGTCACGCCGACTACGTGAAGAACATGATCACCGGTGCGGCTCAGATGGACGGCGCGATCCTCGTGGTCGCCGCCACCGACGGTCCGATGCCCCAGACGAAGGAGCACGTCCTCCTGGCCCGCCAGGTCGGCGTCCCCTACATCGTCGTCGCCCTGAACAAGGCCGACATGGTGGACGACGAGGAGATCCTGGAGCTCGTCGAGCTCGAGGTCCGTGAGCTTCTCTCGGCCCAGGAGTTCCCCGGCGACGACCTGCCCGTGGTTCGCGTCTCGGCGCTGAAGGCGCTCGAGGGCGACGAGAAGTGGGCCGACTCCATCATCGAGCTCATGACCGCTGTGGACGAGAGTGTTCCCCAGCCGACCCGTGAGACCGACAAGCCGTTCCTCATGCCGATCGAGGACGTCTTCTCGATCACCGGCCGCGGCACCGTCGTGACCGGTCGTATCGAGCGTGGCATCGTCAAGGTCAACGAGACTGTCGACATCATCGGCATCAAGGAGACCAAGACCACCACCACGGTCACCGGCGTCGAGATGTTCCGCAAGCTCCTCGACGAGGGCCAGGCGGGCGACAACGTCGGTCTGCTCCTGCGCGGTATCAAGCGCGAGGACGTCGAGCGCGGCCAGTGCATCATCAAGCCGGGCACGACCACCCCGCACACCGAGTTCGAGGCTCAGGTCTACATCCTGTCGAAGGACGAGGGTGGCCGCCACACGCCGTTCTTCAACAACTACCGTCCCCAGTTCTACTTCCGTACGACTGACGTGACCGGTGTTGTGACTCTGCCCGAGGGCACCGAGATGGTCATGCCCGGTGACAACACCGAGATGAACGTCGCCCTCATTCAGCCCATCGCGATGGAGGACGGTCTCAAGTTCGCCATCCGTGAGGGTGGCCGCACCGTCGGTGCGGGTCGCGTTACCAAGATCATCAAGTAAGACACTCGCGGAGCGGCGGCCGGCTCTCATCGCAGAGCCGGCCGCCGAACCACAAGGAGGCTCGTGCCGCAAGGCAGGTGTCTCCGCAAGGTCCCACGAACCGTGATCTCGCAGTTGGTTCGGCCACACGATGGCCGAAGTAACTGCCAGATCACGGAAGAAAGCGCAGATCAACGTGTCTGCTACGTGGGGTTGGACCATGAATGGCGGCATCAGGCCGCATGTAACTTTTTCAGACGACAGCGAAGGACACCGAGGCCATTATGGCGGGACAGAAGATCCGCATTCGGCTCAAGGCCTATGACCACGAGGTCATCGACGTCTCGGCCAAGAAGATCGTCGAGACGGTGACAAGGACTGGCGCCAAGGTCGCAGGCCCGGTGCCGCTGCCGACCGAGAAGAACGTGTACTGCGTCATCCGCTCGCCGCACAAGTACAAGGACAGCCGCGAGCACTTTGAGATGCGCACGCACAAGCGGCTCATTGACATCATCGATCCGACGCCGAAGACGGTCGACTCGCTCATGCGACTCGACCTTCCCGCCGGTGTCGACATCTCGATCAAGCTCTGAGGGAACGCACTGACATGGCTAAGCAGATCAAGGGCGTCCTGGGCAAGAAGCTCGGCATGACCCAGGTCTTCGACGCAGACAACCGGATGGTCCCGGTGACCGTCGTCGAAGCAGGTCCGTGCGTCGTGACCCGCGTCCGCACCCCCGAGAAGGACGGCTACTCCGCCGTGCAGCTCGGCTTCGGGCAGGTCGACCCGCGGAAGGTCAACAAGCCGCTCGGCGACTACCTGCGCAAGCACGACATCACCCCGCGCCGGTATTTCACGGAGATCCGTACCGAAGACGCAGGTGACTACACCCTCGGCCAGGAGCTCCTGGCCGACACCTTCGAGGCCGGCCAGTTCGTCGACGTGACGGGCAAGAGCAAGGGCAAGGGCTTCGCCGGTGTCATGAAGCGTCACGGATTCAAGGGTCTGAGCGCTTCCCACGGTACGCAGCGCAAGCACCGTTCGCCGGGTTCCATCGGCGGCTGCTCCACCCCGGGCAGGGTCTTCAAGGGCGTCCGGATGGCCGGTCGGATGGGTAACGTCCGCACCACCATCCAGAGCCTGAAGGTCCACGCCGTGGACGTCGAGAAGGGTCTCATCCTGATCAAGGGTGCGATTCCCGGCGCCAACGGCAGCCTGGTCCTCGTTCGCACCGCTGCCAAGAAGGGGGCTGCCAAGTGAGCACCATTGACGTCCTCGACGTGAGCGGAGCGAAGACCGGCACCGTCGACCTTCCCGAAGACATCTTCGGCGCCAAGGTCAACGTTCCGCTGATCCACCAGGTCGTCGTGGCCCAGCTCGCCGCTCGCCGGCAGGGCACCCACAAGGCCAAGACCCGTGGCGAGGTCAGCGGTGGCGGCAAGAAGCCGTACCGCCAGAAGGGCACCGGCCGCGCCCGTCAGGGTTCGACCCGCGCCCCGCAGTTCGCGGGCGGCGGTGTCGTCCACGGCCCGCAGCCGCGTGACTACAGCCAGAAGACTCCCAAGAAGATGAAGGCCGCCGCTCTGCGTGGCGCCCTCTCGGATCGGGCGACCGGCGGCCGCGTTCACGTGGTCAGCGGTCTGGTCGCGGGGGAGACCCCGAAGACCAAGGCGGCTCTTGAGTCGCTGCGCAAGATCACGCAGACTCGTAGCGTCCTGGTCGTCGTCGACGAGGGCGATGAGCTCACCTGGCTGAGCCTGCGCAACGCTCCCGAGGTCCACCTGCTGGACGCCGGGCAGCTGAACACGTACGACGTGCTCTGCTACGACGACGTCGTTTTCACTCAGGAGGCGTACGACCAGGTCGTCGCCCGTCTGAGCAAGAGCGGGAAGGAAGACGCCTGATGGAGAAGATCGCCGACCCGCGCGACATCATCATCAAGCCGGTTGTCTCCGAGAAGAGCTACGGCCTGATCGACGAGCACAACAAGTACACGTTCCTGGTGCGGAAGACGGCCAACAAGACGCAGGTCAAGATCGCAGTTGAGAAGATCTTCGGCGTCAAGGTGGCCAGCGTCAACACCATCAACCGCCAGGGCAAGCGCAAGCGGACCAAGTTCGGTCACGGTCAGCGTCCCGGCACCAAGCGAGCGATCGTGAGCCTGGTCGAGGGCGACCGGATCGACATCTTCGGCCAGATCGGCTGACCCGCTCGCTCAGTAAGTACAGGGAGAGCGCCCCTTGCCAGCAGGCAAGGGGCATTCGACCGGATTAACCGACGAAGGATGAACGAAAAAGATGGGCATCCGTAAACTCAAGCCGACGACCCCGGGTCGACGCGGCGCCAGCGTCTCGGACTTTGCCGAGATCACGCGCAGCACGCCCGAGAAGTCGCTGCTTGCACCCCTGCACAGCAAGGGTGGCCGTAACGTCCACGGCCGAGTCACCACTCGCCACCAGGGTGGCGGTCACAAGCGCGCCTACCGGATCATCGACTTCCGGCGCCACGACAAGGACGGGATTCCGGCCAAGGTCGCTCACATCGAGTACGACCCGAACCGTACCTCCCGTATCGCTCTGCTGCACTACGCCGACGGGGAGAAGCGCTACATCCTCTGCCCGACCGGCCTCAAGCAGGGCGACAAGATTGAAAACGGCCCCACGGCCGACATCAAGCCGGGCAACTGCCTCCCGCTGCGCAACATCCCGACCGGTACCTTCATCCACGCGGTGGAGCTCCGTCCGGGCGGTGGCGCCAAGCTGGGCCGGTCCGCCGGCGCGCAGATCCAGCTCCTCGCCAAGGAGGGACAGTACGCCACGCTGCGTATGCCCTCCGGCGAAATGCGCCAGGTCGACGTTCGCTGCCGGGCCTCCATCGGCCAGGTCGGCAACGCCGAGCAGGCCAACATCAACTGGGGCAAGGCCGGACGCATGCGGTGGAAGGGCAAGCGCCCCACCGTCCGCGGTGTCGCGATGAACCCGGTCGACCACCCGCATGGTGGTGGTGAGGGTAAGACCTCCGGCGGTCGTCACCCGGTTAACCCGAAGGGCAAGCCCGAGGGTCGTACTCGTGCGGCGAACAAGGCCAGCGACCGGCTGATCATCCGTCGTCGGACCAAGCGGAAGAAGCGGTAGGAGCAGCCAAAATGCCACGTAGCCTTAAGAAGGGTCCCTTCGTGGACGACCACCTTCAGAAGAAGGTGGACGTTCAGAACGAGAAGGGCACCAAAAACGTCATCAAGACGTGGTCACGGCGCTCCATGATCGTTCCCGACATGCTCGGTCACACGATCGCCGTTCACGACGGCCGCAAGCACGTCCCGGTGTTCGTCACCGAGGCGATGATCGGTCACAAGCTGGGTGAGTTCGCGCCGACGCGGACGTTCCGCAGCCACGTCAAGGAAGACCGCCGCAGCCGGCGGTAAGCGCCTTAGAAGAAGGTAAGAGGAGTAAGCGATGGAAGCCAGGGCTCAGGTGCGATTCGCGCGCCACACGCCCATGAAGGCCCGCCGTGTGGTGGACCTCATTCGCGGGCTGCCCGCTTCGGAGGCGCAGGCCGTGCTGCAGTTCGCTCCCCAGTCGGCGAGCGAGACCGTGTACAAGGTGCTGTCCAGCGCCATTGCGAACGCGGAGCACAACTTCAAGCTCGACCGCGGCACGCTCTTCGTGAGCCGTGCCTGGGTCGACGAGGGCCCGACGCTGAAGCGGTTCCGTCCCCGCGCTCAGGGTCGTGCCTATCGGATCAACAAGCGGACCAGCCACATCACCGTGATCGTGGAGTCCCGCGAGCCGAAGGGGAGGACCCGCTAGTGGGTCAGAAGGTTAACCCGCACGGGTTCCGCCTCGGCATCACGACCGACTTCAAGAGCCGGTGGTATGCCGACAAGCTCTACAAGTCGTACGTCGCCGAGGACGTGGCGATCCGCCGCATGCTCAAGAAGGGCATGGAGCGGGCCGGCATCTCCAAAGTGGAGATCGAGCGGACCACCGACCGGGTACAGGTCGACATTCACACCGCCCGTCCGGGCATCGTCATCGGCCGCCGCGGCGCCGAGGCGGACCGGATTCGCGGTGACCTCGAGAAGCTGACCAAGAAGCAGGTCCAGCTGAACATCCTCGAGGTCAAGAACCCCGAGATCGACGCTCAGCTCGTCGCTCAGGGTGTGGCAGAGCAGCTCTCCAGCCGTGTCTCGTTCCGTCGGGCCATGCGCAAGGCGATGCAGTCGGCCATGAAGAGCGGCGCCAAGGGCATCCGGGTGCAGTGCGCCGGTCGTCTGGGTGGCGCCGAGATGTCTCGTTCGGAGTTCTACCGCGAGGGCCGCGTGCCCCTGCACACGCTCCGTGCGGACATCGACTACGGCCTCTACGAGGCCCGTACCACCTTCGGCCGTATCGGCGTGAAGGTGTGGATCTACAAGGGTGAGGCTCCGACCAGCCGCGCCGAGCGTGAGGCGGCTGCCGCCGGCGCTCGTGCGGGCCAGCGTCGGGAGCGCGACGACCGTCGCGGCCCCGGTGCCGGTGGCGGCGACCGTCCCCGTCGTGGCGGCGGCGCAGGCGCCGGTGGCGCCCGTCGTGGTGGCGGCGCGGGTGGCCGTGGCGACCGCGCACCCAGGACTGAGGCGGCCTCGCAGGCTGCCCCCGAGACCGGCCCGGCTGCGCAGCCGGGTGCTGAAGGGAGCTGACCATGCTGATCCCGCGCAGGGTCAAGCACCGCAAGCAGCACCGGCCCGACCGTCACGGTGCCGCCAAGGGTGGCACCAGGGTCGTGTTCGGCGAGTTCGGCATTCAGGCGCTTGAGCACTCCTACGTGACCAACCGTCAGATCGAGTCGGCTCGTATTGCCATGACCCGCCACATCAAGCGTGGCGGCAAGGTCTGGATCAACATCTACCCGGACCGCCCCCTCACCAAGAAGCCCGCCGAGACCCGCATGGGTTCCGGTAAGGGTTCACCTGAGTGGTGGATCGCCAACGTCAAGCCCGGTCGCGTCATGTTCGAGCTGTCGGGTGTCGCCGAGCCGGTGGCTCGCGAGGCCCTGCGTCGTGCGATGCACAAGCTCCCCATGAAGTGCCGGTTCGTTAAGCGTGAAGTAGGTGAGGCGTGATGGCTAAGGGCCTGACCGCCGGTGAGCTGCGGGTGGAAGACCAGGACACCCTGGTCAAGAAGCTGAAGGAAGCCAAGGAGGAGCTGTTCAACCTCCGCTTCCAGGCTGCGACCGGCCAGTTGGAGAGCCACGGGCGGCTGCGTGCCGTTCGCCGCGAGATCGCCCGTATCTACACCGTGATGCGCGAGCGGGAGCTCGGCATTGTGACGGTTGAGAAGGAGTCGATCGATGGCTGAGACCGAGACCACTGAGGCAACGACCGAGGCGCGGAACTACCGCAAGACCCGTGAGGGTCTGGTCGTCAGTGACAAGATGGACAAGACTGTCGTGGTCGCCGTTGAGGACCGCGTCAAGCACCCCCTGTACGGCAAGGTCATCCGTCGGACGACCAAGTACAAGGCGCACGACGAGGCCAACGCCTGTGGCGTTGGTGACCGGGTTCTCCTGATGGAGACCCGGCCGCTGTCCGCCAGCAAGCGCTGGCGCGTCATCGAGATCCTCGAGAAGGCCAAGTAAGCAACGCGCCTCGTGGGGGTGGCCCAGCCACCCCCACGACGGTGTCCAAGGGGGCGAAGTGATCTTCGTCCCGCCTGCGGCGGCGGCTGTTCGGCTGACGTCGGAGGAAAAAGACCCCATCAGGTTCCGCAAGGCTCGCCCACCGGGTGAGAACCAGCGAGACACACAGGAGTACAAGTGATCCAGCAGGAGTCGCGACTCAAGGTCGCCGACAACACTGGTGCGAAGGAAGTTCTTTGCATCCGTGTGCTCGGTGGCTCGGGTCGGCGCTACGCGGGAATTGGCGACATCATCGTCGCCACAGTCAAGGACGCCATTCCTGGCGGCACCGTGAAGAAGGGCGATGTCGTCAAGGCTGTCATCGTCCGCACTGTCAAGGAGCGCCGCCGGCCCGACGGCTCCTACATCCGCTTCGACGAGAACGCCGCCGTCATCATCAAGGACAGCGGTGACCCTCGTGGCACGCGTATCTTCGGTCCCGTCGGGCGTGAGCTGCGTGAGAAGAAGTTCATGCGCATCATCTCGCTTGCGCCGGAGGTGTTGTAAATGCCGAAGCTTCACGTGAAGAAGGGTGACCTGGTTCAGGTCATCGCCGGTAAGGACAAGGGTGCCAAGGGCCGTGTGATCGCCGCCCACCCGCGCGATGAGCGCGTGGTGGTCGAGGGCGTCAACATGGTCAAGAAGCACTCCAAGGAGACCAACGATGGTCCGCGCGGCGCCAAGTCCGGCGGCGTGCAGACCATGGAAGCTCCCATCCACGTGAGCAACGTCAAGAAGCTCAAGGATGACGAGAAGCCTGCCAAGGACGAGAAGCCTGCCAAGAAGGAGTCGGCCAAGGCCGCTTCTGACGAGTCGGGTGAGGACAACCGATGACCGCGAACACTGAAGAGCGGACCCTTCCGCGGCTCAAGCAGCGCTATCGCGAGGAGATCATCGCGAAGCTGAACGAGCAGTTCGGGTTCGAGAACATCATGCTGGTGCCCACGATCACCAAGATCAAGGTGAACATGGGCGTCGGCGAGGCCGCGCGCGACTCGAAGCTCATCGACGGCGCCGTCCGCGACCTCACCGTGATCACCGGTCAGAAGCCGGCGGTCGTCAGGGCCCGCAAGTCCATCGCCCAGTTCAAGCTGCGCGAGGGCATGCCGATCGGCGCGCACGTCACGCTGCGCGGCGACCGCATGTGGGAGTTCCTGGACCGGCTGCTGTCGCTGGCACTGCCGCGTATCCGCGACTTCCGCGGCCTGTCGCCCAAGCAGTTCGACGGCAACGGGAACTACACCTTCGGTCTCACCGAGCAGGTCATGTTCCACGAGATCGACCAGGACAAGGTCGATCGCCAGCGGGGTATGGACATCACGGTCGTGACCACCGCTAAGACCGACGACCAGGGCCGGGCGCTGCTGAAGCTCCTCGGCTTTCCGTTCAAGGAGGCCTGATCATGGCGAAGACATCGCTCAAGGTCAAGGCTGCTCGCAAGCCCAAGTTCGAGGTCCGGGGCTACACTCGGTGCTCGCGCTGTGGCCGTCCCCGCGCCGTCTACAAGAAGTTCGGCCTGTGCCGTATCTGCTTCCGTGAGATGGCGCACCGGGGCGAGCTGCCTGGTATCACCAAGTCGAGCTGGTAGTCGTCCGCGCGGAAGGATCCGCGCGGCGCCGCCACCCGTACATAGAAGTCGTATTCACCGGACGCTGCTTCAAGCGCCCATGACCGCACCGTAGGTCCCTTGTGGAAACCGCGGTGAGGAAGGCCACCGGCCATGACGATGACTGACCCGATCGCAGACATGTTGACCCGTCTGCGAAACGCGAACTCGGCTTACCACGACACCGTGGCGATGCCGTACTCGAAGATCAAGGCGCACATCGCCGAGATCCTCCAGCAGGAGGGTTACATTCAGGCCTGGACCGTCGAAGACGCCAAGGTCGGAAAGAACCTCGTGGTGGAGCTCAAGTTCGGGCCGACCCGTGAGCGGTCGCTCTCGGGCCTACGCCGGGTTTCCAAGCCCGGTCTGCGGGTCTATGCAAAGAAGGACAACCTGCCTCGAGTTCTGGGCGGACTGGGCGTCGCGATCATCTCGACGTCCGGCGGTCTCATGACGGACAAGCAGGCCGGCAAGCGTGGAGTGGGCGGGGAAGTCCTCGCCTTCGTTTGGTAGAGGGGAGAAATCACAGCATGTCGAGAATCGGACGGCTGCCCATCCCTGTACCGAACGGCGTGGACGTCGCCATCGACGGCCGGGACGTCACGGTCAAGGGCCCCAAGGGCACACTTTCTCACACGATCGCTGAGCCGATCGAGATCGCCAAGGGCGATGACGGCACTCTCGCCGTCACGCGTCCCAACGACGAAAACAAGGTTCGTGCGCTGCACGGCCTGTCCCGCACGCTGGTCGCCAACATGGTGCTCGGTGTGACCCAGGGCTACTCCAAGACCCTCGAAATCGTGGGCGTCGGTTACCGCGTTCAGGCCAAGAGCCCGACTCAGCTCGAGTTCGCTCTGGGCTTCAGTCACCCGGTGATCGTCAACGCTCCCGAGGGTGTCTCCTTCCGCGTCGAAAGGCCGACGCTGTTCCACGTGGACGGCATCGACAAGCAGAAGGTCGGCGAGATCGCCGCAAACATCCGCAAGTTGCGCAAGCCTGACCCGTACAAGGGCAAGGGCGTGCGTTACCAGGGTGAAGTTATCCGCCGCAAGGTCGGAAAGGCTGGTAAGTAGGCATGGCTGGCAAGACTGCGTTCGGCAAGCACACGGCCGCCCGCGCCGTCTCGCGGGCCCGCCGCCACGGCCGAGTCCGCAAGAAGGTTGTTGGCACGGCCACGCGTCCGCGTTTGGTCGTCAACCGCTCCACGAGGCACCTCTTCGTCCAGATCGTCGACGACGCCCAGGGCCACACGCTGGTGAGCGCTTCCACCATGGACGCCTCCCTCCGTACGGCCGAGGGCGCCAAGACCGACAAGGCGAAGCAGGTCGGCGAGCTTCTCGCTCAGCGGGCCAAGGCAGCCGGGATCACCGCGGTGGTGTTCGACCGCGGTGGAAACCGCTACGCGGGCCGTATCGCGGCCCTCGCGGACAGCGCCCGCGAAGGCGGGCTGGAGTTCTGATGACTCCCTCCCGTGGATCGCAACCGATGGCCCGTTATACGAGTGAGAAGAGGAACCACTAATGGCTGGAGCACCGCGTCGCGGTGGCGCCGCCGGTGGCGAGCGGCGTGACGGTCGTCGTGATGACCGCCGCGGTGGCAACGCTGACAAGGGCGTTTCGTACATCGAGCGCGTGGTAAAGATCAACCGAGTGGCCAAGGTCGTGAAGGGTGGTCGTCGCTTCAGCTTCACCGCCCTCGTCATCGTCGGTGACGGCAACGGCATGGTCGGCGTCGGCTACGGCAAGGCCAAGGAAGTGCCCGCGGCGATCGCCAAGGGTGTGGAAGAGGCCAAGAAGAGCTTCTTCAGGGTGCCCCGCATTCAGGGCACCATCCCGCACATCGTGCAGGGTGAAGAGGCCGCCGGTGTCGTGTTCCTCCGTCCGGCCTCGCCCGGTACCGGCGTCATCGCCGGTGGCCCGGTGCGCGCCGTACTGGAGTGCGCCGGCATCCACGACGTGTTGTCCAAGTCGCTCGGCTCGGACAACCCGATCAACATCGTGCACGCGACCGTGGCCGCTCTGAAGGGCCTCAGCCGCCCCGAGGAGATCGCGGCCCGTCGTGGCCTGCCGATCGAGGACGTCGCTCCCAAGCGCATGCTCAGGGCTCGCGCCGAGGGTCTCGCAGAGGCCGCAGCGGCCAAGGCGGTGAGCTAGTCGATGGCGCGTCTGAAGATTACCCAGGTCCGTTCGAAGATCGGCGGCAAGCAGAACCAGCGCGACTCGCTGCGTTCGCTCGGTCTGAAGCGAATCGGCGATGTCGTCGTCAAGGAGGACCGCCCGGAGATCCGTGGCATGGTCACCGTGGTGACGCACCTTGTCACCGTGGAAGAGGTCGACTGACATGGCAGAGAACACTCCGCTCCGTATCCACCACCTGCGGCCGGCTCCCGGCGCCAACAAGTCCAAGGTCCGTAAGGGCCGTGGCGAGGCGTCCAAGGGCAAGACCTCCGGTCGTGGCACCAAGGGCACGAGGGCCAGAAACAAGGTTCCTCTCGGCTTCGAGGGTGGTCAGGTTCCGCTGCAGCGGCGCCTGCCCAAGTTCAAGGGCTTCTCCAACGCCCTGTTCAAGACGACCTACCAGGTCGTCAACCTGGACAGGCTCGGCGAGCTGTTCCCCGAGGGTGGGGACGTCACCGTCGAGACGCTGGTCGCCAACGGCGCCGTTCGCAAGAACCAGCTTGTCAAGGTTCTGGGAACCGGCGACATCTCTGTGGCGTTGAACGTGCAGGCGCACGCCTTCTCCAAGAGTGCCAAGGAGAAGATCGCTGCTGCCGGGGGCTCCGTCTCCGAGCTGTAGGTATCACCACGCGGCGCGGAGGCTCATAATGGGCCTCCGCGCCCGTAGTGCGTTAGAGTTCGCTGGACAGTGGGCCTCGACTCATTTCCTTGGGTTCGCTGACTTGAGATGGCAAAGATGGATTACCCCCGCACCATCGCTGACCGACCTCGCCTTTTAGGCGCGCAGGAGGGACCGTGCTGACCGCGTTTACCCGAGCGTTCCGTACGCCGGACCTGCGTAAGAAGTTGCTCTTCACTTTGGGCATCATCGCGCTGTTCCGACTTGGGTCGGTTTTCCCGACCCCGGGTGTACATACCGAGAACATCAGCCGCTGTCTCACTCAGGCGCAGGCCGGATCCAGTGGCAACATCTATGGAATGGTGCAGCTGTTCAGCGGCGGCGCCCTGCTGAAACTTTCAGTGTTCGCGCTCGGCATCATGCCGTACATCACCGCGAGCATCATCCTTCAGCTCCTGGTCGTGGTCATCCCGCGTCTGGAGGCCCTCAAGAAGGAGGGCCAGGCCGGTCAGACCAAGATCACGCAGTACACGCGTTACCTGACGGTCGGTCTGGCCGTTCTCCAGTCGACCGCCTTCATCGCCCTGGCTCGCAGCGGACAGCTGTTCCCCCAGTGTCGTGAAGACATTCTTCTCGACAAGGACAGCGTCTTCTCCATCACCGTGATGGTTTTGACGATGACCGCCGGAACCGCCGTCATCATGTGGCTGGGCGAGCTCGTCACCGACCGCGGCGTCGGCAACGGCATGTCCATCCTGATCTTCACCCAGGTCATCGCGGTCTTCCCGGCCGAGCTGGTGACCATCGCCCAGACCAAGGGCGTGTTCGTCTTCGCCGTGGTCATGGTGACCGGTATCGCGATGATCGCCCTGGTGGTCATGGTCGAGCAGGCTCAGCGACGGATCCCGGTGCAGTACGCCAAGCGGATGGTCGGACGCCGAATGTACGGCGGCACCTCGACCTACATCCCGTTGAAGGTGAACCAGGCCGGCATCATCCCGGTCATCTTCGCCTCCTCGTTGCTGTACCTCCCGCAACTGGTCACGTCGCTCTTCAGCAACGCCCAGGAAACGCCGAACCCGATCATCCAGTGGATCTCGCAGGAGTTCGGTGGAGGCGGCACCACCCCGACCTACATGATCACTTTCTTCCTGCTGATCGTCTTCTTCACTTACTTCTATGTGTCCATTACCTTCAACCCCGTTGAAGTCGCGGACAACATGAAGAAGTACGGTGGGTTCATCCCGGGTATCCGCCCGGGCCGGCCGACGGCTGAGTACTTGAACTTTGTGCTCACGCGACTCACCGCTCCTGGCGCGCTGTATCTGGGCCTGATCTCCATGGTGCCGATCGTCGCGTTGGCGCTCGTCGGTGCGAGTCAGAACTTCCCGTTCGGAGGGACGAGCATTCTGATCATGGTTGGTGTCGGTCTTGACACCGTGAAGCAGATCGAGAGCCAGCTTCAGCAGCGCAACTACGAAGGCTTCCTGAAATAGTGCGTCTCGTCCTGGTCGGGCCCCCCGGAGCGGGTAAGGGGACACAAGCCCAGTTCGTCGCATCGAACCTGTCCATCCCGAAGATCTCGACAGGTGACATCTTCCGCGCCAATGTTTCGGGCGGCACGGAGCTCGGCAAGCTTGCCAAGGAATACATGGACCGCGGCGACCTCGTACCCGACGAGGTCACCATCGCGATGGTCCGTGACCGCCTTTCGGAGAGCGACGCGCAGGACGGTTTCCTGCTCGACGGCTTCCCCAGGAACGTGCCCCAGGCCGAGATCCTGAAGAAGATGCTCGCCGAGTTCGGAGTCGGTCTGGACGTCGTCCTGGAACTCGTGGTCGACGACGAGGAGGTCGTCCGCCGGCTGGCGGGTCGCCGTACCTGCAGCCAGTGCGGCCGCATCTGGCACGTCGATTTCGATGACAAGAAGGACGACGTCTGCGACGCCTGCAACGGGCGGCTTTACCAGCGGGACGACGACAAGGAGCAGACGGTCCGGCATCGGCTGGAGGTCTACCAGGAGCAGACCGCCCCGCTGGTGTCCTTCTACGCCGACGAGGGCATTCTGGTCGGCGTGGATGCGACCGGTCCGGTGGAAGAGGTCACCCAGCGTGCGATGGAGGCTCTGAGCCCCTTCGTCGATTAGAGATATTCGTCCGGTACGCCATCCATGGATTCCCATGGGTGGCGTGCTGTCGTTTAGGGCAGAATCGGGGGAATTGGGCTCCCCGATCGCCCGTTGAACCACCCCAGGGGGTGTGCACGTGTTCAAGAAGAACAAGCATGGAATCCAGATAAAAACGCCTGAACAACTGGAAAAGATGCGGGCGGCGGGCCTGGTGGTCGGCCGGACCCTGCAACTGCTCCGGGAGAGCGTGCGGCCCGGCATGACCCCGCTGGATCTCGACGGGATCGCGGAGAAGGCCATCAGGGACGAGGGCGCGATCCCCTCCTTCAAGGGGTACCAGGGCTTTCCGGCGACGATCTGCGCGTCGGTGAACAACGAGGTCGTCCACGGAATCCCGACCGATCGGCGGGCTCTGCAGGAGGGCGACATCATCTCCATCGACTGCGGCGCCATTCTGGAGGGCTGGCACGGCGACGCGGCGATCACGGTCCCGGTCGGTGAGGTCGATCCCAAGCTGACCGAGCTGATGCGGGTCACCGAGGAGGCCATGTGGCGCGGCATCGCCACGCTCACCGTGGGCCGCCAGCTGTCCGACATCGGCCACGAGGTGGAGAAGTACGTCCGTTCCCAGGGCCGTTACGGCATTCCGCAGGAGTACGGCGGGCACGGCATCGGTACCGAGATGCACATGGACCCCTGGGTCGCCAACCACGGAAAGCCGGGCCGCGGGCCGCGCTTCGAGCCGGGCATGTGCTTCGCCGTCGAGCCGATGGTGAACCTCGGCACGGACAGGACCAAGGTGCTGGCCGACGACTGGACCGTCATCACCGTCGACGGCAAGTCCTCGGCGCATTTCGAACACAGCGTCGCGGTGACACATAATGGACCTTGGGTACTGACCGCCCTCGACGGCGGGGCGGAGAGGCTTGCCGACCTGTCGAAAGATCGTGGGCCGTCGACCTAGCAAGCCCGGTAACACTGTCCAGCGGTGAGTGGATGTGTGGTTGACGATGGCGGCTAGCCCGAACATGCGGGCCTCGGACGGAGATCGCGACAGGGTCGCCTCGGTCCTGCGGGAGCACTACGCGCAGGGCCGGCTCACCGGCGAGGAGTTCGACGAGCGGTTGGACCAGCTCTACACGAGCAAGACGTACGGCGAGCTCGCCACGCTCACCTCCGACCTTCCCGACGTCGACCTGCAGGGACTGTCCAATGCCCTTGCCCGCCCCTCAGAGCGCGGTGGACGCCCCGACAGAGGGCGGGCGAGCGATGGAGCGCTGAGGCACATCTGGGCCGTCTGGGCGGTGACCAGCGCCATCAACTGGGTGGTCTGGCTCATCGTCGGTGTGGCCGACGGTCTCGACTTCACCTATCCGTGGCCGCTGTGGGTGATGGGTCCCTGGGGAGCGATGTTGCTGCTCGCCACGCTGGCGGCGAGCCTCGGCAAGAAGCGCAACCCGTAACGGTGCGCGCTGAGTGGGCGTTCCTCCGTGGACGGGCGGGCTGTTCCTTCCTGACGTGAACGGTGTCCGAACGGCAGGACGCCCCCCGCCCAGGAGGAAAACGGCAGGACGCCCCCACCCGGGAGGAAATGAGCAAGGCTCGCACTCTTCTCGCGGGCACCTCCCTGGCCGGTGCGCTCGTCGCCGGCATGGCCGCGGCCCCCGCCGCCACGGCCTCGACCGCCGGAATCTCGACCGCCTCGACCACCTCGGCCGCCGGAACCTTGACCGCCTCGCCCGCCGCGCAGCGGGTCCAGAGCTTCACGCACTTCTTTCGGCCCGTACCGCTCGGGGGTCGGCCGCGGCGAGAACGTCGGTGACCGCTCCCACGTCAAGGGCTACCCGAACACGAGCCGGTGCCGCGGCCCTCAGGCCGGGGGTGAAGGCTCGCGCGGGAGTGCCCGCCGGGGCGGCACCTTCCAAAGGCCGTGTCGTGCCTTTCGGGGAAGGCCGATCGAGGTTCCCCGGCGGGGAAATCTCGATCAAGGAGAAGCCGATCAAGGAAGTCTCCTGACGTCAGGCCGCCGGGGGCTTCTTCGCGTTACGCCGGGGTGTCGCCGGCATGGGTCTGCCGCCGTGTCGGTGGCCCGTGTCGGTGGCCTCGACCAGGCGGGATGTGCTTACAATGAGCGCACGGTTATTCGTGCGTCATGCCGCGTTGCGTGTCCTGCCCTGGATCTGCGGTATCCTGAGTAGCGGTTGTGTCAAGGTGCCGGCCGTGCGTTTCGCATTTCCTTGCCCGGTGCCGTACACTCCCTCTTCGGTTCACTATGACCATTGCGCGTCGGCGGTTTCGCAACCGCCGCTCTCATCGAAGCGCTGGGTCGCGGCTGCTTAGTGTTCCGATGCCTCAGACGACCGATCAGTGAAACGCGAGGGACATGGCCAAGAAAGACGGCGCCATCGAGATCGAGGGCACTGTGGTTGAGTCGCTCCCGAACGCGATGTTCCGGGTGCAGCTCGACAACGGCCATAAGGTCCTGGCCCATATCAGCGGGCGGATGCGGATGCACTACATCCGTATCCTTCCTGACGACAGGGTTGTCGTCGAACTGAGCCCCTACGACCTCAGTCGTGGGCGGATCGTCTACCGATACAAGTAAGCGTCTGAGGGACGAAAATAAGACTATGAAGGTCAAGCCGAGCGTCAAGAAGATGTGCGACAAGTGCAAGGTGATTCGCCGGCACGGTCGCGTCATGGTGATCTGCGAGAACCTGCGCCACAAGCAGCGTCAGGGTTAATCGCAGTAAACAGGTCCTGCAGGAGTCCGCTCTCAGTGGCGGGCTCAACCCATGTGGGGCCGCCACAGTAATCGCGTTTCACACCTGCGTCGGCGGTTTCGGCCGTACCCCGCAGGAGACCCCCGGTCGGAGGCCGGGGCCCTCACCCCGGGCATGGGGAGGGGAAGTGAGGCGCAGGACCTCCGCCATAAAGAAGGAGAATGCCCGACCATGGCTCGCCTGGTTGGCGTCGACCTCCCCCGCGACAAGCGGCTGGAGATCGCTCTCACCTACATTTTCGGAATCGGCCGCACTCGCGCCCTGGAGACCCTCAAGGCCACCGGCGTGAACGGTGATCTTCGAGTTCACCAGCTCACGGACGAAGAGCTCGTGCCGCTGCGTGACTACATCGAGGCGAACTACAAGATCGAGGGTGACCTCCGTCGCGAAGTTCAGGCCGACATTCGTCGCAAGATCGAGATTCAGTGCTACCAGGGCATTCGGCACCGCCGTGGCCTTCCCGTGCACGGTCAGCGTACGCAGACCAACGCACGCACCCGTAAGGGCAAGAAGAAGACCGTGGCCGGTAAGAAGAAGCCCGGTAAGAAGTAGTCCGCGTAGCCGCAGGACCGAAGACCTCAGGAGTGAAGGCAAAGAATGCCTCCTAAGAGCCGCCAGGGCGCACCCAAAAAGGTGCGTCGCAAGGAAAAGAAGAACGTCGCTCATGGGCACGCCCACATCAAGAGCACGTTCAACAACACGATCGTTTCGATCACCGACCCGAACGGGAACGTGATCTCCTGGGCCAGTGCCGGCCACGTCGGGTTCAAGGGCTCTCGTAAGTCCACCCCGTTCGCCGCGCAGATGGCCGCCGAGAACGCCGCTCGCCGGGCCATGGAGCACGGCATGCGCAAGGTCGACGTCTTCGTCAAGGGCCCCGGCTCCGGCCGTGAGACCGCGATCCGTTCGCTGCAGGCGACCGGCCTCGAGGTTGGCTCCATCCAGGACGTCACCCCCGTGCCGCACAACGGCTGCCGTCCGCCCAAGCGCCGTCGCGTCTGACGCCCAGGAGAAGATAGAAAATGGCTCGTTATACGGGTGCGGACTGCAAGCTCTGCCGTCGAGAGAAGACCAAGCTCTTCCTCAAGGGCAAGAAGTGCGAGTCCGCGAAGTGCCCCATCGAGATCCGTCCTTACCCGCCGGGTGAGCACGGCCGCGGTCGGCCCAAGGAGTCTGAGTACCAGCTCCAGCTTCGTGAGAAGCAGAAGACCCGCCGCATCTACGGCATCCTCGAGAAGCAGTTCCGCAACTACTACGAGGAAGCCAACCGCAAGGGCGGCAAGACCGGCGAGAACCTCCTCCAGATCCTGGAGAGCCGTCTCGACAACGTGGTCTACCGCGCCGGGTTCGCCGAGTCGCGCGACGCCGCTCGCCAGCAGGTCCGTCACGGACACATCCTGGTGAACGGTAAGAAGGTCGACATTCCTTCGTACCGCGTCCGCGAGCACGACATCGTCGAGGTTCGCGAGCGTTCGCGCAACCTGCTTCCCTACGAGGTGGCTCGCGCCACCTCCGGTGACAAGACGTTCCCGGCCTGGCTGGGCGTCATTCCGGACGCCATGCGCGTCCTGGTTCACCAGCTCCCGGTCCGTCAGCAGATTGACACCCAGGTCCAGGAGCAGCTGATCGTCGAGCTCTACTCCAAGTAGAAGCTCCACAGGTGCCGTGCGGTTCGCCGCACGGCACCTATGCTGTTGTTCGAGCGGCGTCAAATAGCGGGCGCCGCCATGCAGGGGGAGATCTCACATGCTGATCGCTCAGCGCCCGTCCCTCCTCGAGGAGTCACTCGAGGAGACCCGGTCCAAGTTCATCATCGAGCCGCTGGAGCCGGGCTTCGGTTACACCATCGGCAACTCTCTGCGGCGCACGCTGCTGTCGTCCATTCCGGGCGCGGCCGTGACCAGCATCCGCATCGAGGGTGTGCTGCACGAGTTCACGACCGTGCCGGGGGTCAAGGAGGATGTCACCGACATCATCCTGAACCTCAAGGACCTGGTCGTCTCCTCCGAGCACGACGAGCCCGTGGTGATGTACCTGCGCAAGCAGGGCCCCGGCGACGTCACCGCCGCCGACATCGCGCCTCCGGCCGGTGTCGAGGTGCACAACCCCGAGCTGCGCATCGCCACGCTGAACGGCAAGGCGAAGCTGGAGATGGAGCTGACCGTCGAGCGCGGCCGCGGCTACGTCTCCGCCGCGCAGAACAAGCAGCCGGGCCAGGAGATCGGCCGCATCCCGATCGACTCCATCTACTCCCCGGTTCTCAAGGTCACCTACAAGGTCGAGGCGACCCGTGTCGAGCAGCGCACCGACTTCGACCGCCTGATCCTGGACGTCGAGACGAAGCCGTGCATGAAGCCCCGCGACGCGGTGGCCTCGGCCGGTAAGACCCTCGTCGAGCTGTTCGGTCTCGCCCGCGAGCTGAACGTCGAGGCCGAGGGCATCGACATCGGCCCGTCGCCGACGGACGCGGCCCTGGCCGCCGACCTGGCGCTGCCGATCGAGGAGCTGAACCTCACGGTTCGTTCCTACAACTGCCTCAAGCGCGAGGGCATCCACACCGTGGGTGAGCTCGTCGCCCGCAGCGAGCAGGACCTCCTCGATATAAGGAATTTCGGTGCGAAGTCCATCGAAGAGGTCAAGCAGAAGCTGCACGAGATGACGCTCGCGCTGAAGGACTCCCCGCCCGGGTTCGACCCCAGCGCGGTGGCCGGCGGCGGCTACGACGACGACGACAATGCGTACGTCGAGACCGAGCAGTACTGAGTTTCGCTGAATAACGGGGATCCACGGATCCCCGGCCCGACCCCGGTACCTCATACGGCCGGGGCGGGTTCACTCTCAAGGAGAACGAAATGCCTCAGCCAGCAAGGGGTGCCCGCCTCGGCGGAAGCCCGGCCCACGAGCGGCTGATCCTGGCGAACCTCGCCACCCAGTTGTTCCAGCACGGTCGGATCAAGACCACGGTCGCCAAGGCCAAGCGCCTGCGTCCGCTGGCGGAGCGGCTGATCACCAAGGCCAAGAAGGGCGACATGCACAACCGTCGCCAGGTCCTGACGATCGTCCGGGACAAGGGTGTCGTCCACCACCTGTTCACCGAGATCGCGCCGACCTTCGCCGAGCGTCCCGGTGGCTACACCCGGATCACCAAGGTCGGCCTCCGTAAGGGCGACGCCGCCCCCATGGCCGTCATCGAGCTGGTGACCGAGCAGCTGAACCCGGTTCGCGTCAGCCAGGCCGCTGCCGAGAAGCCGAAGGCCGAAGAGACCAAGGTCGAAGAGACCAAGGCCGAGGAGACCACCGAGGAGCCGAAGGCTTCCGAGGAGACCGCCGAGGCCGCCGAGGCTCCCGCCGAGGAGACCGAGGCCAAGAAGGACAACGCCTGATCTTTCAGGTCCTGTGAACGGGCCCGGCACCTCCTCTCTGGGAGATGCCGGGCCCGTTTCCGCTTTCCAGGAGGAAAAATCGTGGTACGGCTGCGCCTGGATCTCGCCTATGACGGCACCGACTTCTCCGGCTGGGCGAAGCAGCCCGGACAGCGAACCGTCCAGGGAGAGATCGAGGAGGCGCTCGGCAAGATCTTCCGGCTTCCCGAACCGCCGGCGCTGACGGTGGCCGGGCGGACCGATGCCGGAGTGCACGCGCGGGGCCAGGTCGCCCATGTGGATCTGGACGCCGGCGGATTCGGCGCGCTGGAGAGCCGCCACCGCCGGGGGGCGTCCCCGGCAAGCGCTCCCGCCGAGCCCGGATCGCCGGAGAGCGTCGATGAGCAGCTCTCTGCTCTGGTGAGAAGGCTGGCAGGGGTCCTGCCCTCGGATGTGAGGGTTCGTCGCGTCACGGTGGCTCCTGGGGGCTTTGACGCCCGGTTCTCAGCGATGTCGCGGCGGTACGCCTACCGGATCTCCGATACGCCCGGCGGGGTGGACCCCCTCCGCAGGCGCGAGGTCGCCTGGTACGGCCGTCCCCTCGACGTCGACCGGTTGAACGCGGCCGCCGCCCATCTGCTGGGAGAGCACGACTTCGCGGCCTTTTGCAAGAAACGCGAGGGAGCGACCACGATTCGTGAGTTGCAGCGGCTCGACTGGGTGCGGGAGGAGGGCATCCTCGTCGCGACGGTGGTGGCCGACGCGTTCTGCCACTCGATGGTCCGGGCACTCGTCGGATCGCTGCTACCCGTCGGGGAGGGGCGGCTTCCCGTGGACTGGCCCGGTCAGGTGCTGAAGAGCGTCGTCCGGGATTCCAAGGTGCACGTCGCGCCCGCGCACGGCCTCTGTCTCGAAGAGGTGCTCTATCCGGGAGCGGAGGACCTGGCCCGGCGGGCCGCCGAGACCCGCCGGGTGCGCACGCTCAGTTCCTGACGCGGCGCTCCACGACCTTGGCCGTCTGGTCGCGGAACGCGCTGCTGACCTTGCCCAGGCCCTTCTCCTTCGCGGTCGGCGTGTGGCCGTCGCTGAAGGTGGCGTAACTGAACACGATGTAGCGGCCCCACACCATCCCGGCCGCGTAACCGCCCGCGATGTGCACGCGTTCGGCTCCGCTGCCGGCGTTGCCCGGCAGGCTGCGGAACCACAGGTTGCTGTTGAGGTCTTTGGCCTTGTCGGCCTCGACCGCGGACTCCCGGGTGGGCAGCACCGCGATTCCCGTGGTCACCGCGTATCGCCGTTTGCTGTCCACGTAGGTGGCCCGCAGCACTCGGCGGCATTCCTGGCTGCCCAGCACGCGGGCGAACTTGCCGGCCGCGGCCTTCGGGCAATCTTCGGTGATGTTGGTCTTGACCCGGGTGAACGTCGCCCCCGCCAGGGTCACCTTCTTGGTGAAGGCGTCGGGCACGGTCAGCTTGCCCGGGTCGGTCTTCTCGGAGTCGAGCATCGTGGTGTTGATCGGGTCGGGCTCCGGAACCGGATCCCCGGTGGGATCGATGATCTCGGCGGTGGGGATCGAGCTGGACGCGCTCGTCTGGTTCCTGGAGCTGAACGACTGGTAGGCGAAGAACGCTCCGACGGCGATGCCGACCACCACGACCGAGATCACGGCCACGATCAGCTTGGTACCGCTCCGGCCGGGGGGCGGTTCGGCGGGCGGGGTGACCGGGAGTTCGGCCGTGAGGGCCGAGACCGGGGTGAAGGCGTCGCGTGGGGCCAGGGCGGCGGCTGTGGGAGCCGCCTGGCCGGCCGGTGACACCACCGGAAGGGGCGGGAACAGCGGGGGAAGCATCGGGATGCCGCCGGGAGGGGTCTCCTGCTCCACGTAACCCGAAGGCGGTGCCGGCCTGCCGGAATCGGGAGCGGGGGAGTCGGGCTCGGCCTGGTGACCCGGGGCCTGAGGCGGCGCCGGGGCATAGGTGACCGGGTCGAGGGGCGGCACGGGCACCTGCGGGATCAGCTCCGGCTCGGACGTCGGGGCCTGCGTGACGGGCGCGGGCGCGGGGGACGGGACGGTCATGTCGGTGGGCGAGGCCGAGCCCGAAGCGTAGGGACTCGCCTCGGGCGGCTGGTGGGCGCCCGCCGGGGAAGGTGAGTTCTGGCCCGGGGCGTACGGTCCCGCCTCGGGCGGCTGGGGCGGGCCCGAAGGGTAGGCGCCCGGCGGAGGGGACGGGGTGTACGGTCCCGCCTCGGATGATCGGGACGCACCCGACGGGTAGGCGCCCGGCGGGGTCTGAACGGGGGTGTACGGCCCGGCCTCGGGCGGCTGCGGCCGGCCCGGCTCATGGGGGTCGGGCACGGGGAGTTCGGGTCCGCGGACGTTGACGGTGCCCTCGTCGGGGTCGTCCTGGAAGGCCGCGTCAGGCGGCCAGACGGCGATGTCGCCGGGCTCTCCCGGGCGGGCGACCGTCTCCTCGGGATCGGGCCAGACCGGCTCTCCGGTGGCGGCGGGCCAGTGAGTGTCAGGCCAGACCTGCATCCCCGCGGCGGCGGCGGTGAAGGCCGGCGGCGGCTGCCACGGCGGAGCTCCGGGCACGATCGGCGCCGTGGGCAGAGGTGGGTTCAACGGAACGGCGCCGGAAGGCGTGGTGGGCCCGTCACCGGCCGACGCGCCCGGCCACGACGGAGTGGGGGGTTCGGCGGAAGGCGGGGGGCCGGACCATCCCGGGGAACCGGGCTCCTGGGAGGAGGGGGCGGCCCATGCCGGGGAGCCGGACCACGCCGGACCGGGGGGCTCCTGGTAGGTGGGGGAGCCGGACCGGACCGCGCCGGGGGGCTCCTGGTAGGTGGGGGAGCCGGACCACGCCGCGCCTGGGGGCTCCTGAGGGGCGGGGGAGCCCGACCACGCCGCGCCGGAGGGCTCCCGTGACGCCGGGGGGCCGGGCTGTGGCTCGGGCTGCGGAGAGCCGGGCCAGGGGGCGGGAGGCTCGGGCTCGGGTTCGGGTTCGGCCAGCCAGTCGTAGGGGGCGCCGTCGTCGCCGGGAACCATCCACGGCTGGGCCGCCCCGGGCGCCGGTTCGGGCCACGCCGGGGGGGAATAGGGCTGATCGTCACCTGTGAGATCGGTCCGGGGCACGTGCGGCGAAGACTGGCCGAAACTCGGCGGTGGCGTCGCCGGTGCGGCCGAACCGCCGCCTTCACGTTCGTGCTCGGACCCGGATTCCTGGCCACGCATAGGTCGCAGCCTAGCGATAGCCGGAGATCGTCATGCGTGTATGGGCGTTCTCGGCCGTATCGCCCGCCAGTTTTATGGGGCGAAAATACCGGGGTGGGGTCTTTGTTACGGCCGCTTTCCGGTCAGCGACCGGGATTCGAGGGCCGGCGTCACGGTCGCGTCGGCGGCACCGAAGGCCGCCTGGTTGAGCTTCTTGACCTCGGTCTTCTTCGGCAGGTGCCCGTCCTTGTACTGGAACCAGACCATCACGACGTAGTGCCCGTGCCTCCACTCGCCCACGAACGCCTCACCCGTGCCGAGAAATTTGGTGACCGCGTCTTTGCCGGGCAGCGGCTTGATGTATTCCTCTCGCTCCTTGCCGGTTCCGGCGGAGACGACCGCGGCGGCCCCCTTCGAGGTGCTGAGGTTGGCCACCCCCACGGTGCCGATGATCTTTCCTGAGGCGTCGCGGAAGGAGGCCCGCAGCAACTGGTTGCACTTGCCTCCGGTGAGGGCCTTCTGAAGCTTGCTGCCCACCACGGCGTCGCCGCATTTCTTGTCGGCCCTGCGCGTGGTCATCAGATAGCTCTGTCCACCGATCTTTATCTTCTTGTTCCTGAACACCTCGTTCAGGGTGAGGGTGAGAGGGTCGGTGGTACGGGCGGCGGCGTATCCGAACTTGTCGGCGGGGGCGTCGGGCACCGGTGCGCTGGAGGCCGAGGCCAGGGGGCTCGCCGTATCGGCCGGTGTCGAGGAGTCGGAGTTGGCGAGCATGGCCAGGCCGACGCCTCCGGCGATCAGCAGGGCGAACGCGCCGACCGCGATGAAGATCGGACGACGCGAACGGGGGCCCTCGTCGTAGGGGCTCCACCTCTCCCGTCGCGGCCGTTCCTGGCGTCGCGGCGGCTGCTCCTGCGAAGGCCGCTGCTGCGGCTGCTGTGGAGGCTGTTGCCGCTGCTGAGGCTGGGGCTGCTGCTGGGGCGGCCACGCGCCCTGAGCGGTCGCCGCCTCGGGAGCGCGGCTGTGCGGTGAGGCGTCGAACCAGTGATCGCCCTGCCTGGGCGGCGACGCGTCAGGCTGGTTGTAAGGCTGTCGGCGTGGCGGCTCCCCGGGAAAACCCATGCGCCGAGACTAGCCGTTTTATCGGGGCCGGTTTACTCAGGAGTAGCCGAAATCCTGCGTCCACCACGGCCCGGTCGAACCGTCCACAGCCCCTACTCCGGTGGCGGTGAGCTTGCAGTTGAGGATGTTGCGCCGGTGGCCGCCGGTCGCCATCCAGCTCTGTACCGCGTCTTCGGCCGAGGTGTAGCCGCGGCCGATGTTCTCCGCGCCCCCGTCGCCGTAGCCGGCGCTCTCCATCCGATCCCAGGGCGACCTGCCGTCCGGGGAGTCGTGGGAGAGGGTGCCGCTGGCGGCCATCTCGGCCGAGTGCGCCCTGGCGGACAGGGTCAGGCGCCTGTCGACCCTGAGCGGGGAGCACCCCTGCTTCCTGCGCTCAAGGTTGACGAGCCGGATCGCCTCGTTCTCCATCGCGCTGAGGGCGGGGGTGCCGGGCCGGTCGTCGCCGTTGATGACAGAGGAGAAGCCGCCGTTCGTCGAGCCGTCGATCGTGTTCTCGGGGCTTGGCGTGGGGCGTGGGGAGCGTCGCTCCAGCGGCGCCGTGGGGGCGACGGGGGGACGGGCGACCCGGACGAGAGGCGTGCGACGGTCGCTGGCCCGCCCGGCTCTGCCCTGGCCGGTGCGCACGGCCGTGGGCGTGGCCTCGGTCGTGATCGGCCCGGCGTTTATATAGATCTGGTCGGGAGGCTCCTCGGCGCGGGTGCCCCGGCCCAGGAGGAACCCGGTCAGCAAGACCGTCGTCAGGCACGCGAACAGCCCCATGCGGCGCAGACGGGTCCGCTGGGTATGCCGGGGGTGAGGAAGCTGCCACATACCGCTATCAAAGATAGAGATGTTTGCGGTGGGGAAGAAGAGAATGCCGAGAACGTATCGGAACCGTTCTGTGAGGGCTCGCGGGGGACATCCCCCAGCACTGCCCGGTCACGGGTAGACTGCCAAGGACGCTGGCGCAGAGTCCGTCTTTTGACCCATGCTCATACGCGCCGGTATCCTGCTAGTTCGTTGTGTGCGAATTGGTCTCCGTTGCAGACCGATACGCGGCGCGTCCGGCGTCATCTCCTAAAACTTGGGAGACGGAAGGTCCGGGCTGTCGTGTGCCCGCACCTACCGACCAAGTTGCTGTCACTTCCGACAGCGCCGAAGACGCGAGCAAAGAAGGCATACGACCGTGCGCACGTACACACCCAAGCCTGCCGAAGTCGAGCGTCAGTGGCACATCATCGACGCCACTGACATCGTGCTTGGCCGGCTGGCCAGCCACGTCGCGATCCTGCTTCGCGGTAAGCACAAGCCGACCTTCGCCAACCACGTCGACACCGGTGACTTCGTCGTCATCATCAACGCCGACAAGGTCGCGCTGACCGGTAAGAAGCTCGAGCAGAAGAAGGCGTACCGTCACTCGGGCTACCCCGGCGGTCTGCGTTCCGTCACCTACGGCGAGCTCATGGACAAGCGTCCTGACCGCGCCGTCGAGAAGGCCGTGAAGGGCATGCTGCCCAAGAACGCCCTCGGCCGGAAGATGATCAAGAAGCTCAAGGTCTACGCCGGTTCCGAGCACCCGCACCAGGCGCAGCAGCCTGTGCCCTTCGAGCTCACCCAGATCGCCCAGTAGTCGCTAGCTGCTTGTCGCCAGCAGCGTTGGCCGATGGCCGACGCCGAGTAGGAAAGTTAGAGGAGAACCGTGGCTGAGCCCACCGGTGTCGAGACGCCCGTCGAGGGCGAGCAGGAAGCGTACTCCGCGGAGGAGTTCCCCTCCGAGTACACCTCCGAGTCCACTGCCAGCGGCGAGGCCGCCGTCCGTAAGCCCATCACCACGGGTAACTCGTACGGCACGGGCCGCCGCAAGGAATCCGTAGCCCGCGTGCGCATCGTGCCGGGCACCGGCAAGTGGACGATCAACGGTCGCGCACTTGACAACTATTTCCCGAACAAGGTCCACCAGCAGATCGTCAACGAGCCCTTCGTGGTCCTCGGCGCCGAGGACCAGTTCGACGTCATCGCCCGCATCAACGGTGGCGGCGTCACCGGCCAGGCCGGTGCCCTGCGCATGGGACTCTCCCGCGCGCTGACCCTCCTGGACGTCGAGGTCAACCGCCCGCCGCTGAAGAAGGCAGGCTTCCTGACCCGTGACGCTCGCGCCACCGAGCGCAAGAAGTACGGCCTCAAGAAGGCCCGCAAGGCTCCGCAGTACAGCAAGCGTTAAGTTGGGGCGCCTTTTCGGCACCGACGGGGTACGTGGGGTCGCTGGGCGCGACCTCACGGCCGAGCTCGCCATGGACCTGTCCGTGGCCGCGGCTCATGTCCTCGGCGATGCCGGGGCGTTCCATGCCAGCGTCGGGCGGCGAGGCCGTCCCGTCGCCGTCGTAGGCCGGGACCCGCGAGCTTCAGGAGAATTCCTGGAGGCCGCTGTGGTCGCCGGCCTTGCGTCGTCTGGCGTGGACGTCCTCCGGCTCGGCGTGCTGCCCACCCCGGCGGTCGCCTATCTCACCACCGCTCTCAGAGCCGACATGGGCGTGATGATCTCCGCCTCCCACAATCCCGCCCCGGACAACGGGATCAAGTTCCTCACCCGCGGCGGCTACAAGCTGCCCGACGCGATGGAGAACGAGATCGAGCAGCGGCTCGACGAGAAGTGGGACCGCCCTGTCGGAGCCTCGGTCGGCCGCGTGCGCGAAGCGTACGGCGAGGCCGACCGTTACGTGTCCCACGTGCTGTCCACCGTCACCGGCCGCCTGGACGGCCTGAACGTGGTCCTCGACTGCGCCCACGGCGCCGCCCACATGGTGGCTCCCGAGGCGTTGCTGCGGGCCGGGGCCACGGTCGAGACCATCGGGGCCCGCCCCGACGGGCTCAACATCAACGCCGGAGTCGGCTCCACTCACCTGGACAAACTCCAGCAGATCGTGGTCTCCCGCAACGCGGACGTCGGCATCGCCTACGACGGCGACGCCGATCGTTGCCTGGCGGTCTCACACACCGGCGAGGTGATCGACGGCGACCAGATCATGGCCGTGCTGGCCATGGCCATGCACGCCGAGGGGAAACTGGTCGGTGACACCGTGGTCGCGACGGTCATGTCCAACCTGGGCTTCAAGATCGGGCTCAAGAACGCCGGCATCGACATGATCGAGACCGCCGTGGGCGACCGCTACGTCCTGGAGGCCATGAAGGCGGGCGGATACAACCTCGGTGGCGAGCAGTCCGGCCACGTCCTCATGCTCGACCACGCCACGACCGGAGACGGTCTGCTGACCTCGCTCCATCTGCTGTCGATCGTGGCGCGCGAGGGGAAGTCGCTGGCGGAGCTGGCCTCGGTGATGACCCGACTGCCGCAGATCCTGGTCAACGTCAAGGACGTCGACCGCGACAAGGCCTCGGCTCCCGAACTGTCCGCGGCGGTCGCCGCGGCGGAGGCGGAGCTGGGGGAGACAGGCCGGGTGCTGATCCGGCCGAGCGGCACCGAACCGATGATCCGCGTCATGGTCGAGGCCTCCTCCGCGGAGCAGGCCGAGCAGATGGCGAACCGCCTGGCGGACGTCGTCCGTACGGCCTGTGTTTGAGGCACGGCCCGCGCCTGAAGCGATCACGACCCCTTGCCGGGGGTGTTCACACATCCGGCAAGGGGTCGCTTCTTTTGAGCCCTGGACGGGTTGAGGGCACTTCTCCCCGCCATCTCTGACCGTTCTTCGTCGTGATGCGGTTATCGGCTGTAGTGCCGGCCCGGGCTGAAACTGTATGAAGTATCCGGCATATCCCGCGTCGCCACGCCGTCTCTTCGCGTTGATTGACACTCTCCGTAGTTGATCAGAGACTTTGAGTCGTTACGGCTAGATCTCTCCGGGCTGGCTCCGGTGGCTCCGACGTTCCCCGGCGAATCAAGAAGTCAGCGACTGGATCACCGCGTCGGCGATCTGGAGTCCGGTGACCGCGGTTCACCCTGATCCTCAGGGCGTTCGCAGATCGGGAAGCCGCGAACATCGAGATCGATCGGGGTATTGGCGTGCCTTTCTTCACTGCTGTGTCCGGGCAGGGGACCTGGGTGCCTCGTGTCAGGAGGGGGACCGTCCGGGTCCTCGTCCTGGCCCTGACCTGCTCGGGGCTGACCGGTACGGCGGCCGTGCTGGCGCCTCGTCCCGCGCTGGCGGCGGGCACGGTCGTGTTCGACCAGCCGTTCCACAACAACACGGCCAACGGGGACGGCGCCGTGGTGCTGCCCGCGCTGCCGGCCGGTCAGGGGGGTACGAACGTCGCGTGTCTGAGCGCCTCCGGCAACCCCGGAACCGTCGGCCTGCACAGCTGCACCACCGACCCGGACAGCCCGGGCACCGGCAAACTGCGGCTGACGAACGCGACGACCGGCAGGGTCGGCGGCCTCTTCGGCGCGGTCAGCGTGCCCACCTCGCAGGGCCTCGACGTGACGTTCAACAGTTACCAGTACGGAGGGGGCGGGGCCGACGGCATGAGTTTCGTGCTGGCGGCGGTCGACCCGGCCAACCCCCAGTCTCCGGCCAACATCGGCCAGTCGGGCGGTGCGCTGGGCTACACCTCGTTCTCCGCCCTCCCCGGCCTGGCCTATGGCTACCTCGGCATCGGCCTCGACGTGTACGGAAACTACAGCAACGCCTCCTACCAGGGGAGCACCTGCACGAATCCGGCTTACATCTCGACGACCACCCGGGTGCCCGGCCAGGTCGTCGTGCGCGGCCCGGGTAACGGCACCGTGGGATACTGCGCGATCAACAGCACGGCTACCACGCCGGCCTCCCCAGCTCTCCCCCTGCGGGCGGCCACCCGAACGGGTGTCCCGGTCCAGGTCGGCATCAACCCCACCAACACGGTCCTCACGACCGCCGCCGGCCTGGCGATCCCGGCCAACAGCTACCGGATCCTGGTCACCCTCGTGAGCGGTGTGACCAAGACCCTAACGGGCACACTCCCCACGGTTCCCGCCGGCCTGTATCCGGCGAGCTGGCTGAACGCCAACGGGACGCCCCGGCAACTGGCGTTCGGCTGGGTGGGCTCCACCGGGAGCATCACCGACTTCCATGAGGTCGACGAGGCCAAGGTGGCCACGATCAGCGCGGTCCCCGAGCTGACGGTCTCGCAGACGAGTTACAACGCCGCGACGCTGTCGCCGGGCGATCCGGTGACCTACAGCGTCGTGGCGGGCGTCGCCGCCGGCATCCCGGAGACCTCTCCGATCTCGATGACCCAGACGCTGCCGGTCGGGACGGTGGCCGCGGGGGCGTACGGCACGGGATGGGTCTGCGCCGCGCCTTCGGGGCGGTCTGTGACCTGTACCAACAGCAACGGCCCGTTCCCGGCCGGGGCGACGTTAGCGCCGATCACCGTGGTGGGTATCGTCACCGCGACCGGTGTCACGCCGGCGCTGGTCCAGAGCACGACGGTGGCCACGTCGTCGGCGAGCGACGCCAATCCCGCCTACTCGTCGTCCACGACCGTGGGCACGCTGCCGGCGACGCCCAGTGGCATCAGCCTGAGCTCGACCTCGGGCACAATCGCCGGCGGCAGCACCGTGACCGTGAGCGGGACGAACATCTCCAACGCGACCGCGATCGAGATCGGCTCCACCGCCCAGCAGCAGGCCGGCACCCCGGTCGTCCTGCTGCCGTGTCCCTCCGGGGTCACCACCGGCTGTTTCGTCAACAACGGCAACGGCACCCTGACCATCCCGTCCATGCCCGCCAGATCCACCAGCGGGCTGACCAACGTCACCGTGGTCACCGTGGGTCTCGCCGCGGCGGCGGCCTACACCTATCTCGCCGCTCCCGCGGCGCCCACCGCCCCTACGGCGGTGGCCGGGGTGACCAGCGCGACGGTGACCTGGACGGCGCCGGCCAGCAACGGCAGCGCCATCACCGGCTACGTGGTGACCCCGACCCGCAACGGTGTGGCCCAGACCCCGGTGTCCTTCGACGCCTCGGCCACCAGCCGGACGCTGACCGGGCTGACCGCGAGCGCGTCCTATACCTTCACCGTCGCCGCGGTGAACGCGATCGGCACCGGCTCACCCAGCCCCGCGTCCAACGCGGTCGTCCCCTACGACGTTCCCGGCCGGCCGACCATCACCGCGGCCACCGCCGGGACCTCCTCCGCGACCCTGACCTGGACGGCGCCGGCGAGCAACGGCAGCGCCATCACGAGCTACGTCATCACCCCCTACATCGGCGGCGTCGCGCAGGCCACCCAGACGTTCGCCGGCACCGCGACCACCCAGACCGCCACCGGCCTGACCCCGGGGACCTCGTACACGTTCACCGTGACCGCCGTGAACGCGGCGGGCCCCGGCCAGCCGTCCCTGCCCTCGACCACCGTCGTGCCCAATTCCTCGCCGACCCTGCCCTTCCCGGCGCCTCCGGCCGGTGAGGTGGGAGCGCCCTACAGCGTCGCGCTAACCGTGAGCGGGGGTACCGCGCCGTACGTGTGGTCGGTCAGCGCGGGCAGCCTGCCGCCGGGTCTCACCCTGAACACCTCCACCGGTGTGCTGTCGGGCACCCCCACCTCGGCGGGCAGCTACCCCTTCACCGTGCGCGTGACGGACGCCAGCAACGTGAGTGCCACCAAGCCGGTCACCCTGGTCATCGTGCCGCCGCCGACGCTGACGTTCCCCGCACCGCCGGACGGTGAGGTGGGGGTGCCCTACAGCATCCCGCTGACCGTGAGCGGGGGGACCGCGCCGTTCGTGTGGTCGGTCACCGCGGGTAGCCTGCCGCCCGGTCTCACGCTGAACACCTCCACCGGCCAGCTCTCCGGCACCCCGACCACTGGGGGTACCTTCTCCTTCACCGTCAGGGTGGTCGACGCCCAGAACCAGAGCACGACCAGGACGGTCAGCCTGCTGATCGTGCCGCCGCCGACGTTCACGTTCCCCGCGGTCCCGAGCGGTCGGACGGGAGTCGCCTACAGCTTCCCGCTGACCGTGAGCGGGGGGACCGCGCCGTTCGTGTGGTCGGTCACCGCGGGTAGCCTGCCGCCCGGTCTCACGCTGAACACCTCCACCGGCCTGGTGTCGGGCACCCCGACGACGACGGGCAGCTATCCGGTCACAGTCCGGGTGACCGACGTCGACGGCCATTTCGACGCCAGGCCGGTGACGTTCGTCATCACACCCGGCCCGCTGGTCATGGTCAAGACAGCCGACACCTCGTCGGCGGGCCCGGGTAACACGGTCAACTACACGATCACCGTCAACAACACCGGGTCGAGCGCCTTCACCGGCGTGACGATGAACGACCCGCTGGCGGACGTCCTCGACGACGCGACGTACAACGGGAACGCGGCCGCCACCGGCGGCTCGGTGTCCTTCGCCGGCCAGACCGTGAGCTGGACCGGGAACGTGGCGGCCGGCGCGACCGTGACCATCACCTACTCGGTCACGGTGAACAACCCCGACGCCGGCAACAAGGTGCTGGCCAACGCGGTGACCTCGCCGACGGTCGGCAGCACCTGCCCGGCCGGCGGCAGCGATCCGCGTTGCACCGCGACGGTGACCGTCTCCGGGCTGTCCATCGTCAAGGTCGCCGACGCCGCGACGACGACGCCCGGCGGGACGGTCCGCTTCACCGTCACGGCCACGAACAACGGTCAGACCCCGTACACCGGGGCGACGTTCACCGACTCGCTGGCCGGCCTGCTCGACGACGCCGTCTACCAGGCCGACGCCGTCGCGACGAGCGGCAGCGTGTCGTACACCAGCCCCAACCTGACCTGGACCGGAAACCTCGCGGTCGGTGCGAGTGCGACCATCACCTACTCGGTCACGGTGAGGAACCCTGACACCGGGGACAGGGCCATCTCCAACACGATCTCCTCGACCACTCCCGGCAGCACCTGCCCACCGGGAAACCCCGGCGCGCAGTGCACCGCCACCGTCACGGTCCTGATCCCCGCCCTGGTGATCACCAGTAGCGCGGACGTGGCCACCACGACACCCGGCTCGACCGTGAACTACACGGTCACGGCCTCCAACACCGGCCAGACGGCCTACACGGGGACCGGCTTCATCTTCTCTCTCGCGGGAACACTCGACGACGCCACGTACAACGGCAACGCCGTCGCGACGTCCGGCAGCGTAATCCTCAATCCCGACGGCACCCTCACATGGACCGGCAACCTGCCCATCGGCGCGTCGGTCACCGTCACCGGCTCGGTCACGGTGAACAACCCCGACACCGGCGACCGGGTGCTGACGACCTCCGTCACGTCCGACGCGGCGGGCAACACCTGCCCGGTGGGCAACCAGGCCCCCGCGTGCCTCACCAATGTCCCGGTCCTGATCCCCGGCCTGACGATCGCCAAGGTGGCCGACGCGTCGACCACGACCCCCGGGTCGGTCGTTCACTACACGGTCGCGGTCACCAACTCGGGGCAGACGCCGTATACCGGGGCGACGTTCGCCGACGCGCTGGCCGGGGTGCTGGACGACGCGACCTACAACGCGGACGCCACCGCGACCAGCGGCTCGGTCGGCTTCGCCGGCTCCACACTGACCTGGGCCGGTGACCTCGCGGTCGCCGCGACCGCCACGATCACCTACTCGGTCACGGTGAAGAATCCCGACACCGGGAACAAAGTGCTCTCGAACACGGTCTCCTCGTCCACCGTCGGCAGCAACTGCCCCACAGGGGGTAGCGATGCCCGGTGCGCCGACAGCGTGGCGGTCCTCGTTCCGCAGCTGACGATCACCGACGAGACCGACGTGTCCACCACGGTCCCGGGGGGCGTCGTCACCTACACGCTCACATTGGCCAACACCGGGCAGACCCCCTACGTGAACACCAGTGCCACGTTCACCATCGCGGGCTTCCTCGATGACGCGACCTACAACGGCGACATCGTGACCAGCTCGGGCAGTATCGGAGTGACCCCGGAGGGCGCGCTGCTGTGGACGGGGGACATCGCGGTGGGCGCGACGGTCACCATCGTCGGTTCGGTCACCGTCAACGACCCCGACACCGGGGACAAGGCTCTGAGCACCTCCATCACGTCTCCCGCGCCGGGCAGCACCTGTCCGGTCATCGGTGCGACGTTGCCCGGCTGTTTCAACGTCGTCACGGTCCTGGTCCCGGCGCTGACCCTGGACATCGCCGCCGACACCCAGACCGCCACGCCCGGCTCGACCGTGAACTACACGGTCACGGCCACCAACACCGGGCAGACCGCCTACACCGGCGCCCAGGTGACCGATCTGCTGGCCCAGGTCCTCACCGACGCGGCCTACAACGGCGACGCGACCGCGACCAGCGGCACGGTCTCCTTCACCAGCCCCAACCTGACGTGGACCGGTGATCTGGCGATCGGCGCGAGCGCGACGATCACCTACTCGGTGACCGTCCTCGACCCCGATCCCGGTGACAAGTTGATGGTCAACACGCTGGTGTCGAGCACGCCCGGCAACACCTGCCCGGCCGGGGGCACCGACGTCCGGTGCGCCGTGACGGTGGCCGTTCTGGTGCCGGCGCTGACCGTCGCCAAGACCGCGAACGTCACCACGACGACGCTCGGATCGACCGTCGGCTACACGGTCACCGTCACCAACTCCGGTGGTACGCCGTACATCGGTGCCACCCTCGCCGACGCGCTGGCCGGGGTGCTGGACGACGCGGTCTACAACGCGAACGCCACCGCGACCAGCGGCACGGTCGGCTTCGCCGGCTCCACCCTGACCTGGACCGGCAACCTGGCGGTCGGGGCGAGTGCGACGATCACCTATACGGTCACCGTGCGCAATCCCGATCCGGGAGACGCCCTGCTCTCCAACACCGTCGTCTCGTCCACCAGGGGGAGTAACTGCCCGGCCGGGAGCCTCGATCCCCGGTGCTCCGTCTCGGTGCCGGTGGCGCGCCTCGTGCTGGAGCAGAGCTACACCCAGGCCGGTGCGACCCCCGGCTCGACGATCACGCTCAACGCCACGTTCACCAACACCGGGCAGACCGCCTACAGGGGAATCAGCGTCTTCAGTGCCAGCGCCGGCACCGTCGACGACGCCATCCCCAACGGCGACCAGACCGCCAGCTCGGGCACGCTCGTCCTTGATGCCACGGGCATCACCTGGACCGGGAACATCCCCGTCGGGGGCGTCGTCACCATCACCGGCACCCTGACGCTCAAGAACCCGCCCACCGGCAACCGGATCGTCACCGGCACCCTGGTCTCAACGGCCAGGGGTAACAACTGCCCATCGGGAGGCTCGGATCCCCGCTGCACTGCCAGCCTTGCCGTGCTGGTCCCCGGCCTGACGATCGTCAAAACCGCCGACACCGCCGCCACGGTCCAGGGAGGCACCGTCGGCTACACGGTCACGGTCACCAACTCGGGGCAGGCGCCGTACACCGGTGCGACGTTCACCGACCCGCTGGCGGGCGTGCTGGACGACGCGGCCTACAACGGCGACGCGACGGCCACGACCGGCACGGTCGGTTTCGCCGGGACGGACCTGACCTGGACCGGAAATCTGGCGGTCGGGGCGAGCGCGACGATCGCCTACACGGTCACCGTCGGCGATCCCGTCGCCGGGGACAGGTTCATGATCAACACGGTCTCCTCATCCACCGCCGGCAGCAACTGCGCCCCGGCGAGCGGTAACCAGCAGTGCACCAGCAACGTGATCGTGCTCGTACCGGCGCTGACGATCACCAAGACCGCCGATCTCGAGGTGGCGGTTCCCGGAAGCACGATCACCTACACGATCACCGCCGCCAACACCGGGCAGCTCCCCTACACGGGGGCGACGTTCACCGACGCGCTGGCGGGCGTGCTGGACGACGCGGCCTACAACGCCGACGCGACGGCCACGACCGGCACGGTCGGTTTCGCCGGGACGGACCTGACCTGGACCGGAAATCTGGCGGTTGGCGCGAGCGCGACCATCACCTACACGGTCACCATCAACAACCCGGCGACCGGCGACCTGAACCTGGTGAACGCGATCACCTCCGCCACCCCCGCCAACAACTGTCCAACCGGTGGGACCGACACCCGCTGCGGCGTCAGGGTCCAGGTCGTCGAGGCCACCACGCTGACGTTCGACAAGGACGTGAACACCGAACCGGTCGCGCCGGGCGAGACGATCATCTACACCGTCACGATCAGCAACAGCGGACTGACCCCGTACGTCGGCGCGACGTTCACCGACTCGCTGGCCGGGCTGTTGGACGATGCCACCTACAACGGCGACGCCGCGGCCGGAACGGGCACCGTCACCTACACCGAACCCGACCTGACCTGGACCGGGACCGTCCCGGCCGAGGGATCGACCACGGTCACCTACTCGGTGACGGCGAAGCCCGTGGGCTCCGGGAACGGGATCCTCTCCAACACCCTGGTGTCGGACTCGGCAGACGGCAACTGCGCCGTCGGGAGCACCGACTCACGCTGCTCCGACATGGTGACCTTGGCGGCACTGGAGATCCTGGCCTTCGCCGACGCGGAGACCGTCACACCGGGCGAGGTCGTGCGCTTCACCACCTTCATCGACAACACGGGGCAGACGGCGTACAACGGGATCACCGTCCTCCTCAACGGGAGCGGCATCTTCGACGACGCCGTCCCCAACGGAGACCAGATCGCCACCTCCGGGTCGCTGTCGCTGGGCGCGACCGCGCTGACGTGGACCGGGGACATCCCCGTGGGCGGCAGCGTCGTGGTGACCGGCACGTTCACGGTGAACAATCCCGACCTGGGCGACAGGGTGATGACCAGTGCCGTGTCCTCTTCGGCGCCGGGCAGCAGCTGCCCCGTGGCGACCGACCCCGGCTGCTCCGTCTCCGTCTCCGTGCTGATCCCCGCTCTGACGATCACCAAGGTCGCCGACAGGTCCGCGGTGGTTCCGGGAGGGGTGGTGGCCTACACGGTCACGATCGCCAACACCGGCCAGACCCCGTATACCGGCGCCACCGTCACGGACTCGCTCGCCGGGGTGCTGGACGAGGCGACCTACAACGGGAACGCGAGCGCCACGACCGGCACGGTCGGCCTCGCCGGTCAGACCCTGACCTGGACCGGCAATCTGGCGGTCGGGGCGACCGCGACCGTCACCTACTCGGTCACCGCCGGAGGCACCAGCTCGGCCGGCAAGCTCCTGATCAACTCGGCCTCCTCCACGGATGTGGGCAGCACCTGCCTGCCCGCCAGCGGCAGCGCGGCGTGCAGTGCGAGTGTCGTCATCCTCACCCCGGTCCTGAGGATCGTGAAGACCGCCGGCAGCGCCTCGGTCACACCCGGCGGAACGGTCGCCTACACGATCACGGCCACCAACACCGGCCAGGTGCCCTTCGCCGCGGCGAACTTCACCGACGCGCTGGCCGGGGTGCTGGACGACGCCACCTACAACGGCGACGCGAGCGCCACGCGGGGAACGGTCACCTTCGGCAGCCAGGCCATCACCTGGACCGGCGCCCTCAGCCCCGGCCAGGCGGCCATCATCACCTACAGCATCACGGTCAACACGCCGAGCACCGGTGACCAGCGGCTGGACAACGCCGTCACCTCCACCACCCCGGGCACCACCTGTCCGGTCGGCGGCACCGACACCCGCTGTTCCCGTGAGGTCCTGATCTCCAGGATCACGATCACGAACTCGGCGGACGTCGCCACGACCATTCCGACCGGAGTGGTGCACTACACGGTCACGATCGCGAACACCGGGCAGACACCGTACATCACCGCCGCCGTGGACGACCTGCTCGCCGGAGTGGTGGACGACGCGGTCTACAACGGCGACGGGACGGCCTCGGCGGGCCAGTTCACCTTCGTTCCCGGGAGCGGAGAGTTGATGTGGCAGGGCGCCCTCGCGGTCGGCCAGACCGTCACCGTCACCTTCTCGGTGACCGTGCGGAACCCGGACCCGGGGAACCAGGTCCTGAGCTCCGTCGTGACCTCGGCCACCCCGGGGACCAACTGTCCCGTCGGGAGCACCGACCCGGCCTGCACGTCGTCCGTGACCGTGCTGACTCCCGTTCTGGATATCTCCAAGGTCGCGGACAGGGCCACGGTCACCCCCGGTGGCACCATCACCTACACGATCACTGTCGCCAACACCGGCGAGACCCCGTACACCGGGGCATCCGTGACCGACCAGCTCGACGCGGTGATCACGGATGCCGTCTACAACGGTGACGCGACCGCCACGAGCGGCACGGTCACCTTCACCAGCCCCGACCTGACCTGGACCGGTGACCTCGCCGTCGGCGCCAGTGCCACGATCACCTACTCGGTCACCGTTCGCGATCCCGACCCCGGCGACAAGCAGATCGCCAACGGACTCTTCTCCAACACGCTGGGCAGCACCTGCCCGTCCAGCAGATCCACCCCGGCGTGCACGACGCTCGTCACCGTGCTCGTCCCCGCCCTGTCCGTCACGAAGGTCGCGGACACCGTCACCACCACGCCAGGCTCCACGGTCGGTTACACGATCACCGTCGCGAACACCGGCCAGACCCCGTACACCGGGGCGACCGTCGTCGACGCGCTCGCGGCCGTGCTGGACGACGCGACCTTCAACGGCGACGCGACCGCCACGAGCGGCACGGTCGTCTTCACCAGCCCCAACCTGACCTGGACCGGCGATCTCGCGGTCGGTGCGAGCGCCACGGTCACGTACTCGGTCACCGTGCGCGCCCCCGATCCCGGCGACAAGGCCATGACCAACAGCGTGGCCTCGTCCGTGCCGGGCAGCACCTGCCCGGTGGGCGGCGGCGGTCCCGCCTGCACCTCGACGGTGACCGTTCTGATCCCCGGACTGGCGATCTCCACCACGGCGGACACGGCGACCACGACCCCCGATGGCACCGTACGGTTCACGATCACGATCGCGAACACCGGCCAGACCCCGTACACCGGGGCGACCGTCGTCGACGCGCTCGCGGCCGTGCTGGACGACGCGACCTACAACGGAGACGCGACCGCCACCACCGGCGGCGTCGGGTTCGCCGGGTCCGACCTGACCTGGACCGGCAGCCTCGCGACCGGGGCGACCGCGACCGTCGCCTTCACGGTGACGGTCAACAACCCCATCACCGGGGACAAGACCATGACCAGTGTCGTCGCCTCGTCCGCGCCGGGCAGCACCTGCCCGGTGGGTGGCGGCGGTCCCGCCTGCACCGCGACCGTCACCGTCCTGATCCCCGCCCTGAGCATCACCCAGACAGCCGATGTTGCGACCACGACCCCCGGAAGCACGGTCGTCTACACGATCGCGCTCACCAACACCGGGCAGACGGCCTACGCCGCGGCCACCGTCGTCTCCGCGCTCGACGGGCTGTTCTCGGACACGATCTACAACGGCGACGCGACCGCCACCACCGGCACCCTCGACTACACGGCGCCGAAGCTGACCTGGACCGGCGCCCTCGCCATCGGCGCGAGTGCCACGATCACCTACTCCGTCACGGTGAAGGACCCCGACCCCGGTGACAAGACCCTGACCAGCAATGTGACCTCGCCGACCCCGGGCAACACCTGCCCGGTGGGCGGCACCGACCCGGCCTGCGAGACGTTCGTGCGGGTCCTCGTGCCGGCGCTGACGATCACGAAGGCCGCCGACACCGCCGTCGCCGTCGCCGGTAACGCCGTGCACTACACGGTGACGATCGCCAACACCGGAGAGACCGTCTACACCGGTGCCACGGTCACCGACGCGCTGGCCGGTGTGCTCGACGACGCCGTCTACCAGAACGACGCGACCGCCTCCACCGGGACCGTCGCCTACGCCGCGCCGGTGCTGACCTGGACCGGCGATCTCGCGGTCGGTGAGATCGCCACGGTCACCTACTCGGTGGCCGTCACCTATCCCGCCTCAGGCGACCGTGTCATGGACAACGCCGTCACCTCCGCCGAGCCCGGCTCCACCTGCCCTGCCCCGGGGACCGATCCCGGCTGCGCCGCGACCGTCACCATCATCGTCCCGGCACTGACCGTCACCATGACCTCGGACACCAACGGCGCCGTCGTCGCGGGCGGCACCGTCAACTACACGATCGTGGCCACCAACACCGGTGAGGCTCCCTATGCCGCGGCGGCGCTCAGCGCCCTGCTGGCGGGAGTGCTCGACAACGCCGCGTACAACGCGGACGCGGCCGCCTCCAGCGGCGCTCTCACCTTCGCGGGCACCACCCTGGGCTGGACGGGTGCGCTGCCCGTGAACGCGACCACGGTCATCACCTTCAGCGTCACCGCCAACAACCCGATCACCGGGGACGGGGTCCTCGACGCCCGGGTCACCTCGGCGTCGACCGGCAGCACCTGTCCCGTGGGCGGCACCGACCCCGGCTGCTTCAGCTCGATCACCGTGACGCCCACGAGCATCGCCCTGACGGACCTGATCACCGAGTTCACGCTGGTGGGCATGCCGGACACGACCGTGCGCGGCACGGAGGCGGTGACGATGACCGTCACCACGAACAGCGTCAACGGCTACACCGTCACCGCGCGGGCGACCTCTCCCGAACTCGTCCCCGCGACTCCCGGCGTGCTCGACCGCATCCCGGTCGAAAACCTGCGCGTCCGCGCGAGCGGCACGTCGACCTTCTCGCCCCTCTCCGCGACGATCCCGGTGCTCGTCCACCAGCAGTCCGGACCGTCGGCGCCCGGCGGGGACGCCATCAGCAACGACTACGAGGTGGACATTCCCTTTGTCGCGGCCGGTCGCTACTCCACGACGATCGAGTACGTCGCGATGACCCCGTGACCTGCCGTCTCCCACCGCACCACCACAGATCATCCACCTCTGTACATGACCGAATCATTCACCTCTGTACGTGAAACGCGAAGGAGAAGCCATGACAGGCACCCCTCACACCGGCGCCGCGCGGCGCGCCGCCGTCGCCTGCGGACTCGGCGTGATGCTGGCCGCAGTCCTCGCGGGCACCTCCTCGGCGGCGCTCGCGCCGGAGCCGTCGCCGGGAGGCCCGGGTGAGAAGGCGACCACCGGAGAGGAGGCCGGGGGGAGGGCGAACGCCGAAAGGGAGACCCGTGAGAAGACAGGCGGAGGGGCGGCCCATGAGAGGACGGCCGCCGGAGAGAAGGCGGGTGGGAAGGCGCCCGCGGGGAAGGCGATCGCCGGGAACGCCTCCGCCGGGGAGGTCCCGCGGCTGAGCATCAGCGTCGACAACGGCCGGACCGCCACCCAGGAGGGGGACCGGCTGACCTACACCGTCACCGTCCGGAACATCGGCACGGCGGGTGCTCGCGACCTCCACCTCACCCAGAGCCTTCCGCCCGGCCTCAAGTTCGTCTCCGCCGACGGTCATGGCACGGTACGAAAGGGGCAGGTCGTCTGGTCGGCGAACCTGGGGGCGGGCAAGGACGTCACCTTCCACACCACCGCCAAGGTGCAGGCCACGCCGGATCACCTGCTGCGCCTGGCCACCGTCGCCTGCGCGAGCACCGGAGCGGACGCCAAACCGATCGTCTGCGCCACCCACTCGGACCAACTGCCGGCCGGCGCCGCCGCGGACGAGGCCGCCCGCCAGGCGACCGATCCGGTCTCGGGCCCCATGCGGTACGTCCTGATGGGGATCGGGCTGCTGGTCGTGGCGGTGGCCGGAACACTGGTCGCCCGCCGCGCGAGACGCCACGCCCGCCTGCGGCTACCGTCCTGACCGTTCCCGCCTGTTCGTGGCGATGAGGCGCGGCCCGCGCCCGAAGCGGTCACGACCCCTTGCCGGGGGTGTTCACACCCCCGGCAAGGGGTCGCTTCTTTTGAGTCCCGGACGGGTTGAGGACACTTCTCCCCGCCATCTCTGACCGTCCTTTGTCGTGATGCGGTTATCGGCTGTAGTGCCGGCTCGGGCTGAAACTGTATGAAGTATCCGGCATATCCCGCGTCGCCACGCCGTCTCTTCGCGTTGATTGACACTCTCCGTAGTTGATCAGAGACTTTGAGTCGTTACGGCTAGATCTCTCCGGGCTGGCTCCGGTGGCTCCGACGTTCCCCGGCGAATCAAGAAGTCAGCGACTGGATCACCGCGTCGGCGATCTGGAGTCCGGTGACCGCGGTTCACCCCGATCCTCAGGGCGTTCGCAGATCGGGAAGCCGCGAACATCGAGATCGATCGGGGTGTCGGCGTGCCTTTCTTCACTGCTGTGTCCGGGCAGGGGACCTGGGTGCCTCGTGTCAGGAGGGGGACCGTCCGGGTTCTCGTCCTGGCCCTGACCTGCTCGGGGCTGACCGGTACGGCGACCGTGCTGGACCCTCGTCCCGCGTCGGCGGCGGGCACGGTCGTGTTCGACCAGCCGTTCCACAACAACACGGCCAACGGGAACGGCGCCGTGGTGCTGCCCGCGCCGCCGGCCGGTTCGGGCTTGACGAACTTCGCGTGCCTGACCGCCCCCGGCAACACCACCACGGGTGTCCTGCGCAGCTGCACCGGCAGCCCGGACAGCCCGGGCTTAGGCAAGCTGCGCCTGACCGACGCGTCGACCAACAAGGTGGGCGGGGTCTTCGGCGCCGTCGGCGTGCCCACCTCGCAGGGCCTCGACGTGACGTTCAACACCTACCAGTACGGTGGGGGCAACGCCGACGGCCTCGCCTTCGTGCTGGCGGCGGTCGACCCGGCCAACCCCCAGCCGCCGGCCAACCTCGGCCAGCTGGGTGGCGGGCTGGGTTACACCGGGACCAACGTTCTCGCCGGCCTGGCGTACGGCTATCTCGGCATCGGCCTTGACGTGTTCGGGAACTACAGCACCAGCACCTACCAGGGGAGCGCCTGCACGAACCCGGCCTACATCGGGACGGGCGGTGTCAAGGTGCCCGGCCAGGTCGTCGTGCGCGGGCCGGGCAACGGCGCAGTCGGCTACTGCGCGATCAACAGCACGGCCACCACGACGGCCTCCCCGGCCCTTCCCCTGCGGGCGGCCACTCGCACGGGTGTCCCGGTCCAGGTGGGCATCAACCCCACCAACACGGTCCTCACGACCGCCGCCGGCCTGGCGATCCCGGCCAACAGCTACCGGGTGGTGGTCACCCTGGTGGGCGGTGTGACCAAGACTCTGACCGGCACGCTCCCCGCGGTCACCGCTGGCCTGTATCCGGCGAGCTGGCTGAACGCCAACGGGGTTCCCCGGCAGTTGGTGTTCGGCTGGGTGGGATCCACCGGAGCCGTGGTCGACTTCCACGAGGTCGACGAGGCCAAGGTGGCCACGATCAGTGCGGTCCCCGAGCTGACGGTCTCGCAGACGAGTTACAACGCCGCGACGCTGTCGCCGGGCGATCCGGTGACCTACAGCGTCGTGGCGGGCGTCGCCGCCGGCATCCCGGAGACCTCTCCGATCTCGATGACCCAGACGCTGCCGGTCGGGACGGTGGCCGCGGGGGCGTACGGCACGGGATGGGTCTGCGCCGCGCCTTCGGGGCGGTCGGTCACCTGTACCAACAGCAACGGCCCGTTCCCGGCCGGGGCGACGTTAGCGCCGATCACCGTGGTGGGTATCGTCACCGCGACCGGTGTCACGCCGGCGCTGGTCCAGAGCACGACGGTGGCCACGTCGTCGGCGAGCGACGCCAGCCCCGCCTACTCGTCGTCCACGACCGTGGGCACGCTGCCGGCGACGCCCAGTGGCATCAGCCTGAGCTCGACCTCGGGCACGATCGCCGGCGGCAGCACCGTGACCGTGAACGGGACGAACATCTCCAACGCGACCGCCATCGAGATCGGCTCCACCGCCCAGCAGCAGGCCGGCACCCCGGTGGTCCTGCTGCCGTGTCCCTCCGGGGTCACCACCGGATGCTTCGTCAACAACGGCAACGGCACCCTGACCATCCCGTCCATGCCCGCCAGGTCCACCAGCGGGGCGGTGACCGTCACCGTGGTCACCGTGGGCCTCGCCGCGGCGGCCGCCTACACCTACCTCGCCGCGCCCGCGGCGCCCACCGCTCCCACGGCCACGACCGGGGTGACCAGCGCGACGGTGAGCTGGACGGCGCCGGCGAACAACGGCAGCGCCATCACCGGCTACGTGGTGACCCCGACGCGCAACGGTGTGGCCCAGACCCCAGTGGCTTTCGACGCCTCGGCCACCAGCCGGACGCTGACCGGGCTGACCGCCGGCGCAACATACACCTTCACCGTCGCCGCGGTGAACGCGATCGGCACCGGCTCACCCAGCCCCGCGTCCAACGCGGTCGTCCCCTACGACCTCCCCGGCCGGCCGGCCATCACCGCGGTCACCGCCGGGACCTCCTCCGCGACCCTGACCTGGACGGCGCCGGCGAGCAACGGCAGCGCCATCACGAGCTACGTCGTCACGCCCTACATCGGCGGCGTCGCGCAGGCCACCCAGACGTTCGCCGGCACCGCGACCACCCAGACCGCCACCGGCCTGACCCCGGGGACCTCGTACACGTTCACCGTGACCGCCGTGAACGCGGCGGGCCCCGGCCAGCCGTCCCTGCCCTCCGCCGCCGTCGTCCCCAACTCCTCGCCCGCCTTCACCTTCGCCGCGCCTCCGGCGGGAGAGGTGAGCGTCGCCTACAGCGTTCCGCTGACGGTCACCGGGGGGACCGCGCCGTACGTGTGGTCGGTCAGCGCGGGCAGTCTGCCGCCGGGCCTGACTCTGAACACCTCCACCGGTGTGCTGTCGGGCACCCCCACCTCGGCGGGCAGCTACTCCTTCACCGCGCGGGTGACGGACGCCAGCAACGTGAGCACCACCCGTGCGGTCACCCTGATCATCGCGGCGGCACCCGTCCTGACGTTCCCGGCGCCGCCCGCCGGGGAGGTGAGCATCCCCTACAGCATCCCGCTGACCGTCACCGGCGGCACCGCGCCGTACGTGTGGTCGATCACCGCGGGCAGTCTGCCGCCGGGCCTGACTCTGAACACCTCCACCGGTGTGCTGTCGGGCACCCCGACGCTTGGAGGTGCCTTCTCCTTCACCGTCAGGGTGGTCGACGCCTTCAACCAGAGCAACACCAGGACGGTGAGCCTGACGATCGCGGCGCTGCCCACGTTCACGTTCGTCGCGCCACCGCCCGGGCAGGTCGGGGTCGCCTACAGCGTTCCGCTGACCGTGAGCGGGGGAACCGCGCCGTATGTGTGGTCGGTCAGCGCGGGCAGCCTGCCGCCGGGCCTGACCCTGAACACCTCCACCGGCGTGTTGTCGGGCACCCCGACCGCGACGGGCAGCTCCACGGTCACCTTCCGGGTGGTCGACGCGAACGGTCTGGCCGACACCAGGTCCGTGACGCTGGTCATCGCGGTCGGGCCCCTGGTCATGGTCAAGACGGCCGATGCCTCCTCGGCGGTCCCGGGGGGCACGCTCAACTACACGATCACCGTGAACAACACCGGCACGACCGCCTTCACCGGTGCGACGTTGAACGACCCGCTGGCGGGCGTCCTCGACGACGCGACCTACAACGGTGACGCGACCGCGAGCGCCGGCTCGGTGTCACTGACCGGCCAGACCCTGACCTGGACGGGCAACGTGGCGGCCGGCGCGACCGTGACCATCGGCTACTCGGTCACGGTGAACAACCCCGACACCGGCAACAAGGTGCTGGCCAACGCGGTGACCTCATCGACGGTCGGCAGCACCTGCCCGGCCGGCGGCAGCGATCCCCGATGCTCCGCCACCGTGACCGTGTCCGGACTGTCCATCGTCAAGGTCGCCAGCGTCTCGACGGCGACCCCCGGAGGGGCGATCGGCTACACGGTCACGGTGACGAACAACGGCCAGACCCCGTACACCGGGGTGACGTTCACCGACGCGATGGCCGGTCTGCTCGACGACGCCGTCTACAACGCCGACGCGATCGCGACGACCGGTAGCCTGTCGTACACCAGCCCCAACCTGATCTGGACCGGAAACCTCGCGCCCGGTGCGAGTGCGAACATCACCTACTCGGCCACGGTGCAGAACCCCGACACCGGCGACAGGACCGTCTCCAACACGATCTCCTCGGCCACTCCCGGCAGCACCTGCCCGCCGGGAAACCCCGGCGCGCAGTGCACCGCCACCGTCACGGTCCTGATCCCCGGACTGACGATCAGCAGCGGCGCGGACGTGGCCAGCACCACGCCGGGCTCGACCGTGAACTACACGTTGACAGCCTCCAACACCGGGCAGACCCCTTATGTCGGGACGAGTTTCACCGTCTCCCTGGCGGGCGTGCTGGACGACGCGACGAGCAACGGCGACTTCGCCGCGACGTCGGGCACTCTGGTCAACAATCTGAACGGCACCTACACCTGGACCGGTAACCTGGCCATCGGCGCGGCCGTCACCATCACCGGCTCGGTCACCGTGAAGAATCCCGACACCGGCGACAGGGTCCTGAGGACCTCCGCAGTCTCCGCCGCGGCGGGCAACAACTGCCCGGTGGGCAACCAGGCCCCTGGGTGCTTCAGCACCGTCCCGGTCCTGATCCCCGGCCTGACGATCGCCAAGGTGGCCGACGCGTCGACCACGACCCCCGGGTCGGTCGTCCACTACACGGTCGCGGTCACCAACTCGGGGCAGACGCCGTATACCGGGGCGACGTTCGCCGACGCGCTGGCCGGGGTGCTGGACGACGCGACCTACAACGCGGACGCCACCGCGACCAGCGGCTCGGTCGGCTTCGCCGGCTCCACACTGACCTGGGCCGGTGACCTCGCGGTCGCCGCGACCGCCACGATCACCTACTCGGTCACGGTGAAGAATCCCGACACCGGGAACAAAGTGCTCTCGAACACGGTCTCCTCGTCCACCGTCGGCAGCAACTGCCCCACAGGGGGTAGCGATGCCCGGTGCGCCGACAGCGTGGCGGTCCTCGTTCCGCAGCTGACGATCACCGATGAGACCGACGTGTCCACCACGGTCCCGGGGGGCGTCGTCACCTACACGCTCACGCTGGCCAACACCGGGCAGACCCCCTACGTGAACACCAGTGCCACGTTCACCATCGCGGGCTTCCTCGATGACGCGACCTACAACGGCGACATCGTGACCAGCTCGGGCAGTATCGGAGTGACCCCGACCGGCGCGCTCCTGTGGACGGGGGACATCGCGGTCGGCGCGACGGTCACCATCACCGGTTCGGTCACCGTCAACGACCCCGACACCGGGGACAAGGCTCTGAGCACCTCCATCACGTCTCCCGCGCCGGGCAGCACCTGTCCGGTCATCGGTGCGACGTTGCCCGGCTGTTTCAACGTCGTCACGGTCCTGGTCCCGGCGCTGACGATCACGAACACCGCCGACGCTCAGACGACCTTGCCGGGTGACACGGTGACCTACACGATCACGGTCGCCAACACGGGGGAGACCCCTTACACCGGCGCCACGGTGACCGAGTCGCTGGAGCAGCTGCTCGACGACGCGGACTACAACGGGGACGCCACCGCGACCAGCGGCTCGGTCGGCTTCGCCGACTCCACCCTGACCTGGACCGGGGACCTCGCGGTCGGGGAGAGTGCGACGATCACGTACTCGGTCACCGTGCACGACCCCTACGCCGGTGACCGGCAGCTGGACAGCGTGGTGGTCTCGACCACGCCGGGCAGCACCTGCCCCGCCGGGGGCAGCGACGCCCGGTGCACCGCGTCGGTGATCGTCCTCGTGCCGGCGCTGACCGTCGCCAAGACCGCGAACGCCACTACGACGGTGCCGGGGGCGACCGTCGGCTACACGGTCACCGTCACCAACTCCGGGGAGACCCCGTACACCGGGGCCACCGTCACCGACGCGCTGGCCGGGGTGCTGGACGACGCGGTCTACAACGCGAACGCCACCGCGACCAGCGGCACGGTCGGCTTCGCCGGCTCCACCCTGACCTGGACCGGCAACCTGGCGGTCGGGGCGAGTGCGACGATCACCTATACGGTCACCGTGCGCAATCCCGATCCGGGAGACGCCCTGCTCTCCAACACCGTCGTCTCGTCCACCAGGGGGAGTAACTGCCCGGCCGGGAGCCTCGATCCCCGGTGCTCCGTCTCGGTGCCGGTGGCGCGCCTCGTGCTGGAGCAGAGCTACACCCAGGCCGGTGCGACCCCCGGCTCGACGATCACGCTCAACGCCACGTTCACCAACACCGGGCAGGTCCCCTACACCGGGATCAGCGTCTTCAGTGCCAGCGCCGGCACCGTCGACGACGCCATCCCCAACGGCGACCAGACCGCCAGCTCGGGCACGCTCGTCCTTGATGCCACGGGCATCACCTGGACCGGGAACATCCCCGTCGGGGGCGTCGTCACCATCACCGGCACCCTGACGCTCAAGAACCCGCCCACCGGCAACCGGATCGTCACCGGCACCCTGGTCTCAACGGCCAGGGGTAACAACTGCCCATCGGGAGGCTCGGATCCCCGCTGCACTGCCAGCCTTGCCGTGCTGGTCCCCGGCCTGACGATCGTCAAAACCGCCGACACCGCCGCCACGGTCCAGGGAGGCACCGTCGGCTACACGGTCACGGTCACCAACTCGGGGCAGGCGCCGTACACCGGTGCGACGTTCACCGACCCGCTGGCGGGCGTGCTGGACGACGCGACCTACAACGGCGACGCCACGGCCACGACCGGCACGGTCGGTTTCGCCGGGACGGACCTGACCTGGACCGGAAATCTGGCGGTCGGGGCGAGCGCGACGATCGCCTACACGGTCACCGTCGGCGATCCCGCCGCCGGGGACAGGCTCATGGTCAACACGGTCTCCTCGCCCACCGCCGGCAGCAACTGCGCCCCGGCGAGCGGTAACCAGCAGTGCACCAGCGCCGTGGCCGTGCTCGTTCCCGCCCTGGCGATCACCAAGACCGCCGATTCCACGACGGGGGTTCCCGGGAGCACGATCACCTACACGATCACCGCCGCCAACACCGGGCAGCTCCCCTACACGGGGGCGACGTTCACCGACGCGCTGGCGGGCGTGCTGGACGACGCGGCCTACAACGCCGACGCGACGGCCACGACCGGCACGGTCGGTTTCGCCGGGACGGACCTGACCTGGACCGGAAATCTGGCGGTTGGCGCGAGCGCGACCATCACCTACACGGTCACCATCAACAACCCGGCGACCGGCGACCTGAACCTGGTGAACGCGATCACCTCCGCCACCCCCGCCAACAACTGCCCGACCGGCGGAACCGACACCCGCTGCAGCGCCGGCGTCCAGGTCGTCGAGGCCACCACGCTGACGTTCGACAAGGCCGCGAGCACCGCCTCGGTCGCGGAGGGCGAGGTGGTCACCTACACCGTCACGATCAGCAACAGCGGACTGACCCCGTACGTCGGCGCGACGTTCACCGACTCGCTCACCGAGGTGCTGGACGAGGCGACCTACAACGGCGACGCCACGGCCGGAACGGGCACCGTCACCTACACCGAACCCGATCTGACCTGGACCGGGACCGTCCCGGCCGAGGGGTCGACCACGGTCACCTACTCGGTGACGGCGAACCCCCGGGGCGGCGGGAACGGGCTCCTCTCCAACACCCTGGTGTCGGACTCGGCAGACGGCAACTGCGCCGTCGGGAGCACCGACCCCCGCTGCTCCGAGACAGTGACCACGGCGGGGCTGGAGATCCTGGCCTTCGCCGACACGGACACCATCACACCGGGCGAAGTGGTGCGCTTCACCACCTTCATCAGCAACACGGGGCAGACGGCGTACAACGGGATCACCGTCCTCCTCAACGGGAGCAGCATGTTCGACGACGCCGTCCCCAACGGAGATCAGATCGCCACCTCCGGGTCGCTGTCGCTGTCGCTGGACGCGACCACGCTGACATGGACGGGGAACATCCCCATTGGGGACAGCGTCGTGGTGACCGGCACGTTCACGGTGAACAACCCCGATCAGGGCGACAAGGTGCTGACCAGTGCCGTGTCCTCTTCGGCGCCGGGCAGCAGTTGCCCCGTGGCGACCGACCCCGGCTGCTCCGTCTCCGTCTCCGTGCTGATCCCCGCTCTGACGATCACCAAGGTCGCCGACAGGTCCGCGGTGGTTCCGGGAGGGGTGGTGGCCTACACGCTCACGGTCGCCAACACCGGCCAGACCCCGTACACCGGGGCCACCGTCACGGACTCGCTCGCCGGGGTGCTGAACGAGGCGACCTACAACGGGAACGCGAGCGCCACGACCGGCACGGTCGGCCTCGCCGGTCAGACCCTGACCTGGACCGGCAACCTGGCGGTCGGGGCGACCGCGATCGTCACCTACTCGGTCACCATCAACAACCCCGCTCTGGGTGACAAGCTCGTGACCAACGCGGCCACGTCCACCGAGGTGGGCAGCACCTGCCCGCCCGCCAGTGGGAACACGGCCTGCGACGCGAGGGTCGTCATCCTCACCCCGATCCTGACGATCGCGAAGACCGCCGACAAGACCTCGACCACACCCGGTGGGACGGTCACTTACACGATCACGGCCACCAACACCGGCCAGGTGCCCTTCGCCGCGGCGAACTTCACCGACGCGCTGGCCGGGGTGCTGGACGACGCCGCCTACAACGGCGACGTGAGCGCCACGCGCGGTACCGCTACCTTCGGCAGCCAGGCCATCGCCTGGACCGGCGCCCTCAGCCCCGGCCAGGCGGCCGTCATCACCTACAGCATCACGGTCAACACCCCGGGCACCGGCAACCAGAGATTGTCCAACGCCGTCACCTCCACCACCGCCGGCGCCACCTGCCCGGTCGGCGGCAACGACACCCGCTGCTCCAACGAGGTCCTGATCTCCCGGATCACGATCACGAACTCGGCGGACGTCGCCACGACCATCCCGACCGGGGCGGTGAACTACACGGTCACGATCGCGAACACCGGGCAGACGCCGTACCCCGTCGCCGTCGTGGACGGCCTGCTCGCCGGAGTCCTCGACGACGCGACCCTCACCGGCGACGTGGCGGCCTCGGCGGGCAACATCACTTTCAACTCCGGGAGCGGTCAGGTGAGGTGGCAAGGGGCTCTCGCGATCGGCGCGACCGTCACCGTCACCTTCTCGGTGACCGTGCGCAACCCCGACCCCGGGAACAAGACCCTGAGCTCCGTGATGACCTCGGCCGCCCCGGGGAACAACTGTCCCGTCGGCGGCACCGACCCGGCCTGCACCTCGACGGTGAGCGTGCTGACCCCCGTCCTGGACGTCTCCAAGAGCGCCGACAAGACCACGGTCACCCCCGGCGGCATCGTCACCTACACGATCACCGTCGCCAACACCGGCCAGACCCCCTACACCGGAGCATCGGTGACCGACCAGCTCGACGCGGTGCTCCCGGACGCCGTCTACAACGGTGACGCGACCGCCACGAGCGGCACGGTCACCTTCACCAGCCCCGATCTGACCTGGACCGGTGACCTCGCCATCGGCGCCAGCGCCACGATCACCTACTCGGTGACCGTGCGTAACCCCGACCCCGGCGACAAGCTGATCGTCAACAAGACGTTCTCCGACACGCTGGGCAGCACCTGCCCGTCCGTCGGGTCTTTCCCGGCGTGCACGACGCTCGTCATCGTGCTCGTCCCCGCCCTGACGATCGTCCAGACGGCCGGCACGACCACCACCACGCCGGGTGCGACGGTCGGCTTCACGATCACGGCCACGAACACCGGCCAGACCCCGTACACCGGGACGAGCGTCGCCGGCGCGCTGGCGGGGATACTGGACGACGCCACCTACAACGGGGACGTTACCGCCACGGTGGGCACGGTCGCCGTCGCCGGTCAGACCCTGACCTGGACCGGCGATCTCGCGGTCGGCGCGGCGGTTACCATCGGCTACACGGTGACGGTCAAAAACCCGGACTCCGGTAACAAGGTTCTCACCGGAGTCGCCTCGTCGTCCGCGCCGGGCAGCACCTGCCCGGTGGGCGGCACCGGGCCGGCCTGCACCGCGACGGTGACCGTGCTCATTCCGGGACTGGCCGTCTCCACCGTCGCGGACCGGGTGACCACGACCCCCGGCGGCACCGTACGGTTCACGATCACGATCGCCAACACCGGCCAGACCCCCTACCTCGGCGCGAGCGTCGCGGACTCTCTCGCCGAGGTGCTGGACGAGGCGACCTACAACGGGAACGCGAGCGCCACGACCGGCACGGTCGGCCTCGCCGGTCAGACCCTGACCTGGACCGGCGATCTGGCGGTCGGGGCGACCGCGACCGTCACCTACACGGTGACGGCGAACAACCCCAACACCGGAGACACGAGCATGACCAGCGTCGTCTCCTCGTCCGCGCCGGGCAGCACCTGCCCGGTGGGCGGCACCGCCCCGGCCTGCAGCGCGACCGTCACCATCCTGATCCCCGCGCTGAGCATCGCCATGACCGCCGACACGGCGACCACGACCCCCGGAAGCACGGTCGGCTACACGATCACGCTCACCAACACCGGGCAGACCGACTACGCCGGCGCCTCCGTCGTCGCCGCGCTCAACGGGCTGCTCCCCGACGCGGTCTACAACGAGGACGCGAGCGCCTCCACCGGCGTCTTCGACTACACCGCGCCGAAACTGACCTGGGTCGGATCCCTCGCGGTCGGTGCGAGCACCGCGATCACCTACTCCATCACGGTGAAGGATCCCGACCCCGGCGACAAGGTTCTGACCAGCGGCGTGAGCTCCACCGCACCGGGCAGCACCTGCCCGGTGGGCGGCAGCGACCCGGCGTGCGCGACGCTCGTGCGCGTCCTGGTGCCGCAACTCACGATCACGCAGACCGCCGACTCCAGCGTCGTCGCCGCCGGGACGGCCGTCCACTACACGGTGACCCTGGTCAACACCGGCGAGACCGACTACCTCGGCGCCGCGTTCACCGAGCCGCTGACCGGGGTGCTCGACGACGCGACCTACGCCGGCGACGCGACCGCCACCGTCGGCACCGTCACCTACGCCGACGGCATCCTCAGCTGGGGAGGCGCCCTCGCCATCGGCGCCACCGCGACGATCACCTACTCGGTCACCACCATCTATCCCCCTCCGGGGAACAAGGTCATGACCAGTACCGTCAGCTCCACCACCGCCGGAGCCACCTGTCCCGAGGGGGGAACCGATCCTCGCTGCACCACGACCGTCACCGTCCTGACCCCCGGCCTCACCATCACCAAGACCGCGGACAACAGCGGTACCGTGGTGGCGGAAGCCGTCGTCCAGTACACGATCACGGTCACGAACACCGGTGAGTCCCCGTACGCCGCGGCCGCGTTCTCCGACTCGCTGGCCGGGGTGCTCGACGACGCCACCTACGAGGGCGACGCGACCGCGACCGTCGGCACCGTCACCTACGCCGACGGCATCCTCGGCTGGACCGGGGCGCTGCCGGTGGCAGCGAGCGCGGTCGTCACCTTCACCGTTCTCACCAGTGACGAGGAGGCCGGCGACGCGATCCTCGACAACCAGGTCACCTCGGCGACCGTCGGCAGCACCTGCCCCGTCGGCGGTACCGACCCCGGCTGTTCCGTCCAGACCGCCGTGACGCCCACCAGCATCAGCCTCGTCGACCTGACCAGCGATTTCACGCTGAGCGGCACTCCGAACTCGACGGTCAGAGGCAACGAGGCCGTGACCATGACGGTCATCACGAACAGTTTCGACGGCTACACCGTCACCGTGCAGGCGGGGTCCGACGAGCTCACCTCGAACGAGCCCGGCAACGACGCGACCATCCCGATCGGGAACCTGCGCGTGCGTGAGAGCGGCACGTCGGCCTTCCAGCCCCTTTCCGCCACCGAGCCGGTGCTCGTCCACACCCAGCCGGGCCCGTCCGCACCCAACGGAGACGCCATCGGCAACGACTTCGAAGCCGACATCCCCTTCATCCGGGTCGGCAGATATTCGGCGACGCTCACCTACGTCACGACGGCCCTCTGACCCACCGTCCCCGGAGTCCCGGCCGCAGGCGACGTCCCACCGGACACACCACTCACCCGATACCTGAGCAACGTGAAGGAGAAGGCCATGGCAGTGATCCGCCCCTCCACCGGCACGCGGCGTGCCGCCGCTCTCTGCGGACTCGGCGCGGCCCTGACCGTTCCCGCCGGGAGCGTCGCCGGTGAGAACCATCGACGATCTTCCTGTGGAAGTCTCGGCGGACGGGGTCGTGCGGTCGTCGCCGTCCGTACGGCCTGCGTCTGAACCATCTGAGCACGGCTTGCGCATCCGATGCGCGGGCCGTGCTTTTCGTTCAGGAGTAGGAACGGAGCCGGCCGTCCAGTGTCCAGATGCCGACCTCCACACCGGTCACCCTGTTTCGGTAACTCGGTCAGGAACGGCTTCCTATCCGAACGCCACATGTGCGCCCCCGGCTGAGGGGGCGCACATGTGGCGGGAGGGATCTACTCGTCGCCGGTGAGGGAGAAGACACGCAGGCGCCGTCCTGCCCAGAAGACCGCGCCGACGGTCACGATGAGGAGTGCCGGTACGGCGAAGCTGAGCGTGATCTCGGTGGAGAGGAACGGCGAGGACGACAGCTGGTCGGCGACCGTCTGGGCCCACTGCTGGATGGAGAACCTCCGGGCGCCGGGGACGAAGTTGCCCACCACGCCCTCCCAGATGAGCGCGTAGATGATGCCGATCGTGACCGCGTGCCGCGTCAGCACGCCCAGCAGCATGAACACCGCCGCGTACGCGATGCCGCCGATGAAGGATCCCAGGGCGAAGCCGTACGCGATCCCGGATTCGAGGTTGACCAGCAGGTAGGCCGCGATGAAGGTCGGCACGGCGGCGAACAGCGCGAGCGTCGAGGCGGCGACCAGGAACTTGGTCTGGGCGATGACCGGGCGGGAGATCGGCTTGGCCAGCAGATGGATGATCGTGCCGTCGTCGATCTCGGGGGCGATCACCCCGGTTCCCGCGATCAGGCCCAGCAGCGGCAGCATGGTGCTGACGGCGAAGATCTGCATGAGCGTGATCGCGTTCCGCTCGTCGGCGACGCCGAGCAGTCGCAGCAGGAGGGCCAGGCCGATCAGCACCAGCGGCAGCAGGCCCAGCAGCCAGATCCGCCGGCGACCGAGGAGCGCCCGGTAGGAGATTCCAGCGATGACACCGTTCATGGTCAGCTGCTCCTGTTGATCAGGTAGGAGAAGACGCTCTCCAGGTCTTCGTCGGCCGGGGAGATCCGCCAGATCCGCACGTCCGCGTCCTTGGCGACCTGGGGCAGTAGCCGGGTGAACCGCCGGAAGTCCAGGGCCTGTACCTCCAGGCCGTCCTCGGTCAGGGAGACCGCGCCCGAGGAGGGATCGGCGATCAGGGCGGTCGCCAGGCGGCGGTCGTCGCTGGAGCTGACCCTGAACAGGTGCGGGCGGTCGGTCATCCGGCGGCGGATCTCGCGGAAGTCGCCGGAGGCGGCGTGGCGCCCGGAGACCAGGACCTCGATGTGCTGGGCGACCCGCTCCACCTCCTCCAGGATGTGCGAGCTGAACAGGATGGTCTTGCCCGCGGTGCCCATGTCGCGGACGAGGTCCATCAGGTGCAGGCGCTGGCGGGGGTCCATGCCGTTGAACGGCTCGTCGAGCAGCAGGACCTGCGGGTCGTGCACGAGGGCCGCCGCCACCTTGACCCGCTGGCGCATGCCCTTGGAGTAGGTCTCGATCCTGCGGTCCTTGGCGCTCTCCATCTCCACCAGGGCGAGCGCCTTGCGGGCGGCGTCGTCGGGGTTGGGGAGGCGGTGGAGCTTGGCGCTGGACAGGACGAACTGCCAGCCGGTGAGGAAGCCGTAGACGGCCTCGCGCTCGGGGACCAGGCCGATCGAGCGGTAGATCTCGTGGTTCTGCCAGATCCGGGTGCCGTCCAGCGTCACGGTGCCGCTGGAGGGGGCCAGGAACCCGGCCATCATGTGCAGCAGCGTGGACTTGCCCGCGCCGTTGGGGCCGAGCAGGCCGGTGACGCCGGGGCCGATGGTCATCGTGATGTCGTTGACGGCGACCACGTTGCCGTACCAGCGGGAGACCTGAGCCAGTTCGATGTTCATCGCGAGGCCGCCTTCCGGTATCGCAGGATCAGGGCTGTCACGGACAGGGCGATCAGCGCGACCATGATCACTGCCGCGACCGCGGGGAGGGCGGCCGACGAGTAGACGCCGCTCTGCGCGGGCGCGGCTCCGAAGATCCCGACGTGCACGGCCGCGTCCACCAGGAGGAACGGGTCGATCAGCCTGGCCCATGGGGCGGCGGTGTCGTTGCCCATCGACTCCAGCGTCGCGGACAGCACGGCGGACACGGCGGAGGTGAGCAGGTAGAAGGCGATGACCGAGGCCACGCCCAGCCCGCGCCGGGGGGTGAAGGAGGCGATCGCCACGCCGAGGCAGGACAGCAGCAGCGCGTAGAAGACCGCTCCGGCCATGCTGATCAGGTATCGGCCGGTAAGCGGGTCTCCGGGGAGGTCGACGAGCAGTTCGCCGATGAAGAGCACGGTGAGCGGCACGGCCAGAAGCAGGAACATCGCCGTCATCATCGCCGCGAGCTTCGCGATGATGTAGTCCCATATCGTCACCGGGCGCGACATGTAGAGCGGCAGCACCCGGAAGCGCAGGTCCGGCGCCACCGTGTACGGCGACTGCGAGGCCAGGAAGATCGCGAGTACGGCCTGCATCATGACCGCGTAGTCGGTGTAGGCCACCCCTCCCTGCTGCTTGGCCAGCGCCATGACCGCGATGGAGACGACCGCGGGCACCATCATCACGCCCACGAGGAGGAACGGGATGATCTTCGCGCGGGCCGTACGGCCGAGCCCGAACACCCCGCGCAGGCTGTGCACGGTCAGTGCGAGGACGGCGTGGCCGCGGCCGAGCCGTACCCCCTCGTAGTGGCGGTATCCGATGTCGTGGATGACACCTGTGGACTCAGACATTGACGGGCTCCCGGAAGACGTCCTCGATGCGCTGGCGGCCCTGCTCCATGCGGATGAGACCGAGGTCGAGCTCGCAGACCACGTCGCGGAGCGTGTCGAAGGTCTCCGGCGCGCGGATGTCGACCAGGAGCAGGCGGCCGTGGAAGGCGACGGTCTCGCCCAGTTCGGTGAGGCGGGCCGCCAGGGCGTCCTGGCCGTCCTCCACCTCGACCGTGACGGTCTGGGTGTTCTGGGTGAACTCACCGATGGCCGAGGAACGCAGCAGCTTGCCGCCGTCGATCACGATGACGTGGTCGCAGACCCGTTCCAGCTCGCCCAGCAGGTGGGAGGTGACCAGCACGCTGATGCCGAACTCGGAGCCGATCCTGCGGATCAGCGCGAGCATCTCGTCGCGTCCCTGTGGGTCGAGGCCGTTGGTGGGCTCGTCCAGGAGGACCAGGCGCGGGTCGTGCACCAGGGCCTGGGCCAGCTTGACCCGCTGTTTCATGCCGGTGGAGTAACCGCCCATCGCGCGGTAGCGCTCCTCGTAGAGTCCCACGTGGCGCAGTACGTCGGCGGCGCGTTCCCGGGCGGCGGTGCGGGTCAGACCCGACATCTGGGCCATGTGCACGGTGAACTCGGTGGCGGACAGGTCGGGTGGCAGGCAGTCGTGTTCGGGCATGTAACCCACGACCCTGCGGATCTCGGCTCCCCTGGTCGTCACGTCCATGCCGAGCACCTGGGCGCTTCCGCCGGAAGGTTCGAGCAAACCCAGCAAGATCTTGATCAGCGTCGATTTGCCCGCACCGTTGGCACCGACCAGGCCTGTCACGCCGGAGCCGATGGTCAGGGTGAGCTGATCGAGCGCCGTCACTCGGGGGAAGCGTCTGGTTAGTCCCTCGGTGGCGAGGATAGTCATGCTCGGACACTATCTACCGCGTGTCGTAAATTCCTCCGTCAGACGAATGAGTCTCCCCTCATCCGTAAAGACAGGGGTAACCCCTATATGCGCCTCGGCCGCGCCGAAAGTCGCATATCGAATGATGACCAGTAGGCCTTTTGGACGAGTAGCGTCACCGTGCCGGAGATGATCATGCCCGCGATGTTCACTCCGAGCTGGGCCGACGATCCCGCCATGTCGCTCCAGCGGCCGAGCGCTCCGGCCACCGCGAAGTATCCGGCGGCCGGGACCGTGGTCACCGAGATGAAGACGCCGACCAGGGCCGACGACTTGCCCGCGGTGACCGAGAGTACCCCGGCCGCGCCGGCGAGCAATGCCACAATGAACGACCATTTATCGGGTTTTACGATGAAATTGATCTCCCGATGGTCGATCAACGAGGAGGGGTCGATCCAGCCGAGCCAGCGGGCGGCCAGGGCGCAGGCGAAGGTGAGCGCGATGGCGACCGTGAAACCGATGGCCAGCGCCCGCAGGGCACGGCCGATCAGGTGCCCGTCGCGCCGCAGCAGACCGAAGCAGACAGCCGCGATCGCGCCGAACTCCGGCCCGAGCACCATCGCGCCGACGATCAGGATCGGAGAGTTGGTGATCACGCCGATCGCCGCGAGCTGCGTGGCGATCGCGAGAAACGCCAGAAAGGCCCAGGTGAGCCTGGAGTCGTCCTCGGCCTGCTGGGAGAACTCCGCCCAGATCACGGCGTCGTCCCCGTCGCCCGGCGCCGCCTCCTGGGCGCGATCGGCCGCCTCGGAGATCGACAGGTCGACCTCTTCGACCGAGATCGAGCCCTCCGTGCACAGGCCGAGAGACCGGAGCGCCTCGATCACCTCGTTGGCGGCCTCCCGGGCGACATCGACCTGGATCAGGTCGCCCCGGGGGGAGCGGGCCGCACCGGGCAGCACCACGAGGTTGACGACGCCGACGGCCTCGTCGAGCACCTCCAGCACCCCGTCTGACAGTTCCGGCGGACTGATCACACGTAGATGCAGCACAGCCCAACCCTAGGGCCTGCGTCGCGGGGCCTGAAGCCCCTGTCCGGCCGTCAGATGCGGCGGAGTCTCAGACGCTGGATCGAGTGGTCCGCGCCCTTGTACAGCACCAGGCCGGCCCGGCCCCGGGTGGGGACGATGTTCTCCACGAGGTTGCGCTCGTTGATGTCGCGCCACACGTTCTCGGCGAACGTGGTCGCCTCCTCGGCCGACAGCTCGGCGAGGTATTTGAAGTAGGACTTGGGGTCCTCGAAGGCCGTCCGCCGGAGCTTGTGGAAGCGGTCCACGTACCAGTTGCGGATGTGCTCGACCTTGGCGTCCACGTAGATGGAGAAGTCGAAGTAGTCGTTGACCGCGAGCGCGGTGGGCGGGGCGGGCTGCAGGACGTTGAGGCCCTCGACGATGAGGATGTCGGGCCGGTGCACGACCTGGGCCGCGCCGGGCACGATGTCGTACTCCAGGTGGCTGTAGACCGGAGCCGTGACCTCGGGCAGCCCGGCCTTGACGTCGGCGACGAACCTGACGAGGGCCCTCCGGTCGTAGCTCTCCGGAAAGCCCTTCCTGTGCATGATGTCCTTCTCGGTGAGGACCTTGTTCGGGTAGAGGAAGCTGTCGGTGGTGATCAGCTCCACCCGGGGATGTTCCGGCCAGCGGGCCAGCAGGGTGTGGAGCAGCCGGGCGGTGGTGGACTTGCCGACCGCGACGCTGCCCGCGATGCCCAGGATGTACGGCGCGGGCCGCTGGCTGGCCCCGAGGAAGGTGTTGAGCGCCCTGCTGCGCTCCCTGGCCCCGGTGAAGTGCAGGTTCAGCAGCCGGGTGAGCGGCAGGTAGATGTCGGTGACCTCGGCGAGGTTTATCGGATCGTCGACGCCGCGCAGTTCTTCGAGTTCGTCCGCGGTGAGCGTCAGCGGCGTGTTCTTGCGGAGCTCGCTCCACTGCGCCCGGCTCAGCTGCACGTATGGTGACGCCGTGTCCACCTCGTTGGCCATAGTCAGGAAGCCTACTGATCGCCCGGCGGCGCCTTTCGGGGGGGACGGCGTTGCCCGGCGCCGGGCAGGAATCTTGAGCTCCCACGGGGGTTCTCCATAGGCGCGGCGGCCGATCTCTCAAGGTGAAGGGGGTTGGCCATGTGCGGAATAGTGGGATATACCGGTCACCGGCAGGCGGTCGAGGTCGCGGTCGAGGGGCTCGGGCGGTTGGAATACCGCGGGTACGACTCGGCGGGAATCGCCCTGGTCGGAGACGACGGCGACCTGATCGTGGAGAAACGGGCGGGGAAACTGGCCAATCTGCGGTCCATTCTGGTCTCGCGGCCCTCCCCGCCGGCGACGGCGGGGATCGGGCACACCCGGTGGGCCACCCACGGTGCGCCGACCGACCGCAACGCCCACCCGCACACCGACTGCGACGAGCGGATCGCGGTCATCCACAACGGGATCATCGAGAACTTCGCCGCGCTCAGGACGGAGCTGGAGAGCGAGGGGCACAAGCTCGTCTCCGAGACCGACACCGAGGTGGTGGCGCACCTGCTGGAGGAGTTCGCCGTCGGCGGCCTGGCGGAGGCGATGCGCCGGGTGTGCCTGCGACTGGAGGGGGCGTTCACACTGCTCGCGGTCTCGATGGACGAGCCGGGGGTGGTGGTGGGAGCGCGAAGGAACTCGCCGCTGGTGGTCGGGCGGGGGGAGGGGGAGAACTTCCTCGGGTCGGACGTCGCGGCGTTCATCGCCTACACGCGCGAGGCGGTCGAGCTGGGACAGGACCAGGTGGTCGAGCTGCGGCCGTCGGGGATCACGATCACCGACTTCCACGGTCGTCCCGCCGGGACGAGGGACTACCGCGTCAACTGGGACGCCTCGGCCGCAGAGAAGGGCGGCTACGACTACTTCATGCTCAAGGAGATCGCCGAGCAGCCTCAGGCCGTCGCGGACACGCTGCTGGGCAGGGTCGGCCCGGACGGCCTGCTGGTGCTGGACGAGATGCGGCTGTCGGACCAGGAGCTGCGGGACATCACGAAGATCATCGTGGTCGCGTGCGGAACCTCCTATCACGCCGGACTTATCGCGAAATATGCGATTGAACACTGGGCGGGGGTGCCGTGCGAGGTCGAGCTGGCCAGTGAGTTCCGTTACCGGGACCCGATTCTCAACCGCGACACGCTGATCCTGGTGATCAGCCAGTCCGGCGAGACCATGGACACGCTCATGGCCGTACGGCACGCGCGCGACCAGCGATCCCGGGTGCTGGCCGTCTGCAACGTGAACGGCTCCACGATCTCGCGCGAGTCCGACGCCGTCCTCTACACCCACGCGGGCCCGGAGATCGCGGTCGCCTCCACCAAGGCCTTCCTCACCCAGCTCGTCGCCTGCTATCTCGTGGCGCTCTACCTCGCCCAGGTCCGGGGCATGAAGTTCGGTGACGAGATCTCCCAGATCATGGCCCGGCTGTCCGAGATGCCGTCCAAGGTGAGCGAGGTGCTCGGGACCGTGGAGCCGGTCCGCGCACTGGCCAGGTCGCTGGCCGCCGAGCGATGCGTGCTCTTCCTCGGCAGGCACGTGGGGTTCCCCGTCGCGCTGGAGGGGGCGTTGAAGCTCAAGGAACTGGCCTACATGCACGCCGAGGGTTTCGCGGCGGGCGAGCTCAAGCACGGCCCGATCGCGCTGATCGACAAGGGGCTCCCGGTCGTGGTCGTCGTCCCGTCCCCGGTCGGCCAGCGCGTGATCCACGACAAGATCGTCTCGAACATCCAGGAGATCCGGGCCCGGGGCGCGAGAACCATCGTCATCGCCGAGGAGGGCGACACCGCGGTCGAGCCCTACGCCGACACGCTGATCCGGATCCCGGCCGTGCCGACCCTGCTCCAGCCGCTGGTCGCCACGGTGCCGCTCCAGGTCTTCGCCTGCGAGCTGGCCGCCGCCAAGGGCCACGACGTCGACCAGCCCCGCAACCTGGCCAAGTCGGTCACGGTGGAGTAGGGGCGGCGGTCGTCACATTGATCGCCCACGGTTGCGTGCCCACGATCAGGGCGGCGATCGCCACCGCCGCCCCGAGGAGCCCGGCCGGAAGGGAACCCCCGCCCGGCAAGGGGAAGGAGTCCGGCAGGAGACCGTCGAGCGCGACGACCGCGCAACCGGTGGCCAGCACGTGGGCGGAACGGGACCGGGTGGCGAGCACGGCCGCGACCACGTCGGAGGGGGCGAACGCGAAGGAGCCGAAGCCGCCCGTCCCCACGGTGGGAAAGGCGATCCCCGCCACCAGCCCCGCCGACCGCCACATACGGGTGATCCGCAGATAGTCGCGGACGACCGGCTCCGCGGCGGGAGTGACGATCAGCGCCTGCCGCCGGGAGAAGGCGGTGATCCTGTGCGGGCGGACCTCGCCGGACCAGCGAAGGGCCCCGGCCGCCGTCAGCGTGACGGCCATGAAGGCGAATAAGGTGACCAAGATCACATCATAGGATGGAAAGATCTAAATAGTCGCTTTAGGCCGGTCTGCCTGGGGATTCGGGCCACAATCCACAACCTGTGGATAACTCCTATGGATTAGTGAGGGCCGAAAGTGGGAAAAGAACTATACTGCACTTTTGTCCGATTAATTGATAGTTCATGCCCTATGGCCGTTTGGGTGTGAGCCGGTTAACGCGAAATGAATCCGTCCCGCCGTGGCGGGTCGCCGCCGGACCCTTCGGACCGTTCGCCTCGCAGGCGGGACAACGGCCTAGCCTAGGCGAATGATCGTTGGAATCGGCGTCGACGTCGTGGACGTGGCCAGGTTCGAGGCGACTCTGACGCGGACGCCCGCGCTGAGGGCGCGGTTGTTCACCCAAGCCGAGGGCGTGCTGGCGACGGCCTCCCTGGCGGCGAGGTTCGCGGCCAAGGAGGCCGTGGCCAAGGCGCTGGGCGCACCGCCCGGCCTGCGGCACCTGGACGCCGAGGTGCTGAGCGGGGAGCACGGGCGGCCGGAGTTGCGGGTGACGGGCCGGGTGGCGGAGGTCGCCCGGACCCTGGGAGTCACCCGCTGGCATATTTCCCTGACCCATGACGGGGGCGTCGCCATCGCCTACGTGATCGCCGAAGGTTAGATTCGGTGGAATGCGGACCGCGTACACCTCCGGTCAGATCAGGGCGGCCGAGGCGGCACTGATGGCGACGGTGCCCGAGGGCACCCTCATGCAGCGGGCGGCCACCGGGCTCGCCGTGATCTGCGCCAGGATGCTCGGCGCGGTGTACGGCTCCCGCGTCGTGCTGCTCGTCGGCGGCGGCGACAACGGCGGCGACGCCCTCTACGCCGGAGCGCGCCTGGCGTCCAGGGGAGCCAGGGTGGACGCGATCATCGCCGGATCGCGGGTCCACGCCGGGGGGCTGAAGGCTCTGCGCCGGGCGGGTGGCCGCGCCTCGGAATTCCACGACGACGCCGCGGCGCGCGAACTCATCGGGGCGGCACGCCTGGTGGTGGACGGGCTGGTCGGGATCGGCGGGACCGGACCCCTGCGCGAGCCGTACGCGACCCTCGCCCGGCTCGCGAGCGACGCGCCCTGCGAGGTGGTCGCGGTGGACGTGCCGAGCGGGGTGGACGCGTCCAGCGGGCGGGTCGACGGGGCCGCGGTCGTGGCGGACGCCACCGTCACGTTCGGGGCGTGGAAGACAGGACTGCTCGTCGACCCGGGCGCGCGGCACGCGGGGCGGGCGGAGCTCGTCGGCATCGGGCTGGGCCCCCATCTGCCGGACCCCGACGCGTCCGCGCTGACCGACGACGACGTGGCGTCGCTGCTGCCCGTCCCCGGGGCCGCCTCCGACAAATACCGCCGGGGCGTCGTCGGGATCGCGGCCGGGAGCGAGCGCTACACCGGGGCCGCGGTGCTGGCCGTGGGCGGGGCGATCCGGGCCGGGGCGGGCATGGTCCGCTACGTGGGTGTCGCCGAGCCGGTGGCGCAGGTGCGGGCCCGCTGGCCCGAGACCGTGATCACGACCCTCGCGCCGGGGGAGGGGATCGAGGAGGCGGGCCGCGTGCAGGCGTGGGTGCTCGGGCCCGGGCTCGGCACGGATGAGGACGCCCTCGCCATCGCCCGCTCGGTGCTGGCGAGCGACGTCCCGGTGCTCGTGGACGCCGACGGGCTGACGCTGGTCGCCGAGGACAGGACGCTGCTCCGCCGTACCGCCCCCGTGCTGATCACTCCGCACGCGGGCGAGCTGTCGCGGCTGCTGGACGTGCCGCGCGAGCGGATCGAGGCGCGAGGACTGGAGCACGTACGGCGGGCGGCGGCGGAGCTGGGCGTGACCGTGCTGCTCAAGGGCTCGACCACGCTGGTCGCGGAGGAGGGCCGGCCGGTCAGGGTCAACCCCACCGGCAGCCCGTGGCTGGCCACCGGCGGCACCGGCGACGTGCTGGCCGGGCTCACCGGTACGCTCCTGGCCGCGGGGCTCGGCGGATACGACGCGGCCTCCTGCGCCGCCTACCTCCACGGAATCGCGGGTCGGCGCGGTCCGCTCTCCGCGGGGGACGTCGTGGACGCCGTCCCCGGGGCGATGAGAGCGATCATGGATCGGCCCCAGGACGACGGCTGACCTGCCAGACTGGAAGGATGAGCGTTCCAACGACTCCTGCCGAGGCTCGGGTGAGCCTCTCCGCGATCCGGGACAATCTCGCGCTGCTCAGGAGCCATGCTCCCGGCGCCGAGACCATGGCAGCGGTCAAGGCCGACGCCTACGGGCACGGGTTGGTCGCCGGTGCGCGGGCCTGCCTTTCGGGCGGGGCCGACCGCCTGGGCACCGCCTACGTCCGTGAGGCCCTGGAGCTGCGGGCCGCGGGGATCACCGCGCCCATCCTGTCGTGGATCATCCCGCCGAACGAGCCGCTGGACGAGGCGGTCCGGCAGGACGTGGAGCTGTCGGCGGGCTCCCCCGGGCTGGTGGACGCGATCGCCGGAGCCGCCGGTCGCGCGGGCAGGGTCGCCAGGATGCACCTGAAGGTCGACACCGGCATGTCGCGTGGCGGCGCGGCGCTCGCGGAGTGGCCCGCGCTGCTGGACCGGGCGCTGGCCGAGCAGGCCGAGGGCACGATCGAGATCGTCGGTCTCTGGTCGCACTTCGCCTGCGCCGACATGCCGGGAGATCCCTCCATCGCGCTCCAGCTCGCCGCCTTCGACGAGGCCCTGGCCATGGCCGACAAGGCGGGCGTCAGGGGCTCTCACGTCGTCAAGCACATCGCCAACTCGGCGGCGACGCTGACCCTGCCGCAGGCGCGCTACGACATGGTACGGCCGGGCATCGCGGTCTTCGGCCTGAGCCCCGTGCCCGAGCTGGGGGACTTCGGGCTGCGCCCCGCGATGACCCTGGTGGCCCGGATAGCCCTGGCCAAGCGGGTGCCCGCGGATTCCGGGGTGTCCTACGGGCACCTGTACGTCACGGACCGGGAGACCACGCTCGGCCTGGTCCCCCTCGGCTACGCGGACGGCATCCTGCGGCACGCCACCAACCGGCTGGAGGTGCTGGCGGCGGGCCGGCGACGGCGGATCGCCGGACGGGTATGCATGGACCAGTTCATGATCGATGTGGGAGACGATCCGCTGTCCGAGGGTGACGAGGTGATCCTGTTCGGCGACGGCTCGCAGGGTGAGCCGACCGCTCAGGAGTGGGCGGATTCCCTGGGCACGATCACACATGAGATCGTGACCAGGATCGGTTCGCGGGTTCCACGCGTTTACCGATGAGAGGCATTTCAGGGAGTCGCATGAGTGTTGTCACACGGCGCAAGGTCGGCATCGCGGGCGCGATCGTCGGTGTCGCGTCCGCGGGCGTGGCCGCCGCGGCCTTCGCCAAGCGCTACGCCGTCGGCCGTATCAGGCTCCGTCCCGATCTGGAGTCGAGCGAGCCGCTGGGCGAGTTGCGCGGGAGCCCCGTCATGGTCGCCACCTCCGACGGCGTGGAGCTCTACGCGGAGGTGGACGGCCTGCAGGAGGCCCCGCTGACCGTGGTGTTCTGTCACGGCTACACACTCAACCTCGACTCCTGGCACTACCAGCGGCGCGACCTGTGCGACTCCTACCGCCTGGTCCTGTGGGACCAGCGTTCTCACGGGCGTTCGCCGCGCACCATGGACGGCGACTGCACGATCGACCGCCTCGGTGACGACCTCGCCGAGGTGATCAAGGCGCTGGTTCCCGGCCCGTGCGTGCTGGTCGGGCACTCCATGGGCGGTATGACGATCATGGCGCTGGCGGATCGGCACCCCGAGCTGTTCCGCGACCGGGTCAAGGGGGTCGCGCTGATCTCCACCTCCTCCGGCAAGCTGGCCGAGGTCTCCCTGGGCCTGCCCGCGCTGCTGTCCAAGGCGGTGCACAAGATCACGCCCGGCACGGTGTCGATACTCAGCCGGGGTGGCACGCTGGTCGACAGGAGCCGCCAGGTGGGAAACGACGTGGCCTTCCTCGCTCTGCGCCACCTGGGCTTCGGCGACTCCAAGAACGTCAGCCCCACGGTGGTGGACTTCGCGGAGTCGATGATCCGCTCCACCCCGTTCGAGGTGATCGCCGAGTTCTACCCGGCGCTGATGTCGCACGACAAACTGAACGCCCTGAACGTCCTGAACGACGTGCCGACCTCCATCATGGTCGGTGACAAGGATTGGCTGACGCCCGTCGAACACAGCAAGGCGATGGCGGCGGCGCTGCCCCGGGCCCAGTTCGCCGAGATCCCCAACAGCTCGCACCTGGTCCAGCTGGAGCGGCCGACCGTCGTCAACGACGCGCTGCGTGACCTGCTCAAGCGGGTGACCGCCGACAGCGCGGACGACGCGGGCGACACGGATGACGCAAGCGGCACAGGCGGCGCGGACAGTACGGATGACCCGGACGGGTCGGATCGACGGGAGTGACGCAATCGTGAGAGTCGTGGCGACCGCGGAGGAGATGCGGGAGCTGGGAGCGGAACTCGCCGCTCTCCTGCGTCCCGGTGACCTGGCGATACTGTCGGGGCCGCTCGGTGCCGGCAAGACGACTCTGGTCCAGGGGATCGCCGACGGGCTCAAGGTGCGGGGCCCGATCACCTCGCCGACCTTTGTCATCGCCCGGGTGCATCCCTCGCTCTCCGACGGACCGGCGCTGGTGCACGCGGACGCCTACCGGCTCGGCGGCGACCTGGAGGTCGACGACCTCGACCTGGACGCCTCGCTGGAGGAGTCGGTGACGGTCGTGGAGTGGGGCGAGGGGCTGGTGGAGGGGCTCGCCGACGACCGGCTGGAGATCTTCATCGACCGCGGCGAGTCGGACGAGGCCGATGAGACCCGGACCGTACGGCTTCGCGGGATAGGCGCGCGCTGGGAGGGTGTCGTCTGATTCGCCCCCGTAGGAATCTGATTCGCCCCCGCGGGAAAGGGAATCCTGGCACGCTGGCACTACTTCCCATCTTGGTATAGATCATCCAGGTCGAAGATCGACTATGGCGGGTTTGCCCATGTTTAATGGGTAAGAGGTGGGAAATCGTGCCGGGCGAGGGTCGTCGGCCGGAGTGCGAAGTGGAGTTCGACGGTGCCAAGGGTCAAGCGTGTCGCGGTTCTGGGAGCCATCAGCCTTTTCGGGATGGTCGGATGCACGGCCGAGGCGAACTCGGGGAGCCCCACGGGCACGCCCACGCCGACGGGGATCAGCAGGCAGGACATCGAGGTTCAGCTGCAACCGGCCCGCGCCAGGGCCGGAGACAAGGTGTGGGTGCTGGCGAACTGCCCGATCCCCCAGGGGGGACCCGAGCATCGGGGCACCGCCTCCTCCAAGATTTTCAGCCCGGTCGCCCTCGATCCGATCCTGGCGACGCCCACCCCCGATCCCTCGGCCACCGCCACGCCCACCCCGCGGCCGTGGGTCCGCGGACAGGCCACGGTCGCGGCCGGCACCGAGGTGGGCATCTACGAGATCAACGCCAGGTGCGAGGGGACCAACGACACCGGCAAGGCCAGCCTCAGGATCGTGGCGGCCACCACGTCGACCCCCAGGCCCAGGCCCACCACCACCAGGACCGTCATCAGCACCAGGGCGCCGGAGACGGGCGGTGGCGGCACCGCGGCCGGCGGCCCCGAAGACTCGAGCATGCCGCTCGGTATGAGCGGCCTCCTGCTCGGAGCGGCACTCGCGGGCGGCATCGGCGTCGCGGTCGTACGTCGCCGTCGCTCGTAGGCCGCGATGGCAGAACCCACTCGCTGGTCACGGATCGTCCTGGCCGGAGTCATCACCGGTGTCGTGCTGGTCGCGTTCAACAGGGGCGGCGGTGAGGAGAAACCGCCCCCTCGCGTCGCGGTCGTGCCCAGCCGCATCGACATCCCGTCCCTGGGCATCAAGGCGCCCCTGATGAAGCTGGGCGTGACGAACGGCGCGGTCGAGCTTCCGCCGTACGAGAAGCCGCAGACCGCGGGCTGGGTCAAGGACAGCGTGGTCCCCGGCGACCAGGGTCCCGCGGTGATCCTCGGGCATGTGGACACCAAGACCGCCCCGGCGGTCTTCTACAAGCTCAAGGACATGCGGGAGGGGCAGGCCATCAAGATCATGCGGAGTGACGGCAAGGTCGCCCAGTACCGGGTGGACTCCGTCGAGCGGGTGAGCAAGAACGAGTTCCCCGCCGACAAGGTCTATCTTGAGGACGGCCTCCGGCTGATCACCTGCGGGGGCGAATTCGACTGGGACAGGCACGAATACGAGGACAACCTCATCGTCTACGCCACCCTCGTCAAAACCTGAGACGGCCCGCCGCCTCGCCGCCGGGATCCGGGCCGGCGCTCCGGGATCTCCGCATCGGAGGTGAGGGGCGGTGCGGGAGTGTCCCGTGGGACGGGAAGCGGGACGGGAAGAAGGCCTGTTCGGCGTTCTCGTCGAAGAGGAGGTCGGAGAACGGACTAGGCTAACTGTTCGTGCTGGTCCTGGCTTTTGATACCGCGACCCCCGCCGTCACCGCAGCGCTGCACGACGGCGAGAGGGTTCTCGCCGAGTCGACGACGGTTGACGCACGTCGCCACGGTGAGTTGCTCGTGCCCACGATCGAGACGGTCCTGCGGGAGTCCGGAGCCTCGCTCCGCGACGTCACCGTCGTCGTCGCCGGCTCCGGGCCCGGTCCCTACACCGGCCTGAGGGTCGGTCTGATGACCGCCCAGGCCCTCGCGACGTCGCTGGGCGTCCCGGCGTACGGCGTGTGCACGCTCGACGCCATCGCCTACGGCAGCGGGCTGACCGAGCCGTTCCTGGTGGCCACCGACGCCCGGCGCAAGGAGGTGTTCTGGGGCCACTACCAGGACCTCCGGACCCGGTTGTCCGGGCCCGCGGTGGACGCGCCCCGGGAGTTGCCCGGGGAGATCCCGCTGGTCGGCGCCGGCGCACGGCTGTACGCCGAGATCGTCGGCGCCGCCCGCCTGCTGGACGCGCCGGAGTATCCCTTCGCGGGCGCGCTGGCGGCGCTGGCCGTCGAGCAGCTCGGCGAGCGGGGGGTCCGGGAGGTGGTCGAGAGCGGCACGCATCCCGTGCTGAGCCTGCCGCTTCCGATCTACCTGCGCCGCCCCGACGCCAAGGTGCCCTCGCCGCCCAAGAAGGTCTCCTCGTGACCGCTGTGCTGCGCCGGATGACCGCGGACGACCTGCCCGCGGTCATGAAGATCGAGCAGGAGACCTTTCCCGCGGACGCGTGGAGCGAGGGCATGCTCCGCGGCGAACTCAACGATCAGCCCAGGACGCGGCACTACGTGGTGGCCCTGGTGGACGACGAGATCGTCGGCTACGCCGGGCTGTTCGCGGCGGGGGACCAGGCGGACGTGCAGACCATCGCCGTCCTGTCCGGGTGGCGGCGGACCGGCATCGGCAGCGCCATGCTGACCGAGCTGCTGTCCGAGGCCGTACGGCGGGGCGCGCAGTCGATCTTCCTGGAGGTGCGCGCCGACAACCCGGGCGCGCAGGCGGTGTACAGCGGTTTCGGGTTCGAGGAGATCGGCGTGCGCCGCCGCTACTACGAGGACGGCACCGACGCGATCATGATGAAGAAGGACCTCAATGCGTGACGAACCTCTGGTCCTGGGCATCGAGACCTCCTGTGACGAGACAGGGGTGGGCATCGTCCGGGGACACACCCTGCTGGCCAACACGATCGCGTCCAGCGTCGAGCAGCACGCCCGCTTCGGCGGGGTGGTGCCCGAGGTCGCCTCCAGGGCGCACCTGGAGGCGATGACGCCGACCGTCGAGCGGGCCCTGGAGCGCGCGGGTCTGCGGTTCACCGACATCGACGCGATCGCGGTGACCGCGGGGCCCGGCCTGTCCGGCGCGCTGCTCGTCGGCGTCGCCGCGGCCAAGGCGTACTCGCTGGGCCTGGGCCTGCCGTTGTACGGCGTCAACCACCTGGCCGCCCACGTGGCCGTGGACCAGCTCGAACACGGCGCCCTGCCCAAGCCGTGCATCGCCCTGCTGGTCTCGGGAGGGCACTCGTCCCTGCTGCTGGTGCCCGACGTGGCCAAGGACGTCGTCTCGCTGGGGTCCACGGTGGACGACGCCGCGGGTGAGGCGTTCGACAAGGTGGCCCGCGTGCTCGGCCTGCCGTTCCCCGGCGGTCCCTACATCGACCGGGCGGCCAAGGAGGGGTCCGGCACGGCCGTCGCGTTCCCCCGTGGCAAGCGCGACGACGGGACGCTCGACTTCTCGTTCTCCGGCCTGAAGACCGCCGTGGCACGGTGGGTCGAGGCCAAGGAGCGGTCCGGCGAGTCGATCCACGTGCCCGACGTGGCGGCGTCGTTCCAGGAGGCGGTCGTCGACGTGCTGACCCGCAAGGCCCTGCAGGCGTGCGCGAAGTACGGCGTCCAGGACCTGCTGATCGGCGGTGGCGTGGCCGCCAACTCCCGGCTGCGGGCCCTCGCCCAGGAACGCTGCGACGCGGCCGGCGTACGGCTCCGCGTCCCCAGCCCGGGACTGTGCACCGACAACGGGGCCATGGTCGCCGCGCTGGGCTCCGACCTCGTGGCGGCCGGCGCCGCGCCGTCCCGGCTGGACATCCCGGCGGACTCCTCCCTGCCGATCACCACCGTCCACGTCTGACCGCCGTCCGTCCGCCCCCGTTCCCGAGCGGAGCGGGGGCGGGCGGACGCGTGTCCGCCGCCCACGCGCTCTAGGCGGAGTGAAGGGCGAGCGTCGGGTAGTCGGTGTAGCCGCGGTGGTCGCCGCCGAAGGCCGTGGTGAAGTCGGCCTCGTTGAGCGTCGCGCCCAGGCGCAGGCGGATCGGCAGGTCGGGGTTGGCCAGGAAGGACTTGCCCAGCGAGACCAGGTCGGCGCCGCGGTCCAGCCAGTGGGCCACGGTGGCGGCCGGATCGCCGAGTGAGGAGTCGTTGACGATGAGCGCGTTCGGCCAGAGCGCGCGGATCCGCCCGTTGAGCTCGTCCGAGGAGCTCGCCACGAGGTGCAGATAGGCCAGGTCGAGTCCGGCCAGTGCCGAGACCAGCGCCGGGTAGACCTCGTGCAGGTCGTCCTCGACCAGGTCTCCGGCGCCGTTTCCGGGGGAGATCCTGATGCCCACCCGGGACGCGCCGATCGCCTTCGCGACCGCCTGGGCGGTCTCCACGGCGAACCTGATCCTGCCGTCCACGGATCCGCCGAAGCCGTCCTCGCGCAGGTTGGCGTTCTGCGACAGGAACTGGTGGATGAGGTAGCCGTTCGCGCCGTGCAGCTCGACCCCGTCGAAGCCGGCGTCGACGGCGCGGACGGCGGCGGCGGCGAAGTCCTGAACGGTCGCCTCGACCTCGGAGGTGGACAGCTCCACGGGGACCGGAATGTCCTGCATGCCGTTCGGCGTGAACATCTGCGTCGAGGGCCGTACGGCGGACGGCCCGACCGGCATCCCGCCGGTGTTGTCGGGGTGGCCGATCCGGCCGGCGTGCATGAGCTGGGCGAAGATCCGGCCGCCCGCCGCGTGGACGGCGTCCGTGACCTCTCGCCAGCCGGCCACCTGCTCGTCGGTGTACAGGCCCGGAGTGTTCATGTAACCCTTGCCGGCCTGGCTCGGCTGGATCCCCTCGGTGATGATCAGGCCGGCGGAGGCCCGCTGGGCGTAGTAAAGAGCGGTCAGGGAGGAGGGGATTCCGTCGACGTAGGCCCGTGAACGGGTCATGGGGGCCATCACGAGACGGTTGGGGAGCTGGAGTCCGTCGAGCGTGAACGGTGAGAAAGACATGTCCCGGTTCCTTTCATGGCCGACCAACTTGGCCGACCAATGGTCAGTTCTACAACTTGGCCGACCAATATGCAAGCGGTAGGCTCGGGGCGACGGAAGGATCCTGATATGGCGGAGCCGCTGCTCGCCGAGCACGTCGATGCGGTCACGATGAGCGGGGAGTACGACAACGATCTGAGCTGCCTGATGGCCCAGACGACGCGTGGTCATCGCGTGCTGCTCGCCGCTCTTCTCGCGGAGATCGACCTCTACCCGGGTCAGGAACGCGTGGTGAACGCGCTCGCGGAGCACGGCCCGAAGTCGCAGAACGCCCTGGCGAAGATCCTCGGCATCGACGTGTCAACGATGACCAAGAGCCTGCAACGCCTCGAACGCAGTGGGTTCGTCAGCCGCAGTCCCTGCCCGACCAACCGGCGCATCAGCGTCGTGGAGATCACGCCCGCGGGAGACGCGCTACGGCCGGAGATTCGCAGGGTGATGAGGGAAGCCCACCGGCGGATGACCCAGGGGCTGGGGCCCGAGCAGATCGACGTGCTGTCGTCCCTGCTCGCGACGGTCCGGGACAACCTGTGTCCCGAGGCGGCGACGTGTCGTCCGACCTGAGGACGGAGGCGCGGCACGCCGCCCGGCGGCCGGAGGACGTGCGCCGGTGATCAGTCTTTGTCGGCGCGGGTGGGGCGCAGGAGTGCCTCGGCGAGGGCCAGCATGGTCTCCTCAAGGGCGCCGAGCCGGCGGGTGAGGTCGGTGCGGACGGGCTCCACGATCGCGCCGAGGGCCTCGGAGAGCTGGGCGCGGTCGGGCTGGGCGCGGAGCATGTCGGCCAGCGGGGCCAGGGCGGCCTCCGCGCGGGCGACGTGCTCGTCCAGGGAGTCGAAGCGTCTGCCCTGACCATCGGTCTGGATGTCGAGGAGCGCGCCGACGTTCTTGTGCACGCCGTCGATGTCGAGGGTGAAGGGAAGCCTGTCGACGCGCTCGTCCACGCACTCCAGACGCTCGGCGGTCTTCTCCGCGCGGCCGTCCAGGGCGCACAGCCGGGCGTCGATCACCTCGATCCGGCTGGTGACGCGGCCCTCGATGTCGTCGAGGCGCTCGTCGATCGTGTCGAAACGGCCCTCGACGATGATCTGGCGGCCGTCCAGCCGGGCGATGCGGCTCTCGACGCCGTCGGCCCGGTCGTCGATCCGGGGCGCGAGCAGGTCGATCCTGCCGTTCATCTCCTCGACGGCGGCGAGCAGGCGGTCGGCCGCGCCGTCGACGGCCTCCCGCACGTTCGCGGGAAGTTCGAGGATCCCGGACTCCAGACGCCCGGCGCGCTGGACGAGGTCGGCCAGCGACCGGTCCAGGCGGGTGAACCGGTGGGCCGCGACCTCCATGTGCGACTGGAGACGGCCGAAATTCTCGGTCAGCTCCTTCAGCCGGTCGTCGGCGCCCTGGGCGGCGTCCGTGATGGTCTGCAGGCGGGTGAGCGCCTCGTCCACGCTCTCGCCGACGGTGCCGATGTCGGTCCAGAGGCTCGGCAGCTCGACGAGGGGGGTGACCCGGTCGCGGACGGAGTCGACCTGCTGGCCGAGGGAGCCGACGCGCTCGCCCACGGCGTCCACGTGGTCGCGGACCGCCTCGACGTGCTGGGCCAGGCCCTCCGCCCAGGCCGGCGGGCGGACGGAGATGTCGTCGAGGCGGCCGTGGACGGACTCCAGCGTGCCGCTCAGCCCGCCGAGCTCACGCTCCCTGACCTCCCGCAGCAACCACTCCATGCCTTCGAGGCGCTGGCGGATCTCGTCCAGCACCGCGCCCTGGGTCCGCTGCTCGTAGACGTGATCCTGTGCCGCGCGGGCGAGGAGCTCGCGCATCCGGTCGGAGATAGCAGTCTGGCCGCCTGCCTGGAGCAGGGTGTGGTCGGAGTGATCCACCGAAAGCTCCTTCACTCGCCGACGGTCAGCCGCGCGGTGGGATTGGTTCATTTCGCTGTTCAACGCGGTCAAACCGCACACGAGAGAGTGAACTCTCGCCCGGCAACCTTAGCCTCTTGATCAAGGTTTAACGGGGTCGAATTTAAAAGATCGTAATTGTCAATGAATTGTCCATATTCGCCGTTTCGGCTGGTCAGCCGGGATTGCAGATGAAGGCGAACGGCCTGTCGATGATTCGGGTAAGAATGACCACCGCCGATTTATCCCCCGAAAGTCGCAGGTCTTTCCTCAATCTGTCGACATCGACCGCCGAGCCGCGCTTCTTGATCGTCACATTGCCGACCCCGCGCTCGCGGAGCGCCGCCCGCAGCCGCTTGAGCGAGAACGGCAGCGTCTCGTGGACCTCGTACCGCGACGCCCACGGGGTCCGTGCCGCGACGTCCCCGGTGATGTAGGCGATGTGCGGGTCGAGCAGGCGCCCCTCGACCGTCGCGGCGATCTCCGCGACCAGATGGGCCCGGATCGCCGCGCCGTCCGGCTCGTAGATGTAACGGCCGACGGGGCCGACCTCCGCCTGGCCCAGGTGGGGGTCGGGCGTCATCGTGTCGCCCGACGGCAGGATCGTGGCCCTGCGATCGGTCTCGCCCGCGAGGGCGCCGCACCAGATCACGGCCTCCTTGACGTCCCCCTTGTAGGAGACCCACTCGGCCTCCGCCCCGGCGGGAACGAACTCGTAGGGGATCCCGGGGGCGACCTTGAGGCAGGCCGACGTGGCCTTCGCCACCATCTCCAGCACGTCGGGCCACGGGGGCGAGTAGCCCATCGGGTCGAAGGTCCTGCCCCGGGCCGTACGGCGGGCGGGGTCGGCGAACAGGACGTCGAACGCCGCCGGGTCGAGGGAGGAGGCGTCCGCCGTGCGGACGGAGACCCGGTCGCCGAATCCCAGGGCCTCGGCGTTGGCCCGGGCGACCGCCGCGGTGAGCGGGTCGGCGTCCACGGCCTCGACGACGCATCCGGCCCTGGCCAGCGCGAGGAGGTCGCCGCCTATGCCGCAGCAGACGTCGGCGACCCTGGAGCCGGGGGCGACGCGGCGCGTCCTGTGGTCGGCGACCTCCCGGCGGGTGGCCTGTTCCAGGCCGGCCTGCGTGAAGTACATGAGATCGGCGTCGGAGCCGAACTTCTCCCTCGCCCGCCTCCTGAGCCCGGCCTGCGTGAGCGCCGCCGAGGTCAGGCCCGCGTCGTAGCTCTTCCTGAGCCGGGTCACCGCCGCCACCGGGTCGTCGCCGGCGGTCTCGGCCGCGGCCGTCAGGGCCTCCTGGCCGCGAGGCGTCAGCAGCTCCCGGAATGCGTCAAGGTCCACGTCGTCCGACGTTACCGCCTGGCCGGGCCGTGGCCTTCGCCCCGGTTCGGCTGCCAGGCCGGACCGGCGCCCGCTTTTCCGCCGTGCTTCCCCGCGCCCGTCGGGTATTCCTCGACGTCTCATCACCTTCCCGGGCGGATGCGGCCCGGCCGGAACGGTAGCTTGAGGTGGGGGCAGGTAGAGCTTGACGTTCGCGTGAAGCGCAGAAGGGCCATCCCGTGTTGACTGTCAAGCCCTCCTTGCATACTGTTCCGTATTGGCACTCTCCCGGTGAGAGTGCCAGATACATGCGACGAGGCAGGTCTGACACCCGCGACGGCAGACCGCTGGTCGCCTCTTCTAGATCATTCAAATCTGAAGGGGAGGTCCGACGTGACGACCGCCACCAAGGTTCCCGTTAAGCCGCTCGGCGACCGCATTGTGGTCCAGCCGCTTGAGGCAGAGCAGACCACCGCTTCCGGTCTGGTTATCCCAGACACCGCCAAGGAGAAGCCGCAAGAGGGCAAAGTCCTCGCGGCGGGCCCCGGCAACTGGGACGACAAGGGCGAGAAGCGGATTCCGCTCGATGTCGAAGTGGGTGACGTGGTCCTCTACAGCAAGTACGGCGGCACCGAGGTGAAGTACAGCGGCGAGGAGTACCTGGTGCTCTCCGCCCGCGACGTGCTCGCCGTCATCGAGAAGTAGTTCCAGCTTCATAAAGGTGACGTATCGAGCCCCGGGTCGCGTGAGCGCCCGGGGCTTTGATGCGCCGACGTACTTATAGAGGGGAATGTTATGCCGAAGACCCTGTCGTTCGAGGAGGACGCACGCCGCGCTCTTGAGCGTGGTGTGAACGCCCTTGCGGACGCCGTGAAGGTGACCCTCGGCCCGCGTGGCCGTAACGTCGTCATCGACAAGAAGTTCGGTGCGCCGACCATCACCAACGACGGTGTCACCATCGCTCGCGAGGTCGAGCTGGAGACGCCGTACGAGAACCTCGGCGCCCAGCTCGCCAAGGAAGTCGCCACCAAGACCAACGACGTCGCGGGTGACGGCACCACCACCGCGACCGTTCTGGCCCAGGCGATGGTCCGCGAGGGTCTGCGCAACGTCGCGGCCGGCGCCCAGCCGCTCTCGCTCAAGCGCGGCATCGACCTCGCGGCCAAGGCCGTCAGCGACAAGCTGATCGAGTCCGCCCGCCCGGTCGAGGACAAGAAGGAGATCGCGCACGTCGCGACGATCTCCGCGCAGGACGTCAAGATCGGCGAGCTGATCGCCGAGGCGTTCGACAAGGTGGGCAAGGACGGTGTCATCACCGTCGAAGAGTCCAACAGCATGGGCCTGGAGCTGGAGTTCACCGAGGGTCTCCAGTTCGACAAGGGCTACCTGTCGCCTTACATGGTGACCGACCAGGAGCGCATGGAAGCGGTCCTGGAGGACCCCTACATCCTGATCACCCAGGGCAAGATCTCCTCCGTCTCGGAGTTCCTGCCGCTGCTGGAGAAGATCGCCCAGTCCAAGAAGGCGCTGCTCGTCATCGCCGAGGACGTCGAGGGCGAGGCTCTCGCGGTCCTGGTCACGAACAAGATCCGTGGCACCTTCACCTCCGTCGCCGTCAAGGCTCCGGGCTTCGGTGACCGCCGCAAGGCCATGCTGCAGGACATCGCCATCCTCACCGGTGGCCAGGTCGTCAGCGAGGAGATCGGCCTGAAGCTGGAGCACGTCGGCATCGAGGTGCTCGGCACCGCCCGCCGCATCGTGATCACCAAGGACTCCACCACCATCGTGGACGGCGTCGGTGACGCGCAGGCGATCGCCGACCGCGTCAAGGAGATCAAGCTCGCCATCGAGCAGTCCGACTCCGACTGGGACCGCGAGAAGCTCCAGGAGCGCCTCGCCAAGCTCTCCGGCGGCGTCTGCGTGCTCAAGGTCGGCGCGGCCACCGAGGTGGAGCTCAAGGAGAAGAAGCACCGTCTCGAGGACGCCATCTCCGCGACCCGCGCGGCGATCGAGGAGGGCATCGTCTCCGGCGGCGGTTCCGCGCTCATCCACGTCTCCAAGATCCTGGACGACCTGGGCCTGAGCGGCGACGAGGCGACCGGTGTCTCCATCGTCCGCAAGGCGCTCATCGAGCCGGCCCGCTGGATCGCCGAGAACGCCGGTCTCGAGGGTTACGTCGTGACGACCAAGGTGGCCGAACTGACCGCCGGTCAGGGCTTCAACGCCGCGACCGGTGAGTACGGCGACCTGATCGCGCAGGGTGTCATCGACCCGGTCAAGGTCACCCGCTCGGCCGTCCAGAACGCCGCCTCCATCGCCGGCATGCTGCTGACGACCGAGGTGCTCGTGGTGGACAAGCCCGAGGAGGAGGCTCCGGCCGCCGCCGCGGGCGGCCACGGTCACGGCCACGGTCACTGATCTTCATCGATCCGCACGGCTCGCGTCCCCCCGAGGGGTGCGAGCCGTTCGCGTTTTGCGGTAAACCGAAAGGCCCTGCGGAGCGTCATCGCGTGATGTGCGGAAGGCCAAACACCGTTCTAACAAATAGTCGACTTATTCGGTAATCCAATGAAATATTGTTATAAATTCAAGCCGTTGTTGTGATCGATTGATTACTACCGGTTATCGCCGCTTCAATGTGACCAATCCGTAGCCGTTTGCGATGACGACAGGTCATACCAGGGCGGGCATCATGCCTAACGTGACCGAGGGATGCGTCGCCGACGCCAAAAATGGGGTAAGGCTTGCGACGAGATCTGAAGGGACCGCCCACAGGGATGATCTCAAAGATCTGACGAGGCTCGCCGTTCAGGGAGATCGCACAGCGATCGAATCTCTGATCGCGCAGCTGAGGCCAATGGTTGTCCGTTATTGCCGTGGTCGTCTCGGCCGGGTCTCCGGTCAGTATCACATCGCGGACGACGTGGCCCAGGAAGTATGTATCGCGGTGCTGTCCGCACTGCCTCGCTACCGGGACATGGGACGCCCCTTCGCGTCCTTCGTCTTCGGCATCGCGTCCCACAAGGTGGCCGACGCGTTGCGTAGTTCCGTACGCTCCGCCGTACCCACGCAGGACCTTCCTGACGGGCCCGACGAGGGTCCGGGGCCGGAGGAGACCGTGGTGCGCTACATCGAGGCCGAGCACGCGCGCCGGCTGCTCTCCAGGCTCCCCGACAATCAACGCGAGCTGCTCATGCTCCGGGTGGTGTCGGGTCTTTCCGCCGAGGAGACCGGTAATGTACTGGGTATGTCACCAGGTGCGGTTCGCGTTGCCCAGCACCGGGCGCTGGCCCGGCTGCGAGCGATGGCGGAGCTGGAGTCGATAGCTTGACCGTGGAGCAGTCGAGTGGTGGTCGGGGGCGAGGACCCGGAGCGCGGAGCAGGCCCGCCGAGGACCCGGAGCGAGCGCGATCATGACAACGGTTCACCCGCGACGTCCGGTTCGGAAATACGGGCCGGACGAGGACCCGGCCGTGGCCGAGGCCGACGCCGTCCTGGAGGCGCTCTCCGCCAGGAGGCCCGTCCCCACCTCGGATGCCGTGATCGGCCTGCTGTCGGCGCTGGTCGACGACGTCGATCAGCGGCGTTCTTCGGTGTCGATCACACCGTCGACGTAGCCACGGGCGTATTCCCAGCTCACGTAGTCGGTGGGGTTGGGCTGGTAGGCGGGTTCGTGCACCTGCGGCTGGCCGTTCTCGATCATCTGGCGCAGATTGCCGCGCAGCAGCTCCCAGTTGAAGTAGTGCTGCTCGCCGCACTCGGGACAGTCGAGGACCAGGCCGAGCACACCCTGGGGCTCCAGTAGGGATCGGAAGACCTCCACGTCGGCGAGGTCGGTCATGGCCTCGTCACGCTCGTCCGAGGTCAGCGGCTCCGGATCGTCAGGCTCACCCAGCGCCGCCGCCGGGTCGTCGGGGTCATCCGCGAACGGGTCGCGAGGGACATCGTCGAGCACGATCCCACCTTATGGCCTGGATGTGACAGACAGGCCCGGAACTCATACGAACCGGATGCCCGCGAGCGGGTCCCGGCTCGTCCGGGCGGACTAGGCGAGCCAGCCGCGGCGCGAGGCCTCCACCCCGGCCTGGAAACGCGACTGCACGCCGAGCTCGGCCATGGCGTCGGCGAACCGGGAGCGCACCGTCCTGACCGAGACCCCGAGCTGCCGGGCGATCATCTCGTCGGAGACCCCCTGGCCGGCCAGCCGCAGCACCCGGATCACGCCGTCGCCGCGGCGCGTCCACGGCAGCGGCGCCGCGCGGGCCCACAGCTCCTCGAAGAACGAGCGCAGCGCGGCCACCACGACGGCCGCTCTGACCAGGTGGAAGTTGTAGGCGTTCTCCGCGAGCGTGCCGCCCCACTGGGCGGGCATGCCCGCGGCGTCGGCTCCCGCGACGAGGAACCAGCTCGGCACCACGTCGAGGGTGCGGACCTGGGCCCCCGCCCGCTCGAACTGGTCCAGCTTGTCGCGCAGGCCCGGTATCTCCAGCGTGTGGACCGGGATGATGAACCGGGAGGAGAGCAGGTCGGTGCGCTGGGCCGCGATCCACTGGTCGGCGTAGCGGTGCGCGAAGTCGTTCACCGTCCGCTGGTCGGGGATCGCCGACAGCAGCTCCAGCGGCGGTGCCTGGACCGCCATGCCGATCACGCTCTCGTAGAGCTCGTCGGCCCCGCCGACCAGGGTCACGGGGAACTGGCCCGCCTGATAGTCGCGCCCGGCGTCGTACTGGTGGATGAACCCGCGGATCGACCCGAGCACGGTGTCGATCCTGCGGCTCTCCGCGGCCAGCCGGTCCAGTCGCTCGGCCACCAGGTGGCCGAGGGCCGTGGCGGGGTGCCGGGCGAGATACTCCCCGCCCTGCTCGTCGACCACGCCGAGCCTCACGAGGATGGCCAGCTCGCGGCCGAGCGGCTCCGGGGAGTCGTTGGTGGCCTCCGCGAGCTCGGCGCAGGTGGCGCGATGCAGGCGCAGCACCGCGTTGTAGAGCGTCGTCTGGGCAGGGGTGAGACCCAGGGTCTCCAGCGGGTCTGGTGGTGCAGATGTGTCAGTACGCATCGGCGAGGGGCTCCTGAAATGACACGGGGTCTGGCGAGGATAACCCGACGAATCGTCCTTGTCCGGGCGTTGCCCCTACCTGGTGCGTCGGGGTGTGCAACTTTGTGCAATTGCACGGATGTACGTTGCGGGGGGAACCGATCGTGACGCAGGCTTGACGCAGCGTCGGCACCGGATGCGGGTGCGCCGCCATCCGGACGCGGAGGGGGGTCCGGTGGCATGCCAGGCGTTCTCGTGCCGGTGCCGGTGATGCGGGGGGCCGAGCGGGTCACCGACCGCTCGGTCTCCCGTCTTTCCCCGGGGGTGTCCCGCAGGTTTGGCCGCAGACTCTAAACTGTGACCCGGGGGCCGGCGCCTTTCCCCATCATGAGAGCGCCGTGGCAGGAGGTTTGCAGATGGCCAAGTTCACCGAGCCGGGGCTCACGTTCGACGATGTGCTCCTGGTGCCCGCCTACTCGGATCTGCAGCCGGGTGAGGCCGACACCACCACTCGGCTGTCGCGCGGGATCACTCTTCGGATTCCGCTGGTCTCCGCCGCGATGGACACCGTGACCGAGGCCCGGATGGCGGTGGCGATGGCCCGTCAGGGCGGCATCGGCATCCTGCACCGGAACCTCTCCATCGAGGACCAGGCCCAGCAGGCCGACCTCGTCAAGCGCTCCGAGGCCGGGATGGTCACCAACCCGGTCACCTGCTCGCCGGACGACACCCTCGCCGACGTCGAGCGGCTCTGCGCGACCTACCGGATCTCCGGTGTCCCGGTGACCGACGCGACCGGCGTGCTCGTCGGCATCGTCACCAACCGCGACATGCGCTTCGAGACCGACCACGGTCGTTCCGTGCGCGAGGTCATGACCCAGATGCCGCTGGTCACCGCGCCGGTCGGCGTCTCCAGGGACGGCGCGTACGAGCTGCTCAGGCAGAACAAGATCGAGAAGCTCCCGTTGATCGACGCCGACGGGCGGCTCCGCGGGCTCATCACCGTCAAGGACTTCACCAAGAGCGAGCAGTATCCGCTCGCCACCAAGGACGCCGATGGCCGGCTCGTCGTGGGGGCGGCCATCGGCATCGGGGATGACGCGGAGAAGCGGGCGATGGCCCTGGTCGAGGCCGGCGTCGACGCGATCATCGTGGACGTCGCACACGGTCACTCCAAGGGCCTCGCCGACATGATCGCCAAGATCAAGGCCAACAGCCGGGTCGAGGTGATCGGCGGCAACATCGCCACCCGCGCCGGCGCCCAGATGCTGGTCGACGCCGGGGTCGACGCGGTCAAGGTCGGGGTCGGGCCGGGCTCCATCTGCACCACCCGCGTGGTCGCCGGCGTCGGCGCCCCGCAGGTGACGGCGATCCACGAGGCCTCCCTGGCCGCCGGTCCCGCCGGGGTGCCGGTGATCGGCGACGGCGGCCTCCAATACTCGGGCGACATCGTCAAGGCCATCGCGGCCGGGGCCGACACGGTCATGCTGGGGTCGCTCCTCGCGGGCTGCGAGGAGTCGCCGGGTGAGCTGATCTTCATCAACGGCAAGCAGTTCAAGTCCTACCGGGGGATGGGCTCGCTCGGCGCGGTCCGCAACCGCGAGCGCGGCGGCACCTCCTTCAGCAAGGACCGCTACGCCCAGGCCGACGTCGGCGGCGAGGACAAGTTCATCCCCGAGGGCATCGAGGGCCAGGTTCCCTACCGCGGCCCGATCGCCGCGGTGGCCCACCAGCTCATCGGCGGCCTGCGCCAGGGCATGTGGTACTCCGGATGCCGCACGGTCTCGGAGATGCACAGTAAATGCGAGCTCATGCCGATCACTTCGGCGGGTCTCAAGGAGAGCCACCCGCACGACATCCAGATGACGGTCGAGGCTCCGAACTACCACGGTCGCTAAAGTTCCCAAGAACGGGGATCCGCGCCGGGCTCGGCGAGCAGGCGAGCCACAGCTGCACTGTACGGCCCGCGCCCATCTGGCGTGAGCACCCGTACACGCATGAAGGAAAGACAGACATATGACTCAGGTGGAGATCGGGCGCGGCAAGAACGGCCGTCGTGCCTACGCGCTCGACGAGATCGGCATCGTCCCGTCCCGTCGTACCCGTGATCCGGAGGAGGTCTCGATCTCCTGGCAGATCGACGCCTACCGGTTCGAACTGCCCGTGGTGGTGAGCCCCATGGACAGCGTGGTCTCGCCGAAGACCGCGATCGAGGTCGGGCGGCTCGGCGGTCTCGCCGTGCTGGACCTCGAAGGTCTGTGGACCCGCTACGAGGACCCGACGCCGCTGCTGGCGGAGGTGTCGGAGCTCGACGGCGAGGCCGCCACGAAGCGGCTGCAGGAGATCTACAACGCGCCGATCAAGGAAGAGCTGATCGGCCGGCGCATCGAGGAGATCCGCGCCGCCGGGGTGGCCACGGCCGTCCGGCTGTCCCCGCAGCGCACGGTCCAGTACCACAAGGCCGTCATCGACGCGGGCGTGGACATCTTCGTGATCCGCGGCACCACGGTCTCCGCCGAGCACGTCTCCGGCAGGGCCGAGCCGCTGAACCTCAAGCAGTTCATCTACGAACTCGACGTTCCGGTGATCGTCGGAGGCTGCGCCACCTACACCGCGGCGCTGCACCTGATGCGGACCGGCGCGGCGGGCGTGCTCGTCGGCTTCGGCGGCGGGGCCTCGCACACCACCCGCACGGTGCTGGGCGTGGTGGTGCCGATGGCCACCGCGATCTCCGACGTGGCCGCGGCCCGCCGCGACTACATGGACGAGTCCGGTGGCCGGTACGTCCACGTCATCGCCGACGGCGGCATGGGCACCTCCGGTGACATCGCCAAGGCGATCGCCGTGGGCGCGGACGCGGTCATGGTCGGCTCGCCGCTGGCGAGGGCCACCGAGGCCCCCGGTCACGGCTTCCACTGGGGGTCCGAGGCCCAGCATCCCGAACTGCCCCGGGGCAAGCGGGTCAGGTTCGGCACGGTCGGCACTCTGGAGCAGATCCTGCACGGGCCCTCCTCCGTGGCCGACGGCTCGATGAACCTGATGGGCGCGCTCAAGCGCACGATGGCCACCGCCGGATACTCCGACCTCAAGGAGTTCCAGCGGGTCGAGGTCGTCGTGGCCCCGCAGGTCGGCTGACGTCCCCTTCGAACGCCCGGTCCCTTCCGTGGGGCCGGGCGTTCGGTGTTCTCCGAGCCGGAGACGAGCCGGAGACGAGCCGGAGACGGGCCGGAGACGGGCCCGCGCCGCGGTCAGGGGCGCTGCGAGCGGGGGCAGAAGTGACGTTTAGGGGAAAATCTGTGAACATTCACATGTGTCGGATGATCAAGAACTCCAGATCGCCCTTGGCGAGGGCCCTTTTCACGCCGCGCTCCGCGTCGCGGTGGAGGCGCGTGGCCTGACCCTGAGCAGGCTCCGCCAGCGTTTGGAGGAACGCGGCCTGCGGGTCGGGATGACGAGCCTGAGCTACTGGCAGCAGGGACTGCGCCGTCCTGAGCGGCCCGAGTCGCTGCGTGCCGTACGCGCGCTGGAGGAGATACTCGCCCTGCCGCCCCGCTCGCTCATGGCGCTCCTCGGCCCGCCCCGCCCCCGGGGCCGGGGTGTCGGGGAACCGCCGCAGAGCGCCCCGCCGCACCCCGCGATCATGGAGTCCTCCCAGACCCTGTCGGCGCTGCTGAGGGACCTGGACGGGGTGGCCGACGACCGGCGCCTGCACATCGCCGGGATGTACGAGACGGTGCAGACCGGACAGGACCGCAGCATCGTCCGGCGCGAGACGCTCCAGGTGGTGCGGGCGCACGAGGACGCCGTCGACCGCTACATCATGATCTACTGGGGTGACCTGGGATGTGACGTGGAGCGCGTGCGGATCCGCGCGCTTGAGGACTGCAGGGTCGGCCGGGTCCGCCGCGACGGGCCGACCGCCCTGGTGGTGGCCGAGTTGCTGTTCGATCGGGAGCTCAAGACGGGGGACACCCAGGTGATCCGCTACGAGCTGGCCGACCCGAGCGGCGTGGAGACCGTCAAGTACGAACGGATCTTCCGCTTCCCCGCCGGCCAGTACGTGCTCCGGGTGAGCTTCGCCCCCACCGCGCTTCCGGCCCGCGTCCACCGCTTCGCCCGCCACGATCCCGGTGCCCCCGAGCGCGACCGGGACGAGCTCGCGCTCAACGCCCACCACGCCGTCCACATGGTGGCCGACACGCTCGAACCCGGCGTGGTCGGCGTCCACTGGAACTGGTCGTGATCGGCCCGCGGGGCCGTCGAGGGCGGCGCCGCCGGGGGTGATCGGCCCGCCCCTGCCGGGCTCCGCCCGTCCCAACCGGCGGGCCGGGCGGAGCGGCGGGCTTCAGCGAGGCCCAACCGGCGGGCCGGGCCTCGGTACGGCCTCGGCGCGGCCAGGCCGGGGGCCGGGACGGTGCGGCGACCCCCGGTACGGCCTCGGCGCGACCTCGATACGGAGCCCTGGCCCGGGGGTTCAGCCGGTGGGCTGAGACGGCGCCGTGAGCGTCACCACGGCCTCGCCGGTGTACACGAGGAAGGTCAGCGTTTCCTGGAAGTACAGCTGGATGCTGGTCGCGTCGTGGGACAGGTAGCCGATCGACACATCCTGGCCGAGACGCAGTTCGAAGTCGCCGCCGCGGGTGGACAGCAGGAAGGCCCCGTCGATGGCGGGCGCCCAGATGATCTCACCGTCCAGCAGCCGGGCGATGTGCTCGTGGATCGGGTAGCCGTGATCGGAGGTCTCGCTCACGGCGGTGTAGGCGTCGGCGCTGAGAGCCAGGGTGTACGGCCCGCCGACGCCCGCCAGCCGGAGCGCGGACACGGCACGGCTGACGGCGTCGGGGTAGTCGCGTACCTCGGCCGGCAGCGCGATCGCCGGGTTGGAGGAGCTCTCACGGATGCCGGCGATGCCGGCCGCGGCGTACCCCTCGAAGATCGCGCGGTCTTCGGCGAAGGCGATCTGGCGGGCGGCGTCCTTGACCGGCTGCCAGTCCGCGTCCTTGGCCCCGCGCTCGACGTCGTCCACCTGCTGCCGGTCGACGGTGAACGGCACGCGCAACTCGACGATGGGCTGGGAGCGGCGCGTGTGGGCGACGACGCCCTCGGCGGGGAGGTCGATGGCGTCCAGGTGCCCGGTGCTGACCGCGGACAGCTGGACGCCTCCCGGCGTGGGGACGTCGACGATGCGGCGGCCGGCCACGTGGCGCTCGAAGGTGCGACGGGCCTCGTTCTCCAGATCGGCCCACGCGGCCGCGGAGATCGGTGCCAGTTCGCGATGCAGGTTGTTCATCGGGCGGTGCTCCCTTTCAGGTCGCCGATGCCCAGGGAACCCTCGGACAGCTCCCGGACCTCGGATGTCGTGCCTGCCTCGTCCTCGGCGTGGACCCCGGTCTCAGCGGTGATGCCGGGCGGATCGGGCAGGTCGTCGAGGAAGTCGACACTCGGGACGAAGAACAGGGTGCCGGTCACGGGGGTGGAGAAGTCCAGGATCCGATCATGGCTCGCCGAGGGATCGCCGAGGAACATCCGCTCCAGCATCCTCTCGGTGACCGACGGGGTACGGGCGTAGCCGATGAAGTACGTGCCGAACTCACCGCTGCCGACGGTGCCGAAGGGCATGTTGTCCCGCAGGATCTGCCGCTCGGTGCCGTCGGGGTCGACGATCGTGGTCAGCGCGACATGGGAGTCGGCCGGTTTGGCGGCGTCGTCCAGCTCGATGTCGTCCAGCTTCGTACGGCCGATCACCCTTTCCTGGGCCTCGACCGGCAGGGCGTTCCACGTCTGCAGATCGTGCAGGTACTTCTGAACGATCACGTAGCTCCCGCCGGAGAACTCCGGGTCCTCGGCGCCGACCAGGACCGCCGCGCCGGCCGCCGGGCCGATCGGATTCTCGGTCCCGTCGACGAAGCCCAGCAGGTCGCGCACGTCGAAGTACTTGAATCCGTGCACCTCGTCGCGGACCGTCACCGCGCCGCGCAGGCGCTCCATGATCTGCGACGCGAGCGCGAAGCACAGGTCCAGTCGCTGGGCCCGGATGTGGAACAGCAGGTCACCGGGGGTGGACACCGCGCGGTGGACGGCCCCGGTCAGCTCGGGGAAAGGATGCAGTTCGGCCGGGCGTGGCCCGCCGAACAGCCGGTCCCACGCCTGCGACCCGATTCCGGCGACACAGCTCAGGTCGCCGTTCGGCGCCCGGAAACCGATGGCGCGCTGCAACGCCGACAACTCGGACAGCAGATCCCTCGCGACGGGCTCACCACCTGGGTCGACCGTCACCACCAGGAAGATCGCCGTTCTCGTCAGCGGGCTCAGCACCGCCTGCGGGACCACTCCCGGGTCAGGCTCCGCCATCGCCGTCCCTTCCTCACGCGTCGTGTTCGAGCCTCATGTGCCGTATCCAGGGCCGATCACGCGTCGAGGTCGTCTTCGGCGCGGTCTCGAAGTGCCCCGAACCCGGTGGATACGTACGTCCACCGATGGACAAGGAAAGACTACTTTGGCCGGTGATGGCCAGACGTCACCGGCCTTGCCCTCCTGACGGCCGGAGTCTCGCCCGTACGGTCTACCGGGGCTCGGTGATCCAGGCCCCCTGCCGCATGACCCCGGCGACCCGCAGCTCCTCGGTGAGCACCACGAGGTCGGCCTGCTTGCCGACCGAGACCGAGCCCAGGCGGTCGGCGAGGCCGAGCACCCGCGCGGGGGTGAGCGAGGCGATCTCGGCCGCCTCGCTCAGGGACAGGCCGACCTCCTGGACGGCGCGCCGGAACGCGACGTCCATGGTCAGGGTGCTGCCCGCGATGGAGCCGCCCTCGGCCAGCCGTGCCACGCCGCCGACGACGTTGACCTTCATCGTGCCGAGCCCGTAGACGCCGTCACCCGCCCCCGCGGCCGCCATCGCGTCGGTGATCAGCGCGGTGCGGCCGGGGCCCGCGACGTCGTAGGCCAGGCGCACCATCGCCGGGTGCGCGTGCACGCCGTCGTTGATCAGTTCGACCGTGACGCGCTCGTCCTCCAGCAGCGCGGCGATCGGTCCCGGGTCGCGATGGTGCAGCGGCGGCATCGCGTTGTAGAGGTGGGTCGCGACGCTGCCGCCCGCGTCGATGCCCGTGAGGGTCTGCTCGTAGGTGGCGTCGCTGTGCCCGAGCGCGGCGATCACGTTGTTCGCGACCGCCTCCCGGATGGTGTCCAGCGCGCCGGGCAGCTCGGGGGCGACGGTGAGCATCCGCACGTGGCCGCGCCCGGCCTTGAGCAGCCCGCCGAGCTCCCGTGCCGACGGCTCCCGCAGCAGTGCCGGGTTGTGCGCGCCGCAGCGGGCACCGGAGATGTAGGGGCCCTCGAAGTGGATCCCGGCCAGCAGGCCGTCCTCGCACAGGTCGGCCAGGGCGGCGGTGGCCCTGGCCAGGTCGTCCAGGGTCGCGGTGACCAGGCTGGCCATGAGCGTGGTGGTGCCGTGCAGGGTGTGCAGGGCGGCGACGGCGCTCGCCTGGTCCGGATCGCCCGAGGGGAAGGAACCGCCGGCTCCGCCGTGGCTGTGGATGTCGACGAAGCCAGGCACGACGTACCGGCCGCCGAGGCTGTGGCCCGGTCCCGGGGCGGCGCCCTGGCCGATGTGGGTGATGCGGCCGTCTTCGATGGTGAGCCAGCCTCCGTGGACACCCTGGGGGGTCACGACGCGGGCGTCGGTGAGTGTGATGCTCATGGGACCATCCTCCACCGGTTCCGCCGGGACGGTGGTCGTCGAATTCCCCAGGCCGGGCTCCTTCTTCGCGAGGCCCGCGGGAGGTCTCCCGCCGTTCACCGGGATGTGACCCGTATCCCTGCCCGGGGTTCACTACCGGTCGGTAGTGATGCCTATGGTTGAGGGGTAGATACACGACGCAAGATGACAAGCCGTACTCCAGGGGGATGCAGCATGACGGCGCGAATGGGCACCGCACAGCTCGGTCCTGCCGAACGGACCGCCGCACTGAATCAGATGGCAGCTCAGGAACTGGACGTCGTGGTGATCGGCGGTGGGGTCGTCGGGGCGGGGGTCGCGCTGGACGCGGCGACCCGCGGGTTAACCGTCGGGCTGCTGGAGGCGCGCGACTTCGCCTCCGGCACCTCGTCCAGGTCGTCCAAACTCATCCACGGCGGTCTGCGCTACCTGGAGCAGCTCAACTTCGACCTGGTCAGGGAGGCGCTCCAGGAGCGGTCCCTGCTGCTCCAGCGCATCGCCCCCCACCTGGTCCGGCCGGTGCCGTTCCTGATGCCGCTCACGCACGTCGGCTGGGAGCGGCCGTACATCGGGGCCGGCCTGGTGATGTACGACACGCTGGGCTTCTCCTTCGGGTTCACCCGGGGCGTCCCCGGACACCGGCACCTGTCACGCAAGAGGGCGCTGCGAATCGCGCCCTCGCTGCGGAGGACGGCGTTCTCCGGCGCGGTGCAGTACTGGGACGCCCAGGTCGACGACGCCCGTTACGTGGTGACCATGCTGCGGACCGCCTCGACCTACGGGGCCAACATCGCCTCGCGGGCGCAGGTGGTGGGGTTCCTGCGCGAGGGGGAACGGGTCACCGGCGTCCGGGTACGGGATCTTGAGGCCGGGCGCGAGCTGGACGTACGGGCCCGTCAGGTGGTCAACGCCACCGGGGTGTGGACCGACGACATCCAGGCGATGGTCGGCGGGCGGGGGCAGATCCACGTCCGCGCCTCCAAGGGCGTCCACCTGGTGGTGCCGCGCGACCGCATCCACTCGATGACCGGGATCATCCTGCGCACCGAGAAGTCGGTGCTGTTCGTGATCCCGTGGGGCCGTCACTGGATCATCGGGACCACCGACACCGAGTGGGAGCTGGACCGGGCGCACCCGGCGGCGTCCCGGTCGGACATCGACTACGTGCTCGACCACGTGAACGCCGTGCTCTCGGTGCCGCTGACCCGCGAGGACGTCGAGGGCGTCTACGCCGGGCTGCGCCCGCTGCTGTCCGGGGAGTCGGAGGAGACGTCCAAGCTCTCCCGCGAGCATGTGGTGGCCCATCCGGTGCCGGGGCTGGTCATGGTGGCGGGCGGGAAGTACACGACGTATCGGGTCATGGCGAAGGACGCGGTGGACGCCGTGGCGCACGGCCTGGACCAGAGGGTCCCGCCGTCGTGCACGGACCAGGTCCCGCTGGCCGGGGCGGAGGGGTATCAGGCCCTGTGGAACTCCCGGCACAGGCTGGCCCAGTCGTCCGGGCTGCACGTGGCCAGGATCGAGCACCTGCTCCAGCGCTACGGGTCGATGATCGACGAGATCCTGGCGTTGATCGAGCGGGATCCGTCGCTCGGCAAGCCGCTGACCGGGGCGGACGACTACCTCAGGGCGGAGGTCGTCTACGCGGCCAGCCACGAGGGCGCCCGGCACGTGAACGACGTCCTGACCCGGCGCACACGCATCTCGATCGAGACCTTCCACCGGGGGCTGGACGTGGTCGAGGAGACCGCCGAGTTGCTCGCCGGGCCGCTGGGATGGGACGCCGAGCAGATCAAGAGCGAGGTGAAGTACTACACGAAGCGCGTCGAGGCCGAGCGGCTCTCCCAGGAGCAGGACACCGACCAGGAGGCCGACGCGATCCGCCTCGGAGCCCCCGAGATCGTGCCGGTGGCGGGCCCCGATTCGACCCCCGTGTAGTCCGGGACCTTGATCGGACCTCCGGGGTGGCTCGGGGGCTCGATCAGGCCTGACGCGGGGCCCGATCAGAACCCGATTCGGGTCCGTGCGGTCCGCCCCGCCCGGGTCTTCCGTCGTGCGGGCCCCATGGATGCGGCTCCCGCCGGGGAAGGCGGGAGCCGCGGGAGAATCAGGCGGAGCCGTACGGGGACCTAGCGGGTGAAGGCCTGGAACTCGGCGGCGCGCAGGTGGTCCCTGGCCGGGCTGGCGGTGGAGCAGTCGGTGGCGGAGTTGGGGTCGTTGTCCTGCTCACCGGCGTAGAGCGGGTTGCCGGTGCACTGGGTGGAGACGGCCCGCAGGGTCAGGTGGGTCGCCTTGGTGGTCGGGATCTTGAAGGACTCGATGAGCAGGTCGGCGCCGCGAGGACGCGGCAGGCTGGTCTGGAAGGCGTCGGACGGGCTGGTGTAGACCCGCTTGTAGGAGTCGGGGGATGAACAGTCCTTCTTGGCGGCGTCGCAGGCCAGGACCTCGAAGGCGCGCAGGGCGCTGAAGCGGTTCTGGGCGCCGGGGTCGGCAGCGTCGCCGATGAGGGGCCGGAGCATGGCGCTGACCTGGACCCTGCGGACCTCCACCGGGCTGGTTCCGGCCAGGTCGACGGTGACGGACTTGCCCTTGACCGGTCCGGTGAGCGAGGCCCAGTTCGTCGCCTCGGTCTCGTCGATCAGCATGGCCTGGTTGACGCCGTCACCGGTCGCCGTCGCACCCAGTGCGGCGGAGGCGTGGTTCTTCGCCAGGGGCAGCAGCAGCGGCAGTTTCAGGCCGGGCAGCACCGTGGCCTTCGTCCGGGTGTGACCGAATCCGTTGCCCGTGACCACGAAGTCGTAGGTGCCGGGGGTCATCTCCACGGTGTCGCCGAGGTCGGTCGCCGGGTCGGTGTCGGCCACCGGCACGACGCGGCCCTCGTAGTCGCCGACGTAGAGCTTGAGCGCCGCGTCCTTGGCGTCCAGCAGCGGCTTGAGCTGCAGGCTGCCGTTCTTGCCCTTGGGGTCGACGAAGCTCGGGGTCGGGTCGGGGTCGTTCGCCCCCAGGCTCGCCGCGCCCGCGCCGAGACCGTGCTCGGCGAACGCCCGCCACATGATCGACTGGTTCGCGCCGCCGAAGCGGATGGCGTCGGCCGCGAGCAGCGCGTCGCGGTGGTCGACGTAGCTGACCGCGCCGGAGGCCATCAGCAGCAGCGCGTCGAAGGAGACCTGCGCCCAGCGGCGGTTTCCGGGGCACTGGTCCACCGGGATCTGGCCGTCGGCGCACGCCTTCTGCTTGGACGGGCTGCCCTCGCCGTACCGCTGGATGAAGGCCTTGCGCACGTCGAACTGGGTGGCCGACCAGATCTCGCCGTCCGCGTGCACCTGCGTGCCGACGATGTCGTAGGAGATGTCGCTGTAGTTCAGCGGGGACTTGGACATGTCGTAGTTGCGGATGCCCGCCTTCTTGTCGCCGGTGACGTAGCCGCCGGTGACGTAGGGCGTGTCGCCCGCGGGGCGGAAGCCGTACTCGTAGAGCTGCTCCATGGAGAACAGGTCGGAGGTGCTCTCGTTCATGGCGCCGGCCTGGGCGCCGCTCCATCCGGCGTTCGGGCCGCCGATCATACGACCGGAGATCGCGTGGGTGTACTCATGCCCGATGACCGACATGTCGTAGTCGCCGTCCACGCACGGCGCGTAGAACGAGCCCGCCATCGGCTGCCAGAGGTACATGTTGGTGATCGGAGCGACCCCGTCGGGGCCGGTGATCTGGTTGGCGTTGTTTCGCACGGTGAGCACCCGGGCGCCCGCCTGGGCGTTGCCCCGCTCGGGGTCGTTGCCGAGGCCGCCCCGGTCGCCGTTGTCGCTCTGCATGTTCCAGGCGTTCTCGGTGAAGCCGAGCCGGTAGGACCAGTCGTGCATCCGGTTGTGCATGGCGTGCAGGTTCGCCATCGCGGCCTCGAGGTCGGCCTCGCCCGGCTGGTCGAACGTGGCCGGGTCGCACTTGGCCGTGTACCACTTGTTGGTCCAGGGGTAGGCGTAGTTCCGGCTCGGCGTGATCACGTTGCTGCGGGTGCCGACGCTGTTGGAGCTGCCGCTGGCCCGGTTCTCGACGGTCCTGGCGGAGTTGCCGATGCTCGTGGTCGTCGAGGCTCCCGTGGTGTGGTCCACGTCCCAGGCCTTGCCCGTGGCGGGGTCGCCGCCGACCACGTAGTCGCAGCGGGCGCCGGAGGCGTGGCACCACGTCTTGCGGGTGTCGGAGGAGGAGTAGTTGGCCGGCGGGTTGGCCGGGAAGACCTCCCAGCTCGGGCCCACCGGGGCGTTGCCGTGATCGCGGTCCCGGTCACGGTCGTAGTCGTGGTCCACGAGGTTCTCGCGGGTCAGGATCTCGCCGCTGACCGCGTCCACGTGGGTGGTGTAGCCGGCGGCCTCGCCCTCCGAGCCGCCGATCAGGACGACCTGGAAGGCGTTGTGCGTCCCGTCCGGTGCGGGCACCGCGACGGCGGTGGCCTGCTTGGTCCTCGCCGTGGCCAGGTCGATGCCGCCGTCCCTGGCCGCGATCTCCAGCGCCTGCTGCTCGGTGATCCCGGCGGCGGGGGGCGCCTCGGTCGAACGCGACAGGGTCGAGGTGACGTGGACGATCTTGCCGTCCTTCACGCCGATCGCGACCTGCCCGTCCACGCCCGCCGGCAGACCGCCGAACCTCTGCCTGAGCAGTACGGCGTGGCCCTCCCCGATGGGGTTGACCGCGACCTTCTCCAGCCCGTCCACGGCTTCGCCGGAGAGCCCGAAGAGGTTCTCGTTCGCCTTGAGGTAGGCCCGCGCGGCCTGTTCGGGATCGGAGCCCAGCCCTTCGGCGAGCGGTGCGGAGTCGGTGATGACGGCCGGGGTGCCGAGGGTGTTCCACCGGATCGTCGCGGTGCTCGTGGACCGGGACAGTGAGGCCGGTGGCGCGACGCTGCCCCGGCGGTTGTCCAGATCCGGTTTGGCGCCTATCTCGGCCTGAAAATCGTGGGGCTTGGGGGCTTGCCCGCCGGGTTCACTGTTCGCGATACCCGGAAGGGGAAGGGCTAGCGCCGCGGTCGCGGCTGCGATGACGGTGAGGCGTAACCAGGGCTTGGTCGACACCGATCCTCCTGCGTAGATATGGCCGTCGGCCGTGCCACACGTGAATCACATGCGGTGCGCAAGAAGTAACATCGATCAAGAGCCATGACAAGATCTTGTAAAGGATGATATGTCGGTGTAATAGGACGCGCCCCCGGCGGTGATGCCGGAGGCGCGAGCCGTACTCGATCGGGTCGGGAGAGGCCCTGACCAGGCCGGGAGCGGGACGGTCAGGAGAAGGGGATCCACGCCTGGTCGGCGAGGCCGTTCATGTCGCTGATCTTCAGACCCAGATCGGAGACCGTCCAGAGGCTGTCACCGATGACGACCGAGCGGCGGATGCCCGGGTCGTAGGCGGCGAAGCCGGCGTTGCCGGCGCGCGCGGGCGCGGGATGGACGACGGTGCCCGTCTTGGTGATGGCGGAGTCGCCGATGTCGAGGACCAGGGCCGCGCCGTTGGTCGGCTCGGTGCCGGTCCAGGTGCTCAGCGGCAGGACGGCCATGCCCGTCTTGGCCCAGTACAGGAAGGCGTGCGGGTCCCATTCGGCCTCGGAGCCGGAGTCCTTCTGGAACATCTGCGACAGGCGGCGCGGGTTGGCCGGATCGCTGACGTCGAACAGCGAGACCTGGGTGCCGAGGGTGCGGCCCTCCTCGCTCGCCTCCTGGCCGACGCCGATCAGCCGTCCCTCGCCCGCCGGGTGCAGATAGGCCGAGTAGCCGGTGATCTTCAGCTCGCCGGTCTTCCTCGGGGCGGCCGGGTCGCGCAGGTCGAGGGTGTAGAGCGGGTCGACCTGCCTGAACGTCACCACGTAGCCGACGGGGCCGATGAAACGGACGGAGTAGATCCGCTCGCCCTCACCCAGGCCGCCGACCTCCCCGACCCTGCCCAGGGTGTCGGCCTTGAGCACGTAGACGGCGCTGGAACTGCTCCGCCCCGCGGTCGAGGTGGTGGCGACCCGCAGGTTCCCCTCGTACTCCGACAGGGAGTACTGGTTGAGCAACCGGCCCGGCACCTTGCCCGAGGCGACGTAGCGGGGAGCGCCGGCCGCGGTGATGTCGAACCGGTGGACCTCGGTCTCCTCCGGAGGCTCGACCGGGGTGTTCTCAGGACTGGGAGCCGCCGTGAAACTCGGGGGCGCCGGGGTCGGCGTCGGAGTCGCCGTCGCGGGCTCGACGCTCGGGGGGGTCTGCCCGGGGGAGAGCGTCACCGACGGCTCCGTCGGCGTCGGCTCGGACTGCGGCGCCGCCGGGGTCGCCCTGGGCGGCTCCGTCTCGGTGGGTGTCCGGGTGGGCGCCGGCGCGGAGTCGTCGATGATCGGCCGGGGCCACCACCAGCGCGGGTTGCTGGTCACGTACAGGCTGCTGCCGGTGCCGTAGACCGTGTCACCGTCGGCCGCCACGCCGATCGGCGCGGTCTCGGAGATCCCCGTGACCCCCGGAGACAGGTCCAGGCTGTGCACGGTCAGCATCGACGTCCCGGTGTACTCCGCGGGGTGGCTGATCTGCTCGCACCTGACCGAGCCCTTCGAGGTCGTGCCGTCGGCGGCGGTCACCTCGAACTTCGGCAGCCACGCCTCGACCGGGGTCTTGGCCACGACGTCCCTGTTCAGCCGGGTGCGGTCGCCGTCCGAGAGACCGGGGTCGGCGTCGGGGAACGAGAAGTCGATCTCGGGCTGGCTGCGGACCACGACCCGCACCGTCGAGCCGACCATCCTGGCGTCCACGTGAGCGCCGTTCGGGGTGAGCGAGCCGAGCACCTTCGGCGGGCCGGACAGGTCGACGAGGACGTAACGCGGTCCGGGGCTCGCGGCCCGTTTGGCCCTCGCGCCGAACGGGATGATCCCGCCGCCGGAGAACAGCACCAGCGCCCGGTCTCCACTGATCAACAGGTCGGCCGGGGCCCAGGCCTGCTCGGCGTCCACGAGTCTGAGCGTGCCGGTGACCTTCCTGGTCGCGGTGTCCACCACCCGCAGCACGCCGCGGTTCACGGTGATCACCCGGTTGCCGTCGGTCTTCACCAGGTCCGGCTCGTCGACCCCGGCCTCGTGCACGTTCGTGGTCGAGTGCTCGGGCGCGCCCGCGACGCCCTTGGCCGCGCCGGCGTCCGCGCGCGCGGCCGAGAGGGCCTCCGCGTACATGATCACCGGGCCGCCGAGGCCCCAGGGGCCGACGTTCTTCGCCGTCTCCGTCCGCAATCCGGTCAGCATGTCGTCACAACCGCTGTAGGAGACCAGTTTGATGTCGCCCAGCTCGACCGGCGTCGTACGGCTCGCGCCGGGCCCTGCCTCCGGCGAAGTCTCCGTCGAACTGCACGCCGTGGCGAGCAGGGCGGCGGCGAGGGTGACGGCGCCGGCCGTACGGATCGATGTCCTCATGCCCCTACGACGGATCGAGGCGACGCCCGGTTCAACCCTCTACCGATCAGTAGCCAGGGATCGCCTCCCGCGATTACCCTGCGGTCATGGCTGTCACTCTTGGAGCAACGCGGACGCTTGACCCGAGCATGATCGAACGCATCGTCCGGCAGGTCACCTCCAGCGGGAAGACCCAGGAGATCATCGCGCCGTTCACCGGCGAGCCTCTCGCCGAACTGCCCGTCTCCACCGCCGGGGACGTCCGGGCCGCCTACGCCGGGGCGCGGGAGGCGCAGGAGATCTGGGCCGCGTTGCCCGTGAGTGAGCGGACCAAGCCCTTCCTCCGCCTGCACGACGCCATCCTCGACCGTCGCGAGGAGATCCTCGATCTGGTCCAGTGGGAGACGGGCAAGGCCCGCAGGCACGCCTTCGAGGAGGTCCTCGACGTCGCGGGCTGCGCGCTCTACTACGCGCGGCGGGCGCCCGGCCTCCTGGAGCCCAAGCCTCGCGCGGGCATCCTCCCCGTCGCCACGAAGACGGTCGAGGCGCGCCGGCCCAAGGGAGCCGTGGCCCTGATCTCCCCGTGGAACTACCCGCTGTCGCTCGGCGTCACCGACGTCGTCCCGGCCCTGCTCGCGGGTAACGCCGTGGTCCACAAGCCCGACACCCAGACCGCCCTGTCCACGCTGTGGACGATCGACCTGCTGGTCTCCCTCGGGATGCCCCGCGAGATCTGGCAGGTCGTGCTCGGCGACCCCGCCGAGATCGGTGACGCGCTGATCGAGGACGCCGACTACGTGGCGTTCACCGGCTCCACCCGCGGCGGCCGGAAGATCGCCGAAGCGGCGGCCAAGCGGCTGATCGGCTGCTCGCTGGAGCTCGGCGGCAAGAACCCGATGATCGTCCTCGACGACGCGGACCTGGACGTGGCGGCCCAGGGCGCGCTGCGCGCCTGCTTCACCAACGCCGGGCAACTGTGCCTGTCCATCGAGCGGCTCTACGTCCACGACGCCGTGCACGACGCGTTCGTGGAGAGGTTCGTCCGCCAGACGCGGAACATGAGGCTCGGCTCCGGGCTCGACTGGAACGTGCAGATGGGCTCGCTCACCTCCCGGCGCCAGCTCGACGCGGTCGGCGCCCACGTGGACAACGCCGTCGCGAAGGGGGCCGAGGTCCTCGCCGGTGGAAAGGCCCGCCCCGACCTCGGCCCGCTGTTCTACGAGCCCACCATCCTGGCCGGCGTGGACGAGAGCATGGACCTGTGCCGCGCCGAGACCTTCGGCCCGGTCGTCTCGATCTACCGGTTCTCGGACGAGGACGAGGCGGTGGAGAGGGCCAACGACACCGACTACGGCCTCAACGCCTCCATCTGGACCCGCGACCTGTCCCGCGGACGCGCGCTCGCCTCCCGGATCAAGGCCGGAACCGTCAACATCAACGAGGGGTACGGCTCGGCCTACGCCTCCTACGACGCGCCCATGGGCGGGATGAAGTCCTCCGGGCTCGGCCGGCGTCACGGGACCGAGGGCCTGCTGAGGTACACCGAGGCGCAGACCGTCTCCAGCCAGGCGTCCTGGCTGGGCTTCGAGCCGATCCTCGGCATGGGCTACGACAAGTACGCCGACACCCTCGCGGGCCTTCTCAAGGTCATGAAGCGGTTCCACCTGAAGTAAATCCCCGAGATCAGAACCTCGGGAGCCGAGGACGGCGTGCGCGTCAGCGAGGTCTGGTCGTCGTCGGCATCACCCGGCCGGCCACCGCTTCCGCCGAGCCATGATCATCGGAAAGAGTGTCCTCGACGGTCGGGTGCCCCGGCGCTCAAGGATCAGGTCATCGCGTGGCGGAGGCGCTCGCGATCCTCGACGGGAAGCCGGCGCTGGAGACGGTATGCGCGAATCAGGGAGTCGGCGATTTCACAGACCCGTGCGACCTCCACCTCCATCGGCGAGATCTCGGCCAGATGGTTGTCGTGCAGCCAGGTCGCCACCTCCGCCCACGACCAGAGGCTCACGCGGGGCCGCCGGATCTTCGGCGCGGGAAATTCGCCGGGGCCTCGGCGCCCGACGGCCCAGTGATCGGCCGTGGCGAAGGTCCGTCCGGTCCGCTCGGCGATCTCGCCGAGCGTCACGAGATCTTCGCTGACTCCGGTGATCTCGACTCCCGCGGCCCGGCCCTGGGCGATCGCCGAGGCGATCGCCTCCACCGCTGTGGACGCCTCGCGGTCGAACGCGGCGACGCCGGGCCCGCCCATGACGGGATCGAGCGACACCGTGGCGTCGTCCCATCCCGTTTCGTACAGGACATCGATCGTCTCTTCGCCGATCGGGGCTGTGAAGTGCAGCTCGAAGCTGTAGGCGGTCATGAGATCCACTCTCCCTCCGATGGATCGGCTTCAGGGCCGTGCGGACACTGGTCGGCGAGACGGCGAAGGCGTCTGGCGTGGATCTCCGGCGAACGCGGGGTCGACCAGATGGATGTCGGCGGCCTGCAACCCTGGTGTCCTCCGGGACATGAAGCGCGTCCCCATGCGTGACCTCCGGCCTTCTCGATGATCCACCCGGCGGCGATCAGATGGTCGATCGCCGCCCGGATCTCTTTGTTGGGATGCCGATCCATGTAGAGATAATGCTACATCATGTAGAGCTAACTCTACCCAATGCGATAACTCGTCGGCCAGAGGAGTGTTCGTCGGCTTTGGCGATTCGTCGCGGGTCGACCAGTATCCCGGTGTGATGTGGAACGTTGAGGAATTCGTACGAGCCGCCGGTCTGACCGTCGACGAGCTGGCCGCCTACGTGGACGAGAGCCAGCGGGGTCTGCCGCCCGTCATCCGCCGCAGGCCCCCGCACGAGCTGGCCGAGCGGCTGGGGCTCGCGCGGTGGATGCGGGAGGGAGGGATGACCCCGGAGGGCTACGGGGAGTTCCTGCACGCCTATCTCGCCGAGGGCACCAGGTTGCACCACCCGGCCTATCTCGCCCACCAGGTCGCGTCGCCCGACTTCCCCGCCGCGCTCGCCGACTTCGTCCACGGCGCGGCCAACAACCCGATGGCGATCTACGAGATGGGCGCCTCGGCGGCGACGGTCGAGTTCGAGGTCCTGCGCTGGATGCTCGGCAAGGTCGGGTACGGCGAGGACGGCGGCGGCGTGCTCACCCACGGGGGGTCGCTGGCCAACCTGACCGCGCTGCTGGCCGCGCGGGCGGCCGCCGCGCCGGACGCGTGGACCGACGGGGTCCCCGGCGACCTCGCCCTGCTCGCGCCGGAGTCGGCGCACTACTCGCTCACCCGCGCCGCCGCGATCCTCGGCCTGGGGGAGCGCGCGGTCATGCCGCTGGACGTGGACGGGCTGGGCAGAGTCGACGTCGCGAGGCTGCCCGACGCCCTGGAGCGCGTACGGCGGGCGGGACGGCGGCCGATGGCCCTGGTGGCGAACGCCTGTTCGACCGGGACCGGGCTCTACGACGACCTGCGCGGGATCGGCGGGTTCTGCGCGGACAACGGGGTCTGGTTCCACGTGGACGGAGCTCACGGAGCCTCGGCGCTGCTGTCGGAGGAGCACCGGCACCTGCTCGACGGGATCGAGCTCGCCGACTCGCTGATCTGGGACGCCCACAAGATGCTGCGGACCTCCAGCCTGGTGGCGGCGGTCCTGACCAGGCGCGAGGGAGACCTGGACGCGGCCTTCCGGCAGAGAGCCAGCTATCTGTTCTACGGCGACCAGGGTTTCGACCTGATCGGCAGGACCGTGGAGTGCAGCAAGGCCGAACTGGGACTGAAGATCTTCCTCAACCTGGCCTGGAGGGGGGAGCGAGGTCTGGGCGACTACGTCACGCGGCAGTACGCGACCGCGCGCCGCTTCTGGGAGCTGGCCCGTGAGCGGCCCGGTTTCGAGTGCCCGTACGAGCCGGAGAGCAACATCGTCTGCTTCCGGTACGGTGCCGGCGACCAGGCCGCCCTCCGCGAGCGCCTGATGGAGGACGGCGCTTTCCTGCTGACCTCCGCGGAGATCGGCGGGGTCCGCCATCTGAGGATCACCGTCATGGCTCCGGCCACGGACGACAAGACGCTGGAGGCCCTCCTCGACCGGATCGCGGAGGGGGAGGAACCGATCGGCGGTTGACGTCCTCCTCGCCTCGAAGAGCGGGTCTCCGCCCTGAATATCCGGTGGCAGGTGCGAGCGTCACTCCGAGCGGGTGATGTTCGAATCAAGCATGTCTGGTTTGTGTCTGTATATGTTTTTTAGTCCCTTTCTAGGGTATGAAGCCGCCGATTCAAGAGCGAGACATTCTCCAGCGTGTTCGAGCGTGGCGAATGCCGGCGCTTCCGCCCTGTACGGCCGATCGGCCGTAACCGGGGGGTCGGTCTTAGGGCTGAGTGCTCGGGTGAGGAGTGATGATCGTGAACAGCAAAGCACAGCTGGCCCTGGCGGTCGCCGCGGGCTACGCCCTCGGCCGACGCCAGAAGCTGAAGTTGGCTCTCGCGCTGGCGGTGGCCGGGGCGACGGGACGGCTGGGGACCCACCAGCGCAAGTTGCTGCAGCAGGGGCTCAAGACGCTCAGCTCTTCTCCGGAGTTGGAGAAGATCACTGCTGGCGTTCGCGACGGCCTGCTGGAGGCAGGGAAGGCCGCGGCCGTGGCGGCGGCGAGCAAGCAGATCAAGTCGATGAGCAACCGGCTCTCCGACCGGGCCGAGTCGTTGCGGAACCCCGACCGGGCCGGTGACGAGGCCGACGACTCGGAAGAGGCGGAAGACGGGCGGGCCGGCGGCAAGGCCAAGCCCCGGAAGACCGCGGGCAAGCCTGGCGGCAGGGAACGGGCCGGGAACGCGAAGCGACCCGCCGCCCGTGACGAGGAGTCGTCGGACGACGATGAGGACTTCTCCGACGAGGAGCCGCCGGCCAAGCGGGAGAAGAGCCACAACGGCGAGCGGCGCGAGAGGGCGTCCTCGTCCAGGTCTCGCGATGAGGAGTCGCAGGACGACGATGAGGACTTCTCCGACGAGGAGCCGCCGGCCAAGCGAGAGAAGGCCCACAGCGGTGTGCGGCGCGAGAGGGCGTCCTCGTCCGGATCCGATCGGCCGGTTCGCCGGGTACGGAGGTGAGCCCGATGACAGAGAAGCTGACCGAGAAGCTGGAGGGCGGGCCCCTCAAAGGAGCGGTTGACGGAATCGTCAAGGAGTTGCCCCTGAACCAGCTCACCGACGGACTCCAGGACCTCGGCGCAGCCCTGGCCGAGCGTGCCCTGGCCTCGGTGACCGACAAGGTCGAGGGCCTGACCGGCCGGCTGACCGACTACGTCGAAGGCGACGGTTCGGGCCTGGTGAGCGCGCTGACAGGTGGCGCGGGCCTGACGAGCCTGCTGAAAGGCGGCGGAGGCGGCCTGATGGGCGCGCTGAAGGGCGGCGGCGACGGAGACGGCCTGATGGGCGCGCTGAAAGGCGGCGCGGGCCTGATGAGCCAGTTGTCGGGGTCGGAGGGGTTCATGGGCCGGGTGAAAGGGGTCGCCAAGCTGGCGAAAGGCTTCACCGGGCTGAAGTCCGCCCTGGGCGGCGGGGACGGCAAGGGGGGCAAGGGGGGCAAGGGCAAGAAGCTGAAGCTCATCAACATCGTCGAGTCGCTCGATGTCGGCGCCCCGATCCGGGTCGTCTACGACCAGTGGACCCAGTTCCAGGACTTCCCGAGCTTCATGAAGAAGGTCGAAAGCGTCGACCAGCAGTCCGACGAGAAGGTCACGTGGAAGGCGCAGGTGTTCTGGTCGCACCGGGTCTGGGAGTCGACGATCGTCGAACAGGTGCCGGACCAGCGGATCGTCTGGCGATCCAAGGGAGCCAAGGGCTACGTCGACGGTGCCGTGACCTTCCACGCGCTGACCCCCGACGTCACCCGCGTCCTGCTCGTGCTGGAGTACCACCCGCAGGGGCTCTTCGAGCGCACCGGCAACATCTGGCGGGCGCAGGGACGGCGGGCGCGTCTGGAGTTCAAGCACTTCCGGCGCCACGTCATGGTTCACGCGATCCTGCACCCCGATGACATCGAGGGCTGGCGCGGCGAGATACGCGACAGCAAGGTCGTCAAGGACCACGAGACCGCCCTCCGCGAGGAGAAGGAACGTCAGTCCGAGGAGGAGGAGCCCCAGCAGACCGAGGGAGAGCTGGAAGAGGAGCCCGAGGAGGAAGAGGAGCGGGACGAGGAGCGAGACGAGGAGGAGGACGAGGAGCGAGACGAGGAGGAGGACGAGGAGGAGCCCGAGGAAGAGGAGCCCGAGGAAGAAGAGAAGCCGCGTGGCAGGAGGAAGCGGAACGAGGAAGCCGAGGAAGACGAGGACACCGAGGAAGACGAGGAAGAGCCTGAAAGGCCTCGGCGGCGAGTACGCCTGATGGGGCGTCGGCGTGAGAACGCGGAGGAGAGGCGTCGGCGTGACGAATCGGAGGAGGAGGAGGAGGAGGAGGAGCCGTCACCGCGCCGTCCTGCCCGCCGTACGGCCGCCCGTCGAGGCGCCTGACCCGACAGGCCGTCGAATGAGCACTGGAGGAGAGAGCCAATGACCATAGTGCAGCCTTCGGGGGGCGGAGCGGCCGGTCGCTCGTCCTCGTCGTCGTCGGGCCTGGCCGACGTCATCGACACGATTCTCGACAAGGGCCTCGTGATCGACGCCTTCGTCAGGGTCTCGCTCGTCGGCATCGAGATCCTGACGATCGACGTGCGCATCGTCGTGGCCAGCGTCGACACCTACCTGCGGTTCGCGGAAGCCGCGAACCGCCTGGACCTCTCGCAAACCGGTCAGAAGGGCCTCCCCGACCTCGTCGGCGACATTACCGAGGGCGGAAGCAAGAGGAAGGTCAAGGGCGCGACCCAGGGGGCCCTTGACGCGGCGGGAGAGAAACTCCGTGATTTCATCGGCGGGTCCGACGAGGAAGAGGAGTCGGTGCCCCGCCGGAGGCGAAGGGGGGAGGACTGAGATGTCCAGCTCTACGGAAAGGTCGAGGGCCGCGGGCACCGACCAGGCCGATCGGTCCGCGGTGAGCACCGGCTCCTACGTCTACGGGATCGTGCCGGTGGACGTCGAGATCGACGACGCCCGCGGGGTGGGGGATCCGCCCGGGCAGGTCAAGCTGATACGGCACAACGAGATCGCCGCCCTGGTGAGCGAGGTCGCCACCAACCGCCCGCTCGGTAAGCCGCAGGACCTCAAGGCGCACCAGCAACTGCTGGACGCCGCGGCGGCCGAGGTACCCGTGCTCCCGCTCCGCTTCGGAGCGGTGATGGCCAGTGAGGAATCGGTGGTCGACGAGCTGCTGGCTCCGCACCACGACGCGTTCCTCGCCGGGCTGAAGGAGCTGGAGGGGCGGGCCGAATACGTCATCAAGGGCCGCTACGTCGAGCGGGCGATCCTCGCGGAGGTGCTCGCGGAGAACAGCGAGGCCGCGGGGCTGCGAGAGGAGATCGTCGGTAAGCCGGAAGACGCGACGTGGGACGCGCGGATCCGGCTCGGAGAGGTGATCAACCAGTCGGTCGAGGCCAAGCGCGACGCCGACACGCAGGCGATGATCGAGGCCCTCGTTCCGCGGTGCGTCGCCATCGCCGTTCGCGAGCCGACCCACGAGCAGGACGCCGTGCATCTGGCCGTCCTCGTGGAGACCGGCCGGCAGGACGAGCTCGAACAGGCCCTGGACGAGTTCGCCGGTCAATGGGAAGGGCGGGTCGACCTGCGCCTGATCGGCCCGCTGGCGGCGTACGACTTCGTCATGACGCCGCAGCAGGAGCAGGAGGGGGAATGACCCGTGGACCTGATGAACCTGACCATCGGCTTGCCGTTCATGCCGATTCGCGGGCTGATCCGGCTCGCCGAGCTCATCCAGGAACAGGTCGAGCTTGAGACCCGCAGCCCCGCCGCCGTCCGGCGTCATCTGGACGCGGTGGAGGAGGCCAGGGCGAGCGGCGAGATCTCCGATGAGGAGGCCGAACAGCAAGTGGAGCAGATCCTCGGACAGATGATCGACCAGCCGGACCCGCCAGGGTGACCATGCGGAACTCCTCCGAGCCCACAGAGGTGGTCGTACGAGACTCCGCCGGGCCCGCCGAGGTGATCATGCGGGCCCTGGCCGGGTTCGCCGGTGCGGTCGTGCGGGGCTCGGCCAAGCCCGCCAGGGTGATCGTGCGGACCTCGGCCGGGCCTGCCGAGATGGTCGTTCGGGCTTCGGCCGGGCCCGTCAGAGTGATCGCGAGGGTTTCGGCCGGACCCGCCGAGGTGATCGTGCGGGAAGGAAGCCGAGGGGGGAGATGATCTCGTGCCCGCCAAGCGCAGATCGACGGATGAGCGCGCCAGCGGCGCGAACGTCTCCGACGATCTCTACGAGGAGATCGACGACGAGCCTTTCGACGAGGATGAGTACGAGGACGAAGACGAGGACGAGACGCCGAGGAAGAAACGGTCCCGCGCCCTGTCGGCGATGTCGGCCGGCGAGGTCGGACAGCGTCATATCGCCGCTCTGACCGGGAGGACGAGCGAAGGGGTCACGCAGGTACAGCCGGCGGAAGACGGCTGGCTGGTCCAGGTCGAGGTCGTCGAAGATCGCCGGGTCCCGTCCTCGGGCGACATCCTGGCGCTCTACGAGGCCGAGATGGACATGGAGGGGGACCTCCTGTCATACCGCAGGCTGCGGCGCTACAGGCGCGGCAGAGGCGACAGCAGTGAGGCGTCGTGAGATGACCAATCCAGCGCGGTTCGGTTCTGCCGGCTCCTCCCCGGTCTACGGCGGGGGAGGATCCGCGGGACAGAGATCGGGAGGGGCGTCGAGCCTTGGCGACATCCTGGAGAGAGTGCTCGACAGGGGCGTGGTGATCGCGGGAGACATCCGCGTGAACCTGCTGGACATCGAGCTGCTGACCATCAAGTTGCGGCTGGTGATCGCCTCGGTGGACACCGCACGGGAACTCGGCATCGACTGGTGGGAGCACGATCCGTGGCTCACCTCCAAGAACAAGGATCTGATCGAGGAGAACCGCCGGCTCCGGCGCCGGCTGGCCACCGTGGAGGGAGACGACGCCGTGGAGGAGGAGCGCGCCGTACGGGGAGACCACAGGGAGTACCGATCCCTTGACGCGGGGGAGGAACGCGGAAGGAGACGGTCGTCCGGATCGGAGAGCCACCGTGACTGACTCGGGTACGTACGTCTACGCGGTCGCGCGCGACGGGGGACACACCGGCCCGGTGGATCTGGCGGGTGTGGCCGGGACGCCCGTGCACGAGATCACGCACGCCGGTCTCGTCGCGTACGTGAGCACCGTGTCGCTGGAGGAGTTCGGGGAGGAGCCGCTCCGCCGTTCCCTGGAGGACCTGGACTGGGTCGGCGCGATGGCCCGTGCGCACCACCGCGTCGTGGAGGCGGTGGCGGAGACCGTCGCGACGGCCCCGGTCCGCCTCGCGACCGTGTACAGGAGCGAGGAACAGGTGCGCGACCTGCTGGAACGGTGGCACGACGACTTCGTGGAGGTGCTCTCCCACGTGGCCGGGCGGAGGGAGTGGGGGGTGAAGGCGTATGTGGATCCCGCCACCTCCGCGTCCGCGCCCGCCGGGGAGGGCGGCGGTGACGGCGGCGGCGAGAGCGCCGCGGGGACGGGCAGGCCCGGGACGGCCTACCTCAAACGCCGTCAGGCGAGCCTGCGCAACCGCGAGCAGAGATGGCGCCAGGCGACGGCACGGGCCGAGCACATCCACGCGGCGCTGTCGGCCGTCGCCGCCGCGAGCCGGCTTCACCGTCCTCAGGATCCGCAGCTGTCCGGGCGCGACGAGTGGATGGTGCTCAACGGCGCCTACCTCGTCGACGAGGGCCTGGGCGAGGAGTTCGCGGCCGCCCTGGACGCCCTCCGCGGGCAGGACGTCGACCTGGAACTCACCGGCCCGTGGGCGCCCTATTCGTTCATCGCCCTGGAGTTCGACAGAGCCGATCTGGAGGTTTCCGGTGACGTATGACGCCCCGCGGGGTTCCGCGCTGGCCGCGGAGGGCCGCCTTCCCGCCGAGCGGGTGGCCCTCGTCGACCTGCTGGATCGGCTGCTGGCGGGCGGAGTCGTCGTCAACGGCGACATCGTCCTGTCCATCGCCGACATCGACCTCGTGCGCATCTCCCTGCGCGCGCTGATCATGTCTGTGCGGGAGGAGTCCGACGTGGCGGACCAGGGAGACCGGCATGCGCCGCCCTGGGGGTGAGCCGACCGTGCGGATCGCGGGGCCGCTGAAGGAGGCCGTGGAGATCGCCGAGTCGCCGGAGGAAGCGGAGCGGCCGAACCGATGGCGCCTCGGAACCGACCCGGAGACGGCCGAGCGCGATCTGTCCCGCCTCGTGCTGACCCTGGTGGAGCTCGTGCGCCAACTGGTGGAGCGCCAGTGCGTGCGGCGGATGGACCAGGGTGACCTGTCCGACGAGCAGATCGAGACACTGGGCGTGACGCTGATGCGCCTGGAGGACGCCATGACCGAGCTGTGCGAGCGGTTCGGCCTGTCTCCGTCCGACCTCAACCTCGACCTCGGACCGCTCGGCACCCTCCTGCCGTCCGACTGAGCACGGTCTCCGGCGAGCCGGTTCCCGGCGGATCCGGGAACCGGGGGTCGTGGCGTTCCTAGTCCCCGCGGGATTCGCGGACGAGCGGGTCGGAGTCCGGGCCGGCGTGGAGCCGCACGGTGTCGGAGCTGTAGGGCATGGCCATCGTGACGATGTAGTCGTCCCTGATCCGGTCCGGCGTGACAGGTGTCCCGGAACCGCTGCCGTCGGGGTTGGTCTGCATCAAGACATATCGGATCTTCAGTCCGCGCCGGGCCAGTTCGGTCCTGACCTCCGCGACCGTCTTGCCGCGCACCGGATAGCCGTCCACGGAGGTGAAGTCAGCAGCGCTTTCGTTGACGGTGAACAGTCCGGCGTAGGGTTCGCCGGGCGCCGCCTCGCGGCCGATGCTCAAGGTGATCTTCCCTGTGTAGGCCGCCGGGACGACGACCTCCCCGCACCACGCCGATCCGCAGGCGTGCTGCGGCTTGTACGTCACCCCCGTGCCCGGCGGGAAGTCACCGGCCAGGTAGGGGCCGAACATCTTGCCCACCATCTGCGGCGGCACGGGGATCTTGTCCACGGTGGCGTCCAGTCCGACGGCCCGGAACGCCTCGGAGAAGGACTTCGCGTCGGCGTCGGGGTCGTTGACGGTGATGGTGAGGTAGTCGGCGGTCCTCTTCAGCGAGACGGCCGCGTTGGCGTACTCGGTGACAGGGCCGTTCCGGGGCAGTCCGACACCGATGGCCAGGGCGGCCGCCAGTCCGACGGCCGCCGCACCCAGCACCAGTCCGCGCCGGGCCGGTAGGTGCCGGCGCGGACGCCCTGCCGGTTCCCGCTCCTCCGACATGATCGAGTCCATCAGGGCGCGCGCGCCGGCGCCCGAGGCCTGCCCGGCCGGGTCCCTGGCCACGTCCTCGTTGCGCACCCGCGCGAGGTCGGCGATGTTCACAGCGTGTTCCCTTCGATGACGACGGAGCCCGAACAGTTGATCCCGGCCTTGGCCAGGTCGCGGGCGAAGCGCCTGCGGGCGCGGTACAGCCTGACGGCCACGGCGTTGCGGGAGATGCCGAGTACACGGGCGATCTCCCGCGTTCCGAGGCTCTCCCATGCGACGAGGGTCAGCAGTTCCCTGTCGTCGTCCGACAGGCCCCGCAAGACCTTTCCGACCTGTGAGTAGTCTTCGGCGGACGGCTCACCGAGCACGGGTGAGGCGGCCAGTTGCTCGCACAGCGCCGCCGTCCGCTGCTCGTGCCGCCGCTCACCGCGCCGGTGGTTGGCCAGCACCCGCCGGGCCACGCCGAACAGCCACAGCCTGGCGTCGTCCCCGAGAGGAACCTCGTCGATCCGCCGCCACGCGATCATGAACGTCTCGGCCACCACGTCGGCGGCGTCGTCAGGATCGGGGCAACGGCGCAGGGCGTACCCGAGTATGGGGCCGTAGGCGGATTCGTAGACCTCCACGAACCGGCTCTCGGGATCCCTTCCCATCCGATCTCCTCACTTGAGCGGTTGACATCCATCTCATGTCCGGAACGCCGGATTTATTACAGGTTCAGGAAAGGTGCGGGCAGGGAAGGCCGGCGGCATTGAGGGCGGTCCCGAAGGGGCCGGGGCGAAGTCACCGGGTTCGAGCCCGCGGCGGGTCGGGCGGGGCACGGCAATCGCGTGGGGCGCCGTCGCGAGGAGCGGCGGCCAACGGACGCCACTCTTCAAGGGGCCGATGGGGTGGGCGGCGGCCGCGAGGGCGTCCGGTGCGCGGCGAGTCGTTTTGGGTCTTGCAGGGGTCAGGAACCGGGTTACGATCCGCATAATTATTAGGAAACTTTCCTTTAGGAAAGAGTGTCCGCATGCGCCGATCAGCCTCTGTACTGCTGCTCATCGCCATGGTGATGGCCATGACCGTTCCGGCCGGCGCCGCCGTCCGCCTGACTGCGGCCTTCACCCTCACCGGGGTCCAGGGCAGGTTCGTGGTGAGCAACCCCGGAGCCACCCCGGTCACCGGCTGGTCCATCCAGTTCGACCTGCCGGCCGGGGTCACCGCGAGCAACGCCCAGAACGGCTCGCTCAGCCAGAACGGACGCCAGGTCACGCTCAGCCCGGCCCACTACAACACGACGGTGGCGGCGCGCGGGACCACCGAGCCCTACAGCCCCGCGTTCACGCTCAGCGCGTCCGCCGAGCCCGCGAACTGCCGGATCAACGACGTGCGGTGCGACGGCGCGGCGGACTCGCCGCCCACCGCCCCCGGGAACCTGCGTTCCACGGTCAAGACCACCAGGACGGTGTCGCTGGCGTGGGACGCCGCGACCGCGGGAAGCCTCCCGATCGTCGGCTACCAGGTCTACAACGGCGCCGACCTCGTCACGACGGTCACCGGCACGAGCGTCACCGTCACCGGCCTGACCTCGAACACCGGATACACGTTCACCGTCAGGGCCAAGGACCGCAAGGGGACCCTGTCCCCGGCCTCCGCCCCGCTCAGGGTGACGACCAACAACGCCGGTGACGACACCCAGGCGCCGACCGCGCCGGCGAACCTGCGCAGCACCGGCAAGACCTCGTCGAGCGTCTCGCTCGTCTGGGACGCGTCGACCGACAACAGGGGCATCGCCGGCTACGACGTCTACGCCGGGACGACCCTGAAGACGACCGTGCCCGGCACCTCGGCCACGGTGAACGGGCTGTCACCGTCCACCGAATACACCTTCACGGTGCGGGCGCGCGACCTGTACGACAACGTCTCGGCGCCCGGCGACGCGCTGAGGGTGACCACCGGCGACATCATCGGCAGCGGGTACGCCAGGATCGGCTACTTCGTGCAGTGGGGCATCTACGGCCGGCAGTACTTCGTGCGCAACCTCGACACGACCGGCGCCGCGGCGAAGCTGACCCACCTCAACTACGCCTTCGGCAACATCGACCCGGTCAATCTGACCTGTCTCCAGGGCGTCACCAAGGGCACCACCCCGAACCCCCAGGACCCGAACCAGGGCGACGGCTCGGGCGACGCGGACGCCGACTACGCCAGGCCGATGAGCGCCTCGCAGTCGGTGGACGGCGTCGCCGACACCGGCTGGGAGAAACTGCGCGGCAACTACAACCAGCTCCGCAAGCTCAAGGCGAAGTACCCGAACCTGAAGGTGCTGATCTCGCTCGGGGGCTGGACCTACTCGAAGTACTTCTCCGACGTGGCGGCCACCGACGCGTCCCGGCGCAAGTTCGTGAGTTCCTGCATCGACACGTACATCAAGGGAAACCTGCCGCTGTACAACGCCGCGGGCGGGCCGGGCAGCGCCGCCGGGATCTTCGACGGCATCGACCTCGACTGGGAGTGGCCGGGCGCGGAGGGCCACCCGGGCAACCACATCGGCCCGAACGACAAGGCGAACAACACGCTGCTGATCGCCGAGTTCCGCAGGCAGCTCGACGCGCTGACCGAGGAGACCGGCAAGCGCTACCAGCTCACCGCCTTCACCCCGGCCGACCCGGCGAAGATCTCCGCGGGCTGGGACCTGCCCGAGGTCGCCAAGTCGCTGGACATCTTCAACGTCCAGGGCTACGACTTCCACGGCTCGGGCAGCGACAACTCGTGGGAGCCGAACCGGGCGGGCCACCAGGCCAACCTGTACGCGGACGCCGACGACCCCTACCCCTTCCACTTCAGCGTCGAGAACGCGGTCGACACCTACCTGCGGGCCGGGGTGAACCCCCGCAAGATCACCATCGGTCTCGCGTACTACGGCCGCGGCTGGCAGGGCGTCGCCGACGGCGGCAAGTCCGGGGAGTGGCAGTCGGCCACCGGCGCCGCGACGGGCCAGTTCCCGGACGAGGCCGGCACCCGCGGCTACGCCAACCTGGTGGCAGGCGTGCCGGGATGCACCGTGCGGCACGACGAACAGGCGGTGGCGACCTACTGCTTCACCGGCGACGGCGGCCAGTGGTGGAGCTTCGACGACGCGTGGTCGATCGCGCGCAAGACCGCCTGGCTGAAGAGCAAGGGCCTGCTCGGCGCGATGATCTGGGAGATGTCCGGTGACCCCGGCTCCCTGACCACCGCCCTGGACGCCGGCCTGAGATGACCCGCTCCCCGGCGGGGAGATCCCCCCGCCGGGGCGCCGGGCCGGGCCGTACGGCCGGCCCCCGGCTCGGCACCGAGACCTGTTGTGGCCCGCCTACGTCCCCGGGGCGGGCCACGACAGCCCCTTTCACCCGCTCTCACCAGAAGGTCGTCGGTTCCTGGTCGGGCCGCCCAGTATGAACGGTCCGTGGCGCCACATCGCCACCGCCAGGAGAAGGAGCAGGATCATCACACCGGCGCCCAGGAAATGTGTGTAGTGGGCGAACCTCGCCCCCCTGGAGAGCACCTCGTTCGCCGGGTCGGCGGGATCGTAGAGCACCTCCTGGGAATCACCTATCGTCGGTGAGCCGTCCCAGCGCTGAGGACCTACCCGGGCCTGGACCTCCACGCCCTCACGTGTGGTGAACCTGACCACCAGCTCATCCGTGTTCTGCCTGCGCGACTCCACAGCGACAATGGTGGCCGTCGCCACGACGCCACGTTCCTGTACTCCATACACACGCCTGTAGTCATCCACCGTCGCCATCGCGATGACGGCGGCCACGATCACCGTCATGATCACGGCCTCGCCATGGATGGTGGACAGCCGGCGCCCGATCGGCAACCGATGCCACGCCGACGGCTCGGGAGGGGAATAATCCTCCAACCGAGGAGCGGCTTGCCTGCCCGGCTGATGGAGTCGCTTCAGTCTGCGCCGTTTCCGAGCAGTTTTCGCGCGCCCCATGGCATCTTCTCCTCTGGCCCTTGTGGATCCAACGGTCTGGCGGACCATATGGTTTCCGCAGTAGGGATCGTGATCGTCCGAGCCGCGGGTCCCGTCCGGTGGGAACGGCGGCCGGCAACGGGGGCGCGTTCCGTGCCCGAATGCCGCCGGCACCGGGAGAGAAGGCTGACCTGCTGGTACGGCTCGTGCTCGGGTGTGAGCCGTACGGGAGGGGAGGGCCGGACGTTCAACCTGATCACCGGGAACTCGTCCTGATATAACGTCGCGTTCATGACCGAACTCGACAGCCGCCTCCGCGCGGTGTGTGATCTCTCCGTCGCGGACGTCCGTGAGATGGCCGGCAGGCACGAATACGACGGCGTGATCCAGGATCTCTCGCCGGGAGGCGTCCGCGCGGGACTGGCCGCCCTGGGCGAAGGGCCCCTGCCCGGCGATTCCTACGACGCGGCGCACCTGCAGATCTTCGAGGAGGCCGTACGGGTCCAGTTCGGCGAGCTGGAGCTGTACCGCCGCAGCCCGCTCGATCACCTGAACAACCTCGACCTCGCCACCTACGACCGCGACTACGCCCCCGAGGCCGAGCGGACCGCCGCCAAGCACGCCCACCTCGCGCTCTGGCCCGAGGCCGTGGAGCACGCGATCGCCTCTCTCGACAGGCTCAGCGCCCCGGTGGCGACCGCGCTGCTCGGCGCCGTGCGCGGTCTGGCCGCCGGGGTGCCGGCGGACGCGGACGAGCACGTGCGCGAGGCGGCGCTGAAGGCCCACGCCCGCCTGGTGGAGCACGTCGAGGAGGCCTCACGCTCCGGCGCCCCGGACGCGTCCCTCGGCGCGGAGGGGCTGGCCCGGCTGATGGGCGCGGGCGACGGCCTCCCGGTGGACCTGGGCGGGCTCGCCGAGCGCGCCGACGCCGAACGCGACCGGCTGATGGCCCGGCTGACGGAGTCCTGCGCCAGGCTGGGATTCGCCGGGCGGTCGCCGCTGGACGTCGCGCGCGAGCTGGTCCGGCAGCACCCCGGCATCGACGGAGTGATCGACGCGGCCAGGGTCGGCACCGAGAGGGCGATCGCGTTCACCCGTGAGAAGGACCTGGTCCCCTACCACGACGGTGAGTGCCTGGTCGGCATCGCACCCGAGTCCCGCCGGTGGAGCATGGCGATGATGAGCTGGGCCGCGCCCGGTGAGCCGGACGCCCCCTCGTGGTACCACATCACCCCGCCCGACCCCTCCTGGCCCGAGCGTGACATCGAGGAGTGGCTGGAGGTCTTCAGCGAGACCACGCTGCCCGCGATCAACGTGCACGAGGTCGCCCCCGGTCACTTCTCCCATGGCCGGGCCCTGCGCCACGCCCGCTCCGACGTGCGGCGGACGCTGATGTCGATGGCCTTCGCCGAGGGCTGGGCGCACTACGGCGAGGAACTCTGCGTCGAGGAGGGCTTCGCGCCCGAGGACCCGCGTTTCGAGATCGGCGTGTGGCTGGAGGCGCTGATCAGGGTGACCCGGCTGGCCTGCGCGATCGGCGTGCACACCGGCGCGATGACCGTCGAGGAGGGCGCCCGCCGCTTCGAGGCCGACACCCACCTCGCCGGTCCCGCGGCGATGTCGGAGGCGGCGCGGGCCACCTTCGACCCGACCTACGGCCGCTACACCTGGGGCAAGCTGGAGATCCTCCGCCTGCGGGAGCGGGCCAGGGCCGAGTGGGGCGCCGGGTTCACCCTCAAGCGCTTCCACACGGCCATGCTCGACCTGGGCTCCCCGCCCCTCGGCCTGCTCGACCGCGCGCTCTAGCCGCCTCGCGCCCATCGGACCGTCGGCCCATCGGTCCGATGGGCCGGGCCGCCGTCGACCACGGCGCCGGGCCCCGGCCCGGTGACGCGGGCGCCGATCACCTCGACTGGTGATGACCTTCGAGCTAGCGTGTGGCCAACCGATCGCGGGGTATTGCACGGCTGGAGGCAGTGGGATGCGTGAACTGTCAGGCAAGATCGCAGTTGTCACCGGGGCGGCCGGTGGGATAGGCCGGGCGCTCGCCCTGCGGCTGGCCGCGGAGGGTATGGCGCTGATGCTCGCCGATGTGGATCCCGGAGGTCTGGCGGAGACCGCCTCCCTGCTCGACGGGGTTCCCGAGGGGGTCAAGGTCCTCACCCAGATCACCGACGTCTCCGACGCGGCGGCCGTACAGCATCTGGCGGACCGGACCTTCGGGGAGTTCGGCGCGGTCCACGTCCTCTGCAACAACGCCGGGGTGTTCCAGGGCGGTCAGATGTGGACGCGGGAGCCCGAGGACTTCGCCTGGCTGCTCGGGGTGAACCTGTTGGGCACGCTCCACGGCATCCGGGCCTTCGTGCCCCGCATGATCGCCCAGGACACCGAGGGCCACATCCTCAACACCGTCTCGGTGGCGGGGCTGTTCGCCATGCCGTTCGGCGGCGCCTACTCGATCTCGAAGTACGCCGCGCTCGCCGCCTCGCAGTCCCTGGCTCACGACCTGGCGATGGCCGGATCCAAGCTCCGCGTGACGGCGCTGTGCCCCGGCCTGGTCAAGACCGGCATCGGTCACTCCGAGAGGGTCAGGCCGGAGAACCTGACGGTCGCGGAGCGCACCGAGGACGAGGTGGCCTCGATCGGTTTCATGGTCGATCTCCTGAAAGACGGGATAGATCCCGCGGAGGCCGCGCTGGCCGCGGTGGAGGGCATCCGGGAGGAGCGTTTCCTGGTCTTCACCCACCCCGGATACGCGGAGGGCCTGCGGGAGCAGACCGAGACGCTGATCTCGGGCGGTCTGCCCCCGTTTCCCCGTCGCGAGTGAGCGCGTTGACGAGCGCCGATAGACTGGGCCCACCGCTTGAGTTTCCCTGGGGGTCTTTGGTGTCTGAGTTCGACACGGTCCTGGTCGTCGACTTCGGTGCGCAGTACGCGCAACTGATCGCGCGGCGGGTTCGTGAATGCCACGTCTACTCCGAGGTCGTCCCGTCGACGATGCCGGTCGAGGAGATGATGGCCAAGAACCCCAAGGCCATCATCCTGTCCGGCGGTCCCTCGTCGGTCTACGCCGAGGGCGCGCCCGCCGCGCCCGCAGGCCTGTTCGAGACCGGCGTGCCGACCTTCGGCATCTGCTACGGCTTCCAGGTCATGGCCCAGGCGCTCGGCGGCCAGGTGGCGAAGACCGGCACCGCGGAGTTCGGCGGGACCCGGCTCGACGTGACCACGGAGGGCGTGCTCTTCGCCGGGCTGCCCGCCGAGCAGTCGGTCTGGATGTCGCACGGCGACAGCGTCGCCGCCGCCCCCGAGGGGTTCGTCGTCACCGCCGCGACCGCCGGGACCCCCGTCGCCGCGTTCGAGCACCCCGAGATGGGCCTGTACGGCGTGCAGTTCCACCCGGAGGTCCTCCACTCCGACCACGGCCAGACCGTGCTGAAGCACTTCCTCGACGCCGCCGGCTGCCGTCCCTCCTGGACCATGCTCAACATCGTCGAGGACGCGGTCGAGGCGATCCGGGCCCAGATCGGCCCGGAGGGCCGCGCCATCTGCGGGCTCTCCGGCGGGGTGGACTCCGCGGTCGCCGCCGCCATGGTGCAGCGGGCCATCGGAGATCGTCTGACCTGCGTCTTCGTCGATCACGGGCTGCTTCGCAAGGGCGAGGCCGAGCAGGTCGAGCGCGACTTCGTGGCCGTCACGGGCGTCAAGCTCCGCGTGGTCAACGCCCAGGAGCGTTTCCTGAAGGCGCTCGACGGGGTCAGCGACCCCGAGGAGAAGCGCAAGATCATCGGACGTGAGTTCATCCGGGTCTTCGAGGACGAGCAGCGGGCCATCCTCGCCGACGGCCCCGTCGACTTCCTCGTCCAGGGCACTCTTTACCCCGACGTGGTCGAGTCCGGCGGCGGCACCGGCACCGCCAACATCAAGTCGCACCACAACGTCGGCGGCCTCCCCGACGACCTGCAGTTCTCGCTGGTGGAGCCGTTGCGCGCGCTGTTCAAGGACGAGGTCCGCCGTGCCGGCGAGGAGCTGGGCCTGCCCGCCGCGATGGTCTGGCGCCAGCCGTTCCCCGGCCCCGGCCTGGGCATTCGCATCGTCGGCGCGGTCACCCACGACCGCCTGGAGATCCTCCGCGAGGCCGACGCCATCGCCCGTGAGGAGCTCTCCCGCGCCGGTCTCGACCGGGAGATCTGGCAGTGCCCGGTCGTCCTGCTCGCCGACGTCCGGTCGGTGGGTGTTCAGGGCGACGGCCGCACCTACGGTCACCCGATCGTCCTGCGCCCGGTCTCCAGCGAGGACGCCATGACCGCCGATTGGTCCCGCGTCCCCTACGACGTGCTCGCGCGGATCTCCACCCGCATCACCAACGAGGTCCGCGAGGTCAACCGCGTGGTGCTCGACGTGACCAGCAAGCCCCCGGGCACCATCGAGTGGGAGTAGTGCAAGGGGCGCACGAGGCCATCGTGTAGCGCTGGGTCCGCAGCGTGTCCTTGGTGCGGGCGGTGAGCTCTGGGGTTCCGGGGTCTTCACGCTCTGGAAGGAGCCGCCCTCCTCATCTCACGCCGCAGGGCTCGGAACGCGATTCGAGGCGGAGGCACGGTGGTGACGGGATCGGGGATCGCCACCACCGTGCCGCCTGAGGGGTGCGAGAAGTGGTCTGACGGGTTGTTCTATGCGGGTACGGATCGGGCGGTTGCCGGCGACGACTCCTCGACCCTCGGCGGCTTGAGGAAGCCGGTCCCCCAGGCGACCGCGATGGTGACCACGGAGAAGACCAGACCGGTGATCACGGTGGCGGAAGCGCTGTAGTTGTTGATCGCGATACCACCGGCGAACGCGCCGAACGCGATACCGACGTTGGCCGCGGAGACAGGCAACGACTGCGCGAGCTGGCCACCGGGGCCTGCCAGGACGATCACCCGAACCTGCAGCGAGGGCACGATGCTGTAGAAGGACAGGCCCAGGGCGAGCAGCACGAGCGCGACGAGCCACGCGATCGAGCCGACGAGGTAGAGAGCCAGCAGGGAGACCGCGATGCCGACGGACCCGATGATCAGGGTGCGCCCGGCGTTCCGGTCGGCGAACCTTCCGCCGCCGAACGAGCCGACCGCCGTGGCCGCACCGTAGGCCAGGAGGAACACGCTCAGCATGGCTCCGGAGATGCCGGTGACTTCTTGCAGGAACGGCACGAGGTAGGTCAGCGCCGCGAACACCGCCGAGAACACGATGAAGTTCAGGAACAGCACGGCGAGCACCCTGGGGGCGAACGCGTACTTGGCCTGGTGGCCGGCACCGGCGCCGGCGGGTGGCACGGACGGGATCAGTGCCACCGTACCGATCAGTGTCACCACGGCGCCCGCCACGATCGCCATGAACGAGCCGCGCCAGCCGAGGGTCTGACCGACCAGTGTGCCCAGCGGCAAGCCGAGCGCCCCCGACATCGCGACACCGGAGACGACGATCCCGATCGCCTTGCCTATGCGCTCCGGCGGGACGATCGACATGGCCGCGATGAACGCACCCGCGATGAACAGGCCCTGCAACGCACCGATGAGGAAGCGCAGCACGAGGAACAGGCCATAGACGTGGGTCAGCACCGCGACCAGGTTGCACGCGATGAACAGCGCGACCGCGCCGATAAGGACGATCTTCTTTTCCAGCTTGATCGTCAGCGCGGTCAGGATCGGACCACCGATGGCAAGGCCCAGCGCGTACACGGTCACCAGATGGCCGGCCGAGGGGATGGTCACGTGGAGATCCGCGGCGATCCGGTCCAGCACGCCGACTACGAGCAGTTCGCCACTGCCCAGTACGAACATTCCCAAGAACAGCGTGGCCAGGGCCAGGTTGGCCCTGCCTGGGCTCAGCGCCGTTTGCCGGATACTCATGTGAGCTCTTTCTTCCTGTCGTGTTGTGTGGAGTCGTCTCAACGAACGGGTCGACCGACCCGCGTGCCTGGCGCGACCGAGGATTGCCACGGCCCTGTTGCTCACTGAATGAATGAATCCGAGGGATCCGGTCACGTTCAGTGGTCATAGGCGAGATCGGAGTTTGAATGATCTGGAAGAGGCGACCGGCGGTCTGCCGTCGCGGGTGTCAGACCTGCCTCATCGTTTGATCGGCCGGCCGGTTCTGTCGTTGAGTCAGATCGCGGCGCTCAGCACGAGGACCCGCGCAAGCACGCGAACGACCACCCCACGAGGTGTGCGACCGCCGTGAGGCTCCAGGCCAAGCCGGGCCTTGAAGGTTTGACTGATCGACTCGATGAGGCCGGCTCGCCGCGCGTGGCCGTCTCCCGCGACCGGCCGCACTTCACCGGGGTGGAGCCGACCACCCACGCGTCGTCGCTCTACGGCGACGTGTCGACGGCGAGCATTCTGATCATGCTTGCTATCAGGCCGGATGCCTTGCGTAGTCGCTTGCCGTAGCCGGACCGGCCGGGCGGATACGGGAACATGCCGCTGAGCCGGGCATGGGCGTGGCGTGGTCGGCGCCGCTCGGAGGTGAAACCCAGCAGCGCCGGCCTCACCGCCGGCGTGACCGGTTCCGCGTCACCGAGCGTGGGCGAGATGCCGGGCCTCGGGCGCCAGGGGGCCAGGTCCGGCGATGCCTTCAACGCGTCGGTGATCATACATAGAGTGCCGTTGCGAGGGTGTTCGTCACATATCGATGCTGAGTGCCCTCGCCCTATTTCCGCGGGGACCCCGTGGGTTCGTTCATCCAGAGGATGTCTGGTCTCAGGTGTCCTACTTCCACTCGATGATCTGGAGGTAGTTCCCGTCGGGGTCGGCGAACGTGCCGAACCTGCCCTTCTCCCGGTCCTCGACCGAGATCCACTCCACGCCGGCCGCGTCCAGCTGGGCCTTCACGGCGTCGAAGTCGTCGACGTGGAAGTTGATGATCGTGCGAGCCGGGTCGCTGTTCTTCGCCTCGACGTCGTCGCGCCCGTCGATGACCAGTAGGAAGCCGCCCAGGTCGATCGCGCCCTCGCCGGTGGACTCCGGCGCCAGCGCCTTGATGTACCAGGCCCGCAGCTCGGCGGGACGGGTCGTGCCGAGCAGTAGGCTTCCGGGCTTCAGCGTCGTCATGTCGAATCTCTTTCTTGTGTGATCACGGGTCGCGGCAGAGGCCATCGCCACCCCACGCGTCCCGGGGTGCTACTTGGAATCGCGTTCCGCTGCTTCAGCGGCGCGCTTGATGGCCGCCAGTCGACGGTCCCAGTCGGCCGCGAGCGAGGACATCCACCGCGTGGTGGCGTCCAGGCTGTCGGGCCGCAGCGAGTACCTCACCTCGCGTCCGACCCGGCTGCCGACGACGAGTCCGGCGGCGTCCAGGATGGCGAGGTGCTTGACGATCGCCTGTCGGGAGACGGGGAGCCGCTCGGCGAGCGTCGTCGCGGTGGCCGCGCCCAGCGCGGCGAGGAGGTCGAGCAGTCGGCGACGGGTGGGGTCGGCGAGCGCGACGAGAACGCTGCTGACCTCCTCGATCGCGTCGTCGGATTCCTCTCTCACACAGTCGACTCTTCGACGCGCTTCTTCGCCGCGTCGAGGACCTGCGGCCAGCCGCTGGAAAGGTCCTCGATCGTCCTGGCGCGCACCTCCTCGGACACGGCCAGCGCGGAGAGGCCGCTCTCGACCACGGTGAGGCGGGTCTTGTCACCCTCGGCGGACAGCGTGAACTCCACGAGGGTGCTGTTGTTCTCGGTCAGCTCCTGGCCGGGGGAGGCGGGGGCCCAGCGGTACGCGACGTACGACTGCGGCTCGACCTTCACCACGAGCACCGGGAAGTCGCTCTGCCCTGGGTTCTTGGCCACCGTCGACTCGCCCTCGACGGCGGTGGTGCCCTTGATGCTCTCCGGGTCGGCCACCCAGAAGCCGGGTGCGGACACCAGCGACCAGACGCGCTCGACCGAGGCGTCGATCAGGGTGTCGCGCTTGATCATGTCTTCGCTCATGGGGAAACTCCTTCAAGTTCCGGCATTGACGTGCAACCAGATTGTTGCACGTCGACCGATCGTCGTGCAACCTACTCGTTGCACGACGGCCGGGGCCGCCGGACGATCGGGGCCGATCGGCGGTGACGGCCGGCCGTCGTGCCCCCGTCCGACGGACAGAGCGATGGCCCTCGGCGAGAGTGTCGCCGGGGGCCATCGCGCCTGTTCACCGGGGAGGGAGAACAGGCGAGCTTGTGTCTGTCAGGCCGTATGCCTTGATGTCACGGCCTTTTGTGATCGCGGTCAGGGGGCCGCGATGGTGTAGGTCGATCCTGCCTGGGTGGCGAAGGTGATCACGTTGCCGCTGACGGTGGGGGTCACGGTTCCGCCGCCGACGCGGTTGACCACGACCGTCTGGCCCGGCCACGGGTTCTGCAGCTTGACGGTCTTGCCCGCCTCGCTCGTGATGTCGACGTAGGTGACGCGTCCGCTCTGGAAGGAGCTGGAGATCACCAGCGCGTCCTTCTCTCGGAGCTTGACGAAGCTCGCGTTCTTGTTCGTCGGCCACACCGGGAACAGGCGCACGATGCCGTCGTCGCTCTGCAGGAGCAGGTTGTTGACGGCCTCCGTCGCCCCGCCCTTCTCCAGACCGTGGAAGTTGTCGCGGATGCGCAGGTTGGCGGCCATCTTCGTGGTGATCTGGTTCTTGAGCTGGTCGATCAGGCTCTGCGCCGGGTAGCCCACCCGGGCCGCCTGGGTGAAGACCTTGGGGAAGCTGTTGTCCTGGCCCCAGGAGTTCATCACGTTCAGCGTGTTGATGGCGATCTGGCGGTCGGCGGCCGGGGAGTTGATGCCCAGCACCTCTCCCGGGTGGATGAACTCCAGGTTGACCGTGTTGTCGCCCGGGTGGATGTTGCGGGTGTCGTTACCCGTGATCGTTCCCGGGTCGGCGAGCGCGTAGACGGTCTGCCCGTTGTAGACGGTCGTCGGAGTCGCCGGCAGGTGCTGCAGGATCTGCGTCCAGGTCGCCCTGTCCGCGGTGTCGACCCCCAGGTCGGTGCTCGCGTCGATGAGACCCGTGAGGAGATACTTCAGCAGCCCGACGTCGGGGCTTGAGTTCTTCCCCCAGAGACCCTCGTGCGGGCCGGAGAAGAGGTTGTACTGCTGCGCGGCCGCGTCCCACTCCAGGTAGTTCTTGAAGAAGGCGGCGACCTCCTTCATGAAGGGGTAGGACTTCGTGGACAGGAAGTTCCTGTCCTGGGTGTAGTCGTAGTAGGCGACGAACTGCGACGCGGTGAACAGGGAGTTGCCCACCTGCTGGTGGTAGTTGTCGTCGGCCGTCGACCCGAAGGGCCCGATTCCGACGGGGAAGAGCAGGCCGCTCGACATCCCGCCGCTCGGGAACCGGCTGCTGATGTAGCTCGGATTGACGCGGGTGAGATCCTGCTGCGCCCGGCGCCTCGCCTCGGGGACGTACGCGAGGATCAGGTCGTAGTAGGGCAGGGCGAGGTCCGCCCTGTTGCTGGAGTAGGCGCCGTAGAAGTTGGCCACGAAGTTGTAGTTCAGGTGCATGTCGCCGCTGAACTGGGGTGAGTCCGTGGTGGCCCAGATCCCGTAGAGGCCGGGCGCGGTCTTGCCCGCCCTGCTGGAGGAGCCGAGCAGGTAGAGGGAGCCGTAGTAGTACTTCTCGAGCACGTCGTCGTTGAGATCGACGTATGACTTGAGCCAGTACTGCTTCCACCACTCGACGTGCTGGGCGTAGAGGGTGTCGAGCGACGCGGGGGTCTGGCCGTCGACGATGGTCCGGGCGCCGGGGGCCGGGTCGGCGGGGTTCTGGCCGCCGCCGGCGACGCTCGTCACGATGCGGACGGTCTGGCCGGGCTGGAGGTCGAAGACCATTTTCGCGGTGGCCCCGCTCGCGGACGGGCTTCCCACGAGGTTCGCGCCGATCGCGCGGGTGGCCAGCGACGCCCGGGAGACCCAGCGCGAGCCCGTGGGGGTCGCCCGCGTGGCCCACGTGGTGGAGCCCGACACGCCCGAGGTGTTGGTGAAGCCCGACCTGGCGTCCTGGGAGCCCGACCAGGTCTGGGCCTGCAGCTGCGTCGCGGTGGAGCCGTTGGACGTTATCTGCGTCACCACGACGTTGTCGTTGGCCGCCGTCCAGGTCTTCATCGTGACGGGAACGCCGCCGATGGTCATCGTGGTGTCGACGTCGCCCTTGAGGATGTTCTGCTCCTCAAGGAACGTGCCCGAGGTCGGCGGGGGTCCCGAGCTTCCCGGGCCGTAGAGCTCCAGCTGGCCGATGCGGGCGCGGGGGTTCTGCTGGGAGTCGGAGGTCGTGCCCTGGGTCGGTTCGCTGATGCTCAGCCGTACGTAGCGGGCGCTGACGGAGGTGATCGTCTTGTCGGTGACGTTGGCCGTGTTGTTGACGACGGTGTCGGCCGTGGCCCAGGTCGTGCCGTTGGCGCTGGTCTCCAGCACGAAGTTCTTCGTGTTGTTGGCCGTCTCACCCGACCGCGCCGCGCCGTCGTGCCTGACCACGTAGCGGCCGATGGTCTTGGCCGATCCGAGGTCGAGCCTGATCGACTGGGGTTTTCCGACCTCGGAGACCCAGCCCTCGTAGCCGGCGGCCCACTGCCCGTTCACCGCCCGGCTCGCCGGGAAACTGGGGTGCGAGCTGGACGCCGTCGCCGACGATCCCAGGGCGAGGTTCGCCGAGGGCGTGCTGCCGCCCGCGGGCGCGATCGTCACGCCGCCGAGCGCGACCAGGGAGGGCGACGGGTTGCCGGCCCAGAAGTTTCCCTTGGAGATGTAGAACGTCTTGAAACCGTCACCGCCGCCGGAGGTGACGCCGATGTCGCCGTTGCCGAGGAGCGCGGTGTTGGGCATGCTCCGGCTGACGGCATCGCTGTACGCCTGGTTGGTCCACTGACCCTTGATGCCGGCCAGCAGTTGCTGGACCTCGGTCCACTGTTGCGTCGGTGTGGGGGTTGCCGCCTGCGCCTGAGGCATCAGCGCGAGGTTCGTGACAACCGAGACGGTGAGGACAACGGACAGGGTCCGCAGGGGGTGCCATCGTCGTTTACCGATCACGACATGTCCTTTCTCGATGAGATCGGGGACGTCGCCCCGATCGAGCCGGGTGCCGGCCGGTTCCGGGCGGACCCGGCCGTTCCCCGGCGGATCCCGGAGATCGGCCGGTTCCCCGGTGGCTGCCGGGTGCGGGCCGACTCCGATGGATCCCGGGTGCCGGCCGACTCCGATGGATCCCGGGTGCCGGCCGGCTCCGGTGGGTCCCGGTGCCGGCCGACGCCCGATGCCGTCGTGTCCTGCGGTCGTACGGTCTAGCGGGGTGGTGAGGTCTCACCGGGCGGCCCCGGGGGAGGGGAGGCCGGTGCGACGTTGAGGTTGGACAGCACTCCGACGCCGGGCACGTGCCCGGCGGCCGGCGCGACCGGGGCGGTGCCGAGGTCGGCGAATGTGGGGTCGACGTCGAACAGCGCGATGACCGCCTCGGCGGTGGCCGCCCCGCCGATGGACTCGCGGTTGGAGACCCCTCGTTCCGCGACCCGTACGCGGACCGGATCGCCGTCGAGGACCTCCATCGCCTGTCCCCAGAGCGCGCCGGACGCCGACTGCGGGGTCAGTCTGAGCAGGGCGATGGCCAGGTCACGGCGGCCGAGCTTGGCGAACCCGTTCGCCGTCACCCCCGGCCACGCGCAGAACGCCCCTCCCGCGCCGTGGTCCGGGCGGTCGGAGAACTCGGCGATGGGATCGTCCGGCGACAGGGCCCTCATCCAGGTGCCCGTCAGGAGGTGCTCGGTGACAAACGCGACCATGTCGCGGCGCTGGGTCTCGCTGAGGTCGTCGTGCATGGCGGCGGCCACCAGACCGAAGTCCAGGGAGTGGCCGATGGTCTCGACGCCGTCCGGGTGACGGATCGACCAGCGTCCGCCCTCGACGTAGAGGTCGAGCACCGCGTCGGCGAGCGTGCGGGCCTCCGCCTCCGCGCGGACGGCGTCGTCGTCGCGGCCGCGGAAACGGAGCAGGGCCGCCAGCGAGCGCATCATGGTCACGTAGGCGGCGTTGAACGAGGTGACGACGTTGACGTAGTTGGGGACGCATTCGAGGAGCCGCCAGGAGTCGTCGCCGAAGTCGGCCAGGACACCCCCGGTGGCCTCCCTGCGCCTGCCCTTCCAGCCGTAGGCGAGCCGTTCGAGGTGGTCGGCGACGGTCGCCTCACCCACCCGCTCGTCGAGGAACGCGAGGTCGCCGCTGACGCAGATGTAGTGCTCCACCAGCCGGAACAGCGAGCAGTCGTTGGCGGCGTAGTAGTTGCCGAGCGGGCCTCCGTTCCTGGCGTCGATGCCGAACGAGTCGCCGTAGGGCCCGCTCAGGACGCGCCGGAGCCATGACCTGAGCCCGGCGGGTTCCAGGAGCGCGTACATGCGGCTCCACTCGGAGTGGTCCCAGTAGAAGGTCGTCGTGGGACCGAGCCGGGGCCCGCCGGTGAGGAAGATCGGTTCGGTCGGGCTCGCGTGCAGGTTGCGCATGTACAGCACGGTCAGCGCGCCCATGTAGTAGGCCCGCGCGAGCTCCGGGTCGTCGGCCCGCAGCGTCGGCAGGTGCCCGCTGAAGTCGTCGTTCCCCGGGGTGAACATGTTGTCCCAGTGCCGGCGCATGCCCCGCTCGGTGCCGTCGAGGGCCTCGGGGAAGGCGCGGGCCGTACGGCCCGCGGCGGCGGCGACGTCGGCCTGGTCGGTCCCGTAGGCGCACACGACGCCGATGGTCCGGGTCTCTCCGGGGCCGAGGGTGAGGGACCAGATCGCCTGCGCGCCCGCCCCGAGTTCACGGATCTCGGTGGGCGCCGTGTCGAAGGCGTAGGCCGCGCGCGCCGGCGAGTGCCGGTCGGCGACCGCGACGACGCCGTCGGCCGTCGAGGTGCTCCACCGGCGCGACAGCGACCAGTGCCGCGTCGTCGCGACCTCGCGGCCGTCGAGCACGAGGGTGACCTGCCGGTCGCCGAGGACGACCGAGACCGCGTGCCACTGCCCGGCGGTCAGGGAGGGGGCGTCGGCGTGCTCCCGTTCGCCGGAGATGCCGAACCAGAGCCGGCCCCCCTCGATGCCGAGCTGGAGCGAGTCCGGGTGGTTGCCGTGGGTGAGGATGACGCCGTCGCCCTCCGGCGTGGACGGGCGGAACTCGAAGCTCAGCACGAGACCGTCGCGCAGCTCGAACTCGTCGCCGTCCAGCGTCCGCTGCGTCGACGGCTCCAGCTCGGCGTCGCCGGCGAAGACGAAGACCGGGTCGCCGCCGGACGCGGGGACGCACCGGAGGCCGCGGATCGTGCCGCTCGCCGAGTCATGCCGGGGGAGGACCTTGTCCTGGCTGAAGTGCGACGGCAGCTCGTACTCCAGCAGCATGGCCGCGTCGGCCTCGTCCCGCTGGATTCCGGGGACCCGCGGCCGGCCCAGGCGCATCCGCCGTGGTCCCGCGCCGAGCAGGTAGGGCAGGTGCTCGCTCCGGGCGCGGGTCGTGTCGCGGATCCGTTCCAGGGTGACGAAGTCGTGGTAGTCGCCCTCGGTCCACGGCACGTCGTAGAGCCAGCCCCAGCCCACCTCCGAATGGGACATCATCGCGAACAGGTCCTGGCTGACCGTGCAGGTCCAGGGGACGGCCCGCTCGTTGGTGACGTCGACCTGCCAGAGCAGCAGGTTCTCCGACAGGGCCATGCGCGTGTCCGACCGTACGGTCACCTCGGCGGAGCGATGCTCCCGCTGCACGCCCCAGGGCTTCCACCGGTGGCGCTGCGCGGCGAGCGCGACTCCGTCGAGGCGGAGAACGCCGGTGTGGTAGCCGAGGGAGAACGGCGGAGCCGCCACCCAGGACAGCGACGTGAGGTCGTGGTTGACATGGCCCTGGCCGCGCTGGTTGCGCAGGGACGGCAGGTGCGCGAGCTCGGAGGCGTCCATCCACTCGCCGGCGACGTCGTCCAGGTCGGGGACACCCGCGGGCCGGCCGCCTGCGGAGGGACGGGTGGAGGGCGCCGCGCTGAAAGTGTCCGTTTTGATGGTCACTTCGACGACCCGGAGGTGAGACCGGCGATGAACTGCTTCTGCACGAACAGGTAACCCACCACCGGCACGATCGCGGCGAGGAACATGATGCCGAACAGCTGTCCGTAATCCACGGAATATTGACCAATCGTCAGGTACAGGCCGGTTGTGATGGTCTGACCCTGTAGCGGGCCGAGAATGAACAGCGGATTCAGGAAGTCGTTCCAGATCCACAGCGAGGAGAAGATCGCGACCGTCGCCGTGGCGGGGCGGACCAGGGGCATGACGATCCCCCACCAGATCCGCAGCCCGCTGGCGCCGTCGAGGCGGGCGGCCTCGATGATCTCGTTCGGAACGGCTCGCATGAAGCCCACGTACACGAAGACCGCGAAGGAGAGGTAGCCGCCGCCCAGGTTGGAGAGGATCAGCCCGGGATAGCTGTGATCAAGACCGAAGAACGTCAGGATCTGGATGGTGGGCAGCAGGATGACCTGCGGCGGGATCATCAGACCTGCCGCGAGCAGGGCGAGCACCGCCGCCCGTGCCTTCGTCTTCCTCCGGGAGATGTAGAAGCTGAACGCGGAGGCGAGGGGGATGAGCAGCGCCACCGAGAAGACGACGTCGATCAGGGAGTTCTGCAGGCCGAGCTGGATCAGGCCGTCGGGCCTGGCCAGCGCGGTGCTCAGGTTGTCGAGCGTCGGCGGGATCGGCAGCGCTTCGGGGCTTTTGAGGATCTGCGACTGCGTCTTGAAGGCGTTGACGATCGTCAGGTAGATCGGGGCGACGAACAGCAGGGTCACGACACCCGCGATGACGAGGCGTGCCCGGGAGCGCAGCACGTCGTTGATGGCGGTCAAAAGTTCACCTCACGGCGGCGAAGGAGGCTCGTGACCGACAGGGCGATGGCCGCGGACATGGCGAGCACCAGCATCGCGACCGCCGAGGCGTATCCGAAGCGGTTGTCGGTGAAGGCGAGCTTCACGATGTAGAGCGCGGTGGATCGGGTGGAATTCGCGGGGCCGCCTCCGGTGAGGACGGTGATGACGTCGTAGAGCTTCAGCACCGTGATCAGCGAGATCGTGACGCTGATGGTCATTCCGGGAGCGATCAGCGGGAACGTGATCCTGGCGAACCTCTGCCACGTGGTGGCGCCGTCGATGGCGGCCGAGTCGTACAGCTCCACCGGGACTCCCTGCAGGGCGGCGAGATACACGACGGTCGTGAAACCGGTGAGGATCCAGGTGACGACGACGCCGATGGACAGCAGCGCGAGGTTCGGGCTGCCGAGCCAGGCGATCGGCGAGTCGATCAGCCCGATGCGTTGCAGGGTGACGTTCAGCAGGCCCTGCTGGGTCAGGATCGTCTGCCACACGAAGCCGACGATCACTCCGGACAGCACCTGGGGCAGGAACGCGATCGTCCTCATGACCCGGTAGCTCAGGGTGGTGCGGTTCAGCATCATGGCGAACGCGATGCCGATGGCGTTGGCCGCGATCGTGACCCCCACCGCGAGGATGAGGGTGAAGCCGAGGCTGGCGTGGAGCTGATCGTCGTGGATCATCTCGCCGTAGTTGTCCAGGCCCACGAAACCACTGGTGGACCGCAACGGGTTCTCGTCGGTGAAACTGCTTTTGAGGCTGAGCAGGAGCGGTAGCACGAGGAAACACAGGTACAGGCCGAAGGCCACGGCGGCCATCGCGAAGAGTCCGTTGTCCCTGCTCGCCCGACTCTTCCGAGTCCGCATGTCGATTCCTTCAGGCCCGTGTCGAGGACTTCGAAAGGCGGTGCCTCAACACGGGTCGTCGTTCGTTGGCCGATGGGGACTACTTGGTGGCGGTGTCCCAGGCCGCGTCGAGCTTGGCCATCTCACCCTTGACGTCCGCGCTGGTGAACAGCGCCTGGCTGGCGGCGTAGAGCTGGTCGTTGAGGCCCGGGGGCATCGCGTCGTCGTTGCTGGCCCATCCGATGGCGGCGACCTTGGTGTTCTTGTCGGTGACGTAGGCGAAGGAGTCCTTGAACACCTGGCTCACCGTGACGTTGTAGTCGTCGAGGGTCTTGCCCTTGAGCATCGGGAACGCGCCGTCGCTCTCGATGAGCGCCTTCAGGTTGCCCGGGTCCAGTGACCACGCCTGTGCGAACCTGGTCGCGCCGTCCAGGTCCTTGGTCTTCGAGCTGATGGCCATGGAGCCGCCGACGGCGAAGGGGATGACCACGGAGCCGTCGGCGGTGGGGACGGGGAACGCGCCGAAGTTGTCGGCGTCGTCCTTCGGGACGGAGCCCAGGAACCAGCTGCCCATCATGTACATGGCGGCCTTGCCGCCGGTGAACTGCGTGATCGAGTCCGCGTACTTCACACCGAGCGCGCCCTCGTCGAAGTATCCGCTGGTGACCAGCTTGCGATACTTCTCGACCGCCGCGATGACGTTGGCGTCCGAGAACTTGACCTTGCCCGCGTACCGTTCCTGCAGCCACTGGGGGTTCTTGCCCAGGACGTCCGCGCTCAGGATGCCGACCAGCGGCATGCTCGCCGCGAACGGGTCACCGCCGCCCAGCTCCATCGGAGTGATGCCGGCGGCCTTGAGCTTCTCGCACACGGTCAGGAAGTCGGCCCAGGTCTTGGGCGGCTCGACGCCCGCCTTGGCGAAGAGCTCCTTGTTGTAGAAGACCTCCGGGATGATCTGGGAGTTCGTCGGCGGGATGTACACCTTGCCCTTGAGCGCGTTTCCCTGGGGAAGCAGGAAGTTGGCGTCCACCCAGGCCTGGTCGTAGGGGACGAGCAGACCGGCGCCGGCGAAGGTGGACGGTGTGATCGACTGCAGGAGGTCGGGGAACTGGCCGGAGGCCTGCAACTGCTTGGCGTAGCCGTCGCGGTCGGTGCTCGGAGACGTGATCCGGTTGATCTTCACCCCGGGGGCGTCCTTCACGGCGGCAGCGATCGAGTCGTTCCAGAAGGTCGAGTTGAGGCTGGGCGTCTCGAACGTCATGTAGGTCAGGGTGCCGGTGCCGCCGGTGCTGCCGTTCGTACAGGCGGTGGTCAGGGCGAGGGCACCGACAACGCATGCGGCGAGCATGGTCCTACGTATCAAGATCGTCCTCCTTCGGTCGTGTCGCACGGTTCAAGGTTCGTCGAGCATGGTCCGGCGGACTGTATGCAGGCACCTTGCGATAACGTTATCCCGAGGATAGGAAGTTTCGACGGTGTGTCAAGAGTGCCGCCCGGATCGAAGCTCGACGGGACACAGGCGCGGATACCCGGGTGGATAGGTTGGCACCCGGAGAACAGGGGAGGATCGCAGCGATGACCGAGCGCACGGTTGGGGGCACCGCGGGGCGGCGCCGTGGCAAGCGGCCGACCATGCTGGACGTCGCCCGCACGGCCGGAGTCGCGCTGCGCACCGTGTCCCGGGTGGTCAACGACGACCCCACCGTGGGCCAGGACCTGGTCGCCCGGGTCCGCGCGGCCATCGTCACGCTCGACTACGAGCCCGACGAGCGCGCCCAGCAGCTGCGCAGGGGCGTCAGCGGCACCATCGGCGCGGCGGTGCGCAACCTCGCGGACGCCCACCCCGTGCTCAGCGCCATCGACCAGGCGGCGCGGAAGGCCAAGCTCACGGTGCTGGCCATGTCGACCGAGGACGAGGAGCAACGCGAGCGCGAAGCGGTCATGTCCATGTGCCGCAAGCGCGTGGACGGGATCATCATCGAGCCCATAAGCGCCAACCACCAGTACCTGGCGCCCGAGATCGAGGCCGGCATGCCCGTGGTGGCCTTCGACCGGCCGACCGGCGGCGTCCCCGCCGACGCCGTGCTCTCGGACAACGCCACGGGCATCGGCATGGCCTTTCGCCACCTCGTCCAGCACGGGCACCGCCGCGTCGCCTACATCGGCGACCACGAGCGCATATTCACCGGCAGGGAGCGGGCCGCCGCCTTCCGCGCCTGCGTCACGGCGGGCGGCGGCCCGCTGGAGGGCATGGTCCACGCCGGGGCCGTCGAGCCCGCGCGCATCGCCGGCGCCCTGACCACCGCGTTCGGCGGTCCCGCACCCGCGACCGCCCTCATCACCGGCAACGCCGCCACGACCGTCGAGGTCCTGCGCCACCTCGGCGCCGACGCCGGCCGGATCGCGATCGTCGCCTTCGACGACTTCCTGCTGGCCGACCTCCTGCGCCCGGCCCTGACCGTCGTCGCCCAGAACAGCGCGACGATCGGGCGGACGGCCATCGAGCTGCTCCTGGCCCGCGCCGCCGACCCCTCCCGGCCGGTCGAGAGCGTGACGGTTCCGGTCGAGCTCATCCCGAGGGGATCGGGCGAGCTGCGGCCGTAGGCGGCCGGTCGAACGCCCGTTGCGCAACGTTCGCGCCACGTCGCGGGAATCTTTTGTTCAAGCATCGCTTCCCACCGGTGCGATAACGTTATCTCCCCGTGAAGCGATACCATGCCGGCCAGGATTCGTTTCGCTCTTCAGGGGGGCTCCGGTGGGAGACGCGCTGATCGACTTCGACGTCCCCGCCGCGATGCGCGACGGCACGGTCCTGCGCGCCGACGTCTTCCGGCCCACCCGTGACGGCCCCTGGCCCGTGCTGCTCGTACGGTCGCCCTATGGCAAGCGGGATCCGCACATCCTCAGGATCCTGGACCCCCTGGCCGCGGTGCGCCGTGGATACATGGTCGTGATCCAGGACACCCGCGGACGCGCCGGCTCCGACGGCGACTGGGAACCGCTGACGAACGAGCGGGCGGACGGGCACGACACCGTGCGCTGGGCGGCCGCGCTGCCCGGTTCGAACGGGCTCGTCGGCATGTACGGCCCCAGCTACCTGGGCAACGCGCAGTGGATGGCGGCGGTCGGCGGGCCGCCGGAGCTGAGGGCCATCGTCCCGGCGTTCACCTGGTCCGAGCCCTTCGACGGCCTGTTCGGCCGCGGCGGGGCGATCGAGCTGGGCCTCAGCGCGAGCTGGTCCCTCTCCCAGGGCCCGGACCTCCTGAACCGCAGGTGGAAGGCGTCTCCCGCCGATCTCGATCGCGAGCTCACCGCCCTGGTGTCCGAGATCGACGCCCTGGCGGAGACGACGTACTGGGAGCTACCCTCCGGCGCGTTTCCCGCGTTCGAGCGGGCGGGGGTTCCGGACCTGGGCTACCAGCGGGCCCTCGCCGACCCGGACGCCGCGGCCGCCTGCCGCGTCGCGGGAGGGTACGACCGGGTCGACGTCCCCGTCTTCAACGTCGGCGGCTGGTTCGACGTCTTCCTGCAGGGAACCCTGGACAACCACGTCGCGATGAGCGCCGCCGGCAGGCCCACGACCCTGCTGGTCGGGCCATGGTCGCACCAGCAGCAGTCGAGCCGGCAGGGCGAGGTCGGCTTCGGAACGGCCGCCGACGAGGGAAGCATCGACCTTCGGACCTCCCTGGGAGACCTGCGGATCGACTGGCTCGACCGCTGGCTGAGACCGGACCGGCCGGCCCCCGTCGGCAAGCCGGTACGGATCTTCGTCACGGGGGTCAACCGCTGGCGCGACGAGGACGCGTGGCCCCTGGCCCGGAGCGTGGACACCCCGTTGTACCTGCGCGAGGACGGCGGGCTCTCGTCCGAGGCGCCGGGCGCCGATGAGCGACCGGACACCTACCGGTACGACCCCGCCGATCCGGTCGTCACCCTCGGCGGCACCCTGCTGATGTCCGGGGAGTTTCCTCCGGGCCCCCACGACCAGCGTCGCGTCGAGGAACGGCCGGACGTGCTCGTCTACACCGGCGAGCCGCTCGACGCCGACCTGGAGGTGACCGGCCGCGTACGAGTGTCGCTGACCGCCGCCTCCACCGCGCCCTCGACGGACTGGGTGGCCCGGCTCTGCGACGTCGGCGTCGACTCCGTGTCGCGAAACCTCACGGACGGGATCGTCCGCGTCTCCGGCCCGGCGGGCGAACCCGCCGACCATGAGATCGATCTGTGGTCGATCGGTCACGTGTTCCTCAAGGGGCACCGGATCCGCGTCCAGATCACGTCGAGCAATTTCCCGAGATGGGACCGCAACCTCAACACCGGAGAACCCGCCGAGAGGGCGACCGCCATGCGCGTCGCGGACCAGACCGTCTTCCACGACGCGGCGAGACCGTCAAGGATCATCCTGCCGGTCGTGCCGCCCGAAGACCCCGCCCGCTGACCGCGCCCCCCGAGAGCCTGCTTTCGGGGGGCGCCGAGGGCGGCGGGGAGCCGGCCGAGCTCCGAGGCCGGCCGGAGGCGAGGACCCGGTCGAGCGCCGTGGCCGGCCGGAGGCGGCGGGAGAGCCGGTCGGGCTCCGCGGCGCCGAGGCCGGCGGAGGCGGGCGGGAGGGCCGGTCGGGCTTCGAGGGGAGGCCGTGGCCCGTCAGAGGGCCGCGGGGACCCGGTCGAGGAAGCCGTGGACGGTCTGGATGCGGCCGTCCTCGGTCAGGACCGCGACGTCGAAGCCGACCACGATGGCCTCGCCGCCCTCGGGCCCGAGGTTCCAGGTGAAGCGGGCCAGGTTGTGGTGGGCGTCGACGTCACCGCCGAGGGTGAAGACCAGGCCGGGGAACTGCTGCTGGACGGCGCCGATGGTGGCGTCGATCATGTCGCGTCCGGCGACGTCGGCCAGGGGGTCGACGTAGCGGGCGTCCTCGGCCCAGACGGCCTCGATCTCCGCGCGACGCTCGGCGGCGTCGGTGATGTTCCAGGTGGCGAGGTAACGCTCGACCAGCTTGGTGATCTCGTTCATCGTGTTTCTCCGTTTCCCGCGGTGGTTCTTACGGGTCATGACGTTACGGAGATCGGCGGATCGCGGAATCTGTCGTTCACCGGTACTTCCGGGGTGCCGTATCCGTCGTTTCCGTCGTCGCCGCCCCCGGCTTACCGGTGACGACGCCTGTCACGTAAGGTGTTCGGAGCGTCACTCAAGGCGATGTCGGACGGTGTTTCGTCACCGCCGCGTCCGGCCCTCGGCCGGACCGCCGCCTGTCGAGAGCCGGATCGCCGCCTGTCGGGCGGCGAAGGGGGAGCCGTGCTGGTGAAAGGTGGCCGTTCATCCAGTTTCGTCACGTGCGGGGCGGTAAGTTTGGGCGGGTGTCCACGTCAGCGATCGAAGTCGGCCCCCCAATGACCACGTCCCGCCCCCGGCTGGCGTGGCTGGACGCGTTGCGCGGGCTCGCCGCCGTCGCGGTGCTGCTGGAGCACATGCTGCCCTGGCTCCTGCCCGCCCTCCCGCGGCAATACCTGTTCAGCCTGGGGATGTACGGCGTCCTGGTGTTCTTCCTGGTCAGCGGCTACATCATCCCGGTCTCGCTGGAGGCGCGCGGCGATGTGCGGGCCTTCTGGATCAGCCGGCTGTTCCGCCTCTACCCGGTCTATCTGCTGGTCACGGTCTTCGTCCTGGTGATGGCCTTCTGGATGCCGGTCCGCGAGCAGGTGCCCAGGGACCTGTCCGCCGTCTCCGCGCACGTCACGATGCTGCTGGACGTGCTGCACATCGGCGGCCTCGCCGACACCATGTGGACGCTCTCCTACGAGATGGTCTTCTACCTGGTGGTCACCGCGCTGTTCATCGGCGGGCTGCACCGCAGGAGCGGGATCCTCTCCATCGGATTCGGCGTCGTCGCGGTCGTCGCGGGCCTGGTGCTGTCGGCGCCGCTGCTCGGCGGTCCCTGGCCGGCCTACGTGTCGGGCGTGCTCTTCCTGGTGGGAATGGTGTGTCTGATCAGCGGCCGGTTGCGGGCCGTCGCCGCCTACGTCCTCGCCGCGATGGCGGTGGTCCTGCTGCTCTTCGCCGGCTTCGTGCCGTGGCTGGGGGCGGCGATCCTCTCGGTGATGTTCGCCGGGACCGCGATCCGCCGCTGGGAACAGGGCACCGGCCGCCTCTGGCCCGTGGCCGTCGCGACCGTGCTGGTGGCGCTGTCCCCGGTGTGGTCGATCCAGGCGGGCTGGTGGTGGGTCCAGCCGGGTCCGTGGTTCATCACCATGGCCCTCGCGGGCGCGACGTTCGCGGGCGCGATGGCCCTGCGCCACCGGAGCATGCCCCGCTTCCTCGTCTGGCTGGGCCTGGTCAGCTACTCGGTCTACCTCCTGCACCACCCGCTGCTGAGGCTCACATACGCCGTCGCCGGAGATGTGCGAGCCATGCAGCCGGTGGTGCAGGTGATGCTGTCGGCAGGTTTCATCGCGCTGGTGCTCGGCCTGAGCCGATTCACCTACCGCTACCTGGAGCTTCCCATGCAGCGGCTGGGCAGGCGACTGGCTCAGCCGGGGTTGTCGGCCGGAGACTCCGCGTACAGATCCGGCCCCGTGGTGGGCGCGTCGACGAAGAGGTCCTTCTCCAGCTCGGAACCCACCGGGTAGATGTCGCCCGCCTCAAGGTCCTTGGCGCCGCGCAGTGAGGAGACGGACACGACGTGGTAGCCCTGCTTCTGCAGCGCGACCAGCAGCTTCGGCATCACCTTGACGGTCTGCTCGACCCAGTCGTGCATGAGGATGACCCCGTCACGCTTGGCGTTCTTGAGCACCTCGTTGTAGATGGCCGTCTCGTTCTTGGTCGCCCAGTCGCGTGAGCCGCCGTTCCACAGCAGGATCGGCATCTTCATCTCGGTCGCGATCGCCTGCACGCGCGAGTCGAACTCGCCGTACGGCGGGCGGATGATCGTCGGGTACTTCCCGGTGGCCTGCTTCACGATGGCCTGGGTCTTGTCCAGCTCCTCGCGGATCTTGTCCTCGGACAGGTCGCGCAGGTGCGGGTGGGTGTAGCTGTGGTTGCCGATCTCGTGGCCCTCGACGACCATGCGCTTGGCGAAGGCCGGGCGCGACTTCACGTACTGGCCTTCGAGAAGGAACGTGGCCTTGGACTTGTACTTCTTCAGGGTGTCGAGCAGCGTGCCGGCGTACTTGCCGGGGCCGTCGTCGAAGGTCAGCGCGATGCACTTGACCTTCGCGCAGTCGACGGGCGCGACCGGGGCGGCGGACTTGGCCTTGTCCGTCGTCGTGGTGGCCTTGGCCGTCGTGGTGGGCTTCGGGGTCGGGGTGGGCTGCGCCGCACTCCACGCGGCTGTCGGCGTGGCGACCAGGGCGACCGCGGAGACGGCTGCCATCAGTAATTTGGCTGGAGACTTCATGAGGGGAGCTCCGGACGTTGCGGGTGATGTACGAGGGACAGAAGAAAGCATCGTATCCGGACACTTCGCCCATGAGTTTGATGTTCGGGCTTCTGCCAGCCCCCGTTCAGGCTTCTGCCAGCCATCACTCAGGGTGGCACCCGTTCAAAAATCGGTGAAGGTCACGACGGCGACCGTGGTTTCGGGATCCACCGCCACGACGGCACGGTAGGCCGTCGTCTCCGGGCCGGACCCGGAATCCCCCGTCTGATCGGCTCTTTATGACACTTGAGCTCATGGTGACGGAGCGTATCCGCTACGATCGCGGACCGTGAACGAGCCGTCAGCCCACCGCTCACCGGCATCCACCCCCTGGTGTCCGCGCTGATGCTGGACGTCCAGGCCACACCTGACTGAATTGAGCGCGCTCATGAATACGCGTCCCGACGTCGACGTCGTGGTCACAGCCTTCGACTGCACGGAGGCGGCCCTGTCCGAGACCGTGCTTCACATCCTTGAGCAGTCACTGAACAACCTGCGGGTCCTCGTCGTCTTCGACGGTCAGGACGGGCGGCTCGCCGAGGCGCTCGCCCGGTCGGCGATGGGAGACCCGCGTGTCGTGCCGGTGCCGTACCTCGCGGAGAAGGTGGGGATCTCCGGCATGCGCGAGGCCGCGCTGAAGGTGTCGGTCGCGCCGGCGGTGATGTTCGTCAACGTGCTCAGCCTGCTGTACATGCACGCCTGCAAGAGCCTGCTCCTCGAAATCGAGGAGACCGGCGCCGACTTCGCGGTGGGCCAGGTCGGGCGGTGCCCGCCCAGGCGCAAGAAGATCAGGTATCCCTCCGTCAGACTGTTCGGCGACCGGGTGACCATCGACGGGGTGGAGCGCAAACCGGCTTTCCTGACCGACGGGTTCGTGGAGAACAAGCTCTTCCGCCGCGGTTTCATCGACGAGCACCAACTGGAGTTCGACCACGCCCTGCGGGAACCCGACCGGCTTTTCGCCGTCGAGGCCTACCTGGCGAGCAAGCGGTTCGCGGTCGTTCCCTGGCCCATCGTCCGGCAGACGGCGGACGTCTCCGGCACGAAGGAGGGCCGGGCAGGCCTCGACTCCTTCGCCGCGCGGCTCGCGGCGGAGCGGCGGGCGATGGAGTTCTTGAGAGGGGAGGGGCTCGGCCGGTTGGCGCCCCGGCTGATCCGGCGTTTCCTGCGGGCGGAGCTGGCCCCGATGCTGCGCCGGCTTCCCGGGCAGTCCGACGAGTGGGTGGCCGAGCTCCAGCGGATCACGGGTGACTACCTCGACGGTCTTCCGAGGAAGATGGTTCTGAGGCTGCCGGTGATGCTGCGGATCTGTCTTCACCTGCTCCGGGAGGGGCAGGCGGAGGAGCTCAGGGAGGCGGCCCGGCTGCTCCGGGTGTCCTCTCCGATTCCCCGCCGGGTCACGAAGATCGGCGATCGCGTCTACTGGGGTGTGCACGACCCCTCCGGCGACGCGCCCGCCGAGCTCGACATCTCCAGCCTGGAGCTCGATCGGAGACCGTTCTCCCGCGCCGCGATCAGGCATGAGATCGAGAGCGTGGAGCCCGGGGACCGCGGGATCCGGATACGGGTGCGGACCTACGACCCCCTGGGGGTGCTGCCTTCCAAGGGCGCCTCCGGCGCGGTGGAGATCCGGGCGCCCGGAGGCGGGCTGTGGCGGGTGCCGATCACTTTGCGCCCGGCGGGCGAGCACTTCTGGAGTGAGTTCACGCTGAACCCGGGAAACGCGCCGCGTTCCCTGCGCGGTATCAACCGCACGACCGGGATTCGCCTGCTCATCCACAGGAAGGGCGATTCGCACCAGGCGCCGCTGGTGGCCCCGGAACGGCCTCCCCTCCGCAGGATCGTCTGTTCGCGGCGTCTGCTGCCCGATGCCGTGGTGACGTTCACCCGGATGAGCACGACGAACAAGGTGGAGATCACGTGGACCTCCCGGAAGATCACCCATGCCACGCGCCGCTGGAAGAAGTTGCGGACCGACGTGGTGGGGCGGGTCAGCAACGGCAGGTCCAGGCTCGGTTTCTACCGGATCGTCATGAGGTTCGTCCCGCGCAGCAAGAGGCTGGTGCTGTTCGAGAGCTCGGAGGGCAGGGCCTACACCGGCAATCCCCGCTACATCTACGAGGAGGTCGTGAGACAGAGGATCCGCGCGCGCTGCGTGTGGTCGTACGCGTCCAACCGCTCGCAGTTCCCGCCGGGCACGCGCGTGGTCAAGCAGGGTGGCTGGAGGTTCATGTGGACCCTCGCCCGGGCCGGTTACTGGGTGGAGAGCCACAACCTGCCCTACTGCTACGAGAGGCGGCGCGGCACCCGCTACCTGCAGACCTGGCACGGGCAGACGTTGAAGACCATCGGGCTCAACACGCCGGGGCTGCGCGGCGACCAGTGGCCCGAGCGTCACCGGTGGCAGCGCAGCGTCGATCGCTGGACGACGATCGTGGCTCCCTGTGCGGAGTACGAGCGGGTCTTCGGCGCGAGCACGGGCTTCTCCGGTGAGGTCCTCCGGACCGGCTACCCCCGCAACGACGTCCTGGTGCGCTGCGCCGAGCCCGAACAGCTCGCGGTGGCCAGGCAGGTCCGCGCCAAACTCGGTGTCCGCCCCGGGCAGAAGGTGCTTCTCTACGCGCCCACGTTCCGTGATCGCACGCGGGGGCCGGGAACGTCGGTCCGGGTCGACCTCGACCAGCTCTCCGCGCGGCTGGGCGACGAGTGGATCGTCGCGCTGCGCGTTCATCCCTATGCCCGGTACCAGCTTCCACCGAGACTGCGCGGGTTCGTCGAGGACGTCACCGCCTATCCGGAGATCAACGATCTCATCCTGGCGTCCGACGCCCTGCTGACCGACTACTCGTCGGTGATGTTCGACTACGCGAACACCGGCAAGCCCATCCTGTTGTTCACCGACGACTACCACGAGTACGTGCGGAACGAGCGCGGTCTCAACCACCACCTGCCCGACATCGCGCCGGGGCCGATGCTGACGGAGACCTCCGAGCTGGCCGACGCCCTGGCGGACCTTTCCGCGACCGCCGCCCGGTACGCCGAGGCCTACGAGCGCTTCCGCGTGACCTGGTGTTCCTGGGAGGGCGGCGAGGCCGCCAAAGCAGTGGTGGACGCCTTCTTTTCCGACCTCAAAAAAACCAAGGGGTGACGAGTGCCCAGGGACATCTTCATTCTCGCGCCCAACATCGACAATCTCGGCGGAACCCAGCGGGTTTTTCACGTGCTGGCGCAGGGGTTCGGACTCCGGGGGCACCGGGTCCGCCTGGTGGGCATCGAGCGGGTCCATTCCCCGTTCGGGTTCGATGACGGCCTGGCGTACGAGAAGACGATTCTCTATCGGGAGAAGCGGGGGCGTCGTGACACGCCGGCGGTGCTTCTCGCCGATGCGAGGAAGCGCCTCGCCGAGTTGTTCGCGGGGGCGAGGTCCGGGTATCTGATCCTCGGGACGCCCTGGAGCGTCAAATGGGCGTCGGCGGTGCCCGCGCCGCATCTGTCCAGGATCGGGCAGTACCACTCCTCCTACGAGCACGCGAAGTTCTCCTCGCCCTCCCACCTGGAGCTCATCCGCCGGCTCTATCCCAACCTCGCCAAGTCGGTGTTCCTCAGCGAGGACGACGCCCGTTCCTTCAGCCGTCATCGGCTGCCGAACGCCAGGGCGATCGGCAATCCGCTGACCTTCGAACCCGAGCGCGTGGCGACCCCGGACAAGAGCCGCAGGATCGTCACGGTCGGCAGGCTCGCCACCATCAAGCGCTACGACCTGCTCATCGCCGCGTTCGCCAGGGCGAGTGCCGAGGTTCCCGAGCGGTGGGAGCTTCACCTGGTGGGCGACGGTTACGAGGAGGAGCAGCTTCGCGCGTGCGCGGCCGAGCACGGGGTCGCGGACCGTGTCGTCTTCCAGGGCCGGTGCAAGGACGTGCACTCGCACTACCGGGATGCCGCGATCTTCGCGCTCAGCAGCGAGCACGAGGGGCATCCGATGGCGTTGGCCGAGGCCGCCGCGCTCGGCCTGCCGGCCGTCGCGTTCGACGTCTCGGGCGGGGTCAAGAACCTCGTCGCCGACGGCGTCTCCGGACTCCTGGCGCCCGCCGGGGACGTCGGGGCCTTCGCCGCCGCGCTGGCGAGGTTGATGCGTGCCCCGGAGCTGCGGGCGCGAATGGGCAGCACCGCCTGCGACCACGTGCGCGAGTTCTCTCTGGAGAAAATCCTCGACAAGTGGGATTCGCTCTTCGAGGAGATTCGGCGCTGACCTTCCCGAACCGTTTCCTCACCGATCCCTGTGGGCCGTTTCAGCGAGCGGGCGCCTTCTCGGGGACGGCCTGACGGAGAACCGGCATTCTCTCGACGTGACGGAGAGTATTCTCTCCGTCACGTTCTTTCTTCGGGGGGAGACCAATGGAGCGTAAGCCGGTCAGGCTGCGACGTATCGCCTCCGAGCGGCTGCCTTCCGCGTTCCGTGAGCGGTTCCGTGGGGCCGGGGGCGGGAGACGGGCGTTCACGCGGGCCGTGAGGCTGCCGGCGGTCCTCTCGGCGGTCGTGGGCCGGAGGGGTTCCGAGGGGGCCGCGGTGACATACGCCGGCATCCTCGACGGGGGCACCCTGAACCTTCAGGTTCGCCTTCCCTCCCGCGGCGGCAGCGCGCCCGTGCGGGCCGTCAGGTTCGTGGCGGTGCGAGGGCGTCGGCGGTGGCGGGGTGACCTCGGCCTCGACGGCGACGGCCTCGCCGGGGGCGCGATACGGCTGAGCGAGGACGGCGGCCCGCTGGCCCTGCTCGGCACGGGTCTCTGGCGACCTCGGATCGAGATGATCCTCGCCGACGGCGGCCGCGTGGAGGTGCCCCTGCTCGGCCCGGTCAAGGACGTGCTGCCGGAGGGCCCGGCGATCGCGGCCCCGCTCTGTCCTCGCACCGGCACGGTCTACGCCGTCGAGACCGGCCCGGCCGGGCACGTCACGATCTCCGCGTCGCCTCCCGGCCCGCGGGCGCAGGTCACCAGGGTGCGCGCCGACTGGGACCGGGTGGTCGTCGAGGGGCGGCTCAGCGGGGTCGCCCGGGTCGACGGCACGGAGGCGCGGATGCGGCGCCTCGACGGGCGGCGGGTCTCTCACCGGCTTCCGGTGACGACGGACGGAGCCCTGTTCCGTTTCGAGGTGCCCGGCGACGCGCTGGCCGGAGCGGAGGCGACGTGGGTCTTCGACGTCGTCTCGTCCCGGGCCGGAGACATCGAGGTCGGTCGCTTTCTGAATGATTTTCGCCACCCTCACCGCGTCGTTCAATACGAGGGGCGTCATATCGCGGCGTCAGGCAGGTCCCTGCTCCACGTGCGGCCCGGTTACTCCCCGGCGGGAAGGCTTCTGCTTTCCTGTTCCCATTCTGAGGACTTACCTTGAAGATTGCCTTTCTGCTCATGTGGGCGGATGTCATGGGGGGCACGGAGGCGGCGGTCCTCACCCTCGCCTCGCATCTCGCCGAACACCACGCCGTTGAGGTGATCAGCGTCTTCCGGAGGGAGAAGGCCCCGTTCTGCGAGGTCTCTCCCAAGGTCCGTCTGCGCTACCTGGTGGACGAGACGGGTGCCGCGCGGCGCCCGTGCCGCGAGACGAACCTGGACGACGCCACCTGCGCCGCGCTCGCCGCGACGCCGAGCGAACTCGTCGATCCCGCCTGGGAGGGCGCGTTCAACCGGCTGGCCGACGTGGAGGTGGAGTACGCGCTCCGCGGTCTCGACGCGGACGTCGTCATCTCGTCCACCCCCGCGCTGATGGCGCTCGCCGTACACCTGTGCCCGGAGCGCGCGATGATCGTCCATCAGGATCACCGTTGCTCGGAGTTGAGAGGTTCGTCCGGCGAACCGCTCCTGAGGTTCGCCCCCCGGCTGGACGCGCTCGTCTCGCTGACCCACCGGACCCAGCTGTGGTGCGCGCAGTCCCTCAAGGACGCCGCGCCCCGTCTCGCGACGATCCCGAACGCGCTGCCGAGCGGGTATCGCCCGCGGTCCGGTCTGGACACCCGCACGCTCGTCATCGCCGGGCGGCTGGTCGGGGAGAAACGGGTCGACCACGCCGTGCGGGCCTTCGCCCTGATCGCCGGCCGGTTTCCCGACTGGTCGCTGCGGATCCTGGGAGACGGTCCCCTGGCCGGAGGACTGCGTCACCTGGTCCAGAGCCTTGAGCTCCAGGACCAGGTCCACCTGATGGGCAGGTCGCCGCACATGGCGGAGGAGTGGGCGAAGGCGAGCGTGTGCCTTCTCACCTCGACGAGTGAGGGATTCCCGCTGGTGCTGACCGAGGCCCTCGCCGCGGGGGTCCCGGTGGTGGCCTACGACTGCCCCGGAGGGACGAGCGAGATAGTGCGGCACGGGGTCGACGGCCTCCTCGTGCCCGAGGGCGACATCGACTCCCTGGCCGCCGCGATGACCGAGCTGATGGAGAGCCCCGGCACGCTGCGTGAGCTCGGGACGGCGGCGCAGGAGATCAGGACCTGGCTGTCGCCCGAGCGGATCGCCGGATCCTGGCTGGAGCTCTTCGAGAGACTGGGCGCGGAGAGGGAGACGAGATCCGTACGGAGAGCCGAGCGGATCGCCCACCACGCGCTCCGGTCGGTCTCGGGGTTCGTGCCCGTCGCCTCCGCCGATCCGGAGCCGGGCGGAGGGCCGCGCCTGCGGGAGCTCGAAGCGCGGCTGACGGACGGGAACCCGGCCCTGGCCCGCTCCGGTGCCCGGCTCTGCGTGATCCGTGACGACGTCACACCCGAGGACGCCCTCCGCCTGAACCTGGAAGCCGTGACGAGGGTCCTTCGTGACGCCGCCGTTCCGTACGCGCTGGTCCGGGACCGGGGATCGCGTCATCGGGTGGCCGTCGACCAGGCGCACCGGGCCGCGGTGCTCTCCGCGGTCGCACGGGAGTTCGCCGACGAGCCCGTCTACGTCCAGCCGCTCAAGCCGACGGTGTGCGCCCCTCCGGTCGCCCTGGCCGGGCAGGTCGCCGGCTGGGGCGAGGTCGGTGGCCTGCGGGTCTACACGATCTACTCCGTCGCCTCGCGCACCCTCCGCCACGGGTCGGCGTTCGGCTGTGACGTCGAGTTCTGGACCCCGACCGAGGACGGCGGACTGCGGGCCGTGCGCCCCACCCTTCTCGGCCGCGAACTGCCCCGCGAGGCGATGCGCCCCGCGACGCTCAGGGTGGGCGAACGGAGCCATCCCACGTACGAACCCTTCACGCGGCCCTTCGTGGACGACATCACCTTTCCGATCGACGTCGTCTACACGTGGGTGGACGGCGCCGATCCGAGCTGGCGGGCCCGGCGGGAGGAGACCCTGTCCGGCCGGAACGCGGTGACGAACGCGGCCGACCGCGCCGACAACCGTTACGCCAGTCGCGACGAGCTCCGCTACTCGCTGCGCTCGCTGGCCATGTACGCGCCCTGGGTCCGTCATATCTGGATCGTCACCGACCAGCAGGTTCCCTCCTGGCTGGACGTCTCCCATCCCAAGGTGAGCGTCGTCGACCACAAGGAGATCTTCAGCGACGCCGACGCGCTCCCCACGTTCAACTCGCACGCGATCGAGAGCCGGCTCCATGTGATCCCCGGGCTCGCGGAGCATTTCCTCTATTTCAACGACGACTTCTTCCTCGGGCGTCCGCTGAACCCCGACCTCTTCTTCCTGCCCAGCGGGATCCCGTTGTTCTTCCGGTCTCCGGCGACGGTTCTCCCGACGCCGATCCAGGAGGACGAGAAATCCTTCTACGCCGCGGCGAAGACGACGCGAGACCTCATGGAGCGGGAGTTCGGCTGCACGACGGCGAACACTTTCCTGCACGCGCCGTACGCGCTCCGCAAAAGCGTGCTCTGCGAACTCGCGGAGAGATACGCCCCGGAGGTCACGGCCACCAGCCGGAGCCGGTCCCGCTCGCGCGAGGACGTCTCGCTGCCGTCGTCGCTGCATCACTACCACGCCTTCCGCAGCGGGAAGGCCGCTCCCGGGGAGATGGCCGTCGACTACATCTCCCTGGGAGAGCGCGAACACCTGCCCCGGCTGACCCGGCTGCTGACCCTTCGCGACCGGGACGCCTTCTGCGTCAACGACGCCGACGAGGGTGACATGCCGGAGGAGGAGAAGCGCCGCGCGATCTCCGTCTTCCTGGCGGGTTACTTCCCGGTCGCCAGCGAATTCGAGGTCGGCAGCCCGCGTAATCGGCGTGGCCGCTGAGCGGGCCGTTCCGGCGGTCACGTCGTTCCGGCTCCGGGCGCACCGGTTTCCGGATGGGCCGTTCCGGTGGAGGCCCGCTCACGGTTGGGCAAAGGATCAGCCAGGGAGAGGCAGGGTAGGTCATGGAGAATCCCGGAGAGGGGCATTCTGGGCGGCGACTGAATGGACGCCCTCGACCGGAGGACTTTCTTTGAAAGCGCCACTGCTCAGTGTCGTCGTGCCGTTCTACAACGTGGTGGGTTACATCGAGGAGTGTCTGACCTCTCTCGCCGCGCAGACCCTCACGGACGTCGAATTCATCCTGGTCGACGACGGCTCCATGGACGGCGGCGACGTGACGGCCAAGGAGTTCGCGGCCCGTGACTCCCGATTCCGGGTTCTGCGACAGGACAACCAGGGGCCGGGGCCGGCCAGGAACCTGGGGATCCGGCACGCGAGCGGCACCTATCTCGCCTTCGCCGACGGCGACGACGTCGTGCCGGAGAAGGCCTACGAGCTGCTCGTCGGCTCGCTGGAGGAGAGCGGGTCCGACATCGCCTGCGGAGGTGTCCGCAGGATCACCTCCGACGGGCTCGTCCCGTCGGCGATGTACGCCAAGTTGTTCCGGAAGCCGGCACGGCGGACCCACATAGAGACCTTTCCCGACCTGATCCGCGATCGGACGGTGTGGAACAAGGTCTACCGCCACTCCTTCTGGGAGGAGCACCGCCTGGAGTTCCCTCGCGGGCTCTACGAGGACGTGCCGGTCGCGATCGCCGCGCACGTCCTGGCGGGGAGCGTGGACATCCTGAACGAGGTGGTCTACCACTGGCGGCTGCGGGACACCGGTGCCGCGTCGACCACCCAGCGCCGCACGGAGGTGGCCAACGTCGAGGAGCGGGTCGCGTCCCTGCGCGGGGTGCAGGCGTTCCTCGCCGAACGGTCGCCCCACCTGAAGCGGGACTTCGACGACATGGTCGTCTCCTGGGATCTGAAGTTCGTGAAGGACGCGGTGGTGGAGGCGCTGGAGGAGGAGGCGGGGGAGGACCTGGAGCGGCTCTTCGACGTCGTGGCCCCCTGCGTCGAAGCCCTGGACCCGATGATGGTGGCCGGACTGCCCGCCTCGCGACGGCTGGAGCTGTATCTGCTGCACCACCGGATGGCGTCCGAGCTGGGCGAGGTCCGGCGGTTCCGGCGGGACGAGGAGGTGAAGGTGGTACGCCGGGGGAGCAAACCGCCCCGGTGGTACGCGGCCTACCCGTTCTTCAGGGACAGATCGCGCGGCATTCCCGACCATCTCTACGACGTCACCCAGGAGCTGATCCTGCGGGTTCACACCGACCGGGTGCGCTGGTCGGGCGGGCGGCTCCTGGTCGAGGGACAGGCCTCCATCAAGCGGCTCGACGAGCGGCAGAGCCGGATCAAGGTGTGGATCGAGGGGAAGGGCAAGGCGAAGAAGGGCACCTCACGGATCGTCCTGCCGGCCCGGCAGGACGGCGCCCGGTTCGTGGCCGAGATCGAGGGGGTCGCTCCCGGCCGGTGGTCCGTGCACGCGGAGGTCGCGGCCAACGGGATGCGCCTGAGCAGCCTTCTCGGAGCGAGCCCCCGGCAACTGCCCAAGGGCGGGCGGGCCGGGGTCCGGGCGGCGCTGGGCAAGGACGGTCGCCTGGTGGTCGTGGTCCAGTCCGATTGATGGGCCACCGCCCACTCTTGGTCAAGAACCAGCATGGAGAATTCCAGGCGGTTGCAGAGAGTCACGAGTTGATGGCCGAGTGTCGCCATGCTGGAAGGCATGAGGGCCTATTCGTTGAACGACGTTCACGCGACCCGGAAACGAAGAGACTCCTGGTGGACCGTTTTCCTGGTCGACCCGGTGGCGTGCAGGCTCACGCTGTTCGTCGCCAACCACACGGCGATCACGCCCAACGGCCTCACCCGCCTGTCCTTGATCCTCGGGATGGTCTCCGCGGTCTGCTTCGGGTTCGGGCAGCTGGTCGCGGGGGCCCTGGTGTTCTACGTGAGTTTCGCGGTCGACTGCATGGACGGGAAGATCGCCCGGCTCAAGGGGACGGGGACCGCGTTCGGCCTCTGGCTCGACTACGTGGGCGACCGGATCCGGGTGGTCTGCTGTGCCGTGGGTCTGGCGTTCGGGCAGTACGTGACGACGGGGGACGTCGCCTACATCCTGCTCGGCGCCGGAGTTGCCGTACTGGACCTCTTCCGCTACGTGAACGCGCCGCAGATGAAGCGCGTGCGCGAGGTGGTCAAGGAGAACCGGCTTGAACGACTGGCGGCGGACGCCGAGGCGGCCGCGCTCACCGCGCTCACGGCGCTTCCGGAGAGCCGGGAAAGCCTGGAGAGCTTGGAGTGCCGGGAGAGCCTGGATCAGGAGATTCCGGAGCCGATCGAACGCGCGACACCCAGGGCGTCCAGGTCGGGGAGAAGGGGCCGCCGGCTGGGACGGTTCTTCGCCCGTCACCGGGTGCGGAGTCATCTGATCAGCGGTATCGAGTTCCACGCCGCGGTGTTCGTCGTCGCACCGCTGATCGGGGTGGCGGCGCTGATACCCGTCTCGATCGTGGCAGGGGCGCTGCTTCTACTGAACGAGATTTTTTTGATCTACCGAATGTGGCTGTTCACCCGGGTGGTGCCTGCTGCGCCGCACCCGCAGGAAGCGCCGCGTGTATCTGTCTGATCAAACTCAACGGGGGTTCATTGTCATGCAATCCGACCGACCGATCTTTGTGATCGGCTGCCCGCGCTCCGGCACCACCATGCTGCAGCTCATGCTGCACTCGCATCCGCGCATCGCGGTGCCGCCGGAGACGCGCTTCCTGGTGCCCGGCTACTACCGCAGGTTCTTCTTCGGAGATCTGCGCGAGCAGCACAACCGGCGCAGGCTGGGCCGATGGATAGTGAGCGACAAGGACACCAAGTTCAAGGAGCTCAAACTCGACGGGGACCAGCTGATCGACGACATCGTCGCCGGCCCGCCGACGCTGGGCTCGGCGTTCGGGATCTCCTTCCGTTCCTACGCCGAGCAGTACGGCAAGTCCCGCTGGGGCGACAAGCGGCCGAGCTACTACCACCACGTGGACCTGCTGCTGCGTCTCTTCCCCGACGCCCAGTTCGTCCACCTGATCAGGGACGGCCGGGACTGCGTGGCGTCGCTGAAGGAGATGCCCTGGTACACCAAGGACGTCTTCCACGCGGTGACCAACTGGGGTGAGGCGATCGACTTCGGCCGGCACCACGCCAGGAAGCTCCCCGCCGACAGCTACTACGAGCTGCGCTACGAGGACCTGACGGCCTATCCGGAGACCGAGCTCGGCAAGCTGTGCGACTTCCTCGGGGAGGACTACGACCCGGCGATGAGCGAGCCGTACCACGTGGCCCGGGTGGCGATCCCGCAGCACAAGGTCTGGCACAGCAACACCCACGGCGGCGTCACCACCGCCCGGTCCGGTTCGTGGAAGTCCCGGCTGGAGCCGTGGGAGATCTCGGTGTGCGAGACCGTGCTGGCCGACCGGCTGACCGCCAACGGGTACGAGCTGAGCGGCGCGCCCAAGGCGGAGAAGAGCCACGTCGCGGCGTGCGAGAAGGCGGCGTCCAAGCGGCGCTGGGCTCGCCGGCGCAAGGAGATCCGCGACCGCCTGAACCGGTTCCGTGAGCCGGGTCCCGTGGCCGCGCAGCTCACCACCAGGCAACTGGGCGAACTGGCGAAGGTCTGACCATGAAATCGGATCGACCTATATTCATCCTGGGCTGTCCCCGCTCGGGGACGACGATGCTTCAGCTCATGACGCACGCCCACCCGCGTATCGCGATTCCGCCGGAGACCCGGTTCATGGTCTCCGCCTACCAGCGGCGGCTCCAGTTCGGCAATCTCAACGAGCCGGAACGCAGGCGCGAGCTGGCCGAGTGGGTGGTCAAACGGACCCAGTCACGCTTCCACGAGCTGGGGCTGGACGGTGACGAGGTGACCCGGCAGATCGTCGACGGCCCGCCGACGCTCGGCTCGGCGCTGGGCATCGTGCTGCGCGCCTACGCGATCAGGCACGAGAAGCCGCGCTGGGGTGACAAGCGGCCGTCGTATTTCCAGTACACCGATGTGCTGCTGCGCCTCTTCCCCGACGCCCAGTTCGTCCACCTGATCAGGGACGGCCGGGACTGCGTGGCGTCGCTGAAGGAGATGCCCTGGTACACCGGAAGCGTCTACAGCGCGGTCTGCGCGTGGGCGGAGGCGATCGACTTCGCTCGGCACGGCGCGCCGAAGCTTCCCGAGGGCAGTTACCACGAGCTGCGCTACGAGGACCTGACGGCCGATCCCGAGGCCCATCTGCGCAGGCTGTGCGAGTTCCTCGGCGAGGACTTCGCCCCGGCCATGTGCGAGCCGAGCACGCTGGCCGGGATCGCCGTGCCCTCGCACAAGACCTGGCACGCGCGCACGCACGACGAGGTGACCACCTCGCGGACGGGCACGTGGCGGGAACGGCTCGACCCCGGTGAGATCTCGCTGTGCGAGAGCGTCCTGGGGGACCGGCTGGAGACCTACGGCTACGAGCTCAGCGGGGCGCCGAAGATCGAAACCTCACGGATGGTCACCTACGAGAAGACCGCGGCCAAGCGGAAGCTGGCCAGGGTCAAGCGGGTCGCCTTCGACCGGCTGATGCGGCTCCGCGAGCCGAACCAGCTGGGCGCTCGGCTGACCTCCGGTCAGATCGTGCTGGCAGGGGTGCCGATGCCCCGCAACGAACCCATCGCGGTCAACGGGTGACCTGTTCGAAAAGAGCCTCCCACCGGTCCAGAACCCGGTCCAGCGTGAACGCCCCGACGTGCGCGCGAGCGGCGGTGCCCAGCCGCCGCCGCTCCCGGGCCGAGGCCATCAGCGTGCCCAGCGCGGTCGCGAACGCCGTCACGTCGCCGGGGGGCGCCAGCAGCCCGGTCTCCCGGTCGAGGACGAGCGACCGCACCCCGCCCGAGACGTCGAACGCCACCGTGGGCACGCCGTAGGACGCCGCCTCGCCGATCACCAGCGGCAGCCCCTCGTGCTCGCTGGAGAGCCCGAGCACCGACCCCTCCAGATATTCGCGTTCCATCCCGCTCGCGGCCACCGTGCCGCGGAACACCACCTGTCCGGCCACCCCGCAGGTCAGCGCGTGCGCCCTGAGCCGGTCCAGTTCGGCGCCCTCGCCGATCAGGTGCAACTCCCAGCCCGCGTCCACGTCCCCCCGGCAGGCCTCCGCGAAGGCCGAGATCAGCCGGTCGAACCGCTTCACGCCCTCCAGCCTGCCGACCCCCAGCACCCGGTGGCCGCTCAGGTCGGCGGTCCGTGACGGCCAGACGGGAAGCGGGTTCGGGATGGTCCAGGTGTTGGGCAGCAACGCGTGCTCGGAGAACAGCCACGCGTCGTCCTCGCTGAGGAAGACCGCCTTCTCCAGCCCGCCGTAGTGGCCCCGGACCGAGCCGAGGTGCCAGGACCCCCGGGCGTGCTCGTAGGAGCCGTGGTACTGGCCGATCGGGAGCAGCCGTTCGGGCAGCAGGGGCTTGAGCCGGGTCACCACGCCGGGGGAGGAGAGCACCGCGAAGCCCGGTCCCACCTGGCGGAACAGCCCTCGGAGCGTCCGGCGCTCGCGTCGCGCGCCCCGCGGGGAGAGCCTGCCGACGGGCGTGCGGTGGATCACGTGACGGGTGTAGCGGGGCCGCTCCACGTAGCGGAACGGGATCTCGGCACGGTGCAACCCGATCACGTGCACGTCGTGTCCCCGCTCGGCCAGCCCCTGGGCGACGGTGTGCGTGACCCGCTGGATGCCGCCCAGGGTGTCGGCGTCCATGCAGGCGAACACCACCGAAGGCGCTTCCGGCCCGCTCACCACGGCCACTCCAGCAGGGGCAGCCGGATCGGGCGCCGCGCGGTGACGGGCGGCCAGACCTGTACGGGGACCTGTGCCCTGGTGGGCTCGAAGAAGGCGTCCACGACCTTCGCCGCGGCGTGCCCCTTCTCGTCGGAGCACCACATCCTGCGGAACTCGACGTACTTCGCGGTGAACGACGCGGCCACGTCGTCCAGGTCGTTCAGCACGTGGATCAGTTCCTCGGTGGTGGTCAGGCAGGGGCCGGGGGCGATCTCGGGCAGGTCGTGGTAGACCCCCCGCTCCACCCTCCGGTACTCGTCCCAGTCGTCGATCAGGAACAGCATCGGCCGGCCGGTGACCGCGTAGTCGCACATCAGGGACGAGTAGTCGGTCAGCAGCGCGTCCGAGGCGAGCATCAGGTCGTTGACCTCCGGATACCACCCGGCGGGACGGACGAAGTGGCGCAGGTGCTGCGGCACCCGGTAGCGCTCGACCGGGTGGGGGCGCAGGATCACCACCCACTCGCCCGCCAGCGCCTCGGCCATCATCGTCAGGTCGGCCCTGACGGACCGCCCCGAGGACCTGGCCTGGTCCCGATAGGTGGGCGCGTAGAGCAGCACCTTGGGCCCCGGCGGGATCTCCAGCAGGGCCTTCGCCCGCCTGGCCGCCTCGTCGTCGCCGTGGACGAGGACGTCGCACCGGGGCGAGCCGTACCGCAGGACCAGTCCTCTGTAGTCGTTGGCGGGCAGAAAGGTCCGCTCGAACTCGGCGCTCGGCGAGACCAGCGCGTCCCACCGCTCCACCGCGGCCCGCCACTGGGCTCTCGGCCCCGGGAAGTCGGCGCGCAGGTCGGGTGAGTTGAAGCCGGTCGACTTGATGCCCTGGCCGTGCCAGGTCTGCAGGTAGCGGGTCCCGGCCGGTTTGGGATAGGCCAGCGGCATGCCGTGGCTGTCCACCCAGTAGCCCGCCCTCGCCATGGTCCAGATGTGGCGCCAGCTCATCCGCCGCACCAGCCTGGCGTCCGGGGGGAAGTTCCGCCGGGCTCTGGCGACGGACCAGACCATCTCCAGCGGCGTCCCGCGCCGCCTGAGCTCCTCGTAGACGTAGCGCGGGCTGCCGGTGTATCCGGCGCCGACGTCCGATTCGAACAGCGCCAGGTTCTCGCGAGGCGGCAGGATCCTGATCAGTCCCTTGTAGACGCGGAGTTTCACATGTGGCCGGCCCAGCCGTTTCAGCAGCTTGACGTGGGTTCGCCACAGCAGTCGGGGCATCTTCCAGACCGAGCCCCTCCGGCGCCACCGCACCCGCAGGAACGCGGCCGGACCCTCCGCCCCGACCGTGACCTCGTGCCAGGGGACGAGCACCCTGACCGGTTCGGCGGCCGGGTCGACGAGCAACTGATCGGAGGTGATCCGGCCGTCGGCGCGGACGATCGCGATCTTCGGGTCGTAGCGGCCGTCGAAGCCCAGGCGGCCGTGCCTCAGCGTGGCGAGGTCGACGGTCGCCTCGCTCAGGTGGCTGCCGTCGTCCTGCTCTCGCGGCGTCAGCCGTACCTCGTGGTTCTTGAACCGCAGGAACGCGCTCCAGCCCGGGTTGGCGGCGAGCACCCCGAACGGGTCGTAGGTCCTGACGGTCAGCTTGATCGTGGTGCCCTCGCCGGTGAAGGCCGCCTCGTGGCGGAGCCGGGCCTCGGTATAGGGCAGCTCGGCCATCCGGAGCGAGGTGATCTCCCGTCCCTCGGCGGGGACGGTGCCCCAGTAGGTCCGCCCGTCCTCCTGTACGGCGAAGCGCGGCGCGGCCCTCGGTCCGTTCAGGGACCGGGCGGCGACCAGGAGCTCGTCGGTCCGGCCGCCGAGGATCAGATCGCAACAGACCCGGACGACCGGATCCATCGGCTCGAACGCCGCCGGGTCCAGCTCCGCCAGGTAGGGGCGGACCAGGGAGACGAACTCCTCGGCCCATCCGGCGTCGCGCGAGGGCAGCGGGTTGAGGTAGACCCGCAGGTCCTGGAGGACGAACCGGTGCTGCCGTTCGGGCACCAGGTGGGCGAGGCCGTTCTCGCGCAGGATGGCGTCACTCAGCCGGGCCGCCCTGATCCGCTGCCGGACGTTGTCCATCTCCTTGATGCGGAGCGAGATCGACAGCCGAGCGTCGCCCTCCTCCAGGGCCCGGTGCCACAGGTAGACGACCCACGGGACCACGGCGAACCGCCGGGCGGCGCAGTAGAGCTCGGCGGTGAAGACGTGATCCTCGTAGTACAGGTCCTCCCGGAACGGCAGCCGCCTGAGCATCTCGGTCCGGTAGAGCTTGTTGGTGCTGAAGGAGTCGAGGAACATCTCGGGCGCCTCGGCGATCCCCTCGACGGTCCTGCGCCTGGCGAACAGCTCGGGATAGTAGGGCCGGGTCTTGCCGTTCCACTCGTACAGCCGGGAGATCTGCCCGGTGACGAAGTCGGCGCCGGTCCGCTCGATCTCCAGGATCATGCTCTTGCAGGCGTGCCTGGGCAGCTCGTCGTCGCTGTCGAGGAACATGACGTACGGCGCGCGGGCCGCCTCGACCCCGTCGTTCCGCGGCGCCCCGCATCCGCCGCTGTTGACGTCCCTCCGCAGGTAGCGGATCCGGGGGTCCTCCCGCCGGAGCTCACCGGCGACCCGTTCGGTGTCGTCGGTGCTCGCGTCGTCCACGATGACCACTTCCAGGTTCCGCAGCGACTGGCCGAGCACGGACCGCACGGCCCTGGGAAGCCGTATGTCGTCGTTGTAACCGATGACGACCACGCTGCATTCTGGTGTTTTGATCACACTGTGAGTTGTTCCCGTAACTAAAGGTGGTCTTGTCCGTCCTGTGGAGTGATGACCGTATTTTGGGGCTTATCTGAAAGAAGATGATTCTCGCTTCGTCGCCTTGTCTTCCGGCCTCATGCCCGCCATTGACCAGGGGGCACGACGGAGATGTGGGTCTCAGCCAGTATCAGGTTTCGTTGTCTGATCCAGCCAGTCGGTACACGGTGTGGCTTCCGCGGCCTCCATGTACCCGCACCAGGCCGTCGGCCCGCAGAGGCTTAAGCGCGTATTGGATTTGGCGTTCGCTGAGCCCGGTTTCTGCCACCAACTGGGTCATGGTGGCAGCCTTTTTTTCGAGAGCTTCCATTAAAAGGGCCGCATTAACGGATCGTGATTTTTTAGGCTTCCCTTTCTTTGCCGGTAGGGCGGAATTGACGAGTCGGGCTGTGAACCGGATCGCTTGATCATGGAAATGAGGTGGAGGCATCTGAGCGGCCTGGAGGCTGGTGAGGATGGTGGGAATCCCGGAGGCGAGTGCTTCCACGACTCTTCGTTCGGGTCCGAAACGGACGTTCTGGCAGATTCGTAGGAGCCAGGCGTTGCGAGACGAGGTCACTCCTGTCCGACCGAGGTTGTCGACCGTCACCCCCCACAGGCCGCCAGGATTGGTCAAGATCAGTTGGCCGGGTTCGAGTCGCAAGGTGATGGCCTGAGTGAGCGCATAGGGGCCCAGATCACGATGTACGAGGGCGTTGGAGAGCAACTCTCGCACCGCCTCGGGGGGATATTCCCGCTCATCGTGCGTGTGTCCTTGAGTCGACTGGCGGATGCGGGTCTGACTGTTTCGCTGGACCCAGTTGAGAGCTTGTTCCAGCATCAAGGGGATGGGACCGTCGAAACGTTGCACGTCGAGAACACGGATACCTGCGGCATCGGCCTTTCTCGCTGTGACACTGGCTTGAATGATCGCGTTGGGCATGAACTGCTGGGGATAAACGCCGAGAGCGAGCAGGCCGGCCACTGTAGGCGTTCGGTCCGGGCCGGCAGTGACGCCAGTGCGGAACAGAATGTCATCGTCGCTGAGTCGGGCGAGGCTGGTCGAACCGGCTCGGGAGCTGACGATGTAGGAAATCAGCAACTCTGGATCGAGGTCATCGCGAGTTGCCCCGGAGATGGTCGCCTGATCGAACCGAGGAGTATCTCTGGATGCAAGAAACGCTTGTTCTTCGATCTGCGAGAGTTCATAGTCACCGTCATGTGCGCGTAGATACGCTTTTCCTGTGCTTCGAACGTGGCAGGGTTTAGCCGAGTTGGGAATCTCGTGGACCTGAGCGACGACTACGCGGGCACCTTCGAACTCGAAGTCTTGAACCTCGAACGTGATGGGAGGTACCAGGTTCTGGCGTGCCACAGTGGCAAGAGCGCTCTTGCAGAGAGCGACGTCATAGACGCCAGTGGCGGTGAAGCCGCTGCGCTCATCCACCCCAAAGATCAACAGACCGCCTCCTGGAGTGTTCGCGAAGGCGGAAAGGGTTGAAGTGACGGTTTTCGGAAAGCCGTCAGCGGCGGTCTTTGCCTCGATATCGGCAACGTCTCCGCCCTCTATGCGCAACCGGCCGATGATCGCTCTAAGCTCTCTCAAATCCACAATCTAAATCTACAACGAAATCGACAATAAATCGACAACCTTGGAGTCTGTCGCGACACAGATGCTCTGGACCAGGGTGCGACGTCGGATATGACCAAAGACGATTGGCTTCGGACAGAGCGGAAGTGGCGGTCCTCCGGGATCATCGTCATCGGCCGATACCTCGAACGGCATCCTGTTTGTGGCGAAGGCCGGGCGTGACCGATCGATGATCGCTCGAAGCTTTCCCACGTCACCGGTCACATTGAAAGCCTTCAGGTCCGTCGTGGCCCTGTCCGGTCGTGAGCTCGGCACGGCTGGGCGCGGCTGATCGGCGATGGTGGCACGGCTGAAAAAACAGGGAAGGGTGGTGTGACCACCGGGGAAGAAGGGGTGTCCCACTCTTCCGGCAGGGGAGACCCTTGCATGATCGCTGTTTCCGACACCGCCTCGGTCGTCGATCCCGAGCGGTTCGGCACCGTCTTCGACGCGCACTACGAGGAGATCCGCCGCTACATCGGGCGGCGGCTCGACCTCGGCGTCGCCGAGGACCTCGCCGCCGAGACCTTCCTGATCGCGTTCCGGCGGCGCGGCCGGTTCGACCCCGCGCGGGGCACGATCCGGCCCTGGCTGTACGGCATCGCCACCAACCTGATCGGCCGCCACCGCCGGGCCGAGCTGCGCCGCTACCGGGCCCTGGCCAGAACCGGCCCGCCCCCCGACGAGGACGGCCACGACCAGCGGGTCGCCGACCGGGTCACGGCGGGGGTGACGGTCGGCCGGCTCTCGGAGGCGCTGGCGGGACTGTCCAAGGGGGAGCGCGACGTGGTGCTGCTCATCGCGTACGGCGGGCTGACCTATGACGAGGTCGCCGAGGCACTCGGGGTCGCCTACGGCACCGTGGCCTCCCGGCTCAGCCGGGCCAGGGCCAAGCTGCACAAGTCGCTGGGAGTGGAGGCCCGATGAACGAGTTCAGGCTCATCGACGACGTGATGCCGGACGTCCCGCCCTCCGATCCGGGGAAGACGGCCGAGGCCAGGGCCGGAGCGCTGAACGGCGGGAGGCCTCCGCGACGGCGGCTCGGAGGACTGTCCCCGGGACGCTTCGGATGGGTCGTCGCCGCGGTGGCCACCGTGGTCGTGGTCGTGTCGGTCATGGTCGTGCCTCGCCTGAGGGCGCCCGAGGTGTCTCCGGTGCTCCCGGCAGTCGGTCCCAGGCAGGAACTGGACGCGGCGGCCGCCTCGCTCGCCGGGCGATCCGAGCCCGCGGCCGGCCGGTACTGGCGAACGACGACAGAGCAGACACGCCTTGAGCGGATCGACTCGCGCTATTTCGTTCGTGGGACCACCCGGCAGACCTTGTGGTGGAGCACGGACCAGCCCAAGGTGACCGAGCAGCAATTCGTCGGTATGAAACCGCTCACCTCGGCCGACAGCGCCACATGGAAGCGCGCGGGCTCACCGAAGCTGTGCGATAACGGCTTGCCGTGCGAAGGCGAAACGGTCCTACCGGGCCAGACGCGATACACACTGGACACACGCCAGAAGGCGAGGACCGTTCGCCAAGGGCTGTTCAGTCTCGACCTGGAGACCGCGGAATCCATGAAGTTGCCGCGTGATCCCGTCACGCTCAGGTCCGAACTGCTCGAATCCTGGCCCGCCTACCTGGAGAAGCGGGTACGGGCGGGTGTGAAGCCGGAAATGACCATGGACGACTGGCTCTGGGAGGTGGGCGTCGGCATCCTCGAAGAGATGCCGACCTCCCCGGAGGCCCGCGCGGCCCTCTACCGCATGCTGGCGGACATTCCCGGCTCCCGTGTCCTGGGCGGGGTGAAGGAGGTGACGGTGGCGCGGCCCTTCCTGCCCTACCGGGAAAGCCACGTCGTGATCGACCGGAGGACAGGGACGCTGACGGCCATCCGGTCCGTGCTGCTGAAGCCGGATCCGTTGCAAAAGGGCTCTATGGCCGACCAGACCGGCCTGTCACCGGGAACGGTCATATACGAGGTCGCATTCGTGAAGATGGGCTGGACCGACGAGTCCTTCCGGCTTCCCGGGAACTGCCCGTCAAGCATGGAGAAGACGGGCGGAGTGTGCGTTCGCTGACGTCGGCGGATCTCCGGGACGGGAAAGGGAAACGGACGACGACGCCCGGCCCTGTCGCGGAGGCCGGGCCGACGGGGGCGCCTGGACCCGTCACGGAGGCTGGACCGACGGGTCAGCGGTGGCGCAGGACCCAGCGGACCAGCCAGCCGATCAGGACGACGCCCGCCAGCACGGCGGCCACCGGGGCGGCGCGCTTGAGCAGAGGGAGACCGGCGACCTCCAGGAGGTTGAGGGCCTCCTCGTCCGGCGAGAGAGAGGTGCGGGAGGTGCCCGCCGGGTGGGCTTCGCGGGAGACGGCCTTCTCCGTCGTGGCGACCCCGGACGGCGAGGGCACCGCGGTGAGGTGGCGGACGGGCTCCTCCTGTTCGAGGAGCTCGCCCTCGGTGACCTCCAGGCTCTCCGTGATCTCCGGGCCCTCCATGACCCTGGGGCCCTCCGTGCCCTTGCCTCCCCCGGCCGGCGCGGAGACCTCGGGGCCGGTGCCCAGCAGCGCGGCCAGGTTGGCCGCGAACCTGTCGATCAGCTTGCCGCCGACCTCGGCCATCACGCCCCGGCCGAACTGGGCCGGTCGGCCGGTCACGTTGAACGAGGTGTCGACGGTGACCCGGGTGTCCGTGCCCTCGGGGCGCAGCCGTGCGACGACCGTGGCCCCGGCCGTGCCCGAGCCCCTGGCCTCCTTGCCGGCGGCCTTGATGGTCAGGGACCGGGCGTCCTTGTCCACGTCTTCGAACGTGGCCTCGCCCTGGTAGGTGACCGTGATCGGCCCCACCTTCACCTTGATCCGGCCGGTGAAGGAGTCGCCGTCCACCTTGTCGACGGCGGCACCGGGCAGGCAGGGCGCCACCCGCTCGACGTCGAGCAGCACCGACCACGCCTGCTCGACCGGCACCGGAACCGTGAACTCGTGCTCGAACCGCATCGCCATCGACCCGCTCCTTGTCGGTCGGCCGCTCCCGCGACATTACGACCACATACGGGAGCGCATTTACCAGTATGCCGCTACCGCAGGCGGGAAGCGGAGCCCCCGCCTGCGGAAACGAGGTTCAGCGGCTCGCGGCCCCGATCGCCCTGCGGGTCAGCACCCGGGCCAGATGGCGCCGGTAGTCGGGCTGGGCGTGCAGATCCGCCGGGGGCGAGGTGCCCTCGTCCGCCCCGGCGCAGGCGTCCCCGACCGGATCGGGCGCGCCGTTGGAACCGGCCGCCGCGATGCTCACGCCGCGTATCGCGGCCTCCACCGCCCGCGCTCGAACCGGCGTGGAACCCATGTTGGTCAGCCCGATCCGGGCCTCCTCGATGGTCCCGTTGCTCCGCCGTACGGCCGCCGCCACGCCGACGATCGCCCACGCCTGCGCGGTCCGGTGGAACTTCTCGTAGTGGAAGCCCCACCCGGGACCGAGCGCGGGCACCTTGACGCCGAGCAGCACCTCACCGGCCTCCAGCGCCGACTCCAGGTAGTCGAGGAAGAACTCGGACGCCGGGATCTCCCGCTCGCCCTCGCCCGACCGGGCGACGAACACGCAGTCCAGCGCCAGCGCGACGGCGGGCAGGTCTCCGGCCGGGTCGGCGTGGGCCATCGACCCGCCGAACGTGCCGCGGTGCCGTACGGCGGGGTCGGCCACCGTGGCCGTCGCCAGCGCGACCAGCGGGATCCGCTCCTTGACCACGCTGGAGCGCAGCACCTCGTCATGCGTGGTGAGCGCGCCGATGAACACGTGGTCGCCCCGATCCTCCACCCCGCGCAGCTCGGGCAGCCGCCCGAGGTCCACCAGCGTGGAAGGGTAGGCGAGCCGCAGCCGGAGCAGCGGCAGCAGGGACTGCCCGCCGGCCAGCACCTTGACGTCGTCTCCGGAGGAGGCGGCCTCGCCCAGCACCCGGCAGGCCTCGTCCAGGGACGAGGGCCTGACGTAGTCGAACGGTGCGGGAATCATCGGTCTCCTCCCTCGGATTCGGTTCCCTCCGCGGCGGTGGGTCCCACCCATGCGGTGGTGTCGCCGGCGGCGGTGGGTCCCACCCATGCGGTGGTGTCGCCGGCGGAGGGCGGCCCTGCCCAGGCGGTCTCGCCGGCCTCGGCGACGGTCCTCCAGACCCGTTCCGGCGTGCAGGGCATTCGCACGTCGTGCACGCCGTACGGGCGCAGCGCGTCGACGATCGCGTTGACGACGGCCGGGGTCGAGGCGATCGTCCCCGCCTCACCGACGCCCTTGACGCCCAGCGGGTTGCTGGTGGCCGGGGTCTCGGTCCGGTCGGTGGTGAAGTCGGGCAGGTCGGACGCCGACGGGATCAGGTAGTCGGCCATCGTCGTGGTGAGCATGTTGCCCTCGGAGTCGTAGACCGCCTCCTCGAACAACGCCTGGGCGATGCCCTGCGCGATGCCGCCGTGCACCTGGCCCTCGACGATCAGCGGGTTCACCACGGAACCCACGTCGTCCACGGCCACGTAGGAACGGATCTTCGACTCGCCCGTCTCGGTGTCCACCTCGATCGCGCACAGGTGGGTGCCGTGCGGGAAGGAGAAGTTGTCCGGGTCGAAGGTCGCGTCGGCGTCCAGCCCCGGTTCGAAGCCGTCGGGGAGATCGTGCGCGGCGAAGGTGGCCAGCGCGAGCTCCTGGATGGTCTTGCCCGAGCCGGTGCCGCGGACGTTGAACGAGCCGCCGGCGAACTCGATGTCGTCGGCCGAGGCCTCCAGCATGTGCGCGGCGAGCTGCCGGGCCTTGTCCTTCACCTTCTCGCACGCCTGGAGCACGGCGATGCCGCCCACGACCAGCGAGCGGGATCCGTAGGTGTCCATGCCCTTGTGCGAGATGGACGTGTCGCCGTGCAGCACGGAGACGTCGTCGAACGGCACCCCCAGCGTGTCGGCCACGATCTGGCTCCAGGCCGTCTCGTGTCCCTGGCCGTGCGGGCTCGTCCCGGTGATCACCTCGACCTTTCCGGTGGGAAGCATCCGGACCGAGGAGTGCTCCCAGCCGCCCGCGCCGTAGCTCAGGCTTCCCAGCACACGCGAGGGAGCCAGCCCGCACATCTCGGTGAACGTCGAGACGCCGATGCCGAGCTGCACCGGATCACGCCGGTCGCGCCGGTCGGCCTGCTCCGCCCTGAGCTTGTCGTAGCCGAACAGCGCCAGCGCCTTGTCCGTGGCGGCCTCGTAGTTGCCGGAGTCGTAGGTCAGCCCGCAGATCGTGGTGTACGGGAACTCCTCATGGGTGATCCAGTTGCGGCGCCGTACCTCGATCGGGTCGATGCCCAGCTCGTGCGCGAGCTCGTCCACCGCCCGCTCGATCGCGAAGGTGGCCTCGGGACGCCCCGCGCCCCGGTAGGCGTCGGTCGGCATCTTGGTGGTGAAGACGCCGGTGCAGGTGAAATCGTAGGCGTCCATCTTGTAGATGCCGTTGTACATGAACGCGCCGAGGATCGGGATGCCCGGCGTGACCAGCATCAGGTACGCGCCCATGTCGGCGAGGAGATCGACCCGGACGCCCCTGATGCGGCCGTCCCGCTCGGCCGCGATGGAGATCCGCTGGAGCTGGTCGCGGCCGTGGTGCACGGTCAGGTTGCCCTCGGACCGGGATTCGGTCCATTTGACCGGTTTGCCCAGCCTCCGGGTGATGAGCAGGCCGAGCACCTCCTCCGCGGTGACCTGGAGCTTGGAGCCGAAGCCGCCGCCCACGTCGGGGGCGATCACTCGCAGCCTGTGCTCGGGGATGCCGGTGGTCAGCGCGAGCATGACGCGCAGCACGTGCGGGATCTGGGTCGCGGAGTAGAGGGTGAAGGTCTCGCCGTCGGTGGTGGCCACGACCGCGCGGGGTTCCATCGCGCTCGGGATGAGCCGCTGCTGGACGTAGGTGCGGTCGATCACCACGGGGGCGTCGCGGAACGCCGCGTCGATGTCGCCTCCGGCGAACTTCCAGGTGAACGCCTTGTTGCCGCTCTCGTGGACCTTGGGACTGCCCTCGGTGAGCGCCTCGGTCATGTCGACGACCGCCTCCAGCGGCTCGTAGTCGACCTCGATGGCCTCCAGCGCGTCGGCGGCCTTGTAGCGATCGGTGGCGACCACGCAGGCCACCGCCTCACCGGCGTAGCGGACCTCGTTCACGGCCATGGGCGGGTGGTCGGGGATCACGATGTCCTCGGTGACCGGCCAGGCGCAGGGAAGGCTGCCCTGCTCGTCGGCGAAGTCCTGCCCGCTGTAGACGGCGACCACGCCGGGCCGGGTGCGCGCGGCCGAGGTGTCGACCCGGGTGATCCGGGCGTGAGCCATCGGACTGCGCAGGAAGGCCACGTACAGCATGCCCGGAAGCTGGATGTTGTCGGTCCAGGTCGTCCGGCCGGTGACCAGCCGGGCGTCCTCCTTGCGCCTGCGGGCCCTGCCGATCTCGCGCGCGTCGGTGGGCCTGCTGAGCTGGTCGCTCTCGGCGATCTGTTCGGCGATCATACCGGCGTCGAGTTGCTCGCTCATGGCGTCGGCACCTCCTGCTCGGCCCGCTCGCCGGCGCTCCGCTGCGACATCTCCCGGGCGCCACGCCGTACCGCCCGGACGATGTTGCAGTAACCCGTGCAGCGGCACAGGTTGCCTTCGAGCCCTTCTCGGACGGTCTCCTCCGACGGGTCGGGATCATCCCTGAGCAGGTCGATCGCGGCCATGATCATGCCGGGGGTGCAGTATCCGCACTGCAGGGCGTGCTCCTCGTGAAAGGCCTTCTGCATGGGGTGCCATTCGTTCCCCCGGGCCAGGCCCTCGATCGTGACGACGTCGCTCTCGTCGCTCTGTACGGCGAGCACGGAACAACTTTTCACGCTCACGCCGTCGAGCATCACGGTGCAGGCGCCGCAGTTTCCGGTGTCGCAGCCGATGGGAGTACCGGTCTTACCGAGCCGATCTCGCAATAGATGAACAAGGAGGAGACGTGGCTCGACGTCCTCCTGGTAGGTGATTCCGTCGACGGTGATGGTGATTCGGGGCATACATCCTCCAGGTGCACCCAGAAGAGATGGAGCTGTGAAAGCCGACAAATGTGAACCTACGCCCCTGTAGTTCCGGGTCAACCCTTGCTCAATACCCTCCTTCACCATCTATTTAATGCCTTTGCCGATTCATCTCACTTTCCACGGTGCTCTTCGTCGTCCACGGCTGACGCCGGCGAAGCGGATGAGACGGGCGGATTGAAGCGGGAGTAGTCCTCGAACCTCCAGCGGAGCGGGCTGGCTCCCCGGACGAGGACGGCCAGGTCCAGCTCGAACTCGACCAGCCGCTGCGCGCCCGGGACCTCGCCCGGATCCCAGTCGACGTGCGCGCGTCCGGTCAGGTGCAGCGCGTCACCGCTGTCCCAGTCGAGGAAGAGCAGGCCGCAGCTCTCGTCCAGCTCCAGATTCCCCAGCGTCATGTACATCGAGTTGCCCACGTAGTCCGGCCAGACCAGCCGGCGCTCGCCGGCGACCCGGACGAACCCCGGGTCGCCGCCCCGATGCGACAGGTCGGCGCCGAGGCCGGGAGCCCGGGTGGCGACGAAGAACGTGTCGGCGCTCTCGATCCACGCCCGGTGCTCGCCGGTGAGGAGCCTCGCGGAGGAGGAGCCTCCGGCGCCGGGCTCCGCCGGCTCCTCGGTGATGTCCCGCGCCTGGATGTACTTGGGGCAGTTCGCATACGTCTGCTCCGTGTGCACGACCAGCCGCGCACCGTCCCGCACGGCACGGCCGTTGACCCGCATCCTGCGCCTGGTCCGCGGCTCGATCGCGAGCATCCCGATCTCGGCCTCGGCGTTCTCGGCGAGGCCCGCCAACGGATCGTGCTCGCCCGGCAGCGCGTCGATCACGATCGTCCGCTCGCCGGTGGCCCGGGTGAATCCCGCGGCTCCTGTCAGCGCGGTCGCCCAGAGCCGCCCGTCCCGCCCCGACGCCCCGATCACCAGCATCCGCTGCCGGGTGAGGAACTCGGCCGCCGCCGGGGGGATCTCCGGCCGCGTCCTGGCCGAGCCCCACTCCCCGGCTCGCACCCCGGCCCTCCGCTGCACCGCCAGCTCTCCCGTGTGCTTCATGATCGCCTAGAAGAAGCCGCAGGTGGGAGCGCCTTCGGTCGGCGCGGGGGAGGAGTCCGCGCCGGTCGGTGCGAAGATCTCCAGCCGGATTCCGTCCGGATCCTCGAAGAACACGCCGCCCGAGGAGGAACCCTCGCGGTGCGCCACCACGCCGTCGTGGTGAAGCGTGGCGCCGATCTCCCGGATCACGGTCTCGGCCCTGCGGACCGCCTCGATGTCCGGCACCTGGAAGGACAGGTGGTGAAGTCCGGGCGTCGCGGTGGAGAAGCGGCCCTCGCTCTGCTGCCAGAGGGTCAGCCGGAGCTCGCCGTCGAGGCCGAGGAAGGCGTAGCGCCGGTCCGCCTCGCCGGACTCGCCGAAGACCTCGAAGCCGAAAACCTTCAGGTAGAAGTCCTTGGACGCGTCGAGGTCGGAGACGTTGAGGCCGATGTGGCCCGTCTGGAAGGTCATCTTTCTTCCTCTCATCGCGGCTTCTAACGGGTCTTCCCGTTAGAACGTATGAGAAAAATGTAATGGAAAAATATGAAGTTCCCCGTTATAGGTTTGTGAGTTAGGTCACCGTCGTTGCGCTGTCTCGGTGATCCTGCCGGGACGATCCCCGGCCTTGTCGGCAGGCGCCGGCGGACGGAGCGGGGGACCGGCGGGGTGATGGAGAGCCCTGGGAGAGGTTGGTCGTCCCGGTGTGCGGTGTGGAAAACCCTGAGGGAGGGGCGGGACGAAGGTCGCGCCCCAGTGCTGCGGAGTGGCTGGGTGGAACCCTTGGGGAAGGGCCGGTGTGAAGGCCGGTCGTCCCGGTGTCGCGGGGGAAAACCCCCGGGAAGGGCCGGTGTGAAGGTCAGTCGTCCCGGTGCCGGCGATAGTGACGGGCGGCGCGGGCCCGGTTGCCGCAGGCCACCGAGCACCACTCCTGGCGGGCGTGCTCCTTGACGAAATAGAGCACGCAGCGCGGAGCCGGACAGGCGCGCAGGTGCTCGCGGTGCGTCCCGGCCAGCAGCTCGACGGCCGACGCCGCGAGGACGGCGCGGAGGCGTGGAGACTCCGCCGTCCGGCCCGCGAGGACGTTCGTCGCCGTCGGGTCCTCCCCGTCGGGCCATTCCAGTCGCGGGGCCATCGGCACGGCCAGCGTCGTGGCGTTGACCAGGTCGATCGCCTCGGCGAAATCTGGCAGCCGGTCGGCGTCGGCGCTGCTCGCCGGTCCCGGCGCGACGGCCCTGGCGAACAGGGACCGTACGGCCTGCCGCAGCTCGACCACCTCGCGCCGCACCTCCTCCGAGGCGACGAACGACTGGTCGAGCCCCAGCTCGGAAGCGTGCGCCCGGCCCCACTCGGTCATGCCCGTGACGTCCGAGAGCACGTCCGTCAACCCCGCTCGCGTCGCGCGGACCGTACTGACGAACTCCAGGGCCAACATTCCTGCAGTCTAACGCTTGGTACGCCGTTGATCCGTGAGACTTCCCAGCGGGACGACCGTGCGCCGGTCTCCTCGCGCGAGCCCCCGCGGCGTCGGCCTCCTGCGCCGCGACCCCTCCCTCGGCTACGTCCTCTTCTTCCGCTACGTACTCCTCGCCCTTCGCCGCGTCAGCGCGCCGCCGGTGGTGCGTCCGCGCCGGAGACCCGCTCGATCTCGCCTTCGGCCCATTCGGCCCATTCGTGTTGCATGGCGCTGAAGCGCAGACCCCATTCCAGGGCGAGAAGGCCGTAGACCGACAGGTCGTCGTCGCCCCCGGCCACGAATTCGATCAGTGCCGCCAGTTTCTCGTGCTGCTCCGCCGAGGACTCGGCCTGTCGCCTCATGTAGGCGCCTGCCTGCTCGGTTTCCTCCCGTGGATCGTCTACGCGGTCATCGCCACCAGCGACAACTGGCGCTACGGCGCGGTGGCCGGGCTCGTGATCGCCCTCGCGGTCATCGTCGCCGACCGCCGGGCGGGCAAGGACTGGGACCAGATGGTGATCGAGTCCAGCGCGGCGGTGTTCTTCACCGTGATCACCCTGATCTCCTTCGTCTCCCCGGATTCCCCCCTCATGCCGTACGGCCCGGCCCTGGTCAACGTCTGGCTCGGAATCACGAGCTGGGGCTCCCTGGCCATTCGCAAGCCGTTCACCCCGGGCATCGCCCGGAGCATGACACCGCCGGAGGTGTGGCGGACGCCGCGGTTCTACCGCGTCAACGCGATCATCACCTCGGTATGGGGCGTCTCCTTCGTCGTCGCGGCCGTCTCACTGGCCGCCTTGCTCTACGTCGCGCCACACGCGACCGCCGTCGTCCTCGTGATCAAGATCGCCACCTTCGTGGCGCCCGCCGTCTTCACCGCCCGCTACCCCAAAATCGTCGCGGCCCGCTCCGCCGCCTGATCTCTCGCCCCGGCTCGCACCGAAGCCCGCCTCGCCTGATCCGTGTCTCCCGGTCCGCGTGGCCTGCTTCCCCGCCCCGGTCCGCGTCGAGGCCCGCGCCACCCGCGCCCCGTCCCACCGGCTCACACCAAAGCTCCCCGCTCCACCGGCTTACGCCGAGGCTCCCGTTCGCCCGTTTCCCCGACTTTCCCGGAGCACGCCATGGACGTATCCACACCCTCATACCTGGCGAGCAACCTCGCTCCCGTCCCCGGCAGATCGGCGTCGCCGATCTGCCGGTCACCGGCACCCTCCCGGAGGAGCTCACCGGCCGCTACTTCCGCAACGGGCCCAACCCGCTGCCCGGCCAGGACCCGGGCCACTGGTTCACCGGGCACGGCATGATTCACGGCCTGCGGCTCCGCGACGGCCGCGCCGAGTGGTACCGCAACCGGTGGGTTCGCACCCGCGAGTTCACCGACAGCGCCCCCTTCCTCGGCCCGAACGGCATCGACCTGACCGCCGTCGCCGCCAACACCAGCGTCGTCCAGCATGCCGGCAGGATTCTCGCGCTCGTCGAGAACGGCCTGCCGTACGAGATGACGCCGGAACTGGACACGGTCGGGCCGTGGGACTTCGGCGGGCGGCTGACCACCGCCATGACCGCGCATCCGAAACAGGACCCGGTCACCGGTGAGCTGCACTTCTTCGGGTACGGCTTCTTCGCCCCCTACCTGACCTATCACCGGCTGTCCGCCACGGGCGAACTGGTGGACAGCCGGGTCGTGGACGTTCCCGGGCCGACGATGATCCACGACTTTGCGATCACGGAAAATCACGTCGTCTGGCTGGACCTGCCCGTTGTCTTCGACATGGACCTGGTCGGGCGGGGCATGCCGTACCGGTGGGACGACTCCTACGGCGCGCGGCTCGGCGTGATGGACCGTGGCGGGCGGGTGACCTGGTTCGAGGTGGACCCGTGTTACGTGTTCCATGTGGGCAACGCCCGCGAGGACGCCGCAGGCCGGGTGGTGCTCGACGCGGCCCGCTACTCCCCGGGAGCCTTCGCGGAGACTTGGAGCCACATCGGAGGCAGCGCCAATCCCGCCGCCGGCGCGGACGGCGCGAGGCTGCACAGGTGGGTGCTCGACCCGGCGAGCGGCGCGGTCAGGGAGGAACAGCTCGACGACCGCGTCGTCGAGTTCCCCACCTTCAACGAGGACCGGCTCGGCAGGACCAGCCGGTTCCTCTACACGGTGTCCTCGGACGCGGTGGTGAAGTACGACGCCGTGACCGGCGTCGGCCGTACCAGGGACCTCGGCGCGCGGCCGGGTGAGGCGGTCTTCGTGCCCGCCTCCGGCGCCCGGTCCGAGGACGACGGCTGGCTGCTGTCGATCGTCACCGATCACGCGGGAGAGGGTTCGGAACTGCTCGTGCTGGGCGCCGCCGACCTGGACCACGTCGCGTCCGTACGGCTCCCGCGCCGCGTCCCCGCGGGCTTCCACGGCTCCTGGATCGCCGATCGCTGAGCGCGCCGCCGGTGCGGCGCCGGCGCGCCCGGCGGGCTAGCGCCGGATCACGCGGGCGAGGATGGCGACCAGGCCGGCGAGGCCCAGACCGCCCAGGACGATCGGGATCATGATCAGTGATTCGATGTCCGGGCGGTTGATGAAGACGATCCCGACCCCGATGAACAGGATGCCGCTGAGCAGGGCCATCCAGTCCGTGCGGTGCAGGCGGCCGCGGCCGGTCCGTTCGAGGTCAGGCCGCACGGCGCACCTCCACGTCTCCGATGCCCGCCTTGACGTTCAGAATGATGGTCGCCACGTCGCCCTTCGGGGTCACCTCGGGTTCGAGGATCTTGTTGTGCCGGATGTCGGCCCCTCCCTCCACCGCGTGGTCGATTTTGACGTCGCCCAGTTTGGTGGAGCCGTTGACCTCGACCCTGGCCGTCGCCGGAACGATCACGTTGATCTCGCCGACCGACACCGAGGCGTCGAAGACGGTCCGCGAGCCCGGCGGAAGGGCCAGCTCGCTCAGGTCCAGGGTGCCGTCGCCGACGCCCACCGAGTAGTTCCTGACGACCTCGGAGAGCGTGGCCGGCTCCCAGTTGTAGCTGCCGAACCTCTTCGGCATGTCGGTCAGCGTGGACCCCGCGATCAGGGCGATCGAGATGACGGTGCCGAGGGCGACCAGGCCGGCGCCCCGGCCGTACCAGGTGGCGACCAGGAGGCCGCCGCCGATGACGATGAGCATCGCGCCGCCGGCGACCGTCATGTTGATCGATCCTGAGGCGGACTGGATCGCCACGATGATCCCTCCAACGATCATGGCCAGACATAGGGTGAGGCTCCCGATGAACGATCTGGGCCGTTTCGGCTGGGGCGCCGTCCGCACCGGCGCGCCATGCTCGGCCAGGTCGTAGGGGGAGTACTGCTGGTACCGCTTTCTGGGATCCAGAGGCTGGTAGGGGCCGTAGGGCGAGAACGGCTCGCCGGAGGAGTCGTACGCCGGCCGGGGACGATACGGGCTCGACGGCACGCCGTACGGTCCCCCCGGGCCGGGCCGCGGGGCCGGAGATCCGGAAGCGGTGGGCTCCTGCTCGTCCCACTGCCCGGTGGAGGCCGGGGACGTCTCCGAGGCCGCGCGCGCCTCGGTGGGAGCGGCGGCGGGGTGCGCCTGCGCGGTCGAGGTGCCGTCGGTGTGCGCGGACCCGTGCGTGCCGGTGTGCGCGGACGCGTGTGTGTCGGCGTGAGCGTCGGGGTGAGCGGTCGTCGGGTACGGCTCCGTAAGGGGCGATCGGCCCGGATCGGGGTGAAGGTCCGGATCGGGGACGGGCGTGAAGGCCACGTACGGCGCCGAGGGGGCGCGACGGTGGCGTAGCCGATCGGGCAGGGACCGGGCCACCGCCAGCAGGTCGACGCCGCGCGCGTGGGCGGTGAGCAGGGCGATGGCGAAGGTCGTGCCGACCACGACCGTGCCGGTGCCGATGCCGCCCGAGGACACGTTGATGATCAGGCCGAGGGCGAACACTGCGGTCAGCAGGGCCAGCACCGTCTCGCTGTCGAAGTCGCGCCGGGTCCACTGCTCCATGTAGCCGGGGGCTCCGCTGGTCTCGCGCATCAGCAGGAACGCCGCGATGTAGAGCATGATCCCGATTCCGGAGCCGAGCACCAGCACCGCGAACCCGACGCGGAACAGGACCGGGTCGATCCCCACGTGGCGTCCGAGCCCGGCGCAGACGCCGGTGAGCATGCGTCCCTCGTCGCTGCGCCGAAGGCCGCGGTCGTCGCCGGCGGTGGAGGTGGGCGGAGGGTCGGACAAGGTGCTCGTCGGGTCCTGTGCGCTCCCGGTGTCGGTCATGTCCTTATCGTGGCCTTCCCAGGTTCGGGCCGCATCCGGGACACCCCTGAGTCGTCCCGGAGAGGGCAGGTCTCTCTCAGGGTCGTCTCAGGGGAACGCCTGATGCATTGAGAGGCATTACATGTGACGATGCTGACGATATGGCTGAACGACAGGCAATTCGCGACGCGGCCCCCGTGCCCCCGGAGAACCCCGCGGCCCTTCCCCGCCTGATGAGGCTGGTGCAGGGCAGGCTGGTCGCCGGGGTGGCCCAGGGCGCCGCCGCCCAGCTACGGCTCGACCCGGTCGTGCTGCGGCTGGCGTTCGTGCTGCTCACCGTCCTGGACGGGATCGGCGCCGTGGCGTACGCGGCACTGTGGATGTTCACCCCGCGGGAGTCGTACGAGGGCAGGGAGCCTTCCAGGGACTGGAGCCAGCTCGCCGCCTACGTCGCGATCGGGCTGGCCCTGATGTCCCTGGGCTGGCTCACCGGTGCCTCGTCGGGCGGGATCGGCGCGTGGCCGATCGCCGTCGGCGGGATCGGCTCGCTGATCCTGTGGCAGCAGGCCGACCCCGATCGGCGCCAGCGCTGGATGAACACGACGGTCGGGCAGGTGCGCCAGAACCGCGTCCGCACCTTCGCGGGGCTGGTGCTCGTCGTGGTCGGCGCGATCGGCTTCCTGGCGGCCAACGCCGAGCTGAACCAGGCCAGTTCCGGCATCGTGTTCACGCTGGTGGTCGTGGGCGGTGTCGGGCTGATCGCGGCCCCCTGGCTGGCCGGCCTGTGGAAGGAACTGCAGCGGGAGCGCCGCGAGCGCATCCGGCAGGAGGAACGGGCCGAGGTGGCCGCGCACGTGCACGATTCCGTGTTGCACACGCTGACGCTCATCCAGCGCAACGCCCAGGACTCGCGTGAGGTGATGCGGCTCGCCCGTTCCCAGGAGCGTGAACTGCGAAACTGGCTCTACCAGCCCCAACAGGACGCGGACGCGTCGGTGGCCGCGGCCGTGCGCCGGGTCGCCGCCGAGGAGGAGGACGCGCACGGGGTGCCGATCGAGGTCGTCTGCGTGGGCGACGGCCCGTTGACGCCGGAATTATCCGCGATGATGCAAGCCGCGAGGCAAGCAATGGTCAACGCCGCGAAATACTCTGGGTCGGAGGTCATCTCCGTCTATGCCGAGGCGGAGCCGGACGAGGTCACCATCTTCGTCCGGGACCGGGGTGTCGGGTTCGACATGGGGGAGGTGCCCGAGGATCGGATGGGCATCCGCCAGTCGATCATCGGCAGGATGGAACGCCACGGCGGCAGCGCCCGAGTGCGGACCGAGCCCGGCGAGGGCACGGAAGTGATGTTGACCATGAAGCTGGAGAAGGCGTGAGCGAGCGAGCCAGGAAGCAGCGAGTCAGGGAACGGCCCGCCGGAGGACCTCCGGCGGAGGGACGACCGGGAGACGACCGGCAGGCAGGGCATCCGCGATCCGGCGAATCCGGCGATCCGCGCACGCGACCGGCGAAGGACGGCTCATGAGCACTGTCAAGGTCCTGATCGTCGACGATCACCGGCTGTTCCGCTCCGGGGTCCGGGCCGAACTGGGCGACTCCATCGAGGTGCTCGGCGAGGCGGAGGACGTCGAGTCCGCCGTCAAGGCGATCGCCGAGCTCCAGCCCGACGTGGTCCTGCTCGACGTGCACATGCCCGGCGGGGGAGGCCAGGAGGTGCTCCGCCGCGTCCTCGGCTCGGGTTCCCCGGTCCGTTTCCTCGCCCTGTCGGTCTCCGACGCGGCCGAGGACGTCATCGGGGTGATCCGCGGCGGTGCCCGGGGCTACGTCACCAAGACCATCAGCGGCAGGGAGCTCACCGACGCGATCCGCCGGGTGGCCGAAGGCGACGCGGTCTTCTCCCCGAGGCTCGCCGGCTTCGTGCTGGACGCCTTCGCCTCCAGCGAGGCTCCTCCGATCGACCCCGAGCTCGACTCGCTGACCCAGCGCGAGCGCGAGGTCCTGCGGCTGATCGCCCGGGGCTACGCCTACAAGGAGATCGCCAAGGAGCTGTTCATCTCGGTGAAGACCGTGGAGACCCACGTCTCGTCCGTCCTGCGCAAGCTCCAGCTCTCCAACCGCCACGAGCTTTCCCGCTGGGCCACGGCGCGGCGTCTGGTCTGATCCTCCGAGCACGATCGGGAAGATCCGGGCACTGTCGGCCGCGCCACGACACGGTGTCCGATCCGACCCTTCGCCGTGTCTCGTCGCGTCTGTACTATCTGTAACTTATGTGCGACTCTGCGAAGTATGGGTCGCGACGTGCCAGCCATGGTTTTCAGCCGCGAGGACCGGAGACGCCACCGGGACAAGCTTCGCCGGTCCCTGGACGTCTTGGCGCGGATGTTGCATGAGTCTAGGTTCGAGGAGGACCGGCCGAAGGCCGGACTGGAGATCGAACTCAACCTGGTGGACGAGCGGGGCGAGCCCGCGATGAAGAACGCCGAGGTGCTGGCGGCGATCGCGGAGCCCGACTGGGCCACCGAGCTCGGTCAGTTCAACGTGGAGATCAACGTCATGCCGGAGTCCCTTGAGGGGGACGGGGCCACGCGGCTGGAGAAGCTGGTCCGGGACCGGCTCAACCACGCGGAGGAGCGGGCCCACACGGTCGGCGGGCACATGCTGATGATCGGGATCCTGCCCACGCTGCGGGAGGACGACGTGCACGAGGGCACGCTGTCGGCCAATCCCCGCTACAAGCTGCTCAACGAGCAGATCTTCGCGGCGAGGGGCGAGGACCTGCACCTGTCGATCGAGGGCGACGAGACCCTCGACACCTTCGCCGACAGCATCACCCCCGAGGCGGCCTGTACGAGCGTCCAGCTCCACCTCCAGGTCGGCCCGGAGGCGTTCGCCGCCCACTGGAACGCGGCCCAGGTCATCGCGGGCCCCCAGGTGGCGGTGGCGGCCAACTCGCCGTTCCTGTTCGGCAGGAGGCTCTGGCAGGAGACCAGGATCCCGCTGTTCGAGCAGGCCACGGACACCCGGCCCGTGGAGCTGAAGACCCAGGGCGTGCGGCCGAGGGTGTGGTTCGGCGAGCGGTGGATCACCTCGGTCTTCGACCTGTTCGAGGAGAACTCCCGCTACTTCCCCGCGCTGCTGCCCCTGTGCGACGCCGGCGACCCGCAGGAGCAACTGGAGCGCGGCGTGACCCCGGAGCTCGGCGAGCTGACCCTGCACAACGGCACCGTCTACCGGTGGAACCGGCCGGTCTACGCGGTCGTGAACGGGATTCCGCACCTGCGGGTGGAGAACCGGGTGCTGCCCGCGGGGCCCTCGGTGGTGGACGTCATCGCCGACGCCGCGTTCTACTACGGCCTCATGCGCGTGCTTCCCCACGCCGAACGCCCGGAGTGGACGCGCATGTCGTTCGTCGCGGCCGAGGAGAACCTGCACTCGGCCGCCCGGCACGGGCTGGACGCCCGGCTCTACTGGCCGGGGCTCGGCGTGGTGCCCGCCGCCGAGCTGATCCTGCGCCGCCTGCTGCCGCTCGCCCACGAGGGGCTCGACCTGTGGAGGATGGATCCCGAGGTCAGGGACCGGCTGCTGGGGATCATCGAGCGCAGGTGCGTGACGGGCACGAACGGGGCGAGCTGGCAGAGCGACGCCCTGAACGCGATGGACACCCTCGACAGGCACGAGGCACTGCGCCGGATGACCCTGCGCTACATCGAGCACATGCACACCAACCAACCCGTCCACACCTGGCCGTCGTTCTGACCGTCTCCCGGCAGAGGACCGGCAGAGGACCGGCAGGGAACCGGCAGAGGACCGGCAGGGAACCGGCGGAGGAATCGTGCTCGGAAGGCGAGGCGGGCGGAAGATCTCGCGTCCGGAGAAGCGAGGCCCGGGGAGGGCCTCGTGCGCGGAGGCGGAAGTGCGTGGAAGCCCTCGTGCCCGCGGGTCTCGGTAGGCCGGAGCCCTCGCGCCCCGGCCCCCGGCTTGTCACGATGGGGGTATGAGAGCCATCTCGCTTCTTCTCGCGCTGCTCATGGTGACCGTCGTGGCCTGCGGGAGTGATCAGCCGGATCCGGGCTCCGGGACAGACCCGGCCACGGGGGCCGCCACGGCCACGCCGAGGGGGGAGACGTTCGAATCGGACGTCGAACTGGCGAAGGAGTCCACCGAGGCGTACTGGAAGCAGACCTTCGCCGCAGGCGGGCTGACCTACCGCCCGATCGAGGACTTCATCGCCTACCAGGGGGCGAACGGCCCCTCCTGCGGCGGACAGCCGGCGGTCCCGAACAACGCCTTCTACTGTCCGGCGGGGCACTTCATCGCCTACGACGAGAACTGGATGCGCGAACTCGACGAGCGGATGGGAGACGGCTCGATCTACGTGATCATCCCGCATGAGTTCGGGCACGCCGTACAGGCGCAGTTGAACACCTCCTCCCAGCTCAACGTGGAGCTGGAGCTCCAGGCGGACTGCTACGCGGGCGGGACCCTCGGGGCGCTCGTCAGGGGCGGGGCGCTGCTGGCCGAGGACGGCGACGAGAACGAACTGCTGATCAACCTCGCCGCGGCGGGAGACCCCACCGACGACTGGCTGCGCCCGGACGCCCACGGTACGGCGGAGCAGCGCCAGGCGGTGTTCGTCCGGGGCTACAACGAGGGCACGGACGTCTGCTGAGGCACGCCGGCCGGCCGGGTGCTCCCGGATGCGTACCCGTGAATCCGCCGGAAGATTGATGTCACGCCGGTGCGATCCACCTAGGCTGAGGGCCGGTGACCCACCAGGGGGTGATGTCGTGCGGATGACCATTCGCGAGATCGGCTGGGCCACGCGGGGAGCATGCCGCGAGATCGATCCCGAAGTGTTCTTCCCGCTGACGCAGTCGGCCGAGCACGAGGCCCGGGCGAAGGCCGTCTGCGAGAGGTGCCCGGTGCTCAAGGAGTGCCGGGCCTACGCGATCCGGGAGGGGGAGCCCGAGGGAATCTGGGGCGGCCTCACCGTGAAAGAACGGCGCGGCCTGCGGTTCCCGTCCGGATGGCGGCAGCCCGCCGCGGGATGACCGTCGCTCGCGTAGCCTCGAACCGAGCCGGAGGGAGACGGGATGCGGGTGTTCGGGTCGCGGGGCGCAGGCCGGCGAGGGGTCCGGGGCGTGCGGCCGTGAGCGCCGGGTGGCAGGCCGTGTTCGCGGCCTCGGGCGTGACGTCGCGAGCCGCGTCGGCCGGGACGTCATGACGGCCGGTGGGGAACCGGAGGTCACGTCGGCCCGCGCGGTGACCGGGGCGGTGGCCGTGCTGGTGGCGGCCAACGTGCTCAACAACCGCCTGGCGCCGCGCCTGGCGCCGCTGACCTCGACCGTGGCCACCGGCGCGCTGCTCGCCGTGGCTCGCCGTTCCGGGCTCTCCTGGGCCGATCTGGGGTTCCACGAACGCGCGAGGGGGCTGCGGATCGGCGGGGCGCTCGCCTCCGCCGTCGCCGTGGTCTACGGCGTGGGGATCGCCGTCCCCGCCACCCGCCGGTTCTTCCGCGACGAGCGCGCGCTGTCCCTGTCCCGTGCCCGCGCGTTCGAGGAGGCCCTGCTCCAGGTGCCGTTCGGCACGGTCCTGCTGGAGGAGGTCGGCTTCCGCGGGGTGCTCCACGCTCTTCTCTCCCGCTCTCACGGGGCCGGTACGGCCACCGCCGTCTCCTCGGCCCTGTTCGGTCTCTGGCACGTGCTCCCCGCGATCGACATGATGGCCGCCAACCCCGCGCTGAGCCGCCTGACCGCGGGGGAGGCCCCCGCCGACGGACCGCGTTCACCGGGGGTGCCGGCCGGACCGGCTCGGTCAGGAGAGCCGGGCGGACCGGGCCGCCCGGGCCGGAAAGGGAGGGCGTCCGCGATGGAGGCGTCGCGGGTGGTGATCGGCTCCGTGCTCGCGACGGGATCGGCCGGGGTGTTCTTCTGCGAACTGCGCCGCAGGGGAGGCCTGGCCGCGCCCGCGCTGTTCCACGTCGCGACCAATTCGCTGGGCTACCTGTTCGCCCGCCTCGCCCCGCCGGACTCCGGCTCCGGGCAGACGGCCGCGACGCCGAACGCGGAAAGGACCGGGGCCCCCGCGGTGGGGGCGGGCACGGCCCCGAAGGCCAAGGGCTGAGCCTTCCCCCTCGGAGACGACCCGGTTCCTCCCGAGCGGGTGATCGTCCCTTCCGAACCCGGATTCAGACGGTGGACACCCGCTGGAAGGCCTCGGCGTAGCGGTTCTCGCCGAGGCCGGCTTCGCGGGAGAACTGGGAGAACCGGGTCCTCACGAACTCCTCGAAGCCGTCCACGTGGCCGACCTGGCTCACATGGGCGCGCAGCGCGGCGAGCTTGCGGTCGAAGGTCTCGGTGATGTCGACGTGGTGGTCGGGGGTCGTGCCGCCGCTGAGCCAGACCTCGCGGACCGTCCACGCCTCCAGGCCCTCTTCGAGAAGAAGCGAGGGGAAGGCGTAGGGATTGCGGGCGTCGGGGTAGACGGCGTCGAGGGCGGAGCCGCCGACCGCCCGGTGGTCGGGGTGGCTGGGGGCGATGAACCGGTAGTTGCGCTCAGGGGTGTGGGTGATCACCAGGTCCGGCTTGACCTGGCGGATGACCCGGGAGATGTCGCGCCGCAGGTCCAGGCTCTGCACCACGCTCCCGTCGCGGTAGCCGAGGAAACGCAGGTCGCTCACCCCGACGGCCTTGGCGGCCTCGCTCTGCTCGGTACGGCGGAGCTGGGCCATGCCGCCGTTGTCCAGCTCACGGTCGAAGCCGCCCGCGTCACCGTCGGTGACGACGCAGTAGACCACCTCGGCGCCGCGATCGGTGAACCGCGCGATCGACCCCGCCGCGGCGAAGTCGACGTCATCCGGATGGGCGGTCACCACGAGGACTCGGTTGATCTCGTTCTCGGACAGCATGAGAAGCCCTTCTGTTTTTTCCTGTTTTCCGCAGATCACTCGATCTCCGAAACCGCCGGCGACTCCGTCCGCATTCCTTTGCACCCGTGGACCCGGTTGTCGGTGAGCCGCTCTAACCTAGATGACGTGTCGATCCCAGCCGCTTCCCTGACCCACTCGTTGCTCGACGGGCTCAACCCCCAGCAGCGTGAGGCCGTCGTGCACCACGGCAGCCCGCTGCTCATCGTCGCCGGTGCCGGTTCGGGAAAGACCCGGGTGCTGACCCATCGCATCGCCTACCTGCTGGCCGAGCGGGGCGTGCAGCCGCAGGAGATCCTGGCGATCACCTTCACCAACAAGGCCGCGCGGGAGATGAAGGACCGGGTCGACAAGCTCGTCGGCCCGCGCTCCGCGGCGATGTGGGTGATGACCTTCCACAGCGCGTGCGTGCGGATCCTGCGCCGCGAGGCCAAACGCCTGGGGTTCCCCACGAGTTTCTCCATCTACGATCAGGCCGACTCCCAGCGGCTGATGGCGATGGTCTGCCGCGAGATGGACCTCGACCCCAAGCGCTACCCGCCGCGGTCCTTCTCGGCCCAGGTCAGCAATTTCAAGAACGAGTTGATCGACTACGAGACGGCCTCCGACAGGGCGTCCACCCATCTGGAGCGCAAGCTCGCCGAGGCCTATCGCAACTATCAGCAGAAGCTGACCGAGGCCGGCGCGATGGACTTCGACGACCTCATCATGCTGACGGTCACGCTGTTCCAGATCTTCCCCGACGTGGCCGAGCACTACCAGCGCCGCTGGCGCCACATCATGGTGGACGAATACCAGGACACCAACCACGCGCAGTACACCCTGATCCGTGAGATCGCCGGCCGTCCCGAGCTTCGCACCGCCGACGGCGACCTGGTCAGGGAGGGCGGGGTCACCCCGGCCGAGCTGTGCGTGGTGGGTGACGCCGACCAGTCGATCTACGCCTTCCGCGGCGCGACGATCCGCAACATCCTGGAGTTCGAGCGCGACTACCCGGAGGCCAGGACGATCCTGCTGGAGCAGAACTACCGCTCCACCCAGACGATCCTGTCCGCGGCCAACGCGGTGATCTCTCGCAACGAGAGCCGCAAGCCGAAGAACCTCTGGTCCGACCAGGGCGCCGGGCCGAAGATCGTCGGTTATGTCGCCGACAACGAGCACGACGAGGCCATGTTCGTCGCGCAGGAGGTCGACAAGCTCACCGACGACGAGGGCGTCGTGCCCGGTCATGTGGCCGTGTTCTACCGGACCAACGCCGCCTCCCGGGTGTTCGAGGAGACCTTCATCCGGACCGGCCTGCCGTACAAGGTGGTGGGCGGGGTGCGCTTCTACGAGCGCAAGGAGGTCCGCGACCTGCTGGCGTACCTGCGCGTGCTGGCCAACCCGAACGACGTGGTGTCGCTGCGCCGCATCCTCAACGTGCCCAAGCGCGGCATCGGCGACCGGGCCGAGGCGATGGTGGAGGCGTTCGCGACCAGGGAGCGGATCCCGTTCTGGGAGGGGCTCCGCCGGGCCGACGAGGCGCCGGGCATGGCCACCCGGTCGCTCAACGCCATCAAGGAGTTCGTCGCGCTGATGGACGATCTGATGGTCAAGGCGGACGGCATGCCGCCGTCGCAGCTCGCCCAGGAGGTGCTGGGCGGCACCGGTTACCGGCTGGAGCTCACGGCCTCGGACGATCCGCAGGACGAGAGCCGCCTGGAGAACCTGGACGAGATGATCTCGGTGGCCTCGGAGTTCGAGGAGGCCAACCCCGAGGGCACGCTCGTGGAGTTCCTGGAGCAGGTCTCGCTGGTGGCCGACGCCGACCAGATCCCGCCCGCCGACGGCGGCCAGGGCGTGGTCACGCTGATGACCCTGCACACGGCCAAGGGCCTGGAGTTCCCGGTGGTGTTCCTCACCGGTCTGGAAGACGGGGTCTTCCCGCACATGCGCTCGTTCGGCGAGCCCAAGGAGCTGGAGGAGGAGCGCCGGCTGGCCTACGTGGGCATCACCCGGGCCGAGAAGCGCCTCTACCTCTCCAGGGCGGCCGTCCGCAGCTCCTGGGGATCGCCCGCCTTCAACCCGGCCTCCCGGTTCGTCGCGGAGATCCCGGTCGAGCTGGTCGAGTGGCGCAGCGACCCCCAGAAGTCCGCCTGGGGCGCCGCCACCTCCCGGAGCGAGTCCCGTTCCGCTCCCGCCAAGAAGCCCGGCCGGCCGATTCCCAACCTGTCCCCGGGCGACCGGGTCACCCACGACTCGTTCGGCCTGGGCACGGTCGTGTCCGTGGACGGCATCGCGGAGAAGACCAAGGTCAAGGTCGATTTCGGCTCCAGCGGGGAGAAGACCCTGCTGCTGAGCTACGCGAAGCTGGACAAGCTCTGAGGGCCCCACGACCCTCAGAACCGGTCCCGTGCGAAAGCCGGATCAAGTATGCCCGGAAACCGGGTGACGAGGTCCTCGCCCTGCCCCGCGCCGTGGCGGAGAAGTGAAGGAGATTCTTGCCTACATCCGCGACGTACCAGATCAAAAACCGATGAACGTGACGCGCCCGGCAGGCGATGCCTGCCGGGCGCGGGTCGTCCGGTAGAACCGGCGACTAGTTCGGAATGGTGTTGAGGATGGTGAAGGGGGGCTCGATCTTCCCGTCGAACTCCAGCTCGGTCAGCTTGGCCACCTGGTCGGCGGGCGGGGCCGCCACCGTGACCTTGGAGCCCCAGCCCGTGTAGCTGGTGTCGACCGTGATCGCGTCCTTCGCGCCCGCGGGGTACGAGGTCGTGAGCCGCTTGGCGAGCTTGTCGGCGCCGAGGTACAGCTTCCAGCTCATCGAGGTCTTGGCGTCCTTGGAGGTCAGCGGGCCCCCGATCGACGCCCGGAACCACGGCGAGACCTTGTAGAGCTCACTGAAGGTGATCTTTCCGGCGTAGGTGCCGGCCTGCTTCACCGTGGCGCGGCCGAGGAGCGTCTTGAGGGTCGAGGGCTCGGCGACGTTGACGAACTGGCTCATGGCGCCGAGGACGCCGACCGTGTTGTCGAACCGGAACCAGGTCTTGTCCACGGGCAGGAACTCGCCGAACATGCCGCCGGAGACGTAGGTCGCGTTCTTGATGCGGACGACCTGCTCGGGCTTGGTCATGCCGGTGAACAACTTGGTCAGCTGATCGTCGTCACTGGTCGTCGTCTCTCCGTTCAATCCCAGATCGCTCGGCTTGATGCGGAGCTGAGCCGTGTGATCCGACGCGCGGATTCCCGAGGTGCCGAACTGGAACACGCCGGTGCGCTTGGCGACCACGGCGTTTCCGGCGAGGCCTCTGACTTTGGTCGTGTCGACGGTCTTCACGCCGAGACCCGTTTTGAACTGACCCCTGAGCGCGGAGATCGGGTCGGAGGTCTGCGCGGTCGCGGTCGATGCCAGTGCCGGAACGCTCAGCACGGTCATTGCGGCGCACGCCAGACCGGCGATGTGTCGCTTCAAAGGAAATTCCTCCTGATGGTTCCCTCGCCCTGTTGGCGGAGGGACCAGAGCATCCTTGCATAACAAGATCGGTAGATAATCTCATATTCGGTGATTTATCTTGAATTACTTGTGCACATTTTGTGCAGTCGCCGTGGCCCCCACGCGTTTCCGGTGCCGGGCCAACCGGAGAGGCCGGATTTCGCCTTCGCCTCATCACGGACCGTCATATTCATTGACGGGGGCGCCATATCAGAAGGGTGCGACTTTTTCCCATCGATCCGCGCCTATTTGTCCTCGAATCGATGGCGGAGTCGTCATGGGAAAGGCGGGGAAAGCCATCCGGCCGATCGGGTTCCCATCCGGTGCGTGCGCCCACCCGTCCGCCGAGGAGAACACCCCTCCGGCCGATCCGGGACCGCGCGGGCTCCGGGCGGCGTCGGCGGTCCTGCCGGTCACCTGGTCGGCGGTAGAGGGGCGATACGGGCGAGGGCGAAGGAATGGCATCCTTTCGGGTGGTGATCGTAGCCAGGACATGATGTGCGGCGGCCGACGAGACCCGGGAGAGCCGGGCCGGTTACGCTGCGGACAGCTCCTACGTTGCGGGGGAGCGCGGACAAGGAGGTCTGCATGGATGTCGAGCCGAGGATTCGCGTCGTCATCGCCAAGCCCGGACTGGACGGGCACGATCGAGGCGTGAAGATCGTGGCGCGGGCGCTGCGAGACGCCGGGATGGAGGTCGTCTACACGGGTCTGCACCAGACACCCGAGCAGATCGTGCGCACGGCCATTCAGGAGGACGCCGCGGCGATCGGGCTGTCCATCCTGTCGGGCGCGCACATGACGCTCTTCGCCAAGGTGATCGAGCTGCTGAAGGAGAACGACGCGATCGACATCGTGGTGTTCGGCGGCGGGATCATTCCCGAGGCCGACATGCCCGCTCTGCGGGAGATGGGCGTGGCGCAGATCTTCACACCGGGCGCGACCACGCAGGAGATCGTCGAGTGGGCGCGGAGCGCGATTCCCGCCCGCGTCTAGGGCTACGGCCCGCGTCCAGGCCGTGTCCCGAGAGGGGTCGATCTCCCGAAAGATCTCGGGATGCGATCTGGGACCCGGTTGCCTGGCCATGCCGTTCGGCGGGCTAGGCTTCATTGGCGCGAAAATACCGGGCTCCCCCTTAGATCATGGAGCCGGCCCGCCGACATCTATACACCAGCCGGACAAGCAAGGACGGACCCTCGTGGACCTGTTCGAACATCAGGCGAAGGAGCTCTTCGCGGAGTACGGCATCCCGGTGCCGCGCGGCATTGTCGCGCACACCGTGGAGGAGGCACGGGCGGCAGCCGAGCAGCTGACCGGCCGTGTCGTCGTCAAGGCCCAGGTCAAGACCGGTGGACGCGGTAAGGCCGGTGGCGTGAAGGTCGCCGCCGACGCCGCCGACGCCGAGCAGAAGGCCACCCAGATCCTCGGCATGGACATCAAGGGCCACACGGTCCACAAGGTCCTGGTCGAGGAAGCCAGCGCGATCGCGGAGGAGTACTACTTCTCCTTCCTGCTCGACCGCGCCAACCGCACGTTCCTCGCCATCTGCTCCGCCGCGGGCGGCATGGAGATCGAAGAGGTCGCGCACAGCGACCCCGACAAGGTCGCGCAGGTTCCGATCTCCCCGCTGGACGGAGTGAACCGCGCCAGGGCGCGCGAGATCGCCCAGGCCGGCGGTCTGCCGGAGGTCGCGCTCGACGGCGCCGCCGAGCTCATCGAGAAGCTCTGGTGCGCCTTCGTCGACGAGGACGCCTCCCTGGTCGAGGTCAACCCGATGATCCTGTCCGCCGACGGCCAGGTGAAGGCCCTCGACGGTAAGGTCACCCTCGACGACAACGCGTCCTTCCGCCAGAAGGACCACGCGGCCTTCGAGGACAAGAACGCGGAAGACCCGCTGGAGGCCGCGGCCAAGGCCAAGGACCTCAACTACGTCAAGCTCGACGGCTCCGTCGGCATCATCGGCAACGGCGCGGGCCTGGTCATGTCGACCCTCGACGTCGTCGCCTACGCCGGCGAGGCCTTCGCGGGCCGGCCCAAGCCCGCCAACTTCCTCGACATCGGCGGCGGCGCCTCGGCCGAGGTCATGGCGGCCGGTCTGGAGATCATCATCTCCGACCCGTCCGTGAAGTCGATCTTCGTGAACGTCTTCGGCGGCATCACCGCCTGTGACGCGGTCGCCAACGGAATCGTCTCCGCCTTCGAGCTGCTGGACGCCCGCGGCGAGACCGTGCGCCTCCCGCTGGTCGTCCGCCTGGACGGCAACAACGCCGAACTCGGACGGCAGATTCTCGCCGACGCCAAGCTCTCCGGCGTCGAACTGGTCGACACGATGGACGATGCGGCCAAGCGCGCCGCCGAGCTCGCTGCGGTAGGTGCGTAATGGCTATCTGGCTGACCGAGAACAGTAAGATCATCGTCCAGGGCATGACCGGCGGTGAGGGCACCAAGCACACCCGCCGCATGCTCGCCTCCGGCGCCCGCGTCGTCGGCGGTGTCAACGCCCGCAAGGCCGGCACCACCCACGAGGGCCTGCCCGTCTTCGGCACCGTCGCCGAGGCCATGCAGCAGACCGGCGCCGACGTTTCGGTCGTCTTCGTGCCCCCGGCGTTCACCAAGGACGCGGTCAGGGAGGCCATCGACGCCGAGATCCCGCTCTGCGTGGTCATCACCGAGGGTGTCCCGATCCACGACACCACCGAGTTCTGGGCCTACGCGATCGCCAAGGGCAACAAGACCCGCATCATCGGGCCGAACTGCCCCGGCATCGCCTCCCCCGGCGCCTCCAACGCGGGCATCATCCCGGCCGACATCACCAGCGCCGGCCGGATCGGCCTGGTGTCGAAGTCGGGCACGCTGACCTACCAGCTCATGTACGAGCTGCGCGACATCGGCTTCTCCACCGCGGTCGGCATCGGCGGCGACCCGGTCATCGGCACCACCCACATCGACGCCCTGCAGGCCTTCCAGGACGACCCGGGCACCGACGCGATCGTGATGATCGGTGAGATCGGCGGAGACGCCGAGGAGCGCGCCGCCGCCTACATCGAGCGGCACGTGACCAAGCCGGTCGTCGCCTACGTGGCGGGCTTCACCGCCCCCGAGGGCAAGACCATGGGCCACGCCGGCGCGATCGTGTCCGGCTCGGCCGGCACCGCGCAGGGCAAGAAGGAGGCCCTGGAGAAGGTCGGCGTCCGCGTCGGCAAGACCCCGAGCGAGACCGCCCGCCTGATGCGCGAGGTCATGCAGGCCCGCTAGTCCGGCCGAAGGTCATGCGGGCCCGCGATTCGGCGAAAGCCGTGCGGGCCCGCGGGTTCACCCCTGGTCCGGTGAGATTCATATAGGTCCGTTGGCTTGATCCCAGTTCGGTGATAGTCGTGCGGACCTGCTGGTTCGTCCTGTTTCGCGAAAGCGGTGGGGCACACCGGTTCGACCGTCAGGAAGGCGTCCGGCACCGCGCCGGGCGCCTTCCCTGTCGTACGGCGGGTGCCACCGATGCCCTGCGGCGCGACACGCGGGGGCGAAGGAGTCTCTTTCACACCGAAGATCCTGAGACCATCGACTATTGTGACGGCCCTTTTCGATCAGCTCCGGACCGCGCCTCGCAACGTCCTCAGCCGAATCCCCCTGCCTGGCGTCACGGGTGACGACGACGATGTCCGTCGGCCGCTTCCCGTCTCCGGAATGCTCGCCGCCGCCTGGACGCTCGGAGCGGGCCTGGCGGTGCTCACCACGCTCACTCTGGTCGGCTGGGTGGCCTCTCCCCGGGGCGCGCTCGGCGCCGGCCTGCCGGGGGTGTTCCGCACCGCGGCGCAGCTCTGGCTGGCCGCTCACCACGCGGGGTTCGCGATCCCCGGCGGATCGGTCGGCCTGCTCCCGCTCGGGCTGACGGTGCTCCCGGCGTTCCTGCTGTACCGCGCGGGCATCTGGATGGCCCGTGACGCGGACCTGCGCCTGCGCCTGCCCGCCCGGCTGCCCAAGAACACCCCCAAGGACGTGGCCATCGCCCGCCGCAGGGCCCAGCTGGTGCTGGTCGCCCAGGCAGGCATCTCGCTGGCGGCGCCGTACGCGCTGCTGGCCGGAATGATCGCCCTGATCACCCGGAACGAGATCACCCAGCCCTTCCTCGCCGAAACGCTGATCAGCCACCTCGTGCTGGCCTTCATCGCGGGCTCCCTGGCCACCGCCAGGACGATCGGGCCGTGGCGCCTGATGCTGCGCCTGCTGCCCGAGCGGCTGCGTTCGGTCGTGATCGGCTCGTCCGCGGCTCTGGCGATCATGCTCGTGGCGGGCGCCGTCATGGTGCTCGGCGCCATCGTGGTGAACTTCGGGCAGGTCCGTGAACTGTCCGGCGTCCTGTCACCCGGCTTCGTCGGGGGCCTGCTGCTCCTGCTGGTCCAGGGGCTCTATCTCCCCAACGTGTTCATCTGGGCGATGGCCTACATCGTCGGCCCCGGCTTCGCCGTCGGCACCGGCACGCTGGTCGCGCCGACGGGAGTCCAGCTCGGCACGGTGCCGAGCCTGCCGATCCTGGGGGCGTTGCCGGAGGCGGGCCCGACCCCGGGCTGGGTGATGTTGGTGATCGCGGTGCCGTTCGTGGCCGGGGCGGTGGCGGGCGTCCTGGTCGTCCGGATCTCGCCCTCGCCCTCGTACGAGGGCGCGCCGCTGTGGGGGTTCGTCTGCGGGCTGGTGACGGGGGTGGCGGCCGGGCTGCTGGCCGCGCTGTCCGGCGGCTCGCTCGGCGGCGCGCGGCTCTCCTCCCTGGGGCCGGAGGCCTGGCAGGTCATGCTCTCGGTGACGCTGGAGGTGGGTGTCGCCGCGGGGATCGCCGCGGGGCTGGCCAACTGGTGGCTGATCTTCCGAGGGCACAACACGGCCGTCACCAAGGCCGCGGCGAAGGTCGGAACGGCCACCGCGCCGGTCCGCAAGGCGAGCGTCAAGATCGCCAAAGCCGCCGGGTCGGTGGCCAGCAAGGTCGGGCTGGCCGACTCGGAGGAGGCCCGCAGCACGCTCCCCGGCCACTGGATGGACGCCACGGAGTGCGACACCCAGCCGATTCCGGTCATCAGAGACGACTGGCAGGACGAGCACGCGTCGGCGGCGGCGGAGAGCCCGCCGAAGACCAGCCGCCCCGAGCCGCCGCGACCGCCCCGGCGCGACATCGTCGACGAGTCCGACGACAAGGGCGGCCACGTGATCTACGTGGACCCCTACGCCTGGGATCGCGACTGAGGGCGCGGGCGGGCGGCCCCCACGGTCGCGATCCCGCGCGGGCGGGCTCGCACCGTGGGGCCCCCGCGTGAGCTCGTCAGGCGCCGAGGCAGGCGGGTCCCAGGAGTTGCTTGAGATCGCCCATCAGCGACGGGGACGGTGATACGCGGAGACGGTCGTCGAGGCGCATGACGGTGGTCTTGCTGCCGTTGTGGACCTGCAGGTGCACCTCGGTGGTGCCGGGGTGGGCGGTCAGCACCTCTTTGAGACGGCCGATGAGCGGGGGAGTGGCGCGGGTCAGGGCGAGGCTGACGGCCAGGGCGCCTCCGGCCTCGCGGCTCAGGTCGGGGGCCGTGACCTCCATGGCGATGATCTTGCCGACGTCCTCGCGCTTGTCCAGGCGGCCCTTGACGAAGACGATGGCGTCCTCGGCGAGCACGGTCGAGCAGAGCTGGTACGCCGACGGGAAGATCATCACCTCGATGGCGCCCTCCAGGTCCTCCAGCGTGGTCAGGACCCAGGTGTCGCCCTTTTTGGTGACCTTGCGCTGGACGCCGCTCAGGATGCCGCCGACGGTGACGATCTGGCCGTCGGGGCGGTTCTCCTCCTGGAGCGCGGCGACCGAGCAGTCGGCTCCCGAGGCGAGGATGTGCTCCACGCCGAAGAGGGGGTGGTCGGAGACGTAGAGGCCGAGCATCTCGCGCTCGAACTGGAGCAGGGTGTTCTTGTCCCATTCCCCGACGGGGATCTGCACGTCGAAGGTCTGGTCCTCGGTCCCCTCCATGGCGCCGAACAGGGAGTCCTGTCCCTGGGCCTCGTTCTTCTTGATCCCGATGATGTTGTCGACGGCCTGCTCGTGAACCATCACCAGGCCCTTGCGCACGTGCCCGAACGAGTCGAAGGCACCCGCCTTGATCAGCGACTCGATGACCCGCTTGTTGCAGACGACCATCGGAACCTTGTTCAGAAAGTCCTTGAAGTCGGCGAAGCGGGTCTTCTCCCTGCGCGCGGAAAGGATGCCGTCGACCACGTTGCCGCCGACGTTTCGGATGGCCGACAGGCCGAAACGGACGTCGGTGCCGCGCGGGGTGAAGTCGAAGTCGGAGTCGTTGACGTCCGGGGGGAGCACCTTGATGCCCATGCGCCGGCACTCGTTGAGGTAGAGGGCCGACTTGTCCTTGTCGTCCTTGACCGAGGTCAGCAGACCGGCCATGTACTCGGCGGGATAGTTGGCCTTGAGGTAGGCGGTCCAGTAGCAGACCAGGCCGTAGGCGGCGGTGTGCGCCTTGTTGAAGGCGTAGTCGGAGAAGGGCAGCAGGATGTCCCAGAGGGACTTGATGGCGGCGGCGGAGTAGCCGTTGTCCTTCATGCCCTGCTCGAACGACTCGTACTGCTTGTCCAGCTCCGACTTCTTCTTCTTGCCCATCGCGCGGCGGAGCAGGTCGGCTTTGCCGAGGGAGAACCCGGCGACCTTCTGCGCGATGGCCATGACCTGCTCCTGATAGACGATCAGGCCGTAGGTCGTGCCGAGGATCTCCTGGAGCGGCGCTTCCAGCTCGGAGTGGATCGGGGTGATCTCCTGCTGGCCGTTCTTGCGCAGCGCGTAGTTGGTGTGGGAGTTCGCGCCCATCGGACCCGGCCGGTAGAGCGCGAGCGCCGCCGAGATGTCCTCGAAGTTGTCGGGCTTCATCAGCCGCAGCAGTGATCGCATGCCGCCGCCGTCGACCTGGAACACGCCCAGGGTGTCGCCGCGGGCCAGGAGTTCGTAGGCCCTGGCGTCGTCCAGCGGGAGCTTGAGCAGGTCGATCGCGTTGCCGGTGTTGGCCTCGATCATCTTCAGGCAGTCGTCGATGATCGTGAGGTTGCGCAGGCCCAGGAAGTCCATCTTGAGCAGGCCGAGCGTCTCGCAGGTCGGGTAGTCGAACTGCGTGATGATCACACCGTCGGAGTCGCGGCGCATGATCGGGATGTAGTCGGTCAGCACCTCCGAGGACATGATGACGCCGGCGGCGTGCACGCCGGTCTGCCGGATCAGGCCCTCCAGGCCCCTGCCGAGGTCCATCGCCGACTTGACGTCGACGTCCTCCTCGTACAGCCTGCGCAGCTCACCGGCCTCGTTGAAGCGCGGGTGGTCCTTGTCGAAGATGCCCGACAGCGGGATGTCCTTGCCCATCACCGCGGGCGGGAACGCCTTGGAGACCTTGTCGCCCAGCGCGTACGGATGACCGAGGACGCGGGCCGCGTCCTTGATGGCGGCCTTCGCCTTGATGGTGCCGAAGGTCGCGATCATCGCGACCTTGTCCACGCCGTACTTCTCCGTCACGTAACGGATCACGTCACCGCGCCGACGTTCGTCGAAGTCGATGTCGACGTCGGGCATGGAGACGCGGTCGGGATTGAGGAACCGTTCGAAGATCAGGCCGTGCGGCAGCGGGTCGAGGTCGGTGATGCCCAGCGCGTACGCGACCAGCGAGCCGGCCGCCGAGCCACGGCCGGGACCGACCCGGATGCCGTTGTTCTTCGCCCACATGATGAAGTCGGCGACCACGAGGAAGTAGGAGGGGAACCCCATCTGCAGGATGACGTTCATCTCGAACTCGGCCTGCGCCCGGTGCTCCTCGTCGGCTCCCTCGGGGAAGCGGCGCTCCATGCCCCGCCAGACCTCCTTGCGGAACCAGCTCTCCTCGGTGTCCCCCTCGGGGATGGGGAAGGTCGGCATCAGGTTCTTGAAGCCGAACATGCCGGTCGGATCGACCTTCTCGGCGACCAGCAGCGTGTTGCGGCAGCCCTCGGCCCACAGGTCCGAGGAGTCCACCGCGCGCATCTCGTCGGCGTCCTTGATGTAGTAGCCGCTGCCGTCGAAGCGGAACCGGTCGGGATCGGAGAGCTGCTTGCCGGTCTGGATGCACAGGAGCGCGTCGTGGGAGGTCGCGTCCGACTCGTAGGTGTAGTGCGAGTCGTTGGTGACCAGCGGCGGGATGTTCAGCTCTTTGGAGATGCGGGTCAGGCCGTCGCGGACCCGGCGCTCGATGTCGAGCCCGTGGTCCATGATCTCCAGGTAGTAGTTGTCCTTGCCGAAGAGCTCCTGGAACTTCGCCGCCGCCGCGACCGCCTCGTCGTACTGTCCGAGGCGCAGACGGGTCTGGACCTCGCCCGACGGGCAGCCGGTCGTGGCCATCAGGCCCTCGGAGTGCTCAGCGAGGATCTCGGCGTCCATCCGGGCCCACTTGCGGACGAAGCCCTCGGTGTAGGCGCGCGAGGAGAGCTTCATCAGGTTGCTCAGGCCCTTGGCGTTCTTCGCCCAGATCGTCATGTGGGTGTAGTAGCCACCCGCCGAGACGTCGTCGCGCTTCTGGTGGGGCTCACCCCAGAGCACCGGCTTCTTCTGGTTCCTGGAGGCCGGGGCGACGTAGGCCTCGATGCCGATGATCGGCTTGATCCCGGCGCCGGTGGCCTGCTTGTAGAAGTCGTAGGCCCCGTGCATGTTGCCGTGGTCGGTGATCGCGATGGCGGGCATGCCGAGATCACCCACCTGTTTGAACATCTGCTTCAAACGGGCGGCTCCGTCGAGCATGGAGTACTCAGTGTGAACATGCAGATGTACAAACGAGTCGGACACCCGAACCGTCCTTGGTTGTCACAGACATACGACAGAGTCACTTCAGATTACGACGAACACGGCCGTGGCCGTACGTCCGAGCCCGCATCCGGCAGGGTGATTTCCCGGATCGCGGACGCCCGCGCCGGATCGCCGTGGTCGCACTCCATCGAGCCGCGGCGGGGGCGCTCGTGTGTGATTCGCCACTCCGGCGGGCGCCGGGCGCGGGAGGCGGCTCAGGGCCCGAGAGCCCAGGGGATCAGGGACTCAGGGGCCCGAGAGCCCGAGGACTCAAGGGCCCGAGAGCTCAGGGGCTCAGGGGCTCAGGGACCCGAGAGCTCAGGGGCTCAGGGAGGGAAGGGGAACTGGATCGTGCCGGCCGGGAGGGACAGTCTCGTCTCCATCGCCCGTTCGAGCTGGTCCACGCACTCGTTCTGGGAGGTGACGGTGCCCGCGCCCCTCCGGCACTCGGAGTAGGTGGTCAGCTCGCTGCTGAAGTAGAGCTGCAGGACCGTCACCGACAGGCAGATCAGCAGGGCGATCACCGACAGGACGATGCCGGTGACCGCGATGCCCACGGGCTTGGTCACGGACCGCAGGGTCCGGATCGCCCGGATCGAGGCGACGAGGGCGAAGATCGACATGACGAGTCCCGCCAGGGGGAGCACCAGCGTCATCACCACCGCGGCGACCGCGAGCAGCAGTGCCCGCCGCCCCGCGCCCTCCGACGGCCGTGCCTGGACGGGTAGTGTCACGTGAGCTCCTTGCATCGCGGGTTCGGACAGGCGGATACCCTGGCAACGGCGTGAGTCCCCGTCCGAATGGAGTGCGTCGGTGTCATCTCAGGCCGTTCGGCTTGTGGTCCTCGTATCCGGTTCTGGAACCAACCTACAGGCCTTGTTGGACGCTGTGGCAGACGAAAATTACGGCGCCCGGATCGTGGCGGTAGGTGCGGATCGCGACGGCATCGAAGGTCTGGCCCGCGCGCGGCGCGCCGATGTGCCGATCTTCGTGGAGAAACTCGGCGACCACCCCACCCGTGAGGCGTGGGATCGGGAGCTCGCCGCCCGGATCGCGGAGTACAAACCCGATCTTGTGGTCTGCGCGGGTTTCATGAAGATCCTCGGTGCGCCCACCCTGAACTCCTTCCCGGTGCTCAACACCCACCCCGCGCTGCTGCCCGCCTTCCCCGGCGCGCACGGGGTCCGCGACGCCCTCTCGTACGGCGTGCGGATCACCGGCTGCACGGTGATGCTCGCCGACGCCGGGGTCGACACAGGGCCGATCATCGCCCAGGAGGCGGTGCCCGTGCTCGACGGCGACGACGAGGAGACCCTGCACCGGCGCATCAAGGGCGTCGAGCGGAGCCTGCTGGTCGAGACCGTCGGCCGGATGGCCCGCGAGGGCTGGACCGTCACGGGCCGGAACGTCCGCCTCGGACGGTCCGGCTAGCCTGGATGCGGCCAGTGAGCTGGGGGGTTCGTCGAGCAGGGGTCGTTCAGCGAGTTCGGGCGGCCTAGTGAGCATCTCGCCGACTCCGGACGGTCCGGCGAACGCGCCGGGTCGTCAACGGAAAACCGGAACCAAACAGGAGGACCACGAAGTGACCCGCATCGCCATCCGGCGCGCGTTGATCGCGGTGTATGACAAGAGCGGGCTGGAGCAGCTGGCCCGCGGGCTCGACGCCGCGAACGTCGAGATCGTCTCCACCGGGGGTACCGCCGCGAAGATCGCCTCCTTCGGCGTTCCCGTCACCCCGGTCGAGTCGCTGACCGGGTTCCCCGAGTGCCTCGACGGCCGCGTCAAGACCCTGCACCCGCGGGTGCACGCCGGTCTGCTGGCCGACAGCGGCAATCCGGCCCACGTCAAGCAGCTCGAAGAGCTGGAGATCGAACCGTTCGAGCTGGTCGTGGTCAACCTCTACCCGTTCCAGGAGACCGTCGACTCCGGCGCCTCCGACAGCGAGTGCGTGGAGCAGATCGACATCGGCGGTCCCGCGATGATCCGGGCCGCGGCCAAGAACCACGGCACCGCCTCGATCGTGGTGGACCCGCGCTCCTACGACGACGTGCTCGCCGCGGTGGCCGAGGGCGGGTTCACCCTCGCCGAGCGCCGCCGCCTCGCCGCCGTCGCGTACGCCCACACCGCCGCCTACGACACCGCGGTGGCCTCCTGGTTCGCCGACGTCTACGCCGCGGAGGAGGGCGCGTGGCCGTCCTACATGGGCGCCGCCTGGAAGCTCAAGTCGCCGCTGCGCTACGGCGAGAACCCGCACCAGGGCGCGGCCCTCTACTCGGGGCAGAAGGACGGCCTGGCCAACGCCGAGCAGCTGCACGGCAAGGAGATGTCCTACAACAACTACCTCGACACCGACGCCGCCTGGCGGGCCGCCTGGGACTTCGCCGAGCCCGCCGTCGCGATCATCAAGCACCAGAACCCCTGCGGCATCGCGGTCGGCGCCGACGTGGCCGACGCGCACCGCAAGGCCCACGCCTGCGATCCGGTCTCCGCCTACGGCGGCGTGATCGCGGTCAACGGCGAGGTGACGGAGGAGCTGGCCAAGCAGATCGCCGAGGTCTTCACCGAGGTCGTGGTGGCCCCCGGCTTCACCGCCGAGGCGCTGACGGTGCTCACCGCGAAGAAGAACATCCGGCTGCTGGTCTGCCCGAAGGGGCCGGGCAACGCGGCGGAGTCCCGCCGGATCGACGGCGGCCTGCTGGTGCAGACCACCGACCGGGTGAACGCCCCGGGTGACGACCCGTCCGCCTGGGAGCTCAAGGCGGGTCCCGCGGCCTCCGCCGAGGTCCTCGCCGACCTGGCCTTCGCCTGGAAGGCCTGCCGGTCGGTGAAGTCGAACGCGATCCTGCTCGCCGCCGGAGGCGCGAGCGTCGGCGTCGGCATGGGTCAGGTCAACCGGGTCGACTCCGCGCAGCTCGCGGTCTCCCGCGCCGGCGACCGCGCCCAGGGGTCCGCGGCGGCCTCCGACGCGTTCTTCCCGTTCGCGGACGGCCTCAAGATCCTCATCGACGCCGGGGTGAAGGCGGTCGTGGAGCCCGGCGGGTCGATCAGGGACGAAGAGGTGATCGCCGCGGCCGAGGCCGCCGGGATCACCCTCTACTTCACGGGCACCCGTCACTTCTTCCACTGATCCTTTTTTCGGTGTACGGCCGCGCCGACGCGTGTGGCGGCCGTACACCGGAGATAGGAAAGTGGCGAATTGGACAGAACTTTTTGGGCGAAAAAGGTTTGACCTGCGGTTAGTGTGAAGCATCCCTTCCCTCGCCGCTATGGAGATCCCTCATGCCCTTGCTCGACACCGCCCTGAACGCCTTTGTGATCATGAACGGTTTCTGGGCCAGCCCCTGGTTGCTGATCATCCTCGCGGTGGGCGGGGCCTACCTCGGCGGGCGTGCGATGGAGTGGATCCCCTTCACGCGCAGGATCATCGAGCGGCGGGAAGCGGATCGCGGATGATCTCGTGGAAGGATTGAACCCATGAGCGCGCAGATTCTGGACGGCAAGGCAACGGCGGCGAAGATCAAGGCGGACCTCGCGACACGGGTGGCCGCGCTGGGAGAGCGGGGCATCGTCCCCGGACTCGGCACCGTTCTCGTCGGTGACGACCCCGGCAGCCAGATCTACGTGGCGGGAAAGCACCGTGACTGCGCCGAGGTCGGCATCGCCTCCATCCGCAGGGATCTGCCGGCGACGGCCACCCAGGCCGAGGTCGAGGCGGTCGTCGACGAGCTCAACGCCTCGGACGAGTGCACCGGTTACATCGTCCAGCTCCCGCTGCCCCGGCACCTCGACACCCTGGCGCTGATCGAGCGGATGGACCCGGCGAAGGACGCCGACGGTCTTCACCCGGTCAACCTGGGACGTCTGGTCCACATGGTCGACGCGCCGCTGCCGTGCACGCCGCACGGCATCGTCCTGCTCCTGCAGGAGTACGGCGTGCCGATCAAGGGCGCCGAGGTCGTCGTGGTCGGCCGCGGCATCACCGTGGGCCGCTCACTCGGCCTGCTGCTCACCCGCCGTTCCGAGAACGCCACCGTCACCCTGTGCCACACCGGCACCCAGGACCTGGCGGCCCACACCCGGCGCGCCGACATCATCGTCGCCGCGGCGGGTGTGCCCCACCTGATCACCGCCGACATGGTCAAGCCCGGCGCTGCCGTGCTCGACGTCGGCGTCTCCAGGGTCGACGGCAAGATCGCCGGTGATGTCGCCCCCGGCGTCGGCGACGTCGCGGGCTTCCTCACCCCCAACCCCGGCGGTGTGGGCCCGATGACGCGGGCCCTGTTGCTCACCAACGTGGTCGAGGCCGCGGAGAAGCACGGCCGGAGACGAGACTAGGACGCCCGCCGGTTCGCGGCCGTCGCGGTCGTCGCCTGCCGGGGCTCCGGGGTGCCGGCCGCACGCTGCGGCGGCACCACCGGGGTGGGCCTGACCAGTCCCAGGGCGACGACCTCGTTGGCCAGCCTGGTGCGCCGGTTGGTGCCCTCCGGGATCCGGAACTTCTGGTAGAGGCGCAGGAGGTGCTGCTTGACCGCCGCCTCCGTCACCACCAGATCGTCGGCGATCTCCCGCGCGGTGGCCGGGGCGACGAACGCCTCGTCCGACAGCGCGGGCCGGCACAGTGACGTCAGTACGTCCACCTCTCGTCGTGTCAGCTCCGGTGCCGCGGCACGGCGGAGCTCGACCTCGGGGGCGAAGTCCTCACGCGGGACTCCGCCGATTCGGCCTCGCGCGGCGCCGAAGGACACGACGTCACCGTCGTCGAGCACCCTCCGGGCGATCGGCCTGCCGTTCACCCTGGTGCCGTTGCGGGACAGACCCAGGTCAACGACGTACAGATAGGGTCCGCGCCGAACGAATTCCGCGTGCAGCCGGGACACACTCGGATCAGTGAGCCGGATGTCCACTCCCCGGCCACGCCCGATCGTTGTGATCTCGGGGCGCAACGGGACCACCTCGCCAGTGTCCTCGATGCGTATGAACGGCCCCTCCACGGCAGTTCCTCCCCAGGTAGCCCGCCGTAACTATTCCTACAGCTCCGGCTTACCCAAACGAGGGGATGGGGAATCGCCTTTGCCAGAAGGAGAATCCTTCGTGAAATTGGTCTGGACCTCCCGGAAAGGTTTCCCCTGCTCACAGGTAGACTTCGGACACAGATAAGCGGAGGAAACACTCATGGCGGACAAACCCACAAAAGGTCTCGCCGATGTCGTAGCCGCGTCCACAGCGCTCAGTGACATCGACGGTCAGGCCGGTCGCCTCTTCTATCGTGGTTACGACATCCACGATCTGGCCGGCCGCACCACCTTCGAAGAGACCGCCCACCTGTTGCAGTGCGGCAATCTCCCCACCGGAGAGCAGCTGGCCGCCTACGGGACGGAACTCGTTCGAGGGCGCACGCTCGGCGCGCTCGTCGAGGCCAACATTTCCGAGATCGCGGAGAAACAGGCCCCCATGGAGGCGCTGCGCACCCTGGTCTCGTTGGCCGCGGGCGACGATCCGGACAAGGATTCCAACACCCCCGAAGCCAACCTGCGCAAGGCCGCCCGGCTGACCGCGCAGCAGCCGCTCCTCGTCGCCCGCTACCACGCGGCCAGGACCGGCACCACGATCGCCGACCCCGATCCCGAACTGAGCATCGCGGCGAACTTCCTCCTCCAGATCACCGGCCGCACCCCCGGTGAGCACGAGGTCAAGATCTTCGACGCCTGCCTGGTTCTCCACGCCGACCACACGATGAACGCCTCCACGTTCGCCGCCCGGGTCTGCGCCGCGACCCTGTCCGACATGCACTCGGCCATCGTGGCGGCCATCGGCACCCTCAAGGGCCCCCTCCACGGCGGTGCGAACGAGCAGGTCATGCGCACCCTGGAGTCGCTCGACCCGAGCGCCGTCGCCCAGTCCGTGCGGGACAGGCTCGCCGCGGGCGAGAAGATCATGGGCTTCGGGCACCGGGTCTACAAGACCGAGGACCCGCGCGCCACGCACCTGCGCCGCATGTCGAAGGAGCTCGGGGAGGCGTCCGGCGACGACAAGTACTATCGGATGTCCAAGGAGATGGAGGAGGTCGTCTTCGAGACGAAGGGCCTCTATCCGAACGTGGACTTCTACGCCGCGACTGTCTATCACTACCTCGGCATCCCGACCGACCTGTTCACGCCGGTCTTCTCGGTCAGCCGCATGTCAGGATGGACAGCGCACGTCATCGAGCAGCACGCCGACAACCGTCTCATCCGTCCGGACAGCGAGTACATCGGCGAGCGGGATCAGAAGTGGAAGCCGATTGCCGAGCGATGAGCGGGGTGCGAGAGCGGTGAACGAGCCGGTGAACGCACAGGCGGCGAAAACAACTGAAGATCGTTGGGGTCCGTATCCACTGGTAGTGGTGGGTGCGATTCTCGCGCTGGTCTTCGTCGTGGTGGCCGATGAGCCGGAGTGGGGCGGATTCGCCCTCGGTGCGGTCGTACTGCTGGGAGCGCTGGCCCGGCTGACCGGAGGCGGACGGCTCGCCGTACGCCGTAAACCCACCGACGTCGCCACTCTCGCGCTCCTCGGTATCGCGCTGATGGTCGGCGGGATACTTCTCCAGTACCCATGGCTTATGCCGCGATCGATCGGATGAAAGGGTGGATCGCAGGGCGATCCCACCCGTCCGATAACCTCAACGGCCAGTGAGCCTCAAAAGGGACCGTCTGGCCGGTTGTTAGTTCAGAAGGGGAATTACACGCATGCCCAAGATCAAGGTAGAGGGTCCCGTCGTCGAGCTTGACGGCGACGAGATGACCCGGATCATCTGGCAGTTCATCAAGGACCAGCTGATTCTTCCCTACCTGGACATCGACCTGAAGTACTACGACCTCGGGATCGAGAACCGCGACGCCACCGACGACCAGGTCACGATCGACGCCGCCAACGCGATCAAGAAGTACGGCGTCGGCGTCAAGTGCGCCACCATCACCCCGGACGAGGCTCGGGTCGAGGAGTTCGGCCTCAAGAAGATGTGGAAGTCCCCGAACGGGACCATCCGTAACATCCTCGGTGGCGTCATCTTCCGTGAGCCGATCATCATGTCGAACGTGCCGAGGCTCGTTCCCGGCTGGACCAAGCCGATCATCATCGGCCGCCACGCCTTCGGCGACCAGTACCGCGCCACCGACCTGAAGATCCCCGGCGAGGGCACGCTGACCCTCACCTACACCCCCAAGGACGGCTCCGAGCCGATCGAGCTGGACGTCTACGACTTCCCCGGCTCCGGCATCGCGATGGCGATGTACAACCTGGACGACTCCATCCGTGACTTCGCCCGCGCCTCGATGCGCTACGGCCTGTCCCGCGGCTACCCGGTCTACCTCTCCACGAAGAACACGATCCTGAAGGCCTACGACGGCCGCTTCAAGGACATCTTCGCCGAGGTCTTCGAGACCGAGTTCAAGGCCGACTTCGAGGCCGCCGGCATCACCTACGAGCACCGCCTGATCGACGACATGGTCGCCGCGGCGCTCAAGTGGGAGGGCGGATACGTCTGGGCCGCCAAGAACTACGACGGCGACGTCCAGTCCGACACGGTCGCCCAGGGCTTCGGCTCGCTCGGCCTGATGACCTCGGTCCTGCTCACCCCCGACGGCCAGACCGTCGAGGCCGAGGCCGCCCACGGTACGGTGACCCGCCACTACCGTGAGCACCAGAAGGGCAACCCCACCTCCACGAACCCGATCGCCTCGATCTTCGCGTGGACCCGTGGCCTCCAGCACCGCGGCAAGCTCGACAACACCCCCGAGGTGGTCGACTTCGCCGAGAAGCTGGAGCAGGTCTGCGTCGAGACCGTCGAGGGCGGTCAGATGACCAAGGACCTCGCCCTCCTCGTCGGCAGCGACGCCAAGTGGCTGACCACTCAGGACTTCCTGTCGGCCCTGGACGAGAACCTGAAGAAGAAGATGGGTCTGTAGTCGGCGGACCACCTGAACCACCTGTGAAAGGGCCGCCCTCCGGGCGGCCCTTTTCGCTTCCGCGGGTGTGGCCGGTCCGCGCTGTCAAGGTTCGTGTCAGGATCCGTTCGAGGGCGGCCGCGCCGTCCTGTCTCCGTCTCGGGGCGTCACGACCCCTGAGGCGTCACCGCGTCGTCACAACGCCGTCGCGGCTCCGAGCACGATCGGTTCGTCGCCGGGAAGGCCGGCCACGCGATGCGTCTGTCCGGTGACCGCGTTCACCCGGAAGAATCCGTGACGTTCGCCACCTGCCTTGGTCGTCATCTTGACGACCACTTCACGGCCGTTCAGCCAGCTCACGACCTCGGCCTTGGCGTTCTCGCCCGGCGAGGGGAGGGGGAGGCGCTTGAAAACCGTTCGTGACGTGGTGTCGATGATGTGGAGGCTCTGGGGTTTTCCGGGCGCGGCCTTGTCGACCCCGATCGCGGCGGAGTACTTGCCGCTGGGCGAGTCCTTCCAGGCGGGGTACTGCCGCCGGAGCCAGTTCGACGCCTTCTCCGCCGCCGACTCCTGTCCCGCGGGCACCGGAGTCAGGGCCCCTGTCACGAAATCGGTCCTCAGTCGCCGCTCGCCGAGCGTGACGGTGAAGTGGCGGCCGTCCGGGGAGACGCTCACCAGCGTGCCGTTCTCCGTGTCGGCGGGAACGAGGACCGGTGACAGGTACCGCTTCACGCCGCTTCGCAGGTCGTAGGCGACATACCTGCGCTCCGCCGCGCTCAGGTAGGCGATGCGGCGCCCGTCGAGGCTGATGGTGGGATCCAGCTGCGGGCCTTTCCCGTTCCCGCGGTGCGCGAGATGCTGCGCCGCGTCGGGGACGCTCACGGTGGACTCGCAGCGGTTGCGGCCCTCGCAGTCCCCCGGCTCGGACGAGGAGCCGCCCGGGGCCCGGCCGGAGACCAGGTTCAGCGTCCAGCCCGTACAGGTGATCTCCCCGATCGGCGCCGTGACGGACCCGCCGCCCGCCGCGAGGCCCTCGCCGGGGCACTGCCCGGGGACCGCGTAGCGGATCACGGAGGAGGTCCGCGGAGCGCGCCACGGCTGGAGGCCGGTGGCCGGGGCCGGGGTCGGGGCGGGGACCACCTGCATGGTCTCCGGGGACCTCGTCGAGAGCGGGTGGTTCCGCTCGCCCAGAGCCGAGTTCCACCACACCTCTCCCGACTGGAACAGGATGAACGCGGCGATGAGGCCGATCGGGACGAGGGCGGCGGCCATGGTGAGGAAGGCACCCCGGGTGCGGCGACGCCTGAGCGCGCGCATGGCCCGGGCGGTGAGGTCGGGCACCGAGGCCTCGCCCGCCCCCGTCGCCAGCCTCGCGACCAGACGGCTCTCGTTGCCCTTGGTGAGCGTGGACACCGCCTCGGTGATCTCCGTCTCCACGGTCGCCAGGGGCAGGCTGAGGAGGGTGGCCATCTCCCCGCGAGATCTGCCGTCGTGGAGGCAGGCGACGACGAGGAGCCGCTGCCGGGGCGGGAGCCGTACCAGGGCCGTGCTGCCCGCGGCGCTCGGCCGCTGCAGGAAACGGCGGTAGAGCGCGATCTGGGCGTGCGTGGTGGAGTTCTCCCACAGCGGCGGGGGCCAGTCGAGGCCGACGGTGTGGAAGGCACGCAGGGCGAGACGGATGGCGTGTTCGTGGCTGCCGGTGAGGAGGAGGGCGGTGCCGACGAGGGAACGCTGATCGCGCTGGACGAACTCGCGATAACCGGTATATCGGCGCATGAGGGTTTTTGCTCCGGCTTGCCTGAGGGGACGGTCAACGGTAGCGATCTAAGCGGCTGGAGCGCCAGATTGGGGTGATTGTCGGAAATTTGATGGGTGGGCGTGTTCGTGTTCCTCGCCGTGAAGGAGCGGGCGATGAGGCGCGGAGCGTGGGAAATGTGCGGTCACGTCGGGATAACACGATGAGTGGGCAACCTGTGACACCGTAAAGTTTGGCTTGTCGGGACATTAAGAGACGTGGGGACGATGATGCCGGATATCGCGCCGCTGGAGGCGGGGGAGCCGCGCCAGGTGGGGCCGTTCCGCATCGTCGGGCGGATCGGCGAGGGCGGCCAGGGGGTCGTCTACCTGGGGATCAACGCGTCGGGGGAGCGGGCGGCGATCAAGTTGCTGCACGTGAAGTTCTCCGGGGACACGGTCGCCAGGTCGCGGTTCGCCAGGGAGGCGAGGGCGGCGCAGCGGGTCGCCTCGTTCTGCACGGCGGGTGTGATGGACGTCGATCTCGAAGGCGACACCCCCTACATCGCCAGCGAGTACATCGACGGCAGGTCGCTGCGCCAGGTCGTGGAGGACGACGGCCCGCTCAAGGGCACCGCGCTGCAGCGGCTGGCGATCGGCACGGCCACCGCGCTCACCGCGATCCACCACGCCTCGATCGTGCACCGCGACTTCAAGCCGGACAACGTGCTCATCGCCGCCGACGGTCCCCGCGTGGTCGACTTCGGCATCGCCCGCATCATCGACTCCACCGGCACGATCACCAGCCGGGCCATCGGCACCCCGGCCTACATGGCGCCCGAGCAGATCTCCGGCTCCGACGTCGGCCCGTACACCGACGTGTTCGCCTGGGGGGCGACCATCGTGTTCGCCGCGACGGGGGAGACCGCCTTCGCGGGCGGCTCGATCGCGGTGGTGCTGAACCGCATCCTCAACCACGAGGTGGACGTCAGCGTCATGCCGGAGCCGCTGCGCGGCGTGGTCCGCTCCGCACTGTCCAAGTCGCCCGCCACCCGGCCCTCGGCCGATCAGATACTGCTCCGGATGCTCGGCCACCCCGAGACCGTGAACGCGTCACCCATGATCCTCAACCAGGGCGCCCAGGTCGCCGGCCCGGAGGAGGACGACGCCACCAGCCCCATGCGGATACCGAGCGTCAGGCTGGGCGTTCCCATCCCGGGCACCAGGCCGGGCGGCGCCGTCCCGACCGGTCCGGTTCCCCCGGCCACGGACCCTTCGTCGCGGCACCCCGGCCACGACGCGCCCACCCGGGACGACCGCCGGGAGCGGCCCGGTCACGGCGAGCGTCCGTCGTCCCCCGGTCACCCGTCTCCCGGTCACCCGTCCTTTCCCGGGTACGGCGAGCGTCCCTCGTCTCCCGGGTACGGCGAGCGTCCCTCGTCTCCTGGGTACGGCGAGCGCCCGGCGGACGTCCCGCCGGGTTGGCAGGACGTCGCCACGGCGACCTGGGTCGGGGACCCGGGGCCGCTCCCGGCCAGGCGTTCCCGCAAGGGCCGCTGGATCGCCGCGGTCGCCGCCGCGGCCGTCCTGCTGATCGGGGGCGCCGCGACCCTCGTGGCCACCGGGTGGCCGCCGTTGTTCGGCGCGGAGGAGGTCCAGCCCACGGGGGAGCCCGTCCCGGGGACGTTCGCCTCCGTGGTGGACAAGGCGGCCAAGACCGGCAGGCTCACCGTCGGCGTGCGTGACTTCCTGCCCGGTATCGCGCTGAACGACAACGGCGACTGGAAGGGATTCGAGATCGACCTCGCGGTCGAGGTCGCCCGAGCGCTGGGAGTGCCCCGGGACGGCGTGACCTTCCGGGCGACCAGCCGGGAGGAGCGGCCGAGGCTGCTGTCGACCGGCGACCTCGACCTGGTCCTCGCGACGTATCCGATCAACGACGAGGACGGCGTCACCTTCGCCGGGCCGTACTATCTCGCCCACGTCGACGTCCTCGTCAGGGGCGATTCGCCGATCGCGGCCGCGAAGGACCTGGAGGGCCGCCGCGTGTGCCGGCCGGCCGCGAGCACCTCGGTGGCCGTCCTGCAGGGCGAGGTGGACCGGCTCACGCTGGTTCCCGCCCAGACCTACTCCGAGTGCATGGACAAGCTGCTGAAAGGCGAGGTCGACGCGGTTCCCGGGGACGACCTGCTGCTGGCCGGGTTCGCCGACCGGGAGAGCGTCCGTTACAAGGTGCTCGGCCTGAAGCTCACCGACGAGCGCTACGCGGTGGCCGTCAAGAAGGGCGACGAGCGCACCTGCGAGGCCGTGCAGGGGGCGATCGCCGCCCTCTACAAGGACGGCACGATCGCGAGACTGCTCGACGAGCATTTCTCGAAGGTCGAGTTCGCCACCCGCGAGAACGGCCTCCCCGCCATGGCCCCCTGCGCCTAGGGCCGAGCCCCTCCGCCCGAGCTCTCGATCGCCGCCGCCGTGTCGGCGGCCCAGTCACGCACCGTCCGGATCTGCCGGATGCCCAGGTCCAGGGCGTATTTCCCGAAGCCGACCTCTGCGAGGGACTTGCTCCTCCAGAGTGCCTCCAGCGCCTCCAGTTTGGCGTCGTAGACCTCGACCTCCGCGCGGAGCAGCGCCAGGGCCTCCTGCGGCTCCAGGGTGGGCAGCAGGAAGGCGCGGAGCGCCGCCTCGCTGCGGTGCGACCGTGACGGCTCCTTCTCCACCAGCCACCGCCGCAGCTCCAGCGAGCCCGCGTCGGTGATCGCGTAGGTCTTCCTGCCCCGGGGACCCTCCTCCTCGACGGTCACCAGGCCGTCCGCCGCCATCTTGTTCAGCTCCGGATAGATCTGGCTGTGCCCGGCCTGCCAGGCGTGGTTGATCGACCCCTCGAAGAGTTTCGTGAGGTCGTAGCCGCTGGAGGGGCCGGAGACGGTCAGCAGGCCGAGAAGGGCGATCCGCAGGGACATGCCCTCATCATATCCGCGCGTTGACATGTCAAAGCAGACAGGTAATTATCAACATGTGTCTACTGACGTATTGATATCCCCCGCAAAGCCCCGTTCCGGCAACGGGCTGCTCCTGCTCGCCGTCCTCGGCGGAATGTTTCTCGCGATGCTCGACCAGACGATCGTCGGCACCGCCCTGCCCCGGATCACCGAGGAGCTCGGCGGCTCAGACCTCTATGTCTGGGTCGTGACGGCCTACCTGCTGACCTCCACCATCACCGTCCCCCTGTACGGCAGGCTGTCCGACACCTACGGCCGCAAGCCGCTGCTGCTGATCGGCGTCGTGGTGTTCCTGCTCGGCTCGCTCCTGTGCGGCGTCGCCCAGGACATGGGCCAGCTGATCGGCTTCCGCGCGCTGCAGGGGCTGGGGGCGGGAGCGCTGCTGCCGCTCTCCCTGGCGATGGTGGCCGACCTGTTCCCGCCGGACAGGAGCGGCCGGGTCCAGGGCGCGCTCGGCGGGGTGATGGCGCTGAGCTACATCGCCGGGCCGTTCCTCGGCGGTGTCTTCACCGACCAGGCCAGCTGGCGCTGGGCCTTCCTGATCAACCTGCCCGTCGGACTGGTCCTCATCGCGATCGTCGTCGCACGGCTGCCGCACGTGGCCGGGCAGGGGCGCGGCGTCCGCCCCGACTACCTGGGCATGGCCGTGTTCTCCGCGGGCATCGGCGCGCTGCTCGTCGGCCTGACCGAGAAGGGCCTGGACGACCACTCCTGGACCAGCGGGCCGGTGCTCTGGCCGATCGCGGCCTCCGCCGTACTCCTGGTGGCGTTCGTCCTGGTCGAGCGGAGGGCCGAGCAGCCGATCATCCCGCTGGAGCTGTTCCGCAACCGGACCTACACGCTGGCCAACGTGGCGTCGTTCTTCACCGCCTTCTGCCTCTACGCCGGGGTGGTGTTCCTGCCGCGCTACTTCCAGGAGGCCATGGGGCTCAGCGCCACCGAGTCGGGCCTGCGCATCTACCCGCTCATGCTCGGGATGGTGGCCGGCAGCATGATCGCCGGTGCCCTCATCTCCAGGACCCAGCGCTACAAGCCGTGGCTGGTCGCGGGACCGTTCCTCATCGCGGTCGGGGCGCTGCTCTGCGCCGGGCTCACGGCCGAGACCCCTGCTCTGGTCCTGGCGGGGTGGATGGCGCTTCTGGGCCTCGGCATGGGGCCGATGCTGTCCGGCCTGACCGTGGCGATCCAGTATTCGGTCCCGCCCCGGTTCATCGGCACCGCCACCGCGAACCTGACCTTCTTCCGCCAGGTCGGCGGCTCGGTCGCCCTGGCCCTCGCCGGCACGGTCTACGCCTCGGTGATCAGGGACGACGCGCCCGTCCACGGGCTGAGCGCCGCCCACGCCGCCGCCACCGCGACCGTCGTCCCCTGGCTCGCCGTTGGCGGGGCGCTCGTCGCGCTCGTCGCGTTGATCCTGCTGCCCCGAGGGCGCATCGGGGCACTCGGCGGACGGCCGTCCGGCGTGGACGGGTAACATCCGAGCGTCACAATTCATCCTTCGAGTGGGGGAAGGTCATGGCCCAGAGTCCCGTAAAGGTCACCGTCACCGGCGCCGCCGGCCAGATCGGCTACGCGCTGTTGTTCCGCATCGCCTCGGGCCAGTTGCTGGGCGCCGACGTCCCGGTCAAGCTGAGCCTGCTGGAGATCCCGCAGGCGGTCAAGGCTGCCGAGGGCACCGCGATGGAGCTCGACGACTGCGCGTTCCCGCTGCTGAGCGGCATCGAGGTCACCGACGACCCGAACGTCGCGTTCAACGGCACCAACGTCGCCCTGCTGGTCGGCGCCCGCCCCCGTACGGCGGGCATGGAGCGCGGCGACCTGCTCCAGGCCAACGGCGGCATCTTCGGCCCCCAGGGCAAGGCCATCAACGACAACGCCGCCGACGACGTCCGCGTGCTGGTCGTGGGCAACCCGGCGAACACCAACTCGCTCATCGCCCAGCAGCACGCCCCGGACGTCCCGGCCGAGCGGTTCACCGCGATGACCCGCCTCGACCACAACCGCGCGCTGTCCCAGCTCGCCGCCAAGCTCCAGGTCCCGGTCACCGAGATCAAGAAGATGACCATCTGGGGCAACCACTCCGCCACCCAGTACCCCGACCTGTTCCACACCGAGGTCGGTGGCAAGATCGCCGCTGAGCTGGTGGACGAGGCCTGGCTGCGCGACACCTTCATCCCGACCGTCGCCAAGCGCGGCGCCGCGATCATCGAGGCCCGTGGCGCGTCCTCGGCCGCCTCCGCCGCCAACGCCGCGATCGACCACGTCTTCGACTGGGTCAACGGCACCGAGTGGACCTCCGCCGCGATCCCGTCCGACGGTTCGTACGGCGTGCCCGAGGGGATCATCTCCTCCTTCCCCGTCGCCTCGCGCAACGGCAAGTGGGAGATCATCCAGGGCCTGGAGATCAACGCCTTCTCCCGCGAGCGCATCGACGCCTCGACGCGCGAGCTCGAGGAGGAGCGCGCCGCCGTTCGCGAGCTCGGCCTCATCTGAGCCGCTGAGAAAGGGCCCCGGCACGCGGGCTCCGGGAACCGTCGCGACACCTGACGTATTCGGGGGTCGCGGGGTCCGGGGCCGTGAGTGCCGGGGCCCTTCCGCGTCCGGGGCGGGGTCCGGGATCCCGTACCGCCCGCCGGGCAGGGCGGGACGCCGCGGCGCCGCCGCTCCCCGGCCCGCCGCCGCTCCCCGGCCCGCCGCCGCTCCCCGGCCCGCCGCCGGGACGCGCGGCCGGCGGAACGAACTGGCGGCGTGTCGATCACCGCCCCGGAGGGCGACTCGGCGTTCAATGATCACTGATGGTCGAGGGGGCCGGTGTTCAGGGATCATGGTGCGGGTGCGGATCGTCGCCGGTGTGGTCAGCCTTGTGCTGGCGGTAGCTCCGGGCGCGGCGTCGGCGAGGTCCGGGGAGAAGAACCTGGTCGGGGCCGATCTTTCGGTACGGCTGTCGGTCCTGCCGAAACTCGCGCAACCGGGTAAGCCGCTGATCTACCGGGCCGACGTGAGCAACGCGGGGCCCGAGGACGCGGTGCTGCCCGTGCTCGTCGTCCGGTTGCCCGAAGGGGTCGAGGTCATCGGCGTCAACGTCGCCGAGTGCCTTCCCGGCGGCGCGGCCAACGAGGTGATCTGCGCCTCACGGCAGGACGTCATGGCCGGGGACGCCGGGGGCGTGACGATCAGCGGCCTGGTCCGTCCGGGCGCGCGAGGCCCGCTCAGGGCGACCGCGACGCTCTCCTCCGAGATCGTGGACGAGAACGGGACGAACGACTCCGCCCAGACGTCGACCCCGGTGGGCGAGGGCACGGACCTGGCGGTCAGGCTGTCGCGCAGGGCGATCGGCGGCCGGCTGGTCACGGTGGGGGCCGTGGTGCGCAACCGCGGGCCCCGGGCCGTCCGCGACGCCGCGGTCTTCTTCGACACGGGGAAGGCGCGCTTCCTGTCGGCGTCCGGAGCCCGGTGCCGCCCGCGCCCCGGCTCCGTCGGCTGCGCACTGCGCACGGTCGGCTCGGGCGGGAAGGTGAGCATGCGGCTCACCTTCCGTGCCCACGGGCGCGGCCCGCGGGCCCAGGCGACCGTCTACTCCGTCCGCCTGGGCGACCGCCGCCCCGCCAACAACATCGCCAGCCTGACGCCCTCCTCGCGGCCGAAGGAGGGGTCGCCGACCCCGGAGACCGGCGACGGGCGATCCACGGATCACCCGAGGGCGGGGGCTCCACGCCCTGTCGCGACCGGCCCGGCCGCGCGTCCTGCCGGTCGGCGCGATCCCCCGGCCGAGGCCGGAGGTTCGCGCCCGGGGAGTTCGATCGGAGCACACGGCCGCCCGGCGTCCGTGCTCTCACGAGGTCAGCGCGGCAGAACGTCCCAGGCGTCGGCGACGATGTCCCGGACGGACGGGTGTTCGGGCTTCCACCCGAGCTCGCGCTGGATCTTCTCGGACGAGGCCACCAGCACCGCCGGGTCTCCGGCGCGACGCTCCTGTACGACCGCCGGAATCTCGTGCCCGGTGACCTCGCGGCAGACCGACAGGACCTCCTGAACCGAGAAACCGGTGCCGTTTCCCAGGTTGTAGATCTTGTGCTCGCCCGGGGAGCAGGCTTCCATCGCCAGGAGGTGCGCTCTGGCCAGATCGGCCACGTGGATGTAGTCGCGCACGCACGTGCCGTCGGGGGTGGGGTAGTCCGTGCCGAACACGCTGACCGCGTCGCGTCCGCCGAGCGCCACGGCCAGGACGTTGGGGATCAGGTGGGTCTCCACGGTGTGACGCTCGCGGTAGACCCGCCCGTCTTCCGCGGTGTGGGCGCCGCCCACGTTGAAGTATCGCAGGCTCACCGCGGCCAGGCCGTACAGCCCGGCGAACGTGGTCAGCGCGGTGTCGACGGCGAGTTTGGACGCGCCGTAGGGATTGGTCGGCCGGGTCGGGTCGGTCTCCAGGACCGGGGAGCGCTCCGGCTCGCCGTACGTGGCGGCGGTGGAGGAGAAGACGATCCGCCCGACCTCGGCGGTCCGCATGGCGTCGAGCAGGGCGAGGGTGCCGCCGAGGTTGTTCGCCCAGTACAGGCCGGGCTTCTCCACCGACTCGCCGACCAGGGACTTCGCCGCGAAGTGCAGCACGCCGTCCATTCCGGGCAGCACGCCGCCGGCGTCGGTGATCGATCCCTCCACGAAGCGGGCGCCGGACGGCACCGCGTCGGCATGACCGGTGGAGAGGTCGTCCAGCACGGTGACCTGGTGACCGGCCTCGACGAGTTGCGCCGCCACGACGCTGCCTATGTATCCGGCACCTCCGGTGACCAGCAGCTTCACGGAGCCTCCTGTTTGATGTTGTTTGTACTTGTTTACTTTTGTATGGCTATCGCCAGCATATGCTGGCACATCAAATATCGGCCACCGCCGCGAAACGAGCGACGGCCATGACGGAGACGATCTCGTGAACAGCGTCGTGGCGAACATCGCCCTGGTCCTGCTTTTCGTACTGATCGGGGGATTCTTCGCCGCCGCCGAGATGGCCATGGTCTCCCTGAGGGAGAGCCAGGTGAGGCGGCTCAGTGGTCGCGGCCGCCGGGGGGCGAGAGCGGCCAAGCTCGCCCGCGACCCCAACCGCTTCCTCGCGGCCGTGCAGATCGGCGTCACCGTGGCGACCATGATGTCGGCCGCGTTCGGCGCCGACACCCTGGCCAAGGACCTGGTCCCGGTGGTGACCGGCTGGGGGGTGCCCGCGTCCGCCGCGGCCACGATCGCGCTGGTGCTCGTGACGCTGGTCATCTCCTACTTCTCGCTGGTGCTGGGCGAGCTCGCGCCCAAGCGGCTCGCCCGGCAGCGGGCCGAGGGGCTCTCCCTGCTGGTCGCGCCGTTCCTGGACCGGCTGGCCTTGCTGTCGCGACCGCTCATCTGGGCGCTGTCGAAGTCCAGCGACGGCGTGGTCCGGCTGCTCGGCGGCAACCCCGACACGGATCGGGAGGAGATCTCCACCGAGGAGCTGCGCGACATGGTGGTCGGCCACCAGGAGCTCACCGTCGACGAGCGCCATCTGATCGCGGAGGTCTTCGCGGCGGGCAAGCGGCAGCTCCGCGAGGTGATGCTGCCGCGCACCGAGGTGGAGTTCATGTCCGCCGACACCCGGCTGGCCGAGGCCGCGATCCTGGCCGCGGCCATGCCGCACTCCCGTTTCCCCGTCTACCGGGACTCCTACGACGACGTCGTGGGGTTCGTCCACATCCGGGACCTGCTCGACCCGGTGCTGACCGGGTCGATCGAGCCGATCAGCGAGCTGGTGCCGATCCGCCCGGTCAAACTGGTCCCCGCCAGCAAGCGGGTGCTGGCCACGCTGTCGGAGATGCGCGACGAGGGCCACCACCTGGCGATCGTGGTCGACGAGTACGGCGGCACCGCGGGCATCGTCACCATGGAGGACCTGGTCGAGGAGCTCGTCGGCGACATCCGCGACGAGCACGACGTGGAGGACCGGCAGGTCGTGCTCCCCGCGGGAGAGGCCGAGCTCGACGGGCTGGCCAACCTCGACGAGGTGGCGACCGAGACCGGGATCCGGTTGCCCGACGGCCCCTACGAGACCCTCGGCGGGTTCGTCATGTCGGCCCTCGGCCACCTGCCGGCGCTGGGGGAGCGGGTGGAGATCCCCGGCTTCGAGCTGTCGGTCACGGACCTGGACGGCCGCAGGGTGTCGCGGGTTCGTATCAAACACCGGCCGGAGGCGCCCCCGGAGCCTGACGGGCGGGCACCAACGACTCCCGGAGGCTGACAGAATTGCATGCTATGGCCAGTCCTCGTGTCTTGTCCGGCATCCAGCCCACCGCCGACTCCTTCCACCTGGGCAACTACCTCGGCGCCGTGCGGCAGTATGTCGCCATGCAGGAGGGCTACGACGCCTTCTACTGCGTCGTCGACCTGCACGCGATCACGGTGGAGTACCAGCCGGAGGCGCTGCGCAGGCGCTCCAGGGTCGCCGCGGCCCAGCTCTTCGCCGCGGGTCTGGACCCGGAGCGGTCCACCGTCTTCATCCAGAGCCACGTCCGCGAGCACACCGAGCTGGCCTGGGTGCTGATCTGTCTCACCGGCATGGGCGAGGCGGGCCGGATGACCCAGTTCAAGGACAAGTCGGCGAAGTCGGGAGAGAGCTCGGCCGGTGTCGGGCTGTTCACCTACCCGATCCTGCAGGCCGCCGACATCCTGCTCTACCAGGCCGACAAGGTGCCGGTCGGAGCCGACCAGAAGCAGCACCTGGAGCTCACCCGCGACCTCGCGCAGCGCTTCAACCACCGCTTCGGCGATACCTTCACGCTGCCCGAGCCGCACATCGTCAAGGGCGTCGAGAAGATCACCGACCTTCAGGACCCCACGGCGAAGATGTCGAAGTCCTCCTCTTCGCCCGCCGGCATCCTGGACCTGCTGGAGCAGCCGGGGCCGCTCCGCAAGAAGGTCATGCGCGCGGTCACCGACACCGGATCCGAGATCCTCGCCGACGACGAGAACAAGCCCGGCGTCACCAACCTGCTGCGCATCCAGTCCGCCCTGAGCGGCACCCCGATTCCCGAGCTGGAGGCCCGCTACGCCGGCCAGGGATACGGCACCTTCAAGAAAGACGTGGCCGAGCTGGTCGTGGACACCTTCACCCCGATCAGGGAGCGCACCGAGAAGCTGCTGGCGAACGAGGCCGAGCTCGACAGGATGCTCGCCATCGGGGCTGCAAGGGCCCGTAGCGTGGCCGCGGGGACCATGGCCCAGGTTCGTGACCGGGTTGGTTTCCTGCCTTCTCTGACGCTCTGAGCGCGTTTGGAGTTTCCTGCCCCTCCTGACACTCTGGGCGCGTTTGGATGGGTTCGGGTTCGGGCCCTGTCCTACTCTGAGCACTCCCGAGCGTGTACGGCTCTCGCGTTCCCCTTTTCCTTTCGTCATTCGTGATCGGTGCGGCGACGACTGGGTAGGGGGCGCGCGTGGCAAAGGTGCAGGAACGGATCGAGGCGGTCCGCGAGGGGGGCAGGGCGCGGATCGGCGTGGCCCGAGTCCGATGGCACTGGTTCGATCATCTGATCAGGACGGTGCAGCGCTACCAGGTCCAGTCCGGAGACCGGCTCGCGGGGGCGGTGACCTACTTCGCGTTCCTGTCGTTCTTTCCGATCATCGCTCTGGCCTTCGCGATCTTCGGCTACTTCCTGTTCGCCGACTCGAAGGCCACCGCCGCGCTGGCCGGGGCCATCAACGCGTACCTGCCGGGTCTCGCCGACAAGCTCCCGATCAAGCAGATCTCCGAGTCCCGGACCGGCGCCGGGATCATCGGCCTGATCGGCCTGCTCTACGCCGGGCTCGGCGCGATGGACGCCCTGCGCGGCGCGCTCCGCGAGATCTCCATGACCACCGAGGCGCCGCTCAACTTCTTCATGGGCAAGCTCCGCGATCTCGCCTCATTCGTCCTGGTCGGCATCACGGTGATCTTCTCGGTGGTGGTCGGCGGCTTCGCCACCCAGGCGAGCGGGGTCGTGGCCGGATGGCTGGGCCTGCCGGGATCGGTGACCGCCATCGCTGTGATCTGGCCCGTCGGCCTGGCGGTCAGCGTGCTGGCCGACGTCGTCGTCTTCCTGATCCTCCTGGGCTGGGTGGGCCGCTCCACGCAGCCGTTCCGCGTGGTGCTGCGCGGAGCCGTGCTGGGCGCGATCGGCTTCGGACTGCTCAAGCAGCTCGCCGCGCTGATCCTGTCGTACACCCTGAACAACCCCGTCTACGGGGTGTTCGCCGTGGTGGTCGGCCTGCTGGTCTGGATCAACCTCTCGGCCCGCGTGATCATCTACGCCGCCGCCTGGACCGCGACCGCCTGCTTCGGACCCCCGCCCGATCCCACCCCGTCCCCGGCCGTTCCCGTCGACGGGGCGCCCGCCTGACGGGCCGTCCGTCCGGCGGGCGCGGATGCCCGGCGAGACCCTTCGCCTGACGGCCGCCCCCGGGGGGACCGCCGCGCCGTACGCGAGGCGGCGGGTCCCCACCGGGACGACGCTTCAGCGGAAGCGCCGGCGCAGGCCGTACGCCATCCAGATCACGCCGCCGAGCAGGCCGGCGCCGAGCACGTAGAGGCCGACGGGAGGCGACTCCTCGTGGGGTGCGGTCTCCACCGCCTTGGGCGCCGCGACCGGAGCCTTGACGGGCGGAGGGGTCGGGGTGGGAGGCGGCGGGTCGGGGATCGGGTCGACCAGGTGCCCGACGGGGATCACCTTGCCGCGGGCGGCGAAGCCCCAGTCGAGCAGGCCGGCGACGTCGCCCCAGAAGGAGCCGTTGTGCCGCATGATCGACACGATGACCGTGTGGCCGTTCCGTTTGGCCGCGCCGACGAAGCTGCCCAGGGCCTTGGACGTCCAGCCGTTCTTGACGCCGATCATGCCCTTGTAGCTCCAGAGCAGCCTGTTGTGGTTGCCGATCTCGTAGTGGCCCTTGGGCGCCGGGAACTTGTCAGTCTTTGTGCTGATATATCGCCGAAAATCGGCGTTGGCTAGCCCGGCTCGGGCGATCAGCGTCAGGTCGTAGGCCGAGCTGCTCTGGCCGGGCTTGTCGAGCCCGCTCGGCGTCTTGGCCACCGTGTCGTACGCCTGCAGGCGCTTGGCCTCGGCGTTCATGTCCGCCAGGGTCGTGGCCAGGCCGCCGTTGGCCTCGGCCAGCGCCATCGCGCAGTCGTTGCCGGACACCAGCATCAGTGCCTTGAACAGGTCCTCGACCGTGTAGAGGGGCTTGGGGACCAGGCCTACCGCACTGCCCTCCTCGTTCACCGCGCGCCTGCTCGGTGTGATCTTCCGAGTCTTGTCGAGCTTCGGAATGAGGGTGATCGCGGTCAGGGCCTTGAGGGTGCTCGCCGGGAGATAGCGCCCGTGGGCGTCCTTGGCGGCGAGCACCTCGCCGGTGTCGGCGTCCGCGACCACGTAGGACTCCGCGGCCGTCTTGGGAGGCGCCTTCACGCCGGTGGGGGCGATGACGCCCCGCCCGCCGAGCCTGGGGCCGCCGACCGGCTCCTTCCTGGCACCTCCCGGTTTGACGCTCCCGGGTTCGGTTCCCGCGGGCGCGGCCACCGAGCCGGCGTGCGCGGGGGCGCCCAGAAAAGTGGTCGCCGCGAGCAGCACCCCGACGGGCGCGACGTGTTTCATCCCCATAATGACCTCAGGGTAGCTTCGTGCCGATTCGCATGCGGCGACTCATGCCCTGACCAGGGGTCAGCCACGCAACGGAATACTGACACCATGCAAATATCGCGAAAGATCGCCGGATTTCTGATCGGCCTTGCCGCTTTCATGATCTTCGAATGGATCAACCTTGGCTTCAACCTCGCAGACGGTCACCCGACGTCCTTCTACGTGGTGCACGGCATCCTGATCGCCGTCAACATCGTGCTCGCGATCGTGCTGGGCGTGATCGGCCTACGCGGACTGGCGAAGCGCCCGAATGGTCCTTCGGTGTAGTTCGGCGGCCTCTTCCTCGGAGTTGCCGATGCTGGTGAAGCCGAGTTTCCCGAACCCGGGGATCGCCCCGAGCAGATGCAGCACGTTCCCGGTACGGGTGCCGTCGTCGAATCCGAGGCCCTCGTCGTGGACCATCTTGACGACCTCCGCGGGCGTGCGGCCCCGCAGGCAGGGGGCGGAGCAGTTGTCGGTCGCCACGTAGTACTTGGACTGCTTCCCGCACATGAGCGTGCCGGTGCCCGGGTCGTAGGTGCCGCCGGTGGCGAGCAGCGCGGCGCCGAACGGGTGGGTGGTCCCGCCGATGCGCAGGTTGATCTCGCACAGCAGCGCCCGGTAGCCGCCGTCGGTCTTGATGGCGAAGAAGTCCACACCGAACAGGCCCACCACGCCCCGGCTCGCGAGGACGCGGGCGATCCGCTCGGCGCACTCGCCCAGCTCGGCGCGGTACTCCGGCCGGGCGGGGAAGGTGCAGCCCTGGTAGACGTCCCCGTTGGGGCCGCCGAGGACCTGTTCGTGCGTGGCGACCACGTCGTAGGAGCCGCCGGGGGTGATCCTGGCCAGGGCGCTGGGGGAGTACAGGGGCCGGTCGTCGAGGAACTCCTCGATCACCGCTCCGCGTTCGGCGATCTTCTCGGCGAACGTCGTCCAGTCCTCGTCCTCCGCGGAGAAGCTCGTACGGCAGGCGGTGAGCGGCCGGTCGTCCTTGATCACGATGGCGTTGCCCAGCCCCGAGTAGCTGTTGTTGAGCTTGACCATCAGCTTGTTCGCCGGGGCCATGGCGCGGGCCGCGTGCTCCACCTCGGTCAGCGACCGCAGGCTGGAGAAGCCCCTGACCACCGGCACCCCCGCCTCCTCGCCGACCATGCGCCCGCCGCTCTTGGAGCCCAGATGGGCCAGCGCGGTGGCCGGGCCGTAGATCGGCAGGGCGAGGATCTCGGCGAGCCGCTCCTCGTACTCGCTGACCACGAACGGCACCATCCAGGTGTCCTTCGCGTCGCCGAGTGCCTCGCGGATCCGCGCGATGACGTCCGGACGGCGCAGCAGCGACTCGCTGAGCGGTTGCGTGTGCGGATCATCCAAACTGATCATTTGCAGGCGCGTGCGGCCCTCGTCGGGATCGTCGAGGAAGCTCAGGTAGTAGTCCACGATCGCGTCGTCCACCGGCGTGGAGGACAGGTAGACGACTTCCATGTCGGGTTTTTTGAGGGTGAGCAGGAGGAACAGCAATCGCTCCTCGTAGGAGCGGACGGCGGTGATCCTGCGCAGCTCATCTTGTGGAAGCGACAGTGAGGGGACAACCACCAGGGTCCCCTCGATCGGTTCGAAGATGCTCAATCGCGACTGCCTCTCCCCGAATGGGATGTTAGCGATCATATGCGGAGTGAAACATGCATTTCTCCTGTTTACATCACTCCGCCGGGTTCTATGACTGGTACCTGAGGCCATGCAAATTGCCAGGTCGGCCAGGTTTGGATCGAGTGACAGGCTGTCACCGCCGCCGTGACATGACCCGGTGTGGCCACCGGCGACTGCCACGATCTAGTTAATCCGGGTCATCTTCTCTGGTTCGAGAGGGTCAGAAGGCATAGAAGAGGGGCATGGGGTGACAAAACATTTGGTGTAGATGGCGGCGAGCTGCCAGGCAGGAGGGATAAAGTCGATGGCATCGTCAACGTGACGGCGGCCCCAAGACCATCGGCTTGTCGCTCCCATGTCGACGGTTCTCAGTCCGCACTGGCGTGGCTCGTGACACCCACTCCGGCCCATCGGTGCGGCGGTCGCTTTTTTTCGAGGCTGCCTCATGGATTGCGTGATCCTGGGCAGTGGCACGGTGCGTCGACGATTCAGACCGCTGGCGCGGATAGGACGGTACGTAATGCGCGGGCGTAATTTGCGGGGAGAACTCGACACCTTCCTCGCCGGTCGCGAGCGGGAGCTGATCGATTTCCGACGTGACCTGCACATGCATCCAGAGCTCGCGTTCGCCGAATACCGTACGACGCAGCGCATCGTCGAGCGTCTGACCGCGGCGGGCCTCGTGCCCTCGGTGCTGCCTCGCGGCACCGGGGTCATCTGCGAGGTCGGCAGCGGCGACGGGCCGACGGTGGCGCTGCGGGCCGACATCGACGCGCTTCCCGTGCCCGACGAGAAGGACGTGGCCTACAGCTCCACGGTCCCCGGGGTGTGCCACGCCTGCGGTCACGACGTGCACACCACGATCCTGCTCGGCACCTCGCTCTTCCTCGCCCAGCAGGCGGAGGCCGGGCTGCTTCCCGGCCGGGTCCGGCTGATCTTCCAGCCCGCCGAGGAGCTTCCCGGCGGGGCGCTGGAGGTCATGGCCTCCGGCGGTATCAGCGGGGTCGACCGGATCTTCGGCCTGCACTGCGATCCGCGGCTGGACGTCGGCAAGGTCGGTCTCAAGGCCGGGCCGATCACCTCCGCCTGCGACAAGGTCTCGATCCGGGTCAGCGGTCCCGGCGGGCACACCGCCCGGCCGCACCTCACCGCCGACCTGGTCTTCGCGCTCGCCAAGATCCTCACCGAGCTGCCGGCCGCGCTGTCGCGCAGGGTGGACCCGCGCTCGTCGCTGAGCCTGGTCTGGGGCCGGGTCGAGGCGGGCTCGGTCGCCAACGCGATCCCGGACGACGGCATCGCCGAGGGCACCGTGCGCTGCCTGGACGAGACCGCCTGGCACGCCGCTCCCGACATGATCAAGACGCTGCTGGAGTCGGTCGCGGGCGCCTACGGCGTCGAGGCCGAGATGGACTACGTGCGCGGGGTTCCGCCGGTGGTCAACGACGAGGTCAGCGTGCAGATGCTGACCGAGGCCGCGGAGGGTGTGCTCGGGGAGGATGCCGTCGCGCCGACGGAGCAGAGCCTGGGCGGCGAGGACTTCGGCTGGTATCTGGAGTCCGTTCCCGGGGCGTACGGCAGGCTCGGAACCCGCACTCCGGGCTCGACGCACCTGGCCGACATCCATCAGGGCACTTTCGACGTGGACGAGACCGCGATCGGCACCGGCGTGCGCTTCCTGGCGGCGACCGCGCTGACCGCGCTCTGGGAGGGGAGGCGGCCCAGCGCCGCCTCCACCGAGCCGCTCCTGGCGCTCAATCTGGACAATTAGCCATAAATCGGACTTTCTCACACGTAACACCTGTCACGGTGGTGACCAGAACCCGTCCTCCAGGTAAAGGACTACCCTCGGGCGAAGATGTGGCCGCGGATGGCTCCGCTGGTCACAAGGTGGCGTGAGCTGCATAACGGACCTGTTGCGGACTCGTGCGTTGGTTTGGTCAACCCTCTCTGACCAACTATCTTCCGTGCAGGGTTGCCGTGCGTCTCTTCGCGCGTGCACATAAACGCGAGGGGAGTCCATCTTGCTTCAGAACCGATTCGGCAGGCTGGCCGCAACAGCACTGGCAGGCAGCATGCTCATGGGAGCTGCCGCGTGCGGTGGAAGCGAGGAGCCGGCCACGTCGGCCGCGCCGAGTGGCGGAGCGAGCAGCGCGGCTCCGGCCGCGGGCGGCGCGAAGGTCGGTCTCGCCTACGACATCGGCGGGCGTGGTGACCAGTCGTTCAACGACGCGGCCGCCGCCGGTCTGGACAAGGCCAAGACCGAGCTCGGCCTCACCGAGACCAAGGAGCTCGAAGCCGGCAACGGCGAGACCGAGGCGGCCAAGGAGGAGCGGCTGCGTCTGCTCGCCGACGGCGGCTACAACCCGATCATCGCCATCGGCTTCGCCTACTCCGGTCCGGTGGCGAAGGTCGCCGCCGAGTTCCCGGACATCAAGTTCGCGATCGTCGACGACGAGGCCGCCAAGGGCCCGAACATCTCCAACCTGCTCTTCTCCGAGCAGCAGGGCTCCTTCCTCGTCGGTGCCGCCGCGGCGCTGAAGAGCAAGAGCGGCCACGTGGGCTTCATCGGCGGCGTGCAGGTGCCGCTGATCAACAAGTTCGAGGCCGGTTTCGCCGCCGGGGCCAAGGCCGTCAAGGCCGACATCAAGATCGACAGCAAGTACCTCAGCCAGCCGCCGGACTTCACCGGCTTCGCCGACCCGGCCAAGGGCAAGACCGCGGCCGAGGGCATGTTCGACGCGGGCGCCGACGTGGTCTACCAGGCCGCGGGCGGCTCCGGCAGCGGTGTGTTCGAGGCGGCCAAGGCCGCGGGCGGCCTGGCCATCGGCGTCGACTCCGACCAGGCCAAGACCGCCGCCGCCGATCTGCAGGGCGTCATCATGACCTCCATGCTCAAGAAGGTCGACGTCGCGGTCTTCGACTTCCTGAAGAGCTTCGCCGACAACACGGTGAAGGCCGGCACCACGTCCTACGACCTCAAGGCCGGCGGCGTCGACTACTCCACCACCGGTGGCCAGGTCGACGACATCAAGGCCAAGCTCGACGAGTTCAAGCAGAAGATCATCTCCGGCGAGATCACCGTTCCGGACAAGACCTCCTGAACTGGTACTAATAAGAGGCCCGGTGGACAAATCCCCCGGGCCTCTTGCCCTACTTTCACCATCACGTTCCGCAATCAAGGCCATCCGTGTGGAGGAGGCCGTCATCAACACCTCGACTCCGGCCGTCGAACTCGAGGGGATCACCAAACGATTCCCCGGCGTCGTGGCCAACCGCGACATCTCCCTTGCCGTGAACCAGGGTCACGTGCATGCCATCGTCGGCGAGAACGGCGCGGGCAAGTCCACCCTCATGAAGATCCTGTACGGCATGCAACGTCCCGACGAGGGCGAGATCCGTGTCAACGGGAAAGCCGCGACCTTCCGCTCTCCCGGAGACGCGATCGCCGCGAGCATCGGGATGGTCCACCAGCACTTCATGCTGGCCGACAACCTGACGGTGCTGGAGAACGTGGTTCTCGGCAGCGAGCCCCGCAAGGGCGGGATCGCCCTCGACTTCGGCGCCGCCCGGAAGAAGATCATACAGATCTCCGACTCCTACGGCCTCGGTATCGACCCCGACGCCACGGTCGAGGACCTGGGGGTCGGCGCCCGGCAGCGGGTGGAGATCCTGAAGGTCCTCTATCGCGGCGCCCGGATCCTCATCCTGGACGAGCCGACCGCCGTGCTGGTGCCGCACGAGGTGGAGGAGCTCTTCGCCAACCTGCGCGTGCTGGTCCGCGAGGGCCTCACGATCATCTTCATCTCCCACAAGCTGGACGAGGTGCTCTCGGTCGCCGACGCCATCACCGTCATCCGGCGCGGCACGACCGTGGCCAGCGTGGTTCCCAAGGACGTGACGGCCAGGCAGCTCGCCGAGCTCATGGTGGGCAGCGAGCTGCCCAGCCCGGAGACCCGCGAGTCCACCGTCACCGACGTGGTCGCACTGTCGGTGCGCGGTCTGACCGTCCACTCGCCGGAGGGGCGCCGCATCGTCGACGCCGTCGATTTCGACATCCGCAAGGGCGAGGTGCTCGGCATCGCCGGCGTCGAGGGCAACGGCCAGGCCGAGCTCGTCGAGGCCATCATGGGCATGCGCGCCGCCGACGGCGAGATCCGGCTCGGCGAGCACGACATCTCCGCCTGGCCGACGCTGCGCCGCCGCGAGGCCGGGATCGGCTACATCCCCGAGGACCGGCACCGGCAGGGACTGCTGCTGGAGGCGCCGCTCTGGGAGAACCGGATCCTCGGTCACCAGACGAGACGGCCCAATGTCAGGGGCTTCTGGATCAACCGCTCGGGGGCGCGCAAGGACACCCAGCGCATCGTCGAGGAGTACGACGTCCGTACGCCGGGCATCGACGTGGACGCCTCGTCCCTGTCCGGCGGAAACCAGCAGAAGCTGATCATCGGCCGGGAGATGAGCGGGAACCCGGTGTTCCTGATCGCCTCCCACCCGACGCGCGGCGTGGACGTCGGCGCCCAGGCCGCGATCTGGGACCACCTTCGTGCCGCCCGCGCCGCGGGCCTGGCCGTACTACTCATCTCGGCCGACCTCGACGAGCTCATCGGCCTGTCGGACACGCTGAAGGTCATCCTGCGAGGTCGCATCGTGGCGGACGTGAACCCGCTGAACGTGACGCCCGAGCAGCTCGGATCAGCCATGACGGGTGCTGGAGAGGCGGCATGAACATCCACACAGCGCGCGTGGCGGCCGGAGTGATCGTATGAGCCCCGAGACGTCGACCTTCGCCGACAGGCTCCTCGGCCGGGTCCGCCTCGGCGGCCCGGTTTTGATCGCGCCGATCCTGGCCATCGTGTTCGCCGGACTGATCACCTCGATCGTCCTGCTGATCACGGGCGACCCTCCGCTGAACACCCTGCTCCTCATGGTCGACTACGGCGCGCAGCCGCGGTCGATCGTGCTGACCCTGAACTCCGCGACGACCTACTACCTGTCCGCGCTGGCGGTGGCGATCGGGTTCAGGATGAACCTCTTCAACATCGGCGTGGACGGCCAGTACCGCCTCGCGGTGCTCGTCGCCGCGGCCGTGGGCGGGGCGGTCACCCTGCCCGCCCCCCTGCACGTCGCCCTGATCATCTTCGTCGCCATGGTGATCGGCGCCGGATGGGCGTCGATCGCCGGCCTGCTCAAGGTCAGGCGGGGGGTCAGCGAGGTCATCTCCACGATCATGCTGAACGCCATCGCCACCTCGCTCGGCGCCTGGCTCCTCAACAAGGACCGCCTCGCGGTCGAGGTCGCGGGCAGCAACAACATCGGTACCAAGCCGATCGGCGCGTCCGGCCAGGTGCCCGGCCTGGAGATCATCCCCGGCACCACGACCAAGGTGTTCGGCCTCATCGTCCTGGCGATCGTCATGGGCATCCTGTACCACGTGCTGATCAACAAGACCCGCTTCGGCTTCGACCTGAGGGCCACCGGCCGCTCGGAGACGGCCGCGGTGGCCAGCGGGGTCAACGTGAAGAGGATGACCCTCATCGCGATGATGCTGTCCGGCGCCGTGGCGGGCCTGGTCGGCATACCGCAACTGGTCGGCGAGTCCTACAGCTACAGCCTGGACTTCCCCACGGGGCTCGGCTTCATCGGCATCGCGATCGCGCTGCTCGGCCGCAACCACCCGGTGGGCATCGCGCTCGGCGCCCTGCTCTGGGCCTTCCTCGACACCTCGTCGAACATCCTGCAACTGCACGAGATCTCCCCGGACATCGTCCAGATCATGCAGGGCACGATCGTGCTCTCGGTCATCATCGCCTACGAGCTCGTTCACCGTTATCGCGTCTCGGCCGGGCAACGCCGGGTGAACAGGCAGCTGGCGAGCGCGACTCCCACCCAGGCTGAAGGAGCGTCGGCATGAGCGAGGGCGGTCTGGCCGTGGCGAAGACCCCTGCCGTGGAGGAACCGAAGAAGGCCAGGAGGTTCAAGCTCACCTGGCAGGTCCTGCTGTACGCCATCGGCGGGCTGATCCTCCTGCTGTCCTTCACCCGCGCCGTCACCGGAGCCGTCGACCTCACCTCGGCGGGAGCGATCAACGCCGCCGTCGCGCTGGCCGTGCCGATCGGCCTGGCCGGTCTCGGCGGCCTGTGGTCCGAGCGGGCCGGTGTGGTCAACATCGGCCTCGAGGGCATGATGATCATGGGTACCTGGGGCGGGGCCTGGGGCGCGATCCACTTCGGCAACCCCTGGGCGGGCGTCATCGTCGGCGCGCTCGGCGGCGCCCTCGGCGGCCTGCTGCACGCGCTCGCCACCGTGACGTTCGGGGTGGACCACATCATCTCCGGCGTCGCGATCAACATCCTGGGCCTGGGCGTCACCCAGTACCTCTCCAAGGTCACCTTCGCCACCATGCCGGGTGGCGGCGACGCCCAGTCGCCGCCGGTGCCCAAACCGGGCGTCGTGAGCCTGCCGTGGGTCGGAGACCATCTGAAGGGGCTGGAGGCCAAACAGTGGTTCCTCCTGTCGGATGTGGCGGGCATCCTGCGCGGCCTGACCACGAACGTCTCGCTTCTCACCATCCTGGCGATCCTGCTGGTCCCGCTGACGTTCTACGTGCTCTGGCGCACGGCGTTCGGCCTGCGGCTGCGCTCCTGCGGCGAGAGCCCGACGGCGGCGGAGTCGCTGGGCGTCAACGTCTACTACTACAAGTACGTCGCGGTGGTCGTCTCCGGCGCACTGGCCGGTCTCGGCGGCGCGTTCCTGTCCCAGGTGGCGGCCAGCGCCTATCGCGAGGGCCAGACGGGCGGCCGTGGCTTCATCGGCCTCGCCGCCATGATCTTCGGTAACTGGCGTCCGGGAGGTCTGGCGGGCGGTGCCCTGCTGTTCGGCTACACCGACGGGCTCCAGCTCCGCCGGGGTGGCGAGTCGGTGCACGCGCTGCTGCTGGTCGTGGCGATCCTCATCGCCGCCGTGGCGGTCTACCAGCTCGTCCAGCAGAACCGCACGAGGGCGGCGCTGATCACCGGGATCGCGGCGATCGCCGTGTTCGTCCTGTTCGCGCTGACCGACACCATCCCGTCGGAGTTCACCTCGGTCACGCCGCACATCACCACGCTGCTGGTGCTGTCGCTGGCCGCCCAGCGGCTCCGGATGCCCGCCGCGGACGGCGTGCCGTACCGCAGGGGACAGGCGAAGTGACCGTGGTGTGCGAGAAGTTCCGTAAGAAGTCATACAGGCGGCACGAGTCGTTCGCGACGTGCCCATGAGTGGATCGAGCCCGATGGACATCAACTGGGCGGCACTGAAGGCGGAAGCCGTACGGGTCATGGCGCACGCCTACGCCCCCTACTCCAAGTTCCCGGTCGGCGCCGCCGCCCTGGTGGACGACGGGCGGATCGTGTCCGGCTGCAACGTCGAGAACGCCTCCTACGGCCTCGGGCTGTGCGCGGAGTGCGGGCTGGTGTCCGCGCTCCGGGCCTCCGGCGGCGGCCGGCTGGTCGCGTTCACCTGCGTGGACGGGCACGAGGAGCTGCTCATGCCGTGCGGCAGGTGCCGTCAGCTGCTGTACGAGTTCGGCGGTCCCGAACTGCTGGTGGAGACCGTCGACGGCCCCAAGCCGATGACGGAGATCCTGCCGTACGCCTTCGGGCCCGACAACCTGAGCCGGGGGGCCTGACCATGAGCATGGCCGAGGCCGTCGTCACCAACCTGAGCCGGGGGGCTTGACCATGGACGCGATCGACGTCATCGTCACCAAGCGGGACGGCCGCGAGCTGTCCAGGGAGCAGATCGACTGGGTGATCGACGCCTACACCAGGGGTGTCGTGGCCGACGAGCAGATGTCCTCGCTCGCGATGGCGATCCTGCTCAACGGCATGACCCGGCGGGAGATCGCGGAGTGGACCCAGGCCATGATCCGGTCCGGGTCCCGGATGGACTGGTCGGCGCTGCCCGGTCCCACCACCGACAAGCACTCCACCGGCGGGGTGGGTGACAAGATCACACTGCCGCTGGCCCCGCTGGTCGCCGCGTGCGGCGGTTACGTGCCGCAGCTTTCCGGCAGGGGGCTCGGTCACACCGGCGGCACCCTGGACAAGCTGGAGTCCATCCCCGGCTGGCAGGCGTCCCTGTCCAACGACGGGATGCTCGACGTGCTCAGGGAGGCCGGGGCGGTCATCTGCGCGGCCGGTGACGGGCTCGCCCCGGCGGACAAGAAGCTCTACGCGCTGCGCGACGTCACCGGCACCGTCGAGTCGATCCCGCTGATCGCCTCCTCGATCATGTCGAAGAAGATCGCGGAGGGCACCGGGGCGCTGGTGCTCGACGTCAAGGTCGGTTCCGGCGCGTTCATGAAGACCGTGGACCGGGCCCGTGAGCTGGCCATGACCATGGTCGAGCTGGGCACCGACGCCGGGGTCAACACGGTCGCCCTGCTCACCGCCATGGACCGGCCGCTCGGCCGGGCCGTGGGCAACGCGCTTGAGGTCACCGAGTCCGTCGAGGTGCTCGCGGGGGGCGGGCCCGCCGACGTGGTCGAGCTGACCGTACGGCTGGCGCGCGAGATGCTGGAGGCCGGGGGCCTGACCGGGGGCAAGGACCCGGAGCAGGCCCTGAAGGACGGCTCGGCGATGGACGTCTGGCGCCGGATGATCAGTGCCCAGGGCGGCGACCCCGACGCCCTGCTGCCCAGGGCCGCCGAGACCATGGAGATCACCGCGCCCTCGTCCGGCGTGCTGTCCAGGCTCGACGCGTACGGCGTGGGCCTGGCCGCCTGGCGGCTCGGCGCGGGCCGGGAGCGCAAGGAGGACCCGGTGTCCTTCGGCGCGGGCATCATGCTGCACGTCAGGCCGGGAGACCTGGTTCGCGAGGGGCAGCCGCTGATGACCCTGCACGCCGACGAGACCGCCCGTTTCGAGCGGGCGCTCACCGCGCTGGAGGGCGCCTACGTGATCGGTGAGGCCGGCGACCCGGACCTGCTGCCCCTGGTGATCGACCGCATCACGGCCTGACCACGTCTCAGCCGGGCGCGTTTCGAGGGGTACCGCTCGCCGCGAGCGGTACCCCTCGCGCGCTCAGATCCGTACGAGACTCCGGGCGGGTTCCGAGCCCGTGACGGCGCGGATGGTGAGGGCCGAGATGGCGGCGCTGCACGCGACGCTCGCCAGCATCGCCACCATGAATCGGGTGGACGCGCCCGGGGCGCCGAGAACGAGCAACAGCAGGATCGGCACCCAGGCCACCACGTTGAGCGCGGCGGCGACGCCGAGCATCCTGCCCGCCCGCTGCACGCCGGGGGCGAGCAGCGGATCCCTCGCGGCGACCCCGCGCAGGCCCAGGGCCAGGGCGACGATCACCGGGGCGAAGAACCCGCCCGTCATCGCGTCGCCGAACGGGCCTATGGGGAAACCCAGGTCGGAGAAGGCCATGCCGTAGTAGACGTACGCGATCGCCCAGATCGGCAGGGCGATGACCAGGGCCATGGTCACCACGAGGACGCCGAGGCCCTCTCTGAGGGCCTTTCTTGTGGTCGCCGACACGAGCACGGGCACGAAGGCGAGGACCGCCAGGGCGGGGGTGACGGCGAACAGGAAGGTGGCGACCGCGGCCAGCCCCAGGGTCGCCGCCGAGCTGTTGTCCAGGGCGAGGCTCCACGTCCGCTCAAGGCTGGGCATGTGGCGGATGCCCGGATTCCAAAGGTTGAAGAGGATGTAGGAGCCGATGGTGAGGACGACGGCGGTGGGAACGCGCATGGCGGAACCTCCTGGGATCAGACGGCGGTTGATCCAGGCGTCGAACGCCCCCATGGCGAGGTCGGCGACCGTGCGGGCCCGGACCGGGCGCGCGTCCAGCAGGTCACGGACCTCCTCGGCGTAGCGCCTGCGCCACGCCTTCGGGTAGAGCCGCAGCGTCATCACGGCGAGCGGGCGCATCATCCGAGCCCCCAGGCGACTCCCGTGCGCCTGGCACCCGCCTGCTCGATCCGTCGCAGCGTCGCGAGCTGCTCGGTGAGCGCGTCCTGCCCCGAGGGGGTGATCCGGTACGGCTTGCGCCTCTCGGCGGAGGTGACCGGCTCGATCCAGCCGCGCTCCTCCAGGCGCATCAGCGCACCGTAGAGCGTGCCGGGCTCCAGCGCGGTCCCCGAGAACTCCTCGATGTCCTGGATCATCCGGTAGCCGTGTTTCTGGCCTTCGGCCAGGCTGACGAGCACCAGCAGCGCCACGTCGGTGAAGCGTCCGAGCTCTTGCGTTCGACGTCCCATGTACTCAGTAGAACTTACTAAGTTTCACTTATCAAGGGACGGGCCGGCGACCGTGTCGTATCCGTAAGGTCTCCGCGGGTGCGATCACGCGAGGTTGAGGTCGTGCTCCCGTCGCTCCGAGGCGGTGAAGATCTCGCGGATCACGGCGCGGTGGGTGGGCTGGGCCGCCGTGTGGCGCGCGCGGCCTTCCTCGGTGATGCAGACGAAGATCCCGCGACGGTCGACGTCGCAGATGTCGCGGCTCACCAGGCCGGCCTTCTCCAGGCGGGCGATCAGCCGGGAGCACGCGCTCTGGCTCAGGTGAACCGCGTCGGCTATCTCCTGAACCCGGTATCTTCTCTCGCCGCCCTCGACCATCCGCTCCAGGACCTCGAACTCACTCATCCCGAGCCGGTGCCGTTCGGCGAGCTCACGCTCCAGGGCACAGGCGGTCGTGGCGTGCTTGGCCAGCACCTCACGCCATGCGCGGACCGCGTACTCCTCGCTCATGAGCGCGATCGTACCATGCATGAACATTAAGTGCACAAGCATTAAATGCTTTTGCATTAGATGCATCTGCATGTATGGTCGTCCACCATGACCTCTTCATCCCACGATGGGCGCTGGGATGCGCGCCTCTGGGCCGCGCTCATCGTGCTCTGCGCCGTCGTCTTCCTCGACGCACTCGACGTTTCGATGGTGGGAGTCGCCCTGTCGTCCATCCAGGACGACCTCGGGCTGTCCACGTCCTCCCTCCAATGGGTGGTCAGCGGCTACGTGCTCGGATACGGCGGCCTGCTCCTCCTCGGTGGCCGGACCGCCGACCTGCTCGGGCGGCGCAGGGTCTTCCTGATCGCCCTCGCCGTGTTCGCGGTGGCCTCGCTCCTGGGTGGCGTGGTCAACGACGGGACCCTGCTGATCGCGGCCCGGTTCGTCAAGGGCGTGAGCGCCGCCTTCACCGCACCCGCCGCGCTGTCCATCATCACCACGACCTTCGCCGAGGGCCCGGCCCGCAACAGGGCTCTCAGCATCTTCACCGCCTCGGGGGCCAGCGGCTTCTCCCTGGGCCTGGTCATCTCGGGATTCCTGACCGAGCTCGGCTGGCGCTGGACGTTCCTCATGCCGGTCCCCGTCGCGATCATCGCTCTGGTCGCGGCCCTGAAGTTCCTGCCCAAGCATCGTGAGGAGAAGGCCGAAGGCGGCCACGACCTCATCGGCGCCGTGACCATCACCGCCTCGATGCTGCTGCTGGTCTACACCGTGGTCGAGGCTCCCGCGTCGGGCTGGGGATCACTCCGTACCGTCGCCTCGCTGGTGAGTGTCGCGGTGCTGCTGGCCGCGTTCGTGGTGACCGAGCTGAAGGTCAGGCACCCGCTGGTACGGCTCGGCATCCTGCGCTCCGGTCCGATCGTCCGGGCCAACCTCGGCCTGGTGATCCTCTTCGGCTCCTATGTCGGTTTCCAGTTCGTGGCCATGCAGTACTTCCAGAACTTCCTGCACTGGTCCGCCCTGGAGACCGCGCTGGCCTTCCTGCCCGCCGGGCTGCTGGTGGCCGTGAGCTCCACCAAGATGGGCAAACTGGCCGACCGGTTCGGCACCGCCCGGCTGATCGTGATCGGCGCCGCCGCCTTGGCCGCCGGATACGCGTTCTTCCTCCGGCTGGACGGAGATCCCAGCCTGGCCACGCTGATCATTCCCGGAATGGTCCTGCTGGGCATCGCCTTCGGCCTGTCCTTCCCCTCACTGAACATCCAGGCCACCAACGGGGTCGCCGACGATGAGCAGGGCCTGGCCTCCGGCCTGCTCAACACCTCCGGACAGGTCGGCGGGGCACTGGTGCTGGCCGTCGTGACGGCGGTCCTCACCTCCAACACGGGAGCGGACCCGCTCGCCGGCTTCCACGCCGCGATCGCGGTCTCCGTGATCCTCGGCGTGGTCGGCCTGGCGATCGCCCTCACCGGCCTCCGCCGTTCCCGCACGGCCGTCCTGGCGGAGGGCGAGACCGGAGGGGAGAAGGTGCTGGAGACCGTCTGACGGCCGGAGGCGGTCCGGGAAAGGACCGCTGCACGGGGGACCGCTGCACGGGGGAAAGCGGGACCGGCGAGACCACGGGGACACGGGGGCGTGGGGCCGGTGGAAACGCGGAGACGGGAAGCCGCGGAGACGGGAAACCGCAGGGGACGCGGAACCGCCGGAGACAGGGGGACGCGGTCCCCGCGTGGGACACCGGCCCACCGCCGCCGGGATTCGGGGGCCGGCGGCGGTGGGATTCCGGGCCGGCGGTGACCAGGCGGTTTGCCGACATCCCGGCCCCACGCAGATGCTTGACTCCTGTCTGGACAGACTGTCAAGATCTGGCCACGACAGATGCGGCCGACGGAGTGAACCTCTCCAGAGTGCTGAGCATCTAAAGGGGCAGGAGGCTTACCATGAATCGCACCCTCGTTCCCCGCGCCCTCGTTCCCCTCGCGTTCGTTCCCCTGGCCCTGCTGGCCGGCTGCGGTTCCACCCCGCAGCCCGTGGCCTCGTCCCCGGCGACCGCGGTCACGGCGACCACGCCGGTCCCCTCGCCTTCCGGCTCTCCCCCTGTCTCGTCCTCCGCCGACCCGCCCTTGGGGCTGAAACCCCCCACGGGCACCGAGGAGGTCAAGGTGGAGAAAACCCTCGACGCGCCGCCGAGTGTCACCGGGGTGCGGTTCGCCAGGCACGAGGGATTCGACCGGGTAGTGATCGACATGGAGGGAGACCTGCCCGGATACACCGTGAAGTGGGTGCCCAAGCTCGTCCAGGACGGATCGGGCGACCCGATCGACGCCAAGGGCGGCGCCTACCTTCAGCTGTCCATGACCCCGGCCACCGCGCACACCGAGGCGGGCGAGCCGACCTGGACGGGCGGGCCGATCTTCCAGGCCGATCTTGGCAACGTCCGGAGCGTGGTCAAGACCGGAGACTTCGAGGCCGTGGTGGGTGTGGGTGTCGCCCTCGACCACAAGGCGGCATTCCGGGTGCTGGAGCAGAAGGCCCCGAACCGCCTGGTCGTTGACGTCGCCCACTGAACCCGGGCGCCGGGGCCCGGCGCCGAACGGCCTGGTCAGGGGCGTCGCCCGCTGAATCCCGGGCACCGGAGTCGCATTTCGAACCGTCCGGTCGCGGACGCCGCACATCGAAGCCCGAGACCGCGGTGGCGCTTCGAGTCGCCTGGTCATGGGCATCGCACACCGAAACCGGTGACAGACTGGCTTCATGGTACGCAAAATCGACAGCGCGACACGGATTCCCGTTCCGGGCGGCAAGGTGATCGACGAATACGTCGGTCGGGTCAACAGCGGCGACGACCGCGTCTCGATCGCGCACATGACGGCCCCGCCCGGATGGGACGAGCCGGCCCAGACGCCGGAGTTCGCCGAGTACACATTGGTGCTCAGGGGAACCGTCATCGTCGAGCACGACGAGGGCACGACCGAGGTCGCCGCCGGACAGGCGTTCGCGTGCGAGCCGGGAGAGAAGATCCGCTACAGCTGCGGTCCCGAGGGTGCCGAGTACATCGCCGTCTGCCTTCCCGCTTTCTCCCCCGAGACCGTCAACCGCGCCGAATGACCGCGCGGCGATTTTGATGACTCCCGCTCGCCGGGCTTCGCCATGTCTCCCCTTCCGCGACGCGGACGTTCGAAGGCGGGGCCCGGCCGTACCCTCGCAAGATCGCTGATTAGGCCCCGACGGTAAGGTGATGGGATGAGCCAGCTACCCACTCTCGAGGAGATCCGCCGCGCTCCCAAGGTGTTGCTCCACGATCACCTCGACGGTGGTCTGCGGCCGGAGACCATTATCGACCTGGCCCGCGAAACGGGCTACGACAAGCTGCCCGCGACCGATGCGGAGAGCCTGCGCGCCTGGTTCTCGGAGGCGTCGAACTCCGGCTCGCTGGAGTTCTACCTGGAGACCTTCGAGCACACGGTCGGCGTCATGCAGACGCGGGAGAACCTGATCAGGGTCGCCGCCGAGTGCGCTCAGGACCTGGCGGACGACGGTGTGGTCTACGCCGAGGTGCGTTACGCGCCCGAGCAGCACACCTCCATGGGCCTCAGCCTCGAAGAGGTCATCGAGGCGGTGCAGGAGGGCTTCAGGGCCGGCTCCGAGGGGCGCGGCATCCGGGTGGGCACGCTGCTCACCGCGATGCGCCACCAGGCCAGGTCCATGGAGATCGCCGAACTCGCGGTCCGCTACCGCGACGCCGGAGTGGTCGGATTCGACATCGCCGGAGCCGAGGCGGGCTACCCTCCCACCCGGCACCTTGACGCCTTCGAGTATCTCCAGCGTGAGAACGCCCACTTCACCATCCACGCCGGTGAGGCGTTCGGCCTGCCGTCGATCTGGCAGGCGATCCAGTGGTGCGGCGCCGACCGCCTCGGCCACGGGGTCCGGATCATCGACGACATCACGGTGCAGGGCGACGGTCAGGCCAAGCTCGGCCGCCTCGCCGCCTATGTCCGTGACAAGCGCATCCCGCTGGAGATGTGCCCGACCTCCAACCTGCAGACCGGTGCCGCGACCTCCATCGCCGAGCACCCGATCGGCCTGCTGCGCCGCCTGAACTTCCGGGTGACGGTCAACACCGACAACCGGCTGATGAGCGCGACCTCCCTCGCGGAGGAGTTCGCCAAGCTGACGGAGGCGTTCGGCTACGGCTGGGACGACATGCAGTGGTTCACGATCAACGCCATGAAGTCGGCGTTCCTGCCGTTCGACGAGCGTCTGGCGCTCATCAACGGTGTCATCAAGCCCGGGTTCGCGCAGCTCAAGGTGCAGGCGTGAACGGGTTCGCACGAGTGGAGTGAGCTCGATGAAACAGGTGTTCCGGTCGAAGGCCGCGCTGGTCATCGGCTGGATCTGGATGGCGTTCGCCGCGTTCAACGCGGTCGATCTGACCGTCCGCTACAGCGGGCCGGCCTCGATGGTCGCCGCCGCGGTGCTGGGGGTGCTGACCATGCTGGTCTTCATCGCCTGCCTGCGTCCGGCGATCCTCATGACCGAGGAGGGCGTGCTGGTCCGCAATCCACTCAAGAACGTCTTCGTGCCCTGGAAGGGTGTGGACGAGGTCACGGTCTCCCACGTGATCACGATCACCTCGGGAAATGACAGGGTCCGCTGCTGGACGCCGCAGGCCACCGCCCGTGAGCGGGCGACGGCCGTGCGGCGGGGGAACGCCGCGGCCGCCGCCGACCGGCGCAGGCCCGAACCCGTGCGCCCGAAGGGCGAGCAGGCCGCCGCCGAGATGCTGGCGGGAAAGACCCACGCCGACTGGGTGGCCGAACAGCTCTCCGAACGGGCCGAGGCCGCCAGGCGATCGGCCGCCGCGAAGGCCAGGGGGGCGACCTCCGAGACCGTCAAGGAGCCGGGCGCCGGGACCGGGCTGATGAAGGCCACCTGGGCGCCGAGTGCCCTGGCGGCCCTGCTGGCCACGGCCATCCTGATCGTTGTCGCCGTCATCGTCTGAGCATCCTCGCCCCGGCGCGCCGCCCGACCTGAAGCTCATCCTCGTCCCGGTGCACCGTCTGACCTGTGGGTCGCCCCGGGGACGACCGCGCCGGTGGCGCTCCTTCCGGTCCGCGCGTGCGGGCCGGAAGGGGTCACAGGCCGAGGGCGGCGGGCAGGTCGGCCTTCAGGGCGTCGAGATCCCGTACGGCCTGCGCCCGGGCCTGCGAGACCTCGCCCGTCACCGGGACCACGACCTCCAGGTAGCACTTGAGCTTGGGCTCGGTGCCCGAGGGGCGGATGACGACGCGGGTGCCGCCGGACAGGTGGTAGCGCAGGCCGTCGGTGGGCGGGAGACCCCCCGAACCCTCGTTCAGGTCGTCGGCCGACTCGACCTCGTGACCGCCGAGCCGGGTGGGCGGGACGGCTCGCAGACGGGCCATCGCGCCGTCGATCAGGGACAGGTCCGCCACCCGGAACGAGAGCTGGGAGGTGGCGTGCAGGCCGTACCTGCGGGCCTGGTCGTCCAGAAGGTCGAGCAGGGTACGGCCGTCCAGCCTGGCCTGCGCGGCGAGGCCGGCCACGGTCAGCGCGGCGCCGATGCCGTCCTTGTCGTGGACGGGCAGGCCCTGGTCGGAGCCGACGCTGTAGCCCAGCGCCTCCTCGTAGCCGAAGACCAGGGTGCGTGCGTCTTCGGCGCCGTCCCCGGCTTTCATGATCCACTTGAAGCCGGTGAGGGTCTCGGCGTAGTGCACGTCGTACGCTGCGGCGATCTTGCCGAGCAGGGACGACGAGACGATCGTGGTGGCCACGAGGCGGTCGTCGCCGGAGGTCTGACGGATCACGTGCTCGCCGAGGAGGGCGCCCACCTCGTCTCCGGTCAGCATCCGGTAGTCGCCGCCGGGCAGGGGCACGCCCACCGCGCAGCGGTCCGCGTCGGGGTCGTTGGCCAGCACCAGGTCGGCTTCGACGCGCCGGGCGAGCTCCAGTGCGAGGTCCATCGCGCCCGGCTCCTCCGGGTTGGGGAAGGCGACGGTGGGGAAGTCCGGATCGGGCTCCGCCTGGACCTCGACGGTCGCGGGGGCGTCGAACCCTGCGGACAGGAAGGCGCTCCTCAGCGTGGCTCCGCCCACACCGTGCAGCGGGGTGTAGGCCATCCGCAGGTCACGGGCCTCGCCGATCGGGAGCGCGGTCACCGCCTTCAGGTAGTCGGCCACGACGTCCTCGCCCAGCGTGACCCAGGCGGGATCCGCAGGAGAGCCGAGGGGTAGTTCGGAGACCGGCCCCGTGGCGTCGATGGCGGCGGAGATCTCCGCGTCGATCGGCGGCACGATCTGGGAGCCGTCTCCCCAGTAGACCTTGTAGCCGTTGTCGCGAGGCGGGTTGTGGCTGGCGGTGACGGTCACGCCCGCGTCGGCGCCGAGACGGCGGACGGCGAAGGCCAGCACCGGGGTGGGCAGCGGCAGGGGGAGGACCGAGGCGCGCAGCCCGGCACCGGTGAGCACCGCGGCGGTGTCGTGGGCGAAGACGTCGGACTTGTGCCGGGCGTCGTAACCGATCACGACGTGCCTGCCGGGACCGAGCACCCGGGCCAGACCGGCGGCGGCGCGCATGACGGTGACCCGGTTCATCCGGTTGGGACCGGCGCCCAGCTCACCACGGAGACCGGCGGTGCCGAACTCCAGCCTGGCCCCGAACCGCTCGCGCAGCGCCTCGTCGTCGCCGCTCTCCAGCAGCGCCGTGAGTTCCGCCCGGGTCTCGGGGTCGGGGTCCTGGGCCAGCCAGGAATGCGCGAGCCGTACAAGACCGTTGTCCATCGTCACCTCATGATGTCCGGGCGGAGACCCGTGGTGTGCCCGGGCCGGGTCCGCCATCCGCCGCCGGGTTCCCCCGCGGCCGTCCCTACAGTTTGCCGACCACCTTGGACAGGAGTCCGCCCATGCGCGTGGCGGTGGCGCGGCCGACCTCCAGCACCTCCTCGTGGTTGAGCGGCTCGCCCACGAGACCGGCGCCCGGGTTGGTGACCAGGGAGACGCCGAGCACCTCGGCGCCGCCCTCGCGGGCCGCGATGGCCTCCAGCGCGGTGGACATGCCCACCATGTCGCCGCCGAGGATCCTGCACATGCGGACCTCGGCCGGGGTCTCGTAGGTCGGGCCGCGGAAGGCCACGTAGACGCCCTCGGCCAGCGACGGGTCCACCTCGCGGGCCAGGTCGCGCAGGCGCGGGGTGTAGACGTCGGTGAGATCGACGAAGGTGGCGCCGGTAATCGGGTTGGCGCCGGTCAGGTTGATGTGGTCACTGATCAGCACCGCCTCGCCGACCTGCTGGGTCTCGGGGCGGAGGCCCCCGGCGGCGTTGGTCAGCACGATCGTGCCGGCTCCGGCCCTGATCGCGGTCCGCACACCGTGCACGACGGGGTCCACGCCGCGACCCTCGTAGAGGTGGGTGCGGCCGAGGAAGATCAGCGCGACGGAGCCCGACTCGGTGCGAACGGCGCGGATCTTTCCCGCGTGGCCGGCCACGGCGGGCGGCGCGAAACCGGGCAGGTCGGTCACCGGGATCTCGGCGATCGTCTCGCCGATCGCGTCGGCGGCCGGGACCCAGCCCGAACCCATCACCAGCGCGACATCGAAGGAATCGATTCCGACGGCGCTCTTCAGTGCGGCCGCGGCCTCCGTGGCGAGTGCATAAGGGTCATTGGTCACGAAGCAGAGCGTACTCGCCCGGCTGAGCGTGCCGCCGGGAGGTCGGCCGGTACCGGAGGAGACGTCCGTCACCGTCCGGCGGCGCGTGTCGGCTGGTCAGGGAGCCCGGCCCGGCGGCGTGTGTCGGCCGGCCGGGGAGTCCTGGCCCGGCGGCGCGTGTCGGCCGGTCAGGGAGACCCGGCCCGGCGGCGCGTGTCGGTCGGGAAGTCCGGCCCGATGGCGCGTCACCGGCCCCGGGCCGGTCGGGGAGGACCGGCCGGGCGGCGCGTCAATGGCCCCCGATGGACGTGCAGGGACGGCCGCGCAGGTCCTTGACGTAGTCGTCGGGCGCGCCGGCGTTCTCGGCCGCCTCGGCGAGGATGCCGAGGTAGCGCGCCGAGGGCAGTCCGCCCTCGTATCCGTCGAGCACGTAGAACCAGGCCACCTCCTCGCCCTCCATGACCTGCACCCGGAGTTTGACCTTGTGATAGAGGCCGCGCGCCGCGCCCTCCCACTGGTCGAGGGAGGTCTCGTCCCACTCGGGCACGTCGTAGAGGACGACGAAGACATGGCTGTCGGGGTCCTCGACGATGGAGGCGAGCGCGCCCTCCCAGCCGAGGTCGTTCCCGCCGAAGGTCAGACGCCAGCCCTGAAGCCAGCCCGACCCCCTGATCGGCGAGTGCGGGGCCCTCTGGGCCATCTGCTTGGGGTCCATGTTGCTGCCGTAGGCGGCGTAGACAGGCACGGCATCAAACACTAATCCAAGATCGGCTAGAAGCCCGCTTCGCCTCGACGGGGCGCCGATTTCCTCCGGTTTTGAGGGAGCTTTCGCGGTTTTCAAGGGGTGTCGAGCGTCGGCCGGTCCGGCTATGCGGGAGAATGGGGTACGTGACAAGGATCGTGATCATCGGTGGCGGACCCGGCGGGTACGAGTCGGCCCTGGTGGCCGCGCAACTCGGGGCGCAGGTCACCGTCGTCGAACAGGACGGCCCCGGCGGGGCCTGCGTGCTCACCGACTGCGTGCCGTCCAAGACGCTGATCGCGAGCTCCGTGCGCAAGCAGGCGCTCCTCGACGCCAACATGCTCGGGGTTCACTTCACCGGCGGCCCCGACGGCGACGTCGGCGGCGTCATCGCGGACATGCCGCTGGTCAACAAACGTGTGAAAGAACTCGCCCGGGCGCAGTCCTCCGACATCGCCGCGCGGCTGGCCGCCGAGGGCGTCGAGGTGATCCGGGCTCCCGGGCGGCTGGTCGACCCGCAGGTGGTCAGGGCGGGGGACCGGACGATCCGGGCCGACGTCGTCATCGTGGCGACCGGTGCGACCCCGCGTGTCCTGCCCGGCGCCGAGCCCGACGGCGAGCGCATCCTCAACTGGCGGCAGCTGTACGACCTGGAGGAGCTTCCGGAGCACCTCATCGTGGTCGGCTCCGGCGTCACCGGCGCGGAGTTCGCGGGCGCGTACAGGTCGCTGGGCTCCGAGGTCACGCTCGTGTCCTCGCGCGACCGGATGATGCCCAACGAGGACGCCGACGCCGCCGAGGTCCTCGAAGAGGTGTATCGGCGCCGGGGCATGAACGTCATGGGCCGCTCCCGCGCCGAGTCCGTCAAGCGCACCGCGAGCGGCGTGGTCGTCACGCTGGAGGACGGCCGGACCGCCGAGGGCAGCCACTGCCTGATGACGGTCGGCATGGTCCCCAACACCGCGGGGATCGGCCTGGAGGAGGCCGGGGTCACCCTCGACCGGGGCGGTTTCATCCAGGTCGACAAGGTCTCCCGCACCTCCGCGCCCGGCGTCTACGCGGCCGGTGACTGCACGGGCGTGCTCATGCTCGCCTCGGTCGCCGCCATGCAGGGCCGGATCGCGGTCTGGCACGCCCTCGGCGAGGCCGTGCAGCCGCTCCGCCTGGCCACCGTGGCCTCCACCATCTTCACCGACCCCGAGATCGCCGCCGTGGGCATCGCCCAGAAGGCGATCGAGGCGGGCGAGATCGAGGCCAACGTGGTCAAGCTGCCGCTGGCCACCAACGCCCGCGCCAAGATGCAGGGATTCAACGACGGCTTCGTGAAGCTGTTCTGCCGCCCGAACACCGGCATCGTCCTCGGGGGCATCGTGGTCGCCCCCCGCGCGTCCGAGCTGATCCTGGCGGTTTCGATCGCCGTTCAGCAGCGGCTGACCGTCGACCAGCTCGCCCACACCTTCGCGGTCTACCCCTCGTTGTCCGGCTCCGTCACCGAGGCGGCCCGCCGCCTGATGCAGCCGATGACCCCCAGCGGCATCTGACCGCCCACACCGCCGGAGAGCCGTCACCCCCTCGTGCCGTCCGGGGTTTCGGCGGCTCGCGTTAGCGCGATGGCGAGCGATCGTCGGGCGGCGTTTCTCCTGCGCCGAGGGTGATCACGCCGCCCGGAGGCGACGGCCCGCCCGGTGAGGCCGGGGGTTTCAGAGGGACCTGGTCCTGAGGCGGCCCAGGGCGGCCCTGCCGTCCTGTACGGCCTGCTCCACGAAGTGCAGCTCCTCCAGACGCTGGGCCACGGCCATCGAGATCTTGGCTGCCTCGTAGGCGTCGATCGCGTGGCGCCAGTCTTGGTCGGCGGTCATGCTTCCCCGCCCGCTGACCTGGAACTCGTAGTCGAGTCGGTCGATCTCCTCACCCAGCCGGGTGATGTCCTCCTCGGCGTTGCGCCGCATTTGGGCGAACTGGGCGTTGCGCCTGCTCCGCTGCTGTGCGGTGACCCCCCAGGTCACCATGGTGATCGCCAGGCCCATCGCGCTGAGCACGACCAGGATGAGCCCGACCGGCGGGCCGGGGGGCGGGGGGCGCCTGTCCACCCGGGGGCCGAAGTCGTCCTCGACGTCGGCGGGCGGCTGGAACGGCAGGTCGATGCCCGTCGGGGTGCCCTCGGAACCGCTCAGGTCCGCGTCGTCGGCCTGGACGAAGGACGCCCCCTCGACCAGCGCCCCGGTGAAGTCGGCGCCGTCCAGCTCGGACTGCGTGAACTCGGCCTCACTCACGTCGGCGTTCTTGAACGTCGCGTTGCGCAGGTTGGCCTGGCCCATTTTGGCCTCGTGGAGCTTGGCCCGGGTGAAGTCGGCGTTGCGCGCCTTGAGCTGGCCCGGGGTGCTCTCGGTGAGGTCGGTGTCGATCAGCTTGGCGTTGGTGAAGTCGGCCTGGGTCAGCACGGCCCGGGTCAGGGTCGCCCCGCTCAGGTCCGCGTACGGGAACTCCGCCTGCCCCGCCTCGGCGTCGATCAGGATCGCGCCGCGCAGGTCGGCGTGGTCGGCGTGCAGCTGGCCGAGGTTGGCCTCGGTGAAGTCGGCGCCGCGCAGGTCGGCGTATTTCAGCGTGCTCAGGTTGAGGTTGGCCTGCCGGAGCGAGGCGCCGCGCAGGGTCGCCCCGGTGAGGTCCTTCAGGACGAGCTCGACGCCGTCGAGCTTGGCATCGGTCAGGTCGGCGCAGCGTAGGTCGGCGGGGAGCCGGGCGCCTCCGGTGAAGTCCTGGCCGCGCAGGTCCGCGCCCTGACCGCGATCGCACGGCCCGGTCGCGGCCGAGGCGGGAGAGATCGTGGTCCCCGACAACGCGAGAATCGCGGCGGTGAGTGCCAGGGGGATGGAACGACGCACGGGTGCCTCCTTCAAAGCAGCCCCGATCGTGTCAGTGGATCATTGCATCCTGCTGGACACCCGCTTGCACTTTCAGCCATAGATCTTCAGTCGCGCACCTTCAGGACGGCGTAGCCGCCGGGGGGCAGGCACAGGCCGCTCGCCATCGTCCTCTCATCGTCGCCGTGATTGACCGCGAACAGCCACTCGCCACGCCGTACGAGCTCAACGTGAGCCGGTCGCAGGCCCAGCAGGCGGGCGTAGGCGTCGTCGGCGAGCCGGGTGGAGAGGTAGAGCGCCGTGCCCGTTCCGTACCGGTTACGGGTGATGGCCGGCACGCCGGAGAGCGCGGCGGCCGAGGGGTGCGAGCCGGTGTAGAGGGCCAGCGCCTCGGCGCCGCGCAGGTGGACGTGCTCGCTCCAGAACGTCCCGGTGTCCTGCCTTTCCCCGGATTCCCCGGTTTCCCCGGCTTTCCCGCGACCGCTCGGGAGCCGCTCGTCCCCGGGCCGTCCGGCGTCCTCGGTGTGGGCGCGCAGGGGGCCGCCGCCGGGGACGGACAGGGGGATCGCGAGGTCCGGGGGCAGGGGATGGAACTCCTCGACCCTGACGCCGAGCAGGTCGCGCAGGGCTCCGGGGTAGCCGCCCCGCCGGACCCGGGCGTGCTCGTCGGCGACCCCGCTGAGGTAGGAGACCAGGAGCGTGCCGCCGCCTTCGACGTATCGGCGGAGGTTCGCGGCGTCGGCGTCCGTGATCAGGTAGAGGCCGGGGACGAGCACGAGCCCGTACGCCGACAGGTCCGCCGAGGGGTGGGCGAAGTCGGCGGTGACGCCGTGCCGGTAGAGCACCCGGTGCGCCTGCCGTACGGCCTCCGGGTAGCTCAGCTCCGCCGACGGGAGACCCGGTGCCTGCAGGGCCCAGCCCGCCTCCGCGTCCCACAGGATCGCGGCCCCGGCCTCGACCGGCGCGCGGACGGCCTCCCTGAGGGAGGGCAGGAGCTCGCCGAGCTCGCAGATCTCGCGGAAGATCCGGGAGTCGGGGCCGGCGTGCGGAACCATGCCCGAGTGCCAGAGCTCGGCTCCGCCTCGCGAGGCCCGCCACTGGAAGAACATCGCTCCGCGCGAGCCCCGCGCGATGTGCGACAGGCTCAGCCGGGCGATCTCCCCGGGGCGCTTGGCGACCATCCGGGGCCCGGTGTAGGTCACCACCGACTGTTCCATCAGCAGCCACGGCCTCCCGCCGGCCCAGCCCCGTGCGAGGTCGGCGGCGAAGGCGGTCTCCTCCGGGGGGTTCGAGGACGGGTAGTGGTCGATCGCGACCAGGTCGACCTCCCCGGCCCAGTGCCGCTGGTTCACCGGCGCCCAGTCGCCGAGGACGAAGTTCGTGGTGATCGGGACGTCGGGGGTGAGCTCGCGCAGCACCGCCTTCTGCGCGCGGAAGTGGTCGAGCATCGCGTCGGAGACGAACCGCCGGAAGTCGAGCGCCTGGGAGGGATTGGGGAGGTACTGGGTGGCGCGGGGCGGCACGATCTGCTCCCACGCCGAGTAGTGCTGGCTCCAGAACGAGGTGGTCCAGGCGTCGTTCAGCGCGTCCAGCGTGCCGTGTCTCGCCCTGAGCCAGGTCCTGAAGGCGGCGGCGACGTGGTCGCAGTGGCACGGCGTCCCGTACTCGTTGTGGACGTGCCACATCACCAGGGTGGGGTGGTCCCGGTAGCGCTCGGCGAGCGTGGTGGCGATCCGGACGGAGGCGTCACGGTACGGCGGGGCACTCACGCAGTAGGTGTCGCGGCTGCCGTGGGTGAGCCGGACCCCGTCCGCCGTGACGGTGAGGGCGTCCGGGTGGGCCAGGCCGAACCAGGGGGGCGGGGAGGCGGTGGGGGTGGCCAGGTTGACTCCGATCCCGCCCTCGTGGAGCAGGTCGAGGACGCGGTCCAGCCATCCGAGGTCGTGGACGCCGGGCGACGGCTCCAGCCGGGCCCAGGAGAACACCCCGACGGTGACCAGGTTGACCCCGGCCCGCCGCATCAGCTCGACGTCCTCCTTCCAGACCTCCTCGGGCCACTGCTCGGGGTTGTAGTCCCCTCCGTAGCACAGCCCCTCGAACCCCTTCGGCCAGTCCACTCCGGACCCCTTTATTAGGATGGAACTTAAACTAATTATCCATGGATCATCGTCGCGCCTCAAGCGCCGCGACCGTCCGAGACCCAGCCACCACTCGATGCCGGACGGACTCCTTGTTGACCGATCGTTCTTGATTCGACTATGTTCGGGGTATGGCCAGGACCAAGGAGTTCGATCCGGACGTGGCGCTGCGGGCGGCACTGGAGCTGTTCTGGGAGCGGGGGTACGAGGCGACCTCGATGGCCGACCTCGTCGAGCGCATGGGTGTCGCCCGGGCCAGCATCTACGCCACCTTCGGCGGCAAGCGCGAGCTGTACCTGAAGGCGCTCGACCGGTACGGCGAGTCGGTCGACCCCTTCCTGCTCACCGGGCTGTCCCAGCCGGGGCCGGTGCTGCCCGCCGTTCGGGCGCTGGTCGAGCGGTTCGCCCGTGAGGCGACCGGCGACAGCGGGCGCCGCGGCTGTTTTGTGGTCAACACGGCGGTGGAGCTGGCTCCGCACGACCCGGTCGCGGCCCGCCGCGTGCAGGCGAGCTGGGATCACCTGGAGACCGCGCTGACCTCGGCACTGATCCGGGCGCAGGCCCAGGGGGAGCTGGGCGAGGAGCGGGATCCCCGGGCGCTGGGCCGCTTCCTCCTCGTGCTGATGCAGGGGCTGCGGGTCATGGGCAAGGCGGAGAGCGGGCCGCAGCGCCTGCGTGACGCCGCCGCGCAGGCGCTGGCGCTGCTGGACTGACCGGCCGGGCGGTGACGCCATCGGCCGGGCGGTGACGGTGGTGGCCGGGCGGTGACGGTGGTGGCCCGGCGGTGACGGTGGTGGCCCGGCGGTGACGGTGGTGAGGGACGGCCTTTGGCATGCGATGTGCCGACGGCTGCTCAAAAACAAGAACGATCGGTCTTTAATTTTCGGACGCTCTGGAAAGGGATCATGGCGATCACGGAACCCGGCTCGCCGCCGGCCGGGCACGTGCGGCGGCGTCGCGGACAGGGCGGGTGGAACCGGTGAAGCGAGCAGGACGGGTGGAGTCGGTGGAGCGAGCAGGGCGGGCGGAGCGGGCGGAGCGGGCGGAGCGGAGCGGCTCGGTTCGGGCCTTCGCGCTGCTCGGCACCGTTCAGAGCACCTTGATCTTCACGATCACCTTGATCGCCGTTCCGCTCCCCGAGATCGGCCGGGAGTTCCGGCTCGACCCCTCCGGCCTTTTCACGGTCAGCGTGGCGTACGGGCTCTCCTTCAGCGGGTTGCTGCTGTTCGGCGGCCGGCTCGCCGACCGGTACGGCGGTCGTGCGCTGTTCGCCACGGGGCTGGCCGTCTTCGCGACGGCCTCGGCCGTCGCGGCGCTCGCCCCGGGCTTCGCGGTCCTGGTCGGGGCCCGTTTCGCCCAGGGCGTCGGGGCGGCACTCACCGCGCCGGCCGCCATGGCCGTGCTTCGCGCGGTCCTCCCCGACCCGGACAGGTACGCCCGCGCCATGGCGACCTGGGGTGGGTTGTCCGTTCTGGGCGCGACGGCCGGGACCCTGCTGTCCGGCGTGGTCACCACCTGGGTGTCATGGCGGTGGATGTTCGGCCTCGCGCTGCTGGTGAGCGTGGTCGCGCTGCCGCTGACGCCCCGGTGGCTGCCCGCCGCCGCGCCGACAGGACCGGCCGCCCTCGATCTTCCGGGGGCCGCACTCGCCACAGCGGGGGTCACGCTGTTCAGCTATGGCCTGCTGGCGACGGACGGGCACTCGTGGGCCTCGGCGACGGTCCTGGTCCCGCTCGTCACCGGCCTGGCGTTGCTGGCGGCCTTCGCCGCGGTCGAACTGCGCGGCCGGGATCCGCTGCTGCCTCCGGCGTTCCTCGCCGACCGGCGCCGTGCCGTCGCGCTGCCGGCGATCGCCCTCTCCGCCGCGGGAACCACGACGGTCTCCCTCCTTCTCGCGCTGTACCTCCAGCAGATCCGCGGCTGGTCGCCGCTGTGGACCTCGCTGGCCTTCGTGCCCTACGCGCTCTCGCTTCTCATCGCCGGTCGGCTCGCCGGCCGGTTCATCGCCCGGTTCGGCGCCCGCACGGTCGTCGGCGCGGGACTCGCGGTCGCGGCCGGCGGGCTGTTCCTGCTCTCGGGGCTCGACCCGCGTACGGAGTACGTCACCGGTCTGCTGCCCGGCATCGTGCTCCTGCCCGCCGGAGTCGCGTCGGTCTTCGCCGGGGCCGCGGTCCTCGCCGTCGCCGGGGTCCCGCGGCGGCAGGCCGGTCTCGCGGGAGGTGTCATGAACACCGCCATGGAGTTGGGGCCCACGGTCGGGCTGGCTCTGCTGATGACCGTCGCGGCCGCCCGGACCTCGCACGTCACAGCGGGGGGCGCGAGCCCGCAGGCCGCCACGACCGGCGGTTACGCCTGGGCGCTGGGCGCCGCCGGGTTCGCCTTCGCGCTCCTGGCGTTGACGGCCGTCGCCGTACGGCCCCGGAGCGAGGAGTGACGCGACATCGCCCGGCGGGGCCGTACGGCTCGCTCTCCGGACATCGCCCGGCGGCGCGGGCTCCCACGACCCGCACCGGCCGGAGGCGCGACATCCGCCGGCCCGCACCGCTCGCCTTTTCGGACGCCGGGGGCGCGAGCTCCACAACCAGTCAGATCTTCGACCAACCACCAACCTGGGAGTCACCATGACCGCTCGTTTCACCGGCAAGGTCGTCCTCGTCACCGGGGGAGGCTCCGGCATCGGCCGGGCGATCGCCCTGGCCTTCGCGCGGGAGGGCGCGGCCGTCGCCGTGGCCGGACGCTCCGCCGAACCGCTGGCGCAGACCGTGAAGCTCGTCGAGTCCGAGGGCGGACGCGCCACGGCGATCACCGCGGACATCACCCGGTCCGAGGAGGTCGCGGCGCTCGTGGCACGGACCGTGGACACCTACGGCGGCCTCGACGTCGCGGTGAACAACGCCGGCGTCATCACCGCGTTCGGCCCCGTGGGCGACGTCGACGAGGACCAGTGGTCCACGCTCGTCTCGGTCAACCTCACCGGCACCCTGCTGTCGATGAAGCACGAGATCGCCCACATGCGGGGCAACGGCGGCGGCGCCATCGTCAACGTCTCCTCGACCCTCGGCGCTCACATGCGGCTCGCGGGACTGGGGGCGTACGTCGCGACGAAGGCCGCGGTGAGCGCGCTGACCCGCAACGCCGCGCTGGACCACATCCGCGACGGAATCCGGATCAACGCCGTCAGCCCCGGACCGTCGGACACGCCGATGTCCTACCGGCAGGGCGAGACCGGGGCCGACCGTGACGCCCGGATGCGGGAGCAGTTGCCGGCCGGTCGTGTCGGCAGCCTCGAAGAGATCGCCGCGGCGGTGCTGTACCTGGCCTCGCCCGAGGCGGGCTTCGTCGTCGGGGCCGACCTGCCCGTCGACGGGGGAGCCACGGCCTGACCCGTGCGGTCCGCCGGCCGTCGCGACGGCCGGCGACCCTCTCAAACGGTGGCTCTCTCAAACGGTGGCTCTCTCAAACGGCGCCCCGCTCAAACCGGCGGCTCTCAAACGGTGGCCCTCTCAACAGGCGACCCTCTCAGCCGGCGGTCCCTCGGCCCTTGACCGGCGGCCTCTCGACCCGGTAGCCCTCTTGAAGGGCACGCCTCGCTCGTCACCGGCCGGAGGCGGGATCAGGCCGTCGCCCCGGTCGGGCGTGTGCACCGCCGTACGGACCCCGGACCGCGCGAAGATGCACACCTGCCGGAAGACAGTGCCGCGGGCACCGGAGTCCGTCCCGTGGCGAGCGAGGAGGACGTGGTGGAAAAGCCGGACTGGGCCGCACCGCTGGCCGAGGCGTATGAGAGATCGCTGGCCTACCTGACAGCTCTGCCCGATCGGCCGGTGGGCAGCGTGACGAGCGCGCCGGACCTGCGGGCGGCGCTCGACGGGCCGCTGCCCGAAGCGCCCGCGGACCCGCGCGAGGTCATCGCCGGGCTGGCCGCGGCGGCCGAGTCCGGTCTGGTGGGTACGCAGAGCGGTCGCTTCTTCGGGTTCGTGGTCGGCGGAGCGAATCCGGCGGCGCTGGCGGCGGACTGGCTCACCACCGTCTGGGACCAGAACGCCTGCCTGTTCGCGCTCGCGCCTGCCGCCTCGATGGTGGAGGAGGTGGCGGGGAAGTGGCTGATACAACTGCTCGGGCTTCCCGCCCACGCGTCGGCGGGGTTCGTCACCGGCGGACAGATGGCCAACTTCACGGCACTGGCCGCCGCCCGGCACGAGATGCTGCGCCGGCAGGGGTGGGACGTCGAGGCCGAGGGGCTGGCCGGGGCGCCCCGCCTGCGTGTGCTGGCCGGCCGGCAACGGCATGACACCGTCGACCGCGCCGCGCGCTTCCTCGGCCTGGGCAGTGCGACGATCACCTCGGTCGACACGGATGACCAGGGACGGATGCTCCCGCACGCGCTGGCGGACGCACTGGCCGGGAGCGATCGTCCGGCGATCGTCTGCGCCCAGGTCGGCGGCGTCAACACGGGCGCCTTCGATCCCGTGGGAGACATCTGCGCCGTCGCGCACGAGGCCGGGGCGTGGGTGCACGTCGACGGCGCGTTCGGGCTGTGGGCCGCGGCCAGTCCGCGGCTGCGGCATCTGACGGCAGGGGTGGAGCGGGCCGACTCGTGGGCCACCGACGGGCACAAATGGCTGAACGTGCCCTACGACTCCGGCTTCGTCTTCTGCGCCCATCCGCGGGCGCACCGGGCCGCGATGGGGGTACGGGCCGGCTATCTCATCCACGGAGCCGAGGGGGAACGCGACGCGCTCGACCACACCCCCGAGTTCTCCCGCCGTGCCCGCGGCTTCCCCGTCTACGCGGCCATTCGGGCGCTCGGCCGCACCGGCGTCGCCGAGCTGGTCGAGCGCTGCTGCACGCTGGCCGGTTCGTTCGCCGAGCAGCTGGCCGCCCACGACGGGGTCGAGATACTCAACGACGTGGTCCTCAACCAGGTGCTGGTGCGCTTCCGCGCCGCGGACGGCGACCACGACGGCCACACCCGCGCGGTGATCGAGCGGGTGCGGCGGGACGGAACCTGCTGGACGAACGGCACGACGTGGCAGGGCCGGGCCGCGATGCGGATATCGGTGTCGAACTGGTCGACCGACCAGGGCGACGTGGACCGGTCCGTCGCGGCGATCCTCCGCTGTGCCCAACCGGACGCCGAAGCGTAAGGGACGCGTCGCCGAGAACCCCGGCCCCGGCTCCTCCATCTGAGGGCCGGGGCTTTCCACTGCCCAGCCATGCTTCCGTCCTCGGTCCTGCGGGCCGACTCCATTGACGTTTGTTCGTTTGGACGTAAAACTAACTCAGCAACCGGAAGCCTGAAGCGCTGGAGTCTCCATGCCCTACCGCCCCCCATTGATCGCGCATGAGTACTTCGTCGCCGATCCGCCGGAGCTGCCCGTCCGCTCGCACGGGGAGACGGGTCTGTCGGCGCTGACCGCGGCGGAGCCGGTGGCCGCCGACGCGACCGGAGTGATCCTGAAGGCCGTGACCTCCTCCGAGGAGACGCTTCTGGTCCAGGTGGGCGTGGCGGGCGAGGGGGCGATCCGGGTACGGCTCGGGCAGGACGCGGACGCGCGGACCCGGTCGGCCGCCGCGATCTCCATGGTCACGCCGGGTGAGTTCGCCGGGGCACGGGTGGAGAGCGGCGACGGGACGATCCTGATCGACGCGGGCTCGCTCCGCGCGGAGATCACCTTGGCGCCGTGGAACCTGAGGTTCACCGACGCGAGCGGGGCGCTCCTGCTGGAGCAGGACCGGGGTCACACCGACATCAGCGGGCGCCTGCGCACCCTGCCGTTCGGCCGGTCCAGCTCCGACGGCGCGGTGGTCGGTTACCACGAGAGCTTCGCCGCCGCCGCCGACGAGGCGTTCACCGGCTTCGGCGAGTCGTTCACCCCGCTGGACAAGCGCGGGCAGCGGCCGGTCATGTGGAACTTCGACGCGTTCGGCGCCGAGTCGCAGCGGGCGTACAAGAACGTGCCGTTCTACCTCTCCAGCCGGGGTTACGGCGTGATGGTCGACAGCGGGGCGCCGGTGGAGTTCGACGTCTGCCAGTCCACGCACAGCTGCGTGCAGATCGTGGTCCCCGACGACCTGATCGACTACTACGTGATCGCCGGTCCCACCCCGCCCGAGGTGCTCGACCGGTTCGACCTGCTGACCTGCCGCCCGATGCTCCCGCCCAAGTGGGCGTTCGGCACCTGGATCTCCTCGGGGTTCTTCGTCGACACCCAGGAGCGGGTGATGGCCAGGGCCCGCAGGATCCGGGAGCGCGGGATCCCGTGCGACGTGCTGCACCTGGACACCTACTGGCAGACGGACGGGCACTGGTCCGACCTGCGGTGGGACGCGGCCAACTTCCCCGATCCGGAGACCATGCTGGCCGAGCTGGACGGGATGGGCTTCAAGGTCTGCCTCTGGATGAACCCGTACGTCTCTCACCTCAGCCCGGTGTTCCCGCAGGCCGCAGAAGACGGATATTTCCTTAAAAAGCCGGATGGCGAGGTCTACGTGGCCGACTGCTGGCACGGCTCCTACCCCGCCTGCGGCATCGTCGACTTCACCAACCCCGCCGCCGTCGAGTGGTTCAAGGACCTGCTCCGGCCGCTGCTCCGCCAGGGCGTGCAGGTCTTCAAGACCGACTTCGCCGAGGGCGTGCCGCACGACGCGGTGGCGTTCAACGGCATGAGCGGCACCGACCTGCACAACGTCTACGCGCTGTTGTTCAACGACGCCGTCTCCGAGGCGACCAGGGAGATCGCCGGGCACGGCATGGTCTGGGCGCGCTCGTCGTTCCTGGGCGGCCAGCGGCACGCGGCGCAGTGGAGCGGCGACACCTACACGAGCTACCCGGCGATGGGCAGCACGCTGCGCGGCGGGCTGGCGCACGGGCTGTCCGGCATCCCGTTCTGGAGCCACGACGCGGGCGGGTTCACCGGACGCCCGACCGACGACCTGTACGTCCGCTGGACCCAGTTCGGAGCCTTCTCCCCCCTGCTGCGGCTGCACGGCACCACCAGCCGGGAGCCGTGGGAGTTTCCCGAGGTCGAGGCCCAGGCGGTGGAGGCGCTGAAGCTGCGCTACCGGTTCATGCCGTACATCTACACGGCGGCGGTCGAGGCCGCCAGGACCGGGGCGCCGATGATGCGGGCGCTCTGCGTGGACCACCCCGACGACCCGGTGGCCTGGCAGGCCGACCTGGAGTACCTCCTCGGCCGCGACCTGCTGGTGGCGCCGATGACCTCCCCCGAGGGAGTGCGGAAGGTCTACCTGCCCGCGGGCGAGTGGGTGGACCACTGGACGGGAGAGGTCCTGACGGGCGGCCGTCACGTCACGGTCTCCACGCCGCTGGACCGGATCCCGCTGTTCGTACGGCACGGCGCGCTCATCCCGGTCCTCGCCGATCCGGGCGAGGCCGTCGGGGACGGGTCGTTCGGAGAGATCACCCTGGTCGCCTACGGCGTGGGCGAGAGCCGTACCACCGTCTCCGACCTCGAAGGAGACACCACGATCACCGCGGCCCGGGAGGCGGGCGGGCTGACGGTGACCGTGTCGGGGAGCGCGCGGATCGCGGGGGTCGAGCTGGTGGGGGCCGGCGTCCCGGTCGTCATCACCACCATCTAGGAGAAACCATGTTCAAGGTAAGGACAGGCGCGGTCGTCGCGGCCGTGCTGCTGGCGCTGGCCGCGTGCGGCGGCGCCGAGCAGACGCCGGACCAGCCGGCCGCCGCGGGCCCCCGCGTTCTGAAGCTCTGGCACTACGAGGGCGCCGACAGCGCGATGGGCAAGGCCTGGGCCGAATCGATCAAGCAGTTCGAGGCCTCGCACCCCGGGGTGACGGTCAAGCTGGAGGAGAAGGCGTTCGAGCAGATCCGCCAGTCGGCGGGCATGATCCTCAACTCCGACGAGGCCCCCGACGTGATGGAGTACAACAAGGGCAACGCCACCGCCGGGCTGCTGTCCAAGCAGGGCCTGCTGACCGACCTCTCACCCGAGGTGACCAAACGCGGCTGGGACAAGCTGCTCAGCCCCTCGCTGCAGACCACCGCGAAGTATGACGAGCGCGGAGTGATGGGCGCCGGCAAGTGGTTCGGCATCCCGAACTACGCCGAGTACGTGCTGGTCTACTACAACAAGGACCTGTTCGAGAAGGAGGGCATCGAGGTGCCCACGACCTTCGACGAGTTCACCGCCGCGATGGAGACGTTCGCGAAGGCAGGGACCACGCCCCTCGCCGTCGGCGGCGCCGAGTACCAGGCGCAGCAGCTCCTCTACCAGCTCGCGCTGAGCAAGGCGCAGCGGCCGTGGGTGGACGCGCTGCAGCTCTACAAAGGCAAGGTCGACTTCAAGGGACCGGAGTTCACGTACGCGGCCGACACCTTCGCCGACTGGGTCAAGAAGGGCTACATCGGCAAGGACTCCGCCGCGATCAAGGCCGAGGACATGGGCGTGTCCTTCATCGGCGGGAAGTATCCGATCCTGGTGTCGGGCAGCTGGTGGTACGGCCGGTTCGCCACCGAGATCAAGGACTTCGAGTGGGGCTCCTTCCTCTGGCCGGGCAACACGATGAGCGCCGGGTCCAGCGGAAACATCTGGGTCGTCCCCGAGAACGCCAAGAACAAGGACCTCGCCTACGACTTCATCGACATCACGATGAGGAAGGACATCCAGAACCTGCTCGGCAACTCCGGCGGCATCCCGGTGGCGGCCGACCCGGCCGCGATCACCGACCCGAAGAGCAAGGAACTGATCGAGAACTTCAACAGGCTCTCGACCTCCGACGGGCTGGCGTTCTACCCGGACTGGCCGGCCCCCGGCTACTACGACGTGCTGGTCTCGGGCGTGCAGAACCTCATCAACGGCACCAAGACGCCCGACCAGGTCCTGGACGAGATCGCCGGGCCGTACAACGAGAACCTCGCCGACATCGGCAACTGACCGCACGCCGGTGACCGGCCGAGCGTCGGTGACCGGCCGAGCGGCCGGACGAACGTCGGCGACCGATCGGACGACGGCGACCGCCCCATTGTCGAGGTCCGTGCCGCGGCGGCGCGGCACGGACCGTACGCGGAGAACACACGGAGAGGCCCTCGCATGAAGAGGTCCCGCAGGGGTGGGTACTGGGTTTTCCTCCTGCCGAGCGCCCTGCTCTTCACGGCGGTCGTCGTCGTGCCGTTCCTGATGAACGTCGGGATCGGGTTCACCCGGTGGCAGGGGATCGGCGCGCCGAAGTGGATCGGCCTGGACAACTACACGCGGCTCCTCGCCGACGAGCGGTTCTGGGCCTCCTTCCGCAACAACGTCGCGCTGATCGTGGCGATGGCGATCATCCCGACGATCATCGGGCTGGTCCTGGCGGCGACCCTGTTCGACCACGTGGGCAAGAAGTTCGGCCCCCGTACGGCCGGCGCGCTGCGGGCGGCCTACTACCTGCCGCAGGTCCTGCCGGTCGCGGTCGCCGGGATCGTCTGGGGCTGGATCATGCATCCGCGGTTCGGGGCGCTCAACGAGCTGCTCGGGCTGCTGGGGATGGAGCCGAGGAACTGGCTCGGCGATCCCTCCTGGGCGCTGCCGAGCGTCATGGCGATCATGGTGTGGTTCCAGATCGGCTACCCGGTCGTGATCTTCATGGCCGGGCTGCAGCGGGTCGACCCCGCCCTGTACGAGGCGGCCGAGACGGACGGCGCGTCATGGTGGCGGCGGTTCTGGCACATCACGATCACGCAGATCCGGCCGGAGATCTACGTGGTCCTGCTGACCTGCACGATCGCCGCGCTGAAGGTCTTCGGGCCGATCTTCGTCCTGACCCGGGGCGGCCCCGGCGGGGCCACGCTCGTGCCGTCCTACTTCAGCTACCAGAACTTCTTCGAGAAGGCCAACGTCGGCTACGGCTCGGCGATCGCCACCGTGCTCACCCTCTTGATCATCATGGTGACGGTCTTCTTCCTGCGGATTCAGGACAGGGAATCATGATCCGGAAATACTCCGTCCTGGTCTCGCTGGTCGTGCTGGCCGTCGTGATGCTGGTGCCGTTCGTCGTCGTCACGCTCAACGCGGTGAAGTCCCCGGCGGACTACTCCTCGGGAGGGCCGCTGAGCCTGCCCGGGGAGCTCTACCTCGACGGGATCGTCCGGTTCTGGAACAGGGTGGACTTCGGCGGCAAGCTCTGGAACAGCCTGCTGATCAGCGGTTCGGTCGCCGTGCTCGCGGTGGTCCTGTCGGTGCTCAACGCCTACGCGCTCGGCATCGGCCGGGTGCGCGGCCGGGTGTGGATCCTGGTCGCGTTCCTGATGGCCAACACGCTGCCGCAGGAGGCGCTGGTCTATCCCCTGTACTACCTGTCGAAGCAGGTCGGCCTCTACGACACCCGGCTCGGGGTGATCATCATCTTCACGGTGATCCAGAGTGCCTTCGGGACCTACCTGCTCTCCTCGGTGCTCAGCCGGTTCCCGCCCGAGATCCTGGAGGCGGCGGCCCTCGACGGGGCGGGCAGGTGGCGGGCGCTGTGGCAGGTGGTGGTGCCGATCAGCAGGCCGACGCTGAGCGTCCTGCTCGTCTTCTTCTTCATCTGGACCTGGAACGAGTTCTTCCTGCCCCTCGTCTTCCTCATCTCCAACGACAACCAGACCGTGCCGGTCGCGCTGGGGGTCCTCCAGGGGGACAAGATGATGGACGCCACGATGTCGAGTGCCTCGGCGCTGCTCGGCATCCTCCCGGCCGTCGTCTTCTTCCTGATCTTCCAGCGGACCCTCACGCGTGGCGTGACCGTCGGTGCGATCAAGTGATCCCCGTCGTCGCGGGCGACGCGGCCCGCGGGCGACCTCCCATGACCTCACCCGCCGCTCGGGGGCGGATGGCGTCCCGAACCTGAAGCGCTTCGACTCCCTGACCTTGGAGGCGCAATGTCCTTTCGCCCGTCACCGGCGGCGGCGGCCGTACTGGCCCTGACCCTGGCCCTGACCACGGCTCCCGCCCAGGCGGCCTACGAGTATCCCTTCCGAGATCCCGCACTGCCGCTGAACCAGCGGATCGACGACCTGCTCGGCCGGTTGACCCTGGCGGAGAAGGTCTCCTGGCTTCACCAGTACCAGCCCGCGGTGGACCGGCTGGGCATCGGCCTGTTCAAGACCGGGACGGAGGCGCTGCACGGCGTCGCCTGGTCCACCGACGTCGACAACGGCGGCGCCGTCGTGACGGCGGAGGGAACCGTGTTCCCCCAGGCCGTGGGCCTGGCCAGCACCTGGGACCCGGACCTGGTCAAGCGGGTCGGCTCCGTCGTCGGCGACGAGGCCCGGGGCTACCACGCCGAGAACCCCCGCGTCTGGGGCCTGCAGCTGTGGGCACCGGTGGTCAACCTGCTCCGCGACCCGCGCTGGGGCCGCAACGAGGAGGGCTACTCCGAGGACCCGCTGCTCACCGGGGCGATCTCCACGGCGTACGGCTCGGGAATCCAGGGCGACGACCCCGACCGTCTCAGGGCGGCCCCGGTGCTCAAGCACTTCCTGGCCAACAACAACGAGGTCCGCAGGGACACCACCTCCTCCAGCCTGCGCCCGCGCGTCCTCAACGAGTACGACGTCCCGGCTTTCAAGGCCGCCGTCTCGGCCGACGCGGCCACCGGCGTCATGACGGCCTACAACCTGATCAACGGGCGGCCCGCGACGGTCACCGACCTCAACGCCTCCGTCAGGACCTGGACCGACAGGCCCCTGTTCAACGTCTCCGACGCCGGAGGCCCCAACAATCTGACCGGCTCGCAGGCCTACTACGCCACCCCGGCGGAGGCCGCCGCCGCGATGGTCAAGGCGGGCGTGGAGAGCTTCACGGTGGACGACACCAACGGCGCCCCGACGAGAAACTCGGTCAACGCGGCGCTGTCGCAGGGCCTTCTCACCCCGGCCGACGTCGACGGGGCCATCCGGAACATCCTGAGCATCCGGTTCCGGCTGGGTGAGTTCGACCCGGACGGCGGGCCGTACGGGAAGATCACCAAGGCCGTGGTCAACGCCCCCGCGCACCAGAGGCTCGCCCGGCAGGCCGCGGCCGAGGCGGCGGTGCTGCTCAAGAACGCGAACGGGACCCTGCCCCTCAAACCGTCGAAGAAGGTCGCGGTGGTGGGGCCGCTGGCCAAGACCCTCTACACCGACTGGTACTCGGGCAGGCTGCCCTACCGGATCACCCCGCTCGACGGCATCAAGGAGCGGGCCGCCACCGTCGACACCGAGGGCGTCGACCGGATCGCCCTCAAGGCCGACGGGAGATACCTCACCGCGGGCGTCGGCGCGGGCGCCGACCTCACGCTGTCGGCGACCACGGCGGGCGCGACCGAGCAGTTCGACGTCTTCGACTGGGGCCGGGGCGTCGTCACCCTGCGCAGCGTCGCCAACGGCAAGTACGTCAGCCGCGCCAACTGGTCCACCCTGGTCAACAACCAGGACCAGCCCACCGGCTGGTTCGTGCAGGAGCAGTTCAAGCTGGAGGCGCAGGCCGACGGCACGACGCTCCTGAGGTACGCCGGATACGAGACCGCCGAGTCCTGGTTCGGCCCGGACACCTACGTCAGGGCGGCGGCCGACGGCACGCTCGGCCTGACGACGGCCGCCGCCGCCACCCGCTTCACCAAGGAGACCGTACGCAGCGGGATCGGCGAGGCCGTCGCGGCGGCGAGGAGCGCGGACGTGGCGGTGGTCGTGGTCGGCAGCATGCCGTTCATCAACGGCCGCGAGGCCCACGACCGGACGGACCTGGACCTCGCCGAAGGCCAGGAGGCACTGGTCGAGGCGGTCCGCAAGGCCAACCCGAACACCGTCGTGGTGCTGGAGAACAGCTACCCGACGACCATCGACCGCCTTCAGGACAAGGTCCCGGCGATCCTGTGGACCACCCACGCCGGAGCCGAGACCGGCCACGCCCTGGCCGACGTCCTGTACGGCGACGTCAACCCGGCCGGCCGTCTCACCCAGACGTGGCCCAGGGGCACCACGGAGCTGCCCGACATCCTCGACTACGACATCATCAAGAACGACTCGACCTACCTGTACGCCAAGGACAGCCCGCTCTACGCCTTCGGCCACGGCCTGAGCTACACCACTTTCGGCTACCAGGGGCTGAAGGCCGTCGCGAAGGACGACGGTTACGAGGTGAGCGTCCGCGTGACCAACACCGGCTCCGTGGCGGGCGACGAGGTCGTCCAGCTCTACACCCACCAGCACACCTCACGGGTGAAGCAGCCGGTCAAGCAGCTTCGCGGCTTCCAGCGGGTGCACCTGGCGCCGGGCGAGTCGAAGGTCGTGCGGCTCTCGCTCAGGACCGCGGACCTGGCCCTGTGGGACGTGACCCGGGGCCGCTTCGCGGTGGAGCCGTCCACCCACGACATCCTGGTCGGCTCGTCGTCGGACCGGATCCGCCAGCGCGCCACCGTGCGGGTGAACGGCGAGCGGATCCCCAGCCGGGACCTGACCAGGCTCACCCGGGCGGCCGACTTCGACGACCACTCGGGCGCCGAGCTGGTCGACGAGACCAAGGTCCGCGGGGACGCGGTGGAGGCCTCCGCGGGGGAGTGGATCGCGTTCGAGGACGTGGACCTCGGCAAGGGCGTGACCGGCCTCAGGGTGGGCGTGGCCGCGACCGCCTCCTCCTCCGTCGACGTCCGCCTCGGCTCCCCGACCGGCAAACTCGTCGCCACGGTCCCGGTGACCGCCACCGGCGGCGTCCACCGGTGGGCCACGGCCACCGCCCCGGTCACCGGAGCCGGCGGCAGGCATGACCTCTACCTGGTCTTCAGGGGCGCCTCGCGCCTGGCGGATCTGACCTTCACCCGCTGATCCCCTCCGTACGGCTCGCGTCACGCGGGTGACGGGACGCGAGCCGTACGGAAGAGTCTCGGAGACTCGTCGGCAGGCCGAACCAGGTACGCAGGGCGTGCCGCAGCGCGTCCGCCCCACCCGGTGCGCCCGGGGCGGCGGCCCACGCGACGTACCCGTCCGGGCGGATCAGTACCGCGTCCGCGGGGCGGTCGACGCTTGTCGCGGTGACCACGTCCACGCGGTCCGTCCAGCCGGAGGCCGCTTCCACCAGATCGGCCCGGTCGGCCAGGTTCAGCAGGATCGGCCTGACCGCGTGCATGAGGCCGGCGACCCTGGCCGGCCCGTTCGCGGTGCTCAGGACGAGATCCGGCATCCAGCCACCGGTGAGCGGATGCGCGGGGCCGTCGGGGCGCATGTCGTAGCGAACGTCCGCTCCGGACATGAGGTTCGAGATGCGCCGCACGTTGGTCTGATCATCCAGCAGCTCGGTGAACACCTCCCGCAGCGCGGTGATGTTCGGGCCGGGTGACAGCAGGGCGGTCTGCGCACGACTGTGCATGATCACCCGCTCCGCGGCGGGGCGCCGCTCGCTCTGGTAGGTGTCCAGCAGGTCTTCCGGCGCCCAGCCGTCGACGACGGCCGCCAGCTTCCACGCCAGGTTGATCACGTCCTGAAGACCCAGGTTCAGCCCCGGGCCTCCCACCCCGGACTGGACATGTGCGGCGTCGCCGACCAGGAACACGCGCCCCTGCCGATACCGGTCGGCCAGCCGTGAATTGACACCGTTCGTGTCCCTCACCGGTGGGGGACCCTGACCGGTCGGCGGTTCGCTCATCGGTATGTCGGTGCCGAGGACCCGGCTGACGGCCTCGCGCAGGTCTTCGATCGTGGCGGGCGCGCGGCTCTCGGCCGGAGGCCGATCCCACTCATGGACGGCGACCCTGTAGACCCCGGGCTGGAACATCCCGTAGGCGAAGACTCCGTTCTCCGTGCGGGTGAAGGTCGCAGGCCGGAGCCGTCCCATTCCGGGCACCTCCAGCTCGCCGGTACCCGGGACGGCCACCGGCGGATGAATCGTGACCTGCCCGCTACGCGCGATGAAACCGTCGTCGGTGATCCCGGGAAACTCGATGCCGGCCCGCTTCCGGACGGTGCTGCGCCCGCCGTCGGCACCGACCAGGAATCCGGCGGCCAGCCGGTAGGAGCCGTCCGGTCCCCGCACGTCGACGGTGACGCCTTCCGCGTCCTGGTTCAGCGCGGTCACCTCGTGCCCGCGCCGGATCTCCACACCCAGCTCGTGCGCGCGCTGTTCGAGCAGCTCCTCCATGCGGTGCTGCGGGATGGGGAGCGTGTACAGCGAGTTGCCGCTCCACGCGGACATGTCCAGGGTCAGGGCCCCGAACTGGAAGTAGGGGCTCGGCGTCGGTGGCTTCGTGCTCCGGCTGAACCGTTCGTACAGACCGCGATAGTCCAGCACCTGCACGACGCGGCCGACCAGGCCGTTGGCCTTGGGCGACGCGTCCCGTTCCGGCAGGCGCTCCAGCACGACGGGGCGCACGCCTGACAACGCGAGCTCACACGCCATCAGCAGCCCGTTGGGGCCGCCGCCGACGATGACGACATCGGTGGTGGTCATGACTCTCCTCGCTCGTTCCGTTCGGATGAGGGCATGGCGAACAGGACCAGGTACCGAGGGTGGTGCGGGCGGAGTGGCTCCCGCCGCTGGGACAGCCCGGATGGGGGGCGTGTCCGAGCTCCTCTGAATACTTGGACTGCTTATTCTAATTAATATTCTGTATTCTTAGACTCATGGGTCCAGAAAGTCAAGCGGTCGCTCGTCGCCCCGGCCGTCCGGCGAAGCGGCATTTGATCGTCGACGCCGCGAAACGGGTGTTCCTGCGGCACGGCTACGCCGACACGAGCATCGAGGTGATCGCCGCGGAGGCCGGGGTGTCGAAGCAGACGATCTACAACCACTTCGAGGGCAAGGAACAGCTGTTCGCGGCCGTCGTCCAGATGGTCCAGCAGGGTGTGGTCGAGGACTCGGAGGCCGTGTTCGCCGAGAAGTTCGAGGACACGGGCGACATCGACCAGGATCTTCGTACGGTCTTCCGCCTGATGGTGCGCCTGAACCTGGGCGGGGACGTCGCCGCGTTCCGCCGTCTCGTCGTCATCGAGCAGATGCGCCAGCCCGAGCTGATGGAGAAGTGGACGCAGGCGCGACCCGCCTTCGAACTCTCCATCAGGCAAGAGGTGGAGCAGCAGGTCCGGCTCGGTGTCCTTGACGTGGACAATCTGGACCTGGCGGTCCGCCAGCTCATCGTGCTGGTGCTCAACGAGGCGATCGACCGGTCCCGGTACGGGCTGTGTGAGCTCTCCGACGCGGAGGTCGCCGCGATCGTCGACGACGGCGTCACCATGTGGCTGCGCTGTTACCGGGCCCGCTGAACGCGGCAGGCCACCGGACAGGGCCGGAACGCCCGAACGGGACGCACCGGGAGTCGTGTCCGAACCGTGGGCGGGTCCTCGCAGGCGCTGTGGGAAGGCCGGGTCCGGGGTCGGGCGGCCCGGCGGCCCTCGGCGGTCGGTCGAATCCGGGGGGGATTTTTCCCGCCGCCACCTGAAGTCTTATAGTGAACTGAACGTTCAGTTCGTCTTTAGGGGAGACAATGACCACTACTGTTCGTCCGGCAGACGCCTCGGGATCTTTCGCCATCGGAGGCGACCTTCGCGTCAACCGCCTGGGTTACGGGGCCATGCAGTTGACCGGCACGGGGGTATGGGGAGACCCGCGCGACCCGGATGAGGCGGTCCGCGTGCTCCGCCGCGCCGTCGAGCTCGGTGTGAACTTCATCGACACCGCCGACGCGTACGGCCCGTTCGTGGCCGACATGCTGATCAAGAAGGCGCTGCACCCCTATGCCGATGATCTGATCATCGCGACCAAGGCGGGGTTCACCCGTTCGGGCCCCGGTGACTGGCGGGTGGTCGGCCGCCCGGAATACCTGCGGCAGCAGGTCATGCTGAGCCTGCGCCACCTCGGCGTCGACCGGATCGACCTGCTCCAGCTGCACCGCATCGACTCGCAGGTGCCGCTCGCCGACCAGATCGGGGAGCTCGCCCTCCTGCAGCAGGAGGGCAAGATCCGGCACATCGGCCTCAGCGAGGTCAGCGTCGAGGACGTCGAGCGGGCGAGCGAGTTCGCGACCATCGTCTCGGTGCAGAACCTCTACAACCTCGCGAAGCGCGACGCGGAGCCGCTGCTGAAGTACTCCGAGGAGAACGGCATCGCCTTCATCCCTTGGGCCCCGCTCGCCACCGGAAAGCTGGCGAAGGAGGGCAGCCCGCTTGAGACGTTCTCCAAGAGGCACGGCGCCACGCCGTCGCAGCTCGCGCTGGCGTGGCTGCTCAGGCGCTCGCCCGTGATGCTGCCCATCCCCGGTACCTCCACGGTCTCGCACCTGGAGGACAACATGGCCGCCGCGCTCATCGAGCTCAGCGACGAGGAGTTCGAGACCCTGACCCGGGAGGTCTGAACCGGCGGAGCCAAGGCCCCGACCCGGGGACCTGGAAGTCCGAGGTCCGACCCGGGTGGTCCGGATCGATCCGGGCCACCCGCACCGGCGACGAGTTCAAGCCCCCGGCCCGCCCCGAAAGGAGAGAAGAGATGAGCGTCTGGTTCGTCACCGGAGCCTCGCGAGGGCTTGGTGCGGAGATCGTCCGAGAGGCACTCTCGCGTGGCCGGCAGGTCGTCGCCGCGGTACGCGACGCCGAGGCGGCCAGGAAGGAGTTCCAGGACGCGGGGGGCGAACTCCTCGTCGTCACGTTGGACGTCACCGACGAGCGCCAGGCCCACGAGGCCGTGACGCAGGCCGTGAAGCGCTTCGGCAGGATCGACGTGCTGGTCAACAACGCGGGGCGCGGCCTGCTCGGAGCCGTCGAGGAGGCGTCCGACTCCGCGGTCCGCGCGGTCTTCGACGTCAACGTCTTCGGGCTGCTGAACGTGAACCGGGCCGTGTTGCCGGTGCTGCGCGGGCAGCGTTCGGGACACGTCATCAACATCGGCTCCGTCGGCGGCTTCACACAGGGAGGACCGGGCATGGGCATCTACGGCGCGACCAAGTTCGCGATCGAGGGCCTGTCGGAGTCCATGCGGATCGAGCTCGCCCCCCTGGGCGTGTCGGTCACCGTCGTGGAGCCCGGAGCCTTCAGGACCGATTTCCTGGACGATTCCAGCCTGCGTGCCGCGGAGGACGTCATCGACGACTACGCCAAGACGGCGGGCGCGATACGCGACACCGTGAGCGAGCGCAACCACACGCAGCCGGGCGATCCCGCCAGGGCGGCGTCGGTGATCGTCAACCTGGCCTCGGTTCCCGAGCCCCCGCTGCGCATCCAGCTCGGGGCGGACGCGGTCTCCCGGGTCGAGGCCAAAATCCAGTTCGTCCAGTACGAGCTGGACATGTGGCGCGAGGCCTCGGTCTCGACGAACTACCGCAACGGGGCCGAGGATGCGTGACGGCGAGCCGGATCGACCTCTGCCGGACCAGGCGGAATGGACGGGACTGCCTGTCCAGGCGAACTGGGCGTCCCCGGCGAAGGCGGCCCGGCCCACCCGGCCGCGCAGCCTCCGGGCCCAGCAGTCCGTGCTGACGGCGACCCGTGAGCTGCTCAACGAGGGCGGGCTGTGCGCCGCGACCATCGACGCGATCAGTACGCGGTCCGGCGTCAGCAAGGCGACCATCTACAAGCACTGGCCCAGCCGCATCGCCATCGCGGCCGAGGCGTTCGGCGTCGAGATGGGCGACGCCGTCCCGCTGCCGGACACCGGCGACGCCCTGGAGGACCTGTCCGAGCAGGTCCGCCAGGTCAGCGACTTCTACCACAGCCGGGCCGGGACGATCTTCGCGCAACTCCTCGCGGCCTGCGTGACCGACCCCGAGGGGGCCCGATACTTCCGGGAGCTCTTCCTGGCCGGCCGGAGGGAGGCCGGCGCCCGGCTCTGGCGGCGCGCGGTCGAGCGGGGTGAGGTGGACGCGGGGGTCGACGTCGAGACGGCGATCGACCTCCTCTTCGGCCCGCTGATCTTCCGCCTGATCAGCGGCCACGCGCCGCTCAGCGTGTCCGAGGCGGACGCCCTCTCGGCGGCGGCACTGAACGGGCTCCGCGCGAAGGACCGCGCCACGGGCCTATGATCGTCCGGCGGAACGCCCAGGCCCGCGAGGCTCACGACCCGCGGGCCGATCGGGCTCCTTCCAGCTGTGGTGATCCCGCCCCTTCCAGGTCATCTCCGGGAAGCGGGAAGCAGCGGACTCAGCAGTGCGGCCAGGGCGAAGACGCCGGCGTTGTACCAGAGCGTCGTCGCGGTCGCCGAGCTGAACCGGTCCGCGGGGGCGCCGGTCCCGGTGGAGACGAGAGCGAAGAAGACAACTCCGACGATCGCTATTCCGACGGCGGTACCGAGCTGTATGCCGGTGTTGACGACGCCGGAACCGGCACCGGCGTCGTCGGCGGGAACGTCGCCGAGCACCACGGTGGTGAGGATCGGCACGCACAGTCCCATGCCGAAACCGATGACCAGTTCGGCGACCGCGACGTGCGGCCAGGTCAGGCCGGCCCCCGAGGTCAGCGTGGAGACGATCACGACGAGGGTGCCCGCGGCCATGATGAGCGCGCCCGTGCCGATGAGCCGGCGACCGTGCGCCGCGCCGTGGCGCAACGCGAGATGAGTGGTCGCGGTGATGCCGACGGGCCAGGCCAGCGTCACCAGTGCCGTGTGTAGCGGCGTCCACCCCAGGCCGGACTGCAGGTGGTAGGTCAGCACGAGGAAAAACGACGTCACACCGGAGAAGACCAGCAGCACGACGACCACCCCGACCGTGAACGACCTCTGCCGGAACAGGGTGGGCGGCACCAGGGCGGAGCCGTCCCGCCGGTGGCGGCGCCGCTGCTGGGCGACGAACAGCATCAGGAGTACGACCGCCGCGGCCATCGCGACGAACATCCAGGTGGGCCAGCCCTCCGCACGCCCCTGCACAAGCGGGTACATGATCCCCAGCGTGGCCGGCGTCACCAGGGCCACTCCCACCAGGTCGAGCCGGAGCGGACGGTCGGAACGGGTCTCGGGCATGATCCACACGGCCAGGCCGAAAGCGAGGATCCCGATGGGAACGTTGACGTAGAAGATCGCGCGCCAGCCCAGCCCCAGCGCGTCGTACTCGGTCAGCAGTCCACCCAGCAGCGGCCCGCTGACGCTGCCCACGCTGAGAACCGCACCCAGCAGCGAGAACGCCGACGCTCGCTCAGCCGGGCCGAACATGGTGACGATGACCGACATGACCTGGGGCACCATCAGAGCGGCCATCGCGCCCTGTGCGAGGCGGCCGCCGATGAGCATTTCGGGCGTCGTGGCGGCGCCGCACGCGACGGAGGCGGCGGTGAATCCGGCGACACCGATCAGGAAGAGGCGCCTGCGGCCGAAGGCGTCACCCAGACGTCCACCGGTGATCAGTAGTAACGCGAACGCCAGGACGTATCCGGCGAGGCTCCATTGGGCGGTGGTGTGGTCGGCGCCAAGGTCGTTCTGGATGTGGGGCAGCGCGATGCTGAGGATGGTCGCGTCGACGTTGTCCATGAAGGCGGCGCTCAGGACGATGCCGAGCGCCGCCCAGCGCCGGGGCGAGGCGGGTGGACCGGTTCGGGGAGTGGATGCGAGCACGGCTGCTTCCCGGGAGATCGACTACTCTGACAGTACAAAAATAGAGTTTCTCTAATTAAGAGTCTCTCTATTTTAGAGAGATTAGGAAGGGTTGTGCCGTCATGTCAACGGAACCCGGAAGCCGAGCGGAGATGATCGCGGCCGTATCCGATCAGGGGCGCCTGACGGCCATGTGGTCGGCGCTGTTTCACGTCGGCGTCGCGGGCCGGGCCGGAATCAACGTGACCGACTTCAACTGCCTGGCCGTACTCGACAAGGAGGGGTCCATGACCCCTCACGATCTCGCCGAACGGATAGGGCTGACGCGCGGCGGCGCCATCACCTCGGTCGTGGACCGCCTGGAGAGGGCGGGATACGTGCACCGCCGCCGGGACGGCGCCGACCGGCGCCGTGTCCTCGTCGAGCTGGTACGCGAAGGTCCCTACCGTGACCTGCAGGCAATCCTGGCGGACATCAACCGGGCCTACGCGGATCTCGCCGAGAGCTACAGCGACGCGGAGCTGGCGATCGTCCGCGATTTCGCCGTCCGCGCCAACGACGTCATACGGAAGCAGACCCGAGAGCTACGGCAGGGTTGAGGCCGGCGTCTTCGCCGGGGAGGGAGGCGCCTCGTTCAGACGGGGAGCCGGAGGGTGAAAACCGAGCCCGCGCCGACGACACTCGTGGCGGACACGGTGCCGCCGTGCGCCTCCACGAGCTTGCGGACGATGGAGAGGCCGAGGCCGCTGCCCCCGGTCTGCCGGTTGCGTGACTTCTCCGCCCGCCAGAACCGCTCGAAGACCATCGGCAGATCCTCGGCGGCGATCCCGGCTCCGGTGTCGGCGACGTCGATCACCACCTGGTCGCCCTCCCCGCGGGCGCTCAGGCCGACCGTGCCGCCGGCGGGAGTGTGCCGTACGGCGTTGGACACCAGGTTGCCCACCGCCTGGCGCAGCCGTACCGGATCGGCGAGCAGTTCCAGGTCGCCTTCGGAGCGCGTCGACAGTGTGACGCCCGCGGTATCCGCGCTTCCCCCGTGCGCGGTGGCGACCTGGGCGAGCAGGTCGGCCGCGTTGACGCGCTCCCTGCGGAGCCTCAGCTCACCGGCGTCGGCCATCGCCAGGTCCTGCAGGTCGTCGATGACGTGCTGGAGAAGCAGAGCCTCCTCCAGCAGCGAGGACATCAGCGTCCGGTCCGGAGCGACGACTCCGTCCTCGGCCGCCTCCAGCCAGCCGCGGATGTTGCTGAGCGGGGTGCGCAGCTCGTGCGCGACGTCGCTGACCATCGCCCTGCGCAGTTCCTCCAGTTGCTCGCGCCGCTCCGACATGGCGTTGAAGGCCGTCGCCAGCCTGCCGATCTCGTCCCCTCCCGTGACCTTGACCCGGGCCGTGACGTCTCCCTCTCCCATCCGGCGCGCCGCGCCGGTCAGTGCGCGCAGCGGCCTGACCAGCCGGATGCCGGCCAGGACGGTGACGGTCATGGTGATCAGCAGCACCAGGGCCGTGACCCCGGCGATGCGCGCCTGGTTGGCCGGCGAGAAGTCGAAGATCGTCGATGCGGCACCGCCGCGGCTGCTGACGAAGAGCAGCGCGGTCGGGGCGACGTAGGGCGCGAGTTGCTCGTGCCGGCCGGTGGTGATGCAGATGGGAACGCTCACCTCGCTGCCCTTGGCGGGAGTGGTCGAGCGCCCGCCCGTCCGATCGTCGCCCGTGACCGCTGTGGTCACCTCACCCCAGGTGAAGTCCAGGCCGACTTTCACGATGGGCCCCGCCTGGTGCGCGAGACAGGCGTTGACGAGCTTGTTGAGCCGGGTGAGCGCCTTCACCTCGGTGGGCGTCAGTTCGTCCAGGGCCGGACTGGCGCATCTCGTGGTGGAGAAATCCGGGTTGAGCGCGGGGGTCTCGACACGCGGACGCCCGCTGGGACCATCGACGATCTTGGTGATGGTTCTGAAGTTGTCGCGCAGGCAGGCGGCGGTTCGCAGGGCCGCGGTGTGCAGCTCGTCACGCTCCTTGCGGGGAAGCCGGAACGGTCCGACCGCACGCGGATCGATGCGGTCGGACGACGAGGCGGCGGTCAGGGCGGTGTCGACGGCCAGGGGCTCGATGACCGCCGTCGGCTTCGCGGGCAGCGAGGACGGACCCGAATCGGAGTCGAGGACCGGCCTGCGGTCCTCGGTGGTCAGCGTGACCCGGTGCCCGGTCTGCTGCGCCAGCAGGCGTACCGTCTTGTCCGCGCCCTTCCAGGTGGAGTGGCCGGCCGCGTAGCCGAGGAGCTCGTCGTAGATCCGGGCGTCGTCGGCGAGAGCCTGGCCCTGTTCCTGCTGGATCGCCACGGTGGTGCTCCGTACGGTCAGCCAGGCGGTCGCCACGATGGAGCAGACGGACACCAGCACCGAGACCGCCAGCAACCTCAGGAGCAGGCTGCGGCGTAGCGGCACGTCACGGCGCATCAGGCGTGTCCTGCCGGCCGCCGGAACCGTCCCCGGTGGCCTCGCCCCGGGGGGCGGTCAGCTTGTAGCCCACCCCGTAGACGGTGACCAGCCGGGCGGGCCTGCGCGACTCCGGCTCGATCTTCTTGCGCAGGTTCATCACGTGCACGTCGACGGTCCGGGAGGTGATGTAGCGGTCGAAGCCGTGGAGATGTCCGAGGATCTGCTCCCGGGAGAACACCCGGCCGGGTTGTGTCGCCAGCAACTCCAGTATTTCGAACTCGCCCGGAGTGCACTCGATGTGCCTGCCGTCCACGCTGACCTCGTGACGGCCGGGATCCACCGCCAGCGCGCCGACCCTCAGCACCGGATCGGGCTCGGTGACGACCGGACGGGCCCGCCGGAGCAGAGTGCGGACGCGCGCCATCAGCTCGCGCGGGCTGTAGGGCTTGGTCATGTAGTCGTCGGCGCCCAGGTCGAGGCCGAGCAGCAGGTCGTCCTCGGTGGTCCGGGCGGTCAGCATCAGCATCGGCAGGTCCGACTCGGCGCGCAGGATCCGGCACACGTCCAGCCCGTCGACCCTGGGCATCATCACGTCGAGGACGAGGAGGTCGGGGAGCCGGCGGCGAACGGCGTCCAGCGCCGAGCGTCCGTCGTGTACGGCGACGACCGAATGCCCCTCCCTTTCCAGATAGCGACGGACCAGCTCGGCCTGCTTCAGGTCGTCCTCCGCTACTAGGACATATGCGCACATATCGCCGAGCTTAGGTCGGCCTGGACACCACTGTCCGCCCAGCGGGCCGTCGGCCGAGGCGGAATCACGGGACGACCATGGGTTCCTGACAGGTTCCTAACATCTCCGGATAATCCTCGTCGGCATGCCGAAATCCCCGAGCTCTGTTCCCGGCCCACGCATCCGCCTGCCACGCGCCGCCGTGGTGGGGACCGGCATCGGCGGGGGCCGCCGGTTGGAGGACTTCAGTGGCGAGTAGCGAAGCCGCGGACGCGAGGGGGCGCGGGCGAAGGTGGAAGCCGGTCGTCGCCGGAGCGGTGGCGCTGATCGCCGTCGCGGCGGCCGGGGTGGTCGCGGTCGCGCTGGCCGGTCACGAGGGGAAACCGGAGACGGCGGGAACCGTCAAGCCCCACGTGGAGATCGCCTCCGTGGTCAAGACCGACCTGTCGGACACCCGGACGCTCCCCGGCTCCCTGGGCTTCGGCGCGGAGAGACCCCTGCGGGGCGTGGGGGAGGGACTGGTCACCCGGCTGCCGAAGGCGGGCGCCGCGGTGCTCAGGGGCAAGCCGCTGTACTGGGTGGACGACCGGCCCGTGACGGCGTTCTTCGGTGACACGCCGCTCTTTCGCAAGCTGGGTGAGGAGGGCGTCCAGGGCCGTGACGTGACGGTGGTGGCGAACAACCTCAAAGCACTCGGCTATGACATCGGCCTTCCGCCGCCCCGGACGTCCGCTGTCACCACGGCCAAAACCGCTCCGGGGGCAGACGCGTCCCGGGTGCCTCTTGCCGGCAGGGACAAGCCCCTCCTGCCGGGAGACGTCTTCACCGCCTCCCTCGGCGCGGCGCTCAAGCGGTGGCAACTGGACTCCGGGCTGGAGCCGACCGGCACGCTGGACGTCGGCCAGGTCGTCGTCCTTCCCGGGCCGGTCCGCGTCGGCTCGGTGAAGGCGCAGCTCGGGGACGTGGTCGCGGAGGAGCTGATGACCGTGACCTCGACGAGGAAGGTGGTGACCGTACCGGTGGACGCCACCGATGTGGGCACGATCCGCCGGGGCACGCGGATGACCGTCGTCCTCCCCGACGACAAGAAGATCAGCGGGAAGGTCACCGCGATCGGCAAGGACACGCGGGACAACGAGACGCCGGGCGGGTCCGGTACGCCGCAGCTGAACGTCACGGTCACACCGGACCGGAGCACGGACGTGAAGGCGCTGGACTCCGCGGCGGTCCAGGTGAACGTCACCTCCCGGGTACGGCGGGGCGTGCTCGCCGTACCGGTCGGCGCGCTGCTCGCCCTGCGTGAGGGCGGCTACGCACTCCAGCTCACCGACGGCAGGCTGGTCGCCGCGGAGACCGGGATGTTCGCCAGGGGAATGGTGGAGGTCAGCGGCGACGGCATCACTTCGGGCCTGAAAGTGGTGACGAGCTCATGAGCCCGGCGCGTCCGGGCTCCGCATCGGATTCGCCCGCTCCACGGGTTCAACCGGCGCGTACGGGGTCCGCGCCGGACTCGTCCGTTCCGCCGATGCCCGCGGGGTCCACGTCGGACCCGCGCGACGCGCGGTTCCGGCCGACGCGCACGGGGTCCGCGCCGGCCACACCCGTCCTGCGGGTCCACCGGGCGAGCAAGACGTATCCGGGCGGGGTCACCGCACTGGACGACGTCTCGCTGGTGATCGAGGAAGGCGAGCTGCTCGCCATCCTCGGCCCGTCCGGATCGGGCAAGTCCACGCTGCTGAACATCATGGGCACGCTCGATCTGCCCACCAGCGGCACCGTGGAGATCGGCGGGCAGAACGTCTCCACCCTGTCCGACCGCCTGCTGTCCGCGCTGCGCGGACGGCTGCTTGGTTTCGTCTTCCAGCAGTTCCACCTCACCGACGGGCTCAGCGCCGCCGAGAACGTGGCGACCGGACTGCTCTACGCCGGGGTGCCGCACCGCAGGCGTCGTCCGCTGGCGCTGGAGGCACTGGCGCGCGTGGGCCTGGCCCACCGGGTCGGGCACCTGCCACACCAGCTCTCCGGCGGCGAGCGGCAACGGGTCGCCATCGCCCGGGCCCTGGTCAACGAGCCCGCGCTGATCCTCGCCGACGAGCCGACCGGGGCCCTCGACACCGCCAACGGCCAGGCCGTGCTCGAACTGCTGACCACTCTGAACGGCGAGGGGTCCACCATCGCGGTCATCACCCACGACCGGGACATCGCGGCGCGGCTGCCCCGGCGGGTGGAGATCCGCGACGGCCGCATCATGAGCGACACGCACCGAGGGGGCAGGACATGACGGACGTTCTCCCAGATCTTCCGGCCCGGGGGAGCGGCGCGGACGGCACCGCGGAGACCGTGGCACGGCGCCGGCCGGTACGGCTGGCGCCGGCCGACGTGCTGCGGCTCGGCCTGCTGGGCATCCGCACCCGGAAGGCGCGGGCCGCGCTGTCCGCCCTGGGGGTCTCGATCGGGATCGCCACCCTGATCATCGTGACGGGCATCCCGGCCTCCAGCCAGAAGGCCCTGCTCGACGAGCTTTCCGCGCTCGGCACCAACGTGCTGCGCGCCGAACCCATGTCCGACCAGGACCCGCCGGTCCTGCTGCCGGAAGAGGCGGACGGCATGGCCGCCCGCATCGCACCCGTCACGGTGGCGAGTGCGGTCGCCAACACCCACGCGGCCCTGGCCCGCTCGGACAAGGCGGACGCCGGCGACTCCGCCGGGATCAGCGTGCTCGCGAGCCGGGCCAACCTGCTCGACGCGATCAACGGGACCGTCCAGACGGGAAAGTTCCTCAGCGCCGCGACCGACGATTTTCCCATCGTGGTCCTCGGCTACGTCGCCGCCGGCCGTCTGGGAATCAACGACCTGGCGCCCGGCGGGGAACCCCCGCAGGTGTTCATCGGCGAGCACTGGTTCACCGTCACCGGCATCCTCGGCCCGATGCCGCTGGCCCCCGACATAGAACGCTCCGTCCTGGTCGGCTGGGAGGCCGCCCGCCACCTCCTGCGCTTCGACGGCCACCCCACGGTCATCTACACGCAGGTCAAAGAGGACGCGCTGGAGGACGTGCGGGAGGTGCTGCCCGCCACCCTCCACCCCGAGCTTCCCGACCTGGTCCAGGTCAGCCGGCCCTCCGACGCTCTCGCCGCCAAACGCGTGACCGAGAGCACCTTCTCCGCGCTGTTCCTCGGGCTGGCCGGCGTCGCCCTGCTGGTGGGCGGAATCGGGGTGGCCAACACCATGGTCGTCTCGGTGCTGGAACGCCGGCGCGAGATCGGCCTGCGGCGGGCGCTGGGCGCGTCCCGCGGCCAGATCCGCGCCCAGTTCCTCACCGAGTCGGTGGCGCTGTCCGGACTCGGCGGTGTGATCGGCACCGCACTGGGCGTGGCGGCGACCCTCGGTTACGCGGCCTACCAGGGATGGCCCCCGGTCATCCCCGCGGTGGCGGTGGCCGGCGGGATCGGCGGCGCGGTGGTGGTCGGCATGCTGGCCGGCGTGTACCCGTCGGTTCGCGCGTCACGGCTGACCCCCACCGAGGCCCTGGCCGCACCCTGACTCACAGGATCGTCCCCTTCGCCGGCACCGGTGGACCAGGTCCTCGGGTGGTGCGGGCCGTACGACCTGCCAGGTCCCGATGGGGCCGGTCGCGGATCCGTTCGTGCCCCGTCGAAGGGCACAAGACAATCTCACCGCTCCCTGACAGGTTCCTCACATCGGCCCTGCATCCTCTTCCGCATGACTCTTTCCACCGGTCACGTCACCGCCACCAGGACCCCCGTGAAACGCGTCGCCGTCCTCGCCGCCGTGGCGCTCGCCGGCTCCTTCCTGCTCACCGCGTGCGGCGGCGCCGACTCGGGCGGCAGCGCCGCGGCCAAGGACGACGGCGTCGCCTCGATGGTCAGTGAATCCCCCGGCGAAGCCGCCGGCGGCGGTGCCGGCACGGCGAATGCCGGCTCGTCGAAGAAGCCCGCCGCGGACGACGACCGCCCCCAGCTACGGCTGGACAGCTCTCCGGAGGAGGTGACGAAGTACCGGCAGGCATACGCCACCTGCCTGAAGAACCATGGAATGCCGGCCAAGACGAACAGCGCTCCCAGCGCCGCGGGCATCAAGGCGGCAGAGGCCGCGGCGAAGGCGTGCGAGGACAAGGTTCCGCTCCTGCCGCCGGAGATGAATCCCAAGACGAACCCGCACTACGCCGACGCCGTCAGAGCCCAGGTGAAGTGCATGAAGGGTTACGGATTCAAGGTGCGCGTCGTTCCGGCCACCGGCTCGGACCCCAACGAGATCTCCTGGACGTACGACAGCATCCCGGGGAACGGGGTGGACATCGAGAAGATCCAGAACGAGTGCCAGGTCAAGGCCTTCGGAGGCGGGAAGGGGCTCTAGCCCGATGACGACCGTCGGGGAGCGGAGGGCGGGTCCAGCCTTCGGCGAGGGAGGTCAGAGGCGGTGCCGGGCGCGGAAGGCGGCGGCCTTGGCCCGGTTGCCGCACTCGCGCATGTCGCACCAGCGGCGCGAGCCGCGCCGGGAGCCGTCCACGTACAGGCGGGTGCACCGTTCCTCGTCGCACTCTCGGATGTCCCGGGCGGACGGGCCGCCGAGAAGCTCGACCGCGTCTCTCGCCACGGTGGTCATCGCGGTCGCCAGGTCGCCTGCGCGCTCGACGCGGGCCCCGTCGCCGAGGCGGACGCCCACCGGCATCCCCGCCGCGGCCTGGTTGAGCAGCTCGCGATCCGCCCGGCCGTACTCGGTCCCGTCGCAGCTCGCACGGGCCAGCCGGTAGATCGCCTCCCGGAGGGTCCGCGCCGCGACGAGCTCGGCCGGGTCCACGGCGGGCGGCGCGTCGAGCAGCCCGGCCGAGACCGTCCATCGGGCCAGGTCCTCCGGTGACTCCAGCAGCTCCCATCGCTCGTGCCGCCGGTGCCCGACGGTGCCGGCGAGGTCGAGGCCCGGGTTCCCGCTGATGAAGGTGAAGTCCACGACTTCAGCATAACTGTATTGACAGGTTATGGACAGTGTTGCCAAGGTGAGTAACCTCATTTAACGGTTATTTGCCTTAGGGGAGCCCGTGCCCACTCACACAGACCAGGTGCCGGAGACGCCGCGCCGGAGACCACCCCTCGGGCCGGAGCACCGCTGGGTCATCCTCGGCGTCGGCGTGGCCGCGCAGGCGAGTTTCTCCGCGATGTTCTCCGGTATCCCGGTCACGGCGATCACGATGCGGGCCGACTACGGCCTGTCGACCGGGGAGCTGGGCCTGGTCCTGGGCTGTACCGCGCTGGGCGTCGCGGCGTCCGACATCGTGTGGGGGCTGCTGACCGACCGCTTCGGTGACCGGCGGATCCTGCTGACCGGGCTGATCTCCACCGGCGCGCTGCTCGTGCTCATGAGCCTCGCCGTCGTCCCCACCGGCGACGGCCGGCCTCCGATGCCGCTGCTCGCGGCGGGGCTGCTGCTCGCCGGTGTCCTCGGAGGCAGCGTCAACGGGTCGTCCGGGCGCGCGGTCATGACCTGGTTCCGGGAGGGGCAGCGGGGCCTCGCGATGAGCATCCGCCAGACCGCGATCCCCGTGGGCGGCGCCGTCGGGGTCGCCCTGCTGCCGTGGCTCGCCGCGAGTCACGGCTTCCGCCCGGTCTACGCCGTGCTGGCCGCGTTCTGCCTGGTCACGGCGGTGGCGACCTGGAAGTGGCTCCACGAGCCCGACGACGCGCCACAGGGCGGCGGGGGAACGGCGGGCGAGCCGGTGCGGGAGCGCTCGCCGCTCCGGAGCCGGGAGGTCTGGCGCCTCGCGCTGGCGAGCGCCCTGCTGTCCGTCCCCCAGATGGCCGTCCTCACCTTCGCCGCGATCTTCCTGCACGACGCGGAGCACGCCGGAGCGGTCGCGGGCCCCCTGGTCGTCCTGGTGGGACAGCTCGGCGGTGGGGCGGCGCGCGTCTGGAGCGGCCGGTACACCGACAGGCACGGCAACCGCCGGGGCTACTTCCGGACGGTCGGCGCGCTGTCGGGTGTCGTGATCGCCTGCGCGGCCGGTCTCACCCTCGCCGGCGCGCCCGTCCTCCTCACCGCCTCCGCGCTCGCCGCCGGGGGAGTGCTCGCCAACGCCTGGCACGGCGTCGCCTACACCGAGATCGCCACCATGGCGGGCGCCCGCCGGGCGGGCGCGGCACTCGGCCTGGAGGGGACGACACTCTTCACCGTGGGCTTCGTCGTCCCCCTGGCCATCCCCGTCCTGCTTGAGCAGTCCTCGTGGAGCGTGGTGTGGGCCGTCGCCGCGCTGGCACCTCTGCTGGGCGTGCCCCTGGCCCCGGGCCGCCGCCCCTGACCTCTCCCGGCTCTCCGCGAAAACGCCGCCCAACAGGATGCGGACGGCCGGTAGCCCGTGCGGTGGAGGCGGCGGGGCATCGCCGCCGCCTAACGTTCCGTCTCCACCCGCCTGCCTCCGGTGGGCCGGACACGCAAGGAAGGTCTCATGTCGGTGCTTTCCGATTCACACACATTGCGCAGGTCCGCGGCCGGGATCTGCCTGCTCGCCGCGCCTCTCGTTTACGTGGCGGGTCTCGTCGCGGACCCGGCGATCAGGCAGGGGGGTGACACCGTCGGCGTCTACGGCAGGTACCCGGAACAGGTCTCGGTCAGTGCCTCGCTGCTGCACTGGAGCTGGGTCCTGCTGATCCCGGGCATCATCGGGATGATTCACCTCATCCGGCATCGCGGGGTCCTGTTCGGTCATATCGCCGGTGGTCTCGCGCTGCTCGGCATCGTGAACTTCTCCGGGCTGATGCTCGGCGACTTCTTCTACTCCCGTCTCGAACGCGCACTGCCACCGGCCGAAGGGGCCAAGCTCGCGGACGAGGCATTCGCCGACGCCGGAGCTCGCTGGGGGTTCCAGATCCCGGGCTTCGCCGGGCTGCTCGGCCTTTTCCTGCTCGGCCTGGCGCTGGCCCACGCACGCCACGCGCCCTGGTGGTCTCCCTTCGCGATGCTCGCGGGCATCCTGGGGGCACCGATCTTCCCGATCGGCACGTCGGTGGGCGGCCTGCTCTACCTGGCGGGCTCCGGGGTCATCGGGTTGCGGCTGCTGCGGATGGCCGATGTCGAATGGTCCGGCGGGGCCGTCGTTCAGGAAGCCGCCGGCAAACCGGTGGGCGAGAACCTGGCGGACACGCGGTAGCCGCCGCCCGGGACGGGACCGGTAACCAGAGCACCGCCGTACATCGCGGTCCGTTCCCGCATCCCGATCAGGCCGTGTCCCGTCCCGTGCCCACCGCCCGGCGGGTGACCGATACCGTCGTCGGTGACCTCCACACTGAGCTCCGCCCGGTCGTACCCGATGACGACCTCGGCCTTGGCGGCGTGGGCGTGCTTGATCACGTTCGTCAGGGCCTCCTGGATCACCCGGTAGGCCGACTGGTCGAGGCCCGGTGACAGCGGGTAAGGCTCCCCGACGATCCGCAGGCGGACCTCCAGCCCGGCCTTCCCGACCTGAGCGACCAGGTCGTTCAGGCGGTCCAGGCTCGGCTGGAGGGCCTCGGGATCGTTGCCGTCCGCGCCGCGGAGCATCCCCAGCATGAGCCGCAGTTCCTCGACCGCCTCCCGCCCGGCCCGTTCGACGCCGAGCAGCAGGTCGCGCTCCCGCGCCCGGTCGTCGCCGAGCAGCATCCGCACCCCTCCGGTGTGCAGGGTCATCAGGCTCACGTTGTGTGAGATGACGTCGTGCAGCTCGCGGGCGATCCGGTTGCGCTCTTCCGTCACGGCCCACCGAGCTCGTTCCTCGCGCTCCAGCTCCAACCGCGTGGTGTGGACGGTGAGCCGCATCGTCTGGTCGATCTGGCGGCGCAGCAGGATGCCGCTGGTGTACGCCACGCCCATGAAGATGGCGCTGATCAGCACTTCGGCCATGTCGTTGTGCTGGAAGGTCTGCAGGTAGCCGTACGTGGTCAGCACGCACGCCAGCCCTCCCAGGCCGCGCCGGCTGCGCAGCTCCGCCGCGCTGGCCACGGTGTGCACCAAAATGAGCGTGGAGTAGAAGTGCCAGGCGGCGTAGTAACCGGCGTCGGTGACCACCCGTACCGCATAGCCGTCCGCGGTCAGCAGAAGCAGTATGGTCGTCGGGAACCTGCGCCGGAACAGCAGCAGTGCCCCGGCGGCGACCGCGCCCGCCGCCAGCGGCACCGGGTGGTCGATCTGCCCGGGCAGCGGCCCTTGGCGACCGAACGACTCGACCAGGCCTGCGACCACCACGGCGAGGGAGAGCAGCAGATCGAGCAGGGTGGGTCGCCAGCCTTGAAGCGCCGGATGTGTCACGGCAGGTCCTGTGCCCCGGGCCGGACCACTCCGGCCTCGTAGGCGAACACCACGGCCTGCACCCGGTCGCGGAGCCCGAGCTTGCGCAGCACCTGCATGACGTGGGTCCGTACGGTCGCCTCCCCGATGTTCAGTTCCCGGGCGATCTCCATATTGGCCAGGCCACGGGCCAGCAGGAGCAGCACCTGTGACTCGCGCGGGGTGAGCGTGGCCAGCTCCGGTGGCGCGGTGGGTTCGTGGCGGCCGGCGAAGGCGGCGATCAACCGTGTGGTGACCGCCGGGTCGATCAGCGCGTCCCCGGCGGTCGCCGCACGGATCGCCTCCAGGAGCCGCTCCGGCGGCGAGTTCTTGAGCAGGAAACCGCTCACCCCCGTGCGCAGCGCGACATGAAGGTTCTCGTCGGTGTCGAAGGTGGTCAGCATGACGATCCTCGGCGGGTGGGGATCGCCGAGCAGCCGCCGGGCGGCGCTGAGCCCGTCCAGCCGCGGCATCGAGATGTCCATCAGCAGCACGTCCGGCCGCAGTCGCCGGGCCTCGGCGACGGCCTGGAGTCCGTCGGACGCCTCCCCGACGACCTCGATGCCGGGGGCGGTCTCCACGATGAGCCGCAGGCCGAACCGGATCAAGGCCTGATCGTCCGCGATGATCAACCTGATCGTCAAGGGGGGGCCTGGCATGAGGACAGGGTATAGAGACGATGGCGGACTGACGATCCTCAGGAAGAGGGATTGTGGGCCGGCCGGCCTCCACCACGTGACGGACCCGGACCACTTCAGGTTGTTCGTTGACACGCTCGGAATCGTGTGCCTGCGGACGAAGACCCCGGCCATACGGCCCAGGCCTGTACGCGGGTCTCCGTCCGTCGAGGAGCCGTTCTCCGTCAGCCCTTGATGGCGCCGATGATCACTCCCTTGGTGAAGTGCCGCTGGACGAACGGGTAGACGAACAGCACCGGGAGCAGCGCGATGACGACGATGGCCATCTGGATCGCGAGGCTGGGGGGCAGCGGCTGGCCCGCGATCGTGGTGTTTCCCGTCTGGCCGACGATCAGGGACTGCCCCTGGAGCACGTACTGCCGGAGCACGACCTGCAGGGGCCACTTGGCGTTGTCGTTCAGGTAGAGGACGGCGTTGAAGAACGAGTTCCAGTAGCCGACCGCGTAGAACAGGCCGATGACCGCGGTGACGCCCTTCGACATCGGCAGCACGAGCCGAAGCAGGATGCGGAACTCGCTCGCGCCGTCCACGCGCGCGCTGTCGGTCACCTCGGCGGGGATGTTCATGAAGAACGACCGCATCACCACGAGGTTGAACGCGGCGACCGCGCCGGGCAGGATCAGGGACCAGTACGTGTCGATGAGTCCCAGAGAGCTGATCAGCAGGTAGCTCGGGATCATCCCGGGGCCGAACAGGAACGTCAGCAGGACGAGGAAGAGCATCGGCCGGTGCAGCAGGGAGCCCGGCCGCGACAGGCCGTAGGCGGCCAGCACCGTGACGGTCAGGCTGATCGTCGTGCCGACGAGGGTCACGCCCAGGCTGACCATGACCGACCTGCTCACCACCCCTCCGGAGAAGAGCTCCCCGTAGGCGGCGAAGGAGAGCTCGCCGGGCACCGTGACCAGGCCGCCGGCCTCGGTCACGGCCTCCTGCGTGGAGAGGCTGGTCAGTACGACCATGTAGATCGGGAACAGGACGCACAGCGTGATGAGCGTGAGGAGGAGCCCTTTGACGAGCCCGCCGGCGCGGCTCGGCCGCTCGGCCCAGGGGGGAAGAGTCGTCATGATCGCTTGTAGATCCCGTCCTCGCCGAACCGATGGGCGACCTTGTTGGCCACCAGAATCAGGATCAGTCCCACCAGGCCCTTGACCAGGCCCGCCGCCGCGCCGTAGCTCCACTCGCCGGTCAGCAGCGTGCGCCAGTACACGAAGGTGTCCAGCACCTCGGCGGCGTCCCTGCCGACCGCGTCGCGCTGGAGGAAGAACTGTTCGAAGCCGACGTTCAGCGCCTCTCCGAGACGGAGGATGAGGAGCAGGATGATGATCGGTCGCAGGCCGGGCAGGGTGATGTGCCACATCCGCCGCCAGCGGCTCGCGCCGTCGACGGCGGCGGCCTCGTAGAGATTCTGGTTGATGGCCGCCAGGGCGGCCAGGAATATGATCGTTCCCCAGCCCGCGTCCTTCCAGATCGTCTCCGCCGTCACGAGCGCGATGAACGTATCCGGATTTGTCATGAGATCGATGCCGTCATACCCCTGATTGCGCAGCGTCTGCGACAGCACGCCGGCGCCGCCGAACATCTGCTGGAACAACGTCACGACCAGCACCCACGAGAAGAAGTGCGGCATGTAGACGATGCCCTGGACGAACAGGCGCAGGCGGGGCCGTACCACGCTGTCGAGAAGTACGGCCAGCATGATCGGAACGGGAAAGTAGAAGATCAGCTGAAAGGCCGTGATCGACAGCGTGTTGAGGGTCGCGTCCCAGAAGCTCTCGTCGAGCAGCAGCCACTGGAAGTTGGACAGGCCGACCCAGGGGCTGTCCTTCATGCCGACATAGGGCGAGTAGTCCTGGAAGGCGATGACGTTGCCGAGCAGAGGCACGTAGTGGAAAACGAGCAGCAGGGCGATCGCGGGAAGCGTCATCAGCAGCAACTGCCAGTCACGTTTCAACCGGGAAGACAGCGGTTGGCGCGTCCGGCTTGTCCTGGCGGCCTTCTTACCTACATCCTTGGAGGTGCCGGCGCCGGCGGGTGAGGTCAGGTCACCCGCCGGCCCGGTCCTTACACGGTCGCTAAGCACGGCCGTTGTCCCGCAGGACCTTCATGTAGAAGTCGCGGGCCTCGTCGCCGCCGTCTCTCCGCCACTCGCTGACGATCTGTTTGAGGTCGCTCACCGGACGTCGCCCCCGCATGATGTCGGTGAACTTGTCCTCGGTGGGAATCTGCAGGCCGGACATCTTGGACGGCCGCTGGACCCGGATCCCGTCGAAGGGGATCTTCTCGATGTACTTGAAGCCGGCGTTCTGCCACTCCATGTTGAGTTTGACCGCCTCGGGAAAGGGCCAGTCCACGAACAGCGGACGCCCGCCGAGGAAGCTGTAGGTGGGGGCGACCTCCTTGCGGCCGAGGTCGTTGAGCTCCGGGATGCCGTTCGCGCCCCGGGTGAAGTGCTTTCCCTCCACCCCGAAGTTGGCGAGCTCGTATTCCTTGGTCCCGTACGGCGCCGCCGACCAGTTGAGGATGGAGAGGATCTCCTCCACCTTCTCCTTCGGGAGACCCTTCTTGATGAAGGTGAAGATGCCCGCCGCGGTGTTGTGATACATGATCGGCGTGCCGCCGTCGTGGGCGAACAGCGGCAAGGCGCCCAGGGCGAACTCGGGGTTCTTGCCGGTGTGCTGCTGGAGCAGCTCCTTCCAGCCGCCGAGCCCGTCGCGGTAGACGAGGATCTGCCCGGCCCCGATCAGGTCCTTCTCGTTGGCGCCCTTGCTGCCGACGACGTTCGGGTGGACCAGATCCTCCTTGTAGATCTTCTGCATGAACGCGAGCATCGGCTCGAACTCGGGCGTCTCATACTTGTAGACGAGTTTTCCGCCCTCGTAGCGCCACTCCTGCGGGATGCCGAAGGTCGGCCACATCATCTCGTGGATGCTGCCGAACGCCCAGCGCTTGGCCTTGGGGTCGGTGATCTCCTTGCCGAGCAGGTAGAGCTCGTCGGCGGTCGTGGGGTTCTCGTTCCAGCCGTTCTTGGCGAACAGGTCCTTGCGGTAGAGCAGGGCATAGGGGTACGGCTCGGTGGGGTACGGCACGGCCATCAGCTTGTTGTTCCAGACCGACCACTGCCATGCGGCGGTCGGCAGGTTGGCCAGCAGGGGGTACGGCTTGACCTTGTCGCCCTGCAGATAGGGGGTGAGGTCCTCGAAGGCCTGGTCGACGGCGGTGTTGAAGTCCGCCATCTTCTCGATCTCCCAGCTGGGGATGACCATGATCTCCGGGATGTCCCCCGCGGCGAGCCGGGCGATCGTCTTGTCGCCGTAGACGTTGCCGTCGGTGATCTGGAACTCCACGGTCGCGCCGATGTCGGCGTTGACGGCCTGGAAGTAGGAGTTGTCCGCGAGGCCGGGCGGCGGCGGGCCCCACAGCGGCGTCATGGCCTTGTAGGTGCCGCCCCTGCCCGCCTTCTGGGAGAGGGCGGCGGTGGGGGCGGCGGGGTAGGTGGTGAAACCGCCGCTGACGTCGGGCACTCCGGGCAGGGTGGAGACGGTACCCGGGACGTCGGGTTTGACGCCGGGGAAGGCGGTGTACGTGGGGGTCAGGGACGTCAGCCTGTCCGCTGCCGCCGCCGTGGCGCCTCCGCTGCCCGGCCTGGGGCCGCTCGGCGTGGAGCACGCGCTGAGCAGGCCGCCGCCGGCGACCATCGTGGCGCTGAGTCCTACCAGGCCGAGGAACCCGCGGCGGCTGGTCGTCGCGCCTCGGGGGAGATCATTCACGGCGCGCTCCCTTCATTGGTTCGACACGTGTCAGGGGGTGTCGGTGGGGGATGGCTGTGCGTAGAATTAGTTCGTCTTTCGACCAAACAAATTAGTCGAGGGTGACCTCCGCCACAAGGGACCGCCGATCGCCGGACGCCGGAGGGCGGTCACAGATTGGTGAACGATGGGGCATGATGGGGCCAGCTTGGCCGAGCGGGAGCGGGACTGACCTTGATCACATCTACGACTGACCCGCAGCCGGCCGACTTCGCCGACGTCCGGGCCACCAACCTCGCCGTTGTGTTGAGGTTCGTGCGCGAGCACGCGCCGTGCTCGCGGGCGGACATCGCGGCCTCCACGGGCCTCAACAAGGCGACCGTGTCGAGCCTGGTCGCCGACCTGATCGACCGCCGTCTGGTCAGGGAGACCGGGCTGACCGAGAATCGCGTCGGCCGCCCGGCCACGATGCTGGTGCTCGACGGCTCGCCGTACGCCGCGATCGGCATCGAGATCAACGTCGACTACGTCACCGCCGTCGCGGTGGACCTGTCGGGGGAGAGGCTGCTGTCCTGGCGGCGCTCCTTCGCCGGCGCGACCGTCACGGCCGGTCAGGCCATCGCGAGCGTCGCGGCGATCGTCCGCCGGGTGGTGAACCGGATGGCGAAGGAGGAGCGCCAGGTCCTCGGCCTCACCGTGGGCGTGCCGGGGCTGGTCGGCACGGACGGCTCCGTGCGCATCGCACCCAACCTCGGCTGGCATGACGTCGATCTGTCCGGCGACCTCGCGAAGGCCCTGCGCGACCCGGGCTTCTCCGTTCAGGTCGACAACGACGCCAACCTCGCGGCCCTGGCCGAGCACCGTTTCGGCTCGCAGGCGGGAGTGGCCAACCTGGTCTATCTCACCGGCGAGATCGGGGTCGGCGCCGGGGTCATCCTCGACGGGCGGCTCCGTCGCGGCGGGCGGGGATACGCCGGGGAGATCGGCCACATCCAGCTCGATCCGCTCGGCGCCGAGTGCCGCTGCGGGCGGCTGGGCTGCCTGGAGGCCGTCGCCGGGATCGGGGCGGTGCTGGAGCACGCCGCGCTCTCCCCCGCTGAGGTCGAGGTCGAGCTCGACGAGGTGGTACGGCTGGCCCACGCGGGCGACCCCCGCACACTCAACGTGCTGGGCACCGTGGGCCGCAACCTCGGCAAGGGCGTGGCCATGATGGCCAACCTGCTCAACCCCGACGTGGTCATCCTGGGCGGCTACTACGTGCCGCTGGCGCCGTGGCTGCTGCCCGAGGTGGAGGCCGAGCTGCGGGGGCGCACGATCGCGCCGGACCTCGGGGGCTGCAGGGTCGTGGCCTCCACCCTGGGGTACGGCGCGGCGGCCCTGGGGGGTGCCGCGCGCGTTCTCGACTCGGTGGATTCGGGCCGTTTGCCCCGAGTCTCTTGACCTGAGCCTCACAGAAGTGCACCCTTCAGGGAAGCTCCGCTCGAAACACGCGTGTAACGAACGGAGTTTTCCTGGACCGATCATCGAAGCGCTTCGACAGAGGCGCGTTTTCACGGGCGCTCGTCGAAGCGCTTCGACGCTCTCCAAGGGATGGTCCCCCCCATGAACGAACCGTTCCGCGACCCGGAGCTCCCCCTCGCCCTGCGGATCGCCGACCTTCAGGCCAGGCTGACGCTGGAGGAGAAGATCGGGCTGCTGCACCAGTACCACGCACCGGTCGGGCGGCTCGGGCTGGGCCGTTTCCGCACCGGCACCGAGGCGTTGCACGGGCTGGCCTGGCTGGGGCCCGCGACGGTGTTCCCGCAGGCGGTCGGGCTGGCGAGCACCTGGGACCCGGAACTGGTCAGGCGGGTCGGCGAGGCGACGAGCGACGAGGTCGTGGCCTTCCACCACAAGGACCCGGGCGCGGCCGGGCTCAACGTCTGGGCGCCGGTGGTCAACCCCCTCCGCGACCCCCGCTGGGGCCGCAACGAGGAGGGCTACTCCGAGGACCCGTGGCTGACCGGTGTCATGGCCACGGCGTATGCCTCCGGCCTTCGTGGGAGCGATCCCACGGTGTTGAAGACCGCGCCCACGCTCAAACACTTCCTCGGCTACAACAACGAGACCGACCGCTGCGTCACCTCCAGCGACCTGCCGCCCCGGGTGCTGCACGAGTACGAGCTCCCCGCCTACCGGCCCGCTCTGGAGCACGGGGCGGCGGTCGCCGTGATGCCCTCCTACAACCTGGTCAACGGCCGGCCGGCCCACCTCAGCCCGCTGATCAACGAGGTGCTGCGGGGCTGGGCCTCCGGCGACGTCCTGGTGGTCAGCGACGCCTACGCGCCCGGCAATCTCACCGGGCTGCAGGCCTACCACGACGACCTTCCCGAGGCCTACGCCCACGCGATCAAGGCGGGACTCGACAGCTTCACCCAGGACGACGACCGGACCGAGGCCACCCTCGGACACATCCGCCGGGCGCTGGAACGGGGCCTGCTCACCGAGCCGGACGTCGACGTGGCGGTACGGCACGCGCTGTCCATCCGCTTCCGGCTGGGCGAGTTCGACCCCGCCACACCGTACGACGACATCACCGAGGCGGTCGTCAACTGCCCCGAGCACCAGACGCTGGCCCGCGAGGCGGCCCGGCGCTCGATCGTGCTGCTGCGCAATGACGGCATCCTCCCGCTGACCTCGGTCACGACGATCGCGGTCATCGGCCAGCTCGGCGACACGCTGATGGAAGACTGGTACTCGGGCACGCTCCCGTACGCCGTCACCGCCCGGGCCGGGCTCTCCGAACGATGCGAGACCCTGTTCTGCGAGGCCGTGGACCGGGTCACGCTGTCCGCCGAGGGCGGTCCGGTCATCGTCGACCTCGACGGCGGGCCCCTCGGGATCGGCGCCGAGCCGGACCCGTTCGACCTCTTCGACTGGGGCGGCGGATCATACGCGCTGCGGGCCGTGGCGACCGGACGCCACCTGTCGGTGGACGACGACGGCGTGCTGGTCAACGACCAGCCGGGCCCCAGCGGCTGGGAGGTGCGCCAGACCTTCCGGATGGAGGACCGGCCGCGCGGCACGCTGGCGCTCCGGCACATCTCCACCGGCCGCTACGTCGCGCTGGAGGACGGGGTGTTCCGCCTGGTCGACGACGCCGACGCGGCCGTCTGGCTGACGATGGAGCGGATCGTCAACGGCGCCGAGGCCGCCGCCGCCCTCGCCGCGACGGCGGACGTGGCCGTGGTGGTCGTCGGCGACCACCCGCTGGTCAACGGCAGGGAGACCGAGGACCGCCTCGACCTGGACCTGCCCGCCGCGCAGGAGGCCGTGGTCAGGGCCGTGCGCGCGGCCAACCCCAGAACCGTCATGGTGATCAGCAGCGGTTACCCGGTCACCTGGGCCGACGAGGACCTGCCCGCGGTGCTGTGGTCGTCGCACGGGGGCCAGGAGTACGGCCACGCGCTGGCCGAGGTGCTGTTCGGCGACGCCGACCCCGAGGGGCGGCTCACCCAGACCTGGTACCGCTCGGCGTGCGAGCTGCCCGACCTGCTCGACTACGACATCATCGCCACCGACGCGACCTACCAGTACTTCAGAGGCACCCCCCTCTACCCCTTCGGCCACGGGCTCAGCTACACCACCTTCGGCTACGACGACCTGACCGTGTCGGTGCTGGAGGGCAGGGTCACCGTCTCGGCCACCGTCACCAACACCGGCTCCCGCGCCGGGGTGGAGGTCGTCCAGATCTACTCCCACCAGCAGCGCTCCCGGGTCAAGCAGGCCCTGCGCCGCCTGCGGGGCTTCGTCAAGGTGCGGCTCGCCCCCGGGGAGAGCACCGAGGTCCGCTGGACCTTCGACGTCGGCGAGCTGGCCTTCTGGGACGTCACCAGGAACCGGTTCGTCGTCGAGGACGCGCCCCACAAGATCATGGTCGGCGGCTCCGCCCGCGACCTCCGCCTGAGCGCCCGCTTCCACGTCGAGGGCGAGATCATCCCGCCCCGCGCCGCCCTCGCGGGCCCGATCCCCGCGGTGAACCACGACGAGTACGACTCGGTGGCGTTCGTGGACGCGGCCAAGGTCTCCGGCGACGCCGTACGGTCCACGGCCGAGGGGGCGTGGATCCTGTTCCGCTCGGTCGACTTCGGGGCGGGGGCCGACTCGGCGGCGGTCCGGGCGGCCGGCACCGAGGGCGGCGTGATCACCCTGCGGCTGGACGATCCCCTCTATGGGCCGGTCGTCGGCGCCCTTCCCGTTCCCCGGGCCGGCCGCTACGACCTCGCCGAGTTGCGTACCGGCCTTGCGGACGCCCGTGGAGTGCACGATCTTTATGTGGTGCTCGAGAACGCGGGAATCACCGTGGCCACCCTCGACTTTGGGAAACGCGCATGACCGAGGAAGCCGGTAGGTATGGGGCGTCGCCGAACACGGTTCCGAGCGGCCGGGTGAGAGGACCGCATGAGCCAGGGTGACGAGGCGGCCGGTGGCCGCGGGGCGCCCGCGAACGCGGGTTCCCGGCCACCGGACGAGGGGGGAGCATGACGGGGCGGGCGGTGACGATCAGCGAGGTCGCCAGGCACGCCGGAGTCGCGGTGAGCACGGTGTCCTACGTGCTCAGCGGAAAGCGGGCGATCTCGGCCGACACCCGCCGGCGGGTGCTGGACAGCGTGCGGGCACTGGGCTACCACCCCAACGCCGGGGCCAGGGCCCTGGCCAGCAAGCGGGCCAACGTCATCGCGCTGGTCCTGCCGCTGCGGGCGGGCATGCACGTCCCGGTGCTGATGCAGTTCGCCACCTCGGTGGTCACCGCCGCGCGGCAGTACGACCACGACGTGCTGCTGCTGACCGCTGACGAGGGGTCCGACGGGCTTCGCCGGGCGGCGGCGAGCGCGCTGGTGGACGGGCTGGTGCTGATGGACGTGGAGCTCCACGACAGCAGGGTTCCGCTGCTCAGGGAGCTCGCCGAGCCCAGCGTGCTGATCGGGTTTCCCGCCGACTCGGCCGGGCTGACCTGCGTTGATCTGGACTTCACGCGGGCGGGCGCGCTCTGCGTGGAGCATCTGGCCGAACGAGGGCACCGGGAGATCGCACTGCTCGGCGCCCCTTCGGTGGTCTACGAGCGCGGCACCGGCTTCGCCCGCCGGACGAGGGAGGGGTTCACCGAGGCCGTGGCCCGGCACGGCCTGACCGGAGTCGCGCTGCCGTGCGAGGAGAACTTCGACCAGGTGTCCGCCGAGGTCGGGGAGCTGCTCGACGCGAGGCCCGGCCTGTCGGGGCTGGTCGTGCACAACGAGGCCGCGGTCAACCACGTGCTCGGGGCACTGCGCCAGTACGGCAGGCGCGTGCCCGGCGACATCGCGGTGGTGGCGATCTGCCCCGACGACATAGCGGAACGGTCCAGCCCGGCCCTGACCTCGGTGCTGATCCCGGCCGAGGAGGTCGGCCGTCAGGCGGTGCGACTGCTCATGGAGAAGCTCGAAGGCGGTGCCGTACCGGACGGCACGCTGCTCCAGCCCCGGCTGGCCGTACGCGACAGCACCTGAGCCGGCATCGCCCGGCATGACGACGGGCACGTTCCTTTTCAGGAACGTGCCCGTCTCCGGCTCTCCGCGGTGACCGCCGGCCGTCATGCGGCGGTGGTCACCGGCTTCTCAAGCGATGGGCGTCGGCTGCCGCCGACTACCAGTCGCCTCCGCCGAAGTCGCCTCCGCCGAAGTCGCCTCCGCCGAAGTCGCCGCCTCCGCCGAAGTCACCCCAGCCGCCGCCGCCACCGAAGTCGCCGCCCCCGCCGAAGTCACCCCCGCTCTCCGCGCCGCCGTAGCCGCCGTATCCGAAGCCGCCGCTCATCATGCTGCCGATCATCGTGCCGACGAGCATGCCGGTCATGACGTCGCCGAAGCCGCCGTAGTAGCCCTGGGCGTAGGGCTGGTAGCCCGGGCCCGCGTCGTAGTAGGGGCGGCGCTGGCCGTTGACCATGACCTCACGCGTCTGGGGCTCGTAGCCGCGGTCGATGGCCTCCGCGTCGGCCGCGCAGGCGGGCACGTCGCGCAGCGCGCCACCGGGCGGGGCCCAGCGCACGTCACGGACCGAGGGGCCGTGCTGCGGGTTGAAGAAGCACGGGGACCGCCGCTCGGGGAGCGGCAGGTGGTTGACGCGCGCCTTCACGCACGCGAGGGCGTAGCGGCCCTCCTCCAGCGCGGTCGTCACACCACGGAGATCGTCAGGGCGCTTGACCGCCGTGAGCTCCGTCTTGGCCCGCTCGTAGGAGTCGAGCGCACGCTGCCAGTCCTGCTGGTGGTCGGCGCTGTCGCCGAGCAGCTTGACGTCGGTGTCGAGGTCGGTGATCTCCTCACCGAACTTGGTGACGTCTTCGTCCACGGTCTGCTTGACCGCGGCCAGCTCGGCGGCCTCGCGCACCTCGCGGTCCTTCTTCTTCTTGCGGGAGTAGAAGAGGATGCCCGCGCCGCCGGCCAGGGCGAGCACCAGGATGCCGATCAGCACGCCCGTGCTGGAGCCGCTGGAGGACGAGCTGGAGCGGGAGCTGGAGCCACCGGTGGTGTCCGCCTCATCCGCCAGCTTGACGAAGTTGATCACATTGTCCGTCGGGCTGGTGCTCGTCTTGGCACGGCCGAGGAGCTCGTCGACGTCGATGCCCCTGATGTTGGAGACGCCGAACGGTGACGTGCCGCTCATCAGCAGGATGGTGGACTTGCCGCCCACGTTCTTGCGGACCGCGGTCAGCAGCGTCCTGGCCTGCGACTGGCTGCTGATCGAGCCTTGGGGCAGCATTCCGAGGTAGACCGAGGAGGTCTGCTCGACGGCGCTGCGCATGGCGTCGACGGCGTTCGCCGGCAGGCCGGCCGCGGGGTCGACGAAGAAGTGATCGCCGTCCTTCAGCCCCGACGCGATCGCACCGGGGTCGGGCGCCGCGGCGCTGGCCGCGGGCGCGATCATGAAGATGGCGAGGAGCCCGGTGAGCAGTGCGATGATCGCAGCACCGAATCGACCCGGCGCGGTTTTTGTGATGGTCACGGCAGAAAGCCTCCTTCGTCCTGAATAGACGAATGAGTGGACGTCAGAGTTCCCTACGACTTGACCGTATCCCCTTCAAGGCCGCCTGTGGCATCGAGATCGTCGTCAGACTTCTGTACTGCTGGTATACCCACTCTATACATAGCGTCAACATCGGTTCCCCGTGTCGGCGGGAACACCCGTCGATCTTCGGGCCGACGTGGGGGAATCCCGTCGAGAAGGACCACGGGACGGCGTGCCGCCGTTCCCGTGATCGCGCTGGAGCGTTCGGGCCGCGATCAGATGTCCTTGATCGGTCAGGCGTCCTTGATGTCGCAGATCGTCGCGCCCGCGGTGACGGTCTGGCCCGTGGTGGCCGCCAGGCCGGTGACGGTGCCGGCCTTGTGGGCGGTGAGGGGTTGTTCCATCTTCATCGCCTCCAGCACCACGACGGTGTCGCCGACGGCGACGGTGTCGCCGTCGGTGGCCACGACCTTGACGATGGTGCCCTGCATCGGGCTGATCAGGCTGTCGCCGGAGGCGGCCTTCTTGCCGGCCGCGCCGCCGCCGCGCCTGGGCGGCCGCGCACCGGTGCGGGCCGGTCCGGCGGTGGCGAATCCGGCGGGCAGCACGACCTCCAGCCGCTTGCCGCCCACCTCGACCGTCACCCGCTCGCGCTCGCCGGGTTCCCGCGCGTCGCCGATCTCCCCGTCATACGGCGGGATCGTGTTGTCGAACTCCGTCTCGATCCACCGGGTGTGCACGGAGAACGGCTCGCTTGCGAACGCCGGGTCGGCCACCACCGCCCGGTGGAAGGGCAGCACGGTGGGCATGCCGTCGATGTCGAACTCGGCCAGCGCGCGGGCGGCGCGCTGCAGGGCCTCGCGCCGGGTGGCGCCGGTGACGATCAGCTTGGCGACCAGCGAGTCGAAGGCGCCCGGCACGGTCATGCCGGCCTCGTAGCCGGAGTCCAGACGGACCCCCGGCCCGGACGGGGTGCGCATGGCGGTGATGGTGCCCGGGGCGGGCAGGAAACCGCGGCCGGCGTCCTCGGCGTTGATCCGGAACTCGATCGAGTGGCCGCGCGCCTCGGGGTCGTCGTACCCCAGTTCCTCGCCGTCGGCGATCCGGAACATCTCCCGCACCAGGTCGACTCCGGCGACCTCCTCGGTCACCGGGTGCTCGACCTGCAGGCGGGTGTTGACCTCCAGGAAGGAGATCGTGCCGTCCTGGCCCACGAGGAACTCGCACGTGCCCGCGCCGACGTAACCGGCCTCGCGCAGGATCGCCTTGGAACTCGTGGAGAGAAGGTCGAGCTGCTCGGCGGACAGGAACGGCGCCGGAGCCTCCTCGACCAGCTTCTGGTGGCGGCGCTGGAGCGAGCAGTCACGGGTGCTGACGACGACCACGTTGCCGTGGGAGTCGGCCAGGCACTGGGTCTCCACGTGCCGGGGCCGGTCCAGGTAACGCTCGACGAAGCACTCACCCCGGCCGAACGCGGTGACGGCCTCGCGGACCGCGCTGTCGTAGAGGCCGGGGATCTCCTCCAGCGTGCGGGCCACCTTCAGGCCGCGCCCGCCGCCGCCGTACGCCGCCTTGATCGCGATCGGCAGCCCGTTCTCCCTGGCGAACGCGACGACCTCCTCGGCCCCGGAGACGGGGTCCTTGGTGCCGGCGACCAGCGGGGCGCCGACCTTCTGCGCGATGTGCCTGGCCTGCACCTTGTCGCCGAGCGCGGTGATCGCGGAGGGCGGCGGGCCGATCCAGGTCAGGCCGGCGTCGATCACCGCCCGGGCGAAGTCCGCGTTCTCGGCCAGGAAGCCGTAGCCGGGGTGGACGGCGTCGGCCCCGGTGTCGGCGGCGACCCGCAACAGCTTGCCGATGTCGAGGTAGGTCTCGGCCGGGGTCTGGCCGCCGAGCGCGTGCGCCTCGTCGGCGACCCTGACGTGAAGCGCGTCGAGGTCCTGGTCGGCGTAGACGGCGACGCTGGCCAGCCCCGCGTCCTTGCATGCGCGCGCGATCCGCACGGCGATCTCGCCACGGTTGGCGATCATGACCTTCTGCACCGACGTCGTTCCCTTCATATACGTGCGAACAGGGGGCTGGCGGGCCTTCAACGGAGTGTAAGCGTCTTCTGATCGCGAAGTCCCTCTGGGTCCTCGGAAGTTCTCCCGGGTCTTCGCCCGTCAGGGCCCGCGCCACCGGCTGAAAGGCCCCGGAGCGGTCCGGCGTCCACGACGGGACCGGAGGGGCCGGATTAATAACTCCCCGCATCGCGAAAATTCAAGATAAAGAGGCGAACCAGCCCGTCCGCGTGTGCGAGAAGGTCCATATCCGCTCGGTATAACGTCGAAATCATTGTGATCCACTCCCCTATCGTGATTTCGTTTGGTGACCCCTCGACACCGATCCCGAAGGAGACGGGCATGAGCCAGAACTTGCTCGGCGGCAATCCCGCGGAAATGCAGCAGATGGCCACCCAGTTCACCCAGCAGGCGGACCAGGTGAGGGCCACAATGGCCGCCCTCGATCGGGAGGCCGCAAAGGTCGGCACCGCCTGGACCGGCCCGGGCGCCCAGCGTTTCAGCGAGGCCTGGCAGAACTACCGCGCGGCTTTCCAGCGTATGTCCGAGGAGCTCGCCGAGGCTTCCCGGGTCATCAACACCTACCGAGGAAACATCGAGTCCGCCACGCGTTAGGCGCACGAACCGGCTGATCCGCCAGAACGCCCCGGCCCTTGAGGGCCGGGGCGTTCGCCGGTTTCCAGGGGTCGGGCGTCGGTCGGCTCACGGACCGGGCCTGGCGTCGGTCGGCCTACGGATCGGGCCGGGGATCGGTCGGCCCACGGACCGGGCCGGGCGTTCGTGGGCGAGTGCCCCGTCAGGTGATGGCGGTCTGGATGGGGACCACCGAGCCCAGGGTGACCAGCAGGCCGCGGCCGGGCGGGCCGCCGACCGCGCCGCGAGGCAGCCGGACGGTGAACAGGTCGCCGTCGGCGGGACTCTGGATCGACAGGAGCAGGCCCGTGCGGGCCTTGCGGGCCTCGGCGACGAAGCCGCGGTAGGCGGTGGCGAGATCGCCGGTGCTGCCGCCGACGATGAGGCCGTGCTCGCCGTCCCTGCCGGTGCGCAGCACCTGCTCCAGGGCCATGCCGAGGGACGAATCGGCGACGATCAGCTCGGCGTCGTCGACGATCACGACGTAGCGTTCCTGCCCGGCGACGGCCTCGTTCAGGTCGCCGTTCGCGTCGAGCACGGCCAGCACGCCCGGCGCGTCCACCAGCGTGCACAGCGGGCTGCGGCGGGGGGTGACGAGGACCGTGGGGATGCCGCGGGAGAGCAGGGACTGGGTGGCGGTCAGCAGGGCCGAGGACCGGCCGGACCTGGGCGGGCCCGCGATGACCGCGCCGGGGCCGTGGGCGAGCAGGTCGACGCCGAGCGGGGTCAGTGAGTCGCCTCCGGCGCCGAGCAGCGCCCACAGCGGGGACGGCGGCTTGAAGGAGGGCGCCAGATCCAGCGTCTGGGCCACGGTGATGCGCATGGGCAGCGCGTCCACCCGCATCGGGGGCTCCGCGGTGATCTCGCGGGCCGCCCGGGCCAGCGCCTGGAGCGCGGCGACCTGGGCTGGTCCCGAGGGGTCGTCGCAGAGCAGGGCGATCTGGTTCTCGGTGATGCCGTGCTCGCCGATGGACAGCGCGCGGCCGGGGGCGAGCGAGGCGGGCAGGTCCTTGACGGGCAGCCCGGCCAGGCCGTAGTCGGCTGGATCGGCCAGCCGGAGGATCAGCCGGTCGTCGAAGACCGTGGAGATCTGCCCGATCAGCGCGGACCGGTCGCCGGTCACCACGGCCCGCAGCCCGACCGCCGGGCCCTCCCTGAGCAGCTGCATGAGCGACTCGATCAGCCGCCCGTAGTCGTAGCCCTCGAACGCGGCGACGAATCCCTCCCACCGGTCGAGCATCAGGACCAGCCACGGCAGCCGCGGCCCTCCCTGGACGGCGCGCAGCTCGGCCAGCGACGCGTATCCGGCCTCGGCGAGGAGCTGCTGCCGCCGCCCGATCTCGGCGCGGAGCCGCGTCAGCAGCCGCTCCACCCGGTCGAGCTGGTCGCGGGTCACCACCGCCCCGCAGTGCGGCATCGCCATCAGCGGCAGCAGGGCCCCCGAACCGCAGTCGATCGCGTGCACGTGCACGTCGTCGGGGGAGGCGCCGGCGGCGATCGCCCCCGCCAGCGTGCGCAGGGCGGTGGACCGCCCGCTCCGCGAGGCGCCCGCGAGGAGCAGGTGCCCCCCGTGGGCGAGGTCCAGCTCCAGCGCCCGGCGGTCCTGCGCCCACGGCAGGTCGGTGATTCCGAACGCGAGCGGCGGCACCTCCTCGACCCCCGCGCGGTACGGCAGCGCGTCGCCGGACAGGTCCGGGAACGCGGGGGTGACGACGAGGTCGGCGAGCGGCGGCAGCCAGGGACTCGGCTGCTCGGGGATCCCCGCGATGCGGGCGGCGTCGACCAGGGCGTCGGTGAGGATGGACAGGTCGGTGACAGGGGATCCGTCGAGGGCCGGGTCGGGCGCGGACAGCGGATGGCCCAGAGCCCGCCAGCCGAGCTCCGTCACGCGGACCCTGACCTCGCTGGAGGCGCCGGGGCTCCGCCCGCCGATCCTGGCGGTCTGCACGGCCGTCGCCCCGCCCGCGCCGGATTTCACGTAGCACCTGCCGGGCGTGGATTTGGAGATGTGCGCGGCGTCGGGACGGTCGATGACGTCGGCGGACTCGGAGGCCTCGGTGACCCGTAGCGCGATCCGCAGCGAGGTGTTGGCCTGGATGTCGGCGGTCACCACGCCGCCGGGTCTCTGGGTGGCGAGGATGAGGTGGATGCCGAGCGACCGGCCGCGTCTGGCGATGTCGACCAGCCCGGTCATGAAGTCGGGCAGCTCGCTGACCATGGCCGCGAACTCGTCGATGACCAGCACCAGCCGGGGCAGCGCGGGCGGTGGCTCCGAACGTCCGCGCAGGGACCTGACCGAGGGCCCGCCGCCGGCGACGAGCAGGTCGCGGGAGGCGCGGGCCGTCCGGGCGTCGCGGAGCTCGTGGTAGTCCTCGATGTCCTTCGCGCCGGCGGACAGCAGCAGGCGCTCCCTGCGGCGGATCTCGGCGGCCAGGGAGGCCAGGGCCCGCTGGGTCAGATGGCCGTCGAGGTCGCTGACCATGCCGACCGTGTGCGGGAGCCGTACGCACTCCTTGAACGCGGCCCCGCCCTTGTAGTCGATCAGCACGAACGTCATCTCGTCGGGCCGGTTGGTCACCGCCAGCGAGCAGATCAGGGTCTGCAGCAGTTCGGACTTGCCCGCGCCGGTGGTGCCCGCGATGAGCGCGTGCGGTCCGTCCCGGCGCAGGTCGACGGAGAACGCCCCTTCGGGGCCGACTCCCACCACGGCCTCGGTGCCGCGGCCCCAGCGTCCGGCGAGGGCCGTCCCCGAGATCGCGGGCAGCTCCAGCAGGTCCAGCAGCCGTGCGGACCCGGGCAGGGCCAGGTTCGAGTCGTCCCTGCTGACGTCGCGGATCGGGGCCAGGGAGCGGGCGAGCCGGTCGCACCAGGAGGCCGACACCTGGTCGGCCAGGATCTCGCCGAGGTCGTCCAGGCCGCCGCCGCGCAGCCGGACCGTGCCGTCCGCGGTCACCGCGGCCACGGTGGCGCACTCCTCGGGCAGCAGCCGCTGGTCGCCGTCGACGGCCAGGGTGTAGACGCCCGCACGGGGGCCCTGGCGGAGCACCTGCGGCATGCCGGGCAGCGCGCGCAGGACCTGGGCGCCGTCCAGGACGACCAGCACGTCGTACGGGCGCTCGTCGTAGACGGGGGCGGCCAGCGGTTGCTCCGCGCCGCCGAGGTCGCTCCAGCCGGACGGGATCCGGGCCGGCCTCATCGCCGAGCTCACCGAGCCGTCGTTCTCGTCGAGACGCTCCTCTATCAGCGTGGCCAGCTCGCTCACCCTGCGGGCCGCGGCCTCGGGGTCGGCGCCGACCAGGACCACGCAGTCTTCGCCGCCGCGCGGGGCGCAGTGCGGAAGCCAGCGGACCCAGCTCCAGCGTTCTTCGCCGTCGCCGTGCGCGGAGAGCACGACGATCGCCAGGTCACGCGGGCTGTGCAGGGTGGCGGCCTGACCGACCAGCCAGCGGGCCAGCCCGGCCGTCGTCTCCCGGGGGCCGGTCAGGCCGGCGACGCCCAGGCGGCGCATGGCCAGGGCCACCGGCACCGCGTGGCAGGTGGGAGGGTCGGGCATCGGGGTCTCGATCGGGGCGGCGCGTTCGGGGACGAACTCCAGGTCGGCGGGGAGGTCGGCGAGGCCGACCCGCAGCCGCAGCGCGTCGGGGTCGTGGTCGCGCCGCTCCCACAGCCGCCGCCGCGGGCCGGTCGCGGTGAGCAGCACCTCGGCGGGGTCGGGCGCCGCGGTACGGCGGGCGGTCTCGTCGTCGGCGCGGGCCTGCTCCACGGTGGCCTCGAAGGCCTTCAGCCGCTCCCTGTACCGCTTGATCTGCTGGCGGTACTGCTTGCGGCCGTGCCGCCTGTCGCTCCACCACTGGCCGATCACGATCATCGGGGTCATCAGCGCGAACAGCAGGAAGTACCAGATCTGGAAGGCCCAGGCCATGGCCACCCCCAGCCCGGCGGGCAGGAACGCCGTCAGCAGTTGCAGCCGCATGGTCTCGGCGCGTTTGGGCTCGGCCGGGACCTCGAAGCGCCGCCCGCCTCCCGGCGGCCGGAACCTGGGCGGCCGGTTGTAGGCGAGCCCGCCGTCGGACTGGGCGTCCAGGTGGGCGTCGGGCGGTTCGACGGTCTTGAGGGTCAGCACGGTCGCGCCGCAGGTCAGCAGGGCGTGCTCGGGCCACGGCTCGGCGCGTTCCAGCGGGTCGCGGTCCAGGCGGGGGGCGCGCTGCGCGTACTGCCCGCCTCCCTCGGCGGGCTCCACGGTGATGGCGTCGGGGGTGAGCCGCACCACGGCCGCCTCGCCGGACAGCAGGGGGTCGGGGACGGACACCGCACAGGCCGGGTCCGAGCCGATGGTGTGGACGCCGAGGCTGAGGCGGTGCACGGAACCGGCGGCGGGACCGCCGATCACCCGGATCTCCACGATGCCGCCGGGTTCCTCGGTGAGGGTGACCCCGGCGAGGGCGCGTTCGAGGGTGACGAGGTCGCCGTCACGGAGCAGGCCCAGCGCGGGCGCGGTGGGGGGCAGGGGCCGGCCGCCCAGCCAGAGGGTGGGGGGTTCGGCGGCGGGGGAGTCGCGGCCCAGCCCGTAGGGGGCCTTGCTGCGGGTCAGGCGGACCACGTTGGTCGGCCGCTCACCCGCCTGCCCGGCGAGTGCCTCCGCGAGCCGCGCCACCGTGGTCGTTTCGTCGCCTTCGACCACGACATCGCGGTCGGTGTGCTCGCTGAGCACGGTGAGCATGATCCGCATCGCCGCTCCTCGGGTCAGGCCCCCGATCCAAGGTACATAGTGCGGGCGGCTCTGGAGAGGTTGTTTGCGGCAATGCGATGAGTCACCGCCTGCTATGTGGAAAACGTCCCAGCCTGTGGACAACTGTCGGGCGGTGTTGGGCGATTATGCCGGTCTAGATGGGCATTTGATGATTTCAATGCTTCTGACCAGCGGGGGCTTCGCCGTACGAGGCTGTGGAAAACTCCCCCGAGAGGTGGGCCTCCTCCGGGTGCGGATCCTGGCCCGGAGCTCGCCGGTCCTCTCCTCCGGGAGCCCGGCGTACGCGCTGACCTCGGAGGTCACCTCGGAGGTCGCCGTGGCCCGTCCGGTCGCCGCGCGACGCGGGCTACCGAGGACCCTTCCCGTCGCCGGTGCGGCGGCGACGCGTCCGGCGACCCCGCGTCGCGGGCGCTCGACTGTCGCGGTGGGGGGTCTGATACGTCCCGTATCCGGCGCTCGGCACCTGAACGACGTGGTCATGCCTTCGAGGCGGCGCGTTTGAGCGAGTTCGGGGCGATGAGAGGCGCATTGAAATCGTATGGGAAGTGCGCGCCTGGCGGGGGAGAAGGGAGCGAGGTCGAAGCCCGATCCGAAATGACGCGTGTAAATGGTGTGACGACTGTTGTGAGAGTTAATAACAGTCCTTATCACCCAGATAAGTATCCTGTCATCTAGCCAAAACGTCATGTTCTTCTGAAGCGACGTTGACAGACGTGTTCCTATCAAACGAGCATGGGTACTGGCTTTTGTCCGGCAGCTCGTCGGCATGGTGCGCATAATGGCGTAAATTCGACCAGTAGTCCCCATATTTATGATCACTCTGGGAGTCCCCCTACCCATGAGGACCAGTGAGAAGCCAACGGGCCGTGTCCCGGTGAACGCCGACAGGCAAATGTCGGCGGGCACCCTTTCAGGGCCTGCGTCGCGCAAACTTCCCGTGCCCCCGCGCGAGCGCAAACCCGCGCTCGCCGCCCTAGCCGTTCTGCTCATTCTGGGCGGCGCCCTCGCCACCACCCTGCTGGTCCTGCGCAGTGGAGACCGTGTCTCCGCGATCGGAATCACCCGGCAGGTCGGCGCGGGCCAGCCCTTCACCGAGGCGGTGATGAGGGAGGTCCAGATCGCCGACACCGGCATCGGTTACGTCGCCTGGGCCGACCGCGCCCGCGTCGCCGAGAATTTCGCCCGGGTCACCCTCATCCCCGGAACCCTGCTCACCAGGGAGATGGTGGTCTCCTCCAGCAGGGAGCTGGGCCCGGGGAAGGCGCAGGTCGGCCTGTCGCTCAAACCCGGCCAGTCGCCGGGCACCCTGGAGAGGGGCGACCGGGTCCAGATCGTCTACGTGCCCAGCCGGGGCGGCACCTCGACCGCGCAGAGCAGGGTGCTGGCCGAGAGCGCCCTGGTCGACCAGGTCGGGACACCGGGCAGCAGCGGATCGACCGGTCGCGTCACGGTGATCGTGGACAGCTCGATCTCGCCGACCGTCGTCGCCTACGCCTCCAGTGGTGAGATCGCGCTGGCCGAGCTACCCGGAGCGCGCTGACGTGGCGCTTATCGTGCTGGCCGCCGACAAGGGCGCGCCGGGCGTGACCACGGCGGCCACGGCACTCGGCGCGGTCTGGCCGCGCCCGGTGCTGCTCGCCGAGTGCGATCCGGCGGGAGGGGACCTCGCCTATCGCCTCCCCGCCGCCGACGGCGGCGTGCTCAACCCCAGCAGGGGCCTGCTCACCCTGGGCGCCACGGCCCGCCGCGGCCTGCACCCCGACCAGGTCTACGAGCACACCCAGAAGATCATCGGTGGCCTGGACGTCCTGGCGGGGCTGACCCACGGAGAGCAGGCGGCTGGGCTGACCTGGCTCTGGAGCCCGCTCGGCCGGGCGCTGGCCGCACTGCCCCAGGCGGACGTGCTGGCCGACTGCGGCCGGCTCGGCGGGCACCCGCAGCTGGCCGAACTGACAGCCGAGGCCGCGCTGGTGGTGCTGTTCACCAGGGCGAGCCTGGACCACGTCGCGCATCTGCGCGAGCGCCTCCAGGTGATGCCGCGCGATCCCCAGGTCGGCGTGGTGGTGATCGCCGACCCCCGCCAGTACCGCACGACGATCGACGAGGTCCGCCGCATCGTCGCCGCCACCGGCAGGAGCGTCGCCTTCGTGAGCGGGCTCGCCCACGACCCCAAGGGCGCGGAGTTGCTGCGCGGCCAGTGGGGCGGACGCCTGGACCGCTCGCTGCTGATCCGCACCGCCCGCGAGCTCGCCGGTCGTCTCACGGCGCAGGTCCGCGCCCCGGAGCCGGTCCAATGAGCCGTCGCGCCGGAGCCGGTCCGGCGAACTCACGCGCCGTGGCCGCTCTGCCGACCCCGCGTACCGCAGGCGGTCTGCCGACCCCGAGCGCCAGAGGTGGCCTGCCGACCCCGAGTGCCGGGGGTGGGCCGGCGATCCTCCGTGCCGGGGGCCGCCCCGCGAACTCGCGGGTCGAGCCGCCGAGCGAGGCGAGGCCGTGACCATCGACCACACGCTGGTGAAGCGTTTCAGGCAGGAGGTCGGCGACCGGCTGGCCCATCAGCGTCGCCTGGACCAGGCCAACGGCCTGGTGCCGATGACCGGCGAGGACGAGCGCCAGTTCGCCCGCGCGCTGATCGCGCAGGTGCTCGAGGAGTTCGCCCGCGGTGAGATCGGCATCGGCAGGACCCCTCCCACGGCGGAGGAGGAGGAGGCGCTCGCCGCCGGCATCCACGCCGCGCTGTTCGGCGTCGGCCGCCTCCAACCGCTGCTGGACGACCCCGAGGTCGAGAACATCGACATCAACGGCTGCGACCGGGTCTTCGTCGGCTACGCCGACGGCCAGGAGATCATGCGCGATCCGGTGGCCGAGTCCGACGAGGAGCTTGTCGAGCTGATCCAGATCCTCGCCGCCTACAGCGGTCTGTCCAGCAGGCCGTTCGACACCGCCAACCCCCAGCTCGACCTGCGCCTTCCCGACGGCTCCCGGCTCTCGGCGGTGATGGACGTGACGGTCCGGCCGTCCGTCTCCATCCGCCGTTCCCGGCTGGGCAAGGTGTTCCTCAGCGACCTCGTGGGAAACGGCACCCTCACCCCGGAGCTGGGCCGCTTCCTCGCCGCCGCCGTGGCGGCCAGGAAGAACATCATGATCTCCGGCTCGACCAACGCGGGAAAGACGACCCTGCTGCGAGCCCTGGCCAACGAGATCCCGCCCTCCGAACGACTCATCACCGTGGAGCGCGCCCTGGAGCTCGGCCTCGACCAGTTCTCCGAGCTCCATCCCAACGTGGTGGCCTTCGAGCAGAGGCTCCCCAACTCCGAGGGCCAGGGCGAGATCAGCATGGCGGAGCTGGTCCGCCGGTCCCTGCGCATGAACCCGTCCCGGGTGATCGTCGGCGAGGTCCTCGGCGACGAGATCGTCACCATGCTCAACGCGATGACCCAGGGCAACGACGGCTCGCTGTCGACCATCCACGCCAACTCCTCGATGGAGGTCTTCAACCGCATCGCCACCTACGCGCTTCAGGCCAACGAACGCCTGCCGATCGAGGCCACCCACATGCTCATCGCGGGCGCGATCGACTTCGTGGTCTTCCTGGAGAAGCGCAACGAGTACGCGGCGGGCGGCACGCTGCGCCGCTTCGTGTCGAGCGTGCGCGAGGTGGCCGGGGTGGACGGCAGGGTGCTCTCCTCGGAGGTGTTCGCCCTGTCGCGTGACGGACAGCTCGTCCCGCACGCCCCCCTGTCCTGTATGGAGGAGCTCGCCCGTCACGGCTACGACCCGGGAGGCTGGGCATGATCCCCATCCCGCCGGGACTGTTCGACCCGCTGGTGCTGCTCTCCGGGGCCGTGGTGGGCGCCGGCCTGTTCCTGCTCGTCCTCGCCCTGTACGGCATGCGCCCCAAACAGGCCACCCCGAACCGGAAGGCCGGCAGGCGCGAGTTCGTCCGGGCGCTGTCCACCCGCTCCGCCGTGGGCGCCATCGCCGGGCTGGTCGTGCTCGTGGTGACCGGATGGCCGGTCATGGCGGTGGGAGCCGTGCTTCTCGCGATCGGATGGAAGGGCCTCTCCGGTGGCGCGGCCTCCGAACGCACGGCGATGCGTCAGCTGGAGGGGCTGGCCGCCTGGACCGAGTCGCTCCGCGACACCATCGCCGGAGCGGCGGGTCTGGAACAGGCGATCCCGTCCTCCATCCGGGCCGCCGCCCCCACGCTCCGCCCGCACCTGCTGGCGCTGGTCGACCGCCTGCGCACCCGGATGGCGCTGCCCGACGCGCTCCGGTTGTTCGCCGACGAGCTCGACGACCCCTCGGCCGACCTGGTCGTGGCCGCTCTGATCCTCAACTCCAAGTTGCGCGGCCCCGGTCTGCGCGACGTGCTCGGCGCGCTGGCCGTATCGGCCCGCGAGGAGCTCGACATGCGCCGCCGGGTCGAGGCGGAGCGTCGCTCCACCCGGCGCAGCGCCCAGATCGTGGTCGGTACGGCCGTCGCCTTCGCCGCCCTGCTGGTCGTGTTCAACCCCTCCTACGTCGAGGAGTACGACAACACCCTCGGCCAGGCCGTACTCGTGGTCGTCGCCGGGTTCTTCGGCGCCGGGTTCGCCTGGATGCGCCGGCTGGCCCGTTTCGACAAGCCCGCCCGCCTGCTGGGCCTGCCCTCCGGAGGTGAGGTGCGCGATGACTGAGGAACTGCTCGCGGGAGCGGTGCTCGGACTGGGCCTGTTCCTGCTGATACGTGCTCTGTTCCCGGCCCGCCCCGGCCTGGTCACGCGGCTGCTGGCGCTGGACGCGGCCAGGGAGGGGACGAACGCCTCGGCCGCGCGGCTCATCCTGCCCGACGAGGAGGTCAGCGCGTTCCGGCGGAATCTGGGCGTACGGCTGGCCCGCTTCTACGCCGCCAGGGGCTGGGAGGTCCGCTCGGCGAAGGCGGATCTGGCGCTGCTGGGCAAGTCGTTCGAGGGCTTCCTGGCGACCAAGGTGCTGCTGGCCGTCTCCGGGCTGCTGGCGTTCCCGCTGCTGCTCGGCTGGCTGGTGCTGATGGAGTGGGGCGTCTCGCTCACCATCCCGCTGTGGGCCGCGCTCATCGTCGCCGGGCTCTTCTTCGTCCTGCCCGACCTGCAGATCAAACGGGACGCCGCCCGGATGCGCCGCGACTTCCGGCACGTCGTCGGCTCCTTCCTGGACCTGGTGGCGATGAACCTCGCGGGTGGGCGCGGCGTGCCCGAGGCGCTGATGATGGCGGTCTCCGTGGGCAGTCCCGGGCCCGACGACGAGGGGACCAACTGGGCGATGTCCCGGATCCGCGAGGCGCTCGGCAACGCCAGGATCGTCGGCATCACCCCCTGGCAGGCCCTCGGCCAGCTCGGTGACGAGATCAACGTCGACGAGCTGCGCGACCTGTCCGCCGCACTCGGGCTGGTCGCCGACGACGGTGCCAAGGTCCGCTCGTCCCTGACCGCCCGCGCCGCGACCATGCGGCGGCGCGAGCTCGCCGAGGTGGAGGGGAAGGCGGGCGAGCGGTCCCAGTCGATGCTCGTCGCCCAGCTTCTGCTCTGCGCAGGCTTCGTGATCTTTCTGAGTTTCCCGGCCGCTATGAAGATGTTGGGGTCCTGACCATGCTGAACCATCCGTGGATCGTTTATACGGTCGCCTTCCTGAACGTGCGGATCGACAAGGCCCGCAACGCCCCCACCAGGGGAGCCTCCGCCGTCGAGTGGGTCATCATCACCGCCATCATCGCCGGGGTGGCGCTCGGTCTCGCCGCGCTCATCAGGACCCTGGTGGAGGAGAAGCAGGGCGAGATCGAGGAACAGTTCGGCGGCGGCGGCGGCGGTGGCGGCGGTGGTGGTGGCGGTGAAGTCGGTGACCAGGGGTAGCGACCGGGAGCGGGGCGCCACCGTCGTCGAGCTGGCGATCATCATGCCGGTGGTGCTGGTCGTCATCCTGCTCATCGTGCAGTCGGCCCTGTGGTTCCACGGGCGCCAGGTGGCCGACGCCGCGGCCAGGGAAGGGGCGCGGCTGGCCCGGATCGACACGGACGACTGGGAGACCGGCGCGAAGGAGCGGGCCGACGAGCTGCTCAAGGCCATCGGTCCGAAGCTCCTCGACGGCGCCACGGTCGAGACCTGGCAGGAGGGCGACCAGCGAGGCGTCGAGATCACCGCCACGGCGGTCCAGGTCATCCCGCTGCTGCCCTCCACGACGTTCACCGTCACCGCCCGCTTCGGAGGACCCATCGAGTGCTTCCGCCCCGACGAGGACAACGGCGACGGTGAGGGATGTCCGTGATCTCCCAGCTCCGCTCCGGCCGCGCCCATGGATGCGATCACGGCCCCGAGCGGGAACGCGATCGGGAAGGCGCCGCCGGCCGGTCCGGGCGGCGGCGTGACGGCGAACGCGGGTCGCTGAGCGCCGAGACGGTGCTGCTCGCCCCGGTCTTCCTGCTGTTCCTGCTGTTCCTGGTCGGCGCGGGAAGGGTGGTGGAGGCTCAGGGCGAGGTCAACGGAGCGGCCAGGGACGCCGCCAGGGCCGCTTCGGTGGAGCGCACCCAGTCCGACGCCGAGACCGCGGCCGGTGAGGCGGCCGAGGCCGCGCTGTCGGGCGAGTGCGAGCCGGAGGTCAGCCTGACCGGTTCGGACTGGACGGAGGGCGGACGGGTCCGGGTCGAGGTGACCTGTTCGCTGGACCTCGCGTTCCTCGGCTTCGGCGCGGCCAAGGAGATGACGGGCGACTCGGTGGTCCCGCTTGAGCTGTACCGGAGGGTCGAGGATTGAATCTCGCTGGAGAAGGCGGAGCACCGCCGCGCGCTTCCGGTGGACCCGGGCGTCCGGGGGAGCGCGTTGACGCGAAGGAGTCGCCGCCGCGTGCTTCCGGTGGATCCGGGCGTGCCAGGGCGGGGGCGTCGCCGCCGCGTGCTTGTGGCGCGTCCGTTCGAGGAGCCGCCGATGGGAGCCGCCGCGGCGACCGAGGATCGATGTCGATCTTCACGGTGCTCTTCTCCGTGGTGGTCTTCCTGCTGGCGGGGCTTCTCGTGGACGGCGGGGCCGCCATCAACGCCCGGCTGCGGGCCGCCGACGTCGCCGAGCAGGCCGCCAGGGCCGCCGCCGACCAGGTCGACGTCGAGTATCTCCGTGAGACCGGCCAGGCTCGGCTACTGGAGGGCGCCACGGTCTGCGAAAAGGCCGAGGAGATCGTCTCCGCCCACGACGGCGAGGACATTCAGCCCCCCGAGTGCACGGTCGAACCGGGCCAGGCCGAGGTCACGGTGAGCGTCTCCGTCAGCTGGAAGGCGTTCTTCCTCGCCGCCTTCGGTTTCCCCGGTTCGGAGATGGAGGCCACGGCCACCGCCGGTCCGGACACCGGGGAAGACCAATTGCCGTGAACCGCGGGCCCGCCGGATGACCGGCCACGAATCTGGACGAGGAGGGAGAGGAATGCCCACGCGACAGCCCGTACGTATCAAGCCCAAGCGCACCCCGGGCGACCTGCTGGCCGGACTCGGCGCGCTGGTCGTCCTGGTCGCACTCATCGCCGGAGTCCCTTACGCCCTGCTCCGGCTGGCCGGGCCGCCGCTTCCTCCTGAGTTGCTCAACCTCGACCTGCTGACCAGCCAGGTGGGCACGAGCACGATCACCGCGATCCTCGTGCTGCTGGTCTGGCTCGCGTGGGCTCAGCTGGTCGTCTGCGTGATCGTCGAGATCTACGCCGGGCTGCGCCGGGTCGGCATGCCGGCCAGGGTGCCACTGTCCGGCGGCACCCAGTTGCTCGCCAACCGGCTGGTCTCGGCCGTCCTGCTGCTGTTCACGGTGTCGGCGGTGGTCGTCCCGATCGCGAAGCTGACCGGCCCGCCCGCCCGGCCCGCCACCGTCGCGACCGCCCTGTACGCCATGTCCTCACCGGCCGCCGAGGAGCGGGCGCCGCTGGTGTCGGTGGAGAAGGCCAAGAAGGTCTACGTGGTGCAGCCGCCGCATGGACGGCACCACGAGAGCCTGTGGGAGATCGCGGAGAAGTGTCTCGGCGACGGTCGGCGCTATCCGGAGATCTATAAGCTCAACCAGCACAAGGAACAGCCCGACGGCAGCCGCCTCCACATGGCCGACCTGATCAGGCCCGGGTGGGTGCTGGACATGCCGGACGACGCCAGGAACATTCACGTCGTCCCGGCGTCCCAGCCCCGGGACGACACCCTCAAGGACCACCGCACCAAACCCGCCAAACTGGACGGCCGCACCCAGAACGTCGATCCCGGCCGCTCGGCCCTCCCGGTGGAGTCCCCGTCCGAGGTCTCCGTCTCCCCGGACACCTCCGTCATCCCCGAGGGAAGGTCCGAAGGCGGGCAGAGCGGTCCCGCCGAGCGCCGGGACCCGGGAGCGACGGCCGAGCCCGGCCACACGGGGCAGAACACGAGCCAGAACGCGAACCAGAACACCGGGCAGAACACGAGCCAGAACACGGGGCAGGACGCCGGGCTGGGGATGCTCGACTACCTGGCGGGCGCCTCGCTGGCGGCGGCGGGGCTGCTGGCGGCACTCGGGCGCAGGCGCAGGGAGCAGCTCTGGCATCGGGCGTTCGGGCACCGGATCACCCGGCCGAGAGACGACGCCGCCCAGGCCGAGGTCGCGCTCCGGCTCGGCGCGGACGCCCCCGGCAGCCGGATGCTGGACATCGGGCTCCGGCTTCTCGGCAGGTCCCTCGCGGCCCAGGACCGGATCCCGCCCACGATCTACGCCGCCCACCTGTCCGCGCAGACCCTAGACCTGTGGATCCACCCGCCCGACCCCGACGCTCCCGCGCCCTGGGCCGCCCACGACGGCGGCCAGGTGTGGCGGCTCCCCGCGCACGAGGGCCGGATGCTCGACGAGCAGGCTCTCGCCGACGCGCCCGCGCCGTATCCGGGTCTGGTCTCGCTCGGCTCCAACGGCGAGGGCAGGGTGCTCGTCGACCTGGAGGCCGCCCACGGACTGATCAGCGTCAAGGGCCCCCAGGCCACCGCCGCCCTCGCCGCGCTCGCGGTGGAGCTGGCCACCAACCGCTGGTCGGACCGGATGCGCATCACGCTCGTCGGCTTCGGCGAGGAGCTGGCCGTGATCGCTCCCGAGAGGATCAGATGCGTGGGAAGCCTGGCCGAGGTCCTGCCCGAACTGGAGGCCAAGGCCGGTGATCGCGGCCACGGCGGAGAGGTGCTGACCGGCCGGATCCACGGACGCGCCGCCGACCCGGCCTGGCCGCCGCACTACCTGCTGTCCGCGATCGCCCCGAGCGCCGAGGAGGGCCGCCGCCTGGCGATGCTCGGCAGGAAGGGCACCCGTACGGCCGCCGGATATGTGATCGCGGGCGACGTCCCGCACGCCACCTGGAACTGGACGATCACCGAGAACGACCGGGCCGCCGTGGACGTGCTCGGTTTCGAGGTGGACGCCCAGCTGCTGCCCCGCCGCCAGTACCGGGCGCTGATCGACCTGTTCCTGACGGCCGGGCGATTCGAGGGCGAGCCCCTGCCCGACGAGCCGGAGCAGGTCACCCGGACGCCCTCGGTCGAGGTGCGGATCCTGGGTTCGATCGAGATCACCGGGCCGCCGCCCCTGGAGGAGGGACGGGCCGTGCTCGCCGTCGAGATGGTCGTCTACCTGGCGACCCATCCCGGTGGGGTCCATCCCGTCGTGCTCGGCGGCATCCTCTGGCCGCGGGGCGTGCAGTCCGTGGTCAGGGACGCCACGATCGCCAGGGTCGTCGCGTGGCTGGGCACCGACGGCGAGGGACGGCCCAACCTCTACGCCGACGAGTCCGGGCGGCTCCGCCTGGGGCCCGACGTGCGGACCGACTGGATGCTCTTCCGCGACTTCGTCCGCAGGTCGCACACCGACCCCACCGGCCGCGCCCGGCTCCTGGAGGAGGCCCTGAACCTGGTACGGGGTCCGCTGCTGAACGGCCGCCCGCGTGGTCGCTACACCTGGCTGGCCGCCGACGACCTGGAGTACAACGTGACCGCGGGCGTCGCGGACGCCGCGCATCGGCTCTGCGAGGTGCGACTGGCCCACGGCGAGGCCGACGAGGCCGTGGCGGCGGTGCGGGCCGGACTGCTGCTGGCCGCCGACGACGAGGGTCTCTGGCGCGACCTGTTGCGGGCCACCCACCTGACCTCCGATCCCGGACGGCTGGGAGCAGTGGCCGACGCCCTGCACCGGCGGGCCGCCTCCCACCCCTACGGCGGCGGGATGGCGCCGGAGACCGAGGCCCTCATCGACGAGCTCCTGCCCTCGTGGCGGATGCGCTCGGCGCCGACGGCATGACCGGGCGGACGGGCCCGGAGCCCGAGGTGAGAGCCGCGCCGGAGGATCGGAAGGGAAAGGCACGCGAAATCATGACGAATCACCGGATGCGCGACGCGGGGGCGAGCAGTCGGATGAAGGGTGTGCGCGCAGCCATGCCGATTGGCGCATATCGATGGTTTCGCCCGGCGGGCGCTTCTAGCGTGATCGATGTGCGTGTTGTGACCGCGCTGGCCCTGATCGTGCTGACGGGTTGTTCCCCGTCGGCCGCCCAGCCGTTCACCCCGATCGATCTTCCCGCCGACGCCGGCTCCCGGGCGTCCTCGCAGCAGGCCGTGCCCACGCCGAAGGTGGAGACGGTCCAGGTCGCGCCCGGGGTGCGGGTGGTGGTCGAGTGGCCCGCCGCACCCGGCCAGGACACCACCGAGCTGATCGAGGTCCTCCGTGACTACTTCGCCGGGGTGTTCAAGGCGGTCGCGAGCAAGGGCCGGGACACCGCCTACCTCGACACGGTCACGGACGGCGCGAGCCGGGACGCGGTCTCGTGGGTGCAGGAGTTCCTGGACGAGCGCCGGTCGGTACGCGGGACCGTCCGGCTGTACGCGCTGAACGTCAGCTCGGTCACCGGTCCGGGAGCGCAGCTCGACGCGTGCGTGGACCAGTCGGAGATGCGTCTCGTGTACTCGTCGACGGGCAAAGCGGTCCCCGTGCAGCCCGACTGGACCCGGAAGCCCTTCTTCCAATCCGTCGGAATCGGGCGGGGCGACGACGGAGTCCGGCGGATCAAGCTGTTCCGCCACGCCGAACTTCCCAATGACCGTGCGAAGGGTTGTCTTCGATGATCGAAAATGTGATCGTTGCGGGATTGCTCCTGTTTGCCTCGGGAGATCCGGGGGCCCCGACCGGCGAAGGCTTCCAGAGCGGCCGCACGGTGGGGGTCCGTCTGGAGAACTCCCAGATCATCATCACCGGGACCGGAACCAGCGGCACGAGTGACGGCTACCGGATCAAGCGCCCGTGCTGGTACGAACCCGGGCCGAACGCCCCCGACATGCTGGAGAACCAGCAGGAGGTGCGCGCCTGGTGGTTCCGTTTCACCCCGGGCGCCACCGAGGAGAAGTTCCAGGAGTTCCTCAAGCAGTTCCAGGACAAGGTCGGCGAGGACGGCCGCTGGTGGGGGCCCGCCTACAACGGAGCCGATCCCGATGGGATGTCCTGCTGGAGCGCGCTGGACCCCTTCGTCTGGGTTCCGCCCGGCACGACCCCGCCCGCCGGGATCACCCTCCAGGATCTCGCCGACCTCGCCCGGGCGGCGCTGACCGTGCCCGAGCCGAAGGTCCAGCTCAACCCCGACGCCAAGAGCTACGTCAACCTGGGCACCTGGGTCTGGCTGGACAACGGCGGCGAGACCACCAGGTCCGTGACCGCGACGCTCCCGGGAATCATGAGCGCGACCGTGGTCGCCACACAGAAGAACATCGAGATCGACCCGGGGACGGACGACAAGAACCGCGCCGTGGTGGTCACGGAGGACTGCGGCCAGACCGGCACGCCGTACTTCAAGGGTGCGACGGAGGACGACCTCGGCTGTGGTGTCAGGTACCTCCGTGCCTCGGTCGACCTGCCCCGCGACGTCTACGAGCTCACGGTGACCTCCGCCTGGGAGGTCGCGGTTCAGGACGACGTGGTGCCCTTCGCCTACGACCCCATTGAGGCGAGCGCCACCCGCGACGTCCCCGTGGGCGAGGTGCAGAGCACCGTCAGGAGAGGAACGCGGTGAGCGCCCCTCTCCTGACATGAGCCGGGCCCGGCGGGGAGTGTCCCGCCGGGCCCGGGTCGCGAGGGTCTCAGTTGGTGATGAGGTCGAACTGCTCCCAGGGACCGACGGCGTCGCGGTTGGCGATCAGCGGCTGTGCGCCGCCGCCGTCGGCGCACACGAGCCGGTTGTTGATCCGGGCCCTGAGGCTGACGGTGCCGTCCGGATTGTTGATCAGCTGGAAGGCCTCCCAGGAACCGGCGGCGGCGGCGTTGGCGATCAGCGGCTGGGCGCCGGCTCCGGCGGCGCTCACGTACTGATTGTTGATCTTCGCCCGTAGTGCCACGTTGCCGTTGCCCAGGTCGACGCGCTCGAACTGCTCGCCCGTCCCGATGGAGGTCTTGTTGGCGATCAGCGGCGAGCCGGCGGCGGCGCTGACGTAGAGGTTGTTGGCCTTGGAACGCAGGCTGACGGTCGAGGCGGTGGGCGTCTGCGTGAGGATCCGCAGGGCGTCGACCATGCCGACCGCGGTGGACTTGTTGACGATCCTGATCGTGTGCTGCCCACCGGCCAGCCCCGACTTGCTGAAGACGACCTGCTGGGCCTGCCGGGCACCGGAGACGTTCAGGTTCACGTTGGACTGGAAGACGTTGTCGATGTAGACGTCCACGTTGCCCATGTCGCCGTTGCGCTCCGAGAGGTACTCGATGCCGGTCCCGGTGAAGGTGTACTGGGCGACCGAGCCCACCGTGTTGCTGTGGTGGGTGTCGTCGTTGTAGTCGCCGTAGCCCCTGCTGCTCGTGGCGTGCCAGTTGGCGTCGTAGGTGAGCTCGGTGTCGTTCACCATCGCGTTCCCGGTCTGCCCGAGGCCCAGGGTGGAGCTGGTGTTGCGCAGGGTCTTGACGCCCTGGTTGGCGGTGCCGGTCAGCCGGGTCGAGCTGTAGCCGCTCAGCGGCTTGGCGGTCCGCTCCAGGACGTACACGGTGTTCGCCGCGGTGGCGAAGGAGATCTCGGCGGCGCCGCTGGTCGCCAGGACGGCGTTGTCGGAGGTCCGGCGCACCCTGACCTGCTGGGTGCCCCAGGGGTTGACCACCGTGGCCTGCTTGCCGTACAGGCTCTTGAGCCCGACGTACTTGATCTCGCCGGCCTCTCGCTCGGAGCTGACCTGGAAGCCGTCCTTGGCCAGGAGGGTGAACTTCCCGACGAAGGAGGAGTCGGCCGGCACCGCGGGGAACACCCGGATCTTGTCGTTGTAGCTCTGCATGAGCGACTCGTTCATGGCCGACAGGTGCACGCCGAGATACTCGAAGACGCCGTTGGTGTTGGTGGTCATGCCGTTGGGGTGGTTCTGGTACTTCTGCAGCATGGTGCGCATGCCCTGGTAGGCCTGGTCACCGAGGCCGAGGCGCGCCGCCTGGACCGCGTCGTTGGACCAGACGTTGCCGTAGGGGAAGGGGCGCGCGTTCCAGGTGTTGACCGCCGTCTGGTAGTCGGGGTAGCCGATGCCGGTGATGTTGTAGGGCCAGATCAGCTCGGAGGCGACGTTCTCGTTGTTCCTGGTCTGCGAGATCGGCGGCTGGTGGGGCAGGTAGGCGTTGTTGGCCGTCGGGTAGGCGGTGAGGTTGGTGAGGATGTTCTGCCAGTCGGCGCGCAGGCCGCTGTCGAGGCCGAGCTGCTGGCTGACCTGGATCGTCAGCGGGAAGATGCTGCGCACCGCGGCCAGGTCGGTGATCGCGTTGCGGACGTTCCAGTACGTCTCATGGGAGTTGGAGTTCGCCATGTAGTACTTGCCGGTCGGGCCGTCGAAGGACAGCAGGCCCTTGTAGAGCTTCGCGGTCTCCCGCATGTACGGGTACGCCACGTCCCGCAGGTAGTTCGTGTCGTTGGTGTAGCGGTACTGCAGGTACATGTTGTAGGCGGCCTGGTAGCCCGTCGTCAGGATGTTCTTGGTGTAGTCGCTGTTGATCGTGCCGCGCGCGTTGCCGTCCCAGCCCATGGTCTCCGGCACCCACAGGGCGTCCACCCCGTACCGCGTCTGCGTGTACGACTTCAGCGCGGTGTAGTTGCGGCTGTAGAGCCTGTTGAAGGTGTTCATCAGGTCGGCGTGGTTGGAGGCCAGGAAGGAGTTGTAGACGTCCCGCTGGTTCCAGTACCAGTAGGCGTTGCTCCACTTGGAGTTGTCCTGGGTGGCGCGGAAGACCCCGTTGATGAAGTGCATCGGGTAGTTGCCGTAGCCGCCTGCGGCGATCATGTAGGTGCTGAGGTAGTAGACGTTCTCCAGGTAGTCCGCCTCGCCGGAGGCGTTGGAGTACTGGACGAACGACTTGGCCCAGAACGCGTGCCACCAGTTGCGGTAGTTGTTGAACGTGTTGGTGTAGCCGGTGCTCTTGACCGAGGCGAGCTGGCTGCGGGCCTGCGCGACCGAGTCACGGTTGGGGGCGTTGATCCGGCTGGCGGCGGTGAACCAGATCGTGTAGCTGGAGGTGGGCGTGATGTTCAGCCGAACCTTCCTGCCGTCCACGACCTGGGTGGTGAAGTTCGCGCCCTCGACGGTGGCGGCCAGGCTGTAGCCGAAGCCTCCCGCGTCGGTCTGGCCTCTGCTGAAGCCGGCCACATTGGCGTCGGAGAAGGTGGAGATCGTCCGCCAGGTGTTCAGGTCGGGCACGTCCGCGATGTTCTGGACGGTGGCCGGGTCCCACATGCTGAGGTCGAACGCCACGTTGGACACGCCCGAGCGGCCGTCCTCGACGTGGATGCCCATGACCTCGGAGTTCGGCGACCCCATCACGGTCACGGTCCGGTTGGAGTCGTACTTGGTGGTCAGCGTTCCGTCGTACAGCGACAGCCGTTGCTGGAAGTTGGTGTACCCGGTGTCCATGGCCGGGGTGGTGCTGAGGTTGACCAGGCCGGCCGCGTAGGTCGACTGCGGCGACAGGTCCACCCCCGACACCTGCATCGACAGGCCGTTCTGGTTCCAGGCCATGGCCCCGGTGCGGCCGTTGCCGACGGTCAGGCCCTGGATCGGGTTGGTGTTGGGACGGTTGTAGACGATGTCGTGCTTGGACATGTATGCCGGATAGTCCACGTTGAGTGCCCCGGCCGCCTGGTCGAAGGCCGCGTCGGTCGTGGAGGCCAGGGACGGGGTCGCCCCGCCGGCGGCCACCAGGCCGGCGGCGAGAACTAACGGAGGCAGGGAACGTAACAGCCTCTTCAACATGGGTTTCCTCTCCTGCGGCCGGTCACCCCTCGCCGCGCCGCGGCCGTGGCCGCGCGGAGCGGGCGTCCTGGTCATCGCTCGGCCGCGACGGCGAGGGGTTCATGCATGTGGGGGGTGGTCGTACGGTCGTGCACTGCTGGGCGAGAGCGTCGATGAGACGGCGTGGGGGTTGCGAAGAGGCCCGCGAACCACACCCGGGCCGGCAATCGGCGACCGGCGTCAGGCACGCTTCCGCGGACCTCTCCGCGCGGCGCAGACCCGATGCGGAAGCGGCGGCAGCCCCTGGATCGAGACGCCGCACAGTTCCGTTTTCAGACTGTCAGGCGCAGTTAACATTGGATGTCTTCAAACGTCAATAGTGAACAACGAGTCAATGAATCAACAAAATCCCCCATAATGTCCCAATAATGGGCGGTAAACAGGCAGTTCTTGTCGGACGCCTGCGAGCTTCAGGCTCTCGGCTTGTCGTGACACATCCGATGTATGGGGTCGCCGAGGTGAAGCCGGCCGTCCGGGAGGACGGTTACCGGGTGCCGCCGGCCGGGGAGTGGGTCTTCTCGTGGGTCAGCAGCCACCGCTTGACCGGCGTCCCGTAGTAGTAACCGCCCAGCCCGCCGGTGGACGGCAGGATCCGGTGGCAGGGGACGAACGGCGCGATCAGGTTCTGCGCGCACGCCGACCCGGCAGCCCTGGCCGCCGTCCTCGGCAGTCCGGCTCGCTCGGCGAGCTCGGCGTAACCGATCGTGACGCCCGGCGGCACCTCACGCAGGGCCCTGAGCAACCGCCGCCGCTTGGGCGTGCCGGGCTGCTCCAGCTCGACGGAGTCGAGGGCGGTGAGGTCGCCGTCCAGATAGTCCCGTACGGCCCGTGCCGCCCGGCCGAGGTCGTCCACCCGGGTCAGGCCCTCCTCCTGGAGGCGGGGCGAGAGCCGTACGAACATCTCGTGCGGATCGGCGGTGAAACCCGCCGCGACGACGACGTCCTCGTGGGAGAGCAGTGCCAGCGGGCCGGTCGGGGTGGGGAGGACCTGCGCCCTGATCATTCGGAGCTCCAGAGGTGCAGCGCGGCGTAGGCCCGCCAGGGCCGCCAGCGTTCGACGTGGTCGTCGGGTATGCCCAGGCAGGCCATGGCCCGCCGCAGCCCGAGATCCCCGTCGGGCCAAGCGTCCGGGTCGCGCAGGGCCCGCAGCGTGATGTATCCGGCCGTCCACGGCCCGATCCCGGGGATTTCGAGCAACCTGGCCGAGACCTCTCCCGGCTGCTGCGCCCCGTCCAGGTCGATCTCCTCGCCCGCCACCTTCGCGGCGAGCGCCTTCAGCGTGGCCACCCGCCGCCCGGTCAGCCCCAGCTCGCCGAGATCGGCCTCCAGGAGCTCCGCGGCGGTGGGAAACAGACGGCTCAGCCCCTCCCCTCCGGTGGGGCGACCGGCCCGGTTCGTGATGCGGCCGAGGATGGTGCGGGCCCCGGCGACCGAGATCTGCTGGCCGACCACGGCGCGTACGGCCACCTCGAAGCCGTCCCAGGCACCGGGGACCCGCAGACCGGGCCGGGCGGCGACGAGCGGGGCCAGGGAGGTCTCCCCCAGGGCGCCGGCGATGGCGTCGGGGTCGGCGTCGAGGTCGAGCAGGCGCCGGCAGCGGGCGACGACGCGGGCCAGATGGCTGGTGTCGGCGAGGCTCACCTCCAGCTGGACGTGACCGGGCACCGGGGTGAGGGTGATCGTGCCGCCGGGGACGGCACGGCTGTAGGAGGTCTCGTCGACGCGCTCCAGCCCCGGGATGGCCCGTCCCCTCAAAAACCGCATCAGGGGCTCGGCGTCGTACGGCTCACGCCGGTGCAACCGGAGCGTCAGCGCGTTGTCGGTGACGTTCCTGCCCGACGTGGCCCGCAGCTCGCCGGGAGGGAAACCGTAGGTCTCCTTCATGGTCGCGTTGAACTGCCGCACGCTCCCGAACCCCGACGCGAACGCCACATCCGTGATCGACAGCCCGGTCTCGGTCAGCAACTGCTTGGCCAGCAGCAGGCGCTTGGTCCTGGCCACGGCCAGCGGCCCCACGCCGAGCTCGTCGGTGAACAGCCGGTGCAGGTGCCGCTCGGTGATGTGCAGCCGCCTGGCCAGGCTCGCGACCCCGCCGTCGTCGGCCACGCCCTCGTCGATCAGCCGGAGGGCCCGGCCGATCAGGTCGCCCCGGTGGTCCCAGCCGGGATCGCCGGGGCTGAGCTCGGGACGGCACCGCTTGCAGGGCCGGAATCCGGCCGCCTCCGCGGAGGCCGCGTGACGGTAGAACCGGACGTTGCGGGATGAGGGGGTGCGCGCGGGGCAGATCGGCCGGCAGTAGATGTGCGTGGAGGTGACCGCCGTGTAGAACCGCCCGTCGAACCGGGCATCCCTCGCGGCCACCGCGCGATAACAGGAGTTGAAGTCGAGCTCTCTCACAGACACGTCGGCAACGCTATCCGCAGCGCAGACCCGGTGACCGGCGGGAATCGGACGTGGCCGTCGCACGGAGGCGCGGGCTCGCGGCCAGCCGTCCGGCAGGGGCGCCGGCTCCGAGAGGACGCCTGGAACCGGCACCGGCTACGGGTCGTCACGGGAAGCCGGCGTCTCCGGGCCGTCACTTGGAGGAGACGCCGACCCCGATCTCGAACTCGCGGTAGACGCGGGCCCAGAAACCGTCGCGAAGCCAGACCCGGGCCTCGGGATACGGCCGCAGGGAGTGACCGAGCTCCTTCTCCGCCTCGATGAGGAGCTCGGTGTCGATGACCGTGGGAAGGATCGGGCCGGGGAGCAGGTCGCGGATGTTGTCGCGGCCGCGGGTGAGGATCCACTTCTGGGCCACGTGCTCGCCGACCTCCTCGACGCGCGGGCGGCTCGGGCCGAGCTTGGTGACCTGGCCCGCGGGGGCCTTGGGCTTGGCGGCGACGGCGGGGGTGCGACCGGCGAAGACCTGGGCGGGCGAGGGCGCGATCGGGGTGGTCGGAACCGGGACGGGCGCGGGCGCGCGGCTGAAGAAGGAGCGGAGGAAGTCGGCACTGATGATCTCGACGGTGTCGGACTCCCAGACGAGGCGCTCGGCCTGGTTGGTGCCGTAGGGCGGCTCGACGCCCCACAGGTGGATCCGCACGCCGTACGCCTGGGCGGCCTCGACGGCCGGGACCATGTCCTCGTCACCGGCGAGCAGGATCGTGTCGCTCACCGCGTGGTGCCTGGCCAGGGCCTCCAGGTCGCTCCTGATCTGCGCGTCCACGCCCTTCTGCTGGCCCCGGGCGTTGAGGTTGCCCAGGCGCACCTTGACCCAGGGAAGCTGGGCGATGACCCGCTGGTCCACGGTCGGCACCCTGTCGCGGGCGGCGTCGTACCAATAAATTCGCAGCAGTTCACCGTGAATGCGCGCTTCGGCGTGTTTCTGCAAGGCCTGAATCAGCTCATCGGCCGCGACCCGATACTCCTTGCGCTCCTTGGCGCCCAGAAGCACTTCGCCCGCCGCCGCATAGAGATACCCGACGTCTACCAAGACGGCGTACTTCGCGGCAATGGGATGGGACGTGAGGTCCAGGATGGTCATGTCGTCCTCCAGGCCTCGGAACTAGCTGATCGGCTGACTATATGCGCCCATTTCTTAGATGGTCCCAACTCTCGCGTAAGTTGACACCCCGTTCTGAGATCTATCTCGGCAGGCCGCTTGATCTCCATGCGCCTTGTCCAGTCGGAAGAGGCTTTCGCATGCGATGTGCTGTATTGCGCCAGGATTCCGATTTCTGTACGGCTTTCGGCGCCGGGGTCGCCCGTGATGCGAGTGCGATCACCAGTGCGGCGATCTCCTCTTCGGTCGCATCTCCTCGGATGATCTTCAAATGTCTCATAGCGGGATGTTCCCATGCTTCTTCGGCGGCAGAGTCGCGCGCTTGTTGCGCAGCGCGCGCAATGCCTTGACGATCTGGAGTCGGGTGTCGGAAGGGCGGATCACCGCGTCTACATACCCGCGTTCGGCGGCAAGATACGGGTTGGCGAGCGTGTCCTCGTACTCGGTGACGAATCGGGCCCGCTGGGCGTCCGGATCGTCGGCCGAGGCGAGTTCGCGCCGGTAAAGGATGTTGACCGCCCCCTGCGCGCCCATGACCGCGATCTGCGCGGTCGGCCAGGCGAGATTGACGTCCGCGCCCAGGTGTTTGGAGCCCATGACGTCGTAGGCGCCGCCGTACGCCTTACGGGTGATAACCGTGACCAGCGGCACCGTCGCCTCCGCATAGGCGTAGAGGAGCTTGGCGCCGCGGCGGATGATCCCGTTCCATTCCTGGTCGGTGCCCGGAAGGAATCCGGGCACATCGACAAATGTCAGAACCGGAATGTTAAAGGCGTCACACGTTCGGACGAATCTCGCGGCTTTCTCCGACGCCGAGATGTCCAGCGTGCCCGCGAAACTCATCGGCTGGTTGGCGACGATCCCCACGGAAGACCCTTCGACCCGGCCGAAACCCACGAGGATGTTGGGCGCGAATTGCGCGTGCACCTCCAGGAATTCGCCGTCGTCCAGGACATGCTCGATGACCGTGTGCATGTCGTAGGGCTGGTTCGCGGAATCGGGGATCAGCGTGTCGAGTTCGCGGTCCTCGTCGGTGGTTTCCATGACCGGATAGGCGTCGAAGACCGGAGTCCCGTCCATGTTGTTGGACGGCAGATAGGACAGCAGCGCCCTCGCGAACTCCAGGCAGTCGGCCTCGTCCGAGGCCTCGTAGTGGGCGACGCCGGATCTGGAGTTGTGCGTGTGCGCGCCGCCGAGTTCCTCGAATGTCACCTCCTCGCCCGTGACCGTCTTGATGACGTCCGGGCCGGTGATGAACATGTGCGACTTCTCCGACACCATCAGGACGAAGTCGGTGAGCGCCGGGGAGTAGACGGCGCCGCCCGCGCACGGGCCCATGATCAGAGAGATCTGCGGGATCACTCCCGAGGCGTGCACGTTCCGCTTGAAGATCTCGGCGTACAGGCCCAGGGAGACGACGCCCTCCTGGATGCGGGCCCCGCCGGAGTCGTTGATGCCGACCATCGGGCAGCCGGTCTTCAGCGCGTGGTCCATGACCTTGACGATCTTCTCCCCGAAGACCTCGCCGAGCGATCCGCCGAACACGGTGAAGTCCTGGGCGAAGATCGCCACCGGGCGGTCGTCCACCGTGCCGTAGCCGGTCACCACGCCGTCGCCGTACGGCCGCTCGTGCTCCAGGCCGAAGCTCGTGGAGCGGTGCCTGGCCAGCTCGTCGAACTCCACGAAGCTGCCGTCGTCCAGGAACTCCAGAACGCGCTCCCTGGCGGTCATCTTGCCCCGGGCGTGCTGTTTTTCGACGGCACGCGCCGAACCGGCGTGGGCGGCCTCGTCCAGGCGGCGCTCCAAATCGGCGAGCTTGCCGGCCGTCGTGCGAATGTCGGTTCCGGCGGCCACGGGCTCGGCGCTCATCGGGTCGTTCATTCCAGCAGAGTAACCGTCTGCTGACAGGAGAACTATCAAGGGAGGTCATTCGTTCGGCCGGAGGGGACAATCTCATCTTTATGGGCGACCTTGGAGAGTAGATGCCATGGCGGACATCGTCGAAGCCGTACGCACGCGGGGACTGTTCAAGAGATTCGGGCAGCAGACGGCCGTCGGGGGTGTCGACCTGATCGTGCCGCAGGGGAGTTTCGCCGGGCTGGTCGGTCCGAACGGCGCGGGCAAGACCACCACCCTCAGCATGGTCACCGGCCTCCTCCGTCCCGACGGGGGCCTCATCCACATCGACGGCGTCGATGTCTGGCGCGACCAGGTCATGATCAAGAGCCGTATCGGAGTGCTCCCCGAGGGCCTGCGCCTGTTCGAACGGCTGTCCGGCAGGGAGTTGCTGTCCTACAACGGTCAGCTCCGGGGCATCCCCAGGGCGGAGGTGGAGCAGCGGGCCGAGGGACTGCTGAAGATCATGGATCTGACGGAGGCGGCCGACAAGCTCGTCGTCGACTACTCCACCGGCATGCGCAAGAAGATCGGCCTGGCCGCCGCGCTGCTGCACAACCCCAAGGTGCTCTTCCTGGACGAGCCGTTCGAGGGAGTCGACCCGGTCAGCGCCAACACGCTGGTCGAGGTTCTCCAGCGCTACACCTCCTCCGGATCGACCGTCGTCTTCTCCAGCCACGTCATGGAACTCGTCGAGCGCCTGTGCGACTGGGTCTCGGTGATGAACCGGGGCCAGATCGTCGCCCAGGGCCCGCTGGAGACGGTCCGGGCGGGCCGGAGCCTCAACGAGGCGTTCCTCGGCCTGGTCGGGGCGCGGGGCGACACCGGCGGAGAGGAGGGCCTGTCATGGCTGGGCGCGACCTCGAAATGAGCGGCGTGGGACAGGGCGGCGTGGGACAGGGCGGCGTGGGACAGGAAGGCCCCACGGGCGAGGCGGATCGGGACGGCGGCGGGAACCCGGCGGGACGCGACGGGGTCATGGGCGAGGCGGGACCGGACGGCGGTGGAGGCGTGATCGCCAAGGTCGGCCCCTCGGTGTTCGTCAGGCTCAAACTCCGCCTCATCGCCGGGAACCTGCGGAACAGCCCCTCGCGCGTGCTCGGGTTCGTCTTCACCCTCGTCGTGGCGATCGTCCTGGCGGGCTTCGGATTCTTCCTGATGGCGTCGCTCCGCCTGGCGCCGGAAGGCGTCGCCACCGACGTCGGGATCATACTGTTCACCGTTTTCCTGGTCGGCTGGGCGATCACCCCGCTGCTGGCGTTCGGCCTGGACGAAACGCTCGACCCGTCGCGGCTGTCGCTGTTCCCGCTGCGGACCGGCCGGCTCGCGGTGGGCATGTTCGCCACCGCGGTCACCGGCGTCTGGCCGATCGCCACGCTGATCATCATGATCGGGGCCGTCGCCGGCCTGGCCACCGGCATCGGTGGCGTGCTGCTGGGCGTCGTCGCGGTGCTGCTGCTGTTCGCGCTCTGCATCGTCACCTCCCGGCTGGTCACCACGTCGCTGTCCGGAATCCTGCGCACCCGCAGGGGCAGGGACGTGCTCGCCGTCTCGGTGGTCTTCTTCGTCCTGGCGGCCCAGCTTCCCAACCTGCTGCTCAACGGCGGCGTGTCGGGTGACCCGATGGCCCTGCTGCACGGCGGCGCCTCGGTGCTGCGCTGGACCCCGTCGGGCATGGCCGCGCACGCCATCGCCGACGGCGGCATCGTGGCGGTCGCCGAACTGCTCTTCCTCGCCGCCCTGGTCGTGGTGATCGGCCGGCTCTGGATCATGGCGCTCCGCAGGGCCCTGGTCTCGGCGGACGCTTCCACCGAGGGTGCCTCGGTCAGAAACTCCAAGGGACTGCTGGCCCGGGTGCTTCCCGACGGCCCGCTCGCCGCGGTCGCCGTCAAGGAACTCAAGTACGCCCGCCGCGACCCCCGGGGCCGGGTCGGCTGGTTCGCCGCCATCGCGGTCACCGGCATCATGGCCTTCTCCCTGAGCCGCGATCAGACCGGAACCGGAAGCATCGCTCTGGCGATCGCCCCGGCGTGCATCGGCGGGGTGCTGATCGGCCTGCAGTCGGCCAACGCGTTCGGCATCGACGGCCGCTCGCTGTGGATGAACTCCGTGGTCTACGGCACCGACCGGGACTGGCGGACCGATCTCGCCGGGCGGCACCTGGCCGTCGCGGCGATCGCGGTCCCGCTGCTCGCCCTGCTGTCCGTGGTCGCCTCCTTCCTGGCCGGCAACCTCCTGTGGGCCGTTCCCGCGGCCCTCTCAGCCTGGGGCATCCTCGGCGTCGGGCTCGGCACGGGCGCGCTGACCAGCGTGCTCCTGCCGTACACCGTGCCCGAGCGGCTCAACGCCTTCACCGGCGCGGCACCGGGGCAGGGCGGCATCGCCTTCCTGGCGTCGTTCGGCGCGTTGTTCGGCGGCGCTCTGGTGGCGTTGCCGATCGCGCTGCCCGTACTGCTCGGTCTCCCCTGGGTCAGCGTGCTGGCGGTGCCGTACGGTCTGCTGGTCTCCTGGGGCGGTCGACGGATCGCCGGAAACCTGGCGTTCAGGCGGTATCCGGAGATTCTTGGGGCCATCGCGCATTCGAAGTGAATGGTCTAGTCCAATGGGTGAGACCGGTCTCCGCTGGAGAAAACGGACTAGGTACTCTGACGGGCATGGCCGCCACCGTGTCCCGCCAGGAGCGTTCCTCCGCCGTTACCGAGATGCCCGACGAGTTGCGCGCGGATGTGCGGCTGCTCGGAGAGCTTTTGGGGCAGGTCATCGCCGAGTACGGCGGCGATGACCTGCTCGCCGATGTAGAACGACTGCGCAAGGCCGTCATCGGGGCCCGTCGCAGGAAGGTCTCGGTCGACGAGATCACCGCGATGGTGGCCGAGTGGCCGATCGACAGGGCGGTGCAGATCGCCCGGGCCTTCACCTGCTACTTCCACCTGGCGAACCTGGCCGAGGAGCATTTCAGGATCCGCACGCTCCGGGTCAGGGACACCGGCGAGGAACCGCTGCCGGAGTCCATCGCGCAGGCCGTGCAGGAGCTCGGCGGCGAGAGGGTCGCCGAGCTGGTCGAGGGGCTGCGCCTGCACCCCGTGCTGACCGCGCATCCGACCGAGGCCCGCAGGCGCGCGGTGGTCACCGCGATCCAGCGGATCAGCGGCCAGCTCACCACGTACAACAGCTCCGACCGGGGCGCCGCCGAGCAGGCCGAGACCCGGCGGCGGCTGGTGGAGGAGATCGACCTGCTCTGGCGGACCTCCCAGCTCAGGTCCACCAAGCTCGACCCGCTGGACGAGGTCCGCACCGCCATGGCGGCCTTCGACGAGACGCTCTTTCGCGTGGTGCCGCTGGTCTACCGCTCGCTGGACGCCGCGCTCGGCGGCGGCGACGGCACCCGCAGGCCCAGGGCCCGTGCCTTCATCCGCTACGGGAGCTGGATCGGCGGCGACCGCGACGGCAACCCCAACGTCACCGCCAAGGTGACCAGGGATGCCGTGCTCATCCAGGCCGAGCACGTGCTGATCGCCCTGGAGAACGCCGCGCTCAGGATCGGCCGGTCCCTCACCCTGACCGCCTCCTACACCCCGGCCTCGCCGAAGCTGAGAGCCGCGCTGGCCGCCGCCGAGAACGACCACCCGGACATGGTCTCGGAGATGGCCACCCGCTCCCCGCAGGAGCCCCACCGGCAGTGGCTGATGTTCGTCGCCGCCCGCATCGGGGCCACCCGGCAGCGAGGTCTCGACCTGGCCTACCGCTCGCCCGAGCAGCTCCTGGACGACCTGCGGCTCGCCCAGGACTCCCTGGTCGCGGCCGGGGCCGACCGGCAGGCGTACGGCGAGCTGCAGCATCTGATCTGGCAGGTGGAGACGTTCGGCTTCCACCTGGCGGAGCTGGAGGTCCGCCAGCACTCGCAGGTCCACGCCGAGGTGCTGGCCGAGCTGGAGGCCGGCCGGACCTCCGAGCGGACCGAGGAGGTCCTGGCCACGATCCGGACGATCGCCTGGATCCAGGAGCGGTTCGGCGTGACCGCCTGCTCCCGCTACGTCGTCTCCTTCACCCGTTCCGCCGACGACATCGCCGCCGTCTACGCGCTGGCCGAGCACGCGCTCGGCGACCGGGCGCCGCGGCTGGACGTGGTGCCGCTGTTCGAGTCGGGCGCCGACCTCGCGGCGGCCCCCGCCGTGCTGTCGGGGATGCTGAAGATCCCGGGCGTCCAGGCCCGGCTGGCCGTCGACCGGCGCCTGGAGGTCATGCTCGGCTACTCCGACTCCGCCAAGGAGCTCGGCCCGGCCGCCGCGACCCTGAAGCTGTACGAGGTCCAGGAGGCGCTCACCGCGTGGTCGGACGAGAACGGAGTGCCGCTCACGCTGTTCCACGGCCGGGGCGGCGCCCTGGGCCGGGGCGGCGGCCCGGCCAACCGGGCCGTGCTCGCCCAGGCTCCGGGTTCGGTGGGCGGCAGATTCAAGGTCACCGAGCAGGGTGAGGTCATCTTCGCCCGCTACGGCCACGACGCGATCGCCCGCCGCCACATGGAGCAGGTCACCTCGGCGGTGCTGCTCACCTCCACCCCGTCCATCGGAACCCGCACGGCCGAGGCCGCGGGACGGTTCAGAGGTGTGGCCCAGCAGGTCGCCTCCGCCTCGGAGAAGGCCTACCGGCTGCTGACCGAGGCGCCCGGCTTCCCCGAGTGGTTCTCCCTGGTCAGCCCGCTGGAGGAGATCGGATCGCTGCGCCTCGGCTCCCGCCCCGCCCGGCGTGGCCTCGGCGCCCCCCGGTCCCTGGACGACCTGAGGGCCATCCCGTGGGTGTTCGCCTGGGCCCAGACCCGGGTCAACCTGCCCGGCTGGTACGGCCTGGGCAGCGGCCTGGACGCCGTGATCTCCGAGTCCGGCCTGGACGAGCTGCGCGCCGCCTACCGCGAGTGGCCGCTGTTCGCCTCGCTGCTGGACAACGTGGAGATGTCGCTGGCCAAGACCGACCGGGACATCGCCGCCCGCTACCTCGCGCTCGGCGCCAGGGACGACTTCGTCGAGCAGGTCCTGGCGGAGTACGACCTGACCCGCCGCCTGGTCCTGGAGGTCACCGGCCACACCCGCCTGCTGGAGGACCGCAGGGTCCTGTCCCGCGCGGTCCAGCTCCGCGACCCCTACGTGGACGCGCTCTCCCATCTCCAGCTCCGAGCGCTGTCCACCCTGCGCGCCGACGACAACCTGTCCGAGGACGAGCGCGAGCGCCTGTCCACGCTGCTGCTCCTGTCGGTCAACGGCGTCGCCGCCGGCCTGCAGAACACCGGATGACGTGGGATGACCAGACGCGGGACGGCCGGATGACGCGGGACGACCGGACGGCCGCGGAACACCGGGTGATCCGTCTCGCCGTCCCCGGGGACCTGCCCGCCGTGGAGAGGATCGTCGAGGCGGCCTACCGGCCGTGGGCGGAGCTGATCGGCATCAGGCCCAAGCCGATGGACGACGACTACGCCGCGCGGATCGCTGCCGGTCGCGTCCATCTGCTGGAGGAGCCGGAGGAGGGGGTCGCCGGGCTCATCGTGCTGGTCCCCGAGGACGGCGTGCTGCTGGTGGACAACGTCGCGGTGGTTCCCGGCCGTCACGGTCGGGGACTGGGCAGGGCGCTGCTGGCCTTCGCCGAGACCCAGGCCCGTACGGCGGGTCTGGGGGCGCTGCGGCTGTACACCAACGCCCTGATGGGGCCGAACATCGCGCTGTACGAACGCCTCGGCTACCAGATCACCGAACGCCGCCGGTCCGGCCCGCGAGACGTGGTCTTCATGACGAAGCGGCTTGACGACTGAGACCGCGCTCCGGGGCGTGGCGGAGGTGCTCCCTCCTTCCGGAGCCGAGCGGGCGGCTCACATGGCGATCCGCTCCGGGGACGAGATGCTTCCCGGAGCTCAGTCGAACAGCACGTCGGTCGAATTCGCCGTAGCCGCGAGGCGAATCCATGTCTCGATTTGCTCGATATCGGTGCAATTCGAGATGCGCTCCCTGGCGCCGTCGGATATCTCGATTCCCCGGGCCGAGAGGACCGCCAGGAGAGCCTTGGCCTCCCCCTTGGCCTCTCCCTCGGCGAGGCCCTCGGTGCGGCCTTCGGCAACGTATTTCCTGGCGAAGTCGCTCTGGTATTCGTAGGTGCCGGTTTTCATCAGTTCCTCCAGGGATTGCCGGGCCGCAGCGGGGAGGGCCATGAGCACAAAATCAGAGTACAGTCGCGCTTGGTCATCGTCGATGACGGCGAGTGCACCGAACAGCGCTTGAAGCACGTCGATCCCCTCCGGGGCGCCGCCGTGTGCCATCGCCGACAGAACCGCCAGTTCGGGAGCATCGGCTGCTTGCTTGGCGTCGGTCACCAGCGGTACGGCCTCGGGGCCGACGACCAGCGGAGCGAGTGTCCAGCCAGGATGCCCCAGGTGGATTGGAGTCCGGCACCAGGTGGCGGTCCGGGTATCGGCGCAGATCACCAGTAGTACGGCCGGGCAACGCGTCCGGGCCCGGAGCGTGGTCAGATAGACCGGCCAGCTCCATCGTTTGTCCGCATCGCGGCCGCGCTGAACCTCCACCACCACCGCCAGCACCGGGTCGGCGGCCAGGGTGAGCAGCACCACCGCGTCCGCACGGTACTCGGTGGGAGTGCAGTCGGTGAGCTCTCCTGATTCCAGCCGGGCCTCGCCGTAGGCGGGCACGCTGACGCCCAGCGCGCTTTCCAGCAGCTCGGGAGCGAGAGACGGCCGGTTACGGAAAAGATGAATCAACGCTTCGTGTTCTTTCGAAGGCATGGCCATCACATTAACCATTGCGTTCGATATCGGGGGCGAGTTTTCGAATGTCGTTGAAAGTTATTCGCTAAGAATGGATATGTCCATAATGATAATTTTGCTGAATTATGGCGTACCTTTGCATTCCGGTTGAGAGCTGTCATGGGCGTTTTGTGGTGCCGGTTTTGGAATCACGCCTCGATGCGGTGTGCCCCCGCGTAGATGTTGAAGCGCTCCTCGCGCAGGAAGCCGACCAGTGTCATCCCGAATTCCCTGGCCAGATCCACGGCCAGGGAGGAGGGGGCGGAGACCGAGCAGACGATCGGCAGGCCCGCGGTGAGGGCCTTCTGCATGATCTCGTAGCTGCTCCGCCCGCTGACCATCAGGATGTGCCCGCCCAGCGGCAGTCCTTCGCCCATCAGGGCCCAGCCGACCAGCTTGTCCACCGCGTTGTGCCGCCCCACGTCCTCGCGGAGGGTCACGAGCTCGCCGTCCGGGGTGAACAGCCCCGCCGCGTGCAGGCCACCCGTCTTGCCGAACACCCCCTGGCTCTCCCTGAGCCGTCGCGGCAGGCCGTACAGGGTCTCGGGGGCGACGCGCAGACCGGCCTGGAGAGGTAGCGGGGAGCAGCGGTCGTGCAGGGCGTCGAGGCTGGCCGTGCCACAGATGCCGCAGGCGCTCGACGTCATGAAGTGCCTGTCGAGGCCGGGCAGCTCGGGCAGTTCCCCGTGCAGCCGCACGGTCACGATGTTGTAGCGCGCCTCGGGGGTGACGTCCTCGTCGGTGCAGTAGCCGATCCTGTCGATGCCGCCGGGCGTGACCATGCCCTCGCCGTACAGGAAACCGGCCGCCAGTTCGAAGTCGTGGCCGGGGGTTCGCATGGTGATCGCGACCGTCCGCCGGGACTCGCCCGCCTGGATCCGGATCTCCAGCGGCTCCTCGGTCGCCAGGTCGTCACGGCGGTCCCTGACCGCTCCGGGGGTCACCTCCTTGACCCGGGTGCGGGTGGTGGCCCCCGGCCTCGTGACACCGGCCCGCTCGACGGGCTCGATCCGCTCGACCAGCTTGAGCAACTCGGCCATCTCGTCCCGTTCGAATGGCTCGTCCATCTCGTCCATCTCGTCCAGTTCGTCCGGCTCGCCCTGGTCGAACGGCCCGGCGGGCTCGTTCGGCTCGAACGGTCCGGCACGTTCGGCTCGCCCGGCGGGCTCGGTCTGCTCGACCAGTTCGACGGGTTGCCGGCCGGCCCGGTCACGTGGGTCAAGGCGTTCGCTCATGTGTCCATCTTCCCGATCGGCCGACCACCCGAATAGGTCTGTCTTTTCGCTTCGCCAAAGTCCGAAAAATACAGCTCTGTCTGTGATCTCCATCTCCGGTCACAGTATTCCCTGGTCATTGCCTTAATTCGGTAACAGGGGGTCGTTAGGGGAGGCAAGATGGCTAAGTGCTCGACTCGCCCTTCACTGATCTTGACCGCCCGCCGTTGTCGCAGGCGGCCCTCACCCGAGCCCTGGTCCGTCCAGGCAGCCTCTGGTCGGGCATCACCGTCGTCGGCCGGACCGGCTCGACGAACGCGGACCTCGCGCAGGCCGTCCGCGACGGCGCCCGGCAGGGAGCCGTCGTCATCGCCGAGGCCCAGTTCGCCGGCCGGGGCAGGCTCGGCCGGGTCTGGAGCGCCCCGCCGCGCTCGGGCCTGACCTTCTCCGTGCTCCTGCGCCCGGACCCGCCCCCGCTCAAGCAGGGCTGGTTGCCCCTGCTCGTCGGCCTGGCCGTCGCGTCGGCGGTGCGCAAGGTCGCCGAGGTGGACGTCCGGCTGAAGTGGCCGAACGACCTGCTCATCGGGGAGCGCAAACTCGCCGGGGTGCTCGCCGAGCGGGTGGACAGCGCGGTGATCGTGGGTGTGGGGCTCAACGTGAGCCTCCGCCCGGAGGAGCTGCCGGTGGAGACCGCCACCTCGCTGGTCATCGAGAACGCCGTCTGCGCCGACCGCGACCCGCTCATCCGCGCGGTGCTACGGGAGATCGAGGCGCACTACCGCGAGTGGTCGGAGGCGCACGGCGACGCCGACGCGTGTGGCCTGCGGGCCGCCTATCTCGCGATCAGCGCGACGGTCGGCCGGGAGGTCCGGGTGGAACTGCCGGGGGAGCGGGTGCTCACCGGGCTGGCCACCGGCGTCGACCACTCCGGCCACCTGCTGGTCCGGTCGAAGGGGGAGGAGCACACGCTGAGCGCGGGCGACGTGGTGCACGTTCGTCCTCACAATCCGTGACGCGAGAGCTCTCGTCCTCACGGATCCGTGCCGCGGGAGCCCTCGCCGGCGGGCCACGGCCCGGGAGCCGGGGCACCCGGGGGAGAGCTCGCTGTGACGCGGAAGCCCTCGTCAACGGCCCCGCCCGGAAAGCCGGAGCATCCCAGGGAGAACTCGATGCAACGGTTGCTCATGAGATGGCGGCAGTCGTGACGGGGGACACGCAGGCGTGCCACGCTTTGCCCCATGAGTCTCCCTGATCGCCACATGACAGAGGGGGAACGACGAATCCGGTCGTTCCACCCCCACTGGAAGCGCCTCGTCGCGCCCCTGCTCGCGCTGGTCATCATCGTCATCGCGTCCAGTGCCGTAATCTTCTTCATGCCCGCCTTCGAATACGACTTCTACGCGCACATCGCGGTGCTCGTGATCGCGGTGGGACTGCTGACCGTGTGGTCGTTCGTGCCGTACCTGCGATGGAAGAACACCTCGTACATGCTCACCTCGCACCGGTTCACGATCAGCACGGGCGTACTGAACAAGTCCATCGACGACATCCCGATGACCAAGGTCAACTCGGTCAGCGCCGACCAGACGCTGATGGAGCGACTGCTCGGCTGCGGCACGCTCACCGTCGAGTCGGCGAGCGAGCAGGGCCAGATCGTCCTGCGGGACATCCCCGAGATCCAGGACGTGCGGGCCGAGTTGTTCCGCGCACTCGACGACGCGACGGACGGAGAGCCCTCGGACCGTGGGGAGCCCTCGGGGCGAGGTGGACGATAATCGATGCGGCCTGACCTCCAGGGCCGGGGGAGAAGGAGAAGATGGGCGAAGAGGTACTGACGGGACGCCCGACGGCGGAGCAGATCGAACGTCTCTTCGTCGGCACCCCGCCTCTTTACACCCGCCTCCAGGTGGCCCGCCTCGCCGAGGTCTCGCAGGATCTCGCCGAGCGAATCTGGCGTGCCCTCGGGTTCGCCACCCTGCCCGATGACGCGGTGGCCTTCACCGACGCCGATGTGGCCGCGCTCAAGCGGGTCCGGGCGATGATGGACGGCGGGCTGCTGAACGACCAGACGATCATCCGGATGACGAGGGCGCTCGGCCAGACGACGGCGAGGCTCGCGCAGTGGCAGGCCGAGATCATGATCGGCGCCATGCTCGACCCCGGCCGGACGCCCAGCGACGCGGACCTGACGGCGATCATGGAAACCTCGCGGCGGCTGCTCCCCGACTTCGAGCAGGTGCTGGTCCATGTGTGGCGGGCTCAGCTGGCCGCCGCCGGGATCCGCCTGCTGGCCAACACCGACATCACCCAGGAGGTCGTGCCCACCAGGCTCACCCTGGCGGTGGGCTTCGCCGACCTGGTCTCCTTCACCAGGGTCTCCCGCGAGCTGGACGAGCGCGGACTGGCCGAGCTGGTCGAGGGGTTCGAGTCACGGGCCGCGGACGTGGTCGCCAAGCACGGGGGACGGCTGGTCAAGACGCTCGGCGACGAGGTGCTGTTCACCGCCTCCGACTCGCGGGCGGCCGCTCTGATCGCACTGGATCTCGTCGCCGCGAGCAGGAAGGACGGGCCGGAGGTGCGGATCGGGCTGGCCTACGGCCCGGTGCTGCCGATCATGGGTGACGTCTTCGGGACCACGGTCAACCTGGCGGCCCGGCTGACGGCCATCGCCCGGCCCGGCACGATCATCGTCGACAGTGAGCTGGCCGGTTGCCTCGCCGACGTTCCGGACATCGAGTTGGGTCGCCTCCGCAGGCGGCCGGCCCGCGGGCTCGGGCTGGTGCAGCCCTATGTGCTCCGCCGGGCCGACGAACACTGAGACGGGTTCGTGCCCCGAGGCAGCGCGTGCACCTAAGGGGCAAACCCCCACAATCTAATGAGGTGTGCCCGTGCAAGCAGGGCATTCCGAAGATGGGGCATGATCTGAAACTGTTCGACCGGTAACCAAGCTCAAAGTTAGATGAGGTGCAGGAGATGCCGTACACCGTGCAAGGCGTGATCGCACGCGGCAAGGGCAAGCCCGTCTCCCTGGAGACGATCCACGTGCCGGATCCCGGTCCCGGCGAGGCGGTGGTGAATGTTCAGGCCTGCGGCGTCTGCCACACGGACCTGCACTACCGTGAGGGCGGGATCAACGACGACTTCCCCTTCCTGCTCGGCCACGAGGCCGCGGGAGTGGTCGAGGCGGTCGGCGAGGGCGTCACCGAGGTGGCTCCCGGCGACTACGTGATCCTGAACTGGAGGGCGGTCTGCGGCGACTGCCGCGCCTGCCGGCGCGGGCGTCCCTGGTACTGCTTCAACACCCACAACGCGACCCAGAAGATGACCCTGGAGGACGGCACGCCGCTCTCCCCGGCCCTGGGCATCGGTGCCTTCGCGGAGAAGACCCTGGTCGCGGCCGGTCAGTGCACCAAGGTGAACCCGGCGGCGCCTCCGACGGTGGCGGGCCTGCTCGGCTGCGGCGTGATGGCGGGCATCGGCGCGGCCATCAACACCGGCGGCGTGACCCGTGGCGACAGCGTGGCCGTCATCGGGTGCGGCGGCGTCGGCGACGCGGCCATCCACGGCTCCCTGCTGGCGGGCGCCTCGAAGATCATCGCGGTGGACGTGGACGACCGGAAGCTCGCCTGGGCGAAGGAGTTCGGCGCCACCCACACGGTCAACTCCCGTACCTCCGACGCGGTGGAGGCGATCAAGGAACTCACCGGCGGCAACGGCGCGGACGTGGTGATCGAGGCGGTCGGCCGCCCGGAGACCTACAAGCAGGCCTTCTACGCCCGTGACCTGGCCGGAACCGTGGTCCTGGTCGGAGTGCCCACTCCGGAGATGACGCTGGAGCTGCCGCTGCTGGACGTCTTCGGACACGGCGGCGCGCTGAAGTCCTCCTGGTACGGCGACTGCCTGCCCAGCCGTGACTTCCCCATGCTCATCGACCTCTACCTCCAGGGGCGGCTGGACCTGGACCGTTTCGTCTCCGAGACGATCGGTCTCGGAGACATCGAAGCGGCCTTCGACAGGATGCACAACGGCGAGGTCCTCCGTTCGGTGGTGGTCCTGTGATCGACAAGGTCGTCACCTCGGGGACGTTCTCGCTGGACGGCGGGACCTGGGACGTCGAGAACAACGTCTGGCTCGTCGGCTCCGCGCGTGAGGTCATCGTCATCGACGCGGCGCACGACGCCGGCGCCATCGCCGATCGGGTCGGTGACCGGGTGGTCAAGGCGATCGTCTGCACCCACGCGCACAACGACCACATCAACGCGGCGGCCGACCTCGCCGAGCGGGTGGACGCGCCGATCATGCTTCATCCGGCCGACCAGGTCCTGTGGGAGATGGTCTATCCCGGCCGGCCGTACGTCTCGCTGAAGGACGGCGAGGTGCTCTCGGCGGGCGGGGTCGATCTGACCGTGCTGCACACGCCCGGCCACGCTCCGGGCGCGGTCTGCCTGTACGCCCAGGGGGTCGGCGCCGTTTTCGCCGGAGACACGCTGTTCAAGGGCGGTCCCGGCGCGACCGGCAGGTCCTACTCCTCCTTTGAGACGATCATCGAATCGATCCGGGAGCGGTTGCTGACCCTGCCGGGAGAGACGGCCGTGCACACGGGACACGGCGACTCCACCGTGATCGCGGAGGAGGCCGGTCATCTGGAGGAGTGGCTGGCCAGAGGGCACTGAGCCCCGGCGGGGAAGCGCGGCGGTCCGAGCGAATCGAAGCGGTGTGTTCCAGCACACATAGGCAAGCCTTACCGAATGAGCTAAATTAGGTGTGCCTAACCTTCACGAGCTCCCCCGAAAGGCGCTTCCCCGTCATGTATGCATGCGTCTGCCGCGCGGTGACCGAGAACGAGGTGCACGACTGCATCGCCGCAGGTGCGAAGAGCGCCAAGCAGATTCGGGATGCCACGGGCGCCGGTGGTGACTGCGCTTCTTGTGTGCGTAAGATCTGTGCGATCCTGAAACGGTCTGAAAATTTGGTCCCGATCGGATAGCACGAGGAGCCCGTCATGCAGGGCGACAAAAAGATCATCGAATTGCTCAACGAGCAACTCACGGCCGAGCTGACCGCGATCAACCAGTATTTCCTGCACGCCAAGATGCAGGAGAACTGGGGATATACCAGGCTTGCGAAGTACACCCGCGAAGAGTCCATTGACGAGATGCGCCACGCGGAGAAGCTCACCGATCGCATCCTTTTTCTCGAAGGTCTGCCTAACTATCAGAAGCTGGGAATCCTCCACATTGGCCAGACGGTCAGGGAGCAGCTCCGCGCGGACTTGGACGTTGAGCTCGAAGTCGTCACGCGCCTGCGGCCCGCGATCATTCTGATGCGGGAGAAGGGCGACCACACCTCGGCTCGCCTCTTCGAGGAGATCCTCGAAGACGAGGAGCGCCACATCGACTATCTGGAGACCGAGCTGGGGCTCATCGGCAGCCTCGGTGAGCAGCTCTATCTGGCTCGCTATGCCGAGCCGCCGTCCGCTTCATGAGCTAACCGCCAGATCGTTCCTGTTTTGCCCCGAACGCGCCCTCCGGATCCTCATCTGGCTGGGCGTGTTCTGGTTTGTCAGCGAAATATTTGGCGGGCCTGTGCTTTCCAGGGACTTCCGAGGCGGGAGCGGTACTGCGCGGCCCTCAACCCTTGCGGGATGACTATCCGGGATTTATCAGTGTTTGCCCAGGTCAATGGATAGGTCAACGACGAGTCAAACCGCGCGCTGTACCCGGGAAACGATCCTCTAAGGTCCTACGATCGCAACATGACCTGTGTACTACTCGCCGAGGATGACACCTCGATCTCCGAGCCACTGGCGCGTGCTCTGCGCCGCGAGGGCTATCAAGTTGAGGTCAGCCCCGACGGCCCGCAAGCCCTTGAGCGGGCACTGTCGGGTGGCATCGACCTTATAGTTCTTGACCTTGGCCTGCCTGAAATGGACGGCCTGGAAGTGGCCAGACGCATTCGCGCCGAAGGGCACGGCACGCCCGTGCTCATTCTCACTGCCCGTGTTGACGAGGTGGACACCGTTGTGGGCCTCGACGCCGGAGCAGATGACTATGTCACCAAACCGTTCCGCCTCGCGGAGCTCCTGGCCAGAGTCCGGGCTCTCCTGCGGCGCGGCACGTCCGAGACGCCCGTTGTGCAGGGTGTACGCATCGACGCCGACTCTCGTCGCGCGTGGATGGGAGAGAAGGAACTTCATCTGACGACCAAGGAGTTCGACCTGCTGCGCGTCCTGGTTCGCGACGCCGGCAAGGTGGTCACACGCGAGCAGATCATGCGCGAGGTGTGGGACACCAACTGGTGGGGCTCCACCAAGACACTGGACATGCATATCTCATGGCTACGCCGCAAGCTGGGTGACGACGCCGCCAAGCCCCGTTACATCACGACGGTTCGAGGAGTCGGCTTCCGGTTCGAACGCGAGTAGGGATGCGCCGCCGCCTGCTTGCTTCCACCCTCCTCGTCGCGGTCATCGGGGTGTTGCTGCTTGGCATCCCTCTTGGCGTGGCGGTCAACCGGCTGATCGAGGAGGAGGCGACCCAGGAACTTTCCTCCCAGGCCAAAAGCCTGCTGGGGGAGGTGGAGTATGCCCGTATTCAGGACCAACCCGTCGACCCTGAACAGCTGAGACGTAAGTATTCCGATCGATATATCCAGATTTATGCGAAGGGGACGCCGCCTCAGGTGACGACGGTGGGCACCGAGCCCGTCGAAAGTCAGAAGATGACCGAGGACGCCCAGTCGGAGAACGGCGTGTACGTCGCGGTCAGCCGCGACAAGACGGAGGTGGAGCATGAGGTGCGGGCGTGGCTTCTGCTCATCCTCGGGCTCGCCGCGGCCGCCCTCGCGGTCGCGGTCGGGTTGGCCATCGTGCAGTCACGCCGTCTGACGCTTCCGCTCAGCGACCTGGCGATGATCGCTGAGCGGCTTGGTTCCGGCGACGCCAGACCGAGCAAGCACCGTTACGGCATCCAGGAGCTTGACCGGGTGGCCGAGGTGCTCGATCGCAGTGCGACCCGCATCTCCGACCTGCTGGCAAGGGAGCGGGAGTTCGCGACCGACGCCTCGCACCAGCTCCGCACTCCGCTGACCGGCCTCACCATGCGGTTGGAGGAGATCGTGGCGGCGGCGGACGAGCCGGGAATCGTCAAGGAGGAGGGCGAGGCCGCCATCGTGCAGGCCGAGCGGCTCACCGCGGTGATCGACGAACTGCTGGCCGCCGCCCGGCGGCAGCGGCACGCGCAGGCCGATGTGATCGAACTCGACGCGCTGCTGGACCAGCAGCTCATCGAGTGGGGCCCGGCGTTCCGCAGGGCCGGGCGGAAACTGAAGCTGTCCGGTACCCGTGAGCTCCAGGCGCTGGGAACCAGCGGTGGCATCAGCCAGGTGATCTCGACCCTTCTGGAGAACTCGCTGGAGCACGGCGACGGCACGGTGACGGTGACCACCAGCGACAAGGACAAGTCGGTAGTGATCGAAGTGGCGGACCAGGGCAAGGGCATCACCGATGACCTGGCTCCCCGGGTCTTCGAGCGAAACGTGAGCGGAGGCGGCGGCACCGGACTGGGTCTGCCCCTCGCACGGGCGCTGGCCGCCGCCGACGGCGGCCGGTTGGAGCTCGTACGGCACCGCCCGGCGGCGTTCGCGTTCTTCCTGCGCCAGGTCGGCGACCACGGCAGGACCAGGGTGGTCAGTGGACCTGCCTGACCCCGTCCCGTGTGGCCCTCTCATCCCGCGAAAGCGCCTGAGTCCCGCCTCACGAGGGTGGCGAGGGCGCTTGAGTCTCGCCTCGCGAAAGCGGGGAGGGCGGCGAGAGCGCCCGAGTCGGCCTCGCGTCGAAGGCCGGCGGGTTCGTCTGGCTCCACCCGTGCGGTCGGCGGACCTGCCCGGCCTCACCTCACGGGGTCGTCTCGTCCCCGCGGGTCAGCCGGGGCCGCCCGGCGCGATCCGGCCGGGCAGGCAGGGTCACAGGACCCGTCCGGCCTCGTTGGGAAGCTCTTTCGGCGGCTCCTCGGTGGCGGCGAGGAAGACCCACTTCTTGTAGGACCAGAATCTGAACAGCGTCGCGAGGGCGGTGCCCGCCAGCAGCGCGATGTTGTAGCTCAGGGCGTCGTGGAGGTTCAGGGTGTAGGTGACGAATCCGATCACCAGGAGCGAGATCAGCAGGCCCACGCCATTGAGCAGGAAGAACAGGAAGTATTCGCGGGCGAGCCCGTTCTGCTCCCGGTCGCGGAACGTCCAGTAGCGGTTGCCGAGGTAGGCGAGGGTGGCGGCGATGACCGTGGCCAGGACCTTCGAGGTCAGCGGACCCCAGCCGATGCCGAAGCGGAACAGGTTGGTACTGCCTGTATCGACCACGAAGGCGATCGCCCCGATGGTTCCGAACTTCGCCAGTTCGCGCGTCAGGCCGGCGAGCCGATCGTAGGCGTGTCGAAGGAACTCCACGTCTTCTGCACGGTCCTTTCCAGGTCGGCCGCCGATCCCCCGGCGGGAGGACCTGAATGCTTTCCAGCCAGGCTATCCGGTGTACGGGTCACTCGGCACGAGGTCGGCCAGCCGCAGGGCATAACGGTCATACAAGAACATTTAGATGAATGTCACACAGTGACGGATAAGTCAGGGTCTATGACGTTACGCTGGCCCCACGGATCGCAGGGAACCTCCTGGGAGGCTCGCCTTCTGCGATCGGTCCAGACGGATCGCCGCACGCGACGGCCACGAACCACGGGACCAACCCTTGCACCGCCGACTGTTCGCTTTGATCTTCGTTCTCTCCTTGATGGCCGGTTGCGGTGCGCAAACCGATGGTCAGGTCACGATCCCCGAGACCGAGCCGTCGCCGAAGACACCCGCCCGTGTGGAGCTCGCCGAGGCGATGGACGCCTTCGCGGTGCTGAAGCAGCTTGACGACGCCTGGCAGAAGCGGGACTGCGCGGCGGTCGAGAGGCTGACCACCTGGGCGGAGAGTACGCTGGGCGGTCGTGCCTGCAAGGCAACCCGGAACGGCCGCCCAGCTCCCGCACGGAAGAGATACACCAAGCCGGAGTTCTTCCTGCCCGACGCGGCCGATCAGGATCGCTGGTTCGTCGCCCTGGCCCGCAAGCCCGACCCGGCCTATTTCCTGTTCGTCAACGAGGGCGACAACTGGCGGGTCGGCGCGGGCCCCATCCCGGTGCGAGGCGAGTCGCGCGAGCCGATCGAGGGCGCCGTGCCCACCGACGATCCCAGCACCGGGGTCAAGGCCCGCCTGGCCCCGCAGCGCTACCTGGCCTACCTGACCGATCCCGCCGGGGTGAGCGGGGTGTCCTTCCCCAAGGGGGACGCCGTCCGTGAGCTGTCCGACGACCTTTTCCGGCGGCCGGAGAAGGTGCGGCCCGACCGCCTCACCGCCGACGTCCGACTCGTCGTCGGCCCGCAGCGGGCACTGCTGCTGCCCGACGGGGGAGCCCTGGTCATCCACGCCCTGGAGATCGAATACCGGCAGAAGGCCCGTCCGGGCCGCTCCTCGCTGTCTCATCCGATCTACGGCAGGGGTGATCTGCGCGGTTTCACCGGCAAGGCCAAGCCCGCCGCGCTGACCGGCACCGAGGTCGTGCTCGTCGCCACCGAGATCACCGGTGGTACCAAGATGTCCACGATCGCCCTGCGCCGGGGGCTCGCCGCCCTCACGGCCGACTGACCCCGTTCCCGTCCGGCGGCCCTGCAGCCGCAGGACACCCGTGCTCCGGACTGACGCCGTACGAGGGCCGGTAAACTTGACCGTCGTGAGCAGCCCTTCTTTGGCCAGTCCCGTTGGACCCGTCGTCGGCATGATCGGAGCGGGCCAGCTGGCCCGGATGACCCAGCAGGCGGCGATCGCCCTGGGGATCGAGCTGCGGGTCCTGGCGAACTCTCCGGACGAGAGCGCCGCGCGGGTGATCGCCGACGTCCGGCTGGGCGACTACCGGGCCCTGGAGGACCTGCGCGACTTCGCCAAGGGATGCGACGTGCTCACCTTCGACCACGAGCACGTGCCCACCGAGCACATCCGGGCGCTGGCCGGTGACGGCTTCGCCGTACGGCCCGGCGCCGACGCGCTCGTGCACGCCCAGGACAAGGCCGTGATGCGCGAGCGGCTGACCGCGATCGGCGTTCCGTGCCCGCCCTGGAGGCGCGTCGAGACGGCCGCCGACCTTGAGGAGTTCGCCGGGGCGAACGGCTGGCCGGTCGTGCTCAAGGCGGTACGCGGCGGCTACGACGGGCGAGGCGTCTGGGTCTGCGAGTCCGCGGCGGACGCGGCCGACGTCCTGGCCGGCGGGGTGCCGCTGATGGCCGAGGCGTTCGTGCCGTTCGAGCGGGAGCTGGCCGTGCTGGTCGCCCGATCACCGCACGGGCAGGGCGTCAGCTACCCGGTCGTGGAGACCGTCCAGCGCGACGGCATCTGCGTCGAGGTGCTCGCCCCCGCGCCCGGGCTCGACGCCGAGCAGGCCGCGGTGGCCCAGCGGATCGCCCTGAAGATCGCCAAGGAGCTGGACGTCACCGGGCTGCTGGCCGTGGAGATGTTCGCCACCGCCTCCGGCCTGCTGGTCAACGAGCTGGCCATGCGCCCGCACAACAGCGGCCACTGGACCATCGACGGAGCCCGCACCTCCCAGTTCGAGCAGCACCTGCGCGCCGTCCTCGACCTTCCGCTCGGCTCGCCCTCGCTGTCGGCCCCCGTGGTGGTGATGGCCAACCTCCTGGGCGGGGACGACCCCGACATCTTCTCCCGTTACGAGCACGTGATGGCCCACGACCCGGGGATCAAGATCCACTTCTACGGCAAGGACGTGCGGCCGGGCCGCAAGATCGGCCACGTCACCGCCTTCGGCACCGACCTGGACGAGGTCCGGGCGCGGGCTCAGCACGCCGCCGTCTACCTTTCCGAGGGAAGATACACGTAGGCGGGCCGGCCCCCGGCACATCGTCAGGAGCGAGCGGGCCGATGGGCGCCGTCGCGGCCGGGCACACCATCATGGCGAACGCGGCCCGAGAGCCGCGGAGCGAGGAGATCATATGAACACCGTCGGCATCGTCATGGGCAGCGACTCCGACTGGCCCGTGATGAAGCTCGCCGCCGAGGCGCTGGCCGAGTTCGGGGTGGGATTCGAGGCCGACGTGGTCTCCGCGCACCGCATGCCCGAGGAGATGATCGCGTACGGCGCGCAGGCCGCCGGGCGCGGCCTGAAGGTGATCATCGCTGGGGCGGGGGGAGCGGCCCACCTGCCCGGCATGCTCGCCTCGGTGACCCCGCTGCCGGTGATCGGTGTCCCGGTCCCGCTGAAATACCTCGACGGCATGGACTCGCTGCTCTCGATCGTCCAGATGCCCGCCGGGGTTCCGGTGGCCACCGTCGCCATCGGCGGCGCCCGCAACGCGGGCCTGCTGGCGGTGAGGATCCTCGCCTCCGCCGAGGCGGATCTGCGGGCGAAGATGGAGGAGTTCCAGGTCGCCCTCAAGGAGCAGGCCCACGCCAAGGGCGCTAGGCTCCGCGCCGAGGCCGCCGAACTCGGCGGCTGAGGCCCGGCCCGCGGCGGCCCGGCCTTTCAGGCGCGTGAGTCCCGACGGAAAACGTAGCGGATAGGTAAGCCCTATGAGGGAAGAGGACATGATCTTCACCTTTTAGGAGATTTGCCATGAGAAACGCGCTACGCGTCGTTCTTGGACTCACGATGGCCGTGCTGGCGGTGTTCGGAAGCCTGGGGGCCGGTGATGATCACCGGCCCGCCGAGGCCGGTGTGAGCTCCGGATCGTCTCGCTGACGCCGGACGGCGGGCGCACCGTGATCAAGCCGGGCGGATGCCGTCATTCGGGCCAGGCGGAGTTTTCGATGATCTCGACGAAGTTCGGGCGGACGAAGCCGGGGGCGAACCGCTCCAGGACGTCCGCGTTCACGTTGCCGAAGGTCGTCCGGGGCCGGTAGTCGTTGCCCTCGGTGAAGGCGGCCAGGATACGGCGCTTGAAGTCGGGGCGGGGATGGGCCGCGACGATCTCCGCAAGGGCCTCTTCCGGGATCTCGCCCAGGCCGATGCCCAGGACGTCCGCCTCGACCCCGGTGGTGACCAGGGCGATCTCCGGAGCCATGTGGTACGGGACCTCGGGCGTGGTGTGCAGAGCGATCGCCTCCCACACGATGCGGGCACTGTCATCCGGCACGCCGTGCTCCTTGAGGAAGCGGCGCGCCTCGTCCGCGCCGTCGATCTCGAAGCGCTGGTCGGCGGTCCGGTAGGTCTCGGTCAGGCCGAGGTCGTGGAACATCGCGCCGACGTACAGCAGCTCGGGGTCGTAGTCGAGTCCCCGCCGGATGCCGGCCAGCGAACCGAACAGGAACACTCGCCGGGAGTGGTCGAACAGGAGCGGCGGGGCCGCTTCGCCGACCAGGTCGGTGGCGGCCTTCACCAGGGAGCTGTCGGGAATTTCAATATCCGCTATACGAGTGGACATCTTCCGACTCCTTCTTGCGGGAGGTTCGTGAACGTGTGGTGTCCCTTCGATGCTCTCCAAGTGCCGGTATGGCGGGCCATGTCTATCTGGACGGATACCCCATAGATTCGGTCATTAGGATGAAAAGTATGAGCATCGTGATGCTTGCCTACGACCGCGTGCGACTGCTCGACGTCACCGGCCCCCTGGAGGTGTTCGCCACCGCCGGAATCCCGGTGACCCTGTGCTCGCCGGACGGGTGCGACGTCCTGACCTCGACCGGACTGAGGATCGGGGTGAGCGCCGCGGTGTCCGAGATCGCCGGCGCCCACACCGTGATCGTCCCCGGCAGCGAAGACCTGCCCGGCGGAGCCTTTCCTCCGGGGTCACTCGACGGGGTGGCCGCGCTGACCGCCGGCGCGAGCAGGATCGCCTCGGTGTGCACCGGCGCGTTCGCGCTCGCCGAGGTGGGACTGCTCGACGGCCGGCGCGCGACCACCCACTGGCGGCACACGACCGTGTTCGCCAGGCGCTACCCGCGCGTCGAGGTCGAACCGGACGCGATCTACGTCCGTGACGGCCGGATGCTCACCTCCGCCGGCGTCAGCGCCGGAATCGACCTGGCCCTCGCGATGGTCGAGGAGGACGGCGGAGCCGGCCTCGCCCGGGAAGTGGCCAAGGACATGGTCGTCTTCCTGCAGCGTCCCGGCGGCCAGTCCCAGTTCTCGGTGGCGGCCCGCACGCCGAAACCCCGTCACGACGGGCTGCGCGAACTCCTCGACGCCGTGGTCGCCGATCCGGCGGCCGACCACTCGCTCCCCGCCCTGGCGGTCCGGGGCGGCTTCAGCGTCCGCCACCTGACGCGGCTCTTCCGCAGCCAGATCGGCAGCACTCCGGCCGCCTACGTGGAGTCGGTGCGGTTCGAGGCCGCGCGAGCCCTCCTGGAGGCCGGGGAGACGGTCACCGCCGCGGCGGGCCGTACCGGACTGGGCAGCGAGGAGTCGCTGCGCCGTATCTTCCACCGCCATCTGGGGGTGCCGCCGTCCTCCTACCGCGCCCGCTTCCACAGCTCCGGCCGGCAGTAGGGCTTCGGAGAAGATCAGGAGAATCGGCGGCGCGCGGCCCCGGGCGGGGCGGGGCGAGGCTCGGGCGGCGACCGTACCGGACGGTCGAGGATCTCCGGGGGGTTCCGGTGGGCGGAACACCGGACGACGTCGTCGAGCGGCGTCTCACGTCGCGGGGATGGCGGAGCTGATCACCTTTCCCGTGATTTCCGGCTAACCTTTCCCCTCTGGGAGGAACGAATCCAACCTCTGGACGAGCAGGTTCTTCCAAGAGTGCGTCTAGCCTGGCATGACCTGTGTACTCCTGTGTACGCGTATGGGCGCGTGCGCCGATGCCTCCAAAGGGACATAAATGGCCGTTCGAGTTCCTCCCTCGGCTGCACCGGTCGACGACCGCCGGCCCTCGCCGTACGAGCGGCTGAAGCAGGCGATCCTCACCGGTGAGCTGGTCCCCGGCCAGCAGCTCGTCGAGACCCCCCTGGCGCAGTGGTGCCAGGTGAGCCGCACCCCCATCCGGGAGGCGCTCACGCGGCTGGAGCAGGACGGGCTCGTACTGCGCACCGACCGCGGCCTGGTGGTTCGCGAACGGAGCCCCGAGGAGATCCTCGACATCTACGAGACCAGGATCGTGCTCGAGGCCATGGCCGCGAGAACGGCCGCGATCCGCCGTTCCCCGATCGACGTCATCACCATGCGGCGCGTCGCCGACCGCCTGGAGCGCCTCGACACCGGAGACGAGATCGAGCTGGTGGAGGCCAACCGCGACCTGCACCGGGCTCTGTGGCGAGCCACGCACAACGAGTCGTTGATCGACCTGCTCACGCGTCTTGATCTCCACCTCGCTCGTTACCCGGCGACGACCCTGTCGCAGCCGGGGCGGTGGCGCGAGGCGAACGCCGAGCACCGGGCGATCGTCGATGCCGTCGACGCGCAGGACCCGGACCTCGCCGAGGATCTCGCCGCGAAGCACTTCACCAGGGCCCGCGATCTGCGGCTCGCCATCTGGGCGGCCGGCTCACACGGCTGACCCGTCCCCGGGCGGTCGTCCGGCCGGGGACGTTCAGTACGGCAGCGGCTTCCCCGACGGGGTTCGCAGGTCCAGCGTGACCCTGACGGGACGCCTCGGGGACTTGCGGGTCTGGATCCGGCGCATTCTGTGAGACTCCTGTCGTCTGTCCGTACGGGCCAGGCCGTCGACGGCGGGTCGTTCAGCGGGTAGGGGCTTCCGGGTGGTCCGGGAAGGCTTCCGGAGGGTCCGTCATCCGTGTCCCGGGCCGTCGTGGGGCGTCGGGCGACGCGTGTACGGGCAGCTCGAACCAGGTGGTCTTCCCCGTGGGCGTGTGGTCGCTCCCCCAGCGCTGGGACAGCAGGTCGAGCAGGAGCAGCCCGCGGCCTCCCTCTTCGTCGTCGCGGGCGTTGCGCAAACCGGGCAGGGCGGGGTTCGCGTCCTCGACCTCGCAGCGCAGCGTTCCGTCCTGGAAGGAGAGCACGAGCAGGATCGGCCCCCACGCGTGGCGCAGCGTGTTGGTGACCAGCTCGCTGGTGAGCAACTCGACGATCTCGCTCTGCCTGTCGGCTCCCCAGGCGGCCAGCTGGCCGCGGACCAGGTGCCGTGCGTCGGGGACCGAGGAGGAGACGGGGGAGAGCGACCATGAGACCTTTCGGACGCCGGGGTTCTCGGCGGAGCCGGCGAATTCCCGGAAGTTGCGAACGGCGAGTCCGCCGAGGTGGTGGACGGTGGTTCTGAACCGGCAGCAGGCGTGCGCGTAGCCGTCCCTGAGCGTGGTCGCGATGGGCAAAGGCACCTGGGCGCTCATCCGCGGAGCGACGAGAGCGACGAGCGGTCTCATGCGGCCCGTCCAGGGTCGCCGCGATGGGCGGGAACACTGCGGCCGTCGGGCAGGAGTTCGCCGGTGTCGTCGAAGACCACCACCCCGTTGCAGAGCAGCCCCCACCCCTGTTCCGGATGAGAGGCCACGAGCCGGGCGGCGTCGTGATCGGGGGCGTCCGAGGACGGGCACGGCGACTCGTGCGGACACTCGGTCGTGCCCCGCTCCCGACTGACCGGGTGAGGCTCCTCCCACGCGGTGTCGGGTCGGCCCGCGTTTTCGGGCCGGGCCGTACCGCCGGCCTCGGGTGACGGGTGCCGAGGCCCGCGTGAGGTGGGACGGGCACCGTCCGCCGCGCGGATCTCCCAGTTCGAGGAGGCCGCGCAGCCGTACGTATTTGCGGAACGTCCGCGGAATCGGTTCTTGAACATGTTCGCCTCCGGCCACTGAGACCCGTCGCGGTGATCTCCCGGTTGTTCTCACCGGCCCGCGCCCGGTTCCGAGGGGCGACGGATCTCTCAGGCGGATCTGTCAGCTGCTTCTGACTTCAACGATCCGGTTTCCGGCGTCCGTTGTCTTCGCGGGCAGCCTCCATTTCGGGTCCATGCCAGCGGAACCTCCGGCATCCCTGCTAGCTGCAATGCATGACCGGCTTTTTACTGCGATCCTGAGGCCGTGGCCCTACGTTGTCTTATCGTCGACGACAACGATCGCTTTCTCGAGGTCGCTCGCGGCCTGCTCGAACGAGAGGGGATCGTGGTCGTCGGCGTCGCGTCGACATGCGCCGACGCCCTTCGGCGGGCCGGCGAGTTGCGGCCGGACGTCACGCTCGTCGACATCGGCCTCGGGGAGGAGAGCGGGTTCGATCTCGCGCGGCAACTGGCGAGAGCGGGATGCGAGGAGCGATCGCGCGTGATCCTGATCTCGGCGTACGCCGAGAAGGATTTCGTGGACATGATCGCGGCCAGCCCCGCGGTCGCGTTCCTGCCGAAGTCGTGTCTCTCGGGAAGAGCGATCAGTGAGATCCTCGGGGCCGCGGGCGCCGGGAGCCTGCCGGCCGACGGCCCCTCCGCACAGCGCTGACCGGGCTTACCCGCGACGGGGACGGCGATTCAGGCTCGAAGGGCGTCCCGCTAGCGTGATCCGAGGAAGGTGAGGACCGCGAGGACACGCCGGTGATCGTCTTCGGTCTCCGGCAGCCGCATCCTGGAGAGGATGCTGCGCACGTGTTTCTCGACGGTGCCCTCGGCGATCCAGAGCTGGTGGGCGATACCGGCGTTCGAACGCCCCTCCGCCATCAGCGCGAGTACTTCGTGCTCGCGCTCGGTGAGAAGCTCCAGCGGGTCGTTCCTGCGGCGGGCCCCGATGAGCTCGTGCACGAGGCCGGGGTCGATGACGGAGCCGCCCTGGACGATGCGCTTGATCGTCTCGATGAAGTCGGCCACGTCGGTCACCCGGCTCTTGAGCAGGTAACCGATCCGCTGTCCGGTGGCGAGCAACTCCATCGCCTGCTCGACTTCGATGTGCGCCGACAGCAGGAGGATTCCGATCTCGGGGAACTCCTCGCGGATCACCCGGGCCGCCTCGACCCCCTCGGTCTCGTGGGCGGGGGGCATCCGGATGTCGACGACGACAAGATCGGGCTCACTCTCCCGGACGAGGGAGAGGAGCTGCGACGCGTCTCCGGCCTGGCCGGCGATCTCGAACCCCGACCGCTCAAGCAGGCTCGCGATTCCCTCGCGGAGCAGGACGTCGTCGTCCGCCACCGCTATCCGCGTCCGGCTGTCGTCCACCGCTCTCCATCACCGTAGACTGATATCATTGGGTGTTTTAGCCATTATTGTCCGATTTTCTCTAGGTGGTTAGCCGGCGGGACGAATCATGAGGGCATGGACGTCAAGCAGGATCCGACCGAGGACGAACGGGAGAGCTGGACTGACGCGCCGTATGGTCGGCGCGAGCGGTCTGCTCGCGCTGCTGACCGGCGTTGCCTTCGCGATGCTGTTGTGGGCGATCATCGACCTGAACGAGGCCGTTGACGAAAGGAGATATACCCGGACGGCGCTCGTCGAGGCAGGCATCGTCGAAAATCTGATCGTCGACCTCGAGACGGGCCAGCGAGGCTTCCTCATCACCCGGCAGGAGAACTTCCTCAAGCCATGGGAAGACGCCCGGACCGCCTTTCCCGGACAGGCACGGGAGTTCGCGCGATTCTCCCTCAGCCCTGAGGAGAGGGTCCTGGCTCAGCAGATCATCCAGGGGGGAGAGTCCCTCATCCGGGACTATTCGATTCCGCTGGTCAACGCGGCACGGCGGAACGACCCCTACGCGTGGAGCCTGGAGGCGAACGAAGAGGGGATGCGACGCGTCGACACGCTGAGGGCCCAGTTCGACCGCTATGAGAAGGTGGCGCGCTCCATCCTCAGGCAGCGTGAGGATGTCGCCAAAGCCCGTTCTCAGCAGGCGATCGCCGGGGCGTCGGCCGGGCTCGCGGGGTCGATTCTCCTCACCGTCGCCTTCGCGGCGTACCTGACGCGGGCGATCGTCGGACCGGTCCGGAGAGCGTCCGTCGTGGCGAGCCGGCTCGCCGCCGGCGACCTCGGCGCGCGGATGCCCGAGACCAGCGCCGGCGAGATCGGTGAGCTCGAAGTCGCGTTCAACACCATGGGGGTCTCGCTGGAGGCGAGTCGTGACGAGTTCCGCAGAATCGCGGAGGAGCAGGCCGCGCTGCGGCGCGTCGCGACGCTCGTCGCGCGCGGGGTGGAGCCGCCCGAGGTCTTCAACGCGGTCACCGCCGAGATGGGCCACCTCCTGAAAACGCAGTACAGCGGGATGATCCGCTACGAGTCCGACGGAACGATGACCGTGGTCGGCCATTGGGCCGATCCCGGCGCTCCCGAACGGCTGCCGCCCAACGGCTCGCGCTGGCCGGTCGACGACGGGAGCGTCGCGGAACTGGTGCTGCGGTCGGGGAAGCCTGCGCGGATCGACCACTACGACGGTGGCGGCGAGATCGCCACGTGGGTGCGCGAGCGGGGGGTCAACTCCGCGGTCGGCTGCCCCATCGTGGTCGAGGGACGTCTGTGGGGCGCGCTGATCGTTTTTTCGATCGATCCCGGGCCGCAGCCCGAGGACAGCGAGGAGCGCATGACGGACTTCACCGAGCTCGTCGCGACGGCGGTCGCCAATGCCGAGGGCAGGGCCGAACTGACCGCCTCCCGCGCCCGTGTCGTCGCGGCCGCCGACGAGACCCGCCGCCGCATCGAGCGCGATCTGCATGACGGAACGCAACAGCGCCTGGTGACGCTCGGACTCGAACTGCGCGCGGCGGAGGCCGCCGCGCCGCCCGGACTGGAGAAGCTCAGGCAACAGCTCTCCCATACGGCCCAGGGGCTGGCCGGGGCCGCCGAGGATCTCCAGGAGATCTCGCGGGGCATTCATCCGGCGGTCCTCTCCAGGGGTGGCCTCGGGCCCGCCCTCAAGACGCTCGCGCGCCGCTCCGTCGTCCCGGTCGAGCTCAACGTGGTCGCCGACCGGCGCCTGGCGGAGCGCATCGAGGTGGCCGCCTACTACGTCGTGTCGGAGGCGTTGACGAACGCGGCCAAGCACGCACACGCGTCCGTGGTCTCCGTCGATCTCGACGTGGGGGAGGGGAACCTCCGGCTGTCGATCTGCGACGACGGGGTCGGGGGAGCGAACCCCGCGGAGGGATCGGGGCTGATCGGTCTCAGGGACCGTGTCGAGGCGCTCGGCGGCAGGCTTGAGATCACGAGTCCCGTGGAGGGCGGTACGGCGCTGTTCGTCCGGATTCCCAACCCGGACAGCTGAGCCCGGCTCGGCCGGGCCCGAATACGGCCTCCGCGAGCCGGGTACGGCCGACCGCGGCCCGCCCGTACCCGCCCGTGCCCATCCGCGGCCCGCCCGTGCCCGCCCGTGCCCGCCCGTGCCCATCCGCGGCCCGTCCGTGCCCGTCAGCGCTCGTCTGTGGCCTTCGTCACCTCGGGGAGACGGGCGTTCCACCGGTCCGCCCGGTGCTTTCGTCATTGCGGGCGTCGAAGGCGGCCCGGATACTGTGCTTGTGGAGTTCGTCGCCGGAGGGCACGTCAAGGACCGTCCTCGGCCTCCGGCGGAGGCGTGTGAACGTTACGAGGCGATCCGCTCGGAGGCCCTGCCCGGTCGGGCGACCGCCGACCTCATCGGGAAGGTGATGGCGACATGGAAGCAGACCTGAGCAAGGCCGTCTGGCACAAGGCGTCCCTCAGCAGCGGCAACGGCGGCGAATGCGTCGAGGTGGCCGTGGTGGACGCACCCGGCACCGGGCACAAGGCGGACCTCGGCTCCCTCTATGTGTTGCGCGACTCCAAGAATCCCGACGGCCCGAAGCTGTTCTTCACCCGATCGGAGTGGGACGCGTTCGTCGGCGGCGTGAAACTCGGAGAGTTCGACAACTGACCTCGGAGCGTTCGGAGACCGAGGAAGCCGAGACCCAGGCCCCTGCGGTGCTCAGGGGTCACGGGCGCCCGAGGGCGCGGTAGTGCCAGCCGGCGGCCCGCCAGGTTTCGGCGTCGAGGGCGTTGCGGCCGTCGACGATCTTGCGAGCGGCGACGACGGTGCCGAGCTGCTCGGGGTCGAGGTCGATGAACTCCTGCCATTCGGTCAGCAGCAGCACGACATGGGCGTCCCGGGCCGCCTCCAGGGCGGAGGAGCCGTAGGAGAGCTCGGGGTGGGCCCGGCGGGCGTTCTCCTGGGCGACGGGGTCGTAGATGGTGACCTGGCCACCCTGCTGACCGATCTTGACGGCGACGTCGAGGGCGGGGGAGTCGCGGATGTCGTCGGAGTTGGGCTTGAACGCGGCGCCGAGCACGGCGAGGGTGCAGCCCTGGAAGGAACCGCCAGCCAGCTCGCGGGCCAGGTCGACCATGCGGGCCCGGCGGCGCATGTTGATCGCGTCGACCTCGCGCAGGAAGGTCAGCGCCTGGTCGGCGCCGAGCTCTCCGGCACGGGCCATGAAGGCGCGGATGTCCTTGGGCAGGCAGCCTCCGCCGAAGCCCAGACCGGGGTTGAGATACCTGCCGCCGATGCGGTCGTCGAACGAGAGCGCCAGGGACAGCTGCTTGACGTCGGCGTGGGCGGCCTCGCAGACCTCGGCCATCGCGTTGATGAAAGAGATCTTGGTGGCGAGGAACGCGTTGGCGGCCACCTTGACCAGCTCGGCGGTCGGGTAGTCCGTGATAACCATCGGGGTGCCCGCCTCGATCATCGAGGCGTAGACCTCACGCATGATCTTCTCGGCCCTGTCGGAGGCCACGCCCAGCACGATCCGGTCGGGGTGCAGGGTGTCCTTCACGGCGAAGCCCTCGCGGAGGAACTCGGGGTTCCAGGCCAGCTCGGCTCCCGAGCCGATCGGCGCCAGCCTGGCCAGCTTGTCGGCCAGGTGCTGGGCGGTGCCGACGGGGACCGTGGACTTGCCGACGATCAGGCATTCGCGGTTCAGGTGAGGCGCCAGCGACTCGATGGCGGACTCCAGATAGGAGACGTCCGCCGCGTACTCGCCCGGCTTCTGCGGGGTGCCCAGGCACAGGAAGTGCACGTCACCGAAGGCCGCCGCCTCCTCGTAGGAGGTGGTGAAGCGCAGTCGCCCGTTGGCGAGGTTGCGCCTGAGGATCTCTTCGAGACCAGGTTCGTATATGGGCAGATCCCCGGCCTGGAGTCGACGGACCTTCTCCGCGTCCACGTCGAGGCTGAGGACTTCGAAGCCCAGCTCGGCCATGCACGCCGATGTCGTCGCACCGAGGTATCCGGTTCCCACCATCGTCAGGCGGTAGGCCACAGGTGCTCCCTTCGGTTTCTGCCCAATTCTTTGCCGACAGAGTACCGGCATCTGACACTTGCCCTGTTCCACCTGGGCAAACAGGAGCAACACATATCACATTGGATGGAGCGGTCCATACTTCCTTGGACGTCCTACTATTTTCCCATGAGCTTCCCTCTCTATTCGCTGCCCGAAGAGCACCAGATGCTCAGGGAGACCGTCCGCGACCTCGCCGACGCGAAGATCGCTCCTCGTGCCGCCGAGGCGGACGAGACAGGGGAGTTCCCCTGGGATGTCTACAAGGCGCTCGTCGCGGCCGACCTGCACGCCGTACATGTTCCCGAGGAGTATGGCGGAACGGGGGCGGATGCTCTCGCAACCGTCATCGTCATCGAGGAGGTGGCGCGTGCCTGTGCTTCCTCCTCTCTTATTCCCGCGGTCAACAAGCTCGGAACGGTCCCGCTGCTGCTGTCGGCCTCCGAGGAGGTCAAGCAGCGCTATCTCGCCCCCGTCGCGCGGGGTGAGGCGATGTTCTCCTACGCCCTGTCCGAGGCGGAGGCGGGCAGCGACGCCGCAGGCATGAAGACCCGCGCCGTGGCCGACGGCGACCACTACGTGCTCAACGGCGCCAAGATGTGGATCACCAATGCCGGGGTGTCGGAGTACTACACGGTGATGGCCGTGACCGAGCCCGGCATCGGGGCCAAGGGCATCTCCGCGTTCGTCGTGGAGAAGGACGACGAGGGGGTCAGCTTCGGCGCCAAGGAGAGGAAGCTCGGCATCAAGGGCTCCCCGACCCGCCAGGTCATCCTGGAGGACGTACGGATCCCGGCCTCCCGGATGATCGGCGACCCCGGCACCGGCTTCAAGACCGCCCTGGCCACCCTGGACCACACCCGCATCACCATCGCCGCCCAGGCACTCGGCATCGCCCAGGGCGCACTGGACTACGCGGTGGGCTACGTCAAGGAGCGCAAGCAGTTCGGCAAGGCGATCGCCGAGTTCCAGGGCGTCCAGTTCATGCTCGCCGACATGGCGATGAAGCTGGAGGCGGCCCGCCAGCTCACCTACGCCGCCGCCGCCAAGTCGGAGCTGGCCATGCACGGCGAGCCGCAGAAGGACCTCACGTTCTTCTCCAGCGCCGCCAAGTGCGCCGCCTCCGACGCCGCCATGGAGATCACCACCGACGCCGTCCAGCTCCTCGGCGGATACGGCTACACCAGCGACTACCCGGTCGAGCGCATGATGCGCGACGCCAAGATCACCCAGATCTACGAGGGCACCAACCAGATCCAGCGCATGGTCATGGCCAGGCAGCTCCTCAAGTAGCCGTCGAGCAGTCGGAACCCCGCCTCGATTCGATCGTGGGCGGGGTTCGTTGTCTCACGCTTATCCTTAAGTGATCATCGTTCCGCATAGGTTTCGCGCGATCGGAACAGCCTCGGAACAACCGACGTCCGTTGTCTTCCAGGTTTGGTCTTGGGAGCCCGGCATCACATGCGATCTTGGGTATGGAGAGCGAACTCCAGGATCGCCGCGCGGCTGAGACATTCCGCCAGTTCCTTGATCGATATGGTCCTTGGCGAGCATGAGTCCTGCGAGCAGCAGAGGCATTGCGGCTGAGGCTGCCAGCGTGGAAGTCGTGAACCGGCTCCAGGTGAGTACGGCAAAGACGGGAAATCCGGTTTCACGGACTGTTTTCAAAGAGCTGCCGTGTAGGAAGAAGCCTCAATTCAAGGCGACCGGCTCGTGTCTGCGGCTACCGTGAGACCCGAAGAGGTTGCATTCGCTGAGGCACAGGGAGTGATCGGGGCTCTGTCGTGCGGTCAGTCTCATGCAGCGACTCGTCTTTTCGATCTGAACTCCACGCCTGTGATCTGGATCCGCGCACTCCAGATCATCCACTCCTCCGACGGCCGAGCGCTTGGCGCATTAGGTGGTTGGTCGGCTTCAGAGCTGCGCGGAAGCAAAACTTTCCGTGAGTGCACCGTACATCGATCGTAGGCGGACGTTCGGGAAATAGCAGCTTTCCGCCGCTTGCGGAGATAGGATATTTCCTGAACGTACGAAAGGTGGAGGGCATGGAGGCACCGCTGCGACCTCGGAGTGAGGCAGATGTTCTACAGGCGGTGATGGCCGTTCTGGCTGATCGACTGCCCGCGGGATGGACGACACGACTGCGAGAAGGCGAGATGATTCCTGATCATCGCTCCGATGCGCTTTTAGCTGTGACGGCGCCGGATGGAACCTCGGTCACCTTGGCGCTGGCGGTCAAACAACTGGTGGAGGGGCGCGACGTTGCCGCGATGCGGGATCAACTAGAGCGCTTCGTGCAGCATGTTCCCGGTGTCCGCGGCGTGGTCGTCGCCAGATACCTGTCGCCGCCGGTGCGCAAACGGCTCTCCGATGCGGGCTTGTCCTACGCCGACGCGACGGGAAACGTGCTTCTGAACGTGTCCAGTCCCGGACTGTACATCGCGGATCGAGGGGCCGATCGTGATCCGTGGCGCGGTCCCGGTAGACCGCGGGGGACGTTGAAGGGCACTCCGGCCGCGAAGGTCGTGCGTGCGCTGCTGGACTACGACAGATCATGGGCGATTCGCGAACTGGTCGATGTTGCTGGCGTTTCCACGGGGTCGACCTATCGGGTGATTGAATTCCTGCAGGGCGAAGAACTGGCGATACGAGACGACTCGGGCGCAACGGTCGTGCCTGACTGGGTTGCGTTGTTGCGGCGCTGGAGTGGTGACTACGGGTTCGTACGAGACAACCACGTCACGCGATGGATAGCGCCGAGAGGTCTGGCCGATCTTGTGAAGCGTGCGGCGGGTAGCCCTGTTCAGTACGCCGTGACGGGGACCTTGGCTGCTGCCGAATGGGCTGCATATGCGCCGGCCCGCTCCGCAATGATCTACACAACAGATGTTGATCAAGCCGTGCGGTTATGGGGCCTTCGCTCTGCCGATGCCGGGGCGAACGTGATGTTGGCCAAGCCTGATAGCGACGTCGTCTTTACCCGCACGCTCACCACTGTCTCCGATCTCACGATTGCGGCACCGACCCAGGTCGCCGTCGACTTGATGACCGGTCCCGGGCGCAGTCCATCCGAAGCCGAAGAACTCATTGAATGGATGAACTTGAATGAATCCACATGGCGGCGATAAAGGCGACATCCTCGTCAGATCCCGTTCAGCTCTTCTCGATGCCCTAGGTGCGCTGGACGCTCATCGAGACGCGGTGATCGTGATCGGTGCACAGGCCATTTACTTGCGCACGGCGGGGTCTCCTGTCGCGCTCGCTGAGGCGACCAAAGATAGTGACCTCGCGCTCGATCCCAGAAAGCTCGACGACGACCCGCTCCTGGAGGAAGCCATGAGCCGCGCGGGCTTCTACCCTGACCTGGTCAAGGGGCAGCCGGGCGGATGGCTCAATCCCGAGGGAATCCCCGTCGATCTGATGGTGCCCGAGGTTCTGGCAGGACCCGGTTCGAAAGGCGCACGTCGAGCTCGTATCCCACCGCATGACCGCCGGGTTGCCCGCCGTGCCCGTGGTCTCGAAGCCGCCGTTGTCGACAATACGGTCATGGAGGTTGCCGCCCTTGAGCTGACCGACCCGCGTACGTACCGGGTCAGAGTCGCAGGGCCGGCGGCATTGCTGGTCGCCAAGCTCCACAAGATCGCCGAACGTGCCGCTGATTCGCCAGGGCGATTGAACGACAAGGACGCTCACGACACATACCGCATCCTGATCGGCGTTGACACCGTCGAATTGGTTTCCGCGTTGGAGGTCCTGCGTTGCGATCCAGTCAGTGGTGAGACAACGAACCAAGCCATCGAGTATTTGGCCAAGTTATTCGCGGTCGGGCCGGACGCGCTCGGCCCGAGCATGGCCGGACGCGCTGAGGAAGGAATCGGTGAACCTGAGACCGTTGCACTGTCGGCATCCCTTCTGGCCGCCGACCTTGTTCAGGCGCTGGGGGCGTACTAAAGTCCGGCCACGATGCGCGTGTGACCAGCCGTCTGACGAACGCCAGGGGCGGATCTCGTAGGGCCCGCGGGCGGCCGGACGGATCCGAACCGCGTCGCGGGCGTCTCCACGCCTCCGTTCCGGGAGAACTCCGCAGACCGCGGACCAGGATGGTCACGCCCCGCCGGCTGATCAGTAGGGGAGTTGCTGCAGGGTCCAGCCGTTGCCGTCGGGGTCCTTGAAGGCCGCGTACGAGACCGTCGGCTTCCCCGGGGCGGTCATGTCCTCGACCTCGCCGATCTCCACCCCCCGCTCGGCGAGTTCCTTCCGCGCGGCGTGGATGTCCGAGACGACCAGGTGCAGGCCCTGAACCGAGCCCGGCGCCGTGTCGACGATCCCGACACCGATGCAGATGGAGCAGGCCGATCCGGGAGGTGTCAGCTGCACCACGCGGAACGTCTCGCCGAAGCTCTGGTCGAGGTCGGCGTTGAAGCCGAGCTGTTCGGTGTAGAAGGCCTTCGCGCGGTCCACATCCGTGACGGGAACCGGCACCAGCTCAAGCTTCATGTCCATGGCACATCGCCTCTTCCGTGTAGTCGATCTGTCACGTCGAACCTAATGAGGTATCGACTCCAAGGGGCGCGGATCGACACGGCCGACCGCGTTTTCATGAAATTTCTGGTGAAGGGGCCGGAACCGGTACGGGCTTCTGCGGGTCCGGCCGTACCGGTCGTGTCTGATCGCTTCGCGGAGTTCTCAAATTCACCGGGATCAGTGCGGAGTGAGCGCTCACTCCTTATTGACGGAGTGAGCGCTCACTCCGTACTGTGGCGTCATGACAGATTCCCCCACCCGGCGGCGAGCGCCGGGAATGAGCCCCGAACAGCGCAGAGCGATGATCGTCGCGGCGGCCCTGCCGCTGGTCGCCGAGTACGGCGCCGCGATCACCACGAGTCAGATCGCACGGGCCGCGGGCATCGGCGAGGCCACCATCTTCCGGGCCTTCGCCGACAAGGAAGAGGTGCTCACCGCGTGCCTGGCCGAGGCGATGAGCCCCGGCCACGTGCTGAACGAACTGGCCTCCATCTCCCTCGACGAGCCGCTCGCGGTGCGACTGGCCGAGGCGGCCGAGGCCATGCGAGCCCACCTGGAACGCATGGGCACCGTGATCGGAACACTGCACGCCTTCGGCCACCGTCGCCAGACCACCGAGGAGCGGCCGGCGTCGAGCGGCCGGGGGGCCTTGATGAGCGAGCTGCGCGACGGCGTGGCCGAACTGATCGAACCCGACCGGGCCACCCTGCGCCTGGATCCGGAAAAGCTCTCCTCGATCTTCCTGAGCATGCTCTTCACCCAGCGTCGCCGACTCGCAGACGATGAGGCCCCGGAGCTGACCCCACAGGAAATCGTCGACGTCCTCCTGCACGGCGCCCTCAACGACCCCGGGCTTCCGCGATGACCATCACCCTGAACCACACCATCGTCCCCGCCACCGACCACCGTGAGGCCGCCCGGTTCCTCGCCTCGATCATGGGTCTGGAACGGTTGCCGCCCGCCGGCCGGACAGGTCACTTCGCCCCCGTGCGCGTGAACGAGCAACTGACCCTCGACTTCATGGCCGTGGACGAACCCCAAGGACACCACCTGGTGTTCGACGTGGATCCGGCGACCTTCGACCGGATCCTGGCCCGGCTGCGCGCGGCGGGCGTGCCCTACGGCAACGACCCCGCCCACCCCGACAACGGCCGGATCGACCACCCCCTCTGCCCCCGCGGCCTGTTCTTCGCCGACGCCTTCCGCAACCTGTACGAGGTGATGTCCCCGGCCTGACCCGGCCCCGTCACGGCGGCGACCTTCCGGCAGGCCCGGCGAGGTTCACCCCGCCGGTCAGCCGCCGGACGCCAGAGCTTCGACCGAGTAGCAGGCCACCTCCTTGTACCGCTGTGAGATCCGCGCGAGTTCCTCGGTCCCGATCACATCCTCGATCGACGTGAACGGCCGGTCGCCGGTCCGCTGCCACACCTCGTGAAGGATGAGGTCGGGCGGCGTGCTCCGGTTGGCCAGCACGACCCGGGTCGTCGCCGGCCGCCGTTCCGCCTCGTACGCGCGAAGCGCCGTCACCGTGTCCGGCGAGTTCGTCAGGTGGCGGCTGAGCGCCCGCGCGTCGAGGATCGCCTGACCCGCGCCGTTGGAGCCGCGCGGCACCATCGGGTGGGCAGCGTCGCCCAGGAGGGTCACCCGGCCGAAGGTCCACCGCTCCAGCGGGTCCTGGTCGACCATCGGATACTCAAGGACGGTCTGGGAGGCGCGCATCATCGCGGGCACGTCCAGCCAGTCGAAACGCCAGTCCTCGAACGCCCCGACGAAGTCCTCCAGACGGCCCCGCAGGGTCCAGTCCCGCTGTTCGCCGGCGGGCGTCCTGATCTCGGCCACCCAGTTGAGGAGCTGGGTGCCGTCGGCGAGGTTCCTGATGGGGTAGGCGACGAGCTTGCCCTGGTCGATCCAGCCGGCCCGCACCATGCTCGCTCCGGAGAGGAACGGCCGGCCTCGGGTCACACCCCGCCACATGTTGATGCCGGAGTGGCGGGGGCCGCCCTCGCCCGGATGGAACTGCTTGCGGATCGCCGAGTGGATCCCGTCGCAGGCGATCACCATCCGGGCGCGGACGGCCGGCAGCCCGGCGTCGTCGCCGGAGCGGAAGCGGGCGGTCGCCGTGTCCTCGTCCTGATCGACGCGGACGCACCGGTGGCCCAGCAGCACCGAATCCTCCCCGAGCCGTTCCCGCACCGCGCCCAGCAGGACGTCGTGCAGGTCGCCGCGGTGGATGGAGTACTGGGGATGCTCGTAGCCGGCGTGCCGGCCCGAGGGCTCGCGGTAGATGAGCTGGCCGAACCGGTTGAAGAACACCGACTCCTCGGTGAGGACGCCGACCCTGCCCAGCTCGTCGCCGAGGCCGAGCCGGTGGAGGTTCCGTGAGGCGTGCGGCAGCAGGTTGATGCCCACCCCTGCGGCGCCGATCTCGGGCACGGCCTCGTAGACGCGGCAGCCGATTCCCGCGTCGTGCAGTTCGAGTGCGAGCACCAGACCGGCGACGCCCGCGCCGACGATCAGGACCTCCTCCTCGTTCGAGGAGGTCACCAAATCGATGGGATGTCGCGGCATGAGGACTCCTCGGCTCCTGTACGGGCTCCGCCGCCGGACGGCGGGACGGGCCGATACCGGCCGGACGGCGCTCAGCCGAGCGCCGCGCGTATCGTGCCAGGTGTTCGTGGAGCGCAGACGTGTCCGCGATGTTTTTCGCCGTCCAGAACACCTGTCGGACTCATCTCCACCGTACGTCATCGGTTCGGCCGGCACGGCGACGCGCAGTCGCGAGGCCGGTGCGGCCCGCCTGTTCGGCGTCATCGTCAGGGCGCCGGGCGCGGTCTCCCCCGTGATGCTCTTCGAGCCGGTCCGGGGCCGCGGCCCCGGACCGGCTCGAAGGCGGCGGTCCCGAACCGGCCGGGGGCCGCGGCTAGAGCCAGCTCGGCAACGACGGCGGGCTCTCGGCGGCGCTTTCGAGCCGGCCGGGGACGGGCCGTCCGAGCAGGTAGGCGGTGAGGTCCGCCAGGTTCCCGGAGACCGCCACGGGGGCGCCGCCGGACGCGCCGATCTCCCAGTGTCCCTCGGCGTCGGTCGCGCGGAGAGCCACGTGGGGGAGGTCCGGGCGGCCGGAGAAGCCGGGCACGGCGTCGTCGGTCAGCGCGCGGAGAAGAGGCGCGGGGAAATCGGCGAAGCCGGGGCCCGCGAGGAGGTCGACCGTGTGCACCCATACCTCCCGGACCCGCATCCAGGGCACCTGGGAGGCGGGGACGGTACGGCCGCGAGCGGTCCGCACCTGCGCGTCCCAGGCGTCCTCGGGCATCGCCGCGAGCGCCCGGCCGAACCGGGCGTTCGCGGCGGACAGCTTCTCGCGCAGCTCTTCGGCCGGAAGCCCCGCGCCCTTCTCGATGTCGTCCGCGCGCTGTTCGGGCGAGGCGTACATCGGTGACGGCACCCCGGTGCGGGCCCAGCTCAGCAGGTTGACCAGAGCGTCCGCGTTGCTCGCCACGTGCGCGGCGACATGGCCGCGCCGCCAGCCCGGCAGGGCCGAGGCCGCGTTCAGGTCCGCGTCATCGATCCCCGCCACGGTCCGCTCGAAGAGCTCGGTGCCCTCGCGGGCCCACGCGACCAGAGGGGCCACGGCCGTCATCGCACCTCCTGCCGGCAGATGTTGCGGCACTCTCCGATCCCGGCGATCCGCGTGGTGAGCACCGAGCCGTCGGCCAGGTAGCGCGGGGGTTTGCGGGCGTGCCCGACCCCGCCCGGCGTCCCCGTGGCGATCACGTCGCCGGGCATCAGGGTGACGATCCGCGAGATGTAGGAGACCAGTTCCGCCGGCCCGAAGACGAGGTCGCCGATGTCGGCCCGCTGCACCGTCTCGCCGTCGACCTCGCAGGACAGCTCGGCGCTTTCGGCCGGCGCCTCGTCGTCGGTGACCAGCCACGGCCCGATCGGGGTGGTCGCCTCGAACGTCTTGCCCTGCAGCCACTGCAGGGTGCGGTACTGCCAGTCGCGGGCGGTCACGTCGTTGAGCACCGTGTAGCCGCCGATCGCGGCCCTCGCCTCGGCGGGGTCCGCGTTCCTGACCGGGGCCCCGATCACCACGGCGAGCTCGGCCTCCCAGTCCATCTCCCCGGAGGCCGCCGGGAGCACGACGTCGTCGTACGCGCCGACCAGCGCACGGCTGAACTTCGCGAAGAGCGTCGGATGCTCGGGGAGCGTACGGCCCATCTCCAGGATGTGGTTGCGGTAGTTGAGCCCGACGCAGAAGATCTTCTCCGGCGCCAGGACGAGCGGGGCGTAGTCCAGAGTGCCGAGCGAGTGCGAGGGGCCGTCCGCCTCGCGCGCCGAGGTGCGCCAGTCGGGACGCCGGAGCACCTCGACCAGATCGGCCGCACCGAGCTCGACCGCGGCGTCGGCGTCGAGACGCACCGCGCGCGTCGTGTCTCCGACACGGATGGTGGCGAGCCTCATCGGGCCTCCCGCCCCTCGACCGCCTGCTGCGCCAGCCTGGTGAAACCGAGCGCGTCGTACACCGGTTCGTCGCTGAATCGGAAGAGGTCCACCTGGGTCGAGGCCTCAAGGGAGAACTCGCACCAGGACGGCACGGCGAACAGGTCGCCTTTTTTCACCGTGAACCGGTTGTCGCCCAGGGTGACGGCCGCCTCGCCGTCGAACACCTGCCAGACGGCCGAGCCGACGATCCGCCGCGGTGCGGTGCGGACGCCCGCCCGCAGCCGGTGGAACTCGGTGCGCATGGTCACCAGGGCGTCCCCGCCGGTGGTCGGGTTGCTGTAGCGCACCCCGGCGTGACCGGGTTCGAGCGTCGTCGGGTGCCCCTCGTCGGCCAGTTCGAGCTGCGCGGTCAGCGCCGCGTCGGTGTGCGCCCAGCGGTACGCCATCAGGGGGGAGCTGGGCTGGTCGGCCACCCCGATCGGACGGAGCCCGGGATGTCCCCAGAGCCGCTCGTTGCGAGACCGGTCCGGGGTCTCGGTGGTGCCCGGCTTGTCGGGCCCGAACTCGAAGAATCCGGCGTCGAGCTGCTGGACGAGGGGGATGTCCAGCCCGTCGATCCAGGCCATCGGCTGGTCGGAGGTGTTCTGGTGCTCGTGGAACGCCCAGCTCGGGGTGAGCAGCAGGTCGCCCCGGCGCATCGCCACCGGGTCTCCCTCGACGTTGGTCCAGACCCCCTCGCCGTCGATGACGAACCGGAACGCGGTCTGGGTGTGATGGTGCGAGGGAGCGGTCTCACGCGGGCCGAGATACTGGATGGCGGCCCAGAGCGTGGGGGTCGCGTACGGCGTGCCGGGAAGCCCCGGGTTGGACAGGGCGATGGCCCGGCGCTCGCCGCCGCGCCCCACCGGTACGAGATCACCTGAACGCCGCGCGAGCGGGTACAGCTCCGACCAGCGCCACACGTAGGGGACGGCGGCGGGTTGCGGGCTGAGGGGCATCAGGTCGGCCCGGGTGGTCCACAGGGGGATGAGATTGGCGGCGGAGAAGTCGCGGTAGAGCTCGTCCAGCGCCGTCTGATCGTGGTCAACGGTCGTCAAGGGGTCTCCCATCAGGTCGAACCGGCCCGGACACTGCCCATGCCGGAGCCTTGACCGTACACACGCCAATCGCTGTGCGGAACTTTAGGTTGCTAGGATTCCAAGATGCAGAATCAGCCCATGTATCCGCTCAAGGCGGTGGAGAACGCGCTGGTGACGATCAAGTTCCTGTGGGAGAGGGGCGAGGTCAGGGTGGCCGACGTCGCCGATCACCTGGGGGTGGCCAGGTCCACCGCTCATCGGGTGCTGGCGATGCTGGTCTTCCACGGCTTCGCGATCCAGGACGCGCGCCGGATCTACCGGCCCGGCCCGGCGCTCCGGGAGACGGAGGCGACCCGGCCCGATCTGGTCACGGTGGCCCATCCGCACCTGCGGGAGCTCGGCCGGCTGATCGAGGAGACCGTCCATCTGATGGTGCTGCAGGGAAACGGCGTCCGGTTCGTGGACGGTGTCGAGGGGCCGCAGGCGCTGCATGTGAGCAGCCGGATCGGGATGCTGCTGCCCGCGCACGCGACCTCCGGCGGCAAGGCGCTTCTGGCCGAGTTGCCGGAGGAGGAACTGCGCGCGCTGTATCCCCGGGGCGTGTCGACCGAGGTCTCGGCCATCGGTGACCTCGCCGCGCTCCGTCGTGAGCTGGACGGCGTCCGCCGCCGTGGATACGCCGTCAACAGCGAGGAGAGCGAGCGGGGCGTGCGCGCGGTGGGCGTCTGCGTCCGCGACGGCGCCGGGCGGGCGGTGGCCGCCGCCGCGATCGCCGTGCCGAGTGTGCGCTGGCCGAAGCGCCGGCTGGCCGAACTGGCGGCCCCGCTCGCCGCCGCCGCCGCACGGATCAGCGCGGCTCTGGCGGGGTAGCCCGCTCGGCCGAACACCCGCATGCCGTCCGTGACCGGTGGCATGCGGGTGCGGATCGACGAGGTCCGTGCCGGGCGTGGCGAGCCTTGCCCGCGGGATCGGGCGGGTTTACCGCTCCTGCGGAGACGAAGCCGCCGATGACCCGCGAGGCGGTTTCGCGGCGGAGGGAACCGCCCGCCCGTCGCCGGACGTGACCGTCAGCTGGCGCGCAGCGGCGCGAGCGCCTTGCTCCACGCCACGACCTGGTCGAGGGTGGCGCCCAGCGACTGGGTGTGGAAGTCGGCGGGCTTGAAGAGGTGGTAGTTCTCGAAGTCGGTGGCCAGCGACAGCGTCACCTGGGCGCGCACGTCGGCCATCATCAGCTCGCCCGCGATGAGACGCAGGTGCTCCACGGCGCGGGCGCCGCCGGCCGAGCCGTAGCCGACGAATCCGACGGCCTTGTTGTTCCACTCGGCGAACAGGAAGTCGATGGCGTTCTTCAGCGCACCGGACGTGGAGTGGTTGTACTCGGGCGTCACCATCACGAAGCCGTCGAAGGACGCGATCTTGGCCGCCCACTCCAGGGTGTGCGGCTGGGTGTACTGGCCCAGCGACGGCGGCATCGCCTCGTCGAGGTGCGGGAGTTTGTAGTCGAGCAGGTCGACGAGCTCGAACTCCGCGTCGTCGCGCTTCGAGGCGATCTCGTAGACCCACTTGGCCACGGCTTCGCCGTTGCGCCCGGGACGCGTGCTGCCGAGAATGATGCCGATCTTGGTCATCGCTGGTCTATCTCCTGTTGCCGAGTTATCAGATCATGCCGGGGAATTTGCTTGCCGCAGCAATCAATCAGAAGGACATTTGCTTTGTCAAACAAGTATCATGGTCCCATGCCCTCCCCGACGTCGTCACCCCGGCCCCTGAACCGCGACGAGGAAGCCGTCATAAGAGCGCTGGGCCGGGTGATACTGGTCATGCCTCGCGTGATGGACGCCGACCTGATGCGTGAGCAACGCCTCCCGCTCAGCGAGTACTCGGCGATGATGCACCTTTCGGAGGCTCCCCACCGCCGGATGCGGATGAGCGAGCTCGCGGCGGCATGTGACCTGTCGCTGAGCGGGATGACCCGCGTCGTCACCCGGCTGGAGACCGATGGCCTGGTCGAACGGGTCAAGTGCGAGGAAGACGCCCGAGGGTTGAACGCGGTGCTCACCGACGCGGGCCTGGCTCGCCTGGAGCGGGCATGGCCGACCCACCTGGCCAGCGTGCGGCGGCACATGGTCGATCACCTCGACGGGATGGACCTCGCCCGGCTCGCCCGCGCGCTGGAGCGCTTCGGGACCGACGCGGAAGACCCGCGCTCCCCGGGCGCCTGTGCCTGAGGAGGCCGGGATCCGCGAGGAGACTCAGGCGACGGCGTCGAGAGCCTCGCTCAGGCTGCCGCACGTCTCGAAGTGCCGGTCGAGATTGGTGATCGTCAGCAAATGGGTGATCATGCCGGGGCGCACCACCAGGATGAGACGGCCACCCGTCTCCTTGACCCGGGTGAGCGCGCCCACCAGGATGCCCAGGCCCACCGAGTCACAGAACGGCACCTCGGTCAGATCCATCACCAGGGTCGGGCGGCCGGGACTCTCGAAGGCGCGGTCGATTCCCGCACGGAGCCGCGGGGCGACCGCCATGTCGAGCTCCCCCGTCGCCTGCACGATGGCGTTGGAACCGTCACACCACGTCCGCACATCGAATGTCGAGATCATGAGCGTCACCTCCGTGCCGGGCTACCTGCCCTGACGAAGGCCTGTTATGCGCCCGGCTCATTTTTTGCAGATGTTCTGGGTCGCGGTCTTGGCGGTGGGGGAGGCCGTGGGGGAGGCGCTCGGAGCCGGGGCGGCGGTCTCCTCCACGGTGACCTTCCTGGGCTCCGGATGCTTCTGGCCGACGACCACCTCGATCCGGTCGCCGAGGGTGTCCAGCAGGCGCAGGTCCGCCCCGGGCAGCGCGGCGGCCACGGTCCGTGCCGAGTCTTCCCGGCCGGGGCCGTACCGGACGACCGTCTCCTTGAAGTCCTTGACCGGGGTGTTGCCCGCGATCTCGGGGACGAGGAACCCGACCCTCTGCAGGCCGGCCCTCGTCTGCGCGCCCAGGCCGGTGATCGTGGTGCCGTTGAGCACCCTGACGGCGATTCGGGCGGGCGGCACGGTCAGCGGGGCGGCCGACGGAGACGCCGCCGGAGTCGGGGTGGGCGTCGGGGTGGACGCGGCGGGCTTGACGAGCGTCTCGTCGGCGGCGATCCGGCGGAACAGCTCCTTGGCCCCGTCCTTGTCCCAGAGCACGGCGGACTCGCCGGTCGGCGTCTTGTAGTCGACGTCGGCGAGCGGGATCGTGGCGAAGGCCACGTCGTCGGTGGAGACGTTCTTGAGCTGGTCGGCGAGGCCGAGCAGGTCCTTGCGGAGCATGTCGTCCACCTGGAGCGTGCCCAGGGTGGTGTTGACGAAGGAGGCGAGCTTGACCGGGTTGGCCAGCGTGCCGCCGCTCAGAGCCTGGTTCAGCAGGGCCGAGATGACCTGCTGCTGGCGATCGATGCGGTCCAGGTCGGAACGCGCGGTGGCCCGGGTGCGGGCGTAGGCGAGGGCCCTGACGCCGTCGAGGGAGTAGGTGCCGGGCTGGAGCATGAGCGCGGTCTTGGGGTCGTTGATCGCCACCGGGGTGCAGACCGAGACGCCGCCGAGCGAGTCGACCACGCCGATGAAGCCGAGCACGTTGACCTCGACGTAGTGGTGGATGGTCAGCCCGGTGACGTCCTGCACGGTTTGCACGGTGAGCTTCGGCCCGCCGAACTGGTAGGCGGCGTTGAGCTTGTGCGAGCCCTGACCGGGGATCGTCGTCCAGGTGTCGCGGGGGAGGCTGACCACGGTGACCTTGGTGTGGTCCTCCGACAGGTGGAGCACCATCATGGTGTCGGTCCGCTGGCCGACCTCGCGGCCCAGTTTGAGCTCGTTCTGCTGGCGGCGGGAGAGGTCGTCGCGTTTGTCCACGCCGACGACCAGGATGTTCATGGCGCCCGTGGACTGCGATCCCGCCACACCCGCGTCGACCGACTTGATCGTGGTCGTCACGTAGTTGGTCAGCGACCACGACACCCCGGAACCGCCCAGGACCGCGCACGAGAGCGCACCCGCGAGGAACAGGCCGCGTCGCCGGGAACGCGCTCCCCTGACGGATCTGCGCTCACGCCTGGGATTCACCCGGACCGTACCGTAGGCGTCGCCGCCCACCTGCACACCCGAGTCCTCCTCCGGGTCGCGCATGCGTGGCCCCCTAGGCTCCAGCGGTCGATGAGGTACCCGTTCGTACAGTAGCGTGAGCGACGCCATGAAGCAGTTCCCCGACTCGCCCGCGCCGGCGTCGTCTCCCGAGACACGTGTCTGGCCCCCCATCTCCATCGTCATCCCGGTGCTGAACGAGGAGCGCCATCTACGGGAGGCGGTGCGGCAGGTCCTGTCGCAGCGTTACTCAGGCCCGATCGAGGTCGTGCTCGCGATCGGACCCTCCCGTGACCGCACCCAGGAGGTCGCCGACGCGATCGCCGCCGAGGATCCCCGCGTGGTCGTGGTCCCCAACCCGACCGGACGCACCCCCAACGCCCTCAACGCCGCCATCGGCGCGTCCCGCAACGGGATCATCGCCAGGGTGGACGGCCACGCCATGCTCCCCGAGGACTACCTCCGGATCGCGGTCGAGACCCTTGAGGAGACCGGCGCCGACAACGTCGGCGGTGTCATGGCCGCCGAGGGCGTCACGCCGTTCGAGCAGGCCGTGGCCCGTGCCATGACCTCCAAGATCGGTGTCGGCGGCGCCCGGTTCCACACGGGAGGCACCGCCGGTCCGGCCGACACGGTCTATCTCGGCGTGTTCCGCCGCGAGGCGCTGGAGCGGGTCGGCGGCTACGACGAGCACTTCCAGCGAGCCCAGGACTGGGAGATGAACCACCGCATCCGCGAGACGGGGGGCCTGGTCTGGTTCCAGCCCCGGATGCGCGTCTCCTACCGGCCGAGGCCCAGCATCAAGGCCCTCGCCAAGCAGTACTTCCACTACGGCCGCTGGCGGAGGGTCGTCGCCCGCACCCACGAGGGCACGATCAACCTGCGCTACCTCGCGCCTCCCGTCGCCGTGCTGGCCATGCTCGCCGGTCTGCTCGTCTCCCCGTTCTTCTGGCCCGGCCTGCTGATCCCCGGCGGCTACCTGGCGGCGATCCTGGCCGGCTCGGCGGTGACCGGCAGCGGCCTGCCCACCGCCGCGCTCGTACGGCTGCCGCTGGTGTACGTCACCATGCACCTGTCATGGGGATGGGGCTTCCTGACGAGCCCGAAAAAGCTCGGCAAGCCCGCGAAGGCGGCCGGCTGACCCGCGCCCGGAGACCGGTGGGCCCGGGTCACCGGATTCCGCCGCCCCGGGCCGGGGCGCGGTCGTAGGCGCCGTTCACGGCGTCGTTGAAGCGGGTCATGGCGTCCAGGTCCGGGCCGAGCAGGTAGGTCTTCAGCTTGCGCCTGGTGCCCGCCAGGAGGTCCTCGGCGTCGTGCTCCAGAGCCTGGAGCACGACGGGCAGCTCGGCCAGGTCCTCGTTCAGGAGGTAACCGGCCTCCGAGCTCGGATACCGCTCGCGGAAGAGCCGTTCCGGCATTCCCGACACGTTGGTCACCATGTACGGCTTGCCGCTGGCGATGAAGTCCGCCACCACGCTGGAGATGTCGGTGATCAGCAGGTCGGCCTGATTGAAGCAGTCGTAGAGGGACGGCTTCGGGCCGTTGACGGTCTGGTGCCCGATCCGCCGCGAGCGGGCCGTGCCGGCGGGGTCCCCGGCCGCCGGCCGGACCGATCCGCCGGGACGCCTGGCCGCCGGCCGGGCCGTGCCCGCGGGGTGCCGGGCCATCGACCGGGACAGCTCCCGCCCCTCCAGCAGCGCGTGGATCCTCTGGTGCGCGCGGCGGGCGGCCGGGTTGCGATAGCCGGTCAGCGGGTGCGGCTTGTAGATCACCCGGAGTTCGGGGGAGTGGGCGAGCAGCAGGCGGACGATCCCCGGGCCCATGGTGATGATCGAGGTGTGGAACAGGTCGTCGGTCCATCCCTCCCAGGTGGGGGCGTAGAGGACGGTGCGGTAGGGCAGGCCGGGCCCGTCGGTGCGGACGCCGCTGAGCTGCGGCCGTCCCACCTCGTACACGTTCTCGTCACGCACCCCCACCTGGGCGCGGACGTACCGGTCCCGGCCCGCCTGGCCCGCCACCCAGACCTCGTCGTAGACCTTGGTGAACGGGTTGAACGACGCCTCCTTGTCGCTGTCGCCGTGACCGACGAAGACCCCGCGCAATCCCCGGATCCTGAGCATGTGGATGTTCTTGCCGACGTTCGCCGGATACAGGCACACCCGCGCGGTGCCGAGCGCCCCGAAGCCCATGAGGTCGGCCGCCGAGGGGATGCAGACCACCGGCAGCGAGGTCTCCCCCAGCATCCGGAGCATGTCTCGCTCCCGCAGCACCACGACCGCCCGCCTGTCGATGCCCTCCAGCGGGCGCAGCCACATGGTGGCCTGGTAGGCCGAGTCGTTCGGCCCGGAGAAGTAGAGGACCACCTCGGGCCGGTAGGCCGAGAGGCGCTCGTCGACCGCCTTCAGCACGCCGGAGGCGTCCCTGAGCGGCCGGACCCTGCGCAGGTGGGGCAGGAGGGCGAGCGCGCCCGCGAGTTCGAGGACCAGCGCGATCGCGGCCCCGGCCGCGCCCTGGTGGCCGGTGCCGAGCACCGCGCCCAGGGCGGCTCCGCCGACCGGCAGCACGTCGAGGTAGAGGAACCGCATCCCGTGGTAGTTGACGAGGATGTCCCTCGGCGGCGCGGGGATCCTCACCGCGTCGAGGTTGCGGGTCAGCGCGGGCAGCCGGCTGAGCGTGCGGTTGTAGGAGATCGCCAGCCAGGTCTGCGCGGCCCGCATGCCGTGCATGAGGAACAGCCCCGCGGCCAGGGCGATGAACCAGGGTGACTCGGGCCCCACCGTGCGGGCGACGAGGAGGACAGCGGTCATCTCGCGGATCACGAACCGCAGCGTGACGCCCAGGTGCACCTGGCTCAGCAGGTCGATCAGTTGCCGGGCCCCGCGCCTGGCGGCGATCTCCGCCGCGTAGGACACCACGCAGAACACCAGGAACAGCCAGGGCCGGGGCCACAGGGCGGCGACGACGAGCAGCGGGTAGGAGCCGAGCACGGCGGCGCCGACCAACCGGGTACGAAGGTCGCGCATCATCTTCCGACGCTATCCCGTGTGCCGGTGTTTGCCCTGGTAGGCGCGCTGTGTCGGGTTGAACCGAGGTGGATGTCGATCGGTTGAACTGTCGGGTTACGGCGAGGTGGGCGTCGATCGGCTGAAGGGTCAGGTCGCGTCGAGGCGAACGTCGATCACCTGTCCGGTCAGGTTGGAGACGAGCACGTCCAGTGAGGTCTGGGCGACGGCGCGCGGTGAGAGCAGGGTGTGCGCCGGTTCCTCCCCGAAGGCGCGAGATCGCATCGGGGTGCTGGTCCGTTCCGGGTTGACGCAGTTGACCCGCACGCCGTACTCGGCCCACTCGTCGGCGAGGGCCTGGGTCAGGTTGACCACGGCGGCCTTCGTCGAGGAGTAGAGGCTGTAGTCGGCCCGGCCCCGCGTGTAGGAGGAGGACGTGTAGAGCAGGAGGTGCCCCCGGGTCTCGCGGAGGTGGGGGATGGCCGCCCTGGCGATGTTGACGGGACCGAGGTAGTTCACGCCCACGGTCTCGGCGATCGTGAGGTCGTCGGCCTTGCCGAGCTTGCCCATGTGCAGCACGCCCGCGGTGTTGACCACGTAGTCGATCCGCCCGGTCTCCTTGGCCGCGCCGGCGAGCGCGTCGCTCACCGCCTGGGCGTCCTCGACGCGCACTCCGTTCAGGGACCGGGAGAAGGAGAACACCTGGGCGCCGTGGCGCCCGGCCAGGTCCACCACGTCGGCGCCGATGCCGTAGCTGCCGCCGAAGACCACCATCGTCCTGCCCTCCATCGCCTCCCGGAGCGCCTGGCGGGAGTGCGTGGGGGCGGTGCCCGCGGCGAGCTGGAAGAGCTTGTCGGCGATGAACACGTCCACCGGGTGGGTGACCTTCATGTTGTGCTCGCTGCCCGGCACGATGTAGATCGGCACGTCGGGCAGGTAGCGAAGCACCACGCCGCAGTCGTCGGTGGGCGGCCGCCTGTCGAAGTCCGGATCGGCGAAGGCCCGCTCGTAGGCTTCGCGGATCACCGAGAGCCGGAAGCACTGCGGGGTCTGGCCCCGCCGCAGCCCGGACCGCTCGGGGATGTCCCGGACGATCTCCCCGCGCGGTCCGGGGGCGGCCACCACGACCGTGTCGGAGCTCGGGATCGCCACGTCGACGGCCGAGTAGACCTTCAGGGCCTCCACGCACTCGGTGATGATCCGGGGCTCCAGAAGCGGGCGTACGGCGTCGTGCAGGAGCACGTCGCACTCCTGCGCCCCCAGCGCCTTCAGCGCCCGCCAGGTGGTGTCCGGGCGGCTCGCGCCGCCCTCCAGGATCCTGCTGACCTTCCCGAAGCCGTTGCGGGCGACGATCCGCTCCACCTCCTCGGTGAAACCGGGCGTCATCAGCACGATGATCTCGTCGATCTCCGGGGCGCCGTCGAACACGGCGAGCGTGTGCTCGATGATCGTCTTTCCGGCGATCTTGATGAGCTGCTTGGGGGTGTTCAGGCCGACACGCTGGCCGACACCGCCGGCCAGGACGACACCGACGGTTCGACGACGTGGTTCAAGAGCGGCCAAGGTCAGCTTCCTTCGAAGGTCCGGGTACGGCGAGCGTAATGGGTGGGTACCCGATCGTCGGGCGCGCTCCCGTGCTATCCAGTCAAGATCTCGCTACGCTGAGTGCGCACTCCCCGATTCGTACGGTGATCCCGTCGGATACGAAGGAGCCCAGTTTGCACGATCGCCACACTCCCGCGTCATCCGACACCTCCCGGACATCGGCCGTCGTGTTCGCCACCACCGTGGCGGCAGGTCTGCGCTGCGCCGACGGCACGTTGCTCGACAGGCTGAAGGGCCAGCTCGCCAGGCTTCCCGTCCGAGACATACATGTGATCACCCGATCCGGCGACGACCATGTGCCCGACGGCACCCGCATGATCGGGTCCGAGGGGTCGCGAGGGCTCGCCGACGACCTGCGCAGGATCGCCAAGGCGGCCATCGCGTCCACCGGCCCGATGGCTTTGATCGCGGGCGACCTGGTGGCCCACACCGAGGCGCTGGCCGCGCTCCTGGGGCATCCCGCACGCGACACCGGCGCGCTGGTGGCCACCGGCGGCGAGGACGCCGGGCCGCTGCGCCCGCCGGTCAGGATCGAGGGCGGCCGGGTGGTGGCCGCGGGCACCTCCTTCCACGACGTCGACGAGCCCAACGGCACCTTCAGGGGCGTGCTCCAGGTCGGCGTGGCCGATCTCGGGCATCTCGCCGAGACCGCCGGAGCGCTGGCCGACCTGGCCGAGGCCGGCGGGTTCGGTCCGATGGACGGCGCCGAGGCCGACGACCTGCTCCTGGTCGGGCTGATCCGCTCGGGCGTCCCCGTGCGCGCGGCCGGACTCGGGCGGCTGCACTGCGAGCGGACGGCCGGGCAGGCGGGCGCCGACTCGGCCGTGCTGCGGCTGGGCGAGGTCGACGAGACGGACGCCCGGCTGGACGCCGCGGTCAAGGGCAACGACGGCTTCTTCACCACGTACTGCGTGAGCTCCTGGTCCAGACACCTGATCAGGCCGGCCGTCCGGTTGGGGCTGACGCCCAACGCGGTCACCGGGATCTCCGTCGGCCTGGCCGTGCTCGCCGCGGTCTGGTTCTCGGTGGGCACGCGCCCCGCTCAGGTCGCCGGGGCGATCCTGCTCTACCTGTCGTTCGTGCTCGACTGCGTGGACGGGCAGCTCGCCCGCTACACCCGCGCGTTCTCCCCGCTCGGCGCGTGGCTCGACGCCACCTTCGACCGGGTCAAGGAGTACGCCGTCTACGTGGGCCTCGCCGTCGGCTACGCCGCGGGACTGGACGGCCACGGCAGCGGCGGCCCGGACGGCATCTGGATGCTGGCGGTGTCCGCGCTGATCCTGCAGGCACTCCGTCACATGATCGACTTCTCTTACGCGGGATCCCGCGCCGACGCGAACCGGGTGGGGACGGCCTGGGCCAGGACGGCCGGCTCGCTGTCCGCCTCGGCGGACACGGCCAGGCGGACGGCGCCGATGTCGTCGCCGCGGGAGCGGGGAGCCGGGGGCGCGGAGAGCGCCGGACACGCCGGGACCGCGACCGGGAGACGCACGGCCGGGACGAGCTTGGGCGGAGGGGTCGTGGGGCTCTCGCGACGGCTGGAGCGCGTCTCCTTCACCCGCTGGCTCAAGAAGATCATTGTGCTGCCCATCGGGGAGCGGATGGCCCTGATCGCGGTGACCGCCGCGTTCTTCAACGCGTGGGTGACCTTCGTCGCGCTGCTGGCCTGGGGCGGGGTCGCCGTGCTCTACACGCTTGCCGGCAGGGTGGGCAGGTCGCTCAGCGGATGATCGGAAACGACGGGCTCCGTGGCGCGCGGCGACGGCGGGCTTCGCGACGGACGGAACGGCGGGCCCTGCGGCGAGAGGGACGGCGGGCTTCGCGATGGATGGAACGGCGGGCCCTGTGGCGAGAGGGGCGGCGGGCTCCGTGGGGAGAGGGGCGGAAGGCGAAGCACGGTGAGCGTCCCGCGAGGCGATTGAGGAGACAGGTTCGATCATGATTTCCGTGCACATGACGCCGGTGCCGCGCAGCACCGTGGTCGCCTACCGGGACGACGGGGTGCTGTCCCGGGCGATGGGCGCGCTGGTGGCCGGTCAGCTCCCGCCGCTGCCACCCGTGCTGGTCGGGATGTTCGTGACCGGGGTGATGCTGATGGTCGGCGTGGCCGGCACCGACGGACTGGCCGTGTTCGCCCCCGCGGTGGCACTGCTGCTCGCGGGGCCCGGAAGCTCCCACCCGCACGACGGCCGGCTCGACTGGCTGGTTCCGCCGATCCTGCGCCTCACCGAGTACGGATTCGTGGCCTCGGTGGGCTTCGCGCACGAGGTGCCGCCGGGATTGATCTTCCTCCTGCTCGGCGCGATGGCCTTCCACCACTACGACATCGTCTACCGGGTGAGGCAGCGGGTCTATCCGCCGCCCTGGCTGGCCACGTTCGGGTTCGGCTGGGACGGCAGGATGCTGCTGATCGCGCTGGGCGGCCTCGCCGGGCAGGTCACACTGATGTTCGCCCTGCTCGCGCTCTATCTGTGGTGTCTCTTCTCCTGGGAGAGCGTCACCTGCTGGCTGGCGGCTCCGCGTTTCGGGGTGGACGCGGCGGATCTGGAGGCACACGATTGAGAACGTCCGGCAAACCCTCGATTACACGATCAGGGCCTAAAGGCAACTAACCTTTGGGGCCAGGAGTACCCGCCGGGGGCTCACTTGGATGAGGAGCGCACGTTGCTGGGAATGGTGCTGGCCGCCGGGGCCGGACGACGCCTGCGGCCGTACACCGACACGCTGCCGAAGGCACTCGTGCCGGTCGACGGCGACACCACGATCATGGATATCTCGCTGAGGAACCTCGCGGCGGCGGATCTTCGTGATGTCGTGGTCATCGTCGGCTACCAGGCGCAGGCCGTACACGAGCGTAAGGCCGAGTTGGAGCGGCGGCACGGTGTGAAGCTCACCCTCGTGCACAACGACAAGGCCGAGGAGTGGAACAACGCCTACTCCCTTTGGTGCGCGCGCGAATACTTCGACCAGGGCGTGCTCCTGGTCAACGGCGACACGGTCCACCCCGTCTCGGTGGAGGAGACGCTGCTCTCCGCCCCGGCGACGAGCGACATCCTGCTCGCGGTGGACGACGTCAAGAAGCTCGCCGAGGAGGAGATGAAGGTCACCCTCGACGGAGACCGTCACCTCAAGCTGATCACCAAGTTGATGGACCCGGCCGACGCGGCCGGTGAGTACATCGGCGCCACGCTGATCCGCTCCGGCATCGGCGAGCGTCTCGCGGACGCCCTCCAGGCCACGTTCGAGCGCGACCCGCAGCTCTACTACGAGGACGGCTACCAGGAGCTGGTCGCCCGCGGCGAGAAGATCGCCGTCGCCCCGATCGGTGATGTCCCGTGGGTCGAGGTCGACAACCACGACGACCTCGCGAAGGCGCGGGAGATCGCGTGCCGATACTAGCCAGGATGCTGCCCGCCCCCCTGACCGTGGAGGTGCGGCGCGGCGCGATCGCTCAGCTCGGCTCGCTGCTCGCCGACAGCCGGGTGGCGACCTCCGGGCGCGTGGCCGTGGCCGTGGGCGCGGGCCAGGGAGACCGGATCGCCTCGGTGATCGCTCCCTCGCTCGGCGAGGCCAAGGTCTTCCGGGTGGCCGACGGTTCGGTGGACGCGGCCGTATCGCTCGGCGCCGACCTGCGTAAGGGCGCCTACGAGGCGGTCGTCGGCATCGGCGGCGGCAAGACCATCGACGCGACCAAATACGCCGCGTCGCTCGCCGGGATCCCGATGGTGGCGGTGGCCACCAACCTGTCGCACGACGGGATCTGCTCCCCGGTGGCGTCGCTGACGCATGAGAACGGCAAGGGCACCTTCGGCGTGCCCATGCCGCTGGCCATCATGGTGGACCTCGATTTCGTCCACGACGCGCCGTCGTCGCTGGTCCGCTCCGGCGTCGGCGACGTGGTGAGCAACCTGTCGGCGATCGACGACTGGCAGCTCGGCAACACCGAGCGCGGGGAGCCGATCGACGGCCTGGCCTGCGCGATGGCCCGCACCGCGGCGGAGGCGCTGATCGGCAGGAACGACTCGATCGAGTCCGACGCCTTTCTCACCGTGCTGGCCGAGTCGCTCATCCTCTCGGGGATGTCGATGGTGGTCGCCGGGTCGTCCCGTCCCTCGAGTGGCGGAGATCATGAGATCCTGCATGCCGTGGATCAGCTTTTTCCCGGCACCTCCAATCACGGCGAACTCGCCGGGATAGGAGCGGCCTTCTGTTTCTTCCTCCGCGAGGACTCCCGGAGGCTCACCCAGGTCGTTGACTGCTTACGCGGGCACGAGCTACCGGTCACCCCCCACGACGTGGGGCTGACCGACGACCAGTTCACCGAGGCGGTCATGCTCGCGCCCTCCACCCGTCCCGGGCGATACACCATCCTTGAGCACCTGCGCCTGTCGGAGCCGGAGATTCGCGATCGGGTGGGGGACTATGTCCGGGCCATCGGTCGCTGAGCTCCGTGCGGTGGCTCAGCCGCACTCCACCATGGATCGCAACAGCGGCGAGCACTGGGCCGGCGCGCTCTACATGCGCAAGTTGTCGATCTACGTCACCTGGTTTCTCGCCAAGACGCCGATCACGCCCAACCAGACCACCTGGCTGATGATCCTGTGCGGGGTGCTGGCCGGCGCGGTCCTCGCGCTCCCCGGCCTCTGGGCGGCCGTCGGCGCGGCCGTGCTGATCCAGATCTACCTGCTGCTCGACTGCTCCGACGGTGAGCTGGCGCGCTGGACCCGGCGGACCTCCATCACCGGTGTCTACCTCGACCGGGTCGGCCACTACTTCGCCGAGGCCGCCCTGCTCATCGGGCTGGGCTTCCGGGCGTCGGAGATCCTGCCCGACTGGTACACCGTGATCGGGTTCGCCGCCGCGCTCGGCGCCATCCTGATCAAGGCGGAGACCGACCTGGTCGACGTGGCCCGCGCCAGGTCGGGGCTGGTCGCCGCCACCGAGGCGTCGGCCGAGCACTTCCAGTCACGCGGTCTGGGCATGGCCCGAAAGGCGGCCGCGGCGCTGAAGTTCCACCGGGTGGTCCAGGCGGTGGAGCTGTCCATCCTCGTCGTGATCGCCGCGATCTGGGACGCGCTCAGCGGAGGTCTGGCCGCGACCCGGGTGCTCGTGGTGGCCTGCGTGGTGGTCGCCGTGCTGCAGATGATCCTGCATTTGATCAGCATCCTGATGTCCAGGCGGCTTTCATGAGGAACCGGGCCGCGTGCCGGTGCGTCGTAAATGCGAACACCTTGCTGTTTGGTGGGTGTTTGTTGGCGATTCCGATACGCTTGTTCTCCGGTAAATCAGTAACTGCTAGTTCGACCAGAACTGGCCGCCCCAGCAGACTCGGTGATCATGAAAGTATGCTCCGTACGTGCTCTCGACGCGTCAGGGCGATGACCCGTTGAAGATCTCGTGCGTCATCCTCACCATGGGCAACCGAATCCCTGAGCTGGATCGGGCCGTCGAGTCCGCGCTGAACCAGGTCGACGGCGACGTCGAGGTGGTCATCGTCGGCAACGGCGCGGACGTCCCGGAGCTGTCGGTCGGCGTGCCCTCGGGCTCGTCGGCCTCGGTCAAGACCGTGCGGCTGAACCACAACGCGGGCATCCCCGCCGGCCGCAACCGCGGCGTCGAGGAGTGCTCGGGCGACGTGGTGCTCTTCCTCGACGACGACGGCTGGTACGGCGAGACGAACCTCGTCTCCCATCTGCGTGAGCGCTTCTCCAAAGAACACGATCTCGCGGTCGTCTCGTTCCGGGTGATGGACCCCGAGGGCGGCATCGGCCAGCGCCGCCACGTCCCTCGCCTGCGCGCCGGCGACCCCGAGAGATCCTCCCCGGTCACCACCTTCCTGGGCGGCGCCTGCGCCATCCGCCGCTCGGCCTTCCTCCAGGTCGGCGGGCTCCCCGAGCGGTTCTTCTACGCCCACGAGGAGACCGACCTGGCCTGGAGGTTGCTCGGTGAGGGCTACCGCATCGAATACGACGCCCAGACCGTCATGTACCACCCGCAGGTCCCCCCGACCCGCCACGCCGACTTCTACCGTCTCAACGCGCGCAACCGCGTCTGGCTGGCCCGCCGCAACCTTCCCTGGCCCCTGGCCGTGCTCTACCTCCTCAACTGGATGGCCCTCACCCTCCTGAGGGAGCGCTCGGGCGCCGCCCTGCGCGCCTGGTTCAAGGGCTTCACCGAAGGCCTGCGCGAGCCCGCGGGAGAGCGCCGTCCGATGGGCTGGAACACCGCCTGGCGCATGCTCCGCCTCGGCCGCCCGCCGATCGTCTGACCCCGTGCGGTCCGGCCCGTCCGGAACCCGAGTGGCCGGTTGGTTCTTGCTGGTGAGTTGTCGCTAGAGTTCGGGTTTCTGGTCCTTTGGGAGTGGGGGCGCCCGGGGCCGGAGCCTGAACGATTGCTCATCGGCGTCACCCGGCGCCCCGAAAGGTTCCGACGTGGACGTCTACACCCTCGGCGAGGCCTTCGGCGTCGTCACCAGCGGCCGGGTCCGTCACGAGCACGAGGCCAGGCTGGACGTGGCCGGGGCCGAGTTCACCGTCGCGGTCGGGCTGGCCAGGCTGGGGCACGCGGTGGGATGGCTGGGCAAGGTCGGCGGTGACGAGCTCGGCGCGCGGATCCTCACCGTGCTGCGCGGTGAGGGCGTGGACATCTCGGACGCGCGGGTGGACGAGGGATCGCCCACCGGGATCCTCCTGAAGGAGTCGAGGCTGGGCCAGGCGGCCAGGGTCACCTACTACCGCACCGGGGCCCGGCTGGCGCAGGGGAACGTTCCCGTGGACCGGATCGCGGCCTCTCGCGTCCTGCACGTCAGCGGGATCACCGCCGCATTGAACGCGCGCGACGCCATGCACGCCGCGGTCCGGGCCGCGCGGACCGCCCAGGTCGTCGTCTCGGTGGCGGTCGACTACCACGACCAGCTCTGGCCCGATCTCCGGGAGGCAGAGGAGGTCCTCAGCGTGCTGGCCTGCTCGGCGGACGTGCTGTTCGTCCGGCAGAGCGAGCTGGACCTGGTCAAGCCGGCGCTCACCGGCGACCGGGAGGTCATCGTGATGCGAGGCGCCCGGGGGGCGAGCGCCCGGGTGGACGGCGTCCGCCACGACGCCACCAGCCTCTCCACACCCGTGGTCGATCCCAACGGCTCCGGGGACGCCTTCGTCGCGGGCTATCTCAGCGCGCTGCTGGAACACCTGCACCCGGCCGACAGACTGCGCCGGGGCGGCCTGCTGGCGGCGTTCGCGGCCTCCGGGCCCAGCGACTGGCAGGGCCTGCCCATGAGAGACGAGCTGCCGCTGCTGGAGCTCGACGTCTAGCGTCCCGCAGGTCAGGGCTCCTTGGCCTCGCCGAGGGTCATGGCGAGGTGGGAGACCGTACTGGTCATCAGGGCGCGTTTGGGCAGGCCGAGCTCGCTCAGCTCCTTGGCGACGGAGTGGTTGCCCAGGCGGATCAGGGCGCCTCCGGGACGGAGGCGAACCCCGCGGGGGGATATCGACCAGGGAATGCGGCGGGTGACGCCGTCCTGGTGGCTGTAGGCGTCGAGGGCGGTCACCATGCCGCTGCCGGGCACCGGGGTGCCGGGTTTGATCAGCAGGTCCAGCACCAGCCTGCCGTCCTTGCGGACGATGCACCGTTTGTAGGGGGACGACAGGCGCAGATCGATGTCGGCGAGCTCCTTGGGGAAGCCCCAGATCGTACGGCCCGCCTCCATGGTGAAGCCCTGGTCGACCGGGAGCCAGTGGACGAACGTCCCGGCTCCGAGTCTGTGCAGCTCCCACAGGCTCGCGCGCAGGCTCCTGCGCGGCGCGGGATCGGCGCCGGGGGGCCGGATCAGGAAGGCGATGCCGAACTCGCGGTAGGCGCCCAGGTCGCCGTCGGTGTAGTCGGCGAACACCAGCGCGCACAGGGCCTTGCCGGGCAGCACCTCGACGGCGTCCAGCCTCGAATAGGCGATCACGGCCCGTGCGGCGTTCGCCCGGACCAGATAGGACGCGATGCCGACCGTGGCATCCCTGACGCGTACCGGCATGGCGATCTCGCGCCCCTGAATCAGATGGCGTGCCATGTCTCCCAGTACATCAATCTCTGGTCGCCACGTCACGGGGGTCACGGACCGCTTGTCGTTTCGCCCGGCGTTCCCTCATGTCCTCTCCCTGTTCTCCGGTGCCCTCGTCAACCCGTGACCCCGCCGTTCCACGGGTGTCGCGCGGATGTTCGATCACCGCCGGCCGGGATCGGGACCGGCGAACGGTGTGACCAATCCCTCGCGGACTCCGGCGGCCGGGGAGGCCTCAGACCACCAGGGCGCGACGGTGGGCGCGCACGGGGGCGGCGCTCGCCGTCGCCCACTCCTCCAGCCGTCCGACGAACGCGCCGGAGTGGTCCGGCCAGTTGTAGCGGGACAACGCCTCCGCGTAGCCGCGGGCCCCCATCGCCGAGGCCGCCTCGGGATCGTCCCGCAGCGCCAGTACGGCGCGCAGCACCGCGTCCACGTCCCCGAAGGGCACGACGGTCCCGCACCGGGCCCGGTCGATCATCGAGGCGGCGGCGGGGAGAGGCGTGGTGATCACGGGGAGCCCCCGGGCCATGTATTCGACGACCTTCGTCGGCATCGACTGCCGGTAGTTGGGCACGTCGTGCAGGAGCGACAGCCCGGCGATCGCCTTCTCGGCCATCCGCAGCGCGTGCTGGTTGGGCACGTAGCCGTACCAGTCGAGCAGGCCCTCCCGCTGCGCGTCCCGCAGCAGCGGCCGGATCTCGGCATCGGCGGCGCCGATCAGGTCCAGCCTGATGCCGTGCGGGACCAGCCGCCTGGCCAGCTCGATCAGCTCCACCGCGCCCCTGGCCCGGGAGAGGTGGCCCACGTAGACCACCCGGTTCTGGCCGCCGGGCGGCGCGGGAAGCCGCGGGGGCACGTAGGTGGTGTTGAGCACGACCGGATGGGGCTTGGCGAACCGCTCCTGATAGTCCTCCTCGGCCAGGATCAGGTGCAGCCGGCGTTCCGCGCGGGCCTCGACCCGGCGGACCAGCGACGGCAGGATCCGGCGCAGGTGCTCGGGGAGGTACGGCTTCGCCTCCAGCGCGGCGGCCGTGTCCTCATGCACGTCCCACACGGTGACGGGGCGGCGCCTGGGGAGCCGGAACAGCAGCTCGATGTCATGGACGATCAGCAGGTCGGCACCCTCCACCCCGCGCTTGAGGGCCTTGCGGGCGGCCTTCAGCGCGCGCCTGCGGCGGCGGCCGACCGCACGGGGAACGTCGACCGGCCGGAGCCGGGGATCAGGCGTGACATTGCAGTCGGTGAAGGGCGCTACATAGGTGATCTCGTGTCCCGCCTCGAGGAGCGCCCGGATCTGCCGATGCATGATCCGGGCGTCTTCGGGGTGATGGACGATTGTGCCGACACATACCCGCATACACCGATGCTGAGCGTCCCTTCCGTCATCACCGGATGTGTTGCGTTAATTACCGGGTAACTGAGGTTGAACTCTCCCTGGTTGGGGGCTCGGCCGGCGGCGTGGGAACGGCCTGCGCCGACGGCCGGCGGTAGAGCCAGACCAGGCGGGGTTCGAGCATCCACTTGAAGAGTGTGCGGGTCTCCGGCAGGCACAGGACGATGACCAGGGCCAGGGCGCTCGACGCGATCGCCATCACCCCCAGCGGGCCGTGCAGCCAGGGGAAGCTCAGCCAGTGCTGGTCCTTGGCGATGAGCACGACGACGCCGTGGAGCAGGTAGGCGTAGAGCGTCCGGGTGCCGAGGTCGGAGAACCAGGTCTCTCTCCGGGGAATGACCGCGAGCAGGGCGAACGTCATGATCATCCCCGCGATCAGCACGGCGCCTCGCACGCCGAGACCCATCCACCAGGACATGTCCATGCCCTTGAAGCTGTAGCGGTAGTAGACCGGGGCGAGCTTGACGTGGGGGGCGATGAAGATCGCCACTCCCGCCGCCCCGACGAGGGTGAGTCCGCCCACGATCCTGACCCAGGTCGGCTTGAGCAGGTCGAAGTGCTCGGGCTTGAGCAGCAGTCCGAGCACGTAGAACGGGAGCAGGCCGAAGAAGCGGTCGATGCTGAAGTCGCCGCCGATCTCGGAGAAGCCCGCCATCATGTAGATGACCACCGCGACCAGCAGCGGTTGCCGCATGCGGGTCCAGATGGGTGTGGAGATCCGCCAGAGCACCAGGGCCAGCAGATACCAGTTCAGCCAGGCCGGGTCGATGATCGTGAGGGTCCACTTCTGGCCCAGCCCGTAGCGGAGCAGCGCGTAGCCGATCTCGACGACCACGTAGGGGATGATCAGAGTGTCGACCAGTTTGTTGATCTTGGCGTTGGAGTTCCAGAAATTACGTCCGAGATAGCCGCTGATCAGCACGAACGCCGGCATGTGGAACATGTAGATGAAGATGTACGCCGACTTCGCCGAGTGCGCGCTCAGGGTGGGCACCAGCGAGTGCCCGGTCGCGACGAGGGCGATCAGCACGAACTTCACGTTGTCGAGATACGGGTCGCGCTTCTTCTTGGCCGGGGGAGCGGGGGGCTCCTCCTCCTCCTTGAACGGCTCCCGCTCCTGCTCGGCCCGCCACTCCTGCTCCGCCTCGCGCTCCGGGTCGGTGGACCGGTGCCAGAACGAGGGCTCGGAGGTCCTTTGGCCGGTGCTCTCCCAGTAGGAGAAGGGCCGCGCCGTCGAGGACCCCTGGAACTGGGGGCCGGTCGGGGCCTCCCGGGGCTGAGGGAGGGGCGGCGTCCGGTCCGGCCGCCACGGCGGTGTCTGGGAGGAGCCGTGGGGCGAGAGCGGGCCCCCCTCCGGCCTGCTCTCCTCGCGAGCCCACGAGGGCTCCCGCCGGTTCGGTGAGGTCTCCTCAGGAGCCCACGCCGATTCGCGGGTGTTCCGGGGCTCGGGTGAGGCTGAGGGCTCTCGCCATGGCAGGGGCTCCAGGGGAGCGGAGGCGGCGAGCGGATTCCGGAGGTCGTGCGGCTGGTCCGGCGGCGAGTCCTGGTAGGCGGGATAGCCCCACGCGGTGACCTCGCCCGCCTCCTCTTCCTCGGGCACGGGCCCGCGCTCCCGCCGGCCGGAGGCGTACGGCATGGAGGGCGGCTCGGGCCAGGAGGGCTGGGGGGCCGGCGGCCGGCGCGCGGGATCCGGCGTCGGCCGCGGGGCGGAGGCCCGGCCCTGCCCGCTGGTTGGCCTGCCGGCGTCGGCGCCGTCGTCCTGAGGGGCCGGCGTCGGGAAAGAGGGGCGGATGTCACTCACGGGGGAAACGCTCAGCCATCTGTCGGAGACCGGGGAAGGAGTCGGGCGCGCTAGCGAGAAGGCGGCCGGGGATGCGGGTGAGAGGAGGCTCGCCTCGCCGACCTGACCACCCTAAACCGATGTTGAGCCCCCTGTCGCACGAGTACGGCGAGTTTCACGGGGTTCTCGGCGAATCGTGACTGTCCGGATTCTGCCCGCGTCACGGCACCGGTCACCGGCCGGTGAGGAGGACACACGCCGCGCCGCGGGCCGTGACGGACACCCTGACGGACACCGTGGGGACGATGTGACAGGTGACGGGGCGGACGCCGTGACAGACGCCGTGACGCGGGCCGTGGCCGCCGGTCGTCAGGCGGGTCTCGCCGCCTGACGACCTGTCCTTCGCCGCTCGGCCGCTCGTTACTGGCAGGGGTCGGTCTTGTTGTCGACGACCTGGTCCTTGAGAGAGTCGGGAATCTTGGTGGGAACCCGGACGCCCGGCCAGTCGGCGCCGATGACCAGCTGGATGATCGGGCCGGTGGGAGGCTTGGCGACCGGGCTGGCCGACACGTACTTGTCCGTGCTGACCGGCTTCACCTTGCCGGCGACGGGGGTGCGCTTGTCGCTGGAGAGCCTGGCGGCCAGCGTGTCCCCGTAGGCGGGGCCCTCGGCGGTATCGTTCTTGGCGTACCGCAGCGTGGTGGTGGGCACGTTGCCGGTCGCCGGGCGGGCGTTGCCGACCTCGGTCACCACGAAGCCCTGGTCGGTCAGCTTGTCGGCGACCTCCTTGGCCCTGTTCAGGGTGTCGGTGCCGTTGAGGACCTGGACCCGGACCTGCTCGTTCTTGACGGTCGGCTTGGCGGGCCCGGTGGGGGCGGCGGTGGGGAGCACCTCGTTGTCGCTGCGGATCGCCTCGAACAGCTCGTCCGCGGCGGGCTGACTCCAGACGACCCGGTTCTTGTCCTTGGGGTCCGTGCCCCACGGGACGGTGATGAACTTGACGCCGCTCGCCGTCAGCGCCTTGGCGCTCTGCGCGATCCGGATCAGGGTCTGGGGGTCGTCGGCCAGTGCCTTGTCCATCCGGACCGACTTCGAGGCGGCGCCGATGAAGGAGATGAGTTTCGCGGGGTCGGTGAGCAGCGCGCTGCTGGTCGCCTTGTCGACCACCTTGCTGAGGAAGACCTGCTGGCGCTTGATCCGCTGGATGTCGCTGCCGTCGCCGTAGTCGCGCAGCCGCACGTATCCCAGGGCCTCCTCGCCCTTGAGATTGTGCCAGCCGGCGGCGAGGGTGAGCTTGGCCTTCTTGCTGTCGACCGGCTCCTTGAGGCAGATCCGGACGCCGCCGAGGGCGTCCACGATGTTCTTGAAGCCGGTGAAGTCGACCTCGACGAAGTGGTCGACGCGGATCTGGGTGAGGGCCTCAAGCGTGGTGATGGTGCAGGTGATGCCGCCCTCGTTGTAGGCGGCGTTGATCATCTCGTGTCTCGCGGCGACCGGGGTGCCGTTCTCGCTCTTGCACGCGGGCATCTCCACCATGGAGTCGCGGGGGAAGCTGATGAGCGTCGCCTTGTCGCGGTTCGGCGAGATGTGCATGAGGATGATCGTGTCGGTCCGCTTGCCCGCGTTGAGCATCTTCTGGCCGTACTGGAGGTTGTCGCCCTCGCGGGTGTCGGAGCCGACCAGTAGCACGTTGAGCGACCCGGTCTCGTTCACCGGGCGGTTCGCGCCGAGATTGGCGGTGGGGTCGAGCGTGTTGATATTGGCGAAGGTGTTCCGGTAGAGCGTGTAGCCGCCGAGGGTGCCGAGCACCATGACGCCGGTCACCGCGATGCTGACCCAGCCGCCCACGCCCAGCCGCCCGCTCTTGCGGCTCCGGGGCGGCCCGCCGTCCGGAGAGAGGTCTTCGGGAGGCCGCCCTCCGTCATCGCCCGCCCTACGGGACGCCCGGCGGCCCGATTCGGCCCCGCGGTCCTTCCCCCCGGCATGCCGGTGGTCGCTCATGCGATCTCCTCGCTTCGCGGCACCGTCCGGTGCTGTTCCAGCTCGTTCATCGCGCCCAAAGAGTAGGTCACGATGCGCGCACCGGGAGCTGCGATGACATGAATTTGCTCAAGACCATCCCCTGACCACCGCCGTGCTGATCTGGCGGCCAGCATACTCAAATACGGACATTTCTTGGAATATTACGGAAATTAGGTTTACCCGCAACCAATGCCGCAGCCAGGCACGCTGCGGGTACGACGGGCAGAACGTAGCGGTAGTCGAACTGCGCGACCGCCGGAGGCATCACCAGCAGCACCGTCGCCGTCGTCCACGGCAGCACCCACGCCGTGGACTCCGGGCGGAACCGCCGGACGGCCGCCGCCACCGGAGGGATGAGCAGGATCACCAGTACCGCCGTTCCGGGGAGCCGGGCCACGTCCTGGTAGGTACGCATCCAGCCCGCGTAGGGTTCGACGACCTGAGCGGTGATCGAGCCCTGCTCGTAGCGCCGGGCGGACTCGGCGCCCTCCGTGGCCGGATAGCGGCCCGGTGGGGCCGGCGGCCTGTCCGGGAACTCGTAGTAGTCGTAGACCTCCCGGTCCGGGTAGACCGGGCGGCCCCAGGTGAACGAGCGGGCCAGCTCCGAGACGACCGACCCCAGATAGTCGAGCGGCTGGCTCTGGATGGCCAGCGAGGCGAACCGCCCGGCCAGCGCGTCGGTCTCCTTGGCGAAGGTGATGCCGGGCAGCTTGACCAGTGGCGAGTCCGGACCCCAGACGTACTCCTGCATGGGAGGCCGCTCGCGCGGCGGCCGGGGGTCGCAGAGCACGGCCAGGTCCGGCGAGGGCTTCATCACCGCGCAGTCGGCGAAGGTCATCGTCTTGGCGTAGAGGAAGACGCCGTTGGCGCCCACGATGCCGACCCGCTGGTAGGTCGCGTAGAACCAGGCCCCGTACCCCAGGATCGGCAGCGTCGCCGCGATCAGCATCACCCCGGCCGGCAGCAGCAGTCTTGGCGTGACCACCCGCCCCCGCTCCCGGTAGATCAGCCAGGCGGCGAAGATCACGACCAGCGGCAGCCCGACGGTCCTGGTCAGGGTCGCCGCCGCGAGCAGCAGCCCGATCCCGCACGCCGTACGCCACCCGACGGTCCGCCGCACGCCCAGGCAGACCGCCGACATGATCAGAACGGCGAACAGGGTGTCGGAGACCAGCAGGTGTTCCAACTCGATCTGGTAGGCGTCCAGCAGGGAGGGAACGGACGCGCCCACCGCGGCCCAGCCGGGGGCGCGCAGCCGCCGGGCGGTGAGGTAGACCAGCACGCCGACCATCAGCCCCAGCAGGTGCTGGACCAGCGTGACGAGGGCGAAGCTGTGAAACGGTTCGAACAGGCGCAGGAACATCGGGTATCCGGCCGGGCGGACCAGGTCGGGGCGAGGCTTCAGCGCGGTGACGACGTAGGTGTAGGAGTCGGGAAACCAGAGCGCGGGCCGGTATCCGAGCATGGTGATCACCCGCAGGACGGCTCCGAGGCCCAGCACACCCAGGAAAAAACGGTGCCGCCGCACCCACCCGACCAATCTCCGCCCCCTTCGAATGCTGGGCGTACGCTACAGGCTTTCACCGCGCCGCCGCGTCGCCGGACGCTCGCGCCGGTGTCGTCCCGGCCTGCCACTACGCTCGTGGCGAGCCATGAGAACCGGTTGGTTGGATCACACGCGCAGGCCCTCGGCGGGCACGGTGCTCGCCGTGGTCTCGGTCGTGCCCGCACTCGCGCTGGCGGGCTGGCTGCTGGCGGGGCTGCCGCTGCTGCTGCTCGGCTGGTTCCGGCCGGCCGCCGCGATCCCCCTGGGCCTGCTGGTCGCCGCGCTCCTGTGCCGGTACGGCCTGCGCCGCCTGCCGAAGACCGTCGAGGCGACCGCCTGGCAGACGACGGCGGTGATCGCCGTGGCCCTGGCCTCGGGCGTCTTCAACGGCCTGTTCCACAGCGAACAACTGATCATCCGCCGCGATCCCTCCACCTACGCGCAGTACGCCCTCTGGCTGGCCGGTCACGGCTCGCTGCCGATCCCCTTCCAGGAGGCGGCCTTCGGCGGCGCGAACCCGGCACTGCACTTCGACAGCATGGGCCTGTACGACTTCGGCGGCGCGATCGTGCCGCAGTTCATGCCGGGATCGCCGATGATCGACGCGGTCGGCGCCTGGCTGGGCGGCCTCTCGGGGCTCTTCCTGGTGCCGCCGCTGATGGGAGCGCTGGCCGTGCTCGTCGTCGCGGGGGTCGTCGCCCGCCTCGTCGGCGCGCGCTGGGCCCCGCCGGCCGCCCTGGTCTTCGCGGTCAGCCTGCCGATCCTCTACACCTCGCGCACCACCTTCAGCGAGATCCCCTCCCTGATCATGCTCTTCGGCGGTCTGGCCCTGTTGTTCGACGCCGAGGCCAGGCTCCGTCCCGGCCTCGCGGGCGCCGGCCACCCGCAGGCCGTCCCCTCCGGCGCGGAGCCCGCCGCCCCCTCCGGCGGGGATCTCGCCGTTGCCTCCGGGGCGGAGCCGGGCGGGATCCGCCCGGCGGGGTCCGGCGGCGCCGTGATCGGCGCGGTCCTGGCGGGTCTGGTGTTCGGGCTGGCCGTCCTCGTCAGGATCGACGGGCTACGCGACGTGCTCCCCGCGGTCGTCTACGCCGGACTGCTGATCGCCCTGCGCCGGGTCGGCGCCAGGGACGAGGGACGTCTCGGCGTTCCCCTGCTCTGCGGGCTGGCGGCGGGGGTCGCCGGAGGATTCGCCGCCGCCTACCTGCTCTCCCGGCCGTACCTGGACTACCTGTCGGGTTCACTCAACCCGCTGCTGGCGATCTGCGGCGCGGTCTTGGCCCTCACCCTGATCGCCGCGCTCCTCGCACCGCGACTCGCCGTCGTCGTCCGGTGGGCCGCGGGGATCCGGCGGCTGCCCGAGATCGCCGGCGGCCTGGTCGTGCTGATCATGGTGGCCTTCGCCGTCCGGCCGTGGCTGCAGACCGTCACCCGGTGGCCCACCACGGGCGACGACCGGGTGAACTTCGAGTTCATCGAGAGGACCCAGCAGGCGAACGGGCTGCCGATGGACGGTTCCCGGCTGTACTACGAGGAGTCGCTCCACTGGGTGATCTGGTACGTCGGGATCCCCACGGTGGTTCTGGCCACGCTGGCGGCGGCCGTGCTCACCCGCAGGCTGGTCAGGGGAGGCGAGTTCGCCTGGCTGCTGCCGCTGGCCGTCATCGGCTGGACCACGTTCACCACGCTCTACCGCCCGGCCATCACCCCCGACCAGCCGTGGGCCTCCCGGCGGCTCGTCCCGATCGTCATCCCCGGCCTGATCCTGCTCGCCGTCTGGGGCCTGCGCTGGGCGCGGGACAAGGCACGCAGGTCGGGGTACGGCCCGACCGTCCAGAAGAACGTCGCCGCCTTCGGCGTGGCGCTGCTCCTCATCCCCACGGCGCTCACCTCCGCCGGGACGGCGTTCAACCAGATCGAGCGCGGCGAGCGCGCGGCGGTCGAGGGGATGTGCGCGGCCCTCCCCGCGCGGGCCTCGGTGCTGATCGTGGAGCGGGTCACGGGCGACCGGCTCACCCAGGTCGTCCGGGGCACCTGCGGCGTTCCCACCGCCAGGGTCGCCCTCCTCAGGGACGCCGGCGTCTCCGTCCGGCCCACCGTCACCTATGTGGCCGACCGCGTCCGCGCCGCCGGCCGGGTCCCGGTCCTGCTCGCCGCCGAGGCCCGGCAGCTCTCCGCCTACGGCACGCCGGTCCAGATCATGGGCCTCCGTACCCGTCAGGACGAACGCTCCCTCGTCGACCCGCCCGACGGCACCTGGTCCCTGGCCGTCAACGTCTGGATGATCGTTCTCTGAACACCTGAGCGTGAGGAAAGTGGTGAATTCCCCGCCGATGTGGCCACCCGGGGGTCACGATTGCCCCATGAGTGAGCCGTTGTTCAGCGACCGTACGGTGGGTGCGGGTGGTCTCACCCATGGAACCGGACGGGTTCTCGCGCGGGTCAACGCGGGCGAGACGCCGGCCGTCACCGGGTGCGGCGAGCCCGTTGCCGTGGTCATCTCACTTCGCCGGCCGGGAACGGCCACGCCTTCCGTGGGTTACGCGACGAGTGGGGATCCCCTGTGGGCGTCCCGCGCGGACGAGAACCTCGGCGAACTCCTGGACGTCGGCATCATTCGGTAATGGATTGACCGAAGGCCGACAAGATCGACATAGTCGGTCCATGCACGTGAACCTCGAGGTTTCCGAAGCAGAAGATCTGTCCTCCGGGGACTCGGGGCGGCGGTCCCGGAGTCGGACACGGGTCGGGATTCGTCGCGCGCTGCCGGCCGGTGTGATGGCCGTCGCGGTGGCACTGGGAGCGACCGGGGCCGCGACGGCCGGGACCGAAGGGCGGTACGTCCAGCAGCGCCTCATCCAGGTTTCTCCGCCCCCGGCCGGTCCCTGGCCCCAGGACGGAGTGTTCACCATCTTTCTCTGCGGGAAAGACAACGTTTGGAAGCAGTGCCACAAGCGGGCGATCACATCGAAACAGCGACGAGCCCTTGAGGCGAGGCTGCGGGCGATGCCCCAGGTGGCGGAGGTGAGCTGCGAATCGCAAAATGCGGCGTGGGCGAACTTCCGGGAGCAGAACGCGGACAACAAGGCTCTGCTCTCGGCCCTCCAGGTCGACGACATGCCGGAGTCGTTCAGGGGCAGGCTCCATCGGCGGGCCGACATCGTGCCGATCAGATCCACCTTCGAGAAGATGGCCGGCGTCTCCAACGTCTTCACCTTCGGGGGTTCCTTCTGGGAGGGCAAGGCCGACGTCGAGATCACGCTGTGCGGGCCGGCGGAGGCGTCCGGCACCTGTGACGGGCGCGACGGCGCCACGCCGTTGGACAGGGAGAGGATCGAGGCCAGGCTGGGAACCGTGGAGGGGGTCGAGAAGGTCTATTTCGAGGATTCCGAGCATGCCGCGAAGGTGTTCGGATTCTTCTGGATGAGCAAGGTGTCGGGCCCTCAGGGTTTTCCCGAGTCCTACTACGTCAAGCTCGCCGATCCGGGTGACGCCCAGGTGCTGATCGACACGGTCAAGGTGATGCCGGGGGTCGGCCACGCCAGGACGGTGGCCGACAGCCGGTAGGTACCGGACCTGCCCGGGGAGGTGAAGTGCGCTCGCCTTTCGGCTGGGCAGAGTATCCTCGCCCGACGTGAGCATGCCCGAGACGCCCGAGAGTGGATCAGCTGTGGACGCAACACCGTACGTGACCATCGTCCTGCCGTGTTACAACGAGCAGGACCACGTCATCGCCGAGGTCGAGCGCATCTGCGAGGCCATGGACCACAGCGGATACACCTACGAGCTCGTGGCCGTCGACGACTTCTCCACCGACCAGACCCTGGCGAAGCTGCGGGAGGCCGAGCCCCGGTTCCCCAACATGCGGGTCCGGGCGTTCCACCGCAACGGCGGGTCGGGAACGGTGCGCAGGATCGGCACGCAGGAGGCGCGCGGCGAGATCGTCGTGTGGACCGACGCCGACATGACGTACCCGAACGAGCGCATCCCCGAGCTCATCCAGATCCTGGAGAAGGACTCGGCGATCGACCAGGTCGTGGGCGCGCGGACGAGCGAGGAGGGCTCGCACAAGTTTCTCCGGGTTCCGGCGAAGTGGTTCATCCGCAAGGTGGCCGAGCGGCTGGCGGGGCAGAAGATCCCCGACCTCAACAGCGGGCTGCGGGCGTTCCGCAAGTCGGTCGCCAAGCCGTACCTGCGGCTGCTGCCGCCCGGGTTCTCCTGCGTCACGACGATCACGCTGTCGTTCCTGTCGAACCAGCACGACGTCTACTACCTGCCGATCGGCTACAGCAAGCGGGCGGGCACGTCGAAGTTCAGCTTCGTCTCCGACGCCTACCGCTACATCCTGCAGGTGCTGCGGATGGTCATGTACTTCAACCCGCTCAAGGTCCTCATGCCGCCCGCCCTCTGGCTGGTCGGCATCGGCCTGGTCAAGGGTGTCGTCGACATCTTCCGCTACGGGTTCTACCTGACCAGCAACACCATCGTGATCTTCCTGTCCGGTCTGCTCATCGGTTCGCTGGCGCTGCTGGCCGACCTCATCGTGCGGTCCAGGAGCGAGTAGATGCGGATCGCGGTCGTCGGACCGACCTACCCCTACAAGGGCGGCGGCGCCGCGCACACCACCGAGCTGGCGCACCGCCTGCGGGCCGCCGGGCACGACGTGGTGATCGAGTCGTGGCGGGCACAGTACCCCTCCTTCCTCTATCCCGGGCAGCAGACCGTCGACACCCCCGACGGCGAGCCGTTCCCCCACGTCCGGCGCGATCTCGACTGGCGTCGCCCGGACGGCTGGGTCCGCTGCGGCCGGCGGCTCAGAACCGCCGACCTGGTGATCTTCGCGGTGCTCAGCCCGGTGCAGGTCCCGCCCTACCTGGGCATCCTGTACGGCCTGCGCCGCCGGACCAGGGTGGTGGCGCTCTGCCACAACGTCCTGCCGCACGAGTCCAAGCCGTACGACGCGCCGCTGATGAAGGCGCTGCTGCGCCGGGTCGACACGGTGCTCGTCCACTCCGAGCGGCAGGCCGCGCTGGCCCGCGAGCTGACGCCCGCCCCCGTACGGATGGCCGAGATGGCGCCACACCTCCCGAGCCGGGCCGGTGAGCCCGGCTCCTCGGAGGGGAGGGCGCGGCTTCCGGGCCGGACCGGTGAGCCCGGCGTGCACGACCGGCTGCTGTTCTTCGGCCTCGTCCGGCCGTACAAGGGGCTGGACCTGCTGATCCGCGCGCTGCCCGAGGGCGTGTCGCTTCGGGTGGCGGGGGAGTTCTGGGGCGGTCTGGACGAGACGAAGGCGCTGGTCGCCGAGCTCGGCCTGACCGACCGGGTGGAGCTGCGGCCAGGCTACGTGGCCGCGGCGGACGTGCCGGGGCTGTTCGCGGACGTGGACGCGCTGGTCCTGCCCTACCGGAGCGGGACGGCCAGCCAGCAGGTGTGGGTCGGCCACGAGCACGGGGTGCCGGTGATCGCCACCCGGGTCGGCACGCTCGGCGACCACGTCACCGACGGGGTGGACGGGCTGCTGGTCGAGCCCGGCTCGGTGGAGGCGCTGCGTGCGGCGCTGGCCGGGTTCTACCGTCCCGGCGAGCCCGAGCGGCTCCGCGCCGGGGTCAAGGCCGTCGACCCCGAGCCCTACTGGGCCTCCTATGTCGAGGCGCTGGTCTCACGCTGACGGGGGGCCGTGCGCGCGTTACCCGGCGGTGGGGTCCCGGGTCACCGGTATTCTTGGGCGTCGCAGTGCAACAAGGTGCATCAACAGGCGTCACAGTGCACGAAGGCGCGGCGAGCGACATCATGATGCGTCGATATGTGGCGGGCGACGCCGTGGCGGCGCGGGAAGCAGCGGGCGACCGAGGAGCGGTGAGCGACCGATGAGCACCGAACGAGTGGCGCAGCTTGAATACTCCGAGTTCCAGGCGGCGATGCTCGACGAGGAGAAACGCCGCCGCAAGGCCGCGAAGATCGTGGCGGTGCTCGGCCACTTCCTCGGCCGGGACAAGGACGTGCTCGCCGGGCTGACGGTCGCCGACATCGGGTGCTCGGCGGGTTTCATCGCCGACGAACTCGCCGCGGCGGGCGCGAGCCGGACGTTCGGCGTCGACATCGACGTGCCGGGCCTGCGCAAGGCGGCCCAGCGGTTCGGCGAGCGGGTCGAGTTCGTGTGCGCCGACGGCACCGCCCTGCCCTTCCCCGACGGGTCCGTCGACGTGCTGGTCTTCAACCACATCTACGAGCACGTGGTCGACCCGGACGCGATCATGGCCGAGATGCGCCGGGTGCTCACCGACGACGGCCTCCTCTACCTGGGACTGGGCAACCGGCTCGGGGTGATGGAGCCGCACTACAAGCTGCCGTTCCTGTCCTACCTGCCGCCCGCGCTGGCCGACCGCTACGTCCGGCTGTCCGGCAGGGCCGACAGTTATTACGAGCGCTACCGGACGCGCCGCGGCCTGCGCAAGATGGTGCGGGGGCTGCGCGTATGGGACTACACCTTCCCGGTGCTCGCCACCCCGGCGGCGTTCGCCGGGTCCGAGCTGTTCCCCGGCGTGATCGGCCGCGTGGCCGGGGGCGTGCTGTCCCGGATGCCGCGGCCCGTCCTGCGCGCGCTGCTTCCGGTGGTGCCGACCTACCTGTGGGTGGCGACCAAGAGCGGACGCGTCCCGGCGGGGGCGTCCCTGCCGCAGCCGCCCGACCCGGTTCGCGTCCTGTGAGCCGCTCGTGAAACGCCTGGTCCGCATCGCCTTCCTGCTCGTCGCGCTCGGGTTCGGCGCGTGGGTGGTGGTGGGGCAGTGGGACGAGATCCAGACGGGGTTCGCCCGGCTGTCGTGGCAGTCGCTCGTGCTGTCGCTGGTCGCGGTGATCGCGGCGCTGTGCGGCGGGATGATGACGTGGCGGGCGCTGCTGGCCGATCTCGGCTCGCCGCTGCCGTTCCGCGCGGGGGCGAAGGTCTTCTTCGTCGGGCAGCTGGGCAAGTACATCCCCGGCTCGCTCTGGCCGGTGATCGCCCAGATGGAGATGGGGCGTGAGCTGGGCGTGCCCAGGTCCCGCAGTGCCGCCGCCTTCTTCCTGACGCTGCCGGTGCAGCTCGCCAGCGGCCTGCTGATCTCGGCGGTGACGCTGCTGGCCGCCATGCCGGGGTCCGTCGCACCGTACGCCTGGGTGTTCCTGCTGATCCCGGTGCTCGCGGTGGTGTTCGAGCCGCGGGTGATCAACGCGGTCGTCGGGTTCGGGCTGCGGAAGCTGAGGCGCGAGCCGCTGGAGCGCCCGCTCACCCGCAGGGGCATGCTCACCGCGCTGGGCTGGGCGCTGCTCGGCTGGACCGCGTACGGCCTGCACCTGGCGGCGATCATCCAGGAGCTCGGGCTTTCGGGGGTGTCGATGATCGTGTTCTCCATCGGCGCGTTCGCGCTGTCCTGGTGCCTGGGGATCATGACGTTCGTGGTCCCCGCGGGGGCGGGAGTGCGCGAGGCGGCGATGGTGGTGGTCCTGGCGCCGGTGCTGGACCGGGGGTCGGCGATCGCGGCGGCACTCTGCTCCAGGATTGTGATCATTCTCGGCGATCTCATCTGCGCGGGCCTCGCGGGTCTGGCCGCCCGGCGTTCCGTCGACTCCCAGAGTGATTCCGTTCAGGGAAAAGCCGTGTGATTTCCCCCACGTTTTCAGAGACTCTGGCAATAGAGTTGATGGAAGAAGGGGACGGCTGTCCCGAGTGGATTCTGAGGGGAGCGATCCTTCTTGACGCCTCGAGTGCTCGTTGACGCGGCTGCGGTTCCGGCCGATCGCGGCGCGCTGATCAGGTACGTCGATGGACTCGTCGCCGCCCTGGACAGGATGGGCACCGATCTTGTGGTCGTCTGCCAGCGTGCCGACGCCGAACGATACGCCGGGCTCGCGCCCTCCGCCCGGATCGTGCCGGGACCTCACGGGATCACCAATCGGGCCGCCCGGCTGGCCTGGGAGCAGACCGGCCTTCCGCTCCTCGCCCGGCAGGCCGGCGCGCAGGTGATCCACGCCCCGTATTACTCGATCCCGCTGCGGTCGGGCCTGCCGACCGTGGCGACCGTGCACGACCTCACCTGGTTCACCGAGCCCACGCAGCACAGCGCGGTCAAGGCGTCGTTCTTCCGCTCGGCGACCCGCACGGCCGTGCGGCACGCGTCCAGGGTGATCGTGCCCTCCAAGGCGACCCGCGACGAGCTGATCCGGGTGCTCGCCGCCGACCCCACCCGGATCGACGTCGCCTACCACGGGGTGGATCCGGTGCTGTTCCACCGGCCGTCCGAGAGCGAGGTCAAGCACGCCTCCGACCGGCTCGGCCTGCACGGCACCCCCTATGTCGCCTTCCTCGGCCCGCTGGAGCCCCGTAAGAACGTGCCAAACCTGATCCGCGGCTTCGTGCGCGCGGTTCAGGACCTTGCCGACCCGCCCGCGCTGGTGCTGGCCGGGAGCATTCGTGACGCCGGCGTGGACGCCGCGGTGAGCGAGGTTCCGTCGACCGTGCGGGTGCTCCGCCCCGGATTCCTCGCCTTCGCCGACCTGTCGGGATTCCTCGGCGGCGCGCTCGTGGCGGCCTTCCCCTCAAGGGGTGAGGGCTTCGGGCTTCCGGTCCTGGAGGCGATGGCCTGCGGCGCGCCGGTGCTCACCACGCACCGCACCTCGCTGCCCGAGGTGGGAGGCGACGCGGTCGCCTACACCGAGCCCGACGACGTGAGCATCGCCGGCGCGTTGCGGGCGCTGCTGTCCTCGCCGGAGCGCAGGCAGGTTCTGTCCACGGCGGGAATGGTCCGGGCCAGGGAGTTCACCTGGGAGGCGTCGGCGGAGGCCCATCTGCTCTCCTACCAACGCGCTGCCGAGTAGTGAGCTAGCCTCGCGGAATGATGGAGACCCCTTTGCCGGAGCTCGAGGCGATTCTCCTCGTCGGAGGACAGGGGACGCGCCTGCGTCCGCTGACGCTTGGCACCCCCAAACCGCTACTCCCCACGGCGGGGGTTCCCTTTCTCGCCCACCAGCTCGCGCGGGCCAGGTCGTTCGGGGTGCGGCGCATCGTGTTCGCCACCTCCTACCGGGCGGAGATGTTCTCCGAGGCCTTCGGAGACGGTGCGGCGTTCGGGCTCTCCCTGGAATACATGACCGAGGAGACCCCGCTCGGCACCGGCGGCGCCATCCGTAACGCCGCCGAGGCGCTGAGCTCGGACCCGGACGCGCCGGTGCTGGTGCTCAACGGCGACATCCTGTCCGGCCACGACATCCGCGACCAGGTCGACATGCACGTCGCCGGGGGGGCCGCGGTCACCCTGCACCTGACCGAGGTGGAAGACCCCTCGCGCTTCGGCTGCGTGCCGACCGACGACGAGGGCCGGGTGACCGCCTTCCTGGAGAAGACCCCGAACCCGGTCACGAACCGGATCAACGCCGGATGCTACGTCTTCACCCGCTCGGTGATCGACACGATCCCGGCGGGCGAGGTCGTCTCGGTCGAGCGGGAGACCTTCCCCAGCCTGATCGAGGACGGCGCCCTGGTGCTCGGTTACGCCGACGCGTCCTACTGGCTCGACGTCGGCACCCCCGCCGCCTTCGTCCAGGGTTCCCGCGACCTCGTCCTCGGCCGCCTCGTCTCGCCGGCCTTACCCGGTCCCACCGGCGACTTCCTCGCCCTGCCCGGTGCCATGGTCTCGGCCGAGGCCAAGGTCGGCGGCGGTTCGGTGATCGGCGCCCGCGCGACGGTGGAGTCCGGAGCCCAGGTCTCCGGCAGCGTGCTCGGCGACGACTGCGTGATCCACTCGGGTGCGGTCGTGGTCGACTCGGTGGTCGGCATCGGCGCCCGGGTCGACTGCGGAGCGGTTCTGCGCGAGGTGGTCGTCGGCGACGGGGCCGTCGTCGGACCGGGCAACGAGTTGCTGGCCGGCAGCCGCGTCTGGCCCGGCATCGTGCTTCCCGAGTGCGCGGTTCGCTTCTCCAGCGACCTTTAGATCCCGTACGGAGCGTCGTGAGGGAGCGGGGGTGGCGGTCGGAGCAGCCGCTCGATCTGGGGCTGACGCTGGGGCGGCACCGCCACGGGAACGGCGATCCCACCTGGCGAAGGACGCCCGACGGGAGTATCTGGCGGACCTCGCGCACGCCCGGCGGCCCGGGCACGCTGCGGGTGTCCGCCCGGGACGGGCATGTCGCCGCCACCGCCTGGGGGCCGGGAGCGGAGTGGCTGCTGGAGACGCTCCCCGCGCTGCTCGGCGTCGATGACGATCTCTCGGGGTTCGCCCCCGAGCACGAGGTGGTCAGGAGGGCGGCCAAGCGCTACGAGGGGCTCAGGATCGGACGGACGTCACGGGTGCTGGAGGCCCTCGTGCCCGCCGTGCTCGAACAGAAGGTCGTGAGCGCCGAGGCGTGGCGGGCGTGGCGCCTGCTGCTCGGCCGGTACGGCGAGCCCGCGCCGGGGCCCGCGCCCGAGGGGATGCGGGTCTTCCCTGAGCCCGAGGTGTGGCGGGCCATCCCCTCGTGGGACTGGCACCGGGCGGGGGCGGAGGCCGTACGGGCGCGCACGATCGTGAACGCCGCGTGGCACGCCGCGAAGCTGGAGGCGGCGGGGGGCAGCGCCGAGGCGGATCGGCTGTTGCGGGCGCTGCCCGGGATCGGGGTGTGGACGTCGGCGGAGGTGCGGCAGAGGTCGCACGGTGACGCGGACGCGGTGTCGGTGGGTGACTTCCACCTGCCGTCGCTGGTGGGCTGGTCGCTGAGCGGCCGCCGGGCCGACGACGCGGAGATGTTGCGGCTGCTGGCTCCCTATCGGGGGCACAGGCACCGGGTCAGCCTGTTGCTGAGGTTGGGCGGTGAGCGGCCTCCCGCCCGGGGGCCGCGGATGGCCGCCCGAGACTACCGGTCGTTCTGAGCTCGCCGTCTTCGGCCGTCAACGGGCTGAGGACTGCCAGTCGCGCCCGTCGCGGGTGTCGGCTCCGACGAGCGGAGCAAGGACGGCGACGGCGACGAGGGTGAGGAGAAACCAGATCATTTTCGACTCCTGAGGGACGTGTTCCTGCGATGTCTTTACTGTATGCATCTGCAAGCATTTACGTCTATCGAGACTTGCTTGGGTATATCGTTTAGTGAAACTGAATCGTCCGATGGGCTATTCCGGCCCTATCCCCGGACCCGCCGCCTCACCGAGGGGCGCCGCGTCGTACTGTGCGGTCATGAGCGTGAACCCCACCGACAACGCGATGCGCCGGGCCCTGGCCAGGGCCCGCGACGGCAAAGCTCTCGATGTGACCGAAGCCACCGTTCTGCTTCACGCCAGGAACGAACACCTTGAGACCCTGCTCGGGCACGCAGGCCGGGTCAGGGACGCGGGACTGGAGGCCGTGGGGCGACAAGGGATCATCACCTACAGCCGCAAGGTCTTCATCCCGCTGACCCGGCTCTGCCGGGACCGCTGCGGCTACTGCACGTTCGCCACCGCCCCGCACAAGCTGGAGAGCATGTTCCTCAGCCCCGACGAGGTGCTTGAGATCGCCCGGCAGGGTGCGGCGATGGGGTGCAAGGAGGCGCTGTTCACCCTGGGCGACCGGCCCGAGGACCGCTGGCACCAGGCCCGCGAGTGGCTGGACGCGCACGGTTACGACGACACGCTGTCCTACGTCCGCGCGATGGCCATCCGGGTGCTGGAGGAGACCGGGTTGCTGCCGCACCTGAACCCCGGCGTCATGACCTGGAAGGACCTGCAGCGCCTCAAGCCGGTGGCGCCGTCCATGGGGATGATGCTGGAGACGACCTCACGGCGGCTGTTCGAGGAGAAGGGGCAGGCGCACCACGGCTCGCCGGACAAGGATCCCGCGGTGCGGCTGCGCGTGCTGGAGGACGCGGGGCGGACGAACGTGCCGTTCACCAGCGGGATCCTCATCGGCATCGGCGAGACGATCGAGGACCGCGCCGAGTCGGTGTTCGCGCTGCGCAAGGTGGCGCGCGAGTACGGCGGGCTCCAGGAGGTCATCGTCCAGAACTTCCGCGCAAAGCCGGACACCGCGATGCGCGGCATGCCGGACGCCGACCTGCAGGAGCTGGCCGCCACGATCGCGGTGACCCGGCTGGTGCTGGGTCCCAAGATGCGGGTGCAGGCGCCGCCGAACCTGGTCGACTCCGAGTACGCCCTGATGATCAGGGCGGGCATCGACGACTGGGGCGGGGTCTCCCCGCTGACGCCCGACCACGTCAACCCCGAGCGCCCGTGGCCCCAGATCGAGGACCTCGCCGCCCGTACGGCCGCCACCGGGTTCACCCTGCGCGAGCGGCTGACGATCTACCCGGAGTTCGTCCTCGCCGGGGAGCCCTGGCTCGACCCCAGGCTCAACGCCCACGTGGCCGCCCTCGCCGACCCCGAGACCGGCCTCGCCCGCGAGGACGCGGTCCTCGCCGGCCGTCCCTGGCAGGAGCCGGACGGCGGCTTCGTCTCCCTGGGGCGCACCGACCTGCACACGGCCGTCGACACCGAGGGCCGGACCAACGACCGTCGCGACGACTTCGACAACGTCTACGGCGACTGGGAGGCGCTCAAGGAACGTCTCCCCGCCGCCTCCTCGGCGGTCAGGGGCGATGTACGGCAGGCGCTGCGGCAGGCCGAGACCGACCCTGCCCGGCTCACCGACGCGCAGGCGCTCGTCCTGCTCGACGTCGCCGGTGACCCCGACGGCACCGGGGCGGACGACGCGGCCCTGGACGAGCTGTGCCGGATCGCCGACGGCCTCCGCAGGGAGGCGGTCGGCGACGACGTCACCTACGTGGTGAACCGGAACATCAACTTCACCAACGTCTGCTACACCGGCTGCCGCTTCTGCGCCTTCGCGCAGCGCCGTACCGACGCCGACGCCTACACCCTGTCATTGGAGCAGGTCGCCGACCGGGCCTGGGAGGGATGGGAGGCCGGAGCCACCGAGGTGTGCATGCAGGGCGGCATCCATCCGGACCTGCCGGGCAGCGCCTACTTCGACATCGCCAGGGCGGTCAAGGCCCGGGTGCCGGAGATGCACGTTCACGCCTTCTCTCCCATGGAGGTCATCAACGGCGCGAGCCGTACCAACCTGTCCATCGAGGACTGGCTGACCGCGGCCAGAGAGGCGGGTGTCGACTCGCTCCCCGGCACCGCGGCCGAGATCCTCGACGACGACGTCCGCTGGGTGCTCACCAAGGGCAAGCTCCCCACCAGGGAGTGGATCGAGGTCATCTCCACCGCCCACAGGGTCGGCATCCCGACGACGTCCACGATGATGTACGGCCACGTGGACAACCACGCGCACTGGGTCCAGCACATCAGGTTGATCCGCCGCATCCAGGAGGAGACCGGCGGATTCTCCGAGTTCGTGCTGCTGCCGTTCGTTCACCACAGCTCGCCCATCTACCTGGCGGGGATCGCCCGGCCGGGACCGACCGCTCGGGAGAACCGGGCCGTGCACGCGCTGGCCCGGATCCTCCTGCACGGCGCGATCAAGAACATCCAGTGTTCCTGGGTGAAGCTCCAGGACGGGTTGTGCCGCGAGGTGCTCCAGGGCGGGGTCAACGACCTCGGCGGCACGCTGATGGAGGAGACGATCAGCCGGATGGCGGGGTCGGAGAACGGCTCCTTCAAGACGATCACCGAGCTTGAGGCCATGGTGGCCCCGACCGGGCGGCGGGTCCGGCAGCGGACCACCTCCTACGGGGTGCCGGACGCGGGCCGGGTGGCCGCGGCGGCGGCGAGCGACGGCGTCTGCCGCAGCGTACGCCCCCTCCTGCCGCTTGAGCGGTTGTAGCGGGATTCGTTCACGGTGAACTTCAGGCCCGTTGGAGTTCAATGAAAATCTAATGGGGGTCCGGTTGCGCGGCGTGGGAGTGGTCCCAGGCTCCGCAACCGGACTCACCGTCCTCGGTCCCACAGGGAAAGGGCCGCGGTCGTCGGGAGATAAAGCCTTCCGCGTGGTGATGATCTACCAGGGCATTGTGGTCCGTTCCCGATGGCAGGCCCTTGAGGTGCGGGCTTTCGGTGGAATGGCGCGGTCGAATGCGGCCGGACTCTCTCCTTTGATTCCCGTTGGTTATCGGGGCGTCATCCGGTGTGCCCAAGGCTTTGGGCCTTTCTGGGTGGTCAATGGAGTTCCCTCCAATACCGTGGGATTCAGGTTCTGCGCCGCGTCGGTGTCGTCTCCGTCGTTTCTGTTCCGTCCATTGTTTTCGACACCGATTCGGCGTCCCGTCAGCCCGGGTATCGCCCAGGCGTGAACTGGTTTGACATGGAGTGATCCATCATGATCAAAGTCAGGAACGCTCTCGCCGCCGGAACGATGGTGGCGTCCGCTCTCATCGCACCCGTGACGATGCCGGCCTCGTTCGCCAGCGCCGACACCGTGGCCCGGACCACCTCCACGACCTCCACCCTCACCGCCCTCCAGAAGCCCTGCAGCAAGCACAAGAACCCCGACAGGTGCCGTCAACGCCGCGGCGCCGGCCACGGCCACGGTCACGGCGGTGGTGGTAGCGGTGGCACGGGAGCGGGAACGAGCACGGGCAGCGGCATCGGCATCACCGACGACACCAGCCCCGCCAGCGGCGGGCAGGGCGGCAGCGGCGCCGGCGTCAACAACTGAGCGGCGATATCGACAACCGGCCCATGGGCGGCGGCTCGGAGAGCCGCCGCCCATGCCGTGTCACCGCACGTCTATGAATTCCGCCGGGCCGTTCGTCGTTTCACGGCAGGCGACGTGTGCGCCGGACCGGCCACCGTCGAATACAGCCGAATGCGGCGAGTACAGCGAACGGTCCGGCGGCGACCACGAGCCCGATGTCCTCAACGAGGCGAGGAGAGGCATTCTCCGTTCATTTGAGTAGTCAATGACATACTCTTAGTCACGAAATCCTGCTTCCCCCTAGGTAGGAGCGTGTCGATGGACGGCTCGGACGGCCGGATCGTGGTTCTCGTGGTGATCGCGGTGATCCTTTTTGCTGTCGGGCGGCGCTTCCAGCGGACGATGGACACGTGGGCGGGATGGGGAAAGGCGGTCAAGGCGGCGGCGGACGCGGCGGCGAAGATCCCGGGCGCGAGATCGGCGGCGTGGGCGGCGGTCCGGAGCATGATCATGATCGGTCTGGGGGCGCTGATCCTGTTCGCGGTGGTCGCGAACGCGATCCGGTTCGGATGAGACCCCGGCCGCGGGACGGCTCTCAGCGGACGACGATGAAGTCGGCCGCCCTCCGAGGCGGGCGGTCGCGGGGCGGGGCGGCCGGGTGGCCGATCGCCACGGCGCCCATCGGATCCCAGCCGAGGGGCAGGTCGAGGACCTCGCGGACCACGTCGCGGCAGAACATGGTGGACGACACCCAGGCCGAGCCCAGGCCCTCCATCGCGAGCTGGACCAGGAAGTTCTGCACCCCGGCGCCGGCCGCGACCACGAACATCTCCCGCTCGCTCGCGTTGCGCCGGTCATCGCGGTAGGTGTGCGAGCCCTCCATGACCAGGCAGGGCACCGCGATGTACGGCGCCGCGCGCAGCACCTCGCCGCGCTTGACCCGCTTGGCGATCGACTCCTCGGAGAAACCGTCGCCGCGCAGGTCGGCGATCCACGCCTCGCGCATGGCGTCGAGCAGCTTCTCGCGAATCCCGGGCGACTCCAGCAGGACGAACCGCCACGGGGTCGTGTGGTGCGGGGCGGGCGCGGCTATCGCGGCGTCCACCGCCCGGCGGACCGAGGCGCCGTCCACCGGCTCGCCGGAGAACTCGCGGATGGTCCTGCGGGCGAAGACCACGTCGCGTGAGCCGTACCGGAACATGTCGTCCTCGGACGGGCGGACCAGTTCGCGGACACCCGGCCCGTCCTCCTCGGTGGTGTACTCCGTCATGCCCCTGATCACGGCCACCGGGGTCTGCGCGAGCTTGCCCTTGACCAGGTCTCCCGCAGCGGCGAACTCGTCGGCGACGGCGGTCAGGGTGACCTCCAGCGCGTTGCCGTGGTCGTCGGACAGGCCCCGGTAGTCGAGCGCGGGGGTCACCCCCGCGATGCCGACGGCCATGTCGGTCTGGCCGTTGCGCCAGGTGCGGCCGAACGTGTCGGAGATGATCACGCCGACCGACACGCCGAGCCGTTCCCGGATGCGGGCCCGGACGGCCACGGCGGAGGCGTCGGGGTCGACGGGCAGCAGCACGACGGTGCCGGGCTCGGTGTTGGAGGCGTCCACCCCGGCCGCGGCCATGACGAACCCGTGCGCGGTCTGCGCGATCACCGTCTCGCCCCGGCGGGCGACCACCCGCTCGGTCTCGGCGGCGATCGCCTCGGTGCGGTCGACGCCCCTGCGGGTCCGGCCCTCGGCCTTGCTGGAGATCTTGGAGGTGACCACCAGGATGTCGCCGTCGCGCAGGCCCGGCATCGCCGCGACGATCAGTTCGCCGACGTCGTCACCCTCCCTGACCTCGGGAATCCCGGAGATCGGGAAGATCTCCACTCTCATGTCGGACGGGCCGTCCTGCCCGCGCCTGATCCTGCTCACCGTGCGTCCCCGTCCTGCGTCGCGGCGCCCCGCCGGGCCGCGATCCGTGTGGCCAGGTCGAGGGCGGCCCGGGCGATGGCCGCGGCGGACTCGACGTCGTGCATGATCAGGGGACGGGCCTCGACGCTGACGCCGTCGAGGCCGACCCCGGCGTCCTCCTCCGCGACGAGCCAGCCGTCGATCAGCGGCGAGCCGTACAGGTCCAGAACCGCCTGGGCGGTGGTCTCCACGCCGATCGCGGTGAGGCAGGCGTCGGCCATGCCCCGGACGGGGGCGCCGCCGATGATGGGGGAGACCCCGACGACCGTCTTGGCGTCGAGCGCCTCGCGAATGCCCTTGATCTGCAGGATCGTCCCGATGCTGACGACGGGGTTGGACGGGGGCAGGATCACCAGGTCGGCGTCGGCGATGGCCTGGAGCACCCCGGGGGCGGGCTTGGCCTCGTCCGCGCCGACCAGGATGATCTGCTCGGCCGGGACCGAGGCGCGCAGCCGTACCCACCACTCCTGGAAGTGGACGGCCCGCCGGCCCTGCTCGTCGGAGATGACCACGTGGGTCTCGGTCCGGTCGTCGCTCATCGGGATCAGCCGCACCCCCGGCTCCCAGCGCGCGCACAGCGCCTCGGTGACCGCCGAGAGCGGATATCCGGCGTCGAGCATCTGGGTGCGCACGATGTGGGTGGCGAAGTCGCGGTCGCCCAGGCCGAACCACTGCGGTTCGACGCCGTAGGCCGCCAGTTCCTCCTTGACGACGTGCGACTCCTTCTGTCTTCCCCAGCCCTGTTCCTCGTTGATGCCGCCACCCAGGGTGTACATCACGGTGTCCAGGTCGGGGCAGACACGCAGGCCGTAGAGGCTGATGTCGTCACCGGTGTTACCGATTACGGTGATCTCCGAGCTGGGAGCCGCGGTGAGGAGGCCGCGGAGGAAACGAGCTCCTCCGATTCCGCCGGCGAGGGACACAATGCGCATGCCGTCCAGTCTTCCATTTGGTGGGCCGGGCCGTTCGAAGGGTCCGCCAAGGGGGGCGGGAGCAGTCTTTTCATGATCGTTATGAGGACCGTCCGTGCTGGCAGGACCGCCAAGCCCAATGTCCGAAATATGGGGTATTAGGGTTAAATGTAGTACTTGTGAGATTGGTGGGCTTCTTGAGACCACCGACACCAAAGTCGGCCATGTGCAAAACTGGCCCGGGTTTACCTAAAGACCCTATGGGGGTAGTTGTGATCAATGTCGAGGAAGGCCGGCTTCGAGAAGCGGCCGCATGGCTCATGGTCGCCGTCGCGTCTCTGGGCGTCCTCGTCGGCATCGAACGGCTGCTGTTCGGCGACCTGCCATTCGCTCTGCGCGCGCTGGGATCCGTGGGCGACCTCGCCTCACCGGTGGTGACGGCGCTGCTCGTCGGCGGTGTGCTGCTGGCCGGGAACCTGGGTCCGGTGATCGCGCGGTTCAGCCTCATGGTCCACGTGGCCGTGGGCGCCCTCGGGCTCTCCGCGCTGTTCGGCCTGGTCGGCCTGTTCGGTGGAGTCTTCAGCGGTGCGACGGATCTCCAGCAGAAGATCGAGTTTCTGCTCGTCACCCTTCCCACGCTCGGGCTGACCGTGATCGGCCTGTTCTACCTCCTGCCGAAGGCGGCCGCGGCTCGTTCGCAGGCGGGCGGCATCCGCGCCGGGGCGGGCTTCGACCGGCCCCAGGAGCAGTACCCCTACGCCCAGGGTCAGGCTCCCGCCCAGGGGTACGGGCCTGCCGCGGGGCAGCCCTCCCAGGGGCAGGCCCCCCAGGGATACGCGCCCCTCACGGACCAGCCTCCCGCCCATGGGTACGCCCCTGCCGCGGGGCAGTCTCCGCAGGGGCCCGTCCCCGCTCACGTGCCCGCCCCACAGGGCGGGCACGGTCATGTTCACCCCCAGGGCCAAGCGCCCCAGCAGGGTTTCCAGCCGCAGGACCAGGCCCCGCAGGGCGGGCACGCCTACTCGCAGGAGACTCCGCCCGCCCCGGCTCCGGCGCCCCCCGTCCCGTACAGCCCGCCGGCGCTTCCGCCCGGGCCCAGCGCCGCCAACGCCTCCGAGGGGTACGGCCAGCCCGCGGAGGGATACGGCCAGCCTCAGCCCGGCGCATACACCCCGCCGGCGAACGACGGATACTCCCAGGCCGCCTACGCGCAGCCTCCGGCGGAGAGTCAGCAGTACCCTCAGCCCGGCGCCTACGCGCAGCCTCCGGCCGAGGGCCAGTACGGCGCCCAGCCCGGCGCCTACGCGCAGCCGTCCCCCGAGAACCAGCAGTACGGCGCCCAGCCCGGCGCCTACACGCAGCCTCCGGCGGAGAGCCAGCAGTACCCTCAGCCCGGCGCTTACACCCCGCCGGCGAACGACGGATACTCCCAGGCCGCCTACGCGCAGCCTCCGGCGGAGGGCCAGCAGTACGGCGCCCAGCCCGGCCCGTACGCCCAGGCTCCGCAGCAGCCCGCTCCGCAGGCTCCGCCCGCCTCCCCCGCTCCGCAGCAGGCCGAGACCTACACCCCGAGTCCGTACGTCGCGGCGGACGTCCAGCCGCCGGCCCCGTCCACGCCGTCCTACGACTCGATGAACTACTCCGCTCCCCTGGAGCAGTCGTCGGCCCCGGCCTACACGGAGCCGCAGCTTCCGAGTTACGGACAGCATTCCGACGCCCAGCTCCCGGGCTACGGGCAGCCCGATCCCCAGCGCCCGGTCTACGGCCAGCAGGACTCCCAGACCTACGGCCAGCAGCCGGACCCCCAGCGTCCGGCCTACGGCCAGCAGGACTCGCAGAGCTACGCTCAGCAGCCTGACTCCCCGGTCCCGGCCTACGGTCAGCAGCCCGAACCGCAGGCGCCCCCGTCCTACGCGCCGGCGGAAAGCCACCCGAACCGGCCCTTCGAGAGCCAGGCGCAGTCGTCCTTCCCGCAGCCGCCGGAGAACTACGGCCAGCCGTTCGGCGGGTACTCCAGCGCGGAGTTCGGCCGGCCGGCCGACCAGAACCCGTCCTATCCGGCCCCGGCCCCCGACCCGGTGGACCTCCGCTCCCAGCAGATCGCCCAGGCCTACCAGCAGGCGGAGAGCTACCAGCAGCAGGCGCAGGGCACCGAACCGCAGCTACGGGTCCCGGACTACTCCGAGCAGGCCGCCCCGGCCGCCGGCGGAGGCTACGACGACCCGTTCGGCCACCCGCAGACCCCGCCTCCCGCGCAGCCGTACCAGCAGCAGAGCGGTCACCAGTGGGACTCCACGGCCGAGACGACATTGCGGTTCGACCCGAATGCCTACCAGGCCGACCCGCTCAACGCGCCCGGCCCCGCATCCAGATCCTGGGACTCCCAGCCCATAGACCCCACGGCTATCTACAAACCGGAGCGATCGGGTCAGGTCACGGAAGAGGAAACCCCCGATAGAGAGAGGGTGGGCCCCGGTCAGGATCAGAACATGTCCTGGTACGGTTCCGACCGTCGAGAGCACTGAAGGGCCAGGCGATCGTCACGATCGCATGGGGCGATCACGGTCGTGGCGGGCACACGACCCAGCACCGGGGAGAGCAGGTCTTTCCCCGGATACCGGCATGCCGCTTGACGCCACACGGGGCGCGCGCGTGTAATTACACACGTGTTGTTACGCCTTTCCTCTGGGTGGGTAAGAGGGAGGCGTTCATATGGGGGGCTCCATTTGCGGGCGTGCGGCAGGGAGGTGTGCAGTGACCGACCTGGTCATCGCACAGGACAGCATCGCTGAAGAGCAGCTTGGCTGGCAGGAACGCGCCTTGTGTGCGCAGACCGACCCCGAGGCGTTCTTCCCGGAGAAGGGAGGCTCCACTCGGGAGGCCAAGAAGGTATGCCGCTCCTGTGAGGTGCGTGCGGAGTGTCTTGAGTACGCACTTGAGCATGACGAGCGGTTTGGCATATGGGGTGGGCTCTCCGAGCGGGAACGCCGCCGGATCAAGCGTGAGGCAGTCTGACAGGCAGTGTGTGGCGCCCAGCGTGGGCGCTTGACGAATATCTCCAGGGGTCATGTGGCCGGCCAGCCACGTGACCCCTTTTTTCGCGCGTGACCATGTATAAGACGTAGGCGGACATAGGGTGCCGTATCGTTGTCGCCGATCAGCGCCCCCCTCTGAACCGCAGGACATATGTCCATCACCGATCCCCCACGCCCCCATCACACCGTCACCGCGATCGTCGTGTCCCACGACGGTGCCCGCTGGCTGGGGGAGACCCTTGACGCACTGCTCAAGCAGACCCGGCCGGTGGATCGAGTCGTCGGGGTGGACAACGGCAGCAGGGACGGCAGCGCCGCACTGCTGACCGGTTCGCTCGGCCCGAACGCCGTCCTCACCCTGCCCCGCTCGACCGGCTTCGGGCAGGCCGTCGCCGAGGTGCTCGACCGTCTGGGACCCGGCGGGGGGCGGGAGTGGATCTGGCTGCTGCACGACGACTGCGCGCCGGACGCCCGGGCCCTGCAGACCCTGCTCCGGGCCGCCGACCAGGATCCCAAGGCCGGGGTGCTCGGCCCGAAGCTCCGCGACTGGATGGACCGGCGACTCCTGCTGGAGGTCGGCGTCACCGTCGACCGCACGGGCCGCAGGGACACCGGCCTGGAGGCCCGGGAGTTCGACCAGGGACAGTACGACGACGGCGTCAAGGACGTGCTCTCGGTCTCCAGCGCGGGGATGCTGATCCGCAGGGACGTCTGGGACGAGGTGGGCGGGCTCGATCCGGCCCTGCCGCTGTTCCGTGACGACCTCGACCTGTGCTGGCGGGTCAGGGCCGCCGGGCACCGCGTGCAGAACGTCCCCGCGGCGATCGCCTGGCACGCCGAGGCCGCCGCCCGCCGTCGCCGTCGCATCACCGCCAGCGGCGACCACCCCCGGCGGCTGGACCGCCGCAACGCCCTCTTCGTGGTCATGACGAACCTGCCGTTCCGGCCGCTGCTGTGGGCGCTGATCCGCAACCTGTTCGGCTCGATCTTCCGCACGGTGCTGTTCCTGGTGGCCAAACAGCCCGCCAACGCGATGGACGAGTTCGCCGCGTTCGGCTCGGTGTTCGGCCATCCCATCCGGATGATCAAAGCCCGGCGTGCCCGGGCCAAGGGCCGCAAACAGAGCTACGCGGCGATCAGCAGGCTGCTGACCCCGCCGGGCGCGGGCTACCAGCGGCTCGCGAACCGGGCCCAGAGTTACCTGGCCGGGTCCGGCTTCGTGGAGTCCGCGGGCCGGCACCACCTCGTGGCCTCCACGCGGCAGGAGGAGGACGGAGAGGAGCTGCTCTCCGACGCCGGGGTGATGCAGCGGACCTTCAGCAATCCGGGCGTCCTGCTCTTCCTGGCGCTGACCGTGGTCACGCTGATCGCGGAGCGTGCCCTGCTCGGCGGCGCCAGGATGGGAGGCGGCGCGCTCGTCCCGGTGGCCGGCGGGGCCTCCGACCTGTGGGACCTCTACACCGAGGGGTACCACCAGACGGGACTGGGCAGCGGCGGGTGGGCTCCGCCGTACGTCGCGGTGCTGGCCGCGCTGTCCACGGTGCTGTTCGGCAAGACCTGGCTCGCGGTCTCCCTGCTGCTGCTCGGCTGCGTGCCGCTGGCCGGGTTCTCCGCCTACGCGGCGACCCGGTCGATGATCTCCGGACGGTGGACCCGCGTCTGGTTGGCCTCCTCCTACGCGCTCCTGCCCGTGGCCACCGGAACGATCTCCGCCGGACGGCTCGGCACCGCCGTGGTCTTCGTGCTGCTGCCCGTCTACGCGGCGCTGGCCACCGTCGTGCTGACGGGCGAGAGGCGCCGCGCCCGCCGCGCCGCCTGGGGCCTCGGCCTCCTCCTGGCCGTCGGCACGGCTTTCGCCCCGCTGGTCTACCCCCTCACCGCGATTCTCGGCGCGCTGGCCACGCTGGCCTTCCCGCGCAGGGGCGTCGTCGTCTCCATGGTCATCGCGTTCGGGGTCCCTGCGGCGCTGCTGTTTCCCTGGCTGGCCCAGATGGCAGGGAACCCCGGACGGCTCCTGCTGGAGGCCGGGCTGCACCAGCCCGCGCTGGTCGACCCCCGGCTGCCCGCGGAGTCGCTGCTGCTGCTCAGCCCCGGCGGTCCCGGAATGCCGCCGCTGTGGGTGACCGGCGGCCTCATCGCCGCCTGCCTGGCCGCGCTGCTGATGCGCCGCAACCGGATGATCATCGCGGTCGGCTGGGGCGTCGCGCTCTTCGGCGTGCTGGTGGCGATCCTGGTCAGCAGGACCCCGGTCACCTCGCTGAACGGCGACGCCCAGGCGCCCGCCTGGCCCGGAGTGCCGCTGGCCTTCGCCGCCACGGGCATGCTCATGGTGGCCGCGCTCACCGCCCACCGGATCGTCGAGTTCCGCGCGGCGGGCGGGACACGCAAGGTCGCCGCGCTGGTCGTCGTGCTCATCGCGTTCTCCACGCCGCTGCTCGCGGCGGGCATGTGGATCACCAAGGGCGTGGAGGGGCCGATCAGCGGGACCGTGCGCGAGGTGGTTCCCGCGCTGGCCGCGGTCAGCTCGGCCGCCGGCGAGCGGACCCTGCTCCTTCGCGCCAGGCGGGGCGCCCTGACCTTCACCGTGCTGCGCGGCCGGACCCCACTGATCGGAGAGGCCGACATCCCCGTGCCCGAGGGCCCCCGGGAGCAGGTCCGGATCGCGGCGGCCGGGCTGGTGTCGGGAAGGGGCGGCGACGACGCCCGGGTGCTGTCGGCCCACGGCGTGCAGTTCGTCGTGGTGGCCGCCCCGGTGGAGCCGGAGATCAGCCGGGCGCTGGACTCCCAGCCCGCCCTGGCCCGGATGAGCCTGTCCCGCACGATCGGGATGTGGCGGCTGATCCAGCCCGCCGCCGTACCCCCCGCCCCGCCCGGCGACCCCTGGCACGGCCGCTGGCTCTGGGCCCAGGCGTTGACGGTGCTGGTCGTCCTGGTCCTGGCGGCGCCCGGCTCACGGCCCGAGGCCGACGAGCACGCCCCCCAGGACAAGCCCGAGCCCGTGAGAGAGCTGGCCACCCGGTGAAATCCCTGATCGAGAACAGGTTCGGCCTCCTGGTCCTGGTCCTGGTGGCCCTGGCCGCCCTGTACGGGGTGGCCTTCGCGACCCGGCCGAAGGCCGTCGCCGCTCCCGTGCCCGGTGCGTCGAAGGTGCCCGTCGCCTCCGTGACGACCGTCTGTCCCGATCCCGGCGAGGCCGTCGTCGGCGTGGTCACCCCGCCGGGCGGCCAGGATCGGGGCGCCGCGACGCTCGCCGCGGGCGGCAAGACCCTCGCCACCCTGGACACCCCCGGCAACCTCTGGAACGAGAAGGTCCCCGCGAAGTCACCGCCCCTCGTCGTGACGGCCACCGGCGGCATGGCCGCGGGCCTGGAGACGGCGCAGACCCGCGAGGAGACGGAGGGCGCGCACCGGGGGCTGGCCGGGGTGCGGTGCACCGAGCCGGTGGCGAGCACCTGGCTGGTCGGGCCAGGACCGTCCGCGGCCGACGTCACGCTCTACCTCACCAACGCCGACCTCTCCCCGGCGATCGTGGAGATCATGGTCTACTCCGGTGAGGGCCCGGTGGTCGCCGACTCCGGCGGCGCGTTCGCGCTCAAGCCCGGCCAGAGCCGTACGATCAAGGTCAAGGACCTGGCCTCCTCACCGCTGGTGATGGCCGTCGAGGTGCGCACCGGTTCCGGCAGGGTCACCGCCGCGGCTCGGGCGATCATGAACGGCGGGCGGGGCGTCGACTGGCTGCCCGTCTCCGCGGCCCCCGCCACCCGCGTCGTGGTGCCGGGCATCCCCGGCGGCGGGGGCAAGCGCGAGCTGCTCGTCGCCTCCGTCACCGAGACCGACACCCTGGTCGAGGTCAAGGCGCTCACCCCCGACGGCACCTACGCGCTCAAGGGCCGCGAGCTGATCGAGGTGCCGGCGGGCTCCGTCGCCACCCTCGACCTGTCCACCGGGATCGGCGGTCAGCCCTCCGCGCTCGTGCTCACCTCGGACACTCCGATCGTGGCCGGGGTGATCGCCACAGGGACCGGTGAGAGGAGCGACGTCGCCTTCACCGCCGGGGCGACCCCGATCGACCTGGGCAGCATGGTCGCCGACAACCGCACCGGCGGTAAGAGGAGCTCCCGGCTGCTGCTGACCGCGCCGGACGCGGCGGGTAAGGTGAGCGTGCAGGTGGTCCCGAGCAAGGGCGAGGCGCCCCCGCCGTTCGAGGTGAACATCACGGGGTCACGGACCAGGGAGGTCAAGCTGCCCAAGATGGGCGACCCCTTCTCGGTGGTCGTGCTGCCGCTGCCGGGCTCGGGGCCGGTGTACGGCGGACGGGTGATGGACGAGTCGGTGAAGGGCGGCCTCGCGCTGACCGCGCAACCGCTGGCCCCCGCCCGGCTGTGGGCGCTGGTCCCCCCGATCACCGAGTCGGTGGCGACCGTGCTGCCCTGAGGCACGGGGAGGTCGCCGGCCGTGGACGGTGCCCCGCGGTGCGGGGAGGGCCGGGGCGCTCAGTCGCGGTCGTCGAAGCCGGGATCGATCGAGTCGGGGGACAGCCCCAGGAGCTCGGCGATCTGCTCGACCACCGCGTCGTGAACCATCGCGCCGAGGTGGTCGCGGTCACGGGCGCGGCCCTCCAGCGGACGCCGATATATGATCACGACGGCCGGGCGGCTTCCCGCGGCGGGCTCGGACCGGCCGAACGGGATCGGCTCGCCGGTGAGAAGCTCGGGGCCGTCGCCCAGGTCGTCGAGCGGCGGCACCTCCTCGACCGCGAACTCCACCGACGCCAGTTGCTTGGCCCAGCGGGGTTTGAGCCGATCCACGGCGTCCAGGACGAGGTCGTCGAAGCGTTCGCTGCGGGCCTTGGCGATCGGCACGTGAGAGGGCGCGAGCGGACCGCGCAGGCCACGGCCGTGTCGGTCGCGTCTGCGGGGCGGGCGGGGTCTACCGGGTGCCGAACTCACGGGCCAAGCTTAGACGTGCCCGGAGCGAACGCGGGAAGATGCCGCGGCCGGGGAAAGTCAATCAGGGGGCGTAAGCCGTACAGGCGGGTGGAAGCCGGGACACGTGTCCGAATTGTGGCGACACGCTCGTTAAGAGCGCTCAGATAGTGGCGCCTCGGACGCTTACCGGATACGGTCCCACCGTGAGCCCCGTCCGCCGCTGTTCCCGCACCGCGTGCAGTCAGCCTGCCGTTTTCACGCTCACGTACGTCTACGCCGATTCGACCGCCGTTCTCGGGCCCTTGGCGACGTACGCCGAGCCGCACTGTTACGACCTGTGTGCCGAGCACGCCGAGCGGCTGACCGCGCCCCGCGGCTGGGAGGTGGTCCGTCTGCCCACAGACGGGGCGCCGCCGAGCACGGACGACCTCGAGGCTCTCGCCAACGCGGTCCGCGAGGCCGCCAGGCCCGCTCCGACCGACGGCACCGAACCGGTCGGCCAGGGCGTCGAGGTCGGGCGTCGAGGCCATCTGAGAGTGCTCCGTTCGGCTCAGCCTCAGCGCGACCGTTGACCCTACTAGGCTGGGGCCAGCAGACACGACGTTAAGGGTGGAGCTGGAGTGGGCGACCTCGCCAAGATCTTCAAGGCGTACGACGTTCGCGGCGTCGTGCCGGACGAGTTCGACGAGGAGACGGCGGAGGCGGTCGGCGCGGCCTTCGTGGAGGTGACCGGCGCGGAGGCCGTCGTCGTGGCACACGACATGCGCGTCTCCTCCGAACCCCTGGCCGCGGCCTTCATCCGCGGAGCGACCTCGCGGGGAGCCGACGTCGTCCACGCGGGTCTGGGCTCCACCGATCTGCTCTACTACGCGAGCGGCACCCTGGCCCTGCCCGGTGTGATGTTCACCGCCAGCCACAATCCGGCCCGGTACAACGGCATGAAGATGTGCCGGGCGGGCGCCGTGCCGATCGGGAGCGACACCGGGCTCGCCGAGATCCGCGACCGGGCCGCCGAGATCCTGAGGTCGGGTGCCGGCGCCGGCACCGACGCCGGGACCGTGTCCAGGCGCGACCTGCTGCGGGGCTACGCCGGCCACCTGCGCTCGCTGGTGGACCTGTCGGGCATCCGGCCCCTCCGGGTCGTGGTCGACGCCGGCAACGGGATGGGCGGTCACACCGTCCCCGTGGTGTTCGAGGGGCTGCCCGTCGAGCTGACCGCCCTCTACTTCGAGCTGGACGGCGACTTCCCCAACCACGAGGCCAACCCGATCGCGCCGGAGAACCTGTGCGACCTGCAGAAGGCCGTGCTCGACGCCGGCGCCGACATCGGCCTGGCCTTCGACGGCGACGCCGACCGCTGCTGGGTCGTCGACGAGCGCGGCGAGTCGGTCTCCCCGTCCACGATCACCGCGCTGGTCGCGGCGCGTGAGCTCGCCAAGCACCCCGGCGCGACGATCATCCACAACCTGATCACCTCGCGGGGCGTCCCGGAGATCGTCACCGAGCACGGCGGCGAGCCGGTCCGCACCCGGGTGGGGCACTCGTTCATCAAGGCCGAGATGGCCAGGGCCGGCGCGGTCTTCGGCGGTGAGCACTCCGCTCACTACTACTTCAAGGACTTCTGGTTCGCCGACTCCGGCATGCTGGCCGCGATGCACGTGCTGGCCGCGCTGGGCGAGCAGGATCGGTCACTGTCGGAGGTCCTCGCCGACTACACTCGCTACGCGGCCTCCGGGGAAATCAACAGCACGGTCGCCGATCAGGTGAAAGCGACCGCGCGGGTTCGTCAGACGTTCGCCACCCGCGACGATGTCACCTTCGACGAGCTGGACGGTCTGACCGTCTCCGGCCCCGGATGGTGGTTCAACCTTCGTCCGTCCAACACCGAGCCGTTGCTCCGGCTGAACGCCGAGGCGGCCGACGAGATTCAGATGGCAGCGATCAGGGACGAAGTCCTCGCTGTCGTGAGGAGCTGAACGAGTGAAGATCGACGACTGGCTGCTGGAGATCCTGGCCTGCCCCAACTGCAAATCCCCGCTGCGCGCCGAGCCCGAGGTGGACGAGCTGTCCTGCACCTCCGCCTCCTGCGGTCTGGTGTACCCGGTGAGGGACGACATCCCGGTGCTCCTGGTGGACGAGGCACGAAAGTCGTGAACTGGGAGCCGGATCGGCTCGACGATCAGAAGCAGCTGACCGAGGGCGACCCGGCGGGCATGTTACGGGCGGTGGCCGCCTCGGCGGCACAGGTCCGCACCTCCCGCCGGGCCGCGCTGGAGACGGATCTGTCGGTTCTGTCCAAAGACGGCCGGCCCCGGGCCCTCGTGGTCGCGGGCATGGGCGGGTCGGGCATCGCCGGTGACATCCTCAACGTGGTGTGCGGTCCCGGAGCCCCTCTGCCGATCGTGACCGTACGGTCCCACCGGCTGCCCGGCTGGGTCGGCGTGACCGATCTGGTGATCGCGGTGTCGTGCTCGGGCAGGACCGAGGAGACGCTGGCGACGGCGACCGAGGCCGTCCGCCGGGGGTGCAGGCTGCTCGTCCTGGGCGCGCCCGACTCGCCGCTGCAGGCGATCGCCCGCCAGGCGGGCGCGCCGTTCGTTCCCGTCGTGTGCGGCTCGCAGCCCCGTGCCGCCGTGTGGGCGCTGACGATCCCGTTGATCGTCGCCGCCGCCGAGCTCGGCCTGCTCACGGCCGGCGAGGAGGTGTTCGAGAGTGTGGCCGAGCGCCTGGAGGACATCGCCCACCGCTGCCGCCCGGTGAGCGAGTCGTTCATCAACCCCGGCAAGTCTCTGGCCATGGAGATCGCCGAGACGGTGCCGATGATCTGGGGGTCCTCCCCGCTGGCCGCCGTCGCGGCCTACCGGTGGTCCTGCCAGCTCAACGAGAACGGCAAGTATCCCGCCCTCTGGGGGGAGATCCCCGAGGTCAACCACAACCAGATGGCCGTCTTCGACGGTCCGCTGGCCACGCGGGACATCTTCTCCGACGAGGGCGGGCGGTCGATACGGCTGTTCGTGCTGCGCGACGTGGAGGAGCATCCGCAGGTCGCGAGGCGGCGTGAGATCTCGGTGCGGGCGGCGCAGGACCGGGACGTGCCCGTCACCCAGATCCTCGCCGAGGGGACGCACCCGCTGGAGCGGCTCGCGACGTTGATCGAACTGGGCGACTACGCGAGTACATACCTCGCCCTGGGGTACGGGATCGACCCGACCCCTGTGTCGGCGATCAGAGAACTCAAGTCGAGAATTTCCCAATAAGATCCTGTCTCGATCTTTTCGGGGCATATAAGTGGAGGTTCCCGTGAGCGCGGGCGGCGGTACTAAGGCGATCATCGCGGCGTTGGCCGCCAACGTGGCAATCGCCGTGGCCAAGTTCGTGGCCTTCCTGATCACGACCTCCTCGTCGATGCTCGCCGAGTCGATCCACTCCCTCGCCGACTCGGGCAACCAGGTGTTGCTGCTGGTCGGAGGGAAGCGGGCGGCGCGGCAACGGACCCCGGAGCATCCGTTCGGTTATGGCCGGGAGCGCTATTTCTACGCCTTCGTCGTGGCGGTCGTGCTGTTCACGATCGGTTCGCTGTTCTCCCTCTACGAGGGCTGGCACAAGATCAGTGACCCGCATCCGGTCAAGACGCCGGTCGTCGCCTTCGGAGTGCTGATCTTCGCGATCATCGCGGAGAGCTTCTCGTTCCGGACCGCGATCAAGGAGTCCAACCTGGTCCGGGGCGACCAGTCCTGGGTGCAGTTCATCCGCCGCTCCAAGTCGCCCGAGCTGCCCGTCATCGTGCTGGAGGACCTGGGCGCGCTGGTCGGCCTGATCCTCGCCCTGTTCGGCGTGACGATGGCGGTGATCACCGGCGACGGGATCTGGGACGGTGTCGGCACCATCGGGATCGGTGTCCTGCTCGCGATCATCGCGGTCATCCTGGCGATCGAGACCAAGTCGCTGCTGATCGGCGAGGGCGCCGGCATGGAGATCGAGAGGCAGATCCTCGGCGCGCTGGAGAGCACGCCCGAGGTCGGGCGGGTCATCCACATGCGCACGCTCCACCTCGGTCCGGAGGAGATCCTGGTCGCCGCCAAGATCGCGGTGAAGCACGACGACACGGCCGGCGAGGTGGCCCGGGGCATCAACGAGGCCGAGCGGCGCATCCGTGAGGCGGTGCCGATGGCCCGCGTCATCTACCTTGAGCCCGACCTGGACAGAGCCAAGGTCAACGGCGTCTCCTGACCCCGGCGGGGGCTCAGCGGCGCGGGACGACCAGGCCCGACTCGTAGGCGTGGATGACGGCCTGGGTGCGGTCGCGCAGGCCGAGTTTGGCGAGCAGCCGGGCCACGTGGGTCTTTACGGTGTGTTCGGTGACCACGAGGCCGGCCGCGATCTCGGCGTTGGACAGGCCCTGGGCGATGAGGCGCAGAACCTGGGCCTCACGCGGTGTCAGCGGACTGCCGTCCGGAAGCGGCCGCCGCTGCCGGGAGAACTCGGCGATCAGCCGCCGGGTGATCTTCGGGGCGAGCAGCGCGTCGCCGCGCGCCACCGTCCTGACCGCCTCGGCCAGGTCGTTCGCCCGCACGTCCTTGAGCAGGAAGCCGCTCGCCCCCGCGGTGAGCGCGTCGTACACGTAGTCGTCCAGGTCGAACGTGGTGATCATGATGACCTTGGTGCTCTCGGTCTCCAGGATCCGGCGGGCGGCCTCGATCCCGTTCATCTCCGGCATCCGGATGTCCAGCAGGGCGACGTCCGGGTGGGTCTCACGTGCCAGCCGTACGGCCCGCGCCCCGTCGGGGGCGGTACCCACGACGGTGAGGTCGGGCTGGGCCCTGAGCACCGCCGAGAACCCCCGGAGCACGATCGGCTGATCGTCGGCGATCAGCACACTGATCCGGTCGTCCGCCGGCGCGGTGCCGGGGGGATCACCGCGGTCGCCCGAGGGGGACGGGTGGAGGTCGGGGGAGGTCATTCCAGGGGGAGGCCCGCCTGGATGAGAAACCCTCCGGCGGGACCGGCGCCGGCCTTGAACCAGCCGCCCAGGGCCAGGGCGCGCTCGCGCATGCCGACCAGGCCGTGTCCGTTCGAGGGGCTTCCGGCGGGGCCGGGGCCGTCGTCGGCGATGCGCAGCACCAGCATCGCCGGGCGGTAGGTGAGCTCGATCGAGACGCGGGCGCCGGGAGCGTGGACGCGGGCGTTGGTCAGCGCCTCCTGGACGATCCGGTAGGCCGAGACGTCCACGGCCTGCGGCACCGGTTCGGCCTCGCCGACCACATCCAGGTCGACGACGCCCTCGTGCCGTTCGAGGAGTTCGGGAAGCAGCGCCAGCCCCGGTTGTGGCGCGGTCTCCGGTGCGGTGGTGACATCGGCGCGGAGGACGCCGAGCAGGCGGCGCATCTCGGTGAGCGTCGTGCGCGCGCCGGCCGCGATCTCGGCGAACTCCTGCTTGGTCCGGTCGTCGAGCCCTTCGAGGGTGTAGGGGGCGGTCTCGGCCTGGACGGCGATCATCGATACCGAGTGGGCCACGATGTCGTGCATCTCCCGCGCGATTTTCGCCCGCTCGGCCATCGCGGCCTGCTCCCTGAGGGTCTCCAGGTTGTCGGCACGGACCTTCTTGATCTCGGTACGGCTGCGCCGTACGTCCGCCAGGAGCGCCGTCGCCACGACCGTGCCCAGTATGGCGACCATGGTGGTGCCGTTGACGGGGGAGTACCAGTACGACCTGAGAGTGGCGGCGAGCCAGATGAGGAGGAGCGGCGCACCGACGCACGCCGTCAGGATCCACGCGGCTCCACGGCTGAGCCGGCACAGGATCGTGTAGAAGGAGAGCACGCCCGAGAGGCCGACCGCGACGGGGAGCCAGTTCACCCCGGCCGCCAGCAGCCCGAGGGCCCCCATAAGGGTCAGGACGACGGCCAGCCACGGCTGGGAGCGGCGGAGTGCCTGCGGCGCGGTGGCCAGCAGGGCCGCCAGCAGGGCGAGGGCACTCATGCGGTCCGCGATCTCCATGAGTGCGGAGATCGCGAGTGCGGCGGCGATGCCGATGGTGGTGAGCGGTGATTCGATGACGCGTTTGAGGTCGAAGGCGGCTACCCGCTCCTCGGCGCGGGTCAGCCTGGCGGTGACGTCCATGGGGAGAATTGTCCTGTCCCGGTGATCCGGTGTCGTCACTCCTACGGACGACGCTGAAGGAGTCGCAGCGCCTTCTCCTTTTCGAAGTCCAGGGCCCGCCGCGGGGCCTGGACCCGGCCGATCCGCAGTCCCAGATCCCGTACGGCCTGCGCCACCGCGGGCTCGCTCAGCATCCGCAGCGCGAACGCCAGTTCGGCGGGGGAGATGTCGAACCGCTTCTCCAGCTCCACGCCCTGGGCCACGGCCGAGAGCTCCTCGGGGCCGAACCGGCGGTGCGCGCCCCGGTCTCTGACCGGCGGGAGCAGGCCGAGCGCCTCGCGGTAGCGGAGCATCCGAGGGGACATGCCCAGCCGTTGCGCGGCCTCGGTGATGCGCATCGCGAACCCTTTCCGTGAAACCTTACATTCTTTTGTCAGGTTACCTCTTTAGGGGGTGCGAGGAGTGGCATCGGCGGCCTAAACTCGCAACGTCGACGTTTCCGATGGAACGGTGAGCCCGGCCCGAGAGCGAAGCAGGATCGCAAGGACAGCGCGATCGGCGAGGGTGCTAGGCGAGCGCGACCATCAATCAGAGGGGTAACACATGGACTTCAAGGTCGCCGACCTTTCCCTTGCGGCCTTCGGGCGCAAGGAGATCCAGCTCGCCGAGCACGAGATGCCGGGCCTGATGAGCATCCGCGCCGAGTACGCCGAGGCGCAGCCGCTGGCCGGCGCGAAGATCATGGGCTCGCTGCACATGACCATCCAGACCGCGGTGCTCATCGAGACCCTGGTCGCGCTCGGCGCCGAGGTCCGCTGGGTCAGCTGCAACATCTTCTCCACCCAGGACCACGCGGCCGCCGCCGCCGTCGTCGGCCCGAACGGCACCCCCGAGAACCCGCAGGGTGTTCCGGTCTTCGCCTGGAAGGGCGAGACCCTGGAGGAGTACTGGTGGTGCACCGACCAGGCCCTCGCATGGCCCGGCGGTGAGGGCCCCAACATGATCCTCGACGACGGCGGCGACGCCACCATGCTCGTCCACAAGGGCACCGAGTACGAGAAGGCCGGCGCCGTTCCCAGCGCTGCCGAGGACGACCCGGAGGAGTGGAAGATCGTTCTCGATCTGCTCCGCCGTACGGTGTCCGACGAGAACAGGTGGACCAAGGTCGCCTCGCGCGTCAAGGGCGTCACCGAGGAGACCACCACCGGTGTCCACCGTCTCTACGAGATGTTCAAGAGCGGCTCGCTGCTCTTCCCGGCGATCAACGTCAACGACTCGGTGACCAAGTCGAAGTTCGACAACAAGTACGGCTGCCGCCACTCGGTCATCGACGGTCTCAACCGCGCCACCGACGTGCTGATCGGCGGAAAGGTCGCCCTCGTGGCCGGCTACGGCGACGTCGGCAAGGGCTGCGCCGAGGCGCTCAAGGGCCAGGGCGCCCGCGTCATCGTCACCGAGATCGACCCGATCTGCGCGCTCCAGGCCGCCATGGACGGCTTCCAGGTCACCACGCTGGACGAGGTCGTCGACATCGTCGACATCTTCGTCACCACGACCGGCAACTTCAACATCATCACGGCCGACCACATGTCCCGGATGAAGCACAACGCCATCGTGTCCAACATCGGCCACTTCGACAACGAGATCGACATGGCCGGGCTGGCGAAGATCCCGGGCATCGAGAAGACCGAGGTCAAGCCGCAGGTCCACACCTGGCGCTTCCCCGACGGCCGCCAGATCATCGTGCTCGCCGAGGGCCGCCTGATGAACCTGGGCTGCGCCACCGGCCACCCCTCGTTCGTCATGTCCAACTCCTTCACCAACCAGGTGATCGCCCAGATCGAGCTGTTCACCAAGACCGACGCCTACCCGGTCGGCGTCTACGTGCTGCCCAAGCACCTGGACGAGAAGGTCGCCCGTCTCCACCTGGACGCCCTGGGTGTGAAGCTCACCACGCTCACCAAGTCCCAGGCCGAGTACATCGGCGTGGCCGTCGAGGGCCCCTACAAGCCGGACCACTACCGCTACTGATCGACCGTTCCACGAGGCCCCCGCAGAACTGCGGGGGCCTTCGGGCAATGTGGGGAGAGACGTGGACAGCGCGCTGGGGACCGCGGGAGAGCGGCGGATCGGATGGGCGGCACGGGCGATGCCGGTGCTCACCGCCGTCGGGGAGCGGTTCGCGGCCGAGCAGCCCCTCGAAGGACTGAGGATCGCCGCGTGCCTGCACGTGACCGCCGAGACCGCCGTGCTCATGGGCGCGCTGAAGGCGGGCGGAGCCGAGGTCGCGCTGGCCGCGTCGAACCCCCTGTCCACCCAGGACGACGTCGCCGAGGCGCTCCGCGACTACGGGGTCACCGTGCACGCGCTCGCCGGGGTGACCGTGGAGACCTACTACCGCCACATCCATCAGGCGCTCGACATCGTCCCTGACATCGTCCTCGACGACGGCTGCGACCTGGTCAACATTCTGCACACCGAGCGCACCGAGCTGCTGGAGACCGTCTCCGGGGGCTGCGAGGAGACCACGACCGGGATCATCCGGCTCCGGCAGATGGCCGCCGAGCAGGCTCTGAGGTTCCCCGTGGTCGCGGTCAACGACACCCGGACCAAGCGGATGTTCGACAACCGCTACGGCACCGGCCAGTCGACCCTCGACGGCATCATGCGCGCCACCAACACCCTGCTCGCGGGTAAGACCGTGGTGGTCGCCGGGTTCGGCTTCTGCGGGCGGGGCGTGGCCGAGCGGGCCAGAGGGCTGGGGGCCCGGGTGGTGGTCACCGAGATCGACCCGGTCAAGGCGCTGGACGCCTCCCTGCAGGGCTACGACGTGCGATCGATGGCGAGCGCCGCCCGCACCGGAGACGTGTTCGTCACGGTCACCGGCAACCGGGACGTCATCAGAGGCGAGCACCTGGAGGCGATGAAGGACGGCGCGATCCTGGCCAACGCCGGCCACTTCGACGTCGAGATCGACGTCCGGGCCCTGGACGAGCTGTCGCAGGCCGTGCACCGGGGGGTGCGCCCCAACACCGACGAATACGTCCTCGCCGACGGGCGCAGGCTCCTGCTGCTCGCCGAGGGCCGGCTGGTGAACCTGACCGCGGCCGAGGGGCATCCGGCCGCCGTCATGGACATGTCCTTCTCCGCCCAGGCCCTCGCCATCGCGTGGCTGGCCCGCGAGCGGACCCGGCTGGCGCCGGGCGTCTACGACGTGCCGGAGGAGATCGACGTGGAGGTGGCGCGGCTCAAGCTGGCCGCCGCGGGCATCGAGGTGGACGAGCTGACCTCGGAGCAGAGGGAGTACCTCCACTCGTGGAGGATCGGTTCCTGACCTCGCGCTCCGGGGCGTTCGCCGGGCTTGAACCCGCCCCTCGCGTTCCGGGGGGCGTCTCGTCAGGCGGCCCGTGACCGGGAGCCGTCCGAACCCGTCATCCTGACATCGCCGCCGACATCTCCAGCATCCTGCGGATCTCGGCGTTCTGGGTGGCCGTGATGTCGTTGGCCACCTCCTCGATCTTCTGGTGCGAGCCACCGACCAGGGCCTGCTCGGCCATCTTCAGCGCGCCCTCGTGGTGGGCGATCATCAGCTGGAGGAAGAGCCGGTCGAAGTCCTTGCCCGAGGCGGCCTTGAGAGCCTCGATCTGCTCGGGTGTGGCCATGCCCGGCATGTCCGTGTGAGCGGCGTGGTGGTCCGGCACCTTCTGACCCTGCTGCTGCAGCCAGGAGGTCATGAACTGGATCTCCGGGCCCTGGACGTCCTTGATGCGCGAGGCCAGGCCCTTCAGCTTGTCGGAGTCGGCCCTGGTGGGCGCCAGTGCTGCCATGTCGAGGGCCTGCCGATGGTGGCTGATCATGTTCTGCATGAAGATCACGTCCACCGCGTTGGGGGTCTCCACGGGCACGGCCACGGCGGCCTCGCTGGGGCTGAGCGTCCTGGCGGGCTCGCCCGGCCGGCCGGGGGCGATGATGGGGGCCGTGGGCATCGCGACGGATGGCTTCTCATCGGCGCTGCACGCGCTGAGAGACAAGGTGACGGCGAACACGGCGATGAGCGCGACGCGCACCCGACCTCCTTCTTGGAACTGCTGAGACGAAAGACCGTAACCTTTTTCAGGTGGAAGAGTAAAGACCGCAAATCGGAAGTAAGTGCTGACATAGTGATGGCTTGCGCCACGGTTGGACAGGATGAACTATTTAGGCATTTATGCGCACCTTATGCGCATGTGCCAAGGAGGTTCACGAGTGTTCACCCCCTTCAGGAAGGGCCTGACCGGCCGATTCCTGGTTGTGGCCGGAGTCGCCGTCGCGATGACCGCGATGACTCTGTCCAGTGTTCCCGCGCAGGCCGCCGACATCCCGGCGCCTGGTCAGATCGTCAAGAGCTCGAACATCGAGCACGTCACCAACGTGCCCAGGCCCGCGGCGCTGACGAACATCCACACTGACATGGCCTTCCAGGGCGACTACGCCTACGTCGGCAACTACAACGGCTTCTCGATCTACGACATCAAGAAGCCGGAGAAGACCTCGCTCGTCAGCTCGGTGATCTGCCCGGGCTCCCAGATGGACGTGATCGTCTCCGGCAACCTGCTCTTCGGTGCCGTCGACTCCTCGCGCAACGACGACTCCTGCAGCAGTGTCGGGCAGAGCGGGGCGATCAAGGAGTCGTGGGAGGGCGTCCGGATCTTCGACATCAGTGACAAGAAGAATCCGAAGTACATCAAGGGCGTCGAGACCAACTGCGGTGCGCACACCATAACCCTCGTCCCCGGCAAGGGCAGGGACCGGCGCAACGTCTACCTGTACGCCTCCTCGTACAGCCCCTCGGCGAGCCTCCCCGACTGCCAGCCGCCGCACGACAAGATCTCGGTCATCAAGGTGCCGACGCAGAACCCGGCTGAGGCCGCGGTCGTCAACACCCCGGTCCTCTTCCCCGACGGCGGCAACCCCGGTGACCCGTCGACCGTGCAGTACCCCCTCCGCACGTCCGCGACGACCGGTTGCCACGACATCACCGCTTACCCGGAGAAGGACATCGCGGCCGGCGCCTGCATGGGTGAAGGCGTCCTGATGGACATCTCCGACCCGATCAACCCGAAGGTCACCGCGACGGTCCGCGACGACGAGAACTTCGCGTTCTGGCACTCGGCGACGTTCAACAACGAGGGCACCAAGGTCATCTTCACCGACGAGCTCGGCGGCGGTGGCGCGGCCACCTGCAACGAGGCCATCGGCCCGAACCGTGGCGCCAACGGCTACTACGACATCAAGCGCGGCAAGCTCACCTTCAAGGGCTACTTCAAGATCCCGCGTCACCAGGACGACACGGAGAACTGTGTCGCGCACAACGGCTCGCTGATCCCGGTCAAGGGCAAGGACATCATGGTCCAGGCCTGGTACCAGGGCGGCATCTCGGTCGTGGACTTCACCGACTCCTCCAAGGCCAAGGAGATCGCGTTCTTCGAGCGCGGTCCCGACGCCGCCTCTCCGCTGAGCGGTGGCTTCTGGTCGGCCTACTACTACAACGGCTACATCTACGGCAGTGACTTCAACCTCGGCCTCGACGTGCTGAAGATCAACGATCGACGCACCGACGACGCGAAGAAGGTCAAGTTCGACAGCCTCAACACGCAGACCCAGGCCTCGTACCGTGAAAACGGTCGCGACCACGACGACCGTGACGATCACGGTCACGGTGGTCACGGCGGCGGTCACGGCGGCCACCACTAGCAGTCTCTTCGGGGGCGGCGGGGACTCAGGTTCCCGCCGCCCCCGAAACCATAAACGGTAAACTTTTCTGACCTCTGAGTAAAACCATCAGAATATGTACTTCCTTACGCTGTGTTGCATCTAGTTCATTCGGTCGCCAGGACGGACGATCCGCATATTTGGATATGCGTTCTGTCCCAGGAGGTGCCCGAGTGCCCGCTTCCCGAAGGATCGGCCGGACACTGGTCGTGGTGGCGGCCGCCGTCACAACGCTGATCTCCACGGTGTCCGTCCAGGCCACGGACATCCCGCCGCCCGGTGAGATCGTCACCAGCGCGAACGTCTCGCACGTGACCAACGTCCCCAAGCCCGCCGGGCTGGAGACCACGATCAACACCGATATCGCCTTCCAGGGTGACTACGCCTACGTCGGCAACTACGGCGGTTTCTCGATCTATGACATCGAGGACCCGAAGCGGGCCGAGGTCGTCAGCAGCGTCGTCTGTCCCGGCTATCAGATGGACGTGGCGGTCTACGGCGACCTTCTGTTCACCGCGGTCGACAACTCCCGTAGCGACGACTCCTGCAGCAGCGTCGGGCAGGTCGCGTCGCTCAAGGAGTCGTGGGAGGGCGTCCGGATCTTCGACGTCAGCGACAAGAGGAACCCGAGATACGTCAAGGCGGTCGAGACCGACTGCGGCTCGCACACCCTGACCCTGGTCCCCGGTAAGGGCAGGGACCGGCGCGACGTCTACCTGTACGTCTCCTCCTACAACCCCTCGGCGAGCTTCCCCGACTGCCGGCCGCCGCACGACAAGATCTCGGTCATCAAGGTGCCGCTGAGGAACCCGGAAGGGGCGGCGATCGTCGGCACCCCGGTCGTCTTCCCCGACGGCGGCAACGAGAGCCAGCCGGGCCTGCTGCTGCCGACCAGCGGCTGCCATGACATCACCGTCTACGCGGAGAAGGACATCGCGGCCGGCGCCTGCATGGGTGACGGCGTGCTCTTCGACATCTCCGACCGGGAGAAGCCCGTGGTCACCGCGCGGGTCACGGACCCGAACTTCGCGTTCTGGCACTCGGCGACGTTCAACAACGAGGGCACCAAGGTCATCTTCACCGACGAGCTCGGCGGCGGCAGCGCGGCCACCTGCAACGAGGCCATCGGCCCGAACCGCGGGGCCGACGCCGTCTACGACCTCAAGCGCGGCAGGTTCGCGTTCAGGAGCTATTTCAAGATTCCCCGCCACCAGGCCGACGCGGAGAACTGCGTCGCGCACAACGGCTCCCTGATCCCGGTCAAGGGCAGGGACATCATGGTCCAGGCCTGGTATCAGGGCGGTGTCTCCGTCGTGGACTTCACGGACTCCGCCCGCCCGCAGGAGATCGGCTTCTTCGAGCGGGGCCCGGAGCCCAAGGGCGGTGTGGGCGGCTTCTGGTCGGCCTACTACTACAACGGCCACGTCTACGGCAGCGACTTCCACAACGGGCTCGACGTCATCAAGATCAATGACAAACGTACGGATCCGGCCAGGGGTGTCCGGCCGGACCGGCTGAACGTGCAGACCCAGGCCTCCTACCGGGAGCGGGGGCACGGCCACTGATCGGCCGGAGGATCACCCGTGAAGGGGTGACGGGGTCGTCCCGCCGCCCCTTTTCGCGTCCGTACGGCGTGCGCCCGAGTTCAGGCGGGAGGGGCGAAGCCCCCGGAGGCGGGTTCGGGCGCCGGATCGGACGGCTGCGGCCCGGACGCCGGAGCCGCGGGACCGGGAACGGGCCGCGCGGCGGGCGGCGGCGAGGAAGGCCGCTGCGGGGACTGGAACTGCGGCGGCTGGAACTGCGGTGGTTGCGGGTGCGGCGGCTGGAACTGCGGTGGTTGCGGGTGCGGCGGCTGGAACTGCGGTGACTGCGGGTGCGGTGGCGGGAACCGGAGTGGCTGGGAGGTCGCATGGGGGCCCGGGTACGGCTGCTGCTGCGCCGGCCACTGCTGCGGAGGCCGCCGCGCGCCGGCCTGCTGCGCCAGCCGTACGTGGTCCCGGCGGCGGCGCTCGGCCAGTACGGCGGTCAGGTAGGCGAAGGGCGGCACGCCGGGCGGCGGGGGCGGGGACACGAAGGCCGACATCCCGGTGGCGATGCGCACGCCCATCTCGTGCTGGACGACGGGAGTCAGGTCGTGCCAGCGCATGAGGTACTGCCTCGCGGTGGCCGCGACCGCCTCGGGCAGCCGTGACAGCTCCAGCGTCGCCGCCCACGCGGCGAGCGGCGGCGGCATGTCCAGCGGCGGGCCGTACTGCCGGGGCACGCGCTCGGAGATCACCATGGTGCCCGCGAAGACATCGCCGAGCCGCTTGCCCTTCTCCGAGAACAGCGAACTGATCAGCGCGGGGGCGCCGCCGAGCATCCAGAACTCCAGGACCCCCGCCAACCCGCGGAACAGGGCCTGCCGGAATCGCTCGGGGCTGCCGTCGTCGCTGACGACGCGGAGTCCGAGAGCGAGTTTGCCCAGGGTACGGCCGCGCGAGAGCGTCTCGAAGGCCACCGGGTAGCCGACGATCACGAACACCGTGAGCACGATGTAGATCATCGCGGTCAGCGCCGGATCGGCGTAGAAGGCCACGGCGCCGACCATGAAGGACGCGCCGAACAGCGTCGCGAGCTGGACCACTATGTCGATCAGCAGCGCCGCGGTCCTGCTGGGTAGCTGGGCGACCCGGACTTCGACGACCACGGCTTCGCCGGTTACGACATCGGACACATTTAGCACCCTACCTGTGTGCCTGTACGGGTTCCCCGTTCGATCCATCATTCTTGGTCTTTCCCGGCCGGTGGGGCCGCCCGGCGACACGCACCCTGATTGTGGGAGGTCGTCTTCCACGGCCGCGCCCCTCGGGCGCGGTCCGATCCGGCCCGGTGGATCTACGGTCCCGGCGTCTCCCCACCCCCTGGCGAGAGCCCCGAGACGAACGCCTTCACAGATCATCTCATCGGTGATCGAGCATGACATATGTGTGACGTGGATCACTTCATGTGGTGTTTACATCCATGTAATCGATTACATACCCTCATGAAATCGATTACATGGAGGGCTAATGGCACGTATCAAGGATGTGGCCGCGTACGCGGGCGTATCCGTCGCCACGGTCTCCCGGGTCCTCAACGACAGCCCGTCGGTCACGGAGGAGACCCGAGGCCGGGTCTACGCCGCGATGGCGGAGCTCAGCTACGTCCCGAACGCGGTGGCGCGCTCGCTGCGCACCGAGGCGACCAAAACCCTCGGCCTGATCATCGGCGACATCCTCAACCCCTTCTTCGCCGAGCTGGCCAGGGCGGTCGAGGACGCGGCGCGCAAGGCCGGCTACACCGTGATCATCGGGAACGCCGACGAGCGGGCCGAGGAGCAGGACCACTACGTCCGCACCCTCCTGGAGCAGCGGGTGGACGGTCTGCTGATCTGTCCCACCGCCGAGGTCACGCCGCTGGTGGAGGAGGTCGCGCGGGCCGGCGGTCCGCTGGTCTTCCTGGACCGTACGCTCCCGGGCGTGGACGTCCCGTCGGTCCGGGTCGACGGGACCGACGCGATCAAGGAGCTCGTCGGTCACCTGCGGAAGCTCGGGCACCGGCGGATCGCCTTCATCTCCGGCCCCGCCAGGTTGTCCACGGGCAGGGAGCGGACGGACGCCTTTCTCGTGGCGACGGCCGAGCACGGCCTGGAGATCCGCCCGGAGTACATCGAGGCGGGTGACTTCCAGTCGGGCAGCGGGCGCACGCTCACCGCCAGGCTCCTCGACCTGCCCGAGCCGCCCGAGGCGATCTTCGTGGGCGACAACCTGATGGCCCTGGGCGCGCTGAACGAGATAAGGGCGCGCGGCCTGCGTATTCCCGACGACGTGGCACTGGCGTCCTTCGACGACGTGCCCTGGTTCCCGCACATCGACCCTCCGATAACCGCGATCAGCCAGCCCGCCGCGGAGCTCGGCCTGCGCGCCGTGCAGGTCATCCTCGACAGGCTCGCCGGGCGGCCCGCGGAGTCGGCGGTCCTGCCCGCCGTACTGGTGGTGCGCCAATCGTGCGGCGAGGAAAGGGGCGCCTCGTGAAGGACGAGATCCTCCGGGTCGAAGGCCTGCGGAAGGAGTTCCCGGGCGTGGTGGCGCTGGACGGGGTCGATTTCGACCTCAGGCCGGGCGAGGTCCACGTCCTGCTCGGGGAGAACGGCGCGGGCAAGAGCACGTTGATCAAGATGCTCTCCGGGGCCTACCGCCCCGACGGGGGGAGGATCCTCGTCGACGGAGCCCCCACCGAGATCCGCGACGCGGGCGACGCCCAGCGTCTCGGCATCGCCACCATCTACCAGGAGTTCAACCTGGTCCCCCAGCTCAGCGTCGGCGAGAACCTCGCCCTGGGCCGCCCGCCCCGCCGGTTCGGCCTGGTCGACACCAAACGGATGCACGAGCAGGCACGGGAGCTGCTGGACCGGGTCGGCATCGACGTCGACCCACGCACCCCGGTGGCGCGCCTGGGCATCGCCCGCATGCAGATGGTCGAGATCGCCAAGGCGCTCGGCCTGAACGCCCGGGTGCTCATCATGGACGAGCCGACCGCCGTGCTCACGACGAGCGAGGTCGAGCGGCTGTTCGCCATAATCCGCCAGCTGCGCGACCAGGGTGTGGCGATCGTGTTCATCACCCACCATCTGGAGGAGATCCCGCAGATCGGTGATCGGGTCACCGTGCTGCGGGACGGCCGTTCGGTGAGCGAGGTGCCGGCGAGCACTCCCGAGGACGAGCTGGTCAGGCTCATGGTCGGCCGTCCGATCGACCAGCGGTATCCCCGGGAGCCGACGGCCGTGGGCGTCCCGCTCCTGCAGGTCCGGGGGCTCGGCAGGAAGGGCGAGTTCACCGGCGTGTCCTTCGAGGTGCGGGCCGGAGAGGTCGTGGGACTCGCCGGGCTGGTGGGCGCGGGCCGTACCGAGGTCGCGCGGGCGATCTTCGGTGCGGACTCCTACGACTCCGGAGAGGTCCTGGTGAACGGCCGCTCACTGGCCCGCGGTGACGTGCACGCCGCCATGGAGGCGGGCCTCGGCCTGGTCCCGGAGGACCGCAAGGGCCAGGGGCTGGTCCTCGGCGCCGACGTGGTCGAGAACCTCGGCCTGGTCACGTTGAGGCGGGCCACCCGCGGCGGGTTCGTCGACAGGGCCGGGCAGCGCAAGGCCGCCGCCGAGGTGGCCGCGCAGCTCGGCGTGAGGATGAGCGGCCTCGGACAGGAGGTCCGCACCCTCTCCGGGGGCAATCAGCAGAAGATCGTCATCGGAAAGTGGCTGCTCGCCGACGCGAGCGTGCTCATCCTCGACGAGCCCACGCGCGGCATCGACGTGGGGGCCAAAGTTGAGATCTATCAGTTGATCAATTCGCTCACAGCCTCCGGGCACGCGGTGCTAATGATCTCCAGCGATCTCCCCGAGATCCTTGGCATGAGCGACCGCGTCCTTGTGATGGCCCGCGGCAGGCTCGTCGGAGAGCTCGCCGCCCGTGACGCTACACAGGACTCGGTCATGGCCCTGGCCGTCACCGAGGTGGAGGATGCTCGTGTCCACTAACGTGCTGAAGCGGCAGTCTCCGGCGACCGCCTGGCTGGCGGGGAACGGCGCGCTGGTCGCGCTGGTCGTGCTCGCGGTCGCGATGTCGCTGCTGTCGGGCGATTTCCTGACGGTGACCAACCTGCTCAACGTGGGCGTGCAGGCCGCGGTCACCGCGGTCCTCGCCTTCGGCGTCACCTTCGTCATCATCACCGGCGGCATCGACCTGTCGGTCGGCTCCGTCGCCGCACTGTCGGCGATCGTGCTGGCCTGGACGACGACCAGCGCGGGACTGCCGTGGCCGCTGGCCATCCTGATCGCCCTCGCCGTCGGCCTCGCGTGCGGGCTGGTCAACGCCTCGCTGATCGCGTACGGCAAGCTCCCGCCGTTCATCGCCACCCTCGCCATGCTCGGCATCGCCCGCGGCCTGGCCCTGGTCATCTCGCAGGGCAGCCCCATCCAGCTCCCGGATGCCGTCACTCACCTGGGCGACACCATCGGCGACTACCTGCCGGTTCCGGTCATCGTCATGGTGGTCATGGGCGTGATCACGGCAGTGATCCTCAACCGGACCTACACCGGGCGCGCGATATACGCCATCGGCGGCAACGAGGAGGCCGCCCGGCTCTCCGGCATCAAGGTCAACCGGCAGAAGCTCATCACCTACGCCCTGTCCGGAGCCTTCGCCGCGGTCGCCGGTGTCGTCCTGGCCAGCCGGCTGGCCTCGGCCCAGCCCCAGGCGGCCACCGGCTACGAACTGGACGCCATCGCGGCCGTCGTCATCGGCGGGGCGAGCCTGTCCGGCGGCAAGGGCCGGGCCTTCGGCACCTTCGTCGGCGCGCTCATCCTCGCGGTGCTGCGCAACGGCCTCAACCTGCTCTCCGTCTCCGCCTTCTGGCAGCAGGTCGTGATCGGAGTGGTGATCGCGCTCGCGGTCCTGCTCGACACCCTGCGCCGCCGGACAACCAACTAGAACCGCAGAGGAAACATCATGAAGCGCACCATCACTCTCGTCGCGGCCGGCGCCGCGCTCGCCCTCGGCCTGACGGCCTGCGGCTCCGGGGCGTCCTCCGGGGGATCGGGGGCGTCGGAGGGGTCCATCAAGATCGGAATGTCGGTCTCCACCCTGAACAACCCCTACTTCGTCCAACTGCGCAAGGGCGCGGAGGACGAGGCCAAGAAGCAGGGGGTCACGCTGACCGTCACCGACGCCCAGAACGACGCCTCGCAGCAGGTGAACCAGATCCAGAACTTCGCCAGCCAGAGTATGAAGGCGGTCATCATCAACCCGGTCGACTCCGACGCCGCCGGAGCGGCGGTGACCGCGGCGGAACGTTCCAAAATCCCGGTGATCGCCGTCGACCGCGCGGTCAACGGCGCCACCGTGGCCCAGACCGTGGCGTCCGACAACGTCGAGGGCGGCAAGCTGGCCGCGCAGGAACTGGCCAAGCAGCTTGGGGAGAAGGGCCAGGTCGTCGTCCTCCAGGGCGTCGCCGGCACCTCCGCCTCCCGCGACCGCGGCCAGGGCTTCACCGAGGGCATCAAGGCCTACCCGAACATCAAGGTGGTCGCCCAGCAGCCGGCCGACTTCGACCGGACCAAGGGCCTGGACGTCATGACCAACCTGCTCCAGTCCAACCCCGATGTCAGCGGGGTCTTCGCCGAGAACGACGAGATGGCCCTGGGCGCCCTCAAGGCACTGGGCGCCAAGGCGGGCAAGGACGTCAAGGTCGTCAGCTTCGACGGCACCCCGGACGGGCTCAAGGCCATCCAGGACGGCACCCTGAACGCCAGCGTCGCCCAGCAGCCGGCCCTGCTCGGCCAGCAGGCGGTTCAGGGCGCGATCAAGGCGGCCAACGGCGAGAAGGTCGAGGCCACGGTGGCGGTGCCGGTGAAGGTCGTCACCAAGGACAACGTCGCCGAGTTCGCGACCTCGTGATGACCGCTCACGGCGACCACATCCGGCCGGTTCCGCCGGGGGACGCCCTCGGGAGCCGTCCGGACGGACGGCTCCCGCCGAGCGGCGCCTCCGGTGACCGCCCGGACGACCCGGCGTCGCCGTACGACGTGGTCGTCGTAGGTTCGGTCAACGCCGACCTGATCGTTCGGGTCGACCGGCGTCCCGCGCCCGGCGAAACCGTGTTCGGCGGCGACCTGGCCGTCCACCCCGGGGGGAAAGGCGCGAACCAGGCCGTCGCCGCGGCCCGGCTCGGCGCCCGGGTGGCCCTGCTCGGCAGGGTCGGCTCCGACGCCAACGGCGAGTTTCTGCGCCGGGCGCTGTCCGGCGACGGCGTGGACCTCGGCCATCTCCTGGAGACCCCGGGGCCGAGCGGCGTCGCCCTGATCACCGTGGGGCCGGACGGGGACAACAGCATCATCGTCTCGCCGGCGGCCAACGGGCGGTTGAGCGAGGACGACGTCGCCGCGGCGGCCGGACTGCTGGACCGCGCGCGGATCGTCTCCCTGCAACTGGAGACCCCTCTGGCCACGGTGCTGGCCGCGGCGCGGGCGGCGGCCAGGGTGGTCTTCAACCTCTCGCCCCCGGCCCCGGTGCCCGGCGAACTTCTGGCGAGGTGCGACCCGCTCGTCGTCAACGAGCACGAGGCCGAGTTCCTGCTCGGGGAGCGCGGCGCCCCCGACCGGCAGGCGCGGGCGCTGCTCGCGCTCGGCCCCCGTTCGGTGGTCGTCACGCTGGGGGCGGACGGCGCCGTCGTCGCCGAGCCGGGTGCGGTCACCGCGGTGCCGAGTCCCCGGGTGGCCCCCGTCGACACCACGGGCGCCGGTGACGCGTTCACCGGAGCGCTGACCTGGCGCCTGTCCAGAGGCGACGACCTGGTCACCGCCACCGAGTTCGCGGTCCGGGTGGGCGCCGCGTCCGTGCGCAAGCCCGGCGCGCAGGGTTCGTATCCGTACCTGGAGGAGTTGAAGGTGCTTTGAAACGCTCGGGGATCCTCAACGCGGCCCTCGCCGGCGGGCTCGCCCGCCTCGGACACACCGACGAGCTGCTTGTCTGCGACAGCGGGATGCCGCTGCCGCGGGGGATCGAGGTCGTCGACCTCGCCTTCCTGCCGGGCATTCCTTCGTTCGCCGACGTGCTGGACGGGCTCCTCGCCGAACTCGTCGTGGAGGGCGCCACCGCGGCGGAGGAAGCCCGGACGGCCAATCCGGAGCTCGACGCCTTGCTCGGCGCCCGCCTGCCCGGCCTGACCTACGTCCCGCACGAGGAACTCAAGCGGCTGTCCCGCTCCAGCCGGCTGATCGTGCGCACCGGTGAGGCGCGGCCGTACGCCAACGTGCTCCTGCGGTGCGGGGTCGCCTTCTGATCCCTCGCCGCGGCGTTCCCGCCGAGTGAGACCCCGCGCCGGCATGCCGAGCGGGAAGGCCGGGCACCGCCCGCCTGATCAATCGGATGGAATCGAAGATGTGGATACGCTTTCCACGTGGACATCGACGCTTTTGTCAGCGCGCATCGCCCGGTCTGGGACCGCCTTGAGGACCTGATCCGGCGACGCAGGTCGCTGGACGGCGCCGAGGTCGACGAGCTGGTGGACCTCTACCAGCGGGTCGCCACGCATCTGTCCCTGGTGCGCTCGGCGTCCGCCGATCCGATCCTGGTGGGCCGCCTGTCGGCGCTGGTCGCCCGCGCCCGCTCGGCGGTGACGGGAGCGCACACCCCGGCCTGGCGGGAGTTCATCCGCTTCTTCACGGTCTCCTTTCCCGTGGTCGCCTACCGGGCTCGCTGGTGGTGGCTCGGCACCACGGTCGCGTTCCTCCTGGTCTCCACCGTCGTCGCCGCCTGGGTGGCGGGAAATCCCGGCGTCCAGGCGTCGATCGCCACCCCGGCGGAGATCGACCAGCTCGTCAACCATGACTTCGCCGACTACTACTCGGAGCATCCGGCGGCCTCGTTCGCCGGTCAGGTCTGGACCAACAACGCCTGGGTCGCGATGCAGATGATCATTATGGCGATCCTGCTCGGCCTGCCGATCCCGTACCTCCTGTGGCAGAACGCGCTCAACGTCGCGGTCTCCGCCGGGCTGATGGCCGCACACGGCAAGCTCGACATCTTCTTCGGCCTGATCACCCCACACGGCCTGCTGGAGCTGACCGCGGTGTTCCTCGCCGCGGCGGTCGGCATGCGCCTCGGCTGGACGGTCGTCGACCCCGGCCCGCGCAAACGCGGCGAGGTCCTCGCCGAGCAGGGCAGGGCCGTGATGAGCGTGGCCCTCGGCCTGGTCGTCGTGCTGTTCGTCTCCGGGCTGATCGAGGGCCTGGTCACCCCCTCCAGCCTGCCCACCTGGGCCCGCGTCGGCATCGGAGTGGTCGCCGAGGCCGCCTTCCTCGCCTATGTGATCTTCTTCGGCCGCCGGGCCGTGGCCGCGCAGGAGACCGGGGACCTGGAGCGGGCCCCCGACCTCGCACCGACCGCCGGTTAGGGCGGTCCCCGGCCCGGAAGCCGCCGGACACGCCCTCGGCCCGTATCCGGCGGTTTCCTCAGGTCAGAGGCGGCCCGCGGCCTTCAGAGCCAGGTAGGCGTCGGCCAGGGCGGGAGCGATCCGCTCCGGAGGGGCGTCCACGACCTCCACGCCGTGGCGGAGCAGCCGGGCGGTGATCCTGCGCCGGTCCGAGTTCTGGTGCTCGGCCGCCGCGGCGTTGTAGACCAGCTCGGAGGTGCCGCGCCCGGCCGCCATCGCGGCCACCTGCGGGTCGGAGACGGCGGCCAGGAGCACCAGGTGCCGTGAGGACAGCTGAGGAAGCACCGGCAGCAGCCCCTCCTCCAGCGACGCCGAGTTGAGATCGGTCAGCACGACGACCAGGCAGCGCCGCCTGGCGCGGGTCATGACGGCCGCGACCATGCCGGCCGAGTCCGCCTCGATCAGCTCGGCCTCGATCGGGGCCATGCTGTTGACCAGCGACGACAGCAGTTCCGTACGGCCGGCGCCGGGGAGCCAGGCGCGCACCGCGCGGTCGTAGGCCAGGAAGTCGACCCGGTCGCCGGCGCGGGAGGCCAGCGCGGCCAGCAGCAGCGCCGCGTCCATCGACCAGTCGAGGCGGGGCCAGCCGCCCGCTGCCGCCGCCCCGCCGCGCGCTCCGGCGGTCCGGGGCGTCTCTCCGGCGAGGGGGATCGGGGCGGTGCCCACCCGGCCGGCCGAGGTGCGGCCGGTGTCCAGGACGATCAGCACCCGCCGGTCGCGCTCGGGCCGCCAGGTACGGACCACGACGTCGTTGCGGCGGGCGGTGGCACGCCAGTCGATCGAGCGGACGTCGTCGCCGACCACGTACTCGCGCAGCGAGTCGAACTCGGTGCCCTGCCCCCGGACCATCGAGGGATGCTGTCCTTCGAGCTCCCTGAGTTTGGACAGCTTGGCGGGCAGGTGCTTGCGGCTGAGGAAGGGCGGCAGCACCCGGACCGACCACGGCACCCTGTGCGAGCCCTGGCGGGCCGCGATGCCCATCGGGCCCAGCGCGCGGACCGTGACCGTGACCGCCTCGCGGTCGCCCCTGCGGGTGGGGGTCAACGTCGTGACGAGGCGGCGGCGCTCGCCCGGGGGCACGTCCAGCGGCAGACGCCGCGGCGCGGCCCCGGCGGAGGGCGGCCAGGCGTCCCTGAGCACGCCCCGGGTCCGGCGGGATCCGGGATTCTCCACGATCAGCTCGACCGCGGCCGATTCGCCGAGCCGTACCAGCCGGTCGCCCGAGCGGGTGAACCGCAGCGCCCGCACGCTCCCGGCCAGCAGCAGGTCGACCGTGATCAGCGCCGCGATCAGCAGCACCACCCCGGCCATGGCCGGCCCCGGCCGGGACGCGAACAGCACGACGAGGGTGCCCAGCAGGGCCAGCAGCGCGGCCCGTCCTGTCAGTGCCATGGATCAGCGGGGGACGGGGACGGAGGCGAGGATGGCGTCGATGAGGCCGTCGGCGGTCGCGCCCTCCAGCTCGGCCTCGGGGCGGAGCTGGATCCGGTGCCTCATCGACGGCCGGGCCAGGGCCTTGACGTCGTCGGGGGTCACGTAGGCACGGCCGGACAGCCACGCCCAGGCGCGGGCCCCGGCCAGCAGCGCGGTGGCGCCACGCGGCGAGACGCCGAGCTGGAGCGAGGGCGAATGGCGGGTGGCCCTGGCGATGTCCACGATGTAGCCGAGCACCTCGGGGCCGACGTGCACCTGGCTGACCGCCGCCCGGCCCGCCGCGAGGTCGTCGACGGTGGCCACGGGCTTGATGTGGGACAGGTCGCGCGGGTCGAATCCCAGCGCGTGCCGTTCGAGCACCATGATCTCCTGATCGCGGGGCGGCAGCGACACGGTCAGCTTGAGCAGGAACCGGTCGAGCTGAGCCTCGGGAAGCTGGTAGGTGCCCTCGTATTCGATCGGGTTCTGGGTGGCGGCCACGATGAACGGGTCGGGCAGGCCGTGCGGCGCGCCGTCCACGCTGACCTGCCGTTCCTCCATGGCCTCCAGCAGCGCGGCCTGCGTCTTGGGAGGAGTGCGGTTGATCTCGTCGGCGAGCAGCAGGTTGGTGAAGACCGGTCCCCTGCGGAACTCGAACTCCGCCGTCTTGGCGTCGTAGATGAGTGAGCCGGTGATGTCGCCCGGCATCAGGTCGGGCGTGAACTGCACCCGCTTGAAGTCCAGGGAGAGCGCGGCGGCCAGGGTCTTGACGAGCAGGGTCTTGGCGACGCCGGGCACGCCTTCGAGCAGCACGTGGCCCCGGCAGAGCAGGGCGATCACCAGCCCGGTGACCACGGCCTCCTGGCCGACGACCGCCTTGGAGACCTCGGCGCGCAGCGCTCCCAGCGCGTCTCTCGCGCCGTTCGCGCCGGCCTCGGTCCTGCCGGCGGAGGTCGTCTCCGCGAGCTCGCCGTTCTCCCGTGGTGTGGTCACGAGTTCTCCTTTTCCTGCCTCGGGACCACGGTGGTTCCGCGGGGGCCGTGCGTTCCGGCTCGCTCGCTACGCTCGCGCACAAGGGCCTCCTTCGTCGGCCTTGTGCGCAGGCTGCCGCGTATATTGGCTCGCTCGCTCACGACTCTCCAACCTGCCTTTCCAACATGTCCAGAAATGCGGCCAAGGCGACCAGCCCGGTCTCGTCGGCCGGCGGCGGGCCGTACAGGGCCGTGCTCACGCGCACGGCCTCCTGTCCGGTCCTTTCGGTGATCGCCTGCACCGTCGCGTCGGGCCCGGCCGCCGAGGGCAGCCCGAGCCGGGGGGTGACCCGGTCGGTGAAACCTCCGCGAAGGGCGGCGGCGGCCCGGTCGCGGGCTCGCCTCGCACGGTAGAGCCTGGCACGGCCCTCGACCGTCTCGGCCGCCCTGACCACGACCGGCAGCCGTTCGGCCACCACCGGGCCGAGCCTGCGGCCTCGCCAGAGCGCCAGCAGCAGCACCGCGAGGGACACCTGCGCCACGGCCCATTTGACCCCGTCGGGGATCAGATCGTAGAGACTCGCCCCGCCCGCGGCCTCGGGGGCGGCCTCGGGGCGCACCAGCCAGATCAACATCGGGCGGGCTCCGGCCAGGTTCATCGCCAGCGCGGCGTTGCCGTCCTCGGCCAGCCGCAGGTTGGTCATGAACTGGCCGTCGCCCGTGACCGTGACGGTGCGGTCCCCGTCTTGCGCGCGGACCAGGGTGGGCGCCCCGTTCGCGGGGTAGCAGCCGATCGCCCCCGAGGGCGCGGTGAGGGCCACGCCGCCCATGTAGGCGCTGCCCGCCCGGGCCGCGGCGGGGAGCGCGCATCCGGGCTCGCGGGAACGCGCCCGCGCGTCCTCCCGCACCGCCACACCCGGTGCGAGCACGTCCAGCGGGAACCGCACCCCGACCAGGAGCCGATCGGCGGGCAGAGCGGCGAGCTGCCGGGCCTCGGACCTGGAGAAGGAGGGGTCGCCGAGCAGCAGCGTGGCACCCGTGCCGGCGGCCTCCAGACCGGCGGTGCGGGCCTCGGCGACGGAGGTGACCCGTACGACCCGCACGCCTCGCGCCCGCAGCAGCTGGGCCAGACCCTGGGCGCCCGACAGCGAGGTGTCGGCGGGGTCCAGCGGCCTGCCGCCCTGCGACGAGCCGTTGAGCAGCACGCCGACGGCGGCGGCGGCGACCACGAGGAGCGCGATCAGCAGGATGCCCCGGCCGCCGCGCCAGAGGCTTCTCGCGGTCGGCGAGGTGGAGGTCGACCCCTCTCGCGGGGGTGCGGCGAGGCTCACGACGGGCCCGCCTTCTCCAGCGTCGGCCGGGCGGTGCGCAGGCGTTCGTCGAGGTCGCGCAGCATCGCGTAGTCGTCGGCGGTGCCCGGCAGCTCGCCGTAGGTCACGTCGTCGAACACCCGGGCCGCGGTGGTGAGGTCGGAGGCGAGGTCCGGCAGGGCGCGTCCCGCCTCGGCGGCGAGTTCGCCGGCGGTGCGGCCGGGTGTGGAGTCGACGATGACGCGGTCCTCCAGGTCGCGGGCGACGGCACGGAGCCGCTCGCGGATCGCCTCGGCCCAGCGGCCTTCGGCGGCCAGCCGTTCGGCGGCCTCGCGGTGCTCGGAGGCGGTGCGGCGCCGTTCTCCGAAGATCCCCTCCTGGCGAGCGGTGCCGCCCCGGGCGGTCCTGCGCGCGATCACGATCACCGCGACGATGATCGCGATCACGATCGCGACGAGGGCGGCTCGCGCGGCCACGCTGCCGACCACGCCCACGGACTCCCGGTCCAGCAGGTCGCCGATGAACTGGTCCACCGAACGCGTGACGCGGTCGACCAGCGACTCCTTGGCGTACTCGGACTTGAGCAGTTCCTGGATCGCCTCGCGCCGGGCCGTGCCGCGATCGATGTCGAGGCCGATGAGGAAGGTCAGGAGCGGGACCACGGAGATCCCTGACCGAAGTGCTCCGACCGGGCGGGGTCGCCGGGCGCGGTGGACGGGTCCCACGCCTCACCGGCCGACGCGCGCGCCCGGCCCTGATGCCGCTGCTCGATCGCCTCGGTCAGCAGCACCAGGTCGAACGCCTCGGCGCGCATCCGCCGGTCGGCGTAGAGCAGGCCGTTGACCGCGGCCTGGAACGGATAGGTGATCATCGTGCCGACGATGCCGCCCACGGCGATCAGAACCGCCACGGCGATCTGTGAGGCGGTGGAGATCTCGGTGAAGAAGCCGATGAAGACCCCGGCCAGGGTGAAGGGGAAGGCGAGCACGTTGGAGATCAGGACCGTGATGGCCAGCGTGAGCAGCAGGACGCCGAACGTCCGCCAGAAGCCGCCGGTGACCAGGTACCAGGACCGGCGCAGGGAGTCGGCGACGCCGCGCCGCTCCATGACCGCCACGGGCGCCGCGAACGCCAGGCGGGTGATGACGAGGCAGGCGTAGGCGAGGAAGCCCAGGACCGCCAGCATGTTCAGGAGCGCTCCCACCGCCCCGGTCGCGTCCAGCGTGACGAGCAGCCCGGCGAGCAGGAACAGCGGGGCCAGCAGGAGCAGGACGCCGACGGCCGCCAGCCCCGCCAGGGCGGGCGCCCGGCTCCGGACCAGTCGCCGGGCGTCGCCCGCCGTCATCCTGCCGCCGAAGAACGCGCGGCCCAGGATCCCGGTCAGCAGGCCGCTCAGCAGGACCACCGCGACGAACTGCACCGTGTAGGAGAACAGGCTGGTGCCGTACTGGGAGAGGAAGCCCGGATCCGGGGTCTCGGCCGACGGGTCTCTCAGGACCGGGACGAGCGATCCCAGCACGAGGGCCTGGCCGATCGCCACGGGGATCGCACCCAGCGCGGCGGCGATCGCGGACAGGCCCAGGACGGTCTTCGGGTCGGAGCGGATCAGCTGGATCGCGCCGTCGAGGATGTCGCCCAGACCGAGCGGGCGCAACGGGACGATCCCCGGCCGCGTCGCGGGCGGCGGCCGGTGGTCGCCGTACGGTGGCCGCGGGTCGTAGGGGTCGAGCCGGTGGGACGGGTCCTGCCGATCGGGCGCCTGCCCCGGATCCCGCGGGCCGCCGGGCGGCGGCGCGTCGGGGCCCGAACCGGGCGCGGTCCACGGCGATCCCGGGGTGTCGCTGTACGGCGGAGGTTGGTTGGGCGCCCAGCCGGAAGGCGTACCGGGAGTCGATCCGTGACCATCTGACATATCCCAATCCTGACATGTGGGCACGCCGATCGTGGTGATCGGGAGATCACGTAGAGATTTCACCCCCCTGGAGATCGATGGGAGATCCTCAAGGGATGGCCGAGAGACCATCGTTTACCGCAGACTGGGGTTGCGACCACCTTCGCTTGGCGTCCGCAGTCGCCGAGACCGGAGATGGCCGCACGGGGGCACCACAACACGCTTTACGTTGCATGCACCTAAAATTCGCCATTTGGATGTCCAGTCGTCGGGCGGTGTCATCCAGTAGTCGGACAAGGGTAATCTTCGACAACCGAGCGGTTTATCCCAAGAACTCCCAAACTGCGTAAACCGAATGAGGGGCCATGAAAGGACGCGTGCTGGTCGTCGACGACGACGCCGCTCTCGCCGAGATGCTCGGTATCGTGCTGCGCGGGGAGGGTTTCGAGCCTTCCTTCGTCTCCGACGGGGACAAGGCGCTCGACGCCTTCCGTGACACCCGGCCGGATTTGGTCCTGCTCGATCTGATGCTGCCCGGCGCCGACGGCATCGACGTGTGCCGTCGCATCCGGGCCGAGTCCGGTGTGCCGATCGTCATGCTGACCGCCAAGAGCGACACGATCGATGTGGTGCTCGGACTGGAGTCCGGGGCCGACGACTACATCGTCAAGCCGTTCAAGCCCAAGGAGCTCGTGGCCCGCGTCCGCGCGCGGCTGCGCCGCACCGACGAGCCGACTCCGGAGATCCTGCAGATCGGCGACATCACCATCGACGTCGCCGGGCACTCGGTCAAGCGGGAGGAGGAGACCATAAACCTCACCCCGCTCGAGTTCGACCTGCTGGTCGCCCTCGCCCGCAAGCCGCGGCAGGTCTTCACCCGTGAGGTCCTGCTGGAGCAGGTGTGGGGTTACCGCCACGCGGCCGACACCCGCCTGGTCAACGTGCACGTCCAGCGGCTTCGCGCCAAGATCGAGAAAGACCCCGAGCACCCCGAGATCGTCGTGACGGTCCGCGGAGTGGGCTACAAGGCCGGTCCGGCCTAGGCCCGCGCGGCTCGTTGCGGATCCGACATGCCCTCCCCGTCGAAGAAACGCCGACGTCGCACCCTGCGCCAGGTGGCGCGGGGTGTCCGTCGGCGGGCTCGCCGCATGGCGGGAGGCGCGCGCCGGATCTGGCGGCGCTCCCTGCAACTCCGCGTGGTCACCAGCACGATGGTCATCTCCATCGCGGTGGTGGCCGTGCTCGGCGTCTTCCTCATGCAGCAGATCATCTCGACCACTCTGGAGACCAGGGAGCTGTCGGCGAAGAGCGAGGCGCAGTCCGACAGGAACACGGTGCTGGGATATCTGACCCGGCCCGACGCCGACGCGGCCGACCAGCCCGACGACTCCGGTGAGGCGCTCCAGACGGGCGGGGACAGCCCGCTCGGCCAGGCCACCCGCGCGCTCGCGCAGCGCGCGGGATCCGCCAGCCGGTACTCGGTGATCATCCGTAACGAGAACCGGCCGGGGGAGTTCCAGGCCACTCCGGAGATCGATCCGATCAGCATCCCGGAGAAGCAGCGCGAGGAGCTGTTCAAGAAACCGGCCGGGGAGGACAGCATCTGGTACGACCGCCTCTACTACAAGGGGCAGTCCGAACCGGTGCAGGGCATGATCATCGGAACCCGCCTCGACACCGGGGAGACCGGACTCGACGACTCCTACGAGATCTACCACCTCGTCCCGCTGGACAAGGAGGAGCAGACCCTCTCCTCCGTCCAGCAGAAGCTCACCGCCGTCGGCGCCGGCCTGGTGCTGCTGCTGGCCGCGATCGCCTCGCTGGTCACCCGCCAGGTGGTCACACCGGTACGGCTGACCCGGCAGGCCGCCGAGCGGCTGGCCGCCGGGCGCCTGGACGAGCGGCTGAAGGTCCGGGGCGAGGACGACCTGGCGCGGCTGGCCACCTCCTTCAACGAGATGGCCGCCAACCTGGCGTTGAAGATCCACCAGCTTGAGGAGCTCTCCCAGGTCCAGCGGCAGTTCGTCTCGGACGTGTCGCACGAGCTGCGCACCCCCTTGACGACCGTGCGGATGGCGGCCGACCTCCTCTACGACGCCCGCGAGGACTTCGACCCGATGGCGGCCAGGTCCGCCGAGCTGATGCAGAACCAGCTGAACCGCTTCGAGTCGATGCTCGCCGACCTGCTGGAGATCAGCCGCTACGACGCGGGCGCGGCCGACCTGGACGTCGACTCCGTGGACGTCAGGGACGTGGTGCTCCGCGCGGTCGCCGACTCCGAGGCGCTGGCCGAGCGTCACTCCACCCGCTTCGACCTGCGCCTGCCGAGCGAGCCCTGCATGGCGGAGATGGACAGCCGCCGGGTCGAGCGCATCCTGCGCAACCTGCTGTTCAACGCGATAGAGCACGGCGAGGGCCGCGAGGTCGTCGTCTCGGTCGGCGCCGACAGGGACGCGGTGGCGGTGGCCGTACGCGATCACGGGGTGGGGCTGAAACCGGGAGAGGAGAACATGGTCTTCGACCGGTTCTGGCGAGCCGACCCGTCCCGCGCGCGGACCATCGGCGGCACCGGGCTGGGGCTGGCGATCTCCCGCGAGGACGCGATCCTGCACGGCGGCTGGCTGCAGGCGTGGGGAGTGCCGGGGGAGGGGTCGCAGTTCCGGCTCTCGCTGCCCCGGGTGTCCGGGACCGCGCTGAGGGGGTCGCCGCTGCCGCTGGTCCCGCCGGAGGTGGAGATGCGGCGGACCTGGCGGGGGCACATGACGCCGATGCTGTTGCCGGCGCTGGCCGACGGGGGACGCGATGTGGACTAGGTTCGGGCGCGGAGTGGGAACGGTGAGCCTGATCGTCGTGCTGGCCTGGGCCGGAACGGCCTGCTCGGTCATCCCCACGGGAAACAAGCCCATCACCTTCGAAGACGTGCGCAAGGGCAATCCGCTGGGTGACCCGTACTCGCGGGTCATCGCCACGCCGCCGAAGGACGGCTGGTCGCCGGAGGACATCGTCACCGGCTTCCGGGCCGCGATGGCGAGCCCGGACGACCTCGGACGTGAGGTCGCGCGTCAGTACCTCACCGACGACTTCGCCAAGCAGTGGAATCCGCAGGACCGTGTGATGGTCTACGGGACGGGCGAGTACGAGAAGATCCCGCCCGCCCGGGAAGGCAAGACCAGGGTCACGTTCAAGGGCTCCATCACGGCGTACATCGATCAGGACGGCCGGTACCAGCCGAGTGGCGGCACCCTGAGCGAACCCTTCAGCCTCGTCAAGCAGCCGAACGGGTGGCGGATCAGCGAGGCGCCCAAAGAGCTGCTGCTGTCGGAGTCCGACGTCGACCACGGCTACCTCTCCGTGGACCTGTACTTCCTGGACTCCCAGTGGAAGGGCCTGGTGATCGACCAGGTCCGGGTGCCGATCGACCCCGCCTCGAACTTCGCCAAGACGGCGGTCGAGCGACTGCTCAAGGGGCCGAGCAGCCTGCTCCGGGGCGCGGTGAAGACCGCCTTCGAGCCGGGCACCAGGCTCATCGACGTCACCACCGAGAACAACCGCGTCATCATCAACCTGAACAAGCGGGTGGCCCCCGATCTCGTCGACCCGATGGCCGCCCAGCTCGCCGGGACGCTCTCCGGGCTCACCAAGGGCGGGTGGGGCTTCGAGGTCGAGGTGAACGGCGAGTCCTACTACTCCGACGCCCCGCTCCGGATCGACGCGCAGGAGCAGTCGGTCTTCGATCCCTGGATGACCCCTCGCGACGCCGCCCCGTACTACCTGGTCGACGGCGGCCTGCGGCTGCTGCTGCCCAAGGAGAAGATCGGGCAGGCGGTGCCGGGCAGGGCGGGGGAGAAGGACGAAACCCGCACGCGTCCCGCGATCAGCGGTCAGGCGTTGAGGCAGGTGGCGGCGCTCTCGAAGGACGGCAAGAGCATCTCCGTCGCGCCGATCGCCCCGGGCGGCGAGTGGAAGGAGTGGACCACGGGCGTGTCCCTCACGCCGCCGTCCTGGGACCGTTACAACACCCTGTGGACGGTGGACCGGCCCAACGACCACACCTCCAGGGTGATCCGGCACGACAGCGACAACAGGCAGCAGTACCGGGTCACGGCCCCCGATCTGGACACGCTCTACGTCGAGTTGCTCAAGGTCGCGCGGGACGGCGTGCACGTCGCGGTGGTCGTGAGGGACGGGACGGAGGAGCGGGTCCTGATCGGCACGGTCATCGGCCAGGGGAGCGCGACGCGCATCGACAACCTCCAGCCCGTGGTGCTGGGCAACCAGATACAGGGCAACCAGACGATCGAGGACATCGCCTGGAAGGACGGCAAGAGCCTCTACATGCTCACCGACAAGTCCGTGCTGCTGGAGGCCTCGGTCGTCTCGGCGGCCAAGCAACTGCCCTCCGACCCCCGGATCGGGAGCATCACCGCACTGGACGGCACGCTGCTGGCCGGCGCGAAGGAGGACAACGGCAAGTCGCAGATCCTCTACTGGAACTGGACCTCCGCCAAATGGGAGGCCCTGGTCAAGGACGAGGCCGGAAAGTCGGACTTCGTGGAGAACGGCCCGACCGACCCGGCCTACCCCCTGGGCTGAGTCTCCCCTCCGGGACCTCCGACGGGCCGGACGTCTCTCCCGCGCCGCCGGCACGCTCCTGGACCGGGCTTTCTGTCGGTGGGGTCTGACAGCTTGGGACGCGTGCCGACCGCTCTGCTCGACCTGGTCCTGCCGCCTCGCTGCGCCGGATGCGACGCACCCGGCGCCCTCGTCTGCCCCCGCTGTACGGCGGAGCTGCACGGAGAGCCCGCGCGCCGGACGCCCGTGCCCTCCCCGCCCGGCCTCCCCGAGTGCTGGTCGGCGGCCGAGTACGTGGGGGCCACGCGCCGGGCGATCATCGCCTACAAGGAGCGCGGCCGTACGGCTCTCGTCCGTCCGCTGGCCGGGGCGCTGGCCCTGGCGGTCGCCGCCGCGGCGGGCGAGCGGCCGGTCACGCTCGTGCCGGTGCCCAGCGCCCGCTCGGCCCTGCGCCGCCGAGGGCACGATCCGGTGACCCGGCTCGCGGACCTGGCGGCCGGATGTCTTCGCGCGGCCGGTTGGCCGGCGACCGTGGAGAGGCCGCTCGTCCAACGCCGCCGGGTCGCCGACCAGGCGGGGCTGAGCTCGCCCCAGAGGGCCGCGAACCTGTCCTGGGCGTTCACGGTGGCGTCCGGTCGTAACGGGCCTGTATTGGATCACAGAAGCGTCTCAGGGCCGATCGTGCTGGTCGACGACATCGTCACCACCGGCGCGACGCTCGCCGAGGCCGCCAGGGCGCTCCGCGAGGCGGGGGTGCCGGTCGCCCTCGCCGCCACCGTCGCCGCGACACGCCGGAGAGATCAAATAAGAGATCGTGACGGAGAGTGACCGTCACGTACGTGACCGACCTCACCGCGGAGACACAACTTCCTGTCTCGATCACGGACTCGCGGCTGTTCAGCGGACGCGAGAGACCCTCGGGTATGGGCGCGAGGCTGGCGAAGTATCTACCTTCGGCTCCCGGCGGCTCCGCGAAGAATTACACAAAGTGATCCTTTGGCCGCCCTCCAGGCTGACATTCGGCCTGGATACGGATAGCGTCTGAGCCATGGCACCCGCTCGGGTCCGTGGTTGCGCCGGACCGACTCCCGTAAGGGAGCCGGCCTGGCTAGCCGATGCCAGCCGCAGGCCAAACGGTCCACGTAAGACGACTTTTTGTCGCTCGATCACGGTGCGGCTTAGAGGTAAGTCCTGCCTTCCCAGGGAGCCAGATGTTCCTTGCCAGAAGAGAAGGGCATGTAGTGGCAAAGAGCTGCGAAACCCTCAGCAGGCGGATGTGGGGACGAAGACCAGGTCGGCCGAGCGGGTGTCGTTAGTACCACCGTCGAGATTCGAAGGGGGGCTGTGCATGGAGATCATCGTCAAGGGTCGGCACACCGGAGTGAGTGACCGATTCCGAGACCACGTGAACACCAAGCTGGCCAGGATCGAGCGTTTGGACCATAAGCTCATTCGCGTTGACGTGGAGGTATCCAAGGAAAGCAATCCGCGCATCGTCGACCAGCGCGAACGGGTCGAACTCACCATCCACTCACGAGGGCCCGCCGTGCGGGCGGAAGCCTCGGCCGACGATCGTTTCGCGGCCCTTGACATAGCGCTCGGAAAGCTGGAGGGCCGGCTCCGCCGCCTCGCCGACCGGCGGAAGGTCCATCACGGCAACCACTGCCCCCCGTCGGTCGCCGAACTGACGGCCACCGCGCTGGCGGAGTCCTTCGAGGCCTCTGCCCCTCTGCCCCGCACCGCGTCCCAGGCGGATTCGGAGGTCGACACGGACCTCCCGGTCGACAAGACGATCATCCCGATCCAGATGGACGGCGACGGGCCGTTGATGATCAGGGAGAAGTTCCACGAAGCCGATCCGATCACGATCGATCAGGCGCTCCTTGAGATGGAACTCGTCGGGCACGACTTCTACTTGTTCCGTGACAAGGAGAGCGGACAGCCAAGTGTCGTATATCTACGACAAGGCTATAACTACGGCGTATTGCGACTCGTCGAACCTTGACGGAAACGTTCGTAGATCCTCTCCGACCAACCCGCGGACCATGAAACCCGTGTAATCATGGCGGTCCACCGGCTCTGGCCCCCCGAGGAGGAGGCGTGACGGAACCCGACGATGCAACCGGCTCCACCGGACGCGGTGACCCCATTCGCGTACTGATCGTTGACGATCATGCGTTGATCCGCCGCAGTCTGGAAATGGCGCTGGCGGCGGAGGCGGACATCGAGGTGGTCGGCGAGGCGAGCGACGGTCAGGAAGCGGTCGAGCTCGCCGACCGCCTCACCCCCGATGTCATGCTCATGGACGTCCGGATGCCCCGCAGGAGCGGTATCGAGGCCACACGCGAGATCAAGGCCTCGGTGCCGAGCACGCGGATCATAATGCTGACGGTGAGCGACGAGGAGGAAGACCTCTTCGAGGCGATCAAGGCGGGTGCCACCGGCTACCTGCTGAAGAACGTTCAGCTCGACGAGGTCCCCCAGGCGGTGCGCGGTGTTCACGAAGGACAGTCGCTGATCAACCCGGCGATGGCCGCCAAACTCATCACCGAGTTCGCGAACATGAGTCGCAAGGAGGCCGAGAGGCCTCCGCAACTTCCCGTCCCCCGCTTGACCGAGCGGGAGATGGAGGTGCTCCGCCTGGTTGCCAAGGGAATGAACAACCGCGAGATCGCCAAGCAGTTGTTCATCTCCGAGAACACCGTGAAGAACCACGTCCGCAACATCCTGGACAAGCTTCAGCTCCACTCCCGGATGGAAGCGGTCGTCTACGCGGTCCGCGAGCGAATGCTCGAGATCACCTGACCGGCCCGGTGCGGTGGCCCTCCCGGCCACCGCACCCGGGGCCCGGGATCAGCGGGCCAGAGCGTCGTGCAGCGGCACCGACAGGTCGGGGTCCACCCGCTCGACGCGGACGGCGTCACAGCCGACCCACCCGGCGGCCTCCCAGAGGGCGTCGGCCAGTGACTCGGCACCCTTGCGCCGGTTGACGCCGGCCTCAAGGCTGACCTGGCGGGCGACCAGGGTGGAGCCCTCGCGAGCCGGATCGACCCTGCCGATCAGCCGGCCTCCGGCCAGGACCGGCATGGTGAAGTAGCCGTGGACGCGTTTCGCCTTGGGGACGTACGCCTCAAGGCGGTGGTTGAACCCGAACACGCGGGCGGTGCGGGCGCGGTCCCAGACCAGGGAGTCGAACGGGGAGAGCAGGGTCGTGCGATGACGGCCCCGGGGCTCGGTTTCCAGCGCGGAGGGGTCGGCCCAGGCGGTGGCCCCGCGGTCGGGCCACCCGGCGACCTGGACGGGGACGAGCCCGGCCGCGCCCTCCAGCAGGCACCGGTCGAGCAGGAGAGCGTGGGGGGCCCTCAGCCGGAGGAAGTCGACGAGGTCGGCGCGGGTGGCCACGCCGAGGGCACGTCCGGCGATCCGGGCGAGGCGGACGACGCACTCGGCGTCGGAGAGTTCTTCGGCCAGGAGGTGCCCGGGGACCGCGCGCTCGGCCAGATCGTAGACACGGCGCCAGCCGACGCGGCGGGTGCAGACGACGTCGCCGGTGTCCAGCAGCCACTCGATGGCGATCTTCGCGTCGGACCAGTCCCACCAGAGGCCGCCCTTCTTGGCGCCGCCGAGGTCGGCGGTGGTGATGGGGCCGCTCTCGCGGACCTGGTTCAGCACCTTGTCGACGCTGTCGGGCAGTTCGTGCCAGCGATATTTCCTGGCGCGGAAACTCCTGCGTCTGAAGGCGTACAGGGGCCAGTCGTCGATCGGCAGGATGCAGGCGGCGTGACACCAGTATTCGAAGGCGTTGGCCGGGTCGTCCCAGTATGTTCGCTCGACTTTCTCCCTGCCGACGGCGCCGAGGCGGGCGTACGCGACGAGCTCGTGGGAGCGGGCCAGGACGGAGATCGTGTCGAGCTGGACGGCGCCCAGGCGGCGCAGGATCCCGGGCGAGCCGCCTCGGCGGGCCTCGGCGCCCAGGAACCCCTGGGCGCGCAGGACGATGCGGCGGGCCTCGTCGGCGGAGAGGGCGAGCGTCATGGCAGCCTCAGGGGGAAACAGAACATCTGCATGACGCCGAGGCTAACGCGGCACACCGACGAAAGCGCTATGCCGGTGTGCCGGAGCGGGTTCCGGCTGTCCGGATGAGGGTTAGCGGAGTATGCCTTTTTCCCGGGAGCCATGCGGCGCCCGGGGGGCTTCGAGGACGACGTCGTGGAAGACCCGGAAGGCCACGAGGAGGATTCCGCCCAGGGCGGAGACGATCACGCCCATCCAGAGCAGGAACCAGTTGGGGCCCAGGCAGAGGGCGACCCCTCCGATGGTGAAGCCCAGGAGGATCACGGTCACCGCCAACCAGGACGAGGCGCTGCCTCCATGACCGTTCCGGTGTGTGTCGTCACGCGTGTCGTCCGCCACGACGGCGTCTCCTCCTCGGCACCGCGACGCGCCCGCGTGTCGATTTCATCGCGGGTGTGATAAGGCAGACATACCCTATGAATCTGCCCGTACTCTCTCAAAGAAGAGGGCAAGGAACTCTATGGACGGCATGAGCGTCTTTCAGGGTGGCTGTGTCTGGTGGCGGAACCGCCTACGATGGCAGCGGAGAACCATGTCTCGTCCTCAACCGGGCCCGTCCGGCCGTGGAAGACCTGCGAGGAGCTTTACCTAAAGTGCCAGCCTTTCTCGATAAGATTCTTCGCGCAGGCGAAGGCAAGCTTCTGCGTAAGCTCAAGCGGATCGCCGACCAGGTCAACTCCATTGAAGACGACTTCACGAGCCTGACCGACGCCGAACTCCGCGCGCTCACCGCCGAATACAAGCAGCGGTACGCCGATGGCGAGTCTCTCGACGACCTGCTTCCCGAAGCCTTCGCCACCGTTCGCGAGGCCTCCCGGCGCGTGCTGAGCAAGCGCCCCTACGACGTGCAGATCATGGGTGGGGCCAACCTGCACATGGGCAACATCTCCGAGATGCGCACCGGTGAGGGCAAGACCCTCACCTGTACGTTGCCCACCTACCTCAACGCCCTCGCCGGCAACGGCGTCCACGTCATCACGACCAACGACTACCTGGCCAAGCGTGACGGCGACGAGATGGGCCGCATCCACCGCTTCCTCGGTCTCGAAGTCGGCGTGATCCTGGCGAACATGCCGCCCGACGAGCGCCGCAAGCAGTACAACGCGGACATCACCTACGGCACGAACAACGAGTTCGGCTTCGACTACCTGCGCGACAACATGGCCTGGTCGCTGGAGGAGTGCGTCCAGCGCGGCCACCACTTCGCCGTCGTCGACGAGGTCGACTCGATCCTCATCGACGAGGCCAGGACGCCGCTGATCATCTCCGGCCCCGGCGAGCAGTCCGGCAAGTGGTACTCCGAGTTCGCCAAGATCGTTCCCCGGCTCCGCAGGGGCACCGAGGGCAAGGACGGCGAGGAGAACACCGGCGACTACGTCGTCGACGAGAAGAAGCGCACCGTCGGCATCTTCGAGTCGGGTGTGGAGAAGGTCGAAGACTGGCTCGGCATCGACAACCTCTACAAGCCCGAGCACACGCACCTGGTCGGCTACCTCAACAACGCGTTGAAGGCCAAGGAGCTCTACAAGAAGGACAAGGACTACATCGTCGTCGAGGGCGAGGTCCTGATCGTCGACGAGTTCACCGGTCGAGTCCTGCACGGGCGCCGCTACAACGAGGGCATGCACCAGGCCATCGAGGCGAAGGAAACCGTCAAGATCAAGGACGAGAACCAGACCCTCGCCACGATCACGCTCCAGAACTACTTCCGCCTCTACGAGACGCTCTCCGGCATGACCGGTACGGCGGCCACCGAGGCCAACGAGTTCCACCAGACCTACAAGCTGGGCGTCGTCCCGATCCCGACCAACATGCCGATGATCCGCAAGGACCAGGCCGACGTGGTCTACAAGAGCGAGGACGCCAAGTTCCAGGCGGTCGCCGAGGACATCAAGGAGCGCTACGACAGGGGTCAGCCGGTCCTGATCGGCACCACGAGCGTGGCGAAGTCCGAGCGCCTGTCCAAGGAGCTCAAGCGCCGGGGCATCAAGCACGAGGTCCTCAACGCCAAGAACCACGCGCGTGAGGCGGCGATCATCGCCGAGGCGGGCCGCAAGCACGCGGTCACCGTGGCCACCAACATGGCCGGTCGAGGCACCGACATCATGCTCGGCGGCAACTCCGACTTCCGTGCCGACCTGGAGCTGCGCAGCCGGGGCCTTGACCCGGTCGAGACCCCGGACGAGTACGACAAGGCGTGGGGCGAGGCGCTGGAGAAGGCCCGGGACGCGGTGCAGGCCGAGCACGACGAGGTCACCGAGCTCGGCGGCCTCTACGTCCTGGGCACCGAGCGGCACGAGTCGCGGCGCATCGACAACCAGCTCCGCGGCCGGTCCGGCCGTCAGGGTGACCCGGGCGAGTCGCGTTTCTACCTCTCGCTCGAAGACGACCTCATGCGCCTGTTCAACTCGGCCAGGGTCGAGATGATCATGACGCGCCTGAACATCCCGGACGACGTCCCGATCGAGTCGGGCATCGTCTCCAAGGCCATCGCCTCCGCCCAGCACCAGGTCGAGCAGCAGAACTTCGAGATCCGCAAGAACGTTCTGAAGTACGACGAGGTCATGAACCGCCAGCGCAAGGTGATCTACGCCGAGCGTCGCCGGGTGCTGGAGGGCGCGGACCTGCACGAGCAGATCCGCGGCTTCATCAACGACGTGATCGACGAGTACGTCGCGGGCGCCACCGCCGAGGGCTTCGCCGAGGAGTGGGACCTCGACAAGCTGTGGAAGGCACTCGGCCTCCTCTACCCGATCACCCTCACCGCCGACGGGCTCGTCGAGGAGGCCGGCAGCCGTGAGGAGCTCACCGCCGAGCTGCTCTCCGAGCGGGTGAAGGCCGACGCGATGGCCGCCTACGACCATCGCGAGGAGGAGCTCGGCGCGGAGGCCATGCGCGAGCTGGAGCGCAGGGTCATCCTGTCGGTCCTGGACCGCAAGTGGCGCGAGCACCTCTACGAGATGGACTATCTCCAGGAGGGCATCGGCCTGCGGGCGATGGCGCAGCGCGACCCGCTGATCGAATACCAGCGTGAGGGCTTCGACATGTTCTCCCAGATGCTTGAGGGCATCAAGGAGGAGTCGGTCGGCTATCTGTTCAACCTCGAGGTCGAGGTGCAGAGCAACCCGATCGTCGAGGAGCACGACCACGATCACGACCACGACCACGATCACGCCAATGAGGACGCGTCGATCAGGGAGGCCCGTTCGATCATCGCTCGCGGTCTGCGCGGCCCGGAGCGTCCCTCCGAGCTGCAGTACACCGCGCCCGGTGAGAGCGGCGAGGTGGAGCACACCCGGGTGAGCACCAAGGCCGAGCGCGACGCGTACGGCAACGTCGAGCGCAACGCCCCGTGCCCCTGCGGCTCGGGCAAGAAGTACAAGCGCTGCCACGGCGACCCCAAGCACGTCGAGGTCTGATCACCGACCGAAGGGCCCGCACGACGTGCGGGCCTTTCGGCCTTTCCCGGGGCCTTGCATCCGGCGGCCTGTCCGGTACGGCACCTGGCCGGGGCGACTCGGCCCGAGGGCCGGCGCGGTGCGATCCCGGTGCGGCACGTGGCCGGATCAGGCCCGGGGTGGCGCACGGTCGGGTCAGACCCGGTACGGCGCGCGGCCGGGTCAGGCCCGGTGCGGTGTGCGGTCGGGTGTCGTCTCGACGTCGGTGCACAGCCACTGCACCCCCCGGCGCTCCAACCTCAGCGCCAGCACCCGCGAGCGGTCGTCGGAGTGCACCAGGACGCACATCTCCACCACTCCGTCCTCGGGCTGGGAGATGTGGAGCCTGCCGGCCCGCAGCGGTCGTACGGAGTTGATGATCTTCCCGCTCCGGACCAGCTCGGCGTGGGCTCGGGTGGTCAGATGGCAGGAGACGCTCGAAGGCGGGCGCCTGCCGGACAGAACTTCGGCGACGGCCTGCGCGAGGGCCCGTAGCCGCCGCTCGTCGGGGACGGAGCCCGGCGGCCCCCAGATCAACGGCCGCCGGCCCTGCGGCTCGCTCGGCTCGGGTTCGAGGGCGAGCGCGAGGGTCCCCTGGATATAGGGCGGGGCGGCCGGAATGTCTCTGGCCGGTCGCTCGTCGTCGTAGGGCGGCTCGGCGGAGGGGAACGGCGCGATCCGGGGGAGCGGTACCGGCCGTGGAGAGGATGGCATGGCAACTCCTGTTGTGGTCGGCGAAATTGACACTTCTAGGAGTTTCCGGTCCCCTGTCCAGATACGTCGCCCGCCAACTTCCTCGGATTCCCGGTCGTTTCGCCCGGTTGGGTGGAGAAGGTGACCTCGGGTTGGAGCGGTTCGCGTCCGGAGGGAAACGGGTTCCGGTCTGAGATGTGATCTCCGGCGGACGGCCGAAACGTCGCTCAGGAGCCGGGCGGCCCGGAGTCCGGGTCGTTCTCCGGCCGGGCCCCGGACGGTTTCCCCGCCTGCCCGGCTTTCCCCGCCTGCCCGGCTCGCTCCCGCGGGCCGGTGGGCGGTGCGGGGGCGTCGGTCTCCTCGGGCTCGCGGCCGGGGGTGGCCAGGTTCAGCTTCCTGATCAGGATCGCGAACACCAGGTAGTAGACGACGAGGTAGACCAGCCCGAAGCCGATGATCAGACCGAGTCCGTGGGTGTTGGACTTGCCCGCGTTGAGCAGCAGGTCGACGGCACCCCCGGAGAAGGTGAACCCCAGCCGGGCCCCCAACTCCGCCATCAGCGCCATCGACAGCCCGGTGAGCAGGGCGTGCACCGCCAGCAGCACGGGCGCCACGAAGATGAAGGCGAACTCGATCGGCTCGGTGATGCCGGTGACGAAGGAGGTGAGACCGGCCGAGAGCATGAGGCCGCCGACGGCCGCGCGCCTGTGCGGCGGGGCGGCCCGCCATATCGCGACGGCGGCGCCGAGCAGGCCGAACATCATCACGGGGAAGAAGCCGGTCATGAAGACGCCGGCGCCGTCCTGGCCCGCGAAGTAGCAGTTCAGGTCGCCCGCGGCGTCCCTGATGGCACCGTCGGCACCGGCCCTGCACCCCGGGAGGGTGAACCAGACGATGGTGTTCAAAAAGTGGTGCAGGCCGATCGGGATGAGCAGGCGGTTGGCCATGCCGTAGACGCCGGCGCCCACGGTGCCGTGGAGGGAGAGCCAGTCGCCCACCGTGACCAGCCAGTCTCCGATCGGCCGCCAGACCAGCCCGAGGACCACGCCGAGGAGCAGCGCGACGACGGCGGTGACGATCGGGACGAACCTGCGGCCGCCGAAGAAGGCGAGCCAGGAGGGAAGCCTGATCCGGTGGTAGCGCTCCCATAGCAGGGCGGCGACGAGGCCGATGACGATGCCCCCCAGGACCCCCGTGGGGTTCTGCGTGCCGAGGTCGAGGTGGGGAACGGGGTGCCCGCCGGGGCCGACGACGGTCAGCGCGACCTTCCGGTAGACCGCCGATCCGGCCGGGGCGGTGAAGAACAGGGTCCTGGCCACCCGGTCGAAGACCAGGTAGCCGACCAGCGCGGCGAGCGCGGTGGAGCCGTCGGACCTGCGGGCGAACCCGATCGCGACGCCGATCGCGAACAGCAGCGGCAGGTTGTCGAACAGGGCGCCGCCCGCGGCGGCGAAGACGCTCGCCACCTGGTCGAGGAAGGGGTCGCCCGTCCGGCCGAGCAGGTCCTCCTGGCCCAGTCTGAGCAGGAGCCCGGCGGCGGGCAGCACCGCGATCGGCATCATCAGGGAGCGCCCGACGCGCTGGAGCACCCCGAAGACCCGCGACCACGCGGACGGGCCGCGTCCTGCCGCTGTCGTGCTCATCTCGGGACCCCCACGTAGCCGCCAGACGCGGGGGGTGGATGGTGTCTATCACCCGGCGTGACGGCCGCACAAGGACACGGGGCGGCGGGGCGGCGGGCGGGTGCGAACCGTACGAGACATTCGGGTCACGGCCGTCACGAGGGCGACGGCGGGTGGCTCAGGCCGGGGGCTTGACGGGTGTCGTGGGGGCGGGCTCGCCGGACTCGGCGTCGGGCTCGGGCTCCCGGCCGGGGGTCATGATGTTCAGCTTCCGGATCAGGAAGCTGAACCCGGCGTAGTAGATCACCGCGTAGATCAGGCCCATCACGATGATGATCGGAACGCCCCGGGCGTTGGGGGCGGTGCCGTACAGGACGAGGTCGATCAGCCCCGAGGAGAAGCTGAAGGCGAGCTTGGCGCCCAGGGCGGAGGCGATCGCGAGAGAGACGCCGGTCAGGACGATGTGGACCACGAACAGGACCGGGGCGACGAAGATGAAGGCGAACTCGATCGGCTCGGTGATCCCGGTGAGGAAGGCGGTGAGCGCGGCGGAGATCATGATCGAGCCGACCGCGGTACGGCGGTGCGGAGGCGCGGCCCGCCAGATGGCGATCGCCGCGGCGGGCAGGCCGAACATGAGGACCGGGTACAGGCCCGCCTCGAAACCGCCGTAGCCCACGGCGCCGTGGTTGAAGCAGACCAGGTCGCCGGCGAGCTGCTTGCCGTCGACCACGCACTCGGGCACCTGGGTCCAGATCACGTTGTTGACGATGTGGTGCAGGCCCAGCGGGAGCAGCGCGCGGTTGACCATGCCGTAGATTCCGGCGCCGGCGACGCTGTTCTCGGCGAGCCAGGTGCCGAAGGCGCGGAGCCAGCCACCGAGGATCGGCCAGACGAAGCCGAAGAACACGCCGAGGACCAGCCCGGCGAAGGCGGTGAGGATCGGCACGAGGCGGCGGCCGCTGAAGAAGGCCAGCCAGGTCGGCAGTTTGGTGCGGTAGAACCGCTGCCAGAGCATCGCGGAGACGAGACCCATGACGATGCCGCCGAGCACCCGCGTCGGATTCTGCGCCCCGAGGTTGAGCACCACGTCGGGGACACCCGGGTGGGCCCTGTCGAACACCTCCGTGGTGATCGACTTCTTCAGTCTGTCGTCGAACAGGTTGAAGAACATGGTCATGCTGACGGCGTGGAAGACCAGGTAGCCGGCGAGCGCGGCGAGCGCCGTGGAGCCGTCGGCCTTGCGGGCGAACCCGATGGCCACCCCGATCGCGAACAGGATGGGAAGGTTGTCGAAGAGCGTGCCTCCCGCCGTGCCGAGAACGTGGGCCACATTGTCGAGCAGGGCGTTGTCGGTCCGGCCCACGAGATCGTCCTGGCCGAGCCGGAGCAGCAGGCCCGCGGCGGGCAGGACCGCGATCGGCAGCATGAGGGAGCGTCCCAGACGCTGGAGCACGCCCATCAGGGCGGATCCGGACGGGGACGCGGCGGGAAGACCCGCGTCCGCTGAGAGGGGACTCATCGGACTTTCCTCCAGTGGGTGGGGGAGGGAGGAGGTCAGGTGCCTTCGGTGGGCGGGGAGGGTCCGGTGCTTTCGAAGGAGGTCCGGTGCCTTCGAAGGAGGAGAGGGGTGGGGCGAGGTCAGGTGCGGCGGGCCGGTATCTCCAGAATCGTACGGAGCTGGTAGCGGTCGGCGCGGTAGGTGGAGACCCCGAGTTCCGCGCAGACGCCTCCGGCGAAGGAACGTCGCTGGAGCAGCAGCACGGCTCCGCCGCGGGCCAGCTTCAGCAGGTCGGCGTCGCCGGGATCGGCGACGCCGCCGTCGATGGTGAGCTCGCCCGCGTCGAGGACCAGGCCGTAGCGGGTCTCCAGCAGGGCGTAGAGGGAACGGCCCGTCAGATCGTGGGTGTCGAGGTCGGGCGCGAGGGACACGGGGATGTGGGCCCGTTCGATGCACATGGGCTCGTCGGCCGCGGTCCGCAGCCGTTCGATGAAGTGCACCTCGTCTCCGGGCTGGATCCCGAGTTCCCTGGCGAGGTGCGCGCTGGCCCTGACCACCCGGCGGTCCAGGTCGCGGGAGCCGGGCTCCATGCCCCGGGCGCGCATCTCGTCGCTGAAGGAGGTCAGCCGCAGGGCCATCTCTATCTTGGGGCGGGCCACGAAGGTGCCCTTGCCCGCGACGCGTTGCAGCCTTCCCTCGGAGACCAGGTGGTCGACCGCCTGCCGTACCGTCATGCGGGAGAGGCCGAAGCGCTGGCAGAGTTCGCGCTCGGACGGGATCGCCGCGCCGATCGTCAGCTCGTTGCTCTCGATGAGGTCGAGCAGGATCTCCCGAAGCTGGAAATACTTCGGCACCGGACTGTCCGGGTCGATCTGAGCCACGGGATCCTCTCCTCTCGATCTGAGATGTACTGATGAGTTATGGTTCGTACTGGTCTAGTCCGGACTAGACCACAGGCCGGAAAAGAGTGTCAATGTACGGACCGACGACAGATCGATAACGGCCCGGTCTCGTCTGTTCCAACCAAAGGATGAGCCCAGATGACGACCAAGATGCGCAGCGAGATCGCCGAGCAGCCTGCTGCGTTGCGAGCCACGCTGGACGCCCTTCTTCCCAGGGTCGGGGAGGTGGAGCGGCTCGCGGGACAGACTCGCCAGTTGTTGTTCATCGCCCGTGGCACCTCCGACAACGCCGCAGTCTACGGCCGTTACCTGGCCGAGGCCCACACAGGCCGCCTGTCCACACTCGCCGCCCCGTCCATCGCCACGACGTACCGGCGCAGGCTGGACCTCGACGGAGTGCTGGCCGTCGCGCTCTCCCAGTCGGGCAAGACCGAGGAGATCGTCGAGACCCTCGCCTGGGCCAAGGACTGCGGAGCCAGGACCGTGGCGATCACGAACGGCGGGGAGCAGAGTCCTCTGGCCCAGGTCGCGGACCTCGCCCTGTGCACGCTCGCGGGGGAGGAGAAGGCCGTTCCGGCCACCAAGACCTACACGACCCAGCTCGCCGCCCTGGCCGTGCTCGGCCTCGGCCTGGGCGCGGACGTCGACGCCGACGACCTGCAGCGCGTGCCGGACGCCGTCGAGAAGCTGATCGCGAACCCCGGCGACCTGGACGCGATCGTCGAGGGACTGGCGGACAAGCCGGGCGTCGTGGTCTCCGGTCGTGGCCTGGCCTTCTCCACCGCGCTCGAAGTCGCGCTCAAGCTCAAGGAGGCGTGTTACCTGCACGCCATGGGCCTGTCGTACGCCGACCTGCTGCACGGCCCGATCGCCGTGGTCGACGAGGACACCCCGGCCATCCTGGTCGCGGCCGGTGAGGGCCCGACCCTGGCCGGCACCGTGGCGCTCGCCGAGCGGGTCACCGGCGCGGGCGCCTCCGCCTTCACCATCGGCGGCGGCCCGGCTCTCTCCGGGGTCTCCACCGCCGCGCTGAACGGTCCGGACCTCCCCGAGTGGGTCGCCCCGCTGGGCCTCATCGTCCCGGGGCAACTGCTGACCGAGGCCCTCGCGCGCAGGCTGGGCATCGACCCCGACGCGCCCCGAGGTCTCAACAAGGTGACGCAGACCGACTGATCGCACGGCGTCGTTTAGCCTGGTCGTGGCCCTGCGACCATGACCGATTACGACTGGAGGCCGACATGGCGGCTGACGCTGACGCGCTCATCGCTGGACTCGGTGGTGCGAAGAACATCATCGAGATCGAACCGTGCATCACCCGGCTCCGCACCGAGGTTCGCGACGCCTCCAAGGTCGATCAGACGGCCCTCAAGGCGGCCGGGGCGCACGGTGTGATGGCCGCGGGCAACGTCGTCCAGGTGGTGGTCGGCCCCGAGGCGGACACGATCGCCAGCGACATCGAGGACATCATCGGCATCCGCTGAGCGGGACGGGCGCCCCGCCCGCACGGGCGGGGACGGCCGGGGACGGGGACGGCCGGGGGGGCGGGGACATGCCAAGGGGGTGCGATGACCACAGTTCTGGCTCCGGTGGCGGGGGCGGCCATGGAGCTCAGGTCGGTGCCCGACCCGGTGTTCTCGGAAGGTCTGGTCGGGCCCGGGATGGCGATCGAACCGGACAGGGGGCCGGGCCGGGCGATCTCCCCCATCACGGGCACGATCGTCAAGCTGCATCCGCACGCGTTCGTCGTCGTCGGCGATGACGGCCGGGGGGTCCTCGTCCATCTGGGTATCGACACGGTGCAGCTCAAGGGCGAGGGCTTCGAACTGCTCGCGGCCGAGGGGGACCGGGTGCGCGCGGGCCAGCCCGTGGTGGCCTGGGATCCCGCCGTGATCGAGGCGGGCGGGCGTTCGCCGGTCTGCCCGGTCGTGGCGCTGGACGCGGTCGCGGGAACGGTGGTCGGGGTGGCCGAGGGCGTGGTGAAGGCGGGGGACGAACTCTTCGAGTGGGCGTGAACCGGAAGGCCTTTCGGGGCGGGCGTTTCGAGGCGGCGGGGAGGCGGGAAGGGACCGGGCCAAAGGACGGCCCTCCTGCTCGGCGGGACTTCCGAGGTGGGTACGGTGGGTGGGCGCCGGACCCGGCGCCGTGGCCCGGTGAGGGCTCCGAGACACGGTGAAACCGGACGTACCGCCGAGAGCGGCGAGGACTGGAAGCTGGTGCGACCATGAAGGCGGCGCTCTTCGATCTCGACGGAACGCTCATCAACAGTGAGCGGCGGAGTCTGGCGATGTGGGCGATGCTGCTCGACAGTCACGGGGTCGAGCACGACGACATCGTGCTGCGCGGTTTCATGGGACGGCGCGGGCGGGACGTCCTGACCGAGAGGGCGCACCTCTTCCCCGGAAAGCGGGTCGCCGATCTGATCGCCGAGGTCTTCTCCTTCCATGACCGTCCCGGCCTGCCCGACGTCGTGCCGGTGCCGGGCGCCGCGGATCTGGTCCGCAAGGTCTCCGCGTACGGCTCGCCGATCGCGGTCGTCACCTCCGCCTCCCGGGACTGGGCGGAGGAACGGCTCACCCAGGTCGGGATCCGGGATCTGATCAGGACGATCGTGTCCGCCGAGGACGTGGTCGTGGGGAAGCCGGACCCGGAGGGCTTCCTGCTGGCCGCGGCCCGTTTCCTGATTGAGCCGGCACATTGTGTAGTTTTTGAGGACTCAATCGCCGGTATCACGGCGGCCAAGGCGGCAGGTATGGCGTGCGTGGGCGTGGCGACAACACACGCGGGCACCGAACTGACCGAGGCCGATCTCGTGGTCGCGGACCTGACAGGGGTCGAGTGGCCCCTGCCGAACACCCAATGAGCCCGGCGGTCTAGACCGCCCGGCAGATCTTCGCAGGAGGAGCACGTGGCCGAGCGCCAAGTCATCGTCAAGGCCGAGGTCGGTCTGCACGCCCGTCCCGCCGCGACATTCGTGCAGGCCGCGGCCAAGGCGGCGCTGGACGTCACCATCGCGAAGGGCAGCGGTCAGCCGGTGAACGCCAAGAGCATTCTCGCGGTCCTGGCGCTCGACGTCAGGGAGGGCGACAGCGTGGTGATCAGGGCCGAGGGTGAGGGGGCCGACGACCTCTTGGATCAACTCGCCGACATAGCGTCCGCGCCGTGAACACGCTTACGGGGGTAGGCGTGAGCCCGGGGATCGGGTTCGGCCCCGCTTACGTCCTCGCCGTCCACGCCGATCCCGTGCCCGCGCCCGGCGCCCGCCACGGCGGGGACGCCGGGGCGGAACGGGACAGGGCGACGCGGGCGCTGGAGCAGGTCGCCGCCGACCTGGAGGAACGGGGGATCCGGGCGGGCGGCGAGGCTCGGGAGATCCTGAACGCCCAGGCCATGATGGCGCGCGACCCAGGCCTGGCCGTCGAGGTGGCCGTGCTGATCGACGACGCGGGCGTCACCGCCGCCCGCGCGGTCTACGAGGCGTTCGGTGGATATCGGGAGATGCTCGCCGGGGCCGGGGGGTACCTCGGCGCGCGCGTCGCCGACCTGGACGACGTCAGGGACCGTGCCGTCGCGGTGCTCGAAGGCCTGCGGATGCCGGGCGTGCCCGACCACGCCGAGCGGCCGTACGTTCTCGTCGCCCGCGACCTGGCGCCCGCCGACACCGCGACGCTGTCGGCGGACGTGGTGGCGGCCTTCGTCACCGAGCAGGGCGGGCCGACCAGCCATACCGCGATCCTCGCTCGTGCGATGGGCGTGCCGGCCGTCGTGGCCTGCCCGGGGGCCCTCTCGATCGAGCAGGGCGCGCCGGTGCTGGTGGACGGGTCCTCAGGTCTCGTACGGCTCGCGCCGTCCGATGACGAGGTGGCCGAGACGACGAACGCCGCCGCGGCGAGGAAGGCCGTGCTGGCCGCCGCCACCGGCCCGGGGACGACCTCCGACGGGCACGCGGTGCCGCTGCTGGCCAACATCGGCGGGCCGCGCGACGTGGCCGCCGCGCTCGAACACGGCGCGGAGGGGATCGGGCTCTACCGGACCGAGTTCCTCTTCCTCGACCGGGCCACGGCACCCTCGGGACAGGAGCAGGAGAGCGCCTACCTGGAGGTGCTGAACGCCTTCCCCGGCGGCCGGGTGGTCGTGCGGACCCTCGACGCGGGAGCGGACAAGCCACTCGCCTTCCTGCCGCCGCGGGGGGAGGAGGCGAACCCCGCCCTGGGCGAACGCGGATCACGACTTTTCAGGACAAATCCTGAAATCATGAATGAGCAGCTCGGTGCCCTGGCCAGGGCCGCGGCGCGGTCGTCGGCCAAGCTCCAGGTGATGGCGCCGATGGTGGCCACCGCCGAGGAGGCCGCCTGGTTCGTGGCCGCCTGCGGTGACGCGGGGCTGCCGTCGGCGGGCGTGATGATCGAGATCCCGTCGGCCGCCCTGCGCGCCTCCGACCTGGCCGCCGAAGCGGACTTCTTCTCCATCGGCACCAACGACCTGGCCCAGTACACCTTCGCCGCCGACCGCCGGCTGGGAGCGCTGACCATGCTGCAGGACGCCTGGCAGCCGGCCCTGCTCGACCTGATCGCGCTGGCCGCGGCGGGGGCCGCCGGGCGCGGCAAGCCCTGCGGGGTGTGCGGCGAGGCCGCGGGCGACCCGGCCCTCGCCTGCGTGCTGGTCGGGCTCGGCGTCACCTCGCTGTCGATGGCCGCTCCCGCGCTGCCCGCCGTACGGGCCGCGCTGTCGCGCCACGCCCTGGATCAGTGTCTGCTCGCCGCGCAGGCCGCGCGGGCCGCGGTCTCCCCGCAGGAGGCGCGCGCCGCGGCCCGTTCCCACCTGCCCGGTCTGGCGGGTCTGGCGCTCTGAGCCGAGTGTCCCGTCTGCCCGATCCGGTTGATGTGAGCCGAACGTCACGGTGAAGACCGGGGCATCGGGTCCGCCGCGCGGATAGCGTGTGGGGCATGGCTCGGTGCATGCGTACGACTGGTCTTGCAGTGATCGTGGCGGCGGTGGCGGTGATGGCCGGTTGCGCCGGACAGGGGACGGCGGCCCGGGCCCCCGTCCCGGCCGCGGGCGGAGAGCCGGGTGGCGAGGTGGGTGACGTCCCCGAAGGCGACGGTTCGGCGGCGCCCGAGAGTTCCGCGGACCCCGAGAGTTCCGCGGCCCCCGTGACGTCCAAGCCTCCCGGGGGCAAAGGCGCGGTGGAGGAGGCGCTCGCGGGGCTGAGCATGGAGGAGAAGGTCGGGCAGCTCTTCATGCCCGTGCTGTACGGCCCGGCGTCCGACACGGTCTCGGGGGAGAACCAGGCGCGGTACGGCGTGGGCACGCCGGCCAAGATGATCGCGAAGTACCGGCCGGGCGGGGTGATCCTGTTCCCCTGGGCGGACAACGTCAAGAACGTCAAGCAGATCGTCACGCTGACCAACGGGCTGCAGAAGGCGTCGTCGGAGCTCCCGCTCCTGATCGGCGCCGACCAGGAGAACGGTCAGGTCTCCCGGCTCTCGCCGCTGGTCACCGACATCCCCGGCGCCTCGACCATCGGCGCCACCGGCGACCTCTCGCTGGCCCGCAAGGCGGCCAAGGTGACGGGCACCGAACTGCGCGCCCTCGGCATCAACCTCGACTTCGCCCCGGTCGCCGACGTGAACATCAACCCGAAGAACCCGGTGATCGGCCCCCGGGCGTACGGCGCGAACCCGCAGAAGGTCGCGTCGATGGTCGGCGCCGCGGTCAGCGGCTTCCACGACGCCGGGGTCGCCGCCACGGCCAAGCACTTCCCCGGCCACGGCGACACCAACGTGGACAGCCACACCGGCCTGCCGGTGATCCAGCACTCCCGCTCCCAGTGGAACAAGCTGGACGCCCCGCCGTTCGCCGCGGCCATCGCCAAGGGCGTAGACGCGATCATGAGCGCACACGTCGTCATGCCCAAGCTCGACCCGTCGGGTGACCCGGCCACGCTGTCCAAGCCGATCCTGACCGGGCTGCTCCGTGAAAAGCTCGGGTTCGACGGGGTCGTCTCGACCGACGCGCTGGACATGGCGGCCGTGCGCAAGAAGTACAGCGACGGGGAAATCGCCGTGCGGGCCATCCAGGCTGGGGTGGACCTGCTGCTGATGCCGCCGGACTACCCCGAGGCCTACCAGGCGGTGCTGACCGCGGTGAAGTCCGGGAAGATCTCCGATGAGCGACTCGATCAGTCCGTCCGGCGGCTGCTGACGTTGAAGGCCGCCCGCGGCCTGCTGGGAAAGCCCCCGGTCGCCGATCCGGCCAGGGCCGAGCGGGTGCTGCGCTCCGCCGAGCACCGCAAGGTCGCCCAGCTCATCGCCACACGAGCGCGCTGAGTCCCGTACGGCCGCCGCCCCGGCAGCCGTACGGGCCGGACACCCGAAGGCGGCCCGGCCCGTCCGCGTGCTGACGGGCCGGGCCCCGGACGGCTAGGAGAGGTAGGGCTTGAGCTCGCGGCGGGCCACCGTACGGATGTGGACCTCGTCGGGGCCGTCGAAGATGCGCATCGCGCGGGCCTGGGCGTACATCATGGCGAGCGGGACGTCGTCGGAGACCCCCATGCCGCCGTGAACCTGGATCGCCCGGTCGATGACCTCGCAGGCCATCCGGGGTGCGACGACCTTGATGGCGGAGATCTCGGAGGCGGCGGCCTTGGCGCCCACGGTGTCGATCATCCAGGCGGCCTTCAGGGTGAGCAGCCGGGCCTGGTCGATGGCCAGGCGCGACTCGGCGATCTGCTGCTGGACGACGCCCTGCTGGGCGAGGGTCTGGCCGAAGGCCACCCGGTTGGCGGCGCGGGCGCACATCAGCTCCAGGGCGCGTTCGGCCATGCCGATGGCACGCATGCAGTGATGGATCCGGCCGGGTCCGAGGCGGGCCTGGGCGACGCGGAAGCCGTCGCCCTCCTCCGCGATCAGGTTGGCGGCGGGCACCCGGACGTCGGTGAAGACGATCTCGGAATGACCGTGCTGCTCCTGGTAACCGAAGAGCGGCAGATGCCGGACGACCTCCACGCCCGGGGTGTCCACCGGGACCAGGATCATCGACTGCTGGCGGTGGGAAGGCGCGTCCGGGTTGCTCTTGCCCATCACGATCAGGATCTCGCAGCGTGGGTCGGCCATGCCGGTGATGAACCACTTGCGGCCGTTGATCACGTATTCGGAGCCGTCACGGGTGATGGAGGTGGCGATGTTGGTGGCGTCGCTGGAGGCCACGGCGGGCTCCGTCATCGCGAACGCCGAGCGGATCTCCCCGGCGAGCAGGGGCTTCAGCCAGCGATCCCGCTGTTCGGGCGAGCCGAACATGTGCAGGACCTCCATGTTCCCGGTGTCGGGGGCCGCGCAGTTCAGCGCCTCGGGGGCGAGGTCGACGGAGCGGCCGGTGACCTCGGCCAGACTGGCGTAGTCGAGCACCGACAGGTCCGACTCGGCGGGCAGGAACAGGTTCCACAGGCCGCGCGAGCGCGCCTCCGCCTTGAGTTCCTCCACGACCGGTGGCAGGTCGTGGTTGTCGTGGCCCTTGGCGAGCCGCCAGGCGTGATAGACCGGCTCCGCCGGATAAACGTGGGAAACCATGAAATCGGTCAGGTTGGCGAGGTATTCCTCCGCCTTGTGGCTGAGCGCGAAGTCCATGACGGCCAGTTTGGCACCACCCCTTTTCCGGTTGTTCACCGGCTATGCCTAATCTGGAACGGGTTTCAGTGGGAATGGTCGGCCCACGGCCCGGAACGGGCTCGAACGGGAAGGTGAGATGCCCCAGGGCTCGGAACGGGTTCCAGTGGGGAGCCGAGCCGATTCGAAGCCGGGAACGGATTCAGGCGAGGAGACGAGATGCTCAAGGGTGTGCTCATCGACTGGGGTGGCGTGCTCACCACCGGTCTGTCCGATTCGATCGCGGAATGGATCGTCGCCGAGCGGCTCGATGCCGCTCACTACCGCGATGTGATGCGCGATCTCATCGCGCACGCCTACGAGGGCTCCGCCAACGGCGAGAACATGATCCACGCGCTGGAGCGGGGAGAGATCTCCGGATTCGACTTCGAGCGGAGGCTGGCCGCCCAGCTGATCACGATGGACGGCGTGCAGCCGGTCGCCGAGGGGCTGCTGAACAGGATGTTCGCCGGGTTCCGGCGGGTCGAGCCGATGTACGCCATGCTCCGCGAGGCACGCGCCGCCGGGATGCGGACCTGCCTGCTGTCCAACTCCTGGGCGAACGAGTATCCCCGGGAGGACTGGGAGGACTTCTTCGACGAGATCGTCATCTCCGGTGAGATCGGCATGCGTAAGCCGGAGCCGAGGATCTTCGAGCACGCGCTCGGCAAGATCGGCCTGGCCGGGCAGGAGTGCGTGTTCGTCGACGACATCGAGGCCAACATCGTGGCCGCCCGGCGACTCGGCATCGTCGGCGTGCACCACCGCGACCCCGAGCCGACCATCGCCGAGCTGGAGACGCTCCTCGGCGTCCCCCTGCGCTGACCTTCCCTGGAGCCTCCTCGCGGTTCCCCTCGCGCCGAGGGCGCTCCCTTGAGCCGAGGGCGCTCCCTTGAGAGGTGGGGGGAGTTCCCGCCGGCCGGGGGCGTCCTGAGGGACCCGTGCCGGGGGCTCCCCGCCGGTGGCCGCACACGGGCCGGTTCGCGTGGTCTTCGCGGCCTCGAGTTCGCGTGGCTTCGCGGCCCTGAGCTCGCGACCGGGTCGCCGGGACTGGCACACTCGATGCGTGATCGGCGCCGAACCGGCGCCGAGGTCGAAGGAATAGATCGAGGGCATGGATGCGCGTCTACCTGCCGTGTACGCTCCCGGCGCTGGCCCGTGTGGTCACCGTGGGGGAGCTCGGCCCGGCCCCGTTGACCGGCTACGCGGTGACCCCCGCGTTGACCGAGTGGTACGCCTCGGGTGACACCGAGGAGTTGGAGTACGTCGCCCTGACCGAGGCGGCCAGGGCGTCCCTGCGGATGCTCGCCGCCGATCGGGCCGACGGGCTGGACGTGGCCGCGCGCCGGGTGGTCGTCGCGGTCGACGTGCCGGACGGCGACGTGAGCGTGGGCGCCGACCTGGAAGAACGCGCCCGGGTACGGCTCGCGGCGGCCGTGCCGCTGACGGAGGTCGCCGCGGTTCACGTGGACGACCTGTCGGCGGTCGCCGACACCGAGGCCGCCATCGCCGCGCTGCCCGCGGCCGACCGCGGTGACGACGACGCCCGCTTCGTCGTGGACGGCGCCGAGGCGAACGATCTCCTGTGGTACGCCACGCAGGAGATTCCCGACCTGGTCGGCTGAGAGACCCGCCGGAAGACCCGGCAGCCTCCGCGACCGGCATTGCCGGTCGCTTTATCCCCTTTGCGGTGATTCTCTGCGCTTGGTTACGCTTGGAGGCAATATGAGACACATTATTTGGGACTGGAACGGCACACTTTTTCACGACATTGACGCAGTTGTCGGGGCGACGAACGCGGTGTTCGAGCCCTACGGGCTGGGCTCCTACGACGCCGACGGCTTCCGGGCGGTCTACACGCGCCCGATCTGGAAGGCCTACGAGCGCATGCTCGGCCGCTCGCTCTTCGAGGGCGAGTGGGAGAGGCTCGACCTGGGCTTCCACGAGAACTACCACCGGCTGATGCTGGAGTGCGGTCTCGCGGCGGACGCGCTCTCCACGTTGCAGAGCTGGGAAAGAGCGGGCGGCAGGCAGTCACTGCTGTCCATGTGGATGCACGATCGCCTGGTGGTCAAGATCGCCGAGCTCGGCATCGACCGGCACTTCACCCGGATCGACGGGCTGCGCAGCGCGTCCGACGGGCTGCCCGTTCCCTCCGGCGGGCACAAGGCCGAATCGATGGTGGCCCATATCGCGGCGCTCGGCGTGGACCCGTCCGACGTCCTCGTGATCGGCGACAGCGTGGACGACGCGCTCGCCGCGCAGCATGTCGGGGCGCGGGCGGTGCTCTACACCGGCGGCATGACCAGCCGGGTCGACCTGGAGGCGTTCGGCGTCCCGGTCGTCGACACCCTCGCGAACGCGATCGATCACGCCTGAGGCCCGCCGATTCCGTACCGATCCCGCATACAACAACAATGGGGACAATCGTGGCTCTAATCTGGGCATCCGCACCCATTCCGGGAGGCCACGATTAACCGCCTCGTTCTCTGGAACATCGATCTCACGCTGGTCGACGTGTCCATCGTCGCCCGTGACGCGTACGCGGAAGCCTTTCACAAGGTCACCGGCCGCCCCCTGGTCAAGCTGAGCCAGCACAACGGCCGTCCGGACTCCGAGATCGTCTTCGAGATGCTCGCCATCAACGGGGTCGTCGCCGACGACGACCACCTCCCGAGGTTCCTGGACGCGCTGGCCGAGGCCTTCGCCGCCCGCCGCAAGCGGCTGGCCAAGGACGGGCGCATGATGGCCGGGGCCCGGGACGCGCTGAAGGCCGTGGCGAGACTCGACGGTGTGGTCCAGTCGGTGCTCACCGGCACGATCAGGAGCAACGCCGTGCACAAGCTGACCGCCTTCGGCCTCGACAAGCACGTGGACTTCGAGATCGGCGGCTACGGCGAGGAGGTCTACCCCAAGGCCACCCTTCTCCAGGTCGCGCAGGGCCGGGCCAGGCAGAAGTACGGCGGGACCTTCGACGGCGGCAACACCGTCATGATCGGAGACTCGGCCAGAGACGTCCAGGCCGCCAGGATCGCCGGGGCCGCGATGATCGGGGTCGCCTCCGGGCGTTCCCTTCCGGCCGAACTCCACGAGGCGGGCGCCGACGTGGTCCTGCCCGACCTGTCCAACGCGTCGGAGGTCGTCGCCGCCGTGGCCGGGCTCACCTCCTCGGCCCGCAAGGCCGTATAGGCCATGTAGGGCGTGCGGCCGTGCGAGGCGCCGCAGCCGCAGCCGGATCCGAGGACGCCGGCGCCTGGCCGCCAGGGCGCCGGAACCGGCCGGGGCCGGAACGGGCGTTGCAGCTAGCAGGTATGCCGGGCCTCCAGCCTGCCAGGGGCACGGATTCGCGCTAGCGGTGGTGACATCGGGGTCCCTTGGACGCGATGCTTGACGTAGTCGAGCCATCCGCCGGTAGGCCCACGAGCGGCCACGTCGCAGGAGAGCGAGTACGCCTTCGAGTCGGCGACCGCGGAACCCGTGCCCGGCTCCGATCCGAGCAGAAGACATCGGCGGCACGGTTGACCGTCGGGCTCGACCACTTGATCCTCGACAAACACTCCGACCTCGTCCGTGACGTCGCGCGACGACGCCACGGTGCCGGGAGCCGGGTGTGCGTCCTACAGGGAGAGAGCATCATGCGTTTCATCGCACGGATATGGACATGGACAGGAGCAGGGGCGCTGGCCGCCGCTCTCATCGTGGTTCCGAGTGTTACCGCAGAGGCGGCCGTGCAGGCGGGGAACGTCCCGCACGTCGCCGTGGCCGCCGCGCAATCGGTGATCGTCGCCGGTGACGGCCCGGGAAGCAACCATCGCCGTAGCCGAGGCGGCGCGGGTCTCATCAGCCGGGACAACGTCAGATGACCGTTGTGACCCATGCGGTCGGCTTGATCACCGTTTCGCGATAGGCCTTTGAGATATATGAGAAGTCTGTACGAGCGAAGAGGCCCGACGGATATTCCGGAGGGCCTCGGCGGTGGAGACCGTCCTCGGACATTCGGAGCGACGCCCGGAAGGGCGTCGCTCCGTTGTCGTTCGGCTCCGGCCGCGTCGGGGCGGAGGCGTCAGAGGCGGCCGGAGCGGCGTGCCGGGGTGATGGGCAGGTCGCGGGGCGGAGGGCGGGATCACGGGTTCCCGGGCGGAGCCTCCCGGACAAGGCGGGCGTAGACGATGACGTTGTCCGTGTAGTGGCCGGTCCGCTCGTCGAACGTGCCGCCGCAGGTCACCAGGCGCAGGCCGGCGTGGTCGAGCGGGCCGTACACGCGCTGGGAGGGGAAGTCGCTCTTGGCCACCGACTCGACCGACTCGACCACGAACACGGCGGCCGAGCCGTCCGCCCGGCCGACGGAGATGACGTCCCCGTCGCGCATGCGCCCGAGATCGTAGAAGACGCCTCTGCGTCCCCCGCCGTCGACGTGCCCGAGGATCACCGCTGCCCCGCGCTCTCCGGGGGTCACCCCGCGCGAGTACCAGCCCGCCTCCTCGGGCCGCTCGACCGGCGGGACCTGAACGGTGCCGTCGGCGTTGAGACCGAGCCGGCCGAGGGGAACATGGACGCCGATCTTCGATATGTCCAGGTGGCGCGGCTCCGACCGCGCGAGAACGGGACCGGCCGAACCGGAACGGGTGGAAGAGGAACGGGAGCGGGCGCCGTCGTCGGCGCCGGAACGAGCCGGACCGGAACGGGTCGCCGGGGGAGGGTCCGTCCGGGCGGCCCCCGCCACACCCTGCGCGGTCGCGGGCGGCGGGGCCGGCGGGCCCTCCCGAGGCAGGAGCCCGCAGCCCACGAACACCGCGCCGGTCAGAGCGGCGGCGGCCGCCACGCCCAGGGCGTGACGGCTGCCGAGTCGTACTCCGGGCATGTCAGGCCCGGGCGCCCGCGCGGCGGCGCATCACCAGAACGCCCATCCCGGCCCCCGCGCCGAGAAGGACGCCGCCCAGCGGCACCAGAACACTGTCGCCGGGACCGCCGCCGGTCTCCGGCGCGCCCCTGGGCACGTCCACGGCCGGTACCGGGGCGGCCTCCGTGGGAGCCGGCGCCGGTGCGGGGCGGCTGGACCCGGCGGGGGAGGGGACCGGACTGGGCTTGCTCACGGCCTGCGCGGGGGCGGGCTTCGTGTCGTCCGCCATGGCCGGTCCGGCCATGGCGAGCACGGCGAAGCCGAGCGCCGTCGCGGTCAGGGCGGTACGGATGAACCGCATACATTCTCCTCAGTGACGGCATCGCGGGAACGGTTCGGCGATGCGCGCCGGACACAGAAGTCATCGGTCGGGAACGACCCCGACGCTGACAGGGGAATGTCCGCCGGCCATGACCGGAATGTCATGAGCATGTAATGAATGTCCCGCTCGTCAGGAAATGGTGTGGCCGCAGCGGATACTCGAATGGTGGCCAGAGTGATGCTGATCGAGGATGATCCGTCCGTACGGGAGGGGTTGCGCCTGTCGCTCAGCAGGCACGGGCACGAGGTCGACGTCGCGCGGACCGGTGAGGACGGGCTGAGGCGACTGCTCGCCGCCCCCGCGGACATCGTGGTGCTCGACCTGATGCTTCCCGGAATCGATGGATTCGAGGTGTGCCGCCGGATCCGGGCCGGGGGCCCCACGCCCATCGTCATGCTCACCGCCCGCGGCGACGACCTCGACGTCGTCAGCGGTCTTGAGGCGGGGGCCGACGACTACGTGATCAAGCCGGTCCGGCCACGCGTGCTGGAGGCGCGGATCCGCGCGGTGCTGCGGCGCGGGGGACCGGCGGCCGAGGCCGAGGCCGAGAGCGGGCCGGAGGTCCACGGCGACCTGACGATCGACCGCGGCGCGCTCACCGTGTCCAAGGCCGGGGTCCCGATCACGCTGCCGCCGATGGAGCTGCGGCTGCTGCTGGAGCTGTCGGCGGCCCACCGCCAGGTGTTCAGCCGCCAGCAGCTCCTGGAGTCGGTCTGGGAGCTCGACTTCCTGGGTGACTCCCGGCTGGTGGACGCGTGCGTGCAGCGGTTGCGGACGAAGATCGAAGACGTCCCGTCCAAACCTCGGTACATCCAGACCGTGCGCGGGTTCGGGTACCGGTTCGGGCCCCTGTGAACCGTTCGCGGTGCGAGGCGACATGACGCGCGGTGATCGGACGGTCCCCGACGCCGACGGCGGGGGGCGGCCCGGAAGATGGAGGCCGCGACTTCCGATCTGGGTGCGCGGGCTGAGGGCCCGGCTGGTGATCGTCTGCGTGCTCCTGGCCGGGCTCAGCGCCCTGACCGCCGCCGGGCTGATCTATCGCCAGGCGCGCGACCTCATGCTGACGCGTACGGAGGGGTCGGTCGTCAACGAGTTCCGGCTGCGCGTCGCCACCCTCACCGAGAACATGCAGCATCCTCCGGACCGCGCGGCCCTGCAACAGCTCGCCAACGGCGTCGCGCCCTCGTTCCTGGAGGCGACCGGCGCCGCCGCCTACCGCGACTCGGGGCTGGTCGCCTCGGGGGACGACCTCGGCCCGATCACCCCCGCGCTGCGCCGTACGGTCGTCGAGCGGAACCGCCTGTTCTACCAGCGCGTCATCAGGTCCGGCACCCCGTACCTCGTGGTCGGCACGCCGGTGATGCTGGGCGAGCAGGCGGCTCCGTCCGGGGTGGAGGTCTATCTGGTGGCCTCCCTCAGCAAGGAGGAGGGAGACGAGGCCGCGCTGGTGACGGCGGCCCAGAACGGGGCGATCCCCGTCGTGGCGCTGGCCGTGGTCCTCGCCCTCGTGGCGGCGGGGGGCGTGCTGCGCCCGGTGCGCGATCTCGACCGGGCCGCACGCAGGCTCGGCACGGGTGAGCTGGACACGCGCCTGAAGGTGAGCGGCGGCGACGAGCTGGCCAGGCTGGTGAAGACCTTCAACGCCACGGCCGCGGCCCTGGAGAGCAACGTGTCCGAGTTGCGCGACATGGAGGTCAAGGCCCGCCGCTTCGTCGCCGACGTGTCCCACGAACTGCGCACTCCGCTGGCGTCCATCCTGGTGATGGCCGACATGTTCGAGGAGGAGGCCGGTCGCCTCGAAAGCGACCTGGGAAAGGCCGCCCGCCTGATGAACCTCGAAGTGGGCCGGCTGGTGAGGCTCGTCGAGGACCTCATGGAGATCTCACGGTTCGACGCCGGAGCGGCGACGCTCATGCTGAACGAGGTCGACGCGGCGGACGCGATCCGCGCCTGCCTGCGCACCCGGGGCTGGACCGGCCGTGCCGGCCTGGACCTCCCCCCGGGCATCCGAATCCTGCTGGACCCCCGCCGCTTCGACGTGATCATGGCCAATCTCGTGGGCAACGCGCTCGACCACGGCGCGCCCCCGGTCACCGTACGGCTGCGGGCGGAGGCGGAGGTCGTGGTCATCGAGGTCCAGGACGAGGGCGAGGGGGTGGATCCGCGGATCCTTCCGTACGTCTTCGACCGGTTCTCCAAGGCCGACGCGGCACGGGTGCGGTCGGAGGGGAGCGGTCTCGGCCTGGCCATCGCCCGCGAGAACGCGCGCCTGCACGGCGGCTCGATCGAGGTGGCCAACCGGGAGGGCGCGGGAGCGGTGTTCACGCTCTTCCTGCCTCGCCGCGCACGGGCCGGGGGAGCGTCCCGGGAGGTGGAGGCCGGTGGGCCGTCCCGGGACCCGGAATCCGGCGGACCGCACGGGGACGGGGAGGCCGGATGACGATCGCTCGCGCGGGCCGGGCGCTGGTGGTGTTCGCGCTGGCGCTCACGTCGCTGGCGGCCGGTTGCGGCATCACCCCGACGGGCGTCAGGGACGGAGGCGATCCCGCCGCCGGGTTCCGTCCCAGCACCCGGCTCTATTTTGTGTCGGGCGCGCGGTTGCAGGCCGCGATCCGTCCCGTTCCGTGGCCCCCGCTGGAGGAGACGCTCACCCTGCTGATGAACGGGCCCAGTGCCGCCGAACGGGCACGAGGGCTCCGCAGTGAGCTTCGGCCCCACGTGGAGACGCCGATCAAGGTCACCTCGGGCCAGGCGAAGGTCCGCATCTCGCTGCCCGCGCCCAGGCCGTCGCCCAGGCCGTCGGAGGTCTCGGCGCCCGCACCCGCACCGGCGCAGACCTCGGTCTCGCCCCGTACGGTGCCGCCATCGGTCTCGCCCCGTCCGGCACTGTGGATGGGCCAGCTCACCTGTACGGCCGCGAGCGCTCTGGCCGCGCGGACGAACATCGACCCCGACGCGGTCACGGTCACCATCCGATGGGCGGGCGAGAGCCGGATCGAGTCCTTCCGGTGCTCGGAGTTCCCGCGCGGGTCGGACTGACGTCCGCCCTCGTGCGGAGGATCTCCTCGACGCCGGACGCACGGGGACGCCCGCCGTGGTCAGGGGCCGGCGAGGGCGGTGAGGAAGCGGCCGGCGACGGGCGCGGCCACCGCGGCGCCGGCGCCTCCGCCTTCCACGATCACCGAGAACGCCAGGTCACCCCGGTAGCCGATGAACCAGGAGTGCGAGGGAGGCTGCCTGCCCGAGCCGAACTCGGCGGTTCCGGTCTTGCCCGCCGTACCGGAGGGGAAGGAGACCTCGCTCGCGGTGCCCTCCACCACCACCGCGGGCATCAGCGTGCGCAACGCCCGCACCACCGCGGGTTCCAGCTTCCTCGGCCTGGCCGCAGGCAGCAGGGCCGCGTCCACGAGCCGGGGCGGGCGCCAGGAGCCGTCGGCGATCGCCGCGGCGACGGTGGCCATGTTCAACGGGCTCGTCAGGACACGCCCCTGCCCGATCGAGGCCGACGCGAGGTCGGTGTCGTCCCGCGGGACGGGGAACCGCGCCCGTACGGCGGGCACGCCGGGGTCCACCGGTCCCTCGAACCCGAAGCCGGCGGCCACGGAGGCCAATCGCTCACCGCCGAGCCGGTCCACGCTCAGCTGCCCGAACGTGGTGTTGCACGAGTGCGCGAACGCCTCGCGCAGCGGGATCGTGCCGTAGTCCTCGAACCCGGCGTTGTGGAAGGCGAAGCCGCCGATGTTCCGCTCGGCCGGGCAGGGCACGCTCTCGTCGGCGGTCATGCCGTCGGCGATCAGGGCCGACGCCGTGACCACCTTGAAGGTGGAACCCGGCGGATACTGGCCCAGCAGCGCCCGGTTGAACCCACCGGGTTTGTTGACCACGGCCAGGATCTCGCCGGTCGAGGGCCGGAGCGCGACCAGGGAGGCGGGCTTGTCCACCGCGTCCAGGGCCTTCGCCGCGGCACGGTGGACTCGCAGGTCGACGGTGGTCCGCAGTTCCTCGCCCGCCTTCGCGCCGGCGGTGGCGAGCGTGGCGACCCGCTCAGTCCCCTGGAGAAGGTCCACCCGGGCCGAGGAGGTACCGGTGAGGCGGGAGCCGTACCGCTCCTTGAGCCCTTCGACCAGCTGCTGCACCGAACCCGGCGCGTCCGGGGTGTCGATCCGGGTCCCGTCGGCGGCCAGGATCGGCGCCTGCTCGGCCTTGACCAGCACGGTTTTGATCCTCAGCCCCGGCTTGAGCCGGGGGTAAACGGCCGCGGGGCTCCACTTCACCCGCCAGGCCCGGTCGTGCTCGACCAGGGTCAGCGAGCCGTCGTAGGACCAGTTCACCGGCCCCTTCAGCGTCGCGTGGAAGGCGACCTTGGAATCCGTGCTCCCCGTGACCTCGAAGTCGGCCCCCGACACCTTCAGGTCGGTCCGGAACCGCGTGTACCAGCGGTCGAAGTCGCCCGGCGGCTCGACCGTGAGCGCCCGCATCGCCGGGTAGTCCTGCCTGCCCCAGGCGGCCAGGAAGTCCCGGGCCGTCTCCTCGGCCGACCCCGTACTGTGCAGCACCCACATCCCCGCGCCGGCCGCGGCGACCGGAACCAGTATCAGCGCCGCCACCCCTGCCAGACGTCTGCGTTTCATGCGTCCCCCTTGTCTCTCCCGGTCGAGAAGAACAGAGGGGTGACCTATATGTCCAATATTGATATCCAAATACAGTTGATATCCGGATTGGTATAGTCGCTGCTCATGGACCTCGTGCGGCACCTGCGCTACTTCACCGTCGTCGCCGAGGAACTCCACTTCGGCAACGCGGCGATCCGGCTCGGCATGGCTCAGCCGCCACTCAGCCAGCGCATCCGGAGGCTGGAGGAGGAGCTCGGCGTGCGGCTGTTCGACCGCTCCAGCCGTCACGTCCGGCTCACCGAACCGGGGCGGCTGCTGCTGGCCGAGGCCCGCGAGATCGTCGCGAGGGTGGACCGGCTGCGCGATCTGGCCGGGCGCGGGGAGAACACGGTACTGCGGGTCGGAGTCCCGCCCGACCTGGGATCCTCGGTGATCGCGGCGCTGATCGCCGGGTTCAGGGAACGCATGCCCGAGGTACGGCCGGCGCCGTCCGAGATGTGGAGCGCGGACCAGGTCGCCGCGCTCACCGGCGGCACCCTGGACATGGGCGTGGTACGCCACCCGGTGACCGCCCCCGGGCTGAGCTTCGGCCCGGTGCTCGTCCAGCGCCCCGGCGTGGTGGTGGCCGAGACCGATCCGCTCGCGGCTCTGTCGTCGGTGCACCTCGCCGACCTCGCCGGTCAGCAGCTTGTCCTCTTCCCCCGCGAACCGGGACTGCACGAGGAGACCCTCGCCGAGTGCCGCCGCCACGGGTTCGTCCCGGACGAGGTGCACGAGGCGCAGACCCTCGGGCTGGTCCTGGCCGGCACGGCCGTCGCCTTCGGGCCCAGGGTCGACCTGCCGGGATTATCCTGGCGGCCGTTGCTGGGAAACCCGCTCGCCTGGCGGGTGTCGACCGCCTGGCGGGGGGAGGCCGGGGACGCTGCCGTAGCCTTCGGGACGGTGGCCGTACGAGTGCTGAGGGAGAAGGCCGGGATGACCGACGACGAAGCGGTGCCGGCACGGAGGGTGCGGGCCAGGCCGGCCTCCGGATTCCTCGCATGACCGCCATCGAGGGCCTGTTCCGCACGGCCGGGGTGACCGGGTTCCTGCATGTGGTGGACCTCGACACCGGCGCCGAGGTCGCCCACGGCGCCGACGAGTCCGTGGTCGTCGCCTCGGTGTTCAAGGTGGCGCTGCTGGTGGAGTTCTTCCGGCAGGTGGACCGGAGACTGCTGGATCCGGCCGAACGGGTCACGATTATGGCGGATCGCCACACTGCCGGGTCCACCGGAGTGTCGGTGATGACCGACGACGTGACGCTGTCCCTGCGCGACCTGACCTACCTGATGATCGCGGTGAGCGACAACACCGCCGCCGACGCCGTGCTCGACAGGATCGGCCTGCCGGCGGTCAACACCATGCTGGCCGCCTTCGGACTGGACCGCACGTGGGTCGAGCACGACTGCCGAGAGCTGTTCTCCAGCATGGTCGAGGACGCGGGGGAGGAGGAGATGTCCACCGACCCCGTCCTGATCTCCCGGCTCCGGGTGCTCGACCCGGCACGCACGAACCGGAGCACCCCGCGTGACATGACCCGGCTGCTCGGCATGATCTGGCGCGACGAGGCGGCCTCCCCGGAGTCGTGCGCCTCGATGCGCAGGCTGCTCGGCCTCCAGGTCTGGCCGCACCGGCTCGCCGCCGGATTCCCCTACGACGACGTCGCGGTCAGCGGCAAGACCGGCACGCTGCCCACGATCCGGAACGAGGTCGGCGTGGTGGAGTACCCCGACGGCGGGCGCTACGCCGTCGCCGTCTTCACCCGCTCGTACGGCACCGCGCAGAACCAGCCCCGCGCCGACGCGGTGATCGGCACCGCCGCGCGGGCCGCCGTGGAGCGGTTACGTGGCTGAACCACACCGCGCGCCCCGAGGGTATGTGCACCCCCGGGGATGACATTCCGCCTGACCGCCGAGAGGATGGGGCCATGGTTGAGGAAGGTGCGCTGCTCTGGGAACCCACCCCGGAGGTCGTGAGGGACGCCAAGGTCACCCGTTACATGGAGTGGCTCGGACGTTCCGGTGACTACGAGTCCCTGTGGCGGTGGTCGGTGGATGCCCCGGCCGAGTTCTGGACGTCGGTCTGGGACTACTTCGAGATCGTCGGTGAGCGTGGTGACGGGCCCGTCGTCTCCGGCACGATGCCGGACGTCGAGTGGTTCGCCGGATCGACGCTGAACTACGCGGCCAACGCGCTGCGCAGGGCCGCCACCGATCCCGACCGGCCGGCCGTGGTGTTCCGCGACGAGTCGGGCGGGCGGCGGACGCTCACCCTGGGCGAGCTGGCCGGAGAGGTCGCGCGGGTTCGCGCCGGCCTGGCCGCGCTGGGCGTCGGCAAGGGTGACCGGGTCGCGGCGTACGCGCCGAACATCCCCGAGACGCTGGTGGCCTTCCTCGCCACCGCCTCCCTGGGCGCCGTCTGGTCCTCCTGCTCCCCGGACTTCGGCGCGCCGAGCGTGATCGACCGCTTCACGCAGATCGAGCCGAAGGTGCTCATCGCGGTGGACGGCTACGACTACAACGGCAGGCGGTTCGACCGCGCCCAGGTCGTCTCGGAGATCGCCGCCAAACTGCCGACCCTGGTCGCGCGGGTACGGATCTCCGCGCCGGGCACGGAGAAGACGTCCGGCGAGGACCCGGGGGGAGAGGGTCCGGCCTCCGGAGGCGGCAGCCGTACCCTGGACTGGGCGGATCTCCGGGCCTCCGGCGGACCGCTGTCCTTCGAGCCGGTGCCGTTCGACCATCCGCTCTGGATCGTCTACTCCTCCGGCACCACCGGGCTGCCCAAGCCGATCGTGCACGGTCACGGCGGCATCGTGCTGGAGCATCTCAAGGCGCTCTCCTTCCACCAGGACCTGGGCGAGGACGACGTCTTCTTCTGGTACACCACCACCGGCTGGATGATGTGGAACTACCTCATCGGCGGTCTGCTCGTCGGCTCGACGGTGCTGCTCTACGACGGTTCGGCCACCTACCCGGAGACCGGCGCGCTGTGGCGGCTGGCCGCCGAGGAGGGGGTCACCTACTTCGGCACCGGCGCCCCGTACGTGATCGCGTCCATGAAGGCGGACCTGAAGCCCTCGGGGCTGGACAGGCTGCGGGGCCTCGGCTCCACCGGCTCGCCGCTGCCGCCCGAGGGGTTCGCCTGGGTGCACGAGACGCTGCCGGACGTGCAGTTGGGCTCCTTCTCCGGCGGCACCGACGTGTGCACCGGTTTCGTCGGCGCCGTCCCGCTGCTCCCGGTCCGCGCGGGCGTGATCCCCTGCGCCTGCCTGGGGGCGAAGGTGGAGTCCTTCGATCCCTCGGGCACGCCGGTGATCGGTGAGGTCGGCGAGCTGGTGGTGACCCAGCCGATGCCGTCGATGCCGGTGATGTTCTGGAACGACCCCGCCGGCTCGCGCTACCGGGAGAGCTACTACGCCGACTACCCCGGCGTGTGGCGGCACGGCGACTGGATCAAGTTCCTTCCTGACGGGGGATGCGTGATCTACGGCCGCTCCGACTCCACCCTGAACCGGGGCGGCGTCCGGATGGGCACCAGCGAGTTCTACCGCGTGGTCGAGCGCTTCGAGGAGATCGCCGACAGCCTGGTGATCGACACCGGTCAGCTCGGGCAGGAGGGCCGCCTGCTGCTCTACGTCACCATGGCCCCGGGCTCGGCCCTGACCGACGAGCTGATCACGCGCCTGCGCGGGGACCTGCGGGAGGCGCTCTCCCCCCGCCACGTGCCGAACGAGATCATCGAGGTTCCCGGCATCCCCCGGACCCTCAGCGGCAAGAAGCTGGAGGTCCCCATCCGCAAGATCCTCCTCGGCGTCCCCCCGGAGAAGGCCGCCAACCTCGACGCCATGGCCAACCCCGAGGTCCTGTCGCACTTCGTCCCGGTCGTCTGACCTGGTGCGGTTGCCCGTTGCGTGCCGCAACGGGCAACCGCCGAACAAACATGGCCGCCGGCCATCGCTCAGTCGCTCAGGCGACTTTCACGGAGTGGTCTCCGAAGTCGGCCACCACGTCCAGTGTCCCGCCCAAGGCGACAACGTAGGAGCGTAGGGTGTCCAGGCCGCCGATCTGGCCGTGTTCGATCTGAGACACGCGTGCCTGGGTGACGCCCATGCGTTCGGCGAGGAGCTTCTGGGTGATGCCCAGGCGCTTGCGTGCCTCGGCGAGCTGAGCGCCGCGCAGCTCTGCCCGAAGTTGCTCACGGCTGGCCTCACGGACAGCGACCCGCTCGGGGGAGTCCCAGTCAGGGTCGATCTCGCGGATTTTGGCCTTAGTGCTGGTCCACTTCACGAACTCGCTCATCAGCGTTCCTCCTTCTGCTTCTCGGCGCGGTATGCGGCATAACGTTCCTCCGCCAGGGGAATCGCCGTGCGGTACCACCGGTTCCATCCTCCGGCCTTGTCGCCGGCGACCAGCACGATTGCCTCTCGAGTGGGATCGAAGACGAACAACAGGCGGATCTCCGCTTCGCCGGGCACTCGGGGGCGTAGCTCTTTGAGGTCGTGCAGGACGCGGGAGTGGTGGATTCGATCGACCAGCGGGCGGCCGAGTTCCGGACCCTGAAGCGCGAGCTCGTCCAGGGCTTCTGCGATCTTCTCCGCAGTGATCGGGTCGTTCTTGCAGATGTCGAGAAACCAGGCGTTCACTTCGGTGTGCAGCGTGATCTCCCAGCTCATACTGCCGGTATAACGAATCCTTATATTAATCGAAGGCTGTAACGGAAACCATGTGGTGACTGATGTCCTGTTGCTCAGGAGCACTGGGCGGGTGGCGTGAATACTGATCGGGGCTTCGGCGAACTACCCCCGTCCACGCCAAGTCGCCGAAGGGCCAGTCTCGATGTCAGCTCCCCCAGGTAGCTCCCACTCTGGGCCCGGCGCCGTCAGAGATCACCGACGCCGATTTGATCGCGCAGTCGCAGGGCTGCCCCGAACGGTTCGGTGCCCTGTTTCGACCGGCACTTCGCTACAGCTGCTGTACTGATCACCCCTATGGGGGGCCGCAACACAGGAATCAGATTCCCTGGGGGAGGCGGAAGAGGCGGCCGGGGTCGCGGGCGGCCTTGATCTGGGAGAGCCGGGCGGCGTTCGCGCCGTAGTAGGCGGTGCGCCAGCCGCTGAGCCCCGGGTCGATGTAGTTCACGTAGGCGTGGTCGCCGAAGTGGGGGCGCATCGCGTCGTGAGCTTTCCTGGCCCAGGTGGCGGCTCCGGCGCGATGGGCGTAGTACTGCACGCTGTAGAGGGCGGCCCGGTGCGGGAAGGCCGTGGCCTCCGGGCGGACCCGTCCGACGGCGCCGCCCAGGGCGTCCAGCAGCACGGTGTGGCTGCCGGGCCGGGCGACCTCGGCGACGAGGGCCTTGGCGCCGGCCTCGGACAGCGGGCGGTAGGCCATGTGCGACGTGGCCCGCGAGTCGTCCCTGGACAGTTTGCCGCCGCGGGCCTGTCCCGGCAGGGATCCGGGCTGGTGGCACTGGGCGACCGAGAGCGTGGCGCAGCCCGCCATGACCATCATCGCGTGGCGGTAGGAGGTCTGCCGGACGGAGGAGGAAGAGGTCGCGCCGATCTTGTCCGTCAGCCGGTCGAGCAGTCGCTCGCAGGCGGCCTTGCCACCGAGGTAGAGCCCGACGACCTCCACGTCCAGCCCGTTCTCACGGCTCAGGTGCAGGCCGGACCACATCGCGTCCGGGGCGGTGGGCGCCCATGCCTGCCAGGCTCGCAGGGCCTTGGCGGCCTTCGCCCACGGCCAGTGCAGGAAGAAGGTGGTGACCTCCCGCGTGGGGTGGGTCCGGAAGCCGAAGGAGACCGCCACCCCGAGGTTGCCCCCGCCGCCGCCGCGCGAGGCCCAGTACAGATCGGGATTGTGATCGGCGTCGCAGGTCAGCAGCCGGCCGTCGGCCGTGACCAGCTGGACCGACTCCAGCACGTCACAGGTCAGACCGTACTTCCTGGACACCACGCCGATCCCGCCGCCCAGCGCCAGCCCGCTCACCCCGACCGTGGCGCAGGTCCCGGCGGGGATGCTGACCCCTTTGGAAGCCAGCTTGTCGTAGACGTCGATGAGCTTGGCCCCGGCCCCGACGGTCGCCCGGCCGGACGCGTGGCTCACCGCGGCCATCCGGGAGACGTCGACGACCAGGCCGGTCCCGGTGGACCAGCCCGCGTAGGAGTGCCCGCCGGAGCGTACGGCCAGCGGCACGTTCATCCGGCGGGCGAAGTTCACGCACTCGGCCACGTCGGAGGGGTTGGCGCAGTAGGCCACGCCCGCGGGGCGCACGCCGTCGAAGGCGGGGTTGAACAGCCGGCGGGCGCTGTCGTAGGCGGCGTCGCCAGGACGGATGAGCTTGCCGTCCAGCCCTCGTCCCAGCGCGTTCCAGTCGGGCGCGCCGGGGGAGGCCGTGGCACCCAGGCTCATGGCGGTCATGCCTCCGATTCTGAGGAACGTGCGCCTGTCCGGAACGGCCCGCATATTTTTCTCCCCGAGAGTCAGGTGTCGCTGCCCGTTGAGACGGCCGGCAGGCCACTTCGGTTGGTCACATTCGCGTCACGTCAGGGAACGGATCTCCGAGCCCGCACCCGCCGAGAACCCGGCCGCCGGTCCGCGGTGCCTTCGGGGTGGAGGTCCTTCGGGCTCACGCGTGCCGGGAACCCGGCCGACGGTCCATGGCGCCTCCGGGCGGAGATCACCCCTTCGTGGAGACGACCCGTCGAGACCCACCGGCCGGCTCGACCGATCGTGGCCGGAGATCACCCGGTGGCGACTCGCAGGGCCAGGGCGGGGCACATCTCGACGGTCCTGCGAGCCATCCGGCGGAACTGGTTGGGGACGGCCTCGCGGCTGAGCACCGGGTAACCGTGCTCGTCGAGATGGATGAGGTCGGGGGCGAGCTTGGCGCACAGCCCGTGGCCCTGGCACCGGGTCCAGTCCACGGTCAGCCGGACCTCGGGATCGTTCTCCTGCGGAGGCAGGGGGAGCATGCCCTGGACCGGGCGGCCGCACGTGCCGTTGAGGATGTGCTCCTCGATGTCGTCGGGGAAGGCGCCCAGCGCCGACAGCACGAACCGGGACGTCCCGTCGGGGTGGAAGCACGCACCCCTTCCCTTGACCCCCGCGGCCCTGTGGCGCAGCTCGTCCAGGGCCGCGGCCGAGCCGTTCACGATCTCGGCCATCGACCGGGCGACGTCCGGGAGCCCGAGCCGGCACGGCCCGCACTGTCCCGACGACTGCTCGGCCAGGTACTTCGCGACCCTTGCCGTCTCACCCAGCGGGCAGGTCTCCGCACCGAGCGGCACGATGATGCCGGCCCCGAGCTGCCCGCCCGCGTCGGTGATGCCCTGCCGGGAGACGGTCGCCACGACGGCGGCGTCCGGGTGGAGCCATCCACCGTGATACCCGCCGAGCAGCACGCCCTCGCCGAGTGAGGCCTGGCAGGCGTCCAGCACGGCGTACAGCGGCGTGCCGGTCGCGACCTCCACCACGGCCGGGGCCTTGGCGGACCCTCCCACGGTGAGCAGGACCGTCCCGGGCTCGCGAGCCGTGCCGACGTCGGCGTAGCGCTCGGAGCCCAGGGTGGCGAGGACGGCGAGCTGGGCGAAGGTCTCGGCGTTGGACAGCAGGGTGGGCAGCCCGCTCACCCCGCTCTCGACGGCCCTGACCTTGCGGCCCGGGGGCTCGCCCACCAGGCCGTTCACCGAACGGACCAGTGCGCCGCCCTCGCCGGAGATGAACCGTTCGACGATGCCGACGACGCGGACCCGGTCGCCGACGCCCCGCTCCTCGACCGCGGCGGCGATCGAGGACTCGCCCATCCCGCCCTTGACGGCCGCGATCACGATCCGCTTGGCGTTGATCGCGCCCGCCGCGAGCAACGCGCCCTCGATCACCAGGTGGGGGGTCCGGGTGAGCAGCATCGTGTCCTTGCTGCTCGCCGGTTCGCCCTCGGCGGCGTTGACGAGGACGACCTTCTCCGAGCGCTTGTCCATCACGGCGCGGAGCTTGCGGGCGAAGGGGAACGCGGCGCCTCCCCGTCCGCGGAGGTCGACCTCGTCGGCCAGCGCCGCGAGTTCCTCCGCGCTCATGCTCGCCGCCGTGCCGTGCATGGCCCGGTGGGCGGCGAGGTCCATCCTGCGGCGGTCCTCAAGCCCGGCGGTCAGCCGGGCCGGGCCGAGTTGCCGCACAGGGGGGACTCGATAGGGGATCATCCGACACCTCCGATCCGGTGAAGCTCGGGCTGTTCCTCGCGCTCCCGGCGTGGGACGCGGCCGACGATGCTGAGGGGCGGGGTCACGTCCGCGGCGACGGGCTGTTCCACCGGCGCCTCGATGCGGACGACGACCTGCCTGGGCTGGAGGGCGGAGATCATCCTGATCAGCAGGGCGGCGCCCACGGCGGTCAGGCAGACCACGTAACTCCAGGTCACCCATTCGGCGGGCTGGCGGCCCGCGGTGAGCCCGTGCAGGATCGCGGCCGGCCACGCCAGGTAGGCGGAGCCGTGCAGGAACCTCCAGAGCCACGGCCTGCGGTTCTCCGCGAAGCTCGCCCGGGCGATCCCGGTCGCGAAGACCAGGATCATCAGGTCGGAGGCGATCGCGCCGAAGCCGACGTAGAGGCCCGGTCCCGCGGTCGCCGTCGGGACCACGGCGGAGGCCGGGGAGACCCTGCCCTCCACGATCTTCATGAGCACGTGGGTGGCCAGGAAGCCCATGCCCACCAGCGCGGCGGCCCGGTGGGCGAACTGGGTACGGATCCTCCCCAGGGCGGGGAGGACGACACGATCCGCGGAGAGCAGGCCGAGCGCCACGGTGACGGTCAGCGCGACGAGGGCCGCCACGCCCGCGAAGAACGAGAGAACTCCACGGACGGCCGCGGCCATGTCCATGCCCGCCGGCGTGCGCGCCAGCATGAGCAGGGCGACCACGGAAATCGTGGTCACGGCGCCGAAGGCGATCCGAGCGGGCCTGCGATCAAGGCTCGTTCCGTCCTCTGATCGGGTATGGCGTGGAGTCCGTCGATTACCCACCAGCGCCTCCTTTCTGGAAATTTCCATGAATCGGCTCGATGACGTGTGCGTGTTGCGGGTGGGGGCCGTGTTTCCACAGGGCCGCGGGGCTGCCGGCCAGCGGATCAGTGGGCCGGGGAATGCCGCTCCCCCGTCTCCGCCGGGACTCGGGTTGAAGGAGGCGGAGACGGGGGAGCGGCCGTCCTGAGGGTGGATCAGCAGCGCCGTCCCCGGTTGATGCAGTCCACCGCGAACCGCATCAGCTGGTTCGACATCACGTTCGCGAAGTCGCCGTGGTCGGTGACGGGGTTGTGGAGCTGCTCGGGGAAGGCGTCCAGCGCGAAGGACGCCGTACGCGGAGTGGTGTAGGTCAGGGTCATCCGGAGCTGCGGGACCGCCCTGGTGCCCGAGGGGCAGGCGCCGTTCGCGTCGGGGAAGAGCACGTGGGTGCGGTGGTTGGCGCTGTCGGTGTTCTGGCCGTCCCAGCAACTGGGGAAGTCCAGGATCCGCAGGAGCCGGCTGCCGCGGGGGCAGAGCGGATACTTGGTGGTCACCCGGTTGCCGAATCCCGTGCAGCTCCACTTGGCGAGGGCGTTCGCGCCGCCGTTCGTGGCGGCCTTGGCGTCACCGGTGATGATCCGGATGAACCTGGGCATCGCGGTGACCTTGGACACCGGGTTCCCCCGGAACTGCAGGCTCACCTGGCGGGGGGTCATGATGCTGCCGACGTTGCCGTCCGCGTCGTCGGCGTTGGTGTCGTTCGTACGGTCGCGCAGGACCGGCCAGAAGTAGGTCGAACGGTCGCCCAGCGCGCACGTGGTTCCCGCCGCGGCCAGGGACTGGTCGGTGGAGAACCCGTCGGTGGACAGGTTGCCGACGTAGTCGTGCACGTGGTGGGCGCCGTTGCTCACCCCCGGGGCCACGATGAAGTTGTCGGAGTTGTGGTGGCGGTTCTCGTTCCGGCCGCACCGGGAGGTGAAGGTGCCCGAGGAACCCCGGCGCTGGGTCCGGACCTCCTGGAAGTTCCGCTGGACCTGCCTGATGTCGATGAAGTCCTCGGGGAACGGGCCGAGGTCGGCGCACTCCGCCGCTTCCTCGTCCTCGTCGGGCGCGGGGGGCTCGGAGGGCGCGGGCTCGGAGGGCGTGGGCGCGGGGGACTCGGAGGGCGCGGGGGTGGGGGACGCGGAGGGAGGGGCCTGGGTGGGCGTACGGCCGGGCGTCTGGGTGGGCCGGCGGCGGGAGAGCGACTCGTCGGCGGGCTCGTCCTCGGGCGCCTGGGTGGGAGAGGTCTCGGGGGCCTCGCCGGTCTCGGGGGAAGGCGCCCGGGTGGGTGAGGCCTGGTTGACCGCTCCTCCCGCGGGGGGAAGGTCCTGCGCGGCGGGGTCCTGCGCGGGAGCGTCCTGCGCGGGTTGATCCGGCCGGCCCTGCTCCTGTTGGTCCTGGCCCTGCCGGTCCTGGTTCTGCTGCCTCTGGGCCTGGCTCTGGCCCTGCTCGGCGGGATCGCAGTGATCACCGAAGGCGGGGACCGTACTCACCGTGATCGTGACGGCGGTGAGTGTGCTGGCGGCCAGTGCCAGCGCGGACATGGTGACGAACGCGCGTTTCAAGAGATTTCTCTCCTCACAGGTGTGTCGAGAGCAGCCGTGGCGGGCGGCGGTGACGGGGCCGGAGGCTCGGGCAGGAGCGAGTAGTCGACCAGCCCGGTGCTCTCCAGCAAGGCCATGTGCTTCATGACCACGTTCACCGCCCGCTGGGCGAAGGGTCGGATCAGGTCGTTACGGGTGCCGGCGCGTATCCCGGCGACCACCCCGAAGACCTTTCCGTGGGCCTGCCTGAGCAGTTGGGCGAAAGTGCGGTCGTATTCGGAGCCGGAAAGGCTCGACAGCTGTGCCATCCAGCCCTGCTGGTCGGCGTTGGGCTGGCTGGGCAGCACCACGTTCAGCCGGGCCGCGACGTCGCGGACCTCCTCGTCGAGCTTGAGGTGGTCGGTCATCAGGTGCATGCCGACCTCCTTGACCCGCTTGTTCCCCGCTCTTTGCTGGGCCTGCTGGCCGGTGGGTATCTCCCAGAGACCGGCCATGCGGACCTTGGCGAGGAAGTCGCGGTCGGCTGGGCTCAGCGGCCCGTGGGACGTCTGGGTCCAGCCCTGAGGGGTGGCGGAGGTGGAGGAGGAGCCGCCGGGCGGGGTCAGCACCACGACCGCCACGGCGGCGATCGCGATGAAGATTCCGAACAGCAGCGCCTCTCCGGTCCCGAAGCGGCGGCGTAGTTTGCCGAACACGGTCCGGCCCGGTCGCCTAGTGGCCATCCGTGGCCGGAGGCTTCCCAGCCCGCGGCCCGCCGTCCGTGAACCACGTGCCGCAGACGCTCCGGCCTGCGCCTTCCTCCGTGTCCTGAGTGGTGGTGGGAACCGCGTAAGCGTCTCCTACGGTGGAACCCTCGCCGAGTGCGGCGAGGAGGGGGAGGGCGAGGACGGTTCCGACCGGCCATGGGATGTGCCGCACTGCCATGGTCTTTCCTTCCCCGAGGACCCGCCGGTGCGGGCGCACTTGGTGGGAGGTACGCGGCGTCACCAAGGGAGGTTCATAGGAAGTGATGAGATAGTTAGAAATAACTGGAGTTGCCAGAGTTGCAGACGTGACTGATAACGAAGGTGTAAAGATGTGCCCGTGCGTCGTCAACTCGACAGTCGGTTCGAGAGCATGGACACCGATGTCGTCCTGGTAGAAGGTCTGTACCGGGAGTTCGGTGCTCCTCTGCTCCGGCATGTACGCAAGGCCACAGGCAATGATCTGCAATGGGCCGAGGACGTCGTCCAGGAGACGCTCGTCCGCGCCTGGCGCAACGCAGGGAGGTTGCATCGGGAGCCTGGTCTGTTGTGGGCCTGGCTCCTCACCGTCGCCCGCCGTATCGTCATCGACGGCCGCCGCAAGCGAGGGGCGAGACCGCAGGAGGTCGAGCCGCCCGACGCGAACGCCGTTCCCGTGCCCGACGGATCGGATCGGACGATCGAGACGATGATCGTCGCCGATGCGTTGCGCGAACTGTCTCCAGAACACCGCGAAGTCATCGAGCACACTTACCTACGGGACCGTACGATTAACGAAGCGGCGGAAATTCTTGGGATTCCGCCGGGCACGGTCAAGTCCCGGCTCTACTACGGGATCCGGGCTCTCCGAAAGGTCCTGAAGGAGAGAGGTGTTGCGAGCTGATGTTCCCCTCCCCGCATCATGATGTGGCCGCATACGCCCTCGGGGTGCTCGACGAAGAGGATCACGAGGTGTTCGAGCGCCACCTCATGGCGTGCGAGGAGTGCCAGCTCGAGCTCCGGGAACTGAGTGAGGTTCCCGGATTCCTCGACGCTGTGCGGCGGGACCGCTCCAACGATCTGAACGAGGACCGGACGCCACATTGACGTTTTGCCACTTTTCAGGTGGTATCAGGAGCGGCGCCATGTCTCGGTCAATGGGGATCGAGACAGGTTGCCTCTGGAGGTGTCGTGCCGCGGGCCATGCCCGGTGGGCGGAGGTTCGGTACCGGCGAGACCGAACTCGTTCGGTTGCGCCGCGACCTTTCCGACCCCACCCTGTGGGATGCTGGTCCTACCGCCTCCCCCCAGCAAGAACTCGCCGTCTCCGACCACGAGATCGCCGGTTCTCCGCCGGCAATGGCGAGGGAACGCGGGTCACATGCCGACTCGCGGCAACCATTCAGACATCCGTTCACGCATGGCGAGACAACCCTCGTGTGGCGGGTCTGCCGTGTTCCGACGGCTGGGCAGTGGAGAACCGGGCGGCTGAACGGGTACAAGTACGGGTAATTCGTTCGATAGAGGCGCCGGCATCTCGGAGGGGGCTCACCCCACGCCACCTTCCTCACCATGGAATTTATGGGCTTGGCCATGGATTCCTATCAAATGTGCAACAACCCCTCACAAAGGAGTGAGAGCGACATGCCGCTCGACGAGGCGAAGGACGAGCTGCTGAGGAGTGCCGCCGAGATGTGCGCGCACACACCGGGCAGCGACCACGTGAGTGATGAGGAGGCACTCGCCTTTCTCAGGCTCTACTACCGGCATGTCGCCCCAGAGGACCTGCTGAGCCGCAACCCGGTTGATGTGTACGGCCCGGCGATGGCTCAGCGGCAGCTTGCCGAGAAGCGCCCCCAGGGCCGTGCCCTGGTGCGGGCCTACACGCCGACCCTGGAGGAGCACGGCTGGGACCCGGGGGGCTCGGTCGTCGAGGTGGTCACCGACGACATGCCCTTCCTGGTCGACTCGGTCACGATGGAGTTCGACCGCCACCAGATCGGCACCCAGCTCGTCGTCCACCCGCAGATGCGCGTCCGCAGGGACATGACGGGCAAGCTGCTGGGCCGCGGCGAGGAGGACATCACCGGGCAGGTGCTCCCCGAGTCCTGGATGCACTTCGAGATCGACCGGCAGAACGACCCGGCCGTGCTCAAGCAGCTGGAGACCGACCTCCAGCGGGTCCTGGAGGACGTGCGCAACGCCGTCGAGGACTTCGTCAAGATGCGCGCCCTCGCCCTGCGGACCGCGGAGGACGTCTCGGCCAACCCGCCGCCGCTCGACCCCACGGGGGTGGCGGACAGCCTGGAGCTGATGCGCTGGCTGGCCGACGGGCACTTCACCTTCCTCGGCTACCGCGAGTACCGCCTGGAGGAGGGCGAGGAGGGCGACCGGCTGCACCCGATAGCCGGTACGGGCCTCGGCATCCTCCGCCACGACAAGGTGGGTTCCGACAGCTTCGCCGCGCTCCCTCCCGAACTGCGTGCCAAGGCCCGTGAGAAGCAGCAGATGCTGATCATCACCAAGGCCAACACCCGCGCCACCGTTCATCGCCCGGCCTATCTCGACTACGTGGGCGTGAAGCTCTTCGACGCCTCGGGCGAGGTCGTCGGCGAGCGGCGCTTTCTCGGCCTCTTCACCCACGTGGCCTACAACGAGTCGATCTCCCGTATCCCGGTGCTCCGGCGCAAGCTGGCAGAGGTCCTCGAACTGGCGGGGCTGGACGCCGAGAGCCACGACGGCAAGGACCTCATCGAGATCCTGGAGACCTTCCCCCGAGACGAGCTCTTCCAGACCTCGGTGGAACAGCTGCTGCCGATCGCGCTCGGCGTGCTCCTGCTGCGCGAGCGCAAGCAGGTCAAGGTCTTCCTCCGCCCGGACGACTACGGCCGTTACATCTCGTGCCTGATCTACCTTCCGCGCGACCGCTACACCACCAAGATCCGCCTCAAGATGCAGGAGGTCCTGCTCAAGGCGGTCGGCGGGACCTCCTTCGACTACAGCGCGATGATCGGCGAGTCGGCCCTCGCCCGGCTGCACGTGGTCGTGCGCGGCGAGCGGGGCAAGCCGCTGACCGCCGGCGCGGTGAACGTCGAGGAGCTTGAGACGAAGCTGGCCGCGGCCACCCGCTCCTGGGAGGACGACCTGGCCACGGCCATCACCGAGCTGAGCTCGGAGGAGGAGGCGCCCCGGCTCGTCCGCCGGTACGCCACGGCGTTCCCGGAGGGCTACAAGGCCGACTTCCCCGCCCGGATGGCGGTCGCCGACCTGCGCCGCCTGGAGGCGCTGGCCAGCTCCTCCGACGAGATCGGGATGAACCTCTACGAGCCGTACGACTCGGCGGAGGGCGAGCGCCGGTTCAAGCTCTACCGGATCGGCGCGCCGATCTCCCTGTCCCGCGTGCTGCCGCTGCTCCAGCGGATGGGCGTCGAGGTGGTCGACGAGCGGCCGTACGAGATCGACCGCGACAACCGCCCGGAGACCAAGGACGCCTGGATCTACGACTTCGGCCTGCGTTACACCCCCTCGTCGGAGGTGGACAGGGACGAGTTCAAGCGGCTCTTCCAGGACGCCTTCGGTGCGCTGTGGTACGGGCAGGTCGAGAGCGACGGGTTCAACGGGCTCGTCCTGGCGGCGGGGCTGACCTGGGAGCAGGCCGAGATCCTGCGGGTCTACGCCAAGTATCTGCGCCAGGCCGGGACCACGTTCAGCCAGGCCTACATCGAGCGGGTGCTGCTGGGCAACGTACGGCTCGCGCGGCTGCTGGTGCGGCTGTTCGAGGTCAGGCTGGACCCCCGGCGCTCGGAGGAGGTCCGCTCCGAGCTGTGCGACGCGCTGCACGAGGAGATCCTGGGCGCCCTGGACGACGTGGCCTCCCTGGACGAGGACCGGATCCTGCGGGCCTACCTGGAGATGATCAGTGCCACCCTGCGGACGAACTACTACCAGACCGTGGACGGCCGGCGTAAGCCGTACATCAGCCTGAAGTTCGACTCGCCGTCGATCAGCGTGCTGCCGCTGCCCCGGCCGAGGTTCGAGGTCTTCGTCTACTCCCCGCGGGTCGAGGGCGTGCACCTGCGCTTCGGGAAGGTCGCCCGAGGCGGTCTGCGCTGGTCGGACCGCATGGAGGACTTCCGCACCGAGGTTCTCGGGTTGGTGAAGGCGCAGATGGTGAAGAACACCGTCATCGTTCCCACCGGCTCCAAGGGTGGCTTTGTCGTGAAAAATCCGCCTAAGTCGGGCTCACGGGAAGACACGCTGGTCGAGGGCATCGCCTGCTACCGGATGTTCATCTCCGGACTGCTGGACATCACCGACAACCTCGTCGACGGGCAGGTGGTCTCGCCCGCCGACGTGGTCAGGCACGACGAGGACGACACCTACCTCGTGGTCGCCGCCGACAAGGGCACCGCGACGTTCTCCGACATCGCCAACGGCGTGGCCAAGGAGTACGGCTTCTGGCTCGGCGACGCCTTCGCCTCGGGCGGCTCGATCGGCTACGACCACAAGGCCATGGGCATCACGGCGCGGGGCGCCTGGGAGTCGGTCAAGTACCACTTCCGCACGATCGGCGTGGACGTGCAGACCACCGACTTCACCGTGGCCGGCGTCGGAGACATGTCCGGCGACGTGTTCGGCAACGGCATGCTGCTCTCCCAGCACATCCGGCTGATCGCCGCCTTCGACCACCGGCACATCTTCATCGACCCCGACCCGGACGCCGCGCGCAGTTACGCCGAGCGCGCCCGGATGTTCGCGCTGCCGCGAAGCTCGTGGGCCGACTACGACGCCTCGCTCATCTCCAAGGGCGGCGGCGTCTGGTCCCGTACGGCCAAGGCGATCCCCGTCTCCCAGCAGATGCGCGTCGCGCTCGGCATCGCCGACGGGGTGACGTCGCTGGCCCCCAACGACCTGATCAGCGCCATCCTGCGGGCTCCGGTGGACCTGCTCTGGAACGGCGGCATCGGCACCTACGCCAAGGCGTCGAGCGAGTCGAACGCCGAGGTCGGCGACAAGGCGAACGACGGCCTGCGGGTCGACGCCTCCGAGCTGCGCTGCAAGGTGATCGGCGAGGGCGGCAACCTGGGCTTCACCCAGCTCGCCCGGATCGAGTTCGCGCTGAACGGCGGGCTCGTCAACCCCGACTTCATCGACAACTCCGCCGGGGTGGACACCTCCGACCACGAGGTCAACATCAAGATCCTGCTGGACCGGGCGGTCCGCGACGGAGAGCTCACCGACAAGCAGCGCAACCAGCTCTTCCTCGACATGACCGACGAGGTGGCGGATCTGGTCCTGCGGGACAACTACGACCAGAACGTGGTGCTGGCCGCGGCCCGCGCGCAGGCGCCGGAGATGCTGCACATCCACTCCCGCCAGCTGCGCAAACTGGAGCGGGCCGGACTGGTCAACCGGGAGCTGGAGTTCCTGCCGTCGGACAAGACGCTCGCCGAACGGCGTCAGGCCGGGCTCGGGCTGACCCCGCCGGAGTTCTCGGTGCTGCTGGCGTACACCAAGCTGGTGACGGACGCGGAGATCCTCGCCTCCGACCTGCCCGACGACCCCTATCTGGCGTCGTGGCTGGTGTCCTACTTCCCGTCGGCGCTGCGCCAGCGCCTGCGCACCTACATGGACACCCATCCGCTCCGCCGGGAGATCATCACGACCGGTGTGGTGAACGACCTGGTCAACTCCAGCGGCACCACCTTCATGTTCCGCATCGGCGAGGAGAGCGGCGCGTCGGCCCCGGACATCGTCCGCGCCTACCTGGTCACCCGCGAGGTCTTCGACCTGCCGAGTTTCTGGCGGCGGATCGAGGAGCTGGACAACAAGGTGGACACCTCCACCCAGATCGCGATGGAGCTGGAGGCCCGCAAGCTCGCCGAGCGAGGCAGCCGCTGGCTGCTGGGCAACCGGCGCTCGCCGCTGGACCTGGCCTCCACGGTGAGCTTCTTCGCCAAGGGCATGAACGGGCTCCTGCCCCACCTGCCCAAGCTGCTGACCGGGTCCGACCTGGCCGCGTTCGAGGACCGGCGTGACAGCTTCGTCGCCCGGGGCGTCCCCGCGGACCTGGCCGAGCGAGTGGCCGCGATGGTCCCCGCGTACTCCACGTTCGACCTGGTGGAGGTGGCCTCGCGTACCGGCCGGCCGGTGAACGAGGTGGCCGAGGTCTACTTCGACCTGGCCGACCGGCTCCAGCTCTCCAGGCTGCGCGAGCGCGTCATCGCGCTGCCCAGGGACAACCGCTGGAACTCCATGGCGCGGGCCGCGCTCCGTGACGATCTCTACGCCTCGCACGCCTCTCTCACCCACGACGTCCTGGTGCACAGCACGCCGGGGCTCGCGCCCGAGGAGCGGCTGGCGCGCTGGACCGAGGCGAACTCGGCGGCGGTGGCCAGGGCCAATCAGACCCTGTCGGAGATCTGGGAGAGCGACCACTTCGACCTGGCGACGTTGTCGGTGGCGCTGCGTGCGATCCGCACGCTGGTGGCCACCACCAACCTCCCGCACAGCGACATCTGACTCTGGCGGCCGGGCCCTCCAGACCGGAGGGCCCGGCCCGATCGGGAGCTCTGTTCCGGGCCGGTCGGGAGTTCCGGGCCGGCCGGGGTGTTCCGGCCGAGGAGGAGGACCCGGCCCGACCCGGGCCCGGCCTGCGGGCTCAGCTCACGGTCACCTTGGTGACGCCGCCGAGATAGCCGATGACCCTGGCCGGACCGCCGCTGTTCTTGGCCGGGACCGTGCTCACGTACTGCTGGGTCTCCACGGTGCGCAGTTCCTTGAGGACGAAGCTGTCCGAGGTCAGCTTCGCGAGGTTCGGCGGGACCTTGAAGTCCGCCGCGCACGGTCCGATCTTGACCGTCTGGGTCGTCGTCCTGATCAGTGAGTAGAGGATCAGCGCGCCGCCGTCGGCGGTGCGCAGTGCGTGCACCGGATAGTCGCTCGCGGCGAAGATCGAGTCATACCCCCGGCACTGCTGTTTCTCGGCCGCGCGCTTCTTCACGATCTCGGTGGCGTAGCCGGTGGTGTGGGGGCCGTCCTCGATCAGCCCGGCGGCGAAGCCCTCGGCGCCCTCCTCGGCGGAGGTGGCGTGGAGCGGGGCCATGAGCCGCGGGCTGATCTCCACGGTCGGGTCCTCCTCGCCCAGCGCGGTCACGTAGCCGTCGGCGTCCTTGGTGATCGCCGGTGCCCGGACCCCCGGGTCGAGCAGCGAGGTGGAGCTGAGCTGCCAGTCGTCCTGGCCCTGCCTCATCACGGTCAGTACGGCGAGGCGCGTCTTGCCGGCCGCGTCCTTGCGCCTGACGATCGCGGCGAACCAGGGAGTGCCTCCCTGGACCCTCGGGACCAGCAGGTCGGGTTTTCCCCAGGTGTATCGCGGGATCGTGTCGCCGTAGGCGGCCGCGGCGAGGGCCCTCTGCCCGTCGCGAGTCTGATCCAGGAGGTTCTTGCGGTCGGCGTCCTGATGCGGCGTCGCCGCTCCCAGCACCACGTCGGCGCTGATGATCCCCGCCAGTGCCTCGCCGGCGTCGGCCAGCGTGACCTGGGGCGCGGCGGCGGGAGGGGGGGCGACGGTGGGCACGGCGCTGCTGGCCGAGGGGGTCGGCTTCGGAGAGGCGTCGCCGCCCCCGCACGCCGCCGTGCCGATCAGGACGGTCAGGGCGGTCAGGACGCTCAAGGCGAGCGAGAGCAGGCCTCCTCGCCGATGTCCCCGCACGTCCGCCTCCCGATGGTCCCCGCGCGCCCATGCTAGCCATGGCACGGGTGCTTGCCGTACACAATGGGGCTTGGTGGTCGCGTACCCTTTGTAGACGTGGCACTCATCGACCCGGCAGAAGAGATAAACGAGCTTAGAGGCACGCTGAACAGTATTCAGGACGTGCTCGACCTCGACGCGATGCGCAAGCAGATCGAGGAGCTCGAGGATCAGTCCGCCGCACCGGACCTGTGGAACGACCAGGAACGGGCCCAGAAGGTCACCAGCAGGCTCTCCTACCTGCAGGGCGAGGTCAACAGGGTCGAGTCCCTGGGGCGGCGGCTGGAGGACCTGACCGTCCTCTACGAGCTGGCCGCCGCCGAAGACGACGAGGAGACCCGCGAGGAGGCCGAGCGCGAGCTGGCCTCCCTGAAGAGCGACGTCGGAGCCCTTGAGGTCCGCACCCTGCTCTCGGGCGAGTACGACGCCCGCGAGGCCGTCGTCACGATTCAGTCTCAGGCGGGCGGCGTGGACGCCGCCGACTGGGCCCAGATGCTCCAGCGGATGTATCTGCGGTGGGCCGAGCGCAAGGGCTACCCGACGGACGTCTACGAGACCTCCTACGCGGAGGAGGCCGGCATCAAGTCGACGACCTTCACCGTCAAGGCCCCCTACGCGTACGGCACGCTCCGCGGCGAGCACGGCACCCACCGCCTGGTCCGGATCAGCCCGTTCGACAACCAGGGCCGCCGCCAGACCTCCTTCGCGGGCGTGGACGTGGTGCCGGTCGTCGAGACGACCGACCACATCGACATCAACGAGGACGACCTGCGCGTCGACGTCTACCGGTCGTCGGGGCCCGGCGGTCAGGGCGTCAACACCACCGACTCCGCGGTCCGCCTGACCCACCTGCCCACCGGCATCGTGGTCTCCTGCCAGAACGAGCGATCGCAGCTGCAGAACAAGGCGACCGCGATGGCGGTCCTGCAGTCCAAGCTGCTGGAGCGCAAGCGGCAGGAGGAGGCCGCCGCGCTGAACGAGATCCGGGGTGAGTCCACCACCTCGTGGGGCACCCAGATCCGCAACTACGTGCTGCACCCCTACCAGATCGTGAAGGACCTGCGGACGGGCGCCGAGGCGGGCAACCCGAGCGCGGTGCTGGACGGCGACCTCGACGAGTTCATCGAGGCGGAGATCCGGTGGACCCGCCGCCAGGAGTCGGGCGCCGACGAGTAGGCGAGGCCGCCGGAAGGCGGACTGACACCGCCGTGAGCGGTCGTGAGGCGCCCCCACGGGTGCCCGCGGCCGCTCTTCGGGGTTCTCGGCCGTCCGTGGGGGACCAAGCGCTCGTGAGGGTCCTTGGTCGCCCGTGGAGGATCAGGCGCCCGTGAGGTGCCTCAGCGCGAGGGTGAGGAAGAAGAGCGCGATCAGCGCCAGCGAGATGAGCGCCGGCGTCATCCCTCCCATGCCGTTCTGGTGCATCCGCTCGCGGTTGGCGCGGCAGAGGGGACAGCGGCCTTCGGCGACGGGATGAGCGCACCCCGCGCAGACCAGGTCTTCACAACTCATGAGGTCCTCCCTCTTCGAGGTCAGAACTACTTTATGCGGTTGTTACCGGGCGCCGAATCGTTTTGTTTCCGTTATGGACGTTCCATGCCAGTCTTCCCCCTAGACTGGGCTGCGGCCAACCGGAACGTCGATCCAGAGTAAAGACCGGCGCCCTCCGGCCGGCGCGAGGCGGAAGTGGACCTCTGCCACTCCCGAGACCGTCCTACCCCCTAGACTGGCATGCCGTGATGCGCCTGTGATCCATTTTGATAATGTCACCAAGGTCTACGTGAACCAGAACCGGCCCGCGTTGGACCACGTCAGCGTCGATGTCGACAAGGGCGAGTTCGTATTCCTCGTCGGCCCCTCGGGGTCCGGGAAGTCGACCTTCCTTCGACTGGTCCTGAAGGAGGAGCGCCCCGACTCCGGTGCGATCCACGTGGCCGGTAAGGATCTTGCCCGACTGTCCAACTTCAAGATCCCGCACCTGCGCCGTCGGATTGGTTGCGTGTTCCAGGACTTCCGACTGCTCCCGAACAAGAACGTGTACGAAAACGTCGCGTTCGCTCTGGAGGTGATCGGCAAGCCCAGGCGATTCATCCGTAAGGTGGTCCCCGAGGTCGTCGAGCTCGTCGGCCTCGAAGGCAAGGCCCACCGGATGCCCGACGAGCTTTCCGGTGGTGAGCAGCAGCGGGTCGCGATGGCCCGGGCGTTCGTCAACCGGCCGATGATCCTGCTGGCCGACGAACCGACCGGAAACATCGACCCCGCGACGAGTATCGGCATCATGAAGGTGCTCGACCGGATCAACCGGACCGGCACCACGGTTGTCATGGCCACTCACGACGCGGCCATCGTCGACTCCATGCGCAAGCGCGTAGTGGAACTGGAGGACGGCAAGATCGTCCGAGACCAGTCGCGTGGCGTGTACGGCCAGGCGTACTGACACCAGGGACCGGCAAAAGCGACAGGAAGAGCATGCGGGCAAACTTCATCTTCTCCGAGGTCTGGATCGGCCTCCGCCGTAACCTCACGATGACGATCGCCGTCGTCGTGACCGTGGCGATCGGCATGGCGTTGCTGGGCGTTGGCCTGATGATCAACTCTCAGATCTCCAGCATGAGAGACTTCTGGACGGACAAGGTCGAGGTCTCGGTCTTCCTGTGCAAGAAGAACGACGCCTTCCCGCAGTGCAAGGGCAGCGGCGGCGTCAACGCGCAGGAGCAGGCGGACCTCAAGGCGACCATCGAGGCCATGCCGGAGGTCCAGCAGGTCACCTTCGAGAACGCGGCCGAGGCCTACAAGAACTTCCGGACCCAGAACGCCAACAACACCGTGCTGCTCTCGGCGATCCAGGTCGATGACATGCCCGAGTCGTTCCGCGTGAAGCTCAAGGATCCAGAGACCTACGGCGCGGTGATCGAACGGCTCAGCGGCGCCCCGGGAGTCTCCAATGTGATCAATCAGAAGGAGCTTCTGGAGAAGTTCTTCGGATTGCTGGAGAAACTCCGCTGGGCGGCACTGGTGGTGGCGATCATCCTGGTGTTCGCCGCGACGCTTCAGATCGGTAACACGGTCCGGCTCTCGGCCTACAACCGAAGACGTGAGACCGGCATCATGCGCCTGGTCGGTGCCTCCAACCTCTACATCCAGCTTCCGTTCGTGATGGAGGGCGTCATCTCCGGCCTGATCGGCGGTGTGGTGGCCGCGATGCTGCTGATCGTCAGCAAGGTGTTCCTCTTCGACGCCGTGCAGGTCGCCCTCAACAACAACAGCGAGCTGGCGTGGGAGACGGTCGCGTCGGTGATCAGCCTCACGATGGTCTTCGGAGTGCTCATCTGTGTGCTCGCGTCGTTCGTCACGCTCCGTCGTTACCTACGGGTCTGACGAGCCGGTGATCGTGCCCGCCGTACTCACCGTGCGCACAGGGCGCTTCCGCCGGTTTCGCGTGCCGTGTTCCGCGCCTGTCTCGTTTCCGCTTTCGGGCGCGGCTCACACCCCCGGTCCCCGGTAGGCTCCAGGCATGCCACGTGAGACCGGGCGGAAGGTCATCGCCCAGAACAAGCGTGCCTGGCACGATTACCACATCGAGGACACCTACGAGGCTGGTCTCGTGCTGCAGGGCACAGAGGTCAAGTCGCTACGTCTTGGCCGGGCCTCCCTCCTCGACGGCTATGCCGTCATCAAGGACGGCGAGGCCTGGCTGATCAACGTCCACATCCCCGCCTACACGATGGGGACGTGGACCAACCACGCCGCGCGCCGTACCCGCAAGCTGCTGCTTCACCGTAAGGAGATCGCCAAGCTGGTCGCCAAGACCAAGGAAGGCGGTCTCACGCTGGTGCCGCTCGCCCTCTACTTCAAGGACGGCAAGGCCAAAATCGAGATCGGCCTCGCCAAGGGTAAGAAGGACTGGGACAAGCGGCAGACGCTGGCGGAGAATCAGGCCAAGCGCGAGATGGCCCGCGAGTTCAGGCACAGGAACAGGTAATCGTGACGGGGAAGGCTCGGCGTACCGTCGCCGCCGCGCTCGCGCTGGCGGCGATGACTCCCATGCTGTCCGGGTGTCTGGAGGAGCCTTCGGCCCACGAGGCGGTGCGTGACTTCCTGGTCGGCTGGCAGACGGGTGACTACGCCGAGGCGGCCAGTCGCACCGACGGGAACGAGAAGGTGGTCCGCAAGGCTCTGGAGGACGCCAAACTCCAGCTCGACGCCGCCTCGTTCCGGTTCGACCTCACCGGGATCCGGGGCACCGGGGATCAGGTGGAGGCCGATTTCAGGGCCGAGGTCGACCTGGGGGAGAACAACCCCCTCTGGGAGTACGACGGCAAACTCCCGCTCCACCTGGTGGACGGCAGCTGGAAGGTGCGCTGGTCGCCCAGCGTGCTCCACCCTCAGCTCCACGAGGGCCAGCGCTTCGCGGTGGACGTCATCCCCCAGGAACGCCAGCCGATCCTGGACCGCCACCGTGACCCGCTCCAGCAGCAGGCCACCCTGTACGTGGCGAGTGTGGTCCCGGCCGCGTTGAAGAACGCGGAGGAGGTCTGCGAGCGGCTCTCCAAGATCACTGGATTCCCGCAGGATCGCCTGCTGAGCCGGATCCGCTCCGCCCGGCCCAACATCGAGGTGCCGCTCGTCACCTTCGGCCGCGCCAAGTTCGCCCAGCTCGGTGATCAGATCACGGCCATTCCCGGCGTCGAGATCGCCCGGCAGCCGCAGTCGCTCGCACCCGACTCGCCCACCCAGATCGTCGGCAGTGTCACCGCGGTCACCCCGGAGCTCGTCCAGCAGCTCGGCGGACCGCAGCGGGCCGGAGACACGGTGGGCCGGACCGGGCTGCAGAAGGCGTACCAGGAGCACCTGACCGGCTCGACCGAGACCCGCGTGGTGACCGTGGATCTCAAGGATCCGACGAAGGTGACCGAGCTCAAGAAGTGGAATCCCGATCGCGCCACCTCGCCGGTCCTGACCACGCTCGACCGTACGGAGCAGAAGACCGCCGACGCCGCGTTGAGCGGCGGAACCCCCGGCATGCTGGTCGCGGTCCAGGCCTCGACCGGTGAGGTGCTGGCCGTCTCCACCACCAAGGAGTACAACCAGGAGACAGACGCGTTCGACGGGAAGTTCCCCGCCGGAAGCACCTTCTCGATCATGTCCGTCGAGGCTCTGATCAAGGCCCAGATGGATCCCAAGCAGAAGCTCGCGTGCCCCCCCGATCGCAGTGTCGGCGGCGCCCGGTTCCATCAGGCGGCGCCGCCCGTCGGGGAGACGCCGAGCCTTCAGGCCAACTTCGCCAGCGGGTGCGTGACCGCGCTCGCCTCGCTCGCCCGCAGGATCGGAGGCTCCGAGCTGAAGGCCAGCGCCACCCAGTTCGGCATCGGGGCGCCGTGGACCCTTCCGTTGAAGACCTTCAGCGGCTCGATGAAGCCGCTGAGCACGGACGCGGCGACGGCCAGAGCCATCGCCGGCCAGAACGTCCTGGTCAGCCCGCTGTCCATGGCGCTGGTCGCGGGAGCGGTCGCCTCGGGCACCTGGCGGCCGCCCGTCCTGGTCACCGAGCCGAAGACGCTCGACCCGTCCGTCGAGGCCGCGCCGCCCAAGCCGCTGAACCCGGTCCCGCTCGACGCGAAGACGGTCGAGACCCTCCGCATCTTCATGCGCTCCGGCGTGGTCGCGGGTTCCGCCCGTGCCGCCGCGGCTCCGGGCGGCTCCGTCTACGGAATCACCGCCGTCGCGACCCGCGACCGCAAGCCGCTGTCCTGGTTCGTGGGCTGGCAGGGAGACGTGGCGGTGGCGGTGCTGGCGGCGAGCCCGGACCCCACGGCGGGGGCGGCCATCGCGGGGCGGTTCTTCCGGGGCCCGCACCCCACCCTGTGACTCTCTGAAATATTCTTTTCACCCTGAGCAACCATCGGGCGCCTCTTTTGCGTCTTTCTCAGTGACTGGGCACCGCTTGGGGGGTTGCGGACTCAGTCGCTGTGATGAGGTCAGGGCTTCAATCTCGGGGGAGGCCCTGCCGTCCGGGCCGGCTCGACCCTGCCGGTCACACCCCGGGGACGCGTGCGATCAAGCCGCGTCCCCGGGGTTCGGCACCTCTGAGATCTCGTGCGTTCCCATGCGCGCCCGGTCCCTCACCGGCGTCCCGCGGTCCCCGTCGTCTCCCGGGTCTCACCCGCTCTCCTGTGCTCTCACCTCGTCTCCTGCCGCCTCGCTTCGTCTTTTGAGGGCTCGTACCGCCTCGTACGGCGCGCCCTCCGGGAATTCAGTTGGCGTTATCACCGTTGTAACGGGTATCTTCGGATAGCTCGGTCCCTCGGGATCGGGTTGACAATTCAACAGGGGGGTGACTGGTTTCGACTTTGGCTTTGCAAGTCAGGTGAAGCGGGTCGAGGACTGCGGACATAACCTCGTTAACACTGTGACCGCGACCAACAAGTGCCAATAAGACGCACTCCGAAGTCAGCCAGGGCAACCTGGCACTCGCCGCCTAAGCAGCGAGTGACTTCTGCCAGCCCGGGAGCGCCTCCGGCCCGGATCTGGCATCGCTAGGAGGCTCAACCGATCGACCCGGCCACGGGGAAGATCGGGAAATCAAACAGTGGCTGAGCCTGTCGGCGTCTTGCCTGTGTGATCGCCGGGGCTGAGAAAAGCACAACAGGCTCCACCCGGAGAAGCCCTGTCTTGGAGTTGAAGGACGCGGGTTCGATTCCCGCCACCTCCACCCCCGTTCCGTATTCGAACCGTACGGAACAGATCGCCGAAGGGCGGTCGGTGGGCGACATCGCCCACCGACCGCCCTTCGGCTTTTGCCCGTCTTCCACCTGAAGATCATCTTTCGGGTCGGGTCATCCGCCGCCGCATGGACGATCTCCGTCGCGGACCTCCCGGGAAGCGTGACGGCGGCGCCTCATCGTCACGATGAGCGCAGGGATCGGCATCCCGCGCATCCGTGAACGTCCGGCACCGGGTCGGCCGGTACCGGATCACACGGATCCGATACCGGGCCCCGCCGGACTCCGATCAGGACACGTCGACCCAGTCGAGGGTCCGGGTGACCGCCTTCTTCCAGCCGGCGTAACCGGTGGCCCGCTGCTCGTCGGACCACTCCGGCTGCCAGCGCCGGCCCTCCAGCCAGTTCTGCTTGAGCTCGTCGGTCGACTTCCAGAAGCCGACGGCCAGCCCCGCCGCGTAGGCGGCGCCCAGCGCCGTCGTCTCGGCCACAACGGGCTTGGACACGGGCACCCCGAGGACGTCGGCCTGGATCTGCATGCACAGCTCGTTGGCGGTGACGCCGCCGTCGACCCTGAGGACGTCGAGGCTGACGCCCGAGTCCTGGCGCATGGCCTCGACCACGTCGCGGCTCTGGTAGCAGATCGCCTCCAGCGTGGCGCGCGCGATGTGCGCGTTGTTGTTGAAGCGCGACAGGCCGACGATGGCGCCCCGGGCGTCGGACCGCCAGTACGGGGCGAACAGCCCGGAGAAGGCGGGGACGAAGTAGACGCCGCCGTTGTCCTCGGCGTGCCGGGCGAGCGTCTCGCTCTGCTCGGCCCCGGAGATGATGCCGAGCTGGTCGCGGAGCCACTGAACGGCCGAGCCGGTCACGGCGATGGAGCCTTCGAGCGCGTACACCGGAGCGCTCTCGCCGAAGCGGTAGCAGACGGTGGTGAGCAGGCCGTGCTTCGACCGTACCAGCTCGGTGCCGGTGTTGAGCAGCAGGAAGTTACCGGTGCCGTAGGTGTTCTTGGCCTCGCCGACCTCGAAGCACACCTGCCCGACGGTGGCCGCCTGCTGGTCGCCGAGGTCGCCGGAGAGCGCGACCTCACCCTTGAGCGGGCCGATCTTGCGGGTCATGCCGTACAGGCCGGGGTGGGATGAGGGCTGGATGGACGGCAGCATCTGCCGGGGGATGCCGAAGAACGACAGCAGTTCGTCGTCCCACTCCAGGGTCTCCAGATCCATGAGCATGGTACGGCTGGCGTTGGTGGGATCGGTGACGTGCACGCCGCCGTCCGTGCCGCCGGTCAGGTTCCACAGCAGCCACGAGTCGGTGTTCCCGAAGATGGCCTCTCCGGCCTCGGCCGCCTGGCGCACCCCGTCGACGTTCTCCAGGATCCACTGGATCTTTCCGCCGGAGAAGTACGTCGCCGGGGGGAGACCGGCCTTGTGACGGATGACGTCGCCCCTGCCGTCACGGTCGAGCGCCGAGGCGATGCGGTCGGTGCGGGTGTCCTGCCAGACGATGGCGTTGTAGTACGGCCGGCCGGTGACCCGGTTCCAGACCACGGTCGTCTCGCGCTGGTTGGTGATGCCGAGTGCGGCGAGGTCCGAGGCGACCAGGTTGGCACCGTTCAGCCCCGTCTCGACGACAGCCCTCGTGCGCTCCCAGATCTCTGTCGGATTGTGCTCGACCCAGCCGGCCTGCGGCAGGATCTGCTTGTGTTCGAGCTGGTGGATGGCTATCTCGTTGCCACCGTGATCGAAGATCATGAAGCGGGTGCTCGTCGTCCCTTGATCGATTGCTCCGACGAAGTCAGGCATGGATGGTGCCTCCTCATGAGGGTCGGCTTGGGGAGAGGCTTGGGCCGCTGGTTTTCAGGTGGGCTTGTAGTCGGTGGGAGGCGCCACCCGGCCTGCCTCGGGTATTTCCTCCTCCGGCAGGAAACGGGCCACCAGGGTCTGGTAGAGGCCCGCGCCGATCAGTCCCCCGATCACCGGTGCAACGATCGGTACCCAGAAGTAGAGCTGGCCATACTGATCTCGCCAGGCGTTCTGATAGCCGGTGAGGAACGAGGCGAGCCGCGGCCCGAAGTCACGGGCCGGGTTGATGGCGTAGCCCGCGTTGGTTCCCCAGGCCATGCCGATGCCCACGACGATGAGGCCGACGATGAAGGGGGCGAGGTTCGCCAGCGGGGCCGAGTTGCGCGTGTCGGAGACGGCGAGGATGAGCAGGAGCAGGATCGCGGTGCCGATCACCTGGTCGCGGAACGCGCCCCAGGTGCCGATGGGCAGGGATCCGTTGCCGGGCAGTGTGGAGAAGACGCTCTGCGTCTTGGTGGTCAGCCCGGGGTCGACCTTTTCGAGCACTTCGCCGTAGTTGAAGCGGACGATGATCGCGGCCACGAACGCCCCGGCGGTCTGCGCCAGCGCGTAGGGCGCGACCTTGTACCACGGGAACCCTTTGAACGCGGCGAGGGCGATCGTGACGGCGGGGTTGAGATGGGCGCCGCTGATGCGACCCGCGACGTAGACACCCATCGTGACGCCGATGCCCCAGGCCCAGGCGATGCTGTCGTGGTCGCCGATGCCGCCGCCCACGACCTGGGCCACGACGCCCACCCCGAACAGGATCAGGATCAGGGTTCCCACGAACTCGGCCGCCACCTCACCGAGCAGTCCACGCTCCTTCAGCCGCCCGATCACTCCGCGGGCTTTCCGCCGATCCGGCACTCCGTGGGCTTCCACACGTCCCGCCATGTCTTCTCCTCACGGTAAAGAATTCGCCTCACCAGCCCTCGCCCTACCCCCGGGCGGACCCGGAGTGCCGACGGACGAGCCGTCGAGGGAAGCCGTCATGGAAGGACGAACCTCTCGGCTGACCGGGACGTTAGGCGCGAAACGGGACGCGGTCAACGGTGGAGTGACATTTATGTCAAATATTGGTCAGAAATATTGGTCATTAGTAACATTTCCTGACCCTAGAGGGGTGGACGCCTAGAGGCCGGGTTGACCTGGGAAGACGTGCGACGCGCACCGGCCGTCGGGCAAAGGCGGACCCACACCGGGCAAAGACGGCCCCAACGAGAGGTCTGTCACCGAGATCGATGCCTCTTGCGCACCCCGGAGTCCGCGGCGCCGCCCGCCGGAGCCGGCCCGGTCGACGAGGCGGTCGTTGCCGACGGTCGCGCCCTGGCCGCGGGGTGTCCTCCGGCGTCGGGTGGCGGCCGGAGGGCCACCGGGACCGGTGAGGACATGATTGCCTCGATGTCCCGGCAATGGGTGATCCGACCCCTGCCGGGGTACGAAGCTTTGCTTCGGCTGGAGGTCGGCCCGCAGGTCAAAGGGGGATGAGAAGCGTATCGCCGGTGCGCTTGGAGGATGAGATGGGCCGTCTTAAAGTGGTCACGGTCGGTACTGTGGTCGTCGCGGTGAGTGCCACCATGTCCGGATGCACGTCGGGGAACGACGATTCACAAGGTAAAGACCCCAAAGTCGCCGCCGCGGTCAAGGCATCGGCGGCCGCGGCCGTTCAGGCGAACCTCATCAAGACCAAAACCGCGGCCGCCGCCAAGGTCAAGGCCAACGAGCTGGGCCAGGTCCCCGTTCTCATGTATCACCGGATAGTGGACAAGCCGGGCAACCAGGACGACCGCACTCCCGAGCAGTTCCGCACGGAGCTGGAACGGCTGGCGGCGGAGGACTACGTCGCGGTCACGGCGGCCGAGTACGTCACCGGGCGCATGGACATTCCGGCGGGTAAGCACCCCGTCGTCCTCACCTTCGATGATTCGTCCCCCTCGCAGTTCGAGCTGGACGGGACGGGCGCCCCCAAACCGAACACCGCCGTCGCGATCCTCCAGGACGTGGCCCAGCGCCACCCGGGGTTCCGCGGGGTGGGCACGTTCTACGTGACGCGCGACATGTTCGGGAAAACGACGCCCGAGGAGCGGGCGCAGGTGCTGCTCTGGCTCGTCGGCAAGGGGTACGACATCGGCAACCACACGCACGACCACCTGAGCCTGCGCGGGAAGCCGGAGAAGACGGTCAACGCCGAGGTGGCGAAGGGGCACCGGCTCATCACCAGCCTGATCAACGCCGTCCCCGTCACGATCGCCCTGCCGTACGGCAACCAGCCCAACACCAAGGAGTGGGCGCTCAAGGGCACTTCGGGGGACGTCTCCTACAACTACGGCGGCGTGTTCCTCGCCGGATACACCCCGGCCATGTCGCCCTTCAACAAGAAGTTCGACCCGCTCGGCATCCCGCGGATCCGGTCGATGGACAAGAAGGGCGACTGCGCCCGCTTCTGCTCCGTGGCCTGGCTCGACTGGCTGAAGGCCAACGCCGACGAGCGCTACACCTCGGACGGCGATGCGAAGACGGTCGCCTATCCCAAGTTCAAGGCGCCCTTCATGCTCATGAGCTTCGCCGGCCGTTCCCTTCCCTACTGACCGCGCTCGTCCCGGCCGGGCGTCGTTCCCTCCCGCGGACGTCACCGGCCGTTTCCCTCCCCGCTGACCGCATTCGTCTCGTCCCGGTCTCGTTCCCTTCCCGCGGGCCCCTGGAACCGATCCGCCAGGGGCCCGCGGGAAGAGGAGGATCAACTGCTGGGAAGCTCGCCGAGGACGATCGTGATGGTCGAGGTGGAGCCGTCGGGCCGCAGGATCTGGACCGTGGCCTGGTCACCGGGGTTGAGGGTGGCGAGGACCTCCGACAGTGACTGAGTGTCCGAGATGCGGACGTTGTTGATTGATATGAGCACGTCGCCGGATTTGATGCCGGCCTTTTCCGCACCGCTTCCCTTGCTCACCCGCACGACGCCGACGCCCACGGGCCGGCCGTCGACACCGATCACGGTCTGCACCGTGACGCCGAGGGCGGCGCGATGGGTGTTGGTGACCTTGCCGTCCTGAATGATCTGCGCGGCGATGTCGGTGACGACGTTGGACGGGATCGCGAAACCGATGCCCGGCGCCGGGCCGCCGCCGAGCTCGGGATTGAGGGCGGCCAGGGTCGGGATGCCGATGACCTCGCCCGCGAGGTTGACCAGGGCGCCGCCGCTGTTGCCCGGATTGATCGCGGCGGAGGTCTGGATGGCGCCGGTGATCGTCGCGCCGGGTGATCCCTCGTCGTCGGATTCGCTGACCGTACGGCCCAGCGCGGAGATGATCCCGTTGGTGACGCTGCCGGACAGGCCCAGAGGGTTGCCCATGGCCAGGACGATCTGGCCGACGCGCAGCTTGCGCGAGTCGCCGAACACGGCGGGTGTGAGCCCTTCGGGCTTGTCCACCTTGATCACGGCCAGATCGCCGAGACCGAAGGACTCCACCAGCTTGGCCGTCCGTGGAGCGCCGCCGGTGGCGAGCGTGACCTGGAACCGGTTCGCGTTGCCGACCACATGGGCGTTGGTGACGATGTGGCCCGCCCTGTCGTAGACGATGCCCGACCCGAGGCCGTTGTCCGTGGTGATCTGCACGATGGAAGGCAGAACCCTGGTGATGACCCGTTCGTAGGCCGCCTCCAGGGCGGTCGCGTCCGGCGGGGCCCCGGCGGGAGCACTGGGCGAGGGGCTGGGCGGGGCGGTGGGCGAGGTGCTGAGCGAGGCGGTGGGCGAAGTGGTGGGCGGGGTGCTGAGTGAGACGCTGGACGAGGCGGTGGGGGTGGCGGCGGCGAGGTCGGCCGGTGGTGAATTCGCCCTCTGGCCACAGCCGGTGAGCGCTATGGCGACGGCGGCGAACAGTGCGATACGTGATGTTTTTTCCCCCATGCGGGGGTATCTTCCCAGCTCACGAAGGAAGATACGTCTCGCGCAGACCGCTCCGGCTAAGTTTGCCGGTGGGCGTGCGCGGGAGCTGCTCGCGATATTCGATCACGCGGGGATGCTTGAGGCGGGCCAGCCGGGGCACGCAGTGAGCCAGCAGGTCGGCGGTGAGGCCGGGACCGGGCTCGGCGTCCGGTGCGGGCTGGACCAGGGCGACGACCCGGTGCCCCCACTCCGGGTCGGGAACGCCGATCACGGCCACGTCCGCCACTGCGGGGTGTTCGAGGAGGGCCGCCTCGATCTCGGCGGGATAGATGTTCACGCCGCCGGAAATGATCAGGTCGGTGCGCCGGTCGCAGAGGAACAGGTATCCGGCCTCGTCCAGATAGCCGATGTCACCCGGGGTGTAGAGGCGGCCGCGCATCGCGGAGGCGGTTTTGGCCGGATCCTGGTGATACTCGAACCGGTTGACGCCGCTGATGTAGACCATGCCCGGTTCGCCGGGAGGGAGTTCGGCGCCGTCGTCGTCGATGATCGTGAACTTCATGCCGTCGACCGCCTGGCCGACGGTGCCGGGCCGCTTCAGCCACTGGGCCGAGGAGACCATGGTCGCCACGGCCGCCTCGGTCGAGCCGTAGTACTCCCACAGCACGGGGCCGAGCCACTCGATCATCGCCTGCTTGGTGGCCGGCGGGCAGGGCGCGGCACCGTGGTACAGATGCGTCAACGACGACAGATCGTGCTCTTTCCTGATGGCGGGAGGCAGGGCCAGCAGCCGGTGGAACATGGTCGGCACCATGAACGCGTTGGTGATCCGGTGCCGCTCGATCAACGCCAGCGTCTCCTCCGCGTCGAACCGCTCGGTCACCACGAGCGTGTGGCCGAACTGCAGCGCCATCATCGCCTGGCCGTACGGGGCGGAGTGGTAGAGCTGGGAGAGGATCAGGTGCACGCCGTCGAAGGGCAGCGCGAAGTGGCGCCAGCTCTTGCGCATCAGGATCGGGTAGAGATCCTCGGGGCTGAGCTCCAGCAGTCTGCGCCGCACGCCCTTGGGCTTGCCGGTGGTGCCCGAGGTGTAGAGCATCATCGACCCGGCCCTGCGCTCCTCGGGCGGGGTGACGGGTTGTCCCTGGGCGAGCTCGTCGAGCTCCAGGAACCCCTCCGGTACGGCCTGCGCGTACCGTTCGGAGCCGACCACCACCCGCGCGGCGCAGTCGGCGATGATGTAGCCGATCTCCTCGGCGGTGTAGTGCCAGTTCACCGGGACGTGATAGGCGCCGATCTGGTAGGTCGCGAGCATCATCGTGATCGCGTCCGCCCCGTTGGGCAGGACCGTCACCACGGTGTCGCCGGGCCGGGTGCCGCGGGCCACGAGGCCGTGGGAGACCTGATTGACCCGATCGTGGAGCTCGCCGTAGCTCACGGTGACATCCGCGATGACGGCGACACGTCCGGGATCGGCCGTTGCGATCTCATAGAAGCCCCTCATAGGCGCGACCATACAGAACGACATTCTGCTTGTGGAAGGGGGGACGCCATTGCCTGGGCTGGTGCACAGCTCGTGGCCGAAGCGTGATGCGATGAGGTTCACCATTCCCGCGAGGTGACATAATCTGGCGCCCATGGCGGATGTCGGCGGCAACGCCTCCGGGCGCTCTTATGAGAGATACCTCCCGTCCTATGACGCGCCCACAGCGCCCATTCCCGCCATTCCCACCGAAGACGGCTCGCCTGCCGGCCCTCGGGTGCCTCGCCGGTTTCCCATCGGAGACGGTGAGGAGACCGTTCTGGTCCCCCGGCCGAAATCCATTGGATCGTTCCTTTCACCCGGTTCCATGCCTTCGGGCTCACCGGGTTCACCGGGTTCACGGTCCCCGCAGGGCAGGGCCGGGGCCACGGAGACGTCGGGGACGACCAGGGGGAACGGCGACGCCCGAAGGGCGGCCGTGCCCGGTGGACGCGGCGCTTCCGGCAGGCCCGGTGTCCTCGGAAGACTGCTGAGGAAGATCGGTGACACCCCGATCCGGACGATCTACAGCATGGGGGCCGCCCTTCTCACCGCCGCCGCGGTCATCCTGGTCTTCGTCCTGTTCTCCGGCGACGAGCCCGCCGGGCAGGCGGGGGTTTCCCGGGCGAAGAGCCCCACCGCGGCGCCCACGCCGTCCGAGCCTCCGATCGAACTGCCCGCCCTGCCCAGGGCGACCGCCCTGAAGCCGCTGTCCGGCACGCCCAGTCCGGTGCTGGGCACGGTGACCGACGCCAAGACCGCGATCGTCTACTCCAAGCTGGGCAAGCCCTGGTCGATCAAGACCATCCCCTTGTTCTCCGCCGGCCAGCGGGTGGGCGCGACCGGGCCGCCCCATACGATGATCGCCTCCAGCCTGTTCCCCGGCGCCAAGCCGGTCGCGGATCTGAAAACCGACGCCGAATACCGCAGGGCGGCGCTGACGGCGGTGAGGTGGACGATCCGCACCCAGCATCCCGCGAGCAGCGAGGTCGCCTGGACCGCCTCGCAGAAGCCGGCCACCGGCAAGGGGTGGGTGCTCGGCTACCGGGTGACCTACGAGGTGGGGGGCAGGAAGCACAACTCCCAGGCGGCGCTCGCGCTGCTCGACATCGGCCGTCGCGAGCCCGCCATGCTCTTCGTGACCGTGCCCGACACGCGTAAGCGGCTCTGGGCCGACATCGCGCCCCTGATGGCGGGCGCCCGCGCGTTGTGACGACGCGTCCCGGGAGGCGAGGGGCCGGGGGCGCGATGGGGTGTGGTGACGGGGTTCGGGGTGTGACGGCGCTCCGGTGGTGACGGGGTTCGGGGTGCGGTGCTCCGATGGTGACGGCGTTCGGGGTGCGGCGGTGCTCTGGTCGGGACGGGGGCGTCCGCGTATACGGGCGTTGTGATGGTGAAATGCCCTGCATTGTGGTGGAAACATCTTCTAGAATATGATTCTGCCAATAAATCGTGTCTGGAGGCTGTTATGGCGATCGGGTTGAGCGAAGAGCACGAGGCGCTCCGGGAGTCGGTGACCGGCTGGGCGGAACGAAACATCCCGTCCCAGGTCGTGCGTGCCGCCATCGCGGCCGAGAACGAGGAGCGCCCCGCTTTCTGGTCCGGACTCGCCGACCAGGGCCTGCTCGGCCTGCACATCCCGGAGGAGTACGGCGGCAGCGGGTACGGCCTGCTGGAGACCGCCGTCGCCGTCGAGGCTCTCGGCGAGCGGGTGGCCCCCGGCCCCTACGTCCCCACCGTGTTCGCCGGCGCCGCGATCCTCGCCTCGGACGGCAAGGCTCACGCGGAGCTTCTTCCCGGGCTCGCCGACGGCACGCTGACCGGCGCGGTCGCGCTGGCCGGTTCGATCACGGGCACCCGGGGCGAGGACGGCACCCTGACCATCGGCGGCGTCGCCGAGCCGGTCCTGGGCGGCGCTCTCGCCGACATCCTGGTGCTCCCGGTGAGCACCGATCGCGGAGAGGAGTGGGTCGTGGTGGACGCCTCCGCCGCGACCGTGACGCCCGTCAAGTCGCTGGACCTCACCCGTGGCGTGGCCAAGGTCGAACTGGAGGCGGTGGCCGTACCGGCCGGACGGATCCTGGACGGGCTGGAGGGTCCCGGCGTCCTCAACCTGGGCGCGATCCTGTTCGGAGCGGAGGCCGCGGGTGTCGCGTCGTGGTGCGTGAGCGCCGCGTCCGATTACGCCAAGGTGCGCGTGCAGTTCGGCAGGCCGATCGGGCAGTTCCAGGGGGTCAAGCACAAGGCCGCCCGGATGCTCGTCGCGCTGGAGCAGGCCCGCGCGACCGTGTGGGACGCGACCCGCGCCGCGGAGGGGCAGGGCGGATCCGGGTCGAAGGAGATCACGGCCGACGAGCTGGCCTATGCCGCGGCGATCGCGGGCGTGGTCGCTCCCGACGCGGCCGTGCTGTGCGCCAAGGACGCCGTCCAGATCTTCGGCGGCATCGGTTACACCTACGAGCACGACGCTCACCTCTACTACCGCCGTGCCCTGACCCTGCGCGCGCTGCTCGGCTCCTCCGGCGAGTGGGCCGAGTCGGTGGCCGAGCTGGCGCTGAACGGCGTGAGCCGGGCAATGGAGATCGACCTCCCCGACGACGCCGCCGCGCTGCGCGAGGGGATCCGGGCGGAGATCGCCGAGATCGCCAAGCTGGAGGGCAAGGACCAGAAGCGGGCGCTGGCCAAGGGCGGCTACGTCATGCCGCACCTGGCCAAGCCGTGGGGCCGCGACGCCAAGCCGCTGGAGCAGGTGCTCATCATCCAGGAGCTGAGGGCCGCCCAGGTCAAGCTGCCTCAGATGATCATCGGTGCCTGGGTGGTGCCGTCCATCGTCGCGTACGGCACGCCCGAGCAGCAGGAGCGGTTCCTGCCGGCCACGCTGAGTGGCGAGATGATCTGGTGCCAGCTCTTCTCCGAGCCCGGGGCCGGTTCCGACCTCGCCGCGCTGCAGATGAAGGCGGAGAAGGTCGAGGGCGGCTGGAAGCTCAACGGCCAGAAGGTCTGGACCTCGGTGGCGCACTTCGCGGAGTGGGGCATCTGCATCGCCCGCAACTCCTCCGAGGGTTCCAAGCACGAGGGCATCACCTACTTCCTGGTCGACATGAAGGGCCAGGGCGTCACGGTCAGGCCGCTCACCGAGATGACCGGCGAGAACCTGTTCAACGAGGTCTTCCTCGACGACGTGTTCGTCCCGGACGAGCTGGTCGTCGGCGAGGTCGGCCAGGGCTGGAAGGTCGCCAGGAACACCCTGTCCAACGAGCGGGTCTCGCTCTCCTCGGGCTCCGGCGGCACCGGCTCGTCGGTCTCCGACCTGGTCGCGATGGCCGGACGGCTCGGCCGCGAGCTCACCCCGGCGGAGCGCCAGGAGCTGGCCCGCGTGGTCTGTGAGGGGCATTCGATCAGCGCGCTCGGCCTCCGGGTGACGCTGAAGCAGCTGACCGGAGTGGAGCCGGGCGCCGACGCCTCGGTCCGCAAGCTCCTGTCCACCTCGCACGCCCAGCACGTCGCGGAGTGCGCGGTCGAGTTGCTCGGCACCTCCGCCGTCATCGCCGCCGACATGAAGCTCGGCGACGCCGGTTACTGGAACCGCGCCGTGCTCTCCACCCGTGCCATGACGATCTACGGGGGCACCACGGAGGTCCAGCTCAACATCATCGGCGAGCGCATTCTCGGCCTGCCCCGCGACCCCGAGCCGGGCAAGTGACCGGGTCGGTGCTGGGGCCACTTATTGAAACAAGTTCTTGTTGATTTTTCCTACAGAAGAAAGGTTCTAGACTAGAACGCGTTGCAGTTTATTGGTCGAGGGTCGTACCGTGGGCGCATGCGGACACGTGTCACGGACATGCTTGGAATCGACCTTCCGATCTTCGCGTTCAGTCACTGCCGGGATGTCGTCGCCGCGGTCAGCCGCGCCGGCGGGATGGGAGTGCTCGGCGCGCTCGGCTTCAGCCCGGACGAGCTCGAAACGGAGCTCAGGTGGATCGATGACCACGTCGACGGCAAACCGTACGGCGTCGACGTGGTCATGCCCGCCTCCTACGTGGGAGGCGACCTGGGCGTCGACTCCGCCGAGGATCTGGTGGGACGGCTGCAGGGGATGATCCCCGACGGTCACCGGAAGTTCGTCGACGACCTGCTGGCCGCGCACGGCGTCCCTGAGCTGTCCGGCGTGGACGCGGGCAAGGTCCTGCTCGGCTGGACCGACACCACCGCCCGGCCGCAGGTCGAGGTGGCGCTCAGGCACCCGATCGCGCTGCTGGCCAACGCCCTCGGCCCGCCTCCCGCCGACGTGGTCGAGCTGGCGCACGCCAAGGGCGTGAAGGTGGCGGCGCTGGCCTCCACCCCCCGGCACGCGACCAAGCAGGTCGAGGTCGGCGTGGACATCGTCGTCGCCCAGGGCACCGAGGCGGGCGGGCACACCGGGGAGATCTCCACGATGGTGCTCCTCCCGCAGGTCGTGGACGCCGTGGACGTGCCGGTGCTGGCCGCCGGTGGCATCGGCAACGGGCGTCAGATGGCGGCGGGTATGGCCCTCGGCGCCGAGGGGGTGTGGACCGGGTCCATCTGGCTGACCGTCGAGGAGGCCGACACCTCCGAGGTGGTCAAGCAGCGCATCCTGCAGGCCACCTCCCGCGACACCGTGCGCTCCCGGTCGTGGACGGGAAAGCCCGCGCGCCTGCTGAAGAGCGAGTGGACCGAGGCCTGGGAGGCTCCCGACTCGCCCGGCACCCTGCCGATGCCGCTGCAGTACATGCTGATCTCGCCGGCGCTGCGCAGGATCGGCCGCTCCGACGCCGCCGAGCTGGCGACCTTCCCCGCCGGGCAGATCATCGGGACCATGAACCAGGTGAGGTCGACCAGGGACGTGGTGTTCGGGATGGTCGAGGAGTACATCGAGGCCACCGAGCGCCTGGGCCGTCTGACCCGGGACTAGGGCGTTTCAACGAGGAGTACGGACGACGTACTTGCCGGTGCCGTGACCCGCGGCGAGGAGGTCGTGGGCGGCGGGGACGTCGTCCAGTGAGGGCAGCTCGACGACGGGGAGCGAGAGCTGCCCCGCGGCCAGGAAGCCGAGTACACGCCGGATGGCCGTGGAGACCTTCTGGGGTGAGGCGGCCAGCAGCCCGCGGTGGCTGAAGCCGGAAAGGGTGATGTTGCCGCCGATGAGGCGTCCGGCCGACGGCAGGGGCCCAAGCGGCTCGCCGGTGGCGTTGCCGAACATGACGACGCGCGCGCCGGGCGCGGCGATCTCAAGATCGAGCTCCAGGGCGGTGGTGCCGAGCGGGTCGAGGACGACGTCGATGCCGCGCCCGTCGTTGGCGGCGCGAATCGCCTCGGCCATCCGGTCGCCGCGGGCGACCGCGACGTCGTAGCCGCTCCGTTCGGCGGCGGCCACCTTCTCCTGGCGGCCCACGGTCCCGATCAGCCGTCCGCCGCCCAGCAACGGCACGAGCTGCGCCAGCGCGCCGCCGATCCCGCCACTCGCGGAGTGCACCAGGACGCTGTCGCCGGGGGCGAGGTGGCCGGCTTCCAGCAGCAGCAGCGCGGTCGTCAGACCCAGGGGGGTCGCGGCGGCGATCCGCAGCGACACGTCGGCCGGCACCGGGACGGCCAGCTCCGCGCGGGCCAGCGCGATCTCGGCCAGCCCCCCGCCGGCCGGTACCGCCGCCACCCGGTCCCCGGCGGCCAGACCGGCGACGCCGGCGCCGACCTCGCGCACCGTACCGGAGACCTCGAGGCCGGGCCGGTACGGCCAGCTCGTGGCGTAACCGGCGTCACCGCGACGGGCCATCACGTCCATGAAGTTCAGGCCCGCGTAGGCGACGTCGATCGAGACCTCTCCCGGACCGGGGCGCGGCTCGTCCGTCTCCCGCACGTGCGAGTTCTCCGAGCCTCCCGGCGAGGTCATCACCAAAGCGCGCATGCTCGACTCCCGTTTCTTGTTTCGATGTTCGACGTACTACGAAACTAGTATCATGGTTCTACGATGATTGTCGAAAAAGGAGTTTGCCCGTGCCCCGCTCGCATCAGCGCCGCGCACCGTTGACCCACCCGCCGGCCGCCGAGATCGAACTGCTCGACATCCTGCACGCGCTGTCCGATCCCACCCGTATGACGATCGTCGAGACCCTGCGGGCCGACCTTGAGCGCGCCTGCGGAACCTTTCCGGTCGAGGTGGCGCCCTCCACCCTCAGTCACCACTTCCGGGTTCTGCGCGACGCCGGCCTCATCCACCAGCGCGAGGAGGCCAACCGCAGGCTGACCATGCTGCGCCGCGACGACCTGGAATCGCGTTTCCCCGGGCTGATCGACGCGATCCTGGCCGCTCGTGAACGGCCGGACCCCACGTCCGGGGCTCCGGCGGAAGCACGCGACGTGGCCGGGGGGAGTTCCGGTGACGGCGTCGTTTGGTAGCCACGACGTCGCCGAACGGAGTGGTAGTGCGGTCTCGCCGATGAGGAGGTGCTACCGTGAAGACAGTTGCAGTTGTGGTACCCATGAAACTTTGTGTGCACCTGACGGGATGTGACCCCCAGGTGCATTTTTTGGTTTGCCGGTCATCTCCGGATGGGCTCGACGCGGCGACGCGGGATCCGTACAGCGCGGGTTCCGGTTCTGCCCCCCTATCAAAGGAGATCGACATGGCTACTGGAACCGTTAAGTGGTTCAACGCGGAAAAGGGCTTCGGCTTCATCGAGCAGGACGGCGGCGGCGCTGACGTCTTCGCCCACCACTCGAACATCGCCACCCAGGGCTTCCGCGAGCTGCAGGAAGGTCAGAAGGTGACGTTCGACGTCACGCAGGGCCAGAAGGGCCCGCAGGCCGAGAACATCGTTCCTGCCTGACACAGGCGCACGAAACACGGTCGGGCCCGCACCTGGAAAGGTGCGGGCCCGACCCGTTCTCCGGTGACCGGTCAGCTGTGATCAAGCGTCTACGCGGGGCTTGCCGCTCGTTGACGGGGTGGCCTTCTTCCTGAGCCTCTGGCCACTCGGTATGGGTCCGGCCTTCTCGTCAAGCAGCTTGCCGACGGCCTGATGGGATATGCCGAGCAGGACGCCTATATCGCGCTGGCTGTAACCGCGAGCCCGCATGCGCTGGGCGATCTGCCGTGTCCGCCTGCCAGCTTCCTCCCGCTGGCGTTCGGCCGCTTCTCGAGCCTGCTGGGTAGCGGCGAGTTCCTCAGCCAATTCGGCATCGGCGAGGATCACATCGATGTCGCCCACCTCGGACTCGTCGATCTCCAACATGAGAGCGATCAAATCGCGAGCCATCGCTTCCGCGTGGTCTAGTCGCTTCACTTGAGTGTGGTAGGTGCGCTTCAGTCCCGGTCCGCCGACGACCAAGCCCCACCAGTCTTCGTCTCTGCTCGCGGTGACGTGGTAGGTACTCACTCGTTTTCGCCTTCCTGCTCCTTGGCCTCGGCCAACATTTCTTCCCACATGCGCAGGATGCCCTTGGCGGTGTTCTCCTTGATCTCGCTATGGCGGGGGATCGGTATCGCATCGCTACCGATGTACCACTTGTCGTGATTGCCGCCATGCTTAGTGGTGATCTCTATGTCGTATTCCTTGGCGAGGCGGGACATCCGCCGTTCAAGGTCACGCTTTTTCATCACGAGTTTAGGCTACTGAGGTTGCCAGCATCAAGGCAGCCTGGGTTGCCAAAGATGTGCGTATCGAAAAGATCGGGGCGGCTTCGGGAGTGGTCATTTGCCCTGGTAGAGGGCTGGGCGCTTCTCTCTGAAGGCGAGGGAGCCCTCCTTGGCGTCCTCCGAGCCGATCACCGGCCAGCCGATGCCGTCGGAGACCTTCAGCGCCTCGTCCTCGGGCATGCCCAGGGTCTCGCGGTAGGCGCGGAGGATGGCCTGCACGGCGAGCGGGCCGCACTCGGTGATCTGGCCGGCGATCTCCAGGGCCACCGTCAGCGCCTGTCCGTCGGGGACGACGCGGTTGACCAGGCCCATGCTCAGCGCCTCCTGGGCGGTGACGGCCCGGCCGGTCAGCAGGATGTCCATGGCGAAGGCGTAGGGGATCTGGCGCGGGAGCCGTATCGCCGAACCGCCCATCGGGAACAGCGCGCGGCGGGCCTCGAACAGGCCGAGGGTGGCGGACTCGGAGACCACGCGCAGGTCGGTGCCGACGAGCAACTCGGTGCCCCCGGCCACGGCGTAGCCCTCGATCGCGCAGACGATCGGCTTCGTGGGCAGGGCGCCGGAGTCACGGAGCAGGCCCTTCCAGTGGTAGTCGGGGATCTCCGCCACCCGCTGCCGGACTCGGGGGTCGTTCGACGGGGTGCCCATGGCCTTCAGGTCGGCGCCCGCGCAGAAGGTCCCGTTCGCACCGGTCAGCACGGCGACGCGGACCTCGGGCTCCTCCGAGACGTAGGCCCACGCGTCGGCCAGGCCGACGAGCATGTCCGAGGAGAGCGCGTTCTTCGCCTCGGGCCGGTCCATGGTGACGACGACGATGTGGTCGTCGCGCTCGACGCGGCAGTGCGGCGTGCTGATCGGCAGAAGTTCCACGTACGACCTCCATTGATCTAGCAAGCAATTGCTAGGGGATTGTAGATCCACCCGGTCCTCGCCGCCAGCGGGCCCGGGGGGCTTCGTTCACATGAGAAATGCGGGCCTTCGTCGTGCGGTGGACGGCGACGGTGTTCCCGGCCGGCGCCTCGTCTGTCAGGCGGAGCCGGGCTCTCCCTCCGCGAAAGGCCCCGGTGCCGCTCGACGTGACCCGCACCGACGCCACGGGCCCCGGAACCGGGGTGCGGAAGAGATGATCACGGTCCCTCGCGACTACGGCGCCGATCTTCTGGGCATGAGGGCCGAGGTGAGCGTTTCCCCGGAATCCGGGTGAGGAGGGCCACGATCGCGCTCTGGCCCATAGTTTGGATCAAGCGATTGCTCGGTGCCTCTCCATCGGGTTAGTCTGCCCCTGCGTACGAGAACAGATTCTTGTTCTATCCCTCCCGTACCGCCTGGGTCTTTCGCGATATCTAGAACGTGATTCACTTTGGTGGCAGGGAGCCTTTCGGCGGAGAGGATTTCCGATGGGCACGCTCGGCTTCTGGAGGCTGGCGCAGGCGGATCCGGAGTGGATCGCCGCCGTGGACCCGGACGGCACCGAACATCGTGCCGGTGACCTGCTCGCGCGAGCCAACCGCCTCGTACACGGCCTGCGGGAGCTGGGGCTCAAGGAGGGCGACGGCCTCTGCGGACTCGTGCCGAACGGTTCCGACGGGCTGGTCCTCTACCTGGCCGCGCTGCAGGCCGGCTGGTACTACACGCCGATCAACTGGCATCTCACCGGACCCGAGATCGGCTACATCGTCGCCGACAGCGAGGCCCAGGCCTTCTTCATCGACGAACGCTACGCGGAGGAGGGACTGCGCGGCGTCACCGAGTCGGGCATCTCCTCGGGTCGTGTCTTCGCGTTCGGGCAGGTGGACGGGGTGCCGCCCGCCTCGCGGCTGACCGAGGGCCGGCCCGCCACCGCCCCCGCCGACCGTACGGCGGGCGCCACCATGCACTACACCTCCGGCACCACCGGCAAGCCCAAGGGGGTGCGCCGGGCGCTCAGCGGCCTGGATCCGGACGACGCCGCCGAGATGATGACGTTCCTGCCCAGCCTGTTCGGCATCACCCCGGGCAAGGAGAACGTCCATCTGGTGACCTCGCCGAACTACCACACCGCGGTCACCCAGTTCGGCGGTACGGCCCTGCAGATGGGCCACACGCTCGTCTACATGGACAAGTGGGACGCCGAAGACATGCTCCGGCTCTGCGAGAAGTACCGCGTCACCAATTCGCACATGGTCCCCACCCACTTCAAGCGTCTGCTCGCGCTCCCGGAGGACGTGAGGAGCAGGTACGACCTCTCCTCGCTCAGGTGGATGATCCACGCCGCGGCCCCCTGCCCGGTCCCGGTCAAGTGGGCGATGTTCGAGTGGTGGGGCGACTGCGTCTACGAGTACTACGCGGCGACGGAGGGCGGCGGCACGATCGCCACCCCGGAGGGCTGGAAGAAGCACCCCGGCACCGTCGGCAACGCCTGGCCGATCAGCGAACTGCTCATCGTGGACGAGAACCTGGAGCCGGTCCCGACCGGGACCCCCGGCACGATCTACATGAAGATGATGGGCGTCGCGTTCGAGTACAAGGGCGACAAGGCGAAGACCGAGGCCAATCGCCTCCGGGACCATTTCACCGTCGGAGACATCGGCTACCTCGACGAGGAGGGTTTCCTCTTCCTCTGCGACCGCAAGGCCGACATGATCATCTCGGGCGGGACCAACATCTATCCCGCCGAGATCGAGAACGAGCTGACGGTCCACCCGAAGATCAGCGACGTGGCCGTGTTCGGCATCCCCGACGACGAGTGGGGAGAGCAGATCAAGGCGGTGGTCGAGCTCGTGCCCGGGGTCACCCCCTCGCCCGAACTCGCGGCGGAGCTCATCGACTCGCTCAAGGGCCGCCTGTCGAAGATGAAATGGCCCAAGTCCATCGACTTCATCGAGGAGATGCCGCGCGAGCCCAACGGCAAGCTCCTCAAACGCAAGCTGCGTGATCCGTACTGGGAAGGGCGAGACCGTGCGATCTGAGAGCCGCGAGCGCCGGCACATCACGGGGAAGGGGACCCGCGGATGACCGTGGAGGCGCGAAATCTGGAAGCGCGGTACGTTCTGGAGTTCCCCGGAGGCTACACGCGCACGACGGGGCCGGTGATCGGGCGTTTCCTCACCGAGTTGAGGGACGGGCGCATCGTCGGGGTCCGCACGGCCGAGGGCCGGACGCTGGTGCCGCCGCTGGAGTACGACCCGGACACCGGCGACGCCGTCACCGGGGAGTTCATCGAGGTCGGTCCCGCCGGGACGGTCGAGAGCTGGTCGTGGGTGCGCGCCCCCAGAAAGGCCCATCCGCTGGACCGGCCGTTCGCCTGGGCTCTGATCAGGCTGGACGGCGCCGACACCGCGCTCGTCCACGCGGTCGACGCGGGCGACGTCAAGGCCATGCGCCCCGGCCTGCGCGTCCGTCCCCGCTGGCGGGCCGAGCGCACCGGGCACATCACCGACATCGAGAGCTTCGTCCCCGAGGTCACCAGGATCGTGTCCGCGGTCCGCGGCGAGTACCTCTTGAGGCCGGGCCTGGCGCTCGCCCGCTTCCTGGAGGGCGTCGCCGAGGGCGTCTTCGTCGGCGGCCGGTGCGGCTCCTGCCACAAGGTCTACGTGCCCTACCGGACGACCTGTCCCGAGTGCGGCGTCGCGATCACCGAGGAGGTCGTCCTCCCGGACACCGGCACGATCACGACCTTCGCCATCAACAACCTGCCCGACCCGCGCGCCCCCGAGGTGCCGTTCGTCTCGGCCTACATCCTGCTCGACGGCTCCGACCTCCCGATGATCGCCCTGGTCGGCGGGATCGCCGCCCACGAGGTACGGCAGGGCATGCGGGTGCGGGCCGTATGGGTTCCCGAAGAGGAACGGACGCCGTCCATGTCGAACATCAAGTGGTTCGCCCCCACCGGCGAGCCGGACGCGGAGCTGTAGATGCGGGAGATAGCGGTCGTCGCGTTCGCGCAGACCCGGCACAGCGCCACCGACGAGGGGCAGAGCGAGGCCGAACTGATCGTCCCGGTACTGGACGAGGTCAGGGCCAAGACGGGGCTGCGCAGATTCGGCTTCACCTGCTCGGGGTCGTGCGACTACCTGGCGGGTGCGCCGTTCTCCTTCGTCTCCGCGCTCGACGCGATCGGCGCCTGGCCGCCGATCGCGGAGAGCCACGTCGAGATGGACGCCGCCTGGGCGCTGTACGAGGCCTGGGTCGCACTCCAGCACGGCGACGTCGACTCCGCCCTGGTCTACGGCTTCGGAAAGTCGTCCCAGACCGATGTGCGGGAGATCATGACGCTTCAGCTCGACCCCTACTACCTGGCTCCCCTCGGACTCGACCAGGTCTCCTTCGCCGCGCTGCAGGCCTCGGCCGCCGGGGCGGGACGCGCCGAGCTGGACGAGATCGTACGGCGCAGCCGTGCCGACGGCAGGGCCAACCCCTACGCCCTCGACCTGCCCGATCCCGCCGGGGGCGACTTCGAGGTCGATCCGCTGCGGCCGTACGACATCGCCCCGAGCACCGACGGCGCCGCCGCGGTGGTGCTGGCGGCGGGGGACCTCGCCAGGGAGCTGTGTGAGAACCCGGCCTGGATAACGGGGATCGCTCATCGGATAGAGCCTCATTATCTGGGCATGAGGGATCTCGCCCGGTCGACCTCCGCCGCCGACGCCGCACGAGCGGCGGGGGTCGGCAAGGGTCAGGTCGACGTGGCCGAGCTGCACGCGCAGTTCAGCCACGAGGAGCTCATCCTGCGCGAGGCGCTGGAGCTCGGCGAGGGCACGGTCGTCAATCCGAGCGGCGGACCCCTCGCGGCGAACCCGGTCATGGCCACCGGCCTCATCAGGATCGGCGAGGCGGCCCAGCGCATCCTGGACGGCGGCGCGAGCCGTACCGTCGGACACGCCTCCAGCGGCCCCTGCCTCCAGCACAACCTCGTCACCGTCATGGAGGCCTGAGCATGGAGCGAACCCGACGCAGTGAGCGGAGTGGTCCGCGCGGCGAAGCAAGCGGCCCGCGGAGCGAGCGAGGAGCGGTGAGCGACCATGGGGCTGGGCGAACCCGACGCAGTGAGCGGAGTGGTCCGCGCGGCGAAGCAAGCGGCCCGCGGAGCGAGCGAGGAGCGGTGAGCGACCATGAGTGGTAACCGTTGCGCGATCATCGGTGTCGGGCAGACGTACTACACGACCAAGCGGCTGGATGTCTCCATGGCCGGACTGGTCCGTGAGGCGGCGCTGCGGGCGCTGGAGGACGCGGGGCTGACCTGGAAGGACATCGACGCCGTTGTCATCGGCAAGGCGCCCGACCTGTTCGAGGGCGTGATGATGCCCGAGTCCTACCTGGCCGACGCGCTCGGTGCCTCGGGCAAGCCGATGATGCGCGTGCACACGGCGGGTTCGGTCGGCGGGTCCACCGCGCTAGTCGGCGCCTCGCTGATCCAGGGCGGCGTGCACGACCGGGTGCTCGTGGTGGCCTTCGAGAAGCAGTCGGAGTCCAACGCGACCTGGGCGCTCTCCACGCACCTGCCGTTCAGCGCCTCGCTGGTGGTCGGCGCGGGCGGCTACTTCGCCCCGCACATCCGCGAGTACATCCGCCGCTCCGGCGCCCCCGAGCACATCGGCCACCTGGTGGCGGTCAAGGACCGGCGCAACGCCCTGAAGAACCCCTACGCCCATCTGAAGATCCCCGGGATCGACCTGAAGATGGTCGAGGCGACCCCGATGCTCTGGGAGCCGATCCGCTATCTGGACACCTGCCCCTCCTCGGACGGCGCGTGCGCGATGGTCCTGTCCGCCGAGAACAAGACCACCGACAGCACCCCCGCCTGGGTCCTCGGTACGGCGATGCGCTCCGAGCCGATCTCCCGGGCGGACCGGGACACGGTGAGCCCGCAGGCCGGCAAGGACTGCGTGGCCGATGTGTACCGGCAGGCCGGGATCACCGACCCGCGCAGGGAGATCGACGTGGCCGAGGTGTACGTGCCCTTCTCCTGGTATGAGCCGATGTGGCTGGAGAACCTGGGCTTCGCCGCCGAGGGGGAGGGCTGGAAGCTCACCGAGTCCGGTGCCACCGCCCTGGACGGCGACATCCCGTGGAACGCCTCGGGCGGGGTGCTGTCGAGCAACCCGATCGGCGCGTCCGGGCTGATCAGGTTCGCCGAGGCGGCACTCCAGGTCAGGGGGATGGCGGGGGATCACCAGGTGGACGGGGCCCGGCGGGCCCTCGGGCACGCCTACGGGGGCGGCGCGCAGTTCTTCGCGATGTGGATGGTCGGCAGCGACAAACCCTGATCTCCCCCCAGGAGGGGCTCTATGGAGTTCAACCACGCAGATCTGTTCGAGGGACTGGCGGACGCGATCGGGGACCGCACCGCCGTCATCTGCGGCGACCGCCGCATGACCTACGCCGAGCTGGACGCGCACGCCAACCGGCTCGCGCACCACCTGACGGCCCGGGGTGTCCGGGCCGGGCAGCACGTCGGCATCCATCTGTACAACGGCATCGAGTACGTCGCGGGCCTGCTGGCCGCCCTCAAGATCCGGGCCGTTCCGGTCAACGTGAACTACCGCTACGTCGAGGCGGAACTGCTCTACCTCTACCAGGACTCCGACATCGTGGCGCTGCTGTTCGACGTGGAGTTCGACGACCGGGTGGCGGCCGTGGCCCCGCGGGCTCCCGAGCTGAAGCACCTGATCGCGGTGGGCGGCCGGTCCGGGGTCGAGGGGGCGGTGCCGTACGAGGAGGCGCTGGCGGGGCAGCCGGAGACGCGCGGATTCCCGGAGCGGTCGGGCGAGGACCTCTACATCATCTACACCGGCGGCACGACCGGCATGCCCAAGGGCGTGATGTGGCGGGTCGAGGACATGTTCTTCGCCTTCGGCGGCGGCAATCCCTCCGGTGAGCCGCGCGCCACGCCGGACGAGGTGATAGAGGCCGCCATGGCCGCCGGTCCGGTCACCATGATGGCGGCCGCCCCGCTGATGCACGGCGCGGCCCAGATGGCCACCTTCATCAGCTGGTGCATCGGCGGCACGATGACCTACGTCCGCAAGTTCGACGCGGCCGAGGTGCTGCGGACGATCGAGCGGGAGAAGGTCCTCACGATCAACATCACCGGGGACGCGATGGCCCGCCCGCTGGCCGACGAGATCGCCACCGGTGCCTACGACCTGTCCTCGCTGTTCGTGCTCAGCTCCACCGGCGCCATCCTGACCGGTTCCGTGCGCGCCCGTCTGGAGGAGCTGCTTCCCGGCCGGATGATCATGGACAGCTTCGGGTCCACCGAGTCCGGCTACACCGCCTCGGCCGTCCCCGGCTCCTCGCCGGAGTCGGGTCTGCGCTACCAGGCCAACGTGCACGCCGACCTGGCCGTGCTCAACGAGTCCCTGGAGCCGGTCAAACCCGGCACGGACGAGCTCGGCACGGTCGCCAGGAGCGGCCGGATCGCCTTCGGCTACTACAAGGACGACGGCAAGACCCGCAGCACCTTCGTGACCGACAAGGACGGCGTCCGCTGGCTGCTCACCGGTGACATCGCCAAGGTCGAGGACGACGGCACGATCGCGATCTTCGGCCGTGGTTCGGCCTGCATCAACACCGGAGGGGAGAAGGTCTTCCCCGAGGAGGTCGAGGCGGTGCTCAAGGGCCACCCGGCGGTCTTCGACGCGGTGGTCACCGGCATTCCCGACGAGCTGTGGGGCAACCGGGTCGCCGCCGTGATCGAGCTCCGTCCCGGCACGGAGTCGTCGGCGGAGGAGCTCGACGCCCATTGCCGGCAGAAGATCTCCGGCTATAAGGTCCCCAGGACGTTCGCCTTCGTCGACGAGATGGTCCGCTCCCCGGCGGGCAAGGCCGACTACCGCTGGGCCAGGGAAACCGCCCAGGCCGCACAGGACGCACCGTCCTGAGCCGGAAAGGCCTGGCTTCGCAGGTGTGGGGACGCGTGCTGTGGGAGGTGGCATGAGTTCTCGCCCGAGGGCAGGCGACGGCCCTTCGCCTCCCGCCGCCGGAGGGCCCGGCCAGTGGTATCAGCGAGCTCTCATGGCGTTCCGCCGGTACGAACGCACCGGGGACCTCGACTCGCTGCACGACGCGATAGGCCTGTTACGCCGGACGTTGGAGGCCGCTCCACCTGACGACCCGTACCGCGTCGGATACCTCTCCTCGCTGGAAGCCGCGCTGGACGCCCTGTTCGAGCGGACGGGCGACGTGGAGACGCTGGCCGAGGTGATTCGGGTGGGCGGAGAGGCGGTGGCGGCCGGCGACCTTCGCGACCCCGACCGCGCCGGCCGCCTGAACAACCTCGGCAACGCCCTGCGAATCCTGTTCGAGCGGACCGGTGACGCCGGAGCGCTGGCGGAGGCGGTGCGGGCGGGCCGTGACGCCGTCGCGGCCACCCCGCCCGACCATCCCGACAGAGCCGTGCGCCTGTCCAACCTCGGGATCGCCCTGCAGGCCCTGTCCATGCGGACCGACGACGAGGAGGTGCCGGAGGAGGCGGTGCGGGTGGGCCGGGAGGCGGTGGCGATCGGTGACCCCCGCGACCCCCGCCACGCGAATCATCTGCACAATCTCGGGGTGACCCTGCGGGTTCTGTTCACGCGTACCGAGAACGTGGACACGCTGGCCGAGGCGGTACGCGCTGGACGAGACGCTCTGGAAGCCGTTCCGGCCGGTCATTCCCACCGGGTCATGTACGCGGACAGTCTGGGGCTCGCCCTGTACGGCCTGTCCGAGCGGACCCACGACCTCGCGGTGCTGACCGAGGCGGCGCGGGTGGGCAGGGAGGTGGCGGAGGCCACCCCGCCGGACCACCCGGCTCGCGCCACGCGCCTGTACAGGCTCGGATCGGCTCTGCGGGCTCTGGCCGATCGGACCGGGGACCTCGTCATACTGGCCGAGGCCGTCGAGGTGAGCCGGGACGCCGTCGCCGCGGCGTCGCCCGATGATCCCAACAGCCCCGGATACACGAACGGCCTGGGGAACGCGCTTCTGGCCTTCTCCGAGCGAACCGGAGATCGCGACACCCTGGACGAGGGGGTGCTTGTCTTCCAGGGGGTCGCCGCGGCTCTCCCCGCGGACCATCCCCAACGCGCGACGGTCCTGAACAACCTCGGGGCCGTCCTGAAGACGCTGTTCGATCGAACGGGAGACACACAGGTACTGGAGGCCGCGGTGCGGGCGGCCCGGGAGGCGGTGGAGGGCGCTCCGCCAGACCATCCCAACCGCGCCCGGAACCTGTCCAACCTAGGGGGCGCACTGCGTTCCCTCTTCGAGCGAACCGGCGACACCGGGGTGCTGTCCGAGGCGGTTAGGGCGGGCCGTGAAGCCCTGGCCGTCATCCCGCGAGCCCACCCCTCCCACGCCATGTGCGCGTCCAGCCTCGGCAACGCCCTGCTGGCCGTGTTCACGGCGACCGGCGACCCGGCCGCGCTGTCCGAGGCGGTGAAGGTGGGCCGGGACGCCGTCACGGCGGCGTCGCCCGGCCATCCGGACCGCGTCAGGTGTCTCGGCAATCTGGGGGCCATCCTGCGGGTCTCGTTCGATCAGGCCGCGGACGCGGAGATCCTGGCCGAGGCGGTGCGGGTGATCCGGGAGGCGGTCGACACGGCCCCGGCGGGCCATCCCGAGCGCGTCGTCTACCTGGACGCCCTCGGGACGGCCCTGCAGGCCCTGTTCATGTGGACCGGGGATCCCGCCGTGCTGGACGAGTCCGTGCGGGCGTCCCGGGAGGCCGTCGCGGGTACCGCTCCCACCGCTCCCCGCCATGCGGTATTCCTGAGCAACCTGGCGATCGGACTGCGCATCCTGTTCGAGGAGGTCGGTGACGTCGGGGCGCTGGGTGAGGCGGTGCGGGTCGCCAGGCAGGCCGTGGCGGCGACCCCGCCGAGTCACCCTCGGCGAGCGAATCAACTGGGCATCCTCGCGACCACCCTGCATCGGCTGATCAGGCAGTCCGGTGACGCCGGGGCGCTGGGTGAGGCGGTGCGAGCCGCCAGGGAGGCCGTGGCGGCGACGCTGCCCGGCCAGCCCGGCCACGCCGGCACCCTGAACAACATGGGGATCATCCTGAGGTTCCTGTTCGAGCGGACGGGGGATCCCGCGGTGCTGGACGAGGCGGTGAACGCCGCCAGGGGGGCCGTGGCCGCGACTCCACGAGATCACCCCAACCGCGCGCTCTACCTGAGCAACCTTGGGATCGTCCTGCAGGTCCTGTTCGTCTGGACGAGGGAGCTCGCCGTGCTGGGCGAGGCCGTGCAGACATACAGGGAGGCCGTCGCGGCCGCTCCGCCCGGCCACCCACGCCGCTTCCTCACCCTTTCCAACCTCGGCCGCGGGCTGCGGGAACTGTTCGAGGAAACCACGGATCCGGCCGTGCTGGCCGAGGCCGTCGGGACGGCCCGGGATGCCGTGCGGACCGCTCCCGCCGACGCTCCTTACCGTCCCATGTACCTCAACAACCTCGGCCTCGTCCTCCGGGCGAGATTCCAGCAGATGGGGGACGTGAACGCGCTGGCCGAGGCGAGGGGTGCCTTCGCCGAGGCCGCGCGATCCATGATCGCGCCGGTGGAGGAACGGATACGCGCGAGCCGAGGTCTGGGGGGCATGGAGATGGCGGCGGGGGACGGGGCCGCCGCGCTCGCCGCGTACGAGGACGCTGTCGCCCTGTTGCCGCAGGTGTCGTCGCGACGACTCGCACGCATGGATCGGGAGCACGTCCTGGGGGAGATGAACGGACTGGCCGCCGAGGTGGCGGCCGCGGCCCTTCGGGCGGGGCGGCCGGCACGCGCGGTGGAACTGCTGGAACAGGCTCGCGGGGTGTTGCTGAGTGAGGCGATGGACGCTCGCGGCGATCTCGGGGACCTGCGGGCACGGGCACCTGCGCTGGCGGCCGAGTTCGGGCGGCTCCGTGACGAGCTGGACGCCGCCGACCACACCGCTTCCGACGAGTTCGGGCTCGGAGTCCTGGTGTCGGAGGCGCCGGAAATCCTGCCGCGATCGGGGGACGAGACCGTGAGCGTCGCGGCCCGGACCGCTCCGTATGAGGCGGCCCGGCGGCTGGCCGAGCGGCGCTGGCGACTGGCGCTGGACTGGGACGGGCTGCTGGGGCGGATACGCGACGTGCCGGGCTTCGAGGGATTTCTGCTCCCGCCCTCCATCGACGACCTGCGACGGCAGGCCGTCGACGGCCCGGTGGTGATGGTGAACGTGAGCGAGCATCGGTGCGACGCGCTGGTGCTCACCGCCGACGCGGACCTGCCGGTAAGGGTCGTCGAGCTACCCGCTCTCGGCGACGGCGCCGTGACCGGGCAGGTATCCCGGTTCTACACCGCCCTGGGCGCGACCGGCGGGTCCATGGGAGAGCGGCGAAGGGGACAGCGGGAGATGCTGGCCGTGCTCGGCTGGCTCTGGGACGCGGTCGCCGAGCCGGTTCTGGCGGAGCTCGGATTCACCGGGCATCCCGGGCCGGGGGAGAGCTGGCCGCGCCTGTGGTGGTGCCCCGTCGGCGAGATGACCTTCCTCCCGCTTCACGCCGCCGGCCACCATCGCGACACGGGATCGAAGGAGCGGCGGTCGGTGCTGGACCGTGCCGTGTCCTCCTACGCTTCGACGATCCGTGCTCTGCGCTACGCCCGGCACGATCGTGAGGTCTCCCCGTCGGAGGCGGCGCGCGCGGAGTCCGCGGTGGCGCTCGTCGTGGCGATGCCCGAGACCCCGCAGGCACTCCGGCTGCCGGGCGCCAGTGCGGAGGCGGCCCGGCTGGTCGAGCTCCTGCCGGGCGTCCGTACCCTCGTCGGGCCCGAGGCCACGCGTGACGTGGTTCTGGAGGCGCTGCCCAGGCACCGGATCGCCCATCTCTCCTGCCACGGGCTCAACGACTGGAACGCCCCCGCCTCCAGCAGGCTGCTGCTGCACGACCACGTCACCGACCCGCTCACCGTGGTCGCGGTGTCCCGCATCCGGCTTCCCGACGCGGAACTGGCCTACCTGTCGGCGTGCAGCACCACCACCACCAACCTGCGCCTCGCGGACCAGGCCGTGCACATCACCGCCGCCTTCCAGCTCGCCGGATACCGGCACGTCATCGGCACCCTGTGGTCCATCGACGACGCCGTCGCCGTCCGGGTCACCGACCATGTCTACACCCACCTCACCGACGGCGGGAGGACCGCGCCGCGTACGGAGCAGGCGGCCCTGGCGTTGCACCAGGCCACCCGCCGGCTCCGTGAGGACTACTCCGCGAGCCCCAGCCTGTGGGCCGCCCACATCCACGCCGGAATCTGAGGGGGCCCTCGGACCCTCCTTGTCCGTGACCGTGAGAATGGTCCGGGGCTTCCACGGGCAGGGGGCGGTCATCGTCTCAGAAAGCCCCTACCGTAAAGGACGGCCCCCGCACGACGGCATGGCCGTATCCGATGACGAAAGGCTCTGCGTTGATTCACTCATATGACCCCCGGACCGGTGAATCTCTCGGCGACCCCCTCGCTTCGAGCTCGGACGAGGAGGTGAACGCGATCGTCGGGGCGGCCCACGCGGCGGGACCCGCCTGGCGTTCCGCCGACCGGGCCTCGGTGCTCGACGCGATCGCGGGCGCGCTGGAGGAGAACGTCGAAAGGCTGTGGCGGGCGGCCGACGCCGAGACCGCGCTGGGTGAGACCAGGTTGCGTGGCGAGGTCGCGCGGGCCGCCGGGCAGTTCCGGCTCTTCGCCCAGGTGCTGCGGGACGGCGGATACGTCGAGGCGGTGATCGACCACGCGACGGAGCAGCCGCCGGTCCCCGACCTGAGGCGGATGAACCACCCGCTGCCCGGTGTGGTCGGTGTCTTCGCGGCGAGCAACTTCCCGTTCGCCTTCTCGGTCGCGGGCGGTGACACCGCCTCGGCGCTGGCCGCCGGGTGCCCGGTGGTGGTCAAGGCCCATGACGGCCACCCGCGCACGTCGGAGCTGTCGGCGGAGGTCATCCAGGGCGCCCTGCCCGATCCGGCGCTCCTCGGCCTGGTCCGGGGGCTGGAGGCGGGCCGGAGCCTGGCCCGGCACCCGGCCGTCGTGGCCGTCGGATTCACCGGGTCCATTCCCGGTGGCAAGGCCGTACAGGCCCTGATCGGCGAACGCCCCGATCCGATCCCGTTCTACGGCGAGCTGGGCAGCGTCAACCCCGTGGTCGTGCTGCCCTCGGCCTCACGCGAGGGCCTGGCCTCGGGGTTCGCCGCCTCGCTGACGCTGGGGGTCGGCCAGTTCTGCACCAACCCCGGGCTGCTGTTCGTCCCCGACGACGCGGAGCTTCTGACCGCTCTGGCCGAGGCGGTCGCCGCGACCACGGGCGGTCCGATGCTGACCGAACGGATGCAGGGCGGGTTCCTGCGCGGGCTGGCGCGACTCGAAGGGCTCAGCCTGCTGGCCGGGGGGCAGCCGGGAGAAGGCGCCTTCTCGGTGACTCCCCAGGTGTTCGTCACCGATCTGGAGTCCTTCGCGAGCGACCTGCACAACCTCTCGGAGGAGTGCTTCGGCCCGGCCTCCGTCGTGGTGGTCTACCGTGACCCGGCGGAGCTGCCCGCCGTGCTGGAGCGGCTGGAGGGGTCCCTGACCGCCACGATCCACGCGACGGATCCCAAGGAGGCGCGAGACAGCGCCGAGGTGCTGCTCAGGAAGGCGGGGCGGTTGATCTGGAACGGCTGGCCGACCGGCGTCGCGGTCCGCTGGGCCATGCACCACGGCGGCCCCTGGCCCGCCAGCACGGCCGCCGCCCACACCTCGGTCGGCGCCGCGGCCATCGGCAGGTGGCTGGTTCCCACCGCCTACCAGGACTGGCCGGCCGAACTGCTCCCGGTCGAGTTGCGCGACGAGAACCCGCTCGGCATCCCCCGCCGCGTCGACGGAGTCCTCGTCGAGGGCCGCTCCTGACGCCCCGGCGATCTTTTTGAGGCCCCGCACGGAATCATCCTCCAGCTCGTGCTATCGACGGTGCCGTCGGTAGCACGAGTGGTGGGACAAAGAAGTTCAGCGTCACGATTTCTGAAGAACGTGCCGAAACAGTGCAAGCTCGCATCGGTAGGGGCGGTTTCTCTGCGTACGTCTCCGAGGCGCCGGCCCGGCAGATCGAGCGCGACAACCTCCGTGAGCTCGTTGCCGCCGCCGAATCCCGGCATGGTCCGGTTGGTCGCGCTGCGGTTGAGGCCAGACGCGCCCTCCCGCAGGAAGGATCTCCTGATCGGAGTGCCGATCGCACCTCGGCCGTATGATGCCGGGCAACGTTTCTCAGGCTTGGTAGTCCTTGAGGGTGACGGCGGTGGCGGCCTTGCGGATCGTTTCGGTGATGCGGCCGATGGCGCGGTCGCTCCAGGACGCGGGCAGGTGGGGGAGCAGCCTGAGCATCCGGGTCTGGATCCAGATCTGTGACCGGGAGGTCAACACCATCCCCTTGACGTTGGTCTGCGCGAGCTTCTGGTTCTGGGTGACGAAGTCGCGCATCTCCTCCTCGTAGCGGGCGAACGCCGTACGGTGGTCACCGGCCGCGGCGGCCAGTTCGCCGGCCAGCACGTAGGCGCCGACCAGGGCCAGGCTCGTGCCCTGGCCCGAGGCGGGAGAGGGGCCGTAGCCCGCGTCCCCGACCAGCGCCGTCCGCCCGCTGGACCAGCGGTCCATGTGGATCTGGCTGATGGAGTCGAAGTAGAAGTCCGGAGCGTCCCACATGGAGTCCAGTAACACCGGGACGTCCCACCCTCCTCCGGCGAAGGTCTCGGCCAGGATCTTCTTCTGCTGCGCGATGTCCCGGTGGTCGTAGGCGAGTGATCCCGAGGCGAAGATGAACATCGCCTTGGCCTGGGCGTCCTGCCGCGTGCTGTACATGCCGGCGCTCTTTCCCGGTGCGGGATGCATCAGCTCCCAGCGGTCCAGGTCACGGTGGTTGGGAGTGGTGACGTCTCGGTTGAGCGGGCGCGGTTCCTGCTCTGCTCCGCCGACTGTACGACTGTTTGATACGATCGTCTAGTACAAACGTCCAAGACAAATGTTTCAGACTCGGTTAGGATCTGGGCCATGGGAAATCGTGAGGACCTGCTCGCCGGCGCCAAGCGCTGCCTGTACGAGAAGGGTTACGCGCGTACGACCGCGCGTGACATCGCCACGGCCTCCGGCGTCAGCCTGGCAGCCATCGGCTATCACTACAGGTCCAAGGAGGCCCTGATGAACGCGGCGCTCCACCAGGCGATGGAGGAGTGGGGGGAGGAGATCGAACGGGCCTTCACCACCGGTGCCGTCGCCGGAGCCACGCCGGCCGAACGCTTCGCGGCGGCCTGGGACCGGGTGATCGAATCCTTCACCACCCACCGGCCGCTGTGGGTCACCCAGTTCGAGATCATCGCTCAGACCGACCACCTGCCCGAGGTGCGCGAACTGCTCGCGGCGGGAGTGGACGCGGCGCGTCTCGGGCTCGCCGAGCTGTTCCAGAGCATCCTCGACACGGGCGAGGAGAAGGAGGAACAGGCGGCGGTCGGCGCGTTCTACCAGGTGATGCTCACCGGCGTGCTGGGGCAGTGGCTGGTCGCCCCGGAACGCGCCCCTTCCGGCCGAGACCTGGCCGTCGCGCTGCGGGCCGTCGCGGCGAACATCGCCCCGGCCGTCGGACCTGACCAGGCCGGACAGGACGGCGACGGGCACGCCTGACCGGATGAGCCCGCAGGGCCGGAGCGGGCGGCCCGATGGCCGGACAGGACGGCCTCACCCCGGACCGGGACGTGAGAAGGGACTCCCGCCGGCGGCGGGAGTCCCTTCCGGGATGGTCACTCGGGACGTCGGGAGGGCCCGTCGTGGGCGGGAGCCCTCTCGTGAGTGAGGGAAGCGCGGTCGGGTGCTCCGTTCCGCCGTGCGGGGTCAGCCGGCCGTTCCGTCGTGCGGGGTCAGCCGATCTTTCCGGCGCCCGCGCGCTGGGAGACCGACAGCCGCACCGACTCCGCCGGGTCGATCCCGGTGTGCCGGGTGGGGGTCCAGCCCGCGTCCGTGCCGAGGTCGGGGTCGTTGACCGCGTTGTGGACGGCGATGAGGTCGATCGGGGTGACGTGGCCGCCGACGCGCAGCACGTTTCCGCGGGCGGTGAGGGTCGTGCCGCCCCAGTTGTAGAGGAGCGTGGCCGGATCCACCGCCCGGCCCAGGCGGAAGAAGTTGTTCTCGGCGAAGATCTGCGACTGCACGCCCACGCCGAGCGCGTAGACGAAGGTCGAGGCGTCCGGCACCTCGTAGTAGTTGTTGTAGACGTGTACCTGGCCGAAGCGGACGCGGGGAAGCCGCTGGAGCACGTCGTCGAAGTGGTTGTGGTGGACGGTGACCCTCAGCCTGCCCACGTCGGCACCGGGGGTGTTGGTCGAGCCGATCAGCATCGTCTTGTCGTGCCCGGCGAAGCGGTTCCACGAGGCCGTGACAAGGTCGGCGCCGTTGGTGATGTCGAGCTGCCCGTCGTGCACCTGGTACGGCCTGCCGAAGTACAGCGGCTGGCTTGAGTCGGGGTTGTCGCCGTCGGTGAAGGTGTTGTGGTCCACCCACACGTGCGTGGAGCCGGTCACCGAGATGTTGTCGTAGAGGGAGTTCCAGTTGCCCTCGGCGCCGTCGGTCGGGTCCCACTGGGGGAAGCAGTCGGCGGTGTCCTCGAAGCCGATGTTGCGGACGATGACGTTGTCGGCCTTGTCGATGTGCAGGTTGACGCCGCGGATGCGCGCGTTCTTGCCGAGGCCGACGATGGTGGTGTTCGAGCCGACCTTGAGCTTGATGTTCGCGGTCTGCCGCGCGGCCGAGGCGACCCGCGCGTCCTCCAGCGGGCCCGAGGGCTCGGTGGTCCTGCCCCACACCGCCGGATCGTACGCGGCGAGGTAGGCCTGCAGCGTGTAGCCGCCGGTCGTGTAGTCGGCGCAGGTCTTGTCGGTGTCGATCGTCCCCTTCACATAAATGATCTTCGGTGAGGGGGCGGCGAGGGCGGCGGCCAGCTGGGTCCGGGTCGACACGGTGTGCACGTTCGAGGCCGGTGCGGCGGAGCCGCCGGTGGTGCCGGACCCCTCGGCGGCCCAGCCGTCGTTCGCCGGCAGGATCTGGCGGCCCGGGTCCCGGCCGCTCTGGGAGGCGGAGCCGGCGGCGGACGCGGGTGGGGCGGCGAGGACCGCCAGGGACAGAAGGGCGGTGAGCGCGATGGCTCGTTTCATGGGGAATCCTCCACAGGTCAGGTGGGAGGGAGGCTCCGTACGGCCCCCGAGAGCCTTCCGGTGAACAACGGACGGGCGCCCCCCTGGTCAGGGGATGGGGGCGCCCGCCCGAAGCGATGGGTCAGCCGCCGTTGCGCTGCTTGTACGCGGCCTGCGCCTCGGTCAGCTTGGTCGCCAGCACGTCCAGGAAGTCCTTGGCGGGCAGGGAGCCCTGCATGACCTTCTGGAACTCGGGCTCCGAGTCGGTCTTGGTGATCGCGTTGAACTCGGGCAGGTGGTACGGCAGTTGCACGACCTTGGTGGCCGGGTCGTTGAGCACCTTGACCGCCTCGGAGATGTGCTGCGCCTGCTGGATCCACGCCTCGCCGGCGACCTCGGTGTTGGCCGGGAGCACACCGGTCTTCTCGGCCCAGTAGCTGTTCATCGCCTTGGAGGCGGCGAACTCGGCGAACTTGTAGGCGGCGTCCTTCTGCTTGCCGCTCGTGAACAGGCCGATGCCCGCGACCGGGTTGGACAGGATCGCCTGCACGCCGGAGTCGGACTTCGGCACGGCCATCGCCGCCACCTTGTCCTTGCCGAGCGTCTCGACGTGGTCGGTGTACGACCCCAGGTTGTGCTGCATGATCGCGATGTTGCCGCCGTCGAACTGGGCGACCATCTTCACGTAGTCGTTGCTTATGTCGGCCTCGGGTGTGACCTTCTTGTACATCCCGACCAGCTTTTCGAGCGCCACCACGTTCTTCGGGTCGTTGACCGTCGCCTTGCCGGACGCGTCGAAGATCTCGGCGATTCCGGACTGGCCGTACACCACCTCCAGCATCTGCGCGATCGAGCCCGCGCCGCCGCGGATGGTGAAGCCGTAGCGGTTGTTGGCGGTGTCGGTCAGCTTCTCCGTGGCGGTGAAGAAGTCGCTCCAGTTCTTGGGCGCTTCCAGACCGGCCTCCTTGAACCAGTCCGTCCGGTACCAGAACACGCCCATGTTGGTGGACATCGGCACCATGTAGGTCTTGCCGTCGGGCACGGTCCCCTTGACCGTCGAGACGACCTGCTCGTTCAGCTTGCCGTTCAGCGCGCCGCCGGAGATCCGGTCGTCCACCGCGTCCAGTGACTTCTGCGCCACCAGGCTCGACAGCATCGCGGTGGAGACGCCTCCCACATCGGGCAGGCCGCCGGCGGCGATGGCGGTGTCGTACTTCTGCTGCACCTGGGCGATCGGGATGCCGACGTATTTGACCTCGATCGTCGGGTTGGCCTTCTGGAACTCGGCGATGATGTGCTGCCACACCGGGGTGCGGGCGGGACCGCCGTTGTCGTCCCAGAACGTGATCGTGGTCTTGCCGCCGGCGGACTCCGGTTCGTCCGAACCGCACGCGGCCAGACCCGCGCCGAGCATGAGCGCCGTGGTCAGGATCGCCAGGTGCTTCGAGCGTGTGATCATTGTTCCCTGCCTCTCTGTTTCATGTCCCCCGACATCGCTGTAACCGTGCAATCAACGAACTTCGCCCGCGACCTGCCCGTCATCGCGAGACCTCCGAGGCGAGCGCCGCGGCGTCGGCGCGGTTCAACCGCCCGTCCGCCACGACGGTGACGATCCTTCGGGTAAGGGCGCCCTCGATGAGCAGCGGCGTCTCCCACGCGAGCGCCGGGCCTGCTCCCGGGTACTCCACGACCCGGACGAACCAGGGATCCGTCCGCTGGACGAAGACCAGGGTCCAGTCGGCCGACGTCATGGCGAGCCAGGGGGAGGTGGAGCCGTGCACCGCGTCCTCGCCCTCCGCGTCCTCGGTGAAGACCCGGCGATCGGTGGCCGACCCGGGCGCCCGCCAGAAGAATCCGCCGTATCCGGCTCCGGCGCGTCCCTTGGTGGCCGAACTCCTGACCGTCAGCGGCTCGCCGGTGAGGTTCGTCAGCGTGAAGGAGAAGTCGAGGGCCCAGCACCCGTCGAGTTCCACCGCCCGGACGCTCCGCGCCTCGCGGGCGATCTCGGAGCCGTCCGCCCCCTCCCAGGACAGGGACTCCCCGAAGCCGGAGGGGTCCTGCCAGGAGAATTCGAGATGCCGCTGCGTCCCGTGGTCCCCGAGCCAGGAGGGTCCCCGGTCGCGGACGTAGGTGCGGCCGCCCCAGAAGTTGTTCCCGCCCACGTCGGAGACCGCCACGCTCACTCCCAGGTGGTGCACGTGGTCGGCGGGGGCGACCTCGGTCACCACCGTTCCGCCCAGTGTCCGCACCGGATGCAGGTAGGGCCGGGGCGACGACGTCCTCGGCAGCCGAGCCCGCACGACGTACTCGGCCACCCGCGTCCCTGAGAGGTCGAGTCCCACGGTCCCGGCGGCGTCGTCCCCTGAGGTCTCCGGCGTCCCGGACCGGGTGTCCCGCGTGGTCGTCCCGGGGCGGGTGTCCCGCATGATCGTCGCGGGTGCGGGTGCGGGTGCGGGTGCGGGTGCGGGTGCGGGTGCGGGTGCGGGTGCGGGTGCGCCCGGAGCCCACGGCAGCCCCAGCTCCGAGTACAGCGCGAGGCGCTCCGCGCTCGCCGCCGTGACCTCGGCGATCCCGGGGAGGACCCGGCGCTCCTCCTCGACCTCCTGGAACCCGTCCGCGATCGCGAGGGGCTCGGGCGCCAGCCGTACCGACTCCAGGACGCGCATGAAACCGGCGGTCCGTTCCAGCGGGACGAGCAGGTCCGCGCCTTCGCGGATGTGGGCGATCAGGTTCTCCAGCAGGTCGGTCCTGGGGTGCACCTCGGAGGTCCCGCCGAACTCGACCCGGTCCTCGGTGTAGGTCAGCCGGATCCGCCCGCTCTCGCCGTGCACGATCAGGTAGGGCTCGTGCCGCCGGTCCGCGCACAGGGTGACCGCCACCGTGATCGAGGTCCCGTCGTCCATGCGCAGCCGTACGCACGAGGTGTCGTCCGCCTCGATCGCGTTGGCGCGGTAGAGCTCGACCTCGACGTCCTCGACGTCGCCCCCGGAGATGGCCAGCGCGGTCGCCGTGGCGTGCGCGAGCGGGTTGGTGAGGGCGCCGTCGACCACCGCCACCCCGTCGACCTCGCGTTTCCCGGCCCACGGGACCCGGCTGAAGTAGGAGTAGGGGCGCTCCCACGCGCCCGCGGCGCCGATCCCGACGACCCGGCCGATCAGCCCGTCGGCGATCATCTTCCGGATCGCGGGAATCGCCTCGGAGCCGAGGCTCTGGAACCCCACCTGGCAGGCGAGCCCGGTCTCCTCGGCCACCGCGACGATCCGCTCGTAGTCGGCGAACGTGGCGGCGGGCGGCTTCTCCAGCAACACGTGCGACCCGGCGCGCAGGGCTCTGGCCGCGAGTTCGGCGTGGGTCTGGATCGGTGTGCAGAGGATCGTCACCTCGGCGCCGGTCCGCCCGATCAACTCGACCAGGTCGCCGGAGAACCCCACCCCGTCGGGAAGCCCCTCGACGGGCCGCACGTCACACACCCCGGCGAACTCGACCAGCCCGGCCTCGGACAGCCGCCTGAGGTTCTGAAGGTGCCACCAGCCGTGCCCGTGCGCCCCGGCGAGTATCACGCGAACCGGTTTCATTCCGTCACCTTCCAGCGCAGTCCCAGACCGGAGTGGTCTCCGGCGCGCAGCTCGCACTTGTCCACCGCGACCGGGTACGGCTCCGCGATCAGGCCGAGCGCGGCGAAGGAGGCGTCCTCGACCTCCTCGGCCATGCACGGCAGCGGCAGGGACAGCGCGAGCTGGCCGGAGATCTCCGGCAGCAGGTGCGGGTAGACCGGCACCCCGAACGTCCTGGCCAGCTCGACGATCCGGAGGAACGGGGTGATCCCGCCCACCCTCACCACGTTCGGCTGGAGGATGTCGCATGCCCCGGCGATCAGCAGATCCCGGAAGTCGTAGATGGAGTAAGCGCTTTCCCCAACGGCGATCGGAATGTCGACGGCGTCGCGCAGCCGGGCCTGCCCGGTCACGTCGTCCGCCGGCAGCGGCTCCTCCACCCAGTGCAGCCCGTACTCCGCCAGCGCGGCGATCGCCCGCCGCGCCCTCGGCAGGTCCCAGCGCTGGTTGGCGTCGACCATGAGCAGCGTGTCAGGGCCGATCACCTCGCGGACCGCGGCGACCCGCGCCACGTCCTCGCTCAGCGCGTCACGGCCCACCTTGATCTTCACGGCCGGGTGGCCCGCCGCCCGCCAGCGTCGCGCCTGGGCGACGAGCTCCTCAAGCGAGTAGTGCAGGTTCACGCCGCTGCCGTACACCGGCACGCTGTCCCGCCGCCGCCCGAGCGTCTCGACCAGCCCGGCCGCACCGCAGCGCAGGTCCCACAGCGCCAGGTCCACCCCGGCCATCGCGATCGTGGTCAGACCGCCGCCGCCCGCCTCGCGCAGGTGCCGCCAGAGCAGATCCCAGACGACCTCCGGATGCGGTTCGAGGCCGACGACGGCCTGGCGGATCTCATTGTCGAGCAGGGCCTGTACGGCTCGGGCCCCGATCTGCGGGGTCCACGAGAACCCGGTCCCCCTCCGCCCGTCGGCCAGCGTCAGCTCAACGGTGATCACGTGGTTGGCGGGCACGTCGGCGCCCCACGGCCGGGGCAGCGCCACGGTCCTGAGCGTCGTCGTCAACGCTGTGATCACCGGCCGCTCGTCGCGCGTCATCAGTCCTCCACCAGGGTGAGACCGGACTTGATCAGCCGCACGAGCTCTTCGAGGTGCTCGGGGGAGGGGTCGACCAGCGGCGGGCGGACCCCGCCCACGTCCAGGCCGCGGTGCCGTACCCCGGCCTTGACCAGGGAGATCGCGTAACCCGGCACCTTCGCGCGCAGCCGTACGAGGGGGGCGTAGAACTCCTTGATCAGGCGCTCGTCGCCGTTCAGGTAGGCGGTGGCGATCTCGGGGGCGAAGCAGAACACCGCGCTGGAGTAGAGCTCCACACCGATGCCGCGATAGGCGGGCATGGTCAGCTCGGCCGTCGGCAGCCCGTTGAAGAACAGGAAGTCCGGCCGTTCCTCCCGTACGGCCAGCACCGTCCGCTGCATGCGGTCGATGTCGCCGACGCCGTCCTTGATGCCTGCCACGCCGGGAAGACGAGCCAGCTCGACCGCCGTCTCGGGCTCCAGCACGACCGACCCGCGCTGGTAGATGATCGTGGGCAGCACCTCGGAGACCGCCGTGACGTAGGCCGTGTACCCCTCGCGCGGGCCGCTCGCCAGGTAGGGCGGCATGAGCAGCAACCCGTCGGCGCCCGCGTCCCTGGCCGCGCGGGCCTGGGCGAGCGCGGTGCCGATCGGGCCGCCGGCCCCCGCCAGCACCGGTACCCGGCCGTTCACGGTCTCGGTCGCGATCCGCACCGCCTCCGCGTGCTCGGCCTCCGACAGCGCGGAGAACTCGCCGGTGCCACAGGCCACGAAGACCCCGCCCGGACGGTGTTCCAGCCCGCGCCGCAGGTGCTCGGCCAGCACGTCCCCGGCCAGGACGCCGTCGGCGCCGAACGGGGTGACCGGGAAGAACAGCACTCCGCTGAGGTCCATCACAGGGCTCCGATCTCTGTGCGCCAGCTCCGCTTCGCCTGCCAGCCGAGCAACCGTCCGGCCTTGGCCGAGGAGAAGGCGGGTGCCGAGCCGGTCAGTCCGGCGGCGAGCCCCGCGGTGGCGGGATTGATCCGGGGGAGAAGCTCGGCCAGGGGCTCGCGGGCCAGCGCGTCGGCCGCGCCCGCGAAGAACACCTCGCCGTTGGGCAGCTCGGGGAGTCTGCCCAGCAGGGTCAGCACCAGCTCGGAGGCGTCGCGGGCGTCGATGTAGTTGAACAGCGACACCCCGGCGAGCTTCGGCCGGTCCAGCCGCTCGGCGATCGTGTGTCCCGACTGGGTGGGCGCGCCGGCCCACTCCTCGGGGGCGATGACGAAGCACGGCCGGATCGCCGCCAGCTTCGCCGTCGAGGTGCGCGCGAACGTGGCCATCACCTGCTCGGCGACCAGCTTGGACAGGCTGTAGGCGTTCCACGGCGCGACCGGGTGGTCCTCGTCGATCGGCAGGTAGGCGGGAGCCCAGGCGGGCGTGCCGTACCCGATGACCGTGGGGCTGCTGGCGATCACGATCCGCTCGACCCCGAGCCCGGTGGCCGTCTCGCACACGTTGAACGCGAGCTGGGTGTTGACCTTGTAGGTGAAGGCGTCGGTCCGGCTGAAGGGGGTGGCGATCGCGGCCAGGTGCACCACGGCGTCCGGGCGGAACCGCGACATCACCTCGAAGGCCTCGCCCAGATCGGTCAGGTCGGCGGGAAGCACGGCGGCGGCCTCGGCGGGGGTGCCCGGCGCGGTGTCCACGCCGATCACCTCATGCCCGGCGTCGGCCAGCGCGGTGACCACGCTCCGGCCGAACCGCCCCGCGCTCCCGGTGACGAGAGTTCGTGTCATTGGTCGTTCACCGCTCCTCATTCGTCGCGCCGACGGTCTCGGTTCCCGGCCGGCCGCATTCACCGCAGGGGTTCCCCGCGGACTGTCGTTCGAGGTCTCTCATCCCTTCACCGCTCCCGCCGACATGCCCTGCACCAGGTAGCGCTGGATGAAGGCGAAGACCAGCACGACCGGCACCGCGGCGACGACGCCGCCGGCGGCCAGGGCGCCGAAGTCCACGCTGAACTCGCCCAGGGTGTAGGAGAGGCCGACGGGCACGGTGAACTTCTCCTGGTCGCTCACGAACATCAGCGCGAACAGGAAGTTGTTCCAGCTGTGGATGAAGGCGAACGAGCCGACGGCGACCAGCGCCGGGCGCAGCAGCGGCAGCACCACGGCGAAGAAGCCGCGCAGCCGGCTGCAGCCGTCCACCCAGGCGGCCTGCTCCAGCTCCACCGGGACGTTCCTGATGAAGCCGCTGATCAGGATGAGGGAGAGGGGAAGCTGGAAGACCGTCTCGGCGATCACCAGGCTCCACAGCGAGTTGACCAGGCCGAAAGTGCGGAAGATCTCGAACAGAGGGATCAGCATCATGGCGCCGGGAATGAACTGCGTGCAGAGCATCCCCACCATGAACAGCTTCTTGCCGCGGAACTCGTAGCGGGCCAGGGCGTAGCCGCCGGCCAGCGCGATCACCGTGGTCATGATCAGCGAGGCGACGCCGACCATCAGGCTGTTCTTGAAGAAGATCGCGAAGCCGAGCTCGTTCCAGACCACCGCGAAGTTGTCGAAGGTGATCGGCCAGGGCAGCAGCGAGCTCGAACCCCTGGGCCGGAACGCGAACACCAGCATCCAGTAGAAGGGAACCAGCGTGAACACCAGGTAGAGCCCGAGCGGGACCCAGATCTGCCAGCGGCTGACCTTGTCCCTCTCTGTGCGCCCGGTCCTCGGGGCATGGGCGGGTGCGTGCAGGCGTGGCCGTTCGGCCGTCTGGAGTGTCATGCCTTCGCTCCGAACTTGCTCAGCCGCAGGTAGGCGATCGAGAAGAAGGTCAGGATCAGGAAGGCCGCGGTCGTCAGCGCCGCGCCGTACCCGAAGTCATGGGACTGGACGGCCTTGGCCGCCACGTACAGCGGCAGGGTGGTCGTCGCGTGCGCCGGACCGCCGCCGGTCAGCGTGTAGAGCAGGTCGACATTGTTGAACTCCCACACGCAGCGCAGCAGCGTGGACAGGATGATCGCGTCCTTGAGGTGGGGCAGCGTGATGTGGAAGAACCGCCTCCAGCGCGACGCGCCGTCCACCGAGGCCGCCTCGTAGAGCTCCTTGGAGATGCTCTGCAGGTCGGCCAGGAGCAGGATGGCGAAGAACGGCACCCCGCGCCAGAGCTCGGCCAGCACGGCCGCCCAGAAGACGGTGTCGGGGTTGGCCAGCGGGGCGAAGCCGTACTGCATGATCCCCAGGTCGGCGAGATAGCGCGAGACCCCGGTCGTCGGGTTGTAGAGCAGCACCCAGATGCCGGTGGTCAGCACCCCGGAGACCGCCCAGGGGGAGAACACCAGGGCACGGGAGAGTCCTCTGCCGATGAAGCTCTCGTTCACGATCAGCGCCAGGACCAGGCCGAATATCAGCTGCAGGAACACCTCGACGCCGACCCACTGGAGGCTGAAGCCGAGGCTCTGCCAGAACAGCGGGTCCTCGAACAGCAGTCTGCGGAAGTTGTCGAGCCCGGCGAAGCCGTTGTCCCACGGTTTGGTGACGTTGTAGTTCTGCAGGCTGTAGTAGAGGACGCTGGCCATCGGATAGACGAGGAAGCCGAGCATCGCGACCACAGCGGGGGCGATCAGCAGGTAGGGGGTCCTGGCGGTGCGGCCTGGACGGCGGCGTCTCCGGGGATTCGCCGTAGTGATTGCCATGACCGGCAACTCCTTCCGAGGTGGCGTCACGGGCTGCAACCGGTTGCATGAAACATTGCTGACATCTCCGAGCAACGTCAAGGGCTCAATTTGGTAAACCCTTTCCCATCTGCCGGTTCGTCGGCATTTAAGGGGATTGAGGTGCTTCAATCAGTCGTACGACGATCCGGCCGATCGACGGTCCGGCGTTGACAGGGTTACAACCGCTTGCATTAATGTGCTGCAGAGCGCGACGAAGGAGCACAGTGGCAGCGACGATCAGGGACGTGGCACAGGCGTCGGGGGTTCACGTCTCGACCGTGTCCCGAACCTTCTCCGCGCCTCATCTGGTGAACGCCGAGACGCGCGGCCGCGTGCTCGCCGTCGCCGAGGACCTCGGCTACCGGCCCAACCGCGCCGCCCGCGCGCTCACCACCGGCAGGACCCACAATCTCGGCCTGATCGTCGCCGACATCTCCAACCCGTTCTTCCCGCCGTTGATCAAGGCGGCCCAGGCGCACGCCAGAGCGCGCGACTACCACGTGTTCGTGGCCGACACCGACGAGGACCCGCAGGTGGAGGAGGATCTGATCCAGACCCTCACCAAGCAGGTCGACGGGGTCCTGCTCTGCAGCCCCCGGCTGTCCAACCGGGTGATAGAGCGCCTCCACGCCGACGTGCCGTTCGTGGTGGTGAACCGGCGGGTGAAGGGGATGCCGACCGTGCTGATGGACGTGGGCCAGGGGGCGCGGCTCGCGATCGAGCACCTGACCGGGCTGGGTCACCACCGGATCGCCCTGCTCTCGGGACCGAGCGGCTCGTGGACCAGCGGGGAGATGTGCGAGGCCGCCGCCGCGACGGCCGGCGTCGACCTGGTGATCCTCGGCCCCAACGCGCCCACCGAGCAGGGCGGCCTCGCCGTCGTCGACGAGGTGATCGCCTCCGGCGCGACGGGCGTGCTCGCCTACAACGACCTGGTCGCCATCGGGCTCATCGGCGGGCTCTACGAGCGCGGCGTGCGGGTCCCCGAGGATGTCAGCGTGGTCGGCGTCGACGACATCGTCTCCGGCCGGCTGAACCGGCCCAAACTGACCACCGTGGCCATGCCCACGGCCGCCGCGGGACGGATGGCCGTGGACCTGCTGCTGCAGTCGGTCAACGACGGCGCCACCCCCACCCGGGCGACCCTGGAGACCAGCCTGATCGTCCGCGAATCCACTGGAGAGGCACCACGATGAACTTCGGAACCACCCCGTCGGGGGAGCAGGTCGAGCGGCACGTGCTGTCGAACGGGCGGATGAGCGCCTCGATCCTCAGCTACGGCGCGATCCTCCAGTCCCTGGAGGTCTCCGGGGTCGACGTGGTGCTCGGCTACACCGCCCTCGACGACTACCTGACACGCAGCCGCTACTTCGGCGCGGTCGTCGGCCGGTACGGCAACCGCATCGCGGGAGGGAGGTTCACCCTCGACGGCGCCACTTACGAACTGCCGATCAACAACGAGCCCAACAGCCTGCACGGCGGACCGGGGGGCTTCTCCAACCGCGTGTGGCGGGTGGCCGAGGTCTCCGATTCGGCGGTGACGCTGGAGTATGTCAGCGCCGACGGCGAGGAGGGCTATCCGGGCACGCTGACCGTCTCGCTCACCTACACGCTGACCGAGGACGCGCTGCGGCTGGACTACCGCGCGACCACCGACGCGCCGACCGTGCTGAACCTGACGAACCACTCCTACTTCAACCTCGCCGGGGGCGGCGACATCCTCAAGCACGTGGTCCGCATCGACGCCGACCGCTACCTGCCCGTCGACTCCACCAAGATCCCGACCGGCGAGCTCGCCCCGGTGGCGGGCACCCCGTTCGACTTCACGACCCCGCAGGAGGTCGGGGCCCGGATCGAGGACCCGGTGCTGGGCGGCGGCTACGACCACTGCTACGTCCTGCGCGGCGGCGTCGAGGTCCTCGAATCGGTCAGCGGACGGGTCATGGAGGTCTCCACCACCGAACCGGGCGTGCAGTTCTACTCCGGCAACATGCTGGACGGCGTCGCCACCGCGTACGGCAGGCACGCCGGCCTCTGCCTGGAGACCCAGCACTTCCCCGACTCGCCCAACCAGGCGCACTTCCCGTCGACGGTCCTGCGCCCCGGCGAGGAGTTCGCCTCCACGACGGTCTACCGCTTCCCCTGATGCCACCTGGTCACAGCCAACCTGGCACGCGGAGAATCGGCGCGATCAGCTGGGCCGTGATTCGCTGATCACCTCGGGTTGTCGAGCGGTGGAGGCCTCGTCCGGTGGCGATCCAGATCGTCGGCGAGAACGGAGAGGTCGGCTGCTTCGCCGCGCTCAGCGGTCGGCAGGCAGGATGCGAAACGCGGTGAGCCCGCGAGTCAGTGGCTCAATCGCCCGGAAGTCACGCTGGTCGAGAGTGAAGATACGGTCGGTCTTGTAGCGGTCCGCAAGAACCACTCCCACCGCGTCCGCCAGGTCCAGTCGCAGCCCTTCGTATTTCGTGCGGATCGCATGGGCGGCGATGAGGTCGGCTGGTTTCAACTCGGCCAGCCGGTACTGGCCGTCTCCCATGCGGGCGTTCAACGCCTCCATGACTTGCATCGCGGCCGGAAATCCGAGATCTCGATGGATGAGGTGGTCCAACTCCGTGATCACCAGGGGTGAGATGGCAAGGATTTCCCGTTCGATGATCTCCACGGCATCGCGGTGTTCAGGTTGCGCGCTGTCGAAAGCGGCGTAGAGAGCGGAGGTGTCGGCAACGATGATCAACGACGCGCCGCCCGCTCCTTGATGTGCTCGTACAGCGCATCGTCCATGGCCTCGGGGGTCAACGGGCGTCCGCTGTCGAAGACAGGCAGTGCTCGCGCTTGCTTGGGCCGCGCCGAATTGTCGAGCAGCATTGCGATGCCCCGCCGGATGAGTTCGGCTTTGCTGATGCCCGTGGCCGCGGCCTCGGCATCCAGTCGCACCTCAAGTTCCTCGGGTAGATAGACGGTTGTCTTTAGCACCCTTATAGGGTACCACCTGCCATATGTCAGGAGCGGAAGCTGCCTATTGTGGGACTCGCATCCCCTCGCCTTTTTCGTTCCAGTAATCGCTGCACCCACCCCGGAACTCGTAACCGGTGCTTCAGCCCCGTTGCTGTTCGGATGTGTCGCGAGAGATCACGGAGACGGTCTACCAGTGGCTGTCAGGTTTTGGCCATCGCGCTCTCGCCGGTGAAGGCGGCCACGGCGCCCAGGCCGAGGTAGACGACGCCGCTGGTGAGGTCCAGGCGGCGGCGGGCTCGGGCGGAGCGGCGCAGGCGGCCCGCCATGGCCGAGGCGAGCAGGGCGAAGGCGCCGTCGCTGGCCATGCCGAGGACGATCCAGATCACGCCGAGCAGCAGGATCTGCGGGGCGATCGGGCCCCGGGTGTGGTCGGTGAACTGGGGGAGGAAGGCGAGGAAGAAGATGGCGGTCTTCGGGTTGAGCACGTTGACGACGAAGCCCTGCCAGAACATCCGGGACCGGCTCGCGAGCGGCGGCTCGACGGCCTCGTCCCCGCTCTGGCGGGCCATCAGCTTGCGGACGCCCAGCCAGACGAGGTAAGCCGCGCCGAGATACTTCACCACGGCGAAAGCCGTCGCCGAGGTCGCCAGCAGGGCGCTGATGCCCAGGGCCGCGGCGGCCACGTGGACCACCGAACCGAGGTGGATGCCCAGCACCGAGATCAGTCCGGCGCTCCGGCCCTGGGCGACGCTGCGGGTCACGATGTAGACCACCGCGGGGCCCGGTACGAGCAGCAGGGCGAGGGTCGCGACAGCGAACAGGGCGAGGATGGTCAGGTCCGGCATGCTCGGATTGTAGCTCGGCCGTTCTTCGACCGCCTCAGGGTTTTTCGGAGATCAACCCCTGGGGCGCTTGGCCGCTCGGAGCGGATGACACGAAGCGCGCCGGGTTTCCGGTGGCGAACCCCTCAACGGTTCCTCGCCGCGAGAAGCAGGTAACCCGGCAGGACAATGACCCCGGCCAGGGCCTGGGCGACGAGGAAACCGCCCAGCACGGCGGGCCGGGTGGTCAGCGCCAGCATCAGAGGGAGGCATCCCAGCACCGCGAGGTCCACGCCGTTCGCCGCCCACAGGAGCGGTCCGGTGGGCATCGTCCCGAATGGGGTCTCGATGACGGGCATCGCGTGGTCCACGGGACGGCGCCGTGCCATCCGCAGGCCGCCCGCGGCCAGAGCGGGTGCGCTCAGCGGTCCGAACAGCCACCACGGTCCCGTCACCGCACCGGTCAGGGTCAGTCCGGTCAGGGCGAGGGACAGCCAGACGGCCCCCAGCAAGGCGGGCAGCAGGGCGCGGGCGGCGAGGGCGGCACGGGCGTCGACGCCGAGCAGGCGCGCGAGGCTCGGGTTGTCCGCGTCGCGTCGCGCGCCCCAGGTCGCCGTCACCGCGGCGGCCAGCGCACCGGCGAGCACGACGCCCGTCACGATCGCGGTGACGCCACCGGCGGCCTGCGCGGCCAGCGCGGGCAGCGCGGCGGTCCCGGACAGTACGGCCAGCCGCCCGGGACGCCGTCCCAGGCGGCGCCAGTCCTGCCAGGCCAGGGCCACCGGGGCGGGCAGCGACGGCCACGGCCGCGAGCGCAGGGCGCGCCCTCGCCAATGGTTGTCCTCCGCGATCCAGGTCAGGGCGCCGGGGTCCATGAGGACGGCCGCGCCGGCCACATGACCCGCGCGGGTGGAGGCGGCCAGCACGCTCCTCGCCGGAATCCGCGACAGCGACGCCCATGCCTGCCGTACGAGCAGGATCGCCGTCGCGGCGGTCACCGCCGCGAGGGTCGCGCCGAGTGTCACGGGCGCGGTGGCGGCGGCGACGAGGAACCGCTGCGCGGCGCCCGAAACCGACAGTGCCATGACCGCGGCCAGGAGCGTGACCGCGGTGAGGACCACGTGCAGCCATGAGTTCCAGGTCTGCGACGCCTGCGAGAGCACGGCCAGCGCCATGCCGCCGGCGGCCGCCGAGAGACCCACGATCAGGGCGGTGACCAGCCGTATCGCCAACTGGTCCGGCGCACCCAGGACGGCGAGCGCGCCCACCCCGAGCGCGGCCCCCACCGGTACGGAGATCGCCAGCAGAATCCTCGCGGTCCGTCCCAGCACGCCGCGACGGTCCAGCGGGGACAGCACCAGCCAGGCGGCGTCGGGAGCCGGCACCGCGAGGGGGCCGATCGCGCGGGCGATGGCGAGGAAGCCCGCATAGGCCAGCGTGATCAGAGCGATTCCGGCTCCCATCCGCGACGGATCCGCCTGCCGGACGACGGCCGCGAGCGCGGAGGAGACGGGCCGGGCCAGCACCGCGACCGTCATCGCGATCCCGAAGAGGACGGTGTAGCGATCCAGCCAGCTCGCCGGGGTACGGCCACGCGACCGGATGAACGCGCGGACGGCCGGGACGGTGCTCATGCTCTGTTCTCGGCGTTATCGTTGTGCCCGGCGGTTTCGAGGTGCTCCACGTGCTCGGTCGTCAGCACGATCTGGCGGGCCAGGGTGGCCTCGGCGAGCCGGTGGTCGTGGGTCGCCATGACCACCGTGCCGCCGGCCGCCGCGTACTCCGTCAGGATCGTCGCCAGGCGCTGCCGGAAGGCCGCGTCGAGTCCGCGTTCCGGCTCGTCGAGCAGCAGCAACCGGCTCGGGCGGAGCAGTGCCGCCGCCAGCGAGAGTCGCTGTCGCTGGCCGGTGGAGAGGGTCAGCGGCGAGGCGTCCGCACGCTCCTTCAGGTCGAACAGCTCCAGGCCCGCCTCGACGTCGAAACGGGGCGAGACGTGGACGGTGCGCACCAGCTCCAGGTGCTCGCGGACCGTCAGCCCCGGGTACCACGCGGGTTCGTCTCCCACCAGGACGACGTCCCGCCAGAAGGCGGGGTCGTCTCTCGGCGGGCCGTCCAGGACGTGGAGCTCGCCCGAGCCCGGTGGTTGCAGCCCGGCCAGGCAGCGCAGCAGCGTCGACTTGCCCGCGCCGTTGACGCCGATCACGGCGATGATCTCACCGGGTGCGGCCGTCAGGTCGACGTCTCTGAGAACGGGGTTGCCGCCGAGTTCCACTCCGAGGCCGTGGACCCTGATGATCGGTATGGGCACCGTTAGAGGTTAGCGACTAAAAGTCACTTTCGCGTAGAACGTAATAGGGATCGGTCCCCCGCGTAAGCGGTCAGGGGGATAGAAGGTCGGCTTCCGCCCGCGAAGGCCGTCATGGACGGGCCGGGATCAGGGACCGACCACCTCGGGCTCCGCTCTCGTGGGCCGCTCCGGGCGGGCCGAGGTCGCCAGCATCGTCAGCAGGGCGGCGGTGGCCGGGGGATGGGGCGGCTCGCCGTAGGTGGCGGCGTAGACGTGGCGGATGGAGCCGGGGATCTCGGTCGCTTTGACCTTCGGGTGGTGGTGCGCCCGCAGGGCGAGGCCGGGCAGGGCCGTCACTCCCATCCCGGCGGCGACCAGGGCCTGGACGGCGATGTTGTCGTCGGTGGTGAAGGCGATCTCCGGCTCGAAGCCCACCTTGGCGCACAGGTCGAGCAGGTGGCTCCGGCACCGTTCGCAGCCCCCGATCCACCGGGAGCCCCGATGCGAGAGCAGATCGCCTGTCTCCTCCGTGGTGACCAGGTAGCTGGGATCGTCCAGCAGATGGGTCAGGCGGATGCCGTCGTCCTCCGGGGCGGTGTCGTCATAGCGGAAGATGACCGCCACGTCCACGTAGCCCGCGCGGAGCATGCGCAGGGCGTCGGGCGGCTCGGTCTCGATCAGCCGCAGTCGCAGGCCGGGGTGCTTCTCGGAAAGCAGGGCGGCGGCCCTGGGCACGAACGTGCCCAGGGCCGAGGGGAAGGCGGCCAGCCCGACCCGGCCCGCACGCAGGCCCACGTGCGCGGACAGCTCGGAGGCCGCGGAGTCGATGCGGCCGATGATCTCGGTGGCCCGTTCGGCCAGCAGCAGGCCCGCCTCGGTCAGCCGGATGCCCCGGCCGACCTTCTGGATCAGCTTGGCCCCGGTCTCGGCTTCGAGCTTGGCGAGGTGGTGGCTGACCGAGGGCTGCGAGTAGTGCAGTTCCCTGGCCGCCGCGGTGACCGATCCGTTCCGGGCGACGGCGGCGAGTACCCGGAGTCGTACGACATCGAGCATCCATCAATTCTATCTATGGGTAACCAGATAGATAGGCATTGGACCTTATGTATTGGCTCGGCGCATTCTTGAACTATGGAAATCATGACACTCGCCCGCCCAGGCCTGTCGGAGCTGGTCAAGGAGGTTCGAGAGGTCACCCATCAGTACGCCGACCCCAGGACGACGGTCCTTTCCGTGGCCGACGTGCTCCGTGAGCGGCTGCCCTCTCCCGAGATCCTCAGCGAGAGGGAACGGGCCGGAGACGCCGCCGGTTACGTGGGCCACACGCTGTACACCGAGGACGCCTTCTCGATCCTGGCCGTGGTCTGGTTGCCGGGTCAGGAGACGGTGATCCACGATCACATCGCCTGGTGCGCCTTCGGGGTCCTGCAAGGCGTCGAGTACGAGACGCTCTATCGTCTCGACGGAGACCACCTGACCGAGATCGGCCGGACGGCCAACCAGGTGGGCCACGTCAGCGGCTTCGCCCCGCCCGGCGACATCCACCGGGTCCGCAACACCGGGGATGAGACCGCCATCTCGCTGCACATCTACGGAGCGGACCTCAGCGCCGCCCCGAGCAGCGTCCGCCACATCTACGAACTGCCCGTTCGCTGAGACCCACTCGCCGTACGGCCCGCCGGCCCGTTGGAGCCCGCCTGCCGTGAGGTCTCCGGCGCCGTACGGCCCGCCGGCCCGTTGGAGCCCGCCTGCCGTGAGGTCTCCGGCCCGCTCCGCCGTTCACCGTCCGCTGAGGCCCGCTCCGTCGCGGGGTCTCCGGTCTGTTGGGAACCGCTGTGGGTCTCCGGCATGTTGAGAGCCGCCGTTCTCCCCGGGCCGATCAGCTCTCGACCTCCGGCTTCCTGTTCAGGCCGAGGTCGTCCCTGATGGCCTCCAGGCGGGCGGCGCCCTCGACGTCGATGGCGGCGCGTTCGACCTCGATCATCCGGGCCTCCACGGAGTTGGAGGTCAGCTCGGCCTCGCCGAGAGCGCGGGCGTAGCGCTTCTCGACCTTCTCGCGGACCTCTTCCATGGTCGGGGTGTCCCCGGCGGGGGCGAGACCGGACAGGTCGCCCATGGCCTTGTTGAGCTGCTCCTGCATCTTGGCCTGGTCGAGCTGGGAGAGCAGGCGCATCCGCTCGGCGAGCTTCTTCTGCAGGGCCATCGCGTTGGTCTCGACCGCCGCGCGGGCCTGGTCGGAAGCCTGCCGGGCCCGCTCGTGCATCAGCCGGGCGTCCTGCAGGGCGGTCTCGGCCGCCACCAGCCGGGAGGCGAAGGCGCGGGCCGAGTCCTCGTAGGACAGCGCCTTGCGCTCGTCACCCGCGGACCTCGACCGCTCGGCCAGCAGGATCGCCTGGCGGGCGTTGGCCTGGAGCTTCCCGGTCTCCTCCACCGAGCGGGTGAGCCTCATCTCCAGCTCACGCTCGTTGCCGATGACCGCGGCGGCCTGCTGGGTCAGCCGCCGGTGCTGTTCCTTCGCCTCCTGGATCGCCTGCTCGATCTGGACCCGGGGGTCGGACAGCTCGTTCAGCCGGCCGGACAGGGCGAAGACCACGTAGCGCCAGGCACGACGGATGACGGTGAACATGGGGGCTCCTTATCGATCCAGTGCGTCGCGCGTGATCTGTTCGGTTTCGTGCAGGCCCTGGCGGACCCCCTCGAGGGCGTCGGCGAGCTCGTCCAGCGCCCCGGTCGGCTCCAGGGCCCCGGTCGCCGACATCGCCGACAGCTCCACCACGCGGGCGAGGAGCTCCTCGATGCTGATCGTGCTCGACTCCATACGGGCGAGCACCCGCTCGCGGGTCCCGGAGAGCCGGTCGGCCACGGCCCGCTGGGAGGACAGCGAGGCGAGGGCGCGGTCGAGGTCCTGGAGAAGTTCTTCCTTGGCTTTCTTCCTGGCCCGGGTCAGCTGGGCGTGCTCGTGCTTGAGCTTGTCGAGGTCGAATCCGGCCAGCGCCGTGCCGGTGAGCGAGGCCTGCTCGGCCAGCCGTTCCAGCGTGGCCATCGAGTCGTTCACCTGGGGCCGCATCAGCGCGACCCGATCGGCCAGCGGGCCGGGTTTCATCGAGGAGCTCAGCTCGCCCAGGCGGTGCGAGGCCGAGCGGGCCCTTTCGAGCCAGCCGGCCTCCTGGCTCCGCGGGGTGACGGCCGGCGCGGTACGGCTCTCGCCCCGGCTCTGGAAGGAGGCGATCCCCGCCTTCGTCAGCCAGACGGCCACTCCGACGAACCCGGCGGCGGCGGGGTGCACGTCGACGGCCCACGCGGAGCCGGCGGCGGTCGCGCCGAGCAGCAGTCCCCACGCGTCTTTCAGTTCCTCGACGAAGCGGCTCATCAGAAGTTGGATATCACCGCGGTGAACACCTGGTCGATACTTCCGGGTTCGCGGGAATCGTAGGCTGTCGCGTTGGTCGTCTCGGAGATCTTCCTGAGCACGTCGAGGTCGGCGTCCTGGCCGTAGGCGATCGTGAACACCCGTACCGAGTCCTGGCCGCTCTCGGCGCGCAGTTCGGGGATCAGGTTCTCCAGCGAGATGCTGTCGACGTCCTCGTTCTTGCCGTCGGTCAGGAAGACCACCGCGTTGATCGCGTCCCCCTTCCGCAGGCCGCGCACGTGCTCGTAGGCGGCGAGCGTGGTGTCGTAGAGGCCGGTCCCGCCGTCGGGGGTCAGGCCGCCGAGCCTGGCCCGCAGGTTCTTGCGCTGGGCGTCGTCCACGACGGACAGGGGGGACAGCTCCAGGTGGTCCTTGTCGCCGTCGCGCTCCGTGGAGAACATCCACAGCCCCAACTTGTCGTGCGGGCCGAACTGGGGCAGCGAGTTGATCGCCGCCTGCTTGGCCAGCTCCAGCTTGTTCTTTCCGGTGTCGGGCACCGGGGCGCCCATCGAGCCCGAGACGTCGATGACCATGAGCACGTTGGCAGGCTTGCGCAGGTCGGCCCAGCTGGCGAGCACCTTGTCGAGCACGTTCGGGGCGGGCGGGCTGAGCGTCGCCTTGGGCTCGTCGGGCAGCAATCCGTTCTCCAGGGTGATCAATTTGCCCGCCTTGCCCTCGTGCGACCGGAAGGCGAACTCGGCGAACCGCTCCTGCTGCTCCGGAGCCTGAAGATGGGCCAGGAAGTCGGCCGCCACCCGGCGCTTGGCCTCGTCGACCCACGGCGCGGTCAGCACCGCGTAGGGGTTGTCGGAGTAGAGGGTGCCCTCCTTGGGATAGATCGCCGCCAGCGGCACCTTGGGCTTGGCGTGGTCGCCCAGTGTTTCGGGGTCGCCGGTCGGGTTGCCCTGGTTGTAGTCCCAGACCGACTTCTCCTCCACGGCCACCGCGGAGATGTAGCTGAGCCCCGCCCCCGCGTCGTCCGCCCGCTGCAGGTTCGACAGGAACGTCAGCGTCGTGTCGCCGTAGTGCACGATCGAACGTTCCACACCTCGCACGAAGTCTCTGGCCTTGGAATCGGCCACGTTCTTCTCCGACAGGTCCCCGGACAGGCCGGTCGCGGCGAAGTAGGCGCCGACGGTGGCGTTCAGGCCGCTGGTGGAGAAGTTGGGATTGGTCTTGCCCAGACGGAAATCTCCCCACTCGGGATGGCCGTGCTTGGCCCAGGAGCCGGCCGACAGCTCCAGCAGGTCGGACCAGCCGAGCTTCTTGTCCGGCCAGCCCAGGGCCTCGGCCATCGGCAGGGGCATCGCGATGACCAGCGGTGTCTTGGCGATCGACGGGTTGTCGGCGGCGACGACGGAGCCCGCGTCGGTTGCCGAGACGCGCTGCTGGAGCAGGGTGATCCAGCCGTTGCTCGCCGGGGACCAGACGTCGGGGCGCGGGCCGTCCTCGCGTTCGTCCCAGCCTCGGGCCAGCGCCTGCATCGCGCCGCCACTGGCCTTGGTCTCGATGATCACGTCGGCGCAGCGCCCGCCGACCTTCCTGCCGTTGTAGCCGGAGGCGATGCTCCGCAGCAGCTCCGCCTTCTCCGACGACACGGCCACGGTCAGGGTGATCCCGTCGCCGTCGCACGCCTTGACCTGCTCGGAGCCCTGAACCCTGGCCGGTTCCCCTTCCGGGCCCACGGAGAAGAGCGTCCGCAGGCCGACGATCAGAGCCCCGGCGAGAATGACCGCGATGATGAACGGAGCGTAATTCCTGCGTCGCTGCGGCTGTGGGGACAATCCGGCCTCCTGGACGTGTCGGTATCTATCCGACGAATGAAGTGTCGTCAGAGTTCGCGGCAGTTAAAAATTGGAAATGGCATCGGTAAAAACCTGATCAATCGCGTCGGCTCGCGAGAAGTCATAGGCGGATCCGTCGGTGGCCTCGGCCATCGGTTCGGGCGTCGCGATGACCAGGGGCGTGGTCACGATCGAGGCCCGCCTGCCGTCGGCGACCGGCACGGTGGGGCTGAAGAATCGGTGCGATCCGGCGATCAGTGGGATGACGGGCCCCGCGGGCGGCGGATACCGCAGGACAATGTCGGCGAGGTTGTGCTGGGGGATGGACCACTAATTGATCGTAAGAAGAAACATTTTTCCTGGAAAGAGGTATGGGGCGCGGGCGTGGTCGAGGCATGGGGACGAACGGGACGCCGGGGATCACGGGCGCTGAAGGGAATCCGCGGGGCGGCCCGCTGGGATCATTGACGTGCAGCCGATTGGCTGCCTATATTTCTCACGCAGCCAAACGGCTGCATGTTTGAGGTGGCATGAGATGGACGAGGTGTTCAAGGCGCTGGCCGATGTCAGCCGCCGACGGCTACTCGACAGTTTGAACGCCCGCAACGGGCAGAGCCTGCGCGAGCTGTGCGCGGTGCTGGACATGGCCCGGCAGTCCGTCAGCAAGCATCTGGCGGTGTTGGAGGCGGCGGAACTGGTGACCACGGCGCGGCATGGCAGGGAGAAGTTGCACTACCTCAACGCGGCGCCGATCAACGCCATCGCCGAGCGCTGGATCGGCCGGTACGACCGCGAACGCGTGCACGTGCTCGCGGACCTGAAGAGAGCATTGGAGCGGAAACCGATGGGCGACAACGAGTTCGTCCACACGACCTACATCAACACCACGCCCGAGCGGCTCTGGCAGGCGTTGACCGATCCCGCCTTCACCCGTCGCTACTGGGGGGTCGCTTTCGAGTCGGACTGGAAAGCGGGGTCGACGATGACCTGGGAGCAGGGCGGCGTGAAGGTCGCCGATCCCGATCAGGTCGTCCTCGAGTCCGAGCCCTTTCGCCGGCTGTCCTACTCCTGGCACACCTTCACGCCGGAGCTCGCCGAGGTCTCCGAGGTCAGCCAGGAGATCTTCAGCACCTGGTCCGGCGAGCGCCGGTCGAAGGTGACCTTCGAGATCGAGCCGCTCGGGCGGCTGGTCAAGCTGACCGTCGTCCACGGCGACTTCGACCCCGGAAGCACCCTGCTGGAGGGCGTGAGCGGAGGCTGGCCGCACATCCTGTCCGGCCTCAAGACGCTGCTGGAGACCGGCGAGACCCTGCCCGACCCCGACTCCGAGCCGGCGGCCCAGGGTGCGTGACCTCACCCGTCCGGCGGGTGAGGTCTTTCCGCTGAGCCGCCCCGCGGGGGCCTCTCGCTAGATCGTCGTGGAGCCGTACTCCTGGAGGAAGAGGGCCTCCGTGGTGGCCGTGCGGTGGAGCTCTTCGAGGTTCACCCGCTCGTTGGGCGCGTGGATCGCCGCACCGTCGTCCTCGGCGCCGAAGAGCAGGATCGTGGCGGCCGGGAACTGCTTGACGAGCGTGGAGACCAGCGGGATCGATCCCCCCGCGCCGACGTCGCGCGGGGGACGGCCGTAGGCGCGCTCCATCGCCCGGTTGAGCGCCGTGCGGGCCGCGCCGCCGGTGTCGGCGAGATAGCCGGTGCCCATCGTGTAGTCGGTGACGTTCACCTGCACGCCCCAGGGGGCGACCTGGTTGAGGAAGTCGACCACGGCGTTCACCGTCGTCTTCGGGTCGCCCGCCGGAGGGACGCGGACCGTCACCCGGGCGCGCGCGACCGCCTGGACCGCGTTGATGGCGCCGGAGACCGTCGGCACGTCCAGGCCGGTGACCGTGATGGAGTAGGAGGCCCACAGCCGGTCGGCCAGCGAACCGGAGCCGACCAGGGAGACGTCGTTCAGCACGCCCGCCGTGGTCCGGAACTCCTCCTCGGAGGGGCCGGTGCCCAGGAAGTTGCCGCGCGGCAGGCCGGGGACCCGGACGTCACCGTGGTCGTCGTGCAGGGCGGCCAGCATCCGGATCAGCGCCGCGAGCGCGTCCGGGGCGGCGCCTCCGAACGAGCCGCTGTGCAGCGACTCCTTCAGGGTGCGCACCTCGACGGTGAAGGCGCCCATGCCGCGCAGCGAGGTGGTGACCGACGGGTCGCCCACCCGCGGGTTGCCGGTGTCGGCGACGATGATCGCGTCGGCGCGGACCAGCTCGGGGTTCTGGTTGACGAACGCCTCCAGGCGCTCGCCGGCGTATTCCTCCTGGCCCTCGATGATGACCTTGATACCCACCGGGAAGCGGCCCTGGAAGGCGCGGAGCGCGGCGACGTGGGAGATGACGCCCGACTTGTCGTCGGCGGTGCCGCGACCGTAGAGCGAACCGTCGATCTCCGTCGGCTCGAAGGCCGGGGTGCGCCACAGCGCGGGGTCGCCCGGAGGCTGTACGTCGTAGTGCGCGTAGAGCAGCACGGTCGGCGCACCGGGCGGGGCGGGGGCCTCGGCGTAGACGGCGGGGAAGCTGCCTTCCACCGGGATCTGCCGTACGTGCGGCAGGCCCGCGCTGCGGAGCAGCGCCTCGGTCAGGGCCGCGGCGGCGTACACCGGCTCCTCGGGATGGCCGGGAAAGGCTATCGAGGGGATGGAGGCAAGCCGCTTGAGGTCTTGGATCGCCTGGGGCATGCCGGCGGCGACGGCGCCTTCGAGCTCATCGGGAGTCACGTCTTTCCCCGTATCTCAATATCTGGTGTGTCCGATCGGATCACAGCCGGTGGAGGGTCACGTTGTGTGTGGCGCGCTGTGCGCTGTGCCTGATTCCAGCACACCGCGATTCCATCACGCGAAACCGGGTCGCATATGCTCTGGACTCTCCTGAAATTTGGTCGCGGATTTCGTTGTTGTTACAAGAGGGTTTTGCGGATTCCGGAGTTCTTGCACTCTGCTGCCACGTTTTCACTTGGCAAGGGCTGTTTTGGCATGCAGACTGTTGGGAGCTCAGCTCAACGAGGGAAGATTGTGATGACGCACCCTGAAAACGACGTGGCCTCGCTCATGCAAGCCGCGCAGGACAACCTGTGGATGCACTTCACCCGGCACAGCTCCTACGCGGGCGCCGAGGTGCCGATGATCGTGCGGGGCGAAGGCTCCTACATCTACGACGTGCACGGTAAGCGTTACCTCGACGGCCTCGCGGGGCTGTTCGTGGTCCAGGCCGGGCACGGCCGTAGCGAGCTGGCCGAGGCGGCCGCCAAGCAGGCTCAGGAGCTGGCGTTCTTCCCGCTGTGGTCGTACGCGCACCCGAAGGCCGTCGAACTGGCGCAGCGCCTGGCCGCCGAGACCCCCGGCGATCTCAACCGCGTCTTCTTCACCACCGGAGGCGGCGAGGCGGTCGAGACCGCGTGGAAGCTCGCCAAGCAGTACTTCAAAGTCACCGGCAAGCCGCTCAAGCACAAGGTCATCAGTCGCCAGATCGCCTACCACGGCACCCCGCACGGCGCTCTGTCGATCACCGGTATCCCGGCCTTCAAGGAGATGTTCGAGCCGCTGGTCCCGGGCTCGATCAGGGTGCCCAACACCAACCACTACCGGGCCGACGAGATCACCGGCGTGCCCGGGATGACGCCGGAGCAGTACGGCTACTGGGCCGCCGAGCGCGTCGGCCGTGCCATCGAGATGGAGGGCCCGGACACCGTGGCCGCCGTCTTCGTCGAGCCGGTGCAGAACGCCGGCGGCTGTTTCCCGCCGCCGCCCGGATACTTCAAGCGCCTGCGCGAGATCTGCGACGAGTACGACGTCCTGCTCGTCTCCGACGAGGTCATCTGCGCCTTCGGCCGCCTCGGCACCATGTTCGGCGGGCAGAAGTTCGACTACGTCCCCGACATGATCACCTGCGCCAAGGGCATGACCAGCGGCTACTCACCGATCGGCGCCATGATCGCCTCCGATCGCCTCTTCGAGCCGTTCAAGAGCGGCACCCAGATGTTCGCCCACGGCTACACCTTCGGCGGACACCCGGTGTCCTCGGCCGTGGCCCTGGCCAACCTCGACCTGTTCGAGCGGGAGGACCTGCTCGGGCACGTGACCCGTAACGAGCCGGTCTTCCGCTCGACCCTTGAGCGTCTCCTCGACCTGCCGATCGTCGGCGACGTGCGCGGCTCCGGCTACTTCTGGGGCATCGAGCTCGTCAAGGACAAGGCCTCCAAGCAGACCTTCAACGTCGAGGAGTCCGAGCGCCTCATCCGGGGGTTCCTCTCCACGGCTCTCTACGAGGCGGGCCTGTACTGCCGCGCCGACGACCGGGGCGACCCGGTCATCCAGCTCGCCCCGCCGCTCATCTGCGGTCCCCAGGAGTTCGACGAGATCGAGTCGATCCTCCGCTCCGTGCTGACGGAGGCATGGAGCCGGCTCTGAGCACGCCGGCCATGTACGCGGCCGTCGAGCCGCGTACATGGCCGGCGGTCTCACGGCCGCCGAGCCACGCACACGGGGCTCATGGCTCACCGAGGCGTGACCGTATCCGCCGAACCAGGCGGTGCGTCCGCTGTGAAATCTTGAAATTGACATCCCGAAAGGAAACGTTATGAAGATCGGCGTGCCTGCCGAGGTCAAGAACCACGAGTACCGCGTCGCCGCGACCCCCGCGGGCGTGCACGAGCTGGTCCGCCACGGCCACGAGGTCTACATCCAGCGCGGCGCGGGCCTCGGTTCGCACCTCCCCGACGAGGACTACCTCTTCGCGGGTGCCAAGATCCTCGACACCGCCGACGAGGTGTGGGGCGAGACCGAGATGATCCTCAAGGTCAAGGAGCCGATCGCGGAGGAGTACCACCGCATGCGTGCCGGGCAGGTGCTCTTCACCTACCTGCACCTCGCGGCCGGCCGCGAGTGCGCCGACGCCCTGCTCAAGCAGCAGGTCACCGGCATCGCCTACGAGACCGTCCAGGTCGGCAACACCCTGCCGCTGCTGGCCCCCATGTCCGAGGTCGCGGGCCGTCTGGCCCCGCAGGTCGGCGCCTACAACCTGATGCGTTTCAACGGCGGCCGCGGCGTGCTGCCCGGCGGCGTGCCCGGCGTGGCCCCCGCCAAGGTCGTCGTCATCGGCGCCGGTGTCTCCGGTCTCAACGCGGCGCAGATCGCGGTCGGCATGGGCGCGGACGTCACCGTCCTCGACCTCAACATCGACCGGCTGCGCTTCATCGACGCCATCTACCAGGGCCGCCTGAAGACCCTCGTCTCGACCTCCTACGCGATCGAGCAGGAGGTCCTCGAGGCCGACCTGGTCATCGGCGCGGTGCTGATCCCGGGCGCCAAGGCCCCGACCCTCGTCTCCAACGAGCTGGTCTCCCGGATGAAGCCGGGCTCCGTGCTCGTCGACATCGCCATCGACCAGGGCGGCTGCTTCGAGGACTCCCGCCCGACCACGCACGCCGAGCCGACCTACCAGGTCCACAACTCGATCTTCTACTGCGTGGCCAACATGCCGGGTTCGGTGGCCAACACCTCCACCTACGCGCTGACCAACGCCACGCTGCCCTACGCCGTCAAGCTGGCGGACCTGGGCTGGAAGACGGCGCTGCAGCAGGACCCCGCCCTGGCGCTGGGCCTCAACACCCACGCGGGCCTGCTCACCAACGACCAGGTCGCGCTCGCGCTCGACCTGCCGGCCGTGCCGGTCTCCGAGGTCATCGCCGCCTGATCAGGCACCTGTACGGCCTGCGCCCGGCACTCACCGAAGTGCGGAGCGCGGGCCGTACGGACATCAGACGAGCCTTCCTGCGGCCTGCTGCCCGTGGGGGTGACAGGGCCGGTCGTTCGGCGGTGCCCGGCGATGGGCGGGCATCTCCAACGCCCGGAGGAACGGGCAGGGACCAGCCTTATGGCGCCAAACCCGAACGCAGGGCGCGTGCGGTGACCAGGACGTGCCCGATCTCGGCGGGGCTCGGCCAGGGAGCGCTGCCGGGGCGCAGCAGTGTGGCCCGGACCCGGGCCAGGTGCTCGATCGCCCCCTGAGGCTGCCTGCTCTGCTCGATCAGCCAGGTCACGACGTCGGTGTGGTCGCGCAACGGCCGGGTGACGAGGTCCCAGGTGCCGAGGATCTCGGTCAGGTCACCGATCTTCAGCGGGGTGCCGCCCCGGCGGGACACCGAGGCCGCCGCCAGCTCGGCGCGGGCGACCAGCTCGGGTTCGGTGGTCCGGTCCCAGATCGGGAACGGCGGGTCCGACAGCCAGAGCTCGGCCTCACGGGAGAAACCGGCCGCCGAGAGCAGCGAGGCCAGCTCGACCGCGGCCCGGTGGTGCCCGGCCCGGGCCGCCTGGCGGAACCAGTGCTGCCCGCCCTGAAAATCGTTGTGCTCGGCGATGAGCAGCAGGCCGAAGTTGAAGGCCGCCTCCGGGTCGCCGCCCGCCGCGGCCCGGCCGAACCAATGGCCCGCCGCCTGCGAGTCGCTCATCTCCACGCACACGAAACCGGCCATCCGCTGGTCGTCGACCCGCCCGGTGTGGGCGGCCCGCTCGAACCAGGCGCGAGCGGCGCGCAGGTTCCCGTGGGACAGCGCGATCCCACCGAGCTGGGACGCGGCCCCGGGGTGCTCGTTCTTGGCGGCCAGCCGGTAGAACGCCTCGGCGCCCTCCGGGTCTCGGTTGGCCTGGAGGAACAGGCCCAGGTGGTAGGCCGCGTCGGCGTGGCCGCCCCGGGCCGCCAGTTCCCACCAGCGCAGCGTCTCCTCCTCCTCGCCGCAGGCGTAGGCGAGGAATCCCAGGTCGTTGGCGGAGGCGAGGTCGCCGTCCATCGCCGCCCTGCGGTGCCACTCCCAGGCGGCCTTCGTCTCGCCGCCGTCCTCGCAGATCAGCGCGAGCCGCCGGGCCGCGGGCCGGGAGCCCGCCACGGCCGCCTTCTCGAACCACCGCCGGGCGGACGGCAGATCACCGCGCTGTTCGAGCAGGAGCGTCGCCAGGTTCGTCGCCGCCTCGGCGTCACCGGTGTCCGCGGCCAGTTCGTACCACTGCACGGCCTCCATCAGGCTGCCGTGCTTCTCGTGCCAGACGCCGAGGTTGTAGGCGCTGTCGATGTTGCCCGCGACCGCCGCCCGCTCCCACCAGTGCCGCGCCGCCGAGCGGTCGCCGTGCTGCGCGAAGTGGCGCCCGAGCAGGTGCGCGGCCTGCACGTCACCGCCGTGTGCGGCGAGCAGCAACGCGGTCTCGCCGTCCGTGTCGTTCTCGTGCTCGGTGCTCCGGGGGTTGGGGATCAAGGCCGCGGCCGTCTCCCGATCGTCAGGCCACCACCCCATGTCGCCCTCCTCGCCGACAGCGCACAGCCGATAATGCACAGACTGACACGTAACCGTGCGACAGCGGAGTGTTATTACCGACTTCGGTTCTCGGACGCGCTCAGCGGAAGGTGACGAAGCCCACGTACATTCCCATCGAACAGACATAGCGCAGCGATCCGGGAGGGCGCGGATCGAGCCGTACCGTGGCGGGCAGTGCCATGTCGCGGCCGTCGATCGTGAGCGTACGGGTGCAGCCGGGGGCGTCCCCGAGGTGGAATGCGATCTCGACGGGCACACCCGCGCGGGCGGTGACCACACCCGGCCGGTAACCGCGGCCGGTGGCCCAGACGTCGATCCGCTGGGTGCCGTCGGCGCGCACGGCCGCCGCCGCCGAGGGAGAGCCGCCGGAGCCGGGGAGCCAGCCGCCCAGGCTCAGCCCGGAGGTGACCGTCCAGATGCCGGTGGCCAGCGCGACGATCCCGGCCAGCGCCGCCAGCCTGGTCGTGGCGGCCCGTCGCAGGGCCAGCCCGAGCAGCGCGAACGCGGGAGCCGTCCCCACGACGAACCCGGCCATTACCGCCGCCCCGCCCAGCGCGGATCCGCTGGAGACCGCCACCACCTCCATGCTGAGCGTGACCCCGCAGGGCAGCAGGATCGTCGCCGCCCCCAGCAGCACGGCCCTGACCCCGGGAACGATCGCCCCGACCCCGGAGGCGATCGTTCTTCCACCGGGGACGGTCACGGGGGAGACGGCCCGGTGCGGGGCGCATCCGGCCGGCTCGCGACCGAACATGCGGACCCCGAAGACCATGACCGCGACCCCCGCCACGACGAGCAGCGCCGCCCTCACCTCGGGTCCCAGCTGTACGGCGGAGCCGGCCAGGCCGAGCAGCGCCCCGGCCACCAGGTGCGAGCCGGATCGCCCGGCGAGGAACAGCGAGACGGCCGCCGGACCCGACGGCTCCCGGGACGTGCGGCGGCTCCCGTCGCAGGCCGGGCCTCCACGGGAGACGAGCCCGGCGAGCAGGCCCCCCTGCACGGCCGTACACGAGGCCGTGCCGGCCACCAGCCCGGCGGCGAGTCCTCCGGCGAACAGCGCGGCCGGGCCCGCGCTCAGCGGACGGCCAGAGTCGCGATCCAGATCCCCACGGACCAAAGCTAACTACGCCAGATGGGAACCGACAGTACCAATATATTCACTTTGTGCTTGGATCATGCTGCCCGGACGGTACGGCCACGAGGCGCCGCCCCTCGACACAGTGTGCGCCGTACGGACCTCGTCACGCCTTGCCCAGGGCCTTCTCGAAGACCGACGTCTCCAGGGTGAAACCGACCGGATCGGGGATGTGCAGCGGAGAGCCCACCGCGACGCGGGTGGAAGTCCGGTACTCCCCCTCCTTCGGGTCGCTGAGGACCGTCACGGTGGCGGGCGCGGCCACGGGGTCGATGAGGAGCGTCACGGGGACCAGCCCGGAGGCGTAGATGCCGGGCTTGCGGTCACGGTCGTCGACGACGCTCCCGGGCGACACGATCTCGGCGACCATGAGCAGGCCGGAGGAGAGCAGCTCGCGGGTGCCCCCGCGCGGGCAGTCGGCGGGAGCCAGGACGAAGTCGGGCTCGACCGGATCGCGGGGCCCGTCGATGCAGACGTCGACGTTGCCACTGAAACCGTCCCACCCCCTTTCCTCAATGAGCGGAAGGAGAGCGCTGTAAAGGCGCATCGCGATTCTGGCGTGCTCGGGGGTGCCCACCGGGCTCACCGGGCACTTGCAGCGTGGAGGTCTCGTCCTTCAGGGCGGGCAGGAAACGCGGAACGGTCACCCATGGTGGTCTCCGGTTTCTGTCGGTGAGAATCGGTAGGTTGCTCGGTGTGTCCCGCTACCGGCTGCACCCCTCGCCCACCCAGGAGGCGGCGTTGCTGGAGCACTGCGGGCACGCCCGGTATGTGTGGAATCTGGCGGTGGAGCAGCACGCCCACTGGCGGGGCGGGCGTGCGCCGGCGCCGGGGTTCGCCGAGCAGTGCCGTCAGCTCACCGAGGCCCGCGACGCCTGCGCGTGGCTGGCCGCCGGGTCGATCATCGTCCAGCAGCAGGCACTGAAGGACTTCCACCAGGCCATGGCGAACTTCTTCGGCAAAACCCACCGGCGGCCGAGGTGGCGTCGGCGCGGTCGTGGTGAGGGGTTTCGGATCGTCGCGGTCAAACCGGGTGATGTGCGCCGCCTCTCCCGGAAGGTCGGCCAGGTGCGCATCCCCAAGGTGGGCTGGGTGCGGTTCCGGTGGTCGCGCCCCGTGGGGGAGGCCAAGTCCTTCCGGGTCACCCGGGATGCGGCGGGGCGCTGGCATGTGGCGTTCGCGATCGTTCCCGCGCCGGTCCCCGGACCGGGGACGGGTGCGGCCGTTGGGGTGGATCGGGGTGTGGTGGTGTCGGCGACGTTGTCCACCGGTGAGCCGCTGACCGTTCCCACCTTGAGCCAAGGGCAGAAGAAGCGACTGCTGCGACTGCAGCGCGCCCTGGCTCGGGCCAAGCCCGGGTCCAAGCGCCGCGCCAAGGTCAAGACCGCGATCGCGAGGTTGAAAGCCCGGGAGGGTGATCGGCGCAAGGACTGGGTGGAGCAGACCAGCACCGATCTGGCCCGCCGGTTCGACGTGATCGGCGTCGAGGACCTGAAGATTTCCGCGATGACCCGGTCGGCGAAAGGCACTCTGGAGGCGCCGGGCCGGAAGGTGCGGCAGAAGGCGGGATTGAACCGGGGCATTTTGGCCAGCGGGTGGGGGCGGTTGGCGGTCCGGCTGGAGCACAAGGCCCCGGGCCGGGTGTGGAAGATCGATCCGCGGTATACGTCGCAGACCTGTAACGCCTGCAAGCACATCGCCCGGGAGAGTCGTGAGAGCCAAGCGCTTTTCTCGTGCGTGGCGTGCGGGCATCGGGACAACGCTGACGTCAACGCGGCGAAGAACCTTCGAGATACCGCCGAGGGATATGCGGTGGCTGCGCGGGGAGGCTCGCCGTTGGGCGGGCCGGTGAACCGCGAACCTCAACGTGATCTTCTCCTGGTGGGGTAGGTGCCGTTGGAATCTTCTGCCTTCAGGCAGAGGAGGATGTCAATATCAATCTCCCGTCGATGACTTCGGTCCGCAGCCCGGGAAGCTGCGGAAGCGCGTCGAAGAGCTCGCGCGCCGTACCCGGCAAGGGCTTGGACTCGGTCTCGGGTGAAGGCCGCAGAACCGCGTGGCTCCGTCGCGATGTCATGACCATGATCGTATGCCCCTCCGTGTTCCGGTGAACACGTTGAGTGTCCCATTCGAGGTGGTGGTGTACGAGGGTTTTTGCCGGGATGCCGGTGGATCGACCCGGCCGTCGTCCGGGGAGACGGGGGAGGCGGGGGAGACTACATCGCCGGTCGTGGGGAACGGTCGATACGTCAGGCGGCTGAATCGTCAGAGAGGGGCTGACAAGACGGACAGGCTGAGTCAAGCTGTCTGCGGGAGGCCTAATGATCACTCATCGCATCGCCGTTCCCCTTGCCGGAATCCTGGCCGGGACCTCTTTCCTGTTCGTGCAACCCGCGGTGGCGTCGCCACCCGGGGTGGAGAAGAAACCCGTCGCCGAAGGGTACGGCGGAGCGGTTTCGACCGTCGACCTGGACGCGAGCAAGGTCGCGTTGGGCGTGCTGCGCCAGGGCGGCAACGCGATGGACGCGGCGGTCGCCGCGGCGGCCACGCTCGGTGTGACCGAACCTTATTCTGCGGGGTTGGCCGGGGGCGGGTTCATCGTCTACTACGACGCGCGGAACAAGAAGGTCCACACGATCGACGGCCGTGAGACGGCGCCGCGGGCGATGGGCCCGACGTCTTTGGAGGGCATCCCGTTCGAGGAGGCCGTGACCAGCGGGCTGTCCGCCGGAGTGCCGGGCAGTGTGGCGCAGTGGGAGCTGGCGCTGCGCAGGTTCGGCACGCTCTCGTTGAAGAGGGCGCTCGACCCCGCGATCGAGGTCGCCTCGAAGGGGTTCAAGATCGATCAGACCTTCTACGACCAGACCGCCTCCAACGCCGCCCGGTTCAAGGACTTCACCTCCACCGCGAAGCTCTACCTTCCCGGTGGCGCCCCGCCGCCGGTCGGGTCCACGTTCCGCAACCCCGAGCTGGCCGAGACCTACCGGCAGCTCGGCAAACGTGGTGGTGACTGGCTGTACAAGGGGTCTCTCGGCGCGGAGGTCGTGGCCACGGTGAAGACTCCGCCGGTCACGCCCGGGTCCACCCGCAAGGTGCGGCCGGGCCTGATGGAGGCGTCCGACCTGAGGGCCTACCGCGCGCTCGAACGGCCGCCCACGAAGATGACCTACAAGGGCATGGACGTGTACGGCATGGCGCCCCCGTCCTCGGGCGGTTCGACGGTCGGCGAGGCGCTCAACATCCTCGAAGCCCTGCCCAGGGTCGGCCTGCACGAGTATCTGGAGGCGTCCCGGCTCTCCTTCGCCGATCGGGGCAAGTACGTCGGCGACATCCCCGGGGTGCCGTTGAAGGAACTGCTGTCCGACGGGTTCGCCAAGGAGCGCTCCTGCCTGATCGGCGAGCGGGCGATGCCCAACCCGGCCCCGCCGGGCGACCCCGACGGGAGGTACGGGCCCTGCCCGGCCGCGCCGTCGGTGAAGGCCACCGAGACGCCCGCCGAAGGCCCCGAGACCACCCACCTGGTCGTGACCGACCGGTGGGGCAACGTGGTCGCCTACAACATCACGATCGAGTCGACCGGCGGCAACGGCATCGTCGTTCCCGGCCGGGGGTTCCTGCTCAACAACGAGCTGACCGACTTCACCTTCGGCCCCGCCCCCGGCGACCCGAACCTGCCCGCGCCCGGTAAGCGGCCCCGCTCGTCGATGGCCCCGACGATCGTCCTGGCGGACGGCAAGCCGCTGCTCGCGCTGGGTTCGCCCGGTGGCGCCACGATCATCACGACCGTGTTGCAGATCCTGGCCAACCGCTGGGACTTCGGCATGTCCCTGCCCGAGGCGCTGGCCGCTCCTCGCGCCAGCCAGCGCAACACCGCCCAGACCCAGGCCGAGCAGGGCTTCATCGACCGCTACGGGGCCGAGCTGACGCTCAGGGGGCACAGTTTCGCGCCGACCCCCGAGATCGGTGCGGCCACCGCCATCGAGTTCCTTCGCCACGGCAGGATCCAGGCGGTGGCCGAACCCGTCAGGAGGGGTGGCGGCAGCGCCCTGGTGATGAGCGAGCGCAGGTAGGGCCGTCGCCGCTGACCAGCGGATCCGCTGGTCAGCGGCGACCACTGCCGGTGCGGACCGGAACCTTGAGGGCCGGGGGGAGCACGACAGGAGCGGTCATCCGCTGGAGGCCGTACTCCATGCCGGGTCCGGGCAACACAAAAAGCCAGGTCTGGGAAACACGAAAAGCGCCGAGGGCGGTGCCGTCGGCGCTGTCGGTTGTTTGACTGTTAGAGCAGCAGGTACGCGGCGATGACGACGATGACCAGCACCGCGACGACCGCCACTATCGGCAGGGTGTACGACCGCTTCTGGGGGACGGCCTCCGCCTCCTTCCCCTGCGCGAACGCACGAAACGCCTGGGTGTTACCTGCTGGGTCAATCTGAGGATCAGACATGCGTCGACTTTAGCGACATCAGGGGCCTTCTCAACACCAGTTTGTGACACTTTCGCGGATACTTCATGCCCCGTGAGGCCTTCGCGGAGGGTTGAGGTGCGGTACTGCGGAGAGGACCGAGGTGCAGGGCGGATAGCGTGGTGTCATGTTCCGGATCCTTTTCTCTCCGCGCGTGGTGGCGCTCCACCTGATCGCGATAGGAGCGCTTGTCGCGTGCGGGCTGCTGGGCCGCTGGCAGCTCGGCGTTTTCGAGGATTCCGGTAAGCCTCACGCGGTGCTCGATCCCGCGCCGGTGGCGGTCGGCACTCTCACGGTGCCCGGCAGGCAGATGACGACCGACGCGGTCAGCCGTCAGGTGACGGCGGAGGGGACCTTCGACGCGTCGAAGCAGCTCCTGGTGGCCGAGCGCGACAACGGTCTGTGGCTGCTCGCCCCGCTCGACCTCGGCGACGGCACCTCGATCCCCGTCGTGCGCGGGTGGGTGGCCACGGCAGACGATCCGGCCATCGCCGTGCCGTCGGGCAAGGTGACGGTCACCGGGCGGCTGCAGCCCTCGGAGAACCTCGACACCGTGGTGAGCCGGCCCCGGCAGCTTCCTCCCGGGCAGGTGATGACCGTGTCGTCGGGCGAACTGATCAACGTGTGGCGGGGCGTGAAGCTGCGCAACGGGTATGTGGTGGCCACCGGGCAGTCCCCCGCTCCGGCCGTCGCCGTCAAGCCGGTGAGCGTGGCCGCCCCGACAGAGCCCGGCGGGTTCACCTGGCGCAATCTCGCCTATGCCGCCCAGTGGTGGATCTTCGGGCTGTTCGCGGTCTTCATGTGGTGGCACTTCGTCCGTGACGCCCTGCAAGGCCGTACGGACGAGCAGAATCGCAAGCCCGAACCGGCCGCCGCGTGAGTCCCCGACGTATCGTTACCGTGCCCGAACTCCCAGACCGAGGTAGATGACCGTGGAATCCGCCCTCAAGCCCTTTCGCGTCCTGGCGTATATCGTCGGCACGATGCTGCTCGTCCTGTGCACCTGCATCGTGCTCAGGTACGGCTTCGGCATCGACCAGCCCTCAAAGATCGTTTCCCCGATCCACGGCTTCCTCTACATGCTCTACCTGGTGGCCACGATGAACCTGGGCATGAAGTCCCGCTGGTCGTGGCAGTACATCGTGGGCGTGATGCTCGCGGGCACCGTGCCGTTTCTGTCGTTCGTGTTCGAGCGGAAGGTCACCCGGCGCGTGGAGACCGAGCTCGCCGCCTCACCGGCCTGACCGGAGCGTCGCCTGACCGGCTGGGCCTCTGAACGGCCCAGCCTTTGAGCGGCCCAGGCTTCGAGCGGTCCGGCCTTTGCGCGGCCCGGCCTTCGGGCGGCCCGAAGCCCTTGACCGGTTCGGCTCCGGGGCGGCCCGGGCCCTGATCGATCTGATCTGGGGCCTCACCCGTCCTCGACGTGGGCTACGGGCTTCGTGAGGGCATGCCGGGTGCCCGCCCCCCCGAGTGAGGGACGGGCGTGTGGCATGCGCCGGCTCAGCGGCCGAGGCCGCGCCTGCGAGCGCGCTTGAGCCGCTCGCGCTGGGACGGGTCGAGCATCATGTATCCGATGACCGGGGCGGCGATGACGCCCAGGACGACCAGCAGGGTCACGAGACCCGGCAGGAAGATCCAGGACAGGAACACCACGGCCCCGGCGCCGATCGCGTACTTCTGGATGGGCGACATCCTCAACATCCTCCGAACGCGGGGCGGACGCCCCATCTGTTGTTCATTGTGCGTCGTCCGTACAACGTGTGGGCCCACCGCCAGGGTTCCAGCCGAGATATATCGTGATTATCCGATCGTCGCCGTGAGGGCGTGACGCCGTCCGGCGGCCGCGAGGCCGGTCCGTCCTGAGGGAAGACGCTGTTGAGATCCCTCGGAGTCCCCGGGGCGACCGCGGACCTCCGGTCCATGATCTTGGTTCGGGCCGGCGCGCGGACATCCGGCGGGCACGGATTCGGCCTGTCCGATTCACCCATTGTCACCGGGGGTTTTCGGAAGACGCCGACGGCCGCGAGGAAAGAAGTTAGCGCATCAATGGGCGTTTCGCGGTGATCGTTTTACGGAAGAGTAAGGAAAGCTGTCTAAGCCGACCGGGACTGGCTGGTTTGGCGCTTCGCCGGCGACCACGGCGACCATGGGGAGGAAAGGCTGTGAACGGCGCTGAGCAGGAGCCGGCGAGAGCCGAGCTCAGTGCGATCGGGCAGGCGCTGGCGATCCTGGGGGATCGATGGGTGCTGCTGATCCTGCAGCGGGCGTTCCTCCTGCGGATCCGGACCTTCGCCGCGTGGCGGGACGCGCTGGGCATCTCCGAGTCGGTGCTCGCCTCCAGGCTCAAGGAGCTGGTCGGCCACGGGATCTTCCAGCTGGCCGCCTACCGGAACGGCCGGACCCGCTACGAATACCGGCTGACCGGGCGGGGACTGCGGTTGTGGGCGCTGCTGGTGGCCATCCACACGTGGGAGCGGGTCTGGGCGAACCGGAGGCAGCTGCAGCCGCTCCGCCACGACCTGTGCGGCGAGGACGCGAACCCGTACCTCGGGTGCGGTTCCTGTTTGGCCTCGATGAGCGCCCGTGACACCCGGACCGAGTTCGGCCCGCGGGCCGTCTTCTCCCGGAGCGGCCCGTCCCGCCGCCACCGCCGCACGGTCCACCCCGTCGCGGAGTCCGATCTGATCGGCTACTGCCCGGATTCGATGGAGATCCTCGGCGACCGCTGGAGCACGAGCATCCTCTCCGCGGCCTTCCTGGGCACTCACCGCTTCGTCGACTTCCAGTCGGAGCTCGGCATCGCGCCCTCGGTGCTCACCGACCGCCTGCGCCGCTTCGTCGAGCTCGGCGTCTTCGACCCCCGCCCCGACGGCTCCTACGGTCTCACCGACAAGGGCCTGGCCTTCTTCGAGGTCTTCGCCTTCCTGGTCGACTGGGCCCAGGGCGAGCTTCCCGGCCCCGAGGGATCGGCCCTGTCCATCACCCACAGGCCGTGCGGCGCCGCGTTCGACCCCGTCCTGCTGTGCACGGCCTGCGTCCGGCCACTCCGGCGCCACGAGGTCCGCTTCATTTTGTCCGGAGAAGGAACCGCGGAGACAGCCCGGTGATCAGCATCGGTGAGCTTGTTCTATTGGACGAGGAGATGTCTGCTCACCTCTGGCGAGCCAGCGCTTCCGCGATCCACTTCGCCGCGTCGATCGCGCCTTTCTCCGTCTGACCCGAACTGTTCGGGCCCGCGCCACGCTGATATTCAATCGAGACCAGCAGATTACTCACCCGGACGACGACCGCCACGGCGTGTTCCTCGCTCGTGTCGAGCGTTCCGGTGTAAGCCTCCTGACCGACTCCACGGACAGGGGCGGGCGGGGTTCGGGTAGCGCCCGCGGTGTCAGTCCCGGTGGACAGTCTCGCCGACGCGAGACGGTCTGTGAAGGCTTTGTGTGCCCTCTGTCTTCCAGGTTCGTCATTCTGGGTGGGAAAGATCGCGATCTCGTAAGAGATCAGGTGATTGAGATTCTCCGGCTGGCCATCGTTAGCTGCTCCCCAGCCGCATTTGGTGGAGGTTTCGGTGAAGGGGTTGGCAGTCTTGAGATAGAGCTTTTCCAGCTGCTCCTTCGACAGCAGACCGCAGGGTCGCGGGATCGCACGGAACGATGCGGGCTCGGCCATTGGAGTCGGCTCCATGGCCGGAAGCGTGAGGTCGGCTGAGCGGGGCCAGAGCCAGAAGGTGGCGCCTCCCAGGACCAGGACGGCGGTGACGGCCGCGGCGACGACGAGGGGGCCGCGGCGGGGGCCCTGCCGGGCGGGGCGAGGAGCGATCCTCTCCAGCGTCAGCCGGACCGAGGTGGCGTCGGGGTGGCGGACGGGCTCTGTGGCCAGCAGCTCGTCCAGCAGCGGGGTCAGCGGGCCCGAGCGGGTCGATCCGGTGACGGGATCGGCCAGGGGGGTTCCGTCCGCCATGCGGAGACCGGCGTGGGGCCCGGTGTCCGGCATCCGGCCCTCGACGGCGGCGAACAGGGTGACGCCCAGGTCGCGCAGCTCGTCGGGGGGAACGGGGGAGGCGATGCCGGTCAGGACGACCCGGCCGCCGGGGGTCAGCAGCACGGCGTCGGGGGTGGCGGCGAGGTGAACGCCCCGCTCATGGGCGGCGGCCAGGGCGTCCAGCACGCGCAGGCCGATCTCGGCCGCGCGCTCCGGGGCGAACGGGCCGTCGGCGCGGACCGTCTGGAGCAGTGAACGGCCCTCGACCGACTCCAGGACCAGCCACATCCGGTCGGGAGTGGAGACCACGTCGTGGAGGGCGGTGATGCCGGGATGCCGCAGACCGGCCGTGGCGCGGATCTGGCCGAGGAGCCGGTCGCGGTACGGGCCCGGGGGCGGGAGCCGTACCTCGGAGATCGTGACGTCGCGGTGGAGCAGCTCGTCACGCGAGCGCCAGCTCGTTCCGGTGGGGTCCCGGCGCTCCAGCATGCGGTACCGCCCGGCGAGGAGGCCGGAATCGCTCATACCGGTCGCCTCGCCCGTGCCGGTCGTGCTCTCCCCGCCTGGCTGCTCGCCCCCGCCGGTCGTCCCGTCGCGGTTCGCGTGACGCGAGAGTCCTCAGTCACGGCTGTTCAGCTCCTCGGAGACCTGACGGGCGACGTGCAGGGCGTGCCGGCGTAGCTCGGTGCTCGCCCGTTCGCCCTTCTCCGACACGTTGACCTGGATCAGCAGGTTGCTCACCCGGAAACGAATGATCGCGTTGACCTGGTCCAGGGCGACGCTGTCGTAGGAGAACGACTCCGCCCCGACCCGGCCCACGTTCCTCAGCGGGCCGGTCGAGCCGAGAAGGCCGGTTCCCTCGTCGGCGACGATCGCGGTGCGCTCGGCGATGAAGAACGTGTGGGCCGCGTCGGGGCCGCTCTTCCCCGGTACGGAGCCCTTGTGACCGACGGCGATCCGGAGGGTGCGCTTGTCGGCCTTGTCGTTGTCCCAGAAACAGTACGGTTCACCGTCGGCCGGCTCCATAAGTATCGGGGACGAGTCCGGCACCACGAGCAGGCTCTGAGGCTTGGTCAGCAGGGTGCACGGGTCGGGAGCGGTGGGGAACCGTCCGGCACGGGGGTCGGGGGCGCTCGGCGAGGCCGTGGGCGTCGCCGGCTCGTCGAGGGTCGACAGAAGCACGGCTCCGGCGGCCCCGGCCGCGACCACCGCCAGCGCGGCCCCGGCGATCAGCCCGGTGCGGCGTGGCCTCGGTGGCGAGGTCCGCGCGTGCGGCGCGGTCGTTCCCTCCTGCGGCCCGGTCGTCGGCAGCGGCTCCGGGAGAAGCCCCTGGGCGACCTGGTGCAGGGCGGCGCGGAGCCAGGACTCCCGGGGACGCTGTCTGGGGTCCTTGGCCAGTACGGCGAGCAGCACGGGTGCCAGGGTCGCCGCCCGGGAGGGGAACGGGGTCTCCTGGGTGAGCACCGCTCCGAGGGTCGCCACCGGGGTGTCCCGCTGGAAGGGGCCCCGGCCCTCGACGGCCGCGTACAGGGTGGCGCCCAGGGACCACAGGTCGGCGGCCGGGCCGTCGCCGGTGCCGCGCAGCCGTTCGGGGGCGATGTAACCGGGGGAGCCGACCAGCGCGTCCGGCGAGGTGAGCTGGACCTCGCCCTCAAGCGTGGCGATGCCGAAGTCGGTCAGCAGCACCCCGCCGTCCTGGGCGAGCATGATGTTGGCCGGTTTCACGTCCCGGTGCACGATGCCCCGGCTGTGCGCGAGGGCCAGCGCGTCGAGCACGGCCAGCCCGATCGCGGCCACCCATCGGGGCGGGAGCGGTCCGTCCGCGCGCATCGCCTGGCCCAGTGACCGGCCCCTGACCAGGTCCATCACGATCCACGGGCGACCGTCCTGCGCGATGACGTCATGCACGGCCACGATGGACGGATGGCTCAGCCGGGCGGCGGCGCGAGCCTCGCGGAGGGTGCGCTCTCGCATCTCGACGCGATGCGCCTCGGGCAGGTGCGGGTCGATCCGCACCTCCTTGATCGCCACCTCGCGGTGGAGCAGCTCGTCGCGAGCCTGCCAGACCACGCCCATCCCGCCCTCCCCGAGGCGTTCGAGCGCGCGGTATCGGCCCGCGAGCACCGGGAGTGACGGGTCAGCCATGGGTTTTCAGGGACTCGGTGATCCAGCGGGCGACCTTCTCCGCGTTCGCCGCGATCCTGCCGTTGGAGTCCGTCTTGACGCCACCCCGCTCGTACTCGACCTCGGCGACCAGGTTGCTGACCCGGAAGACCACGGTCACCTTGTAGGACCCTCCGTACAGATTGATCGTGTTGTAGCTGCCGAAGGAGAAGGCCCCCTCGCCTATCCCCTTCAGGTCCTTGGGCGGGGCGGGCTTCGGGGTGGTGAACTCGACCTTTTCCGCGAAGTCGCTTTTCTTGCCGGACAGATACTCCTTGGCCCTCGCCAGCTCGGAGCCGTCCTGCTTCTGGGCGACCAGCCGTACGCGCAGGTCGAACTTCTCCACGCTCGGCTTGCGCCAGTCGTGCGAGTTGAGCCAGTTGCACTCGGAGACCTCGACCTCCGAGCTCTTGAACCCCGGAACGACCTCGGCGGCCTGCTTGTCGTCGAGCAGGCTGCACGCCCTGGGCGCGGCGGCGAAGAGTCCCTTGGCCCCGGGAGCGGCCGCGTCGGCGGCGGGGTCGTTCTCGTCCGCGCCGCCGAGCGTCTGGGGGAGCAGGATGCCGATGGTGACCGCCATGGCGACGAGCAGGACGCCGGTCAGCGCCACGATGGGGCGGGGCACGAGCACTCCGGTGCGCAGACCGGAGCGTTCGGTGGGGCCGGTCGGCGACGGGGAGGCGAGGGGGATGTCACGCCTTGTGCCGGTGCCCGGGGCCGGCTCACGTGAGGGGGGATCGTCCGGGAGGGACGAATCGCCGGGGGAGGGCAGAGCGGAGAGGAGCGTCGGGTTGTGGAGGGTGGAGGTCTGCTCGTGGAGGGCCGGCGAGATGGACGCGGTCGCCTCGGAGCCGCCGGGTCCGGACGTTCCGGGCGCGCTGCCGGAGCCGAGGGGATCGGACGTCTCGGGTGCCTGGGGAGTGAGGGGTTCGGAGGCGCCTGAGGTTCTGAGGCCGTAGGGCGTCGCGTCACCGTTGAAGGGGCCGGACGTGCCGGAGATCCTCAGGTTGAACGGCGCGGTGTCGGGACCGAAGCCTCCGGACGCCTCGGGGCCGGAAGGCGGTGTGGTCTCGGGGCCGGAGGGCGCGGAAGCGGACGCCTCGGACCCGAACGACCTGGGGGGCGGGGGGAACGCGGCGGGGCCGGGCAGCGGAGGAGCCGGCAGCGGCGACGGGGACCTCTCCCCGAACGGGGGCGCGAACGGTTCCCCGAACGGCGAGGGAGATCTCTCCCCGAACGGCGGAGCGAACGGTTCCCCGAACGAAGGGGGCGGCTCCGCGAGCGGCGAGGTGAACGGCTCCGCGAACGGCGGAGGGAACGAGTCCACGGAGGACGACAGGGGCGAGGGCTCGGCGCGGGTGTGCGCGATGTCGAGCAGGGTGCTGCGCACGATCCCCGGAGCGGGCCGTTGCGTGGGATCTCCCGACAGCAGGCCGAACAGGATGGGGGCGATCGGGCCCGCGTTGTTCAGGGCGCCGCCGGGTGCCGGCGGGTGGCCCTCGACGGCGGTGTAGAGGGTCGCGCCGAGTGACCACAGGTCGGCGGCGGGGCTCGTCACCCCCTCGGGAGCGGTGAAGGCCGGGGAGGGAAGGTTCGGCCCGGTGAGGATGATCTGGTCGTAGGGACCGAGCAGCACCGAGCCCGGCCGTACGTCACCGTGGAGCATCCCGCGGTTGTGCACGGCCACAAGCTGGTCCAGCACGGCCAGGCCGACCACGGCGGCCCGTTGCGGCGGCATCGGCCCGAGCCGTCCGATCAGCTGTTCCAGCGAGGCCTGCTCCAGTACCGACGGGACCTCCGCTCCGGCCTCGGGCCTGAGATCCGTGGGACCGCCGGCGTGCCTGCCCTGCGATCGGGGGGTGTCTGGATGGTTCATCCGCCAGCCTTCTGCTTGTTCAGCGCGTTCGCGACCCAGACGGCGGCGGTGTGGGCACCCGCCTGGACCGCGGGGCCGTCCTTGCTGCCGTCCACCACCGTGTAGGCGACGTCGACGACCAGGTTGTCGACGCGAAAGACCACGTGGCTCTGTTCGAGCCTGCCGGTCTTCCGGTTTTCGTAGAAGTCATAGCCGAAAGCCTCGCTTCCGGCTGGTTTGACCGGTAGCGGACCCGTGGAGCGGGCGGAGCGGATGCCGGCGTCGATGTCCGACCAGCTCCAGGCGACCTGGCCGTTGGGGATAACGTTGTTGCGTTCGTTCACGAACAGCTCGTGAGCCTGGCGCGGGCTCTTGCCCCACTGCTTGTTCAGACCCGAGGGGCTCATCTCCAGTCCCATGCCGCTGATCACCCACTGGCAACCACCGGTGCTGGTCGGCTCTCCCTCGGACGTGAGCGCCGGGAGCAGTTGCCTGACGTCGGCGACGGGAAGCAGCTTGCACATGTCCACAGGGGTGGTGAAGGCGCCCGGTTTCTCGCTGAACGTGACGGGCTTCTCGACGGGTGCCGGGTCCGCGGACAGATGGACCACGCCCATCGTGGCCCCGATGACCACCGCGACCACTCCCACCTCGACGGCGGCCCACAGCGCCGCGCCCCTGGGCTGGACGACGCCGCGGAGGGCGGGGGCCGGCTGCGGGCGGTGCGGCGCGGGCACGAACGCGGGGGCGGGGGCGGGGGCGGTGGCCGGGTGTCCGGTGGCGACCTCTCCCAGAACGCGCGACACGGTGTCGAAGGACGGCCGGGCCTCGGGCAGGGGGTCGAGCATGAGCATGAGCAGCGGGCCCAGCGCGCCCGCTCGCTCGGGCGGTCTGGCGGGTTCGGTGAGCACCCGGTTGATCACCGCGATGGAGGTCGCGGCCGGATGCGGCGGCAGGCCCTCGATGGCGAAGTAGAGGGTCGCGCCGAGTGACCACAGGTCGGAGGCGGGACTGCCGCGCTCGCCGCGCAGGCGTTCGGGGGCGACGTAGTTGGGTGTGCCGACCAGGTGGCCGGTGCGCCCGGAGGTGGCCTCGCCGTCGACGACGGCGAGGCCGAAGTCGGTGAGGATCGCCCTGCCCGCCCTGGTGAGGAAGACGTTGCCCGGGTTGACGTCGCGGTGCAGCAGCCCGGCGGAATGTGCGGCGGCGAGCGCGCTGAGGATACCCACGCCGACCCTGGCCGCCTGGTGGACCGGCAGCGGCCGTCGTTCGCGGACGGTCTGTTCCAGGGTCGCGCCCGACAGCCGCTCCATGACGAGCCAGGGCCGATCCTGCTCGATGATCACGTCGTGGACGGTGACGATCGACGGGTGCTTGAGCCGGGCGGCCAGGTTGGCCTCCCGGAGCGCGGCGACGTAGATCTCCTGCCGTTGGACGGGGCCGAGGTCCGGCGGGAGCCGTATCTCCTTGACCGCCACGTCACGGCCGAGCGTCTCGTCGGCGGCGAGCCACACGGTGCCCGTCCCGCCCTCGGCGAGGGGGTTGAGCAGCCGGTAGCGGCCTGCCAGCACTCGAGTGTCGATCCCGCTCACCCCGTTCGCTATCTGATCGCGGACAGCAACATAGTCACTTAGCGGCATATGGACCAATGAAGAGGGATCCTCTTATGGGTCTTATGTCTCTTACGCCCCTTAGATCCGGCATCTTCGGCGTTCGATGCTTCTCCGTGGGGCGGCAGGCGCCGGATCTCAGGCGGTCGCCGGAGGCCGGGCCGGTGCTTTCGAACGTTCCACGGTGCCGGGTGCGGCCGCTTCCGTGCTCGATGGACTCATTGACCTCTGACTCCGTGTGGGTAGGCGCTGACGTCGACCACTTCGTCACGATACGACGGGAGAGTATCCAGTTGATGCAGAAATGAAGGCATCGATAGGCCGATCGTCTCCTGAGCCGGGTGGGGTCCCCGCTCCCTCGGGGGCCCCACCCGGCGGGGGTGCGCAAAACCTGCACAATTCACCTCGGGTCATCTGCACAGGTCCGGTCTACGCTGCCCGGCATGGCGACTCCCCAGCAACGACGCGTCCTCGTGGTGGAGGACGATCAGACGATCGCGCGGGCCGTACGGCACCGGCTGGTCGCGGAGGGCTTCGAGGTACAGATCGCCGGGGACGGGGAGGCCGCGCTCGCGGCCTACGCGAAGACCGGACCCGACGTGGTGGTGCTCGACAGACTGCTGCCCGGACTCGACGGGCTTGAGGTGTGCCGCCGGATGCAGGCGGCCCGGCCGGTGCCGGTGCTCATGCTCACCGCGCTCGGCGAGGAGACCGACCTGCTGGTGGGGCTCGGGGTCGGGGCCGACGACTACATGGCCAAGCCGTTCAGCATGCGCGAACTGGTCGCCCGGGTGCACGCCCTGCTGCGCAGGGTCGAGCGGGCCTCCCAGCTGGCCGTGGACGACACGGTCATCCGCGTCGGCGACATCGAGATAGACACCGCCGAGCGCCGGGTCTACGTGCGAGGCGCGGAGGCGCAGCTGACCAGGACCGAGTTCGACCTGCTCTGCCGCCTCGCCGAGCGCCCCGGGCAGGTCTTCGAGCGGGAACGGCTGCTCGCCGACATCTGGGGCTTCTCCGAGGCCGCGGCCACCCGCACGGTCGACAGCCACGTGCGGGCCCTGCGCCGGAAACTCGGCACCGGCATCGTCCGGACGGTTCACGGGGTCGGCTACGCCCTCGTCCGTCCGTGAACCGATCCCCCTTTCCCCTACTCCAAGACTGGGATGCGTCGATTATTGAGACCCCTCGATTTCCTGGGCCGGATCAAGGTCAAGCTCGGGATGGTGATCCTGCTCGCCGTCGCGGCGGCGTTCGTCGTCAACGAGGTCGGCATCAACGCCGGCTACTCGCGGAACGTGCGCGTCGCGGTGGCCGTGGTGTTCGCCCTGATCATGATGCAACTGCTCGCGCGGGGGATGACCAAACCGCTGCGCGAGATGGCCGCCGCCGCGCAGACCATCGCCAAGGGCCGGTACGGCCTGCGGGTCACCGCGACCTCCCGTGACGAGGTCGGCGAGCTCGCCCGCGCCTTCAACGCGATGGCGGCCGACCTGGGAGAGGTGGACAGGCAGCGGCGGGAACTGGTGGCCAACGTCAGCCACGAGCTCCGCACGCCGATCACCGCGCTCCGGGCGGTGCTGGAGAACGTGGTGGACGGGGTCTCCGACCCCGATCCCGTCACGCTCGGCACCGCCCTCGCCCAGACCGAGCGGCTGGGCCGGCTGGTCGCGCAGCTCCTCGACCTGTCCCGGCTGGAGTCGGGGTCCCGGTTGATCGAGCTTGACGACGTCGAGCTCCGGCCGCTGTGCGAGCAGGCGCTGCGGGAGGCCGTACTGGCCAGGGAGGGGGTCACGGCCCGCTGCGAGGTCCCCGAGGGGCTGAGCCTCCGCGCCGATTCCGACCTGCTGGCGCAGGTCCTGGCGAACCTGCTGGACAACGCCGTACGGCACAGCCCGGAGGGCGGGGTCGTGGTGCTGGCCGCGGCCGTCGAGGGAGACGGCGTACGGCTGCGCGTGACCGACCGGGGGCCGGGAATCCCGGTCGAGGACCGGGCGCGGGCGTTCGAACGCTTCTCCCGCCTGGACGCGGGCCGGGCGGCCGACGACGGCGGCGCCGGGCTGGGCCTGGCCATCACCAAGGAGATCGTCGAACTCCACGGCGGCTCCATCCACGTCGAAGACGGTGTCGGTTGCCAGATCGTGGCCGACCTCCCAGGAAGGATCATGATGGACACCCCCCTGCCCTCCCCTGCCTCGACGGGGAGGGGTTCCCCCGCACCGGCGGGGGACCACGCCTCCGAGGACCCGGAGGTCCCCGCGCCTTCCGTGCCGGCCTCGGAGGGCACGCCACCCGAGGCCGCCGAGACGTCCGGGCCCCGTGACGTGCCGGGGGGCGAAGCGGGTCATCCGTCCGAGCTCCGGGAAACGGCCGGAGCGGTCCGGGCGTCCAAGCCTCGTGACGTGTTCGCGGCCGGTCATCCGTCCGGGCCGCGGGAAGCGGCCGAGGCCGGTGAGGCGTTCGTGTCTCACGGGGCCCTGGCGACCGCCGAGGGGCCCGGAACCCGCGCGGTGTCCGAGCCCGTGTTCGCCTCCCCGGATCCCGGGCCCCCCGCGCACGGAGCCGCGGCGCCTGCCACGCGGCAGGTGACGCCGCCGAGGTTTCCGCCCACGCCGGTCCTCATGTCCGGCGGGGACGCCCACCGGCCCGGCGGCGCGCGGCAGGAGCGGGTGCGAAACTGGCTCGGAGCGTTCCTCGGACTCGTCGTCGGCGGTGTCTTCGGCCTGGTGTGCGGTGGGGTCGCGGGTCTCGGCCTCGCGATGCTGGACCTCAGGGCGGGCCTGCTGGCCGGTTCCGCCCTCGTTGTGATCGGGGCGTTCGTCGGCACGGTCATCGGCGCCACCACCCCGGCCGCCGAATTCTGGAGCGGTCATCAGACGCCGCTCCCGCACCGCCCTCCGGCGCGAGGACCTGGCGCGACGGTCACCGTACCGAGGCCGGGTCCGAGGCGTTCGGAGAGCGAGCCGCCCCGGGAGACCGCGGGAGAGACGGCACAGCCGCCGGGAGGCATGGGCGGACAGGCGGGTCCTGGAGCGTCGAGGACGCCTGCGACGTCCGAGAAGTCCGTGATGTCCGAGGCGTCGCCCGTGACGTCAGGAGGGACCGGAGAGCTGAGAAGCCCCCGGGATCCCTGGACCTCCGGCGGTTCGGGAGGGTACGAGGCTCCGCCGATCTTTCCTCGGCCGGACCTGCCGGACACTCCCAAGTGGGTGCTGCCGGTGATCGCGGCCGTCGGGTTGCTGGCCGCGTTCGCGGTGCCGTACAGCAGGGCGGGGCTGGGACTCGTGCTCGTGGCCGTCGCCATGGGGGCGGCGGCACTTCCCGCGGTGCGCGGGAGGATCACCCCCTGGTCGGCGGCGATGGGGGCGATCGCGTACGGGATGGTCGCGGTGGCGATGTTCAGGGACGCGAACTGGCTCGTCGGACTGCTCCTGCTGGCCGGATTCCTGACGGCCGCGCTCGCCCTGTCGGGGGCCGGGCGCGGCTGGCTCGGTGTGATCAGGGGCGGGGCGTCGGTGATCCTGGGACTGGTGCCGGTGCCGTGGTTCCTGGGGCCGCAGGTCAAGGGGATGGCGGTCCGCAGGCGGTTGACGCCGCTTCTGATCGGGGGCGGGCTGACCGTCGTGCTCGTGGGGGTGTTCGGCGCGCTGTTCGCCTCGGCGGACGCGATCTTCGCCCAGGCCGTCCAGCGGGTGTTCAGCGCGCAGGACTGGGCGGGGACGGTGCCGCTGCGGATCCTGATCTTCGTGGTCTTCGGGCTCGTGGTCGCCTCCGCCGTGCTGGTCGGCCTGCGGCCCGTCGTCGAGCCCGAGACGCCGAACCTGCGGGTCACGGTGAGCCGCGGCCTCTGGGTGACCCCGCTGACCGCGCTCAACCTGCTGTTCGCCACCTTCGTGGGGATGCAGCTGACCGTGCTGTTCGGCAGCACCGACTGGGTGGCGTCGGCCACCGGGCTGACCTACGCCGAGTACGCGCGGTCCGGGTTCTTCCAGCTGGTCGTCGTCAGCGTGTTCGTGCTGGCCATCGTGGCGGTCGCCTCGGGAGTGGTCGAGCTCAGGGGCCTGGACCGCTGGCTGATGGCCGGACTGCTCGGCGTGCTCTGCGCGCTGACCATGGTCATCCTGTTCTCCGCGCTGCACCGGCTGGACCTGTACGCCGAGGTCTACGGGCTCTCCCGGCTGCGGGCCTCGGTGGAGGCCACGGTCTGGTGGCTGGGCGGGGTCTTCGTGCTGGTCCTGATCGCCGGTGCGGTACGGCTCACCGGACGCGGGAACGCCAGATGGCTGCCCAGGACCGCCGTCGTGATGACGAGTGCCGCCCTGCTGGCGTTCGCGGTGTGGAATCCGGATCTCCGGGTCGCGGAGACCCAGCTCAGCGTCCGCGGCGTGGACCGGATCGACCTGGAGTACCTGGGTGGCCTCGGGGCGGAGGCCGTACCCGCACTGGACCGGCTGCCGGAGCCGTCCCGCAGTTGCGTGCTGCGGGACGTGGTCGAGGCCAACGAGCTCGCCGAGCCCGACCCGTGGAACGGCTGGAACCTCGCCAGACGGCAGGCGAGGGAAGTCCTGGAACGGCGGCCGGTGCTCAAGGACGCCTCATGCCCGCAGACGCTCTCCCGGCTGGAGGCTCCCTACCGGGACTGAGCGACAGCGGCACGATCCGCAGACAGCGGGCGATCGTCGACGGCAGGTCCCCGCTCACCCGAAGGGGCGGCTCGTCCGGTCGCCCCTGTAGTTTCTCGCCATGGAGATCAGGGCGGCGCCGGTCGGTCAGGCACGAATCCGGGACGCGGCCCGCTGGATGGGAAGACCGTGGGCGGTCGAGGTCCGGCGGGGACGGCCGCCGAGGCTGCTGCGTCAAGAAGGCGCGCTCCTCACGCTGCACGACCTGAACAGGTTCTTCGGCGCGGAAGCCTCATTGATCGGTACGTTCACGGTGCCGTGGCCGGATGGGCACGCGTGGGAGGCGGCGGTGAGCCCCGACGGCGACGTCGGTGTGTTCTGCGGAGACGACGCCGTCTGCGCGGTCACCTCCTCCGGCGCCGTGTTGTGGGAGCACCGTGGCCGCGACCTTCGCCGCCCGAACGAGAACCGGTCCTCATGCCGGTTCACCGACGACGGGCGACATGTGTGGGCGATGCTGGTCGGTGAGGTCGGCGATGGCTTCTACCTCGGCGACGAGTGGCTCGTGCTGGAGGCCGACAGCGGACACGTGGTGTCGCGGGAGACCCTGGACTGCGCCGCCGTCGGTGGTGAGCATCTGCCGCATCCTGATGGACGGCACATGGGTCTGGGCGTCGGGGAAGGCCAGGACGGCGCGCATGTGTACTGGGGCCGGTTGGAAGACGGCGCTCTGCGCGTGTGGACGCACGACGACGACCACCGCATCCTGACCGATGTCCATCCGGACGGACTGTCCTTCCTCACCTACGCGCCACCGGACGAGATCGCCTGGCACACCTTCCCCGGTGGGGCCCTCATCCGTACGCTCACCGCCGCGGACGCGTGGGGTCCGGTCTCCGGCGACGACGAACCTTACTGGGACGCGGGGGGCGGCTACATCGACGCCGGCACCGTGCTCGCCACGGCGACGACGTACGCCACGACTCCGCAGGACGCCCGGCACATCCTGATCGACTCCCGCACGGGGACCCCCCGCGGCGACGTGCGCTACCCCCTGCCCATGACCGGCTGGGCGCGTCCGCTCGCCGACGGCACCTGGCTCACCGCCGAAGGCGACACCGTCTTCCGCTGGAGAATCCCCCGAGTATGAGAACGCGCGGTGACGGCCGCGCGTCTCGATCCGCCTCCCGCGGCTCGTCCGGGACGATCCGGGACGGCCGCTCGCCCTTCCTCGTGCAACGCGGAGATCGAGCGGTACGGCTCCCGCCCGCGCGGGAGCCGTACCGCGATCACATCAGGGGACCCAGTGGTTGCCGGTCACGGTGATCATGACCTGGAGCTGGATGCTGGTCGAGTAGTAGTCGCCGGACGTGAACGGGGTGCTGAGCATCTTGTTCCACAGGGCGTCCAGCCAGGCCTGGCTGCCGGAGTCGGTCATCGCCGCCACCGCGAAGGGGGCGAAGAAGGCCGGCTCACTACCGCTGGAGATCTGCGTGCCGTTGAGCGAGTAGCCGACGGCGATCTTGTTCGGGTCGCCGCCGGTCTTGGTCTTGATCCAGGTGTTCAGCTTGCGCGCGGCGGCGAGCGACTTGGCGTCGCCGCTGGTCACCGCGTCGTTGCCGATCCGCCACGGATCACGGCAGGCGTTCCACCAGAACCTGCCGTCGTTGGCGTCCTCCAGCACCTCGCCCGGCGCGGGCTTCGGGGTGGTGTTGGTGGTGACCACGAAGTCGGCCAGCAGGCCCGTGTTCGGGGCGTAGCCCGCCTGCTGGGAGGCGATCAGGTTCTGGTGGTTGGTGCGGACGGTGTCCCAGGTCGTGTCGCCGGTGGCTTTGCGGAACGCCCGGAAGTGGTCGATCATCCAGTCCGACGAGCGGCTGATCCAGTAGTACTCGTCGCCTGAGCTGCTCCAGTCGCCGAGCTTCATCAGCTTGGTGGTCGGGTTGACCTCGCCGGCCTTGATCGCGTTGATGTGGTTGATCGCGAGCTGCCTGTAGTTGTAGGTGCCCGCACTGCCCCACTGCCGGTCGGCCAGGAGCAGGCCGTAGGCCACGTCGAGGTCGCCGTCGGTGGCGGAGTCTCCGCCGTTGACGCTCTGGCAGGAGGCGTTCTGCTCGGCGGCGAGCAGGCCGGGGGTGATCGACGACGGGTGGGCCAGGACGTACTTCACCAGGCCGTCGAAGATCTTCTTGGCGTCCGGGTCGGCTCCGGCCATGGTGGCGGTGATGACCATGCCGTAGCCCTGCGCCTCGGCCACGTACGGGTGGTCGGCGTCGGGGGAGATGATCTGGTACCAGCCGTTGCCGCAGTTCTGCTTGACGAAGGCGGCCTTCCAGCGGGTGTAGTAGTCGACCACCTTCTGGTCGAGCGTGGCCTGCGCGCCGCTCGGCCGCAGCATCCCCGCCGCGTAGGGGATCGCGTGGGAGCCGAACGGGACGCTAGGACCACCGGTGGGCGGGGTCGGAGGCGTGGTCGGGCCGCCGGCGCCGTAGACCTCCATCTCGTACAGCGAGTAGCCGTAGGCGGTGCCGCGAGCCGTGCCGTACAGCCGCACGTAGCGGCCGGCGCCGGACAGGGTCAGGTCGTCGGTGGCGCCGTTGCCGGCGGTGGTCGAGTAGACGTCGGTCCAGGCGGAGCCGTCGGACGAGGTCTGGATCCTGTATGCCCTGCCGTACGCGGCCTCCCAGGTCAGCTTGACCCGGGAGATCGTGGCGGACCGGCCGAGGTCGACGCGGATCCACTCGGGGTCGTGGGCCTCCATGGAGGCCCAGCGGGTGGAGGCGTCGCCGTCGAAGGCGTTGGCCGCCACCAGGGTGGAGTCCTCGTCGGAGGAGGAGACGGCCGGTCGGCCCTGGGACAGCAGGGAGTCGGCCGCGTAGCCGGGTGGGGCCGCCACCAGCGTGAACACCGATGCGATCAGTGCCAGAGCCAGTGCCAGGACGAGGATGGTCGTGGGGCGTTGAAGACGGGGTCTCGCGTGCACGGCGGATGCCCTTCCTGCGATCGTCTAGTTAGGAAAGGTTCCTAATTAAGAAAGGATGGCATCATTCCTGACATGTCGCGGTCAAGGGTTGTGGGGGCCCAAATTTCCGCGACTCCGAAATGATTGAATCCGGTCATGGCATTCGACGTGTTGATCAGTGGCGGCTGGGTGCTGGACGGCACGGGCTCCCCGGCCCACCGGGCCGACGTCGGCGTCACCGGAGACCGCATCGCCGCCGTGGGCCGCCTGGACGGTGCGGAGGCCGCGACCGTCGTCGACGCCGCCGGCCGCCGCGTCATGCCCGGCCTGATCGACTGCCACGCTCACGGAGACGCCCTCGTCCTCGACAGGGAGGTGCAGCTCGCCGCGCTCCGGCAGGGGGTGACCACGTTCGTCCTGGGCCAGGACGGCCTGTCCTACGCGCCCGCGTCCACCCCGGAGACCTTCGCCTACGCCACCCGCTACTTCGCGGCCGTCAACGGGGTCCATCCGTCGGCCGACGGGCCGCTCGGCGTCGGGGAGCTGCTCGCGGGCTACGACAGGGCGACCGCGCTGAACACCGCCTACCTGCTGCCGCACGGCACGATCCGCTACGACGTGATGGGCGCCGCCGAGCGGGCCGCGTCCTCGGGCGAGCTGGCGACCATGCTCGCCCACGTCGAGCGCGGCCTGTCGGAGGGGGCGGCAGGGCTGTCCACCGGCCTGGAGTACGCCCCCGGGCGCTATGCCGACGCCGCGGAGATCGCCGCGCTCTGCGCCCCGCTGGGCGTCCTGCCGTACGTCACGCACATGCGCGGGTACGGCGCGCAGGCCGCGACGGGCATGGCCGAGGTGACCGACATCGCCCGGCGGTCGGGCGCCGCCGTGCACGTCTCCCACTACCACGGCCCGGCGTCCACACTCCTGCCGATGATCGACGAGGCACGCCTCGAAGGGCTCGACATCACCTTCGACACCTACCCCTACCTGCGGGGAAGCACGATCCTGGCCATGCTCGCGCTGCCGTCGTGGATCCCCGCCGCCGACACCGACCGGACGCTGGAGCTGCTGGAGTCCCACCCCGTCGAGTGGGACGAGTCGCTCTGGCCGAGGATCACCCTCTCCCACGTGCCGGGCGCCGGGTGGGCCGAGGGCCTGTCGCTTCCGGTGGCCGCCGCCGAGGCCGGGGTCGAGCCGGGCGAGTTCTGCCGGAGGATCCTGATCGACACCCGGCTTGAGGCCGGATGCGTGATGGCCCGGCCGGACGAGGGTCCCGAGGCGGAGGAGTCGGTCCGCGCGATCCTGCGCCATCCGGGTCACACGGGCGGCTCCGACGGCATCTACGTCGGCGGCCACCCCCACCCGCGCGGCTACGGAGCGTTCGCCCGGATGCTCGGCCACCACGTCCGCGAGACCGGCGACTGGACCCTGGAGCAGGCCGCCGTCCACCTGGCCTCCCACCCCGCACGCCGCTTCGGCCTCGGCGACCGCGGTCTCATCCGCTCGGGACAGGCCGCCGACGTCATCGTCGTCGACCCCGAGGCGGTCACGGACAGGGCCACCTACGCCGCTCCGCGCACGCTTGCCACCGGTGTCGACGACGTCCTGGTCTCCGGGGTCCCCGTCCTCTCCGGAGGGCGGCTCACCGGCGCCACTCCGGGCAGGGCCCTGCGGCCCTGAGGTCCTGAGGCCCTCGCGGGGGCGCGGCGTGAAGGTCCCGCGGAGCCGTCTCCTCGGGATCGCTCTCGACGGCGTCGAGAGCTCGGTCGGGGGACGCGGCCGGACGGCGCGGCCGAGGGACGGTCGGAGGCTCGGTCGGGGGGACGCGGTCGAGGGGCGGTCGGAGGGACGCGGCCGGGGGGCGGTCGGAGGGACGCGGCCGGGGGGCGGTCGGAGGGACGCGGCCGGGGGCGCGGGCCTGAGAATAGAGTCCACCGAAGCGAACAAAGGGGGCATAGCGTGAAGGGGATCGTGGATCCCGAGAGGGCCGTGGGGTCGTCGCTGTTCGGAGGGGCGTTCAGCTTCCCCGTGATGGTGGCGCACAGGAGCGCGCTGGAGCACAACATCGCCACGCTCGCGGCCTTCGCCGGGCAGTACGGCCTGACCCTGGTCCCGCACGCCAAGACCACCATGTCGCCCGAACTGGTCCGGGCCCAGCTCGACGCGGGCGCGTGGGGGCTGTCGGTCGCCACCCCCAGCCAGGTGCTCACCCTGCGCGAGTTCGGGGTCTCCCGGATCATCCTCGCCAACCAGGTCTTCGACCCGGCCGGACTCGACGCCATCGCCGCCCTGCTCGCCGGGGACCCGTCGTTCGAGTTCCTCTGCTTCGTGGACTCGGTGGCCGGGGTGGAGACGCTCTCCAAGCATGCCGGGACCAGGCCGTTCCGGGTGCTGGCCGAACTCGGTCACGAGGGCGGGCGGAGCGGCAGCCGTACGCTCGCGGAGTTCCTGGAGGTCGCCTCGGCGGCGCAGGCGGCGGACGGCGTGGAGCTGGCGGGCGTCGCCGGATACGAGGGGGCGCTGGGGTCGGCCGCCGAGGTGCGGACCTACCTGCACCGGTTGGTGGAGGCCCTGGAGCACCTGCGGGTGCGTGACCCGATCCTGTCGGTGGGCGGCAGCCAGTGGTTCGACGTGATCGGCAGGGAACTCGCCGCCTGCCAGGCCAGGATCATGCTGCGCAGTGGCGCCTACGTCTCCCACGACGACGGCTACTACCGTGAGCGCACGCCGTACACCCGGATCGAGGGGGAGTTGCGGGCCGCGCTGGAGGTCTGGGCGCACGTGCTGAGCATCCCCGAGCCCGGCCTGGCCGTCGTCGGGTTCGGCAAGCGCGACGCGCCCTTCGACGAGGGAACGCCCGTGCCGCGCGGGGCCGTCGCGGACGCCACGGTGCTCAAGGTCCAGGACCAGCACGCCGTCCTGCGGCTCGCCCCGGACTCCCCCGTGAAGGTGGGGGATCTGGTGTCGTTCGGCATCTCCCACCCGTGCACCGCCTTCGACAAGTGGCGGATCATGCCGGTGGTGGACGACGATTACGTCGTCGTTGACTGGATTACTACGTTTTTCTAATGAAGGGTGCGGATATGAGCGACAAGCAGGAGCTGCGGACGGACCAGGGCGCCGCGCCGATCGGGGCGTACTCGCAGGGCCTCGTGGTCGGGGACTTCGTCTACACCTCGGGCGCGGGCCCGCTGGACCCCAAGACCGGCGAGGTCGTCGGCACCGATGTGGCGGAGCAGACCCACCAGACGATGCGGAACCTCGGCGCGATCCTTGAGGCCCACGGCCTGGGCTTCGACGACGTGGTGAAGTCGACGGTGCACCTGCAGCACCTCAAGCGCGACTTCGCCGCCTACAACGAGGCTTACAAGTCCTACTTCACCCAGCCCTATCCCGTCCGCACGACCGTCGGCTCGGACTTGATGGACATCCTGGTCGAGATTGACTTCGTGGCCTACAAGGCGCGTTAGAGTCTGACCGACTTCGTGGGAGGGCGGCGGCTTGGACAGCTCGCTATACGTCTATGTCGAGGACGTACGCGGGGAGGGCCTGGAGGCGGTCCTCGACCGGATCGTCGGGTACGGCGTGACGGGAGTGACCGTGGCCGCCGCCTATCACCGTGCCCGCGACGTCACCCCGCACGGCCGTCCCCGGGTGACGATCCGTAAGGACGGGGCGCACTTCGCACCGCCCGAAGACCTGTTCGGCCATCTCCGCCTGGCCCCGCCCGTCCAGGAGGGGGCCGGGGAGGAGCCGCTGGCCGCGCTCCGCCGGGCCACCGCCGAGCGGGGGCTCGCGCTGCACGGCTGGACCGTCTTCCTGCAGAACACCACGCTCGGCCTGGCCCACCCCGACGTGACCGTGCGCAACTGTTTCGGCGACCGCGGCTCGCCCACCGACCTGTGCCCCTCCCATCCGGACGTCCGCCTGTACGCCGTCGCGCTGGGCCGGGCGGTGGCCAGGCTGGGGGTGGACAGCGTGGTCGCCGAGGGGCTGCACTTCGGCACCTTCGGCCCCGGCTACCACAACGAGCGCAGCTTCGTCCCGCTCGGGCCGATGGACCAGTTCCTGCTCGGCCTGTGCTTCTGCGACTTCTGCATGCGCCGCGCGGCCGACCTGGGCGTCAAGGCCGAGGTGGCGCGCGAGGAGTGCTCCCGGATCGTCGGCGGCGTGCTCGACGGCGACCCGCCCGCACAGGGCGAGGTGACCCGGGCCGCGCTGACCGCCTACGCGGGGCCCGAGGTGGTCGCCTACGCGCGAGCCCGCTCCGAGGTGGTGACCTCGCTGGTCTCCGAGATCTCCACGGCCGTCACCGCCGAGGGCTCCAAGCTCGTCTACCTCGACGCGACGGGCGCGTACAAGGGCTACGCCGACGGCCTGCCCTCGGCGGGGCTCGCGGCGCACGACGCCTGGCAGCTCGGCGTGGACCTGGTCGCCCTCGGGGATCTGGTGCCCTCGCTCGGCGTGCTCGCCTACGCCCGCGACGCGGCCAGGGTCGCCGACGACGTGATCGCCTACCGCCGCTCGACGGGCAAGGACAAGGAGTTGCGGGTCGTGCTCCGGCCGGGTCTGCCCGACACCGACTCGGCCGACCGCCTCGCCGCCAAGGTGCGCGCCGTCCGGGCCGCGGGGGCCGACGCGGTCGACTTCTACGCCTACGGGCTCATGCCGTACCCGATCCTGGACCGGATCCCGGGCGCGCTCTCGGGCTGACCGCTCCCGTGCTCCGGGATGCGTTCCCGGATCGGCCGGAGCCGTGCTTTCCGTGCTTTCCGCGCCTTCAGGCCGGCCGGCCCCCGGGCTCCGGGGCTCCGGCCCCGCTCCGCACGCCTTGATCCGGCCCGGGGAGTGCCCGGGAGGCCGCGCCGTCCAAGACCGTGCCCACGGCCCTGGCGGCGAAGTCGTCGTCGAGGGGAAGTCCTCGGAAGACCGTGCGCAGCCATACCGCACCGGCGAGCAGATCCATGATCAGCAGGGGGTCCGCCGTGCCGGAGAGCTCGCCGCGCCGCCTCGCGCGGTCGAAGACGGCCTCCTCCCTCGCGAACCGGTCGGCGAAGAAGTGCTGGGCCGCGGTCGCGAGCTCGGGATGGTGCACGGCGGCGCCGAGCGCGGCCACCGCGACGCCTGCCGCCGGAGGCCGGGTGAGCAGCGCGGCCACCCCTCGGACCAGCGCCTCCAGGTCACCTCGGAGACTGCCGGTGTCGGGCGGCTCCACCACGAGCAGATCGGCCTGGACCAGCGCGGCGGCGAGGAGCGCCGCCTTCGACGGCCACCACCGGTAGATCGTGGTCTTGTTGACCTCCGAGCGCTCGGCCACTCCCTCGACGGTCAGTCCTTCGTAGCCCTTGGCGGCGAGGAGTTCGAGTGTCGCCTGGAAGATCTGCTGTTCCTTGCGCGGTGCCATGCGCCCGATTATAGCAACGCAACGGTGCGTTGTGTTTTAATCGACGTACCGTCAGGAGGTCCGTGATGCCGCCCATCGTCCTCGTCCATGGAATCCGGGTCAGCGGGACCATGTGGGATCCCGTCGTCTCCCGCCTGACCCTCCTCGGCAGGCCCGCCACGGCCGTGGACCTGCCCGGTCACGGCAGTCGCAGGGGCGAGCCGTTCTCGATGGAGGGGGCGACGACGGCGGTCGCCGCCGCGATCGACGCGCTCGGCGGACGGGCGCTCGTGGCCGGGCTCTCGCTGGGCGGATACGTCGGCATCGCCACCGCCGAGCGTTTCCCCGGGCGGGTGGCCGGGCTGGTGGCGATGGGATGCACGGCCCGTGGCCCGTCGGCGCTGGGCGCCTACCGCTTCGCGGCCTCGCTCGCCGCCCGGAACCCGTCGCTCGCGAACCGGATCAGCGCGTACGGCCTGCGCCGCCTGCTGCCGGGTCCGGTGGGGGAGGCCTTCGTGGCGGGAGGATTGTCATGCGAGGTGATGCCGCAGGTCGTCGAGGCCGTCGCCGGGCACGACCAGCTCGCGGCGCTGGCCGCCTACCCGGGGCGCGTGTGGCTGGTCAACGGGACCCGTGACCCGTTCCGGGCGAACGAGCGTGATTTCCTGCGCGTCTGCCGGAACGGGCGGCTGATCCTGATCCCCCGCCGAGGGCACCTGGGGGTGATGGCTGCCCCGGGGCCGCTGGTCCGGCTGCTGGGGGACCTGTGCGACCAGGTGGGGGCGGCCGGGGCGGTGCGATCAGACGGAGCGATGTGATCGGGCGGGACGGCGGGATCGGGTGGGGCGGCGGGATCAGACGGGGCGGCCGGAGAGCGCGGTCGCGACGCCGAGTCCCAGGTAGACGACCCCGCTGAGACGGCTCAGCAGGCTCGACCGGTTCCGCATCCGCCTGCCGAGCGCCCCCGCGCCCGCGGCGTAGATCAGGTCGCTGACCAGGCCGAGGACCAGCAGGGTGCCGCCCAGGACGATGATCTGCAGCGGCACCGCGCCCGCCCCGGGGTCGACGAACTGCGGCAGGAACGCCAGGAAGAAGAGGATCACCTTGGGGTTGAGCACGTTGACGATCACGCCTTCGAAGAAGATCGTGCGCAGTGGCTGCGGGCCGGCCTCGCGGGCCTTGAGCTCCTGCCTGCTCGTCAGCGCCCGGACGCCCAGATAGATCAGGTAGGCCACACCGGCCCACTTGATCACGTTGAAGAGCGTCGCGGACCGGGCGATCACGTACGAGAGCCCGGCCGCCGCCGCGGCGATGTGCACCATCGTGCCCGTCTCGACGCCGAGCGCGCTCGCGACCCCGGCGGCCCGGCCCTGTGCGATGCCCCGGGCGGCGATGTAGAGGTGGTTCGGCCCGGGCACCAGCACCAGTGCCAGAGATGCGAGGGCGAAGATGAGAAATGTGGACAACGGGATCATTTTCCCGACCTTAGGACCGCTTTGGTCCTTCGGTCAGGACCAATGGGAGAGTCCTTTCCTGGACCAATCGGGGCGTTTCCGGCATGCCATGCGATACTCACCGACGTGGGATGGCAAGGCGCGCGGAGCGCTCTGATCGGGCGAACGGCGGAGCTTGACCGTCTGATCGCCGTGCTCGACGCCGCCGACGGCGGGCTGGCCGGGGTGGCCCTTCTGGGGGGCGACGCGGGCATCGGCAAGACCCGGTTGGTCACGGAGCTGGCCGAGCGGGCCAGGGCCGACGGCTTCGCCGTGCTCGTCGGGCAGTGCGCGGAGCTCGGCGACGCCCTGCCGTACCTCCCGCTGGCCGACGCCCTGCGCGGCGCCACAGGGGAGCTGAGCGCGGCGATCGACGCGCGGCCGGTCCTCGGCAGGCTCCTGCCGGGCGGCGGCGACCTCGGCCAGGAGAGCACGTCGGGCCTGACCCAGCAGCAGCTCTTCGGCTCGATGCTCGGGTTCCTGTCCGTCCAGCCCGTGCTGCTGGTTCTCGAAGACCTGCACTGGGCCGACCAGTCCACTCGTGACCTGCTGGTCTTCCTCAGCCGGATGCTGCAGACCGAGCGCGTCTGCCTGATCGGCACCTACCGGACCGACGATCTCCACCGCCGCCACCCGCTGCGCCGGGTCCTCGCCGAGCTCAAGCGCCTCCCGTCGGTGACCGCCGTCGAGCTTAGCCCGCTCGACCGCGGGGAGATGACCGACTACCTGGTCACGCTCGGCGGCACCGACGCCCGGATGATGGGCGAGGTCGTCGACCGGGCGGAGGGCAACCCGTTCTACGCCGAGGAGCTTCTGGAGGCCGCCTCCGACGGCTCCTCGATCACCGACGACCTGGCCGGTCTGCTGCTCTCCCGGGTGGAGTTGCTCTCCGACGCCGCCCAGGGGGTGCTCAGAGGCGCGGCGGTCGCCGGCCGCCGCGTCGACCACGACCTGCTCCAGCAGGTCTCGGGGCTGGAGAACCTGGCCTTCGACGACGCCATGCGAGAGATCGTCTCGCGCGGGCTGCTCCGCCTCGACGGGGAGTACGGCTACGCCTTCCGGCACGCGCTCCTCCAGGAGGTCGTCTACACCGACCTGCTGCCCGGCGAGCGGACCCGGGCACACGCCGAGTTCGCCCGCCTGCTGACCCTGCGGGAGGGCGCGGCGGCCGAGCTCGCCCACCACTATCTGGCCGGCCACGATCTGGCCGGAGCCCTGGCCGCGTCCGTCGAAGCCGGGCGGCGGGCCGAACGGCTGGGCGCCCCCGCCGAGGCGCATCGCCACTTCGACCGGGCTCTCGGCCTCTGGGACCGGGTTCCCGACGCGGAGCGGCTCGCCGGAATCGACCACGTTCCGCTGGCCACCCGCAGCGCCGTCGCGGCGGCTGACAGCGGTGACAACCACCGGGCGATCTCCCAGCTGCGACGGCTCCCGCCCTCGGCCGAGGTCACCGAGCGGCTGGCCTATTTCCTCAGCGACACCAACGACGAGGAGGGGGCCATCGCCGCCGCGCACGCGGCCGTCGAGATGGCGCCCGAAGGTCCCGTGCTCGCCCGTGCGCTCGCCACCTATGCCCGCGCCCTCTACTGGAGCGAGCGACACGATGAGGTGGAACCCCTCGCCACCCAGGCTCTGGAGGTGGCGCGTGCCGCCGGCGCCGCCGACGCGGAGACCAGCGCACTGATCACGCTGGCCTCCCTCGCCGCCCTGGCCGACGACATCCCCCGTGCGACGGGGCTGCTCGCCTGCGCGACCGCGGAGAGTTCGGGCAACCTCGCCATAGACCTGCGGGCGATCTTCACCTACGCCCGGATCCAGTACGAGTACGGCGACCTCGGGGAAGCCGCCGTCACGACCGACCGAGGAATGCGGCTGGCGGACGAAACCGGGCTCAACTGGAGCACCTATGGCACCGACCTGCGATTCCTGCGGTTTCTGATCCACTACGTGGCGGGAGAGTGGGACCTGGCGGAGCGGGTCGCCGCCGGCTTCGGCATCCGCGTCGGCACTCCCTCCGAGGCGACTCTCTCGTCCTTCGCGCTCTTCGTCGAGGTGGCACGGGGCCTGCCCGTCGTGGAGGAGCGCCTCTCCTGGCTGGAGCCCTTCTGGTCCTCCGACGCGTTGGTGTCCTACATGGCCCACGGCCTGGCCGCCGAACACGCCCTGTGGCGAGGCGATCCCGAGGCCGCGCTGGAGCACGTCGACGCGGTTCTCGAAAAACTCTCCCCCAACGATCCCGCCATGATCCGGCTCAGTACCACGGCCCTGTGGGCACTGGCCGATCTGGGGCGCGCCTCGGAGGCGGACGGCTTCCTGGAGCGAGCCAGATTCCCCACCGTCATCGGCCCCGGTTCCGGCGTTCGAGGTCCGATGGGGCCCGAAGGACTGGCGTGGCTGGCCAGGGCCGAGGCGGAGTGGCACCGCGCGCACGGCCGCTTCGACGTCGAGGCGTGGCGCGCGGTGGTCGAGGCGTTCGACTTCGGATTCGTCTACGAGACCGCGCGTTCGCGATGGCGGCTGGCCGAGGCGCTGCTCGTCTCCGGTGACCGCGACTCGGCGCTGGAGGAGTGGCAGCGCGCCGTCAAGGACGCCGCGTCACTGGGTGCCCGGCCGCTGAGCACCGCCCTGGAGGAGCTGGGCCGCAGGGCCCGGTTCGTCTCGGTGCGGTCGAACCTGCTGACCTCAAGGGAGCAGGAGGTGCTCATGCTGGTGGCCGAGGGCCTTCCCAACCGCGAGATCGGCGAGCGGCTGTTCATCGCGCCCAAGACGGTGAGCGTGCACGTCTCCAACATCCTGGGCAAACTCGGTGTCTCCTCTCGCACCCAGGCCGTCGCCGCCGCCCGCGGGGAAGGCCTGCTCTGACCGTCGTGGCGGGAAGGTCTGCTCTGGCCGTTGCGGTGGGAAGGTCTGCTCTGGCCGTTGTGGCGGAAGGCGGATCCAGGCCGGCCGATGAGAGGGGAAGCCGAGGCCGGACCGGCCATCGTGGTGGGAGAGCGAGGCCGTTTCAGCGGCTGCGGTGAGAGGGCCGGCCCGCTCTAGCCGCTGCGGGTGGCCAGGGCCAGATCGCGGACGACCTGGATGAGCTCGGCGGGGTCGAACGGCTTGGTGAGATACGCGTCGACTCCGATGCCGAGCCCTCGCCGCTTGTCGTCCTCCTGCGCCCTCGCGGTGATCAGGACCACCTTGATGTGGCGCGTGCCCTCGTCGCACCGCAGCCTGGTGGCGGTCATCCAACCGTCCAGCCTGGGCATCATGACGTCGAGTGTGATCACGTCGGGCATGACGTCCAGCACCCGGTCCAGGCAGTTCTGGCCGTCGAAGGCGGTCTCCACCTGGAAACCCTCCAGGGTCAGATTGACCGCGATGAGTTGCCGGATGACGTCGTCGTCATCCACTACCAACACCTTGCCCAGAACCTCGCCCACGGGCGTGAGGCTAACTCCTTCAACCGGGCCACGCGCGGGTTTCACCGGATGTGTACGCAGAGCTATCCACAGGCGACAGGTTTTCCACAGAATTTGGTTCGGTTTCTTGGGGATCATTCTGCCTCGCCCATCCTGGGGCCTCGATCGTTCATCGAGCCCAGGAGGCCCTGCGTGATCACGACGCTCATCACCGCCACCATCCTCGCGAGAGTCCTTGCCGGGGGCCCTCAGGCGCCGGTGGACCCTCCCTGCCCGGAAGCCGGCGACGGCAGAGATCGGCTGCTCTCCGAGATCGCGTCGCCGGACGACAGCTGGCGATGGTTCCTGGAGAGGATCCGCGTCGTGCTCGCCGCCGCGTGTGAGGCCGAGCGCGCCGGGCACGGGGCCACGCCGCAGGCGGACCGGGCGGGATCCGAGGAGGTGTCACGGGCCGACCGGCCGGAGTCCGGATTCCCGTCGCCGGCCGGATGGCCAGGGGCAGGAGACGCGTCGTCGGCCGGCGGGCCTGAATCCGGGGATGCGACATGGTTCGATCAAACGGAGTCCGGGGTCGCTCCGTCGACCGGCGGGGCAGGGTCCGGAGGCGCGCCGCAGACCGACCCGACAGGTCCCGGGTTCGCGGCGGGAGACCCCCGCGCCGACGCCGCCCCCTTCGCCGAGGACAACGGGCGGACGGTGAACGCCGACGGCTCCGCCTCCGAACCACCCACCCTCATCCGCCCGCCGGTCGCCGTCCCTTCCGCGACGCCGGGGGCCTCCCGGCCTTCGGGGCCGGAGACCTCCTTGACCTCGCCTTCACCGGAGCCCGCCGAACCATCGCGGAGTCCGTCCCGGCCCCAGCCCGCCGAGCCGCCGCGGAGCCCGTCTCACAGTGAGTCCGACAAGCGATCACAGCCCCCGTCTCAAGATCCGTCCGACAAGAGATCACAACGTCTGGATCACGGACAGATCGCGGCGATCGCGGCGCTTCGCCAGATCGGCACACCGTACGTCTGGGGTGGCGGTTCGAGCGCGGGCCCGACCGGCGGCGGCTTCGACTGCTCGGGCCTCGCCTTGCACGCCTGGTCCAAGGCGGGAGCCACGCTCACCCATTACACCGGCAGTCAGTTCAAACAGGGCCGCCGCGTGCCGTTCTCCCAGCTCCGCCCCGGCGACCTGGTCTTCTTCGGGGGAGGCACGGGCGATCCCGCCCATGTGGGCGTCTACGTGAAGGACGGCGTCATGGTGCACGCTCCCAAGCGCGGCGACGTCGTCAAGACGACGAACTTCGCCGACTCCGCCTACTACCGTCTCCACTACCGAGGAGCCGTCCGCCCAGCCCTCGGATGACACACCTGCCCCTGAGATCACCCGCTTCACGCCGTGAGTGTCGGTTCCCCTCAAGATGCTGGTAGCCTAATCACTCGTTGGCCCCCTTAGCTCAGGGGATAGAGCACCGGCCTCCGGAGCCGGGAGCGCAAGTTCGAATCTTGCAGGGGGCACACACGCCAGGCCAGCCCGAACACGGGCCTGACCTGGGGATAGAACGCCGAAACGGGCGGGACTCCAATCTCATGGAGTCCCGCCCGTTCTTGTTGGCGTTTGCTGGTCGTGGGCTGCCTACGGGCTGGACAGCCGAACCCCCTTGCCTCGGCGGCGATCTCGCTCCACTGCGGAAGAACTTCCACGCTGTCGCCCGCGCGGCGAGCCACCTCTGTCGTATCCATACCTGCGTTGAGCTGTGTGGACAAGGCCGCGTGCCGGAGATCGTACGGCCGCCCGGCAAGGGGGAGAGGCGACCTGGTGTGGCGTCAGCGTGAGGCGGCTCGCCTCTTCCCGAACCCGGGTGCGAGCAGAGACTCCTGGCACGCCACCGCGTTCGTTTTGAAACAATCGTCCGTCCGGGGCCGTGCCGAACTGCTCGAGATGGGCGTTCCCTCGCTATAGGAGCATCGAATAGATATGTACGACATGAGCACGGTTGCCTACTACGAGAATCTGCTTCGCGACAGCCGGGCTCAGTGGCTCGCCGACCGCATGTGGTGGATTTCTGTTACACCGGGAAACCATCAATCCATTCAGCTGGAAGACGTCTACACAGTCCTCTCCGGGGGCACACCCCCGGAGACCCGGGAGGAGGAGGGGTGCGATCTTCTGATAACGCTCCACTGCCCGGTGACGGCGTTCTTCGTCCACCGGTCCGAAACGGATGGAACCATCTCGATTCTCAACCTGTCTTCCGGATATTCCTCGTTGCGTGACTATTGCCGCGCACTGAGTGGTGGTGGCGCCACAGCTCTGGGAGTGGTGTGGGGAGGCAAGGTATGGGAGACGCTTTTGTATGCCGAGAACGGCGAAATTCTCGCGATTTATCAGGAAGGCTTTTCGCGCGAACTCGGAGGTGGCACCACGCCGGAGACGCTGGAGCGGGAGATGGAGTTCATCCATCAGTTCTCGGAGGACACCCCGGAGGGTGTTCTCTTGCAAAAGGCGGCGGCGCTGGCGATCCTGGAAGCGCGGTCCGGGCTCCGTATCAGCGAGGAGTGGCTTAACTCAACGCACCAGGCCATATATGTGGACACTCCTGTCGAGGCGGACTACCTGGAGCATCCCACTTTCGCCGCCGTGGAACCCGATATCGCCGCGTCCTTGGCGGGATGGCCGAAGGACAAGAAATCCGCACTGCTCTTCTGGGTCATTGATCATCTCTCGACAAAGTTCGGCTTTGACTGGCCCGAAATCGTCGACGCACGGGATGCGCTGGCCGCGGGTGGCGTCCTCAGCGCGGAGCTGCGCGAAAAGGTCATGGATCGAACACTCCGCCTCGGCAGGAAGTGGCTGGAAGGCACTGGCGAATCCTCCGACGAGGATGCTGTTTCAGCGAAATCCCGGTGGAGGGCCGGTATCGCGGTCCGCGTCGCGCTGAGAGAGCTTGAACAACCTCACCCTGCCTTCTCTTCGCTCCGGCTCGCCAAGGAGGCTCTGGGGGCTGAGTGGACGATCGTCCGGCAGAAGATTCAGGAACAGCGTTAAGGAGTGCTTCCTCTCTGCCCTGAAGGACGGGGCATCTGCCTTAAATGTCCGATGGCGCGGGAGAGGAGTGTCGGATGATCGGGGTGCTGCTGGCGGAGGATCTGCGGATCCTGCTCGGCATGGGTGGCTCCCGTCGGGCTACAGGGCGTCGGAGATTTCGATTACTTGCAAGTGTTCCTCAAGCTGGCGCTGCGGATCCTCCCACCGTGAGGCGTCCATGGTGAGAATTGCGCCGATCAGGCTGAGCGCTTCGGTGGCGGCGTGCGCGTCCCAGGCTGCCAACCGGGTTGCACTGATCATGTCGGCCAGGGCGATGCTCTCCTCCGGGCCGTCGAGCGGAACGACGGTGACGCCTTCCATCAGGGCCAGGCCGCGCAGCGCGTCGGCGGCCTCGGGCGACTTGTTGCCGAGCGTGGCCCCGGTGATGGCCAGCGCGGGGATGACCATCGGCTGCTCTCCCGCGTCGAATATCTGGATCAGGTTGATGATCGTGGCGTCGCCGCGGGCGAGTTCGCCGAGGACGGTTACGTCGAGGATGAGCGGGGGGATGTGGGTCACCCGAGCTGCGCCCTGATCTTGGCGGCCATACGTTGGGCTCGGGCGACGGCGTCGCCGTCTTCCTGCGCCTTGGCGACGAGTCCGCCCCAGGCGGCGCGGGCGCGTCGTTCGAGGCGGACGCGCGCGGCGATGGCCTCGTTGACGTAGGCGGACAGGGACCGAGCATCACCGCCTTGTACCTGCTGTTCGGCGTAGTCAAGCAGTTCGGCGTCCACCGTGACGGTGACAGGTCGTTTCCTCATAGGCGAATCATATAATCGACATAAGATAACTGGGCAGGGAACGCGCAAAGAAAAAGGATCGGGTGACCGTCCCCACGGTGTGCGTGGTCACCCCCGGTGGCGTCACCGTCCGTCGTTTCGCCGAGCGCGACACGACGGTGGCACGGTGGACGGAGTTCGACAGGGGCGGCGCCCACGTCGCGCTGGAGCAGCCCGGCATGCTGGTCGAGGACGTACGGGAGTTCTTCGCCGGCCTCTGATCCGGCCGGCGGGGGAGCCGCGCGCGACATCCCGGCCCCGCGGGTGAAGCGTCTCCACCGTTGACGTCCGGCGGCGCTGAAGGCGGGATCCCGGTTCCCGCCCTCGGCGCTTTCAGCGCGCGGTGGTGAACAGGAACGCGCAGTCCTGTACGGCCTCCACGCGGTGACGGCGTTCGGGCATGACCAGCAGATCGCCCGGCAGTCCGTCCCACGAGTCGGGCCCGGCGACAAGCCGCACCCGCCCGTGCAGCACGTGCACCGTGACCTCGCCGGGATGCTCGTGTTCGTGTATGTGCTCGCCCTGCCGCAACGCCATCACGGTCTGCCGCAACGAACGATCGTGTCCACCGTGGACGGTGGTGGCACTGCGGCCACTGTCCACCTCATGGGCACGCTTGAGCAGATCGCGAACGAGCGCGGTCAGCGAAACCTTGGTCATGACCGCGGCGCGCGACGGTCTCGCCGGGCTTCGAGCTCCTCCGGGCTGACCACGGTCAGCATCGGCTGCCCGGGCGCGCAGAACATCGTCACCACGAAGGCCGACTCCTCGTCGGCGAAGTGGTTGCCGTCCTGGTAGTGGATCACGTCTCCACCGGGCTCCCAGAACGCCTCGCCGGCCCGGACCACCCGCACGGGCTCGCCTTCGAGCTCGAAGTTGATGGCCCCCTTGACCACGAACCCGTACGCGGGCCCGGAGTGCCGGTGAGGCGGCGCGCCAGGGCTCTTCGGCGGCAACGTGACCAGGATCGTCATCGCCTCGGCCCCCTCCGGCGCGGGCGGCGCCCCCGGAACGGTGGCGATCACGTCGATCTTCGGCGGCGGTCCGCTCTTGTCGGGGTTCTCGAGGTGGTGGGCGTGGGCGTGATCGGTGCTCATCGGGCTTCCTCCGTGGAAAGTGGCCGGCTCGATCCGGCCGTGCACCAGCTCAGACAAGACAGCGTCCCGATGTGTGACAAGGAGGGCTGGGGAGATCCGGCCCGGAATCCGGCGTCGACGCGACCCCCACCGGTCGGCGAGCCCCTGCCGCCCGAAGATCCCCAGCCGTCCGAAGACCCCGCAACCGCCCGAAGACCCCGCAGTCGTCCGGCGGGAAGGGAACGCATCTTCCCCTCGTTCCTGTCACAGCTTGCCGGGCTGTCCTGTCAGAAGGGTGTAACCATCGACAACGGCAGGGAGCACATCGTGGATGCCCGCTTGAACCTCTTCGGCAACCCGATCGCGGCCAAGGTCATGAAGCACCTCGTCTCGGCGAACAAGGTGATCGCCGACTCGACGCTGCCGGCCGCGACGCAGCACCTGGTGAGGATCCGCGCCAGTCAGATCAACGGCTGCGGCTTCTGCACCGACATGCACACCAAGGACGCCGCGCACGCCGGGGAGACCTCGGCGCGTCTCAACCTGGTCGCCGCCTGGAGGGAGGCCACGGTGTTCACCGACGCCGAGCGCGCCGCCCTGGAGCTGACCGAGCAGGGCACCCGCATCGCCGACGCGGCCGGCGGCGTCCCGGACGAGACCTGGGCGAACGCCGCCAAGCACTACGACGAGGACCAGCTCGCCGCCCTGGTGTCCCTCATCGCCGTTATCAACGCCTTCAACCGCGCGAACGTCGTCGTCCGGCAGCCCGCCGGCGACTACCAGCCGGGCCAGTTCGGATAACGAGGAGTACCTGGAAGCCGGTGGAAGCCGAGATCGCCTGATGCATGCCTTCCTCCACACGGTGGCGGTGGTGGCCGGCTGCGTCCTGGCTCTCGCTCCGGCCCTGCTGCCCTCCGCGCGTCCCGCCAGGAGGTGGCCGCACGTCGTCATGGCGCTCGGCATGGCGGCCGGGCACCTGGGCGGCGTGTTCCTCGCCGTCGCGGTGCTCACGCTGCTGACCGCCGGCTGGCTCTGCGGCTCCCCCTCCCGCCGGGCGGAGACCGGACATCACATCCAGGACTTCGCGATCATGTCCATCCTCTTGGTGCTGACGGCGTTCAGCGGGCACCCTCTCGCCGGCGTCTCGTCCGGGCATTCGCACGGAGGCGGGTCGCCGGCCCCGATAACCCTGGCCATCGGGCTGGCCTGGACCTGCGCTCGGCTCATCCGCGTCCTGCCCGAGCGGGGCGCGGGCCGAAGGGCGCTCAACCAGGAGGTGTGCTCGGCCGGAATGGCGGCCAGCATGGCCCTCATGGCCGCGCTGGCCCTCTGACAGGCGTCGGCCCTCTGACGAGAGGGGCGGAGGCGTGTGGTCGATGTCCGGGGTGAGCCGTTCGGCGACGATGACGGCACGCCGGTGACCCGCGCCTGAGCGGCTCGGCGCCGGTCAGTCTCGCCCCCCGTCCGCGTCCGCGTTCCCGTCTACGTCCGGGTTCCCGTCTAGGTCCGGCGGCCGGGCCGGTAGCGGTTCGATCAGGTCCTCCATGGCGCAGTCCAGGATGTCCAGCAGCGCTATCACAGCAGCGCCCGGGCATCGCCGGCGGACAGGCCCGTGACGTCCATCACCGGCAGCCCGGACAGCTCGTCCGCCTCACCGTCGTCGCGTACCGCGAACACGCAGGCCACCGGCTCCGCGTACAGCCGGCGCCCGACGAACGCGAGCACCTGGGCCGAGGCGTGGTCCAGCCACTGGGCGTCGTCGATCACGCACACCAGCGGACGTTCTCCGGCCGCCGCCGCGAGCAGGCCGAGTGCGGCCGTGCCGATGAGCGAGCGATCCGGTGCCGGTCCGGCGCGTAGCCCGAACGCCGTGCCGAGCGCGTCGCGCTGTGGTCCCGGCAGGCCGTCCAGCAGGTCCAGCATCGGCGCGCAGAGCGAGTACAGCGCCGCGAACGCGAGCTCCGTCTCCGACCGCACCCCCGCGACGCACACCACCCGGAACCCGGAGGCCCTCTCGGTCAGGCAGTCCAGCAGCGCCGACTTGCCCACCCCCGCCTCACCGCGCATCACCAGCGCCCGGCCCCGGCCGACGCGAACCGCGGCGAGCAGCCGATCGAGTTCCTCGCACTCGGCCTGCCGGCCCAGCAGGCCGGCCGTCGTGCCGGAGCGGTGAAAGCCGCCGGGCAGGCCGTCGACGCCGTCCAGGACCGAGAGTCTCCCGCCGTGCCGGCCCACGTCCCAGAGAAGCCCGAGGCTCAGATCGCCGAGCACCCCGGAACCACCTCCACCCCGTCACTCCAACTCCCGGCCTGTTCAAGAACGTACGAGTGGTCGACGGTGGTTTGCGTACGTAGGAGTACGTAAACGCACGGGAACAGGCCAGGACGCCGGTCCGGCCCCGGGGCCCGGTCGCGAACGGCGGCCGGGCGGGCGACCCCGGCGGCGACGCGACCCGGGATCCCCGCGGCCACGAACCGGAGGCGGCCGCCGCCTCTCGCGACCGCCTGATCGCGCCGGAATCGGCCGGGTGGGCCCGCATCCGTGACGGACGGCGGCCGTAAGGCGGCGCCGGACGTTCCGGTGTGACGGGTCCGGCGGACGCTCCCACACTCGAACCGGGCGCCGGGCGCCCGCCGCGGCCCTCGACCGGCTCACCGGAGATCGTCTCCGGGGCGTGACGCCACTGACACGTGGGCGGCCACCACCGCGGACCACGGTACCGACCACGGTCTTCCACGGGCGCGACGGAGGGGTCCGAGAGGCGATCGTGATCGCAGTGGCATCGCCGGATGCCGTGTGCGAGTGGAGTCGAGACCGTGACCATGAACCTGTCCGGACGTCACCGGCTGCGCGGACGACAGCCCGAGATCGCCGCCCTGAGGACCCACGTGGCCGCGCTGTCGCGCGGCACGGGCACGAAGGTGCTCATCCAGGGCGGTCCCGGCATCGGCAAGACCCGCATACTCACCGAGACGCGCCGCATGGCCGAGGCGACAGGACTCCGCGTGATGCACGGCGGGGGAGACCCGGAAGGGCGGACCATCCCCTTCGGCGCGCTGCTCGGGGCTCTGCACTCCGGCCCCGACCCGATTTTCCCGGCCGCTGTGCTCAAGGCCGCTCCGGCGACCTCCGCGAAACGCTACTGGTTGCTGCAGGAGCTCCACGAGCACGTGGAACGCGCCGCGCTGACCGCGCCGCTGGTGATCGCCATCGACGATCTCCAATGGTGCGACGAGGGCACCCTCCTGGCCCTGCGGACCCTGCCGCAGCGCCTGTCCATGCATCCCATCGTCTGGATCACCGCCGTGCGAACCGGCCCGCTCACCCCCGACGTACGCGCCACGATCTCCGCACTGAGCCTGCCGGGCGGTCATCTGCTCACTTTGGCACCTCTGCCGGGCGAGGCGGTCGCGGCGATGACCGGAGACCTGCTGGCGGCCACTCCCGATCCCGGCGTCCTGCACCTGGCGCGGCAGGCGGAGGGACACCCGCTGCTGCTCACCGAGCTGATCAACGGCGTGCTCGACGAGGGGGCGGTCGCCGTCACCGAGGGCGTCGCACGGCTGACTCGACGGCGCCTGCCCCTGCGTTTCCACGCCTCCATCCAGCATCGGCTCGAACAGGTCTCCCCGATGGCCAAGAAGGCCGCGCAGATCGCATCGGTTCTGGGCCGGACCGTCTCCATCGACCAGCTCGCCGAACTCACCGGTGAGTCCGCCGTCACGCTGCTGGAGCCGCTGGAGGAACTGCTGTCGGCCGACCTTCTGACCGAGAGCGACGGCACGCTGGTGTTCAGCCACAACCTGATCCACGAGGCCGTCCAGGCGACCCTGCCCGCGACGCTGCGTAAGGCGCTCCGCCGCCAGGCCGTCGACCTGCGACTCGATCACGGCATCCCGGTCGCGCGGATCGCCGCCGACCTCGTGGAGACCGCCGAGCCCGGCGACGAAACGGCCATCGCGCTGCTTCGCCGGGCCGCCCGCGACCTGGCGAGCACCGCGCCGTCCGCCGCCGTGGAGATGAGCCGCCGCGCGATCGAACTCTCCGCCCTCGACCCGCTGCGCCAAGCCGGCTTCATCGCCGAGGCCCTGCCCCTGTTCAGCCAGACGGGCCACCTCGGCGAAGCCCTGGCACTGGCGGAGACCGCGCTGCGCCGGCCACTGCCGATCGAGGTCGAGGCGGGCATCAGGCTGGGCCTGACGCTCGTGGCCAACCAGCGCTCCTTCAGGGAGGCCGTAGAGCAGAGCCGCGCCGGGGTCGCACTGCCCGGCCTGCCGCCCCGCATTCGCGCTCAGCTGATGGCCATGCTGGTCTTCAACCTCGCCCTCCTCGACGCCGAGGAGATCGCCGAGGCCGAAAGCCTGCTCCCGGCCGCGCTGGCCGCGGCGGATCAGGCGGCCGACCAGGCTTCGCGTGCCACCCTGCTGAGCGTGGGCTCGATGATCGCCGGTAACAGGCTCGACATCCACCGCGCGCTCGACCTCGCCGACCAGGCGGTGGCCGCGTCGCGCGACGTCCGCTACACCGACGTGCTGTGGATGCCCGGCGTCTGGAAGGCCGCCCTGCTCAGCATGCTGGGACGGGTGGAGGAGGCACTGGCCGAGACGGACGACGGCGTGCGCAAGGCCCGGCATCACGGACAGGCCAAGCTGCTGCGGCTGTGGGGCACGGTGCGCTGCCGGGTGTACCTGGACGCGGGCCGGCTCGGCGACGCCCGAGCCGAGGCCGAAGCGGTCATGGCCATGTCCGACGAGCTCGGCCCCGGCAACTTCGACGACGTCACGGCCCGATACGTGCTCGGCCGCGTCGGCCTGCACACCGGCGATCCGCGCGAACTGGCGCGCGGCCGTGAATTCGCCGACGCCGTCATGCGGGCCGAGACCGGGCAGATGCGACGAGCGGGAGCGTGGCTGGCCGCCCAGGCCGCCGCCGACGACGGCGATCACACGCGGGCCATGGAGCTGACCGCCGAGGCCGCCCGTTCCTACTATCGGCCCACCTCGTCGCTGTCCTACCCGTCCGACCCGGCCGATGAGCCCGTCCTCGTCCGGATGGCGCTGCGGGCCGGAGACCGCGCCCGTGCCACCCTGGTCACCGAGTTCGCCGAGACCCGTCACCGCGACAACCCCGACATCCCCATCTACACGGCCACGGCCCTGCACGCCCGTGCCCTCGTGGACGGCGACGCGGGCCTGCTGGTCCGAGCCGTCGAGGTGTATCAGGACATTCCCCGGCCGCTGGCGCTGGCGGGGGCGCTGGAGGACACCGGGACGATCCCCCACCTGGATGCGGCACTGCGGCTCTACGAGCAGTCGGAGGCCGAATACGACGCGGCCCGCGTGCGTGACCGTCTCAAGGGCATGGGCGAGCGCCGATCGCGCGCCGTTTCCGGCAGGCCGACCGAGGGCTGGGACAGTCTCACCGCCTCCGAACTGCAGATCGTCAGGCTGGTCGCGGACGGCGCCACCAACAAGCAGGTCGCCGACCGGCTCTTCCTGTCCCCGCACACGGTCAGCACCCATCTGTGGCACGCCTTCGCCAAGCTCGGGATCGGCTCACGTGTCGAGCTCACCCGGCTCGTCCTCGAACACGACTCCGCCACGATGCGCGGTCCCGCCGGACGGACCTGAGATAGTGCCGGTCGGCATAGCACCACCCCCACCGGTCGCCGGGCTCCAAGGAGGCGGTCGCCGGATGGGCGGTGGCCGCCCAGTGCGCGGCGGCGTGCCGGCCGGGGGAGGTGTCGCAACAGCCGACATAGCCGCAGGCCAGGCATTCACGCAGTTCCACCCATTGGCCACCCGTCTGCAGGCACTCCTCGCAGCCGTCGGCGTAACCGGCCGGAACGGGTGGACGTGTCCCATGCACATGGGTGCACGAACCCGGGAGTTCAACGTTCATGATGCGCCTTTCCGTGACGTTCGGCCCTGCGCATGAACGCTCTCCCGCCGAGTCACCGCGCACATCGCACAAAGGCGTGAGCTCCGTGCCCGCCGGCTGCGGAGATGGCGATCGTTTCCGACGGTTCCAGCAGCGGTCCGGAAAAGAATTTCGCGGCGGCTGTCACGAGACCGGCGGCTGCCCGGTCTTAGATGGCGACCGGTTGGCAACAGGCGCCCCGGCTGACAGGAAGGTTCACCATGAAGATCGTGGTAATCGGCGGGACCGGTCTCATCGGGTCGAAGCTGGTGACCAAGCTGGGGGAGCACGGTCACGAGGCGGTCGCGGCGGCGCCCAACACCGGTGTCAACACCCTCACCGGTGAGGGGCTGGCCGAGGTGCTGAAGGGCGCGTCGGTGGTGATCGACGTGTCGAACTCCCCGTCGTTCGAGGACACCGCGGTGATGGAGTTCTTCGAGACCTCCACCCGCAACGTGCTCGCGGCCGAGGCGGCGGCCGGCGTCGGTCACCACGTCGCGCTGTCGGTCGTGGGCACCGAGCGGATGCCGGACAACGGCTACTTCGCGGCGAAGATCGCCCAGGAGACGATGATCGAGAACTCGTCGATCCCGTTCTCGCTCGTGCACGCCACCCAGTTCTTCGAGTTCGTCCGGAGCATCGCGGACGAGGCCACCGACGGCGACAAGGTACGGATCGCGCCCGTGCTCTTCCAGCCCATGGCCGGCGACGACGTCGCCCAGGCGGTCGGCCGGGTCGCGGTGGGAACGCCGCTGAACGGCAGGACCGAGGTCGGCGGACCCGAGCGGTTCCGGATGGATGACTTCTTCAGGAAGGCCCTGGCCGCATGGGGCGACCCGCGTGAGGTGGTCGCCGACCCGCAGGCGCACTACTTCGGCAGCGTGCCGGGCGAGCGCACGCTGGTCCCCGGTGAGGGCGCCACCCTCGGCCAGATCCGGTACCGCGACTGGCTCGACCGGGCCGCCACCGGCAAGTAGGCCGACGACAGGGCGTGCCGCGCCCATACCCCCGGCGCCCGTCTGGCGGCGGCGCGATCCGCCCCTTTTCGACAACCGAGGTATGACAGACATGAAACACTCACCACCGCAAGGGGCCGCTGCCGCCCCGCCGGCGCGGATCGACACCCTCGACAGTCTCCGTGAGCACCTGCAGTGGGCGATCGAGCTGGAACACGCGACCCTGCCGCCGTACCTGTGCGCGCTGTACTCGCTGGACCCCGAGCGCAACCCCGAAGCCGTCGAGGTGGTGGGCGGCGTCTTCGTCGAGGAGATGCTGCACCTGGCGCTCGCGGCGAACCTGCTCAACGCCGTCGGCGGCCGGCCCCGCCTGGACACACCCACGACGCTGCCGCCGCATCCCCGGCGGCTGCCCCACGGCGACCGGTCCCTGGAGCTGTCGCTGGTGCCCTTCGGCGCCGACGCGCTGGAGATGTTCCTGCGCCTTGAACGACCCGCGCCACCCGGCGCACCGGCGGAAGGCGACGACTACGAGACGATCGGGCAGTTCTACACCGCGATCGAACAGGGACTGCGCGCCCTGTGCGACCGGCTCGGCGAGCGGGCGGTCTTCAGCGGCGACCCGGCCCACCAGGTGAACGCCGGCCACTTCCGGCACACCGCCGGGCGGCTGATCGCGGTCGACGGCCTGGACTCCGCGCTGGCGGCGCTGCGGGAGATCGTCGAGCAGGGCGAGGGCACCTCCCACGGCGAGGTCTGGGACGGCGACCAGGACGTCTTCCACCCCGAACGCGACGAGGTCGGCCACTACTACCGCTTCCAGGAGCTTCAGGCGGGCCGGCGCTACCGGCGCGGCGACACCCCGCGATCCGGGCCCACCGGCGAGACGATCTCGGTGGATCCGACCGGTGTCCTGCCGATGCGGCGCGACCCCCGGCTGGACGACCACGCCCCGGGCAGCGCGATCCGCACCGCCCAGGAGGAGTTCAACCACACCTACTGCACCCTTCTGCATCTGCTGGAGCAGGCGTTCAACGGCGATCCGAAGCAGATGGCTGACGCCACCGGCACCATGTTCGCGCTCAAGGGCCAGGCCCAGGCTCTGATGCGGATGCCGGACGGGGACGGGACCACGGCCGGGCCGACCTTCGACTACGTGCCGCCCGAGTCACGCTGACAGAGCCTCGACGACCGGCGGCGGATCGTCCTGCCCCGCGACGGCCGGTAGGTCGTGTACGGCGGCGGCGTCGCGCGCCTCCGGCGCGAACGCAAGATCGTCCCTTCGGAGAAGAACGCGCCGACCGGGTGAGCCCCTGACGACCGGGGACACCTGCGCGCCGCGCCGCTGTGACCATTCCGGCGACGAACCGCTGTGCCACGGCACCCACCGGCAGATCGACGCCGGTGGGATACCGGGCCACGGCGTGCTCGCCGGCCATCAGGAAATCACGAGTGAGGAAAACAGATCATGAGCAGACACGTTCTGGAACAGGCCGCCTGGGAACTGGCGAAGGCGACGTCGAACCCGCCCTTCCTGTACGAGCTGGGGCCCGACGGCGCCCGCAAGGTGCTGGACGACCTGCAGGCCGCCCCGATCGACAAGCCCGACGTCGACGAGAAGTGGATCACGGTGGCGGCCGGGGTCGGCGACGTGCGGGTACGCATCGTCAAGCCCGTCGGAGCGACGGGGACGCTGCCCGTCGTCCTTTACGTCCACGGGGGCGGATGGGTGATAGGCAACGCCGGCACGCACGACCGGCTGGTGCGCGAGCTGGCCGTCGGCACCCAGGCCGCAGTGGTTTTCGTGGAGTACGACCGTTCGCCCGAGGCGCGCTACCCGGTGGCGATCGAGCAGGCGTACGCCACCGCGCAGTGGATCACCCGGCACGGCGCGGAGGAGGGCCTGGACGCCGCCCGGCTCGCGGTGGCCGGCGACTCGGTCGGCGGCAACATGACCGCCGCGCTGACCATCATGGCCAAGCGGCGCGGTGACGTGACCTTCGTGCACCAGTCGCTGTACTACCCGGTCACCGACGCCGCCCAGGACACCGACAGCTACCGTGAGTTCGCCGAAGGCCCCTACCTGACCGCGAAGGCCATGGCCTGGTTCTGGGACGCCTACACCACCGACCCCGCCCAGCGCGCCGAGATCACCGCCTCACCGCTGCGCGCCACCATCGACGAGCTCGAAGGACTGCCGCCCGCGTTCGTCATCGTGGACGAGAACGACGTGCTGCGCGACGAGGGCGAGGCCTACGCCCGCAAGCTGATCGTGGCGGGGGTGCCCACCACCAGCGTCCGCTACAACGGCACCCTGCACGACTTCATGATGCTCAACCCCCTCCGCTCGACCCAGGCGGTCAGTGCCGCCGTCGCCCAGTCCATCGAGGTGCTCAAGGCCGCCCTGACCTCCGGAAAGGCAAACCCGTGAACACCGCGGAACAGCCACGTCGCGGCTTCACGGCCCGGTGCGCGGTGCGGCCGGGGATGTTCGTCGAGACACCGGGGGCTTCGCGCCGAGGGTGACACGGAGGCGAGCCCGTACAAGACGCGGAGGTCGTCTCGCCTGAGGGTCCGGCCTGGGCGTCGGGTTCCCCGACAGCGGCCGGACCTTCCCTGACAGCGGCCGGGCCGTCGCATCGACCATGCGGCGGCCCGGCGCGCGATGACAGCCGGACGTCCGATGACAGCCGGACATTCGATGACAGCCGGACGTCCGCGGCCGGGCCGCCGAAGCGAAGGCGAACGCGATCGGAACGGGGATCACGGGCAGGCCCGCCGGGGCGAATGGCGAGGCCGGGGCCGTACCGGGGCGGAGCCGCCGCCGGCCCGGCCGTTCTCCGCGTCCGCCCTGGTCAGGCCACCACGCGGATCCGCCGCCGGAGACCCGGCGTCACGTGTCTCTCGGCGGCCGGTGACCGTTCTGCCTGGGCAGATCGAGGTCGAAGACGGTGCCGAGCGAGACCGGCCGCCACAGGTCGAGCTCCTGGGACACGCGTTCGAGCTTGGCCTCGACGTGGGCGACGGCGTCGGCGCCGAGCTGCAGCCGCAGCGGAGGGTCGTCGACGGTCAGGAGGTCGAGGATCGCGGAGGCCGCCTTGTAGGGATCCCCCGGCGGGAGCGGGCCGCGATCGAACGCCGTCGGCAAGGTGGCGAAGCGGCCGAGTTCGACGACGGTCACGCAGACTCCGAACCCGTCCAACTCGGCGCGGAGCGTCTCGCACAGTGCCTCGACGGCCGCCATGGACGCGCCGTACAGACCCGAACCGGCGGGGGTGGAGAAGCCGGCGGCCGAGCCGACGGCGATGATCCGCCCGGCCCGCTGCGCGCTCAGTACCGGCAGCACGGCGCGGGTCACCGCGAGCATCCCGACGACGTTGACGTCGAACAGGGCCCGCGCCTGCGCGTCGGTCGTCTCCTGGAGCGGGTCGCGGACGGTCCTGGACGCGGCGTGGACCAGCACGTCGATCCGGCCGAAGCGGCGCATCGCCTGCTCGACCGCCGAGGCCGGTGCTTCCGGCCGCAACAGATCCAGTTCCACGGGCAGTACCTCGCCGGCGACCCCGTCGAAGGCGTCCGTGACCGCCGCCAGGTCGCGGCCGGTGGCGACCACCCGGTGTCCTCGCCGCAGCGCTTCGCGGGCGACACGGTGCCCGATGCCTCGTGCCGCGCCTGTGACGAACCAGACCGCCATACGTCCCCGCCCCGATATCGGCCTCCCTCGGTGGGAGGCGGTGAGGACACCGTGGCAGCGGGCGCGACAGGTTACATCGCATGAATATGTGACGTATCTCAGGTATCACGAGTGATGCCCCGCCGATGCCGGCTTCCACCGTCGTGGTGGCGCTCAGCGCCCCGCTCCATGCCGCCGATCGCCCGCACGCTCACCCCGGAGCGGGCGAGAGCTCCCCGATCGCCAGGTCCGCCACCTGCCGGCAGGCCCCTGCGGCGCCCCGGAGGAGACCCCCTCGCCCCCGTCGCGGTGGGGAGGCGAAATCTGCCGATTACTTCTGCCCGTTGTTCTGCCTCGCCTCGCAGCGGTCACCCTTGCTTCCATTGTCGTACGCACCGTCCCATCGGAACAGAGCCCGACGTAGTCGGCACTCGGCGCGTGAACCGTACGTTGCTCCGATCCTTCTCGGAGTACTGACAGATGTGGAAGCCCATGACCTTCTCCCTGCCTTCGACCGAGCGGCGATCCGCGGAGCGGACAGGCACATGAGCCGCAACGCCACGGCCGTAGCCGACTTCTCCGCGCCTTCCGAGGACACACGGCGCCGAACCGCGGACGTCTCCCTGCCGCTGCGAGGCAGGGAGGCCGAGTTGCTGCTGCTGCGTGACCGGCTGCACACCCTGACACGAGGGCAGGGCGGGACCGTGCTGATCGAGGGAGCACCCGGAGCCGGCAAGTCACGGCTGCTCGCCGAGATCGCCGACCTGGCCGCGGCCGCCGGTCTGCGCGTCCACGCGGGTGCCGGCGTGCCGGACGGCCACGCCGTCCCCTTCACCCCCCTGCTGGACGCGCTGCTGTCCGGCCCCGTCCCGCTCATGGCACGCGATCGGCTGCTGGCGTTGAACGAAGCGGCGGACCAGCGTTTCTGGCTGCTGCAGGAACTGCAGGACGAGCTGGAGCACGCCGCGACGGCCGCTCCTCTGGTGATCGTCATGGACGACCTGCAGTGGTGCGACGCGGCCACCCGCAGCACGCTGCGCACGCTGTCGACCCGCCTGTCCGACCGGCCCATCCTGTGGGTGCTGGCCACCCGCGAGCACCACCGGACCGGTCCGGCGCGCGCGTGGCCGGTGGACAGGATCGTCCTGCGTCCTCTGCCCGCGGAGGCCGTCGCGCTCCTGGCTCAGGACGTTCTGCGGGCCGTGGCCGAGCCCGCGCTGCTGGAACTCGCCCGCAAGGCCGACGGCCGCCCGCTGCTCCTGGTCGAACTGCTGAACGGGATGCGCGAGGAGGGCGCCATCACCGTCAGGAACGGAATGGCGAACCTGAGGGACACCGGGCGCATCCCGATGCGCTTCTGCTCCTCGATCCGGCATCGGCTCGACCAGGTCTCGCCACTGGCCCGCGACAGCGTGCGCTTCGCGGCCATACTCGGCCGCGACATCGACGTCGAGGTGCTGGCCGCACTGCTGCGGCGCTCACCTGTCGACCTGATGGCCCCCCTGCAAGAGGCGCTCCGCGCCGACCTGCTGACCGACACCGACGGACGACTCGCGTTTCGTCACGACCTGATCCGCGAGGCCGTCCAGGTCGGCGTGCCGGCCGCGTTCGGGAACCTCGTACGCCGCCAGGCCGTCGACGTACGGCTGCGGCGCGGCGCGGCGGTCATGGAGGTGGCCGCCGATCTGGCGGAGGTCGCCCAGCCGGGCGACCACGAGGCCGTCTCGCTGCTGCGCCGGGCCGCCACCGACTTCGCACCGACCTCCCCGGCCACCGCCGTCGCCCTGAGCAGCCGCGCACTGGAACTGGCCCCGGCGGACCACGCCGACCGCTCGGCGTTGGTCGCCGAGACCATCACCCTGCTGTGGCGGAACGGCCACGACCTCGAAGCGAGGGCGATGGCCGACAACGCCCTGGCCGGACTGCTGGAGCCGGAAGCCGAGGCACAGGTACGGCTCAGCCTGGCCCGGGTGTCGAGCCGGCGCTCCTTCACCGAGTCGGTCAGGCAGTGCCGCCTCGCGCTGGCCCTGCCCGGCCTGTCACCGGCGACCCGGGCGCAGCTGCTCACCCTGCAGGCCCTCGCGCTGATCATGACCGGCGACGTGGAGGAGACCGATCGCGTGGTGGAGTCCGCGTTGCCGGCCGCCGCCTCCTGCGGCAATCGCGCCATCGAGGCCATGGCGATCGCGGTGGAAGCCGCCGTCGCCTTCCAGCGCATGGACTGGCAGCGGGCCTTCGACCGGCAGGACGAAGCGGTGCGGCTGGCGGCCGACGCGGGCATCCTGCGCTCGCTGTGGGTTCCCGAATCCTCCTGGAAGAGCTTTCTGTGGAGCTCGGCCGGCGAGTCGCTGCGCGGGCTCGAAGAAGTCGACGCCGGACTGCGTGAGGCGCGGGCGCACGGACAGGCGGCCACCGTTCACATGTGGTCGATGTGCCGCGCCCGCATCCTGCTCGACGCGGGCCGGCTGGCCGACGCCCGCGCCGAGGCCGAGGCGGCGCTCGCCATGGTCGAGGACCTGGGATCGGGGAACGCCGCCGACGTGACCACCCTCTACGCCCTCGGCCGGGCGGCACTGTACGCAGGCGACCGGCAGGGCGTCGCGCGCCTCGTCGCCGACGGCCATCGGATGACGCGCGACGACGCGTGCTTCGTCGCCAGGACGGGTGCCTGGATGCTCGCCCTGGCGGCCGACGGCGAGAACGATCCGGCGCACACCATGGCGTACGCGACGGCGGCGGTCGCCGGCGGTCCGTACGGCGGGCTCACGGCCACGCCGTTGGACCCGGCCGACGACGTGGTGTTCGTCCGCATGGCCTTGCGCGCCGGCGAACGCGGAGCCGCCGCGGACATGGTGCGCCTGGCCGAGGACCGCGCCGGGCGCAACCCGGGCTTTCCGTTCCTGGCCGCCGTCGCGGCGCACGCCCGCGGCCTGCTGGACGACGACGCGGCGTCGCTCGTACGGGCCGCCGAGCGGCTCTCGGGCTTCTCCCGGCCGATCGTACGGGCGTCGGCGCTGGAGGACGCCGGCCGCGCCCTGTCGGCGACCGACCGGAAGGCGGCCGTCGGTCACCTGGAGACGGCGCTGGAGCTGTACGAGCGGGCCGGCGCGACGCGGGAGGCGGCACGGGTGCGGCGGCGGTTGCGCGACGCCGGGATACGGCGCCGCGGCCGCGCCTCCGGTGCCGTACACGGGTGGGACGGGCTGACCGTCTCGGAGTTGCAGGTGGTCCGGCTGGTGGCCCAGGGCGCCACGAACCGGCAGGTGGCCGAGCGGCTGTTCCTGTCGCCGCACACCGTCAACACCCACCTGCGTCACGCCTACACCAAGCTGGACGTCAACTCGCGGGTGGAGCTGACCCGGCTGGTCGTCGAGCACGACGGCTGATCGGTGACCCATCGGAAAGGAGGCGACGGCGGCATGGCCTACCTGACAGTCGGCGTCGATCACGACCGTACCCCGGTCGAGCTCTGCTATGAGGACTACGGTCACGGTCGTCCCGTCGTCCTGCTCCACGACTGGCCCCTGTCCAGGCACATGTGGGCGGCCCAGGTGCCCGCGTTGGTGGAGGCCGGGTACCGCGTGGTCGCCTACGATCGCCGGGGTTTCGGCGACTCCTCCCGTCCGTGGGACGGCTACGGCTACGACGGCCTGGTGACCGACCTCCGTGCGGTGCTGGAGCGGTTGAAGCTGAGCGAGGTGACACTGGTGGGAGCCGGGATGGGCGCGGCGGAGATCGTGCGTTACCTCACCCGGTACGGAACCGCCGGGGTCAGGAGGGTCGTCCTGGTGGGCGCGGCGTTGCCGTACCTGTACCGCTCCTACGACAACCCGCGGGGCCCGTGGGCCCCCGAGCGGTTCGACCGCCTGAAGGCGGGTCTGACCGTCGACAGGTTCGCCATGCTCGACGCGTACGCCACCCGGATGTTCCGGGCCGGCGAGCGCGTGCTGCTGAGCGACCCGCACCGCGACCACTACCGTGCCCAGGGCGCGGCCGCGTCGCCGCGGGCGCTCGACGCCGGTCTGACCACGATGGCGCGCAGCGATCTGCGCGGCGAGGTCGCGATTCCTCTGCCGACGCTGGTCATTCACGGTGAGCACGACGACATCATCCCGTTCGCGGTCACCGGCGAACGGATCGGGGACAGCGCCGTGGAGGTCATCCAGGGCGCGCCGCACGGCTGCCAGGCCACACACCCCCTGCGTTTCAACCGCACCCTGCTCCGGTTCCTGGCGGACGGCCGGTGAGCGAGGGCTGACCGGGGCTCTCGTCGCGCCCCCACCCGGCCGCCGTCAGGTCAGGAGCCTGACGAGTCCGCGATCGGCCGTCCTCGCCTTGTCGTCCTCGCCTTGCCGGACGCGTCGCCGTACAGCCGGCCGCGGGCACGGATGGGCGTCGTCACCGTTCCCGGTGACCGCTTCACCGGATACGTCCGGCCGAAGTTGTCACAGATCGGGGTGGCTACCCGGTCCAAGTGGGCGAAGCCATCACAACCGTTCGAGCACCGGAAAGGCACACTCATGAGCGAGCAGCCCGTCATCGTCCTGGTCCACGGCGCCTTCGCCGAATCGGCCAGCTGGAACCGCGTCATCCAGCGTCTGCACAGCAACCGGCTCTCCGTCGTCGCCGTGGCGAACCCGCTGCGCAGCGTCGAGGGCGACGCCGCCTACCTGCGCGACGTGATCGCCGGCATCGGCAGGCCGGTCATCCTGGTCGGCCATTCCTACGGCGGCATAGTGATCACCCAGGCGGCGGCCGGCAACCCGGCCGTCCGCGGCCTGGTCTACGTCGCCGCCTTCGCCCCCGAACCCGGCGAGAGCGCGCTGCTGCTGTCCGGCAAGTTCGAGGGCAGCACCCTCGGCGGCGCGCTGGTCGCCTACCCGGTCGCCTCCGGCGGCAACGAGTTCCGCATCGCCGAGGACAGGTTCCACCAGCAGTTCTGCGCCGACCTCGACGCCGGCGAGGCCGCGCTGATGGCGGCGACCCAGCGGCCGGTGACCGAGCGGGCCCTGAGCGACGAACTGGCGGTGAGCGAGGCGGGCTGGCGCACCACGCCGTCCTGGTTCGTCTTCGGCGACGCCGACGCCAACATCCCGGCCGCGGCGTTGCGGTTCATGGCCGAACGGGCCTCCTCGCGCAAGACCCGCGAGATCGCGGGCGCCTCGCACGCGATCGCGGCGTCCCAGCCCGACGCCGTGGCCGCCGCCGTTCTCGACGCCGTCGACCACGCACAGAAGTGACGCCCCCGTGCCTGCGATCCTCATTCACGGCGTTCCCGACACCCACCGCGTCTGGGCGGGCGTTCGCGAGCACCTGACCCGTACGGACGTGGAGGCCTGGGACCTTCCGGGGTTCGGGGCTCCACGGCCGGACGGCTTCGGCAGCACCAAGGAGGAGTACGCGGACTGGCTGATCAGCCGTCTGGAGGAGGTCGGCGAGCCGGTCGATCTGGTCGGCCACGACTGGGGCTGCATCCTCACCGCCCGGGTCGCGTCCCTGCGTCCCGACCTGGTGCGCACCTGGGCCGGCGGCAACGGCCCGATCAGCGCCCGGTACGTGTGGCATCCGCTGGCCAGGATCTGGCAGGACCCGGTCGAGGGGGACCGTTTCATGGCCGGGCTGACGCAGGACGGCTTCGCGGGCGATCTGATCACCGGCTTCGAGGTGCCCGCCGGCCTGGCCAGGGAGATGGTGCGGCACGTGGACGCGCTGATGAGGGACAGCGTTCTCAGGCTCTATCGCTCCGCGGTGCGGATGGGGGAGGAGTGGGAACCCGGGCTGGCGAAGATGATCGCGCCCGGCCTCGTGTTCTGGGGCTCACGCGACCCTGCCTGCCCGGTCGAGTTCGCCGGCGAGCTGGGCCGGGCCATCCGGGCGGAACACGTGATCAAGCTCGACTGCAACCACTGGACGGTGTTGCAGCGGCCCGCGCGGGTCGCCGCCCTCCTCGAAGAGCACTGGCGGCGCCGCGAAGGCGACTGATCCGGCGGGCGCCCGGTGGCCCGCACCCGCCGCGGCTCAGGGCCGATGACCGTCTGACGGCCCGCTACCCGTCGCCCGTCCGACGGGTGAGGCGGCGGGCCGGGTGATGGGCGCGGGCCGGCTCGGGGCGGCCCGCGCCTCGCGATGAGACGAAGCAGCCGAGGAGCGAAGTCCTCCTCGCGGATCCGAAGCACATGACAAGCCGCACGGTGCCCGACGGCGCACCGGCGGTCTCCCCTGAAAGGACGACGACGATGAACACCGTGACCGTGGGCGTGGACGACTCCGAGACAAGTCTGCGAGCCGTGGAGTGGGCGGCAGGCGAGGCCGTACGCCGGCGCCGGCCGTTGCAGATCGTCCACGGCTTCTTATGGCCGCAGCTGGGGGTCCCGCTCGGACCGGCCCCGGGAGCACCACCCGAAGGCGGCCTCCGGCACGCCGCCGAACGGATCCTGGCCATCGCGCTGGATCGTGCGCACACGGTCGCACCCGGCCTCGACGTGAGCGTCGGCATGCCGGAAGGCGCACCCGTGCCCGCCCTGCTGCGACGTTCTCGCCAGGCGGAACTGCTTGTCGTGGGCAGCCGGGGACTCGGCAGAATCAGCGGTCTGCTGCTGGAATCGGTCGGCGCCGAACTCGCCACCGAGTCCGCCTGCCCGGTGGTCGTCGTACGCGGTTCCGCCACGCCCCACGGCCCGGTCGTGGTGGGTGTCGACGACCACGGTGACAACGAGGCTCTGATCGCCTTCACGTTCGCCCACGCCGCCCGCGACGCGAACGCCCTGACCCTCGCACACGTCAGCACCAAGGGGTCGACCGGCCCGAGGCGCCCAACCCTGCCCGCACGCTCCCTGGCCCTCTGGAAGGAGCGCTTCCCCGGGGTCACGGTCGTTCAGGAGAACCTCACCGGTCGTCCCGGCAAGACGCTTGTCCACGCCACGGCCCAGGCGTCGCTGCTCGTGGTCGGCTCCCACCACCGTCACGAGATCGGTGCTCTGGTGGACGGCTCGGTCAGCCAGACGGCGCTACACCGGGCGACCTGCCCCGTGGCGATCCTCAACCTCCGCCGATGACCGTGAGATCCTCCGCCGCGTCGCTGACGCTGAGTCATCGGCATCTTCCCGGCACGAGCCTGATCACGGTCGGCGGTGAGCTCGACCTCGCCACCGGCGGCCGGCTGGCCGCCTACATCGACCGCGTCCGCCGGCCCGGCGACCATCTGGTCTTCGACCTGACCGAGCTGTCGTTCCTGGACTGCTCCGGTCTGCGGGTCCTGATATCCAGCGCGCGGCAGGCCGCCGCCGACGACGCGGGCGTACGGCTGGCGGGGGTTCGCGGCATCCCCGCCCGTCTGCTGGAGATCGTCCGGATTCACGCGCTCCTGCCCGTGTACAACACGGTCGAGCGGGCCCTCGCCGCCGTCCTGACCGTCGCCTGGACCGGCTGACGCCGGCCAGGGGCTCCGGCTCGCTCAGCCTCATCGGCTCCGTGGAATCCGTCGGTGATGTGACCGGTCAGCGGTCCGATGACGGCGACTCGACGCGGACCTCATCCTCGAGTCGCCGTCGCCGGACCCGGCGGACACGTCGGCGGCGAGAAGTTCTTCCAGTTCGGCGAGGTCGCCGCTCTGCGCCGCGGCGAGGAACGTCCGCACGAGGTGGCGATGCGCGGTGGCGTCCACCGGCTGACGCCGCCCGGTGGCGATGTGTTCGTGGGCGCGCCGTACGAGTTGCCGGGTGTGGTCGGCACTCAGGTGAAGGACGTCGGAGATGCGCCGGTAGGGGTAGTCGAACGCTTTGCGGAGGAGATACGCCGCCCGTTCGGCGGGCGACAGTTTCTCCAGCAGCAGCCGGACCGCCGCGTCGACCGCCTCATGTCGTTCGGCCACTGTCTCGGGGCTGACACCGTGGTCCACCGTTTCGGGCAGCCAGGGTCCGGCGGACGTCTCGCGACGTTTCCGGGCGGAGTGGGTGACGTTGATGGCGAGCCTGGTGGTGGTCATCGCAAGGAACGCGGGCGGACTGACGACGACCGAGCGGTCGGCGCGTTCCCACCGGAGCCACGTCTCCTGCACCACGTCCTCGGCCTCGCCCACGTCGTCGAGGACTCGGCGCGCGATCGCGAAGAGCCGGGGCCGGGTGGTGACGAACACCGAGGCGGCCGCGTCCAGCTCGTCGGCCAACCGGTCATCGGACGCGGAGACCGTCGGACGGGTCCGCGTCATGTCGTCTGTGAGCGACTCCAACAGGTTCATGGTCACGGTCTCGACTCCACTCGCGCCCGGCATCCGGCGATGCCACTGTGATCACGGTCGCTTTCCGGGTCCTTCGATCGCGCCCGTGGCAGACCGTGGTCGGTACCGTGGTCCGCGGTGGCGGCCGCCCACGCGGCGGTGGCGTCGCGCCCCGGAGACGATCTCCGGTGAGCCGGTCGAGGGCCGCGGCGGGCGCCCGGCGCCCGGTCCGAGTACGGAAGCGTGTTCTCCGGGCCGGCCGGGGCCGGGTTCCGGAACAGGGGGGAGCCGCCCGGGAGACCGTGCGGCACGATCGTGGGCCCGTCCTTCGGGCCCGTTTCGCGGTAGAGGGCGGTCAAGCCGTTGACGTCTCCGGTGAGATGGCGGACGGGAGTAATCGTGGCCTCCAGATGAGAGCGGCGCCGGTCGGTGAACCCAGCAAACGCCTGACGGGATCGGCCGACATCACACGGATACGTGACATGCCACGGGAAGACCTGGCAGGTCAGCCGGTAGTCGGGGAGAGGACCGTCCGGTCGGGCGGATCCGGTCGCGAGCCGCGAGCCGGTGCCGCGATCTCAAGTCTTCGTGTGATGTCTCCCGCCGTCGCCGCTGGAACGGTGGAGCACGCACCGGTTGGGGAAGCCGCCGGGCGAAGCAGCACTCTCACGGACGTGCGCAGGTACGGCCACGGGGGATCGGACCAGCCCACGCCGTGTCGCCCGGCGGTTCCCTCACCGGCTCCGCTTTATCCCGTAATGAAAGGCTTTGTCATGCTTTATCTGTCGTCCGCTTCGCGGAGCGCCGCCGTCGCACTCGGCCTGGCCGTCGTCACGATGTCCGCCACTCCCGCCCTGGCCGGCACCGCCGCGCACAGCCTGCCCACGGTGGTGCTGGTCCACGGAGCCTGGGCCGACACCAGCAGCTGGGACGGGGTCGTCACCCAGTTGCAGCGACGCGGCTACCCGGTGGTCGCAGCGGCCAATCCGCTGCGCAGCCTGTCGGGAGACGCCGCCTACATCGCGGGCATCGTCAAGGGCATCCGCGGCGAGGTGATCCTGGTCGGCCACTCCTACGGCGGCACCGTGATCACCAACGCCGCCCGCGACGCCGCCAACGTCAAGGCCCTGGTCTACGTGGCGGCGCTCCTGCCGGACAAGGGAGAGAGCACCGAGACCGTGCTGGACCCGAAGAAGTACCCGGGCAGCCTGATCGGCCCGGACGCCCTGGACCAGCGCCCGTACGCCGACACGGCGGGCAAGGGCGTGGACATGTACATCAAGCAGTCCAGCTTCCCCAAGATCTTCGCGGCCGACCTGCCCATCACCACGGCCCGCCGCATGGCCGCCACCCAGCGTCCCTTCGCCGTGGCCGCCTACGCCGGTCCTTCGGGCACCCCGGCGTGGAAGAAGATCCCGGCCTGGGACGTCATCAGCACCAAGGACAAGGCCATCCCGCCCGCCGGGCAGCGGTGGATGGCCAAGCGCGCCGGGGCTCACGTCGTCGAGGTGAACTCCTCGCACACCGTCCAGGTCAGCCACCCGGTCACCGTCGCCGACACCATCGTCGAAGCCGACCGCCGTACCCGCTGACACCCCGGCGCAGGACCGGCACGCCTGTCGCCACGGGCGTGCCGGTCCCCTCGCATCAAACCCATCAGCATCGAACAGTCAGGTGGCGGCCATGAACATCGCCCGGCAGCACGACAATCTCAGCGACTCCCGACCGAACCTGCGCTGGACGGCCCGCGGGGCCTGTCTGGACAGCGACCCCGACCTGTTCTTCCCGCTCACCTGGGACGAACAGCCCGCCCAGCACAGCGCCTTGGCCCGGCGGATCTGCCTGGCCTGCCCGGTGCGCCTGCCCTGCCTGGCCTGGGCCGTCGAAACCGGCGAACCGGACGGCATGTGGGGCGGCACCACCCCCACCGAGCGCCGCCGCATCCGCTCCACCCGCGAACGGAAGACCGCGGCACGGGCGCCCGTCCGGGTATGCGAAGACGGGGACTGACCTGCGGGAGATCCGGCTGAGCGGCCAGGACGTCGCCCCTTGGTGCCCAGGTGCTCCCCGGGGCGCCGAGGACGGGCATGCGCGGCGGCCGGCTCCGCCGCGGGCGGCATCGGCATCGCACGCGGCCCGGACATGACGGCGGGATCCATCTCAGGCATTCATGCGATGTCGAGGATCACGCGGATCGGCAGATTGGGTCAGGTCCGAACGGGCGACGCACGCGAAGGAACGACATGCCCCACATCCGAGACCCGCGGTACGGGGTCATCGCGAGCGGCCCGCACGCCGTCGGCCGGACGCGCACCGACCAGGTCGACGCCGCCCTGTTCGGCTTCCGCGAATGACCGCCCCCTCATGGCGCCGCCCGGAGGGGGACGGCACCACCCGCATCCCCGTCATGACAACAAGAAGGATTCCGCGATGCCCCGCCTGAAGACCGCCTTCGCCGCCGCACTGGTCGTCCTGACCGGAGCGCTGGCCGCGCAGCCCGCGAACGCGACCGCCGCGCACAACGCCAAGCCCACCGTCGTCCTCGTTCACGGAGCCTGGGCCGACGCCTCCGGCTGGAACGGAGTCATCACCCGGCTCAGGAAGGACGGCTACCCGGTGCTCGCCCCGGCCAACCCGCTGCGCGGCCTGGCCTCCGACGCCGCCTACCTCAAGGGCCTGCTCGCCACCGTGGACGGGCCCGTCATCCTGGTCGGCCACTCGTACGGCGGTTCGGTCGTGACCAACGCCGCGGGCGCCGACCCCGACGTCAAGGCCCTCGTGTACGTCTCGGCCGTCATCCCCGACCAGGGCGAGTCCGTCTTCGACCTGTCCACCAAGTACGCGGGCAGCAAGATCGGCGACAACACGATCAAGACCGTTCCGCTGGCCTCCGGTGACGCCGACGTCTACGTCAAGACCGAGGGCTTCGCCGACATCTTCTCCGCCGACCTGCCCCGCTCCACCAGCGCGCTTCTCGCCGCCACCCAGCGGCCGATCACCTACGGCGCGCTGACCGAGCCCTCCGGCGCGCCCGCCTGGAAGACCATCCCGTCCTGGGCGCTGATCCCCCGCGACGACCAGGTCATCCCGCTGCAGGCCCAGCGCTTCATGACCGCCCGCGCCAAGTCCCACACGGTCGAGGTCTCAGGTGCGCACGCCGTCCTGATCTCCAAGCCCGGTACGGTCACCCAGCTCATCGAGACCGCGGCCCGCGCGGTCGACTGATCGTTCCTCCATGGCCGGCTCCCTTTCACGGGGGGCCGGCCGATTCGCGTTCACCGAGCCCGACGCCGTCAACGGCGCCAGCGGCCCGGCTGGATGAGGCCTGACTCGTACGCGCAGATGACCGCCTGGATCCGGTCGCGCAGGCCGAGCTTGGTCAGCACGTTGCTGACGTGCGTCTTCACGGTGTGCTCGCTGACCACCAGAGCCGCGGCGATCTCGGGGTTGGACAGGCCCTGGCCGAGCAGGGCGAGGGTCTCTCGCTCGCGGCCGGTCAGCGCGTCCATTCCGGGCACCTCGATCGGCGGGCGGGCGTTGCGGCGGACGAGGTCGTCGATCAGCTTCCTGGTCACGACGGGGGCGAGCAGCGACTCCCCGGCCATGACGACTCGTACGGCGTGGACGAGATCGTCGCGCCGCACGTCCTTCAGCAGGAAGCCGCTGGCACCCGCGTGCAGAGCCTGGTACACGTACTCGTCCTGGTTGAAGACGGTCAGGATGACGACCCTGGTGTCCGTCTCGGCGCAGATCTTCCTGGCGGCCTGGATGCCGTCCATGACGGGCATGTGGATGTCGAGCAGCGCGATGTCAGGAGCGTGGGCACGCACCGCCTCGACGGCTTGGGCGCCGTCGCCCGCCTCGGCCACCACCGTGATGTCCGGCTGGGTGTCGAGGATCAGGGCGAAGCCGCTGCGTACCAGCTCGTGGTCGTCGGCGACCACGACGCGTATCGTCACGCGGCGGCTCCCGGCAGGCGTACCGAGACCGCGAAGCCGCGCCGGTCCGGTCCGGGGCCGAAGGACGCCGAGCCGCCGCACGCGGCCGCGCGCTCGCGGATGCCGACCAGTCCGTGCCCCGAGCCTCCGGTGTGGCCGCGGCCGTCGTCCGTCACCCCGATCACGAGTGCGTCCTTTCTCCAGTCCAGTTCCACGGCGACCGTGGCCGCGCGGGCGTGCTTGACCGCATTGGTGAGCGCCTCCTGGATGACCCGGTAGGCGGCGGCCTCCACATCCGGGGGCAGCGGGCGCGGCGTCCCGTTGACGGTGAGGGTGGTGCGCTGCCCGGCGCGGTCCACGCTTTCGCACAAGGTGCCGATCCGTGCCACGGTCGGAGGGGTCTCGGGCGAGGACTGCCCCAGCAGGCCGAGCAGGCGGCGGAGCTGGTCCATCGCGTCGCGCCCGGTCGTCGCGATGGCGTCGAAGGCGGCCTCGGCGCGGACGGGATCGGGTCGTACGGTCAGAGGCCCCGCCTCCGCCTGCACCACGATCAGGCTGATCGCGTGCCCGAGGACGTCGTGCATGTCCCGGGCGATGGCCGCCCGCTCCCGCTCGACCGCCCGGTGCGCCTCCCTCTCCTTCTCGCGTTCGAGCTGGCGGGCGTACGCCTGCCGGTTGGCCACGGCCCGGCCCATGGCCCAGGCCGCGACGTACAGCACCAGCGCCCGCACGGTGGTGTCCGCGCTCGGCGTGTGCAGGATCAGCCCGGCGAGCTGGACGGCGGCGCCCGCCGCGAGGAGAGCCGGCGCCCACGCCCGTGTGCGGCGCGAGCCGTGCACGGCCACCGTGTAGATCGCGATCAGCAGCGCGTACGGGATCGGCTGCTCCGCGGTGTCGGGATCGTGCAGCAGGTACATTCCCCCCGCGGCCATCACCACGACCAGGACCGGCAGCGGTGCGCGCCGCCGCCAGATCAGCGGCAGCGCCTGGCCGAGCACGGGCAGGTACTGCGAAAGCGTGTAGCCCGTCACCGGGTCGGCCGCCCGGGTCGTCAGGAGGAAGGGCGCCGAGTGGGCCGCGAGCACGACCAGTGCGATCGCGATGTCCGCGGCAAGCGGGGGGACACGACGGGCCGAGCGGACAATGGTTGACATAAGTGACGAAAGCATAGTTCAGGTCCAAGATGGGCCGACGAGGTTGTACGTGACCGCCACGACGGCGAACGCGGTGACGCCGAGCGCGACCAGGGTGTAGGCGATCCTGCCCGGAGTCCGCCACCAGCGCTTCCACCAGGCGATCGCCGAGCAGGCCAGTAGGGAGGCGGCGAGCGGCACCGTCAGCGATGCCCCCACGAGCAGCGCCATCAGCACGGGAGCCCGCTGAAGGACCAGCGGCAGCGCTCGTCCCTCGTCCGCCAGCAGGAAGCCGAGCCCGACCACCACGACGATTACGGACACGCTCGCGATCCAGGCGAGCAGCCGGGCGATCCGCGGCGCCCGGGGTGAGGCCGGGGCGGGGGTGCCGTGGCGTCGACGGCGGGCAAGCCGTACCGCCGCCGCGGCGGGGAAGCCCAGGAGAGCGGCCACCGCGGCCAGGAGCGCGGCGCCCAGCAGGGCGAGGTGCAGCGACGGGTGGTCCAGCGGGCCGATCCGGTCGAAGACGACCGTGCTGCGGCTGATCGCCAGTTGCCCCGGCTCGGGGAAGGCGATCCGGTCCCAGCCGCCCTCCTCCTGAAAGACACCGGGCTCGAACTGGATCCAGCGCCGCAGGCCGCCCTTGAAGCCGGTGGTGAGGATCGCGCCGTCGGCGGTCGCGGTGACGTGTACCGGGGCGTCCGCCAGCGCCTGCACTTTCAGCAGACTGCCGTGGCTGGTCCTGCTGCTCTGGTACCAGCCCTGGTAGCGCTCGGCGGAGACGCCGGACAGCGCCTTCACCGACGGCGGCCTCGCGGCCGGCAGGTACCGGTCGATGATCTTTTCGGCCAGCGCGAACCCGTCCAGCCCGTGCCGTCCGGTGCCGTCGCCGTTGGACATGACGTGGATGCCGATGCCCTGCTCGGGCAGCAGGAACATGTAGGAGTGCATCCCGGGCATGTCGCCGCCCTTGAACAGCATGCGATGTCCGCGGTACGGCGACTCCTCCCAGACGAATCCCATGCCGGGCAGTCGAGGGTCCTCGGTGTACTGCTGCCGCTGCATCTCGGCGGCCACCCCGGAACCGAGCCGCGCGTCCAGCGAGAGCTGGGCCCGCATGTACCTGGCCATGTCCGCGGCGGTCGAGGCCGGGCCCGCGCCGGACGCGGTGAAGTCCGCGCAGTCGGCCCGGGCCGCCGAGCCGTCCACCAGGTACGCCCTGGTGTCCTCCAGCCCGCCGCAGGCGATGACGGAGTCGTTCATGCCGAGCGGCTCGAACACGTGGCGTCCGACATACTCCTCGAACGGCATCCCCGAGACGATCTCCACCAGGTAGCCCGCCAGGGCGACGCCGTAATTGCTGTAGGAGACGCCGGTGCCGGGCGGACGCAGCCGGGCGGGCTGGGTCGCGGCCAGCGCCTCGCCCAGCGGCCGGACGTCCTTGCCGCTGCCGACCACGTAGTCCTCGTCGAACCCCGCCGTGTGGGTGAGCAGGTTCCGCAGGGTGACCGGACGCCCCGGATAGGTATCGCGGATCTTGAAGGTGGTCAGGTAGGTGTTGACGTCGGCGTCCAGGTCCAACCTGCCCTCGTGGACCAGTTGCAGGGCGGCCTGGGCGGTGAACAGCTTGGTCTCCGAGCCGATGAGGAACCGGGTGCGCTCGGGATCCACCGGGATCCGGCGTTCCACGTCGGCCAGGCCGTATCCCTTGTCGACCACCTCCCTGCCCCCCGCGACCACGGTCACGGCCACGCCGGGGACCTTCTCCTCGGCCATGGACGTGGCGACATACTCGTCGATCAGAGCGCCGATCCCCGGAAGGTCCGGTGGGGGCTGAGCGGCGTGGACCGGGCCGGCGGCGAGGACCAGCGCGGTGATGAGTTCCGTGAACATGCCGTCAAGGCTCCTGCGAACCTCCCCTGCGGCACATCGCCGACGTCACCCATCCGGTCCTCCCTCACTCAGGGGAGGGCCGGAGCACCCTTGGGGTCGGCGGTGCGCGACCGCGGTCGCGGCCTCAGCGTCTGTACGGCTCTCAGCATGCTTGACCGGCCGATTTCAGAAATGTGTGCGAGGCGATCGACGGCTTGACGGTCATAACCCGCCGCGTGCCGTCAGCGGCATCGCGGAACGTCGAGGGCATCGTCCGGACGGACGGACGGGCGGGCGGGCGGCTCGGATTCTCCCGAGTGTCCGCATCCCCCAGCTCGCCGAAAGTCTCCGCGGAGGTTTGATCCTTCTTTCCGTCGTCGAATTCGGTTGTGGGGGCGAATTTTCAATTCGCCGATCTGTGGACTGATTTTTTTCGGCGTTCAGCCGCGTGTTTTTATATATGGCATTCCTGTTTCGCCGTGAGATCGATGCGTTCCGGCCGTGACCTGCCACGATCTCGTTCGTCTCGCATCCGTGGTGCCCCCGTGCCGTCCTCCCGTGTCGTCGCAGGACGTCGCCGCGCGATCAATTAGGAAAAAAAGGGATAAAGCGGTCTAATTCCACCGCCTTCTTCCTTCTCGTATCGACATATCCCTCCCTTCTTGCCTGTCGCGCCGAAAGGCCCTCCCGTCATGCGGCCTATGCGACAAATCCGACATTAAATATATTTCACAGCAAAACCATCAATAAGGGTCCAACAACCTCAATAAAGAGATAAGGAGACAGCAAAAGCTGTCGACCTCTGTTTGTCGCATGACTTCACAGGAAACTACGACAATCAGGGACGCCCATCAGTGGCCATCCCAGGCACCTTCCAAAAAATCTGGGAAATGTCGAAATCGGGGCAACTGATCCTTCAGGGAGAAAATGCAATGCCCAACGTCAAAAGTGTCATCGCAGGGTTCGCCATCAGCACGGCCCTGGCCGGCGGAATCGTGAGCCTGGGCGCGGCGACCACCGCGGCCAACGCCGGCACCGCCACGGTCACCGCGGGTGCGAGCTTCATCAACTGTGGTGGAGGTGGCTGCGGCTGGCGCCGTGGCTGCTGCTGCCGTCACCACAGCTGCCACCACCACAGCTGCTACAGCCGCCACCACGACAGGAGGTTCCACCTCAACGTGAACCTCAACAACAACAACACCACTGACGCGAGAGAAGAAGTCAACAACACCAACAACAACAACAACGTCACGGCCGACGGCCACGACTCGGACTCGGGCCGTCACCACGACGGCTGCCGCCACCGCGGTCACCGCGGGTGCTGAATGAAGACCGTTCTCCGGCTCGGACGCGGCATGGGGTCGAAACACGCTGACCACATGTAACAGGATTCGGGGTTGGAAAGAACCCCGGTCCCGCGACGAAGGGGAAGAGTGCCCGTGTTCGCTGCGATCATGGCGTTCCATTGTTCATGATCGCTCTGTTGGACACGGGCACTCAGAACGCGATCGCCGAAGCCTCACGTCGCGTTCCGACGTGAAATCTCGTTCACACGACCCCTCCCGCCTCCGGGGTCACCCCCGTGCCGTCCTTGAGCGGCCTCCGGCGCCGGGCTCCCGGACGAGGGCTGGTTCCCGATCTTGTGCGCGTATCGGCCAGACTGTGACCTCCACGTATTTTCCAACTCAGGGGTCCTTCATCATGGAACAACGCGAACTCGGCAGGACCGGCCGGAACGTCGGGGTCATCGGTCTGGGCGCCTGGCAGCTGGGTGCCGACTGGGGAGACGTGAGCGAGGACGACGCGCTCGCCACGCTGACGGCCGCCGTCGACGCGGGTGTCACCTTCATCGACACCGCCGACGTGTACGGCGACGGCCGTAGCGAGCAGATCGTCGGCAGGCTCATCAAGGACCGTCCGGGGCTGACGGTCGCCACGAAGATGGGCAGGCGGGTGCCCCAGGAGCCGTCGGCGTACACGCTCGACAACTTCCGGGCGTGGAACGACCGCTCACGCGCCAACCTGGGGGTCGACACCCTCGACCTCGTCCAGCTGCACTGCCCTCCCACCCCCGTCTACTCCACCGACGCGGTGTTCGACGCGCTGGACACCATGGTCGAGGAGGGGCGTCTCGCCGCCTACGGCGTGAGCGTCGAGACCTGCGAGGAGGCACTCACCGCGATCGCCCGCCCGAACGTGGCCAGCGTGCAGATCATCCTCAACGCCTTCCGGCTCAAGCCGCTTGAGCAGGTGCTTCCCGCCGCCCAGAAGGCCGGGGTCGGCATCATCGCCCGCGTGCCGCTGGCCAGCGGTCTGCTGTCCGGCAAGTACGACGAGCGCACCACCTTCGGGCAGGACGACCACCGCAACTTCAACCGGCACGGCGAGTCCTTCGACGTCGGGGAGACCTTCTCCGGGGTGGAGTACGACACCGGGCTCCAGGCCGTGCGCAGGCTCCAGTCGCTCGTGCCCGAGGGGATGACCACCGCGCAGTTCGCGCTGCGCTGGATCGTCGACCAGCCCGGGGTCAGCGTGGTGATCCCCGGTGCGCGCAACGCCGTACAGGCTCGGGCCAACGCCGCGGCGGCGGAGGCCGCTCCTCTGCCGGCGGAGGCCCTGTCCGGAGTGAGGGACGTCTACGACGAGCTCATCCGCCCCCAGGTCCACCACCGCTGGTAGGAGGGCTTCGAGGCTCCGGTCCTCCGCCGACGCGGTGGGACGCGCCGTCCGTTCGGCCGGGGGCGGGGGCCGGTCCGACGCCTTCGGTGTGAAACCCTGAAGAGAGAGGAGAGCCAGGAGGCGGTCGGGATCGTCGGGCGGCGGCGCCGTACCGGATGGAGGCCCATGATGGTTGATCTCAACGGGTCCGGTGTGTTCTTCATCGGCAACGCCACCATGCTGATCCGCTATCACGGGTTCACGCTGCTCACCGATCCCAACTTCCTCCATCGCGGCCAGCGGGCCTATCTCGGCTACGGCCTGAGCAGCCGGCGCCGGACCGATCCGGCGATCGAGATCGACCGGCTCCCGCCCCTCGACCTGGTGGTGCTGTCGCACATGCACGGCGACCACTGGGACCGGGTGGCGCGCCGCGGCCTGGACAAGGCGCTGCCGATCATGACCACGGTCCAGGCGGCGCGACGGCTCTGGGCCCAGGGGTTCGGCGAGGCCGTGGGGCTGGACACCTGGGAGGATCGGTCGATCGAGCGGGGCGGCCACACGCTGCGGATCACGTCCCTGCCCGGTCGCCACGCGCCGAGGCGGGCGCGGGCGCTGCTGCCCCCGGTGATGGGCAGCATGCTGGAGTTCGGCCGCGACGGCGGTCACACCGACCTGCGGCTGTGCATATCCGGTGACACGCTGATGGACGGCTGCCTGGCCGAGATCCCCGAGCGGTTTCCCGACATCGACCTGGGCATCGTCCACCTGGGCGGTACCAAACTCCTGGGCCTGCTGATGGTGACGATGGACGGCAGGCAGGGAGCCGAGTGGATCTCCCTCGTCCGGCCCCGGCGCGCGATGCCGGTGCACTACGACGACTACGAGGCGTTCACCTCGCCGTTGGGGGACTTCCGGCGCGAAGTCGAGCGCGCCGGCCTGTCCGACCGCGTGCACTACATCGGTCGAGGAGAGACGCACCCGCTGCCCGTACGGCCCGCGGGCGGCGATTCCCGGTAGCCGGGTGGGCCGGCGGTGCCGTGCTCGGGAAGGTCACGCGCCGGCACGGGAGGTTTCGGGCCTCGGATGACCGGGCGGGCGCGCCACCGTGAGGCGGCGTCGAGCGACGCCGGTGGGAAAGGCGCGTTGAACCGCGGCAGGAAAGGCGCGTTGAATGGCGGCGTCAAGCGCCGGTATCGATTTACGGATCTGATTCAACGATGTGCCATAAATGATTTGCACTGAAATGGCCGAGTTAATGGGCGACGACAACGGGGTACCGCACTGTTCGTCAGTAAAAGCGCGACGACGTGGCTGTTTTCCCATGGTTGGAGGCCACAGTGAATCCATCCCACAATGTACGTAGGCGAGTGAGTCGGAGCGTTCGGCTCGCCGGCTTGGCGTCGGCGCCCGGTCGGGGTGTGACGTGTTCTCCGTCGTATCGGAAGGTGATTCACCGGAGGCCGGTTCTCCGCGAGCCGGTTCGCCGTAGGGGCGCCGGAGCCGTTCTCGTCGGGACGCCGCTCATGAGCGAGGCGCCATGACGACATTCGAACAGTCTCGCGACGAGCCGCTGACCTCCCCGCTGGCGCCGCGCACGAGTGGCAAGGGCCAGATCCTGGCGTCATGGTTGTCGAGCACCGACCACAAGGTGATCGGATACCTCTACCTGATCACGGCGTTCGGGTTCTTCATGATCGCCGGGCTCATGGCCATGATCATCCGGGCGGAGCTCGCGCAGCCCGGGATGCAGTTTGTCACCCAGTCGCAGTACAACGAGTTGTTCACCATGCACGGCACGCTCATGCTGCTGCTGTTCGCCACGCCGCTGTTCGCCGGATTCGCCAATGTGGTCATGCCGCTGCAGATCGGCGCGCCCGACGTGGCGTTTCCCCGGCTCAACATGGTCAGCTACTGGCTGTTCCTGTTCGGCGGTCTCACCGCCCTCACCGGATTCGCGACCAACGGCGGCGCCGCCGACTTCGGCTGGACGGGATACGCCCCGTTGTCCACCGGGACCTTCTCCCCGCAGGTCGGCGGTGACCTGTGGTGCGTGGGCCTGGTGATGTCCGGGCTCGGCACGATCCTGGGCTCGGTCAACTTCATCACCACGATCATCTGCATGCGCGCGCCCGGCATGACTATGTTCCGCATGCCGATCTTCACCTGGAACGTGCTGCTGACCGGTGTCCTGGTATTGATGGCCTTCCCGGTGCTCGCCGCCGCGCTGCTCGTGCTGGAGGCCGACCGCAGGTTCGGCGCGCGCGTCTTCGAACCGCAGAGCGGGGGGCCGCTGCTCTGGCAGCACCTGTTCTGGTTCTTCGGCCACCCCGAGGTCTACGTCATCGCGCTGCCGTTCTTCGGGATCATCACCGAGGTGATCCCCGTCTTCAGCCGCAAGCCGATCTTCGGCTACGTCGGCCTGGTCGGCGCGACCATCGCGATCTCGGGCCTGTCGATGACCGTGTGGGCGCACCACATGTTCGCCACCGGGCGGGTGCTGCTGCCGTTCTTCTCCTTCATGAGCTTCCTGATAGCGATCCCGACCGGGGTGAAGTTCTTCAACTGGACCGGCACCATGTGGCGGGGACACCTGTCCTTCCAGACACCGATGATGTTCGCCATCGGGTTCCTGGTGACCTTCCTGTTCGGCGGTCTGACCGGTGTCATCCTGGCCTCGCCGCCACTGGACTTCCACGTGACCGACTCCTACTTCGTGGTGGCCCACTTCCACTACGTGGTCTTCGGCACCGTGGTGTTCGCGATGTTCGCGGGCTTCTACTTCTGGTGGCCGAAGATGACCGGCAAGATGCTGAACGACCGCCTGGGCAAGGTGCACTTCTGGACGCTGTTCGTCGGCTTCCACACCACCTTCCTGATCCACCATCTGCTCGGAGCCAAGGGCATGCCGCGCCGCTACGCCGACTACAGCCCGCTCGACGGCTTCACCGAGCTCAACATGATCTCCTCGGCGGGCGCGTTCCTGCTCGGCGCCTCCACGCTGCCGTTCCTGTACAACATCTGGCGCACCGCGCGCCACGCCCCGCGGGTGACGGTGGACGACCCGTGGGGGTTCGGCAACTCGCTGGAGTGGGCCACCTCCTGCCCGCCGCCCCGGCACAACTTCGACTTCCTGCCGACCATCCGCTCCGAGCGACCCGCCTTCGACCTGCACTACCCGAGGGTGGCCGCGCAGGCCCAGCCGCGCCAGCTCGACCCGGCCGAACCCGGCGAGTCGATCTGACCTCGGCGGCTCGACCTGACCTCGCCCGGCGAGGAGATCGGACCGCGCCGGCCCGACCCGGCCCGACCCGGCCGGGCCCGGCGAGGGGATCCGGCCATGTACGGACCGCTCCACGTCTCACGGACCCGTTTCTCAGCGGTCCCGCGCGGGGCTCGGGCCGAAAGCGGGCCGGGGGCGGTACGGGACCGCTCCAGGGCCCGTGCGGTCTAGCCGAAGAGGTCGGTCTCGTGGCCGTCCCGGCCGAGGGGGCCGGGCATGCCCGCGAGCAGCGTGTAGTACTCCGTGCCCAGCGCGGGCTGTCCCACGTTGTCGGACAGCGCGAAGAACGGGCCGTCCACGCTGAGCTGCGTGTGGTGCGCGCGCAGCGCAGCGAGCTTGGCCTCCAGGTATCCGGTCGCGTCGATCCTCGTGGTCACCTGCTCGTCGGGGATCCCGAAACCGAAGTCCTCGGCGGACCTCACGCGGTCGAACGGCCCCGTGCCCACCGCCCGTTTCAGCTCGGACATCGGCATCGCGGTGACGTAGAACCGGGAGGGCCGCCACGGTTCGCCCGTGCCGAAGGAAGGGTCGGCGGCCTTCTCGAACGCCCGCCACGCCACCCGGTGGGCCTGGATGTGGTCGGGATGGCCGTAGTAGCCGTTGTCGTCGTAGGTAACGACGACCTGGGGCCGCACCTCCCTGACGATGCCGACCAGCTCGGCCGCGGCCTCGTCGAGATCGGCCCGGAAGAAGCACGTGGGGTCGTCGTTGGTGGGCGTGCCCATCATGCCGGAGTCGCGCCAGCGTCCGGCCCCGCCGAGGAGGCGATGGTCCTTCACGCCGAGGGCGGCGCATGCCCGTGACAGCTCGCCCTCGCGGTGGGGGCCCAGCCGGTTCTCGCGGGCGGAGGCGAGGTGCCGGAGACCGGCGGGGACCACGTCGCCCTCCTCGCCGAGGGTGCAGGTGACCAGGCAGACGTGGGCGCCTTCGGCCGCGTACTTCGCCATCGTCGCACCGGTGCCGATCGACTCGTCGTCGGGATGAGCGTGTACGAAGAGAATGCGCCGGTCACGCGGCATGGTTGGTCTCTCTTTTCTTCCGGCCGTCATCGCGGTTCTCGCTTCCCGGCAGGTGGCCGCCGTCGCCTTTCCGCAGGCGGCCGTGCCGGGTGCACACGTCCCGGGTGACGCGGGGAATTCATCTGGCGTCGACGTATCCGGTCGTGGCGGCCCGGATCCCGGCCTGGAACCGGCTCACCGCGCTGAGGTTCTGGAGCAGCACGCCGATGTGGCGGCGGCACGTGCGCACGGACATCCCAAGCCTGCGGGCGACGGCCTCGTCGGTGAAACCTTCGGCCAGCAGGTTGACGATGGCATGGTGGATCTCATCGGTGGCCCCCTGATAGCCCATGTCGGAGGCGGAGTAGGGCGTCGCCGAATTCCACAGGTGCTCGAAGATCTCGCCGAGAAATCCGACGACGGCGAGGTCGCGGGCGGCGACGGCGCTCGACGCCGATCCCGACCCGCCCGGGTTGGACATGAACGCGATCTCGCCATCGAAGATCACGAGGTGGTTCGGAAGCTGGGGCGTCGTGCGGACGCTGGCGCCGGCGGCGACGAGCTTCTTGATGTGTCCCCTGGTGGGAAGGTCGGCGCGGGCACTGTGCTGGTAGAGCATTCGCAGGCTCACGCCCCGCTCCAGCATGGCCAGGTTGCGTGCCAGGGCGGCGTCCGGTGACGCGTTCCAGGAGGGGGTGCTGGGCTCGATGCTCAGCACTTCGCGGTGGCACGCCTCCGCGGCCAGATGCAGCGATCCGCGCACAGCCGCCTCGTCGGGCAGCGGCTCTATGGAGTTCGGCGGTTTCTTGCTGCGCTGGGCCTCGTCGTAGCCGTGCATGAGGGAATGCATCTGCGTGCGGATTCCGGTGATCAGATCGCGGCGGTGATGGATCTCCGTCTCCATCGGAGATATCAGCGAGGCCGCCGCTATCTCCGGATTCACCGGTACCAGGTTCGAGAGATGGCCGGGATCGGGGCGGAGCAGATGAAGTCGGGTCAGCTGGTCTATGGCGTCCTTGACGAAGCAGGGATCCAGGTCGAGTTCTTCGGCGACGTCGTAGGCCGTTCCGATATGGCCCTTGTGAAGCGCCTCGAAGTACACCGAGGCCACGTCTTCGTTGAGTGCGCGTGGATGTTCAGGCTGCAAATGAGAGAGGTACATCTCTATCCCCGTCGTTCACCGAACATGCGACAGACAATCGTTCTCCCACGGCTTTCCGGCGGAGCCGGTCGGGAGAGACGACCTGCAGGTTCCACGTGGAGTGAGTATTTTCCGATCGGCTCGCGTCGTGAGGTCGCCCGGCGTGAGGGCGGGCCGTCCGGACGGAGGATCGAGGTCGAGAGGGATGTACGGCCCCGGCCTTGAGCGCGCCCGGCGGAGGGGCGCCTGGTTCCAGGCAGCGTTCGGCGGATGCGGCCACCGGTGCGGCCGGGGCCCGCCTGGAGATGACCGGCTCGCGTGGCAGGCGAAGCCGTAGCCGCGCCTCCAGAGACGAAACCTGTACATCCGACAACCCACCCGCAAGCCTTCACCCCCTTGCAGCTCTTCTTGCCAGAGTGTGCCAGAAAATTGCACAACATTGCTAGATAGTTGTGATGAACCGTCTTCCCCGTCTTCTCGCGCCCGTCCCGCCCGCGTCGCCGTCCGGCGCGCTCCGGCCCCGCGTCCGACGATCGTCGCCATAACCGCACCCCAGGCCGCAGGCACCATGGTGATGGCCGATTGTTGCCACCGCGCCGGGCCCGAAGGGCCGGATCAAGTGGTTGACGTCGCCGTCTCCCAGAGTGTCTGATCACTAGCAGTTCGCGGCCGGCGAGTCCTGACGGGCCGCGGCTACGGCCGATCCACGGGCGGGGCCGGGGGCGCTTCGTTGGATTCCGCATCGGAAGTACGGCGAGTTCACCACGCGCGGCTGCCGTACCTCGTCAGCCTCCTCCTCCGGTCGTGGCAGCGGCGTGGTCCCCTGCGGGAGTGAGAGCGGGAGATGGGCTCACAGTCCCTCGCGGGGGTGAACGCGGACCTGGCTCGCGGTCCCTCGCGGAGGTGAGGGCGGACACGGCTCACGCCGTTCCGCTCGTGAACTCCGTACAGGCGCCGGGATTCCGTCACCTGAAGATCCCCAGCCCCGGGCGGGCGACGACACGCCGCCGGACGAGTGTTCAAGCGGAGGTGAATGCCCATGCCGCGACGCCTTCCCCGGAGGATCGCGACCGTCAGCGTCCTTACTTCTCCATTCGCCCAGCCGGGTGGGGGCGACGCCGGAGGACTCAACGTCTACATCGTCGAGGTCGCCCGGCGGATGGCCGCGTTGGACGTCGAGATGGAGATCTTCACCCGCGCGGTCTCTCCCGACATGCCCCCGCTGGCCGAGCTCGTCCCCGGCGTGCTGGTCCGGCATGTGGCCGCCGGACCCCCGAGGGAGCTCGGCAAGAACGAGCTGCCGGGCACCCTCGCGCGGTTCACCTCCGAGATGCTGCGCACCGGGGCCGCCCGCGAGCGAGGCGGCTACGACCTCATCCACGCCCACCACTGGCTGGCGGGGAAGGTGGGCGCGTCCGCCAAAAAGCGATGGGACGTCCCGCTCGTGCAGTCCATGCATTCGCTCGGCGCGGTCAAGAACGCGGCGCTGGTGCCGGGCGAGGAGCCCGAACCCGCCGGCCGTATCGCGGGGGAGACCGAGGTGGTGGCCGCGGCCGACCGGCTCGTCGCCAACACCGTGCAGGAGGCGAACCAGCTGATCACGCTCTACGGGGCCGATCCGGCCAGGGTGCGGACCGTCAATCCCGGGGTCGACCTGTCCCTCTTCCGTCCCGGTTCGCAGGCACGGGCACGGCACGGACTGGGCCTGCCCGTGGACGCCGTCGTCCTGCTGTTCGCCGGGCGGGTCCAGCCGCTGAAGGCGCCGGACGTGCTGCTGCGCGCCGCCGCCCGGATGATCCGGCACGATCCCGGCCTCGCCCGGCGGCTCGTCGTGGCGATCGTCGGCGGGCCCAGCGGGGCCGGGCTGACCGACCCGGATCACCTGGGCAAGCTCGCCGCCGAACTGGGGATCGCCGGTCGGGTCCGGCTGGAGCCGCCCTGCCCCCAGCCGGAACTCGCCGACTGGTACCGGGCGGCGACCGCGGTCGTGGTGCCCTCCCACGCGGAGACGTTCGGTCTCGTGGCGGTGGAGGCTCAGGCGTGCGGCACGCCCGTGGTGGCCGCGGCCGTCGGCGGCCTGCGTACGGCGGTGCGGGACGGGATCTCCGGGGTGCTCGTGGACGGGCACGACCCGGCCCGGTACGCGCGTGCGCTCGGGGACCTCGTCTCGGCGCCGCGGCACCTGCGGAGGCTCCAGGAGGGCGCGCTCGCCCACGCCTCCCGTTTCGGCTGGGAACAGGCCGTCGACCGGTTGCTGACGGTGTACGACGAGGCCGTGAACGACGCCCTGACGACCGTGGACGCGTGAAGGGCCGCCACGGCGGTGCGGCGGGGGCGCGTGAGGGAGACGGCCACGGACCGGCCGAGCCGGTGGCCGTCCCGCAGGGGTCCCCTGCCGGTGGGCGCAGGGGCCGGCGGGAGCCCGAGCGGGTGGCTCAGTCCGCGGGTCCGAGGATCCGGGCGCGTACGGAGGTCAGCTCGGCGTCGCTGACGCCGCCCGCGCGGAGGTAGGCCTCGGCGTCGAGCGACTCCACCGTGGAGAGGATGATCTCGCGGGCGGAGGTGTTCGCCCGGTCGAGCAGCGCCTGGATACGCGGGGCCTCGTCGGGCTCGCCCAGCTTGGCGTAGAGCGGTCGCAGGCGGACGGTGCTCAGCTCGTAGTCGGCGGCGATGTCGCCGGGGGAGACGCCCGCGAGCGCGAGCAGCAGCAGGGTGACGAGCCCGGTGCGGTCGCGACCCGCGACGCAGTGCAGGAGGACGCCGCCGGGCTCGGCCCGGGCGATCGCGGAGACGGCCGCGGCGCAGCGCTCCGCCTTCCGCTCCAGGAACGGCCGGTAGTACAGGGGTGTGCCGTACACGCCCTCGCCCAGTCCGTTCCAGAACCCGGTGTCGGCGCGGTCGTCCAGCGGCACGCGCACGGTGGTGAACCCCGCCGGGCGGCGGTCCACCGCGGAAAGGTGCTCGCCGTCGTTGCGCAGGTCGACGACCGTACGGATGCCGTAGTCGGCGAGCGCCGCCCAGCCTGCCGGGGTGAGGCGGTGGGGAGTGTCGGAACGGACGACGGCGCCCCAGCGGGTCTCGCGGCCGTCGGCGGCGCGCATGCCGCCCAGGTCGCGGACGTTGTGGCAGCCGTCCCAGTCGAGATGCCGGTCGCGGACCGCCCGGCGACGCGCTTGATCTTCCATGTGACCATCTCCCGGTTCGGTTCTCTCCGGTACCCGCACTACGCGATCGTCCCCGGACGGCCGAACACCGGCGTGTCCAGGGTGTACCCCGAAGCCGCCCAGACCATCAGATCCTCGATGTGCAGGAGCATGCTCTCGGCCGTCTCCCCCCAGCCGGTCTCCTCACCCCACTGGAGGCTGAGGACGGCGCCCGCGCGGCGATGGAGCACCGTCAGCATGTATCTCGCGCCCAGGGGCCGGGGCGGGGCGAAGGTGACGGTCCTGTCGCCCGCGGCACCGCCGGCGGGGAACCCGTCCTTCTCCGCCGGCCACACCGGGTTGAAGTCGTTCGTGACCGAGTCGTCCATGTAGCTGAACCGCGGATAGGCCACCCCGGTCTTGTAGAGATCCTCAAGGATCTCCTCGCACATCCGCTCGGTGGCGTACGGGTCGGCGTTGGCGAAGCGGTGGCCGGACAGCTGCTGGACGGCGCAGTCGGCGAGGGCCCGGCGGTAGGAGTCCGCGGGGGACCGGCTCGCCAGCTCGGGAACGAGCACCGGCATCGTCATGGTCGCCTTCCGCACCGAGCGGTTCGCCCCGGCGGAGAACCTGTTCGCGGAGATGGCGAACAGGCCGGCCCGCGGCGACCGCTCCACCGCGCAGACCGCGGTGCCGAAGGCGAGGAGGAAGGCGGCGGAGGGGGACACCCTCGACGCCCGCGCTATCGTCCCGGCCGCCTGCCCCGCGCGGCGGGAGATCAGCCAGCAGGAGCGGAACGACCCCTGCTCGGAGGAGGGCCGGGACCGGGCGGGGGGAACGGCGCGCGTGTGGCCGTCGAGCGCCTTCCTGAACCCGCGCAGCCGCTGTTCCCAGTAGCTCAGGGCCCGTCGCTGGTAGACCAGCCCGGCAGGGGAGGTCTCCGACAGCGCGACGTCGATCGGCTGCTCGGCGGCCACGGCGCCGAACGGCTCGCGGCCCGCCACCCGCGACCTGATCGCGTTGTTCAGGTCGTCGCACAGCACCCGCATCCCCCACGGATCGATCGCGACGTGGTCGACGACGACGTCGATCCGGCGGGCGCGCCCGCCCGGCGCGTACAGAACGACCTTGACGGGCCACTCGTCGCCGATCCGGAAGCACGTGCGCCGCCAGGGCGTGTCGAACCGCCGACGGCCCGCGACGTCCTCGTCCGTCACCTGGATCACGTCGCCCAGCCGCTCGTCGACCGGGCAGACGTACTGGCGGCTGCCCTCCTGGCCGGCGCGGTGGATCAGCGAGCGCAGCCCCTCGTGCCGGAGGAGGACGTCCCGCACCGCCGTGACGACGTGATCGACGGGTACGTCGCGTCCCGGTATCACGGCGCAGATGTTGTCCTCGAAGGAGGTGTCGGTGTCGGTGGGAATCCAGTGGACCCACTCCTGCTGGGCCCAGGTGAGCCTTCCGCTCCGCACCACCGGTGAACTCGGTGACCATTCGGATCCGGCCATAAGAAGTCTCGCCTTCGAATATCGACATTCTCCCCCGTGGTCGGAATTCGAAATGGTGAAAGGAGGGAGAAACCGCCACGGCCGACCTTCGGGCCCGGTGATATTTCAGGGAGTCAACGGGAATTCCGGTGGAATTTCACGGGTCGTGAGCTCGTCGGCCGATAGTGATCAGACACTCTCCGGGGCGGCGCGGTCAACCTCTCGGGCCGGGCCTTCGCGGCCCGTGCGCCGGCAACAAGTGGCAGACCACATGATGTCAGCGGCAGGCGTGGGGTCGTCCGTCACCCCTGAGATGCTGGGAACGGTCCATTGTGGTCATTGATATATCAGTCATGAATTTTTACTGCTTGTGGGTATATATAGACATCTGTCATCATCTCGTCGTGATTATGATGGATCGCCTTTCGGGGGCGCGGCCTGTCTGCGGGGAATTTGTCATGAGGACGGTTCCGCGGCTCCCCTTCTCTGACAATCCGGCATTCGGAGAGCCCGTCGCGGCGGGCTCCGGGATCTCGGAGCCCCGATGACGGAGACGCCCACGCGACGCGACATCATCCCCAGGCCCGGCGGGACCCGCGAGCTGCCGCTCTCGTTCGGCCAGGAGCGCATGTGGTTCCTCGACCGGCTCGAACGGACCGGCAGCGCTGAGGCCCACAACATCTTCATCGCCGAGCGACTCCGGGGAACGCTCGACGCCGGGGCGCTGGAACGGGCACTCGCGGAGATCGTGGCCCGGCACGAGATACTGCGGACCCGATTCCCGGACAGGGGCGGAGCTCCGGTCCAGGTCGTCGACGAGCCGGACCGGGACGCGGCCCGGCTGAACTTCGAGACCCGGGACCTGACGGATCTCCCCGAGGCCGGGCGCGAGGCGGAGGTGCTTCGGTTCGTCGGGGAACGGATCGAGCGGCGGTTCGACCTGGCGGGCGAACCGCCGCTCCGGACGGGGCTGCTGCGCCTGTCCGGGCGGGAGCACGTGCTGTACGCCGTGTTCCACCACATCGCCGTGGACGGCTGGTCGGTGGGGGTGTTCCTGCACGAGCTGGCCTCGCTGTACGAGGCGTTCCTGGGCGGCGGCCGGTCGCCGCTGGCGCCGCCGCCGATCCAGTACGCCGACTTCGCGCTGTGGCAGAGGGAGCAGATCGAGGGCCTGACCGGCGAGCGGCTCGGACGTCTCGGCGGCCAGGCCGGCAAGCAGCTCGAATACTGGCGGCGGCGACTGGCCGATCCGCCGACGCTCGAACTCCCGACGGACCGGCCGCGTCCCCCGATCAGGAGCAGCGTCGGCGGCTGCGCCACGCTCCGGCTTCCCGGGTCGCTGACCGACGGGATCGACGAGCTCGCCCGGCGCACGCGCTGCACCCCCTTCATGGTGCTGCTGACCGTCTACCTGGTCCTGCTGTCGCGCTACTCCGGTCAGAAGGACATCTGCGTCGGAACGCCGGTCGCCGGGCGGGACAGGGACGAGCTGGAGTCGCTCATCGGGCTCTTCCTCAACACGCTCGTGATCCGCGGGGACCTGTCGGGCGATCCGACCTTCCAGGAGATGCTCATCCGCGTCCGCACCGCGGCCCTGAAGGCGTACGCCAACGGCAGCCTCCCCTTCGACCGCCTGGTGAGCGAGCTCAACGTCCCGAGAGACCTCAGCCGCACCCCGCTCTTCCAGGCGCAGCTCGTCCTTCACGACTACCGCGGCACCACCCTGACCCTGCCCGGCGTCACCGCGGAGTTCCTCGATCTGGGCATACGGCCGGCGATGTTCGACCTGTCGCTGGAGTTCGGGCGGCAGGCGGACGGTCTCGACGTCTTCCTGATCTACGACACGGCCCTGTTCGATCACGCCACGGCCGAGCGTATGGCGGAGCACCTGGAGGTCATGCTGCGCCGGGTCGTCGCCGACGCAGGGCTCCGGCTGTCCGAGCTCGCCCTGTCGCCGGACGCGGAACGTGAGCGGGTCCTTCACGACTGGAACGACACCGCCGCGCACCGTCCGGAGGTGACACTCCACGACCTGGTCTCGGGTGAGGCCGGGGCGGTCGCGGCGACGTGCGAGGGGCGGAGCCTGACCTACGCCGAGCTGGAGGCGGCGGTCAACCGGCTGGCCAACCGCCTTCGGCGGGAGGGGGTACGGCCCGGCGTCCTCGTGGCCCTGTGCGCCTCCCGCTCGCTGGAGACGCTGGTGGGGTTGCTGGCCGTGATGAGGGCGGGGGGCGCGTACCTGCCCCTCGACCCGGACTATCCCGCGGAGCGGCTCTCCTTCGTCCTGCGGGATTCGGGCGCGGAACTGCTGCTGACCGAGGAACGCCTGCGAGGACGGCTTCCGGACAACGCGGTTCCGGTCCTCCTCATCGAGGACCCGCAGGCGTTCGCCGGCGAGTCCGACGTCGCGCCGGCGCCGCTCGCGACGCCGGACGACCTCGCGTACGTGATCTACACCTCCGGTTCGACGGGCCGTCCCAAGGGCGTCGCGATCGAGCACCGCGCCGTGGTCAACCTGCTGCTGGCGATGAGGGACCTGCTGGACGCCGGGCCGGGCCACCTCTGGCTGGCGCTCACGTCCCTGTCGTTCGACATCTCGGCGTTGGAACTCTTCCTTCCCCTGGTCACCGGAGGGCGGGTGCTCATCGCGGGCGGCACCGAGGCCGCGGACGCGCACGCGCTGGTGAGACTCGTCTCGGCGTACGAGGTGACGCACGTCCAGGCGACGCCCTCGGGCTGGTGGGCGCTGCTCGACGCGGGATTCGACCGGCGGCCGGTGACCGCGCTCACCGGCGGCGAGGCGTTGCCGCCCGCCCTCGCCCGCGCGTTGCGGAGCCGCGTGCGGGCGATGTGGAACGTCTACGGCCCCACCGAGACGACGATCTGGTCGACCTGCGAGCGGGTGCCCGCGGAGCCGGGGGTCGTGACGATCGGCGGGCCGCTGGCCAACACCCGGGTCTACGTGCTGGACGAGAGGTTCGACCCGGTCCCCGTCGGGGTGGTGGGGGAGCTGTTCATCGCGGGCACCGGACTGGCCCGGGGGTATCTGAACCGTCCGGGCCTGACCGCGGAGCGCTTCCCGGCCGATCCGTTCGGTCCCCCGGGGTCACGCCTGTACCGGACGGGTGACCAGGTGAGGTGGCTGCCCGACGGGCGGCTGGAGTTTCTCGGCCGGGCCGACGGCCAGGTGAAGCTGCGGGGGCACCGCATCGAGCTGGGCGAGATCGAGGCCGTGCTGGAGACCCACCCCGCGGTCACCCGCGCGGTCGCCGCGGTCTTCGACGACACCCTGGTGGCCTACGTCGTCGGAGATCCCGCGGATCTCCGCGAACATGTGGCGCGCGCCCTGCCCGCGATCATGGTGCCCGCCGTGGTGGTGCCGCTCGCCGCGCTGCCCTTGACCCCGAACGGCAAGCTCGATCGCAAGGCGCTTCCCGCGCCCGACCGGCCGTCGGCGGGCCGGGGGCGGCTGCCGGAGAGCCCGATGGAGCGGCGGGTGGCGGAGATCTTCGCCGAGGTGCTGGGGCTGGAGGAGCTCTGCGCCGACGATGACTTCTTCGTCCTGGGCGGTCATTCGCTGCTCGCGGTCAAGGTCACGGCGAGGGCCGCCGCGCTGCTCGGCGTCGAGATCCCCGTCAGGGAGCTTTTCACCCGGCCCACCGTCTCCGGGTTCGCGGCCGCTCTCGGCGCCGCCGTGGAGGACCGTAGGTCCGGCTACGCCCGCAGCGCCCCGATCCGCCGGCGGCCGGAGGGCGCGCCGCCGCCGCTCTCACCCGCGCAGGAGCGGCTCTGGTTCCTGCACCGGTTCGACCCCGAGGACGCGGCCTACAACATGTTCAGCGTGTGGCGGCTGCGCGGCGCGCTCGACACCGAGGCGTTGAGCCGTGCCTTCCGGGACCTGGTGGTGCGGCATGAGACCCTGCGGACCCGCTATCCCGACGTGGAGGGCAGGCCGGTCGCGGTCGCCGAGCCCCGGGGCGGGCCGGTGATCGAGCACGTCGACCTCGCCGGGCAGGAGCACGAGGGGTTCCCGAGGGAGGAGCACGCGGGACAGGGCCGCGCCGGGGAAGGGCCCGACGCGCGAGTGGAGGCGGCCCGGCGGCTCGTCGCCGAGCGGACCAACGCCCCCTTCGATCTCACCGGGGCGCCTCCACTGCGCGTCAGCCTGATACGCCTGGCCGAGGACGACCACGTGCTGTGCGTCGTGCTGCACCACATCGCGGGTGACGGCTGGTCGCTCAACATTCTCGGAGACGACCTGACCGGCCTTTACGCGGCTCACCGTGACGGGATCGCCCCGGAGCTCGCGGAGCTTGAGATCGGGTATGCGGATGTCGCGTTCTGGCAGCGGGGCCAGGACAACGGGGCGGCGCTCGAACACTGGCGTGAGCGGCTGGCCGATCCGCCCGTGCTGGAGCTGCCGCTCGATCACGCACGCCCGCGGGTTCCGGCTCACAGGGGAGGGTTCCACGCCTTCCGGCTGCCGGCCGATCTCGCCGTGGGGCTGGAGAGGGTGGGACAGGAGCGCGGGGCGACCCTGTTCATGGTGGTGCTCGCCGCCTACCAGGTGCTCCTGTCGCGTCACAGCGGGCAGGACGACATCATGGTCGGCTCGCCCTTCGCGGGGCGAGAGCGCGTCGAGCTCGAACCGGTCGTCGGCTACCTCGCGAACACGCTCGTCCTGCGAGGCGATCTGTCGGGAGACCCGTCCTTCGCCGACCTCCTCGGCAGAACGCGGACGACTGTTCTGGAGGCGATGGCGCACCAGGACGTGCCGTTCGAGAAACTGCTGGCCGAGCTGGAGGTGGAGCGCGACCTGAGCCGCACCCCGCTCTTTCAGACCATGGCCATCCTGCACAGCCAGGACGGAGAGGGCGGCAGCCGAGACACCTTCGCCGACCTGGCACTGGAGTTCTTCGACGCCGGATACCGCCAGGCCAAGTTCGACCTCATGCTGGAGGCCTGGAGGGACGCCGACGGGCTCTCCCTCGTGCTCGGCTACGACGCCGAGCTGTTCGACGCGGCCACCGCCGCCCGCCTCGCCGACCGGTTCGCCGTCCTGTGCCGCGCGATCGCGGCCGATCCGCACCGCGCCCTCTCCGCGTTGCCGGTCCGTACGGCCGACGACGACGCCCTGCTGCGCGTCCTCGAAGCGGTGACGGAGTATCCCGGCGGCTTCCTCGCCCCGGCGGCGACCGGTGGGGTGAACGGCGGCCATCTCACGACGGGGGCGGCGGTCCGTCATCCCGCCGATCTCCTGGTGCCGGGGGCGATCGGCGAGGCGACCGCCGCTCACGCCGACGCCACCGCGTTGAGCTGCGGCGACGAGACGCTGACCTACGCGGGCCTGGAACGTCGCGTCGCCTCGCTCTCGGCCGCGCTTCGCGGGCGGGGCGTCGGACGGGAAACGGTCGTCGCGGTCCGCGTGGACCGGTCGATCGACGCGGTGGTGGCGCTGCTGGCGGTGTGGCGGGCCGGCGGCGCCTACCTGCCCGTCGACCCCGAACTCCCGGAGGAACGGGCCCGGCTGCTCCTCGCCGACAGCGGCGCCGCCCTGACGGTGACCGGACGGCACCTCGACGACCTGCCGCGGGGAGAGGTCCCGACGCCGCACCTGGACGGGCTCGACGGCCCGGGCGGACCCGAAGTGCGGACCGGGCGGGAAGAGCCGGCCGGCCTCGGTGAGCCGGACGGGGAGAGGCCGGGGACGACGTCCGGAGGGCCGCGTCACGCCGACGCCGCGTATGTGATCTACACCTCCGGCTCCACCGGCCTGCCCAAGGGCGTGGTGGTGGAACACGGGGCTCTGGCCGCCCGGGTGGCCTGGATGAAAGAGGTCTACGGCCTGGGCCCGGGGGACCGCGTGGTCCAGTTCGCCTCGCTCAGCTTCGACGCGCACGCCGAGGAGATCTACCCCGCCCTCGCCGCGGGAGCGACCCTGGAACTCCTGCCCGACGGCGCGGTCACCCTGCCCGAGATCCTCGCCGGGCCACGGGGACGGGAGGTGACGGTGCTGGACCTCCCGACGGCCTACTGGCACCGGCTGGTCGACCAGATGGACGACGTGGCCTGGCCCGAGCGGTTGCGGCTGGTCATCCTCGGCGGCGAGCAGGCGCACGCGAGCGCCGTGGCCCGCTGGCGGGAGCGCTTCGGTGACCGGGTGCGACTCGTGAACACCTACGGCCCCACCGAGGCCACGATCATCGCCACCGCGGCGGACCTCGGTCCCGCCGACACCGAGGGCCGCCCGCCGATCGGCCGACCGATCGGCGGCGTGCGGGCGATCGTCCTCGACGGTCACGGCCACCACGCGCCCCCCGGAGCGCCGGGAGAGCTGCTCCTCGGCGGAGCCGGACTCGCCCGCGGCTACCTCGGGCACCCGGACCTGACCGCCGAGCGTTTTGTGTCCGACCCCGAGGCGGGGCGGCTCTACCGGACCGGTGACCTGGTCCGCTGGCGCGCGGACGGGCAACTGGAGTTCCTGGGCCGCCTCGACGACCAGATGAAGGTCCGCGGGTTCAGGATCGAACCCGCCGAGATCGAGGGACGCCTGCTCGCCCACCCAGGCGTGCGGCAGGCGGCCGTCACCGCCCGCGACGACAGGCTCGTCGCCTACGTCGCGGGTTCCGCCGACCCGGCGGACCTCCGGCGTCACCTGGCCGGGGAGCTTCCGCCGTACATGGTGCCCGAGGTCTGGGTGGTGCTGGACGAACTGCCGGCGACCTCGGGCGGGAAGATCGACCGCAGGGCCCTTCCCGCGCCGGGCTTCGACGAGGACCGGCCGTTCGTGGCGGTCAGGACCGACGCCGAGGCTCTGGTCGCGAAGGTCTGGCAGGAGGCGCTGGGAGTCGAAAGGGTCGGGGCGTTCGACGACTTCTTCGCGCTGGGCGGCCACTCGCTGCTCGCCGTACGGGTCGGCGCGCACCTGCGCGTGGCCGTCGGGATCGACGTCCCCATCCGGGAGATCTTCAGGAACCGTACGGTGGCCGACCTCGCGGTCGCGGTGGAGGAGCTTCTCATGGAGGAACTGTCCGAGCTGACCGACGAAGAGGTCACCCGACTGCTCGACGGGGGAGCGTCATGACCACGCTGTCGCCCGACAGGAAGGCGCTGCTGGCCCAGCGCCTGCGCCGCGGAGCGGCCGCCGCCCCGCCGGCGATCTCCCCGCGCCCCCCGGAGACGGGGAGCGTCCCCCTCTCCTCGGGGCAGGAACGGATCTGGTTCCTCGACCAGCTCGACCCCGGGGACACCTCGTTCGCCATGTCCCTGGCCCAGCGGTGGCGCGGCCCGCTGGACGTCGCGGTCCTGCGCCGGGCGTTCGACGAGATCGTGGCCAGGCACGAGACGCTGCGTACCCGCTTCCTCACCGAGGACGGCGAGGGCGGCGAGGGCGGCGAGGGCACGGCGCCCGTCCAGGTCGTCGAGGAGCCGGGGCCCGCGCCGTTCGAGTGCCTGGACGTGCCCGAGGACGAGGCCCCGGCCGTGATCGCCGAGCGCGTCTCCACGCCCTTCGACCTGACGGCCGGACCACCGCTGCGGATCACGCTGCTCCGCCTCGGCGACGACGACCACGTGCTGAGCGTGGTGTGCCACCACATCATCGCCGACGGGATCTCCGTCAACCTGCTCCTGCGCGAACTCGCGGTTCTCTACGGCGCCTTCCTCGCCGGTGAGCCGTCGCCGCTCGGGCCGTTGCCCGTCCAGTACGGGGACTACGCGATCTGGCAGCGCGGCGAGCTTCGGGGAGAGGGCGCGCGACGCTCGCTGGACTACTGGCGAGAGCAGCTCGACGGCGCCCCGGTTCTGGAGCTGCCCACCGACCGGCCGCGGCCCGCCGTGCACACCTCCGAGGGCGACATCCTGACCGGCGGTGTGGACGCCGAGGTGACCGCGGGCCTGGAACGGCTCGCGGTCGCGGAGGGCGGCACGCTGTTCATGGCGCTGCTCGCCGCCTACCAGACGCTGCTCATGCGCCACACGGGACAGCGGGACATCTGCGTCGGCTCGCCCATCGGCGGGCGGCCCCACGTCGAGCTCGAACCGCTGATCGGGTACTTCCTCAACACCCTCGTGCTCCGCGGCGACCTGTCGGGGGACCCGACCTTCAGGGAACTGCTGGGCCGTACCCGATCCACCGCGGTGGACGCCTTCGGCCACCAGGAGATCCCGTTCGAGAGGGTGATGACCGACCTCGGGGTCGAACGCGACCTCAGCCGCTCCGCCCTCTTCCAGACCATGCTCATCCTGCACAGCCAGAACGACCCCGACCGGGTGCTCCCGATGCGGGACATCGAGGTCGAGGGGTTCGACACCGGATACCGGGCGGCCAAGTTCGAGGTGACGCTGGAGGCGTGGCGCGGCGCCGACGGCCTGACCCTCGGGTTCGGATACCGCACCGACCTGTTCGACCGGTCCACGATCGAGGCGCTGGCCGGCCGGTTCGTCCGGCTGCTCCGCGCGGTGGCCGGCAACCCGGACCTCCGGCTGTCCGAGATCGACCTGATGGGCGAGGACGAGCGGGAACGGATCCTGGGCTGGAGCACCGGTCCCAGCCGGTTTCGGCGAAAGACCGCACCGGAGCTTCAACCGGAGACCGCGCCGGAGCCTCGGCCGGAGACCGCGCCCGAGTTTCAGCCGGAGACCGCGCCGGAGCCTCGGCCGGAGACCGCGCCCGAGTTTCAGCGGGAGACCGCGCCCGAGCTTCAACCGGAGACCGCGCCCGAGCCTCGGCAGGAGACCGTACCCGAGCTGATCGCCGCCGCGACGGCGGCGGCTCCGGGGGCGACGGCGCTGAGCCACGGGGCCGCCGAGCTGACCTACGCCGAGCTGGACGAACGGTCCGACCGGCTCGCACGGGCGCTGCGCGAGGCGGGCGCCGGGCCCGAGTCGATCGTCGGAGTCTGCCTCGGCCGCTCGCCGGAGCTGATCGTCGCGCTGCTCGCCGTGTGGAAGGCGGGCGCCGCCTACCTGCCGCTCGACCCCGCCTACCCGGACGACCGGCTGGCCTACATGCTCGCCGACAGCGCGGCCGGCGTCCTGATCGCCCCCGCCGCCACGGGCGCGCGCCTGCCGGAGATCCGGCGGGTCGACCCCGGCGAGGGACCGCGGGACGGCTCCGCCGAACTGCCCGCCCCCGCACCGGACCGGGCCGCGTACGTCATCTACACCTCCGGCTCGACGGGCAGGCCCAAGGGCGTGGTCGTCACGCACCGGGCGCTGGCGGCCCGGGTCGGCTGGATGCGCGAGGAGTACGGTCTGGGCCCGGCCGACCGGGTGCTCCAGTTCGCCTCGGTCAGCTTCGACACCCACGCGGAGGAGGTCTACCCGTGCCTGGCGTCGGGCGCGGCGCTCACGCTGCTGCCCGGCGGGGGCGAGTTCCTGCCGGACTTCCTCGCGAGCGCCGAGGGCGCCCGGCTGACCGTGCTCGACCTGCCCACGCCGTACTGGCACGAGCTGGTCGCCGACGTCGACGCCGTCGCCTGGCCACCGGGGCTGCGCCTGACGGTGCTGGGGGCCGACCAGGCGCAACCGCAGGCGGTCCGGGCCTGGCACCGGCGCTTCGGAGGGCGGGTCCGGCTGGTCAACACCTACGGGCCCACCGAGGCGACGATCATCGCCACCTGCGCGGAGCTCAGCGACTCCGACGAGCGCCCGCCCATCGGCCGGCCCATCGCGGAGACCTCGGTGTACGTGCTCGACGAGCGAAGAGGGCTGGTCCCCGAGGGAGTGCCCGGCGAGCTGTACATCGGGGGCGCGGGCCTGGCCCGCGGCTACCTGAACAGGCCGGAGCTCACCGCCGAGCGGTTCGTGACCGATCCGTACGGCGAGGGCCTCCTCTACCGCACCGGAGACCGGGCCCGCTGGCGGCCGGACGGCCAGCTGGAGTTCCTCGGCCGCCTCGACAGCCAGGTGAAGCTGCGCGGCTACCGGATCGAGCTCGGTGAGATAGAGGCCCGCCTGGTCGAGGCTCCCGGTGTGGCGCAGGCGGTCGTCGTCGTGGACTCGGGGTCCCTGGTGGCCTACGTCGTGAGAGACACCGACCGCCGAGGCTCCGGCGAACCGGGGGAGCAGGGCGAAGGCCATGGAGCCGGCGAGCTGCGCGAGTGGCTGGCGTCCGCCGTCCCCGCGTACATGGTGCCGAAGGCGGTGGTGCCGCTCGACAGGCTGCCCCTGACCCCCAACGGCAAGCTCGACACCCGCGCGCTCCCCGCGCCCCGGATGGCACGGGACGAGTCGGCGGCCCTCCCCGTCACACCGGTCGAGCACGTCATCGCCGGGATCTGGTCACAGGTGCTCGGGATCGCCGGGATCGGGGCGGAGGACGACTTCTTCGAGCTCGGCGGGCACTCGCTGTCGGCGACGAAGGCGATCGCCAGGATGCGCCGCGAACTCGGCGGCGGCGTGTCCCTGATGGACCTGTTCCAGCACCCCACGGTGCGGGGGCTCGCCGCGCTGGTCGAGCGCCCCGAGGGCGGGCCCGACGGCGCGACGGCGCGTCCGCTGCTGCATGAGCTCACCCCCGTCCGGCCGCCGGGCACCGAGGTCGTCACCTACGTCTGCGTGCCCTACGGCGGGGGCAGCGCGGTGGTGTACCGGCCGCTGGCCGACGCGCTGCCGCCCGGCCGCCGGCTGTTCGCGCTCGCGATCCCCGGCAACGACCTGGGACTGGAGGAGGAGGCGCTGCCCTTCGAGGAACTGGCCGAGCGCTGCACCGAGGAGATCCTCCGGCGGGTGCGCGGTCCCCTGGTCCTGTACGGGCAGAGCAGCGTCGGATCGGCGCTCACCGTGGAGATAGCCCGCCGCGTCGAGGCCGCCGGGCGCGAGCTGGAGGCCGTCTTCATCGGCGCGGCCTTCCCCTTCTCCAAGCCCACCGGCAGGGTGATGCGCGGGCTGGCCCGGCTCGCACGGGCCGCCGCCGTCTCCTCCGACCGCGCCTACGGCAACTGGCTCGCCTCCATGGGGGTGGACCTGAGCGACCTCGAACCCGAGCACGCCGTACGGATCGTGCGGAACATGCGCAGGGAGGCGGAGCGCGCCGAGGAGTACTTCACCGCCGTCCTCGGCACGGACGTGACGCGGCTGCGCGCCCCGCTGATCACCGTGGCCGGCGACCGCGACCCGGCCACGGAGTTCCGCGAGGAGCGCTACCGCGAGTGGCACTTCCTGGCGGACACCTCCGCGCTCGTCGTCATGCGCGAGGCCGGGCACTTCTTCCTGAAGTACCGGGCGGCGGAACTCGCGCGGATCCTCGTCGAGACTCCTCGCGCGCTCGCCTCGTGGACCCCGGAGATCCCCGCCCGGAGCGAAGGCGCGACGTGGTGGCTGGCGGGGGTGTCCCGGCACGGACAGCACGATCCCGCCGCGTCCCCGGCGCCGGAACCCGGGATGGGCCGGTTCGCCGCCGTGGCGGCCGGACAGCTCGTGTCGATCATCGGCTCGGCCCTCACCGAGTTCGCGGTGCCGATCTGGATCTACCAGACGACCGGGTCCGTCGCGAGCTTCGCGTTGTTCGCCGTGCTCGCCCTGGTACCGGGCCTGCTCGTGGCGCCGTTCGCGGGGGCGCTCGTCGACCGGATGGACCGGCGCAAGGTGATGCTGGCGGGAGACCTCGGGGCGGTGAGCAGCCAGCTCGTCCTCGGGGTGCTGCTGTGGACGGGAAACCTCCAGGTCTGGCACGTCTACCTGCCGCTGGTGATGCTGTCGGTGGCGCTGACCTTCCAGCGGCTGGCCTACGCGTCGGCGGTCGCGCAGCTGGTGCCCAAACGATTCCTCGGTCACGCCAACGGCGTCGTCCAGATGGTCAACTCGTCGTCGCAGCTCCTGGTCCCCCTGATCGCGGTCGGCCTCATGGCCACGATCGGGCTGGAGGGCATCGTCCTGTTCGACGTCGCCAGCTACGTCATCGCGATCGCCACGCTGCTCCTCGTACGGTTCCCCGTCACCATGGCCTGGCGGCGCAGGGAGACGCTCCTCGCGGAGATCGCCGAGGGCTTCCGCTACTCCTGGGGCAATCCCGGCTTCCGGGCGATGCTGTTCTTCTTCGCCGGGCTGAACGTCTTCCTCTCACCTCTGTTCCTGATGGTCACCCCGCTGGTGCTGTCGTTCGCGACCCTGGAGGACACCGGACGGGTCGCCTTCGCCTCCGGGGCGGCCGGTTTCCTCGGCGGCCTGATCATGAGCCTGTGGGGCGGGCCGCGCCGTCTGCGGATGCGCGGAGTGCTGCTGTGCACCTTGGCGCTCGGAGTGAGCTCCGCGGTCACCGGACTGCGATCCGACCTGGTCGTGATCACCGTCGGGGCGTTCGGGATGGCCCTGTGCCTGACGCTGCTCAACGGCATCTACGCGACGATCGTCCAGGTGAAGGTCCCCCAGCGGTTCCACGGCCGGGTCTTCGCGCTGAACACGGTGATCTCGTGGTCCACGCTGCCGATCGGGTTCGGTCTCGTGGCCCCCGGGGTCAGCGCGCTGCTGGAGCCGATGCTCGCCGACGGCGGCACGCTGGCCTCGACCGCAGGAGTGCTCGTCGGCACCGGACCGGGACGGGGGATCGGCTTCATGTACGTCCTCTTCGCGGTAGGCATCGTCGGCACGGCCCTCATCGCCCTGCGGACGCGCTCGCTCTCCGGCTTCGACCGCGACATCCCCGACGCGATCGCCGACGACCTCGTCGGGGTCGAGGCGATCGCCGGGGGAGCCCGGCGGCCGGGCTATCCCCGCAGGTAGGTGACCACGGCCAGCACCCGCCGGTGGTCGTCCTCGGCCGGGGGCAGGTCGAGCTTGGTCAGGATGTTGCCGATGTGCTTGCCCACGGCGGCCTCCGACACCACCAGCGCCCTGGCGACGGCGGCGTTGGACCGGCCCTCGGCCATCAGCGCCAGGACCTCCCGCTCCCGGGGGGACAGCCGTGCCAGCGGGTCGCGGCGGCGGCGCAGCAACTGCCTGACCACCTCGGGGTCCACGACCGTCCCGCCGTCGACCACGTTGAGCAGCGCGTCGACGAACTCCTCCACGTCGCCGATCCGATCCTTGAGCAGGTAACCGACCCCGGTTCCGTCACCGGAGTCCAGCAGTTCGGTCGCGTAGGTCTGCTCGACGTACTGGCTCAGCACGAGGACGGGCAGGCGCGGATTCTCCGAACGGAGGGCGACCGCGGCCCGGAGCCCCTCGTCGGTGAAGCCCGGCGGCATCCGGACGTCGGTGACGACGACGTCGGGGGCGTGCTCGCGCACCACCTCCACGAGTTTCCCGGCGTCGCCCACCGTGGCCACCACCTGATGCCCGAACCGCGTGAGCAGCCCGGCCAGTCCTTCGCGCAACAGCACGCCGTCCTCGGCGATGACTATCTTGAGGGATCGATCGACGCGCAAGGGATCTCCACACGGAGCAGGGTCGGGCCACCGACCGGGCTGGAAAGCATCAGTCTGCCGTTCACGACCGAGACGCGGTCGGCCAGTCCCGCCAGTCCGGTCCCGGCCGCGGCGTCGGCGCCGCCCACGCCGTCGTCGCCGATCTCCACCACGAGGCGGTCGCCGTCCATCCGCCCGGTGACCGAGGCCCGCCGGGCGTCGCTGTGCCTGGCCGTGTTCGCCAGCGCCTCGGACACCACGAAGTAGGCGGTGGCCTCGACCGCCTCGGGCAGCCGCGACGGGAGCGTCATGGAGACCTCGACGGGCACGGGGGAGCGGTCGGCGACGTCGGCCACGGCCGCGGGCAGCCCCCGGTCGGTCAGGATCTGCGGGTGGATCCCCCGGATCAGGTCGCGGATCTCGGCCAGCGCGAGCTTCGCCTGTTCGTGCGCCCTGCCGACGAGTTCGGTCCTCTCGTCCCCGCGCGTGAGCTTCGCCAGGCCGAGCGTCATGGTCAGCGAGACCAGCCGCTGCTGGGCGCCGTCGTGCAGATCCCGCTCGATCCGCCGCCGTTCGGCCTCGAAGGCCTCGACCAGCCGGGTCCTGGACCGGGTGAGCTCGATGACCCGCCGGGCCTCGTCGGTCTCCCGCGAGCCGAGCAGCAACCGGGCCAGGATGCCGTGGAGCACCGCGAGCGCCGTCAGCGGATAGATGAAGAGGGCGAGCAGAACGGCTCCCAGCAGTGCCGCGGCGAACGCCTCGGGATAGCCGTCGATCAGCCAGAACTTGAGCAGCTTGACCTCGCCCGTCTCCTCCATCGCGATGGGAGAGTACATGGCCAGCAGGGGCCCGGCGATTCCGTACACCACGGCCAGGAGCTCCATCGGCCACAGCACGGTGACCAGCAGACCGGTGTAGGCCAGCTCCCGCCAGGTGCCCGGCTCCGTGAAGCGGAGCCGGGCCCACGCGACGAGCCCCGGCTGGTCGGGCACGCGGTGCGGGGAGGCGATCGGCTCCGAGTCGATGATCCACAGGCGGCGCCGTTCCAGCGCGGCGACGGGGATGCCGCTGAGTCCCAGCACGACCAGCAGCGGGATGCCCACCACGACCAGCGTCAGCACCGCGCCGGAGAGCAGGAACACCAGGACCACCAGGAGCGTGGCCGCGCCGATGACGGCACCCGTCATCAGATAGATGATCGAACGCCAGGGCCAGAGTGTGGCCAGCAGGTTCCACCGGGTGAGCGCCTGCCATGCCGCCTGCGAACGCACCCTATGACAGTACGGTCTGCGCGGAGTGCCTCCGTCGGTCCAGACCCCCTGCCGGGGTATGGCCAGGCATACCCCGAAGACTAGGTCCCGGGGCCCTGCGGCCGGCACCCTCGTGGCGATGTCATTGAGTCATGAACGAGACAGCGGCAGCTCCCGACCTGCGGGCATTCATGACGGCCGCGCTGCGGAAGCAGGGTGTGGTGGGCGCGATCGCCCCGAGCTCCCCCGCGCTGGCCAGGGCGCTGACCGCGGTGGTGCCGACGAGCGGCACGCCGGTGGTGGTGGAGCTGGGGCCGGGCACCGGCTCGATCAGCGAGGCCATCCGGGCGCGGACGGCCCCCGGATCGCGCCATCTGGCCGTGGAGATCGAACCCGGCCTGGCCGCGCATCTGCGCAGGACCAAGCCCTGGATGGAGACCATCGAGGGCGACGCGGCCGACCTCGGCGAGCTCCTGGCCGGCGCCGGGGTCGACCGGGTGGACGCGGTGGTCAGCACGTTGCCGTGGTCGCTGTTCCCCGGCGAGCAGCAGGAGCGGATCATCGGCGAGATCGGCAGGGCGCTCGCCCCCGGAGGCGCGTTCACGACCGTGACCTATCTGCACGCCCTCCCGCTCCCCGGGGCCAGGTCCTTCCGCCGGCGGCTGCGATCGGCCTTCGACGAGGTGCTGACCACCGGGCCGGTCTGGCGGAACCTGCCCCCGGGGATGACATACGTGTGCCGCAGGCCGGCAGCCCATGTCTGACCTGCTCGGCCAGCTCTCCCCGCCGCTGCTGCTGGCCGTGGCGTGGGTGTTCCTGGTGGCCGAGGCCGGACTGCTGATCGGCGTGGCGTTGCCCGGGACGAGCGTGCTCGTCGCGCTCGGCTACTTCTCCCACCTGGGCGTGGTGTCGCTGGGCACGGCGGTCGCGGTGGCGGCGTGCGCGGCGGTGGTCGGCACCCAGCTCTCCTACCTGTGGGGACGGCGCCGCGAGGGCGCCCCCTCCTTCCACCGGCTCGCCCCCGGTCGCTGGGATCGGCCGCGTGAGCTGCTCGGCAGGTACGGGCGCTGGGCGGTGGCGGGCGGCCAGTGGATCGGCAGCGCCCGCACGCTGACCCCCCGGCTCGCGGGCTGGGCGGGCATGCCGTACCGCACCTTCGTGACCGCCAGCCTGCCCACCGCCTGTGCCTGGGCGGCGACGCTGGTGATCCTCAGCTACCACCTCGCCCCGGAGGTCATCCAGCAGATCACCACCCACCTGACCGTCGCGGGGCCGGTGCTGGTCGTGGCCTGGCTGCTTGTCGTCTGGGCGGTCCGCGCCAGGCTCAAGGCCCGGACGGGGACCCGGCAGACCATCGGCTGAACGCCCGGTTCAGGCGAGGACGCGGCCGACCATCCGCGCGTACATCCGGCCGGGGCTGGGGACCGACGCCGGGTGCAGGAAGCCGGGGAGCATGGGCAGGTCCACGGCGAAGGGCTGAAGGCGCTCGTAGAGGACGTCGGCGCCCGCGGGCCGGTTGTCGGGATCCTTCTCCAGGAGGTCCTCGATCAGGCGGTTCAGCTCGGCGGGGACGCCGGGGACCGCGGCGGGGCGTTCCTTCACCTGTCGTTCGAACACGGCGTACTCGGTGGGTCCCGTGAAGAGCTGCTCGCCCGTCAGCATCTCGTGGATCACGCAGCCGAGCGCGTAGAGGTCGCTGCGGGGACCCGCCAGGCCGCGCTGGATCTGCTCGGGCGCCATGTAGGCCGGGGTGCCGAGGAGCTGACCGACCCGGGTGAACTGGGTGGAGTCTGCCTCACGGAGCATCGCGAGGCCGAAGTCCAGGACCTTGACGCTCCCGTCGGGGCACAGCATCAGGTTCGTCGGCTTGAGATCGCGGTGGTAGATGGACAGCGCGTGGGCGGCCGACAGGACGGCGCAGGCCTGCGCGGCGATCGCGGCGGCCCACGGGACGGGGAGCGGGCCGTGCTCGCTGACCAGGTCGGCCACGGTGACGCCCTCGATGAACTGCATCACCTGGAACAGCCGCTGGTCGAAGGTGCCGAAGTCATAGAGCACCGGGGCGCCGGGATGCTCCAGTTTCGCCAGGATCCGGGCCTCGCGCAGGAAGCGCCGGTTCAGCTCCTCGTCGGGGCCGGTGAGAAGCTTCAGGAACTTGACGGCCACCCTGCGGTCGAGGTGCTTGTCGTGACCGCCGTAGACGGCGCCCATGCCCCCCTGTCCGAGAGGGAGGTCGTCGAGCTCGTAGCGGTCTCCGATGACCATCGACCCTCCCAGACGTGCGGGCGTCACACCCGTTGGTCGCACGGCCGGAGATGGCCGTCGACCAGTCCGTCAAAGCCTAGCCGGATCAGGGTTTCTCCCAGCGTCCTCGTCTCGCGCAGTCTGTCCTCCAGGGCGAACAACTCGCGGAAGGCCGTGCCGTACCGTCGCTGGTCGGGCAGGGGCAGCATCGGCACCCGCGCCCGCCGTACGTCGAGGCGGCTGGAGCCGGGATGGATCCTGGCCGCGTCGGCGGAGCGCAGGAACCCGGCCAGGAAGCCGGAGTCGAGCCGCTGCGGGTCCACGCGGTAGAGGGTGACCTGCGGGCCGAGCGCCGCGCCGCTCTGCCCGACCACCCGGACCGCGCCCAGGACGGTGGTCACGACGTCACCGGGTTTGATCATGACCAGGGTCGGATCGAGGGTGGTCCGTCCCGAGGGAGAGGCGCCCGAGGCGATGTCGTCGGCGGTCAGAACCGGGAGAGGTCCCTCATCAGCGGACATCTTGGGCGGGGCTTGGAGAATTGCAATCAAACCCGCCTTGGCCAGCTCCCCGATGGTGGTGGTCGGCAGGTCCTGCCGTTCGTCGAGCAGCTCAAGGGCGGGAGGCGCGTCCGACAGCACGGCCGAGGTGCCCCTGAACCTGGCCAGCGCGTCGGTGAAGTCCCGCAGGAAGTCCGGGCCGCCCTGCTGCGGGCGATGCCTGGCCGGGGTGAGGTCCACCTCGTCGTCGAGCAGGTCGATGATCCGCACGGTACGGCCGGCGCCGGACAGCTCGGCCTCGGGATCCTCCATGTAGGCCCGCCAGGCGGGCTCCACGATCGACAGGTCCTCGCTCGCGTCCACCATCAGGAGCTGGGACGGTGGCCGCTCACCGTTGGGACGGCGGAGCATCCACAGGTCGGGGCCGCCGGGCGTCAGCGTCACCACGGCCCGCAACGCCCCGGCGCGCAGCAGGTTGCCGCGGATCCGTTTGCCGGGACGGCGGCCGGCCGCCGCGGCGGGCATCAGGATCGCCACCAGGCCCCCCGGTTTCACGTGGGTCAGGCAGTGCTGCACCCAGGCGAGCTCGGACTCCCCGCGCGGCGGCAGGCCGTACTCCCAGCGGGGGTCCGCGGCCAGATCCTCGTAGCCCCACGCGCGCTCGTTGAACGGCGGGTCGCAGATCACGGCGTCGGCGAGATCGCCGGTCAGTCCGTCCTCGCGGAGGGAGTCGCCGGCGACGATCCGGGCATCGGCGCCCCGCAGCAGCACCCGGACCGCGGAGAGCATCGCGTTCGTCTCGTTGATCTCCTGACCGCGTGAGGACTCCGCGTGCAGCAGCAGCGTCCCGACGCCGCACGCCGGGTCGAGGACGGTCCCCTTCTCCTGGACGGCGAGCCGGGTCATGAGCTCGGCCACGTCGTCCCGGGTGACCGAGAGCCGGCGGGAGTGGGCCTCGACGTAGCGCTCGCAGAGGAACTCGAAGGCGTCCAGCGGCCCGCGCTCGGCGGCCAGCTCGGCGACCAGCCCGACGAGGGCGAGGTCGTCCAGGCGCGGGTCGGGGGAGCCGGGAAGATCGGCGGTCACGGCGCCCAGGCGGGTCAGGGACCGCGTTCCGTGATCACGCCAGGCTCCGGGCTCGCGGTGCAGGAACAGCAGGAACGCGCCCACCTTGCCCACCAGATCTCCCAGGCGCAGGTCGTCGACCGAGGTTCGCAGCCGCTGCCAGACCAGGTCACCGAGGGAGACTTCAAAAGATTTGCCATTCGCCCGCAACCATGCGGCAATTTCGGGCAAGGAGAAATGAGGGCTGGAGGTGGTGCCGCCCACCGGCTGGGGAAAGTCCTCATGGCGGCGGCGCCAGTTGCTTACCGCTGCCCTGCCGACGCCGGCGAGCCGGGCGATGTCGCCCGCGTTCACGGTGATGTCCTGGCGCTCCTCCATATTGGGTCACAGTAGTTCACTGTGCCGCAACGGTCTACAGGAACTTTGCTTGTGAAGTGCCTCAACCAATGCTTTACTGCCTTCATGGCACTGAACGAAGCATTGGCACTGCGCTATGCGGCTCGCTCTGATGTAGGCGTCCGCCGCGAGGCGAACGAGGATTCGGGCTACGCGAGCGCACGCCTGCTCGCCATAGCCGACGGTATGGGTGGTCATGCGGGCGGAGAGGTCGCCAGCTCACTCGCCGTCACAGCGATGGCGGCGTTGGACGAGAGTCTTCCAGGAAGCGGTGTCGACCTGCTCGCCGCCCTCAAGGACGCGGCCAAGAACGTGAATCACACGCTGCGCGACATGAGCGAGCAGGACCCCACTCTGCGCGGGATGGGCACCACCCTGACGGCCATGCTCTGGGACGGCGGCACCTTCGCGTTGGCCCACGTCGGCGACTCCCGCGCCTACATGCTGCGTGACGGCGCCCTTTACCAGATCACCCACGATCACACCCTTGTCCAGTCGCTGGTGGACGAGGGGCGGATCACCCCGGAACAGGCCGCGGAGCACCCGCGCCGATCCATGGTGCTGCGGGTCCTTGAGGGCACCGGTGACGGTGAGCTCGATCTCTCCTTGCGCGAGGCCTACCCGGAGGACCGCTACCTGCTCTGCTCCGACGGCCTGACCGCCGTGGTCGGGCCCGAGACCATGTTCAACACGCTGAGCGAGATCTCCGATCCCGACGAGGCCGCCCGGTGGCTCATCGACCTGGCCAACCGGGGCGGCGGCCCCGACAACATCACCTGCATCGTGGCCGACTTCGGCGCGCCCACCGGCTCCGCCTCCGCGACCCCGCTCATCGTGGGCGCCGCGGCGGAGAGGAAATTCGCCGTCTGACGTTCGTCCCCGCGGAGAAGGCCGGTGCGCGCGAGTCGTTCACACCGGCCCCTCGTGGAGGCGCCGCGTCGGGGACGCGGCGCCGGGGAGTTCACGCGTCGTTCACCAGGAGGTGCCGGTGATGCGCTCGTACGCCTCGATGTAGCGGGCCCGGGTGACCTCGACGACCTCGGCGGGCACCTCCGGCGCGGGTTCCTTCTTGTCCCATCCCGTGCCGGTCGCCCAGTCGCGGACGTACTGCTTGTCGAAGGAGAACTGCGTGCGGCCGGGCTTCCAGTCGTCGGCCGGCCAGAACCGCGAGGAGTCCGAGGTGAGCACCTCGTCGCCGAGGGTGAGCGTGCCGTCAGGGGCCCAGCCCAGCTCGATCTTGGTGTCGGCGATGATGACACCGCGCTCGGCGGCGAGTTCGGCTCCCCGCCCGTAGACCTCCAGCGTGATCCGCCTGAGCTCCTCGGCGACCTCGGCGCCCTCCTGCGCGACCACGTCGCCGAAGGTGATGCCCTCGTCGTGCTGGCCGAGCGGCGCCTTGGTGCTCGGGGTGAAGATCGGCTCGGGGAGCTGGGACCCCTCCACCAGGCCGGGGGGGAGCGACACCCCGGAGATCGAACCGGCCGCCTGGTAGTCCTTCAGGCCCTGTCCCGTCAGGTAGCCGCGGGCGATGCACTCGACCTGGACCATCTTCAGCCTCCGGCACCGTACGGCGCGCCCCTCGAACTCGGCGGGCACGTCGGTGGCCGAGATCACATGGTTGGGCACGATGTCCGCGAGCTGCTCGAACCACCACAGCGACAGCCGGGTGAGGATCTTCCCCTTGTCGGGGATGGGCGTGGGCAGGATCACGTCGTACACCGACACCCGGTCGGAGGCCACGAGGATGATGTCCCCCCGGTCCTCGTATACGTCGCGGACCTTCCCGGAGTGTAGAAGCTTCACGCTGTTCCCTGCTCTCGCGCGATCCCGTGGCCGCAGGAGGACCGGTGATCGCTGATCGACACGCACTCATCGCATTCGATGACGGAGACCGTCCCGGTGGGCGCGGGGCCGGTCGGCACCCAACAGAGTAGCCGTCCGGTCGGGAGCGCCTTCCCCGCAGGTGCGGGGTCGCGATGTGTCCGAACCGCCGCACAGGGGGCGCTCGGCCGCCAGGAGCGGACCGCGTGCCACGGCCGGACCCCTCGGCTCCGAACCGGGCGCCGGGGTGGGTCCCCGGTGAACCGGCGTCCAAGAGAGTCTTGACCGAAATGTGTGTCGTGTAATTTAATGACACAGCACACAAATCCCCGGGAGGCTCCAATGAACGCTTCGGCAGATCCGATCAAGCGCGTGTCCGTCCTCAGCACCGGCTCGGTGGCCATCCGGCCGGAGCACGTCGGGCCGACGTGGAAGAACCTCTACGTCTGGCTGTTCACCTCGACGCGATGGACCGCTCCCCGGCCGATCAACGTCTACGTGATCGAGCACCGCGACGGCGTGGTGCTGTTCGACACCGGGCAGGACCGCGCGTCGGTGACCGATCCGAACTACTTCCCCGGAGGGTTCAGCGGGCTGATCTACTCGCGCCTCGCGAAATTCGCCATCGAACCGGACGAGACGCTGACGGCCGGCCTGTTCAGGCTGGGGTACGCCGTCGGCGACGTGGACACCGCGGTGATCTCCCACCTCCACCAGGACCACATCGGCGGGCTGCCGCTGCTCGGCCACGCCGACATCGTCGTCGACCACCGGGAGTGGGAGTCCCTGCACAAGCCGCTGCCGGAGGCGCGCGGCCTGATGTCATCGCACATCGACCTGCCCGGGCTGAACTGGAGGCGGATCACACCCGAACCGCTCGCGGACCCGGCGGTGGCACCGTTCGACACCGGCCACGACCTGTTCGGCGACGGGAGCATCCTGCTGCTGCCCACCCCGGGGCACACGCCCGGCTCGCTCTCCATGCTGATCCGCCGCCCGGACCACGCGCCGTTGATCCTGGTGGGTGACCTCACCTACGACGCCGGCCTCCTGGCCGCCGGCGCACTGCCCGGGATAGGCGACAAGAAGCAGATGCGTGACGCGGTGAGCAAGGTGAACGCCTTGCGCGCCACGATGCCCGACCTGGAGGTTCTGGCGGCCCACGACCCCGGGGCGGCCGATCGCCTCGCCGGGGCGCTCGCTCCCGTGCGGAGCGCGTGAGAACCGAGGGTGCTTCGCCGTCCCTCTCCACCGTGCGCCGGCGATCCGGCGCGACCCACCCAGAATTCCCCAAGGAGTGAATGATGATCACAGACTTCTTCCGATCCTCGCGGACGGGAAAGAACGTGAGGTTCAGCAATGTCCTGCGCATCGAGCGTCCGGTCGGCGTGGTCTTCGACTACCTGGCCGATCTGCGGAACCTTCCCGCCTGGAACTACGCGATCCGCGAGACCCGGCCGATCACCCCGGGACCGGCCGGTCCCGGAACCGTCTACCGGCAGCTTCGCAGTCTCCCCCGGCCCATGCGGGAACAACTGGAGATCATCGAGTACGAGCGCGACCGCCGTCTCGTGATCGAAGGCGGCTTCGGCGCCTTCCACGGGCGCGCGATCTACGATCTCGAAGGGTCCGCCACCACGACGGACCTGGTCAACGCGTTCGAGCTCGAAGCGGGGGCACCGAGCGTGCTGGGCGGACTGGCGACCCGCGGCATCGCCGGCGCCGTCGCACAGAACCTCCGCGTCCTCAAGGGCATCCTCGAAGGCCCCGACGCGAGGAACACAAAAGCGTGGTGACGGCCGTCCGAGGTGAGGAGGCCTCGGCCGCGCCCCGCCGGCCGGGACGCGACGGCACGGGTGACCGCCACCGTGCCGGCCCCGGTGGCGGCACCCCGCCGATGGGGAGGCGGGGCGGATGACCGTCACCGGCACCCCGCCGATGAAGAGGCGGCGGTGCGGGTGATCGTCACCGAGCCGGCCGATGACACGTCATCGTCTGTCGTAGCATGCACGTGCGAGAGTGACACCCGCGGGGCACTCCGCTTGAGAGTCTCCCCGAGAGTCTTCGCAGAGAAGGGATCCGCAGGAGTGAAGGACGCCGAGGAGTTCCGCTACCTGATCCTGGCGGTGCAGCGAGAGGGCAACCGCATGCTCGCCGCCGCGCTCCGCCCGCTCGGTCTCACGCCGTCCCAGGGAGAGGTGGTGAGCGTCCTCGACGACCGTGGAGCCCTCACCCTCTCCGGACTCGGTGAGCTGCTGGTGTGCGAGTCGGGGGCGAACCCGAGCAGGCTGGTCGACCGGCTCGTGACCGCGGGGCTCGTCGAGCGGACGACCAGCGCGAGCGACAGGCGGCACGTCACCCTGACACTCACGGAAACCGGCAGGCAGCTGGCCGAGCGCGTCCGGACGGTCCAGGACGGGCTGAACGACGCGCTTGAGGAAATGCTCGCAGGGCAGCCGGTCGCACCTACGCTGAGCACGCTCCGAACCGTGGCCGGCCACTTCCCCGCCGGTGAGACGGTACGGCGACGCAAAGAAGTCTCCCGTTCCTCAGCGTGACCTTCCATCGGCGCGCCGCGGCCGGGCCCGGGCCCCCGAGGTCACGAACACCGCTGGTCGCCGGTCGTCTCCGGCCACATCCCGGTCGAACCGCACCGCTCGGTGAGCGGGAGCTGCGGGGCCGGGAACAGGTCGCCGGTCAGCAACGCCGCCGCGTGCGTCGCGGCGGCGAGGATGTCGGCGTCGCCGGCTTCCGTCTCGTGGGAGGCCATCACGGTGATGTGCACGCTGAGCAGGGCCATCCGGACGCGCAGGCGTTCCTGGAGAGGGGCGTCCGGACCCGAGATGATCTGAGTGGCCTTCTCGAGCCGCTGCTGGACGGTGCCCTGGTCCGCGGGCAGGACGGTGCGTAGCGCGGTCTGGTTGGCGGCCGCGAAACGCATGATCGGAAGCCCGCGGCCGGTGCTCAGGGCGAGCCATCCGCCGAGGAGTTTCGAGGACAGTTGCGGGGAGTGCGGCTGGGCGGCGGCCCAGGCGAGCAACTCGTCGAACGCGCTCAGGTGCTCCTCGAAGAGACTGAGGATGATCGCCTCTTTGCTCTTGAAGTGGTAGTAGAGCGCGGCCTTGGTGATGTCGAGTCGTTCGGCGATCTCACGCATCGAGGTCGCGTCGTAACCGTGCTCGGTGAACAGGGCCAGCGCGACGTCCTGGATCTCCGCTCGCGTGTCCGTTCCCTTGCGCCGCATACCCGTCAACCGTTTCGCCTTCCTTGTCGACGTTCCGGATTTATTCCCATCTTTGCACGTTTGCTAACCGGCCGGTTAGTAAGTACGGTACTTACCGGTCGGCTAGCAAACAGAGTAGAAAAGGTGTAGTTGGTGGCGAAGGACGGAACGAAGGAAACGGTGACTTCGCCGGTCCCGGGGGCGGCTGCGGGGGCACCGGCGGAAGGGGCGGGACTGGGATTCAGTCACCGCCAGATCATGGTCACGATGAGCGGCCTGGTCATCGCGATGCTATTGGCGATGTTGGACAACATGATCGTCGCTCCGGCGCTGCCGACGATCGTCGGCGAGCTGGGCGGTCTGGATCATCTGGCATGGGTGGCCACGGGATACATCCTAGCCTCCACGGTGTCCACCCCGATCTGGGGCAAACTCGGCGACCTGTACGGCCGCCGCATCATCTTCATCTCCTCCGTGGTGATCTTCCTGGTCGGCTCGGTGCTGTGCGGCTTGTCCCAGGACATGACGCAACTGATCGCTTTCCGCGCGATCCAGGGCCTGGGCGCGGGCGGCCTGATGGTCGGCGTCATGTCGATCATCGGTGAGATGATCCCGCCGCGCGACCGCAGCAAGTACCAGGGCCTGATGATGGCCGTCATGCCGGTCGCGATGATCGGTGGCCCGCTCATCGGCGGCTTCATCACCGACAACCTCGACTGGCGCTGGGCCTTCTACGTCAACCTGCCGCTCGGCGTGATCACGCTCGTGGTCTGCTGGATCACCCTCGGCAAGCTTCCGAAGGGCGCCGGCAAGGCTCGCATCGACTGGTTCGGCGCCGCCCTGCTCACCGTGTGGATCACCGCGCTGGTGCTGATCACCAGCTGGGGCGGCGTCCAGTACGACTGGGGCTCGCCGCAGATCCTCGGGCTCGCGGCGCTCACGGTGGTCGCCTTCGTCGCCTTCATCGTCGTCCAGCGTCGCGTGGCCGAGCCGATCATGCCCCTGCGGGTCTTCAACAGCCTCAACTTCAACCTGGCCGGTGGGCTCGCCTTCATCTCGGGCTTCGCGATGTTCGGCGCCATCGGCTTCCTGCCGCAGTTCCAGCAGTTCGTCCAGGGCACCTCCGCCACCAACAGCGGCCTGCTGCTGGCACCCATGATGGTCGCCGCGATGATCGTCAGTCTGGCCGGCGGTGTGCTGATCAGCAGGACCGGGCACTACAAGTCCCTGCCGATCGCCGGCACCATCCTCGTCACCGTCGGCCTGCTGCTGTTCGCCAGCATGGACGTCAACACCTCCACGGTGATGTCCGGTGTCTACATGGCGGTCCTGGGCGCGGGCATGGGCGGGCTGATGCAGACCAGCACCCTCATCGCCCAGAACAGCATCGAGCTGCGCGACATGGGCGCGGGCACCGGTGCCTCCACCTTCCTGCGCAACATGGGCAGCTCGCTCGGCATCTCCCTCCTCGGCGCCGTCTACGTCAACCACCTGACCGACTCGCTGACCGAAGCCGGAGCCGGAGTCGGAGCTCAGCCCCTCGGCGCCGCCGCCACGTCGATGACTCCGAAGGCCCTGCAGGCCCTGCCGGAGGCGGCCCAGCACGTCTTCCAGCAGGCTGTCACCGACGGTGTCACCGCGCTCTTCATGTGGGGCGCCATCGTGGCCGCCGTGGGCATCGTCATCGCCCTGTTCATCCGCCAGGTCCCGCTCCGTGGCGGCGCCGCGGCCGCGATCAAGGAGGCGGAGCTGGCGGAGGCCAGCGTCTGAGCACTCCGTACCGACGTCCATGAAGAGCCGGGCACACAGGCCTCGCCGGCCCGTGTGCCCGGCTCTTCGGCGCCTGAGCCCCTGGACCGATCCAAAAGAAACGTGTACCGGCGGTCGACCTTGCGGGGCGCTCCCGCGGGAAACCTGCATCCCAGAGGGCCATAAATGATCGACATAGTGCTTCCCTCCGCCCCGTTCGCCGCCTACCTGGTCGTATGGCTGGTGTCATCGCTGGATCTGTTCATCCCGATCCTGCCGCCCGGCACCCTGCTGCTGGCCGGGGGCGCTCTGGCCGCCCAGGGCGACCTGAACCCCGTCCTCCTCGGCGCGATCGGCGCCCTGGGCGCGTGGATCGGCGACCTGGCCGGTTACCGGCTCGGCCGCCGGATCGCCCGCGGCCTGACCCGCCTTCGCTTCCGGGACGGCTCCCGAGCGGGTGAGTCCCGCTGGCAGGGGTGGATCCTGCGGCACCCTTTCCTGTCACTGCTGATCGCTCGCTACCTCCCGGCGGGCCGTACGGTCGCCGCGACCACCGCGGGACGTCTGACCCACCCTTGGCGCGCCTACGCCCTGGCCGCCCTGACCGCCGAGCTCCTGTGGGCCGGTCCCGCGGTCCTGCTCGGCTACCTCGGCGGGCAGTTCATCCCCGTGGGGTTCATGCTCGCCGTGGCGCTCGGGGGCATCGTCCTCACCGTGCTGGCCGCACTCCTGCGCCGCAGGCGCACCGCCCGCCGTACCGGCCCGGCGATTCCGGACTCATGACCGAGAGCCGACGCGCGAGGGTCCGATGACGCCGATTCGGCTCCGGCCGGTGAGTCATCATGCTCACATCGCGAACCCGTCGCTGCGAGCATGTCCACCCCGGAGGAGGCCGACGCCCGGGTCCGGGGTCCGTACCGGTTCGTCCCCGGTATGGACGGCGGTTCCGAAGGCGGACGCACCGCCACATTGTTCGTCCTGCTCCCCGCCGGCGGCCGTCTGCTCGCCGTAGATCGCACTCTGACACGCGCTTGAATCTGTCGATGGGTAACGGCTCAATCGCGGAAAGCATACGCTTTCATGATCATCTATTCTTGCGTTTTTCGCAAGTGGTGCGTAGGATTTTCTTATGGCCGGGGATGCGACAGCTGTTCGAGTACGCCAACTGATTACAGAGAGCGGCCTTACCCAAGCGGTCTTCGCCGGCAAGGTAGGGCTTGACGAATCCAAGATGTCCAAGTCGCTGTCAGGTGTTCGAAGGTTCACCTCGCTTGACCTGGCCAGAATCGCCGACCTGTGTGGCGTGTCCGTCGACTGGCTCCTTGGCGCGAGCTCTCTGACTCCCTCCATGGCCGCAAGGACGTCGACGGACACCCTGACCGCGTCCGATGCCGCGATCCGCGAAGCCGAGCGCCTCGCGCAGCTTCGCGCGGACCTCGCGTTCCTGGGCTACCGGCAGGATGTGCCGAAGTTCCGGTGGGCTCCCACCTCCCTTCTCAATGTGGATCAGGGGCGCGACCTGGCCGTCTCCGCCACAGAGTGCGCCGCGGCCAAAGAGGTCACGCTGTGGCGGAGCAGGGATCTGGCCGAAGCGGTCGAAACCGCATTCGGCGTGGACGTGCGCGTTCATCGTCTCCCCGACGGCTTCGACGGACTGTCGTGGGTCAACGAAGAGGCGTCGCTCATCGTGGTCGGAACATCCGAGTTCCCCGCCCGCCAGAGGTTCACCATCGCTCACGAACTGGGGCACCTTCTCGCAGGAGACGATCAGGGGCTGCACGTCGACGCGAACATCCAGGACGCCGTTCACAAGCGGAAGCCCTCGGAGGTGCGTGCGAACGCCTTCGCCGCGGAGCTCCTCCTTCCAGGAGACATCCTCAGGGAGGAGTCGGCCCATACGACGTGGTCACGAGAGACCTTCGCCCGGCTCGCCTGTCGGCTCTGGGTATCGCCGAGCACGCTCGCCTGGCGGCTGTTCAACCTCAAGCTGATAGATCGGAGCCTGTGCGACTCCTTCAGAACGATGACCGCCGGGGACGCGGCGGGGCTGACAGGGTCTTTCGAATCGTTCGGCGAGTGGCTCCAGCACTCCTCCACTCCACGGATTCCGCGCTTGCTGGTGCGCGCCACGGCTCAGGCGTACGCGGACGGCAAGGCGACACTTCGACCGTTCGCGAATCTGATCGGTCGTGACACCGACACGCTGCGACAAGCCATCAGTGAAACGAGAGAGGATTCCCCCCTCGCGTTATGACCTGGTACTGGTTTCCCGACAACACGGTGCTGTGCAACTTCGCATCCGTATATCAGCTTCCACTCCTGCGGGAAATCCTGCGTGAGCGTGGCCGCTGGACCGAGGCGATCGCCTACGAGGCGAGCAGGTCTGCACACGTCTACCCCGACCTCAAAACCATCGCCCCAGACGGATGGCTCGGAGAGCCGATTGAGATCGATGACCCTCGTGAGGTCGAGCAGATCAACCGTGTTCGACGAGCGGTGTTCGGCGGCACAGGCCAAGAACCGCTGAAGCATCTCGGTGAGGCGCAGACCTGTCATGTGATCCGAAACTGGAAGGATTACGACGGCTCGTTCTGGATCACTGATGACCGTGATGCCCAGGAGTACGCCCGTAATGTGGGGATCACGACGCGAGACACCACAGAGGAGGGCCGCTGAACAGGGCGCCGTCCACCAGGCTGACAAATCGCGCGATGACGACCTGCGGCGAGACGACCACGGCGACCGGTGTTCCGCCGTGTCCCGGGATCGCCGCCCGTCCGGTGAAACTCGCCGCCTCGGTTTCGTCGCCGTCGGACTCGACCTCACCGGATACGACGACCGGCCGGCAACCGAAAACCGCCGGAAGCGGAAACGTGAAAAGGGCGTCCGGAAAAGCCGATACGGTCTCGATGAACTGAGTCGGCGGCGGGTGGGGTCCCCCTGACGACGTGCCGTGCATTGCGCCCCCCGAGCACACGTACATGGCCGTATATACGTAAAAATCGGCCAAGGGGGGTGGTTGCCGAAATTGAGTCATGTCCTTCCGGGGGGATCGTCGGGCGTCCCGGAGGCACGAAAAAGCCGAGGAATCGGAGCCGGTGCTCCAGGTCCTCGGCTTCGCGGGAGAGCGTCAGGCGGGCCGGGTGATCACGTAGGCGAGACCGACGAGGATCACGACGGGAATGAGCCATACGACCGCCTCGATGGCGAATTCCTTGTACATGAGACCGTCCCTTCGGAGTGGTAATCAGCGAGGAGCGCAGAACCGACGATAGCGGCTGCCTCCCGCCGCGACCAGAACCAGTCGATCACAGCTTCCGGAGGAAATGAAGGCGTGTCCGGCCGGGCACGGGAAAACATCGCGGATTACACGAATGACCAGGCCCTCCTTTGAGGAGAACCGGCCGCGCCCCGCGAAGGGCGCGATCGATACGCCCTGCGAAGGGCCGGCCGACACGACCTGCGAAGGGCGCACCCCGGGGTGCGGCCGTGCCCCGCGGAGGGCCGGCCGGCGCGGCCCGCGAGGACCGGCCGGGCCCGCTTAGGAAGGGCCGGGCCCGCTTAGGAAGGGCCGGCTGAGCCGACCACCACGGGGGAGTCCACGGCGGGGCCCTCCACCACGTCGGCGACCACGCAGGTGATGTTGTCGGGTCCCCCGGCGTCGCAGGCGAGCTGGATCAACTGCCGGATGGCCTCGTCGAGGTCGTCGAACTCGGCGAGCACGTGACGGAGCTGTACGGCGTCGACCACCCCGGACAGGCCGTCGGAGCAGAGCAGGTAGCGGTCGCCGACCTCGGCGTCCCGCAGGGAGAGGTCGAGCTCAAGGTTGTCCCCGCCGTCCAGCACCTGGAGCAGGATCGAACGGTGCGGATGCCGGGCGGCCTCCTCGGGGGTGATGCGCCCGTCGTCCATCAGGGTCTGGACCAGGGTGTGGTCGTAGGTGATCTGGTAGAGATCCCCGTTGCGGAGCAGGTAGGCGCGGGAGTCGCCGACATGGGCGAGGGCGACCCGCGAGCCGTTCCAGAGCATCAGGGTCAGGGTGGTGCCCATGCCGGTGAGGGTCGGGTCCTCCTTGACCAGGTCGCGCAGGCGCTGGTTGGCCTTGCGGACCCCCGCTTCGGCGGCGGCGGCCAGGTCACCCGGACATTCCTGGTCCAGGGCCGCGATCGTGGCGATCGCCGCCGAACTGGCGACCTCCCCGCCCACATGGCCGCCCATCCCGTCGGCGACGGCGAGAAGCCGGGGGCCGGCGTAGGCCGCGTCCTCGTTGCCTTGCCGGACCCGGCCGACATCGGAACCTGCCGCATAGCGGAGCGTGATCATCTGCACACCACTGGAACGTCGAGTTGCACGAGCTAGCTGCTTTCGGACAGTTGGGAGGGGCATGGGGCGAACCGAGATGTTCCACGATCCACTGAACACCATGGTGGCGCAAGCGGCCTGGGGAAGTGTTGCCACATCTGTTGACAGCTGTGGTGGCGCGTAAGCTGTTCGAGGCCCCGGACAGTACCGGGAATCCCCCACCTTACGCATGGCTAGGAGACAAGGAAATGGCCGCGATCATTCAGGAGGCGGCGCGCCGTCGCACGTTCGCGGTGATCAGCCACCCCGACGCCGGTAAATCGACGATGACGGAGGCGCTGGCACTGCACGCGTCCGCGATCACCGAGGCCGGCGCGGTGCACGGCAAGTCCGGGCGCCGAGGCGTGACGTCCGACTGGATGGAGATGGAGAAGGCCCGGGGCATCTCCATCACCTCCGCCGCGCTTCGGTTCGAATACCGCGGCCACATGTTCAATCTGGTCGACACCCCCGGTCACGCCGATTTCTCCGAGGATACCTACCGGGTGCTGGCCGCCGTCGACTGCGCGGTCATGTTGCTCGACGCGGCCAAGGGCATGGAGCCGCAGACCCTGAAGCTGTTCGAGGTCTGCAGGCACCGCAAGATCCCGGTCATCACGTTCGTCAACAAGTGGGACCGGCCGGGGCGTGAGGCGCTGGAGCTGCTGGACGAGATCCAGGAGCGGACCGGCCTGAGGCCCACGCCGATCACCTGGCCGATCGGCAACGGCGGTTTCTTCCACGGTGTGGCCGACCGTGCCGCCGACCGCATCGTCCGCTACACCCGCACCCCCGGTGGCGCCACCAAGGCCATCGAGACCGATCTGAGCGCCGAGCAGGCCCAGGCCGAGCTGGGCGAAGACTGGGTGCGGGCCAAGGACGAGATCGACCTGCTCTCGGCGATCGGCTCCGATCACGACCAGAAGGCGTTCGAGGCGCACGAGTCCACCCCGGTGCTGTTCGGCGCCGCGCTGTCCAACTTCGGCGTCGGCCGCCTGCTCGACGCGATGGTGGACATCGCCCCGGCGCCCACACCCCGCCTCGACGTCGCGGAGGACCCTCGCCCGCTGGACGAGCCGTTCTCCGGACTGGTCTTCAAGGTGCAGGCCAACATGGACCCCTCCCACCGCGACCGGATCGCGTTCGTCCGGATCTGCTCGGGCAGGTTCGAGCGCGGCATGGTGCTGACCCACGCGGCCACCGCCCGCCCGTTCGCGACGAAATACGCGCAGTCGGTCTTCGGCCAGGAGCGCGCCACGATCGACGAGGCCTTCCCCGGTGACGTGGTCGGCCTGGTGAACGCCAGCGCCCTGCGCCCAGGTGACACGCTCTACGACGGCCCGGCCGTCGAGTTCCCGAAGATCCCGAGCTTCGCGCCCGAGCACTTCTCCACCGCCCGGGTCCGAGACTCCAGCAGGTCCAAGCAGTTCCGCAAGGGCATCGAGCAGCTGGACGCCGAGGGCGTGGTCCAGGTTCTCCGGTCCGATGTCCGGGGAGACCAGTCGCCGGTGCTCGCGGCGGTGGGACCGATGCAGTTCGACGTGGTCAAGCACCGGATGGCCGTCGAGTTCAACACCGAGATCGCGATGGACAGGCTCGACTTCGGCATCGCCAGGCTCACCGACGCCGAGTCGGCGCCGATCCTGGCCCGCCAGCGCGGGGTGGAGGTTTTCACCCGGACGCTCGACGGGGCCCTGCTGGCGCTGTTCACCGACGAATGGCGCATGCGAGGCGTGATGCGCGAGTATCCGGACCTCGTGCTGAACGCCCTGCTCGCCGACACCCGCGGCTGATCGCCCGGTACGACTCCGCCGGGATCCCCGGTACGGCCCGCACCGAGGATCCTGGCGCGGGCCGTACGTGGTGAAATGTGTGCTTATGAGTGCGATTAAGTGGGGAATCCTTGCGACCGGCGGGATCGCCGCCACGTTCACCGAGGACCTGAAGCTCCTGCCGGACGCCGAGGTGGTGGCGGTCGGGTCCAGGACGATCGAGTCGGCCCAGGCGTTCGCCGGCAAGCACGGCATCCCCAGGGCCCACGGCAGCTGGGCCGAGCTCGCCGCCGACCCCGACGTGGACATCATCTACGTCGCCAACACCCAGAACGCCCACTACGACGCGGTGATGACCTGCCTGAACGCGGGCAAGGCCGTCCTGTGCGAGAAGGCCTTCACGATCAACAAGGCCGAGGCCGCCGCACTGATGGACCTCGCACGCGAGCGGAAGCTGTTCCTGATGGAGGCCATGTGGATGCGCTGCATCCCGGCCATCCGCAAGATCGCGGAGCTGGTCGAGGGCGGCGCGGTCGGCCCGGTCAACACCGTCCACGCCGACTTCGGGATCTCCTTCGACATCGGTCCTGAGCATCGGCTCCGCGCTCCCGGACTGGGCGGCGGCGCGCTGCTCGACCTCGGGGTCTACCCGATCTCCTTCGCCTACCTCATGCTCGGCGACCCCACCAGCGTGCAGTCCTGGGCGAGGCTGACGCCCGAGGGCGTGGACGAGAACACGGGCATGCTGCTCGGCTACGAGAACGGGGCGGTCGCGCTGCTCTCCTGCGGCATCACCACCTCCAGCCCGGCCCTCGCGTCGGTCTCGGGCCCTCTCGGCCGCATCGAGCTGCCGCACGGCTTCTTCCACCCCGACACCTTCACCCTGTATCCCACCGACGGCGAGCCGCAGACCTTCCACGTCCCCTTCGAGGGGACCGGCATGCTGCACGAGGCCGCCGAGGCCATGCGCTGCCTGCGGGAGGGCCTGCTGGAGAGCCCGCTCGTGCCCTGGCAGGCCACCCTCGACGTGATGGGCATCATGGACGAGGTCCGTTCACAGGTGGGAGTCCGCTACCCCGGCGAATGACCGCCTCGGAACGCCCGGCGGCCTGGGCGTGGCTCGGGCGTGGTCCGGCGGGTTAGACACGGCTCCATTCGTGGCGCTCCAGGAAGGCGCGCTCGCCGGTGGCGTACTCGGTGAAGGCGTCCTGGACCGCCTCCAGCTCGGCGACGTGAGTACGGAACATCAGATCCTTGACGCTGTCCTTGTACTCCAGCTCGTATCCCGAGATCTCCGGGGAGCTCTGGACGAAGTGCGCGCCGAAGACGACCAGCGCCGTGAACGGGTTCTGCGGGGACATGGTGGCGAGCGCGTCGGAGACGAGTTGGAGATCGGGATTGACCACGATCATCCCGTCGCCCGTGCGCATCTCCATGGCGGGGTGGACGCCCAGCGGGCCCAGGTTGTGCACGAGCCCGCGCTGCGGGTCGTAGCAGACCAGCCCGCACTCGACGGCCAGGGCGAAGGCCTCGCCCGACACCTCGTCGGCCCGCTCCAGGTCCACGGTGACCACGGCGTGGGCCGCGGAGCGCCGCTCGGCCTCGGACAACCGCTCGGCGAACATCGCCACCCCGGGATGTGTCGTGGCGGCCTCCGGGTCTCCACGACGGAGCGCCTGGTAGACGTTCTCGGCGTACTCCTTGGTGATCGGCTTGGGCTCATGCCAGACGGCCAGTTCGAAACTCACGGTCCCATTGTCCCGCAGGCGGCTTCCGGGCCCGGCCGGTGATTTCGCGGCCGGAGTCCTGTGACCACGGCCGCATCCGGCGGCCGGGGGACAGGCCGGCGTCCGGGTTCAGGCGGGCGGTTTCTCCGCGGCGGGGACCCGGGACAGTTCCACCGTGCAGAAGGCACAGCGGACGGCTTCGAGAGGGATGTCGCTGAGGCACTCCGGACACTGCTTCTCGGTGGACTTCTGGTTCCTGTCGAAGAAGGCGATGACCCGGGTCATCGGCATCACGACCAGCCAGTAGATCACCGCGGCGATGATCAGGAAACTCAGCAGATGGTTGACGAAGTCGCCGTACATGAACTTGGCGCCGTTGACGGTGAACACGTACTGGGAGAAGTCCGGTCCCCCGCCGCCGGTGATCGCCGCGATCAACGGTGTGATGAGGTCTTTGACGAGTGCCTGCACCAGTCCGCTGAAGGTCGCCCCGATTACCACCGCCACGGCGAGCTCGACGAGGTTGCCCCTCATCAGGAATTTCTTGAATCCGCCCATCCGCTGCATCCTCCGTCCGTGAGAACGCCCGAACTACCCCGGCAGCCAGGGCCAAACGTGAAAGGCACCGCTTTTCATGGTTCGATGGAGATCGCCTGCTCATCGCCGCGTGTCGCCCATACCGCGTCAGAGAAAACACCCCGTTGACCAGGCTCCGGAAGGCGTGACCCTCCTGTCCGGGAGGACCCTGTTCCTGCCCTTGAAGGACATACGGTTTCCCGCGCGCATGCCGTCGATGACGTGGGTTCCCGTCGTTGTCCCGCATTTATCCATGGGTTTCGGATCGCCAATGCGCATGGCGGCTTTCTTGGTCCTTAGGGAATTCGCTTCAGGGTGGAAAGTCGTCCCAGAAGGTCACAAGGTGAAGGTCGTCATGGCGTTCTCATGTCCTGCCAGGCCGATTGTCGCGTTTCGAGGAATTCGAGCGCCGGTTGTCGTCGATGCCCCGGTCGCGTCGAGGCACGTTCCGGACGATGTCTCCCCTGACGGCAGGACGGCGATGACGTGGCCGGGGCGCGGAAGGTTACTATCGGCCCAGTTCGCGAGCGAGGTGGGCCGATGGACTTCCGTGTGCTGGGGCCGGTCGAGGTGATCGCCGACGACGGGACACCGCTGGACATCGGGCCCTACCAGCAGCGGGCGGTGCTGGCCATGTGCATGCTCATCGCACCCCGTCCGGCCGGGCCGAGCCAGATGATCGACGCGCTCTGGGAGGGGGAGCCGCCTCCGGGAGCGGTCAACACCGTCCAGGCCTACGTCTCCAAGCTCCGCCGCGCCTTCGAGCCCGGCAGGCGGCGGCACGTGCCCCCGGCGATCCTGGTCACCCGGCCCGGCGGCTACGCCCTCGACATCCCCGAGACCGCACTGGACCTGGGCAGGGTGAGGCGGCACGCGGACGAGGGCGGGCGCATGATCGTCGCGGGAGACCACGAGGGCGCGGGCCGGCGGTTGCGGCTGGCGCTGGGGGAGTGGCGCGGCGAGCCGCTCGCCGACTTCGCGGACGCTCCCTGGGCCGCGGAGGAGGTCGTCCGGCTGGCCGAGCTCCGGCTGACGCTGGAGGAGGACCTGGCCCAGGCCGACCTCGCACTCGGCGGGGGAGCCGCACAGGCCGCGGGACTGGTCCGGCTGATCGCCGCCCATCCGTTCAGGGAGAGGCTCCGCGTGCTCGGCGCCCACGCGCTCTACCAGGCCGGACGGCAGGCCGACGCGCTGGCCGTGCTCGCCGAGGGGCGCAGGCTGCTGGTGGAGGACCTGGGACTGGACCCCGATCCCCGCTCCAGGGAGATGGAGCGGCGCATCCTCGCGCAGGATCCGGAACTCACCCCCAGAGTCCGGGTGACGACGGGAGAGAGCGCCCGGCTGGTGGGCCGCAAGGCCGAGACCGAGGCACTGGATCTCGCGGTCACGGGCGACGGGCACCGGACGGTGCTGCTGGCCGGAGAGCCGGGCATCGGCAAGACCAGCCTGGCCGAGCACGCGGCCGAGGCCGCGCGGTCACGGGGGCACCGCGTGGTCTGGGGCCGCTGCTGGGACGGTACGGGCGCACCGCCCTTCTGGCCGTGGACGCAGGCCGTACAGGAGCTGGTCGGCAGGGACGGCGAGCTGGCCCAGCTCGCGGGGGCCGGGCAGTTCGAGCTCTACGAGGCGTTCGCCCGGCTGCTGAACGAGCACGGCCGGGTCCTGGTCGTCCTCGACGACCTCCAGTGGGCGGACGCGTCGTCGCTCCGGCTGCTGGAGTTCCTCGCCGCGACCCGGCTCTGCCCGAGGCTGACCGTGGTGGCGACCTACCGCGACACGGACGTCCGGCAGGGCGGGGCGCTGGAGCAGGCTCTCGGGGTGCTGCTCCGGCTGCCGAACGTGCGGCGGCTTCTCCTGCGAGGTCTGGCCGAGGGGGAGGTCCGCGAATACCTCGGCAGGGCCGGCGCCGATCCCGGCCGGGCCGCCGAGATGGGCAGGCTGACCGCCGGCAACCCGTTCTTCCTGGGGGAGGTCCTGCAACTGGGCGAGACCCCCGCGGCGCTGTCCGACGTCGTGAGGGGCCGGATGGCCGGCCTTCCGCCGGAGACCGGGGAGGTGCTGACCGCCGCGGCCCTGCTCGGCAGGAACGCGGCGATCGACGTCCTGTTCCGGGTGTTGGAGCTGCCCGAGGAGCGGGTGCTCGACCTCGTCGACGCCGCGGTCGGGGCCCGGCTGCTGGTCGAGGAGGAGGGCCCCTCCTATCGCTTCGTCCACGACATCGTCAGGGACGTGCTGCGTGAGGCACTGCCGCCGCTGCGCCGCCGGCGACTGCACGCGCGGGTCGCCGAGGTGCTGGAGGAGCGGAGCGGGACGCGCCTTGAGGAGATCGCCCACCACTACCGCGAAGGTCTGCTCACCGCCCGGACGACGGGCAAGGCCATCGGCTACACCCGGCGCGCGGCGGCCCAGGCCACGGCTCAGTTCGCCCACGAGGACGCGGTGGAGAACCTGGGGCAGGCGATCGGGCTGATCGACCGGCTGCCCAGGTCGGACGACGCTCTCCGCTGCGACCTCCTCCTCGACCTGGCCGAGGCGCAGGCGGCGGCGGGGATGAGCCTCGCGGCCCACGTCTCCCTGGAGGCGGCCGCGGAGATCGCGGAGGGGCTCGGCGACGACAACCGGCTGGCCCGGGCGGCGCTGGGCTTCACCGACCCGATCTATCTGGCCATGTACGAGGAGATGACCGGGATCGACCGGCTCTCCGAGCGCATCGAGCGGGTCCTCGCCTCCGGCCTGGCAGGCGACTCGCCGTGGCGGGCACAGCTGCTCGCCGCCGCCGCGCTGACCGGTTCGACCGCCCGGCCCGTCGAGAGCAGCACGGCGATCGCGCGGGAGGCGGTACGGCTGGCCCGCGGCGCCGGCGACGACCGGACCCTGTCCAGGGCGCTGATCGCCTGGGAGATCCTGCTGCGGCCCGATCATGATCACGACCTCAGGCGGTCGGTCATCGACGAGATCGTGGAGATCGGCCGCCGCACCGGCGACCTGGCCACCGAGTGGGTCGGCAGGGAGGCCGAATACGTCGAGCTGAACGCCCAGGGCAGGACGGAGCGGGCCGCCGGGGTGCTGACCTGGCTCGGGGAGACCGCGGGCAGGCTCCGGCTCCCCTCGATGGTCAGCCTGGCCGCCTGGCAGACGGCGGTCCACGCCTACCTGGGCGGGCGTTTCGCCGACGCCCTCGCCGCGGCCGACGCCTCGGGCGCGGCCTACCCGGAGGGGGCGCTGGGCCGGGACGACGCCCGCCTGCGGCGCGAGCTGTTCCGTTTCCTGGCCCTGCGGGCGGAGAACGCGCCGGGAGAGGCGCTCGCGCTGGCCGACGAGATGCTCACCCGCCGTCCCGGGCAGCGGCCCTGGCAGATCCTGCGCTGCCTGGCCCTGATCGACCTGGCCAGGCCGGACGAGGCGCGCGCGGTCTTCGCCCGGCTCTCCCGCGACGACTTCGCCGAGATCGGCCCGGATCTGGCCTACCGGTTCGTGCCGGACGCCGTCAGCGAGATCTGCGCGGCGCTCGGCGACGTGGCCGCCGGGCGGGTTCTGTACGGCAGGCTCGCCCCGAACGCGGGCCGGTTACTGGGCTGGTCGGTGACCGACCTGTGCCTGGCGCGGCTGGCCCTGCTGGACGGCGACGAGCGGGCCCCGGCCCACCTGCGGGCGGCCGAGGCCTTCGTCGGCGAGGCCGGGCTGCGCGTGTACGAGCCCGCACTCCGTGCTCTGGCTGATTTTCATGTGAGCCGAGTTTCATGTGAGCCGTGCCGGTTAGGGGTATCCCCACCCCCCTTACGAGCACGCCGCGAATAAAGGCATGTCATTCCTTGAGTCTGAGTTCACCGTGACAGGAGTAGGAATGTGTGCATGGCTGGGAAAACATGGGGCATATTTGTCCACCGCTGAAGGGCGGTGCAATGATCGAGATCTGGCCGGGTGACCCCTACCCTCTGGGGGCGACCTACGACGGCGCGGGAACCAACTTCGCGCTCTTTACCGAGGCCGCGGAACGCGTCGAGCTGTGTCTGTTCGACGACGACAACCAGGAGACCAGGGTCACCTTCACCGAGTGTGAGGGTTACGTCTGGCATGGGTATCTGCCGGGCATCGGCCCCGGGCAGCGGTACGGCTACCGCGTGCACGGCCCGTACGACCCGTCGCGCGGGCAGCGGTGCAATCCCAGCAAGCTCCTGCTCGACCCCTACGCCAAGGCGGTGGAGGGGGATGTGAAGTGGGACGAGGCGGTGTACGGCTACCGCTTCGGCCAGCCGGACAGTCGTAACGACGCCGACTCGGCCCCGTTCGTGCCCCGCTCCATCGTGATCAACCCGTTCTTCGGGTGGGGGCACGACCGCCCGCCCAGCACGCCGTACCACAACACGGTGATCTACGAAGCGCACGTCAAGGGCCTGACGATCAACCATCCGAAGATTCCCGAACGGATCCGAGGCACCTACGCGGCGATCGGCCATCCGGAGATCATCGATCACCTCACCTCGCTCGGGGTGACGGCGATCGAGCTCATGCCGGTGCACCAGTTCGTCACCGACCACGTCCTCGCCGAACGGGAGCTGACGAACTACTGGGGCTACAACAGCATCGGGTTCTTCGCCCCGCACAACGCCTATTCGAGCACCGGCCAGCGCGGCGGGCAGGTGCTGGAGTTCAAGGCCATGGTGAAGGCGCTGCACGAGGCGAACATCGAGGTCATCCTCGACGTGGTCTACAACCACACCGCCGAGGGCAACCACCTCGGTCCGACGCTGAGCATGCGGGGGATCGACAACGCCGACTACTACCGCCTGGTCGAGAACGACAAGCGCTACTACATGGACACCACGGGGACCGGCAACAGCCTGTTCATGCGCTCCCCGCACGTGCTTCAGATGATCATGGATTCGCTCCGCTACTGGGTCATCGAGATGCACGTGGACGGGTTCAGGTTCGACCTGGCCGCGACACTGGCGCGGGAGCTGCACGAGGTGGACCGGTTGAGCGCCTTCTTCGACCTGGTCCAGCAGGATCCGGTGCTGTCGCAGGTCAAGCTGATCGCCGAGCCGTGGGACGTGGGTCCCGGCGGCTACCAGGTGGGCAACTTCCCCGCCCGGTGGACCGAGTGGAACGGCATGTACCGCGACACGATCCGCGACCTGTGGCGGGGTGAGCCCGCCTCCCTGCCGGAGTTCGCCTCCCGGCTGACCGGCTCCAGCGACCTCTACCAGGACGACAGCCGCCGCCCGGCCGCCTCGATCAACTTCGTGACCTGTCACGACGGGTTCACCCTCCAGGACCTCGTCTCCTACAACGGCAAGCACAACGAGGCCAACGGGGAGAACAACCGCGACGGCACCGACGACAACCGGTCATGGAACTGCGGGGCCGAGGGACCCGCCTCGCTGGCGGTCGAGTCACTGCGCGAGCAGCAGAAGCGCAACTTCCTGACCACGCTGTTCCTGTCCCAGGGCGTGCCGATGATCTCCCACGGCGACGAGCTGGGCCGCACGCAGCAGGGCAACAACAACGTCTACTGCCAGGACAACGAGCTGAGCTGGGTGGACTGGTCGGACGTCCGGGAGAACTGGCTGCTGCTGGAGTTCACCCGGCGGCTGGCCAAGCTCCGCGCCGACCACCCCGTCTTCCGGCGGCGCAGGTTCTTCTACGGCCGTCCGGTGCGCGGTTCGGAGGACAACCTCAGCGACATCGCATGGTTCACCCCGAGAGGGGAGAAGATGACCGACGCGGACTGGAACGTGGGTTACGCCAAGTCGCTGGCGGTCTTCCTGAACGGTGAGGCGATCACCGAGCCGGACCGCCGGGGACGGCAGATCACCGACGACTCGTTCCTGCTGCTGTTCAACGCGCACCACGATGTCATCACGTTCACGATTCCCAAGGACTACGGCGAGATGTGGCTAATGGAGATCGACACGGCGATGCCGATCACGGTCGACACCCGGATCTGCAGGGCGGGAGAGAGCGTGCCGGTGGTCGGCCGTTCGGTAAGGGTGTTGCGTCGTGTCTGAGCTCTTCTCCGAGCCCTTCGAGGAGCGGGCGCCTGCCCGCCCGGCGCCGATCTCGACCTACCGGATCCAGCTGACCCCCGACTTCGGGTTCGCGCAGGTGTCCGAGCTCGCCCCCTACCTGCGGGACCTGGGGGTCAGCCACGTCTACCTGTCGCCGCTCCTGCAGGCCGATTCCGAGTCCAGGCACGGCTACGACGTGACCGACCACTCCAGGGTCAGGGCGGAGTTCGGCGGGATCAAGGGGCTGCGGGAGCTGTCGGCGACGCTGGCCGAGCACGGGATCGGGATCGTCGCGGACATCGTGCCCAACCACATGACGGTCCCGGTGCCGGAGTCGGGCAACGCGCAGCTCTGGTCGGTCCTCAAGGACGGTCCGGCCTCGCCGTACGCCTCCTGGTTCGACATCGACTGGGCGGACGGCAGGCTGAACATGCCGGTCCTCGGGGACGTCGGCGAGCCGGTGGCGGACGGCGACGTGCTGCGCTACCACGATCACGAGTTCCCCCTGCCCGACACGCACTACCGGCTGGTCGACTGGCGTGAGGGGCCCGGCTACCGGCGGTTCTTCGACGTGTCCTCGCTGATCGGGCTGCGGGTGGAGGACCCGGAGGTCTTCGACGCCACGCACGCCGTCGTGCTCTCCCTGGTCAGGGAGGGGATCGTTCAGGGGCTCCGGGTGGACCACCCCGACGGGCTGGCGGAGCCGCGCGGCTACCTGTCCCGGCTCCGCGCAGCCTCGGGCGTGTGGACCGTGGTGGAGAAGATCCTGATCGGGTCGGAGCAGCTGCCGGAAGACTGGGACTGCGACGGCACGACCGGCTACGAGGTGCTCAACCGGATAACCGGGCTGTTCGTGGACCCGGCGAGCAAGGAACGGCTGGTGGAGCTGTTCGTGGCGCACACCGGCGTGTCCTCCGACTACGCCGCGGTGGTCCAGGAGTCCAAGGCCGAGGTCCTCGACCTGTTCTTCACCTCGGAGATCGACCGGCTGCACGCCGTCGTCGGCTCCGACCGCCGGGCGCTGGTGGAGCTGATCGCCGCGATGCCCGTCTACCGGGCCTACGCGGTGCCGGGAGAGCCGGTGCCCGAGGTCTCGGCCAGGATCGTCGAGACGGCCGGGCGGCTCGCCGCCGACCGGCTGCCCGAGGGCGCTCCGGTCGCGGAGGTCGTGGACAGGGTGCTGTACGGCCCGGCGGAGGCGGTCACCCGCTTCCAGCAGACCTGCGGGCCGGTGATGGCCAAGGGGGTGGAGGACACCGCGCTCTACCGGTGGTACCCGCTGGCCTGCCTGAACGAGGTGGGCGGGGAGCCGGACCGGTTCGGGGAGCCCGTGGGCGACTTCCACACGTTCTGCATGGAGATGTCGCCCGGCACGATGACCACGCTGTCCACGCACGACACCAAGCGTTCCGAGGATGTGCGGGCCAGGCTGGCCGTGCTGTCGGAACTGCCCGAGGAGTGGGCGGCGGCGGTGGGGGAGTGGTCCTCGAAGGTCTCCTTCGACCCGGCGCTCGACTATCTGGCCTGGCAGAACCTGATGGCGGCCTGGCCGATCAGCCAGGACAGGTTCTTCGACTACCTGTTCAAGGCGGCTCGCGAGGCGAAGACCTCGATCTCCTGGGCGGCCCCCGACCCCGCCTACGAGGCGGGTGTCCGCGACTTCGTCACCCGGGCCGTCGGCGAGTGCGGCGCGTCGATCGCGGAGTTCGCCGACAGGATCAGTCCGTACGCCCGGGCCAACTCCCTGGGGCAGAAGCTCGTCCAGCTCATGCTGCCGGGCGTGCCCGACCTGTACTGGGGCAACGAGATCACCGACTTCTCCCTGGTGGATCCGGACAACCGCCGCCCGGTCGACTTCGACCTGCGCCGCCGGATGCTCGCCGGTGCCGGCGGCGGTGTCGCCACCGGTGGAATCGCCCCCGGACCGTCGTGGGACGGGGCCAAGGCCGCCGGCCTGCCGCGGGACGCGGGCAAGACCGGCGATCTGTCGTGGGACGAGGCCAAACTGATGGTCACCACCCGGGCGCTGAACCTGCGCCGGCGGCTGGATCCGGCCGCGCCGTACCTCCCGCTGGAGGCCGACGAGCACGCCGTCGCCTTCGCGCGCGGGGACCGGGCCGTGACGGTGGCCACCCGGCTGCCGGTCGGGCTGGAGCGGCGCGGAGGCTGGGGAAACCACACGCTCACGCTGCCGCACGGAAGGTGGCGGGACCTGCTGTCCGGGGCCGAGCATACCGGCAGGATCCCCCTGGCGCATCTGCTGTCCGTTCATCCCGTGGCACTCCTGGAAAGGCACTAGCCGATGTTCGAGGTCTGGGCTCCGCACGCGACGGCGGTCGATGTGGAGATCGAAGGGGTCCGCTACTCGATGTCGGCGGGATCGGCGGGCTGGTGGTCGGTGGAGGTGCCCGGGGCCGGGCACGGGACCGACTACCGCTTCCGGCTGGACGGCGGTGAGGCACTGCCGGATCCCCGCACCCGATGGCAGCCGGAGGGGATCTTCGGGCCGAGCCGGGTCTACGAGCACGACCGGTTCGAGTGGAGCGACGACCTCTGGCGGGGGCGGGGCCTGGCCGGGGCGGTCATCTACGAGCTGCACATCGGCACCTTCACCCCCGAGGGCACCTTCGAGGCGGCCATCGGCAAGCTTGAGCACCTGGCGGAGCTCGGCGTCGACTTCGTCGAGATCATGCCGGTGCCCCCGGTGCCGGGGGAGCGCAACTGGGGGTACGACGGGGTGGACCTGTGGGCCGTCACCGAGAACTACGGCGGCCCCGACGGGCTCAAACGCTTCGTGGACGCCTGCCACCGGCAGGGGCTCGGCGTGATCCTGGACGTCGTCTACAACCACCTCGGCCCGTCCGGCAACTTCCTGGCGCCCTTCGGCCCGTACTTCCACTCCTCCGCCTCCTCCTTCTGGGGCCAGGCGGTCAACCTGGACGGCCCCGGCTCCGACGAGGTGCGCGGCTACTTCATCGGCAACGCGCTGCAGTGGCTGCGCGACTACCACATCGACGGCCTGCGGCTGGACGCCGTGCACGCGCTGCACGACAAGCGGGCCGTACACCTGCTGGAGGAACTGGCCGTCGAGGTCGAGGCGCTGTCGGCGGCCGTGGGCAGGCCGCTGACGCTCATCGCCGAGTCCGACCTCAACGATCCCCGGCTGATGGCCCCGCGCGAGGCCGGCGGGTACGGCCTGGCCGCCTCCTGGAACGACGACGTCCACCACGCCCTGCACGTGGCGGTGAGCGGTGAGCGGCACGGCTACTACGCCGACTTCGCCGGGGCCCTGGCCAAGGTGCTGACCCGGGGATACTTCCACGACGGGACCTACTCGACCTTCCGCCACCGCTCCCACGGCCGGCCGGCGAGCCACGTGCCCGGCTACCGCTTCGTCTGCTGCGCGCAGAACCACGACCAGATCGGCAACCGGGCCGAGGGCGACCGGCTCGCGCCCGACGCGCTGAGGCTGGCCGCGGGGCTCCTGCTGACCTCGCCGTTCACCCCCATGCTGTTCATGGGGGAGGAATGGGGGGCGCGCACGCCGTTCCTGTTCTTCACCGACCACGTCGAGCCGCAGCTCCGCGAGGGGGAGGCCGACCGGCGGCGGCGGGAGTTCGTCGGGTTCGGTTACGACGACTGGGCGGAAAAGGCCCCCGACCCCGGTGAGGAGCTGACCTTCCTGCGGTCCAAGCTCGACTGGAGCGAGCTCGACCATGACGCCCACCGGGCCCATCTCGACTGGTACCGGGCCTTGATCGCGCTGCGTCGCGCCCACCCCGACCTGTCGGACCCGAGGCTCGACCGGGTCCAGGTCGATCACGGTGAGACCTGGCTGGTCGTCCACCGGGGGGCGTTCCGCGTCGCCGCCAACCTCGGTCCGATCCCGATCACGGTACGGCTCACGCCCGGCCAGATCCTGCTCGCCTCCGACCCGAGGACGACGGTGGACGAGGAGGAGCTGTCCCTGCCCGCCCGCTCCCTCGCGATCCTGAAGGCGAACTGACGCGCACCGGGGGCGCGGGCCGGGGACGCGCACCGGTGGATGCCGCCCGCTGGGCCGGCGGCTCGCGAGAAACGTGGTCCGGCGGCTCTCCCGGAGACGCGGTCCGGCGGCTCAGGCGGGGACGTGGTCCTCGGGTAGGTCCCCTGGCCGACCGGCCACTTACGCGGGAACGTGGTTCCGTAGGCGGAGTTCTTCCGGGTACGGGGAGAAGTAGGTCTGATCCCGTACGTACTCCGCGGCCTCGCCTCGCGCGTGGTGGCGGAGCAGGGTCGCCGGCACGCTGAGGGCGACCCGGCCGGCCCGGTAGGAGGCGATGACCTCCGCCAGGTCGGCCCGCCTGGCCGGGTCGAGCGCGTCGCTCATCATGCCCATGCAGTGCTGCAGGACGTTGACGTTGCGGCCGATGGTGGCCTTCGTGGCGAAGGCCGTACCGAACACGTGGGCGTAGTCGGCGGCCAGCTCCTCGCGGGGGCGCACGCCCGCCTGGGCCACGACGCGGCCGGCCTCGCCGTAGGCGACGGGGTCGTGGGCCAGCATCTGCATCTTGTGCCGCGAGTGGAAGGAGACCAGGTCGCGCGCCCGCCAGTCGCTCTCCAGCAGCGCCCGCAACCGGGCGTGCGCGAAGATCCGTTCTACGAAGGTCTCGCGGAGCAGCGCGTCGTTCAGGCGCCCCTCGTCCTCCACCGGCAGCAGCGGGTGGGCGTCGAGGATCCTGGCCGCGAACACGCCCCGGCCCTTGCGGTCCACGGCCGTGTCTCCCTCGTAGACGGGGATGCCGTGCACCCCGCAGCTGGGGCTTTTGGACTTGAAGACGTAGCCGTCCACGTCGAGGGTGCGCGCCCGCTCGGCGGACAGGGCCGCCATCCGGTCGGTGAGGTCCACCCGGGTCTTCCTGGTCACCAGGCGCGGTCCTTCGGGGGAGCGTTCGAGGCGGAGGGTCTCGCGCGGGGTGCCGAGGCCGATCTCCATCTCCGGGCAGACGTGCACCCAGTCGACGTGAGGGGCGAGCTCCCCGCTGAGGAACCGGTCGCGGCTGTGGCCACCGTTGAAGCGCACCAGCTCGCCCATCAGGCAGCTGGACACCGCGACCCTGGGCCGGACGGCCCCGGTGACGTCACTCGTTCCGCTCATGCCGCTCACACCACTCATCTCTCCGGTTTCGCTCGTGCCACCCGCTTCACCCATGTCAATCGTGTTGCCCGTCTCGCTCCCGTCGTCTGTCCGGATCACTACCCCGGTTCGGCTCGTCCCGATCAGGCCGCGATCGGGGTGATGATGTTCGACAGGCGGCGCAGGCCGCGGGCCGTACGCGCCTTGATGGTGCCGAGCGGCACGCTCAGCCTCTCGGAGATCTCCCGCTGCGTCAGCTCGCCGTAGTAGGCCAGCTCGATCGCCTGGCGCTGCGGGGCGGGCAGTTCGGCCAGCGCCCGCTGGACCTGGTCGCGGTCGGCCATGCCGTCACCGTGGGCGCGGCCGTCCGCACCGGCCGGATCGGCCACCACGTCCAGCGGGACCGTCCGCGGCGTCCGCATCCGCAACTGGTCGACCGCCCGGTTGTGCGCGATGCCGAGCAGCCACGCCGGGAGGTTGCGGGCCGGGTCGAAGCGGTGCCGGCATCGCCAGACCTCCGCGAACACGATCTGCTGCAGGTCCTCGACATCCTGCGGAGGGACGAATCGCCGCAGGTAGGAGCGGATCAGTGACCCATGCGTGCGGAAGCACTCGACCAGCGCGGCCTCGTCGCCCTCGGCGAGCCGGATGTTCAGGGTGTCTGTCATGGCAACTCCTCTTGCCGAGAAAACCTACTCAAAACTTATTCATACTCATCCACCTTCGTGATCGCAACCCCTGGGAGAGGACATGGCGAAACGATGACGGCCCGCGTGGTGAAGCGTGAACGGTGATCCGCCGGTGAGGAGGGGCGAAACGGCCTGATAGGTCAGGGAGGAGCGGGGCCGCGGCGCCGTGCCGGGACGGTCAGCGGAGCGCGGCGCCGATCCGGGTGAGCGCGTCGCGGAACGACGTGACGCGGGTGACCTGCGGAGGAAGCTCGTCCCACCATCCCGGGCCGCCGACGATGACGTGGCTCGCCGGGCGGAGCAGGGGCAGTGACGCGAGCGGCGCCGGATCACCGGTCGCGGGCGCCTGGGACCAGACGAAGACCGCGGACGGCCCGAGGCGGCGCATCGCGTCCGCCAGGGCCGCGTGGGGGGTCCGCGCGCCCAGCATCCGCGTCTCCACGTGGTGGTCGACGGTCAGCGCGGCGGCCAGGGCGTAGATCGGCAGGGTGTGCTGCTCCTCCTCGGAGCAGGTGAGAAGCACCGGCCGGACGTTGACCGGCCGGGCGGGGCGTTCGATCAGCCGGCTCAGGGATGCCAGCACCCGCTCGGAGAACAGGTGCTCGACCTCGATGCTCGCGCCGGTCTCGGCCTGGCGCCTGCAGATCATCTCGAAAACGGGGAGCACCAGCTCCTCCCACGTCCACACGATCCCCCGCCTGGCCAGTGCCACGCCGATCCAGTCGGACACGAGCCGGCTGTCCAGCATGATCGCCGCTCGCGTCAGCATCGCCACCGTGGGGATCTCGGAACGCGGTTCCGACGCGGCGGAAGGGGGTTCGCCATGGGGGTCCTGGAGGGGGACGGCCGGCGGGGCCCCGCTTCTCAGGACCTCCCGCGCCGCGTCGGCGGCGGGTACGCCCGTCCGGATGAGCCGGTTCATCTCCTCAAGACGCCGCAGGTCACCCAGGTCGTAGCGGCGATGTCCCCCCGGGCTGCGGCGACTCGGGCCGATGCCGTAGCGCAGGTTCCAGGTCCGCAGCGTGGGAGCGGGCACGCCGAGCCGCCGTGCGACGGCTCCGATGCCGTAGCCCGTTTCCTCCTCGGCGGTGACCTGTCGCTGCTCGTCCATCTCATCTCATTCTCGGCTGTTTCATGCCTGTGATCGCCCTACCAGGCTGCCAGGCGATTCGGGTGGTCGCTCCCCGGACGTTCCTTCGAACGGCGGTCCCCGGCGGATGCAACCACGGCGGCGGAACGCGCCAACGGGAACATCTCCTGGTGAGAGGCAACCGCTGAGGCCGTGACGCCCGAAGGGAAGGTCGTGATGGACATCATCGTCGTCCTGTTCAATCGTGATCTCCGGACGCACGACCACCCGGCCCTCGCCGCCGCGTGTGAGAACGCGCGCCAGGTGGTCCCGCTGTTCGTGCTGGACCCGGCCCTTCCCACGGGGCACCGCGAGGGGTTCCTGGCCGAGTGTCTCGCCGACCTGCGCCGGTCGCTTCGGGGCTTGGGCGGCGAACTCGTGATCCGCCGGGGCGACACGGTCACGGAGACGGTACGGCTGGCACGGATGCTCTCGGCCCGGGCCGTCTACACCGCTCTGGACGTCAGCGCGCTCGCGCGGAGCAGGCAGCGGCGGCTGGCCGCCGAATGCGACCGGAACCGGACGGAGTTCCGCGGGTTCCCCGGCGTGACGATCGTCGCGCCCGACGCGCTCAGACCTTCGGGCGGCGGTGACCACTACCGCGTCTTCACGCCCTACTGGCGGGCCTGGAGCGCCCATCCGCGCCGGGAGCTGTCGAAGGTTCCCGGCACGGTGAGCGTTCCCGAGCTGGACGCGGGCTCGCCGCCCGAGCCGGGTCACCGGCCGTCGGCGCTGTTCGAGGGCGGCGAGACAGCGGCGAGAGAGCGCATGAGGCGGTGGCTGAAGCATGGCGTGGCGGACTACGCCGACGGTCACGACGACCTCGCGGGAAACCGCACCTCCCGGCTGAGCCCGTACCTGCACTTCGGCTGCCTGTCGCCCCTGGAGCTGGAGACGGGGGCCGCGGGGGGCGGCGACTTCGTCAGGCAGCTGTGCTGGCGGGACTTCTTCCACCAGGTGACGGCGGCCTTCCCCCGCATCAACCGGGACGACTACCGCCCGCGGGGCCACGAGTGGCGCGCCGACTCCGGCGCCGCGCAGGCGTGGAAGGAGGGCATGACCGGGGTCCCGATCGTGGACGCGGGCATGCGGCAGCTGCTCGCCGAGAACTGGATGCACAACCGGGCCCGCATGATCGTGTCGTCCTTCCTGGTCAGGCGGCTCCACGTCGACTGGCGGGTGGGGGCCGACCATTTCTTCGAGCTGCTGCTCGACGCCGACGTCGCCAACAACTACGGCAACTGGCAGTGGATGGCGGGGACGGGCAACAACACCCGCCCCAACCAGACGGTCAACCACCTCCGGCAGGCCAGGAGGTTCGACCCGGACGGCGACTACGTCCGGCGATACGTGCCCGAGCTGGGGTCGATGCCGGCGAGGACGATCCACGAGCCCTGGCGGTCGCCGGTGGCCGTCGCCGGTTACCCCCGGCCCCTGGTCTCGATGGACTGACCGGCGAACGGCCGGGGCCCGCTCGGACGAGAACACGAGCGTGAGGACCGATGGCGCCCGGCCGGAACAATTCACTCCCGTCGCACGTCGCAGAAGATGTGACCTCCTTTGACAGCATCGACGATGACGTATTCGTCGTCCGCGGGCGAGTGCGACGGCTGGAACAACTGACCAGGCAGCGTCAGGCGGTGGACGTCCAGCTCGACGAGGTCGGGCGGCTCCTCGGCGAGCTCGAAGCCGAGCTCGCGAGGGAGGAGCGGGACGTCTCCCGGCTGGAGGGCGGTTTCTCGGCGTTCCTGTCCGGGCTCACCGGATCCAAGGAGGAGAAGCTCGCCAGGGAACGGGCCCAGGCGCTGGCCGTACGGCAGCGCCTGCACGGGCAGCGAACGCGCCTCGAATGGCTGAACGCCGACCGGGCGGCCGTGGAGGAGGCCCTGGCCGAGGTCGGGCCGGCTCGCGAGGAGTTCGCCGCACTGCTCGAACGCAAGGAACGCCTGCTGGTGGAGTCGGACGACCCCCGGGGCCGCGAGCTGGCCGAGATCGGCAGGCAGCTCGCCGACACCGACGCCGACCTCCGGGAGCACGAGGAGGCCCACCGCGCCGGAGTCGCCGCCGCCCACGCGGTCGGCCAGGTCCTGCGCTGCCTCGGCGGTGCGCGAGGCGCCTCCACCTGGGACATGCTCGCCGGCGGTGGCGGCATCGCGGACATGATGGAGCACGGCCATCTGCGCGACGCGGACGAGGCGGCCTGGCAGGCCCAGCGGCTCCTGGACGCCTTCGCCAGGGAGCTCGTCGACATCGGCGTGCACGTCAACCCGGAACTTCCCGAGGTGGACACCCGATGGTTCGCCGACATGTTCTTCGACAACATCGTCACCGATGCGATCAAGCATCAGCGGATCGCCCGCACCGGCGAGGCCGTCGGCGACGTCGCCGAGTGGGTGGGAGCCACGGTGAACGGCCTGGCCGCCCGCTGCGGAGAGCTGAGGCGCGGGCGTGACTCCTGCGTCGCCCGTCGCGAGGACGTCCTCACCCGCTGAGGGAGACCCCCGGAAGCACCAGAGCTGACGGGCCGGATGCCCGCGGGGTCAGCTCTGGAGCTTCGAGGACGACTCCATGGTCAACAAGCGATTTCAGTGCTTGTGGCCGACGGCGCCGTGGTCGTGGTCGTGCTCCTCGTCCTCATCCTCGTCCGAGGGGCCGTCGGAGGGCTCGACGCCCAGCACGGCCTCGCGGGGCTCGATCTGCTCAACGTGCTCGATCAGGCCCAGGACGTGGTCAGGCTCGATCAGCCACTGCAGCGCCGTGGCTCCGGTGTCGTCGGCGGAGACCATCTCCGCCTGCTCCTTGCGCTCGTCGTCGTCCAGATCGGCGTCCGGGTGGTTGATCTCCTTGAGCGCGGCAGCCTGCAGGCCCGCGATGTCCTGCACCTCCACGGTAAGCTCGACAGTCAGACGTAGATAGCGTTCAGTGCCCGATTCATCACTCATGGTGTAAATCCTAGTGCCCTTGTGGGGTGCGATCGCCTAAGGGAGCTTCCACTCCACCGGTGTTGCGCCCTGCTGCTGGAGAAGGTCGTTGGCGCGGCTGAACGGGCGGGATCCGAAGAAGCCGCTGCGGGCCGACAGGGGGCTCGGGTGGGCCGACTCGACGGCCGGGACATCGCCGAGCATCGGGCGCAGGTTGCGGGCGTCGCGCCCCCACAGGATCGCCACCATCGGCTTGTCGCGCGCGACCAGGGCCTTCATGGCCTGCTCGGTGACCTCTTCCCAGCCCTTGCCCCGATGCGAGGCGGGCTTGCCCGGCATGACGGTGAGGACCCTGTTGAGCAGCAGCACGCCCTGCTCGGTCCACGGGGTCAGATCGCCATTGCTCGGCATCGGCAGGCCGAGGTCCTCGGTGAGCTCCTTGTAGATGTTGCGCAGACTCCCCGGAATCGGGCGCACATCCGCGGCCACGGAGAAACTCAGGCCGATCGGATGCCCCGGCGTGGGATAGGGATCCTGGCCGACGACCAGCACCTTGACCTGGTCGAAGGGCTGTTGGAAGGCACGGAGCACGTTGTCTCCCGACGGAAGGTACTGCCTGCCTTCCGCCACCTCCTTGCGGAGGAAATCGCCCATCTCAGCGATTTTTGCAGCGACGGGTTCGAGGGCCGTGGCCCACCCGGCTTCCACGATTTCATTCAAAGGACGCGCAGCCATGCGGAAAACCCTATCGAGGTTTGAGGTCCGGTACGGCGTGCGCCGCAAATCGGCGAACAGCGAACTCCGCACCGGACCTGCCCCTTTATTTCACCGAGCCCGCCATCATGCCCTGCACGAAGTATCGCTGGAAGGCGAAGAACAGAATCAGCGGGATGATCAGCGACAGGAAGGCACCGGGCGCGAGGATGTCGACGTTGGTCCCGAACTGCCGCATCTGGGACTGCAGGGCCTTGGTCATCGGCTGGTTCTCGGTGTTGGCGAAGACCAGGGAGACGAGCAGGTCGTTCCAGACCCAGAGGAACTGGAAGATGCCGAGCGAGGCGACCGCCGGCTTGGCCAGCGGGAACACCACGGTCGAGAAGATCTTCCACTCACCCGCGCCGTCCATGCGCGCGGCTTCGAGCAGCGAGCGTGGAATGCCCGCGAAGAAGTTGCGCAGCAGGAAGATGGCGAAGGGGAGTCCGAAGGCGACGTGGAAGAGCACCACGCCGGCGATGGAGCCGAAGATCCCGATCGAGCCGTAGAGCTTCGCGATCGGGATCAGCGCGATCTGGATCGGCACCACCAGCAGGCCGATCACCACCAGGAACAGCGCGTCCCTGCCGGGAAACTCCATCCAGGCGAACGCGTAGGCGGCCATGGCCGCGATGCCGATCACCAGGAGGGTCGTGGGCACCGTGATGAGCACGGTGTTCCAGAACGACGCGGTGAACCCGGTGGCCAGCAGGTCGGCGTAGTTCTTGATGGTCCACTCGGCCGGCTTGGTGAACGCCGTCCACCAGCCGGTGGAGTTGTTGGCCGTCTCCTCGCGGAGCGAGACCACGAACAGGCCGAGAGTGGGGACCAGCCAGAACACGCCGATCAGCACCAGTACCGCCTGGACGAGGCCGCCGCCGACCTTGTCCACGATCCGGCTCAACGCGCTGCGCGGCGGGGCGCCGAGAGTGGAGGTCGTCACTGGTTGTCCCTCCTGAACCGGCGGATGTTGATGATCATGAAGGGCAGGACGAGGACCAGCAGGAAGATGGACAGCGCGCTGCCCAGCCCCTGGTCGCCTCCGCCGCCGAACGAGACCCGCCACATCTCCAGCGCGATCACGTTGGCCTGCGGCTGCACCGATCCCGGCGCGATGACGAAGACCAGGTCGAAGACCTTCAACGTATTGATGATCATTGTGACGAACACGACGAGCAGCACCGGCGCGAGCAGCGGAATGGTGATCTTGCGGAACACCTGCCACTCGGTGGCCCCGTCGATGCGGGCCGCCTCCAGCGCGTCACGCGGGATGGCGGAGAGCCCCGCCGCGATCAGCACCATGGAGAATCCGGCCCACACCCAGATGAAGGCTCCGATGATCGCCGGGGTGATCAGCGTCGGGCCGAGCCAGGAGATCCCGTTGAAGGCCGCCTGGAAGTTCGACTGCGGCAGCCGTACCAGGTAGTCGCCCGGAGCCAGCCCGGTGAAGCGGAAGGTTCCGTCGGCCTCGGTGGTGGCGGTGGCCTTGACGGCGCCGTTCTGCACCGCCTCGACCGTCACCCCCGTCAGGCCCTTCTCCGTGGGGTCCACCTGGTTGACGGTGCCTCCGCCGCCCTGGGTGAAGTCCACCCACACGGTCCCGGTCAGCTCGCCGGGACCCTGCTGGGGCGCCTTCGCCGTCGCCGCGGAGGCGAGGGTCTCGGGCTTGACGCCGACCAGCGGGAGGAGCACGGCGCCGCCGGGCCCCGTGGGCTGTTTGGTCACCACCGCGCCCTGCTGACCGGCGACCGGAGACTGGTCGTTCTCCCGGGGCCGGGCGTCCGGGTAGCCGTCCGAGGAGCCGAAGAGGTCCTGAACCGAGGTGATCACGGCGTTGGCCACGCCCCGGTCCGGCGCCTGCTCGTAGACCAGGCGGAAGATGACGCCGGAGGCCATCAGGGAGACGGCCATCGGCATGAACACGATCAGCTTGAAGGCGGTCGCCCAGCGGATCCGTTCGGTCAGCACCGCGAAGACCAGGCCTACCGCGGTGACCAGGGCGGGAGCCACCGCGACCCAGATCAGGTTGTTCCTGATCGTGGTCAGGGTGGAGGAGTCATTGAAGATCGCCGCGTAGTTGTCGACGCCGACGAAGGTGTTCCCGGCGGAGTCGTAGAGGCTACGGAAGATCGAGTAGATGATCGGGTAGATCACCATCGCGCCGAGCAGGATCACGCCCGGCAACAGGAACCAGAGCGCCATCGTCGCGGGAGGGCCCAGCCTTCCGGCCTTCCCGGCTTTCCCGGCCCCCTTGGGGGGTTCGGGCTTCGCCTTGTCAGGGGCCGCCTCCGGCACCGTCTCCGGTGCCGGAGCGGGCGCCTGCGGGCCGTCTAACCGATCGGTCACGGCCTCTCCCCTTACTTCCAGGCCTTCTTGGCCTCGTCCTCGAGCTTGCTCTGGATGCCCTTGATGTCGGACGGGTCGCGCACGAAGTCCTGCAGGAGCTTCCACTCGCCCTTGCCGTCGGTGCCGCCGAAGGCGCTGGGGGCGAGGTCGGACATGTCGTAGCGGACCGCGTCACCGGCGGAGATGATCGTCTCGGCGAGCTTCTTGGTCAGCTCGGACGGGTAGTTGTCGGGCGAGACGTTGCGGTTGGGGGAGAGGTAGCCGGGGAGCTTGGCCCAGATCTCGCCGCCCTCCTTGGAGGCGAGGAACTCCAGCAGCGCCATCGCGCCCTTGGAGTCCTTCATGGCCACCGCGACGTCGCCGCCCAGCACGACCGGTTCGGTGTCACCGGCCTTGGGGAACGGGAAGTACTTGGCCTCCTCGCCGAGCTTCGCGCCGGACTCCTCGGCCGTGGTGCCCACGAAGTCGGCCTCGATCACCATCGCCGACTTGTCCTGGCCGTAGACCTGGGTCACGCAGGTCGGGAAGTCGGTCTGCAGGGCGCCGGAGACGTCGCCGAGCAGGAACTCCTTCTTGCCGACGAGCTGGCCGATCTTCTCCAGCGCGGTGGTCACGCTGGCGTCGGTCCAGGGGATCTCGTGCTTGGAGAGCTTGGTGTAGTTCTCCGGGCCCGCGCTGGACAGGTAGACGTTCTCGAACAGGTCGGTCAGGGTCCAGCCGGACGCGCCGCAGAGGGAGAACGGCGGGGTGCCGGAGTCCGCGATCGTCTGGGCGGTCGTGATGAGCTCGTCCCAGGTGGCCGGCGGCTGCGCCCCGGCGTCCTGGAAGGCCTGGTCGCGGTACCAGATGAGCGACTTGTGCGCCGCCTTCACCAGCACGCCGTACACCTGGCCGTCGGCGGAGCCGAGCTCCTTCCAGTACGGGGTGTAGTTGTCGTCGAGCTGCTTCTGCACCTCGGCGGACAGCGGCTTGAGCGCCTTCTGGTCGGCGTACTGCTGGACCAGGCCCGGCTGGGGCAGGATCGCGACGTCCGGCGGGTTGCCGCCCTGGATGCGCGGGCCGAGGTAGGCGCCGGTGTCCTCACCGGTGGAGGCGTAGGTGACCTTGGCGCCCGTCTTGGCCTCGAAGGCCTTGAGCACCTGCTCGAAGTTGGTCTGTTCGGCACCCGTCCACTTGGCCGCGATCTCAAGCGTCACGCCTTCGAGGGTCTTGGCCGCGGCGGGCGCGGAGGCGCTGCCGCTCGTGGCCGGCGCCGCGGGCGCCGCCGTCTCGCCGCCGCCGCACGCGGCGAGTGCGAGTGCGAGTCCGGCCGTTGTCGCCATGGCAATGGATTTGCGCATGCTGAACAAACCTCCTGTGGTTGTCAAAGCCCCGAAATTCGGGAGAAAAGGGATTCGGGAGAAGCGAAACAAAAAGCGTGGAGGGCTGAAATCGAGATCGGGGAGGGATGACGGCTCGCCGGAGGGTCGCCCCGGGTCACTGAGCTCGGATGATCTCGTTCAGCTGGCCTTTCATGGAGGTGATGATGTCGTCGCTTGCCTCCTCGAAGGGTGGGGTGAGCGCGTTGGAGACCGCACTGGCGATCACCAGGCTCACCTGGTTGTAGTTGGCACTGGCCGGTCTCGGCCGAGCGGAGAGGATGCTCTGCTTGAGCACGGGGAGATAGGGGAAACGCTTGATCAGGGCGGGGTCGTCGTACAGCTCGGCCCACACGGGCGGGAACGAGCCGTCGGTGAGAACCCGCCGCTGGTTCTCCAGTCCGGTGAAGTAGCGGATGAACTCGACCGCCGACTTCTGCTTCTTGGAGTAGGCGCTGAGCGCGAGGTTGACGCCGCCCAGCGAGCTGGAGCCGGGACCGTTCAGTCCGGGCAGCCGGGTGACCGCGAACTTGTCCGCGACGGCCGACTCGGTGGCGGGGCCGTACGCGTGCGGCCAGTTGCGGGCGAAGGCCAGGCGGCCCTCCTGGAAGGCCAGCCGCGACTCCTCCTCCTTGAAGGAGAGCGACTCCGGCGGGATCCAGCCTTCCCGGAACCCGCCGGCCAGGAAGTCCAGGCCGGCCTTCGCCTTCGCCACGTCCATGGTCACCTGCGTGCCGTCCGGGCTGAGAATCTGCCCGCCCGCCGACTGCACGGCCTCGGCGAAGTTGACGGTCAGCCCCTCGTAGGCCAGGAACTGCCCGGCGTAGCCGCCGATGCCGTACTTCTCGTGCAGCGCGCCGGCCTGTTCGCGAAGCTCTTCCCAGGTCTTGGGGGGCTTGAAGCCCTGCTTGGCGAGCAGATCCTTGCGGTAGTAGAGCAGTCCGGCGTTGCTGGTGTACGGCACGGCCCAGAGCTTGCCCCGGTAGACCGCCGTGTCGACGACCGGGGGCAGGAACCGGTCCAGCTGGAACATTCCGCGTTCCAGTGGCAGGATCCAGCCCGCGTCGGCGAACTCCGCCGTCCAGACCACGTCCAGGCCGAGCACGTCGTAGCGGTCGCTCTTGGCCTGGAGGTTGGCGACCATCTGAGCGCGTTGTTCGTCGGCCGCCTCGGGGAGTTCGAGCAGGGTGACCCGTTCCCCGGGATGGGTCTGGTTCCACCTGTCCAGCAACGGCTGCAGGTAGGCGGTCGTGTCACGTCCGGTCACGAGGGTGAACGGGCCGGTTCCCCCGAACCTCTCGGTCTCCTGCGCGCCCACCCCCGTGCACCCCACCGGCACGAGCACGGCGAGGAGGAGGGGGATGAGGCGGCGCACTGTGACCTCCAGATTTCGAGGTAGTTACATACGTGTTAGGTAGATGCATGCATGTTATGCATAGCGATAACATGAACGTCAACGGATAGACCCGTAACGCTCAGGTAACGAGCACTCTGAGGAGGTGGGGCGTGCGGCTGTTGCTGCTGGCGCTCCTCGCTAAAGAACCTGCCCACGGATACGAGCTGAAACAGGCGCTTGAACAGGTCTTCGGCAGCGCCTATCCGTCACCGAACATCGGGCAGATCTACGTTACGCTCGGCCGCCTGGAGAAGGACGGGCTGGTCCGGGTCGTGGACGTCGAACAGTCCAACCGGCCGAACAAGAAGGTTTACTACCTGACCGCCGCGGGCCGGGAGCTCCTCGACACGTGGGTGGACGAGCCCACGGAGGGGCCGCGGGTCCGTGACGAGTTCTTCATGAAGCTCGTGCTGGCCCCGATGACCGGCATCGCCGACAGGATGGCGCTGATCAACCGCCAGCGCCGCCACTACCTCACGCTCATGCGCGACCTGAACGAGCTCGTGGAGCGGACCGATCCGGAGAACCGGGTCGCGCTCCTCCTCGTCGAGGGGGCTATGCTCCACCTGCAGGCCGACCTCGACTGGCTTGAGCGCTGCCAGGAGGACCTGAGTTGACTTCCCCCGTGGTCGATACCGTCAATCTCGTCAAGATCTACCAGAACGGCGCCGTGCCGGTCCCCGCGGTGCGCGGAGTCGATCTCCGGGTGATGCCCGGGGAGTTCGTGGCGATCATGGGACCGTCCGGATCGGGCAAGTCCACCCTGGTCCACATGCTCGGCGGCCTCGAAGCCCGGACCAGCGGCGAGATCTGGCTCGACGGGCAGCGGGCCGACACCCTGAACGAGAGCGCCTGGGCACTGCTGCGCCGCAAGAAGGTCGGCTTCGTCTTCCAGTTCTTCAACCTGGTCGCCAACATGACGGTGGCCGACAACGTCGAGCTGCCCGCGCTGCTGGCCGGCGCCTCCGCGCGTGAGGCGCGCCAGCGGCGGCAGTACCTCCTCGGCGAGCTCGGCCTGACCGACCGCGCCGACGCCGCGCCCTCCCAGCTCGCGGGCGGCGAGCAGCAGCGGGTCGCGCTGGCCCGCGCGCTGGCCAACCAGCCGAGCCTGCTGCTCGCGGACGAGCCCACCGGCAACCTCGACAGCCGCAACACCCGCGACGTCCTCCGCCTCCTCGGCGACGTCCACCGCGAAGGCCAGACCATCATCCTGGTGACCCACGACGCCCGGGTGGCCGGCCTGGCCGACCGGGTGGTCTCCCTCTTCGACGGCCAGATCGTCGACGACGGCGCCATCGGCCTGACCCGCCGCCGCCCCAAGGCCACCGCGGGCGACGTCGTCGAGCTGAGGAGCTAGCGTGAGCACCGTCCGGGCTTCCGTGAGGTGGATCCAGGCGGACCTCAGGGCGCGGAAGGTGCAGGCGCTGCTGACGCTGCTGGCCGTGGCGGGGATCGTCACGGCACTGATCACCTCGGCGACCCTGCTGGAAGACGGGACCAACCCGTGGCGAGGGCTGTTCACGGAGTCCAGGGGCGCGCACGTGTGGATCCACACCAAGGACGCCCCGGACGTGGCCGCGCTGTCGCGGCTCCCGGGTGTGACCCAGGTGGCCGGGCCGTACCGGACGGCGCCCGTGACGCTCACGATGGACGGCAGGAAGTCGTCCGTGGCGCTGCGGGAGACGTCCGCCGAACCACCCTCGGTGGCCGCGCCGCTGATCCGCGAGGGGCGGTGGCTCCGCGCCGGCGACACCGAGGGCGTGATCGTCGAGCGCTCCTTCGCCACGGCGCTCGATCTGCGGGTGGGCGGTCCCTTCACCGTCACCGCGCTCAACGGCGCCTCCCACGCGCTCATCGTGGTCGGACTGGCCGACACCGCGGATCAGGGGTTCTACCCCGAGTGGACGCCCGGTCTGGCCTGGACCCTGCCCGAGGTCCTCGCCAGGGTCGAGCCCGCCCTGGGCCGCAGCGAGTCGGTCACCGGCCTGCGTCTCGCCGACGGCGAGGACACGCTGCCGGTCGTCCACGGCGCCGTCACCCTGCTGGACGAGGAGATCCAGCGGATGTCCACCTGGCGCGAGGTCCGCGCCTCCATGGAGCTCGACAACCGTCTTCTCGGACTGCTGCTGGCGCTGTTCGGCGTCACCGGGCTGGTCGCCGCCGCGCTCGCCATCGCCAACGCGGTGGGCGGGCGGGTGCTCGCCCAGACCCGCGACATCGCCACCCTCAAGTCCATCGGCTACACCCGGGGCCAGGTCTTCGGCGTGCTCATGGCCGAGCACGGCGCGCTCGGGCTGCTGGGCATCGCCATCGGGCTCGTCTGCGGCCAGGTCGCCGCCTCGCTCGTGCTGTACGGCACGCCGATCCTGCCGCTCTCCCCGATCCCGCTGCTCGCGATCACCGGCGGCACCGCCGCGGTGGTCCTGATCGCGGTGGCCCTGCCCGCCTGGCGCGGCGGCCGCACCCCGCCCATCCCCGCGGCCTCCACGGCGCCGCCCCGGGGCCACCTGTCGCGGATGGCCAGGGTCGCCCTCCTGGTACGGCTGCCGCCCGCCCTCGTCCTGGGCACCCGCGACGCCTTCACCAGGCGTGTCCCCGCGTTCCTGAGCATCTTCGGCCTCGCGATCCCGATGATGATGATCACCATCGGCCTCGGGTGCTGGGCCACCCTGGACGACTTCCTGCGTCACCCGGAACAGGTCGGCCAGGCGGCGGCCCTCATCGTCCGCCCGGACAAGCTCCCCGCCGAGGACGCGGCCCGGATCGCCAGGGCCGATCCGGAGGTGCTGGCCGCCTACCCGGGCAGCGAGGTGTCGGCCCTGGAGCCCGAGCAGACCAGGAGCGTGCTGGCCCGCGCGCTGGGCACGTCCGCCGAGCCGTACCCCTTCTCGGTCGTGGAGGGGCGGATGTTCGCGGCCAGGGGCGAGGCCGTCGCCGGGCAGGGGCTGCTCGACCTGCTGGGCGTCAAGATCGGCGATCGGGTCCGCATGACGGTCGGCGGCACACCGCTGATCGTGCACCTCGTGGGCCGGGTGGTGGAGCCCGACCAGGACGGTCAGGTGCTCTCCCTCGGCCTGGACAGCCTCGCCGCCAAGGACGCGGTGCCGCCGCAGTTCTACAGCCTGGTGCTCAGGCCCGGCGCCGATCCCGCCGCGGTGCGGGCCCGGCTGCTGACCGCCTCGGGCGAGGCCCTGGAGGTGCACCGGGTGGTCAACCCGGCCGAACGGCTCTCGGTCATCCGCGTGGTGATCATGGCGCTGATCGCCGTGCTCTCGCTGCTCGGGCTGGCCAACCTGCTCACGGCGAGCGCCCTCGGCCTGCGCGACCACGCCTTCGACCTCGCGGTGCTCAAGGCGATGGGCCTCACCCCCCGGCAGGTGGCCGCGACCCTGGTCACCGGTACCGGCCTGCTCGCCGTGCTGGGCGTGGTCGCGGGCACCGCGGCCGGGGCCTCGCTGGTCAGCGGCCTGATCGACCTGCAGGGCTACACCAGCGGCGTCGGCGCGGGCATCGGCCGCACGCCGTCGACCCTGACGCTCGTCTCCGCGGTGCTGCTCGCGGTGGGGGCGGCCCTGCTGGTGACGTTGATACCGGCCAGCAGGGCGGCACGCGCCCAGGCGCCGACGGGCATCAGATAGTCCCGGCGCCCGCCTGTGGCGCGGCAGGGAGGGCTTGAGGTGTACGGCAGGGCCGTACCCGTACCGTCCTGAGGAGAGAGCCACAACGCGTCCGGGCCCGCCCAGGTCTGGCCTGGGCGGGCCCGGAACACGCGGGGAAGCGGTCAGTCCGTGTTCTTGAGGGAGAACCAGTAGAAGCCGTGACCCGGCAGGGTCAGCAGGTACGGCAGGGTGCCCACGGGGGGGAACGGCACCCCGCCCCTGGCCTCGACGGGCGTCATGCCGATGAAGCGGCGCAGGTCCAGCTCCACCGGCTGCGGGTACTTCGACATGTTGTTGACGCACAGCATGATGTCGTCCCCCTCCTCGCGGATGAAGGTCAGCACCGCCGGGTTGCTGGACCACAGCTCGCTGTAGGCGCCGGTGCCGAAGACGGGGTGGCTCCGGCGGATCGCCAGCATGTTCCTGGTGAAGTGGAGCAGCGACGCGGGGTTCCTCTGCTGCGCCTCCACGTTGACCGCCTGGAAGCCGTAGATCGGGTCCATGACCGCGGGCAGGTAGAGGCGGCCGGGGTCGGCCTGGGAGAAGCCGGCGTTGCGGTCGGGGCTCCACTGCATCGGCGTGCGGACCGCGTCGCGGTCCTCCAGCCAGATGTTGTCGCCCATGCCGATCTCGTCGCCGTAGTACATGACCGGCGAACCGGGCAGCGACAGGAGCAGGGCGGTGAACAGCTCGATCTGGTCGCGGTGGTTTTCGAGCAGCGGGGCCAGGCGACGCCGGATGCCGAGGTAGGCCCGCATGCGCGGGTCCTTGGCGTACTCGGCGTGCATGTAGTCGCGCTCCTCTTCGGTGACCGTCTCCAGGGTCAGCTCGTCGTGGTTGCGCAGGAAGATGCCCCACTGGGCGGTCTCGGGGAGCTTCGGCGTCCGCGACATGATCTCGGAGATCGGCTCGCGGCTGCCTCGCCGTACCGCCATGAAGATGCGGGGCATGAGCGGGAAGTGGAAGGCCATGTGGCACTCGTCGCCGCCGACCGACGGGTCGCCGAAGTACTCCACCACGTCCTCGGGCCAGCCGTTGGCCTCGGCCAGCAGGACTCGGTCCGGGTAGAGGCGGTCGACCTCGCTGCGGACCTTCCGCAGGTAGGCGTGGGTCTCCGGCAGGCCGGAGCAGTCGGTGCCCTCGCGCTCGAAGAGGTACGGCACGGCGTCCAGGCGGAAGCCGTCGATGCCCAGGTCCAGCCAGAACCGCAGGACCTCCAGCATGGCCTCCTGGACCGCCGGGTTGTCGTAGTTCAGGTCCGGCTGGTGGTGGAAGAAGCGGTGCCAGTAGTACTGCTTGCGGACCGGGTCGTAGGTCCAGTTGGACTCCTCGGCGCCGATGAAGATGATCGGCGCGTCGGGATACCCGCCCGGCTCGTCGGCCCAGACGTAGAAGTCCCCGTAGGGGCCCTCGGGGTCGTGGCGCGAGGCCTGGAACCAGGGATGCTTGTCGCTCGTGTGGTTCATCACCAGGTCGGTGATGATGCGAAGGCCCCGCTGGTGCGCCGACTCGATCAGCTGCACGAAGTCTCCGAGATCGCCGAAGTCCGGCAGGATCTTCATGTAGTCGGAGATGTCGTAGCCGCCGTCACGCAGCGGCGACTCGTACAGGGGGAGCAGCCACAGGCAGTCGACGCCGAGCCACTGGACGTAGTCCAGTTTCTCGATCAGGCCGCGCAGGTCTCCGGTGCCGTCTCCGTTGGAGTCCTTGAACCCTCGGACCAGCACTTCGTAGAAGACCGCACGCTTGTACCACTGGGGGTCCGCCGAGACGAAGTCCTCGGAAACGGATTCGGGCAGGGGGGATGCGTTCATCGTGTTCTCGCTCACGGTGATTAAAGGGCAGGACGAAGTCACCGGGTGTCCCGGCTGATGAAATTTGGTGACCGCGCCTGGGGAAGCCGTCATCCCTACGAGCTCCGTGCCCCTCGGTCGGACCGAATTTGTAATTCGGTGCCATCCGTTGTGGCGCTTTCTGGGCCGAACACTACCAGCCGCATGCCAACTTCGAAGCCTGCGTAACAGGCTTAAACCTCTTCGCGGCACGGAATATTCAATCCGTCGCGTCATCTCCGCGTAATCGCCCTGATACTTACCGTTCTTTTCTGCGAAACACGTCACGCGCCGTGGCGGCGACCTCGGAGGATGTCCGAAGATCCGTCCGGGGCGCGTGCCACCTGAAGTGCCGGTGGATACGGGCTTCGGCGAGGCATGCGCCCCGTTTCGTCCCGGGACGCGCGCCCGCCCGGACCCCGCCCGGCCCCGGGCCACGGCCCTCGAAGGCCCGGCCTTCCCCGTGCGGCGCGCGAAGGTAAAGCTTTTTCTCACCGGGTCTGGCGGCGGCCCGGACGACCGGTTTCCGGCGTCGCGTCTCATGCGCGCCGACCGGGAGGCGGGGCCGTGTGAGGGAGGCCGGGACGCGGCCGACCGGCGCGGGCCGCGCCGGTGACGGGAGGGGTCAGAGCCAGGGAGGGGTGAGCTCGGGGAGGCGGTCCTCGTAGTCGCCCAGCCAGGCTCCGAACAGCACCAGGCTCCGCACCCAGAACCGGTCGTTCCAGCCGTTGAACCGCGCCAGGGCGTCGGGCCCCTCGGCGATCACCAGGTGGAGCTGCTCCGACAGCAGGGACGGCACGGCGCCGGCGACGCGGGTCAGCATCCGGTGACCGTACTCCCTGGCGGGAGCGGCGGCCGAGCGGAGCGGGACCCGCTGGAGCGGCTGCTTGACCACGTTCGTGGAGGGCAGCGCGGCGACGCGGGGATTGGCCGCGTACAGCACCTCCCGGTAGAACCGGCCCCCGTCCTTGCGGGCCACGCCCACCGAGAGCGCCGCGTCGAAGAAGTCGGGATGGATGAAGGGCGCCGCGAACGAGACCTCGGGGCCGACCAGGTTGACCGGGGAGCGGGCGATGCCCCGGGCCGTCCGGGTGTGCAGGACCGACAGCGGCAACTCGGCCCGGTGGCCGTTGAACATGGAGGTCGACTGGGCGAAGGCGTCCTCGACGCTGTCGGAGATCCAGGCGGAGGCCCGCTCGGACAGGAACGGCACGGACGGGGCGCCCAGCGTCAGGGAGCCGAGCAGCGCCGCCTTCCGCTCCGCCTGCGAGGAGGCCTCCAGCGCCGCCCCGCTGATCATGAAGTTCTTCAGCAGCGGGCCCCCGGCCAGCCCGTCGACCAGGGTCCGCCCGGCCCGGTGCACCTCGCGGGCGAACGGGGTGTACCAGGCGTGGTGCGGGGTGAGGAACTCCAGCCGCCGCGCCACGTCCAGGGCGTCGTCGGGGTAGGAGGCGGCGTCCTGGGCGATCACGCGGTGCCGTACGCCCAGCTCGGCGGTTATCGCGCGGGCGAAGGTGATGTCGGTGTCGGTGCCGTCGTCGGGGCTCGTCGTCCACGACTCCACGTCGGCGCCCCGCGCAACCGCGACCGAGCACAGCAGCCGTGAGTCGTAGCCGCCGCTGACCGGCACGAGCAGCGGCCGGCCGTCGAACTCCTTGTAGACCTCGTGCAGGATCTCCAGGATCTCCCCGGCCGTCCGGCCCGCCTCGTACGGTTCCTCACGCAGCCACCGGGGCAGCCTCCGCTCGGTCGAGATCCGGCCCGACGCCCGGTCGAAGATCAGCGCGCTCGATCCGCCCATCCGCTTGACCTGCGCGTACGGGGTGTCGTCGCGAAGAGGGAAGGTCAACTGGATGATCGAGGCCCAGGCGTCCCAGTTGATCTCGTAGGGCCCGCGCGAGAGGGACAGCAGCGGTTCGAGCAGGGAGGAGAAGTAGACCGCTCCGCCCCTGAACAGGTAGTAGACGTCCACGAGGCCGAGCCCGCCGGCGTGCAGCGTGATCTGCTTCCCGTCGTCGATCAGGCCGGGCGTCTCGAAGGTCTCCGCCACGGTGATCCACGGTGCCACCGCGGTGGGGGTGCGCTCCCCCCAGGCGAACGCGCAGGTCAGCGGGTCGCGTTGGTAGGGCGGCAGCGGGGAGGAGCTGAACAGTGCCGCTCCCGTCGCGTGAAGCGCGGGGGTGACGCGAGGTCCGGCCCTCCGCAGCGTCTCCAGGACGGCCTGGTTGAGGTGGCCGATGCCGCCGCAGACGTACGGTCTCACATTGAACGTCGGCCACTGCACCGTGCTGACTCCTCTGTGTCGAGATAGACCAAAGGGTATCCTTTCGCCCGGCTTAGAAAACGGAGGACGACGTGGCGAGCGAGCAACTCGAGAACACGCGGCAGGCGTTGCGGGAGGCCATGGCCCATGCGGAGCGGGCTGCCGAACTGGCTCGACTGCTCGACGAGGCGCAGGCGAGGACCGCCGACGCGGAGCGTGCGGCCGATGAGCTGCGTGCGGTGAGGGAGCGGCTGAGCGAGACGGAGGAGCGGCTGACGGCCGCGAACGCGACCGAGGAGAAGCTCCGCAAGGACCTCGCGGAGCAGCGCTACCAGGCCGAGGTGGCGAAATGGAAGCTCTCCTCGGTGCAGCTGGCCCGCTGGTCCCGGATCGGTGACGCGATCAAGACGGGCAAGAGCAACCCGGTACGGCTGGCGCGCGGCCTGCGCGGGGCCGCCAGGCCCGCCAAACGCCCGGTCGCCCCCGAGCGCCAGCCCGTCCCGCGCAAGAGCGGCGACAAGCCGGCCCCCGGGGTGTCCTTCCAGGCCACGACCTCGTTCAGGGTCGTCGGCGGAAAGTCGGTCAAGCTCAAGCCCTTCCGCGTCCCGACCGGACCGAACACCCGCCCGCACCTGACCGTGGCCGTGGTCGCCGAACCCCACGCCGAGGCGCTGCTGCGCTACGAGTGGCGGCAGACCATCGGCTTCACGCCCCGGGACTTCGCCCGGGTTCTGGCCGTGGAGGTCCCGCACCTGCTGCTGGTCGAGTCGGTGACCGAGGGGCCGTGGGCCGAGGAGCTGAGCCGGCCGGGCGAGGGACTGCGCGGCCTGCTGTCCTGGTGCGCCGAGCGGGGTATCCGCACGGTCTTCTGGCACACCAAGGGGGAGGCGGACCGTTTCGTGGCCGCCGCCAGGCTGTTCGAGCACATCGTCACCGCGCTGCCCAAGTCCGTGGGCCCGTGGAGCGCCGCCCTGGCCTCCCGGGAGCCCGAGGCCGGGCGCAGGGCCCCCTCGCTGGGGATCCTGCCCTTCGCCGTCCAGCCGCGCGTGCACAACCCGCTGCCCCTGACCGGAGACCGGTTCGACCGGGTGCTCACCCTGGAGGAGCTGCTCCCCGCGCACCTGTCGTATCCGGACGTGCTCACCTCCTACCGCTGGCCGGTGGCGGTGGACTGCCCGCCGGGCACCGAGTCCTGGCTGATGGCCGAGCTGGCCGCCTGCGGCACGTCGATCGGCACCGAGCAGGACGACCGCCGGGCGCACGCGGCGCTGCGCCAGGCCTACGCCGCCGGCACGATGACCAACAAGATCGACGACCTTCTCGACGCGATCGGCCTGCCCAGCGGCCGTGCCACCCTGAACATCTCGGTGATCATGATCGACCGGGGCGACCTCGACCACACCCTGGCCCAGGTCGCGCCGCAGAGGGGCGTCGTCCAGCTGGTGCTCCTCACCGACGCGCAGGACGCCGAGAGGCGGGCCCGCGCCGCGATGCCCGACCGGGTGGAGATCGTGGTCCGCCGGACCGATCCCGGCCTCACCACCGGAGGCATGCTGAACCACGCCCTCGACCTGTGCCAGGGCGACCTGGTGGCCGTCATGGACGCCCAGGACCTGTACGGCCCGCACTATCTGACCGACCTCAGCAGGGCCTTCCTGTTCACCACCGCCGACATCGTCGGCAAGGCCGCCCACTACGCCCATCTGCGCGACGTCACCGCGACCGTGCTGCGACAGCCCGCCGCCGAGTACGCCTACCTTCCCGAGGTCGCCGGAGCCACCCTGCTGGCCCGTCGTACGGTCCTGCGCGGCCTCGGGTTCGCCGACGTCTCCGAGGGCTGGGCCGAGGTGCTCATGCGCCAGTGCCGCACGGACGGGGTCAAGGTCTTCTCCGCCGACCGGTTCGGCTACGTCTGCCTCCGGGACCACGACCGCGGGCTTCTCGACTCGTCCCGGCTCGTCGAGTACGGCCCGGCCGATCCGCACGCCCTGATCTAGGCTGTCGGGCATGACGCCCGGCCGGCTCGGAGAGCTCCTCGGCCTGCCGCCGATCCCGCAGGGGACGTGGGCAGAGGAGGCGCTCTACGTCTCCCCGGCCGCGTTGCGCCGCCGGCGGGAGCCCGGCGAGATGGCGGCACGGCTCCGGGCGTTGCCGGGGATCGCGGAGGTCCGGGTGCGGGCGGACGGGTTCCTGGAGATCGCGGTGGCCGTGCCCGGGGAGCTCGTCGCGGAGCTCGCCGGGCAGGTTCCCGGGGCCTTCCCCGTCACGGGGGTGTCGCCGTGGCCCGACGCCCCGCGGACGTGGAGCAACACTGGATTTGTCGTGAAATATGCGTACATGCGGGCGGCTGCCGTACCGCGCTGGGCGGAGGACCTGGGGGTCGGCGGGAGGTTCCGGCCCGAGCTGCTCGACGGCCGATGGGACAGGGCGGTGCTCAGGCTGCTGGCCGAGGTGTACGGCAGGCGGGCGAGCCGGGATCCCGGATGGGCGGCCTACGCCGAGCGGCTGGCCCTGGCCTACCACGACGCGTTCGAGCGGGAGGCGGCGCTGCCGAAGGGGGACGAGGAGCCGTCGGCGCTCCACACCGCCCGGGTGTGGCTGGCGCGGGCCGTGGGAGCCGTACTGGCCGAAGGTCTGGCGGCGCTGGGCGAGACGGCGTCCGACAGACTGTGATAGACCCTGCCGGAAAGGCCCTCCCGAAACAGGCCCTGGAGGACGAGTGAACGGCGCGCGTGACGGGGAGGCGTGGGAGCCGCGCCGGCCCGGAGTGATCCGGCGGGTGCTGCCGACCGTGCTCGCCTTCGCGGTCATCCTCGGCGGGATGGCGTATTTCAGCGGCGATCTCCAGGACCTGCTCGGGACCGCGCCGGGTTCGCCGCGGTCGGCGGCGGCCACGCATGGCCTCTACGAGGAGACCGGCCCGATCGACGCCCGCTGCGACACCCTGCCCGACGACGTCGACGCCGACCCCGCGGCGTCGCTGAGGGCGCTCTCGACGTGCCTGGACCGGATGTGGGCCGCCACGCTGGCACAGGCGGACCTCGACTACGAGCGGCCACGGGAAGTGCGGCTGATCGCCGCCCGGGACAAGGCCGCGTGCGGGATCGACGACTACGACTGGGCGGGGATCTACTGTCCGGAGCGTCGCGTGGTCAACGTGCTGATCGAGGACTGGCACGCCTTCCCGATGATGTTCACGCTCGCGCACGAGTACGCCCACCACGTCCAGGAGATCAGCGGGATCGCCGACCAGCGGGGCTCGGAGGTCTTCGACGAGGCGTGGTCGCGGCGGCTCGAACTGCAGGCCGACTGCCTGGCCGCGGTGACGTTGCGGAGCTCCTGGCCGAACCAGCTGGAGAACTTCCGGAGGCTGGCCGGGGGCCAATCCGACACGACGGGCGAGCAGGAGTCCGGCTACCTGCAGTCGCACGGCTCGGGCGCCAGCAGTGCCGCGTGGATGCTCCGCGGCGGGCAGGCGGGCACCGTCGCGGCGTGCAACACCTGGGGCGCTCCCGCGAACCAGGTGTCCTAACGGTCAAATAGCCACAAAACATAAAAATGTATGGCTTAAGCACTCAATTGCGTAAAAAGTTCGCGTATTTGGGGCTGATCGCGTCTCGATAGGTGAGCAGTCGTCCCACAGGGATCACCGGGTCCTATAGCCTCGATCGGGTGAGTCGATTCGCCCATCCCGCCGGTGACCGGCATGCCGAAGTGTTGCCCGAGGACCGCCCTCCGCACACGCCTGCCGACCTGAACACGCTTGACCCGACGATCTGGTCCCGGACGTCGAACCGCACAGGCGGCTCGATCACGGTCGGCGGCGTGGACGTCAGAGACCTGGTCGAAGAACACGGCACGCCGCTCTACGTGGTGGACGAGGAAGACTTCCGGTCCCGGTGCCGCGACTACAGGAGCGCGTTCGACGGAGGCGAGGTCCACTACGCCGGCAAGGCGTTCCTGTGCCGCGAGGTCGCTCGCTGGATCATGCAGGAGGGCCTCGGCCTCGACGTGTGCAGCGCGGGCGAGCTCGCCGTCGCGCTGAGCGTCGGGTTCCCGCCCGAGCGGATCACCATGCACGGCAACAACAAGTCGCTCGCCGAGCTGGAGAGGGCCATCGTGGCCGGCGTCGGGCACATCGTGGCCGACTCCTTCGAGGAGATCGCCCGTCTGGGCTTCCTCGCGGACAAGCACGGCAAGCGTCCCCAGATCATGATCCGGGTGACCGTGGGCGTGGAGGCGCACACCCACGAGTTCATCGCCACCGCCCACGACGACCAGAAGTTCGGTTTCTCGCTGAGCGGCGGCGCCGCCGCGGAGGCCGCCCGGCGGATCCTCGCGCTGCCCCAGCTGGAACTCGTGGGCCTGCACTCCCACATCGGCTCCCAGATCACCGACACCGCGGGCTTCGAGGTGGCCGCGAGCCGCCTGGCCACGCTTCTGGTGCAGATCAAGGAGGAGCACGGGGTCGTCCTGCCGGAGCTCGACCTCGGCGGCGGCTACGGCATCCCCTACGTCGACGGCGACGCCGCACTCGACGTCAAGGAGATCGCCGACAACCTGCGGGAGATCGTCTCCAAGGTGACGAAGGCCGCGGGCCTGCCGGTGCCCAAGCTCACCGTCGAACCCGGCCGCGCCATCGCCGGGCTCGCCGGGATGACGCTCTACGAGGTCGGCACGATCAAGGACGTCGAAGGACTGCGCACCTACGTCAGCGTCGACGGCGGCATGAGCGACAACATCCGCACGGCCCTCTACGGCGCCGAGTACACCGCGCGCCTGGCCTCTCGCGAGAGCGACTCCGGGCCGATGCTCTCGCGCCTGGTCGGCAAGCACTGCGAGAGCGGCGACATGGTGATCCGCGACCTGTGGCTCCCACAGGATCTGGCCACCGGCGACCTGATCGCCGTCGCGGGCACCGGCGCCTACTGCCGCTCGCTCTCCAACAACTACAACTACCTCCCCAAGCCCGCCGTCGTCGCGGTCAAGGACGGGGGGGCCCGTGTGATCGTCCGGCGGGAGACCGAGGACGACCTGCTGAGAGGGCAGCTGTGAAACGACCTCAGGCGGTGAACCGCCGAGTGAACGAAGCGAACGAGCGGGAGAGGATGACCGGATGGCGCTGAAAGTCGCGCTCCTGGGATGCGGCGTCGTCGGCTCCCAAGTGGTCAGGCTGATGCAGGAGCAGGCCGACGACCTCACCGCGCGCATCGGGACCCCGCTCGAACTCGCCGGTGTGGCCGTGCGGAGGCTGGGCCGCAGGCGGGACATCGACGTGGACCCCGCCCTGTTCACCACCGACGCCGAGGCCCTGGCCACCCGCGACGACGTGGACATCGTCGTCGAGGTGATCGGCGGCATCGAGCCCGCCAGGTCGCTCATCATGGCGGCCATGAACAGCGGCAAGTCGGTCGTCACGGCCAACAAGGCGCTGCTCGCCGAGGACGGCGCGACCGTTCACGGCGCGGCCAGGGCCAACGACGCGGACCTGTACTTCGAGGCGGCCGTCGCGGGCGCCATCCCGCTGATCCGGCCGCTGCGCGAGTCGCTGGCCGGAGATCGCGTGCGCCGCGTGCTCGGCATCGTCAACGGCACCACCAACTACATCCTCGACAAGATGGACTCCAGCGGGGCCTCGTTCTCCGACGCGCTGGAGGAGGCCCAGGCCCTGGGCTACGCCGAGGCCGACCCCACGGCCGACGTGGAGGGTTTCGACGCCGCGGCCAAGGCCGCGATCCTCGCCGGAATCGCGTTCCACAGCCGGGTGACGGCCGCCGACGTGCACCGCGAGGGCATCACCGAGATCACCGCGACGGACGTGGCCAGCGCCAAGGCGATGGGCTACGTCATCAAGCTGCTGGCGATCTGCGCCCGCTCCGATGACGGCCGTTCCTTCGGCGTCCGGGTGCACCCGGCCATGATCCCCAGGACGCACCCGCTGGCCGGGGTCCGCGAGGCCTACAACGCGGTCTTCGTGGAGGCCGAGTCCGCGGGGCGGCTGATGTTCTACGGCGCGGGCGCCGGCGGCGCCCCGACGGCGAGCGCGGTGCTGGGCGACCTCGTGGCCGTGGCCCGCAACCGGCTGGCCGGGGCACGCGGTCCCGAGGAGTCCACCTACGCCGACCTGGTCGTGCACCCGATGGGCGAGACCGTCACGCGATACCACGTCTCCCTGGACGTCGCCGACAAGCCGGGCGTGCTCGCCCGGGTCGCCGACATGTTCGCCAAGCAGGACGTCTCCATCCAGACCGTCCTCCAGGAGGGGCGCGGCGACGACGCCCAGCTCGTGCTGGTCACCCACCGCGCCACCGACGCCGCGCTTTCGGCGACGCTCGAAGGACTGCGCGAGCTCGACATCGTCCGCGACGTGGTGAGCGTCATGCGGGTCGAGGGCGAGGACGCCTCCTAGGGGTTTCCATGACGGCCCGCGTCTTCCGTGACGGCGCCGGCACCGGGGGCGAGGACGCCTCCCAGGAGTTTCCACGGCCCTCCCGGCCTGTTCGCGGGAGGGTCACGCACGGGACGTGCGGGTGTGTCATCGTTCTTGCCGACTCCGGCCGAGCTGAGATTCATACTTAGCTGTTTGGTAAGAACTCATCCAAGTGTTTTCTATGGGCATATAAGGTACTTGGTGCTTATGTCCCTGGCTTTTCGTCCGGTAGATCGCTCCGTCGTCCTCCTCCGGGCGGTCGGCCGCGTTCGCGCCGGGCTCCGGTCGGCGACGCCGCCGACCACGGCCGGTTCCCCAGGTCCGAACGGCGGAGGCCGGGCGGACTCTCGCGCTCCTGATCGGTGGGAGCCCGCCCTCCGGAACGGTGGGCCGGGAGCGGCACGTGCTGCGCGAACGCGACGCGGAACCCTTCCGGGTCGCGTACCCCTTTCGAAAGGACGGCTTACAGTGAGGATCGCTCGTGGGGTGGCAGCCCTGCTGATCGCATCGGTCGTGCTGGTGATGCCGGCCGTGCCGGCGCAGGCCGCCCAGGGAGAGGCCGCGAAGCCGCAGAAAGCCGCCCAGGGAGAGGCCGCGAAGCCGCAGAAGAAGATCAGCACGGTCGTCTCGCTCACCTTCGACGACGGGGACGTCACCCACGTGGCCGCGGCACGCATGCTGGAGAAGCGAAAGATGCGTGGCACGTTCTACATCAACACCGGGACCGTCGGGGACAAGCTCAAGATGACCCGCGCCCAGATCGCCACGATCGCCAAGGGGGGGCACGAGATCGGCGGTCACACGCTGACCCACCTCCGGCTCTCCGAGCTCCTTCCGAGCGAGCAGCGCACACAGATCTGCGACGACCGCCGGACGCTGGCCACGTGGGGGTACCGGGCCACGACCCTCGCCTATCCGTTCGGCTCGGTGGATTCCGACGCCAAAAAGGTGGCCCGCCAGTGCGGCTACGACGCGGCGCGCACGGTCGGCGGGCTCAAGGAGTGGGGATGCCCCACCTGCCAGGCGGCCGAGCCCTTCCGCCCGGCGGACCGCTACGGGATCCGGACTCCGAGCTCGGTCCGCGAGGACACCTCACTGCACGAGATCAAGCAGCAGGTTCTCAACGCGGAGAAAAGCGGCGGGGTCCTTCCCCTGGTGTTCCACCGGGTGTGCGCCGGCTGCGGCGTCTACTCGGTGTCACCCAAGGTCCTGGACGCGTTCCTCGGCTGGCTGGCCACCCGCAAGTCGCACGGCACGGTGGTCAAGACCATGCGCGACGCGGTCGGGGCCAAGTACAGGCCGCTGCCGCGTCAGTGACCCCCGCCTCCCCGGGCGTCCCCGCCGTCACGGCGGGGACCGGGGGACGACCGCCCGCCGAGGAGGGCCGGGGCCGCAGGCAGGCTAGGTGGAGTCCCGTACCAGTTTCCGCAGGCGGCGGGCGGCGCGGCCGAGGAACGAGCGTTTCCGCACCTTGCGCAGGGCCCCGGCCTCCAGCCGGTTCTGCGTCCTGCGCAGGGCCACGGCCTCCTGCCGGCGTTGTTCGGCTTTCTCCCGCCATCTGGAGGTGTCACGCTGGCTCTTGGCCACCGAGGCACGTAGTTCCTTGAGCTCGGCCTTGAGCGTCGCGACCTGCCGCTGGGCCCGTTCGGCCTCCCGCTTGCGGGACTCGGCCTCCGCGCGCCAGCGCACGGCCTCGCGGTTCCGGCCCGAGGCCCAGGCCGGGTAGGCCCGCGCCGCGGGCCGGAACTTCCACGACTCGGCGTCCAGCCAGGTCGCGCCGTAGAGGTCGGCGATCACATCGTCCAGGGACTCGCCGTCACGGGCGACGCGAATCGCGCGGGCGACGGCGGCGGTCCGCTCCAGACGGGCGGCCACGACCCCGGACTCGCACTCCTCCAGCGCCACGAGCAGCAGGCCCTCGTCGTCCTTCTCCATCTGCTCGACCAGCAGGGCCAGCGACTCGGCGCCGGGGACCCATCCGGCGGGGCAGGTGAGGCGGAACGGCGTGGGGGACGCGGTCGGGGAGACCTCCTCGACGAAGGAGACACGACTGTCGTGGGCGTACTGCCCCTGGATCAGCCGCAGGTCCAGCAGCGGATCGTCCAGCGGTGCCCGGCGGTCGGCGGTCAGGGACGACCACGGGCCGACCACCGTGACACGCAGGTCGGGCAGCGTGCTCGCCAGCGCCCCGTCCACGCTCGCGCGGACGTCCTCGAAAGCGGCGCCGAGGGTGTCGACCACGACGTCGACATAGGGGACCAGCCACTGGCGGCCCGGGTCGGTGCGCAGGTACCGCCGGTAGGGCACGCGGTCGGCGATGAAGGGATCGTTGTGCCGCCGGACGTCCTGGGACCGCCTCATCGCCGTCGTCGTGCCGAGATGCCAGCTCAGCGCGCCGGTGTCCGGGACGAAGACCGCGCCCGTCTGGGTGAGCCGGTAACCCAGCTCGGTGTCCTCGCCGAGCGTCAGGGACGGGTCGGTCCCTCCGACGGCCCGGAACAGCGCCTTGGGCAGGGAGACGGTCGCGCCCACGTGGATGCGGTGGAGGAGCGAGCTGGGGGCGTCGCGGAAGTCGCGGTGCCTGGCGATGAGCTCGTCGATCCAGTCGTGCCCGTGGTCGGGGTCCGCCTCGAAGAGGGAGGCGGTCTTGTCCTTGGCGACGGCGATCTGGACCTCGGAGGGGGTGGGCGGGGTTCCTGCCATGGCGGTGAAGCGCAGTGTGCCCATCACCACCAGGTAGTCGGCGAGGTGGTGCCAGCGCATGTGCGCCTCGACGTGGTCCCGGTAGGCGACGATGTCGGAGTCCATCCGGTGGATCACCTGGCCGTCCGCGACGGCCGTACCGGACTCCAGGGCCCAGGCGATGCCCCAGCCGCCGGGCGCGGCGCCGATGAGGCGGGTGCGTTCGGGGGCGACCTCGGGGAGGCGGAGCGGGGGCGCGCTGCCGTCGTCCACGACGATCACCTCAAGGAGGTGCGCGGGATAGGTCTGGGCGGCGAGGGCGGCCAGGGTGAGGTCGAGTTTCCCCTGGTTCTGCCTGGCGGGGATCACCACGCTCACCGGCAGGCGGGGCTCCCACGCGCCGATGGCGGGCGGGTTGAGCACGCCGTAGTCGTTGCCCGGGATTCGCGGTGCGTCCACCCCGTGGCGGTCGCCGGGAACCGATGGTGTGTTCACGCCGTCTCCACGGGGAGCTCCATGAGCGCGTTGGGCCGGAAGCCGCGCCACTGACGTTTGTTGTCCCGCAGGAAGGTGCCGATCGGCTCGCGCCAGGTGTGGTTGGCGGCGTTGCCGCGCCGCAGGATGTAGCCCAGGCCGTGGGTGCGGTAGATCTGCCCCCCGGCGGCCTGTATCGCGTGCTGGAACTGGGCGTCGATCGTGCCCGGCAGCGGCCTGAACCCGCCCACGGCCTCGAAGGCGGAGCGTTCGGCGAAGATGGTCCCTCCGGCGATGAAGTTGGTGATCTGCTCGGTGATCTGCTGCCGCTGCACGGTCACGTCGATCGACGCCAGGTAGACGAACTCCGGTACCGTGCCCACGACCTCGGCCCCCGAGTACGAATGGGCCAGAAGCAGGTCGGACAGGAAGTCGGGCCCGTACCAGTCGTCGTCGTCCACCTTGACGAGGAACGTTCCCGAGGCCCTGGACGCGGCCTCGTTCAGCACGGCTCCGAACACGGTCTTCTGACTCGCCTGGAACACGGTCACCGGCCGGTCGAAGGAGGCCAGCGCCGCCACCACGTCGGGGTGCCCCGCGGGGATCCCGTGGAGGGTGAGGATCGTCTCGAACTCGACGCCGCGTTGCCTGGCCATCTGCTCCAGCGCGAAGCCCACCATCTCCGGGCGGCGGGTGGTGAGCAGTACGGAGATCAGCGGCGCGGGCGAGGCGGGGGCGCCGAGCTGCTCCCAGCGCGCGCGGACACCGTGGGTGCGCAGCGCCTCGCGCCGGAGCCGGATGCTGTGTTCCTCGCGTTCCAGGTCGTCCGTCAGACCGGACTCGCCGGTCGAGGTCAGCAGCCAGGCCAGTTCCGGCCCGAGGGCTCCCGCCCAGCGCGGCACGCCCTCGGAGATCAGGGGCACGCCGGCCGCCGCCAGCCCGGTGACGACCCGGAGCGCGGCCACGGGGCCGCTGTGGCTCCGCCCCCAGTCCACGCGTACCCCCCGGACCCGCCTGATCCGGTTCACGTCCACGTCGGTGACGCACCCGGAGGTGGCGAACCGGGTGAGCGTCTCGCCGTCGCAGGTGATCGCCCATCGGCCGGACTCGACCGACAGATCGGCCATGCCGAGGGACGGCACGGTGAGGAAGTTCGTCGGGTTGACCGAGCGGTCGTCGACCGGCGGGATGGTCCAGGGCTCGGAGAGGTCGCCGAAGCCCGCCTCCAGGATCCCGGTCCCGCCGGGACGGCCGAGCCGTTCCCAGCTCATCAGCTCGGCGACCGGGCGGTCCACCGGCATCTCGTCGCCGGTCCAGGGGATCGGATCCTGGCCGATGGTGCGCAGGACCAGGTCACTGCCGCGCGCGCCGAACCGCTCGGGAACCGGGCCGCTCACGCCGGCCGGGGCCGCGTTCGGGTCGCCGGGACGCCAGTGGGCCGCTCCCGGACCGGCCAGGCCGACCACGGGCGCCGTCACGGCGTCCAGCCGGTGCGCGGCGAACGCCCTGGCGGTCGCGGCGAGGGTCCGGCCGGAGGGCGTGAGCTTGGAGAACTTCGCGTCCACCACCCACGCCGGCGGTTTCGGCTGGTACACGCGCAGCTCGGTCAGCGCCCGCCAGCGGTGGGCGGGGGTGGGCGACATGACCGGCGCGGTGTACCACGGAGGGGTCTCCTCCACGGCGACGATGACCCGCCTCGCCATGGGGAGCGAGGACTGCAGGGTCGCGGCCCTGCGGAGATCGGTCGGCGTCCGGGCGAGCACCAGGATCGCGGCGACGCCCCCGTCCGGCGGCGGAGCCCCGTCGAGGTCTCCGTCGAGGTCCAGCACGTCGTACGGTTCCAGCTCGGCGGGCGTCTCGAAGCCGGCGCAGTAGACGAGGACCTGCTGCTTGCCGTTGCGCTCCACGGCGGCGCGGACAAGGTCGGTCAGAAAAGACATCAGCCGGTTTTCCCCTGGCGTATGGCCGTCGAGATGATCTTTCGCAGGGGACCGCGCGGCCGCTTGTCCTCCAGCTGACCGATCTTCGCTCGCAGGCGCTCGGTCTCGGCGCGGAGGTCCTTGAGCTCGCCCTCCAGTCGGGCCGCCTCGCGTCGCGACTGGGCCGCGGAGGCCCGCCACTTCGCGACATCCCCGGTGACGGGCTCGGCCTCTCCGGCGGTCGTGAGGCCGAACTGGTCCGCGCCCGCCCAGAACGAGCCGAACAGCTCGTGCACCACGTCGTCGGTGTCGGCGGCGGGGGCGCCGTCGCCGACCAGCAGGGCCGCCCTGGCGAAGGCGGCCGTGCGTTCGAGCCTGGCGGCCCTGACGCCCTCGGGGCTCTCTTCGAGCACCACGCTCAGCAGGCCGTACTCCTCGCGCTCGGCGAGTTTCACCAGCTCCGACAGGCTGTCGGCGCCGAGCACCCATCCGGCGGGGCAGGTGAGGCGGAACGGGGCGGGGGCCGAGGTCCGGGGAGCCTCCTCGGCGAAGGAGACGCGGGGCTCGTGGGCGTAGAGGTTGTGCGTCAGGCGCATGTCGAGCAGCGGCTCGTCGAGGGAGGAGCGACGCCCGCCGGTGAGCGCCGTCCACGGGCCGACGACGGTGACGGCGACGTCGACGACGGTTCCGGCGAGCGCGGCGTCCACGGTCGCCCTGACGTCCTCGTAGGAGGCGCCGCGGGCGTCCACGACGACGTGGACGTACGGCACCAGCCAGTGCCTGCGCGGGTGGGCGCGCAGCCAGCGCAGATCGGGGATGAGGTCGGGCAGCACCGACCAGTTGTGCCGGTGCACCTCCTTCTCCCTGCGCATCACGGTGGACGAGCCGAGGTGCCAGCTGCGGGCCTGCGGGTCGGGGATGAAGACCGCGCCCGCCTGCGCGAGGCGGAAGCCGAGGTCGGTGTCCTCACCCATGTTCAAGGTGGTGTTCACCCCGCCCACCGACCGCAGGAGCGCGATGGAGACCGAGGTGGTGGCGCCGGAGTGGAGCCCGTAGGCGCCCGCGCCAGCGTCCCGCAGCCACCGGCTCTTCTCGAGCACGCCCGCTCGCCACGTGTGCGGGGCCGAGGTGGTGAACAGCTTTTCCGCGTCGCCGGACTCGACGGCCGTGAAGACCTCCTGAGCCGGGGGTTCCTCCCCGTCGGGGGTGAAGCGGATGTCGCCGAGCACGACGGTGTAGGAGGCGAGGTGGTGCCAGCGCATGTGCGCCTCGATGTGCTCCCGGTCGAGGATCATGTCGGAGTCGATCCAGTGCAGGACGTCGCCGCTCGCCGCCGCCGCGCCGGTCTGGCGGGCCCAGCCACGGCCCCAGCGGCCGTCGGGCACCCGGACGAGCCGGGTGTTCGCCGGGGCGAGCTCGGGGATCCGCAGGGGCGGGACGCTGCCGTCGTCGGCGACGACCACCTCGGTCAGATGCGAGGGGTAGCTCTGCGCGGCCAGGCCGGCGAGCGTGCGGTCCAGCGCCTCCTGGCAGTTGTGCGCGGGGATCACCACGCTGACCGTCAGGCGCGGCTCCCCCTTGCCGAGGTCGTGCGGCCGTAGCGATCCGTAGTCGTTGTGCCTGATCCGGGCGCTGGGAACGGCGCCGCGGCCGTCACCCGGGAGAGCGGGGGAGAACGGGGGAGGCCCCTCGGGGGGAGCCTGACGAGACGGCCGGGAGCCGCCGGGGCCGGTTTCGAGGCCGGGCACCGTCACGCCTTCCCCTCTGCTTCGGATCTGGCCTCGGCCGCGTCCAGGCAGGGCAGCAGCCCGGGAGTTCCCTCCTGGTGCCGGCGCTGGGGCCGGGAGATGAGCCGGTGCTCTCCGAGGGAGACCAGGATCGCCTGCAGGTCCTCCTCGTACTTGACCTCACGACTGCCGAGCAGCGTGACGATCTCGTCGAGCCGCCGGTCCAGCCGCTCTGTCGACGCCTTGACCTTGGCCATCTCGGTTTCGTATCGCTTGACTCGGTTGTCGATGCGCAGAGCCTTGCCGTCGACCCTGCGGATGCTCACGACCGTCAGGAGCTGGAAGGCGAGCACCACCGCGAGCGCCCCGATCACGACCGCCGCCGTGGCCGAGATGACGTCCGCGCCCGTGAGCAGCGTCAACGCGATCAGAGCGCAGAGACCGATGCCCCCTGCCAGGAGCATCAGCTTTCGGGCCGTGGACATCTGCGCTTACCTTCCGTACTGCTCTATCTAAATATCTGCCTATGGTGTGGCAATCGAGGCTATCCGTTGTTCAAGATGAAATATGCCTATAAAGGGTAAACTCCGAGCGTCTCGTGATCCGATGACAGCTGTAGACGATCAATTGTGAGCGTCCCTGTCAAGTTGAAAGTAGGACGAGACGCGCTCTTCTGACATCGCTATCCTTCGATCGTGCCTGTACAGCCGACCTCCCCCCTTCCGGCCCCGGTCGGTTTCTCACGGTCGGCGGCCGAGGGCACGGCCGAGATGTCCTGGACCGGGGAAGGGTGGCTGGCGGCCGGCGAGCCGCTCGGTGACCGGCTGGACCCCGACGGCGTCGCCCGCCTGAGGCCGCTGCGGGGCCTGAACATCCGATGGCCCTCCTCACGGGTCCCGATCGAGGTGATCACGGTCCTGGCCGCGGCCGGAGTGCCGCTGCACGCCGCCGGCACACCGGCCTGGGTGGAGCCCGAGCTGGCCGGCCTGCTCGCCGCGTGGACCCCCGAGGAGGGCGACGGCGACCGGCGCTCCGTGACCGACCTGCGCCGGGAGGAGCACAGCGTACGGCTGCGCCGCCACGGGCTCCGGAGCCGTGCCGGGGCGGCCACGGCGGCCCTGCCCAAGGTGAGCGTCGTGATGTCCAGCATGCGGCCGAACCTGCTGGCCTCGGCGCTCGGCCAGATCGCCCGGCAGCGGCGAGTGGAGGTCGAGGTCCTGCTGGGCCTGCACGGCGTCCCCGCCGAGCACGAGGAGGTACGGCGGGCGGTGCGGGAGTTCGACCTGCCGATCACCGTGGTCGAGGCCGGCTCGGAGATCCCCTTCGGGGAGGTGCTCAACCGGGCCGCGTCCAGGGCGGGTGGCGAGCACCTCGCCAAGTGGGACGACGACGACTGGTACGGCCCCGAGCACCTGGCCGATCTTCTCCTCGCGCGCTCCTACACCGGTGCGGACATCGTGGGCACCGCGGCCGAGTTCTTCTACCTGGAGCCGCTCGACGCCACGATCCGCCGTACCGACTACACCAGCGAGATCTGGTCCGAGCACGTGGCCGGAGGCACGATCCTGCTCGATCTGGCCAGGTTCCAGGAGCTCGGCGGATTCCCCGCCCTGCGCGGAGGGGTGGACGCCGCGTTCCTGAAGGCCGCGCACGCCGCGGAGGCGCGCATCTACCGCACCCACGGCCTCGGCTACATGTTGCGGCGTTCGGTGAGCACCGATCACACGTGGCGGCTCTCGCTCGCCCATTTCCTGCGCGTCGCGTCGAACCAGTGGCGCGGCTTCCGACCGAGTCTCATCCTGGATGACCATGATCGTACGGATCGCCGGTAACGACTACGGGAGCCTCATTCCTCCCGAGATCGGCGCCTGGACGCCCTCGCTGCGGGTCAGCGTGGTGGTGCCCGCCTACAGCGGCCAGGAAAAGCTCGACCTGGTGCTCGCCGGGCTGGCCGGACAGACCTACCCCGCCGCGCTGACAGAGATCATCGTAGTGGACAACGGCAGCCTGCCGTCCTTATGCCTGCCCGAGCTTCGTCCCGCGGGGACCCGGCTGATCGACTGCCCGGTGCCCGGCCGGGCCCACGCCCGCAACGCCGGCCTCCTGGCCGCCACCGGCGACGTGATCCACTGGCTGGACTCCGACGTGGTCCTTGATCGCAGGTCGGTCGAGGCGCACATGCGCTGGCACCACGTGGCGCCGTACCTCGTGGTGACCGGCTACCTGCGCTTCACCCCGGCGGAGCTGCCCGCTCCCGGCGTGGTGGCCGCGGCCGACGACCTGGCCAAGATCTTCGAACCCGCCGAGCCGCACGCCTGGCTGGTCGACCTGGTCGAACGGACCGGCGGCCTCATCGACAACCCGCACCGCGCCTTCAGCCTGCACGTGGGCGGCGCCACCTCGGTCAACGCCGCCCTGCTCGCCCAGACGGGGCCGATGGACGCAGGCCTGATCCTCGGCCAGGACACCGAGATGGGCTACCGGCTGGCCCAGGCGGGCGCCGTGTTCGTGCCCGAGCCGCTGTCTCGCGCCTTCCACCTGGGCCCCACGATGCGGATGCGCGACAAGACCTCGATCGACCGGGTCAGTCACGCCTTCGTGGCCGACCGGATCCCGGCCTACCGCTGGCTTCGCTCCCACCCGACCCGGCAGTGGAAGGTGCCCTACCTGGAGGTGGTCGTCGAGCCCGCCGGGCGGCCGGGGGGCGGCTACGGCTACGACGAGGTCCGCGCCACCGTGGACGCCGTGCTCGCGGGCACCCTGCCCGACGTCGTGGTCACCCTCACCGGCCCCTGGGACCGGCTCGGAACCGAGGACCGCGCGCCACTGGAGAACCCGGACCTGGACCTCGTGCTGATCCGAGGCCACTACGCCCACGAGCCCAAGGTGCGCTTCTCGCTCGGCGCCCCCGAGTCGGTACGGCCGGCCCCGTCGTATCCGGCGACCGGCGAGGGACTGCCGGCGGTGCCGTACCGGCTCAGGCTGCCGGCGGGGTGGGTGCCGGGCGAGGACAGCCTGGCGCGGCTGCTCGACGTGGCCAAGGACGACGGCTACGGCCTGGTCTCGGTGCTGCTGGCCGAGGCCGCCGAGAGCCCGGGGAGCGCCGGAAGGGCCGAAACCACCGGGAACGCCGAGGACGCCGGGAGCGCGGGGGGCGCCGAGGGCGTCGAGGGCCGGGCCCGGGGAGACCGGAGGCTCGTCACGGCACGGCTGGAACGGGCCGCGGCGTTCGCCCGCGCCGCGATCGTCCTGGCGGAGGGCGAGGACCTCGACGACGCCGTGGAGGACACCTTCGGGGTCCTGTGGGTGGACGGCGAGACCTACGGCTTCCTGCCCGAGGCCCGGCCGGTCACCGGCCGCCGCGGGTCCCACCGGGCCAGGACCGAGGCGGAGGCCGAGGTGGCCCGGCTCACCAAGGAGGCCGAACGGCTTCGCGGTCAGGTGACCAAGTGGCGCGACGAGGCGGGGACCTGGCGCAGGAGCGCGGTCGAGCTGCGGCGCGAGGTCGGCGGCCTGCGCAAGGAACTGGCCGCCGCGCGGAAGGTCGTCCAGTACGGCCTGCTCTCCTCCGTCAAACGGGCGCTCACCCGCCGCCGGTGACCAGGCCGGCCTCGCCGGGGAAGAAGTGCCCGATCGTCGTCCGGGCCTGTGCCCGCCGTAGGTCCCGGCCCTTCGCCGTGCGCCCGGTTCCCGGGAGGGGACAGCGAGGCCGGGTCAGGCCCGGACGCTCAGCCGGAGCGGGGTCTGGCGAGGAACCTGCCGAACCAGGACTCCGGCCTGGTCTGCGTGGGCTTCGGCGCCGCAGGTCTCTTCGTCGCAGGCGCGTTCTGGGCCGGGGCGTCCGGCGAGGGCTTTCGCGCGGAGGACGCGAGCTCCTTCCCTGGGGCCGGGGGCGCGGTCCTGACCGGCCAGAACTCCGACCGATCGCCGTGCCGTACGCCGTGGGTGGCCTTGATCGAGATGACGACGTCGTCGGCGCCGAGCAGCTTCGCCCGGCCCAGCGCCTCGGTCCGTTCCAGCGTCGCCCTGCCGGCGTCCGAGAGATCGACGACGAGCATGCCCGGCCGGTCCTTCTGCATCGCGCCGATCATCCGCTCCAGCGAGTCGTCTCCCAGCGGGACCGAGACCGGGCCCGTGTAGCGGAACGGGATCGGGGCGGGGGTGTCGGAGACCTTGTCGGCCAGCCGTACGCGCTCGTCGTGGGAGAAGTACTCACGCAGCGTCCGGAGCTCGAAGAAGGGGTCGTCGAGCACCGGATGGCGGCCCTCGGGCAGCTGTGACCACGGGGCGACCAGGGTGACGAGCACGTCGCCGACCGTCCCCTCAAGAGCCGCGCTCACCGCCCTGCGCACCTGGTCGGAGGGCGCGTCGACGTGGAGCACCACCTCCACGTACGGCACCAGCCACCGCCGGCCCCGGTCCTTGCGCAGGTCACGGCGGAGCGGAACGCGCTGGGCGAGGTAGGGGGCGACGGACCGGACGGTCCGTTCCTTGTCAAGGCGCTGGGCGGGAAGCCCCAGATGCACGGCCTGGGCCGTCGGGTCGGGAATGAAGACCACGCCCCGCTGGGCCAGCCGGTAGGCGAACTCGGTGTCCTCACCCCTGAGCACGCTCGGATCGACCCCGCCCACGGCCTGGAAGGTCTCGCGGAGCATCGACACCGTCGGCCCCGTGCACACGTGATAGGGGTTGCGGCTGGCCCGCAGGCCGTTGGTGCGCTGGATCGTCCGTTCGGTGGAGCTGGGCAGGGCCCCCGACAGGTCGAAGACGGACTCCAGCGGGCTCGTGCGCACGCCGTCGTACACCCGGGCGGCTGAGAGGTCGGGCTCCTCGATGAACTTCTTCGCGCCGATGGTGACCAGGTAGTCGGCCAGGTGATGCCAGCGGGCCAGGGCCTCGATGTGTTCCCTGCAGACGACCATGTCGGAGTCAAGGCGCTGGATGATCCGGCCCTCCGAGAGGGCGGCGCCGGTGTTGACCGCGTTGGCGGTGCCCCAGCCCGAGGGGTCGGCCACCTCGATCCGGGTGCCGGACGGAGCGATCTCCGGCAGCCGCAGCGGCGGGGTGCTGCCGTCGTCGACCACGATCACTTCCATGAGGTGATCGGGATAGGTCTGCGCGGCCAGGGCCGCGAGGGCCAGGTCGAGCCGGCGCTGACCGCCGTACGCGGGGATGATCACGCTGACCGAGAGCCGCGGACTCCATTCGCCGAGCGCGGGGGGATCCAGAGGTGAGTAGTCGTTGTGCCGGATCGGCGGCTGATGGATCACCGCGTCGTCCGTCATGATTCAGGTGCCCCTTTTACATGCGTGCGTGCCTGTCAACTCCTGTCAAGGGCTGATGACCCTACAGAACGTTGCTTAGAGTTTCCTGATAGCAAGACGCCTGACTTGTCCATTTGGTGGACAACGCATCCCGCTGCCGAGACGGTTGCCCGTAGACTCGGTTCCCAGTACCGCAGGTAGTAGGACGCGCACGGTCTGTCCGCGCGCGGGAGGAGTGATCATGGCCAGGGCGTGGCGGGGCCTCATCGAGGAGTACCGTGACCGACTTCCGGTGACCACGGCGACGCCCGTCGTCACGCTCCTGGAGGGCGGCACGCCGCTCATCCCGGCGAACAGGGTCTCGGCGCTGACCGGTTGCGAGGTCTACCTCAAGGTCGAGGGCCTGAACCCGACCGGCAGTTTCAAGGACCGTGGCATGACCATGGCCATCAGCAAGGCCGTCGAGGACGGCGCGAAGGCCGTCATCTGCGCCTCCACCGGCAACACCAGCGCCTCCGCCGCCGCCTACGCGGTCCGCGCGGGCCTGACCTGCGCCGTGCTGGTGCCCCGCGGCAAGATCGCGATGGGCAAGCTGGCCCAGGCCCTGGTCCACGGCGCCAAGCTGCTCCAGGTCGAGGGTTCGTTCGACGACTGCCTTGACATGACCAGGAAACTGTCGGAGAACTATCCGATCGCGCTCGTCAACTCGGTGAACCCGTTCCGGCTCCAGGGCCAGAAGACCGCGGCCTTCGAGATCGTGGACACGCTCGGCGACGCCCCCGACATCCACTGCATCCCGGTCGGCAACGCCGGCAACATCTCGGCCTACTGGATGGGCTACACCGAGTACGCCGAGGACGGTGTCGCGTCCGGGAAGCCCCGGATGTTCGGCTTCCAGGCCAGCGGCGCCGCGCCGATCGTCAACGGCGCCCCGGTGACCCACCCCCACACGATCGCCACCGCGATCCGCATCGGCAACCCCGCCTCCTGGCAGCTCGCAGAGGCCGCCCGTGACGAGTCCGGCGGGGTCATCCAGGCCGTCACCGACCGCCGGATCGCCGCCGCCTACAAGCTGCTGGCCCAGGAGGAGGGCGTGTTCGTCGAGCTCGCCTCGGCCGCCAGCGTCGCGGGCCTCCTCCAGGCCCACGAGCAGGGACTGGTCGACCCCGGCCAGCGCATCGTGTGCACGGTGACCGGAAACGGCCTCAAGGACCCCGACTGGGCCATCTCGGGGGCTCCCACCCCGGTGACGATCCCGATCGACGCCCACGCCGCCGCCACCGCCCTCGAACTCGCCTAAGCGTCAGGCCCGAGCGTTAAGGAGTAGGGGCGCGGCTCCCGGCAGGGGGCCCGCTCCGGAGACTTGATGACCGACAGCAGCAAGGTCGTCGTCCGGGTCCCGGCGACGTCGGCCAACCTCGGACCCGGGTTCGACACGCTGGGATTGGCCCTCGGTCTGTACGACGAGGTCGAGGCCGCCCTCTTCGAGCTCCCCGGAAGCGCCGCCTCCCGGGAGGTCGTCATAGAGGTCGAGGGCGAGGGATCGGGCGAGCTCGCCCCGGGAGAGGGCCATCTCATCGTGAGGACGATGCGCATGACCTTCGACCGGATGGGGGTCCCGCAGCCGCGCGGCATCCGGTTACGCTGCCTGAACCGCATCCCCCACGCCCGCGGCCTCGGATCCTCCTCCGCTGCGATCTGCGCGGGCATCCTCGCCGCCCGCGCGCTGGCCGGCACGCCGTACGCGGCGGGTCCCCATCCGGACGATCCCCTCGATCCTTCCCGGACGCGGCCCGCGTTCACCGATGACGACGTCTTCGCGCTGGCCACCGAGATCGAGGGCCATCCCGACAACGTGGCGCCGTGCCTCGCGGGCGGGCTGACCATCGCATGGACGGATCAGTCGAACGTTCCGCATATGGTGAAACTGATTCCACACGCCGGCATCCGGCCCGTGGCCATCATTCCCCGGAACAGACTCTCCACCGAGGTCGCCCGGGGGCTGCTCCCCAAGGACGTGCCGCATGTCGACGCGTCCGCGAACGCCGGCCGGGCGGCGCTGCTGATCGCGGCGCTCACCGGCGGGCTCGAACCGGGAGTGCTGCTGGCCGCGACGGAGGACCGGCTCCATCAGAATTACCGCGCGCCTGCGATGCCACAGACCGCCGATCTGGTAGAACGATTGCGCGGGATCGGCGTTCCCACGGTTGTCTCGGGAGCCGGTCCCACGATCCTTGCGTTTTCGACTGCGGATACGCAGGATTTGATCGCACCAGAAGTGGGTACTGACTGGCACATCCAGCCACTGGATGTCGAAACCCGCGGTGCTTGCGTTGTTTCTCCCGAGACACGCTGATACCTCTTCGACCTTCAGGGAATAGCTGTGTGCGCTGGTGATGTTAGGCTGATAGCCGCACCAGGTGCCCCGCGTTGGGTGCGTGCTTGTCAGTCACACATCGCTGCACCATGTCTCACTTCGTGAGGCATGAGCGCCGCAGTGGCCTCCCCGAATCCGTCGCCTCCGAATGCTCCACATTCGGTTGGGGCAACGAGAGGCGGCGTTTAAGGGGACATGCGCGTTCGATCTACCTCGACATCTGGTTGCCGGTAGCAATCCGGGGGGTGTCCTCCAAGCCCCACCGTCGGCGAATCTCGATGGTGGCGGTCTGGATACGCCCTTCTCCGACAGTGGCGGCGGTTCTCATGGACCGTCGAGGATCGCAACGTGCAACCCGACCCGGTCTGTCCCACCGGGTTGATCGCACCACCGGGACGATTGGCTGATCATGGCCACGCCCGACCCCTGGGAAGGACCCATTAGTGAGCGACACCACCGAACTCCTCTCCGACACCGGCACGCTGCCGGCGACCGGCGACACCCCCATCCGCGCCGCGGCCAAGCCGCGTCGTCGCTCCGGCACCGGCCTGTCCGCCATGGTGCTGCCCGAGCTGCAAGCCATGGCGTCAGGCCTCGGCATCAGCGGGACCGGGCGGATGCGCAAGAGCCAGCTCATCGCGGCCATCCAGGAGAAGCAGGGCGTATCCCCTGAGAGCGCCCCGGCTTCCGCCCCCGTTCCCACCGTCGTCAAGGAGACTCCGGCAGCCCCGGTCGCCGTGGCCGAGCCTGCGGCCGAGCGGATCACCGAGCGTCCGGCGCGCACCCGGAGGGAACGTTCCCGTCCCGCCGCCGTCGCCGTCGCCGCCGAGCCCGTCGTGGAGCAGGCGCCCCCGGCGCCTGAGCCCGTGTCCGCCGTCGCCGCCGAGCCCGTGATCGAGCAGCAGCAGCAGCTCGACACCGGCCAGACCGAAGGCCGCCCCGAGCGTGGCGAGAGCCGTCGCGAGCGTGGCGAACGCCGCGGTCGCAACAGCGAGCGCGGCGAGCGCACCAACGACCGGCGTGAGCGTGGCGACAACCGTGCCGACCAGCGCGCCGCCGACCCCGGCCAGAGCCGCGGCGAGCGCGTCGGTGAGCGTGGCGGTGACCGTCTCAACGACCGCGGTGACCGCGGCGAGCGCGGTGACCGTGGCGGCGACCGCAACGAGCGGATCAACGACCGCAACGAGCGGATCAACGACCGCGGTGACCGTCTCAACGACCGCGGTGACCGCGGCGAGCGGGGCGACCGTGGCGGCGACCGCAACGAGCGGATCAACGACCGCGGCGACCGCGGTGACCGTGGCGACCGCGGCCCGCAGAACCGTGGCCCGCAGGACCGCAACGACCAGCACGGCGTCGGCGAGGACGACGACCGTCGCGGCCGTCGCGGCCGGTTCCGTGAGCGGAACCGTCGTGGCCGTGACCGCTTCGACAGCAACGAGCCCGTGGTGGGCGACGACGACGTCCTGATCCCGATCGCCGGCATCCTGGACATCCTCGACAACTACGCGTTCGTCAGGACCAGCGGCTACCTGCCCGGCTCCAACGACGTCTACGTCTCGCTGGCCCAGATCCGCCGCAACGGCCTGCGCAAGGGTGACGTCGTCACCGGCGCCGTCCGCCAGCCCCGCGACGGTGAGCGCCGCGAGAAGTTCAACGCGCTCGTCCGCCTCGACACGGTCAACGGCATGGACCCGGAGCAGGCGCGGCAGCGGCCCGACTTCAACAAGCTCGTCCCGCTGTACCCCCAGGAGCGGCTGCGCCTGGAGACCGAGCCGAACATCCTGACCACCCGGATCATCGACATGGTGGCGCCGATCGGCAAGGGTCAGCGCGGTCTCATCGTCTCCCCGCCCAAGGCCGGCAAGACGATGGTGCTCCAGGCGATCGCCAACGCGATCACCCACAACAACCCCGAGTGCCACCTGATGGTCGTCCTGGTGGACGAGCGTCCGGAAGAGGTCACCGACATGCAGCGGTCGGTCAAGGGCGAGGTCATCCACTCGACCTTCGACCGTCCGGCCGAAGATCACACCACGGTCGCCGAGCTCGCCATCGAGCGTGCCAAGCGTCTGGTGGAGCTCGGTCACGACGTCGTCGTGCTGCTCGACTCGATCACCCGTCTGGGCCGGGCCTACAACCTGGCGGCCCCGGCCTCCGGACGAATCCTGTCCGGTGGTGTCGACTCCACCGCGCTCTACCCGCCGAAGCGTTTCTTCGGCGCCGCCCGCAACATCGAGAACGGCGGCTCGCTGACGATCCTCGCCACGGCGCTGGTCGAGACCGGCTCCAAGATGGACGAGGTCATCTTCGAGGAGTTCAAGGGCACCGGAAACCTGGAGCTCAAGCTCAACCGCTCGCTCGCGGACAAGCGGATCTTCCCCGCGGTGGACGTCGACGCGTCCGGCACCCGTAAGGAAGAGATCCTCATGGGCAAGGACGAGCTGCAGATCACCTGGAAGCTGCGGCGCGTGCTGCACGCTCTGGACATGCAGCAGGCTCTGGAGCTTCTCCTGGAGAAGATGAGGGAGACCAAGTCCAACGCGGAGTTCCTCCTCCAGGTCCAGAAGACCACGGTCAGCTCCGACCGCGACTGATCGTTTCGCTGTAAAAGTCGATCACCCTGACGTACGACGAATGCCCCGGTCCCCGTGACCGGGGCATTCGTCGTCTCCGAGGTCTTGTGTGACCGGAGACTTCGGGATATCCCTACTTTCAGAACGCCCGCCTGCCGCATTTCGCCGTGCCTGCTTCCTCCAACAGGCTTGGATGGTCCGATACGAGGTTCGGGCACGGCCATAGCCGTGATCGCAGTTCGTGAAGACGAAAGGTGAGCGCATGGTGGCCGAGAGCGCAGCGAGCCGACCTGTGACGGGGACGCCGCTCCGCCGGCGTGTCCCACTGGGGCCGAACGGGCCCGTGGGCATGCTCGTCGACCCGATGACCTGGCGGGCGGTGCCCTACCTGCTGGTGAGCATGTTCTACGGCATCGCCTGCTTCGCCGTCCTGGCGTCGGCGATCCTGCTCTCCCTGGTCCTGGCGGTCGTGTGGGTGGGGGTGCCGCTGCTCGCGCTGACCATGCTGGCCTGGCGCGGCGCGGCGATGCTCGAACGCCGCTTCCTCCGGCTGGGCTTCGGCGTGGACATCCCCGCCCCCTACCGGCCCTCCGAGGGCGACAACCTGTTCCTGCGGTGGAAGGACATGTTCGTCGACCCCGCGACCTGGAAGGATCTTCTCTACCTCCTGCTGCTGCTGCCGATCGGGATCGGGGAGTTCGTCGTCTCGGTGGTCCTGTGGTGCTTCGCGCTCGGCCTGACCGTCGCGCCGCTGCCCCTGCTGCTCGTCGGTGAGCCGATGACGCCCGGCGGCGAGTTGCTGATCGACACGGTGCCCGAGGCGCTGCTGTGCATGTCCGTCGGGACAGGCTTCTTCCTCGCCGCGCTCTACGCGACCCGGGGGATGGCCTGGCTGCACGCGCTGTTCGGCATCGCGTTGCTGGGGACGGGGGAGAAGAACCGGCTGGTCGCCCGTGCGGCGTACCTGCGGGCCAGCAGGGCCCGCGGGGTCGACGCGGCCGAGGCCGAGCGGCGCAGAATCGAGCGTGACCTGCACGACGGCGCTCAACAGCGGCTGCTGTCCGTGGCCATGGATCTGGGGCGGGCCCAGGCCAAGATGGACTCCGACCCCGAGGGGGCCAGGGAGCTCCTGGCCCAGGCGCACACCGGCACCAAGGCCGCCATCGCCGAGCTGCGTGATCTCGCGAGAGGGATCCACCCGGCGATCCTCACCGACAGGGGGCTGAGAGCCGCGCTCTCCTCGCTCGCGGCCCGCGCGCCCGTACGGGTGGATCTTTCGGTGGAGGTGTCCCACCGCCCGCCGGCGGCGGTGGAGAGCATCGCGTACTTCATCGTGGCCGAGTGCCTGACCAACCTGGCCAAGCACTCCGAGGCCACTGAGGCGTTCATCCGGGTCAGCCGTCAGGGTCAGCTGGTGGTCGTCGAGGTGTACGACAACGGGGTCGGCGCCGCGGTGCCGCGCCCCGGGGGCGGCCTCGCGGGGCTGGCGGACCGGGCGGCGACCATCGACGGCACCCTGAGCGTGGACAGCCCGCTCGGGGGGCCCACGATGATCCGCGCAGAACTGCCCTGCGAGTGGTGAGGGACGAGCGTATGCGGGTGGTGATCGCCGAAGACTCGGTGCTGTTGCGCGAGGGACTGGCCAGGCTGCTGGCCGACGGCGGGATCGAGACCGTCGGGGTGGCGGGGGACGGCCCGGGGCTGGTGGCCGTGGTGGCCCAGCATGATCCGGACCTGGCGATCGTGGATGTGCGGATGCCGCCGACCCATACCGACGAGGGGCTGCGCGCGGCCCTGGAGGCCAGGTCGCGGCGGCCGGGACTGCCGATCCTGGTGCTGTCGCAGTATGTGGAGGAGCAGTACGCCACCGAGTTGATCGGCGGCGGCGCCGCGGCGGTCGGCTACCTGCTCAAGGAGCGGATAGCCGACGTGGCCGAATTCCTCGACGCGGTACGCCGGGTGGCGGACGGAGGGACGGTCATCGACCCCGAGGTGATCGGGCAGCTGCTGAGCCGCCAGCGCAAGGGGGATCCGCTGGAATCCCTGACCGCCAGGGAGGGAGAGGTCCTGGCCCTGATGGCCGAGGGCCGCTCGAACACGGCCGTCGCCGGGCGCATGCTCGTCACCGAGGGCGCGGTGGAGAAGCACATTTCCAGCATCTTCACCAAGCTCGGTCTTGAGCCCGCCTCCGACGACCACCGCCGGGTCCTGGCCGTGCTCGCCTACCTGGGCAGGTAGGGAAGATGAAGAACAGGTAAAGACGAGGTTCGCGAATCGGGGCCCGAGACCGCCCCTGTGACCCGCCCGCGGACACGGCCGCCCCCGCCGGGGAATGTCTTGTGGCCTGGGATGGTTGGAGGATCTGGCACACTGGTAGCCGAACCGCAGCGGTTCCGGTTCCCGCCCGCGCGCACCCTGGTGTGCTCAGCGCGCAAGCCTTACAGGCGAGAGACAGTGGCGACCCGGCGACCGCGCTTTGGAGAGGATCTAAGACATGAAGCCCGACATTCACCCGGAGTACACCACCACCTCGGTGACCTGTACCTGTGGTAACACCTTCACCACCCGTAGCACCGCCAAGAGCGGCGTGATCCACGCCGACGTGTGCTCGGCCTGCCACCCGTTCTACACGGGCAAGCAGAAGATCCTCGACACCGGCGGCCGGGTGGCCCGCTTCGAGAAGCGCTTCGGCAAGAAGCCCACGACGGGTCAGTAGCCTCATCTCGACGCCGGCTCGGAACCACCCCCTTTCATTTCCAGGGGGTGCGCCCGGGTCGGCGTTCGTGGTGATTAGGCAGGCTTCAGCGCTTTCAAGGAAGGACGCACGGTGAACCTCGACGAGCTACTCAGTGAGTACGCCGAGCTGGAACTCAAGCTCGCCGATCCCACCGTGCACGCCAACCAGGCACAGGCTCGCACCTTCGGCAGGCGGTACGCCGAGCTGACCCCGATCATCACCACCTATCGGGAGCTCGAGGGAACGCGGGACGACCTCGGAACGGCCAGGGAACTGGCGTCGGAGGACCAGGCCTTCGCCGACGAGGCCAAGGAGCTCGAGGCCCGGATCCCCGAGCTGGAAGAGAAGCTCAGGCACCTGCTGGTCCCGCGTGATCCCAATGATGACAAGGACATCATCATGGAGATCAAGGCGGGTGAGGGCGGCGAGGAGTCGGCGCTGTTCGCCGGCGACCTCCTGAGGATGTACCTGCGGTACGCCGAGCGCGTCGGCTGGAAGACCGAGCTCATCGACGCGACCCATTCCGACCTCGGCGGCTACAAGGACGTCACGGTCGCCCTGAAGGCCAGGGGCGACGAAGGCGTCTGGTCGAGGCTGAAGTTCGAGGGCGGTGTGCACCGCGTCCAGCGAGTGCCGGTCACCGAGTCGCAGGGCCGCATCCACACCAGTGCGGCCGGTGTGCTGGTCTACCCGGAGGCGGAGGACGTCGACGTCCAGATCGACCCGAACGACCTTCGCATCGACGTCTACCGGTCCAGCGGCCCCGGCGGCCAGAGCGTCAACACCACCGACTCGGCCGTGCGGATCACGCACATCCCGACCGGCGTGGTCGCCTCCTGCCAGAACGAGAAGAGCCAGCTCCAGAACAAGGAGTCGGCCATGCGCATCCTGCGGGCCCGCCTGCAGGCCATCGCCGAAGAAGAGGCCAACGCCGCCGCGATGGCCGAGCGCAAGTCTCAGATCCGGACGGTCGACCGCTCCGAGCGCATCCGCACCTACAACTTCCCCGAGAATCGCATCTCCGATCATCGTGTCGGCTTCAAGGCCTATAACCTCGATCAGGTGCTCGACGGTGACCTCACCGCCGTCATCCAGTCCCTGCTTGACGCCGAGATGGCGGAGAAGCTCGCCGCCCACTCATAGAACGCGCCCATGACCTTTCTGCTGGACGAGATCGCCCTCGCCACCGCCCGGCTCGCCGAGGCAGGTGTGCCGTCGCCGCGCACCGATGCCGAGGAGATCGCCGCCTGCGTCCACGGCGTACGGCGCAGCGAACTGCACGTGGTGAAGGACTCGGACTTTGACGCGCTGTTCTGGGAGGGCGTCGCCCGGCGGGAGTCCCGCGAGCCGTTGCAGCACATCACCGGGCGGGCGTACTTCCGCTACCTGTCCCTGGAGGTCGGGCCCGGGGTGTTCGTGCCGCGTCCGGAGACCGAGGTCGTGGCGGGCTGGGCCATCGAGCGGTTGCGGGAGATGGACGTCGCCTCGCCGGTGGTCGTGGATCTCGGCACCGGCTCGGGCGCCATCGCCCTGTCGATCGCCCAGGAGGTCGCCCTGGCCACGGTGCACGCGGTCGAGGTCGATCCGGACGCCTACCGCTGGGCCAAACGCAACATCCTGGAGCACGGCCAGGGCCGCGTCCACCTGCACCCTGAGGATCTGGCCGACGCCCTGTCCGAACTCAACGGCCAGGTGGACCTGGTGATCTCCAATCCGCCCTACATCCCGCCGGGCGCGATTCCCCGCGATCCCGAGGTCCGCGACTACGACCCCCACCGCGCGCTGTACGGCTCGGGCAGCGACGGCCTCGACGAGGTCAGGGCGGTCGAACGGACCGCCAGACGGCTGCTCCGCCCCGGTGGGTTCGTCGCTGTGGAGCACGCCGACCAGCAGGGCACCCCGGTCTACCTGATCTTCTCCGAGGACAACGGATGGCGCGACGTCCGCAGCCGCCAGGATCTCACCCGCAGGGACCGCTTCGTCACCGCCCGTTTTGGCCAGGAATAGGATGGCACGGCGTGAATGTCAGTGGATATAGCAGCCTTTGGCTCATTGATGACGAGCCGCTAGGCGGGGAGGCATGCGAGTGAGCGTAGCGAGTGAACCAGTAGACACAGCAGCCTTTGGCTCACTGATGACGAGCCGCTGGGCGGGGAGGCATGCGAGTGAGCGTAGCGAGTGAACCAGTAGACACAGCAGCCTTTGGCTCACTGATGACGAGCCGCTAGGCGAGGAGGCAAAGTGAGCCGAAGTTATGACTGCACGGACCCCGAGCAGCGAGCCGCCGGTCTGACCGACGCCGCGTCGGCCATACGGCGGGGTGAGCTCGTGGTGCTCCCGACCGACACCGTCTACGGCATCGGAACGGACGCCTTCACCCCGTCCGCGGTCACCTCGTTGCTGGAGGCCAAAGGGCGTGGCCGGGACATGCCGGTGCCCGTGCTGGTCGGGACCGTGCGGGCCGCCAACGCCCTCGTGGAGAACCTCGGCCCGTACGGCCAGGATCTCGTCGACGCCTTCTGGCCCGGTCCGCTCACGCTGATCTGCCGCGTGAACAGGTCGCTGTCGTGGGACCTGGGTGACAGCAAGGGCACCGTCGCCCTCCGGATGCCGTTGCACGCCGTCGCCCTCGACCTGCTCAAGGACCTCGGCCCGATGGCGGTCTCCAGCGCCAACCGCTCCGGTGCCCCGGCCGCGACCACGGCCGCCGACGCGGAGAAGCAGCTGGGCGACTCGGTCTCGGTCTATCTCGACGACGGCCCGTGCAACGACAACACCCCGTCCACGATCCTCGACCTGACCACGGCGGTGCCCCGGCTGCTGCGCCGCGGGGCCGTATCGGTGGAGAAGCTGCGTGGTGTGATCGGCTATGTCGCCACTGACGGCGGCTCCGAGTCGGACGGGTAACCACAGACCCGAGCGTTCCGCTTCCTGCTGTCGGGACCGGGCGTTGCCCGCTCCACCCCGGTGCCGTCGGCACCGTGCGGACACTGGGACGGCTGGGCTGTGGCGGTGAGCGGGTCGCCCGGACCTCTCCCGGGGAGCGGACGCGAAGGGACCGGCGGCGTGCCGAGAACCGGTCCCCAGCCCCGCAGCTGTCCCGGAAGCCCGGGGGACGTGGTCGCGAGGGCCGGGGGAGCCCGGTGATCCCGGCCGGCTCTCAGCGGACCTCGTCTACGGCGTTGCCGCTGTCGTTCTCCCTGACGTAGTCGTCGACTCTGTCGTCCTGGATCGCCTCGCTGAGGGCTCGGACCTGTGGCAGATCCAGATAGACGACGCTCTGTGAGTCCTCCATGCCGGTGCCCTTCACCGGCATGGTGACGTAGTCGAGCGAGTCGAGGCCGGTCAGTTTGAGCATCCGCGATCTGAGGACGCCGGGGGTGACCCCCGAGTCGACACTGATCGCCTTGGTCAGGGACCGCAGCAAATCGTTGAGCTTCAGGGGATTGGTGAGGGTCTCGGTGCTGAGCACCTTGTCGGCGATGGAGTTCAGCAGTGCCTGCTGACGCTTGATCCGGTCGAGGTCCCCACCGGGAAGGTTGGCGCGCTGGCGGACGAACTGCAGGGCCTGCTCACCGTTCAGGTGCTGGCGGCCGGCTTTCCAGGTGACGTTGTTGAACGGGTCTCGCACGGTCCGTGCGATCTCGACGTCAACCCCGCCGATCGAGTCGGTGGCCGAGGAGAACCCTTGGAAGTCGATCGCCGCGTAGTGATCGATCCGGACTCCGGTGACCTTCTCGATGGTTTTGATCAGCAGGGCGGGCCCACCCCAGGAGAAGGCGGCGTTGATTTTCGCCTTGCCCTTCCCGGGAACGGAGACCCACGAGTCTCGCGGGATCGAGATCACGCAGGCGCGGTTTCCGCTCTCGGAGAGATGGATCAGCATGATCGTGTCGGTGCGTTGCTCGCCGGGCCGCCACAGCCGGGTCGTCGCGTCCTTGCCGGTGGTCGCCTTCTCCGACCGGCTGTCGGTTCCGACGAGCAGCCAGTTCTCACCCACCCCCACTTCGGGCGGGGGCCGCTCGGACTCAAGGGTGGGGAGGGCGTCGGGGATGCGAACGATCTCAGAGTCAAGGCTGCTCTGAAAGGCGTAGAGCGTTCCAGCGGTGCAGGCGCCCATCAGGATTCCTGCGGTTCCCGTGATCAACAGGAGGCGGAGAGCGCGGTGCATGGGGGATGCCCCTATCGGGTCAGACATACCAACAAGAGTTGCTATGCAACCTGCGCTACCTTATGCCGCACTAATGATATTTGGCACTTTCGGTTTCCTCGTTTTTGCGTCACCGAGGTCGCGGCGGGCTTGACGTCACGAAGGGGCCGCGCCCAGTGGCGTACGCCCGGGGTGATCGGCCGGAGGACTCCACGTCACCGAATGCCGTTCGGGCCCGTGATCCATGCCGTCTGATTATCACCGTGACGCGCGGCGTTCTCCCCGGTACCGTGAAGTGGGCCGACACCCTCCGGGAGACGTCCATGGGCAAGTTCGAAGGAATGGACCCCAAGCTGGTCCGTGACCTGCTGTCCGAGGTGCAACAAGCCGCGGTGCGGATGCGGAGCGATGAGGAGCGGGTCAACCACCTGATGCGCGGGGCGGGCCTGCCCGCGCCGTCCACTCACCGTCCGGCCCAGATCGCCGACGACTGCGAAAAAATGATCCGTGACGTCTCCAACCGCGTGGAGCTGCTGGAGAAGAAGGTCAAGCAGGAGGGCACGGCCCCTCCCGCGGAGCCGAGGGCCGGAGGCGTGGGATCCGATTCTCGCAAGGCCGAGACTGATTCCCCGGGTGGCGACGCCAGGCCCCGTGTCGGTGACCAGTCGGCTGACACCGCTCCGCGTGACAATCCCAAGGATCAGCCCGCATCGGACACTCCCAAGGGCGACGACGCGAAGTCCAAGACCGATTCCAAGGGCGACGAGACCTCTCCCCGGGACGGTTCGAAGGATTCTCCGCGGGCTGAGGATGCCAAGCCGGAGACGGGGTCGAAGGATTCTCCGCGGGCTGAGGATGCCAAGCCGGAGACGGGGTCGAAGGATTCTCCGCGGGCTGAGGATGCCAAGCCGGAGACGGGCTCCAAGGACTCTCCCCAAGCCGGTGATCCCAAGCCGGAGACCGGTTCCAAGGGTGACGAAATCTCCCCACGCGAGGGGGAGGAGCCCAAGGACGTCGTGAAGCCGGAACCACTGGATCCCGACCCTGTGCCGGAACCGAGGCCCGAGGCGGAGGACGCACAGCCGCAGGCTCCGCGAGACGAGTATGTGGACTCGGTGGTTCCCGGGCCGGGTGAGAGTTCTCGGGATGGTGAGCAGCCTGTTGACCCGGCGCCGAGGGAGACGCCGAATCCCGATCCCGTGCCGGAGGAGCCGAGGGCGGACGATGCGCGGCCGCAGGCGCCGAGGGTCGAGGACTTGAAACCGGCGGTTCCGGGGCCGGGTGAGAACGTTCAGGGCGGGGCGGGGCCGGGGCCGGGTGAGAACGTCCAAGGTGGGGTGGCTCCAGGACCGGGTGAGAACGTTCAGGGCGGTGAGATTCCGGGGCCGGGTGAGAACGTTCAAGGTGGGGCGGTTCCGGGGCCGGGCGAGGGTGCTCAGGGCGGTGAGCAGCCTGTCGATCCGGCGCCGAGGGAGACGCCGAATCCCGATCCCGTGCCGGAGGAGCCGAGGGCGGACGACTCGCGGACACAGGTCGACCAGATCAACGACACGTCGCCACGCACCGGGGAGACCACGCCCGACGCCCCCGCGAACGACCCCGACGGCAAGGGCGACGTCGGTTCCAAGGGTGACGAGCGCTCCCCCAGGGAAGAGGGCGGCACGTCAGGCACCGACATCGTGGACACCCCGCAGAAGGACCATCCCGACGACATCGACCAGAGCGGCGACTCGCAACCGAAGGTCGTGGAGATCGATGGGGTGAAGGTGCTGCAGATCCCGCTCGACTCGCCCACGGCGGAGCAGGTCAGCGAGCTGTTGAAGAACATCGAGGACATCCCGCCGTTGGGGATGCCCGAGGTCGACGGCGTCTCCGACGTCTCAGGCCAACCCGGCTGGGTCGAGCCGAACGAACCGCTGTCCTCGGCGAAGCCTGACTTCCCCCTCCTCGACACCGCCGAGCCGGCTCCCGGTCAGACGGTCCAGCCGCCGGACACGGACGGAAAGGCGGCCACGCCACCGGCCGGAACGGCTCAGGGAGGTGCCCCGGCGCAGTCGATCGGGACGGCTCTTTCTGTGGACGCCGGGACGCAGTCGGTGGGCACGACCACTTCCGGAGACGCCGGGACGCAGCCGATCGGAACGGGCGTCTCCGGCGACGCCGGGACGCAGGCCGCGGGAACGGCGACCGGGAACGCCCCGGGGCAGACCGTGGGGACGGGAGACGAGGGGGCGGTCGCGCGGTGGGCGGACGACGGCAGTGACGTCGTCTCGGCCGAGGCGGGCCCGCTGGACATGGACGCGCTCAAGACGCTCGTCGACAATGTCAGTGAGATCGAGCCACTGGACATGCCGGGCGTGCAGGTGCCCGACGGAGAGACCTGGGGCGAGGGCGCCTGGGCGCCCATGGACATCAGGCCCGACGGCCCGGCGGACGACGTGGATCCCGGTGACCCGCTGCGGTCGATTCCGCCACTCGGCGGCGGAAAGTGAGGCGGACAGTGAGCGTGAGGAGTCTGTGATGTTCGTGGATCCACCCGCACCGCAGCCGCTGCAGCCGGGAGAGACCCCGCCGGTCTCGGGAGGCGTCGGGCTGCCGTCTCCGGACACCGCCATGTCGTGGGAGTTCAATCCCGACTACCAGCGGCTGGTCATGATGTGGAGACAGGTGCTCCCCGTGCTCGACACGCTGACCGCCTCCCTGGACAAGGCCTACCAGCTCGCCAGGAGCAGGGACGTCTGGGACGCACCCGTCTCGGGCCGCTACGTCGAGGACATGACGGCGTGGCGCACCCGTCTCGGTCTCTACCGGCAGGCGATCCTCACGTCGATCAGTGATCAGGCCGCCGACACGCCGAGGTGGATCCCCGTCGCCGCCGGAGCACCGCACGCATTCTCATGACGACGCGCGGCTGACGTGGGAAAAGAGGGCCGAGCGGGCTTACAGTGGGGGTGAGTCGTCATCCCCGGGATGTGAGCCATGGGCGCAGAGCCGTACTACGGGCCTGATTTCGGTCTCCTGCAGAGGCAGGACCCTGAGGTCGCGCGCGTTCTCCTCGATGAGCTGGACCGGCTCCGCGGCGGCATCCAGCTCATCGCGAGCGAGAACCTCGCCTCGCCCGCCGTGCTCGCCGCGCTCGGTTCGACGCTCACCAACAAATACGCCGAGGGGTATCCCGGCAGGCGTTACTACGCGGGCTGTGAGGTGGTCGACCGGGCGGAGCAGCTCGCGATCGACCGGGCCAAGCGGCTCTTCGGCGCCGACCACGTCAACGTGCAACCCCATTCGGGCGCCTCGGCCAACCTCGCCGCGTACGCGGCCCTCCTCCAGCCGGGTGACACCGTGCTGGCCATGGCGTTGCCGCACGGCGGCCATCTCACTCACGGCTCCCGCGTCAACTTCTCAGGCCGGTGGTTCGACGTCGTGGCGTACGGCGTGCGCAGGGACACCGAGCTGATCGACTACGACGAGGTCAGGGGCCTGGCGCTGCGGCACCAGCCCAAGATGATCATTTGTGGTGCCACGGCGTATCCACGCGAGATCGACTTCGCGGCCTTCAGGGGGATCGCCGACGAGGTGGGCGCCTGGCTGCTGGCGGACGTCGCGCACACCATCGGCCTGATGGCGGGAGGAGCCCTGCCGTCCGCCGTGCCGTACGCCGACGTGGTGACCTTCACCACGCACAAGGCGCTCCGCGGCCCGAGGGGCGGCGGCATCATGTGCACGCAGGAGCTGGCGTCCAGGGTCGACCGGGCGGTCTTCCCGTTCGTCCAGGGCGGTCCGCTCATGCACGCGATAGCGGCCAAGGCGGTGGCGTTCGGCGAGGCGCTCCAGCCGGAGTTCGCGCAGTACGCGCGGCGGGTGGTGGACAACGCCCGGGTGCTGGCCGACGCCCTGGCGGCCGAGGGCATGCGGCCCGTCTCCGGGGGCACGGACAGCCATCTGGCGCTGATCGACCTGAGGGACGCCGGGGTCACGGGCGCGGTGGCCGAGCAGCGGTGCCACGACGCGGGGATCATCCTGAATCGCAACGCGATCCCGTACGATCCCGAGCCGCCCACGGTGACGTCCGGGATCCGGGTCGGCACCCCCTCCGTCACGACGCAGGGGATGGGGCCCGAGGAGATGAAAGAGGTGGCCTCGATGGTGGCGCAGGTCATCCGGAGCCCGGACGCGGCAGGAGAGACAAGAAGGCGGGTCATGGAGCTGACGCGGGCCTGTCCGGCATATCCCAGGGAACTATGAGCTGTTCTGTGTCGTTTTCCGGTCACAGTTGGCCGGACTATCCGCGAAACTAGGTCCGTGCGCGAATATCTACTCATGGCGCTGGTGGCGGCGGCGATGACCTATCTACTGGTCCCGCTGGTCCGCGTTTTCGCCATTCGCATCGGTGCGATGCCCGAGGTCCGTGACCGCGACGTGCACACCACGCCGACGCCCAGACTCGGCGGCCTGGCGATGTACGGCGGGCTCGTCGCGGGCCTGCTGGTCGCCAGCGAACTGCCCTACGCCGGCGGCAAGCTCGCCGAGGGCAAAACCGTGATCGCGCTGATCCTCGCGGGCGGTCTGATCACGCTGACCGGCTTCCTGGACGACTGGTGGGGCATGGACGCCCTCATCAAGTTCGCCGGGCAGATCGGCGCCGCGGGCGTGCTCGTCGCCTTCGACGTCAGCCTGCCGTGGCTCCCGCTGCCCACCTCTCTGGGCGGGCAGACCAGCCTGGACTCGACGCTGAGACCGGTGATCACGATATTGATCGTGATCATCATGATCAACGCGGTCAACTTCGTCGACGGTCTGGACGGTCTGGCGGCCGGCATCGTCGGCATCGCGGCCATGGCCACGTGGACGTACTCCATCGCCCTGTCCAAGGACTACGGGGACAGCAGCATCAACGTCACGGCGGTGATCGCCTCGGTGCTCATCGGCATGTGTCTGGGCTTCCTGCCGCACAACTTCCATCCGGCGAAGATCTTCATGGGTGACACCGGGGCGATGCTGATCGGCCTGGTGCTCGCCTCCACGATGATCACCGTGACGCCGCTCGACTCCAGCAACATCAACCGGTTCCCCGTGGTCCTTCCCCTCATCGTGCCGGTCGCGATCCTGGTGCTGCCGCTGCTCGACCTGATCATGGCGGTGGTGCGGCGCACCTCCAACGGCCTGTCGCCGTTCGCCCCCGACCGGGGCCATCTCCATCACCGGCTGCTGGACGTCGGCCACTCGCACCGGCGCAGCGTCCTGATCATGTACACCTGGACCTTCCTGTTCGCCTTCACGGTCGTGGGGCTGTCCATCGAGGGCGTTCCGCTCGTCCTGTTCCCGCTGACCGTGCTGCTGGCCGTCGGCGTGCTGGTGGTGATGTCGCTGCCGCGCTGGCGCGCACGCCGGGAGGCCGGCGGTGGTGGGGGCCACGGGGCGCACAGCGCCGGTCGTCGCTCGCGCCCTGACACGGTGCCGGTCCAGTCTCCTCCGCCCTCCCCCGAGGGGCCGGGTCCCCGGTCGGCCGCCGACAACGACACGGCGATGCTGACCGCGCTCCCCGACATGACGCTCGTCGCCCCCCGGTCGAGTTTCTCAAACCCTGAGACGCGGCTCTGAGCACCCTCCGGTAACCCAATGATCGTTTACTTGAAACGGCAGGTAAAGGCGGCCTTCCAAGAGCTTGTGATAGCTTTCACTAACAGAAGCTCAACCAGATGAGCTTTGCAAGGTAGCAATCGCTCGCTTGATAAAAGTTACTTGGAGTGCCGATGCAGGCCAACGACATACGTCTCCTGAAGGGGGCGGCGATACCCACGGTGCTCGTGGGTCTGCTCGTGATCCTGGTCGCCGCTCTGATCGCCGGAGGCAAGGGAGCACTGGGCGCCGCCGTCGGGACCCTGATCGTTTGCGCTTTCTTCACCATCGGCGTGATCGTCGTCTCCTATGCCAGCCGCGTCTCGCCCATGATGATGATGACCGCCGCGGTTCTGAGCTACGTGGTGAAGATTCTCATCATCATGGTCCTCCTCAGGACGTTCGAAGACGTCACCGTCTTCGAGCCGAAGGCATTCGGCTGGGCCGCCATCGTGTGCACGGTCGCCTGGAGCGTGGGTGAGATGCGCGGCTTCATGAAACTTAAAATGCTCTACGTCGACCCCGAGGCGGGGACTGTGGGCCGGGACGGTTCCCGGTGAGGCGTATTATCTCGCTGGCGGGTCCGACCCTGCCCGATATGACTAGTCCTCGTCGCGGCTGCTATCGTCATGCCCGCGATGAGCGAAAAGAAAATCCGGCCCGAGGACGACGGTCGCGACTTTGCCAGCGCCGCCTGGTCGATCCCCAGTTATCTCCTCTCCGGGATGATTCTGTACGGCGGTGCCGGTTGGTTGCTGTCCAAATGGACCGGCGTGGTCGCCTTCACTCCGATCGGGCTGATCCTCGGAGTCGCTCTAGCCGTCTACCTGGTCTACCGGAAGTACGGTCGCTAGCCTTCGGCGGCGGTCGCTTCGCTGACGAAGCCATTTCGATCCACTACCACGCTGAAGGGAACGCCGCGTGAGCACGCTGACGCTCCTCGCCCCCGGGGACGAGTTCACGCCTCCGGGCCTGGAACTCTTCGACTCCCCGCCGATAATCTCAGGTGTCGACTGGTTCACGAAGCCGGTGTTGCTGGCGATCCTGAGCACGCTCATCGTCGTCGCCTTCTGCTGGTCCGCCTTCGCCAACCCGAAGCTGGTGCCCCGGGGCGTCCAGAACATCGGTGAGATGGGCTACACGTTCGTCCGCGACCAGGTCGCCCGGCCGTTCCTCGGCAAGGACGCTGACCGGTGGATGGGCCTGCTGCTCAGCATCTTCTTCCTGGTCTGGATCTGGAATGTGATGGGTGTCGTTCCCGTCCTGCAGTTCCCGGTCGCCTCGCACATCGCCTTCCCGATCGTGCTGGCGGTGAGCATCTACGTCCTCAAGGTCTACCTGGGCGTCAAGCACCAGGGCCCGGTCGGCTACTTCAAGAACATGATGTTCCCCCCGGGGCTGCCCAAGCCGATCTACGCGCTGCTGGCCCCGATCGAGTTTCTCTCGAACATGATCATCGCTCCCTTCACCCACGCGGTGCGACTGTTCGCCAACATGTTCGCCGGCCACCTCATTCTTGCCTTCTTCAGCACGGTCGGCTTCTGGTTCCTCTTCGAGAAGCTCACGCCGCTGGGCGCCCCGCTCGGCGTGGTCGGCGTGATCATGACGGTCGCGATGACCGGCTTCGAGATGTTCATTCAGTTCCTGCAGGCGTTCCTCTTCGCGATGCTCGCCGCGATGTACATCGGCAACTCGCTCCACGCCGACCACTGAGACCAACCTCCAATAGTTCAGACCGGTGGAAGGTTCCACCGGCCGACCGTAAAGGAAACAGGAATGTCCGTCCTCGCTGAGGTCACCGGCTCCCTCAACGCTCTCGGTTCGATCGGTTACGGTCTTGCCGCCATCGGCCCCGGCATCGGTGTCGGCATCATCTTCGGTCAGGGTGTGCAGGCCATCGCCCGCCAGCCCGAGGCCTACGGCCTGATCCGCCAGAACATGCTGCTCGGCTTCGTTCTGACCGAGGCGCTGGCTCTGATCGGCCTCGTCGCGCCCTTCATGTTCCGCTAAGACGCAAGAACCCTGACGGAAGGCTGCACCAATGATTCTGGCAGCTTCGCTCCTGGCAGCGGAGGAGGGTGGCAACCCTCTTATCCCACATACTTCCGAGCTGGTTGTCGGCGGCTTCGCGTTCTTCCTCGTACTCCTCGTTGTCGGCAAGATCCTCACCCCTCGCATTCAGAAGACTCTGACCGAGCGGACCGACGCGATCGAGGGCGGCCTGAAGCGGGCCGCGGACGCGCAAGAAGAAGCTCAGGAAGCTCTCAAGCAGTACAGGGACCAGCTCACCGAGGCTCGTCACGAGGCGTCACGTCTCCGTGAAGAGGCTCGTGAGCAGGGCGCGCAGATCAAGGCCGAGCTCCGCGAGGAGGCGCAGGCCGAGGCCCGCCGTCTCATCGAGGCCGCGCACACCCAGATCGAGGCCGACCGCCAGCAGGCGTTCGCCCAGCTTCGCTCTGAGATCGGTCGCCTGTCGACCGATCTGGCCGGCCGCATCGTCGGTGAGTCCCTTGAGGACGAGGTGCGTCAGCGCCGCACCGTCGACCGGTTCCTTGAGGAGCTCGAGTCGAGCAACGCGGCGGTTCGCTGATGATGAGAGGCCTGAGCAGGGCTTCGCTGGCCGAGGTCGAAGAGCGCTTCAACGCGGTGGCGGGAAGCGCCGACCTCGGCACGCTGGCCGACGAGCTTTTCTCGGTCGCCGACCTGTTCGACCGTGAGCACGGACTCCGCCGAAACCTGTCCGACCCCGCCCGTCCGGCGGCCCAGAAGGCGCAAGCCGTACGGGTCCTGCTGGAGGGCAAGGTCAGCAACGCGGCACTGGAGACGGTGACCGCGGCCGTGTCCGCCAAGTGGGCGCGTTCCGGTGACCTGTCCGACGCGCTTGAACGTCTCGGCGTCATCGCCGCGGCGGCCGAGGCCGAGGCGCAGGGCAAGCTCGACGAGGTCGAGGACGAGCTGTTCCGGTTCGGGCGCATCGTCGCCTCGAACCTGGAGCTGCACCGGACCCTGGCCGCCCAGGGCGTCTCCGCGCAGGGCAAGGGAGAGCTCCTCACCTCCCTGCTCGGCAGCAAGGTCGCCCCCACCAGCCTTCGTCTGATCACGCAACTCGTGGTTCATCCCCGAGGACGTAGCCTGGACAGAGGCTTGGAGGAGTTCGGCAGGCTGGTCGCCGCCCAGCGGCAGCGGCTCGTCGCGGTGGTGCGCAGCGCCATCGAGCTCTCCGAGGAGCAGAAGCAGCGTCTCGCCACGTGGCTGCGCACCTCGTACGGCCACGACGTTCATCTGAACGTCGAGGTGGATCCGCGAGTGATCGGAGGGTTCTCGGTTCACATCGGGGACGACCTCATCGACACCACCATCGCGGGACGAATCGAAGAAGTCCGCCGCCGGTTGGCCGGCTAGGCGAATAGGGAGACTGAAGAGAGATGGCGGAGCTTACGATCCGGCCGGATGAGATCCGGGACGCACTTGAGCGCTTCGTCCAGGCGTACGAGCCGGAAGGCGCCGCGCGCGAGGAGATCGGGACCGTCGTCGACTGCGGCGACGGTATCGCCCATGTCTCCGGCCTTCCCTCGGCGATGGCGAACGAGCTGCTTGAGTTCGAGGATGGCACGCGTGGCCTGGCACTGAACCTGGACGTCCGGGAGATCGGTGTCGTCGTTCTGGGCGACTTCAGCAAGATCGAGGAGGGCCAGTCGGTCCGCCGGACGGGCGAGGTCCTGTCCGTGCCGGTCGGCGACAACTTCCTCGGCCGAGTGGTCGACCCGCTGGGCGTACCCCTGGACGGAAAGGGCGCCATCGAGGCCGAGGGCCTGCGTGCCCTCGAACTCCAGGCCCCCTCCGTGGTCGAGCGTCAGCCGGTGAAGCAGCCGCTGCAGACCGGCCTCAAGGCGATCGACGCCATGACGCCGATCGGCCGCGGACAGCGCCAGCTGATCATCGGTGACCGTGGCACCGGCAAGACCGCCGTCGCCGTGGACACCATCCTCAACCAGCGGGAGAACTGGCTCTCCGGCGACCCCGACAAGCAGGTTCGCTGCGTCTACGTCGCGGTCGGTCAGAAGGGCTCCACGATCGCCCAGGTCAAGGGCCGCCTCGAGGAGGCGGGCGCGATGGAGTACACCACCATCGTCGCCGCTCCGGCGTCCGACCCGGCCGGTTACAAATACCTCGCCCCCTACACCGGTTCGGCCATCGGCCAGCACTGGATGTACCAGGGCAAGCACGTCCTCATCGTCTTCGACGACCTGACCAAGCAGGCCGACGCCTACCGCGCCGTCTCGCTGCTGCTGCGCCGCCCGCCGGGCCGTGAGGCCTTCCCCGGCGACGTCTTCTACCTACACTCCCGTCTGCTCGAGCGCTGCGCGAAGCTCTCCGCCGACATGGGCTCGGGCTCGATGACCGGTCTGCCGATCGTCGAGACCAAGGGCAACGACGTCTCGGCGTTCATCCCCACCAACGTCATCTCCATCACCGACGGCCAGTGCTTCCTCGAGACCGACCTGTTCAACTCGGGTGTGCGTCCGGCCATCAACGTCGGTGTCTCCGTCTCCCGAGTGGGTGGCTCCGCGCAGGTCAAGGCGATGCGGAAGGTCGCCGGTACGCTGCGCCTGTCGCTGTCGCAGTTCCGTGACCTGGAGGCCTTCGCCTCCTTCGCCTCCGACCTGGACGCGGCCTCCCGTGCCCAGCTGGAGCGTGGCCAGCGACTGGTCGAGCTGCTCAAGCAGGCCCAGTACAGCCCGTTCGCGGTCGAGAAGCAGGTCGTCTCGGTCTGGGCCGGCACCACCGGCGAGCTCGACGACGTCCCGGTCGAGGACATCCGCCGCTTCGAGACGGACTTCCTGGACTACCTGTCGCGCGAGCACAAGGGCGTCTTCGACAGCATCCGCGAGACCAACGACCTGTCGGACGACACGGTGCAGGCGCTCAAGGACGCCATCACCGAGTTCAAGAAGGGTTTCGAGACCGCTTCGGGCGACCTGCTGGTCAACGACGAGCCCGTCGAGGCGCTCGACGCTTCCGAGGTCGGCCAGGAAAAGATCACCAAGCGCGTCCGTCCGGCAGAGAAGAAGTAGCCGATGGGTGCCCAGCTAAGAATGCTGCGGCGGCGTGTCAGGTCGCTGAAGTCCATGGCGAAGATCACGCGCGCTCAGGAGCTGATCGCCTCGTCGCGCATCGTGAAGGCGCAGCAGCGGATGCAGGCGGCCGTGCCGTACGAGCGCGAGATCATTCGCGCCGTCACCGGTGTTGTCAGCAACACCGGCAGCATCGACCACCCGCTGACCGTGGCGAAGGAGAACGCGACCAAGGCCGCCGTTCTCATCGTCACCAGCGACAGCGGCTTCTGCGGTGGCTTCAACGTGAACGTCCTGCGTGAGGCCGAGGCCCTGAGCAACCTGCTGAAGGACAAGGGCGTCACGCCCACGCCCTTCGTGACGGGTCGCAAGGGCGTCGCCTGGCACACCTTCCGCGATCGGGAGATGGGTGGGCAGTGGACGGGATTCTCCCGTAAGCCCTCCTACGCCGACGCCAAGGAGATCGCGAACGCGCTGATCGAGGCGTTCTCCGCGGAGGACGGTGTCGACGAGATTCACATCGTCTCCACCGAGTTCGTGTCCATGCTGACGCAGGAGGTCGTGGTCCGGCGGATCCTTCCCCTGGTGGTCGAGGAGACCGCCGAGAAGACCGACGACACGCCGCTGCCGTACTTCGAGTTCGAGCCCACCGCCGGAGACGTGCTCGACTCGCTGCTGCCCCGGTACGTGGAGTCGCGCATCTTCACCGCGCTGCTCCAGTCGGCGGCCTCCGAGGAGGCCGCGCGGCGCCGGGCAATGAAGTCGGCGACCGACAACGCCAACGACCTGATTGGCGACTTCACACGGCAGATGAACCAGGTCCGCCAGGCCGAGATCACCCAGGAAATCAGCGAGATCGTCGGCGGCGCGAACGCGCTGGCTGACTCCGCAGCGGGGAAAGAGTGAAATGACTGCACAGACTGTTGAGACCGGCGTGGGCCGCGTCGCGCGCGTCACCGGTCCCGTCGTCGACGTGGAGTTCCCCGTCGAGGCGATGCCCGAGATCTACAACGCCCTGAAGGTCGAGGTCGTTCTCGGCGGCGAGACCAAGGTTCTGACCCTGGAGGTCGCCCAGCACCTGGGTGACAACCTCGTCCGAGCCATCTCCATGCAGCCCACCGACGGTCTGACCCGCGGTGCGGCGGTGTCCGACACCGGCGACGCCATCTCGGTGCCGGTCGGCGACGTCGTCAAGGGCCACGTGTGGAACACCCTCGGTGAGTCGCTGGACGTCGAGACCGCGTCGCTCAAGATCAACGAGCGCTGGGGCATCCACCGTCCGTCGCCCGCCTTCGACACCCTCGAGTCGCGGACCGAGATGCTCACCACCGGCATCAAGGTCATCGACCTGCTCACCCCGTACGTGCAGGGCGGCAAGATCGGCCTGTTCGGCGGCGCGGGCGTCGGCAAGACCGTTCTGATCCAGGAGATGATCCGCCGGGTCGCCCGTAACTTCGGTGGCACCTCGGTGTTCGCCGGCGTCGGCGAGCGCACCCGTGAGGGCAACGACCTCTGGCTGGAAATGGAGGAGGCGGACGTCCTCAAGGACACCGCGCTCGTCTTCGGCCAGATGGACGAGCCCCCGGGCACGCGTCTGCGCGTCGCGCTCTCCGCCCTCACCATGGCGGAGTACTTCCGTGACGTGCAGAAGCAGGACGTGCTTCTGTTCATCGACAACATCTTCCGGTTCACCCAGGCCGGTTCCGAGGTCTCCACCCTGCTCGGCCGCATGCCGTCCGCGGTGGGTTACCAGCCGACCCTGGCCGACGAGATGGGCGTTCTGCAGGAGCGCATCACCTCGACCCGTGGTCACTCGATCACCTCGATGCAGGCGATCTACGTCCCCGCGGACGACATCACCGACCCGGCCCCGCACAACGCGTTCGCGCACCTCGACGCGCAGACCGTTCTGTCGCGGCCGATCTCGGAGAAGGGCATCTACCCCGCGGTGGACCCGCTCGACTCCACCTCGCGGATCCTCGACCCGCTGATCGTCGGCGAGGAGCACTACCGCGTCGCCCAGGAGACCAAGCGGATCCTGCAGAAGTACAAGGAACTGCAGGACATCATCGCGATCCTCGGTATCGACGAGCTGTCCGAAGAGGACAAGGTCACGGTCAACCGGGCCCGCCGCATCGAGCGTTTCCTCTCCCACCCGATGTACGCCGCCGAGGCGTTCACCGGTCAGCCCGGAGAGAACGTTCCGCTGGACGAGACCATCGCCTCGTTCAAGGGTCTGTGCGCCGGTGACTACGACCACCTGCCCGAGCAGGCGTTCTTCATGGTCGGTGGCATCGAGCAGGCCGTCGCCAAGGCCAAGGAACTCGCCCGCTAGTCGCCTTCGGTGCCGGTACGGCTTGCCGTACCGGCACCTGGTTCGAAAGGAACTGGAGAGAAAGTGGCGAAGCTGCGAGTAGGCGTCGTCTCGCCGGAACGTGAGATCTGGTCCGGCGAGGCCGACATGGTGATTGCCAAGACCGTCGACGGCGAGATCGGTATCATGCCTAGACATGCACCCGTGCTCGGCGTTCTCGTCGAGGGTGGAGTGTTGACGGTCAAGCGTGGCGACGGTGAGTCCGACCTCGTCGCCGCGGTTCACGGCGGGTTTCTCTCGGTGGCCAACGACGAGGTGTCGATCCTGGCCGAAGTAGCCGAGCTCGGTTCCGAAGTGGACGTCTCGAGGGCGAGAAACGCCCTGGAGCGTGCGCAGACCTCGGCCGAGGGCAACCGGGAGGATGAGGACGCCGCCGCCGAGGCCAAGCGTGCCAGGGCCCGGTTGCGAGCGGCCGGCGAAGAAGTCGGATAAATTCGGCTTCTTAGCGGTACGGGCGTTGGGGGCGCAGACATGGTGGTGCTGGACGTACTCATCGTGGTGGCGCTGCTCGTCGCCCTTCTGGCCTCCCGGGTGCTCGTTCTGACCCGATCTCGCGGCTCGGTGCTGTGTTGTCTGCGCCCGATGCCGGGGGAGCGAGGCTGGCGGGTGGGGGTAGCCCGATACGCCGACGGCCAGCTCAACTGGATTCCACTCATAGGTCTGCTTCCAAGGCCGCGCCACGTCATCGTGAGGCGCGGCCTTGTTGTTTCCGGGCGTCGCACGGTCGGGTCCGGTGAGTTCTTCGGGTTCATCGAGGGTGTGACCGCGCTGGAGTGCCGCAACGGGCAGAGCGCCTTCGAACTCGCCATGGGCTACCGCGCCCTCACCGGGTTCGTCGCCTGGCTGGAGTCCGCCCCGCCCAGCGCCTATCTCGACGTCGCCTGACGTCTGCCGTACGGCCCGCCGGCCGGGCGTGCCATCAGGACAGATCCCTTCCTCTCCGTTACCGTGGATCTTCGTTGGCTACCGAGAGTGCCGATTCGTTGACGAAGGGTGCGCGATGCGTGCCGGTCCCGTCGCGGCGGCCACTTCATCCCGTCGCGAAGCGGATCGCACCATAGGAGGAAGGTCATGATTTTTTCGGCCCGTCGCCCGAAACCGGCCAGGCCGGCGGCCTGCGGCCTGGCCCTCTGCGTCTCCGTCGTCTCCGTCGTCTTGCCGGCCGCGGGGGCGCACGCCCTCGCGACGGCTCCGCCGGTCGGCAACGGCGGGTTCGAGAGCCCGCCGACCGTCGGACAGGCCTTCCACGACACGGGGAGCAGCATCGGGGCGTGGAGCGTCACGGCGGGATCCGTCGACCTGATCGGTGTCGGCGGCCCGTTGCGACCCGCCAAGGGAAAGCAGTCTCTCGATCTCACGGGCTACCGGCCCGGGACGATCGAGCAGACCATCCCCACGACGGCGGGGCGCTGCTACACCGTGAGCTTCGCCCTGGCGGGGAACACCTTCGGCCCTCCCATCGTGAAGGCGGGATACGCGCGGGTGACCCAGGGGCCCGTCACCGTGCAGAAGAACTTCACCTTCGACATCACCGGGAAGACGCCGCTGAACATGGGCTACGTCCGGGAGAGGCTTCACTTCTGCGCGGAGGGCCCGGAGGCGACCCTGAGCCTGGTGTCCACCACCAACGGGGCGTACGGCCCGGCGATCGACGACGTGACCGTCACCCCGCGACCGCGCTCCACCGAGCTTGAGGTGGAGGTGCCGAGCCAGGACGGCTGACCTCTCCGAGCCGCAGGACCCGGCGAGGTGCCGGGGACCTAACGAGTGCCGCCGGGCTTCCAGAGGATCTCCTCGCCGCCCGCGGCCACCCGGCAGAGGATGAACATCAGGTCGCTCAGCCGGTTGAGGTACCGCGCGGTCAGCGGGTTCACGTCGTCGTGCGCCTCCAGGGCGGACCAGACGGTCCGCTCGGCCCGCCGGATCACGGTCCTGGCCACGTGAAGGTGGGCGACGACCGGGGTGCCGCCCGGCAGGATGAAGCTGCGCAGCGGCTTGAGCCGCTCGTTGAACTCATCGCACCGCTCCTCCAGCCACTCGACGTAGGAGGGCTCGACCCGCAGCGGCGGGAACTCGGGATTCTCCACGACCGGGGTGCACAGGTCGGCGCCGACGTCGAACAGCTCGTTCTGGATCCGGACGAGGACGCGGGCGATGTCCTCGTCGAGGGAGCCGTCGGCGGCTCCAGTGGCCAGGGCCACGCCGATCGCCGCGTTGGCCTCCTCCACGTCCGCGTACGCGGCCAGACGGGGATCGGTCTTGCGAGCGCGGCTCATGTCGCCGAGCGCGGTGGTGCCGTCGTCGCCGGTGCGCGTGTAGATCTTGGAGAGCACAACCGGCTGGTTTTTATCGGCTCGCGTCATAGGGCTCAGCGTATCCGCTGGGAAATAATCAGTTTGACCCTATAGCGGACAATATGATTTACCGATGGCTTCTGGTTTCTACCTGCGATTCCCTCACATATCCCATGAGACGCTGACGTTCGTCGCCGACGACGACGTCTGGGCGGTCCCCGCGAACGGTGGCCGAGCGTGGCGTCTCTCCTCGGACCGGGCTCCCGCGAGTCATCCCCACCTTTCCCCCGACGGGACGAAGGTCGCCTGGACGAGCGTTCGAGAGGGGGCTCCCGAAGTTTTCCTGGCCGACCTGGAGTCCGTCTCGGCCGAGCGGCTGACCTACTGGGGCGACGCCCGGACTCGTACGCGCGGGTGGACACCGGACGGCAGGATTCTCGCGGTCAGCGCGACCGGGCAGCCGTTCGCCTCGCGGACCTGGGCCTACGCGCTGGGTGACGGTCAGGCCGAGCGTCTGCCCTACGGCCCGGTCGGCGACCTTTCGATCACCGAGGACTCCGTGGCGCTGCTCGCCGCCTCCCTCGCCCGTGACCCCGCGGCCTGGAAGCGCTACCGGGGCGGCACGGCGGGGCGCCTCTGGGTCCAGGAGGCCGGCGGTGACTTCACCCGGCTCCTGGCGGAGGTGAACGGTCACTTCGCCAGCCCGATGCTCGTCGGCGGCCGTCTGGCCTTCCTCTCCGACCACGAGGGCGTCGGCAACCTCTACTCCTGCGCGCTGGACGGCACCGGACTGCGCCGCCACACCGACCACGACGTCTTCTACGCCCGGCACGCCACCACGGACGGCACCCGGATCGTCTACCAGAACGCCGGTGACCTCTACCTCCTGGACGACCTCGACGGCGAAGGGCGCAAGCTCGACGTCACGCTCGGCTCCCCGCCGCGCGGGCGGCAGCCGTACCAGGTCAACGCGGGCAGGCGGCTGCACGACCTGGCCGTGGACGAGACCGGCCGGGCCAGCGCGGTGGAGGTCCAGGGCTCGGTGCACTGGGTGACCCACCGGGACGGCCCGGCGCGGCAGCTCAGCACCGGCCTGTCGGCGGGCCGGCCTCGCGTCCTCGGCGCGGACCGGGTGGTGTGGGCCTTCGACGACGGCGAGCGGCAGGGCCTGGAGATCGGCCCGGTCGGCGGCGGGGAGAGCCGCAGGATCGCCGCGGGAAAGCTGGGCGAGGTCGGCGATCTGGCCGTCGCGCCCAATGAGAACACGATCGCGGTGGCAGCCAGGGACGGGCGGCTGCTCCTGGTCGACGTGGCCTCCGGCGAGGTCACCGAGCTGGCCAGGGCCAACGGTGAGATCAACGGGCCGACCTGGTCGCCCGACTCCGCCTGGCTGGCCTGGTCACAGCCGGAGGGCGAGCACCTGCGCAGGATCCGGCTGGCCAGGATCGCGGACCGCGTCGTCACCGACGTCACCGACGGCCGGTTCATGGACATCTCGCCCGCGTTCACCGGTGACTACCTGGCGTTTCTGTCTCGACGCGGCTTCGACCCCGTCTACGACGCGCACTCCTTCGACATGGCCTTCCCGTTCGGCTACCGCCCCTATCTGGTGCCGCTGGCCGCGTCCACGCCGTCGCCGTTCGCGCCCAGCTCCGACGGCCGGTCGACGGGCGATTCCGGGGGTTCCGGGGACTCCGGCGACTCCGGGGAGGACAAGAAGGAGGAGGGCGGCACCGCGCTCACCGTCGACCTGGACGGCATCGCCGCCAGGGTCGTGCAGGTGCCGGTGCCCGAGGGCCGCTACTCGGACCTGAGGTCGGTCAAGGGCGGGTTCGTCTGGCTCCGCGAGCCGCTGGCCGGAGAGCTCGGTGAGGACAGGGACCGGGTGGGGGGTGAGTCCCCCCGTCCGGCGCTGGACCGCTACGACCTCGCCAAGCGCAAGTGCGAAGAGGTGGTGGAGAAGCTCGACTGGTACCGGGTGAGCGGTGACGGCACCCAGCTCGTCGTCAGCGACAAGGGAACGCTGACGGTCTGCTCGGCCACGGGCAAGTCGTCCGGCGGCAAGAACGGCGACGACACGACCGTCGACCTGTCGCGGATCCGGATCACCGGCGACCCGCAGGCCTACCGGCATCACGCCTACACCCAGGCGGGCCGCCGGATGCGGGCCGACTTCTGGGTCGACGACATGGCCGACGTCGAGTGGGACGCGGTGCTGGAGGAGTACCGGCCGCTGGTGGATCGCGTCGCCACCGCGGACGACTTCGCCGACCTGCTCTGGGAGGTCCTGGGAGAGCTGGGAAGCTCGCACGCCTACGTCAACGGCGCTCCGTGGGAGCACATGGGGTTCGAGCGGGTCGGTCTGCTCGGCGCCGACCTGTCCGTGAACGGTGACGGCCGCTGGCAGGTGGACCGGGTGCTGCCCGGCGAGTCCTCCGACGTGCATGCCCGCTCACCGCTGGCCGTGCCCGGGGCGGGAGTCCGGCAGGGGGAGACGCTGCTCGCGGTCGACGGCCGCCCGGTGCCGCCGGAGGGGCCCGCCAGGCTGCTGGTCGGCGCCGCGGACAAACCGGTCGAGCTGACGCTGGAAGGCGGCCGGCGAGTGGTCGTCACCCCGCTCCACGACGATCGGCGTCTTCGCTACCAGGACTGGGTGGCCGGGCGCCGGGCGCATGTCAGGGAGCTCAGCGGGGGCCGTCTGGGTTACCTGCACATCCCGGACATGGTCGCCGAGGGCTGGGCGCAGTTCCATCGTGACCTGCGCAAGGAGATGGCCTTCGAGGGGCTCGTCGTGGACGTCCGGGGCAACCGGGGCGGCCACACCTCCGAGCTCGTCATCGAGAAGCTGATCCGCCGGGTCATCGCCTGGGACCTGCCCAGGGGCATGGCGCCGATCACCTACCCCGAGGACGCCCCGCGCGGTCCGCTGGTCGCGGTCACCGATCAGAACGCCGGATCCGACGGCGACATCGTCACCGCCGCCTTCAAGATCCACAAGATCGGGCCCGTGGTGGGCACCCGTACCTGGGGTGGCGTCATCGGCATCGAGAACGGCCATCGCCTGGTCGACGGGTCGCACATCACCGTGCCCAAGTACTCGTTCTGGTTCGAGGGACTCGGCTGGGGGGTGGAGAACTACGGCGTCGACCCGGACGTCGAGGTCGACATCACTCCCGATGACTGGGCGGCCGGGCGGGATCCGCAGATCGAGGAGGCGGTACGGCTCGCGCTGGCCGCGCTGCAGGAGCGTCCCGCGGCGACCCCGCCGGACCCGGCGACCCGTCCCTCCCGCCGCCGCCCGGCACTGCCCCCCCGCTCGTAGATGACATTTGTCATCTCGATCACCTGAAAGATCCGTATCTCTCCGGTGATATCGACGACTACCTGCCAAAAGGCGGGAAGTCGATGATTATCCACATGACACTACGACAGCGTGTGGACGTGACGGACACCGAAGCCGCCGACCTCGACAACGTGATCGAGGTCGGCGGGCTCCGGCAGAAGTACGGTGACTTCGAGGCCGTGCGCGGCGTCTCCTTCACCGTTCCGAGAGGCGAGATCTTCGCCCTGCTCGGCACGAACGGCGCCGGCAAGACGACCACGATGGAGGTGCTGGAGGGCTTCACCCCCGCCACCGACGGCACCGTCCGGGTGCTCGGCCTCGATCCGATCAGGAATCGGCGCGAGCTGCGCCTCCGCGTGGGGATCATGTTGCAGGAGGGCGGCTTCCTCGGCGACCTCAGTGTGGCCGAGACCGTGGACCTGTGGAAGGGACTGAGTGAGGACGCGGGGCGTCCCGTCACCCTGTCCGGCACCACCACGCTGCCCGGCCACCTCACCCTCATGGGCCGCGTCAGGGGAGTGGACCGGCGGACCATGGGGGCGCTGGAGCTGGTCGGCCTGGAGAACAAGGCCAGGACCAAGGTCCGGCAGCTCTCCGGCGGGCAGAAGCGCAGGCTCGATCTCGCGCTCGCGGTGCTGTCGGCCCCCGAGGTGCTCTTCCTGGACGAGCCGACCACGGGGATGGACCCCGAGGCCCGCCGGACCACGTGGAAGGTGATCGAGGATCTGCGGGCCGGCGGCACCACCGTGCTCCTCACCACCCACTACCTGGAGGAGGCCGAGCGCCTCGCCGACCGGCTGGCCATCATGCACGAGGGCCGGATCCACACCTACGGCACGGTCGAGGAGGTGGTGGCCGGCTCCGGCGACACCATCTCCTTCCGGCTCCCCGGCACCACCTGGTCCTTCGGCGACCTGCCCTCCCTGGACGGCACCGCTCCCACGCTGACCTACGCGGGCGGCGGCACCGAGGTCGGCTACATCCTGACCGGCGAACAGGCCGAGGCCCGCGCTCACGCCGCGCTCCGGCCGCTGCTGAGGTGGGCCGACGAGCAGGACGAAACCCTGGAGCGGCTGGCCGTACGCAGGGGAACCCTCGAGGACGCGTTCATGCGAGTGGTCGGAGACGTCCGATGAGGCGGACCGGATCCGGCGGGGGAAGCGGAGCGATCCGCGAGGAAGCGGCGACCGAGCAGCGGGCACAGCGCACGAGGAGTGGTGAGTGACCATGAAGACCGACGTTCTGCACGCCGTACGGCTGGCGAGGCTCGACCTGACCCTGGTGGGCAGGAACACCACGGTGCTGTTCAACGTGTTGCTGCTGCCGCTCCTGATGGCCTGGCTGTTCACGCAGACCCAGGTGGGCGCGGAGATCTCCGGCGTGCCCAGCGAGCTCTACGTGCTGACCGGCGTGCCCGGACTGATGCTGGGGTTCGCGGTCTTCACCAACCTGGTCAACACCTTCACGGCCCGGCGTGAGGAACTGGTGCTCAAGCGGCTGCGCGGGGGCCAGCCGTCTTCGGCGGCGGTCCTCGGCGGCAGCGCTCTCGGCGCGCTCGCGCTCTTTCTCGGCCAGGTGGCGCTGCTGGTGATCTGGATCAACCGGTCCGACGGGGTGCTGCCGGCCAACGTGCCGCTGCTGGTGCTCGCGGCGGTCCTGGGGGTCGCGCTGTTCGGCCTGCTCGCCGCCGCCTTCTCCGGGGTCACGCCCAACGCCGAGCTGGCCCAGATCACGGTGCTCCCGGTGATCCTGATCATGATGATCGGCGCGCCGGTGGCCTTCTCCGCCGACATGCTTCCCGGTCCGCTGGGCACGATCTCCAGCCTGCTCCCGGTGACCCCGGTCGTGACGATCATGCGTACCGCCTTCCTCGGTCAGGACCACTTCTCCGGGAGCGGCGAGACGTTGACCATGGTCCAGCAGTGGACGGCGGCGCTGCCCTCCCTGGGCATCCTGCTGGCCTGGATCGCGGTGGCGGCCCTGCTGGCCAGATGGCTGTTCCGCTGGGAGCCCCGGCACGGCTAACGTCGGTCACCAAATGCTGATAAATGATGATGAGAAGGGGACGGGGCGCTTCGGTCGCCTCGTCCCTTCGGGGTTTCCCTGGAGCAAGAAGCGGACGAGCATCGAACGGCTCCGTCGATGGACCTTCTGGTCACTGACCGTCGGCATCCCCCTGGCCTGGACCGGCGGTCTCAGCGGGATCGCGGAGGGCCGGCAGGGGGATCAGGAGTCCGCTCTCACCCTCGTCTTCGGGCTGCTGGGACTGGTCGTCTTCAGCGTCCTCTACATGAGGATGGTGAAGGCGGCCGTCGCCGGGACCACGGCCAACCGTGAGATCGTGGCCTCGGGCGTGCTCACGGTCGTCCTGCTGCTGACCCAGGAGACCCATCTGTGGGGCTGGGGGCTGCTCGCCCCGTCCTGGGCGGTGGGCGCGGCGCTTCTGCTGAACAGGACCGGCACGCTCGTCGTCAGCGTGGGCGCGGTCGCGGCCGGACTGCTTCTCGCGTCGTTCGACGCCGTTCCCGTCCTCGGCCGCGCGATGGTCGCACCGTATACGGCCGATGACTCCGCCCTCACCGGCGCCTTCATCGGGTTCGCCCTGGTGCTGCCCGGCACGAACCGGTTCCAGCTCTGGTTCTGGAAGATCGTCAAGTCGGCGGAGGAGGGCAAGGAGGCTCAGGCACGGCTGGCCGTCACCGAGGAGCGGCTCCGGTTCTCCCGGGACCTGCACGACCTGGTCGGGCACAGTCTCTCCGCGATCGCGGTCAAGAGCGAGGTGGCCGTCAAGTTGTCGAAGGTCGACACCGGGCGGGCCGTCGCCGAGATGGACGAGGTGCGAGGACTGGCGCGGCAGGCGTTGAAGGAGATCCGTACGGCGGTGCGCGGCTACCGGACCGTCGACCTCGACGCCGAGCTGCGCAGCATGACCGCGGTGCTGGAGGCGGCCGGGATCCGCTGCACGCTGGATACGCCCGAGGAGCGGCTGCCCGAGGAGTCGGCCACGCTGCTGGCCTGGGTGGTCAGGGAGGGCACCACCAACGTGCTGCGGCACAGCTCGGCGACCCGCTGCCGGATCGTGGTCGCGCTTCGCGACGGTACGGCCGTGCTGGAGATGACCAACGACGGGATGACGGAGGCGGGCGGACGCGGTGGCACCGGGCTCGTCGGGCTTTCGGAGCGGCTGGCCGCCACGGGGGGCAGAGTCACCGCCGGCGCCGGCGGTGCGGGAGAGTTCAGGCTGCGGGCGACGGTTCCGCTGGAGGGAATGTGATGATCCGGGTACTGCTGGCCGACGACGAGCATCTGATCCGGGGGGCGATCGCCACCCTGCTGGGTCTGGAGCCGGACATCGAGGTGGTGGCCGAGGTGGCCAGGGGAGACCTGGTGGCGCGGGCCGTACAGGATCACCGCCCCGACGTGATCGTGCTGGACATCGAGATGCCGGGCATGGACGGGCTGAGCGTCGCCGAGACGCTGCCCGGTCGTGCGATGGTGATACTGACCAGTTTGGGGAGGCCCGGATACCTGCGGCGGGCGCTCGCGGCGGGGGTGCGTGGTTTCATTCCCAAGGACGCCTCGGTGGACGAGCTGTCCGCGGCGATTCGCAAGGTCCACTCCGGAGGCCGCTACCTCGACGCGGAGATGGCGGCCTCGGCGATGATGGCGGGGGAGAGCCCGCTCACGGAGCGGGAACGCGACGCCCTGGCCATGGCCGCGCAGGGCGCGTCGGTCGGCGAGATCGCCGCGTCGCTGCACCTCACCGAGGGCACCGTGCGTAACTACCTGTCCAGTGCCATCACCAAGCTGGGCGCCACCAACCGGATCAACGCGATCCGCGAGGCCCAGGAAAAGGGCTGGCTCTGACGGCATCTTCTCCTTTCGTTCGGGAAAGGGAATCCCATGGCCGTAAGAAGTGTGAATCGGGGCGCGTGCGGGGTACATGCCCTTTTCGTGCTGTGACATCGTATGAATACGGTGCGTGACTGACTGGCTGTGGTGGCGCATCGCCGTTGTGCCCGGCCGTGTCCGTTGAACGGCCGGGTTTGAGGAGGAGGCATGCGCGTCCCCGGCAACCCCGAGGCTCAGGTGGTCAGCGTCGGTAACCGTCTCGACGTGGGAACCGTCGCCTACGTTCGCCCGCGGCTGCACGAAGCAGTCGACTCGGGCGAGGGTGACCTGATCGTGGATCTTTCCGGCCTGGAAATGATCGACGCCACCGGTCTCGGAGTGCTGGTGGGCACGCATCGCCGCGCTGTGGGCGCGGAACGCCGCCTTATTCTGCGAGGGGTGCCACCGCGGGTCATGCGGGTGCTGGCGGTGACCCGGCTCAACCGGGTGCTCACCGTCGAACTCCCCATGGCCGCCGTGGCCTGATCCCGGCCACCGCCGGGCTTCGGGGCCCCGGCGGACCGGATCATATCGAGGGGGACGGGTTCGTATGAGCCCGTCCTCGTCCTGTGCCCGCCCGGGTGTGAGCCGGTCGTTCGCCGGCGGAAGAACGGTCATGCCGCGAAGGACCGGTGGAAGATGTGCACGGCCGTCCTGATCAGGCGGTCGGTCTCGGGAGGCTCGTCGGACAGCACCCATTCGATGAGCAGTTCCTGAAGCGCTCCGATCATGCCCAGCGCGAGCAGGCGCCGGTTGGTCTTGACCGCTTCGGGCAGGTCGGCGACGATCGTCTCGACCATGTGGGTGAAGGCCGTCACCGCCTGCTGGCGAGAGGTGATGAGGCAGTCGCCCGCCCGGCGCACCTCCAGGTGCATGATCCGGGCACGGCGCCTGTCCTCGGTGACGAAGCCGATGTACCCGGCGATGCCGGCCTCGGCCCGGCCGAGCAGGGTGTCGGGGGCTTGTTGGATGGACTTCGATACTGAAAGCAGGGTTTCGCGCACGCACCGGTCGTGGACCACCTGCATCAACTCCGTGCGTCCGGAGAAGCACTCGTAGAAGGCTCGATTGGAAATGCGCGCGGAGGCGCACAACTTCTCAATCGTGGTCTCCGGAAAGCCCGGGTCGGAGTAAAGGGTGTACGCCGCGGAGATCAGGCGCTCCCGGCGCTCCGCCAGCCGCTCCTCCGCCGACATTCCCCTGTATGACCGTCCATTCATGTCAAGCTCCCACCGTCAGTGTGGGGTTGACAAATACTCGCTTTATCACTTCCACCTCATGGTCATGGCCCCCGGAATCCACCATTATGGGTGCAAGATCCTTTTTGTGGAAGAGTCAATGCGCTATTGCTTGCGTAGTCCATGCAAGAAGGTCACAAGCCTGACTAGTCGGTCAAGCTCCTTCTGTCGGTGAATGAGTGAGGTGAGGTTGATTCTCGTGGTGCGAGACGCCGGTCTCGGTCGTTCAGCGGGGGAGCAGCCCCCGGTCCAGGGCCGTGGTCACGGCGGCGGTGCGGCCTGCGACGCCGAGCTTGCCGAAGACGCGCAACAGGTGGGTCTTGACCGTGGTCTCGCTGATGAACAGGGCCTTGCCGATCTCCGCGTTGGTCAGCCCCCTGGCCACCAGGGAGAGCACCTCGGCCTCACGCGGCGACAGCGACTCGGTCGCCGGGGCCCGCATCCGGGTGACGAGCCGGGTCGCCACCGACGGTGACAGCACGGTCTCGCCGCGCGCCGCCGAGACGATCGCGGCCAGCAGGTCGGCCCTGGACGTGTCCTTCAGCAGGTATCCGGCGGCCCCCGCCTCGACCGCCCGCACGATGTCCTGGTCGGTCTCGTAGGTGGTCAGCACGATCACCCGGCTCTCCGGCCGGTTCGCGAGGATGCGCGAGGTGGCGCTCACCCCGTCGCCGTCCGGCATGCGCAGATCCATCAGGATCACGTCCGGCCGGAGCTCCCCGGCCCGGACGACCGCCTCGTTCCCCGAGGCCGCCTCACCCACCACGGTGATTCCGGGATCGGCCTCCAGCATTCCCCGCAGGCCCTCGCGGACCACGGGGTGGTCGTCGACGATCATCAGACGCAGCACTGTCATGCTCCTTGGTCGGGCTGGTCGGGCTGGTCGGGCTGGTCGGGCCGGCCGGGCCGGCCGGCGGGGATGGCGACCTCAAGGAAGGTGCCCCCGGCCGGAGGGCCGGTCAGCGTGAGGGTGCCGCCCACCTGTTCGACCCTGGCACGCATGCCGCGCAGGCCGTACCCCTCGGTGGCGGACGGAACGAAGCCCGCGCCGTCGTCGCGGACGGTCAGCCGGGTCGTGTCGGGGGTGTACTCCAGCGTCACCGTGACGCTCCTGGCGCGGGTGTGCTTGCGCACGTTGGCCAGAGCCTCCTGCGCCGCGCGGAGCAGGACGACCTCGATCCTGGTCGACGTCGCCCTGGAGTCGCCCCGGACCTCGAAGGTGGCGGACGCCGCGAGTTCCTCGCCGAACTGCGCGGTTATCCGGTCCAGGGCCTCCTCCAGGGTGGCGCCCGACAGCGGTGCCGGGCTCAGCGCGGTGATCAGCGTGCGGGCCTCGGCCAGGTTCTCGCGCGCGGTCTGTACGGCCAGCTCGATTCGCCGGGCCTCGGGCTGCTGGAGCAGCATGATGATGCTGGTGAAGCCCTGGGCCAGGGTGTCGTGGATCTCCCCGGCGAGGCGTTCGCGCTCGGCCAGGGCCCCGCGCTCGGCCGAGAGCGTGGCCACCTCGGCCCGGCGGATCTCCAGCTCCTGGATGAGCGAGGCCCGCTCCCTGCTCTGGCCGATGATGTCGACGATCCAGGGACCGAAGGTCATCGCGAAGGTGAGGACGAGGATCGTCACCCCCAGGAAGACGACCAGCTCCTCCAGGGGTGGCGGGGCGAAGAGGAACTCCAGTGCGGGGGCCACGTTGAAGACGATCACGGCGACCTTCGCCTGGTTCTTGGGGATCATCATGAAGCACTGCGCGCACAGTGCGAAGAGAACGAACCTGGTGGGCGGGCAGATCGCGGCCACCGGGGTGAACAGCACGATCAGCAGGACGACGTACGTCCGGCCCTCCCACGAGCGGTATCCCACGCCGACGGCCCGTCGCCCGAGGCGCGCGTAGGCCACCAGGCAACCGCCGATCAGCGTGATCGCGACCGCCCGCTCGGCGGTCCCGAGGGTGCCGTCGAATGACACGAAGAGAAGGGCGGACAGGAAAGCGACGAGGTAGAGCAGTTCCCAGCCGTTCAGGCGCATGAAGGCGTGCTGTTGCACAGGTGGGGGGTTGTCCTGAGATGACACGGTGGTCACTCTCCCATGTCGACGGTCAGCGTCGTCCCCCTCGCCGGTGAGCTCCACACCCGCATCGAGCCGCCCGCCTGCTCCACCCGGTTCCGCATGCCGCGCAGGCCGTACCCGCCGGCCCTGGACGGGTCGAAGCCGCGCCCGTTGTCGCCGATCTCCAGCGTCACCCGCCGCGGGCCGTAGGTCACCGAGACGTCCACCCGGTTCGCCGCCGCGTGCTTGCGCACGTTCGCGAGAGCCTCCTGGGCGGCGCGGATGAGCACCACCTCGATGTGGGGCGGCAGCGGGCGCGACTCCCCGCGGACGGCGAAGGCCCCGGCGATCCCCGTCTCCTCCGTGAGACGGTCGGCCAGCCGTACCAGCGCCTCGTCCAGGCTGGAGCCGTCCAGCGGCGCCGGGCTGAGCGCGGCCACCAGCGCGCGGGCCTCGGCCAGGTTCTCGCGAGCGGTCTGTACGGCCAGCGCCAGATGGCGGGCCGGGTCCGCCTGGGCCTGGGCGGCCTGGACCAGCATGATGATGCTGGTGAAGCCCTGGGCCAGGGTGTCGTGGATCTCCCCGGCCAGGCGCTCGCGCTCGGTCAGGGCCCCGCGCTCGGCCGAGAGCCTGGACACCTCGGCCCGGCTGCTCATCAGTTCCTCGATGAGCTCGGCCCGTTCCCGGTTCTGCTGTGACATCCCCTCCATCCAGATCCCGAACACCCAGGAGAAGAAGATCACGATGGTGGCGATGGTCAGGAAGCCGAGCCAGCCGAGCTCCGGCCCCAGGAACAGGTAACGGATGGCCGGCGCGAGGTTCAGCACGACCACACCGATCATGGCCCGCTTGCTCGGGAACACCATGAAGCACTGCGGGCAGAGTCCGAACAGGGCGAACGTCGCATCGGGGGTGATGAACGTGGCCGGGACGAACAGCAGGGCCAGGAGCACGAGATAGACCGTCCCGCGCCGCTGGTTCTCGGCCACGATCGCCGGGCGGCCGAGAACGACGTAGAGAAGCAGGATCGAGACCAGGCACCCGGCCACGATCACCCTGTCGCGCACGGGCAGGTCGCCGAGCAGGATGAGCGTGGCGGGGACGAGCGTCGCCACGACCAGGAGGATCTCCCAGATACGCAGCGACTCCCACATGTGCGGCTCGGCCGGGGTGATGACCCGGCCGAGCCGGCCCCCATGACTCAGCCGTCGCGGCGGCTCTTCCAGCGGAACGTCATCAGGCACAGCACCAGTCCTCCGATGACCCAGGCTCCGAGGACCAGGGCGACGCGGTCAAGCTCGTATGATTTCGCGACCTCCAGTGTGGCACCGGCGTCACCGAGGAAGACCGAGCGGAAACCCTGGCACATCCACTTGAGGGGGAACACCGAGGCGATGTCCACCAGCCACGAGGGAAGCCGGCCGATGGGGATGAACACCCCGGAGATGAACTGCAGCACCACGAACGGCATGGCGATCACCGCGCTGGCGCTCTTGGCCGACCGGGGCAGGCTGCTGGCCGCGATGCCGAGCAGGGACGAGCCGAACACCCCGAGAACGAACACCCAGACGAAGGTCGCCCACCTGGCCGCCTCCGACGGTAACTCCAGGCCGAACATCGTGACCCCGATGGTCAGCAGGATGACGACCTGGACGAAGGAGATGAACAGGGTGTTGAGCGCCTTGCCGATGAAGTAGGAACCGGCAGGCAGCGGCGTACCCCGCAGCCGCTTGAGCGTGCCGTCGTCGCGGTCCCCCGCGATGTTGATGCCGAGGTTCTGGAAGCCGGTCATCGCCGCCGAGCCGATCAGCCCCGCCACGTAGAGCTGGGAGACGTTGAGTCCCGTTCCCTCCAGATCGTCCGCGAAGATCGAACCGAAGATCACCAGCAGGATGATCGGGAAGGAGAAGGTGAAGATGACCGCGTCCTTCTCGCGGAAGAACATCCTGGTCTCGATGGCCGCCCGCGACAGCCCCAGCCGTATCGCGGAAGGTTGCGAGGCGCGGAGGGGTGTGGCGGGGGCTCGGATCACGGTTTCGCTCATGGGATTGTCACCTCGGGGGATCGGTTGACGCTGGAGGGGGTCGGCCTCCCGGGAGACGGGACCGGTCGCCCACGGGTGGGCCGGTTCGCCGGGGGAGGGGGGCGGTTCTTCGCGGAGCGGGACCGCTCGCCCGGTGGTCGTTCGCGGGGTGCGGGGGACGCTCACCGCGGTCAGGCGGGGGTCTCGATGAGCTGGAGGTAGACGTCCTCCAGCGAGGGACGGGTCACGGTCAGCTCGGGGACCTCGCCGTCGAAACGGTGGGTCAGCTCCAGAACGGTCCTCGTCGGGGTGTCCGTCTCCAGAGTGCGGCGCTCGCCCTCGTCGGACCAGCTCACCCTGGCCTTGGCGGTCGCCCGGCCTCCCAGGGTCTTGGGCTCGCCCTCGGCGACGATCCGGCCCCTGGCGACCACGGCCACCCGGTCGGCGAGCGCCTCGGCCTCGTCCAGGTAGTGGGTGGTCAGCACGATCGTGGTGCCGTTGTGGGCCAGGCCCTCGATCAGCCCCCAGAACTGCCGCCGGGCCTCGGGGTCGAACCCGGTGGTCGGCTCGTCGAGGAAGAGCAGTTCGGGAGCGCCGATCACGCCCAGGGCGACGTCCACCCGGCGCCGCTGGCCGCCGGAGAGCTGGCGGATGCGCTTGCCTGCCTTGTCCGTCAGGCCGACCTGCTCGATCACCTCGTCCGGATCCTTGGCGTTCGGGTAGTAGCCCGCGAAATGCCGTACGGTCTCCCGCACCGTCGCCTCGGCCACGTCGTCGGCCGTCTGGAGCACGATGCCGATCCGGGAGCGCCACTCGCGGGTCGGCCTGTTCGGGTCCGTGCCCAGAACGCTGACCTCTCCGGCGTCCCGGGTGCGGTATCCCTCCATGATCTCCACGCTGGTGGACTTCCCCGCCCCGTTCGGGCCGAGGATCGCGAAGACCTCACCCGCGCGGATGTCCAGGTCGATCCCCCCGACCGCCTGCACGTCTCCGTAGCGCTTGGTCAGGCCGCGCACTTTCACCGCTGTCGTCATGCTTCAAATGTCGCGTCCGTACGGTTTCCGCGACACCAACGACCGGTGGAACCGGCTGTCCTCCATTCGAAGGACAGCGGATCACGGCGAGGAGTCGTACACGCCGGCGGGGCCTCGGACGAGGAGGCCGTCCGAGCACCGCCAGAACGCCGTCAGAACAGGGTGTCGTTGCGCTCGATGCCCCGTAGCTTGTCGTAGTCGAGGGTGACGCAGCCGATGCCCCGGTCGGCGGCGAGCACGCGCGCCTGCGGCTTGATCTCCTGGGCGGCGAAGACGCCCTTCACCGGGGCCAGCAGGGGGTCGCGGTTGAGGAGCTCCAGGTAGCGGGTGAGCTGTTCGACGCCGTCGATGTCACCGCGCCGCTTGAGCTCCACGGCCACGGTCGCGCCCGTGTGGTCGCGGCAGAGGATGTCGACCGGGCCGATCGCCGTCATGTATTCGCGGCGGATCAGCGTCCAGCCCGCGCCCAGCGTGGTGATGTGCTCGGCCAGCAGCTCCTGCAGGTGGGCCTCGACGCCGTCCTTGATGAGGCCGGGGTCCACGCCCAGCTCGTGGCTGGAGTCGTGGAGGATCTCCTCCATGGTGAGGACGAGCTTCTCACCGGTCTTGCCGTGGGTCACCGTCCAGACGCCCTCCTCCTCGCGGAGTTTGCACGGCGGGTTCATCCAGTTGAGAGGCTTGAACGCTCGATCGTCGGCGTGGATCGAGACGCTGCTGTCGGCTTTTATGAGGATGAGCCGGGGCGCCATCGGAAGATGAGCAGTGAGCTTTCCCACGTAATCCACGCTGCACCGCGCGATGACCAGACGCATGAGCGAACCCTACCGGCCGGACGGGACCCGGCTCTCCAGGATCCGTCCAGCCGGGGTGGCGGGTTCCCGGTTCCCCGGCGCGCGCCGGGTCGCGCGACACGGCGCGCGACCCGTCGGCATCCGGTTGCAAGGCCGGGGAGGATGTCAAGAACTCACGACGAGCCCCCGCGACATGGTCCGGTGGTCAGCGCACGACCTCGGAGAGCTTGACGCGGGCGCCCGTGCGCAGGACCGCGCGCTGGTAGATGCGAGCCCCGAGAACGAGGGTGCCCACGGTCGCCAGGAGCATCAGGACCGCCGCCAGGGCGATCTCCCAGGCGGCCACCTCGCCGCCGGCCATCCGGACCGGCATGACCATCGAGGAGAACGGCGGCACCAGCGACAGGATGCGGGCCACCGGGCCGCTGGGATCGAAGGCCGCGTAGTAGGCGACCAGGTAGGTGGCCATCATGATCATCGTCATCGGGGTGAGGACGCTGCTCACATCCTCCTGCCGGGACACCAGCGAGCCCAGCGCCGCCGCCATCGCGGCGAAGAACCCGTAGCCGAGGAGGAACCAGAACAGAGTGCTGATCACGATCCCCGTCATGCCCGGGGGCAGGTCGGCGGAGAGGCCGGTCGCCGCGGCGGCGCCGAGGCCTGCCACGATGACCACGACGAGGTTGATCAGCGCGAGCGCGCCCAGGCCCACGATCTTGCCGCCGAGCAACTGCCAGGGGCGGATCGAGGTCAGCAGGATCTCGACGATGCGGCTCCCCTTCTCCTCGACCACTCCCATGGCGACATACATGGAGGAGTAGATGATCAGGAAGAACAGCACCATGACCAGAAGCGACGCGAGGGCGGTTCGCACGCCCGAATAGCGGGTGTCCGTCCCGACCGAGACCTGCTCCAGAGGGGTGACCCGCATCGCCTGGGTCACCTTGGCGGGGTCGAGGCCCGCCTCGGCGAGTTGTCTCTGGACCTGGGCGGCCTGGTGCGCGTTCTCCAGCAGCAGGCCGAGCTCCCGGTCGACCTCGCCGTCGGCGAGCACCTTGCTGTCGGCCACCACGGCGGCGTCCACGTCTCCGGCGGTCACCGCCTTGCTCGCGGCGGCCTCGTCGGGGAACTCCCTGACGGTGATCTCGACGTCCTTCGCCGTCTCGGTGAGCGCGGGTCGCAGCGACTGCGACCCGGTGATCCCCACCGTGTAGGAATCGGGCCCGGCGAAGAGCTGGGGCAGAAAAGCGAGCGCGGCGACCAGCGCGGCGCTCACCACGAGGCCGATGACAAAGGCTTTCGTACGGCCGCGCGTGACGATCTCCCGCCGCGCGACCAGCCACAGACTGTTCATCGATTGCCTCCAGTGTGGAAACCCGGTTCTTCAGAGCCGGGAGGAAACGCGGCACAGTGCCGCGTCTCTGGATGGGTGGCGTAGCCGTAGCCGTCGGCTCGTTGAAGTAGGCCGACGTGGCGGTGGTGAATGCCCTGTACGAGACCGTTCCGGGTGCGGATGTTGAAGCTGCCGGTGGAACGAATCGCGACCCGGCCCGTGTGAACCCCGGCTTTCTTGCCGGAGGGGACGATGGCCCGGACCAGGTCGCCGGTTTGGAAGCCCCGAATGGTCTTGGTGCGGGGCAGCGCAAGGCGCGGGAAGCCGTACTTGTCGGTTCGGGTGCGAGCGTAGGTTCCGCGCCCGGTCGCTGTAACGACCAGCACCGTGTGCGGCCAGGCGCTGACGGTGTCCAGGTCACCGACGTGCAGCGCGTCCAATGTGTGCGCTTTCGGGGCACCGGTGCGGGATCGGTTCCACTTTGTGCGCCCACCCGACGACGTGGCGACGGACAGGCCGGTGCCGGTCAGTGCCCACCACAGCGTCCACCGGGTCGAGTTCACCGCGGCAGCGTCCCGTAGGGGAGTCTTCGCCTGAGCCAGGACCCGAGCCAGCACCTTCGGCCGGTCAGCCAGGAATACCTCCACCGAGGTGGCGTTCTTCGCCTGGTTACAGCCGATGCACGCCACACACAGATTACTGATGCGGTCGGAGCCGCCCCGGGAACGCGGGTGGATGTGGTCGATGTTCAACGGGGTGTCGGTGGCGCCGCAGTACGCGCATTTACGGCTCCACTTGGCCAGCAAATATTCGCGGGCCTCATACCCGTACAAGGTGCCCTGTTGGTATTCCACTCCTTCGAGCGGCCGACCGGCCGACAGGGTGTGGGTGTCGAACGCGACCTTCTCGACGTGGACGGCCGTGATGGGCGCCCATCGAGTGAGCCGCGATACCCACGACATGGTGGTGTCCACACGGTGTTTCAGGGACGGCGCGAGCCACCCTTTAGGCTTCGTCCGATTGAGGAATCGGGGTGCCCGGTAACGCAGGTTCTTACTGCGACGCCGACGCCGGTACTGCGATCGGACGGTGAGCTTGTCGCGGATTGCCCCGCCCCGGTGGTCGAGCTGGATGCTGTACAAGCCGGTACGGTTTGCGTCGCGTTCGGCGAACACGGCGATGCCGGTGTGCCGGGAGCCGGGGTCGATGCCGACCTGGGCGCCCTGCATGGTGGAGTTGGCGGCGGCGCGGTCGCGCAGCCGGATGACGAACGGGGTGTGCCGGGCCACCACTGCGCGCCCCGCCGCCAGAAGACGGCGAGCACGGGCCGGGTGGCACGGGTCGAGCGGTTGGCCATACGCATCCAGGACGAACACGGCCGGGTGAACCTCACGGTTCGCTCCCTCGGACACCGAAGAGCCCTTGGGGTGACGCCGGTCAGGTGGTGCGGCCTGACCGATCTCCCCTCGCCCATGTCGAACACCCGTTGCCTTACGGCGTCTACGTCCCGTTTCGTCCCCACCCTCGGGGATGTCTGCTGACGTGGATTCGAGGGTCCGGGGCTGAGGAAGCACCCCGGAGTCGGTCTGCTGGCGTGTGTTCAACGTAGCCATCTGGTCACACCTCCATAACGTGATGACTAAGGCTGGTCAACGTGGGGCTTTAAGCGCATCACTGCACCTCAAGCCCTGGCCTTCAGACCGGGGTCGTTGACGCCACGGCTCCTCTGAAGATCTCGGTGAGTGTGGGCCGCTGCCAGCCGAAGTGCTCGACCCTTCCCGCCTTGACGGCGAGGCGGAGGATTTCCTGGTCGTCGCCCTCCACGCCGGTGACGAGGACTTCGTCGCCGTTCTCGGTGACGTCTCCCGGAAGGTCCGCGGTCCAGCCGGCGGGCGCGTCGCGGACGACCACCCTGAGCCGGCCTCGGCCCTCCCTGTCCCGTAGGTCCTCGACCGTGCCGCTGGCCACCATGCGGCCGGCGGAGACGATGCCGACCGAGTGGCACAGCCGTTCCACCAGATCAAGCTGGTGGCTGGAGAAGAGCACGGGAACGCCGGAGCGGCACCGTTCGGCGAGCACGTCGGCCAGCGCGTCGACGGCGAGCGGGTCCAGGCCGGAGAAGGGCTCGTCCAGGACGAGCACCTCGGGGTCGTGCACCAGGGCGACCGCGAGCTGCACGCGTTGCTGGTTGCCCAGGGAGAGCGCGTCCACCGTGTCGTTGCGGCGCTCGGTGAGCGAGAGCCGCGCCAGCAGCTCGTCGGTCGCCCGCCTGGCGTCGCCCGAGCCCAGGCCGTTGAGCCGGCCGAAGTACTCGATCTGCTCGACGACCTTCATCTTCTGGTAGAGGCCGCGCTCCTCCGGCATGTAACCGAACCTGCGCCGGGCCTCGAACGTCAGCGGCCGGCCGTCCCGGAGCACCGACCCGGAGTCGGCGGTCAGCACTCCCATCAGGATTCGCATCGTGGTGGTCTTCCCGGCACCGTTGGCGCCGACGAAGCCGAACATCTCGCCCGGTTTCACGGAGAACGTGACCCCGTCCAGGGCGGTCTTGTCGCCGTAGCGTTTGTGCAGGTCGTTAATTTCGATCATGGGGGGATCCTTCGGTAAGCCGTCTCAGCACGGAGACGTACTCCTGGAAAGCCTGACGCCCCTCCTCGGTGAGTGCCAGCCAGGTGCGCGGGCGCTTACCGACGAAGGCCTTCTCCACGTGGACGTAGCCGGCCTCCTCCAGGGTGATGATGTGCTTGGAGAGCAGGGAGTCGCTGACCTCGATCGTGTCGCGCAGGAAACGGAACTCCGCCTTCTCCGTGGCCGACAGGGCAGCCATGATCGACAGGCGGACCGGGGCGTGGATGACGTCGTCCAGGGCGTGCCGAGGATGCGAGCCGCCCTCGCTCATCGGCTCGCCCTCAGGATCCGCCAGCCGCCGTAGAGCGCGGGCAGGCCGGAGAGCACCGCCAGCGCGATCAGCGCCGTGATCCAGGCGCCACTCGGATCCTCGGGACGGAGGAACATCCCGAAGACGAAGGTGACCAGGACGGAGACCACGTAGGCGATGCTCACCGGAGAGGTCGGGTTGTTGACCCAGGCGACCTCGCGGTCCTGGACCTTCATGGCGCCCAGGTAGAAGGTGCTCGCGACCGTGAGCGCCACCCAGCCCACCCCCGCCGTCACCTGTGCCCACATCGGGCCGAAGGACATGGCCGGCCAGTACAGCGTGGTGCCCAGCCCCACGATCACGAAGATCCATCCGGCCGTCCGCGCCGGTCGCCGCGCGCGGCGGTCGATCTCGTCGATCCGCCGGAGCGCCTCTGTCGGCTTGAATTCGCCTTCCACGGCTCCTCCTCCGCTCATCTTCTCAAATGGTAATTAATACTCAACTCCCGTTCAAGTACTTTCTGATGACTCTCATGGGGAGTGCCGTCCCGGCTTTGGGGTAACCGAGGGGTCTCTGGGAGACTGTTGTGGTCCCGAAGTGGGCGATTATTGGTGTGAAGTGGATTTCGCGGGTGTGACGGGGAGAGTGATGACGAGCATCTTTGGGGCGGCCGGAGCGGCCGGCCTCGCGGAGACGGGCGTCGGGAGCCCCGAGCCGTTCGACCGGCTTGTCACGGCCGGGGCGCGAGGTTTCCGAGACCTGCCGTGAGTCCCCGAAAGGCCCGCCGGGCCGACCCCTTCGACCGCGGTGGAAACCGTGGCTCCTCCCGCCCCGTCGGCCCGTTCGTGCCCGGCGTCGACCAGGTGGAGGAGTGGCCCGACGGCGACTGGCACGTGCGCCGGGTCGCCGGCGGCGGAGCGGACAAGGTCTACCGGTGCCCCGGCTGCGACCAGGAGATCAGACCCGGCCTGCCGCACCTGGTGAGCTGGCCCGCCTGGTCGGGCGGGGAGGACGAGCGCAGGCACTGGCACACCGCGTGCTGGCGCAACCGGGTCAGACGTGGTCCCGGCCGCAGCAGATATTGAGGAGACAAATGGAGATCAGGGCCTCTACGGTGCTGCCCGCGCGCAGGGAACCGATCGAGCTGTCCACCGGCGACGGGCTGAAGCTCGTCGGCGAGCTGGCCCTTCCGGCGGAAAGGCCCCCGGTGGCCACGCTGGTCTGCCTGCACCCGCTGCCCACCCACGGCGGCATGATGGACAGCCACGTCTACAGGAAGGCCGCCAACAGGCTGCCCGCCCTCGCGGATCTGGCGCTGCTGCGGTTCAACACGCGCGGCACGACCTCCGAACGGGGCACCTCCGAGGGCGTCTTCGGCGGTGGTGAGGAGGAGCGCTTCGACGTCGCCGCCGCGCTGGAGTACGCGGAGTTCAACGACCTGCCCCGTGTCTGGCTGGTCGGCTGGTCCTTCGGCACCGAACTCGCGCTCAAGTGGGGCCGCGACCCGCTCGTGGAGGGCGCAGTCCTGCTCTCCCCGCCGCTGCACCGGACCACCGACGCCGACCTCGACGCGTGGGCGGAGTTCGGACGGCCGCTGATCGCGCTCGTCCCCGAGTTCGACGACTACCTGCGCCCGCAGGAGGCCCGTGAGCGCTTCGCCCGGGTGCCCCAGGCCGAGGTCGTCGGGGTGGACGAGGCCAAGCACCTGTGGGTCGGCGAGCCGTACGTGCGGATCGTCCTCAACGAGATCGTCCGCAGGGTGAATCCGGCGGCCCATCCTCTCCCCACCGAGGTCCCCGACTCGTAGAATCTTGTTCGGTTCCAGCGCGCCGCATCCGGCGGACCTGGCGATCGAGGTCACAGTCAACGAGGAGGCGGCCATGCAGGCGTTCGATCTTTCCGGCCGGAAGGCGTTCATCACCGGGGCGTCGAGGGGCATCGGACGGGCGATCGCGCTCGCCTACGCGGAGGCGGGCGCCGACGTCGCGCTCGTCTCCCGGTCGGCCGAGTCGCTGGCCGAGGTGGCCTCCGAGGTGAAGGCCCTGGGGCGGCAGGCCGCCGTCATCCCCTGCGACGTCACCGACAGGGACGCCGTGGCGGCAGCCGTACAGCGGGGGATCGAGGAACTGGGCCACGTGGACATCGTGGTCAACAACGCGGGCGGGTCCAACTTCCTCGTGCCGTTCAAGGACCTGAGGCTGGCCGGCTGGGACAAGCTGATGAGGCTCAACCTCGACTCCGCCATGGCGGTCTGCCACGCGTTCGCACCGCACCTCACCGAGCGCGGCTCCGCCTCGGTGATCAACGTGGCCTCGGTGGCGGCCAAGGGCGCCCCCTTCCTGGCGGCCTACGCCGCGGCCAAGGCCGGAGTGGTCGCGCTGACCAAGACCCTGGCCCTGGAGTGGGCCGGGAGCGGCGTGCGGGTCAACGCCCTGTGCCCCGGCTGGACCGCCACCGACCTCAACCGCAGTCTCTGGGAGGACGAGAGCGCCGGCCAGGCTACCGTCCAGACCGTTCCCATGCGCCGCTGGGGCACTCCGGAGGAGATGGCCCACCCCGCGGTCTTCCTCGCCGCCACGGCCTCCGCCTACATCACCGGGCAGGTCCTCTACGTCGACGGCGGCGCCACCGCGATGTCGTGACCTCTCCACGTCGCCGGCCGGGGTCTCCAGGTCGGCGGCGGTGTCATCGCGATGTACGTCTCCGGCCGGGCTCTCCACGGCGGTGGCGGTGTCATCGCGATGTACGTCTCCCGCCGGGTCCTCCACGGCGGCGCCGTCACGATGTCACAACCCCTTGTGAATCAAGGGGTGTCAGATGGTGAGTACGGGAATACGGTGGACGGCGTGGACCTGTACACGCGATCGGCGGGCGAGGGACTTCCGGTCGTCCTCCTCCACGCCTTCCCCCTGTCATCGGCCATGTGGCTGGCCCAGCGCGAGGGCCTGGCGACCACCTGCAAGGTCATCACCCCCGACCTGCGCGGCTTCGGCGGCTCGGTGCTGGGCGAGGACGAGCCCTCCCTCGACGTGATGGCCGACGACGTCGTGCGCCTGATGGACCGCGAGGGAATCGAGCGGGGGGTCGTCGGCGGCCTGTCCATGGGCGGTTACGTGACGATGGCCCTGTGCCGCCGCCACCCCGACCGGGTGCTGGGGGTGATCCTCGCCGACACCAAGGCGGGCGCCGACCCCGAGGCGGCCAGGTCGAACCGCGAGCGGATCGCCGCCACCGTGCTCGACAGCGGCACCTCGGTCCTGCTGGAGGAGGTGCTTCCCGGGCTGCTCGGGCAGACCACCGTACGGCGCAGGGCGATGGTGTTCGGCCGGGTGCGCGGGCTGGTCCAGGCGGCTCCGCCGGGCGCGGTGGCCTGGGCGCAGCGGGCCATGGCGGGCCGCCTGGACTCCTTCGACACCCTGCGGGCGCTCAAGGTGCCCGTCCTGGTGATCGTGGGGGAGGAGGACGAGACCTCCCCGCTCGCCGACGCGGAGGCGATGACCCGGGCCGTGCCCGACGGGCGGCTGGCCGTGATCGAGAAGGCGGGTCACCTGAGCGCGGTCGAGCAGCCCGAGGCGTTCAACCGCGCCGTGGCCGGCTTCATAGATGAGCTTGCCGGGGGATCACCACCTCGCGGATGAGCAGCGCGATCGCCGCGGCCACCGGGATGGCCAGCAGCGCGCCGACGATGCCCATCAGCGCGCCGCCGAACAGCGCGGCGATGACGGTGACCGCCGGGGCCACGTCCACCGAGCGCTTCATCACGCGAGGGTAGATCAGGTAGTTCTCGACCTGCTGGTAGACCAGGAAGAAGATCGCGCAGGCGATGCCGAGCGTTCCCGACTGCAGGAGCGCCACCACGGTCACCAGCGCCGCGCCGATCGTCGCGCCGACGAGCGGGATCAGGTCGGTGACCGCCACGATCAGGGCGAGGGCCAGCGCGTACTCGACGCCCATGATGGAGAGGAACACCCAGGTGACCACGCCCGCGATCACTGAGATCAGCAGGTTGCCGGCCACGTAGCCGCCGATGCCGTCGAGGATCTCGTCGCCGAGCGCCCGGGACCGCTCCCTGCGGCTGCTGGGCACGAGCTTGAAGAGGTAGTCCTTGATCGAGGGCAGCGAGCCGAGGAAGTACAGCGTCAGGACCAGCAGCGTGACCCCGGAGAAGAACGCGTTGAACACCACCGCGCCCGCGCCGAGCAGACCTCCCGCCACGGTCTGGGCGAGGCCGCCGCTGGTGATGTAGTCGCCGGCCCTCGTCAGGATCTGGTAGTCGCTGTCCAGTTCCTTGAGCGTGGGGTTGGCGAGCAGTTCCTGGATGTAGCCGGGGACCGCGCCGACGAACGAGGTCGCCTCCTGGGTCACCGGCGGCACGATCGCCAGGCCGAAGAGCACGAAGAACAGGATCACCGCGCCGAAGACGATCGAGATCGCCCCGCGCCGGGCCATCCGCCGCCGCTGCAGCGCCTCGACGGCCGGGTTGAGCCCCACGGCGAGGAACATCGCCACCACGACCAGGACGATCACACTGCGGGAGGTGACCAGAGCCTGGGAGAGCGCCCACGCGGTCAGCAGGCCCAGTCCGGCGGTCAGGCCGATCAGGAAGGGGTTGCTGGCCAACGGCTTGCCCGGCTCGCCGTACAGGGCCTCGTGTCCGCCGGAGGCGCGCGGCTTGCCGTGGTGTGCCGTCCTGCGTCCGTCGGGGACGTCCGGCTTCTCGTGCGCCGCGGAGGTCTCCGGCGTTCCGGAGGTCTCGGGGGAGGTCTCCGATGTGCCGGAGGTCTCGAGGGAGGTGGGCGGGGGAGGGGCAGACACCTTGGGATCGTCGGATACTTGGGACGCTTCGGGCAAGGCTGCTCCTAGCGGAGTGGAGAGGCACGCGAGACCGTGGAGACGGCGGGAAGACAAAGAGAGCCTAGCGACCGTCAGGTCACCAGGCTCTCTGTAGCCGTCGCCAACGCCCCGGAGTCAAGGCGGGCCTACTCCTGCCACCACTCCGCGTCGTCGTCCTTCGTCTCCGCCCTGGGGGGCGCGGAGACCGGCTTCTCGTTGTTGCTCGCGGCCGGGATGGCCGGCTTCGACGGGGCCGCGGTGATCGCGGGCTCCGGCTCGGAAGCCGGGAGCGGGGCGCCGCCGAGCAGCTGGCGCAGCTGCGCGAGGTGGCTGGTGATGCTGTCGCGCTGACGGGTCAGCTCGTCGACCTGGCGCTGGGCGACCGAACGGCTCCGCTCGGCCTCGGCCTTGGCCTCGGAGACGATCGACTCGGCGCTCGACTTGGCCTCGGAGACGACCTGGTCGGCGTTCTTGCGCGCGTTGGCCACCAGCTGCTTGGCGTGGTTGTCGGCCTCGCGGCGGGTCTGCTCGGCCTGCTGGGTGGCCTTGGTGGCGCGCTGCTCGGCGGTGGCCGCGCGCTGCTCGGCCTCGGCGACCAGCTTCTGGGTGGCGGCCTGCGCGGTGGCGTGGCGCTCGGCCTCCTGACGCTCGGCGTCCTCCCGGCGGGCGGCGAGCTGGATGTCGAACTCGGCCTCGTCCTGGGCGCGCTTGGCCTCGGACTCCTCCAGGACCCGCTGGGCCTGGGCGCGCATCTCGTCGGCCTGGCGCTTGGCCGTGGTGAGGACCTCGTCGCGCTCGCGCTTGGTCGAGGCGCGCAGCTGGGCGACCTCGCGCTCGGTGGTGGTGCGCAGCTTGGCGATCTCGCGCTCGGCGTCGGCGCGCTTCTCGGCCACCTCGTGGTCGGCGGTGGCCCGCAGCTTGGCGACCTCGCGCTCGGTGGTGGAGGTCAATTCGTCCGACTCGCGGCGGGCGGTCGAGCGGATCTCCTCGGCCTCGCGCTCCGCGCTGGTGCGCATCTCGTCGGCCTCGCGGGTGGCGAGAGCGCGCTTCTCGGCCGCCTCGTTCTCCGCGGCGGCGCGCAGGTCGGCGGCGTCGACCTTGGACGCGGCCTTGATCTCGTTCGCCTCGGAACGAGCGGCCTGGACCAGCTCGGTGGCCTGCTCCTCGGCGAGGCGGAGCAACTGCTCGATCCGGGCGCCGAGGCCGGAGTAGGTCGGACGTTCCTGCTCCTGCAACTGCCGCTGGGAGTCGGACAGGTCTCGCTGCAGACCCTGAAGCTGCTCTCGGGTCTGGCGCAACTCGCCATCGATTTGCTTCAGATGGTCGTGGACCTGGTGTCGGTCGTAGCCACGGAGCACCACGTCGAATTCCCGAGCGGGGGCGTCTTCAAAGAAATTGTTGAGCTGGGCATCGATGTCGGACTGCATGGAGGCTCGATCCTGGGTTGTCGAGACGGCTACACGGGCCGGACGGGGGATTCGGACATCCGAGGCGGGAGCCGTGGCGGGATCCACGTCCGGTGGTAGGCCAGCGTACTCTGGTGTCGCCGCGTTGGAGGTCTCGTCCAATTTTATGCACGACTTGTTACGTATGAACGTTTCTTGCATTTGACACGGCGTGTCTTTAATGATCTGGAGCTTGGACGAGCTCGGTGAGCATTCCTCCGACGTCTTTGGGGTGCAGGAACGCGATGGAGGACCCCATCGACCCGTGCCGCGGTTTTTCGTCGAGCAGCCGGATGCCCTTGCCGCCTATTTCCTCCAGGGCGCGCGCGACGTCCGGGACGCCGAACGCGACGTGGTGCACCCCCTCCCCGCGCTTGGCGAGGAACCTGCCGACCGGGGTGTCGGGGCTGAGCGGTTCGAGGAGCTGGATGTAGGAAGCGCCGCCGTCGCCGTCGGCGATGTGCAGCATCGCCTCCTTGACGCCCTGCTCCTCGTTGATCTCTCGTGCCACCACCGTGAGGTCGAAGGTCCGCTCGAAGAAAGCGATCTTCTCTTCCAGGTTGTGGCAGGCGATTCCCACATGATCGATGCGCATGAACATGGGTCCAACCTCCATGGTGGTCGCTCAGGTACTCATGGGTATGGTGGCAAAGTCGCCGCAAGCCCTGTCAGGGAGGCCCCTTCTATGTCTGGTTCCGTCATCGTCGCCGGAGCTCGCACACCCATCGGCCGGTTGCTGGGTTCATTGTCCGGCCTTTCGGCCGTCGAGCTCGGCGGCATCGCCATCAAGGCCGCGCTGGAGCGCTCCGGCGTCGCCCCCGACGCCGTGCAGTACGTGATCATGGGCCAGGTGCTTCAGGCCGGTGCCGGTCAGATCCCCTCCCGCCAGGCGGCGGTCAAGGCCGGGATCCCGATGACCGTGCCGTCGCTGACGATCAACAAGGTCTGCCTGTCCGGACTGGACGCCATCGCCCTGGCCGACCAGCTCATCCGGGCCGGTGAGTTCGACATCGTGGTCGCGGGCGGCATGGAGTCCATGTCGAACGCCCCCCACCTGCTGCCGGGCCTGCGCAGGGGCGTGAAGTACGGCGACGCGGGCATCGTGGACTCGATGGCCCTCGACGGCCTGACCGACGCCTACGACCAGGTGGCCATGGGCGAGTCCACCGAGCGGCACAACGCGCGACTCGGCCTGACCCGCGAGGAGCAGGACGCCTTCTCCGCCCGCTCCCACGAGCTCGCCGCCGCCGCGATCAAGAACGGCACGTTCGACGACGAGATCGTCCCGGTGTCGATCCCGCAGCGCAAGGGCGACCCGGTGCTCTTCGCCGCGGACGAGGGAGTGCGCGGCGACACCACCGTCGAGGTCCTGTCGCGACTGCGGCCGGCGTTCACCAAGGACGGTACGATCACCGCCGGCTCGGCCTCGCAGATCTCCGACGGCGCCTGCGCGGTGGTCGTGATGTCCAAGGCCAAGGCCGAGGAGCTCGGCCTCGAGTGGCTGGCGGAGATCGGCTCCCACGGCAACGTGGCCGGGCCGGACAACTCGCTCCAGTCCCAGCCCGCCAACGCGATCAAGCACGCCCTCGGCAAGCAGGGGCTCTCGGCCGCGGACCTCGACCTGCTGGAGATCAACGAGGCCTTCGCGCAGGTCGTCCTCCAGTCGGCCAAGGAGCTCGGCGTTCCCCTCGACCGGGTCAACGTCAACGGCGGCGGCATCGCGGTCGGCCACCCGATCGGCGCCTCCGGCGCCCGCATCGTCCTCACGCTCGCCCACGAGCTCAAGCGCCGGGGCGGCGGTCTCGGAGCGGCCGGGCTCTGTGGCGGCGGTGGCCAGGGCGACGCCCTGATCGTCCGCGTCCCCTCGGCCTGACCGTGGAGGTCTCCGACCTGATCGCGCGGGCGAGAGACGGTCAGCCGCGGGCCGTGGCCCGGCTGATCTCCATGGTGGAGAACGGCTCGCCCCTGCTTCGGGAGATCATGGTCGAGCTCTGCGCCGACCGGCCGCACCGGGCCCGGATCATCGGGCTCACCGGTTCTCCCGGCGTGGGCAAGTCCACCTCCACCGGCATGCTGGTCCAGGCGTTCCGCAAGCGGGACAAGAAAGTCGGCGTGCTCGCGGTGGACCCGTCCTCGCCGTTCACCGGAGGGGCGCTGCTGGGCGACAGGGTCCGCATGCAGGACCACGCCACCGACCCCGAGGTGTTCATCCGGTCGATGGCCAGCCGAGGTCATCTGGGCGGGCTGTCGTGGGCCACGCCCCAGGCGCTGCGCGTCCTGGAGGCGGCCGGGTGCGAGGTCATCCTCATCGAGACCGTCGGGGTCGGTCAGGCCGAGGTGGACATCGCCTCGCTGGCCGACACCACCGTCGTGCTGCTCGCCCCGGGAATGGGCGACGGCGTCCAGGCGGCCAAGGCGGGCATCCTGGAGGTCGCCGACGTGTTCGTGGTGAACAAGGCGGACCGCGACGGGACACAGGCGACGATCCGCGAGCTCCGCAACATGATCGGCCTGGTCGAGCGGGCGTGGAGGCCGCCGATCGTGCCGACCGTCGCCTACCGGGGCGAGGGCGCCGACGACGTGGTCAACGCCCTGGACGAGCACCTGGCCTACCTTGAGGAGTCGGGCGAACTCGCCCGCCGCCACCACGTCAGGGCTCGTGACGAGATCGAGGCCATCGCCCTCACGACCCTCCGCTCCCGCTTCGCCCACCTGCACGGCGACAGCCGCCTGGACGCCCTGGCCACCCGTGTCCTGGACACCGGCCTCGACCCCTACACGGCCGCCGACGAACTCCTGGCGGCCGTCGGCTGACCGGTCTCGGCTCTCGCCCCCGGCCCGTCTCCGTTCGAGGCCTCAGTTATTCGGCGATATTCGCGGAGCCGGGCGGAGATATGAAAGTCCGGTGGACACGATCGCGGATTTCCGGTCCCCTGGTCTCCCATTCGCCTCTTCGGGCGAATGGGAGACCAGGGGGACCGGCTGCGCTTGGTGAGGAGTCGTCCGAAAAATCTTGATGTTGGGATTTCCCCTGATCGTCTATTCGGGGGATCGCGTCGCCGCTTGATGAAGTGAGCGCCTTCTCGGAGAGAATCCGGGATCCTTGAACCCGGCGCCGGGAAATCCCGTCAAGGCTCTCCGCCGTTCTCGGCCAACGAGATCCGCGACCCGAGGTTCCGGCCGGGCGTCACCCGGACACGCCTCCCGCCGCCCGAGCGCGTCCCGCCGGTCCCGCCGGTCCCGCTAGGGCTCGTCGGCGAACTTGACGGTGACCTTGTTGAAGCCGAGGGTGCTCAGCATGCCCTGGAGCATGCTCTTGGTGTTCTGGTCGGCCCGGTTGCGCAGATCACTGGCCTGGGCGGCTTCGGCGATCTTCTTCTCGGCCAGCGTGTAGAGCTCCCGCTGGTCGGCGGGAGAGGAGGACAGGAAGTCCTCGACCCGGTCGAAGAGCCCGCGCTGCTGGGCGTAGACGTAGGAGCGCGCGTTGTCGAGGTTGGGCTTCTCGAGCTGGGCGCGCGGCAGCTTGATCGTGACTTCTTCGCGGTCGGGGGAGACGGTCAGCGCACCGCCTGTGAGGCCGCCGAAGTCCACGTAGGCGTCCACGCCGCCCGCGCCGACGAAGAGTGTCCGGCTGCCCTTGACGGCGTCGGGCAGGAAGGACGCGTCCTTCTCAAGGTCCACGATGACCTGGAAGTTGCCGGTGGCCGCCTCGAAGCGGCTGAGATTGTGAATGGACTCCAGCAGCACGGGCTGGCTGCGGTCGATCGAGGTCTCGCCGAACGGGTTGAGCCACGACCAGGTCAGCCGGGCACCCACGACAAGGATGATCACGACGACGAGCAGCCCGGCGAAGAAGCGCCAGGGGCGCCTGCGCGGCGCCTGAGGTGCCTCGGGAGGTGCTTCTGAGGGGGCTTTCACGCCGGTCTCCTTCCCTGGGCGAGCGCTTTCTCACGCGGAGCCTATGCCGATCTTGTCAGCCGCGTGGGGACGGATTCGCATCGGGTTTTCCGGAGGAGAACTTCCAGGGGGCCGACGGTGAGGCCGACGGAGGGGCCGACGGGATCGAGGGAGCGACGCCGGGCGCCCGGTGGGACGGTTCGGCCTGCGGGATCTGCGGGACCGGCGTGATCGAGGCGCCCCCGGCCCCCTGGCCGGTCTTGCCGCTCTGCCCCGGCTGCACTGTCGGACCGGTCTGCCCCGCCTGCCCTCCGAAGTGAGTGTTTTGTAGCCGGCAGTCGGTGAAGTCGGTGTAGTACAGCCGGAGCCAGTCGCGCCGCTGGTCCTCGGTGAGCCCGGAGAACCACGCGGCGGCGTACTGGTGCTCGGGGAGCGGCCCGCCGGGGAGCGGCTTGCCGCGCAGCCACGCGATCACGATGTCGCGGTATCCGCTCGCCGGGGTGTCCTCGCACTTCGTGCCGAGGCCCTCGACGAACTCGTCGGCCGCCTTTTCGGCGAATCCGGTGGACAGGTCGTCCACGTGGATCGGGACAGTCCCGGGAGCGAGGGGCGCCTGGTCGCGCCGGGGGCGTTGCTCCAGCCGGGAGAACTCGCCGGGCGTTCCCGCCAGCCGGGATGCGATCTTGATGAACGCGGTGCCGAGCTCGGGCAGCCCGGCGTGTATTCCCGGGTGCACGCAAACCATGATCGGCCATTCCTGGCAGCTGTAGACCACCTGCTGGGCGGAGCCCGGTTGCGACTCGGTGAACAGCCGGGCCAGTCCGGTCCCGGCCGCCAGGACCGCGAGCAGGGCGGCGGCCAGGACGAGTGCCTGGCGCGTCACCACCGCCGCCCAGCCGAGCAGCAGGGCGGCGCTGATTCCCAGCAACCAGAGCGTCTGGTCGGCGAAGGCCGCCGCGCTCAGTCCCTGGAACAGGTCGTACGGTTCCCGGGTGGCGGGGGTGAGCCTGTCGGCCCAGGACGGCCCGTGGGCCAGGCCGGTGAACAGGCCGTAGCAGCCGAGTCCCGCGAGCGCAGGGGTGATCGTCCATGGCAGCAGCCAGCCGGTCACCCAGCCGATGACGACGTACAGCGCCAGCCCGGCCACGCCCATGACCAGGCCGCTGGGCAGCAGCCGCCCCGCCTGCTCATTGATCATGATCCTGATCGCCAGGACCAGCACCGTGGCGGTGAAGGCGCCACCGGCCACCACCAGGACCGCCAGCGGCGCGCGCACCGCCTGCCAGGTGGTGAGGAACCGCCCGCCGGTTCCTCGCCGCCTGCGCACCGCGACCCAGGCGGCGAACGCGGCGGCCACGGGGCCGGTGAGCCGGAGCGAGCCGATCACCGCGACGATGATGTTCTCCCACGCGCTGACACCGGGAATCAGGACGCTCCACGCCGCGGCCACCCCCAGCACGAGCAGGACGGCGACCGCCATCAACCCGCTCTGCTGGAGTTCCTCGCGCGAAACGCCCCTGTGCTCACGCACCGGCGGGCGTGGAAGGGATCCACGCCGTGTCGGCCGCGCCGAAGTCCGTGTGGCGTCTGAACGCCATTGAGTTGTCGTTCACCAAGCACCCCCCGTGCCGTGAATGTGCGGAAGCCGGTCCCCTCGGCACCGGTCCGGACCGCGTCCCCCGCAGGCCGGACTGAGTCTGCGCGGCCACTTGGCCACGGCCTCACCATTCGATGTGGGAACCATAACTGAGCGTGACGTTTGGCGTCGGTGTTCTTGGTGAAGCCATCAATTTGATGACGCTACGTATATGGGCGAACCGGGATGAGGCCGCGCTACCGTAGCCCTGTGGTTACAGGTCAGCTGAATTTGCCGTTCGACCCCATCGAGCGCGCCGCGGAGACATGGCGCGTTCATTTCGGGCCTTCCTCCGCCATGGCCGCCGTCACATCGATCATGAGAGCGCACCAGATCCTGCTGTCGCAACTGGACACGCTACTTAAACCGCATGACTTGACCTTCGCTCGGTACGAGGCGTTGGTTCTGCTGACGTTCAGCAAGACAGGTGCGCTGTCACTGTCCAAGATCGGTGAGCGGCTGATGGTTCACCCGACAAGCGTGACGAACACCGTGGATCGGCTGGAGCGGGCCGGGCTGGTGCGACGCCTTCGCAATCCCCGGGACGGCCGTGGGGTGCTGGCGGAGATCACCGACCGGGGTCGCGAGGTCGTGCGCAAGGCGACCACCGATCTGACGGAAGCCGATTTCGCCATGACCATGTACGGCGAGGCGGAGCTGGAGCAGATGTTCGGCCTGTTCAGGACGTTGCGAGTGGCCGCCGGAGATTTCGAGGGCTGATGTCCGGCGCTCGTAGGGCCGTCTCGGTCCGGGCGCCGTGCTCCCCGGCCGGTGCGCCGCGAGCGGTTATCCCATCGGCGGAATCCTCGCCAAAAATTACTAGGACGTCCTAGTATTTGGCTGAGGCCACAAGCCGTGCAGGGAAGCCGCAAGCCGTACAAGGGAGTTGGCTGATGGACGCCGAGAAGATCGAGGCGGGGCGCGCGCGCTGGCAGGCGCGGTTCGACAAGGCAAACAAGCGCGACTCCGAGTTCCGGACGCTCTCCGGTCTCGACGTGGAGCCGGTCTACGGTCCCGAGGGCGATGACCCCCGTATGGAGCGCATCGGCTGGCCGGGGGAGTATCCCTTCACCCGGGGCCTGCACCCCACCGGCTACCGGGGCAAGGCGTGGACCATCCGGCAGTTCGCCGGGTTCGGCAACGCCCGGCAGACCAACGAGCGCTACAAGATGATCCTCGGCGCCGGCGGCGGCGGGCTGAGCGTCGCCTTCGACATGCCGACGCTGATGGGCCGCGACTCCGACGACCCGCGCTCGCTCGGCGAGGTCGGCCACTGCGGCGTGGCGATCGACTCCGCGCTGGACATGGACCTGCTCTTCGACGGCATCCCGCTCGGCGACACCACCACCTCGATGACGATCAGCGGCCCGGCCGTCCCGATCTTCTGCATGTACGTCGTCGCCGCCGAGCGGCAGGGGGTGCCGGTCGGCAAGCTCAACGGGACGCTCCAGACCGACATCTTCAAGGAGTACATCGCGCAGAAGGAGTGGCTGTTCACCCCCGAGCCGCACCTGCGGCTGATCGGCGACCTGATGGAGTTCTGCGCCGCCGAGATCCCGTCGTACAAGCCGCTCAGCGTCTCCGGCTACCACATCCGCGAGGCGGGCTCCACGGCCGCCCAGGAGCTGGCCTTCACCCTGGCCGACGGGTTCGGCTACGTGGAACTGGGCCTGTCACGCGGGCTGGACATCGAGGTCTTCGCCCCCGGTCTGTCCTTCTTCTTCGACGCGCACATCGACTTCTTCGAGGAGATCGCGAAGTTCCGGGCCGCGCGGCGGATCTGGGCGCGCTGGATGCGCGACGTCTACGGCGCCAAGACCGACAAGGCGCAGTGGCTGCGCTTCCACACCCAGACGGCGGGGGTCTCCCTCACCGGGCAGCAGCCGTACAACAACGTGGTGCGCACCGCGGTCGAGGCGCTCGCGGCGGTGCTCGGCGGCACCAACTCGCTGCACACCAATGCGCTGGACGAGGTCCTGGCGCTGCCCTCGGAGAAGGCCGCCGAGATCGCTCTGCGCACCCAGCAGGTGATCATGGAGGAGACCGAGGTCGTCAACGTCGCCGACCCGCTCGGCGGATCCTGGTACGTGGAGGCGCTGACCGACCGGATCGAGGCCGAGGCCGAGGCGATCTTCGAGCGGATCCGGGACATGGGGTCGGACGGGTCGATGACCTCGGGAATCCTGCGCGGCATCGAGGACGGCTGGTTCATGTCCGAGATCGCCGAGGCCGCCTTCGACTACCAGCGCAAGCTGGAGAAGGGGGAGAAGCGGATCGTCGGGGTGAACTGCCACACGGCCTCCATCGACGAGCCGCTGGAGATCCTCCGCGTCAGCCACGAGGTCGAGCGCGAGCAGAACCGCGTCATCGCCGAGCGACGCGCAGGCCGCGACCAGGCGGCCGTGGACGCCGCGCTGGCCACGATGGTGCAGGTCGCCAGGGGTGAGGGCAACATGATCCCGTCCATGCTCGACGCCGTCCGCGTCGAGGCCACCCTTGGCGAGATCTGCGACGCGCTCCGTGACGAGTGGGGTGTCTACACCGAGCCCGCCCGCTTCTGACGAGGGGGAGTCGGTGCAGTGACTGGGATACGGCAGGATTAGGGGTATGAGCCCAGCGGACTTCACTCGACCCGGATCGCTATACGGTGCCGTGGATCTCGGCGCCCGCAAGCAGGCGCTGGAGGCGCAGGCGCGGCGGGAGAGCGCCGCGCAGGAAAGCGGTGGCGTTCCGGCGCCGGTCATCGACGTCGACGACGCCAATTTCGCGACGGAGGTCGTCGAACGCTCCATGAACAGCCTCGTGCTGCTGGAGCTCACCGTGACCCGCGCCGAACAGGCGAAGGAGTACAGCCGGCTGCTGGAGAAGCTGGCCGCCGAGAACGCGGGCCGGTGGGTCCTGGCGCGGGTGGACGTCGAGATCAGCCAGCAGATCGCGCAGGCGCTCCGGGTGCAGAACGTGCCCGCCCTGTACGCCATCTTCCAGGGCCAGCCGGTGGCGGTCGTCCCCGGAATCGCCACCGAGCAGCAGCTGCGCGAGTGGCTGACCCAGCTCATGGAGGCCCTGGCCCAGTACCTTCCGCCCGCCGAGGAGAACCCCGCGGACCCCGAGGCCGAGGGGGAGCCTCAGGAACCCCCCGTCGACCCGGACGTGCTCGCCGCCGAGCAGGCCGTCGACGCCGGTGACCTCGACGGCGCCGTGGCCGCCTACGAGCGGTTGCTGGCCCGTTCGCCGAACAACGAGGACGCGAAGCTGGGCCTGGCCGGACTGGGGCTGATCCGGCGGACCCAGGACGTCGATCCCGCCGACGTGGAGCGCCGCCTGAACGACCCGGCCGACGTCGAGGCGCACCTTCTGGCCGCCGACTTCGAGATGCTCTCCGGCGAGGTGGACCGGGCTTTCGACCGGCTCGTCGACGTGGTGCGCAGGACCTCGGGCAGCGAGCGCGACAGGGCCCGGGTGCACCTGCTCGGCCTGTTCGACACGCTCTCCGCCGACGACCCGTCCATCGCCAGGGCCCGCAGGAACCTGGCCAGCGCCCTGTTCTGAGCGTCCCGTCCCGCGTGGGTCCCGGTGACCTCGCGGGGCGGCCCGCCGCCGGTCGAGACCGGCGGCGGCCCGGCCAGGCTGTCCTTCGCCGCCTGGCGGCGGGCGGTTCCCGCGTGCCGCCCACCGGGCGGGTGAGCTCGATCGTGACCGCATTGGCAGCCTCGGGTCGGCCGCCCTCGGCGCACCCACCCGTTCGGAGATGGCACGATGGAGCTATCCCAACCAAGTCAGTCGCAAAGGAGCGGATTGACTGTGGCCACCGTGCCGAGCGTGTCGTACTCCATCACCGTGCGCCTGGAGGTGCCGGCCGGCGGTAAGGCCGTCAGCCAGCTCACCCACGCAGTAGAGTCCGCCGGGGGTGTGGTCACCGCTCTTGACGTGACCACCGCCGGGCACGAGACCCTTCGCATCGACGTCACCTGCGCCGCCCGTGACACCGATCACGCCCAGGCGATCGTGGACAAGCTGGAGGGCGTCGAAGGCGTCGTCATCCACAAGGTCTCGGACCGGACCTTCCTCATGCATCTCGGAGGCAAGATCGAGATGCGGTCGAAGGTGCCGCTGCGTAACCGTGACGAGCTCTCCATGGCCTACACGCCCGGCGTCGCCCGGGTCTCCATGGCCATCGCCCGCAACCCCGAGGACGCCCGCCGCCTCACCATCAAGCGCAACACCGTCGCCGTCGTCACCGACGGCTCGGCGGTGCTCGGCCTCGGCAACATCGGCCCGGCCGCCGCGCTTCCCGTCATGGAGGGCAAGGCCGCGCTGTTCAAGCGGTTCGCCGACATCGACGCCTGGCCGATCTGCCTGGACACCCAGGACGTCGACGAGATCGTGCGGACCGTCCAGGTCATCGCCCCCGGGTTCGGCGGCATCAACCTGGAGGACATCTCGGCGCCGCGCTGCTTCGAGGTGGAGCGTCGGCTGCGCGAGCTGCTCGACATCCCGGTCTTCCACGACGACCAGCACGGCACCGCGATCTGCGTGCTCGCCGCGCTCACCAACGCGCTGCGCGTGGTCGGCAAGGAGCTGGGCGAGGTGCGGATCACCCTCGCCGGTGCCGGGGCCGCCGGTACGGCGGTGCTGCGCCTGTTGTTCGCGGCCGGCGCCCGCAACGTGATCGTCTGCGACTACCTGGGCGCGGTGCACCGCGGGCGCACGGACCTGGACGACTCGCTCCAGTGGATCGCCGACCACACCAACGCTGAGGGTTACTCCGGTGACCTGCGCGGTGCGGTCAAGGGCGCCGACGTGTTCATCGGGGTCTCGGCCCCGGGCATCCTCAACGGCGACGACATCGCCACGATGGCCCAGAACGCCGTGGTCTTCGCGCTCGCCAACCCGGAGCCCGAGGTCTCACCCGACGTCGCCCGCGAGCACGCCGCCGTGGTCGCCACCGGTCGTTCGGACTACCCGAACCAGATCAACAACGTGCTGGCCTTCCCCGGGGTCTTCCGCGGTCTGCTCGACGCCCAGGCCACCGTGGTCAGCCAGGAGATGCTCCTGGCCGCCGCCAAGGCGCTGGCCGCGGTGGTCACCCCCGAGGAGCTCGGCCCGAACTACATCATCCCCAGCGTGTTTCACCCGGACGTGTCGGGCGCCGTCGCGGCGGCGGTGCGGGAGTCGGCCGGAGGACGGGCGCGCACCGGCATGACCGAGGCGTGACCATGAGAGCGGGTGGCGGGTCGCCGGGGCCCGGGGCCGGGGTGGCGGCGCGGGCCGTACGGTGACCGCCGGGTGACGATCGGCCCGATCGGGGTCCGGCGCGGCCAGACGGCGCCGTACCACCAGAACAGGCCGCCGGTCAGCACCAGACCTCCGGCCATGGCGATCCTGCCCATCAGATCGGCGGGCGGTCCCGTGAAGGGAAGCCGCCCGCCGGTCGCGTGACGATCCGCGTGATAGCTCGTGTACTGGTAGGACCGCCGCCCCTCGCACGAGGGCTCGGCGGCGCGGTCCGCCGTGGCCCGCCGCCCCGCGACGTGTCCCTCGGTCATGGCCGGGATGTACGCCGAGGCGCCCCGCCGGGCCCCGAGGGCCACGTTCCGCTCGCCGTCCGTGTCGAGCGAGCCGTCCTGAACGGCCGGCCCGCCGCGGTGGACGGCGAAGGCGGCCCCGTCGCCGCCTCCGGAGGGCGCGACGGTCGTGCCCTTTCCTTCCCGGCAGTCGACGGGGGAGGCGGTGACATCCTTCCCCGAGAGCGAGGGCGTGTTCGCCTTGGTCGCGAGGGCCATGCCGAAGAACAGGGCGAGCACCAGCATGGACCCTTTGGACATCTGTAGCATTTTTCCCTCCGATCGCGATCTTCGCCGCCTAGAGTGTCTACCCGATCACTCTCTGTACCATAACGCGAGGTTCGAAAGATCTGAAGGAAGAGGGGAGCAGCGCGATCCGGGGTTCACCCCTCATGATGGAGGTATGGCGGAGGCGATCTACGTCGGTGGACTTCTGGTGGCGACGCCGCAACTCGACGATCCCAACTTCCGGCGCTGTGTGGTCCTGGTGCTGGAACACGATCTCGACGGCGGCACCTTGGGCGTGGTGCTCAACAGGCCGAGCGACATCGCGGTGACGCAGGTGCTGCCCACCTGGGACACCATGGTCACCGGTCCGTCCGTGTTGTTCCAGGGCGGCCCCGTCCAGACCGACAGCGCACTGGCGCTGGCCGCCGTGCCGAGCGGGCAGGAGCCACTCGGCTGGCGTCGTCTGCACGCGGGCACCCCGGCGGTGTCCAGACTCGGCACCGTGGACCTCGACGCGCCGCCGGAGATCCTCGCCGGGGAGATCGCTCAGATGCGGATCTTCGCGGGCTATGCCGGGTGGTCCGCCGGGCAGCTCGAAACCGAGATCGGCGAGGGTGCGTGGTACGTCGTGGACTCCGAGCCCGGCGACACCTTCCACCAGCGGCCCGAGTCGCTGTGGCGCGCGGTGCTCCGCCGCCAGCGCGGCGAACTCGCCTACGTGGCCACCTGCCCCGACGACCCCTCGATGAACTAGTCCCGCTTCGTCCCGACGGCGGCGTTCAGGTACACGGGCGGATCACCGTCGCCGCCGGAGGGCCGGGGACGGTCCCAGCCGGGGCGCAGGGAGCGTTCGGCCAGGGCCAGTGTCGCCTCCAGGCGGGAGGCGAGAGCGGTGAGATCGTCGACGTCCCCCGGCGGGCAGAGCTCGAAGCCCACCCTGGCCACGGTGGTGGAGAGGGCGACGACGAAGTGCGGGAGAAGGTCGTCGCCGCCGGAGCCCTCGCGCCGCGCGATCTCGGCGATCAGCCGCCGCTCGTTCTCCATCATCCGGCGCACGCTGCCGGCGAAGAGGGCGGGGGTGTTGTCGATCACCTCGCGGGCCTTGAGGAACCTCGCCCTCTCGGCGGGGTCCTCCTCCTCCAGGGCGGTGACCATCGCGCGCACGGCGTGTGAGAGCGCAGTGAAGGGCGGCTCCTCCCCGGGACGGCAGGCGAGCTCGGCGAGCATGGCCTCCTGTCCGTCGGCCGGCGGGGAGAGGGCGACGTCTTCCTTGGTCGCGAAGTAGCGGAAGAACGTGCGCGGCGAGACGTCCACGGCAGCCGCGATCTGGTCGACGGTCGTCGCCTCGTACCCCTGCTCAAGGAACAGGTCGAGGGCGGCGTCGATGAGAGCCAGTCGCGTCTTCTGTTTCTTGCGCTCGCGTAGGCCGGGCTGACCCATGCTTGTCACCTCTTCGAAACATGAAGTTCACATTCTGCCATATGTCATGATCTGCCGCATAAAAGGATTTGTCACATGTCATGAGCTGCCATAAGTTACCTCGGGTTGACGCCCCATGCGGGGCAGATCGTGATCACGAGGGGGACCCTTTCCATGGCACAGGCCAAGACGGTGGCCGCACCACCGCCGTCGCATCCGGGCACGTCGTCCAGGCAGGGTCATCCGTGGCTCACGCTTCTCGCGGTGTCGCTCGGCGTGATGATGGTGATGCTCGACGGCACCGTCGTCTCCATCGCCAACCCCGTGATCGGCAAGGAGCTCAACGCCTCCCTCGCCGACCTGCAGTGGGTGACCAGCGGCTATCTGCTCGCGCTCGCGGTGTTCCTGATCACGGCCGGCAAGCTCGGCGACCTGTTCGGGCACAAGCGGATCTTCGTGATCGGCATCGCCGGCTTCGCGCTCACGTCCCTCGCCATCGGCCTGTCCGACTCCATCACCTGGCTGATCGCCTTCCGGGTGCTCCAGGGACTCTTCGGCGCGCTGCTGCAGCCCGCCGCGCTCGCGCTGCTCCGCGCCGCCTTCCCCGCCGAGAAGCTGAACATGGCGATCGGCGTCTGGGGAGCGACGATCGGCCTGTCCAGCGCCGCCGGCCCGTTCGTCGGCGGTCTCCTGGTGGAGAACGTGAGCTGGCAGTCGGTCTTCTTCGTCAACGTCCCCGTCGGCGTCGTCGCCCTGATCGTCGGCATCCTCGTGGTCAAGGAGAGCAAGGCCGCCGCCCTGTCCAGGGTCGACTGGCTCGGCGTGGTGCTGCTCTCGGGCGCGATGTTCTGCCTGATCTGGGCGATCATCAAGGCTCCCGAGTACGGCTGGGGCGACGCCAAGACGCTCGGCTTCCTGGTCGCCGCCGCGCTGCTCGGCGCCGGGTTCGTCTACTGGCAGACCAAGGCCGCCGAGCCGCTGATCCCGCTCAGCCTGTTCAGCAACATCTCGGTCGCGGTCGGCACGGTCCTCATGATTCTGATGGCGTTCTCGATGTTCGGCGCGATGTTCTTCCTCACGTTCTACTTCCAGGGCGTGCACGGGCTCTCGCCGCTCGAGTCGGGCCTGCGGATGCTCCCGATGAGCGCCGGCATGATCGTCGCCTCACCGCTGGCGGGCATCGCGATCGGCAAGCTCGGCCCGAGGATCACGATCTCCGCGGGCATGCTGATCACCGCCGTCTCGATGTTCCTGCTCTCCCGGCTGGGGCTGGAGGCCGGTTATCTGGACAGCGCGATCCCGTTCGCCCTGCTCGCCTTCGGCCTGTCCCCGGTGATGGTCGGCGCGACCGAGATCATCGTGGGCAACGCCCCCGAGGAGCTCAGCGGTGTCGCGGGCGGCGTGCAGCAGTCGGCGATGCAGGTCGGCGGCTCGGTGGGCACCGCGGTGCTCGGCGCGATCGTCGCGGGCAAGGTGGCCGACGTGCTCCCGGGCTACTGGGCGGACGCCAAGCTGCCGGCGCTCTCCGCCGGCCAGCTGGAACAGGTCCAGCAGGCCGCCTCGTTCGCCGAGGCCGGCGCCGCTCCCGGGACGCCCGAGCCGGTCATGCGGGCCATCGAGGGCGTCGTTCACCTGTCCTTCCTGGACGGCATGCACGTCGGCTTCACGGTCAGCACGGCGGTCGCCGTACTCGCGGCGCTGCTCGCGCTGTTCGTCAAGGCGGGCCGCAAGAGCGACGGCCCCGTGGTCCACATGGGCTGACCGCTCCTCGCGCGCGGCCGCGGCGCTCCTCGAAGGACCCGGGTCCTTCGAGGAGCGCCGCGACCCTTTCCTTCGCGGCTCCCACCCCCGGGTGGGAGCCGCGGCCGTTCACGGGGACGATTCGGAGATCTGCGCGAAAATTCCGCCCACCCCGCCTGCCTGGGACGTCGTGCGGGACGGCGTCACCCGCACGCGACCTCGGCGAGTACCGGCGCCGGAACCGTGGTGACGCGGGCTTAAAATCAGCAGGATGAGCACGAAGATTCTCCCAGAGACCGAGAGCGACGTCCGGCCGGACCTGTCGCACGGCGACGGCGACCACGAGCGGTTCGCCCACTACGTCGAGAAGAACAAGATCATGGAGAGCGCGCTCAGCGGCACTCCGGTGCGCGCGCTCTGCGGCAAGGTCTGGGTGCCGAACCGCGACCCTCAGAAGTTTCCCGTCTGCCCCGAGTGCAAGGAGATCTACGGAGGGCTGCCCAAGGGCGAAGACAACAAGGAGTGAGTGTTGTTCATGGGTGATCGCCACCGATGAGGCTACGGTCGGGATGTCGCTGGGGAGCGGCGACCGATCAGTAGGTGTGACTTCTCGGGGGAGTTCATGGTCCGGCGTGCCATCGCCGTCATCTCGGTATGCCTGTTCACAGCGGGCGCCGCTCCTCCCATCCCCACCTTGGCGTCCGCTGTGCCTGGTATGTCAGAACCGCCCGGATGTGTTCGCGCGGTGCGGAGCACGGCTCCCGGACGAAGGTCCGAGCCGCACACGCCGCCCCGGGTGGAGGCGGCCGAGACGCTCGCCGACGCGACGCCACGCGTGCCGGGGTCGAACGAGCCCGGGGCCTCCGTCGTCATCCCCACCTGGGTGCACGTCATCACCGACGGTCAGCTGGGGGCGTCGGACGTCGCGGCGCGCAACCAGGTCGCCACGCTCAACGCCGCCTACGCCGGGCAGTTCGGCGGGGTGGACACCGGCGTCCGGTTCAGGCTCGACGGTCTCACCCGTACCACCAACGCGCTCTGGTTCCGCGACCCGATCACCAACGAGCGGGCCATCAAGCAGATGCGCAAGGGCGGTCCGGAGACTCTCAACCTCTACATCGCCCAGCTCAGCGAACTGGTTCTCGGCTACTCCACCTACCCGCTCTGGTACAAGGACGAGCCCAAGCTCGACGGTGTGGTCATCGACTGGCGCACCCTGCCCGGCGGATCGCTGCGCAGCTTCGACCGCGGGTTCACGGGGGTCCATGAGATCGGCCACTGGCTCGGGCTGCTGCACACCTTCGAGAACGGCTGCACCTCGCCGGGCGACGGGATCGCCGACACCTCACCCCAGGGCTCGGCCACCGACGGCTGCGTGATCGGCAAGGACACCTGCGAGGACGACGGGGCGGACCCGATCCACAACTTCATGGACTACTCCGACGACCGCTGCATGTCGGAGTTCACCGCCGGTCAGGCGCTCAAGATGCAGGAGACGTGGTCCACCTACCGGAGTCTGAAGGCGGACATTACCCTTAACCGGTGACAGCACCGAAGACACTCGACACTCCATACGCACCCCCACGGATCTTCGGTCCCGAATACCGTACGGCGTCCCTGGGCATATTGCTCGTCGTCACACTGATCGCGTTCGAAGGCATGTCCGTCGGCGCCGTGATGCCCGCCGTCTCCAAGGATCTCAACGCGCTCGACCTGTACGGCATGAGCTTTTCGGCCTTCCTCATCGCCGGCCTGTTCGCCAACGTCGTCACGGGACTGTGGTCCGACCGGCGAGGCCACGCCCTGCCCTTCCTGCTCGGCGTGAGCCTGTTCGTGGTCGGAATGGCCATGGCGGGCGCGGCCGGGTCCAAGGAACTGTTCATCCTGGCGCGCGCCGTACAGGGACTGGGCGGCGGCGCGGTCATCGTGGCGATCTACGTGATGATCGTGCGGGTCTACGTCCCCGACGCCCGGCCCAAGGTGTTCGCCGCGCTGTCGGCCGCCTGGGTGCTGCCGGCCCTGATCGGACCCGGCGTCGGCGGGATCATCGCCGAGACGGTCGGCTGGCGGTGGGTCTTCTACGGCATCGTGCCGCTGGTGATCCCGGCCATGGTGATGCTCCTGCCCGCGTTGCGCACCGGACGGGGACCGACGCCCGAGCCGGGGACGGGCCCCCGGTCCCGGCCGCTGGCGATGACCCTGTCGGCGGCGGCCGCGGCGGCCGGCGCCGGGGTGCTGCTGTACGGCGTGGACCGGCTGCACCTCCTCCCGGTGTCCAGCGGGATCATCGCCGCCGCCGGACTGGTCGGGCTGGCCGTGGGCCTGCCGAGGCTGCTGCCCCCGAAGGCGCTCAGGTTCGGCCGGGGTCTGCCCACCACGGTCATGATGCGCGGCGTGCTCGCCGCGGCGTTCTTCGGGGTCAACGCGTTCATCCCGCTGTTTCTCACCGAGGTGCGGGGCTTCTCGGTCCTGGAGGGAGGGATCGCGCTCACCATCGGCGCCCTGGGCTGGACGGCCGGTTCCTACCTGCAGACCCGTCGCGTCTACGACCGGCCCCTGCTGGTACGGCTCGGCGCCACGGCGGTCACCACGGGAATCCTGCTGACGTCGCTCGCGCTCGTCCCCGGGATCACCGGATGGATCGTCGTGCCCGCCTGGGTCGTCGCCGGATTCGGCATGGGCATCGGCGTCACCAGCGTCAACGTGACGGCGATGCTCCAGTCGCCCGACGCGGAACAGGGCGCGAACTCCGCGGCCCTCCAGGTCGTCGACACCCTGGGCAGCGCGCTCACGATCGGGTTCGGCGGGGTCCTGGTCAACCTGGTCGGCCACGACGACATCTCCACCGGCTACACCACGATCGTCGTCCTGATGTCCGCCGTGGCACTGCTCGGGGTGATCGTCGCCGGACGCATGCGAGACACCTCCTGACTCATTGGGTCCTCCCATAACGGTGATCACCCATAGCCGGACCGCGCCCCGGCATGCATGGTAGGACGAGGAGAACCGTGACCGCCATGAGGAGGCGTCGTGCACGAACGACCTCGCCGGGCGCGCCCGCCGTACGAGTCCGGAAAAAACGACGAGTGGCAGCGGTCGCCCGAGGAGTCCGCGCGGGCGGGCGACCGGTCCGGCATGAGCTGGCCTCCTCGGATCCCCGAGCCGGGGGACGACCTCCCGCCCTCGGCCCGCTGGTACGGCATGCCCGTGCCCCCGCCGCCGCGCCGGACCGGCGACGGCCTGCGGCGCCTCCTGTTCGCGTCGCTCGCCCTGGCGGTCTGCGGAGGGATCCTCTCCGGGCTGGTCGTCCTGGTGTTACGGGTGCTTCCTTCCTCCTCGTCTCCACCCGGCCAGATGAGCGACACGGCCGCGGGGGTGAGCTACCCGCTGCCCGACGGCTGGCTCGCGGGCAGCGTGCCGCCGGTCACCGCGTTCACCTCGGTGGTGGGCAACGGCGGATCGGCGACGGTGATGGTCAGACCGGGCGAGCAGGTGGCCGACGTGCGCAAGGCGACGGTCGAGCTCAGCGAGGTGTACGCGCGGCTGCTGCTCCACGGCGACGAGGTGGAGGTCCTGGAGGACCAGCCGATCACCGTGGGCGGGCGGACCGGCCACAGCCGTTCCCTGCGCGCGGTGTACCGGGACGTGGTCAACCGGCCCTCCTATCTCAATGTGGTGTTTCTCACGGGTTCCGGGGGGCGTCCGGTCGTCGTGGTCGCCGTGGCCCAACCGGACAGCCTCACCTTGCGAGCCGAGATCGACCTGCTGATCATGGGAATTCACTGATGGCGTCCCGTCACCGGCGGGTGGGCCCGTGGACGGGTTCACACCGGCGTCCTCACGGTTCTCACGGGCGCCCTGGCGGCGCGACGGCGGGCCCGGCCGCCGTTGTACGGCGCACGCCGCCGGGGAGCGCTCCGGAGACGACAGGAGGTTCCGCGGGGCCGGGGACGGCGGGGCTGCCGGAGGAGGCGGGCACGGCCGTACGGGATCCAAAAATCTCTAGCACGTGGAGGCGACCTTGACGAGGATCTCGGCGGATCGGCACGTCTTGTCGGCGACGCCGATTACGCTGATGACACTGTGAGCACTTTCGCCGCATCCCACCTGTCGCCCTCATTTCCGGACCGTGCCGCCTGGGGCACCGCGCCAAAGCTTCGCGCCTGGCAGCAGGAGGCGTTTGACCTGTACTCCAGCCGTGAGCCGCGAGACTTTCTCGCGGTCGCCACGCCGGGCGCGGGCAAGACGACCTTCGCACTCCGCATCGCCAGCGATCTTCTGGCGCGGGGGGTCATCCGGGCCGTGACAATCGTCACACCAACGGAGCACCTGAAGCAGCAGTGGGCGGATGCCGCGGCCAGGGTCGGCATCGCCATCGATCCCGAGTTCAAGAACAGCCAGGGCACGACCTCCCGTGACTACGTCGGGGTGGCCATCACCTACGCCCAGGTCTCCATGCACCCCGCCCTGCACCGTGCCCGGACCGAGGCCCGCAAGACACTTCTGATCTTCGACGAGATCCACCACGCCGGCGACGCGAAGTCCTGGGGCGACGGCGTGCGCGATGCCTTCGAGCCCGCCGCGCGACGTCTCGCGCTGACCGGGACCCCCTTTCGGTCCGACGTCAACCCGATCCCTTTCGTCACCTACGCGGAAGACGGCGACGGCGTGCGCCGCAGCGTCTCCGACTACTCCTACGGATACGGCCCCGCCCTCGCCGACGGCGTCGTCCGGCCGGTCATCTTCCTCGCCTACGCGGGCGAGATGCGCTGGCGGACCCGCGCCGGCGACGAGATCGCCGCGACCCTCGGCACCCCGCTGACCAAGGACCAGCTCGGCCAGGCGTGGAAGGCCGCGCTCGACCCGAAGGGCGACTGGATCCGGCAGGTGCTCAAGGCGGCGGACAGGCGGCTGACCGAGGTCCGCAGGGGCGTGCCCGACGCGGGTGCCCTGGTCATCGCCACCGATCACGAGACGGCCCGCGCCTACGCCAAGCACATCCGGGCGATCACCGGGGAGGGCGCCACCGTCGTGCTCTCCGACGACCCGGAGGCATCAAAGAAGATCAAGCAGTTCTCCGACGCCCAGGACCGCTGGATGGTCGCGGTCAGGATGGTGTCCGAGGGCGTCGACATCCCGCGTCTGGCCGTCGGCGTCTACGCCACGAGCATCTCGACCCCGCTGTTCTTCGCCCAGGCCGTCGGCCGCTTCGTCCGCGCGCGCAAGCGAGGCGAGTTCGCCTCGGTGTTCCTGCCCTCGGTGCCGACCCTGATGGGGCTGGCGGGGGAGATGGAGACCGAGCGCGACCATGTGCTCGACCGCAAACTGCCCGAGGAGGGGCTCGACGACTTCCTCCTCGACGACGCCCAGCGCCAGAAGGACAATCCGGATGTCCTGGGTGACGAGCTGCCGTTCGAGACCCTGGAGGCGGTCGCCACCTTCGACCGGGTGCTCTTCGACGGCGGCGAGTTCGGCAGCGCCGCCGAGACCGGTTCCCCCGAGGAGGAGGACTTCCTCGGACTGCCCGGACTGCTGGAGCCCGACCAGGTGCGGACCCTGCTGAGCAAGCGCCAGTCCGACCAGCTCAAGGCCAAGCGGAACAAGCCCGAGCCCAAGGAGCCCCAGCTCGCCCCGCACGAACTCATCGCCAACCTTCGCAAGGAGCTCAACGGGCTGGTCGGCGCCTGGAACCATCGCACCGGGCAGCCCCACGGCGTCATCCACGCCGAGCTCCGCCGGGCCTGCGGAGGGCCGGCCATCGCACAGGCCTCCGCCGAGCAGATCCAGGAGCGAATCGGCAAGATCCGCCAGTGGGCCACCCAGCGGTCCCACTAGAGACGCGACCCGCTCACCTCAGGGCGATCGGCCTGCCACTCCGGCCGTCGATCGCCCTGATCGTCCCCGTGCCGGACAGCGGCGGGGCGAGGGGCACCTTCATGGAGGCCACCCCGCCCGCCACACTCACCGGGAGCGTCCTGGCGTCGTTGGGCTTGCGCCTCAAATCTCCCTCGTGCATCCAGACCTTGATCGCACGGTTCCTGTGACGCAGAACGACGGTCGCGGTGTCACATTCGTCCGTCCTGGCCGTCCAGAACAACGTCATGCTGCGCAGCGTGCCCTGATGCCGGGCCAGCCGCGCCCGCTCGGGAGCGGGCAGCCGGGTGGGGCAGGACGCCGCGTGCCGGGTACCTTTCGCCGCCGGAGCCGTCGTTCTCGCCGGAGCCGCCGTTTCCGCCGGAGCCGCTGTTCCCGCCGGGAACGGGGACGCGGCGACCGGAGCCGGTGCGGGGGGCTGGACGGCTGAAGTGGCCCAGATCGTGGCCGCCTCCAGCGAGACCAGCGCCATGACGCTCGTCAGTCGGATCAGTGTCCCGCCTCTGAACAGATTCCACAGGCACAGAGGGGTCAGGACCAGCCATGAGATACCGAGCATGAACACGTGAGATCACCACCGGTGGTATGAGGATTGCAACTCTCCGTGATACTCCTGTCGCACCGGGTCGCGACGGTGTTTAACCTTTCATATCCAATCGGTGATCGTGCGCATTCCAAGCGTTACCATCCTTGAAGTTGCCGGCCCGCAACCACCTCCGGCTCCTCCACCGGATCCCAGTACCTTCTCTGGAAAGAGGACGTGTGTTGTCAGAGCTGGTTCGCGCGGAGATCAGGGAGTACGTCGCGCCCATGTTCGAGCAGATCATGGTGAGGATGGACACCCTCGCCACCAAGGAAGACCTCAACGAGGTCAGGGCGGATGTCTCCGAGCTCAAGGTCGGTCTCAACGAGGTCAGGGCGGATGTCACCGTCCTGAAGACCGATGTATCCGAGCTCAAGACGGATGTCTCCGTCCTGAAGACGGACGTCTCCGAGCTCAAGACCGACGTCGCCGTCCTGAAGACCGATGTCTCCGAGCTCAAGACGGATGTCTCCGAGCTCAAGACGGATGTCGCCGGTCTCAAGGTCGGTCTTGATGAGGTCAGGGTGGATGTCGCGGTTCTGAAGACCGATGTATCCGAGCTCAAGACCGATGTATCCGAGCTCAAGACGGACGTCGCGATCCTGAAGACGGACGTCTCCGAGCTCAAGACCGATGTTTCCGAGCTCAAGACGGACGTCGCCGTCTTGAAGACCGATGTATCCGAGCTCAAGACCGACGTCGCGGTTCTGAAGACCGATGTTTCCGAGCTCAAGACCGATGTCTCCGTCCTGAAGACGGACGTCGCCGGTCTCAAGGTCGGTCTTGATGAGGTCAGGGCGGATGTCTCCGACCTGAAGACGGATGTCGGAGAGCTCAAGGAGAACTTCGGGGTCATGGACGGGAAGCTCGACCGGGTCATCCAATGGCTGGGAATGCCGCCGAGCTGAGGGGCGCCGGTCAGGCCGGGCGGACCACCGGGGCGCCGGTGAGCCGGACTCCGGCGGAGTCGAGTTCGGCCAGGGCGGCCTCGGTGGTCGGCGCGGCCACTCCGGCGGTCAGATCCAGCAGCACCTGTACGGCGAGACCGTTCTTGACCGCGCTCAGAGCGGTGGCCCGTACGCAGTGGTCGGTGGCGATGCCGACGACGTCCACCGTGTCCACCTGGCGTTCGGAGAGCCAGTCGGCCAGGCTCGTGCCGTCGGCGGCGGCGCCCTCGAAACCGCTGTAGGCGCCGGTGCGGGCGCCCTTGCTGAACACCTCCTCGACGCGTGCCGTGTCAAGGGCCGGGTGGAAGTCCGCACCCGGAGTGCCCGCCACGCAGTGGACGGGCCAGGTGGTCACGTAGTCCGGTTCGGCGGAGAAGTGGGCGCCGGGATCCACGTGGAAGTCCCGGGTGGCCACGACGTGGTCGTAGTGGTGGGAGGCGGCGTGCAGGGAGATGGCGGCGGCCACCTCGGCGCCGCCTCCCACCGCCAGGCTGCCGCCCTCGCAGAAGTCGTTCTGGACATCGGTGATGATCAATGCGGTGGCCACGGGCCCTAGTCAAACACGGTCGGGATGGCGGCGTAACCCCGGGATAGCTGATGGGCCGTGGCCGGGAGTTCGGCGAGCGCGTCACGGTGCCGCCCGCGGGCCACCTCCAGTCTTTCCCTGCCGACGACCTCGCCCTCCTTGACCAGCTGAACCTGGAGCGGGCGGGCATCCGCGGGCCGGTCGCCGGAGACGGTGACCAGTTCGGTGACCGCCGTGCCCGTGGCGTCGAGCTTGCGGAAGGCGTCCTTGCGACCGCCCCTGCTGGGCTTGCCCACCGACTTCTTGGCGACCGGCCGCATGACCCCGTCGGCGTCCTCGCGGGCCACGAGCTTGTAGACCAGCGCGGCCGTGGGTGAGCCGGAGCCGGTGACGAGCGAGGTCCCGACGCCGTAGACGTCCACGGGCGCGGAGGCCAGGGCCGCGATGGCGTACTCGTCAAGGTCGCTGGTGACGATGATCCGGGTCTTGTGCGCCCCCAGCGCGTCGAGTTGCTTACGGACCTCGTGGGCGACCTCGGCCAGGTCGCCGGAGTCGAGGCGGACGGCGCCCAGGTTGGGACCTGCCAGCTCCACCGCGGTCCGTACGGCCTGCGCCACGTCGTAGGTGTCCACGAGCAGCGTGGTTCCGGCGCCGAGGGAGTTGATCTGGGCCTGGAAGGCCTGTTCCTCGGAGTCGTGCAGCAACGTGAAGGCGTGGGCCGCGGTCCCGGTGGTCGGCACGCCGTACACGTGGCCGGCCATGAGGTTGGAGGTGGCGGAGAACCCCGCCAGGTAGGCGGCGCGGGCGGCCGCCACGGCGGACATCTCGTGGGTGCGCCGCGAGCCCATCTCGATGATCGGCCTGGATCCGGCGGCGCGGATCATCCGGGAGGCCGCGGTGGCGATCGCGCAGTCATGGTTGAGGACCGACAGGATCACCGTCTCAAGCAGGACGGCCTCGGCGAACGTACCCTCCACGGTCATGATGGGGGAGCCGGGGAAGTAGCACTCGCCCTCGGCGTAGCCGTACACGTGCCCGGAGAACCGGTAGCCGGCGAGAAAGTCCAGGGTGGGTTCGTCGACCACCTGGTTGTCCCGGAGGAAGGCGAGATCCTCGTCCTCGAAGCGGAAGCGCTCCAATGCCTCAAGGACGCGGCCGATCCCCGCGACCACCCCGTATCGCCGCCCTCCGGGCAGCTGCCGGGCGAACACCTCGAACACCGCACGCCGTGATGCGGCCCCGCTGCGCAAGGAGGCCTCCAGCATCGTCAGCTCATAGTGATCAGTAAGCAACGCACTGCTCATGGCCATCGTCATGAGTCGAAGACTAAGGCCGGGGTAGGGCAGACTGGTGAACGTGGGTAGCACCGCTCCAACGGAGGTCGAGCGTCCGTCAATCGACGTACGGCCCGATCTGCCATGGTTGACGATTGTCTGGAATGACCCGGTCAACCTGATGTCCTATGTGACCTATGTCTTCCAATCCGTCTTCGGTTACTCGAAGGAGAAGGCGGAGAAGCTGATGCTCGACGTGCATCACAAGGGCAGGGCCGTGGTGTCCAGCGGTACCCGCGAGGAGATGGAGCGCGACGTGCAGATCATGCACTCCTACGGCCTGTGGGCCACCGTTCAGCGGGATTCATGAGCGGGCCTCGGGCCGGGGGTGGCTCGTCGCGTGGCGGGCGGTGGCCGAGCATCCCGCGAAACCGGCGAAGAGTGGTGGGTGAGAAGTGAGTTCGGGGTTCATGCCTGGGCGCAGGGGCGGTGTGATCACGGTCTTCGACGCGGCCGAGGTCTCGATCCTGCGCTCGCTGGTCTCCCAGATCCTGGGCCTGATCGAGCCGGGGGAGACCGGGGACGACCCTCTGGAGCGGGCGCTCGGCATCGGCCCGTCCGAGCAGTCCACCGATCCGGTGCTGGCCCGGCTGTTCCCCTCGGCCTACGAGGATCATGAGCAGTCCGCAGAGTTCCGCCGCTACACCGAGGCGACCCTGCGCGACGGCAAGCGGGCCGACGCCCAGACCATGCTCGACAGCGCCGAGCCCGGCAGGGTGGAGCTCACCCAGGAGCAGGCGCAGGCGTGGATGCGCGCGTTGAACGACGTACGGCTGGCGCTCGGCACCCGGCTTGAGGTGACCGAGGAGATCCATGACGAGATCGCCGAGATGCCGGAGGACGATCCCCGCTACCCGGCGTATGTCACTTACGACTGGTTGACCTACCTCCAGGACACCCTGGTCCGTGCCCTTTGGTAACTTCCAGACATGCTCACCATCTCTCGGGAACTGGTTGACAAGATCATCGCGCATGCCCGGGCCGACCATCCGGACGAGGCCTGTGGCGTGATCGCGGGGCCGATCGGCTCGGACTCCCCCGAGCGGTTCGTCCCGATGGAGAACGCCGAGCGATCACCCACCTTCTACCGCTTCGACTCGCTGGAACAACTGCGCGTCTGGCGGGAGATGGACGACCTCGACGAGGAGCCGGTGATCATCTATCACTCCCACACGGCGACCGAGGCGTACCCCTCGCGCACCGACATCAGCTACGCCTCCGAGCCGAACGCCCACTACGTGCTGGTCTCCACCCGCGAGGAGCTGGGCGAGGAGGCGGAGTTCCGCTCCTACCGGATCACCGACGGCGTCGTGAACGAGGAAGAGGTCACGATCACTTTGGGGTGATCGGTGACCTGCCGACCGATACGGCCGTGCGGAGGTGGGTAAACTGGAAAGCATGTTGACCGCTGACCCGAGCCCGGAGGACGTCGTGCTCTCACGTCCCGGTGCGTGGGCGCGGCAAGCGGGTGTCGCGCCGGTGCAGAACTTTCTGTTCGCGCACACCCCGTCCGTCGTCGTCTACGACTGTCGCTGATCGGTATCCCGGAATCCCCCCGTGTCCGCCGGTGTTCTGAATCCGGTGGGCGGCACTCCCATGACGACTGACGACACAAGGAGATTGACCCGCGATGGCCATCGAGGTTCGCATCCCGACCATCCTGCGCACCTACACCGACGGTGCCAAGGCCGTCGACGCCAAGGGCGCCACGCTGGAGGAGTTGATCGACGATCTGGAGTCCGGACACCCCGGGCTGAAGGACCGCCTGATCGACAAGGGCGCGCTGCGTCGCTTCGTGAACGTGTACCTGAACGATGAGGACGTCCGTTTTCTGGGCGGGCTGGAGACCCCGGTCGCGGACGGCGACACGGTCACCGTCCTGCCCGCCGTGGCCGGCGGCGCACGCTAGGTCGCACAGCGCCGCCTGCCTCTCCGGGCCGGCGGCGCACGCCGCTGTTCCTTGTTCGTTGACCCGAGGCGAAAGCCGTACATCATGCGCTTTGACTCATTGATCGACTCGGTCGGCCGTACACCCCTGGTCGGGCTGCCGCGGCTGTCACCCTCGCAGGACGTGCGGATCTGGGCCAAGCTCGAAGACCGCAACCCGACAGGTTCGATCAAGGACCGCCCGGCGCTGTGGATGATCGAGCAGGCCGAGAAGGACGGGCTCCTCCAGCCGGGCTGCACCATCCTCGAACCCACGAGCGGCAACACCGGCATCTCGCTGGCGATGTCCGCCCGGCTCAAGGGTTACAAGCTGATCTGCGTGATGCCGGAGAACACCTCCGAGGAGCGCCGCCAGCTCCTGCGCATGTGGGGAGCGGAGATCATTTCCTCCCCTGCGGCGGGCGGCTCCAACGAGGCGGTCAGGGTCGCCAAGGGCCTGGCCGTGGAGAACCCGGACTGGGTGATGCTCTACCAGTACGGCAACCCGGCCAACTGGCGTTCCCACTACGAGTCGACGGGCCCGGAGATCCTCGAGGACCTTCCGTCCGTCACCCACTTCGTGGCCGGCCTCGGCACCACGGGCACGCTGATGGGCGTCGGCCGTTTCCTGCGCGAGCGCGTCCCCGACGTGAGGATCGTCGCCGCCGAGCCGCGATACGGCGAGCTGGTGTACGGCCTGCGCAACGTGGACGAGGGTTTCATCCCCGAGCTCTACGACCCCGAGGTCCTGACCACGCGCTTCTCCGTCTCCTCCGCTGACGCGCTCCGGCGCACGCGGGAGCTGCTGGGCACCGAGGGCATCTTCGCCGGGATATCCACCGGAGCGGCCCTGCACGCCGCCCTCGGCATGGCGAGCAAGGCCGTTCAGGCGGGGGAGCGGGCCGACATCGCGTTCGTGGTGGCGGACGGCGGATGGAAATACCTGTCCACCGGCGCCTACGAGGGAACGCTGGACGACGCCGAGGAACGACTCGAAGGTCAGCTCTGGGCGTGACCGTCCTCCCGGGGCGAACGAGGTCCTGATGTGAAGCGGTCCTGCGGATCGCAGGACCGACGACGAGGGCGGGCGTCCCGATGGGGATGCCCGCCCTTGTCGTCTCCGTTCACCGGAGATCGCTGATCACCGGCTGGCCGTTCAGTTGAACAGGACCCTCAGGGCGAACGAGGAGTCGCCACCGGACTGGGTTCCGCTCATGCCCACGGCACGCAGGGCCTGGAGGTTGGCCTTGTCGTCGCCCTCCATGTCCGCGAGGTAGAGTTTCTCGATCTTGTCGAGGTCGACGTAGACCGCGACGGTCGCCTCGTCGGTGTTGGGAACCGCGAGGTTGAAGCTCTCGCTGTCGCCCAGGGTGCCGTCCTTGGCGAGCTCGGCGGCGTAGTCCTGGGCGCTGGCCAGGACCAGGGTGCCGTCACCCGGGACCTTGGCGAGCTGCGGGGCCACGGTCCCGGAGGCGGCCAGGTACTTCTCGATCTTTCCGACGACCTCCTGGGCCTTGGCCGGGTCGGTGGTGATCCGGGCGCCGACCCTGGGCTGGTTGCCGTCGAGGCCGTTTCCGTCCAGGGCCAGGGTGAGGTTCTGGCCGAACAGTGTCGCCAGATCGGCGGGGATCGCCAGTCCGGCCTTCTGCTGGGCCTGGTCGGCGAACTGCTTGAAGGACGCGCTGCCGGCCTGCTCGCTCGCCTTCATGAGCTGCTCCCACTGCTTGACGATCGTGTCGCCGAGGCCGGAGATCGAGACCGCGCCGGCGGTGGAGGCCGGAAGCGTGCCGATGCGAGAGGGCTCGGGAGTGCCGAGGCCCATGTCCTGCACGCCGCGGCCGATGCCGGCGAGTTCGACGTAGTCGCCGTCGAAGCGGAGCGCGCCCGCCAGGCGGGCATCCTTGATCTGCGCGAGCACGGCGGGGTCCTGGGCGGTCACTTCGGGCGCGAGCGCGACCAGCTTGCCCGCGTCCAGCCAGAAGGAGAGCACGCCGGTCTCGCCGAGGGCGCCCAGGTCGTCGGAGAAGTCGACGTTCCCCGACAGCGGTGCCGCGTTGACAGCCTGGTCGGCCTCCGCCTGGGTGGGGGTGATCAGCGCGTAGTCCTCGCGGAAGGCGAGACCGTACTTCTCCTCGCCCATCAGCTTGGCGATCCCCGTCTTGGCCGCGGCCTCGTCGGTGACCTGCACGGCCAAGACGAAGCCGGGGTCGGTGACGCCCTTGGGGGGTGAGAGCACGGCCATGCCGATGCGGCTGCCGAGCCACGGCTCGACGTCGGCGGCGTAGTCGATCTTTCCGAGGCCCTGGGTGTCCTTCTTGAGCAGGTTGAAGATGGCCGTGCGCGGGTCGTCGCCGCGGAAGGAGTCCTTGGTGACGGTGAACTTCCGCGCGATGTTGAACAGCGCCACCTTCTGGTTCGCCGCCGGGTCGAGGTCGAGACGCAGGTACCCCATGGCGTCACCGGGCAGCACGTCGTGCGGCTGCGTGCCGCCGCCACTGAGCAGGTTGACGGCGAAGACGCTGCCACCGCCCACGAGGACCACGATCAGTGCGGCGATCGCCGCGAGCAGCCAGCCCTTGCCACCCCTGCGGGAGGGCGGAGCGGGCGGCTGCCCGGTGCCCAGGTAGTCGGTGTTCTGCTGTTGCCAGCCGCCCTGCTGGCCGTAGGCCGGCTGCGAGAAGCCAGGCTGCTGCGAGAAGCCGGGCTGCTGCGAGAAGCCGGGCTGCTGGCCGTACGCCGGCTGTCCGTGGTTCTGCTGGGGATAACCGGGCTGGGCCTGCTGGTATCCCCCGGGGTTCTGCTGGGGGTATCCGCCCTGCTGGGGGTGGACGGGCTGGGTCGGCTGGTAGCCGCCCGCGTTCTGCGGGGGGTATCCGGGCTGCTGGTGCCCCTGCTGGGGGTATCCGGGCTGAGCCTGCTGGGGGTGTCCCTGCGGGGGGTATCCGGGCTGGGCCTGCTGGGGGTATCCGCCCTGCTGGGGGTAGCCCTGGGTGTGTGGCTGGCTGTTCTGCTGCCCACCCTCGTTCCTGCGGTAGGCGATCGTCTTGTCGGACTGCTCGTCCGGCGTAGGCGACTGGTCAGGGGGGTTATTGGCAGGCATGCTCACTCACAATGTGGGTTTCTTGGATATAGCTAAGTAAGTTAGTGCACATTGCTAGCAATCGGCTTGCATTGAACTAACTGCGCGATTGCGTCGTCTAAGCACAATCAACGCCTGTCCAGGGCTCTGACCGGCCCCGATTAGATGATCTTGCCGGTTTTTGACGGTGGGCCCCGCGCCCCGGGGGGCCGAACCGTTGCCGATACGGAATGTCGTAGAAGGCCCGGGTATTTCTCTAAGAATCGGTTTGCCCGGGTCGTGGACAGGCTCCGGTGTCCCCGGGAATCCGCCACCCGCCCCGAACGCCCTCCCGGGGCTCCCGATCCTCTGGAATCTTCCCGGAGCCCTCTGGCGCCTCTCTGAAAAACGGCCGCCGCCTCGGTGGAAGTGTGTTCTCCCCGTTCGGAGGATGTTCGGGAGACCGGGGAGGCGAGGTTCGCCCGGAATGGGTAAAGTGAGCCCTCTAGAACAAGGTTCGGGAGTGTGGATGACGAAGTTCGACGAGGCGACACAGGCCATCCGGGTGGACGAGAACACCTATGACGTGTGTCTGGACTCCGGATACTCGATCGGTGGTCCGCTCAACGGCGGTTACCTGATGGCCGTGATCCTGCGCGCCGTCGTGGACGCCTCCCCCCACGCGCACCCGGTGACCACCGGCGCGCAGTTCCTGCGGGCGCCCCGCCCCGGTCCCGCCCGGGTGCGGCTGGAGCAGATCAAGACCGGCCGCACCGCCACGATGACCCGCGCCACCCTGGTCCAGGACGACAGGTCCTTCATCGAGACCCTCGTCACAACGGCGACCCTCGCCGACGTCGCCCCCGACTGGATGGACGGTCCCCCGGTGGTCATGCCGCCGCTGGAGGAGTGCGTCAGGCTGCCCGATCCCAAACCCGAGTCGAACATGACGCTCAACGCGCAGATGGAGATGGCGTTCGACCCGCCCACCATCGGCTGGCTCGACGGAAGGCCCACCGGGCGTCCCGAGGCCCGCGCCTACTTCCGGATGGCCGAGCCGCAGGACCCCGACCCGTACGTGCTCGCGCTGGCCGTGGACGCGCTCCCGCCGGTGGTCTTCTCCGCCGGAGAACGCGGCTGGGCGCCCACGGTCGACCTCACCTGGCACCTGCGAGCCCTGCCCGCCCCCGGCTGGCTCACCCTGCTCGGCAGCGGCCGCATGATCAGCGACGGCTGGTTCGACGAGGAGGTGGAGGTCCGGGACTCCACCGGCCGTCTGATCGCCCAATCCCGTCAACTGGCCCGGGTCGGGCGCGGCTGAGCGAGGCGCCGCCGAACCGGGTGTGACCGGATCGGCAGGGACGGACGGGTGCGGCCGGGTGGGGAATCGGCCGTGTGAGGATTCTTACCGTGATCTGTCGGGCCGGCTCGCCTAACCTTGGGAACCGTGTCGCAAGCGAGCATCGGAATATTCGACAGCGGTGTGGGCGGTCTCACCGTGGCCAGAGCGATCATCGATCAGTTGCCCAACGAATCGATCTTCTATGTGGCCGACACCGCGCGGCAGCCGTACGGCCCCAAGACCATCGCGCAGGTTCGTTCCCACGCGCTGGAAGTGATGGACCATCTGGTCGAGCACGACGTCAAGATGCTGGTGATCGCGTGCAACAGCGCCAGCGCGGCAGTGCTGCGGGACGCGCGCGAACGCTATGACGTGCCCGTCGTCGAGGTGATCCAGCCGGCGACGCGCCGTGCCGTACGGGCCACCCGCAACGGCAGGGTCGGAGTGATCGGGACCAGGGCCACGATCGAGTCGATGGCGTATCACGACGCGTTCGCCGCGGCACCCGACGTCCGGCTGACCGGAGTGGCGGCACCGTTGCTGGTGGAGTTCGTGGAACGCGGGGAGACGATGAGCGACGAGCTCATCGAGGTCATCCGCGATTACCTGAAGCCCGTGCTGGCCGACGGATGCGACACGTTGATCCTGGGATGTACGCACTACCCGCTGCTCACCGGGCCGATCTCCTACGTCGTGGGAGACGGCGTCACCCTGGTGTCCAGCGCCGACGAGACGGCCAAGGACGTCTATCGGATCCTGCACGACCGGTGCCTGGCCGCCGTAGGGGGCGCGCCCAGGCACCGTTTCCGCGCCACAGGCGACTCGGCCGTCTTCGCCCAGCTCGGGCGACGGTTCCTCGGACCCGAGATCGAGGCGGTCGAAGTCGCCGTGGTGGGGGATGTCTCCAGCAACGGGCGGCACTCGTGAGGGTGCTCACGTGATCTGGACGGAGAAACGAACGGCAGCGGGTGAGCGGCGAGAAGACGCCGGTCACCGGTGCCGGAGGCGCGACGCGTAGCGTCGCAATGTGAGAGTAGGAGGCCGTCTTGAAATTGACAATCATCGGGTGCTCGGGAAGTTTCCCCGGCCCGAACAGCCCTTCCTCCTGCTATCTGCTGGAGGCCGAGGGGTTCCGCATGCTGCTGGACTTCGGCAACGGCGCGCTCGGCGCGCTTCAGAGGCACATCGGGCTTTACGACGTGGACGCGATCTGCCTGTCGCACCTGCACGCCGACCACTGCCTCGACATGTGTCCCTACCACGTGGTGCGCACCTATTCCCCGCAGGGCCCGCAGCCCCGGGTGCCGGTCTACGCGCCCCCCGACGCGCCGCAGCGGCTGTCGTCCGCCTACGCCATGCCCGACGAGCCGAGACTGGAGACCGCCTTCGACTTCATCGGGCTGACGCCCGGGGTGTTCGAGGTGGGCCCGTTCGAGGTGACGGCCGCGCTGATGAACCACCCGGTCGAGACCTACGGGTTCAGGGTCTCGTACGGCGGGCGCTCGGTGGCCTACTCGGGTGACACCGGCGAGTCCGCCGAACTGGTCAAGCTCGCCGCGGGGGCCGACATCCTCCTGTGCGAGGCCTCGTTCGTGGACAAGCCGGATCTCCCCCGCGATCTCCATCTGAACGGCCGGCAGGCCGCCGAGCACGCGGCCAGGGCGGACGTGGGAACCCTGGTGCTGACCCACCTCGTGCCCTGGAACGACTGCGGCCAAATCCTGGAAGACGCCTCCCGGGGCGGATTCGGAGGGCGGATGGAGCTCGCACGGAGTGGGGCTCAGTATGACCTAGGGTGAGTTTCATGGCTCGCGCAGATGGACGTTCTCCTGATCAGCTCCGCCCCGTCACCATCACCCGTGGCTGGCTCGCCCACGCCGAGGGATCGGTGCTCGTCGAGTTCGGCGGTACCAAGGTGCTCTGCGCCGCCTCCGTGCAGGACAGCGTGCCACGCTGGCGCCGGGGCAGCGGCCAGGGCTGGGTCACGGCCGAGTACGCCATGTTGCCGAGGGCCACGAACACCCGCAACGACCGTGAATCGGTGCGCGGCAAGATCGGCGGCCGGACCCACGAGATCTCCCGCCTGATCGGCCGCTCCCTGCGGGCCTGCGTCGACTACAAGACCCTGGGCGAGAACTCGATCGTCATCGACTGCGACGTGCTCCAGGCCGACGGGGGCACCCGCACCGCCGCGATCACCGGAGCCTACGTGGCGCTGGCGGACGCGGTGCGCTGGATGCGCGAGCGGAAGATGTGCAGCGGCGACCCGTTGATCGACTCGGTCGCCGCCGTGTCGGTCGGCGTCGTCGGATCCACGCCCCTGCTGGACCTCTGCTACACCGAGGACGTCGCGGCCGAGACCGACATGAACGTCGTGATGACGGGTTCCGGCGAGTTCGTCGAGGTCCAGGGCACGGCCGAGGGCAAGCCGTTCAACCGCGCCGCGCTGGACGAACTCCTCGACCTCGGCATCGCCGGATGCGCCGAGCTCACCCGCCTGCAGCGGGAGACACTGGCGTGAGCGTGCGGCGAGTGGTCCTGGCCACCCGGAACGCAGGAAAGATCGTCGAGCTTCGCCGGATTCTGGCCGACGCCTCGGTGCCGATCGAGATCGTCGGTCTTGAGGAGTTCCCCGAGATCGGCGACGTCGCCGAGACCGGCCTGACGTTCGCCGAGAACGCCCTGCTCAAGGCTCACGCGGTCGCCGAGCAGTCCGGTCTTCCCGCGATCGCCGACGACTCCGGCCTGTGCGTGGACGCGCTGAACGGCATGCCGGGCATCTTCTCCGCCCGCTGGTCCGGCAAGCACGGCGACGACGAGGCGAACCTGAACCTGCTGCTCGCGCAGGTGTCGGACGTGCCGCGCGATCGTCGCGCGGCCCACTTCGCGTGCGCCGCGACGCTGGCCCTGCCCTCGGGGGAGGAACGGGTGGCCGAGGGCGCGCTGCACGGTGTGATCATCGACGTGCCGCGCGGGAGCAACGGCTTCGGCTACGACCCGATCTTCGTTCCCGACGGGGAGAGCCGGACGACCGCCGAGCTGTCGGCGCGGGAGAAGGACGCCATCAGCCACCGAGGCCGCGCCTTCCGCGCGCTGGTCCCGATCCTCGTGGAAACGGTCCGATAGCGGGTCTTTCGGAAGTCGTTCGCCGATGAGACTCCTCCAGCCGATCGTCGGCGCGGAGAACCGGGGTGGATCGGCGAGGACGGGTACGGAGCGGCGGGGAGAACCGGCGCTGATCCGCGACGAGAGGTGGCGTGGGGAACCGGCGCGGGTTCACGGGGAGAGGTGGCGTGGGGAACCGGCGTGGATCGACGCCGGACCCCGGCGGAGAAGCCGATTGTGATGGCCCGAGCAGGTACGTAATCGGCGCGTAAGATCTTACGGTCCCGGGTGGGCGTAGCGTCGGAGTATGAAGAGCAACAGGCGCACGCCCACGTGGGCGGCGGCGCTGATCGGCCTGGTGTCCGGCGCGGTGGCGGTCGGGGTTTCCCTGCTGGTCGCGGGTTTGGTGAAAGCCTCGGCCTTCCCGGTCGTCGCGGTCGGCAACGCCGCCGTCGACCTCACCCCGGCCTGGCTCAAGGACTGGGCGATCCGCGCCTTCGGGGAGAACGACAAGACCATCCTGTTGCTCGGCATCTTCGTGGTCCTCGCGGCGATCGCCGCGGGCATCGGGATCCTCGCCCTCCGCGAGATCCGGTACGGCCTGGTGGGCCTGGCCGTATTCGGCGTCGTCGGGATCCTCGCCGTCCTGACCCGCCCCGGTGCGGGCGTCGTGGACGTCGTCCCCACGCTGGTAGGCGTCGCCGCCGCCATGTTCGCCCTCCACCGCCTCATCGGCCGCGCCTTCGTTCCCGATCCGTCCGCCTCCCGCTCACCTGGTTCGCCCGCCGTCGGTCCGTCCGCCCCCCGCTCGCCCCTCTCCACCGAGACCGGCACGGAGGCGGCGGAGCGGCAGGACGCACCGGTGCCGCCGATCATGCGGGCGGGCAACAGTCTCCGCTCGTTCGACCGGCGAGGACTGCTGACCGGAGTGGTCGGGGGTGCCGTCGTCGCCGGGGTCGCCGGCGTGGCCGGGCAGATGCTGTCGGGACGGGCGGAGGTGAGCGCGGCCAGGGTCGACCTCACGCTGCCGCGCCCCACGGTCCCGCTGGCCCCGCTTCCCGCCGGAGTCGACTTCAGGATCAAGGGGCTGTCGCCGTTCGTCACCCCGAACAACGACTTCTACCGGGTGGACACCGCCCTCATCGTGCCCCAGGTCGACCCCCGCAACTGGACGTTGAAGATCTACGGCATGGTGGACCGGCCCGTCGAGCTCACCTTCGCCGACCTGATGAAGCGCTCCATCGAGGAGGCCGACGTCACGCTGTGCTGCGTCTCCAACGAGGTCGGCGGACCGTACATCGGCAACGCCCGCTGGCTGGGCGTCCGCATGGCGGACCTCCTGCGTGACGCGGGTGTCCAGAAGGACGCGGACATGCTGCTCAACACCTCCGCCGACGGCTGGACCTCCGGCACCCCGGTCGACATCGTTCTCGACGGCCGCGACTCGATGCTGGCCTTCGGGATGAACGGCGAGGCTCTCCCCGTGGACCACGGCTTCCCGGTCCGGCAGGTCGTCCCCGGCCTCTACGGCTACGTCTCGGCCACCAAGTGGGTGACGGAGATCAAGGTCAGCCGGTTCGACCAGGAGGAGGCCTACTGGACGGCCAGGGGCTGGTCGGCCAAGGGGCCGATCAAGACGGAGTCGCGGATCGACCTGCCGCACGACGGCGACAGCGTCCCGGCGGGCCGTACGGTGATCGCGGGCGTCGCCTGGGCGCAGCACAAGGGAGTGGACGCGGTCGAGGTGCGCGTCGACCGGGGGGCGTGGCGGCAGGCCCGGCTGGCCGAGGCGCCGACGGCCGACACCTGGCGTCAATGGGTGATCGACGACTGGGACGCCACTCCGGGCAGCCACACCATCCAGGTGCGGGCCACCGACGCCACCGGCTACACCCAGACCGAGGCCCTGGCCGATGTCGTCCCGGACGGTGCCACCGGCTGGCACACCATCACCGTCGAGGTCGCCTGAACCGGTCGCGTGCTCGAACGCGGCGTACGGGAAGCCGGATTCGCGTCCGGAGCAGGACACTGAGCCGATCGACGGCCGGGGCGGTGCCGGCCGTTCCGGCGCGGGACATGATCATTCTTCGCCTTGATCCGCTTTCGGACAGACCTCAGGCCTCAGACCGCGCTTCGCATCGTGGACATCGCCTGGGCCAGCCGCCCGAGCTCGTCCAGCATCCCGGTCGCCGACGCGGACAGGTCGTCGTCGGCGATCAGCCGGCCGTCCGTGTCGAGCTGCCTGCGGGTGAAGACGGTCACCGCCTCGCCCGCGGGCACCATGCGCAGGGTGGTGACCACCTGTTTCATCATCTGGACGGCGCGCAGGCCGCCTGACATCCCGCCGTAGCTGACGAAGCCGACGGGCTTGTAGCGCCATTCGTGGTACAGGAAGTCGATCGCGTTCTTCAGCGGCGCGCTGAAGGCGTAGTTGTACTCCGGCATGACGAACACGAACGCGTCCGCCTCGCCGATCGTGGCGCTCCAGTCCTTGCTGTGCTGATGGAGGTAGTTTCCCGTGGCCGGGTGCTCGGGCTCGTCCAGGAACGGCAGCTTCACCTCGGCCAGGTCGACGATCTCCACGGTGAATCCGCCGTGCTCCACGGCGTGCCGGGCGAACCAGTCGCCGATGTTCCGGCCCACCCGGCCCGGCCGGGTGCTGGCGACAATGACCTTCAACAGCGGCATGACGTGCCCTCCTTCAAGTTGTTAACGTGTAAACAGAGTCTGCCGACGCTTTGGTTACATGTCAACTAATTGTTAGGGTGGCCCTATGACGAACCCGCGATGGCTCGATGAGGGAGAGTTCCGGGCATGGCTCGGCTACCGCCGGATGCGCCTGCTGCTCGACGCCCAGATCGCCCGTGACCTCACTCGCGACTCGGGCCTGTCCGACGCCGACTACGACGTGCTGTCCGCGCTGAGCTCCAGGGAGGACCGTCGGTGGCGGCTGAACGAGCTGGCCGCGCGGATGCTGTGGTCCAAGAGCCGGCTGTCCCGGCACATCAGCCGGATGGAGGAACGCGGTCTGGTCACGCGTGAGGAATGCGTCACCGACGCCCGAGGCTCGGTCATCGTCCTCACCGAGGGGGGCTTGCGCGCGATCGAGGCCGCGGCACCCGACCATGTCGAGTCCGTTCGCCGTCACCTGATCGACCTGCTCACCAGGGAGCAGATCGAAGTTCTCGGCGACATCTCGGACACCGTCCTGACCAAGCTCGCACAGGGCGAGGGGGATCGCTAGCGGCTCGGCGCGCGATCGTCGGCCGGGCCTGTGCGTCCGAAACCGGACGGCCGCCGAGGCGCTCATCCTGGCGCGCCTGCCCCGGTGCACGACAACAGGAACCAGGCGAATCCGACGCCTTCCGGTCAACGTCTCCGCGATGAGCCCCCAAGCTCCAGGCCCCCGATCTGGTCAACTGGTCCGCGTCGCGCGGCCGGTCGCCCTAACATCGGGCTCTCGGTGGCTGGGCGAGGGGGACCGCGTGACTGAGTGTTTTTTGCCTGCGGGCGTCTACAACCCCGTCGTGACCGCGGACGGGAAGCGGTGGCGGGACTTCGAGCTGGAGCCTCAGGGGCCGGTCGTGGCGGCGGGGCCGCGGGAGTCCGTACGGGAACCCGAGCGGGCGCGGGAACCGGAGCGGATGCGGGAGCCCGAGCGGATGCAGCGGATGCAGTGGCGGCCCGCGGTGCTGGACCGGTGCAGGCCGTACGGCGTGGCCGGTGGGCTGGCGCGGCCCGACCCGCAGACCGAGGAAGACATGGTGCGAGCCGTGCCGGTGACCGAACAGGGGGTCCCGCGCCGCTTCCCGGATCCCCGGGGCATGTGGATCAGGCTGATCAACGGGGCCGGGGCCGCCGAGGACCCGTTCAGGGCGACCAACGCGGTCGACTGCGCGCTGTCGGTGCTGTCCACCTGGCACGGCGTGCCGGCGGTGGCCGCGCCCCGGCGGCCCGAGTACGACCGGGTCGGCAAGCCGCTGCTCAGCGGCGAGGCCGGTGGAGCGGCCAGGGCCGAGAGATGGCTGGGACAGCGGTTCCAGTACGTGGGGCAGGGGCGGCACGCCTACGTCCCGATCGCCCAGGCGCTGCTGGCCGGGGGACACGGGGCCGCCGCGATCATCATCACCCGCTGGCCGGCCGGTGGCAGCCACGCGTGGAACGCGGTGAACTTCGAGGGAGAGGTGATCTGGATCGACGCGCAGCGGGGTCACATGGCGGTCGACCCGCCGTACGAATCGGTGACCGGCGTCTTCTGCGTCGTGATCGACCGGGAGGGAAGGCGACTGTGAATCCCGACCAGGCCAGGGCTGTGGCGGAGGAGTATTTCAACGGGGTCCGCAACCCGGGCTCTGCCACCGAGATCAGGATTTATGCCTTCAAGGAGGGCTATGTCGCCTGGTCGAAGGAGCCCGAGGCGGACGACCCCAGCGTGCTGCCCGACACGGTCGGAGCCGGATGCGTGGTCATCGACAGGGCCACCGGAGAGCTTGTCATCCGGCCGCTGCTCAACCCCGAGACGGTGGCCGAGCAGTGGCCGGGGCGCCGCCCCCGGTAAGCCGGACGGCGGCCGGGGCGCCGCCTCCGGACGGATTGTGGCCGGGGCGCCGCCCCCGATGGAAGGCGCCCCGGCCGCGGGGACGGCTCCGGCCATGCGGCCTGCGGCGGCTCCGGCCGTGTGGCCCATGGCGGCTCCGGCCGGTCACCGGTTCGGACGGGTCCGGCCGGTCGCCCGTTCGGGTGGCCCCGGTCAGCTACTGGCCAGCGACCCCACGATGGAGGCGCGCGCCGCCCTGCGGGCCGGAAGCACCGCGGCGAGCAGCCCGGCCAGACCGGACAGGGCCACGAACGCCAGGATCTGCAGGACCGGCAGCTGGAACGCGACGTCATCGTCCAGCGTCCGTCCCGCGGCCCAGCCGAACACGACGCCGAGCACCACGCCGACCAGCGCGCCGATGAGCCCCAGGATAAGCGCCTCGACCGAGAGCATCCGACGCAACTGGGGCCGGGTCAGCCCGAGCGCCCGCAGGAGCGCCGATTCCCGGGTCCGCTCGTGGACCGAGAGGGACAGCGTGTTGGCGATGCCCAGCAGCGAGATGAGGACCGCCAGTCCCAGCAGGCCGGTGATGAGCGTCAACATCGTGTCGAGTTGCTCGTCGAACGCGCCCCGGAGCTCGGTGGAGCTGGCGACCTTGGCCGTGGGGTACGGCTGCGCCGCCGCGTCGACCGCCTTGCGGGCCTGTTCGGGGCTGACGCCCTCCTTGGCGTCGATCATCACCCAGCTGTCGGCGACCGGGCCGAAGTAGCGGTCGAACTCCTCCGCCGGCACGGTCACGTCGGTCAGGTTGGCCTCCCCGGACTCGAAGGTGCCCACGATCGTGAGCTCGACCGTCCCTGCCTTCGTCGTCCGTACCGGAATCCGGTCGCCGACCTTGACGCCGAGCCTTTCGGCGACGTAGTCGGCGACGACCGCGGTCCCGGGCTTGAGGACGTCGATCGAGCCCGCGTCGAGCTTCGGCCTGAAGTCCGGTCCTGCGGTGAACGCCCCGACCTGATATTCCCCGTCCTTGCCCTCGACCGTCGCGGAGGTCTCGCGGGATGAGACGACCGAGGTGAGCTCGGGCCTGGTCCGCAGGTCCTCGGCCAGGGCGCGGGGCAATCCCGGCCCGCGGTCCTGGGTCTGGACCATGTAGTCGACGGGGAACTGCTCGTCGATCTGCTGGGTGAACGTCGCCCGCATCGTGCCGGTGAGGACCGCGATGAGCGTCATCAACGTCACGCCCACGGTGAGCGCCACGGTGGTGGTCGCCGACCGCTTCGGGTTGCGCCGGGAGTTGTCCACGGCGAGCTTGCCCGGCACCCCGAAGAGCCTGGCGGGCAGCCAGCCCACGAAGGCGCCGAGCGGCTTGACGATCACCGGCCCGAGGATCAGCACCGCGAGGAAGACGAAAGAACCGCCCGCCGCCACCGCGAAGAGCGCGGTCTCGCCGGGCCCCATGCCCACCCCGGCCACCGTGGCGCCCACGCCCACGAGCAGGAACAGCGCCGCGAAGATCACGCGGAGCAGGCCGGCCTTGAAGGTGTGCTCCTCGACCTGCGAGCGCAGCGCCGCGATCGGCGCGACCTTCGTCGCCGACCGGGCGGGCAGCAGCGCGGCCCCCACCGTGACGACAAGGCCGATCAGCAGGCCGAGAGCGATCGTGCGCGTGGTCAGGGAGGGGCTCCCGGTGATCGGCGCCGTGCCGAACCCGGCGAGTACGGCGAGTGCCCCCGCGCCCAGGAGATAGCCGAGCAGCAGGCCCAGCACCGACGAGAGCAGGCCGACCACGGCCGACTCCAGCACGATGGAGCCGAACACCTGCCCGCGTGTCGCCCCGATGCAGCGCAGCAGCGCCATCTCGCGGGTCCGCTGGGCGACCAGGATGTTGAAGGTGTTGTAGATGACCAGCGCGGCCACGAACATCGCCACCAGGCCGAACATCAGCAGGCCCGCCGTCAGCAGTTCGGTGCTGGCGCCGTTGCCCTTGGCCAGGTCGGCGGCGTACTGCTCCCCGGTCACGACCCGGTAGCCCGTGCCCAGGGCCGCGGCGACCGAATTTCGTACCGTCTCCTGCGTCACGCCCTCGGCGGCCGCGACGTCGATCTCCTTGAAGCCCTTCACCCCGGTCATCGCCTCGGCCGCTTCGGTGGTGTAGCCGACCGCGCCGCTGTAGAGGAGCTGCTGGTCGAGCCCGACGTCGAACAGGCCCACCAACGTGAACTCGTGCCTGGCGTCCTTGGAGTCCAGCACCGCGATGGTGTCGCCGACCTTGAAGCCCTGAGCCTCGGCGGTGTTCTCGTCGAGAATGGCCTGCGTCGCGGTCTTCGGGGCGGCACCGCTGGTGACCGAGGTGCGGTTCAGCGAACCCTCGGGGATGGAGATGCCCGCCGTGGGGAAGTCCCCGGCGGCCTTGCCGTCCTTGCCGATCAGGGCGGACGAGCCCCGCACCAGCCCCTGGGCGTCGGCCACACCGTCGGCGGCCCGGATCTTCTCCAGCGTGGCGCCGGACATGGGCGGCGCCTCACGGGCGCTCGTGTCCTGAGCGGGGAGCACGGCGACGTCGATCTTGTCTGCCGCCGCGGAGAAACTCTGGCTGAAGCCCGCCTCCATGGTGTCGGTGAGCACGAACGTGCCCGCGATGAAGCCCACCCCCAGCGCGATCGCCACAGAGGTGAGCAGCAGGCGCGGCTTGTGCGCCCGCAACCCGGCCAGGGTCGTCCTCAGCACCTCAGGCCTCCAGCTTTATCAGCGTGTCGAGCACGGACTGCGGGCTCGGCTCCGCCAACTCGCTGACCAGCAGGCCGTCGCGCAGGAACACCACGCGTCCGGCGTAGGAGGCCGCGACCGGGTCGTGGGTGACCATCACGATCGTCTGGCCGAGTTCCCGTACCGACGTGCGCAGGAAGGACAGCACCTCGGCGCCGCTGCGTGAGTCCAGGTTGCCGGTCGGCTCGTCGGCGAAGATGACCTGCGGCTTGCTGATCAGGGCGCGAGCCACCGCGACGCGCTGCTGCTGGCCGCCCGACAGCTCGGTCGGCTTGTGGCCGAGCCGGTCGCGCAGGCCCACGGTCTCCACGACCCGGTCGAACAGATCGCGGTCGGCCTGGCGCCCGGCGATCTCCAGCGGGAGCAGGATGTTCTGCTCGGCGGTCAGCGTGGGCAACAGGTTGAACGCCTGGAAGATGAAGCCGATCCGCTCACGGCGGAGCAGGGTGAGCGGCTTGTCGCCCAGCCCGGTGAGCTCCACGTCCCCGATGTGCACCTGCCCGGCGCTGACCGTGTCCAGCCCGGCCAGGCAGTGCATCAGCGTGGACTTGCCCGAGCCGGAAGGGCCCATGATCGCGGTGAAGGCGCCGGTCGCGAAGGAGACGTCAACCCCTCGGAGGGCGTGTACGGCCGTGTCCCCCTGGCCGTACACCTTGGTAAGGCCTCTGGCCGTCACGGCCGGTGCCGCGTCCTCCCGCGCGTTCCACGCGCCGACCTCTCCGGTGATGGTCACGTTGATTCTCCTCGGCAACATATGCGTTATGGCTGGACAAACGCTATTGACGGGACGGATGGGATTCATCGGACTGGCGGACGGACTTCCTCTCCGCCGCAGGACTCTCCGCGCGAGCCCGGTGCTACCTGCGGGGTAGTCCCGCATCGGCCATTCGGCCATTCGGCCATTCGGCATTCGGCCAGTCGGCGTTCGGCGTTCGGCCGAGGCGTCCGGTGGGGCTCGTCCGGGACCTGAAACAGCGGGACGGGACGGGCATCCGGCTGTGCGGCGGTGGAAAACCGGCAGCCCGACTGCTCGGCGAGATCGACGAGCCGGTCATCAAACGCAACCCGATCGTCCTCGGCATTACCCTGTTCGACGGCCCCTTCGCCCCGTCCCCCTTCACGCTCACCGCCACCCGCTCCTTCGACGGCGGCGTGGCGATCACGACCTACGTCAAACACTGATCACTGACAGTTCTGGAGTTCCGAATGTTGTTCCGCCCCACGACCGAAGCCGACCTCGACCGTGTCGTCGCCTGCACGGTCGACGAACCCATCAGCTGGATCCCCGCCGACCGCTACCTCGCGGAACTGGCCGAAGGGATGTACCGGCCGCAGTGGACCTGGATCGCCGAGGACGGCGACCGGGTGATGGCACGCGCGCTGTGGTGGGGGCAGTCCGACAGCACGCACCCGATCGCCCTGGACTGCCTGTACGTCGACGCCTCCGTCCCCGACCGCGCGGCCGTGGCCGCCGAACTGCTCACCGCGGGACTACGGGCGTTCGGTGAGCAGGGCGCGAGCAAGCCGCCCCTGTACAACCTGACGCTGCCCAACGGCTGGCGCGCGGACCCCGCCGTCTCGGCCGCCCTGGCCTGGCGACGCCAGGCCGCACTCGCGGCCGGGCTGACCGACGAGGTGGAACGGCTGCGCTTCGAGTGGACACCCGACCTCGGCGTTCCCGCCTCCCGTGGCCGGCTCACCTTCACCGACGCCTCCGACGAGGAGTTCCTGGAGGTGTTCCGCCGGATCGCCGAAGGCAGCCTGGACGCCGAGACCCGCAGGAACCTCGCAGCCAAGGGCGCCGAGGCCACCGCCCGCCACGAGATGGACTTCTACCTCGACTGCCCCGGCGAACGCGAGTGGTGGCGGATCGTCCACACCCCCGAAGGCGCGGTCGCCGGGCTCGCGATCCCGTCGGCGACGCCCTACAACCCCAACGTCGGCTACCTCGGCGTCGTCCCGGAACTGCGCGGCCACGGCTACGTCGACGACATCCTCGCCGAGATCACCCGCATCCACGCGGAGAACGGCGCGGAACTGATCACGGCCACCACCGACACGACCAACGCGCCCATGGCCGCGGCCTTCGAGCGCGCCGGCTACCGCAACACCCAGGTCCGGGTGCTTCTGTCCGCGCCTTCCGACTGACGGCTCGCCGTACCGAACGGCTCGCGGCATCGTCCGGTCAACGGCTTAGGGCCGCTAATCCGTCGAATGCGGCGTCACAAGTCCCGTCTCGTAGGCGTACACGACCACCTGGGCCCGATCCCTCAGGCCCAGCTTGGCCAGCACCCGGCCCAGATGCGTCTTGACCGTCGCCTCCGCCAGATTCAGCCGATCCGCGATCTCCGTGTTCGACAGGCCCCGGGCCACCAGCACCAGCACCTCCCGCTCCCGAGAGGTCAGCCCGCTGAGCCTCGCCTGCTCGGCCGCCCCCGGCGAGGGAAGATGGACGGCGAAACGCTCCAGCAACCGCCGCGTCGTACTCGGCGCGACCACCGCGTCCCCGCTGTGCACCGAGCGGATGCCGCTGACCAGATCCGGAGGCGGCACATCCTTCAGCAAGAACCCTGAGGCGCCCGCCTTCAAGGCCGCGAACGCGTAGTCGTCCAGGTCGAACGTGGTCAGAATCAGCACCCGGGGCCTCTCGGCCGCCGCGCAGATGAGCCGGGTCGCCTCCACCCCGTCCATGACCGGCATCCGCACATCCATCAGCACGACGTCGATCTCCGTCGTCCGTACGGCCTCCACCGCCCCGGCCCCGTTGGCCGCCTCCGCGACGACCTCGATACCCGGCTGCGAGCTGAGAATCATGCGGAACCCGGCACGCAACAACTCCTGATCGTCGACCAGCATCACGCGAATCACCTGCTCGCTCAAGCCGCCCGACTCTCCCCGGCCGGCAGCCGCGCGGTCACCCGGAACCCGCCGCCCGGCAGGGGCCCGGCCTCCACGGTCCCGCCGAACATGGCGACCCGCTCTCGCATGCCCACCAGGCCGTGCCCACCCTCGTGTCCGGGCGCCGCGGCGCCGCGGCCGTCGTCGGTCACCCGTAAGAGCAGCTCGCGCACGCAGTACTCCATCTCCACACTGGCCCTGCTACCGGGACCGCCATGTTTGAGGGTATTGGTGAGAGCCTCCTGGACGATCCGGTACACCGTCAGCTGCTCGCCCTGGGGAAGTTCCCGCGGGCCGCCGGTCACCCGGAGATCGACGGGCAGCCCGGACGAGCGCACCTGCGCCACCAGCTCGTCCAACTGCGACAGGCTCGGCTGCGGCGCGTACTCCTCGGTGACCTCGTCGGTCCGCAGCACGCCCACCATCCTGCGCATCTCGGCCAGTGCCCGCCGCCCCGTGGCCGACACCGTCCGCATGGCCTCGCGTGCCTGCTCGGGATCGGTGTCGATCGCATAACCCGCCCCATCGGCCTGAACGATGATCACACTCACGTTGTGCGCGACCACGTCATGCAACTCGCGGGCGATCCGGGCCCGCTCGGCCGCCGCGGCCAGCCTGGCCTGCTGGTCACGTTCGTGCTCGGCCCGCTCGGCCCGCTCCTCCAGGCTCTCCAGATAGCGGCGCCGGGTGTTGGCGTAGATTCCCGCGATCCAGATCGCGACGACGAACACCGAGGCACTGGTGAAGCTGATGAGGTTGGGATCCGCCGCTATCTGCCCGAAGGAGAGGAGGAGTCCCAGCTCGGCTACCAGGCCCGCCGCGACCGCCCAGCGTGTCGGGCGGCGGGACACCACGCCGTACATGGCGATGAGCACGGCGAGGTTGAAGGAGAGAGGCCGGACGTCGATGAGCCACTGGCCGAAACTCACCAGCGAGACGATCGCGAACACCGTCCGGGGACGCGTGCGCAACCAGAACAACGGCACGATCAGCAGCAGCCCGAGCACCAGGAACCCCGGAAGCCCGAGATCGAGACCACCCGGGAACGCGTCGCCGGAGAGGGCGACGAACCACACGTTGAACAGCGAGAGCAGCAGGAACGGTGTCAGCCATAGGGCGTCCACGGTTCCGGGATGGCGCCGGCTCCAGGCGCGTAGTCTGCCGAACACATCACCACGATACGTACGCGCAGATCAGAGACCTTCCCCCTTGAGGGGGAACCTGCTGTACGACTCAGGTCGCACATTTTGTACGGCTTACGTCATCTTTACGCTCTTTCCGCAATCATGGTTGATGGGAGCACCCCTCGGGGTGAGTAAAGGGAGATTGTTTGTGGTGATCAATCACAACGACACCGGGTCGCGCGGCGCCTGAGAACGCGCCGCGCGACTCGATGGCCCGGCCCCGCCACACGGGATAACCCGCCGTTGTAGTACTCATGCATGTCACTGTGCTCAACGCGGTTTCTTGTTCCCGTGCACTCGCTTTTCGCTGAGCGGCTCACGGCTACGGGCTCGCGGGGGACCTCTGCTGTCCCGCCAATTGAGTATGACGGGAGACTGCTCGCCCGGCTCTGTGGTCCTGTCGACAAAAGCTGCGACGTGATCTTCTCTGAGGCTGGACTCAAGTGACAGTTGAATTGTGATGGGGACGGTAATTGATCTCGATTAGGTGTATTTATGGGCGACGAAATAATTTGCGAAAATAAATTCCGAGCCGACGGGTGATGTTGGCTCTTGTCGGCCCGGAATTTATAGCTAATTATTTTCTGCCTGTAGGGCCGCCGGGATTCGAACCCGGACTGGCACGGACCTAAACCGTGTGTCTCTGCCTTTGGACTACGGCCCCTTTGTTTTTCCCTGCGAAATTCTCTGTTTGTGAATGGCAATTCGGGCAGAGAAATCGCAGATTTTCTTTTCTGTTGTCAAGCCAATCGCCGCTGATGTGATCGACATGCAGCGTCAGCGGCCGACCTTGCCAGACGCCCTCGATCTTACAGCCCGCGCAGTGGTGTGGCACCCCGATTGTGATCAGGCTTCGTCTGAGCTGCCTGGGATTGGGGCGAGGGCTGCCCTCCGGTAGTACGACGAGAACTTGCTCGGGGTGAAGGCGCCTAGGTGAGGGCTGTCCTCGGTAGTGTCCCTGTCCCAAGAAGTGAGAGGTGTCGATCCCGAAGCGCTTGAGTTGGCGGCTGATGTGAGTGTAGTTGCCGCCCGCGAGGGTGATGCCGAGGCAGCGGAGGACGTCGGCGATGCTGAGGGAGCGGGCCGCCGCTTCGGCCAGCATTTCGGGGGTGTACTTGTATTTGATGGGCATGCCCCAAGGTTAGGCAATGGGACTGACAATTCTTGGGGCATGCGCAGACCCCATTAAATGGCCGAATAAGGCATTTATTCGAGGCCGAGTTCGCGGCGGAGGCGGGCCACGTGGCCGGTGGCCTTCACGTTGTAGAGGGCCTTTTCGACTTTGCCGTCCGCGTCGATGACAAAAGTGGAGCGGATGACGCCGACGGTGGTCTTGCCGTACATCATCTTCTCGCCGTAGGCGTCGTAGGCCTTGTGGACCTCCAGGTCGGGGTCTGACAGGAGGGGGAAGGTCAGGGCGTCGCGTTCGACGAACTCGGCCAGCTTCTTCGGCTTGTCCTTGGACACACCCAGGACCGCGAAACCGGCCGAGGTCAGGGAGGCGAGGCTGTCGCGGAAGTCACAGGCCTGCTTGGTGCAGCCGGGGGTCATCGCGGCGGGGTAGAAGTAAAGGATGACCCGCTTGCCACGGTAGGTGTCGAGGGACACGGTGGTGCCGTCGGCGGCGGGAAGCGTGAAGTCCGGGGCGGCGTCGCCGGGCTCGAGTTTCATATGTTCCTCCGAGGAATCGTTCCCGGGTCAACTTACCGGGCGGTCTGAAGTGCCGTGAGAGGGTTGGACCTGACAGACTGATCAATGTCAAGGGGTATGAGAGGAGAGCCATGGCGGACACCGATCCTGCGGAGCTGGAGCGGCAGATCGAGCGCACGCGCGCGGAGTTGGCCCAGACGGTGGACGCCATCGTGGACCGGGTGAGCCCGAAGCGGGTCGCGGAGCGGGGCGTGGCGAAGGTCAGGTCGGACGTGGAGCACTTCGTCACGCAGGTCGGCGACCTGGTGACCGGGGCGACGGCGAAGCCGGTCAGGCTTGAGGGCGAGCCCGAGAATCTATGGGCGGACGAGCAGCCGAGCATGGCGCCGGTGCTGATCGGCGTGGGGGCGGCGCTGGCGATCGGCGCGATGATCATGCTCTGGCGGCGCCGGCGGTGATCCGGTCTTCCCGCGGTGGGCCTTCGGGCTGACCGGGTTCGGGGCGCGCCGTACCGCCGGGGGTCATCCCCGAACTCGGCCAGGCCCCTCGGCCCCCTGCAGGAGCCTGCCCAGCGCGGCGTGCGAACGGGTGCCGGGCGCGGCGGCGTAGGCGACCAGCCGCTGCCCGGGCACCTGCGGGGCATTCAGCACCTCGTAGTCCAGTGACATGCGGCCGGCCACCGGGTGGTTCAGCTCCTTGCGTCCACTGATCTTGCGGCGCAGCTCCCGGGCGGGCCACAGTCGGCGGAACTCCGGGCTGACCTCGTGCAAATCGGCCACCAGCGCTGTGAGTTCGGCGTCGTCCGGATGGTGCCCGGTGGCCGCGCGCAGGTGGGCCACCGAGTCCGATGCGATGTCGGCCCAGTCGACGAAGATCTTCTTGGCCTGCGGGTCGGTGAACACGTAGCGCACGTTGTTCGGCCGGCGGGGACCGTCGATGAGGTGGCCGAACAGTGCGGCGGCACTGTCGTTCCAGACCAGCACGTCACTGCGCCGATCGATCACGTAGGCGGCGGTCGGCGGGACGAGCAGCTCCATCATCCGGCGGACGCCGGAGGCGAGCACCTCCGGTTCGGGCTCCGGGCGGACCTCCTCGGCCAGCGCGAACAGGTGTTCACGTTCGGCGTCGGACAGCCGCAGCGCGCCGGCCAGGGCGCCGAGCACGCTCGCCGACGGGTGTGGCGCCCGGCCCTGCTCGAGCCGGACGTAGTAGCCCTCGCTGACCCCGGCCAGCCGGGCCGTCTCCTCGCGGCGTAGCCCCGACGTGCGGCGGACGCCCTCGTCCGACAGTCCCACCTCGCCGGGCCTGAGCAGCGTCCGTCGCGACCGCAGGAACGCCCCCAGCTCGTATGCCCGCCTGCTCTGCCTGACCAACTCCACCCACCTCCTGTTCCCCGTTCCCGCCGGTCAGGGTGGCCCTGTCAGGTGCACCCTCGTTCATTGCGGGTGAGACTACCGCTGCCACAGGCTGGTCCGGTGACCACAGAAATTGCCACCGATGTCTCCACCGCCCGGTCGACCGGACCGTGGACGCTGCTCGCCGCCGCGACCGGGTTCCTGATGATCAGCTTGGACGCCACCATTGTGAACGTCGCGCTGCCCACGCTGAGCCGGGAACTGGATGCCGGGCTGACCCAGCTGCAGTGGGTGGTGGACGGCTACACGCTGATGTTCGCCGGACTGCTGCTCACCGGCGGGTCGTTGGGTGACCGGTTGGGCGCGCGGCGGGTCTTCGCCTGCGGACTGGGCCTGTTCGTGCTCGCCTCACTGGCCTGTGGACTGGCCGTCTCGCCGGCCATGTTGATCGCCGCGCGGTTCGTCCAGGGCGTTGGCGCGGCCGCGCAGCTGCCCGCCTCGCTGGCGATGATCCGGCACGGCTACCCCGATCAGGCCGGGCGAACCAGGGCGATCGCCATCTGGGCGGCGGCCGGTGGAGCGGCGGTGGCGGCCGGGCCGGTGCTGGGTGGGCTGCTCATCGCCGGGCTGGGCTGGCGGTCGCTGTTCCTGGTGAACCTGGTGATCGGCGCGGTCGGCCTGCTGCTGACCGTCCGCGCGGACGCGCCGCCGGCCGGTACGGGTCGCCGGCTTGACCTGCCCGGTCAACTGGCTGTCGTGCTGGCGCTGTGCGCGCTCACTTTCGGCCTCATCGAGGGCGGCGCGCTGGGCTGGTCATCGGGTCCGGTGCCGGCCGCGCTGGCGGTGGCGGTGGTCTGCGGAGGGCTGTTCGTGTGGTGGGAGCGCCGGACAGCGGAGCCGATGCTGCCGATGCGGCTGTTCGCCCATCCGGCGTTCTCCTCGGCCAGCGCGGTCGGCTTCGGGATGAACTTCGCCTACTACGGCATCGTGTTCCTGCTCAGCCTGTTCCTGCAGAACGAGCGGGGCTACTCGGCGTTGACCACCGGTCTGATGTTCCTGCCGATGACCGCCACCGTGACGGCGGCGAACCTCCTCGGGGGGCGGCTGACCGGGCGGCTGGGGCCGAAGCCGCCGATGGTGGGCGGGCAACTGTTGTTCGCGGTCGGCCTGCTCGGGTTGCTGTGCGCCGGGCACACCGCGCCGAACTGGGTGATCTGGCTGTCCATGCTGCCCATCGGGGTCGGCGGCGGGGTCGCGGTGCCGGCGATGACCAGCGCGCTGCTGGAGACCGTTGAACCGGCCTACGCCGGGGTGGCCTCCGGCGAGCTGAACGGGGCGCGGCAGGTCGGCGGCGCGGTCGGCGTGGCACTGTTCGGCACGCTGATCACCGGCGACTTCCCGTCAGGGCTGCGGCTGTCATTGTCGATCGCGTCGAGCGTGCTGGTGCTGGGCGCGCTGGCCGCCGCCCGCTGGGCTCCCCGGCACGGCTGACCGCCCGGCTCGCCCCGGTTGGCGCCGCCGGTGAGATGAACCGTCACCGTTTCGACGACACCGGTCATCGCCCGGCTCCTGATCACGCCCATGGAGAGGGCCGCACAGTGACCGTGAAGGTCTCGCCGTGCCGGGTACGCCAGGATCGGATTCGTCTCACAGACCAGGCGGAACGCTCTCGATTCACCCCCCCACTAGAGGAAGGTGCGGCCCTCGCCTCGGTAGGTGGGGACCTCGTCCACGACCTTGTCGCCGTCGATCAGGTGCAGGCTGTCGAAGCGCTCGCAGAGTTCGCCCGCCTTGGCGTGACGGAACCAGACGCGGTCGCCGATGCGCAGGTCCTCGGCCGCCTGGCCGAGCAGCGGGGTCTGGACCTCGCCCGCGCCCTCGTCGGAGTCGTAGCGCAGTCCACATGGCAGGTAGGGCTGAGGCATGCGGTTCGGTCCGGGGGAGCCGGAGGCGGTGTAGCCTCCGCCGAGGACGGTGACGACGCCGGGCGAGGGGCGGCGGACGACGGGCAGGGCGAACAGGGCGGCGGGGCGGCCGGTGAAGCCGCGGTAGAAGTCGAACAGGCGGGGGTGGAAGAAGCCCGACCCGGCGGCGACCTCGGTGACGGCCTTCTCGCGGACGGTCTTCTCGATGCTGCCGGTGCCGCCGCCGTTGACGAACTCCAGCTCGGTGATCTGGCGGACGGCCTGGACGATCCGGCCCCTGCGCATGATCAGCTCTCGCCGGGACTGCGCCTGCATCCAGCGGATGGCCTGCGTGAGGGCGAGGTTGCCGGGTGGGTCGTCGCCGACTCCGGCGATCTGTGCCTCGTAGGCCATGAGACCCACCAGGCGGAATCCGGGTCGTTTGGCGGTCGCGGCGGCCAGGTCGGCGGCCTGCTCCGCCTCGCGGATGGGGGAGCGGCGGACGCCCGCCCGGAACCTGCCGCCGAAGGCGACGAAGCTCGCGTCGATGTCCAGGCATACCCGGATCTCGCGGCGGTTGCGGCTGTGGACGTCGGCGATCGCGGACTCGATGAAGTCCAGGTGCTCGACTCGGTCCACCATCACCGTGATCTCCTGTGCCGCGTCGGCGCCGGCGGCCAGTTCGGCCAGTGCGGACCGGTCCGCGGTCGGATACGCGACGAGCACGTCCCGCACGCCGGTGGAGACCAGCCAGAGAGCCTCGGGCAGGGTGAAGGCCATGGTTCCCGAGAACCCGTCCATGGAGAGGATCCGCTCAAGCACGGGCCGGGACCGGATGGACTTGCTGGCGACCCTGATCGGCTTGCCTCCGGCTCGCTGGACCATGCTTGAGGCGTTCAGCCGCATGGCTGCGAGGTCGAGAACGGCGAAGGGCGGATCCAGGTGCGCGGTGGCCCGGTCGTAGCGCTGTCGGTCGTCCATACCGGCAGGATAACCCGGCGCGAAAAAATATGAGTGACGTTCATGTTGGGGATCCGGCGGTAAATTCTCCCGCCAGGACGATCCCGAGATCGTGCAAGTGGGCGGTTGAATCTCGCCCGGGGAATCGAGGCCACGTACACATGTCCGGGTGACGACTACTCTCCAGGAAACCCTGGCGGGCGCGGGAGCCGGCGGAGAACACCTGCACACGGCGCGTCGCAGGTCGGTGCGGATGCTGAGGCCGGGGAGGTCTCCGGCGGGGGTGGTCGTCGCTCTGACGGCGTCCGTCGTGCTGTCCGCCGCGGCCGTGGTGACGGTCGCTCTGATGGTGGACTCGCCGATCGGGCGGATGCCGTACAGGAGGCTCGTCAACGGGCCCGGGGCGTGGAATTGGTCGGATCCCGCCGCCGTCACCGTGGCGCTGCTCTCGATCGCGGTGGGTCTCCTGCTGCTCGGGCTGGCGGCGGTGCCCGGCCGAACCCGGCTGGTGCCGCTGGAGGCCGGAGACCCCTGGACGGTGATGGGCCTGACGAGGTCCGGGCTCCGCCGTACGCTGCGGCAGGCCGCCGAGTCGGTGGGCGAGGTGGGCAGGGCGCGGGTGCGGCTCACGTCGAAGGACGTCGAGGTCACCGTGCTCACCGACGCGGACAGGACCGGTCCGCTGCTGCGCCAGGTGGGTGCGGCGGTGGGTGACCGGCTGGCGGGCCTGGGGGCGATGTGCGGTGGCGAGGTCGTGGTACGACTGCGCAGGAGAAGGAACCGATGAGGGCGTATCTGGGCAACCGGATCGGCCTGGCCGTCACCGGGACGGTGCTGACCACGGCCGGATTCTACGGTTTCCTCCGCGGGTGGGGCGGGATCGCCGGCCTGCCGGGTGAGGAGCGGATCCTGAGCCAGGGGTCGCCCGGCAGGCTGGCCGGGCATCCCTGGGCGGGGTGGCTGGTCGCGCTGACGCTGGTGGTGCTGGCGCTCCTCGCGATCCGGTGGCTGCTACACGCCGTCGGATGGAGGCGGTGGGGGAGGCGAGCCGGGGCCGGGGTCACGACGCTCGGTGGCGCCCTTAAAGAAATCGAAGGGCTCGGCCGCGTTCGCGTGAGGCTCGTAAGGGATGAGCGTGTGCGGATCGGAGTGAGCTGCGCGCCCACGGCCGACGTCGGCAAACTGGTGGCGCGGCTCAACAAGGACGCCGTCGGAAAGGTTCGCAGGACGCTCGGGCATCCTGAACTGGGGGCGGTCGTCCGCCTGCACGTCCGCCGCCGCTGACCGCTCGCGCGGGAACCTTCCGCGGCGGGATTCCTCGGGCCAGAACCCCTCGTGCCGGGTTTCCTCGCGGAGGGATCCCTCCTGCCAGAACCCGCCGTGCTGGGATTCCTCGTGCCGGGATCTTTCGTGCCGAAGCACCTCGGGCCGGAACCCGTCGGGCCGGAGTCCCTCGTGACGGAACCCCTCGAACCCCTCGAACCCCTCGGGATGGGGCCTTGCGGGCTGAAACGCCTCGCGGCCGAGCCCCGCGGGGTCGAGGTCCTCGTGCGGGGGCTCTCCGTGCGGGGGTTCCTCGTGCGGGGATTCATCGCGCCGGGATCTGCCGTGCCTGGACCGGTGCCCGGCTTCCTCATGCTCGGCTCTCTCGTGCCTGGCGCCGAAGGCCAGACCGGCGGCCAGGCAGAGCAGCGGGAGGGCCGGCACGACGTAGCGGTGGTCGAAGGCGGCGATGAAGGGCGGCAGGACCAGCAGCATGGTCCCCGCGGCCCACGGCAGCAGTACGGCGCCGCCGAGCCGCCGCAGGCGCATCAGGACGCCGACGAGGCCGATCAGCAGGATCACCGCCAGGAACGGGCCGCGCAGGAAGCCGTTCTGCTGGTAGGCGCGCAGCCAGCCGGCGTACGGCTCGACCATGGAGGGCGCGCCGGAGGTGCCCTGGTAGGCCACCGTCAGCTCCTCGGCGGTCTTTCCCTGTGAGGCGACCCCCTTGGAGAAGGGCTTGACCTCGTCGGGGAAGACGTACGCGCTCTGCGGGCCGGGGGTGGGGTAGACGCGGCGGTTCCAGTCGAAGATGTAGGCCACATCGGTCAGGCCCGCCCGGAGGAAGTCCAGGGGCTGGGCGAGGATGGCCTGGGTGGCGAAGTCACCGGCGAGTTTGTCCCGTTCGGCCCAGGTGCCCTTGATCTTGTTCAGTGGTGACGCGCCGTCCCAGATGTAGACCGGCGGCGCCGGTCGTTCGCCCACCGGCTCCGTGGGGCAGAGCGCGGCCTCCGGCCCGGTGGGCTTGATCTTCTCGCAGTCGGCGAAGGTGGCGGTGCGCGCCCACAGGAAGGCGTTGCCCCGGGTCAGCCCGTAGCTCCCGTACTCGGATTCGAACCAGACGGCATAGGAGCCCAGGCCGATCGCGGCGGCCAGGGTGGCGGCGGTGACCGCCCTCCACCCGGCTCGGCGGATCAGCATGCCGACCAGCGCCACGGCGATCAGCGGCAGCCCGATCGTCCGGGTGACGGTCGCCGCGGCCAGCAGGATCCCGGCGAGCAGCGCGACCCACACCGGTGGGCGCCGCCACCACAGCAGCAGCGTGACCGCGAGCACCGCCAGGAACTGGAAGAGCAGGTCCGCCATGACGAGGTGTTCGAGCTGGACCTGGTGGACGTCCAGCAGCACGGGCAGCGCGGCGAGCGTCGCGCCCCATCCTGGCAGCCCGCCCAGGCGGCGCAGCAGCAGGTAGACGCAGGCGGCCACGGTCAGTCCGAGCAGGTGCTGGACCACGACCACGGCCTGGACGCTGGACAGCGGCTCCAGCATCCACAGGAACAGCGAGTAGCCCGACGGGCGCGACTCCATGGGACGGGGGTCGAGCCCGCCGCCGAGGTAGACGAACGAGTCGGCCCAGAACCACAGGGCCGGCCGGTAGCCGAGCACGGCCAGAGCCCGGAGTCCGCCGCCGGCCAGGAGAGCGGCCAGGAAGAGCCAGTGTGCGCCGAGGAAGCGGAGCAAGCGCTGAGGGCGACTCGCCGGGGGCGTTCCCGTTGACACCAGAACCTCCTGAGTCTCTCCGACAAGGCCACCCAGCATAGGTGCGGGATCAGATGGTCTTGTACGAGACAGCGAAAGTTGTGTTGATTTGGACTGTTTGTCGGAGGGGCGGTCGCGGGCGGATCACCGCGGGGCGGAGCCGATCAGGGGGACGACGCGGACTGTCGGCGGTCGACGTCGCCCCTCGCCCGGCGCCGGCCATGAGCCGTCGGCGGTCAGCGTCCCTCGCCCGCGCCGCCTCTCGACCGGCGTCGGTCGAGAGGCCCCGATCGGCGCCGGCCATGGGCCGTCGGCGGTCAGCGCCCCCCGATCGGCATCGGTCATGGGCCGACGCCGATCGGTGCGGTCTGACCGGCGTCGGTCATGGGTCGTCAGCGGTCAGCGTGGGCCGATCGGTCCCCCCGAGGGGGGCCGGTCAGCATTCGATGACGTTCACGGCGAGGCCGCCGCGGCTGGTCTCCTTGTACTTGTCGAGCATGTCGCGACCGGTGTCGCGCATCGTTTTGATCGCCTTGTCCAGGGACACGAAGTGACGGCCGTCGCCGCGCAGCGCGATCCTGGCCGCGGCGATGGCCTTGATCGAGGCCACCGCGTTGCGCTCGATGCACGGGATCTGGACCAGGCCGCCGATCGGGTCGCAGGTCAGGCCCAGGTTGTGCTCGATGCCGATCTCGGCGGCGTTCTCCACCTGCTCGGGGGTTCCGCCCAGCACCTCGGTGAGCCCGGCGGCGGCCATCGAGCAGGCCGAGCCGACCTCGCCCTGGCAGCCGACCTCGGCGCCGGAGATGGAGGCGTTCTCCTTGAACAGCACCCCGATCGCTCCGGCGGTCAGCAGGAAGCGGACCACTCCCTCGTCGTCTGACCGCCGCGTGAAGCGGTCGTAGTAGGTGAGCACCGCGGGGATGATGCCCGCGGCGCCGTTGGTGGGAGCGGTGACGATCCGGCCGCCGGCGGCGTTCTCCTCGTTGACGGCGAGGGCGAACAGCGAGACCCAGTCCATGGTCTGCAGCGAGTCCTTGTCCGGGGACTCGCCCTGGAGCTGCCGGTGGAGCTGGTGGGCTCGGCGGCGGACCTTCAGGCCGCCGGGCAGCACGCCCTCCTTGGAGATGCCCCGCCGTACGGACTCCGACATGACCTTCCAGAGGTGGAGGAGCTGGGCGCGGATCTCGGCCTCGGTGCGGCCGAACGCCTTCTCGTTCTCCAGCATCAGCCCGGAGATCGACAGGCCCGTCTCGTGGCAGTGGGCGAGGAGCTCGGCGGCCGACAGGAAGGGGTACGGCACCACGGTGTCGTCCTGCTTGATCCGGTCGGCGCCCGTGGCGTTCTCGTCCACGACGAAGCCGCCGCCCACCGAGTAGTAGACCTTCTCGCGGTGGGCCTCGCCGTTCTCGGAGAAGGCGGTGAAGCGCATGCCGTTGGGATGGCCGGGGAGGGAGATCTTGCGTTCGAAGACCAGGTCCTCACCGATGACGAAAGGGATCTCGTGGGAGCCGTACAGGGAGATCCGGCCGGACGCGCGCATGGCGGCCAGCCGCTCGTCCACGGTGTCGACGTCGACGAGTTCGGGCTTCTCGCCTGTCAGGCCGAGCAGGACGGCCTTGTCGCTGCCGTGCCCCTTGCCGGTCAGCCCGAGCGAGCCGTACAGGATGACCTCGACCCTGGCGGTCTTCTCCAGGAGTCCGTCCTGGTCGAGCCCCCGGGCGAACTTGTGGGCGGCGGCCATCGGCCCGCCGGTGTGGGAACTGGACGGGCCGATTCCGATCTTGAAAAGATCGAAGACACTGATCGTCATTGATCTGGTCCTTCACATCGCCGTGACCACGCGCACGCGTCGGTGCGCGTGGTCACGGCGCAAGATGGGAAATTTTATGACTCACCAGAGGTGAGCGCGGTGTACTCCTCGGGGGACAGCAGATCGTCGGCGGTGCCCTCAAGGCGGATGCGGAACAGCCAGCCGTCGCCGTAGGAGTCGCTGTTGACCAGCGAGGGGTCTTCGACGACCGTCTGGTTGACCTCGACGATCTCGCCGCCGACCGGGGCGAAGATGTCGCTGACCGACTTGGTCGACTCGACCTCGCCGACCGCGTCGCCGGCGGCGACCGTCGTACCGATCTCGGGGACCTGTACGAAGACCACGTCGCCCAGCGCCTCGGCGGCGTATTCGGTGATGCCCACGGTGAGGGTCAGGCCGTCATCGATGCCGGCGACCCACTCGTGCTCCTTGGTGTACTGCAGGTCATCGGGAATGCTGCTCACTTTTTCCTCCTGTAGAAAGGCAGTTCGACGACGTCGACCGCCTCGTGGCTACCTCGGATGTCCACGGCCAGGCCGGTGGACAGGCCGTTGTCCACGTAGGCCATCGCGATGGGCCTGCCCAGTGACTGGGAGGGCGCCCCGCTGGTGACCTCGCCGACGACGCTGCCGTCGCCGGCGACCACCACCGGATACCCGTGACGGGGTACCCTGCGGCCGGTCGCGATCAATCCGACCAGGCGGCGGGCCGGCGGGACGTCCTTGAGTGGTTCCAGGGCGGCCCGGCCGACGAAGTCGCCCGGTTTGTCAAACCTCACCACACGGCCCAGCCCGGCGTCGAACGGAGTGTGCTCCGCGGACAGTTCGTTGCCGTAGAGCGGCATGCCCGCCTCCAGGCGAAGGGTGTCGCGCGCGGACAGGCCGGCGGGGATCAGGCCGTACGGCTCGCCCGCCTTGGTGAGCGCGGCCCAGAGCGGCTCCGCGTCGCCGGCCGCGACGAACAGCTCGAAGCCGTCCTCGCCGGTGTATCCGGTGCGGGCGACGAGAGCCTCGCGACCGGCCACGGTGGCGGGCAGTCCCGCGTAGTACTTGAGCCCGTCGAGGTCGGCGTCGGTGAGCTCGCCCAGGATGGCCTGTGCCCGCGGGCCCTGGACCGCGATCAGCGCGTACTGCTCGGAGCGGTCGTCCACCGTCGCGTCGAAGGACGAGGCGCGGTCGGTGAGCTCGGCGGCCACCCGGGGATAGTTGGAGGCGTTGGCGACGACCATGAACTCGTCGGGGGCCAGCCGGTAGACGATCAGATCGTCCAGCACGTGGCCCTCGGCGTCGACGATCATCGTGTAGCGGGCGCGGCCCGTTTCGACGGCGGAGATGTAGCCGACCAGCGCGTGGTCGAGGGCCTCACCGGCCTGCGCGCCGGTCACGAAGATCTCGCCCATGTGGGACAGGTCGAACAGGCCTGCCGCCTGGCGGACCGCGTTGTGCTCGATGGACTCGCTGCCGTAGCGGAGTGGCATCAGCCAGCCCGCGAAGTCGGTCAGCGTCGCGCCGAGGGTCTCGTGGACACCGCGCAGCGGCGTAGGTCGGGACATGTTCGCACCTCAGGCAGGGGACAGATGAGAGCATCCTCCCCCTCTGTCATGGGTGCCTGAGAGTTTCGCCCGGTTTTTACCGGACTTTCACCTTCGGCGAGGCCACGAGGCCTGCTTTCCAGAGGGCACCTACCCGTACGGTCCTTTGCCTTGAGAGGTTCGCGGGGAGGGCTTGCTCCTTCAGGGGTCCTGGTCTGGCTGTCAGGACGCTCTCCCGCACGGGATTCAATCGGTGTCGTGACCAGCCTAACGGCCCGCACCGGCCCTGCGAAATCCCCGTGCGGCGGCGAAACGCGGCCGCCCGCCGCTCAGGGGCGGATGTGCCGGACCAGGGCCTCGAAGAGGGTGGACTCGTCCTCGTTCTCGGGGTGCCACTGGACCGCGAGGGCGAACGGGTGGCCGGCCAGTTCGACGGCCTCGATCGTGCCGTCCTCGGTGTGGGCGGACACGGTCAGGCCCGCGCCCAGGCGGTCGATCGCCTGGTGGTGGTAGTGGGCCGCCTCGACGCTCTCGGCGTCGAAGATCTTGGCGAGCCGGGTGCCCGGCACCGGCCGTACGGGCATCCGGCCGAATCGACCGGGGGCCGGGGAGTGATCCGGGTGGCCGACCACGTCGGGGAGGTGCTGGTGGAGGCTGCCGCCGAGGGCGACGTTCAGGACCTGGAGACCCCGGCAGATCCCGAGGAACGGGATGCGCCGATCCAGGGCCGTCCGGACCAGCCCGAACTCGGCGTCGTCGCGGAACCCGCGGATGTTGCCGGTCAGCTCGTGCGTGGTCTCGCCGTACCGCGCCGGATCGATGTCTCCGCCACCGGCCAGGATCAGCCCGTCCAGGCGGCCCGCCAGCGCGGCGGGATCGCCCGCCGGGGGCAGGAGCACCGGCTGCCCGCCCGCGCGGACCACGTGGTCGACGTAGTTGTACGGCAGGAGCGCGGTGGTCATCTCCCAGACGGTGAACTTCGCGGGTTCGACGTAGCAGGTGATGCCGATGACGGGACGGGACATGATCTCTTTCTTGCCGGAGGCCGGGACGAGGGGCGTCATGCCCGCGTTCCGGCATGTTATCGATGACGGCGCTGTGAGGTGCGGCACCCGCTCGGCGATGGTCGGTCTACGACACCTGTTCACGACGGCGGTGCCGGGGGGCGCCGGCTCGGTTTACGGCATCCGTTCACGACGGCGGTGCCGGGGGCGCCGGCTCGGCGGTGGTCGGTCTACGACATCCGTCCATGACGGCGGTGCCGCAGGGCGCCGGCTCGGCGGCCGGAGGCGCCCCGCGGCACCCGTCCCGCTACAGCGGGGTGACGTAGGCGCCCGAGATGCCGCCGTCCACCAGGAACTCCGACCCGGTGATGAAGCTCGCGTCGTCCGACGCCAGGAAGGCCACCGCGGCGGCGATCTCGGAGGCCTCGGCGAACCGGCCGACCGGGATGTGCACCAGGCGGCGCTGCGCCCGCTCGGGGTCCTTGGCGAACAGTTCCTGCAGCAGCGGTGTGTTCACCGGCCCCGGGCAGAGCGCGTTCACCCGGATGCCCTCGCGGGCGAACTGCACGCCGAGCTCGCGGGACATGGCCAGCACCCCGCCCTTCGAGGCGGTGTAGGAGATCTGGCTGGTGGCCGATCCCATCACGGCCACGAAGGACGCGGTGTTGATGATCGAGCCCTTGCCCTGGCGTTGCATGTAGGGGATGGCGTACTTGCAGCACAGGTAGACCGAGGTGAGGTTGACCTCCTGGACCCGGCGCCAGGCGTCGAGGCCGGTCTCCAGGATCGAGTCGTCGTCCGGCGGCGAGATGCCCGCGTTGTTGAACGCGATGTCCACGCTGCCGTAGGTGTCGAACGCGGTCTGGAACATCCGGACGACGTCGGTCTCGCTGGTGACGTCCGCCTTGACGAACAGGCCGTTCACCTCGGCCGCGGCCGCCGACCCGCTCGTCTCGTCGAGATCCACGCACACGACGTGGGCGCCTTCCTCGGCGAACCGGCGCGCGGTGGCCAGCCCGATGCCGCTTCCCGCGCCGGTGATGACGGCCACCCGGCCCTGCAAACGCTGCATATCTGTCAATCCTCCGAAATGAAGACGTTCTTGGTCTCGGTGAACGCGGACAGGGCGTCCGGGCCCAGTTCGCGTCCGAGCCCGGACTGTTTGAAACCGCCGAACGGCGTCCAGTAGCGGACGCTCGAATGGGAGTTCACGCTGAGGTTGCCCGCGTCCACCGCCCGTGCCACCCGGAGCGCGCGGCCGACGTCGCGGGTCCAGATGGATCCGCTGAGGCCGTATCGCGTGTCGTTGGCGATCCGTACGGCGTCCGCCTCGTCGTCGAACGGCGCCACCGACACCACCGGCCCGAAGATCTCCTCGGTGAAGGCCGGGTCGTCCGGCGCCTGAGGGGTCAGGATCGTCGCGGGGAACCAGAAACCGGGACCGGACGGGCACGAACCCTGCAGGTAGGGGGAGCCGGTGACAAAGGAGGCCACCCGGCCGCGGTGCTCGGCGCTGATCAGCGGGCCCATCTCGGTGCCCTCGTCGCGGGGGTCGCCGACCTTGACCTTCAGCACCGCCTCCGACAGGCGCGCCATGAAGTCGTCGTACACCGAGCGCTCCACCAGGATCCGCGAACGCGCGCAGCAGTCCTGGCCCGCGTTGTCGAACACCGCGTACGGCGCGGTCGCGGCGGCCTTCTCCAGATCGGCGTCGGCGAAGATCACATTGGCGCTCTTGCCGCCCAGTTCCAGCGTGATCCGCTTGACCTGCCCGGCGCACTTCGCCGCGATCTCCTTGCCGACCTCGGTCGAGCCGGTGAACACGATCTTCGCCACGTCCGGGTGGTCGACCAGCCGCGCTCCCGCGACCTCCCCGATCCCGGGCAGGACCTGCAGGACCCCCTCGGGGAGACCCGCCGCCAATGCCAGTTCGGCCAGTCGCAGGGCGGTCAGCGGCGTCCACTCGGCGGGCTTGACGATCACGGTGTTGCCCGCGGCCAGCGCCGGGGCCACGCCCCAGGTCATGATGACCATCGGGAAGTTCCACGGCACGATCACGCCGACGACGCCCAGCGGTTCCCGGAACGTGACGTCCAGCCCGCCGGGCACCGGGATCTGCAGGCCGTGGTTGCGCTCGGGCGCCCCGGCGTAGAAGTTCAGCACGTCGCGGACGTTGCCGGCCTCCCAGCGGGCGTTGCCGATCGTGTGCCCAGAGTTGGCGACCTCCAGCCGGGCCAGTTCCTCGGCGTGCTCCTCCACCAGCGCGGCGAATCTCCGCAGCAGCCGGGCCCGGTCCCCGGGGCCGACGTTCCGCCAGGTGGCGAACGCGCGCCTGGCGCGTTCCACGGCCCGGTCCACCTCGGCGGCGTCCGCCATCTCGATGTCGGCGACGACCTCTTCGGTCGCCGGATTGATGATTTTCACGCTCACATCCGTTCGAATCCCCTGAAAAGCTCCCAGTCGGTGACAGCCGCATCGAAGGCGGCCAGCTCGACCCGGGCGTTGTTCGCGTAGTGCGCCACGACGTCCTCGCCGAAGGCGGTCCTGGCGGTCTCCGAGCCCTCCCACAGCTCCACGGCCTCACGCAGCGTACGCGGCACGGTCTCGGCGTCCGACCCGTAGGCGTTTCCCGTGAACGCCTGCTCAAGCGGCAGTTCGCGCTCGATGCCGTGCAACCCGGCCACGATCAGCGCCGAGACCGCCAGGTAGGGGTTGACGTCCCCGCCGGGCACCCGGTTCTCGATCCGCAGCGACTGCCCGTGGCCGACCAGGCGCAGCGCGCAGCTCCTGTTGTCCACACCCCACTTGATCGCGGTGGGGGCGAAGCTGCCCGGCACGTACCGCTTGTAGGAGTTGATGTTCGGGGCGTACAGGAGGGTGAACTCGCGCATGAGGGCGAGCTGCCCGGCGATGAAGTGCTGCCCGATCCTGGACAGCCCGTGCGGCTCGGACCCGGCCATGATCGGCTCTCCGTCGTCGCTCCTGAGCGAGATGTGGATGTGGCAGGAGTTGCCCTCGCGCTCGTTCGGCTTGGCCATGAAGGTGATCGACCTGCCCTCCTGGGAGGCGATCTCCTTGGCGCCGTTCTTGTAGACGGAGTGGTTGTCGCAGGTGGCGAGGGCGTCCGTGTAGCGGAAGGCGATCTCGTGCTGGCCGAGGTTGCACTCGCCCTTGGCCGACTCGACGTACATCCCCGCGCCTTCCATGCCGAGCCTGATCCGGCGCAGCAGCGGCTCGATCCTGGCGGTGCCGAGAAGGGAGTAGTCGACGTTGTAGAGGTTGGACGGGGCCAGGTCCCGGTAGCCGCGCCGCCAGGCGTCCTCGTAGGTGTCGTCGTAGACCACGAACTCCAGCTCGGTGCCGACGAACGCCCCCCAGCCCCGCTCCTGGAGCCGGGCCAGCTGTCCGCGCAGGATCTGCCGGGGGGAGGCGGTCACGTCCGAGCCGTCCTCCCACACCAGGTCGGCCATCAGCAGCGCCGTTCCCTCCTGCCACGGCACCCGGCGCAGCGTGGACAGATCGGGCTTCATCACGAAGTCGCCGTATCCTCGCTCCCATGACGACATCGCGTAGCCGTCGACCGTGTTCATGTCGATGTCGACCGCGAGCAGGTAGTTGCAGCCCTCGGAGGCGTGGTCCAGCACCTCTTCGAGGAAGTAGCGCGCGGACAGTCGTTTCCCCTGCAGGCGGCCCTGCATGTCGACCACGGCGAGCAGCACGGTGTCGATCCGTCCCGCCCGTACCTCGTCGTGAAGCTCACCGACGTCCACTGCGCCTCCTCATCGGAGTCCTTTGGGCTAGCATTAGACCATTGACTCAGAAGAGGTCTCTTGTCAAGGGGGCAGGCGGGATCGGGCGGGATCTCACGACCGTCGAAGGAGGGGGGAGGCGAGGTTGAGCGAGGTGTCGCGGCTGGCGGCCGTACTGCGCCCCGTCCGTGGGGGCAACGCCTTCGAGGAGACCGTGGAACGCCTCCTTCAGGTCGTCAAGCTCGGCATGGTGACCGAGAAACTGCCGCCGGAGCGGGAGCTCGCCGTACAGCTCGGAATCAGCAGGGTCACCCTGCGCGAGGCCATCCGCGCCCTGCAGGAGGCGGGTTACCTCGACGTACGGCGAGGCAGGTACGGCGGCGCATTCGTCACCTACGTCCCGCCGCCTCCGAGCCGGCAGGACCTGCGCAAGGCCGTGAACGACATGGGCACCGACGACCTGGCCGACGCGCTCACCTTCCGGATGGCCGTGGACTGCGGCGCCGCCCAGGTGCTCGCCACCACCGAGCTGAGCCGGGCGCAGCGGGGCCTCCTGCGGGAGCGCCTGAGCGAGGTCAACTCGGCGAGGCCCGCCGACTACCGCCGCCTCGACACGGCCTTCCACCTGGCCATCGCGGAGATGACCGGCTCCGGGCTGCTCGCCGCGACCTGCGCCGACGCCCGGCTCCGGGTGACCGACCTGCTCAACGCCATCCCGGTGCTCCAGCACAACATCAAGCACGCCGCCACCCAGCACGAGGCGATCGTGGCGGCCATCCTGAACAAAGACCCCGACGCCGCGCGCCGAGCGGTGGCCGAGCACCTCGAAGGCACCGCGGCGCTCCTGCGAGGTTTCCTCGCATAAGCGGGTTTCTCACATAGCCTGGGAGAGCAGTGGGGGATTTGTTCGGGCAACGGATGGTGGACACAGAACGGCTGCCGCTGTTCTGTTTCTTCGTCGCGCTGATCGTCACCTTCGTGCTCACCCGGATCAACGTCCGCCTCATCCGCGCCAAGATCGGCTGGTTCCGCAACCTCAACGTCGGTGAGATGCACATCCACCACATCGTGTTCGGCGTGGTGCTGACCCTGCTCGGCGGGGTGTCGGGCCTGATCATGTCGGGCATCTCCTCCGGCTGGTACGCCGTGACGGCCGCCGTCTTCGGCATCGGCGCCGCCCTGATCCTGGACGAGTTCGCGCTGATCCTGCACCTGCGCGACGTCTACTGGGAGGAGGAGGGCCGCGCGTCGGTCGACGCCGTGTTCATCGCGATCGCGTTCACCGGCCTGCTCCTGCTCGGCCTGCGCCCGCTGGGCTGGGAGAACTCCGACGGCACGCTTCGAGGGACGTGGCTCACGGCCGGTTTCATCGTGGCGAACCTCGCGCTGGCGGTGATCACCTTGCTCAAGGGCAAGATCTGGACCGGTCTGGCGGGGCTGTTCATCCCGATCCTGCTGGTCCCCGGCGCGGTACGGCTGGCGCGCCCCGGGTCTCCCTGGGCCCACCTGTTCTTCGCCCCGGGGTCCCGTCGTCCCCAGATCCGCAAGATGGCCCGGGCCGAACGCAGGGAGGAACGCTGGCGCCGTCCGGTGATCCGCGCCAAGATCGCCTTCCAGGAGTTCGTCTCCGGCAGGCACGACCTCCCCTCCACCCGTCGCCGGACCCGCCGCTGAGGCTGGGCGTTCGGGCGAGGTAGAGAGAAAGTCCTGAGACGCATATTCGGCCGTCCGGGGGGCAGTTGGGGGGCCTTCCTGCCGAAGGAGTATGGATCATGGGTCTCATGGAGAAGCTCAACCTGCGCGAGATGAAGGCTCGGGCCAAGCGGAAGCTGGGCGGTCGCACGGGGAACCGCCGGATGGTCGCCGAGGGCCGGACCGAGGAGGCCGAGGCGAAGCTGCTCAAGACCCAGGACGAGATCCTGGACACCGTGGCCGAGATGCGCAGGGAGTACGGCGTCAAGCGCCGCTGACCGTAGACCGTCGCACCGGATGCCGGTGTTCTGTCGATCGAGACAGCCTCTCGATCGACAGAACACCGGCATCCGGCGGTTCGGGCCACCCTCGATGGATCACCTTCGCCCGGTCACCTTCGCCCGGTCGCCCTCGGCCGGTCGCCCTCGGCCGGTCACGCCGAGCCGGAGGAAGAGACCGCCCGATGGAGCCTGAAGCTCCCTTCAGGGCATCACCGGATCCTTGATGTCAATTTCGGTTGACACGCTCGACGGTGTCAATTTATGTTGACATCGTTGGATTTCGGCCACGTAACGGAATCGGGCGAGAGGCTCAGGGTGATCGCGTGCGAGGTAGACAGGAAGGGCGGCCGCCGGGGGCCGATCATGTCGGCCCAGAGGAGACGGCAGTGTCCGAGCCCGCAGCGTCCGAGCCTGCATCCTGGCGGCTCTTATTTGGGTATATCCGTCCACACAAACGGGCCTTGCTGCTGGGAGGGGTGCTCAGCCTCGTCGGCACCGGGGCCGGGCTGGCGATGCCGCTGCTCGCCAAGGCCGTGATCGACGCCTTCGGCGAGCAACGCTCCCTGCTCGGGCCGGTGCTGGGCCTGACGGCCGTGGTGCTCCTGGGCGCGGGCATCGGCGCGCTCGGCAGATACGTGCTGGAACGGATGGGCGAGGGCATCGTGTTCTCCGCCCGCCGCAGCCTCGTGGACCGGATGCTGCGGCTGCGAGTGTCCGAGGTGGACCGGCTCAAGCCGGGGGACCTGCTGTCCCGGGTGACCTCGGACACCACGTTGCTCCGGGCGGTGTTCACCGACGGCGTCGTGGAGACGATCAGCGCGGTGTTCATGCTCGTGGGCGCCGTCGTGATGATGGCGATCATGGACGGGCCGCTGCTGCTCATCACGCTGGCGATCCTGGTCGTGGTGGGTTCGCTCGTGGGCCTGGTCATGCCGCGGATCCGGAAGGCCTCCCTGCAGGCGCAGGTCGCGGTGGGCGAGATGGGCGCGGTGCTCGACCGGGTGCTGCAGGCCTTCCGCACGGTCAAGGCCAGCGGCGCCGAAGAGCGCGAGATCGCCACGGTGGGAGAGGCGGCCAGGGAGGCGCGGGACCGGGGCATCGCGGTGGCCTGGCTGACCTCGATCGCAGGGGTCTCCGCGTGGCTCTCCGCGCAGATCGCCTTCGTGACCGTGCTCGGAGTGGGTGGAGCGCGGGTCGCCTCCGGCACGCTGGAGGTGTCCTCGCTGATCGCGTTCCTGCTCTACCTGTTCTACCTCGTCGCTCCGATGGGCCAGTTGATCCAGGGGTTCACGCAGGTGCAGAACGGCCTGGCGGCGGTGAGGCGGATCCGGGAGATCGAGGAGCTCCCGGCCGAGGAGTCGGACGACACGGTCTACCACGTCGGCAGGACCCCGGCGGGGGTCCGCTTCGAAGGGGTGGCCTTCCGCTACGGAGACGACCGGCAGATCGTCCACGACGACGTCTCCTTCGAGGTTCCCGCGGGCGGGCTGACCGCCCTGGTCGGCCCCTCGGGCGCGGGCAAGTCCACCGTGTTCACCCTGCTCGAACGGTTCTACGAGCAGCAGGCCGGAACGATCACGGTCGACGGCCGCGACATCAGGCGGTGGCCGCTGGCCGAGCTCCGCGCCTGCCTCGGCTACGTCGAGCAGGACGCGCCGGTGCTGGACGGCACGCTCAGGGAGAACCTCGTCTTCGCCGCGCCGGAGGTGGAGGAGGCCGACATCTGGCGGGTGCTCGCGCGGACCCGTCTGGAGGACCTGGTCTCCCGGCTGCCCGAGGGGCTGGAGACCAGGGTCGGCCATCGCGGGATCATGCTCTCCGGCGGTGAGCGTCAGCGGGTCGCCATCGCCCGCGCCCTGCTGCGCACCCCCCGGCTGCTCCTGCTCGACGAGGCCACCTCGCAGCTCGACGCGGTCAACGAGCTACGGCTCCGCGAGGTGATCGCCGAGGTGGCGGCGGAGACGACCGTGCTGGTGATCGCCCATCGTCTGTCCACGGTGACCAGCGCCGACCGGATCGTGGTGATGGAGGCGGGCCGGGTGCGGGCCGTCGGCACCCACGGGGAACTGCTCGCCGGCGACGACCTCTACCGCGAACTCGCCGCCACCCAGTTCCTGCTCCCCACCTGAGAGCGGTTTCCCCAGGTCATGACTATCGCCGGACCAGCCCGCTTCCCGCGTTCGGCATGAATCATGTAAATGTGCGGGGTGAGTAGGGAGATCGTTCGGACATCGGGTACATCAGCTGATTCGCCGCCGTGAAAACCGGGCATCTCCGCCTGTGCGGAGCCTCTCCTTCGCGTAAGGGCGTCCATCGGGCGCTTGCCGAACTCGACCCCCGGACTCGTCCGTGCGGGATGAGTACTGGGCGATGATCGTGACGGCGACCAGAGGTCGGGGGTACTTCCAGGGTGTGTCGCCTGGAAGTGCCCCCTCCTCCGAGACGACCTGCGGGTTTGGGGTGATCCGCGTTCTCCGGGTTGACCTGTGGCCTTTGAGTGACAAATATGAATGCGTTCATTCAGGTCTGATGGGGAGGCTCGGCCATGACCGGCAGCCGGATCGTGCGCGCACCGCGCGGCACCACGCTCACCGCCAAGGGGTGGCCGCAGGAGGCCGCGCTTCGCATGATCCAGAACAATCTGGATCCCGAGGTCGCCGAGCATCCGGAGGAACTCGTCGTCTACGGCGGTTCGGGCAAGGCCGCGCGCGACTGGCGTTCCTTCGACGCGATCACCCGCACGCTGACCACGCTGGAGGGCGACGAGACGCTCCTGGTGCAGTCCGGCCGCCCCGTCGGGGTGTTCCGCACGCACGAATGGGCGCCGCGGGTGCTCATCGCCAACTCCAACCTGGTGCCCGACTGGGCGAACTGGGAGGAGTTCCGCCGCCTGGAGGCCGCGGGCCTGACCATGTACGGGCAGATGACGGCCGGGTCCTGGATCTACATCGGCACCCAGGGCATCCTGCAGGGAACCTACGAGACCTTCGCGGCCGTCGCGGCCAAGCTCGCCGCCAGGAAGCCGCTGCACGCCGCCGGTTCGACGGCGGACCTCTCCGGGACGATCACGCTGACCGCCGGGCTCGGCGGCATGGGCGGCGCCCAGCCGCTGGCCGTGACCATGAACGGCGGCGTGGTCATCTGCGTCGACTGCGACCCGAGGTCGATCGACCGGCGGATCGAGCACCGCTACCTGGACGTGAAGGCCGAGGACATCGACGAGGCGCTGCGTCTCGCCTACGAGGCCCGTGACCAGGGCAGGCCGCTGAGCATTGGCGTCGAGGGCAACGCGGCCGAGGTCGTGCCCGAACTGCTCCGCAGGGGCGCCGAGATCGACATCGTCACCGACCAGACGTCGGCGCACGACCCGCTCATGTACCTGCCGGCCGGCATGGCCTTCGCGGACATGGCCGCCGAGCGGGAGAAGGACCCGGCCGCCTTCACCCGGAGGGCGCGCGAGTCCATGGCCAGGCACGTCGAGGCCATGGTCGGCTTCCAGGACGCGGGCGCCGAGGTCTTCGACTACGGCAACTCGATCCGGGGCGAGGCGCAGCTCGCGGGCTACGGCCGGGCCTTTGACTTCCCCGGCTTCGTGCCCGCCTACATCCGGCCGCTGTTCTGCGAGGGCAAGGGCCCGTTCCGCTGGGCGGCGCTGTCCGGATCCGCCCAGGACATCGCCAAGACCGACCGGGCGATCCTGGAGCTGTTCCCGGACAACGAGCCGTTGTCCAGGTGGATCCGGATGGCCCAGGAGAAGGTCCACTTCCAGGGACTGCCCGCGCGGATCTGCTGGCTCGGGTACGGCGAGCGCCACCTGGCGGGGGAGCGTTTCAACGACATGGTGGCCTCCGGCGAGATCGAGGCCCCGCTGGTGATCGGCCGTGACCACCTCGACTGCGGCAGCGTCGCGAGCCCGTACCGGGAGACCGAGGGCATGGCCGACGGCTCCGACGCGATCGCCGACTGGCCGCTGCTCAACGCCATGCTCAACGTGGCCTCCGGCGCCGCCTGGGTCTCCATCCACCACGGCGGCGGCGTCGGCATCGGCCGTTCCATCCACGCCGGCCAGGTCACCGTCGCCGACGGCACCAAGCTCAGCGCCGAGAAGCTCAACCGGGTCCTCACCAACGACCCCGGCATGGGCGTGATCCGTCACGTCGACGCCGGCTACGACGATGCCGTCACGGTCGCGGAGGAGCGCGACGTCCGCATTCCGATGCGCGAATCCTGAAGACAGCGCCTCCGGCCCGATCCCGGTGTATGAACAACAGGGGGCGGGCCGGAGGGAATGCTCGTGGGGTGTCGAGCGGTTGGAGGGGGCGTGGGGGACGGACTCGATCAGCTTCTGGAGGGTCGGAGGCTGTCGCCCGTGCAGCGGCGGATCGCGCGTTACCTCGGCGACCACCTGGCCGAGGCCATCTTCCTGTCCAGTGTCGAGCTGGCCGAGCGGGCCGGGGTGAGCCAGCCGTCGGTGACCAGGTTCGCCATGGTGCTCGGCTTCGCGGGATACCCCGAGCTCAGGCAGGCGCTCCGGCCGCTCGTCGTGGGCGGGCGGAGCTCGTCGCGGGCCAACGACCTGCAGACCGCGATCGACGTGGAGATCGAGAATCTGCGAAGCGTGCGGCAGGGACTGGCCGACCCCTCGGCCATCGTGGAACTGGGCACCACACTGGCCGGATGCGAGCCCCTGCCGGTGCTGGGGCTGCGGGTGTCGAGCGGGCTGGCCACCACGTTCGCCTACTTCGCCCGCCGGATCCATCCCGACGTCCGCCTGCTGACCCACGGCGGCTCCGAGCTCGCCGACGGCCTGCACGCCGCGCGCAGGGCGGGCGCGGGCTGGCTGATCGCGGTGATCCTTCCCCGCTACCCGGCCGAGGCCGTACAGGCGCTCAAGAGCGCCCACGAGATGGGACTGCGGACCGCGGTGATCACCGACCGGTGTGACGTGCCCTTCGAGGCCGACGTGATCCTGGACGCTCCGGTCGGCGAGCGGCTGGTCTTCGACTCGCACGCGGCGCCGCTCGCCCTGGCCATGGTGCTGGTGGAGGCCATGGCGGACGCGGCGCCGTTGCGGACGAGGGCCAGGCTGGAGGAGTACGAACGGATGACCGACCAGGCCGGCGTCTTCACCGGTCAGCTCGACTGATCCCTCCGCCCCGGCGGATCGTTCAGCCCGCGATGCGCTTTATCGAGCGGACCGCCCAGCCGAGGGAGAACACGGCCAGCACCAGGAAGAGGCCGAAGGCCAGCGGGATCGAGCCGTCGGAGAAGTCATCGGCGAACAGCGCCCGGCCGGCCTCGACCGAGTGGTAGAGCGGGTTGAACCCGGCCACCGTCTGCATCCACTCGCGTCCGAGCGAGATCGGCAGCATCATGCCCGCGAGCAGCATCAGCGGGAGTGTGAACGAAAGGGCGCCGTGAAGAGGCCCGAGGAACGGGTTCCGTGGCGGTGGGAGGGCGCGCTCCGCAGGGAGCGAGGGTTCCGGGGAGAGGAGCGGGGCCCTCCTCCCCGGAGGGCCCCAACCGGTTCTTCAGGGGAGAGTGCCGTTCCTGACCTTCTCCGTGGCCTCGTCGACCCAGGTCAGCTGGGCCTGGAGCTGAAGGATGTTGAGTCGCAGGCATTCGTCGATGTGCCGGGGGGCGCCGAAGCCCGCCTTGGCGCCTATGGCGCGTTGGGTCATCTCGACGGCGAACCGGAGCTGGGCGGCCCTGGCCTCCATCGCGGACTTCAGCTCGGAGGGCTCCAGCCGGTCCATGAAGGTGAGAGCCACCTGGAACGGGTCCACGATGGGCTTGATCTCCCACCAGTTGCTCATCAGCTGCCGCCTGAACTCGGCCCGGCCGATATCGGTGATCGCATAGACGGTCTTGCCGCCCTTGCCCTCCTCCACCCGCTCCAGCAGGCCCTCGTCGGCCATCTTGCCCAGCCCGTGGTAGATCGAGCCGTAGGCCACGTTGGCCCAGTGCTGGGTGCCCATGAGTTCGAGGCGGCGCCGTATCTCGTAGCCGTGCAGGGGGCCGTCGAAAAGGACGCCGAGGAGGAGGACACGAGTGGAGGACATATACAAATTTGTATTAAAGTTTGTATATGGTGTCAACCATGCGAGAGATCAGGCGTGACGACGACGGTGCCCTGCTGGGCTTCATCCGGCCGGCCGGCGAGGCATGGGAGCCCCTGACGGTGTTCGGCTATCCGCTGGGGGAGCCGCGCTCGGAGGAGGAGGCGTCCGAGGAGGTCCACCGGACCGGCCTGGAGGTGCTGATGCGCCGCTGGGAGTTCCTGGAGGACGGCGAGTGGTACCGGTGCGTGATCCTGGAGGCGGCGGCCGAGGAGGTCAGGATCCGGCCGGACGACCACCGTTACCCGCACAACGTTTACGCTCTCACCCTGGAGCGCCCGGAGCCTGGGACATTCCGCCACGAGTAGGGTGGCCCGCATGTCTGAACGACCGACCGCGCTGGTCACCGGAGCCTCACGAGGGGTCGGGGCCGCGATCGCGCACGCCCTGGCCCCCACATACGACCTGCTGCTCGGCGGCCGGGACGCCGACGCCCTGGCCAAGGTGTGCGACGGCCTGCCCGGCGCACGGCCCTGGCCGGTCGAGCTCACCTCCGTCACCGAGGCCGACGTCGCCGGGATCGACCGGCTCGACGTGCTGGTGCACAGCGCGGGCGTGATGGCCCTGGGGCGCATCGAGGAGACCCCGGCCGAGGTCTGGCGGCGCACGATGGAGATCAACGTGGTCGCGGTGGCCGAGCTGACCCGGCTGCTGCTGCCCGCGCTGCGCGCTGCGCGCGGCCAGGTCGTGCTGATCAACTCGGGGTCGGGACAGCGGTCCAACCCCGGCTGGGCCTCGTACTCGGCCAGCAAGTTCGCGCTGCGCGCCCTCGCCGACGCGCTCCGGGCGGAGGAGCCCGCCCTCCGGGTGACGACCGTCTACCCGGGACGGACCGCCACCGACATGCAGCGCGAGGTCCGGGCGCAGGAGGGCGGGGCCTACGAGCCGGAGAAATACCTGGACCCCGACTCGGTGGCCCGGGCGGCGCTTGCGGCCCTGACGGCTTCTCCGGACGCCCACGTCACAGAGATCACCGTCCGTCCGTCGGACGGGCCGCCGAGCTGAGAGGCCGGGGCGGCCGGGAGCCGCCCGCCCGGCCGTCCCCGACCGGGTGAGAGACCGGGGCACGTTGCCCGAGGTCCTGCCGTTCCGGGGATTTCGTCGTGAGCGCAGTTCGCCAATGAATGGTCCCATTCACATAATGGGAGGGTGTTCGACGAGATGTGGGGTGCCATTGAGCACCTCGGACGTGACGGCCGGACCCGAGGCTACCTGCGCGACGCGTGGTCGCCCGTTGATCTGGAGCTCAGGGAATGGTTCCGCCAGGAGGCCGCCAGGCGCGGTCTCGACCTGCGTGAGGATCGCAACGGCAACCTGTGGGCCTGGTGGGGAGACCCGTCGGAGCGGCCGGGCGTGGTCACGGGCAGCCACCTCGACTCGGTACGGCAGGGCGGCGCCTTCGACGGCCCCCTCGGCGTCGTGTCGGGTTTCGCCGCCCTCGACCTGCTCCGAGCCCGCGGCTTCGAGCCCGGCCGCCCCCTGGGGATCGCCTGTTTCACCGACGAGGAGGGCGCCAGGTTCGGTGTCCCGTGCATGGGCTCCCGGCTGCTCACCGGGGTGCTCGACCCGGACAGGGCCCGCGGCCTGACCGACGACGAGGGCGACTCGCTGGCCGAGGCGCTGCGCAGGGCCGGGCGCGACCCCGGCGAGCTGGGCCGTGACCCCGAGACCCTCGGGCACGTCGGCGTGTTCGTGGAACTCCACGTCGAGCAGGGCCAGGACCTGGTCCACCGGGACGCGCCCGTCGGCGTGGCCTCGGCCATCTGGCCGCACGGCCGCTGGCGGTTCGACTTCCGGGGGCAGGCCAACCACGCGGGCACCACCCGTCTGGAGGACCGCGACGATCCGATGCTGCCCCTCGCCCGGACCGTGCTGCGGGCCCGCGAGGCCGCCGAACGGGGCGGCGTGGTGGCCACCTTCGGCCGGTTCCGGGTCTCGCCCAACAACGCCAACGCCATCCCCGGCCTGGTCAGCGCCTGGCTGGACGCCAGAGGCGGCGAGGAGGACGCGGTCAGGGCGCTGGTCGCCGAGCTGACCGAGTTCTCCGGCGCCGAGGTCTCCGCCGAGTCGTGGACCCCGGTCGTCGACTTCGACGTGGCCCTGAGGGAGCGGATCGCCACGGCCGTCGGGGGCGCCCCCGTCCTGGCGACCGGAGCCGGTCACGACGCCGGGATCCTCGCGTCCGCGGGCGTGCCCAGCGCGATGGTGTTCGTTCGCAATCCAACGGGCATCTCACACTCTCCGGACGAACACGCCGAGACGGCTGACTGCCATGCGGGAGTCACCGCCCTCGCCGCAGCCCTGGAGGACCTGTGCGGGAGCTGACCTACTGGTGCGAGCTGGCCTGGCTGCCGCCGGGCGAGGTCGCGGCGGGAGTGCTCGTCAAGGTCGAGGGCTCCCGGATCGCCGAGGTCACCCCCGGCGTGGCCTCTCCTCCCGAGGGAGCCGTACGGCTCCGCGGGCTGACCGTCCCCGGCCTGGCCAACGCGCACTCCCACGCCTTCCACCGCGCCCTGCGCGGGGCGACGCAGCGGGAGAAGGGCAGCTTCTGGACCTGGCGCGAGCAGATGTACGGGGTGGCCGCGACGCTGGATCCCGATTCCTATCTCAAGCTCGCCAGGGCCACGTTCGCGGAGATGGTGCTGGCGGGGATCACCTGTGTCGGGGAGTTCCACTACCTCCACCACACCCCCGGCGGCAGGCCGTACGCCGACCCGAACGCCATGGGCCACGCACTGGTCCAGGCCGCGCGGGAGGCGGGTCTGCGGATCACGTTGCTGGACACCTGCTACCTGACCGGCGGCGTCGGCACCCCGCTGGACGGCGTCCAGCTGCGGTTCGGCGACGGAGACGCGGAGCGGTGGGCCATCCGGACGGAGTCCCTCACGAAGTGTTACCGCAGCGCCCGGGACGTGGAGATCGGCGTTGCCATCCACTCGGTCCGCGCGGTCCCCGCCGAGCAGATGCACACGGTCGCCGAGTTCTCCCAGCGTCACGCGGTCCCGCTGCACGCCCATGTGTCCGAGCAGCGGGCGGAGAACACCGCCTGCGTGGAGAGGTACGCCGCCAGTCCCGTCCAGCTGCTGAGCGAGTACGGCGCGCTGGGCCCCCGCTCGACCGTCGTGCACGCCACGCACCTGTCCGACGTGGACATCGCGGTGCTCGGCGGCGGACGCACCCACGTGTGCATGTGCCCGACGACCGAGCGCGACCTCGCCGACGGCATCGGTCCGGCCAGGGCGCTGTTCGACACGGGTTCGCCGATCACGCTCGGCTCCGACAGCCACGCGGTCATCGACCTGTTCGAGGAGGCCCGCGCGGTCGAACTGGACGAGCGGCTGGCCACCGAGCGGCGCGGCCACTGGTCGGCCGCCGAACTCCTGGCGGCCGCCACCGTCGCGGGGCACGCCTCGCTCGGCTTCCCCGACGGGGGCATGCTCCTGGCGGGCGCCTGGGCCGACCTGGTGTCGGTGCGCCTGGACTCGGTCCGTACGGCGGGCGCGTCCCAGGCGGACGCGCCCGAAGCGGTGATCTTCGCCGCGACGGCCGCCGACGTGCACTCGGTGGTGTCGGGCGGTCGTCAGGTGGTCGCCGACGGCCGTCACGTCCTCGGTGACGTGGGCGCCATGCTCGGCGAGGCGATCGCCGAGGCGCGAGGAGGACGAGGGGCATGAGAGAAGAGGCGCGCGCGTCACGGAGCGATCCGGCCGGTTGAGGTGACGCCCGCCCCTCGGCGAACGATGAAAAGTGTGGTGGGGCGCGGCCGGCGGTGGGAAACGGCGGGCGGGCCGGAGAGCGGCGAGGAGCGGTGTGTGGGTTGGGAAGCGGTCAGCGGTGAGAAGCGATGGGCGGGATGGGGAGCGGTGAACGGCCTGTGAGCACTCTTTTTGATCGAATCGGTCTGCTCTACACCGGTGATCCGGTGCGGGAGGAGCTGGAGAACGCGGCTCTGGTGGTCGACGACGGGCAGGTGGTGTGGGTCGGCCCCGCCGGCGGCGCTCCCAGTGCCGACGAGCGGGTGGACGTGGACGGCCGGTGCGTCGTCCCGGGGTTCGTGGACAGCCATGCCCACCTCGTTTTCGCGGGAGACCGCACGGCCGAGTTCGCCGCCCGCATGTCGGGGGAGCCCTACACGGCCGGCGGCATCCGCACCACGGTCGCGGCCACCCGCGCCGCCACCGACGTCCGGCTCGCGGCGCGGACGGCCGCCCTGGTCGCCGAGATGCTGGCCCAGGGCACCACCACGGTCGAGATCAAGAGCGGCTACGGCCTCACGGTCGAGGACGAGCGCCGCTGCCTGGAGATCGCCCAGGCGTTCACGGAGGAGACCACCTACCTGGGGGCGCATGTCGTGCCGCCGGACGCATCCTCGGCCGACGATTACGTCCGCACGGTGACCGGGGAGATGCTGGAGGCCTGCGCGCCGTACGCCAGATGGATCGACGTGTTCTGCGAGCGCGGCGCGTTCGACGCCGACCAGACCCGGGAGATCCTGCTCGCCGGGGCGAAGGCGGGGCTGCTGCCCAGGCTCCACGCCAACCAGCTCGGCAACGGCCCCGGCGCGCAGATCGCCGCCGAGGTGGGCGCCGCCTCCGCCGACCACTGCACCCACCTGACCGACGAGGACGTTCAGGCGCTGTCGTCCGCGGGGGTGGTGGCCACTCTGCTGCCCGGCGCCGAGTTCTCCACCCGCTCGCCGTACCCGGACGCCCGGCGCCTGCTGGACGCCGGGGTGACGGTCGCGCTGGCCACCGACTGCAACCCGGGTTCGTCCTTCACCTCCTCCATGTCGTTCTGCGTGGCGCTGGCGGTGCGCGAGATGCGAATGACGCCGCTGGAGGCGATCAGGGCCGCCACGTACGGCGGCGCCAGGGCGCTGCGTCGCAGTGACATCGGCACGCTGAGGGTGGGAGCCAGGGGCGATCTGGTGATCCTCGACGCCCCGGCCTACGTGCATCTCGCCTACCGGCCGGGGGTACCGCTGGTGGCGCAGGTCTGGAAGGAGGGCCGCCGCCTGGTCTGAGTCCGTACGGCTTGGTTTAGATCGCCATGCTCGGGGAAAGTCGCGTGGTTTGTAACGGTGTGGCCGAAGGCATCCTCCTTGAGGAGGAAATCCAAAACCGTTCTCCAGGCGTACTTCTTGAGGGAATCTTTGCTCTGGTTCGGCCGTTGATTAGATACGAGGCATGTTCGTGCATGTAAGGGGCCATTGGCAGTGTGCGGATATGCCATAAGCAGGCGGAGCGAGGTGCCATCGGATGGCAAGGCCGACGGGGAATCGGACGCAGGATCAGCACGTCTCTGATCGAGATCTGCTTGGGACCTACCTGGCAGAAATCGGACGTGTGCCCCTGCTCACCGCGGAGGAAGAAGTCGAGCTCGCCAAGCGGATCGAGGCGGGTCTCTTCGCGGAACAGTTGCTGGACGGCGGGCTGGCGGAGCCGCGGGTCGCGGACGCCGCCGATGAGGAGCTTGAACGACTGGCTATTTCAGGACAGCGGGCCAAGGATGAATTCATCGAGGCCAATCTACGTCTTGTGGTGGCGGTCGCGCGCAAATATTCCGGGCGGGGAATGCCGCTGATCGATCTGGTTCAGGAGGGGAACCTGGGCCTGGTCCGTGCGGTTGAGAAATTCGACTACCGACGTGGTTACAAGTTCTCCACGTATGCGACCTGGTGGATCCGGCAGTCCGTGGGGCGCGCCATCCACGAGCAGGCCCGGCCGGTCCGCCTGCCCACCCACGCGGGTGAGCAGATGACCAGGTTGATGCGGGTCCGCCGCGACATGCTGGCCGAGTTCGACCAGGAGCCGACGGACGCGGACCTGGCCGCGGTGCTCGAACTGCCGATCGAGCGGGTCCGCGAGCTGCGCCGCTGGGCCTCCGACCCCGTGTCCCTCCAGCTCGGTGTCGGTGACGAGGACGAGACCGAGCTCGGTGACATGATCGCCGACGATACGTGGGCCAATCCGGAGCAGCAGGCCATGGACATCCTTGAGCGCGAGCGCCTGGAGGAGTGGCTGACCGAGCTGGAGGGCCAGACCCGCGAGATGCTCCGCTGGCGTTACGGCCTGATGGACGGGCGGGAGCACACGCTGACCGAGGTGGGCGAGCGCTACGGCATCGGCCGCGACCGCGCCCGCCGCATCGAGCGCGACGCCCTGGCCCGTCTGCGGAAGATGGCCACGGCCGCCTGACCCCTGCGATCCGGCACGGTCTGTTTGGACCGTGCCGGATCGGTTTTCTTACCGGGTCCGCTTGGTGTGCTTTGCGGTGGGTCTCGTCGCTGCGACGGTTCCATGGCTGTTCACGCGGTGGTGGGTTTTGTCGCTGAGGTGGGGCCATGGCTGTTCACGCTGCGGTGGGTTCCGTCACCGTTCACGCTGCGGTGGGCGGGTGCTCCGGACGGCCGTCTTGGTTGCTGTCTTGTGGTTCAGGCCTCCGGCCTGCGCGGGCGCGGTGGTCGCGGGCTCTTTTTAAGCCGTCCGGAGCACCCGCCCACCTCCGCTGCACGCGTTCTTGCCGTACGGCGTGCGGACCGTAGTGGCTTTCTTTCCGGCCGTTCGGTGGGCTGTGGGTGGCTGAAGCGATCCGTACGGGACCGTCCGGTGGAGGGCGCCGTAGCTGAAGCGCCACCTCGGAAAGGAGCGCAGGGCTGAGCACCGTATGGTCTCACGGTGACGCCCACGGTCTCACGGTGATGCTCTGCGGTCTCACGGTGACGCGAGGTCGGGATCGCGCCCAGACCACGTTGGCCGACGGCTCCGTCACCCCTGTCGGGTCTCGTGCTTCGTCGGAGTGTCGAAGCCGTTGAGTGCGATCACTGACCGCGGCGCGCTCTCGGGGAGGTCCGCCTTACGAGGCTCAGGAAAGGCCGTAGCGGGCTTTGATGGCCTTGGCTTCTTCTTCGGTGACCTGTTGCGGGGTGCGGGCCAGGGCCTGGCGGAGGTCGGAGGTGATCTTGTCGCTCGAGGTGCGGAGGTGGGTGCGGTGGTGGGTGAGCTGCTCGTCGAAGCGCTTGGCCGCAGGGCCGTTCCAGACCTTGCCGGAGTGGAAGGCCTGGAATGGGGTCTCGATGTTCTTCTCGACCTCCTCCAGCAGCGGCTCGACCGTCCGGAGCGCCTCTCCCAGCGCCTGGTAAAGCGGATTGGGCACCATCTCGGCCATGGTCGTCTGGTCAGTCCTTCGTGGGGGAGGGAGACGCGGTCTTCGCGGACGGGGCACTGGCATCGGTGATCAGCTTCGGCGCGATCAGCTTCATCATCGCCGCCACATCGGCGGCGTTGTCCCGCCCCTCGACGCCGATATCCAGCTTTACGGAGAGCAACGATTTGCCTTGGAGGAGATGGGCGGACGCGGCATTGTCCTCGTCAACCGGGGACGGGAAGTAAGCGCCGATGGAGCCGGGAACGATCTCCGGTAGCGGTGCGGCGCCGTCATCGAGATACTCCTCGACCGCCGCCCGATACTCTCCTCGTGAAAGGCTGATCACGAGGACGTTCTCTTGGTCGGTTCTTCGGCGGACTACGCAGACTCCCGTCCTCAGACTTTCGTCGCTCTCGAGATTGAAGTGACCGCGGACCAGCGGGTCACGTACGCCGGTCATCAGCTCCACGGCCTTCAGTGGAATGTGGTCGCAGATGTACGGCGGGGCGGCCACGGTCGGTAATGGGGTGCGGTCGACCGGAGGGGCTTCTTCGTTCCGGCAGGCAGTGGACAGGGCCAGCACGCATACCAGAGCAACGAATGGGCTGAAGGGTCTGTTCATCATGATCCGTATTGGGTGAAGCCGTCGGAGAATCCTTGATTCAGGCGACTCTCGACATCCCGCCAAGGTTGTCCCGCTGGTCCGCTGAGCCATCGCTGGTAAGCCTCGAGTTTGCGGTCTTTGTCGATGTCGTTGGATGCTTTCTCGTCGATCATCTCGTTCCTGGTCATGAGGGTCTGGCCGTCGTCCTCGAGGAAGTTGTTGGGATTGTCGCGAGGATCGTCCCCTTTCTTTATGTCTTCCAACGAAGCCCAGGGGTGAGTAGAGGCGGGGGGTTCGGCGGAACCGAACAAGCCATGCTTGAGCATGGATCGAGCGGTGAGGTCGTGCACAAGGTTCCGGGTTCGGTCGACGGTGGTGTTGGCGGCTTCGCGGGCGTCGCTCTCTGCCTCTCCCTTGACGACGTCTTCGGCCACTCCCGTCCACGCCCCCACGACACCGGCCACGATGGGCCATGCACCCGTCGGAGGGAGGAAGACAAGGCCGGTGTTGAGCGCAGCCAGGTATGCCTTCGTCTTCTGTTTCTGTGCTTCGTCCAGTTCCTTGCCGTCTTCGATCTTGACCAGTTCGGCCGCGTCGGTGATCAGGCTGAATCCCGCGCCGATCCGTGTTGCGCCGGACAAGATCGCGTTGTTTCTCTGTTCGGCGTCCGTGTTCTGGGCGGCGTTGTCGAGAAGCCATCCAGCGAACACCGTCTGAGCGGCGGCCACATGGGAGAATGCCTGGGAGTCCGCGAACGCCTCTTTCATCACCCGGCGTAACTCTGTCTTGTCGAACTGCGCTCCCCAGGGGTCCTGCTCGAGTACGTTGGGATTGCCGGCACTTCGCACCCCGGGCACAACACCATCGCCTTTGCTTTCGGCCACAATGTTGACGTCCCGGATGTACTCGGACAGTACGAGTCCCGTGAAGGTCGGTTGCACGGCCGAGTCGGGAGGCTGGCGGTTCTTGATGCGGTTGGCTTCTAGGTGGACGAACTCGGAGGCGAGTTTCGCCGACCAGTAGCCGCGTGAGGGCTTGTCCGCGGTGCCGGAGTGGTCGCGGAAGCGGAGCATGGCGGCTTTCAGGGCCTCGCCCAGGGCTACGCCGCCGTCGTTCATCTTCCCCCCGGTCACATAGCGCTTCAGCGCGGTGGGGTCGCCGACGAAGAAGTCCTGAGCCGCCTCGGGATGGCGGCCTAGCGCGTTCATCACGTCGATGATCGCCTGCGGCTCCATGGCCCTGACGTACTTGGCCCCTTCGACCTTTCTGGCGATGCCGACCAGGAAGGCGGTGGCGAAGGTGCCGTGTTTGAGGGCCAGGCTGATCGCCTGGTAGTTGCGCCGCTGTTCCCAGTGGTTGCCGGACTCGGCGGTGAAGGCGTCGAGCCAGGCCTTGCCCAGCTTGGGGCTCGCCGTTCCCAGAGCCTTGCTGAGGGCGGCCTGTACTTGCTCCGACTTCTTTTTGTCGCGGTTCTCCGCCGCCTCGGCCATCGCCTCGCGGAACGTCGCCGCGCCCAGTGCGGTCAGCAGCGCTGTGGTGAAGGTCGCGTCACCCGTGCGTTTCTCCAGCGCCGCCACGGCCTTGGCGTCGATCTCGCCCTTCTTGGCGGCCTCGGTCAGCTTGACGACGGCGGCGTAGACGTCGGGGTTGTGGGCGGACTTGCCATAGAGGGACTCGTTGAAGGCGGCCAGGCCGCCGGGCAGGCCGGAGGCGCCCCACTCGGTGCGTTCGGAGCGGATCGTCTCGCTGCGCCGCCGCAGGTCGGGGCGGTTGGTGCCGATCCAGCTCCGTGCCTCGCGCAGGGCGCCCAGCGCCGAGGTGTCCAGGTCCAGCTTTTCCAGGGCCGCGCGGACGCGGGGCTCGCCCTGGCCGATGGCGTCCTCCGCCCGGCCGAGCCCGCGCTCGAAGGCGTCCATCGCGGCGGGATCGATGCCGGAGAAGCCGCCGTTCACCCCCTGCGGCGCGGTCGAGGCCGTAGGTGAGGACGGGTGCGGAAGGACCTGCGGGCCGGACGCAGGCTTGGCGGGCGGCGGGGACGGCGTGGTGCCGGACGGGGACGCGGGCGGCTGGGGGGCGGGCGCGGGGGAGGGGGCGGGCGCTCGAGGTACGGATGCGAGGTCAGCGGGTTGCGCCTGAGGGCCGCCGCTCGGACCGGCGGCGGAGGGGGCCGGCGTCGGTGACGGATAGGGGTGGCTCATGGGGCGGCGGACTCCAGCGCGGTCGGTGAGAACACAGGCATGGAGATGCCAGCCTATGTTTCGTTCATCTCCGGGCAAAGGGATTTCACCTGAACTGAGACGGCCGGCCGCACCCCCTGCCCGCCGCAGCGCACACGGATGACAGCCCACCCAGGCGAAGTATGACCGAGACGGCCGCACCACTCGAACCCGGCAAGGAACAGCCCCACCCGGGCGAAGCGCGACCGAGACGGCCGTACCACTCGCACCCGGGAGCGCCGGCCGCCCTTCTCGCCGTGCCGGTTACGGCTTGGCGTACTTCTCCAGGTCGTCGAGGATCTTTCCGGCGGCGGTGATGCCGATGCCGGTCATCCAGGTCTCGTCGTTCACGTTGTGGGCCTTGCCGTCCTTGACCACCGGCAGGTTCTTCCAGAGCGGGCCCGCGACGACCGAGGCCTGGGTCTGCACCGCCTGGTCGCCGAAGGCGGTGTAGAAGAGCACGTCGCCGTCGGCCTGAGCGAGGTTCTCCTGGCTCAGCTCACCGAAGCGCTTGTCCTCGACGTCGGGCAGCATCTGCGGTGCGGGGCGGCCGAAACCGGCGTCGCCGACGACGATGCCGCTGAACGACTCGGGGCCGTACATCCGGATCGGGCCGGGCATGAAGCGCACGATGCTCACCTTGACGTCCTTGGAGCCCCCCAGGGCCTGTGCTCGGGCCTGGTAGTCGGCGAGAAGTTTCTCACCCTGTGCCTTCTTTCCCAGTGCGTCGGCGTCGAGCAGGAAGTTCTCCTTCCAGGTGATCCCCACCTTGTCGGTGAACACGGTCGGCGCGATCTGGCTGAGTTTGGCGTACAGGGGCTCCTGGCGGAACTTCGAGCCGAGGATCAGGTCCGGCTTGAGCGCGGTGATGGCCTCGAGGTTGGGTTCTTGGATGGTGCCGACCACCTTGACGGAGTCGAGCGCGGGTCCCAGGTATTTCGGCCAGGTCTGGTTCGCGGACGCCTGCGTCGCGCCGACCGGGGTGAAGCCCAGGGTGGCCAGACTGTCGAGCTTGTCGGTGTCCAGCACGACGACCCGCTTGGGAGATTCGGGCACCTTCGTCTCGCCCATCGCGTGCTTGATCGTACGGGTCGGGCCCTCGGCAGCCTGATCACCGCCGGATGCGCCGCAGGAGGCGACGGTGACGATGGACAGCACGGCGGCGGCTGCGGCCTTGGCCATACGGATGGTCATGGAATCCCCTCAGAATTTTAGGTAAGGCATACCTAAGTCTAGTTGCGGTCATCACCGAGTCAGAGCCAGGCCAGGCCGAAACATCGTCGAAACACCGTGTGACCGAGATTCACAGATGCGAAACACGCAGGGTTACGCCTTGAAACGGCAGAAGAACACTCTTTTGCGCAACGTCAGTGCGCGGCCGGTCGACGGAGCCCAGGAAGCGATCACTGCGACTGTGAAATCGGCCACACGCCATTTGTAAGGGAGGGTCGCGTCGAATGAAGATCGATAGCGGCACCACTGCCTGGATGCTCACAGCCACCGCGCTGGTGCTGCTGATGACTCCCGGCCTTGCGTTCTTCTATGGGGGCATGACCAGGGCCAAGAGTGTCCTGAACATGATGATGATGTCGTTCGTCAGCATCATCACCGTAACCATCGCCTGGGTCCTTTACGGGCACTCTCTGACCTTCACCGACAACGGCAACGAGCTCGTCAACCGGTTCGTCGGCGGCTTCGACGCCCTCGGGCTGCAGAGCCTGGTCGACACGGCCACCAAGGCCGACGGCACCGGAATGCCGAGCCTGGTCTTCTCGGCCTTCCAGCTGACCTTCGCGATCATCACCGTCGCCCTGATCAGCGGCGCCATCGCCGACCGGGCGAAGTTCGGCGCCTGGGTGCTCTTCAGCGCCGTCTGGGTGACCATCGTCTACTTCCCCGTCGCCCACTGGGTCTGGGGCAACGGCTGGTTGTTCAATCTCGGCATCGAGGACTTCGCCGGTGGCACCGTGGTCCACATCAACGCGGGAGCCGCGGCCCTCGCCCTCGCGCTCGTCCTCGGCAAGCGCGCCGGGTGGCGCAAGGAGCCGATGCGGCCGCACAACCTGACCCTGGTGCTGCTCGGCGCCGGCCTGCTGTGGTTCGGCTGGTTCGGCTTCAACGCCGGCTCCGAGCTCGCCGTGGACGGGACCGCCGGCCTCGCGTTCATGAACACCCAGATCGCCACCGCGGTCGCGGCCGGTGCCTGGCTCGTGGTCGAGAAGCTGCGCGACGGCCACGCCACCAGCCTCGGCGTCGCCTCCGGCGCCGTCGCCGGCCTGGTCGCCATCACCCCCGCCTGTGGTTTCGTCGACCCCTGGGCGGCGATGGTCATCGGCCTGCTGGCCGGTGCGATCTGTGCCTACGCGGTGGGCCTGAAGTACAAGCTCGGCTACGACGACTCGCTCGACGTGGTCGGCGTGCACCTGGTCGGCGGTGTGATCGGCGCGGTCTCCCTCGGGTTCCTCGCCGCCTACCCCTTCCTCGAGCAGCAGGGCACCGGCCTGTTCTACGGCGGTGGCCTGACCCAGCTGGGCCTGCAGGTCCTCGGCCCGGTCGCGGTCGGCGCCTACTCCTTCATCCTCACCTGGATCATCGCCAAGATCATTGACAAGGTGATGGGCTTCCGGATCGGAGCCGAAGAAGAGATCACCGGTGTCGACATCACCTCCCACGCCGAGACCGGTTACGACCTCGGCACCATCCACTCCTCGGGCGTGGCCGCCGTCAACGGTCCGGCTCCCGCCCCGGCGTCTAAGAAGGTGGACGCTTGACATCCTTCCCACGGCTGAAGCCGAGGGATTCCGACCCTCACGGATCGGGTTTCCTGCTTCACCGGCAACCGCCCGCCCGGCTTGTACCGCTTGGGTCTTACATCGCCTCCACAGGCGTTTCACCTCTCCACCAGCCCGGCGGCGAGGACACCACTGATCACACGTGCGGTGGCTTGGTTGTCACCACCGCCGAACACACTACCGAATCACGCGGTACCGCTCCGTGTTTCCTCCCAAGAGGAAAGCCCGGGATTTCCACGCTGGAAGGATCTAGATGAGACTCATCACCGCGATCATCAAGCCCTTCAAGCTCGATGACGTGAAGGCCGCCCTGGAGCAGTTCGGGATCAAGGGCATGACGGTCAGCGAGGCCAGTGGGTACGGCCGCCAGCGCGGGCACACCGAGGTCTACCGGGGCGCCGAGTACCAGGTGGACCTGGTGCCCAAGGTCCGGGTCGAGGTGCTCGCGGAGGAGGACGACGCCGAGGACGTCATCGACGTCATCGTCAAGGCCGCGCAGACCGGGAAGATCGGTGACGGCAAGGTCTGGTCCGTTCCCGTGGACACCGTGATCCGGGTCCGTACCGGCGAACGCGGACCTGAGGCGCTCTAACCGGTGAGAGGCGACACTCGCTCGTACGCCGCGGCTCGCAAGGAGCGGGCCGCGGACATCGACCGCTGGCTGACGGACCTGCTCCGCACCGCCTGCGGCACGCCGTACGGGCACAACGGGGAAACGACGAGAAACGTCGATGAGCGCGGCGCCCTCAGCGGGGTCGCGCTCGTCGCGGTTGGAAGCCTGGGGCGGTCCGAACTCGCCCCGGGCAGCGACCTGGACCTGGTCCTGCTGCACAACGGGCGCGATGACGTGGCGCGCATCGCCGATCGCATCTGGTACCCGATCTGGGACTCCGGCGTCGGTCTCGACCACTCGGTCCGGACCGTCGACGAGGCGGCCAAGGTCGCCAGGGAGGATCTCAAGGCGGTACTCGGGCTGATCCAGGCCCGGCACGTGGCGGGGGACCCCGAGCTGACGCGGTCGGCGCGCGAGATCGTGCTCGCCGAGTGGCGGGCCGACTCCAGGCGCCGTCTGGGCGAGCTGCGCGACGCCACGGACAAACGGGCCGAGGCGAGCGGTGAACTGGCGTTCCTGCTCGAACCCGACCTCAAGGACGCGCGCGGCGGGATCCGCGACGTGCAGGCGATGCAGGCGGTGGCGGCGGCCTGGGTCGCCTCGGCCCCGGGCCCACGGGTCCGCGAGGCCTACGAGCTCCTGCTCGACATCCGGCACGGCCTGCACCTGGTGACCGCCCGCGGCGCGGACCGGCTGGTGCTCCAGGAACAGGACGCGGTCGCCGGGAACCTCGGACTGCTCGACGCCGAGGCGCTGATGCGCAGGCTGGCCGAGGCCGCCCGGACGATCGGCCACGCCTTCGACGCCACCTGGCGCACCGTGGACCGGCTGCTGACAGGCCCCGCACCGAGGGGGCGCCGCCCGCTCGCCGACGGCGTCGTCGAGCACGGCGGTGAGGTGGTGCTCGCCCGCGGGGTCAACCCGCGCAAGGACCCGGTGCTCATCCTGCGCGCCGCCGCCGCGGCGGCGGAGGCGGGGCTGCCGCTCGCGCCGGCCACCGTCACCACGCTGGCCGCGCAGTCGCCGCCGCTCCCCGTGCCCTGGCCGGACGAGGCGCGAGACGCGCTGGTCGCCCTGCTCGGCGCCGGGCGCGCGGCCGTTCCGGTCTGGGAGGAGCTCGACCAGGCGGGGGTGCTGGTCCGGCTGCTGCCCGACTGGGAGCGGGTGCGGCACCGCCCGCAGCGCAACCCGGTGCACCGCTACACCGTGGACCGGCACCTGATCGAGGCGGCGGCCGGGGCCGCCTCGTTCACCCGTGAGGTGTCCCGGCCCGACCTGCTGCTCATCTCCGCGCTCCTGCACGACATCGGCAAGGGATATCCCGGCGACCACTCCACCATGGGTGCCGTCGTCGCGCGGGACATCGGCACCCGGATGGGCCTGCCCCCCGCGGACGTGGACATCGTGGAGACCGTGGTCCGGCATCATCTGCTGCTTCCCGAGACCGCCACCCGGCGCGACCTGGACGACCCGGTGACGATCTCCCGGGTGGCCGAGGCCGTGGGCTCGCGCGAGGTGCTCGAACTGCTGGCCGCCCTCGCCGTGGCCGACGGCCACGCCACAGGGCCCGCCGCCTGGAACTCCTGGAAGGCCTCGCTGGTCGCGGATCTCGTGCGACGGGTCCGTTCGGTGCTCTCCGGCACGCCTCTTCCGCCCGCGCCCTCACTCTCGGTGGAGCAGGCGTCCCTGGCCCGTCACGGGGGCGGGGCCGTACGGATCAACGGGGGAGCGGTCACCGTGGTCGCGCCCGACCGGGCCGGGCTGCTCTGGCGTGCCGCCGGAGTGCTCGCCGCGCACCGGATGGTGGTCCGCGCCGCCTCGGCGGCCTCGGCGGGATCGACCGCCGTGATCGAGTTCTCGGTCATTCCCGAGTACGGCTCGCCGCCCGACCCCGCGACGCTGGAGGCCGATCTGCGGCTGGTCCTGGCCGGTCGGCTCGACATCGAGCAGCGTCTGGCCAGGAGGACCAGATCGTTGCGTCCGACCCGGGTGCCCGTGGCGCCGCCCCGGGTCACGCTCGTGGACGACGCGTCCAATACGGCGACCGTCATCGAGGTGCGCGCGCATGATCGCCCAGGACTTCTGTGGCGAATCGGTAGAGCATTTGGTGAATGTGGCCTTGACGTGAGAGCGGCATGTGTGGAGACTCTCGGCGCAGAGGCGGTTGACGTCTTCTACGTGGTTGACAGGGCCGGCCGCCCCCTGACCGACGAGGTCCAGCGGGCGCAGGTACGCGACCAGGTGCTGGCCGCCCTGCGGTAACCGTCGTCAACCGCTCATCCGTCTCATCCGTCTCCTTCGTAACGATTAAGCCCGATATGTCGGCTTTGCCAAACCTTTTCCGTGACCTTGTGGTCTGATGAATTCCACTTGTGTCGTGATGGTGGGGGGTAGCGAGAGCGGTGACGACTGCGACAACCGATGGCGGGGGTGTTCCGGCACGCGATCGTGGCAAGCGGCCTGTCGCTCGGTTCGGCCTGAGAAACTGGCGCGTTCGCTCGCGCCTTACCGCGCTGATCCTGGTACCGACCGTGGTGGGCGTGGTGCTCGCCGCCACCCGTGTCGTCTCCTCCATCGACAGCGTGGCCGGATATCAGCGGACCGCGGCCGCCGCGGAGTACTCGGGAGGGCTGCGCGATCTGGCCCAGGCGCTCGGGCTGGAACGCGACCGCGTCGCCTGGTCCTCGTTCCAGAGCTCGAACAAGGGGCTGAAGGACAGCGCCGATGCGCAGAAGAAGATCGTCGACACGATGGTCGGACGGGTCCGGCTCCAGTTGCAGGGGATCGACGACTCCTACGGCCCCCGGGTGGTCAAGGCTGCGAAGGACGTGGTCTACCAGCTCGCAGGGCTGCCTGAGCTGCGCGGTGTCACCGGAACGGCACAGCTGGAACGGTACAATTTGATGATCGCGCCGTTGCTGCAGCTCCACGAGGAGCTCACCCTGGTCAGCGACGACCCGGAGATCATCGGCAACACCCGTGCGCTCAGCGCGCTGGCCTACGCCAAAGAGGAGATCTCCCAGCAGCGAGCCAGCCTGCTGGCCGGCTACTACGCCCCCGATTCGCTCAACGCGCAGGAGATCGAGAAGTTCATCGCCTCCCGTTCGCGCATGGAGCAGTACAAGGCGGACTTCAGCGTCGAGGCGAGCACGGACAACGGCCAGCTCCTCGTCGACGCCATGCAGGACGAGAAGGTGACCCGCGCCGAGCTGACCAAGGCCAGGGCGATCGTGCTCGCGAGCAATCCGCAGCACACCGGCCGGTTGCTCTCCGATTTCAACGCCGTCAAGCAGTGGTTCTCGGACAACGGCACGGCCATCGACCGGATCAAGAAGGTCGAGACCGAGGTCGCCGGTGACGTGGTCACCCGGGCCCGCATGCTGGAGGACACCGAGCAGCGCAATGCGATCATCACCGCCGGGCTGATCCTGCTCCTGCTGCTCCTGGTCCTCGGCCTGACCGTCCTCATCGCCCGCTCGATGGTCCAGCCGCTGCGACGCCTGCGCGTCGAGGCCCTGGACGTGGCCGGATTCAGGCTTCCCGAGGTCGTGCGCAGGCTCCGGGTCTCCGGAGAGAGCCAGACGCCTGACATCGCCCCCATCTCCGTCGACACCAAAGACGAGATCGGAGAGGTCGCCAAGGCCTTCGACGAGGTCCACCGGCAGGCCATCCGGCTGGCCGCCGAGGAGTCCGAGCTCCGCTCCAACATCAGCGCGATGTTCGTCAACCTGTCGCGCCGCACGCAGACCCTGGTCGAGCGGCAGATCTCGCTGATCGACGGTCTGGAGAAGGGCGAGGAGGACGGCGGCCGCCTGTCGGACCTGTTCAAGCTCGACCACCTCGCCACCCGCATGCGCCGCAACTCCGAGAACCTCCTGGTCCTCGCCGGCCACGAGCCGACCCGCAGGCGTAGCCAGCCGGCCAAACTCGTCGACGTCGTGCGCGCCTCGCTGTCGGAGGTCGAGGACTACGAGCGCGTCCAGATCAAGGTGCACCGTGCGATCTCGGTCGCGGGCAGCACCGCCAACGACATCGTCCACCTGGTCGCCGAGCTGGTGGAGAACGCCATCCAGTTCTCCCCGCGAGCCAGCCAGGTCGTGGTCTCCAGCAGCATGATCGAGGGGGGCGGCGCGCTGCTCGCGGTCAGCGACGTCGGCATCGGCATGACCGAGGAGGAGCTGGTCGAGACCAACCGGCGCCTGGCCGACCCGCCCGTCGTGGACGTCTCGGTGTCGCGGCGGATGGGCCTGTTCGTGGTCGGCCGCCTGGCACTGCGTCACGGCATCCGCGTCCAGCTCCGCCCGCAGGAGATCGGCGGCCTCGTCGCCATGGTCCTCCTCCCGCCGGAGCTCATGGTCGAGATGGTCCAGCCGGCCCAGCCCCCGTCGTGGGGCGCCGGTCCGACCGTCCAGCAGAACTCCTACGGTCAGAACTCCTACGGTCAGAACTCCTACGGGCAGGCCTCCTTCGGTCAGGCCTCCTTCGGTCAGGCCTCCGTTCCGCAGGGCCCGTCGTACGGGGAGTCGTCCTTCGGCCAGACCTCCAGCGAGGTTTCCGCTCCGCGAACCCTCTTCGGCGAGCCCTCCGCTCCGCGGGCCTCGTCGTACGGGGAGTCGCCGTACGGGGAGCCGGCCTACGAGGCTCCCGCTCAGCGGGCACCCTTCGGTGAGGCCCCCGCTCCGCGCGCCTCGTCGTACGGGGAGCCGTCCTTCGGCGAGACCCCCGCCGCACGGGACTCCTTCGGCCGGGACTCCACCCCGCAGGCACCCTCGTACGGCTTCGCATCGATGTCCGACGACTCCCAGGTCTCCGGCCGGCAGGTCCCGGCGCCCTCGCTCGGCGCCCCGGTGACCGGCGAGTTCGTCCTCCCCAGGCACCATGCTCAGGAGACGAACGGTAACGGGGCCACCCCTCCCTCGGGGTTCCCCTCCTGGGAACAGGTCTCTTACGACGAAGCGGAGACCTCGTCGATACCCGCGGTGGGATTCCCCCAGGTCGAAGACGAGCCGGAGGAGTTCCTGCCCATTTTCGCCTCGATCGAGTCGGCCTGGTTCCGCCGGGCGGACGATCCGGGTGAGCACGAGGCCGTGGACGAGGACCCCGCGCGGCGAGCCGCGACACCGCTCGCCGGTCCGCTGGGCTCCACCCCTATGACGGGTGAGCCGCTCTTCTCCGAGACGATCCGGGGAGGCGGTCGTCCGTCGGTCGGCGGGCCGGTGGCGGAGCCGATTCATGAGCCGATCCATGAGCCGATTCGTGAACCGCTCCGTGGAGCCGCCGGGGAGACGGCTTCCATGCGAGAGACCGGAAGCTGGCAGACGCCGGCCGACGCAGGATGGCAGGCGGCGCAGGCGGCGAGTGAGCCCGCCCTCGGCGGGGTCACCGCGGCCGGTCTGCCCAAGCGCACTCCCCGGGCCAACCTGGTGCCCGGAGTCGCGGCCAGCGTGCCGGCCACCCCGATGCCGCCGATCTCGGCGGACCGGGTGCGGAGTCGCCTGTCGAGTTTCCAGCAAGGTGTACGGCGGGGCCGTGCTGAAGTAGGTGAAGACGCCACCGGTAACCCGGTGGACAAGGAGGAGAGTTCGTGACGACTCTGAGCCATGAGGCGCGTAGGTTCGACTGGCTGATCACCGAGTTCGTCCGCGGCACCCCCGGGGTCGCACATGCGGTGTGCGTCTCGGCCGACGGACTGCGGATCGCCAGTTCCGAGGGTTTTCCGAACGATCGAGCCGACCAGCTGGCCGCCGTCGCGGCCGGCCTGCTGAGCTTGACCGTAGGCGCGTCGCGCGTGTTCGAGGGCGGTGCCGTCACCCAGACGGTGGTCGAGATGGAACGCGGCCTGTTACTGGTGATGGCGATCAGCGACGGCTCCGTGCTCGCCGTGCTGGCCTCTCCCGAGTGCGACATGGGCCTGGTGGCCTACCAGATGACCCTGCTCGTCGACCGGGCCGGTCAGGCGCTCACCCCGGCCCTCCGGGCCGAGCTCCAGTCTTCTCGGAGCCGATAGTGACCGCGTTCTTCACAGGAGAGGGTCGTGCTCGGAGGTGACGGAACCGGGGACGAGGAGCCCCTGTTCCGTCCATATGCGGTCACCGGTGGCCGATCAGAACCGCGTTATCACATGGCTCTGGAGTCTCTGGTCTCCTCCTCGTTCATCATGGAGGAGGATATGGCTCTGCTCACCCCCGAGCAGGACGCCATCATCAGGCTGTGCCGTTCGTTCCGGTCGGTCGCCGAGATCTCGGCTCTGCTGAGGATCCCGCTCGGTGTGGCCCGCGTGCTGGTGGCCGACATGGTCGACGAGGGCCTGGTCCGTATCCATCAGCCACGTCTCGAACAGGGACAGCCGGATCTCAACATGCTCGAAAGGGTTCTCAGTGGACTACGCAGGCTCTAATCACGGAGGCCTGACGTCAACGAAGATCGTTGTCGCGGGCGGGTTCGGCGTGGGCAAGACCACGTTCGTGGGCGCCGTGTCGGAGATCCTCCCGCTGACCACGGAGGCGGTGATGACCGACGCCAGCGCCGGCATCGACGACCTCGGCCTCACCCCGAACAAGGCGACGACCACCGTCGCGATGGACTTCGGCCGCCTCTCGCTGGACAAGGATCTGATCCTGTACCTGTTCGGCACCCCCGGCCAGCACCGGTTCTGGTTCATGTGGGACGACCTGGTCCGCGGCGCCATCGGCGCGGTGGTCCTGATCGACACCAGGCGCCTGGCCGACGGCTTCCCCGCGATCGACTACTTCGAGGAGGCCAAGCTCCCCTTCGTGGTCGGCGTCAACGGCTGGGACGGGCAGTTCCCGCACACGGAGGACGAGGTGCGGGAGGCCCTGGCGCTGGCCCCGCACATCCCCGTCGTGCGCACCGACGCCCGCTACCGTGACTCCGTCAAGGGCACGCTCATCACCCTGGTGGAGCACGTCCTGCGCGTCCGCGCGAGCTACGGCACGCCGGTCTAGGGACGGCAGGGGTTCCTGCCCCGCCGAGGCGGCCGTCAGGGGGGTTCCCCCGTGAGGGCCGCCTTTCGCTTTCCGCCGATTCGATCGGGGTGAAAAGCCACCGGGGTTCGTGGGAACACATCGGCGGCGGGGTGCTTTTCCCGGTCACTCGCGTGGCGGCATTGATCGGGGCATTCTCGCCGCCCGCGCGGAAGCCCTTTTTGTCGGGGCCGAAATCGCGGTCCGGTACCTCATCGTTGGTGAGGTATGAGCGTCTCCGTCGCGCAGCGGACCCGAATTACCTGGTTTATCCGTCTCGAATAGATGGGTGTACGCGTTGATCCGGTGATCCCCGGATATTGGCCGATCATCCATCCGGGGACGTGCCACCCGAGAGCGTCTTTGTTTCCATTTCTTCCGGCGAAGATCGCGACCTTCTTCTCCTCGACGTAGCTCCGCCTCGCCGTCCCGGCCCTCGGCGACGACGTCCGCCGGGTGCGCCCGCGCGGTGCGGGGGAGGTCTCTCAGGCGGAGCGCCGGAGGGGCCGTCGAGGACGTAGAGGGCAAGACATGGCGGAGGGGTCGCAAGCGGCGACGCCTTGATCTTTTGGAGGTCGCCGAGCCTTCGTCGCATTGTCGTCCGACCGCTGCCCGCTCATTATGGAACGATGTAAACGGTCATATAAGATTGATAAATGCCCGATAAGGGTATTAAGACGCCCAAATCAGGAGTCTAGATTCCTGGTTGGAGCTCCAGATTTTGCCCTCATCGTCCAATGAACCAGACATTTGTTTGGGCTGCGTTCCATTGGCCTCAAGGGTTGAGATGTGCTCGAATTGCCCAGAGTCATGGGAAGTCCGGCCAGGAGGTTCATCCACCGAGAGGCAGCGTTCGGTGAGCACACACAAGATCCGATTTTCGGGTGACAGTCTGCGGCTGCGGAACTGGCGAGTGCGTTCCAGACTCGTCGCGCTGATTCTGGTGCCCACCGTCGCCGCGGTGCTGCTCGGCGGGGTCCAGGTGTTCGCCTCCATGAGCGCCGCCACCGACTACCAACGGGTCAACGACCTCGCCAGGCTTTCCGGCAACGTCGGCGCGCTCACCCACGAGCTGGCCGCGGAGCGCGACCACATGGCCTGGTTCATCGCCCTCGGCCGCCCGGACGACGGCGTGGACGGCGTGAACGACCGGATGGACGCGGTGGACGACGCGGCGAAGCACGTCCGCGACGGCGGCGCCCTGCTCAAGGACACGCTGAGCGGCCGCGCCGGGGACGAGGTCGAGACCGGCCTCACCCGGCTGGACGATCTCGCGCCCCTGCGGGAGCGGGCGCTGAAGTCGGGGCTCCTTCCCGACGCCGCCGTCGACGCCTACTCACTGATGATCGCCGACCTGCTCTCCCTCCATGACGAGCTCGGCAAGGGCAGCGCCGACGACGCGCTCCTGGGCAAGGCGCTGACACTGGACGCGCTCGTCCGGGCCAAGGAGGCGCTCTCGCTCCAGCGGGCGCTGCTCACGGTGGTGATGGTCGCGGGGCGGTTCGAGCAGCGCCAGATGGAGGCGTTCCTCGGCGCGCTCTCCACCGAGCGCAACGAGCGCAGGACCCTGGCCGCCGACGCCGAAGGCGAGGACCGCCGTCTCTTCGAGGAGACCGTCAACGGCACGACCGCCGGCCGGGCCGAGCTCCTCCGGGAACTGGTCCTGCTCCGCGCGGCCTCCGGCGCCTCGCTGAAGGGACTGGACCCGGCGAAGGAAGATGACGCCAGGGAGTGGTTCGACGCCGCGTCGGTGACGATCGACCGGATGCGCGAGGTCGAGAAGCGATACGCCCAGGACATCGTCGTGCGGAGTGAGGAGCTCGGGAACGCCGAACAGATCCGTGCCCTCCTGGTCGCCGCGGCGGTCGCGGGCCTGCTGCTGATCGTGCTGCTGATCACTACAGGGGTGGTGCGCTCGCTGGTCGGGCCGCTGCGGCGGCTGCGCAGCGAGGCGCTGGAGGTCGCCGGTGAACGGCTGCCGGCGTACGTCCAGCAGGTGCGTGAGTCGCGCGACGGTGAGGTCGTCGCCGACGTGCCGTCGATCGGGGTCACCTCCCGCGACGAGATCGGCGAGGTCGCGCGGGCGTTCGACGAGGTTCACCGGGAGGCGGTGCGGCTGGCGAGCGACGAGGCCAGGCTGCGCAATACGGTCAACGCGATGTTCGTCAACCTCTCCCGCCGGAGCCAGACCCTGGTGGAGCGCCAGCTCACCCTGGTCGAGCGGCTGGAGCGCGGTGAGCGCGACGACCAGCGCCTGGCCGACCTGTTCAAGCTCGACCACCTGGCCACCCGAATGCGCCGCAACAGCGAGAACCTCCTCGTCCTGGCCGGTCAGGAGGTGGTGCGGCGCTGGCGGCAGCCGGTCGAGCTGATGGACGTGGTCCGGGCCTCGCTGTCGGAGGTGGAGGACTACGAACGGGTGGTGACCCGGGTCAACTCCGAGGTCGCCGTGGCGGGCCCGGCGGTGAGCGACGTGGTGCATCTGCTCGCGGAGCTGGTGGAGAACGCGGTCTCGTTCTCGTCCAGGGAGCACGAGGTCGTGGTGTCCAGCAGCCGCATCGACGGCGGCGGTGTGATGATCTCGGTGTCCGACCAGGGCATCGGCATGACGCCCGACGAGCTCTCCCAGGCGAACCGGCGTCTGGCCGACCCCCAGACCGCCGACGCCTCGGTCGCCCGCCGCATGGGCCTGTTCGTGGTCGGCCGCCTCGCGCTCAAACACGGCATCCGCGTCCAGCTCCGCCCCCAGGAAACCGGGCTGAACGCCATGATCGTCCTTCCCGAGCACCTCCTCGCCCCTCTCCCCGCCTCCGTTCCCGTTCCCGACGCCGTGCCCGCGGGGTTCGGCGGCCCGTCTCGCGCGGGTTCCGTCCTGGCCGCGCCGTTCGCGCCGGAGACGCCCGCCGTACCCGCGCGGACCTGGCCTCCGGCGATGGAGGAGCCGAGCGTGTGGAACCCCCCGGCGGAGCGGGAGGGCAACCGGTTCCTCCAGCCGCCGCCCGGCCCGTTCGACCGTCGGCCGAGCCCCCCCGAGGTGAACGGCCTCGGGCCGGCGCCGAAGGCGGGAACGTCGCCGCCGGATCCGGAGACCGATTTCTTGCCGATCTTCGCCTCGGTGGAGTCGGCCTGGTTCCGCGCCGCCACCCCCGGCTCCGCCGAGACCCCCGCCGAAGGACCGGACCGGGCCGCTTCCGCGAAGTCCGGAGCCGCGCCCGGGTCGTGGTCGTCCCCCGGCGACCCCGGCTGGCGGGCGGCCCAGGCGGCGAGTGCCCCCGCCCTCGGCGGGACGACCACCTCGGGCCTGCCCAAACGGACTCCCAAGGGCAATCTGGTCCCCGGCTCGGTGAGCCCGGGCGCCCAGTCCCCGCCGCCCGCGGCATCCGTCTCGGCCGAGAAGGTCCGAGACCGGTTGGCGAGCTTCCAGGAGGGCGTGCGCAAGGCCCGCAACGAGCTCCCGAACCGGGAGACCTGAAACCGTGCGGGGCGAACACCAGGACGATCGGCAGGGGTTCCGGAACGGTCACGGCCCGTCGCGGGAGGAACCTCCCCGGTACGGCGCACCGGCCGTACCCTCCCGCAGCGACCCGTGGGCCGAGCCTCCGACGTACAGCTCGCAGCAGGACGTGCCCCTCGCGTACGGCTCGGCGTACGGAGAGCCTCCCGAGGAGGAGAGCTCGCTGGTGCGGATGTACACCGTCAGCCGGGGGCGGACCGCGCCGCGCACCGGGCTCGCCGTGGAGGCGCTGGTCTCCTCCACGACCTCCGAGCAGCTCGGCCTGTCCTACATCCGCGAATACCGGGTCATCAGTGATCTCTGCCGTCGGATCCGCTCCGTCGCGGAGATATCCGCCCTCCTCGGCACCCCTCTCGGGGTCGCGCGCGTCCTGATCTCGGACATGGAGTCCGAAGGTCTCCTGCGGGTCCACCGGCCCCAGATCGAAGAGGGAGGCCCGGGGCCCGAGCTCCTCGAACGCGTCCTCGGCGGGCTTCATCGCCTCTGATCTCCCGGTCCGGCCCGTCGCGCCGAGGCCGCCGGTGCCCGGACCGGGCCGGGTCGTGCGGGCGCGTCCGCCCGGCCCCGCTCAGGTGAGAGCGGACTGTCCGGCGAGCCACCACCGGGCGGCGACGAGCTCGGCCACCAACGTCTCGGTCAGGAGCGCGACGTGAGGATCGTCGTCGTGGCGGTAGCGGACGGAGCCCTTGGCGCCGGGGAGCTCGCCGCCGACGGTGAGGACGGTGGAACCGCGCTCGCGGATCCACTCCATGGCCTGGTCGTCGTAGGGGGAACCGGGGAACAGGATGGCCCGGTAGTCGAGGGTTTTGGTCAGGTAGACGTCCACGTGGGACCAGTCGCCGGTCTCGCACGCGTCGGCCGCCCGGCGGGGACCCTCGCGGAACATCAGGGCTGACTGCTCGGCGGAGGACAGGCGTTCGGCGGGGGCGATCGTGTAGACGCCGTCAGGCCCGTCGAGCAGGCTCATCGCCGGCTCCAGCCACTCGTCGCGGCGCTCCAGCAGGTCGGTCGTGGCCTCGGCCGTACGGCGCAGCAGGCCGGGCACGTCCAGAACGGAGCCGGCGTCGCCGCGGACGGCGGTGAGGCGGTTCCGCAGGGCCAGGAGCAGGCCGATGGTGTGCTGGAAGGTCCGGCAGGACACGCCGCCGCGCTCCTCGCCCGCGACCATGGGGACCACCAGGTCGGCGCCCTCGGTGATCGCGGAGCCGGGCTTGTTGGTCAGGGCGAGCACGAAGGACCGGCCGCGGTGGCGGGCCACGGCGTCCAGGGTCTCCCGGCTGCCGCCGGTGGCGGAGATCGCGACGACCAGGGTGTCCGGGCTCGCCGGGTAGGACAGGGAGGCCGAGGCGTATTCGGCCGCGGCGTCCACGCCCGCCGCCCGCAGGCGTGAGGCGGCCACCTGGGCGGCGTACCGGGAGCTGCCCATGCCGAGGAGGACCACCCGCCGGATGCCGGCCGGGATCCCGTCGAACGGGTCGCCGGCCTCCAGGGTGCTCGCCAGTGAGGCCAGCGCGGCGGGCTTGGCCTCCAGGTCGGCGAGGTACAGCTCGGGGTTCACACGTGCTCCTTCTGACGTCGGGTCATCGATACCACGACCGTAGGACGCCCATCGGGGCATAACGCCAGCGGGGGAGGTGGCGGGCGGCGTAGATGAGCTCGCGGCACTCCTGCTCGATCTCGAACGGGCGCAGCAGGGAACGGTCCAGCAGGGCGGCGTGGCCGAGCTCGGTCAGGCGGCCGAGATAGGCGGACTCCAGGGCGGCGCGGGCGGCGGCGGCCCATCCGGCGATCACGAGGGGGTCGGCGTCGCGGCGCTTGACGGCGACCTGGCCGACGTGTTCGAGGCTGGTGGTGAGCTGGGCGAGGTCGCGGGCGGCGGGCTGGAAGGGCTCCGCGCCGACGACGGTCGGATTGCCGTCAAAGTCGATCACCGCGTAGCCGTCCCGCCAGCGGAGCGTCTGGCCCACGTGCAGGTCGCCGTGGATGCGGATCAGCGGGGTGGCTCCGGCCGGGGCCAGCGGGGCGATCTCCGCGCGGAGCGCGCCGGCGTGGGTGGAGAGCCAGGCGCCGTCGTCGCCGCCGGTCAGCGCGAGCGCCGTGTTCACCGCCTCTTCGGCCCGGGCGAACCAGGGGTTCACCGGCCCGGTGCCATGCTGTCCCTGTCCGGGCGGCGCGTGCCGTACGGGATCGGGAAAGGTCGCGGACGGGGTGGCCAACGCCGCGTGCAGGTCGGCGGCGAGGACGCCCAGGTCGGCGGCGAAGGCCGTGCCGCCGGAGACGGCCTCGTCCACGCACCACTCCCAGCCGTCCACGGCCTCGGGGAGGTAGGCGGTGACCAGGGCGAGCAGCAGCTCACCGTCACCGTCGTCCCGGCGCCGGGACACGGCCGCGTACGGCGTGGCCGTCGCGGTGAAGCCGACCGAGGTCAGGTGGGCGAACATGTCCGGGGTCGGCTGGGGGAGCGGGGCGGGCGGGGTGAGCCACTTGACGACCACGCTCTCGCCGACGACCACCGAGTGGTTGGTCTGGTCCACGTCGAACCCGCGCTCACCGGCGGGCTCATCCTGACGATTCGATGACATTTGAGTACCACTTGAGAAACCGGCAGGATTCGGTCCGGGAAGCGGATTGAAGAGACGAACGATGAATGGTTCGGAAACAGCGCAGGTCAAAGCTGTTATGAGTTCGCTCGTTCGTCCGTCGCCCGCCTCCGGGACCGTGTCGAGCCGGTCCCATATTGAACATCGATTCACCAAAAAAACCAGGCTTTCCAGGGGCGGTGTCATGAAAAGTCTTGCTCAAGTTATTCTTGACTGCAACACTCCTGCTTTGGTCTGCCGTGTCTACTGCGACCAGTCTGCCCCCACTTACACTGAATTCTGAAGGAGTATGCGGTCGTGTCCCGTATCCGGTACACCCGTCGTTTTCCGGTTGCCGTCCTGGTGGCCGGGCTTGCGCTCGCAGCCTCGGCCTGCGGCGGGGAGGCCGCGGACTCCACTGCCGCCGTTCCCGCTGCCTCCTCCGCGCAGCTCAACCCGAACGCGGACATTTCCAAGCAGAGCATGGCCATCTCGGTCTGGCCCGGCTACACCCCGGAGGACCTCCCGGCGAGGGTCAAGGCCAAGCTCGGGATGGACGTGAAGGTCGCGCTTCACGACACCAACGAAGTGATCATGGCGAAGCTGACCGCGGGCTCCGATACCGGTTTCGACGTGGCGTTCGTCTCCGGCCAGTACGCCCAGGCGCTCAACGAGGCCGGCCTGCTGGAGCCGATCCACCCCGAGCTCATCCCGAACCTCGCGAACCTCTACCCCGAGGCCAAGGAGCTCGCCTACGACAAGGGCAACGTCTTCTCGGTTCCCTACACGTGGGGCACCACGGGCATCTGCTACCGCACCGACCTGGTGAAGACCCCGCCGACGAGCTGGAACGACATCCTCGACCCGCCGGCCGAGGCCCTGAAGAAGGTCACGATGATGACCACCGAGCGCTGGCTGGCCCTGCCCGCCATCAAGGCACTCGGCTACTCGGTCAACACCAGGAGCGACGACGAGATCGCCAAGGTCAAGGCGAAGCTGCTGGAGGCCAAGCCGAAGCTGCTCGGCTACGACGACACCACCTTCGGCGACAAGCTCAAGAGCGGCGAGGCCGTGATGGTCGAGGCGTGGGACGGCTGGTGCCCGACCACCGAGAAGAACATCAAGTTCGTGGTGCCGAAGGAAGGCAGCGACCTCTGGGTGGACACGATGGTCGTGCTGAAGTCCTCCAAGCACAAGGAGGCCGCCCACGCGTTCATCAACTACATCCTGGACCCGGAGATCCACGGCTGGGCCGCGGAGACGATCCTCTACAAGGTCCCGAACAAGGCGGCGATGGACTCCATCGACCCCGCGATCAAGACCGCCAACGCCCCGCTCCAGATGACCCCCTCGCAGCTGCTCGCGGGTGAGTCCATCATCGACCTCGGCGAGGACTCGGCGAAGTTCACCCGTCTTGCCACCGAGGTCAAGGCGCAGTAGTGGCACGTTCCACCGGTTCCGGCGCGTCTGTGAGATCACAGGTGCGCCGGTCTCGTGCCCTGGGAAGGATCGTCTTCCTGGGCCCGGGCCTGATCTACCTGATCGTTCTCCTGCTGGTCCCGCTCGCGCTGCTGCTCAGCTTCACCGTCTTTCGCAGGGGCCGCTTCGGCGGCATCGTCTACGAGCTGACCGGGGAGAACTTCACCCGTCTGATCGACCCGCTCTACCTCGACGTCCTGCTCGACTCGCTGAAGATAGCCACGATCACCACGGTGATCGCCCTGCTGGTCGGCTATCCGACGGCGTACCTGATCGCGCAGCTTCCCCGGAAGTGGAAGACGATCGCCCTGGTCGCGATCGTGCTGCCGTTCTGGACCAACTTCCTGGTCCGGATCTACGCCTGGATCGTCCTGCTCAGCGGCCCCGGCCTGGTGAACTCCACGCTCATGAAGCTGGGGCTGATCGACAAGCCGCTGGAGCTGCTCTACAACCAGGGCACCATCGTCACCGGCCTGATCTACTCCTACCTTCCGCTGATGGTGCTGCCCCTCTACGCGGCGATCGAGAAGCTGGACCCGCAGCTCCGCGAGGCCTCGGCCAATCTCGGCGCCAGGCCCGCCCGCACGTTCCTCTCCGTGACCCTGCCGCTGACCCTGCCGGGTGTGATCACCGGGTCGCTGTTCGTCTTCGTGCCGAGTTTCGGCAACTTCGTCGTCCCCGAGCTGCTCGGCGGCGGCCGTTCGATCATGGTCGGCAACCTGATCAGAGACCAGTTCCTCACGGCGCGCGACTGGCCGTTCGGGGCGGCACTCTCGCTGGCGTTGATCGCCGTGCTGATCGTCCTGCTCCTCCTGCAGGCCTGGAGTGCCCGCCGTGCGTAGACCCCGCCTGATGTACGTCCCCTTCTGGCTGACCTACGTCTTCCTGTACACGCCGATCGTGGTCCTCGTCGTGATGTCGTTCAACTCCGACGACTCGCCCTACACCTTCGGCGGCTTCAGCCTGAAGTGGTACGGCGAGCTCGCCTCGGACGGCACCATCCAGCAGGGCCTGGTCAACACGTTGATCGTGGCGGTGGGGTCCACGGTGCTGGCCACGGTGCTCGGCACCATGCTGGCCGTGGGCCTGGCCCGCCACAGCAGGTCGCGGGTGCTGGACGCGATCAGCGTGATGCCGGCCATCCTTCCCGACCTGGTCCTGGGCATCGGCCTGCTCGTCTTCTACGCCACGATCAAGCTGACCCTCGGCCTGTACTCGGTGCTGCTGGCCCACGCGGTGTTCGGCATGGCGTTCGTGACCGCGGTGGTCCGGACCCGGCTCGCCGCCCACGGCGACACCTCCCTGGAGGAGGCGTCCAGAGACCTGGGCGCGACGCCGTTCACCACGTTCATGCGTATCACGCTGCCCCAGCTCGCGCCGGGCATCGCGGCGGGCGCGCTGCTGGTGTTCACGCTCTCCATCGACGAGTTCGTGATCGCGTCCTTCACCGCCGCGCCCCTTGAGCCCACCCTGCCCATGGTCATCTACTCAATGGTCCGATTCGGGGTCACCCCGGAGATCAACGCGCTGGCCACACTGCTGCTCGCCGTGAGCTTCACCGTGGTGATCGCGGCGCAGCGGATGACCCGACTGACGGAGTCCCTGTCCTGATGCTGCAGATCACAGATGTCAGCCGCCGCTTCGGCGACGTCACGGCGTTGTCGGAGGTCTCCCTGGAGATCCGGCAGGGCGAGTTCTTCGCGCTGCTCGGTCCCAGCGGCTGCGGCAAGACGACACTCCTGAGAATCCTGGCCGGCTTCGAGTTCCCCGACGGGGGCACCGTCACGCTGGACGGCGAGGACCTGCTCGGCCAGGCCGCGCACCGCCGGCCGGTCAACCTCATGTTCCAGTCGTACGCGCTGTTCCCGCACATGACCGTGGCGAAGAACGTCGCCTACGGCCTGGAGAGGGAGAAGCTGGCGGGGGCGGAGATCCGCCGCCGGGTGGGCGAGGTCCTGGAGAAGGTCGGGCTGGAGAAGATGGCCGGCCGCAAGCCGCAGCAGCTCTCCGGCGGCCAGCGGCAGCGGGTCGCGCTGGCCCGCGCGATCGTGAAGCGGCCGCGCCTGCTGCTGCTGGACGAGCCTCTGTCGGCTCTGGACAAGAAGGTGCGCGCGGAGATGCAACTGGAGCTCAAACGGCTCCAGACCGAGGTCGGCATCACCTTCGTCGTGGTCACCCACGACCAGGAGGAGGCCATGTCGCTGGCCGACCGGATCGCGGTCTTCAGCGAGGGCAGGGTCCAGCAGGTGGACGCGCCGGTGGAGCTGTACGAGCGCCCGCGCACCCCGTTCGTCGCCGGCTTCGTGGGCGCCAACAACCTCTTCGAGGGCAGGGCCTGCTCGGTCGGCCTGGCCAGCGAGGGGCTCGGGGTGCTGCCCGGAACGTCGACCCTGCCCGACGGGACGCCCGCGCTGCTCGCCGTACGGCCGGAGCGGCTCAGGCTGGACGGCCAGGGCGTGCTGCGGGGAGAGGTCGTCGACGTCAGCTTCTACGGCGGTGTCTCACACGTCTCGGTCCAGGTGACAGGGCGTCCGGCACCGGTCCTGGTGGCCACCCAGGGGGCCACCCAGGTCCAGGCGGGATCTCCGGTGGCCCTCTCCTGGTCGGCGGGGGACGGAGTGCTGATCCCTCAGTGAGACGTCTTGAGCGGGTTGTTCGCCTTGAGCGGGTTGCCGGTCGCGATCCTGGCGTAGGCCAGGATCAGTTCGACCGCCTCCTCCGGGCCGATCACCGGGTGGCGGGCCGTTATGCGGTAACCGTACGCATCCTCGAGCGCGACCAGGTTGCGGGCGATGACCAGCGCGTCACCGGTCAGCGTGAAGGTCCCCAGCGCCGCCCCGGTGTCCAGGATGCTCTGGTAGAGCGAGACCTGGCGGTCGTAGAGGGTGGTGAGCAGCAGTGCGTACATCCTGTTGCGGGCCGCGGCTCCGCCGAGCTCGTTGAGCAGCCGCACGTCCGGGTCGTCCGGGCCGTGCGGCAGACCCGAGCGGATGGTCACGACGAGCTTCTCGGCGGGGTCGCGCATGCCGCCGATCCGCTTGAGACGCTGCTCGTAAAAACGTTCCATCCCGGCATGGTGGGCGTCGACCAGCAGTTCGCTGAGGCGAGGATAGTGGTAGAGGACGGCCCCGGAGGTCAGTCCCGCCTCCTCGGCGACATGGTTGAGGTGAACTCCCTCAGTGCCGTGCCGGACGATCGCCCGGTGCGCGGCCGCGATGAGATCCAGACGTCGGTCCGCCCGCCCCTTGCGCGTCATAATTCCTCGCTCGTAGAAAACCACTTGTTGTGCCGGGGTCCATAGTGACCGTTTTCAGCCGGTTTTGCTAGTTAGAAATTTGAATTGCTCTTCAAACTTCAAAAGCCAACAACCCAGACGCTAGGAGGCGTGGTGTCTCTCACGATTCTGTTCATGCCGGAGAGTGCCTACGGGCCGACGAACAACTGCATCGGCATCGGTGACATTCTGCGCAGGCGCGGACACCGCGTCGTCTTCGCCGCCGAATCCTCCTGGAAGGGGAAGCTGGAGGCCCTGGGCTTCGAGGAGGACCTGGTCGATCTCGCTCCGCCGTCCGAGGAGGAGCAGGACGCGGGACAGTTCTGGAAGGATTTCATCCGGGACACCGCCCCCGAATACCGCAAATCAACTCAGGTGCAGCTTGAAACGGTGACCAAGCCGATCTGGGACGCGCTTATCGACGGCGTGAAGTACTGCGAACCGCAGTTGAAGGCGATTATCGAGCGCGTTCAGCCCGACGTCATCGTCGAGGACAACGTCATCACTTTCCCGGCGCTGCTGACGGCGGGAAAGCCGTTCGTCCGCATCGTCTCCTGCAACCCGCTGGAGGTGCGCGGGGAGAACGTCGCGCCGGTCTTCTCCGGCCTGCCCGCCGACGACCGCTCGGAGTGGGACGGCTTCCGCGCGGAGTACGACCGCACCCACCGTGAGATCTGGACCGCCTTCAACGAGTGGGTCGTCGCCCAGGGCGCCGAGCCGCTGCCGGACCTGGACTTCATCCACGAGGGAGACGTGAACCTCTACGTCTTCCCCGAGATCGTGGACTACACCGACGCCCGGCCGCTGCCCGCCTCCTGGCACCGCCTGGACTCCTCGGTCCGCGAGACCGACGGCGCCTTCGAGATCCCCGCGTCGCTGGCCGGCAAGGACGGCGCGCTGGTCTACTTCTCGCTCGGCTCGCTCGGTTCGGCGGACGTCTCCCTGATGCAGCGGGTCATCGACGTGCTGGCCACCACCCCGCACCGTTTCATCGTCTCCAAGGGCCCGCTGCACGACGAGATCAAGCTCGCCGACAACATGTGGGGCGCCGAGTTCGTGCCGCAGACTAAGATCATTCCGCTGGTCGATCTGGTCATCACGCACGGTGGGAACAACACCACCACCGAGGCGCTGCACTTCGGCAAGCCGATGATCCTGCTGCCCCTGTTCTGGGACCAGTACGACAACGCGCAGCGCGTCCACGAGCTGGGCTACGGCGTGCGCCTGGCCACCTACGAGTTCACCGACTCCGAGCTGACCGGCGCGCTGGAGCGGCTGCTCGGCGACACCGGGCTCCGCGAGCGCCTGGCCGCCGCGGGCGAGGAGATCCGCCGGCGTGACGGCCTGCGCAAGGCGGCGGACCTGATCGAACAGGCCGGCGCCTAAGAGATTCTCCGCACCACCACGATGGGGGACGTTCCATGGGCAAGTTGATCAATCCGGCGACCGGCGAACTCCTGCGGGAGGTGTCGGACACCCCGCTCGACGGGGTGGCGGCCGCCGTACGCCGGGCTCGCGCGGCCTTCGAGGAGTGGAGCGGGGCGACCCCGGCCGAGCGGGCCAAGGTGATGCTCCGCTTCGCGGACCTCCTCGAAGAGGACGCCGAGGAGCTCACCCGGCTGGAGGTCACCGAGACGGGCAAGCCGGCGACGGTGTTCCGCGACGGAGAGCTGCCGTTCGCGGCCGACAACCTTCGCTTCTTCGCCGGGGCGGCCCGTTCTCTGGACGGCACCGGGGCGGGGGTGCTCAGCTCCGGCTACACCTCGGTGCTGGTCCGCCGCCCGGTCGGCGTCGTCGGGTCGATCGCCCCGTGGAACTTCCCCCTCGTCATGGCCGTGTGGAAGGTGGGGCCCGCCCTCGCGGCGGGCAACGCGGTGGTCATCAAGCCCGCGCCGCAGACGCCGGGCACCACGCTCAGGATGGCCGAGCTGTTCGCCCGCGCCGGAGCGCCCGAGGGCCTGCTTCAGGTGGTGCTCGGCGACGCGGAGGTGGGGGAGGCCCTGGTCGGTGACCCCGGCGTCGACATGGTGAGCGTCACGGGCTCCACCGCGACCGGCCGCGCCGTCATGCGCGGGGCCGCCGGCTCCCTGAAGCGGGTTCACCTGGAACTCGGCGGCAAGGCTCCCGCCCTGGTCTTCGGCGACGCGGACCTGGCCGAGATGGCCAGGGGCGTGGCGATGGGCGCCACCTACAACACGGGTCAGGACTGCACGGCCGCGACCCGCGTCTACATCTCCCGCGAGGTGTACGGCGAGGCGGTCGAGGCGCTTCGCGCGACGCTGGAGCAGGTCAAGGTGGGCGACCCCTGGGATCCGGCCACCGACATCGGTCCGCTGATCTCCGCGGGTCACCGGGACCGCGTGCACGGCTTCGTCGAGCGCTCCGGCGCCTCCGTCCTCTGCGGCGGCGCCCCGCGAAGCGGGCCGGGCTTCTACTACCCGCCGACGCTGATCGCCGACGCCCGCCAGGACAGCGAGATCGTTCAGGGCGAGTTGTTCGGCCCGGTGCTGGTGGCCCTGCCGTTCGACGGCGAGGACGAGGCGGTGCGGCTGGCCAACGACACTCCCTACGGACTGGCCTCCTCGGTCTGGTCCACGGACGTGGCCAGGGCGCTTCGCGTCTCCCACCGGCTGGATGTGGGGGTGACCTGGGTCAACGACCACCTGCCCATCGCCTCGGAGGCGCCGCACGGCGGGGTCAAGGGAAGCGGCTTCGGCAAGGACATGAGCCAGGAGGCGGTCCAGGAGTACTCGGTGACCCGTCATCTGATGATCAAACACCAGGCTCCGGAGGCCAGGGACTCATTCCGGCCCGCCTGATTTTTGGCACCAAAAGTCCCTTTTGTGGATATTAGTCGGCATTTACTCCATTCGAAGTGACATAAAGGATGTGCTCAAATTGCTTCCGCCGCTTCCAGAACTGTCGAGGGGCTACGTAGGCCAGTGATGACACAAGACCGCCGGAGCCACCGCGCGGCAGGGGTGGGTAGTCGACTCCTGCCGGCGAACTGGCGCGTGCGTCCCCGTCTGGTCGCGCTGATCCTGCTCCCGACCGCGGCGGCCGTCCTGCTGTCCGGCCTTCAGCTCACCGCCTCACTGTCCACGGCCGCCGAGTACGGCAGGATGACCGAGGTGGCCTCGCTCGTCGAGAAGCTCGGCACCCTCTCCCAGGAGATGGCCGAGGAGCGCGACCTCACCGCCTGGTACCTCGCCACCAATCGCAACACCACCCGGTTCAAGCAGGTCAAGCAGCAGCAGGAGACGGTCGACCAGACCAGTAAGCAGATCGTGGCCGCCATCGGCGGCCTCGACAAAGCCCAGACGGCCCGCGTTCTCACCGAGACCTCCCAGGTGCGCCGCTGGCTGGACGGTCTCCCCGGCCTGCGAAAGCTGATCACCGGTAGCAACGTCCTCCCGCGTGCGGCCCTGGGCATGTACTCGCGGATGATCGCCGACTTCATCACCCTCCACGACGACCTGGGCCGCAGCGGAGGCGACGAACGTCTCATCGGTGACGCGCTCGCGCTCGGCGCGCTGACCCGGGCCAAGGAACAGGTCGCCAGGGAGCGGGGCATCCTGCTCGTCGGCCTGATCCAGCGGAAGTTCGACTTCGACGACCCGGCCGACTTCCTCGGGGCCTACAAGAGCCAGGAGAGCGAGCTGGCCGCCTTCCAGGCGACCGCCACGAGCAGTGACATCAAGCGCTTCCGCGACACGGTCAGCGGCCCGAAGGTCGACAGGGCCGACGCCATGCGTGCCCTGGTCATGTCTCGCATGCGTGAGAACAAACCGCTGGCCAGGCTCGGGATCGTCGAATGGTACGACTCCTCCACCGCGATGGTGGACGGCATGCGGACCGTCGAGCGCGGCCTCGCCGCCGCCGTGGTCGCCCGCAGCCAGGAGATGGAGAGCGCCGAACAGCGCAGCGCCTTCATCTCCGGCGCCGCGATCCTGGTCCTGCTGGTACTGATCCTGCTGATCACCGCCTGGGTGGCCGGCACGCTGGTCCGGCCGCTGCGCAGGCTGCGGAGCGAGGCGCTCGAGGTGGCCGACACCCGGCTGCCCGAGACCGTCCGCGTGCTGCGGGAGTCCGGCGACCTCGCTCCGCACGTCGAGGTGCCCTCCATCGGAGTGGCCTCCCGCGACGAGATCGGGGAAGTCGCCCGGGCCTTCGACGAGGTCCACCGCGAGGCGATCCGGCTGGCGGGCGACGAGGCCCGGCTGCGGAGCAACGTCAACGCGATGTTCGTCAACCTCTCCCGGCGCACCCAGTCGCTCGTGGAGCGGCAGATCGACCTCATCGACGACCTGGAGCAGGGCGAGCAGGACGACGCGCGGCTGGGCAGCCTCTTCAAGCTGGACCACCTGGCCACCCGCATGCGCCGTAACTCCGAGAACCTCCTGGTCCTCGCCGGTCAGGAGCAGAGCCGCCGGTGGAGTGAGCCGGTCCCGCTCAGCGACGTCGTCCGCGCCTCGCTGTCGGAGGTCGAGAACTACGAGCGGGTGACCCTCCGGGTCGAGTCCGGCGTCATGGTCATCGGCCAGGCCGTCAACGACATCGTCCACCTGATCGCGGAGCTCGTCGAGAACGCGATCTTCTTCTCGCCGCAGGACACCAAGATCACGGTGACCAGCAACGGCAACGAGATGGGGGCCGTCATCCTGGCGGTCACGGACTCGGGCATCGGCATGAGCGAGGAGGAGCTGGCCGAGGCCAACCGCCGTCTGGCCGAGCCTCCCGCGGTGGACCTGTCGGTCTCCCGCCGGATGGGCCTGTTCGTGGTCGGCCGCCTGGCCATGCGCCACGGCATCAGGGTCCAGCTACGGCGTCCGGAGACCGGCGGTCTGAGCGCCGTCGTCCTTCTCCCGGTGCAGGTGGTGGCCCAGCCCGAGTCGGCGACGGCCGGGCAGGCCGGGCCGTCCGGGGCGTTCGGTGGCCAGGCGAACCCGGCCTCGCTCGGCTCCGCGCCGGGCGGGCAGGGCCGCTTCGGCTCCGCGCCGAGCACCCCGAGCATGTTCAACTCCATGTCGGGCAACCTCGACTCGTTCAACGCGGCGTCGGGCACCCCGAGCATGTTCAACTCCGCGTCGGGCAACCTCGACTCGTTCAACGCGGCGTCGGGCACCCCGAGCATGTTCAACTCCGCGTCGGGCAACCTCGACTCGTTCAACGCGGCGTCGGGCAACCTCGACTCGTTCGGCGCCCCGCCGAACCACCCGGATCCGTTCGGGAGCCCCCCGGCCCGCGGGGCACAGCCGCCCCAGCCGGCGGTTCCGTCGCAGGCGTCGGGCAACCTCTGGTCGGCGCCGGTGGTGTCCGCCTCCGAGGTGGAGGACCTGTGGTCTTCCCCCTTCTCGTCGACCTCGCAGTCGCTCTCGCGGCCCGAGATCCCCAGGCCCGATCCGTGGACGCAGCAGCGGCCGGACCTGGCGGAGGACACCCAGACCATGCCCGCGGTCGAGGCGTCGGCGCTGGACGCGGAGCCGAACGAGTTCCTGCCGATCTTCGCGGCGGTGGGATCCGACTGGTTCCGCAGCAGCGACTCCGTCGGACCCGACTCCGAAGCCGACCCGCTCGATCCCGCGCCCGCGGAGCCCGTGACCGAGGCCGCTCCCCGGCCGCTGGATTCCCGGATCCGGCGGCAGGGGCTGCGCGGTCTGGAAGATCGGCAGGCCCCCACATCCCCTCAAAACGGCGCTCAGGGCCTCCAAGGTCATCGGGTCGCTCCGTCCCAGGAAGGTTCTCAGCCACTGCCACAGAGGCCGCAGCAGTCCCAGCAGACACCACAGTCCAGGCCCGCCGCGCCGCCCGTCGGCAGGCAGCCGTGGAGCACCCCCGCGGATCAGGGCTGGGCGGCCGCCGAAGCCGCCAAGAAGCCCGCTGAGGGCGGGATGACCGGAGCCGGTCTGCCCAGGCGTGTGCCGAAGGCGAACCTCGTTCCCGGGGCCGCCTCCGCGGCGCCGGCGGCACCGGCCGCCCCGATGCCGCCGATCTCCGCGGAACGGGTGCGCAGTCGTCTGTCCAGTTTCCAGCAAGGCGTACGGCAGGGCCGCGCTGAGATGAGCCAGCGGTCCAATGCCGTCGAGGGAGAGAACCAGTGAACAACCAACTCAGTCAGGCCGCCCGCGGCTTCAACTGGCTGATCACCGAGTTCGTCAAGGAGATGCCGGGGGTGGCGCACGCGGTGATCGTCTCCGCGGACGGCCTTCCGCTGGCCTACTCGCAGGGCTTCCCGAGGGATCGCGCCGACCAGCTCGCCGCGATCACGGCCGGTCTGATCAGCCTGACCCAGGGAGCCTCCCGGGTCTTCGAGGGCGGCCCTGTGGCGCAGACGGTCATCGAGATGCAGCGAGGTCTTCTGCTGACCATGTCGATCAGCGATGGTTCCGCGCTGGCCGTACTGGCCTCGCCGGACTGTGACATGGGCCTTGTGGCCTACCAGATGACTCTGTTGGCGGAACGTGCGGGCCAGGCGCTCACGCCTGCGCTCCGCGCAGAGCTGCAGTCGGTTCAGCGATAGGGGGGTGATATGGACGCACCGGGTTGGCGTGGACCGGGGGAAGCCTCCCCCAACACGTCTCAGGCCAAGAGTGGGCGAGATCGTTTGATTCGCCCGTACGCTGTGACCGGGGGAAGGACCGCCCCCCGGATGCAGCTTGCTCTTGAGGCGCTGGTTTCCTCGGCGACGTTGGCGAACGTGGACCTGTCCACGCTCTCCACGGAATACCAGGCGATCATTTCGTTGTCACGGCAGGTGCGTTCGGTCGCCGAGTTGTCGGCACTGTTGCGCATGCCGTTAGGTGTGACTCGTGTACTGATCGCGGATATGGCGGCCGAGGGCCTGGTGCAGCTCCACCAGCCGCAACTGGATGCTGGAAAGCCGGATCTCAACTTGCTTGAAAGGGTGCTCAGTGGGCTTCGCAGGCTCTGACGCCGGATTGACATCGACGAAGATCGTTGTTGCCGGCGGGTTCGGTGTCGGCAAGACGACCTTCGTTGGTGCGGTCTCCGAGATCATGCCGCTGACCACGGAAGCGGTGATGACAGAGGCGAGTGCGGGAGTCGACGACCTCTCGCACATTCCGACCAAGCGGACCACCACGGTCGCCATGGACTTCGGCCGGGTTTCGCTGGACCGCGATCTGATTCTGTACCTGTTCGGTACGCCGGGTCAGCACCGGTTCTGGTTCATGTGGGACGACCTTGTGAAGGGCGCGATCGGCGCGATCGTGCTCGTCGACACCAGGCGGCTGGCCGACAGCTTCCCGGCGATCGACTACTTCGAGGAGGCCGGGCTGCCTTTCGTGGTGGCCCTGAACGGCTTCGGAGGCTCACACGCCCACGGTGAGGAGGAGGTGCGGGAGGCCCTGACGATCCCCTCGCACATCCCTGTCGTACGGACCGACGCCCGGTCCCGCGACGCGGTGAAATCGACCTTGATCACCTTGGTCGAGCACGTCCTCACCCTCAGAGTCTGAACCCACGGTGTTGGGTCCCGCCGATCCACGGCGGGCCCCACACCGTGGTCTCCGTGACCGGTGGGCCCATCGCCGCGGTCCTCACACCGGCCGGTGGGCCCCCACGCCGCGAGCCCCGCGAGCCTCATATGCCGCGAGCCCCGTACACCGCGAGCCCCGTACACCGCGAGTCTCATACGCCGCGAGTCTCATACGCCGCGAGCCCCGTACACCGCGGAGGGAAGACGGTCGCCGGCGGGCGCGGACCCCGGTCCGGCCGAGCGGTGGCAGGCCCGGACGGGCGGTCACACCCCCGGCGCGTCGCCGTACGGAAACCCGATCCGCCACTCTCGCCGAGACCCGGCGGTGTGAAAATTCGATGACGATTTGAATTCGTTTCGAACGCGAAGCCTATTTCTCATGAAGATCTTTCTCATAAAGATCTTCATAGCTGTATTCGATTTTCCGCCGTATCGATGGGATTCCCCCGATGTATACGATCGAGCGGCTCGTCGCCGAACAGCCGTGATCGAGGGGGAGCGTAGGGCGGCGGGGCCGGGATCAATGGTGACAGCCGAAAGCATGCCCACCTCGTAAAACCGGTGGGCATGCTTTGAACGCGTCATCAATGAAATTGTCCGTGAAGCGATCGCACACGGTGTGAGCTGGGCTTTCGGGGAAATACGTGCCCGCCGCCGGCTGAGTCGGAATTCAGGCGACTACAGCACGGGAGCCGGCTGGACTCCCCTGACCAGGCGGCCGACCTCGGCGCGCAGGCGGACGAACTCCGGGTTCTCCCTGGTGGAGATCTGGTTACGGGGACCTGGGAGGTCCACGCGCAGGTCGCCGACGACTCGCGAGGGCGCCTTGGACAGCACCACGACGCGGTCTCCGACGTAGACGCTCTCGTCGATGTCGTGGGTGATCAGGACGATGGTCATCTGGTGACTCCGCCTGACCTGCAGGACGAGATCCTCCAGGTCCTCCCTGGTCTGGGCGTCGACGGAACCGAACGGCTCGTCCATCAGCATCAGGGCCGGACGGTAGGCCAGAGCCCGGGCGATCGCCACGCGCTGCTGCATGCCGCCGGACAGCTCGAAGGGATATTTTCCCGAGGCGGAGGGCAGGCCGACCTGCTCCAATGCCTCCTGGGCGACTTTCATGCGCTGCGTGCGGTCCATGTTCCGACGGCGCAGCGGCATGGCGACGTTGTCGGCCACCGACATCCAGGGGAACAGCGAACGGCTGTAGTCCTGGAAGACGACGGCGAGGTTGTCGGGCGTCTGCCGGACCGTGACTCCGCCTACTTCGATCTTGCCGCCGGTCGGCTTGATGAGGCCGGCGATGGAGCGCAGCAGAGTGGACTTTCCGCAGCCTGAGGGGCCGACAATGCAGAGAAGCTCGCCCTCTGCGACGCTCAGTTCGAGCCCGTCGATGGCTCGGTGCGCTTTCTCTCCACTGCCGTAGGTGTGGGTGAGGTTGGCGATCTCAAGCAAGGTGATTCCTAGGGCGCGATTCGCTGGAGCATGTGCGGGGACTCTAGCGGAGGTCAAGTGTGTAGTCATGCTATGTCCGATTTATGCCTTTTTGTCGTCAATCAAGACAAATGTTCTAAATCGGAAATTTGATGCCAGAGTGGTAGAAGTCATTTCATAGACATGTATGTGCGCTACGATCCTGCCATTCTCTTTCCGAAGATCGTTTCTTCATGCTGTGCGGTCTTCTCTTGCTGTGCGGTCCTGGAGGATCCATGAAATTACGTTCGTCCATCGTCGGAATCCTGGCGCTGTCACTTATCGCGGTCACCGGATGCGGCGGCGCGGAGGAGACCACCACCAAGGCGTCCGCCGGTGGGAGCACCCTCGAGAAGACCACAATCAACATCGGCACGATCCCGGTCGTCGACACGGCCCCGCTGCAGATCGCGGTGGAGAAGGGCCTGTTCAAGGCCGAGGGCCTCGACGTCAAGCTGACCACCCTCGCCGGTGGCGCGGAGGCGATCCCGAAGCTCAAGGGCGGCGACCTGGACGTCAGCTTCGGTAACTACGTCTCCTTCTTCAGCGCCGCGGCCAAGGGCGCCCTCGACCTGAAGATCGTCTCTGACGGTTTCCAGAGCGCGCCCAAGACGCACACGATCATGGTCGCCAAGGACAGCCCGATCCAGACCGTGGCGGACCTCAAGGGCAAGACCATCGCGGTCAACACCAAGCGCAACATCTCCACGCTGCTGATCCGCGTCGCCGCCAAGGCGAACAACTTCGACCTCGACGAGGACAAGAACTTCGTGGAGTTCCCCTTCCCGGAGATGGAGGGCGTGCTGAAGGCCGGCACGGCCGACGCCATCCAGCCGGTGGAGCCGTTCGGTACCTTCATCGGTCAGAACATCGGCGCCCGGGTCGTCTGGGACACCTCCCAGGGCCCGACCGCGGACTTCCCGATCGCCGGCTACGCGGCGACCTCGGAGTTCGTCAAGGCGAACCCCAACACCGTGGCGGCGTTCCAGAGGGCGATGACCAAGGCCATGGAGCTGGCGGCCGACCGGGCGACCGTGGTCGCGATCATTCCGAAGTACACCACCATCAAGCCTGAGGCGGCCGCGAGCCTCGCCATCGGCGGCTTCCCCACCACGCTGAACGCCACCAGGCTCCAGCGGGTCGCCGACACCATGCACGAGTACGGCCTCCTCACCGAGACGCTCAACGTGCAGGACCTCATCGCCGCCCCGTCCGGCAAATGAACAGAACCCGTGTCATCCGAGGGGTGATCGGAGCCTGCGCGGTGCTGGCCTTGGCGGAGGTGGTCATCCGGCTCGGGATCATCGACTCGGAGGTCATTCCGCCGATCTCCGTCGTGCTGCTCCGATCCGTCACGCTGGCGGGGGACCCCGTGTTCCTCGCCGGCGTGGCGGACACGGTCCTTGCCTGGCTTGTCGGATTGGCCCTGGCCGTCGTCGTGGCGGTCGTCGTCGGCGTGGTGCTCGGATCCGTCCCGTGGCTCAGCACACCGAGCCGGATCGTGGTGGAGTTCCTCCGCCCGATCCCCTCGGTGGCGCTGATCCCGCTGGCGATCCTGCTGTTCGGGTCGGATACCGAGATGAAGATCTCCCTGATCCTCTACGCGGCGTCCTGGCCCATCCTGCTCAACATGCTTTACGCACTCCAAGACGTGGATCCCGTGGCGAAGGACGCGATGCGCAGCTTCGGATTCGGCCCCCTGGCCGTGCTCTGGCGGGTCTCGCTCCCCAGCGCGGCGCCGTTCGTGGCGACCGGGGTGCGCGTCGCCGCGGGCATCGGGCTGGTCGTCGTCGTGAGCGCCGAACTGCTGAGCGGCGGCACGGGCGGCCTCGGCGTCTTCCTCATCAACGCCGGCAGCTCCGGAGGCAACACCGATGTGATGCTGGCCGGCGCGGTCTGGGCGGGAGTGCTCGGCCTTATCGTCAACGCGCTGCTGGTCCGGGTGGAGCGCGGCGCCTTCCGCTGGCACTTCGCCCGCACCGAGAGGACGGCACGATGAGCCGGGTCGAGACGGCGAAGCCCCCCGTCCCCGGCCGGCAGGACCGCCCGGCGAGCCGGGCCGGTACGGCGGCGCGCGGCTTTCTCATGGGAGCGGTGTCCCGGTTCTGGCTCGTGATCGTGCTGATCGCGGCCTGGGAGGTGGCCACCCGGATCATCCAGGAGAGCTACTTCCCGCCGCCGTCGGAGATCGTCGTCACGATGTACGAGCTGTGGTTCTCCGGCCCGGCGAGCCAATTGTTCCTCACGCAGGACGCGCTGGACGACTTCGGGCACAGCCTGTACAACCTCTTCGGCGGCTGGATACTCGCCTGCGTCGCGGGGGTCGCCATCGGCGTCGCGCTCGGCCTGTCCCGCAAGCTGGCCGACTACATCGAGCCGATGATCCACTTTGGGCGGGCCGTACCGCCGCCCACCCTGATCTCCTTCTACATCGCGGCGTTCCAGCTCGGGACGCCCATGCAGGTGGCGACCATCGTCTCCGGAGTCATCTGGCCGGTGCTGCTCAACACCATCGACGGCGTCCGCACGGTGGAGCAGCTCCACCTGGACAGCGCCGAGGTCTTCGGCGTGCGGGGGGCCCGGAGACTTTTCTGGGTTGTCATCCCCGGCGCGGCCCCCAAGATCGTGGCAGGTCTCCGGATCAGCCTGGGCCTCGCCCTGATCCTGATGATCCTGTCCGAGCTCATCGGGAGCACCGTGGGCATCGGCTCGCTGCTCATCGGCGCCCAGCGCAGCTTCGAGCTGACCGAGATGTGGGCGGGCATCGTGATTCTGGGTGTGCTGGGATACCTGCTCAACGCCGTCTTCGTGGCGGTGGAGAAGCGGGCACTCAGGTGGCACCTGAGCGCGCGGGGGGTGACATGAGCTCCCGGCGGACGAGGAAGCCATGCGAGTACTGATCGTCGGCGGCGGCATCGGAGGGCTCACCACCGCACTGAGCCTTCACGCCGCCGGTGTCGACTGCCTGATCGTGGAGTCGGCCGTCGAGCTGCGCCCTCTCGGGGTGGGCATCAACCTTCAGCCCCACGCCGTCAGGGAGCTGACCGAGCTCGGCCTGGGGGACGAGCTCGCGAAGATCGGCGTCCCGACGACCTACCAGACCTACGCGGACAGGTTCGGCGGGGCGATCCTGTCGCTGCCGCGCGGAAGGTTCGCGGGATACCGATGGCCCCAGTACTCCATCCACCGCGGCGAGTTGCAGATGCTGCTTCTGGCCGCGGTGCGTGAGCGGCTCGGCGCCGGGGCCGTCAGGACCGGGGTGTCGCTGGAGGACTTCGAGCAGGACGAGACCGGGACCGCGGGGGTCACGGTGGCGCTGCGCGACGTGCGGACCGGCGAGCACCTGAAGGAGACGGCCGACGTCCTCGTGGGTGCGGACGGCATCCACTCGACCGTGCGCGCCCGGCTGCATCCCGGCGACGGGCCGCTGATGTGGAACGGGATCCGGATGTGGCGGGGAATGGCCGAGGGCGACCCCTTTCTCGACGGCGCCACGCTGCTCGTCGCGGGTTCCAACCGGACGGTCAAGTTCGTGGTCTACCCCATCTCGGCGGAGGCCCGCTCCCGGGGACGATCACTGATCAACTGGGTGGCCGAGGTGGCGATCGCCGAACCCGGCCCCGTCCCGGCGGCCGACTGGTCCAGACCCGGCCGCCTGGAGGACGTGCTTCCGCACTTCCACGACTGGCGGGTGCCCTACCTGGACGTGCCCGCGCTCATCTCGGATTCGGAACGGATCCTGGAGTACCCCATGGTGGACAAGGACCCGCTCCCCTGGTGGGGGACGGGCCGGGTCACCCTGCTGGGAGACGCCGCCCACCCGATGTATCCGGTGGGCGCCAACGGCGGCTCGCAGGCCGTACTGGACGCCCGCGTCCTGGCCAGGGAACTGGCCGGCGCGGCCGATCCGGCCGCGGGACTGGCCGCGTACGAGCAGGAGCGCAGGACCGTCACCACAGAGCTCGTGCTCACCCATCGTGAGCTGCCCATGGAGGAGACCATCGCGTTGGTCGCCGAGCGGGCGCCCGAGGGTTTCGACGACATCGCGGACGTGCTCACACCGAAGGAACTGGCGGATATGGCCGCTGCCCAGCAGCGGACCACCGATATGGACATAAAGGCTCTCAACGACCGTTCTTCATGGAATGTCGCATATCAGACGTAACGGTGATAATTCGTCGTTTGAGCGTCGCAGGGACCGGGGAGCCGTTGATGAGGGAATTAGGCAAATATGGATGAAAAGTCCGATTTGAGGTACTTAGGGGCATTGGCCGAATTCAGGGAGCTGTGCTCCAATAACCCTCGCCCCATGGACACGTCGGTGTCTCACGCCCCTCAGGTGTTTGACGTGATCCTCTCCGTACCCGGCCGCCCGATGAGAGGCAGCGGATATCTATGAGGACAGCATCACCGCGTGAAGTCTCCGGCATCGACCAGGCTCTGACGACGCCCGAGGCGTCCAGAGAGCAGGACGAGGACGGGGCCACGGAGCGCAAGGCCCCCGAGAGGCGGCGTGGCAGCAGGTTCGCGCTGCGCAACTGGCGGGTGCGATCCAGGCTGGTCGCACTCGTGCTCATCCCGACCCTCGCGGGAGTCGTCCTCGGCGGTCTCCGGGTCGTGTCCTCGGTTTCCAGCGCCGCCGACTACGAGCGCGCGGGGGAGATCGCCGACTTCGCCATCTACCTGAGCAGCCTCACTCACGAGCTGGCACTGGAACGCGACCTCTCCGTGCGCTACATCGCCGAGGGCCGCCGCACGCGCACCGCGATGAGGAACCAGCAGACGATCGTCAACAAGGCCGCCGAAGAGGTCCGGGCCAGGGTCGACGCGGTCGAGCTGATCAGCCAGGGCAGCTCGGGCGGGCAGCGCATCCAGCAGGAGATCGCCCAGGTGCGCAGCCGCCTGACGGAGCTCACCAGCATGCGCCAGGTCGTCGCGAACACCCAGATGCTGGCCCAGCCCGCCCTGGACATGTACTCGCGGGCGATCCTGGACCTGCACGCGCTCCACAACGAGATCGGCCAGGGCGTCACCAACGACGAGACCCTCACCAGCAGCGTCTCCGCGTTCGCCGCGCTGACCCGGGCGAAGGAGCAGGCCTCTCGCGAGCGCGCCGCCCTCTCGGTCATCATCGCCTCCCAGAACTTCGTCGGCGAGACCTTCGACGTCTTCGTCTCCGCCCGCGCACAGCGCGACAGCGAGCTCGTCACCTTCCGGGCCGAGGCCTCGGTCGCCCAGCGCCAGGCCTACGACGACACGGTGAGCGGTCCGAAGAAGGACCAGGCCGAGCAGCTCCGCATCCGCGCGCTGCTCGCCCCGACCGTGAGACCGGTGCCGGGCACCGTCGCCGTCTCCCTGCTTCCCCGGTCGCAGGGCGACAGGTGGTTCAGCTCCACCAGCGACGTCATCGAGAACATGCGCGACGTCCAGAAGAGCATCGGCGACTCGATCCGCGTCCGGACCAAGGAACTCCAGGAGGCGGAGCAGAACAGCGCGCTGATCGGCGGGGCCGTCGTCACGATCCTGCTGCTCCTCGTTCTCGCGATCACCGTCCTGATGGCCCAGTCGCTGGTCCGGCCGCTGCGCACGCTGCGCACCGAGGCTCTGTCGATCGCCGGTCGCCGGCTCCCGGAGACCGTGCAGAAGCTGCGTGAGGGCGGGGAGAACGCCGCTCCTCTGGAGATCGCCCCGATCGGGGTGGCCTCCGACGACGAGATCGGTGAAGTGGCCCGGGCCTTCGACGAGGTCCACCGCGAAGCCATCCGGCTGGCCGGTCAGGAGGCCACGCTGCGGAGCAACGTCAACGCGATGTTCGTCAACCTCTCCCGGCGAAGCCAGACCCTGGTCGAGCGCCAGCTCTCACTGATCGAGAGCCTGGAGCAGGGCGAGCAGGACGAGGCCCGTCTGGGCAGCCTGTTCCGCCTTGACCACCTGGCCACCCGCATGCGCCGCAACAGTGAGAACCTCCTGGTCCTCGCCGGGCAGGAACCCGCGCGCCGCTGGAGCCAGCCGATCCCGCTGATCGACGTGGTACGCGCCTCGCTCTCCGAGGTCGAGAACTACGAGCGGGTGAACCTGCAGCTCTCCACCGGTGTGTCCGTGGTCGGCACGTCCGTCAACGACGTCGTCCACCTGATCGCGGAGCTCGTGGAGAACGCGATCTCCTTCTCCCCCAGGGAGACCAAGGTCATCGTGTCCAGCAACCGCATCGACGGCGGCGGCGTGATGATCTCGGTCAGCGACCTCGGCATCGGCGTGACCGCCGAAGAGCTCGCGCAGGCGAACTGGCGACTGGCCAACCCCCCGGTGGTGGACGTTTCGGTGTCCCGCCGGATGGGACTGTTCGTGGTCGGCCGGCTCGCCCTGCGCCACGGTATCCGCGTGCAGCTCAGGCAGCAGGACGGCGGCGGTCTGACCGCCATGGTCCAGCTCCCCGAGAACATGCTCTCCGCTCCCGCGAACCGGCAGATTCCGGGTGGTCCCGGAATGCAGAGCGGTGACTGGGGCGGGTCCATGGCATCGATGGACCGGTCGCCGGTGATGGCCAGCCCCACCTCGCTCGACCCCGCCCAGCAGGCCTTCGCCTCGTTCGAGGCGGCTCAGCGCTCCTTCGACATCGGAGGACAGCAGCAGTTCAACTCCTTCGAGGCGGCGCGGCCCTCCTTCGAGAGCGGCCAGTACGGCCAGGCGCCGCTCGGCGGCCCCCGGTCGCCCCAGGGGCCGCCGAGTGGCACCCCCAGCTGGGCGAACGCCTCCCAGGCGGAGCCCGGACCGTGGCCGAACGACCCGATGCGCGGCGGCGACTCCGGGATCTGGTCCCAGACGTCGAACGCGCTGAACACACCCGTCCGCGGGGCCGACTCCGATGTCTGGTCCAGCACGTCGACGAACGGCGGCGACTCCGCGGGATGGTCGAGCACCTCGATGCGCGGCGGCGACTCCACGGGATGGCCGTCCACGGGCAACTCGGGAATGTTCGAGCGGCGCGGGTTCGAGGGCGCGGACAGCACCGGCCCGTTGCCGGTGGTCCCCGACGCCTCCCCCATGGAGGAGGCGCGGGAGGAGTTCCTGCCGATCTTCGCCGCGGTCGAGTCCGACTGGTTCAAGAAGGTCGAGCCCGTCGCCCCCGTCCAGGAGCCGCCCGAGGTCGTCAAGGAGACCACCCGGCCCCAGCCGCTGCCCCAGCAACGGCAACAGCAGCCCGCCTCGGCGCCGGAATCCTGGTCGTCGCCGGCGGACGTGGGCTGGCAGGCGGCTCAGGCCGCCAGCGAGCCCTCACTTGGCGGGGTCACCGGTTCCGGGCTGCCCAAGCGGGTGCCCAAGGCGAACCTGGTGCCCGGAACGGCCGCTCCCGACCTGAGCGCGGCCTCCCAGCCCCCCATGCCCCGGCCCGTCGTCTCTCCGGAGGCGGTGCGCAACCGGCTGGCGAGCTTCCAGCAGGGAGTGCGGCAGGGTCGCGCGGCGGCCAGAGGCGAAGCAGGCGACGGTCAGCCGTATCCCGATTTCGGCCGAAACGTTGAAGGAAACTAGGAGGACCGGTGAGTGAGCTCATCATGGTCGCCAAGGAGGATGACACGTGCGCGAAATGAGCCAGGCCGCCCGGGGGGTCAATTGGCTGATCACCGATTTTGTGAGCAACGTCCCAGGCGTGGCACACACGGTTGTGGTGTCGGCGGACGGTCTGCCGTTGGCGTATTCCGACGGGTTCCCCAGGGACCGGGCCGACCAGCTGGCCGCGGTGGCGGCCGGTCTGATCAGCCTGACCCAGGGCGCCTCTCGGGTCTTCGAGGGCGGAGCGGTCACCCAGACCGTGGTGGAGATGCAGCGAGGGCTGCTCCTCATCATGTCGATCAGTGATGGTTCCTGCCTCGCCGTACTGGCCGCCGCCGACTGCGACATGGGCCTGGTGGCCTACCAGATGACGCTGCTCGTCGAGCGAGCCGGTCAGGTTCTGACGCCGGCCGTCCGTGCCGAGCTTCAGTCTTCTCACCCTCGCTGATGGCGATGACGCTAGGAGGCTGCTGTGGCAGGCCGCGGTTGGACCGGTGAGGGTGACCCGTTGAGCGGGTCGCCCTATCAGGCGACAGAAGATCCTTACCGTCAGCAGGGTGGCTCCTACCAGCCACCGGAGGACCCCTACCGACAGCAGGGCGGTCCTTACCAGCCGGCGGACGACTCTTACCGTCAGCAGGGTGGCTCCTACCAGCCACCGGAGGACCCCTACCGTCAACAGGGCGGTCCTTATCCGTCAGCGGACGACCCCTACCGTCAGCAGGGTGGTCCGTCGCATCTCATGCAGCCGGCACCGGGGGAGCAGAGCTCCCTCGTCCGGCCGTATGCCGTGACCGGGGGGCGGACCGCCCCCCGGACCCAGCTCGCCCTGGAGGCCCTGGTCTCCTCGGCGACGTCTGTACATCAAGATCTATCCACCCGCACTCCGGAGTTCCAGGCGATCAGCGCCTTGTGCCGGCAAGTGCGTTCGGTCGCTGAGATCTCCGCGATGCTCCGCATCCCGCTCGGCGTGACCCGGATCCTGGTCGCGGACATGGCGGCCGAGGGTCTGGTTCAGCTGCACCAGCCGCAGCTGGACGCGGGCAAGCCGGATCTCAACCTGCTGGAAAGGGTGCTCAGTGGACTTCGCAGACTCTAGTCGCGGCGGTGGCCTGACATCGACGAAGATCGTCGTCGCGGGCGGATTCGGCGTGGGCAAGACCACGTTCGTGGGGGCGGTGTCGGAGATCGTGCCGCTGACCACGGAGGCGGTGATGACCGACGCCAGCGCCGGCATCGACGATCTCGGCCTCACCCCCAACAAGACCACCACCACGGTCGCGATGGACTTCGGCCGCGTCTCGCTGGACCGGGACCTGATCCTGTACCTGTTCGGTACGCCGGGTCAGCACCGGTTCTGGTTCATGTGGGACGACCTGGTCCGCGGGGCGATCGGGGCCATCGTCCTGGTCGACACCCGGCGGCTGGCCGACAGCTTCCCGGCGATCGACTACTTCGAGGAGGCCAAGCTTCCCTTCCTGGTCGCGGTCAACGGATGGGACGGGTCCTACCTGCATGGTGAGGAGGAGGTGCGTGAGGCGCTGACGCTGGCGCCGCACATCCCCATCGCCCGAACCGACGCGCGCTCGCGCGACGCGGTGAAGGCCACGCTCATCACGTTGGTGGAACACGCGCTCACCATGCGGATGGCCGTTCCCGGCTGGGGTCGCTAGGCGTCGAGGCGTCAGTCGCACCTCCCGACAAGATAGGCTGGGAGGTCGAGTCGCAGACCTGTAGCGCAGAGGCTGGCCTAATCACGTGTTCGAGACACTTTCCGACCGGCTGACATCGGTCTTCTCCTCCCTCCGTTCCAAGGGTCGGCTGTCCGAGGCCGACATCGATGCCACCTGCCGCGAGATCCGCATCGCGCTGCTCGAGGCCGACGTCGCGTTGCCCGTGGTCAAGACGTTCGTCGCCCAGGTCAAGGAGCGCGCTCGGGGCGTCGAGGTCTCCCAGGCCCTGAACCCGGCGCAGCAAGTCGTCAAGATCGTCAATGACGAGCTTGTCGAGATCCTCGGCGGGGAGACCCGGCGGCTTCGCTACGCGAAGAACCCGCCGACCGTCATCATGCTCGCGGGCCTTCAGGGCGCCGGTAAGACCACGCTGGCGGGCAAGCTCGCCTTCTGGCTGCGCGAGCAGAACCACACCCCGCTGCTGGTCGCCGCCGACCTCCAGCGCCCCAACGCGGTCCAGCAGCTCTCGGTCGTGGCCGAGCGCGCGGGCGTCGCGGTCTACGCGCCCGAGCCCGGCAACGGCGTCGGCGACCCGGTCGCCGTGGCCCGCCAGTCGATCGACCACGCCAAGCGGCAGCAGCACGACATCGTCATCATCGACACCGCCGGCCGGCTGGGCATCGACCAGGAGCTGATGAGGCAGGCCGCCGACATCCGCGACGCGGTCACGCCCGACGAGGTCCTGTTCGTCGTCGACGCCATGATCGGTCAGGACGCCGTCTCCACGGCCCAGGCCTTCATGGAGGGCGTCGGCTTCGACGGTGTCGTGCTCACCAAGCTCGACGGCGACGCCCGGGGCGGCGCCGCCCTGTCGGTCCGCCACATCACCGGCAAGCCGATCATCTTCGCGTCCACCGGAGAGAAGCTCGAAGACTTCGACGCCTTCCACCCGGACCGGATGGCCTCCCGCATCCTCGACATGGGTGACATCCTCACCCTGATCGAGCAGGCGCAGAAGACCTTCGACGAGGCCGAGGCCGCCAAGATGGCGGGCAAGCTCACCTCGGGCGAGGGCTTCACCCTTGAGGACTTCCTCGAGCAGATGATGATGGTCCAGAAGATGGGGCCCATCAAGAACCTGCTCGGCATGATGCCCGGCATGGGCCAGATGCGAGACCAGCTCAACCAGGTCGACGACCGTGACCTGGACCGTGTGGCCGCCATCATCCGCTCGATGACCCCCGGCGAGCGTCAGAACCCGAAGATGATCGACGGCTCTCGCAGGGCCCGTATCGCCAAGGGTTCCGGCGTGACCGTGACCGAGGTGAGCGGCCTGGTCACCCGTTTCTTCGACGCGCAGAAGATGATGAAGCGCATGGCGGGCGGGATGGGCATCCCGGGCATGCCGGGGAGCCGCAAGGCAGGCAAGGCCGCGCAGAAGAAGGCGGCCAAGGGGCGCCGGGTCAGTGGTGACCCGCGCAAGGCGGGGCTTCCCAAGGGCGGCTCCGACACGGCCGGCACCCCGGCCGCCCCGGGCGCGGGCGGTCTTCTCGGCAACCTGGGCGGTAAGAAGACCCCGCCGGGCCTGGAGTTGCCGCCGGGCTTCGACCCCTCGAAGTTCAAGCTCCCCGGGCAGAAATGAGCGATAAGGGGTTTCACGGGCGGGCCCGGTGGATCTGGGTGATCATCATGCTGGGTTTCATCGCCGTGGCGACTCTGGAGCTGCTCGGCGTGCGGCCCGAGTAGGCGGTCCCGGACGGGCCTCGGGCGGGTCGGCCCAGCCGGTCGGCGAGGGCCGTCCGGCCGCCGTGGTGATCGGTGCGCGCCGTCCGGCCGTCGTAGCGGCCCGGGCGGGGTGATCCGGTCCGTGGGCGCGATGCGGGAAGGCGGGGACGGCGGGAAACCGCCGTCCCCGCCTTCGTCGTCAGACCTCCGTCATCGGTTTCGAGGCCCCCGTCCGCGTCGCGGGGCCGGGATCGGCCGGAGGAGTGGACACGGGCGTGGGCGCCGGCAGCGGGGCGAGAGCCGGACCCGGCGCGGGGGAAGGGGCCGGAGGCGGGGGCGAGGTCACGGCCGGGGACGCGGCCGGGAGCGGAGCGGGCGAGGCCGGGGCGCCGCAGGTGACGCCGGCGCACGTGGTCGAGGCGGGGATCATGCCGGTGAAGTCCGCCGGAGTCGCCCTGATGGCGAGCACCGCGCCCAGTACGGCGATGGATCCGGTCGCGGTCAGCAGCAGAGGTCTCAGGGTGGTTGCCACGGCGGTCATTCAACGCAGCAGATCGAGCCGCCCCGCGCGTCGGACACACGCGAATTACCGAGATTTACCCTCTGCCAGCCGTACGAGATGGTGGTTGATTGGCCGGGCACTGCCGTGCGTCTGGCACAATGGCATGTTGGAACATCGTGACACGTGGGTGCCCTCTCACCCCCGCGTGACATGCCTGTCCCTTGAGCGGTCCTTTCTTCGTGCCCCACTCGACGAGATGCCGTTCACCCACGCTCTAATGCAGGAGAGACCACACCAGTGGCAGTCAAGATCAAGCTCAAGCGGCTCGGCATGATCCGCAACCCGCAGTACCGCATCGTCATCGCCGACAGCCGCACCAAGCGTGACGGCCGGGCGATCGAGGAGATCGGCCTGTACCACCCGAAGGAGAACCCCTCTCGCATCGAGGTCAACTCCGAGCGGGCGGCTTACTGGCTGGGTGTCGGCGCGCAGCCGACCGAGCCGGTGCTGAAGCTCCTCAAGCTCACCGGTGACTGGCAGAAGTTCAAGGGCGAGCCCGCTCCGGCTCCGCTCCTGGTCGCCGAGCCCAAGGCCGACCGTCACGCCGTCTACGAGTCCGCGGCCAAGGAGGCGCTCTCCCTGGAGGCCGCCACCACGCCGAAGAAGACCACTCGTAAGGCGGCCGCGAAGGCCGACGAGCCCGCCGCCGAGGCCCCCGCAGAGCCCGTCGCGGTCGCCGAGGAGAAGCCGGCCGCGGAGGAGAAGCCGGAAGGCGAGGCCTGAGGTGCTCGAGGAGGCCCTCGAGCACCTGGTGAAGGGCATCGTCGAGCATCCCGACGAGGTCCAGGTTCACGGTCGCCGCATTCGCAGCGGGCGTGTGCTTGAGGTCCGGGTCCACCCCGAGGACCTCGGCAAGGTCATCGGCCGTGGCGGCCGTACGGCCAAGGCGCTCCGCACCGTCGTGAACGCTTTGGGGGACGGTAAGTACGTTCGGGTCGATCTTCTCGATCTGAACGAGGCCCGCTAGCCGACACGAGATCCACAAGCGAACGGGTCACCCACCCAGCGTGGGTGACCCGTCTGCTTTTCGTCTTCTTTTTTCACGCCACACGAGCGTTTTTCACGTCACACGAATTTTTGAGGAGGCGGGCGTGCAGCTTGTCGTAGGACGGATAGGCCGCCCGCACGGACTCCGCGGCGACGTGTCCGTGGAAGTGCGCACGGACGAGCCCGAAAAGCGTTTCGTCGCCGGAGCGGCCGTCGCGACCGACCCGGCGTCCGCCGGTCCGCTGCTCATCGAATCCCTGCGCTGGCACTCCGGAACCCTGCTGGTCAGATTCGAGGGCGTGAACGACCGCAACCGTGCCGAGGAGCTCCGCGGCACCATGCTCGTCATCGATTCCGCCGACATCCCGCCGTCCGAGGACCCCGACGAGTTCCACGACCACCAGCTCATCGGCCTCGCCGTGCTCACACCTGACGGCGAGCGGGTCGGAGAGGTGTCCGACGTGCTTCACCAGGGCCAGGACCTGCTCGTCGTACGGCGTGGCAAGACCGACGTCTACGTGCCTTTCGTCAAGGCGCTGGTTCCGATCGTCGACCTCGACAAGGGCATCCTCGTCGTGGACGGGCCCGCCGGGCTGCTCGATCCGGATGCGATCGTCTGACATGCGTGTCGACATCATCTCGATCTTCCCCGAGTACTTCGCCCCGCTCGATGTCTCCCTCATCGGCAAGGCCCGTGAGCGCGGCATCCTCGACGTCCACCTCCACCAGCTCCGCGACCGCGCCCACGACGTGCACCGCACCGTCGACGACACTCCCTACGGCGGCGGTCCGGGCATGGTCATGAAGCCCGAACCGTGGGGCGAGGCCATCGACGCGGTCCTCGCCACCGACCCGGCCGTCCAGCCCAGGATCGTCGTGCCGACCCCCAGCGGGGTGCCCTTCACCCAGAGGCTCGCGATGGAGTACGCCTCGGAGCCGTGGCTGCTGTTCACCCCCGCCCGCTACGAGGGCATCGACTCCAGGGTCATGGCCGAGTACGGCTCGCGCATGCGGGTGGACGAGGTCGGCATCGGTGACTACGTGCTCGCCGGCGGCGAGGTGGCGGTGCTGGTGATGATCGAGGCGGTCGGGCGGCTGCTGCCCGGGGTGCTCGGCAACGTCCGCTCGGCCGTGGACGACTCGTTCGCGCCGGGGGCGATGGAGAACCTCCTCGAAGGCCCGGTCTACACCAAGCCGCCGGAGTGGCGGGGGCACGAGGTCCCCGAGATCCTGCTTTCCGGGCACCACGGCAAGATCGCCCGCTGGCGGCGGGACGAGGCGCTCCGCCGTACGGCCAAGAACCGTCCCGAACTGCTGGCCGCGCTTGATCCGGAAAGCCTGGACAAGCACGATCGGCAGATCCTGGCCGAGCTCGGACTGCCCACCTGACCTGCCCGTCCGATGATCACGGAGTGCTCCGGAGCCGATCGCCCGATCGGTGGCCCGGTCCCTCCGGCCCCGCTTCCCCCGGGCGGATTCGCCGTCGCTCTTTGGGGGGTTGATTTCCAGTCAGCCGTGAAGATATGGCAGACTGAAGCGTTGTCGTCGGCCGTTCATGGGCTGGCGCACCGCCGGGTAGAGCGACTCCGGCTTCCCGGCGACCATCCACTTCAGCACGTGTGTCCATCACGATGCCGCCTCATCGCGGTCGGGTGGACCTCCGCGTGCGCGCGTAAATGAGGTAGCACTGCCATGCACACGCTGATCAGCGAGCTCGAGAAAACCGCGCTCCGCACCGATGTCCCGGACTTCCGTCCTGGTGACACGCTCGAAGTTCACGTCCGCGTCATCGAGGGCAGCCGCTCCCGTGTCCAGATCTTCAAGGGCTTCGTCCTGCGCCGTCAGGGCGGTGGCTCCCGCGAGACCTTCACCGTTCGCAAGGTCAGCTACAGCGTCGGCGTCGAGCGCACCTTCCCGGTGCACAGCCCGGTCATCGAGAAGATCGTCCTGCTGACCCGCGGTGACGTTCGCCGCGCCAAGCTTTACTACATGCGCGACCTGCGCGGCAAGGCCGCTCGCATCCGCGAGAAGCGCGAAGCGCGATAGAGCGTCCGGTAGTCGCAGCCTGGCCCGCATCCTCTACTCTCTGGGGAGCGGGCCAGACGCATGTAAGGAGGTTTGGCCTCCTATGGCAAGACGCATAGCTGTACGTACCCCACCGCGCGACCGGTTGGCCTCGGGCATCATCTAGGCTCATCAGCGATGACTAGCGAAGACCGGGAGTACGGCGCAGCTTCGCGTCGACCTGTCGAGGACGAGGTGGACGTGGTCGCCGAAGAAACGCAGAAGGACGCCAAGAGCGGCAAGGACAAGAAAAAGGGCTCTTTCTGGAAAGAACTGCCCGTCCTGATCGTCGTGGCGCTGGTTCTCGCGCTCATAATCAAGACTTTCGTGATCCAGGCCTTCTACATCCCGTCGGAGTCGATGGAGAACACCCTCCTGACGAACGACCGGGTCCTGGTCAACAAGCCCGTCTACCGGATCCGTGACATCGAGCGCGGTGACGTGGTGGTGTTCTCCGGCGTCGACTCCTGGGACGGCGAGGTGCAGTTCGAGGAGCCGTCCAACGCGGTGGCCGGGTTCTTCCGCTGGGTCGGCACGGCGTTCGGCGTGATCCCCGGCGAGAAGGACTACATCAAGCGGGTCATCGGCGTCGCCGGCGACACGGTGAAGTGCTGCGACGCCAAGGGCCGGGTCACGGTCAACGGCGTTCCCCTCGACGAGGGGAGCTATCTCTACCCCGGTGACGTGCCGTCCCAGGCGGACTTCGAGATCAAGGTGCCCGAGGGCCGCCTGTGGGTGATGGGCGACCACCGCTCGGTCTCCCTCGACTCCCGCTCCCACCAGGGCGACCCCGGTGGCGGGACGATCCCGGTGGACAAGGTGATCGGCCGGGCCTTCGTGATCGTCTGGCCGTTCTCCAGGGCCACCATCCTTTCCATTCCAGACACCTTCAGCCAGCCGGCCCTCAAGGCCGCCTCCGCGGCGGCGGGAGCCACCCCGCTCATCGCCGGTTTCGCGGGGGCCGTGCCGTTGCTGCTGTGGCGTCGTCGCTGGCTTTCAAGGCGGTAGCCGTACCCCATGACCGTTGACCCCGAGGCCGAGAAGGAAAACGAGCCCGAGAAGGGCAAGAAGAAAAAGGCGGCCGGCAAGGGCGGTCTGCGCGAGTCGCTCTTCCTGCTCGTGTGCGGCGTGGTGGTGGCGTTGCTGCTCCAGGCCTTCGTCTTCCAGTCTTTCTGGATCCCGTCGGAGTCCATGGAGAACACCCTGGTCGAGCACGACCGGGTGATCGTCAACAAGCTGCACGGCGCCACCGAGCGCGGAGACATCGTCGTCTTCAAGGGCTGGAACAACGAAGACACGATCAAGAGGGTCATCGGGATCGGCGGTGACACCGTGAAGTGCTGCGACGCCCAGAAGCGGATCACCGTCAACGGGGTCCCGATCGACGAGGGCGCCTACCTGCACCCCGACGACTTCCCCTCGGGTGATCCGTTCGAGAAGGTCGTGCCCCCGGGGCGCCTGTGGGTCATGGGCGATCACCGTACGGCCTCCGCCGACTCCCGGGACCACGAGCTGCACGAGGGGGAAGGGACGATCTCCGAGGACGACGTGATCGGCCGGGCCTTCGCGATCTACTGGCCGTTCTCCAGGGCCGCCATCCTTTCGACGCCCGAGACGTTCACCAAGTCGTTCACCAAGGTGAGATAGCAGTACCGAATGCACCGGATGGGGCGTACTCTCTGGTCATGGTTGCTCTGTGTGCCGTGGTGCCATGACGGTTGCGTTTCGCCCCAGACCCAGCGTGGTCCGGAGGGATTCGGGACTGTACGGCTATGAGCGGGCTCTCACGCGCCGCGGGCTGGGGCCCGTGGCCGGAGTCGACGAGGCCGGCAGAGGCGCCTGTGCCGGGCCGCTGGTGATCGCCGCGGTGGTGCTGGGCCGTCCGATCGACGGTCTGGGCGATTCGAAGTTGCTGACGGCCTCCCGGCGCGACTCGCTGTACGAGCGGATCACCGCGACCGCGGAGGCGATCGGCCTGGTGGTGATCCCGCCGGGCGAGATCGACACGCGGGGTCTGCACAAATCCAACATCGATGGAATGCGCCGGGCTGTGGCACGGCTATCCTGTGAGTTTGGTTATGTGCTCACCGACGGGTTCCCCGTCCCTGGGCTGCCCGTCCCATCGCTCGGAATATGGAAGGGTGACCAGGTCGCGGCCTGCGTCGCCGCGGCCTCGATCGTCGCCAAGGTGACGCGGGACAGGATGATGGTCGCGCTGGACGAGTGCCATCCCCGATACGGCTTCGCCGTGCACAAGGGGTATGGCACCGTAGATCATCGCAGGGCGCTCGAAACCTACGGTCCGTGTCCTGATCACCGATTCTCCTTCTCGACGGTGGCGCGGTCAGGGGCGAGTGGGGTGATGGGTGAGAATGAAGTGGGGGCCGGTGTCGCCTGATCGGGCGGGCCGGGGAGGGCGTTTAACAGGAGGACCGGTATGAGCGCAGAGGATCTCGAGAAGTACGAAACCGAGATGGAGCTGCAGCTTTACCGTGAGTACCGTGACGTCGTCGGTTTGTTCACCTATGTGGTGGAGACCGAACGGCGCTTCTATCTCACCAACTCCGTCGACCTGGATGTCCGCACGGCCGAGAACGGTGACGTGTTCTTCGATGTGAAGATGCAGGACGCCTGGGTCTGGGACATGTACCGGCCCGCGAGGTTCGTGAAGAACGTGCGCGTGGTCACCTTCAAGGACGTGAACGTCGAGGAGCTCGCCAAGCCGGACCTGCAGATGCCCAAGGAAGGCTTCTCCGGCTGAGGCGCTCCCCGCGAGTTCCCGTGTTCCGCTTGATGAGCTTGATGAGCTTGATGAGCTTGATGAGCGCCGCCCGGGGGGTCGCTCCGTCGGTGTCCCTGTTTCCGCCCTTCTGTACGCACTGTTCCTGTGCGGTTTCTCTGCGTGGTCAAGAGGGTCGCGGGCCGGGCGAGGGGCGCCGGGGCGTGTGAGGGATGCCCGAGGGGTTGCTCAGGCCGTCTGAGGGGGCGGCGCTGCGAGCTCCGTTCGGCGCGCGGCGCCCGCGGCGGGCCTGAGAGTTGTCCACAGGAGTGGTTTCTGATCACTGTGTGTCCACAGAGCCGGATTCGGCTCCTCGGGACCACGGTGAGCTGAGCGAAGGTCTGGAACCGGAGGTGGTTCCATGGCCGCGAAGGATGAGCTCGGCAAGCACGGTGAGCAGGTCGCCGTCGACTATCTGCTGGCACATGACATGCAGATCCTGGATCGCAACTGGCGGTGCCCGGACGGAGAGATCGACGTCGTCGCCCGCGAGGGGCTGACGCTCGTCGTGGTGGAGGTGAAGACCAGGTCCGGCCGCACCCACGGCACCGCCTTCGAAGCGGTGACCGAGGCGAAACTCGCCCGCCTGCGCAGGCTCGCGGGCAGATGGCTGGGAGAGCAGTCCGAGAGGTTCGACGCGGTCCGCGTCGACGTCATCGCGCTGGAGCGGTTCGCCGGAGATTTTGTCATCCGTCATGAGCGGGGGATGAGCTAGATGCCTCCACAGACGTCTCCCGGACTGTCCTGGATCATCCGCCGCGTCCGGGAGGTGGCGTGAGTGGCCGTCGCCCGCACACACTGCGTCGCCCTGGTCGGGGTGACGGGCCACCTCGTCGAGGTCGAGGCCGACGTCGGCAACGGCATGGCCGGTCTCCATCTCACCGGCATGCTGGACACCGCGCTGAGCGAGGCACGGGACCGGGTCCGCTCGGCCGTGGTCAACAGCCGTCACCCATGGCCCGACGCGCGGATCACCGTCAGCCTGTTTCCCGCCAGCCTGCCCAAGCGAGGAAGCATGTTCGACGTCGCGATCGCCGTGGCCTTGCTGGCGGCGGCCGGGGTCGTGCCCATCGCCAGGGTCGCCGAGCCGTTCTTCCTGGGCGAGCTCGGTCTCGACGGTTCGGTGAGACCGGTGCGAGGCGTGCTCCCCGCCGTGCTGGCGGCCGTCGCCGCCGGTGCCCGCACCGTCGTCGTCCCCGCGCGCAACGCCGCCGAGGCCGGTCTCGTGCCGGATGTGACCGTGATCCCGGCCACCACCCTGGGGCGGTTGGTGAGCTGGCTTCGGAGCGACGATCCGATCGACGCGCCGCCGGTCGGAGATCCGCCCGCCGAAGAACCCCGCTCTGGCGGCGTACGGGACGGTGCGCGGCCGATCGCTTCCGGCGTGCCCGGATTTCCCGGATCCTCGGACGGGCCGGGATCTCTCGCCGATTCCGGATTCTCCGCCGGTCCCGGAGCTTTCGCGGGGCCTGGCGCCGCCGCGAGACGCGGGGCCGCCGCGGGGTCCGGAGCCTCCGCGGGGGCCGGCGGGACACTCCCCGACCTGGGAGACGTGGCGGGCCAGCCTCTCGCCCGCCACGCGCTGGAGGTCTGTGCCGCAGGCGGACACAACCTTTGGATGCTGGGTCCTCCCGGCACCGGCAAGACAATGCTCGCCGAACGGCTGCCCACCCTGCTTCCGTCCCTGAAGCTTGATCAGGCGCTTGAGGTGACCGCGATCCACTCGGTCGCCGGGGTGCTGCCCCTGGACCGCCCGCTGCTGATCCGTCCCCCTTTCATGGCACCTCACCACACCGCGAGCGTCGCGTCCATCATCGGCGGGGGCGGAGGGGTGATCCGTCCCGGCGCGGTCTCGCTCGCTCACAGGGGAGTCCTGTTCCTTGATGAGGCTCCCGAATATCCGATGTCCGTGCTCGACTCACTCAGGCAGCCTCTGGAGTCGGGCCGGGTGACGGTCTCCAGAGCGCTGGGTTCGGTCACGTTTCCCGCCCGGTTCATGCTGGTTCTGGCCGCGAACAAGTGCCCGTGCGGGCAGTCGTCCGTTGCCGGAGACCCGTGCAGGTGCACCCCCACGGTCCGGCGCCGCTACCTGGGCAGACTCTCCGGTCCGTTGCTGGACCGCGTGGACGTCAAGGTCAGCCTTCACCGGTCGACCAGGCGCGAGCTCCTCGCCGACCGCCGGTTCATCGAGCCGAGCCGGGTGGTGGCCGAGAGGGTGCTGCTCGCACGTGAGCGTGCCGCCAAGCGATTGGCGAACACCCCGTGGCGGTGCAACGCGGAGGTGTCCACCCGCGCGCTCCACACCGAATATCGGCCACCGTCCAAGGCGATGTCCCCCCTCCTGCAGCAACTGGACAGCGGCCGGCTGAGCGCCCGCGGGCTCGACCGGGTGCTCAAGGTGGCCTGGACCCTGGCCGACCTCGGGGGCAAGAAGGAGCCAGAGCTCCACGAGACCAACGCGGCACTCGGACTGTGGCTGGGGGAGGAATGGTGAGCGACAGGCTCGCACGGGTCACGTTGATGCGGCTGGCCGAGCCGGGAGACGCCGTGATGGGCAGGCTCGTAGCCTCCTACGGTCCGGAGGCCGCCGTCGGGCAGATCCGTGAGAGGGCCTTGGATCCGGAGTTCACCCGGTGGTTCGTGAGCTCCCATCGCAGGGGTGCGGCCGGATCGCAGGATGCGCAGCCCCTGGCCAGGCTCGCCCGGATGCTCGGCTCCTGGTCGGCCCGGCTGGAGACGGCCGACGCCGCCAGAGACCTGGCCGAGGGCGAGTGGGGAGGGGCCAGGCTGGTGATTCCGGGAGATCCCGGGTGGCCGACCCAACTGGACGACCTGGGAGACTCCCGGCCCCATGCCCTCTGGCTCCACGGCGAGGCCGACCTGCGATTCTCCTGTCTCCGGTCCGTCGCGGTCGTCGGTTCGCGAGCCGCCACCCCGTACGGCACGCATGTCGCGGCGGAGTTCGGAGCGGGACTGGGCGAGCGAAGGTGGACGGTTGTTTCGGGCGGCGCATACGGGGTGGACGGGGCGGCTCACCGAGGTGTCCTCGCGGGGGAGACACCGACGGTCGTCGTGCTCGCCTGCGGCACCGACGTCGCCTATCCCAGCGCGCATCATCAGCTGTTCGCGGCCGTGCGTTCGCAGGGTGTGCTGGTGAGCGAGTGCCCGATGGGCGCCCACCCGACCAGGCCGCGGTTCCTGGTCCGCAACCGGCTCATCGCCGCGCTGTCGCGGGGCACCGTGGTCATCGAGGCGGCCGTGCGCAGCGGGGCGCTCAACACCGCGGGGCACGCGATCGCGTTGAACCGCCATCTGGCCGCCGTGCCGGGGCCGGTGACCTCGGAGACCTCGGCCGGATGCCATCGGCTGATCCGCCAGGGAACGGCCACCTGCGTCACCACCCCGGAAGAGATGATCGAGCTCGTCGGCGCGATGGGCGCCGATCTGGCTCCCGAGCCGCGTGGCCCGGTGCTTCCCCGCGACGAACTGGATGCGGAGACCCGCCGGGTCCTTGAGGCGGTGCCCGCCCGGATCGGGGCGGGTCCGGCGACGATCGCGATGAACGCGGGCGTCGGTCTGGAGACGGCGCTCTCCTGCCTTGGTGGCCTGGCCGCCGCCGGATACGTGGAGCGTGGTTCCCGGGGCTGGCGTCTGCGTCCCGAGAGCCCGTGAATTCTCAGGTCAGGGCCGCGTGCACATGACGACCGGCCGCAGGCGAGGCCGGTTATGGACAGGGCCGGTTATGGACAGGGCCGGTTATGGACAGGGCCGGTCATAGGTACAACCGGTCATAGACACAGCCGGTCACAGGCAGGGCTGGTCGTAGATACGGCCGGTCATGGGCGGGACTGATCGCAGGCAGGGCCGGTTGTAGGTACGGCCGGTCATGGGCGGGGCTGGTCGTAGGCAGGGCAGGTTGAGGGTCAGGACCGGTCACAGACACGGCGGGTGAGAGTCAGCGCCAGGTGGGGAGCAGCCTGACCTGGCCGTGGCCCAGCAGGAGCAACGGGTCGAGATACAGGTGTTCGCGGAGCAGGCCCCAGTGCAGGCAACCTGCAGGGCAGTGCCCGCCCACATCTTGCACGACGCCGATCACCTCGCCCCCGCTCACCGCCTGGCCACGCCGTACCGATGGCTGGACGGGAAGGTAGGTCGTCCGCAGGCCGTTGGCGTGGAGCACGGTGACCACGCCCCGCTGGGCGAGCGGACCGGCGTAGCCGATGATCCCCGGCCCCGCGGCCCGGACCTCCGTACCGGGCGTCGCGGCGAGATCGACTCCCCGGTGCCCGCTCAGCCACGGCTGCGGCGGTGGTGCGAAGCCCCGGATCACCCGGGGACGCCCGGCGATCGGCCACTCCCAGCGGGCGGAGGGCTCGGGTGCCCTCTCGTGGCTCATCTCGCCGGTCATGGTGCGCGGTGCCGTGGTTCCCGGCATGGCGAACAGCAGCATGGACAGCAGGACTCGTATCCCGGAGGTGCGAAGGGAGTTCACGCATCTGAGGATGGAGACTCGCGTTGAGGCCCAAGGGGGCCGAGCGGGATTCTGTGGACAGACGACATGGGGTGTGGACATCCAACGGTGAAACCGGAGGGCGACCGACCGCCGCGATCATCGTGCTTCTCGTGTGGAGATGTGGCGAAGCGGGTCGCGATCATCGTGCTTCTTGTGTGGAGATGTGGCGAAGCGGGTCGCGATCATCGTGCTTCTTGTGTGGAGAAGTGGCGGAGCGGGGAGAGCCAGATCCACGGGATCGTGAGCAGGATTCCGGCCGTGCAGATCCACAGCACCGGGCGTAGACCCAGCAGGCTGCCGAGCAGCCCGCCGGCGAGGCCGCCGAAGGTGAGAACACCCTGGATCATGAAGGTCAGCGTGGCGTTGACCCGGCCCCTCAGCTCGGTGGGGGTCTCGCGGAGGGTGATGGCGCCCATGCAGACGGAGAAGCACACGACGGCCATACCGCTGATCAGCGCGCTGGCGGACAGGAGCAGGAACTTGCCCCACACCGGACCGGAGGCGAGCGCCGCGGTCACGAAGTCGATCGGGAACAGCAGCACGGAGTAGGCCAGCATCCGGTTCTCACCGAACCTCTTGACCAGGCGAGAGATGACGGCCGCGCCGAGCAGGCCGCCGACGCCGAAGAAGGCGGTGAGCGCGCCGACCAGTCCCGCGGGCAGGTCGATCACGTTGAGGGCGTAGAGCACGAACAGCGCCATGTACACGCTGCCGAAGAAGTTGATCGTGATTCCGCAGCCGCAGAGCGCGCGGAGCGCCGGATGCCGGACCACCGCGTGCAGACCTTCGCGGATCTCGATCCACATGCCGCGCGGGGGAGCGGGTGTGTGGATCTCCGGCGCCGCGATTCTCCGGATCAGGAACGCCGAGACCAGGAACGACACCGCGTCGGCCAGGAGAGCGAACGGCGCCGTGATCAACTGGACGAGAAGTCCGGCGAGTCCGGGGCCGCCGACGCTGGCGAGGGCGAAGGCCGACTGGAAGCCCGCGAGCGCCTCGGTCCGCTGGCTCTCGTGGACCACCGTGACCAGGTGCGGGAAGTTGAACGCCCGGAAGATCACGGAGCAGGCGCCGACGACGAACGCCATCGCGATCAGCCACGGCACGGTCAGCAGCCCGGCGATCCAGGCCACGGGGATCGTGGCCATGGCCACGGCCGAGATCACCTCGCAGGCGACCATGACCGGCCGGTGCCGTCTCATCCGGTCGGCGACGGCACCCGCCTGAAGCCCGATCAGCAGGTAGGGCAGCGAGGTCACGGCGGTGAGTACGCCCATCTGGAGGGGGGAGGCGCCGAGCAGGATCGCGGCGGTCAGCGGAATCGCCAGCCGGGAGACCTCGGCACCGGTCTCGGAGACGGCGCGGGCGGAGAGCAGCAGCCGGTAGTCGCGCTGCTTCTTGAGGGGGGCCGGTTGGAACAAGGGGATCACGACGCCTTCCGGGGAACCTGAAGGGAATGCTTCACAGTTATGAAGATAATCCTTCATAATTATGAAGGCAATGCTTCAGACCTGAAATGGGTACGGTTTACGCATGACCGAGGCACGGAGACCGCTCACCGACCCCACGGCGATGCGCGCGCTGGCGCACCCCGCGAGGCTCGCGATCCTGGCCCGGCTCCATGAGGGTCCCTGCACGGCGACCGAGGTCGCCGAGGTCGTCGGGATCACGCCGAGCGCGGCCAGCTACCACCTGCGCATGCTCGCCAAATACGGCTTCGTCGAGGACGCGCCCGCGCGCGGTGACGGCAGGGAGCGTCTGTGGCGCCACAACACCATGAGCTTGACCGTCAGCCCCGAGCCGGACGACCTCCCGGAGGTGCGCAGCGCCAAGGAGTTGCTGATCAAGGTTTGGCGCGATCAGGCGGCGAGTGAGGCGACCCGGGCACTGGAGAACTACGACAGGGAGTCCCCGGAGTGGCGTGAGGCTTCGGCCTTCACCAGCACGACCCTGCTGGTCGACGCCGAGGAGATGAAGTGGCTGTCCGAGCGGATCGACGAGCTGCTCGGCCCCTATCGGAGCAGTGTCAGGGACCGGGACCAGATTCCGGCCGGGGCGCGGATCGCCGAGGCGCAGGTGAACCTCTTCGCCCGCGTCGTGCGCCGGCCGCACGGGCTGCCCGAGGAGGGGTCGCACAGGGTCGCCCGGAGCGGGGCCGGAGACGGATAAGGGTGACCTGACGCGCTGAGGTCACCGAGGTCAAGGTAAGGCCCGTTAACGGGTAGACTTTTCGATGGCCTGTACTCATGGGCCGACTTCGCATGCCCCGTCAAGAACCGCGGTCCCTCGGTCCGGGTGAGAACCCGGCTGGATCCGGTTCGGGGTATCAGGGCGACAACCGCAGGCTGTCGCGTCAAACCGAGAACAGCGCCCAGTGATGGGCGCCCCGACCTGGAGGACAATCACATGTCCACCCCCGTCGTCACCATGCGACAGCTGCTCGAAAGCGGCGTTCACTTCGGTCACCAGACTCGTCGCTGGAACCCGAAGATGAAGCGTTTCATCTTCACCGAGCGCAACGGCATCTACATCATCGACCTGCAGAAGTCGCTGGCCTTCATCGACCGGGCCTACGACTTCGTCAAGGAGACCGTCGCGCACGGCGGCACGATCATGTTCATCGGCACGAAGAAGCAGGCCCAGGAGGCCATCGCCGAGCAGGCCGCGCGCGTCGGCATGCCGTACGTCAACCAGCGCTGGCTGGGTGGCATGCTCACCAACTTCTCCACCGTGCACAAGAGGCTCCAGCGCCTGAAGGAGCTCGAGGAGGTCGACTTCGACAACGTGGCCGCCTCGGGGCTCACGAAGAAGGAGCTCCTCATGCGCCGCCGCGAGAAGGAGAAGCTGGAGCGCACCCTCGGCGGTATCCGCGACATGTCCCGGATCCCCAGCGCGGTGTGGATCGTCGACACCAAGAAGGAGCACATCGGGATCAGCGAGGCCCGCAAGCTTCACATCCCGGTCGTCGCGATCCTCGACACCAACTGTGACCCGGACGAGGTCGACTACCCGATCCCGGGTAACGACGACGCCATCCGCGCCGTCGGTCTGCTGACCCGCGTCGTCGCCGACGCCGTCGCGGCCGGCCTCATGGCCCGCGCCGGTGCCAACCGCGGCGACGACAAGCCGGCCGTCGCCGGTGGCGCCGAGCCGCTGGCCGAGTGGGAGCAGGAGCTGCTGACCGGCAGCACCGAGAACGCCCCCGCCGACGCCGCTCCGGCCGCCGAGGCGGAGGCTGCTCCGGCCGCCGAGGCCGAGGTCGAGGAGGCCCCCGAGGCCCCCGAGACTGCCGAAGCCGCTCCGGCCGCCGAGGCCGCCGAGGCCGCTGAGGCCGCTGAGGCCGCTGAGGCCGACGAGGCCAAGCCCGCCGACAAGACCGACGAGCAGGCGTAGTTCGGTCGTTCCCTCTCGTGCGGCCTGGCCGTACGATCCGCAAGGCCCTTCCGGGTGGGTGTCCTCATGCGAGGACACCCACCTGATCCACCCAGCTACCTGATCTCGTGCCGACTTCTGAGATCAGTGATGATCCCGACGAGGAAAAGACAATGGCTTCCGTGAACATGGCCGACGTGAAGCGGCTTCGTGAGCTGACCGCCGCCGGCATGATGGACTGCAAGAAGGCTCTTGAGGAGTCCGAGGGCGACTTCGACCGCGCCGTCGAGATCCTGCGGCTCAAGGGCGCCAAGGACGTTGGCAAGCGCGAGGCTCGCACCGCCTCCAACGGACTGGTCGCCCTGAAGCAGGACGGCGACTCCGCCGCCGCGCTGCTCGAGCTCAACTGTGAGACCGACTTCGTCGCCAAGGGCGAGCGTTTCCAGGAGCTCGCAGCTCAGGTGGTCGCGCACATCCTGGCCACCAAGCCGGCCGACGTGCCCGCACTGCTCGACTCCGAACTCGACGGCAGCAGCGTCAAGGTGCACCTTGACGAGGCCAACGTCGCGCTCGGTGAGAAGATCGAGATCCGTCGCTTCGCGGTGCTCGAGGGCGGCTACATCGGCGCCTACATGCACAAGACCGACCCCCAGCTTCCCCCGGCGGTCGGCGTTCTCGTGCAGCTCGACACCCCGAACGCAGAGGTCGCCAAGGACATCGCGCAGCACGCCGCCGCGATGGCCCCGAAGTACCTCAGCTCCGCCGAGGTCCCCGCCGACGTCATCCAGAAGGAGCGCGCGCTCTTCGAGGAGATGACCCGGGAGGAGGGCAAGCCCGAGGCCGCCATCGGTAAGATCGTCGATGGACGTATCAACGGCTGGTACAGGGACTTCACCCTGCTCGAGCAGGCTTTCGTGAAGGACAACAAGAAGTCCATCGCGAAGTTCGCCGATGACAACGGTGTCAAGGTTCAGGCCTTCGTCCGCTTCAAGGTCGGCCAGGCTTAAATCTTGACCCAGCTCCCAGTAGAGCACTAAACGAGGAGGCCGCCGCCGTGCAGGAGAACCAGGAACCCGCTACGTCGGCGGTTTCGTCGTATTCGGACCCGCTTCGCTGGAAGCGGGTCATGCTGAAGCTGTCCGGCGAGGCTTTCGCCGGAGGTGAGCCGCAGGGCATCGATCCGGGTGTCGTGGGCCATCTCGCCGACTCGATCGCCGAGGCCGTCCGCAAGGGCGTGCAGGTCTCGGTCGTGGTCGGGGGCGGCAACATGTTCCGGGGCGCCGCCCTGTCCGAAAGCGGCATGGACCGCGCCAGGGCCGACTACATGGGAATGCTCGGCACGGTCATCAACTGCCTGGCTCTCCAGGACTTCCTGGAGAAGCGGGGCATCGACACCCGAGTGCAGACCGCCATCACGATGCAGCAGGTGGCTGAGCCCTTCCTGCCCCGCCGCGCCATCCGCCACCTTGAGAAGGGGCGAGTGGTCATCTTCGGGGCGGGGCTCGGGTCGCCGTTCTTCTCCACCGACACCTGCGCCGCGCAGCGCGCGCTGGAGATCGGTGCCGAGGCGCTACTCAAGGGCACCCAGGTGGACGGCGTCTATGACGCGGACCCCCGGAAGAACCCCGACGCCGTTCGATTCGATCACCTCGAATATGGTGAGGTGTTGACCCGTGGCCTCGGTGTCATGGATGCCACCGCCATCAGTCTGTGCATGGACAACAGCCTGCCCATCGTGGTCTTCGACCTCATGGGCGAGGGCAACATTCTGCGGGCGGTGCGCGGTGAGAAGATCGGCACGCTGGTGAGTCCGGCAGGGAAATAGGGAGCGAGCCTGACGTAGCGAGCGGAGTGGTGCGCGACGTAGGAGCGTCCCGCGAAGTGAGTGAGGCAGGGGAGTGACCCAAAGGTGGAGAGCGAGCCTGACGTAGCGAGCGGAGTGGTGCGCGACGTAGGAGCGTCCCGCGAAGTGAGTGAGGCAGGGGAGTGACCCAAAGGTGGAGAGCGAGCCTGACGTAGCGAGCGGAGTGGTGCGCGACGTAGGAGCGTCCCGCGAAGTGAGCGAGGAATGGTGAGTGACCGAGAAGACAGGGAGCCGCTGTGATCGACGAAACCCTCCTCGAAGCCGAGGACAAGATGGACAAGGCAGTGTCGGTGGCGAAGGACGACTTCGCAGGTATCCGCACGGGCCGTGTCACCCCGTCGATGTTCAACAAGATCAGTGCTGAGTACTACGGGACACCCACCCCCATTCAGCAACTGGCCTCGTTCCACGTCCCCGAGGCTCGCATGGTCATCATCCAGCCCTTCGACAAGAGCTCGATGGCCGCGATCGAGAAGGCGATCCGCAACTCGGACCTCGGTGTCAACCCGGGCAACGACGGTGTGGTCATCCGTGTGGCCTTCCCCGAGCTGTCGGAGGAGCGCCGCAAGGAGTACATCAAGGTTGCCCGCAACAAGGCGGAGCAGTCCAAGGTCTCCGTTCGCAACATCCGCCGTCACGCCAAGGAGACCCTCGACAAGATGGTCAAGGACAGCGAGGTCGGTGAAGACGAGGTGCGTCGTGCGGAGAAGGAGCTCGACGACCTCACTCAGAAGCATGTCGCCAAGATTGACGAGCTGCTCAAGCACAAGGAATCCGAGCTGCTCGAAGTCTGAGCCATGGTCCTTGTCCCGCGTGAAAGTCCGCGCGGGACAAGGACTTTGTGTATGAAAGTAGGACGCCTTGGAACCCGCGGCGGGTAGCAGCCGTACTGGCAGGAACCTTCCCGTTGCGATAGCGGTGGGCGCTGCCCTGGGGGCGGTCGTCATCGCTTCCCTCTACTTCGTAAAGGTGCTTTTCCTCGCCGTGGTGATCGTGGCGGTGGGAATCGGCGTGACGGAGCTGGTCCGGTCGTTCGCGGACAGGGGGATCAACATTCCGTTGGTTCCCACCCTCGTGGGGATGACCGCCATGATCGGCGGGGCCTATTGGGGCGGGACTCCGTGGCTGCTTGGCAGCTTCGCGATGACGGTGCTCGTGCTGATGATCTGGAGAATGCTCCGGGGCACCGAAGACTACGTCCGCGACGTCACCGCGACCATCCTGGTCATGGTCTATCCCTCGCTGCTCGCCGGGTTCGCGGCACTGCTGCTCGCCGACCCCGGCGACCAGGGCAGGCGGGGCGCCGACATGGTGCTCATCTTCATCGCCACCACGGTCGCGAGCGACATCGGCGGATATTTCGCCGGGATCTCCCTCGGCAAGCACAAGATGTCCGCGGTGATCAGCCCGAAGAAGACCTGGGAGGGTTTCGCCGGATCGGCACTGGCCTGCATGGCGGTGGGCGGCTGGCTGGTGGCCTGGCGACTGGAGGAAGACGTCTGGAAGGGCGTGCTGATCGGTGCGGTCGTGGTGGTCTTCGCCACGCTCGGCGACCTGATCGAATCGGCGATCAAACGGGACCTCGGGGTCAAGGACATGAGCAGCGTGCTGCCGGGCCACGGCGGCATGATGGATCGCCTCGACTCCCTGGTCGTCGCACTGATCCCGGTCTGGGTGCTACTCACCTTGCTCGTTTGACGTCCTCCCCGGCTGTGAAAACCGGGGATTCCAGCACCCGGCCTTTCAGCCGGGTCTGTTGGTTCGCGGTTCATTGGCCCGGGCAACCCCGAAGCCTCCCCGCGCAGACACGGCATGCCCTGCCGCGTTCAAACATGTCCCGCTTGGCTATCGCGGAACACCCAACTGTACCGATCCTGACCCACACACCAAGAGAAAACAACAAGAAGCGCTTCCTCCCCGCCCCGAGGGGCGGGGCATCCGCTCTGGATGTCCGGTGAGCTGAGCAGAGTGGCGGAGACCGTTCACCCCGCGCGTGTGAGCCGGGCGGCGGACAGCCGGGGGACCAGCGCGCCGTACCCCTCCGCCGTGACCAGGCGCAGTTCGTCGGCGGTGATCGGGATCAGCCAGAGCCACTGCACGGCGTCACCGCCGAAGGTGAAGCCCGACAGGTCGGGTAGCCCCGGCAGCCCGGTCAGCATCATGACGCCGCTGTAGGCGGATCCGAGGGGGAAGGTCTCCGGCCGGTGATACCACTTGGCGGTGTGGCCGTGGCCCAGCCAGGTGACCGAATGCCACGGATACTGTCCCAGCCAGAGGAACAGCCGGGCCGCGTCGCGTGCGTCGCCGGGGGAGGCGACGGCGAGTTCCACCCGGGCGTAGGCCTCCGGTCTGTCGATGTACTGCTCCACGGTGGGCATCCGCTGGCAGCTCATCCCGACCGTGGACAGGATCGTGTGGTCCCGTCCCCGTTCCGGGGGGCGCTCGGTGATGCCCACCGTGGGAAGCCGGTCGCCTCCGGCGTCCCAGAATCTTCCGGCGGTCCCGACCTTGCGGTCCAGATGGCCCATCACGAACTGCTGGAACGAGGCCCAGGCGCCGTTGCCGCCGCGCCACTGCCAGTAGGCCTGAGCCTTGGCCAGCCGGGAGGCCAGACCGTCGTAAGCCTCCTCCAGCGACCAGGCGAACGGCGATTCGCCCACCGCGTCACGGGAGTAGCCCGGCATGCCTCTGCTCATGTCCGCCCAGCCAGGAATGACCGCGAGTAGCTCGTCGTTCTCGTACAGGGCGACGCCGTCGCCCTCCTCGAACCACAGCGGTCGCAGCGCGCCCAGCGGGGGCCTGCCGTCGGGGTGCCGGGTGTTCGCCCGGGGCACCACCGGGGGCAGTCCGGAGTCCGTGCGCTCCAGGTCGATCTCGGCCGGGGCGGGGCCGTGATTGGCAAGCCAGGCCGCTCCGTGCACCATGCCTCCAGACCCGCACAGGTAAGCTACCGAGGAAGTCTCGTCGCGTTCGACCACCAGGGTGCGGCTCCCGTAGGGATTGACGTCGGTGAGCATGATCTCGACGTCGTCTCCCCGCTCTCCTGCGGGGCGGATTGTCGCCATACCTCCGGACTCTAGATCAAGGTTGAGCACCGCTTCGAGCATTCGAGTAACCGTCGAGAGAAGGCGTTGGACTTGTCGACTGTCAGCCCGCCCGGGACCCCCGTACCCGGCCAGCTCACCTTCGTGGCGCCGCGTCGGGCCAAGCCCGCGCGCCACCTGGCCGATCTGACCATGGCCGAGCGCCGGGCGGCGGTCGCCGAGCTGGGTGAGAAGCCGTTCCGCGCCGACCAGCTCTCCCGGCACTACTTCGAGAAGCTCACCAGCGACCCGGCTCTGATGACCGATCTGCCGGCCGCGGCTCGCGAGAAGCTCACGACCGCGCTGTTCCCCACGCTGCTGACCTCGGTTCGGGAGATGACCACCGACAGCGGCACCACCCGCAAGATGCTGTGGCGGTTGTTCGACGGCGCGCTGGTCGAGTCGGTTCTCATGCGTTACACCGACCGCACCACCATGTGCGTGTCCTCCCAGGCTGGATGCGGCATGAACTGCCCGTTCTGTGCCACCGGCCAGGCCGGGCTGACCCGTAACATGACCACCGCCGAGATCGTCGAGCAGGTCGTCGCCGGAGCACGGGCGCTGGCGGCGGGCGAGATCCCCGGTGGCCCTGGGCGGGTCAACAACGTGGTCTTCATGGGCATGGGCGAGCCGCTGGCCAACTACAAGGCCGTGATCGGCGCCGTCCGCCGGATGGTCGAGCCCGCCCCCGACGGTCTGGGCATCTCCGCCCGGGGCATCACCGTCTCCACCGTCGGTCTGGTCCCCGCGATCGGCAAGCTCGCCGACGAGGGACTGCCGGTGACGCTGGCGGTCTCCCTGCACGCTCCCGACGACGAGCTCCGCGACACCCTGGTGCCGATCAACACCCGGTGGAAGGTCGCCGAGGTTCTCGACGCGGCCTGGGGATACGCGGCCAAGACCAAGCGCCGGGTCTCCATCGAATACGCGCTGATCAAGGACATCAACGACCAGGAGTGGCGGGCCGACCTGCTCGGCAGGCTCATCAAGAACAAGCTCGTGCACGTCAACCTGATCCCGCTCAACCCGACTCCGGGCTCGAAGTGGACCGCCTCCCGGCCGGAGGACGAGCGCGCCTTCGTCCGGCGTCTGGAGTCTCACGGCGTCGCGGTGACGGTCCGCGACACGCGTGGCCGCGAGATCGACGGCGCCTGCGGCCAGCTGGCCGCCGCCGAATAAACCACCGTCACTCGCCGTCGTTCGTCACACCGTACGGCGACGCACCCCGAGGCGCCGACCGCCGCTCGCGGTCCTTCCCGCGAGCGGCGTCTCTCGCTCGCCCGGCGCCGGCCGCCGCATCGTCTTATGGCGGGTGAGGCCCGTACGAAACGCCGGAGGCCGACGAGACGGCCAAGCACGATCTCGTTTCCGCCGGAGCGTTTCGCCGGTGGCCGGGGACTCCGCAGTGGAGCCGCGAACACACTCACGTCGGCGATGAGACCGGTCGGCCGGTGCGGAACACCATCCCCGGCTGCCCACCTAGCGACCAATCCGTCAGCAACCCAGCGACCAACGCGTCAGCAACCTAGCGACCAATCTGTCAGCAACATGGCGACCAACGCGTCAGTCGCCTTCGAACTATGTCATCCTGAACCCATGGTCAGCGCCTCACAGACTCCTTTGGGCAAGGTCCTCCCGCGACGCGCTGAAAGAGCTGTCCAAGAGGCTTTGACTGACACGCGGGTCACCCTCGTCACGGGCGCGCGCCAGTGCGGCAAGAGCACGTTGGTTCGTCTTCTCGTGAAAGAACGTGCGGGAGAGTGGCGAAACCTCGACGCTCCCGTCGTGCGTCAGGCCGCGATCACGGATCCCGCCGGGTTCGTCATGTTCCCTGAACTCATGGTGATCGACGAGATCCAACGGGTTCCCGAGCTGCTGCTCGCGATCAAGGAGCAGGTCGACACAGACCCGAGGCCGGGCCGCTACCTGCTGACCGGGTCGGCCAGAGTGCTCGGCCTCCGGGGGCTTCCCGACGCGCTACCCGGCCGGATGGAGACCATCGAGTTGTGGCCGTTCTCGCAAGGTGAGATCGACGGTGCGGCCGACGGATTCGTGGACGCGCTCTTCGCCGAGGGCGAGAACCTCCGCCACGAGTCGGTGGTCGGTCGCCCGGAGTACGCGGAGCGGGTCGTTCGCGGCGGCTTCCCTGAAGCTGTCGCACGATCGAACGTCCACAGACGAGAGAGGTTCTTCGATTCGTACGTGGCGGATCTCATCGCGCGAGATGTGAGCCAGCTGGCGGAGATCGAACGAACAGCGGAGATGCGGGCTCTGGTACGGCTGCTGGCGGCCCGGTCGGGCCAGTTGCTGGTCGCCGGTGCTCTGAGTAATGCGGTCGGGCTTTCCGCGAGCACCGTGCATCGCTATCTGAGTCTGCTCGAAGAGGTGTTCCTGATCAAACGGATCCCGGCCTGGTCACGCAACCTCAGTAGCCGTGCGATCGGAACGCCCAAGGTCGCCTTCGTCGATTCGGGGATAGCGGCGAACCTTCTGGGAGCCGATCACAGGAGCCTGCTACGTCCCGACGGTGCTTTCGGACCGCTTCTGGAGGGCTTCGTCCTCATGGAGCTGGCTCGTCAGCTCACCTGGTCGAAAGAGCGCGTGGAGCTGTTCCACTATCGGACCAAGGACAAGGTCGAGGTCGACGCCGTCCTGGAGAACCGCCAGGGGCGGGTGGTCGGGATAGAGGTGAAGGCGTCATCGACGGTGCGACCGGATGATTTCCGCGGGCTGCGGCATCTCGCGGACCGCCTCGGTGACGACTTCGCGGTGGGAGTCGTCCTCTACACGGGGACTCAGACGCTCCCGTTCGGCGAACGGCTGCGCGCCATGCCGGTGAGTTCCCTCTGGGAAGTGGCCGGGCCGTGACCGGAAGGCCGGGTGATCGCATCGTACGGCTGCGCTCAGTGAGGTCCGGTCGCCGCCACGGGTCCGGCCGGCTCCGTGCGCAGGTGTTTCGCGGGCATGCCGGGCGGTTCGCCGCAGGCGCCGTCACGGTGGAGGAGAGGCCCCGGCTCTCGTTCACCGTCGTCTCGCGCGACGAACCTTGAGGTCGGGTTCGCCACGGGGGTCCTATCCGGTCAGTTCGGACAGGAGTTCTCGCACGTCCGCGTAGTGGATCGCCGGAATCTTCTCGGGGACAGGCGGCAGCTCGATCACCCGACCAAGGCCTGCTTGAGAACCGCGGTGGCTGCGTGAGGAAAGCCGGCCGATCAGGGGCGGGTGCGGCGGAGCCGTACGTAGAACACCATGCCGGCGGCGGCCCAGAACAGTGCCGCCGCGGCGAGGCCGGGCAGGGCCCCGTCGAGTGCTCCCTCGTTCGCCGCGCGCATCCAGAGCACGATCGGCACCGAGAAACGGCCCACCGGGGTGAGGCTGATCAGCAGCAGGGCCACGTAGCCGCCGAACAGGACCAGCATCGAGACGGCGGGCGAGGGCAGGATCGCGTTGCTGGACAGCGCGCCCAGTGCGGTCCCGACGCTCAGGCTGAGCACGTGCAGCCCGATGCCGCGCATCAGGTCGGCGGGGACGGGCATGGCGGCGAAGCCGTGGATCAGCGGCAGCACGATCGCGATCGCGGCCATGCCGAGGTTGACGACGAGCGCGCTGATCAGGCCCGCCGTGATCTCCCGGCGGGGTCCTCCGGCCGCCGTCATCGAGATCAGCCGCTGCGTCGGAGGCTCGGTGTCGAGCAGTCCCCGGGACGCCCAGGCGAAGACGACGATCAGCAGCCCGGCGGAGTCCGCGTAGGAGGACAACTCGCTGCCCGACGGGATCAGCGTGGAGTAGAAGAGGATCAGCATCACGGTCAGCCCGATCATCGGCTGGAGCAGCCGGTGCGACCGGGCGTAGGCGGCGAGCTTGAAGCGCACGAGATGAATCATGAGGTCCGCCTGGTGAGGTAGCCGTCGGCGCGGAGTTTCTGCTCGACGTCGTCGGCGTCGTCGGCGTTCACGAGCACTTCGATGACCACCTGCCGTGCCCTTTCGCCGTTCTGGAAGGCGGACGGCCGCTCATCGCCCTGGGAGACGGACGGCTGCCTGTCGCCCTGGGGCGGGGAGGCGGAGGGCTGCGGCGTCTCCGCGCCGTCCGGGGGAGCGGATGCCGGTGACCGTTCGCCGGTCCGGGAGGTGACCGTGCCGTTCTCGACGAGCCAGTGGTCGGCGCCGGGGAAGTTCTGGAGCTGGTTCTGGTGGTCGCTGACCACGACTGTCCCGCCGCCCGCGGCGAGCTCCTCGATGATCAGCGGGAGTTCGGTGCGGGTCTGCTCGTCCAGTCCGGCGAAGGGCTCGTCCAGGATCAGCAGGCCGGGGGAGGCCATCAGCGACTGGATCAGGCCGATCTTCTGCGCGCTGCCCTTGGACAGGTCGCCGAGCGGCTGGCTCAGCAGGTGGGTCGCGTTCAGCCGTATGGCCAGCGCCCTGGCGGCGTCGGGGGAGCCGCCCCGGATCCTGGCCATGTGGTCCAGGTAGTCGGTCACGGTGAAGGGCTGGCCCACGGGGAACACGTCAGGGGCGTAGCCGACGACGCCGGGACGGTCGGCGATCGTGCCCCGGGAGGGGGGAACGATCCCGGCCAGCAGACGCAGCAGCGTGGACTTGCCCGCTCCGTTGCGGCCGGTGACCTCGATGACGGAGCCGGGGGTGAGCGTGAGCTCGACGTCCCGCAGGACCCAGGGACCGCGACGTGAGTACCGAAAGGACACGTTGGAGAGCCGCATAGGTCCGTCACCCTACCGTGATCACTTGTTTTCGGCGGTTCTGTCCCGTCGGATCGGATCGAGCGGGGAGGGTGACGGGCGCCGTCACGTCAGTGCGGAGGGGTGAGCCGGCATCGGTCCTTCAGCGCCTCGTTCAGGCGGACGACCGTCTTCTCGTACTGGTCGATCATCGATGAGGCGAGGGGCACCAGCCTGCCGACCATGGTCTCCCGCTGGAGCACGGTGGTGCCTCCCTCCCGTGGAGTGAGGACGAACTCATGGACCGCCTCGAAGACCGCGGGTCCGATCAGCCGTCCCCGCCAGCGCAGCAACCGGCCCTCGTCCGCTGCGAGGACGAAGGTCTTGAACGGCACGGTGAGCCCGCCCACGGGCATCCGCAGGGTCAGGGTGTTGCCGGCGGCCGGTGTGCCGGAACCGCCGGTGAACATGGGATTCCACTCGGCATACCGGGAGAGGTCGGTGAGGGCGTCCCAGACGCGGTCGGGGGAGGCGTCGATGTCGACGGTGGCGGTGATCTCGCGCATCGGCACTCCTCGTCTCAGGCAACGCCCATGATCACCTTAAGGAGTCGTCTCCCGCTTTACCAGAGAGCCGGGAAAGCGGGGCTTTCGGAACGGCGTCTGCGTCGACCGACCCGGGCGTGCCGGCCGGGGCCCGCCGCCGTGCGTCAGCGGGTGCCCCAGGAGTAGGTCTGCTTGTGGAGTTTGAGATAGACGAAGGTCTCGGTGGCGCGAACCGAGGGGATGGCACGGATCTTGCCGAGGATCTCCAGGAGGTGCTGGTCGCTCTCGCAGACGACCTCGACCATGACGTCGAGGGATCCGGCGGTCAGGACGACGTAGTCGATCTCCTTGATGGCCGACAGTTCGTCGGCCACCGTCTCCAGGTCGCCCTCGCACTTGATGCCGATCATGGCCTGGCGGGAGAAGCCCAGGGTCAGCGGGTCGGTCACCGCGACGATCTGCATGACCCCGCCGTCGATCAGGCGCTGAACCCGCTGGCGGACGGCGGCCTCGGACAGGCCCACGGCCTTGCCGATGGCGGCGTAGGGCTTGCGTCCGTCCGCCTGTAGCTGTTCGATGATCTGCTTGGAGATCTCGTCGAGGACGACGGGCCCTGGCCTGGCGTCGTTTTCGCGGCGTACCTTGGGCGGCGTCGTCATCCGCGCTCCCTGGCGTCATGTTGCGGGGCTGTTGCCGTCATATTGCGGCTCCGATGCGACATGGTGTCAGTTCCAGGCCTTCTGTCAAGCGATTTCGTAGCAATTTGGTATCTTAACAACGAAATCCCTTGTCGCGAGGCTTCTGCTCTGTAAGAGTCGCGACAACTCAGCCCCAAGCGCAAGGAGGTCGACCTTGACCACCCCGGTTGAGAATCACGCACCCACTCACCTGCGGAATTATGTCAACGGCGAGTTCGTGGACGCCAAGAGTGGCCGGTTCTCCGATGTCATCGACCCCTGTACCGGAGAGGCCTACCTTCAGGCCCCGATCTCCGGTCCGGAGGACGTCGACGCAGCCTATGCCGCGGCGGCCGCCGCGTTCGAGTCCTGGAGCCAGACCACGCCGGGCGAGCGGGCCAATCTGCTGCTCAAGGTCGCCGACGCGATCGAGGCGCGCGCCGACGAGCTGAACGAGGCCGAGTGCCTCAACACCGGCAAGCCGCGTGCCCGCATGGCCGAGGACGAGACCCCGATCGCCGCCGATCACTTCCGCTTCTTCGCGGGCGCCGCGCGCACGCTGGAGGGGCCGACGTCGGGTGAGTTCCTCGCCGACCACACCTCCACGATCCGGTACGAGCCGATCGGCGTCGTGGGCCAGGTCACGCCCTGGAACTACCCGATGATGATGGCGGTCTGGAAGATCGCCCCCGCCATCGCCGCGGGTAACACCGTCGTGCTCAAGCCCTCCGACACCACCCCGGTCGCCACGATCAAGCTGGCCGAGATCCTCGGGGAGGTCCTTCCGAAGGGCGTCTTCAACGTCGTCGCCGGAGACCGCGAGACCGGCGCCCTGGTCGTGGGACACCCGACCGCGCAGATGGTCGCGATCACCGGTTCGGTCGGCGCGGGCATGGCCGTGGCCAAGTCGGCGGCCGACGACCTCAAGCGGGTCCACCTGGAGCTCGGCGGCAAGGCCCCGGTCGTCGTCTTCGACGACGTCACCGATCTCAAGGGCGCCGCCGACGCCATCGCCACGGCGGGTCTCTACAACGCCGGCCAGGACTGCACGGCGGCCTGCCGCGTGCTGGTCCACGAGAACGTCCACGACGAGTTCGTGGCCGCGCTCACCGAGGCGGCCGCGAACACCGTGACCGGGGACCTGTCCAACGAGGAGGCCCTGTACGGGCCGCTCAACAACGCGAGCCAGCTGGCCCGCGTCACGGGCTTCTTCGACCGGGTCCCGGAGCACGCCAAGGTCCTGACCGGCGGACAGCGGGTGGGTGACAAGGGCTACTTCTTCGCGCCCACCATCGTGGACGGCCTCCGGCAGGACGACGAGATGGTGCAGGACGAGATCTTCGGGCCCGTCATCACCGTCCAGACCTTCTCCGACGAGGCCGACGCGGTGGCCAAGGCCAACGGCGTCAGGTACGGCCTGTCGAGCTCGGTGTGGACCTCGAACCACGGCCGGGCAATGAGAATGTCAAAGCGTCTTGACTTCGGCGTCGTGTGGGTCAACACCCATATCCCTTTCGTATCAGAAATGCCCCACGGTGGCTTCAAGCACTCTGGTTACGGTAAGGATTTGTCCGTTTTCGGACTGCACGATTACCTTCGCATCAAGCACGTCATGCACTACATCGGCGAATAGCCGCGAACAGAGGGATAAGCCTGGCATGACCGAAACCCAGGCGGGCATTGGGGTGGCTGACGCCACCCCCGGCTCGCCCCATGTGCCCGCCATCGAACTCGACGGCGTCGCCAAGGAGTATCTCTCCCACGGAGAGGTCGTCCAGGCGGTCAAGGGCGTCACCATGACGATCACCGAGGGAGAGTTCTTCTCTCTCCTTGGGCCTTCGGGCTGCGGCAAGACCACGACCATGCGCATGATCGCCGGATTCGAGGATCCGACGCGGGGCAAGGTGCGGTTACACGGTCAGGACGTGACCAACGTCCCTCCCAACAAGCGCGACGTGAACATGGTGTTCCAGTCCTACGCGCTGTTCCCGCACATGAACGTCTGGGAGAACGTCGCCTTCGGCCTCAGGCGCAAGAAGGTGGCCGGCGACGAGATCAAGCGGCGCGTGGGCGAGATCCTGGAGATCGTCGACCTCGCCGGCCGTGAGAGGCGCCGCCCCCGGGAGATGTCCGGCGGCCAGCAGCAGCGGGTCGCCCTGGCCCGCGCCCTGGTCAACAACCCCCGGGCGCTCCTGCTGGACGAGCCGCTCGGCGCGCTGGACCTCAAGCTCCGCCAGGCCATGCAGATCGAGCTCAAGCGGATCCAGCGCGAGGTGGGCATCACGTTCGTCTACGTCACGCACGACCAGAGCGAGGCGCTCACCATGAGCGACCGCATCGCCGTGATGAACGACGGCCAGGTCGACCAGCTCGCCTCGCCCCGCGAGATCTACGAGCGTCCCGCGACCCCGTTCGTCGCCGGGTTCATCGGCACCTCCAACCTGATCAGCGGCATCGTGGACCGGATCACCTCCGGCTGCGCCGTGCTCAAGCTGGGAGGGGAGGATCGGGTGCTCGTGGCGGGTGAGTCGTACCGGCCCGGAGACCCGATCGCGATCACGGTGCGGCCGGAGAAGATCAGGATTTCCACGGAAGAGCCGACGGGAGACGTCAGTGTCGTGCGCGGCATCGTCTCCGAAGTGGTCTACCTGGGCCTTTACAACAGCTACGCGGTAAGTCTGGCCGACGGTGCCGAGGTCACCGTATTCCAGCAGAACGCGGTCGACAGTACGAGCACGGCGGAGCGCGGCGATACCGTCTGGCTGTCGTGGCAGCCGCAACACTCGTACGCAATCGGAAGTTGAGTCCTGCCATGCACGATTACCGCACAAACCCCGCCTTTCTGCGTGGCATGACGCAGAGCCGTTCCGTCACCCGTCGTGACGCCTTCCGCCTGGCGGGACTGTCGGCCGCGGGCCTCGCCCTGACCGCCTGCGGTGTCCAGGGCAAGAAGGTCGCGCCGCCGCAGAAGGACGCCGTCGCCGAGTACTGGGCCTCCAAGAAGAAGAACGGCACCCTGCGCTTCGCCAACTGGCCGCTGTACATCGACAAGGACGGCGCGAAGTACCCGTCGCTGGATCTGTTCACCAAGGACACCGGCATCCAGGTGACCTACCAGGAGGCCATCCAGGACAACGGCAGCTTCTTCGGCAAGATCCAGCCGCTGCTCGCGACCAACAGCGACATCGGTTACGACCTGATGGTCCTGACCAACGGCCTCCAGCTGAGCAAGGCCATCGACCTGGGCTACCTGGTCCCGCTGGACCACTCCAAGCTGCCGAACTTCGCCGCCAACGCGGCGCCGAAGGTCAAGAACCCGACCTGGGACCCGCACAACACCCACACGATCCCGTGGACGGTCGGCCTGACCGGCATCGCCTACAACCCCAAGTACGTGGACGAGGTCACGAGTATCCAGGACCTCTGGAACCCCAAGTACAAGGGCAAGGTCGGCATGATGCTCGACACCCAGGAGGTCGCGAACTTCGGCATGTTCGCCCTGGGCATCGACCCCGACACCTCGACCGAGGCCGACTGGCAGAAGGCCGGCGCGAAGCTCAAGGAGCAGCGCGACGCGGGGCTCGTCCGCAAGTACTACGAGAACGACTACGTCGACGCGCTCGCCCGGGGCGACGTGTGGATCACGATGGCCTGGTCGGGTGACATCTTCCAGCAGGTCGCCGAGGGCAAGGACCTGAAGTTCGTGGTGCCCGAGGAGGGCGGCACGATCTGGACCGACAACATGTGCATCCCCAAGACCGCGCAGAACCCGGTGGACGCGCTGACGCTGATGGACTACGTCTACCAGCCCAAGATCGCCACCATGCTGGTGGAGTACATCAACTACATCACCCCGGTGCCCGCCACCAAGGACCTGGTCCTCGCGGACGCGGCCAAGGCCAAGGGTGACGACAAGGCGTCGCTGGAGCAGCTCGCCGACAGTCCGTTGATCTATCCCTCCGAGGCCGATCAGGCCAGGCTGCGGTCGTACAAGGCGCTGACCTCGGCGGAGGAGAAGGTCTTCGAGAGCATCTTCCAGCCGATCACGCAGGGCTAGCGGTCATGGAGCCGATTCGGCGCCCCGAGCGCCGTGAGTCTTGTCAGGTGGGTGACCGGTGAAACGCTTCGCCCCCTACCTGCTCATCCTGCCCGGCGGCCTCTGGCTGGTGATCTTCCTGGTGGTGCCGATGGTCTTCATGGCCTCGGTCTCCACCCAGGAGGGCGACGTGGTGAACGGGTTCGTCCAGACGTTCAACTTCTCCGTGTACGGCGACGCGCTGGTGCAGTACCAGACGCAGTTCCTGCGGTCCGCCGGATACGGCCTGGTCGCGACGGTCATCTCCATCGCGCTGGCCTACCCGATGGCCTACTGGATCGCCTTCAAGGGCGGCAGCCGCAAGTCCACCTACCTGCTGCTGGTGCTGCTGCCCTTCTTCGTCTCCTTCGTGCTGCGCACGGTGTCGTGGAAGTTCCTGCTGGCCGACGACGGCCTGCTGCTGACCCCGCTGAAGTCGGCGGGCCTGGTGCCCGACGACTTCCACGTGCTGCAGACGACGACGGCGGTGATCGGCGGCCTGGTCTACAACTACCTGCCGTTCATGATCCTGCCGATCTACGTGGCGCTGGAGCGGGTCGATCCCCGGGTGGTCGAGGCCGCCCAGGACCTCTACGCGGCCAAACGCGCGGCGTTCACCAAGATCGTGCTGCCGCTCTCGCTGCCGGGCGTGTTCGCCGGGGTGCTGATGACGTTCGTCCCGATGACCGCGGACTACGTCAACGCCGGCATCCTCGGCGGCCCGCAGAACACGATGATCGGCAACATCATCCAGACCAAGTATCTCGTCAACAACGACTATCCGACCGCCGCCGCGCTGTCGTTCACGCTGATGGCGGCGATGCTGATCGGCATCTTCGCCTACGCCAAGGCGCTCGGCACCGAGAACGTGCTGGAGGCGGCGGCCCGATGACGAGCACGAGTGAGACCGGCACGGTGGGCGTCGCCTCGCCCGTGCGCACGACCGGTACGGCGGCGGGGCCGCCCGCGAAGCGGAGGAGCGGCGGCCGGCTCGGCGACCGGCTGCTCAAGGGCTACACCTGGTTGATCCTCGCCTGGCTGTTCCTGCCGATCGCCGTCATGATCGTGTTCGGGTTCAACGACACCCAGAGCAAGTCGAACGTGACCTGGCAGGGGTTCACCCTCAAGTGGTGGGGCCGCCTGGGCGACTACCCCGACCTGACCGTCGCGGTGTTCAACTCGCTCAAGATCGCCGTGACCAGCGTGGTGATCACGACGGTGATCGGCACGCTCATGGGCCTGGCCCTGGGCCGTTACCGGTTCCGCGGGCAGGGCGTGACCAACCTGGTGCTGTTCGCCGCGATCGCCTCGCCGGAGCTCGTCATGGGCGCCTCACTGCTGTCGCTGTTCGTCAGCAGCGGCGTGCAGACCGGCATGGAGACCGTGATCATCGCGCACGTGCTGTTCTCGCTGTCGTTCGTGGCGATCACGGTGCGGGCCCGGGTGGTCGGGCTGGACCCGTCGATCGAGGAGGCGGCGCGGGACCTCGGGGCGTCCACGTGGGTGACGTTCTGGAGGGTGACGTTCCCGATGATCCTGCCCGGTATCGTCTCGGGCGCGTTGCTGGCGTTCGCGCTGTCCATCGACGACTTCGTGATCACCCAGTTCACCAGCGGTTCCGTCCAGACGTTCCCGCTGTGGATCTGGGGCGCCACCCGTATCGGGGTGCCGCCACAGGTCAACATCATCGGAACGCTTATATTCGGCATAGGCGTCGTGATCGCCGTGATCAACACGGTGACCGCACGCCGCCGCACCTAGCTGCCCTCAGCCCCGTGCCGTCGAAGGGCGGCACGGGGCTTCGGTGTATCCAGATCCTCGGCAGAGAACAGGGAGGCGAGATCGGACTCAGGCGGGGGGAACCCGCGCGTGACCTGCAAGGTCACGCGATACACATAAAAACAACCTGACTCACGTAGGGAAGTGAGATTTGTGGATCCGCTGAAGGCTCTTGCTGATGCGGAGCGCAAGCCGTACTGGCTGGACAGTGCGGCGAAACCTGAGCCGCTGCCGCGGCTCTTCGGGAACACGACCGCCGATCTCGCGGTGGTCGGCGGAGGCTTCTCAGGGCTCTGGACCGCCCTGATGGCGAAAGAGCGTGACCCGTCACTCGACGTGGTCCTGCTTGAGGGCCGCAGGATCGGCTGGGCGGCGTCCGGCCGCAACGGCGGCTTCGCGATGGCCACGCTCACCCACGGGATCGCCAACGGGCTGGAGCGCTGGCCCGAGGAGATCTCCACGCTGGAGCGACTGGGGGTCACGAACCTCGACGAGCTCGGCGAGGCCGTCGCCAGATACGAGATCGACTGCGGCTACGAGCGCACCGGCGAGTTGCAGGTGGCCACCGAGCCCTGGCAGCTGGAGGCCATGAACGAGCACGTCGAGATCACTCACGAGCTGGGTGTCCGCGTCGACGTCCTCGACCAGGAACAGATCCGGGCGGAGGTGAACTCGCCCACGTACATCGGCGGCCACTGGGAGCGAGACGGCTGCGCCATGCTGGATCCCGCCCGGCTGGCCTGGGGGCTCAGACAGGCCTGCCTCTCCCTGGGCGTGCGCATCTACGAGCGCACGCCGGTTCGCGCGATGAAGGACTCTCAGGTGAGCCTGGACCTGCTCACCCCGAACGGCACCGTCAAGGCGGGCAAGGTCGCGCTCGGCACCGGGGTGTTCCAGCCGCTGCTGCGGCGGCTGAAGCACTTCCTCGTGCCGGTCTACGACTACGCGCTGATGACCGAGCCGCTCTCCGCCGAGCAGCTGGCCGCCGTCGGCTGGCACAACCGGCAGGGCGTCGGCGACTCGGCCAACCAGTTCCACTACTACCGGCTGACCGATGACAACCGCGTTCTCTGGGGTGGTTACGACGCCGTCTACTACAACGGCGGAAAGATCAAACCGGAGTACGAGCAGCGCGACGAGACCTTCGTCAAGCTGGCGGAACACTTCTCCGCGACGTTCCCCCAGCTCTCCGGGCTGCGCTTCACCCACAAGTGGGGCGGCGTCATCGACACCTGCAGCCGCTTCAGCGCCTTTTACGGTCAGTCGCACGGCGGGCGCCTCGCCTACGCCGCCGGCTACACCGGCATGGGCGTCGGAGCGACCCGCTTCGGGGCCAACGTCATGCTCGACCTGCTGAGCGGTGAGCGGACCGAGAGGACCGAGCTCCGGATGGTGCAGGAGAAGCCGGTCCCCTTCCCGCCCGAGCCGGTTCGCTCGGCCGGGATCCAGATGACCCGGTGGTCGATCGCCCAGGCCGACCTCCACCAGGGCCGCCGCAACCTCTGGCTGCGGACCCTGGACCGGATGGGCCTGGGGTTCGACTCCTAGATCGCGGGTACCGCCCCGGGCCTCGTCCTCCCGGCGGGGACGGGGCGGCACCCGCTCGGCCGGGGAGGACGAGGCCCGGGTGAAGGGCGGTGGACTCACGCGCACCGGTACGCCGCCGGGCCCGTGCCACCGGAGAACCAGGCGATCATGATTTCGGGCGTTCCCGCGGCGGACCGGCCACCGAGGTCCACCTTCGCCGGCGGCCGAGAGTGGTGCGCCTGGGCCCGCCGATAGGATCAAGGGTCACATCTGTCACCAGATCGATGAGGTCATGAAAAAGACGCCCGGTGGGAGAACGACCCCATGCGGCAGGTCGAGGGCTCCTCGCGTGGTGATTCGGCGGGCAGGGGGCGCGGAGGCGGTCCGCACGCCGGACCTTCAAGGACGCGACGGGCGAGTTCGACCGTATCCGCCGCGTCAACCGCTGGCCTCCTGAATCGCCGTGGCGCTGCAACCGCCGGCCGAACTCGCCGCCGTTCTCAACCTCATCTGCTCATGGCCGCTGCTCGACGAGGACACGCTCGACGAATCCGGACGGCGATGGGTCACGTTCGCGATGACGATGAGCCGCGCCTTGTTGGCCGCCGACACGCACGCCGTCCAGACCATGTCCCGCAACGACGGTGACGGCATCAGAGCCTTCGGCGAGGACTGGCGGGACACCTCGAACCGGTCCGGCGACGCGATCGCCGCCGCCCTGTTCATCGGCTACGCCCAGCAGATCTCGGCCGTGGCCGTGTTCGCCACGAAGGTGGCGCTGATCGGCGTCCTCGCACGGCTCGCGCAGAACCTGATCCGGCTTGCCGTGGCCTCGGGGCCCACGGCCGAAGTCTCCCTCACGGCCGTCCCCGCCGTCGTGGGCGGCGCGCGCCTGGCCGCACGGCAGATCATCCACAAGATGGTCGACCTGCTGGAACGGAGCGTGGTCCGCCTCTTCACCCGGGCCTCCGCGCTTCTGAGAAAACCTCCCGCGCGAGGAGGGGCCAGGCCGCCCCTGCCTCCGAGTCGTCCGCCCACGCCCGTCCGTGATCGGGACAACTACCTGGAGGCCGCCGCGGACAAGAACGTCGACGTGCAGAAGGTCACCCCCTATCCGATGTGGCGCAGGGATCGTGAACCGCTCTACCGTGCCGGCAACAGGCCGCCGGACCTGGTGTTCGATCAGGGCCTGCACCCCAGGGATCCGTCCGCCACCGATCTGGACGACTATGTGAACAAGTCCAGTCCCTCCGCCTTCGTGGGGACCAGCTACCGCAGCGACATCGACAACATTTTTCCGCGGAGGTACGTCTACGAGGTGGATGCCCCCGGCGGGATCGATGTCCGGAGAACCCTCCCGCAGACGAGCGCCCGGCTGGGTCACGAACAGGAGGTCGCCTTCCCCGGCGGTGTGCATCGGCGGTACATCTCCGGTGCCTGGCCGGAGGGAGCTCCCAAAACGCCGGAGAACTTCATTCCCAATCCTCATTTCGACCCCTACCCCGGCCACCCCCAGACGTGATCAGGAGGATCCCAGTGAACGACGCCCCATCACCGCCGCCGCTCACCGACGCGCTGCGGGAACAGGCACGGCGCGGACCCGGAACCTGGCTCTACGCGATCGACCCCTTCTTCGACTCCGGCGGCGAGGTTCCGCCGTACGGCATCGTCGGAGCGTGGCAGGTCGACGAGCGCGGCGAGATCATCGAGGAGTTCCGGCACAATCCGAACTACCGGCCCTCGCCGGTGGCGCTGGACTATCCCGAGCCGACCGACCCCGTCGACAGGGCCGTCCAGCTCGGGGCGACCGGCTACGACGACGGAGAGGACATCGCCTCGCTGTTCCTGGAGGCCGAGGTGATCGTGGCGGTCGGTCCGGGCGGCGGCATCCCCGTGTTCGACACGGGTGAGGGCCGGGCGGCGTTCGTCTACACGGCGCGAGCCCACCTGCCGGACGAGCCCCCGGATAGCTCCACGGGCTGGCAGCGGATCCGCGGCGGTGATCTGATCGCACTGCTGCCCGCCGGCGTCGGCGTCGCGATCAACCCCTCCGGGCCGACCGGCGTGATACTGCCACCTGCCGATCTTCGGCGGTAGCCGGCCTCACGGACGCTGGACGGCTCGCGTGATCCGGTCGGCGGCCTCCTCGCTCCGCTGTTCCGCCGACAGGTAGTTCGAGGCCATGAACTCGACGTCGCCGCCCGTCGTCACGTGGCGCTCCGCCAGTGACTCGTAGACCTCCAGCGCCTGCCTGGTCACCGCGCGATAGACCGAGCCGGCCAGGCTCTCGCTCCCCATCCAGGGATCACCCTCCCCTTCAAGGTAGGCGCGCAGGGCCCGTACCTCCTCCACGCGGCTCGCGCCGGTCTCGGTGAGTCCCCCGTGCGTCCCCCGAAGGTCCGTATGCGAGATATCCGTCTCGTGGCTCGGGGTCACCGTTCCTCCATCCGTCGTGCGGTGAACTCGATCTCCGACGCGAACTCGTCCAGGCGGCGTACCACGTCGGCATGAACCCCGTTCAGGCTTTCCGCGAGCTTCCGGGGGTCCGGGAGCGCCGCCGGATCCAGGTGGGGAATACCCGCACGGAGATCGTCGAGGGCCGCGTTCACCGCCGTGAGGATCTCTCGGGCGAGGTCTTCCGACGCCATCCGCATGACCCGCGGGTCGAGGTTCAGCTCACGCAATCGTCCGTCGGGGCCGGCCACGGCGCTCACCCGCCCATCCGCCGCCTGGCCGCTGCCCTGAAGCGTGTCCTGCTCCGATCCCTCCGCGCTCTCCATCCTGGAGAGGGAGCGGATGCTCTCGGCCAGCATGTCGCTGAGGTCCTGCCCGTTCTGATACACGTCGATCGCTCTCGGTAGACAAGGAGGCCGGACTGACGCCGGGACACTCGAACGTCGCTTTCGGGTGAGCGGATCGTCTGTCCACGCTCCGGGCACCCTCATCGCGAGCGCCGGCCGCCCGCGTGAACGGGAGAACCGGCAACCGGACCAACGATCGGACGATCCGAAGGAAACGGCACGGGCCGGTGAGGCGCGGGACGCCCGGCCACGGCCGGGCTGTTTTGGCTTCCGGTGCGCGGGCCGTACAGACTTGGGGGTATGTCAGAGAAGGTGAAGTTCACGGTCGACGGCGTCACGCTCGTCGGCGACCTGCGGGTTCCCGCGACCCCTGGCCCGCATCCCGCGCTTGTTCTGACAGGGCCGTTCACCGGAACCCGGGATCAGGTCATCGGGCTGTACGCGTCCAGGCTGTCCGAGGCGGGATACGCGACGCTGGCGTTCGACCACCGGAACTGGGGCGAGTCCGGCGGCGAGCCACGATGCCACGAGGACGCGCAGGGCAAGCTGCACGATCTGCGAGCCGCCGTCTCGCTGCTCCGCTCGCGGCCCGAGGTGGACGGCGAGCGGATCGGCGCGGTCGGGATCTGCCTCGGCGGGGGCTACGCGCTCAAGTTCGCGGCGTTCGATCCCCGGGTGAAGGCCTTCGCGGGCATCGCCGGGGCCTACAACAACCCCTACGGCATGCGCGCCGGGATGGCACGGGCCGAGTACCGGAAGGTGCTGGGCTCCCTCACCGAGGTGCTGGAACGCCAGGACCTCGCCGGGCCGGTGGAATACCTGCCCGCGGTGGCGCGGGAGGGGGAGGCGGCCATGCCGGGTGAGGAGCCGTTCGCCTACTACGGCACCGCCAGGGGTGCTTCCGCGCACTGGCGGAACGAGGTGACCAGGTCCTCCGTCCGCGAGCTGATCGTTCTGGACAACATGACCGGCGCGGACTTCCTGTCTCCCAAGCCCGGCCTGATCGTGCACGGGGTGGTGGATGGCTTCTGCTCGCCCGAGGGCGCGGAGGAGGCGTACAAGCGGATGGACGAGCCCAAAAGGCTCCTCTGGCTGGACGCCAAGCTGCACACCGATCTCTACGACGCCGAACCGTACGTCACCCGGGCCGTGGAGGCCGCGGCCGCGTTCTTCGGCGAACACCTTTGATCGCGATGTTCGTTCTGGGACTGGACGTCGGCGGCACGTCCTCACGCGCGCTCCTGCTCGACGCCTCGGGGCGGCGGGCCGGGTACGGCAAGGCGGCGGGCGGCAATCCGGCCGCCCACGGGACCGAGGTGGCCACCGCCAACATCGGCAGGGCGCTGGAGGCCGCTCTGTGCGGGATCGACCCCGCGCGGGTGGCCGGGGCGGTCATCGGGATGGCCGGGGCAGGGGCGCTGGAGCGGCCGGTGTTCGACCTGATGTGGGCTTCGGCCGGGCTGCGCCCCGCCCCGCGGGTGACCGGCGACCTGGGCATCGCGTTCGCCGCCGGGACGGCGGAGCCGTGTGGCACCGTGCTCATCGCCGGCACGGGGGCGATCGCCGCCAGGATCGAGGACGGCGAACCGGCGGTGATCGCCGACGGGCTCGGCTGGCTGCTGGGAGACGAGGGCTCGGGGTTCTGGCTGGGACGGGAGGCGGCCCGCGTCGCCGCCCGCGCGCTCAGCCGGGGCGAGGCGGACGGCCCGCTGGTCCGCCTGGTGGCCGGCGCCCTGCTGGGCGGCGAGGCCGCACGGAACGGCGTTCCGGGGAGAGACAGTGCTCCGGAGATCGGCGTGGGGGCTGCCGGGACACTCGCGGGCATGCGGACGCTGGCGATCAAGCTGGTGATCCAGGCGCAGTCGCGTCCTCCGCTGGAGCTGGCCAGGCTGGCGCCCCTGGTCAGCCAGGCGGCGGCCGAGGGGGACCCGGCCGCGCTGGAGATCGTGGACACGGCGGCCCGGCTGCTCTGCCGGACGGTGGCCGAGGTGCGCACGGCGCGGGAGGGCGGTCCCATCGTGCTGGCCGGAAGCGTGCTGACCAGCGAGGGGCCGGTGTGCTCCGCCGTACGGGAGAGGCTGGGGGCCGGGGCGGTCCTGGCGGGCGACGGGGCCGGGGCGGCGGCGTGGCTGGCGGGGCGGGAGGTGTTCGGCTGGGATCCGGTGACCGCCGCGCGGCTGCACGAGCGGATCGTCTTGGGCGGGTGAGCCGCGCCGGGTGGGCGATCAGGGGTGCGCAAGGCCAAGCAGCCCGCTGCTGAGGATCGGGGCGCCACCATGTCAACATAAGTCCCATTAACATCTGACTGAACAGTTCCCTATCAGAGATCATCGATACGGGGGGATCCGAAATGCCCTTGCCACCCGAAGTTGGCGAAGATGCCCATTACATGGAGCAGGTCATCGAGCAGACCGAGACGGCGCTGAGCCGGCTGCGCCAGGCCAAGCACCTGATCGGAGAGGTCGAGGGAACGGGCGAAGCCGCCGAGGGGCTGGTCCGCGTGACCGCCGACGGCAGCGGCTCTCTGACCAAGGTCGACATCAACCCGCGGGCCCTCCGCCTCAGCGTGGCGACGCTCGGCAATGAGGTCACCGAGGCCATCCGGCTGGCGCAGCAGGACGCCGCGCAGCGCACCGGCGAGATCATCGAGGACGCGGCCGCCTCGGCGGGAATTCCCCAGCCGCTGGACGAGACGTTTGTCCGCGAACGGGTTGAGGCCGCCGCCCGCGACATCTACCGGCAGTCGTGATGTTCGGGTACGACGTCGATCCGAGCGACATCCGCCAACGGGATATCGTCAAGGCCGAGGAGCAGCTCGACAGGTTTCAATCTCTGCTCGCGGCCCAGGAGGAGCAGCTGACAGAGATCGTCGGCACGGGCGAAGGCGATAGTGGGCACGTGCGCGCGACCGTGGCGTCCGACGGCCGGGTGATCGAGGTCGCCCTTGATCCGCGCGCGGTCAAAGGCGGCAGTGAAGCCCTGTCGGAGCAGATCCTCCTGGCGGTGCACCGGGCCCGGCAGAACGCGCAGCGCCAGGCCGACAGCCTTCTCCGCGAGACGCTCCAAGAGGCACTCCCCGGTACGTCCATCGACCTCACTGCTATATACCAGCAGGCGAGGAGCATTCTGGATTAATGCGGGTAGTGGTGGGGCTCTTCCACCGTCAGGTTCGAAGGTGCCAACCAAATTGCCCCTGGACGAAGGAAAAGCCCTGTGGAGGCACCGTACGACACGGATGTCGCCGCTGACATCCTCGCGGAGGCGAGGACCACATTCAACTGTCTGATCGGACAGCTCACCGACCCGGTGACCGGCACCGCTCTGGCCAGGCCAGACACCGGAAGGCCACACCCTGCGCGTGTCCTGAATGTTTATTTTCATGCGTCATATGGGGATGAAGTGGCTATTGTCAAGACATGAATTCGGGGTTTGAAGCGAACGGGGAGACGCTGGAACAGCGGGCGTCACAGGTACACAGCTACGCCGCAGAGTACGAAGCGGCAGTACGGCGGCTGCGAGAGTGCGGCGCCGAATCATGGGGGCCCGACCCGGTCTTCTCGGTGCTGAACAAGATATGGGCTGACTGCTGCCATTCCATGGTCGAGGCCAGAGGCGCCGCGTCAGGTGTGATGTACGGGACGGGAGACGGCATCGTTCGGACGTCTCGTAACCTCGAGGCCGCGGACTACGCCAGCCAGATACCGGGGATCGACTGATGGCCATAATGCTGCCACCGATGCTGCTGACGGTCAGCGACTTGTCGGGCGTGTGGGTTCCGCACGTCGACGAGGACATCATCCACGCCCACGGCGATGCCGCCCGCGTCGCGAACGCCGACTCCGAGAGGGGGGCCGGCGGGGCCGACACCGCCGTACGGAGCACGTCTGACTCGTACAAGGGCGGAGCGGCTACCCAACTCCAGAGCTACCGGCAGACGATGGGCGACGAGACCGGCCACATGGCGCAGATCTCCACCGCGGCGAAAGTCGCGCCGGTGGCGCTGGACGGCATCGGGAATGTGGTGTCGGGCACGAAGGTAGCGATCGCCACCGTCTTGTCCGCCGCTACGGTACGCCTGGCCTATACCTCGTTACTCGGCCCCGGGGCAGGACCGGCGACCATACAGACCCTGCTCGCCACCCGGAACGCAGGCATGCGGATCGTGCGCGAGGTTGCGGAGGGCATCGAAAAGCGTATCGGTCCCGGGATGACGGAGCGGCTGAAGGGGCCCCTGGACCGCGCCGCGGAGAAGCTGCGCCTCCCCGGAGGACCGGGCAGTCCCGCGCTCGCGGGCGTCGGCCATGCCCGGATACCGCCTCCGAGAGCCAGGAACGCTTTCGATGAGAACCCTGGCATCCTGCAGCGCGGCGGCAGCAAGGGCGGCCGCGGCGGCGGCCGAGGCCGTACGGAGGCCGATCAGCCACTCAGCAAGAATGAGGAGGAGGCGGTGAAGGCGAAGGAGAAGGGGCTGCCTTACGACCGCAGAGCCTTCAACAACGCGATGCAGAAGCACAAGAAGCAAGAAAAATTCCAGGGCGACCGGAATGCGCAGAAGCGCGGCAGGGGGCCCCAGGAGGAGACCTCGAAAGAGACCCCGGTGGTGCCCCGGGCGGAGACCCGGAGGGAGAAGAGGGCGCGGGAGCGGCAGGAGCGGCAGGCACAGCAGGACGGCAGCAACGCCGCCGACACAGGGTACAACTCCAACCCGTACGGGTCGGACGGAAAGAGGAAGAAGTGGTAGCGGCAGATGCAGACCAAGCAGGCTATGCTCCGCTCAAGCGAATCCTCACGCATCCGACTGCCGGCGGCATTGTGGCCCAGCGGCCAACGACCTGCTCAGCGAGCCTGTACGCGGGACGCCCCGTCGAGAACCTCGTCGGATTTCTCCACCGCGGTATCCCGCCGACGGCGGCCACGAGGAAGGGCAGGCGGACGTGGACGCCAAGGACTCCGGGCGACCTTATGACCGTAGGCCGTTCGACCGCGTGCGGTGCGGAAGCAAAAGAAGCAAGAAAAATTCCAAGGCGACCGGAATGCGCGGAAGCGCGGCCGGAAAGGGAAGAAGAAGTAGATGGCTGACCGGGTCGGGTACCAAACGCAGCATTTCTCGCTGAACAACCCGAAGGGCGAGGGGCAGGAAGACGTGCCCACGTTGCTGCGCAGGCTCGCCGCCACTCTGGAGGAGATGGGCAGCATCGACATCCGCGATCTGGTCTTCCACACCGACACCGACGACGAGGGCGATCCCTGGCCTTTCGTGACGGTCTACTTCGACGACGAGTCGAAGGAGCCGCCGGCCGGTAACGGATACGGCCTGCGGTGACGTGACGTTGCCCCGGTCATCTTCGGTATGACCGGGCACCGCCGCGCCGCGCCGGTTCTCACGGGGGTCGGTCGGTTCGACCGGCTGTGCCCGCGGTGGCGCAGATGGTCACGCATCTGTCGACTCCACCAAGCCCGCGCGCTGATCAGCCACCACCGAAGACGCGGCGACCCACCACCCCACGATCTGCGAAGGTAGCACCCGGCACCGCAGCTAATCTGACAAATACTGATAAAATGGTGGATAATTCCACCAAGCGTTAGGGTCTGGTTTGTCGCGGAAGGTCGTCGGTGCGGTCGCGGCCCTGCTGCTGGCCATGTTCGCCGTCGTCTACGCGCCCCTCTCGAAGCCCGTGGACCACCCGGCCGCCCCCAGCGCCGCGATCATGCTGGCCAGCGGGGTGGGACTCTCTCCGGGGCACCTTCATCCGACGCCCCACAACCTGTCACCGCCGGGCCCCGGCATCGCGCCGCCGGGCCCCGGAACGAGGGTCGCCCCGCTGCCCCCGACGCGGGGCCCCGTCACGCGGACCGTGAACGATGACAGCAGTCCCCGAGCGCCTCCGTCAAACGATCTCTGAGATTCGGTTCCGAGATCACTTGACGGAGGTTTTCCATGTTCCACGAATGTGTGTTCACCCTGCCCGGATTCTCCCTCGAAGGGGGTCCTCATGGCACTGGGTGACGCTCTCATCGCGCTCGGCGGGTCGTTCCTGGCCGCCGGAGTCATCGCCAGGCTCGGCACCCGGATAGGGCTGCCGACCATCCCGCTGTTCATGCTCGCGGGCATCATCTTCGGCCCGCACACCCCCGGCCTCGCCCTGGTCGAGAATCCGGCGGATCTGAAGGTCATCGCCGCACTCGGCCTGATCTTCCTGCTGTTCTACCTCGGCCTGGAGTTCTCCCTCGACGACCTGGTCGAGGGGGGCAGACGGCTGGTGCTGGCCGGAGTCGTCTACATCCTGCTCAACGTCGGCGGAGGGCTGGCCTTCGGGTTCGCCGTCGGCTGGGGGACCAGGGAGGCGCTGGTACTGGCCGGGGTGATCGGCATCTCCTCCTCGGCGATCGTGACCAAGCTGCTCGTCGACCTCGGACGCCTCGGCAACCCGGAGAGCCGCCTCATCCTCGGCATCATCGTCGTCGAGGACGTCTTCCTCGCGCTCTACCTCGCCGTGCTGCAGCCGGTCCTCAGCGGAGCCGACAGCTTCGGCGCCGCCGCGATCTCCTTCGGCAGGGCGTTCGCCTTCCTGATCGTGCTGACCGCCCTGGCCCGGTGGGGCACACGGCTGGTCAACAAGCTGGTGAACACCAGGGACGACGAGCTGCTCGTGGTGATGTTCACCGGCCTGGCGATCGCCACCGCCGGGGTCGCGGAGGAGTTCGGCGTCTCCGACGCCATCGGCGCCTTCATGATCGGCCTCATCCTGAGCTCGACCAGGGCGGCGCCGCGCATCCGCAAGCTCGTCCACCCGCTCAGGGACGCCTTCGCCGCGCTGTTCTTCTTCGCCTTCGGCCTGTCCATCGAGCCGGGCGACATGCTCTCGGTGGCCTGGCCGATCGTGATCGCGGTGGTGATCACGTTGGTGCTCAACATCGTGGCCGGCGCGCTGGCCGCGAGGCTGAACTCCTTCGGCACACCGGAGGCGGTCAACATCTCGTTCACCGTGCTCTCGCGCGGCGAGTTCGCCCTGGTCCTGGCGACCATGGCGCTGGCCGCGGGGCTGGACGGCAGACTCGCCCCGTTCATCGCCGGATACGTGCTCGTGCTCGCCCTGCTCGGACCGCTGATCGCGAGCCGCTCCGAACAGATCACGCGCCTGCTCCCCGACCGGGGCCGGAAGGCCGAGAAGCGGGAACTCGTGTCCTAGGCGATCGGCCCCGAGCAGGCCAGGGCTGGGCCCCGTCGGCGGACTCCGCGTCACAGCTTCTGCGCGTTCATGATCAGGAGCCGGCGTCGTCCGTGCGCGCCCGCTGAAGTTCGGCGATGGACGCCCAGTCCTGTTCGGCGCGGCCCGCCGCGATCGTTTCCGTCAGCACGGTGCGCAGAACGTCTCCGACGGGCAGGACAAGACGGGCCTGTTCCGCGGCATCGAGTGCGAGGTTCACATCCTTCAGCCCGAGTGAGGTGGTGAACCCCGCCGGTTCGTAGGAGCGAGAGGCGATGAGCTCGCCGTAGCCCGAATACACGGTGCCGGGGAACAGGGTCGAGGTCAGCAGCTCGACGAGCGTCGACGCGTCGACGCCGGTGTGCTCGGCGAGGCTGATCGCCTCGCCGAGGGATTGGACGGCGGAGGCGATGAGGTAGTTGCCGAGGATTTTCACGATGTTGGCCTGCTCGGGCCGGTCGCCGAGTCGCCAGGTGCGGACTCCGATGACGTCCAGGAACGGCTGCACCCGGTCGATCAGGGCCGGGTCACCGGCGGCGAGGACGTTGAGGAGGCCCGCCTCGGCGACGGGAACACGCCCGAACACCGGGGCGGCGACATAGCCGACGCCGTGCCGGGCGTGCAGGTGCGCGGCGTGCCGGGCCAGCCCGGTGCTGACGGTCGCGAGGTTGACATGCACCGCGCCCTCCGGCGCGCCCGACAGAAGGCCGGGATCGAGGAAGACGTCGGTGACGGACCGGTCGTCGGCCAGCACCGAGAACACCACGCCCGACGCGAAAGCCTCCGACACGTTCCGGGCCGGACGCGCGCCCGCCGCCACGAGGTCGGCGACCGGCTGCGGGCCGCGATTCCACACGGTGACCTCATGCCCCGCGGTGAGCAGGTTGCGGGCGATGGGCTTGCCCATCGCGCCCAGACCGACGACGGCGATCGTGTTCATTGATTCCTCTTCGTGAACGATGGAGTAGAACCGTCTTAGACGGTTCAACACTGCCATGGGTGGTACCGTCTGTCGAACCGCTTCAGATGGTTCGACAACGGGAGGTGAGTCCGGTGGTGAACGCGTCGGATTCCGGCCGGGACGCTCGCGAGGTGTTCCGGCTCGACAACGAAACCCTCGCGTTCCGCTTTACCGCGACCGTCAGCTCCCGGCGCGCCGACCCGTTCGAGCGACTCACCACACCGGAACGGCTCGACCTCTGGCTCGACGCCAACGGGCTTCGGCTCGGGTCGAAGACGGCGTGCGCCGCCGACCTCGCGGCGGCGCACGCGCTCCGGGAGGCCGTATACCGCGCGGGGAAGGCCGTCGCGGACAGGCGGAGGCCGGACCCGGCCGACATCGCCGCGGTCAACGCGGCGGTCCGGCAGGGCAGGGCCTACCTCGAACTCGGCGAGGAGAGCGCCCGCTGGCGCAGCGACGGTCCCGCCCCCGTCGGCGACGCGCTCGCACTCATCGCCGAGAACGCGATCCAGATCCTGGGAGGTCACGATCGTCAGCGGGTGAAGGCATGCGAGGGCCCCGGCTGCGGTGGTCTCTATCTCGACACCAGCCGAGGCGGCAACCGGCGGTGGTGCTCCATGAACACCTGCGGCAACAGAGCCAAGAAAGCCGCCATGCGCGTACCGCGGAGGCAGACCCCGCCGACGTGATCGCCGCGGCTCGCCTGGGCACGGACACGCGGGAGATTCGTACGGGTTCCGGTACCCGGGAGGGTCGTACGGACGGGGGCGCCCGGTGGCGGCCGGGTGCCGGATCCGGTGGCGCGGCCTCCTACGGCTTCCGGTTCGGTCCGATGATCGGGCGCAGGACGTCCAGCACCGCCGCGTCCTCGATGGTCGGGGGCGCGGGCTCGTCGGCGCCCTCGGCGATCCCGCGCATGGTCTTGCGCAGGATCTTTCCCGACCTGGTCTTCGGCAGCGCGGGGACCACGTCGACCTTCTTGAACGCGGCCACGGCCCCCACCTGGTCACGGACCGCCTGGATCAGCTCGGCCCGCAGGGATTCGAGGTCGGTGTCCACCCCGCTCTTCAGCACCACGAAACCGTGCGGGAGCTGGCCCTTCAGGTCGTCGGACACCCCGATCACCGCGCATTCGGCCACCGCCGGATGCGCGGCCAGGACCGCCTCCATCGACCCGGTGGACAGCCGGTGCCCGGCGACGTTGATCACGTCGTCGGTGCGGCCCATCACGAAGAGGTAGCCGTCCTCGTCCAGGTAGCCGCCGTCGCCGGTCAGGTAGTGGCCGGGGAAGGCCGACAGGTAGGACTTCACGTAGCGCTCGTCGTCCTGCCAGAGCGTGGGAAGCGTGCCGGGAGGCAGCGGCAGCCGTACGCAGATCGCGCCCTCCTCGCCGGGGGCGCAGTCGGCGCCCGAGGGGGTGAGCACGCGCACGTCGTAGCCGGGGACGGGCACCGTGGGGGAACCCGGCTTGATCGGCATGGGTTCAAGGCCGCGCAGGTTGGCGGCGATGGGCCATCCGGTCTCGGTCTGCCACCAGTGGTCGACGACGGGGACGCCCAGCTTGTCCGACGCCCAGTGATAGGTGTCGGGGTCCAGGCGCTCTCCGGCGAGGAAGAGCGTCCGCAGCGAGGAGACGTCGTAGCCGCCGAGCAGGGCCGCGGACGGATCCTCCCTCTTGATCGCCCGGAACGCGGTCGGCGCGGTGAACAGCGCGCTCACCCCGTGTTCGGCGATCACCCGCCAGAACGCGCCCGCGTCGGGCGTGCCGACCGGCTTGCCCTCGTACAGCACCGTCGTGGCGCCGAGCAGCAGCGGGCCGTACACGATGTAGGAGTGGCCGACCACCCAGCCGACGTCGGAGGCCGTCCAGAACACCTCGCCGGGGTGGATGTCGTAGATGTTCGTCATGCTCCACAGCAGCGCCACCGCGTGCCCGCCGTTGTCGCGCACGACGCCCTTCGACCGGCCGGTGGTCCCGCTGGTGTAGAGGATGTAGAGCGGGTCGGTCGCCTTCACCGGGACGCACTCGGCCTCCTCGGCCTCCGCGCTCGCCCAGTCCACGTCCCGGCCGGGCACGAGCTCCGCCGGGAGCTGCTCACGCTGCAGGATCACGCAGTGCGCGGGCGGGTGTTCGGCCAGGTCGAGGGCGGCGTCCAGCATCGGCTTGTACGGCACGACGCGGGTGGGCTCGATCCCGCAGGAGGCCGAGACGACGACCGTGGGCCGCGCGTCGTCGATCCGGACCGCGAGCTCCCTGGGCGCGAACCCGCCGAACACCACCGAGTGCACCGCCCCGAGCCGGGCGCACGCCAGCATGGCGATCACCGCCTCCGGGATCATCGGCATGTAGATCACCACCCGGTCGCCCCTGCCCACCCCGAGGAGGCGAAGCACCCCGGCGAACCTCGCGACCTCGCCGAGCAGCTCGGCGTAGGTGTGCCTGCCGGAGGTCCCGGTGACGGGGCTGTCGTAGATCAGCGCGACCCGGTCGCCGTGCCCCGCCTCGACGTGTCGGTCGAGCGCGTTGAAGCAGGTGTTCAGCTCCCCGTCGGGAAACCAGCGGTACAGGGGAGGGTTCTCCGCGTCCAGGATCCGGCGGGGCGCCCTGGTCCAGGTGACCGCCTCGGCGGCCTCGGCCCAGAAGCCCTCGGGGTCGGTGATGCTGCGGGTGAAGGCGTCAGCGTACGACATCACGCCATCATCCTCCTTGCCCGGCCGCTTGGTCGAGACATCCCCGCCGCCGGGTCGTGCGTCGCCGTCCGGGCGCTCGGCCGAGCCGGATCACGTGCCCGCGGCGGGGCGGCCCCGGCTCCTCAGCCGCCCGGGCGAGCGGTCCCGCCGGTCAGGTCACGTGCCCAGGGCGGGTTGGCCCCGGCCACGGAGCAGGTGAGCGCGGCGACCCGGGCGGCGAAGGCGGCGGCGTCCGTGGCCCGGTCGAGGTCGAGATCGCCGAGCCGCCCGCCGAGCAGGCCGGAGGTGTGCAGCCGGTGCAGGAGTCCCGCGGTGAAGGAGTCGCCCGCGCCGACCGTGTCGACCACGTCCGTGGGAGGCGCGGGCACCGTCGCCCGCTCGCCGTCGAGGGAGACGATCGCCCCCCGGGAACCACGAGTGATCACGATCAGGCGGGCGCCCGCGGTGTGCCAGGCGTCGCAGACCCGCTCGACGGGCTCACCGGGATGGATCTGCTCAAGGTCGTCGTCGCTCAGCTTGACGATGTCGGCCAGCGCGCACCATCGGGGCATCCGCTCCCGGTAGACGGCCAGGTCGACGAACCCGGCGCGCACGTTGGGGTCGATCGAGACGGTGGCGCGGGCGGCGGCCCCGGCCAGCAGTTCCTCGACTACTCCGGCGCCGGGGGCGCGGACCAGGGCCAGGGAGCCCGTGTGCAGGCAGGAGACGTCGCCGAGCCGTTCGGCGGTCAGCTCCGCGGCGGTCCACTGCCAGTCGGCGGAGCCCTCCGCGTAGAAGGTGTAGACGGCCTGTCCCGACTCGTCCAGGGTGGCCACCGCCAGCGTGCTGGGCTCGCCGGCGGTGACGCAGCCGGTCAGGTCGACCCCGGAGGCGCCGAGGTGCGCGCGGAACTGGGCGCCGAAGGAGTCGCGGGAGATCCGTCCGAGAAACCGGGTGGAGGTGCCGAGGCGGGAGAGCGCCACGGCGGTGTTCGCGGGGCTGCCACCGGGCAGGACGCGCAGGGTGAGCTCGCCCCGCGAGGCGCCGCCCGGCTCGCCCGGAGAGGCGCCTTCCGACACGAAGGCGTCGGCGACGCACTCACCGAGCACGGCGACCTGGCTGGAGGACATGGACCCGCCTTTCGAAAGGGGCACCGAACCGCCCGTCATCTGTTCAGCATCCCCCATGCCGTCCCGCGCGCCGTTCGTCGGATCCAGCCGTTCGCGCGGACGCTCGATCGCCGGGGGAACCACATCGGGGCTTCATGATGTGATCACGGCGCCCGAGGTGCCGTCGACGGTGATCACCTGGCCGGTGACGATCCGGTCGATCGCGTGGGCCACGCCGACGACCGCGGGAATGCCGTACTCGCGGGCGACCACCGCGCCGTGGGAGTTGGCGCCGCCCATCTCCATCACCAGGCCGCCCGCGGTGAGGAACAGCGGGGTCCAGCCCGGGTCGGTGGAGGGGCAGACCAGGATCTCGCCGGGCTCCAGGTGGGCGCCGATCGGGTCGAGGACCACCCTGGCGACTCCGGTGACGCTGCCCGCCGAGGCCGGGGTGCCGGTCAGCGCGCCGTCCACCGGCGCCTCCGTGGCGACGGCCTCCGGTTCGGTGCCGTCCGACAGGATGACGCGGGGCACATGCCGGCGGCGAAGCTCGCGGGCCGCGTCCTCGCGCCGCCCGGAGACGAGGGCACGCAGTGCGACGGGATCGGCCGAGGGGCCGAGGGCCGTCCTGACCTCGGAGAAGGTCAGGAAGAAGACGTCGTCGGGGGAGGACAGCGGGCCGCGGGCGGTCAGCTCGGCACCGATGATCACCAGCTCGGCGCGCAGGGCCGCCAGCGCGGTCACCAGGTAGTACTTGGGCAGTTCGCGAAGGCCCGCCAGGGCCCGCGTCCGGCCCAGGGCGAAGCGGATGACCCGCCCGCGCAGGCCGCCCGCGCGGGAGCTCAGAGTTTTGATCATGAGGGCGGCCTCGGCGGCGCCCCTGGTGAACAGCGCGGCGGGAGACATCGCCGGATCCTCCAGCCGGAGGTAGTTGGCCAGGACGCCGATGATGTGCGTCGGATCCTCCGACCAGCGCGGCACCCCGAAGTCGATCTCGGCGACCGCGCGGCCGCCGTAGACGGACAGGAACTCCCTCAGACCCCGGTCCACCACGCCGGGCAGCGACCCGTCGTGGAAGCGCTTGACGAGTTCGGCGGGGGGAGCGCTCAGCAGCAGCGACGTGGCGGCCTCGTCCGCGCGGATCCTCTCGGCCAGGTGCCACAGGGCCAGGTCCATCTCGGTGGTCACATTGTGCGGGAGCCCGCGCAGGACGGTCTGGAGCTCACCGGGACGGGCGCGGTCGCCGAGGAGACGATAGGCCAGGCCGAGCATGGCGAACCCGGCCGCCGCCCCCGGAAAGATCTCCGGCAGCACCGGGATGACCTGGGTGCCCAGTATCCGTTCGACGCGGTCGAGCCGCTCCAGGGGTGTGGCGTCCGCCGGGGACGCCAGCCGTTCGCGCAGAGCCGATCCCAGCAGGTCGACGTGCCTGTGCGCCGACTCGGGCTTCAGCAGGGCGTGCAGGGCGCGCGGCGGGATGCGGAACCGGACCGAGAGCCTGGCGACCCGGCGCAGGGTGGGATGCACGGAGCGCCGGGTCACGCTGAACCGCGGGTCGGTGAACAGACCGCGCAGGACCTTGGCCGACCTGGCCTCCATCACGTCGAGCACCCTGGGGAAGAGCGCCCGGCCGACCCTGCCGCGGACCAGCCCGGTGGCGTCGACGAACAACCGCCCGCCCGCCTCGGCGAACAGCGGCGCCCCGGCCCGCCGGTCGGGAACCGGGGCTCCCAGCATCTCGGCGGCGGACGACGACAGCAGCCGGAAGGCGGACATCCCCATCGGGGTGATCGGCGCGTAGAGACCCTGGGCCACGCTGAAGGAGAAGTAGATCCGGACGTTCTCGGAGGCGGCCGATCCCGCCGTGCCGTGGGGGGAGGAGAGGGTGCCGGCCACCCCGCGCGTCGCCTTTCCCGCCACCGCGGAACCGGCGCCGACGGCCGGTCCGGCGTGCCGGGGGATCGGGAAGAGGGTGGTGATCGGGCGTGACTGGGTCAGCCACAGCGTACCCTCGGCGTCGATGGCCCACTCGGTGTCCTGCGGGGATCCGTAGTGGTCCTCGACCTGGCGGCCGAGCTCGGCCAGCGCCCCGACCTGGGCGTCGGTGACGCACGGCTCCTCCATCGGGGCCTCGACGTGTTCGACGCCGCCGCCCGCCAGGGACCGTACGGCCAGCCGCTTGTCGCCGAGCCGCCGTTCGGTGATCCGCCCGGTGGCGACGTCCACCACGAAGTGGTCGGGGTTGACCGCGCCCGAGACCACGGCCTCGCCGAGGCCGGGACTGGCGTCGATCACCGCCTCGCGGCGCCGTCCGGTGACCGGGTTGGCGGTGAACATCACCCCGGCGACCTCGGATTGGACCATCTCCTGGATGGCCACGGCCAGCCGTACCGTGTGGTGGTCGATGCCGTTGGCGGCGCGGTAGGCGACGGCCCGGTCGGTCCAGAGCGAGGCCCAGCAGCGCCGGACCGCGTCGAGCACGGCGTCGGCGCCGATCACGTTGAGGTAGGTGTCCTGCTGCCCGGCGAAGCTGGCGTGCGGCAGGTCCTCGGCGGTGGCGGAGGAGCGGACCGCGACGGGGCCGTGCGCGCATCGCCGTACGGCGTCGGCGATGTCGTCCGGAACGGGCGCGGAGAGCACCAGGTCGCGGGCCCGTCCGGCCAGCGCGTTCAGGGCGGCGACGTCCCGGGCGGGCGTCGCGGCCAGCGTCGTGAGCACCTCTTCCAGACCGGCCCGCTCGGTGACCCGGCGGTAGGCCTCGGTGGTGACGCACAGGCCCGGGGGGACGGGGAGCCCGGCGGTGGTGAGCACGCCGAGGTTGGCCGCCTTGCCGCCGACGAGGGGCAGCATCTCTGCCGTGATGTCATCGAATTTCAGGATGAGCGGGGTGGACATGGGGGCGTCTCCTTGAGGCTTCGCCGAGCGGTGCCATCGCCCGGGTCACGAGCTCGCGTTCGTCGGCGGTCAGGTAGGCCATGACGTCAAGCTGGGCATCGGCCCTGGCGCGCTCGAACTCCCGAAGGAAGTCCGTGCCGTCCTTGGTGAGGGCGATCCGCCGGACACGGCGGTCACCGGGGTCCTCGTGCCGGTCGACCAGGCCGCGCCGTACGAGCCGGTCGACCAGGCGGCTGGTGGCCGACCAGTGCGTGCCCGCAACGTTAAGCCGGGCCGCCAAGGAAGTCAACAAGTGATGAAATTAGACCACGAGGCCGGAACGGACCCGCTTGGGAGGGCATGCCGGGTCGGGTGGATCCGTGCCGATGGCTCGCAGTTCTTCATCACGACCGTGCCGACGCCGTGGCTGGACGGGAAGCATGTCGTGTCCGGCGGCGTGGTCGAGGGCATGGACGTGGTGCGGAAGATCGAGGCTTTCGTGACCGACCAGCGGAGCAGACCTCTGACGAAGGTCGTCGTGAAGGACCGCGGGTGGCTGCCGGCGGCCTGAGGGCACACGCCCGCGGCCGGGTGAGGACGTGATCGCCTACTCCTCGATGGTGATCCCCATCGCGCTCGCCAGGCTGTAGACCAGCCCCTGCGCGTCCTGGCTTTTGATGGTCACGCCTCTGAGGCTGGTCACCCCGCTGATTTTCAGCAGCACGCAGTCGGCGAACCGGGCGCCTTCCATCTGCGCCCCGGAGAACTGGGCCTCCGTCAGGGTGCAGCGCTCGAACCGGACCCCTCTCAGGTCCGCGTTCTGGAAGTTGACCTCCGGCATGGCGCAGTCGCGGAAGACGACGTTCTTGAACGTCGAGAACCGGAACGCCGCCAGGTCGGCCCGGCAGGAGTCGAACGTCACGTCCTTGAACCCGCACTCCGACCAGGTCATGCCGGTCAACCGGCTGGCGGACACCCGGGTGCGGTGCATCGACGCCGACCGGGCCGCCATGCCCGACAGGTCGCAGCGCTCCAGCTCCACGTTGGAGAAACCGCCCCGGCGCATCTTCGTGTCCGAGAACCGCGTGTCGACGAACCGGCAGGTCTCGAACTCGACCGCGTCCGCGTCGCGGGACGACAGGTCGACCCCCCTGAACTCCAGTGACCGGTACACCCCGTCGTCCTCAAGGTCGTGATCGAGGAGCCCGGCGGGGGGAAGCGACGTCGCCACCTTGGGGGCGAGGGGCTCTTTCAAGCGCTGCGGCCGGGCGGAAGAGGTACGAGGAGGCATGCGGCGGAGCCTACCGACAGACCCGGCGAGGAGCCGGCCGGTGACAATCCTCGATCATCGAGATTCCGGAGGCCCGCCGGACGGGGAGGGTACGTCGAGGGCCGAGATGACGCGCTCGATCACATTGGCCCAGGGGCGGGCGGCCACCGTCGGGACGCCCGCCTCCGCCGCCTGTGCGGCGAGGCGGTCACCGTAGAGGGCGCTCACCCGGGCGCGCCGGAACTGTTCGCCGTGGCTGGGTTCGCGGTGCAGGTAATTCGCCACGATCTGGGCCTCGTCGGGCTCATGGAGGACCACGGCGGCGACCCGCTTCCCGGCGGAGACGCCGGCGAAGCTGCCGCGTGCGGCGAAACCGGGCAGCAGATAGTCCCCCTCGATGATCACAGGGGTGTCGGTCTCCAGATGGTTGCCCACGACGGCTTCCACCGCGGGAACGAGCGCCTCGGCGACGGCGACCTGCAGATCGACGATGTCGGCCGGGGCCAGTCGTGCGGCTTCGGGGTGGGTGCGCCAGTAGTGCAGAAGTGGCTGCTGCTCCGGCGTGGTCATGGCCTGCAGCGCCTCGACAAGATCGTCTACTTCCACGATCGGGATCCCGTAGTGCCGCGCCAGCGGATAGCTCACCCGGGTCTTCCCGGTCCCGGAGGCACCGCAGACGAACAGGACGCACCACGGGGGGTGACCGTCCGGCGGAACGAGGCCGTTCACCGCGATGACTTCCCTGCCCATGCTCATCCTCCCGTTCGACGTCACCGAGTATCGACATCGGCCGCTTCGCGCGCGACGCCTTCACGGGCTTCGGAAAGACCGTCCGTGAGCTTCAGGCCGGTTCGCCGTCAGAGGTCCGCGACCGGTGCCGCCGGGCCGGTTCTACGGCCGGCCGGCGACCTGGCTCGGCACGGTCTGGGACGGCATCCCGCGCCAGGCGAAAAAGGTGCAGCCGGCCAGGAGCGTCACTCCCGACAGCACGCCGCTGACGAAGGGCACCCATTCGAGAGCGGACGTCGCCGACAGGACGAGCCCGGCGACACCGAACAGGGAGAGGGCCACCCCGGGCAGGAGGATGCTGCGTTGCTTCCACGCCGGCGCCAGCGCGATGAAGTGGACGCCGACGACGAACGCGATCCAGGCGACGTTGGCCTCCTCCGGCCGTCCCCAGGCGCGAAGCGCCGCGATCCCGCCGAAGAGCAGGACGACCTCGCCGATGACGACCAGCACGTAGCCCCGGTTGAACATCTTCGCCGACCGTCCCGGAACGCCGGACGGCTGGGCGCCGCCGGTCCTCTCCCGCCTGACGGCGAGGAACCACATGACGATGACGCCGGCGAGACAGAGGAAGGCGACCACCCGGAGGAGGGTTCCGATCGCCGCGTTCAGGGGGGTGTGCGCGTTGACGGCCACAAAAATCGTCCCAAAAACCGCGCCGATCAATAATCCGGTCATCCGTTGCATGATGCGCGATCCTACAAGCGCACGATCGGCGAACGGACGACGGATGCTCGTCTGGGCGTCAGGACAGGAAGCCCGCGACGGCGTCGAGCCACGGGCCGGGCTGGTCGACGTGGGCCATGTGGCCCGCCTCCTCGATCACCACGGCGCGGGCGGAGGGGATCAGCCTCGCGGTCTCGTCGGCCAGAGCCACGGGGAAGATCATGTCCTGCCGGCCGTGGAGCAGGAGAATCGGAATGCCGAGGGCCGCGAGCCGCCGGGCCGCGTCCCGGTGGCGGGCGGTGGGCAGGTTTCCCGCCTTCCACGCGCGCATCCACTCGCCGGAGAAGTGGGCACCCGCCAGGCGGTCCAGGTAGGCGGGGAGCGCTTCCGGGCGCCAGACGTTCGCTCCCGCCCCGGCGATCGCCGCCGCGCGGGTGAGGTCCGGGCCGGACAGCGACGGGTCGGACCATACGGCGGCCTCCGGGGCACGCCGTTCCTCGCGTTCGCGCCAGCCGTCGAAGGCGTCCGGGGGCACCGGCAGGACGCTGCTGGAGGCGACGATCAGCCGCCGGACGCGCTCGGGCGCGGCCAGGACCAGCCGCTGGGCGATCAGACCCCCGTAGGAGAAGCCCAGGACGTCGACGTGTGGGGCGCCGAGCGAGCCCAGCAGGGCGACGAGATCGGTGGTGGCCAGGGCGGGGGTGTACCGGTCGGCGTCGAGACCGCGGGTGGAACGCCCGCAACCGCGCAGGTCCGGCAGGACCACCCGGTGGCGGCCGGCGAGTTCCACGAGCGGTTCGCGCAGATAGGTGTGGTCCCAGTCGGGGCCCCCGTGGATCACCAGCAGGGTGCGATCGGCGGGCCCCGGAGTCCGCGCGACGAACAGCTCCACGGTGGGTTCCGCGGATACGGCCACAAGGTTCTCGGTGAACATCCGGCCAGTGTTCCAGCTCCCTCGCGGCGAGGGCGGCGCCGCCGTTTGATGGGCGAGACGCACGCAGCGCATCGTCGCAGCTGGTGTGGATGTCGAAGGCGTGGCACTGAACGAGGTGCGACGTGTGGGGCGGTGCGGGCCGGAACCGGCCCACATGCATGGCCGTCCTTCATCGGGGTATCGCGGGATCCTCCAGCGGTGCGAGAGTGAAGGGCAGGGTGAGGTGGACGATCGAAAACAAGCGCTGCGGGTGCAGGTGACCCAGTACGAGCATTGCACCGTGTTAGAGATCGGCGGGGCTCTGGATTTCCTCACCGCGCCCATATTCGCCGACCACATTGACACGGTTTGGGACCTGAGCGAGGGCCCGTGCCTGGTGCTGGAGCTGTCCCAGCTGACCTTTTATGACTCCACCGCCTTGGCGGCGCTGATCTACCTGCTGCACCGCATCCAGGCCGCTCCCGCCGGTCGGCTCCTGTTGGTGAGCGTTCCCCGCAACCTGGAGCATCTCATGCGACGCACCGGTCTGCTGGCGTACTTCGAGTTGCGTGACAGCATCGAGCGGGCTGTCGCCGACCTGCTTCCCCCTGAGTGAAGACCCGTCGCTTACTTCACTTTCCGGGAATCGAAAATCTGTAGTGGTGGATGTAGACATCTGCGTCTGTTGAGGCTAGTGTTTCTGACATCGCAAGGAACGGATCCACGAGGGCAGAGCAGGACGTAGGCATCACGACGAACTGCCCGGACGGACGTGGATAGCAGTAGACGAGGCAGAAAGACGGGCAGAAGGTCGGACGTGCCAGGGCCGGAGCGGTTGAAGGGTCTTGGCCGTGGACGCGCTGCCACAGCAGTAGCAGCCGAGCAGTGAACGAGCACCAACGTCGGACGTGCCGGGACCAGCGCAGATGAAGGGTTCCGGCCGTGGACACGCAGCTGTAGCGAGTGATTGATGGGCAGAAGGTCGGACGTGCCAGGACCGAAGCGGTTGAAGGGTCCCGGCCGTGGACGCGCTGCCACAGCAAGTGATGCATGAGGTCAAAGAAGCAGAGATAGCGAAAGGAGCGTTGAACGCCATCGGGATCGCCCGTTGTCGGCGGAATTTTGCCGTACGGGTGCCGCGGCTCCACAGATTGGACGGTGGTCTACGGTCACGCATACGCGATCCCCGCATCCCCGCCCGCATCGGGCGGCCAATGCGGAAGAAACACACCGGCCCTGAGGGCCGGTAGATGGTGTTGAACCTCGTGGGCCCCGGCGCATCATGGCGCCGGGGCCCCTATTGGCATTCCGGGAAGGTTGTATGGATCAAACACCGAGGGCGTCGGCCGTTCGCGCCGAGCCCAGGCTCCGCGACACCGCCGACAAGGCTGAAACGGCCGGCAAGGCCGACACCGCGGGAAGGGCCGATGGGCTCCCCGCCACGCCGAGTGACATCTCCGGTCACCGGTTCGACGATGAGGACTACCCCGCCTACAGCATGGGCCGTGCCGCCGAAATCCTCGGCGTCACCCCGACGTTCCTGCGCAACCTGGGCGCCGCCAAGTTGATCGAGCCGCAGCGCTCCGAGGGCGGTCACCGCCGTTATTCGCGCTATCAGCTGCGCCTGGCCGCTCGCGCCCGGGAACTGGTCGACCAGGGCACCGCCCTGGAGGCCGCCTGCCGCATCATCATCTTGGAAGATCAGCTCGCCGAAGCCCTGCGCATCAACACCGAGCTCCAGCAGGCCCACGACCGGCGGCCCGACAGCTCCGGCCGCCGCCTGGCATGAGGGCCGGTGACCTGGCCCCTCATCGCAGCCGCACCGGTTGACGACCCGTTGCCTGCTTCGGGGTGCGGCCGGCGGGAGTCCTGATCGCCGCCCGGTGCCGGCCTCCCAGGCACCGGCTACACCGCCAAGGTCGCCGGGAACGCCGGCTGGATCCGCGTCGACCCGACCAGGGCGGAACACGGCACAGCCGTGCTCCCGGTGGGGTTTCCACCGGGAGCACGGCGCCTGGCCGGTCGTTCTCCGAGCTCCGGGCCTCACCCGGGCGCTCGTGCCGAAGCGGTCGCCGGAAGGACTAGCTGGCCGTGATCACGAAGCCCGATCCCGGCTGCGTCACGATGTTGCCGGTGGCCGAGTTGGTTATGGTCACGTTTGTCAGCGTCGCGTTGCCGCGAGCGCCGCTCATGGCCAGGATTCCGGCGCCGTTGTTGGACTTGTCGATCTTCACATTCCTGATCGCGACGTTCGGCATGTTGCCGCCGCCCGTCTTGAACTGGATGCCGTCGTAGGTCGAGTCGGAGATGTCGGTGTCACGGATGGTGACCCCGGTGATGTCACTGGCCTGCGGGAACAGCGTGATCGCCCCGAACTCCTGGTCCTCGTTCCAGAAGGCGCCACCCGTGCGGTAGAGCCCGTTGTTGGCGAGCAACGTGGTCCCCGAGAAGGGCAGGGGGCTGTGGTCGGTCGCCAGCATGATGCCCGGGTAGTTCATGGTGTCGTAGATCAGGTTGTTCTCGGCGGAGTTGTCGTAGCCGCCGTAGATCGCGATGCCGTTCGCCCGCCAGGGCAGCTGGATGGTGTTGTTGACGAAGTGGTTGTCGTGCGTGTTGTCGACGACCCGGTCCTTCACCGCCTGGTTGGCCCAGATCGCCAGGGCGTCGTCGCCGGTGTTGCGGAACGAGGAGTTGAAGACCCTGGAGTTCCGCGTGCCGTTGGTGAAGTTGATGCCGTCGGCGTAGGTGTTGCGGATGCGCATCCCGCTGAACTCGAGCCCGTCGCCGGGACCCCACAGGGCCGGGATGTTGTCGTAGTCGCGGCCGACCCAGGCGCCCACGTTGGCGTGCTCGATCCACACGTTGGTGATCTTGGTGTTCTCGCCGAACCGGCCGTTCAGGCCCACTCCGCCCTCGTCGTTGCCGTCCCCGCCGCGGATGCGGCCCGAGCCGAAGATGGCGATGTCGGAGATCTGGGTGTTGCTGTCGATGTCGAAGCCGAAGTTGCCCTCGTGCGGGTGGTTGATGCCGCCCACCACGTCCTGCGGCTCGGTCAGGGTGTACAGCTGGGAGTGCCACATGCCCGCGCCGCGGATCGTGACGTTGCTGATGCCCACCTGGTTCCACTGACCCCGGTTCAGCGGGTCGTCGGTGAGGATCTTCTGCTCCTGGCGCCACTGTCCCGCCGGGATCCACACGCAGCTGATGACGCCGTTCTGGTCGTCGGTGACCGCCCGCTGGATGGCGGCCGTGTCATCGAGCCCGTCGTTGGGCACCGCGCCGTAGGTCGTGATCGAGGTGCAACCGGCCGGCTGGCTCGCCGGAGGTGCCACCTGCTCCAGGTCGATCAGGTCGATGATGTAGAACGAGGCCGTGTCGGTGGCGTCGCGCTGCAGCCGGAACTTGGTGCCGGCCGGGTAGGTCTGCGTGAGCAGCGCGTTCGACTCGTCGAACAACCGCCGGGCGTCGGCCTGGGGGGTGTTCGACAGTGCCTCGGGGCCGTCGGTGTTCCCGTACAGCCAGCTGTGGCGTGAGGAGAGGGTCAGTTTCCGGGAGAAGGTGCCGTTGATGTACAGGCTGATGCTGGCCTCGATGCCGCCGCCGCCCGCGGCGTCGGGGATGGAGTTGCGCACCACGATCGAGTTGGAGGGGCTGGTCGAGGTGAACTCGACGTACTGCCCCGTGCTGTTCAGCCGCACCGACTGCCGGCCGGAGGACTCGGTGGCGAAGTTGGTGTGCCCGAAGGTGCGCACCGCGTCGGTCGTCAGCAGGGTGCCCTGGTAGCTGGCGGCCTCGGCCTCGTACTCGACGTACGGGACGGCCGCGCCGCGCCCGACCACGATCGCCTGCGAGAACGTGTTGTTGGTCTCGTTTGTCTCGGCGGCGGTGTTGGTCGCGTCGGCGGTGGCGGTGATGGTGGCACCGCCGCTGGTGGCGGTCCAGCTGCCGCCGATGGCCACGTTGACCGTCGCGCCCGCGGCGATCGACGGGGTGTTGGCGTTGAGAGCGGTGCCGCCCACCGCCACGCGGGTGACCGTGGTCACGCCCGACGCGGTGATGCCGCGGTTCTTCACCGCCACGCTGAACGTGACCGGTGCTCCGACGGCCGGATTCGGCGGGTTGGAGGTGACGCCGAGGACCTGCAGGTCGGGGCCGGGAGCCTGCGCGACCGTCAGCGGGGACGCCGCGGTGAGGGTGTTGTTGCCCTCGTTCTGCTCGAAGACCGTGTTGTCCGCGTCGACCCTGGCGCTGACCTGGTAGCTGCCCGAGGCGCGGGTGCCGATGGCGTGGGTCACCGTGGCGGTGCCGTTGACGGGCAGGGCGGGGATGGCGACGGTGCCGACCAGCGTGCCGTCGAGGGAGAGGTTGACGCTGTCCGCGGCGGAGGCCGCGGTGCCCCCGTTCCTGACCGTGGCCGACAGGGTGATCGCGTTGGCCTCGTTCGGGGAGGCCGGGGTCCACGAGAGGTTCGTGACCGTGAGGTCGGGGTTCGGGGCCGGGACACCGAAGACCTGGAACTCGGCGACCTGCCCGCCAGGAGCGCCGCTGTTGCTCGTGAACCTCAGCTGGACGTCGGCGACGGTCGCGGAGAGATTGATCGTGACCGAGTTGCCGGAGGCCGGGTTGAACGTGTAGTTCTGCGCGGACACCAGGTTGGTGTAGCCGGTGGCGCTCTGCTCACGGCCCAGGACCTGGATGTTCTGCGTACGGGTGCCCCACGAGGAGTCGGGGTTGAGCTTCACCACGACCGAGGTGACGGAGGCGTTCGCGCCCAGTTTCGCGGTGAGCGTGCTGGGCTGGCCGTTGCCCTCCCAGTAGGTCGCCGTGCTGTTGTCGTTCGCGTTGGCGGCGACGAACGTGTGGACGTGGCCGGACTCGACCATCTCCTTGCCGATCGCCAGGTTCGAACCGGGGTCGCCGGTGCCGTTGCGGGTCACGGAGTTGCTGTTGGCCGAGGTGTTGCCCGCCGCGTCCTTGGCCCGCACGAAGTACGTCACGGTCGCCGACGCGGGCTGGTTGTCGGTGTAGGTCAGCACGTTGCCGACGCTGCCCCGCAGCTGGTTGTTGGCGTAGACGTCGTACCCGGTGACGCCCACGTTGTCCGTCGAGGCGTTCCAGGCCAGCCTGATCTGGCCGGTGGCCGGCTGGGTGAAGGCGAGGTTGCCGGGAGCCGACGGGTTCTGGGTGTCACCGCCCGTGGGGGTGGCGGCGTAGATCTCGAACTCGGAGATCTGCGCGGCGGGCCAGCCGGTGTTGGCGGTGATGTTCACGCGCCAGTACCGATGGCTCGCGGCACCGAAGTTGATCGTGACGGTGTTGCCGGTCGCCGGGTTGAACGTGTAGTTCGCCGAGGCCACGACCGTGCTGTAGTTGATGCCGTCGGGGCCGCCCTGGACCGAGAGCGTCTGGGTGCGGGTCTGCCAGGCGGTCGGCGCGGGCACTTTCAGGACGACCTGATCGACGCTCGTGGAGGTGCCGAGGTCGACCCGGGCCCACTGCGGGAAGCTGTTGTTGTTGCTCTCCCAGTAGGTGGCCTGGTTGCCGTCGTTGATGGCCGACACCGGTTGTGCGCCCAGGGAACTGCTGGCCTGGGTCGCCTTTCCCGGCGACAGGTTGGGTCCGCCCGCGGCGGAGGCCGGGACGACCGACCCCACGACGAGCAGGCCGGCGGCGACCATGGTCGCCACCAGCCGTAACGGTCGGTGCAGTTTTCTCATTCGCGTTCTTCCATCTCTCGTCAGGCACGGCGGGGTCGGTGCGCGAAGGCATGCGCCTTCACCGCACACGGATGGGGGGTGGGTGCGCGGACGCAATGCATCCCTGAGAGTTGCGAGGAACAGCAAGAAAATTGACATTGCTTTGCAATTTTCTTGCGAAGCGTTGGCCAAATGTTACATACACGCTACGGTTGCGTCAACGGGTGGAAACCAGCTTTCTCAACTGATTCGACGCCGGTTGTGACAAAAGGTCAGGACGACCGTGGACCCCGGGCCGCGTCTCACGCGCTTCTCCCCGCCGCCCGTCGTGCAGGATGACAATCATGAACTCATCACAGCGGTATCACGGCACCGGTCCAGGAGCGATCACGCCGGACGGTTGTGCGGTCGACTACTACACGATGCTCACGCCCAGCGGCGAACCGGAACGCATCCACGCGGCGATCCCGGAGGGAGCGTCCATCCTGGAACTCGGCGCGGGCGCGGGCCGGATCACCCACAGCCTCCTGGACCTCGGACACCGGGTGGTCGCCGTCGACGAGTCGCCCGAGATGCTCGCGCACATCAAGGGCGCCGAGACGGTCTGCTCCTCCATCCAGTCCCTGGCGCTTCACCGGACGTTCGACCTCGTCCTGCTCATGTCGTTCGTGATCGAGACGTCTGACGACGAGGCGCGCCGGGCGTTCCTGCGCACCTGCCGCGAGCACGTCGCCGACGACGGGTGCGTGATCCTGCAGCGCCAGCCCCCCGAGTGGTACGACACGATCGAGCCCTTCGAACGCGAAACCGGTGACGGCCGTACCGTCCGCATGACGGAGGTCAGCCGGCCGGGGCCCGGTCTCCTCGCCGCGACCATGGAGTACACGGTCGACGACCGGCGCTGGACCCATTTCTTCCTCAGCAAGCGCCTCGACGACGACTTCCTCGAGGCGGAACTCAGCGAGGCGGGTCTGGAGCTGTCCGGATTCCTGGACGGCGACCGCGGGTGGGTACGCGCGGTGCCCCGCTGATCCCTGCCTCAAGGCGATCCCGTCGGGTTCGCGACCGGCCGCGTGGAAATCCCCGGACGAGCACGTCCGTGGTCCCGCGCCGGGAGGACTCTCCCCGTTCGTCGCCGCGTCTGATGTCGATCATTGCTGTTCCCCGCCGCGAGCAGAGGACCCGCTCCTCTAGGCGGAGGTCCTGCGGCGGAACAGCAGTGCCGCGATCGGCGCGCTGACCAGCACCGTGCCCGCGAGCCAGGCCGCCGCCAACGCCCCGGACGAGCCCATCGGCTGGTCCAGGAGCAGCGACCGGAGCGTCGCCACGATCGGCGTGGTCGGCTGGTTGTAGGCGAAGTCGCGCAGCACGTCCGGCATGGTCTCGGCCGGTACGACCCCGTCCGACAGGTACGGCAGGAAGAGCACGACGAAGCTGAACGCGCCGGCTGCCTGGGCCGACGTGACCAGCAGCCCCCAGAGCACCGCCAGCGACGACATCGCCAGGACGTACCCCGTCACCACGGCCAGCACCAGGGCCCAGTCGGCGGGCGTGGCGTTCGGGCGGAAGCCCATGATGACCGCGGCGAGCAGGGCGAATCCGGACGCCGCCACGTTGCGGACCACCGAGGCGACCACATGTCCGGTGGGGACCACCCAACCGCCGATCGGCAGGGTGCGGAAGCGGTCGATCATGCCCGCGGTCATGTCGTCGGCGATGTTCACGGCGGTCAGCGCGGCGCCGTACCCGCCGGACATGAGCAGTACGGCGGGCACCACGAAGTCGATGTAGGCCAGCCCGCTGGAGCCGGTGGTGATCGCCCCGCCGAAGACGTACACGAACAGCACCATGATGATCACGGGCAGGGCGGTGTTCACGATGAGGCCGTCGAGGATCCGTAGCTCGCGGCGCAGGTTGCGTACGACGAGACGGCTCAGGTCGCCCGTCGCGGTGAGGACGGCGCTCATGCCGTGGCCGCCGTGAGCTCGAAGAAGACGTCGTCGAGAGTGGGGGTGCGCAACTCCACGCGCTCGACGACGACGTCCGCGCGATGCAGCAGGTCCAGGGTGCGGCGCAGGTGGTCGGGGCCCTGAACGGCCAGCGTGACCTCGCGCTTCTCCGTGTCGAGATGCGCTCCCGCCTCGCCCGTCGCCTCGTCGAACGCCGACCTGGCGCGTGGCATGTCCTCGCTCCGGAACAGGCGCAGTACCAGGCGTTCGGCGCCGACCTGGCGCTTCAGCGCGGCGGGGGAGTCGTCGGCCACGATACGACCGCCGTTGATCACCGCGACACGGTCGGCGAGTTGGTCGGCCTCCTCCAGGTACTGGGTGGTGAGCAGGATGGTGGTGCCGGAGGCCAGCAACTCGCGGATCACCGACCACAGCTCGGCCCGGCTGCGTGGGTCGAGCCCGGTCGTGGGCTCGTCGAGAAAGAGGATCCGCGGAGCCGACACCATGCTCGCCGCGAGGTCAAGTCGCCGGCGCATCCCGCCGGAGTAGGTCACGACCCGCCGGTTCGCGGCCGCGGCCAGGTCGAAGCGCTCCAGGAGCTCCTTCGCGCGCAGCCGCGCCTGCCTCCGGCCCAGGTGGTAGAGGCCGGCGAACAGCTCCAGGTTCTCCCGCCCTGTCAGCAGGTTGTCCACCGTGGCCTGCTGGGAGGTCAGGCCGATCATCCGGCGCACCGCGACGCCCTCACGGGTGACGTCGTGTCCGCCGACCTCGGCGGTGCCGCCATCGGGCGCGAGCAGCGTGGTCAGGATGCGAACCGTGGTGGTCTTGCCCGAGCCGTTGGGGCCGAGCAGGGCCAGCAGCGAGCCGGTGGGAACGGCCAGGTCGATCCCGGCCAGCACCCGCGTCGTGCCGAAGGATTTCGTCAGGCCCCGGACGAGGATCGCATTAGTGAATGGCGTACTGTGTATGGCATTCATAGTTTCAAGATAATGCACAATCCTAGGGGTGGGTCAAGGAGGGATTCGATGGAGCAGGAGCGGCCGCCGCCGTCCGTGATGGAGCGAATGTGGGGGCGCGAGCCGGTGACGCGCCGAGGGCCGCGACCGAGGCTGGACCTGGCCACGATCACCGCAGCCGCCATCGAGATCGCCGATGCCGAGGGGCTGGGCGGGGTCTCGATGGCCAGTGTGGCCTCGCGGGTCGGGGTGGCGGCGACGGCGCTCTACCGGTACATCGGCAGCAAGGAGGACCTCCTCACCGTCATGGCCGACGGCGTCGCCCCGCTGCCACCCGAACCGGAGGGCACGCCCTGGCGGGACTACCTCGCCCTCTGGACCCGTGCCCAGCGCGACATCGTGCTGGAGCACGTGTGGCTGCTGTCCATCGGCCGGCTCATCCTGCCGATGGGCCCGCGGCGGCTGCTGTGGCTCGACCGCGCGCTGGCCGCCCTCGACGGCACGGGGCTCGAACACGGAGAGAGGATCAACGTGGCGAGCGCCCTGAGCGGGTACGCGATCACCGAGGCCGCGCTCGTCCACGGCGTCGGCGGCGGGGGCCCGCAGATGGAGAACGTCGCGATCACCGGAGCCGCGGACTACGGCGAGGTGCTCGCCGGGCTGCTCGATCCCGAGACCTACCCGGCCCTGTCGGCCGCGATGCGCTCGGGTGCCATGGGCGGTGCCGAGGGCTGGGTGGACGACGACGACTTCGTCTTCGGACTCGACCTGCTGCTCGACGGCATCGAGGCGCTGATCGGGCGGCGGGCGTCAGAGGGGGCGGGCACCCCCGAAGCTCCGGGGAGAGGCGAGGTCTCTTAGTTCCTGTGTGCGAACTGATCAGCGAGGTGTCGGTGGCGGCTGACGACACAGCGCTCGACAGCCGCCATTCCGATCAACCTGCCCGGTGGGCCGTCGGCGGCGGTCACCGCGCTGGACGGGGACGAGATGGCCCGGCCGGGCCGGCGCGGCGCCGGCCGCCGCCGCGATCGGGTCCTTCGCCGCGGGCACGGCGTTGAGGTAGCCGGCGCGGAAGGTGAGGCGGGTTTCCGTGCGCCGTGCCACATCAAGGAGCCACCGCAGAGGACGGTGAGCGCGGATCGGTGTCAATGCCTGTCGGCGATGGTTGCGATGGCCCGTAGCCCCGCCACCACCTCGGACGCGGAGGGAGCCTGCTCGGGGTCGGTGAGCCACTGCATCATCACTCCCGAGAGCAGAGCCGTCTGCACCGCTCCCAGCGATCGTACGGATCCCTCCGCCAGAGCGCTCTCCTCGACCCCCAGCAGAATCGCCGCCAGCCCGCGACGACCTTCAGCCTGGGCCCCGGCCAGATATCGACGCAGCTCAGGCGAGTGCTCAGACTGGAGTAGCGCCTCGATTGTGGCGATCCACAGCTTCCGGTGGGTACCGAACGACTCGATGATCGCCGTCCACATGGCCTCGTACCGCTCCCCGGAGGTGTCCCCGGCGTAGTTGGCAAGCGTGCGCCCCGTCTCCGAGCCCCATTCGTCGATCGCCTCGATGAGCGCCGCGTTCAGCAGCGCCTCCCGCGATCCGAAGTGGTAGCCGATGGCCGCCATGCTGACCCCTCCGGAGGCCGCGGCGATGTCGCGGACCGTGGTCCGTGCCCACCCCTTCTCCTCCAGACAGCGACGGGCGCCGGCGACGAGATCCTCGCGATTTCCCATGTCGCGGATAGTAGCGGATGCGTCAGGCAAAAGCCTTATGCGCTCGCCTTATGCATATGCATTGCGCAAATGCCCAAATTTTGACTATGGTCATCCCACCCCAAGAACGGAGAAGAAGATGACCGCCACCCGGGCCGAACTCGTCATCGACGGCCGCCGGCTTTCCTACCTCGACTTCGGCGGCACCGGCCGCCCCCTGCTTGCCCTCCACGGCCACATGTCGGAGGCGGCGAGCTTCGCCGGCCTGGCCGCCGAACTGTCCCCTGAGTGGCGTCTCATCGCCCTCGACCAGCGAGGACACGGCCACTCCGACCGCGCCGCCGACTACTCCCGGGCCGGGTACATCGCCGACGTCGCAGCCCTCCTGGACCACCTGGGCCTCGACCGGGTCGTCGTTCTCGGCCATTCGCTCGGCGGCATCAACGCCTACCAGCTCGCCGCCCGTCACCCCGAGCGGGTCAGCGCTTTCATCAACGCCGACGGCGCGGTCTCCCTGGGCCTCGACGGCCACAACCCGCTGGCCTTCGTCCTGGGCCTGCCCTACGAGGCCCCCACTCGCCAGGCGCTGATCGACGGCATGGGCCCGATGGCCTCCTTCTTCGGCGAGCTCCCCCGCGAACGCCCCGACGGCACCTGGAGCCTGCCCTTCCACCCCCAGGACATCGTCGACTCGGAGGACCTCGTCCACGGCGACCACTGGGCCGACTGGCTGGCCGGCACCTGCCCCGCCCTCCTGATCCACCCCACCCAGGGCGTCGTCCCCGCCGACCAGGCCCAGGCCATGGTCGACCGCCGCCCCGACACCCGCATGGTCGAACTGAACACCGACCACTTCGTATACGCCAACGACCCCAGCGGCTTCGCCAAGGCCGTCAACGAGTTCCTCGCCGAACTCCAGGCCGACGCCTGTCCACCGCTGGTCGGTGGTGTGACAGCGCCGTCCGGGCTGGGCGACGCCGGACCGCCGGGCGTCCTCTAGCGGCGGTGGGTGGAGGCGCGGCTGATCAGGTGCCAGGCGATCTCGGCGTCCCGGCCGGTGGGGGCGGGATGCCCGAGGGCGGTGCGAGCGCAGCGGGCGCCCTGGTCGCGCAGGGACTGGGCGACGGTGGTGAGCTCGGCGGGGGAGGCGGCGTCGGTGTCGTCCCAGCCGCTGACGGTGACGTCACCGGGAACGGCGAGGCCCAGGCGGGCGGCGGCGCGGAGGGTGCCCAGGGCCAGTTCGTCGCTCATCGCGGCGATGGCGTCGCAGGAGTCCGGGCCGGTGAGCAACTCGGTGGCGAGCGCCTCGGCCTCGCGGGCGCTGTTGGTCGAGCAGACGGCCACACGGACCCGCGACCACTCGCCGCCGGTCTCGGACCAGGCGTCGCGGAAGCCGCGCAGGCGCTGGCGGGTGACGCGGAAGGTCGAGGCGTCGGGGTCGATTCCGGAAGGGGAGCCGGTGGCCGCGGCGTCGACGCCGGCCACGGCGGGGGCGTCCAGGTCGGGCTCGGAGGCGGCGCCGGCGCCGAAGGCCACGGTGGAGATCCTGTCGCGGTCGAGCGGAAAGCTGAGCACCGCCGGCCGTCGCGCGCCCGCGAACACCTCGTGGCCCACGGTTCTGGCGGCGGCCCGGTCGTCCACGGCCACGAAGGACAGGCCGTCACGGCGAGGCCCGCCGTGGATCACGGCGGGCAGGCCGGTGGCGGCGATGGCGTCGATGACGGGGTCGTCGTCGGCGGTGGTCCAGACGACGAAGCCGTCCACGGCGGCCTCGGTGACCCGGTCGACGTCGGCGGGGCCTCCGGTGACCGGGACGAGGGTCAGCGCCATGCCGTGGTCGGCGCAGACCTGTGCGACGCCGGACAGGAAGCGGGTCGCCTGGGGGTCGTCGAAGGCATAGGTGAGGTGTTCGCCGAGGACGACGCCCAGGGCGCCGGTACGGCCACGGCGCAGTGAGCGCGCTCCGGGGTGCGGGCCCGGGTAGCCGAGGCGTTCGGCGGCGTCGCGGACCCGGACCCTGGTGTCGGCGGAGACCCGCTCGGGCTGACCGTAGGTGTAGGAGACGGTCATCACCGACACCCCGGCCGCGCGGGCGACCTCCGCCATGGTCGCCCGCCGCCGCGCTGCCGTCTCGCTCATGGCCAGAGGATATCTATTCGCTCATATGATCTTTGTGTATCGTTACACACATGCCGACTTCGACGGGTGTCGTCCACGTACGAACCGCCTGCGTGAGCTTTGCCGCCTTCGGTGTTTTCTGGGGCGTCTGGGGTGCTTCGGTGCCCGCGGTCCGGGCCCAGGCGGAGATCAGCGACGGTCGGCTGGGGACGGCGCTGCTGTTCGTGGGCGCCGGGGCCCTGCCCGCGATGCTCGCCACCGGAAGGATGGTGGACCGCTGGGGGCCTCGGGTGCTGGCCGTCCTGCTTGTGGTGCTCGGCGCGGTGGGGGTGGCGGTGGCGGTCACGGCGCGAGACTTCTGGAGCCTGTCGGCGGGCCTGGCGGTGCTCGGCGCGTCCTCCGGCGCGGCGGACGTCGCCCTCAACGCGGCGGCGGGCTCGGCGGAACGGGCGGCGGGAAGACCCGTCGTCATCCGCGCGCACGGCGCCTTCTCCGTCGGGGTGGTGCTCGCCAGCCTCTCCACCGGGCTGCTGGCCGGTCTCGGGGCGCCGGTCGTCACGCCGTTCTTCCTGGCGGCGGTCTTCCTGGCGGGAACGGCCGTCGCCGTCATGGCCGACGGGCGGGCCGTCTCGGCGGTCTCCAACGCGGGCGGGCGGGCAATCTCGGACGCGGGCGGGCCGGCGGTCCGGGACCCGGACGAGCGGGCGGTCCCGGACGCGGGTGGGCGGGCGGTCCCGGCGACCTCGGACGCCGGCGAGACCCGTCAGTCCGTTCCACGAGGATCAGGCGTGCGCCCGCTGCCCCTGCTGGTGATCGGCGGGCTGGGCGCGCTGGCCTTCGGCCTGGAGAACGCCCACCAGAGCTGGGGGGCCGTCTACCTCGCCGACATGCTCGACGCGGGTCCGGCACTCGCCTCGGCCGGTCCGGCGGTCTTCGCCGCCGTCGTCGCCCTCACCCGCTTCGCCGCCGGCTCGATGGGATCCCGCCGGGCCACGCCGTTGCTCGTCATCGGCTCCACGACCGCCGGTGCCGGGACCCTGGTACTGGCCACGGCCGGCACCGTGCCGGTGGCCCTGCTCGGGCTCGCCCTGGCCGCGGCCGGTACGGCGGTGCTCTTTCCCACGCTGATCAGCCTCGTCGCCGCACACGTCGAGGACACGGTCAGGGGACGGGCGACGTCCATCGTGACCACGGTGGCGTATCTGGGGTTCCTCGCCGGTCCGGTCTACGTCGGGTACTGGGCCGAGGCGACCGGTCTCTCCGGGGCGATGGTGGCCGTGGCCGCCATCGCCGCCGTCCTCGCGATCCTGGCCTGGCCGGCTCTGCGCTCGGTCGTCCGCGCCGGCTCCTCATGGGACTCGGCCCCGGATGATCTCGGCCTCCCGGAGAGGGCGACCGGTCACTCGTGACGGCCCCGGCGGGAGGCATCGCGTTTCTCCGTGAAGGGAGGCTCCGAGGCCGTCCGGGCCGATGGGCCGACGGGCCGCGCACCGCCGGGGTCCGGTGGTGCGCAAACAGGGGAGGACGTCAGGAGGGGGACGTCAGAACGCCGCCGTTGCGGGCGAGCCACGCCGCGTAGTGCGGCCGTTCGCCGATGGCCTCCCGGTACGCCTCCGCGGCGAACTCGGCCAGTTCCCTGGCGCGCTCGGCGAGCGGGCCGTTGCTGCGCCAGGCCACCAGGTGCCGTAGCCACAGCGGAGTCCCGGCCAGAGGACGCACGACGACTCCCGGTCCGTCCTGCACCGTGGCCTGGCAGGGGGCGACCGCGTGGCCGCCGGCGACCATCTGCCGGATGATCGCCTGCTCGGTCATGCTGTGCGGGACCCGGGGCGAGAAGCCCGCGTCCCGGCAGGCGGAGTAGACGCACTCCGGCCAGCCGACGCCGTCCGGTGGCGAGATCACCCAGTCGTCGTCCGCGAGATCGGCCAGCCGTACCTCCTCCTGTCCCGCGAGCGGGTGCGAGCTGCTCATGAGAACGAAGACCGGCTCGGTGGCCACCAGGTGCATGCCGATCGAGGGGACGACGGGCAGTTCGTTCCCCGGGTAGTCGACGAGGGTCGCCGCGTCCAGCCGGCGGGAGGCCAGCAGGTCGAGGAGGAGCCGGGGGGAGTACTCGGTGTGCACGGTGATCGGCACGTCGAGGACCTTGAACAGCCTGCTGAGCAGGCCGGACAGCATGGGCGTCACGTATCCGCCGATGCGCGCGACGTCCGGCCGGCCCTCGTCGGCGCCGGTACCGGTGACCAGCTCGTCCACGGTGAGCAGGATCGACCTCGCCCGGGTCAGCACGAACTGGCCGAAGGGGGTCGGGGTGACGCCGAGGCGGCTGCGCCGGAAGAGCTGCCCGCCGAGCGCGCCCTCGACCCGCTGCAGCTGGGCGGTGAGCGCGGGCTGCGACACGCCGATGGTGGTGGCTGCCCTGCTGAGCGTCCCGGCGTCGGCGATGGTGCAGACCACACGCAGATGGCGAAGCTCAAGCTGCACCGCAGCCCCTCCTTTCCCCCCTATAACCCGGGAACTATAACCCTGCGGAATCAGCGGATATTTCGTGGTTAGCGCATGGTGGCGATCGCATCGGGGCGACCAGAGGCGGCTCGATCCATCAAGCCGGGCCGCCGTCGGCAGGGGCCTCCAGCTCATCCCCCATAAGCCCATAAATCCGGAGTTATGCCCATCTGGGATGTGCGTTCGGCGAGTGAAGCCCCGATAGTGCAGGCACTCCCTCGACATGTTTTCCGGAGGTTTCCCCTCATGCGCATGACCAGGCCCCTCGCGGCCTTGGCAGCCGCCTCCCTGGCAGCCGTCCTCCTCACCGCGCCCCCGGCCCAGGCCGGTGCCGGCGCCGAGCCCGGCAGCGCCACCGTGGTGCCGCTCCAGGTCACCGGCGACCCGGCCGGCCGGTTCAATCTGATCATCATGGGCGACGGCTACACCGAGAACGAGCAGTCCGCGTTCGCCGCCGACACCACCCTGCAGCTCAACGTGCTCTGGTCGATCGAGCCGTACAAGTCCTACCGGAACTACTTCAACGTCTACCGGGTGGACATCGTCTCCGGTGAGTCGGGGGTCGGCTGCGATCCCGGCCTGGAGGCGGGGAGGAAGAACACCCCCCTGAGCATGGGCTTCTGGGGCGGCTGCAACCCCACCAGCGTGCAGCGGCTGATCACCATGAGCAACTCGGCCGCCAACAGGTACGCCAACATGGTGCCGGGCACCTCCAGCTCGAACCGGCAGATCGTGGCGCTGGCCAACAGCGGCACGTACGGCGGGGCGGGCGGCGCCTACGCCACCGCCTCCGGCCACAACTCGATGTCGGCCCTGATCGCCCCGCACGAGATCGGCCACTCCCTGGGCAACCTGCAGGACGAGTACCCCTACTACAGCCGCGGCGTGGACGGCGGCGCCTACACCGGCGGCGAGCCCGGCTCGGTGCACCACACGCTGCTGACCGAACAGCAGATGAAGGACCAGCAGAAGAAGTGGTGGCGCTGGCTTGGCGAGCCGAGCGAGGCCGGCGGCACCATCGGCCGGTTCGAGGGCGGCCTGTACACGAGCAGTGGCGTCTGGCGGCCCAGCCAGCACTCGATCATGAAGACGCTGGGCTACTACTACGACCAGGTCAGCCGAGAGATCATGATTCAGAAGATCTCCGCCAAGGTCAGCCTCATCCAGAGCAGCACGCCCACCACGTCGCCGGTCGGCGCCGACCGGGTGCTCTGGGTCGAGCCGCTGCACCCCAACAGCCACTCCCTGACGACCACGTGGCAGGTGGACGGCACCGCGCTGCCCGGCCAGGGCACCGAGATCGACCTGCGCACGCTGAACCTGTCACCGGGCAGGCACACGGTGACCGCGACCGTGGTCGACCCGACGGACTTCGTCCGCGCCCCGGACATCCGCGCCGGCAACCTGACCGCCACCCGCACGTGGACGGTGGACACGAGTGTGACCACCGTTCCCGGGGCGGCCGGCTCCGGCATCCTCTCCTCCACGCCGACGAACCGCGGCGTGGGACGCGACGAGGTCGTCTACGTCGAGACCCCCCACTCCGACGACGCCGTCCCCGCCGTCATCTGGGCACTGGACGGCAAGCGGCTCGACGAGAGCGACGAGGACGTGGACCTCGGCGCCCTCGGCCTCACGCCGGGAGCGCACACCCTCACCGCCACCTCCGGCGGCCGGACGCTCACCTGGACCGTGGACAACCCGCCCACCACCGACTACGAGCTCTCCGAGCCGCTGGTCAGCTCGGGCGAGACCTACGTCTACAACAGCCCCTTCACCATGAGACTCACCGGCCACGACGACGAGCCCGGATACGTCGTGCGTGAGTCGAGGGTGGACGGCGACGGCTGGTTCAACTACTTCGGCTGGCCGACCTCCGCCGACCTGCCGTGGCAGTTCAGCGAGAGCGGCACCACCATCGACAGCCTCACGTACGGCGTGCTGCCTCGCGGCAGGCACACCGTCGAGTACCGCTCCATCGACGCCAGCGGCAACTACGGCGACGCGAAGAGCTTCACGGTGACGACCCTCGCGCCGCCGCCGGCCTGCACCACCACGATCACCGGATCCAGGAAGGGCGCGATCTCCGTCCGCTCCGGTGTCACCTGCCTGAACGACGCCGAGGTCACCGGTGCGGTGACGGTGGGCTCCGGCGCGTCGCTGGTGGTCAACGGCGGCACGATCAGGGGAGGACTCAGCGCGTCCCGCGCCGCCGAGGTGCACCTGCTCAAGGCGCGCGTCGACGGGGCGGTCGCCGTCTCCGGCACCACCGGCCGGCTGACGGTCGCCGGCTCGGACATCAGCGGCGCGATCGTGCTGACCGGCACCACCGGCGCCGACGCCCTCGTCGTGACGGGTACGCGCATCCGCGGCTCGCTGTCCTGCAGCGGGAACACGGCCCAGCCCTCCGACGCCGGCGTGCCCAACACCGTCACCGGCGCCGGGCAGTGCGCCGGCCTGGTCGACGACCCGCGGTCCAAGAGCCGGGCCAGGTCCTATGAGGCGGTGCTGCCCGTCCGTCCCTGAGAGAACGGCGGCCGGCCGCATCCACGAAAACGGGCGGGGCGCCCTCACCTCGGGTGAGGGCGCCCCGCTCCGCGTGTCGGCTGGGAGAAAGGCCGGCGTGTCCCGCCTCGCATGTCCGCGAGGAGGAAGACGGGACGCGGCGTCCGCCGGGAGGAGTTCAGGCGCCGGCGGCCTGGCGGGCGCGGCGGGCCTCGCGGCGCTCGACGAAGCGGGAGGCGGAGGTCTCGATGCGGACGAGGAAGTCCGAGAGCTCCTCGCGGGCCTTCTCGCCGTCGGGGCCGAGGTCCGTCATCTCGAACACGCCCCACTGGCGCAGGACGGGCATGAGGACGTCGTCGATGTGCAGGCGCAGGTCGTAGATGCCGGCGTTGGCGATGGTCATCGCCTTGCGGGTGAACCCCTCGATCCCGGTGCCGGGCATCTGGAAGGTGGTGACCACGTCGGTCACGGCCCGCATGGTCTGGGCGGGGGCGAGCTGGAAGGCCGCGTTGAGCAGGTTGCGGTAGAAGAGCATGTGCAGGTTCTCGTCGGCGGCGATCCTGGCGAGCAGTCGCTCGCAGTTCGGGTCCTGGGAGGCCTTGCCGGTGTTGCGGTGGGAGATGCGGGTGGCCAGTTCCTGGAAGGAGACGTAGGCCAGCGAGGAGAGCACGCCGTCGTAGGAGTTGGTGAAGCCCTCGCCCATGTGCACCATCCGGGCGCGCTCCAGCGCGACCGGGTCGACCGCGCGGGTGACCGTCAGATAGTCGCGGATGGCGACGGCGTGCCGGCCCTCCTCGGCCGTCCAGCGGTGGACCCAGGTGCCCCACGCCGCGTCGCGGCCGAAGGTGGTGGCGATCTCATGGTGGTAGCTGGGGAGGTTGTCCTCGGTCAGCAGGTTGACGATGAGGGAGATCCGAGCTTCCTCGGGAAGCTTCGTGTCGGTCTCCTCCCAGGCCTTGCCGTCGAAGACACCGTCGTAGTTCGTGCCCTCCGACCAGGGAACGTACTCGTGGGGGAACCATTCCTTGGCCACCTTGTGGTGCCGGTCCAGCTCACCCGCGACCACAGGTTCAAGCTCGAGCAGCAGCTCGGTCTCACTGAACTCTCGCATAAGGACTCTCCCTCACAGACTACGGAACCGTAACCTACGTTAGCGTAGGTAGATCGGAATCGGTAAGCGAGATATGTCTCATCTAGGGCCTGTCGGGTGAATTCGATGGGGCCTCCGCCGGAGCCGGGCCGGTCACGCGGAGCCGAGGCCGATCGGCTGGCGAGGACGCCGGACGTCGTCCGCGGACGGCTGGGCCGGGACCGCCGCACCGGCGCCGAGACGGCCGGCCTCCGGCGATCGGTGAGTGAGGGAAAGGGCCGGACCCTCGTGGCGCCGGGCACCCGCGGCGAGGGCCGGGACCGGGTTCTCGCGGTGCCGGCCGTCCACGACGCGGGCCGCCAGGAAGACCAGCGCGATCTCGGTGAGCACCAGCAGGCGCTCGATCAGGCCGTAGTAGCCGGAGCCGTTCACCAGATCGGAGGTCAGAGATCCCGGGTGAGTCGCCAGGAACGCCGCCAGGAACACCACGGACAAAACGCTGACGGCCGACAGGGCCCGGTCGCCGGACCGGCGGCCGAGCATCCAGCCCGCGCAGGGCAGGGCGGTGAAGACCACGGCGGCCGCCCAGCGGTGGATCTCCCCGCCGACCGACACGACGTCGGGCGCCGAGTCGGTGGGGAATCCCGCGGTGATCAGGAGGCCCAGGGCGCCGGCGACGAACAGCACGCGTGCCGCGGCGCTGCGTGCCGGGTCCACCCGGGTCAGGCCGAACGCGATCCACAGGGAGCCCACGGCCAGCATGATCGTGCCGCCGGCCAGCGCCCAGGCACTGGTGCCGACCAGCGCGTAGTCGCTGATGAGGCCGCTTGCCGGGTTCACCGCGTCGGCCGCGACCACGTGCGCGTAGGCCATCGCTCCCAGGGCGAGCACCGCCCCGGCCATTCCCGGCCAGCGCGGCAGGGGGGTTTCGTTCATCGAGCCACCTCCTGATAGATCGCCTCGAAGCGGGCGAGGGAAGCCTGGTGGTCGTGGGTCATCGCGATCGCGCGGCTCGCCGTGCCCATGGCGGCGCGCGTGCCGGGCGAGCCGAGCAGGGCGGTCAGGTGACGGGCCAGCTGCCGGACGTCACCCGGCTCGAACAGGTGGCCGTTCTCGCCGGGCCGTACCAGATGGGGCAGGGCCATCGCGTCGGCGGCGACGACCGGCAACCCGGTGGCCATGGCCTCCAGGGTGGCGATGCTCTGCAGCTCCGCGACACCCGGCATGGCGAAGACGTCGGCGGTGGCGTAGGCCTGGGGGAGCATCTCGTCGGGGACGAACCCGAGGAAGATCACCCGATCCCCGACCCCGATCCGGTCCGCGAGCCTCGCGAGCGCCGCCCGCTGCCCGCCGGTGCCGACCAGGGCGATCTGGGCGTCGGTGTCGTTGAGGACGTACGGCAGGGCGCGGATGAGCTCGTCCAGCCGTTTCTCCTCGTCCAGCCGTCCGACGAACAGCACGGTGTCCCGGTCGGGCAGGTCGAAGGCCTTGCGGGCCCACAGTTTGGGCTCGGCGCGCGGCTGGAACCTCTCCAGGTCGATCCCGCACGAGACGGGCTCCACCGAGCGGCTGAATCTCTTGCCCATGAGCAGCCCCGCCGCGATCCGGGTCGGTGTGGTCACCCGGTCGACGCGGGAGAAGACCCGGTTGAAGTCGCGCCAGGCGATCGCGCCCGCCCGGGTGCGGAGCCGTTCGGGGATGTGCGCGAACTGGAAGAGGTTGTCCGGCATGAAGTGGTTGGTCGCCACCACCGGGACGCCCCCGCGCCGGGCGGCGGAGATCGAGGCCCGGCCGACGACGAAGTGCCCCTGGACGTGGACCACGTCCGGGGCGATCCTCTCGACCAGCCGGTCCAGCCGGGCCGGCACCGAGATCCGCATGGTCGGGTGGACCAGCGACGGCGCCGAGCGCAGCCGGTGCACGGTCACCCCGTCCACGTGGTCGACCCTGGCCGGTCCCTCGTCCGAGGCGCAGACCACGTGGACGTCGTTGCCTCGCTCCGCCAGGCCGCAGGCCAGCCGGTGGGTGAAGTAGGAGGCGCCGTTCACGTCCGGCGGGTAGGTGTCGGTCCCGATCATGACCCGGCGTGGCCGGAGGGCGGGGGAGCTGGGAGCGAGTGCGGGGGCGGCGGCCGGCAGGGCCATTGAGGCTCCGTTCATCGTGCTGTCAGGTCGGGCCTGGGGGTCATCGGGGAGGTTCGTGCCAGCGCGACGGTGCCGGCGGCGATGAGCGCCGCCGCCGCCAGCGCGGTGAGCGTGCTCGCCGTACCGGTGGGCAGCGGCTCGCCGAGAAGGAGCGCGCCGAAGGCGACGGCGGTGAGGGGGTCGGCCACCTGGAGGGCGGCGAAGGACACGCCGAAGTGGCCGACGGCGTAGGCGCGCTGCAGCAGGGCCAGCGCGATCAGGGCGGGCATCGGGACGGCGAGCAGGAACCAGGGCTCCCAGCTCCCGTCGACCAGGACGCGGGTGAGCGTGGCGGTCGCGCCGTAGAGCACCCCCGCCGCCATGGCGAGCAGCCCGGCGCGCACGGCCGGCGAGGCACGCCCGGCGGCGATCCACAGCGCGAGAGAGGCGGTGGCCGCCCCCGCGAGCAGGGCCACCGCCCCTCCCGTACCGAGGTGGGGGTCGCCGGTGTGCTCGGGCACGACCAGGACCAGGCCGATGAGCCCTATGGCGATCACGGCCGCGGCGGCGAGTTCGCCGGGCCGCGGCCTGCGGCGCTGCAGGGCGGCGGCGCAGGGCAGGGCGAACAGGAGGCTGGCCACGCCCATCGGCTGCACCACCGTCAGGGGGCCGTACTTCAGCGCGACGATGTGCAGGGCGGTGCCGACCGCGATGGCGAGGCCGCCGAGGAGCCATCGGGGGCGCCTGATCAGATGACGAAGGCCGGCATGGGTCGTACTCGCCGCCTCGAACTGTTGCAGCGCGGCGCCGAATGCGAAGAACAGCGATCCCAGCAATGCCAGGCCGACCGCCGACACAGTCATGCGCACTCCTCTCAAGCAGATGAAGACACGGCGAGATGTCCGAAGCGCCTCGCTGAGGCGTCCGAATGTGGTCTTTCGGGGGACTAATGGCAGCGTCCCGTGGCAAGGGGTACTCAAGCCATCGGGGTTCTCCCTGACTTCGGGGGAAATTCCCTGAGATTCGGGTCGGGGCTGTTGACCCGCTGGCTTCGCTTATCGTAGTTTCGCGGGCATGGATCTGGTCGGAGCCTGGCGGCTGGTCGAATGGCGGATCGTCCGTGCGGACGGGCGGGTCTCGCACCCCTTCGGCACGGACGCGGTAGGTCTGCTCTGCTACACGCCCGACGGCCACATGAGCGCGACCATCGCGCGGTCCGGGCGCGCCCCGCTCCCCGCGGGCAGTCCCCGGCAGGCGTCGGCCGAAGCGCGGGCCGAGGCGTTCACGTCCTTCTTCTCCTACGCGGGGCGCTACGAGCTCCGAGCCGGCCACGTGGCCCACGACGTCGAGATAGCCCTCAATCCGGCCTTCGTCGGCACCACCCAGATTCGCGAGCTGAACTTCGACGACGACCGGCTCGTCCTGGCCGCCGAGGAGGACGGCAAGTGGCACACGCTGATCTGGGCGCGAGCGTGAGCCTCCGAGCCGTGAGCACGGGTCGTTCGATGTGGCCCGCGCGGCCGGGTCCCGGCGGTCAGTCGTTCGAGGCGGCCGGGATCGGCTCAAGCCTCCGGGCGGCACGGCGGTGCCGTGCGTAACGGACGACCTCGACGATCGCGGTGACGGTCAGGGCGATGCCCAGGCCGAGCAGCAGGCCCTTGAACGGGTCGTTCTCGAAGGCGGCGCCGCCCACGTAACCGATCGCCCCCGAGTAGACGGCCCAGGACACGGCGGCGACGGCGTCGAAGAGGGCGAACGAGCGCCGGGGGTAGGCGACCGCGCCCATGGTGAGGGTGCAGGCGGTCCGGCCGCCGGGGATGTAGCGGGCCACCACCAGGACGAGTCCGCCGCGCTCGGCCAGCGCCCGCTCCGCCCAGCCGAACGCCTTGCCACTGCGTCTGCCGTTGCGTAGCCGGTCGTTGGTGGTGCGCCCGATGGCGTAGGAGACGTGGTCACCGGCGAACGCGCCCAGGGCGGCCACCGCGATCACCAGTGCGAGGTTGGGCGCGCCGGTGGCGGCGGCGAACACACCCGCCGTGATGACGGAGGTCTCGGCGGGGACCACGGGGAAGAACCCGTCGAGCAGCGCCAGCGCGAAGAGGGCGAGATAGATCCAGGGGGAGCTCATCACGTCGTGCAGGGTGTCAAGGATGGTCTGGGTCACGGGCATGCTCCAGTCAGGAAGGGGGATCCACACGGCACGCTGCCGACCCGGCGATCTCGTGACATCCGGGAGGACCCCGGTGTTCGCCCGCCGCACCCCTGAGTTCGCTCAGGGGTCGCCGCGGCCCCGGGGCTCTCGGGGGCCGTCATGCCCTTGAGGTCGCCGGGAATGTCGTGCTTACGAGTTCGCCAGGGGATCGCCGTTCCCCAAGGTCGTCGGGGGATCGGTCTCATCGACCCTAGGAAGAGGGCGAGACACGCCACATCGCACGAAAGGTCGCCCCCACCCCCCCACTTTCGTCAGGGGAGGCCCGCTACCTACGGGGGGAGCCGCACCGCGGGGCGGCCTTGTAACGTCCCAGGGGTGATGAGGTGGATCCGGCGGTCGAGCCGGCGAGAGGCTCTCCACGACCTGCTGCTCTGGGTCGTGCTGTGCCTGCTGGTGATCGTGGCCCCGGGTGTTCCCTCGTGGTGGGAGCCGGCCACCGGCTGGATCCAGACGTGGACGATCGTCGCCGGGACGACCGTGCTGAGCCTCGCCGTGCTCGTCAGCCGGAGGGCTCCGCTGGCGGCCCTGCTGCTCGTCCTGGCGATAGGGGCGTGGAACGTCGGCGACGGCCTGGCCACCACCGAGCTCTGGGGGATCGACGGCCAGATCAAGGTGGGGCCGCTGAACGGCTTCACCCTCGCGATCGTCGTGCTCGCCTACCGGGCCGGTCGCCGGATGGCCGACCCGCGGCCCGCGGCGACGGCGTTCACCGCGATCCTGGGTCTGGGCACGACCCTGACCCTCGTCACCTCCTGCGGTCCCGCGCCGGACCCCGCGACCTCGCAGTTCTGGATCCCGGTCCTGTCCGGCGTCCTGCTGTCGGCCGTACTGCCCTGGGGGGTCGGCCGGCTGCGCCGGCAGCGCACCGAACAACGCGTCCGTGAGCGGCGCCTGGTCACCGACCAGGCGCGGCTCCGCGAGCGCAACCGCATCGCCCAGGACATGCACGACTCCCTCGGCCACGACCTCGCGCTCATCGCGCTGCGCGCCGCCGCCCTGGAGGTGGCGCCCGACCTCGCCGAAGGGCCGCCGGAGAGCTTCGCGAGGCCGCCGCCGACACCACCGAGCGCCTCCGCCAGGTCATCGGCGTGCTCCGCGAGGGCGATCCCGCGCCGCTGGCCCCGACAGAGGAGAGCGTCGCCGAGATCGTCGAACGGGCGAGGGAATCGGGTATGCGGGTGGAGCTGCGAGGCGAGGAGTCGCTGCGGGACCGTACGGCCCACCGGGTCGTCCAGGAGGCGCTGACCAACGCCACCAAACACGCCCCCGGCGCTCCGGTGACGGTCGAGGTGCGCAAGGATTCCACGGAGGTCACCGTGACCGTGACCAGCGGGGCGTCCGAGGCGGCGCCCGGACGCTCGCGCGGAGGCGGGCTGGGCCTGATAGGACTGCGCGAGCGGGTACGGCTCGCGGGCGGGACCTTCGAATCGGGCCCGCGGGACGGCGGCTTCCTGGTCGTCGCGCGTTTCCCCCACAAGGACGGAGTGCGATGATCCGGGTGCTGCTGGCAGACGACGAGACCATGATCCGGGCGGGGGTGCGGGCCATCCTGGCCTCCGATCCGGAGATCGAGGTGGTCGCCGAGGCCGGTGACGGGCGGCAGGCGATCGACCTGACCCTCGGCCACCGCCCCGACGTCGTCCTGCTCGACATCCGGATGCCCAGGCTGGACGGGCTCGCCGCCCTCGTCGAGCTGCGCAGGGTCGCCCCGGAGACCGCCGTGGTGATGCTGACCACCTTCGGCGAGGACGACTACATCGCCCGCGCGCTCGGCGAGGGCGCCGGCGGGTTCCTGCTCAAGTCGGGAGACCCGCGCGAGTTGCTGGCCGGGATCCACGCGGTCGCGAGCGGGGCGGCCTATCTCTCACCACGCGTGGCGCAGCGGGTCATCAGCGAGCTCAACGGCGGCCGGATGACCCGCGCCGCGGCGGCCCGCGAGCAGGTCGGCACGCTCACTCCCCGGGAGCGCGACGTGCTGGCGCTGGTCGGGGCCGGGCTGTCCAACGGGCAGATCGCCCGTCGCCTGCACCTGGTCGAGGGCACGGTGAAAGCCCACGTCAGCGCGATCCTGGCCCGGCTGGGGGCACGCAACCGGGTCCAGATCGCGATCCTCGCCCACGAGGCGGGACTCCTGGACTCAGTTGAGCCGCCAGATGGCGACGTTCAGTGACGCCGCGTAGGTGACCCAGAGCAGGTAGGGCACCAGAAGCCAGGCGGCCAGGCGGTTGATCCGCCGGAACATCACGATGGTGACCACGATCGCGAGCCAGAGCACCACGATCTCGGCGACCGCCAGGCCGTACAGCCCCGCGCCGAAGAACAGCGGTGTCCACGCCGCGTTGAGGACCAGCTGGGCCGCGTAGACGCCGAGCGCGGGGGTCCAGCCGCGCGCCGACCAGGCGAGCCAGCCGGAAATCGCGATCATGACGTAGAGCACTGTCCAGGCGGGGCCGAACAGCCACTGCGGCGGCGCCCAGGAGGGGCGCTCCAGCGACAGGTACTCGCCGCCGGCGTCGATCGCCGCCAGCGACCCCACGCCCGCCACCAGCGCGAGTGCCACAGCGAAGACCGGAAGTCCCGCCCAGCGTTTCGGTTGTCGTGCGATGACCATGAAAACCTCCCTGCCCTCCCTTCGAGCCGGAACACGGATCGGTTTCCTCCGCGCGGGAAATCGGTCCGGCGGAACCCGGCGGCCGGGGCAGGGGAGGTGGTATGCGTAGATCACATGACCGATGCGAAAGACGGCACGCGGGCGGGAACGCTTCAGCTGGCGGCCGTCGCGGTTGTCATCCTGGGCGTGCTCCCCTACCTCCTCCTCAAGATCACCTGGCTGGCCGGCGGCAGCCTGGGGGTCGAGAACCCGGCCGTGATCGAGGACGGCGGCTTCTTCGCCCTCAACCTCCTCACCTTCCTCATGGACCTGGTGGCGTTGCTGGTCGCGCTGGCCCTGGTCAGGCCCTGGGGCCGCCGGATCCCGGCCGGGCTGATCCTCCTGCCGACGTGGGTCGCCACGGGACTGCTGATCCCCATCTCGATCCAGGCCCCGCCGGCCGCCCTGGTCGCGGTGCTCGGCGGCGACTCGGTCGTCCCGGGAAACCTGGTGGCCGGATGGGTCTATCTGGTGGTCTACACGGGGTTCGTCTGCCAGGGTCTCGGGCTCACGGTCGCGTTCGTCCACCACGCCCGGCACCGCTGGCCGCGGGTGTTCGCGCGGGTCGGCGACGTTCCGCCGAGCCCGACGCGGGAGCTGCAGGTCTTCGTGGCACGGGGGGTCGCGGTGGTCGCCGGGATCCTGGCGATCCTGAATCTGAGCTGGCTCCTCGGCTCTCCCCTCGGCCTGCCGGCGGATGTGGTCGCGGGGCGTTCCTTCACCTTCTACCTGGGGAACGGGGTGAACGCGGCGGTGGCGATCGCGGCGGCGGCGGGCCTGACGATCGTCGTCGGCCGTCGCTCCGGCAGATCGCCCTGGGCGCCGGTGACGCTGGCCTGGATCGGGTCGGGCGCCATGTTCGGATGGTCGATGTGGACGATGCTCGTCGTCCTGACCCCGAACGGCCTCAACCCCGGCGGCCCCGGCAGCCTGGGCGTGGTCAACCTGGTGAGCCTGTTCACCCTGCTCACCGGGCTCGTCGCCGGTCTCACCGGCGCCTTCGCCCTGACCGAGCGGGTCCGCTCCTAAGCGGCCTCGCCGCTTCGGTCACCGCCACTCTCCCCGGCGGATCGTGAACTCTCCGTACGGCACGGTCCAGACGATCTCGTGACCGAGGCGATGCCCGACGTACCCGTCTTCCCCGTAGGCGGTGCCGTGGTCGGAGCAGACGATCGCGAATCCCGGCCGCCGGGCGCTCACGGCGGCGAACAGCCTGCCGAGGTGCCGGTCCACGTACTCCAGCGCGGCGGCGTGGCCGGCCCTGCCGTCGCGACGCTCGCCGGCGCCCTCCGGCAGGTGGAACCAGTTGGGCTGATGCAGGGCCGAGACGTTGACGAACAGGAACACCGGCCCGTCCGCCCTCGCGACCGCCCGCTCGGCGCACTCGACCTGCGCCTCGAACGAGGTCGGCGAGGTGACCCCGAACTCCTGCTCCCAGTGGCTCTCGGCGAACATCCCCGGCAGCGTGCGCCCGAGCGGGGTCCGTTTGTTGAAGAACCCCACCCCTCCGACGCAGATCGTGTGATACCCGGCCTCGGCCAGCCCCTCCGGCAGGTTGGGCGCCTCGAACGTCCACGTGTGAGAGGCGGTCGTCTCGCTCCCGTGGAACGCGGCGGCGAACAGCCGGGGGTGAGGTCCGGGCGTGACCGGCGTCGGCAGGAACCCCGCCAGGATCGCGGCGTGCGCGGCGTAGGTGAAGCTTCCCGGGCTGTGCCGCCGCTCCCACCGTCCGCCCGGCAGGGCCCGCGCCAGGGTGGGCAGCCGCCCGGCCGCCAGCGACTCCTCCGCCACGTCGTAGCGGAGGGTGTCGAGGGTCACCAGCAGCAGATCGTGGCTTCCCACGATCTCGTTCATGTCGCGCATCCCGCTCCTCGCGGTTCCGGCGGTCAGGAGGGCCCGGCGGTGAGGGCGGCGGGGACCGGCTCGTGGTGCAGGCGGTGCAGCACGCGGCGGAAGGCGTAGACGGAGACGGCCACCGCCAAGCCGGTGATCACGGCCACGGCCGCGGTGCGGACCAGCAGGTAGGTGCCGACCGACTGGTGGACCAGGAGCCAGATGCTCACCGCGGAGTTGGTCAGCAGCACGAAGGCCCACAGCAGGGTGATCCGGGCGAAGAAGCGGCGAACCCGCTCGTGCTTCAGCACCGCCGAGGGCAGGTGGATGTAATCGAGGGTCAGTTTCTGCACCAGAGGGCGGTTCAGTCGCACCGAGGCGAGGAAGACCATACTGATGCAGATCGTCCCGAGCTCGGGCTGGAGGAGGAAGAACTTCATGCTCCCGCTCCAGAAGCCCAGCAGCGCCCGCACGGTGATCGCGATCGCGGCGAGGACCATCGTCCCGGGCACGGGGATCCGCCGGACCAGTCGCCAGCCCACCCCCGCGTACACCCAGCTCACCGCGGTGATCAGCGCGCCGTGCTCGCCCAGGAGGGCCAGCGCGGCGTAGAAGACGGCGAGGGGGGCGACCACGCCCTCCAGGAGCTTGGGCACCGCTTGCCGAGCCAGGACCGCGAGGCGAGGAAGGACTACGGGTGGATAGCTCATAACGCTCCACGGAACAGTGGAATGACAAACGCCGAGAATTCGGCCCTACCCCGGGATGAGGCCGTTAGACGTGTCGGGTCTGCCGTATGGGCTTAAGCGGGGGGAATGGACCGGAGTATTTGCCGGCCACCCACCGTACCCGACCCGGATCCATGCCTTCGCTGGAATCGGTGAATACCACCACGACTCGCCTGACCAGGCCATAGATCGTTTTCTGGGGCGACCGGCGAACGCCGCCGGCGCCTCCACGGGTCAAGCCCGAGATCGTCCTCGTTAACAAAAGGTTCGTCCCTCCTGTAACGGTTCAGAAACGGGAGCTTTCCTGAATAGGTCCGGTCCGCGACGATTGACGCATGGCAGTGCGCGCGCACACGTCCGGCCGCTCGACCGATGGTGTTGCGAATGTGGCGGCCCAGCTCATCTGCTGGCCCGCCCTGGCACTGAAACGCACCCGCAGGGGGCTGGGCTTCCGGGCCAGTGGCCGGGAGATCGTCAGGATGCGCGGAGACCACACCGCGGAGTTGCTGCTCACCACTCCCGTGATCGACCGGTGGGCCCGGGTGCTCACCGACTGCCATCGGGTCACCCCCGGTACGGACGCCGGGTGGGTGACCATGACCATCGAGGGCAGGGCCGACGCCGAGCTGTTCCTCTCGCTCGTCAGCGTGGCGATCAAGGTCAACCAGGCGCCGCGATAACCGGTCTCCGCCCAGGACCGGCCGGCCGCGGCGGCCGGTCCGGTGCCGCGGCGACCGTCCTCGGACGAGGTCAGCTAAGCGTCGCGGTGGCCAGCTTCACGCCGAAGCAGATGAACAACACGCCCACTCCCGTGGTCAGCCCCGCCGACAGCCTGCGGCGCGCTCGGAACTGGCGGGCCAGGAAGGTCCCGCCGAAGATCAGCGCCGACAGGTAGAGCATGCTGAACACCTGGCAGATCGCGCCCAGGATCAGGAACGACAGCGCCGGCGCGTCGTAGGCGGGATCCACGAACTGGATGAAGAACGCGATGAAGAACAGGATCGCCTTCGGGTTCATCAAGCTGATCACCAGGGCCTTGCGGAACGGTTCCTCCACGGTCCGCTCCACGGCGGAGGCCGTCTCCGCGGTCGCGGGCGCCCGCCAGGAGCGCCAGGCCCCCCGCAGCATCTGGAACCCGATCCACGCCAGGTAGGCCGCTCCGACGTACTTGACGACGTTGAACAGGTTCGGCGTCGACTTCAGAAGCGAGGCGACCCCGGCCGCCGCGAGCACCATCAGGACGGTGTCACCGATGAAGACCCCGGCCGCCCCGCGATATCCCTGACGCACGCCGTGCCGCGCGGCGGTGGCGAGCACGTAGAGGGAGTTCGGGCCGGGAAGCAGGATGATGAGGAAGGCGCCGAGGACATAGGTCCACAGGTCGGTGATGCCGAAGAACAAGGTGATGCTCCAGGGGGCGTTACGGGATGCTTCGTCACCTTACTCCCAGAAAGCCGTACTCCCTGAAAGCCTTCCGGGTGGATAAGCGGGAGGCGTTCCCCTCTCGCCGGCACCGGCGGGCCGCCGAAGAGGATCCGGTCCGCCGAGACTATTTACCTTTAATTCCTATCGATTTACCATGAAACAGCTCGGGGCGTACGGCAGGACGACGAATGAGGTCGTGAGATGAGCGAGACGGATCCCCCGGCGACCGACGACGAGCGGACGGCGATCAACGAGGACTGGGCGGCCACGGTCGTCGGGCTCGTGCTCCTGGCGCTGGTGCTCATCGGGGTCATCCCCGTCGGGCTGGTGCCCTGATGAGCACCGAGGAGCGCAGGGGCGCCCCGGCCGGCACGACCGGCCGTTCCGAGGCCGATGTGCCCGGCGGCCCCGAAGCCGCCTCCGGAGCCGGATGGGCGTGGGCGCTGCTCGGCGTCCTCGCCGTGCTGCTCCTGGCCGCGGGCACCCGCTACCTGGATCAGAACGTGCCCGACCTGCTCGAGGGCACGGCGCTGGAGGACATCGGCGCGGCCGTCGAGTATCCGGTGTACGCGATCATCCTCGGACTGGCCGGCAACGCCGTCCTGACCGCGACCGGGCTGCGTGACCGGCTCGCCGGCGGCTTCCGCACCGAGTTCTTCATCAAGACGGGCCTGGTCCTGCTGGGCGCCTCGATCAACCTCAAGGTGATCGCCACGGCCGCCGGCCCCGCGATCGTCCAGGCGATCGTGCTGATCACCACGGTCTTCCTGTTCACCTGGTGGCTCGGCGGCAGGCTCGGCCTGGACGACAAGCTCCGCGCGCTGCTCTCGGCCGCGGTGTCGATCTGCGGGGTGAGCGCGGCCATCGCGGCGGCGGGCGCGGTGCAGGCCAAACGCGAGCAGCTCGCCTACAGCGCCAGCCTGGTGATCGCCTTCGCCCTGCCGTCCATCTTCGTCCTGCCGTGGCTGGCCGGCGCGCTCGGGCTCAGCCCCGAGGTGGCCGGGGCGTGGATCGGCGGCAACATCGACACCACCGCGGCGGTGACCGCCGCCGGCGCGATCGTCGGGGATGAGGCGCTCGCGGTGGCGAGCATCGTGAAGGTCACCCAGAACGCCCTCATCGGCGTCGTGACCATCGCGCTGACCGCCTACTTCGCCTTCCGGGTCGAGCGCCGCGCCGACGCGGAGCGTCCGGGGATCGGCGAGTTCTGGCGGCGCTTCCCGAAGTTCGTGCTCGGCTTCGTCGCGGCCTCCGTGATCGCCACCTGGTGGCTGTCCACGGTGTCGGCCGAGGAGGGCAAGGCGACCATCGGCGTGGTCAACGACCTGCGGGTCTGGTTCCTGATCCTGGCCTTCGTCAGCATCGGACTGGAGTTCCGGGTGGCCTCGCTCAGAGAGGCGGGCTGGCGCCCGGTCGGAGTCTTCGCCGCCGCGACCGTGGTCAACGTGGTCGTCGCCCTCGGCCTGGCCGTTCTGCTGTTCAGCGGTTTCACCGTGGCGTAGAGCCGCTCGGCTCCGGCGTCATGTGAGCCAGGGGTCCGGTACGGCGAGCCGTACCGGACCCCTGGCTGTCTCGTCGCGGGCCCGATCGAAGGCATCCAGGCAATCATGAAATCGCGGGATCGATGTCGTGACCCATCCTCGCGTGTACGCGCCGCCGAGCACCACGACGGAGGCGCTCGCGCAGATCGACGCCTGGCTGGGGTCGCCGTCCCTCGTCACGATCGGTGAGGCGGACAACCACTGGGAGACCCTTCGGGCACTGCTGGAGGCGGGCAAGGTCGCGGGTCCGATGGTTCACGACGCACGGATCGCGGCACTGTGCATCGCGCACGGAGTCCGTGAGCTATGGACCGTGGATCGTGACTTCAGCCGTTTTCCGGGGTTGGTCACCCGCAACCCGCTCCAAGGCTGAGACGGGCCGGTCACTCGGTCCGGCGCCGAAGCCGGGGTCGGTCGTGGCCCATCCGGAGGCCGGTTCCGACAAGGGCCGTCTCGAAACGACGCCGTGGCCGGTGATCTGTTTCGCCGCGCGTGACGCAGAGGTGCCCGATCCGGTCCGCGAGCCACTGTCCGAGGCGCTCGCCGACGGCCCGGCCCGAGTCGAATCCGGCATCAGGGCCCCGTATTTGGAACGTGCCTAGCTGGCTCGTTGGAAATCACCATTTTTGGGCCTTGTGGGAGGAGTCTGTCAAAGCTACGATCGCGGCAACTCTTAGGAAACTTTCCTAAAAGAAATACCGAATGGGAGTCCCAATGGCCCGTTCGCCCCCAGTGGTCCCGATTTCAAGCTGCGGAAACTCGATGGTGGCAGTCGTCACCGCAGAAGGTCCGACCGTCCGGACGTCTCACCCCCCAGATTCCCCCTTCATGGGAGCGATCATGCGGCGCACCTTTCCCTTACTCTTCCTGACTGCGGCTGCAAGCCTCCCGCGAGAGCCGTTCACGCCTCGCGGTGCCAGCGCGGCAGCCGCCACGGCCACTTTCGCCGGGACCTCCGAGCGGGCTCGTGGTTCGAGGACAGGCGCACGCCCAGGGACGACCTGACGATGGTCCTGACCGGCCAGAACATCTGATCCGGCCGCACCCTCGCCGACGTCGTGGCGGGCGGTCCGCGCTGGTCGACGGCGCGATCCGGCCCTTCGCGCGGGCGGAGCCGCGCCCATCACGCCGTACGGCCTGCGCCCGTGTCCGCCTCCGAGCACCCCCCGCGTGTGCGCAAGCCGTACGGTCACCCCCCAGTGAATGCATGAGGTTAACGTGAAGTTTCGCGTCATCGCCCGATCTCTCGTCGCCCTGGCGGCCATCGTCCTGACGATGATGGTCGCGCTCCCGGCACAGGCCGCCACCGCCACCGCCGTGTTCACCAAGGGCTCCGACTGGGGTTCCGGCTACGAGGGCAGGTACACGGTCACCAACGGCGGCACGACCACGCTCAACGGCTGGTCGGTGGCCTTCGATCTGCCGTCCGGGGCCAACATCGGTTCGTTCTGGGACGCCTCGATGAGCCGGAGCGGGCAGCGTTTCACCTTCACCAACGTCGGCTGGAACGGCACCCTGGCCCCCGGCGCGACCGCGAGCTTCGGCTTCAACGGCAGCCCCGGCGGTGTCACCCCGTCCAACTGCACCCTCAACGGCGCCGCCTGCGGCGGCGGCACCACGATCCAGGTTCCCGGCAGGCCCGGCACCCCCACCGCGACCGGCGGCGCGAACGCCATCACATTGAGCTGGGGTGCCTCCAGCGGCACGGTCACCGGTTACCGGGTCTACGAGGGCACGACCCTGAAGACCACCGTCACCGGAACCGGCGCCACCATCTCCGGCCTGGGCACCTGCGAGTCGCACACCTATACCGTCGCCGCCTACAACGCCACCGGCGAGAGCACGAAGAGCGACCCTGCGAGCGCGACCACCACCGGCTGCACCGTCGGCCCGCTGCCCAAGCACTTCCTCACCGGCTACTGGCACAACTTCAACAACGCCGCCGTCGAGCTCAGGCTGTCGGCCGTTCCCAACGAGTACGACCTCGTCGCGGTCTCCTTCGGTGAGGCCACGGCCACCCCGGGAGAGGTCGTCTTCGGCGTCGACCCCGGCCTGTCGACCTCCCTCGGCGGCTACACCGACGCCCAGTTCAAGGCCGACGTGCAGACGCTCCACTCACGCGGCAAGAAGGTCATCCTCTCGGTCGGCGGTGAGCTGGGCCGCGTCCAGGTGGCCAGTGCCACCGCGGCGACCACGTTCGCCGACACCGTCTACGCCCTGATGCAGAGCTACGGCTTCGACGGCGTGGACATCGACCTGGAGAACGGCCTCAACGCCACCTACATGGGCCAGGCGCTGCGGGCGCTGCGCGCGAAGGCGGGCGCGAACCTGATCATCACGATGGCGCCGCAGACCATCGACATGCAGTCCACCGGCGGGGAGTACTTCAAGCTCGCGCTGAACATCAAGGACATCCTCACCGTCGTCCACACCCAGTTCTACAACTCCGGCTCGATGCTCGGCTGCGACCAGATGGCCGCCTACTCGCAGGGCACGGTCAACTTCATGACCGCGCTGGCCTGCATCCAGCTGGAGAACGGCCTGCGCCCCGACCAGGTGGCACTCGGCCTGCCCGCCGGACCCGGCGCGGCCGGCGGCGGAATCGTCGCCCCCTCCCTGGTGAACCAGGCGCTGACCTGTCTGGCCACCCGGACCAACTGCGGAAGTTTCGTGCCGCCCCGCGCCTACCCGGGGATCCGCGGCGCCATGACCTGGTCGATCAACTGGGACGCCTCCAACAACTGGAACTTCTCCAGGACCGTCAAGCCCCACCTGGCCACCCTGCCCTAGCCGCCCGCCGACCCCGACGTCCCCGGACCTGCCCGGCACCTCACGACCCGGCCGGGCAGGCCCCGAACCTCGCACCCCCACTACCTCGCACCCCCCACCTCGCACCCCCCCAACCGAGGAAAAGCCATGAGATTACGTCGAACGGCGATCGCGGTCCTGGCCGCGCTCGGCATGTCAGCCGGCCTGTCACTGGTCGCGGCCCCCGCGTTCGCGGCGCCCCCCACCGCCGTGTTCACCAAGGTCTCCAACTGGGGCACGGGCTTCGAGGGCAAGTACACGGTCACCAACGGCGGCACGACCACGCTCAACGGCTGGTCGGTGGCCTTCGATCTGCCGTCCGGGGCCAACATCGGCTCGTTCTGGGACGCCTCGATGAGCCGGAGCGGGCAGCGTTTCACCTTCACCAACGTCGGCTGGAACGGCACCCTGGCCCCCGGTGCGACCGCGAGCTTCGGCTTCAACGGCAGCCCCGGCAGCGCCACCCCGTCCAACTGCACCCTCAACGGCGCGTCCTGTGCCGGCGGCACCCCGCCCAACCCCGGTACCCCGGGCACGCCCGGAGCCCCGTCGGTCTCCGGCACCACCAACTCCTCGATCTCCCTGTCGTGGGGCGCCTCCAGCGGCACCGTCACCGGTTACCGCGTCTACGAGGGCACCACGCAGCGGGCCCAGGTCACCGGGACCGGCGCCACCGTCGGCTCGCTCGGCGCCTGCACCTCGCACACCTACACCGTCAGGGCCTACAACGCCCAGGGCGAGTCGGCCGCCAGCGCCCCGGCGAGCGCCACCACCACCGGCTGCACCAACCCCCCGGCAGGCGGCAAGATGGCCGGCGCCCCCTACCTCTACATGGGCTGGGGCAGCCCGCCGAACCCGGCCACGGTCATGAACGCCACCGGCGTGAAGTCCTTCACCATGGCGTTCATCCTGTCCGGCGGCGGCTGTACCCCCGCCTGGGACGGTAACCGCCCCCTGACCGGCGGCGCGGACGCGCAGGCGGTCTCGCAGATCAAGGCCGCGGGCGGCAGCGTCCAGATCTCCTTCGGCGGCTGGTCGGGCAACAAGCTCGGCCCGAACTGCTCCACCCCGGCCGCGTTCGCCGGCGCCGTGCAGCAGGTCATCAACGCCGTCGGCCCCGCGGTGGTCGACTTCGACATCGAGAACACCGACGAGTTCGAGAACTACACCGTCCAGGACCGGATCCTCAACGGCCTGAAGATCGTCAAGCAGAACAACCCCAACGTCAAGATCGCCGTCACCTTCGGCACCTCGACCACCGGCCCGACGGCCGCCGGCATCCGCCTGATCAACCAGGCCAAGGCGCTGGCCGTGCCGATCGACAACTACACGATCATGCCGTTCGACTTCGGCGGCGGCGCCAACATGTACCAGAGCACGGTCAACGCCTCCGAGGGTCTGAAGAACGCCCTGAAGGCCGCCAACGGCTGGACCGACGCCCAGGCCTACTCCCGGATGGGCATCTCCGGCATGAACGGCCTGTCCGACCAGCAGGAGCTGACCACCCCGGCGACCTGGACCCAGATCCGCGACTGGGCCAGGTCCAAGGGCCTCACCCGCCTGGCGTACTGGGCGGTCAACCGCGACCGCCCCTGCCCCGGCGGCGGCGTGACCTCCACCTGCAGCGGCATCGCCCAGACCGACTGGGAGTTCACCCGCATCACCGCGGGCTTCTAGCCGATACGGCCCGCACCCCGTGCACGGGGTGCGGGCCGTATCCCCGCGCCAGCGGAGGCCGCCCGGCCACGAAGATCATCGAAAACCCGAGCACGACCGTAAACGAAGGGAGGCAGGGGCGTCCCGCTCTCGGCCGAGCCGAGGGTCTCCGCCCTGGAATTCCGATGCGTCTCAGAAAACTCGCGGCGGTGGCCGTACTGGCGCTGGGCGGGACGATGCTCGCCGCGTCGCCCGCCCACGCCGCCAACGTCGCGGTCAACCCCGGCTTCGAGAACGATCTGGCCGGCTGGACCTGTACGGCGACCTCGGGCGCGGCGGCGGTGTCCTCGCCGGTGCACGGCGGCACCAGGGCACTGCAGGCCACACCCGCCGGAAACGACACCGCGCGCTGCCGGCAGACGGTCAGCGTGAGGCCGTCCTCGTCCTACACGTTGTCGGCCTGGGTCAGGGGCGGCTACGTCTTCCTCGGCGCGACCGGCACCGGGGGCACCGACCTCAGCACCTGGACGTCCTCACCGTCGGCCTACGCCCAGCTGTCCACCACGTTCACCACCGGGGCCTCCACCACCTCGGTGACGATCTACGTCAACGGCTGGTACGGCCAGGGCGTCTACCAGGCCGACGACGTCGTGCTGGACGGCGCGGCCGGACAGGGGCAGCCCCCGGCCACGCCCACCGGGCTCACCGGCACCGGCAACGCCACCACCGCCTCGCTGAGCTGGAGCGCCTCCGCGGGCGCGACCGCCTACACCGTCTACCGCAACGGCACCAGGGTCGGCACCGCCACCGGGACCACCTTCTCCGAGAGCCCCGGCACGGGCACGCACTCCTACCAGGTGAGCGCGACCAACGCCTCGGGCGAGTCGGCCAGGTCCGGCGCGGTCTCCGTGACGATCGGCACCGGCCAGCCGCAGCTTCCGCCCGTGCCGTCGGGGCTGGCCGCGACCGTCAGCGGTACGAACGTCTCGCTGAGGTGGAACGCCTCCTCGGGGGCGACCGCCTACAACGTCTACCGCAACGGGACGAAGGTCGCCGCGCCCACCGCGACCTCCTACACCGACACCCCCGGCGCGGGCACGCACACCTACCAGGTGAGCGCCTCCAACTCCGCCGGGGAGTCGGCCAGGTCCGGCCAGGTCTCCGCGACCGTCACCACCGCGCCGCCTCCCGGCGACCTGCCCAAGCGGGTGCTGGTCGGCTACCTGCACGCCTCGTTCGCCAACGGCTCCGGCTACATCCGGATGGCCGACGTTCCGAACGAGTGGAACGTCATCAACCTGTCCTTCGGCGAGCCGACCTCGGTGACCTCGGGTGACATCCGGTTCGCCCAGTGCCCGGTCGCCGAGTGCCCCAACGTCGAGTCCGAGGCCGAGTTCATCGCCGGGATCCGGGCCAAGCAGGCCCTCGGCAAGAAGGTGCTGATCTCGATCGGCGGCCAGAACGGCCAGGTCCAGCTGAGCACGACGGCGGCCCGGGACAAGTTCGTCCAGTCGGTGAGCGCCATCATCGACAAATACGGCCTCGACGGTCTGGACATCGACTTCGAGGGCCACTCGCTCTACCTCGACAACGGTGACACCAACCTCGCCAGCCCCACCACCCCGGTGATCGTCAACCTGATCTCCGCGCTGAAGTCGCTCAAGGCCAGGTACGGTTCGAGGTTCGTCCTGACCATGGCCCCCGAGACGTTCTTCGTCCAGCTCGGCTACCAGTTCTACGGTCCGGGACCGAACGGCTCGGCCGACCGGCGGGCCGCGTCCTACCTGCCCGTCATCCACGCGATGCGGGGTGACCTGACCCTGCTGCACGTCCAGGACTACAACTCCGGGCCGATCGTCGGGCTCGACAACCAGTACCACACCATGGGCAACCACGACTTCCACGTGGCGATGACCGACATGCTTCTCGCGGGCTTCCCGATCGCGGGGAACCCGAACAACGTCTTCCCCGCCCTGCGCCAGGACCAGGTCGCCATCGGCCTGCCCGCCGCGCCCTTCGCGGGCAACGGCTTCACCACGGTGCCCGAGGTCCAGAAGGCCTTCGACTGCCTGGCCAAGGGAACGAACTGCGGGTCGTACAGGCCCCGCGGCGTCTACCCGAACCTGCGCGGCCTGATGACCTGGTCGATCAACTGGGACAGGTACAACGCCTTCGAGTTCTCCCGCAGCCACCGGGCCTACCTCAACGGCCTGGGCTGAAGCCCCTCGCCGCCGGGAGAGACGGACTCCCGGCGGCGAGGTTTCCCCGGGGACGGCGGAGCCGATCCACTGTCCCCTGTCCTCAATGGGGTTTTTGTTGGATGATGTTCCGGATACGTCATGATCACTGGAAGGCTCCACATGACCGGCACGGTGAAGTCGTTCAACGACTCCAAGGGGTTTGGCTGGATCACTCCAGACGACGGCGGTGAGGACGTCTTCGTGCACTTCTCCCAGATCATGACGCAGACCCTCACGACGCTCAGCGAGGGCCAGAAGGTTTCCTTCACGGTCGCGGACGGGCCGACGGGCAAGCAGGCGACGGGGATCAAGGCCCTGTAGCGGATTCACCGGGCGGGCACGTGCCCGGCTCCCGCGGGCGCATCGCCTCACCGGTCGTTTGAACGGTCTCCCGCCACGCCCACGAGCGCATCCGTCCCGGGGCCGCCGGCCTGGAGCATGCCACTCGCGGGTGGCGCCTGCCTGGAACGGCACACGCGCCCCCGGCTCCTCCCCGAAGGGTTCCATCACTCACCGTCACCGAAAAAATGCGCCGGGCGACAAAATCTAGGAGACTGGTCTCGTTTTGAAGACCGAGTAGCTGGTCGGTCACCACTTCCGGCAGGCTGGTGGCCGTCATGGACTACGCAATTCTCACGGGGTCCGTCCTCGTCACAGGTGTCGTGCTCGCTCTGGTCGCCCAGTGGAAAGGCTGGCGCCCCCCGCTCCTCGTCGTGCTCGCGGTCGGAATAGCCTTCCGGGTGCTCATCATGATCACTTCGGCGAAGAGCGAATGGCAACCCGTCGACTTCATCAACAGCTTCAAACCCGCGGGCGAGGCGATCCTGAACCACCAGGATCCCGTCCTCGGGAGCAACGGCGGCTGGCACTTCCTGCCGACCATCCCGTACGTCTATGGCCTGCTGCTCTGGCTGGGCATCCCGTGGGAGATCGCCGGACGGCTGGTCACCGTGGTGGCCGACATCGTGCTGATCCCGCTGGTCGGCAAGCTCGCCGGGGGCTCCAAGGCGTCGCTGCGCGCCTTCCAGTACGCCTGCAACCCGGTGGGCATCCTCGTCGCCTCCGTCCACGGCCAGGTCGAACCGGTCGCGCTGGCCTTCGGCGTGGCCGCGTTCGTCGTCGCCCGAGGCCCGGGGAACCCCGACCGGCCGGGCATGACCAACGACCTGGTCGCGATGGTACGGCAGAGCGTCTCGGCCAATGGCCTCGTCGGTGCCCTGCGGCACGCCGCCGGATCCGCCGGTGGTGTGACACGCCAGGCCCTCGCCTCGCGTCCCGACGAGAAGCCCGTCCTGCGCCGCGCGCTGTTCGCCGGTCTGCTGATGGGCCTGGCCCTGTGCGCCAAGAGCTGGCCCATCTGGCTGATTCCCGGCATGCTCCTGTTCCTTCCGACCTTCCGTGCCCGGGTCGTCGCGTTCGTGGCCACCGGCATCGCGCCGGTCTTCTTCCTGGTCACCCTGCCGATCTTCGCCGGTACCTCGCTGAACCAGCTCCCCGAGGTCATCCGGGTGATCCAGGACATCCGCCCGATCGTCGGAGAATGGGGCTACAGCGCCATCCTGGTCGGCGGCGACTGGACACTCGACCAGGGGATCGCCACGTTCGGCACGCGACTGATCTACGTCACCCTGGTGGTGGTGGCCTTCCTCTGGCGCCGCGCCGACCCGATCGACTTCACCACGGCCGTGCTTCTCGCCTTCATGGTCGTCACCCCCCGAATGGGCGCGCAGTACCTCCTGTGGTTCATGCCGTTCCTCGTCGCCCGGCCCACCCGCTTCGCCTGGCTCACCATCCTCGGGGCCTCCTTCTGGGCCGCCTACGGCTACATCTACATGACCCAGTACCAAGGCTTGGAGTGGGGAGAGCTCCACTCGGTCTGGGCCCAGTGCTCCATCGTGCTCCTGCCGATCCTGGCCATGACCATGCCCTGGGGCCGCCGCGTCTCCAAGGCCTACGACGAACCCAAGGAAACGCCCCCGCCGGCGACCATCCCGGCGGCGGCCTGATCCCGGTCCTGCCCGGGCGCTTTCGGGCGGGTCGGAAGGCCATCCCGAAAGCGCCCGGGCAGGCGGGTGCTAGGTTCCGTTGACTGTGACGAACACCGTGAACATCCTGCGCTACACCGCCTTCACCCATGAGCCGGAGGGCGGGAACCCCGCGGGGATCGTCCTTGACGCCGGCGAGCTCTCCGACGCGGAGATGCTCGCCGTCGCCGCCGAGGTCGGATACTCCGAGACGGCCTTCGTGACCCGCCGCGAGGACGACGGCCGCGCCTTCCGGGTCCGCTACTTCGCCCCCTCGGCGGAGGTCGACTTCTGCGGGCACGCCACGATCGCCACCTCGGTGGTCCTGGCCGAGCGCCTCGGGACCGGGAGGCTGGTCTTCGACACCAACGCGGGCGAGATCGTCGTGAACACAGAGATCGCCGACGACACGATCCTCGCCACGCTCACCAGCGTGCCCACCCACTCCCGCCCCGTGGGCGAGGAGGCGCTGGCCGAGGCGCTCACCGCCCTCGGCTGGTCGCACGCCGACCTCGACCCCGCCTTCCCGCCGCACGTCGCCTTCGGCGGGGTGGAGCACCTCATGCTCGCCGCGGCCTCCCGGAAACGCCTGTCCGACCTCCACTACGACTTCGACGGGCTGAGGTCGGTGATGACGCGCAACGGCTGGACGACGGTGAACCTGTTCTGGCGCGAGAACGACGAACGGTTCCACTCACGCAACCCGTTCCCGGTCGGGGGCGTCGTGGAGGACCCCGCGACCGGGGCCGCGGCCGCCGCCTTCGGGGGCTACCTCCGCGTCCTGGGAACCGGCTCCTCCGAGTTCACGATCATCCAGGGGGTGGACATGGGACGGCCGAGCACGCTGAAGGTGTCGATCGGCTCCCCGGACGGCCGTACCCGGGTGAGCGGAGGAGCGGTGGAGATGGTGACCGCCTGACGCCGGCAGGGTGGCCGCGCTCGATCGACCGGCTCCGTGTGACCGCCCGGCTCCGTGTGACCGCCCGGCTCCGTGTGACCGCCCGGCCGAGTACGGCCGGACGAGCCCACCGCTGAACTTTCCCGGTGGCGCGGCGGTCCTCCATGTGAGTGAATCCCGACCATGGACGGATACCTGAAGCGGATCGGCGCCTCCCGGCCCACGCGCCCGGATGCCGAGTCGCTACGCGAGCTGCAACTGCTCCACCTGCTGGCGGTGCCTTTCGAGAACCTGAGCATCCATCTCGGCGAACCCGTCGTGCTCGACGACCAGGCCCTGGTCGAGAAGGTGGTGGACAGGCGCCGCGGTGGCTTCTGTTACGAGCTCAACGGCGCGTTCGCCGTACTGCTCCGCTCGCTGGGATACCAGGTGACCATGCTGTCCGCCCAGGTGGCCGGCCGTGACGGTTCGCTCGGCCCGCCCTTCGCCCATGTCGCGCTGCGGGTGAACGGCCCGGACACCGGTCTCTGGCTCGTCGACGTCGGCTTCGGCGCGTTCAGCCACCATCCCCTCCGCCTCGACCTCCGCACCGACCAGGCCGACCCCGGTGGAACCTTCCGCGTCGTCGAGACGGCGGAGGGCGATCTCGACGTGCTGAAGGACGGCGCGCTCGAATACCGGCTCGAGCAGCGGCCACGCGTGCCGGCGGACTTCGTGCCGACCTGCTGGTGGCACCAGACCTCACCCCGTTCGCACTTCACCCGCTCGCTCGTGTGCTCGCTGCTCACCGAGCGGGGGCGCGTCACGCTGAGCGACAGGTCGCTCGTCGAGACCGTGGGGGACGACCGCCGCGAGCGGCACCTGGACACCGACGAGGCGACGTTCGCCGCCTACCGTGACCACTTCGGCATCGAGCTGACCCGGCTGCCCACGGCCCCCGGTCGATCGGACGACTGACGCGACCCCGTACGGGGCGGGGCGGCCGGTGAAGGAGTTCGCGTCCTGCCGCCGGACGCCTGTGTTCCCGGACCGAAGGCGCACGCCTGCCGGTGCGCCCAGGCGTCTACGGCCGGCCGACCAACCGGCTCAGGGACATGCCCGCCAGCCGCCGGACCTCGTTGGCCAGGTGCGCCTGGTCGGCGTATCCACTGGCCACCGCCACCTCGGCCGGTGTGACGCCGAGCCTGGCCAGCCTCAGCGCCCGCTGGAACCTGACCACCCGCTGCAGCATCTTGGGGCCGTATCCGAAGGAGCGCAGCGACCGGCGGTGGAGCTGCCGCTCGCCGAGACCCAGCTCCCAGGCCACCTCCCCGACGCTCCGTCCCGTCCGCAACGCCGCCGCGATCGCCGCGGCGGCGGGATCGGGCTCGGGCGTCGCGCGCATCCGTACGGCCAGCGCCCGCTGCATGGCTCCGACGATCGACTCCGGCGTCATGGCCGGGGCCTGCCGGGTGTCCCCGGCCCGATCCGGCCGCACGGCCGACGTCTCCAGGAGGGTCTCGGTCGTCAGCTCGGTCAGCACGTCCAGCTCGGACAACGGCACCCGCAGGTCACGCAGGGCGTCGACCGGAACACCGAACACCTCACCCACCTTGCCCGGGCGGAACCGGACCCCCGCGTAGCGGTCACCGGGGGACATCAGGACGGGCATCGGCCCGGTGTCCGGTCCCGCGACCTGCGGCCCCTCCGGACCCCAGATCAGATCGACGCAACCGTCGGGCACGACCGGCTGCGTTCCGGCCGAGGTGGCCTCCTGCGTCCAGACACAGACCACCCGTCCGGCCAGCTTCGGGACCGGCGCCCACTCGCGATACATGGCCTCAGGCTACGTGCGGGGAATTCGCCTTCGTCCCCCTGCCGGGAGGGACCTCTCCGGAGATGAGCGCGGCGGCCCAATCACCGTCGGGGTCGCTGTCGATCAACAAGGTGCGGGCCAGCAGGCTGAGAGGGATGGCGAGGAGCGCGCCGAGCGGGCCGAGGACGAAGGTCCACAGGATGAGGGACAGGAACGTCACGGTCGTGGACAGTCCTACGGCGTCTCCGAGGAACTTGGGCTGGATGAGCGACTGCACCACGAAGTTGATCAGCATGTAAGCGATGATCACGAAGATCATCGTCTTCGGCCCGCCTTCGAGCAGTCCGAGCAGGGCCGGCGGGATCAGCCCGATGACGAAGCCGATGTTCGGGATGTAGTTGGTGATCAGCGCCAGCACCCCCCAGAGCAGAGGGAGCGGCACGCCCAGCAGCCAGAGCACGGTCACGTCCAGCGCGGAACAGACCAGCCCGAACACCGTCGACACGAGGAGATACCGCCGGGTCTTCCGGGCGAAGTCGCCGAGCGCGCCGATGAGCTTCGGCCTGCGGGCCGTGCCCATGGAGAGGACTCGCGAGAACGCCTGCGCGTCCAGGCACATGGCAAGGAGCAGGACGATGACAAGAATCAGGGCCGAGAACGCGTTGAGCAGTCCGGACAGGACCCCCTGCGCGAGCTCGAAGATCTTGCCGGGGTCGAACGACGTGAGCGCCTCGTTCATCTGCTTGGTGCCGATGCCGAGTCTGCCGGCCAGTCGCTGCGCCTCGACGACGAGCTGGTTGAACTGGGTGTCGTAGGTGGGGGCGAGGGTGGCCATCTGCACGACCGCGACGGTCAGGATCGCCACCATGCCCAGGAGCACGGACAGCACGATGATCAGTGGGACCGCGACCAGCGTCCACCCGGGCGCGCCGTGTTTCTGGAGCCAGGTCCTGACCGGGGAGACCGCGAGGACGAGCACCAGGGCCAGCAGCACGGGGCCGACGATCGACCCGATCTCTCTGATGCCGGCCAACGTGACCACGACACCCGCGGTGCAGAGCAGCACGATGAGTACTCGGGGCATAGGCCTTTGGTCCGTCATACCGGATCCCTACCCGATGGGAGAGAAACACGTCTCCTGTCGAGTGGCCGCTGATTTGACGGGGGTGGATGTCAAACATAGAGTTCACAGGCCCGAGGGGGTTGGCGGAGATCGCCAAGACCTCGGGAGCCCCTCTGATCACCTTCCTCTGTTGGGGCGCGTGCGTCCCGCCGAAGTCCGATTGGACAAGGAACGGATGTCGGAGTAAGTTAGAGGGGTTGCCCTGGAAACAGGGTGCTCGAGATCCTAGCGGATTTCGCGGGTTCGATGGAAACGGATGCGCAAGCGCCGATTTCACTCGGACCGGGCGGGCCTGCTAAGATCGGAACACAGAAACGAACACAGCACAACAGAAAACACAACGAACGCCCCGGATGGTCGGCCCCGATGGGCCTGGTCACTCCGGTGTACGCGTCCGTTTCTTGAGAACTCAACAGTGTGTTAAAAGCCAGTGCATGATGCACAACCCCGTTCATCCCACCCTTCGGGTGGGGGACGGATTCCTTTGGTTGATACACGCGCCCCTCTTGTGTGAGGGGCGGGTGCTTTCAGCTGGGGTGAACTTTTTCAGACATTGTTTGGAGAGTTTGATCCTGGCTCAGGACGAACGCTGGCGGCGTGCTTAACACATGCAAGTCGAGCGGAAAGGCCCTTCGGGGTACTCGAGCGGCGAACGGGTGAGTAACACGTGAGTAACCTGCCCCTGACTCTGGGATAAGCCCGGGAAACTGGGTCTAATACCGGATACGACACCTCCTCGCATGGGGTGGGTGTGGAAAGTTTTTCGGTCAGGGATGGACTCGCGGCCTATCAGCTTGTTGGTGGGGTAACGGCCTACCAAGGCGACGACGGGTAGCCGGCCTGAGAGGGCGACCGGCCACACTGGGACTGAGACACGGCCCAGACTCCTACGGGAGGCAGCAGTGGGGAATATTGCGCAATGGGCGAAAGCCTGACGCAGCGACGCCGCGTGGGGGATGACGGCCTTCGGGTTGTAAACCTCTTTCAGCAGGGACGAAGTTGACGTGTACCTGCAGAAGAAGCGCCGGCTAACTACGTGCCAGCAGCCGCGGTAATACGTAGGGCGCAAGCGTTGTCCGGAATTATTGGGCGTAAAGAGCTCGTAGGTGGCTTGTCACGTCGGGTGTGAAAGCTTGGGGCTTAACTCCAGGTCTGCATTCGATACGGGCTGGCTAGAGGTAGGTAGGGGAGAACGGAATTCCTGGTGTAGCGGTGAAATGCGCAGATATCAGGAGGAACACCGGTGGCGAAGGCGGTTCTCTGGGCCTTACCTGACGCTGAGGAGCGAAAGCGTGGGGAGCGAACAGGATTAGATACCCTGGTAGTCCACGCTGTAAACGTTGGGCGCTAGGTGTGGGGACCTTCCACGGTTTCCGCGCCGTAGCTAACGCATTAAGCGCCCCGCCTGGGGAGTACGGCCGCAAGGCTAAAACTCAAAGGAATTGACGGGGGCCCGCACAAGCGGCGGAGCATGTTGCTTAATTCGACGCAACGCGAAGAACCTTACCAAGGCTTGACATTGCCCGGAAACACTCAGAGATGGGTGCCTCTTCGGATCGGGTGACAGGTGGTGCATGGCTGTCGTCAGCTCGTGTCGTGAGATGTTGGGTTAAGTCCCGCAACGAGCGCAACCCTTGTTCAATGTTGCCAGCAACACCTTCGGGTGGTTGGGGACTCATTGGAGACTGCCGGGGTCAACTCGGAGGAAGGTGGGGATGACGTCAAGTCATCATGCCCCTTATGTCTTGGGCTGCAAACATGCTACAATGGCCGGTACAGAGGGCTGCGATACCGCAAGGTGGAGCGAATCCCTAAAAGCCGGTCTCAGTTCGGATTGGGGTCTGCAACTCGACCCCATGAAGTCGGAGTCGCTAGTAATCGCAGATCAGCAACGCTGCGGTGAATACGTTCCCGGGCCTTGTACACACCGCCCGTCACGTCACGAAAGTCGGCAACACCCGAAGCCCGTGGCCCAACCAGCTTGCTGGGGGGAGCGGTCGAAGGTGGGGCTGGCGATTGGGACGAAGTCGTAACAAGGTAGCCGTACCGGAAGGTGCGGCTGGATCACCTCCTTTCTAAGGAGCACCGACCGTGCAGCGCAAGCTGCGGGGTCTACGTCACGGTCAGGGGCGAATGTTTCCTGCGTGACACGCTCATTAGTGGAGCACTGGCTAATCGGATGATCTGGGTCTCGCCCGGGTCGGTTGGTACCGCCTGAACCCCTGTGGGGGGACAGGAGTGGGAAGACCGCTCAGGGAGCACGGATGGGTTCGGACACACTGTTGGGTCCTGAGGAAACGGACCGGGTGCGGAGGGCATCGCCGTTGGGCGGTGCCGGCCCGCACCTCGTTCACTGTCTGTCGTAAGACGGTGAACACCGTTGGTTCCTCGGTAGCGGGACCGTTCTCCTGCCACATCGGTTCGGGTGTTTACCCGGGTGTCTGGTGGTGGGGTGGATACGGTCGCTGTTTGTTGTTTGAGATTTGCATAGTGGACGCGAGCATCTTTGTGGCCAAGTTTTTTAGGGCACACGGTGGATGCCTTGGCATCAGGAGCCGATGAAGGACGTGGGAGGCTGCGTTAAGCCCCGGGGAGTCGCCAACCAGACGTTGATCCGGGGATGTCCGAATGGGGAAACCTAGCACCAGTCATGTGGTGTTGCCTCCGCCTGAATGTATAGGGCGGCTGGTGGTAACGCGGGGAAGTGAAACATCTCAGTACCCGTAGGAAGAGAAAACAAATAGTGATTCCGTGAGTAGTGGTGAGCGAAAGCGGAACAGGCTAAACCGTTCGCGTGTGATAGCCGGCAGGCGTTGCGCGGGCGGGGTTGTGGGACCCTCTAGCAGGAACTGCCGTTTCTGCAAACAGTAAAAAATCCTTTCGATAGTCGAAGCCTCTGGGAAGGGGCGCCACAGACCGTGAGAGTCGGGTAGGCGAAATCGGTTGGACTGTTTGAGGGGATCCCAAGTAGCACGGGGCCCGAGAAATCCTGTGTGAATCTGCCAGGACCACCTGGTAAGCCTAAATACTCCCTGATGACCGATAGTGAACAAGTACCGTGAGGGAAAGGTGAAAAGCGCCCCGGTGAGGGGTCGTGAAATAGTACCTGAAACCGTGTGCCTACAAGCCGTAGGAGCGTAAACAAAGCTTGCTTTGTTTGTGATGTGACTGCGTGCCTTTTGAAGAATGAGCCTGCGAGTTATGGTGTGTGGCGAGGTTAACCCGTGTGGGGGAGCCGTAGCGAAAGCGAGTCTGAATAGGGCGTTTGAGTCGCATGCTGTAGACCCGAAGCGGAGTGATCTAGGCATGGGCAGGTTGAAGCGCGGGTAAGACCGCGTGGAGGACCGAACCCACCAGGGTTGAAAACCTGGGGGATGACCTGTGTTTAGGGGTGAAAGGCCAATCAAACTCCGTGATAGCTGGTTCTCCCCGAAATGCATTTAGGTGCAGCGTTGCGTGTTTCTTGCCGGAGGTAGAGCACTGGATGGCTAATGGGCCCGACAAGGTTACTGACGTCAGCCAAACTCCGAATGCCGGTAAGTGAGAGCGCAGCAGTGAGACTGCGGGGGATAAGCTCCGTAGTCGAGAGGGAAACAGCCCAGACCACCGACTAAGGCCCCTAAGCGTGTGCTAAGTGGGAAAGGATGTGGAGTCGCAGTGACAACCAGGAGGTTGGCTTAGAAGCAGCCACCCTTGAAAGAGTGCGTAATAGCTCACTGGTCAAGTGATTCCGCGCCGACAATGTAGCGGGGCTCAAGTACACCGCCGAAGTCGTGGCATTCACACGTATGCTGAGCCTTTGTGGTTTAGGTGTGTGGATGGGTAGGGGAGCGTCGTGCGGCCGGCGAAGCGGCAGAGTGATCTAGTCGTGGAGGCCGTGCGAGTGAGAATGCAGGCATGAGTAGCGAATCAGAAGTGAGAAACTTCTGCGCCGGATGACCAAGGGTTCCTGGGCCAGGCTAATCCGCCCAGGGTAAGTCGGGACCTAAGGCGAGGCCGACAGGCGTAGTCGATGGACAACGGGTTGATATTCCCGTACCCGCTACGATGCGCCAATACTGAATCCAGTGATACTAAGGGTCCTTAAGTCCCTCGTTTGCATCCTTCGGGGTGTGTAGGGGTGAGGCTGAACGCCTGGCCTGAACTGGTAGTAGGTAAGCGATGGGGTGACGCAGGAAGGTAGCCCAGCCCAGGCGATGGTAGTCCTGGGGTAAGCATGTAGGGAGAGAGGTAGGCAAATCCGCCTCTCATGTAATCCTGAGATGTGATGCCGAGCCGATTGTGGCGAAGTGGGTGATCCTATGCTGCCGAGAAAAGCCTCTAGTGAGTGTCGTGGCGGCCCGTACCCCAAACCGACTCAGGTGGTCAGGTAGAGAATACCAAGGCGATCGGGTGAACTGTGGTTAAGGAACTCGGCAAATTGCCCCCGTAACTTCGGGAGAAGGGGGGCCTCCGCTGGTGATCAGACTTGCTTTGTGAGCTGGTGGGGGTCGCAGAGGCCAGGGGGAAGCGACTGTTTACTAAAAACACAGGTCCGTGCGAAGTCGTAAGACGATGTATACGGACTGACGCCTGCCCGGTGCTGGAACGTTAAGGGGACCGGTTAGCGCACTTCGGTGTGCGAGGCTGAGAACTTAAGCGCCAGTAAACGGCGGTGGTAACTATAACCATCCTAAGGTAGCGAAATTCCTTGTCGGGTAAGTTCCGACCTGCACGAATGGCGTAACGACTTCCCCGCTGTCTCAACCGCAGACCCGGCGAAATTGCACTACGAGTAAAGATGCTCGTTACGCGCAGCAGGACGGAAAGACCCCGGGACCTTCACTACAGCTTGACATTGGCGTTTGGAACGTCTTGTGTAGGATAGGTGGGAGACTTTGAAGCTATCACGCTAGTGGTGGTGGAGTCATTGGTGAAATACCACTCTGGTCGTTTTGAACGTCTAACTTCGGTCCGTGATCCGGATCAGGGACAGTGTCTGGTGGGTAGTTTAACTGGGGCGGTTGCCTCCTAAAGAGTAACGGAGGCGCCCAAAGGTTCCCTCAGCCTGGTTGGTAATCAGGTGTCGAGTGTAAGTGCACAAGGGAGCTTGACTGTGAGACCGACGGGTCGAGCAGGAGCGAAAGCTGGGACTAGTGATCCGGCGGTGGCATGTGGAAGCGCCGTCGCTCAACGGCTAAAAGGTACCCCGGGGATAACAGGCTGATCTTCCCCAAGAGTCCATATCGACGGGATGGTTTGGCACCTCGATGTCGGCTCGTCGCATCCTGGGGCTGGAGTAGGTCCCAAGGGTTGGGCTGTTCGCCCATTAAAGCGGTACGCGAGCTGGGTTTAGAACGTCGCGAGACAGTTCGGTCCCTATCCGCTGCGCGCGCAGGAGACTTGAAAGGAGCTGTCCCTAGTACGAGAGGACCGGGACGGACGAACCTCTGGTGTGCCAGTTGTTCCGCCAGGAGCATGGCTGGTTGGCTACGTTCGGAAGGGATAACCGCTGAAAGCATCTAAGCGGGAAGCTCGCCTTGAGATGAGGTCTCCCACCACGTGAGTGGGTAAGGCCCCCGGGAGACGACCGGGTTGATAGGCCGGAGGTGGAAGCATGGTAACGTGTGGAGCTGACCGGTACTAATAGGCCGAGGACTTGACCACAAAGCAATCGTTTCTGTGTGGTGATGGTGGTTGTCGCTGCGCTCTGTACTCTTCGCCGGGTCCGGAGCAGCGCGTGACCAAGGTTCATTGGCAGGAATTGATGTTGCCCGCGTCCACTATGTGATTCTGAAACAGCAAACACCGCCCCCCACTGGTAGGGATTATGTGGGGGTGTGTGGTGTTGATAGTTTCATAGTGTTACGGCGGTTATGGCGAAGGGGAAACACCCGGTTACATTCCGAACCCGGAAGTTAAGCTCTTCAGCGCCGATGGTACTGCACCGGGGACGGTGTGGGAGAGTAGGTCGCCGCCGGACAATCTTTGAGAAGGGTCACCCCATGCGGGGTGGCCCTTCTTTCATTTCCGGCCCCGTTTTGTTCTCCGGGGGCTTTCCCGGGGTTCCTCGGAGGGTTTTTCCTCTTGGGGGTTTTCCCTGGGGGTTTCCTGGTGGTTTTTCCTGCGGATCCTCCGCGCGGAGCCGCGGGGTTTCCCTGGGCGCTGGGGTTCTTCCTGGGCTCGGGCCGGGACTCCTTTCCCGCGTTCATGCCGAAAGCCAAAGGCTTTCCCTACGGCTCTTTCTCAGATCAGGCCCGGGACCCTTTCCCGGGCCGGCCGTTTCGTGCTCCGCGTGAAGTCGTCCGCTTTTCTCGCAGGGCTGCCGCGGCCGGCGGGCACCGGTGCTTTCGGTCGTCCCGCTCGAGTGCCAGGCCATGACGGTGATGACCTGGCACTCGGGGAATCACACGCGATCGGTCAGGGAGTGATGAACAGGCCGTCGCCCACGGTTCGCTCGGCGCCGTCGGACGGCCGGTTGACGGCCTTGTGACCGACGACCAACGCGCTGGATCCTCCGCCGTCGAAGTTGATGGCCTGCTTGGCGCCCAGCCAGCGCATCAGCTGAGCGGCCTCCACCATTGAGGCGCCCACGGTGACACCCGGGTTGCGGCCGTCCACTGTGGCCAGGATCAACCCGCCGGACTGGGTGATGCCCACCATCGTGCGCGGGTGGCGGCGGAGCATCATGTTGATTGAGGCATGGCCGTCCGCCAGTGCGGTGACCCGTACCCGGCCGTTCCTGACGAGCCCGACACCGCCTCCCATCACGTACGTGTCGGGGGTGAGCGGTACGGCTTTCTGCGTCCGCAGGTCGATGACCTTGCTGTCCACTCTCATCGTCCAGCCTTCCAGGGCGTGTTCCTGGAGCCAGAGGGCCATGACGCCGGTGCCGTGAAGCACGGAGTGGCCACGCGCGACGACGCCGCCGGCCTGGCGGACGTTGACGACCTTGCCCTGGGCGTCCATCACCGCCTCGATGCCCCCGTCTGCCAGTGTCTTGGCGCCGAACTCACCGGTGTAGAGAACGAGCTCGTCCGCGCCCGCGGCCCGGTTGACGCCGTGGACCGGGGTTCTCGTCCTGTCGGAGGAGGTCGCGGTGACGGTCGTCTTCAGCTCGGTGATCCAGGCCTTGCGTCCTCCGGTGATGACCAAACCGGTACGGCCGGGCACCGCCTCGCTGAGAAGCCTGCCACCCACCACGGAAACGCCCATCGGGTCGCCCTGGAGCGTCTTGGCCGTGTGGATGTTGAAGAAGCCGCCGTTGACCCCGGCGATGGCACCGGTGAGCTTGGACATCGAGCTGACGGTCTCCCGCGCGGCCACGTTCTTGCCGACGCTGGTCTTGAAGGATCCCTTGAAAACCTTCGGGTCCACCATCAGGACGCTCATGTTCCACGGTCCGGTGGTCTCGGTGCCGTCGTCACCGAGATAGTCGGCCTTGGCCTTGATGTCGTACTCCTTGAGCTCCTTCACCAGCTCGTCGGCCTTGGCTCGCTGCTTGAGAGTCCACAGCCCGATCCGGACCATGTATCGCTCCACGGCGGGAGCGTCCGCGGCGGCGGGCTGCACGATCCGCAAGATGCTGGGGGTGAATCCTGCGGCTTCCACGGCGGCGGCCTTCGCCTGTGCGTTGACAAGGTTGCCGTCGTCGTGCCCGTTGGGCATCAACACCGACACCGTCCACCCTTGGGTTGATTTGCCGTTTTTCACACTAAAAAGGTTAATTCCAGGCGCCACGCTGCGCTGCTTCTTGGCAGGGGCCATGCTCGTACCGAGCGGGAACGCCGATGAGGGAAATCTTAAACTCGCCTGGTCGGCTTCGGCTGGAATGGTTGTGGCGGCGAGCGCCAGGACCGTAAATCCGGCAACGATACGTCGCGACATCTTTATCTCTCCCCGTAAGTGACCTGACTCCGGTGCACCATCGTGTCGAGATCTTCCTGTCGAGGGGAGCGAAACACGCGAAACGGTCCAAGAAAGTTCATTCCCCATGCGAGATCATACGGAAAAAGACGGAACCCGGGTGATCCATGACGGTCCCAGCCGGGCTATCCACCCTGGTCAATAGGGGTTAGTCCTCATCGTTTCCCTGCGAGGGCGGGAGCACGGCGCTACGGTGCAGTAGGCCGCGTCCTTTCAGATCAAGCGGCACATCTTTCCGAGAGGCAGCCGTCATGGGGCTGAGCATTCTCATCGTGATCATCGCAAGCATGGTCCTGGGCTTCATCTTCGGTGTGATCCTGGCGCGACCGCGCCGCTGGGATCTTCACATCTGCGCAGGTGACGCCATTCGCATGGACCCCGCATCCGACAGACACGGTTAATCAGGCGCGGATAACACGCGCAGGCAATCAGACAGGTGGTTCAAGCAGGGCCGTACGGAATCCGGATTCCGTACGGCCTGCGCCGCCATTGTGATCAGCCGGTGGAGTGGTACACCTTGCGGAGGGTCTCGTGGATCGTCCAGACGGTTTTGGCGCCGTCGGCGAGCAGGCAGACCGAACCCGGGACGAGTTCGACGGTCGCGCCCCCCTCGACCTCCACGGTGGCGCGACCGGACAGGACCACGAACACCTCGTCGTGTTCCACGTCGGTCACCGTTCCGGGGGTGATCTCCCAGATGCCCCGGCTCTGCGTGCCGTCGGGAGAGGACCACAACTCGATCGATGAGACACGCGGCGAGCCCGCGAGGATCTGGGCGGGGTCCAGCTCGTCAGGCGACAGCCGTACGTCGGAGGTGGGTACGGAGAACGCCCCCGCGGCGGTGACCATACGAGCCAGGTCGGCGGTCTCGGGGACGAGAATCTCGGGCATGGGGGCCTTTCAGACGCGGGGATTGTCTCTCCGGAAGGACTCCAGCGCCATGAGGGCGACGTGGAGGGAGAGACAGGACTCGACATCGTCCAGATCGGTGTCGAGGATGCGTTCCAGCCTGCGGAGCCGGTCATAGAAGGCGGGCCGCGACAGGTGGGCTTTCTGGGCGGAGACGGCCTTGTTGCGGCCGGCGTCCAGGTAGATGCGCAGGATTCGGGTGAGGTCGCCGCCGCGCTGGGCGTCGTGGGCCAGCAGGGGGCCCAGTTCGCGTTCGGCGAAGGTCTGCAGGCGGGCGTCGTCGCGTAACAGGTGGAGCAGGCCCCGCAGGCGAAGGTCGGGCAGACGGTAGAAGGCCCGGCCGTCGGGCTGCCTGACGGCCACGTCCGCGACCTGCTCGGCCTCCAGGAAGCTTCGCCGTACGTCGCGGATCGACTCGACCACCGAGCCCGCGGCGAGGACGAAGGGGGTGGCGAAGGTCTTGCGCAGGTGGTCGGCGAGCGAGGTCAGGGTGGGCTCGGCGAACGTGCGTGGAGGCAGGGGGAGCAGGACGCCGACGCGGTTCTGGTCCAGAGCGCCGATCAGGGCGGGGAGACGAGCCTCGCGGCAGGCGGCCGCGGTGGCCTCGGCCAGCTCGCCGAGCCTGGCGAGCTGCTCCTGGCCGTCCCACGGGTTCTCCGGCGACTCGGCCAGGCGGAGCACCACGCTGATCAGCTTGCGGCCGGTGAGCGGTACGCCGACCGCGCGGGCGCGGGCCGCGGCCTCCTCGGGGTCGGCGTAGGCGTGAGTCAGGATGCCGGTGATGATCGTGCCGTGGGCCTGGCGTTCGAGTGACTCCTGGTGGCGCTCCAGCAGGCGGCCCAGGGCGAGGGTGGTCGCCGCGCGCTCGGCGAGCACGATGTCGCGGGGGCCGGGTTCGGTGTCGCAGAGCAGGATCAGCCGGCCCCAGTCCTGCCCTCGTGCTCCGACCATGGTGACCAGCCAGCCGGAGGTCGCGTCGTAGGCGGTGCGCAGGTCGGGTGCCACGGCGCGGGAGCGGGTCTCCCAGCTGGCGAGCAGGTTGCCGGTGTCGCGTCCCGCGGTCTCGCAGGCCAGGACCTGGTGGGCGAGGTTCTCCAGCATGACCGGGCGCCCGGAGAGCCGGGCGACCTGGCTGAGCACCTCGGCGGGGGACGCGCCCTCGACCGACAGTTCGGTGAAGACCTCGTGGAGTTGTTCGGAGGCGCGGAGCTCCTCCAGTTGGATGTCGATGATCCGGGCGTGCACCGATTCGGTGATCTGCACGAACGGTGTCTCGCGGGCCAGCGTGATCAGAGGCAGACCGTGTTCCTCGGCGGATCTGACCACGGAGTGGGGTAACTCTCCGATGAATTTGCGGCCCATCTCCACGATCAGCCCGGACGCGCCGACGGCGGCCAGCTCGGCGATGTATTCGGCAAGCTTGCCCGGGTCGTCCGGAAGGGCGATGCCCGTGGTGAGCACCAGTTCGCCACCGCGCAGCAGGTGCGCGATGTCGGTCACCTCGCCCACATGGACCCAGCGCACCGGGGTGCCCAGTCGATCGGCTCCCGCGACAACTCGGGGGTTGCCTCGGCGGACGCTGTCCAGCGCGAGAACGTCAGCGATTGTAGGGAGCACTACCCGAGAATATATGATCAGAATGTAAGTTTGAACTGCTCATGATTTACATGCTGTTCGTAGTGATCGGTGTTACGGCAGGTCCAAAAGGTATTTTATGACAGTGGCCCGCATGGCATGCCTCCAAGATTCGAGGAAAGGGCGAGCGCTTTCGGCTCGGCTGTATCTCGATGTATCCGTGCGGGGGAAGTGATCCGGCGGATCGCGGCGGCTCTCGCCGGAGGAGTCTCAGTCGGTGACGGTGCGCTCGTCGTCCCTGACCGCCTCCTGCGGTCGCGAGGGCGACGCCTCGCGCCGGGCGCGGCGACTCAGGTGCGCCTCCAGGCCGTCGAGGATGCAGTTCAGGCCGAAGTCGAAGCTGAGGGCCCTGGAGGCGTTGATATCCATGTCGCTGTGGTCGGCATAGTGGGCGAGCACCTCGGGATGGTCGGCCGCGGCCTTCTCCACCGTCGAGCGCATGGTCGAGTTCCACTCGCAGACGCTTGTGCCCGACCTGGCCAGCATGCCCTGCATGGCGATCTCCGGTGTGGTGACCCCCGCCACGTAGGACATCAGCGCCGAGGCCGCGTAGTCCTGTTCGGCTTTTGGGAATCCGGCCCGAGTGAAGGTGTCGATCAGCCGGCTCAGGAGCCGCATCGCGTTGGGGCCGATGGCGGGCATCGTCCCGACGAGGGACATCGCCCAGGGGTGCCGGAAGAGCGCCTCCCGCATCCCGTAGGCGAAGAGGGTCGCGGTGTGCCGCCAGTCGGCCTCCTGGGGTTCCGGGACCTTGAACTCGCCGTAGAACTCGTCCAGGACCAGCTCCAGTAGCTCGTCCTTGTTGGCCACGTGCCAGTAGATGCTGGTGGCCCCCGAGCCGAGTTTGGCGCCCAGGTGGCGCATGCTCAGCGCGTCCAGCCCTTCGGCGTCGAGCAGTTCCACGGCCGCGCGCACGATCTGCGCACGGCTGAGCGTCGGGCTCTTGGTGGCGCGGGGTTCACGGGTCCAGACGGAGCTGAAGGGCTGTTTCACCTGCTCAGTATAAATTCATTCGCACGCTGTTCAAGTTTGTCGTACGCTGTGCGAGTGGAATCGAACACTGTGCGAGTAGAACGCGATCCCAGGCGTTGGTGGATCCTCGGGGTGCTCTGCCTGAGCCTGCTGGTCCTCGTGGTGGACAACACCGTTCTGAACCTGGCCATCCCCGCCCTGATGACCGATCTGGGGGCCGGCCCCGCGGACATTCAATGGATCATCGACGCCTATGTCCTGGTCTTCGCCGGCCTGCTGCTCACCGCGGGCAGCCTCTCCGACCGTTACGGTCGCAAACGTTTTCTGATCATCGGCCTGGCGTTGTTCGGCGGTGCCTCGCTGACCACCCTGCTGGTCACCGAGCCCTGGCAGCTGATCGGCGCCCGCGCGCTGATGGGCGTCGGCGGCTCCATCCTCATGCCGAGCACGCTGTCGATCCTGATCACCGTCTTCGACGAGGAGGAACGCCGCAAGGCGATCGCCGCGTGGAGCGCCGTGGCCATGGTCGGTGTGATCGCGGGCCCCACGCTGGGCGGCTTCCTGCTTGAGCACTACTGGTGGGGCTCGATCTTCCTGCTCAACGTGCCCGTCGCGGTCGTCGCGATCATCGCCGCGGCGCTGCTGATGCCCGAGTCGCGCGGCCCGGCCCGGCGGCTCGACCCGCTCGGCGTGCTGCTGTCCACGGTCGGCATGAGCGCCCTGGTCTTCGTGGTCATCTCCGCGCCGGGCGCGGGCTGGACCTCGCCCGAGACGCTGGCCGGGGCGGCGCTGGCCGTACTGGCGCTGGGAGGATTCGTGATCTGGGAGCTGAGGTCGGCCAACCCGATGCTCCCGCTTGAGTTGTTCCGCGAACGCAACTTCAGCGGGTCGTCGTTCTCGATCGTGCTGATGTCGTTCGGTACGGGAGCCCTGCTGCTGATGCTCACCCAGTACCTGCAGTTCGTGCTGGGGTACGGCCCCATGAAGGCCGGCCTGGCGCTGCTGCCGTACGCCGTGGCCGCCGCGCTGTTCAACGGGGTCGGCGCCGCTCTCGGGCAGAAGATCAGCAACCGCGTGCTGATCGCGCTCGGGCTGAGCGTGATGGCCCTCGGCTTCGGCGTGCTCGCCTTCATGACCGGCGACACCGGGTACGGCGTGCTGATCACCGGTCTCATGCTCATGGGGATCGGTGGCGGTCTCGCGGGGCCCGCGGCCTACGCCACCCTGATGGGGGCGGTCCCGCCCGCGCACGCCGGGGTGGGATCGGCGCTCAACGACACCGTCCAGCAGGTCGGAATGGCGCTGAGCGTCGCCGTACTCGGCAGCGTGCTGGCCGCCGTCTACACCTCGTCGATGCCCGTGGAGGCCCCGGCCGCCGCTCGGGACTCGATCGGCGGCGCGTTGAAGCTGGGGGACCCGGGGCTGATCGAGACCGCGAGGGACGCGTTCGTCTCGGCCATGTCGTTCGGTTCCTGGGTGGGTGTCGGCTTCACTCTCGCGGCCGCCCTGCTGGCGTTCGTGGTGTTGCGGCCCGCTCCCAAGGCTCCGGCCGTCCCGGACGCGAGCCTGGTGGAAGCGGAGCGCTGAGAGTTCTTCGGGTGTCGATCCGCGCGTCCGCTCCCGCGGCGGCCGGCGGGGCGAGATCCGTCTCGGTGAGATCGGGCCGTCGCCCGAGGAGGAAGGCGAGTCCCCTCCCCGGGCGGCGACCCAGGCGACCCGGGAGACCCGGGCGATGCGGTGACGGTCGGCCTTGGGTACGGCACACGACGCGAAGTTGACAGTATGACGGGTTTGACGACATTGTCCCGACACATTGTCGGTAGGAGTGGTGGCCTGAAGCTGGGATAATTGGTTTATGTCGGATCTCCTTGCGCGCCACCGCGCGGTAATGCCCAACTGGCTTTCGATCTACTACGACGAGCCCATCGAGATCGTCGGCGGCAAGGGGAACCGGGTCGTCGACGCGTCTGGCAAGAGCTACCTCGACTTCTTCGCGGGGATCTTGACCAACATGATCGGATATGACGTGCCCGAGGTGCGTGAGGCCGTCGAGCGTCAGCTTGCCACCGGCGTCGTGCACACCTCCACGGTCTACCTGCTCCGCGGCCAGATCGAGCTCGCCGAGAAGATCGCCAAGCTGTCCGGTATCAAGGACGCGAAGGTCTTCTTCACCAACTCCGGCACCGAGGCCAACGAGACCGCGCTGCTGCTGGCGACCTACGCTCGCAAGACCGACCAGGTGCTCGCCATGCGGCAGAGCTACCACGGCCGCTCCTTCGGCACGGTCGGCGTCACCAGCAACCGCACCTGGAAGAACAACTCGCTGTCGCCGCTGAACGTGCACTTCCTGCACGGCGCCGACCGGCATCTCGCGCAGTTCAAGGGCCTTTCGGACGCCGACTACATCAAGGCCTGCGTCGACGACCTGCGCCACGTGCTCGCCACCGCGGTCGGAGGCGACGTGGCCGCGCTGATCGCCGAGCCGATCCAGGGCGTGGGCGGCTTCACCATGGCCCCCGACGGGCTGTTCGCCGCCTACAAGGAGGTCCTCGACGCCGAGGGCATCCTGTTCATCTCCGACGAGGTCCAGACCGGCTGGGGCCGTACCGGCTCGGCGTTCTTCGGCATCCAGAACCACGGCGTCACGCCGGACATGATGACCTTCGCCAAGGGCCTGGGCAACGGCTTCGCGATCGGCGGCGTCGTCGCCCGCGGCGACCTGATGGACAACCTCCACGCGGTCGGCCTGGCCACCTTCGGCGGAAACCCGATCTCCACGGCCGCCGCCAACGCCACCCTGGACTACGTGCTCGACCACGATCTGCAGGCGAACGCGGCCAAGACCGGAGCCCTGATCATCGACGGGCTCCGCGAGGCCGCGAAGCGCCTGCCGATCGTCGGCGCCATCCGCGGCAAGGGCCTGATGTTCGCCGTCGAGCTGGTCGACCCGGCGACCGGCGGGCCCTCCACCGCGCTCACGGCCAGGTTCATGGAGGAGACGAAGAAGGCCGGCCTGCTCGCCGGCAAGGGAGGCCTGTACGGCAACGTGCTCCGCATGGCCCCGCCGCTCACCCTGACGGAGGCGGAGGCCGCCGAGGGGCTCGCGATCATCGTCAACGTACTCGAAGTCATCAACGCTGAGGTCGTCTCGTCGTGAAGAACGTCACCCACTGGATCGCCGGAGCCCCCGTCGAGGGGTCCGGCCGCACATCCGAGATCTTCAACCCCGCGACCGGAGAGGTCAGCGGGCAGGTCCACCTGGCGTCGGTGGCCGAGGTCGACGCCGCGGTGGCCGCGGCCGTGGCCGCCTACCCGGCGTGGCGGGACTCCTCGCTGGTCAAGCGGTCGCAGGTGCTGTTCCGTTTCCGCGAGCTGATGTACGCCAACCGCGACGAGCTCGCCAGGCTCATCTCGGAGGAGCACGGCAAGGTCCACTCCGACGCGCTGGGCGAGGTGGCTCGCGGCCTGGAGGTCGTGGAGTTCGCCTGCGGCATCCCGCACCTGCTCAAGGGCGGTTTCTCCGAGGGCGTCTCCACCCGGGTCGACTCCTACTCGATCCGGCAGCCGCTGGGCGTCGTCGCCGGGATCACCCCGTTCAACTTCCCGGCCATGGTGCCGATGTGGATGTACCCGATCGCGATCGCCACGGGCAACGCCTTCATCCTCAAGCCGTCGGAGAAGGACCCCTCGGCGTCGCTGCTGATGGCCTCGCTCTGGAAGCAGGCCGGGCTGCCGGACGGCGTCTTCAGCGTCGTCCAGGGTGACAAGGTGGCGGTGGACCGGCTGCTGGAGCACCCGGACGTGCGTGCCGTCTCGTTCGTCGGGTCCACGCCCATCGCCAAGTACGTCTACGAGACCGGCACCTCCCACGGCAAGCGGGTCCAGGCCCTCGGCGGCGCCAAGAACCACATGCTGGTCCTGCCCGACGCCGATCTCGACCTCGTCGCCGACGCCGCGGTGTCGGCGGGCTTCGGCTCGGCCGGCGAGCGCTGCATGGCGATCTCCGTCGTGCTGGCCGTGGACCCGGTGGGAGACGAGCTGATCGACAAGATCGTCTCGCGCGTCTCCGAGCTGACCATCGGCCCCGGCGACGACCCCGCCTCCCAGATGGGCCCGCTCGTCACGCGGGTCCACCGCGACAAGGTCGTCTCCTATCTCGACACGGGCGTCGCCGAGGGCGCGAAGCTCGTCGTGGACGGCCGCCGTACCCCGATCCTCGGCGGCGCCGCGGCCGAGGACGCCCCCGGCTTCTGGCTCGGCCCCACGGTTCTCGACCACGTGCCGGCCGGTTCCCGGGTCCAGCAGGAGGAGATCTTCGGTCCGGTCCTGGCGGTCGTGCGCGTCTCCTCCTACGAGGAGGGCCTCGAACTGATCAACGGCGGCGAGTTCGGCAACGGCACGGCCATCTTCACCAACGACGGCGGCGCGGCCCGGCGTTTCCAGAACGAGGTGGAGGTCGGCATGATCGGCATCAACGTGCCGATCCCGGTGCCGATGGCCTTCTACAGCTTCGGCGGCTGGAAGTCCTCGCTGTTCGGCGACACCCACGTCCACGGCACCGAGGGCGTGCACTTCTACACGCGCGGCAAGGTCGTCACGTCCCGCTGGCTCGATCCGAGCCACGGAGGCGTCAACCTCGGATTCCCGACCAACAAGTAGAGCCGGGTACGGCGGCGCCCCGCGAGAGACCTCTCTCGCGGGGCGCCGCCGTACCCGGTGCGGGAGGCGGCCGGGGCGGATGGATCGCCGGCCTTCCGGAACGGGAGCGAGCAGGTAGGCTCCGGGCCAGGGTGGCGGTTACGTCGTGAGGGGATTTCGTGGGCAGGGACATGCTCCGCCGTACGCGTCTCGGAGTGCTGGCGGGGGTGGGCGGTCTGGCGCTCGCCGCCTGCGCTCCGGCGGGAGCCGTGAGCGGGGCCCAGCCGCCGCGAAGCCCCTCGGTCTCGGCCACCCCGGGAGCCGGTTCGGCCACGCCCGCGATCACCCCCTCCGCCACCGGATCGACGCCCACCCCGACGCCCTCGGCGTCCATCGGCAAGAGCGAGGGCACCCTTCAGGTGCTGACGTTCCAGGGGGACGTCGAGTACGGCGGGACCAGTTCGCGGGTCAACTGGGTCACGCCCTTCGAGACGAAGAGCGGATGCCGGGTCGTGAAGCTCGACCGGGTCCGGACAAGCGAGGAGATGGCCGCCAAGCTCCGCGGCGGCACCTACGACGTCGTCTCGCCCGCTCCCGATCTGGCCGGGCAACTGGTGACGGAGGGCAGGGTCGCGCCGATCGACACGTCGCTGGTCCAGGACTACCGGCAGATCCCCAAACGACTGCGCGAGCTGCCCGCCCTGCAGCGAGACCACAAGGTCTACGGCATCCCCTACCTCTGGGGCGTCAACCAGACGATCTACGAGGGAGGCGGGCGGAAGGGGCCGGAGGCCCTCTACGGCGCGTCCCCCGCGGCGATCAGGGACACCCCGCTGAGCATCGCCGACGCCGCGCTCGTGCTCAGGAGAACCGAGCCGGGGCTGGGGATCGAGGATCCGTTCCAGCTCACCCCCGTCCAGCTCGACGCCGCGGTGAAGCTGCTCACGGAGAACGACGGCCCCGACCGCGTGTACTGGCAGGACCCGCTGGACGTGATCCGGCCCTTCTCCGCGGGGACGATACGGATCGCCGAGGCCTCGCCGTACTACCTGGATCTCTTCCAGCGCGCCAAGCGTCCGGTGAGAACCCCGGCCGGGGCACAGATGACCGGCTCGGTCGACTCGTGGATGCTCACGTCCAAGCCCGCCAGCCCGAACTGCGCCTACGAGTGGCTCAACTGGATGAGCTCGCCGGACGCTCAGCGTCCGGCCGCCGCCTGGACGGGGCTCGCGCCCGCCAATCCGGAGGCGTGCACCGGGCGGGCCCAGCGCATGTGCGAGATCTACCAGGTCGGGGACGACAAGTGGCTGCGGCGAGTCTTCTTTGCCGCCCGCCCGACAAAGGATTGCGGTGGCCAGGGCGGGGAATGCACTGACTACACCGACTGGGCGGAACGCTGGAAGAACCTCGTGAAATGAACGGGGGTCTCCAGGCCCAGGCTTGACGGGCTGCGGACCCGCCCGCCCTCCACTGGGCAGGGGTCCGGCAGGGGCGCTCCGGGTGTTCCCCCGACCCCGGAGCGCTTCGTCTTTTCTTGAGGCATGTCCGCCTCCACGTGAAATCGCGACGATTTTCGTTGTGTCCGTCATGTTTGGCGATGGATTCCATGGCAAAGTTGCATCTCAACTATCGACTGGTCGACCAGTCAGTGGGTAGGCTCGCCTCATGAGAATCCTTCTTGTGGGAGCCGGCGGCGTTGGTTCGGCCGTGGTCCCGATCGCCGCGCGCCGAGATTTCTTCGAACACATCGTGGTGGCGGACTCCAAACAGGACCGCGCCGCGGACGTCGTGGCCAAGATCGAAGATCCGCGGTTCAGCGCCATCGGGCTGGACGCCTCCGACCAGGCCGCGGTCGAGGCGGCCCTCGCCGAGCACCGCTGCGACGTGCTCTTCAACGCGGTGGACCCCCGTTTCACCATGTCGCTGTTCCAGGCGGCGCTCAACGCCGGGGCGCACTACCTCGACATGGCGATGTCGTTGTCGAGGCCCCACCCCCGCAGGCCGTACGAGCTGACCGGGGTGAAGCTGGGCGACGAGCAGTTCGCGCTGAACGAGGCCTGGCGCGACGGGGGGCGGCTGGCGCTGGTGGGCATGGGGGTGGAGCCGGGCCTGGCCGACGTGTTCGCGCGGTACGCCGCCGAGCACCTCTTCGAGAGCATCGAGGAGATCGGCATCCGCGACGGGTCGAACCTGGTGGTCGAGGGGCACGCCTTCGCGCCGACCTTCTCCATCTGGACGACCATCGAGGAATGCCTCAATCCGCCGGTCATCTGGGAGAACGGCGACTGGCACACCACCGAGCCGTTCAGCGAGCCGGAGGTGTTCGACTTTCCCGAGGGCATCGGTCCCGTCGAGTGCGTGAACGTCGAGCACGAGGAGGTGCTGCTCGTTCCGCGCTACATCGACGCCAAGCGGGTGACGTTCAAGTACGGCCTCGGCGAGGAGTTCATCGGGGTCCTGAAGACCCTGCACAAGCTCGGCCTGGACAACGCGGACAAGATCCGGGTCGGCGGCGTCGAGGCCTCACCCCGTGACATGGTCGCGGCCAGCCTGCCCGATCCGGCCACGCTGGGCGACCGGATGCGCGGCAAGACCTGCGCCGGAACCTGGGTGAAGGGCGTCGGCAAGGACGGGCGGCCGCGCGAGGTCTACCTCTACCACGTGGTCGACAACGAGTGGTCGATGCGGGAGTACGGCTGCCAGGCCGTGGTCTGGCAGACGGCCGTGCACCCGGTGGTCGCGCTGGAACTGCTGGCGGGCGGCGACTGGTCGGGCACCGGAGTGCTCGGCCCGGAGGCGTTCGACGCCGTGCCCTTCCTGGAGTTGCTCAACGCCTACGGCTCGCCCTGGGGTATGCGCGACCAGACCCGGGAGGTCCTTCTCTCCGCCTGACCACACGTTTCGAGTCGTTCACCGGCTCGGGCCGATCACCGGCGGACCGGCTCGGGTCCTCGCCCGTGATCCCGCCCAGGGTCGATCATCTGCGATCCGGCGGGGGCCGGTAGTCCACGACGGCCGCTTCGGCGGCTCGTTCCGTCGCCCGAGGGCGGTCAGGGTCACCTGGCCGCCCTCCGCCGTTTCAGGGGCGGAGCCGCCCGACGGCCCCAATCCGATGGCATCGCGAAGTGAATCTCTCACCGTCGGTCATTTGTTGCGAAATCCGGACATCTCGAACCTGGATCGTTATGCGAGGTGGCCAAGTGCGCCACTTCCTCGCCGGTATGGTTTCGCACATCCCACGCCAAAGAAGGCATAACGGGATTAAACGTGCGCTAGTGGGGATTACACGCGGTTCGCCATGCGGGTGTCCGGTGCTGCCCCTCGCGCTTACAGGCGACACACGAGGGGAGGACTATGGGTTCCTACCTGCTTAGACGGCTGATCAGTAACGTCCTGCTCGTGGCGATCGCCGCGAGTCTGGCGTATTTTCTCGCCGCTTCAAGCCTCACCCCACGAGCCAACTACGAGGGCCGTAACCCGCCTCCGTCGGTTCAGGTCGTGGACAGCACGTTGGACGACTTCAACCTGAACGACAAGACGCCGATCTTCGAGCGCTACGTGACCTGGGCCACCGGTGTCCTTCACGGTGACTTCGGTAAGACCTGGAACGGCGGCTCGGTCAACGAGGAGATGGGCCGCCGGGTGGGTGTCAGCCTGCGGCTGCTGCTCATCGGCACGATCCTCGGATCGGGGATCGGGGTGGTCATCGGCGCGTTCGCCGCGGTCAAGCAGTACAGCATCAGCGACCGGGTGATCGGGGTGAGTTCGTTCGTCATCCTGGCCGTCCCCGTCTTCGTGATCGCCACGATGCTGACGATCGTCGTGGTCAACATCAACGCGATAGCCGGAACCCCGCTGATCGAATACGTCGGCGAATACAATCCCTCGCTCAGCGGCTGGGCCCAGTTCACCAACCGGCTCAACCATCTGATCCTGCCGACGATCTCCCTCTGTCTGGGGCAGATCGCCTTCTACGGCCGGATCCAGCGCAACATGATGCTGGACGTGCTGGGCCAGGACTTCGTCCGTACCGCGATGGCCAAGGGGCTGCGCCGCCGTACCGCGCTGTTCAAGCACGCGTTGCGCACCGCGCTGGTCCCGGCGGCGACCTATTTCGCCTTCACCTTCGGCACGCTGCTGACCGGTGCCACCTTCACGGAGAAGATCTTCTCCTGGCACGGAATGGGCGCCTGGCTGGTGGACTCCATCAACACCAACGACGTCAACTCCGTCGCCGCCGTCAGCACTTTCGCGGCCGTCTGCGTCCTTTTCGCGGGCCTGCTGTCCGACCTGATCGTGGCGGCTCTCGACCCCAGGGTCAGGGTGAGGTAGGAGATGCGTTCCAAGGTTGTTCTGACCCGTCTGCTGCGGAACAGGCAGGCCCGTTACGGCCTGATCGGCCTGATCCTGCTGCTGGCACTGGCCTACATCGGCCCGTTCCTGGGCCCTCACGACTGGACCGAGAAGGACTTTCTCGCCTTCCTGGAGGCGCCCTCGGCCAACCACTGGTGGGGCACCACCCAGATCGGCCAGGACCTCTACGCGGTGACGCTGCACGGCATGCAGAAGTCGATCGTCATCGGCTTCCTCGTCGCCATCATCTCCACCGGCCTGGCCGCCCTGGTCGGCGCGTGCGCCGGCTATTTCGGCGGCTGGCTGGACAGGGTGCTGATGTGGGGCGTCGACCTGCTCCTGGTGCTGCCCAGCTTCCTGATCATCGCGATCATCTCGCCGAACCTCAAGGGCGGATCCTGGCTCTGGTTCGTGCTGCTGCTCGCGCTCTTCCTGTGGATGGTCACCTCCCGCGTCGTCAGGAGCATGACCCTCTCCCTCCGTGAGCGCGAGTACATCATGGCCGCCCGCTACATGGGCATCCCCGGCTGGAAGATCATCCTTCGGCACGTGGTGCCGAACCTGTCCTCGCTGCTCATCATCGACGCGACGCTCAACGTCAGCGGGGCGATCCTCGGCGAGACCGCGCTGTCGTTCTTCGGGTTCGGCGTCCAGCCCCCCGACATCTCGCTCGGCACGCTGATCGCGGACGGAAGCGGGAAGGTCACCGGCTATCCATGGCTGTTCCTCTTCCCCGCCGGCCTGCTTGTCCTGTTGGTGCTCACCGTCAACCTCATCGGCGACGGTCTGCGCGACGCGCTCGACCCGGGGAGCAACCAGTGAGCGAGAACTTCAGCACATACGGCGCACGGTCAGGTGGGGAGAGCACGCCTATCCTCGAGGTGAACGACCTCAACGTCACCTTCCGCGGCGGCATCAAGGCCGTCCGGGGAGTGAGCTACCAGCTCGCCCGAGGCGAGGTTCTCGGCATCGTCGGCGAGTCGGGTTCCGGCAAGTCGGTGACCTCGCTGGCGGTGATGGGCCTGCTCCCCGCGGGTGCCGAGATCAGCGGCTCGGTCAAGCTCCAGGGCCGGGAACTGCTGGACATGCCGGAGAACGAGCTCATCGGGTTCCGCGGCAAGACCATCGGCATGATCTTCCAGGATCCGCTGTCGGCCTTCACCCCCGTCTACACCATCGGCGACCAGATCGCCGAGGCGGTGCGGGTCCACCAGAAGGTCGGCAAGGAGAAGGCGGCCAAGCAGGCCGTCGAGTTGCTCGACCTGGTCGGCATCCCGCACCCGGATGTGCGGGCCAAGGCGTTCCCGCACGAGTTCTCCGGCGGTATGCGCCAGCGCGCCATGATCGCGATGGCCATCGCCAACAACCCCGACGTGCTGATCTGCGACGAGCCGACCACCGCGCTCGACGTCACCATCCAGGCCCAGGTCCTGGAGGTGCTCAAGACCGCTCAACGGGAGACCGGCGCCGGCATCGTGATGATCACGCATGACCTGGGGGTCGTCGCGGGCATCGCCGATCGGGTGCTGGTGATGTACGCGGGCAAGCCCGTCGAACTCGGCGCGGTGGACGAGATCTACTACCGTCCACGCCAGCCGTACACGATCGGCCTGCTCGCCTCGATCCCGCGCATGGACCGCCCGACCGGGCGGCTGATCCCGATCGAGGGCAATCCGCCCTCGCCCGCCGCGCTGCCACCGGGCTGCCCGTTCGCGCCGCGTTGCCCGATGAAGGTCGACGCCTGTGACGACGCCGAGCCCGAGCTGGTGCGGATCGGCTCGGGTACCCGGATGGCGGCCTGCATCCGGTCCCACGAGATCGAGCTCAAGGGACTGGGCGGCAGCGACGTCTACCCGGTGCCGGAGGCGCCGGAGGAGAAGGCGGAGAGCAGGCCGCGCGCCGAGCGGGACACCGTGCTGAGGATCGAGAACATGATCCGGCACTACCCGCTGTTGAAGGGCTCGGTGTTCAAGCGCCGGGTCGGCACGGTGCACGCCGTGGACGGCATCAGCCTCGACATCGCCCAGGGCGAGACGCTGGCCCTGGTCGGCGAGTCGGGTTGCGGCAAGACCACCACGCTCCAGCAGATCATGCAGCTGGAGGCGCCGCAGGGTGGCACGATCGTCGTGTTCGGCAAGGACAGCGCCAAGCTGGCCAAGGCCGAGCGCAAGGCGCTCCGCAAGAACCTGCAGATCGTCTTCCAGGACCCGATGGCCGCGCTCGATCCGCGCATGCCGGTCGGCGACATCCTCGCCGAGCCGCTCCGCGCGCACGGCCACAAGGACGTCAAGAACCGGGTCGCCGAGCTGCTCAGCCTGGTCGGCCTGGACCCGAGCCACGCCGAGCGCTACCCGCAGCACTTCTCCGGAGGCCAGCGCCAGCGCATCGGCATCGCCCGCGCGCTGGCCCTGGAACCCAAGCTGATCGTGCTCGACGAGCCCGTGTCGGCGCTGGACGTGTCCATCCAGGCGGGTGTGATCAACCTGCTGGAGGACCTGAAGGTCAGGCTCGGCCTGTCCTACCTGTTCGTCGCGCACGACCTGTCGGTGGTCCGGCACCTCGCGGACCGGATCGCCGTCATGTATCTCGGCAAGATCGCTGAGATCGGCACGGTCGACGAGGTGTACGGCAGGCCCGCACACCCCTACACGCGGGCGCTGCTGTCGGCGATCCCGCTGCCGGACCCCGAACTGGAGCGCTCGCGCGAGCGGATCCTGCTCGAAGGTGACCTGCCGAGCCCGGCCGACCCTCCGTCCGGCTGCCGGTTCCGCACCCGCTGCCCCAAGCGCGCCCTGCTGGGCGAGGCGGAGGCACGCAGGTGCGCCGAGGAAGAGCCCTCTGTTGTACGGCTCGCGTCCGCCGTCGATCACGGTGCCGCCTGCCACTACCCCGAGGAGACCGAGATCCTCCAGATCTCGCGTCCCTGATGACCCCCTTGTTGGAGGAACACATGAAGGTTGGTTACAAGGCGGTCGCCGGGACCGCACTACTGGCGATGGCCCTCACGGCCTGCGCCGGTGGCAACGCCAAGGAGCAGCCGGCCGCGGAGTCGAGCCAGGCCGCCCAGGAGCAGGCCGCCACGCTTCCCGGAAGCACGATCAACCCGGTCCCCTACGACCAGGTCGCCGACGGGGGAACGGTGAAGCTGGCGCTCAGCCAGTTCCAGGCCCAGTGGAACTACAACCAGGTCAACGGCACCAACGACAGCACCGACCAGGTGATCGAGCCCCTCCTTCCGGCCATCGGCATCACCAACGACAAGGCCGAGGTTGTCAACAACCCCGACTACGTCACCGAGTGGAAGATGGAGCTCACCGACGGCGTGGAAGTTGTCACCTACAAGATCAACGACAAGGCCAAGTGGTCGGACGGCACGCCGATCACCTACAAGGACTTCCAGGCTCAGTGGAAGGCCCTGAACGGCAAGGACAAGAAGTACCAGGTCAGCTCGACCGACGGGTACGACCGGATCAAGTCGGTGGAGAAGGGCGCCACCGACCAGGACGTGGTCGTGACCTTCGACAAGAACTACCCGGACTGGAAGGGTCTGTTCTTGCCGCTCTACCCCGCCTCCACCAACGAGACGCCCGAGGCGTTCAACAAGGACTGGCTCAACAAGCTCCCCGTCACCGCCGGTCCGTTCAAGATCGACAAGATCGACCAGACCAGCAAGACCATCACCGAGGTCCGCGACGACAACTGGTGGGGCAACAAGGCCAAGCTCGACACGGTCGTCTTCCGGATGATCGATGCCAGCGCCACGATGAACGCCTTCGCCAACGGCGAGATCGACGCGGTCTCGATCCCGGCGAACGCCGCCGACCTCAAGCGGGCCAAGGAGGTGCCGGACGCCGACATCCGTAAGGCCGCCGCCCCGAACTGGCGCCACATCACCGTCAACGGCTCCGCCCCGCTCCTGAAGGACAAGTCGGTCCGCCAGGCCATCGCGCTCGGCATCAACCGCGAGGTGATCACCCAGTCCGACCTCAAGGACATGGACTGGCCGATCCAGACGCTCAACAACCACGTCTACATGAACACCCAGGCCGGCTACGTCGACAACTCCGGGGAGCTCGGCACGTACAACCCGGAGAAGGCCAAGCAGCTCCTGGACGCCGCCGGCTGGAAGATGGACGGGGAGTACCGCAAGAAGGACGGCAAGGAGTTCGCGCTCCGCTTCGTCGTCCCGGCCGCCAACCCCACCGCCAAGCAGGAGGGCGAGCTCACCCAGGCGATGCTGAAGGAGATCGGCGTCAAGATCAACATCGAGCCGGTTCCCGAGGACAAGTTCTTCGACGACTACGCCATCGCCGGTAACTTCGACCTGCAGCCGTTCTCGTGGCTGGGCACGCCGTTCCCGCTCGGCGCCCTGCCGCAGATCTACAAGTCGCCCACGAGCCCCGACAACTTCGGCAGCAACTTCCCGCGCATCGGCAGCCCCGAACTGGACAAGCTGATCGAGCAGGCCGGCGGCGAGATGGACCCGGCCAAGGCGGTCGAGCTGGGCAACCAGGCGGACAAGCTGATCTGGGATGAAGTGCACACCATCCCGCTGTACCAGCGCCCCGACATCTTCGCCACCAAGAAGACCCTGGCGAACTACGGTGCCTTCGGGTACTCGGACAAGAACTGGACGGCCGTCGGCTACACCAAGTAGTCACCGGTACGCTCCGTGCCCTTCCCCGTTCCGGCGGGGGAGGGCACGCCTGTTTTTTCCTGCTTTTCCCGGTGTTTCCTTGAAAGCCGTCTCAGAGGAAGGCCGCGCGCCGGGGGAAGGGGTGGACATTCGCCTGTGATTCCGGAAGAAGCGCATCCGCGCATTCCTCGCAGGCGAACAGGGTCCTGTCGTCGGGTAGACGGCCGATTCTGATCCTCGGACGCGGCCATTTCTTGTGGCACGCCACGCAGGCGTCACCCTCGCACTGAGTACGGCTCAGCCCTTCGGGATCGAACGTCATCATGGCTCGTGCCGTTCTCGTGGGCCCCCAGTTCATCACGCTTCCCGTCCCGATCTGCAGTCTCATATCGGAACCGTTATAACGCCGACGAGGCTCGTGATCGCTTTGCTGGATGTCAAGCGGTGGTTAAATTGCTTCCTTTATAGGTGCCGTAGGACGGCAAAAGGGGCACTCGGCACAAGCCGGGTGCCCCTTTTGCGGGGGTCTAAACGGTCACACCTCGCCGATGGCCTTCTCCAGGATCGCCAGACCTTCCTCCAGCAGATGGTCGGGCATGACCAGGGGAGGAAGGAATCGCAGCACGTTTCCGTACGTGCCGGCGGTCAGCACCAGCAGTCCCTCGGCGTGGCACCTCCCGGCGATCTCGGACGCCGCCGTGGGGTGCGGATCCTTGGTGCCGGGAACGACCAGCTCAATGGCGATCATGGCGCCGCGCCCGCGCACGTCGCCGATCGCGGGGCTTTTCTCGGCGATGGCACGCAGCCGGGGGAGCATGACCTCGCCGATGCGACGGGCCCTGCCGGTCAGGTCGTCGGCCTCGATGGTCTCCAGCACGCCCAGCGCCGCCTCGCAGGCGAGCGGGTTGCCGCCGTAGGTACCGCCGAGCCCGCCTACGTGGACCTTGTCGAGGATCTCGGCGCGGCCGGTGACGGCGGCCAGGGGAAGGCCGCCCGCGATGCCCTTGGCGGTGACGATGATGTCGGGCACGATGCCCTCGTCCTCGCAGGCGAACAGGTCGCCGGTGCGGGAGAAGCCGGTCTGGACCTCGTCGGCGATGAAGACGATGCCGTTCTCCCGGCAGAATTCCGCGATCTTCGGCAGGAAGCCCTTGGCGGGCTCGATGAAACCGCCCTCGCCCGCGATCGGCTCGATCACCACGGCGGCGACGTTCTCCGCGCCGATCTGCTTGGTGATCTGGTCGATCGCCTGAGCCGCGGCCTCCTCGGCGCAGTTCTCCGGACCCGTGGGCCAGCGGAACGGGTAGGCCAGCGGTACCCGGTAGATCTCTGGGGCGAACGGGCCGAACCTGTGCTTGTACGGCATGTTCTTGGCCGTCAGCGACATCGTCAGCAGGGTCCGGCCGTGGTAGCCGTGGTCGAACACGACGACCGCCTGGCGGCCCGTGGCGTGGCGGGCGACCTTCACCGCGTTCTCCACGGCCTCGGCGCCGCTGTTGAGCAGGAAGGTGCGCTTGGTGTGGTCGCCGGGGGTGAGCCGGTTGAGCTTCTCGCAGACCTCGACGTAGGACTCGTACGGGGTGACCATGAAACAGGTGTGGGTGAAGTCCGCGGCCTGCTTGCGCACCCGCTCGACCACGCGCGGGGCGGAGTTGCCGACGCTGGTCACAGCTATGCCGGAGCCGAAGTCGATCAGCGAGTTGCCGTCGGCGTCGACGACGACACCGCCGCCGGCGTGCGTCACGAAGACCGGCAGCGTGGTGCCGATGCCGGGTGGGACGGCGGACTGCTTACGCGCGAACAGCTCGCGAGACTTCGGGCCGGGAATCTCGGTGACGACGCGGCGCTCCTGAGGAAGCGAGGGGCCGCCCTCGATGACGGTGCTCATGATGTGACGGTATGTCGCGCGTGTCGGTGTGCCGATGCTGCGCTATGGCAAAGTTGGAGGTAACACACTGGCCGTAACGTACAAATCGGGGGATGGTCGTGGCACCGACGCTCCGCACCGTCGTACGGCGCCTGTCGCACAAACTCGGCGTGCTCTCGGGACAGGACGCACTCGACCGGCCGGTGCGCTGGGTGGCGGTCAGCGAGCTGGAGGACCCGACCCCGTTCCTGGAGGGCGGTGAGCTGGTCCTCACCACGGGCATGCGCCTCGACGCCCGCAACGCCGGGCCGTACGTCGACCGGCTGGTCGGCAAGGAGGTCACCGGGCTCGGCTTCGGCGTCGGCCTCGGGCACGAGAGGATCCCGGACGCGTTGCTGTCCGCCGCCGCGCGGGCCGGGCTGCCGCTGATCGAGGTGCCGCGGGACACCCCGTTCGTCGCGATCGGCAAGGTGGTCAGCGAGCTGCTCGCCGCCGAGCAGTACGACGAGATCAGCCGCGCCTTCGCGGCTCAGAGCCGCCTCACCCGCGCCGCCCTCCGCCCCGAGGGGCCGCGAGCGGTGATCGACGGCCTCGCCCGCGAACTCGGGGGCTGGGCGCTCCTGCTCGACGAGGCGGGAGCCGTACGGCACGCGACGGGGAAGGGGGCGGCCGCCGCCGCCAAGGGCCTCCTCCCCGAACTGGAGCGCCTGAGGAAGTCCGGGGGCAGGGACGCGCCCGCGAGCCTGGCGCTCTCCACGCCGCTGGAGCACGTCATCGTGCAGCCGCTCGGTGCCCGCCGGATCAGGGGGTTCTTCGCCGTCGGACTCGGCAGGCCCTTCACCCCGGTCGCGCACACCGTGGTCAACGCCGCCGGATCCCTGCTGACGCTCGCCATCGAGCACGGCGGCGAACACCTGGCCGCCGAGCGCCGGGTCCGTTCCGCGGTGCTCCGGCTGCTGCTGGCCGGTCAGGTGCGGGCGGGGAGGGAGACGCTGGAGCGGCTGGGCGACGCCTTCCCCTGCGGGCCGCTGGTGGTGATCGTCGCCGGGGGAGACCGGGAAGCGGTCCTGGAGGCGGCCGGCAACGAGTTCGCGGCCGAGGATGAGGGCCGGGTGGTCCTCGTCGTCCCGGAGGGCAGGGCCGACGAGGCGCTCTCGGCGCTCCGGGAGCACGGCCCGCTCGGGATCGGCGCCGCGGTGAGCCCCGAGAACCTGAGCACCGGACTCGAACAGGCGGATCGGGCACTCGTCTCGGCCAGGCGCGGGGCCGTGCCCGTCATGCGCTTCGCCGACCTCGCGGGCCAGAGCCTGATGTCCCTGCTCGACCCCGACGTGACCGCGGCGTTCTCCTCCGCGCTCCTCGCCCCGCTCAGGGAGCACGGTTCCCGCGCGGACCTGCTGGGCTCCCTCCGCGCCTACCTGGAATGCAACGGCCACTGGGACGCGGCGGCGCAACGGCTCGGGGTGCACCGCCACACCCTGCGCTACCGCATGCGCCGCACCGCCGAACTCCTCGGCCGGGACCTCGACGATCCGGCGGTCCGCGCCGAGCTGTGGGTCGCGCTGGCCGCGGCGGACTGAACGCTCCTCGCGTCGCCGTCGCCGTCGCCGAGCGGGGCTCGCGCGCGGCCGGGAGCGCGGGGGTCAGGAATGCGAGACCGGGGGCTTTTCGGCCAGATAGCGGGAGACGGTGGCGTAGGTGACCGCCTCGTAGACGCTGCTGTCACGCAGGTGCCCGGCGCGCTCAAGGCTGATGGCGCCCTGGGCGGCGGCCCACAGGGCGTCGGCGATCTTCCTGGGCTGGATCGGGATGATGTATCCCGCCGAGATGCAGTCGGCGATCACCCGGTCGAGGACGTTGAGCGCGGCCCGGGCGAGGGTCCTGGCCCTCTCGCTCGGGGCGAAGCCCGGAATCGCGCGCTCGAACATCAGGGCGTAGTAGCCGGGTTCGGAGAGTGCCGCGTCCCGGTAGGCGGGACCGAGCGCGCTGAGGTGCTCAAGGGCGTTCTTGCGCGGGGGTACGGCCTCCAGGCGGCGCCGGAATCGTTCGAAGCCCTCCAGATAGAGGGCCTCGGCGAGTCCTTCCTTGCTGCCGAACATGGTGTAGATGACGGTCGTCGAGCATTTGGCCTCGGTGGCGATGCGGCGCATCGACAGGCTCTCGGGCCCGATGGTGACGAGGAGCTGGCTGGCCACGTCGAGCAGCTTGCCGCGGAGCTCGTCCTGCGAGGCCCGTTCGCCCAGCAGGTAGGCACCCTGAAGGCCGCGCGGCGCCGAGGAGGTCATGCGCCCACGCCCTTCCGTTCTCAAAGTTCCCTGGGGGACTTAGCCATGCCGGAGCCGATTCAAACCGGCGACGTATAAGGAATATCCCTCAATGCCCATGTTTTTGTTACAGCGCTGGGCAGGAGACTGTTTTATGCGTAACGGCGCGCCGGTGCAAGGCTCTTGTGCGAAGTGGAGCGATATCGCGCCCAGGTGCGTGGCATACCGTCGGAGGCATGGACGTGCGCCCCTTCTGGCTCGCCGGTCGCCCCGCCACCGGGGACGCCGAGCTGACCGTGACCAACCCGTATGACGGCAGTGTCGTCGCCATCTGTTCCGTGCCGACCGAGGGGCAGGTCGCCGAGGCCGTCGCCGCCGCCGCGGCCGTGCGGAAGGAGGCCGCCGCACTCCCGATCCACGTGCGGGCCGAGGCACTCGCCCACGTCTCGCGCCGTCTGGCCGAGCGCGCCGACGAGATCGCCCACCTGATCACGGAGGAGAACGGCAAGCCGATCTTCTGGGCCCGTGGTGAGGTCAACCGTGCGATCTCCACCTTCCGGTTCGCCGCCGAGGAGACCCGCCGCCTTGGCGGCGAGGCCATGCGCCTGGACACCGAGGCCGCCGCCACCGGCCGCCTCGCCTACATCTCGCGCGTCCCGCACGGCCCGGTCCTGGCGATCACGCCGTTCAACTTCCCGCTCAACCTGGTGGCCCACAAGGTCGCCCCGGCCATCGCGGTCGGCGCCCCGGTCATCCTCAAGCCGGCCCCGGCGACGCCGGTCTCCTCGCTGGTCCTGGGTGAGATCCTGGCCGAGACCGGACTGCCCGAAGGCATGTTCTCCGTGCTCCCGGTGCCCAACGACCGCGCCGCGGCCCTGGTCGACGACCCCCGCCTGCCGATCGTCTCCTTCACCGGCTCCGGCCCGGTCGGTTACGCGATCATGGACCAGGCTCCGCGCAAGCACGTCACCCTGGAACTCGGCGGCAACGCCGCCGCGGTCGTGCTCGCCGACGCCGATCTCGACTGGGCCGCCTCGCGGGTGGCGCTGTTCTCCAACTACCAGGCCGGACAGAGCTGCATCTCGGTCCAGCGGGTGATCGTCGAGGAGTCCGTGCACGACGACTTCGTGTCCAGGCTGGTTCCGGCCGTCGAGGCCCTGATCACCGGAGACCCCGCCGACGAGAAGACGCAGGTCGGTCCGCTGGTCTCGATCCAGGCCGCCGAGCGCGTGGAGCAGTGGGTCAACGAGGCCGTCGCCGCCGGCGCCCGTCTCCTGACCGGCGGCACCCGCGACGGCGCCGCCGTGGCGCCGACCGTCCTCACCGACGTGCCGCGAGCCGCCAAGGTCTCCTGCGAGGAGGTCTTCGGCCCCGTGATGATCATCCAGACCGTGTCCGGGGTGGACGAGGCGTTCGCCGCGGTCAACGACTCCAAGTACGGCCTGCAGGCGGGGGTGTTCACCCGCAGCCTGGAGGCCGCCTTCCGGGCCAACCGGGAGATCGAGGCAGGCGGTGTGATCATCGGTGACGTCCCGTCCTACCGCGCCGACCAGATGCCCTACGGCGGGGTCAAGGAGTCGGGAGTCGGCCGCGAGGGCATCCGCTCGGCCATGAACGACTTCACCTACGAGAAAGTCATGGTCCTCACCGGCCTGACCCTCTGAAAAACCGTTCCCGATCACTGAGGCGGGGGCGCGAACGCCTGTCCCGCGCCCATTTCGGGCGATGCCGGGCGGTCGTGGCCGCCGGGAGATCCCGATGAGCCGCCGGACGGTCTGCAGCCCGTCCGGCGTCAGCGGGTTTCGCTGGACCGGCTCACCAGGCTCGCCTTTGAGCACTTGTGATCACGGTGTGGCCTTCCCCGGTTGCGGGTCGGCCGGTCTTCCCCGGGGTTCCGGGTCAGCTGAGCAGGCCGCCGCTGCCGAGCTTGGCGATGAGGTCCTGGGGGCTCAGGCCAAGCTTGGACAGCTGCTCCGCGTGCTGGTCGGTGTCGATCTGCGGGGGCAGTCGCTTGTCGGCTTCCTGCGCCATGGCGTTGTCACCACGGGACCGGAGGAGCTCGACGATTTTGGCCTTCTCGATTTTCATGGGCCATGCCCTTTCTGAGGATCACGGTGTCTGAGGATCGCCGACGGTGTCGCCGGGCCGCCTGATGGAAGGTGGCCCCGTTGACGGCCCACCCGCATCCGGACGACGGCTGCGATCAGCGATCGGGGCGTTTCTGGGCCGATGGTGCAGATCGTGAATCCTGCAGTGGACAGCGTCGATTCCCCCCGTGGGGACCTGCCCCGGTTCGTGTGGTGCCACTCCGTGCGGTGTTTCCAGGATCCTTGAAAACCTGATCATCACGCTTTGTGATTTTTTGGCTCGCACCTCTCGTGGTGCTTCCGGCCGGAACGCCCGGCTTCCTCATTCGCCCGGACGCGGTGGAGCCGGCGCCGGGCCCGCCGGGGGTGGGCGGCCATCACGGTGAGTCGGCGAGGTGAGGGAAGAACGTCGTGACCGGTAACCGGCGCTAGGAGTTCTGGGCCGTGGAGTAGAGCTGCCTGGTCGCCTCACCGAAGTACGGTCCGTACATGGTGCGGCGGTCGTCGCTGTATTTGAAACTGCTCACCGAGGTGAGCGTGCCGCGCCCGGTGGCGGGGTCGAAGCCGCTCAGCCACGGGCCGCCGCTGGATCCGGCGGTCATGTCGCAGCGCAGGCCCTGGTCGTTGGTCTGGTCGTTCGGGTCGTCGCGGAGCGAACCCGCGCAGTAGACGAGGTGCTCGCCGTTGTAGGGCGAATCGGCGGGAAAGCCGAAGCCGTAGGTGTGGCGGCCCCTGGCCGCGCCGAAGGTGATGTCCTGGCCGCCCACGGCGTCGGTCAGGTGCTTGCCGTTCCTCGGGTTGACCGCCACCATGCCGACGTCGTAGCTGTCGTCCGCGCTGCGCGACCACGACCCCGCGACGAACATGCGACGCGCGGTGAACTGCCCGTAGGGCTGGCGCCCCTGGTCGTAACCGGGGACGAAGATCCAGTTATCCGCCCACGCGCCGGTGCCGTCCTTGACGCAGTGCCCGGCGGTCACCACGAGATCCCTGTTGGCCGCCTTGACCGAACTCGCCGAGCACACGAAGTCCGTTCCGCCGAGGGTGAGGAACACCCGGCCCGTGGTGCGGGCCACGGAGCCGCCGGAGTTCCAGCGTGCCCCGCTGACGCGGGCCGCGGCGCGCAGCCGTCCGCGGGTCTCTCCGGCGGGGGCGACCTGCTGGGCGGCCGGGACGGCGGGCCCCCGTGGCGCCCGAGGCGCCGCCTGAAGCAGATCGGCCAGGGCGGGGGCCTTCTCCGGTGTCTGGGGCAGACCGGTCAGGGCGGAGGCCTTCTCCGGTGTCTGGGCCGTCGTCGCGGACCGGGTGGCCGGGACGACGGGCTCCTGTGGTCTTCCGGTCACCGTCCCGTGCGGGGCGGTCGCGGCGGCGGGTCTCCCCAGAAGCCCGGCCACCGTCCCGAGGAGATCGATCGGGACGGCGCGCGCCATCCGGTCAGGGGTCCAGTAGCTGAGCACACGACGCTGGTCCGAGGTGCCGGGGGCGGTCATGTGCTCGACGACGGCGGGGGCGGCGACCGAGTCCTTCCCCGCGGGGTGGGCGGGGGTGCTTGCGGCCTGCTGCCCGTGCTCCGTGGCCGTGGTGTCGATCATGGGGGCGCTCAGCAACCCGGCGACGAGCGGAGCAGCCGCAAGCAGGGGGAGGCTCGAGGTCATGAACCCCGATTTTGCACTACCAGGTGTGTTCTTGCGACTACTTTCAGTAAATACTTAGGGAGTGTTGGTGATCTGCGCGGCCTGGTAGACGGCTCGCGCGTCGGTCCCGAAGTAGGGGCCGAACATCCAGCCGGCGGCGAAGCTGTACTTGAAGCTGTTCACCGAGTTCAGGGTTCCCAGGCCGGTGCTCTCGTTGAAGTCGAGGAACCAGGGCCCGCCGCTCGATCCGCCGGTCGTGTTGCAGTTCATGCCGATGTCGCGGGACATCATGATGTCGTCGAACGCCCGCCCGCTGCAGTAGATCAGCTTGGAGCCGTCGTAGGGGCTGCCCGACGGATAGCCGAAGGAGTGCATCCGCTGCCGCCGGTACTGGTTGAAGGAGACGCCCTGGCCGCCGACCACGTCGGTCAGCGACTTGCCGTTCAACGGCGCCACCACGGCGGCGGCCACGTCGTAGTTGATGTCCTCGCTGTTGTTCCACTGCGCCGTGGTGTACAGGGTGGTCGCCACCCACGTGCCGTACGGCCGATTGCCGTTCTCGTATCCCGGCACGAACACCCAGTTGTCGTGGAAGGCGCCGCCCATTCTCACGCAGTGCCCGGCCGTGATCACCGTGCTTTTGTTCTCGCTGGTCACGGCATTCGCGGAGCATGAGGCGTTGCGGCCCTGGTAGGTGAAGAAGACCCGGCCGGCGGTTTTCGCGATCGCTCCGCCGCGGGTCCACCGAGCCCCGGTGGTGGCGCGTGCGACCGTGTACCCCCGGGCGACCGTGACGGTCTCGCCGCCCGGTGAGGTCGCGGGGACGGAGACGGGGGGGGCCGCGGCCTGGGCCGCGATCGCCGCCGCGGCGAGCCGGATGCCCTCCTTCTTGGGGGCGAGGGTTTCGAGCGGCTTGGCCGCCTCCATCTTCGCCTCGGTCCAGTAGCGCCGGACCGTGTTCTGCTCGGTCTTCGTGTCGGCGGCCTCCTCCTCGGCCGGCCGGGGGGCGGCCGGCGCCGCGGTGACGCCCGTGGCCGTGCCCGTGGCCGTGCCCGAGGTGGTGCCCGAGGTGGTGCCCGAGGTGGTGCCCGAGGTGGTGCCCGAGGTGGTGCCCGCGTCAGCGCTGTGCGCGACCGCCGTGGAGAGCAGGGTGCTGCCCGCGACAAGAGTGAGAACGGGGACCAGTTGTGCCGTGCGACGCATTTGTACCTCCCGAGACCCGATGCTGTTCCGGGAAGCTAGTGCGCTACCTATCCGCATTTCTCCGGCTTTACAACTATTGATATAGATAGATTCGGACTTAAATAGCGCCTTTTATCGCGCGCTCCACGCCTTACAGGTTTCGGCCCCGATTGGACAGCCGGACGTCAGCCGGGAGAATGGAGCGGTGCAGCCAGACATCGCTCGTTCCGTCGTCCTGCTGGGCTCGACCGGCTCCGTCGGGACCCAGTCCCTTGACGTCATCGCCCGAAACCCCCGTGGTTTCCGGGTGGCGGCGCTCGCCGCCGGAGGCGGCCGGATCGACCTGCTGGCCCGTCAGGCGGCCGAGTTCCGGCCCGAGGCCGTCGCCGTCGCCGACGCCGGCGCCGTCCCCGCGCTGCGGGAGGCCCTGGCCGCGCACGGTGTGGTCACCAAGGTGCTCGCCGGGCCCGAAGGGGTCGCCGAGGTCGCGGCCTGGCCGTCCGACATCGTGCTCAACGGCATCACCGGCGCGCTCGGGCTGACCTCGACGCTGGCCGCGCTGGAGGCGGGCAGGGTGCTCGCCCTCGCCAACAAGGAGTCCCTGATCATCGGTGGGCCGCTGGTGAAGCGCCTGGCCAAGCCCGGGCAGTTGATCCCCGTCGACTCCGAGCACGCCGCGCTCGCCCAGTGCCTGTGGGCCGCCGGTCCCACCGGTCCCGCCGCGTCGGCCGTGCGCCGCCTGCTCGTCACCGCGAGCGGCGGGCCCTTCAGGGGCATCCCGCGGTCGAAGCTCGGAAACGTGACCCCGGAGCAGGCCCTGGCCCACCCGACCTGGTCGATGGGCCCGGTCATCACGGTGAATTCCGCCACACTCGTGAACAAGGGCCTGGAGGTCATCGAGGCGCATCTGCTCTTCGACATCGGCTTCGACCGGATCGACGTCGTGGTCCACCCGCAGTCGGTCGTCCACTCGATGGTGGAGTTCGTGGACGGCTCGGTCATCGCCCAGGCCAGCCCGCCCGACATGCGGCTGCCCATCGCGCTCGCGCTCGGCTGGCCGGATCGGGTCGCCGACGCCGCTCCCTCGGTCGACTGGACCAGGGCTCACACCTGGACCTTCGAGCCGCTCGACGACGAGGCCTTCCCCTCCGTCGCGCTGGCCCGCCACGTCGGTTCCGCGGGGGGAACGGCCCCGGCCGTCTACAACGCCGCCAACGAGGTCTGCGTGGAGGCCTTCCTGGCCGGGCGACTGCCCTTCCTCGCGATCGTGGACACCGTTGCCGCGGTGGTCTCCGAGCACACCGTCACCGAAGCCGGTTCGGTCGCCGAAGTGCTCGACGCGGACGCCTGGGCGCGCGTAAGGGCACGGGAGCTCACCACTACTGCCTAAACTGGGAGCGTCTCCGACTCTCAAGGGTTGAAAATGACTTCTGTTGCTCTCGGGATCCCGTCCGTCAGGACCAGGCCGATCGCCGAGCGACGTAAATCCCGTCAGATCATGGTCGGCTCCGTCCCGGTGGGCGGAGACGCGCCGGTCTCCGTCCAGTCGATGACCACCACGGTCACCGCCGATATCAACGCCACGCTCCAGCAGATCGCCGAGCTGACCGCGTCGGGCTGCCAGATCGTCCGGGTGGCCGTTCCCACCCAGGACGACGCCGACGCACTGCCGGCCATCGCGCGCAAGTCGCAGATCCCCGTGATCGCGGATATCCACTTCCAGCCGAAGTACGTCTTCGCCGCGATCGAGGCGGGCTGCGCGGCGGTCCGGGTCAATCCCGGCAACATCAAGAAGTTCGACGACAAGGTCGGCGAGATCGCACGGGCCGCCGCCGAGCACGGCGTGCCGATCCGGATCGGCGTCAACGCCGGCTCGCTCGACCCCCGCCTGCTGCAGAAGTACGGCAAGGCCACTCCCGAGGCACTGGTGGAGTCCGCCCTGTGGGAGTGCTCGCTGTTCGAGGAGCACGGCTTCCGCGACATCAAGATCTCGGTCAAGCACAACGACCCGGTCGTGATGGTCCAGGCCTACCGCCTGCTCGCCGCCCAGTGCGAATACCCGCTCCATCTCGGCGTCACCGAGGCGGGCCCGGCCTTCCAGGGCACGATCAAGTCCGCCGTCGCGTTCGGCGCGCTGCTCGCCGAGGGCATCGGCGACACCATCCGTGTGTCGCTGTCGGCCCCGCCGGTGGAGGAGGTCAAGGTCGGCAACCAGATCCTGGAGTCGCTGAACCTGCGCGAGCGCGGCCTGGAGATCGTCTCCTGCCCCTCCTGCGGGCGCGCCCAGGTCGATGTCTACACCCTGGCCGAGCAGGTCCAGGCCGGCCTTGAGGGGCTGAAGGTTCCGCTCCGTGTCGCGGTGATGGGCTGTGTCGTCAACGGTCCCGGCGAGGCCCGCGAGGCCGACCTCGGTGTCGCGTCCGGCAACGGCAAGGGCCAGATCTTCGTCAAGGGCGAGGTCATCAAGACCGTTCCCGAGTCCCAGATCGTGGAGACCCTCATCGAGGAGGCCCTGCGCCTCGCCGACGAGATGGGCGTCGACGTCGACCTCTCCGACGACGACGCCTCCGGCCCCGAGGTCGTCGTCGGCTAGGGTCCGTCCCCCGGTCACCGGTGCTTTCCGGTGACCTTCGAGGCGAAGCGCTCCCCGCAGGCACATCCGGGGGATCGCCGGCGGTTCGGGCCCGCGAGTCTGCGCGGGCTCGCGCTGTCGCCGCCTGACGAATCGGCTTTTCGACGAAACCGTTTGCTGCGGTCACCGTTGCGCACTTACACGTAGCAATCACTTGACTACACATTGGTAAGCATCTGGTTGTGTCGCGGGTGGTCGTGCGTCGCCACGGGAGAACATCGCCTCTGCCGTATAAGTAGGGGGGATTCCACCGTGAAGAGGCTTGTCGGGATTATCGCAAGCATCGGGATGTTGGTCGTTGTCGGGGTTCCTCAGGGAGCGACGGCCCACGAACGGGCCGAGCTGGTCTGGGGGCCCTGCGAGAAGGAGAGCAAACCCGGGAATCCGCCCGCTCTCGCCGGGCTGGCGGACGGCGAGGTGGAGTGCGCCACTTTGAGGGTGCCGCTCGACTATCGAAACCCGCAGCAGACCATCGGCATCGCCCTGAACCGGATCAAGGGGAAGGTCTCGCGGGACCACAACCATCTGGGTGTGCTGCTGGTCAACCCCGGAGGCCCGGGGGCGTCAGGCCGGGGCCTGGCCAAGACCGTCGCCGCCGGCCTTCCCGGTGACCTGGCCGACCGCTTCGACGTGATCGGCTTCGACCCGCGCGGGGTGGGGCACAGCGAGCCCGCGATGCAGTGCGTGGACTTCGAGAAGTACTACAAGGCGCCCCGTCCCGACCACGTGCCCGCGAACAGGCAGGAGGAGTCCGTCCTGCTCGACCGGGCCCGCCAGTACGCCACGGCGTGCGGTGACCGGTGGGGCTGGCTGCTGCCCCACATCAGCACCGAGAACTCCGCCAGGGACATGGACGCGATCAGAGCGGCACTGGGCGAGTCCAAGATCAGCTACCTGGGTTACTCCTACGGCACCTACCTCGGCGCGGTCTACGCCACGCTCTTCCCCGACCGGGTCAAGCGGCTCGTCCTGGACAGCGTGGTGGACCCCAGGGAGGTCTGGTACGGCTCCAACCTCGTCCAGGACACCACCTTCGAACAGCGGCACCGCGACTTCCTGAGGTGGACGGCCCGCCACAACCGGGTCTACAAGCTCGGCGCGACGGAGAAGGCGGTCTCCTTCGCCTGGTACGCCATGCGTGAGCGGCTGCGCACCCGCCCGGCCGAAGGGGTGGTCGGCCCGAGCGAGTTCGACGACATCTATACCGTCGGCGGTTACTCCGACCTCATCTGGCCGCAGCTGGCCAGGGCGTTCTCCGCCTATGTGAAGAAGGGCGAGACGGGACTCCTGCTCAGCGCCTACCGCCGGCACGCTCTGAACGACGCCGACGACGAGAACAACTACGCGGTCTATCTCGGAGTGCAGTGCCACGATGCCGCCTGGCCGCGCGACTGGGCCGAATGGCGGACCGAGACGACCAGGCTGCATGCGAAGGCGCCCTTCCTGACCTGGACCAACGCCTGGTACAACGCGCCGTGTGTGTTCTGGCCGGAGAAGCCCGACACGCCGGTGAAGGTCCAGGGCAGCAAGAAGCTGCCGCCGATCATGCTTGTCCAGGCCGAGCGCGACGCCGCCACGCCGTACGCGGGGGCCGTGCGGATGCGCAAGCTGTTCGACAGCGCCCGGCTGCTGACCGTGCCCACCGGCAACCACGGGGTCTCTCTCGCCGGGAACCGCTGCGTGGACCGGCGCCTGGCCGCCTACCTCAAGGACGGCACCCTGCCGGGTAAGTCCGGCGGCCGCGCCCCGAAAGGCCCGGACTTCCGCTGCGCGGGCACTCCCGCGCCCGTGCCCGTCCCCGTGCCCGTCCCGCGCATGAGGGCGAAGGCCGGGTTTAACGAGTAGATAAGGGGCTCTGCGTTGGTTCCTGCCAAAATCGAGGGGGTCGCGTAGGCTAAACGGGTGATGCTGCGCACAACGGCGTCGCGCGTGCTCGACGACAACGATCGTGATGAGGTTTTGGCTCTTCTTGACGCCGATCCCGTCAGCAACGTCTTCGTCGCTTCCAGGGTCCGCTCCGTCGGGCTCAATCCGGCCAGGCTAGGTGGCCAGATGTGGGGATTCGGGCCGCGCGGCGGCCTGACCTCCCTCTGCTACGCCGGGGCCAACCTGGTTCCGGTGAACGCCGGCACAGACGCCGTCCACGCCTTCGCCGATCGTGCCCGCAAGCAGGGCCGACGCTGTTCGTCGATCGTCGGCCCCTCCGACGCGGTCGAGTTGCTCTGGGAGCGGCTCGAACCCTACTGGGGTTCCGCTCGCGCGATCCGATGGGCCCAGCCGGTGATGGTGGCCACCGAGCCGTCTCCGATTCCGATCGACCCGTTGGTCCGCAGGGTCCGGCCTGACGAGTTCGAGACCCTGCTCCCGGCCTGCGTGGCGATGTTCACCGAGGAGGTGGGCGTCTCGCCTGACTCGGGGGACGGCGGCGCGCTCTATCGCTCCCGGGTCGCCGAGCTGATCAGGATCGGCAGGTCCTACGCGCGGATCGAGGACGGCACGGTCGTCTTCAAGGCCGAGATCGGTGCGGTGACTCCACTCGCCTGCCAGATCCAGGGCGTCTGGGTCCACCCCGACCTGCGAGGCCGCGGTCACGCGGTCACCGGGATGGCCTCGGTGATCAAGCACGCGCTCGACTGCTTCGCACCGGTGGTCTCGCTGTACGTCAACGACTACAACCTCCCGGCCAGGGCGGCCTACCGCAAGGCCGGATTCAAAGAGGTCGGCACCTTCATGTCGGTGCTCTTCTGAAGCCCTCGGCGCCGGCCGACCCTGTCCGAGAACGAACACGGCCTGTGAAACCGCCGGCTCAGCCCGCGCAGGTTCAGGTCCCGCGCCTGACACACCGGCAGAAACAGCCCTCTCACCGGGGCAGACGCGGTGCGGAGGCTGTTCTCGCAGGTCCAGCCGTTCGTGGTCGTCAACGGCGATCTGCGACCGATCGTTTTCGGCGGGCCGGTGACGGAGACGCGGCTGGGATCATTGAGTGGTGTCCAACATTTACACGGACTTCATCCGGGTCTACGCGCAGCCTAATTGGCGAATAGACGAGGTCGAGGCACAGTGGATCACCTGGCAACTGCTCGGGCCGCGTGGTTCGTACCACGTTCCCGTTGTGATCCGATGCGCACCGGCGGGACAGTACGTCGACATCCAGTACGGCTCGGGTAAGAGCCACGAGATCGTGAACTTCTGCAAGAACCACGTGGGGTACTTCACGATCTGGGGCCGGCACTTCAACGAGGGCAGCACCCAGGACGAGATCTGGCGCGACGACGTCAACGAAGGCCCCCGGCGCTACTGCCGGTACGGTTTCGACGAGGTGCGCGTGATCACCACAGGTGAGCGGCCTCCCGTGGGACCGGAAGAGCGGTGGCGACGTGGTTCCGACGGCTCCTGGCGGTTGCCGATCGCCGGCAGCTACCGCACGGGTAACGACCGCTACGCGTATGTCGGCTCGGGCGCCACTCCCACGAGTAAACCGCCCGTGCCCACCCTGTCGGAGTTGACCACTCCGACGACGCCGAGCGCACGAGGAGATGCGCTGGCGAGTATCGACCCACCCTGGCTGGCTCCGCTCGCCGACGAGCACCCGGGCGTGACCCTGATCGAGTATCGCTGGCGGGGCCGGGTGGTGCACCGTGCCCGCGAAGAGGACGAGGAGTGGGGCCGTTCCTGGGAGCACCGCGGCGCCGACGACTGGGACAACTGCCTCGACCCGGACTTCCTCCGCTTCACCGGCGCGACCGACCTGCTCCTCTCCGAGGAGGTGTATCGCCGTGACGACCTGAAACCGGGTCGGTGACGAGGGCGATCGCAACGTCCGGTGAATCCGGAAACGGTGCCCGACCGGGCGCTTCCCGGGGGTTCAAGGCCAAACCACGCGAGGACGACCACGTGACCGGACGGTGGTCACGATTGCTCGCGCGGCAGCTCGACAGCGATGGTGAGGCCGCCCTCCTCGCGGGGACCGGCGGTCACGGTGCCGCTGTGAGCCTCGGCCACGACCCTGACGATCGACAGCCCGAGGCCGCTGCCGCGGTCGGAGCGCAGCCGGTCGCCGTGCAGCCGCCGGAACGGCTCGAAGATCGTCTCGATCTCGTAGGAAGGCACGGGGAGCCCGGTGTTCGCCACCATCAGTTCCACTCGATCGGCCCGCTGCCGGGTGGACACCCACACCTCGCCGCCGGGGTGGTTGTGCCGTATGGCGTTCTCCACGAGGTTCTGCGCGAGCCGCTCGATCAGCACCGCCTCACCGGCGGTCGGCGCGGGATCCAGCAGCCGGTGGACGGTGACCTCGCTGTCCCCGGCCTCCTTGGCCGCCAGGTCCAGCACGTGCTCGACGACGTCGGCCAGGTCGAAGGGACGCCGGTCGAGAACCGTGCGCTCGCCTTCCGACAGGGCGAGAAGCGCGTCGATCAGCCGCTCGTGCCTGGTGTTGACCATCAGAAGGGATTCCCCGAGGCGCCTGACGTCCTCGGTCGCGTCGGGCCGGCGGACCGCCACGTCCACGAGGGTGCGGTTGATGGTGAGCGGGGTGCGCAGCTCGTGTGAGGCGTTGGCGATGAAGCGCCGCTGGCCGTCGTATGAGCGGGCCAGACGGCCGAGGATGCCGTCGACGCTGTCGGCGAGCTCTTTGATCTCGTCCTCCGGCCCGTCGTGGGCGATGCGTTCGGCGAGATCATGGCTCTGTGCGACCTGTCGAACGCTCTCGGTCACCGATCTGACGGGGCGGATCACCCACCCGGCGGCCCGCCAGCCGGCCGCGGTGGCGAGGCCGCCGGCCGCGAGGAGCCCGAGGCCGCCCACGGTGAGCACGTTCTTGATGGTGTCGCGCTGATAGATCCGCCTGACCTGCGCGACCCGCTGCTGGGCCACGTAGTACGCATCGCTTTGCCCCGACGAGTAGAAGATCTTCAAGATGGTCGGATCGGTGGGCGGGGGCAGGTACCTCTTGCCCGCGACCGTGATGGACGTGGGCCGGCGCAGCCCGTCACGGGGTTCCAGGCTCTGCCGGACGACGAAGGAGACCGCGACCAGCAGCACGGCGCCGACGAGGACGAATACCGCGCCGCAGGCGAGGGCGAAGCGCAGCCGTACGCTCGTCTTCACGGGATGCGATACCCGGCCCCGGTGACCGTCTCGATGACCGCCGGTTCGCCGAGCTTGCGCCGTAGTTTCATCATCGTCGTCCTCACGGTGTTGGTGAACGGGTCGGTGTGCTCGTCCCACACCTTCTCCAGCAGCGTCTCGGCGGAGACCACCGCCCCGCCGGCGCGCAGCAACTCGGCCAGCACGCCGAACTCCTTGCGGGCGAGCGGCACGTAGCGGCCGTCCCGGAACACCTGCCGGTGCGCCCAGTCCAGACGGATGCCGGCCCGTTCCAGCAGCGGGGGGTCGGCCGGACGTACCCGGCGGCCCAGCGCGTGGACGCGGGCGACGAGTTCCTCGAAGGCGAACGGCTTGGGCAGGTAGTCGTCGGCGCCGAGGGACAGGCCCTCCACCCGGGAGCGCAGGTCGCCGGACGCGGTGAGCATGATGACGCGTACCAGCGCGCCATCGGTCACCAGGGCCCTGCACACGTCGTCACCGTGCATGCCCGGCAGATCGCGGTCCAGGATGAGCACGTCGTAGTCGTGGACGCGGAGCCGTTCCAGGGCCGACTCGCCGTCGTAGGCGATGTCGACGGCGAGTGCCTCGCCACGCAACCCCTCACCGATGGAGTCGGCGAGCATGCGCTCGTCCTCGGCGATCAGCACACGCACGGCAGCTCCTTGATCTTGGGATCGCACCAGCCTGACAGAAGTGGCATAACGCAGACATAACCGGATTCAGCGACGCCAAGGTTATCGAGCAATCGCTGGACTGCCCTCATCGCGCCGGAAACCGCCCGGCGCTCGATCGGGGGCTCGACCATGCTCGTCTCTACCGCCGGCGTTCAGGCCGTCCACGCCCTGGACCAGGGCAGGCGGTCCTTCCCGCGCCGGTTCTTCGCCACCGGCCACGGTGTCTTCGCCGTCGCGATCGCTTTCGCGGCAGCGCTTCGCTGTCTCGTCATGCTGGGCTACGACACCGCGCAGCTCTACTGGTACGACTCCTTCACCTACCTGGACACCGCCGTCCACCTCCAGCCCTCCGGGGCGTTCCATCCCGCCGGGTACTCCTTCTTCCTGCGGCTGCTCCTGCCGTTCCACAGCGTCGAACTGGTGGCGGGGGTGCAGCACGTCATGGGACTCGGCATGGCTTTGATGATCTATCTGGTGCTCCGCCGCCGGTCACTTCCCGGGTGGGGGGCGACGCTGGCCACCCTGCCCGTGCTGTTCGACCCGGCGTTCCTCAGGCTGGAACACGCCGTGCTGTCCGACACCCAGGTCACCTTCCTCGTCGTGTCCGCGCTGACCGTCCTGCTGTGGCGGACCAGGCCGTCGGTGCGCGCCTGCGCCGCGGTGGGCCTGCTGCTGGCGCTGGCCGGGCTCACCCGAACGGTCGCGGTGCCGCTGCTCGGCCTCGTCCTGATCCATCTGATCATCCAGCGGGTCGGCCGCCGGCAGATGATCGCACTCGCCGTCGCCGGGCTGCTGCCTCTCGTCGGTTACGCGGGCTGGTACCAGGCGCATCACGGCCGGTTCGCGCTCAGCGGCTCGGACGGTGTGGCGCTCTGGGCTCGCACGATGACGTTCGCCGACTGTTCGGTGATCAAGCCGCCGGCCGAGGAGGCGAAGCTCTGCCCGAACGGCACCGTGGTCGACGCCGCCTCGGAGTACGTGTGGGCCGCGGGCGCCTCGCTGAACAGGCTGCCGGGCGACCGCTTCTCCCACAACGACCTGGCCCGTTCCTTCGCCCTGCGCGCGATCGCCGCGCAGCCGCTGGACTACCTTGGCGCAGTCGTCCACGACACCTCGCTCGCCTTCGCGTGGACCCCGGTACGCCACCCCCTACGCGTCTCGCCCGCGCTGACGTTCCCCCACGGTTCGTGGCCGCTGCCCGGCTTCCCACTGATCGACAAGGTACGCGGGGAGTACGACGGCGGCATCCGCGGGATGTCCTCCGTCGAGCCGTATGGGAGCGTCCTTGCCGCCTACGCCCCTCCCGCCGTGCTGCACGGCCCGTTGCTCGGCGTCATGCTGCTGCTGGGCGGCCTCGGCTCGATCGGCCGGCGGCGGGAGGCCCTGCTGCCGTGGGCGACGGCCGTATTCCTGCTCGTCGCGCCCGTCGCCGCACTGGACTTCGACCACCGCTACGTGCTGCCCGCGATCCCCATGGCCTGCCTGGCCGCCGCGCTGGGCGTCACGAGCCTGGCCGCGCGGCTGCGCCGGGTTCGGCCGTCGGTCATCGCCCGTCGACACCGGCCCGGCAGCCGAACGTGAGTCGCCGGCAAACCGGGGCGAGACGCTTGGGGCCCGCGCGGATAGGCGCGGGCTCGCGGGGTGGGCTGAGCCTTCGCTCACTGTCCGGGAAGTTGCATCGCCGAACGCGCGAGGCGGAGAAGGCCGGCGCGTATCCGCTTTTCGCCCAGCTCTGGCAGGAGTGCGGATACGTGCTCGGCCGACAGGGCGGCCAGCACGGCATGGGCGGTGTGTTCGGGGTCGGGCGTGGCGCCGAGCAGGATCGCCATATGGCGGTGCCAGAACCGGTAGGCCCCGATCCGGTATCGGGCACCGGGTGCCGCGGTCTCCGACATCCGGATCAGATCCAGGTACTCCAGCAGATAGTCGAAATAGGCGTCGACGAACGCGGCGAGCCGCTCGTCGGCCGCTGCTCCGAGACCGAGGGGTGGCGGTCCATGCAGGATCGCCTCCTGCAGCACACGCTCCCGGGCGTCCAGCAGAGCGGCGGCCAATCCGGACTTGTCGCCGAACCGGCGGAACAAGGTGCCCTTGCCGACGCCGGCGGCCGCGGCCACCTGGTCCATGGACACCGCCGCTACGCCATGTTCGGCGAACAAACGGGCTGCGGCCTTCAGCACCGCAGCCCGGTTACGCGCCGCGTCCACCCGCTCCTTGGGGGGTGGTGTGCGCAGCAGTTCCAACGGCATTGCAGAATCGGACTGCGGTCCGTTATTGTCATGAGCCACAACCGGACTATAGTCCAATTGTCTTGGAGGCAGTGGCATGACCGCACTCATCACCCGGAACGAGCTGCAGGCAGCGATCGACGCGGGCACCGTGACCGTTGTCGATGCGCTCGGCGGAGACTACTACGCACAGCAGCATCTGCCCGGCGCCCTCGCACTGGTCAGGGACGAGGTCGACGACCTGGCGCCCTCCCTGCTCCCCGACCTCGACGCCGCGATCGTCACCTACTGCTCCAACCCGGCATGCCCCAACAGCGGACAGGTCGCCGACCGGCTCACCGCCCTCGGCTACACCAACGTCCGCAAGTACCGCGAGGGCATAGAGGACTGGGCCGGCGCCGGCCTGCCCATCGAATCCGCCTGATCCCCACCCGGTGGAGGGGCAACGCGAGAAGCTCTGCCCCTCCACCGGTGGTCGCACATCTCCGCGTCACGCCCGAGCCGGGGCGACCCGCTCGGTGGCCAGGCCACGAACCCGCCCGGATCAGGTGTCAGGCGGCTGGGAACGGCTTCGAAAGCATTACCTTCAACCCACCTCGTGACAGACCCTAGAGGCTGCGTACCAGCCGGGTGACCAGGTGTTCCAGCTCGGCCTCGGGATCGGCGGTGAGACCGGCGTGAACCGGGCCGGTCTGCACGATGGTGCTGCGCGGAGCGGTCAGCCAGCGGAACCTGCTGCCCAGCGACTCCCTGGTCAGTGCTCCCGCGTCGTCGGTGCAGGAGCGCCGGTAGGCGCCGAGCGCGTGCCGTACCCCGTCGACGTCCACCTGGGCGTCGAGCGCGCGCAGCCGGGTCTCGTCCAGCTCCACCCGCGCGCACAGGTAGTCGCGTGGCTGGCAGTAGAGCAGCACCCCGGCGTTGATCAGTTCGCCTCGCTCCACGCGGGGGATGACCCGGATCACCGCGTACTCGTAGACGTCTCTCACCGGTCGCCCTTCCAGAACGCGCCCACAGATCCGGTCTTCTTCTCTTGCCTGGGTGCGGCCGAGGGGTCGGGCAGCCAGGTGCGCGGTCCCTGCGCGCGGGCGAGCAGGTGCTCGACATACGCCTGCCGTACGGCCTGCGCTCCGTCGAACCCCGGTTCGTCCTCCAGCCACTCGTCGGGGACCTCGTCGACCACCCCGTCCAGGAGGTCCCTGGTGATCAACTCGCTGAACTCGGCGTCGGCCTCCGCCACCCGGGTGGCGAAGGGGGCCAGCACGTGGTCACCCGCGTCGTAGCCGCGCAGCGGGTCGGCGGTGGGCCAGTTGTGGTGGAACCAGAGCGCGGCGCCGTGGTCGATCAGCCAGACGTCGCCGTGCCAGAGGAGCAGGTTCGGGTTGCGCCAGCTCCGATCCACGTTGTGGATCAGCGCGTCGAACCAGAGCAGCCGGGAGGCGAAGTCGGGGTCGGGGGGCCAGGCGAGCGGGTCGAAGCCGAGCGCGGCGGGCAGGAAGTCGATCGCCAGATTGTGCCCGGTGCTGGCCTTGAGCAGGTCCTGGATCTCCTCGTCGGGCTCCCGGGCGCCGAGCTGGGGATCGACGTCGATCACCTTCAGCTCGGGGGTGCGGAAGCCGAGGCGCCTGGCCAGCTCGGCGCAGATGATCTCGGCGACGAGCACCCGCCGGCCCTGCCCGGCCCCCCGAAATTTCACGACATAGGTGCCGAGGTCATCCGCTTCCATTACTCCGGGAAGCGACCCGCCCTCGCGTAGCGGTGTTACGTAACGGGTTGCCCTGATCTCTTCCAGCACGTCGCCAGGCTACCGTGTCGCCTCGGTGCCGCTTCGCCGTCGTTCCGGGGGTGGACGCCCGCGTCAGATCTTGGAGATGACCTCCTCGGCGAAGCGTTCGATGGTGGCGACCTTGAGCTCGACGCCGTCGCCGTGCTTCGCCCTCTCCTCCGGCGTGGCCAGCCACCAGGGCGCCGCCATCGTCCCGGTAACGCCCTTGTCGGCGAAGCGGCGGTAGGTGGCCGCGTCGGGCATGACCGCGAGGGGCGCGATGATGTCCAGGTCGCCGGGTGCTCTGCCGTACTCCTCCAGGTAGCGTCGCAGGTCGGCGAGGATCACGTCGAGCCGTTCCTCGCTGTAGACGCGGTTTCCCATCCAGCCGTCGCCGATCCGGGCCGCGCGGCGGAGCGCCGCCTCGCTGTCGCCGCCGACGAAGAACGGCACGGGTTCGGCGGGGACGGGGGAGATCGACAGAGGTCCGTACTCGAAGTACGTGCCGTGGTGCTCGACCGATCCGCCCGCCCAGAGTTCGCGCAGCGCCGGGATCATCTCGTCCAGCCTGCGGCCCCGGGTGTGGAAGTCCTGGCCGGTCTGGACGAACTCCTCCTTGCACCAGCCGACCCCGACGCCGAACGTCACCCGGTCCCCGGACAGCACCGCGGCCGTGGAGACCTGCTTGGCGACGGTGAACAGGTCGCGGGCCGGGGCGACGTAGACGTTCGGGGCGAAACGCAGGGTGGAGGTGACCGCGGCCATCGCGCCGATCGTCACCCACACGTCGGGCCAGTGAGTCTCGGCGTTCCAGCGGGGCGCGCCCGTCCTCGAATAGGGGTAGGGGGAGTCGAAGTCGGCGTAGAAGATGTGGTCCGACAACGTGAGCGTGTGGATGCCGCATCGCTCCGACACCTTGGCCAGTTCGATGAACTGGTCGGTCTCGACGAACGACGCCCCAAGCCAGAACTGCATGAGCCCTCCCCGGGCGTGGAAATGTTGAAATTTCGAGAAATGTCCCCCGGCGCAGCCGGGGGACATTTCCGAATACCGGGCTGGGCCGGGATGGGACGGGGCCTGCGGGGTCAGCCGGAGAACTCGGGGATGACCTTGGTGGCGAACAGCTCCAGGTTGCGCTTGACGGTGTCGAGCGGCAGGACGCCCTGCTGTCCCTGCATGAACAGACCGAACCACTCCAGGTCGGGCATCCGGTCGAGCATGCGCTGGATGCCGCGCTTGACGTCGTCGGGACTGCCGAGCAGGGCCATCTCGACCTCGTTCATGCGCTTGTAGTCGCCCTTCTCCGGGCTGATCGGCTGGTGGCGGTCGTCCTCCTTCTTGCGGAGGACCTCCAGGTAGCCGAACGGGCCGAAGAAGGCGGCGAAATCCTTCTGCATGCTTTTGCCGTAGGTGGCGACGGCCTCCTCGCGGTTGTCGGCCATTCCAACGATCTTGAGGATGCCCGTGTGCTCACCCAGTTTGTAGTCACGGCCGCACCTGGCCGACTCCTCCTGGTAGAGCCTGGCCTTGGCGGCGTGCTCGTCGGGGTTCGGGGTGAACATCCACGGAAGGATGTCCTCCTGCGCGGCCCGGATCACCGAGCGGTCGGAGACGGTGAAGGGCTGCCACAGTTCCGGATACGGGTTCTGGTACGGCCTGGGCCCGACCGAGACCGCCTGGATCCTGCCCTGGTCGTCGACCTCGCCCGGCGCGCCGAACGTCCTGGTCCACTCCAGCGCCGGCCAGCCCTCGATGCCGTCGAACGGCGCGGGCACCTCGTAGTCCAGGACGTCGGACTTGTAGCGAAGGGTGTCCTGGGTCCACGCCATCTTCATGATCTTCAGGACCTCGCCGAAGACGTCGAAGTTGCGGGTGTCGCTTGTGGAGCCGTCGGAGCGGGCGGCGGAGGCCTGCCAGCGCTGGCCGAGCACGTTCATCCACCGGTTCTGGTAACCGCGGGCCACCCCCAGGCGGAGCCGTCCCTTGCTGAAGTGGTCGAGCAACGCCACGTCCTCGGCCGCGCGGATCGGGTCCCAGGCGGGCAGCACGATGCCCAGCGGGGCCAGCAGGATGCGCTCGGTCCTGGCCGCCAGGTCGGTGAGGAACATCAGCGGGTTGACCGAGAACTCGAAGCCCTCGGAGTGGAAGTGGTGCTCGGTCATCATGAGCGCGTCGAAGCCGATCCGGTCGGCGTGGACCGCGATCTCGCGAACCTCGTGAAGCATCGCCTGATAGGACTCGACGTCCCGCCCGATCGGCCGTTTGGCGACCGCGTTCTCCTCGCTGGAGTATCCGGAACCGGGGATCTGCGGGTTCATGAATATCGAGAACTTCACGGCAGACTCCTTAGCCAGTTTGTGACGACGATGAGGAATTCCCCCGGACGCTCCTCGTGCAGCCGGTGACCGCTGCCCTCCCAGGTCACCGCCTTGGAATGCGGATCCTTGAACAGGTCCGCCTCCCACGCCGCCTGGACGGGGTCGAACCAGAACGTCAGCACCGGGCAGGTCCGGCGTGACAGGTATTCGTCGGAGTTGGGGCGCAGGCCGAGCGCGTCCGGACCGCCGAACATCGCCTCGAACGCCTGGAGCAGCACGTGCGGGGGAGTGGCGAGGATCCGGCGTCGATGCCACTCGCGCAGCCACTCCGGAGTCGCCGCGGTGTGGGTCCACTCGTCGTTGCGCAGGCAGACCGCCAGGGTGTCCTCGCGCATCCGCTCGACGATCGTGGAGAAGGCGCGGGTCATCGCGCCCGCGAAGCCGTACCCGGGATCGACCGTGACCAGCGCCTTGATCAGCGAGGGGTACTCCACGGCCAGGTGGGAGACGATCTGGCCGCCCATCGAGTGGCCGATCGCGACGCACGACTCCACGCCGAGGGCGGCGCAGAGCAGGGCGAGGTCGTCGGCCATCTGGGCGGGGACGTTGCCGGACTCCGGCGCGGATGAATGGCCGTGCCCGCGCACGTCCACCGCGATCACCCGGTAATGCTCGGCCAGAGAGGGGATGTGGTGGACCCACTCGTGGGAGTCCGACCCCAGACCGTGGACGAGCAGCAGCGTCGTGTCTCCCGAGCCGTCGTCGGTGTGGAACAGCCGCACGTCACCCAAGTCCGTGAACGCCATAAGCACCCTTCCGTGAGGATCGCCGTACCAATCGGGGCTCGTCGGGCGGCTCCGCTCCCGGTGCGCGTCGTGAGCGCCCTGTCCTTCGTCCTCGTCGTCCGCGACGCGAGCGAGCCGCCCCGGGAATGATAACCGAGCAATCGCTTGGTCCACCAAGGATTCGCCCGGTGAGAGAAACGCCGCCTTCACTGTCGCAGAAGGCGGCGAGGGTGGGCGGCCATCCGTCTCGCTTCATGCGGGGAGATGCAAAGAAGATCTTGTCGCGGTCAGGCTCGTGATCGTTTGAGAGTGTTTGCTATTCGGATGATGTACCGCTCTTTTTCCTGACCTGAGCATCACATCAGTGTCACAGTGAGGGACACAAGGGCTTCATTTCCGTTGACTGTTGGGGATAGGTCTTCTTGAGTAGGAAGGGTGGCGGTGAGGGGAGGCTCGCGTGCCGTATGCGCAGCCGCTCAAAACAGGGGATCCCGCAAGACTTGGTGAATACGAGATCGTCGGTCGCCTGGGAGAGGGCGGCCAGGGGGTGGTCTATGTAGGGGTGCGCCCCGAGACGGGCTCCGAGCCCTATGCGGTCAAGTTGCTGCACGGCCTGGTCGGAGACGAGCAGGAGGTCTTCCTGCGCGAGGTCGAGCTGGCCAAGCAGGTCGCCCGGTTCTGCACCGCCCAGGTGATCGACGCCGGGCTGGACGGCGATCGGCCCTACATCGTCAGCGAATACGTCGACGGGCCCTCGCTCCACCGAGAAGTGGCGGTCAGCGGGCCCCGTGAAGGAGGCGCGCTGGAGCGCCTGGCCATCGGTACGGCCACGGCCCTGGCGGCCATCCACCGTGCGGGGATCGTGCACCGGGACTTCAAGCCGCAGAACGTGCTGCTCGGTCCGGACGGCCCGAGGGTCATCGACTTCGGGCTGGCCAGGGCGCTCGACGCGGCGGCCACGCAGAGCGGGCGCGGCGCGGGCACCCCCGCCTACATGGCGCCCGAACAGGTGAAGGGGGTCGAGATCGATCCGGCGGCCGACGTCTTCTCCTGGGGCGCCACGATCTGTTTCGCCGCCAACGCGCACGCGCCTTTCGGCCAGGACTCGATCGCGGCCGTCCTGCACCGCATCCTCACCGCGTCCCCGGAACTGGGCCGCCTCGACGGCCTGCTCGGCATGCTGGTCGCCGACTGCCTGGCCAAGGATCCCCGCAATCGCCCCACCAGCAGAGAACTGCTGCTCGCGCTGCTCGATGACGACGACGGACGGTGGGCGGAGATCCGGGCTCCATCGAGCGTGGACGTGCCGCCCGAACCGAGCGACCCCGGAGCGTCCCATTCCTCCCAGCCCGTACGGCTCGCGAAGTCGGTCTGGTCCGTCAAGTCCACCCGGCTCGACGCGTCCGCCAGGTCCGCCCCGCTGGTCACGTCCGCCACGTCCTCCCGCCTGGCCGCGCCGGCCTGGTCCGCCGGGCTCGCCCGGCCCGGCGACTTCGGCGAGTCGAACGAGCCGCGGACCTATCCGGGGCGGGCGGCCACCAGGGCCTCGGTCGCGGTGTCGGGGGCGCTGCTGGTGAGCGCGGCCGTGCTGGTGGGGGTGCTGGTCCCGGCGCTGAGCGGTGACAGCGGAGCGGGCGGGGGCGGCCAGACGCTGCCGGCCGTCGAGTCCAGCTCCGAGACCGAGCCCCTCCCGCAGACGAACAAGACGACCCGTCCGGCCAAGCCCTCGCAGAGGGGCGAGGCCCCTTCCGCGGTCCTTCCGCCCCCCGCCGCCCCCACGACGGCGGCGCCGGCGTTGGTATCCGTGCCGGTGCTCGTCGGGCTGGACCGTTCGGAGGCGTCGCGACTGATCAAGCGCGCCGGCCTGGTCGTCGGAACGGCCACCTCGGCGGACTCCGATCAGCGGATCGGGCAGGTGCTCAGCAGCCGGCCGGAGGCGGGAGCCACCGTGCGGGAGGGGACCAAGGTCGATTTCGAGTTCTCGGCGGGAGTGCCGGTGCCCGAGCTGACCGGTCTCAGGAGGAGAGCCGCCGAAGCGGCACTGACCGGGGCGGGACTGGCCACGGGCGGGGTGACCACGCGCTGCTCGAACCAGCCGGGTGGACAGGTGCTCGCCAGTACCCCGGGCGCGGGCGACCGGGTCTCCTCGGGCAGCGCGGTCGCGTTCGTCGTGTCCCAGCACGGAGCGGAGGTGCCCGCGGTCGTCGGCCGGAGCTCGGCGGCGGCGTCGAGCGCGCTGAGCGGCGCCGGGTTCACCGTACGGACGCGACCGAGGCTTGTCGACGACCCGTCGAAGGCCGGAGTGGTGCTGTCGCAGAACGTGGCGCCCGGCACCTGCGCGCAGCCGAACGCCACGATCGCCATCGTGGTCGGCGTCCAGGGCCAGAGCGGCCCGGGGCCCGGACCGGGACCGGATCCCGGGACACCGGACCCGGGGTCGGGGACGGACCCGGGGCCGGGTCCGGGTGAGGTCACCGCGATACCGGGCTCGACGGGCCAGTCTCAGGTGGATCCGAGGCCGGACACCTCGACGGAGTAACGGCCGGTTCGCGCGAAGCGCCGATCCGCAATGGGGGAGAATGCCGAATTCGTGACTTCTCCGCGCCTTGAAGAGAGCGGCTTCTCGCCTTCCCCTGTCGAGAGTGGGCGACGGCCACGCCGTGACCGGTTCAACGGAGGCGACCATGGCGGGAAGCGATTCTTCGACCGGATGAACCCGGAGGTTCCCTCGCCGACTCTGATGAATTGGTCGACGGATCGGCAGCGTTCTGTGAATCGATGGCGTTCTACGGCGAGTCGCTGAGAGACATCTCGTCACGAGCCTATATAGCATTTCCCTGGTTCAGGGCGTACACCGCCTCCCCGAAAAGGGCGGAAGCCTATTCCCGTTCATTCGAACAATATTTATTAATTGGGGGATTTCATGCGACGTCTCTTATGCCTGACCACCGCCGGGCTCTTTCTCGCCAGCGGTACGGCTGCCGCAGCCGCCCAATCATCGACCCCCGAGTCCCACGGGCCCGTGGGCGAGTCGGTTTCACCGCAGGCCCTGTCGGGCACGCAGTGGGTCCAGTACGGCCCTCTGGTCCAGCCCTCGCCTCCGCCGGGTCCGCCGCAGGTGCGCCTGCCGCGGCCGCGTCCACCTCACCCGGGTCCGACGTGGAGGCCTGACTCGGGTCCGACGTGGAGGCCTGACCCGCGTCCGACGTGGAGGCCCGACCCGCGTCCCCTTCCGCCGAGGCCTCTCCCGCCCCGTCCGCCGTGGGGTCCGCCGCGCAGCGACGCGAAGGAGCTCACGCTGACCGTCGTGAAGACGGCGGACCCACGGTCCAGGCCACGAGTCGTCCAGCTCAGGTGTGACCCGGCATACGGCTCGCACCCTCGTGCGGCCGCCGCGTGCGCCGCGCTGATCCCGGCGCAGGGTGATCCCGCCAGGGTCCGGGCTCGGCAAGAGTTCTGCACCAGGCAGTACGACCCCGTCAGAGCGACCGCGACCGGCGTCTGGAACAGGCGGCCCATCCGGTACACGCAGACCTTCGTCAACCCGTGCATGATGCGCAACGAAACCGGCCCGGTCTTCTACTTCTAGAGTTTTCCGGTGAATCGTCGGGCGGTTCACTTCGCTGGGTCGCGCATGTTCGACACATGGGTCATCGGGGAGTCCGCCGACCAAGGCGGGAGAAGACCAAATGCTCTGCCGGACAACGGCGAGCAGGGGTGCCGTCGATCTGATCACCGTCAGATCGACGGCATCGTGCGATAGACCTGGTTCGGGGTGTTAGAGCTGCTACATCGGCCCTGACGCCCCGAACCGGGCGGGCCGCCATCTGACGCAGAGGCAAAGCCGGGCGCTTCCCCAGCGCGATTGAAGAACGGCAGGCCTGTAACGAGGCGTCTGCGAATGCTCGTCCTGCCTGACCCCGTGACGCGGGGTGATCACGGCACGGCCCCGACGAGAGGCCGGACGGATCCTGGCCGACCGGGTGGGCGACGACGAAGGCCACGACCGATACTTCGGCCGCACATCGTGATCTCGCGGCTTGTCACCGCTTGTCGCGCCTCAGCCTGCGGCGTTCGAGGCCGTTGGGGTGGCGGATGACCACACCCGCTGGGCCGCCGGTGCCGACAAGGCGAATCAGCGGTGTGCCAGAGAGCCGGTCGGGAGTGGTCTTGTCCCTCAGACCGCCTAAACCGGGATCCATCCCGGTGGTCTCCGCGGCCCAGCCCTCGGGGATGACGATCGTGACCCCGGCCATCTGTCCGTGTGCCTCCACCTCGACCTCGGGCAGCCGGCAGTCGGTCCGGGTGAAATCGAGTTTGACGCCGGCCATGCCGCCGTACGCGGTTATCTTCGACGGCACCCGCCACCGCCCGACGCGCTCCGCGCCGTGAAAGCCGCCCTTGAGGGTCAGCGGCTGTCCAGGATCCAGCGCGACCGCGGGCGGCAGGTCGGCGGTGAGGGGTGCCAGATCCGCGTAGGTCCTGGCGTTCAGTGCTTGCTCCAGCCTCGTGTCCAGTTCGGTGAGGTCGATGCGGCCCTCGGCTGCCGCCTCGCTCAGCCGCTCCACCACCGCTTCGCGGTCGGCATGGGAGACGCGCAGCTCACCACGGTGGAGGGGTTCCGGGGATTCAGCGGTCATGCGATCGATGATACGGAGATGTGAGAACAGGTGCGATCATGATTGATCATCGTGAGTCGCGTGGGCCGACGATGAGACGGTGGCCACGGGGCGCGGCGTAGACCCCGTCCACCGCCGGAGGCGGTCGGCTGCTGATCCGCCGCGACGCCGCCACAGGAAATCCGACCTCCCCGCCGTTGTCGCGGCTCAGAACCCGGTTGATGACGGGCGGACCTTCTGGTGGCGGGTGAGAGCCGGCCCTCATCCGCTGCGATCGTCTTCGGTCCTGTCCGGTCGATCTCCGATGTCCCGTGCCGGTCGCGATGACGACACCGGCATCGGGTTCGTGCGCGGCAAGCCCGTTACGGGTGTGGGTTTCAGCCACGACCTCAAACGCCGCCGGGATTCAAGGACTTCTGGCCGGGGCGCGAGGCCCTCCACCTCGACTGAGGAGTCGCAAGGCCCGTGGCCGTTCACGGATTTCAGAGATCGACCTCCGGTGGATATCTCATCAAAACCAGCTTTCTCATCGAATTAATATAAAGTCGGATTCAGTATTTAATTCCGACAAGAGAGACGAATCGCACAAAAAGGCGCGAAGACTTTATTTTGTTGGCGTTTTTTGCTTTTTTTCAACTGTGCCAATAGGTGACTTCCCGTGTTCTGGGGGTATTTTCTGGCTGATCACCACTGTAGTGGTGCGACCGATCGGGATTTCCCGTCATTAGTTACATCGGGGGAATTAAGTGTTTTATCGGAGAAATAGATGGACATTGAGTCCCATCTCCGGAAAATATGCCGAAGCCTTGGCCGTGTCAGTCGTGGCCAGCGTCCTCGTAATCTCATCGACCCAGACTCTGGCGGATGCCGCCGGGCAGACGGGAGCGACCACCTCCCGCGTCGGGGACGGCGTCAGCCGGCTACCCGCCTCCCCTGTGCGCCTCGCGGAAGGGAGTGCTCTCCATGCGGGCGACGACTGCAGGTGCCGGGGAAGGCGCTGCGGATGCTGCAGAAGGCATCACTGTGAGTGCTCGACAAGGCACCGCCACGAATGCAGGAAAAAGCATCACAAAATCGACGTGAACCTCAACAACAACAACACCAACGGCAAGGGGCGGAGGGACGATCGAATGACTCCTTCGCTTCCCGAGGACCCTCCGTCTCCTGGAATTCTCAAAGTTGAGGGTCCTAAGGGCGATAAGGGCGATAAGGGCGATCCGGGTCCTCAGGGTCCTCCGGGCCTTAAGGGTGATCAGGGTCTTAAGGGCCTTAAGGGCGACCTGGGCCTTAAGGGGCCTAAGGGCGATAAGGGCGATCCGGGTCCTCAGGGTCTTAAGGGTGACCCGGGCCTTAAGGGGCCTAAGGGCGATAAGGGTGATCGGGGTCTTCAGGGTCCTGCTGGTCCTGCTGGTCCTCCGGGTCCTGCTGGTCCTCCGGGTCCTGTGGGTCCTGCAGGTCCTGTGGGTCCCGCAGGTCCTCAAGGTCAGGCGGGCGCTGACGGTGCCGATGGTCCTGAGGGTCCTCAAGGTCCGGCGGGTGCTGATGGTGCTGTCGGTCCGCAGGGTCCGGCGGGTGCTGACGGTGCTGTCGGTCCTGAGGGTCCGGCGGGTGCTGACGGTGCTATCGGTCTTGCTGGTCCTGTTGGTCCGCAGGGTCCGGCGGGTGCTGACGGTGCTGTCGGTCCTGAGGGTCCGGCGGGCGTCGACGGTGCCACTGGTCCTGAAGGACCGAGGGGTCCGGCGGGACCGAGGGGTCCGACGGGTCCAGTGGGTCCGGCAGGTGCCACCGGTCCTGAGGGACCAGCAGGTCCTGAAGGACCGAGGGGTCCGGCAGGTGCTGACGGTGTAGATGGTATTCCCGGTCCTCCGGGCGAAATTTTTGTCACCGTCCCTCAACCGGTACCTAGCTGCCCGGTGGCTCTCATAGGTGTTAGGCCTCTGGTCCCTCTGGTCCCATACGGCGGGGGTTGCCTCGGCACTCTCGGCACTCTCTGCGCACCCTGCTAGCAGGTCCTCTCGGCTTCTGGATTCGGCCGACCGTTCCGTAGGACTCCTCCTCGCTCTTTGGCCTGGCGGAGTTCTATGTGAAATCAATGTTTTTGAATTGGCGGTAAGTTTTTCGAACTTGTCACTACAGGGGGCGAAGATGCCTATTCGAGTCCTTTCGGTGGCCTTGTTCTGAAATCCATACCGTGCAAGGTCGCCCGGACAAACGGGTGGAACCTCCCTGCAGGGGGTGCCGTCGAGCTGAGGTAAGTCGTGGAAGGCGGCGAATGTCGCGCCCAGTCATCTGGGCGCGACATTCGCCGTTGCGGTCATGTGCCGATACACGGCCTGATCGCTCGACATCGTGGTCGCGTTCGCCCTGGCCTGTACCCCTGGGGTACGAGCATTCCGGGGGCCCGAACAAAATTCTGTAGAACGTGTTCTAAAGTGGGCCCATGACGATCGAACTCGCCTCCGCCGGGGACACCGAAGACCCGGCGGCTGCCGGGGACCGGCCCTCCGCGCTGGACCTGCTCACCCAGCAGGTACGTGATCTGGTTGACGCGGTCGTGCTGACGGGGGTCCCGCAGGACGAACTCGTCGAGATCACCGCTGAGCTGGCCGCCCTCACCGATCGGCTGCGCGCGCTGCGGCGGACCTCCCGGCATCCCCTCGCGTTCGACCCCGAAGGCGTGCCACGGCACGCGGGAAACGCGGTCACCGGATCGGCCAACCCGTACGCCCTCCCGCTGGTCTCCCGGGTCACCTCCGACGGGACGATCCGTGCGGAACTGAGCTTCCGGCAGATCCACGAGGGTCCGCCCACCTCGGTCCACGGGGGCGTCAGCGCCATGGTCCTCGACCAAGTGCTGGGACAGGCCGTCGCGGTGGCGGGCGGTGCCGGGATGACCGGCACTCTCACCCTGCGCTACGTGCGCCGGGTCCCGTACGGCGAGCCGCTGGTGGCGACCGCCGAGTATCTCCGGACCGAAGGCCGCAAGTCCTGGGCCGAGGGCCGGATCGCCCTCCCTGACGGCACGCCCCTCGTCGAGGCCACCGGCCTGTTCATCACACCCCGGTTATGGACGGAGGGGACAGCCGGGAGTCAGTAGCCCGCGCCGGTGAGCATGCCGCCGTCCACCGTGAACTCGCTTCCCGTGCAGTAGCTCGCCCGGTCGGAGCAGAGGAAGGCCACCACGTGGGAGACCTCGACCGGCTTGGCGAAGCGCTTGATCACCATGGACTTCATGAACGCGTCGCCGTCCACCTCGGCCATGAGCTCCGGGTCCAGCACCATGGAGGTGGCGACGGCGCCGGGGTGCACCGAGTTCACCCGGATCTTGAACTGCGCGAGCTCGCGGGCCGCGGCCTTGGTCACGCCACGCACCCCGAACTTGGAGGCGGAGTAGGCGGACAGGCCCGCCGCGCCGATGAAGCCCTCGATCGAGGAGATGTTGACGATCGAGCCCCGGCCGGCGGCCTTCATGGGCTCGATCACGGACTTGACGCCGAGCCAGGTGCCCTTGAGGTTGACGTTGAGAACCTGGTCGTACTCGTCCGGTGTCATATCGGTGATCCGGCGAAATTTCATGATCCCAGCGTTGTTGACCAGGACGTCGAGCTTGCCGTACGTCTCGACGGTGGTGTTGACCGCCCGTTCCCAATCCTCGGGCCTCGTCACGTCCTGATGAACGAACAGTGCCCCGGTGGCCTCGGCCAGGGCCTTCCCCTCGTCGTCGAGCACGTCGCCGAAGACGACCCGCGCACCCTCCTGGAGCAACAGCCGGACGTGGGATTCGCCCATACCCCTGGCCCCGCCGGTGATCAGCGCGACCTTTCCGTCCAGAAGACCCATCTCAAGCTCCTTGGATGACTCGCTACGACGGCGGACGCCCAGCGGGCGGGCGTTACCGGCCATTGATCGTCAAGCTGGTGAACGCCTGATCGCCTCACAGGATGCCGTCCGGTGCGGGATCGTCCACGAACTGATCTCCGTCGACGGTCCCTTCCGGCGGTGAGGAGCTGGGATAGGGCTCCAGCTCGCAGTCGGGCAGATCGAGTCTCACGTTCCGGGACCGCGTGTCGCCCTCGGGGACGGTGGCGATCGTCACCAGCCGCTGGGCGTCCTCCCCGCATTCGGGCAGCGCGGCGAACTCCCCGACGGCCCTCCGCGTGTATTCGGTGTCGCCGGACAGCCGCAGAACCTGCGTGCTGTCGGTCAGCCTGCCGGCGGCTTTCTGGGCGAACCCGAGTCGCACGGTAACCGCCGAGGTATTGGGCGTCCGCACCCGGAAGGAGACCGTGGTGCCGTCGAAAGAGCTGATCGAGACGACCGGGGGCGCGCACCTCGGTCCCTCGACCGAGATCTCCTTGACCTGCGTGCCGTTGCCCGCCGGACGGTCGGTGGCGACCGTGATCCCGAACAGCGCCCGCTCGCCGCAGGCGACCGTGGGCACGGGGGCGGAGAGGCTCAGGCTGTAGTCGGTCTTTCCGGACAGCGTTCTGGTCTGGGTGTCCAGGATCCTGGTGGAGCTTTCGTCCTCCCCGCCGTCCTTGCGGGTGAAGGTGGCGGTGAGCCGTACCTTGCCCGGACCACCCGCGCGGACCTGGACGGTGGCCGCCGCACCGTTCCAGGCGGCGATGTCCACGGACTCGACCGGGGGCGCGGGGCACGGCTCGCCGCTGACCTTCGTCGTGAGGCTCCGTGGGCCTCCGGAGGCCTGGGGCGAGGTGGAGACCGTGACCCGGCGGTAGAGGGTCTGACCGCAGGTCGGAGCGGTGAAGGTGTGCGGGACGGTGTGGGAGTAGGTTCTCAACCCGTTGACGGTGAAGCGGCCCGGCGGTGTCCCCGTGAGCCGGTCGGGGTCTTCTCCCTCGGCGAATCCGATGGTCAGCACGACGTCCGCCGACGTGGAGGCGCGGAGGGCGACCGTGGTCCCGTTCGCGTCGATCCCCACGATCGACAGGCCGCTGACGGTGTGCGCGGGGGGTGTCCCCGAGCCGGTCGGAGTGGGGGGCGAGGCCGGGGTCGGGGCCGACGTGCTCGTGGCGCTCTTCGAGGGGACGGGGTCCGGGGCCTGCACCCGGCTCCTCGACGGGGTCGGGGTGGGGTGGCCGGTGGGCGGCCGGGCACGGTCGGTGGCGGCGGGCCGGGACGTCCGGGGGGTGAGGATCGGCTCCGGCGGGGGTGACTCCAGTCGCCGGCTCTGTCCGGCCGGGGTGTCCCCGGCGGCGGAAGGGCTCGGCGGGGTGAAGATCGTGTCCGCCGCGAGCCGGTCGGGGGGCTGGTTGGCCGCCACCAGCCCGATCGTCACCGCGACGGTGATCACGCCCGCCCCGGCCAGCATCCGGGGACCCAGCCGGGGACGGCGCATCCTCCCCATCCGGCCGATCACGCTCTGGGCGACCGAGGTGCTCGCCCTCGGCGTGGACTTGGCCAGGGGGAACGCCAGCGCCAGCAGCGTCGCCAGTTCGGCCAGGTGCCGTCGCCCGCGCTGCTCCCACTCCGGTCCGTAGGCGGACAGCGCCGCCAGCTCCAGCTCGGCGAGGAACGCCCGTGCCGTCGGCGGCCGGTCCTCCGGGGACTTGGCCATGCCCCGCGCGACCAGCTCCCTGACGGAGCTCGGCACGTGCTCGACCGGCACCGGCGTGTTCTGGTGCTGGTACATCAGCGCGGCCTGATGGTCGGCCGAGTACGGCCTGCGCCCGGTGAGGCATTCGAAGAACACGCACGTGGCCGCGTAGACATCGGTCGCCGTGCTCGCCGGGGCGCCCGCCCACTGCTCGGGCGCCATGTAGGGCGGGGTGCCCGCCGGCGTGTCAGGCGCTCCGACGTGGGTGGCGATGCCGAAGTCCGTCAGCTTGCTGGTGCCGTCCGCCTGGATCAGCACGTTCTCCGGCTTGTAGTCGCGGTGCACGATCCCGGCCGAGTGCGCGAAGGCCAGGCCGAGCAGCGAGCCCTTGAGCACCACCAGCGCGGCCTCGGGGCTCGTGCTGCCGTGGTCGGCCAGGATCTTCCTGAGCGCGACCCCGTCCACGAGCTCCATCACGATCGCGGCTTCGAGCACGTCCTCGTAGTACTCGTAGAACTGGACCACGTTCGGGTCGCGCAGCTCCACCATGACGTGCGCCTCCTCGCGGAAGCGCGCCAGGAAACGGTGATCGTCCTTCAAGGCCGCGTTCAGATATTTGATGGCCACGTAGGCGCCGGTGGCGGCATACGTGGCCAGGATCACTCGTCCGCCGCCGCCGGCGCCGAGCTCTCGAATCTCGCGGTATCCCGGAACCATTCGGTCCCCTTCCGAGTGCCGTCGCCTTGTTCGACGGTCTCACCCATGCGCTTGGTTGTCACGATCCGGAAAATTTGTCGGAACGTAACGACGAGGATGCGATGGGTAGCCGATTCGGCCAGGTGTGGGGCTTCGATCGGCGATCAGGCGGACGTTCGGGTTCGTGGGGGTCGGATATCGGTCGATCTTGAGGTGTCGGCCGCGCGGGAGCGGTGTCACGACGCGTTGAGCCGTCGAACCTATCGGGCGTGGAGAGAGGCGTAGACGGCCTCGGCGAGGCGGTAGGCGCGGAAGCTGCCCGAAACCGCGCCGGCCATCTTGTTCATCGTGTAGGCCATGCCCAGGCCGTGTTCGACGTCGCCGAGGCCCAGCGATCCGCCCATGCCGGTGTGGCCGAAAGCGGATTCCGCGCCCCCCGCCGGGGTGAGGAAGGTCATGGACGGGCGCATGTAGCCGAGGCCGAAGGCGCTGTCGATGAGCAGCACCCTGTCCGGCCCGCTGACCCTCCCGCGCGTCGCGTCGTCCAAGGTCTCCGCGCGCAGGATCCGCCCGGCCACCAGGTCGCGATAGAAGCCCGCGAGACCCCGGGCGGTGGTGACGGCGCCCATCGCCGGCCAGCCCGCGCGGAGGATGACCGGGTGGTTGGCGCCCCCCCTGGAGTTTGTGGATCGGCGGATTGCCCAGGGCCCGGTTCATCAGGCTGTTCTTGTCGAGAGAGGCCCTGGCCATCTCGTAGACCGGATCGCCGGGGCCCTGCCCCGGAAGCTCGGCCGCGGTGGAGGCGTCGTCCGGGCGGCCGCCCGTCTCGGGCTTCCTCTGGGTCCCGGCGGACAGCCGGGCCGCTCGCGCCGCCACGTCGTCCGGCGCGCCGACCCAGAGATCCAGCCCCAGCGGCCCGGCGATCTCGGTGGCCACGATCTCGCCCACGGTCTTGCCCGACACCCGGCGGATCACCTCGCCCACCAGGAATCCGTACGTCAGGGCGTGATAGCCGTGCGCGGTTCCCGGCTCCCAGATCGGCGTCTGCCCGGCGAGACGGTCGGCCATGGCGACCTGGTCCTCGAACTCCTCCGGCGGGACCTGCTCCTCGATCACGGGCAGCCCGCTCCGGTGAGTGAGAAGGTGCTCGACGGTGACGCGCTCCTTGCCGCCCCGCGCGAACTCCGGCCAGACGTCCGCGACCGGGGCGGTGACGTCGAGCAGCCCGCGCTCGGCCAGCAGCGACGCCGCCGTCGCGGTCACCGCCTTCGTGCACGAGTACACCAGTACGGGGGTGTCGCTCTCCCAGGCCCGGCCGGTGTGCCGGTCGGCGATCCCGCCCCACAGGTCCACGACGGGCTCGCCGTCCAGGAACACGGCGAACGCCGCGCCCAGCTCCTCTCCGTCGGCGAAGTGCCTGTCGAACACCTCACGCACCCGGGAGAACCGGGGGTCGCACGTCCCGTGAACCGTCGTCATAACCCGTCCTTAGGAAAATGAACGCTTGTTTGGCAAGCGAGCCTAACAATCGGGACCGTTCCGGCCCAGAGACAAGGGCTCGGAGGCGCCGGCCGTTTCCTCGGCGAAGGCCCGGTCGAGACCGTCCGGGCTCGGAGGGGACATTTGTCCTGCGGTATTCAGGATCGATGGATCTGCGCAGGCCGTTCGCGCCTTGACAGCGTGGAGGGCATGAGAGAAAAGGTGGTGGGTGCCGCCGTGGCGGCGATGGTCCTGCTGCCGGCGTGCGCGAACACGTCGGCGGGGCAGGCACGGGAGAAGACCGACGCGAGCGTGGTCCGGACCGACGCGGGGGCCGTGCGGGGGACGGTGGCCGGCGAACACCGGATCTTCCAGGGGATCCCCTACGCGGCCCCGCCGGTGGGCGAGCTGCGCTGGAGCTCGCCGGCGCCGGTGAGGGCCTGGACCGGGGTCAGGGAGGCCGTCAGGCCGGGCAGCATGTGCCCGCAGGTGGGGAGCGACTACGCGCAGGTGGCCAGTTCCGACGAGGACTGCCTGTTCCTCAACGTGACGGCACCGCGCACCCCCCGGAAGAACAGGCCGGTGATGGTGTGGATCCACGGCGACGGAGCCCTGGGCTCCGGCGACCTCAGCGATGTGCGCCGGATCGCCACTCGGGGGGACGTGGTGGTCGTCACGATCAACTACCGGCTCGGGGTGTTCGGAGGCTTCGGGTATCCGGGTCTCAGGGGGTCGGGCACGTACGGCCTGCAGGATCAGCAGGCGGCCCTGCGCTGGGTTCGCCGCAACGCCGCCGCGTTCGGCGGAGACCCGGCGAACGTGACGGTGTTCGGTGTCTCGTGGGGTGCGCTGAGCATCAGCGGGCACCTGACCTCGCCGGGTGCCAGGGGGCTGTTCGACCGGGCCGTCATGCAGAGCGGCGAGGGCATGATGGACATGCTCGCCGGCAGCCTGGGCGAGGGCGTCCCCGCCCACCCGTCCTTCGCCTGGCGCACGGTGGCGGAGGTCGAGGGGATGGGGACGCACGTGGCCCCGCAGCTCGGCTGCGAGGACCTTCGCTGCCTGCGCGCCCTCCCGGTGGAGAGGATCCTCAAGGTTCCGCAGATCATGAACATGTTCCAGACCTACGCCTACGGAAGCGAGACGCTGCCCGGGCTGCCGCCCGCGGAGTTCCGGGCCGGCCGGGCCCACCGGGTCCCGGTGATCTCCGGGGCGACCCGCGACGAGCACCGGATCTTCGTCGGGCTCTTCCACGACGTGGCGGGCAGGCCGGTCACCGCCGATCAGTACGGCACGCTGCTGAGGGCCGCGTTCGGCAAGGCCGCGGCGAGAGTGCGCGCGAAGTATCCGATCGCCGCGTACGGCTCGCCGGGGCTGGCCTGGGCCGCCGTGGTCACCGACCGCATGTGGGCCAGGGCCACCTTCGAGCAGAACGAGCTGCTCAGCGAGAGAGCGCCGACCTACGCCTACCAGTTCGCCGACCGTGAGGCCCCGATGTTCCTGCCGCTGGGGACGGACTTCCCCTGGGGCGCCTACCACGCGGGTGACATGCCGTACCTGTTCACCGAGAAGGAGGTCGTCTTCACCCCGGCCCAGTGGAGGCTGTCCGACCAGATGATCGCCTACTGGACCAACTTCGCCCGCGACGGCGACCCCAACGGCCGGGGGCTGCCGCGCTGGGAGCGCTTCGACCGGGCCGCGCGCGTCCCCCACACCCAGTCACTGGAGCCGGACGCGATCGAACCGGTCGACTACGCCGCCGACCACAACCTCGCCTTCTGGCCGGCACCACGCGGCTGACACGGCGGCGCCGCGCCTTCGCGTGGTCGCCCGGGTGGACGGGCGTGGTCTTCGCGGAAGCCGTGGGCCTCCCTGTGTCAGCGGAGGCCCACGGCCTGGGTGTGCACCTGGTCGGCGAGAGAGCGGCGATCAACGCCGACCAGGTGGTCGTGGGGGATTTACGGGTAGGAGACGATCTTGGAAGGGATCGTCGCCGTGCCCTGGGCGGGTCCGCCGACGCCGTTGATCACGTGGTTGATCCGCCCGTTTCCTCCGAGAGAGACGGTGAGCAGGCTGTGGAACTTGACGCCAGGCTTCACCGGCACCTCGAACGCGTTCTCCACCTCGATCGTCGGGTCGACGTTGAAGTAGACGTAGCTGCCGAGTCCCCATCCCTCGTGGACGTTGACCGCGGGACCGACCTTGTAGGCCGCCCATCCCTTGGTGGTGCCGTTCATGTAGGCCGCCTGGTTCGGCGGGTCGTACGCCTTCTCGTTCTGGAAGAAGATCGTCCGGCCGCGCTCGCCGTACCACTCGACGTCGTACTTGCGGAAGTGCTCGACGAACAGGCCGGTGGCCAGCACGTCGTCACCGTTGACGATCAGACCGGTCTCGGCGGTGTTGACGTTCCAGCCGATGCCGTCGCCATGGTCACCGCGCCACAGCCAGGTGTGGTCGATGATCACGTCGTCGCTGTTGATCACCACGCTGGTGGTGGCGTTTCCCGCGAAGGCGCCGCCGATCCGGACGAACACGTCCTGCAGCGTGGTCGGGTTGGCGGCGTGGTCCGCGCTCGACCCCTGCGGGCCGACCTCGATGAGCACATCGGACTTCTGGGGACCCGCGTCGACGAGGAAGCCGGCGAGCTTCACGCCGTCCACGTCGGCCACCTTGACCGCGCTGACGCCGCCGCTCGGGATCAGCGTGGCCAGACCGAGGCCCAGGACCACGGTGTTCGCGCGGGTCACGTTGATCGGCTGGTTGATGTTGTAGATGCCGGGGGTGAGCAGCAGGTGCAGGCCCTGGGCGAGCGCGGCGTTGATGGTCGCGGCCGTGTCACCGGGCTTGGCGACGTAGAACTGGCTGAGCGGGATGGAGGTGCCGGGGGTGGAGCCGTTCGCCCAGCTCACACCGCGCGCGTCGGTCCGCTTAGACGGGACGAACACCCGGTAGCCACTGGCGTCCGCGTAGAGATACGGCTTCTCACGGCTGATCGGCGTGGTGTTCAGCGTGGTGTAGGGCGGCTCGGGGAAGGAGTTGGCGGGTGCGCCCACCACTCCGGAGAAGACCATGTTCCACACGCCGTTGACCCAGCCGCCGATGGTGCTGTCACGGGTGTACCACTGCTGCTGTGAGTACGGGCCGACGGCGCCGTCGATCTTGCTGTCGGCGATGTAGCCGCCGCTGGCCCAGCCGTAGCCCGTGGGGGCCAGGTTCAGGGCGCCCTTGATGTGCATGCGGCGGAACGGCGCGGCCTGGGAGACCGCCCACTGGTTGGTGCCACCGGGCGGCTGGACCGACAGGTTCTCCGTCGAGCGCCAGAAGTTCTGGGTGGCGTTGCCGCCGAACCAGCCCGCGTCGACGGTCACGCCGCTGAGGGTGACGTCGTCGGGGTTCTGGCCCAGACCCATGATCGAGGTGTAGAAGCCGACCTTGGCGTTCACGTTGTAGGTGCCGGGCTTGAACAGGAAGGCGTGGCGCCCGGTGCCGAACTGTGCCGACTCCTGCTGAGTGAAGACCGCGTCCAGCTGGCTCTGGATGCCGGCGCTGGACATGGACGGGTCGAAGACGTGGACGTTCGGGCCCAGCTCTCCGCCGCCGGTCGGGGGCGGATCCGTCGGACCGCCCGTCGTGGTGGTGTGCACGGCGAACTCCCACAGTGAGTATCCGTAGGCGGTGGCCCGCGCGGTGCCGTTCATCCGGACGTACCGGCCGGAGCCGCTCACGTCGTAGGACTGGTTGCCGCCGGTGGCGCCGGTGACGGTTCTGAGGTCCGTCCAGGTGGTCCCGTCGGCCGAGGCCTGGAGCTTGAAGGCGGTCGCGTACGCGGCCTCCCACCTCAGGTCGATCTTGCAGATGTTCTGGACGGAGCCGAGGTCGACCCGGACCCACTGCGGGTCGGCGACCGCGCTGGACCAGCGGGTGCCGTTGTCGCCGTCGAAGGCGGCGGAGGCGGGGGTGCCCGCGTTCTCGGTCGACGAAGCGCTGGAGGGCTTGTTCAGCGCGGCGTTGGTGGTCGCGCACTGGCCTCCGCCGCCGGGGTCGGTGCCGCCGATGGTGCCGACGACCTGGAACTCCCACAGGGAGTAGCCGTAGCCGGTGGCCCGCGTGACGCCGAGCATCCGGACGTACCGGCCGGTGCCGGTGACGGCCCAGGTGTCGATGCCGCCGTCACCGCCGGTGACGGACTTCAGGTCGGTCCAGGTGGTCCCGTTCGAGGAGGCCTGGATCTTGTAGGCGCTGCCGTAGGCGGCCTCCCAGTTCAGCGTCACCTGGCTGATGGCGGCCGAGGCTCCCAGGTCCACCTGGAGCCACTGATCGTTGGTGTTCGCGCTCGACCAGCGGGTGCCGGTGTTGCCGTCGACGGCGCTGCCGGCGGGGGTGCCGGCGTTCTCGGTCGACGAGGCGGTGGCGACCTTGCCCTGCGACAACAGCGTATCCGCGAAGGCCGGGGCGGACGGTACTGCGACCAGGGCTGCCAGGACCGCTGAAGCGGTCCATAAAACGGCAGGACGGAATAGACCTCTCATGCATGTCTCCACAAAGGATCCGGGGGGTGAAGGGGTCTAACGGCGGGCAGGAACCCGACTTACGACACGCTGTAATCCATACCTTATTTTGCTATTTAATTTAACTCCTAAGAAACATTAGGGTCAATAGGTGGGGGAGTCGCGGTTGGTCGGGCCGAGGTGGGGGCTCCACGTCGATCTCAAGTGCCCCGCGCCATGGGTACGCCCCGGTGCGGAGGTGCGCCTTCGGCGCGTTCGTGCCGGAGCCGGCCCGATGGCCGGGGCACGGCGAACGCCCCGTCCGGGGAGACGGTCGTCCAGCGGGGCAGGGCGCCGTCACGGCATTCGTGCCGCTGTGTTGTGGATCACGCGATTCGCGGCGAACTTTTCCGGGCCCGGGTGGATCTCAGGGATGTGAAAACTTTCCTGCGTACCCTGTTCGCCGGTGGCGTGGCCACGGCTGTCGTTCTGTCGTCCGGGATGGCCGCCGACGCCGCGGCCTATCCGAGGTACGAGGCGCCGAAGACCTTCGGCACGACCTTGCAGGCCGATCCCGGGCACGACTTCACCAAGCGCATCAGCCCCCGCCGCAACGGCATCCTGCGCGGCTGGGTCACCTATGTCAGCGGCACCACGGTCGAGTACGAGCCCATCAGGTGGAAGAAGGGCACCCAGACCGAAGGCTGGTTCGTCGGCCCGCCGGAGAACGACGCGATGGCCTACTCGTCGCGCGTCGCCAGGGGCGTCGTCTTCCTGTCGGCGTCCGGGTGCAAGGTGTCCGGCGGCGAGCCCACACTGGCCCGGAGCACCGGGCTCGGCGCCAAGCGCTGCTCACGGGCCGTCCTGCTCAAGCGATACGCCCGCAGCGGCCACCCCTCACTGATCACCGTCTATCGCGGCGAGATCGTCAAGGTCCAGGAGATCTTCACCCCCTGACCGTCGCGGGCACGACCTGACTCACCTCGCCGCGGGAACCCGCGTACGGCGTAGCGCGGTGGCCCCGCAGGCTCGCGGCCGCGGTCGGTCCGCGGGTCCCGGGGGCGGGTGCGAGGTGGTCTGGCGGATCCCGTCGGCAGAGATCGCGATCAGTCGGATCACCCGCGTCAACGGGACTCCCCCCACACCGGCCGGTCCTTGTCGGGATCGGGAGGAATGGAGAGGATCGCGGCGACGCTGTCCCAGTCGGCGGTCTCGACCCCGTCGGCCATGAGGCGGAGAAGCGTGGGGATGTCCTTGTGGGCGTCCAGCAGAGCCTCGGTGCCTTCCATGACCCGGCCGGAGACGAGCTCGTACCCCGTGCCGTCGCCCTGCCCCTTGAAGAACGCCGTCGCCTCCTTGCCGGTGCCCCAGAAGTCCCCGATGCTGTTCAGCTCCGCCGCCGCCTGTCTGACAGCGTCGGCGAGCTCACCTCTCTCGACGTCGAAGGCATCTGCGACAGATCGGAGGTGACGCGGGTAGATCTCCATGGGCAGGCGGAGCGTCATGCCCACCCGGAGCCCGTTCGGGTCGTTGAGAACGTCGCGGTTCGCCTCGTAGATGCTCTGCCAGCGGGAACCGTCCTCGAAGAATTCGTCGGCGATCTTCCACAACGAGTCGTACTCCCCGCCGGGAGGCGTCACCGTGATGGTTTCCGGTGGCTCTGTCGATTCTGGTGAGGACATCTGGCGTCACCCGGCAATCAGGTCGGTGGTTCGGCGGTGTCAGCCCGCTGGTTTGTGGGCCATCGTGAAATAGAGAAGGGCCCTGCCCAGGGTCTCCTTCCACGTGGGGATGAGCTCCGCGTGGCTCTGCCCGTTCAGGGCGTCGTACGAGGGGCCGTAGCCGATCGAGCCTCCGGCCATCCTTCCCAGGAAGGACTGCAGTTCGGCATTTCGGGTGACCGCCTTGATCGCGGGCGTGGCCGCGTCGGACACGCCGTAGAAAGCGATCGAGGCAGCGAACTCCTTCAGCGCCTTGGTGCCGTTGTCGCCGAGTGAACCCGGGTTCTCGCCTCGCAGGGCGCGGACGCCGGCCACCGTCGCGACGTCTCCCACGGCGAAGAACGTGCTGCCGATCGTGTATTCCGTGAGTTTGCTCAGCACGATCTTCGCGGTGGCGTGTTCGAGAAGCTTGGCGAGCAGTTTCGCCTGCGCCCGCCGGATGAGGAACTGCGTCAGCTGGCCGGCCGCTCCGGCCTGCCAGGGAAAAGTGGTGAGGAAGACGAAGCTGGCGAAATTAGCCCATGCCGCCGTCCAGTACGCGTGCTGCGCCGTCTCGATGATTTCGGCGTACTCGTAACAGGCCTGGCTGTTCCGCCGGCAGGCGAGGGCGAGCCTGTCGGGGAAACTCGTTTCCGGAGGGCGCGGGTAGAGCTTGGAGATCATCGCCTCCTTGAACGCCTCCACGCTGTCGCCGCCGTTCTTCTTCCACACCGCCTCGGCGAACGGATAGGTGGTGTCCGGGTTCTTCTCAAGGCGGTCGGCGAGCCGTGCCCAGACGTCTCCCGCTTGGCGGGAGCGGGCCGGATCACCGTCCGGATAGTCGACCGCGAGCATTTTGAAGACGAACGCCGCCAGGCCCAGCGTGCCGAAGCCGTATACCGAGACGCGTCCGGGACTGACGCTCAACGGATGACCCCGGGAGCGCTCGCGGCCGTCATGCGACGTGACCGATCGCGCGGGGAGCATGCCATACGACGCTCACTACTCGCCGTGGGACGGCAGGACGGTTTCGAGCAGGGTATCGGCGACGTAGGGATTCACCAGCTCTTTCACCTGTTTCTCAGCGTCTCGGGCCGCTTCGCCGGCCGCCTGGAGGATGGCCGCGGCCAGTTCGGCGGAGCCGAGCCGCATGGCGCGAGGATCGATCGTGAGGCTTGTGAGCGCGCCCGCCGGCGACGCCTCGACGGCGACGTGTCCCCGCGCCGCCTCGCCTCGGCCGCGGACTCCGGCGATGCGTTCCTGAAGTTCCTCGAGCCCGGTGACTTCTTGGCCGAACTGCTCCAGAAGCCTGTCGAGTTCTTCGTCGCCGCTCCCGCGAAGCGCTTCCATGGGTGACTTCATGGTGCTCCTGAGCATTGGGATGATTGAAAGCTTGAAGCGATCAAGTGGTTGCGCGTGACGTGGCGGGCCGGCCGGTCGCCAAGGGGGGGACGCCGCACCGTCGCGGGTTGCGGGAACGCCGGTCGTCACCCGCCCCAACGTAGATCGTAAAGTGATATTTAGCAATATAGCCAGTAGGTATATAGGGTTTTTATGGGCAGAGGTCCCCGCGTCCTCGACGGCATCTCCTGGATCCTGCCGCCGGCGCGGCGATCGGAGGGCGCGCGTCCCGCGCCCCCTCTTCCGGCTTGTCGCTGTGGCTCCGTGATGGGAACGGACGTCTCGCAGGCCGGGGTCGGTCCGCGGGTTCCGGGGGGCGGGTGCGAGGTGATCCGGGCGGGGGCAGAGTTGACCTGTGACCGCCGCGACCTCGCGGCGGAGGGGAGGGAGAGACGACCATGAGCACACGACGGCTCGAAGACCTGCTGGGCATCGAGCATCCGATCGTCCTGGGCCCGTTCGGCGGGGGACTGTCCACGGTCGCGCTCGTCGCCGTCGTGTCGGAGAGCGGCGGGCTGGGCTCGTACGGCGCGAACAACCTCGGGCCGGAGCAGATCACTGAGGTGGTCGGGGAGTTGCGGGCCGCCACCGCCCGGCCGTTCGCGGTCAACCTGTGGGTGCCTCAGCCCGGCGAGAGCGACCGGCCCGATGACCTCGCCAGGCACGTCGAGCGGCTCCGGCCGTACTACGAGGAACTCGGAGTGAGTCCGCCGAACCTGGACGAGCCTTTCGGCCAGGACTTCGACGCCCAGATCGAGGCGCTGCTGGCGGCGGAGCCTCCGGTGATCAGTTTCATCATGGGCGTGCCGCCGGAGCGGGTGATCGCGGAGGCGCGCGGGCGCGGGATCGTGACGATCGGCACGGCCTCGACGGTTGACGAGGCCGTCGCGCTCGAGGCGGCGGGGCTGGACGCCGTCATCGCCTCCGGCAACGACGCCGGTGGGCATCGGGGCTCGTTCCTGCGCCCGGCCGGTGAGTCGCTCGTCGGCACGTTCTCCCTCGTGCCCCAGGTGGCCGACGCCGTCTCCGTTCCGGTCGTCGCGGCGGGCGGGATCGCCGACGGCCGGGGCGTCGCCGCGGCGCGCACCCTCGGCGCGGACGGCGTGCAGATCGGAACCGGCTTCCTGATGACCGCCGAGGCCGGCGCGAGCCCGGTGCACAGGGCGATCCTGAGCGGCCCCGAGGCGAGGGTCACCGTGCTCACCCGGCTGTTCTCCGGACGTCACCTTCGGGTGATTCCCAACCGGTTCGTTCGGGAGGAGGCGGCGTTCGAGGACGACGTCCCGCCGTACCCCTTCCTCAACAAGCTCATGCTGCCCATCCGCAGGGCCGGGACGGCGGACCATTCCAGCCTGCTGTCGGGGCAGGCGGCCGCGCTCGCCCGCCCGCGTCCCGCCAAGGACTACTTCGACGAACTCGTCTCCGACACCGAGCGGATCCTGCGGGACCGCGCCTGACACGTCCGCCACGTAACCGGGTGTCGCCCGGGAAGACTGAACCGTGTCGGGATACGTTGAGATATGGACTCTGGTTTCAGCTATTTCGCAACAGACGATGCAGTTGATCCCGCCGGGGTCGCCCAGGTGGTCGAGCAGCGGGGTCATTCGATGCTCCTGTTCGCCGAGCACACGCACATCCAGGCGGGCGCGCCCCTCATGCGAGAGGGCCACCCGCTGCCCCGCAAGTACTGGCACACCTATGACCCCCTGGTCTCGTGCACCGCCGCGGGTCTGGCCACGACGCGACTGCGGGTGGGGACCGGCATCTGCCTGATTCCCCAGCACCACCCGATCAGCCTCGCCAAGTCGGTGGCGAGCGTCGACGCCCTCACGGGCGGGCGGTTCGAGTTCGGGGTGGGAGCGGGCTGGAACGAACCCGAGATCCGCAACCACGGGGTCGATCCGGCACGCCGTTTCGCGCTGATGAAGGAGTACGTCGAGGCGATGCAGCAGATCTGGACCCGCGAGGAAGCCGAGTATCACGGCGAGTTCGTGTCGTTCGATCCGCTCTGGTCGTGGCCGAAGCCGGCGCAGCGACCGTACCCTCCGGTGCTGGTCGGCGGCATGGGGCCCAAGGTGTTCGACCGCGTGCTGGCCTACGGCGACGGCTGGTTGCCGACGTACGGACCCGGCATCCTGGAGCGGGTGCCGGAGCTGTTCCGGCGCGCCGAGGAGGCGGGGAAGCGGGTGCGGGTGGTGATGATGGCCATCCCCTCTGATCCCAAGGTGATCGAGGCGTGTGAGCGGGCGGGGGTCGGCACCGTGCTGTCGACGCTGCCGTCGACCGGCCTGAGCCGCGTCGAACTCCAGATGGACGCCTTCGAGACGGCCCTCGCGGAGATGCGAGGGGAATGATCTCGGCCGCGCGTCGCACCCGACCGCCTTCCCTCGCCTGATCTTCTCGTACGCCACTCCTCGCGGGGAGCGGCGGTGAGCCGACGCGGCCTTCTCCGGACGTTCGTCCCCGTGGCCTGTCGCGCGGTCAACGTGGTCGAAGCCCGTTCCGAGGAATCGGGTAGGTTCTCGTAAGTGACTGTCCTTCTGCCCGGTGTGGCGCTCACCGACCACGTGTTCACCGTTCCCCTCGACCACGCCGATCCGGACGGTACGACGATCGAGGTCTTCGCCAGGGAGGCGGTGGATCCGGCCAGGCAGGGCGAGGACCTGCCGTGGCTGGTCTTCCTGCAGGGCGGTCCGGGCGGCAAGTCACCGAGGCCGACCGAGGCCGCCGGCTGGCTGGGACACGCGCTGAAGACCCACCGGGTGCTTCTGCTCGATCAGCGGGGGACCGGTCGCAGCACTCCTCTCACCGCCAAGACGGTGACCGGCACGGACGCCGAGCGCGCCGCCCACCTCAAGCGTTTCCGCGCCGACTCGATCGTGGCCGACGCCGAGCTGATCCGGCGTGAGCTCTGCGGTGACCGCCCATGGGAGACCCTCGGGCAGAGCTACGGCGGGTTCATCACGCTGACCTATCTCTCCCGGGCTCCCGAGGGTCTCAAGGCCTGTTACGTGACCGGAGGCCTGGCCGGGCTCGACGCCACCGCCGCCGACGTCTACTCCCGCACCTATCCCCGGGTCCGCGCCAAGGCGGACCGCTACTTCGCCCGCCACCCCGCGGACGCGGGACGCCTGAAGGAGATCGCCGACCACCTGCGCCGCGAGAAGGTCCTGCTTCCGGACGGCGACCTGCTGACCGTGCGCCGCCTGCAGAGCATGGGCATGTGCCTGGGGATGAGCGACGGAGCCGGATACCTGCACTGGGTGCTCGACGAGGCGTGGACCGGAGGGAAACTCTCCGACCTGTTCCTGTACGAGGTCATGATGGCCACCGGCTTCGTCGGCAACCCCCTCTACGCGGTCCTGCACGAGTCGATCTACGCCCAGGGCGCCGCCACCGGGTGGGCGGCCCACCGGCTGCTGCCCGGGGAGTTCCACGAGGACGCCGAGCCGTTGCTGCCCACCGGCGAGATGATCTACCCCTGGATGTTCGACGAGATCGCGGCCCTCCGTCCTTTCAAGGGCGCCGCCGAGATCATCGCCGCCGACTCCGGCTGGCCGGATCTCTACGATCCGGTGCGGCTGGCCGCCAACCGGGTTCCGGTGGCCGCCGCCGTCTACTACGACGACATGTACGTCGACGAGGGGTTGTCCATGGAGACCGCCCGCAGGGTCGGCAACGTGCGGGCCTGGGTGACCAACGAGTGGGAGCACGACGGCGTCCGCGTCTCCGACGGCAAGGTCCTCGCCCGCCTGATGGGCATGATCGACGGCGTTCACGGCTGACGTCCGCGTCCCGTCCGCGGGCGCCGGGAAAGGGCGCCCGCGGACGGGACGCGGAGCGCCCTCCGGGGTGGCGTGGCCCGCAGGTCGCACACGCGCCACGCGTGAGCCCCGGCGGGGAAACCGTCCCGCCCACCGGACGGCGGGGCCTTCTCAGGTTGCCGGCGCCTCGACCAGCGGCAGCCGTACCTGGAAGCGGGTGTTCCCCGGTTCCGATTCCACCCGCAGGTCACCGCCGTGACGACCGGCGACGATGCGGTAGGAGATGTCCAGGCCCAGCCCCGTGCCCTCGCCGACCGACTTGGTGGTGAAGAACGGCTCGAAGATCCGCTCGCGCAGGCTCTCGGGCACGCCGGGGCCGGTGTCGCCGATCTCGATCAGCGCGACCGTGTCGTGTTCGACGGCCGTGCGGACGGTGAGCCTGCCGGTGCCGGCCATCGCGTCCAGGGCGTTGTGGATCAGGTTCGTCCACACCTGGTTGAGCTCCCCGGCGTAGGCGGGGATCGGCGGCAGCTCGGGGTCGTAGTCGGTGACCACGCTGATCCCCGGCGGGATCTTGCCCCGGAACATGGTGAGCGTGCTGTCCAGCAGTTCCCGCACGTCCACCGTCTGGTACGGCGTGCGGTCCATCTGGGAGTACTGCTTGGCGGAGGCGATCAGCGAGGAGATCCGCTCGGTCGCGTCGGTCACCTCGTTCAGCATCTGGGAGATCTCGGTGGCGTCGGCGAGCCAGTGCATCGCGCCGTTCAGGTGCTCTTCCCCGACCGTGGTGCGGACGTCGTCCAGGTCGCCGAGGGCGAACCTCGCGCCCACCAGCGGCGGTGCGAGCTCCCAGGCGTCCTCCACCCCGGCCTCCTCCAGCGCGTCGGACAGTTCGTCCTCGGCGTCGGAGATTTCCAGCGGGGATCGTCCGGGGGCGTCCGAGGCGCTCTTCGTGCACTTCTCCTGCAGGTCGATCAGCGTGCGCAGCCGGGTGGGCTCGATGCCCGCCTCGATCAGGCCGGCGAGCTCCTCCCGTGCCGACTTCACCTTGTCCCGCAGCTCGCCCACCGCCCGTACGGCCGCCGCCGCCGGGTTGTTGAGCTCGTGGGTGAGCCCGGCGGTGATCGTGCCGAGCGCGGTCAGCCGCTGCCGCCGGTCGATGAGCTCGCGCTGCGCCATCCCGCCGATGCGCGCGCCGTCGAGCAGGTGCACCGCCATCGGGAACCACTCGTTGATGACCTGGCCGTATATCTCGGCCGGGAGGACGAAGAACCGTGAGGGCTTGGTCGCCTGCAGCGAGTGGGCGTAGGTCTGCGGCGAGCGCTCCTCCAGGTAGGCGGAGAAGGCCCCGCCGTAGACCCCGGGCTGGGAGGTGGGACTCATCGCGATCGGCCCGGCGGGGGTCTCGACGGTCATCATGACCTCGCCCTCGATGAGGACGACGAAGAATTCGGCGGGGTCGCCCTGCTTCACGATCCGCTCGCCCGCGTCGAAGTCCTGCTCGGTGCCGTAACCGGCGAGCAACGCGAGCTTCTCGTCGTCGAGCTTCTCGAAGAGGAACAGCCCCTTGAGCACGTCCTTGCCGATCGCGCGACCCCCCTGGCCGACCCGGCCGCCGGAGACGTTGTCTTGTTCCGTCATGTCTTCTCCAGGTAGCGGTGGACGAGCGCCACGGCCATCGCGCCCTCGCCGACCGCCGAGGCGACCCGCTTGATCGAGTCGGCCCGGACGTCCCCGGCGGCGAACACGCCCGGCACGTTGGTCTCCAGATGGTACGGCTCGCGCCGGAGCGGCCAGTTGCGGGGGCGGTTCTCCGTGGCGGTCAGGTCGGGCCCGGTGAGGACGAAGCCCTTGGCGTCGCGCTCGACCGTGTCGCCGAGCCAGTCGGTGAACGGCTGGGCGCCGATGAAGACGAACAGCCACTCGGCCTCTCTCGTCTGCTCGCCGTTCGGGCCCTTCAGCGTGATCTGCTGCAGGTGCCCCTCGCCCTCCGCGCCGATCACCTGGGTCTCGGTGTGCACCTCGATGTTCGGGATCTGCGCGATCTGCTCGATCAGGTAGTGCGACATGGTCCTCTCCAGCCCGTCGCTCCTGACGATCAGGTGCACCTTGCTGGCGAACCCCGACAGGTAGACCGCGCCCTGTCCGGCGGAGTTGGCCGCGCCGACGATGTAGACCTCGCGGTCGCGGCACTCGGACGCCTCGATCATGGCCGCTCCGTAGTAGCAGCCGCTGCCGATGAAGTCGTCGAGACCGGGGGCGTTCAGCCTCCGGTAGGAGACGCCGGTGGCCAGGATGACGGTGTGCGCGGCGATGCTGCCGCCGTCGGCGAAACCGACCACCTTGGTCTGGCCCTTGACCTCCAGGCTGGTGACCTTGCGGGCGGTGAGCAGCTCCGCGCCGAACTTCAGGGCCTGGCGGCGGGCGCGGTCGGCGAGCTGGGAGCCGGAGACGCCGTCGGGGAAGCCCAGGTAGTTCTCGATGCGGGAGCTCTGACCGGCCTGCCCACCCGAGGCGTGCTGCTCGACCATCACGGTGCTCAGCCCCTCGGAGGCGCCGTAGACCGCCGCGCCCAGCCCGCTGGGGCCGCCGCCGATGACGATCAGGTCGTAGAAGTCGGTGGCCGGAGCGGTGGACAGGCCGACGGCCTCGGCCAGCTCGGAGGTGTTCGGCGCGACGAGCTTCCTGCCCTCCGCGGTGATGACCAGCGGCAGCTTGGCCGGGCTGATGTCGCTCACCTCGCCGGCAGCGGCGAGCAGCTCGCCGCCCTCGGGGGTGTCGGCCAGCAGCCAGCGGTAGGGCACCTGGTTGCGGGCCAGGAAGTCACGGACCTTGTAGGACCGTGACGACCAGCGAGCGCCCACCACCCGCAGCTCGTCGGTCTCGCGCCGATCCGTCCGCTGCCAGGCTTCGAGCTGGGCGTCCAGCACGGGGTAGAACTTCTCCTCCGGCGGGTCCCACGGCTTCAGCAGGTAGTGATCGAGGTCCACCACGTTGATCGCCTGGATCGCGGCCTCGGTGTCGGCGTAGGCGGTGAGCAGAACGCGGCGGGCGTACGGATACAGGTCCATGGCCTGCTCCAGGAACTCCACGCCGTTCATCTGCGGCATGCGGTAGTCGGCGAGGAACGCCGCGATGTCGTCGCCACGCAACCGCAGCTCACGGACGCTCGCGATCCCGTCGGCAGCGGTGTCGGCCCGGACGACGCGATAGGACTGTCCATAGCGGCGCCGGAGATCGCGTGCCACGGAACGCGAGACGCCCGGATCATCGTCGATCGTCATGATGACCGGCTTATCCATACGCTGTCTCCCCCAAAATGGCGACAATCTCCCTCGAAGAATGTCATATCTATTTTCCAGCAATCCTGCCATCAGTAGGTGAGCGGCAGGTTAAGATCCGGCCCCCCGACGGCACGGAGAAGGGCGGCCGGGCGGCCGTGGCCGGTGCGCAGGCGCCTGAGCTCGGGGTCGGCGGCCCAGATCTCGCGTAAAGAGTCGTGCCCGACCCGGTCGGCGATGATCTCCATGGCGATGTCGTTCCTGATGTATTCCGCCGCCATCATGACCACGGCCGGATCCTCGGTGTAGACGCCCCAGGCGGAGTCGTCCACGAACCCGCCGATCAGGGTCTCCCGCCGGTCGCCGACGATGACCAGGAGGCGGTAGCCCAGGCTCTCCAGGGCTACCGCGGGGGGAGGGAACCGGTGCTCGTACAGGTGCCCGACCGGGTCCGCGGTGGGTCCGAAGTGCATCACCGAGGTGTCGACCCCGCGCTCGACCGCCCGCTTGGCCAGGGGGGACAGCCGCTCCATCTCCTGCGGCCAGATCGACAGGAACAGGTCGGTTCGTGATCCGGCCACCACGTCCTCGGCCCGGGTGAGCAGGGCCCTCGCGTCCTTGAGGTTGTGGGTCAGGTGGGCCTCGGGCGGCGCCATGATCGTGGGAAGCGAGGACTCCAGGGACTCGACCGAGTCGTCGAACTCCCGGCGCATGCGCTCCAGCAGCGATCTGGGCGGCAGCGGCAGGTAGTCGGTGGCGTCGTCGGAGCCGTGCAGCTCGTAGGCGGCGCCCTTGGACACCAGCTTGCCCAGCGTCTCGTAGACCGTGCTGCGCGGCACGCCGGAACGTTTGGCGACCTCGTAGCCGTTGAGTGGCTTTCCGGCGCCGACCAGGGTGATGTAGGCCTTGGCCTCGTAACCCGACATGCCCAGGCGCTGCAACTGCTCCACCACGTCCCGCATCGCAGTTATGGTACGGCTCGCGGTAGCTGTTTAGTGCTGTCCTAAAGCACCTGATTTGACTTAATTTGCGTCATATCAGGTCGCGGGCCGTGAACGCGCCGCCAAGAACGGTGAGAGATGTCCTGGTCATCCGGCTGGAAATCGCTTCCCCGCCGCGGTTGATTCCGCCGAACAGGCCGGGCCGGAGGTCGCCCGCCCCGATAGCGGCAGGTGAGAAGCCTCTTCGGGACGTGAAGATCGATGCGGTGGTCGGTCGAGCCTGGCGTTTTCCGGTTTTCGCATAAACCGAATCAGGTTCAATAGACGTGAACTCAGACGATAGGAGCGCGAAAGGCCGCGAACACCCCCGGCAGGATGTTCGCGGCCTCGCGCAGGGCCTCGCCGTGGGGTGGGTCAGACCTGACCGGCCTTCGCCAGGGCGGTGCAGCAGGTGTCCACGATGAGACGGGTCACCAGGTAGGGGTCGACGTTGGCGTTCGGGCGACGGTCCTCGATGTAGCCCTTCTTCTCGACCTCGACCTGCCACGGGATGCGGACCGAGGCGCCGCGGTCGGAGACGCCGTAGCTGAACTCGCTCCAGGGGGCGGTCTCGTGCTGGCCGGTCAGGCGGTCCTCGATGCCGGCGCCGTAGGACTTGACGTGCTCGGCGGCGTTGGCGGCCAGGGCCTCGCAGGCGGTGATGATCGGGTCGTAGCTCTCGCGCATCGCCTTGGTGGAGAAGTTGGTGTGCGCGCCGGCGCCGTTCCAGTCGCCCTTCACCGGCTTGGCGTCAAGCGTGGCGGCGACGTTGAAGTCCTCGGCGGTGCGGTAGAGCAGCCAGCGAGCGATCCACATGTGGTCGGAGACGTCCAGCGGGCTCGCCGGGCCAACCTGGAACTCCCACTGGCCGGGCATGACCTCGGCGTTGATGCCGGAGATCGCCAGACCGGCCGCCAGGCAGTAGTCGAGGTGCTTTTCGACGATCTCGCGGCCGAAGACCTCGTCGGCGCCGACGCCGCAGTAGTAACCACCCTGCGGGGCGGGGAAGCCGCCGCTCGGGAAGCCGAGCGGGCGGCCCTCCTTGAAGAAGGTGTATTCCTGCTCGATGCCGAACCACGACTCCTGGTCGGCGAACTTCTCGGCGACCTCGACGAGAGCGGCGCGGGTGTTGCTGGCGTGCGGGGTCATGTCGGTGTCGAGCACCTCGCACAGCACCAGCACGTTGCTGCCGCCGCGGATCGGGTCCGGGCAGGTGAAGACCGGCTTGAGCACACGGTCCGAGGAGGAGCCGTCGGCCTGGTTGGTGCTGGATCCGTCGAAGCCCCAGATCGGGAGCTCCTCACCGTCGGCCAGGATCCTGGTCTTCGAACGAAGCTTGGCGGTCGGCTTGGTGCCGTCGATCCAGATGTATTCAGCCTTGAAGCTCATCTACGGAGTCCTTGCGAAGGGAGGGGCTGCTGCACAGCAAGAGTCGCAAGTCGCGATTTCGCGTCTGTTGCCCGTATGTGAACAGGATGTTACCCAGGGCCGTTCGGGCAGGTGAAAGCTCCGTGAAAATAACGCACAACGGTGTTCTGGGGCTGTGAGCTGGTCGTTCGCGGGCCGACGGCGGCGATCACCTGGCGGATGGACGCGATGGGCGGCCGGACGCTAGGGGACCCGGGCCACGGCTCCGAGGATGCTCGGCTGGTTGAAGTCGATCGTGACGTCCTCGTCGAACTCCGGTCGCCAGGCCTCGACCGGGACGATCCCGGGGGGCAGCACGTCGAGCCCGTCCAGGTAGGCCGCGATCTGGGCGGGGCCGCGCGAGGTGAGCGAGCCGGTGGCGGTGGAGCTGTAGACCTGCTGCGCCCTGTCGTGCGTCTCCTGGCCGGCGTGGCCGGCGAAGCCGTGGGACAGCACCAGATGGCTGCCCGGCGACAGCGTCTCACGCACCGCGGCGACGATGGTCTCGGCGTCGTCGTCCTTGGGGACGAAGTGCAGCATCGCCAGCAGGATCAGGGCCACCGGCCGGTCGAAGTCGATGGTCGCCCGCACCTCGGGGTGGTCGAGCAGGGCCTTCGGCTCGCGCATGTCCGCCTGGACCACGGTGGTGTGGGGGTTGTCGATCAGCAGGGCCCGGCCGTGGGCCAGGACGATCGGGTCGTTGTCCACATAGGTGACCTGCGCGTCGGGGATGATCCGGTGCACGACCTGATGGACGTTCTCCTGGGTGGGCAGCCCCGAGCCGATGTCGAGGAACTGGCGGATGCCCTGGCCGGCGAGCTCGGTCACCGCCTTGCGGAGGAAGTCGCGGTTGGCCCGCGCCATCATCCGGATGCCCGGGACGACCTCGATGAACTCCTCGGCCGCGGCGCGGTCGGAGGCGAAATGGTCCTTGCCGCCGAGGTAGTAGTCGTACATGCGCGCCACGCTCGGGATCGTGGGGTCGACTCCCGGGGGTAACTGCTCCTCGGTCATGACATTCTCCTTTTTTGTCTGATTGCTCAGACGCAGTGGAGATGCTAGACGATCATCGGCCTGGACGGACCCCGTTCACGTTCTTCCCTGGAGTGAGGGGCGGACGTCGATGACGGTCATGCCGGCGGCGAGCGCGGCGCCCACTCCCTCGTCGGTGTCCTCGTAGGCGACGCAGGCGTGCGGGGCGACGCCCAGGAGCCGGGCGGCGAGCAGGTAGACGTCCGGGGCGGGCTTGCCGTACCGCACGTCGTCTCTCGTCACCACGGTGTCGAAGAGCGGGAGCAGGCCGGTGACGCGCAGGGTCTCCTCCACCGACTGACGGGACCCTCCCGAGGCCACCGCCATCGGCACCCGGCCCCGGTGGGCCTCGGCGATCGCGCTGACCTGCCGGTGCGGGGTGACGGTGTGGATCAGCCACTGGTAGGCGTCCAGTGCCGCGGCCTGAACCGCCCGATAGTCGAGTTCGGTGCCGGTCTCGGTCTCCAGCTCGGCCAGCAGGCGGTCGGCGGACAGGCCGGTGCGGGCGCGGTACCAGGCCGGATCCAGTTCGACCCGCCAGGTGGCCAGAGCCGTCCGCCAGGCGCTCTCGTTGGCGGAGGAGGTGTCGACGAGGGTGCCGTCGCAGTCGAAGACGAGTGCGGTGTACGGCGGGACGGGCTGAAGTCGCTGATCGAGCATGGGCACCTAACGCGTGACGGTGAACCGGGTCAAACTCTATCGCGCACCATATGCGGCGCGTTGCCGGTCAAATGGGAGGACGTTGTGTTTGCGTCTTGACGGCGGCCGAAGTTAAGAATAATTTTCACCCATTCGCTTATCGGGTGAAAGGAATGCCTGTGGCAGCAGGAGCCCTCGGGCGCATCCAGACCGAGACGCCCGGCCTGCCGGAGGCGCTCCGCCGAGTCGGCGAGGCCATCCTGGCCGACCCGGCGGAGGCCGCCCGGTCCACGATCATCACGCTCGCCGAGCGGAGCGGCAGCTCACCCGCCACGGTCACCCGTTTCTGCCGGGTGTTCGGCTTCGCCGGGTACGCCGGGCTGCGGGTCGCGCTGGCGACGGAGAACGGGCGCGCCGCGCAGGCCAACTGGGACGCGGGGGTGGGCCACGAGATCGGTCCGACCGATCCGCTCGACGCGGCGATCGGCGTGATGGCCGCCGCGGACTCCCGGCTCATCCAGGAGACCGCGGTCCAGCTCGACGCGGACACCGTCGCCAAGGTCGCCGACGCGATGGTCGTGGCGCGGCGGGTCCTGATCTTCGGGGTCTCCACCAGCGGGGCGGTGGCCTCCATGATGGGCGGACGGCTCCGCCGGATCCGGGTTCCCTGCTGGAGCCACGCCGACGCGCACGAGGCGCTCGCCGACGCCGCGCTGCTCGACGAGGGCGACGTCGCGATCGGGATCTCCCACCAGGGGCGCACCCGGGAGGTCCTGGAGTCGCTCGCCGAGGCCGGAGACCGGGGCGCGCTGACCGTCGCGGTCACCTCCTTCGCCCGGTCCTCGCTGGCGGAGCTGGCCGATCTGGTGCTGACCACCGCCAGCCGCGAGACCACCTTCAGACTGGGCGGCCTGGCGGCCGTCCACTCCCAGCTCTTCGTCCTCGACGCCGTCTACGTCGCGGTCGCGCAACGCACCTACGAGAAGACCAACGAGGCGTTCGAGCGGACGATCCGGGCACTGGAGAGCCACCGCGTGGAGAGGAGCTGATCGTGGACATCGGAGCCGGTGACTACGTCCATGAAGTGAGAGCCCTGATGGACGAGGTCGTCCAGACGCAGGGGACCGCGGTCAAACAGGCGGCCGCGTTGATGATCGGATCACTGCGGGACGGCGGGGTGATCCAGGCCTTCGGCTCGGGGCACTCCGAGGCGATCGCGATGGAGATCGCCGGGCGCGCGGGCGGGCTGGTCCCCAGCAACCGGCTCGCGCTGCGCGACGTCGTCCTGTACGGCGGGGCGCCGGTGACCGTCCTCGGAAACGGGGCCGAGCTGGAGCGCGACCCCACGATCGCCCAGAAGATCTACGACCTGGCCCCGGTCCAGCGGCAGGACGTGTTCGTGCTGATCTCCAGCTCGGGGGTGAACGGTTCGGTGGTGGAGCTGGCCTCCATCGTCAAGGAGAAGGGGCACGACCTGATCGCCCTGACCTCCGTCCAGCACAGCACCGCGATGACCTCCCGCCATCCCTCGGGCCGCAAGCTGCTCGACCTCGCCGACGTCGTGCTCGACAACGGCGCCCCGTACGGCGACGCGGTCCTGCCGCTCCCGGACGGCGGCTCGTTCGGCGCGGTCTCCACGATCACCTCGGCGCTGCTGGCGCAGATGGTCGTGGCAGAGGTGGTGCGCGGCCTCATCGAGGAGGGCCAGACGCCGCCGATCTACCGGTCCGCCAACGTGATCGGCGGCGACGAGCACAACCGGGCTCTTGAGAACCGCTATGCCGGAAGGATCCGGCGAGGTGCCTAACCACCCCCTCCAGGAGGAAGCATGACCCAGTTATCCAGGCGTGAGCTCCTGCGCAGCGCGGTCCTGGCCGGGATCGCCCTGCCCGCCCTGTCCGCGTGCGCCAGTCCCGTCGGAGGAGGCGGCGGCGCCTCCTCCGCGCCCGCCGTGGGCGCCACCAGTGCGGCCAACCCGCTCGGATTCGCCGAGAACAAGCCACTGGAGATCTGGGTCTTCGACGGAGGGTTCGGCGACGCCTACGCCAAGGACATCCACGAGCCGTTGCTGAAGGCGAAGCATCCCGCCCTGGAGATCAAGCACAACGCGACCAAGGAGGTCGCCAAGACCCTTCAGCCGCGCTTCGCCGGTGGCAACCCGCCGGAGTTCATCAACAACTCGGGCGCCAACGCGATGGACTTCGGAGCCCTGGTCCAGGACGACCAGCTCACCGACCTCACGCTCCTGTACGACGCGCCGAGCTGGGACGACCCCGCCGTCAAGGTGCGCGACACGATCGACCCGGCCGCAATCACGTTCGGCAGCTACGACGGCAAGCCGTACGTCCTCCCCTACGCCAACACCGTCTGGGGCATCTGGTACTCGCAGAAGCTCTTCACCGAGGAGGGCTGGCAGGTCCCCAAGACCTGGACCGACTTCATCGCCCTGTGCGAGACGATCAAGAAGTCGGGCAAGACGGCGCCGTTCACCTACGCGGGCAAGCACCCGTTCTACATCTACGAGGCCATCCTGACGCTCGCCGCGAAGATCGGCGGCAAGGACGTGCTGAAGAACATCGACAACCTGGAGGACGGCGCCTGGAAGGCCGAGCCGGTCAAGCAGGCCGCGACGGCCTTCGCCCAGCTCGGCGCCGACTACCTGATGCAGGGCACCGCCGGCCTCGACCACATCCAGACGCAGCTCGCGCACAACAAGGGCGAGGTCGCCATGCTGCCCTGCGGCTCCTGGCTGGAGAACGAGCAGAAGGACTCCACCCCGGCCGACTTCGGCTACGCGGTGTTCCCGCTGCCGGACTTCGGTCCCTCCGACGCCCTGCCGTACGGCACGATGCACATCCAGCCGGGCGAGGAGTACGTCGTGCCGTCCAAGTCGGGCAACCCCCGGGCGGGCCTGGAGTACATGCGGGCGATGCTCTCCAAGGAGGGCGCGGGCAAGTTCATGGAGATGGTCTCCACGCTCACCATCGTCAAGAACGCGGGTGAGGGACTCACGCTCAAGCCGGGCCTGAAGAGCGCCTCGGACGCCCTGACCGCGGCGGGCGACAACGCCGTCTGGTTCCTGTTCCGCAAGTGGTACGTCGAGATGCACGACGAGGTGGCCGCCGCGTCCGGGCAGCTGATGAGCGGCAAGCTGACCGTCGACGAGTGGATGGACCGCGCGCAGAAGAAGGCCGACTCGATCAAGAGCGACTCCTCGGTGAAGAAGTTCACGAGGTGACGGCGAGTGAGCGGTCCGCCGGGTGGCGCCGGATGAGAGGTTCGCGAGGTGACGGCGGGCGGGAGGTTCACGGGGTGACGACGACGAACCGCGCGAGCGGGTCGGACGAGGAACGGTAAGTCACATGAACTACGGCAGGATGCGGTTCGTCGCCGGGTTCCTCGTGATCCCGGTGGCGCTCTACGTGATCTACGTGATCGCCCCCTACGCGCAGGCGTTCTACATCGCGTTCACCGACTGGCGCGGAGTGAGCGCCAGCCCGCGGTTCGTGGGTACGGAGAACTTCCAGAGACTCCTGGGCGACGGGATCTTCTGGGGGGCGGTCGGTCACAACCTGCTCCTGCTGATCCTGATGCCGCTGCTCACCCTTGTGATCGCGCTCTTCTTCGCCTTCCTGCTCAACGCGGGCGGGCGGGGCGGTACCGGGGGCATCTGGGGGTCGAAGTTCTACCGGGTGGTGTTCTTCTTCCCCCAGGTGCTGGCCATCGCCGTGGTCGCGGTCCTGTTCCAGCAGGTGTTCAGGCCCGACAAGAGCGGCATGCTCAACGCGCCGCTGATCGCCCTCGGGCTTGAGCCGATCGGCTTCCTGTCCGACACCGACGTCGCGTTCTGGTCGATTCTCGGCGTGCTGGTCTGGCAGGCGGTCGGGTTCTACGTGGTGCTCTTCTCGGCGGGCATCGCCTCCATCCCGCGCGACCTGTTCGAGGCGGCGTCGATCGACGGCGCCGGGGGAGCGCAGCTGTTCTTCAGGGTCACGCTGCCCCTGCTCTGGGACACGATCCAGGTCGGCTGGGTCTATCTCGGCATCGCGGCGCTGGACGTCTTCGCCATCGTGTGGGTGATGACGGCGGAGCAGGGCGGTCCCGACCACTCCACGACGGTGATGGCGGCGGAGATCTACCGCAACGCCTTCCAGTACTTCAAGTTCGGCTACGCCTCCGCGATGGGCGTGGTGCTGTTCTTTTTCACCATCGGGTTCGCGGCGCTGGCCCTGCGCCTGTCGCGGCGTGAACGAATCGAGTTCTAGTGGCAGAGGTGGCGATTTCCAAGAGCCGGGCGTACGCGCGTGAGGAACGCAGGAGGCGGTTGGGGCCCCTGTCGGTCCTGACCCACACCGCGCTGCTGATCTGGACGGTCCTGGTGGCGGTGCCGATCGTGTGGACCTTCCTCGCGTCGGTGAAGAGCGAGGATGAGATCTTCGGCAACGCCTGGTCGTTGCCGGCCTCCCTCCGCTTCGACAACTGGGGTCGCGCCTGGGAACAGGCGCACATCGGCCAGTACATGGTGAACAGCATCGTCGTCGTGGCCTTCAGCACGTTCGGCACGATGCTGTTCGGCTCGATGGCCGCCTACGTGCTGGCCCGCTACAGGTTCCGCGGTAATCGCGCGATCTACCTGCTGTTCGTCTCCGGGCTGGCCTTCCCGGTCTACCTGGCGCTGACCCCGCTGTTCTTCGTCGTGCAGAACATGGGAACGATTCCGCTGATCGGCCAGTTCATCGGCCTGAACACGCACGGCGGGCTGGTCCTGGTCTACATCGCCTACTCGCTGCCCTTCACCGTCTTCTTCCTGGCGGCGTTCTTCAGGACGCTGCCGGGGGCGGTGGCCGAGGCGGCCTTCGTGGACGGGGCCTCGCACACGCGGGTGTTCTTCCAGATCATGCTCCCGATGGCCAAACCGGGCATCGTCAGCGTGACCGTCTTCAACGTGCTGGGCCAGTGGAACCAGTACCAGCTCCCGCTCGTCCTGCTGACCTCCGACAGGGATAAATGGGTGCTCACACAGGGCATCGCCGACATCTCCACCGCCGCGGGCTACGACGCCGACTGGTCGGCCCTGTTCGCCGCGCTCAGCATGGCCATCCTTCCGATGCTGATCGTGTACACGCTCTTCCAGAGTCAGATCCAGAAGGGCCTGACCGCCGGAGCGCTCAAGTAGCCCGATCTCCTCAAGGACGGCGACCCCGTCCTGGAAGGTCCGCTGGGCCCCTTTCGCGATCAGCCGGCCGGGTCTCCGAGGGCCCGGCGAGCGGGCCGGACCCCGCTCTCCGGGATGTTCTTGAGGGCCTCGCGGCGGCTCAGGCCGGTGATGCCCATGTGGTCGACGTAGCGCACGACCTCGCCGGGGTTGGTCTTGGCGTATTCGCGCAGGGCCCAGCCGATCGCCTTGCGGGCGAAGAAGTCGTTGTCGGACAGGCTCGGCTCGATGCAGGCGTAGAGCAGCCCGGTGTCGGTGGCGGTCTTGAACCTGTTCTGGGACAGGATGGCCGTACGGCGCTTCCAGAGGTCGTCACCGTGGGCCCAGTCGAGCATGAGCGAGCGCATGGTGTCGGGGAAGGCGGCCAGAAGGCCCCCGACGCGGCGGATGGCGAGGTCGTCGACATAGTCCCACCACGCTCCGCTGACGATCATCTCTTCGTACATCGGAAGCGCGTAGAGCGTCTGGAAGCTCCGGTACGTCCGGAAACCGGTCAGCTCGATCGCCGCGTAGCGCTCCTCGCGGTATTCGGCCTCCCGCCACAGGGCCAGGGTCGCCTTGCGCCATTCGGGCGCCGTCTCGATGGGGTGCTCGAGGAAGGCCCTCTTCAGGGCGGCGCGGCGAGGAGTGGCCTGCACGCCGAGGAAGGGCATCTCGGACTTCATGTAGGCCTGCATCGCCTGAGCCTTGGCGGGATCGGCGGCGTCGGCGAGCGCCATTCGCACCGCCTTCTGGAAAGGCGTCATCCGCTGTGGCTGCTCCGCTCGCCGGTCGCCACGCCGTCGAACAGGACGGTGATGTAGTGCTCGGCGAGGCCGGTGGTGTTGAGGCGGCCACCCGGGCGGAACCACCGCACCGCCACCCAGATCGTGTCGCGGATCATGCGGTAGGTGAGCTTGGGATCGACGTCGGCGCGGAGCTGGCCGGCGGCCTGGCCCCGCTTGATCTGCTCGACCCACATGCGCTCGACCTCGTCCTCGGCTCTGACCAGATAGTCGAAACGGTCGCCGGGCAGGGAGCGCAGGTAACTCCAGTCGTTCTGCATGACCGTGATCGCCGCGCGGTGTGGTTCGAGGGTGCTGAACCCGATGCGCACCATTTCTGAGAGGATCGTGCGGGGGTCGCCGTCCTGATCCAGGGCGGCGCGGTAGCGGCCGACGAGGTCGTCGAGGAAGGTGGTGAGCACCTCGTCGACGATCGTCTCCTTGGAGTCGAAGTGGTGGTACAGGCTTCCGGACAGGATGCCCGCCTCCTCCGCGATCTCGCGGACGGTGGTCGCCTGGAAGCCCTTCCGGGCGAAGAGCTCGGCGGCGAGCCTGACGAGGTGGTCGCGACGCTCTGAGGCCGGGCCCGATGAGGTCGCGCGTTTCGCCGCGCCCTGGCGCTTGACCGGGGTCGCGGTCGCGCCGGAGTTCTTTCGCGTGTTCACGTCCTCCATTATGAGCCCTTGCGCAATCGCTTGTTCACATAAACGTTCCAGCTCATGCCCGGCTTTGGGTGTAACCAAGCGCTTGCTAAGGGTGTCGCCGGACGCGGAGGCCAGAACTCGCGGGCCCGTCAGCGGGAGGGTCGTCCGCCGCGGGAGGTGCGGAGACGGTGGAGGTCGATGATCGGCTGCAGGAGCCACAGCCAGGCGGCGGTCAGGGCCACCACGCCGCTGAAGATCACTGCGGCGACGTCGTCGATGACGGTCTCGACGACCAGTGCGACCGCGGTGGCCATCGACACCATCAGGAAGATCAGGCCGACGATGCCGATCCGGTTGGCCCGGCGGAGCATCTTCTCCTTCAGCGAGGTTCGGAACAGCAGGCGGTGCTGGGCCGCGGGGGCGATGAAGCACACCGAGGCCAGGGCGCCGCTGAGCAGGGCCACGAAGAAGAGGCGGTGGCCGAGCGGGCCCATCTCGGAAAACCTGCTCTGGAACGGAAGGACGAGCAGGAAGGCGAACAGAACCTGGACTCCGGTGGCGGAGACGCGCAAGCCCTGCAGGAGTTCGTTCAGTTCCCGGTCGACGCGTTCCTTCGGGCTCTCGCCGGGTTCGGGTCTCTCGGTTTTCAGGTCTCGATAGTTCAACGGACTCACCTGATGGCCATTTTATAGCTCTATATAGCTATAAATCCCTTTCTTGGCTGAGCTTTACGCGGAGGTCGTACGACCTGAACGGTTCCGGTTCTTTCCTCACCGAACGGCCCGCCGCTTTCCTCCCGCGAAATCGTCCGTACGCGACCGGTTCCCGGGCCTCGTGAGCCCCTGCCGGCCGTGGAGGGTCTTCGCCCTCTACAGGGGGCCTCCGGGGCGCGGAGGGTCGAGATCGGCGACCGTCGTCTCCCGGGCGGACGGCCCCGGCCGCGACCGTGCCGCGGAGGTGTCCGAAGGGCGCGGTCTCGCCTCCCCTGCCGCGCGAGGGTCTCGGCGATCCGCAGGCCCGGAGTCAAAGGCCCATGGTCAGCACACTAGCAATTAGGAAAGTTTCCTATTAGATTAGCGCCCAGACCTCTGGGAGCGCTTTCTTTCGGAGGTGCCCGAACAACACGGTGTCCGCGCGTCTTCGGCATGAGGTGCCGACCGGCCGTGAGGCGGAGGAGGGTGCATGAAGCGCGGCCAAGAGCTGCTTCGTCTGGCGGACACGGTTGTTCTTCCCGGGTTCGTGGGAAAGACCCCGCCCGACTGGATCCGCCGGCGTCTGGCCGACGGAATGAGCGGTGTGGTGCTCTTCTCCAGGAACATCGCGACTCCTTCCCAGGTCGCCGAGCTCACGGCGGCGCTCCGCGCGGAGAACCCACAGGTCCTCGTCGGCATCGACGAGGAATCGGGTGAGGTCACGCGGCTGGAGGCCGCCGCGGGAAGCACCCGGCCGGGCAGCTTCGCCCTCGGAGTGGTGGACGACCTCGAACTCACCGAGGAGATCGCCAGGGATCTCGGCCGTGACCTCGCGCTGGTGGGGGTCAACCTCAACTTCGCGCCCTCGGCCGACGTCAATTCCAATCCGGATAACCCGGTCATCGGCCTGCGCTCCTTCGGCGCGGACGCCGATCTGGTCTCCAGGCACACCGCGGCCTGGATCCGGGGCCTGCAGTCCGCCGGCGTCGCCGCCTGCGCCAAGCACTTCCCCGGGCACGGCGACACCTCCGTCGACTCCCACCACGGCGTCCCCCTGGTCGCCGCCGGCGCCGAGGAACTCCACGAGGTGGCACTGCGACCCTTCCGCGCCGCCATCGCCGAGGGGGTGCGCATGGTCATGACCGGGCACCTGCTGGTCCCCGCCTTCGACGACGCGATGCCCGCCACGCTCAGCCGCGGAGTGCTGCACGACCTCCTCAGGGTCGAGCTGGGTTTCGAGGGCGTCATCGTCACCGACGGCATCGAGATGACGGCGGTCTCCGGCCCCTACGGCATCGGCGGCGCCTCGGCGCGGGCCATCGCGGCGGGCGCCGACGCGATCTGCGTGGGCGGCGAGCACGCCGACGAGCACACCGCCGTCGCGATCCGCGACGCCATCGTGGACGCCGTGCTCGAAGGACGGCTTCCGGAGGAACGGCTGGCCGACGCCGCCCGGAGGGTCTGCGAGCTCGCCCTCTGGAGCGCGTCCGCCGTGCGCGGGCCCTCCGCGCCCGCCCGCCCCGGCGACGTCGCGATCGGCCTGACCGCGGCCCGCCGTACCCTGCGGGTCACCCGCCGGTCGGCGGACGTGGTCCTTCCCCTGCTCGCCCCGCCCCACGTGGTCGAACTGGCGCCCGAGATGAACCTCGCCATCGAGAAGAGCACCCCCTGGGGCGTCGGCGAGCCGCTCGGCAAGCTCCTCCCCGGCACCACGGTGACCCGGCTGGACGCCTCGGCGGCCACCGGAAGCGCGATCGAGGCCGCGCTCGCGGCGGCGGCCGACCGTCCCCTGGTCACCGTCGTCCGCGACGCCCACCGCCACGTGTGGCAGATGGACGCGCTGAGCCACCTGCTGGCAGCCCGTCCGGACACCGTCGTGGTCGAGATGGGGCTGCCGAACCGTTCCGACCTCGGCGCGGTTCACATCGCCACCCACGGGGCCTCTCGCGTCTGCGGCCAGGCCGCCGCCGAGCTCCTCGCCGGTGACACCCAGCCCTGAGGCCCGGTAGGGACGGGCACCCCGTCTTCGTCCCGCCTCCTCTCGCCCCGCGCGACCCCTGCCTTGCCCGGCTATGCCCGGCTATGCCCGGTCCCGGCTCGTCCCGCCGTCGGGTGGGCGCCGTACGTTCGGGCCGGTGCGGAGAAGGTTTCGCCGGCGGCGGATCGCATCTGGACATGACAGGTGAACAGCCGGGAAGCTTTGCATGATCACGGCGAAAGGGACCTTGTCATGAGCGGGATCTGCGATGGGCGCGTGGCGATCGTGACCGGGGCGGGACGGGGCATCGGGCGGGAACACGCGCTGGAGTTCGCCCGGCAGGGGGCGAAGGTCGTGGTCAACGACCTCGGCACCGGACGCGACGGTTCCGGACGGTCCGGCGGTCCCGCTCTGGAGGTGGTCGAGGAGATCCGGGACCTGGGCGGCCAGGCGGTGGCCAACAGCGACGACGTCGCCGACTGGGGCGGCGCCGCGCGGCTGGTCAAGATGGCGCTGAGCGCCTACGGACGGCTCGACGTGCTGGTGAACAACGCCGGGTTCACCCGCGACCGGACGCTGGTCTCGATGACCGAGCAGGAGTGGGACGAGGTGATCCGGGTGCACCTCAAGGGCCACTTCCTGCCGCTGCGCCACGCCGGGGCGCACTGGCGGGAGCGGTCGAGGTCGGGCCGGGTCGTGGACGCTCGCGTGATCAACACCACCTGCGGGACCGGGCTGTTCGGCGGCGTCGGGCAGGGCAACCACTCCGCCGCGAAGGCGGGGGTCGCGGGACTCACCCAGGTGGCCGCCGCCGAGCTCGGCCCCTACGGCGTCACGGTGAACGCGATCGCCCCGGTCGCCCGCACCCGGATGACCGAGGAGGTCTTCGCCGCCGGGACGGACGGGCCCGAGGGCGGGTTCGACGCCGCGGACCCGGCCAATGTGGCGCCGCTGGTGGCCTGGCTGGGCTCTGCCGAGTCCGCCCACGTCACGGGGCGGGTGTTCGAGGTCGAGGGCGGCGTCGTCTCGCTCGCCGACGGCTGGCGGCACGGGCCACGCGTCGACCGGGGAGGCCGGTGGGAGCCGGCCGAGGTCGGTGACGCGGTCGCGAAACTCCTGGCCGGGGCCGCGGAGCCGGGGATCGTCCGCGGGACGTAGCCGCCCGGCGGGACCGTCACGGCCGGGGAGCCGCCGCCCGCTCCCGATCGCGTCCGGTTCGGGTCGCCCACGGACCGCGCCCTCGGGCCCGCCGTCGACGGCGGGCCCGAGGGCGGGATGTACGACGCGGAATGCTGTGGGACCATCCCATGCCATGCGCGTCTATCTGGGATTGATTGCGAAACGCACTGGTTCGGGTGTTCCGGAGGTGCTGGTGGCACAAGCCAGAAACGCCGTCGAGGACGTGTTTCCGGTGCCGGCGGACACCGTGACCTCCGCCGTCTGGCGGGGGCCGGACGTGGTTCTGCTGGCCTGGTCCAACGAGGGCGACGCGCACCGGGACCCCGGGCTGCTCATCGAGGCGAACGGGCACGCCGTCGGCGTGAACGGCTACCTGGCCGATCCCGCGGACGGGGCGAGGCTGCTCGCCGGAGAACACGCGGACACGCTCGGAGGCTGCTTCGCCGTGTTCCGGGCGGGGGCCGGAGAGCTGTCCGCGATGACGACCGTCACCCGGGCCTGTCCCGTCTTCTACGCGGAGAACGACGAGGTTCACGTCGTCGGCAGCCGGGCGCTGCAGGTCCGCCTGGCCACGCGTGGAGGCGTCCGGTGGAACGCGCCGGGACTCCAGTCCATGATCCGCCAAGGCTACTTCCTGTCCGACGAGACGCCGTTCGACGGTGTCTCGGCGCTGCCGCCCTCGTCCGAGCTGCTGGTACGCGACGGAAGCCGGGTCATCAGGACGGAGGCGCTGCCGCGGGCGGAAGCCGTACCGGAGGGTGCCCGCCTGAAACGCGCCGGGGTCGAGACGCTCGCGAGCGCGCTGCTCGCGGCCGTCGAACCGGTGCGGAACGCGACCGAACCGGTCAACCTGGCGCTCACCGGAGGCCGGGACAGCCGGTTGATGGCGGCGCTCCTGCACGCCGCGCGGATCCCGTTCAGGGCCACCACCAACGGCCTGGACGATCACCCCGATGTGATCATCGCGCGGCGGATCGCCCGATCCCTGCGCATCGAGCACACGGTCATCGCGCCGAAGCGGACCGAGAGGAAAGACGCGATCCTGGTCGACCATCCGCTGGTGCGGACCCTGGAGACCCTGCGCACCTGCGAGGGGATGACCTCGGCGTACGAGTCGATCGTCGGTTATCTGCCGTACAGCCCGAAACCGACGATGAACGGGCAGAGCGGGGAGATCCTGCGGGGAGGGTTTCTCTACAGCCAGGGGAATCTGGCACCGAAGGCACTGGCCCGGCGGGTGGACGCCTTCTTTCTCAAGGACGGCGCGCTGTTCACCGACGAGGCCGACGCGCACGCCCGGGAACTGGCGGCTCCGTGGCAGGCGATGGACCACTGCGAGGCACTCGACCACCTGTACGTCACGCACCGGGTGGGGCGCTGGCACGCGAGCGCCCGGGCCGGCTCGCTCCGTCGCGGTGACCCCGTGCAGCCGTTCCTCGACAACCGGGTGGTCCGGGTGGCACTGGGGCTCGATCCGCTGTGGCGGCACTCGGAGGAGGTCGTTCACGACCTCATCGGCGTGCTCGCCCCCAAGCTGCGCGGGCTTCCGCTCGAAGGCAGCCCCTGGCGGTTCAGGAAGGACGTCCCGCCCACCTTCGCGCAGCGCCTCCGGATGAGGGTCAGGCCGGTCCCGGAGGCGGCGGCGAGGAAGGGCGGTGGCTGGAACTGGCGTACCTCGCCGGGTCCGGTGCTGTCGGAGGTGCTGAGAGACGGCATCGATCTGGACGTGCTGTCCGGCATCGTGCGCCCCGACGCGGTGAAGGCGCTGCTGGACGTCCCGGAGCTGAAGCAGCCCGCCCTCGCCTGGAACCTGTACACGGTGAGCGCCATGCTCAACGGCCTCCACCTGGGCCGCGAGCCGGTGGCCCTCGAACCGGTCCGCGTGACCGTCCCGGGCGGCGCGGGGTGAGGCCCCTTCCGCGGGATACGGCCCATGGCCGGCGAGGCGCCGTTGGGTAAGGTCTCCGATGTCTTGTCGGTACTGACATCGGGGATAGCTCGTGGGTGTTTCTGCGGCGTACGTGACCTTCGCGGACGCGGACGGGTCCGACGACGAGAAGGAGATCGCCCTCGCGGCCTGGGGCGAGGTCGGAATCACCGGGCGTGCCGTGCGCTGGGACGATCCGGCGGTCGACTGGGCCGCGTTCGACGTCGTCGTGGTCCGCACTCCCTGGGACTACGTGTACCGGCGGGCGGAGTTCGTCTCCTGGGCCCACCGCGTCGAGTCCGTCACCCGGATGCTCAACCCGGCCGCCGTGCTGGAGCGCAACACCGACAAGACCTATCTGCGGGACCTGGAGGCGCCGACCATCCCCACCTCCTGGGTCGCGCCGGGCGAGCCCGTGGAATTCCCGATCCTCGACGAGTACGTGGTCAAGCCCGCGATCTCGGCGGGAGCCCGCGGCACGATCAGGACCGGAGACCGCAAGAAGGCCGAGGCCCACGTGGCCCAGCTGGTCGCCGAGGGACAGACCGCGATGATCCAGCCCTATCTCGACATGGTCGAGGCCGAGGGGGAGACCTCGCTGCTCTACTTCGGCGGCCGGTTCAGCCATGCCGTACGGCGTAATCCGATGCTGGCCGCGGGCGTCACCGGGCACGACGAGGAGAGCGCCCGCGCCGAGCTCCGCGCGCCCGACCCCGACCAGCTCGCCCTCGCCGAGCGGGTTCTCGGCGAGTTCCCCGACGTGCTCTACGCCCGCGTGGACCTGGTCCGCCTCGCCGACGGCACTCCGGTCCTCATCGAGCTGGAGCTCACCGAGCCCTACCTGTTCCTGCGCTACGCGCCCGAGGCGGCGGCGAATCTCGCCCGCGCGCTGGCCGAGGCCGTGGCGGGCTAGCCGTGGGCGGAGATGCCGCCGTCCACCGGGATGACCGCCCCGGTCAGGTAGGCGCCGGCCCGTGAGGACAGGAAGATCGCGGTGCCGGCCATGTCCTCGGGGCTGCCGATCCGGCCGAGCGGCACGTGCGACTCGATCGCCGAGCGAGTCGCGGGATCGTCGAGCGCGAAGGCCATCATCTTGGACTCGAACGGTCCCGGCGCGATGGCGTTGACCGTGATCGACTCCTTGGAGAGCCGCTGGGACAGGTGCCTGGTGAGCATGTGCACGGCCGCCTTGGCCGCCGAGTAGGCGTAGTTCTCCATCGAGGGAACCCGGATCCCGTCGATCGACCCGATGTTGATCACTCTGGCCGGGTCCTCGGGGCTCGCCGCGGCGCGAAGCAGCGGCAGGAACCGCTGGGTCAGGTAGAAGACGCCCTTGACGTTGATTCCCCAGAGCTTGTCGAAGGCCTGCTCCGGATACTCCTCCAGCGGCGCGCCCCAGGTCGCTCCGGCATTGTTGACCAGCACGTCCAGCCGGGACTCCCGGGCCGAGACGGCCTCGAAGAGCGCGGAGACGCCGTCCTCGGTGGAAAGGTCGGCGGGTACGGCGGTGCATCCCAGCTCGGCGGCGGTCTTCTCGACCTCGGCCGCCTTCCGCGAGGAGATGTACACCGTGGCCCCCGCGTCGACGAACCCGGCCGCGATCATCCGGCCGATCCCGCGCGAGCCGCCGGTGACGACGACGGTCTTGCCTTCCACCGAAAACAGAGTCATGTTCCGTAGGATGCCGTACCCCCGGTCTTCGCGTCCATACCAACCGGTCGGTTCCACGACCTCGGAGGATGGCCGCGTTTGTTCCACGGCGGGTTGAAAAAATATATCGCGAGATGAAACAAGAGTGAAACAATCTTCCATCTGTCGTTGACAGTGGGTTCTCCATGGTGTGCCTTCGTCTACAACGGTTCGCGGATTCGAAGGTGGGCACACGATGACGAGAGTGGGCGCGCGCTTGGCGGCGCTGGGCCTGACGCTTCTGCTGGTGGCTCTGCCCGCAGCTCAGGCGCAGGCCGGACAACAGGTGCCGCAGGCCGTACAGGAGCCTCAACAGGGTAAGAAGATCGTCCGGCTGGGCGTGACGCAGGCCGTGGACTCGATGAATCCGTTCCTGGCCGTTCGTCTGGTCTCGTCCTCGATTCACCGGTGGATGTACGGCTATCTCACGGTTCCCGACTCCAAGACCCTGCAGCCGAGCCCCGACCTGGCCGAGTCGTGGGAGACGTCGGACGACAACCTGACCTGGACCTTCAAGATCCGCGACGCCAAATGGTCGGACGGCAAGCCCGTCACCGCGCAGGACGCCGTGTGGACCTTCAACACGATCATGACCGTCGACGCGGCCAAGCAGGCCAACGGCCCGGCGGTCGAGAACTTCGAGAGCGTCACGGCGCCCGATGACCGGACCCTGGTCATCAAGACCAAGAAGCCGCAGGCCTCGATGCTGGAGAACCCGATCCCGATCATGCCCAAGCATGTCTGGGAGGGCGTCGGCGACATCGGCGCGTTCGAGAACGACCGGTATCCGGTCGTCAGCAGCGGCCCCTACGTCGTGGTCGAACACAAGAAGGACGCCTACGTCAAGCTGAAGGCCAATCCCACCTACTGGCGCGGCGCTCCCAAGATCGACGAACTGCACGTCCTCTTCTACCAGAACCCCGAGGCCGCCAACGCGGGCCTGAAGAAGGGTGACATCGACCTGATCGGCCGGCTGAACGCCCCGCAGTTCGAGGCCCTGGCGGGCGACCCCAACATCGTGCAGTGGAACACCCCCGGACGCAGGTCCGCCTACCTGCAGCTGAACCACGGCGCGCAGACGATCGACAACAAGCCGGTCGGCGACGGTCACCCCGCGCTGAAGGACCCGAAGGTGCGGCAGGCCATCCACTACGCGATCGACAAGCAGGCGCTCGTCGAGCAGGTGCAGAACGGCCTGGCCGTGCCGGCCGACGGCTCCATCGTGCCGCCGATGTACCAGGAGTTCTTCTGGAAGGCCGAGGGAGACGACCTCGTCACCCACGACGCCGCGAAGGCCAACCAGATCCTCGACGACGCCGGCTACAAGAAGGGCGCCGACGGGATCCGGACGATGCCCGACGGCGAGCGCAAGCTGGAGATGCGCTTCAGCATCCACACGGACACGCCCGTCGAGGACAAGCTCGCGCAGTTCCTGACCGGCTGGTTCAAGGACATCGGCATCGCGCTCTCGACGAAGAAGCTCGACTCCAACAAGTTCACCGAGGAGACCGGGTTCACCGGCCTCTTCGACATCGCGATCAGCGGCTGGTCGGTCAACCCCGACCCCGAAGAGGTCCTGGCCACCCACCTGTGCAGCCGCAGGCCCACGGCGAGCGGCGAGGGCGGCGGCACCGAGTCGTTCTACTGCGACCCCGAATACGAGAAGCTCTACCAGCAGCAGCTGAGCGAGCTCGACCGGGCCAAGCGCGTCGACCTCATCAAGCAGATGCAAAGGCGCCTCTACACCGACGCCCCGGTCATCGCCCTCTACTACCCGAACAACCTGGAGGGCTACCGCAAGGACCGGATCGCCGCCATCACCCCTATCCCCGAGGACAAGGGCATCCTGTACGGCGGAAGCGGCTACTGGCCCGTCTACTCCCTGCAGGCGGCGGCCCTCCCCGCCGGCCCGGCCGACGGCGGCTCCGGCACCGGCCTCATCGTGGGCGCCGTCGTGATCGTCGTGGCCCTGGGCGCGGGAGGGTTCCTCCTCGCCAGGCGGCGTCGCTCCGTGGCGGACGAGCGCGAGTAGCACCTCGATGACAGTGATTCCCGACACCCCGCCGGCCGCCGAGCCCGCCGCCGGTCCGGCGGCGGGCCCCGGCGGGGAGCGCGGCACCGGCCGGACGGTGGCGCGCTACGCGCTGGCGAAGATCGGCGGAGCCGCGCTCAGCATCGGCATGGTCGTCGTCGCGACGTTCTTCTTGTTCAGGCTGATCCCCGGCGATCCCGCGATCGCCTACACGCGCGACGTGCCGCTCAGCCCCGAACAGCTCGACCTGCTGCGCCGCCAGATGGGGCTCGACAAGCCCCTGTTGCAGCAGTTCCTCGACTTCGTGTGGCGGACCCTCCGGCTGGACCTCGGCACGTCCTACGAGTACAAGCGCCCGGTCACCGAGCTCATCGCGGAACGGACGGGCCCCACCCTGGTGCTCGTGGGCACCGGACTGGTCATCGCGGTCAGCCTGGGCCTGTGGCAGGGCACCAGGGCGGCGTGGCGGCACGGGAGCCGATTCGACCGCTTCTCCACCGGTCTGTCGCTCGTCCTGTGGTCGGTGCCGACGTTCTGGCTGGGACTGCTGCTCCTCATGGTCTTCGCGGCCGGGGTGGGGCCGATCCCGGGGATCTTCCCCACCCGGGGCATGGAGGACATCGACGCGCCCGGCGGGCCGATGTACCTCCTCCACGTCGCGCACCATCTGGTGCTGCCGTGCCTGACCCTGGTCGCCGTGGTCTACGCGCAGTACCTGCTGGTCATGCGCTCCTCGCTGCTCGACGAGATCGGCCAGGACTACGTGACCACCGCCAGGGCCAAGGGACTGCGCGACGACCAGGTACGGCGGCGCCATGCCGTGCCCAACGCGCTCCTGCCGACCGTGACGCTGGTGTTCATCCACATCGGGTTCGTGGTCGGGGGAGCGGTGTCGGTGGAGACCGTCTACTCCTGGCCGGGGCTCGGACTGCTGTTCTACGAGGCGATCCAGGGCCCGGACTTCGCGGTCATGCAAGGGACGTTCATGGTGGTGTGCACCGCGGTGATCGTCATGAACACGCTGGCCGACGTGGCCTACCACGTCCTGGACCCGAGGGTGAGGTCGGCGTGAGCATCACCTGGACCCGGCGCAGGGCCGCGCTGTCGCGTTTCTGGCGGGACTACCGCAGGCAACGGGCCGGACTGTACGGCGCGGCGATCCTGATCGCGGCCGTGATCCTGGCCCTCCTCACCCCGCTGGTCACCGACCCGGCCGGCATGGACGTCACCAGGGCGACGGGCGCCAAGATGGCCGCCCCGAGCCTGGAGTTCCCCCTGGGCACCGACGAGTCGGGCCGGTCCGTCCTGCTGATGACCCTGTGGGGCTCGCGCGTCTCGCTGCTCATCGGTTTCATGTCGGCCCTGCTCAGCATGACCATCGGCACGGTGGTGGGAATCGCCGCGGGCCACTTCCGCGGCTGGACGTCGGCCGTGCTGCTGCGGATCACCGACTGGTTCCTGGTCCTGCCGTCGCTCGTGCTGGCCCTGGTGCTCGCGGCCATCCTCGGCGGCGGCACGTCCACGATCATCCTGGCGATCGGCGTGACCTCCTGGGCGTCCACGGCGAGGCTGATCAGGGCGCAGACCCTGTCCGTCGAGGCCAGGCCGTACATCGAACGGTCCAGAGCCCTCGGCGCCGGACACTGGCACGTCATGACCAGGCACGTGCTCCCGAACGTCGCCCCGCTGGTGCTGGCCAACACGACCCTGCAGGTGGCCAGCGCCATCGTCGCCGAGTCGACCCTGGCCTTCCTCGGCGCCGACTCGGGCAAGGTGTCGTGGGGCGGCATGCTGCGCGGCTCCTACGACTGGGGCGCCGCCACCTCCGGCGCGTGGTGGTACGTCCTCGCGCCCGGCCTCTGCATCGTCGCGGTCGTCATGGCGTTCACGCTGTGCGGCCGGGCGCTGGAGGCCGTACTCAACCCACGCCTGCGGGGGGTTTCCCGATGAGTCTGCTCCAACTGCGCGACGTCGCGGTCACCTATCGGACGGCCTCGGGCGAGGTGCCCGCCGTACGCGGGGTGTCGCTGGACCTGGCGGCGGGACAGGCCCTCGGCGTGGCGGGGGAGTCGGGGTCGGGGAAGTCGACGCTGGCCATGGCCCTGCTGCGGCTGCTTCCCCGGGACGCGCGGGTGACCGGCGAGATCCTCCTGGACGGCGAGGACGTCCTCACGATGAACTGGGGACGGCTGCGCGCGGTGCGCTGGGCGTCGGCCTCGATGGTCTTCCAGGGGGCACAGCACGCCCTGAACCCGGTGCAACGGATCGAGCGGCAGATCGCCGAGCCGCTGCTGGTCCACGGGACGGCGACCCCGGCCGAGGCGCGACGGAAGGTGGGGGAGCTGCTGGAGCAGGTCGGCCTGCCCGCCTGGAGGGCGCGCAGCTACCCGCACGAGCTGTCCGGCGGGCAGCGCCAGCGCGTGATGATCGCCATGGCGCTGGCCTGCTCGCCACGCCTGATCATCGCCGACGAGCCGACGACCGCCCTGGACGTGATGATCCAGGCCCAGGTGCTCGCGTTGATCCGCTCGCTCATCGCCGAGCACGACATCAGCCTGATCATGATTTCTCATGACCTGTCGGTCCTGGCCTCCATGTGCGACCGGCTGGCGGTCATGTACGCGGGCCGGGTGGTGGAGTCGGGTCCCTCGCGTGAGGTCTTCCAGGACGCGCGGCATCCCTACAGCCTGGCGCTGTCGGCGGCCTTTCCCACGGTCGGCGACCCCGCCTCCCGCCGGGCGCCCAGGGGCCTGGGCGGTGACCCGCCCGACCCCATGCACCTGCCCACCGGGTGTTCCTTCCACCCCCGCTGCCCGGTCTCCCTGCCCGGGTGCGCGTCCCAGGAGGTCGAGCTGTGGGCGGCGGGCGAGGGCCGTACGGCCGCATGCGTGCACGTCCGGCCGGAGACGATCCAGCCCGCCGGACCGGGCGAGGGCATGGAGAAGCAGAGTGTCCCGGTCGCGCGACCGACGGAGGAGAACCAGTGATCGAGTGGCGTGAGAGTGCGGTGTTCCGGTCGTGCGACCGGTGGGGAGCGTCAGTGATCGCGTGGCGTGAGAGTGCGCTGTCCCGATCGTGCGACCGGTGGGGGAGTGCCCGTGACCGAGCAGCGTGAGAGCACCGAAAGCGTGGCGTCCCTGCCGGAGCCCGACGGGGGAGTGCCGGTGACCGGGAAGCGCGGGCCCCTGCTCGAAGCCCGGGACCTGCACGTGGAGTTCGCCTCGCGCGGGCGGCGCGCCCGCGCGGTGGACGGGGTGAACCTCGCGGTGGGCGAGGGGGAGATCGTCGCACTGGTCGGCGAGTCCGGCTGCGGCAAGACGACGCTGGCGCGCACCCTGCTCGGCCTGGAGCGGCCCACCTCGGGGTCGGTCCTGTACGGCGGAGAGCCCCTGGCCTACTCCTCACACGCCTTGAAGGCCTACCGCCGCGAGGTGCAACTGGTGCTGCAGGACCCGACCGGGTCGCTCAACCCCCGGCACACCGTCTACGAGGCGGTGGCCGAGGGGCCGCGCATCCATGGAATGTCCGACGAGCACGATCGGGTCGTGTCGGCGCTGGCGAGGACGGGACTTCGCCCGCCGGAGCGGTTTCTCAACTCCTACCCGCACGAGCTGTCCGGCGGGCAGCGGCAGCGCGTCGTCATCGCCGGGGCCCTCGCGCTGGACCCCCGGCTCCTGGTCGCCGACGAGCCGGTGGCCTCGCTGGACGCCTCGGTCCGGGGCGAGATCCTCGCCCTGCTGCTGAGGCTCCGGGACGAGCTGGGCCTGTCCGCCCTGGTGGTCACCCACGACCTCGGGCTGGCCTGGAACATCGCCGACCGTGTCGCGGTGATGTATCTCGGCCGGATCGTCGAGTCGGGCCCCGTCGAGCAGGTTCTGAAGGCGCCGACCCACCCCTACACGCAGGCGCTGCTGTCGGTGCTGCCCGACTCCCCGTCGCCCGTGGTGCTGAGCGGCGAGCCGCCGGACCCGACCAGGGTCCCCGGCGGCTGCCGCTTCCACCCTCGTTGCCAGGTCCTCGCCTCGGGCGAGGCGGCAAGGGCAGGGGTCGACGGGCTGTGCGGGTCGCAACCCCTGATGGTCCTTCCCGCCGCGCCGTCGTCGGCCGGCTCCCACGTCGCCTGCCACTACGCCGGGGTGCGTCCGGGATAGACGGCCCGGGACGGACCGCCCGGGATGGACGGCCCGGGATCCCGCTTCTGCCGGGTCCCGGCACACCCCGGTCGTTCGCGGGCGGGGTATGCCGCCGGAAAGGACGCGGGCCGCCCGGCCGGGCGGCCCGCCTCTCGTCAGAGCCCGGGAAGGCGGCCGTTGCGGAACAGGTCGACGAAGAGCTGGTGGTCGACTCTGACCTGCGCGCCGTAGGAGTGGGCGAAGCCGACGAGCATGCCCGTGAAGCCGTCGACGTCACCGTCGATCACGGCCATGATCGCGTCCTCGGTGGAGAAGTCGACCAGGTCGTGGCTGGACTCGTCGTCGGCCACCGAGTGCATGCGGGCCACGGCCCGGCCGAGGTCGCGGATCACCGAGGCGAGCTCGTCCGGCTCGTTGACGTCACCCCAGTCGAGGTCGGCGGAGTAGGGGGAGACCTCGGCGACGAGCTGGCCGACGCCGTTCAGCGTGGTGTAGCCGAGCCAGGGATCGGCGTAGGCCTGCAGGGCCCGCTGCGACTCGGCGGTGCGGTGGCCCTGGTGCTTGAAGTAGCCGTGCACCTTCTCGTCGACGATGTGCCTGGCCACGGCGGGGACCTGCGCCTGCTTCATGTAGAGGATGACGTCGTTCTCCAGGGCCTGGGTGTGGCCCTCCAGCAGCATGTTGTAGGAGGGCAGCCCGGCCGAGCCGATGCCGACGCCCTTGCGGAGCGCGAAGTCCTTGATCGTGTGCTCGACCTTGGAGACGGAGGGAGGCAGGGTCGTCAGGTAGTCGTGGAACGCCGCCTCCACGGTCTCCCTGGTCTCCTGGTCGACCGGGTAGCGGCCGTCCATGACGGTGAACCTGCGGTCGAAGTTCTCGATCGTGGTCTCCAGGTCCAGCAACGCCACCCGGGTGTTCAGCCGGGCGAGCTGCAGCACCCGGTGGAGCACGCCGGTGGTGGTCTCCAGGGTCAGCGAGCCGATCGCGTCGTCCCCGCCGTGCGAGATACCGGTCAGCTCGGCGACGTAGGAGCGGGAGAACTCGGTCACCAGACCGGTGATCACCTCGTCCGACAGCGCCTTGGCGTACCCGATGAGGGCGATGCTGGCCACGAACCGCTTGAGATCCCAGACGTAGGGCCCGACGTAGGCCTCGTCGAAGTCGTTGACGTTGAAGACGAGGACGCCCGAGGCGTTCATGTAGGTGCCGAAGTTCTCGGCGTGCAGGTCGCCGTGGATCCACACCCGCCGGGTCTGGCTGTCCAGGAAGGCGTCGTCGGCGAACGCGCCGGTCATGTCCGCGTAGAACAGGGAGGCGCTGCCGCGGTAGAAGGCGAAGGGAGTGGCCGCCATCTTCCGGAACTTGCGCCGGAAGGCGGCGGGGTCGCGCTTGATGGAGTCACCGAACTCGGTGATCAGGACGTCGAGAATGTGCGCCGAGCGCCCATCGGTGGTCATGATGCGCACGGTAAGCCTCCAAGGCCGGACTCCGCCACTTTTGGAGCGCACAAATATGGAACGCGCCAATCGTTGATCCGGCCCCTGCCCGTGGCGGACCGCCCTCGCCGCCGGGCTTGCCGAGCCGGAGCCCGCGCGACGGACCTGTCGCGAGGTGAGAGGCGTCTCACCTCGCGACAGGTCCGCCGCGGGCCCGATGGGGCCCGTCGCCGGCCGGTGGGCCGGTGATCGATCACGGATCGAGGTCCAGGCCGGAGCGGCCGAAGCGGTCGCGCAGGAAACGGCCCTGGTCGCGCAGGGCCTGCTCGTCGCCCCGGTGTACGGCCTGGGCCACCTCGTGCATCTTGGCGTCCAGCAGGTCGAGCTGGGCCAGGAGTTCCTCGTGGGCGCTGCGCTCGCGGTCGGCGCCGCGGGTGAGGGCGTAGGCGCGGGGCAGGTTGGCGTAGGACTCCAGGCTGGAGGGAAGGTAGTCGCGGATCGTCTGAGAGACGATGTGCAGGTGGTCGGGGGAGGTGGTGAGCACCTCGGCCCGGCCCAGCACGCCGCCGAGCACGTCGGCCAGGCCGCCGAGCCTGGCCCGCACGTCCTCGGGGAAGCGCTGGGAGCCGTCGACCTTGCGCAGCAGCGCTTCGAGGTCCGCGCGGAGCGCGGTGGTCTCGACCTCGGCGTGGGAGACGGCCAGCCGTACCCTGTCCGGCGGGGCCAGCAGCGCGCCGACGCCGTACAGCCCGACGACCACCACCGGCCAGAACGTCCCCGCCAGACCGAGGAAGTGCGCGCCGAACCCCACCAGGGCCAGCACGCAGCCGACGATGTTCCTGGTGGAGCCGAGGTACCTCAGCACCCGGTCAGCGGTCACGGTGACTCCCGCCGCTCGGCGGAGGCCGGCGACCCGCTCTTCCTCCGGGGACCACAGGGCGATCACTGGTAGCCACGGATCTCCTTGAACGCCGCGGCCAGAGACCCGGTGCGGGCGTCGAAGACGGCGCCGCGGGTCAGTGTGGCGATCTTCTTCATCTCGTCCACATCGCTCTCGCCGAACAGCACGACGAACGTCCGCACCTTTCGCTGTGCCTCGGGCAGCGTCCGGTGGAACGCCTCGAAGTCCTCGTAGGAGGAGCCGTCGGTGTTCTCGCCGTCGGTCATCAGCACGACGGAGGTGTAGTGGCCGTCGCCGCCCGTGGCGGCTTGCTCGTACGCGGCGCGCAGACCGTCGTAGATCGCGGTCCCGCCGCTCGCCTGGAGTCGTTCGGCGTAGGACCTGATCTGTGTCAGGACCGGCTCCGGGTTCCGCTCGGGCAGCACGAAGGGCTTCGGCCGCCCGGCGGAGCCGTTGAACGGGATCAGGATCACGTTCTCGCGGTTGCGGAAGCGGGAGAAGACACCGGACGCCGAGGTGTCGGCGCCGGTGAGCGTGACCAGCGCCCGGCGCAGCGCGTCGATCCGCTCGCCCTGCATCGACCCCGAGGTGTCGAGCACGAACAGCGTCCTCGCCGGGACGCGCACCTCGTCCAGGTAGGCGGTGATCAGCCCGTCGGCGGCGGCCCTGCGGTTGGGGAACGGCAGCTCCAGCAGCGGGGCCGAACCGAACTCGGGGCCCGGACGGACCTCGGGCACGATCGGCCGCCGGTGGGTGGTGGTCATGATCTCCTTCTGCGCGGCGGGCGTGCGCAGCCAGGAGGTCAGCCTGCCGTACAGGTCCTTCTTCCCGGGTGTGGCCGAGGCGAGCAGGGTCAGCGGATAGTCCGCGGTGACCACGCCGTCGCTCGGGTAGACCACGGTCAGGTCCTTCAGCCCGAGCAGCACCGACTCGTAGTTCACGAGGCCGTCGACGCCGCCCTCGCGGGTGTAGGCGTCGGCGAGCCAGCCGGACGACCCCGCGGTGAGCCTCTGCGCGGAGAAGAACTCCTTCAGCTTCGGCGTGACCTCCGACACCTGCTGGACGCTCAGCGCCTCTCCGGCGTCCGACAGGGCGGCGGCCACGCCGACCAGTGCCGAGAAGCCCGAGTTGGAGGAGGCGGGAGAGGTCATGCCGAAGGTGAAGCGGCCCTCGCGCGCCGCGGTCGCGATCTGCTCCCAGCTCACGGCTCCGCTCTCCCAGCCGAGTTCCCGCGCCTTGGCGGTCTTCAGGCCGAGCAGTACGGGGGAGGCCATGATCTGGGTCTCGGTGGACAGCCGGGCGGGCGCTCCGTCGATCAGCGACAGGTAACGGTTGGAGGAGAACCAGATCGCGTCGTAGGAACCGTCCGCGCCGCCGTTCGCGACCTGCTCGGCGCCGTCCAGCGTGCCGGTGTAGGAGATCTTCACCTTCACCCCGGAGCGCCGCAGCATCGGCTCCAGGTCCTTGACCTCGCTGCCGGCCAGCACCCGCAGCACGTCGGGGCCGTCCTCGGTGCCCGACGCCCCCGAGGAGCACGCCGCCAGGGCGGCCGAGGCCAGCAACAGCAGGGCGGCCACGGCCGGCCGTACGGCGAGCCGGACGCCCCGGCGGCCGCCCGCGGGACGAACGGCGCTCACGGAGCGACCTCGCGGCCGGCGCGCTCCAGGTAGGTCTTCGCGTTGTCCAGCTCGACGCTCAGGCTGCTCACGGTGACGGCCATGTTCTCCACGGCCTGCGACCGGAACGAGTCGATCATGTCCATGGTGGCGTAGACGTTGTCGAAGGCCCTGCGCAGGGAGTCCATGTTCACGGTGGTCGAGGCCGCCTGTGTCTGGATGGCGCCCGCCTGGGTGCGGAGCATCTCGCTGGTGGCCAGGATCAGGTCGCCGGTCGTGGCGTTCAGGGCGGTGATCTGGTCCAGCACCAGCTTCTGGTTGGCCAGGGCCTGGGCCACGGTCACCGCGGTGCGCAGCGCCGAGATCGTCGTGGTGGTGGCCCGGTCCACGCCCTTGCTGAGCTCCAGGTTGTTCTTGCGGACCAGGTCGAGGGCCAGGTAGCCCTGCACGGAGACCGCCAGCTGGGTCAGGATGTCCTGGTGCTTCTGCCGTACGGAGAACAGGGCGTCGGAGCGGAGCGCGGTCGCCTTCTCGGGGTCGGTCGCGTCCAGGAGCAGGAGGCGCTCCTCCAGGGCGGCGTCGAGCGCGGCGGCCATCACCGCGTACTCCCGCAGGCGGGTCATCGTCTCCCAGAGGTTCGCCTTCTCGCCCTCGATCGCGGCGTTGTCCTTCAGCAGCTCGTCCTGGCCGGATTTCAGCGCCCGGATGATGTCGTCCAGGTGCTTCTGCGCCGACTGGTACTTCGCGAAGTAGTCGCGCAGCCGATCCCCGAACGGGATCAGCCCTAGCAGCTTGCGCGGGCCGCTCGCCGCCTGCTTCGGGTCGAGGTCCACCACGGTACGGCGCAGCGCCGCCAGCCGGCTCGCCACCTGGCCCTGGGCATCGGAGCCCTCTCCCTTGGCCGAGGCCAGAGCCGCCACCGGCCGCTTCAGCATCCGGTTGGCCACCTGGGAGGCGGAGCGGATCTCGCCGTCGCCCATCGAGGAGATGTCGTGGACCTTGCGGGTGAAGTCCGGGACCCGGGGGTCCATCGCGGCCAGCTCCGAGGCGAACTCCGCTGCCTTGGCGACGAGCTCGGCCTCACGGCCGTCCGAGAGGGGGAGCATGGTCGCCGCCTTCGAGGCGGGCACGGCGGCGACGGGGGCGGGCGGGGTGAGCGTCAGATCGCTCTCGGTCATCGTCAGTGCCCTCCTTCGGGCTGAGGCACGGAACCGCTCGCGTAGAGGCGCTCGATGTCGGCGATGAGCCCCTCCAGGTTTTCGTAGGTGGGGGGTTCGACGACGTCCACCAGGTCGCGGGCCACCGGCGCCCGGTGCTTGGCGACCAGGTCGGCGAAGGCCTTGGGGTCGGCGGTGCGGAAGCCGTGCTGGGCGGCGAGGCTCCGCAGCCCGGGATCCTCGGTCAGCAGTCGTCCGATCTCGGTCGCCTGCGGGGTGAAAGGGACCAGCGTGTGCTTGCTCAGCACGGTCGGCGCGGGATAGATCAGCCGCATCGTCGGGCGGATCGAGCCGTCGCCCGCGAAGACGTGGGACAGGTACTGGGCCTCGTAGATCATGACCATCGGCGTCTTGCCCGACCCCATGACCAGGTAGTCGGTGAAGGGGGCCTCGGAGGAGGACTGGGAGTAACCCTGGTCGAGGAAGACCGGCGCCACCGCCCCCGCCACCTTGGGAACCTGGGCCGGGGCGGTGACCACGTCGTCGCCGTTGGCGACGTAGCTGGCCATCGCCAGGTACATCGCCGCCGAGTTGGAGGTCCTGACGTCGGTGGTGGTCATCAGCACCCGCTTGCGCGCGGGATAAGTGGTGTTACCAGGAAGTTTGTCCCAGCGAGTGCCCTTTGCCACCAGGTCCAGATATTTCTCCATATCGAACACCTGGTAGCCCTGGCCCGAGTCGCGCACCAGCCCGGCCTTGGTCAATATGTCGACAATAGGCTGAAATGTCGCTATCGCCATGGGCGAATAGAAGGGCGAGAAGGTCTGGGCGACCTTCCGATCCTGCTTGATCTTTTCGGCGGCGGGGAGGCTGGAGGGAAACGCGAACGCGTAGTCGTCGAGTTCGACCTCGGTCGCGATCTGCCGGGATCCGGCGGTGTCCACCTCGACCCGCAGCCCGTGCTTCTCGAACGCCGCACGCACCCGGGGGTCGTCGAAGAACGGCTTCTTCTCCGAGCCGATCACACCCCGAACCGTGACCGGCCCGTCGCCGCCCCCGTTGCCCAGGACGATCGCCGCCACGACCGCCGCGCCAAGGAGGAGTGCCAGGACGACGCCGATGGACCGTTTCATCGCACCCCATTTCCGCAAAAACCCCTCTGCTTGGAATTATGTGAGGGGCGGAAATGGGACGGGGGCCGAAGAGCGGGGTGCGCGGCAGAATTAGACGCCTGTTCACGCGCCGGTCATCAAATGGGACGGCCCCGCGATCGGACAGGCCGGGGGCCGGAGATTTCGCGGGTCGAGAAGCCCTGGGGGCGGCCCCCAGGGGACGTCACGCCCGGAACCGGCCGTAGTCGCCCTGGAAGAACACCAGCGGGCCGCCGTCGCCGTGGATACCCAGGTTGTGAACCCTGGAGACGACGATGGCATGGTCGCCCGCCGGATACTCGGCCTCTGTCGAGCAGTCGATCCAGGCCAAAACGTCGTCGATCACGGGGTTGCCGCCGGGGGACTCGGTCCACCCCAGGCCGGCGAACTTGTCACCGCCCTTGCTCGCGAGCGCCGCGCAGACCGATCGCTGGTGCTCGGCGAGCACGTTGACCGTCTGGATCCTGGCGGCGCGCAGGCGCGGCCAGCTCGTGCTGGTGTGCGCCACGCAGAAGGCCACCAGCGGCGGATCCAGCGAGACCGAGGTGAAGGAGTTGGCCGTCAGGCCGCACGGCTCGCCGCTGTCGGGATCGACGGCGGTGATGGCCACGACGCCGGTGGCGAAGCGGCCGAGAACGCTGCGGAACCGCCGGCCGTCCACAGGCCGAGGGGAGACGGGGTGGGGGGAGACGAGGTGGGGGGAGACGGGCCGAGGGGAGGCTGCGGGGGTGCTCATGATCGCACTCGCCTCCTCAACCGTGCCCGATCGGTCCCGAGGGGAGCTCGGCGGCGGACGGCATCCGCCACCTGACGTCACATTACCAAGCGTTTGCTCGGAAAATAGGGGAGTGCCCGGGAAGGTGTCAAGCGGTCCGCGGCGCCGGGGAGTCGCCCGTCCTGAGGCCGGCCGGAGAACGGGCCTGAAATCGGCGGAGAACGGCCTGAAATCGGCCGGAGGGCGGCTGGGGAACGGCTTGAGGGCGGACCTGGGTCCCGGCCCTGCGAGCGGCCCGCGAGCGGCCGGAGAGTGGCTGGGGAACGGCTTCGAGGGGACACCTGGGTCCGGGTCTGAGGGCGGCCCGGGAGCGGGTCCCGGGGCGGCCTGAGAACGATCCCGTGAGGCGGGTCCCGGTGGCCTCAGGGCGGTTCTGTGAGGCGGGTCTCGGGGCGGCCTGAGAGCGGTCCCGTGAGGCGGGCGCTCCGCGCGGGAGGGTTCCGCGGGGCCGTGTCCCACGAAGGGCGGTCTCATGACGAGAACGCGCCCTGGCGGGCGTGGGGGACCCGCCAGGACGCGTTCCGCCCCGCCGCGGCGACGTGAGGACCCCGGCGAGGGATGGGGTCCTCAATCGCTAGTCGCGTGCGGAGTCGGCGGGAGGAGAGGCTCGGACCGGGGGTTCCGGCTCCTCCTCGCGATGGTCGTCGTCGGACGTCGGCCGCCGGTAGTGCCGGGAGATGAGACGTGCGGCCCCAACCGGGTCATCGGCCGGATGGGAGGCCTCTACGCCGTCCTCATTCCAGATGAAAAGCCCGTCTCTGCACCACACAGTCAAATCAGTCAGCACCGAAAGCACGGACATCCCATTCGCATTGCTCTGGTAGGTGTGAGTGAATCCCTGACGATGCAACGCGTAACGCAGTAAACGCGTTGCCTCGCGGGGGTCGCGCCAAGGCGGATACGGCGTGCCCGCGTGGGCCGACAGCACCGGTCTCCGTCCCATCGCCGACCTTTCGATGGATTTGTACCAACGATTGGATAATGCGGGTCTTGGGAGGTTGGGTCAAGGGGCTGTTCCCCACTAGAACCAGATCGTCTAGTTTTGTTGGCACAAAGGGGACCAAATGGCACGGTCAACGCTGTATCAACTGGTGGCTTCCGACCTTCGGAGGACCATCTACTCCGGTGCGCTCGGACCGGGGGATCAGCTGCCGACCGAAGTGGAGCTCATGCTCACCCACCAGGTGAGTCGCAACACCGTGCGGCTCGCCCTCGGTGAGCTGGTGAACGAGGGGCTGGTCACTCGCACCCCCCGTCGGGGCACCGTGGTCAGGGAGCGCCGCCCGCTGCTCATCCACCCCCAGAGGGAGCTCCAGCCGCAGCCCGAGGAGACCAGGGAGGCTTTCGCCTGGGCGGTCTCCCAGGAGGGACGCGCGCCGAGCCAGAACATCGAGGTGTCGATCGTGCATCCGATCGAGGAGATCGCCAGCAGGCTGGAACTCCAGGACGACGAGCTCGCCGTGGTCCGCCGCAGGCTGAGGTTCGTGGACGGCCAGCCGTACAACACCAACGACTCCTACTTCCCGCTGGCGCTGGTCGCCGACTCCGAGATCGCCCGCCCCGGCGACATCATGCGCGGGGCCAACAGGGTGCTTGAGGAACTCGGCCACCCCCAGGTCCGGATGGTCGACGACATCTGGGCGCGGATGCCCAACAGTTCGGAGGCCGAGATGCTCCAGCTCGAACTGGGCACCCCGGTCGTCGTCTACGTCCGGGTCGGATACGACGAGAGCGACACCCCAGTGCGGGTCGCGGTGTCGGTCCTTCCCTCGGACAAGCACCTGATCAGATACGAGCTGGAAAGCCGTTGACGGTTCCGTGACCGCCCCGACGGGCCGGCCCCGCCTTCGCCCGCGCCGCGGGCGATCATCGGGCTGTGCTCGCCGGGCGGCCGGGCGCGATCCCCTTTCCCCGCTCGCCTCAGGCCCCTAGGCGCTTCGCCTAGCCCGGCATGGATGCCGTGCGCCGTCGTTCGGCCACTTTCCGTGTCACTTCACGCACCGAGTGCAACGAAGGGATGAATCATGCACTCAAACACCGTCAACCCCACCCTCACGCGCAGGCTCACGCTGCGCAGAGCCACGAACGGCGATCTCCAAGGAGTGCTCGCGCTCCTCGCCGAGACCGCCGGCTGGCTGAACGGCCGCGGCGTACGCCAGTGGCCGGTCGGGGGCTTCCCCGCCGAGCGGATCAGCCCGCTGATCGCGGAGGGCGTCCTGTATCTGCTGGACGGCGAAAGAGGAGAGGAGAGACCGGCCGCCACCATCGCCCTGGACGGTCACGCGGATCCGGAGTTCTGGGCCCCCGAGGACGGTCCCGGAACGGCCCTCTACGTTCACAAACTGTCCGTCGCGCGAGGCTACTCCGGCCGCGGTCTGGGGGAGGCGCTGCTCGACTGGGCGGGCCTGAGGGTCCTGGCGACGGGCCGGCGCTGGCTCCGGCTTGACTGTTCCAAGGACAATCCGAGGCTTCAGGATTACTATCGGGGGCAGCGTTTCGCCCACCTGCGCACGGTCGACCTGCCGCACCGCGCGTCGGGAGCCCTGTTCCAGCGGGCGGGGGGCCTTCGTGGCAGGGCGTCCGAAGCCGAGGTGCCGTTCGTGGACCGTCGCGGGCTGCTCGTGCCGGAGCAGGTCTGAACCACGGCGATCCCCGGACAAAGTCATCCGATAGCCTCACTTCATGACCGGATCCTTGCTTGAGGTGATCGCGCTTGACGTGCGTGACGCCGTCGCGGCCGAAGAAGGCGGCGCAGACCGTCTGGAGATCGTCGTCGACATGGCGTCCGACGGGCTCACCCCGGCGGTGGAGACGGTCGCGGCGATCTCCAAGGAGTGTGCGCTGCCGCAGATGGTGATGTTGCGCGGCGACGCGTCGTTCCTGGCCACGCCCGAGTCGCTGGAGGGCCTGCGGCGCGATGCCAAGGCCCTCTCCGAGGCGGGCGCGGCCGGGTTCGTGTTCGGCTTCCTCGACTCCGCGGGGGCGGTCGACCTGGCCGCCACCGAGGCGCTCATCCACGCGGTGACCCCGCTGCCCTGGACCTTCCACCGGGCGGTGGACCACGCGGCCGACGTCCAGGCGAGCTGGCGTGCCGTCCGCCTGCTGCCCAACCTCGCCACCGTGCTCACCTCGGGTGCGCCCGGTGGCGTGACGGAGGGCCTGCGGGTGATCAAGACCCGCTGCGAGGCCGGCGACGGCCCGCTGATCATGGTGGGCGGCGGGCTCAGGCCGGGGCACGTCCCGCTGCTGATGGAGTACGGCGTGCGGGCCTTCCACGTCGGCAGCGCCGTGCGGGCCTCGTGGTCCGACCCGGTCGACGCGCGCCTGGTCCGTGACTGGCGGGCACTGATCGACTGAGGCGCCGCCCGAAGACCCTCGGGTCAGGCGTCGCCCAGGGCCAGATCCGCCCGGCGGAGGGCGGCGGCCATCGTCTTGATCGTGGCGGGCTCGTCCATCACGCCGCCTCCCGCCTCCCGCTGCTCCTCCCAGGCCCGCACCCGGTGGGAGTACTCCTCATACCGGGACAGATGAAAGGCGTAGACCGCGGCGTAACGGCTGACCAGATGCGACGGATGCATGTCCCAGCCCTGGTAGAAGCCGTGACTCAGGGAGTGCCTGACCATCCCCGCGTGGCGTCGCCACAGGTCCCGCACCACATGCCTGTCGTCGGAGGCGGGGAAGGCGGCCAGCGAGCCGTCCGACAGCTCCACCCCGGTCCCGGCGAAGGCGGTCTGCATGACGTGCCGGGCGTGGTCGCAGGCCGGGTGGTCCAGCCGCTGCTCGTGCGGGGGCAGGGAGCAGCTCGCCGTGTAGTCGAAGACCCCGAAGTGCGCCGCGGCCAGCCTGCCGCCGAGAGCGGGGACCAGGTCCGCGTCGAGGAAGGACACCGTCTGGGTGGCCTCCACCTGGATCTCGAACCTGAGGGCGCCCGGCCTGAGGCCCAGCCCCTTCTCCAGCGCCTCCAGGCAGTCGGCGAACTGGCCGAGGTAGGCCTTCATGAGCACCTTGGGGAAGGTGACGACGAACCCGGCCGGCAGGTGTCCGACGCGTTCGATCACCCCGGTCAGGAACCCGTCGAGGGTCCTGACGCTCCGGACCGGGTCGCCGTCGGCGAAGGACTTCACCCGCGGCCCCCACCTGCGCGGGAGCGTCCCGTTCGCGTGCAGGGCCGCGATCGCCTCGGCGGCGGCGGCGACATGGCCGTCCTCCTCCCCGGGGCGCAGGCCGTACCCGTCCTCGAAGTCCACCCGCAGGTCCTCGATCGGCTCCCGGGCGAGTTTCGCGGCCACCTTCTTGTGGACGGCCCCCGCGATGCGCTCGTCCGTCTCGAAGAGTTCCGCCAGGTCGTTCGCGGACAGGTGCCGATCGAACGACTCCAGTGCCGCCTTCCCCCACGCGGCCACCGTCGCGGCGTCGAACCGGTCGGCCGGGACGTAGACGGTGTGCACCGGCTGCCACTCCACGGCCAGGGCGGGATATCTCGCCGACTGCTCGCGGTGGACCCGCTCGAAGCCGGGGATCAGGGCGAGCGGGTCGGCGAGCGTGACACGCATGCCGGGGCTCATCGGCGGCCGGAGGCGTTCAGCATGGCGGCGAGGCCGAGCAGCTTCACACGTTCGCCGCGGTCGAGGGACTTCGCCAGCGCCGCCTCGGCCGCCTCGATGGCCAGCCAGTGCTCGTAGGTGATGGGCGAGACGCCCCGTGAGGCGAGGACGGCGTCCAGGTCCGCATGCCGTACCTGCTCGCGGCCGGCGAGGTCGGCGAGAAGGGTGCGGACCGTTTCGGCGGCGTCGGACTTGTTGGTGCCGATCACCCCCGTGGGACCGCGCTTGAGCCAGCCCGCCACGAACTCGCGGTCGCGGCCCTGGATCCGCCCGGCCTCGTTCGGCACGGTCATGGTGGCCTCGGAGAAGGGGACGCCGGGCAACGGCACGCTGCGGTAGCCGACCGAGCGCAGGACCATGCCGACCGGGATGGTCTCGAACTCGCCGGTGCCCACGACCCGGCCCTCCGCCAGCCGGGTGCGTTCGAGTTTGAGCGCCTCCACCCTGCCGTCGCCGAGGATCTCCACCGGGCGCATCCAGAACCGCACGTCCAGCCGCCGGGGACGGCCCACGGGACTGCGGGCGGCCCAGCTCCGCAGGACCTCGACGTTCCCCCGGACCTGCCGTGACGCCGCGGTGACGTCCGCCACGCACTCCTCGGGCCGTACGTACACGTCCGCGTTGGCCAGCTCGCCCAGCTCTCGCAGCTCCTTCAGGGTGAACTTGGCGTGCTCCGGCCCCCGTCGGCCGATCATGTGGATGGCCTTGACCTTGCTCTCCGCCAGCCGGGTCAGCACCTCCTCGGGCACGTCGGTGGCGCGCAGCTCCTCCGCGGTCTTGGCGAGGACGCGCACCACGTCCACGGCCACGTTGCCCACGCCGATCACCGCGACCTCGGAACTGTCGAGGACGAAGCGATCGGCGGGCATGTCGGGGTGGCCGCAGTACCAGTTCACGAAGTCGGTGGCGGCCACACTCCCCGGCAGGTCCTCGCCGGGGATGTCCATCCGCCGGTCCACCATCGCGCCGGTGCAGTAGACGACCGCGTCGTAGCAGTCGATCAGGTCCGCCACGTCGATGTCCTTGCCGAGCTCGACGCCGCCCAGGAACCGGACGTTCGGCAGCTCCAGGACCCCGCGCAGATAGCCCGCGATCGACTTGATCGACGTGTGGTCCGGGGCCACGCCGTACCGGACCAGGCCGTAGGGCGTGGGCAGCCGCTCCAGCACGTCCACCTCGACGTCGCCGGAGGCCTGTTTCATCAGCGCCTCGGCCGTGTAGATCCCGGCAGGCCCCGATCCCACAATCGCGACTCGGAGTGACACATCGCCTCCTCGGCGTTGGATGTCATGAACGCGATTCCCTCTTCGATTCTGTACCAACGGGGGCCGCTCGGCCAGGATCGCGCGCCGACGTGATCGAATCGTCCGCCGGAGCGGTTGTGTCCACCCGATCCCCGATCATGGTCCGCCCCCTGGGCGAACACATGATCCGCCAAGGAACGCGAGAGGTTTTTCCGCATTACCGCAGGTCAGATATACTGCGCGTGGCCACATGACAGTTTGATCGGGGGATCGGTGGCTTTGGTGGAACGGAACTACACGCTTGACTTCCTCGCGGGAGACCGCCGTGAGAAGGCCATCCTGCAGCACATGGTCGTCTCGCTCTTCGCGGGAATGCTGCTCGGGGGTCTGGGAGTCCTGCTCTCCTACGGACCCGAGCCGCTTTACAGCGTCTACAACCCCTACGCCTACATCCTTTTTGTCGTCATGGTGGGACGCAGCGCCGCCGGGTTCGGCTGGGCGCTGCTGGCCGGTGCGCTGGCCGCGTTCGGGCCGCTCATCTCGTCGCTGGCCGTCTCGATCCTCCACGCGGAAGACCGGTTCGGCGGCCTCGGCGGCAGCGGGACCATCATGAACCTCATGCTCGCCACCCTTGTGTCGTTCGGCGTGCTCTCCTGCCTCACCCGGCGAGAGGACCTGTGGGGAGACCTGGCGGGCGGCGTGCTGGCCGGGCTCGTCGCGGTCGTGGGCATGAACGGCGCGATGCCCGGCAGGACGGACCTCCTGGCGTTCTGGCCCTGGAACGTCACGACCGTGAGCGTGCTCGTGCTGGGACTGGTGCTCACACTGCGCAGGGGATGGGGCTGGGTCCGTTCCGGAGCGGTCGCACTGGTCATCGCGTCCGCGGACTTCCTCTTCGCGGCGAGCTTCTGAAGCGGCCAACGCAGACAACTCGCTTGCGCCAGTCGATAGCCTGTAGGACATCGTTTCCCTGCTAGCTAGGAGTAGCCGTGCTGCTGCGCATGTCGTCGTTGTTTCTTCGAACCCTGAGGGACGACCCGGCAGACGCGGAGGTCCCGAGCCACAAGTTGCTCGTCCGCGCCGGTTATGTCCGCCGTATCGCACCCGGCGTCTACTCCTGGCTGCCCCTCGGCAAGATGGTCCTGGAGAACGTCACGCGCATCGTGCGTGAGGAGATGAACCGCATGGGCGGCCAGGAGGTGCTCTTCCCCGCGCTCCTGCCCCGCGAGTACTACGAGGCCACCGGCCGCTGGACGGAGTACGGCGACACGCTCTTCCGCCTCAAGGACCGCAAGGGCGCCGACTACCTTCTCGGCCCCACCCACGAGGAGATGTTCACCGACATGGTCAAGGGGGAGTACTCCTCCTATAAGGACTATCCGGTGACGCTCTACCAGATTCAGACGAAATACCGCGACGAGGCCCGTCCCCGGGCGGGCATCCTGCGAGGCCGCGAGTTCGTCATGAAGGACTCCTACTCCTTCGACCTGGACGACGAGGGCCTCAAGCGTTCCTACGAGCGGCACCGCGAGACCTACATCAGGATCTTCGACCGTCTCGGCCTCGGCTACAAGATCTGTTTCGCCACGTCCGGCGCGATGGGCGGCTCGGCGTCGGAGGAGTTCCTCGCCCCCGCCGCGACCGGCGAGGACACCTTCGTGGCCTGCCACCACTGCGGCTACGCGGCCAACGCGGAGGCGGTCACCACCCCCGCCCCCGCCGCGATCACCGGGGAGCGGCCCGCCCAGCGGGTGCTCGACACCCCCGGGACCCCGACCATCGAGTCGCTGGTCGCCTACGTCAACGAGCACCACGGCCTCGACGTCACCGCCGCCGAGACGCTCAAGAACATCGTGGTCAAGGTGACCACGCCCGGTTCCGACAAGACCGAGACAGTGATCGTCGGCGTGCCCGGAGACCGTGAGGTCGACTTCAAGCGGCTGGAGGCCTCTCTGGCCCCCGGCGAGCCCGCCATCTTCGAGGCCGAGGATTTCGCCAGGCACCCCGGCCTGGTGCGCGGCTACATCGGCCCGCAGGTCCTCAAGAGCCTCGGCATCCGCTACCTCGTCGACCCTCGCGTGGTCGACGGCACCGCCTGGGTGACGGGAGCCAACGAGCCCGGCAAGCACGCCGTGGACGTCGTCGCCGGCCGTGACTTCGTCGCCGACGGCACCATCGAGGCCGCCGAGGTCCGCACCGGCGACGCCTGCCCGGTCTGCGGCTCGGCCCTCTCCATCGACCGGGGCATCGAGATCGGTCACATCTTCCAGCTTGGCCGCAAATACGCCGACGCCGCCAAACTCGACGCCCTCGGCCCCGACGGCAAGCCCATCCGGGTGACCATGGGCTCCTACGGCGTCGGCGTCTCCCGGGCCGTGGCGGTGCTCACCGAGCAGAAGCACGACGAGCTGGGCCTGGTCTGGCCCCGTGAGGTCGCCCCCGCCGACGTCCACATCGTGGGCACCGGCAAGGACGGCCAGATCGAGGCCGCGACCCGGCTCGCCGAGGATCTTGAGGCCCGGGGCCTGCGCGTCCTGCTCGATGACCGTTCCGGGGTCTCCCCGGGTGTGAAGTTCAAGGACGCCGAACTGCTCGGCATGCCGACGATCCTGATCGTCGGCAGGGGCCTCGCCCAGGGCGTCGCGGAGTTGCGCGATCGCGTCACCGGCATCAAGGAGGAGATCCCGATCGCCGAGGCCGTCGACCGCGTCGTGGCCGCCTGCGGCGCCTGACCTCCGGCGCCTTCACGTGGAAGGCGCCTTCGCGTGAGAAAAGGAGCGGCCCACCCGTCACGGGTGGGCCGCTCCTTTTCTCACGCGGCCCGCGTCGGCGTTGACGGGGCGCTCGGCGCCGTCAGTATCGGTGGTGACGGCGCCGGGAAGATCCACCGATCAGCTTGCTCACATGAAATCCGCCGGGCAGATTGACGGTCACGTATTTACGGCCGTCAGGGGTTCTCGCGAAATGGAATCTGCGGTTGCCGAAACTCTGCCCCACCCCTCGCGGAGACAGGTCGATCCGGAAAGGACCGAGTCTGATCGACTTTCTGTATCCCCAGCCCATGGCCTCTTCTCCCCGAAACCCTTGTGACGTGTCCTGAAAACGACGGACGTCGTCGAATGGTTCCCGGGCGGGTCCCTGTCAGCGGCGAGCGCTGGTCCCGAGGGTCTTACGCCAGTGGAAGCCGCCGGGGAGGTTGACGCTCAGCGTGCGGCGACCGTCGGCCGTCTTGGTGACCCGGAAGGCGCGGTTTCCCCAGCTGTGGCCCACTCCACTTCGCGAGAGATTAAGACGGAACGGACCGAACTTCATCGACTTCCTATAGCCCCAACCCATTGCTTCCTCCCTAGACGTATTCGCGGAAGTTCAGCTACCCGCCAGGCTCGCGATAAACGCAGTAAATATGACCACCTGCGATAAGCAAGGCAAACGTGGCCAAAGCGGATTCAATGGCGACAAAAGGGGGTGGGAGCCTCGGTGGAGGCGAACCGCAGGCGAACCGCAGGCGGACCGCGCTCACCGCGACGGGGCCGCCGCGACCTGAGGGGCGGCGCCTCGCGTCGCCGGGGATCCGCCGGGACGAGGTCGCCGGGAGATCACCGGCTCACTGGGAGGGGGCGGGACTGCTCGACGGGGCCGCCGCAGGGACGGGCTCGGGGGCGGCGGGCATGCCGGGGAAGGCCACGATCTCCGGGCGCAGGCCGTACGAGCGGGTGACGGACTCCTGCATGGCCAGCGCGGCCATCCGGCGGACGGTCGCGTCGGCGGACGCGGTCAGCTCCAGGTAGGCGCCGGTCACCCCACGCTCGACCAGCACGGCCAGCTCCACCGCCTGGGCCGCGGTGGACGGGATGACGGGGAGATCGTAGGTCGCGGTCGGCTCGGCGGGGGTGCCGCCACCGGAGATGATCAAGGTGCGGAGCTGGTCGCGGCGGGCGCGGTGGGCGTTGAAGGCCGCCGTCACGACGGCGCGCAGATTTCCCGTGGTCCTGGCGCCGATGACCCCGTAGGCGTACACGGCCGCGTGCTCGGCCGCCAGAGCCGTGTCGAGCTCCTGGCCGGTCGTCACAGGGGCCTCGACAGGGCCAGGTCGTGCGCGGCCTCACAGGCGCCGATGGAGGCGATCAGCTGGGCCAGCGGGGGGGAGGCGCCGGCGAGCTGAAGGGGACGCTGCGCCGCGGCCTTGCGCTCCAGAGCGCGCAGGCTCCGCACGGTGGGTCTGCGACCCGGCGTGGGAGTGGCCGAGGAAGGCGTGGGAGAGGGCGGGGCGGAGGCGGGCGGGGCGTGCTGGGAGAGCCTGCGGCGGAGCTCGGCCAGATGGGCCCTGTGCCGCTCGGTGAAGGGCGCGAGCTTGGCGGAGGCCGCCGACACGTACAGCGCGATGGTCTGCTCCTTGCCCGCGATCAGTTGATTGAGCAGCACCGTCTCCGGATCCGGGGCCTTGGCCACGACGGGTTTCGGCTCCTCGGCGGCACACCCCGCCGCCGTCAGGGCGGCCACCCCGAGGGCGCTTCCCCGCAACAGGGCACGCCGGGAGACGGAACGCACGAGCGACCTCCGGTTATGACATGGGTTGCTGACGCATCTAACATCGTACGGGCATGGCATCACAGTCACCTCGCTTCTCGGACGGCGTCGCCACACCGAGTGGCGCTCTTTCCACGCCCTGGTGTGGATAGGCTGGTTAATCGCATGGGCGAGGTCCGCCCGGCTGAGATCGTGACAATGGGAGGTCGGCATGGGCAGCGCCACATCCCGCGACCGCCTGATGAAGCTTCTGGAACCCGTCGTCGAAGCCGAAGGGCTCGACTTGGAGGACGTCACGGTCACCCCGGCGGGCAAGCGGCGGTTGCTGCGCGTCATCGTCGACCGTGACGGCGGTGTGAGCCTGGACGACGTCGCCGAGGTCAGCCGCGGCGTCTCTGACGCGCTGGACGCCGATGACGCGATGGGTGCCACCCCGTACGTGCTGGAGGTCTCCTCTCCGGGGGTCGACCGCCCGCTCACCGAGCCGCGCCACTGGCGCCGCGCGGTCAAGCGGCTGGTCAAGGCCGACCTGCGAGACGGCACCGCCGTGGAGGGCCGGATCGTCGTCACCGACGAGACCGGCGTGGAGCTGGACGTCGACGGCGCACCGCGTCGCATCGACTATCAGGACCTGACCCGAGGACGGGTGCAGGTGGAATTCCGCCGGCTCGACGACGCCGAAAACGACGGCGAAGACGGCGACGAAGGCTAAGGGGGAAGCCTCGTGGACATTGACATGAGCGTCCTGCGCAGCCTGGAGCGGGAGAAGGACATCTCCTTCGACCTGGTCGTCAAGGCGATCGAGGACGCGCTATTGATCGCATACTTCCGGAGCGAGGGCGCCGCCGCCAAGGCACGCGCCGAGCTCGACCGGAAGTCCGGGCACGTGACCATCTTCGCGGCCGAGCTCGACGACGAGAGCGGGGAGGTGCTCAGGGAGTTCGACGACACCCCGGGCAACTTCAGCCGCATCGCCGCGACCACGGCCAAGCAGGTCATCCTGCAGCAGCTCCGCGACGCCGAGGACGAGATCAACTTCGGCGAGTTCGCCAGCCGCGAGGGCGAACTCGTGGCCGGCGTCATCCAGCAGGGCAAGGACCCCCGGGTCGTCCTGGTGGACCTGGGCAGGATCGAGGCGGTACTGCCGCACAGCGAGCAGGTCCCCGGCGAAGAGTACGTTCACGGCGACCGCATCCGCTGTTACGTGGTCCAGGTCAAGAAGGGCCACAAGGGCCCCTCGGTGACCCTGTCGCGGACCCACCCCGGCCTGGTGAAGAAGCTCTTCGCCCTGGAGGTCCCGGAGATCGCCGACGGCACGGTCGAGATCGCCGCGATCGCCCGCGAGGCGGGGCACCGCACCAAGCTCGCGGTCCGTTCGCGGCGTCCCGGCGTGAACGCCAAGGGCGCCTGCATCGGACCGATGGGCTCGCGCGTGCGCAACGTGATGGCCGAGCTGCACGGTGAGAAGATCGACATCATCGACTGGTCGGACAACCCCGCGGAGTTCGTGGGGAATGCGCTCTCTCCCGCTCGTGTTTCCCATGTCGAGGTCATCGACGTCGACGGGCGTGCGGCGCGGGTGACCGTGCCGGACTACCAGCTCTCCCTCGCGATCGGCAAGGAGGGCCAGAACGCCCGGCTGGCCAATCGCCTCACCGGCTGGCGTATCGATATCCGTCCTGACACCCAAGCGGGGGACGCGGCCGGTTCCGCAGATGCATCCACACGGTAAGCTGGAATATGGTGGCCAGGCTTCCCCACTGAGAACATGTGTGGGGTGCCGGGTTCGCACGGTTTCTTCCGAGCTGCTCCGCCTGGTGATGGTCGAGGGCGTTATCGTCCCTGACCTGCGACGACGGCTCCAAGGACGTGGTGCTTCGTTGCATCCCTCCTTGAGCTGTTTGGACCTCGCTGAGCGTCGACGAGCGTTTCCGCGTGCGTTTCGCACTGCGGTTCCGCTCGACCTGTCGCGAGTGCGAGGTCATCTTGAAGAGCTGCAGACTGAAAGGATCGGGTGAGATGGTTACCAAATGTCATGTAGGACGCCGATTTGATGGGCTGGTCAGATAGCTATGAGCGCCTGATGAGCATGCGGCGATGAGTACGTCTACGTAACGACGGTCCGGCGGCACTGCCTCCCGGGCCGAGACAAGGGAGTGCAGTGGCGAAGGTCCGGGTATACGAGCTCGCCAAGGAGTTCGGTGTGGAGAGCAAGGTCGTTATGGCCAAGCTCCAGGAGATGGGCGAGTTCGTGCGTTCGGCGTCCTCGACTATCGAAGCACCGGTAGTCCGCAGGCTCACGGAAGCTTTGGGCGGTCCCACCAAGGGATCGTCCGACAGGGGCGGTAACAGAACGCCCAGGCCGCCTCAGGCGGCCCCCCGGCCGGGCGACAGCCAGGCCGGAAACGGCGCCCCCGCGGCGCCGACCTCATTCCCCAAGCCGGGACCGGCCCCCAGGCCGGGACCGCGACCGGGTCCCGCACCGGCTCGTCCCGTGGCCCCCGCGCCGCAGGCCGCCCCGCCGGTCGTGCCCCAGCCTCAGCAGGCGCAGCCGCAGCAGGCTCCGCCCCAGCAGGCTCCGCAGCAGCCCTCTCCGGTTCAGGCGCCCCGTTTCGAGGCGCCCCGCACCGACGTCGGCCGTCCCGCGGCCCCCGGTCCCAAGCCCGGCCCACGCCCGGCTCCGCGACCCGGCCCCGCGGCTCGTCCCGAGGCGGCGCGTCCGGAAGGCCGTCCCTCCGGTGGTCCCGGCGGAGCCCCTTCGGGCCCCCGGGCCGGTGCGGGCGCCCCCGGTGGCGCCGGTGCCAAGCCCGGTCCGCGTCCGGGCCCGCGTGGCCCGCGCCCCGGTAACAACCCGTTCTCGTCGAACGCCAGCGGCATGGGCCAGGCCCGTCCGCCGCGTCCCGGCGGCCCGGGTGGCCCCGGCGGCCCCTCCGGCCCCGGTGGTCCCGGTGGCCGTGACGGCGCCCCCGGCGACAGGGGTCCTCGTCCCGGTGGTCCTCGTGAGGACCGTGGTCCCCGCGACCAGAGCCGTGACAGCGCTGGTCCCCGTCCGCCCGGCGCCCGTTCCGGTCCTCCCGGTGCGCCCGGCGCGCGTCCGGGTCCCGGCGCGGGTGGTCCGCGGCCCGGTGGCGGCGGTGGCGCGGGTGGTCCGCGTCCCGGCGGCCCCCGTCCCAGCCCGATGATGATGCCGCAGGGCCGTCCTGCCGGCCCCGGCGGCGGTGGCGGCGCAGGCCGTCCCGGCGGCGGTGGCGGTGCCGGTCGTCCCGGTGGCGGTGGCGGCGCAGGCCGTCCCGGCGGTGGCGGCGGTCGTCCCGGTGGCGGCGGCGGTTTCGCCGGTCGTCCCGGTGGTGGCGGCGGCGCTGGTCGTCCCGGCACCAGCACCGGTGGTCCCGGTGGCGGTGGCGGCGGTTTCGCCGGTCGTCCCGGTGGCGGCGGCCGTGGCCGCGGCGGCGGTACGGCGGGTGCCTTCGGCCGTCCGGGAGGACGTCCGACCCGCGGTCGCAAGTCCAAGCGCCAGAGGCGTCAAGAGTTCGACAACATGCAGGCCCCGGCGATCGGCGGCGTGCAGGCTCCTCGCGGTGGCGGTCAGACGATCCGCCTGTCGCGTGGCGCCTCCCTGTCGGACTTCGCCGACAAGATCGGTGCGATCCCCGCGTCCCTGGTGCAGATCATGCTGCACCTCGGCGAGATGGTGACCGCCACGCAGTCGGTGAACGAGGAGACGCTCCAGCTTCTCGCCGCCGAGCTCGACTACAACCTGCTTGTGGTCAGCCCGGAGGAGGAGGACCGAGAGCTTCTCGAGACCTTCGACATCGAGTTCGGTGAGGACGAGGGCGACGAGTCCGATCTCGTCGCGCGTCCGCCGGTCGTGACCGTCATGGGTCACGTCGACCACGGTAAGACCAAGCTGCTCGACGCCATCCGCAACACCGACGAGGTGGCGCGCGAGGCCGGTGGGATCACCCAGCACATCGGTGCCTACCAGATCAGCACCGTGCACGAAGAAGAAGAGCGGAAGATCACCTTCATCGACACCCCGGGTCACGAGGCGTTCACCGCCATGCGTGCCCGTGGTGCCAAGGTCACCGACATCGCAGTCCTGGTGGTCGCGGCCGACGACGGTGTGAAGCCGCAGACCATCGAGGCCCTGAACCACGCCCAGGCGGCCGACGTGCCGATCGTGGTCGCGGTCAACAAGGTCGACAAGGAAGGCGCCGACCCGAGCAAGGTCCGGGCCCAGCTCACCGAGTACGGCCTGGTCGCCGAGGAGTACGGCGGCACCACGATGTTCGTCGACATCTCCGCCAAGAACGGGATCGGCATCGAGAACCTCCTCGAGGCCATCCTGCTCACCGCGGACGCCGAGCTCGACCTGCGGGCCAACGACACGATGGACGCCCAGGGCGTCGCCATCGAGGCGCACCTCGACAGGGGCCGCGGCCCGGTCGCGACCGTGCTGGTCCAGCGCGGCACGCTCCGCGTCGGCGACTCGATCGTCTGTGGCGAGGCCTTCGGCCGCGTCCGGGCGTTGCTGGACGACAAGGGCGAGGCCATTCTCGAGGCCGACCCGTCGCGTCCGGTGCAGGTCCTCGGTCTGACCGCGGTGCCGGGAGCCGGTGACAACTTCCTCGTCGTCACCGACGACCGGATGGCGCGCCAGATCGCCCAGCAGCGTGCGGCTCGCAAGCGCATCGCGGACATGGCCAAGTCCGGCCGTCGCCGCACCCTCGAAGAGCTCTTCAGCGAGATGGAGAAGGGCCAGATCGATGAGCTCAAGCTCATCATCAAGGGTGACGTCTCCGGTTCGGTCGAGGCCCTCGAGGACGCGCTGCTCAAGATCGACGTCGGCGACGAGGTGCGCCTGCGGGTGCTCCACCGCGCCGTCGGTGCGATCACCGAGTACGACGTCAACCTGGCGGTCGCCGACGACAACGCCGTCATCATCGGCTTCAACGTGCGCCCCGAAGTCCGGGCGCGCGACCTCGCCGAGCGCGAGGGCGTCGACATCCGCTACTACTCGGTCATCTACCAGGCGATCGAGGAGATCGAGGCCGCCCTCAAGGGCATGCTCAAGCCGGAGTTCGAAGAGGTCCAGATGGGCACCGCCGAAGTCCGTGAGGTCTTCAAGGTGCCGAAGATCGGCAACATCGCCGGTGCTCTGGTCCGCTCGGGCACGATCGTCCGGAACAGCAAGGCCCGGATCATCCGTGGCGGGGTCGTCATCTCCGACAACCTCACCGTCTCCTCGCTGCGTCGTTTCAAGGACGACGCGACCGAGGTCCGTGAGGGCTACGAGTGCGGTATCGGTGTCGGCTACAGCGACATCAAGATCGATGACGTCATCGAGACGTTCGAGATGCGGGAGAAGCCGCGCGTCTGATGCCTCGGATCGGTGCGGGGGACCACCCGCCGGCCGTCGGTTCTCATCCCTGGGGTGAGGGCCTTCGGCCGGTGGGCGGGTCCCCCGCGTCACCGGCGGCACGGCGACGTCCGTGGCGAGTGACTCAATATGTATGTAGGTGCCCTGACAATGGACATCCTGCTCGGCGACGTTCATTCGCTGAAGCAGAAGCGCTCGGTGGTGCGTCCCATCATCGCCGAGGTGCAGCGACGGTTCCCGGCCGTGGCCGTGGCCGAGACCGGCCACCTGGATCTGCACCGCCGTACAGAGATCGGGATCGCGGTCGTGTCCTCCTCCGCCGCCAACTGCGGTGAGGTGATGGACGACTGCGAGCGACTGATCGCCTTCCATCCGGAAATCGAGTTGCTGTCCGCCAGGCATCGGCTCTACAACGAGGACGAGGACTAGCTACAGAGACGGCCGGTCGCGGGAAGTCCATCGCGGTCGGCCGTCACTGTGAGAAGGGGGGAGCGATATGGATGTCGCACGCGCACGTAAGATCGCCGACAGGATCCAGCAGATCGTGGCGGAGATGCTGGAGCGCCGGATCAAGGACCCGAGACTGGGTTTCGTGACCGTCACGGACACGCGGATCACCAACGACCTGGGTGAGGCCACGGTGTTCTACACCGTGTTCGGCTCGGAGGCGGAGAGGGCCGACTCGGCCGCCGCGCTGGAGAGCGCCAAGGGGCTCATCCGCTCGGAGGTGGGTCGCCAGACGGGTCTGCGGCACACCCCGACGCTGACGTTCACCCACGACCCCCTCCCCGACACCGCCCGCCACCTCGACGACCTGCTCGCCGAGGCGAAGGCCAGGGACGTCGAGATCGCCAAGCGGGCCGAGGGCGCGCAGCACGCGGGCGAGGCGGACCCCTACCGCAGGCCCGAAGAGAACGACGGCGACTTCGAGGACGACGACGAGCCCTCGGAGCGCGCGGGACACTTCGCAACGTGACGCCCGAGCCACGTGACGACGGTCCGGTATCCGGTCGAGACTGGGACCGGGCCGTCGAGCTCATCTCGTCCGCGGACAAGATCGCGCTGGCCTGTCACGTCTCACCCGACGGCGACGCGCTCGGCTCCATGCTCGCCCTCGGGCTGGCGCTGCGCGCGGTGGGCAAGCACGTCACGGCCTCCTTCGGGGAACGCCGGACCACCGTGCCCCGGCTGCTGCGTTTCCTGCCCGGCCAGGACCTTCTGGCCGGGCCGGACGACTATCCGGCCTCGCCCGAACTGATGATCACGTTCGACGTCCCCACCGTCGCCCGTCTCGCCATGCTGCGCGACAGCGCGGGAGCGGCCCACGAGCTGATCGTGGTGGACCACCACCCGTCCAACACCCGCTTCGGCACGCTCAACCTGGTCGACCCCGGCGCCGCGGCCACCGCGGTGCTCGCCGAGGAACTGCTCAACCGGCTCGGCCTGCCGATCGACAAGGCCATCGCGACCTGCCTCTACGTCGGGCTGGTCACCGACACCGGCTCGTTCAAATACTCCTCCACCACCCCCGCGGTGCACGCCATGGCCGCACGCCTGCTGGCCACCGGGCTGAACCCCGAGAAGATCGCCAGGGACCTGTGGGACCGTTCCCCGTTCGGCTACCTCAGGGTGCTCGGCGTCGCCCTCGACAGGGTGACCCTGGAGCCCGAGGTGGGCGGCGGGCTGGTCTGGACGTTCGTCACCCGGGCCGACCGGGCCGCGTACGGCCTGCCGTACGACGAGGTGGAGGGGATCATCGACGTGGTCAGGCGCACCGACGAGGCGGACGTGACCGCGGTCCTCAAGGAGGACGACGACGGTGTCTGGCAGGTGTCCACCCGCTCCAAGGGCGGAGCCGACGTCGCTCGCGTCTGCACGGCGCTGGGCGGTGGCGGGCACACCAAGGCGGCGGGCTTCACCTCCCATCTGCCCGTCGAGGAGACGATCGCGAGTCTCCGGGCACTCTTGTAGAAGGCCTTCCCGACCGACATCCTCCCCAGGGCTCCAGGCCCGGGGTCTCCACAGGAGGAACTCGATGAGTACGGCTCGCCCCAAGCGCACCCCGCCACCGAGCGGGCTGATCATCGTGGACAAGCCCGCCGGCTGGACCTCGCACGACGTCGTGGCCAAGCTCCGCGGGATCGCGGGCACCCGTAAGGTCGGCCACGCGGGCACCCTCGACCCGATGGCCACCGGGGTGCTGGTGGTGGGCGTGGAGAAGGCGACCAGGCTCCTGGGTCACCTCGCGCTCACCCAGAAGGGCTACGACGCCACGATCCGGCTCGGCCAGTCCACCAACACCGACGACGCCGAGGGCGAGCTCGTCGCCACGGCCTCGGCGGCGTACGTCGCCGAGGAGGACCTCAGGAAGGGCGTCGCCGCCCTCACCGGCCCGATCATGCAGGTCCCGCCGCAGGTCAGCGCCATCAAGGTGAACGGCGAGCGCGCCTATAAGCGAGCCAGGGCGGGGGAGGAGGTCGAGCTCATGTCGCGTCCGGTGACCGTGTCGGCCTTCGAGATCACCGATATCCGCCGCCACGGGGACTTTCTCGACGTCGACGCCTCGGTGACCTGCTCCAGCGGCACCTACATCCGTGCCCTGGCCCGCGACCTCGGCGCCGACCTGGGGACCGGCGGCCACCTGACCGCCCTGCGCCGCACCCGCGTGGGACCCTACGACCTGTCGATGGCGCGCACCCTCGAAGAGCTCTCCGCCGACTGCGTGATCCTGCCGATGGCCGACGCGGTCGCGGCGGTCTTCCCTCGGCGCGACGTCACCGCCGAGGAGGCGAGTTCCGTCGCGCACGGCGGGCGGCTGCCCTCGCTGGGGCTGGGCGACGGCCCGATCGGCGTGTTCGGGCCGGACGGCACGCTGCTGGCCCTGGTCGAGGAACACGGGAAGATCACCAAGTCCCTGGCCGTGTTCGTCTCCTGACCGGTGTTGCGCGTGAGATGACGGTGCTCAGGCTTACGGGCGAGGTCAAAGGGCTTTTCGTCCTGCTATGCCCTCCCCGATTGGAGAGAAGGCCGGGGAGCATGGCAGGCTTTAGGGGTCGATCCGCTACGAGGGGAAGAGGCTGCGGTGCGAGGATGGCACGGATTGGACGACGTGCCCGAAGACTGGGGCAGGTCCGTCGTCACGATCGGCGTCTTCGACGGCGTGCACCGCGGTCATCAGCAGATGGTGGCCCGGGCCGTCGCGATGGCCGGTGATCTCGGACTGCCCTCGGTGGTGGTGACCTTCGATCCGCACCCGGAAGAGGTGGTCAGGCCGGGCACGCACCCGCCGCGGCTGACGACGGCCAGGCACCGCACCGAGCTGCTCGCCGAACTCGGGGTGGACGCCGTGTGCGTGCTGCCGTTCACGCTGGAGTTCTCCCGCATGAGCCCGGACGAGTTCGTGCAGATCGTGCTCGTGGACCGGCTGCACACGGCCGGGGTCGTGGTGGGGGAGAACTTCCGCTTCGGCCACAAGGCCTCCGGCGACGTGGAGACGCTCCGGACGCTCGGCGAGAAATACGACTTCGTGGCCGAGGGGGTCCCGTTGGTGAGCAACGGGGAGACCATCTCCTCCACCCTCATCCGTGAGCAGCTCGCCGCCGGTGACATGGAGGCCGTCGCCGTGACGCTCGGCCGCCCGCACCGGGTGGAGGGTGTGGTCGTCCGCGGTTACCAGCGCGGGCGCCAACTCGGTTTCCCGACGGCCAACGTCGAGTCCCCGGAGTTCACCGCGATCCCCGCCGACGGTGTCTACGCGGGCTGGTTGCAGGGCATCTCGACCGGTCACCTGCCGGCCGTCTACGACGGCGAGCGCTGGCCCGCCGCGATCTCCGTGGGCACCAACCCGACCTTCGAGGGGGTGCCCCGCACGGTCGAGGCCTACGCGCTCGACCGCGACGACCTCGACCTCTACGGCGCCCACGTGGCGGTGGACTTCGGCACGCGACTCCGCGGCAACGTCAAATTCGACTCCATCGAGGCGCTCATCGAGCAGATGCACGCCGACGTCGACGAGGCCCGCCGCGTGACCGCCTGATCGCCTGACCGTGTGATCCTGTGAACCGCGTGGACGTGTGATCACGTCGCCGTGTGGTCCCGGGCCGCCGCCGCCCGTCCGGACGATGTGCGGGACCGCGAGGACGGGTGGTAATCTGGCATGTCAGCTCTGTAACCGGCGGTTTTACAACCCCGGTGCTGATCTCGCCACGGCGACTGTAGGCACGCACGGTCGTTCGGGCATCTGAAATCGCGCGTGCCCGTAGAGGTTCAAGGAGACACGTGTCGCTCGACACCGCCGCAAAGAAGCAGATCATCGGTGAGTACGCCAAGGGTGAGACCGACACCGGTTCCCCCGAGGTGCAGATCGCGCTGCTCAGCAAGCGCATCAGCGAGCTCACCGAGCACCTGAAGCTGCACAAGCACGACCACCACAGCCGCCGCGGTCTGCTGCTGCTGGTCGGTCGCCGCCGTCGTCTGCTGAAGTACCTGCAGAGCAAGGACATCACGCGTTACCGTTCGCTCATCGAGCGTCTCGGCCTGCGCCGATAGAGTTGCGAGGGAGCGGCGTTCGCGTCGCTCCCTCATCTCATCTCATCTGGGTGAGTGTCGGCGCGTCGCGCCGTGAAGACACTCGTCCAGTGAGCAAACTGAATAGCCGAGACAGTGCCCCGCGTCCGCAAGCAAGCGCGCCCCACGGCGTCGGAGGGCCGGTCCTCGGTAGTGGCCCCCGGTCATCATGGCGTAAGCCGTACGGAACCGGGCGCTTCGATCGAAGACCGGCGCTGCACCTACGGGGAGCCGGCAAGAAGACGACTCAGGTGCGACACGCGCGCCTGGGGGGACGCGGGCGACCGAGCTACAAGGAGGTCCCCCGTGGAGGGTGTCCACAGCAGTGAAGCCGTTATCGACAACGGCTCTTTCGGTATGCGTACCATCCGGTTCGAGACCGGGCGGCTCGCGCGCCAGGCGGCGGGTTCCGCCGTCGTTTACCTGGATGACGAGACGATGGTCCTCTCCGCGACCACCGCGTCCAAGAACCCCAAGGAAAACCTCGACTTCTTCCCTCTCACGGTGGACGTCGAGGAGCGGATGTACGCCGCGGGCCGCATTCCCGGATCGTTCTTCCGGCGTGAGGGCCGTCCCTCCGAGGACGCCATCCTCACCTGCCGCCTGATCGACCGGCCGCTGCGCCCGTCGTTCGTCAAGGGCCTGCGCAACGAGATCCAGGTCGTCGCCACCGTCATGGCGCTCAACCCGGACCACCTGTACGACGTGGTCGCGATCAACGCCGCGTCCCTGTCCACCCAGCTGGCCGGACTGCCGTTCTCCGGCCCGATCGGCGGCGTTCGCGTCGCGCTGATCGAGGGCCAGTGGATCGCCTTCCCGACCCACTCGGAGCTGGCGGCAGCCACCTTCGACATGGTGGTGGCCGGGCGCGTCCTCGAGGACGGCGACGTCGCGATCATGATGGTCGAGGCCGAGTCCACCCGCGACACGCTCAAGCTCATCGCCGACGGCGCCGTCGCGCCGACCGAGGAGACCGTGGCCCAGGGCCTTGAGGCCTCCAAGCCGTTCATCAAGGTGCTGTGCGACGCGCAGGCCAAGATCGCGAAGGTCGCCGCCAAGGAGACCCGCGAGTACCCGCTGTTCCTCGACTACCAGGACGACGTCCTGGAGGCCGTGACCAACGCGGTGAAGAGCGAGCTCGCCGCCGCGCTGACCATCGCCGCCAAGCAGGAGCGCGAGACCGAGCTCGACCGGGTCAAGGCCCTGGCCGCGGAGAAGGTCGCCGCTGACTTCGAGGGCCGCGAGAAGGAGATCGGCGCCGCGTTCCGGTCGCTGACCAAGAAGCTCATGCGTGAGCGGGTCATCTCCGAGGGCATCCGCATCGACGGCCGTGGCGTCAAGGACATCCGCCAGCTGAGCGCCGAGGTCCACGTCGTGCCCCGCGTGCACGGTTCGGCCCTGTTCGAGCGCGGAGAGACCCAGATCCTGGGTATCACCACGCTGAACATGCTCCGCATGGAGCAGATGATCGACACGCTCAACCCCGAGCGCACCAAGCGCTACATGCACAACTACAACTTCCCGCCGTACTCCACCGGTGAGACCGGCCGCGTGGGCTCGCCCAAGCGCCGGGAGATCGGCCACGGCGCGCTCGCCGAGCGGGCGCTCGTCCCGGTCCTGCCGGCTCGCGAGGAGTTCCCCTACGCGATCCGCCAGGTCTCCGAGGCGCTGGGCTCCAACGGCTCGACCTCCATGGGCTCGGTCTGCGCCTCGACGATGGCGCTGCTCGACGCGGGCGTCCCCCTCAAGGGCATCGTCGCGGGCATCGCGATGGGCCTCATCCACGAGGGCGGCGACTACGTCGCGCTGACCGACATCCTCGGTGCCGAGGACGCCATGGGCGACATGGACTTCAAGGTCGCCGGCACCAAGGAGGTCATCACCGCGCTCCAGCTCGACACCAAGCTCGACGGCATCCCCGCCTCGGTCCTGGCCGCCGCGCTGAAGCAGGCCAAGGGCGCTCGCCTGGCCATCATCGACGTGATGCAGGAGGCCATCGACTCCCCGGCGGAGATGAACGCGACGGCTCCGCGCATCATCACGATCAAGATCCCGGTTGACAAGATCGGAGAGGTCATCGGCCCGAAGGGCAAGATGATCAACCAGATCCAGGACGACACCGGCGCCGAGATCACCCTGGAAGACGACGGAACCATCTACATCGGCGCCACCGACGGCCCGTCCGCCGAGGCGGCCCGGTCGGCGATCAACGCCATCGCGAACCCGCACATGCCGGAGATCGGTGAGCGCTACCTGGGCACGGTCGTCAAGATCGCGGCCTTCGGCGCCTTCATCTCCCTCATGCCGGGCAAGGACGGCCTCCTGCACGTCTCCCAGATCCGCAAGCTGCACGGCGGCAAGCGCATCGAGAACGTCGAGGACGTCATGAACGTCGGCGAGAAGGTCCAGGTGGAGATCGCCGAGATCGACTCCCGGGGCAAGCTCTCCCTGGTGCCCGTCGAGGTCATCGAGAAGGAGGCCGCGGCCAAGGCCGAGGGCGGCGGCTCCGAGGCCGAGCCCGAGGCGGCGCCCGCCGCCGACGACCGTCCCCGTGAGGACCGGCCCCGTCGCACCCGCACGCGCAGCAGCAGCGGCGGTGGCGGTGGCGGCGGCAACCGTGGGGGAGAAGACCGCAACTCGTGATAACCACCACTCTGCACCCCGGCAAAGACGGTGTCGGGGTGGTGCGGCGCACCGTCCTCCCCGGTGGGCTCCGGGTGGTGACCGAGTCCATGCCGACCGTGCGTTCCGTCGCGGTCGGCATGTGGGTCGGCATCGGATCGCGGGACGAGTCACCCGAGCACATGGGGGCCTCGCATTTCCTTGAGCACCTGCTGTTCAAGGGAACACCCACGCGGGACGCGCTGGAGATCTCAGCGGCCATCGAGGGCATCGGCGGTGAGATCAACGCCTTCACCGCCAAGGAGTACACCTGTTACTACGCGCGGGTCCTCGACGAGGACCTGCGGGTGGCGATCGACGTGCTCGCCGACGTGGTGACCTCCTCGCTCATCACCCCCGAGGACGTCGAGGCCGAGCGTGGCGTGATCCTGGAGGAGATCGCCATGCACGACGACGACCCCTCGGACGCGGTGCACGAGCAGTTCTCCGCCGAACTGTACGGTGACACGCCCATCGGCCGGCCGATCCTCGGCACGGTCGAGTCGATCAACGAGGTCACCCGCGACCGGATCGCCGAGTACTACCGGCGTTACTACCTGCCGACGCACACCGTGGTGTCGGTGGCGGGCAACATCGATCACGAGCAGGTCGTGGCCCTCGTCGCCGCGGCCTACGAGCGGGCCGGAGCCCTCGGCGGGGACGCCTCGCCGGTCTCTCCGCGACTGGCGGGCCCCGAAGTGGAGTCCCACTCCGGCGTCAAGGTCGTACACCGGCCGACCGAGCAGGCCAACCTGGTCTTCGGCACGACCGCGCTGGTCCGCACCGACGAGCGCCGCTTCGCGCTCGGCGTGCTCAACGCGGCGCTCGGCGGCGGCATGTCCTCGCGGCTGTTCCAGGAGATCAGGGAGAAGAGGGGCCTCGCCTACTCGACCTACTCCTACACCTCCGCTCACGCGGACACCGGACAGTTCGGCATCTACGTCGGCTGCCTGCCGTCGAAGATCGACGACGTGCTGAAGATCTGCCGGGAGGAGGTGCTCCGGGTGGTCGCCGACGGCATCACCGAGGAGGAGATCTTCCGCGGCAAGGGTCAGATGCGCGGCGGTCTCGTGCTCGGCCTGGAGGACACCGGCTCCCGGATGTCCAGGATCGGCAAGGGCGAGCTGGTCTTCGACGAGCTGCTCTCGGTCGACGAGGTCCTCGGCAGGATCGAGGCGGTGACCCCGGAGGAGATCTCCGAGGTCGCCGGAGAGGTTCTCAGCCGCCCGATGTCCCTCGCGGTCATCGGTCCCTACGAGGACAAGGACTTCACCTGGGTCCTGAACGGTTAGAGGGCAGGGTCCTCGGCCGGGTCCCACCGGCTGAGGACCGGCTCTCGGGCCGGCTCCGACCGGCCGGTGGACAGAGTTCCCCGCCGGTTGGAGGGCAGGGTTTACACCCGGTTCCCATCGGCCGGAGGGCGGGTCCTCCGGCCGGTTCGACCCGCTGACGGTCATGTCGAGAGCGGCCCCGGTGCGAACGCACCGGGGCCGCTCCGCGGTGTGGCCCGGCCGTACCGGAAACCAGGCGATCCCCGAAGGCCCCGCGGGAGCGGACGGTATAGCCTTGGGGCCGTGATCAGGGTTGGAGTTCTCGGCGCCCGCGGGCGTGTCGGTATCGAAGTGTGCAAGGCCGTCGAGGCGGCGGACGATCTGGAGCTGGTCGCGGCCGTCGACAAGGACGACCCGCTCGAAGGGCTCACGGGCTCCGAGGTGGTGGTGGACTTCACCCACCCCGACGTGGTCATGGGCAACCTCGAATGGTGCATCTCCCACGGGATCCACCCCGTGGTCGGCACCACGGGCTTCGACGCCGGGCGTCTGGCGACCGTCAGGGGCTGGCTGGACGCCAACCCCGGCACCAACGCGCTGATCGCGCCCAACTTCGGCATCGCGGCGGTGCTGATGATGCACTTCGCCCAGCAGGCCGCCCGCTACTTCGACTCCGTCGAAATCGTCGAGCTGCACCACCCGAACAAGGCCGACGCCCCTTCCGGCACCGCTCGCCGTACGGCTGAGCTGGTCGCCGAGGCGCGGCGCAAGGCCGGGGCCGGGCCGATGCCCGACGCGACCAGCACGGAGCTGGACGGGGCCCGTGGCGCCTCCGTGGACGACGTCCGGGTGCACTCGGTGCGGCTGGCCGGGCTGATCGCCCACCAGGAGGTCCTCCTGGGCGGAGACGGGGAGCTCCTCACGATCCGCCACGACACCATGAACCGCTCCTCGTTCACCCCGGGCGTGCTCCTGGGCGTGCGCCGCGTCGGCGAGCTTTCCGGCCTGACCGTCGGCCTGGAGCACCTCCTCGACCTGTAGGGCTCCACAGGAGCCGGAGGTACGGGTGCAGGGGTGCCGGTGAGAACGCTGTCATGAGCCCCAAACGGCGTTGATCTTGTTGTGACCCGCGTAGGTGCGCCAAGCCTTCGCCGACCCTGGCGGGCGGCTGACGGAGCGTCGGCTCAGAGGGCCGCCTGAAGTCGTCCCACGGTAACGCCCTGTTATTTGCGGCGCGGCTGATCATGACCTGCGGCGACGTCTTCGGGCCGCGACGTGAAGCGGCCCCGTTATCTGTGGCAAGGGGGAAGCGGTGCCCGCCGTCGTGCAAACGCACGCCGGGAAGGCGCTGACCCATCTCGGCGAACAGCGCGCCTCGCTGTTGATGCTGACGGCGAAGTCCCGGTACAAGAAGCCGGAGAACGTTCGTCGCTACTTCAAGCCGTCCCCCGAGGCGATCGCCGAGCTCACGAGCCTGCTCGCGCCCGGCGGCGGCAACCGCTGAGCCGCGTTCCTTGATCCTTCTCGGTGGCGACGGCGGAGGCGGAGAGGAGCGTCGCACCAGCGAGGCTGCCCCAGAGCGTGGCCGAACCGTGGGGTGCGAGAGCGGTGATGACCGCCGGGGAGACGGCGAGACCGAAGCCCGTGGAGAGCTGGAAGCGGGCGAGGGCGCGTCCCAGGAGATGAGCCGGGGTGAGGGCGGTGACGAGCGCGGTGGCGCTGCCGGCATAGATGATCTCGCCGATGGTGCAGACCACGGACACCATGGCGACGGCCGGGGCACCCCAGCCGTGCCCCAGTGAGGTGGCCGCGAGGAAGCCGAGGTAGGACGCGGTGAGCACCACGCCGGAGAGAGCCAGCACAGACCGGCGGGGAAAGCGGGACAGCAGGACGGTGACCGGAACCTGCAGGGTGACCACCAGCACCGTGTTGGCCACGAAGATGGCTGCCGACCACACCGGGGATGCGTGCACCACCGGTGAGCTGGCCCAGGCCTGGGAACTTTCACCCCCGGAGGTTTCCCGCCACCTCGCTGTCCTGCGCCGCGCGGGCCTGCTCACGGCCCGGCGGCACGGTCGTTACGTCCGTTACACCCTCAATCTCCCCGATTTGACGGCGCTGGGCGCCGACCTGCTGACGGCCGTACTGCGCTGAGTGGCTTCGGTCTGCCAGAACACGGGCGACCGACGCCTTCGCAACATCGTCCGACTCGTTTGGGGCTCATGACACGTTTCTCACCGGCGCCCCGTGTGTGGGGAGGTGGGCCGCGTCCGGAGCGGGTCGCCGTCGGCGGCACGGGTCTCGTGCCGGCGGACCGGGCCCTCGACGCCCCGGTCCCTGCGGTCCGAATAATCCGTACGGCCCGCGCGCGATGCCGATATATCCTCCGGTTCCATGACGAGTGCTCGATTCACGGACACGGGCGAGGTCCGCTGGGCGCGGCCGGAGGAGCTGGCCGGGCTGGCGGCGGTGGAGGTCGCCGCTGACGGGGTCTTCGCACAGGTGGGGATCACCTTCCCGCCGGGGACCACGATGATCGAGGAGACCGACGACCCGTCACGGGTTCTGGTGGCGGGGACCCCGCCGGCGGGGTTCGCCATGTTCGGCTGGGTCGACGGGGCACTCCACCTCGACCAGCTCGCCGTCCATCCCGATCACGGGAGGCGGGGCATCGGGGGGCGTCTGCTGGAGGCGGTCTGCGATCACGCGACCTCGGCGGGCGCCGCCGCCGTGACGCTGACGACGTTTCGGGACGTGCCCTGGAACGGGCCGTGGTACGCGCAGCGCGGTTTCGCCGTGCTGGACCCGGCGGAATGGGGTCCCGAGCTGGTGGCACTGGTGGAGCACGAGCGGGAGCTGGGCATCGAGCTCGCGCCCCGCGTCGTGATGCGCAGGGTCCTTCTCTGACGCCCCGGGGCGCCGGAGGTCAGAGGAGAGCCAGGCCGATGGCGAACAGCAGGCCGTACAGGAGCTGGAAGCGGCCGGTCTGCTGGAGCGTGGCGATCAGCGCGGGGCCGGTGGCGCCCTCCCTGACGGCTTTCACCGGGGCGAGGGCGAGCGGCGCGGTGAGCACGGCCAGTGCCGCGAACGGGTGCCACAGCGCCAGGGCCAGGGCGATGACGAGCGGCAGGAGCAGGCAGAAGGTGTAGAGGACGCGGGTGCGGCTGTCGCCGAGGACCACGGCCATGGTGCGTTTCCCGGACGGACCGTCGGTCACGATGTCGCGCAGGTTGTTGACCATCAACAGCGCGCAGGCCAGCAGGCCCGCCGGGATCGCGGCCGCCAAGGCCGGCCAGGGCAGGTATTCGAGCTGTACGAACGTGGTGCCCGTCACCGCGACCAGGCCGAAGAACACGAACACCGAGACCTCACCGAGCGCGCGGTAGCCGTAGGGCGACCGGCCGCCGGTGTAGAACCAGGCCGCGGCGATCGCCGCCGCGCCGACCAGGAGCAGCCACCAGGCCCCGGTGACCACGACCAGCACCAGCCCCGCCACCGCGGCGGCCAGGAAGCAGCCGAGGGCGGCGGCGAGGACCTGACGGGGCGCCGCGGCACCCGAGCCGACCAGGCGCATCGGGCCGACCCGGTCGTCGTCGGTGCCGCGCACACCGTCGCTGTAGTCGTTGGCGTAGTTCACGCCGACCTGCAGGGCGAGCGCCACGAACAGGGCGAGCAGAGCCCGCCACCACACCGCCCCGTCGTATCCGATCGCGACTCCGGTGCCGATGGCGACGGGCACGACGGCGGCGGGGAGGGTGCGCGGACGTGCTCCGGCGATCCACTGGCTCGGGGTGGCCATGGTGTTGCGATTTCCTCTCGGGCTCTAGCTGATGTCGGTGGCCAGGCGGATCATGCGCACCGACCGGCCCATGTCGAGGACCCGCTCGGCGCCGTCCACACCCCACCCGGCCGACTCCAGAAAGCCTCGCACGGCGTAGTTGTCGGCGAACACCCAGGTCACGACAGTGCGGTAGCCGTCGTCACGAAGGTAGTCGATCGTGGCGTTGAGGAGCCTGCTGCCGTGTCCGCGCCGGACGTAGTCCGGGTCGATCAGGAAGGTGAGCAGCTCGCCGGTGATGGTGAGGTCGAGGTCGGGATCCTCCGCCGGTGCGTGCGAGGCGAGGCCCGCGATCTTCTCGGCACCCGCCATCGCCGCCACGGCCTCGATCCCGCCGGGACCGAGCGCGGGGAAGGCGTCCGTGTCGAGGAGGACCTGCTCCACGGCCACCAGCACCCGATGCCGCGGGGTGGGGGGGAAGGAGATCGCCTCGTCCCACTGCCGTTGCCACATGCTCTCGGCTGCCGGGCCGGTCATCTGCTCGAGTGGTCCTTCGGGAAGGAACTCCCGATAGCCGAATTTCCACGCGCGGATCTGGGTGCCCGTCACCGCGGCGACATCCTCGCGCCGAGCCGCCCGCACGCCTACGTCTGCCATCTCGGCCCGCTCCTTCTCTGCCGTCTGCCGTCGCCTCGAAATCGCTGCCTCATGGATCACGTGCCACGCGAGCGGGCATCAGGCGGGTGGATCTGTGAGGCAGGCTCTTACACCGTATCGGGGAATCGGACTCACAGATGACGTCAACCCGTCTCCGCTTGCCGTCGTGCCCGATATGCCCTTGTCTTGGTGCGGTTGCCGCAGACCTTCATCGAACACCAGGAACGCGAACGGTTCTTCGACGAATCGATGAACGCCCACTGACAGGTGCTCTCCGTGCACACCTTCAGCCTCGGCCACATCCCGTCCGCGCGCACGCCCATCACGGCCGCGGCGATCCTCGCCAGCCCGCCCGGCACCCCGGCCTCGACCGGCTCCAGAACCGGCCCGTCGGCCGTCAGGGAGACCCTCAGGGGGAACGCGGGGAACGTGTGGGGGGAGACCGGTTCGCGGTCGTGGTTGTGGCGGAGCGCCACGCGCAGGGTCTCGCGGAGGTCGACGGCCACGGCGAGGTCCTCGTCGCGGGCGGTGTCGTCAGGCCCGACCAGGCCCCGCCTGTGGAGCCACGCGGCCAGCGTGGCGGGAGAGGACACGGTGTCGCTGCCGCTCTCGACGTCATAGGTGTTCACGAAGTCGCACACCAGATCGGAGGGATGGGTCATTGGTTGCTCACCTCTTCGCAACCACTGTACGCCAATAGGGGGTTGTGTTCAGATCGACACCTTCATAACCTCTTAAGTGGTGTTTTGTTGAAGGTCGCCATGTGGTACCCGGCCTGCCTCGCATTCCAGGAGGGCCGGAGACGTGAGCCGTACCGGAGGAAAAATCATGATCATGAGGATGTGGCGTGGCTGGACGAGGAGCGAGGACGCCGCCGCGTATGAGAGATATCTGCTCGCCACCGGCTACGTCGGTTACACCGAAGCGGAAGGCAACCGGGGAGTGTGCTTCACCCGGCGGGACGAGGGCGGCAGGAGCGAGTTCGTGCTGACCACGCTCTGGGAATCATGGGAGGCGATCACCGCCTTCGCGGGGGAGGAACCCTCGCGGGCCGTTTTTTATGACGAGGACGATCGCTTCCTGGTCGAGCGGGAGCTCACGGCGACCCACTACACGGTCTTCGCCGCCGTCTGACCCGTGTCCCCGGACCGTTGATCAGGGGGCGTCCAGGGCCGTCGCGAGCCGCCGGACCCCCTCGGCGAGCTCCGCCACGTGAACGGCCGCCGAGTGGGTCACCCGGATCCAGGGGCCCGGGGGTTCCGCCGGGTGGTAGATGCGTCCGGGGCTCACCAGGGCGCCCGCCCGCCAGGCCGCCTCCACCACGGCGTCCTCGTCCCGGTCGGGCGGGAGCCTTACCCACAGGTGCAGGCCGCCGTGGGGGACGAGGTGGATCTCACAGGTGGGCATCCGGGCGGTCAGGGCGGCGGCGAGGGTGTCCCTGCGGACGGTGAGCTCGGCGCCCAGCGTGGCCAGGTGGCGCCGCCAGGAGGATGAGCCGACGAACTCCAGCGCCGTCTCCTGGAGCGGCCTGGCGACGAAGAACGACTCCACGATCTGGACGGCCCGCAGCCGGCGCGCCGCGGGACCCCGGGCGACGACCCCCGCGACGCGCATGCTGGGCGACAGGACCTTGGTGAGGGAGTTGATGTGCACGACCGTGCCGTGGGCGTCCAGGGCGATCATCGGCGGCGGGGTGGGGACCGTCGTGAAGTACCGGGCGTAGTCGTCCTCGATGACGAACGCCCCCGCGGCGCGGGCGATGTCCAGCACCTGCCTGCGCCGTTCGAGGGTGAGGGTGGCGCCGGTGGGGTTGTGCAGGGTCGGCTGGCAGAAGAAGACCCGCGCTCCCGTGACGGCGAACGCCTCCGCGAGGAGCTCCGGGATCACCCCGTCGTGATCCATCGGCACGGCTGTCGCGCGAAGCCCGGCGGCACGGGCGGCGGCGAGCGCGCCCGGATAGGTGGGGGTCTCGACGAGAACGGGGGTGCCGGGGGCGGCGAGGGCGCGGAAGGCGTGGGTGAGGGCGGCCTGCCCGCCGCTGACGATGAGGGCGTCCGACGGGGTGGCGTCGCCGCCGATCTCCTGGACGAACCACCGCCGGAGCCCGGAGACGCCGGTCAGGGGCGGCAGCTCCCAGACCTCGGGATGGCGGAGCGCGCGGGAGGCCGCGGCGGACAGGGCCCTGGTGGGGCGCAGGGCGGGGTTGAGGTAGCCGCCGGTGAGCGGGATGACGCCGTCCGGCGGGGGCGTGAGCAGGCCGCTCACCCCGGTGTCGTCCACCGTCCGGTCGCCGAGCGCCACGGTCTGCCAGGACAGGTCCGCCGTGTCACCGGCTCGCGCGATCGGGGGAGCCACGTAGGCCCCGCTGCCGGGTTTCGTGATCACTCGCCCCTCGGCGGCGAGCAGGCCGAGCGCTCGCGACACGGTCACGGGGCTGACGTTGTGGACCCGCATCAGCTCCCGGCTCGACGGTAACCTGTCGCCGGGCCGTAGCTGTTTCATCTCTTCTCGCAGCATGTCGGCCAAACGGACAATACTGCTATCGTCATTCATGAGGGATAAGAATAGCGCTATCGTGACAAACAGAGTAGCGGTCGAGCCTCGCACCACGTCCTCGACGGCTGTCTCCCCGGGCTCCCCGGGCTCCCCGGGCTCCTCGCGAGACGAGCTCCGGGGGGCGGGTCCGAGAGGGCCGGCGCCCCTGGGCGCGGCGTGGCGGGGGACCCTGCTCGCCGGCCTGGGAGTGCTGTCGTTCTCGGGGTCGTTTCCCGCGGCGGTCTTCGCGATGGAGGGCTTCGACCCCTACCTCGTGGCGATCGGGCGAGCCGCCGTGGCCGCCGTCGCGGCGGTGGCGTTCCTGCTCGTCGCCAGGGCGCCGTTGCTGCCGCCCAGGTCCCGGCTCGGGCCCTATCTCCTCATCGTGGCCGGGGTCGTCTTCGGATTCCCGGTCTTCAGCGGCCTGGCCCTCCACGCCGGGGCCAGCACCTCCCACGCCGCCGTGGTGATCGGGCTGCTGCCCGCCGCCACCGCGGCCTTCGCCGTGCTGCGAGGGGGAGAGCGGCCGAAGCCGCTGTTCTGGGTCGCCTGCGGCCTCGGGACCGTGGCGACCACGGCCTTCACCCTGAGCATGGGCGGCGGTCATGTCACCGGAGCCGATCTGCTGCTCCTCGGCGCGTTGCTGTCGGCCGCCGTCGGCTACACCGAGGGCGGCAGGCTCGCCCGCGAGACCTCCGGCTGGCGGGTGATCTCCCATGCCCTCGTCCTCGCGGCCCCGCTGACCGTCCCGATCACGGTGGTGCTGATGCTGGTCACCGATCTGCGGCCCAGCGCGGTCTCGCTCGCCGGGTTCGCCTACGCCGGTCTCGTCTCGATGTTCCTCGGCTTCATCCCGTGGTACGCGGGCCTGGCCGCGGGGGGCATCGCCCGGGCCGGCCAGACCCAGCTCGCCCAGCCGCTGCTGACGCTGCTGTGGGCCTGGCTCCTGCTCGACGAGAGGTTCGGCCTGGCCACGGTCGGGGCGGCGCTGGCCGTACTGGCGTGTGTCGCCATGACGCAGCGGGCACGCTCTTGAAAGATGTGACATTCAGGCACAGGATGTGAGCTGTAACTGTCACAAAAGGGGTTGAATCATGGCAGATCTCACAATCCCGGAGGGCGGTTTCTGGCCCGCTCCCGAGATCCCCCAGCCGAACATCTACCCGATGGAATGGCGGGTCGAGACCGAGAAACTCGCGGCCATCTACGAGAAGTCCAAGCGCATGGTGTGGAACCCCGCCGACCTGCCCTGGGACGATCTCGACCCCGACGACTTCACCCCCGAACAGCGCCTGGGGATCATGTACTGGTTCTCCGTGCTCGCCAACTTCGACGCCTCCGGGCCCGCGGTCTTCGCCCGCGCCACCATTCAGGCCTTCGAGAAGCACGAGGAGGATCCGGTCCGCAAGTGCTTCTTCTCGATCACGCGTGACGAGATGAACCACGAGGAGTGCTGCCAGCGCTCCATCGCCAAGCTGTGGCCGGGCGGGCCGCTGAACTGGACCCCGGCCACCGATCTGGAGAAGGCCGCCCACAACAACATCGGCTGGCTCTACCACAACGGCGGCCGCTACTGGACGGGCTACAGCAGCGCGGTCGGCAAGTACAGCCTGCCGGTGCTGTTCACCAGTTTCATGATGGGGGAGATGGCCGCCTCCACCCTGTTCCGGGGCATGGCCACCGGGGCACGGCATCCGGTCTTTCAGGACATGTTCCAGCGCATCGGCCGCGACGAGTCCCGCCACCTCCAGATCTGCATGACCATCCTGGAGAACGAGTGGCCGGGTCTCACCGACGACACCCGCTCGCTGATCACGCGCCAGCTCCGCGCCGGGTTCGTCTTCCTCTCGATGATCCTCTGGGAGCCCCCAGGCGGCTTCTGGGAGCTTCCGCCGTACTTCCTGCACAATCACCGCGTCCTGATGGACCACGCCCGTGACGCGGGCCTGGGCGTCCTCTCCTACGAGGAGCAGGCCGACAACTGGCGCGTGGCCATGGCCAAGATCCGCGCCATCGTGGAGCGCTGGGGCATCGAGTTCCCGGCCATCCCCGAACTCGACATCGAGGGCGTCGAGGTCGGATTCCTCGACCCCGAGGACATCATCCCGGTCTTCTGATCCTGGCGTTCTCCGGGTCGCCGGAGGGGGCGGGCCTGCTCGTCGAGTACGGCCGGCGGAGTCGGAGAAGTGAGAACAGTGTTCACCATCGGGAGCGGTACGGCCGCGCCGTCGCGACGGCGGAGCTACGTCGTCCTGGTCTTCATGACCCTGGCGGCGGGAGCGATGGACGCGGTCGCCTTCCTGGGGCTCGGCGGCATCTTCACCGCCAACATGACCGGGAACCTGATCCTTCTCGCGCTCGTCGGCGAAGAGGGCTGGGAGATCCGCGCGCTCCGTGCGAGCCTCGCGTGCGTGGTCTTCTGCGTCGGGCTCCTGACCGGTTTCGGGATGCCCAAGCGTGGGCGGGTGAAGGAGCGATGGCCGGCGGCCGTCACCCGGCTGCTCTGGGTCGACCTCCTGCTCCAGACCGCCTTCCTCGTCGGCTGGGTACTCTGCGAGGGCGCGCCCGGACCGTCCCTGATGCTCGTGCTCATCGCGCTGGGGTCCTTCGCCATGGGCATACAGGCGGCGGCGGCCCGCCGCGTCGACATCGCCGGAATCACCACCACGTTCGTCACCGGGACCCTCACCGCCCTGGCCGAGTCGCTGGCGTCCCGCAACTCCTCCCACATCGCCCATCGCGCCGGCATCGTCCTGGCCCTCGTCTGCGGTGCGCTCTGCGCGTCGCTGCTGCTGCACGTCGCGCGGCTCTGGGCGGCCGCGGTCCCGCTGGTGTTCATGCTCACCGCGCTCGCCATCGTCATGACGGGCCTGCACGCGCGAAAGCCGCGGCCCGTACCTCGTCGGGGGTGAGTGACCAGGTCTCCCCCGAGAGTTTCACGGGCGGGCCGCCGGAGGACCGTCTCCGGCGGAAACTCCGGCCGGCGACAGAGGCGGAGAACCGCCTTCGGCCTCTATTGTCGCGAAGTACCGGAAAGTAGGTCATCGGAGATCTCCGGTGACGCGGGTCAGTGACGCAGGGAGGACATGTCGTGGGTGCAAGCCTTGCGGTTGGGGACGTCGTCGAGGATTTCGAGCTCCCCGACGAGACGGGGACGCCGCGGCGCCTCAGTGATTTCCTGGCCAAGGGGCCGGTGGTGCTGTTCTTCTACCCGGCGGCCATGACGTCGGGATGCACCCGGGAGAGCTGTCACTTCCGGGATCTGGCCGCCGAGTTCGCCGCCGTGGGGGCGACCAGGATCGGGATCAGTCGTGACGCGGTCGATCGGCAGGCGAAGTTCGCGACGGTCAACCAGCTGGGATATCCGCTGCTGTCCGATCCGGAGGGCATCGTGGCCCGGCGGTTCGGCGCGCGCCGCAACATCGCGGTGGGACCGTTCCTCACCCGTCGGATGACCTTCGTCATCGACGCGGACCGCCGTCTCCTCGGGTCGATCCACAGCGAGGGCCTCCCGCAGGCCCACGCGGACAGAGCCCTGGAGATCTTGCGAGCCCGAACCCGAACCTGATCGGCCAGGGCGCTCTCGCCGCTTCTACCTGCGGAGATGTGGCTCTGTTCTGCTCAAAAGAACATAGCGGAATGATGTTTTCTTCTCAGAAACATGGACTTAACGTCGAGCTCATTGACGGTTGACCGCATCTCAGGGTTTTGGCCCCCGCGTTCAATGTGGAGACGACGATGACGATCACGCAGCACGGGCATGAGCAAAAAAAGCTCAACAAACTGTACGCGGAGTTCGACACCATGGGCCTGATACCGCTGTGGACGATACGAGACAATCTGATGCCCATGTCCCCGCGTCCGCAGGCGCTTCCTCACCTGTGGCGATGGGCGGACGTGCTGCCGCTGGCGGAGCGTTCGGGGAAGCTGGTGCCGGCCGGACGTGGCTGTACGCGGCGCGCGATCGCGCTGTCCAATCCCGGGCTGCCCGGCCTGCCGTACGCGACCCCCACCCTCTGGGCGGCGGTCCACTACCTCGCCCCCCGGGAGACGGCGCCCGCCCACCGGCACAGCCAGACGGCGTTCCGCTTCGTCGTCGAGGGTGAGAGCGTCTGGACGAACGTGGACGGTGACGCGGTGGCGATGCGGCGCGGTGACCTCCTGCTGGCCCCCAGCTGGACGTACCACGAGCATCACAACGCCACCGACCGCCCGATGATCTGGCTTGACGGGCTCGACATCCCCCTGGTGAACGGGCTGGACGCGGACTTCTTCGAGTTCGGTCTCGACACCCTGAGCACCTGTGAGACCCCGGAGCGCTCGCGGGGCGAGCGGCTGTGGGGGCACCCCGGGCTGCGTCCGATCGGCCAGGCGGACCGGCCCAGCTCCCCGCTGACGGCCTACCGCTGGGAGCACACCGACGCGGCGCTGAGGGCCCAGCTGGAGATGGAGACCGAAGACGTCCCCTCCGCCGTCATCGAGCCCGGCCACGCCGGAGTCCGCTTCTCCAATCCCACCACGGGAAAGGACTCGCTGGTCACCATCCGTACGGAGATGCACCGGCTGCGTGAGGGCACCCGGACCGCTCCGGTCAAGACCGTCGGCTCCGCCGTCTGGCAGGTGTTCGAGGGGACGGGCGTCGCCACCGTCGGCGACCGGCGTTTCGAGATCTCCAAGGGAGACCTGTTCGTCGTGCCCTCCTGGTACGAGCTGGTACTGGAGGCCGGCGGCGACATCGATCTGTTCCGCTTCAGCGACGAGCCCGTCTACGAGGCGCTCGGTCTGGCCGACACCTACCGTGGAGGGGCCTGACAGCCGCCTCCGAGGCGGTCTTCCCTGCCCCGCTCACGCGCTCAGGCTCAACCGGGCCTGCTCCGTCGTGCGCCGCAGCTCGTTCACCAGGCCGGGAATCCGGTTTCTGGTGAAGCGCACCGAGGGCACGGCGATCACGATCGCCGCGACCGGTCGCCCCGACACGTCGAACACGCATCGGCCGACGGCGCACACCCCGGTCTCCGTCTCCTCAAGGTTGAATCCGTAGCCGCGCTCGCGAACCATGTCCAGTTCCCTCACCAGCCGCTGGAACTCCGGGAACGACATCCTCTCCTTGTCGTCGGCGCGCGCCCGCGGCGTCGCCAGGTCCTCCTCGGGGCCTTCGACGGGTTGTGCCAGCGTCTCCTCGCCGCCTTCGAGGTACAGGTTCGCCAGTTCCTCGCGGTCGAGCTCGGCGAGCATGGCCTTGCCGCCGGACGACCGCTCGGCGGGAAGGATGGTTCCCCGCCGATCGCCTATGTGGAGCGTCTGCGTGCTCTCGACGCTGGCGAGGAACCTGATCTGCGTGCCGACCCGCACCATGAGGTTCACGGTCTCGCCGACGCGGTCACAGAGCACGTCCATGGACGGCAGCAGCACTCGCCGGAGGCGCTGGGCGGTGGAACCGTCGACCAGATGGGCCGACAGGCCCGGCCCGGGAACGTAGCAGCGGTTCTCGTCCTGCCGGGCGAAATCACGGTAGACCAGCATGGCCAGCAGCCGATGGGCGGTGGAGGGGGCGATCCCCAGATCCTCCGCCGCCTGCCGGACACGGAGCCTTCCCTGGTCGCGCAGCATCTGTACCAGCAACAGGGCGTTGTCAACCGAGTCGAGAGCGTAGGAAGGCTTGTTCTTCATCACAGAACAGTCTATTTCGCCCAGTAAAAGCCTTCCCAAAGCCGATCCCACGCTGTCGGCAACCGATCCCCCGAAGAACAAGGCCGGGTCATGTGACGTATCGAAAAGGCAGGCTGACTTGTCGGAGGTATCAGGTGTCTTCCTCTGTCGTGTCCGGCCATTCTTCGGGCCGTGACACGTAGGTACCGCGCTGGGGGACGGTGTACACCCACCCCTGCTCCCGGAGGAGTCCGATCGCATGGCGTACCGTCTCCCGGGCGACGCCGTACTGCTGCACCAAGGTGCTCTCGCTGGGAACGGGGCGGCGGGGCTTGAGTTCGCCACGCTTGACGCGGTCGGCCAGTTCATTCGCGATCTTTTGATATAGCGGTGTTTTTCGTTTTTTGCGCATCGTTTCGCCAGGCGAACCGACGAATGTGCCCTCGCCCTGGGCGGTGTGCACGAGACCCTCGTCCCGAAGCATTCTGATCGCCTGTCGGGCGGTGGTTCTGGCGATGCCGAACGTGCTCTTCAGTTCGGTCTCGCTTGGTACGGCGTCGCCGGGGGAGAGATGTCCCGCCAGGACGCGCTGACGGATGATGTCGGCTACCTGAACGTATAGATGGATGTCGCTTTCGTGGTCCAGCACGACCGCAGGGTAATCGGTCTGCAAAGGAGACAGTGGTCGACTGAACCAATTGATATGAGTGCTAGACGTATAAGGTTGATTTGGGGCTATTTTTTCGGTTCCCCTTGCTCGGGCCAGTCTTCGACGAGTGATACGTACGTACCGCGATAGGGCACGGTGAACACCCATCCCTGGTCGCGCAGGGCACCCATCGCCTGGCGCACCGTGGCCTTTGCGACGCCGTGCTTCTCCATGAGCTTCTTCTCGCTGGGGACTCGCCGGTTTGGGCGTAGCTCGCCGCTCTGGATCCGAGTTCGGATGTCTGCTGCGATCTGCTGATATATCGGCAACTGATCATCTGGCCGTGGAGTTCCCGGCTCGCCGACGAAGGTGCCCTCTCCCTGGACCGTGTACGCCAGACCTTGTTCGCGGAGCTCCCGTGCGACCCTGCGGGCGGTCGTCCTGGCGATGCCGTACTCGACTTCGAGTTCGGCCTCGCTGGGCACGGCTTCGCCGGGACCGAGTTCGCCGACCTGGATGCGTGCGCGGATCATCTCGGCGACCTGTTTGTAGACCGGTGTGGGGCCCTCGCGGTCAAGCATGTTCACAGGATAGACCAAACAGTACATGCCCTCACAAATCAGACGCCTGGCGACCCAATGTATAGGTGTACTGAACCAGTAGGAGTAAGGTGAACTATGATCGACCGGTGCCTGAAGGGGGTGGAGGTGACCCGAGGTGCTGGAGGAGCGGCACCACGGGCACCATCCGGGGGTGTTGCGGGTGGGGCATCAGTCGATCGACTGGCGGCCGACACTGCCGAGGGCCGGTCGGGTGCGGGTGAAGGAGCACACCTGTGACTGCTTGGCGACCTTCTACGAGCTGTGCCAGGCGGGCGGGCTGATGTTCGTACGGCGGACACACCGGTTGAGAGGAGTGGTGAGCGTGCACGAGTCGCCCTGGACGGTCGCGAGGGAGACACAGGAGCTGTGGCTCCGTCTGCTGATGGGCAGTGCGCGTTGACCACCCGTCGACGGCTCGACAAGCGTGCCCGGCGGCGGGAAGCGGGTGAGGCTTCCCGCCGCCGGGCACCTCACGACTCCCTGCCTCCTCGGCGGGCCAGAGACGGCTGAGGAGGCAGGGCGGTGGTTCCGTATCAGATCCTTGGAGGGGCGATACGGAACCACCGGTCCAACTCCGGCGGGAATCCCACGTCCCGCCGGGTGCGGAGGGTGGTCCCGCGCCGCCGGGGCGCGGGACCACCCTCGAAGAGCGGCGCGCGAACCGTCACGGGGCGATGCGACGCCATGCGGTGTCGGTGACGATCACGTGGTCGAGGAAGCGCAGGCCCAGGGTCTCGGCGGCCTCGCGCAGCCGGGCGGTGACCTCCAGGTCGGCCGGGCTGGGGTCGAGGGAGCCGCTGGGGTGGTTGTGGGCCAGGCCGAAGGAGGAACCGCCCGAGGTGAGAACGGCGCTCATGATCTCGCGGACGGGTGCCGGGGCGTGGTCGCTGCCGCCCTCGCTGACGATCGTCGCGCGGGTCACCGCCCCGCTCGGGTCGCAGACCACGACGACCACGCGCTCGTGGCCGAGGCCGCGCAGAAGCGGGGAGGCGACGGCGGCCAGGTCTCCCGAGGATCTGACGCGGCGGCGCTCCGGCTCGGACTGCGCCTGCCGTACGAGATGGAAGGCGGCGATGACCCGGGCGGCCTTCGCGGGGCCGATGCCGGGAACCGACATCAGGCGGTGGGCGTCGGAGCGGGCCAGCCCGCGCAGGTCGCCGCAGTGGGCGATCAGGTGGGAGGCGAGCTCGACCGCGTTGGCGCCCCGGCTGCCCGAACCGATCAGCAGGGCGAGCAGCTCCCGGTCGGCCAGTGCGGTCGCGCCCCTCGACAGCAGTCGCTCGCGAGGCTGGTCGTTGGGGGACATGTCCTTGACGCGCACTCGGCACCTCCGGCTCGGGAAACCAGACTGGTTGTACCAGGTGGCGCAGACAATCCGGCTCCGGATGGCCGCCCACGGCTCCGGCCGGTCATCCGTGGAGGCCGGTCCGGAAAAGGGGTGCGTGCCTCCTCCGCCGGAGTCGGAGGACGCGCCGGGTCGCCGGCCCGCCGGAGGCGGGGCTTCGTCAGGGGATGAGCGGGTGGGAGTAGACCAGGCGGAAGCGATCGCCGGGGATGATGATGTCGCTGGTCTCGACCGGGCGGTCTCCGGCCCAGTGGGTGCGCTCCACATGAAGGACGTGGACGCCCGCGGGCAGGGCGAGGGCGTCGCTCTCGGCGGGCTGGGGGACGCGGGTGTAGACCTGCTCCACGATCTCGGTGATCTTCACTCCGAGGGCGGACAGGCGGCTGATCAGACCGCGGGGGTGCTCCTCGGCGACGGGCTCGCCGAACTCGGCGGGTTCGTACGAGGTGGCGAGCTGGACTGGTTTGCCGTCGCCGCGGAAGACGTAGCTGGTGCGGGTCACCGCGGCGGGCTCCTCCAGGCGGAGGCGCTGGGCGATGTCGGGGGTGGCGTCGGCGGGTTCGGTCCGCCAGTCCCAGGTGGCCCGGGTGCCCTGCGACTGGATGTCGGCGCCGAAGGGGGCGTGGTGGTCGTGGAAGCGCCAGCGATGCAGGGGCAGCAGCAGGGGCCGGGATCTGACGTAGTGGCCCGAGCCGACGCGGCCGACGATCAGGCCTTCGGCGGCGAGCACGCGCAGGGCGTGGCGGGCCGCGGTCTCGCCCACGCCGTACTTTCTGGTCAGCTGGGCGCGCGAGGGGATCGAGGCGCCGGGAGATAGGGAGCCGTCGACGATCTGGCGGCGGATATCGGCGACGACGCGCAGGTAGACCGGATCGGAGCTTGCCACGTGTCCATCCCTGGGTTCGACAGGCGTCGTCCCATCCTGTCGTATTCGGCGAACAACTCAGGGTAATGGAGGCAATTTGGGACTCCAACTTTGAGCGTCTCCCGAAAGTGGCGAAAAATATCTCAGAGACCGTGTAACACCCACGTAAGCACCCGCGATTGAACGGTAGAGGTCGTCGATGTGTGTACCCCCGAGCACATATCGGCGGCCTCTTTCTCGTTCAAGGCCGGCTGCTGCCGCCGCGTAAACCGGACAAAAATATTATTACTTCCCATATCCGGCACGAAGGGCTGGATGCCGGCCCGCTCGTGCGGGGGGCGTCCCCGCCGCTCCGATGATCGCCGTGTCGGCTGGGGCCGGCGACGACACGGAGGGATCTGGCCGGTCGATCACCCCCTTCTCGTGGCTCCCGGGTGCGGATTCCCCGGGGTGGCAGGGGGTGGCGACGGGTGTGGGGCGAGGGGGCCGGGGCGCCCGGAAAGATCGACGGGCGGTCCGCTTCGATGTCTCATATCCGCCTGTACGGTGTGTGGAGGGCCACTTGGGGGGATATCCACTCTTTGACCCATCGGTGGACGGAGGCTAGGCGGGGTGGCGGGGTCTACCGTTTCCATGGATCCAGGTAGCGTTCGGTCTATGGCAGCGCCAATTCGAACCTCCGACGCCCCCTTCGGCCACATGCTGACCGCCATGGTCACACCGTTCACCGGTGACGGTGCGGTCGACTACGAGGGAGTGCAGCGCCTGGCCACCTACCTGGTGGACGAGCAGCGCAACGACGGCCTGATCGTGAGTGGCACGACAGGGGAGTCCCCGACGACCTCCGACGACGAGAAGGAGCGCATCCTGCGCGCCGTCGTCGAAGCGGTCGGCGACCGCGCCGCGGTCGTGGCGGGGGCGGGCAGCAACGACACCCATCACAGTGTCGAGTTGGCCAGGGCCGCCGAGCGCGCCGGAGCCCACGGTCTCCTGCTGGTGACGCCTTACTACAGCAAGCCGCCGCAGGAGGGCCTCTACCGCCACTTCACCGCTGTGGCGGACGCCACCGGCCTGCCGGTTATGCTTTATGACATTCCTGGCCGCAGTGGCGTGCCGATCCTGACCGAGACGCTCATACGGCTTGCCCGCCACGAGCGGATCATCGCGGTGAAGGACGCCAAGGCCGACCTGTTCGCAGGGTCGCAGGTGATGGCGGCCACCGGACTGGTCTTCTATTCGGGTGACGACACGCTCAACCTGCCGTGGCTCTCGGTCGGAGCCGCAGGGTGTGTCAGCGTGGTCGGGCACGTTGTGGGCGCCGAGATCGCGGCGATGATGGAGCTGTACCGCTCGGGAGACGTCTCGGGCGCGCTCGGCATCCATCGCAGGCTGCTTCCGGTGATCTCCGGGATCATGACGCAGGCCGGTGGCGCGATCATGGCGAAGGCGGCGTTGTCCCTGGTGGGACAGCCTGTGGGGCCGTCGCGGCTGCCGCTGGTGGAGGCCACCGAGGAGCAGGTGGCGCGACTGCGCGAAGACTTGATCGCGGGCGGCGTGAAGCTGTCCGACGAATTTGGTGCATAAGCAAGTTACGAGAAAGAACGTGCGGCCTTCGCCGGCCGCAGTGGAGAGGAACGGGAGTTTGAGAGACAGAGGACATAACGGTCCGCTGGGGGACGGAGTGCTGGGCGAGGGAGCAGTCCCGTCGTCCGGGGAGTCCGCTGAAGCGTGTAAGAAGCATGAGAGAGGTGTGGCCGAATGAGTCACCCCCACCCCGAACTCGGGCCGCCGCCGGCGATGGCCGAGGGCGCGCTGCGCATCGTCGCGCTGGGCGGTCTCGGTGAGATCGGCCGCAACATGGCGGTGTTCGAGTATGACGGCCGCCTGCTGATCGTCGACTGCGGGGTGCTGTTCCCCGAGCCCGACCAGCCCGGTATCGATCTGATCCTGCCCGACTTCGAATACATCCGGAATCGTCTGGACGACATCGAGGCCGTGGTGCTGACCCACGGACACGAGGATCACATCGGCGCCGTGCCGTACCTGCTCCGTGAGCGTCGCGACATCCCGCTCGTGGGGTCGAGACTGACGCTCGCGCTGATCGAGGCGAAGCTCACCGAGCACCGCATCCAACCGGCCAAGCTTGAGGTCGTCGAGGGAGAGCGGCACCGGTTCGGGCCGTTCGAGTGCGAGTTCTTCGCGGTCAACCACTCGATCCCGGACGCTCTGGCCGTCGCGATCAGGACCCCCGCGGGCATCGTGCTGCACACCGGTGACTTCCGGATGGACCAGCTGCCCAGCGACGGGCGGCTGACCGACCTGGGCGGGTTCGCCAGGCTCGGAGCCGAGGGCGTCGACCTGTTGATGGCGGACTCGACCAACGCGGAGGTGCCGGGCTTCGTCACCAGTGAGCGGGAGATCGCTCCGGTCATCGACGAGGTGATCCGCACCGCGGCCAAGCGAGTGATCGTGGCGAGCTTCGCCTCCCACGTCCACCGCGTCCAGCAGGTCATGGACGCCGCCGACCACCACGGCCGCAAGGTCGCGCTGGTCGGCCGCTCCATGGTGCGCAACATGGGCATCGCCCGTGATCTCGGTTACCTGACCGTTCCGCCGGGTCTGATCATCGACCCCAAGGACCTCGAGTCCTACCCGCCGGAGGATCTGGTGCTCATCTGCACCGGGTCCCAGGGTGAGCCGATGGCGGCGCTGTCGCGCATGGCCAACCGCGACCACCCGATCCGGATCGCCGAGGGCGACACCGTGCTGCTGGCGTCCTCGCTGGTGCCCGGCAACGAGACCTCGGTCAACAACGTGATCAACGGGCTGGTCCGCTGGGGCGCCCGAGTGGTGCACAAGGGCAACGCGAAGGTGCACGTCTCCGGCCACGCGGCCGCGGGCGAGCTGCTCTACCTGCTCAACGTGACCCGGCCGTCCAACTTCATGCCGGTGCACGGCGAGTGGCGGCACATGCGGGCGCACGCCAAGCTCGCCGCGCTGACCGGGGTGCCCGACGACCACATCGTGATCGCCGAGGACGGCGTCGTGGTGGATCTGTACGACGGCCGCGCGAAGGTCGTGGGCTCGGTCCCCGCCGGTTACGTCTACGTGGACGGCACCTCGGTGGGCGACGTCACCGACTTCGCCCTGAAGGACCGCCGGATCCTGGGCGAGGAGGGCTTCATCTCCGTCGTCATCGTGGTCGACTCCGCCACCGGCAAGCTGGCCGGAGGTCCGGAGATCCACGCCAGGGGATCGGGCATCGACCCGTCGATGTTCGACGCGATCCTGCCGGAGGTCGAGAGGGCGCTGCAGGACAACGCGGCCGACGGGGTGGTGGACGTCCAGCAGGTTCGCCGGGTGGTCCGCAGGACCGTCGGGCGCTGGGTGAGCGACACCTACCGCCGCCGCCCGATGATCGTCCCCGTGGTGATCGAGGTCTGACACCCTTCCGCCGTGCGGCGGTTCCCATCGCCGCACGGCGAGGGTGCCGGTGATGGGAACCGCCGTACGGCAGGGGAGCCGAGGGTCCTCACCGCCGTGCGGCGAGGGCGTCGGCGACGGCGCGCAGGCGGCCGGCCGAGGCGAGGCCCCCGTGATAGATGTGGAACTCCTCGGCGCCCGCGCTCGCGTAGCGGTCCAGCTCCTCGCGCATCCGGACCGGATCGGCGGGGCGCGGGGGCAGCGCGAGCACGTAGGCCCCGAGACGCGTCCCGGGTGGGGCGAGGGCGCGCAGGCGGGCCAGCTTCTCCGCGGAAGGCTCGACGTCGCCCCAGCAGTTGCTCACGAGCGTCCGCATCGGAACTCCGCGACCGGCCCAGGCGAACGAGCCCGTCGCCCAGGGGTCAGGGCTGGCGTGCAGGGTGACCGGCAGCTCGCCCGTCTCGGAGACGACCAGCCTCTGGAGCTCCCCGGCCAGCTCGGTCCGCGCCTTTCGTACGGCGGGCGCCAGGTCGCCCAGCGCGTCCTCGACCGAGTCCGGAGAGCCGTCCACCCCGGCCCGCACCCGCGGCGGGAGCCCCTGCGGATACCGCCGCGCGCAGGCCGCGCAGAAACACAGGGAGAGCAGGTCGGCCTGGACCTGGCTCCAGTCGGCGCCGTCGGTCTTCTCGTGGAGGCCGCCGTGGCGGAAGCCCATCGGGCCGCACGCCTCCAGGATCACCGCGTCCGGGGCGCCCAGCTCGACGATCTCCCTGACGAGAGTGCGGCAGTAGCCGGTGACCTCGGGGTGGGAGGGACAGAGGGCGTAGGGGTAGGCGTCGCCGAAGGCGTTGCGGGCCGTCAGGTCGGGGTGAGCCGAGCCGAGGGAGGAGTTGTGCGTGAGCACCACCCAGGCGTGCACGGCCAGGCCCTCGGCCCGCAGCAGGTCCCGGGCCTGGACGAAGGCGTCGGGCGAGGTCCGCGACGGGGTGGCGGGGACCAGCCGGCCGGTCCAGGCCGACGGGCGCACCGGCACGTAGCAGGCGGCACGCGCGTCGACGAGCCGATGCGCCGGGTGGAACGGGGTGGCCGCCCGGACCGAGTGGTAGGAGGCCGCCAGCGCGACGGCGTCCACGCCGAGCGCCGCGAGCCGGGCGGGCGCGGCCGGGTCACCGACGACGTCCCAGGGATAGGCGTAGATCACATTCACGTCGTGTCCTCGGAGGTTCGCCGTACGGCGATGCCGGTGATACCGATGGTGTCCCGCCGCCGGGCCGCTCCCGGGCGGCGGAGAAGGACGGAGTGGAGGAGCTCACCAGCGGGGCCGGGCCGCGGAGAAGGACGGGTCGAAACGGCGCATGTAGGAGGTGTCGTCGCGGGCGGTGACGCCGCACGTGAGGTACTGCTCGTGCATCACGGCCAGCGCGTCGCGGTCCAGTTCTATCCCCAGGCCGGGGCCGGTGGGCACCGGCACGGCGCCGTCGACGAAGCGGAGGGCGCCGGGGGCGACCACGTCCTGGCCGTCCTGCCAGGGGGTGTGGGTGTCGCAGGAGTGGCCGAGGTTGGGGATCGTCGACGCGAGGTGGGTCATCGCGGCGAGGCTGATGCCGAGGTGGGAGTTGGAGTGCATGGACAGCTCGATGCCGAACGTCTCGCACAGCCGGGCGAGCTGGGTGGAGCGGACCAGGCCACCCCAGTAGTGGTGGTCGCAGAGCAGCACCCCGATCGCGCCGCGCCGGATGGCGGGCGGCAGGTGTTCGAAGGTGACCACGCACATGTTGGTGGCCAGGGGCATCGGCACTTCGGCGGCCACCTCGGCCATGTGGTCGATGCCGCCGGTCGGGTCCTCCAGATACTCCAGCACCCCGCTCAGGGCCCGGCCCACCTCGATGGAGGTCTCCGCCGACCACATCGCGTTCGGGTCGAGGCGCAGAGGAAGGCCGGGAAAGGCGTCGCGCAGCGCGAGGGTGGCCTCGATCTCCTGCTCGGGCGGGAACACGCCGCCCTTGAGTTTGATCGACTGGAAGCCGTACTCGCCGATCAGCAGCCGGGCCTGCTCGACGAGGCCCGCCGGGTCCAGGGCCTCGCCGAAGCGATCCGCGGGCTCGCCGGGGTGCCCGGCCCACTTGTAGAACAGATACGCGCTGTAGGGCACCGCGGACCGGACCGACCCGCCGAGCAGGTCCGACACCGGCCGGCCGATGGCCTTCCCCCGGATGTCCAGGCAGGCCACCTCGAAGGGGGAGAAGACCCGGTCGATGCTCTTCTCCCTGGTCGCGACGCCCGTCAGCCCGTGCAGGTCGGTGACGGCCTCGCCGACCGCGGCGCTCACCCGCGCGTAGATCGCGTTGGTGGAGTGGACGTCCATCCCGAGCAGCTCGCGGGCCGTGGCCCTGACCTTCTCCAGGTGACCCAGGTCTCCGTAGGTCTCACCGAGGCCGGTCAGTCCCTCGTCGGTGACGATCTCGACGATCGTGCGCAGTGCCCACGGTTCGTGCACGCCGGCGGCGTTGAGCAGGGGCGGGTCACGGAAGGCGACGGGGGTGACCCGGATGTCCTTGATCAGCATTCGGTCTCCTGGACTCGGCGGCGTCTTTCGACCGGCGTCCGGAGACGACTCCGGATCAGCATCCCGTGATCTCCGTTCCGGTCGCGATCAGGCGTTCCAGCCGGGCGAGGTGCTCCGGCGTGGGGTCGGTGAGGGGGGCGCGGACGCCGCCCACGTCGAGGCCGCGCAGCCGTACCCCGGCCTTGACCAGGCCCACGGCGTATCCGGGGACCAGGTCGCGGAGCTCGACCAGCGGCAGGTAGAAGTCGGTGAGGAGCCGCTGGACGAGCTCGTCGTCGCCGCTCGTCACGGCCTTGTTGAAGGTCAGCGCGACCTCGGGGGCGAAGCAGAACACCGCGCTGGAGTAGAGCGTGACGCCCAGGCCGCGGTAGGCGGGGACGGTCATCTCGGCCGTGGGCAGGCCGTTGAAGAAGGTGAACTCGCGGCTCGTCGTCCGCCGTACGGTCAGGATGATCCGCTGGAGGAGGTCGAGGTCGCCGAACCCGTCCTTGATGCCGATCACGCCGGGCATGTCCGCCAGCTCGGCCGCCGCGGCCGGGGTGAAGCGGGCGTTGCCCCGGTGGTAGACGATGATCGGCAGGTCGGTGGTGGCGGCCACCTCGCGGACGTAGTCGACCAGGCCCTCGGGCGGGGCGCCGACCAGGTAGGGCGGCAGGAGCAGCAGGCCGTCGGCGCCGTTCGCGGTGGCGGCCTCGGCGCAGGCCTGGGCGAAGGGCAGCGCGCCGCCCGCCCCGGCGAACACGGGCACCCGGCCGCCGGCGGTCGCGGCGGTGACGGAGACGACGCGGGCGTACTCGCCGAGGCTCAGGGCATGGAACTCACCGGTGCCGCACGCGGTGAAGACCCCTCCGGCCCCGGCCTCGACCCCCTGGCCGACGTGTTCGGCGAGCACCTCCTCCGCCACGTCGCCGTCGGCCCCGAAGGGCGTCACAGGAAAGAAGAGAACACCATTGAGACGCACGTCCCACCCCTTGTCATCGCGGTCGTTCACTGGTTTCTCCCACCGGGAGGAAACGGGAAGGACCGATGCCGCTCGTGCCCGGTCCCGGTGGGGAGAGGTAGAGGTCGTCCGGCGAGGGGAGGCCGGAGGAGGGCCGGGGGTGAGGGCACCCGGCGAAGGGAGCTCAGCGAATGCCCTCGCGGCGCAGCGTGGCGGAGAGCTTGCGCGTGTGCCTGACCACCGCTTCGGTGATCTTCTCGATCTCGCCGGCAGGCAGGTCGGAGGGCATGGAACAGCTGATCGCGTCGGTGGCGGGGATGCGGTAGTCGACCGCGCTGGCCACGCAGGCCACACCCGGGGTGCCCTGCTCGTACTCGAAGGCCCAGCCGCGCGTGCGCACCCGGTCGAGTTCGGCGGTGAGCGCGGCGAGGTCGGTGATCGTGTGCTCGGTGATCGAGGAAAGGGGGCTGGGCAGCACCGCGGCCACCTCGTCGTCGGTGAGCTCCGCCAGCAGGACCTGGCCGAGCGCGGTCACGTGGGCCGGAAGGCGCCGTCCGACCCGCGGGATGACGTGATGCGCCTCGCGGGACTCGCGGCTGGCCAGGTAGAGCACGTGCGCGTCGTCGCGACGGGCGAAGTGCACCGTGCGGCCGAGTTCGGCACGCAGATCCTCCAGGGTCTCCTGCGCCAGCGGCAGCGCGGGGTCCTTGTCCAGGTAGGCGGTGCCGGTGAGCAGCGCGTGCGGGCCGATGCCGTACGCGGAGCGGACCTCGTCCGCCTCGATCCACTTCAGCTCCAGGAGCGTGCGCATCAGGGCGTGCAGGCTGCTGCGCGGATACCCGACGCGCTGTTGAAGCTCGGACAGGTTGAGCTTCACCGGTGAGGCCGCCAGGGTCTCCAGGATTCGGACCGCTCGTTCCGCGGACTTGACCAGCGACGGCTCCATCTGAGTCCCATCTGCGTGGACGTTTGCCATAGCTGTCAGGATATTGGATGGCATCCATATACATGGACAGGCGCATGGGCGGATGTGCGAACGGAAGCACGAACGGGCGGGTGAGGGAGAAGCCGGGCGGGGGCGAGGAGGCGAGGAGGCGTGCGGACGGGGGCGCGGGCCGGTGCACGGGCAGACGCATGAGGCTCCCTAACCCTTGATGGCGCCGCTGGTCAGGCCGCGCATGAACTGCCGCTGGAAGAGCAGGAACGCGATGATCGACGGCAGCAGTGCCAGCAGGGACGCCGCGAGCAGCACGCCGATGCCGGAGTCCTCGTCCGAACGCAGCGAGCGCAGGGCGATCGGCAGCGTCCACTGGCTCGACTCCGTGGCCACGATCAGCGGGAGCAGATACTGGTCCCAGATCATCGTGAAGCCGAACACCCCGATCACGCCGAGCGCGGGCCTGCACAGCGGCAGGATGATGGTGAAGAACGTGCGCAGCTCGCCCGCCCCGTCGATGTGCGCGGCCTCCTCCAGCTCGACCGGCACCTCCTTCATGAACTCGGTCATGACCAGGATGGAGAACCCCCAGGCGCCGACCGGGAGGATCATCCCCGCGTAGGAGCCGATCAGGTCGAGATGGAAGGGTGGCACGTCGGCCAGCACCACCGAGAGCGGGATGATGATGACCTCCTCGGGGAGCATCATCGTGGCCAGCATGATCAGCAGCACGATCGACATGCCCCTGAACTTCTTGCGCGCCAGAGAGTAGGCGGCGAAGACGCTGACCAGCATCTGCAGCAGCAGCCCGAACCCGACCACCACGAAGGAGTTGAGCAGATAGCCGTAGACGCCCATCTCGCCCGCCCGGAAGAAGTTCTCCAGGGTGAAGCCGTCCGGCACTATCGAGAAGCCGGTCGGGTCGAGCGTCTCGCCGAAGGCGCTGACCAGCAGCCCCACCAGCGGCCCGGTGAAGACGATGACCATGCCCCCGTAGAGCACGATCTTCGCGATGGTCGCGAGCGGTCCGCGCCTGGCCTCCAGGCCGAGCGCGCTGTCGAATCTCATCTCGGCTGCCTCCTGCGCAGGAACTGGACCAGGACGGTCAGCAGCAGCGTGGCGACGAACAGCACGATCGATCCCGCGGCCGCGACCCCGAGGTCGCCTCGTTGCAGGCCGAGCTTGTAGATCAGTGTCATCAGCACCTCGCTGGAGCCGTCGGGCCCGCCGTTGGTGAGGACGTAGACCTCGACGAACACCCTCAGGCCCCGGATGGCGGCCAGGGTGAACAGGATCCAGAACACCGGGCGCAGCGCCGGCAGCGTCACGTGCCGCAGCCGCCGCCAGGTGGACGCGCCGTCCACCGCCGCGGCCTCGTACAGCGTTCGGTCCACCCCGACCAGCCCGGCAAGGAAGATCATCATGTCGTACGGCGTGCCGCGCCAGATGCCCATTCCCATGATCGAAAGCAGGGAGGAGTCCTCGCTGGCCAGGAACGGTTGCGGGCCGATGCCCAGCCACCCGATGATGGTATTGATCATTCCCGTGTCGCCCGGGTGATACATGATCCGCCAGACCTCGGCGACCGCGGCCATCGTCGTCACCACGGGCAGGAACGCCGCGGTCCTGACGAACCACAGATACCGGGCCTTGCCCTCGATGAGAAGAGCGAGCAGCAGGCCCAGGACGAGTGAGCCGACCGTGGTCCCCAGCGCCAGCAGCGTGCTGTGCCACATGGCGCTGACGAACGCGCTGTCGGCCAGGATGGTGCGGTAGTTGTCCGTGCCCACCCACTCGTCGCCGAGATACGGGCGAACCTCGAAGAAGCTCATCCGCAGGCCCTCGAACATGGGGATGAACTTGAAGTAGAGGAACAGCAGCAGCGCGGGGGCGAGGAAGAGCCAGGCGGTCAGTGTCCCGGACCGGCGCCCCGGCAGGGAGCGGGGCGCCGGTCCGGGGGATGGAAGAGGCGTGGTCATGAGGCTTGCTGGGTCCGCAGTTCCTGGGTGAACTTGCCGTCGAGCGCGGTCATCGCCGCCGCGACGTCGGCGGAACAGTCGGCCCAGACCGCGTTGATCGCGTCGGCGGAGATCTGCCGGAACGGCGTCCAGTTGGGCACCGGCTGGCTGTACCTGGCGTCCTTGTAGGCGTCCTGGAAGACCTTCCAGCGCGGGTCCTTCCGTTCGGCGGCGAGGTCCACCCCGCTGTTGATCGGCAGGCGGACGATGGGACCGGGGGCGTCGCCGTTCATGCCGACCCGCTGGCCCTCGGGGGAGACCGCGAACTCCACGAACCTCTGCTGTCCGGCCTCGTCGCCGGAGCCGGCCATCATGTAGACGTTCTCGCCCTCGCCGAGGGTGCCGGGACCGCCGGACGGGCCCTTGGGAACCGGGATGACCTCGATCTTGTCGGTTCCGATGTTGGTCACGAACCGGGCCAGCACGTAGGGTCCGACCAGGTAGATGCCGCCCTGGCCCTTCTCGAACACCTCGTGCGTGACGGTGGTGTCGTTGCTGACCGCGCCCGGGTTGACCGTCTTCGCGGTGCAGAACTGGTCCTGCAGCCACTTCACGGCCTCGACGGCCTTCGGGTCGGCCATCCCCGGCGCGAACTTGCCCCCGCCGGTGGGCCTGAGGAACTCGCCGCCGTTGGCGTAGATCAGCGATGAGGCGTACCAGGACGCGTACCCGCGTGTGGTGGTCGCGGGGACGACAAAGCCCGAGGTGTCCTTGGCGCCGTTGCCGTCCGGGTCGTCGTCGGTGAACGCCTTGGCCAGCTTGGCGAGGTCGTCCCAGCTCTGGGGGACCTCCTGGCCGACCTTCTTCCGCCAGTCCGAGCGGACGATCAGCGCGAACGCCTGGGCGGAGAAGGGCGTCCCGTAGAACTTGCCGTCACCGGCCTGCGCCGCCTTCCACGCCTGCTCCGAGATCTTGTCCGCACCGGCCAGCTTGGCCTTGTCGACCTCGCGCAGCCAGCCCTGCTGCTGCATGTTACCCAGTTGCGCGGTGTCGTTGATGACGATGTCGGGAAGCTTCTTCTGCGCGGCCTGCTGCTGCAGCTTGGTCTCGAAGTCGTCGAAGAGGGCGACGACCTTCGCCTTGATCCCGGTGGCCTTCGTGAACGCCGCCGCCAGCTTGTCGGCGGTCTTCGCCGAGTCGGAGGCGGGGACCTGGCGGATCCAGATCTCCAGCCCCTCGTCGGAGCTCTGCGCCGACGAGCAGCCTGCCGATCCGATGGTCATGGCCACGGCAACCGCGAGTCCGAGTAGACGACGTGACATCAGACCGCCTCCTGTTCACATATGTGGACAACTTATGTGGATGTGGCACTTGTCCAGCAGAAGGTAACTAGTGAGGCAGATCACAGTCAACGCTTTGGCTCACCGAATGATGTACATGGATGTGAATATCATCCGGATCTGTGGATGATGAGCGACGACGTCAAGCACGACCGAGGGGATGACCATGCGTGTTCTCGTGACAGGTGCCGCCGGGATCGTCGGCACCATGCTCCGACCCCGCCTCGCGCGGCCGGGCCGGGTGCTGCGCCTGCTCGACCTCGTTTCGATCGACCCCGGGCCGGGGGAGGAGGCCGTCACGGCCGACCTGACCGACGAGGCCGCCGTCCGGGCGGCGATGGAGGACGTGCAGGCGGTGGTCCACCTGGGCGGGCTCAGCCGCGAGCGCCCGTGGGCGGACACCCTCCACGTGAACGTCCACGGCACCTACGTGCTGCTTGAGGCGGCCCGCCGGGCAGGGGTCCGGCAGGTCGTGCTGGCCGGCAGCCACCACGCGGTCGGTTTCCACCCCCGCACGCCGGACGCGGCGCGGCCGTCGGACGCCGAGGCCGAGGACAGTGCGCCGGACTACCTGTTTCCCAGGCCCGACACCTTCTACGGCGTCAGCAAGGTCGCCGCCGAGGCGCTCGGCAGTCTCTACCACGACCGGTTCGGCATGAACGTCGTGGTGATGCGGCTGGGCTCCTGCGCCGCGCGCCCGGTCGACACCCGCGCGCTGTCGACCTGGCTCTCGCCCGGCGACGGCGCCCGGCTGGTGGAGGCGTCCCTCGTCGCAGGCGGTTTCCACGTGGTGTGGGGCGTCTCGGCCAACACCCGCCGCTGGTGGTCGCTGGAGGAGGGCCGGGCCATCGGCTACCACCCCGAGGACGACGCCGAGTCGTATGCATCCTCTCTCATCGCCGATCACGGCGAACCCGATCCCGCCGACCCCGTCCACGCCCTTGTCGGCGGCGTCTTCTGCACCCGCGAACTCGGTGGCGTCTGGTGATCCGGCGAACGGCGCGCGGCCGGGGGCCTGGCACGGTCGCCGGACTTATCCGGATGTCCGTTGAGGGCAGGTGCCACACGGGTCTGTGCGACCCCGGTCGAACGGCGCGCATGCCGAATCGGACAAATATCTATTTTTCCGAATTTCTGGGACGCGACCGCCATTGCGGGATTCCCGGGCCCGGACTTCGGCTGTGCGGGAAAGGGGAGTTTCGGCTGGATGGACAAGAAACTGACTGTTCGATTGTCTAGGCCCGATTATCTGGTGTAAACAACCATAAATATCTTTAAGCAGTCATATTTTGGTTGTTCTCAGACGGTGGAAGGAAGGTCGATGGGCACCGAGGGATGGGCGGTCAGTGTCCCCCGGGGGTACCGCGTCGGTGACTGGCAGGTCGGCAGGCCCATCGCCACGGGGAGCTGGGCGAGCGTTTACGAGGGACGGCGAGAGGGGGAGGACACGGCTCGCTCGGCGTTGAAGTTCCTGGCCACCGGTACCGTCACACGACGGCAGCTGCGGCACCTCCAGGACATGGCGCAGCGGGAGATACGCCTGCACCGCAGCCTCCAGCACCCTCGCCTGATCCGGCTGCGGGAGACGCTCGTCGTCGACGACGCCGAGAATCCCGAGCTCGACGGCGCGTGCGTCCTGGTGATGGATCAGGCGGAACGGTCGCTGGCCGACCTGATCCGAAAAGGGACCCCGGTTCCCGGCGCGCAGAGACTGATCGCCGAGATCTGCGAGGGACTGGCGCACATGCACGCCGCGGGGTGGGTGCACGGGGACCTCAAGCCGAACAACGTGCTCATGATGGCCGACGGTTCGGTGCGGCTCGCGGACTTCGGCCTGACCACCGAGATCGACGGCACCCACGGATACCTTCCCCCGGCGGGGTCGGCGGACCACGTGCCCCCGGAGCGCTGGGGTGAGCCGTTGAGCGAACGGGGCTACGCGGTATGGACCTCGGCCGACATCTGGGCGCTGGGCGTGACGGCCTGCCAGCTGCTCACCGGCCACCTTCCTTTCGACGCCCCGACCGCTCGCGCGCGCTACGTGGCCGCCACCGAGTACGCGGAGGGCGAGCGGCCTCTGACGCTCCCGGCCTCACTGCCCGAGGCCTGGCGTTCCTGGGTGAGCGACTGCCTGGCGCCGAACCCGAGGTCCCGGCCCGGCGCGGGCCGTCAGCTCTACCGGGCGCGGATGCTGGCCGGGGAGGTCGAGGCTCCGCCCCGGCGAACGCACTGGCGGACGGCGGGGGCGACGCTCATGGCCTTTCTGGTGCTGGGCGCCGTCTCGGGGGCCGGGACGGTCGCGCCGTCCCTGGCCGATCCGTTCGGCCGATGGCTGCGCACCGGCTCCGACATCCCCCCGGAGTACCGCGCGTTGATCGTCGAAGCCGGGACGAGGTGCGACGAGCCGGGCCTGAGCCCGGCGCTGATCGCCGGGATGCTGAAGACGGAGAGCGACTTCGACCCGAACCTGTCCGACGTCGCCAAGGACGAGTACGGCATCGCGCGCTGGACCCCGTCGGTGCTGAGGTACTACCTGCCTCCCGAACATCAGGACGTCGTCCCCACCCCGCCGCTGTCGCCCGAGGTCAGCATCCCCGCGGTCGGCCGCTACCTGTGCGTACGGTTGCCGCTGCTGGCCGGGGTGCCCGGGGACCCCGGGCTGCTGGGGGCCGCGGCCTTCCGCTCCTCCGACGACGTGATCCGCGAGGCGATGGGCGTCCCCGCGCGCTTTCGGGCCTACGTCGAGCGGGTGCGGACGCACCGGGCCGCCTACGAGCCGTGATCACGGGGCCAGCAGCTTCAGGTGTTCCTCTCTCACGAGATCGAAGCGCAGCGCGATGGAGACCAGTGCGGCGCGTTGCCAGTCCGCCTTGCGCGCGCCGGACAGCGGTTTGACGCGGAGTTTCGTGCGCGCCAGGTAGTCGATGTGGAAGTTGACCGCGGCCCGGGTCAGCTCCGCGCCGCCCGGAACTCCGCGCAGCCGTTCCAGCACCTCCGGCACCGTCGGGATGACCGAGGACGAGCAGTCGCGCAGGCGTGGTTCGCAGAGCGCGACCAGCACGAGGAAGTACTTCGCCGACTCGTCCACGGGAAACCCCGAGATCGTCGGCTCGCCGGCCGCCGCGGCCTCGGGCGCGTCGAAGTCGACGAAGCTGTGCTGTGAGGCGAAGACCAGGAAGGAGCAGGGGCCGGTCGCGACGGGGAGCACCACGCGGGCGAACTCGAACGGTATGGGCGCCGCCACCCGCCCCGGGGCCACCTTGAGGAACTCTCCGCCGCCCTCGGGGTTCTCCACGGCCAGGGTCGCGTCGCGGCTGAGGTTGGTGAGCAGCCAGTAGTCCTCCACGGCCCGGATGACCCCGGCCCGCCTGGAGACTCCCGGATGGTCCAGCGGGAAGTCGACGGGAGCGTTCTCCGCCCCACGCCCGAAAGTGACCTCGCGGCCTGGAGAAAGCTCGACGACGGCCGGTCCCGCGCCTGGCGTCTCGGCTTGAAGGAGGATCGTCCGCATTACCGCGCCTCCCCCCACCCTGGAACCTTCTAGGTTCCCAGAACCTCAGCTTATGCCGAACGATGTCATTGTCTGTGACGATTTTTGGTGGCTTAAGTGTATTAGAGCGTGAATGGATGCCGCTCGCCATGAGCCGGGAAGAACGGCACGGACAAAGAGTGGTGGCCGGCGCCACCACCGCCACGGGCCGGGAGGGCGGGGGAGTCCTCCCGGGCCGAACCGGCGGCTGGTCCACGTGGGCGACCAGCCGCCGTCGGAGGCGGTGCGACTCGTCCCGCCCGCCCGGCGGGACGAGGAGCCCCGGACCCAGGACCCCGTACCCCGGACCCGCGAGCTGGCGGGCCCGGGGTCCGGCCCCGGTCGGCGACGAGAGCGCGCACGGAGGCCCGGACGGCTGGACGCCGTCCGGGCCTCCGTTTTTTGTGAGGTGCGCGGGAGCCTTCGTGAGATGCGCCGGAAGGGGTGCCGCTGTATGCTCACATTGTTCTATGTAGCAGCTTGTTATTTCATGTAATAGAACAATGGAGGGTCGATGGAGGTACGGCACGCCACGGCGCCCGACCAGATTCCCGGCGCGACGACCGAATGGCTGCGAGGCCGGTTCCTGGCCGAGCAGCTCTTCGTGTCCGGGGAGGTCCGCCTGCTCTACTCCCACGAGGATCGCATCGTGGTCGGCGGCGCGCTGCCCGAGAACGGGCCGCTGACACTGCACTGTCCCGATCCGCTCAGGTCCGCGTACTTCCTTGAGCGGCGCGAGCTCGGCATGGTCAATGTGGGCGGGGCGGGCGTGGTCACCGTGGACGGCACGCCGTACCGGCTGGAGCACAGGGAGTGCCTGTACGTCGGCCGCGGGGCCCGCGAGGTCGTCTTCGAGGACGGCGCGTTCTACCTGGTCTCCACTCCCGCGCACGCCGATCGTCCGACGGCCAAGGCCGGGCTGGAGGACGCCGAGCCCGTGCGGCTGGGCGGCCAGGAGGGGTCCAACGACCGCACGATCTACAAATACATCCACGCCAAGGGCATCCAGAGCTGCCAACTCGTGCTCGGCGTGACCGTGCTGGAGCCCGGCAGCATGTGGAACACCATGCCCTGCCACACGCACGAGCGCAGGACCGAGGTCTACCTCTACTTCGACCTGCCGGCGGAGCACCGGGTGATCCACCTGATGGGACGGCCCGACGAGACCCGGAACCTGGTGGTCGCCGATCGTCAGGCGGTGGTCTCGCCCCCCTGGTCGGTGCACTGCGGCTTCGGCACGTCGAACTACTCCTTCGTCTGGGCCATGGGCGGGGAGAACCAGGCCTTCGAGGACATGGAGCAGGTCGCGATCGGTGAGATGCGCTGATGTTCTCCCTTGAGGGCAGGACCGCGCTCGTCACCGGCGCGCGGACCGGGATCGGGCGGGCTCTCGCGGTGGGCCTGGCGGCGGCGGGGGCCGATCTGGTCCTGCACGGACGCGACGACGACCTGGACGAGGTCGAGGCCGAGGTGCGAAAGGCCGGCCGGCGGGTCTCCCGGTGGATCCTCGACCTGTCGGACCCCGGGCGCATCCCCGAGGCGGCGGAGCGCCTGGGCCGGATCGACGTGCTGGTCAACAACGCCGGGATCATAGGCAGGGCCCCGGCGGCCGAGCATCCCTACGCCGCCTTCCGAGAAGTGCTCGACGTCAACCTCGACGCGGTCTTCCTGCTCAGCCAGGTCATCGGGGCGCGGATGCTGGCCCAGGGCTCGGGGAAGATCATCATGATCGCCTCCATGCTGTCCTTCCAGGGAGGCGTCAACGTTGCCGGCTACACCGCGGCCAAGCACGCCGTCGCGGGACTCACCCGGGCGCTGGCCTGCGAGTGGGCGGCCTCCGGGGTCCAGGTCAACGCGATCGCCCCCGGCTACATCAGGACCGGCAACACCGAGCGGCTGCGAGCCGATCCGGAGCGGGAACCCAAGATAAGGGCCCGCATCCCCGCGGGCCGCTGGGGGGAGCCGGAGGATCTCGTGGGCGCCGCCGTCTTCCTGGCGTCCAGCGCCTCCGACTACGTCAACGGTCATCTGCTGGCGGTTGACGGAGGCTGGCTGGCGCGCTGACCAGTAGGCTCACGATCGTGGTCAGGGAAGGCAGTTCCATCGACAAGGCGCTGGCGGTGCTGGAGGCGATCGCCGAGCACCACCGCGTGACGGACATCGCCGCGGCGACGGGGGTGTCCAAGTCGACCGTCCACCGCATCCTCCAGTCGCTCGTCGAGTGGGGGTTCGCACGGACCGACGGGAGCGGGGGCTACGAGCCGGGCCCCCGGATCCTCACGCTGGCGGGCCGTGTCATGAACCGGTTCGACCCGGCACGCCAGGCCTCCCAGGCGCTGCGCGCCCTGCACGACCGGATCGGCTACACCACGCACTTCGCGGTCCGCAGCGGCGACGAGGCGGTCTACGTCGACAAGCTTGAGGGGCGCCGGCCGTACCAGATGCCCTCGCGCGTCGGGATGAGCCTGCGCCTGCACAGCACCGCGATCGGCAAGGCGGTCCTCGCCGAGCTCGGGGCCGAGGAGATCCGCTCCATCGTCGCCCGCACGGGCCTGCCCTCCGCGGCCCCCAACACGCTGACGACCGTGGAGGACCTGCTGGCCCACCTGGTGGACGTGCGCGCCCGAGGCTACGCGCTGGACGACGAGGAGAACCTCCCCGGCATCCTCTGCGTCGCGGCCCCGGTCTTCGACCACACCGGTCAGGTGCTCGGCGGCATCTCCATCTCCGGTCTCGCGATGGACATGAGCATGGAGGACCTCGAGCGGTTCGCGCCCGAGGTCGTCGCCGCCGCCCGCGAGGTCTCCCTCGCGCTCGGCGCCCCCGACCCCGTCCTCAACCGCTAACGAGGATGGATTCCCGGCCTCGTCCGCGACCGCTGATGCGGGAAAATTCCCAGCCTCGTCCGAAACCGTCGGTGCGGGGCAGGATGTGGCTCCTCGTTGGTTCGACAGGGTGGCCGGATCTCTCGCCGGTTCAGCGGGCCTTCGCCAGGAGCCCTCGGACTTCACCAAACGAAAGGACGCGCGGAGCCGCTTGTTGTAGCCCGCTCGCTGCGGCAGGCAGGGGAGCATGCCGGTCAGATGCTTGTTCGCGTAGCGCAGCCGGCGAGCCTCGGAGTAGTAGCCGAGCAGGGACCAAGCCACGGCCAGACAGACCAGTTCGAAGCCACTGAGCTGCTGCAACGTACCGGCCTGCCGGCCCCCACTTCGAGCTGCGCGACAGCGTCGAACCCGCCGTCGCCGAGCTGCTCCCGACGGCGTGAAGACTCAACCCTTTATGTCTCAGCACCAAAAATCTGTAGTGGCTGAAGTAGACATCTGTGGTGGGTGGGGGTAGAGTTTCTGACATCGCAAGGAACGGATCCACGAGGGCAGAGCAGGACGTAGGCATCACGACGAACTGCCCGGACGAGCGTGGATAGCCGGATGACAAAGACGACGCAGTGAAAGTGAAGAGGGCAGAAGGTCGGACGTGCCAGGACCGAGCGATTGAAGGGTCCCGGCCGTGGACGCGCTGCCACAGCAACAACAGTGAACGAGTAACGAGTACCAACGTCGGACGTGCCAGGACCGTTAGTAGGTGAAGGGTTCCGGCCGTGGACGGCGCAGCTGTTGTAAGTAGTGATGCATGAGGTTGAAGAAGTAGCGCCGGCACAGAGTGAAAGGAGTGTTGAACGCCATCAGGATCGCCCGTTGTCGGCTGATGTTCGCCGCACGGGTACCGCAGTCCCATGGATCGGAAGGTGGTCTACGGTCACGCATACGCGATCCCCGCATCCCCGCTCCCATCGGGCGGCCAATGCGGAACAGACAGATCGGCCCTGAGGGCCGGTAGATGGTGTTGAACCTCGTGGGCCCCGGCGCATCATGGCGCCGGGGCCCTGTCGGCATTTAGGGAAGATCGCCAGGAAGGTTGCATGGACCAAGCACCAATGGCGTCGGCCGTCCGCGCGCAGCCCAGGCTCCGCGACCGCCACCCGTCCGGCAACGCGAGCCGCCGCTCGGCCTGAGGGCCGGTGCCCTCACCTCGCGCTCGCCCGCACCGCCGCCGACAGCGCTGCGACCTCGCCTCGACCTCATTGCGGCCTGGTCACCGCACACAGTCCAAGGGTGCTCTGCCTCGTAGCGGCAGGGCGGCCAGGCCTGGCGCGGACGCCATGTCTCACGTTCTGAAAGCGATTCAGGTCAGCAGCGGTCGGCCACGCAGAGCGGCAGCCCTCCGGGCGGGGGCGGCTGAGGGTCGTTCTGCATGGGGTTGGTCGTGCCGGGCGCAGCTCCAGCCGAGCCCGGACCGGACGCGTCGTTGTTGAACCACGCCTTGACGCCTCCCCGGTCATCGTGGACCAGATAATCGGCTCGGCGGTCACCGTTGATCTCGGCCAGGCCGACGTGGATGCGCAGGGCGCCGACCATCGAATGGACAGAGGTCACGTGGAACCCCACGACGAGCAGCACCGGGCAGTGCCCAGGGCAGACGACGGCGGCCGCCCCGGCCTCGCGAGCGGCTGGGGCGCCTGAGCTGGTGTACAGAGCCCATCCCCGCGTGAGCAGGCGTTCTCTGTCAGGGCGACACTCGGCACCGGACCGAGCCGTCCTCGACCGGGGCCGGCACGCGACTCCTCGGCTTCACCACCGCTACAAAAACCTCAGCAACGAGGGAGAAGCCTCACCGATCCCGAGATCCCCTCAACTGTCAGGCCAACGCGCTCTACACGAAAAAACGCCCTGGCCCTGGGGCTGGGCGACCTGGGGAGGCACTCGGAAACCCAGAGCTTATTTCTTACATGGTCAGCACGATTTTGCCCTTGACCCGACCGGTCTCGCTGAGCTCATGGGCCTTGGCCACTTCCCCCATGGGCAGTACCTCCTCGACCACCACCCGCAGACCGCCGCGTTCCACCAGCGCGGCGATGCTCTCCAGATCGGCTCCCGACGGGGTGAAGCCGAACTCGACGAACCGCAGGCCACGCGCCTCGGCCAGCTCCCGTACGGCGTGGCGGTCGGAGCCGGTGCCGCGCACGTCGATGAGCGTCCCGCCCGGCGCGAGCGTGTCCAGCGAACGAGGTCCGTAGTCTCCGGAGATTGGGTCCAGCACGACGTCGATGTCCCGTACGGCCTCGGCGAAGTCGATCTGCGTGTAGTCAATGATCTCGTCGGCGCCCAGATCGCGCAGGAACGCGTGCTTGCCCGCGCGGGCCGTACCGATCACGTACGCACCGCGCGCCTTGGCGATCTGCACGGCGAGGTGGCCGATCCCGCCGGCCGCCGCGTGAACCAGCACGCGCTGTCCCGTGGTCACGGAGGCGACGTGGACGAGCGACTGCCAGGCGGCGAGCCCAGCGGTCGGCAACGCCGCGGCGTGCACGTGGTCGAGACCCGATGGCACGGCGGCGAGCCGCTCCTCCGGTATGACCGCGTACTCGGCGTGGGAGCCCCGGGGCGGGAACGCGGTCCCGAACACCGCGTCGCCGGGCCGGAATCGCGTCGCCCCCTCTCCGACCGTCTCCACCACCCCGGACAGGTCCAGGCCCAGCGTGAACGGCGATTCGCCGAACCTCCGCAAGAGCCCGGAACGAGTCTTCCAGTCGGCGGGATTCACCCCGGCCGCCCGGACCCGTACCAGTATCTCGCCCGGCCCTGGCTCCGCCCGTTCGGTCTCGATGACCTCAAGCACCTCCGGGCCTCCAAAGGTCCGTTGGCTCACGGCGCGCATGTAGCTGGTCATTGCATGCTCCTTTCACGAGATGACGACTGTCTGATCGTGATGTCCATGCTGATAGGGGCAGGTACCTCTTGTGAAGAAGGCACCTTTTTGATATCTAGGTACCTCATGGGTACTACCTCGGGGCGAGCCCCCGATCACTGGACCGCCAACTACCGCCGCGACTGCCCGTCGCGCACCGTCATCGAGGTGCTCGCCAACAAGTGGACGCTGTATGTTCTGGCGGCACTACGGCGTCAGAAGGGGCCGATGCGCTTCAACGAGCTCCGCCGGCTCCTCGACGGCATCACGCAGAAGATGCTGACCCAGACGCTGCGCGCGCTGGAACGAGACGGCCTGATCCGCCGTACGGTCTATCCCACCGTCCCGCCCCGCGTGGAGTACGCGCTGACCGACCTGGGCGTCGAGGCCGGACGGCTGACCACCGCGATCACCGAGTGGTCGGTGACCCACGTCCCGGAGATCCTCGCCACCCGCGAGGCGTTCGACGCCCGGGCCACCGCCGAACCCGAGCCTCTTCCGGCGATGCCGGTCGCGTCCTGACCCCTTGCCGGATCGTGGTCACCGTTCGGTATCAGCGGTTCCGCCGCCCGGGCCGCCGCCGGTCGTCCCGACCAGCAGCACCCGCGGGGCGCTTTGGCGATGGCATCCGGTGCGGGGCTGACCAAGGCGGTAAAGTCACCGCGAAAGCTACGACGCGAAAGCCACACCGCTCAACCGGGCGGTGTGACACCACCACCCGCTTGCGGCTCGGTCGCATCGTGCGCGAGTCCGCCCATGAGATTGCTTCAGCTCGAGCCGCTTCCCCACCCGCACGCCAGCTCAGTGCAAGCGTGCAGGCAACTGCTCTCGCGTGCATTCGTGCACAGAGTCACCTTCGTCGAAGATGGCAGAAACCGTTACGACGACGTCGAAATCCGTACCAATCCTCCCCAAAGGCATGGCGGTCTCACGACGGTATGCGGCAGGGGTCGCGTGCTGAATGCCTCTTCCCTTCGTGCGGGCCCGAGGCGTACTGCCTGAGGGACATCAGCTCGCGGCTCTGGTCGACCAGGGCGTCCTCATCACCCGTGTTGCCGGTACGTACCCTTTGGACGAGGTCGCCAAGGCCCATGTTCATTTCGCCGAGGGCGGAGTACGCGGCCGCCTCGTGTTCGTGCCCTGATGAGGTTTCAGACGTTCCCGACTCTACGACCGACACATGCAGGCCGCCCCACTCGACGGTGCTTCGGCGAGCAGGTGCCGGCAGTGGAACCGGCCGCTCGCGCGGCGTTGCGGGCTGGGCTGTTGTCATGCGGGCACGCGCCCTGAACCCTCACACCCGATGAGCGGCGAGGAACTGCAAGCCCCCGGCCTCAGCCGTGGGGTCATGACCGCAGCAGGTTCTCGATCTCCTGGGGCGTCGCCTGCCGTCCGGTGCCTCCCCGGCCCGAGAGGCTGATGGCCGAGGCGGCCATGCCCGCCCGGATGGCGTCGGCCGGTGACGAGCCCCGTGACAGGAAGGCGCAGGCCGTCCCCGCCAGGACGTCCCCCGCGCCCGTCTGATCGACGATGAGCTCCGCGCGGAAGGCGGGGATCGGCACCGGTTCGCCCCCGCCCTCCGCCAGCAGCACGCCGTTCTCCCCGAGGGTGACGGCGACGGCCGAGGCTCCCAGGCGCAGGCAGGCTCGGGCGACCTCGTAGGGGTCGGTGAGACCGAGGAGGGGACCGCTGTCGCCCGGACAGGAGATCTTGACGAGGGCGGAGTGCGGGGCGACGTCGCGCAGCACGGAGGCGGCGTCCTCCGCGGTGGTGAGGCGGGAGCGGAAGTTGGGGTCGTAGACGATCCGCCCGGAGGCGGCCGCGGCCGCGTGCCGTACGGCCTGCGCGCAGGAGTCGGAGATCGCGGCGGCGATGCCGCTGAGCAGGACCACGCGGGCGGTGGCCACGGGAGAACGGTCCACGTCCTGGGGTCCCATGCGGGAGGCGGCGCTGCCGTGCCGGAGGTAGACGAAGGCGCGCTCACCCGACGGGTCCGCGCCGATCACGTAGGCTCCCGTCGAGCCCTCGCCCCTGGTCATCCACCGGGAGTCCACGCCGTGCCCGTCGGCGAAGTGGATCAGGCGCTCGCCGAACTCGTCGGTCCCCACCCGGGTCACCAGCGCCACGCGCGCCCCCTGCGCGGCGGCGGCCACCGAGGCGTTGAGCGCGTCGCCGGAGAAGGACAGGTGGAACGTCCGGGCCTCGGTCAGGGCGTGGTCCGCGGAGAACTCCACAAGCGGCTCGCCCAGTACGACCACGTCCATGACGACTCCTTGTTTCATGTAATGGAATGTGGTCTTATGTTATGCAACATTATGGGCCTGGAGGATTCAGTATGCCGAACATCACCGTGGAACTTCTGTCCGGCCGGACGCCCGACCAGCGCCGCGAGTTCGTCGCCGCGCTGACCGACGCCGCCGTGGACATCCTGAAGGCCCGTCGCGAGTCGGTGCGCATCGTCTTCTGGGAGATCGAGAAGTCCGACGTGGCCAACGGCGGCATCCTGGAATCCGATAAATAGGCACGAGGGAAGGGGCCGGGTGAACCCCGGCCCCTTCCCTTTCTCGACTTCCCGTATGTAGGCCTCCTCGGTATTCGCAAGGCCCGGCATGATGAGCGGCGCGGTGAACATCGGGATGAACAGCGTCAGCAGCCAGATCAGCTACAGCGCGCTCGACAGCAGGGCCGAGCGCTTCGCCGCAGAGCCCGAGGGAGAGGCCATTTGACGCGCTCCCCGGTCTGAAGACCGGGGATCCAGCCCGTGCCGCGTAATCACGCGGCACCTCTGCGGCTTCCTGCTTCCTCGACCTGAGCCACCGCGGGCAGTGGTCTTACCCGGTCTCCACAGGCGTTTAATGTCTCCGCCTCCCGCCGCGTCCCAGCGGCGGGTTTCCGTCCAGCGGCGACAATCCGAGCGCCCTCGGTCTTGATGTTGATAGCGGCGTTGACGTCCCGGTCATGGATGGCGCCGCACGAGCAGGTCCACTCACGGACCTGCAACGGCATCGACGCGGCGATGATCCCGCACGCCGAGCACAGCCTCGATGACGGAAACCACCGCCCGATTTTCGCGAAGGTCCGCCCGTGCCGGACGGCTTTGTACTCCAGCATGGTCACGAACCGCGACCATGCGGCGTCATGCACCGACCTCGCCATCTTCGTACGCCCCAGAGCGGACACGGCAAGGTCTTCCACGTACACCGCTTGGTTCTCGCGGATGATCGTGGTGGAGAGCTGGTGCGCCCAGTCGTTGCGCATGTCGCTCACGCGGGCGTGCGCCCTGGCGACCTTGAGGGTGGCCTTCTTACGGTTCGCCGAACCCGGCAGGGCACGAGACAGTGCTTTCTGCGCCTTACGGAGCTTTTTCGCCGCCCGCCGCAAAAACCGCGGGTTCGCGACCTTCCGGCCGTCGGACAGGACCGCGAAATGCGTGAGCCCCAAATCGATGCCCACCGCGTTCGGTGAGGTCGGTAACGGCTCGTCGGTGGTTTCGACGACGAACGAGGCGAAGTATCGGCCCACTGCGTCTTTGACGACGGTGACCGACGACGGGTCCGAGGGCAGAGAACGTGACCAGCGGACGTCCACGTCTCCGATCTTCGGCAGGCGCAGCTTCCCGGCTGTGGTTACGGCGAATCGGGCGTTTTTCGTGAAACGGACTGCCTGCCGGGTGTCTTTACGGGACTTGAACCGGGGCGGGGCGACCTTCGGGCCCTTGCGTTTCCCGGACAGGGAGGAGAAAAAGTTGCGGTAGGCGGTGTTCAGGTCGGCGAGCGCCTGCTGCAACACCACGGCTGATACCTCACCCAGCCAGGAGCGTTGCGGGGTCAGCTTCGCCTGGGTGATGACCCGTTTGGACAAGTCTCCGTCGGAGAGGTATGGCAGGCCTTGTTCGTGGGCGTCGATCCGTGCGCGCAGCCCGTCATTGAACACGGTGCGCGCGCACCCGAACGCGCGGGCCAGTGCTTGGCGCTGGGACGCGTTCGGGTACATACGGTAGTTGTAACGAAGCTGCACGTGATGACCGTATCCGATTGCCAGTTCGAAAATATGCAAACCAAGAAACGATCACGCCCTGCCGGGCGTTCCCGCGCGGGCTTTCACCTCCAGCCTGACGGCCAGAGTGCCGGCCCGCATTCTGGTAGCGCTGGGCCAGGTTTCACATGCCGCAGTGGCGCTCGAAGGTCTTGATGAACGGCGGGGCGAGGAAGAGTGTCGTGTGCGGCCCGGTGAACAGGTCGCCATGTCCCTTGGGCGGCTTGTCCCGCGCCCTGCTGGTGGGAGGTTCTATTACATGAAACGGAATGTCAATACATGGGACGGAATACGCTTTCCGTCATAGCGGACGGACCGGAAGGCGGATGCGTCCGGACTGTTCCGGGGGGTGAGGATCTCGCTCTACAGTGCGCGGGCGAGCGTGGTCCCGGGGCGGGGAAGGGGCGAGCTCATCGGGCCCGCACCTTCCTGCCCACGGTGGCCACGGTCAGGATGACGAGCACGAGCGCGGCCGAGACGGCGTAGCCGATCCGGCCGCCGTGGTCGTGGAAGGCGCCGCCGACCAGCGAGCCGATCGCGACGTAGGTCGCCGCCCACACCGCGCAGGCGGCGGCCTCCCAGGTGATGAACCGCAGGTAGGGCATCCTCAGGGTTCCGGAGACGATCGGCACGATGGAGTGCAGCAGCGGGACGAACCGGCCGGTCACCAGCGCCCATCCGGTGTTCTGGCCGCTCGCGAGCCGCTCGGCGTGGGCCCAGCGGTCCTCGCCGAGCCTCGTGCCGAGCCGTGAGCTCCTGATCCGCGAGCCGAACCGGCGGCCCAGCAGGTAGCCGATCGTCTCGCCCAGCATCGCCCCCGAGGCGGCCGCGGCGACCAGTGCGGCGTACTCGGCGACCGATCCGGCGGTGGTGCCCGAGACCAGCACCGCGACGTCGCCGGGGACGAGGAGGCCGACGAAGAGCGAGGTCTCGGTCACCATGAACAGGAACGTGGTGAGCGCGACGACCGCGAGCGACTGTGCGGCCAGGGTGTCGACGACGCTCAACGGTGAGATCACCGCGCGCCGCCGGGACGCGGGCGGCGTGACTTGCGTGACGAGTACACGGTGTGCTGTCCTTCCAGGGGACGTAGGTACTGGTCAGCACGGGTTCCGCGGTGATGTGAGTTGGTGCTCGGCCGCGAGTCGTGCCTGGTACGTGACCCCGGCTTGCCGGCCGGGTGAAAAGGGATCCCGTCGTGGGTCGTCGAGTTGCCGCTCGGCGGCCCACGTTCGTTCAGTCGATCTCTTTCAGCAACCGCTCCACCTCGGTGAGGCGGGCGCGGAGCTCGGACAGTTCCTCGGCCGCGCGGAGCTGGGCCATGACGGCCTCCTGCGCCAGCATCCGGTAGCTCTGGTCCTTGGAGGACTCGACCTTGACGCGGTAGGTCGTCAGGGCCTGCTTCGTCACCACGGCGAGGAAGATCAAGACGATGACGACGATCACGAGGGCGAAGAGGTTGTCAAACATCGCCGTCACCGCCCGACAGGGTCTTCGCGGCCTCGGCCACGGTCTGCGGCGTCAGCACGAACGCGAACCGCGCCAGTTCGTAGAACTTCATCGCCTTTCCATCCTCCGAAAGCTCAAGTGATCCGTTCACCAGTCCCGCCGCCTCCAATTTGCGTAGATGCACGGTGAGGAGCGGTCTGCTCATGTTCATCTCCCTTGCCAACTGGCTGACGTACTGCCTGCCGCCGGCCAGGACCGCGATCACCCGCAGCCGGTGGGGGTTCGACAGAGCGGAGAGCGCAGCAAGGAGCGCGTCACCGCTGACGTCGTTCGGCTTGCTCACCACCTCGACCTTTCATGTGTAAACAAAACATTTCATGAGATTTGGATAGTTGTCAACGGAAAACCTGAGTGGTCACGTGGTGGTAGTCGGTATGCAATGTCCGTTCGAGCATGCTTCGCGCCGCTCCCGGCGAGTCTCCGCCCGATACCCCATTCGCCTCGCTAGCCTCCCTACCATGGCCACCCGTACGTCTAAAGGCGCCTCTGGAAAGCCCCCCGGCAAGGGGTCCTCTGGCCGGTCCGGGTCTTCCTCGGCCCGTACGGCTCCCGCCAAACGCGTCTCCACGACCAGGGCGAAGACCACGGCCCGGCCGAAGACCACGTCCTCGGCGCGCAGGCCCCCCTCGCCGCAGCACGATCCGATCACCTGGGTGCTCACCGTGATCGGCAAGCTGTTCATGGGGATCTGGATGCTGCTCGCCGGGGGCATCGGCGGCGCGGCACGCGCCCTGGGTCAGAACGCGCGCGAGCTCGACCCCGTGCATCGCAGGGACGGGCTCGGCCTGACGGTGTTCGCCGGGGCGATCGTGCTGGCCGCCATGACCTGGCGGACGAACGCGGGCACGGTCTCCGGCGTGGTCAACAGCGTCATGCACGGCGTTTTCGGGTCGCTGACCTGGCTCATCCCGATTCTGCTCGTCCTGCTGGCCTGGCGGCTGCTGCGCCACCCGGACCAGAACGCCGACACCGGTCGGATGATCATCGGGTGGTCCGCCCTCACCGTCGGAGTGCTCGGCGTCGTGCACGTCGCGCAGGGCACGCCGTACCCCTCGGGGGGCGGTTCCGACGGCATGGACAAGGTGTCGGCCGCCGGCGGCATGATCGGCTTCATCGTCTCGGCGCCCCCGGCCAGCATCCTGCCCGTCTTCGTCACCATCCCGCTGCTGCTGATCCTGTCCGGCTTCGGCGTCCTGGTGATCACCGCCACCCCGGTGCACCGGGTCCCCGAGCGGCTGGCCGAGATCAAGCACATGCTCTTCAACCGGGAGGCCCCGGCCACTCCCCGCACCCCCAAGAAGCGGTCCTCGCGCAAGAAGCCGGCGGGCGAGGGGCCCAACCTCGGCGACAGCGTCAAGCCGTACGACACGCCCGTCATCACCGAGCCGCCCGGCAAGCTCGCCGGGCACTCCCCGGAGATCGTGCCCGGCCTGGCCGAGGAGGACGAGGAGGAGACGCCGGTCCGCAGGGCGGAGCCGCCCGAGCCGACCCCGGCGCCGCGCAAGGTCGAGCAGCTCGTGCTGTCCCCGCAGGCGGGGCCGTACACCCTGCCGGAGTCGCAGCTCCTGCGCTCCGGCAGCACGCCCAAGCCGCAGACCAAGGCCAACACCGTGGTCGTCAACGCGCTGACCAGCGTGATGGAGCAGTTCGCCATCGACGCCCAGGTGATCGGCTTCACCCGGGGCCCGACGGTGACGCGCTACGAGATCGAGCTCGGCCCCGCGGTCAAGGTCGAGAAGGTCACCGCGCTCACCAAGAACATCGCCTACACGGTCAAGTCTGCGGATGTCCGGATCCTGAGCCCGATTCCCGGCAAGTCGGCGATCGGCGTCGAGATCCCGAACACCGACAAGGACCTCGTCTCGCTGGGCGACATCCTGCGCTCCCCGGTCGCCCAGGCCGACCACCACCCGATGATCGTGGGTCTCGGCAAAGACGTCGAAGGCCGCACGATAGTGGCCAACCTGGCCAAGATGCCCCACCTGCTCATCGCGGGCGCCACCGGCGCGGGCAAGTCGGTCTGCGTCAACGGCCTGATCACCTCGATCCTGATGCGCGCCACCCCGGACGAGGTCCGGATGGTCCTGGTCGACCCCAAGCGGGTCGAACTGAGCGTCTACGAGGGCATCCCGCACCTCATCACCCCGATCATCACCAACCCCAAGAAGGCCGCCGAGGCCCTGGAGTGGGTGGTGGGCGAGATGGACCGCCGCTACGACGACCTGGCCGCCAGCGGCTTCAGGCACGTCGACGACTTCAACAAGGCCGTGCGCGCGGGCAAGCTCGTGCCGCCGCCGGGCAGCGAGCGGGTCTACACGCCGTATCCCTACCTGCTGGTGATCGTCGACGAGCTCGCCGACCTGATGATGGTCGCCCCGCGAGACGTCGAGGACTCCATCGTCCGCATCACCCAGCTCGCCCGCGCCGCGGGCATCCACCTGGTGATCGCCACCCAGCGTCCCTCGGTGGACGTGGTCACCGGTCTGATCAAGGCCAACGTGCCGTCCCGCCTGGCGTTCGCCACCTCCAGCCTCGCCGACAGCCGGGTCATCCTGGACCAGCCGGGCGCGGAGAAGCTGGTCGGCCAGGGCGACTCGCTCTTCCTGCCGATGGGCGCGAGCAAACCCATGCGCCTGCAGAACGCCTTCGTCTCCGAGAAGGAGATCGGCGAGATCGTCGCGCACTGCAAGACCCAGATGCAGGCCGAGTACCGTCAGGACGTCACGGCCGCGGCCTCGGTGAAGAAGGAGGTCGACGACGACATCGGCGACGACCTCGACCTGCTGATCCAGGCGGCCGAGCTGATCGTGACCACCCAGTTCGGGTCGACCTCGATGCTCCAGCGGAAGCTGCGGGTGGGCTTCGCCAAGGCGGGCCGCCTGATGGACCTGCTGGAGAGCAGAAGCGTGGTCGGACCAAGCGAGGGGTCGAAGGCACGCGAGGTTATGGTCAAGCCCGACGAGCTTCCGGGACTCCTCGCCGATCTCCGTGGACAATGACCGACCCCACCGTACGGCTTCCGATTGGTTACTGATTGAATGGGACCCACTACGCAGCGTCGGGGGCTGAAGGGCGTGCGCTATGGGTATTGGCAACGATCTGGCGGAGGCCCGCCGGGCGATGGGACTGACCGTCGGGCAGTTGAGCGAGCGCACGCGCGTTCGTGAGGCGCTGATCCATGCGATGGAAAGGGAGGATTTCTCCCTCTGCGGGGGCGACTTCTACACGCGAGGACACCTCCGCAACATCGCCAAGGTCCTCGGGCTCGACTACGAGGCCCTGATCCACCGATACGACGATCAGCACGGGGGCGTGCCGGCGCCGGTGCGGGCGGCCGCCGTGTTCCAGGCCGACACACCGATCAAGATCCGCGAGCGCCGCTCGCCCAACTGGACGATGGCCATGGCGGTCGCACTGATGATCCTCGCGGTCTTCGGCGTGGTGAAGACGATGGGCGGGAACAGCGCGCCCACGGCGGACCTCTTCCCCGCTCCGGCGTCGACGGGGCCGACGTCCAAGACGTCCGACCCGCGCCGGGCCGCGTCGCTGACCACCGGCAAGCGGGGCGAGCTGGTCGTCGTCCGGGTCAAGGCGGAGCGTACGTCCTGGCTCGACGTGAAGGACGGAGGCGACCGCGTGCTCTTCTCGGGCAACCTCAAGGCGGGAAGAACTTCCACCTGGAAGGCGAAGAAGAAGCTGAAGGTCACCTTCGGCGACGGGGGAGCCGTCCTGCTGCAGGTGAACGGCAAGAACCTCGGAGCTCCGGGCAAGGCGGGAGAGGTTCTCAACCGTTCCTACGGGCTCTCCGAACCTCGGACGCCCTAGCCGTTCGCGCGGTTGCAACGGGCTTGGAATGGGGGAGGTGCATCGGGTAGTGGCCAACTCCCGATACCGTAGTGTTCACCATGTCATCCCGCCGAACCGCATCGCTGATCACACTGGGCTGCGCGCGCAACGAAGTCGACTCCGAGGAGCTCGCCGCGCGTCTTGAGGCTGCCGGCTGGCAGGTGGGCGACGACGACCCCGATGTCATCGTCGTCAACACCTGCGGCTTCATCGACTCAGCGAAAAAGGACTCCATCGACACGCTGCTCGCCGCGGCCGACTCCGGGGCCAAGGTGGTCGCCGCGGGCTGCATGGCCGAGCGTTACGGCGATCAGCTCGCCGACGCGCTGCCCGAGGCCGCGGCTGTCATCTCCTTCGACGACTACACCCAGATCGGCAGGCGTCTCGACGACGTGCTGGCGGGCGCGCCACTCGTCCCGCACAGCCCTCGTGACCGCAGGACCCTGCTGCCCATCTCCCCGGTCGAGCGCGCCTCCGCTCCGAAGACCAACATCCCCGGCCACGGCGAGCTGCCCGAGGGGATGGCGCCGGCCAGCGGCCCCCGGCCGCTGCGCAAGCGCCTGGGCGACGGCCCGGTGGCCTCGCTGAAGCTGGCCTCCGGCTGCGACCGGCGCTGCACGTTCTGCGCCATCCCGGCCTTCCGCGGCGCCTACGTCTCGCGCGACCCCTCCGAGCTCCTCGGAGAGGCCGCGTGGCTGGGCGAGCAGGGCGTCAAGGAGCTCGTGCTGGTCAGCGAGAACTCCACCTCCTACGGCAAGGACCTCGGTGACCTGCGGGCGCTGGAGAAGCTGCTGCCCTCCCTCGCCGCGACCGAGGGCATCGAGCGGGTGCGCATCAGCTACCTGCAGCCCGCCGAGCTCCGCCCCGGGCTGCTGGAGATGATCGCCTCGACCGAGGGCGTGGCCGCCTACTTCGACCTCTCCTTCCAGCACGCCAGCGGTTCGGTGCTGCGCCGGATGCGCCGGTTCGGCGATCCCAGGCGCTTCCTCGACCTCCTGGAGTCGGTCCGCGCGATCGCCCCCGAGGCGGGCGTGCGCTCCAACTTCATCGTGGGCTTCCCCGGCGAGACCGAGGAGGAGTTCGGAGAGCTGGTCGACTTCCTCCAGGAGGCCAGGCTCGACGTGATCGGCATCTTCGGCTACTCCGACGAGGACGGCACCGAGGCGGCGTCGCTCCCCGGGAAACTGGACCAGGAGACCATCGACGCCCGTGTGGCCGCCCTCACCGAGCTGGCCGAGGAGTTCATGGCCCAGCGGGCCGAGGAACGGATCGGCACGGAGGTGGACGTCCTGATCGAGGAAGACCTCGGAGACGGCGGCTACGAAGGCCGTGCGGCCCACCAGGGGCCCGAGGTCGACGGTTCTGTAACGGTCCAGGGCATCGGGCTGGTCCCAGGGCAGATCGTCCGGGCCGTCGTGGTCGACTCCGAAGGGGTCGACCTGATCGCACGGATCAAGGCGGCCACATGAGCGCGCCACCGGGCCGGGAGGGCGTATGACCAACACGCCAGAGACGGGCACCGATTCGACCGCGGCATCCATGGCCCCCAAGGTGAGCGCCTGGAACATCGCCAATGTCGTGACGGTGATACGACTGGCGATGGTTCCGTTCTTCGTGGTCTGCCTTTTCCTGCCGGGATCCGGCTGGCGGGTCGCGGCCCTGGCGGTCTTCCTGGTCGCCTCGCTCACCGACCTGCTCGACGGTGAGCTGGCCCGCCGCTACGGCCTGATCACCGACTTCGGGAAGATCGCCGATCCGCTCGCGGACAAGGCCCTCATCGGTGCGGCGCTGATCAGCCTCTCGATCCTGGACGAACTGCCCTGGTGGATGACCGTCGTGATCCTCGGCAGGGAGATGGGCGTGACCGTGCTGCGGTTCGCGGTCATCAGGCACGGGGTCATCCCCGCCAGTTACGGCGGCAAGGTGAAGACCGTCCTGCAGATCGCCGCGATCGTCTCCTACATCTGGCTGGGAGTGCCGGATCTGATCCGCTGGATCGTCATGGGCGCGGCGGCCGTCGTGACGGTGGGCACCGGGCTCGACTACGTGATACGCGCGATCAAGCTGCGGCAGGTGGCGAAGCGGGCGCGGGCCCGATGAACCATCGCCTGCGCAGCGCCACCAACGTGCTCTCGCTCCTCGTCCGCAGGGGTGAGACGGTGTCGGTGGCCGAGTCGTTGACCGCCGGCCTGATCGGCGCGGCGCTCACAGCCCCTCCGGGGGCCTCGGCGGCCTTCGTGGGCGGGGTCATCTCCTACGCCACCGAGCTCAAGCACCGCCTCCTGGAGGTCCCCACGGGCCTGCTGGAGCGCGAGGGGGCCGTGCATCCACAGGTCGCCGCGGCCATGGCCGACGGCGTCCGCGGGCTCACGGGCTCCACGTACGGCCTGGCGGTCACCGGGGTGGCCGGGCCGGATCCCCAGGACGGCAAACCGGTGGGCACCGTTCACCTTGCCGTTAGCGGCCCGGACGGGCGGGTATGGCACCGAGATCTGCACCTCGCCGGGACGCGGGAGGAGATTCGCGAATGGACGGTGAACGAGGCCGTGGACCTGCTCGAAGGCCTGCTGGAGGCGAGCGTGAGGGAACATTCCGGGTGATTACCGCGTTACGTCCCCAGCGAACATGCCCGCCATGGTCTGCCGTGGTGTCAGTGGTTACGGGTACGGTGGAACTGTGAGTGATGTAAAGGTCAAGCGATGATGACGGCGAGGAGTATGTACCAAGGGTCGCGTTCAAAGAACGGGCGGCACGAACCGGTCGCGCGGAGTGTTGTCAAGGCATCCGCGCCGGGGAGGGAGCGACAGATGGTCCTGCTGCGTCAGCTGCTCGGTGACGTGCTGCGGCGGCTTAGGGTGCGCCAGAGTCGCACCTTGCGTGAGGTTTCCACATTGGCCCGTGTTTCTCTCGGATATCTGTCCGAAGTGGAGCGTGGCCAGAAGGAGGCCTCCTCGGAGCTGCTCGCGTCGATCTGCGGTGCCTTGGGCGTGCCGCTTTCACAGGTGCTTCGCGAGGTTTCCGATCAGTTCGCGTTGGCCGAGCTCCAGCACGCTCCGGTGCTGGCAAACGATGTCCCCGAGCGAGAGCGTCTTCCGATTCCGGAAACCGTGCCCCCAGGCGCCATCCCGGACTCCGTCTTTCCCGAGGTCAACGACATGGTCGCCGCCTAGTCGGCCGGTCATTCCGGCTGGCAGTGGCCACACCAGACGATCAGCCGTTCCTGCGGCTGTGCGCCCATCTCCCCACGACTGATTCGACGCCCGCAGCGCAGGCAAGGCCTTCCGGCCCTGCCGTAGACCCAGGTGCCCCGTCCCGGACGGGGGTCGCCGGTCGTCACCCTGCTCGGACGGCCTTTGTTGGCGTTCATCAGGCGATGCGCCAGCGTCACGACCGCTCCCAGGTCTTCGATCATGCCTACGGGCCGCCACGGCGAGATTCCCGCGAGAAACAGCGTCTCCGCCCGATAGATGGTGCCGATTCCCGCCAGGTTGCGCTGGTCCAGTAGCGCCTCCCCGATGCTCACCTCGGGCCTTCGAGCCAGCCGTCGCACGGCCTCCGCCTCATCCCAGTCCGTCCCCAGCAGGTCAGGTCCGAGATGCCCGACGAATCGGGACTCCTCACGTGCCGGGATCAGATCGACCATGCCGAGCCGTACTCCCGCCGCCTGCCACTCGGCGTTGGCGAGCACCAGGCGGATCACGTCGCCCGGAGGCAACCGGTGGCCGGCGGCCGAGATCTGCCAGCTTCCCTCCATCCGCAGATGGGTGTGAACGGTCAGACCGCCCTCGACGCGGGTGAGCAGGTGCTTGCCGCGAGGGACGGTCTCCAGCACGGTCCGTCCGGTGAGGTCGGCCGTGGCGTGACGGGGCACGCGAAAATCGGAGCGGGTCAGGACCCGCCCGTCGAGTGCCCGGCCGAGCCGCCCGGCGGCGCGGTGGACGACGTCACCCTCGGGCACGGAACCCGCCGGGCGGCAGGGGCGGCACGGTCTAGTCCCAGGCGGCGGGATCGTCGGACAGCTGCCGGACCCGGGCCGGGAGGGCTCCGGTGGCCACGTTCTCGAGCGTGACCTCCTCCAGGATCGCCCTCTCGCTGGCGCGCAGCGCGATCCAGACCTGCTGGAGGGATTCGGCGGGGCCCCGGTAGCCGACATGCTCGGGACGCTCGCCCCGCACATTGGCCAGCGGGCCGTCCACCGCGCGGATCACATCCGCGAGGCTGATCTCGGCGGGCGGGCGGGCCAGCACGTAACCACCCTCGGGGCCACGCTGTCCCCGGACCAGCCCGGCCCGGCGCATCTGGAGCAAAATGTTTTCCAGATATTTAGGGGGCATGTCCTGCTCTTTGGCCAGCTCACCCACGGTGGTAGGTCCGTCACCCGCGGCGGCGAGTTCGGCGGCGGCACGTAGGGCATAGTCGACACGAGCGGATAGGCGCATGTAACCGATTATCCCGCCTGCTATTGATTCCTTATGCGCGAGGCCCGCGCGAACTGAAATCCCGTCCGTCGCCCTCGGTGATCACGGGAGCACGCAGCCAGGTGTCGCCGGGCGCGGCTTCGTGGACGACGTAGTGATGCGGCGCCATCGCGGAGGTGCGGCCCTGGAGCAGGGCGAGGCAGTCGGCGTGGATCTTCTCCGGGGTTCCGGAGGTGACATGGCAGGTCAGACGCCCGTCGGCGTCGTGGGTCACCCGGTGAGGCCGTCCGCGGACGGCCTCACCGACCAGCCGTTCGACCGCGTCGAGGTTCACCCAGCAGGAGTCGCTGTGGATCCAGCGGGGGCCGTACTCGACGGGGGCGATCCCGGAGACCGACAGGACGTCCCGCATGGGGATCATCCGGTCCTCGGCCCTGATCAGCAGCCTGACGAGCCCCGTCCCGAAGGTCTCCGCCTCCGCGCGGGTCATCACCCGGGGATCGATCCAGAACGTCAGATCCACCTCCTCGTCCTCCAGTCGGTCGGCCCAGAGCGCGAGGTGCGCGGGAAGCGAGGCGGCGGGCAGCCAGTCGCACTCGATCTCGGCGGACGGCGCGGGCTCGCGTGCCGAGGCGGTGACCCCGCTCATGTCGTTGAAGACACAGTCGCGTGCGAAGTTCACTCCCCGCTCGGCGTTGACGGCCTCGATGACCTTCCAGAGCTCGGTGGAGTCGAACCGGCTGTGCTGGTAACCGCTGAGGGAGGCGGTACGGAAGCGGCGGATCGCCTCGTCGAAGGTGGAGACGTCGAGGTCGGCGGCCATCAGCGCGTCCTGGGCCAGCGGCCCGACGTAGCCGCGCAGCTCGGGACGGACCCGGTTGCTCGCCAGCGAGGCGATCACACAGGTCCGCTGGACGTTGCGCAGGCCGACCAGGACGCCCAGCGCGGCGAGGACCACGGCCGAGCGGCTGGCGCCGGTACGGCTCGCGACGGCGGCCAGTGCCCCGCCCGCCACCGCGGAGCGGACCCGGAGCCGGGGACGGATCGCGTCGGTGTCGGGCACCTCGTCGATCGCGAACATGGACTGCGGTGCCCGCCGAAGCCGGGTCTCCCAGTGTCGCAGGGCCGCCGCGGTGCGGCGCAGGCCGAGCGGGCCTCCCTCGGCCTCGGCCAGTTCGAGGGGCTGGGTCGGGTACGGCGGGGGGATGGTGCCGCCCCGGACCAGACGCTCCCACTCGCGCATGACGGTGGCCAGGCCGATCGCGTCCACCGAGGTGTGGGGGAACACGAAGACCGCCAGGCGCGGCACGTTCCGTTCGGTGATCACGGCGACCCTGATGGGAAGCTCCGCCTCCACGTCGAACCGGGTGCCCTGCATCCGCAGGCCGACCTCCTCCGCGAGGCCGTCGAGGCCGGGTTCGCCGCCGGGCTCGGCGTCGTGCACCTCGACGGCGAGCGCGCCGGAGCCGATCACCCGCTGGGTGCCGGAGTGGATGGTGGCCCGGAGTCCCTCGTGCCGGGAGAGCAGCAGCCCGACCGCCCTGGTGAGAGCGTCGAGGGTCGTTCCCGCCGGAAGGCGCTTGGTGACGCGGAAGTTCATGTGGAGGGGCGGGTCGCGGAGCACGCAACGGGCCATGTTGGCCTGACCCATCGTGACGGGTCCGTACCGGGTCGGCTGTCCCGTGTATTCGGCTGCGATCGTGATGACGGTATCCATGTCCAGACCTGCCTCGCCACGCGCGGCAAGGGTCTTACTAAAAAGAACCTTTACCGTTTTCGGGAGTGTTCCACGCGATGGGTGAGAGTCGCAAGCCTTGCTTTCCGGGCACAAGGCGGATGACGGCGGACGGCGGGACCACGCGGTGGAAACCCCAGGTGAAAAGGGTCGCGGTGCCGGGAGAGTCCGGGAGGCGAGGTGGTGGGAAGCCGGAGCGCCGAGGGGCTCGCGGGGCGGATCCGGGGCCGCGAGGCGGGGCGGAACGTGGGTCGCGGCACGGCGGGGGGCACCCCCGTGGCCCCCCGCGAGGCCTCCGCAGGGCTAAACTATCAGGAAGCTTTATTAATGAATAGAACCGCCATTTTTGATTGAATATAATTACGACGGGGAAACGGCGACAAGAGAGCATGCGTATGGAGCGACGTCCTGGCGTGCCCAGGCTTTTGAGGGAGATCAACGACCGGGCCGCCCTGGAGCTTCTGCTCGCCTCGGGACCGCTGACGAGAGGCCAGATCGGGGAGCTCACGGGCCTTTCCAAGGTGACCGCGTCACAGACGCTCGCCCGGCTGGAGGGGCGCGGTCTGGTCGAGGTGGCGGGAGAGCAGGCCGGTGGTCGAGGGCCCAATGCGGCGCTTTATGGGATTATTTCCTCCTCAGCCTATGTGGCGGGACTGGACGTCGGCCCGGAATTCGTCACCACCGCCATCGCCGATATCCACGGGGAGATCGTGGCCGAGGTGAAGGTCGCGCCGAACGGGCATGACGACCCGGTCGCCCTCGTGCACAGCGCGGTCGTCAAGGCGTGCCGGTCGGCCAAGGTGGCGCTCTCCAAACTGCGGGCGGTCGTGATCGGCACCCCGGGCGTGGTCGATCCCCGGACCGGGGACGTGCGGTTCTCCTTCGACCTGCGGGGATGGCAAGAGGGCATCCATGAGCGGCTCGCCCGCGACCTGCGCCGCGACGTCAGGATCGAGAACGACGTGAACCTCGTCGCCCTCGCCGAGCGCGCCCTGGGCGCCGCCCGCGAGGCCGACGACTTCGTGTTGCTGTGGGTGGGCCGCGGCATCGGCCTCGGTGTCGTGCTCGGCGGCCGGCTGTACCGCGGCCGGTCGGGCAGCGCGGGTGAGATCGGCTACCTGCCGGTGCCCGGCGTGCCGCTGGCGGAGGATGTGCGGGTCGTGCCCGGAAGGCTGCCCTCGCTCGCCGGCGGCCTGGCGTCCCTGGTCAGCGCCGAGGCGGTGGCCGAACTCGCCAAGACGCACGGCTTCGCGGGCAACAGCGCGGCCGAGTGCGTGGCGGCCGCGGTCAAGGCGGGGGAGCGAGGCGAGCCCCTGCTGAACGAGATCGCCGAACGGCTGGCGCTGGGCGTGGCGTCGGTGTGCGTCGTGCTCGACCCCGGGCTCGTGGTGCTCGCCGGAGAGGTCAGTCAGGCGGGCGGAAGCGCGCTCACCACCAGGGTCGAGGAGGCGGTGGCCCGCATGTGCCCGATCCGCCCGCAGGTGGTGCCCACCGCGGTGGCCGGGAACCCGGTGCTGCGCGGCGCCGTTCTCGCGGCTCTGGACCAGGCCCGCGAGGAGATCTTCGCGTCCTGAGAACCCGCCGGAACGGGTTCCTCGAGCGTGGCGGCCCATCTCGGCGTTCCGGCGCCGGGGCTTCGCCCCCCACGAACTGGAGATGTCCCCGCCTCACGGATCGCGCGGCTCACCCGGCGACCGTGGGAAGCCTCTCGTGATACCGGGACGGTTCCAGCCTGAGAGCCGACGCAGGCCATCGTGGCGCGGGGGCTTCGCCCGGCTGTCGACCGGGCCTTGTCCGTCGCGCGGCTGCAGCGCGTCCACCGCACGAAACGGTTCAGGGAAGTTGGCGCGCCACACTCCCCGGAACTGCTTGGCGTCAAGTGATTACTTTAAGTGATTGACTTGCTATTCATGCATGATACTATGCATCTATGAGGGCATCCCCTCCTTTGCTGCTGCCGTTACTTCGATCCGATGCCGTCGGCGAATTACTGGCCTGGCTGTACCTCCATCCGGAAGATGAATACTCGACAACCGATCTTGCCGCACGCGTGGGCACATCGCAGTCGACGGTGAGCCGCGAGATGGATCGGCTTGCAGACGCTGGGCTGATCATCGAGAGACGACACGGAAACCTGCGCCTCATACGTGCGGACATGGACACGATCGTCGCGAAGCCACTGACCGACCTGCTCGCGGTGACCTACGGTCCAGCGGCCATCCTGCCGCCCCTTCTCCAGTCGATCTCCGGCATCGACGAGGCATACATCTACGGCTCCTGGGCTGCGAGACACGTCAACCAGGCGGGCCCGGTGCCCCGTGACGTCGACGTTCTCATCGTGGGCTCCGCGGACGACGACAAACTTTACGACGCGGCACGGAGTGCGGAGCGGATCCTCGGCCGCGAGGTGAACATCAGCCGGATCTCGTCGGCATCGTGGACCGATGACACGGACAACCCGTTCGTGACGTCCTTGCGGAGCAAGCCCCTATACCCCCTGATTCGGAGGCGGATCGCCACATGAGATGGATGCAAGGACGCGACCGGATCGACGCGATGCTGGCTTCGGGCCAGCTGGAACGGGTGCCACCGAGCCGGGAACACGCCGACACCCTGATCACCCAAGCCGGGCGTCACGTCGAACTCGCCCGCACGGGCGCCGAAACAGATCCGACAGGGGCATATCAGCTTCTCTACGACGCCTCCAGAAAAGCGCTTGCCTCCATCCTGGAGAACCAGGGACTGCGGGCCACCAGCAGGGGTGGGCATCTGGCCGTACTGGACGCCGTCACAGCCCAGTTGGATCCACCGCTCGGGCAGTCGCTCCGCTCGTTCGACCGCATGCGCCGCCGACGCAACGGCGCCGAATACCCCCGGGCCGACACTCCGGAGATCACCCCCGACGACGTTGCCCACGACATGGTGAAAGCCGAGGAGTTCCTGGCGCTCGCGACCAAGGTGCTGGATCAGATGAGCCCGTACTGAGTCTGGCAAGGACCATCTGCCCACAGGCATCTCGATATCGGGAAGAGCTTTTCGATCGTCTCATCCTCGATCCACGGCTGCCGGCCGGGTGCGGATGAGGGCCGACGTCAGCAGGCGGCCAGGGTGACCGGACCGCCCAGGTCAAGGTGCCGGTCGCGAGCCGCCTGGAACGTCAAGATATCGGCGAGGCGCACCACTCGGTGGCGACCTCCGGGTAGACAAGTCGACGGAATGTCGCCGGGGTCGAGAAGGCGGGCGACAAATGGGCGACACGGGCCCAGCATCTCGGCAGCCTCGGCTGGGGGTCGGTTCCGTTTCGGAAGCCAGGACGGCGACCGCGTGACCGGTCGCCGGCTCATCCGCTGAAGCGATGGGAATCTGGACCGGCTCAATGGGTGGGACGGCCTCTGTGAGTGGCCATCAATGTCTCAGGGTCGGTTTGGCGTGGGTTGCTTGTCTCGGGCGTAGCGCGTGTGTAGCATTCGATTGCATAAATAGACAGGAAACTTTCCTAATGATTCCTGTTCGGGACGGCTCATGCCCCCGTCGTCTGCCGAAGAGGAGCTATCCACGAGGGAGACGGACAGCATGTCGCACGCCTCTTTCGATCTGCGGGGGATCCCGCTGGCGCTCCACCTGAACGGCGCCGTCGACGTTCCGGCGCTGCTGGGCGCGTGCGCCGCCGTCGTCGCCCGGCACCCGGTGCTCGGCCGGGTCCGGGTGACCCGCATGGAGGCCTCTCCCAAGCGCTACCCCGAGATCGCGGCGGCGGAGGCCGCTCGCCCGTTCGACCTGGATCGCGGTCCGCTCGCCCGGTTCACGCTGGTCACGGTGGGACAGGACCGCCGCCGGCTGATCTTCGCGGCGCACGGCCGGGTGTTCGACGAGAGCTCCAAGGACATCCTGGTCCGCGACCTGGCCGACGCCTACTTCTCGCGCACCGCGCTGCCCGCGCTGCCCGCGCCGTACGGCACGGCTGACGGCTCCCCGGAGGCCGAGGCGTTCTGGAGGGAGCGCGCCGGGCTGCCCGCCGAGCTGGTCCTGCCCGGCCTGCGGGCGAACCCGCACGGCGCCGGTCCCGGGGAGATCGTTGAGATGGTGCTCGGTCAGGCGGAGTTCGAGGGCTTCGCCGCCGCGGCCACGGTGCTCGGCGCGACCCGGTTCGAACTGCTCCTGGCCGCCCTGGGCGTGCTGCTGCGCCGCTACGGCACCACCGGCTCGCCGCTCGCCCTCGACCTCGGCACCCGGACCGGCGAGACGCGGGACCACATCGGGTCGTTCGTCGCGCAGGTGCCGTTCGTCCCGCACCCCGGCCTGGATGAGGACCTGCCCGCCTACCTGCGCACGGTCCAGGCCGAGCTCCGTTCCCTGTACCGGTTCCGGCACCTGCCGCCGGAGAGGACCCGCCGCCCGGTCCTGTTCAGCTACCGCAGAAGGGCGGTCACCCCGCGCTTCCACGGTGTCGGGGCCGGGGTGGAATGGACGGTCTTCAACGGGGTGGCCCGTGGCGCGCTGCACGTCCAGGCCGTGGACGCGGACCTGAGCCTCACCCTCGGCCTCCGCTTCAACCCCGCCGCGATCGACCACGACGACGTGTCCCAGATCGCGAAGCACCTGCGCGCGCTTCTGCGGGCCGTCGCGGCCGAGCCCCGCGCGAAGATCGCGGAGATTCCCGCACCGGCCCATTCCGCACCGGCCGACCTCACACCGGCCGATCCCGTATCGGCCGACCTCACACCGGCCGATCCCGCACCGGGCGATTCCGCATCGGATGAGGGGCCCGGTACGGCGGGCACATCGGCCCATTCCGAACCGGACGAGGAATCAGCGGCGGCCGATCCGCCGCCTCCGGTCACCGAGGCGGCGGTGAGTCCCGCGGTGACGCGGACGCGCGAGGTCTGGCGGGAGATCCTCCGACCCATGACCGCGAACGCGTTCTGATCCCCTGCCGGTACGGCTCGCGCCCGGGATCCCCCCGGGCGCGAGCCGTACCGGCATGTCGCCTGAACTCAGACGCCGAGCAGTTCGGCGGCGGCCTGGGCGTTGGCGCGGGCGGCGCCGTACGTGGCGAGGTAGGTGACGCCCTCGGGACGCCAGATCGGCAGGCCCATCTCGACCACGGTGGCGTCGGGGCGGGCCGACAGCAGCGCGGACACCACCGACCGGCTGGCCTGGTAGCGATGGGCGTCCTTGACCACGAGGATCAGCGAGCGGCCGGCGGCGCGCTCCAGGAGGCCCGGCACGTCGGCGTCCTCCGGCTTGACCCGGACGACCTCCGCCTGCGGCAGCAGGGGCGTGAAGCCCCACGGCACGGTGCCGACCGCGATGGTCGGCGGGGTGTCGACCTCGACCACCAGCGGATCGACCAGGGGGGACGCCGACCCGGTGAGGCTGATCGCGCGACGGGCGGCGGCCAGGCCGATCACGTTCTCCTCCGCCTCACCCGCGTGGGGCGTTCCGAACCAGGCGCGCAGGCCGGCCACCCGCTCGGCCACGGCCTCCAGGCGGGCCAGGGGCAGGCGCCCGTCCAGCACCGCGGCGACGATCTCGGAGATGATCCCGCGGACGTCGTCCTCGGTCGGCAGCGGGCCCAGGCAGAGCAGGTCGGTGCCGGCGGCCAGGGAGAGCACCGCGCCGCCGGCCAGGCCGTAGGTGTCGGTGACCGCCTTCATGTCCAGGGCGTCGGAGATGACCACGCCGTCGTAGCCCAGCTCGCCGCGGAGCAGGCCGGTCAGGGCGGCGGGGGAGAGCGTGGCGGGGGTCGTGCCGGTGACGGCGGGAACCCGTACGTGCGCGGTCATGATCGATCTGGTCCCGGCCGCGATCGCCGCGCGGAAGGGGACGAGCTCGCGCTCCCGCAGTAGTTCCAGGGAGGCGTCGACGAGCGGGATCTCCAGGTGGGAGTCCTGCCGGGTGGCGCCGTGGCCGGGGAAGTGCTTGACGCAGGCGGCCACGCCCGCCGACTGCAGGCCGTGGACGGCGGCGACGGTGTGCCGGGCGACCAGGGCGGCGTCGGACCCGAACGAGCGGGTTCCGATCACCGGGTTGTCGTCGGCGGTGTTCACGTCGGCCGAGGGGGCCATGTCCAGGTTGACGCCGCAGCGGGCCAGATCGTCGCCGATGGACCGGTAGACGCGCCGGGTCAGCTCGACGTCGTCGACGGCGCCGAGGGCGGCGTTGCCGGGATAGGGGCTGCCCACGTGGTAGGCGAGCCGGGTGACGTCGCCGCCCTCCTCGTCGAGCGAGATGACCGGGTCGCCGGCCTCGCGCAGGCGGGCGGTGAGGGCGGAGAGCTGGGTGGCGTCGGCGACGTTGAAGCCGAAGAGGGTGACGCCGCCGAGACCGTTCTCCAGACCTCGCAGGACCCACTCGGGGGCGGTGGTGCCTTGGAACGCGACAAGCAACGCGCCGGCCGCGAGTCGACGCAGCCCCTGATCGCTGTGTCCCGCGATGAACTCAGACATGGCGTTACGTATTTCCTTACCTGAGATAGGGGGGTGTCGAATGTGGACAGGGCTGGTACGGCCCGCGCCTTGTGGGTGCGAGCCGTACCGGCTTTGGAGGGGTCAGCCCTTGACGGCACCCGCGACGAGACCCGAGACCATTCGCCGCTGCACCAGAAGGAAAAAGATGATCACCGGGATGGTCATCAGGGTGGAGGCGGCCATGATGCCGCCCCAGTCCACCGACCGCTGGCTGACGAAGTAGCGCAGCGCCACGGGCATGGTGTAGCTGGCCTGGTCGCCGATCAGGGTCAGCGCGAACACGAACTCGTTCCAGGCGGTGATGAACGAGAAGATGCTCGTCGCGACGAGACCGGGCGCCACCAGCGGGAACAGGACCTTCCAGAAGGTGGCGAACCGGCTCGCGCCGTCGATCCAGGCCGCCTCCTCCAGTTCCTTGGGCACCGCCGCGACGAAGGTGCGGAGCATCCAGATGGCGAACGGCAGCGTCATCGCGATGTTCACCACGATGAGCCCGAAGAGGTGGTCGTACAGGCCCGCCCGCCTGACCATCATGAAGAGCGGAATGAGCAGGGCCTCGCCCGGCACCATCTGCACGATGAGGAGCAGGACCAGGAACGAGGTGCGCCCGCGGAAACGGAAGCGGGCCACGGCGGTCGCCGCGAGCAGGGAGAAGACCGCGCCGATGAGCACCGTGCCGACGGCCACGATGGCGCTGTTGAGCATGTAGCGCCAGATGGAGTGGCCCGCGACGCCCTCGGTGAAGACCCGCTTGACGTGGTCGAGAGTCGGGTCGGTCGGGAACGGGATGAAGTCCGTCGTGAAGATCTGCTCACTGCTCTTGAACGCCGTGGACACCATCCAGTAGACGGGGAACACGGCGAACACGAACACCACGACGGCCGCGGTGTTGAGGCCGAACTTGCCGAGCCGCTTGCGCTGCTTGAGTTTCCTGTTCGCCTTGACGTGCCTGCTGGGCCGTCCGGGCGTCTCGAAAGTGGTCATCGCACGTCCTCCGTCTTCACGATCTGGCGGACGTAGAAGAAGGTGATGACGAGCAGGATCAGCGTCAGCACCACCGCGATGGCCGCGCCCATGCCCATCTTGGGCGGAGCGCTGAAGGCCTGGGTGTAGGCGAACAGCGACAGGTTGAAGGCCTCACGGTTGGACGTTCCGCCCGCCAGCACGAAGAGCTGGGTGAAGACCTTGAAGTCCCAGATGATGGAGAGCACGACCAGCACCGCGAAGACCGGCTTCAGCAGCGGGAAGGTGATCCGCCAGAAGATGCGCCACGCGGAGGCGCCGTCCACCCTGGCCGCCTCGTACAGCTCCTGGGAGATGCTCTTCAGCCCGGCGAGCACCGAGACCGCGATGAACGGGAACGACGCCCAGACCACCGCGATGATGAGCACCACGTAGATGGTGAACGCGTCGTTGAGCCACGGCTCGCCGGTCCAGTCGGAGCGGCCGAACAGCAGCGAGGAGAACCAGTCGGGGAGCGCGTTGAGCCCCCAGTTGATGACACCCGACTCCGCGTCGAACAGCCAGCGCCAGATGATCGCGGTGGCGATCTGGGGGGTGGCCCACGCCGCCATGATGCCGACGATGAGGAAGGTCGACATCTTCTTGCCGAGCTTGTGGAGCAGCAGGCCGACCAGTGTGCCGAGCGTCAGGGTGAGTGCCACGGTGACGGCCGCGAAGACGACGGTGTTGCGGAGCGACGTCCAGAACAGCTCCGACTCGAACAGCTTCTGGTAGTTCTCGAAGCCGACGGACTCGGCCGGCACGCCCCGGATCTGCCGCAGTCCCACGTTCTGGAAGGACATGACGACCATCTGGTACAGCGGGTAGAGCAGCAGGCCGGCGATGACCAGGAGGCCGGGGATGAGCAGCGCGTAGGGGAGCACCCATGCGGGCATTCTGCCCGGCTTGCGCGGAGGCTTGGTGGTGTTTCGCCCCCGCGCCGGGGAGAGGGACGAGCCCCCGCCCCGGGCGACGGTTGAGGTGTTGGCCATGATTACTGGTTCAGGATCTCTTCGAGTTCCTTGTTGGCGTCGGCCAGCGCGGTGTCGACGTCCTTCTTGCCCTCGATGACGGAGCGGGCCGCGCTCTGCAGGACGGCCTTGGTGTCGTTGGCCTCGGCCCAGTTGGTGTCGTTCGGGAAGCCCTTGGCGACCTTGAAGGTCTCGGCGAACGGAGCCTGCACCGGGTCGGCGGCGTACTCGGCCAGCGCCTCCGGGTACAGCGGCAGGAGGCCGCCGTCCTTGGCGTAGCGGGTGCCGAAGTCCTTGCCGGCGGCCAGTTTCACGTACTCGCCGGCGAGCTCGACGTTCTTGGCGTCCTTCCAGACGGCGATGTCGTTACCGCCCTGGAAGGCCGGGGCCGGGCCGCTGCCGTCCTTGGCCGGGAGCGAGAAGAAGCCCATCTTCGCGTCGTCGACCTTGCCGCCGCTCTGCTCCTTGATGGTGGTGATGTCCCAGCCGCCGGTCACGTACATGCCGACCTTGCTGTTGGCGAAGCGGGTCGCGATGTCCACCGAGTTCTGGGTCAGGGCCGACTTGCGCGAGACACCGTCCTTGACCACCAGGTCGGTGTAGAACTGGAAGCCCTCCTTGAAGCCGGGCTCGGTCAGCTTGCCGACCCATTTGCCGCCCTCGAACGCGGCGAAGTCGCCACCGGCCGACCAGACGAACGGGGAGAGCGACATGTTGGCGTCGGAGCCGCCGTTGAAGGCGAAGCCGTCGACGTCCTTGCCCTTCTCGGCGACGATCTTCTTGCCGGCCGCGACGAGGTCGTCCCAGGTCTTGGGAACCTCGATGTTCAGCTCCTTGAACCAGTCCTTGCGGTAGAGGACGGCGCGGGTGCCACCGCCCCACGGAGCGGCGTAGATCTTGCCGTCCACCGTCTCGTACCCCCACAGGTTCTGCGGGATCTGCTGGAAGTCGGGGTTGGCCTTGACGATGTCGGTGATGTCGGTGAGGGCGTCCTGCGCGACCCAGGCGGCCACCTGGTCGTTGCCGAACTCGGTGACGTCGGGGCCCTCGCCGCCGGCCAGCGCGGCGGTCCACTTGGCCTGCGCGTCCGGCCACGGCACCCACTGGACCTTGACCTCGGCGCCGGTCATCTCCTTGAACTTCGCGTTCAGGTCACCCATGAGGGCGTTCTGCTTCTCGTCCGGAGCGCCGAGACGCCACACGGTCAAGGTCTGTCCCGCGAACTTGGGGCCGGAGGCGGCGGGCGCGGACGCGGCGGACTCGGTGGTCGGCGCGGGCTCGCTGCCACAGGCGGCGAGGCCCAGGGCGAGGGCGGCGGTGGTGGCCGTCGTGGTGGCGATTCTCGCGAACTTCACTGGGGGTCTCCCTTTCAGGCTTTCGCCGGGCTTTGCGCTCATCTGTTATCGGCTGGGGTCCCCGCGACCCTCTGTGCTCACTGGGAGCGATCGGAGCTGCCGCAACCCGCGGTTCAACTACTTGCCTGCGGGCTGACCTTTGTAAACTAACAAGAAACTTTCTTAAAAGAAACGATCGTTAGCGGATCGTGACGGGAGATCGGCCTTGCCGGAGCACCTTGGTTTCGGGCTCCGGCAAGCCCGGGAACAGGTGCTCTCTGAAACGATGTGAGAATTGTCGGCATGCGCGACATCGTTTTGATCTCCGATCCCCGCGTCGTCTCGATCCCCGTGGAGGAGTCCGGAGAGCGGTTGGCCGATGTCCGTGGGCGGTTGCGAATCGATGATCGGCTGGCCGATTCCGAGGGGGCCTTCGCGCACCTGCGGGAGGGAGTGCTCCTCCGGCTGGAGGACGCCCAGACGCAGCTTCCGCCGGGATACCGGCTGCTGGTCGTGGAGGGGTACCGGCCGCTGGCGACACAGCGGCAGATCTTCGATGGGTACTCGGCGGAGTTGCGGACGACATTTCCAGAAATGTCGCCCGAAGAGATCTGGGTGGCGGCCAGCCGCTACGTCTCGCCCGTCGAGGTGGCCCCGCACACCGCGGGCGCGGCGGTGGACCTGACGCTGTGCACCGAGGACGGAACCGAGCTCGACATGGGCACGCCGCTCAACGCCACCCCCGAGCAGAGCGACGGCGCCTGCTACACCGACGCCCCAGGACTGTCATCCGAGGCCCGCCACAACCGCAAACTCCTCGGCGTCGCCCTGGAGTCGGCGGGCCTGGTCAACTACCGCACCGAGTGGTGGCACTGGTCCTACGGCGACCGCTACTGGGCCATGACCACCGGAGCCGCCTTCGCCCTCTACGGCTCCCGCCTCCTCTGACTCCCTACGGCACCGCCTTCGCCGATCCCCCAGAGTCTGCCGAGCTGTCTCGCGGCGACCGGGTCACGCGGGAGGGCCGGCCTATATCAAGATCTTGAGCTGCCTCTTTGTGGTGGAATACGTTGGATGGAGCGGACGAGGCAGCTCATGGGCGAGGTGCTGGTCTACTGTTTTGTGGTCGTCCTGCTCACCGGCGGCTTCCTGACGTTCTTCTACACGCCCAGCAACGAGGTCGTGGCCTACAACGGCTTTTACGAGCCGCTGCGAGGCACCCCCATGAGCGCCGCCTACAACTCGATCCTGACGATCGACTCCGAGGTGCGCGGAGGGCCGTTCGTACGGCGGCTGCACCACAGTTCTTCGATTGTGCTCGTCCTGGGGACCGTCGTCTGGGCCCTGCTCGGCCGGTTCCGGTACGCACTCGCGGCGCTGGGCCTGGGCGTTCTCGGCGTGCTCTCCGGCTACGGATCCGCCGACGACCTGTTCTTCCGCACTTTCCTGGGAAAGCTGCCCACTCCTTGGTGGTACGGCCTGCACCTGCTGTTGGCCCTGGCCGTGGGCGCCGTGCTGGTGATCTCCTCGCGACGAGAGGCGGTCCGGAATCCCAGGACACTCCCGTTCGTGGCGCTGAGCCTCGGCCTCACCATTCTGGCGGTCTTCGGGCTCTGACGCGCCATCCGCCGGGGCGAGGGTGGGTCCGGCCTGGGCCGCCCGCTCGATCGCGTCGACGAGCCGGTGTGAACGGGTCAGGCCGAGGCGGATCGGACGAATCCGTTCCTGCCTCGGCCGGTTCAGTCGCCTGGCAAAGGAGCTATCTGGAGCGGCGGACGGTGATCTTGTCGTTGTTGACGACGATGGCGTCGGCGCGGCGGTCGCCGGTGACGTCGGCGAAGTAGGTTCCGCGTGAGCCGTAGTAGGGGTTGGAGGTCCAGGACTGGTTGGGGGCGAATCCGCGGCCGGTTGAGCGGCGGACAGTGACCTTGTCGTTGTTGACGACGATGGCGTCGGCGCGGCGGTCGCCGGTGACGTCGGCGAAGGACGTTTCGCGTGAGCCGTAGTAGGGGTTGGAGGTCCAGGATTCGTTGGGGGCGAATCCGCGGCCGGTTGAGCGGCGGACGATGACCTTGTCGTTGTTGACGACGATGGCGTCGGCGCGGCGGTCGCCGGTGACGTCGGCGAAGTAGGTTCCGCGTGAGCCGTAGTAGGGGTTGGAGGTCCAGGATTCGTTGGGGGCGAATCCGCGGCCGGTTGAGCGGCGGACAGTGACCTTGTCGTTGTTGACGACGATGGCGTCGGCGCGGCGGTCGCCGGTGACGTCGGCGAAGGACGTTTCGCGTGAGCCGTAGTAGGGGTTGGAGGTCCAGGATTCGTTGGGGGCGAATCCGCGGCCGGTTGAGCGGCGGACGATGACCCTGTCGTTGTTGACGACGATGGCGTCCGCGCGGCCGTCGCCGGTGACGTCGGCGAAGTAGGTTCCGCGTGAGCCGTAGTAGGGGTTGGAGGTCCAGGATTCGTTGGGGGCGAATCCGCGGCCGGTCGAGCGGCGGACGATGACCCTGTCGTTGTTGACGACGATGGCGTCCGCGCGGCCGTCGCCGGTGACGTCGGCGAAGGACGTTTCGCGTGAGCCGTAGTAGGGGTTCGACGTCCACGACTGGTTGGGGGCGAATCCGTCGGCCGCGTGCCCGACGCCGGTCGTGGCGGCAAGGGCCATGACGGTGAGCGCGGCGAGAGCGGCGAACCGGCCGCCTCGGGGGGTGGTTCTGGCGGGCCTTCCCTCCGGCGAGCCCGCTGATCCGCGTCCGGCCGAGGTGACGACGGCGAGCCCGGGTGTCAAAGTTTCGCGCGAGGGGTTTCCGCGAGTGGCCATAGGGGGTCTCCTGATTCATGGCGGAGGACGTTCTTGGCCTCTCCGCGTGCCCCTCCACTGTCGACGGAGCCGGGGCAGGCTTCATCGGGGAATCCCCTATGCGTGAGGAGGGGTCGCGGTCAGCCCGTCATGCGCTTGGCGAGTTCGACGCGACCGCGGACCCCGAGTTTGCGATAGACGCGGGTCAGGTTCGCTTCGACGGTCTTGACGCTGATGAGCATGATCGCGGCGATCTCGGTGTTGGTGAGCCCCTGCGAGACGAGCTCGACCACGCGCTGCTCGGAGGGGGTGAGGACGGCTTCACTGCTGTGAGCGAGCCGGGCCCGCTGAGCGCGCGCGAGCGCGGCCCAGCACGAGGCTCCGAGCTGATCGAGGACCGCTGTCGCCTCGTCGAGGGTCTGTGCGGCGTCGCGCCGCCGGCGTGCCCGTCGCTGCGCGGTGCCGAGCACGAGGAGGGACCTGCCGAGTTCCAGTGGCAGTTTCCGCTCGCGGGCCTCCAGCACCGAACCGGTTACCGCCTGGACGGCCGCGGCGGAATCCCGAAGCGCCAGATGAAGGACGGCCTCGGCGCGCCCACCTGTGAGGCCCGCCCACGGATGGTGAAGCCGGTCGGCCGCCTTCCTCAGCCATTTCAGGCATTCTCGGGCCTCATCGGTTCGGCCGACTCGTGCGTAGCTTTCAATGAGATCGGGAATGTAGGGGAAGGCGCCTGGTTCGCCGAATCCGTGTTCTTTGAGAAGCGGAACGAGAGGGGCGAGCCAGGTTATCGCGGCGGCGGGGTCGTCGACGGACAGTTCGAGCTGTCCAAGGACACAACGGCACTGGGCGGCGAAGATCAGATCCCCTTGCCGCTCCGATATTCGCAGGCCTTCGCCGGCGAGACGACGAGCCTTTTCGATCTCACCGCGGCCGGCGGCGACGAGGGACACGACATAGGCTCCACCGCCCGTTTGCCGATATCCGGTCTCACGCCCGTACCGCTCGACGGACGCCGCATGCCGGGCTGCCTCCGCCCACCGGCCGGCTCTCCATTCGACCTCGGCGAGGTGCAGGCGGCTCCCGTTGCAGCTCTCCTCCGATCCGCGCCGCTCACCCGCCTCGAGAACCGCGTGATGCAACTCTCTGGCAGGGCCGAGTTCCCCGCGCCACATGTGCCACATCGCCAGCCGGCTCTCGGGAGAGCGGTAGGGAAAAGGCATGCTCTCCAAACCGGCCACGGAGATCGCGTTCCGCAGAAGCCGGCCGGCGTCCGGCCGTCCCGCGAGCGCCGCCAGGAACCCCTCGGTCGCGAGGGCCCCGCGGAGCACGGCCGGACTCTCCGCACGCCTTGCCTGCCGTACCGCCTTGCGGGCGACGGTCTTCGCCTCGGTGAGCCGCAGGAGCAGGACCCCGACCCGCTGGGCGAGTTCCGTGCCGACGCGGGCGGCTCGGGCGGGGTCGTTCTCGAATTCGGTGAGAGCCGTCGCCAGCAGGCGAGCGGCGGTTTCCACGTCTGTCTCGATCCATCCCCGCCGGGCGGTCAGCTCGCCCCGCAGCCGGTCGGGCACGTCGGCGACCCACTGCTCGGCCAGGACGCGACACCGATCCCACTCACTCGCCGCCATGAGGCAGTCAAGCTCCAGGAGGCGCCGCCGCCAGGCCGGCAGCCCGTTCGCGTCGGGGGTGAGCGCGACCGCGGCCTCGGCCAGGATGACGGCACGGCCGGGAGCCCCCTGGGACAACATCCGTTCCGCCGCCGCCGAAACGGTCGCGGCCAGGGTCTCGTCGGGCTCTTCGGCGCCCGCCGCCAGATGTCCCGCCGCCTCGTCCAGGTCCTCGACCGCCACCGCCGCGGCGAGCGCGCGGTGCAACCGGCGCCTGACCGGCCCGCTCAGCGTCGCCCGGGTCACCTCGCGCAGAAGCGGATGCGTGAAGCGCAGCACCGGGTTCGGCGGCGAGGACTCCAGGACGTCGGAGGCCAGGGCCTCGTCGACGGCGTCGTCCACATGCTCTCCGGCCACGGCGCGGAGCAGTTGCCGCGTCGGACGGGTGTCGAGGGCGGCGATCTGGATCACGGCCATGGTCGTGGGGGCGAGCCGGTTCAGGCGTGCTCTCAGCGATCCGGTCAGGCTGCGGGGGAGATGGGCGATGGCGGCGTCGCGGTCGGCGACGGTCATGGTCTCCCTGGCGAGTTCCAGGGCGACGTAGGGGTTGCCGTTGGCGAGCCTGATGATGTGGCGGAGAAGGCGTGACGACCAGCGACCAGCGAATCTGTCCGTTATCACGCTCACGATCGACGCCTCATCCAGCCCGGCCAGATCGAGCCTGACCAGATCCGCCCCGATCTCATGCGCCAGGACCTGGCCCAGGCCGTCCTCGGCCTGTTCGGAACGCGCCGACACGATCCACGTCACGGGAATGTCGGGAAGCCACGCGACGGCCATTCCCAGTAACCGTCTGGTGTCCTCGTCCAGCCATTGCTCGTCGTCGATCGCGACGACGAGCCGTTTTCCCTCCGCCGTATCGGCTATGGCCCGCAGGGCGTTCACGGCCGCCCGGGCGATCAACGCGGTGTCCGGCTGCCCGGAAAACGCCTTCAAATGCAGTGTGTCGCGCAACACATCCGCCTGCGCCGGTGCCATTGTTTGAAGAATGTCGTAAACGGCCGGTTCCAACAGGTCTGCAAGATTGATGAATGGAACACCGGACCCGCTTTTCAGTCCGGTGGTGGACAGGACTTTCCATCCTGATGTCGCGGATATCTGGGTGACGGCCCGGTACAGCAGGGTTTTGCCGATCCCGGGTTCGCCGCTGATCACTATGCCCACCGGCGCCTGCCCGCCGTACAACGCCAACCGGCACGCCGCCAGTTCGGAATCCCGACCGATTAACCGCATGCTTCAGATTAGTCCGGAGGGGTGATGCGATGTGGGCATTAGAGCTGACTGCCGTCGCGTCCGCACTGAATAAAAAACGGAAACGCCGTAATTTGTAACCTCTGGCGCTGTATATCAGATCATAGGTGGCAAAACGCGCCGAAAGGTGAAAGCGGAGTCCATTCGGTCTTCATATCGAAGAGGCGTTTACGGTACGGCCATTGTTCAGCCGTGGATCGTGATGGGAACGACTCCCGGCCGGCCGAGTGGATCTCCCGGAACCCGCCCGACGTTCGCGCCCATCCGGAGACCGGAGCCGCGCCGGGGAGACCGCGACGGCGGCCGTCGGAAGACCGGGCCCTCGCCCCGGCACCGGGCGGCTCCTGCGGAAGATCGGGCTACAGGTCGGGGAGAGGGGTCCGCCAGCGGAGGGGGTGGCCGGGGGTGGTGCCGATGAGGCGTCCGGCGTGGGCGGTGAGGACGGTGCAGTCGCCGGCGGTGCAGAGGTCGGTCCACTCGGCGGGGGCCGGCACCGGGAGCCGGGTGCGGATCCGGCCGGTGGAGTCGGCGATGTAGAGGCGGGCGCTCAGAGCGGTGAGGGTGACGGCGTCCGCGCTGTCGTCGACCAGGCTCCACTCGGAGGTCTCCGGGGGGAGGCGCCACAGGCCGCCGTCGGCGGTGACGGCCCACAGGTCGCCGTCGACCAGGGCCAGTCCCACCCCGCCGGTGGGGCCCTTGCCGAGCACGGTCCAGGGAGCCTTCGAGCCCGGGTCGCGGTAGACGAGCCGGTCGTCGCCGGTCAGGCCGTACAGGCCGATGGGTCTGGTGGTGGAGGCCTCTCGCGGGGTGGCCATGGCGACGACGCCGCCGCCCGAGCCGATCCGTCGCCAGCGCAGGTTCTGGCCGGAGACGTCCCTGCGGTACAGGAGGTCGTCCACGCCCACCCCGTACAGCCGGGAGCCGCACACGGTCAGCGCCCGGATCGAGCCGCCGGGGCCGATCGCCTCCCAGCCGTTCACGCGGGAGGCCAGCCGGTTCAGCACGTTGCGGGTGATGCGGTCCACGGCTGGGTCGTGCAGGGTGTTGCCCCAGTTCACGGTGGAGGCGGTGAACACCGTCCCGGCGCCGAGACCGAAGACGCCCATGGTGGCCATGCCGCCCTGGCCGTAGCGGTGCCAGTGGCGCAGATCGGCGGTGGCCAGGACGACGAAGGACGGCGGGGTCCCGTCGCGCCCCGTGGCCACGGGAACGCCGTCCACCTCCGTGAAGTCGCAGGCGTCCGTCTCGTACCCGATGGCGCCCCGGCCGAAGGCGTCGCCCTCGCCCAGCTTGGTGCCCTCGAACACCCAGTGCTCGGGGAACCGGGCGGTGTAGGACTCCTCGTGCATCAGCCGCATGTACGGCCCCCAGGTCCCGGCGCCGAGCCGGAAGCTGACGCCGGTCAGGCCGTTCTCCGGCCGGTTCGCCGGAGCGCTGGACCACTCGACCGTGGTGAGCCCCGGGTCCACGGAGGACATCGGGTCGGCGACCGCGTCGCGGTAGCAGACCATGGTCCGCCCGTCGTCCTCCAGCCGGAACTGCCACCAGCAGGTGTTGCCGGAGAACACGGCCATGTTGCCGCCCCGGCGGATGAACTCCTCGACGTTGTCGCGCATCCCCGCCGACCAGTACTCGTCGTGACCGTTGAGCACCAGCAGCCGGTAACCCGCGAGCAGGTCGCGCCCCTCGTGCAGGTCGAGGCCCGAGCAGTAGTCCACGTCGTATCCGGCCGGGCCCAGCCAGCGGATCATGCCCTCCTCCCAGCGCTCGGGAGGCGGTCCGCCGCCCGGCCGGTCGAAGGAGACGCGCGAGGCCCGGGTGGGCTGCTCGCTCCAGTAGATGGACTCGCCGGGGATGCCCGCCCGGTTGTAGGCCTGCCAGGTCGGGAACGGGACCGACAGCAGGATCGCCGAGCCGGGCCGGGCGGCCCGCACGACGAAGTGGACCTCGCAGACGTCCTCGTCGGCGGTGAACACCGCGCGGTAGAGCGAGCTCGGCCAGTCCTCGGGCACGTCGAGGGTCCACAGGGCGCCGCCGAACTCCCCGCCCCGCACGGCCAGGTCCGCGGCCACGTCCTCCACCAGCACCGAGCCGCGGAGGGGAGCGCGGGAGGCGCGGGCGAGATGGAAACGGAGCGCGCCGCCCTGGACGCAGGAGGTGGCCTCGGCGTAGGCGTGGACCGTCATCCGACCGGCTCCAGTGCCTCGCGGGACGCGGCCTCGACCAGCAGCGCCTCCAGGTCGCGCAGGTAGCGCTCCATGGCGTCGCGGGAGACGAAGCGGGTGTCGGCGGTGAGCGAGACGCCCAGCCCGCCGGGTTCGCCGGTCACGTGCACGCAGAACCGGCAGTTGAGCCGGTCCTGGCTGAGCGGCCAGGTCAGGGTCGTCTCGTCCAGCGCCCGCCGTACGGCCCGCTCGTCGTGGGGGGAAGGGGAGGAGTCCGTCACCCCGACCAGGCGCATGTCGTTGAAGCAGCAGTAGGGGTGGATCGGTGTGCCTCTCTCCAGGCTGACCCGCGCGGTCAGCCGGTCGCGGTCGCGCGGGTCGTGGTAGGCGGAGCGGTAGGCGCGCAGCGCGGCGGGCTTGGCCGCCCTCAGCAGGTCGCCGAAGTCGCTCGCGCGCAGGTCCAGCACGAACAGTCCCTCCTGGGAGAGCGTGGTGACCACCTTCGCGGTGTCGCCGCGGAAGCGGTTGCCCACGATCGGCAGCATCGCGCACACGTCGTGGCCGGACATCCGTCCGGCCAGTGCGGACGTGGCGGCCAGCAGCACCGTCGAGGTGCTCGTGCCGTGCGCCGCGGCCACTCTCCGGACGGCCAGGTCCAGCGCCCGGGAGACGAGCTGCGCCCGCCAGACGGGAGGGGCCGCGGGTGCGTCCGCGGGCCGGTCGAACATGGTCGGCGGGATGCGCCGATACCGGCTCTCCCAGTACTCTGCGGCGGCCTCGGCGACCTTCAGCCCCTGGCCGGACTCCTGCCAGCGGGCCAGGTCCAGGGGCGAGGGCGGGGGAGGTCCCGGCAGGGCGCCGCGGAGCAGCAGCAGCCGCAGGTCCGTGATCGCGATCTCGGCGCCCAGGCCGTCGGCGGCCAGATGGCAGAAGACGAGCACGATGTGGGTGACCTCCTCGCCGGCGACCACGAGCCCGGCCCTCAGCGGCCACTCGTCCTCGTAGTCGAAGGCCGTCGCCGCGAGCGCGTCCAGCAGCAGCTCCGGGTCACCGCCCGACACGGTGAGGGGGATGGCGCCGGTGGTCTCCAGCACCTGGTACGGCCCCGCCCCTTTCCGCGGGCCCGTCCTCAGCCGGGTCCGCAGAGACTCGTGCCGTTCCACCAGCGCGCCCAGCGACTCGGCGGCCCGTTCCACGGTGAGCGGCCGGACCCGTTTGGGCACCGCGAGCACGCGGCCGAAGTTGAAGTAGCGGTCGTCCGGCGCCGTCTTCTGAATCGCGTCCCAGATGGCCCACTGCCCCCAGGTCAACGGTGCGACTTCCGATCGGCTCCCCGAGAACCGGATGTCCATGTGCTTCTCCAGGTTCAGGAATCAGAGCGTTGAGCCTTGACGACGTAGCGCTCCAGCACGCCGAGGTCGTCCAGCAGGTCCAGCCCGTCGTCCGCCAGGTCGATCTCCACCCCGAACTCGTTCTCCACCGCGTCGATCAACCGCATCTGCGCCAGGGACGTCATCCCCAGCGCCGACAGCGGGACCGTGGCCGCCATCGCCTCCTTGGCCGTGACCGCCCCGTCCGAGGCGGAGGCCACCATCGCGGCCAGCCGTTCCCTAACCGTTCCTGAAACCATTTCGAGCCCCTCTCGCGTCGTTCCGATCACCGTTCGCCGAGATCCGGATCCGTCCGTCAGACACCTTCGACCTCCGGGCCGGACTCCGCCGCGGCCCTCCTGACGCTGAGCGGGCGCATGTCGGTCCAGACCTGGTCGATGTGGGCCAGGCACTCCTCCTTGCCACCGGAGAAACCGTCGGCCCGCCAGCCGTCGGGAATGTCCTGGCCCTCGGGCCAGATCGAATACTGTTCCTCGTGGTTGACCACGACGCGGTAACCCAATCTCAGCTCCCCGTTTCCATGAGGCGGGCGGCCTCTTCGTCGGACAGTTCGGACAGCTCGGCGATGAGCAACTCCTCCACCGTGACCGCGAGCCCGGCCACGGTGCTCCGCGCGAACAGCGCGCGGATCGGCACGTCCACCTCGACGGCGGCACGGAGCCTGGCGATGACGCGGGTGGCGAGCAGCGAGTGCCCGCCCAGGGCGAAGAAGTCGTCGAAGGCGCCGATCCCCTCGATCCCCAGCACCTCGCCGAAGACCTCGGCGACCAGTTCCTCGGCGTCGCCGCGCGGGGCGACCTTCGCCCGGGTCCCGGCCACGGGCGCGGGCAGCGCGGCCCGGTCGATCTTGCCGTTCGGCGTCAGCGGCAGGGCGTCGAGGCTCACCCAGTGAGCGGGGACCATGTAGGCGGGCAGCCTGCCGGCCAGGTGCCTGGACAGCTCCTCGCCTTCGGCCGAGCCGACGACGTAGCCGACCAGGGTCTCCTGGTGCACGGCCACCGCCGCCTGGCCGACGCCGGGGTGGGCGAGAAGCCGTGCCTCCACCTCGCCGAGCTCGATCCGGTAACCGCGAACCTTGACCTGGCCGTCCTCGCGGCCGAGGAACTCCAGCCGTCCGTCGGCCCGCCAGCGCGCCCGGTCGCCGGTCCGGTAGATCCGTTCGCCCCCCAGGAGGGGGAAGCGTTCGCCGGTCAGCTCCGGCCTGCCGAGATAACCGCGGGCCACGCCGGCTCCGCCGACGCACAGTTCGCCCGGCGCTCCCGGCGGCACGGGTTCACCGTGGCCGTCCAGGACCAGGACCCGGGTGTCGCCGATCGGGGTGCCGATCGGCTGCCGGCCGGGGGAGCCGTCCAGCGCGGCCGCCGTGGCGATGATCGTCGCCTCGGTGGGGCCGTAGGTGTTGACCAGCCGGATCCGATCGCCGAAGCGTTCGCGCCAGCGGGTCACCGCGGTCTCCTGCACCTGCTCGCCGCCGAGGATCACCAGGCGCAGGGTGCGCGGCCAGGCGATCCGGTCGATCTCGTCGACCAGGGCGTGCCAGTAGGCCGTGGGCAGATCGAGCACGGTGACCTGGTCGAGGTGGTCGGGCAGGGTGACGCCGCCGTCGGGCAGGAGCCGCAGGCGGGCCCCGGCGGCCAGCGCCGGATAGATCTCCTCGGCGTGGGTGTCGAAGCTGAGCGACGCGAACTGGACCACCCGGTCGCCGGGGTGCAGGCCGTACGCCTGGCGCATCCACGCGACGCGGGAGGCCAGGTTGCGGTGCTCGACCACGACACCCTTGGGCATGCCGGTGGACCCCGAGGTGTAGATCACGTATGCGGCCTCACCGCCCGGTGCCGTCCCCTCGCCGGCCACCGGGTCCGGTGTGCCGGGCAGCGGGTCCGGAGTCCGGCCGGGCAGCGGGCTCCGTGTCCCGCCGGCCGGCGGGACGGAAGGGGAATCGGTCGTGTGCGCACGAGGGGCGGCGGAGGGCAGGCGGCCGGCCAGATCCGCGGAGGTGAGCACGAGGGAGGCGGAGCTGTCGTCGAGCATGAAGGCGAGTCGCTCGGCGGGGTGCTCCGGGTCGAGCGGCAGGTAGGCCGCCCCCGCCCGCCAGGTCGCGAGCAGGGCGGCGACGGCGTCGGGCGACCGGTTCAGGCAGATGCCGACCACGTCACCGGGTACGACGCCCCGCGATCGGAGAAGCGCGGTCAGCTCGTCCGCGCGGGCGTCCAGCTCGGCGTAGGTCAGCGTGGCGTCCCCGCATTCGACCGCGACCGCGTCGGGCGTGTTCCGCAGGGCCGCCTCGAACAGGTCCGGTACGGCGGGGGCGGCGGGTTGCGCGGGTCCCTCCGAAAGGCGCAGGAGCAACGCGTCGTCGCCTGCGGTGCGGAGCGGCAGCCGGGAGATCCGGTCGCCGGTGGTCCCGGGCAGGGCGGTGAGGAGCAGGCGGAACCGCGCGGCCATCGCCTCGGCCGTGGCCCGGTCGAACAGCTCGGCGTCGTAGGCGAGGTTGAGCACCAGCCCGTGCTCGTCCTGCCAGGCCTCCAGCGTGAGTTCGAGCTTGGCCTGCCGCATGCCGTGGTCGAAGCCCGTGGTGGTCAGCCCGGCGAAGGCGTCGCGGGGGCGGCCGGAGTCCTGGGTGTGAAGGATGATCATGGTCTGGAACAGCGGGGTGCGGGTGAGGTCCCGCTCGACCCTCAGCGCCGTCACCAGCTCCTCGAACGGGACCCCCTGGTGGGAGAAGGCGTCCAGGACGCGGATCCGGGTCTCCTGGAGCAGGCCGGAGAAGCTGGGGTCGGCCGACAGGTCGCCGCGGAGGACCAGGGTGTCGCTGAGGTAGCCGACGACCGGTTCGAGCCGGACCCGGTCCCGGCCGGCGACGGCCGCCCCGACCAGGATGTCGCTCTGACCGGTGTGCCGGGACAGGAGCACCTGGTAGGCGGCGAGCAGGACCATGAACATCGTGGCGCCGTGCTCCCTGCCCAACCGGCCCAGGGCGGCGGCCTCGTCCGCGTCCAGCCGGATCGTCGCCACGTCGCCTCGCCTGGCGGTCCCGGCGGTGCGCGGCCGGTCGACCGGCAGGTCCAGCGGGGTGGGGTCGGCGAGCCTGTCCCGCCAGTAGCCGAGCAGGTCGCCGGTGTCGCGCTCGCGCTGCCAGCGGGCGACGTCGCCGAACTGGAGCGGGACCGGGGGCAGCGGGCCCCGGTCCGAGTAGAGGTGCGACAGCTCGTCGAAGACGATGTTGAGCGACCAGCCGTCGCCGAGGATGTGGTGGATCGTGACACACAGGACGTGGTCGTCCTCGGCGATCCCGATCAGGGTGACGCGCAGCGGCGGCCGGGAGGCCAGGTCGAAGGGCGTGCTGGTCAGGGCCGCGACGCGCTCCAGCGCCTCCGCCTCGTCCGCGGCGGTCACCTCGTCGACCGGCACGGGCCCCGGTGGGTCGATGACCACGGACGGCGCGCCGTCCACCTCGGGGAACCGGGTGCGCAGGCTCTCGTGGCGGGCGACCGTGCCGTCCAGAGCCCTGCCGAGGGCGCGTCGGTCCAGCGGTCCCCGCAGCCGGTGGACCAGGCACATGGTGTAGGAGGCGTCCTCCGGGTCGAGCCGGTTGAGGAACCAGAGCCGTTCCTGACCGTGGGAGAGCGGCGGGACGGTTCCCTCCGGCCGTGGACGTGGTCCGTCCGTCTCCCCGATCCCCAAGCCGATTCCCGAGCCGATTCCCGAGCCGATTCCCGTGCCGGCGATCGGCTCCGGCCGGGGTCCGGCCGGTTCGCCGCCTTCCGTGCCGATGATCAGTTCCGCCAGCCCGGCGGTCGTCGGCCGCAGGAACACCTCCCGGACCGGCACCTCCACCCCGGTCAGCGCGGTGAGCCGCGCGGTGACCATGGTGGCCAGCAGCGAGTGCCCGCCGAGCGCGAAGAAGTCGTCGTGTGCCCCGATCCCCGTCACCCCGAGCACCTCGGCGAAGACCTGGGCGACCAGCCGCTCGCCCGGAGTCCGGGGCGGGGTCGCGTCCCGCGCGGGCACCTCGTTCGCCTCCGGGAGGGCGTTGCGGTCGATCTTCCCGTTCGGGGTCAGCGGCAACGTCTCCACCTCGACGAACACGCTGGGCACCATGTAGCCGGGCAGCTCACGCCCGGCGTGGTCCCTGAGCCCGTCGAGCGGTCGCGCGGCCCCGGCGCCGTCCGGGGACGCCGGAGCGGTCACGCCGGTGGGGGAGGCGACGGCGGGGGAGGCGACGGCGGTCGCCGGGGCGGTGCTCGCGGAGGTCGCCGGAGGCGCGGCCGGTACGGCGAAGGCCACCAGCCGGTCCCCGCGTACCGCGACCACCGCCTGCCGTACGGCGGGATGCGCGTCCAGCACGGCTTCGATCTCGCCGAGCTCGATGCGATGACCCCGGAGTTTGACCTGATTGTCGGTCCGGCCGAGGAACTCCAGGGTGCCGTCGTTCCGGTGGCGCGCGCGGTCTCCCGTGCGGTATACCCGCGAGCCGCCGGGACCGGGGAGGAAGCGTTCGGCGGTCAGGGCCGGACGCCCGAGGTAGCCGGTGGCGACTCCCGCGCCGCCGATGAGCAACTCGCCCGGCACGCCGATCGGGCAGGGGCGGCCCGCGGGATCGAGGACGTGGACGGTGGTGTTGGCGATCGGACGGCCGATGACGACCTCGCCGGGATTCTCCGGGACCTCCCAGGCCGTGGACCAGATCGTGGTCTCGGTCGGGCCGTAGACGTTGACGAGCCGGTCGACCCGGGGCCGCAGTTCGCGCGCGAGCCGAGGGGGCAGCGGCTCGCCGCCGGTCAGGCCCACCACGCGCGGCAGGTCCCCGGTGAGCAGGACCCGCCACCCCGACGGCGTCGCCTGGACATGTGTCACGCCCTCGTCCCGGACCAGACGCGCGAGCCGTACGCCGTCCCGCGCCGTCTCCGCGTCGGCGACGACGACCCGGCCGCCCGTCACCAGCGGCAGGTAGAGCTCCAGGGCGGAGATGTCGAACGACAGTGAGGTCAGCGCCAGCCAGACGTCCCGCGGTGAGGATCCGACCAGTGACCGCATCGCGAGCAGGAAGTTGGTCAGCGCGCGGTGGGGCACCATCACGCCCTTGGGCCGCCCGGTGGAGCCCGAGGTGTAGAGCACGTAGGCCGTGTCGTCCGGGCGGGGTCGCTCGGGCGCCCCGGTTCCCGGGGGGAGGTCGTCCAGGCCGGTCAGGACCAGCGCGGCCCCGGAGTCCTCGATCACGTACGAGACGCGGGCCGGCGGGTAGTCGGGGTCGACGGGGAGGTAGGCCGCGCCGCTCATCACCACGCCCAGCAGCGCGACGAGCATGTCCGTGCCGCGTTCCATCCGGATCGCGACGAGGGAGCCGCGGCCGATCCCCGCGGCGGCCAGCCGCCCGGCGAACTCCGTGGCCAGCCCGGCCAGCCCGGCGTAGGTCAGCGTGCCCGCCGCCACCGCGTCCGGAGTCGCCGCGGCCTGTTCGAGCAGCAGGTCGGCGAACGTCATCTCCGGCAGATCGGCCGCTGTCTCGTTCCACCGCTCCAGCAGCCCGAGCTCCGCGTCCGGCAGCATCCGCAGAGACCCCACGGGCACGTCGGGATCCGCCACGACGGCCGCGAGCAGCTCCCTGAACCGGCCGGCCATCCGCTCCACGGTCTCGCGGTCGAACAGCTCGGCGCTGTAGACGACGCTGCCGAACAGGCGGCCCTCGCCGTCGGGGTACATGTCCAGCGACAGGTCGACCCGGGCCTGGGACCAGCCGTTGGGAAAGGGCGCGGCGGTGACCCCGGGCACGGGGTCGATCCCGTCTTCGTGGTTGTGGAAGCCGAACAGGGTCTGGAACAGCGGGGTACGGCTGAGATCCCGTTCCATGTCGAGTTCGGCCACGAGGCGCTCGAAGGGGACGTCCTGCCGGGAGAGCGCTTCCAGCACGACCTTGCGGGTGCGCTTGAGCAGGTCGCCGAAGGTGGGATCGCCGGACAGGTCGCAGCGGAGGGTCAGCGTGGTCGAGAGGAAGCCGATCATGGTTTCGAGCTCGGTGCTGCCGCGGCCGGCGGACGGGGTGCCCACGCAGAAGTCGGTCTGGCCGGTGTGCCGGGACAGCAGGACCTGGTAGACGGCGAGCAGCACCATGTACGGCGTGCAGCGCGTGCGGCGGCCGAGGGCGCCGATCGCGGCGGCCAGGTCGGCGTCGATCAGGAAGTCGACGACGCCGCCCTCGCTGGTCCGCCGGGCGGGACGCGGCCGGTCGGTGGGCAGTTCCAGGGGCGGCACCCCGGCCAGCCGGTCGGCCCACCACCGGAGGTCGCGGAGTTCGCGGAGCTCGGAGTCCGAGGAGCGGAGGAGGCGGGTGTGCTCGCCGTACTGCAGCGGGAGGTCGGGCAGCGGCGCGGTGCCCCGGCTCTCGTAGTGGGCGGCGACCTCGGAGCGGAGGACGTTCAGTGACCAGCCGTCGCCGTTGATGTGGTGCAGGACGACGCAGAGCACGTGCTCGTCGGGGCCGAGCTCGACGAGCGACACCCGGAACGGAGGCGCGGCCGCCAGGTCGAAGGCCGTGTTGGTGATCACGGTGACCAGGGCGAGGGCCTCCTCCTCGTCCCGGGCCGTCAACCGCTCCACGGTCACCGGAGAGGGCGGCTCGACGACCGCCAGAGGCTCCCCCGCCACCTCGCGGAACCGGGTGCGCAGGCTCTCGTGCCGCGCTGCCACGGCGGTGAACGCGGCCTCCAGCGCGACCGTGTCAAGACGACCTTTCAACGTGTAAACATAGGAGGTGTTGTAGCTGGAATCGCTCGGGTCGAACCGGTAAAGAAACCACAACCGCTGCTGACCGTATGACAGTGGGTATTCGGTCTCCGGCTGGCGGGGAGAAATGGTCTCTGGTTTGAACACGCAGAGCTCCTTCGTCGACCGGGGGCCCGTACTCATGAGGTGGAGGCGAAGGCCGGGTACGCGAAGATCAACTCCGCGCTCGTGTTCACCGAATCAAACAGGTATTTGGAAGGGTTGTTTCTGGAAAGAAACCTTCCAGTTAGTCCACTGAGGGGTTAGTGTTACACCTCCGCGCCGGGGGCGCAAGGGTGGTCCAACCAGTGATTTCGCCGCCCTTTCGCGCCTCCGTGAGGGGCTTGCGGGGCCAAGGCGATCATGTAAGACTGAATCTTGGCGTAAAATAGTAAAGGTTGTTTCCTGTTTGGCTGTGATCATTTCGCAAGCGTCAAGCTCGCATACATCCGACCTTTATGGAGGTTCACTTGGTGAACCTGACCGTCCCCGCATTGCTCAGAGACCGAGCCCTCGCCGACCCCGACGGGCTCGCGCTGATCGTCCACGGCTCGGCGTCGCTCACCTATCGCCAATGGCACGAGCGATCCACCGCGCTCGCGAACAGCCTGGTCGCGCGCGGTGTGACCAGAGGCGATCGCGTGGGCCTGGTGTTCGGGGGCGCGGACTGGGTGGACTACGCCGTGGCGTTCTGCGGGGTCCTGGCGTCCGGAGCCGTGGCCGTGCCGCTGTCGGATCGCCTCGCGTCCGCTGACCTGCGCTTCATGCTGGAAAACTGCCGCGCGACCGGAGTGATCCACGCCGGCGGGCTCACCGTGCCCGAGATCGGCTGGAGCGCGACGGTCGCCGGTCTGCACGCCGAAACGTCCTACGAGACGGCTGTTTTCGCGGCTCCCGGGGACGGAGATCCCACGGTTTCCGGCGCTGAGCGGCTCGCGGGATCCGGGTCCGGAGGGCTCACGGCCGAGCCCGGGCGGCCTGAAAGTTTCATGCTCGGAGATGCCGCGGACGACGAGGTCAGAGGCCTTTCCGGCCCCGTGCCCGGCCGTCTCGGAGATCCCGAGCCCGGAGATCTCGCGCAGATCCTCTACACCTCCGGCACCACGGGCCGTCCCAAGGGGGTCTCGGCCACTCATGCCAATCTGGCCTACGGCTGCGGTGCCAAACGCCGCCCGTTCGCGCATTCCACCCACCTCGTCCACGCCTTCCCGATCGGCACCAACGCCGGGCAGACGATGCTGATCAACGCGCTCGACGCCCACCCGGCCGTCGTGACGCTGCCGCGTTTCACTCCCGCCCGCTTCGCCGCGCTGATCGAGTCCTACCGCGCGGGAACGGTCTTCCTCGTCCCCGCGATGGCCATCGAGCTGATGAAGGCGGGCGTGGGGGAGCGGCACGACCTGTCGGGCGTCCTGCTCCTCGGCTCGGCCGCCGCGCCCCTGCCCTCGGCCGTCGCCCAGGCGCTGACCAAGGCCTTCCCCAATGCGACGATCACCAACTACTACACCTCCACCGAGGCCGCCCCGGCCCAGACGATCATGATGTTCGATCCGGAGCGGCCGGGAAGCGTCGGCCGCCCGGTGGCCGGGGGACGGGTCAGGATCGCCACCGCCGAGGGCGAGCCGCTGGAGCAGGGGGAGACCGGCGAGGTCTGGATGCGGTCCCCGGCCGCGCCGCGCGCCTACTACGGCGATCCGGAGAGCGGGACCTTCCGCAACGGCTGGGTGCGCATGGGCGACCTCGGCTTCATCGACGCCGACGGCTACCTCTATCTCGTCGACCGCGAGAGCGACGTGGTGAAGTCCGGCGCGTACAAGGTCTCCACGCTCCACGTCGAGGAGGCCGTCTACCAGCACCCGGCCGTGATCGAGGCCGCGGCGTTCGGGGTTCCGCACCCCGTGCTCGGAACCGTCGTCTCCGTCGCCCTGGTCACCGAGGGCCGCCTCGCGCCCGAGGAGTTGCGGATCTTCCTCAAGGACAGGCTGGCCCCGTACGAGCTGCCCGCGCACGTCATCACGGTCGACGCCCTGCCCCGCAACGCCGGCGGCAAGGTCGACAAGCGGGCCCTGCGCAAGACGACGGAGAACGCGTGATGACCGAGGCCACGTTCGCCGAGCGGGGAGCGGAGGTCACATTCACCCAGCAGGGGATGTGGGTCACCGAACAGAACGCGAGCGCGGGGTCCGCCTACCACATGCCGCTCCTCGTCCACCTGAACGGCGAGCTGGACGTCGAGGCGCTGCTGGCGGCCTGCGCGGCGGTGGTCGACCGGCATCCGATGCTGGGCAGCGTGGTGGCGGAGGCGGGCAACGAGCTGCGGCTGCTGCCCGGCGCCCCGGTTCCCGTACGGCGGGCGCCGGCACGGGACGCGCACGCGGAGCAGGGCACGCACACGCCGGAGCGGGACGCACAGGCGGGGCAAGACACGCACACGCCGGGGGAAGGCGCGCACGCGGGAGAAGGCGCGCACGTGCCGGAGCGGGACGCGCACGCGGCCGTGCGGGAGGAGATCCTGCGCGGGTTCGACCTGGAGAAGGGCCCGCTGGCCAGGTTCACCCTGTTCGAGGTCGCCCCGGACCGGCACCTGCTCCTCTTCGTCGCGCACCACCTGGTCTTCGACGGCCAGTCCAAGGACATCCTGGTGCGCGACCTCGCCGCCTTCTACAACGGTGAGCCGCCGCCCCCGCTGCCCGAGATCGACCACGGCAGGGCCGAACGCGACCGGGTGGCCGCCGCGCTCCCGGCCGCCAGGGAGTTCTGGAAGCCCAGGTGGCGCGACCCGGGCGAGACCGTCGTGCTCGGCCGGGTGCTGCGATCCCGGAGGGCGGGTGAGGGCCGGGTGGTGCGGTTCACCGCCGATCCCTCGATCCCCGGGCTGACCCGGTTCGAGGCGCTGCTGGCCGCGCTGCACGTCTGCCTCCTCGGATACGGCAACGCCGAGGTGACCACCGCCGTCGATCTGTCCACCCGGCCACCCGAGGCGGCGGGCCACATCGGCCTGTTCGTCAACGAGCTCCCCGTCGCCTCCGGCCCGTCCCCCGAGACGACCTTCCGCGCGTTCGCCGCCGCCCTGCGCGCCGAACTCCGCGAGGTCTACCGGTTCCGGCAGGTGCCGCTGTCTCGCGCGATGCCGCGCATCCGGCCGCACGCCGCGCTGGTCCCCGTCTCCGTCAGCTATCGAACCCGCCACGACCCGGACCCGGCCTTCACCGGGCTCGACGCCTCGGTGGAGTGGACGGTCTCCAACCACGCCGTCCGAGGCGCGCTGCACCTGCAGTGCGTCGACGGCCCCGGCGGGCTGGAGATCAGCCTGCGCCACGATCCCGACGCCGTCCCCGACGCCGACAGGGTGGCCGCCGACCTGCGTCTTCTTCTGGAACGCGCTCATCACGACCCCGACCTGCGACTGACCGAAATTCTGGAGAACGAGATGGGTTCCGTCACCACGCTGACCGACCAGGTACGCGAGATCTGGGAGGAAGTCCTGGGCATCTCACCGATCGACGATCACGACGACATCTTCGATCTGGGCGGCCACTCCCTGACCATCACTCAGATCATCGCCCGCATGCGCAAGCGACTGGACGTCGAGGTCTCGCTGGACGACTTCTTCGACAACCCGACCATCGCCGGAGTCGTCGAATCCCTGGACGCCGCCGGCGGTGGCACCGGCACCGACGATGACTGAGACCCTCGACGGGCTCCGCCTCTCCCGCCTCGGCGACGACGACCTGGGGCTGCTGCTGCTCATCCGGCACTTCGAGCTCAAGCTTCTGGAGCTGTACGGCAGGGGCGACCTCAACGGCACCACGCACACCTGCCTCGGCCAGGAGTACGTCCCGGTCGCGCTGCGCCCGCTGCTCGGCGAGAGCGACCACGTCTTCAGCAACCACCGCGGCCACGGCCACTACCTGTCCAGGTTCCGTGACCCGCACGGGCTGCTCGCGGAGATCATGGGCAGGGAGGGCGCGGTCTGCGGCGGCGTCGGCGGCAGCCAGCACATCCACCGCGACCGCTACCTGTCCACCGGCGTGCAGGGGGAGAGCCTGCCGGTCGCCGCCGGGGTCGCGCTCCACCTCAAGCGGTCCGAGCCTGGCGCGATCGCCTGCGTCCACATCGGCGACGGCACCTGGGGAGAGGGCGCGGTGTACGAGGCACTCAACCTCGCCGCCCTCTGGCGGCTTCCGCTGCTGGTCGTGGTGGAGAACAACGGCGTCGCCCAGTCGACCCCGACCGCGTCGCAGATGGCGGGTACGGTGGCCGGCCGGGCGGCGGCGTTCGGCATCCGGCACCACCTGGTCGTCTCCACCGACGTCAACGAGATCCGGATCTCGCTCGAAGGACTCGTCGCGGAGGTGCGGGAGGGCCGGCCGCTGGTGGCCGAGTTCGTGACCCACCGGCTCGGCCCGCACAGCAAGGGCGACGACGTCCGCCCGGCCGGCGCCGTACAGGCCGCCAGGGACAACGACTGGTACGGCCGTTACGCCCACGACCATCCCGAGCAGTTCCACCGGCTCGACGGCACGGTGAAAGCCGAGGTCCAGGGGATCGTCGACGAGGTCGCCGCGCGCCCGCCCTCCCGCAGGGAGGAATCGTGCGCGTAGCCGAGAACCTCAACGCGGCCCTGCACGGGCTGCTGGACGACGACCCCACCGCCTACCTCCTCGGCGAGGACATCCTCGACCCGTACGGCGGCGCCTTCAAGGTCACCAAGGGCCTGTCCACCCGCTTCCCCGGCCGCGTGATCGGCACCCCGATCAGCGAGGGCGCCCTGACCGGCGTCGCGGCCGGCCTGGCGCTGACCGGCAACACGGCGGTGGCCGAGATCATGTTCGGCGACTTCGTGGCGCTCGCCTTCGACCAGCTCTGCAACTTCGCGAGCAAGTCGGTGTCGATGTACGGCAGGCGGCTGCCGCTGCGGATGGTGGTGCGCTGCCCGACCGGCGGCGGCCGGGGCTACGGCCCCACGCACAGCCAGAGCCTGCAGAAGCACTTCGTCGGCATGCCGGGGCTGTCGCTGTACGAGATGTCCCCCTTCCACGACAACCGCGCGGTGTTCGCGGCGATGCTGGAGCGGGGCGAGCCGTGCGTGTTCTTCGAGGACAAGGTCCTCTACACCCGGCAGATGGACCTGGTGGACCCGTTGTTCCGGGTGCGCGGTGACGGCGACCTGGCCGTGGTCGAGCTCCACGACGCGGACGACTACCCCGACTGCGTGATCATCGCTCCCGGCGGGATGGCGCACCGGGCCCTGGCCGCGATGCGCTCCCTGCTGGTGGAGCAGGAGATCTCCTGCCGTCTGCTGGTGCCCTCCCGGCTCTACCCGCTGGACGTCGAGAAGCTGCTGCCGTTCGTCGGGGACGTCGTCCTGGTCGCCGAGGAGAGCACGGCCGGCGGCACCTGGGGCAGCGAGGTCGCGCACCTCCTCCACGGCCGTCTCTGGGACCGCCTGCGCGGACCCGTCCGCCTCGTCCACTCCCGGGCCGAGGTGATCCCCACCGCCGCGCACCTCGAAAGTCAGGTGCTGGTGGGGGAGTCCACGATTCACCACGCCGTACGGGAGGCCCTGCGTGGCTGACATCCGCGTCCCCAAGCTCAACGACAACGACACCGAGTACCTGATCGTCCAGTGGCTCGTCGAGGACGGCAGGCCCGTCGGCGCCGGAGACCCGGTCGCCGTCCTGGAGACCTCCAAGGCGGCCGACGAGCTGGAGGCGGAGGAGTCCGGCTACCTCCACCACGCCGCCGCGCTCAACACCTGGATCGCTCCCGGCGCGGTCCTGGCCCGCGTCACCTCCCAGCCGGTCCCGCCCGCGGGGGAGGCCGGCGCGGCACCCGCCCTCTCCTCCGCGGTCCCGGCCCCCGCCGTCACGTCTCCCGCGTCGCCGGAGACCGCCGTCACGTCTCCCGCGTCGCCGGAGACCGCCGTCCCCGTGAGCGCGGTCGCCGAGAGCACGATTCCCCAGGCCCCCGTCCCCGGGAACCCGGTCCTCGGGACCGGAGCCTCAGGGGCCGGGGCGTCGGACATCGAGCCGGTGGTGACCGACCCCGCCCGCGCGGCCATGGAAGAGCTTGGCGTCTCCCACGACCAGGTCACGGCCCTGGGCCTGCGCGTCGTCCGCCGCTCCGACGTGGAGGCCCTGGCCGGCCACCGCTCCGGGGCCCCGGCGGTCAGCCGTGCCGAGGCCCCGGCCCGGCGTGGCCCCCGCACCCCGGACGCCGATGACACGGCGGGCACGCACCGGCTCTCCAGGGTGCAGCGAGCCGTCGCGCGCGCGGTCACCACCTCCCACGACACGATTCCCGCGGCCTACACGGTGATGAAGTTCGAGGTCGGGCCATTGCTGGAACGGGCCAGAGGGCTGACCAGGGAGGTCCGCAGGCCGGTCGGGCTCGTGGAGCTGTTCGTCCAGGCCGTGGCCGGGCTGCACCCGAGGTTTCCGCTGTTCTTCGCCTCGATCGACGGGGACGAGGCGCGGCCGGCGGAGGCGCCGTACATCGGCGTCACGTTCGACATGGGCGAGGGTCTCTACGTACCGGTCGTCCGTGACACCGGCTCGCTCAGAGGCATCGCCGACACGCTCATGCGCTACCGGCTGGCCGCCACCGAGGGGGACTTCCGCGAGCAGGACCTCGCCGGAGCCACCATCGCCGTCACCCTGCACACCGACGCCGACATCGTCCTCGCGATCCCCCTCATCTTTCCCGGGACGGTCTGCGCGCTCGCGATCACCTCGCCGCAGCGGGAACTCGTCCTCGGCGAGGACGGCGCCGTGACGGCGAGGACGGTCGCGAACATCGGCCTCGCCTACGACCATCGACTGATCAATGGCCGGGACGCCTCGCGCTTCCTCGCCGCACTCCGGAGCGAGCTGGAATCATGACGGAGACAACGCTGTCGGACGCCAAGCGGGCGCTGCTCGCCCAGCGGCTCCGGCGCCGGAACGGGTCCCGGACCATCGAGGCCCGGGAGCCCGGCACCATCCCGCCCCTGTCCCACGCCCAGGAACGCCTGTGGTTCATGGAGCAGTACCGGCCGGGCACCGTCACCTACACGGTTCCCGTCGCGGTGCGGCTGCGCGGCGACGTGGACGCCGACGCGCTGCGCCGGGCGCTGGACGAGATCGTCGCGCGCCACGAGGCCCTGCGGATGCGGTTCCTCACCACCGAGGACGGTGCTCCCGAGCTCGTCGTCGACGAACCCCGCCCCGCCGAGTTCCGCGTCACCGAGGCGCCGGACCTGGACGCCGTGATCGAGCTGCTCGACGCGGACCTCGCCACCCCGTTCGACCTGGAGCGGGGCCCGCTCTTCCGGACCGTGCTGGTACGGCTCGCACCCGCCGACCACGTGCTCCTCATCGCCGCCCATCACAGCGTCACGGACGGCTGGTCCAGCGATGTGATCATCCGTGAGCTGCTCGCCCTGCACGACGGCGAGACCCTGCCGCCCGTCCCGGTCGGCTACGGCGACTACGCCCTCTGGCAGCGGAGCCGTGACCACCGAGGGGAGCTCGGCCACTGGCGTGAGCGGCTCGCCGGGCTGCCCGCCCTCGAACTGCCCACTGACAGGCCGCGCCCTCCCGAACAGCGCCACGAGGGGGCCGCCGTCGGCGTCCACCTCGACGCCGACCTCACCCGGCGGCTGACCGAGCTGGGCGCGACGGCCGGCGCCACGCCGTACATGACGTTGATGGCCGCCTTCCAGGTCCTGCTGGCCCGCTACTCGGGGCAGCGGGACTTCGCGGTCGGCTCCCCGGTCGCGGGCCGGGGACTGTCCGAACTGGACGGCGTCGTCGGCATGTTCGTCAACACGCTGGTCCTGCGCGCGGACCTGGCGGACGACCCGCCGTTCGGAACGTTCCTGGAACGTACGCGCGATGCGGTGCTGGACGCCCTCGGGCACCAGGAACTCCCGTTCGACCAGCTGGTCAGCGAGCTGAACGTGGTCCGCGACGTGAGCCGGTCGCCGCTCGCGCAGGTCACGTTCGCGCTGCAGAACTTCAAGGCGGGCGAGGAGGACGGGCGGGTTTCCTATCTCGGGCTCCCGGTCAGGACCACCCGCTTCGACCTCGGCCTGTACCTGTTCGAGGGCGTGGACGGGCTGTTCGGCGACATCACGTACAGCACCGCCCTGTTCGACCGCGAGACCGTGGAGGTGATGGCGTCCCGGTTCGAGACGCTGCTGCGCTCGATCGTGGCGGCCCCCCGGACGCGGGTGGGAGAGCTGTCGCTGCTGTCCGGCGACGAGCGGGACCTGGTCCTGGGCTTCGGCACCGGCACCGCCCTTGAGCCGGCCGGCCACGATCTGCTCCACGACCTCGTCACCGCCCAGGCCGCGCTGACCCCCGGCGCGACGGCCGTGGTCTGCGACGACTCGCCGGTCTCGGGCGCGGCGCCCGTGGCGCGCGGCGGCTCCGCGGGTTCCGGGGCGTCGTCCGCGGTCCGCGGTGGCTCGCTGACCTACGCCGGGCTCGACGAGCGCTCCACCCGGATCGCCGCCCTGCTGAGAAACCGGTACGGCGTGGGCCCCGACACCAGGGTCGGCGTCTTCCTGGAGCAGTCCACCGATCTCGCGGCGGCCGTCATCGGCGTCATGAAGGCCGGCGGCGCCTACGTGCCCCTCGACCCCAAGCAGCCCCGCGACCGCCTGGCGTACATGCTCGACGACGCCAGCGCCGTCGCCGTCCTCACCACCTCCGCCCTGCACGACCTGCTCCCCGGGCTCCCCGAGACGCCGGTGATCCGCCTGGACTCCGAGGCGCTGGACGAGACCGGGTTCGAGCGCCCCGAGACCTCCCCCGGCCACCTGGCGTACGTGATCTACACCTCGGGGACGACCGGGCGGCCGAAGGGCGTGGGGGTGCAGCACCGGCAGGTGCTGAACTACCTGGCCGGGGTCAGGGAGCGGTTCGCGGTCGAGCCCGCGGCGGTCTACACGTTGCTGCAGTCGCTCTCGTTCGACTTCGGAGTGACGATCTTCTACCTGTCGCTCATGACCGGCGGCGAGCTGCACCTGATTGATCCGCAGACCCCGGCCGAGGAGCTCGCCGGGCGGCTGGGCCGTACCGACTACCTGAAGATGACCCCCTCCCACCTCGCCTCGCTGCTCACCGGGGCGGACCCGGCCGAGCTGCTCCCGCGCAAGCTCCTCATCCTCGGCGGCGAGGCGTCCACCTGGAGCTGGGGCAGGGAGCTGGCCGCGCACACCACGGTGGTCAACCACTACGGCCCCACCGAGGCCACGGTCGGCATCTCCACGTACGCCGTCACGCAGGAGGACGAGCGGGCGCTGAACCTGCCGATCGGCAGGCCGCTGCCCGGCGCCGGGGTCTACGTGCTGGACGAGCACCTGCGGCTGGTCCCGCCCGGCATGACCGGCGAGATCCACCTCGGTGGCGACCGGCTCGCCCGGGGCTACCTCGGCCGGCCCGGCCTGACGGCCGACCGTTTCCTGCCCGACCCGTACGGCGAGCCCGGCGCGCGCATGTACAGGACCGGCGACCTCGGACGCTGGCTGCCCTCCGGAGACCTGTGCTTCCTCGGCCGCCGCGACCTCCAGGTGAAGGTCAGGGGCTACCGGGTGGAGCTGCCGGAGATCGAGTCGGTGCTCGCCGACCAGCCCGGGATCGCGCACGCCGTCGTCGAACTACGCAAGGACCGGCTGATCGGATACCTGGTCGGGGACCGGATCAGCGTGAGCGAGCTGCGGACGCGGCTCGGCGAGCGGCTCCCCGAATACATGATCCCCGGACGGTTCGTCTGGCTGGACGAGCTGCCCCTGAAGTCACACGGCAAGGTCGACCGGGCCAGGCTGCCCGAGCCCGACGCCGAGCGGCCGGACCAGCAGGCCGGATTCGTCCCGCCGGGGACGCCTCTCGAAGAGGCGATCGCGGAGGTGTGGGCGAAGGTGCTCGACCTGGCTCAGGTCGGCGTGCTCGACGACTTCTTCGACCTGGGCGGACATTCGCTGCTCGCCGCACAGGTGGTCGCCCGCCTGCGGAGGGTCATCCCCGCGGGCGGGCGCCAGGTGACCATCCTGGACCTGTTCAAGCAGAGGACCGTCCGCGAGCTCGCGGAGCTCGTCGAGGCGGGCGACAACGGCCCGCGCATGTTCCTGCACCGGCTCACCCCGGCCCGCGCCGCCACCTCCACCCTGGTCTGCGTGCCGTACGGCGGCGGCAGCGCGGCCATCTACCAGCCGCTGGCCGACACGATGCCCGCGGACTGGGCGTTGCACGCGGTCGCCGTCCCCGGTCAGGAGATGGGACTGATCGAGGAGACCCGGCCCGTGGCCGAGGTCGCCCAGGGGTGCGTGGAGGAGATCCTGCGGGGGATCAGGGGCCCGCTCGCGCTGTACGGGCACTGCGGGCTCGGCGTCATGCTGACCGTGGAGATCGCTCGCCGTCTTGAGGCGGCGGGGCGTCCGGTCGAGGCGATCTATCTCGGTGGCATCTTCCCCTTCGCCCAGCCGGCGTCGGCGCTGGCCTGGCTCTCGAATCTGACCGATCGCCTCCGCAGCGACCAGATCTGGGCCAACGCCCTGCAGGCCGCCGGTCTCGACGTGGAGGAGCTCGAACGGGACCAGCTCAAGCTGATGATCGACAACCGCCGTAAGGGCACGAAGGAGGCGGAACGCTACTTCACCCGGCTCTTCGAGGAGGGGGTCGAACCGCTCGACGCGCCGATCATCTCCGTGGCGGGCGACCGCGATCCGGCCACCGAGTTCTACCAGGAGCGCTACCGCGAGTGGCACCTCCTGACCGATTCCACCGCCGTGGTCGTGCTGGACGAGGCCGGTCACTTCTTCCTGAAGTACCGGGCCGGGGAACTCGCCACCATCCTCACCGGCACCCACCTGGCCATCGCCTCCGGCGACACCGCGGGGCTGGGCCGTACCGAACGGTCCTCCTGGTGGCTCGAAGGCGTGTCCGTCCAGGAACGCTCCACCCATCCCACCGCGGGGAACGCCGCGACGCAGGCCGGGTCCGCCGGGCACGCGACGCCCGTCCTCGAAGGTCCGGGCGCGAACGGCGCGCCACCGGCGGGACACCGTACCGCCACGGACCCTCCGGCGCGGTCCGGTCCGCAGCCGAGCATGAAGCGGTTCGCCACCGTGGCGGCGGGGCAGCTCGTCTCCATCATCGGGTCGTCGCTGACCGAGTTCGCCGTCCCGTTGTGGATCTACATCAACACCGGCTCACTCGCCAGGTTCGCCCTGTTCTCGGTCCTCGCGCTGGTGCCCGGCATGCTGGTGTCCCCTCTCGCCGGCGCCCTCGTCGACCGCTACGACCGGCGCAAGGTCATGCTCGCCGGAGACGTCGGCGCGTTCGGCACCCAGCTCTCCCTCGGCATCCTGCTGTGGACCGGGAATCTCCAGACCTGGCACATCTACCCGCTTCTGGTCCTGCTGTCGGTCGCGCTGACCTTCCAGCGCCTCGCCTACAACTCCGCCCTCCCGCAGCTGGTCCCCAAACGGTTCCTCGGCCACGCCAACGGGGTGGTGCAGATGGTCACCGGCACCGCACAGCTGGTCGTCCCGCTTCTCGCGGTCGGCCTGATGGCGGCGATCGGGCTGGAGGGCATCCTCGTCCTGGACGTCGTCTCCTACGCCTTCGCGATCATCGTGCTGCTCGTCGTCCGCTTCCCGGAGACCATGGCGTGGAAGCGCAGGGAGAGCCTGGTCGCCGAGATGGTCGAGGGCTGGAGGTTCTCCTGGGGCAACCGGGGCTTCCGCGGCATGCTGTTCTTCTTCGCGGTGCTGAACGTCTTCCTGTCCCCGCTGTTCCTGCTCGTCTCGCCGCTGGTCCTGGGCTTCGCCACGCTGGAGGACGTCGGCAGGATCGCGTTCGCCGGAGGTCTCGGGGTCTTCCTCGGCGGTCTGGCGATGACCGTCTGGGGCGGGCCTCGGCGCAGGCGGCTGCGCGGCGTCATGCTCTCCACCCTCCTCCTCAGCGTCTTCTGCCTGATCACGGGTCTCCAGCAGAACCTGCTCCTGATCGCGATCGGCGCCTTCGGGATGTCGTTCTGGCTGACCATGCTCAACGGCGTCTACGCCACGATCGTCCAGGTCAAGGTGCCCCAGCGTTTCCACGGCCGGGTCATCGCGCTCAACACCCTGATCGCCTGGTCCACCCTGCCGATCGGCTTCGGCCTGGTCGCGCCGTACGGCAGCGCGCTGTTCGATCCGTTGCTGCTGCCCGGAGGCCCCCTGGCGGACACCGTCGGCCTGGTGCTCGGAACCGGGCAGGGGCGGGGCGTCGGCCTGATGTACGTCCTGTTCGCGATCGCCATCGCCGTCACGGCGCTGGTCGCCATGCGGACCCGGACGCTGTCGCGGTTCGACGTGGACGTGCCGGACGCGCTCCCGGACGACCTGGTCGGTTTCCAGACCATCCAGAGGCGCCGCGAGCGGGAATCCGGTGAAACGCCCGCCGAGGCGGTCGCCGTCCGGAGCTGACCTCGTCGCGGTCGGACGAGGACCTCAGCGGGGCAGCAGCCGACGCAGGAACTCCTCCAGTGGCGCCACGTGCCGGTCGGGGTGGCGCCACTCGGCGAGGAGGTCCTCAAGGAGGTGCAGTTCCTCGGCGAGCACGCCGTTTTCGAACACCCGGACCACCGGGTGGATGAAGGAGCTCTCGGCCGCCCTCGACGGCACCGGATGGCGTTCGACCGCGAACACGTCGGAGTACGGGCCGCTGCCCCAGCGAAGGCCCACGGTGATCACGTTTCCGAAGCGCTCGACCGCGTAGTCCTCGGGCAGATCCTCGTAGCGGTCGACGCCTCCGCCTGCGACCACCAGCGCGTCGACCAGATACTGGCACTGGGTCCACAGGGCCGAGCTCCCGTTGAGCCGGTCGAGGATCGACCCGGTCAGCTCGTCGAGAGGGACGGCGGTGCGCGGCAGCCGTATGCCGTCGTAGCGTTCGGCGAGCAGGCGGTCCATCGTCCGCAGGTTGTAGCGGAAGCCCTCGATGAACGCGGAGGACGCCTGCTTCAGGTCGCGGGCCTGCATCAACGTGCCCGCGAAGTAGAGGTTGTCGAGATTGGCCGACTCCCAGTCCGCCCGCACCGCGGGCAGCTTCTCGCAGGGGGCCATCTTCAGGCCGTCGGCGAACATCTCGGTGTTCATCCGGAAGCCGGTGCAGCGCAGGACCGCGTCGTACTCCAGGGTCGCGGTCTCGCCGTCGGCGTGGCTGTAGGAGATGTCCACGGTGTAGGTCTCGCCGTCGAACGCGATCCGATCGACCGTGCAGTCCAGTACGGCGTGGAGCGTCTTGAACTGGTAGCTGTCGAGCAGCGCGCCGTACATGCCGTGCACGTCCCCGGGGTGCCTGGTGTTCCAGGCGAGCTGGACCGGCCGGGGGCTGGCCAGGTGGATCATCGACGCGTGGCCGAGGAGCTCGTGGGCCGTCTCGAACGCGGAGTTGCCCTTGCCGAGGATCAGCACCCGCTTGCCGCGGAACTGCTCGGGGTCGACACTCATGTCCTCGTATCCCTCGGCGTACTCGATACCGGGGATGCCGGGAATGTTGGGCGAGCCCCACCCGCCCGCCCAGATCAGGCACTCGGCCCGGAGTTCGGGCCCGCCGGTCGTCTCCAGCCGGAACCCGTCCCCTTCCTTGACCACCCGGTCGACCCCGACGCCGAAGGCGATGCGCAGGTCGTGAGTGGTGTGGAAGTCGTGGAGGTAGCGGCGCAGGTCGTCGGGGGAGGGGAAGTAGTCGTCGCTGTACTGCGGGAACAGCAGCGACGGGTCGTCGCTCAGCAGTGAGTTCCAGTCCCAGCGGAGCTGGGTCTCCGGGTCGTCCGACAGGGTGTGCACCTTGTTGAGCGAGATCAGCCTGCGGTGCCGGGGGAACCGGCTGAAGAAGCCTCCGGCGAGACGCTCCCGCTCCACGATCAGATAGTCGGCCCCCCGCGCCTGCAGGAAGTAGCCGATCTGCAGTCCGGCCGGACCCGCGCCGACCACAACGTAACGATGCTCCTGGATCACGGAGAACCTCCTGGGGAAATGCGCGCTTTTTGGAGATACCCACCCACGGCTTTCGGCGATCCGCCTGCGCGCCGAACCTCCCGTCACATCTCGTTGATCCACAAGCCGTGCCCCGTGGAGTCCACGGTAGGGGCCATGAACGAATCCGGGAAGCCGCCAAAGAGATGATCGGTTCCGACTCGGTGACGCCCGGCGAGACCACCGAGACGCGGATGTCGCCGCCGGCCTCCTGCAGCGGTCCTTCGGAGACGGTCCGGGCGGCGCACGGAGAGGTCATTGCCCACCCCTGGACGTGGACTACACATGGGTGTAGCTTCCTTTACGTATGAGTAGTTGGCTATATCTCCGAATAGGCGGGTAGTAGTGACGACAGCCGGACCGGACCCCGAGGACCTCACGGCCCGCGCCCGCATCAGGGACGCCGCGATGCTGCACTTCGGCGAGCACGGGTTCGAGCGGGCCACGATCCGGGAGATCGCCGCGACCGCCGGGGTGTCCTCAGGACTGGTGCGCCATCACTTCGGCTCCAAGCAGGAACTGCGTGAGGCGTGCGACGCCCACCTGGTCAAGATGGTCCGCCGGCTCAACGACCAGGTCCGGGCCGACACCACCTACGCCGACGTGAACTACGTGGCCGCCGCCCGCGCCGCGACAAGGCCGTACCAGCAGTACATGGCCCGAGCCCTGGCCGAGGGGTCGGCCGAACCGCTGTTCGACGAGATGGTCCGGCTGACCGAGGAATGGCTCGCCGAGGCCGATCAGAACCGCCCCGAACCTCCCGACGTCGACCTCCGGACCCGAGCGGCGGTGGGCACCGCGATGGCGCTGGCCGTCGCGGTGCTGAACCGTCAGGTGTCCCGGGTGGTCGGCGTCGACCTGCTCAGCCCCGAGGGAGACCTGCTGCTGTCCCGGGCCCTGATCGACATCTACTCCCACCCGCTGATGAGCCTGGAGGACGCCGCCCTGGTGCGGGCCGCCCTCGACCGGCTCCAGAACACCCCACCCCCGCCCCCGTCCCAGGAGGACCTCGATGACTGACGCCATAGCGGTGGCCGGTCTGGTCAAGACATTCGGCTCGGCCCAGGCCCTTTCCGGCCTGGACCTCAACGTCGGCACCGGCCAGGTGCACGGCTTCCTCGGTCCCAACGGCGCGGGCAAGACGACCACGATCCGGGTGCTGCTCGGCCTGCTGCGGGCCGACGCGGGCCAGGTGAGCGTGCTCGGCGGCGATCCCTGGAAGGACGCGGTGCGGCTGCACCGCCGGCTGGCCTACGTGCCCGGCGACGTGAACCTGTGGCCGAACCTGTCCGGAGGCGAGGCCATCGACCTGTTCGGCGAGCTGCGCGGCGGGCTGGACAAGGCCCGGCGGAAGGAACTGGTGGAGCGTTTCCACCTGGACCCGACCAAGCGCTGCCGCACCTACTCCAAGGGCAACCGGCAGAAGGTGGCGCTGATCGCCGCGTTCGCCTCCAACGTGGAACTCTTCGTTCTGGACGAGCCCACCTCCGGCCTCGACCCTCTGATGGAGGCGGCGTTCGAGCGGACCGTCCGCGAGGTGAGCGGCAACGGCGCGACCGTGCTGCTGTCCAGCCACATCTTCTCCGAGGTGGAGGCGCTCTGCTCGAAGGTCAGCATCATCCGGGACGGGGTCACCGTCGAGTCCGGCACGCTGGCGCAGCTGCGTCACCTGACCCGGACCGCGGTCGACGTGGAGGCGGCCGAGCCGATCACCGGGCTGGACGGGCTGCCCGGCGTCCACGATCTGGTGGCCGACGGCACCAGGTCCCGGTTCGACGTGGACTCGGCGGAGCTGCCCGGTGTGCTGCGCCACCTGGCCGGCTTCGACGTGCGCGCGCTGACGAGCCGGCCGCCGACGCTGGAGGAGCTGTTCATGCGCCACTACGGTGACGCACCCGTGGCCGGGACATCCCGATGAGCGCCTACGCGGGCACCGGCCGGCTGATCCGGCTGGCCGTACGCCGCGACCGCGTCCAGCTGCCGATCTGGATCGCCGGCTCGGCCGCCGTGCTGGCGGCCGGTGTCGCCGCCGTCGTCGACGAGTTCCCCGAGGAGGCGGAACGGGTCGCCGCGCTCCGGGGCGCCGGCGGCAGCGCCGCCGTCCTGCTGATGCGCGGCGCGCCGGTCGGCACCGACCTCGGCGCCACGGTGAACTTCCGCAACTACGCGTTCATGCTGGTGCTGGCCGCGCTGATGAGCACGTTCGCGATGATCCGGCACACCCGCCAGAACGAGGAGACCGGCCGGGCCGAGATGATCGGCGCGGGCGGCGTGGGCCGGCACGCCGGGTTGACCGCCGCGCTGGCCGTGACGTCCGGCGCGAACCTGCTGTTCGGCGCGGCGCTGACCGGCGCCCTGCTGGGCTCCGGCCTGGCGGCGGACGGCGCGCTGGCGTTCGGCGCCGCGTGCGCCGTGACCGGGACGGCCTTCGCCGGGCTCACCGCCGTCGCCGCGCAGCTGTTCCAGAGCGCCCGCACCGCGAACGCCTGCGCCGCCACCGCCGTCGGGGTGGCCTACCTGGTCCGCGGCCTCGGTGACGCACTCGGCGAGCGGGCGCCGGACGGCATCCAGGTGACCGGCACCTGGCTGTCCTGGCTGTCCCCGATCGGCTGGGGCATGCAGGTGCGCCCGTACGGGGAGGAGCGCTGGTGGGTGCTCGCACTGCCGGTCGTGCTGCTCGTCGTCTGCGTGCTGGGCGCCTTCCTCCTGGTCGGCCGCCGGGACCTGGGCGCCGGTCTGATCCCCGACAGGCCGGGACCGGCGACCGGCTCACGCGCTCTGCTCAGCCCGCTCGGGCTGGCCTGGCGGCTGAACCGCGGCCTGACACTCGGCTGGGTGATCGGCAGTGCCGTGTTCGGCGTGGGGGTCGGCTCGCTCGGCAGGACGGTGAACGACGCGATGTCCGGCAACACGGGCGCCTCCAAGCTGATCGGGCAGCTCGCCAACGCGGGTGGCGCCGACCTGGTGGACCTGTTCTTCGCCGCGATGATGAACGTGTTCGGTGTGCTCGCGGCGGGCTTCGTCGTCCAGGCACTGCTGCGGTTGCGCTCCGAGGAGGCCGGCGGGCCGGCCGAGGCGGTGCTGGCCACGGCGGTCGGCCGGGCGCGGTGGGTGGCCTCGCATCTGGCCTGCGCGGTCGGCGGTGCGACGGCGATGCTGGTGCTCGCCGGTGCCGGCGCCGGGATCGCGGACGCCGCCGCGGGTGGTGACACGGGAGTGGTGACGCTGATCGGTGCCGGGCTGGCGCAGTTGCCGGCGGCGCTGGTCCTGGCGGGGTTCGTGGTGCTGGTGTTCGGCGCCCTGCCCCGGCTCGCGGTCACGCTGGCCTGGGCCGGGCTGGCGGTCAGCATCGCCGGCGGCCTGCTCGGGGACGTGCTCGGACTGCCCCAGGCGGTGCGCGACCTGTCGCCTTTCCGTCACGTGCCGTCGATTCCGGCGGTGGACGTCTCAGCCGGGCCGATCGTGGCACTGGTGGTGACGGCGGCGGCGCTGGCGGCGGCGGGAACGGCGCTGTTCCGGCGCCGGGACCTGACGTCCTGACCCGAGCCGGGTCGTCAAATCCTCACCCTGAGGATCTCCCCGGGTGAGGACCCGCCGGCTCAGGCCCGCAGGCGCAGCCCCCGGGGAGTCGGGTGGAACCCGGCCGATTCCAGGGCGGCTCCCAGAGGGGAGTCGTTGATGGCCGTGCCGTCCGCGCGCTCCACGGTGAGCTTGCCGAGGGCACCGTCGCGCACGGCCAGCGCCAGGGCGTCCACGGCGGGCTGGAGGCGATCGCCGTCGACGAAGGAGAGCAGGGTTTTGCCGCCGCGTTCGACGTAGAGCACCAGATGCCCGTCCACGAGCACGACCAGGGATCCCGCCTTCCTTCCCGGTTTGTGGGACACCTCGCCCGGATGGGCGGGCCATGCCAGGGCCGCGCCGTACGGGTTGGCCGGATCGGCCGCCGCCAGCACCACCGCCCGCCGCGTGTCCTCGGCCGGTTTCCGCCCGCTCCACGGGTCGGGCGCGGGCGTCGTGACCTGCGGTGACGTGGAGGTGGCCCGCATGCGGTCGACGGCGCCGGGAAGGGCGAACTGGGCGCCCCCCAGACCTTCGACGAAGTAACCCCGGCGGCACCGGCCGCTCTCCTCGAACGCGCGGAGCACCTGGTAGACGGCGGCGAACCCGCCGGGCAGCCGCTCGGCGGTGACGGCACCCCTGGTCACCACCCCGTGCCGCTCCAGCAGCACCTCGGCCTGGGCGTGCGCCCGCTGGGTGGTGTCGTCCGCCGGGCCGGGCAGCGTCCACCAGCGCCCGCCCACGGTCGGAGGCCCGCTTCGGGTGGGCAGCACCGCCCGTCGTCTGCGCGTGGGGGCCGGGCGGTGCGCGGGACGTCCCGTGCCGAGTGTGGTCCGCAGGGGGGCCAGCGTGTCGCCGGTGATCCGCCCCGCCCACACCAGATCCCACACCGCCGCCGCCAACGGCAGGTCGCCGGTGGCCGCGCCGCTCAGGAGAGAGCCGACCCGGCCCGCCAGCTCACGGAAGAACAGCGCGCCTCCGCCGCCGAGGACCTCCAGGACCGCCTCGTGCACCGGGGTCATGGTGATCTCGGCCGGCTCCGGCATCAGCAGGGGGGCGGTGTCCGCGAAATACAGCGCCACCCAGCCGTCTCCGCCCGGCAGCGATCCCTGCCCCGCCCAGATGACCTCGCCCGAGGACGTCAGCTCGTCCAGCAGGGACGGGTCGTAGCCGGGCACCCGCGAAGGCAGGATCAACGTCTCCAGAGCCGACGCGGGCACCGCCGCACCCTGCAACTGCTCGATCGCGCCCACCAGCGCGTCGATCGGCGGCCTGCCCTTCTGCGGAGAGCCGGTGATGCCGTGCCAGGCGGGGGCGAAGGCCGCCAGGGTCTCGGCGGAGACCGGCTCCACCTCCTTGCGGAGCCTGGCCAGGGACCTGCGGCGCAGCATCCGCAGCACCCCGGCGTCGCACCACTCCTCACCGCGCCCGCCGGGCCGGAACTCGCCGTTCACGACCCGTCCGGAGGCCGCCAGGCGGCGCAACGCGTCGATGACGACCGCGGGGCCCAGCCCGAACCTGGCGGCGGCCGTACTCACGAGGAAGGGGGTGCGCGTGCGGGCGTGCCGGGCGAGGAGGTCGCCGAGCGGGTCCTCCACCGGTTCCAGGAAGACGTGCGGCACCCCCACCGGCAACGGCACGCCGAGCGCGTCACGCAGCCGGGCGGCGTCCTCGATCGCCGCCCACTGCTCCTGCCCGGCCACCCGCACCCTGATCGCCCGGCGGGCGGTCTCCAGCTCGGCCAGCCACGCCGGGTCGCCCTCGCGCAGGCTCACGTCGGCCGCGAGGAGGGGGCCGTGCGAGCGGAGCAGGTCGGCCAGGCCCTCGAGGTCACGAAGCGGCCGGTCCAGCCGGGCCAGCTCACGCTCGGTGTCGGCGATCACGTCGGGGTCGAGCAGCTCACGCAGGTCCGCCTGGCCCAGCAGCTCGGCCAGCAGGCTCGTGTCGAGCGAGAGGGCCTGGGCGCGGCGCTCGGCCAGGGGGGCGTCCCCCTCGTACATGAACGCGCCGATGTAGTCGAACAGCAGTGACGCCGCGAACGGCGACGCCTGGCCGGTCTCGACCTCGACCAGCCGGACCCGCCGCGCGGCGATGTCCCGCATGAGCCGCACCAGCCCCGGCACGTCGAAGACGTCCTGCAGGCACTCGCGCATCGTCTCCAGCACGACGGGGAACGACCCGTAGCGGCCGGCCACGGTGAGCAGATGCGAGGCCCGCTGCCGCTGCTGCCAGAGCGGGGTCCGTTTGCCGGGCGTGCGCCGGGGAAGCAGCAGCGACCGCCCCGCGCACTCCCTGAAGCGCGCCGCGAACAGCGCCGAGCCGCCGAGCTCCTCGGTGACGATCTGCTCGATCTCCTCCGCGTCGAAGACCGCGACATCCGACGGGGGATCGGAAAGCGTGTCGGGGATGCGCAGGACGATCCCGTCGTCGGAGTGGATGGCCTGCACGTCGACGCCGTAGCGCTCCCGCAGCCGCCGCCCGATCGCCAGCGCCCACGGCGCGTGCACTCTCGCGCCGTACGGCGAATGCACCACGACCCGCCAGTCGCCCAGCTCGTCGTGGAACCGCTCGACCAGCAGGGTCCTGTCGTCAGGCACGTATCCGGTGGCCTGCCGCTGCTCCGCCAGATAGGACAGCAGGTTGGCCGCGGCGAACTCGTCCAGCCCCGCCGCCCTGATCCGCTCCAGGGCCCCGTCCCGGGCCGGGCTCTTCCGCTCCGCCGGACGTCCCTTGGAGCCGGGCTTCGTCCCGGATCGCGCATCCGTCGCGGAGCCCCGCCCGTCTTCGGAGTCCTGACCGTTCGCGGAGCCCCGCCCGTCTTCGGAGTCCTGACCGTTCGCGGAGCCCCGCCCGTCTCCGGAGTCCTGACCGTTCGCGGGAACCTGACCGTCTCCGGAGTCCTGACCGTTCGCGGGGGCCTGACCGTCCCCAGGGTTCACGCCGATGCCGGGGGCCGTACCCATCGCGGAGGTCGCGCCTGACGTGAGGTCCGGGCCCGAGGCGAAGGTCGTGCCCGACCCGTCGGCCGCATCCGTCGTGGAGGTCGTGCCGGTCTCCGAACCAGGCTTCGACCCGGAGTTCGTCTCCGCCTTGGAACCGGGCCTGGCCCCGGAGTCCGCGCCCGCCGCGGACATCTCGCGAAGGAACGCGCCGATCGCCCGCCCGAGCTCCGCCGGACGCCCCGCGGTGTCGCCGTGCCAGAACGGCAGCTTGCCCGGTTGCCCGGGGGCGGGGGTGACCAGCACCCGGTCGGCCGTGATCTCCTCGATCCGCCAGGAGGTCGCGCCCAGCACGAACACGTCTCCGGCACGCGACTCGTAGACCATCTCCTCGTCCAGTTCGCCCACCCGGGAGGATTTCTCCCCGACCAGGAACACGCCGAACAGCCCGCGGTCGGGAATCGTGCCGCCGTTGGTGACGGCCAGCCGCTGAGCTCCGGGACGGCCCTGCAGCGTGCCGGTGACCCGGTCCCAGACGATGCGGGGCCTCAGCTCGGCGAACTCCTCGCTCGGATAGCGCCCGGCGAGCATGTCGAGCGTCGCCTCCAGCGCGCTCCTGGGCAGGGCCCGGTACGGTGCGGCGCGCCGTACCACGCTCTCCAGCTCGTCAACCGTCCACTCGTCCAGCGCGGTCATCGCCACGATCTGCTGGGCGAGCACGTCGAGCGGGTTGCGCGGGTAACGGAGGTCTTCGATCTCCCCGCTCCTCATCCGCTCGGCCACCACGGCCGTCTGGACCAGGTCTCCGCGGTATTTGGGGAAGATCACTCCCCGTGAGACGGCTCCCACCTGGTGCCCGGCTCTGCCGATCCGCTGCAGGCCGCTCGCCACGCTCGGCGGCGCCCCCACGCAGGCCACCAGATCCACCGCGCCCATGTCGATGCCGAGCTCCAGACTGGAGGTCGCGACCACGGCGGGCAGCCGCCCCGACTTGAGCGCCTCCTCGATCTGGGACCGCTCCTCCTTCGACACCGATCCGTGGTGGGCTCGCACGATCTCCGGGACCACGCCCTTGGCCGTCCCCGCCTGCGCCATCACCCCCGCCGGGGTGGAGAGGGACGCCGGAGGGCCGGGAAACCCCTGCGCCCAGTGCACCGGCTCCGCCTGCCCGGCCGCCTCCGCCTGCCCTGCGGCCTCTGTTATCTGCCCGCCCGGCCGCGCCCGTCCTGCTTGCCTGGTTGGCTCGATCCGCTCCGGGTCGCCGGTCCGGCGTTCCCAGGCCAGCTCGTTGAGGCGGGTGCACAGCCGCTCGGCCTGCCGCCGGGAGTTGGAGAACACGATCGTCGAACGATGGCCGCCGATCAGATCGAACAGCCGCTCCTCGACGTGCGGCCAGATGGACCGCCGGGCCGGGGGCTCGGCCGGCCAGTGGTCGTCGTCACCGGGCACGGAGGGGGAGGGGGGCATGTCGAGCTCGGTCATGTCCTCGACCGGCACGATCACCTCGACCTCGATCACCTTCTCCGAGGGCGGCTGGACCACGGTCGCCGGGCGGGGGCCGCCGAGGAAGGCGGCCACCTCGCTCACCGGACGCACGGTCGCCGACAGGCCGACGCGCTGTGCGGGCCGGGACAGCAGGGCGTCGAGCCGCTCCAGGCTGAGGGCCAGGTGCGCGCCGCGCTTGGTGGCCGCCACCGCGTGCACCTCGTCGATGATGACCGTCTCCACGCCGCGCAGCGCCTCACGGGCCTGGCTGGTCAACAGCAGGAACAGCGACTCGGGGGTCGTGATGAGGATGTCCGTCGGCTTGGCCGCGAACCGGCGCCGCTCCTCGGGGGAGGTGTCGCCCGACCGGATCGCCACCGAGATGTCCGGCATCGGAAGACCCAGCCTCCGCGCGGTCTGCCTCAGCCCGGCCAGCGGCGCCCGGAGGTTGCGCTCGACGTCCACCGCCAGTGCCTTGAGCGGTGACACGTAGAGCACCCGGCACCGTCGTGGAGGCTCGTCCTTTCCAGAGCGCTTTCGCCCGTCCTTGACGCCCGCGGCGGGCACCTCGCCGGCGGACGCCTGCTCGGAGGCCAGCCGGTCGAGGGACCACAGGAACGCGGCCAGCGTCTTGCCGGACCCGGTGGGCGCGACCACCAGGGTGTTGTCGCCTCTGGCGATCGACGCCCAGGCCCCCTCCTGCGCGGCGGTGGGCGCGGCGAAGGCCCCGGTGAACCAGTCTCTGGTCATCTGGGTGAAGTGGCCGAGCGCCCCGTCGCCGCTCGCCGGTTCACGGCCCGCCTCGCTCATCACGTGCCTCCCCCTGCCGACGTGATCGCCCCATTCGGGTCACGGCTCCATAGTGCATCCCCTCACCGACAGAATCCGTCATCGGCGGCCGGGCCGTAGGAGGTGAGCACCGGCGCCTCCGCGGTGAGACCCGCGGTGAGGGGACGCGGCTTAAGGGATGCAGGGAGAGGATGCGGGGAGAGGACGCGGCTAAGGGATACAGGGAGAGGATGCGGGGAGGGGATGCGGGGCCGTAGCCTCGGAGCGGGCTGCCGCGAGATCACCGCAAGGGCCGTTCCCGGGCCCCTGAGACCGCTGTGAGGTCGTCGTAAGGTCCGCTTCGGAGCTCCTGGATCGCCGGAAGGCCGTCGCAGGTGCCGTTCCGGGCGCCCCAAGACCGCATGAGACCGCATGAGGACGCTGAGGGGGCCGCTCAGGCGCCCCGAGACCGTCGTGGAGAGAGCCGGCGCCCCGGACCAGTTCGGCGAAGGGCGCGGCGAGTGGCGGCCCCGAGGCCAGGGAGACCCGGTGCTACGGCGACCTGGCGTCAACGCGGTCTCCGAGCCCTTCATGCCTCCGGAGGAGGCGGTGACCCGGTCAGGTCCAGCCGCCGGGAGCTCCGGCCGTATCGGCCGGGTCAGCGGGGCCGCCTCGGGGCTGGGTTCCAGTACTGGGCGTTTTCCTTTAAATTTAAATCACCGAGGAGCCCGGGGGCGTCCCGGGGCGGCCACCGGCAGGAGGCCGGCCTTCCCCGGCCTCGGGGCAGAAGCCTTTGACAGACATACGACTGACAGACATACGACGCAGTGAGCGGTGGGCTAACGGTGAGCATCGACTATCAGGCCATCGAGGCGACACGTGAGCGGATCAAGACGGAACACGTGAGAGAGCATCGTCCGCAGAGCAGCGCGAGAGGCTTGCATCACTTCGCCCTGATCTCCTCGGATGTCGAGAAGACGATCGCCTTCTACCAGGATCTTCTGGAGTTCCCCCTCACGGAGATCATCGAAAACCGTGACTACCGGGGTTCCAACCACTTCTTCTTCGACATCGGCAACGGCAACCTGATCGCCTTCTTCGACTTCCCCGGGCTGGACCTCGGCCCCTACAAGGAGGTCCTCGGCGGGCTCCACCACATCGCCATCTCGGTGGACCCGGCGGCCTGGGAGCGACTGCGGGGCAAGCTGGAGGCCGCGGGCGTGCCGCACCAGGTCGAGAGCGGTACCTCGATCTACTTCACGGACCCCGACGGGGCCCGCCTCGAACTGCTCGCCGACCCGCTCGGTGAGATGTACGGCTCCCGCGTTCTCTGACGGCTCGAAGTCTCCGGCCGATCTCCCGGGGGCGGCGGTTCCACCTCCGGCGGCACCCATACTTGAGGTATGCGCCTGTCGGAGTTCTGGAAGCGGATGAAGCTGCACTTCGGCGATCCGTACGCCGAGTCGTGGGCTCGCGACTACGTCATCGCGGACCTGGGCGGCCGGACCGCGAACCAGGCGCTGGCCGACGGCGTCGGGGCCAAGGAGGTCTGGAACGCCGTGTGCGGGGTGACCGACGTCTCGCCCAGGCTCCGCTAGGCCGCTCTTCGCACATCACTCCGTTGACCTGTGATGATCACTCATCGACCCGCGGCGACACGGCATGTGCGAAGAAGCGGGGCTAGGAGTCGGCGCGGAGCAGTTTCCCCACCGAGTCGGCCACGTGCCCGGGATCGTCGGCGCTCTCCTGACCGGCCGGCGACCACAGAAACAGCCAGCCGTCCTTGGCGGGGGTGGCGAAGACGATCGTCTGTCTCCCGCTGCCCGGATGCCACACCCAGAGCACGGGGTCATCGCCTCCGAGCATGCGGCTGACCAGCCCCCGGTCGGGCAGTTCGGCGGCCAGGGACTCAAGATGGGCTAGGCGTTGCTGCGTGAACGCGCTGGGCACTGAGGGCACCTCGGGATCCTTTGCCTTCAGGATCACTCCAGGTCAGCTCGGTGACAACACGTCCGGCGGAATTCCCGGGAATGTCGCCTCCCGGATGGGGTCGGCGGCCTTTCGCGAGGGACTCGCCGGTGTCCGCCGCGCCTGTGGCGGGATTCGCCGCGGGTCCGTGGCCGGGCCGGCACGGCCTGGAGCGCCCCGGAAACCGCGGCCTGTGCTTCCTGGGAACACGTGATGTCATTGGGCCACGATCGAACAGTCGTTCGGCTATATTGAACATGTCTGCGCTCGTGGCGTGCCCCTCCGAAAATGTCGGTGGCACCCCGTAGCTTTCTGGCAACCGATTCAACCCGCAACCCTTCAGGGGGCTCCCATGGCAGCTAACGACCGCGAGAAGGCGCTCGAGACCGCGCTCGCTCAGATCGAGCGGCAGTTCGGCAAGGGCTCCATCATGCGCCTGGGCGACGAGACCCGGGCGCCCATCGAGGTGATCCCCACCGGCTCCATCGCGCTCGACATCGCCCTCGGCATCGGTGGCTTCCCGCGCGGACGCATCGTCGAGGTCTACGGTCCCGAATCCTCGGGCAAGACCACGGTCGCCCTGCACGCGGTGGCCAACGCCCAGCGCGCCGGCGGCATCGCCGCGTTCATCGACGCCGAGCACGCGCTCGACCCCGAATACGCCCAGAAGCTCGGTGTCGACACCGACGCGCTGCTCGTCTCCCAGCCCGACACCGGAGAGCAGGCGCTGGAGATCGCCGACATGCTGATCCGGTCCGGCGCGGTCGACCTGCTGGTCATCGACTCGGTCGCGGCCCTGGTGCCCAAGGCCGAGATCGAGGGCGAGATGGGCGACAGCCACGTCGGTCTCCAGGCCCGGTTGATGTCCCAGGCGCTGCGCAAGGTCGCCGGCGCGCTCAACAACACCGGCACCACCGCGATCTTCATCAACCAGCTCCGCGAGAAGATCGGCGTCATGTTCGGCTCGCCCGAGACCACGACCGGTGGAAAGGCGCTGAAGTTCTACGCCTCGGTTCGTCTCGACATCCGCCGCATCGAGACGTTGAAGGACGGCACCGAGGCGGTCGGCAACCGCACCAGGGTGAAGGTCGTCAAGAACAAGATGGCCCCGCCCTTCCGGGTGGCCGACTTCGACATCCTCTACGGCGTCGGCATCTCCCGCGAGGGCGGCCTGATCGACATGGGTGTCGAGCAGGGCTTCGTCCGCAAGTCCGGCGCCTGGTACACCTACGAGGGCGACCAGCTCGGCCAGGGCAAGGAAAACGCTCGTAACTTCCTGAAGAGCCACCCCGATATGGCCAACGAGATCGAGAAGAAGATCAAGGAGAAGCTCGGCGTCGGCCCCCGAGTCGACAGTCCGGCCACTCCGCCGCCCGCCGCTCCGGCTCCGGTCCCCGCCGCGTCTGGTCGTGGTGCCAAGGCCGCCGCCTCCAAGCCGGTGGAGGTCAAGCCGGGTGACGTCTGATCTGAGCTGATCGACGATGACGGAACCTGACTCCGGTCCGGCTGACGCGGCCGGGCCGAGAGACTGGGGTGCCTGGCCCGACGATCCGGAGGCCGGCGCCTCCGGGGCGAGCAGGCGAAAAGGTGGCCGGTCTCGGCGTTCGCGCAGGGATCAGCCGAGCGCCTGGGAGGGATTCACCGGGGGCAAGGACACGGGCGGAAAACGGTCGCGAGGCGGTTCCCGGGGGCTTGTTCCCGACGGGCCGGTCGAGGGATCTCCGGCGAGCCGAGGGCCCGCCGCCGATCCGGAGGCGGTGGCACGAGGGATCTGCCTGCGACTGCTGACCATGGCGCCGCGCACACGGGCTCAGCTCGCGGAGGCGCTGCGTAAGCGTGAGGTGCCCGAAGAGGCGGCTGAGGCCGTGCTTGAGCGGTTCTCCGAGGTCGGGCTCATCGACGACGAGGCGTTCGCCGCCGCATGGGTGAGCTCGCGCCATGCCGGGCGAGGTCTCGCCCGCAGGGCTCTCGCCTCGGAGCTCCGTCACCGCGGGGTGGACGAAGAGGTCGTGAAGGAAGCGGTGGAGCAGCTCGACTCCGATCAGGAGGCGGAGACCGCCCGCCGCCTGGTGGAGCGCAAGCTCTCGTCGACTCGCGGTCTGGAGCGCGCGGTCAGGACCCGGAGACTGGCCGGCATGCTTGCCAGGAAGGGATACGGACCCGGCCTGGCCTTTAGGGTGATCCGCGAAGCCTTGGAGGACGAGGAGCCGGAAAGTCCTGTTTTTCCTACGGATGTGGACTTCCCGCTCGACTAGCCCAAAGCTGCTTATCAGCGGGTCTTTGCTTGCTCGTTACCTCTCTGACGCTTAATCTCAACGACAGTGAGGAGTTACTCCGCGCAGTGCGGATTGTCATAGCGGTGCATTACGGATGAGCAGGCTTGGCGGTGCGGGCGGGCGCTGGACTGGCGGTACAGCTGGTGCGGAGCGGGTCCTGAGTTGACATCTGTCCTGATGACGCCACCGTCTTGGCTTTCCGTGCCGTGGGTGTGACCCCTCGCGTGCTTGATATCTGCGACGCGAGGAATGTGAGGCGCGTATGGATCCGGTTGTGGTCGTCACATTGGCAGTAGTGGCGGTTGTGGCCCTTGCCGTGATGACGATAACCGTGCTGATCGTGTTGCTGCGTCGCATCGGCGATGCGGGCGGCAAGGTCAGCGGTCCCTCCCCTGAGCAGGAGGCGGAGATCCTCGCCGAGCTGGAAAAGGCCAGGCACGAGGCCGCCGACATCCGTACCAAGGCGGAGAGCGATGCCGGGGAGATCCTGCGCAGGTCCGAGATCGCGGTTGAGGCCGCGGCCGAGCTGCGCAAGGAGGCGGAGGCCGAGGGCCGGGTGCTGAAGTACGAACTCAAGGAGTTTCGCGCCGACCTTGAGCGCAGGGAGAGCCGGCTGGCCGAGCGTGAGCAGCGCCTTGACGAGGAGGCCAGACGCCAGGCCGAACGGGCCCGCAAGCTCGCCGAGACGGAGACCGAGCTGGCCGACCGTCGCGAGGACCTCGACCGGGTCTCCCAGGAGCGCAAGGCCATTCTGGAGAGGGTGTCCGGGCTCACCAGCGACCAGGCCAGGGCGGAGCTCGTCAGGGAGATCGAGAATCAGGCCAAGCGCGAGGCCGCGCTGATCGTCAGGGAGATCGAGAGCGAGGCCCGTAAGGAGGGCGAGAAGCGCGCCACCAAGATCGTCACGCTGGCGGTTCAGCGCGTGGCCACCGAGCAGACCGCCGAGTCCGTCGTCAGCGTGCTGCATCTGCCGGGTGACGAGATGAAGGGCCGCATCATCGGTCGCGAAGGCCGTAACATCCGGGCCTTCGAGTCGACCACGGGGGTCAACCTGATCATCGATGACACGCCCGAAGCGGTGCTGCTGTCATGTTTCGACCCGGTCCGTAGGGAGACCGCACGGCTGACACTGGAGAAGCTCGTCCTGGACGGGCGCATTCACCCTCAGCGCATCGAGGAGGCCCACGAGCGCAGCAAGGCCGAGGTCCAGGAGCTGTGCGTGCGCGCGGGCGAGGACGCCCTGGTCGAGCTCGGCATCACCGACATGCACCCTGAGCTGGTCACTCTCCTCGGCCAGCTCCGCTACCGCACCTCCTACGGCCAGAACGTGCTCGGCCACCTCGTCGAGTCCGCCCACATCGCCGGGATCATGGCGGCTGAGCTGCGGTTGGACTCGACGCTCCTCAAGCGCTGCACCGTGCTGCACGACATCGGCAAGGCTCTCACCCACGAGGTCGAGGGGAGCCATGCCCTCATCGGCGCCGAGATCGCCAGGCGCTACGGCGAGCATGAGGACGTCGTCCACGCGATCGAGGCCCACCACAACGAGGTCGAGGTCAAGACCGTCGAAGCGGTCCTCACCCAGGCCGCCGATGCGATCAGCGGCAGCCGCCCGGGTGCCCGGCGCGAGTCGCTGGAGGCCTACGTCAAGCGCCTGGAGCGGCTGGAGGAGATCGCCGTCTCCTACGAGGGGGTCGACAAGGTCTTCGCCATGCAGGCGGGCCGCGAGATCCGGGTCATGGTCAAGCCGGAGGCGGTCGACGACATCCAGGCCCAGGTGATCGCCCGTGACGTCGCCAAGCAGATCGAGGAGGAGCTCACCTACCCCGGTCAGATCCGCATCACGGTCGTGCGTGAGTCCCGGTCCACCGAGTTCGCCCGATAGCGTGCCGCGGGCAGCCGCTGAGGCGGTGTGGACCAGGCGCCAGACACGGGCAGAGCCAATGTGCCCCTGGTGATACGGGCCCCGGGTGGAGGGCTTTGGGATGGGTCGTTCCTACCGGGAACAGGGCCTGATCCGGAGCCGGAAGCCATTCATGGTGGCCGGTGTCTGCTCTTGATGTGGGTGATGAGCGGGGGTGGCGCTGGGTGGCCGTTCTGGGAGCGCCGGGGGAGCGACCAGGGGAACACCGGTGTGGGCTCGGTGATCGGGATCTGGGCGACGTCGGAGTGCCACGGTATCCGTGTCTTCTCGTCGACGAAGCTGCGGAGGTCGCTTGATCCGCTGATTCTCTCCACGAAGTGTTCCATGCCGAAGGTGGGGCCGGACGTGTCGATGTCAACGGCGAAACCAGCGTTGAGGAAACCATAGGACCCGGCCCACTCACTGTCGCGGGCATTGCCGGGCATCCAGGCCGTCGCGCCCGCCAGGTCTGACATCTGCACCCGGCAGCGGTCGGCGAGTCTGTGCCGGCGGCTGACCAGGATGTGCAGTGGCTCCGGGTGGGCGGGCGTGTGTTCGATCGCTTCGTGGAGTGGGCCGGTGGCGCGGCCGAAGCACTCCCAACTGGGCGGCCGCCTCACCGAAGCAGCGGTCATCGGCGATGGCGGCGAAGGCGCGGACCGCGCCGGGATCCAGCTCCATCCTGCCCCCTTCAACAACTTTTGGTTGTCTACTTTGGGGTGTCGATTGTTGGACAACCCTGCTCCTACTCAGGTCAAATGCGGAGGCCGAAGAAACCCTACAACTTTGAGGAGTGGGTGATGGATTCCTTCGTTCATCTGCATGTGCACACTGAGTACTCGATGCTCGACGGTGCGGCGAAAATCGGCCCGCTGATGAACGAGGTGGCCGAGCAGGGGATGCCCGCTGTGGCCATGAGTGATCATGGCAACGTCCATGGGGCGTATGAGTTCTACCAGTCGGCGAACAGGACCGGCGTCAAGCCGATCATCGGTATCGAAGCCTACGTCGCACCGGGATCGCGGCACCACAGGAAGCCGGTCTTCTGGAGCGACAACCTCGCGCTGCGCAGGTCCAATGACGTGACAGGGGAGGGCGGTGACGTCTCCGGCCGTGGCCTCTACACCCATATGACGATGTGGGCCGCCGACGCGCAGGGCCTGCGAAACCTGTTCCGGCTCCAGTCACGGGCGTGGCTGGAGGGGCACGTGCAGAAATACCCCCGGATGGACGACGAACTGCTCGCCGAACATGGGCAGGGCGTCATCGCCACGACCGGTTGCCCGTCCGGGGAGGTGCAGACCCGCCTACGACTCGGTCAGTACGGCAAGGCCATCGAGGCCGCTGCCCGGTATCGGGACATCTTCGGCGAGGGGAACTACTTCCTGGAGTTGATGGATCACGGCATCGCCATCGAGCGTCGGGTTCGTGACGAGATCCTGAAGATCGGCAAGGATCTCGGGCTGCCGCCGCTGGCCACCAACGACTCGCATTACGTTACCGAGACTCAGGCCGGAGCGCACGACGCGTTGCTGTGTATCGGCACCGGCAAGCAGCTCGCCGAGGCGGGCCGTTTCCGGTTCAGCGGCAGCGGCTATTACGTCAAATCGGCCCGGGAGATGCGGGCGATGTGGGACGCGCAGGTCCCGGACGCGTGCGACAACACGCTGCTGATCGCCGAGCGCGTCGGCGACTACGGCGAGGTGTTCTCCCACCGGGACCTGATGCCGAGGTTTCCCGTCCCGGAGGGGGAGACCGAATCGTCGTGGCTGCGTCGGGAGACACTGCGGGGCGCTCGGCGTAGGTACGGCGGCGAACCATCCCAAGAGGTCCTGGACCGGATCGACTACGAACTGTCCGTCATCGACGACATGGGCTTCCCCGGCTACTTTCTCGTGGTCTCCGACATCTGCCGGCACGCCCGCGAGAACGGGGTCGGGCTGGGCCCCGGCCGCGGGTCAGCCACGGGGTCGATGGTCGCGTACTGCACGGGCATCACCGGGTTGGACCCGATCGAGCACAAGCTGATCTTCGAACGCTTCCTCAACCCCGAGCGCGTCACCATGCCCGACATCGATCTCGACTTCGACGACCGGCGTCGTGAGGAGATGATCAACTATGTCACCCGGAAATACGGCGAGGACCACGTCTGTCAGATCGTCACCTTCGGCACGATCAAAGCCAAGGCCGCGATCAAGGACTCCTGCCGGGTGCTCGGCCACCCCTATGCACTCGGCGACCGGATCACCAAAGCCTTCCCCGCAGCGGTCGGCGGCAAGGAGATCCCTCTCGCGGCCATCCTCGACGAAACCCACCCCCGATACGATGAGGCCGCGGAACTACGGCGGATGTATGAGGAAGAACCCGACGTCAAACGGGTCGTCGACACCGCCGTCGGCGTAGAGGGCCTGACTCGCGGGACCGGCGTCCACGCCGCCGGTGTGATTCTGTCCGCCGATCCGCTGATCGACGTGCTGCCGCTCGTCAGGCCGAAAGCGGGCGGTCCGATCATCACGGGTTTCCCTTTTGCTCAGGCCGAGGATTTGGGCCTGCTGAAAATGGATTTCCTCGGTTTGCGCAACCTCACCGTCATCAACGACGCCATCGCAGGGGTCAAAGCCAACAAGAACATCGACATTGACATCCTCGAAGTCCGGCTCGACGACAGCAGAACCTACGAGCTGCTGGCGCGGGGCGACACGCTGGGGGTGTTCCAGCTCGACGGCGGCGGGATGAGAACGCTCCTGAAACTGATGCAGCCCAGCGAGTTCAACGACATCGCCGCCGTGTCCGCCCTGTACCGGCCCGGGCCGATGGAGATGAACGCCCACACCAACTACGCGCTCCGCAAGACCGGCAAGCAGCAGGTCGAACCCCTCCACCCCGATCTGAAGGAGGCGTTGGAGCCGATCCTGGGTGACACCTACCACCTGGTCGTCTTCCAGGAGCAGGTCATGGCCATCGCCCAGCAGCTCGCCGGGTACTCCCTCGGCGGTGCCGACATGCTGCGCCGGGCGATGGGCAAGAAGAAGAAGGAGGTCTTGGACGCCGAATGGGACAAGTTCTCGGCCGGAATGAAGGATCGGAATTTCTCGGACGAGGCCGTCAAGGCGGTCTGGGACGTCCTCGTCCCCTTCAGTGGCTACGGCTTCAACAAGTCCCACACCGCCGGATACGGCGTCGTGTCGTACTGGACCGCCTATCTGAAGGCCAACCACCCCGCCGAGTACCTCGCCGCACTCCTCACCTCTGTCGGAGACGACAAGGACAAGATGGCCGTCTATCTCTCTGACTGCCGTCGTCTGGGCATCAAGGTCCTGCCTCCCTGCGTCAACGAGAGCGAACTCGACTTCGCCGCGGTCGGCGGAGACATCCGCTTCGGCCTGGGAGCGATCCGCAACGTCGGATCCAACGTCGTCGAGGCGATCGTCAAGGCCCGCGAAGAGAAAGGCGCCTACACCGACTTCAACGACTTTCTCACCAAGGTGCCATCGGTCGTCTGCAACAAGCGGGTCATCGAGTCGCTGGTCAAGGCCGGCGCGTACGACGGCCTGCGGCATCACCGTCAGGGCCTCGTCCTGGTCCATGAGCAGGCCGTTGACACGATCATCGACGTCAAACGCAATCAGGCCCACGGACAGGACTCGCTGTTCGGTGCGGGCGACGAGCCGGGTGACACCGCTTTCTCGGTGGAGATCCCTGACGGAGAGTGGGACAAGACCACCTTGCTGGCCTTCGAACGGGAGATGCTCGGCCTGTACGTGTCGAGCCATCCCCTTGACGGGGCGGAACGCGTGCTGGACGCCCATCGGGACACCACCATCGCCGATCTCCTCACATCCGGACGCCAGGACGGAACGGTGCGGGTGAGCGGGATCATTTCGGGCCTGCAACGCAAGGTCACCAAGCAGGGCAGCTCTTGGGCGATCGTCAACCTCGAAGATCACGATGCCACCGTGGAATGCCTGATCTTCCCCAAGAGCTACCTCCTCTACAGCGAGGCACTGACCGAAGACCGGGTGGTATCCATCCGAGGACGGATCAATGTGCGAGATGAAGCACTGAACATCTACGGTGAGGACGTCGCCGTCCTCGACGTGTCCCAGGCCACCAGAGGCGAACCGCCTGTGGTGATCTCTCTCGCGGAGACCCGGGTGAACCCGCGACTCGTCCAGGAACTGAAACACATCCTGGCCTCCCACCCCGGTCACGCACCCGTGCACCTGCGGCTGCGGCGACCCGGAGCCAAGAGCCTGCTGGTGAACCTCGAATGGTTCCAGGTCAACCCGGAGCCGGCGTTCTACGGCGACGTCAAATCCCTGCTGGGTGCGAACTCGATCGGCAGAGCATGACGGCTCGACCACCACGAACCGGCCGAGGCATACAGCCGGTCGATGTCGACACGATGACCGATCCGGCGTGGGCGTGCCCCCGGTGCGGTCAGGACACCGTTCTCGCCGCGTTGCGGATCCCCAACGGCTGGACGACCGCGAACGGAAAGCGGGTGCGCGGCAACACGCAGGTGCTGTTGTGCACCCGCTGCGACGCGGAAGATCCAACGACCGGACCGATCGTCACCTACTTCGCCGTCCATGGGACCGCGACACTCCAGACTCTGGATCAACTCACGCTTCTTCTACGCCGCTGGATCGAGCGGGCGGAACCACCAAAGCTCGACGAAGACGCGCTGGCGGCCGAAACCGAGGCCTGGCACCGTGGCGACCTGTGAGCCGAACCCGCGCGGGCAGCCGTACATGACCGCCGCGGGTCTCCCGGCCTCCGTCGCCCGACCGCTTTCCGAGGTCTCCCGTCGGCACAGCGATCCCCGCGCCATCGCGCCACCTCAAACCCGGCGGCGAAGTCGTCGCCGAGATCCTCGACATCCTCGGCCCACCCCGGCGCACTCACCCACTGACCACGTCCCTGCCCGGCTCGGTGCTGAGCTGACGGCCTCACGAAGCCGTCCTGCGAAACTCCTGGTAGGTGGACCAGGCGTCAGGAGCGGAAGATCTGCTGGTAGAAGGCGAGTTCGGTGGCCAGGGCCGCGCTGCGGGTCTCGGCCCGGCGGAAGCCGTGGGCCTCCCCCTCGAAGGTGAGGTAGGTGCAGGGGATGCCGCGTTCGGCGAGGGCGTCGGCGAACGCCTGGGACTGGGCCGGAGGGACCACCGGGTCGGACAGTCCCTGCAGGAGCAGCATGGAGCAGGTCACTCCGGCGACCCGCCCGAGGGGTTCGCGCGAGCTGTACAGGACGGGGTCGGCGGGGCCGACCAGCCACTCGACGTAGCGGGACTCGAAGTCGTGGGTGGTCTCGACGAACGGGAGGAGCGAGCTCACTCCGTAGTAGGAGACGCCGCCGGCGAAGGTATCGGACGCGCAGCAGGCCGCCATGACCGTCCAGCCGCCCGCGCTGCCGCCCCGGATCGCGATTCGTCCCGGATCGGCCAGGCCCTCCCTCGCCAGCCACTCAGCCGCGGCGATCGAGTCCTCGACGTCGACCACACCCCACTGGCGGTGCAGCCGTTCGCGGTAGGCGCGACCGTAGCCGGTGGAACCGCCGTAGTTGAGATCGAGCACGCCGATGCCCCGGCTGGTGAAAAAGGCCTTCTCCAGATCGAGCGCGCTGGTGCTGTGACCGGTGGGCCCGCCGTGGACGAACACGATGTACGGCGGGGCGCCGTCGCCGCGGGCCCGCGGATTCGACGGCGGGTAGACGAACGCGTGCACCGGGCGGCCGAACCGGCCCTCGATCTCCACGGCACGGGGGAGCGGCAGGTAGGCGGCGTCGGGCAGCACGTCGACGTCGCGGCGGAGCTCCTCGAACCGACCGGTGGCGGGGTCGATCCGGACGATCGACCGAGGCAGCGCCGGGCCGTACCCGATCGCGACGACCGTGTGTCCGTCCGTGGCCAGGACCGGATCCCAGCCGTCATAGGGCACGTCCAGGTCGCTCAGCACGCCGCTGTCCGGGTCGAAGAGGCCCAGCCGTAGATTGCCCCGCCCGTGCAGGACCGCGAGACCTCCGCCGTCCAGCACGGCGTACGGCAGGGCGCCCAGCTGCCACAGGGGACCGGCGAACTCCTCCTCCACCGGATAGAGCGCCTGGGACGAGGTGCCGTGTATCTCCACCTGGTAGAGGTTCCACCAGCCCGACCAGTCGGAGATCAGATAGAGGTGCCGCTCGTCACGCCACTGCGGGGCGAGCACCGACTCGGCGGAGCCGCCCTTGACCGTCCAGGAACTGCCGTCGGCCAGCCGGACGACGCGCAGCTCCGTGCCGTTCCAGGGCATGCGCGGATGGTTCCAGCAGATGAAGGCCAGGTGCTCGCCGTCGGGGGAGAGAGTGAGGGAGGCGTAGAAGTCGCTCCCGCTGACCCACTCGCGCGGCTCGTCCTCGCCGTGCAGCGGAATGGACACGATCGAACGGCTCACCCGGCCGTTGCGGTGGTGCCGCTCTTGGACGCACCAGATCTGCCCGTCGCGGACGACCATTTCCGCGTAGCGGAGCCCGGCGTGGAGTTCGGGCTCGGGCGTGATCGGCCGGGGTTCGGCGCCGGGTGCCAGCAGGTAGATCCGCTGGTCGCTGAAGTTCGTGAACACCACGCCCCCATCGGGGACCACCGCGTACGACCGCCCGCCGTACTCGTGGACCCGCGTTCTGGCGCTCCACGGTGCGGTCAGCAGCTCACGGTGCGTGCCGTCGGCTCCCCGGTGCACGATCGTGCTCCGCCCGCCCTCGGTGGGGCGGTCCTCGGTCCACCACACCTCTTCGCCGAGCGTCGTGGGGAACCCGAGGCGCAGCCCTGACCGGGCCACGCCGGAGGTGGAGATCGGAGAAGGCCAGGTGGCGTACGGCAGGACGACCTGCTCGGGGGACATGCCGCAATCCTGCCCGATAACGCGCCGCGTGTCGCCGGTATGGCGCTCATCCCGTGTCCCGGGTGTCTTCGCGTGAGGTGAGCCGCGTGTCCGGAGGCGGGGAGACGACGGTGAGGACGGCCGCCGAACGCGGTGACGCCCCGTCGGGAACGATCACGGCGCGGGCGCGGAGCGGGGCCGCCTCCGCAGCGGCCTGTCCGCCTCCCCGAAGGCCGTTGTTCCGGCGCGGGCGATCGGGGAGGCGAGAGGGGAGGAGCGGGCTCAGTCGACCGCTACGGCGGGTCCGGCGCCGACGACCGCCCCGGGCGGGGCGACCGGCCGGGCCGAGGTCTTCCGGCTGCGGCGGCTGCGCTTTTCCAGCCAGGTGGCAAAGGAGCTGAGCACCATGTTGAGGCCGACGTAGATGATCCCGATGACGATCGCGGCGGGGATGAGAGACCCGAAGTTGACGGCAGGGATGATCTTGAAACCCATGTTCAGCAGGTCGACGTAGGCGATGATGTAGCCGAGCGCGGTGTCCTTGAGCAGCACGACGAACTGGCTCACGATCGCCGGCATCATCGCGGTGACGGCCTGCGGAAGCAGGACCAGCGTCATCACGCCGCCCTTGCGCAGCCCGATCGCGTAGGCCGCCTCCGACTGCCCCTTGGGCACGGAGCGGATGCCGGCGCGGACGATCTCGGCCAGCACCGAACCGTTGTAGAGGGTCAGGCCGGCCACGAGCGCGATCAGGGTGTAGTCGCCGCCCCCGAGCACGCTGGGCAGGAGATAGAAGATGAAGAAGATCAGCAGCAGGAGCGGGATCGCCCGGAAGATCTCGACGACCGCGCCCGCGGGCACCCGGATCCACTTGTGGTCGGAGAGCCTGGCCATGCCGAAGACCACGCCGAAGAGGAGGGCGAGAACCGCGGCGAGCCCCGCGGCCTTCAGGGTCCCGAGCAGGCCGGGAATGATGTAGTCGATCCAGGTGGAGGCCTCGAGGAACGGCCGCCAGATCCTGCCCTCCCACTGGCCCTTCGCGTCGAACCTGGAATAGACGAAGTAGACGATCGCCACCAGCGCGACGGTCGCGAGCAGGGTCAGGACGTTGTTGCGCAACCGCGCGCGCGGCCCCGGCGCGTCGAACAGGACACTCGCCTGGGAGCTCATCGGACCACCGCCAGCCGGTTGGCCAGCCAACCGGTGAGGAAGCCGATCGGCAGGGTCACCGCCATGAACGCGACGATGAGGCCGAGGAAGATGGGAATGGAGGCGCCGGTCGTGTCAAAGGTCTCCTTCATGATGAACGCCGCGTCCGCCAGATAGCCGGCGGCCATCGCGACGGTGGTGTTCTTGATCATGGCGATCATCACGCTGCCCAGCGGGGCGACGACCACGCGGAAGGCCTGCGGAAGAATGATCATCCGCAGTGACTGGAAGAAGGTGAGCCCGATCGCGCGAGCCGCCTCGGCCTGTCCCAGCGGGACCGTGTTGACGCCCGAGCGCAGCGCCTCGCAGACGAAGCTCGAGGTGTAGGCCGACAGCCCCAGCGCCACCAGCCAGAAGGCGTTGCTGCTCGGCTCGTCGGAGAAGGCCAGGCCCAGGGTGTCGCTGAGCCCGAGTGCGGAGAAGGCCAGGACCAGGGTCAGCGGCGTGTTCCGCACGACGTTGACATAGGTCGTTCCCACCGCCCGCAGGACCGGTGTCGGCGAGACCCGCATGGACACCAGAATCGTGCCGAGGATCAGCGACAGGATCGCGCAGACGAGGGAGAGCTGCACATTGTGCAGAAAACCTCCCAGCAGGTCCGGCGCGTATTTGATCAGTTCATCCATCGTGCTCCACCAGAGGACGGCAAGCGGCCGGTGCCCGGAAAGCCGGGTCACCGGCCGCTACGTGAGAGATCGGACTAGGCGCAGGGCTCGAACGCGGGAGGCTCGGTGGGCAGCGTGAGGCCCTGGGTCTTGCCGAACCACTTGTCCAGCAGCTGCTTGGCGGTGCCGTCCTGGTACATCTTGGTGATCGCCGCGTTGACGGCCTCGCAGGTCTTGGTGTCGCCCTTCTTCAGGCCGACGCCGTACTTCTCGTCGGTGAAGGGGTCGCCAAGGACCTTGAAGCTTCCACCGGACGCGGCGGCCTGGGTGGCGAAACCGGCGAGGATGAGGTCGTCGGTGGTGACGGCGTCGAGGTTGCTGCCGCTCAGCTTGGCGACGCACTCCGAGTAGTTGGCCGCGCCGACGAGCTGGGCGTCGAGGTCGAGCTTGCCGTCCGGCGGCGGGTCGGTGATCCGCTTGTAGGAGTTGGAGCCGGCGGCCTGGCAGATCCGCTTGCCCGCCAGGTCGGCGGACTTGGTGATGGAGGCGTCGTCGGCGCGGACCATGGTGTCCTGGTGGGCCACGATGTACGGCCCGCCGAACGTCACCTTCGTCTTGCGCTCGTCGGTGATGGAGTAGCTCGCGAAGATGATGTCCACGGTGCCGTTGGCGAGGAAGGGCTCACGGTTGGAGGAGGCGGACTCCTTCCACTCGATCTCGACGTTCTCACCGCCGCCGAGCTCCTTGACGACATACTTGGCGACGTCGACGTCGAAGCCCTCGGGCTCCGCACCCTTCTTCAGGCCGAGGCCCGGCTGGTCCCACTTGGTGCCGACGACAATCTTCTTGGCACCCTTCACCTTGTCGGCGACGGTGGCGTAGCTCTCCTCGCCACCACAAGCCGTGAGGCCCAAAGCGAGCGCGCTCGCAGCCGCCAGCGCCACGCCAACACGTAATACTCGCATGTTCCGTTACCTCTTCTTCTCTATTGGGGTGTGCCGGCTGTAGAGCTTCAGTGGGTGAGGATCTTGGAAAGGAAATCCTTGGCCCGATCCGTCCGGGCGTTGGTGAAGAACTCCTCGGGAGTGTTCTCCTCCACGATCTGGCCCTCGGCCATGAACACCACGCGGTTCGCCGCGCGGCGGGCGAAGCCCATCTCGTGGGTGACGACCATCATCGTCATACCCTCCTGGGCGAGGCCGATCATGACATCGAGGACCTCCTGGACCATCTCCGGGTCCAGCGCGGAGGTCGGCTCGTCGAACAGGATCATCTTGGGATCCATGGCCAGGGCGCGGGCGATGGCCACGCGCTGCTGCTGGCCTCCCGAAAGCTGCGCGGGATACTTGGAGGCCTGGGCGCCGATGCCGACCCGCTCCAGGAGTTCCATGCCCCGCCGCTCGGCCTCGTCCTTGGCGATGCCACGGACCTTGATCGGTCCGAGTGTGACGTTCTCAAGGATCGTCTTGTGCGCGAACAGGTTGAAGGACTGGAACACCATCCCGACCTCGGACCTGAGCTTGGCCAGGGTCTTGCCCTCCACCGCGAGCGGCTGCCCGTCGAAAGTGATCGTCCCCTGATCGATCGTCTCCAGCCGGTTGATCGTCCGGCACAGGGTCGACTTGCCGCCGCCGGAAGGACCGATGACGACGAGGACCTCGCCCCGGGAGATCGTCAGATTGATGTCGCGAAGGACATGCAGGCTGCCGAAATGCTTGTTGACATCCTCTAGAACGACCAGAGGCGTCTTGTCCCCGTTCTGCGTCATGGTGGACAACGTAATTCTGTCAGGCCACCTGGGGCTAACCCTGCGGTACCGATCAGATCACGGCCTCCTCGCCTCCCGGCCCTCCGGCCCCGGCCGACAGGCCTGGGACGGGTGGGTGCGAACGGTCCGGACACGACGGCGGGAGCCGATCGCAGCGGGCTTCGAGGCCCCGGGCGCACCGCCGCCCCTGTGAGTTTCCTGTGAGTCGGGGCCGTCGGCCCCCCCGCGTGCGGCCCCGGAGTTCCGGCCGGGCGAAATCCTCGGCGCGTGGCCCGGTTCGTCGCCCCCGGGGCGGAGGACACCGGGCCGTACCCGAAGGTCGGCGGAGCGCCTACCCTTGTCTTGAGATGACTGTCACCGTGGAGAGCGCCCGCACGTACGAGGTTCGTACCTACGGGTGCCAGATGAACGTGCACGACTCCGAGCGCCTGTCGGGCCTGCTGGAAAACGCCGGATACGTTCCGGCCGCCCAGGGGGAGACGGCCGACGTGGTCGTGTTCAACACCTGTGCCGTGCGGGAGAACGCCGACAACAAGCTCTACGGCAATCTCGGGCACCTGCGTCCCTCTAAGATGAGCAACCCGGGCATGCAGATCGCCGTGGGCGGCTGTCTGGCGCAGAAGGACCAGGGGGAGATCGTCCGTAAGGCGCCCTGGGTGGACGTGGTGTTCGGCACCCACAACATCGGCTCGCTGCCGGTGCTGCTGGAGCGCGCGCGCATCCAGCAGGAGGCCCAGGTCGAGATCAAGGAATCCCTGGAGACCTTCCCGAGCACGCTGCCGACCAAGCGCGAGTCCGCCTACGCCGCGTGGGTGTCGGTGTCGGTCGGATGCAACAACACCTGCACGTTCTGCATCGTGCCGGCGCTGCGCGGCAAGGAGAAGGACCGCCGCCCCGGCGACGTCCTCAACGAGGTGCGGACCCTGGTCGACCAGGGTGTGCTCGAAGTCACCCTCCTCGGCCAGAACGTCAACACCTACGGCGTGGAGTTCGGCGACAAGCTCGCCTTCGGCAAGCTGCTGCGGGCCTGCGGCACCATCGAGGGCCTGGAGCGGGTCCGCTTCACCAGCCCGCACCCGGCCGCGTTCACCGACGACGTCATCGCGGCCATGGCCGAGACGCCCAACGTGATGCACCAGCTCCACATGCCGCTGCAGTCCGGATCCGACCGGATCCTCAAGGCGATGCGCCGCTCCTACCGGGCCGAGCGCTACCTGGGCATCATCGAGCGGGTCCGCGCGGCCATGCCGGACGCGGCCATCTCCACCGACATCATCGTGGGCTTCCCCGGCGAGACCGAGGAAGACTTCCAGAGCACCCTCGACGTGGTGCGCGAGTCGCGGTTCGCCAACGCGTTCACGTTCCAGTACTCCATCCGGCCGGGCACCCCCGCCGCCACCATGGACGACCAGATCCCCAAGGAGGTCGTGCAGGAGCGCTACGAGCGGCTCGTCGCCCTGCAGACCGAGATCGCCTGGTCGGAGAACAAGAAGCAGGTCGGCCGCGCGCTTGAGGTGCTGGTGGCCGAGGGCGAGGGCCGCAAGGACGGGGCGACCCACCGGATGTCCGGCCGTGCCGCCGACAACCGCCTGGTCCACTTCGTGCCGAACCTGCGGGGCGGCGCTCCGGAGACCGAGGTTCCGCGTCCCGGCGACGTGGTGAGTGTCGAGGTGACCTATGCGGCGCCTCACCACCTGGTGGCCGACGGCCCCGCCCTGAAGCTCCGCCGTACGCGCGCGGGCGACGCGTGGGAGGCCCGGCAGGGCGTCCCGGCGACCGGGGGCCCCGGAGTCATGCTCGGCATGCCCTCCGTCGGCCGTCCCGCCCCGCTTCCGGAGGCCTCCGGCTGCTCCGTTCCCTCCTGATGATCTGAATGTTCCGGACAATTTCGATCTTGAGTAATTCGGGGGCGGGAAGCGCATTCGGAGCCGGATGAATTCGGGAGGCGAGACCTCGGGTGCCCTGCGGAAATCGGTGCTTCAGGTGATCTCCACCGCTACTGCCAGGGCGGATGTCGATGAAGATCGCAAAGATCCCTCAATGCGTAGTAACTCGTAATTCGTCCGTGATTGTTGCGCGAGCATTTCCCCGCTGTGGCTAATGTGGTTCCGCACCCTCGGAAGCCGTGGAGGTTTCCCCTCGAGAACCGCAGGGAGTTGTTCCCATGCACGTCCCTCCGGCTTCGGGCCGTCCAAGAGAGCCCGAAGCACACAACGGTCCCCATCCCGAAACGTTCAACAATCCTCGTCCTGAGACGTTCAACGGCCCTCGTCCTGAGACGTTCAACGGTCCCCACCCCGGAACGTCCAACGGCCCTCGTCCTGAGACGTTCAACGGTCCCCACCCCGGAACGTCCAACGGCCCTCGTCCTGAGACGTTCAACGGTCCCCACCCCGGAACGTCCAACGGCCCTCGTCCTGAGACGTTCAACGGTCCCCATCCCGGAACGTTCAACATTCCTCGTCCTGAGGCGTTCAACGGTCCCGTCGGACAGACGGAGGTCATCACCGGCCCCACAGGTGAGCCCCGTTCACGCCGGAAGAAAGGGAGAAACGGCCTGGCCATAGCCGCTTTCTCCGTCCTCGGCGCCGCCATCCTGGGCGGAGGCATCGTCTACGTCGTGCTCGGCGGTGCCGAAGACACGCCGACCGGCTCCGGCGGCGTCTCGGTGTCACAGTCGCCGGAGAACCCCCCGGAGGCCCAGCAGAACCCCGAATCGGGCGAGAGCTCGGAAGGGGCGGCGGACGACCCGTCAGATCAGGACGGCGCGTCGAGCGCGGACGCCGGTGCGGGCACCGGCACGGACACGGGCACCGGCGGCGGCACCGACGCCGGAACCGGAACCGGAACCGGAACCGGTGCCGACACGGGCGCGGGCAACGGCGGCTCCGGCGGCACGTCCACGGCTGACAAACCCGCGACCGACAAGCCGGCGAAGGAATCGCAGAGCAGCCCGCAGCAACAGCCGCCGGGAGAGCAGACCGACCCGCGCTCCGACGGCGACACCGGTTACGTCGCGCCCCAGGGGCCCGTCTCCGGATACTGACCCCGTTTCGAACGGCCCGCCTGTGACGCCGGGACACGGGCTTCTCCACCGTGCCCCGGCGTCCTCGCGGTCGTGAGGCGGGCGGCCTCCGTTAGTCTGGCGAGGTGCTTGTCGCCGCGGCCGTGTGCCCGCACCCTCCGTTGCTGGTCCCCGAGCTGGCCGGCGCCGCCGCCGGGGAGCTCGACGATCTCCGGGCGGCCTGTGCGTCGGCGGTGAGTGCCCTGCGGGACGCCGAGCCCGACGTGATCGTGGTGGTCGGCGGCGCCGATCGGGCCGGGGCCTACGGCGCCGACGCCGCGGGGACCCTGGCGCCCTGGGGCGTCGACGTGCGGACCGGCGAGGGCGAGCCAGTCCTGCCGCTCTCCCTGTCGATCGGCCGCTGGCTCCTCGAAAGGACGAACCTGGCCGCCGCGGAGTTCCACGCGATCCCCTTCGACGCCACCTCGCAAAACTGCGCCGCGCTCGGCGGGCGGCTGGCGGACCTGGCCGGACGCGTGGCGATGCTGGTCATGGCCGACGGCTCGGCCCGCCTCACCGAGAAGTCCCCGGGGTTCCTGGACCCTCGCGCACGGCCTCTCAACGAGGCGGCCGTCAAGGCACTCGCGCGGGGCGAGGTTCTGGAGTTCGACCCCGCGGAGGCCGCCGAGCTGTGGTTCGCGGGCCGCGCGGCCCTGGAGGTCCTCGCCGGAACCGGGGGCTCCCTCAACGGCGAGGTCCTCTACGACGACGCCCCCTACGGGGTCGGCTACTTCGCCGTTCGCTGGACGGAGTGAGCTCGCACCCACCGGAGCCCGCCGGAAACGCCCCCGGAAGCGGGCCGGGAGGCCCCTCGGCCACGGGGACGTTGGAGATCGTTGAGCGATCGAAGACCTCGCAGTCCCGAACGGATCCGGTCATCCGCACGGCCCGTGCGCACGCGGGCGCCGCCGGGTTCGGGAGGAGCGGTACGCCTCCCGTATGGCATGGCCCGCGCGCATGAGGACGCCGCCGTCCGCCGCCTGCCGGCCGAGTGGTTACGGTGAGAAGGCGGGAACACGGCCGGGGGCCGAGAGCGACGAGATCCGAAGGGACACATCTCACATGACAGGAACAGTGGCGTTCGGGAGCGTCCCCACGCAGCTGGGAGACATGTTCGTCGCCGTCACTGAGGAGGGCGTGGCGAGCGTCGGCTGGGGCCACCGGGGCGGCTGGGGCGACGGGGGCAGGGTCAGGGCCCGCGTGCTGGAGCAGCTCGACCTGGCCGAGGTGGACGATCCCGGCAGGACGGCCGCCGTGCTCGGTGAGCTCGGCGACTACTACGCGGGCAGGTTGCGGACCTTCAGCGTCCCGGTGGACTGGCGGCTGACCTCGCCCGTGCAGCGCCGGGTGCTGGGCACGCTGCACGAGACGGTCCCCTACGGCAAGGCCGTGACCTACGGCGAACTGGCCGCTCGCAGTCAGACGGGCGTGCCCGCGCGGGCCATCGGATCGATCATGGGAGCCAATCCCATCCCCGTCATCGTGCCGTGCCATCGGGTGATCGCGGGAAACGGGCTCGGTGGGTTCAGCGGGGGCGAGGGTGTGGAGTCCAAGCGGTGGCTGCTGACCATGGAGGGCTACCTGCAGCCGACGCTCGACTGGGACTGACCTCGCGTCCCGGCGCCTCCCAAAAATTTCGAGAACTTTCGAGCGCCGGGATCGCCCCCCGAACGCCGAACCGGCGTTCGCACCCCGGCGAGTTGGCACACTTGTCCCCGTGCGTCAACTACCAGTCATCGCCGTCATCGGACCCACCGCGGCCGGAAAGTCCGACCTCGCCGTGGATCTCGCCCTCGAACTGGGGGGCGAGGTCATCAACGCCGACTCCATGCAGCTTTACCGGGGAATGGACATCGGGACGGCGAAGCTGTCGATGACGGAACGGCGCGGGGTTCCCCACCACCTTCTCGACATCTGGGACGTGACCAAGGACGCGAGCGTGGCCGAGTACCAGGCGCTGGTCCGTCCGCTGATGGACGCCATGCTGGCCAAGGAGATCGTGCCCATCCTGGTCGGCGGGTCCGGGCTGTACGTGCGGGCCGCACTCGACGATCTGGAGTTTCCCGGCACCGATCCGGAGATCCGCGCCCGGTTGGAGGCGGAGCTGGAGCGCGAGGGCACGGCCGTCCTGTACGAGCGGCTCAGGGAGCGTGATCCGAAGGCCGCCGAGACGATCCTGCCGAGCAACGGCCGCAAGATCGTCCGAGCGCTGGAGGTCATCGAGTTCTCCGGGCGGCCGTTCTCGGCCACGATGCCGTCCTACGACGCCGTCTACGACAGCGTGCAACTGGGGGTGGAGGTGCCGAGAGAGGTGCTGGACGCCCGGGTCGAGGCGCGGGTGGAACGCATGTGGGAGGCCGGGCTGGTGGAGGAGGTCCGGCGCCTGTCCGCACAGGGGCTCGCCGGAAGCCGTACGGCCAGCCGCGCCCTCGGCTACGCCCAGGTCCTGCGGTTCCTCGACGGCGAGTGGACCGAGGAGCAGGCCAGGGAGGAGACGATCCGGGCGACGCGCAGGTTCGTCCGCCGTCAGGAGTCGTGGTTCCGCCGCGACCCTCGGGTGATCTGGCTTCCCCAGCAGGCTCCCGGCCTCCTTGACCGGGCGCTCGCCGCGGTGCGCCGGTGATCTGAACCGGCGAGGACCCGGCGGGCGTTGACCTCCGGCGACCCCGGCGACCCCGGCGACCCCGGCGACCCCGGCGACCCCGGCGACCCCGGCGACCCCGGCGACCCCCCCGCCCTCGGTGACCCCGCGCCCTCGGTGGCTTCGCCGGCGCTGACGGCTCCCCGCACCGAGGGCTCCGGGAGGTTCGGATCCCCGCCCGCCCGGTGCGACGAGGGCGGGCGTCCACGCCGGAGAGGCGATCGGCGGCGTGGATAGAGTTGAGGGATGAGATTTGCAAAGGGACATGGCACCGAGAACGACTTCGTGATCCTTCCCGACCCCGAAGGCGAACTGGAACTGTCCGCGACGCTCGTGGCGGCGATGTGCGACCGGCGTGCGGGGATCGGCGCCGACGGCGTGCTGCACGTGATGCGGACGAAGCGCAGTCCCGAGGTGGCCGACCAGGCGGGTGACGCCGAGTGGTTCATGGACTATCGCAACGCCGACGGCGGCGTCGCGGAGATGTGCGGTAACGGGACGCGGGTCTTCGCTCGTTACCTGGTGGACACGGGGCTGGCCGCCGCGGGTGAGTTCGGCGTGGCCACCCGTGGAGGGGTCAAGCGTGTGCGGCTCGCCGAGACCGGTGACGTGAGCGTGGAGATGGGTCTGCCCCGGGTGCTGGGTTCGAGCCGGACGAGCGTGTCCGGACGTGAGTACGAAGGACTCCACGTCGACATGGGCAACCCCCATCTGGCCTGTGTCATCGGCGATCCGGTGGCCCAGCTCGACCTGGGTCACCAGCCCGTGTTCGACCCTGAGAGGTTCCCCTCGGGGGTCAACATCGAGCTGCTCAATCCGGTGGGGCCGCGCCGGGTCGTGATGCGGGTCTTCGAGCGGGGCGCCGGTGAGACGCGATCCTGTGGCACCGGAGCGGTCGCCTCGGCCGTGGCGGCCGCGCACCAGGCGGGGGAGAGCACCGGCACCTGGGCGGTCGAGGTGCTGGGCGGCACCGTCACCGTCACCCTCGACGAGCACACGAGCTATCTCGCGGGCCCGGCGGTTCTGGTCGCCTCGGGAGACCTCGATCTGTGAGGCCGGTGGTCTCGGGCGGCAGGTCCGGTGACCCGGCCTTCCGCCGCTCGGGCAGTCAGTACCGTACCAAACACCGTGCGTGACCGTCGCCCGTTTCTTCCGGAGGGCAGAGCCGGGGTCTCCATACCGGAGGAACGTGACGAGACGGGCTCGGTCGAACCAGTCGAATCACCCATCAAGGTGAGGTAGTCGAGCAGTCGTTTGGGGCATGCTCGACTACCTGGCAGACTGACGTCTCATGGACGTGGACATCTGGGCCTGGGTTGGCGACACCCAGCGGCAACTGCACGAAGCAGGAAACACCGGTCTGGCTATGGCGATCGGAGATGTGCCCGCGCAGGCGCTGGAGGGCCGATACTCACAGCTCGACGTGCTCGCGCCCGCCATCGCGCAGCAGGCGGAGAACCTCGAACTGCCATGGCTTGAGTTCTACGCCCGCTACTGGCATCTGATCGGCCGCGTCGGCGATCGTGCGCAGGGGGCGGTGGCGATCGCCGACGCGGAGACGCTGGTCGAGTTCGCCAAGCGCGACGACGTCCGTGAATGTCCGGCGGCGCTCGGTGCCCTCGTGGCGCTGACCGTCGCCCAGACGAACGCCGACGGACCCGGCTACGCGGACAAGCGGCTCGCGCTCCTCGCCGCGGTCGACATCGAGCCCGACTCGCTGGCCTTCGCCGCCGTCGCCGAGCAGTACGTCGCGGCGTTGGTGGACGCGGGCCGCGTCAACGAGGCCGTCATCCACGCCGAGGCGGCGGTGGCGGAGCTGGGCGGTGCGGGCCGTGAGGCGAGCTGGGAGCTGGGGGCCGCCTCGGCCCGCGCGCTGCTCGCCGCCGGCCGCGCGGAGGACGCGCTCACCGCGCTCGACGCCGCGACCGGGTTCAAGCCCGATGACCCGGTGGCCAAGGCGCACAGGGAGGGCGTGCTTCGCGCGCTCGTGCTCGCCACCCTGGGCCGGGTGCAGGAGTCCGTCGACGCTCTGCCCGACCTCGACGTGGTCGGCGACCACCCGCGTGTCTGGGTCGAGTGGGCGCACGCCATCCGCGCGCTCGCGGGAACCGCTCAGATCACCAACACCTGGCAGCTCGGCAGGGTGCTCAAGCAGTGGATCGACTACTTCGCCATGATGGGCGGCTACCGCGCGCGGGTCGAGCTCACGCTCGTCGCCGGCGACCTGGCCATCGCCCGTCAGGGCGCCTGGCAGGCCCGGTTGCTGGCCGACATCGCCGAGTCGGCGGCCGGTGAGCTCAAGGAGCCCGGAGACGTCGCCGAGCGGATCGCGGCTCTGCGCACCGCCGCGGACAAGGTCGAACTGCCCAAGGCCCCCAGCCCGCAGGCCGACCTGGTCGGTGCCTTCGACGCCTCCGACGGGTTCAACGCCGACCCCGAGCGGTGGGTGGGATGGTTGACCCCCCTGTCCGGCCGTGACCTGGAGGCCACCCGCAGGCACACCACCACGCTGGGGTTCCTCGGCTACCCGGCCAAGGGCGCCGACATCTACTGGACCATGCTGGTCGAGTCCGGTGCGATCGAGACCGCGGATCCGCAGGACGTCTCCTACCTCACGGGCCTGCTGATCGAGGCCCGCCAGGACGAGCGCCTGGAGCAGATGGCCGAGCGGCTCCCCGACGCTCAGCGTCACCTGGCCCTCGGGCGTCTGCACCGCGCGCGGGAGCGCTGGGAGCAGGCCGCGGCCGAGGGTGAGGCGGCGGTCGCCGCCGGTGCGGGCATCGAGGCGAGCCGCCTGTGGTCCGCGGCGGTGCAGCAGACCGACGACAACGCCAAGGGTGCCGCCATCCTGCGTGACGTCCTCGACTCCGAGGACATCCAGGGCGAGGACATCTGGCGGATGATCACCATGGCGACGGCCGCCGAAGACTGGGAGACCGTCCGCCTGGGCGCCGCCAAGGTCGGCATGCCGCTGCAGTCCACCGAGGGGCCGATCGAGGAGGAGATGGGCCTGGTGCGCCTCATCCTCCCCGCGCCCGACGGCACCCAGCGTCAGGTCATCAGCCTGCGCACCGGCCCCGCGACGGCGCGCCTGGCCATTCCGCAGCCTCCCGGCATGGACTACAACGCGGGCGACCTGGTCGTCTTCGAGCCGCAGCTGCTGGAGCCGATCCCGGAGAGCCCGGCCGAGCAGGAGAACTTCGTCCCGCCCTTCGCCGCGGTCAGCATGCTCCGCCCCGGCGGCTACACCAGCTGGTTCTTCGACGGCGCCGCTCCCAGCGAGGCCGACTGGACCGAGTTCAACGAGGTCCTGGCGGAGCGCGGCTGGCCGATGTGGGTCTACAGCGACGACAACTACAGGGTGACCCACCCCACCTCGGGCGAGCCGCTGCCCGGTGTGTTCGGCTGGATCGCGGTCCCGCCGGACGTCGGCCCGGTCGAGGTGGACGCGCTCCTGGACGACGCCACCGAGCGCTGGGTGCACCCGCTGGCCTGGCTCGAACTCGCCAAGGCCGTCGGCCTCGAGGTGGAGCGGCACGAGCGCATCACCAAGGAGTACGGCCTGTAGCCCTGGCCGTGTGGCTCGCCGGGCCGTGAGAACCGGCCCGAGCGTCGCCTTCTTCGCCGCTCGGCGTCCCGCGACAGGACACCGCCCGTGGGGGATCCCCCCGCGGGCGGTGTTGTTCTTCAGCTCTAGAATCTGTTCCGGTGTGTTCTCGGGCGAAGGAGAATCCGGATGCTGGACCGATTCCGGTTGGACGGCAAGGTCGCCATTGTCACCGGGGCCTCCTCGGGGCTCGGCGTCACGTTCGCGAGAGGCCTGGCCGAGGCGGGCGCTGACATCGTGATCGGTGCGCGCCGGAAGGACCGCCTGGAGGAGACCAGGGCGCTGGTCGAGCAGACCGGCAGGCGGTGCGTGGCGGTCGTCACCGACGTCACCAAGCCCGAGGACTGCCAGGCGCTGGTCGAGGCGGCGGTCGCCGAGCTGGGCGCGGTGGACGTTCTGATCAACAACGCGGGTGTCGGTACGGCGGTGCCCGCGCTCAAGGAGACTCCCGACCAGTTCCGTCAGGTCGTCGAGATCAACCTGTACGGCACCTACTGGATGGCACAGGCCTGCGCCAAGGTCATGAGGCCCGGCTCGTCGATCGTCAACGTCGGCAGCATCCTGGGCGAGACCACCGCCGGTCTGCCCCAGGCCGCCTACAGCGCTTCCAAGGCGGGGGTCGTCGGGCTCACCCGCGACCTGGCCCAGCAGTGGACGGGACGGCGCGGCATCCGCGTCAACTGCGTCGAGCCGGGCTTCTTCGCCTCGGAGATGACCGAGCAGTACGCGGAGAGCTACATGGCCTGGCAGCTCGAACACCGGGTGCTGATGAAGCGCCCCGGTGACCCGTCCGAGCTCGCGGCGGTGGCGATCTTCCTTGCCTCCGACGCCTCGTCCTATGTGACGGGAGCGGTGATCCCGGTGGACGGCGGCATTCTGATCACCTGAGCCGCATGCGGTGGCCGCCGTGATCGGCTTGCTGGGGCCGGCGCTTCCGAACCCGGCGCCGACCGACACGAGGCGGTCATGCCTGCACCGCCCCACCCCTCCGGAGACGCGCGCCTTCGAAGGGGCGCGCCGTCGCCCTCCCGGAGCGCGTGCCTCACGGGCGAAGTTCATCGCGCAGCGGATAATCGACCGCGAGCGGAAAACCGCCTTTCGATAGGGCGGCTGACGTGGTGATATGCCGCGCATGGCGCTGAGAGACTGATTAGCGGTGTCACGGCTCGCCCATTCCCGGAAAGACTGGGTGAGGCTTTTAAGGTTAAGAACGCTTTCTAGGGTAATTTGCCACCTCAGAGGTAGTGATTATGCGTGAAGGGTGGCAAGGTGCGGACTGCGCTGAGACGAGGTGTGGTCGTCACGACGATCATGTTCACGTTGGCAGGCTGTGGTCTCACGGGGGGAGAGCTCGGCAAGCAGCCCCCCGGTAACGAAGGCGGGGCACAGTCCGCTGAGGCGGGTCTCAGGGAACTGAACGAATTGCAGGTCAAGGGTCGTGCCCCGATGACCGGGTACGACCGGGACAAATTCGGGCCCGCGTGGAGCGACGTCGACCACAACGGCTGCGACACCCGCAACGACATTCTCAAGCGCGACCTGACGGATGAGACCTTCAAGAAGGGCGCCAAGGAGTGCATCGTGCTGAGCGGCGTCCTGAATGATCCGTACAGCGGTAAGACCATCAAGTTCGAGCGCGGCCAGACGTCCAGCATGGCGGTGCAGATCGACCATGTGATCGCGCTCGCCGACGCCTGGCAGAAGGGCGCCCAGCAGTGGTCGGAGACCAAGCGCCGAGAACTGGCCAACGACCCGCTGAACCTGATGGCCGTGGACGGGCCGCTGAACAGCCAGAAGGGCGCCGGTGACGCGGCGACCTGGCTGCCGCCGCGCCGCGCCTACCGGTGCACCTATGTCGAGCGTCAGATCGAGGTGAAGGTCAAGTACGACCTGTGGGTGACGTCCGCGGAGAAGGACGCCATGCAGAAAGTGCTCAAGGCCTGCTGATCGAGAACGCCCCGCGAAGGACGTTCAAGGCCTGCTGATCGGGAACGCCCCGCGGAGGACGTTCAAGGACCGCCGATCGAGGGTGCCCTGCGGCACGCCCGGTCAAGAACACCCGACCAAGGACACCCGGTCGAGAACGCCCCGCGGGGAACGCTCACGGGCTGCTGATCGGCCCGCTACCGCCGATCAGTCGTGGCCGCCGCCGTGGTGGCCGCTGTCGTCGCGGCCGCTGTGACGGCCGCTGTCGTCGTGATCGCTCTTGAACTTGATGATCTTTCCGGTCTTTGTCGACACGTAGACGTCGTACTCCCATCCGCCCTTGCGCAGTTCGAACTTCCAGGTGCGGTGGCCGTGCTCCACCTCGCGCTCGGCCTTGGTCACGCGCGCGCCGGGGACGCGCTTCTTGGCGATCTGCAGGGCCCTGCTGTAGGAGATGGCCGCCGCGGAGGCCGGCGCGGCCACGGTCGTGGTCGTGACGGTGGTCGCGGCGGTGGTCCGGGCGGTGGCCGTCGTGGTGGCCGACTGGTGCGCGGCGAGGGCGACGCCGCCCGAGCCGGTCAGGAGGGCCGCGGTTCCGATGGTCGCGATGGTCATTCTGGTGATCTGTCTCATGGATCCAGGTTCGCCGCGATCACGATAGGGGCGCGCTAAGCCTCCGCTAAGAACAGAATCACGCTTGCGCCGCCCTCCGGGGAGCTCCGGAGGGACAGGGAGCCGCCCGACGACTCCGCGGTGCGGCGGGCGATGTCGAGGCCGAGCCCGGTCGATCCGGCCCCGCTCTCACCGCGTTCCAGGGAGGCGTGCGTGGCGAAGCCCGGCCCGGCGTCGGAGACGGTCAGCAGCGCGCCGCCGGGGGCGGGCTCCAGCCGTACGGAGAACGGGACCCCCTCGGGCGTGTGCGCGAACACGTTGCCGAGCAGCGCGTCCACACACGCGGCGAGCTCGTCGGCGGCGACCGCGACCAGGAGCGGGCCGGGGGACAGATGGAGCGTGAAGTGCCGCGCCTGATCCTCGGCGAGCACCGACCAGAACGCCACCCGGGCACCGGTCACCGTCACCGCGTCACACTCGGCCCGATCCCGCGCCCGCTGCCTGGCCTCGGTGATCACCGAGGTGACGGCTCGTTCCAGGGCGTCCACCCGGGCCTCGATCCTGGCGGCCTCCTCCGGGTCTTCGAGGGACTCGGTCTCCAGCCGCAGGGCGGTCAGCGGGGTGCGCAGCCGGTGGGACAGGTCGGCCACGTTCTCGCGTTCCTCGGCGAGCAGGCCGGTGATGCGTCCGGCGAGGTGGTTCAGGGCGAGACCCACCGCGTGGACCTCCGGCGGCCCCTCGGGCACCGTCCTGGCGGACAGGTCGCCGGCCGCGAGCCGGTGCGACACTCCCGCCAGCGACATGATCGGCCTGATCAGCGCGCGGGCGAGCCGGTCGCCGACCAGGATGCCCAGCCCGACCAGGACCAGGCCGAGCGCCGCCAGCCCGGCCCACACCCGGGGCACGCCCCGGGTCAGCTCGGCGTCGTCCAGGAACACCCGGACCACGGCGGTGCCTCCCGGCGCCCCCTGGACCGCGACCAGGATCTCCCGCCCGCCGGCGACCGCGGCGGTGACGCTGTGACCGCGGGACGCCAGCTCGACGGCGGCGGACCGGGGAGCGGGCACGCCGATCACCTGGCCGTCGGGAAGGAAGATCGTGACCGGGTGCGCGGCACGCTCGGCGGTGAGCCGCAGGGTGTCGGCGTCCACCGTTCCCACCGCCACCGCCACCGAGTCGGCTTCGGCGCCCGCCTCGCTCACCACCCCGCTCTCGGCCACCGTACGGACCAGCAGCGCGAGCGGGACCAGCAGGGCGACGAGGACGAGGGAGGTGGTAGCCGCGACCAGCAGGGCCAGCCAGCGCCTCATGCCGGCGCGGCCAGTCTGATGCCGACGCCCCGTACGGTCTGCAGGTAGCGGGGGTCGGAGGACGTCTCACCCATTTTGCGGCGGAGCCAGGAGAGATGGACGTCCACGGTCTTGTCGGCCCCGCCGTACGGGATCTGCCAGACGTGGGTGAGCAGCTCGCGCTTGGTGATCACCTCGCCCGGCCGGGCGGCCAGGTAGTGAAGGAGATCGAACTCCTTCGGGCTGAGATCGAGCGGCACCCCGTCCAGGGTCGCCTCCCGGGTACGGGGATCCACCCGCAGGCCGCCGACGGTGACCGAGCTGTCGGCGCGGCTCTCGCCCGCCCGCCGGAGCACGGCCCGGATCCGGGCGTCGAGCTGGGTGGAACCGAACGGTTTGATCACGTAGTCGTCGGCCCCGGCGTCCAGCAACGTGACCATCTCCGCCTCGCCGTCCCGCGCGGTCGCCACGATCACCGGGATCCGGCTCACCGCGCGGAGCATGCGCAGCAGGTCCAGGCCGTCCATGTCGGGCAGGCCCAGGTCGAGCACGATGAGGTCGGGACGTTCTTCGACGGCCAGCCGCAGGCCGTCGAGAGCGGCGGAGGCGGAGGACACGGCATGGCCACGCTCCCGCAGCCCCCGCGTCAGCGAGGCACGGATCGCGGCATCATCTTCGATGAGCAGCACATTGGACATTTGCCGCCACGTTAGTACCGTCTTGACCTGCGCCAAAAGTGCATTATCTCCACCTTAACCCTGGCTTAGTGTTCGCGGTGGGAAAGTGGGCGCATGCGCAGGCGTCTCCCCCTTGTCGTGGCCGGATGGCTGATCACCGGACTCATCGCCACCGGAGCGGGAGTGACGGTGATCGGCCTGCTCGGCGAGCCGCTGACGACCTCCGCCCTCCGCCCGCGCTCCCCGGCCGAGATCGACGAGGCCCTCGCGCGCACCACGCCGCAGGCCGCCGCGACCCCGACGTCCCCGTCCCCGTCTCCGTCCGCTTCCACGCCCCCGCCCGCCGAGCCGGTGGCCGGCAGGAGCGGGGTGATCGACACGGCGGGCGGGAATGTGATCGCCCGATGCGAGGACGGCCTGGTCACGCTCCGGGCGTGGAGTCCGGCGCAGGGCTTCCACGTGGACAAGGTCGAACGGGGACCGGCCGGCAGGGCCCGCGTCGAGTTCGAGTCGGACGAGGCGGAGACCAAGGTCGAGGTGCGCTGCTCGGCCGACGGATCACCGATCCACCGGATCCACGACTGACCGGCCACGCCCGAACGACATGCCCGAACGACATGCAGCGCCGACGGCGCGATTTTCCGAGGGATCGGCTCCGGCCGGTGGCGCCTCCGCCCCGAACGTCCGGCGGCGGTGGCATCGTCCTCGGCCGGTGACGTCACCGCCTCCGGCTGACCGGCGGTGACGCCGTCCTTGAGCGATCAGCCGCAGCCGCTGGTGGTCCCGTTCTTGTCCTTGAACGCGGGAGCCTCGTCGGCCACGGTGACCGAGAGCTGGGCGGTCGAGGCGACCAGGCTCCCCACGGGAGACTTGGCGGCCTTCTCGTCCACCACGATCCCGCGCTCGCCGAGCAACTCGTAGGTCTTCGGATCGAAGATCAGATCCTGCCGGACACCGTCCAGGCCGGCCCGGCCCACGCCGATGCCCTTGCGCCCCGCCGCGTCCTCGGCGGTCTCGATGACGCCGACCCCGGGGATCGTGCCCACGGCCTTGAACAGCGCGGCCCGCTGCGCCGGGGGCATGTAGGTCTCCCTGAGCATGTCACCCGCCGCGGTGAAGGCCGCCCCGTCCTTGGAGCCGCCGCCGCGGTCGCCGGTGTAGAGGTGGGCGCGCATCCCGTCGGCGTCGGAGGGAAGGTTCTTCAGGCTCGCGTAGTCGGTCCGCATGTAGTCGGGGATCTTTCCCCCGCAGATGGGCAGCGGAAGCTCCGCCGTGCCGGTGTCCTCGTAGGCCTGCTCGGGGATGGGCCAGCCCGGATACGCCTTGGGCTTCAGGTATTCGATCGTCAGCGCGCCGTCCCTGGTGCCGTCCGCCGACTGCCAGATGACCCGCTTGGTCCGGTAGAGGTAGCGGGTCTCCTCGCTGGTCGCACCCGTCTCGCCGTTGACGGCTCCGCCGCCGAAGGAGCCGTACATCGTCTGCGACTCGACCTTGATGAACTGGTCGTCCCGCGGGGCGAGGTCGGTCCTGGAGGCGGCTTTCGCGGCCCTGTCGAGCACCTCGCTCGCCGACAGGTTGACGATCCTCGGCATCGTCACCACGACCTCCTCGGCCTTTCCCGAAGGCCCGGCGCCCGGGGTCCGCGCGAGCGTGACCGCGGTCGCGCCGACCGCCACCGCGAGCGCTCCGGCCAGCACCATCGAGTACGGCCTGCGCCAGATCGCCTTCACCGTCTTCGGCCTCGCGGCCGCGACCAGCCCCCGCCGGGCCGCGGCCTTCGCCTCCTGCTCGTACGGAGGCGCGTCCGGGCGGATCTCCGCCACCAACTGGATCTCATCGTGGTTCATGCGTGCGACTCCAGGGAGCGGCGGATCTTGGTTCGGGTGCGGGAGAGCCGGGACCGTACGGTCCCGATCGGAATGCCGAGGGCCTGTGCGGCCTCCTCGTAGGTCAGGTCGGCCCAGGCCACCAACAGGAGCAGGTCCCGCTCTGCGGAGCCGAGCCCGGCGAGCGCGGCGGCCAGCGCGGGACGGAGCCGGGCGGCGGTGAGACGTTCGGCGCTGCGATCCTCGAACTCGGCCGCCCGTTCCGGGGCCTGCCGGGCGAGTGCCTTGAGCCTGCGGATCTCGGCCCTGCGGTGGCCGGAGATCAGTTTGGAGGCGATGCCGTACAGCCAGGGTCTGGCGTCGCTCCTGGTGAGGTCGTATCGGGTTCTCTTCCGGAAAGCCACGAGGAACGTCTCGGCCGTCACGTCGTCGGCCGTGGTGACGTCGTTCAGCCGTCGTGCCGCGTACCGGTGGATCTCATCGGCGTGCCGGTCGAAGAGCCCGGCGAACCTGTCGGGGTCCGTCAGCGACTCCCTGATCAGGGCGGTGTCATCGGAGGTCGGGGGAGGTGCGGGCAGCTCCGCCCGGTGGGGGAGAGCCGACGTCACCACCCGTTTCGTCCAGTCATCGGGAGGGGTCCTTTCACGGGGCGCGTCCGCGCCCTCACCCCCTACTCCGTCGCACGCTCCCATTCGGTTCCCACCGCCTCCATCCGGCCTTCACGTTTTCGAGAGGGTGCCGGTGAAGGGCGTTCCGCCGAGGTACGGCCGGCCGCCCGCGAGGCGGCGGCCACGCGGTTGAGGATCGAACCCCGGGACGCGTCCGGTTCTGACAGCCGATCAGCCTACGAGCGGCGTGTCAGCTGGCGGCATCACTCCATACTGTGATGGCTTGATGACATACAGCGAATTCCGCTGGTCGACACCATCATGATCGCCTCCGCACCCTCACGTGCCGGAGTGTTGGCATTCAGTGCTGGGACGCATGTCGCCAACCCTTGCACAACGGGTCGGGGCCTCCTACCAACAGAAGGAATCCCGTATGTCTTCACGCACCCGCCGCGCCACCCTGGGCCTGGCCGCCGCAGTCACCGCGATCGCCGTCCCGTTCACCCTCGTCTCCGCCGCCCACGCAGGCCCGCCCCGGTCGTACCAGTGCCTGGAGGGACCACGCGTCAGCAGCGTCACCATCGACGGCGACGTCAATCCGGCGACCGTGGGGACCGGTTGCACCGCCATTCAAGACGGCAGGGGCATGATGCTCTTCAGCAGCAACCCCGTGCCGTTCTACTGTGAGGGCGTCATCGCCGTCGAAGGCGCGGCCGCGGGCCGGGAGTGTCATTCGGCGGATTGATCGTCGCATGGGGGCCGCATTCCCCGTGGCGCCGGTCCCGCACGGTGAGCACTTCCCGGTTGCCCGGATCCGGGCAACCGGGAATCGGCCGAGCTTCCCGGCACGGTGGTCCGCCGGTGCCCGTCGGAGATCGTCAAGGAGCGCGGAGCGGTGGCGCTCCTTGGCCGGGAGGCGCCCTCCAGGGCAGAGCCGGGAGTCGCCGCGTGTGATCATCAGGACGGTCGCCGGAAACCGTGCCGGTCCAGGGCATGAAAGCCCTCTCGAAAGCGCGTCCGGGGAAGCCGGCGCGCACACTGATTTTCCCCGTTGCCCGCGGTTCCGCGGTACTAGGATCCGCATTCGGTGAAGCGGCGCAAAAGGGAGAGTCAATGAACGCCCAGAAGGCCGGCGGCAGACGGTGGCTGTTAAAGGGTTTTGTGCTGGCGGTCATCGCGGTGGTGGTGTCCGGCTTCGTTCTCAGTGGATGCACGCGGGTGAGCACCCAGCCCGACGAGGTGGTCCTGCACTACGCGGGCGGAATCTTTGAGCCCATCAAGTTCGAGGAGTGCATCAATCCCTCCAGCGGCGCAACGCTGCTCGGCCCGGGCGACACGGCGTATTCCTACCCGTTCGGCCAGAGGACCTTCGACTTCTCCGGAATGGGTGACGCCGAGTCCAAGCCGTTGTCCGTCGTTTCGAAGGACAACGTCGAGATGACCGTCTCCGGGGTGGCGACGTTCACGCTGAACACCGACTGCAAGACGTTGCAGCAGTTCCACGAGAAGATCGGCCTGAAGTACGGCGCCTACTACGAGGACGGCGAGTCCTCGGGATGGCGGCAGATGCTCAACATCTACATGCGCGTGCCGCTGGACCGCGCGATGGACGCCGCGTCGCAGGAGTTCGAGTGGCGCGGGCTGTTCAACGACCCGAACGTGAAGCAGGCCTGGGAGTCGAGGGTCGGCGTGCTGGCCCGGCAGTTCATCAAGGCGTCGGCCGGGGCCGACTACTTCTGCAACCAGAACTACGCGGGCGTCGGCGAGTGCGCGGACATCTCCCTGACCATCCAGAAGCCCGAGCCGCCGGAGGCGCTGGTGAGCGCCCTCGCCGCCGAGCAGGCCGCGAAGGCGGAGAACGCGGCCCAGCTCCAGCGCAACGCCAAGGTCCGCACCGAGATCGAATCCATCAAGGACCTCGTCAAGGTCCTCGGCCCGCAGGGCGCCGTGCTCTGGCAGGCCATCCAGAAGGGACAGGTCTCCGTGGTGCCGGTTCCCCAGGGCAGCAACCTCAACATCACCCCGCCGAACCCGAAGCCCTAGCGGGGACGACGGCGACCTGGCCCGCCCGTCTTTCGTGTGCCGCTCCTCACGCGGGGCCGGGTCCCAGCTCGGCCCCGAAGTCGTGCGCGATCCTCCGCATGCCCTCGGCGAGGTCCTCCCGGTCGAGGGCGTTGATCCGCTCGGCCGGGCCGGACACCGACAGCGCGGCGACCGTGCGGGTCCCGTCGCGCACCCCCACGGCCAGGCAGTGCACGCCGAGCTCCTCCTCGCCCAGGTCCATGGCGTATCCCCGCTCGCGCACCCGCCGCAGTTCGGCGAGCATGCCGGGCAGGTCGGTGATCGTGTTGGCGGTTCGCCGGGGCATGCCGGTCCGCCTGATCAGAGAGGTCACCTCGGCGTCGGCGCGGTCGGCCATCAGGACCTTGCCCACCGCCGTGCTGTGCGGCAGCACCCGCCTGCCGACCTCGGCGAACATCCGCAGCCGTCGCGGCGAGGGCACCTGGGCGACGTAGACGATGAAGTCGCCCTCCAGCACCGCCAGGTTGGCCGTCTCGCCGGACAGCTCGACCATCCTCGTCAGGTACGGCTGCGCCCAGACGCCGACCATGCGCTCGGCCACCCCGCCGAGCCGTACCAGCGCACCGCCCAGCGCGTAACGGCGGTCCGACTCCTGGCGCACGTAACCTCGCGCGAGCAGCGTGCGGAGCAGCCGGTGGATCGTTCCGTACGGCAGGCCGGTCCTGGCCGCGATCTCCGACAGCCCGGCCTCCCCGTCCTGCTTCGCCAGCGCCTCCAGCACGTCCAGCGCGCGGTCGACCGACTGCACCGTGCCGATGGGGCCCGCCCCGTTCGCGCGGTCCGGACGGGCGGTGACCGGCGGCTGCCCGTCCATTCCGTCCTGCCTCGCTCGCCCGTCCGCTCGTTCCCCGGGTCCTCGCCCGTCGGCCGGAGCGCCGGGGCGTCCTGCCGCAACCGTTAGGACCTCGGGTCTCTCAGGGGGAGTGTGGGTCATACGTGCCCCAGCCCTCGGAGAGAGGCGTCCAGGACCTGGGCGGTGTGCGCCACGGGGATCTCCTGGGCGCCCCGGCGGCGGATGGCCGAGGTGATCTGCATCGTACAGCCGGGGTTGGCCGAGACCAGCAGGTCGGCGCCGGTGGCGAGCACCCGCTCCGCCTTGCGGTCACCGAGGTCTCGGGCGGCCTCCGGCTGGAAGAGGTTGTAGGTTCCCGCCGAGCCGCAGCAGATGGCCGACTCGGAGATCTCCTTCAGCTCCAGGCCGGGGATGGCGGAGAGCAGCTCACGGGGCTGGGACCGTATCCCCTGCGCGTGGGCCAGGTGGCAGGCGTCGTGGTAGGCCACGGTGAGCGGCAGCGGATGCCGCTCGGCCACCGGGCCGAGTTCGGCGAGATACTCCGCCAGGTCGACGGTCCGGATCGCCCGCGCCCTGTCCGCCCATTCGCCCTCAAGGATCTCGGCGTAGTCCTTCATGGTCGATCCGCACCCCGCCGCGTTGACCACGATCGTGTCCACGCCCGCTCGCTCGAAGGTGGCGATCGTCCGCCTGGCGAACCGCTTGGCCTGCTCCTCCTGGCCGGAGTGCAGGGACAGCGCTCCGCAGCAGCCCTGCGACGGCGGGATCACCACGTCGCAGCCCTCCATCGAGAGCACCCGGGCCGTGGCCGCGTTGACCTGCGGGAAGAACTCTCCCTGCACGCATCCGGTGAGCATTCCGACCGTGGCCCTGCGCGGGCCCTTCGCCTCGATCCTGTGTGGCAGCCGTACCCTCGCCGAGACCGGAGGCGCGAGGTCGGCCATCGCGGCCAGGGACGGGTTGATCCGCTCCAGCCTAGGGATGATCTTGCGGCGCAGTCCCGTGCTGAGTCGCAGCGGCAGCCGCATCGCCCGCAGACGCCGGGGATAGGGGAACAGCTGGAAGACGATCGCCCGCAGCGCCCGGTCGTCCGGCTCCCTGACGTGCTCGCGCTCCACCTCGGCCCGGGTCTGCTCGATCAGCCGGTCGTACCGCACCCCGGAGGGGCAGGCCGTCACGCACGCCATGCACCCCAGGCAGGCGTCGAAGTGCCCCGCCATCTCCGGGGTCAGCACGGTGCCCTCGACATGCTGCTTCATCAGGTGGATCCGGCCGCGGGGGGAGTCCATCTCCTCGCCCCACAGGACGTAGGTCGGACACGACGGCAGGCAGAACCCGCAGTGCACGCAGTCGTTGATCAGATCGAGGTCCACGTCAGATCCCTCCCACGAACCGGCCCGGGGAGAGTCTCCGGCCGGGGTCGAACCGCTCCTTGACCCGTCGCATCAGCGGCAGCGCGCTCGCCGGGCCCCAGCGGTCGAGGAGGTGCGTGAGCTCCGGCGGAGCGGCGAGCACGGTCAGCCTGCCACCGAGAGGGCCGAGGTCCTCGCGCAGGCCCGACACGAACTCCGCGAACGCCACCTCGCCGACGTCGGCGGGCAGGGCGACCGTCAGGACCGCCGAGGCGATCGATCCGCGCACGCGCGCGGGCAGTCCGCGGGCGGCGATCGCCCGCAGCGCGACGTGCGCGTGGGCGGGCGGGATCCGCAGCTCGAGCAGCACGTCCTCGCCGGGCGGCGTCGCCCACCAGCCGGGAGGGGCGTCGGCGATCCCGGCGGTCCCGTGCTCGCCCATCAGCGTCCGCACGGCGAGGGCCCGTCCTCGGGCAGCCGTTCCCTCGACGAGGACGGTCACGGCGGCCCCGCCCCGGGCGTCCGGCCAGTCCAGCTCGACGGCGCTCGGCTCGGCCTGGGACGCCGCGAGCCCGGCGACGAGCGACTCCAGGCCGCCGGGGAAGCTCTGCCGCCGGGACGTGACCATCTCGCCCGCCCCGTCTTCCCGGTGTTCGGTCGCGGGCAGTTCCACGGTGATCCAGCGACGGTCCGCGGGGACGGGGTGGAGGCGGAAGGTGGCCTCGGTGATGACGCCGAGCGTGCCGTAGGAGCCGCTGAAGAGCTTGCCCAGGTCGTAGCCCGCGACGTTCTTGACGACCTTGCCGCCGGACCGGGCGACCGTGCCGTCCGCCAGCACGACCGTGATACCGATCAGCAGGTCGCGGGGCGTGCCGTACCGGAACCTGCGGGGACCGGCGGCGGCGGTGGCGATCGTGCCCCCGATCGTGGCGCCGTCGAGCGGGACGTCGAGGGAGAGCTCCTGGCCCCCGCCCGCGAGGGTCTCGGCCAGGGTGTCCATGGTCACGCCCGTCTGGGTACGGACGATCAGGTCACCGGTGGCGTGCTCCAGCACCTCGTTCAGGCAGCAGGTGTCGATCAGCAGGTCGCAGCGCTCGGGCGGGCCGCCCCAGTGCAGCTTGGTGCCGCCGCCGACCGGGACCACGGCGAGATCGTATTCGGCTGAGACCCGCATCAGCGCGGCGACCTCCGCGGTGCTCTCGGGCAGCGCCACCCAGCGAGGGGGCACGCCGGCCACGGCGTCGCCGGGATCCGCCTCCCGGATCGTCACGCCCGTCTTGCTCAGGGCCTCCGCCTCATGCCGCAGTGCTTTCATCAGAAGTGCTCCGCCTGTCCTGACTCGACCAGGGGGTGCACACCCTTGCGAACCCCGGGAACCTCGCCGCACAGACGCGGGGTGGGGAAGACCTTGCCGGGGTTCGACAGACCTCGGGGGTCGAAGGCGCAGCGCACCAGCTGCATGGTGTCGAGATCCTCGGCGGAGAACATCCTCGGCATGTATCGGGACTTGTCCACGCCGACCCCGTGCTCGCCGGTGATCGATCCGCCGTGTTCGATGCAGAGGTCGAGGATCTTCCCCGAGACGATCTCGGCCCGCTCGCCCGCGCCGGGCTCGGCGTCGTCGAACAACACCAGGGGATGCAGGTTGCCGTCCCCGGCGTGGAAGACGTTGGCCACCCGGATGCCGTGATCCCGCGACAGCCGGTCGATGCTCGCCAGCACCTCGGGCAGCGCGGTCCTGGGGACGACGCCGTCCTGGACGATGTAGGCGGGGCTGATCCGGCCCACCGCGGCGAAGGCCGACTTGCGGCCCCTCCAGATCGCGGCCCGCTCCGCCGGGTCGTCGGCGACGCGCAGCTCGAAGGCGCCGCTCTCCTCGCAGATCCGCGTCACCTCGCCGAACTGGTGCGCGACCTCCTCGGCGGGACCGTCCAGCTCCACGATGAGCACCGCACCGGCCCCCTCGGGGTAGGCGCAGGCCACGGCCGCCTCGGCCGCCTCGATCGCCAGGGCGTCCATCATCTCGATCGCGGCCGGCACGATGCCGCCGCCGATGACGGCCGACACCGCCTGACCGCCCTGCTCGATGTCCTTGAACGCCGCGAGCAGGGTCGTCACGGTCTCCGGCGCCCGCATCAGCCGTACGGTGACCTTGGTGACGATGCCGAGCGTGCCCTCCGAGCCGATGAAGGCGCCCAGCAGGTCGTAGCCGGGATCGTCGTCCGACAGCTCGACGAGGTCACCGTCGGGGGTGACGATCTCCAGGGCGAGCACGTGGTTGGCCGTGAAGCCGTACTTCAGGCAGTGCGCCCCGCCGGAGTTCTCCGCCACGTTGCCGCCGATGGTGCACACCTGCTGGCTGGACGGGTCGGGTGCGTAGTAGTAGCCCAGATGGCGGACGGCCTCGGTGATCGCCAGGTTGGTGACGCCCGGCTCCACCACGGCCCGCCGGTTCGCCAGGTCGACGGAGAGGATCCGCCGCATTTTCGAGGTCACGATCAGCACGCCGTCGGACCTCGGCAACGCCCCGCCCGACAGCCCCGTTCCCGCGCCGCGGGCCACGAAGGGCAGGCCGTACTCGTTGCAGGCCCTCACCACGGAGGCGATCTGCTCGGCGGTCTCCGGCAGCACGACGATGCCGGGCGTGACGCGGTGATGGGTCAGCCCGTCGCACTCGTAGGTGCGCAGCCGTACGGGATCGGTGATGACCGCCCCGTGGCCGAGGAGCTCCCCGAACCTGCGGGCGGGCTCTTGCAGCGTCATCGTCGACATCGTTCCTCCTCCGGAGTGCGCGGGACCTTGGCTGCGCCCGTGTCCTCGTCGCCCCTGCCTACGGGTTGATCGAGGACATTGCTCTCATATCGCATTCTTGCTCAGTACGGAACACCGCTATCCCCTTCCGGCCGTGCGACTGGTGTCGAGCGGACCGGGGGAATGGGGATCCTTGACCATCCGAACCGGCGGATCGGCTCGCCGCCGGCGACCTCACGGGTGACGGCGTCGAGCGGGTCTCCACAGTCGGCGGAGTCGCCGCCCGCGCCGTTCGTGTGATCGCCCATGCATGGAAAGTAGCGGTCGTCGCCGGGGTTCGCATCAGGCCCGATCCGGGTGGCAGGGTGGAAAATCCCCCTCTCGGAGGAAGGATTTCCCACCACCGGTTCGGTCATGTCACGGCATACGGGCATAGGCGGGGAGGGTGAGGAACTCCACGAAGTCGTCGTCCAGGGCGACTTCCTTGAACAACGCGGTGGCCTGGGAGTAAAGGGCCTCGTCGTAGCCGGGTTCGGCCTTGATCTTGGCGAGCTCCTCGTCGATGATCCGCTCGACGAGCTCCTTGGTGACCACGGCTCCGGTGTCGGCGAGCGTGATGTCGTTGTGGATCCACTGCCAGATCTGGGAACGGGAGATCTCGGCGGTGGCGGCGTCCTCCATCAGGTTGTGGATCGCCACCGCGCCCAGCCCGCCCATCCAGGCGGCCAGGTAGCGCAGCGCCACGTCCACGTTGTTGCGCAGGCCCGCCTCGGTGATGTCGCCGGGGGTCTTGGAGACCGCCAGCAGGTCGGCGGCGGAGACGGAGACGTCCTCGCGCAGGCGGTCGAGCTGGTTCGGCCGGGTCCCGAGGACGCCGTCGAAGACGTCGCGGCAGATCGGCACCAGGTCGGGGTGGGCCACCCAGGAGCCGTCGAAGCCGTCGCCGGACTCGCGGGTCTTGTCGGCTTTCACCTTCTCCAGGGCGACCTTGTTGACCTCGGGGTCGCGCCGGGAGGGGATGAACGCGGCCATGCCGCCGATGGCGTGGGCGCCGCGCTTGTGGCAGGTGCGGACCAGGAGTTCGGTGTAGGACCGCATGAACGGGGCGGTCATGGTCACCGCGTTGCGCTCGGGAAGCAGGAACTCCCGGCCCCGGGTGCGGAACTTCTTGATCACACTGAACAGGTAGTCCCAGCGTCCCGCGTTGAGACCCGCGGAGTGGTCGCGGAGCTCGTAGAGGATCTCCTCCATCTCGAAGGCGGCGGGGTAGGTCTCGATGAGGACCGTCGCCCGGATCGTGCCCTGGGGGATGTCGAGCAGTTCCTGGGCCCTGACGAAGACGTCGTTCCAGAGGCGGGCCTCCAGGTGCGACTCCAGCTTCGGCAGGTAGAAGTAGGGGCCCTTGCCCTTGGCGATCTGCCTGCGCGCGGAGTGGAAGAAGTAGAGGCCGAAGTCGACGAGCGCGCCGGAGAGCGGGACGCCGCCGAGGGTGAGGTGCTTCTCCTCCAGGTGCCATCCGCGCGGGCGGACCACGACGGTGGCGAGCTTGTCGTCGGGCCCGAGCGCGTAGCTCTTGCCGCCGGCCTCGAAGTCGATGGCCCGGTCCAGGGCGTCCCGCAGGTTGAGCTGGCCGCTGACGGTGTTGTCCCAGGTGGGGGCGTTGGCATCCTCGAAGTCGGCGAGCCAGACCTTGGCCCCCGAGTTCAGGGCGTTGATCGTCATCTTCCGGTCCACCGGGCCGGTGATCTCCACGCGGCGGTCGTCCAGGCCGGGAGCGGGCGGGGCGACGTGCCATTCGGACTCGCGCACGTGCCTGGTCTCGGGCAGGAAGTCGAGGGTGCCCCCGGCCGACAGCTCCGCCTGGCGGGCCTGGCGGGCCTCCATCAACTCCACGCGTCGCGCGCCGAACTCGCGCTGGAGGGTGGCCAGGAAGGCCAGCGCCTCCGGCGTGAGGATCTCGTCGAACCTGTCGTGCAGGGGGCCGCTGATCTCAACGCCGTCCATGAGCCCTCTTTCCGTCTAGTGGAAAACCTCTTCTGAATTGTGGAATCAACGCTACGTTACGATCACATCCCGGTCAAAAGCAGGGGGTGTACTGGGGGTGGTCTGGGGGGCTTCCCTGATGAACCGGCGGCCATACTCGGTCACAGTGAGATCAGCTCCTCCATCGAGGGGTCGTTGCGGAGACGGAAGCGGCAGGCTTCCCCGAACTGAGGACTGAGCTCATGAAGAAGAACATGCTCGCCGCGGGAGCTCTCCTGGGCTCGACACTCGTGCTTTCCGGCTGCCAGCTCGATCTCAGCCTCGGAGGAGGGGAGGAGGCCGTCTCCTCCTACGACGTCACCGACACGGTGAGCGCCCTGGACATCTCCTCCGGCGCCGGCGAGATCGTGATCAACGAGTCGAGCCGGTCCGGTATCCGCGTGACCGAGACGATCCACTGGCGCAACGAGAAGCCCGCGACCGAGCACCCCGTCGACGCCGGCACGCTCACCCTCCGGAACAAGTGCGTGTCGTTCTGCTCGGTGGACTACAAGGTCGAGATCCCGAAGGGTGTCGAGGTCAAGCTGGACACCGGCTCGGGCACCGTCACGCTGCGCGGGCTGACCGGGGGAGTGAGCGCCGCCACCGGCTCCGGCAACATCGAGGCCAACGCCCTGGGCGCCAAGCAGTTCGTCGCCGCCGTGGGCTCCGGTGACATCCAGGCGAAGTTCGCCGTCATGCCCGACAAGGTCGACCTCGAGACGGGCTCGGGCGATGTCACGGCGCGGCTGCCGCAGGGCGCCTACAACGTGACCACCAGGACCGGGTCCGGCAGCCAGACCGTCGAGGTCACCAAGGACCCCTCCGCGCCCCGGACCGTCTCGGTGCAGACCGGCTCCGGCGACGCCGAGGTTCTGCTCGGCTGAACCGATCCGGAACCGATAACCAGGTGATGCCGAAAGGTTCGCGTGGCACCATCAGAGGGAAGAGACCCGGGGTGCGCGAGCGTTGACTCCTATGAGTGAACGCATACGAACCACCCGCATATGCACCAAACCTTGAAGGAGAACGACATAGACACTCGTGAGCCGCTGGATATCGATCGGTTCGACGATCTGCTTGAGAACGGCGAGATGGATCTGGCCGAGCGCCAGGCCCTCCGCCGGGTGGCGGGGCTCTCCACGGAGCTCCAGGACGTCACCGAGGTCGAATACCGCCAGCTGCGGCTTGAGCGGGTAGTCCTCGTCGGCGTCTGGACCTCGGGTACGGCGATCGACGCCGAAAACTCCCTCCTGGAGCTCAAGCTTCTCGCCGAGACCGCGGGTTCGGAGGTGCTGGAAGGTCTGATCCAGCGCCGCCAGAAGCCCGACACGGCGACCTACATCGGCTCGGGCAAGGCACAGGAGCTCGCCGACATCGTCGCCGCCACCGGTGCCGACACCGTGGTGTGCGACGGTGAGCTGAGCCCCGGCCAGCTCCGCCAGCTTGAGGAGGTCGTCCAGGTCAAGGTCATCGACCGGACCATGCTGATCCTCGACATCTTCGCCCAGCACGCCAAGAGCCGCGAGGGCAAGGCGCAGGTGGAGCTCGCGCAGCTCAACTACCTGCTGCCGCGCCTGCGTGGATGGGGTGGCAACCTGTCCCGTCAGGTCGGCGGACGCGCCGCGGGCGGCGTCGGCATGGGCGGTCGTGGTCCCGGTGAGACCAAGATCGAGCTGGACCGTCGCCGGATCCGCGAGCGGATGGCCAAGCTGCGCCGCCAGATCGGCGAGATGACCACCTCGCGCGAGACCAAGAGGTCGCGGCGGCTGGAGCGCGAGGTTCCGGCCGTGGCCATCGCCGGCTACACCAACGCGGGCAAGTCCTCGCTGCTGAACCGGCTGACCAACGCCGGCGTGCTGGTCGAGGACTCGCTGTTCGCCACGCTGGACCCGACGGTCCGCAGGGCGCACACCCCCGACGGCCGCCTGTTCACGCTGGCCGACACCGTGGGGTTCGTCCGGCACCTGCCGCACCAGCTGGTCGAGGCGTTCCGTTCCACGCTGGAGGAGGTCGGCGACGCCGACCTGATCCTGCACGTGGTCGACGGCTCGCACCCCGACCCGGAGTCGCAGCTCGCCGCGGTGCGAGAGGTGATCTCCGACATCGAGGGCGCGCGCGACATCCCGGAGCTCGTGGTCATCAACAAGGCCGACGCCGCCGACCCGGTGGTGCTGGCCCAGCTGACCGCGCGAGAGAAGCACACCGTCGTGGTCTCGGCCCGCACCGGTGCCGGGATCGACGAGCTGATGGCCGTCATCGAGCGCGAGCTGCCCCGCTTCGACCAGGAGATCAAGCTGCTGGTGCCCTACCAGCGCGGTGACCTGATCTCCCGGGCCCACCAGGAGGGCGAGGTCCTCGACGTGGAGCACACCGAGGAGGGCACGATCCTGCACGCCAGGGTTCTGCCCAGCCTCTTCGCCGAGCTGGAGAAGACCTCCAAGCCCGTCGAGACCGTCGAGGTCGCCTGACCCGTCCGCACACCGCCGCCCGCTGTGCCGCGCCTCTCTTCGGAGGCCGGTACGGCGGGCGTCTCACATTCCGTCCACCCGTGCCGCGCCCCTTTCCGGGGACCGGCAACGGCGCTCCGCGTGGAAGGACCGGGTGGCGGGCACCCGCCCTCCCCTCCCTCAGGGGCCGATACGGTGGTGCGCGATCTCGCGGCGGAACATCACCAGTGCCACGTCGTCCTCCCGGGCCCCGAACCGCTGGATCAACCGGTCGCAGAAGAGCTCCAGATCCTCCCCCGTGCTCTCCGCCAGATGCCGTACGATCTCCAGGCTCTCGTCGAGCAGCTTGTCGCGATCCTCGATGAGCCCGTCGGTGAACATCAGCACGGCGCCCTCCTCCGGCAGGGTCAGCCGGTCGACCCGGTAGGTCTCCCGCGCCACGCCCAGCAGGAGGTTGCCCAGCCGGTGATAGCGGGCCTCACCGTCGTGGATGAACAGGAGCGGGATGTGGCCCGCGTTCGCGACCTCCATCTCTCCCGTCGACGGGTCGATGAGAAGCAGGCACACGGTGGCGGTCATGCGAGGGTGGTAGCGCCGCAGCACCTCGTTCAGCAGGGCCATCAACGCACCCAGGTCCTCCGTGCCGATGACGGAGGCGCGCAACGCGTGGCGGAGTTCGGCCATGACGGTCGCGGCCCGCAGGGAGTGGCCCTGGACGTCGCCGATGGCGATGAGCACCCGCTCGCCCATCCGCAGAACCTCGTAGAAGTCGCCGCCGACCTCGACGTTGTCGACGGCGGGCTGGTACCGCCAGCTGATCGTGAGGCCCGGGGTCTCGGGGAACTGCGCGGGCAGCAGGCTTCGCTGCAGGGTGAGGGCGATCGCGTGCTCCTCGGCGTACGCGCGCAGGGCGTCGACGGCCAGCGCCAGGGCCTGGCCGAGCTGGCGCAGGGTGTTGGACTCGTCCGCGTCGAGCGGCGGCACCGCGTCGACCCCGAGGTAGACGGGCGGCCTGCCGAGTTTGGTGCGGCAGACGATGGCCGCGACGTCGCCGCCGATGTCCGCGTCGGGCATCAGCTTCATCCAGTCGGCGGCCGGCACCGTGAAGACCCGGGTCCCCGCGGCACTGCCCAGCGACATCGCGCTCAGGGAGAGCAGCGTGCTCGACACCGCGGCCTTGGAGACGGCGTCGCCCTCCGGAGGCATGGCGGCGAATCTGCGAATCCGGCCGTCCGGCGGGAGCGCGAGTGTCCCCGCCGGGCGTCCGAGGATCCTGCGGGTGCCTTCGACGGCAGTGGCGAGGAGCTCGTCGAACGTCTCGGCGGAGTTCATCGAGAGGGTGACCTCGGTGAGGGCGGCCAGCCGTTCGGCCATCCGCTCCGCCCGCTGCCGCGCCCGGTAATAGCGCAGCGTGGCCTCGATCGTCGCGGCGAACTCGTCGGGCTCGACCGGCTCCGCCAGATAGGCGTCGGCCCCGCGTTCGAGCCCGTGGGCCCGGTCGGCGGGAGCGATCGCCGCTCCGGAGATCTGGATCACCGGTATCGAGGCCGTCGTCTTATCCGCCTTGATCTGCTCGCAGACCTCGTAGCCGCTCATGTCGGGTAACCGTACGTCGAGGATGACCAGATCCGGCCGCAGTTCCCTGACCTTGGCGAGCGCCTCCAGACCTCCGGTGGCCTGCACGACCTGATGCCCCGACCGGCGCACCCAGCTGGAGAGGATGTAGAGCTTGGTCGGCGTGTCGTCCACGACCAGCACGGTCGCCGCGCTCTCGCTCATCTTCGCGCTCCAGGGCTTTTCCCCTGCTCTTCGGCCGGCGCTCCCCGGTCTCCGCGCCCCAGGGCGTTTTGGATGCTCTCCAGCAGGTTGTCCCTGCGCAGCCCGTGCTTGGAGATCACCGTATGGGCCTCCCGCGGATACTGGCGTGAGGTGGCGACGGTCACGACGATCACCGGGACCTCTCGCAACCGCTCGTCGTCGGCCATCCGCGCCATCAGGGCCGCGCCGTCGAGCCGGGGCATCAGCAGGTCCACCAGGGCCAGATCCGGCGGGTTCGCCGCCATCGTCTCCAACGCCACCAACCCGTCGGAAGCCTCGTCGATGTGGGCGGCGAAGCCGGTGAGCATCCGCCGGACGGTGATGCGGAACTCCTCGTCGTCGTCGGCGAGGAGCACCCGCCCGACCACCGGGGCACTGCCGTGACGGTGCGGCAGCCGCAGGGTCGCCGTGGTCCCGGCGCCGACGGCGCTGGCCAGGTGCAGCGTGCCCCCGAGCGCCTCGGCCAGACGGCGGGCGTACGGCAGGCCGAGCCCGGTGCCCCTCACCCGTCCCTGGATCGGTCCGGGCACCTGGAAGAACTCCTCGAAGACGCGTTCCACGTGCTCCTCCGGGATGCCGATCCCGTTGTCCGCCACCTCGAAGACCATCTCGTGGGTGGCGTCGTCGAGGCTCACCGCCAGCCTGACCTCGCCCGCCTCCGTGAACTTCAGCCCGTTGGAGAGCAGGTTGCGCAGGATCCGGGTGAGCATGACCTCGTCCACGAACATCTCCGGCGACGCCTCCGACACCTCCACCGTGAGCGCCACCTCGTCGGTCCCGGCCGTGGGACGCAGCGTCATGCGCAACCGCTCGGCCAGCGCGACCAGGTCCACCTCGGACGACTGCGGATCAAGGCGCCCCGACTCGGCCTTGGCCATGTCGAGCAGCTCGCTCACCAGCGACAGGAGCGTCTCCGCGGAGGAGCCGATGAGCTGTATCTGGTGGAGCTGCTCCTCGGCCAGAGGTTCGCCGCCGGGACCCACCAGGAGGCGGACCAGCCCGATGATCGAGTTGAGCGGGGTCCGGAGCTCGTGGCTGACCGTGGCCCAGAACCGGTTCTTGGCGTCGCTCGCCTCCCTGAGCTGCCCGGACTTCTCGTCCAGCTCCGCGTAGAGCGCCACGACGCCGCGGTTGGTCTCCTCCATCTCCTCCGACAGCTGGTTGTACAGGGCCAGCACCCCCTGGTTGGTCTCCTGCAGCTCGGTGTTGAGCTGCAGGACCTCCTCCAGGGTTTCGGCGAGCTCGCGGTTCTGCTGGCGCAGCTCGTCGAGGGCCGTCGTGGGCGCCAGCTTGGCGAGCCTGGCCCGTATGTTCTCGGCCGAGGGCCTGGGGCGGCCGGGTGGGAGCCGTTTGAACATGCTTATCCTGCCCTGGGCGGGATCGAGCTCGATGAGATCGATGAGACGGCCCGCCAGCGTCACACCGTCCGAGGGGCGGAAGCCGGCCTCCGCGGCGAAGCCGATCGTGATGAGCAGGCCTTCCTGCTGGATCAGGAAGGCGACCGACGCGTCGATGCCCTCGCCGAGGACCTCCCGGCCGATCTCGCTCAGCGCCGTGGCCACCCGGATCTGGTCCTGGGCCTCCAGCCCGACCGTCTCCGCCACCTCCCGGCCCAGCCTGCGCATGGCGAACACATCCTGGTCGTTCTGGACCCGGATGCGGATCAGCTCTTCCGCGGTCACGACTCCGGCCTCACGGCGATCACACTGGCGTCGTCCCTGCGAGTGCCCGCGTCGCGCAGCAACGTGGCGGCGACGACCGAGGGGGCGCGGGTGAGGAGTCCGGGATAGGAGGTGATGTCCCAGCGCTCGGAGAGCCCGTCGGAGTGAAACACGACCATGCTGTGCGGCGGCACGGTGTATTCGTACTGGCGCAGGGTCCTGACCTGGTAACCGGCGATGCCCGGAACCGAGATCATCCCCTGGCGGCCCTCCTGATGGGCGATCCACGCGGAGACGTTGCCGACGCCGGCGAAGCTCACCGTGCCCGCCGGCCCGTCGATCCGGGCCACGGCGACCGCCCCGCCCCTGGTCTGGCCGAGACCGTTGTGGATGCGTTCCAGGACGGCGACCGGGGAGAGGCCGTCCGCGTGGTCGAGGAAGAGCCGTACCGCCTCCTGCGAGGCCTGGGCCGCCGCGGTGCCGTGTCCCAGGCCGTCGCAGAGCATCACCGTCGTCGTGGCGCCGTTCTCGAGGATCGCGAAGGCGTCGCCGCAGACGGACTCCTCACCGATCGGACGCGTCACCCCGCTGACCCGCGACGCGGGCCGCGGAGCGTTCTGGGCGATGAAGTACATGCCGAGCACCGTGCCCCGGCCGGGCAGGGAGTGAACCTCGTACCCGCTGGCCATCCGCGCGATGCCGCCCAGCCCGATGCCGAGCGTTCCCGCCGTGGAGTAGCCGTCGCGCAGGGCGCGGGAGACATCGTGCATCCCCGGCCCCCGGTCGATCGCGATGACCTCGATCGCCGAGTCCAGCTCGGGGTGCAGCCGGATCAGCATGACCCCCTCGACGGCGTGTTTGACCAGGTTCGACGCGGCCTCGCTGACGGCGACGGCCACCCGTCCGGCGTCCTCCTCGCCGAACCCGCGCAGCTCGGCGAGCCCGACGGCGGAGCGACGCAGGGCGCCGATCGCGCTGGCGTCCTCGGTCCTTACCCAGGTGTCGTTCTGAGAAAGGATCACCGGCCCCATTTCGTCACCGTGATCAGCGTTCCCTCTCCCGGAGCGGACCGCAGGTCGAACTCGTCGACCAGGCGGCGGGAGCCGCTGAGGCCGAGGCCGAGCCCGCCGCCGGTGGTCCATCCGTCGGTGAGCGCCTGCTGGATGTCGGGAATGCCCGGTCCGTCATCGCTGAAGGTCAACCGCAGCCCCTGTCGCACGCCCTTCTGCACGACCTCGATCCGCACCTGGCCGCCTCCCGCGTAGACCAGCGCGTTGCGGGCCAGCTCGCTGGCCGCGGTCACCACCTTGGTCTGGTCGACGAGGGAGAGCCCCACTTGGACGGCGGCGGTCCTGACGTGCTGACGCACCATGACCACGTCGCTGTTGCTGTTCACGGGCAGCTCGTCGGCCGTCGTCACCGCGTGACCGCGGCGATCTGGACGTTCTCGATGTGGTTCAGCAGTGCGACGCCCTTCTCAAGGTTGAGGGCGGTGCGCACCCCGCCGAGTGAGAGGCCCAGCTCCACGAGGGTGATCGCCACCGCCGGTCGCATGCCGACGACGACCGTCTCGGCGTCGAGCATCCGGGAGATCCCCGCGATGGTGGCCAGCATGCGGCCGATGAAGGAGTCGACGATCTCCACGGCGCTGATGTCGATGATGACCCCTCGGGCACCGGTCGCGACCACCTGCTCCGACAGGTCCTCCTGAAGCGCGAGCACGCTCTGGTCCTGAAGGTCGATCTGGATGGAGACGATGAGGATGTCCCCGAGCTTGAGGATGGGCACGCGGTCCATCAGTCCTCCACCGTCCGTACGGCGATGCGGGACCCTCTGCCCTTGCTGACCTCGACGCCGCTCGCCCGCAGGGTGTGGGCGAGCGCGTCGGCGAGCGTGGCCTTGGTCACGATGTCGCCGAACTCGATCCCGAGGGTGACGATGGTGTGGGCGATCTGCGGGCGGATGCCGGAGATCACGCACTCCGCGCCCATCAGCCGCGCCGCCACCACGGTCTTGAGCAGGTGCTGGGCGACCTGGGTGTCCACGGCGGGCACGCCGGTGATGTCGATGACCGCGTGCTCGGAACCGGTGTCGACCAGGATCTGCAGCAGTTTCTCCATCACCACCTGCGTTCTGGCCGAGTCGAGCGTGCCGACCAAGGGGACCGCGACGATGCCCTCCCAGAGCTTGACCACCGGGGTGGAGAGCTCGAGAAGCTGCTCGGCCTGGTCGAGGATGACCTTTTCCCTGGCCGTCGCGTAGGTCTCCACGGTGAAGAGCCCAAGGTCGTCAATGACCTGGGAGAACCAGATGAAACCTCTCAGGGCCTCCGGAGATCCGTCGGCCTCGACGCTCTCGTAGAGGGCCTCCTTCAACCCGAAGACCACGACGGCGGTCTCGGACGAGGTGAACCCCTGGCGGGCGCGGGTCCGTGAGAGTTCGGCGAGCAGACCGCGCAGATCGCTCAGATCTCCGGAGTCGCCGAACGACCGGCGTAGGGCCTGGTAGAGCTCACGAAGCTGGCCGGCCAGGCTGCTGCGGTCCACCTGACCGCCGGAGGCGGAACCGGCGGCTATCTCAAGCCAGCGCTTGAAGACGCGGTCCTCGTTCTCCTGGAGAAGCTCTTCGATGCGACGCCGACCGGCGTCCGCGGGGATGGACAAGGTGACTCCCATACGTGCGGCCTATGGATGGCTCGCACGAAAGATTACATGAAATGCCCTGCTTAGGGCCTGTATGAGGGTCCGGCGAGACCTGTTTCGATCCGAGACCGGACAGGCTGAATGCGAGAGCGGGTTGGTCGACCCCACTACGTACTTCGAGAATCTTCCCAGGGATATGGCCTCGGGGGGAGAGGCCGGGGAGAATGGGATCGTCACCGCCTTCTCGGTTCTGGCACAAATACCGCATCGACGCCTGCCCGGGTCGGCACAGCGGTCTCGGCCACGCTTGTATCACACCCCGCATCGGCACCACGCCCGAGCCGGTGTCACGGTCCGTCACGACATCACGGGCCGCGTCCGCGGCGCGGCGAGCCGATCGGCGACGCGGGGTCGGCCTCGGGATCACCGCTTGCCCCCTCCGATTAACAGCGTAGGCGGATCGGGGGTCGTCGTTCAATGGGCGGGCTTGCGCTCAACGGGTCTCATGGGCTGCACTACAGGAGCTCCAAAACCGTACAAAAGCCACAAAAGCGACAGTGGTCGACCAAGGTTTGGATTGCTACCATAAGGCAAATCTAACGAGATGCTATGACGCAAGTTGCTCTGGCGACTACTGTGACAGGCGAGGAAGAAGTAGTCTGAGCTGTGAAAAGCCGCTCGAGGCTCGATGCGACCGGGGAACCGTAGGCCAGAAGCGGTCGCGGCGAAGCGGCGTTCTTCCTCATTAGCCTGTACAACGAGCTGACTTGTGAAATAACGTAACTGAACTGAAATCGCCCGATCATGATCTCGGCGATACTGTCGCCGCACAACAGATACGCGGATGAGAGCAGGAGACCCCCGATGTCGTCCGTACTCAGAGCGGGCCTGATGGGCACAACGCCCGGCGGTGTCTGGGTCGGCTCCCCCCGCCCGGCAGTGGTCCCCTCCCCAGTATCTTCCCCTGCACACAAGGCGGTGATGCGATGACGGTCCGCCTTCTGACCAACATTGGCCGGCTCTGGACCGGCAATGACGTGTTCAGCAACGCGGCGATCCTCGTTCACAACGATCGAATCGCCTGGGTCGGCCGCGCGGCCGACCTGCCGCAGAGCGTGCCCGGCGTGGTGGACGACATCGTCGATGTCGACCACGTCGAGAACCTGGGTGGCGCGCTGGTCACACCTGGTCTGATCGACGCCCACACCCACCCGGTCTACGCGGGCAACCGCTACGCCGAGATGGCCATGCGCTCCAGTGGCTCCACGCCGTCCGCCATCACCGCGGCCGGCGGCGGCATCGGCTCCACCGTCACGGTGACCCGTGGCACCGACCCATGGACCCTGTGCAACGGCGTGCGCGAGCGACTGCACGACTGGCTGCTCAGCGGCACCACCACCGTCGAGGCCAAGACCGGCTACCACCTCACCCGCGACGGTGAGCTGGCCGACGTGCGGCTGCTGCGCGAGCTCGAGAAAGAGCCGATGATGCCGCGGGTGCACGTGACCTTCATGGCCGCGCACGTCGTCCCGCCGGAATACTTCGGCCGCCAGCGTGACTACATCGAAGCCGTCGGCTCCTGGTGTGCCGACGCCGCCGCGGCCGGCGCCGACAGCGTCGACGTCTACTGCGACGAGGGCCACTTCACCACCGAGGAGGCCCGCTGGGTCCTCGGCTCCGGCCGTAACGTCGGCCTGCTGCCCCGCGTCCACGCCGGCGCCTACAGCCGCCGCGGCGCCGTCCAGCTCGCCGCCGAACTCGGCTGCGCCTCCGCCGACCTCCTCCACCACACCACCGACGAGGACATCGCGATCCTGGCCCGCTACGGCGTCCCCGCCGTGGTCTGCCCGGGCACCGCACTGCAGCGCGGCAGCCTGCCACCGGTCCGCCGCATGCTCGCCCAGGGTGTCACCGTGGCACTCGGCAGCGACCACAACCCCGGCCACTGCGGGATCACCTCGATGTCCCTGGTCATCAGCCTCGCCGTGGCCGCCTTCGGGATGAGCGTCGGCGACGCGCTCCGCGCCGCGACGCTCGGCGGAGCCACCGCCCTCGGCGCCCCCGACCGTGGCGTCCTCGCTCCCGGCCGCCTGGCCGACATCGTCCAGTGGGACGCCGACCACGAGGGCGCCTTCGCCTGGGCCTTCGGTCTCAAGCCCCGCCGAGTCTGGCGGGGCGGCACCCCCCGTCCAGTAACGGCGTCGTCCGCGCCGGACGGCGGATCGTCTCCGACGAGGACGCGATCCACGCCTGGCGCGTTTCGCGTCCTGACGCGCCTCGTGTCTGTCAGCGGCGTGATGCGGCGCGGTTCGTGTCCGGTGGCGGCGGCACCGTCGGCGCCCATGTGCGCCCCGGCATGCTCGGCCTGGCGCTCTCCTTTCCGTCCTCCCCGTAGGAGACCCTCCACCCGGGAGACGCCGGATGCCACGGATCGCGGTGCGGGTGGTTCAGAGACTCGATGTCCGAGGCCGGAACCACAGCCGGACGGGCCAGACGAAAGAGCGAGGAAGAACGATGAGGCGATACGTCCTTACAGGCGCCCCCGGCGCCGGGAAGACATCGATCCTGCGGCTCCTGGAGGCCACGGGACACAGCACCGTCGGCGAAGCGGCGACGGCGGTCATCGCGTCAGGGCAGGCGCGGGGCGAGGCTGAGCCGTGGACACGGGCGTCCTTCATCGACGATGTCGTGGCCCTGCAGAGACGACGGCAGACGCAGGCGGTCGCCGCGGCCACAACCGTCCAGATCTACGACCGTTCGCCGATCTGCACCCATGCGCTCGGTGTCTATCTGGGCTACCCGGTCTCATCGGCGCTCTCCGCGGAGATCGACAGGATCACGCGCGAACGGATTTACGAGCGCCAGGTGTTCTTCGTCCGCAACCTCGGATTCTGCGAGCCCACCGCCGCTCGTCGGATCAGCTTCGAGGACTCACTGAAGTTCGAACGCGTGCATGAGGAGAGCTATCGTGCGTTCGGTTACGAACTCATCGACATCCCCGTGGGAGCGCCGGCCGATCGGATGGCCGCGGTCAGAAGCACGATCTCGCGACCGGCCCGGTGAAAAGAGCCTTCCACGCGTCAGGGCGGACTTGTGCTCTCCGCCCGGCCGGGCTTGGCTGTGCCACGAAATATCGCCGACCCCGCGGGTTTCGACGGAGACCTCCAGCCCCGCCGGTCCTCGACCGCCTGAGGGGGAGCGGTGAATTCGCAGGTGCTACAGCGTTCGGAAGGTGGCCGTGAGCGAGGCCTTGTGGATTGTGGACATCGACGGAACCCTCGCCCTGCGGGGAGACCGAGGACCTTACGACTGGGACCGGGTGGGAGAGGACCTCCCGAACCACCCGGTCGTCACGATCGTCAAGGCGCTCATTCTCGCCGGCCATCCGATCGCGTACGTGTCGGGCCGGATCGAGCGAACCCGGCGTCGCACCGAACGCTGGTTGCGAACCCACGTCGGGCACCTCGACTCCGCGGAGGGGCTGTGGCTGAGGCCGAACGGCGATCGCCGGCCCGACACCGTCTGGAAGGCCGAGGTCTACCGGGAGCACTTCGCCGGCAGGGAGGTCGCCGGAGTCATCGAGGATCGGGCCGGCGTCGTGAAGATGTGGCGCTCCCTCGGACTCACCGTGCTCCAGGTCGCGGAGGGGAACCACTGATGTACCCGAACACCGACACACGCTCCGGCCACGGATGGCGTGTGATCCCCGTGCTCGGGGAGCGGTCTGAGCCCGTTCGCCGTCGTGATAATCGATGGCGTTGTCCTGCCGGCCGGTCGTATCGTGCGGGCTTGAGGTCGGCGAGGTGAGACGGGCGGTATGAAGAAAAGACTGCGGATATTGCGCGTCGGTGACCGGGGATGCGCGTGGACGGCCAGGATCTGCCATGTGAAGGGCGAGGTCGACTGCCACAGGAGCATCCGCCTGCGCGTGTGGGGCGCCGGGAAGAACAGTCGGGCGTTGCAGGTGGATCTGGTGTCGAAGTACTGGCCCGCGCCGTGGGGGCCGTGCGCGACCGACGACTCCCACCCGACGTCGAGGGATGTGCGGGAGGTCGTCGAGTACGCGCTGGATCACGGTTGGGAGCCGGACGCGGTGGGCGGGACGTTCCTGCTGACCGAAAGCGAGCACGCCGCGGCATTCGAGCTCACCGACTTCCTGATCACCGATCGGATGCGGAACCCGGAGGCGCCGGATCCGAGCGCGCGGGTGATCCATGCGTACGAGCAACGGAGCGGTTCCGCCCGCTGAACCACAGCTCGGCGGTTCTGGGGTCGGTTCAGCGGGTCCCGCGGTAGCGGGTCATCGGTCCGAGCAGGCCGGGAACCACCTCGAACGGGGTCATGCCCAGCCGCTCGACGACCGCGACCGACGTGGCGTTGCCCGCGTCGACCTCGGCCAGCACCTCGGCCAGCCCGAGCGGGCCGAGGGCGTATTCCACCACGGCGCGGGCGGCCTCGGTGGCGTATCCCTTGCCCCACGCGCCGGGTTCGAGGCTGTAGAGGACCTCGATTCCGAGGTCCTCCAGCGGCCGGAGCCCGGCCGTGCCGACCAGATCGGTCCCGCCGGTCTCCCGGACCAGCCAGAGACCGTACCCGGCCGCGGCGAAGTCTCGCACGCTGTCCTCGACGGCCTCGGTGACCTCCGCGGGGGACGGCGTCGCCCCGTCGAACAGGAACTTCCGGACCTCGGGCGCGGTCCAGTGGGCCAGTAGCCAGGTCTGGTCCTGTGCGGTCACCGGGCGCAGGACCAGACGTTCCGTCGTCAGGAGGTGGTTCACGGTCGTCAGGCTACCGATCGGATCACCGGTGCCGCCCGGCTGCGGGTCCTGGCGGTGTTCCGAGCCGTCGACGCGGCTCGTCCACAGCTCTGCCGTCCGGCCGGTGGCTGTCCACAGAACCAGGTTCGGCCGGGGTTCGTTCGACGGCGTCGCCCTAGTGTCCTCGGCGTGCGGACCACAGGCGAGACCTCCGAGCGATTCCGGGCCGAGTCGCGGCTGCGAATGCTGACGGGGGCCGACCCCCTCGATGACGCGTCCGGCCCATCCGGTCCGCTCCGAGCGGGCTCGTCCCGGCTGAATGATTCCGGTCACTCCGACGGCCACAGGGGTCCGGCCGGCTCCGTCCGAGCATTCGGTACGGATGGTTTCGCCCGCTTCGACGGTCAGGCCGGGCCGAGGGGCACGCCTCCCGTTGACGGATTCTCCGCCCGCATGCGTTCCGCGCCGATTCCTCCCTCTTTTCACGCCCTCCGCAGGGTTGTGTCCACCCAGGGGGCCGCGCTCGGCCCCGGCGGTCCCGGGTTGCGTGTTCTCCTTCTCATCGCCCTGATCGCGGCCGTCATCGGCGGCATGTACGCCTGGCGGTCCCAGCCGGAGCCCGAGCCCCTGGCCCCGCCCGCGCCGCTCTCCGGATCTCCGCTCTCGGCGCCTGTCTCCGCCTCGCATCCGCAGTCCACGCCCGCTGTCGAGCTGACCGTTCATGTGACCGGCATGGTTCGCCGCCCCGGGGTGGTCACGCTGCCCGGCGGTTCCCGGGTCACCGATGCGATCCGAGCGGCCGGGGGCGTCCGCAAGGGCAAAGCCCTGGGGCCTCTCAACCTCGCACGCAAGGTCGTCGACGGCGAGCAGATCGTCGTCGGTTCCCCCGGCCCGGGCGTCGTGGCGGCGCCCGCCCCAGCCGACCCCGCCGCGACCGTCATCGACCTCAACACGGCCACCCCCGAACAGCTCGAACAGCTGCCGGGTGTCGGAGAGGTGCTCGCTCGCCGCATCGTCGAATACCGCGACGGCAACGGCGGCTTCCGCAGTGTCGAGCAGCTCCGCGAGGTCAGCGGCATAGGGGATCGAAAGTACGCCGAGATGAGAGAAAAGGTCCGCGTATGACTCGGCGTTCGTGTCCGTGGCAGGGGCGACCCGGGGCAGCGTGTTCGTCGGATTCACCCCGATCGTGGAGACGGTTCCGGGCAGTGGCTCCGTCTCATTCGCGTGGGCCGGAGCCATGACGCGATTCAGCGCGTCCGCCATGGTCCGTGACAGCGACGTCGCGAAGAAAGGCCGGCACGCACATGCCCTTCACCTGGTGCTGCCGGCGCTCGCCTCATGGGCAACCGCGCTGATCCTGCTGGGCTGCTCCGCCTCGGCCGGCGCGGTGGTGGCCGTGGTCGTGCTCGCGGGCATGCTCGCCGTGGTCGTCGTGATTCCCGCAGAGGGGATCGCGGGCTGGCGAAACGCGGTGGTGGCGGTGCTGGGATGCGCGGCGGCCGTGGCCGGGACGACTGCCTTCCGGGTGCACGCGGTCAGTACGGGACCGGTGGCCGAGCTGGTCGAGAGGCGATCCTCGGCGGTGATGGAGGCCGTGGTGACCGACGACCCCCGGGCGCTGCCACAGCACGGCGGGGTGTTTCGACGGGAGGGTTTCGTGGTTCCCGCGCGGATCGAATCGATCGGCGCGGGAGCGGACAGGGTGACGCTGCGAGCTCCGGTGGTGCTGCTCGCCTCGGGAGGGGAGTGGCGTCCGTTGCTGCCCAGCCAGCGGATCGCGCTCACCGGGCGGTTCGCCCCGGCCGATCCCGGCGAGCTGCTCGCCGGAACGGTGCTGGTCCGGGGGCCGCCACGGGTTCTGAGCGGGCCCTCGTGGATGCAGCGTGCGGCCGAGACGCTCCGATCGGGGTTGAGGGAGGCGGCCGGCGTGCTGCCACCGGATCAGCGAGGACTGCTGCCGGGACTGGTGGTCGGTGACGTGTCCCGTATGGACGAGCAGGTCAAAGCCGACTTCAAGGAAGCCGGGCTCAGCCATCTCACCGCCGTTTCCGGCGCCAATCTGGCGATCGTGGCCGGAGCCGCGGTCGCGATCGCCAGGACGGCGGGGCTCCCTCTCGCGGCCCGTGCGGTACTGGCGGCGCTGGCCATGCTCGCCTTCGCGGTGGTCGCCCGCCCATCGCCCAGCGTGCTCCGGGCACTTCTCATGGGCGGCGTCACCGCCGTGGCGCTCGGCACGGGCCGCGTGCGTGACGGCGTCGCAGCTCTGTCGGCGACCGTCCTCGGACTGATTTTCTTCGACCCGGCTCTTGCCCGGTCCTACGGTTTCGCTCTGTCGGTCTGCGCCACCGCGGGCATCCTGGTCCTCGCTCCCCGGTGGCGAGATCGCCTTTCGCGGCGAATGCCCCGATGGGCCGCCGAGGCGACCGCCGTGGCGGCGGCGGCCCAGGCCGCCGTCACCCCGGTGCTGGTCCTCATGTCGGGACAGCTCGCACCGGTGGCGATCCCCGCCAACCTGCTGGCGGGCCCCGCCGTCGCACCGGCCACCCTGCTCGGGGTCGTCGCGGCGCTGGTCGCACCCCTGCACATGGGGGCCGCCCAGCTGCTGGTCCGTCCGGCGGGCCTCGCTACCGGATGGATCATCGAGGTGGCGGAGCACGCCGCCGGACTCCCGCTGGCCGTGATCCCATGGCCGGGCGGTGTCACCGGGCTGATCGTGCTGGCCGTCGCCGTCCCGGTCGTGGTGCCGGCGCTGCGATATCGGTGGTCGCGCTGGATCCTTCTGGCCGTGGCGGGAGGAGCGGTCGCGGCCGTGGTCGTGGCCACGCCGATCGTGGCCCGCTGGCCACCCCGAGACTGGCTGCTGGTGATGTGCGACGTCGGCCAGGGAGACGCGTTACTGGTCGCGGCGGGGCCTGGCCGGGCCGTGGTGGTGGATACGGGGCCCGACCCGGTGCGGGTGGACCGGTGCCTGCGTTCCATGGGGGTCAGGGAGGTGCCGCTGGTCATCCTGACTCACCCGCATTTCGACCATGTCGGTGGGTTGGACGGGGTCTTCCGGGGGCGAGAGGTGGGGGCGGTGGTGGTGACTCCGCAGAGGGCCGAAGGTCGTGAGAGCGCCAGACTGAGCGACGAGCTGGCCCGTCGCCGGGTCGTCGAGTGGGCGGCCCGGCCGGGTGCGAGCTGGCGGTTGGGTCCCTCCGAGCTCACGATCCTCGGCCCGCCGGCGGAGATGTTCCCGCCGGGGGCGGGGGAGGGGGCGGCCGTCAACAACGCCAGCGTCGTGGTGCATGTGCGCTGGGCGGCCGGGGCGGCGCTGCTCAGCGGAGACGTCGAGACCGAGGCTCAGACCGCACTGCTACGGCGGGGCCTGCCGCCGGCCGAGATTTTCAAGGTCCCTCATCACGGATCCGGCAGACACGACCCGGCCTTCTTCGCGGCGTCCGGTGCTCGTGCGGCGCTGATCAGTGTTGGAGCGGACAACGACTACGGCCATCCAACCCCGGCGACCCTGGCCCAGCTGAACCGGCTCGGTGCTCGCGTCTACCGGACGGACCTGTCGGGAGACCTCGCCGTGGTGGCTCGCGACGGAGCCCTGGCCGTCATCTCCCGGGGGCGATAGTCGCCTCAGAGCCGAGTCTTGTCACGCCCGGTGTCCTCCTTTGCCTGTGAGGGAGAGCCGATCGTCAACGACTCGCACCGGGGGTGTCACGGGTCGTTTCGCATCGGGGGTGTCATGGGTTGTTTCGCACCGGGGGTGTCACGGGCCGTTTCGCATCGGGGGTGTCGTGGGCTGTTTCGTACCGGGGATGTCACGGGTCGCTTTGCGGCTGGAGCGTCACCGGTCGTCTTGTGCCGAGGCGCCACGGGGCAGGGAGACCGGTCGCGTCGGTGGCCGAGAGACGAATACCGAACCGTTCGGGACGTCGTCGCGGCAAGACGTCGCTACGGCGGGGCCGCGTTACAGCAGCACCGCACACCCTCGATGGCGAAGTGTCGTGATCCAGTCGGGGAGCCGCTCCAGCTTGGTCCATCGCAGGTCGAGTTTTTCCAGCCGGGGCAGGGCGCCGAGGTTGTCGGGCAGTTCGCGCAGGTGGCTGGCGCGCAGGTCGAGGTGGACGAGGTGAGCCAGCCCCCCGACCGCCTCGGGCAGCTCTCGCAGGGGGTTGTTGCGCAGATCGAGGTGGCGTAATTGATTCAGCTCACCGATGGCGCCGGGCAGGGCGGTGAGCTGGTTGTTCATCAGGTGCAGTTCGCGCAGCCGGGACAGCCGGCCGATCGTGTCGGGCAGGGTGGCGAGGCGGTTGTTGTACAGGCGCAGTTCGCGCAGCGCTGTCATCTCGCCGATCGCCTGGGGCAAGGTGGTGAGCCGGTTGTCGGTGAGGTTGAGGTAGTCGAGCCGGTTCAGCCGGCCCAGTGACGCGGGTACCGAGGTGAAACCGTTGTCGCTGAGATAGAGGTAGTCGGTGAGGTTCGGAAGGTCGCCGATCGTCTCGGGCACGTGGCGGAGCCGGTTGTGGCCGAGGTCGAGCATGCGCAGTTCGACCAGGTCGCCGATGGTGCGGGGGATCTCGGTGAGCTCGTTCTCGGCGAGATTGAGTGAGTGCAGGCCCTTCAGGCGCCAGAGCGTGTCAGGTACCGAGGCAAGGCGGTTGCCGCCGAGGCTGAGATGCCGCAGCGCGGGCGCGTGGCCGAGCGCGGTGGGGATGTCGGTGAGCCGGTTGCCGTAGACCAGAAGGGTGTTCAGCAGCGGCAGCGCGGCGATGTCGGCGGGCAGACGGGTCAGCGCGTTGCCGTCGAGATCGATGTGGCGCAACGAGGTCATCTCGCCGATGGAGGCCGGCAGTTCGATCAGCCCGGCGCGGGGTGCGACCAAGGCGGTCACCGTGCCGTCAACGACGCGCAGGGCACCGTCCGGCAACTGCGCAAGCTCTGTCACGGCAACCGACCCTACTGGCCGGTGAGGGCATCGGAGGACCACGGTCCGGGAGCGGGCTCAGGTGGGGGAGCGGACTCGTCGCGGGCCGGGGGATTCGATCCGGCGCTCGGCCTGGGGTCTTCGTCGGGAGAAGCCACGGGCAAGCCCGCTCGGACGTCCGTCGATTGGTCCCGCGCTCGCTCTCCCGGCCTATCACGGTCGCGCTCGCTCACCTGGCCTATCACGGCCGCGCTGCCCCTGCGCTGATCTCGCGGGAGGGATCGGCGGACGGGGCGGGGCGTGGGGTGGGGGCCTAGCGCGAGATCTTGGCCGGGCGGAACTCGGTGTTCACGTCGGCGGCGTAGACCGAGCGGCTGCAGGGTGCGCAGCGGTACATGATGGGACCCTCGTCGAGGGTCGTCCCGCAGCGCGGACAGGCGTGGCGGCAGGTAGTGGACTTCGTCATGGTTTTCACCTCCGGTGTCAGTGACAAGACTGCCTCCCGTCGCCTGCATTCCGATTGCGAACGACTTGCCGGTTGGGATCCGGCCGCTGACACGTGGCATGCTGCTCGACATGGCGGCTATCGATCCAGCACCCGTGATCCTGGTTCTCGGCGATGAGGAGTTGCTCGCCGACCGCGCGGTGAGCGAGGTGATCGCGGGGGTCAAGGCGGCGGACCCGACTGCCGAGGTGCACGACCTGCCCGGTGCGAAGCTGGAGCGCGGAGAGCTCACCCGGATGACGTCGCCTTCGTTGTTCGGCGACAGGTCGGTGGTGGCCATCCGTTCGGCCCAGGATCTCGTCAAGGACGTCATCGCCGAGATCGTCTCCTACGCGGCCCACCCGTCGGAGGAGACGGTGCTGGTTCTCGTCCATCCGGGAGGGGTCAAGGGAAAGGCCCTGGTCGACGGGGTCAAAAAGGCCGGTGCGCGGGTGGTCACCGTCACCAAGCTGACCAAGCCGGCCGAGCGGCTCGCGTTCGTCAAGGCCGAGGTGAAGCGGGCCGGGCGGACGATCGGCGGTGACGCCGCCGTGGCACTGCTCGACGCCGTGGGAAACGATCTGCGAGAGCTCGCCGCCGCGTGCAGCCAGCTCGCCTTCGACACGCCGGGCAAGACGATCGACGAGGCCGCCGTGGCTCGTTATCACCGGGGCCGGGCAGAGGTCAGCGGGTTCACCGTGGCCGACTCAGCCGTGGAGGGACGTCTGAGCGAGGCCCTGGAGCAGTTGCGCTGGGCGCTGGGTACGGGAACGGCTCCGGTCCTGCTGGTGAGCGCGCTCGCAGGCGGACTGCGGTCGCTGGCGAAGGTGGGTGACGCTCCGCGCAATCTCCGGGGTGGCCAGCTCGCCAGCCACCTCGGCATGCCGCCCTGGAAGGTCGATCGGGTCCAGCGGCAGTTGAACGGCTGGGGTCCGGACGGTCTTGCCCGTGCGATCCAGGCCGCCGCCGTCGCCGACGAACAGGTCAAGGGCGGCGGCGCCGACCCGGCCTACGCGCTGGAGCACATGATCCAGACCGTCGTCGCCAACCGTAACGGCCGCTAGCGCCGCTGGATGAGGACGGGGACCGGGTTCGACGGTCATTGGAAGCGGGGGGACACGGCTTCCTCGCCGGTCGCGATGAGACGGCCGGCCGGTGGAGCCGGAGAGATCATCCCAGGAACGGCCTCCCGGCCGTGACCGGCTTTCGGGACCTTCGGGGACAGGCTTCCGTGACGGGCTTTCGGGACCTTCTGTGACGGGCTTCTGTGACGGGCTTTCGGGACCTTCTGTGACGGGCTTCTGTGACGGGCTTCCGTGACGGGCGCGGGGGCCGGTGTCCGGCCTCCGGCCGGGACGGAGCCCGTTCGTGGACGTGGAGGCCGTTCATCGAACACGCGCGAGCGAGCCGGTAGGGGTCCTGGTCAAAAATGCGTGGTGCGGGCGGGCGGCGCCTCTTACGCTCGCAGCCATGACAGCGGACCAGACGCCCGGCGCTTCAGGAAAACCCTCCGGTACCACCGAACTGCTGATCCGGTGGGAGACGGTCAGTGACCATCAGGACGTTCGCGGACTTCACGCGCGTGCCTTCGAAGGAAATCCACGGGTTCCCGACCTCGTGGACGCGCTCCGCGCCGCGGACGCGCCCTTGCCACCGATGTCCTTCGTCGCCACGCTCGGCGACCAGGTCGTCGGTCACGTCCTGCTGAGCGCGAGCCGGCTCGACGCCCCGTCCCGGATCGTGGACATCCTTGTTCTCTCGCCCCTGGGAGTGCTCCCAGAGTTCCAGCGCAGAGGTGTCGGTACCCGGCTGGTCGAGCACGCCCTGGCCGCGGCCGACCAGCGAGGAGCGCCGCTGGTCTTCCTTGAGGGCTCACCGCACTACTACGGCGAGCGTGGTTTCGAGCGTGCCGACGCGGTGGGTTTCCGCTCGCCGTCGCTGCGCATTCCGGCCCCCGCGTTCCAGGTCGCCCGGTTGTCCGCCCACGAGCCGTGGATGACCGGCACCCTCGTGTACTCCGAGCCTTTCTGGGCGCTGGACTGCGTCGGGCTGCGTGATTCCGCCGCCGGAGCCCCCGAGCCCGCGAAGTGATCGGCGCGGGATCCGGCCACGGTCATCCGGCCACGGTCATCCGTAAAAGGTCCGGCTCCGTCGTCCGTGCGGCCTTGCCTGCGTTGTGGAATGCCGAAACGCCGCACCCCTGTGGGATGCGGCGTCCGCGGGAACCCGGTGTTACTTGGCGGCCGACAGTTCGGCGATGCGCTGGGCGATCGCCGACTTGCGGTTGGCAGCCTGGTTTTTGTGGATGACGCCCTTGCTGGCGGCCTTGTCCAGCTGGCGAGAGGCGGCGCGCATCAGCACAACGGCCTCGTCGGCGTTGCCCTGGTCGGCGGCCTCGCGGAACTTACGGACAGCCGTCTTGAGAGACGACTTGACAGCCTTGTTACGCAGCCGGGCCTTCTCGTTCTGCCGGTTGCGCTTGATCTGGGACTTGATGTTCGCCACGAAGAAGCCTCGGTGAATGTCGTTGGATGGGGCGCGCGGGCAGAGAGGGCGCGCCACACGCAGTTGATTAGGCTACCAACAGCACAGGTCGTCGCTCAAATCGACAACCTGGGCAGAGGGATGCCTGATCAGCTTACCGTGCGGCCGTCATGGGTGTAACCAGAATCGGTCGTACTCCTCCCAATCTTCCTCGGTGGCAGCGAAGTCGACGTAGAGCGCCAGTCCGAATCGCTCACGCGGCACGCCGTGGGAGGTCAGCGCGAGCCGTGCGCCCTGGGCCGCGCCCGCGACGCTCTCCGACTCGTCGACCCACGAGAAGCTGTGATCGTGGTAGGCGGGGGCGCCGATCAGCACGGTCTTCTCCTCGGGGACGAGCTCCAGCGCCATCGTGCCCTGCCGTACGACATAACCGCCGTAGGTGCCCTTGAAGGGGAGGTAGGTGTCGTAGGTCATGATCGCCACCTGGTCGGTGAGGGCCGCGACCTGGCGGAAGTAGTCGGGTGACCAGTACTTGTCGCGGCCGATGACGGCGCGGACGGCGGAACGGGTGAGGGGGAACGGCTCGATCTGCGGGGTCGAGGTGGAGAGCAGGGCGTTGCCGATGATCGCGCGGGTCTTGGTCAGCAGGTCGAGGAAGTCGGTGTCCCCGCTGCCGATCGGTTCGAAGTTGTAGTGCACGCCGTCGAAGCCGAGCGTCATGATCGTGCGTACGCCGTCCAGAACGCGCTGCCTGGCGGCCGGATCGTCGAGGTTCAGGGTGCCGTCGACCTTCTGGCCGAGCCAGGGCGACACCCGGATGTTGGGCAGCTCGGCGCGCCACCATTTCAGGAAATTCGCGGCATTTGGGTAAAGGGAGGTGGGTAGCGATCCATCTGCGTTAAATGGTCCTGAATGTACGTATACATCACTAATACCTGTCTTTCGGAGTCGTGTAGCCAGTTTCTTCACGTCGTCGAGAGTTCTGCGACCGTCGACCCACGCGTGGCCGAGCCACAGGGCGTCGTGACCGGTCGTCTTCGCCCACGAGGCGGGTGTCCCGGTAAACTGGAGGGAGAGGGTGGCCGTGGCCACCCCTGGCAACACAAGGAGCAGGGCCGCCACCGTCACGAGAAACCGCAGGCCGCGCCGTGCTCTGGTCCGGGCAATCACCCGGACATGTCACCATGGAAGACGGCTGGTATGCCAGCCGTCGATCGTCATCAATCCCGTCGAAACGGACACCGGTGCGCATTCAGCCTGGCCAGACCGATCCCGCGGTGATCCGCAACTTCTGCATCATTGCGCATATCGACCACGGTAAGTCCACGCTCGCCGACCGCATGCTGCAGATCACCGGCGTCGTCGACGACCGTTCCATGCGTGCTCAGTATCTCGATCGGATGGACATCGAGCGCGAGCGCGGCATCACCATCAAGTCGCAGGCGGTCCGGTTGCCGTGGAAGGTCGACGAGACCGACTACGTGCTCAACATGATCGATACTCCCGGGCACGTCGACTTCACCTACGAGGTGTCCCGGTCCCTCCAGGCGTGCGAGGGGGCGATCCTGCTGGTCGACGCGGCCCAGGGGATCGAGGCGCAGACGCTGGCCAACCTCTATCTGGCCATGAACAACGACATGACGATCATCCCGGTGCTCAACAAGATCGACCTGCCTGCCGCCCAGCCCGAGAAGTACGCGGCGGAGATCGCCCACCTCATCGGCTGCGAGCCGGAGGACGTGCTGAAGGTCTCCGGCAAGACGGGGGTCGGCGTCAAGGAGCTCCTGGACCACGTCGTCAAGAGCGTTCCGGCTCCGATCGGCGAGGCCGACTCCCCGGCCCGTGCGCTGATCTTCGACTCCGTCTACGACACCTACCGCGGTGTGATCACCTACGTCCGGGTCGTCGACGGGCATCTGGGCAAGCGCGAGCGCATCCTGATGATGTCGTCCGGCGTGACCCACGAGACCCTGGAGATCGGGGTCATCTCACCCGAGCCGAAGATCGCGGACAAGGGTCTGGGCGTCGGCGAGGTGGGCTATCTGATCACCGGCGTGAAGGACGTCCGCCAGTCGAGGGTCGGTGACACGGTCACCTCCGGTACGAGGCCGGCCGGTGAGCCGCTCGCCGGATACGACCACCCCAAGCCCATGGTGTTCTCGGGCCTCTACCCGATCGACGGTGACGACTACCCCGAGCTCCGCGAGGCCCTGGACAAGCTCCAGCTCAACGACGCGGCCCTGGTCTACGAGCCGGAGACCTCCGCGGCCCTCGGGTTCGGCTTCCGCTGCGGCTTCCTCGGCCTGCTTCACATGGAGATCGTCCGTGAGCGGCTGGAGCGCGAGTTCAACCTCGCGCTCATCTCCACCGCGCCCAACGTGATCTATCGAGTAATCATGGAGGACGGCAAGGAGATCGTCGTCACCAACCCCTCGGAGTTCCCCTCGGGCAAGGTCGACAAGGTCTTCGAGCCGATGGTGAAGACGACCGTGCTGATCCCGTCGGAGTTCATCGGCACCATCATGGAGCTCTGCCAGAACCGCAGAGGCAACCTGATGGGCATGGACTATCTGTCGGAGGATCGCGTCGAGATCCGCTACACCATGCCGCTCGGCGAGATCATCTTCGACTTCTTCGACCAGCTCAAGTCCCGTACGCGCGGCTACGCCTCGCTGGACTACGAGCCCACGGGCGAGCAGGAGGCCGACCTGGTCAAGGTCGACATCCTGCTCCAGGGCGAGGCCGTGGACGCCTTCAGCGCCATCGTCCACCGTGAGAAGTCCTACGCCTACGGCGTCGAGATGGCCAAGAAGCTCCGCGAGCTGATCCCCAGGCAGCAGTTCGAGGTGCCGATCCAGGCCGCCATCGGCGCCCGGGTCATCGCCCGTGAGAACATCCGCGCCATCCGCAAGGACGTCCTCGCCAAGTGCTACGGCGGCGACATCTCGCGAAAGCGCAAGCTGCTGGAGAAGCAGAAGGAGGGCAAGAAGCGGATGAAGATGGTCGGCCGGGTGGAGGTCCCCCAGGAGGCCTTCGTCGCCGCGCTGTCCACCGAGTCCTCCACCGACAAGTCCAAGAAGTAACCGGAACATGCGGACGGGGCAGCAGGTCGACCCAAGACCTGCTGCCCCGTCCGGGTATGAGGGGCCGGGTCAGCGCAGGACGCTGTAGAGCGCCGAGGTGAGCGAGGCCTTGGCGTCGTCCTGGTCGATGGACCACATCATGGAGCCGCCGAGGCCCTTCAGGCGGATGTAGGCCGCCTTCTGGAGCACCGTGGCGGGGTCGTCGTAGGACCAGAACTCATTGCCGTCGTAGATCGACACGGTGCCGGTCAGCAGGTCGCGGTAGCGCTTGCCGGGCTTTTTCACCAGGTCCTTGTAGTCGTTGCTGCCGGGGGCCCAGACGCCCGGCGCGGGGCCGGTGGCGGTGCCGTAGAGGCCGTTGCGGCCACCGGTGACGCCGGTCCAGCCCTGGCCGTAGGCCGGGATGCCGACCACGATCTTCTTGGCCGGGGCGCCGCGGGTCAGATAGTCGCGGACGGTCTGGTCCACGCTGTACTTCACCGGGTTGGGGTCGCGCCGGTCGGTGAACAGGTTGCCGTTGTGGCCGGTGATCGTCTCCCACGAACCACGCAGGTCATAGCCCTGGACGGTGGCGAAGGTGAGATTCTTGAAGACGTCGCGGACCTCGAAGCCCGCGTCGATCTTCGCCGCGGCGGCGGGCAGGAAGGCGGTCAGCTCGGTCCGCCGGTTGAACTCGTTCATCTGGCGGCGCAGCTCGGCGACGAACAGGGTGAAGTTCCGCTTGTCCTCGGGACGGATGACGTTGCCGACCTCGCCGGAGGAACCGGGCCACTCCCAGTCGAGGTCGATGCCGTCGAAGACACCCGCGCCGGCGCCGGGTGCGCTACCGGGCAGGTTGCCCTTGAGCCACAGGTCCACGCAGGAGGAGGCCAGCCTGGCGCGTCCCTCGGGGGTCAGCACCGCGTCGGAGAAGTATTTCGAGCCGGTCCAGCCACCGAGGGAGATCAGCGTTTTGAGGCCGGGGTGCTTGGCCTTGAGCTTCTTCAGCTGGTTGAGGTTGCCGTTCAGGGCCTGCCCGGCGGCGTCGGCGACGCCGTCGACGCTCTGCTCGGCGGGCACCGGGCGCTGCCAGTCCGCCCACGGGTCGGCCGAGTAGCAGTCACCGTCGCTGTTGACGAATCCGAAGGCGTAGTTGACATGGGTCAGCTTGGCGGCCGCGCCGCTGGTGTCCATGTCCTTGACGTGATAATTGCGGCCGTAGACGCCCCACTGGATGAAATAGGCGACCCGCTTGAAGCGGTCGCTGTGGTCCAGGCTGCTCTGGGCCTGACTCTGGGTTTCGGCCTGGGCCGGGACCTGCACGGCCATCGCCGCGAGACCTGCGGCGAGAGTGGCCGCGATCATGTTTCGGAGGAGTCTCTGCACGGGCTTCTCCACTGCTTGGAGTAGTAACTTATAGGAAACTTTCCTTTAAGTTTTCCCGGATCGTAGACCTGGGCGATCTACGCGTCAACGGTCTGCAGGAATTTGCCGCCTAGCCGACCCATTACTTCGATACCTTCATGGAATATGGAGCAGGCTTTCTGCAACCGCTGCGGCACAAAGCTGGACGGGCTGCCGCAATGCCCCCGATGCGGGACCCCCGCCCACGAGCCACCGTCGTCCACGGAGCCCGAGCCGGCAGACCGGCAGGAGTCTCCTCGGCCTGCCTGGGAACAGGATCCTCCCGTTCCGCAACAACCCCCGCCACCTGCCTGGGGGCAGGATCCTTCGGTCCCGCGGCACTCCTCGCCGCCCGGTTGGGGGCAGGACGCGTCGATTCCGCAGTCTCCGCCGCCTGCCTGGGGGCAGGCTCCTTCGGCTCCGCAGCGTCCCTCGCCGCCTGTCTGGGGGCAGGACCCTCCTGCTTCGCGGCACTCCTCGCCGTTCGATCGGGGGCAGGACGCTTCCGTTCCGCAGTCTCCGCCGCCTGCCAGGGGGCAGGACGCCTCGGCTCCACAACATCCCTCGCCGCCCGGCTGGGGGCAGGACGCCTCGGCTCCGCAGCATCCCTCGCCGCCTGCCTGGGGGCAGGACGCCTCGGCTCCGCAGCACCCCTCACCGTCAGGCTGGCAGCAGAATCCTTCGGACTGGCAGCAGCACTCGCAGGCCCTGCGGCCCGAATCTCCGGCCGGACACCGGAATCCGTCGCGCGACGCCGCCGGTCGGCAGCCCCCGCAGCACGATCCCTCCGGCCGGGAGCAGGCCCCGCAGGCGTGGGAGCAAGGACCTCCGCCGCCCACCTGGCAGGAGTCCCAGCCGGGTAACTGGGCTCCGCCGCCCCAGCCGGAATGGGGCGAGGGCGAGCGGCCCGAAAGGGGACGCAAGACGGGGCTCGTGGCCGCGGCGGTGCTGGTGGTGATGATCGCCGCCGGGATCGCGTGGTTCGTCGCGCGAGACGACCCGAGTTCGGTGGTGGGCGTCGAAACGGCGGCGACCGGCACCTCCGGGCAGGAGTCCGAGGCCGGAACGCCTCAGGAGGCCGAAGACCCCTCGACCAGCACCTCCCCCGAGACCGAGCAGCAGGCTGAGAAGCAGGCCGAGGTGCTGAACGCTCTGCTCACCGACAGCGGAGGCTCCAGATCAGGTCTCGGGCCGGCTCTCAATCAGCTTCGCTCGTGCACCGACACCGCCCCGGCCCTTGAGACGGTCCGCCGGGTCACCGACGCCCGCCGCGAGCAGGTGGTCCAGGTCAAGGCACTGGACACCGGCACGCTCGACGGCGGAGACGCCGTCAAGGAGCGCCTGACAGAGGCGCTGACCGCCTCGTTCAACGCGGACGAGGCGTTCCTCGCCTGGGCGACGCGCCAGAACACCGACTGCGACAAGGCGTGGAGCGGTGACAAGGACTACCAGCGCGGTCTCACCTTCTCCAATGAGGCGACGACCGCCAAGCGGAATTTTCTGGAGCTGTGGAATCCCCTTGCCCAGCGTTACAAACTGCCCAAGCGAACCGAACACGAGATCTGAGGTACTCAAGAGCACCTGAGGCACACGGGAGGCCGGAATGCCGGGGCCGGTGAGCGCCCGTGCCGGGCATGCCGGAGGAAGCGGCAGACTTGCACCGTGCCATCCACACTTCCCGACGGCGATCCCGTACCGGCCTCAGGCGAGCTTCCCGACAGCGCGCTCCAGGGGCTCGGCGGGCGGCCCTTCGGCTTCTACGTCCACGTGCCCTTCTGCGTGACCCGCTGCGGTTACTGCGATTTCAACACCTACACGGCGTCCGAGCTCGGTCCCGGCGCCTCGCACAAGGACTACGCCGACACCGCCATCGACGAGGTACGGCGGGCGCGGGCCAACCTCGGCGACGTGAATCTCCCGGTCGAGACCGTGTTCTTCGGCGGCGGCACCCCGACCCTGCTCCCGGCCGGTGACCTGGTCCGGATCCTGGGAGCGATCGAGAGGGAGTTCGGGCTGGCCCCCGGCGCGGAGGTGACCACCGAGGCCAACCCCGAGTCCGTGGACCTCGCCTACCTGTCGGAGCTGCGCGCCGGCGGGTTCAACAGGATGAGCTTCGGCATGCAGAGCGCCCGTGAGCACGTGCTCCAGGTGCTGGACCGCCGGCACACGCCGGGCCGCCCGGCGCACGCCGTACGGGAGGCGAGGGAGGCGGGATTCGACCACGTCAACCTGGACCTGATCTACAGCACGCCGGGGGAGAGCGACGACGACTGGCGCGCCTCGCTGACCGCGGCGATCGAGGCCGGGCCCGATCATGTGTCGGCCTACTCGCTGATCGTGGAGGACGGTACCAAGCTGGCCGCCAGGATCCGGCGCGGCGAGTTGCCGATGCCCGACGACGACGTGGCCGCCGACCGCTATCTCATCGCCGACACCATGCTGGCCGAGGCCGGATTCGAGTGGTACGAGGTGTCCAACTGGGCGACCTCCGAGGCCGGTCGCTGCCGGCACAACCTGCTCTACTGGACCGGCGGTGACTGGTGGGGGGTCGGTCCCGGCGCGCACAGCCATGTCGGCGGCACCCGGTGGTGGAATGTCAAGCATCCCGCGGCCTATGCCCAGCGCCTGGCCTCCGGCACCTCCCCCGCGCATGCACGGGAGGTGCTGACCCCCGAGGACCGGGCGGTGGAACGGCTGATGCTGGAGCTCAGGCTCGTCCAGGGATTCCCGCTCAAGGAGCTCGAACGGCCGCCGGTGGTCGCACAGGCGCTGGCCGACGGCCTGCTGGAGGTGGAACCGTTCAAGGCGGGCCGCGCGGTGCTCACGCTGCGCGGGCGTCTGCTGGCCGACGCGCTGGTCCGCGACCTCACGTGAGTACGGTGACCGGAACCCTCTACCGAGCACGGTGACCGGTGGCCCGTGCGGGTACGGTGAACGGCGTTCTCGGTAGGGAGCGCCGATGCGGCGGGCCGTGAGGCAGGCGCTCCGGGCCGGCGAGGCGGGAGCCCGGCGCTCCAGGACGGCCGAGGCGGGAGCCCGGCGGAGAGGCACCGAACCCGGCCGCACAGGAGGCGCCGGCCAGGTGACCGGCGCCTCGGGAGGCGCCTCCTGGACCGGAGGCGCGCTCGGTGTCAGCGGATGAAGCGGATGTTCATTGGATAACGGTAGTTCTCGCCTCGATTGGCTGCGACGGCGGCGATGATCATCAAGGCGATCGATCCGATCCAGACCACGAACATCAGGACGAAACCAATCAGTACGAACGCCAGAATCCAGGAGACGAAGTAGGCGATCATCAGGGTGAGCTGGAAGTTGAGGGCTTCGGCGGCCTGAGCGCGCACGTAGGGGGATTCGTCCTTCTTGGCGAGATACACCACCAACGGGCCGACGAACCAGGTCAGAAGGCCCAGCAGATGGGCGAGCATGGACAGGGTGGTGTCGTCGCTGCCGGGCCGCGGACCGTATGCCCCCGGATGGCCGTAGCCGTATCCGTACGCGCCGGGTTGGGGATACCCACCCTGGTATCCACCCTGGTACCCACCTTGATAGCCGCCCTGGTAGCCGTGGCCGCTCATGTCGTACGGCGGGATCGGGGGAGGCGGGTAGCCGTACCCCTGCCCCGATGGTGGGTGACTCTGGCCCTGCTGGGCATAGCCCTGGCCTTGGGGATAGCCCCAACCCTGCTGGGTGTGGCTCGGGCCCTGGGGGTGGCCCTGCCCCTGGTCGGGCCGCGGGTGGTTCTGGTCGGGCGGCGGGTCGAACCGGGGGTGGCCCCAGCCCTGCTGGGTGTGGCTCTGGCCCGGCTGGGTGAGGCCGGGCGGGGAAGGCTGGTCGATGCGCCGCGTTCGGTCCGGGTCCGCGGACTCGCGAGGTAGATCCTCGGGGTTCTCGCTCATAGCCTCTCCTGGTGGATTCAAGGGCTAGCCATCCTCGCCGGGAATCGTCACGAAGTCGATTAATTCCTCGACCGGGCCGAGGAGTTCTGGCTCCAGATCGGCATATGTCGTGACCGATCCGAGAATGCGACGCCACGCGTCGCTGGGCTCCAGTTTCCAGCCCAGGGCGGCGATGACGCCTTCCTTCCAGGGTACGTCGCGTGGTACCGACGGCCAGGAGGGAATTCTCACCGCCGAAGGCTTGACCGCCTGCCAGACGTCCACGAACGGGTGCCCGACGATCAACACGTGCGGCGAGGAGACCTGGGCGGCGATCCTGCTCTCCTTCGAGCCGGGAACCAGGTGGTCGACGAGCACGCCCAGTCGTCGTTCGGGGCCGGGGCCGAACTCCTCGACGATCGAGGGCAGGTGGTCGACCCCTTCGAGATACTCCACGACCACGCCTTCGACCCGCAGGTCGTGGCCCCAGACCTTCTCCACCAGGGCGGCGTCGTGGATGCCCTCCACGTAGATCCGGCTCTCCCTGGCGACCTGCGCCCGCAGGCCCTCCACCGCGATGGAACCCGAGGCGCTCCGCCTCGGCCCCTGGGGCGCGGCGGCGGGACGGACGAGTGTCACCACCTTGCCCTCCAGGAGGAACGCGGCCGGCTCCAGCGGGAACAACCGCCGGCGCCCGAACCGGTCCTCCAGGGTGACGGCCTCCTTGTCGCAGGCCACCACGGCGCCGCAGAAGCCGCCGTCGGCGTCCTCCACGACCAGGTCAAGCTCTGCGGGAACCTGAGGGATCTTCCCCTTCAGGGGGCGTCGCCAGTCTCCCGCCAGCACGTCACGTTCGTACATCACCGACCGCCCACCATCTTCTCGCCATGGATCAAATGGACGTTAGCAAAAGCTGAGATCACCCGCCGTACGGTCCCGATCCCCACTGTCCCGCCGACGCGGCGGCCTGGCGTCTGCGGGCGCCGCTCCGTTTCACCAGTACGACGATCGTCACGATGACGGCCAGCAGGATCCCGCCGCCCGGCACCGCGAACAGGGTGATCACCCCGCCTAAGAGCGAGTCGGTGGCGAGCTCCGTGCCCACGCCGAACTCGGTGCCGGCGGCCTCGCTCGCGTCGCAGGTGAGCTGGTAGTCACCCGCCTTGTCGACTCCCACCCGCAAGCCCATCTCCCAGATGACGCCGTCGGACGTGACGGTCTGCTGGATGTCCGGCTGCGACAGCCTGGCGGTTCCCGGACCGCCCTGGAACGCGCACTCGAAATCGGTGGGCCCGGTCGCGGAGACGTAGATGGCGGACTTGTCCGCCGGGTCGAGGCTGACCGTGACGACCTTGCCCGAGCCGAAGGACGTGGCGGGCGCGGCGTCCCCGAGCGCGTTGAAGACACCGCCGAGGAAGCCGCCGACGCCGGCGATCACGCTGAGCAGCGCGACGAGCCAGACACCGACGATCCAGCCGATGCCGGGTTTGATCTTCTCCCTGGGCGGCGGGCCCTGGGGGACGCCGTAAGCGAAAGAGGCATAACCATAGGAAGGGTCGTTCTGGTACTGCTGCTGGCCATATGGGTGTTGAGGAACGCCGTAATCGGGCACGTGTGTAGACGCGTCACCCGAAGGAGAGCCGAAATCGTGGGACATGTGCGAAATTGTGGTTCGTGCCGCTTGGATAGTGATAGCAGTTGACTTGACGACGGCTTGGTCCGATCATCTGCCCCTCCTGTTATCGCACCTCGCGGCCATGGGCCGTACACTTGGCACTCGGGGACACAGAGTGCCAGCCCGGAGTCCCCACCTTCGGACGCAGGCAGGGAGGTGAGCACGTTGGTCGACGACCGGAAGCTCGCGGTGCTTCGCGCCATTGTCGAGGATTACGTGTCCACCAATGAGCCGGTGGGTTCCAAGGCGCTCGTCGAGCGGCACAACCTGGGAGTGTCGCCCGCGACCATCCGCAACGACATGGCGGTGCTGGAGGAGCAGGGCTACATCGCCCAGCCCCACACCAGTGCCGGTCGGGTGCCCACCGACAAGGGTTATCGGCTGTTCGTCGACCGGCTTTCGCAGGTGAAGCCGCTGTCGAGCGCGGAGAGGAAGGCCATCGAGACCTTCCTGGCCGGCGCGGTGGACATCGACGACGTCGTCATGCGCACGGTACGGCTGCTCGCGCAGCTGACCAGGCAGGTGGCGGTGGTTCAATACCCCACGTTGACCAACTCCACGGTTCGCCACGTCGAGCTGGTCCCGCTGAGTGAGCGCCGGCTGATGTTCGTGCTCATCACCAACACGGGACGGGTCGAGCAGCGCGTGGTCGAGCTGCACGAAACGGTCGACGAGGCCCGCGTCGCCCATCTGCGGGCGATGCTCAACTCCTGCCTGGACGGATGCGGGCTCACCAGCGTCCCCGACAAGGTCGTCGATCTGCCCGCGCGTCTCGCCGCCGAGGACAGGCCGCTCGCGGCCACGATCCTGTCGGTGCTGCTGGAGTCCCTGGTGGACCGGCACGATGAAAAGATTGTCTTCGCCGGGGCAGCCAACCTCGCGGGGGCCGACTTCACCGTCGGACTCCGCGACGTGCTGGAGGCCCTGGAAGAGCAGGTCGTGCTCATGCGCCTGCTCGGCGAGACGTCCGACCTGTCAGCGCTGACGGTGCGGATCGGCTCGGAAAACCCCTATACCGGCCTCCAGGGCACATCGATCGTCGTCGCTGGATACGGTTCAGGGGACAAGCAACTGGCCCGGCTCGGTGTGCTGGGTCCGACGCGAATGGACTACCCGGTCACGATGGGCGCGGTGCGCGCGGTGGCACGTTACGTCAGCCAGATCCTGGCTGCATCCTAAGAGGTCAACTAAGTGGCTAAGAGTGACTACTACGGCACCCTCGGGGTGCGTCGTGACGCCAGTGCGGAAGAGATCAAGAAGGCTTACCGGCGTCTGGCGCGGGAGCTGCATCCCGATGTGAACCCCGACCCTGAGACCCAGGAGAGATTCAAGGACATCACGCAGGCCTACGAGGTCCTGTCGGATTCCAACAAACGGCAGATGTACGACATGGGTGCCGATCCGTTCGCCTCGGGCGGGGGCGCCGGTGCCGGGGGGTTCGGCGCGGGTTTCCCGTTCAGCGACATCATGGACGCCTTCTTCGGCGCCGCGGGCGGCGGACGCGGTCCCCGTTCGCGTGCCCGCCGCGGGCGCAACGCCACCATCCGGGTCGAGCTCGACCTCAACGAGTCGGCCTTCGGCACCACCCGCGAGCTGGTCGTCGACACCGCCGTGCTCTGTGAGGTCTGCACGGGCTCCGGCGCGGCGGCCGGCACCCACCCCGACACCTGTGACATGTGCCATGGCCGCGGTGAGGTCTCCCAGGTCACCCGGTCCTTCCTCGGCCAGGTCATGACCTCCCGGCCCTGCCCCCAGTGCGGCGGTTTCGGCTCGATCATCCGCAACCCCTGCCAGGAGTGCTCCGGCGACGGCCGGGTCCGCACCCGGCGGACCATCAAGGTCCGCATCCCGGCGGGAGTGGAGGACGGCACCCACATCCAGCTCGCCGGCGAAGGTGAGATCGGCCCGGGTGGCGGCCCGCCCGGAGACCTGTTCCTGGAGATCGTCGAGCGCCCGCACGAGATCTTCGAGCGCCGGGGCGACGACCTGCACTGCACCGTGCAGATTCCGATGACCGCGGCCTCCCTCGGCACCATCCTGACCATGGAGACGCTCGACGGCCCCGAGGAGCTGGACATCCGGCCCGGCACGCAGTCGGGCCAGACCATCCCGCTGTACAACCGGGGCATTCAGCATCTCAACGAGAACGGCCGGGGCGACCTGCTGATCCACGTCAACATCGAGACCCCCTCTCGCCTTGACGCGGCACAGGAGGAGCTCCTGCGCGAGCTCGCCAGGCTCCGCGGGGAAGAACGCCCGCCCGGCAAGTTCGCCCCCGGGCAGCAGAGCTTCTTCTCCCGCCTGCGAGACGCGTTCAATGGCCGCTGAGCGGGGCCTCTCCGGAGGAGTACGGCGAGACGTCCCCTCCGCAGCGGATCGGGGCGCGCCCCGATCCGCTGCGGAGGGCGTCTTCCGGCCCGCGGAGGGCGTCTTCCGGCCCGGGCGGAACGCCTCCCGGGCACGGCGACACGTCTCCGACGGCCGATGACGGTTCCGGTCTTCCTGGCGGAGCCGGCCGACCTGGCTCTGGCGGAGTTCACGTTCGGCGGCCCCGAGGGACGTCACGCGGCGGCCGTACGCCGGTTGCGGGTGGGGGAGCGGCTCGATCTGACCGACGGCGCGGGCGCCGTGGCCGAGTGCGTGGTCCTGGCCGTCGGCAAGGACTCGCTCCGGGTGGAGACGCTGCGCCGCTACGACGTGCCCGCGCCGGGCCCTCGTCTGGTGGTGGTCCAGGGGCTGCCCAAGGGCGACAGAGGCGAACTGGCCGTGGAAATGATGACCGAGGCGGGAGCCGACGTGATCGTGCCCTGGGCCGCGGCCAGGTGCGTCACCCAGTGGAAGGGCGAGCGGGCGGCCAAATCGCTGGCCCGCTGGCGATCCACGGCCCGGGAGGCGGGTAAGCAGTCCCGCCGCTTCCACCTGCCCGAGGTGCTCGAACTCGCCACCACCGCGAAGGTCGCCGAACTCCTTTCGGCGGCGGCGCTGGGCGTCGTGCTGCACGAGGAGGCGGCTTCCCCGCTCTCCACCCTGCCGCTCCCCGGCGACGGCGACATCGTCGTGGTGGTCGGCCCCGAGGGCGGGGTCTCCGCGGAGGAGATCGCGGCGTTCCGCGAGGCGAAAGCCGTACCGGCACTGCTCGGGCCGACGGTGCTGCGCACCTCGACCGCCGGGGTCGCCGCGGTGGCGGTGCTCCAGGCGCGTACCGGCCGCTGGTGACCTTTCCGCGGCCCGGACGGCGCCCCCGCCCGATGGAGTCTCAGGGCGGGCCTTGGCCGCCCTGCCGGGGGTTCGCACCGGCTGACCTCGCGTCGTAGACGGTTAGGGGCCGTGGCCGTTCTGCTTCGTGCCGTCCTGACCTCACGCGGGCGGTGAGCGGGCCGTGGCCGTCCTGTCAGCGGTTCACGCCGCGCTGGCCTCACGCCGCGGGCGGGCGTCGGAGCGGAGGTCGTCGAGCGCCGCGGTGAGGGCCACCTCGAGGTAGGTGATGCGGTCGGTCGCCTGCAGCAGGGTCGCGCCGCCGGTGACGGCGGTCAGGAGGGCGGTGGCGGCCTGGTCGGCATCGGTGTTCGGGTCGATCTCGCCGGTGTCCGCCAAGGCTTTCACGCCGGTGACGAGGTGAGCGTGCCATCGGTCGTACAGGTCGGTGACGATGGCCTGGGTCGCCGGGTTCCCCATGCCCAGCTGGGCGGTGAGGGCCGACAGAGGGCAACGCCGACGCTGGGCGTCGTACTTCTCGATCACCCGTCGGCGCCAGGCCTGCCACTTGGGCCAGGTGGTCAGATCGCCGAGCATCGGCTGCTGGTCGGCCAGGATCTGCTCGGCCTCGTGACCGGCCACGGCCAGCAGCAGATCGGACTTGCCTTCGGAGAAGTAGTGGAACAACTGGCTTTTGCTCGTCGAGGTCGCTGCCCTGATGTCGTCCAGGCTCACGTTCGCGACGCCTCGCTCACGGATCAGCGCGGCCGCGCCCTCGATGATCCGTTGCCGGGTGGCAGCTCCTTTAGAACTCAGCACTCGCTCCATGGCTACCACGATAGAAGGTCCGGGCGCGTAGGGGCGTGGTCTGCCGGGCCCTAGCCGCCCGTGGGGGTCGGAAGGGGAGTGCTCGCCTCCGTGGGCGTCGGGGGAGGGGTGTCGTCCGGAGGAGGGCACTCCGTGATCGGGCACGGGTTCACCGTGGAGATGGAGGGCTCCAGGAGCGTCGGCGTCGGCGTGGGTGTCGGCGTCGCGGTCTCCTCGCACTTCTCGGGCTCGACCGGCCTGCCGGTGGAGGTCGGGCAGGTCGGAGAGGACGTGGGCGTGGGCTTGACGGTCGGCTTCGACGTCGGTTTGACGCTGGGAGGGAGGCTCTTGGACGGGAGGGGCGGCAGAGGCGGCGGAACGGCCGGCCTGCTGGCCGGCGGCTGGATCTGGCTGGTCCGGGGGCGTGAGGTGGCGGAACCGTCGGGCGGGGTCGTCTCGGTGTAGTTGACCTCTCCGGTGTTCACCTGCGGAATCACCTGCTCACGGAACTGCGGGACCACCATGACGACGGTGGCCGCGACGAGGACGACTCCCACGACAGAGGCTCCGGCACGCCACCACACCAGCCCGCGGAGCCCGCGTCTCTCCACGCGAGCGCGGATGATCTCCAGTCCGTCCGGGGAGGGAACGACCGAGTTCGCCTCCGCGCTGAGCGCACGGCGGAGCAGCTCGCCGTACTCATCCGGGGCATCGGTCATGACAGTTGCTCCAGTGATGTTCGTAGGGCGGCCATGCCGCGAGCCGTGTGGCTCTTGACGGCGCCCTTGCTGATGCCCATCGCGTGGGCGATCTGCGCTTCGGACAGATCTCCGTAATAGCGCAGAACCAGTGCCTCCCGCTGACGCGCGGGCAGGCCGCGGAGCGCCTCGATGACGGCGGACCTCTCGAACTCGCCGATCGCCCCGTTCTCGGCGCTCGGCGCGTCCGGCATGCCCTTGGGCGCGTATTTTTCCACGACCGCCCGGTGCCGGAGCACCGAGCGCGATCGGTTGACGACCGACTGGCGCAAGTAGGCGAGGGCCTTGTCGGTGTCGCGCAGCCGGCGCCAGGCGCCGTGAATGGCGACGAACGCGTCCTGTACGACTTCCTCCGCGGTTGCCATATCCCGGACGAGCAGCACGGCGAGACGCACAAGAGACCGATAGTGCGCGCTGTAAAGCGCGGTAACGGCCATGTCGGCGTCCCAGCCGACGGGCACCGTTCCGAGCGACCTGTCGGCCACGAGAGTCTCGGTGGTCACATCAGTGGGACGCGCGGCCTTCCCAGAGGGTTTACGTTCTTCCGGTTCATTAGGGGGCATGAGCCAGTCGTGTCCTCGCCAGGCGGCCATATCGTGCTAGTCACAGCGGTCTGTCATCGTTGAAGTTTTGCATACTCACCATATCCGGGCGGATCTTTGTTTGCGGACGGCGAACCATCACCGATTCGCAACGCCCTCGGCGGTAGGGTGCCTGCATGGTAAGTGAAGCCGACTGCCTATTCTGCAGAATCGTCGCCAAGGAGATTCCGGCGGAGATCGTCTACGAGACGGATCGCACGCTGGCCTTCCGGGACGTCAACCCTCAGGCGCCGACCCACGCGCTCGTGATCCCCAAGGACCACTACCCGAACGCGGCGGCTCTGGCGGCCGCCGACCACGGGCTGGCCGACGAGGTGCTCAGGACGGCGCACGCGGTCGCGGAGCAGGAGGGCGTCGCCGACTCGGGGTACCGGCTGGTCTTCAACACGGGCCCCGGGGCCGGCCAGACCGTCTTCCACGTGCACGGGCACGTCCTCGGAGGACGTGGCCTGACCTGGCCGCCCGGATGAAAACCCGAAGGCGCCATCCTGTGGATCACGGATACCATGGCGTTGAAGTCCTACGTCGATATCTGGAGGCGAACAGGCCGTAAGGCCCGCCCATGTCCGAGACATACGATTCCAGCAGAGCCCCATCGCCACGATCCAAAGGTCCTAGCCGGACCCAGGCAAAGGTAGTGATTCCGGACGATCATTCGATGGTCAGCCTGCTGGGCTCGCGCGACGAGCTGCTGCGCGTCATCGAGGGCGCCTTCCGCGCCGACATCCACGTCCGGGGCAACGAGATCACCGTCACCGGCAGCCCGGAGGAGAGCAGCACCGTGGTGCGGCTCTTCGAGGAGCTGACCGAACTCGTCCGCGGCGGTGCGGAGCTCACGACCGACGCGGTGGAGCGCAGCATCGCGATGCTGCGGATGACCACCGACCGTCCGGCCGAGGTGCTCTCCCTGGACATCATCTCCTCGCGCGGCAGGACCATCCGCCCGAAGACCGTGAACCAGAAGCGCTACGTCGACGCGATCGACAAGTTCACCGTCGTCTTCGGCATCGGCCCGGCCGGCACGGGCAAGACCTACCTCGCCATGGCGAAGGCCGTGAGGGCCCTGCAGGACAAGAAGGTCAACCGGATCATCCTCACCCGCCCCGCGGTCGAGGCGGGCGAGCGGCTGGGCTTCCTGCCCGGCACGCTCTACGAGAAGATCGACCCCTATCTGCGCCCGCTCTACGACGCGCTGCACGACATGCTCGACCCCGACTCGATCCCCCGGCTGATGGCCGCGGGAACGATCGAGGTCGCACCCCTCGCCTACATGCGCGGCCGTACGCTCAACGACGCCTACATCATCCTCGACGAGGCACAGAACACCTCGCCCGAGCAGATGAAGATGTTCCTGACGCGGCTGGGCTTCAACTCGAAGATCGTTGTCACCGGTGACGTCACCCAGGTCGACCTGCCAGGCGGAACCGAGAGTGGTCTGAAGGTGGTGCAAGATATCCTTGAGGGGATCTCGGACATCCACTTCAGCCACCTGACCAGTGCCGACGTGGTACGTCACAAGCTGGTGGGTGACATCGTGGACGCCTACGGGCGTTACGACGAGATCAAGCGGCAGAACGCGCCGCAGGCGATCAAGGGCGTCGTCAAGCGCTCTCGGGAGAGAACATGAGCGAGCAATGAGCACCGAGGTCAACAACGAGTCCGGTGTCGAGATCGACGAGGGGCTTATCGTCTCGCTGGCCGGGCACGTGCTGGAGCGGATGGGCATCAACCCGCTCGCCGAGCTGTCCATCCTTGTCGTCGACGAGGAGGCCATGTCGGTGCTGCACGAGCAGTGGATGGGAGAGCCGGGCCCGACCGACGTGCTCGCCTTCCCGATGGACGAGCTGCGTCCCGGCCCCGTTCCCGGGGCCCGGCACGAGGGAGACGCTCCCACGGATCCCGCGCTCCTCGGCGACGTGGTGCTCTGCCCGCAGGTGGCCGCCAAGCAGGCGGCCGAGGCCGGGCACAGCACCGAGGCGGAGCTGGAGATGCTGTGCACGCACGGCATCCTCCACCTGCTCGGTTACGATCACGCCGAGCCCGACGAGCACAAGGAGATGTTCGGCCTCCAGGGCGAGCTTCTCGAGTCGTGGCGGGAGGTGCGCCCCCACCGGTGAACATCACCAACGGGTGGTTGTTCTCGGCCGTCGTCCTCGTTGTGGTCGGCGGGTTGATCGCCAGCGCGGAGACGGCCCTGACCCGGATCTCACGGGTGCGCGCGGAGGAGTTCGTCCGTGACGGACGCCGAGGCGCCGTGCGCCTCCAGGCGATCGTCGCCGACCCGCCGCGCTACCTCAACCTGCTGCTTCTGCTCCGGTTGAGCTGCGAGCTGGTCGCCACGGTGATCGCGACGCTGCTGTTCATCGACTGGCTCGGTGACCAGGGCTGGGCCTACGCCGCCGCGGCGGCGATCATGGTTGTGGTCAGCTACGTGATCGTCGGGGTCTCCCCACGCACTCTGGGCCGCCAGCACGCCGAGCCGATCGCGCTCGCCAGCGCGCCCGTGGTGTACGGCCTGACCCGGATCTTCGGCCCCCTCCCCAAGCTCCTCATCCTGCTCGGCAACGCCGTGACGCCCGGCAAGGGTTTCAGGGAGGGGCCGTTCACCTCCGAGGCCGAGCTGCGGGACCTGGTCGACCTGGCCGAGGAGCGCAGGGTCATCGAGCCGGACGAGCGGGAGATGATCCACTCGGTCTTCGAGCTCGGCGACACCCTGGTCCGCGAGGTCATGGTGCCCCGCACCGACATGGTGTTCATCGAGCGCGGCAAGACGCTGGGCCAGAGCATGTCGCTCGCCCTGCGCAGCGGCTTCTCCCGGATCCCGGTGGTCGGCGAGAACGAGGACGACGTCATCGGCATCGCCTATCTCAAGGACATCGCGCGCCGGGTGCAGGACACCGGCGACGGCGGCCGGGCCGAGTCCGTTGAGTCGATCATGCGTCCGGCCACCTACGTGCCGGAGAGCAAGCCGATCGACCAACTCCTCCGCGAGATGCAGGCCCGCCAGATCCACCAGGCCATCGTCATCGACGAGTACGGCGGGACGGCCGGTCTGGTCACGATCGAAGACGTCCTGGAGGAGATCGTCGGTGAGATCGCCGACGAATACGACCAGGAGGCCCCACGGGTCGAGTCGCTCGAGGACGGTTCGGTCCGGGTGACCGCCCGGCTCCCGGTGAGCGACCTCGCGGACCTGTTCGACGTCGAGCTGGAGGTGGACGACGTGGAGACCGTCGGCGGCCTGCTGGCGCACGCGCTGGGCAGGGTGCCGATCGCCGGTTCCGAGGCCGTGGTGGAGGGACTCAGCCTTACCGCCGAGAGCCTCGCCGGGCGCCGCAACCGGATCGGCACGGTGCTCGTCAGGCGGGTCGCTCCGGTCGAGCCCGACTCGGTCTCGGCTTCCACCGAGCGGAAGTGACGGCAGTACGACCGATCTCTTTTATGTTGCTCACTTAAGGGCGTTCTCAACCGTGTCATACGGATGAGGGCGCCCTTGAGACGTTTCCCGATGATTGCCGCTTTTATCTGGGGGAAGAAAGCGGACGGCGGGGACAAACACCCCGCACGTGACATCGGGGGAATAGTCATGACGCGGGGGAAACATATTGCCGCTTTAGTGGTGGCCTGTGGGCTTTTATCGGGATTTTTAGTGGGATGCGGTGCTGAGAAGACGGGGTCCGGTACCGAGGTGAACGCGGGTACGGAGCTGGCGCGGCTGCGAGGGTTGCTGAAGGAGACGAAGGAACTCCCGGACGGTTTCTCCGCCCGGCAGCGTGACGCGTGGAAGCCGCCGTTCCGGCCTGTCGGCAGTGCCTGCCGGCTCGTCCTCGACGCGGCCGGAGGCAGTCCGCCGCAGTGGGCTCCGGGGGCGCGGGTCTCCGTGACCTACCCGGGCTACAAGATCGGTGAGCTGGCCGGAGTCGGGCTGGCGTCGTACACCGGCGACGAGGCCGAGGCCCACTTCGCCGAGCTCACCCGGGCACTGGGCGGCTGCCCGGTGGTGGCGAGCCACCGCCGGGCGAGTAAGGGCACCTCCTTCAAGGTCTCCAACCTGGACCTGGAAGGGGTCGGCGGCGACGTGCAGGCCAGGCGGCTGAAGGGCCGGTTGAACGGATATCCCTATGAGATGCACCTGGTCTTCGCCCGGGCGGGGAGCACACTGGTCTCGCTGGTGCACGCCGGGGTCGCGCGCGTCGACATCAGGCGCACCCGGCAGTTCGCCCGATTCCTGATCGACCGGGCCGCGTCCTGACCCGACCGGGATCCGACCGGCCCGGCCCCGACCGGGACCCGGCAGGGATCCGATCTGACCGGCCCTGACCGAGATCTGACCGGCCCCGACCGGCCCGGCAGGGATCCGACCGGATCCGGCGAGGATCCGATGTGGCCGAGATCTGACCGGAATGAACCGGGCCACGGCGTGGCCGGGGTCGCAGCGGCTCCCCGGGGCTGAATACGCTTGTGCCGTGAGTGACGCGACCCTCGATCCCGAGGACACCAAAATCATCGTTCTGGCCCGTTCCGCCCGCGCCCGCAACGGCGCGGCCGAGGGGGCGGCCGTACGTGACGAGACCGGCCGGACCTACTCGGCGACGAATGTGGCGCTGCCGTCGCTGACGCTGTCGGCCCTGCAGGTCGCCGTGGCGATGGCTGTGTCCAGCGGTGCCGAGTCCCTGGAGGCGGCCGCCCTGGTCACCGCAGGAGACGGAGCTGCCGACGCCGACGCGCAGGCGGTCCGCGATCTGGGCGGCAAGACGCTGCTCGTGGCCGACCCCGACGGCACGTTGCGCCAGAACTGAGGCCGGTCGCGGCACCCGTCGCGTCAGGGCTGAGGCCGGGTCGCGGCACCCGTCGCGTCAGGGCTGAGGCCGGGTCACGGCGGTGGGCGTGTTCAGGATCGGGGCCGGTCGCGTCGGCGCCCCGCTTCGGGGGGCCGAGGGGCCGTCGCGGTGGCGGGCGCGTCAGAGCTGAGGCCGACATCGGCGACAATGGTTGACGTGAGTTCCTCAGCTGTTGATTTCCATGCCGGTTTCGCCTGCTTTGTCGGCCGGCCCAACGTCGGCAAGTCCACGCTGATGAACGCGTTGGTCGGCACGAAGGTGGCGATCACCTCATCCAAGCCCCAGACCACCCGCCGCGTCATCCGCGGCATCGTGCACCGCCCCGACTCCCAGCTCATCATCGTGGACACACCGGGTCTGCACCGGCCGCGCACGCTCCTGGGCGAGCGGCTGGACAGCCTGGTGCTGTCGACGCTGACCGAGGTCGACGTGATCGGCTTCTGCGTGCCCGCCAACGAGCCCATCGGCAAGGGTGACCGGTTCATCGCGGAGAAGCTCGCCGCGATCAAGAAGACTCCGGTCGTCGCCGTGGTGAGCAAGTGCGACCTGGCGAGCAAGGAGCAGATCGCCGCGCAACTGCTCGCCGTCTCCCAGCTCGCGGACTTCGCCGATATCGTCCCCGTCTCGGCGAAGTCGGGGGAGCAGCTCGACGTGCTGGCCGACGTGCTGGTCGAACGGCTCCCGCAGAGCCCGCCCCTGTACGAGGGCGGTCAGCTCACCGACGAGCCCGAGCAGGTGCTGGTGGGCGAGCTGATCCGGGAAGCGGTCCTGGAGGGCGTCCGCGACGAGCTGCCGCACTCGATCGCGGTCGTCGTCGACGAGATGGTGCCCCGGGAGGGCCGCGACGATCTGCTCGACATCTACGCGCACATGTTCGTCGAGCGCTCGTCCCAGAAGGCCATTGTGATCGGGCACAAGGGCAGCCGGCTCAAGGATGTCGGCAGCCGCGCCCGCAAGCAGATCGAGGCCCTGCTCGGCACCCGGGTCTACCTCGACCTGCGGATCAGCGTCGCCAAGGACTGGCAGCGCGACCCCAAGCAACTGCGCCGCCTGGGCTTCTACGACTGAGACCCCGCGTCTCACGGCCGGTGCCCTCACGCTCCACCGGGGTGTCTCCGGCCCCCGACCGGTGAAGCGGCCGAGGCGCCCCGAAGACCCCGGCCGGCGTCCGGTACGGGGTCACGGCCGGTGCCCCACGGCTGACTCCTCGCCCTGCAGCAGGCGCCGCCGCAGCTCCACGGCGTCCCGGCCGAGGGCGGAGACCAGGGTGCCCGGTCCGGCCAGGGGAACGACCGCCCAGCCGTCGCCGATCACCGGCTCCGGCACCCGTCCGGTCGTCAGGGTGCTGCCGACGCAGCGGGCGTCGCCGTAGACGGCGGGGCTGGCGTCGATCGCCGGGTCGCCCACCACGAACTCCTGCCGGAGCAGCGGGCCGCCCGCGAACGTGGCGTCGAAACGGGAGTGGCAGCGGCCGGGCGCCTCGCCGTACCGGCCGAAGACGATCTCCTCACGCCAGAACACCCGTGCGTCCTCGGCGAGTGCCAGCCGTACGATCGTGCGGTGCCGGCAGCCCACGGCCAGCACCGTCGGCTCGGGCGTGAAACGCAGCGACGCCCCGGCCCCGACCCGGGCGGTGATCGTCACCAGCGACTCGCCCCCTCCGGAGCCGGGCAGCACCAGGGTGCTCGCGACCGACCGTACGTCCAGTGCGGTACCCGGTGCGACCTCGATGTCGAGCGCGAGGTCGTCACCGCCGAGTGGTCCCGCCGCGGTGGACACCAGGTGCACCTGACCCGGCGCGGTCCTACGCAGCGTGAGCGGCGGATCGGACCGCATCGTGGCGAGCAGGGTCCGGCCGTCCGCGTCGCGTTCGGTGACGATCGCCGCCCGGGCCCTCATCGAGCGCCGGGGGGCCGATCCGGGCTTCGATCGCCGAGGTGGGGTCGCGGTGATGCCGTCGAAGGCGGGCGGGGGTGCGGCGGTGCCGTCATGAGCCGGCGGGATCGTGGTGAGGGCGCTGGAGCCGGGATGGCTCACGATGACGTCGCGAGCGGGTGAGGTCACGGCGAACCGGTCAGGAGCGGACACGGTCGTGGTCGTGCTCGTGGCCGCGGTCGCCGGCCCAGGACTCGACGAGGCCGCCGACCCACGTCGCCACCGCGTGCGCGCCCGGTTCCTCCCTGACCGAGGTGAACAGCACCGGTTTGCCGTCCCGTACGGCCGCCGCGTCCCGGGACATGACCGTGAGGTCGGCGCCGACCATCGGGGCGAGGTCGGTCTTGTTGATCACGAGCAGGTCGGCCGTCGTCACGCCGGGACCGCCCTTGCGGGGGACCTTGTCACCGCCCGACACGTCCAGTACGAAGATCTGCCTGTCGGCCAGGCCCCTGCTGAAGGTGGCGGTGAGGTTGTCGCCGCCGCTTTCCACGATCACCAGGTCGAGCGGCCCGAACCGTTCCTCCAGGGTCTCCACCGCGTCGAGGTTGGCCGCGATGTCGTCGCGGATGGCGGTGTGCGGGCAGCACCCGGTCTGCACCGCGGCGATCCGCTCCGGATCGAGCACCCCCGCCCTGCGCAGGAAGTCGGCGTCCTCGGTGGTGTAGATGTCATTGGTCACCACGCCCAGGCGCAGCGTCTGGCCGAGGGTCCGGCACAGCGCCGCGGTCAGCGCGGTCTTACCGCTGCCGACGGGGCCGCCGATGCCCAGGCGCAGCGCCCGGCCGTGCGGGTCGGCCGCCTGGTGGTGGTCGTCGTGGTTGGCGCCCATGGGTCACCGTCCTTAGCTGGTCAGGAGACGAAAAGCCTCAACTCGGAGCGGATGTGCCGTTCGGCGAGCAGGTCGAGCGCGGGGGCGGCGTGCGCGGGCAGCGCCTCCCAGCCGGTGGGGGTGATGGCCGCGATCCGCTCCAGGTCCGGAGCGAGGTCGGCGAGGAGCCGGTGGACCGCGACGGGATCGAGGCCGAGCAGCCGCACCGCCGCCGTGGCGGGGCCGGTGACGGCGGTGTAGGCGGCCGCCAGGGCGGCCTCTCCGGGAGCGCATCCCGCCGCGCCCGCCGCCGCGCCGAGCGCCACCGGATGATGGGCGCCCTGCGGCAGGCTCTCCGCCAGGACGTCGAGCGCCGGTGACGGCCAGATCCTCCGGGCGGTCCGCAGCAGCAACCTGCCCTGGGTACGGCTCGTGTCCCGCTGGGCGGGGGAGGAGGTCCTGGCGTCGGCCTCCGCGTCCAACCGGATCCACCCCGCGCGGTTCGCGGACGCCCCGTACTCGCAGGCCGCCGCCGCGAGGCCGGCCGCCACCAGGCCGGCGGTGGCCAGGCGCCCCCGCAGGAACGCGGCGAGGCTGGTCAGGTCGTGGATCGCGCCGGTCCTGACCGCCTCCTCGGCGCCTCCCGAGTGCCCATGCCCCCCGGCGGGGAGCCGGGAGTCGGCCAGCAGCAGCAGCGCGGCGTGCATCAGAAGACACCTCCTGAGTGTCCGTGCCCCCCGGCGGGGAGCCGGGAGTCGGCCAGCAGCAGCAGCGCGGCGTGCATCAGAAGACACCTCCCGAGTGTCCGTGCCCCCCGGCGGGGAGCCGGGAGCCGGCCGGCAGCGGCGCGGCGTGCATCAGAACAGGAAGTAACGCTGGGTCATGGGCAGGGACTCGACCGGGGCGGGCTCGATCAGGTCGCCGTCCACGCGGACGGCGAAGGTGTCGGGATCCACGTCGATCCTGGGCATGGCGTCGTTGAGCGGCATGCTCTCCTTGCCCCGGTGGCGGACGTCGGCCACCGGGAGCAGGCGCCGCCGTACGGCCAGCCGGTCGGCCAGGCCGTCCTCGATCGCCAGCGGGGCGACGAAGTGGACCGAGGTGGCGGCGGCGGTGACGGGGGAGGCGCCGAACATCGGGCGGGGCATGACCGGCTGGGGGGTCGGGATGGAGGCGTTGGGGTCGCCCATCTGGGCGTAGGAGATCACGCCGCCCTTGACCACCAGGTCCGGTTTGATCCCGAAGAAGGCGGGGTCCCACAGGACCAGGTCCGCCAGCTTGCCGACCTCGACCGAGCCGACCTCGCCGTCCAGGCCGTGGGCCACCGCCGGGCAGATCGTGTATTTGGCGACGTAGCGGCGGGCACGGAGGTTGTCCGCGCCGCCGTCGCCCGGCAGTGATCCCCGGCGGCGCTTCATCACGTGCGCGGTCTGCCAGGTCCGGATGATCGTCTCACCCACCCGGCCCATCGCCTGGGAGTCCGAGCCGATCATCGAGATCGCGCCCAGGTCGTGCAGCACGTCCTCGGCCGCCATCGTGGACGGCCGGATCCGGGACTCGGCGAAGGCCAGGTCCTCGGGGATGGAGGGGTTGAGATGGTGGCAGACCATCAGCATGTCGAGGTGTTCGTCCAGCGTGTTGACGGTGTGAGGGCGGGTCGGGTTGGTCGAGGAGGGCAGGATGTTGCGGTGGGAGGCGACCTGGATGATGTCCGGCGCGTGCCCGCCTCCCGCCCCCTCGGTGTGATACGCGTGGATCATCCGGTCGCCGATCGCCGCCAGCGTCGACTCCACGAACCCGGCCTCGTTCAGGGTGTCGGTGTGGATCGTCACCTGGGTGCCGGTGGCGTCGGCGACCGTCAGGCAGGCGTCGATGGCGGCCGGGGTGGTGCCCCAGTCCTCGTGCAGTTTGAAGCCGGAGGCCCCGGCGCGCAGTTGCTCGTACAGGCCCTCGCGGCTGACCGTGTTGCCCTTGCCGAGCAGCGCGACGTTGATCGGGTAGGAGTCGAGCGACTCCAGCATCCGGGCGAGGTACCAGGTGCCGGTCACGGTGGTGGCCTTGGTGCCCTCGGCCGGCCCGGTGCCGCCCCCGACGATGGTCGTCACCCCCGCGGCGAGGGCCTCGTCCAGGATCTGCGGGCAGATGAGGTGGACGTGGGAGTCGATCGCCCCGGCGGTCAGGATCTTCCCGTTGCCCGAGAGGATCTCGGTCGAGGGGCCGATGACCAGATCGGGGTGGACGCCGTCCATGGTGTCGGGATTGCCGGCCTTGCCGATCGCGACGATCCGGCCGTCCCTGATCCCGATGTCGGCTTTGACCACGCCCCAGTGGTCGAGGACCACCGCGCCGGTGATCACCAGGTCGGGCGAGCCCTCGGCCCTGGTGGTTCTGGCCTGGCCCATCGACTCCCTGATGACCTTGCCGCCGCCGAACACGGCCTCGTCGCCCGCCCCCGAGGGGCCCATCGACAGGTCCTCGGTGACCTCGATGAGCAGGTCGGTGTCGGCGAGCCTGATCCGGTCTCCGACGGTGGGGCCGTAGAGGGCGGCGTAGCGTGATCGTTCAATGAACATGGGGGCTCCCGTCGAGAGGTCCGGCCCACTCGGGGCGAAGCCCGGGGACGATCCGGTTCCCGGCGATCGGTACGAGGGTCACGTCGCGTTCGACGCCCGGCTCGAACCGCGCCGCCGTGCCGGCGGGGATGTCGAGGCGGGTGCCCCAGGCCGCCCGGCGGTCGAACGCCAGTCCGGGGTTGCACGCGGCGAAGTGGTAGTGCGACCCGACCTGGATGGGCCGGTCGGCGGTGTTGACCACGCGGACGGTGACGCGCTCGCGGCCCGGGTTGAGCGGGACGGGTTCCTCGCCGTACTGGATCTCACCGGGTGTCATCGGCGCTCACCGCTCTTTTGAAGATCATGGGATCGGCTGGTGGACGGTGACGAGCTTGGTGCCGTCGGGGAAGGTGGCCTCGATCTGCACCGAGGCCAGCATCTCGGGCACGCCGTCCATGACGTCCTGCCGGGACAGGACCTTTCGTCCCGCCTCCATGAGGTAGGCGACGGTCTGTCCGTCTCTGGCCCCCTCCATGAGGAAGGAGGCGATGATCGCGGTGGCCTCGGGGTGGTTGAGCCGGAGGCCCCGGGCCTTGCGGTCACGGGCGACACCGGCGGCGACGTGAATGAGCAGGCGTTCCTGCTCGTGTGGTGTGAGCCGCATTCCCGGACCATAGGAACCGGCGGTTTCCATGATGTTGCCTGCCGATGTCGAACCGGTTTCCGCGTGCTCCGTGCCCGAAACATGGAAAGAGGACGGCGCGAATGTGCCCTTTCCGAGAGGAGGTCAGCGCACGCGGAAGGTGGTGAGAACCGCGGCGTGGTCGGAGGTCCAGGAATTGCCGGAGTGGTGAGGGATGTCGGCGGGGATGCCTTCGACGAGGGTGCGGGAATCCTGAACGCGGAGATTCCCCGCGTAATACACGAAGTCGATCCGGTCCTGGGGTTCGGGCTCGCCCGTGTGGTCGTCGTGGCCGTAGCCGCCGGTGAAGACCGGGGAGATCGGCGACCAGGTGACGCCGGGGTCCGCGACCGGGTCGGGGTGGGCGACGCGGAAGGAGTCCCTCAGGCCGGCCTTCTCCGCGAGGACGGAGGCGGGCCAGGCCACGTAGCCGTAGTCGTAGCGGTCGGTCGCGGGCGTCCAGTCGAGGTGGGAGGGGGCGTTGAAGTCGCCGGTCAGCAGGACCGGGGTCCGCTCCGCGGCGTCGAGGTCGGGCTTCATGGCCGCCAGGATCGCGGTGATCTGCGGTGTGCGTCCCGAGGCGATCTCGCCTTCCACGAGCTGCCGCGGGGTCACCTTCCCGAAGCAGGCGTCGTAGGGGCCGTAGGGCGTGTAGCCGAGATGGGCGTTCCAGACGACGATGTCCTGCCGCCGCTCCTCGTCCACCCGGATCCTGGCGCAGGCCCCGTTCAGGCCGGACGCCGAGGGCAGCGGGCCGCGCGAGACGATCGGATAGCGGCTGGCGATGCCCAGGTTGGAATCGGCCTGGAAGTAGTCCCAGCCCAGCGCCTCGGCGAGCTCCTGGGCGGAGGTCGAGGCGGTCTCCTGCAGGCCCACCACGTCCACGTCGTGGTCGAGCAGGAACTTCACCTGCTTGTCGCGGGCGCCCTTCACCTTGCTGCCGCCGTACCAGAGGTTCCAGCTCATCACCCTGAGCTCGGGAACGAGCTTGACGCCGGGAGCCTTGACCTCGATCTCGACGGTCGCCGCCGCGGTCTCGCCGGCGGCGTTGCGCGCCTCGATCCTCGCCACCGTGGGCCGGAGCGCGCTCGGGAGGCGCGGGACGCCGGAGATGGCGCCGTCCGCGCCGACCGTGATCCAGGGCGGTCCGCCGGTCTTGTGGAAGACCAGGCCCTCGGCGTCGCCGCGCAGGAGGCCCTTGACGGTCGCGGTGTACGGCCTCAGCGCGCGGGCGTTGCGCAGCGGGATGGCATCGGTGACGAAGTGCAGCGGCTCGTTGCTCATGATTTTCTCTTCGGTCGGAATGGGCCAGGCCGGTCGGCTCGCCGGTACCGGGGCAGCGCGTCGGGACGGGTGCGTCGGGACGGTGCTCGGCGTGCCGTCGATCGGGCCGTGGCGGGCGTGCCTGCCGGGCCGGATCAACCGGTGTGGCCGCCACCGCCACGAACAATTAGCAGATTTAGGATATTTATTCTTTTTGAGGGCGAAACTAGCATGAAGCGCCCCGGTGAAGAACGGGTGTACGGAGATCGTCCTCCATCTTGCGCGCACTGGAAACTCATCACCGCTGTTCACTGTCGCTCAGCCGGATGATTTGTCTATACAAGTTCTTGTAGTGCGCCTGTGCTGCCGTGTCCTGTCACGGCGGTGATAACCCGGTAAAGCGCAATTAACAAATGCGATCTCGGCGGGAAACCTCACTCGGTCACCTTGGCGGCAGATAGATCGGTGCGGGGGCCGTACCGGCAAGGAGGAAAGTCATTGAGGAATTCAGTCTGGCGCTCCGGTGTCGCCGTCGCGGCGCTGGCCATCGCCCTCACCGCGTGTGGCGGCGAAGCCCCGGCGAGCGAGAGCGCCTCGGTCGCCGGTGACACCATCAAGGTCGGCATCCTGCATTCCCTGAGTGGCACCATGGCCATCAGTGAGGTGACCGTCAGGGACGCCGAGCTGCTCGCCATCGAGGAGATCAACGCGTCCGGCGGAGTGCTCGGCAAGAAGCTCGCCCCCGTCGTGGAGGACGGGGCCTCCGACTGGCCGACCTTCGCGGAGAAGGCCACCAAACTGATCCGGCAGGACAAGGTCGCCACCACCTTCGGCGGCTGGACCTCGGCCAGCCGCAAGGCGATGCTGCCGGTCTTCGAGCGGAGCAAGGCCCTGCTCTGGTACCCGGTGCAGTACGAGGGGCTGGAGAGCTCGCCGTACATCTTCTACACCGGCGCCACCACCAACCAGCAGATCATCCCCGGCCTGGACTACCTCAAGGAGCAGGGCAAGAAGAAGATCTTCCTGGTCGGCAGCGACTACGTCTTCCCCCGCACCGCCAACAAGATCATCAAGGCGTACGCGGCGGCGAACGGGATGGAGGTCCTCGGTGAGGAGTACACCCCGCTCGGCCACACCGAGTACAGCACGCTGACCAACAAGGTCGTCCAGGCCAAGCCGGACGCGGTCTTCAACACGCTCAACGGCGACAGCAACGTCGCGTTCTTCAAGCAGCTCAACAGCGCCGGGATCACCGCGCAGGAGATGCCCGTGCTGTCGGTGAGCGTCGCCGAGGAAGAGGTCAAGGGCATCGGCGTGGACAACATCGCCGGCCACCCGGTCGCCTGGAACTACTACCAGACCACCGAGACCCCGGCCAACGAGAAGTTCGTGGCCGCGTTCAAGGCCAAGTACGGCGCCGACAAGGTGACCTCCGACCCGATGGAGGCCGGATACAACGCGGTCTACCTCTGGGCGGAGGCGGTCAAGAAGGCCGGGACCGTGGAGGTCGAGGCCGTAAGGAAGGCCGCGGGAGGAATCGCCGTCGAGCGCCCCGAGGGCCTGGTCACCATCGACGGCGAGAACCAGCACATGTACAAGACGGCCCGGATCGGGGTCGTCCAGCCCGACGGCCTCATCAAGGAGGTCTGGAACTCCGGCGAACCGATCAAGCCCGACCCCTACCTGAAGGGCTACCCCTGGGCGAGCGGTCTGTCCGACGGCTGACGCCTCCCCGCAGACCGGCTTCGGACCCGGGTCGTGACCTGATCACGGGCACCACCGTGACGCGCCCACAACGCGGCACGACCCGGTTCCGGAGCCACACACTCGTAGGAAAGGGCACACCGGTGGAGGCTTTTCTCAACCAGCTGCCGATCGGCCTGTCCATCGGCGCCGTACTGCTTCTCATCGCGCTCGGGCTGACGTTCACGTTCGGCCAGATGGGCGTGATCAACATGGCCCACGGCGAGTTCATCATGGCCGGGGCGTACACCGCCTACCTGCTCCAGGACCTCACGGGCCGGATGGCCGTGATCGTGGCCCTGCCGGTGGCGTTCCTGGTCGCGGGGCTGATGGGGCTGATCCTGGAGCGGACCGCGATCAGGCACTTCTACGGCCGCCCGCTCGACACCCTGCTTCTCACCTGGGGTGTCAGCCTCGTGCTCCAGCAACTCGCCCGCGACCTCTTCGGGGCGCCCAACGTCCAGGTCCAGGCGCCCACCTGGCTGCAGGGCGGGATCGGGTCCCTGCCGTACAACCGGCTGTTCATCTTCGCCCTCGCGCTCGCCACCGTCGTCGGCATCTGGGCCTACATGAACCGCACCGGCCAGGGCCGCCGGATGCAGGCCGTGATGCAGAACCGGCAGCTCGCCGCCGTCAGCGGCATCAACACCGGCCGCGTGGACCAGCGCACCTTCTTCATCGGCTCGGGTCTCGCCGGGGTCGCCGGGGTGGCACTCACCCTGATCGGCCCGGTCGGCCCGGCCCTCGGCACCTACTACATCGTCGACGCCTTCCTCGTGGTCGTCGCCGGCGGACTCGGCCAGCTGCGCGGAGCGGTCATCGCCGCCGCGGGGCTCGGCCTCCTCAACTCCTACGCCGAGTTCTGGAGCGACGCCAGTCTGGCGAAGGTCGTCGTGTTCGCCGCGATCATCGCCTTCCTCCAGTTCCGGCCGCAGGGCCTGTTCGTACTCCGATCGAGGGCGCTGACTTGACATCTTCCCTACGGCCGAAGCCTGGGAATCCGAACCCTCACAGGTCGGGGTTCCTGCTTCGTAGCCAATCGCAGCCACCCAGAACGAGTGCCGTGTCTTATATCGGCTCCACAGGCGTTTCATCTCTCCACCAGCCCGGCGGCGAGGACCTTCAACTCCGCGAGACTCACTTGGTTGTCGCAAGCCCGAGCATGACCATAACCGAGGGGAGGCAGGGACGTCTTGCTCATGGCTGAAGCCAGGAGTCTTCGTCCCGAAATTCTATGAACCTCGCACGCCTCAAGGGGCCGGGCGTCTTCGCGGCGGTGGCCGTGCTGGCCCTGGTCGTGGCCCCGCTCCTGCTGGAGCCCTTCCGTCTCGGCCTGCTGGCCAAGTATCTGTGCTTCGCGATCATCGCCCTGGGCATCGGCCTGGCCTGGGGGCAGGGCGGCATGCTGGCGCTCGGCCAGGGGGTGTTCTTCGGCCTCGGCGGCTACGCGATGGCCATGCACCTGAAGCTGGTGGACGCCCAGGGAGACCTGCCGGACTTCATGGTGTGGAGCGGGGTCGAGCAACTGCCCGCGCTCTGGAAACCGTTCGCGAATCCGGTGTTCGCGCTGGCCATGGTCATCGTCGGGCCGATGCTCATCGCGACGGTGCTGGGCCTGCTGGTGTTCAGGCAGCGGGTGCGCGGCGCGTACTTCGCGATCCTCACCCAGGCGCTCGCCGCCGCGTTCGTCATCCTGCTCGTCGGCCAGCAGGGCCTGACCGGCGGCACCAACGGGCTGACCAACTTCTTCGACCTGTTCGGCCGGGACCTGGCGGACGACTCCACCCAGCGGGGACTGTACTTCGTGGTCGCCGTCACGTGCGGGCTGCTCTATCTCGGCGCGCGGCAACTGGTGAACAGCCGCTTCGGGCGGCTGCTCATCGCGGTCAGGGACGGTGAGGACCGCGTCAGGTTCCTCGGGTACGACCCGGCCAGGGTCAAGACCGTCACCTTCGCCATCTCGGCGGGCATGGCGGGGCTCGCGGGCGCGCTGTTCGTGCCCGTCGTCGGGATCATCTCGCCGGCGCTGCTGGGAGTGGTCCCCTCGCTCGAACTCGTCGTCGCGGTCGCGGTGGGCGGCAGGTTCGCCCTGGCCGGGGCCATCCTCGGCGCGGTCGTCATGGGGTACGCCAAGACGTCCTTCAGCGAGCAGTTCGCCGACGGCTGGCTGTACCTGCAGGGCGCGCTGTTCATTCTTGTCATGACCCTGGCCCCCAAGGGGATCGTCGGTCTGGCCGCCTCGGCCCGCGACGCCCTGGCGCGGCGGCGGGCGGCCCCGGGCGGCGATCCCGGGCACCCGCCCGCGGCCACCCCCGGCATGAGAGTCATGGAGGAGGTCTCGTGAACGCGATGATCGAGGTGCGCGACCTGTCGGTGGTCTTCGACGGCTTCCGCGCCATCGACGGCATCGACCTGACCGTCGAACGCGGCGAGCTGCGGTTCCTGATCGGGCCCAACGGCGCGGGCAAGACCACGCTCATCGACGTCATCACCGGTCTCACCCGGCCGACCACCGGCGAGGTCGTCTTCGACGGGCGCAGCCTGACCGGCCTGCGCGAGCACCGGATCGTACGGCTCGGCGTCGGGCGGACCTTCCAGACCTCGGTGGTCTTCGAGGAGCTCACGGTCCTGGAGAACCTCGACCTGGCCGCGTCGTTCCGGCAGCCGCTCTGGTCGCTGGCCCGTCGGAGACGGGGTGTCTCCGACGCCGTCGCCGAGGCGCTGGAGACCACCGAGCTCGGACCGCTGGCGGACCGTCCCGCCGGGGTGCTCTCCCACGGGCAGCGGCAGTGGCTGGAGATCGGCATGCTGCTCACCCAGGGCCCCAAGCTGCTCCTGCTGGACGAGCCGGTGGCCGGGATGTCGAAGGACGAGCGGGAGCGCACCGGCGAGCTGCTGACCTCGGTGGCGCGCGACCACACGGTGATCGTGATCGAGCACGACATGGAGTTCCTGCGCAGGTACGCCTCGCAGGTCACGGTCCTGCACGAGGGCAGGGTGCTGATCGAGGGCTCGGTCGAGGCGATCCGCGACGACCCCCGCGTGCAGGAGGTCTACCTGGGAAGGAAGCCAAGCGATGCTGTCGGTACGTGATCTTGACGCCGGGTACGGCAGGGCCCGGGTCCTGTTCGGGGTCTCCCTGGAGGTGGAGCCGGCGCAGCTGGTCTGCGTGATGGGCCGCAACGGGGTGGGCAAGACCACCCTGCTCAACACCGTGATGGGCGTGCTGCCCGCCACCGCCGGGTCGGTCACCTTCGAGGGCCGCGACGTGACGCGCCTGGCGTCCCATGAGCGGGTACGGCTCGGCATGGCGTACGTCCCCCAGGGGCACGAGAGTTTCCCCCAGCTCAGCGTGCTCGGCAACCTTCAGGTCACCCTGGAGGCCTCCGGCGGTCCGCAGGAGGCGCTGGAAGAGGCGCTGGAGACCTTCCCCCGCCTGAAACCGCTGCTCAAGCGGCGCGCCGGATTCCTGTCCGGTGGACAGCAACAGCAGCTCGCCATCGCCCGTGCCCTGGTCACCCGTCCCAAGCTGCTCATCCTGGACGAGCCCACCGAGGGCATCCAGCCGTCGATCATCATCGAGATCGAGGAGGCGATCGAGCGGCTGCACGCCTCGGGCCTGTCGCTCCTGCTGGTCGAGCAGTACCTGGACCTGGCGCTGCGCCTGGCCGACCGCTTCCTGATCCTCGACGCCGGGCACGTCGTCCACTCGGGGGCGGCCGAGGAACTGCGTGGGGAGGAGATTCATCGTCTCCTCGCCGTCTGAACCGGACTTTCCCGGGCTGGAAGTCGTTTTTGATCTCTTCTTGGTGAAGATCTCCCCGTTGTGGATGATGGCGGCATAGCCTGGCAAAAAACGGAGCCCGGGGGCGTCATGGCGGAAAAATCTGCGGACGGAGGGACGCAACCGGAGGAGTTCTCAGCCCCTCCCGAGCAGCACGGTCAGAAGCGCGACCGGCGAGCCGGTCAGGAGCACGACCGGGGACCCGGCGGAGGGCGCGGCCGGGGGGACCGGTGGGGCGACGACGGCCGCGATCAGCGGTCCGGCGACGAGGACGACCGGCTGTCCGACGATGAGCATGACCAGCGAGACCGGTGGCCGGGTGACGAGCGCGACCGGCGGGCCGCGGACCGGTACGACCGGGAGCGATGGGCCGAAGGCCCGGAGGACGACGGGGACCATCGGCCCGCGCCGTCCGGCCGGATAAGGTTCCGGAGGTTCCGGCTGGCCGCGTGGATCGCGCTGATCCTCGCCGCGGCCGTGGTCGGGGCATCCGTCATGTGGACCAGCGGGCCGCCCACCGAGGCAGAGCTGCGCGAGAACGCGGGACTGTTCAAAAAGGACAGGATCCGGATCGGCGTGAAGAACGACACCCCGAACATCGCCCTGCAGAAGGAGACGGGCAGTCGCGGCTTCGAGGGCTTCGACATCCAGATCGCCTACATGCTCGCCGCGGATCTGGGCTTTCCGCCGGACAAGGTCGACTTCCTGTCCATCGAGACCGAGGACAGGGCACGCATGCAGGCCGAGGACGACAAGGGCCAGCCCGTCAAAGTCGACCTCGTCGTCGCGACCTTCAGCGTGACGCCCGAACGCGAGGCGGACCCCTCCGTCGGATTCTCCGCGCCCTACCTCTACACCGAGCAGTCCGTGGTGACCAGGAGCTCCACCCCTTCCAAGAAGATCACGTCTCTGGGGCAGCTGAAGGGCCAGAGAATCTGCACCCTCGGCACCTCGACCTCCGAGAGCGAGCTGGCCAAGGCGACGGAGGGGACGAACGCCGTCATCACCGGGGTGAACTCGATCAAGGACTGCATAGACGGGCTGAAGGACGGGGCTTTCGAGGCGGTGACCACCGACGCGGCCCTCCTGGCGGGGTTCGTCAAGGAGTCAGGCGGCGCGCTGGTCCACCACGACATCGCGCTGGAGAAGACGGAGATGTGGGCGGTCAACACGGGCGCCAACGACGCGTTGCGCACCCTGGTCGACCTCTCCCTGTACCGTTCCTACGCCGATCCCCAGGACCAGAGGTGGGAGCAGGCGTACCAGACGTACATCGGCCCGCTGCTGTCGGACGACCCCACCGGCCAGACCAACGCGAACGTGGCCCAGGCCAACCAGCCGTGCGTGCTCCCGCCGCCGGTGCGCAGGTGGCCGTGGGAGCGCACCCTCGCAGTCCAGGAGTGCTCGTCCAGTTGAAGCCCGACGCGCGGGTCAAGAACGCGCCGAGGAACCAGGAGTGGTTCCTCGCGCTGCTGCCGGTGTTCCCCCTCGCCCTGCTGGTGATGCGGCTGTGGTACGCCAGCAAGCAGGACACCCAGACGCTGCTCCTGCTCGTGCAGACCATCAGCCCGCTGGGCCTGCTGAGCGCGGTCCTGCTGGCGACGATCTGGGTGCTGCCCGTCGTCGTCCTCGGCGGACGGCTCCTCGGCACCCTCTACTGGATCAGCACGGGCCGCACGTCGTGGCTGGTGCGCGCCGCCGAGCGGCTGCCCGACTGGGTCGTGCTCCTGGCCGTCGTGGTGGGCGTGCTCGCCTGGCAGCTGCGCTTCCTGCCGACGCTGGCGATGCTGGCGCTGGCCGTGGCGGGCCTGACGGTACGTGATCGGTTTCCGGGCCACGAGGAGTTGCGGACCACGTTCTGCTACGCGCTGCCGCTGATCGCCGCGGTGCTCTCCTACGTGCTGCTGTGGCCGGCCGTCGCCACCGCGTTCGCCGCGGGCGACATGGCGTCCGCGATCCTGCTGGTGCTTCCGCCGGGGCTCACGGTGCTGCTGACCGGCCCGGTGCCCGCGGGATCCGCCAGGGTGCTGACCCACGGCATCGCGACCGCGATGGCGGCGCTCATGCCGTTCCTGGCCGGCGTGGTCGTGATGAAGGCGCCGATCCTCCCGCTGATCGCCCTGCAGGTCGTCGAGGACGAGAAGGAACCCGGCAGGGTGATCGTGGGCTACCTGGTCGCCAGCGACGACCAGATGTCCACGATTCTGGACCGCGAGGGCAGCGTGAGCTTCCTCCGGAACGACCAGCTGCAGTCGAAGGTGCTCTGCCCCGACCCCGGTGAGGTGTTCAGGACCTCGGTGAACCTGCACGGCTGGTACGCCGAGCAGAGCGTGATCTCCTGGCTCGCCCCGGCGCTGCGGACCGGTGCCGCCAGGGCCGTCCCGCCGATTCCGGAACCGGCCGGCCGCGATCCCTCGCCGTCTCCGAGCCCGTCCGGCGACGGTCCCTCACCGGCTTCGGGCCTGCCCGGCCGGAGTCCCTCGCCTGCTCCGAGCCCGTCCGGCGAGAGCGTCTCACCGGCTCCCGCCGACGGCGATCCTCTGCCGGTCGTTCCTCCCGCCTGCCCGTTCCCCCGCTGAGCGCGTCCGGTCACCGTCCGCCGAGCGCGCCCGGAAGGGCTTCACGGGCGAGGGGTCACTGGCGGTAGCCCTCGACCTCGTTGATCGGGCGCGGTGCCGCCGAGTCCGGGTCCTCCCCGAACTCCCGGCGGGCCCGGCGCTGCCTGAGCAGGTCCCAGGCCTGGTCGAGAGCCTCCTCCAGCTGCTTGATCCGGTTGTTCTCCTCGTTCGAGGAGATCGCGTGGGTCCCCAGCCGGTCCCGGAGCTCTCGCTCCTCGGCGATGAGTTTGTTGATGTGGGTGAGGATGTCGACGTCGTTCATGCCCGTTCCCCCTGTCGGCTTTTTCCTGGGACTGTATCCGATCAGCGGCCGGCCGCCCGTCCGCAGGCCGGGCCGACGGCGGCGACGCCCCTGACGGGATCGTACGGTCCGTGACCCCGGCCGGATCGGCGACCCGATGATCCGGTGCGCCGCCGCGGGGAGCTCCCGAAACGGCCCGCGGACGTCAAAGATCTCATTATGTGGGCTTGAGTCTCAGGAATTTAAGACCGTCTGCTAGCCTGCTGTGCATGCTGCGCGGACTGCTTCTTAGCTGCCGCGACGAGGGCCTGTAGAAGGCCGGCTCCCTCGTCGCGGAGAGAGTCATGCGCGTCGGCCGCGATTGTTTTCCAGCCGAGGAGCCATTGCATGTATCCGCAGCAGCAGCCCAGCCCCATGCCGTTCAAGCGTTATCAACCCTTCGTCCCGGTCCGGCTCGACGACCGCACCTGGCCCGGCAAGGTCATCGACAGTGCCCCCCGCTGGTGTGCCGTGGACCTGCGTGACGGCAACCAGGCGCTGATCGACCCGATGGACTCCCACCGCAAGCTCAAGATGTTCGAGCTGCTGGTGAAGATGGGGTACAAGGAGATCGAGGTGGGTTTCCCGGCCGCCTCACAGACCGACTTCGACTTCGTACGGCAGATCATCGAAGAGGGGCGCGTCCCCGACGACGTGGTCATCCAGGTCCTGACCCAGGCCAGGCCCGAGCTGATCGAGCGGACCTTCGAGTCGGTGCGCGGCGCCAAGCAGGCCATCGTCCACCTCTACAACTCCACCTCGACCCTCCAGCGCCGGGTCGTCTTCGGCCAGGGCAGGGAGGGCATCACCGCCATCGCGGTCGAGGGCGCCAAGCTGTGCAAGAAGCTGGCCGCCGAGATGGAGGACACGGAGATCTACTTCCAGTACTCCCCGGAGTCCTTCACCGGCACCGAGCTGGAGTACGCCGTGGAGGTCTGCGACGCCGTCAACGAGGTCTGGCAGCCCACCCCCGACCGCAAGGTCATCGTCAACCTGCCCGCCACCGTCGAGATGGCCACGCCGAACATCTACGCCGACCAGATCGAGTGGATGCACCGCAACCTGGCCTACCGCGATTCGATCGTGCTGTCCCTGCACCCGCACAACGACCGGGGCACCGCCGTGGCCGCCGCCGAGCTGGGCTACATGGCCGGGGCAGACAGGATCGAGGGCTGCCTGTTCGGCAACGGTGAGCGCACCGGCAACGTGGACCTGGTCACGCTGGGCATGAACCTGTTCTCCCAGGGCGTCGACCCGGAGATCGACCTCTCCGACATCGACGAGGTCCGCAGGGTCACCGAGTACTGCAACCAGCTGCCTGTCCACCCGCGTCATCCCTGGGGCGGCGAGCTCGTCTACACCGCCTTCTCCGGGTCCCACCAAGACGCCATCAAGAAGGGTCTTGAGCACCTGGAGCGCGACGCGACCGCCGCGGGCGTCCCGGTGGACGAGTTCACCTGGGCGGTGCCGTACCTGCCGATCGACCCCAAGGACATCGGCCGCACCTACGAGGCGGTCATCCGGGTCAACAGCCAGTCCGGCAAGGGCGGGGTCGCCTACATCATGAAGGCCGACCACCACCTGGACCTGCCGCGCCGCCTGCAGATCGAGTTCTCCCGCGTCATCCAGGCCCGCACCGACGCCCTCGGCGGCGAGGTGAGCCCGGCTCAGATGTGGGAGGCGTTCACCGACGAATACCTGCCGAACCCGGTCAGCCCGTGGGGCCGCCTGGGCCTGCTGGCCCACCGCCACGTCTCCGGGGGCGACGCGAAGGACGCCATCAGCGTCGACCTGCGCGTCAGCGGTGAGATCCGTGAGGTCGAGGGTGTCGGCAACGGCCCCATCTCCGCCTTCTGCGACGCCCTGGCCCAGGTCGGGGTGGAGGTCCGCGTCCTGGACTACGCCGAGCACGCGCTGAGCTCCGGCGCCGAGGCCAAGGCCGCCTCCTACATCGAGTGCGAGATCGCCGGTCAGGTCCTGTGGGGCGTCGGCATCGACGCCAACACCACCACCGCCGCTCTCAAGGCCGTCGTCTCCGCCGTCAACCGGACCGGACGCTGACCAGCCGCGCCTTCCGCTGACACCCGCCCGCGCCGCCCGGCACGATCTGCCGGGCCGGTGATGCCCGGCGCCCGGCAGGACCTGCCGATCGGCGTCGCCCGACAACGGCCCACAAGGCATCAACGTCGTTCACCCGACCGCGCCCACCGCGAAATCCGCAGGGGCGCGGTCGAGTCATGTCCAGCTCAACGTCGCCGGATCCCTTCTTCGGCGTTGAGGCGCGTGGTTTCCCGATGGCTGAGTGCCATCCGCCTGACGCGGGTTCGGCGAGGGCGGCTATGACCGAGATCGGCTCTTATGGCGACGGCTTTGGTGAGTTGGGAGCCGTAAAATGGGGAGAATCCCCAAATCAGCGCGTTCGTACGGAATGTCCGCATTGTCTCCGGCAGGGAACGCGGACCCGGTTGTGGAACGGGGTGAAAACGCCGATGGGCAAGCAGCTTTCCGGAGCGGGCCTCTCCTCCTCGGAGCGGGCGGCCATGCAGGATCTTCTGACCGAGGATCGTGAGAGTACGATGATCCAGATCGCGGCACTGACGCGTGATTGGGACGGCATCATCGAATCGGCAACACTGGTGGCGAACGACGACGAGCACGATCCGGAGGGGGCGACGCTCGCCTTCGAGCGAGCCCATCTGGAAAGCCTGCTCGACAAGGCCCGCTCTCGCCTCGAGGATCTGGACCAGATGTCCGAACGGCTCCGCGAGGGCACGTACGGCGTGTGTGAGAACTGCGGACGGCCCATCGCCTTCGAACGCCTGAAGGCACGTCCGGTCGCGCGGACCTGCATCGAGTGCGCGGCGCACAAACGGTGACGACGCGCGGCCGATGACGGCCCGTGGGCGGTGACCGATCACGAACGGTGACCGTCCACGGGCCGGTAACGGTTCGCGGCCGGTGACGGCCCGTGGACGGTGACGGTTCGCGGCCGGTGACGATCCGTGGACGCTGACGCCCATGAGTCGTTACGCTCCGTAAGTCGTTGCGGCCCGTGAGTCGTCACGCTCCATGAGCCGTGACGGCCGCAGGAGGCAGGACAACGCCCTTGAACTACGCTTGGTGCGCCGGTGCCGCCGTCGTGCCCCTGCACGACCCGGCGTGAGGCGTGCATCGATCACGCGCGGCCTGGCGTGAGGCGTAGAGAGGGCATACCTTGACCGGACGGCTGACGAACTGGGCCGGCAACATCACCTACGACGCCGCGCGGATCCATCGCCCCGGCAGTGTGGAGCAGCTCCAGAAGCTGGTCGCGAAAAGCGACGGGGTGCGGGCGCTCGGCACCCGTCACTCCTTCAACGAGATCGCCGACCGGCCCGGCGGGGATCTCGTCTCCCTGGAGGATCTCCCGAGCTCGACGGAGCTCGACCCCGCACGCCGTACGGTCACGGTCGGTGCCGGGGTCCGGTACGGCGAGCTGAGCCGATGGCTGCACGGAGAGGGCTACGCGCTGCACAACCTCGGCTCGCTGCCGCACATCTCGGTCGCCGGGGCCTGCGCCACGGCCACGCACGGCTCAGGGGTGGGCAACGGCAACCTGGCGACCGCGGTGTCCGGGCTCGAACTGGTCACCGCCGACGGCGAGATCGTCGTCCTCAGCCGGGAGAAGGACGGCGACCGCTTCGCCGGCGCGGTGGTCGGGCTCGGCGCGCTGGGCGTCGTCACCCGGGTCACCCTCGACGTCGTCCCGACCTTCGACGTGCGGCAGTACGTCTACGAGAACCTCCCGTGGGCGCGGCTGGAGGAGCACTTCGAGGAGATCATGTCCGCCGCGTACAGCGTGAGCCTGTTCACCGGCTGGAACGGCCCTCGGATCGACCAGGTGTGGGTGAAGCAGCGCGTCGACGAGCCGGGTCCGTGGGAGCCGGCGCCGCGCTGGCTGGACGCCACCGCGGCGCCGGCCGACCGGCATCCCCTGCCGGGGCTGTCCGCCGTCAACTGCACCGCGCAGATGGGCGTGCCCGGCCCGTGGTACGACCGGCTGCCGCATTTCCGCCTGGACTTCACCCCCAGCAGCGGGGAGGAGCTCCAGTCGGAGTATCTGCTGCCGCGCCGCCACGCGATCGCCGCGCTCCGCGCGCTGGACGGCGTCAGGGAGATCGTGGCCCCCGTTCTGCAGGTGTCGGAGATCCGCACCGTCGCGGCGGACGACCTGTGGATGAGCCCCTCCTACCGGGAGGACGTCGTCGCCCTCCACTTCACCTGGAAGAAGGACTGGCCGGCCGTGCGACGGGTGCTCGCCGTGATCGAGGACCTGCTGGAACCCTTCGAGGCCCGGCCCCACTGGGGCAAGCTCTTTGTCATGGGTCCCGAGCGGGTGCGATCTCTGTACGAGCGGCTTCCCGACTTCCGGCGGCTGCTCACCGACCACGACCCCACCGGTAAGTTCCGCAACGCGTTCGTCGACGAACGGCTGTTCGGCGAGCGTTGAGCATCGGTCGATCAGGTGACCCGGAGGCTCCCGGCACCTACGGGTCCGTGGAGCGTCATGAGCCGGTGCCGGCCAGGCCGCGGTTGATGGCCTCCTCGCGGAGGCGTTTCAGCGGCACCGCGGCACCGCCGTGTTCGATCCGCCAGACGTCCCAGCCCGCGCATGCCTTGGTCCCGGCGACCGCGGCCCCGGCGGCGGACAGGGAGTGGAAGACCTCGCTCGTCGCCTCCACCCTGATCGTCCCCCCTTCCTCGACGGTGGCGAAGTGGATCTCACCCCTGACCGTCCGGAAGATCTTGGCGTTCGGGGGGATCAGACCCCCCTTGATCAGATCGAGGAGTTCGACGCCGTAGTGGCGGCGGGCCGGAGGCGGCTCGGGAGGAAGTTCGATCACCGGCAGGCGGAAGCCGAGCCTGGACGGGTTCCAGATCTCCTCGCAGAGGAGCCGGTAGAGCTGCTGACGCCGCTCGATCTCCTTGACGCCGAACTCCGGGCAGGGCTGGAACGCCTTGTCGAGTCCGGAGTCCCTGAGGTAGTGGGTGAAGGGGGTGTTCCGCAGGCGGCTCTTGGGATGCAGCGAGGCTGCGAGCCGGTTCTCGGCGTAGTAGTGCTCGATCTTCCGCTCGTAGGGGTCGTCCCGGAAGCTCGCGTTGACGGACTTGGGCAGGAGCAACAGGGCGCCGAGGCGGTTGCGCCGGAGGTAGAACTCCTCGATGTTCTTGACGGAGCCCCGGTGCCGCTCGAAGCGGTTGGCCCAGATGTGCTCGATCTCGTAGTCGCGGGCTCCCCGGAGGAAGTCGTACTCGTGCTCTCCCCCCTCGCACGCCCGCTGGACGTGGGCGGTCATCCGTGAGAGCAGGTAGCGGACCAGGCGGCGGTTGTTCGCCCGGAGCCCGAAGGAGGTGAGCTCGCGGAAGTCGTGATCAAGCAGGGAGGTCTCCCTGCCGAGGACCGTGGCGACGTCGTCGGTCGTCCGGCAGATCCGCAGGACGGGGATCAGCCGGTGGACGATCTCGTCGAGGTCGCGGCGCTGCACCGGCAGGTTGTTGACGCACCGCCGTACGTAGACGAGGTCGAGGAACATCGAGACCATCGAGCACTTCTGAACGAACACCTGTTCGGAGTCCTCCGGAGAGGCGACGGAGAGCAGGAGGGTGAACTGGCTGTCGATGCCGTGGTAGCCGTTGAAGTAGACGGCGGCCAGATCGGGCCTGAACTCCCGGCAGGCGCGGAGCAGCACGCAGTAGCGCTCGGACACGTTCGTGAGCCTCTGGACGAACTCCCGCGCTCCGGCCGGGCGGTCGAGGCCCAGGTGGACCTCGTTGCGCAGGATCCACTCGTGGACGGCTCTCCCGATGTCGGCGGCGTCCGCGGACGCCGCGTCGAGGTGCGCGTACTGCGCCAGGAGGAACGAGCGGACGTACGCGCTGGGCGTGTTGGCCTCGGGGGAGTCGGTCTCCGCGGTGGTGAGGCGGGCCAGCATGTCGGCCCACGCCTTGCTCAGCTCCTCGCGCGTCCGCGGGTCGACCCGCCGGAAGAGGTGTCCCTTCAGCAGGTCCACGTGACTCAGCCGGAGCCCCCGGTCGTTCATGGACACGAAGATCTCGCGTCCGTTCTCCTGGTCGAGGGCACGGATGCCGACCAGGCACACGCGGTCGAGCAGCCACCGGACGAAGGGCACCAGGGCCTCGCCGCGCAGCACCTCGGGGAACTCCCCGTCGATCTCCCTGCTCCGGTCGTGAAGGTTTCTCACCGAGATGTGGGCGTCGTCGGACAGGGTGAACCCCTTGAGACCGTTCCAATCCGTGACCAGGGAGTTGAGCAGTTGCGCGCGGGCCAGCTCCTCGGTGCTGCCGACCTTGAAGCTCCGCCTGCCGTGCCGCGCCGTGTAGGTGAGCCCCTCCAGCTCGTCGGCGTAGATCCACTTCTCCTGGTCGAGCAGCAGTTGCCGGAGGTAGATGAGCACGAGGTGGAGCGTGGTGACGCGCTGCTGGCCGTCGACGAGGAAGGTACGGCCCTCGCCTTCGTGGTAGACGTAGGGGCCGAGGAAGTAGGGGGCGTAGCGGCTGACCTCGTCGCGCTCGTGCAGGGGGTTCCACTGGCTGAGGAAACGCTGGCTGAGGTCGTCGATCAGGGTGCCGACCTCGTGACGGGTCCAGGTGTACTCCCGCTGGTAGTAGTCCAGGGCGAAGGAATTGCGCTCGAAGAGCGTGCGGACCGTTACACCTTCACCGTGAATAGGACTTTCCGCCATGGATCGGGAACGCCTCTCGCCTGTGGTGGATGGCTCGCTTGAGAGCTGAGTCTCTCTCATCTATCACGTTAGGCATAAAAGCGTTACTAATCTCGGCGAAGTCATACTTTGTCAGGCTGGGAGGCCGAGGAAACGGGCCTGGCAGCGTATGGAGTGATCGAAGGCGGGGGTCGGGTCGAGGATCGCGTTCGTGAACTGACCGAACAGCTCGAAGCCGATCCAGCCGAACAGGCCGGTCCAGGTGATCAGGGCGCGGATGACGAGGTCGTCGGGGGCCTCGGGCATGATCTCGCGCACGCGCGCCGCGTCCTCGGCGAAGGAGGGGGGCGGGGGCGGGCAGAGGCCGGGCGGGTCGAGGGCTCCGGCGCGGTGGGCGTCGGAGATGATCCGGCCGTAGACGTGGGTGCCGCGAAGCGCCGCGGAGACGGTGTCCACGGGAGCCTGGTAGCCGGGCACGGGTGAGCCGTACAGCAGGGCGTACTCGTGCGGATGGGCCAGCGCCCAGTCGCGTACGGCATGGCACACGGCCGTGAACCGGCCGGAGTGGTCCTCGCGTGGGCAGGCCGCCTCGGCGTTCTCCACGGCCTCGCCGACGGCGTTGTAGCCGTCGATGATCAGGGCGGTGAGCAGGTCGTCCCGCGACGGGAAGTAACGGTAGATCGCCGAGGAGACCATGCCCATCTCGCGGGCGACCGCGCGCAGGGAGAGGCCGCCGGCCCCCTCGGTGGCGAGTTGGCTGCGGGCGATGTCGGTGATCTCGCGGGTCAGCTCGGCCCGGACCCGTTCTCTCGCTGTACGGCTTGAGCTCATGCCCAGGACCATACCAGAGCACCGAAAGAAAAAAAGAGCAGTGCTCTTGACGAGCGTCGTTCTTTTGGGAGAGCATTGCTCTCGAAACGGAACGACAATCTCCAAGGAGCCCTCGATGCTGTCCCTGGCCAAGAACACCAACCTTCTGGTCATGTTCCTGCTGGAACTGGGCGTTCTCGTCTCGGTCGGCTACTGGGGGTTCGTCGTGGGGCAGAACTGGCCGGTGAAACTGCTCCTCGGGCTTGGCGCACCCGCGCTCTTCATCGCGCTCTGGGCCCTCTTCGGCGCGGCCAACGGCGCCGTGATCCCGCTCACCGGATTCGCCAGGGTCGTTCTGGAGGTCCTCTGGTTCGGCGGCGGCGCCGCGGCGCTGGTCATGGCCGGACGCCTGACCCCGGGGATCGTCTTCGCCGCCGTCTACGTCGTCAACGCCGCGCTGCGGCTGCTGTGGGCTCAGTGACGCGAACCCGTTGAAGCATCCTCGAACATCAGCGAAAGGAAGATCGACATGGGTAAGCACGTCATCGCCGGAGCCGGACAGGTCGGCTCCGAGGTCGCCCGCCTCCTGGCGGGGCAGGGGCACGAGGTCGTCCTCGTCAGCCGTTCCGGATCCGGCCCCGATCTTCAGGGGGTCCGCAAGGCGGTGGCCGACGTGGCCGACCGGGAGCGGCTGACCACGCTGGCCGAGGGGGCCGACACCTTCTACAACTGCGTCAACCCGCCCTACCACCGCTGGGCGCAGGACTGGCCGGCGATGGCCGGATCGATGCTGGCGACCGCAGAGGCCACCGGCGCGGGCTACGTCATCCTCGGCTGCCTCTACGGCTACGGCGCCCCCGAGCGGCCGATGAGGGAGAGCGACCCGCTCACGCCGCCCAGCGCCAAGGGCGCGATCCGGGCCGGTATGTGGCGGGAGGCCCTGGCCGCGCACGAGGCGGGGCGGGTCCGGGTGACCGAGGTGCGCGGTTCGGACTACTTCGGTCCCGGCTGCCTCGACCAGTCGCACCTGGGGGACAGGTTCGTTCCCCGGCTGCTCGGGGGAAAGCCCGTCCGCTACGTCGGCGATCCCACGCAGCCGCACAGCTGGACCTACGTGCCGGACGTGGCGCGGGCCCTGGTGGCGGCGGGGGCCGGCGACCGGGCCTGGGGCCGGGCGTGGCACGTTCCCACGAACGACCCGATGACGGCTCAGGAGGTCGCGGAGCGCCTGTGCGCGCTCGCGGGCGTCCGGAACCCGGGAGTCAAGACCATGCCCCACTGGCTCGTCCGCACCGCAGGGACCTTCTCGCCGATGCTCGGCGAGCTGGAGGAGCTGCGCTACCAGTTCGTCCGGCCCTTCGTCATGGACTCCACCGACTTCCGGACCACCTTCGGCATGGAGCCGACCTCGATGGACGAGGCGCTGACGGGGACTCTCGCGTGGTGGCGAAACCGGTCGGCGACGGCGGCGTAGGCCGTACGCTCGGTTCATGAAGCTCGCCATGATCGGCCTCGGCGATATCGCGGAGAAGGCCTACCTGCCCGTCCTCTCCGCGCTGCCCGGCCTCGACCTCCACCTGTGCACCCGCAACCAGGTCACGCTCGACCGTCTCGGCGACGCGCACCGGATCGAGCACCGCTTCACCTCGGTGGAGGAGCTGCTCGGCGCGGGCGTCGAGGCGGCCTTCGTGCACGCGGCCACCGGCGCCCACGTGAAGATCGTCGAGCCGCTGCTCCAGGCGGGCGTCCACGTCTACCTGGACAAGCCGATCGCCTACACCCTCGCCGAGTCCGAGCGCCTGGTACGGCTGGCACGGGAGAGGGGACGGTCGCTGCTCGTCGGGTTCAACCGCCGCAGGGCGCCGTCCTACGCGGCCCTGCTCGACCTGCCCCGTCACCTGGTGGTGATGGAGAAGAACCGCAGGGACCTCCCGGAGGACCCGCGCACCGCGATCTTCGATGACTTCGTCCACGTCGTGGACACGCTCAGGTTCCTGGTGCCCGGGAAGATCGAGCACGCCGGGATCCGGAGCCGCGTCAGGGACGGGCTGCTGGAGCACGTGACGCTGGAGCTCTCCGGAGACGGCTTCACCGCGTTCGGGATCATGAACAGGGTGAGCGGTGCGGCCGAGGAGACCGTGGAGGTCATGGGCGGGGGAGTCAAGCGGCGAGTGGTCAACCTCGCCGACGTGATCGACCACGCCGGGGGAGAGACGCTGACCCGCCGCGGCGACTGGACCCCGGTCTCCCGCCAGCGGGGCATCGAACAGGTCTGCCTGGAGTTCCTGGACGCGGTCCGCTCCGGCGTCGTGATCGACGCCGGCGACGCCCTGGCCACCCACGCGATCTGCGAGGACATCGTCCGCGCCTGCGCAGGCTAGATTCCGGCCACTACAGATCCGTCAGTTGACCTGGGGCTCGACGAGGGTGACGCGTGGATCGATTTTGGGCCACTTCTTGTCGGCGGAAAGTATCTCGGCATCGAGAACGATGCCGGTGGCCAGCACAAGGGCGTCGGGTAACCGTAGCGCGGAGTGGGCGGCACGGAGTCTAGCCGCTGTGACAGCGATATCGAGGTCTATGGGAACCGGGGTACCGAACGCGCGGATAAGACGTCTTAGTCGGTCTTGTAGAGCGGGTTCGCCCTGCCGTGCGGCACCTATCAGAATCTCCGAGGACACGATGATCGGAACGGCAAGTCGATCACTGCGGAGGCGGCGCTCTCGAACTGTGCCGGCCGCGGCCAGATGAAGTGCGTCCTTGGGGTCAAAAAGCCCGAGCAGAATGCAACTGTCGAGGACTACCGTTCCCATTCGTCCCGCAATGCTTGAAGATCAGTCGCGGCGGACAGCCCTGGAGCGGACCCGATCAGGGCCTCAAGGGAGTCCTCTTCGTCATCTGTTCTGGCGGCGACATGCCAGATATTCGGGAAGTTCTCCGTCGGCAGTAGGACGAATCGCCGTCGCCCATGCTCGGTGAGGTAGGCGATTCCCTGCTCGCTGGCCGCGCGGGTCAGCTGGTCAAGGTGCTCCGGTGCTTCGTCGAGCGGTAACTCGAAGGCAGGCTCAGCCATGTCCGCAGGATATCCCACGGGTATTCGTTCGGATGGAGTTAGCTGGGTATCCGCCCAGAGAGACTCGATCGCCGGCGATTGCTCCGCTTTACGGGGACTGAGAGCGGCGATCACGCGGTGAACCGTCCCGCGCCACGCGCCCCCGGTGAGGCGTGGAGTGGGACGGTTCACCGCGAGGTGAACGCCTTCCGTCAGCGTTCGGCCAGATACCGCCGGCCGAGGGCGCGCAGCCGCTCGTGGGCCGACTCGTAGACGTCGGGCCGGCCCAGGTAGGTCTTGGGGACCTTGGCGACCATCGTGTAGTTGCTGTCGCAGACGTTGCCGACCGGCGCCTCACCGATCTGGCTGATCAGCTGGTAGGCGTCCAGCGTCTCCAGCCCCGTGAGCTCCGCCGACCAGGTGACCAGGTCGTGCTGGCTGATCCGGTAGGCGTCCTCCAGCGGGCGGGCCGAGCCGGTCGACATCAGGTGGTCGTCGTCCTCCAGGCGGGGCCAGGGGGTGCCGACCCCCTTGATCAGCTCCACCGCCACCACGGTGTTCATCGCGGCCTCGACGGCAGTGCCGCACACCTCGCCGTGTCCCTGGCGGGCGTGTCCGTCCCCCACCGCGAACAGCCCGCCCTCGACGTTGACCCCGAGGTACACGGTCACCCCGGCGCGCAGCTCGGGGGTGTCCATGTTGCCGCCGTGGGCGTCCGGGGTGATCGTCATGCGGGCCTCGGACGCGCCGGGCGCGACGCCGACCGTGCCGTGCATCGGGTCGAGCGGGAGCTCCATCGTGAAGTCACTGTTGCGGGCGTGATAGCGGACCACGCCCTTCTCCACGTCGATGTCGTAGCGCCACACGACCTCGTCCAGCGGCGGGCTGAGCATGGCGGTGGTGTGCGTTCCGGTCAATGCGCCGAAGTGCGGGAACGTGGCGGACACCGCCCAGTCCCTGGCGGGCTCGATGGAGACGAAGTGCAGGGCGAGCGTGTCGCCCGGCTGGGCCCCCTCGACGTGGAAGGGGCCGGTGACCGGGTTCAGGTAGGGGAACTCGCAGACGCGCGAGGGCAGGTCGTCGACCGAGCGCACCCGGCCGCCGAAGCAGTCCTCGGTGTACATCTCAAGGATCGTGCCGGGCTGGATCGTGCCGACGGCGGGCCGCCCGCCGAAGGTGTAGCTGAGGTCTTCGAGCGCGGGACGGTAGGAGACGACGTTCACCGGGCGCCCGCCCCGTCGAGGGTCCGCGCCGTGGTGAGGGGAGAGGACGTGAAACCTTCCTCCACCTCGAGAAAAAGCTCAAACATTGATCTGACCTCGCATGATCGGAACTGTGGGGAGGGGAGACGGCTACCGCACGTACTTCGCGGACGGTTCCGGGGCGTCCGGCGTCTCGGTGATCCCGGCCAGGGTGGGGCGGCGCTTGAGGGCGTAGAAGACGATGAGCACCACCACGCCGATGCCGAACCAGATGGCGCCGAGGACCTGGGCCGCGATGTTGGCGTTGATCACGACGGCGAGCAGGATCCCGAAGCCGATCACCGGGGCGATCAGGTGCCTCCACCAGTCGCGGCTGCCCTTCCGCAGGACGTAGTGCACGACCACCGACACGTGCAGCGCGAGGAAGGCGGTCATCGCGCCGAAGTTGACCAGCCCGCTGATCAGCGCGATGCCGTCGTCGCGGGTGTCCAGGTAGAGCCCGAGGCCCAGGGAGATCGCGGCCACCAGGAGGGTGGCGTTGACGGGCACCTTGTGCTTGGGGCTGATCTTGGCCAGGAAGGCGGGGAGCTGGCGGTCGCGAGCCATCGCGAACAGCAGGCGCGAGGTGGCGGCCTGGGCGACCAGCGAGTTGGCGAAGCCCCAGGCGATGGCGGTGGCGACGGCGGTCAGCACGCTGAGCCAGTGGCCTCCGGCGAACTCGGCCATGTCGTAGAAGGCACTGCCCGCGGGGTCGCCGTTGGCCAGCAGATCGGCCCGGTTGGGCGTGAGCAGCGCGGCCACCCAGGTCTGCGCGATGAACAGCAGGCCGGCCAGGGCCAGCGCGGCGACCATCGACTTGCCGAGCTTCCGCGAGTCCACCTGGCTCTCCTCGGCCATCATCGAGATGCCGTCGAAGCCGAGGAAGGACAGGACCGCGACCGAGACCGCGGCGAAGATGAGGGACCAGGAGAAGGTCGAGGAGTCGAACAGCGGGGTGAGCGCGCCGGTCTGGGCCTTGCCCTGGGCGAGGGCGATCACGCCGACGACCATGAAGATCGCCAGTACGATGACCTCGCCGATCAGCATGAGCTTCGTGATGCGCGCGGTCATCTGGATGCCGGTGTAGTTCACGACCGTGTTGAGCAGTACGAACACGATCAGCCAGCCCCAGATCGGGATGGCCGGGACGAACGACGCCATCGCCGCGCTCGCGATGAGGTAGAGCAGAGCGGGCACCAGCACGTAGTCGAGCAGGATCACCCATCCGGCGAGGAAACCGACCGGTGCCGCGATGCCGCGGCCCGCGTAGGTGTAGACCGATCCGGCCATCGGGAAGGCGCGGGCCATCTGCGCGTAGGACATCGCCGTGAAGGCCATGGCGATCATGCCGACGGCGTACGCGAGGGCGACCATGCCACCGGAGACCTGGAAGACGCCCCCGAAGATGCCGAACGGCGCGATCGGGACCATGAAGATCAGGCCGTAGACGAGCAGGTCCGTGAAGCTGAGGGATCGGCGGAGTTCCTGCTGGTAGCCGAATTGCTCCAGTGAGGGTTCGGTGGTCATGAAATGGCTCCTTATATGGCTGCAGGCCTGACCATAGAACCAAAACTTGAAAAGGAAAAGTTTCCAGGTGGAAGTTTTTACCGCACGATGTCGAAGTCGAGACCTTCGGCCCGTCCGATGTGCGCGCTCCGCCGTACTCCCCGGCCCTGGAGCGTCAGCCGTCCCCGCGCGGTGACGATGGAGGTGCCGTCGGCGATCGCGTCCACCTGGGGTACGGCGAGCGTGCCCGCGCGCGCGCCGAGGGCGGCGAGCATCAGCACCGCCTCATAGCACCCCTGACCGTGCCCGTTCAGCAGCGGCGCACTGGAGCCGAACCGGCGGATGTAGCGCTCACCGAGGCTCAGGCTGTCGTCGGTGACCAGGCTCGCGAAGTAGCCCATCGCCCCGTAGAGCTCGCCGGTGGCGTCGCCGCCGATGCCGAGCAGGCCGTGCTCCTCCAGCGCCCCGCAGAGGCGCGGGTACGACAGTCCGGCCGCGACGAAGGCCCGGTTGAAGGTGACGAGGTCGCTGCCGATCAGGCTGAGCAGCACGGCGTCGGGCCGGCTGGCGACGAGTCTCTCCAGGATCGAGGCGAGATCCCGCATGCCGTGCGGTACGAACCGCTCGCCCACCACCGTGACGTTGCGGGCGGCGAGGTGGCGGCGGGCGGCCCCGTGGACGAGGCGCGGCCAGACGTAGTCGTTGCCGAGCAGGAACCACCTGCGGGCGCGGCGCCGGTCGATCAGCCAGTCGAGGCCGGGTCTGAGCTGGCGGCCGGGGGTCTCGCCCAGGAAGTAGACGCCGGGCGCGTGGCCGCCCCCCTCGTACGGCGGGGCGTAGACGAACGGCACCTTTCCGGCCAGCGCCCGTACCACCTCGATCCGCACGTCGCTGCCGTGGGTGCCGACCACCGCGTCGATCACACCGCTGTGCGCGAGCCCCGAGACCTGGGCGGCCACCTGCCTCGCCGGGCCGCCGCCGTCGATCAGGACCAGCTCGACCTGCCTGCCGAGTATCCCGCCCGCGAGGTTCACCTCGTCGGCGGCGAGGATCGCGCAGTTGATCGCGCACGGTCCCACCAGGCCGAGGACCCCTGAGATCGGCACGACCAGTCCGACGCGTAGTGCACCGCCCCGGATCAGCTCTGCTTCCAGGGGTTCTATAACGGGTGCGATGGCTTCTGCCACGAAGACGAGTATCCTCCCCAATGGACGGGTACGGCAGACCTGTTACACAGCCGGGATACAGACGGGAGCTCCACATGGTGACGACCGGGCTGGGATCCTCGCTCGCCTACCTGCTCAGCCGGGCCGAGCGCAGTGTCAATCGAGGTCTCGCCGTCGCGGTGACCGCCGAGGAGATCACCGTCGAGCAGTGGCGCATCCTGCGCGCCCTCGCCGACGGCCGGGGGCACTCGATGGGCGATCTCGCCGAGGCGGTGCTGATGCCTCACCCTACGCTGACCAAGGCCATCGACCGGCTCATCGACCGTTCCCTCGTCTACCGGGGGCACGACCCGGCAGACCGCCGCAAGGTCGCCGTCTTCCTCGCCGACAGAGGAGGCGACCTGCTCGCCCGGGTCGAGGGCGGAGTGGCCGAGCACCATCGGCTGATCGAGGCGGCCTATGGCACCGAGCGTACCGAACGGCTCATGCGCGACCTGGAGGGCCTGGTCAGGGCCCTGGAGGAGCCGTCCGCGGTGCTCTCCGAACAGAATCTGGGCGGTATCGCCCGCTGAGCGCCGGGACGCCGCACCGGGGGCGTGCCTCATACGCGGAGCCCCGCACGGGCGGCGGGTCCTGGCAGGCCGCGAGCGGTGTCGTGCCGGACCCGGAGGCCTCACGCGGCGTTCGTTCCGGCCTCGCGCCGCGCCCGGCACCGGGACGGCGAGCGGAGCCTCCCCGCTCTGCCCGGGTGGTTTTTCGCGGTCGGGACGGCCGCGATTTTTTGCCGGAGAACGCCGGAAACATCGCGTTCTCATGACCGGCCCTTGAGTGTTTCCCCACCTGCGGGATGATCCGTTGTTATCCGCCGGAGCGTCTGGGCATTGTGGGATGAACACACCGGTTTGGCGGGATCGGATCGGGATGCTTGACGTTGTGTGATGTTTGAGGAGACGAACGTGCCAGAGCTTGTGGTCGGACCGATGCTGCGTTATGTGGATGAGACGAGTGCGTCGGTGTGGGTCGAGACCAGCGAGCCGTGCGAGGTGACGATCGAGGTCGGCGGGACGCGTTCGCGGGCACGCACGTTCACCGTGCACGGCCACCACTACGCGATCGTGGACGTCGAGGGCGGCGGGACCTACGAGGTCCGCCTTGAGGGGAAGACCGTCTGGCCGCTTCCGGACCAGCCGCCCAGCCGTATCCGGTTGCTGGGCCCCGAAGGACCCAGGCGGGTGATGTTCGGCTCCTGCCGGACCAGCGTTCCGCACGACACGATGCATACGATCTCGCACGGAGTGGACGTGCTGCGGGCGTACGGCGACAGCCTGACGGGCACGCCCGAGGAGGAGTGGCCCGACATGGTGCTCCTGCTCGGGGACCAGGTCTACGCCGACGAGCCGTCCGCCGAGATGCTGGAGTTCATCAAGAACCGCAGGGACGACGAGCCGAAGACCGAGATCGCCGACTTCGAGGAGTACGCCGAGCTGTACCGCCTGGCGTGGACCGACCCGGAGATCCGCTGGTTCCTCTCGACCGTGCCCAGTGCGATGATCTTCGACGACCACGACCTGCGCGACGACTTCAACACCTCCTCCTCCTGGCGCGAGCAGATGGAGAAGGTCGAGTGGTGGCCGCGCAGGGTGACCTCCGGCCTCGGGGCCTACTGGATCTACCAGCACCTGGGCAACATGTCACCGCAGGAGCGCTCGTCGGACGAGCTGCTCGGCAAGCTGTGCGCGATGGAGGGCGACGGGGCCGCAGCCCTCGACACGTTCGCCAAGCACGCCTACGACGCCCCCGCGGACAACCGGTGGAGCTACTCCCGCGACCTCGGCGGCACCCGCCTGCTCATGCTCGACTCCCGGTCCGCGCGGCAGCTCACCCCCGGAGACCGGCGGATGCTCGACCCGGTGGAGTGGGAGTGGCTCACCGGGGAGCTCAAGAAGGAGGGCGCGGAGCGTTTTGTGATCGGCACGTCGGTGCCGTTCCTGCTCCCCTCCGGCATTCACCACATCGAGAGCTGGAACGAGGCACTGGCCCAGGGGGCCTGGGGAAAGCGGACGGCCCGCTGGTCGGAGGCGATCCGCCAGGCCGTCGACCTGGAGCACTGGGCGGCCTTCCGCCGTTCCTTCGAAGACCTGTCCAGGCTGCTGGCGGGGGTCGGCAAGCCCGTGATGCTGCTCTCCGGCGACGTGCATTACTCCTACGTGGCGAAGGCGGACAAGCTACCCATCTATCAGCTCGTCTGCTCCCCGATCCGCAACCCGCTGAGCCGTACGCTCCGCCTGGCCAACATCGTCGCCCAGTTCGGCGTCGCGACCCTGATCGGGCGCTCGCTCTCCCGGATGGCCAAGATCCCCAAGCCGCCGTTCAGGTGGCGGATCACCAACGGCCCGTGGTTCTCCAACGCGGTGGCCACCCTGTGCCTGGACAACAGCCCCGTGTCCGTCCGCTGGGACACCGCGGCCGCCACGAACATCTCGGAGATCACCACGGTGGAACTCCAGGAGGTCCCCGGCAGGAGACAGGACACCGGGACGCTCCAGCCCGGTGGGGTGGCCGGCTCCTGACCGCCCCGGCCCCCGAGGCCGGCCGATCCGGCTTCGGGAGGGCAGGGCGATTCCGGTGCGGCCGGCGCGCTCACGGGTGCGCCGGCCACACCGGACGGGTCAGTTCGAGAACTCCGCGATGGCGTCGGCGAGCTGGTCGACGGCCCAGAGGAGGTCCTCCTCGGAGACGACGATCGGCGGGGCGAGGCGGATGGTGGAGCCGTGGGTGTCCTTGGCCAGGACGCCACGGCGCATCAGAGCCTTGGAGACCTCCCGGCCCGTCGCCAGGGACGGGTCGATGTCCACGCCCGCCCACAGCCCCCGCCCGCGTACGGCGATCACGCCGTGGCCGATCAGGCCGCGCAGCCTCTCGTGCAGCACCACGCCGAGCCGCTTGGCCCGCGCCTGGTACTCGCCGGTGTTGAGAAGCTCGATGACCGCATTGGCGACCGCGCAGGCGAGAGGGTTGCCGCCGAAGGTGGAACCGTGCTGGCCGGGCTTGATCACACCGAGGACGTCCTCGTTGGCGGTGATGGCCGAGACCGGGACGACACCGCCGCCCAGGGCCTTGCCCAGCACGTAGATGTCGGGAACGACCCCCTCGTGATCGCAGGCGAAGGTGTCGCCGGTACGGCCGAGGCCGGACTGGATCTCGTCAGCGATCATCAGGACGTTCTCGGCGGTGCAGAGCGCGCGGACCTGGGTGAGGTAGCCGTCCGGCGGAACCAGCACGCCCGCCTCACCCTGGATGGGCTCGATCAGCACCGCGACCGTGTTGGCGTCGATCGCCTCGCGAATCGCCTCGACCGAGCCGTACTTCACGATCCTGAAGCCCGGGGTGTAGGGGCCGAAGCCGTCGTGGGCGTCGGGATCGGTGGAGAAGCTGACGATCGTGGTGGTGCGGCCGTGGAAGTTCTCCTCCATCACGATGATATTGGCCTGCTCCGCGGTCACGCCCTTGACGTCGTAACCCCACTTGCGGGCCACCTTGATGGCGGTCTCCACGGCCTCCGCGCCGGTGTTCATCGGCAGGACCATGTCCTTGCCGGTGAGGTCGCCGAGTCCGGCGGCGAAGGCGGCGAACTGGTCGTGGAAGAAGGCACGGCTGGTCAGGGTGAGCTTGGAGAGCTGCTCCTGCGCCGCCTCGATGATCTTCGGGTTGCCGTGGCCGAAGTTCAGTGAGGAGTAGCCGGACAGGCAGTCCAGGAACCGCTTGCCCTCGACGTCGGTGACCCAGGCGCCCTGAGCTTCATGGATCACGACGGGAAGCGGGTGGTAGTTGTGCGCGCTGCGTCGCTCGCTGAGCTCGATGAACTCGTTTGTGCTGGTCATCCGATATTTGCCGTTTCTTGTTTCGTAACCGTCCTGCCTGGCCCTATTTCCGGGTCATTCCCGGATCTCAAGCGTGCAGCACTTCGGGCCGCCTCCCGCTTTGCGCAGCTCAGAGAGGTCGACCGGGATGACCTCGAAGCCCTGGCGCTTGAGTTCGAGCTGGAGGTTGCCCGCCTCGGCGTTGATGACCACGTGCGTGCCGTCGCTGACCGCGTTGAGGCCCAGCACGGACGCGTCGTCCTCGTCGGCGATGACGGCGTCGGGGAAGAGGCTCCGCAGGACTTCCTGGCTGCCCGGGGAGAAGGCCCCGGGGAAATACGCCACCCGTCGTCCGTTCAGCGGGAAGAGCGCCGTGTCCAGGTGGTAGAAACGCGGGTCCACCAGTTGCAGCGTCACCACCGGGCGGCCGAGGAACTCCTGAGCCTCCTTGTGCGCGGTGATGTCGGTGCGGAATCCCGTGCCGGCCAGCACCACCTGGTCGAGGGTGAGGAAGTCGCCCTCGCCCTCGTTGGTGAAGGACGCCTCGCGCGCCCGGTCGTAGCCGTGGTCGGTGAACCACTTCAGGTACGCGGGCCCCTCGGCCGCGCGCTCCTTGTGGGTGAACCGCGCGCCGTACACGCGTCCGCCGACGACCAGCGCGCCGTTGGCGGCGAAGACCATGTCCGGCAGGCCCTCGATCGGGTCGATGAGGCTCACGCGGTGGCCGAGCTCCTCGTAGGCGCTCTTGAGCGTCTCCCACTGCCGGATCGCCACCTCGCGGTCGGCACCGGCCTCGGGATGCATCCACGGGTTGATCGCGTACTCAACCGCGAAGTAGTCGGGCCGACACATGAGGTAGTGCCTCGTCATAGATAACTCCGCAGAAGACGTCGTAGTGATGGTCGCAGTGACAGACGCACCGACGACGTCAACAGCTTACGAACGGTGTTCGCGCAGGCCAAGAGCATGTTTTTGCGTATGAGCGCGGGTTTCGCGCGTTGTTCAGGCGATGAACGGCGATTCGTTGCGTGAGGTGATGAGCGGGGCGTCGATCAGCCTGGAAAGCACGATGGAGCTCTTGGTCCGCACCACGAACGGCTCCGAGGATATGCGCTCGATCACCTGCTCCACGTGTCTCACATCGGTGGCCCTGATGTGCAGCAGAGCGTCCGCCTCGCCGGTGATGGTGCAGGCGGAGACCACCTCGGGATGCCGGGCGACGGCCACTCCGATCTCCGACGGCGAGGTCTTGCCCGCGCAGAACAGCTCCACGTAGGCCTCGGTGGTCCAGCCGAGTGCCGCGGGGTTCACCCGCGCGGTGAACCCGGTGACGGCCCCGGTCTCCCGGAGCCGGTCCACCCGCCGTTTCACCGCCGACGCCGACAGGCCCACCCTCTGCCCGATCTCCGCGTAGGTGGTGCGGGCGTCCTCGACGAGCGCCCCGATGATGTCACGATCCAGCCGGTCCAGTTCCACGTTGTTTTGTAACACAGGAGAGGACCGCGACAGTGCGTCGCGGTCCTCTCCTGTGCGTTATGACGTGCCGTGGTGGCGCGGGGTGCCGTGGATGGCACGGCGTTCACGGCGTGCCGTGAAGCTCCGGGCCGCTCCGTGCCGCGTGTCGCGACGTGGCGGTGACCCCGGTAGGGGTCAGGCGGGATCCGCGTCGCCGGTGGTCTGCTCCAGGACCTCCTCGGGGGAGGCCTCCAGGTCGTCACCCGCCTGGGCGAGCGCCGCGCCCTTGTCCAGGCGGACCCAGCTCGTCACGCTCTCGATGGCGAACAGCACGCCGAGGTAGAGCGTGAGCGCGGCCAGCACCCAGGTCAGCACGCCCAGCGCGGCGCCGGCGCCGATCAGCAGCAGCCGCAGCTCCCAGCCCAGCCCCGCCCGGAACACCCAGTCGGGCGGCCAGATGCTCTGCCGCGTCCGGTACACCGTGTCGTAGGTGTGGTAGCCGATCACGTAGAGCAGCACGAACAGCAGCCACTTGGGCGCGTCGGCGGCCAGGCCGATCAGAACGATGGTGAGGAACTCGGTCGCCCGGATCAGCGGGGGCATCAGCCAGTCGAACTTGCCCAGGTGGTCGCGGGCCGCGGTGGGCAGCACCAGGACGATCATGATCAGCACCGGGACGAGCAGGATCGGGCCGTCCGTGAGCATCCCGGTCATCGACATCGCGACGATCGCGAGCAGCGCGACGAGCGCGGAGGGCACGGTGGGCAGCCCGGGTCCCATCTTGCCGCGGAGCAGCGTCACCAGCGGGCCGTCGTCGCGGTAGGCGAGCAGCCGCGCGGTCTGGATGCGCAGCCGCTCCTCGTAGGGGTCTGGAACGGCGGGGCTGGTCTGCGGTTGGGTGATCATGCGAGCGACCTCATCAGGCGTCCGGTGAGCGAGTAGGCGGAACCGATGCCGCCCCAGATGATCAAGGTGATGAAGGTGATCCTTGCGTCGAACAGGGCGCCGACGATCGCGATGGCGGCGAAGCGCTCACCGATCGGGAACACGATCATCTTCCGGGCCCAGTGCACCGCCCGGTACTTGCCCGCCTTGCCCCACATCCTCAGCAGGCTGCGGATGCCCCCGCTCCGCGCCAGCTTGCGCTGCTCCAGCGCCGTGCGCAGACCGGTGTCGGGGCTGATCGACAGCGCCAGCGAGGGCAGCGGCGACGGGGGCTTGCGCCGGTTGGCGGCACCGAAGGAGAAGTCCAGCAGGTGTTTGACGGACTGCAGCCCGAGCGCGATCAGGGCCAGGGTCCAGACGTCGCCCACGCCGGAGACGGCCGCGCCGACCGCCAGACCGGCGAAGACCACGTACTCCTTGAACCGGTCGAAGGTGGCGTCCAGCCATGCCCCGAGCACGCCGAACTTACGGGCGTATCGTGCGACCTGGCCGTCCACGCAGTCGAACACGAACGCGAAGTAGATCAGGATGCCGCCGGCGACCATCCCGGCCCGCTCTCCGGTGGCGAAGCACAGCGCGGACGCCACGCCCAGGGCGATCGAGATCAGCGTGACCTGGTTGGGCGTGAGCCCGCGCCGGGCCGCCCAGCGGGCGATGTAGCGCGAGTAGGTGCTGACGAAGTACGTGGTGAAGAAGCCGTCGGCCCCCTTCACCGCGTTGCTCAGCCGCGCCTTGTCCTCGTTGAAGGTGGCCATCTCGGCCACCGCCTCGGCGGCCTGCTCCGGGGTGGTCACCCGGCGGAAGAACAGGTCGCGGCGGCCTCGGATGCCGACCGAGACGCCCCGCCGTACCAGGCCCAGGACCAGGAGCTGGAGCAGGTCGTCCTCGGGCCCGAGGAGATGGGCCATGTCGGCGAGCTCGCGGGCCGCCTCGGCCAGCGTGGCCGCGTGCTTGTGATGCAGGTGCAGCGGGCCGAGCAGGACCGAGTTGGGCCTGGTCACCCCGTGGTAGGCCGAGCCCACCGAGATCACCCGGGACCGGCGGACGCGCACCCGGACGGGGAGGCCCTCCAGCATCCGGTCGCCGATCTCCGGCTGCGCCTCGTCGATCGGGACGTTGGGGACGATGGCGTCGCCGTTCTCGTCCTCCTCGCGGGGCTCCTTGGTGATCAGAGCCAGCGCTCCACGCTTGGACTTGGTGATCTGGTAGATCAGCTCGTCGTGGATCAGCGAGTTGGCCGGGAGGATGAGCAGGTTCTCGGTGGCGTTCTCGACCGCGTCGGCCACGGCGCGTAGGTCGCCGGCCAGATCGGAGGTCTCGACGAGCCGGCCGGGGAGGCCCCGATAGACCGCCGCGTCGCCCGAGCGGGCGATCGTCACCGGTGCGGGATCAAGAGAGGCGAGCTGGCCGTGCAGCTTGCCGATCACCGTGGGGCAGCCGGGAAGCGCGGGCAGAGTCAGCGCGGCGGGCGGCGTCGACTGGCCGGTAGCGGCATCGGGGCTGGGCGATGAGCCCAGCAGGACCACGCGGGGCATGGCACCCTTTCGTGCGGGGGCGGGGTAAAACGCGGGCGGGGGAGTTCGCCAGAAGCCAAAGTTTAGTGAGTTTTAGGTTAACAACATGCATCCGTGATCTACGCAAGCCACTTGATCATGCTTGAAGCCTCGCCAATCGGGCGTTCCGCCGACCGGGGACCCGTGATTTCGTATGGTCAGCCATGGGATGTCCTCCGGACGGAACCCATCATTTAGTGTGATCGACATGCAGCCGTCGAACCCCGCCCCGGCATGCTGACCGTGCCCCCCTCCGGCCCCTTCGAGGAACACCTCTGGGCGGAGTTCGAGGCCGGCCGGACGGCCCGGTGCCTGAGCCTGCTCAAGGACGCCGACTTCGTGCTGCCGATCACCCGGGCCGCGGCCGAGGGCGCCGAGCCGGTCGCCTGGCCGACGGCCGCCGACGCCGAGCGGACCTGGCTGCTGGCCTACACCTCGGCCGAGGCGATGACGCTGGCAGGCGGCGGCGTCACCGAGCATTACCGGATCGTCTCGATGACGGAGCTGGCCGCGGGCTGGCCCGATCCCCACTGGGGCCTGGCGATCAATCCCGGTCTGCCCGTCTGCTTCCTCCTGGAGTCGGGCACGGTGGCCAGGCTCGCCGTCCCCACGCTGGCCCAGGACCTCGCGCTCGCCCCCGAAGCCGGTGTCCCCGTGCTGCAGAAGCCGCTGCGCCCGGCCGACATCCACGACCTGCTGTCCGGCGGGGAGCCCCGGGTCTCCGGCTACTGCCACCACGCCCTGGACGTCTCGCACATCGCCACGCCGGCCGTGCTCGCCGACGCGCTCGGCCGATCCGATCTGCTCACCGACGACGGCGGGCTCAACCTGCTGCGCTGGCGTCCGGCCGGGCTCGACCTGTACCGCACGCCGTACGGCGGGGTGGACGAGGCGGGCCGCGACGCGGTGGCCGGATGGGTGGTGGAGGAGCCGCCGTTCGTGGGGCTGGGCCTGGTGCCCAACGTCGACCAGGTCATCCGCGAGTACAAGGTGTACGGCGTCGGGCTCACCCACGGCGCCGAGATCTGGGAGCTGACCGCGGAGGGGACCGAGCACCGGCGCGCGTTTTACCACGGTGACCTGCGGCGCTGGCTGCTGGTCGGGGTCCGGGCGAGCGCGCCGTGACCTGGCACTCCTACCGCGCCCGCTGGCGGGGCGCCGACTACCCCGCCAGCCCCGAGCCGTCCGCGCTGGAGACGTGGGTACGGCTGCGCCGCGACGAGCCGGCCGAGGGCTTCGAGGAGGTCGAGCCCGGGTGCCACGTCCGGGCCGTCCCGGCCGCCGAGTGCGAGTCCGTGCACTTCGTGACCACGGTCTGCCGGTGGCGTGACGCCGAGTTCCACGTGCACGACGAGCGTGAGGGCGAGGTGTTGCTGGAGTATCTGGGCGGCTCCGCGCCCGAGGCCGTGGCACTCGGCCTGGAGCGGATCGAACGCGGCGTCTACCGCCGCTGGATCCCGCGTGCCGAGGTCGGCGAGTTTCAGGAACGCGCGATTGCGCTGAACTTGTGAGGTTTGACTAGGTATAGGCATTTCCCTCCACATGCTTGTCGAATGGTGTTCATGTGGCAGAAACTACTCAGTAACATCTGCGACATCTGAGGGGCAGGTGCGCATGGTGAGGGGAGTGACATGGAGCCTTTCGGCGAAAGGGACGCCACCGGTCTGCAGGCTTATACGGAGGAACTGCGCGCGACCTTCATGCGGCTTCAGGACGAGGGCGCCGAACTGCACGCCGTGGCCAGAGCGGTCCAGGTGACCGAGAAATCGCGCGACGGCCTGGTGTCGGTCACCGTCGGCTCGCGCGGCGAACTGATCCGGCTCGACATCGACCCCCGCATCTACCGGCGCCCCGACGCCCGCGCCCTGGCCGACTCGATCACCGAGACCGTCCGGCGGGCGGCGGACGGGGCCCGGGAGCGGATCATCGAGGTCTTCGAGCCGCTGATCCCGGCCGACCAGATGAAGGTCCATCTCGACGGCGACCTCGGATCCCTGATGACCCAGCTCGCCGACCAGATGGGTGGGAAGCGATGAACAACCCCTACGACGGCCTGGCGATCTCCAAGCCCGCGGTGGACGCGGGAGTGGCGCAGTGGAACGTCATGTCCGGCGACCTGGAGCGGTTCTTCACGGAGCGCGCGGCCAGGATCACCGAACTCAACGCCGCCGCGCCCTGGGGTGGAGACGCCTCAGGGCGCGCCTTCCAGCAGTCCTACATGCAGGGGGACGGACCCGACGTCATGCTCTCCAACGGTGCCCATCTCGTCCGGCAGATCGCCGACGCGGGCCCGGGGCTGCGCCGGACCTTCGAGAACTCGCTGGGCACCGACGCCGCGATCGCCCAGGACCTCGGCCGGGGCGCGGTGCGCCAGATCTGACGCGCGGGTCCGAGGCGCGCAGGGGGCAGATCAGGGTCAGGTGACGGAGTGAGGGCGGCATGGCCACGAACACTGGTACGGATACGGTCAATCAGAGTGGGCAGCCGACCCAGCAGCGCGTGGTTCGCATCACGAGCGACGTCATGCCCGTCTGGGAGACCGACGTCATGCCCGACTTTGTGGACTACGTACTGATTCCACTGCTGGCGGGCGGGCAGATGTGGCCCGGCAAGGGCGACGGCGGGGGTCTCAGTGAGAGCAAGCTGTCGGAGCTGGCCCAGGCATGGGAGGAGCTGGCCGCCGGGCTCAGGCCTTACGCCGAGCCCGCGGGCAAGGCGGTCCGCACCGTCGTCGCCGGCTGGCAGGCCCCGGCCACAGCCGACTTCGTCACCCGTGCCCAGACGATGTACGGCGAGCAGGCCGGCCTGGCCGGCGTCTCCCGGGGCGCGGACGCCTACGCCGTGCAGGTCAGCGACTTCGCCGTCGAGACGCAGTACTCCAAGCTCTCCATCAACGTGGCGTTCTGGGTCACGGTCGTCGCCATCTCCATCGCGCTCCTCGTCGCCTTCTTCACCGCGGGCTCGACCGCCCCGCTGATCGGCCCGTACGCGGCGGCGGCCCGCGCGGCCATCAGCCGCATCCTCGCCCGGCTGGCCGCCGTCGCGGGCCGGGTGATCGGTCCCGCCGGCATGGCCCGGATCACCGCGCTGAGCGGCGCGACCGGCCGCGGCCTGCTCACCCGCATCCTCCTCTCGCCGCTCGGCAAGGAACTCATCGAGGAGATGGGCGAGGAGTTCTTCATCGACGGCATGGCCCAGTACCAGCAGATCAAGATGGGCACCCGTGAGAAATGGGACTGGAAGAAGTCCCAGGCCGCCGTCATCGGCGCGGGCACCGGCGCGGTGGTCGGCATGGGAACGGCCGGTCCGATCTCCCGGGTCACCCGCAACGTGCCCGGTTTCGCGGGGCGGGCGCTGAACACCGGTCTCAGCAACGTTGTGGCCTCGCCGGTGGGCAGCTTCGTCGCCAACGGCCTGGTCTACGACCAGTGGAGCAACCCGTTCACGATGGACTCGATGACCGGCGCGTTCTTCGGCGGCGTCGGACGCACCGGGTCGGTCAGCCCGTTCAGCGCGGACGTCTACACCGCGCTCGCCAGCCCGAACACGACCCTCGCCTCCGCCTACGACGCCGCCGCTCTCGCCGACGCGATACGCGCGGGCGCCGGTCCCGGCGGCCCGCCGGGCGGTATGGCGGGCGGCGCCCCCAATCCCACCACCGGTGGTCCAGGTGGTCCCGTTACCGGCGCCCCGGGTATGGCGGGCGTGGGCGTCCCCGGTGGCGGAGCCGGAGGCCAGGGAGGTGGCAACCGGGCCGGTGCTTCCGCCACGGCCGGTGCCACGGCCGGTGCCAGGGCCTCACATATGTCAGGCACAAGTGGGCAGAGCGGCCCAAGCGGGCAGGCGGCGCCGCATCCTTCGAACGCGGCTGCGTCAAGCGCGAGCACGTCGGCCTCTCCGAGCCCCCAGGCCGGCACTACTCAGGCCGGCACCACTCAGGGCACCGCCTCGGGTCCGACCGCCACAAGCGGGCAGGCGGCGCCGCATCCTTCGAATGCGAGTGCGTCAAGCGCGAGCACGTCGGCCTCTCCGAGCCCGTCGAGTGCGAGTGCGCCGAGCGCGGGTGGTCAGGCGGCACCGGGTGCGTCGAATGTGAGCGGGCAGGGCGGTCCGGCCGCCGGCCCGGTTGCGGCGAATCCCGCCAGTGCCGCCGCGTCCAACGGGGCGAACGCGCCCACGCAGGTCGCGGCGGGCACGCCGAGTGGGCAGGGCGGCCCAAGCGGGCAGGCGGCGCCGCATTCTTCGAACGTGGCTGGGCCGAGTGCGGGCGGTCAGGCGGCACCGAGTGCACCGAGTGCACCGAGTGCGGCGAGTGCGGCGAATGTGAGCGGGCAGAGCGGTACAAGCGGGCAGGCGGCGCCGCATCCTTCGAATGCGAGTGCGTCAAGCGCGAGCACGTCGGCGTCTCCGAGCCCGTCGAGTGCGAGTGCGCCGAGCGCGGGTGGTCAGGCGGCACCGGGTGCGTCGAATGTGAGCGGGCAGGGCGGTCCGGCCGCCGGCCCGGTTGCGGCGAATCCCGCCAGTGCCGCCGCGTCCAACGGGGCGAACGCGCCCACGCAGGTCGCGGCGGGCACGCCGAGTGGGCAGGCCGCGACGGTCCCCACCGGCACGACGCTGCTCGCCGAGTCGGTGATGGCCGAGACCATGGGGATCGTGGTGCCGGACGCGTCGCTGGTACAGGGCGGTCAGATGCGGCTGACCAGGGCGGACGGCAGCCCCGTTTACCTGACTGCCGACCTTCTGCGTGCCATGCGGGAACGGCTGGCGGTCCGGGCGGGCGACGGCGTCGGCCCGCACCGGCTCCGTGCGGAGGCGGCCGCCTGGCTGGGCATCGAGATCGCCCGGGCCGACGGCGAACCACCGTTGGCAAGCGCGATCCAGGCGCTCCACTGGTTGGCGGAAGGGTCGCCCGAGACCATGGACGCGGCCATGCGGGTGGCCATGGAAATCGTCCAGGACAATCCGACCGGCATTGACCACTCCCAACTGGACGAGAGTGCGCGCAAGCAGGTGGAGAACGACCTGGCCCGCGCCGCGAACGAGTCGGCGAGTGCACCGGTGGACGAGCACGAGGCGCTCCGTTCGGGGCGGCAGGTCAGTGCGGCCAAGGAGATCGTCCGGCAGACCGATGAGCTCGCCGTCCAACTGGCCGGCGCGGCAGCGAAACCGGGTGGATCGGGCACATCGTCGGTGCCTCCCGCGCTCTCCGAGCTGTCCGCGCAGGTGAAGGAACTGGCCGAGTCCTTGGCAGCCGCCGAGACCGGCCTGAAGGAGCGGGAGAAGGTCAAGTCGAAGAGCGCGGAGACGGCCGAGGAACGGGCCGACGAGGCGATCAGGAAGGCGGATGCCGCCGAGGAGGCGGAGAAGAAGGGCGAGAAACTACCGGGAGAGCGCGACCGCAAGGCATCGGAGCGGCGCCGCCAGGCACGGGCGGAGGCCACGCTCGACAAGGAAACCGCGGCACGTGAGATGAGGGCCGCCCTCAGGTACGAAACGGCAGTCGACCGAGCCAAGGCCGTGCGCGAGGCGTTCGAAAAGGCGTCCGACGCGCTGCAGCGGCTGAAGGCGGAGCGGAAGCCGGGTCCGGCGGCCACGCTGGCCGCTGAGGCCGCCCGGCTTGTGCATGAGGCGGACTCCCGGCTCGCCGAGTACCAGGAGGCGCTGAAGGCGGCGCTGCCGCCGGCGGCCGGGCAGGCCGCCGGTGTGCCGGCCAACCGGCTGCCGTTCATGAAAGCTTTGACGAAGAAGGTCAACGAGGCGCTGGCCGACAACAAGGTCGATCACCTGTTCACCCCCGCCGAACTGGAGAAGATGCTGTGGCCGGAGTTCCCCCAACTGGTATCCGGCGACGGGGCGGTGCTGAGGGTGGGGGTCGGCGAGACCGCCGAGGTCCGGATCAAGCTGCAGATGAGTGATCTCGTGGAGGTCCTCGACCGGGAGGTGGTGGCCTCCGAACTGATGCTCGGCCGCATGAAGCAGGGGCACGAGGCGGTATCGGTCACCACCAGCCGTAACACCGGCACGGCGACGGGGGTCGATGTGCCGGGACTGATCGGAAACCTGATCAAGATGCTGCCGGCCCAGCACAGCGTGCGGCTGTGGGCCGAGAACGTGTTGCCGCACATCGTGCTTGAGGGCGGCCGCAGCAGCGGCTCCGGAAAGTCGATCAACGAGAAATCCAGCTCCCGCGTCACGGGCGGCGGGGTCACGGACAACCGCGGTGATTCGGATGAGTACAGCGCGGTGTCCGAGTACGAGGTCGAGGTTCTCGCCCCGGGGAAGGCCAGGTGGCAGTCAGGCGGGCGAGTCACCGAGGGTTTGCCCGGCGACGCGACGCACACCGTGGTGTACATCTCGCACGCTCACGCCGAGCGCGGCCCCGAGAAGACCATCCAGCTCAAGTTCGACCGGGGGCAGACGCCGGCGCTCCCGGACCACTCGGTCATCAATGTGGCCGGTGCGGAAGAGGCCATGGGCAAGCTCAGGGCGGAGCTGGGTCCCAAGTTCGCCAAGGTGGGCAGCATGGCCCACCACGAGATCCGTACGATGATCGTCGAGGAACTGCCGAACAGCCTGCTGGAGGTGGTGAACAACCCGGACGGAAAGACCTGGACCACCACCGCCGAGGGAATGCCGCAGGTGGACATCCAGGCCCAGGGCGAGCTCAAGTGGCGGCCCGTGGGGAACGGGAAGGTGGAGCTGGAGACCGAGGCGCTCGGGTGGGCCAGCACCAAGCAGCTCGGCGAGAAACTGGGCGTCTCGTTCTCCGAGGTGTCGGGAGGACAGGGGACCAACCAGTCGTCGGGTGTGAACGCCACGGCGGGCGTCAAGTTCGGCAAGGACGCGCTTCCCCTGCCGGACATCGTCATCACCGACCTGGCGGACGTCAAGGGTCTGTCGGCGAAGGCCGTCGCCAACGCTTCCCACGGGGTGTCGCATTCCGGCGGGGTGAACGTGGGCGGCACGTCGATCGTGCCGATCGTGGGGCGTGACTCCGGGCACAACCAGGCCTACACGGCCGAAATGGTGATCACGTTCACCGTGCGTGTCCGTGGTGAGAGCAAGCCGCGCGCTCCGATCGCGAGCACGCTCGGGGTGACGATGCAGATGCCGGAGAGCGCCGCATACCACGCGGGGTTCCCGGTTGACGCGGACATCATCCAACGGGACGAATCCGGTGCGGAGCTGCGGCATGCCGACGGCTCGCTGAAGCTGCGGGACGACATCTCACCTGAACCGCCGCCCGGCCGGAAGGGAGAGCCGGCGACCTGGCAGGGAGACGGTCCGGGCCAGGTGCGCACGGTCGGGATGGGGCACACGCTGCTGCCGGACGACCCCGCCAACCTCGCCGAGCTCGCCAGGATCCAGCGCGTGACGGAGGAGTATCTGCGCGGGATAGGTGTGGATCCCGGTACGGAACTGGGCAGGCAACTGTCCAAGTTGCGGCTGGAGACCGACTACAACCAACTCGTCAAGGACGGGATCCTCATTCGCGTCGTGGACGGGCGGAGCGGTCACCGGCCGAAGGAGACCACCCTGCGCGTCCGGGGCAACCGAGACTGGAGCAGCAGGCAATACATCGGGCACGGGACCGCCAAGACGGTGGTCACGTTGTATATCGGGTCCGACACCGAGGGAAGCTCGAGCGGCCTGTCGGTCTCCACGTCGGTCGGTGCCGCGGTCGGCGCCGAATATAAGTTCGGCGCCGAGGAAAGCGTGGTCGGCGGTGGTGTGGGCTACGGGAAGAACTGGGGCCCGAGCTCCGGTGAGAGCGAGGGTCTCACCACCAACGGGGTGCTCCTGGCGGAAGGCCGCTCCACCACGGCGGTGACCGAGGAGGTGGACAAGCTGACGATCGAGCATCTGATGAGCGACGGGAAGGTGAAAGAGGTCGCCTCCGCCTATGTGCGGGTGGGGCATCCGCTGCCCGCCGGCATGCTGCCCGCGACCGGTTCCACCGGCCCCTCGGCCACGTTCCAGACGCCCGGGAGGCTGCTGGACAGGGCCAGGCCGTGGGCCATCGACACAGGTGCGAACACCGATCTCTTGGGCGAGATCACCAAGAAGATGGGCATCCCGCAGGGCAGTGAGGCCTACCACGCCATCGCCCAGATCCTGAGCGACTCCAGCCTCCTGTCCCACACCGAGTTCATGCAGACCCCGTACGAGATCGAGTTCGTCATAACGTCGCAGGGGGTCCGGCCACGTCGTTGGTCGGTGTCGATCTCCGGCCAGGTGGGCGAATCGCGGCACGTCACCACCGGCGAGATGGTGGACGGCGACATCAACCTCACCCTGGGCAGCCACGGCACGTCCTCCGGCAAGCAGCACGGCGGGACGGTGAACGGCTCCGTCTCGGGAGGCGCCAGCCAGGCCGCGCAGCCCATGGGCGGTGCGGACGCCGGAGGGTCCAGGTCGAAGAACGGTTCCACCTCGCGCACGAAACTGCCGATCTCGGGAGAGGAGTATCTGGGCATCGACACCGGCGACCAGTCGCTGTTCGCCGCGCAGCTGACCACCACCGTCACCGTCAGCGAGGTGGGCACGGACAAGACCGAGAGGGTCACGACGGATGACGGTACGTACATGTTCCTGAAGCCCGAACGGGACGTGCTGGACATGTACGCGCGGGGAGAGGTGCTGCTGTCGCTGGACGAGGTTTCCGACGCGGTGGAACGGTTCCTGTACGGCCACCTGACCCTCAGGCGTGACACGCAGGCCCTGCTGGTCAAGCGCTACCTCCAGGACATCAGGGCCGCCCGTGCCTCCGGTGCCGCACTCGGGCTGGCCGCCGGGCACACGCCGCAGGTGTTGCTCGACCGGCTCATGCAGCTGTTCGGCAACCACGACGCCGCCCTCCGGGCGGAGACCAACCCCAGCCGGCGCTTGGCACGCCTGCTGGCCAAGGAAGCCAATCGGGTTGCGCACCCGAGACCGGACATGGTGGAGCTTGCGGACTCCGTCCGGGGCAAGCTGGGCCAGTCCTGGCCCGAGGAGATCGTCCTGCGTTACGGGAAGGGCGGCCCGGAGACCGACCTGCACCACGCGATACTCGACGCCGTCGAAGCCTACGAGCGGGCCAATCCGGACGCGAGGCCGGTGCCGCGGCGCAGCCTGTTCAGCAGCTTCGCCGGTCGGCGCTGGCTGGGAGCGAAGCTGGCCAACATGCTCGGTGGGAACGGATACGTCTACTCCCCGACGGTGCGTGCCGATGCGGGGACCGGCACGATCCCCGCCATCCGGCTGCAGATGGATTTCGGCGACGGACCGGTCGAGCTGCTCGCCCATTACAGCGACCGTGGCCTGATCGTGCAGCGCTACGTCTACGACCAGCTCACCGCGTCCGAGTCGTCCGGCACGTCGTACGGGGGCAACGTCGGCGCCAGAGGTTCGGTGGGGAACGCCGACGTCGGTTTCGGCATGTCAGGTTCGGGAGGGGTCAGCTACAGCCATTCCGGTTCGGCCTCCAGAACACGGCAGTGGACCGAGCTGCAGCGCATCGCCACCTTCGGCCTGGACGAGGTCCGCCATGCGGTCAGGGTCACGATCACGGTCGGCGGGAGTCAGGTCACCGAGGGGGAGGCGGAGCAGAACGGCGCCCGCAAGCCTGTCGTGGTCGAGCTGGCAGGTGAGATGACCCGGCTGGTGCCGTCGGAGCTGGTGATGGCGGAGAAGCGGCAACGGGCCCCCGACCCCCGGCCGGTGGTGAAGCTGCCGGAGACCTTCATGGTGGACAACCTGCGGACCGACGGGCTGGAGAAGGCCGTACGGGAACTGCTCGCGGACAAGAGGCTTCTCGGCGAGAAGGGTGCCGCAGAGGCGCTGGCCACGCTGGAACGCGACCTGTCGGAGATGCGGCAAGGTGTCAACTTCCGCCAGATGCTCGAGGAGGAGGGGTCCACGACGATCCGCTTCACCCACCCGAGCAAGCCGGGCAAGGTGGTGGAGGTGACCCTCAAGGCCCGGCCGCAGGACCTCCACGTCACCGTCCCCGGCCGGAAGGACACCGAGATCGGCCTGGTGCGCCGGATCATGCACATCACCGAGCGGACCGTCAGCTGGAGCCGGAAGTTCTCCATCGGCCGGGCCTCACAGCTCTTCGGATTGAGCAGGTCGAAATCCACAGGCTGGCAGGTCTCCGTGCAGACCACGGTCAGCAACGGGAATCGCACCGAGCTGAGCCGCTTCGCGAAGGGCACCGCCGCCAGCGTCGAGGTGCCGGTGTCATTCGACATCACGGCCGAGGTGAAGACCGTGAAGCCCGGTAAGGCCGAGAAGGCCGGCCTACGGGTCGAGGCGCAGGACGTCGCGACGGGCCTGGCCGAGGTGACCATGTTCGAGCGTGACCTGAGGAAGGTCGAGCTTTCGCGTGGCGCCGAAGACCGGCGCCGGTGGGGCTGGAGCCTCGGCGAGCCGGAGGTCACCCGCACCACCGAGCGGCCCGGCTGGCGGGCGCTGTGGCGGAGCAGACCGGCGGCCGGGGCCGCGCATCCGCTCGATCTGAACGCACTGATCACCGAGGCGAAGGCCCTGGCGAAGACCCTGGCGAAGGTTGAGGGGAGGGCCGGCCCCGACATCCCTCCCGACGTCCTGCACAAGGCGATCGTCAAAACGGCGCAGTGGAACCTGTTCGGCCGCCGGCCGCCCGGCACCCCGATCCTGCTCACCGCCAAGGCGAGCGCCCCCGGACAGATGAGCCTGGTGACCCATGCCCGGCTGCTGGCCCGCGCGTTGCACACCGACGTCAGCCTTGAGCTACGTGAGCCCGACGGCACCGCACGCCACTACCGGGCCACTCGGGACGGCACGCTGCGCAGCGAGCTGCCCGACGGCGGATTCACCTCGGCGTTCGGCACGCTCCCCCCCGGGCTGGTGGCCCTCGCGGACGAGGCCGGGGCCGACCTGCGCGCACTGCACAACCGCTCGCCGGAGGAGGGCGATTTCGACCACCGGGTCCGCGAAGAGCTGGACCGGCGTGGCGTGAAGGTCGTCCCCCCGGTGACGTCCGTCCCACGCGCCTCCGCCGCCCCCGGAACGCAGGCGGGCTCGGCAGGGCTGAGCAGCTCCTACCAGGGAGCCGCCGGCCCGGGTGCGGTGTCGCCCACTGCCGCGGCGCCGGCTGGTGGCGCGGGCTCGGTGTCGGAGCGACAGCGCCCGGGGGCGGCGTTGCGACAGAGCCCGGGGACGGCGTTCGTCGTGGACAATCGGGCGCCGCATCTGCCCAACCTGACCGTGAAGGAGATCAAGACGGCGGTGGAGCACCTCCTGCCCTCGCAGCTGGGCCGGGACGTCAAGAGCCTGAGCTGGTCCGCGGACGGTTCGACGCTGGTGGTGGAGACCAAGGGCCACGCCACGCACTACTTCCGGGTCACGATCGGCCGGCCGGTGAAGCGGATGGTGTTGAGTGGCCGGGTGGAGGAGCTGATGGCGAAGACGACGACCCCGTCGGGCGACTTCCCGTACCTGCACGACATGGTGCTCACCGAACGGCCCCACCCGGACGTTGTGAAGCGGATGGTGCTCCGCGAGATCAGTGACGTGCTCCAGCGGCCGGCGGCGGCCGCGCAGCGGCCGGAGCAGGGTGTGATCCGCCGTGCCCTGTCGTGGGTGACCCGGACGGACAGCCGGGACGAGTGCGCGACGTCACGGTACCGCGAGTATCAGGAGCTGGTCGCTCAGTGGCGGTCGGCCCGCACGAACGGCGAACGGGACTACTACGAGCGTGAGATGAGCGGGGTGGCGTGGGCCATCCGGGACCGCGGCCAGGTTCCGCCGGTGCCGCCCCGGAACGACGGGCAGCCGGCGGTGCCGGCCCAGAGGGGCGGTCTCGCCGCCCTCCTCAACCGCCCCGACGGTGGCACCGCTCCGATGCCGGACCGACCGGCCCCGCGGAACGCGCTGAGGGACGAGTACTGGGACCGGATGGCCCGGATCGGCAACACCACCGGCTGGATCCCGCCGGAAGAGGAGGCGTGCGAATGCCCGCCCGGCGAGCCCTGTGTCTGCGGTCGACGGCCGGTGGATTCCGGCCCGGAGAACGGCGCCTCGCCGCCGGCTCACGCAACCGCGGACCCCGTCCCGGCTCCGGCACAGCTCACGGGGCAGAGCCGTACCGTCGCCTCGAGTGAGACGCTGTGGCAGATCGCCGGGAACCACTAGGGCGACGGCCGTCGCCGGAAGGACATCCGGGAGCCCGTCAGCCCGTCGTCGGCCTGGAAGACTGGAAGAACGGAAGAGGGGACTGCGATGCCGTTTCCGGTGGCGCGGAGCAGGGACGAGGCGCATCTGTACCTCGACCTGCACCCGTGCGAGTGCGGTTCGGCCGACACGACCTGGGAGAGCGCTCTGGCGAACGCCGGAGGTGAGCCGGTCTCCTGGTACACCGGCGTGTGCCAGGGATGCGGCACCGAGCGTGAGTTCCTGTTCGGCCTGCCGGAACGCGAGGTGACGTCCGCGCGATTCCCGGCGTTCGGCGGCCCGGAGCCGTCGCGGCTGCTCGACGCCGGGGAATGGCTGTGGGTGGCCGACCTGACCGCCGGGAACGTGCCGGTCGGTGAACCCCGTGAGGCGCTGCAGGCGCTGACGATCGCGATGGCGGCGATCGAGGAGGTCATGAAGTTCGTCTCGCCGGGGCAGGAGGAGGTGTCGGACGGCGGGTTCTGGTCGGAGCGCGGGCAGCGGGTGCGTGCGGCGGAGCCGGGGCGCTTCCGGCTGGACCGGCTGCTGGTCGTCCGGAGCACCTACCGCGACCTGGCGGCCCAGCACGCCTGACCCCGGCCGCCTCCTCCGTCTGCACGCCGAGTCCGCCGTTTCCGGACCGTCCGTCGCGGTGACGGAGTCTCGCCCGCGACGTCCGGGAGACGGCTGAGGACCTGGCCGCCGTCGCCGGTGGTCAGGTCCTCAGCCGTCGATCACGGGGGCCGGCGGTCAGGCCGTCATGGCGACCAGGATCCGGCGGGCGCCGGTGAACGGGTCCCGGCCGTGCGCGCACAGCATGTTGTTGATGATCAGCAGGTCGCCCTGGCGCCAGGGGAACCCGTAGGAGACCTCGTCGTAGGCATCCTTGATCGCGGCCAGGTCGGCGGGGTCGATCGGGGAGCCGTCGGCCAGATACGCGTTCCGGGGCAGGTCGGCCTCGTCGTACAGCGACAGCAGGGCCTCGCGGACCTCCTCGTCCAGGCTGGTGACGTGGAACAGGTTCGCCTGGTTGAACCAGACCCGCTCCCCGGTGAGCGGCTCGGTCTGGTGAGAGGGCCGGTGGTGTCTGGTGCGCAGGCCGTCCTCGGTCCACTCGAACGTCTGCCCGTGCCGCGCGCAGTACTCCTCCACCGCCGCCGGGTCGTCGGTCTGGAACGACTCCTGCCAGGACAGGCCGAGTCCCTCCCGGAAGGCCCTGGAGTACACGACGCCGTCCGCGAACCTGTCCCGCACCTCGTCGGGGATCAGGCGGAACACCGCCCGGCTGTCGGCGATCGGGGTGGCCCCGCCCGTGGCCGCGGCGATGTCGCAGTAGAAGAACAGGTGACCCGGCCAGGTGTCGGAGTAGGAGTTCTCGTTGTGCATCGGGAGCGGCTGGTCGGCCGGGTACTCGGTGGAGGTGTAGATGGACTCGGTGACGGACGTGCGCGGGGTGGAGCGTTCGGTGTAGCGCAGCGGGTCGCCGCCGATGACCCGGACGATCCGGTCGAACAGGTCGAGGTCTGCTGGCAGGTCGCGGAGCAGTACCGCACCGTGCCCGGCCAGACCGGCCCGCAGTCCCTCGCGATGGGCCGTCACCCAGCCGAGATGGTCGGTCATGTCCGGCCCGAGACCGTACACCACGACGGTGGTGTGGTCGTTTCCGGACAGATGCCCGGTCACCGGCCCGAGCTGGGCCAGGTCCGTGGGAATGACACCCGTCATGATGCGATGCTTCCTTTCAGGCGACGTTGCCGTTCTTGCATGCCGATGAGGTCGTCGGGCAGCGAATCGGGCACCTCGGTGTCGAAGTTCCGCAGCAGCCGGATGGTGGACGCGCAGACGGTGACCGCCGCCATCATCAGTGCGAAGACGATGTAGGCGAGGCCCACGCCCCGCCCGTCTCCGGTGCCGATGATCGCGCCCACCGAGCCGGCGAGCGCGCCGTCCGGCTGCAGCAGGGGATTGAACAGGGAGGTGGCCAGAGGAGCCAGTACGGCGAACCCGATCGGCAGGGTGGACCACGAGATGGCCTGGTTGAGCGCGAGCACCCGCCCGTGGAACCGCTGCGGCACCTTGACCTGGATCAGCGTCACGTAGATGCCCTGGGAGATCGTCATTCCCATCGCCAGGCAGAAGACACCGGTCATGACCACGACGAGGGACGGCTGCAGCCCCATCACCAGGCAGCCGACGGCCATCCCCAGGTTGCCCAGGAACACGCCGATCATCCGGCGTTTCCTGGGGCCGCCCCAGAGCGCCATCACCACCCCGCCGGCGACCGCGCCGAGGGCCTCGGCCACCGCCACCTGGGCGACCTGGTCGACCGTGCCGAAGGAGAGTGTCAGCGGGACGGTCAGCACCAGGGCGGGGCCCAGGAAGACGTTGGCGACGGTGAAGTAGACGACCATGGTCCGGAACCCGCGGAGGTTCCAGGAGAACCGCAGTCCCTCCGCGATCGAGGTGACCAGCGGTTCCTTGCGGCGGAAGCCGAGCGTGTCGGGGAAGCGGACGACCAGCAGCACCGCGAGGGCGAACAGGTAGCTCACCATGTCGATGGCGATGATGCCGGGCAGGCCGATCGCGACGTACAGCCCGGCGCCCATCAGGGGGGCGAACAGCATCGCGAACCCGTTGGTGAGCTGGGTGAGGCCCACCGCGTGTCCCAGGTAACGCTTGGGCACCAACTGGGGAACCGCGGTCTGGAAGGCCAGCCGCTGGTAGGTGCCTGCCATCGAGTTGAGCGGCAGCAGCAGGTAGATGATCCACAGGTCCAGCCGGTCGGCCCACAGCAGCAGGGCGATGCAGAGCTGGATCGTGCCGGCGATGCCGCTCGCGGCGATCATGACGCGCCGCCGGTCGAACCGGTCGATGAGAGGCCCGGCGATGGGCAGCATCGCCACCCCGCAGAGCAGCATCAGCGCCCACAACAGGCCGAGGTCGGCCACCGACCCGGTCCGGTCGAACAGCCACACCGGGATGGCGAAGCCGGTCAGCGCCGATCCGGTCGTCGACACCAGCTGGCCGATCGCGACGCTGAGGAACCTCCTGCCGCTCGGCTTCACGACCGGCGAGTCCTCGCTCTGGCCGGCCTCGGCCGGGTAGTGCGTGGCGTGCAGCGCCCACGCGGCGTCCGGTCCCCGCCCGGCGACGCCGTACTCGGCGGTCTCGCGGCGGGCCATCGCCGGGTGGATGCCCGTGACGATCTCGGCCAGTTCCTCCGAGCGGTGCTTCAGGAAGAAGTGCCCGGCCTGGTCGAGCACCACCAGCCCCGTGGTGCCGGTGAGGAACTCCCACTCCCGGTAGCGCTCGGTGTGGTAGTCGGTGACCGGGTCCTCGGAGCCGACCACCGAGATGATCGGGGCGGACATCGGTTCCGGGTGCCGGTCGAGCAGCTCGGTGAAGTACTCCTCGGCGGCCCGGGAGTCGGCACGCATGTTGCCGATGATCCGATCGGCCTGCTCCGGGTCGAGCGCGTCGGTGTCGACGCCCATCCCCTTCAGCCAGTTGGCGGACTCGCGGTTGCTGCGCAGCTTCTCCAACCGGGTCCGCACGGCCCCGATGACGCCCTTGAGCCGGGCGAACGGGAACATGGCGCCGATGTAGACCGCGTCCACGTCCCGGCCGGACTCGGTCAGCTTCCGTGCCACGCCCACGGCGATGGCGCTGCCGACGCCGCAGTGCCCGTAGAGGACCAGCGGGCCGTCCACCCGTTCCCCGACCTCCGCCACGATCCGGTCCACCAGTTCGTGGAACGGCAGCGCCTCCTCGGTCAGGCCCACGTCGTGACCGGGGATGGCCACCGAGTACAGCGCGTGCCCGGCGGGGAGGGCGTCGGCGAGCGGCTGGTAGACGATCGCGCTGCCGCCCCCGTACGGGACGCACACGTAGGACAGGGTGCGTCTGCCGCCCTTCGGGGTCAGCTCGTACAGCAGCGGCTGCGGCCCGGCGGCCGCGTCGGCGCCGGCGTCGATGAAGACGGCCAGCTCGCGGATGGTGCGGTTCTGGAACAGGTCCATCACCCCGACGGGACGTCCCGAGCCGTCGGACTCCTTGCGGATCCGGGCCACCACCTGGGTGGCGAGCAGGGAGTGGCCGCCCGAGTCGAAGAAGTCGTCGTGGACGCCGATCTGCTCCACGCCGAGGACCTCGGTCCAGATTCCGGCCAGCATCCTTTCCGTGGCGGTCTCCGGCTCGACCAGCTCGGCGGTGGCGTCCCGTGTCGCCTGCGGGGCCGGCAGCGCCGCGCGGTCCAGCTTGCCGTTGGGGGACAGCGGCAGCGTCTCCAAAATGACGAACGCCGTCGGCACCATGTAGTCGGGCAGGCTCTGCTTCAGCGCGGCCCGAAGCTCGGCGACGTCGAGGTCGGCGTCGGCGTCCGCTTCGCCGGAGGTCGTCAGGTAGGCGACCAGCCGCTTGTCGCCGGGAGTGTCCTCGCGGACCACCACCACCGCCTCGGCGACGCCCTCCCGGTCCCGCAGCGCCGTCTCGATCTCGCCGAGCTCGATGCGCAGGCCGCGCAGCTTCACCTGGTGGTCGATGCGGCCGAGGAACTCCAGGTTCCCGTCGTGGCGCCAGCGCGCCAGGTCGCCGGTGCGATACAGCCTGGCGCCCAGATCGGTGCCGAACGGGTCGGGGACGAACCGTTCGGCGGTCAGCGCCGGACGGCGGTGGTAGCCCCTGGCCACCCCGACCCCGCCGATGTGCAGCTCGCCGGGCACGCCGATCGGGGCGGGGTTGCCGTGCCCGTCGAGGACGTAGAGCCGCATGTTCGCGATCGGGGCGCCGATCGGCAGGGTGACCGCGCCGGCGACGGCCGCCGGATCGCAGTGCCAGGAGGTGACGTCGATGGCGGCCTCGGTGGGACCGTACAGGTTGTGCAGCTCGCAGTGCGGCAGCGCCGTCGTGAACGTGGCCGCCGTGGCCACGGGGAGCTCCTCGCCGCTGCAGATCACCCGGCGCAGCCCCGTGCAGTCCGCCGCGGCGTTCTCGTCGTCGGCGAGGAACACCGCCAGCATCGAGGGGACGAAGTGGGCGGTGGTCACGTTCTCGGAGATCAGCAGGTCGCGCAGGTACGCCGCGTCCTTGTGGCCGCCGGGTTTGGCGAGGACCAGCCGCGCCCCGGTGAGCAGCGGCCAGAAGAACTCCCACACCGACACGTCGAAGCCGGCGGGGGTCTTCTGCAGCACGACGTCGTCGTCGCCCAGCCGGTAGGTGCTCTGCATCCAGCGCAGCCGGTTGACGATGCCGCGATGGGTGTTGGGCACGCCCTTGGGACGGCCGGTGGACCCGGAGGTGTAGATGACGTAGGCGGCGTTGCCGGAGGTGACCTGTGGCCGGGGAGCGCCGGCGGGCCTGCCGGCCCACTCGCCGGGATCGTCCAGGTCCAGGATGATCGCGTCGGTGGCGGGGACGCTCTCCCTGAGGTGCCCCTGGGTGAGAACCACGGGGGCACCGGCGTCGTTGATCATGAAGGTCAGCCGGTCGGCGGGATACTCCGGGTCGAGCGGCAGGTAGGCCGCTCCCGCCTTGAGCACGCCCAGCAACGCCACCACGAGCTCGGCCGAGCGTTCGGCGTAGACGCCGACCAGGGTCTCCGGGCCCACGCCCAGCTCGCCCAGCCGGTGCGCCACCCGGTCGGCGCGCTCGCCCAGCTCGGCGTAGGTCAGGTGGCGGCCTTCGAAGGTCACCGCGACCGCGTCGGGGGTCCGGGCGGCCTGGTCCTCGATCAGGCCGTGCAGCGTCGCGCTCTCGTCCAGCGCGACACCGGTGTCGTTCCAGGTGTCCACCAGCAGCGTCTGCTCGCCGGTGTCCAGGATCGGCAGCTCGGACACCCGGGTGGCCGGGGCGGCGACGACCGCCCGCAGGAGGGTGACGAAGCGGGTCGCCATCCTCGCCACGGTCGCCTCGTCGAACAGCGCCGTGTTGTAGGCGAACTTGACGATCAGTCCGTCCGCCACCTCGATGACGTGCAGTTCGATGTCGAAGCGGGTGGCCCGCAGGTCCATCGGCAGCCACGAGATGCGCAGGTCCGAGCTTCCCGCGTCCGCGATCCTGCCCATCTGGTAGTTCTGCAGCGCGAACATCGCCTGGAACACCGGCGACCGGCTGACGTCCCGGGGCACGCCGAGCGCGTTGACCAGTTGCTCGAACGGAACCTCCGCGTGGTCGAAGGCGTCGAGAACGCTGATTCTGGTGCGTTCGAGCAACTCGTCGAAGGTCGGGTCGTCGCCGAGTCGCGCACGCATCGGCAGCATGTTGACGAACATGCCGACCACGTTCTCCAGCTCCGCCAGCGACCGGCCGGCCGAGGAGGAGCCGACCGCGAAGTCGTCCTGACCGGAGTGCCGGGCCAGCAGCACCTGGTAGGCGGCGAGCAGCGTCATGAACAGGGTCGCGTTGCGCTCCCTGCAGAACCGGTTGACCGCGCCGGTGAGCTCGGCGTCGACGTCGACGACGTGCCAGTCGCCGTCGAAGGCCTGGGTGGCGGGCCGTGGCCGGTCGGCGGGCAGTTCCAGGGCCGGGACCCCGGTGAGCCGGTCGCTCCAGAACTCCAGCTGGCGCTCCAGCTCGGCGCCGGTCTGGGTCTGCCGCTGCCAGTGCGCGAAGTCGCCGTAGGAGATCGCCAGGTCCGGGAGCGTCGCCCGCGTGCCGGCGCGCAGGGCGTGGTAGGCCGCGGCGAGGTCGCGCAGCAGCAGGTCCACCGACCACCCGTCACCGATGATGTGGTGGGTGGTGACCAGCAGCCGGTGGTCGTCGTCGGCCAGTCTGACCAGCAGAGCGCGGAGCAGCGGCCCGTCGGCCAGGTCGAACGGCTCGGTGGCCGCCTCGTCGATCAGCACCTGGGCCGCGGCCTCGTCGTCCGCGGCGACGAAGCGCAGCGGCACCGCGACGGAGGACTCGACGTGGACGGTCGGGCGGCCGTCGGCGTCGGAGGGAAACCGCATCCGCAGCGCCTCGTGCCGGGCGGGGAGCGTCTGCAGGGCCTCCTTGAGCAGTTCGAGGTCGAGCTCTCCGGTGAGGCGCATCGGAACCGGGATGGTGTATTGGCTCGTGCCCGGGGCGAACTGCTCCATGAACCAGACCCGCTCCTGCTGGTAGGACAGGGGCGGGGCGGTTCCCTCGGGGCGGGGCGCCACGGTCGCGGCGCGGCGCCGGCGCAGCCGCTGCTCCAGCAGCGCCCGGCGGGCCGCGGCCGACGTCGGAGAAGGGGGAGAGGGGGGTGGTGGAGGGATCTCCGGGGTGGTCGTCATGCTCGGCCGTCACCTTCCGCTGTGAGGAGCCGCTCGACGTCCTCATCGCTGAGCCGGTCGAGGTCTTCGGTGAGTCGCCGTTCTATCTCGGCTGCGAGATCGGCGACGGTGGCGTAGGAGAAGAGCCCGCGGACCGGGATGTCGACCTCGATCTGGCTGCGGATCCTGGCGATGGCCCTGATCGCCAGCAGGGAGTTGCCTCCGAGCTCGAAGAAGTCGTCGTCGACGCCGACCTTCTCCACCTTCAGCAGTTCGGCGAACACCTCCGCCACCAGCTCTTCCGCGATGGTCTTGGGTGCGACGTACCCGCGGCTCGGGGCCGCCGGCGCCGGGAGCGCCGCGTGGTCCAGCTTGCCGTTGGCGGTCAGGGGCAGAGCGTCGAGGGCGACGTATCCCGCGGGGACCATGTGGGCCGGCAGGGTGGCGGCGAGCGCGTCGCCGACCGCGGTGGGGTCCGCCTCACCGACCAGGTAGGCGACGAGCCGCCTGCCGTCGGCGGTGTCCTCGCGGACGCTGACGGCGGCGTCGCGGACGCCGGGCTGTGCGCGCAGGGCCGCCTCGATCTCGCCGGGTTCGATGCGGTAGCCGTGGAGCTTGATCTGGTCGTCGGCGCGGCCGGCGAACTCCAGGCCCCCGTCGGCGCGTCGGCGGGCCAGGTCGCCGGTGCGGTACATCCGCAGGCCGGGGGGCCCGTAGGGGCAGGGCACGTAGGCGGCGGCCGTGGCACCCGGCCGGTTCAGGTAACCGCGCGTGACCTGGGGGCCGGCGACGTAGAGTTCGCCGATGACACCGGCGGGCACCGGACGCAACCCGTCGTCCAGCACGTAGACGGTGTTGCCGGGGGCCGGGCGGCCGATCCCGACCGAACCCGTCCGGTCGACGGGCGGCGCCTCGCCCGGCGCCACGTGGGCCGTGACGCAGCCGACGGTGGCCTCGGTGGGGCCGTACTCGTTGACGACGGTGGCACCGGGATGCCGGTCCCGCCAGGCGGCGACCCAGTCGGCGGGCAGCGCCTCACCCCCCAGCACCAGGTCGGCGCCGGGGGCCACGTGGTCGGGCAGTGCCGCCAGCAGCGCCAGGTGGCTGGGGGTGGCCTTGAGGAACGTCGGCCGGTCGCCTGCCGTGATCTCGTCGAGGGCGGCCAGCCGTACCGATCCTCCGACGGTCAGCGGCCCGAACAGGCCGGTCACGGTCAGGTCGAACGAGATCGGGGAGTGCAGCAGCGCCTGCCCGGCCAGGCCGGGATAGGCGGTGCCGGCCCACGCCAGGTAGGCGGCCACCGAGCCGTGCTCGACCACGACCCCCTTGGGGGTGCCGGTCGAACCGGAGGTGTAGATGACGTACGCGATGTTCCCCGGTCCGGCCGCCCGCTGCGAGGGGGCCGCCGGCCCGGCCCGATCGCCGAGGTCGTCGAGGGTGAGCACGGTCGCGCCGGTGGCCGGCAGGGTGCCCGCCAGATGCCGCTGGGTGAGCACCGCCGCGGCGGCCGAGTCGGCGAGCATGTAGGCCACCCGGCCGGCCGGGTAGGCGGGGTCCACCGGCACGTAACCCGCTCCGGCCTTCCACACCCCGAGCAGGGCGGGCAGCAGTTCCAGGCACGGCTCGGCGTACACCGCGACCAGTGACTCGGGGCCGACGCCCGACCCGCGCAACCGGTCGGCCACCCGCTCGGCGGCCTCGTCCAGCTCCGTGTAGGTCAGCCGCCGGTCGCCGGTGATCACGGCGGTCGCGTCCGGGGTGCGGGCGACCTGAGCCTCCACCATGTGGCGCACCGTGGGGTGCTCGCGCGGCGGCTCCTGCGCTCCCGTCTCCAGCAGCGACGCGCGCTCGGTCTCGTCCATCAGCGGCAGATCGCCGATCCGGGTCTCCGGATCGGCCGCACCGGCGGCCAGGACGCGCAGGTAGCGGGCGACGAACGCCTCCGCGGTGCCCCGGTCGAACAGGTCGGTGCGATACAGCAGCCGGCTGATGCCGGTGGTCAGGTCGAAGGCCAGGTCGTCCTTCGAGGTGGTGTAGGGGATCGGCTCGATGCCGGAGTCGGGGATGAAGTTGAAGCCGATCTGGTAGAGCGGCTGCACCCCCGGGTCCCGCTGCGGCGCGATCGCCTCCACGACCGCCTGGAACGGGAGCTGGCCGTTCTCCATGGCGTCGAGCAAGGCGGTGCGGACCCGGCCGAGCAGCTCGGTGAAGGTCGGGTCGCCCGAGGCGTCGGTCCGCAGCACCATCTGGTTGACGAACATGCCGACCAGGCCGGCGACCTCCGGCAGGTCCCGGCCGCTCAGGGTCACCCCGACCACGGTGTCGTCGTCGCGCGACAGCCGCGACAGCAGCGCGACGTACGCCGTCAGGAACACCATGAACGGCGTCGCGGCCGAGCGGCGTCCCGTCGCGGCGGCCTGCTCCTGTACCTCTTCGGGGATGGTGAAACGGACCTCGTCGCCGGCGTAGCCGAGCCGGGCCGGCCGTGGCCGGTCGGTGGGGAGGGTGTGTACGGCGGGCAGTCCCGTCAGCCGCGACCGCCAGTGGTCCGTCTGCTCGGTCAGCACCGGGCCGGTGAGCTGGCCGCGCTGCCAGGCCGCGTAGTCGGCGTACTGGATGGGCAGCTCGGGCAGGTCGGCGGGCCGGCCGGCCGCCGCGGCCGCGCACACCTCGATCGTCTCCCTTTCGAGGATGACGGCGGAGGTGGCGTCGAACACGGCGTGGTGGATGACGAAGTTGATCACCCAGCGCGCGTTCTCGGTCCTGATCGCCGTGACCCACCAGAGCGGGGCACGGCCGGTGGGGATCGCGGCGCCGGTGGCGGCCACGGCGAGGTCGTACGCCTCGGTACGGGCCTCCTCGACAGGGAGCGCCCGCAGGTCGTGCATCCGCACGTCGAGGTCGACCTCCGCGTGCACCACCTGGTGGAGAACGCCGTCGACGAGCCGGAAGGAGGTGCGGAGCACCTCGTGCCGCTCGGTGAGGACCCGCAGCGCCGCGAGGACCTGATCGGGTTCGAGCGGGTGCGGCACCACGAACGAGCACTGCAGGTTGAACACCGGCGAGCCGGGGTCCATCTGGTCGGCCAGCCAGATCCGTTCCTGGCCGAACGAGGCGGGAGCCTCCCATTCCCTGGGGGTCATCCTCGTCACCGGCCCTGGCGGAGGCTGAGCGGACGCATGTCGGTCCATACCGTCTCGATGTGGTCCAGGCACTCCTGCCGGGCTCCGCTGAAGCCGATGTCGTGCCATCCGGCGGGGAGGGTACGCCCCACGGGCCAGATCGAGTACTGCTCCTCGTCGTTACGCACGACCAGGTAGTGGTCGTCGGTCATGTTTCCTGCCTCGTTCATCGGCGGTCCAGCTTGGGGATGGTGGTGGTGGCCGGGCGGGACTGCTCGGCGTCGCCGTCGGCGGCACGGAGCCGTTCGACGACGACCGCGAGCTCCGCCACGGTCGGGGACTCGAACAGACTGCGCATCGGCAGCTTCACTCTGACGGCCTTGCGCAGGGAGGCGATGAGCTGCACCGCGATCAGGGAGTTGCCTCCGAGCTCGAAGAAGTCGTCGTCGATGCCGACCCGCGGCACGCCGAGACCGTCGCTCCACACCCTCGCGATGGTCGCCTCCAGTTCGGTGCGGGGCACGGCGCCGTCGTCTCCTGACGCCGCGGTCTCAAGGAGCTCGCCGGCGCCGGGGTCTCCGGCGAGGGTGTCGGTGGTCCGCGCTCTGGCCCGTTCGGCGAGTTCGGCCACCGGCAGCGGGTTGATCACGACCTGGGCGCCGAGGCGCGCGGCCATCACCCGGAGGAACGCCTCGGCGCCGTCCACGGGGGTGATCCCGTCCGTGGCCGGCGCGGCCGTCGCGGCGGTCCCTTCGGCCGGGTCGCCGGTGACGGAGGCCAGATCACCGGTGACGGCGTCGCGGTTCACCCGGCGTAACACGAAGTCGCCGATCTCCACCAGCGTCCGGCCGTCCTCGTCGAACAGCGTCAGATCCGCCGAGACCACGTCGTCGCCGCCGTCGGCGTACCGCAGGTGGCTCCAGAACCGCGCGGGCAGCGGCCCGCGCACGAGCACCCGGCCGTAGGAGAGCGGCAGGTAGCTGCCCTCTCCGCGGCCTTCGCCGAACGCGGTGGCCACATCGAGCAGCGCCGGATGCAGCACCCAGTGCCCCAGGTCGGCCAGGGCGGCCTCAGGCGCGACGATCCTGGCGAGTTCCTCGTCCGGGCCCACGTGGTGCTCGCCCAGCGCGTCCCAGCGGGGGCCGAAGACGAGCATGCTGGTGCGACCCGTCTCGTGTCCGGCGGAGCTCGCGGAACTCGCGGAGCTCGGCCGGCAGCGGGCCACGATCGACGGGGCGTCCACCGTCGCGGCCGGCTCCGGGCGGACCCACGCGGCCGATCCGCGCACGTGAGTGGCGGAGCGGCCCGCCGTACGGCTCACCACCCGGAACTCGGCGCCGTCCGCCGAAGGGGTCATCTCCACCCGGTACTGCGCGGTGCCCCCGTCGGGGACGGAGAACGGTTCCAGGAACGCCACGTCCCGCAGTTCCACGACGTGGCCGGCGTCCGGGGCGGGCAGGGACGCGGCCACGGCGGCCCGGACCGACTCCAGGTGACCGGTGCCGGGCACCACGGCGACCTGGCCGATGCGGTGCTCGTCGAGCAGCCAGTGCGTGGAGGCCGACACCAGCCCGTGGCATTCGGCTCCTCCGTCCTGACCGTTCACCCGGGTGGAGAGAACGGGGTGGTCCATCGCCTGGGCCATCCCGCCCCGGGCGGCGCGGAACCCGTCGGGCGCGGACACCTCGACGGCCATGCCGACCTCGGTCCAGCCGCCCCAGTTCTGTGAGACGACCGGGGCGCGCCAGCCGTGGGCGCTGCGGGCGTAGGCGTCGAGGAAGGCGTTGGCCGCGCAGTAGTCGACCTGCCCGAAGCCGCCGACCACCGAGGTCACCGAGGAGCAGAGCGCCACCCAGTCGAGCGGGAGGTCGCCGAAGACCTGCGCCAGGGCGAGGGTTCCCGCGACCTTGGGAGCCAGTACGGCGGTCGCCGCCGCACGGTCCTTCACCTCGGCCATGCCGCCGCCGGGCAGGCCGGCGGCGTGCACGATGCCGTCCAGGCCGCCGAACTCGGCCTCGATCCGCTCCCGGGCCGCGCCCAGCTCGACCGGGTCGGTGACGTCCGCGGCCAGGACCAGCACCTGGGCGCCGGCCTGCTCCATCCGCCGGATCGCGAGGATGGCACGGCCCGTCCGGTCCGCGCCGCCGTGCACGGCCAGGTGGGTGTCCCACTCCTCCCGCGGCGGCAGACCGCTCCGGCTGAGCAGCGCCAGCCGGGCGCGGGACCGCCGGGCGAAGTCCTCGGCGAGGGTGATGCCGATCCCGCCGATCCCGCCGGTGATCAAGTACCGGCCCTCCCGGCGAACCGCTCCCGGCTCGGAGGACTCCTTGGTCAAGGGCACCTGGGCGTAGTCGGTGACCCAGCGGCGGCCGGCGCGCAGCGCCACCTCCGCCTCGTCCGCGGGCCGCAGCAGCTCCGCGACGAGGTCGGCCGTCTGCGCGGCGCCCGCCTCGGGGTCGGCGTCGATGTGGCGGACGGTCAGGCCGGGCAGTTCCAGCGGGACCACCCTGGCGATGCCGGCGAGGGTGGCGTGCTCGGGGCGGAGCAGGGCGCCCTGGGCGTCCGAGGCGCCCGACGACACCACGTCGAGGTGGATCCCGTCGGCCACTCCTGCGGCGGCCAGGACCTGGACGAGGTCCAGCAGGTCGAGGAAGCCGCGCTCCTGCGCGTCCCAGGTGGCGGTGATCCCACCGTCCGCGGGCGGGCCGTCCAGCGCCAGGGCGTGCACGATCCTGGTGGGGGTCCCGTCGGCGAGCAGCGCCTCGCGCTCACCGGCGCCGGCCACCCGCACGGTGGCGCCCCGGGCACGGAGCCCGGCGACGAGCTCCTCACCGCGGGGCCCGTCGGCGAGCACCAGGCAGTCGCCCAGCTCGGTCTCGCGGAGGTCCGGGGGAGCCTGCCTCCAGGTGGGCACCGCGAACCAGTCGGCCAGCGGCAGCGGGCCACGGCGCCGGACCGGGACGGTGGCGGCCTGATCGACCGGGTCGGCGTCGATCCAGTAGCGCCGGCGCTCGAACGGGTACGCCGGGAGCGGCACCCGCCGGCTCGCCACGCCGAAGCCCGCGCTCAGCGGCACTCCGGCGGCCCACAGCGTGCCCGCGGCGTCGTAGACGGTGGCGGCGTCCCCGCTCCGCTCCCCGGGCGCAGGCAGGCTGGGCAGCGGTGCGGGCGCCCCCTTGGGCAGCTGCATCCTGGCCAGCCCGGCCAGCTGTCGTCCGGGGCCGCACTCCACGAGCAGCGGCGGCGTGTCGCCGTATGCGGCGAACAGCCCGGCGACGCAGGCGCCGAACCTCACCGGCCGCCGCAGGTGGTCGGCCCAGTATCCCGGGTCCGTCGCCTGCTCGGCGGTGATGAGCTCACCGGTGACGTTGGACCAGAACGGCAGGCTCGGAGCCCGCCGCGGCACCGAGGCGACCAGTGCGGTGAACTCCGCGAGGATCGGCTCCATCATCGGCGAGTGGAACGCGTGGGACGTGCGCAGGGCCTTGCAGCCCACCTCCTCCGACTTCAGGGTCTCGGCGAACGCCTCGATCGCGTCCGGGGAGCCCGCCACCACGCAGGTGCCCGGACCGTTGACGGTCGCCACCGACACCCCGTCCGGCAGCCGGCCCGCCAGCACCGACTCGTCCTGCTGGACGGCGAGCATCGCGCCCGGCGGCATCGACTGCATCAGCGAGCCGCGGGCGGCGACCAGGCGCACCGCGTCGGCCAGGGTGAAGACCCCGGCGACGGTCGCGGCGACGTACTCGCCGATGGAGTGGCCGATCATCATGGCGGGCCGTACTCCCCAGCTCTGCCAGAGCCGGGCCAGGGCGTACTCCACGGTGAACAGCGCCGGCTGGGTGAGGCGCGTCTGCCGGAGCGTCTCGTCGGCGTCGGGCGCGGAACCGAACATCAGGTCGCGCAGGTCGAGACCGAGGTGCTCGGTGAGCAGGCCCGCGCACTCGTCGACGGCGGCGGCGAACACCGGTTCGGTCCGGTACAGCTGCGCGCCCATGCCGGCGTACTGCGCGCCCTGCCCGGAGAACAGGAAGGCCACCGGCGGCGTGACGCCGGACTCCCCCCTGCGGCGGCGCTTGCGGTCCCGCAGCGCGGCGACCGCGTCGGCGCGGTCGGCGGCCACCACCGCGGCCCGGTGCGGGTACGCGGGCCGGCCCACCCGCAGCGTGTGGGCGACGTCGGCGAGGTCGAGGCCCTCGTCGGCGGTCAGATGCCCGGCGAGCCGCTCCACCGCCGCGTCCAGCGCGGTGGCGGTTCTGGCGGACACCTGCAGCAGGTGCGCGGGCCGCGCGGGCAGGGGGTCGGCCGCGACGCGCGGGGCCTCCTCAAGGACCACGTGCGCGTTGGTGCCTCCGATGCCGAAGGAGCTCACCCCGGCGCGCCGGGGGCCGCCGTCGGTCTCCCACTTGCTCAGCGTGGACGCCACGTAGAACGGGGTGTCGTCGAAGTCGATCGCCGGGTTGGGACGCTCGTAGTTGATCGTCGGCGGGATCAGCCCGTGCTCCAGGGCCAGCACCGCCTTGATCACACTGATGATGCCCGCGGCCTGGCTGAGGTGGCCGATGTTGGACTTCACCGAGCCGATGCCGCACCAGCCGCGGTCCCGCGTGCCCCGCGTGTACACCGCGGACAGCGCTGCGACCTCGATCGGGTCGCCCATCGCGGTGCCGGTGCCGTGCGCCTCGACGTAGCCGATCGTGCGTGGGTCGATCGCGGCCAGCCCGACCGCCTGCGCGACCGCGGCGGCCTGCCCGTCGACGCTGGGCGCGGAGAAACCGACCTTGCCGGCGCCGTCGTTGTTGATCGCGTTGCCCCGCACCACCGCGCGGATGTGGTCGCCGTCGGCGATGGCGTCCTCAAGCCGCTTGAGGACGGCGACGCCGACGCCGCTGCCCCAGACGGTGCCGTTCGCGTCGGCGTCGAACGGCCGGCAGTGACCGTCGGGAGAGGTGAAGCCCTCCACCCCGATGTATCCGCTCGCCGGTGGGTGCTCCACGTTCACCCCGCCCGCCAGGGCCATGTCGCACTCGCCGCCACGCAGCGCCTCGCAGGCCAGGTGGAGCGCGACCAGCGACGTGGAGCAGGCGGTGTGGACGGTCAGGCTGGGCCCGCGCAGGTTCAGCCGGTACGACACGGTGGTGGCCACGTAGTTCGGCGAGTTGGCGGTGGCGAGCCCGATGCCGTGACGGGTGTCCCACACGCGCTTGTTGCGGGCCAGGTTCTCCCACAGGTACTGGTTGCCCCCGGTGCCCGCGTAGACGCCGATGGCGCCGTCGTAGCGCGCCGGGTCGGTTCCGGCGTCGTTCAGCGCGGAGTAGCACGACTCCAGGAACAGCCGATGATGCGGGTTGAGGATCTCCGCCTCTCGCGCGGTCAGGCCGAACAGCTCGGCGTCGAACTGGTCGTACCCCTCCACGTACGGGGCCTTCGACACCCAGCTGGGATCGTCGACGTCCTCCTCGGGCACGCCCCTGGCCACCTGCTCCTCGCGGGTGAAGGTGGTGATCGATTCCACGCCGTCGACCAGGTTGCGCCAGAACTCGCCGATGTCTGCCGCGCCCGGTACCCGGGCGGCCATCCCCACGATGGCGATCGGCTCGACGCCCTCGTCGGTGACGTCACTGGTCATGGTCGTTCTCCTGTCCGGTGGTGCTGTTGACGCGTCGCGGGCGTCGGATACGGTTGCGCCGCGCCTCGGCACGGGAGGTCGCACGGGCGATTTCGGAACTGCCGTCCTCGACGGGGCCGTCGGCCTGGGTGTCGAGGTGGACGGCGAGGGCACGGATGCTCGGGTAGCGGAACAGGTCCACCATCCGCAGCTCACGGTCGAGCCGGACGCACAGGCGGGCGTGCACGGCGGCGAGCGCCAGTGAGTGACCGCCGATGTCGAAGAAGTTGTCGTCGGGGCCGACGGTGTCCCGTTCCAGGACCTCACGCCAGATCGCGGCGATCAGTTGTTCGGTGGCGCTCGACCCGTTCCCCGGGTTCGGGGGCGGCGTGTGCGGCTCGGCGACCCGCATGGCGCCGGGCGCGGAATCGGGGGTGACCCGTCCGGGCAGGGCGACCGCGCCCACCGGGGTGGCCGGGTCGGCGGCCAGCGCGCCGAGCACGTTCACATAGTCGGCGAGCATCGCCTCGATCCTGACGGCGTCGAACAGGTCGGGGTTGTAGACGACCTCGACGGAGAATCCGCCGTTTCGCTCCGCCACGTACACGGTCATGTCGAACGGCGACCCCGGTTTGTCGACCTCGATCGTCTCGCTGCTCAGGCCGGGAAACCCCAGCCGGGGCTCTTTCAGGTTCAACACGTTGAACATGACCTGCACCAGCGGGGCACGGGACGGGTCCCGGCGGATGCCGAGCCTTTCGACCACGCGTTCCAGCGGGGCGGCCGGGTGCGCGGCGATGTCCAGCAGTTCGCGGGCGCACCGCCGTACGAGGGTGGCGAAGTCGGCGTCGTCGTCCGAGCGCAGCCGCAGCGGGACCATGTCGATGAAGAACCCGACCAGGTCGTCGAAGGCGGCCACCCGCCGGTCGGCGATGACCGCGCCGATCACGTGGTCGGCGGTGCCGGTGAGTCTGTGGAGCAGCCGGCCGAGCCCGGCCAGCAGCACCCCCGCGGGGGTGGCCCCGAGGTCGGCGGCGAGCGCGCGGACCGCGGCGTCCACTCCGGGCGGCAGGAGTACCCGGGCCTCGGCGCCCCGGTAGGTCTGCACGGCCGGGCGGGGCCGGTCGCGGGGCAGCTCCAGTACGGTGGGCGCCCCGCCCAGGTGCTCGGTCCACCAGGCCAGGTCCGCCTCACCGGTGCGGCGGTCCCGCTCGGCCCGCCAGACCGCGTAGTCGGCGTACGACGCCCGCAACGGCGCCAGGTCCGCCGCCGGACCGGTGACGGCGGCCGCGTAGGCGGCGGACAGGTCGGTGTAGAGCGTGTCCTGGGACCAGCCGTCGAACACCGCGTGGTGAAGGGTCAGCGCCAGCACGTGCTCGTCGGGGCCCAGCACGTACAGCCACGCCCGCCAGGGGGGACCGCCCGCCAGGTCGAACGGCGCTGCCGCGCCGGCCGACAGCCGGGTGCGCAGCTGCACGTCCCGCTGTGCCAGGCCGTACCCGCTCAGGTCCACCACGGTCAGGTCCACCTCGGACGGCGGCTCGCAGACGGCGTACGGCACCCCGGCGTTCTGCCGGATTCGCCAGCGCAGCACGGCGTGCCGTTCGGCGACCGCCCGCAGCGCGGCCCGCAGCGCGGGCACCTCCAGGGAGCCGAGCAGTCTCTCGGCGAGAGCGATGTTGTACGGAGCGGCCTCGGGCGCCAGCTGGTCCAGGAACCACAGACGGCGCTGCGGTGGCGCCAGGGTCGGCGGGTGGCCGAGGACAAGCTCCGGGCCGGGCAGCCGGGGGGCCTTGCCGAACCGCCTGGCGATCTCCGGCAGGGTACGGCCGGCGAACACGTCGTCCACCGTCACGTCCAGGCCCAGCTCGTCCCGGACGGCGGCGACCAGCCGCATCGCGGTGATCGAGTCGCCTCCGCTCGCGAAGAAGTCGGCGCCGACGCCGAAGCGCCGCCATATCGCCGCGAGCGCCCGTTCCGCGGCCGTTCCCCCTTCCGGCGAGACGTCGGCCGGGCGTTCCTCGTCGGCCAGCTCCCGCAGCCTGGCCCGGTCCACCTTGCCGGAGGAGGTGAGCGGCAGCTCGGGCAGGCGCAGCACGCGCCCCGGCAGCATCGCCGCGGTCAGCCGCGAGGCGGCGTAGCCGATGTCGGCGGGGGCGTCCCGCGGCGTGAGGAACGCGACCAGTTCCAGATCTCCGCCGGTCCGGGGCAGCGCCTCCACGGCCGCCTGCGCCACCGCCGGGTGCTCCTGCAGCACGGCGGCGACCTCGCCGAGCTCGATCCGCTGGCCGCGAACCTTGATCTGCCCGTCGCGGCGGCCCAGGTAGACGAGCCGCCCGTCGTCGGCGTACCGCACCATGTCCCCGGTCCGGTAGAGCCGCGCGCCCGGCTCGCCGGAGAACGGGTCCGGCACGAACACCCCGGCGGTCAGACCGGGACTGTTCAGGTATCCGCGGGTGACGCCGGGGCCGCCGACCAGCAGTTCGCCCTCGACGCCGGGCTCGACCGGGCGGAGCCGGTCGTCGACGACATGGCAGCGGTGGCCGGGCGTGGGAAAGCCGATCGGCACCGGCGTGACCTGCGGCGCGGTCAGCTCGTCGGTGACGACCACCACCGTGGTCTCGGTGGGCCCGTAGATGTTGACGAACCGTCGGCCGGGCGCCGCCCACCGATCGACCAGCTCGGGCGGCACCGCGGCGCCGCCGCACATCACCACCCGCCAGCCGGGCAGCGTGACCGGGTCGAGCAGGGAGAGCACAGCCGGGGTGACGAATCCCCAGGTGACCCGGTGCTCGGCGATGAACCGCCGCAGCCGGGCCGGGTCGGTGCGGTCGGTGTCGTCGGCCAGCTGCACCGACCCGCCCACGGACAGCGGCACGAACAGGTCGATGGAGGAGGCGTCGAATCCGAGGGAGGAGAACCCCAGCGCGCGGGTGGTGTGGTCGGCCCCGACGTTCGTGACGTATGCGACGACGAACGAGACCAGGTTGCGGTGGGTGACGAGCACGCCCTTGGGCCGCCCACTGGAGCCGGAGGTGTACAACACGTAGGCGAGGTTGTCCGGCGCGGCGGGGCAGGCGGGCACGGCGGTCAGATCGACCGGCTCCTCCGCCGGGCCGGGTACGGCGACGCACCGCGGACCCGCCTCGCCGACCGCCTCCGCTCCCGCCTGGTCGCACACCACGACGTCCAGGCCGGCGTCGGCGGTCATGTCCCGGAGCCGCAGCCGCGGACCGGCCGGATCCAGCGGTACGTAGCAGCCGCCGGCGAGCAGGACGCCCAGGACCGCGACGACCATCTCGGGGCGCCGTTCCACGCAGATCCCGACTCTGCTCTCCGGCCCGACGCCGAGCGCGCCGAGCCGGGCGGAGAGCGCCGCGGCGCGGCCGACCAGCTCGCGATAGGTGATCTTCTCGTCCCACTGGGCGACCGCGACCGCGTCGGGTACGGCGCGAGCCCGCGCCACGATGAGGTCGGCGGCGGTCGTCTCCACGAGGTGCGAGGAGTCCGTTCCCGGCCGGGACGGCGGGTTCCCCGCGGAGGGGGACAACAGGTCGTTCATCGCGCACCGTCCGCGGTGGCGGGATCGGTGATCTGCAGGCGGAGTTCGCTGAAGTAGCGGTTGCCGTTGTGGTCGGGGACCCAGGCCTGGTCGGGGGTGGGCAGGGCTTCGCTGACCGTTACGGATGCGTCTTCTCCGGCGGTGCGGAGCATGGTGCACAGGAGGCCGGTGTAGTGGGGGCTGGTGAGGTCGAAGTAGCAGGGTTTCACTTCGGTGCCGATCTTGACGAAGACCTGGTCGGGCAGGTTGAGGTGTCCTCGCCAGGTGCGGGTGGCGAGGTAGCGTTCGCGTTCGTCGGTGATGGTGGCCAGTCCGGTGTCGGCGACGGTGGTGCGCCAGGTCTCGCGGGTGATGACCAGCCGGTCGATGGTGATCCGGGGGACGTGGGGAGTGGGCGTGGTGAGCTTGAACGCGTCGACGGCGAGTCCGTTGAGCATCCCGGCGAACATCTCGATCAGCGGCCATCGGTGCCCGTCGGACGCCGTGGCGATCAGGGCGCCGTCCTCGTCGGAGACGGTGACCGAGGTGGACGGCAACAGCCGGTCGGGGTCGGCGCTCCGCGCCGCGGCGAACCCCAGCAGCCGGTCGGTGGCGCCGGTGAGCGACGCCGCGACCCGTCCGGTGTACCGGGGCCAGGTGTCGGGATGGAGCAGCCGGACCCTGTGCCGCCCGACGTCGGCGGTCAGCTGCTCCCGGAGCCGTTCGACCTCGGGGTGCCAGACGGTGAAGAGATCGCTGTCGAACGTCGGCCACGCCGCGTGCAGTTCGCCGAGGACCACCTGGTAGTCGCCGCGGTTGATCGCGTCGACGTCGGTGGCGCAGATCTGCAGGTCGGGGCTGTGTATCCGGGCGGTGGACCAGCCGGGGCGCTCGGCGGCGAAGAGCCGGGCCACGGGCTCGGCCAGGTCGGCGGCGGACAGCCGGACAGGGGTGTCGCTCCCGTCAAGGCCGAACAGGCTCTCCCAGCGCCGGGTGAACTCCTCGGCGACGGCGTCCGCGGGACGCCGTCCGGTTCCCCAGAACAGTCCCTGGGACAGAGACATCAGGTCGGCCAGGCGCACCGGGGCGTCGGTGCCCTCCCGCAGGTCGTCGTGGAGCTCCCGCAGCGCCGTCCCGTATGCGTCGGCCAGCGTCGCCGTCAGCCAGCGGGCGGCGACGAGAGTGATGGCGAGGGGTGCTGCGAGGTCGTTCAGGAGGGTGGTGCCGATGACGGCGTCGAGGTCGCGGGTGGTGTCTTCGTAGCAGAGGGTGCGGCCGGCGTACATCTGGCCGTCGCGGCGGCGGGGTGGGGCGCCGGTCAGGGCGGTGAACTCGGTGTCGAGGGTGGCGAGGGCGGTTTTGAGGGTGTCGGGGTCTCCGGCGGCGGCGGCGACGGTGTCGCGGGCGGCGCACAGCCGGTCCAGGCCGGTGAGTGATCGTTCGCGGAGGAGGGGGTCGCCGATGGTTTCGATGCGGGTGTGGAGTTCGTGTTCGGCGTCGCGGCTGATGGGCAGGGCGGCGTCCCAGGTGATGAGTTCGCGTTCGACGAGTCGTTCCAGGAGGAGGTAGCCGTCTTCGGGGCGGGTGAGTTCGGTGACGACGTCGATGGCGGGGGTGCGTCCGTCGCAGCGGGCCAGTAATGCCGCTTCCGGCGCCGTCAACGGCAGCGGCGGTTGCATGGGGCGCAGGATCTGTCGTTGGTGCAGGGTGAGGTGGGGGAGCAGGGTGGGTGGCCACCATCGGCGGATGTGCGGGTCGGTGGCGAGGTGGTCGGCGTAGGCGGTCATGGCCCAGCCTTCGAAGAACACCCGGCGTTCGCGCAGCAGGCCCGCTCCTGCGTGGACCTGCAGTGCCTGAGGGGCGTGGGGGCCGACGGTGATCCAGCAGACGGGTCCGAAGAAGCCGATGGTCTCGTTTTTGGCGCAGTAGCGTTGCCAGTAGCGGATGACGGCGCGTTCGCGGTCGCGGCGGCGGACGTTGCGGGTGGCGTGGGGGCCGCCGGAGAGCAGGCCGTCCAGGGCGACGAGGACGCCGGGGTTCTGCCAGGTGACGGCTTCGCGAAAGAGCGGGTCGGCGGCGATGTCGCAGATCTTCTGCGCTCCGGCGGTGATCGCTTCGGTCAGGGCTTTGTCGAAGGCGTCGGTGGAGCCGTGGCCGGTCAGGAGGTCGTCGGCGGCTGCGGCGGCCGAGGGTGCGGCGAAGGCGTTCAGTCCGTCGGCGGGGAATCCGGTGGTGCGCAGCAGCGCGTCGGTCCACACCGACCAGCCGGTGTCGCCCAGGTTCACCTTCGTCACCTCACACCGTCCGCGGTGGCGGGGTCGGTGATCTGCAGGCGGAGTTCGCTGAAGTAGCGGTTGCCGTTGTGGTCGGGGACCCAGGCCTGGTCGGGGGTGGGCAGGGCTTCGCTGACCGTTACGGATGCGTCTTCTCCGGCGGTGCGGAGCATGGTGCACAGGAGGCCGGTGTAGTGGGGGCTGGTGAGGTCGAAGTAGCAGGGTTTCACTTCGGTGCCGATCTTGACGAAGACCTGGTCGGGCAGGTTGAGGTGTCCTCGCCAGGTGCGGGTGGCGAGGTAGCGTTCGCGTTCGTCGGTGATGGTGGCCAGTCCGGTGTCGGCGACGGTGGTGCGCCAGGTCTCGCGGGTGATGACCAGCCGGTCGATGGTGATCCGGGGGACGTGCGAGAGGGGCAGGGTGAGCTTGAACGCGTCCATCAGCTGCGTGCTGAGCATCCCGGCGAACATCTCGATCAGCGGCCATCGGTGCCCGTCGGACGCCGTGGCGATCAGGGCGCCGTCCTCGTCGGAGACGGTGACGGAGGTGGACGGCAACAGCCGGTCGGGGTCGGCGCCGCGGGCCTTGTCGATGCCCAGCTGCCGGTCGCCGGGCCCGACCAGCCCGTAACCGGTGCGGCTGGTGTTGCGGGGGTAGTCCTCCGGATACAGGATCCGGATTCGATCCGGCCCCAGATCGAGGTCGTAGTGGGCGCGTAGCCGATCGGGGTCGGGGTGGAACGGGCTGAACAGGGCGCTGTCGAACGGCGCCCACGCCGGATGCAGTTCGCCGAGGACCGCCTGGTAGTCGCCGCGGTTGATCGCGTCGACGTCGGTGGCGCAGATCTGCAGGTCGGGGCTGTGGATCCGGGCGCTGGACCAGCCGGGCCGCTCGGCGGGGAAGAGCCGGGCCACGGGCTCGGCCAGGTCGGCGGAGGACAACCGGACCGGGGCGTCGCCCTCGGGTGCGATCGACACGCCGATCAGCTCGGCCCACCGTCGGGCGAAGTCATCTGCCACCGCGCGAAAGGGATTCTCGCCACCGGCGAACAGCAGCCCCTGGGCGAGATACCACAGGTCGGCCAGCCGTACCGGACCCTCGGTGTCCTCCCTCAGCTCGTCGTACAGGCCCCGCAGGACGTCCCGGCAGGCCGAACCGATCTCATGGGTGAGCCAGCGGGCGGTGGTGAGGGTGATGGCGAGGGGTGCTGCGAGGTCGTTCAGGAGGGTGGTGCCGATGACGGTGTCGAGGTCGCGGGTGGTGTCTTCGTAGCAGAGGGTGCGGCCGGCGTACATCTGGCCGTCGCGGCGGCGGGGTGGGGCGCCGGTCAGGGCGGTGAACTCGGTGTCGAGGGTGGCGAGGGCGGTTTTGAGGGTGTCGGGGTCTCCGGCGGCGGCGGCGACGGTGTCGCGGGCGGCGCACAGCCGGTCCAGGCCGTTCAGTGACTGTTCGCGCAGGTCGGGGTCGCCGATGGCGTGGATGCGGGTGCGGAGTTCGTGTTCGGCGTCGCGGCCGATGGGCAGGGCGGCGTCCCAGGTGATCAGCTCGCGCTCGACCAGTCGTTCCAGGAGGAGGTAGCCGTCTTCGGGGCGGGCGAGTTCGGCGACCACGTTCACGGCGGGGGTGCGTCCGTCACAGCGGGCCAGCAGGGCGGCCTCGGGTGAGGACAGCGGCAGGGGCGGTTGCAGGGGCCGCAGGATCTGCCGTTCGTGCAGGGTGAGGTGCGGCAGGAGGGCGGGTGGCCACCAGCGGCGGACGCGCGGGTCGGTGGCGAGGTGGTCGGCGTAGGCGGTCATCGCCCAGCCCTCGAAGAACACGCGGCGTTCGCGCAGCAGGCCCGCTCCGGTACGGATCTCCACCATCTGATCGGTGTCCGGGGCGACGGTGATCCAGCAGACGGGTCCGAAGAAGCCGATGGTCTCGTTTTTGGCGCAGTAGCGTTGCCAGTAGCGCAGGACGGCGCGTTCGCGGTCGCGGCGGCGGACGTTGCGGGTGGCGTGGGGGCCGCCGGTGAGCAGGCCGTCCAGGGCGACGAGGACGCCGGGGTTCTGCCAGGTGACGGCTTCGCGAAAGAGCGGGTCGGCGGCGATGTCGCAGATCTTCTGCGCTCCGGTGGTGATCGCCTCGGTCAGGGCCTTGTCGAAGGCGTCGGTGGAGCCGTGGCCGGTCAGGAGGTCGTCGGCGGCTGCGGCGGCCGAGGGTGCGGCGAAGGCGTTCAGTCCGTCGGCGGGGAATCCGGTGGTGCGCAGCAGCGCGTCGGTCCACACCGACCAGCCGGTGTCGCCCAGGTTCACCTTCGTCACCTCACACCGCCCGCGGTCATGAGGTCCGCCGTCAGGAGGGCGGTCAGATCCGTCAGCCGGTCCTGGAGGAAGAAGTGGTCGCCGTCGATGCGGTGCAGGACGAACCCGGCGGTGGTGTGCTGTTCCCACGCGGCCACCTGTTCCACCGAGACGGCCCGGTCGAGGGTGCCGGCGAAGGCCGTGATCGCCACCGGAAGCGGCGGTTCTGGCTGGTACACGTAGTCGTCCAGCCAGGTGAAGTCCGCCCGCAGCGCCGGCAGCAGCAGCTCCAGCAGTTCCGGTTCGTCGGCGACCGCCTCGGGCACGCCGCCTCCGGCCACGACCCGGGCGACCAGCTCGTCGTCGGAGAGGAGGGAGAGCCCGTCGAACATGGCCGACCCGCTCAGGTGCGGCGCGCGGGCGGCGCCCACGTACATCCGGACCGGCAGGGGCGCATCGGCACGGCGCAGCAGCCGTACCACCTCGAACGCGAGCCGCGCGCCCAGCGAGTGCCCGTACAGCGCGTAGGGACGGTTGTCGGCGGCCGCGGCGTCGGCGACCGCGGTGGCCAGCTCGGACAGGTCGATCTCGGCCGGCTCGACGATCCGGTTCTCCCTGCCCGGCAACTGGATGCCCACGACTTCCACGCCGGGAGCGAGGGCGGACGGCCACGGATGGAACACGCCCGCGCCCGCACCGGCGTACGGCAGGCAGAACAGCCGGAACGCCGCGCGCGGCAACGGCTGTGAGCACCGGAACCAACGAGCCGTCAGGGTGGTCATCGGGTGCCTCCCGGCAGGTCGATCCAGTGGCGCTGCCGCTGGAAGGGGTAGGTCGGCAGGGGTATCCGCCGGCCTGGGACGGCGGGGCCGGAGGGCGGCGTCTCCGGCGTGTGAGCCTGGGACGACAGCCGGTCGGGGTCGAGTGCGGTGATCGCCTCGGCGAGGCTGCCGCACTCCACGACGACCCGGTGGGCGAAGGAACGGCGTCCGGCCGTCAGGGTGTAGGCCACGTCGGCCGGTGACAGGTGCGGGTTGTCGGCGAGGTGGTCGCGGAGCCGTACGATCGCGGCGCGCAGGGCCTCGGGGGAGCGGGCGGAGACGGGGAACAGGTACCGGCGCCCGGAGGCGGGCGCCGCGGCCGGCGGCTCCGGCGCCTCGGCCACCAGGACGTGCGCGCCGGTGCCGCCGATGCCGATCGCGCTGACCCCCGCGACGCGCCGGCGGCCGGCGGGCCAGTCCGTCGTCTTGGTGGGCAGGTAGAACGGTCCACGGTCCAGGTCGAGCTGGGGGTTGGGGGAGGTGAGGTGCAGGTTGCCGGGGATCTGCCGGTGCCGTACCGACAGGACCGCCTTGATGAACCCCGCGATTCCGGAGGCGGCGTCCGTGTGGCCGATGTTGGTCTTGACCGCACCCAGCGCGCATCCTCCGGTGCTCCGCGCGCCGGCCGCGAGATAGGCGCGGGTCAGCGCCTCCACCTCGATGGCGTCTCCCAGCGGTGTGCCGCTGCCGTGGGCCTCCACCATGCCGACCTCGTCGGGGGAGATCTCCGCGTCCTCCAGGGCCTCGGTCACCGCGGCCACCTGCCCGGCCAGGCCCGGTACGGCGAAGCCGGCCCGCGCGGCGCCGTCGTTGCCGATCGCCCAGCCGGGGATCACGGCGTACACGTGGTCGCCGTCGGCCATGGCGTCCGCGAGCCGCTTCAGCGCCACCACGCCGCTCCCGCTGGAGAACCCCGAGCCGTCGGCCGCGGCGTCGAACGCGCGGCACCGGCCGTCGGAGGAGACCATCCCGCCGGGGGTGTGCCGGTGCCTCGGCCAGGTGACGGTGACACCGCCCGCGAGCGCGAGGTCACAGCGGTGGTCGGCGAGGCTCTGGGCGGCCAGGCAGACCGCGACCAGGGAGCTGGAGCAGGCGCTCTGCACCGCGATCGCCGGGCCGGTCAGGCCGATCCGGTAGGCGACCTGTCCCGGCAGGTGGTCGGAGCCCTGGTGGGACAGGAGCCGTCCCTCCCAGTCGTCGGGGTCGGCCGGCGTTCCGGCGGCGGGGTTGCCGAACAGGTGGAACAGGAAGTACCGGTTGGCCGCGGCGGAGGCGAACACGCCGATCTGGCCGTCGAACCGGTCAGGGTCGTAGCCGGCGTCCTCCAGGGCCTCCCAGGCCGTCTCCAGGAACAGCCGGTGCTGCGGATCGGTGCGGGCGGCCTCCTCCGCGCCGAATCCGAAGAACTCCGCGTCGAAGTCCGCCACCCCGTCCAGCTTCCCGCCGGCTTTCACGTGCGCGGGGTCGGCCAGCAACGACTCCCCGACGCCCAGCTCGCGCAGCTCCGCGTCCGAGTAGTCCCAGATGGCGTCCACCCCGTCGGACAGCACGGACCAGAAGGCGGCGGGGCCGGGTGCGCCGGGGAACCTGCAGGCCAGGCCGACCACGGCGATGTGCCCGTCGAGGGTGTCGTCGTCGGGGCCGGGGAGCTCCGCGACGGCGGGCCGGAGGGGTGGCGCGTCACCCGGAGCGGGCGACGTGTCGTCCGGAGCGGCCAGGGCACGGGCCTGGGCGCGCACCGTGGTGTGCTCGAACAGGGTCATCATCGATACCGGTGTCCCGAACGCGGCGGCCAGCAGCCGCTGAAGCCGTCCCAGGAGCAGGGAGTGGCCGCCCGCGTCGAAGAACGGCTCGGTCACGCCGATCCGGGCCACGCCGAGCACCTCGCACCAGGCGTCGTGCACGGTGGTCTCGGCGGGGGTGGCGGGCCGTTCGCCGTCGCGGGCGGGGCCCGGCGCGGGCAGGGCCTGGACGTCCACCTTGCCGGTCGGGGTGAGCGGCAGCGCGTCGAGCACCACGATCGCCGCGGGCACCAGATGGTCGGGGAGGACCTCGGCCGCGGTCCGCCGCATCGCGGCCGGATCCAGTACGGCGGCGGCGGAGGGCTGGACGTGGGCGACGAGCCTGTCGCCGGCGAGCGTGACCACGGCTCTGGCCACCCCCGGCTGCCCCGCCAGGTGCGCCTCGACCTCGGCCGGTTCGACGCGGAACCCGCGCACCTTGATCTGCCGATCGCGTCTGCCGAGGCAGACCAGCGTGCCGTCGGGGAGCTCACGCCCGAGGTCTCCGGTGCGGTAGACCCGCCTGCCGTCGTCGTCGGTGGTGAACCGTTCGGCGGTGCGCTCCGGATCCCGCCAGTACCCCAGTGCCAGGTACGGGCTGCGGACGGCGATCTCGCCCACGCCCTCGGCCTCGCCCTCGCCGGGGCGGGGGTCCAGCAGCACCACCTCGTAGCCCGGCAGAGCGTGCCCGATCGGCAGCGAGGGTCCGGTCTCCGGCTCGGCCGGCGAGTCGAAAGAGGTCCGGTAGTGGGCCACGAAGGTGGCCTCGGTGGCACCGTAACCGTTGACGAAAGCACAGGCGTCGGCGAAACGCCCCCGGCCCGCGATCACGTCGGACCGGGTCACCCGCTCGCCGCCCAGCAGAACGGTGCGTATCGAGGGCAGCCGGCCATGGGACCCCAGCGCGTCGAGCACGTAACGGTAGAGCGTCGGGGTGGAGTGGTAGACGGTCACCCCCAGCTCGGCCAGGTGCCGCACCAGTTCGTCCGGCCCGAGGGCGCGGACGTCGATCGGCACCACGGTCGCGCCCGCCAGCAGGGCGGGGTAGATGTCCGGGATGGAGGCGTCGAAGCTGACCGAGGCGAGCAGGCTGAGCCGGTCCTCGGAGGTGATCGACAGGCTTTCGATCTGGTTGTCGACGCAGTGCGCCAGGTTGCGGTGGCTCTGGGCCACGCCCTTGGGCACGCCGGTGGATCCTGAGGTGTATCGCAGGTAGGCCAGGCCGTCGGGATCGATCGATCCGGCGATCGCCGGGGCCGTCGGGATCGCGTCTTCGACGAAGACCACCTCGCAGGACCGCTCTCCCAGGAGGGTCCGGGCGAGTGCCTCGTGTCTCCGCGTGGTGACCAGCACGGAAACGTCGGCGTCGCCGAGCATGTACGCCAGCCGCGGCACGGGGTACGACGGGTCCAGCGGAACGTAGACGCAGCCGGTGAGCAGGGTTCCCAGAACGGCGGCGACGGTTTTTGCGTCGTGGCCGGTCAACAGGCCGACGCGTGCCCCCGGGCGGCCTCCCGCGGCGGCGACGAGGTGCCTGATTCCCCCGGCGGCGGCGGCCAGTTCGGCGTAGGTGACCGAGGAATCGGCAGAACGCACCGCGACGCGGTCGGGGCCGGCGTTCACGACATCAAGGAATCGGCCAATTACCGTATGTTGCATTATCCGAATTCCTGCACGTTTATCACTGTCCGGAGATCAATGTCCGGATCCGCCGTTACTGCGTGTTACGTCATCATGCGCAAGGTGCGGATTGATGACATATGGAACGTTAAAGGGCGGACATTTCTGATCATTAGCCATACGATTGCAACTTCCGCAAACACCGCTATATGTGGCTTGACTATGACTTTTGCGAAGTGTCAGCGAGAGATTCAGGCGTAGGACAGACATGACCGTCGATCAGATTGCTTCCGTGTACGACTTCCAGATGCTCGGACCGCTCCAGGTGTGCCGGGACGGGGTCGCCGTGGCGTTGCCGGCACGTCATCCCCGCATGCTCCTGGCCGCTCTGCTGCTGCACAACGGAGAAATCGTCGCCGAGGGACAGCTGCTGGAGCAGGTGTGGGACCACGGCGTCGGCAGCGTGATCGCCCTGCGCACCGCCGTGTCGCGGTTGCGCTCCTGGCTGCGCGACACGGTCGGCGCGGTCGCCTCCATCGAGCACGTCGACGGTGGATACCGGCTGCGGCTACCGGACGGGTCCGTCGACGCCACCCGGTTCCGCGTCGCCCTGGCCGCCGACTCCGACATCTCCGGCCTCGACCCGCATCAGCGACTGGCCAACCTGATGAACGCGCTCGAACAGTGGCGTGGTCCCGTGCTGGAGGGCGCTCCCGACGGTGTGCGGGAGGACCCCGTGGTGCGGGCTCTGGACGACGACCACGCCACGTGCCTGCAGCGGCTGGCCGCGCTCGCCATCTCGGTCCAGGCCCCCGAGCTGCTCTTGCCGAGAACCCGCGCCCTGGCCCAGGCCCGTCCGTTCGACGAGCCCCTGCACACACGCCTGATCGAGCTGTACGCCGCCTGCGGCCGGCCCGCCGAGGCGCTCATGGAGTACGAACGGCTGAGATCCAGGCTCGCCGACGAGCTGGGCGTCGCGCCCAGCGCCGACGCCCAGCGCGCCCACCTCGCCGTGCTCGACCAGGACCCTCCGGTACTCGGAGGGTTCGAGCGGACCTACGGCATGGGATGGGGGCGTCCGGTCGTGCCTCACCAGATTCCCGCCGACATCGCCGACTTCACGGGGCGGGACAAGGCGACCGCCTTTCTCCTCGATCATCTGAGCGGGGTGCTGGACGATCCGATGCGACCGGCCGCGCCGGTCGCGGGTGTCACCGGTCCCGCCGGAGCGGGCAAGTCCGCCCTGGCCGTGCACCTCGCCCACCGGCTGGTGCCGACCTACACCGACGGCCAGCTCTACGCCGACCTGGGCGGCGCCGGAGCCGTCCCCGAAGCTCCCGCCCGGGTGCTCGGACGGTTCCTGCGGGCGCTCGGCGTCGGCCACGCGGCCGTCCCTGAGGACCTGGCCGAACGAACGGCCCTGTACCGCAGCCTCATGGACAACCGCCGCATCCTGGTCGTGCTCGACAACGCCGTGGGGGAGGCGCAGGTGAGGCCGCTGCTCCCCGGCTCGGCGACCTGCTCGGTCCTCATCACCAGCCGGTCCCGGCTGGTGGGCATCGGCGGCGCGAGAATCGTGGACCTCGACCGGTTCGAGGTCGATCACGCCGTCCACCTGCTGGCGAGCATCGTCGGGCACGAGCGGCTGGCCGCCGAGCCCGAGGCCGCCGCCGAACTGGTCCAGCTGTGCGACAGGCTGCCCCTGGCGGTACGCATCTGCGGCGCCCGGCTCGCCGCCCGTCCTCACTGGCCGATCTCCGGCCTGGTCGTCATGTTGCGTGACGAACACCGCCGTCTGGACGAGCTGAGCGTCGCGGACCTGGCCATACGGGACGGCCTGCGGCAGAGCCACTCGCGGCTGAGGGAGGACGCCCGGAAGGCGCTGGCCCAGCTGGCCAGGCTGGGATCGGTCGAGTTCGCGGTCGGTACCGCCGCCGCCGTCTGCGGCCTGAACCACGCGGATGCCGAAGCCTGCCTGGACGCCCTGGTCGAGGCCCGGTTCGTCTCGGTGGTCGCCTCGGGGCAGGCCGGGCGGTTCCACTACCGCCTCGACGACCTGGTCCGGCTGTTCGTCCTGGACCTGGTCCCGGCACGTTGACCGTACCGCCCTCCGGTCCGTTCGCGGAGAGCCCCTGAAACGGGGACGGAGGAGCCACCGCGCCGCCCTCGGCGACGGCCTCCGCTCACGCGCCGACGTGCGAAGATCTGGATTCGGGTGCCGGGTTTCGGCTGTCCGCCGACCGTGTACACGGCATGAAACGGTATGAAAGAACGACGCTAGACTGCACAGGTGAGTCTGTACCGGGACGACGGCATCGTGCTCCGCACCCACAAGCTGGGTGAGGCCGATCGCATCGTCACCATCCTGACCAGACGCACGGGCAAGGTCCGGGGCGTCGCCAAGGGCGTCAGGCGGACGACCTCGCGATTCGGCGGCCGGCTTGAGCCGTTCACCCACGTGGACCTCCAGCTCCACACCGGCCGCACACTCGACGTGATCACCCAGGCCGAGACCATCCGCCCGTACGGCGAGGCGCTCGTCAGCGACTATCCGCGCTACACGGCGGGCGTCGCGATGCTGGAGACCGCCGACCGGCTGATCATGGGGGAGAAGGAGCCCGCGCTCCGCCAGTTCCTGCTGCTCGTCGGCGGTCTGCGCACGCTCGGCTCGGGGGAGCACGAGGCCCGGCTCGTCCTCGACGCCTACTTCCTCCGCTCGCTGGCCGTCGCCGGTTACGCCCCCGCCCTGGAGTCGTGCGCCCGGTGCAAGGCCCCCGCGGTGCGGGCGTTCGCCATCGTGTCGGGAGGCGTGGTGTGCGGGGCTTGCCGTCCCGCCGGCGCCGCGGTGCCCGAGGGGGCGACCCTGGCCCTGATGCTCGCGCTCCTGCGGGGCGACTGGCCCGCCGCCGACGCCTCCGTCCCCCGGCACCGCGCCGAATGCAGCGGCCTGGTCGCCGCCTACCTCCAATGGCACCTCGAACACGGCATACGCTCTCTTCGACACGTAGAAAGGGAGCCTGCCACGTGAACGTCCGCCCACCCGTCCCTCACCCCTCCGGCGCCACCCCGCCCTCCATCCCCCGAGACCTCGTGCCCCGGCACGTGGCGATCGTGATGGACGGCAACGGCCGATGGGCCAAACAGCGTGGCCTGCCGCGGACCGAAGGTCACAAGGCGGGCGAGGCCTCGCTCTTCGACGTGATCGAGGGTGCGATCGAGCTCGGCATCCCCTACCTGTCGGTCTACGCCTTCTCCACGGAGAACTGGAAGCGCTCCCCGGACGAGGTGCGCTTCCTGATGGGGTTCAACCGCGACGTCATCCGCCGTCGGAGAGACGGCCTCAACGCGTTGGGGGTGCGGGTCCGCTGGGCCGGCCGCCCGGGACGGCTGTGGAAGAGCGTCATCCAGGAGCTGCGGGACGCCGAGGAGATGACCACGGGCAACTCCACGCTGACCCTGCAGTTCTGCGTCAACTACGGCGGCCGGGCCGAGATCGTCGACGCGGCCGTGCGCATGGCCCAGGACATCGCCGAGGGCCGGCTCAAGCCAGGCCGGGTGAAGGAGGAGACCTTCGCCCGCTACCTGGACGAGCCGCAGATCCCGGACGTGGACCTGTTCGTGCGCTCCTCGGGCGAGCAGCGCACCTCCAACTTCCTGATCTGGCAGACGGCCTACGCCGAGATGGTCTTCCTCAACCGCCTCTGGCCCGACTTCGACCGTCGTGACCTGTGGGAGGCCTGCGAGACCTACGCCAAGCGTGACAGGAGGTACGGCGGAGCCGTACCCAACGCCGTGCCGGACCCGTCCGCCAGGCCCTGACCTTCCTCATGCGCCCACCTGCCCGGTCGGCAGGTGACGGCGGAGCGTGACTCAGACCCGGCGGCGGGCGCGGTAGGCGGCGACGTGCATGCGGTTTCCGCACGTGCGGCTGTCGCAGTAGACGCGGGAGCGATTGCGGGACTCGTCGAAGAAGACGTTGCCGCAGTCTGGAGCCGAGCAGGTGCGCAGGCGCTCCCATTCGTCCTCGACGAGCAGGTGGGCCAGGGCGACGCCCAGGTCGGCCGAGAGGTGCTCGTAAAGCGAGGCGTCGGGCGCGAAGTAGTGGACGTGCAAGGGGTGACCGTCGTGCTCGGCCAGGCGCGGGGTGATGCGGGTCTCGCTCAGCAGGGAGTTCAGCCAGGCGACCGTGGCGGCGTGGCCGGAGGCGGTGAACACCTTGTGGAAGGCGTCGCGCAGGGCGCGCACCTGGCTCAGGTCCGCGGCACCGAGCTCGCCGATGCCGCTGATCTGCCAGCGCTCCACGAATTCGCCGAGCTCTCGCAGGTCGGTCAGCCGGTCTTCGCCCCCGGTGCCGGGGGAGGTGTTGACCAGGTCGACCACAACGGCGAGTGAGTGCAGCATGTCATGTCCGAATGGCATGTTGACTCCTGTTGGAGGTAATTCCAGCGTACGGCGGCTCGCCGTCTCGGAAGCGTATCTCTCCGGCGAGCCTTCGTGGCGCCTCCGCGGCCTCGCACCGTCGGGCCTTCCCGGCGTTTCCGCGCCTCGCCGCGGCCGTGGCCGCAGCCGTGGCCGCGGCGCTCCGGCGCTCTGCGGCCTCGGCGGAGGCGACGGTCATCTCGAGGTCTCCGCGTTCGGGCGTGTCCTGACGCTCAGAAGCTGCTCGACGCGCCGGCCATCTTGAGGGCGTCGGAGCAGGAGGCGCAGGTACCGAAGATCTCAACCGTGTGGGTGATCTCGGTGAAGCCGTGCTCGGAGCCGACCGTCTCGGCCCAGCGTTCCACCGCGGGGCCGGCCACCTCGACCGTTCGCCCGCAGGTCCGGCAGACCAGGTGGTGATGGTGATGACCGCTGGCACAGGCGCGGTAGACCGACTCTCCGTCGTCGGTCCTGAGCATGTCGACATGACCGATGTCGGCGAGTGCCTGTAGCGCCCGATAAACCGTTGTAAGTCCAATTTTTGCGCCTTCTGCACGCATTTCCGCATATACGTCCTGCGCACTGCGAAACCCCTCGCTCTGGCGCAGAATTGCGTGGACGGCCTCACGTCTGTTACTCATAAGTTGGCCTCCTGTGGTCGGCTTCGGCGTACGAATCTACCGAGCCCGAGGGCCAGAACGAACCCTGCGAGGGCAACGATCACAATGATTGCGCCTGGCGGAACCTCGACGTAGAACGAGGAGGTCAACCCGCCTACAGTAGCAATCATTCCAAAAAGCATAGAAAGAAGCATCGTGCTTCTGAAGCCCCTGGTGAGCTGCTGGCTCGTCGCCACGGGAACCACCATCAACGCGCTGACGAGCAACAGCCCCACCACGCGCATGGCGATGACCACGGTCAGCGCGGCGGTGACGGCGATCAGCAGGCTCAGGAAGCGCACCGGCAGGCCGCTGGCCCTGGCGACCTCCTCGTCCTGGCAGAGCACGTAGAGCTCGCGGCCGAAGAAGATCACCACGCCGAGCACGGCCACCGCCAGGAAGCCGATCACCCACACGTCCTCCGTGGGGACGCTGCTGATCGAGCCGAACAGATACGACATCAGCGTGGCGTTGCTGCCGCCGGGAGCCAGCGAGATCAGCAGCACGCCTCCGGCGATGCCACCGTAGAACAACAGCGCGAGCGCCACGTCGCCGCTGGTCCTGCCGCGTGCGCGGACCAGCTCGATGGCCACGGCGCCGAGGATCGAGACCACCACGGCGGTCAGCACGGGAGCCTGGTTGGTGAGGAAGCCGAGCGCCACACCGGTCAGCGCGACGTGCCCGATGCCGTCGCCCAGCAGGGCCAGGCGGCGCTGCACCATGAACGTGCCGATGGCGGGGGCCACCAGGCCGACCAGCAGGGCGGCGATCAGCGCTCGCCGCATGAAGTCGAACTGCAGAAGCGCGATCACGACGCGGGCCTCCAGTCGAGCGGGCTCACAGAGGTCTCCTCGCCATGGGGATGCACGTGGTCGTGGCCGGGCAGCGCGTGCGTGCCGACCGCCTGGGGCGGCGGGCCGTCATGGCACACGAACCCATCCCTGAGCACCACGGCGCGAGTGATCAGGGACTCCAGCGGTCCGAGCTCGTGGGCGACCAGCAGGACCGTCTTCCCCTGGTCGACGAGCCCGGCCAGGGTGTCGGCGAGAAGCCGCTGGCTCTCGGAGTCGACACCCGCCGTGGGTTCGTCCATGACGAAGGTGTCGGGCTCCCCGGCGAGGGCGCGGGCGATCAGCACCCGCTGCTGCTGGCCGCCGGACAGGGCCTGGACCGGGTCCGAGGCCCGATCGGCCATGCCGACGACCGCCAGCGCCCTGGCGGTCGCCTCGCGGTCGGCCGCGCTGGTCCGCCGGAAGCGCCGCTGCCTGGCGATCCTGCCGGAGGCGACGACCTCGCGGATCGTGGTGGGCACCCCGCCGCCCACCGAGAGCCGTTGCGGCACGTAGCCGATCCGCCACCACTCGCGGAACCGCGCGGGTGACGTGTCGTAGAGCAGGGTCGTGCCGCCGGTCAGGGGGATCAGGCCGAGCAGGGAGCGGATGAGGGTGGACTTGCCCGAACCGTTGGCGCCGAGCACGGCCACCACCTCGCCGGACTTGACGGTCAGGTCGATGCCGCGCAGCACCGGGCGGCGGTCCAGGCTGACCTGGCCGCCGTTCATGGTGAAAACCGTTTGTTGGGATGTCACATGTGACCTTTACGAGCAGCTGAGTGCCGTTTGGAGTGCGGTGAGGTTCTGGCGCATGGCGGACAGGTAGTCGCCGTTCGCCGGCTGGCTTTCGACCGGGTCGAGGACCGCGGTCTTGGCACCGACCTCCTGGGCGAGAACCTCGGCGACCTTCGGGCTGACGAGTGTCTCGGTGAAAATCGTAGTCACTTTCTCCTGCTTGGCCACTTTGGCCACTTCGGCGATGCGCGCGGGAGAGGGCTCGGCGTCCGGATCGAGGCCGCTGATCCCGACCTGGCGGAGTTTGTAGCGGTCGGCGAGGTAGCCGAACGCGGAGTGGCTGGTGAGGATCACGTCCGAGGCGCACGTGCCCAGTCCCCGGGCGATTTCGCCGTCGAGGGCGCCGAGGTCGGCCGCGGTCTTGGCGGCGCGGTCCTTGTAGCCCTGCGCGTGCGCGGGGTCGGCGGCGGCGAGTTTCTCGCCGAGCTGGGTCGCGACCGTCGCGAACCGGGCCGGATCGAGCCAGAGATGGGGGTCGTAGCCGACGTCGTGGCCGTGCTCCTCCCCGCCCGCCTCACCCTCGTGGCCCTCCTCGGTGGTCGCCGGGATGGTCTCGACCGCGGTCGCCGCGTCGAAACCCCGGTCGGCGGCGTGCTGCTCGACCGCCTCGTCCACGGCGGGCTGGACTCCCTTGATGTAGACGACGAGCCCGGTCTGCTCCAGCCCGGCCACCTGGGTCAGGGCCAGCTCCAGGTCGTGCGGCTCGGTGCCGGGCTTGGTCAGGCCGGTGACGGTCACGTCGGGGCCGCCCACCTGTCCGGCGAGCCACTCCAAGGGATACATGGCGGCGGTGACGTCGGTCTTCTCTCCCGGCGAGCCGCCCGTCCGGGCGGCGGAGCCGGCCGCGTCGGCACCGCAGGCCGAGGTGGCGGCGAGAGCGGTGATGAGTGCGAGCAGACCTGCGGCGCGCATGCGGATACGTCGGGAGGAGTCGGACATCATGAGGATTAGTATGCGCGCAAATGAAAATGGTTGTCAAAATCGCGCGTCAACAGGTCCTGAAAAGAGGCCGGCGCGGCCCGGGAGGGCATCAGAGAGCCCGGCCGGCGAAGGGGGCGGAATCGCGGGCCGGGCTCTCTGCGTCGCGCCGGCGAACCGCCGTACCCCGGCGTCGACGGTCTGTGGGTGTTTTTGATGTCGCGGCTGAGTCGTACGGATGCCGGGCCGGGGGACGCGGCGGGGGGCGGGGTCCGGTGGTGCCGAACCCCGACGCCCCCTCCTCACGGAGGGGGCGTCGACGTCGTGCCCTTTCAGTGAAGTCTTGTATACGGTCTACGGTATGTCCGATCAACTCGCCGCGGCAAGGCTCTCTCGCACCTGTTCGTCGAGAAGATCGGCGACCGCGTGGATCGCGCGGAGTGTGGGCACCTCGGTCCCGGTGAGGTCGGCCAGTTCGACGACGGCGGCGAGGATCACGTCGAGCTCCAGGGGCTTGCCCTTCTCCAGGTCCTGGAGCGTGGAGGTCTTGTGCTCCCCGGCCCGCTCGGCGCCGGCGATCCTGCGCTCGATCGAGATCTCCGGGTCGCAGCCGACCCGGCGGGCCACCTCGACGGTCTCGCGCATCATGGAGACGACGAGGTCTCGGGTCCGCCGGTGGCGGCAGATGCCCGCCATCGTCGCCCGGGTGAGGGCGCTGATCGGGTTGAAGGCGATGTTGCCCATGAGCTTGATCCAGATGTCGCGCCGCAGGTCGGCCTCCACCGGGCACTTCAGCCCGCCCTCGACCATGGCCTGGCTGAACGCGACACAGCGGGATGAGAGGGAGCCGTCGGGCTCCCCGATGGAGAAGCGGGTGCCTTCGAGGTGGCGGATCACGCCGGGCGCCTCGATCTCGGTCGCCGCGTAGACCACGCATCCGATCGCGCGCTCCAGCGGGAGCGCGGCGGTGACCGTTCCGCCGGGGTCGACGCTCTCGATCAGATGGCCCTGGTAAGGGCCGGGAAGACGATGGAAATACCACCACGGGATGCCGTTCTGGGCCGCGATGATGCCGGTGGTCTCGTGGAGCAGCGGCCGGATCATGGGACCGGCCGCCGCGTAGGAGTTGGCCTTCAGGCCGAGGAAGACATGGTCCACCTTGCCGATCTCAAGGGGGTTGTCGGTGGTGTGGGGATGGGCTGTGAAGTCTCCTCGCGGGCTCAGCACACGCACGCCGGACTTCCGCATCGCCGCGAGGTGCTCTCCGCGGGCGATCAAATGCACCTCGGCGCCGGCCCTGTGCAGGGCGGCGCCGACGTAGGCGCCGATAGCGCCGGCGCCAAGAACAGCGACTTTCACAAGTGACTCCGTTCTCGCGTCCATATTGCATTCGGTATACAGTATGGAAAAAGGCCGGTCAAGGAGGCGCTGATGGTCATCACCCTGTCCGCCGTCCAAAGGATCTTCGAAGGTCACGGCGCGTCCGGGGCGCCGCCGGGGCGGTCACGCGAAGGCCCCGGCGAGGAGCCGAGCGGAGGTTCGCCCCGTGAGTCACCCGGGGAGCCGTGCGAGGGCCCGGCCGGTGGGCCGCGCGAGGATTCGCCGGCCGCGGGGGGATCGCCGCCCATGCCGGGCGGGCGTCGTGCCGATGCCACCGGACACGCCGCCGCCCTCTCCTGGGAGGCCGCCCGCCGGGTGGCGGCATCGGCCGCGGGGCCGCTTCCCGCCGTGGAGGTCCCTCTCCGGCTCGCGTACGGCCGCCTGGCGGAGCCGCTGCGCGCCCTCGTCCCGGTCCCCGGGGCCGATGTGGCCGCCATGGACGGCTACGCGGTCGCGGGTGCTCCGCCCTGGCGGGTCGCGGGTCTCGTGCTGGCCGGAGGGGAGGCCTTCGGCGCCGCGCTCGCGCCGGGCACGGCGGTGGAGATCGCCACCGGCGCCCCCGTGCCGGAGGGGGCCGAGGCGGTGCTGCCCTACGAGGCGGCCGTGCGGGGGAACTCGCCGGCGCCGGATCGGGAGAGGACCGTCTCGGGGGCGATCGAGCCGGGGCGGCACATCCGCCGCCGCGGCGAAGACTGCCCGCAGGGGACCGTCGTGCTCGCCGCGGGATCGGTGGTCACGCCCGCGGTCCTCGGGCTCGCGGCGGCGCTCGGGCACGACACGCTCCCGGTCGGGCCGAGGCCCGTGGTGTCCGTGCTGGTCACGGGCGACGAGGTGGTCACCGAGGGGCTGCCGGGCCCCGGCCGGGTGCGTGACGCGATCGGGCCGATGCTGCCGGGCCTGGTCGCGTGGGCGGGCGGAAGGGCCGAGGAGCCGCTGTGGCTGCCCGACGGCGCCCCGGCCCTCGCCGCCGCGCTGTCGGGAGCCGGGGACGGCCCGCCGGGCGAGGTGATCGTGGTGTGCGGGGCCTCGTCGAAGGGGCCCGCGGACCACCTGAGGGAGGTGCTGGCCGGGCTCGGCGCGGAGATCCTCGTCGACGGCGTCGCGGTGCGGCCGGGGCACCCGCAGCTTCTCGCCAGGCTTCCCGGCGGGCGGCTGGTCGCGGGGCTTCCCGGAAATCCCTACGCGGCGCTGGTCGCCGCGCTGACGCTGCTCGTCCCGGCGCTCAGGGCGCTCACGGGCGAACCGGAGCCCCCCGGGGAGCGGGCCGTCCTGGTCGCGCCGGACGCGCCGGCCGGTCCCGTGCGGCCCCACGCCACCGACACCCGGATGGTCGCGGTACGGCGTGGCGCCCAGGGCGCGGCGCCGGTCGGACACGACCGGCCGGGGTCGCTGTGGGGGGCCGCGCTCGCCGACGCGCTGGCGGTCGTACCCCCCGGATGGAGGGGCGAACCGGTGGAGCTTGTGGCTCTGCCCGCACAACTTGTGGCTCTGCCCACACAAAGGGGCTAGACATCGCCCGACCGTGGGGGTAACCATTGCCCTCATACGGTATGCAGTATGGAGAACACAATCGAGAGGACCCCAGAATGACCCAGCCAGCGGACACGGCACCGGAAACGATCTCCGGAGGCCACCTGGTGGCGAAGGCGCTGAAGGCGGAGGGGATCGATGTGATCTTCACGCTCTGCGGCGGCCACATCATCGACATCTACGACGGTTGCGTCGACGAGGGCATCGAGGTCATCGATGTCCGCCACGAGCAGGTGGCCGCGCACGCCGCCGACGGTTACGCGCGGATCACCGGCAAGCCGGGATGCGCGGTTGTGACGGCGGGGCCGGGCACCACCGATGCGATCACCGGTGTGGCCAACGCCTTCAGGGCGGAGAGCCCCATGTTGCTCATCGGCGGACAGGGAGCGCTCAGCCAGCACAAGATGGGCTCGCTCCAGGACTTGCCGCACGTCGACATCATGACCCCGATCACCAAGTTTGCGGCCACGGTCCCCGGGACCGAGCGGGTGGCGGACCTCGTGTCCATGGCCTTCAGAGAGTGCTTCAACGGCGCTCCGGGGCCGTCCTTCCTGGAGATCCCCCGCGACGTGCTCGACGCCAGCGTCCCGCTGTCCAAGGCGCGCATCCCCGAGGCCGGCCGCTACCGGGCCTCCACCCGCCAGGCCGGAGACCCCGAGGCGATCGAGCGCCTGGCCGACCTGCTGGCCCACGCCGAGAAGCCCTGCGTGCTGCTGGGCAGCCAGGTGTGGACCACCCGGGGCACCGACGCCGCGATCGACTTCGTCCGCGCCCTGAACGTGCCCGCCTACATGAACGGCTCCGCCCGGGGCACCCTGCCCCCCGGCGACCCGCACCACTTCCAGCTCTCCCGGCGCTACGCCTTCAACAACGCCGACCTGATCATCATCGTCGGCACGCCGTTCGACTTCCGCATGGGATACGGCAAGCGCCTGTCGCCCACGGCGACCGTGGTCCAGATCGACCTCGACTACCGGACCGTCGGAAAGAACCGCGACATCGACCTCGGCATCGTCGGCGACGCCGGGCTGGTCCTGTCGTCCGCGGCCCAGGCGGCCTCCGGCCGCGTCGAGAACGGCTCGGCCGGGCGCAAGGCGTGGCTGGAGGAGCTGCGCGCCGTCGAGACGGCCGCCTACGAGAAGCGGCTGCCCCGCCAGCTCTCCGACTCCACGCCGATCGACCCCTACCGGCTCGTGCACGAGATCAACGAGTTCCTCACCGAGGACAGCATCTACATCGGTGACGGCGGCGACATCGTCACCTTCTCCGGCCAGGTCGTCCAGCCCAAGTCGCCGGGCCACTGGATGGACCCCGGGCCGCTCGGCACGCTCGGCGTCGGCGTCGCCTTCGCCATGGCCGCGAAATACGCCCGCCCGGACAAGGAGGTGCTCTGCCTCTTCGGTGACGGGGCGTTCAGCCTCACCGGCTGGGACTTCGAGACCATGGTCCGCTTCAACCTCCCGTTCATCGGGGTCATCGGCAACAACTCCTCGATGAACCAGATCCGCTACGGCCAGGCCGCCAAGTACGGCGACAACCGCGGCCGGGTCGGCAACACCCTCGGCGACGTCAGATACGACGAGTTCGCCCGGATGCTGGGCGGCCACGGCGAGGAGGTCAGGGATCCCGCGGACATCCGGCCGGCCCTGGAGCGGGCGCGCGAGTCCGGCAAGCCCGCGCTGATCAACGTATGGGTCGATCCAGACGTATACGCCCCCGGAACCATGAACCAGACCATGTACAAGTGAGGGAGAGCTCCCCATGAAGGCACTGGATGGTGTCCGCGTCCTCGACATGACCCACGTGCAGTCGGGTCCGTCCTGCACTCAGCTCCTGGCCTGGCTCGGCGCCGACGTGGTCAAGCTGGAGGCGCCCTCGGGCGACATCACCCGCAAGCAGCTGCGCGACGTCCCCGGCGTCGACAGCCTCTACTTCACGATGCTGAACTGCAACAAGCGAAGCATCACCCTCAACATGAAGAGCGAGCGCGGCAAGGAGATCTTCACCAAGCTGGTGGGTGAGTCCGACATCCTCGTGGAGAACTTCGGCCCCGGGGCCGTCGAGCGGATGGGCTTCCCCTGGGAGCGGCTCCAGGAGCTCAACCCCCGGCTGATCTACGCCTCGATCAAGGGCTTCGGCCCGGGGCGCTACGCCGACTTCAAGGCCTACGAGGTGATCGCCCAGGCGATGGGCGGCTCGATGAGCACCACCGGCTTCGAAGACGGGCCGCCGCTGGCCACGGGGGCACAGATCGGCGACTCGGGCACCGGCGTCCACGCCCTCGCCGGCATCCTGGCCGCGCTCTACCAGCGCGAGCAGACCGGCCGGGGCCAGCGCGTCCAGGTGGCCATGCAGCACGCCGTGCTCAACCTGTGCCGGGTGAAGCTCCGCGACCAGCAGAGGCTCACCTCCGGACCTCTGACGGAGTATCCCAACAAGTCCTTCAGCGACGAGGTCCCCCGCTCGGGCAACGCCTCGGGCGGCGGCCAGCCCGGCTGGGCCGTGCGGTGCGCCCCGGGCGGCCCCAACGACTACATCTACGTCATCGTGCAGCCCGTCGGCTGGGCGCCGCTCGCCGGGATCATCGGACGCCCCGAGCTGGCCGAGGACCCCGAGTGGGCCACCCCGGAGGCGCGGTTACCCAAGCTGGACAAGATGTTCCAGCTCATCGAGGAATGGAGCAGCGGCCAGGACAAGTGGACGGTCCTCGACCGGCTCAACGCCGTCAACATCCCGTGCGGGCCGATCCTGTCGACCAAGGAACTGCTGGAGGACGAGAGCCTCCGGAGGGAGGGCGCGCTCGTCGAGGTCGACCACCCCGAGCGCGGTTCGTTCACGACGGTCGGCAGCCCGCTGCACCTGTCCGACTCGCCGGTCGACGTCACCAGCCCGCCGCTGCTCGGAGAGCACAACACCGAGATCTACGCGGGCCTGGGCCTGACCGCCGAGGATCTGGCAGATCTGAAAACGAACGGAGTCATCTGATGACATATGACCAGGCAGCCGTGCGAGAGCTGCTGGAGAAAGCCCGCGCGGAGGGCCGCACGGCGCTGACCGCGCCCGAGGGCAGGCGAATCTGCGACGCGTACGGGATCACGACCCCCGGCGAGGGGCTGGCGACCTCGGCGAACGAGGCGGTGTCCATCGCGGAGGAGATCGGCCTGCCGGTGGTGCTGAAGATCGTCTCTCCCGACATCCTGCACAAGACCGAGGCGGGAGGCGTGCTCGTCGGCCTGCGTGACGCCGAGGCGGTGCGCGCCGGATACGACCAGATCATGGCCGCGGCGCGTGCCTACAACCCCGAGGCGGGGATCGACGGCATCCAGGTGCAGGCCATGGTCGGCGCCGGGCACGAAGTGATCATCGGCGCCGTCACCGACGACACCTTCGGAAAGATCGTCGCCTTCGGACTCGGCGGCGTGCTGGTCGAGGTCCTCAAGGACGTGACCTTCCGATTGGCCCCCCTTTCGGGTGATGATGCACTCGGGATGCTCGATGACATCAAGGCGGCCGAAGTGCTGCGTGGTGTCCGTGGGGCGGAGCCGGCGAACAGGGAGGCACTCGCGGACATGATCGAGCGGGTCGGCGCGCTGGTCGGCGACTTCCCGGAGATCGCCGAGGTCGACCTCAACCCCGTCTTCGCCACCGCGGACGGGGCGACGGCGGCCGACGTGCGCATCCTGCTCGCCGAGGAGGTCCCGCAGGAGAGGGCACGGCTGTCGCGCGAGGAGATCCTCGCCTCGATGAACCGGATCTTCAAGCCGCGCTCCGTCGCGGTGATCGGAGCCTCCGAGGAGACCGGGAAGATCGGCAACTCGGTCATGCGCAACCTGATCAACGGTGGCTACCGGGGCCACATCTACCCGATCAACCCGAAGTCCCCCGAGGTCCTGGGACTGCCCGCCTACCGCAGCATCTCCGACGTGCCGGGCGAGGTAGACGTCGCGGTCTTCGCGATTCCCGCCAAGTTCGTGGCCGCGGCCCTGGAGGACGTCGGGCGCAAGGGCGTGGCGGGCGCGATCATGATCCCGTCCGGTTTCGCCGAGACCGGGAACGTCGAGGGCCAGGCCGAGATCGTCGAGATCGCCCGCAAGCACGGCGTGCGGATGCTCGGCCCCAACATCTACGGCTACTACTACACCCCGGAAAACCTCTGCGCCACGTTCTGCACGCCGTACGACGTCAAGGGCGGTGTGGCGCTGACCTCGCAGAGCGGGGGCATCGGCATGGCCATCCTCGGCTTCAGCCGGTCGTCGGGGATGGGGGTGTCGGCGATCGTCGGGGTCGGCAACAAGGCCGACGTCGACGAGGACGACCTGCTCACGTTCTTCGAGCAGGACGACAACACCAACTGCGTGGCCATGCACCTGGAAGACCTCAAGGACGGGCGCGGGTTCGTCGAGGCCGCCCAGCGGATCATCCGCAAGAAGCCGGTGATCGTGCTCAAGGCCGGGCGCACCGCGATGGGCGCCCGGGCGGCAGGTTCGCACACGGGCGCGCTGGCCGGCGACGACAAGGTCTACGACGACATCCTCCGCCAGGCGGGGGTCGTCCGGGCCCCGGGCCTCAACGACATGCTCGAATACGCGCGGTCACTGCCGTTGATGCCCACGCCCAAGGGCGAGAACGTCGTCATCATCACCGGGGCGGGCGGCTCGGGTGTCCTGCTCTCCGACGCCTGCGTGGACAACGGACTGTCCCTCATGGAGATCCCGCCGGATCTCGACGAGGCCTTCCGCGCCTACATCCCGCCCTTCGGCGCGGCGGGCAACCCCGTCGACATCACCGGTGGCGAACCGCCCAGCACCTACGAGAACACCATCAGGCTCGGTCTGGCGGACCCTCGCGTCCACGCGCTGGTGATCGGTTACTGGCACACGATCGTGACCCCGCCGATGGTCTTCGCGGAGCTGGTCGCGCGCGTGGTGGCCGAAGAGCGCGCGAAGGGCAACGACAAGCCCGTCGTGGCGTCGCTGGCAGGTGACACCGAGGTCGAGGAGGCCTGCGATCACCTGTTCGCCAACGGGGTGATCGCCTATCCCTACACGACCGAGAAGCCGGTGGCGGTGCTCGGCGCGAAATATCGCTGGGCGAGGGCGGCAGGTCTGCTGAACGGCTGACCGCGTCATGAGCCAGGGGGCGAATCGGGGCACTACCAGGATCAACCAACCCCCCAGGAGGTCCTCAGGTGGACACGTCAAAAACACCGGCGTCAGCGGAGACCAGCCAGGTCAACGCTGTGCCGGGTCAGGAAGAACGAGTATGGCGGGCGGGCGGCCTGGAGCCGATGCCCATCCGCACCCTGCCCGATGCGCCCCCGTCGATCCACATCCTCGGACCGACGGTGTTCCTCGTCGCCCTCGGCGTGGGCATGGGCGAGTCTTACATGTGGCCCCGGCTCGTCCTGCTCTTCGGGCCTGAGATCCGGTGGCTGTTCCTCATCGGCGTCACCTTGCAGGCCGTGGTGATGCTGGAGATGGCCCGCTACGCCATGGCGACGGGGGAGAGCATCTTCTTCGGCGCCGCCCGGGTGTTCAAGCCCCTGATGTGGTTCTTCTTCGTCGTCGCGATCCTCGTCTACATCTGGCCGGGGCACCTGTCGGCGGGAGCCGCGGCCTTCGAGCAGATCACCGGAATACCGTGGGTGATCACAGCCTGTATAGGGCTGGTGCTGGTCGGCGTCGTCTTCAGCCTGGCAAAGGTGATCTACAACCTGCTGGAGAGCCTGCTGTCGATCCTGATCGGCACGCTCGTCGTCGGGACCGCCATCGTGGCGGCGATGGTCGGCACCTGGAACGACGTGGTGAGCACCATCGCCGGGATGTTCTCGTTCGGCTACCTGCCGGAGGAGGCGATGTCCGCGGCCTGGTTCCCGGTGATCGTGGGCGCGATCGCCTTCGCGGGACCGTCCGGTATGCAGCAGATGTGGTACACCCTGCACCTGCGTGACTCCGGGGCCGGCATGGGCTCTCACATCCCCGCCGTCCGCGGTCTCCGGCACGCCGGCGAGGAAGAGGTCATGCCGTCGCGTGGCTTCATGTTCGACACCGACAACCCCGAGGAGATGCGCAAGTGGAAGGGGTGGCGGCGCTGGGTCACCTTCGACGCGCTCCTGCTCTTCTGGGGCATCACGATGCTGGTCACGATCTCCTTCACCGTGATCGCCCAGGCGGCGACGAGGAGCACCCCGGGCATTCGGGAGGTCATCGAATCGGGTGAACGGGAGGCCGCGCTCTACGCCATGGCCGACTCCTTCGCCTCGGCGGGCAGCTCGGTGCTGGGTGTCGTCTTCCTCGGCTTCATCGCGCTGATCGGTCTCAACGCCACGCTCGGCCTGTTCGACTCCTTCTCCCGAGGGCAGGCGGACATGTCGTACCACTTCGTGCGCGGTGCGAAGAAGTTCGGGATGTCCCGCCTGTATGCGGGCTTCCTCTGGGGCGTCATCGCGTTCGGCATCCTGATCCTGCTGTTCGGCCCGGCCGACGGCCCGAGCGGGATTCTCGACACGCTGGCCTTCCTGTCGACGTTCGCCATGGGCGCCTACTGCGTCACGCTGCTCCTGGTGAACAACCGCATGCTGCCCAAACCGATCCGGCCGAAGATCTGGACCAACCTGATCATCGGCTTCGGAGCGGTGTTCTACCTGGGAATGCTGTTCTACAGCCTGTTCGCCTTCGGCGTGGTCCTGTGAGCTGGGGCCTGTGCTGATGCGAAACCGCGCTGAAATCGCCCTTCCCGGGGCGCTGATCGGAGTCGTAGCCGGTGCCATGGCTGGGGGGCTGACCCTGTTCGCGGGGCAGTCCGTCAGCTGGGCCGTGGTCTCCTCGCTGGCGCTGGCCCTTCCCCTCGGGCTTCTCGGGGCCGGGTACGGCATGCTGCTGGGGCAGAGGCTGTTCAGACCGGGGGTGTTCGCTCCGGCGGGCCTGTACTGGCTGGTCGGCTTCCCCCTGTCCCGGTTGCTCCAGGAAACGATCACGGGCCTGGCCATCTTCGGTCAGATCACCCTCCCCGGCGGCGTTCTGGGATTCCTGGCCTACCAGGCCATGGTGAGCCTCGGGTTCGCGATCGGATTCATCTGGGTGCACGAGAGGCTCATGCCGCACTGGTTGATGCGCCTGCGGGAGCGCAATCCGCAGGCGCGCGAACTGTTCGCCGTCTACGTCGAGCACGCCGAGGCGATGTGGACGGCCAAGGAGCGCCGCCGCGCTCAGACCCGAGCACAGAGAACTCAGACTCGCGCGCAGAGAGGAGCGCGATGAACACCGCCATTCGGGGGTGGCAGGCCAAGGAGCGCCACCGGGCGCCGAGAGGAGCGGGATGAACATCCCCACCTGGGTGTGGTTGGTCACGGTCGCGGGATTCATGCTCGTGCTGGCCGTCGACTTCTATCTCGTCGCACGTAACCCCCGAGAGCCTTCCTTTCGGGAGTGCACGCGGTGGGTGATCTTCTACGTACTGCTCGCCGTCGCCTTCGGTGCGGGAATACTGGTGCTCAGCGGTCCCTCCCACGGAGGTGAGTTCTTCGCCGGATGGATCACCGAGTACTCGCTCAGCGTCGACAACCTGTTCGTCTTCCTGATCATCATGAGTCGTTTCTCGGTGCCGACCCGCTACCGGCAGAAGGTGCTCCTGGTCGGGGTCGTTCTGGCCCTTCTCCTACGGGGCGTCTTCATCGCGGCCGGAGCGGAGGCCGTGACCCGGTTCGACTGGCTCTTCTACATCTTCGGCGCCTTCCTCATCTACACCGCGTGGAAGCTGATAGGCCACGAGGAGGAGGAAGCGGAGTTCTCCGAGAACATCGCGCTCCGCACGGTAAGGCGCTTCGTCCCCGCGACGGACGCCTACCATGGCTCGTCACTCGTCGTGAAGATCGACGGACGCCGGGCCGTCACGCCGATGCTGATCGTGATGTTGGCGATCGGGACCACGGACCTGTTGTTCGCCCTGGACTCGATCCCCGCCATCTTCGGGCTCACCAAGGAGCCCTATCTGGTGTTCACCGCCAACGCCTTCGCGCTGATGGGGCTGAGGCAGCTGTTCTTCCTGATCGGAGGGTTGCTGGACCGTCTGGTCTATCTCAGCAAAGGCCTGTCGATCGTCCTGGCCTTCATCGGTGTGAAGCTCGTGCTGGAGGCGTTGCACCACGACGGCGTCTCCTGGGCTCCGGAGATCCCCATCATGGTCTCGCTAGGAGTCATCGTCGGCACCCTGGCGGTCACCGCCGTCCTCAGCCTGATCAAGTCGAGGAACGACCGCGGTCGCGCCGTCGCCGATCCGCCGGCCGACGCGGGTGACCTGCCCGGCCAGGCCGGTCCCGCTGATCCGGACGGAAAGCGGAGCGAGGTTCACGCCGACGGCTGAGGCACCGGCAGTCGTCGCGAGCGGGTGGTCTCCTCGGGGGAGGCCTCCCGCTCGCTCACTTGCGCACGTCGACTCTCTCCTCGCTCGTCCAGCGGCGCAGATGGCGCTCCACGCCGTCTGCCGAGCGGTGCTTCCTCATGGCCGTCGCGAGGCCGAGCCCCATCATGCGGCCGTCCGCGTTGTACCCTCCGGTCCTGTCGGAGAGAAAACGGAAGCGCCTAAGAAACGCTCTCATCGGTCATCACCATCCAATTCTGGTCTTAAGTATCTGCCCCGGGTGTTTCGTTGAAACAATCCGCGGGTGAATTCTGTGTCAACTGATCTCGACCGGCTCGCGCCGGGCTTTTCACCTGCATCGTTCTCAGCGTGGAAACCCCTGACTTTAATCCCGGAAGGAAACGCGGGCCGGTGTTGTGCGATTCGGCGGTGCGTCGGGCGGCGGCGACGGTCAAGCCGTCGCACGCGTGCTCGGCGGTGCGCCATCCGGCCGACCGGCGGAGAGGAAACGCCTGTGGGGCGGCCGGGCGGAGCCGAACGGCGTGAGCCGGGCGAACGGTTGTCGGCGACGTGGGAAACCCGGTCCAGGCAGGTCGGAATTCCCGGCTTCGGCCGCGGGGAGATGCCGAACGGGTTGATCCCGGCTGAACCGGGTCAATAATGGTCTGGTTTGTACCAGTTCATTGAAGTGTCCGATCTTTGGCATGTCCGTTGGAACAGCCAGATCCGCGTCGGTTTTTGGGAGATGTCGTTCCGCCCCGGATCGGTGAAAGCGAACCGGGGCGCATCGGAACGGTTCGGGAACGGCCCGGCTCACGTCAGGCAGGTCCAGAAACGGCCGATCTGTGTCGGATTGATTGGTGTCGTCCTGGCGGGAGTCGGCCCGGCTCTCTCTGGGGGAGCCCGCTTCGGATCCGGCACGCGCCCGGCCGGCTCGCGCCGGGTCCGCACGTGCCCGGGTCCGATGCGCCCGGGTCGGCTCGTGCCCGAGTTCGCACATGCCCGAGTCGGTTCGCGCCGGGTCCGCACGCGCCGCGTGAGCCCACGGCGGATCGGCGCGCACCGGGGTGGACTCGCATCACCCGGTTCGGGCCGACTCGGCCCGGGGCAGACCGGCCTGGATCGGTTCGATGCGGACCGGTTCGATTCGGCAGATTCAGGGCGACCCGGCTCACTTCGGTGCGATCCGCTGCGAGCGGGTCGTTTCGAGTCAGGTCGGCCGGTTCGGGTTCGAGCCGGGTTCGGCCGGGTCCGAGTCGGGTCGAGTCAGGTCGGTTCGGGTCAGCTTGGGCTGAGTGAGCGCGGGCGTCTCCGGCGTGCGGCGGGTGCCGCCGGCTCGGCGGCCTCGTCCGGTTCGGACGTTCGCTGATCGAGGTAGGACGAGCGGGTGTGCTCGGTGTGGTCGCGCATGATCTGGGCGGCCCGGGTCTCGTCGCCCGCCTCGATGGCGTCGATCAGCAGCGCGTGCTCCTCCCAGGAGTCGCGGCCGCGCTGGCGGGCCACCGGCGTGTGGTACCACCGGACGCGGCGGGAGACCTGGGAGGCCAGTTCGGCCAGCACCGCGTTGCCGGAGAGCTCGGTGACCAGGGCGTGCAGCTGTGAGTTGGCCGCGACGGACCCCTCGATGTCGTCGGCCTCCAGCGCGCTGAGCCCCCGCGCGCACAGCTCGCGGAGCCGTGCCACGCCGTCGTCCTCCCGGTTCAGGGCGGCCAGCCGTGCGGACTCGGTCTCCAGCAGCGAGCGTACGGCGAGCAGCTGGTCGGCCTCCTGCACGGTCGGCGCGTGGACGAACGCTCCGTGGCCGGGACGCAGGTCGACCCAGCCCTCCCCGTTGAGCATCTGGAGGGCTTCGCGGACAGGCTGGCGGGAAACGCCCAGAAGCTCCGCGAGATCACTCTCCGCGAGATGCTGACCGGGGCTGAGACCGCCGCTGACAATGAGCTCCAAGATCGCCTCGAAGACGCTCTCCCGGAGGGTGGCCGGGCGCGGGATCTTGGGCGCCGCCCCCGAGTTCGCCAATTCCGACCGCACCATGTGTGTTCAGCTCCAGGATGAGACGACGCGGCCCCCTTTGCTTGGATGGCCTATTGTTTGTCGTCGACTGCCTACAGTATACAGTTCGGGGGAGACTCTCCGTGGTGAGTCTGATCACATCATCGCTCATCGCGGCAGTGTGACCGGATGACCCGGTTGACGCAGCGTAGTGCTGAGGGCCGCCGCGGCCAGAACCAGCGCCGCGGCGAGGAAGAAGATCGCCGCATGATCCGACACGGTCAGCGCGAGGCCCGCGAGCCCGACGCCGACCAGCCCGGCGACCGCCTTGGCGCTGTAGACAACGCCATTGATCGGAGCGATGTGCTCCTCGCCGAAGTATTCGCGCACCAGGCTGGCGATGAGCGGGTAGAACGCGCCCCCACCGAAGCCGGCGGGCACCGTCGCCACCAAAAGCATAGCCTCCGATCCCGTCACCGCCCCCCAGGCCAGCAGTAACTGCCCGAGGGTGAGCAGCGCGAGGACGGCGCTGAGGGTGCGCCCGCGCCCGGCGACCTCGGCGGCGAGCATCGCGCAGGCGCGTCCGGCGCCGTTCAGCACCAGGAGCAGGGCGACGGCCGCCCAGGGCGCCACGCCGTCGAACGTCACCCCGGCGGCCCCCGTCGCGGTCGCCGAGCTCGCCAGGGCGCCGGAGGTCGCCAGGGCCACCACGTCGAAGATGGAGACCGCGCCCGCGCAGACCAGGATCAGCACCAGCGTGGGCAGCGATCCCGTCCGCAGTGCCTGGCCCAGGGAGAACTGCCGCACCGCCCGCGGCTCCCTGCGCAGCGCGAGTCCGTCGAGGGCCCAGGTACGCGGGTCGAGGTGCGAGGGCCACCAGTTCCGGGGCGGCAGGCGCACGAACACCGCCGCCGCACCGATGGCCGCCCACGCGATGATCGCCGAGGCCACGAACAGCGGCTGGAGACCGCTCCCGTCGAAGCCGACCGCCACCGCGAGCGGGGCGGTGCCGTAGGCGAAGGCCCCGGTCGTGAAACCCACGCGCGAGGCCGGGCGCTCGGGATACCAGCGGGCCACGGTCTCGGTGCACGCGCCGTACACCAGGCCGGCGCCCACGCCGCCGAGCAGCGCGTAGCCGACGATGATCGTCGGGATGTCGCGGGCGAGGGCCACGGTGAGCAGCGCCGTGCCGCTGAGCAGACCTCCGGCCCACAGGGCGACGCGGATCCCGAGCGCGCCGCGCCGCAGGAGGAGGGCCGTGGGCAGGGCGACGGCGGCCTGGCAGACGATCCAGACGGCCAGCGGCGCCAGGGCCGCGACGGCCGGCCACCCGTGCCTGTCCAGGAGCGCGGGTACGGCCGCGGCGTAGCCGTACTGCATGGGGCCGATGGCGGCCATGGCCGCCCAGGGCAGCCAGAACATCCACGACCTGGGGCGGTTGATCAGATCCTGCGAGCTGTCGCCGACGAGGTAGTCACGCCCGCGCCAGTCTCGGACCAGCTGCGTTTTTTCCATACTGTATGGAATATCCGCCACGAGTGGTCCTTGTCGAGGGCTGGACGGCTAGATTTCCATACGGTATACCGTGTACAAGAACCGTATTAGGGGAGGCCGCGTGGACCTGTTCGAATATCAGGCGAAGGAGCTCTTCGCGCGGCACGGGGTGCCCGTCCCCGACGGCGCGGTCGCGGAGACTCCGGAGGACGCCCACCGGATCGCGACGGACCTGGGAGTCCCGGTGGTCGTCAAGGCCCAGGTGAAGACCGGGGGCCGGGGCAAGGCCGGGGGCGTGCGGGCCGCCCCCGGCCCCGGCTCGGCGCGGGACGAGGCGCGGCGGATCCTCGGCATGGACATCAAGGGCCACATCGCGGAGACCGTGCTGGTGGAGTCGGCCACGGTCGCCGTGGAGGAGTACTACGTGGCCTACCTCGTCGACCGGGCCAACCGGTGTTTTCTCGCCATGGCCTCGACCGAGGGCGGCATGGACATCGAGGAGGTCGCGGCGAACCGGCCGGAGGCGCTGATCAAGATGGAGGTCGACCCCCTCACCGGGATGAACGAGAGCACCGCGCGCGAGCTCCTGGAGCGGGCGGGGTTCCCGTCCGAGGTCCGGGGAGCGGCGGCCGAGGCGCTGGTCCGCCTCTGGCGGGTCATGGTGGAGGAGGACGCCCTCCTGGTGGAGGTCAACCCGCTGGCCTGGACCGCCGGCGGCGCGATCCTCGCCCTCGACGGAAAGGTCAGCCTGGACACCGGGGCCGCGTTCCGCCACGACCACGCGGCCCTCGCCGGCCGGGAAGGCGACGACGGGCTGGAGTCCCGCGCCCACGCCAAGGGCCTGAACTACGTCAAGCTCGACGGCCAGGTGGGCGTCGTCGGCAACGGCGCGGGCCTGGTGATGAGCACCCTCGACGTCGTCGCCCAGGCCGGTGAGCGCTTCGGCGGCGTCCGCCCGGCCAACTTCCTCGACATCGGCGGCGGGGCCTCGGCGCAGGTCATGGCCGACAGCCTGGAGATCATCCTCTCCGACCCCGACGTCAGATCGGTCCTCGTCAACGTCTTCGGCGGCATCACCGCCTGCGACGCGGTCGCCGACGGCATCGTCTCCGCCCTCGAACTGCTCGGCGACCGCGGTCTGGGCCGCCCCATCGTCGTACGGCTCGACGGCAACAACGCCGAGCTCGGCCGTCAGATCCTCACCCTGGCCGGGCACCCGTCGGTCCACCAGGTCACGACCATGGACGGCGCCGCCGACGAGGCCGCCAGGCTCGCGGCGGCATGAGCGGACCGACCAACCAGACACGGCCAGCCCGCGGATCCGGCAGACGGAGGGCACGCGGGCGCTGAGAGGGAGTGGCAACTATGGCGATCTTCTTGACAGGCGACAGCAGGGTTGTCGTGCAGGGCATGACCGGCGCGGAGGGGAAACGGCACACGGCCAGGATGCTCGCGGCGGGCACCGACGTGGTCGCCGGGGTCACGCCGGGCAAGGGCGGCGGCGCGGTCGACTTCGCCGAGCGGCGGGTGCCGGTGTTCGGAACGGTCGCCGAGGCGATCGCCGAGACCCGGGCGGACGTCTCGGTGGTCTTCGTGCCGCCGAGGTTCGCCAAGGCCGCGGTCATCGAGGCGGTCGACGCGGGGATCGGCCTCTGCGTGGTCATCACCGAGGGCATCCCCGTCCACGACACGCTGGCCTTCTGGGCGCACGCCCGGGCCGCCGGAGGCGGGACCCGCATCATCGGCCCCAACTGTCCCGGACTGATCAGTCCCGGCGCCTCCAACGCGGGCATCATCCCGGCCGACATCACCAGCGCCGGCCGGATCGGCCTGGTGTCGAAGTCGGGCACGCTGACCTACCAGCTCATGTACGAGCTGCGCGACATCGGCTTCTCCACCGCGGTCGGCATCGGCGGCGACCCGGTCATCGGCACCACCCACATCGACGCCCTGCAGGCCTTCCAGGACGACCCGGGCACCGACGCGATCGTGATGATCGGTGAGATCGGCGGAGACGCCGAGGAGCGCGCCGCCGCCTACATCGAGCGGCACGTGACCAAGCCGGTCGTCGCCTACGTGGCGGGCTTCACCGCCCCCGAGGGCAAGACCATGGGCCACGCCGGCGCGATCGTGTCCGGCTCGGCCGGCACCGCGCAGGGCAAGAAGGAGGCTCTGGAGAAGGCGGGCGTCCGCGTCGGCAAGACCCCGAGCGAGACCGCCCGCCTGATGCGCTCGGCGCTGACCCAGCTCTACGGCGAGACCGGGAAGTCCTCTCTGGCGACCGTCGCGTCCGGGGAGGCACCGTGAAATTCGACGTCAACCTCTCGATCCTCTTCACGGAGTTGCCGCTCCTGGAGCGGCCCGCCGCCGCGGCCAAGGCGGGGTTCGACGCGGTCGAGCTCTGGTGGCCCTTCGACCGTCCCTGCCCGGCCGACCGCGAGATCGAGGCGCTGCGCCGCTCGATCGAGGACGCCGGGGTGCGTCTGGTCGGCCTGAACTTCGACGCGGGAGACATGGCCGCGGGCGACCGCGGCCTGCTGTCCAGGCCCGACGGATCCGCGCGGTTCCGCGCCAACATCGAGGTCGCGGTGGGCCTGGCCGGCACGCTCGGCTGCCGGGTGCTCAACGCCCTCTACGGCAACCGCGCGCCCGAGCTGTCCTCGGACGCCCAGCACGACCTGGCGCTGTCCAACCTGTCACGGGCGGCCGAGGCGGCGGCCGGGATCGGGGCCACGGTCGTGGTCGAGGCGCTCAACTCCTACGAGAGCCCCACCTACCCGATCGTCTCCTCCGCCGCGGCCTTCGAGGTGATCGACCGGGTGGGAGCCGCCAACGTGGCCTTCCTCGCCGATCTCTACCACCTCCATCGCATGGGCGAGGACGTGCTCGCCCTCATCGACGAGAACTCCCACAGGTTCGGCCACGTGCAGTTCGCCGACGACCCCGGGCGGGGCCAGCCGGGCACCGGTGCCATGCCGTACGACCAGATCCTCGACCGCCTGCGCGCCTCGGAATACCGGGGGAACATCGGGCTCGAATACCGTCCCGTCGGCCCGAGCGCGGAGAGCTTCGGGTGGGCGGACCGATGGATGCCGGGTGAGCGGGCGGGCGGAGCGGGCGGCCGGAGCTCCCAGGAGACCCCGCCGTCCGCGGAGCACACGAGAAGTGGGGAGTGACCGTGAACCTCCTCCCCTCCCACCACAGCCAGGGCCCAAGGTCTCCACGCTGGAAGGATTGAGATGAACATCGGATTCATCGGTCTCGGGATCATGGGTAGCCCGATGGCCGCCAACCTGGTCCGGGCCGGGCACACCGTCGTCGGCCACGACATGAGCGGCGACCGGATGGACGCGCTCGTCGCCGCCGGGGGCAAGTCCGCCGGCAGCGTGGCGGAGACCGTCGCGCAGGCGGAGGTCGTGATCACCATGCTGCCCGACTCGCCCCAGGTGGAGGAGGTGGCCTTCGGCGACGACGGCCTGTTGCAGTGCGGCGGGCAGGGGCTGATCCACCTCGACATGAGCACCGTGAAGCCGGAGACCTCCCGCAGGGTCGCGCAGGCCGCGGCCGTCAAGGGGATCAGAGCGCTGGACGCGCCGGTGAGCGGCGGGGAGCGCGGTGCGGTCGACGGCACCCTTTCGATCATGGTCGGAGGGCGTTCCGAGGACTTCGAGGCCGTCCGCCCGATCCTGGGGGTCGTGGGCACGACGATCGTGCACGTCGGGCCTTCGGGGGCCGGGCAGACGGTGAAGGCGGCCAACCAGCTCGTCGTCGGCGGGATCTACGGCCTGGTCGCCGAGGCGATCGTGCTGCTCGAAGCCTCGGGGGTGGATCCGAGCAGCGGGCTGGACGTCCTGGCCGGCGGGCTGGCGGGCTCCCGGATCCTCGACCTCAAGCGGCAATCCATGATCAAGCGGGAGTTCGCCCCTGGATTCCGTATCGACCTGCACCACAAGGACATGGGCATCGCGATCGCCGCCGCACGGGAGGCGGGAGTGTCCCTCCCGTTCACCGGCCTGGTCGCCCAGCTCATCGCCGCGGCCCGTGCCCAGGGGCACGGATCGCTGGACCACTCCGCCCTGCTCAAGGTGATTGAAAGGATCAACCGGTGAAGCGGATTCCCTGTATGGAGGCCGTGGTCGCCGTCCTGGAGTCCGAGGGCGTCGACACCGTCTTCGGCATTCCGGGAGCGGCCATCCTTCCGCTCTACGCGGCGCTCCAGCACAGCGCCATCCGAAACGTCACGGTCCGGCACGAAGAGGGGGGCACGCACGCGGCCGACGGCTGGGCGCGGGTCACGGGCAACGTCGGCGTCTGCATCGGCACCTCGGGCCCGGCCGGCACCAACATGATCACTGGGCTGTACACCGCGCTCGCCGACTCGATCCCGATGATCTGCATCACCGGGCAGGCGCCCCGGGCCAAGCTGCACCAGGAGTCGTTCCAGGCGGTCGACATCGTGGAGATCGCCAGGCCGGTCACCAAGTGGGCGGTCCAGCTCAAGGAGCCGGCCCAGGCCCCCTGGGTGTTCAGGGAGGCTTTCAGGATCGCGCGGTCGGGACGGCCGGGTCCCGTCCTCATCGACCTGCCGATCGACGTGCAGCGCGGCACCTGCCTGTACGACCGGGAGATCGACAGCCCGTTCCCCGTGGAGCTCCCCGAGCCCCAGCCGGCGGCCGTCAGGGCCGCCATGGACCTGCTCATGGGCGCGTCGCGGCCGCTGATCCTGGCCGGTGGAGGAGTCGTCATCGCCGACGCCGCCACCGAGCTCCGCGCGCTGGCCGAGCATCTGCAGATCCCCGTCCAGGTGACCCTGATGGGCAAGGGGGCCTTTCCCGAAGACCATCCCCTCTTCGCGGGAATGGCGGGCATCCAGACCCAGACCCGCTGGGGCAACGCGGCTCTGCTGGAGAGCGACCTGGTGCTGGCGGTGGGCGCCCGGTTCGGCGATCGGCACACCGGTGACCTGGAGACCTACCGGAAGGGCCGCAAATTCATCCACGTCGATATCGAACCCACCCAGATCGGCCGGGTCTTCGAGCCCGACCTCGGGGTGGTCGGCCACGCCCGGCCGACGCTGGCGGCCATGGGCCAGGAGGCGCGCCGCCGTACCAAGGAGCGCGAGCCCGGACGATGGCCCGACCGGGTCACCGAGCTGCGCCGGACGCTGCTCCGGCGCGACGACTTCGACGACGTGCCGATCAAGCCGCCGCGGGTCTTCCGTGAGATCAACGACTACTACGGTCCCGACACGACGTTCGTCACCGCGATCGGCCTCTACCAGATCTGGTCGGGGCAGTTCCAGAAGACCTACCTGCCCAGGCGCTATCTGGTCTGCGGGCAGGCGGGACCGCTGGGCTGGGAGGTGCCCGCCGCGATGGGGGTCAAGTGCGCCTACCCCGAGCGCCAGGTGGTGGCCGTCGCGGGCGACTACTCCTTCCAGTTCCTGATGGAGGAGATCGCGGTGGCCGCGCAGTATCGCATCCCCTTTGTCATCGTGATGATCAACAACGAGTATCTGGGTCTGATCCGGCAGGCCGAGATGCCCTACGACATGAATTACGCGGTCGACCTGCACTACGGAGAGGGCGGCGTCGACCACGTGAAACTCATGGAGGCGTTCGGCTGCCCGGCCCGGCGTGTCGAGCAGCCGGGTGACATCCGTGACGCGCTGGCCTGGGCCTCGGCCGAATCCGAGCGCGAACGCCTCCCCGTGCTGGTCGAGGTGATGGTCGAGCGCGAAGCCAACGCGGCCATGGGCGCCTCTCTCAACACGATCAAGGAATTCGAGCCGCTGCCCGAGCAGGAACTCGCCCTGGCCATCGACTGGTCCGACTGAGAAGGGGAATCCATGTCGTTCATGCTCAAGCCCGGCACGACCTGGTCCGACGCCTACGACCGGTGCGTGTCGGCGGTGCCCGAGGCATTCCACGACGACCGAGTCCTCAACCACTGGGGCGGGTTCTGGCAGCGTGACGGCCGCCCGGTGCCCGGCGTCTCGCCGGTGGACGGAACCGCCATCGCCGGTCCGCCCCGGCTCGACAGGGCCGCGGCCTCCCACGCGGTGCAGGCGAGCCTCGACGAGCACCGCCTGTGGCGGCACGTGCCGCTCGACGAGCGCAAGGCGCGGGTCACGGCGGCGCTGGAGGCGCTGACCGCCCACCGCGACCTGCTGGCCCTGCTGCTGGTGTGGGAGATCGGCAAGCCGTGGAAGCTGGCGACCGCCGACGTCGACCGGTGCATCGAGGGGGTGCACTGGTACGTGGCCGAGATCGACCGGATGGTCGCGGGCCGGACCCCGCTGCACGGGCCGGTCAGCAACATCGCCAGCTGGAACTACCCGATGAGCGTGCTGATGCACGCCATGCTCGTGCAGGTCCTCGCCGGCAACGCGGTCATCGCCAAGGCGCCCACGGACGGCGGGCTGGCCTGCCTCACCCTCGCCTGCGCGCTGGCCACCCGGGAAGGGCTACCGATCACCTTGGTCAGCGGGGGAGGTGCCGAGCTCTCTCCCGCGCTGGTGCGCGGCACGGAACTGGGCTGTGTCTCCTTCGTCGGCGGGCGCGACGCCGGCGGGCAGGTGGCCACCTCCCTCGCTGACCTTGGGCACCGGCACGTCCTCGAACAGGAGGGGCTCAACTGCTGGGGGGTGTGGGAGTACGGCAACTGGGAGCTGCTGACCGGGCAGATCCGCAAGAGCTTCGACTACGCCAAGCAGCGCTGCACGGCCTATCCGCGCTTCGTGGTGCAGCGCTCGCTGTTCCACGACTTCCTGAACGCCTACCTGCCGGCGATCCGCTCCGTGCGGTTCGGCCATCCGCTGGCCGTGGAGGCCCCCGACGATCCGCTGCCGGACCTCGACTTCGGCCCGCTGATCACCAATGCGAAGGTCAAGGAGCTCGCCGACCAGATCGACGAGGCGGTGGCCAAGGGCGGGGTGCCCCTGTACCGGGGGTCCCTCGACGACGGCCGTTTCCTGCCCGGTCAGGACACCTCCGCCTACCTCGCGCCCGTCGCCGTCCTCACTCCGCCCCGCTCGTCGCCGCTGTTCCACGCCGAACCCTTCGGGCCGGTCGACACCATCGTGCTGGTCGACACCGAGGCCGAGCTGCTGGCCGCGATGAACGCCAGCAACGGAGCACTGGTCGCCACGATCTCCTGCGACGAGGAGGAGACGGCCAGGCGGCTGGCCTCCGAGGTGCGGGCGTTCAAGGTGGGCGTCAACGCGCCGCGTTCGCGCGGCGACCGCGAAGAGCTGTTCGGCGGCCTCGGCGCGTCGTGGCGGGGCGCGTTCGTCGGTGGTGAGCTGCTTGTCCGGGCCGTCACCCAGGGGCCCGACGCGGAGCGTCTGCCGGGCAACTTCCCCGGCTACACGCTGCTGCCGCCTTCCACCTGACCGATCGGCGGCCTGGAGACCGGCCGGAGAGCGCCGGTCCGGGGCGCCTCACGGTCTGGGGCCGGGCGGTACGACCGATCCGTTCAGACCGAGCGGGCCGGTCGACCGCTCCGGCCGGGCGCCCGGCTGATCGTTTCGGTCTCGCGCTTCTTCTGGGCGGTACGGCGGACCCCGTACCGCCCAGAAGCCGTGCCGCCTGAAAAACCGCCTGAAAAGCGGGACCGCCGGGAAGCCACGCCGCTCAGAAAGCGCCGAAACGGTCGGCGACCAGCAGGATCAGGAAGGTGAGCAGCGTGACACGCATGACGCGACCCCCGGCGCCCAGTGACGGCCACGACATGTAGGCGAGCCAGCCGACGAACCCGAGGACCACCAGCGCCGCGAGCCCGCCCACGAAGGACGGCACCGCGAAGCCGACCAGGAGAAGGATCACGAGCGCTACCGGAGCGATCCAGCGCGGCAGCTGGAAGAGGAAGACGAGTGGGGCCGCGCTGCGCTGCTCGACCTTCTTCCGCAGGCCCGTCGCGCCAGGCGTGAAGAACTGCTCGCCCGCCGGCAGCGGGCGTTTCGCCTGCTGAGGGCGCCGCTGGGACAGAGGATGTGCGGGGCGTTCACCGCGCTTGTCAGCCACAGCCCGAGCCTAACGCCGATAAGCCGCGGAGCGGCAGACGCTGGAGGTCGGACCGGGTCACAGATGGTGCAGACGGTAAGACAGCGGCAGGTGGTGGCAGACGGTAGGGCAGAGCAGGTAGTGGACGGCGAGCAGCGCGGGACAGGGCAAACAGAGCGGGCGTCAGGCCGAGATAGGCCGAGCAGGCAGCAGGCAGCAGGCAGTAGTGCGACCTTCCTCATTGGGAGTACGGGTTGTCATCGGTCCGGGACGCCGCGAGCGGAAGGCCACCCTGAGGGCCTCAGGTTCTCGACCGCGTATTCGCGACCTCCATTGAGGAACCCCGCAGTAAGCGGAAGGGCCGGGGCGGGGAGGGGGCGGCGCTCTGGCATGCTGGGCGGATGCTTGCTCTCATCCGTTACTCGGTGCCGCCCGGCCAGACCGAGGAGTTCCTGAACCAGGCCCACGACATCGTCGACACCCTGGCGGGGCAGCCCGGATACGTGCGCGGCCGGGTGTCGAGATCGGTGGACGAGCCGGATCTGTGGGCGCTGGTCAGCGAGTGGGAGGGCGCCGGGTTCTACCGGCGGGCACTGGGTGCGGCGCGGATGGCGATGTATCCGCTGATGACATTGATGATCAATGAGCCGAGCGCGTTCGAGGACGTGGACAGGCCCTGACGTCCCTTATGCGTCCCGCCGGACGAGGAAGTGAGGCGGGCCTCATGGTTTAAGCGCATGTCCCGGCGGTCCGGCTCCCCTAAGCTGGAGACCCAATCACTTCCTCGCCGACCTCCAGCCGGATGGAGATTTTCCCTTATGGCACGCCGTACGGACATCATGGACACCATCGTCAGCCTCTCCAAGAGACGCGGGCTTGTGTATCCCTCAAGCGAGATCTACGGCGGCCTGCGCGCGTCGTGGGACTACGGTCCGCTTGGCGTGGAGCTCAAGAACAACGTGAAGCGGCAGTGGTGGAAGAGCGTGGTGCAGGGCCGTGACGACGTGGTCGGCCTTGACTCCTCTGTGATCCTGGCCCGTGAGGTGTGGCAGGCCAGCGGCCACGTTGAGACCTTCACGGACCCGTTGACCGAGTGCCAGTCGTGTCACAAGCGCTACCGCGCCGACCACCTCGAAGAGGCCTACGAGGAGAAGCACGGCAAGCCGCCGGTGGGCGGCCTGGCCGAGATCACCTGCCCCAACTGCGGCAACAAGGGCTCCTTCACCGCGCCCAAGCAGTTCAGCGGTCTGTTGAAGACCTACCTGGGCGCGGTCGAGGACGAGTCCGGCCTCGCCTACCTGAGGCCGGAGACCGCCCAGGGCATCTTCATCAACTACCTCAACGTGCAGCAGTCGGCGCGCAAGAAGATCCCGTTCGGCATCGGCCAGATCGGCAAGTCGTTCCGCAACGAGATCACTCCGGGCAACTTCATCTTCCGCACCCGCGAGTTCGAGCAGATGGAGATGGAGTTCTTCGTCAAGCCGGGCAGCGACGAGGAGTGGCACCAGTACTGGATCGACGAGCGCTTCCGCTGGTACACCGACCTGGGCATCAACAAGGACAACCTGCGGATCTACGAGCACCCGCAGGAGAAGCTGGCCCACTACGCCAAGCGGACCGTCGACATCGAGTACCGCTTCAACTTCACCGGCGGCGAGTGGGGCGAGCTTGAGGGCGTCGCCAACCGCACCGACTTCGACCTGACCGCGCACGGCAAGGCCTCCGGCACCGACCTCAGCTTCTTCGAGCAGGACACCGGCGAGCGTTACGTCCCCTACGTGATCGAGCCCGCGGCCGGTGTCGACCGCGCCACGCTCACCTTCATGATGGACGCCTACACCGAGGACGAGGCGCCCAACGCCAAGGGCGTCATGGAGAAGCGCACGGTCATGCGCCTCGACCACCGTCTCGCGCCGGTCAAGGTCGCGGTGCTCCCGCTGTCGCGCAACGCCGACCTGTCGCCCAAGGCCAAGGACCTGGCCGCCCAGCTCCGCCGCCGGTGGAACGTCGAGTTCGACGACGCGGGCGCGATCGGCCGCCGCTACCGCCGCCAGGACGAGATCGGCACGCCGTTCTGCATCACCGTCGACTTCGACACCCTTGAGGACCACGCGGTGACCATCCGCGAGCGCGACTCGATGGCCCAGGAGCGCGTGGCCCTCGACCAGGTCGAGTCCTATCTCCGCCAGCACCTCAACGACTGATCCTCACGATCCGGTCTTCCGGTACGGCTCCCGTCACACAGGCGGGAGCCGTACCTGTATGTGTGCTCCGTCCGGTCACGGGCCGCCCCGTCCTGATCGGTCGGCGGGAAGCCCGCGATCAAGAGATCACTAGGCTGGGGTCACAAACGGGGATGCGGGGAGCGGAACAGTGCGGATAGAGCGGCACCGGGTGGGCGAGGCCGTGGTCGCGGCGGCCCGCGAGGACTTCACCAACAGGATCGGTTCGCAGGTCCGCTCCATGTCGAAGGCCGGCCCGATGACCACCTGGGAGTGGTGGCTGATCTCGAAGGAGTTCCTGGACTATCTGGGCGCGCTCTCGGTCGAGACGCCCGACCTTGACACCCCCGAGGCCAAGGCGGTCCTCGAGGACGCCGCCGAGGCCGCCGCGGGTGCCGTGGCGTACGCCGCGTACTACCCGCACAACGACTTCCAGGTCTTCCTCAACTACGTGAACTTCGGGGTGGGCTACGAGTCCGGGTCCGAGGGCACGCGGGAGTCCGTCACGGCGGACCAGTGGCTTGACGCCTTCTGCCTGGCGGTCCTGTCCGGCAAGGCCGAATGGCACGGGGAGGCCTTCCACTTCGCCCGCAAGCCGCCCCAGGAGGGCGGGGCCGGGCGTCCCGCCGTCGAGCTCGTCAACGGCCTGATGGCGTACGTCAATGGGGTTACGGGCGACGACGCGGACCACCCGCCGTCCAGGGAGCGGAAGCTCGCCGCGCTCGACGCCGCGCTCGCCCGGATCCGCACCCTGGACGACGAGATCGGCGAAAGCCTCCTCGACCACCCGCGGAGCACCGCGCTCCACGCCCTGCGTGCCCTGACCGCGGGCGATCCGGAGGCCTTTCGCACCGGATTGGCCACGCTGCTGCTTCCGTACAGCGCCCTCCCCGGCCCGGGTGCCACGCCCCGCACCCTGCTTCCCCTCCTCCCGCTCGCCCTGGCCGCTCTCGCCTACCGCCGCGAGGGCTGGCAGCCGCCGATCGACACCGGCTATCTCCCGCGCGCGCTGGTGACCGGATTCGAGTCCGCGGGGCCGCGGGTCCAGGAGTACGGCCGCAACAGGCGTCCGGAAGCGGTCGCCGCACTGGCCACCGGGCCCGTGGTGTTCGAGCGGCCAGGCAATCCCCAGGTCCTGAACCCGGAGAGCCTGGTCCTGGTGGAGCGGTACACCGAGGAGGCCTTCACGCCGGTGGCCGGAGAGCCGCTGAAGGCCTGGAAACTGTCGAGCGCCGTGAACTACCAGAAGATCCTCTTCCAAAGACGTGCCTCGCTGTCCGCCGATGTCACGGACCCGCAGGTGGAGAACCTGCGCCTCGCCTCCCAGTTGGGTGCAGCACTCTTCCGCACCACCCTCGCCGAGCCCGGCACCGACGTCGACGTGACGATCAACGGCCAGGCGCTCACCTACCCCGCGTACCACGGGGATGAAGCCGGGCCCGGTCTCTGGCACACCGCCACGAACCTCGCCCTGATCACCGGCGCACGTGAGGACCTGGCCCCGCTCGTCCTCGCCGGCTCCATCGTCCTCGGGAAAGACAACTCCGCTTTCGCCTCGTATCGCCAGGCCCTCCACGACTACCTGCGAGGCGCCGCCCCCGAGCCCGCCACGGACCGGGCCCTGCTCGACTGTGAAAAGGCCAGGACCTGGGGTTTCTTCCCCCCGCCGGCCGTCCTGTTCTCCCAACTGGTCGAGGGCGACGAGGAGAGCTTCAACCTGGCCCTCCTCGACGCCCTCACAGCCCACCGCGACCACCACGAGGTCGCCGACCGCGCGGACGATCCCGACGCCGCGATCAACCTCGACATCCTGGCCCTGGCCTGTCATGCCCGCCGCCGGGGCTGGAACATCCAGGTCACCTCCCCCTACCTGCCACCCCGTCTCCTTCACGAGGCCGAACCTCGCTGAAGCGGCGTTCCGCGGTCGGCCTGCGGTGGTCCTACGGCGCCCTGCGGTGGTCCTACGGTGTCTTTGCGGCGCCCCGCGGTCGGCCTGCGGTGTCCCTGCGGCGTTCCGTAGCCGGCCTGTGGTGTCCTGTGGTGTCCTGTGGTGTCCCCTTCGCAGGCCGGTGTGCCGCACACGCGGCCGCGGGCCGGATCGCTCCGCTGCGCCCTCCCCACCGCCTCGGCTCCCTCCGCCCTCGCCGCGCCTCCGCCGTGACCGGCAGGTGTCGGCACCTCACCGGGGCCATGCCGTGGCCATACCGGGCCATGCCGGCCCCGGCCCTCGTCGCGTTCGTCGCCGCGACCCGGCCTCCCGCGCGGGGAGAACACGATCCGTACGCGGAGACAATCTCCGCCGGCCGGGATGATCGCGCGGTCGACGGCGGCCCTGTACCACAGGGCCTGAACCTCCCGTGAACGTGTTTGAATGCTGAGAAGATTGGTTTACACCAATTGGTTTATACCAATTCTCGGGGCGGGTGATATGGCGATTGATTTTGTTCTGATGTGAATTGGAGTAGACCGCTCCATGGGGTATGAGCTGGGGAAACGCCTTTTGGTCTAGTTAGTGACGTTTCGTCGCGTCCTTCGTCGGTAGAGTCCGAAGAGAGGCGGAACCAAACGCCGTTTGAAGTCGAAGAAGGAGCGGCCGTGCCCAAGTATGTTTACGACTTCACCGAGGGCAACAAAGATCTTAAGGATCTGCTCGGCGGTAAAGGCGCCAACCTGGCGGAGATGACCAATCTCGGATTGCCGGTGCCCCCCGGCTTCACGATCACCAGTGAGGCGTGCCGCAGGTTCCTGGAGGAGGAAACCCTTCCGGAGGGCCTGGAGGAGGAGATCGCCGAGCACCTGGACGCGCTGGAGAGCCGGATGGGCCGTCGCCTGGGCCAGGCCGACGACCCGTTGCTGGTGAGCGTGCGCTCCGGGGCCAAGTTCTCGATGCCGGGCATGATGGACACGGTTCTCAACATCGGGCTGAACGACGAGTCGGTGCACGGCCTGGCGAAGCAGGCGGGCGGCAACGAGCGCTTCGCCTGGGACTCCTACCGGCGTCTCATCCAGATGTTCGGCAAGACGGTCCAGGGCATCGACGGCGAGCTGTTCGACGCGGCCCTTGAAGAGCTCAAGGGCGGGCGCGACGACCTGGAGCTGGACGCGGCCGACTTCCAGCGCCTGGTGACGACCTACAAGGGCATCGTCGCCGACCAGACCGGCGAGAATTTCCCCGCCGACCCGTACCTGCAGATGCGGATGGCGACGAAGGCCGTCTTCGAGTCCTGGAACGCCCCGCGCGCCGTCGTCTACCGCCGCCAGGAGCGCATTCCGGCCGATCTGGGCACCGCGGTCAACATCTGCTCGATGGTCTTCGGCAACTGGGGCATGGACTCCGGAACCGGCGTGGCCTTCACCCGGGACCCCGGCACCGGCCACCAGGGCGTGTACGGCGACTACCTGCAGAACGCCCAGGGCGAGGACGTGGTCGCGGGCATCCGCAACACCATCTCCCTGCAGGACCTCGAGGGCATCGACAAGCCCGTCTACGACGAGCTCATGCAGATCATGGACAAGCTGGAGAACCACTACCGCGACCTGTGCGACATCGAGTTCACCGTCGAGCGCGGCAAGCTCTGGATGCTCCAGACCCGCGTGGGCAAGCGGACCCCGGGCGCCGCGTTCCGCATCGCCGTGCAGCTGGTGGACCAGGGCATGATCGACATCGACGAGGCCCTGAGCAGGGTCACCGGCGCCCAGCTCGCCCAGCTCATGTTCCCCCGGTTCGCCAAGGACGCGGAGAGCGCGGTGATCACCAAGGGGATGAACGCCTCGCCGGGCGCGGCAGTCGGCAAGGCCGTCTTCTCCGCCGAGCGGGCCGTCGAGCTCGCCGCCCGGGGCGAGTCCGTCGTCCTGGTCAGCCGCGAGACCACTCCCGACGACCTGGCCGGGATGATCGCCGCCCAGGGCGTTCTGACCAGCCGCGGCGGCAAGACCTCGCACGCGGCCGTGGTCGCCCGGGGCATGGGCAAGACCTGCGTGTGCGGCGCCGAGGAGCTGGAGGTCTCGGCCGCGGAGCGCAGGTTCACCGCGCCCGGCGGCATCGTGGTCTCCGAGGGAGACGTCATCTCCATCGACGGCACCAGCGGCGCCGTCTACCTCGGAGAGGTGCCCGTGGTCGCCTCCCCGGTCATGGAGTACTTCGAGGGCTCGGGCGAGGTCGGCGACGAGGACGAACTCGTCCAGGCCGTGCATCGCGTCATGTCCCACGCCGACGCGTCCCGGCGGCTGGAGGTGCGGGCGAACGCGGACAACGCCGAGGACTCCGCCCGGGCCCGCCGGTTCGGGGCCCAGGGCATCGGGCTCTGCCGTACCGAGCACATGTTCCTCGGCGACCGCCGCAGGCTGGTCGAGGATCTGGTCCTGGCCACCTCCTCGGAGGAGCGTGAGCGGGCGCTGGCCGCGCTGAAGCCGCTGCAGGAGGCGGACTTCACCGAGATCTTCCAGGAGATGGACGGGCTGCCCGTCACGATCCGCCTGATCGACCCGCCGTTGCATGAGTTCCTGCCCGACTACACCGAGCTGTCGGTGAAGGTCGCCCTCGCGGGTGACCGGGCGGAGGAGAAGGACCGCAAGCTGCTCGCCGCGGTCAAACGACTGCACGAGCAGAACCCCATGCTGGGCCTTCGCGGCGTACGGCTCGGCCTGGTCATCCCCGGCCTGTTCGCCATGCAGGTCCGGGCGATCGCCGAGGCGGCCAAGGCCGTACCGGGCGCTCACGCGGAGGTCATGATCCCGCTCGTCGGCGCGGTCCAGGAGCTGGAGCACGTCAAGGAGGAGGCGCAGAAGATCCTCGCCGAGGTCGGGGTCGAGGCGCTGATCGGCACGATGATCGAGGTGCCGCGCGCGGCGCTGACCGCCGGGCAGATCGCCGAGGCCGCCCAGTTCTTCTCCTTCGGCACCAACGACCTGACCCAGATGACCTGGGGCTTCTCCCGCGACGACGTCGAGGCCGCCTTCTTCTCCAAGTATCTGGAGCTGGGCGTCTTCGGGGTCTCCCCGTTCGAGACCCTGGACCGCGACGGCGTCGGCAGGCTCGTCCTGCTCGCCGTGGAGGAGGGCCGCAAGACCCGTCCCGACCTCAAGCTCGGCATCTGCGGCGAGCACGGCGGCGACCCCGACTCGATCCACTTCTGTCACCAGGCCGGCCTCGACTACGTGTCCTGCTCGCCGTTCCGCATCCCGGTCGCCCGGCTGGAGGCGGGGCGCGCGGCCCTGATCCGTACCGGCGCGGACACCCGCTAGCGGCGGACCGTCGCGATCCCGTGGGTTCGCGGTGTCGCGACGGTCTCATCCCAGGTGGAGGCGCGCCTGGTCACCAGGTGTTTTCTCGCCGTTCGGCGTGGACTGACCCTTTCCCGGATAAAATCACAGCACTTATGCATGGTTACGACGAACACGACCAAGCCCGGTGGGTGCCGGAACCGCCCGGCAACCCTGAGAGACGCCCGTTCGAGCGAGATCGGGCGCGGGTGCTGCACAGCGCGGGACTGCGCAGGCTCGCGGCCAAGACCCAGGTGGTCGGTCCGGGGGAGACCCTCGGCAGCGGGCAGCACATGCCGCGCACCCGCCTGACCCACTCCCTGGAGTGCGCGCAGATCGGCCGGGAGATGGGCGAGACGCTCGGCCTGGACCCCGACCTGGTGGAGACCGCCTGCCTGGCCCACGATCTCGGGCACCCGCCGTTCGGTCACAACGGGGAGACCGCGCTCAACGACCTCGCCGCCGGATGCGGCGGGTTCGAGGGCAACGCGCAGAGCCTGCGCCTGCTGACCCGGCTGGAGGCCAAGGTCGTCACCGAGGACGGCCGCAGCGCCGGCCTCAACCTCACCCGGGCCTCGCTGGACGCCGCGATCAAATATCCGTGGACCCGCGAGACGAGCGCCAAATACTGCGTCTACGACGACGACATGGCGGTCTTCGACTGGATCAGGGAGGGCGCGCCCCCCGGGCGGGTCAGCTTCGAGGCCCAGATCATGGACTGGGCCGACGACGTCGCCTACTCGGTGCACGACCTTGAGGACGCGCTCCACTCCGGGGACGTCGTGCTGGAGATGCTGCGCGACCCGGCCGAGCGCCGCGAGGTCTGCGCGACCACCCGGGCCTGGTACGCCCCCGACGCCGATCCGGGCGAGCTGGAGGAGATCTTCGGCCGTCTGGTCGCCCAGCCGCTCTGGCCCCGCCACTTCGACGCCTCCCTCGCGGACCTCGCCGCGATCAAGGGCCTCACCAGCGCGCTCATCGGCCACCTCTGCAGGTCCGCGCAGGTCGCCACCCAGGAGGTGTACGGCCCCACCGTGGGCCGCCACAGCGCCGACCTGATCGTGCCGAGGACCACCCGGCTGGAGTGCGCGGTGCTGAAGGGACTCACCGTCCACTACGTGATAACCAGGGACGCGCACAACGCCAACCGGGCCAGGCAGCGCGAGCTCATCCGCGACCTGGGCCACCTGATCATGCTGGGCGCGCCGGGCACCCTGGAGCCGGCGCTCCGTCCCTTCTTCACCAAGGCCACCACGGACGCCGGACGGCTCCGCGTGGTCATCGACCAGATCGCCTCGCTCACCGACACCTCGGCGGTCACCTGGCACCGGGACCTCTCAGGACGCTGAGAGGCCCCGCACGCCCCCTTCGGCTCCCAGACGGTCAGGGCGGCGGCCCGATGGGGTCCAGGGTGATCTGCGGCACAGGCTTCGGCGGCCTCTTCGTCGGCTTGCGGGTGGGCACGGGCTTGGACGCGCACAGGGTCACGCACCTGGGCGCGGCTCCCGTCCGGTTCATCACGGCCTGCATCTCGCCCCTGGGGGACAGCGTGGGGTTGCCCTTCAGCCAGGCGTCCAGGTAGTCCCACGGCTCGACCATGCCGCGCCGTACCCACCAGAGTGAGGAATCGGCCTTCCAGGAGATCGCGAAGTAGAGGTTGCTGGCGGTGGAACGGGCGTTGCCGGAGTTGCCGACCTGCCCGAGGACCTGACCCGCGCCGACCCGGACGCCGGGCTTGATCCCCGGAGTGATCGAGTCCAGGTGGCCGCCCAGGTAGCGCACGCCGTCGTCTCCGACGACCGTGACGAACCGGCCCTCACGATCCGGCCCGCGGTCGGTGGAGGGCGTCCACCGGTTCTGGGCGTTGGTCTCGTAGACCACGCCGCTCACCGGGGAGACGAAGGAACATCCCTTGCCCGCCCAGATCGTGGTCTTGGGCAGGACCAGCAACCTGCTCTCGTAGGTCACCTTGCAGCCCTTCACCGGGAAGGCGTAGGTGTACTGGGAAAGCTTCGGAGGCGGCACCCGTACCGGGGGGTCGGCCTTGGGCCGGTCCACCGCCGTCTGAGGAACGGGCGTCGCCGTCGGTGTCGCCGCCGGAATCGTCGCGGTGACCAGGTCCGTCGGCGTCGGGATGGCCTCCTCCGCCGACATGGGGACCGGAGGCAGCGTACTGATGCCGGGTACTCCACCTGGTGACGCGCAGGCCCCCGTTACGAGGACCGCGCCGGTCACGACGGTCAATCGCGCTATGTGCCCCGATCGCATGATCTCCACCTGCGTAACATTATCGAGAATTCACCTTTACCTTTGTAACCGACCTCCTGATCGCTTATGACCGCTTCGGGAAAGTCGTCCTCTCGAATGTCCTTCTGATCCACGTTCGCGTCCCGCTCCGCGCCCGCCGTGAGCTTCGAGCTGTCGGGGCGCCGGACTAGACTCGCGGCGTGGCAGGCCGGATCAGTGACGAGGACATCGCGCTCGTGCGGGAGCGCTCGCCGATCGCGGACATCGTGGGTGAGCACATCCAGCTCCGTAACGCGGGCGGAGGAAACCTGAAGGGGCTGTGCCCCTTCCATGAGGAGAAGAGCCCATCGTTCAACGTCACCCCCACCCGGGGTTACTGGTACTGCTTCGGGTGCGCCGAGGGTGGCGACGTCATCACCTTCGTCAGGCGCCTGGACCACCTGTCGTTCGGTGAGGCCGTGGAGCAACTGGCCAACCGGGCGGGCATCCAGCTCCGCTACGAGCAGGGCGGTTACGTCCCCGGGCGGGAGCAGGGCGAGCGCAGCCGCCTGATCGAGGCCCACAAGGCGGCGGCGGAGTTCTACGTCTCGAAGCTGGCGGCCCCCGACGCCGCCATCGGGCGCAGGTTCCTGTCGGAGCGCGGGTTCGAGCGGGTCGACGCCGAGCACTTCGGGGTGGGCTACGCGCCCGCCGAGTGGGAGGCGCTCTCGCGGCACCTGATGGGCAGGGGCTTCACCTCGGCCGAGCTGATCAAGGGCGGGCTCGCCAAGGAGGGCCGGCGCGGCCCGATCGACCGATTCCGGGGACGGCTGGTCTGGCCGATCCGCGACATCACCGGTGACGTGATCGGGTTCGGCGCGCGGAAGCTGAACGACGCCGAGGACGGCCCCAAATACCTGAACACCCCGGAAAGCCCGCTCTACAAGAAGAGCGAGGTCCTCTACGGCATCGACCTGTCCAAGCGGGAGATCTCCAAGCGCTCCCAGGCCGTGATCGTCGAGGGCTACACCGACGTGATGGCCTGCCACCTGTCGGGCGTGCCGACGGCGGTGGCCACCTGCGGCACCGCGTTCGGCGAGGAGCACATCAAGGTGCTCCGGCGGCTGCTGCTGGACCAGTCGGGCTCGCACGGCGAGGTGGTCTTCACCTTCGACGGTGACGCGGCGGGGCAGAAGGCGGCGCTGCGGGCCTTCGCCGACGAGCAGAAGTTCGTCACCCAGACCTTCGTGGCCGTGCAACCGGACGGGCTCGACCCGTGCGATCTGCGCATCAGGCACGGCGAGGCGGCCGTGCGCGATCTGATCGCCAGCAGGGAGCCGCTGTTCGCGTTCGCGATCCGCAACGTGATCTCCCGCTACGACGTGAGCACCAACGAGGGCCGGCTGTCCGCGCTGGACGCCGCCGCTCCGATCGTGGCAGGGATCAAGGACAGGTCCCTCCGCCAGCTGTACGGGGTCGACCTCGACCGCTGGCTGGGCTTCAACAACGAGCGGTTCGTCATGGATCGCATCGCCGAGATCTCCGCCGTCGCCCAGCCGCAGGCACAGCGCCGCCCCGCGCCGCGGAAGGTCGCCGACCTCACCGATCCCGCCGTGCGGACCGAGGCCGAGATGCTGAGACTGGCCGTGCAGCGTCCGGCGCTGCTCGGTCCCCGCTTCGAGGCGCTCGGCGCGGAGGCGTTCACGCTCGCCGAACACGCGGCGCTGTACAAGCTGATCGTGGACGTTGGCGGTATGGCGGTGGCCGGGCAGGGCGGGCGCGAGTGGGTGGACCGGTTGCTCGCGGGGGCCGACGACGTCCTGCGCGGGGTGGTCACCCGCTTCGCGGTGGAGGAGCTCCAGGCGGACCTGGCGAACGAGGAGCGCTACGCCTCGGCCATGCTGGCGGCCCTGGAGCTCATCTCGGTGGCGCGGGCGGTCGAGCAGCTGAAGTCACGGATGCAGCGGACCAACCCGGTCGAGGAACAGCAGGAGTACAACCGGCTGTTCGGCGAACTGGTCGCGCTGGAGCAGCAGCGACGGTTACTGAAGGAACGCATCGCCACAAGCTGATGTCGTAATTAGCTTTAATGTCCGCAGGTCGATTCGACCAAACCCTAATAAGGTCTCGATCCGATAATGATCGCGGCCTTACCTTCGGTGACAAAAATAGGTCTGCCATTTAGGGGGACTAATACAGCAGACTGTCTCCCGTGGGTGCATCGGTGCTGCCAAGTGGGCCGCCATCGGTAGACCAGGTGGCCGACCTCGTCACGAAAGGAAGAGAGCGCGGAAGCGTCACGGTTGATGACGTGGCCGCCGCTCTCGACAAGTCCGAGCTGCCGTCCGACGCGCTTGAACGCGTCGTCCGGATGCTCGCCGAGCACGGAGTGGAGGTCCTCGAGCCCCAGGGCGACGAGGAGCCCACCCGGTCCGATGAGGAAGATGTCGGGAAACGGGCGCCGACGAGCGACCTGGTCCGCATCTACCTGCGGGAGATCGGTCGTGTGCCCCTGCTCACGGCCGAGGAGGAGGTGGAGCTCGCCAAGTCGATCGAAGCCGGGCTGTTCGCGGAGGACAAGCTGACCAGCGTCGTGTCGCGGCTGGTCTTCCCGGAGTTCAAAGAGCTCGTCTGGCAGGGAACGCGCGCCAAGCAGAGGCTGATTGAGGCCAATCTTCGGCTTGTCGTGTCAATCGCCAAAAGATATGTGGGACGCGGGATGCTGTTCCTGGATCTCATCCAGGAGGGCAACCTGGGGCTCATCCGCGCGGTCGAGAAATTCGACTACACCAAGGGTTACAAGTTCTCCACATATGCCACATGGTGGATTCGTCAGGCGATCACCAGGGCCATCGCCGATCAGGCGCGCACCATTCGCATTCCGGTGCATATGGTCGAAACGATCAACAAGCTGGTCCGGGTTCAGCGTCAGCTCCATCAGGATCTCGGTCGCGAGCCCGCGCCCGAGGAGATCGCACTGGAGATGGATCTCCCGATCGATCGGGTGATCGAGATCCAGCGCATCGCCCAGGAGCCGGTCTCGCTGCAGTCGCCGATCGGGGAGGAAGACTCCGACCTCGGTGACTTCATCGAAGACGCGGACGCGGTCGTGCCGATGGAGGCGGCGGCCTTCATCATGCTGCAGGACCAGCTCGACGACATCCTCGCGACGCTGTCCGAGCGCGAACAGCGCATCATCCAGTTGCGCTTCGGCCTCGCCGACGGCCACCCGAGGACGTTGGAGGAGGTCGGCCGCGAGTTCGGCGTGACCAGGGAGCGGATCCGGCAGATCGAGTCCAAGACACTGGCCAAACTCCGCCACCCGACCAGAGCTCAGATGCTCCGCGACTACCTCGACTGAGCGTCCGTCGTCTCGACGGAAAATCGAGAGTCCTTATGGCGAAGGCCCCCGGGGATCCATGATCCGGGGGCCTTCGCCGTTCCGCCGGGGCCTGTACCGGGGGCCTTCGCCGCTCCACGCGGGCCCGTCCGAGGGCGCCGGGGCGCCGGGAGGCGGGGAGGTCAGGAGGCCGGATCCGGGAGGGCCGGGGGCCGGGGGCCGGGTGATGAGAGTGGTGCCTATCACACCGTCCCGAAGGTGAGTCTGTTGGCCTTATAACTTAGGGAAAGCTAAGTTAGGGACGCCTAACTGACTATGCAGGAGCCTCCATGCCCGCGGTCTTCCGTCCTGCCGCCGCCTGCGGGGTTCCCGTCTCCTACATCAATCCGCCCGAAGACCGGTCCAAGAAACTCGCAGGCGTCGTCGACGCCCTCGCCGAGCCGATTTCCGGTCCCGTCGCGGTTCCAGCAGACTGATCCATTTCCCGGAGGGGGAGAGATGACCGAGCTCAGCCGACGCAGGCTCCTGACCGGAGCGGGCCTCGCCGTTGGCGGCGGAGCCGTCGTGGCGGCGGGAGCCGGCCTGCTGCGGCAGACGGAGCAGGCGCCGAGATCGGTCCTGGCCGCCGGCTCCGACCAGTCGATCGCCTTCCACGGCTCCCACCAGGCCGGGATCGCCACCCCCGTCCAGGACCGGCTCCACTTCGCCTCCTTCGACCTGAGCACCGACTCCCGCGAGGACGTGGTGGCGATGTTGAAGGCCTGGACGGCGGCGGCCGTCCAGATGACCGAGGCGAAAGAGGTCGGCGGCGGGGCGACCGGGGCGGAGCTGGCCCCGCCGGACGACACGGGGGAGGCCATCGGGCTGCCCGCCTCGCGGCTCACGCTGACGGTCGGCTTCGGCCCCTCGTTCTTCGACAAGCTGAAGCTGCCCAAGCCGGAGGGGCTCAAGGAACTGCCGCACTTTCCCGCGGACAAGCTCGACCCGGCCCGCAGCGGTGGGGACGTCTGCGTGCAGGCGTGCGCGGACGACCCCCAGGTCGCGGTGCACGCCATCCGGAACATGGTGCGCATGGGCTTCGGCGCGGCGTCGATCCGGTGGTCCCAGCTCGGCTTCGGCAAGACGTCGTCGACCACGCCCAACGCGCAGACCCCGCGCAACCTCATGGGATTCAAGGACGGCACCAACAACATCGCGGCGACCGACGAGCAGAAACTGGACACCCACGTCTGGGTCGGGGACGAGGGCCCCGAATGGATGCGCGGCGGCTCCTACCTGGTCGCCCGGCGGATCCGGATGCACATCGAGACCTGGGACCGCACCTCGCTGAAGGAACAGGAGGACATCTTCGGCCGCACCAAGCGCGAGGGCGCCCCCTACGGAGGCACCCGCGAGCACGATCCCGTGGCCCTGGACAAGCTCCCGATCGACTCCCACGTACGGCTGGCCCACCCGGACTCCCTGGGCGGGGCGACGATCCTGCGCCGCGGATACTCCTTCACCGACGGCAGCGACGGCCTGGGACGGCTGGACGCGGGCCTGTTCTTCCTCGCGTACCAGCGTGACCTGGAGAAGGGCTTCATCCCGATCCAGCGGGCCCTGGCGGCCAAGGACACGCTCAACGAGTACATCCAGCACGTCGGATCGGGTGTCTTCGCCTGTCCCGGCGGGGTCAGCCCGGGATCGTTCTGGGGAGCGGCACTGCTGGCGTGACGGCACGCCCGGGACGCCGGCCCGGCGTCCTGAGCCCGGACGTGGGTGCGGTGTCCCGGGCCCGGACGTGGGTACGGCGGCGGCCACGCCCACGCCGCCCTCCGGGCCACTCGGAGGACCAACCCCTGTTATCCCGGTCGATAGAAGCGCAGACTGAACAAATGGAGGCACGGGCGGCGGTAGACGACGCCGCGCTCGGGCGCGAGGCATGGTCCGTGCTCGACGCGAACTGGACGGGGGCTGCCACGGTGCCCGCGCCCGGGCTCTACCCCCATCAGTGGAACTGGGACTCCACCTTCGTCGCGATCGGCCTGGCCCGCTGGGACACCCGCAGGGCGGGAACCGAGCTGCTCAGCCTCCTGGCGGGACAGTGGCGCACCGGGATGGTGCCGCACATCGTCTTCCACCCCGCCGCCACGGAGGTCTACTTCCCCGGCCCGTCCGTCTGGCGCTCCCAGGACCACCCCGCCTCCCCCAACGAGGTGCTCACCTCGGGGCTGACCCAGCCGCCGCTGCAGGGCCTCGCCCTGTGGTGGATGTGGCGGCACACGACGGACCGCGAGATGGCCGCCGCCCTCGTCCGGCGGCTCTACCCGATGCTGGCGGCCCAGCACGACTACCTCGCCACGGCCAGGGACCTCGGAGGGGGAGGGCTGGCGGCGATCGTGCACCCGTGGGAGTCCGGGATGGACGACAGCCCCGTATGGGACGCCCCGCTGGAGGCCCTGCCCGAGGTCCGCTACGCCTACCGGCGTGAGGAACTCCCCGAACGCCAGTCCGACAGCCACCACGACCGCTACGTCTCGCTGGCCCTGCGCTACCGCGACTCCGGCTACGACGCGACCTACCTGCGCCAGGACCACCCGTTCGCGGTCGAGGACCCGATGTTCAACGGGATCTGGCTCGCCTCCTGCCAGGCGCTCGCCGAGCTGGCCCCGCTGGCGGGCGCCGATCCACGACCGTACCGGGAGGCGGTCGAGCGGATCCGTGGGGCGCTGCTGGAGCGCCTCTGGGCCGACGGCGTCTTTCACACCCGAGACCTGCGCAGCGGGCGGCTCAGCCCCGTCTGCACGGTCGGCTGCTTCGGGCCGATGCTCGATCCGGGGCTGCCCGCCGAGCGGGTGGCGGACCTGGTGAGGCTGCTGGAGTCGCCCCGCTTCATGGGCGCGGTCGGTTACCCGGTGCCGAGCTGTGAGATCCGCGCCCCCCAGTTCGACCGATCCCGTTACTGGCGGGGGCCGTCCTGGATGAACACCAACTGGCTGCTGCGGCGGGCGGCGATCGTGCACGACCAGACGGGGCTGGCGCGGGTGCTCGGCGCGGGCACCCTGCGGCTGGTACGGCAGGCGGGCTTCCGCGAGTGCTTCGACCCCTTCGACGGCAGCGGCAGGGGCAGCCGGGACTTCTCCTGGTCGGCCGCGCTCACCCTCGACCTGCTCGCGGATACCGTTGAGACATGAAGCTCTTCAACCGCATGCCGACCGAGGTCCGCGCGGCGCTCGTGCCGCCCGACCGGGCACTCACCTACGCCGCGGGCCCGGACGGCTACGTGATCGCCACGGACAGGGCGCTCTATATGGGCGGCGCCCGGCTGCCGTGGTTCGAGGTGGGTCGGGCCACGTGGGACGAGGAGGGGCTGACGGTCGTCACCACGAACGGGCAGTCGCACCGGGCGATGCTCCCCGAGCCGGGCAGGATTCCCGAGGCCGTGCGGGAGCGGGTGACGGCCTCGATCGTGGTCAACCAGTACGCCCCGCTGGACGCGCGCGGGGGAGTGCTGCTGGTGGCCAGGAAGGCCGACGACGACCAGCTCGTCTGGGAGTTCGTGTTCGATCCCGGGCTGGATCCCGCCGACCCCGGCCTGCGGGCCCTCGCCGAGCAGGCGCTGGAGGAGACACGCCGAAGCTTCGGCGTCTGAGAAGAGTTCGAGAGCCCGCGCGGCCGTGACCGGGCCGGCGGGCCCGCGGACACGCGGAAGGCCCCCGCGGGGGCCTTCCGGAGGTCTGCTCGGGCGCTCAGTAGGGGGCGCCGGTGTTCGTCTGTTCCTGAGGCCAGCCGGTGCCCGTGTCGTCGTGTTTATCGGCCTTCCAGCCGTTGGCGCCGTCGCGCATGAACGGCAGGCGGTGTCTGGCCACGTCGCTCATCTTGTCCTTCGCCACGCCGGTGGCCTTGGAGACCTTGGCGCCCACCAGGCCGGCGGCCTCCTGCACGCTGGGATTGTCGGACAGCCGGTGGGCCATCCGCTTGAGTTGCTCGTAACGCTCCCGTCCGGCGCGGCTACCCAGGACGTAGCCCACCGCGAGACCCACTCCGAACATCAATCGATAACGCATCTCCACCTCCACAGCCGGCTCGGCCGGACCCTGTCCGCTGAGCGCACACAGCTCGCCGGTTGTCTCCGACCTACCCCGGAGTATCGATGCGACACACACGGGCGGAGTGCGCTAATCTATTCCTGCGCAGCAAGGAACGGGGAAAAAACCCGGGCCGACCAGCGCAAAGAGCAATCCCGTGTAGCTCAATCGGCAGAGCAGCCGGCTGTTAACCGGCAGGTTATAGGTTCGAGTCCTATCGCGGGAGCCATCTGAAAGGCCCCGGGAGCGCAGCTCCCGGGGCCTTTGGCGTTTCAGGTGTCAGTTCTGCGGACAAATCACTGTGATTCGCAGAAAATGAGAGACGCCGTACCGTGTCACCCTGTTTACGCAGAGTGCCGCGAGATGCGGAGGCCGCGGAACACAACGATCGCAGTGGGGTAAGGGCCACTGCGTTTAGGGCACCTCGCCGCCCGGAACGGTCGTCGTGCCCGTGAGCCACATATGGGTGGTTTTCAGTGCTGACCTGGCGGAGGTCTCGGCGTCGTACGCCGGAGCCGGTTCACGGCGTCCCTGAGCGGAGATACGCGCCACCGCGCGTGGACGAGGCGGAGGCCGAGGAGTACCTGAGGTTGTTCCACGCGGAGAACCCCGCGGCGGGGCCGGTGAAGCCCCGCCTGCAGGAGGTGCGGGCCGAGATCGCAAAGACGGGAACCTATACGCACACACCCGGCGAGCTGGCCTTCGGAGCCAAGGTGGCCTGGCGCAACAGCGGCAAATGCATCGGGCGGTTGTACTGGCGCTCGCTGCGCGTGCGCGACCGGCGGCATGTGAACACGCCCGAGGGCGTCGCCGTCGAATGTGTGAACCATCTGCGGGAGGCGGCGCCCGTCCGCAGGATCCGGCCGACGATCACGGTGTTCGCCCAGGACCGTCCCGGGGTTCCGGGACCGAGGATCTGGAACGAGCAGCTGATCCGGTACGCCGGATACGCGATGGACGACGGCTCGATCGTCGGCGATCCCCGCTACGTCGACTTCACCACGATGCTGGGCAAGCTCGGCTGGCCGGGCGGTCCCGGCAGCCCCTTCGACGTGCTTCCCCTGGCGATCTCGACGGGGGACGGCCCCCCGTTGCTCTCCACGGTTCCCGGGGACGCCGTGCTGGAGGTCCCGCTGTCGCACCCCTCCCACCCCTGGTTCGAGCAACTGGGGCTGCGCTGGCACGCCGTACCGGCCATATCGAACATGTGCCTGGAGATCGGCGGGATCTGCTACCGGGCGGCGCCGTTCAACGGCTGGTACATGGGCACCGAGATCGGCGCCCGGAACCTGGCCGACACCGACCGCTACGACCTGATGCCCCTGATCGCCCGGAGGCTGGGCCTGGACATCGACAGCGACCGCTCGCTCTGGCGCGACTACGCCCTGGTGGAGCTGAACCTGGCGGTCCTGCACTCCTTCGAGCGGGCCGGGGTGACCATGACCGACCACCACACCGAGGCCAGGCACTTCCTGACCCACCTGGAGCGCGAGGAGAAGGCGGGGCGGGTCTGCCCGGCCGACTGGACCTGGATCGTCCCGCCGATGTCGGCCTCGACCACACCGGTCTTCCACCGCTACTACGAGAACAGGGAGTTGTCGCCGAGCTTCGTCCACCACCCCGACTCCCTGGAGCGAGGACTCGGTCACTGGAGCGCGACGGGGGGTGAGCCGGGAGGGACGCCGTGACGTCACGCCTGTGACGGCCCACCTCGAAGTGGGGCGCATCCGGGGTCGCCGTCGCCGTACGGCAGGGCACGTGAGGCCGTACGGCGACGGCGCGGGACCGGTCTGAGAGGTGCGGGCGGCCGCGTGGCCGCCCGCACCGCGGGACGAAAGCCCGGCCGGCCCGGCTGTCCGGACCGGGGAACCCGGCCCGCTCGCGCACGCTGTCGCCGGAGGGGGAAAAGGTATAGAACTATATTCTGTGGCTCTCGCGTGGGGAGTTCTCGTGCGGCGGGTCCCCGGGGAAAGGGGCCTGTAGGGAGGGAGGCGGGATGGTCGACCTGGTGCTGTCGTCGATCGATCGGGGCGTGCTGACGCTGACGTTCAACCGGCCGGACCGGCTCAACGCCTGGACCGACGAGCTGGGGCGGCGTTACTTCGACCGGCTGGCCGAGGCGGAGCTGAACCCCGAGGTCCGGGTGATCGTCGTCACCGGAGCGGGGAAGGGCTTCTGCGCCGGGGCGGACTTCCGGACGCTCAGCGCCCTCCAGGACGGCTCCTACGACGGCGAGCCGGACAAGCGCCCCAACACCTTCCCGACCACGATTCGCAAGCCGATCATCGCCGCGGTCAACGGCGCCTGCGCCGGGCTCGGCATGCTCCACGCCCTGGTGTGCGACCTGATCTTCACCGCCGACGAGGCGAAGTGGACCACCGCCTTCGCCCGGCGCGGCCTGATCGCCGAGTACGGGATCTCGTGGATCCTGCCCAGGCTCATCGGCCATGCCAAGGCCATGGATCTGCTGCTGTCGGGCCGCACCTTCTCCGGGGCCGAGGCCTACGAGCTGGGTCTGGTCAACCGGTCGCTGCCTCGCGAGAGCCTGCTGGAGGAGACCGTGGCCTACGCTCGCGAGCTGGCCGCCTACAGCTCGCCGGCGTCGATGGCCGTGATCAAACGCCAGATCTGGGGCGACTGGAGTCAGAGCCTGGAGTCGTCGGAGTCCGCGGCGTCGCGTCAGATGCTGGAGGCCTTCTCCCGGCCCGACTTCACCGAGGGCGTCGCCAGCTTCCTGGAGCGCCGCGCCCCCGGCTTCCCGCCGCTGTAGACCGCGGTGAACCGTTGTAGACCGCCCGGCCGGTTCGCGCGGCGGCGAGCCGGCCGGGTCCGCGGTGGACACAGTGAGCACGGTGGACGCGGCGAAGGTGAGGGGCATCGCGGCGATCGGCCGTGAGCGCCGCGGGAGCGTGGGGCGACGGGGCGGGCCGCGGTCGGCGGGTGGCGCCGGGTGGCCGGGCCGCAGGCGGCGGGTCGGCTCAGGTCATCTGGGAGAGCCAGTGGGGAGCGGCCCCGAAGGGGGCGGCGCGGGTGCCGACCGCCTTCATCAGCCGGGCCGCGGAGGCGCGGGCGTTCTCGATGACGTCGGGGGGATAGGCGTAGCGGACCTGGTGCTCCTCGAACTCGTCCTCGTCGTCCAGGATGATCCTGCCGTCGCGCATGCGGATCACGTCGAGGTCCAGGTCGACCATGGTCACCTCGCCGTCGCTCCACCGGGGCACCGTTGAGATGTCGCAGTAGATCTCGACCTTGTGCGGGGAGGCGTTGAAGGAGGCCGTCCACCAGTCGTCCCGGGGGAAGAGCATCACGCACGCGTAGCGCCAGGGGACCGGCGGCCCGTTGCCCTTGCGGGCGCTGGAGCCCACCTCGCATCCGATCCACACGCCGTGCTCGTCCTCGCCGAGGAGCAGGCTGGGGTGGTGCCAGTGCAGTGACCCGTCGTACTTGCGATAGACCACGTTCACGATCTCTGGTGACATCCCCCGACTGTAAACCTTGACAGAGATCTATGTATTTCCTACCTTCTAACTAGGTTAAGAGCGTCAGTGCAAGCCCCGGCCGGCTGACCGGCAACCCTCGCATCGCGGCGGGGTGCCTCCGGGGAGAGACCTGGCGGCACGGTGGGCGTGCCGCAAGCGCGAACCCCTCAACGGGGTTGCCGAGACATGCCTGGGAGCGCCACATGTCCGAGACCACGCTCGACCACGCCGGCCCCGTCGACCTCGGCACCTACGGCCGCCACCGGCGGGGTGACCGCCCCGGTCCCCGCCACCCCTTCCGGGGACGGATCGGGACGCCCCCGCGGGCCCACGCCGGGAATCTCTGTCGGCCCCCCGCCTTCCGGGAGAACGTGATCTCCTCCCCGGCGGGGGAGACCGGCCCCTGGCGGATCCCGGTCCAGCCGTTCCACGCCGACCGGGACCGGTCCCATCACGGAGCCGCCGTATGAACGGGCGCGGGGCCTTCGCGGTCCTCGCTCCGTCGAGGGAGGGGACCTCGTGAGCGCGGTCGCCGTCGTCGGCGCGGGGCCGACCGGCACCTGCCTGGTGGAGCGGATCTGCGCCAACGCGCCCGAACTGCTGAGCTGGCCGTCCCTGGACATCCACGTGATCGACCCCTACCCGCCGGGCGGCGGCCGGATCTGGCGTGAGAGGCAGCCCGGACTGCTCTGGATGAACTCCGTCGCCGCCGACGTGACGCTGTTCACCGACGAGTCGGTCCAGTGCGAGGGCCCGATCCGCCCCGGCCCCTCCCTCGCCGACTGGCTCGGCCGCGACCCGGGGCTGTTCGCTCCCCGCCCGGTCCAGAACGCCTACCTGTCCCATGTCTTCCAGCACGCGGTGAGGACGGCTCCGCGCGGCGTCCGCGTCCACACGCACGCGACCCGCGCGCTCGATCTGGCCGACGTCCCCGGCGGCCAGGCGGTGACGCTGGAGAACGGCCGGACGATCGAGGTGGACGCCGTGATCCTGGCCCAGGGGCACGGCGATGTGACCCCGACCGGGGAGGAGCGGTCGCTGGCCGCCCTCGCCGCGGGCGGTGTGGGCGGTGGGCTGCGCTACCTTCCCACCGGCTACGCGGCCGACCTCGATCTGGACGGGATCCCCGCGGGAGAACCGGTGATCGTGCGCGGCATGGGGCTGGCCTTCGTCGACCTGATGGTGCTGCTCACCTCGGGCAGGGGCGGCCGGTTCGTCCGTGAATACGACGAGGAGCTCGTCTACCTGCCCAGCGGGCGGGAGCCGCTGCTCCACGTGGGATCGCGTCGCGGCGTGCCGTACCACTCCAAGACCGGATACCCGGTCCGCGGCGCCCGCCCGCCGGTGCCGCGCTTCCTCACCGCGAAGGCGCTGGGCGAGGGGCCGTGGAACTTCCGCCGGGACGTGTGGCCGCTGGTCCGCAAGGAGCTGGCCTTCGCCTACTACCACGAGCTGATCACCGCGCACCCGCAGCGGTCCCGGATGGGCTGGGAGGAGTTCCAGGAGGCGTTCGCCGCCGAGGAGTGGGGCAGCCTCGCGATGCGGAGGCTGATCCGCCGGGCCGTGCCCCGCCATCTGGACCGGCTGGACTTCGACCGGCTGGACCGGCCGCTGGAGAAGATCCGGTTCGGTGACTCGGCGGGGTTGCAGAAGTGGATGCACGGCTACCTGACGGCGGACCTCGACCGGCGGTCCGACCCCGCGCACAGCGCCGACCACGCCATGATCCTCGGGCTGCTCTCCGTCTACGGCGTCCTCGCCGAACTGGGCGTCTCCGACCCCGGGTTCCACGGCTTCTTCAGCTACATCGCCAGCGGCCCGCCCGGTCCCCGGCTGGAGGAACTGCGCGCCCTCGCGAGGGCCGGCGTGGTCACCTTCCTCGGCGCCGATCTCCAGGTGGGGCACCGCGACGGGCGATGGCGGGCGCAGAGTCCCAGCGTGCCCGGCGGCGTGGAGGCCACGACCCTGATCGAGGCCCGGCTGCCCGCGCCCAGCGTGAGCCGGGCCGTCGACCCGCTGATCACCGCGCTCCGCGACCGGGGCGAGGTCGACGAGTCCGCCGGGCTGCTGAAGGTACGGCCCGCCGACCGGCGCCTGCTGGATCGCTCCGACGTCCCGCACCCCCGCAGGTTCGCCTTCGGACCCTGGGTTGTCGGCGGCCGGGCCACCGCCGGGTTCGCCCGGCCCGGATTCAACGCCCCGCTGTTCCGGCACGCCGACGCGCTCGCCCGGATCGTGCTGTCCGAGACCGTCGCCACCCAGGTCAGTCACGTCGCATGAGCCGTCGCCGTCCGGATCGACCGGACCGAAGGAGTCGTCGGATGAGGAGATGTTCGTGAGATCGCGATGGGGCGCCCTGGCGCTGGCCGGGGTGCTGACGCTGGCGGCGTGCGGGACCGAGGCCCCGGCGGCGACCGCCGGCGAGGGAGGCGGCGGGTCGCTGGTGTGGGCCGTGGAGACGCAGCCGATCACCTTCAACCCGCACCAGTGGGGCCAGAACAAGGCCCGGCTGCTGGTGCACAACCAGTTCGACAACCTGATCGCCCGGGGGAGGAACGGCGAGTTCCTGCCGTGGCTGGCCACGTCCTGGGAGGTCTCCGAGGACGGCCTGACCTACACCTTCCGGCTCCGCGAGGACGTGACCTTCCACGACGGGGAGAGGTTCGACGCCGCGGCGGTGAAGGCCAACCTCGACCAGCTCGTCTCGGAGGGCTACAACCCCGCGGTCAAGGCGATCCAGCTCCGCGACTTCGGCTCGGCCGAGGTGACCGGCCCGTACACCCTGAAGGTCACGCTGAAGACCCCCGACGGGATCTTCCTGGACTTCCTGGCCTCACCGCCGGCCGGTCAGGTCTCGCCCAGGTCGCTGAAGAACGCCAAGGACCTCAAGGCCGGCGGGACCGATGTGGTCGGCACCGGGCCGTTCATCCTCGACCGCTTCACGCCGGGTCAGGAGGTCCACTACAGGCGCAACCCGGACTACGACTGGGCGCCCCCGAGCGCGGGGCACCAGGGGCCGGCCTACCTGGCCGAGCTGACCTACCGCTTCCTGCCCGAGGCGGCGGTCCGGGTCGGCGCGCTGACCTCGGGACAGGTCCAGGTCATCGAGGGCGTGCCCGCCACCGAGGTCGGCCTCATCAAGAGCGACCCGGGGCTGCGACTGGAGACCAGCCTCAACTCGGGAAGCGCGTTCTCCTACTACTTCAACCTCTCGCACGCGCCCTTCGACGACAAGCGGGTGCGCGAGGCTTTCCGGGACGCCGTCGACGTGGACGCCGTGCTCAACGCGGTCTACCAGGGCACCGCCAAGCGGGCCTGGAGCATCGTCGGCCAGGGCAGCCCGGCGTTCTACGACGCCTCACTGGAGAACACCTTCGGCGACGACCCCGCGCGGGCCAACAGGCTGCTCGACGAGGCGGGCTGGAACCAGCGCGACGGCGAGGGCTTCCGGGTCAAGGACGGCAAACGGCTGAGCGTACGGTCGGTGTCCTCGGCCCCGTACGTCAGGGACCGCCGCGACGTCCTCGCCCAGGCGATCCAGGCGGCGGTGAAACAGAGCGCGGGCATCGACTTCCAGGTCAAGCTCGTCGACGACGGCACCGCGCAGAAGGCCTACAGGGAAGACCAGTACGAGATCTTCGAGAACTCGCGCGGCGACACCGACGCCGGGGCGGCGCTCAACCTGATCCTGCCGAAGGGCGCCGCGATCAACCGCACCCACGTCGAGAGCGCCGAGCTGGACAGGCTGCTCGCCGAGGCGTCGGCCACCTCCGACCCGGCCGAGCGCAAGGAGCTCTACGCCAAGGTGCAGAAGATCGCCGTCGCCGACGAGGTCCTGCTGCTCCCGCTCTACGTGCCCGCCGACCAGATCGCCCACGGCGCGGGCGTCACCGGGGTCACCTTCGAGCCCGTCTCCGGCACCCCCAACAGTGCTTACGACGTCCGGATCGGGACGTGAGCACTCTCCTGCTCACCCGGCGGCGGGGGCTGGCCGCCGCCGGGTGGCTCGGCCCCGTGGTCCGGCGGCTCGGGTCCGGCCTCGCCGTGCTCTGGGCCGCCGCCACGGCGGCCTACGTCGCCCTGCTGTTCGCCCCGGGCGACACCGTGGACGTGCTGATCGGCGACGGCCTCGACACCCCTGAACGGCGAGCGCAGATCATCGCCGAGTGGGGGCTGGACCGTTCGGCCCTTGAGCAGTACGGCGACTATCTGGCCCGGCTGCTCCGGGGCGACCTCGGCCACTCCTACCTCCTGCAGCGCGGCGTCGGCGACGTCCTGTCCTCGCAGATCTGGCCGACCGTCTCGCTGGCGCTCGCCGCCGCGGCCTTCGGGGTGGCGCTCGCCCTGGTGCTCGCGCTCGCCACCGCCGGGCGCAGGTCCCGGTTCGGTGACCTGGTCGGCCTGTCCGAGCTGGTGGTGGTCTCGGTGCCGCCGTTCCTGATCGGGATCCTGCTGCTCGCCGTGTTCTCCTTCACCCTGGGCTGGTTCCCGGTCTCCGGGGACCGCGGCCTCGTCTCGCTCGTACTGCCCGCCGTCGCGCTGGGACTGCAGATCTCCGGGGTGCTCGGCCAGGTGCTGCGCGAGGGCCTGGAACGCGCGCTGGAGGAGCCGTTCGCGGTGACCGCGCGCTCGCGGGGCATCACCGAGTGGCGGCTCGTCGTCCGGCACGCCCTGCGGCACGCGCTGCTCCCCGCCGTCACCCTCGTCGGCTGGTTCACCGGCGTCCTGCTCGGCGGCGCGATCATCATCGAGGCCGTCTTCGGCCGTCCGGGACTCGGCCAGGTCACCGTCTCCGCGGTGACGGGAAAGGACATGCCCGTGGTGATGGCGGTCGTGCTGCTGTCCGCGCTCGCCTACGTGACGGTCAGCACGATCGTCGACCTCGCCTACCTCGCGATCGACCCCCGCCTGAGGAGAAGCCGATGACACCCCGTCCCAGGATGTCCAGGTCGTGGAGAACCCGCCCGAGGAGAAGCCGCCTGAGGAGAAGCCGATGACGACGGTCACCGAGACGCCGCGGATCGTCTCCGCCGCTCCCACCCCGGCCACGCGCGGCCACGGCGCGGCTCCCGGGCTGATCCTCCCGCTGCTGTTCCTGGCCGTCGCCGCGGTCGCCGCCCTGGCCCCGGGCCTGCTGACCGGGGTGGATCCGCTGGCCGCCGATCCGCTGCACGCGCTCGCGGGGCCGGGCGCCGGGCACTGGTTCGGCACCGACCATCTCGGCCGGGACGTGCTGGCCCGCGTCGTCCACGGCGCGGGGCACTCGCTGAGCATCGGCGCGGCGGCGATCCTGCTCGCCACCGGCGCCGGCACGCTCCTGGGCATCCTGGCCGGACTGTTCCCCCGATACCTCGACGAACTGCTCAGCCGGTTGTTCGACGTCCTGGCCACCTTCCCCGAACTGCTGCTCGCCCTCATGGTCATCGCGATCACCGGTCCCGGCACCGGCAACGTCATCCTCGCGATCGGCGTGGCTCAGATCCCGAACTACGCCCGCGTGGTCAGGGCACAGACGTTCGTGGTCCGCAGGTCCGGCTACGTCGAGCAGGCGGTCACCTTCGGACTGTCCCGGCCGGTGCTGGTCCTGCGGCACGTCCTGCCCAACGTGCTGGGTCCGCTGCCGGTGCTCGCCACGATCGGCATGGGCACCGCCGTCATCGCCACCTCGGGGCTCAGCTTCCTCGGCATGGGCCCGCAGCCGCCCAGCCCCGAATGGGGCTCGATGCTGTCCGAGGCCCGCGACTATCTGCGCGTCGCCCCGTGGACGGCCCTCTTTCCCGGCCTCGCCGTCACGCTGACCGTCATCAGCCTGACGCTGGCCGGGCGTCGGCTGCAACGCCGTTTCGAAGGGAGAAACCCATGAGCCTGGTCGAGGTCGAGGATCTGCGGATCACCTTCCCCAAGGCCGGCGTGGAGGCCGTGCGGGGGGTGAGCCTGTCGATCGCGCCGGGCGAGTGCGTGGCGATCGTCGGGGAGTCCGGTTCGGGCAAGAGTGTCACGGCCAGGACCCTGGTGGGGCTGACCGGTCCCGGCGGGACGGTGACCGCGAGCGGATTCGCGGTGAGGGGACAGGACGCGCTCCGGTTCGGGCGGCGGGACTGGCGGCGGTTGCGCGGCCGGTTCGCGGGGCTGGTGCTGCAGGACGCGCTCCTGTCGCTCGACCCGCTCCGCACGATCGGCGACGAGATCGCCGAGGTGCTCGCCACCCATGACGTCGTGCCCCGCGCCGAACGCAGGGCGAGGGTGATCGAGCTGCTCGACGCGGTCGGCGTGCCGGAGCCGGAGGCGCGCGCCCGGCAGTACGCCCACCAGCTCTCCGGAGGGCTGCGCCAGCGCGCCCTGATCGCCTCGGCCATCGCCGCCGACCCCCCGCTGATCATCGCCGACGAGCCGACGACCGCGCTCGACGTCACCGTGCAGGCCCAGATCCTGCGCCTGCTCGCCGCCCGCAGAGCGGAGGGCACCGCCCTGCTCCTGATCAGCCACGACCTGGCCGTGGTCTCCTCCATCGCCGACCGCGTGCTGGTCATGAAGGACGGTGTGATCGTCGAGGAGGGGCCGCCCGCCCGGGTGCTGTCCGAGCCCGCGCACGACTACACCAGGCTGTTGCTGGCCGCCGTCCCCTCGGCCGCCTCGCGCGGCACCCGCCTGTCCGCGATCGCCGGAGGCGTGTCGCTGCGCGCCCCGCTGCCCGAGCGGCGGGTCGACGACGGCTCGCCGGTCGTGGAGGTCTCTCACCTGTCCGCGGCGTACGGCTCCCGCCGGGTGGTGGACGACGTCTCCTTCGAGGTCCACCGGGGCGAGACCGTGGGCATCGTGGGAGAGTCGGGTTCGGGCAAGACGACCGTCGCCCGGCTCGTGCTGGGCCTGCTCGCGCCCCTCTCCGGCGAGGTGCGGCTGAACGGCGCCCCCTGGTCGGGCATCCCCGAGCGCGGACGCCGCTCCCGCCGCTCCGGCATCCAGATCATCTCCCAGAACCCGCTCGGCTCCTTCGACCCCCGCTACACCGTCGGCCGCCTGATCGCCGAACCCCTCGAAGGCTCCTCCTCGGACAGGAAGGCCCGGGTGATCGAGCTGCTGGGCCGGGTGGGACTCGCGCCCGACCTCGCCGACCGGCACCCCCGGGGTCTCTCCGGCGGCCAGCGCCAGAGGGTGGCCATCGCCAGGGCCCTCGCCCCCCGGCCCGACGTGCTCGTCTGCGACGAACCGGTCTCCGCGCTGGACGTGTCGGTCCAGGCCCAGGTGCTCGACCTGCTCGCGGAGATCCAGTCGGCCGACGGCACCGCGCTGATCTTCATCTCCCACGACCTGGGAGTGGTGCACCACATCAGCGACCAGGTCCTGGTCATGCGCCGGGGACGGGTCGTGGAGGAGGGACACGTGGACGAGGTGTTCTTCATCCCCCGGCACGACTACACCCGGGAATTGCTCGGTGCGGTGCCCACGTTGGCGCCGGTCGAGCGCTGACGGGAGGGCGACCGTACCCGTGATGCCCGAACCGGCGTCCACCGGAAGCGTGGGTCACACCCGTGAGGTGATCGCCTCGACGCCCTGGCCGGCGTTCGCCGGGCCCTGACGGAGGTGGCGGACGCCGGGCAGGGAACATGATCCCGAGGCGGGAGGTCGCCGGCGGGGCCGCCGCGACGGGCCGGGGCCGGGTCAGACCAGGCGCCGCGCTCCCGCCGCGGGGGTCGCGGGGTAGATCTCCGGCGCTGCCCAGCCGCGCTCGGCGTAGGCCCGGGTCACCGACTCCCGTACGGCCTCCACCCGGTCGTCGTCGACCAGCGCGATGGCCGACCCGCCGAACCCTCCGCCGGTCATCCGCGCCCCCCGGGCCCGGCCCCGGAGCGCCGACTCCACGGCCACGTCCAGCTCGGCGCAGGACACCTCGTACTGGTCGCGCAGCGACAGGTGGGAGGCGTTCAGCAGCCCACCGATCTCCCGTACCGCCCCCGCCCGCAGCATCCCGATCAGCGCCTCGACCCGGTGGTTCTCCGTCACCACGTGCTGGGTGCGCTTGCGTTCGTCGCCGCTCAGCTTCGCGAGGGCGCCCGTCAGGTCGGTGACGTCGCGCAGCGCGTCGACCCCCAGGTGCTTGGCGGCGTTCTCGCAGTCCTGACGGCGGCGGGCGTACTGCCCGTCGGCGAGGTCGTGGTGCACCCCGGTATTGATGATCAGCAGCTGGAGGCCGTGCTGCGCCAGGTCGAACGGGACGTTCCTGGTGCCGAGGCTCCGGCAGTCCATGAACAGGGCCTTCCCCTGCTCACCGAGCGCGGACGCGGCCTGGTCCATGATCCCGCACGGCACCCCCACGAAGTCGTTCTCGGCCTTCTGCGCCGCGAGAGCGATCTCCATCTTGCTGAGGCCCAGGTCGTGGAGCTCGTTGAGCGCGGTCCCGACGACCACCTCCAGCGCCGCGCTCGACGACAGGCCCGCCCCCTGAGGCACGTCCCCGTCGATCACGAGATCCGCGCCCCTGACCGGATGACCGGCCTCGCGAAGCACCCAGAACACGCCGACGACATAACGCGCCCAGCCCTCGGCCCGGTCGAGCGTCTCGATGGTCAGAGGGCTTCCTGCCTGGAGCGACCGCAGCCGGATGACGTCGTCCTCGCGCGGCGCGATCGCCGCGGTGACCCCCCACGGCACCGCGAACGGCAGCACGAACCCGTCGTTGTAGTCGGTGTGCTCGCCGATCAGGTTGACCCGCCCCGGGGCGTGCCACACTCCCAGCGGCTCCGCACCGTACGACTCACGGAAAGCTTCAACAACGCGCATGATCCAACACTCCTCAACAGTGTCCCCTCGGTAGGTTAGCGAGTCCTCCGAACACCGGTTCCGCGGCCAAAGGTCACATCTTGACCCCGTAGTGCCCGGCGAATGTGCGTAGGGGTCGCGCGTTTGGTTGAATGCGGCAGTACGGATTGTGTGAGGGGCGGTAGCTCAGCTGGTTAGAGCAGGGGACTCATAATCCCTGGGTCGCGGGTTCGAGTCCCGCCCGCCCTACCCTCCGTGACCGCACTGGAAAGCGTCCTTGACCTGCGTGTTCGCAGCCGGGGGCGCTTTCGTCTCGTCCGGCTGTCAACGGCTGTCACCGGTGCCTGGCGGTTGATCGTGCTGAATACGTGCCGAAGTTTGCGAGAGATCATCGGCCTTCCAGGGCGTCGGAGATGCGGCGCTTGGCTGCTTCGTCCTGGCCCACGATGCACTTGGCGTAGATCTTCAGCAGTACGTCCACGCTGTGTCCGGCCCAGTGGGCGACCTGAGTCACGGGCACCCCGGCATTGAGCCACGTGGACAGACAGGCGTGCCGGAGGTCGTAGATGCGCTTGCCGAGCGGCGAGGCGTACTCGGTCTCGGTCAGCGTTGTGACGCGAGCCCTGTCCCACGCTCGCCGGTAGGTGATGGTGGGCAGATCCCCGCCGTTGATCCCGATGAACAGCCGGCCGTCCCTGGCGGGCGGGAACGCGGTGAGGTGCGCGCGGAGGATCCTGACCGGCTCGGGCGGGCAGGGGACGGCGCGATTACCCGGTGCTCCCCGCGGGCGCGGGGAGCACCGGACCACCGTGGTGGTGCCCAGGCTCGTGGTGGGACCATCCCCGCGCGGGGGTGGTTACACGGTCGGACACAGTGCTGAGGGGGAGGGATTTATGCTTCCCTCGCCGGTCACGCCACATCCACAATATTGTGTTACGAGTGCCCGGAGCCGGGAGGGCGGGGAAGCCTTGCGAGAACACTCGTGTTCCCTGCCGCGCGATTGTCCGCCGTACGCATTGTCGTACCTCCCTCCGTGGCTGTTCCGGTTCCCGCGAAGAGAGTTCCATGCGTCAAGGACCATGGTGAGACAGCCTGGCCTATGCGGTAGCGGATCAGGACTGGTTTGCATATGCCCTGGTCAGAGCGTGAGGGTGAGGGTTTGGCGGTGCTTCCAGACGAGTTCGAGGACCGCCGTGCCAGCCGCTGCATCGGCTCGTGGTGGATGGGTAGAGCCGGTCCGCGGCCCGTGCGAGCCCATGACGATGCCCGTTGAGGTGGCGGCGCACCTCACGCCATGTTTGATGGGATTGCGCGCTCACGCTCATCGGCGCCCCTGAAAGCGAGAAGTGGAGATTGCCGCCAAAGCCTACGACGACGGCAGAACCCTCGACGCCTCCATGCGGGGTTCGCGTTCGCCGGCTCGATGCGGGTCCTCCACCGTTCGCGCCCGGTGGTGTGGGTGGCGGCCCGGCCGCCACCCACACGTTCTACCTGATCACTACCTTCTCGTCGGGCTCCCGGGCCTGACCAGGTGTCACGCGCGGGTCGGCGTGATGCGGTCGGACGAGGCGTGACCCGTCAGGCAAGTTCGGTACGGCGCCTGCCGGGGACGACGGATCAGGCCCAGATGGGCGGAAGGTTGGGCTTGCATCCCGCGACCGTGCAGATGCCGGCCGTTTCGGCACACCACGGCCAGCAGCTCGCCAATCCGGTGGCGATGGTCACCGTGCACACCGGGGTGCTGTCGGCGCCTTCCGCGCCCATCAGCGTGAAGCTGATGTCGCCGGAAGGGTGTTCCACGCCGTCCTCGCGGAAGTCGGGGTCCTTCCAGGACCGGACCAGGTCTCGGGCTTCTTCCATCGACATGGAGGGTTCCTTTCTACGGTGGGTGGTGCTTTCATGTCGCGCGACGGGCGCCGCGCAGCTAGGGGAGAGCCGGGTGCGCGACTCCGGCGTTCTCGAAGGTGGTCACATCGGCGAAAAGCTCGTGGTAGACGCCGGGCCTGTTCACCAGTTCCTCGTGTTTCCCGCGCTCGGCCACCCGGCCTTCCCGCATGACCACGATCTCGTCGGCGTTCCGGATGGCGCTGAGCCGATGCGAGATGACGATCCTGGTCACCCGCAGCGCCGACAGCGCCGCGTCGACGCGCCGTTCGGTCTCGGGGTCGAGGTGGCTCGTCGCCTCGTCGAGGATGAGCAGCCTGGGCCTGTGGACCAGCGCACGGGCGAGCGCCACGCGCTGGCGCTGCCCCGCCGACAGCGATGCCCCGCCTTCGCCGACGGTGGTCCGATACCCCATGGGCAGGCGCAGGACGTCCTCGTGCAGTCCCGCCATGGTGGCGGCGTCGGCGACGTCGGCGTCCGTGGCATCCGGGCTGCCGAGCGTGATGTTGTCGCGGATCGTGCCGTTGAACAGGGACAGCTCCTGAAGCACCGCGCCGCATCCACGGCGCAGCTCGCCGACGTCGAGGTCGTCGACGGCGATGCCGTCGTGGCGGATCGTGCCCGCCTCGGCCCGCAGCAGGCCGAGTACCAGCAGGGCCAGCGTGCTCTTCCCTGAACCGGTACGCCCGACGACGCCGAGCTTGGCCCCGGCGGGCACGGTGAACGACACGCTCCTGACCACGGGCGGCGACTCCGGCGCGTACCGGAAGGTGACGTCGCGCGCCTGTACGGAGACCGGCCTGCCGCCGGGGAGCAACTGGTCACCGCTGGCCTCGGGCGCCGAGTCGAACACGTCGTAGATGCGCTCGATCTGGCCGCGAAGCATGGAGAGAAGCTGGATGACGCCCACGAACGCCATCAACGGCGAGAGCACCGACATGGCCAGCGTGTTGGCGGCGAGCATGGAGCCCAGGGACATCTGACCGCTCAGCACCAGCCACACACCGCACCACAGCAGGGAGAGGGGAGCGAGCATGGACAGCGCCGTCTGGCCGCCCTCGAACCAGGAGGTGGCCCGGCCTCGGCGCAGCATGGCCACCTGGTAGGCGCCGAACAGCTCGTGCCAGCGCCGCCGCGCCTGCGTCTCCACCCCGTTGGCTTTGACCGGAAGCATCGCCTGGAGCGCCTCGATCAGGTAGCCCTGCTCCTCGGCGCGGGCGGTCAGCTCCCGCTGCGTGAGGACGCTCACCCGGTTGTAAGAGCTGAGCATCAGGCAGATCTGCAGGGCCGCGAGCGTGCCGACGATCAATACGTACCAGGGGCTGATAAAGGTGAGGGTCGTGACGTACACGATGAGCAGCAGCCCGTCCAGGCACATCGTCAGCGCGTGCTGGGTGACCGCCTCCCGGCCCGTCGACACGCTGCTGAGCCGCATCAACAGGTCTCCCCGGCTTCGCTGAAGGAAGAAGCCGAGCGGCAGGCGTAACAGGTGGGTGACGAACCGGCCGGTCAGCTGTTCGTCCGCGAGCGCCCGGAGCCTGAGCAGCATCCGGGACCGGAGGACGCTCAGCGCTCCCTGCATGACGGTGATCCCGAGGACCGCGGCGCCCAGCACCCCGAGCAGGTCGTGGCGTCCGTCGGGCACCAGATGGTCGACGACCACCTTGGTGGCCAACGGCAGCGACAGCCCGAGCACCTGCAGGGCGGCGGCCAGGAGCAGGATGCCGAGCAGGATGCGGCGCCCGCCGGCCACGCCGATGAACTCGCGCAGGTATCGCATGAGCATTCTCCGCCGCAGCGGGGTGTGGCGCCGGACGAAGTCCTCTCCGGGCCGGGCATCGATCACAACCCCGCCGTACTGCTCGGCGAACTCCTCGCGGGAGAGGGAGCGCCGTCCTTTCGCGGGATCGACGACGCGTACCCGGGTCCGGCCGGCCCGCTCCACCACGACGTAGTGGTGCTTCTCCCAGTAGGCGATGACGGGGTTCTCCAGCGGCGTCGCGAGCAGGTCCTCGACGCGCTCCACGGTGGCCCGCATCCCGTGCTGTTCGGCCGCCGCGACGAGACTCGCCGGCGAGACGCCGTCGCGGCCGGGATCGAGCAGGTCCCGGCACCCGGAGACCGACGTGTCCCTGCCGTGGTAGCTGAGCACCATGGCGAGGCATGCCGCGCCGCACTCGGTACGGGTCATCTGGAGGCGGACGGGAACACGGTGGCGCACGGCTTCTCCTCGGAGGAAACGCGGGACGACGGCAACGGCGGCACGGCAGGCGGCGCGGGATCAGCCGATCGGCGGTTCAAGGAGGAGCACCGACGGCACCCGGTCAGGGAAGGCGTGGCGCAGCAGGCCGTGCCCGATGCCGGCGAGCCCGCTCATCAGGCCGGGAGTGGGCACTCCGGCAGGTGTGCCGCAACGCGGGCCGGATTCGAGCTGGTCCAGCACCACCCCGAGGCGACGGTCGCGCGCTTCGACCAGGTCGGTACGGCCGGCGGCGATCATCGTGGTGACCAGTTCGAGGTTGCCGAGTTCCCCGTGGCAGAGGCTGTGCCCGCCCAGCGCCGCCGGACTGGCCAGGAACGATGCCAGCGCGAGATCGAGATCGGCCGTCAGCGCCTGGGCGTCGGCCGCGAGACCGTCGGCGACCCCCCGCCGCAGCAGGTCGGCGCGGGCCAGGCCGATGCCCGGCGCGCCGTGACACCACGCCTGCATGGAAGCGGGCGCCGTGTCGTCGGCGCGTTCTCCGGGAATGTCCCGATAATCGGGCCAGTTGCGGACGCGCGGGTCGTACAGGTCACGTTCGTAGGCGAAGGCGGCACGCGCGGTCTCGGCGTAGCGCGCACCCGCCGTGGCGCCGTCCGGCGTCGCGGCGAAGCGTGACAGCGCCCAGCCGATGCCGGCGCCCCCGTGCGAGAAGCCGGTGAGGGGCAGGGAGGACGATATCGCGCCCGGCCAGGCGACACCTCGCCGTTGCGGTCGAGCGGTCTCGACCAGGCGGTCGGCGCACGCGCGTGCCAGCCGTAGGGCGACGGGCAGCCCCGTCGCCTCGTGTACGGCCAGCAACGCGCAGAGAGCGCCGGCGGAGCCGCCGATGACGTCGAACATCTCGTCGATCGGGATGGATTCGGTCAGTGAGGTCACCAGCGGTTCGATCGCGTCTCCCAGGGAGGGGTCGCCGAGTTCCCGCGTCAGGTGCGTGAGCGCGTACGCCAGACCGCCGTATCCGGAGAACGGGCCGCACGTCGTCATGGGGGTACCGGCCGGTGCGTTCACGACAGAGTCGACGATCTCCGGCAACGGTGTCAGGGCGCGGCGGGCCAGGTCGGCGTAGCGATCGTCACCGAGGACGGACGCGGCCTGGGCCAGGAACAACGCGACACCGGGAATCCCGCTGTAGAGGTCGAGCCGTAGCGGATTGACCATCCACTGGGATTCCTGAATGAGATCGATGCCGAGCCAGTTCACCCGCGAGCCGTCGGCGTGCGCGATCGCGGCCACCTGGTCCGCGATGCCTCGCACGGCGGCGAGGACACGCTCGTGGTCGAGCGCCACGGGAGACGGGGGAACGGCCGGCTCAACCGGAACCGGAACCGGGCCGGCGCCGACGAGGGCGGCCTGGTCGGGGCGGGTCGCCATCGACGCCTCGATGATCCACTCCTGCTGGGCCCGGTCGCGCGCCCCCATCGCCCGGACCTTGTCCATCGCGTGCGTCAGACTGTCGTGGTCCAGCACGCCGGGCATTCTCACGCCCCGGCCGTTCCACAGGTCTCGCGTCGCCGGGCGGGTGGTGAACATCGGGATGTCCCCCGACCACAGCTCCTCGCTCTCGACGGGCACCAGCGGGCGACGGATCGGATCGTCGGCCGCGAACCCCCAGAGGAAGTCGAAGACGCGCTCACGGTCGAGGGCGTCGCGCAGCACATCCGGATGGGTGGACTCCAAGAGCAGCGTTCCGTAGAGCCGGGTCGCCCGCATCACCACGCGGATCTCGTCGTCGGCGAAGCGTTCCAGCAGGCCGCCGGGGCCGACCAGCTCGGAACGGTGGGCGACGATGGCCTCGTACCCGTCCCGGAACCCGGAGATCAGCTCGCTCACGAAGTGCGCGGGGTTGACCACGTGGCCGTCGACGCTCGGGCGGTTCTGGCTGCCGGGGAAGAGGATGTTCTCGCGGGTGAGGTGCATCTCGTCGGTCCCGGAGCCGCCCCAGCCGACGACCTTGAACGGCAGCGGCTGTCCCGCGTCGCCCCCCACCCCGCCCATGTCGATGGCGTCGCCGTCCTCGCCCCACAGGACGGACGGCAGCAACCCGATACGGGAAACGGACTCCGTCAGCACGGAGACGGCCGGGTCGCCGTTCATCCAGTCCAGCCCCGAAGGGCGCGGAACTCTCGGGTGGAACACCGCCTCGAGGTCCACCAGGACCGGCTGGTCCCCGTTCGCGATGAGGTTCTCGTAGTGGAAGTCGGCTCCGTCGAGGGCGTAGAGCAGTGCCAGCAGGGCGCCTTGGCGGCGGTAGAACAAGCGGGCCCCGTCGACGTTCTCGCAGGGGCTGTGCTCGACGAACTCCACCCAGCCGTACCGGCCGCGGTCCACGACGACGAGGGACCGCAGGCCGTAGCCCGGAAGGCGCTCGTCCAGCCAGCGGATCACGTCGTTCACGTGCCGGTGCACCGCCAGCGGACGCGGCTTGTACACCAGGCGGGCACCGTCGGCGAACCGCAGCAGCCCCACCGACCGACCGCCCTGGTGCAGGTCGCCGGTCCCGCCCATGTGCACCTCCACCAGACGGCCGGGATCCTCGCCGCCGAGCACCGAGGTGACGATCTCGGCACGGTCTTCGGCCAGCCTGACCAGCAGCTCGTGGTACGCCTCCACCGCCTGGTCGCAGGCCTGGGCGAGCAGCCGCGCCAGGACCACGTACTCGGACATCAAGCCCGCCAGCGCGTCCCTGGTGGAGTAGTGCTCGACAAAGGACCAGAACCGTTCCCGCGCCGTCTCGCCGCGCAGCCGATCGGTGACGCGCATCACGTTCAGCTCCAGAACCAGCGTGCGGCCTGCCAGCGTGGTCAGTTGCTGCCCCAGTTGCGTGGCCAGCTGATGGCTCAGATGGTGCACGTCGACCAGATCGTCCATTCCGTCGTCATGCACGGCGGCGACGAGGCGGCCGACGGCGACGCGGAGGAACGGGGAGACGATCTTCATGAAGCCGAGCTGCCAGGCCGACTCCTCATCCGACGGAGGAATCTCCTCGGGACGCATCGCGGACTCGGCGGGCATCGCGCGGAGCACCGCCTCGACCGTCTCGGCCCAGGCCGGTCGGCCCGTCGTCGGCGCCGCCCGGTCGGCGAGGTCCCTCGGGTCCTCCGCGAGCAGCGCGAGCAGCCTGTCGGTGTCCAGTCCACGTTCGTCCAGCAGCCTGGCGAAGTAGCCGTCCTTCCCCAGCCCGGGAGATTCCCTCCAGCGCCCCAGCCTGCGCCGTGCCCGCTCCAGGCGCTCGTCCTGCGCCGGTCGCGCGGGCTGTCCGGACAGCCGGAGCCGCTCCGCCAACGTGAGGCCCGCCGCCCACCAGTGCGGTGGCAGCACGGCCGCCGTGTCCTGAGCCGGTGAACCGGGGACAGGTGACCGCGCGTCGACAGAACCAGCCTGGGGCATGGCGATTCCTCACTGATCGATCCAGCAGAGCCGAAACCCCGGACCACGGCATCGCCTCCGGCCCAGGGCCGAAATCAGAATGAGTCTGCTTGTGCCGGGGAACATCCGTTGAACTACGTAGTGTCGGTAGAAATACGTAGTCAGACGCGTCCACCGTGCCGACCTCGCCGGCCGGCGGAGTACCGCCGCGGTCCGTCGATCCTCCGGGCGCCGGGCTGACGCATGCGGACGTCCGTGTACCGGTCGGCCGAAAGTGGTTCAAAGGAGGTGCGGGTGACATCCTGGAAGGACTCAACCTCGAGGAGATCAGCGGTGACCCACCCTTCGACCACGCGGCTCGCGACCGGGCGCACCCCTCTCAGCGCGGAGGAGAAGGCCCGGGCCGAGGCGAACTTCGCCACCCTCGTCGCTCAGCAACTCGTCGCCAACGGACGGTTCAGGGTGAGCGCCGACACCCCGGAGATGGTGGAGCTGTTCCAGGGGGTCGCCCGCAGGGTGGGTGAGACGCTCCGGCGGCCCGTGGTCAGCTACGCCAACGGCAGGTACATCGTGATCGGCTTCGGCCAGGAGGAGGCCCACGGTCTCACCGGGCAGGACGGCGGCTCGACGCGGGAGTGACCGTCGGACGTCATCCGTCCGCGCCTGATCACCAGGAGACCCACGCCGCCGTCGCGTCATCGTGCCGCTTCGCGAGGCCCGGCGTGCCCCTCCGCGTCTCCTCTCGCCGCACCTGGGCGATCAGCTCCGCGGGTCCGGCGGTGGCAGCCGTGATCACCGCCTGTTCCCAGGAGAGGTCGTACCACTCCATCAGCCGCGTCACGCCGTCGGTGACCAGCAGCGCGCCGCTCACCGTGCCCAGTTCGGCCGACCCCGTCAGCGCCTCGTACGCGGCTTCCGGCACCGTGGAGGCGACCCAGAATCCTCCCGCCCGGTTCCGCGACGAGCGGACCAGTTCGAGACCGTACGGGCGCCCGCCGGGGAGACGGTCGGTGCGGTCGTCGTCGATCAGGGTGAGCGTGCCGTCCGTGCGCCGGAGCACGATGGGCGAGTCGCACAGCACCAGGTAGTCCACCAGCCCGTCACGCTCGCGCAGGACCGCCACCGTGGAGGACGGGCTGTCAGGGTTGGTCAGATCGCAGGTGCCGGCATGGGCCGTCATCGTCGCCCGGATGGCGTCGGCCACGACAACGGGCAGGCTCTCCTTGGGCCGTGTCGCGAGCCGGTGGGCCAGCGCACCGCCGAGCCGGGTGACCAGCCACGGGACGTCATGCCGGCAGCCGGAGTCGACCCCGGCCGGGGCCGTGGCACCGTCGAGAACGGCGACCCACGTCGGGCCGCCGATCACGTAGTCCTCGTTGTGCGGGCGACCGGGCGCCGCCGCGGTCTCGTAGGTGATGCGCACGCGTGTCCTCGCCGGGGATGATGTGCTTCGTTCTTGAATTGTGCCTGTTCAACGGAGTGACGGCGCGACTCCTCCGGGCTGTCGATCGGTGAGTCGCCCCGAGTCCGGCGAGGACCTTGAGGCGCTCCGGCTTTCGCGGAGTCGCCGGTGAGTACGAGAGGATCAGGCCCGATTGCCCGGCCGCCCCGGTTGAGGACGTACCGCCCCGCGCGCGGCCCGGGGCGTCGCCGTCACCGCCGTCGAGCCGGATCCGAAGGCAGGAGAAAGCGAATGATCGAACCCCCCGTGAAATACGTGTCCTCTGAGGAGGACAGCGCCCGGTGGGACGGGTTCCCGTTCCGGCAGGGCGACATCGTGATCAGCACGCGTTCGAAGAGCGGTACGACGTGGATGCAGATGATCTGCGCACTGCTGATCTTCCAGACCCCCGGGCTGCCGAAGCCGTTACCGGAGATGTCGCCGTGGCTGGACCACCTGGTCACCGCGAAAGACGAGGTGTACGGGCTCCTTGCGGCTCAGCGGCACCGCCGGTTCATCAAAACGCACACCCCGCTCGACGGGATTCCCCTCGACGAGCGGGCCACTTATGTCGTGGTGGCGCGTCATCCGCTCGACATGGCCGTGTCCCTCTACCACCAGGGCGACAACCTCGACCGCGAACGGATCCGGATGCTCACGAACCAGTCGGAGCCGTCCGGACCGCCGCCGCCGACCCCGCCGTTGCGCGAGTGGTTGCTCCGCTGGGTGGACAAGGACGTGTCGCCCAGGGCGGCGATGGACTCGTTGCCGGGAGTGATGTGGCACCTGTCGGACGCCTGGACGCGTCGTCTTCGACAGCCGAACGTCGTCCTGGTGCACTACGACGACCTGTTGTCCGATCTGGCCGGCGAGATGCGCGGGCTCGCTCGATCGCTGGACATCCAGGTGCCGGAGGAAGAATGGCCGAGGCTGGTGGAGTCCGCGACCTTCACCAGCATGCGGTCCCGCGCCGATGAGCTCGCGCCGAATCATTCCGGTGTCCTCAAGGACACCGCCGCGTTCTTCCGTCGCGGCGCGTCCGGTTCGGGTCGCGAGCTTCTCTCCGATGACGAACTGGCCCGTTACCACGAGCGGGTGAGCCGGCTGGCTCCACCGGATCTCCTGGAGTGGCTGCACCGCTGAACCGGTGGGGTGTTCACCCGCCCGGCATCCCGGCTCGGGCCGTCATTCGCCCCGGACCGCGGCGACCGCCTCGATCTCGATCAGGATGTCCGGCCGGAAAAGGCCCGCGACCTGCACGAGTGAGCTCGTCGGCGGCCGTTCCAGGTTGACGAACTCGTCGCGTACGGCCCGGATCACGGGCAGGGCCGAGGTGTCGACGACAAAGATCGTGAGCTTGAACACGTCGTCCCAGGTCGCGCCGCCCGCCTTGAGCGCGGCTCCGACGTTCTGCATGGTCAGGCGCGTCTGGGCCTCCCAGTCGTCGGCGGCGGCGGGCGTGCCGTCCGCGGCGATCGGGACCTGACCCGAGGTCCAGACAAGCCGGCTCCCCGGCTGGACGCCGGCGACATGGCTGTACCCGTTGGTCGGCGGCAGCGTCGGCGGAGTGCCGAACTCGATGTGTGTCATGCGTGATCCTCTCAGATGGGGTCGTGCCCGTTCAGGAGCCGTGTCGTTCGAGTTCCACGGCCCGGGTGAGGACGCCGGCGGGCGGTCGCCCGTGCCGAGCGCGGGAAGGCCACTCCCGGTCGACCGGGAGTGGCCTTCTCAGCGAACGCGAACGGTCAGCCGCAGTGCTCGAAGGGGCTGTCGTAGACGGCGGAGCCCGCCTTGCCGCCCCACTTGACGCACTGCTTCGCGCCGGCGGCCGTCACCGGGCCGGCGTAGTAGTCGTAGTTGCCCGAGTCGGTGATCCGGGACTTGCCCTTCACCTCCAGGTAGGCCGACGCGGCGCTGCCCTTGCCGAGGGACGCGCTCTTCATCGTGGTCACGCAGTTTTTGCCGGTGGACTTGTTGAAGAGCAGGTACACCTTGCCGGCCGAGCCGAGGGCGGCCGAGTCGATCACGGCGTATCCGCTGCCGCAGGCCTTCTCGGGGGTGTAGGGGTTGGTGCTCCCGCCGCCGGTGCTCCCGCCGCCGCCGGTGCTGCCGCCACCGCAGTTCTTCGAGGTCAGGGTCTGCCCGGGGTAGCCGAACGTGGCGCCGTTGAAGACGGCCTTCTGGACGTTCGCGGGGTAGGAACCGCTCGTGCGCACCTCGAAGTGCAGGTGAACGGGGAGGCTGTCGCCCGGCCTGGTGGTGTTGCCGACCTGGCCGATCTTCTGCCCCGCGGCGACGTGGGCGCCGACGCTCACCGATCGCACCTGCAGGTGCGCGTAGTAGGTCGACCAGCCACCGCCGTGGTCGATCTTGACCAGGTTGCCGAAACCGTTCGTCGAACCCTGGTTGGCCGAGGTGACGACCGTGCCGGCGGCGGCGGCGACCACGGTGTCGCCGAGATCGGCGCTCGCCGAGCCGCCCCGGTTGAAGTCGATCTCCCACGACCGGTGGGCATAACTGCCGCTCGTACCGGCCCATTTCTGGCCGCAGGGGAAGGGCAGCTGGAAATTCGGTCGTGCGGCGGTCGTGCTGACCGCATCCGCTGTGCCGGCCGCGCCGGCTGCGGGCGCCAGTGTGACGGCGCCCACCAGGCTGAGCAGCAGGGCCGCCCCTGCCGTAAAACCTCTGATCTTCACGCGGATCCTTCCTCGCGCCCGTTGCGACCTTCTTAGGTTTTCCAGAACGGCACCCTAGGGGATCTTGCTGACATATAACGCCTATTCGGACGTACAGAAAACATCGAATGGGACACAACTAGCTGTGACCGGAGGAGCGGGCGAACGACCGTTGTCACTCGGCGGAAGGCGGCCTCCCGGCGTGCCCGCCGTGGCCGCGTTCAAGGCACGCGCCGCCGACGGCGGCGTGCCATGTGAAGATCAGGTCCAGCGGCGTCGTGTGGGCAGGTCGAACCAGACGCCGGTTCCGCTCTGCCCGGTGCCGCACAGCCGGGTCCACTGGGCGCCGCACTGCCCGTGGGTGAGCTCGGCGACGATCCGCAGGCCCCGCCCGCCGAGTTCCAGCTCGTCGATGCGGTCGGGGATGCTGAACGGGCGGTTCAGGAGGTGTTCGACCAGGGTGGAGCCCGTACCGGCGTCGACCACCTCGGCCCTGATCGGCAGGCCGTCGTCGTGCAGGATGCGGAGCTCGTAGGGGCCGGGGGCGTAGGCGGCCGCGTTGGTGGCCAGCTCGGTGACCACGACCTCGAGTTCGGCGATCGCGTCGACGGAGAGAGGGAGCCGGGACAATCGATCGCGGAGCAGATTGCGGGCGCGACGGGCCGCGCTGTCGGGAGGCAGGCACCAGGCGATCATCCGGAAGCGGCTGCGGTGCTTGCCGGGCGCGCATGGGTTCGGGGCGGGAGCCTGCTCGGTGAGCATCGTTGCTCCTGTGAGGTAGGGGACGGGAACGTTGCACCGCCGGCCGGAGCCTGGGTGCCGGCATCGGTGAGAGGCCGAATCCCGGATACCGGCCCTGGGACGTATCCCTGCCGGAACCGAGGGAAGCGCTGGATGTGGACGATCTAGATGGATGGGCGCAGCCTGATTACGATCTGGTTGCGATCCTGTGCCACGGGGCCGATGTACGGAAAGTTGCTGAACTCATACTCTCCGCATGTCACGTCGGTGATCAGTCGCGCCGATTACCTTGAGTGATCGGTCCTGCCGATACGGCTACGGACGTGGTGGGGCCTGGCTACCGTGACGTCAAAGCAACTCGGCCGTGGAAGGGTCGGCATGAACGTCAGCCATGCGAATGAGCAGCAAATCGACCCCGTCGTCTGGGAACGTCCGCAGATGCGGCAGGCCCTGGCGGCCAGGGACATGGCCGCCGTCTATGGACTGCTGCAACGAATCGGGATCTCCCAGCGCCATATAGCCGCGCTCACGGCGCAGTCCCAGTCGGAGATCTCCGAGATCCTCAAGGGCCGTCAGGTGATGGCGTACGAGGTGCTGGGCCGGATCGCCGACGGGCTGGGAGTCCCGCGCGGCTACATGGGCCTGGCCTATGACGCCTCGTCGGCCAGGCTCGCCGGGGCGGCGGTGTCCGACCATCGCGGCGATCCCGATGAGGACGAGCAGGTACGGCGCATGCTCGCGCACGCCGCACAGGTCACCATCGGCGTGGCGACCGGAGACGCGGAGGAATGGGCGGAGCCGCTGGCGCCGGTGGAGACCCCGGCCCCGCACCGGATCGGCATGGCCGATGTCGAGCAGGTCGAGACGGTGACCCGCACGCTGCGAGCCCTGGACTACAAACACGGGGGTGGGGTCTGCCGGGACGCGGTGGTGGCTCAGCTGGCATGGTCGCAGCGGCTGCTGCACGCCTCGTACGCGGAGAACGTCGGTCTCCGGTTGCACGAGGCGCTGGCGGATCAGCACAACCTGGCGGGCTGGACCTCCTTCGACGTCGGGCTGTACGGCTCGGCCAGAAGCCATCTGGCTCGCGCGCTGGAGCAGGCCAAGCACGCCAGAAACTCCTCGCTGGCGGCCAACGTCCTGTATCGAATGGGTCGCGTCCACCTCCACTGCGACCGGGTCCTGGACGCGCTGCGGTTCTTCCAGCTGGGGCAGATCTGCGCGCAGGACGCCAGCTGTGAGCGGACCGTGGCGATGCTCTGCGCCAACGAGGCATGGGCTTACGCCCTGCTGGGCGACAGCGAGCTCGCCCTCAAGTCGATCAGCAGGGCACGCGACGAGCTGGCTCGTGCCAGCGCCCGCGACCGCAAGCCCCCGGTGTGGGTGAGCTTCTTCGGCACCGCCGACCTCGACGCCACGAACGGCATGGTCTACGCGGGCCTCACCGACGCCCACCTCGAAACCGCCGCGCAGCTGCTCACCAACGCGATAGAGGGCCGCGACCTGAGCATGACCAGGAGCAGGGCCTTCGAGCTGACCGCCCTCGCGACGGTCCAGCTCAGAGCCGGTGACATGAGTGCCGGAATCGCCACCGGCCAGGAGGCCGTCGCGCTGGCGGCCCAGATCCGTTCCGCGAGGATCATCGATCGCCTCGCACCCCTGGAAGACGCCGCCACACGGCGGACACATAACTGCGACGCCCAAGGCCTCGCCCGGAGCATCTCGGAAGTGCGCGCGGCATGACGACGACCACCGACACAACGACCACCGACTACACGGGAGGGCTCACCTATGACCGGCTCCATTTCCTGCTGGAAATCGTCTGCGACCGGGTAGGACTCGCACCCGGCGGCGCCGAGCTGATCAAGTTCACCAACAACGCGGTCTTCCGCCTCCACCGGGCGCCCGTCGTGGTGCGCATCGCCGGATCCACCGCCGTCCAGGAAAGCGTGCCGACGGTGGTGCGGGCCGCCCGCTGGCTGGCCGGTCATGATTTTCCGGCGGTACGGCTCCTGCCCGGCTGTGAGCAGCCGATGCGGGTGGAAGGTCACCTGGTCACCCTGTGGGAGTACGTCCCCGAGGTGGGGCCCCGTCCCGGTGGCGCGGACGTGGCGGTCCTGCTCAGGCGCCTGCACGCGCTTCCCGGCTCGCCGCAGGACCTTCCGATGTGGAGGCCGATGGCCGAGATCCGCCAGCGGCTGGCCGAACCGGAGGATCTGTCCTCCGTCGATCACGCGTTCCTGCTGGACGAGTGCGACGAGGTCGAAGAGCGGCTCGCCATGATCGACTACGTGCTCCCTCCGGGAGTGATCCACGGAGACGTGTTCCTGGGCAACGTCATCGCCGGCCCCGGCGGGCCGGTGTTATGCGACTTCGACGGCATGACGATCGGCCCGCGCGAATGGGATCTGACCCCGGTGGCGGTCGGCAGCCTGCGGATGGACTATCCCAAGGACGAGCACACACCGCTCGCCGAGGGGTACGGCTTCGACGTGACCCGGTGGGAGGGGTTCCCGGTGCTGCGGCGCCTTCGGGAGCTCAAGCTGGTGACCAGCGTCCTGCCCATCCTGCGCAGCAACCCCGGGATACGGCCGCAGTGGGAGAACCGCATGTACAGCTTCAAGGCCCGCGATCTGGCGGCCAGGTGGCAGCCGTACCGGTAAGTGATCTTCCTTACCTACGTACTGCGAAACGGGTATCGAGATGGGGATTCCTCCCGTCCCGTTTCGGCGCCGATGGAGACAAGGCTTGCTGTTCAGGCATCGATATCCGGCCCGCACGGGCAGTACGAAAGGAGTTTCGCACAGTGAGCCAGATCCAGATCCGCAAGCGCCGAGGCCTCCTCAAAGCCGTCTCGCTGGACCTGCGGACTCCGTCGGGGCGGCCGATGCCGTACTAACGCTCTTGCTGTAGCCCTTGCTTTCCCGAATCCCCCGCCCCACCGGGACGCCGGAGCCGATGAGGTCACCACTATGGGTCGGCTCCGGCGTCTCGTGTACTTTCCATTACGGACGCGGCATCGCACGTGTGTTTCCCGTTGTGCGTGCGGACGACCCGGGTGCTCCCGGACGCGGCCGGACTCGGGCGTCTCCTGCTCGCGGACCGTCACGAATCGCCTACTCCCCGCTACGGGCGCGACCTGAACGAGTGCCCTGGGCATGGGCATGAACCGGTCAGGCGGAGTCACCCGGGTCGCGCTGATCGTCCTGCGTCGTCCGGTTCCAGTCGCCGACCCAGACCGCGATCTGGGCGCGTGAGGTGAAGCCGAATTTGCTCAGGATGTGCTCGATGTGGCCCTCGGCGGTGCGCTGGGCGATCACCAGGGACGCCGCGATCTCCTTGTTGCTCATGCCCTGGGCGACGAGCTGGGCGATCTCCATTTCCCTGCGGGTGAGCAACGACGGTCGTACGGCCTCGTCGGTCTGCCCGTTCCCGGGGGCTTCCTCCCCGAGGGCGTAGGCGAGTGCCTCGTCGTAGGGGAGCCGGGCACCTCGTTCGACGGCCGTGGAGAAGGCCGACTCTCCCAGGGCCTGGCGGGCACGGGACTCGCATTCGTCGTGGTAGTGGATCAGGTGAGTGAATCCGGACAGCGGTGTTCCGATCGCCTCCCAGACGGTCCGCAGGATTCCCAGCAGCCGGGCCGCCTTGCGGTACTGGCGCTCCGTGGCGGCGACCCAGGCCAGTACCTCCAGGCTGATCGCGACCCCCAGGGAGTCGTTGAGAGAGCGGTTGAACCTCAGGCTCTTCTTCTCCAGGTCGACCGCGCGCTGGACGTCGCCCTGACGCCAGGCCTCGACGCCGAGCGCCATCATCGCGTACGCCCTGTGCCAGCTCTCCCCGTGGGCGTCGCACAACGCCAGGCACTCCTCACCCACGGAGATCGCACGTGAGGAGTCACCGACAAGGGAGTGGGACAGGGAGAGCCGGATGAGCGCCAGCGCCAGGCCCGCCAGGTTGCCCGCGGCGCGATGGCGGGTCACCGCCTCCTCGTAGAGCGCGATCGAGGATTTGACGTCTCCCTCGTTCGCGGCCACCATTCCGAAATAGAGCGCGACGTAGGCGAGGACCGATTCCTGTCCCAGCCGCTCTCCGATGACCCGGCTCTCCTCCAGCATCACGGCGGCGGTGGGGATGTCGTCCTGAAGGACGGCCAGCCAGCCGTTGGCCCACAGCGCCCGGGCCCGGGCCTCGCTCGGTTCGGTGTCGGCGGCGAGCGCCTGATCCAGCCAGCGGCGTCCCTCTCCGAGGTAGTAGCTGGTGATCCAGTGATAGAGCAGGTCGGAGGCCATGTCCAGGCCGGTCGCGACCTCTCCCGATTCGGTGGAGCAGTACTCCAGGGCGGCGCGCAGATTGGCGTGTTCACGCTGCAACCTGCTGAACCAGGCCACCTGGGACGGGCCGAACAGCCGGTTGTACGCCTCGGAGGACAGCCTCCGGTAGTAGTCGCGGTGCCGTCGCCGCAGTGCTCCCTCCTCCCCGGACTCTCGCAGCCGGTCGCGGCCGTACTGCCGGATCGTCTCCAGCAGCCGGTACCGCACCCCCGACGGATACTCCTCCCGGACCAGGACGGACTTGTCCACCAGCCCGATCACCAGGTCGACGATCTCCCCGGAGGCGATGCCGTCCCCGGAGCAGACCGTCTCGGCGGCCTCAAGATCCAGATCGCCCGCGAACACCGAGACCCGCTCCCACAGTGCCCGCTCCTGGTCGGTGCACAGGGCGTAGCTCCAGTCGATCAGGGCGCGCAACGTCTGATGGCGGGGCAGCACCGCCCGCGAACCGGAGGTGAGCAGCCGGAACCGGTCGTCCAGCCGGTTGAACAACTGCTGGACGGACATCGCCCGCAGCCGCACGGCCGCCAGCTCGATCGCGAGGGGAAGGCCGTCCAGGCGGCGGCAGATGCCCTCCACCGCCTCCCGGTTGTCGTCGGTGACGGCGAAATCGGCCAGGACGGCCCCGGCCCGCTCGGCGAACAACCGCACCGCGTCGGACTGCGCGAGCGCCTCGGTGGACGGCCGCACGAGACCGGAGTCCGGCAGCGCCAGCGGCGGCACGGTCAGCGTGTGCTCGCCGTCGACGCCCAGCGTCTGCCGGCTGGTGACGAGGACCCGCAGGTCGGGGGCGGCACGCACCAGCGTTTCGGTCATCACTGCACAGTCGTGGAGCAGGTGCTCGCAGTTGTCGAGGATGATCAGTGCCTGCTTGTCCCGCAGGTGATCGGTGAGCACCTTCAGGGGCGGCCGGGGAGAGCGGTCCCGGATCTCCAGGGCCTCCGCCACCGTCTGGACGAGCAGTTCCGGTTCGTCCAGCGCGGCGAGTTCGACCAGCCATACCCCGTTGCGGAAGGCCCGCCGCACATCGGCCGCGACCCGCAGGGCCAGCCGGGTCTTCCCCACTCCGCCCGCCCCGGTGAGCGTCACCACATGTGCTCCGGACAGCAGACGTTTGACCTCGGCCACCTCGTGCCGACGCCCCACGAAACTGGTCACCTCGGCCGGCAGCCTCTGTGCTCGCAGCCGTTTGGAGGTGGCCGGTGCCAACGCATCCATCAGCGCCTCACGCCGGCTTCGGCCAGTGGATCACCATGCACCGGAACCGAGCCGACAAAACCCAGGTTATGCCCTAACCGTTTCCGGTGCACACGTCTGGTGGGCATGGCCTTGCCCGCTTCCGCTCATGTTCTTCCCCGCACGTGGTGTCGCGGGCGGCGACATCATGTGCGGCCCGCATCCGTCCGGGTTCCGGCGGATGGGTTCCCGGCCGCCGGAACCCGGCAAGTGCGATCTCTGTCCTGGATGGCCGACTCGGTGGGTGGCGGCAGTTCATCGCGCACTAGATTGTGAAATAAGCCGTTGAATGCTTAAAGCGGAGGAATGGGCATGAAATTGCACGTCCTCGACTGTGGAGCGATGAGCTGTGACCTGACCTGGCTGCTTCTCAAGCCGGGTCGCACGATCAGGCCCCGATCCGAGCGGGACAGGCCGGTCGAGTGGTACTCCTGCACGACCCACGCGGTCCTCGTGGAAACGGACGAGGGCACCCTGCTGTGGGACACGAGTTGCCCACGTGACTGGGAGACCCGCTGGGTGCCGACGGGGCTCCAGGAGTTCTTCCCCTACGACCGGGTCTCCGAGGAGCACTATCTCGACGCCCAGCTCGGCGGGCTCGGCGTGAGTCCCGAGAATCTCGACTACGTGGTGCTCTCGCACCTGCACTTCGACCACGCGGGGAACGTGCGGATGTTCGCCGGCACCGGCGCCCGCCTGGTCTGCAACGACAAGGAGAAGGAGTTCGCCTTCGGCTACGAGGGCGCGTTCAACGGGGCGCACCTGAAGGCCGACTACGAGGGCCTCGAATTCGAGACGGTCTCCGGAGACACCGAGATCCTCCCGGGCGTCACGCTCATCGAGGCGCCCGGTCACACACCCGGCACGATGGCCATGCGCGTCGACCTGCCGGAGTCCGGGACCATGATCTTCACCTCCGACGCCGTCTACCTGGGCGACTCCTACGGCCCGCCCGCCATACCCGCGACGATCGTCGACGATCTGAGCGCCTGGTACGCCTCCGTCGAGAAGCTCCGCTCGATCGCGGAACGGTCCGAGGCTAATGTGATCTTTGGCCACGATGCGGCGCAGTTGCGCTCAATGCGTACGGCTCCCACCGGTTTCTACGGGTGACCGGTCTTTTGCGAGCGACCTGCTCCTACGAGTGAGAGAGGGAACGACGGTGTACACCGCTCCGAGCAATCCCGAGTCCGTCTTCACCTACGGAGCTCCCGCGCTGAAGTTCGGCCCGGGTGCCTCGGCCGAGATCGGCTTCGACCTCGGCCAGTACGGCGTCCACCGCGTCCTCGTCGTCACCGACCCCGGGGTGGCGGCCACCGGCGCGCCGCAACGGATCGCCGGGCAACTGGCGGCGTACGGCATCGAGGCGCATGTGTACGACGGCGTGCACGTCGAGCCGAGCGACGAGAGCCTGCTCGTGGCCATCGAGCACGCGCGCGCCTCCGGCCCGTGGGACGCCTTCGTCGCCGTCGGCGGAGGATCGAGCATCGACACGGCCAAGGCGGTCAACCTGCTCACCACCAATCCCGGCGAGCTGATGGACTACGTCAACGCCCCGGTGGGCGGTGGCCGGGCGCCGTCGAATCCGCTCAAGCCCCTGGTCGCGGTGCCCACGACCACGGGCACCGGCGCGGAGAGCACCACGATCTGCGTGCTGGACGTGCTGGACCAGAAGGTCAAGACCGGGATCAGCCACGCACGGCTCCGCCCCGTCCTGGCGGTCGTCGACCCCGACCTCACGATGACCCAGCCGGCCGGGGTGACGGCCGCCGCCGGGATGGACATCCTCTGCCACGCGCTGGAGAGCTACACCGCCCGGCCGTACACCTCCTACGAGCACAAGCGGCCCGAGGAGCGCGTGCCGTACTGCGGCTCCAATCCCGTGGCCGACATGTGGTCCGAGCGCGCCCTGCACCTGCTCTCGCGTTCCTTCCGCGGCGCCGTACGCCATGGGGACGACGCCGGGGCCAGGGCGGAGATGGCGCTGGCGGCGACCTTCGCCGGGCTGGGATTCGGCAACGCGGGCGTGCACATCCCCCACGCCAACGCCTACCCCATCGCCGGTCGCGTCAAGGACTTCCGGCCGGAGGGATACCCGGACAAGGAACCGATGGTGCCGCACGGGATGGCCGTCGCGCTGACCGCCCCCGAGGCGTTCCGGTTCACCTTCGAGGCCCGGCCGGAGCGGCATCTGCGGGCGGCCGAACTGCTCGACCCGTCCGCGGACAGGCCGGACGACCTCGCGGAGTTCCTGCCCGGAGTGCTGATGAGACTGATGCGGGACATCGGCCTCCCCAACGGCATCGGCGGCGTCGGCTACACCGAGGGCGACGTCCCCGCGCTCGCGGAGGGGGCGATGAAGCAGCAGCGCCTGCTCGCCACCTCTCCGCGACCGGTCGGCGAGGACGACGTGGCGGGCATCCTGACGCGCTCCATCGAACTGTGGTGACGCGGGAACACGGCCGTCTACGCGGGGGAGGCGAGAACATGGCCATCTACGAGCTGCGCTGCCGCGAGGGACATCGCTTCGAGATCATCCAGTCCTTCACCGCCCCCCTGCCGGACTGTCCCGAGTGCGGCGCGGCCACCGGCAAGATCCCCAGCAGGTTCGCGACGGCGGGCAGGGCTGTCACTCCGCCGTCCGCCGAGATGATGCCGCAGACCTGGCGGGGCACCTACGGCGCCGACCAGGAGTACGTCGCCGAGCTGCGGCGGACCGCCGACGCCCGCCGCGATCTGGAGGAACGGCACCCCGAGCTGGCGGGAGACCGGAGGCCGATCATCGCGCACGAGGGCCGTTACGAGCACGCGCCACTGCGCGCGGGCGAGTCGCGTGGAGGGACGGACGGCGGCTCGGCCGGCGGGGGAGAGGGAGTGACGTCCTGAATCCGTCAGAACTGGCCGCGGCGCTGCGCCGGGCCGGCGTGCGCGACGTCGACGCCTCGTCGAGAAGCCGGGCGGAGTACTCCTCCGACGCCTCTCTGTACCGGGTGCCTCCCGCGGCGGTGGTCTTCCCCCGCGACGCGGAGGAGATCGCCGCCGCCCTCGCGCTCTGCCGCGCCGAAGGGGTGCCGCTGACCGCCCGGGGCGCGGGGACCTCCATCGCGGGCAACGCGGTCGGGCCCGGGGTTCTCCTGGACCTCAGCCGCCACATGGGGCGGCTGAAGTCACTCGACCGGGAGGCGCGCACCGCGATCGTCGAACCCGGGATCGTGCTCGACACGCTGCAGCGCCGGGCCGCGCCGTACGGCCTGCGCTTCGGCCCCGATCCCTCCACGCACAGCAGGTGCACGATCGGCGGGATGATCGGCAACAACGCCTGCGGATCCCGCGCGCTCGCCTACGGCCGCACCGCGGACAACGTCCTGGCGCTCGACGTGCTCACCGGAGGCGGGGAGCGGCTCTCCGTCGGGCGCGATGCGAGCGGGTTCCCCGCCGGGCACGGAGCCGAGGGGTTCTCCGCCGGGCATGGCGTGAGCGGGTTCCCCGCCGGGCGCGGGGTGGACGGCTCGCCGACGCTCGTCGCGCTCCAGCGGGTGGTTCGCGACAACCTCGCGGTGATCCGCACCGAGCTGGGCCGGTTCCGGCGCCAGATCTCCGGATACTCCCTGGAACACCTGCTGCCCGAGCGCGGGTTCGACGTGGCCAAGGCCATGGTCGGCACCGAGGGCACGTGGGGCGTGGTGCTCGAAGCCGAGGTCCTTCTGGTCGAGGCGCCCGCGCGCACCGTGCTGGTCGTGCTCGGCTACCGGGACATGGCCACGGCGGCGGACGCCGTACCCGCCCTGCTGCCGCATCGGCCCGTCGCGATCGAGGGCATCGACGCGCGCATCGTCGACGTGGTGCGGACCCGGCGCGGAGCCGGGAGCGTACCGCCGCTTCCGGCGGGCGCCGGCTGGCTCATGGTCGAGCTCGGCGGCGAGTCGGAGGCCGAGCTGAGAGCGGCGGCGGTCGCGCTGGTGGCGGACTCGGGCGCCGACGACAGTCTCGTGGTCACCAACCCGGCCCACGCGGCCGCCGTCTGGCGGATCAGGGAGGACGGCGCGGGGCTGTCGGCGCGTTCGGCGGCGGGCGCCCCCGCCCACGCGGGCTGGGAGGACGCGGCCGTCCCTCCCGAGCGTCTCGGCGCCTACCTGCGGGAGTTCGACGCGCTCATGACCGGTCACGGGCTGACCGGCGTGCCGTACGGCCACTTCGGGGACGGCTGCCTGCACGTGCGCATCGACTTCCCCCTCGACCGCCCCGACGGGGCGAAGGCGTTCCGAGGCTTCGTCTTCGACGCCGCCCGCCTGGTCGCGTCGTACGGGGGCTCGATGTCCGGGGAGCACGGTGACGGCAGGGCGCGCGGTGAGCTGTTGCCGCTGATGTACTCCCCGGCCGCGCTGTCGGCCTTCGCCGCGGCCAAGGCCGTGTTCGACCCGGACGGCGTGCTCAACCCCGGCGTGATCGTACGGCCCGCCGCGATCGACGCCGACCTCAGGCTCCAGCCGCCGCCCCCTCCCGTCAGGGGAACGGCCTTCTCCTATCCCGAGGACGGCGGCGACCTCACCGCCGCGGTGCACCGGTGCACCGGGGTCGCCCGGTGCCGGTCCGATGTCGCGGACAGCGGCGTCATGTGCCCTTCCTACCTGGCCACCCGCGACGAGAAGGACTCTACGCGGGGCCGGGCGAGAGTGCTCCAGGAGGCGGTGAACGGCGCGCTGCCCGGCGGTCTGCGGGCGCCCGAGGTGCGTGAGGTGCTCGACCTCTGCCTGTCCTGCAAGGGATGCCGGTCGGACTGTCCCACCGGTGTCGACATGGCCACCTACAAGGCCGAGGTGCTCCACCAGACCTACCGCCGCCGCCCGCGCCCGGCCTCGCACTACACGCTGGGCCGGCTTCCGCGCTGGGCGCGGCTGGCCGGACTGGCTCCGCGGGCGGTCAACGCGATGCTGCGGGCGCCGTTCGTCGCCGCACTCGCCAAGCGGCTGGGCGGGATCGACCACCGGCGCTCGCTGCCCTCGTTCGCCGAGCGGCCCTTCCGCCGGCGCCGCCCGGAACGCGCGACGGCCACGGGCACCGGCACCGGCACCGGCACGACCACGGTCGCGGGGACGGCTCCGAGGGTGCTGCTCTGGGTGGACACCTTCACCGACTGCTTCTCGCCCGAGGTCGCGCTGGCCGCCGTGCGGGTGCTGAACCGTGCCGGCGTCGAAGTGGCCGTCCCGCGCGCCTCCCTGTGCTGCGGGCTCACCTGGATCTCCACCGGGCAACTCGACACCGCGCGACGCAGGCTACGGCGGACCGTGGACGCCCTGGCCGGGTACGCGGAGGAGGGAACGCCGATCGTCGCGCTGGAGCCCTCGTGCACGGCGGTACTCCGCTCCGACGCCGTCGAGCTGCTCGGCGGCGACGATCGCGCCGCGAAGCTCGTCGCCGCGTCGGTCCGGACCCTCGCCGAGTTCCTGACCGGCCTGCCGGGCTGGACGCCTCCCGACCTCGGCGGCGTGGAGGTGCTGGCCCAGCCGCACTGCCACCATCACGCGGTCATGGGGTGGGACACCGACAGGGAACTGCTCGCCCGCGCGGGCGCCTCGGTGACGTCGGTCGGCGGCTGCTGCGGCCTGGCCGGCAACTTCGGCGTCGAGCGGGGGCACTACGAGGTGTCGGTCGCGGTCGCGGAGACCCAGCTCCTGCCGGCCGTACGGCGGGCGGGAAAGGACACGATCCTGCTCGCCGACGGTTTCTCCTGCCGCACCCAGCTCGACCAGCTCGCCGGTGCCAGGGCCCATCACCTCGCCGAGCTGCTGGCCGGTCGTCCCGACGACCCGGATGTGACCGGGTAGGTCGCCGCGAACCGGCAGGGCGGGCCGTCGCCGTCCGAGAGCGTGTGAAAAGAGCCCGGGATCGCCGATAAGGCTCCCTAACTCCCTAGTTGACGGATGTTGTTCCGCATCTGTTACCAAAGAGGCACTTGATGCCTTATGTTACAGAGTCACGCTTCTGATGCATGTATGTTCCACCATCCCCCCACGAGGTGATCAGTGAATAGGCGTCTGCTGCTTGCAGTGCTCGCGTCCGCGAGTATCGCCGTTCCGCTGACGGTGATCCCGTCTTCGGCATCCGCAGATTCCATCCGGCCATTCGGCTTCGAGCATCTGGAAGGCGCGTTCAACTACACGAACTTCAAGCCCGCCGTCCTGGATCCCGCTCGTCAGCTCAAGGTCCTCATCCAGGTCGAGGGCACGCCGGTCGGCGACGCCACGGCCGACGCCGAGGAGGCCGGCAAGACCGTCGACAAGCCCTCCCTGCGCTCCGCGCTCAAGCAGGAGCACGAGAGCGTCGAGCAGAAGGTGGAGACCGAGGGCGGAAAGGTCCTCGCCACCTACACCGACAGCTTCAACGGAATCGCCGCCACGATTCCGGTGCGCAGCCTGCCCGCGCTCCAGCAGGCTCCCGGGGTCGTCTCCGTGCACCCCACGCGCACGTTCAGCCGTGACAACACGGCGGGCGTCCCCTACATCGGGGCCCCGCAGGCCTGGCAGGACCTCGGCAAGACCGGCACCGGCGTCAAGGTCGCGATCATCGACACCGGGATCGACTACACCCACTCCAACTTCGGTGGCTCGGGCAACCAGGCGGACTTCGAGAACAACGACGGAGCCGTGATCGAGCCGGGCACCTTCCCGACCGCCAAGGTCGTCGGCGGCTACGACTTCGTGGGCGACGACTACGACGGCTCCGACCCGACCTCGATGCCCAAGCCCGACCCCGACCCGCTCGACTGCAACGGCCACGGCTCCCACGTGGCGGGCAGCACGGCCGGCTTCGGAGTCGACGCCGCCGGTAAGACCTACGCCGGCCCGTACAACGCCACCACGCACACCAAGACCTTCAAGATCGGGCCCGGCGTGGCGCCGAAGGCCTCGCTGATGGCCTACCGCGTCTTCGGCTGTGCGGGCTCGGCGAGCGAGGAAGTCATCGTCTCGGCCATGGAGCGGGCGCTCAAGGACGGCGCCAACGTCGTCAACATGTCGCTCGGCTCGCCTTTCGGCCGCGTCGACGAGCCCTCCGCGCAGGCCGTGCGGACGCTGACCCGGGCGGGCGTGACCCTCGTCGCCTCGGCCGGCAACTCGGGGCCGAACGCCTACATCACCGGCGCCCCCGCCGTCGCCCCGACCGCCATCTCGGTGGCGGCCATCGACGTCGCGCGCGCCGAGCTGCCCGCCACGAAGATCTCGGTGGACGGCGCCGAGATCGTCGCGCAGAACTCCAACGAGGCGCCCCTGCCCTCCGCGGCGCTGCCGATCGCGGTGCTCCGCACCAGCTACCCGTCGGGACCGGTGTCGCTGGGCTGTGACCCGGCCGACTTCGCCGCCTACCCCGGTGGCGTCGCCGGCAAGCTCGTGATCACGTTGCGTGGCACCTGCGCCCGGGTCAAGCGGGTCATCCTCGGCCAGCAGGCCGGCGCCGCCGCGGTCGCGATGATCAACACCGACGCGGCCTTCCCCTCGCTGGAAGGACCGATCACCTCCGACCCGGACACCGGTGAGGCGTACACGGTCACCATTCCGTTCCTGGGCATCCGGAGCACCGACGCCGCGGCGGCCTCCTCGCTGGACGGCAAGAGCACCACGCTGCCGGCGCTGACCCTCCCCAACCCCGGCTACGCCCAGCTCGCCTCCTTCTCCTCGGGCGGCCCCGGCAACGTCGGCAGCTCGCTGAAGCCGGACGTCACCGCGCCCGGTGTCGCCGTCGTCTCGACCGGTGTCGGCACCGGCTCGGGCCCCGCGACGATCTCGGGCACCTCGATGGCCTCTCCGATGGTCGCCGGTGTGGCCGCGCTCGTGAAGGAGGCCCACCCGCGCTGGAAGCCCGGCATGATCAAGGCCGCGATCGTCAGCACCGCCGACGCCACCTCCAAGATCGTGGGCTACACCGCCAGGGTCGCCGGATCCGGCGTTGTCGCCACCCGGCAGGCCGTCGGCGCCTCCGTGATGGCCGAGACCAGGCAGGACGGGGGCAACCTGTCCTTCGGCCTGAAGAAGATGGCCGGTGCGTTCAAGGAGAGTGAAGACCTCACCATCCGCAACACCGGCAGGACCTCGGTCACCTACAACCTGGCCGCCGCGTTCAACGGCGAGTCCTACGGCGCACAGGTCGCGGTCTCTCCCTCGTCCGTGACCGTCGGCCCGGAGAGCAGCCGCACGGTGCGGGTCACGCTGTCGCTCAGCGCACAGGCCGTGGCCGCGCTGCCTTCCGCCGAGACCTCCAACTTCGGCACGGTCGTCCACATCCAGGGCGCGGTCACCGCCACGCCGAAGAAGGCCGCCGAGGGCGTCTACCCGCTGCGGACCGCGTTCCTGCTCGTCCCGGACGCCCAGTCCCAGGTGCGCGCCTCCCAGCCGGGCAAGTACACCTCGGCCAACGGCGGGCTCGCGACCTCCATCAAGGTTCACAACGACGGCAAGCACGCCGGTGCCGCGGACGTCTACGCCCTGGGCATCACCGACGCCGACGACGTCAAGGGCGCCGAGGACTCGATGGACATCCGCGCGGTCGGGGTGCAGTCGCTCCCCGGATCGGTGCTCGGCGGCGCCGCCACCGACCGCTCGCTGATCTTCGCGGTCAACACCTCGGGCCAGTGGTCCAACGCGGCGGCCAACGAGTTCGACATCCCGATCGACACCAACGGCGACGGGGCGCTCGACTACATCGTGGTCGGCGCGGACTACGGTCTGGTCAACGCGGGTGACCCCGACGGCAGGTTCGCCACGTTCGTCTTCAAGGCCGACGGCTCCATGGTGAACGCCTGGGTCGCCACGGCTCCGATGAACAGCGGCACGCTGCTGATGCCGGTCCTCGCCTCCGAGGTGGGCCTGACCGAGGGCGCCTCCCGCTTCAGCTACTCGGTGAGCGGCATCTCGCAGATTCCCGAGGGCCTGGTCGACGACACCGAGGCGGCGGCGTTCGACGCCTTCGCTCCGGCGATCTCGACGGGGGCCTACGTGCCGCTCGCGCCCGGCGCCTCGTCCACCGTCCAGCTCACCGTCGACCAGGCGAGGCTCGCGGCCACGCCGGCGAAGGGCTGGCTCGTGGTCAGCCTGGACAACCGGAGCGGCGACGGGGAGGCCGAGCAGATCGGCTTCGGCAGGCTGCCCAGCGTGAAGCCGTAACCTCTCAGGCCGTGCAGGAGTGATCCTGCGGGTCGCCGGCCGCAGATGAGCCGGCACGCACAGGCGCCCGTCCCCGGATTCCCGGGGGCGGGCGTTCGCGCGTGCGGGGCCGGGCCGTGACGTCTCATGGACGGGTGCGGCCGAAGACTTCTGACACACGCGGCCACGATTTTTGAATCGGCGGCCACCGGTCCGTATCGGCAGGAGCGCAAAAAATAGGTCAAAAGCCTTACATCTATCCTTATTCTCCAGTGATGGGCCCTCCGCCGTTCGCGCCGGCCCGATGAATGCCGTCGGCGAGTGAGAAACCCCGTTCTCGCCGGGAGACGGCGACGCCGGACATCTCCTCGCTTTCGGCGGGCACCCGAAATGACGGCGGCCGCGGCCAAGAGATCTCCCGAACGCGGCGGGTGACACCGCCGGAGGGCCGGTAGCATGCGATTGCCGGAAAAGCGGCGACACGGCTTTCCGTGAACACGGCTTTCCGTGAACATCGAAGAACATCGAAATCCACGCCGGAGCAGAACCCTCCAGGCTCCTCGGACAATCAAGTGACGATCAACGGTCGCCGGGTTTCATCGCCACGGCCGGCCCTATCGCGTCGCTTATCCATATCGAAAAAGCGCATTCGAGTCGCCGGGACAACAAGAGGCATCACCTGCCGTCCCGGCGTCGGCCCTGCTTCGGCCGAGAATGACCCGAGGATCGCTGCCCATCCTCCAGAGGCATTCCATCGCATCCCGCGCCCGCGGTCGCGTACGGCCGCGCGCCGCGAATCCTTTACGTGATGAGACGAAGTGACCGATGCCCGCGCTCCGCGAGGCCGTCTCATTCGCGGGCGCGCCACATTTCCCAGGCGGTCTCCAAGGAATCGCACGTAATGGCGGCTGCCGCCGAACACATGAAACCAGTCGAATCCTCCAACCACTCAGAGCGAAGGACGGAACATGGGACGCGCTCACTTGATCATCACGGCTCTCGTCATGGGTTCACTCGTGACGGGCTTCGCCGCCCCCGGACGACAGCCGGCCCAGGAATCTCCGACCCCCGCACCCGCGGCTTCTCTCCAGACGTACTACAACCAGCGGCTGGACTGGTCCGGCTGCCGGGACGGCTTCCAGTGCGCGAAGCTGACGGTGCCGCTCGACTACGCCCAACCGGCCGGGGAGCAGATAAAGATCAGCGTGATCCGCCTCCCGACGCACGGCAAGCGGATCGGTTCGATCGTCATCAACCCCGGCGGTCCCGGCGGCTCCGGCATCGACTACGCCAGAGCGGCCACGTCCGTCCTCTCGCCGGAGATCCGCTCGCGGTTCGACGTCGTCGGCTTCGATCCGCGAGGCGTGGGCGCCTCGGATCCCGTGCACTGCCTCACGGGCCCGCAACTCGACCAGTACCTCAGCCTGGACGCGACGCCGGACACACCCGCCGAGACCAAGGCCCTGGATCAGGAGGCGCGGAAGTTCGCCTCGGGATGCGAGGCCAGGTCGGCGAAACTTCTTCCCCACGTCGGTACGGCCGACGCCGCCCGTGACATGGACGTGCTGAGGGCGGCCCTCGGGGACTCCGGGCTGACCTACCTGGGCAAGTCGTACGGCACCTACCTGGGCGCCGTGTACGCGAACCTGTTCCCCACGAAGGTGCGCGCCCTGGTCCTCGACGGAGCCATCGACCCCACGCTGTCCCTGAGCCAGCTGAACGGGGCCCAGGCGCGCAGCTTCGAAGTGGCCTTCAAGTCCTTCCTCGGTAACTGCTTCCAGGCCAAGAACTGCCCGTTCGCCGATCATCAGACGGACGCGGCGTTCACCCGGCTCACCGACCTGTTCCATCGGGCCGACAAGACTCCGCTGCGCAACAACCTCGACAACCGGAAGATCAACGAGTCCATGGCCGTGACCGGCGTCCTGGCCCCCCTCTACGACCGCACGGCCTGGCCCGGCCTGCGCCGGGCCCTCGCCTCGGCCTTCAAGGGCAACGGCACCGGCCTTCTGCGCATAGCCGACATGTACAACGAGCGGTACCCCAACGGCACCTTCAGCAACGAGACCGACGCCAACATCGCCGTCAACTGCATCGATCACTCCTACCCGCACACGGTTTCGAGTTACGAGGAGGAGGCCCGCAAGGCGATGGCCGGGGCCCCGCACTTCGGCCCCTACGTCGCGGGAGGCCCCCCGACGTGCGCCTACTGGCCGGTCAAGAGCACGGCCACCGACCAGCCGCTTCACGCGGAAGGCGCGCCTCCCATCGTGGTCGTGGGCACCACGCGTGACCCCGCCACCCCGTACAAATGGGCCCAGGCCCTGGCGTCCCAGCTGTCCTCGGGCGTGCTGATCAGCTACGACGGCGACGGCCACACGGCCTACCGGATGGGTTCCTCATGCGTCGACCAGTTGGTCGATCGCTACCTGATCTCCCGTACGGCCCCGAAGGCCGACGTCAGCTGCCCCAAGACCTGATCCGGGGCCACCCGGTCCGGCGTGAGCCGGCTCTCCGCTGTGCGGAGGGCCGGCCGCTCTGACGGGCTCCGCTCCGGTCGGGTCACCCCGGACGGCGGCGGGACGCCGAGATCATGGAGCGGTCCCGGCCGGCACCGGGGTGACGGTGGTGCCGCGCCGTCCGGCGAGGACCTCGGAGGCGTCGGCCAGCGCGCCGATCGCGGACGGCCGCCCGGAGGCCCGGACGAACCGGATACAGGCTTCGATCTTGGGCCCCATCGATCCGGCCGGGAATCGCATGCCCGACAGGGTGTCCACGTCGATCTCCCGGATCGGGGCGGCCGCCGGGGTGCCGTAGCCGCTCATCACCGCGGGCACGTCGGTGAGGACCAGCAGGCTTGAGGCGCCGAGCCGCAGGGCGAGGTCGGCCGCGGTGAGGTCCTTGTCGACGACCGCGTCCACGCCGGCCAGCTCGCCCGTGGCGGTTTCGACCACCGGCACGCCGCCTCCGCCCCCGCAGACGACGACGGTTCCGCCACGGGCCAGCGCGCGTACGGTGTCGATCTCCACCAGCCGCAGCGGCCGGGGCGACGCCACGACCCGCCGCCAGGCGGTGCCGTCCTGGGCGACGCTCCATCCGTGCAGATCGGCGAGTTCGGCGGCCCGGCGGTGGTCGTAGCCGGGGCCGATGAACTTGGTCGGCCTGGCGAAGGCGGGGTCGGCGGCGTCCACGACGGTCTGGCTGACCAGTGCGATCGCGCCGACCCCGACGTTGCGGAGCTCCTGTACCAGCCAGTACCCGATCATCCCCTGGGTCTGCGCACCGAGGACGTCCAGTGGATAGGGCCTGCTCAGCGACGGGTCGGCTTCGCTCTCCTCGGCGAGTACGCCGATCTGGGGCCCGTTGCCGTGGCAGAGGATCAGCTGGTGGCCGGCGGCCAGCGGGGCGAGCGCCTGCGCGGCGCGGCGCAGATGCCGCCGCTGGACGGCGGCGTCGGGCCGTTCGCCGCGTTCCAGCAGCGCGTTCCCGCCGAGGGCTACGACGATGAGCACGGCTCAGCCCGCCAGCGTCCGGACGAGCAGCGCCTTGATGGTGTGCAGGCGGTTCTCGGCCTGGTCGAACACGATCGACCGCTTGGACTCGAAGACCTCCTCGGTCACCTCCGCGCAGTCCAGGCCGAACCGGTCGTACAGCCGGTCGCCGACGGCGGTGTCCCGGTTGTGGATCGACGGCAGGCAGTGCATGAAGCGGACGCCGGGACGTCCGGCGGCGTCCAGGAGCCGTTCGGTGACGCGGTAGGGCAGCAGGGACTGTATCCGGGTGGCCCACGTCTCCTCCGGTTCACCTATGCTGACCCACACGTCGGTGTAGACGAAGTCGGCGCCGCGGACGGCGGCGTCGACGTCGTCGGTGACCATGACGCGGGCGCCGCTGGACCGTGCGGCGTTCTCCGCCGCGGTGACGACCTCCTGGGGCGGGCGGCGGTCGGCGGGGGCCGCGACGCGCACGTCCATGCCGAGGAGGGCGCCGGTGACCAGGAGGGACCGGGCGACGTTGTTGCGGCCGTCGCCGGTGAAGCAGAAGGCGATGTCCTTGACGTCGCCGCCGTGGTGCTGGGTCATGGTGAGGACGTCGGCGAGTGCCTGGGTCGGGTGCCAGGCGTCGGTCAACGCGTTCCAGACCGGTACGCCCGCGTGCTCGGCGAGGGTTTCCACCGTGGCCTGGGAGTACCCGCGGAACGCGATCCCGTCGTACATCCGGCCCAGGACGCGTGCGGTGTCGGCGATGGACTCGTCGCGGCCGATGTGCGAGCCGTCGGGCCCGAGGTAGGTGACATGCGCGCCCTGGTCATGGGCGGCGACCTCGAACGCGCAGCGGGTGCGGGTGGAGTTCTTCTCGAAGACGAGGGCGATGCCGGCGCCGCCCAGCCGCGGGGTCTCCGTACCCCGGGCCTTGTCCTCCTTGAGCTGTCCGGCCAGCGTGACCAGGTCGAGGAATTGTGATCTGTCCAGGTCGAGGTCCTGAAGCAGCGAGCCGGGATGGCGTTGCGACGTCATGGTGGTCTCCTTGGTGACAGCGGGTCGTGGCGGGTCGAAGAGGGTCACAGCGGGTGGCGGCTTATCGGGCAGCTCATACAGCGCGCCCCGCCGCGGCCGCGGCCGAGTTCGCCGCCGGCGAGGGTGATGACGTCGATGCCGTGCCGGCGGAGCATGGTGTTGGTGGCGACGTTGCGGTCGTAGCCCATGACCACGCCGGGTGCGACGGCCAGGTAGTTGTTCGCGTCGTTCCACTGCTCCCGCTGAGCGGTGTAGCTGTCCTCGTCCGCCGTCAGCAGCCGGATCGAGTCGCTGTCGAGCGCTTCGGTGAGAGCGGGGACCAGGCCCCGGCTCTGCTGCACGTCGAGGCTCTCGGGATCGTCACCCGGTGTCAGACGCCAGCAGCGGACCTGATCCCAGGCGAGGTAGGGGTAGGCGACGAAGGTGTCGAGGTCCACCATGGTGAGCAGCGTGTCCAGGTGCATCGCCGAGCGGGCCCTGGGCAGTTCGATTCCCAGCACGAGGTGAGCCTGGCGGGTGGCGAACAGCCGGCGGGCGAGGAGTTCCACCCCCATCGGGGTGCTGCGCTCGCCCATGCCGACCATGACCACCCCAGGCGCGATGACGTGGATGTCGCCGCCCTCGAGGGTCGCCGGAGCGTGGTCGGCGTCGTCGTCGCCGTAGTAGACCGTGAAGTCGGTGTCGCGGAACAACGGGTGGTAGCGGTACACGGTGCGGGTGTTGACGGACTCGCGTCGCCGGGCGGCCTTGGCCATCGGGTTGACGGTGACCCCGGTGCCGATCCAGGCGGCGTTGTCACGTTGGAACAGCGTGTTGGGCAGCGGGGCGAGGACGAAGTCGTCGACGTCCAGAGACTGCCAGGCCAGGCTGGGGCGGCTGATCGGGGACAGGTCGGACTTGGTGAGACCGCCGATGAGATACCCGGCCAGCGCGGCCGATTCGCTGTCGTCGAACAGCGCGCGGATCTCCCGGGCGAGAGCGGCGCCGAACCGCTCGGCGGTGCAGATCCGGTCGAGTGCGAACGCGCGGCCGTCCGGGGTGGACAGCGCCTCGGCGAGCAGGTCGCCGAACAGATGCACGGTGACGTCGTGCTCGCGCAGCGCCTCGACGAACGCGTCGTGCTCGTTGCGGGCCCGGCTGCCCCACAGCACGTCGTCGAAGAGCAGCCCGGAGATGTTGCCGGGGGTGAGCCTGTCGAGTTCGAGACCGGGCCGGTGCACGATCACCTCGCAGAGGGCGCCGATCTCGGAGTCCACACCGAGGGCGAGACCGCTGCCGGGTTTGAGGTCGAGCGTCATCCGAGCGTTCCTTTCGAGAGGGGGCCCACCGGGGTCTCGCCGTATTCGCGGCGCCCGACTTTGAGCCAGACGTAGACGGGCACACCGAGCAGCAGGCAGAACAACCCGTAGTAGGCGGCCTGGTATCCGCTGCCGGCGAGGGCCCAGAAGCCGAACAGCAGCGCGGTGATCGCCACCACGAGGTCGCGGACCAGATGGCCCGCGTGGATCCGCCGCCCCTCGGTCAGCAGCCAGTACATCTGCGCCGCGGCGGAGAACAGGTACGGGATGACGGCCGTCAGCACCGACAGCAGCACCACCGTGGTGAACACCTTGGCGAAGGAGGTGTAACTGACGACCGTGAGCACGGATGCCAGCACGGTGCCGACGATGATCCCGAAGGCCGGAACCTCACGCCGGTTGCCGACGGCGAACCGGGCGGGGAACAACCGGTCGCGCGCCGCCGCCTGCGACATCTCACCGACGATGAGCGTCCATCCGACGAGCGCGCCGAGCCCGGAGACGATCGCGGCGACGGCGACGGTGTCACCGGCCCACCGGCCGCCGAAGATGGCGTTGGCGGAATCGGTGAACGGCGCGGTCGAGTGCAGCAGCGCGCCGTGGGACACGGTGCCGAACACGGTGACGGTGCCGAGGATGTAGACCACGGCGCAGGCCAGCGTGCCGAGCACGGTGGCGCGTCCGACGTTGCGCTGCGGGTCACGCACCCGCCCGGCGGCCACCGAGGCGGTTTCGATGCCGATGTAGGAGAACAGGGCGATCGCCGAAGCCGCGCTGATCGCTCCCAGCGCGGAGCCGCCGGTGGCGTTGAACGCCCCGAAGTTGGCGGACTTGACGAACAGCAGGCCGACGGTGGCCATGAACAGCAGCGGGATGAACTTCAGTACGGTGGTCAGGATCTGGATCGCGGCGATGCTGCGCAGCCCCGCCAGGTTGATCGCGGCGGGCAGCCACAACCCGGCCAGGGCGATGAGAATCGACCAGCCCTTGGTATGGGAGGTGTTCCAGAACACCTCCACGTAGCCGACCCAGGCCACCACGATGGCGGCGTTGCCGGCCCACGCGGTGATCCAGTAACTCCAGGCGTTGATGAAGCCCGCGAAGTCTCCGAACGCCTCCCGCGCGTACAGGTACGGGCCGCCCGAGCCGGGAATCCGCCGGTTGAGCGCCTGGAACGTCACGGCCAGGGCGATGGCGCCGATCGTGACCAGGACGAACGCGACGAGAGAGATGGGGCCGAAACCGGCCAGCGCCGACGGCAGGGCGAACACACCGGTGCCGATCACCGAACCGACGACCAGCGCCGAGGCGGTCGGCAGGCCGAAGCGCCGGTCGCCGGCCGGGGACGGCGGCCGTTCGCCGCCGGCGTGTGAGGTCGCGTCGCGAACCGAGGTGGGGTTCAAGAGGTCACCCCTCCTGCGTGGATCGCCGGAGCCGTGGCCCTCTCCCGTCGAGGCGGCTCCGCGCCGTCGGCCGGTGGACGGCCTTGCCGGCTGAGGTACCGGGAAGGATCATCGTGGGGTTCTTCGGCCGTGCTTCCATGATCTGTTCTCCTCCGAGAGGGTTCCGGTCGTTCTCGCCGGACCGGCGTGCGAGCATCCGGCCGGTGCCCCCGTCTGACCGGCTGGAATGCGTTCGTCGCCCCTATGACCGAACGCGACGAGGGAATGTGACCGAGCGATTTCGCCCGGACCGCGAAGGGATCGGCCCGGCGCAAGAAAGCTGCCGGGCGGGTCGCCGGCATGGTGCGCAAGGTGCGCAGACGCCGGGAGGACTTCGCCGCCAAGACCGCTCATACCCTGGCCACGGGCTTTGAGATGGTCGTGTTCGAGGCGCTCAAGACCAAGAACATGACCACTGGTGTCAAACCGAAGCCAGATCCTGAGCGGCCGGGCGCGTTCCTGCCGAACGGGGCCGCCGCCAAGGCCGGACTGAACCGATCCATCTTGGACAAGGGCTGGTATCGGATCGAGCTGGCCACCCGTGGTAAGGCCCGGTATACGGGCACTCAGGTGATCACTGTCAACCCGGCGTATACGAGTCAGACGTGCAACGTGTGCAAGGTGGTGGATCGGAAGTCCCGCGAGAGCCAAGCGGTCTTTCGGTGCACCTCTTGCCGCCACAGCGAACACGCCGACGTGAACGCCGCCAAGAATGTACTCACCGCCGGGAGGGCGGAGTTCGCACGGTCCGGGCCGGGAGTGCGGGCTGGGGCGCGCAAACCACGCAACCGCGTGGGCCGGAAGGCGAACCGCTCAGCAACAGCAGCGCAGACCACCGCGACAGCGGCGTCTGGGCTGGCTGGAATCCCCCGGCTTTAGCCGTGGGGAGCGCTTCAGCCATGTCTGGACAGCCCTGGCCGACGGTTTCGCCGGGGAGGGACGTTCCAGCTCCGGGGCGCGTTCCGCGGGCCGGAAATTGTCGGTGCCGGGCGCGATGATGGGATCATGACCGACGCACCCCCCAGCACCCTTTTCGCCGATCAGAGCGCCTACGCCGAAGCCGTTCAGCTCGCCCTGGACGCCGCCGCGGCGTACTACGGAGACGGCACGTCCACCCTTGACGACGACTCCTACGACCGGTTGCTCCGGGGCATTCAGGCGTACGAGGCCGAGCATCCCGACGAGGTTCTGCCGTCCTCGCCGACGGGCAAGGTGGCCGGTGGCGCGGTGGTCGGCGACGTGCCGCACACGGTGCCGATGCTGAGCCTGGACAACGTCTTCAGCGCGGAGAAACTGGCCGACTGGGCGGCGTCGCTGGAGCGCAGGCTGGGCCGGCCGGTGACGGCGTGGAGCGTGGAGCCGAAGCTCGACGGGCTCGCGATCGCCGCACGTTACCGTGGCGGGCGGCTGGCGCAGCTGGTCACCCGGGGCGACGGCACCAAGGGTGAAGACGTGAGCCACGCGATCGGCACCATCGTGGGACTGCCCGCCCGGCTGGCCGAGCCGGTCACGGTGGAGTTGCGCGGTGAGGTGATGATGACCACCTCGCAGTTCGAGGACGCGTGCGCCAAGCGCCAGGCACACGACGGCACCACGTTCGCCAACCCGCGAAGCGCCGCCGCCGGCACGCTGCGCGCACAAGATAGGCCATACGTGTGCGAGCTAACACTTTTTTGCTATGGTGCGCTGTCGAATCCCGATGACGCCTCGGAGCTAGCCGTACGGCTGCGCGAGTTGCCGCACAGCGAGGTCATGGCATGGGTCGCCGCCCAGGGCGTGCAGACCACCGCCGCCACCCCGGTGGCCGGGATCGTCGCCGAGACGCTGGAGCAGGTGCAGGAGCGCATCGAGCAGATCGCCGCCAAGCGGGCCGATCTGGCCTTCGGCATCGACGGCATCGTGATCAAGTGCGATCTCGCCGCCGACCAGGCGCAGGCCGGCTTCAGCTCGCGCGCGCCCCGCTGGGCGATCGCCTACAAGCTGCCCGCCACCGAAAAGATCACCAAACTGCTCGATGTCGAGTGGAACGTCGGACGCAGCGGCATCATCGCGCCACGCGCCGTGCTGGAGCCGGTCGAGATCGACGGCAGCACCATCACCTACGCCACCTTGCACAACGCCTCCGACATCACCCGCCGGGGCCTGATGCTCGGCGATTCCGTGGTCGTCTACAAGGCCGGCGACGTGATTCCCCGGGTCGAGGCCCCGGTGGTGCACCTGCGCACCGGCGACGAGCGGCCGATCCCGATCCCGCAGGTCTGCCCGTTGTGCGGCGACGCGATCGACGCCTCACAGGAGCGGTGGCGGTGCGTGCGCGGGCGCGCCTGCCGGGTGATCGCCTCCATCGGCTACGCCGCCGGCCGCGACCAGCTCGACATCGAGGGCCTGGCCGAAAGTCGCATCCAGCAGATGCTGGACGCCGGGCTGATCGCCGACTTCGCCGACCTGTTCTTCCTGACCCGCGAGCAGGTGCTGGACCTGGAGCGGATGGGCGAGACCAGCACCGACAACCTGCTGGCCGCCATCGAGCGGGCCAAGGCGCAGCCGCTCAGCAGGGTGTTCTGCGCGCTGGGCGTGCGCGGCACCGGCCGTTCCATGAGCCGCCGCATCGCCAAGCACTTCGGCAGCATGGACGCCATCCGCGCCGCCGACGCCGAGGCGATCGAGGCGGTGGAGGGCATCGGCCCGAAGAAGGCGCCGGGGGTGGTGGCGGAGCTGGTCGAGCTCGCCGACCTCATCGACAAGCTGGTCAAGGCCGGGGTCACCATGACCGAGCCGGGCTGGAGGCCACCCGCCGACCCCGAGGCCGGTGCCGGTGCCGACGTCACGGTGAGCGGCGTGTCCGAGCTGCCGCTGGCCGGGATGTCCGTCGTGGTCACCGGTGCGATGAGCGGGGCGTTGGAGGCGCTGACCCGCAACCAGATGAACGAGCTGATCGAACGCGCCGGAGGCAGATCCTCCTCCAGCGTCTCGGCGAAGACGTCACTGCTGGTGGCGGGGGAGAAGGCGGGCTCCAAGCGGGCCAAGGCCGAGGGCCTGGGCGTGCGGATCGTCGGCCCGGAGGAGTTCGCCGACCTCGTCGGCCCGTTCGTCTGATGTCGTCGATCGTGCTGTCCAAGGTGTTTCTCCTGGCCGACGCCACCGTCGCCGATCCGTCCGTCACCCGCCAGATCCACCTCTCCGACGGGAACCGTCGCCATGAACCTCTCCCCCCTCGCGCAGCGCCTGTTCGATCTGATCACCGGGACCGCGAACGACCCCACGTACTGGCCCGACGTCTCCCAGCTCAGCACCGGACTGGGCGCGCGGGGCCGGGCCGGCGACGGCAGCCCGATATCGGCGCAGTACGTGGTCGACGAGCAACGGCTGGCCGCGGCGGCCCGCGAGCTCGTCGAATCCCTGCTGCGGGCCGAGAGACGACCTGACGAGTCCTTCTCCGTGCTGCTGGTGGCGGCGGGGCTGGCGGGCATGGACGCCGAGGCGCGCGCCCGGCTCGCCGAGGGGCGCGGGCCGATCGCGGTCGCCGAGCTGGAGATGTGGTTCGGCTGGGACGTGGAACGGCGGGCACTGTTCGTCGAGGCGTGGCGGGAACGGCCGGACAACGCCGCCCCGCTGCCCAGCATGAGCGAATGGCTCAGCGTCCAGCCCGGCTGTATGGACTTCGCCAGGACGGCGCTGGAGGCGGCCGCGGCCCGCGTCGCGGCGATCCACGCCGGCGAGATTCCCTACCGGGCGGAGAAGGCGTTCGAGGAAAGGGAGAGGTGGACCCTCAGCCGGGCCGTGGAACTGGCGCTTCTCCGGGACGAGCCCTGGCTGCCCGAGCTGCTGGACAGGCTGCTGCCCGGGATCGCGGTGGCGCCCACCCCGGCCAAGTCCCTGCCCTCCCAGGCACTGCTGTTCTCGATCGCCCGCCAGGTGGAGAGCCATCCGACGCCCGAGGCGATCTCCGCGCTGCGCGCCGCCCGCCAGGCCGTCCGGCATGCCGGGGTGCCCAAACATCTGGACCGCATGTTCAAGCGCATCGAGGCCGCCCTGGCCAACCGGCTGGAGGTGGCGTTCCGGATCCCCGACGGACGGCTGCGCCAGGCCGTCGGCGAGCACACGGCGGTGATCTCCACCGACGGCGGGGTCGAGCTGTCGTGGTGGCACAGGGACAAGAAGCTGAAGGGGGTCCCGGCGGCGGTCAGGCGGGAGCACCCCGAGGAGGTCAAGCGGCTGCGCGAGCTGGCCAAGCAGACCGCGCGGCAGCAGGCCACCCTGGTCAGGGCGCTGGAGGCCGGATGCGCCGGTGAGACGGCTCCGCCGTACCGGCGGTTGGAGGGTCACCCGGTCACCGACCGGCTGATCTGGGAGTTCGAGGTCTCGCCCGGGGTGTGGCGGGCCGAGCTGGGGCTGAGCGTGCCGGACGTGCCGGTGCGGCTGTGGCATCCGGCCCGCGCGTCCGTGGAGGAGGTGCGCGCCTGGCGGGAGGTGGTGCAGGGCAAGGAGCTGCGCCAGCCGTACAAGCAGGCCTTCCGCGAGGTCTACCTGCTCACCCCCGCCGAGGAGGAGACGCGCGACCACTCGCGCAGGTTCTCCAACCATCTGCTCCGGTACGGCCAGGCCAAGGCACTGCTCACCGACCGCGGCTGGACCGGCATGACACTGGGCCACTGGACCGGCATGACACTGGGCCACTGGGACGCGGCCGGAGGGTCCGGCGAGTGCACCGCCGCCAAAAAAACTGCCCGGCGGCCTGACCGTCACCTGGGACTTCCACCTGGACGAGGGGGCCGCCGAGCGGGACAACGTCGGTCCGGTCTCCATCTGCGTCAGCGACGACATCCGTTTCCTCGCCGGCGGCTCGCCGGTCCCGCTGGCCGATGTTCCTCCGCTCATCCTGTCGGAGGCGCTGCGAGACGCCGACCTGGTCGTCGGCGTCACCTCCACCGGCCTGGACCCGGGCGGCCACGGGGACTACTGGCGGTCCTACGGCTTCGGCGCCCTGGCCGAGAGCGCCAAGGTCCGGCACGACGCGCTGTCCCGATTGATCGGGCGTACGGCCATCGCCGACCGGTGCACCCTGACCGATCGTTTCCTGGTGGTTCGGGGTGATCTACGCACCTACAAGATCCACCTGGGGTCGGCGAACATCCTGATGGAACCCAACGACGCCTACCTGTGCATCGTCTCCGGACGCGACCCTCACGCCGGGCTGTTCCTTCCGTTCGAGGAGGACGGCCGGCTGGCGCTCATCCTCAGCAAGGCCTTCCTGCTGGCCGACGACACCGCCATCACCGACCCCTCCATCACCCGCCAGCTCCGGGCCTGATCCACGAGGGAAAGGAACCTCCGCGGTCGCGTGCGGTCTGTCCCGAGGTCGCCGGGCGGACCACGTCATGGCTTCTCCCGCCGGCGCGACCGCGAGCGGTCGGACGCGCCGGGGGCGGCCAGGATGGATTGCGTCGTCGCGATGACGACGTGGGCGACCTCCTCCGTCTCCAGGCGCTCGACCCGGTTCTCTTCGGCGGCGCCCTGCAGGACGTAGTGCACGACGTTGACCAGCCAGGTGATCGGCAGGTCGGTGCGGAACACGCCTTCGTCCTGGCCACGGCGAATGAGTTCTTCGACACGCTGAGCGGGAGCGGCGTGCAGCTCACGGATGCGCCCGGCGGGAAGAGTTCCCTGGGCTGCCGTCAGCAACGCCGCGGATTCGGCCACGAGGGACCAGCTGGAGTCGAGCAACCGGGTCAGGGCATCGCGCGCGTCGCCGGTGAGGTCAAGGGCTGAGAGCGCCTCCTCGCCGGCGCGCAGCGCGTCGACCAGGGCGGCCTCGACTAATTCCGCCCGGTTGCGAAAGTGGCCGTAGAGCGTCATCCGGCCTACTCCGGCGGCCTTGGCGATGTCGTCGATGCTCGCGTTCGGATCACTGCTCAGGCTCTCGCGCGCCGCCGAGACGATGCGGGCGATGTTGCGTTCGGCGTCTGCCCGGCGACGTGGGCCGGCGGTGGTGGGCATGCCACCAGTTTAAGTCGTACGGGAATGTACGTGTTACTCTCACCGCTGGAACTCGTATATCAAAGTACGAGTTATGGTGAGAGGCGTTCGATGACACAACGGATCCACGACCCGTCCGCGCACGGTGACTCGGCCCATCCGCTGCGATGGCGCATCCTGGGGTTCCTCGGGGTGGCCCAGTTGATGTTGATCCTCGACGTCACCGTCGTGGCCATCGCGCTGCCGCACATCGAGACCGACCTGAGCCTGAGCCGCCAGGCCGTGACATGGACGGTCACCGCGTACACGTTGACGTTCGGCGGCCTGATGCTGCTGGGCGGGCGGATCGCCGACCTGATCGGGGCCAGGCGGGTGGTGCTCGGCGGTCTGCTGATCTTCACGACGGCGTCACTGGTGACCGGCCTCGCCGGCTCGGCCGACATGCTGCTGGGCGGCCGCGTCGCACAGGGAATCGGTGCGGCGCTGCTGTCCCCGGCGGCCCTGTCGCTGGTGGTGAGCCTGTTCGACGGTGACGAGCGGAACAAGGCGCTGGGGGTCTGGTCCGCGCTCGGCGGGGGCGGTGCGGCCCTCGGCGTGCTTCTGGGAGGACTGCTCACCGCCGGTCCGGGCTGGTCATGGGTGTTCTACGTCAACGTGCCCATCGGGCTAGTGATCATCGCCGCTCTCGCCCGGATGCTGCCGCACCGGAGTGCCGTCGCGACGCGTCCCCGGCTCGACGTGCTCGGCGCCCTGCTGGTCACCGCTTCATCCGGCGCCCTGATCTATGCGATCACCCGTGCGGGAGACCACGGATGGTTCACCGCCACGACCGGCTGGCTCGTCCTGTCGGCCGGGATCGGCTACCTGGCGTTCTTGACAAGGCAGAAGACCGCGAGGTCACCTCTGATGGACGTCGCGCTGCTGGCACGGCGTCCGGTGGCCACGGGTACGTTCCTCATCCTGATGGCAACGGCTCTGATGATCGCGGTTTTCTTCCTCGGCACGTTCTATTTCCAGCACGCACAGGGCTTCGGCGCGCTGCAGACGGGGCTGCTGTTCCTCCCGGTCGCGGTGGCGACGATGTTCGGGGCCAACCTCACCGGCCGGGCCATCGCCAAGGCGGGGCCGCGCCGGCTTGGCGTGGCCGGGCTGCTCGCCGCCGCGATCGGCATGGCCGTTCCCGCGCTGTCGATGCACCCCGCGACCGTGGTGGCCGGCATGGCGATCGCGGGAGCCGGGACCGGCGCGATATTCGTCGTGGCCTCGGCGACCGCTCTCGGTCAGGTGGCTCCCCACGAAGCGGGCATCGCCTCGGGCATCGTCAGCACATTCCACGAGTTCGGCGCCTCCGTCGGAGCCGCGGTCATCTCCAGCGTCGCGGCGGCCAGTCTCGTCACCGACACCCTCTCCGGGTTCGCCAACGGCTTCGTCCTCGCCGCGCTCGCCGCGGTCGCGGCGGCCGTGGCGGCCGCTTTCCTGACACCCGGACGGCCGGCGCGGGCTGATGAGACGTAGCCGGCTCTGACACCCTCACCGCCGGCCGGGATGTCCGTCGTGGTCACCGGTGCGATGAGCGGGGCACCGGAGGCGCTCACCCGCGACGAGATGATCAAGCAGTGGTGGACACCGGTCCCGGTTCCTGGGGCCGCCGTGCGTACACCTCGATCTCCAGCTTCATGCGGGGATCGGACAGGCCGCACACGAGCATGGTCGCGGCTGGGCGGATCTCGCCGAAACAGCGGCGCAGGGTGGGCCAGCACGGTGGGAAGTCCTCACGGTCGGGCAGCAGGTATCTGACCCGGACGACGTCGGCGAACGAGCAGCCCGCCTCGGTCAGTGCCGATTCGATGTTGCGCAGGCACTGCTCGGCCTGCTCGACGATGTCGTCGGAGATGGTCATGGTCGTGTAGTCGAACCCGGTCGTCCCGGACACGTGCACCCAGTCGCCGTCGACCACCGCCCGCGCGTAGCCGATCTCCTCTTCGAAGGTGGAACCACTGACGATCGCGCGTCGCTCTGTCATGCGGTGAAAGGTAGGGAGCCGGCGGTTATATGTCCAACATCTCCGTGGGAACCATGGGATATCCCTGCGGAGACGGACCGTCCCGAGCCCGGACTCCGGCAGCTTCACGCCTTCGCGGTGCTCGCCGAGGAACTCCACTCCGGACGCGCCGCGGAGCGGCTCGAATCCTCAACGGGGTGTCGTCTCACCGCGCTCGTCCCACGCGTCCGCCCGGACCTCTCTCGATCGATAACAGCGCGAAAAAGTGATCCGAGGCTGATTTCGGGAGGTCACCCGAAATCAGCCTTATCGGTCCTCGGTGGACTTCGCGAGAATACATGAAATTGGGACAAAATCCCTTGAACGGGGTTAGGGTCACGCAGGTGTCTTCTGCCGGACAGCCCCCGACAACCCGTCATGTGTGGCTCGATGCCCTGAGGGGGATCGGTGCGACAGCCGTCCTCCTTGAGCACATGACCTACCGATTCCTGCCCGATCTCCGACCGGCCTGGTTCAATCTCGGAATTTACGGCGTTCTGGTGTTCTTCCTGGTCAGCGGCTATATCATCCCCGCCTCGCTGGAGCGCGGGGGTGACGTGCGGGCATTTTGGATCAGCAGAATATTCCGCCTGTATCCGCTTTATATCCTGACCATTTTTGTTGTGCTGCTGGCGGCCCCGATCCAGCCGTTGCGCGCGAACACCGACCCGGTGAGCCATGTCACGATGCTGATGGAGGTCACCGGTTCGTGGGCGCTCATCGAACCGATGTGGACACTTTCCTATGAAATGGTCTTCTATCTCCTGGTCACGGCGCTTTTCGTGGCCGGTGTGCACCGGCGCAGCGGCCTGTTCGCCGTCTCGTTCGCGCTGCTGTCGGTACTGGCGGCCTTCGTCATGCCGGCACGGGGCCTGCTCGGCGGGCCGATCGTGCCGCTCGTCGTTCTGGTGGTCGTCCTGGCCGGCCTGGGCTGCGTGCTGTTCGGACCCAGGACGGCGCGGACGGCGGGAGCGATCCTCCTCGGCGTGCTCGCGATCACCCTCGTCGCCGTCGGCAGTCGCGTGCCCTGGCAGGGGGCGATGATCCTGGCGGTCATGTTCACCGGCACGGTCGTCCACCGATGGGAGCGTGGTCAGGGCTCGGGGCTCTGGCCGATCCTGGGCGTCACCTTCCTGATCTGCCTGACGCCCTTCATGAAGCCGATGACGATCAACGGCCCCGCCAACCTGATGACCGTCGTGCTGGCGGGGGGCACGTTCGCGATCTTCATGGCGCTGCGCGACCGGCGCCTGCCGTACCCGCTGGCCTGGCTGGGGCTGATCAGTTATTCGGTGTACATGCTGCACATACCGCTGCTGCGGCTTTTCCTCTTCGCGTTCGGCGAACCACGAAGGTTCCCGGAGATCGTCCAGCTCGGCCTGGGCCTCGCCGCCATCGCCGCCATCTTCGGGGTGAGCTGGCTGACGTACCGGTTCGTCGAGCTGCCCACGCAGCGACTCGGCCGGCGTCTGGCCGGCAGGCGTCTCGCCGGCCTTCGGAGTTGACGGCGGCTCACCGGACGTGGAGCGCGCCGGAGGGCTTCTCCTCGTCGCGGCTCACATACCCCTCCCGGTGGGCTGATCGGCGACGAACCGCGCGAGCTCCGCCGCGGTCGGCGCCGTGGCGGGGCCGTAGGAGGTGACCGACAGCGCCGCGGCCGCGTTCGCGGTACGGGCCGCGTCGATCGGGTCCGCACCGGCGGCGATCGCGGCGACGAAGACCCCGGTGTGGGCGTCACCCGCCCCGTTGGTGTCGACCGCGTGGACGGCGAACCCCGGCACATGGACGGGAGCGGCGTCGCGGAGGGCGACCAGGCATCCGTCCGCTCCGGTCCTGACCAGGACGCCGCGCCGTCCGGTGAACCGGGCGAGTTCGGCCGCCGCGTCCGCCGGATCGTCGTGGCCGGTGGTCCTGGCCGCCTCCCTGGCGTTGCAGCTCCACCAGTCGGCGCGGGAGGCGACGAGGCGCGTGACGTCCGGGGGGATGAGGTGGACCAGGGGGCCCGGATCGAAGACGACCATGATGTCGTCGTGGACGCCGGGCAGCCAGCCCGTCAGGGCCCGCCGGTTGGACGGGTGAAGCATGCCGTACCCCGACAGGTAGACGACGTCACCGGGGGCGGGACGGATCGCGTCGAGATCGGCGCCGGTCAGGGTGGCCTCGGCGCCGGGGCTGGTCACGAAGGTGCGCTCGCCCTCGGCGTCGACCAGGCTGACGACGAAGCCGGTGTCGAGACCGGTCCTCGGCCGCTGCGGAACCTCGATCCCGGCGCCGAGCATGGCGGCCCTGGCCCTGTCCCCGAAGGGGCCGGTGCCGTGGGCGCCGGCGTAGACCACCGGCAGTCCCTGCCGCGTGGCGGCGACCATCACGTTGAACCCGCCGCCGGGGGTCGTGTCGGATCGGGTGGCCAGCACGTCCCCGCCGCGTTCCGGCAGCGCGGGAACGTCGAGGACGACGTCGACGACGACGTTGCCCAGGTGGAGCAGCCGGCCGGGTGCGGGGGTCACGGCCTTACCCCCGGGCCGGGGTGATGCGGTGGCCACGGCCCTACCCGCCCTGGGGCGTCGTGAGGGGCGCCGCGGTCCCGCCGCGCCGAGGGGTCTTCGCCCGCAGGGTCAGCAGCCTGGCGGCGGTGTCGTCCAGCCGCAGGTCGTTGACGCGCGTGACGGTGTCGCGGGCGCCGGCGGGGAAGGACTCCACCCCGTGGCAGGCGCCGCCGACGGCGCCGGCCATCGCGGCGACGGTGTCGCAGTCTCCGCCGAGCGAGGCGGCGAGCAGACACGCCCGCCACGGGTCGTCCTGGCAGGCCCAGAGGGCCGCGAAGGCGGCGGGGACGGACTCCTGGGTGGCCAGGCTGGTGCCCACCAGCGTGTAGACGCGCTCGCAGACCTCCTCGGCGGACAGCCCGGCGACGAGGGTGGTCGCCCACCCGATGCGCTCGGCCACATCGGCGGCGGCGACCCAGTGCCCGCGCCTGGCCGCGAGCCGGGCGGCGGCCTCGGCGAACCGGACGGCCTCCGGGACGGTGGCCCCGTCGACCCCCGCGCTGACGGCCGCGGCCACGGCCGCCGCGCCCGCGAGCGCGACCCCGGTGTTGTGCGTCAGCCGGCTCGCCTCGACGACCCGGTCCACGAGGGCGCCGAGGTCGGAGGAGCCCACGGCGATGCCGACGGGGGCGATCCGCATCGCGGCCCCGTTGGTGGTGCCGGACCGGCCCGCCTCGTTGACGTCGGTCCCGGCGAGCACCTCGGAGACGGCGTGTTTGGTGGACGGGCCCAGGAGGTCCAGCGATCCGCGAGCGCGCATGGACTCCTCCCAGGCCACGAGGCGCCTGGCCAGCTCGGCCGCGTCGGCCTCGCCGTCCCCGTCGATGATGAGCCCGGCCACCAGCATGGCCTGCTCGGTGTCGTCGGTGATCGAGCCTGCGGGCATTCCCGCCGCGAGCGGGTGGTCGTGCGGCGCGGCATGGAAACCGTCGAGGAGGGGACCGTACCGTGCCACGATCTGCGGGCGGGACAGCATCTGCGTCGGCATGCCGAGCGCGTCCCCGATGGCGAGCCCGTAGAGCGCACCCGCGGCCCGCGACTGTCTGTCGGTCATGAGGCGCCTTCGTCGAAGGTGAGCATGAGCTGGAAGTGCTCGGGGTCGAGCAGGCTGTCGACGTGCTCGACGAAGGTCCCGCAGGCCGTCCAGCTCGTCCGCTCGGTGTTCAGGAACCACTCGCCCGCCTCGCGTCCGAGCAGGGACGCCTCACGCTCGTCGATCCGGCGACCGCGCACCTTCTGCTCACCCCGGCTGGCGTGCAGCCCGGCGCGGCGGAGCTCCTCGATCAGCGAATCGCCTGCCAGCCCCCGGCCGGGCAGCTCGCTGAGTCCTTCGAGGGCGGGAACGCGACTGCGCTCGTAGGAGACGACGATCCGGGGGGCGATCTCGCGGACGCGCTCGATGACGATCACCTCGGGCGAACCCAGGTTGAGGCGGGCGGCGAGGGGGTCGTCCCGCCCGGCGGTGACGGCGAGGACCCGGACCCGGGTCTCGACGCCCTGGGAGGCCAGCGCGTGGGCCCATCCGAGCCGGTCGTCCAGCGGGCGTCCGTCGAACATGACGAACGACCCCTTGCCCGTCCGCGTGGAGATCAGGCCCGCCTCGCTGAGCTCGGCGAGCGCCGTGCGGACGGTGTTGCGGCTGACCCCGAAGCGCCGGGCCAGGGAGAGTTCGCCGGGCAGCCGGGCCCCGCGTTCGACCTGGCCGGAACGGATCTCCTTCTCCAGCGCGACGGCGATCCGGCGGTGCTTGAGGTGCACGAGGTGGCTCACGAGCTCGTCCTTTCCGCGGACGACGGGGGGTGGGTGGCGGCGTCGACGGCGCCACGAGCGGCCGCGTCCCGGCCCGGGACGTCGGTGTCCGCGCCCAAGCCGTCCGCGCCCAAGCCGTCCGCGCCCAAGCCGTCCGCGCCCAAGCCGTCCGCGCCCGGGACGCCGGCGTACCGGCTCAGGACCTCGGCCAGGGTGACCACCTCGATGTGCGGGCCGTAGAGCCGCATGACGTCCAGGGCCCGCAGATGAGCGGCGTCGCTGACGCCGGCGCACGCGTCGGAGACGACCTGGACCTCGACGCCGGCGTCGGCGGCGGCGAGCGCGGTGGACAGCACGCAGCAGTCGGTGCTCACGCCCGCGAGGAGCAGCCGACCGCCGTCGCCGACCCTGGCGGCCAGCTCCGGGGTCCACTTGCCGAACGTCGTGGCGTCCAGCGTCGGGCCCGCGCCGGGGGCGAACTCGTCGACCAGCCGGTAGATCTCAGACTCCGGGGGGCGCAGCGCGAACGGCCACTGCTCGTAGTACTTCGCCCAGGCGCCGCGGGGCGTCTCGGGGGCGATGAAGCGGGTGAAGGTGACCCGGGGGCCGAACGCGGCGACCAGTTCCCCGATCGGGCCGACGGTCTCGGCGAACCGGGGGGTGAACCACCGGCTGCCGGGCTCGCCGAACACCTTCTGCATGTCGATGACCGCCAGCCAGGGGGCGCTCCGCGGATCGTCCGGATCGACGCCCGGTGAGTACGGAGGAGTCACGGCCGGCCCGCCCGCGCCGAGGTCGTCCCGGGCCCCGCAGGCGCCGCCTCCTGGGCGCGCACGCTGGAGCGGTTGAGCGCCCAGGTGGCGGCGAACCCGACGACGAGGGCGAGCAGCACCCCCAGGTTGGCGTAGGCCCAGGCGCCCGACTTGCCGCCGAGCCCGAGAGGTTCGAGCAGGTATCCCTGCCACTCCAGCCAGCTCGCGGCCGTGTTGACGACCAGGCCCCATCCGAGGACCGTGCCGACGACGATGACCGCGATGGGCAGGAGCCGGACGTCCCCGTAGCGGCCGGCGGGGCGGTAGAGGTCGGCCTCGTCGTAGTCGCGGCGGCGCCGCAGGAGGTCGGCCAGCATGATGCCGCACCACGCGGCGACCGGGACGCCGAGGGTGGTCAGGAACCCGCTGAACTGGCCGAGGAAGTCGTCGGTGATGAAGACGATGTACACGGTTCCCGCGATCATGAGCACGCCGTCGATCAGGGCGGCGACGTAGCGCGGCGCCCGAAGGCCGGTCGCCAGCAGCGCCAGGCCCGAGGAGTAGATGTCGAGCACGGCGCCGCCGACCAGGCCCAGGACGGCGACGAGGGCGAAGGGGATGAGGAACCAGGTGGGCAGGATGGTCGTCAGCGCCCCGACCGGGTCTCCCGCGATCGCCTCGTTGAGCGGCGCCGACGATCCGGCCAGCAGCAGGCCGAAGACGAGCAGCACGATCGGCGCGACGGACGCCCCGAACGTCGTCCAGCCCACCACCCCCGCGCCCGACGATCGCCTCGGCAGGTAGCGGGAGTAGTCGGCGGACGCGTTGACCCAGCCGAGGCCGAAGCCCGTCATCATGAAGACCAGGGCGCCGATGAACTCCTGGGCCGAGCCCGAGGGGACCGAGGCGACGGCCTCCCAGCTGATGTGGTCGAGGACCAGGATGATGTAGACCACCGTGAGCACGCCGGTCACGACCGTGATGACCGTCTGCATCCGCATGATCAGGTCGAATCCCATGACGCCGCCGACCACGATCAGGGCGGTCACCACGATCAGGGCGCCGACCTTGGTGGAGGTGCCGCCTCCCCAGCCGAGCCGCTCGAACACCGTCGCCGTCGCCAGCGTCGCCAGCGCGGTGAGCACCGTCTCCCAGCCCACCGTCAGGATCCACGAGATCCCGGACGGCAGCCGGTTGCCGCGCACTCCGAACGCCGCCCGGCTCAGCACCATGGTCGGCGCCGATCCCCGCTTGCCGGCCACGGAGATGAATCCGCACAGCAGGAAGGAGAAGACGATCCCCACGACTCCGGCCGCGAGCGCCTGCCAGAAGGAGATCCCGAAGCCGAGGGCGAAGGAGCCGTAGCTCAGCCCGAGGACCGAGACGTTGGCGCCGAACCACGGCCAGAACAACTGCCGCGGACGGCCTTTGCGATCGGCGTCGACGATCACGTCGAGCCCCTGCACCTCGATCTTGAGCTGTCGCCCGTCCGATCCTCCGGACGGGCCGCTTTCCTGTCCGACCTGCTTAGCGACCATGGAACCCACCTGTCTGAACCTGTTCAGGGGAATGTAGGGGCCGGTTCCGCCGAACGTCAAGAGGGTGTCAAGACCCGTAGGTCCCCGATACGCGGTCGAGCCGCCGCCCGGTGCCCGGGACGGCGAGTCTCCTCGTCACCGGTGAGGGTTCGCCGACGACGCGCGTGGCAGGCACGGAGTCTCGCCGAATCCGGGTGACCCGGATGGTGCTTTCACCGGCTGGTGAGGTGAAATGTCAGGACCTTCCATAGCTTGGAGATCACTGTGCCCCTGTTCGACCTTCCCCTTGAGGAACTCCACGCCTACCTGCCCGAACGTGAGGAGCCGGCCGACTTCGACGCCTTCTGGTCCAGGACCCTGGCCGAGGCCGCCGAGCACGATCTCGCCCCCACGTTCACGCCCTACGACATTCCGCTCACGGCCGTCGAGGTCTACGACACCTCGTTCGCCGGCTGGGGCGGCGATCGGGTGAGCGCCTGGTTCCTGGTCCCGCGCGGTGCGGAGAGGCCGCTGCCGTGCGTGGTGAAGTACATCGGCTACAGCGGAGGCAGGGGCTTCGCGCACGACCACCTGACCTGGCCCTCCGCCGGCTACGTCACGATGGTGGTCGACACCCGCGGCCAGGGCGCGGCGAATCTGTACCAGCCGGGCGCCACCTCCGACCCGCACACCGGCACCGGGCCGCACGCGCCGGGGATGATGACCCGGGGCATCCTGGACCCCGACACCTACTACTACCGGCGGGTGTTCACCGACGCGGTGCGCGCCGTCGACGTGGCGGCGGGGCACCCCGCGGTCGACGCCGAGGCGATCGTGGTGACGGGCGTCAGCCAGGGTGGCGGCATCGCCCAGGCCGTCGCCGCGCTGCGGCCCGGTGTGCGGGCCGCGATGATCGACGTGCCGTTCCTCACCCACTTCCGCCGGGCCGTGGAGATCACCGGACGCGACCCCTACCAGGAACTCGTCCGCTTCATGTCCTCCCAGCGCGGCACGCCCGAGCGGGTGTTCCACACGCTGTCGTACTTCGACGGCCTCAACTTCGCCGCCCGCGGTCAGGTCCCCGCGCTGTACTCGGCGGCGCTGATGGACACCATCTGCCCGCCGTCCACGGTGTTCGGCGCCTACAACCACTGGCAGGGGCCGAAGGAGATCACCGTCTGGCCGTGGAACGACCACGAGGGCGGCGGCCCCTTCCAAGTGGAGGAGCAGCTGCGCTACCTGCACAAGCTCCTGGCCGACCGCTAACTCCCCGGAGCGGGGACGGGATTCCCACCACGTGAGCCGTGGCGGGAATCCCGTCCCCGGGCACCTCGACGACCGGCCGGCGCCTCACGCGGCGACCTCCTCACGCCCCCGGTCAGAAGCTCCAGCGGGTCTGGCTGAACTCGTCTCCCTTGCCGAAGCCGAAGGCGGTCGAGGGGGAGACCTCGTACACCAGGGCCTCGTGGCCCTCGCCGTGGAAGGCGCCGTCGCGTACGTCGAAGTGCCAGTCGCTGCCGTACTTCGACTCGTACATGTCGGCCACCAACTGGAGCCGGGCGTGGTCGCTCACCCTCGTGGCCTCGCCTTCGACCACGAGGTCGAGGCCCTCGCCGAGGGCGTTGCGCCCGGTGGTCAGGACGCAGTGCGGGTTGTGCGCCAGGTTCCTGGCCTTGCGTTCGTCCGGGCCCGTGCAGAAGTACAGCGCGCCGTCCAGCCAGACCGACAGCAGCGGGGTGACATGCGGGCGTCCGTCGGGACGCACCGTCGACAGCCAGTACACCTCCGCGTTCTCCAGGTGGTCGCGAGCCTGGATCCATCCCGTCGGGGTCGCGCCGTCACTGCTGTACCGGGCGTCCAGCTCGGTCACCGGTTCCGTGCTCGCCGTACCCGCGCTGTCTGCCATGTTCCGTCTCCTTCGTGACGTCGCCCCGGCTTCGAAGGGATTCGAGCCCGGGCGTTGAGCTGCCCCGCGCTCGTCCCGTCATACCCGCCCGGATCCGCTGGGGTCGGCAGGCACGCCGAGCCGCCTCGTTCGCGCCCGCGGCGGAGCGCTCGCCGCCGCCCCGAGCCGGGCCGAGCCAGGCGGGTGGCGTGTGGCGCGGGACCGGGGGCCGAGCGGCGCCCGGAACCCGGGGTGCCGGGCCGTGTCAGCAGCCAAGCCGGTGCAGCGTCCAGTCGGCGTCGTGCCAGTCGGGGACCTCGACGGCGTTGCGGGCGTCGATCATGACTCGCCGGTTCACCACCTCGGCCACCGCGTTGGGGTCGATGGCCCGGAACTCCGGCCAGGCGGTCATGGTCACCAGGACGTCCGCCTCGGCGGCGGCGGTCAGGGCGTCGTCGGCGTAGCCGAGCTCCGGGTGGATGGCGCGGGCGTTCTCCACCGCCATCGGGTCGTAGATCATGACCGTCGCCCCGAGCGCGTGGAACCGAGCCGCGACGTCGAGGGCCGGGGAGTCGCGCACGTCGTCGGTGCCCACCTTGAAGGCGGCCCCCCACACACCGATACGGCGGCCGGTGATGTCACCGCCGCACGCCTTCCGGGTCATCTCCACCACCCGTTCGCGGCGGCTGACGTTGATCCGATCCACCGCGGTCAGCAGATCCACCGCGTGGTCCACGCCGAGCTCGCGGGCGCGGGCGGCGAACGCGCGGGTGTCCTTGGGCAGGCAGCCGCCGCCGTAGCCGATGCCGGCGTCCAGGAACGCCCGGCCGATCCGCGGGTCCAGGCCGAGGGCGTCGGCGAGCTGGGTGACGTCGGCGCCGGCGGCTTCGCAGACGTCGGACATCGCGTTGATGAAGGAGATCTTCATCGACAGGAAGGTGTTCGCCGCCCCCTTGACGAGCTCGCACGTGGCCGGATCGGTGACGAGCATCGGGACCCCGGCGTCGGTGATCGGGCGATACGCCTCGCGGATCCTCTCCTCCACCCGCGTGGAGGTGACTCCGACGACGATGCGGTCCGGGCGCAGCGTGTCACGCACCGCGTGACCCTCCCGGAGGAACTCGGGGTTCCAGGCGACGTCGACGCCGTCCCCGGCCGGGGCCAGTTCCCTGACCAGCGCCTGGGCCGCCTCCGTGGTGCCGACCGGCACCGTGGACTTGCCGACGATCACGCAGGGCCGGCGCAGGTACGGGGCCAGGGAGCGCACCGCGGAGAACACCTGCGAGAGGTCGTAGTCGTCCCGGCCGCGCATGCTCGGAGTGGCGACCCCGAGGAAGTGCATCTCCCCGAACTCACCGGCCTCGGCGAAGTCGGTGGTGAACCGCAGCCGTCCGGAGGCGACGTGCCGGGCGAGCATCTCGTCCAGCTCCGGTTCGTGGAACCAGGACCGTCCCGACCGCAGGATGGCGATCTTGCTTTCGTCGATGTCCACGCTGACCACTTCATGGCCGATCTCCGCCATCGAGGCCGCGTGCGTCGCGCCCAGATGGCCACATCCGATCACCGTCATTCGCACGTGTTCATCGTCCCTTTCCTCGAGGAGTACGGCGTGAGGACCAACCTTGGCGGCTGCGGGCGCCGGGACGTCCCTCACGCGGCCGGTACGGTAAACATGGGGCACCAGATACTCGGCCCCGGCCCGATGACGGCCCGCCGGCCTGCGGCGAGATGAGGCCCAGGCCGATGACGACCTGCCGGCCCGCGGCGAGATGAGGCCCAAGCCGGTGACGCGATCACGAGCCGGCGAACGGATCACGAGAAGGTCCGTCACCCGGCCGACGAGCACCTGCCGGTAAGGCGCTCATCGACCGGGGACGGCCGGGTCACTCCTGGGCGAGGCGGGCGAGGAGCGGGGGAACGGCGACGCCGATGGGGTCGCGGATCACCTCGGTGGCCAGTTCGTCGTAGGGAGTGGGGTCGGCGTTGACGATGATCAGACGGGCGCCGGACTCCACCGCGATCCGGGCGAGCGAGGCCGCCGGCTGCACCTGCAACGAGGTGCCGATCGCGATGAACACCCCACCGCGCTCGGCTGCCTGGATCGCCCGGGTCGTGGTCCTGGGGGAGAGCGCCTCGCCGAACATGACGGTGGCGGTCTTGAGGATCGCACCGCAGTCCGGGCAGGCGGGGTCGGGGTCGCCCGCGTCGATCCGGTCCAGGGCCTCTCGCAGGGTCGATCGGGCGGCGCATCCGGTGCAGACGACGCCGAACATGTTGCCGTGCAGTTCAAGCACCCGGCCGGGATCGGATCCGGCTTTCTGATGGAGACCGTCGACGTTCTGGGTGATGAGCCAGTCGAGCTTGCCGGCCTTCTCCAGCTCGACCAGCGCCAGGTGGGCGGGGTTGGGTTCGGCGCCCCAGGCCGGGCTGTCGCGGCGGAACCGCCAGGAGCGGCGGCGGATGTCCGGGTCGGCCAGGTAGTAGTCGATGGTGACGAGCTTCTGGTGGTCAGGATCGGCGCGCCACAGGCCGCCGGCTCCGCGGTAGTCGGGGATGCCGGACTCGGTGGAGATGCCCGCGCCGGTCATGACGGTGATCGCGTTCATCGTGGACTCCTTCTCGGTCACCTGCGCATCGGCGGCCGGGCGCCGCCGGCCTTGGGTGCTCATGATGGGATGACCCGATCGGTTCGCCGGGCAAGGGGCAGGACGCGATGAGCGCCCCTGTGCGTCCTGCCGATGCGCTCGTCCGTCAGGGGAGAAGCGTCGGTAGCAGGATGGTACGAGATGCCGTCGATCATGCAAAGCCCGAAGCCGAGGACCTCTTCGGGGGAAGGGCCCGGCCGCCACCTCCGATCGTGCGCGGCCGAGGTGCCGGGCGCGTCGTCCAAGGGCCCGCCCGCTCGGAGACCTGAGGACTCCTGGCCGAGTCGATGCCCATACAGTGAGTGTCGTGGATCGAGTAGAGGTCGCGGTGCGCAGGCCGCAGGGTCCGGATGAGCGACTCCGCGTGGGGACGGTGCTTTCACGCACCGGGACCCTCGCCAGGGTCCAGTGGAACGACGATGGAGCGGTAGAGGAGAACGTACGACTCGGAGGCGAGAACCTGCTGGCCGTCGCCGGCACCCGGCGGCATCAGTTCCTGATGGACCTGCCCGCCCTCATCGAGCGGTTCACCTCCGATCCTGTCGCCGTGGTCGTGGAGCTCCTTCGCGAGAGCTCGAAAGGGCTCAAGGCCCAGGCCATCAAGGAGCTCCTCATCGAGCTCGGCCTGGAGCCTGCCGCCGTGGAACGAGCGTGGAGGGGCGTGCAGGCGAAACTGTCCAAGCGTGACGACGTTCGCATCAGGGCGAACACATACAGGTGGGTGTGGCCGCGTCCGGCCGAGGACGTGATCGACTCTCCGGATCCCTCCGCCGGAGCCGAAGCGACGGCCTCTCCGGTTCCCGAGACCCCTCCGGCGGCTCCTGCGGTTTCCGCCACGGCTCCCGAGGCGGTTCCGGAGATTCCCGCGGCTCCTCCGGCCGAAGCCGGCGCGAAGGCGACCGCGCGGGAGACGCCCGCACCGATCCGGACGTCCTCCTCGCCGGCGGCCGACGCGGCCGACGCGGTCGAGGCGGCGGAAGAACGGGCACGGGTGCTCGCCGAGCGGTGCGAACGTCTCGAACGGGATCTGCGGAGCGCGAGCGACAGGGCGATCAGGCTCCGCACCTCCCAGGAGCGCCAGCTTAGGATCGACGTCGTCCGCGCGCTCGCCGGCCTCGCGGCCGAGGTCGAGGAGATGGTGATCGGCAGAGCCACCCCGGAGCTCATCGTCGAGCGGGTGCGGAACCTCGTCGCGGGGCAGGCGCTGCACCCCGTCGGCGCGGTGGGCGAGGAGCCGGGCTTCGACCCCGCGCTGCACGAGCCTCTGGCCGGCGCACCGGAGCCCGGAACTCCGGTGAGCGTCATCCGTCCCGGATATCGCTGGGCCACCTCCGAAGAGATCCTTCTCCACAGGGCGCTGGTCGAGCAGGTGCGAGCATAGTCACCGGCCCCTCGGACCGGGCGGTCGACGAGCGGATGCTGACCCGGGTGCGGGCGCTGCTGGCCAAGGCCGAGTCGACGGAGTTCGAGGCCGAGGCCGAGACGTTCACGGCCGCGGCCCAGTCGCTGATGGCCCGGCACAGCATCGACGCCGCGATGCTGGCCGAGGGATCGGGCGGCCGGTCCGGCGCCGAGGAGCCGCAGGTCCGCCGGCTGAGCGTCGACGCGCCGTACGAGGTGCCCAAGCTGATGCTGCTGCACGTGGTCGCCTCGGCCAACCGCTGCCGCTCGATCTGGCACAGGGAGCCGGGGTTCGCCACGGTGCTGGGCTTCACGCCCGACCTGCGCGCGGTGGAGGTGCTGTTCACCTCCCTACTGGTGCAGGCGGTCACCGCGATGACCCGTGCCGGTTCCCGCCGGGATCACTCGGGCCGCTCGCGTACCCGTTCGTTCAGGCAGTCGTTCCTGACCGCCTACGCCCAGCGGATCGGGGAGCGGTTGCTCGACGCCACCGGTGAGGCGGTCCGGCGGGCGTCCGCCGAGACGGGCAGGGACCTGCTGCCGGTGCTGGCGGCGAGGAACCAGGCGGTCGACGACAAGGTCGCGCGGCTCTTCCCCACGCTGGACACGTTCGGCCCGAGCGCGATCGGCAACCGCGAGGGCTGGATCGCCGGCCTGGTCGCGGCCGACCAGGCCGTGCTGGACACCCGTCCGAAGGTCCCTGAGAAAAGCTCCTGAGACGCCTTTCAAGAAGGCGTCTCAGGATACCGGCCGACGCGCCGCCGACCCGGCTCGTCACCACCACGGCCGGGTCGGCTCCGCACACCTCACCTGCCGTACGGCTCACGTGAGCCGTACGGCAGGCGAGGCTCAGGACGGACGGCGGACGGGGAGCATGTCGTCGTCGGGGACGGACGGCGGAGTGTTCCGCGCGGACGGCGGGACGTCGGCCACCCCGGCCCAGCGCCGCAGGGTCGCCGTCGCCGCCTGACGGTCGGGCTCGGCCAGACCGGCGATGTTCGCCCCGTGGTTGGCGCCCGGCGCGACGTACAGGTGGGAGTCGTTCCGGCTGGGTGTGAACCGCTCCGCGCTCCACGGGTCGTTCTCGCCGTAGACGAACATCATCCGGCTCGACTGCTTGCGCACCCAGTGGTCCACGTCCAGCATCGGCCGCGGGTCGTGCGAGGAGCGCAGCTCGGCGGGGAGGACCGAGTTGGGCTGGTAGAGACCGGGATAACGGGCCAGGCCGCGAAGGTGCTTGAACTTCAGCTCGGGCCAGCCGAGCTGGTTGGCCGCCTGGTAGTAGTACGGCGCGTAGTACTCCATGCCCTGGTCGGTGTAGAACAGGAAGCCCGCGACGGAGTCGATCCAGTCGTAGATCTCGTCGTCGGAGGCCGTGGCGGGCGGCACGGTCGCGCAGTCGGCCACGCTGGAGTACTGCCAGAACGCCCACACCGTGTCGAGCACCGTCATCTCGAACGACCGGTCGGCGGTACCCAGCGTCCGGGTGAAGGTCTGGCCGTTCAGCGCGGCGTCCGCCTCCAGCTTGGGCACCAGCCGGTTACGGCGCTTGAGCGCCTCCTTCTGCACGTTCTCCAGCGCCGTACGGCAGGCGGCGTCGCCGACCTTGTCGAAGAACGTGTCGTAGGCCCTGTCGGAGCGGTTGACCGGGTCGTTCGGCGCGACGTAGGCCACCACGCCGTCCACGTCGCCGGGGTAGAAGCGCCGGTGGTAGACCGAGGTCATGCCGCCCTTGCTCGCGCCCGTCTGGATCCACTTGCCGGAGTAGACCGTCTTGAGCGCCTGGACGATGCGGTGCTCGTCACTGGCCTCCTGCCAGATGTCGAGATCGTTCCAGTCCGCCGGGTCCGGCCGGGACGAACGGAAGAACCGGTGCTCGACCGAGACCTGGTTGCCGTCGAGCAGCCGCGTCGGCTCGGTCCGGGAGGAGGTCGGATTCACGGCCAGGCCGTACCCGCCGGTGAAGAGCACCGTCGGCGCGTTCTCGGCCCGGTGCAGCAGGGTGAGCCGCTGCTGGTACGTCCCCTTGCGGGGGTGGCGGTGGTCCACCGGCTGGGTGAAGCTGAGAACGAAGAACCGGTAGCCGCTCGGCTGGGTCTCGGAGACCACGCTCAGGCCGGGGATGGCCTTGAGCCTGGCCAGCAGGGTGTCCTCGACCGCCACGGCGGGCGGGGCGGCCGGTCGCGCCTGCGCCTGAGCCGTGGCGGGCAGGGCGAGAGAACCGGCGGTGAGCAGCGAGAGTATGAGGGCGGGAAGTGCCCGGGTTCGCACGATCATGTCTCCTGGGGGGATGGAGCCGCGTGGGGGAGAGGTGGCGTCTTGCGCTTCGATGGCCATCGAGAAGCGAACGCCCCATCGTTACCTTAGAGACATTTATCGCGTTTTAGGAGATGTGCGCGGCAACTGGATCATGCGGGTGCCGCCTTCGCGGAGTCGCCCTGGGGTCGAACGCCACGGCCGGGGCGGTGGCCGGCTCGATCGGTCGCCCGCCGTACGGACTCCTCCGGTCGGCCTCGGCGTCCCTCGTCGCGGGCTCTTTCGGCCGGCACGTCAGCCGTTCCGGGACCCCGGACTCACCGACGTGCCAGGTCACCGGCGGGCGTACGGCTCACCGGCCATCCCCCGGCGGAGGCGAGTTCCGCGTACCGGACGGTGTTCCGTACCGCCGCGCCGCCCGGATCGTTGTTGAAGTACACATGAACGTCACAGCGACGGTCCCACTCCGCGTCCAGACGGCGCAGCCAGGAGCGGAGCGCGCCGTCGCCGTACGAGGGCCAAGGGTGGGCCCGTCCCTCGTGAAACCGCAGGTAGCCCCAGTCGGCGGTCCGCCACAGGGGCGTCTGCGGGCGGCCGAGCCGGTCGGCCCAGCACAGGGCCGCGCCGTGCGCCGACAGCACCTCGCGGACGGATTCGCTCCACCAGGACGCGTGCCGCGGCTCGACGGCGACCCGCACACGAGCGGGGAAACACCCCAGGCACGCGTCAAGCAGTTCGGGGTCCGCCCTCAACGTCGGAGGCAGCTGCAACAGGACCGGCCCGAGCTTGGGCCCCAGGCCGTCGGCCGCCGCCATCAGCCGCTCGACCGGCTCCCGCGGGTCCTTCAGCCGTTTGACGTGGGTGAGGAACCGGCTCGCCTTGATCGCCATGACGAATGCGTCCGGGGTGCGGTCCTTCCAGCTCTCGAAGGTCTGGCGCGTCGGCAGCCGGTAGAAGGTGTTGTTGTTCTCGACCGTCTCGAAGCGCTCGCCGTACCGCTCAAGCCAGAGACGCTGGGGCACGCCGGACGGATACAGCACCCCGCGCCAGTCGGCGTACTGCCAGCCGGACGTCCCTACCAGCATCATGAGAACTCAGCCCGTCGACTCCCGGCCTCCCCGTACAGGGACGTCTTTCCCGGCCGTGGGGACGCCACACCGGCCGCCGCCCGGAGGCTCGATTCGACCGCGCGGGAGGGCCGGGGCGCCGTCGGTGAGGCGTCGACGTCTCATCGGACGGCCCCGAGGGGGATCAGCGCCCTGCCCGGTTCGCGAGCACCGCCAGGCCGATGCGGTTCTGGCAGCCGGTCTTGTTCATCAGGCCGGCGACGTGGCTCTTGACCGTGGTGACGCCGATGTACAGCCGCTCCGCGATCTCCCGGTTCGACAGTCCCTCGGCGACGAGCACGAGCACCTCGCGCTCGCGCTCGGTGAGCGACGACGGCAGCGCGGAAATCGCAGGCGGCGTCCGGTGGCCGGAGGCGGCCTGATCCACCAGTCTGCGCAGCGGCGACTGACTGAACGTCCTCTCTCCTCGCGCCGCTCCGCGGATCGCGTGCAGCAGGTCGCCTGGCGGGGTGTCCTTCGTGACGAAGCCCACCGCACCCGCGGCCAGCACCGGGTAGAGGTGATCGTCGTCGTCGAACGTGGTGACGGCCAGCACCTGGGTGGCGGGGCGGGCGGCGACGATCCGCCGGGTGGCGACGATGCCGTCGACTCCCGGCATCCGCAGGTCCATCAGCACCACGTCGGGCATGAGCCGCGCGGCGAGCCGTACGGCCTCCTCTCCGTTCGTGGCATCGCCCACCACCTCCAGATCCGGCTCGGACTCGCACAGCATCCGCAGGCCCAGCCTGACCAGTTGCTGATCGTCGGCGATGAGTACGCGGATCACGGCAGCACCGCCGACATCCGCCAGCCACGCTCGGTCGGTCCGGCGTCGAAACGCCCGCCGAGCAGACTGACCCGCTCGCGCATGCCGATCAGCCCGTAGCCGTCTCCGTGCGCGGGTTCTCCCGAGCCGTCGTTGGACATATCCATTCGTACCGCTCCGTCCTCGGTCAGGCTGACGCACAGCCTGACGCGGGCCAGGGGGCCCGCGTGCTTGACCACGTTGGCCAGCCCCTCCTGGGTGAGCCGGAGCACGGCCAGGCCACGCACGGTGTCGAGCCCGGCGATCGCCGGATCGACGTCGGCGCTGACGTCGAGCCCGTTGCCGCGCCCGTGCTCGACCACGGAGTCGAGCGCGGCGGGCAGCCCTTCGGGCACCACGATCGACGCCGGCTCCCTCCCCGGGGCACGCAGCACCTCCACCAGGGTGCGCATGTCGGCGAGGGCCGCGCTGCTGGTCGCGTGCAGACCGTCCAGGAGCTCGTCCACCCGCGGGTCGTCCTTCGCGGGCAGCACGTGCTTGGCCACGCCCAGCCGCAGCACCATGGACGACATGTGGTGGGCGACCAGGTCGTGCAGCTCCCGCGAGATGGCGGTGCGCTCGGCCAGCCGGGCCTCTCGCAGTCGCGCCTCGCCGCGCTCCCGCTCCCGGCGTGCGGCCTGGAGGCCGAGCCGCACATAGGCGGCCAGCAGCAGCGGCACGCCGACCACCACGGAGATGCGGAACAGGACCGACGGCAACTGCTGGGGGAGCTCGTCGAGCAGGTTGACGCACACGACCGTGCCCAGCGTCGCGGCGCCCACCGCCACCTGCCTGGCCGGGCGCCGTATCGCCAGGTCGAACAGCAGGACGCAGGCGAGGACCTTCATCGACGCCACGGCCGCGAAGCCGTACAGGTCGGCGGCGGCCAGCAGCCCCACCTGGACCAGCAGCGAACCGAGCGGCGACCAACGACCGAGCGTGCTCAGCGCGAGAGCGCCCAGCGCGAGGGCCCAGTCTCGGGAGTTCACGCCGTGCTCGAAGAACAGAAACTGCCCGACCAGGCAGAAGAGCAGCACGAACGTGCGGATCAGAACGCGACCGGGCTCGAAGGCCCGTTCGATCCATCTCACGGTTCCATCGTAGGTCGGCGAGGCCGGCCCGGCCTCCTGCGCCGGGAGGAGGCCGCGTCATCCCAGTGGCCGCCGATCGCGGCCCGCGGCATGAGGCGGCCGACGCGCGGCGCGATGAAGCTTGACCGGTGTGGGCGGTGAATCGCGGAGTCGTCCGCGGACGGTGACTCATGGAGCTGTTCGCGGGCGGTGACTCGCGGAGCCGTCACGTGAGAACCGATGACGCGACGAACGTCCGTCACGGGGAGACCAGGAAAGGACCGCGTCAGTGACCGTAAACGATCGTGGGCGGGATTCCGCCCCTTCGAGCGAGGACCTCCCGTCCGCCGGCGATGAGACGACACCGCCGAGCGCGTCGCGCAGAGCCGGCGCCAGGCGACCCGGCCGTCGAACGTTCATCGGGCTCGCCGCTGCCGGTGCGGCGGGGCTCGGCGGTGCGGTCACGCTTCCCCCATACCTCACCTCCCCGTCCACGAGCCCGCCTCCCGCGGCGCCTCCGCCACGACGCAGGTCACCGTCACTGACGCCGGGGTTCGTCGCCGCCTGCCCATGCAGGTCCCATTCGCGGATCAGGGTTGAGCGGTTCGAGGCGCATGTGGCCTGTTGCGGAGTGAACCGCCCTGCTTCAGTGGAGACTGATGGCCGTGACGAAAATGAGTAAGGCGGAGCTGGACGCGTTGGTCGAAGAGGCCACCGTCGATGCCTACGACGAGGACGAGCAGCTTTCCGGGTTCCACGTGATGATCACCGATAACCTGGGGCTGCCGTTCCAGACGACGGTCCTGGGTGTCGAGGTCACCGTCAAGAAGATCGACCTGCTCCCGGGGAGCGGGATCGTGGCGATCTGTGTCCGTGGGGCGTATCGGCAGGCGATCGGCATCCTCGATCTTCCGCTGCCGGATCCGCGGCCCGAGGGCTCGGAGTGGATCGACGCCTACCGGCACTGGGGTCCCTGACGATGAGCGAGTATCAGTACTACGAGTTCCTGGCGGTGGACCGTCCGCTGGACGCTCGCCAACAGGCCGAGGTCCGGGCGCTGTCGACCCGGGCCCGAATCACCGCCACCACCTTCACCAACGAATATCACTGGGGCGACTTCCGCGGTGATCCGCACCGGATGATGGAGCGTTACTACGACGCCCATCTGTATCTGGCCAACTGGGGCACTCACCGAGTGATGTTCCGGCTGCCGCGAACGCTCCTCGATCTCGACGTCGCCGAACGGTACTGCGTCGGGGAGCAGGTGACGGCGTGGGTTTCGGGTGAGCATCTCATCCTCGACCTGAGCAGCGAGGACGAGTCGGATGAATGGGATGAGGGTGCGGAGGACTCCCTGTCGGCCATCGTCGCTGTCCGGGCCGAACTCGGCGCCGGCGACCTGCGGCCTCTCTACCTGGCCTGGCTGTCGGCCTTCGGCGCCTGGGAGCGTGACGAGGACGCCTTCGACTACGCCGATGAGGACGAGCTCGAGCCTCCGGTGCCGGCGGGGCTGGGGTCGCTGAGCGCGGGACAGCGGGCACTGGCCGACTTCCTTCGCATCGATGCCGATTTGCTTGCGGTCGCGGCCGAGGCGAGTCCGGCGCAGGCTGTCGTGCGGGACGATCCGCGCGAGCTGGCCCCATGGATCGCGAACCTGGCCGAGAGCGAGAAGGCCGACCTGCTGTTGCGGGTCGTCCGGGATCAGGCGGCTGCGGTCCGGATGGAGTTGCTGCGCCGGTTCCGCGGCGAACCCAAGAACGACCATGGTGACCTTCCTCGGCGTAGCGTGGCCGAGCTGCTGGACGCCGCGGCCGAGCGCCGTCAGGAGCGCGAACGCCAGGTCGGGGCCAAACGGGCCGAGGAGGAAGCCCGTCATGAACGGGAGCGGGCCCTGGCACGGGAGAGACGGCTGGAAGCGCTGGCGCGGGACGAGGACGGAGCCTGGCTACGTGTCGACACGATGATCGGCACCAGGAAACCGGGCGAGTACGACGCGGCCGTCGAGCTTCTGAGAGATCTGCGGGCCGTGGCTCAGCGTGCCGACCGTCTCGACGGGTTCAGGCGGCGCTTCACGCTCCTGTACCGGCAGCATCTGCGCAAGCCCAGCCTCGTCGAGCGTTTCGACCGCGCCGGGCTCGCCGATCCGCCTACCGGCTGAGAGGAACGTCCCGGAGTCTTCGGCCACGTCATCACCGCCGGTCCGCAGCCAGGTCGGCGAGCAGGTCACTCAGCGCCGATTCCTCCTCCACTCGTACGGCCCGGCGCAGCATCGCGGCCGCCCCGACGAACCCGGCAACCTCCTGTGCCTCTGCCCCAACCACCACGTGCTGTTCGACCGAGGCGTGATCGCCGTCCAGGACGACCCCACGGTGACGGACATGACCTCGGGCGCCCCGACGGGCCCGCTCCGGCTCGCCCCGAACCACGAGATCCAGCCGGAGCACCTGGCCCAGCACAGAAAGGTCATCTCAAAGCGGAGTTGGGCGGCACCTTCGAACGGGCGAATCCGAACGGGTTCGAGCCCTGCGCCGCGGCCGGAAAGACGGTGCGGTCGTTGAAGATGCGCTGGTGGGCACGCGAGGACGTCTCTTGTCAATCTCCGCCGGCGGGTGGCCACAGATCCTGAGCCGCTCCTGCAAGCGGTTGTATTAACCCGCGTTCGAAGGAGATTTTTCCGCTTGACCTCTGATGAGGTCTGTCCCGTCTGAGCTGCGACGGCGATAAAACCGAATGTTGCACTTCGTGAGCCAGATCACTGCAAAGGGTTGACCTCTTAGTTTGTGAGCTATAGGAAAGCGCTATCCCATTCACCGATTCCCCGAAGGGCCAGTGATGACCCTGAGTCCCGCACCGGCGGGGACGACCGAGGTACCGGTCACGCCCCCCGAAAAGGCGGGCGCCTCCCACCCCGGGCGCCTCAAAGGCTCCCGCGGCCGATCGCAGGCATGGGCGGCCTACCTGTTCCTGGCCCCTTGGTTCATCGGCCTGTTCGCGATCACGATCGGCCCGATGATCGCCTCGCTCTATCTGTCGTTCACCGACTACAGCCTGCTGAGCGAGGCCCACTGGGTCGGCCTCGACAACTACGAGAAGATGTTCACCCAGGACGACCGGTTCATGGCCTCGCTGCAGGTGACGACCACCTATGTGGTGGTGTCCGTTCCGCTGCAGCTGGCCTTCGCCCTGGGACTGGCGCTCGTGCTGGACAAGGGTCTGCGCGGCCTGTCGTTCTACCGTTCGATCTTCTATCTGCCCTCGCTGCTCGGGGGCAGCGTGGCGATCTCGATCCTCTGGCGGAAGATCTTCGGAGTCGACGGCATCGTCAACTCGTTCCTGGGCCTGTTCGGCTATGAGGGACACGGTTGGGTGACGAGTCCCGACACCGCGCTCTGGACACTGATCATCCTGCACGTCTGGACGTTCGGCGCCCCGATGGTCATCTTCCTGGCCGGGCTCCGCCAGATCCCGCAGAGCCTGTACGAGGCGGCCTCGGTCGACGGCGCCGGCAAGTGGCGGAACTTCCGCTCGATCACCCTGCCGCTGCTCACCCCGATCATCTTCTTCAACCTGGTGCTGGAGGTGATCAAGTCGTTCCAGTCCTTCACCCAGTCGTTCATCGTCAGCGGCGGCAACGGCGGACCGGTCGACTCGACCCTCTTCTACACGCTCTACCTCTACATCAAGGGTTTCAAGAACTACGAGATGGGCTACGCGGCCGGCATGGCCTGGGTGCTGCTGCTCATCATCGCCGCGCTGACCGGTGTCAACTTCCTCATGTCTCGATTCTGGGTTTTTTATGGCGACGAGAAGTAAGCGCGTGCCGGCCCTGTTCCGGCCGGCCCCTCGCCTGGTCAGGCATCTGCTGCTCATCGTCTCCGGGCTGTTCATGCTCTACCCGCTGCTCTGGATGGTCTCCAGCTCGCTCAAGCCCGAGGATCTGATCTTCCGGGAGCCGGGGCTGATACCGACCGCGGTGACGGCCGAGAACTACACCCAGGGCTGGGACGCCCTCAAGCACTCCTTCGGCTACTACCTGTGGAACTCGGCGGTCATCACCTCCCTGGCGGTGATCGGCAACCTGATCGCCTGCTCGCTCGCGGCCTATGCCTTCGCCCGGCTGGAGTTCCCGCTGAAGAAGATGTGGTTCGCGATCATGCTCGGCTCGATCATGCTGCCGCATCACGTCACGGTCGTCCCGCAGTACATCGTGTTCGCCAAGATCGACTGGATCAACACGATCTGGCCGATCGTCGCGCCGAAGTTCCTCGCGACTGACGCGTTCTTCATCTTCCTGATGGTGCAGTTCATCCGCACCCTTCCCCGGGAGCTGGACGAGGCGGCGGCGATCGACGGCGCGGGCTACTGGCGCACGTTCGTCCAGGTGATCCTGCCTTTGTGCGTCCCGGCGCTGGCGACCACCGGGATCTTCACCTTCATCTGGACGTGGAACGACTTCTTCACCCAGAACCTCTACCTGACCAACTCCGACAATCTCACCGTTCCTGTCGCGCTCCGGCAGTTCATGGACTCCGGTGGCGACTCCTCCTGGGGGCCGCTGTTCGCAATGTCGATCATCTCCCTCGGCCCGATCTTCGGCTTCTTTCTCGCGGGCCAGAAGTATCTCGTCCGGGGCATGGCGACCACCGGCCTCAAATAGTTCCTCCCACTCCCCACCCCCCGGAGGTACCCCGATGAAGCGCATTCTGGCGGCCGCCACCATCACCCTGGTCGCGATATCGGCCACCGCGTGCGGCAGCGGCGACGACAGCGATTCCGGCGGGAAGACGAAGGTCGTCTTCTCGTACTGGGGCAGCGACGCCCGGCAGAAACTGACGGAGTCGGCCATCGCCACGTTCGAGAAGAAGAACCCGACGATCGACATCGAAGGTGACTTCTCCGACTGGGACAGCTACTACGAGAAGCTGGCCACCAAGACCGCGGCCGGCGACGCCCCGGACGTCATGTCCATCGAGATCCGCGGTCTCGCCGAGTACGCCGGCCGCGCCACCCTCGCCGACCTCACCGGCAAGGTCAACACCGCCGACCTCGACCAGGACGTGCTCAAGGCCGGCCAGGTCGACGGCAAGCAGTACGCCATCCCCACCGGCGTCAACGCCTTCCCGATGATCGTCAACAGGGCGACGGTGGAGAAGGCGGGCCAGAAGGTTCCGGACGACACGACCTGGACCTGGGACGAATACATCTCGATCTCCCAGAAGGTGACCGAGCAGGGCGACGGCAAGGTCTGGGGCACCGAGTACAACGAGAACCCCGCCTTCCTGCAGCTGTTCGCCGCCCAGCGCGGGGAGCAGTTCTACCAGGACGGCAAGATCGGCCTGTCGGAGCAGACCGTCAAGGACTGGTGGGCCCTCCTGCAGAAGATCATCTCCACCAAGGCCGGTCCGAGCGCCGCCCAGATGCTGGAGACCGGCACCAACGTCGACCAGGCCCTGCTCGCCACGAACGCCAGCGCGTTCGGCAGCTGGTGGAGCAACCAGCTCACCACCCTGAGCAAGGGCTCCGGCCAGGAACTCGACCTGATGCGGATGCCGAAGGCCGAGGGCGCGACCACCGCCGGCATGTTCCTGCAGCCGGCGATGTACTACACGATCTCGTCGAAGACCGAGCAGGCCGCCGCCGCCCAGAAGTTCGTCGACTTCCTCGTCAACGACCCCGAGGCCGGCGCCATCCTGCTCAGCGACCGCGGCCTGCCGACCAACCCCAAGGTCGTCACCGCCATCAAGGACAAGCTGACCCCGGCCGACCAGAAGGTGCTGACCTTCATCGACTCGATCAGGAGCGAGCTGAGCCCGATCGCGATCCCGCCGAAGGGCTCCATGGAGATGGAGGACATCCTCAAGCGTGCCACCGACTCGGTGCTGTTCGACAAGGCCTCCGCGGACGACGCGGCGAAGGCCTTCCTCACCGAGGCCAACGCCGCCCTCACCGAGTAACCGGCATCCGCCGGCGTGCCGTACGGCTCGGCCCGAGCCGTACGACACGTCTCTCTTTATGGAGTCCTTGATGCGATACGCCTTTGTCGGGCTCGGCCACAGAGCACAGATGTACATCGACGCGCTGCTCGGCGAGTGGAGCGACACCGGCGAGATCGTCGCCCTCTGCGACGTCAACCGGACCCGGCTCGGCTATTACCTTGACCGGATCGGACGCGACGTCCCGTGCTTCGCGCCGCACGAGTTCGACAAGATGCTCGAGCTCGCGGACGCCGTCGTGGTCGCCACCGTCGACGCCACCCACGCCCGTTACGTCGTCGCCGCGCTGGAGGCGGGCAAGGACGTCATCGTGGAGAAGCCTCTCTGCACCACCGCGGAGGACTGCGCGGCGATCATCGAGGCCGCCGGGCGGAGCACCGGCCGGCTCATCGTCACCTTCAACTACCGCTACTCGCCGCGCAACAGCGCCGTCCGCCGGCTGATCGCCGGCGGAGCGATCGGCGACGTCACCTCCGTGCACTTCGAGTGGGTGCTGGACACCATCCACGGAGCCGACTACTTCCGCCGCTGGCACCGCGACAAGGCCAACTCCGGCGGTCTGCTGGTGCACAAGTCCACCCACCACTTCGACCTGGTCAACTGGTGGCTCGCCGACACCGCCCGTTCCGTCTACGCCCGGTCGGCGCTGCGGTTCTACGGAGCCGACAACGCCCGCGCCCGCGGCCTGCACGACCGGCCGGAACGTGCTCTCGGCGCACTGGAACTCGGCACCGACCCCTACCTCCTCGACATCTCCGCCGATCCCCGGCTCAAGCGCCTCTACCTGGACGCCGAGCACGAGGACGGCTATATCCGCGACCAGGACGTGTTCGGTGAGGGCGTGACCATCGAGGACAACATGGCCGTCCTCGTCGGCTACTCCCGCGGAGCGACGCTCAGCTACTCCCTCAACGCCCACGGCCCCTTCGAGGGCTACCGGGTAGCCGTCAACGGCACCGCGGGACGGCTGGAGCTGGAGGTCGTCGAACGCGCCTGGACCCCGCCGCAGGCCGCGATCGATCCGACTGCCGCCGACAAGGCTCACGCCGTCGGCGCCTCCGAGCGGCTCGTCCTGCACCGGCACTGGAGCGAGCCGGAGGAGATCGCCATCTCCTCCGGCTCGGGCGGCCACGGCGGCGGCGACGCCCTCCTGCTGAACGACGTCTTCCGCGGCGCCGGCGAGGACCCCCTGGGCCGCCAGGCAGGGCACCACGCGGGTGTCGCCAGCGTCATGATCGGGGTCTCGGCCAACCTGTCCGCCGCAACCGGCACACCCGTTCTCCTCAATGACGACGGCACCCGGCTCGCGGACTGAGACTCGGTGACGGCCTCGAACTCCCGAAGACCAGCAGGACGCCAGGGAGAACGTTCTCGTAGGTCACGGTTGATGGCTGCGGGGAGGGAGTGGGTGGCGGTTAAGAGGTTATTTGTACCTAAAGGACGATTGGACGGGTTGTTTGGTTGGTTGTCGACCTGGAGCATGAAGTATCTGAAGTTCCATCCGGAGAAACTCCGCTTTACGGGCCATGTGGTATCTCACGTGGCTTCTGGCCTTTTAGGGGGATTTGGGTAGCATGCTCTAGCGCTCCCTGAATCGACAGGGGCCAGCTGGGAGAAGCGATGCACGCCGCCCTCGTTAAGCCGGACATACTGTGGCGATCGGCTGACCTGATGGCGCAGCCGAATGCACTCCCTGCGGCCCCCGGTGTCTACGGGTGGCACTTCAACCACTCGCCGGGCGCGGGACTGCCGGCCGGTCAACTTCTCTACGTGGGTATCGCTCCGCGCCGGATGGCCGCGCACGAGAGTAAGCAGAACCTGCGAACGCGTGTTCGCTACCACTTCCGGGGCAATGCCGAAGGCTCCACCCTGCGTCTGACTCTGGGCTGCCTGCTTGGGCTCGAACTCCGCCGTGTGGGCAGCGGGAAGCGGCTCACCTTCGGAAAGACCGGAGAACAGGAGCTCACGGGGTGGATGGCGGAGAACGCTCAGGTGTGCTGGCTGCTCCACCCGGAGCCGTGGACCGCCGAGTCCGCGTTCATCGCAGAGCTGGACCTGCCGCTCAACCTGGACCAGAACCGGCACAACAAGTTTCATGCCCACCTGAAGAGTCTGCGAGCAGCCGCACGCAGCAGGGCACGCGAACTGCCCATTCTTAGCTGACCGTGTGGAATGGTGGGCTGGGTGCTGTGCGCCCAGGGTTCCGGCGTAGTAGAAGAACATGCTGGAGTGTCCGTTTCGCTCCGACGCTCGACCGGGGCTTCAACGCAGGTCGTCACGGGTCTCAGCCTCAACCCCAGCTACCGAACCGGATAAATCTCTACTTTGCTGGATGTGGCCGGTATGAACGCCGACTAAAGCAAATTCATGGTGCACACGCACCGTATGCGAAAAGATGACCCCGGGGGCGTCGATCGCCCGCTGGACGACTAAACGCATAACGGGCCTTGGAGAACTGGGCATGTCGCAACCTGGCTATTGGCGCGTATCTGACGGTGCTCCCGTGACGGCGGCGGAGGCTCGAGAGATCTGGGCACGTGAGGCCTATCCCGTGCTCGTTGGTCTGGCACGTACGTATCACGCGGTCATCACCTACAAGGAGCTCGCTGAGAAGATTCAGGAGAGCACAGGTATCCGCACCAGGGCTCTGCTCCATAACTGGATCGGAACCGTCCTGAGCATGGTGGTTCGGGAAGGTCATCGCCGCGGCGACCCGCCACTCACCGCGCTGGTGGTGCACACCGATGACGGCATGGTGGGCGCGGGCTACAAAGAGGTTCTTGAGGTCGCCGGAGAGCCACCGGCAGCCGACGATCTGGCTCGCGAGCTGCACGCCGCTCGCTCCCGGCTGGAGTGCTATCGGCGCTTCGGCGCGATCCTGCCTCCTGATGGCGGCGTTCCCGCACTCGCTCCACGGCATCAAGCGGCCGTCGAGCGTCAACGCGTACGCACGGAGAGGCCTTCCCCGGTCTGTCCCCGCTGCTCCATGCAGCTTCCTTCAACCGGCGCTTGCGACTCGTGCGACCAGTAGTGCCTGGTCAGGTGGACCGATCTCCTGCATGGTGGACGCTCTGAACAACAGGTCCTTGGCGGGTTCCGGCCGCAACTCGGTGTGGCCCTCGGAGACGAGGGCGCGATGGATACGGGTCACCCGCTTGTCAGCCGGCCGTCCCGGTGTACTCGTACCAGTCGAAGGCGACGGTGCCCTCGGCGGCGTACACGCCGATGACCCGCCCGGTGAAACCACCCGCCACCTCGGTTGACAGGTAGCGTCCGTCGAGCTCGGCGAGTGGTGTGAACCGGCCGTCTTCCTCGACGCCCAGCCGAACCACGTCGGGTGGTGTGCCGACCGCGTCCGACGCCGGTCCAGGGTCGATGTCGATGACCAGCACGACCGGACCGTCGGTTTCGACCGGGCGGGTGGCGACCGACTGGGCGAGTGGGCCGATCCGGGCCAGGCATCGGACCTCGTCCGCGGTGGCCTCGATTCGGTAGTGATGGCGCTCGTCGAGGCGTACCGCCAGGCCGCCGCAGCCGCTGCCCGGGTCCATGCGGACCCGCACGCGGCAGGTGGTGTGCTGCTGGCGCCGGCCGACGAACGTCGGAAGCGGGTCGTCCAACGACTCGCCGCCGGCGTGCAGGGACAGCCAGCTCGGCCGGGCGTCCAGGGAGTAGTCGTGAGAGGGCCGGTGACGGATCGACAGCCATTGCGGCCCGAGGGTCGTGTCCTCGAAGTGGTCCCGTTCGCAGACGCCGGCGGCCGGACCGGCGGGCGACACGGGCGCGGGCTGTGGCCAGCCGTCCACCCACCGGACCGGGGTGAGGAAGGTCTCGCGACCCAGAACGTGGTAGCCAGGCGTGACGCCGCGAGGACGGACGCCCAGCAGCAGCATCTGCCATGACCCGTCCGGTGCCTGGACCAGATCACCATGGCCGGTGTTCTGGATCGCCGAGCTGGTGCTGCGGTGGCTGAGGACCGGGTTGGCCGGGAAGCCCTGGAACGGACCGGTGGCCGCCGGCGCCCGGGCCACCGAGACCGCGTGACCACGCGCGGTGCCGCCCTCGGCGATCAGCAGGTACCAGTTCCCGTCGATCCGGTACAGGTGAGGCGCTTCCGGTGCGGCGAGGCCGGTGCCGGACCACAGGGGACGGGGCGCGTCGAGGATCTTTCCCCGCAGCGGGTCTATGGGCACCTGCATGATGGTGCCGGCCTCGGCGCCGAAGGTGGCGTAGGTGCACCAGCAGGTCCCGGTCTCATCCCAGGCGAGGTCCGGATCGACACCGGGCAGGCCATCGATCACGATCGGATCCGACCAGGGTCCGGCCGGATCTTGGGCGGTCACGATGAAGTGGCCCCGGTCGGAGACATTGGTCGTGATCAGCAGGAACAGGCCGTCGTGGTGGCGCAGGGTGGGCGCGTAGATCCCGCCGGAGGACGGCGCGGTGACCAGGCGCAACTGGGACGGCCGGTCGAGCACGTTGCCGATCTGGCTCCATGCCGTCAGGTCGCGGCTGTGGAAGATCGGAACGCCCGGGTAGTACTCGAAGCTGGAGCAGGCCAGGAAGTAGTCGTCACCGACCCGGCACACGCTCGGGTCGGGATGGAAGCCAGGGATGACCGGGTTGACGACCATCGCGGTGTCCTCTCTGTCCTAGACGAGTAAGTCCGATGTCTGGGGCCGGTGACCGGGCATGAAGAGAGGGCGTTCAAGATCATGTTGTGACGCAAGACCTGAACACCCTCTTGACCGCACTATATGTGAAGATCGACGACAAGATCGGAGGAAGCCGATCGATGGGCAGGCCGCCGCTGCTCAGCGACTCCGAGCTCGTCTGCCTAGCGGTGGCCCAGGCGCTGCTCGGTCACCACTCCGAGGCCCGCTGGCTGCGCTTCGCCCGCACGCACCTGTCCGGCATGTTCCCGTACCTGCCGCAGCAGTCGGGCTACAACAAACGCCTGCGCGCGGCATTGCCCCTGGTCAAGCAGATGATCCGGGAGCTGGCCACCGACAGCGACTTTTGGTTCGACAACCACTGGATCGTTGACTCCACACCGGTGCCGTGCGGGATGTCGCGCCCAACCGTGCAGCGCTCGAACCTGGCCGGCTGGGCCGGCTATGGCTACTGCGCCTCACACTCCCGGTTCTTCTGGGGCCTGCGGCTGTATCTGGTGTGCACCCCGACCGGCATGCCGATCTTATGGGCGCTGGCCAACCCGAAGATCGGCGAGCGGGAGGTGCTGGCCGCGATGCTCGAGGTCGATGCCGGCCTGATCGCCGAACGCGAGGGCATTCTGCTCATCTGCGACAAGGGTTTCGCCTCCAAGCCTTTTGAGAAGGAACTCGCCGCCCACGGCATCGACCTGCTGCGTCCCTCCCGCAAGCGGGAGAAACAGCGGCACGGCGAGCCAATGCTCAAGAAGGTCCGCCAGCTCATCGAGTCGGTCAACGACACTCTCAAAGGCCAACTCGACCTGGAACAACACGGCGGACGGACCTTCGAGGGCGTCGCCGTCCGCGTCGCCCAGCGCATCCTGGCGATGGCCGCGGCAATCTGGCACAACAACAAGACCGGAGCCCCGGTCACCCGCTCGCTGATCGCCTACGACCACTGATCACATCGGACTTACTCGTCTAGTCGGTTTCCGGGTGGAAGCCATCGGGCGGCTGGACGGCAGTCCGCCGCGACCGCCGTCACCGGGGTGGCCTCGATGTCGTCGGCAACCCGCCGCGTCGTCCCGGAAGCCGAACATAGCCGCCGCCGGGCGGGTTGGTGCGGACGAGGGCGCCTGCCGTGGTGCTCGGTGCGGCGGGTTTGGCGACAGTCGTCACACCACGGCAGATCGCGTACCGGCCGCCGACGGCGGTCGGCCCGGGTCGACCACCGTCCGCTGCGCGCCTGCCCGGAGGTCACCCGCTGCCCGGGGCTCAGTGGACGAGGTCGAGGCCCGTCAGGTTGGCCGAGAGCGCCCAGAGCCGGGATGCCTCGCCATCATCTGCCGGGCCGTCATCGATGATGCGCCAGTCCACGCTGTACCCGGAGGAGACCGAAACGACGCGGGCCGCACCGGCGGCCGCGAGGGTGGGCCACACCAGCTGTGTCAGCGTGTAGTGGCCAAGGTGGTTGGTGGCGAACTGCGCCTCCCAACCGGGTCCCACCCGAGTTTCGGGGCAGGCCATGATCCCGGCGTTGGCGATCAGGATGTCGAGGGTGGTCTGCCGGCGCCGGAACCGCTCGGCGAACGCTCGTACGGAATTCACGTCGGCGAGGTCGAGCCGGTCGACCTCTACACCTTGAGTATCGGCGAGTACCTGTTCCGCCGAATCGGGCCGACGAGCCGGGACGACGACTCGCGCCCCGGCGCCGGCGAGCGCGCGGGTGGCTGCGAGCCCCAGGCCGGAGTAGCCACCGGTGACAACTGCGGTCCTTCCGGTGAGGTCGATTCCGGCGAGGACCTCGCTTGCGCTCCGCCCCGTGCCACTGGTCGTGTCGCTGGTCATGTGGCAGACGCTAGGTGCTAGACCGAGGTCTAGGTCAACCGGATAGGATCAGCCGGTGAGGGCTGAAGTTCTGCGTATCGGCGAGGTGGCTAGGCGCACCGGGTTGAGCGTGCACGCGCTGCGACTGTACGAGCGTGCGGGGCTACTCGCCAGCGAGGTGCGGCGCGACGAGATCGGTCGGCGGGTGTACAGCACCTGGGACGTCGAATGGCTGGGCAACTGCGTGAGGTTCCGGGCCTCCGGCATGCCGCTGGCGACGATCAGCAGGCTGGCCCGGCTCGTCCGCGAGGGCAGCGGCAACGAAGCGGAACGGCTTGAGGTGCTGCGCGAGCACCAGCGCCATGTCACCGCGCAACTCGCGCAGCTGCACGACTGTCTCGATCTCATCAACGGCAAAGTGGCCGCCTACGAACGACACCTCGCCGCCAATGGCACCGGAGAGCCCTGGCAACAGCAGCCGAGGCCGGGCGCCGTGACCCCGGCTCCTTGACGCCGAACACGCAGCCGGCTGAAGAGGGTGACGGCTTCCTGGACAGGGGCCGCTCTTTGGTCAGACTGTCAACACAACTTTGGTTGACGATGATTCGAACTAATCGAAGACTCGAAACGAAGGATCGCGTGAATTCGAAGCGCAGGCCGCGCCCCTGGGTGCAGTCTGAGGTCCCAGGGGCGCGGCTGCGTCAGTTCGACCGCGACCTTCCCGTGCCTACTTCTTCGGCACGTACAGCCGGATGTTGTCGATGCGGGCCTGGCCCTCACCGACGTTCGTGTACGGCTCACCGATGACGAAGTAGTCGGGGTAGGCCGAGCCGGCCGGCCACTGGTTGTCCCACGTCTTGGAGCCAAATGCGCCCTGCGCGGTGTGCGACGTGTTGAACTGGCCGTCGTACTCCTCGGCGTCCACGTTGTAGTGGAAGATCGGGACGTTCGCCCCGACCACGCCGGCGTCGTCGTCGATGAAGCCCCGGGTGAACCGGTAGGTCTGTTTGCCGACGTTCTTGAAGTTGCCGCTGACCTCGAGCGTGTAACCCGCCTCGGTGCGCTCGATGGCGAACGTGTAGTCCTGCTTGGGCATCAGCTCGGGCTGCAGCTCCACGGCCGACTTCTGCACGCCGGAAACCGGCCGACGGTCGCAGCTCGTCACGAACGTCTGCGACTGACCGAGCGAACCCGTGAAGTAGAGCATGTTCACCGTGGTGCGGTTGCTCTCGTCCCAGGGGTACTTCTCACCGGTCCGCGAGTTGCAGACGTCGTAGCCGTCCGTGTTCCGGGACGGGGCCGGGCTGAACTGGTCCATGAGCACCTTGCGGTGCCAGTGGTACATCGCCAGGTTCCGGGGCATCGCCGGGAAGTCCAGGATCGACATGAAGTGGAACGCGTTGTACGCCTCGTTGCTGTCCTCCCGCACGGAGCGTGTGGCGCAGGGGTCGGCCGGTTCGATGTCGTTCGGGTCGCCGACCCAGGGGTAGAACGTCTTGCACTCCCCGAGGGCGTACCCGTTGTACTTGCCGTCGTAGAACAGCGAGCCGTCACGCAAGCCGCCGAAGTCGAGCGTCTTGAGGTCGTACTCGATGCGGTAGTACTTCGGCAGCGGCTCGGTGTTGCGGATGATCGCGCCACCTGTGTGGTTGGGCACGGTGATCTTGGCGACGGAGCCCGCCTTCTTCAGCGACTCCGTCGTGATCGACGGACGTTCGGCAGTGTCGGTGTAGCTGTCGTCGACCCGCCCGCCGCTCTCGCGCGCGGAGAGGGACGCCGTGAGCCAGCCGTCCCGGCCGAACTTGGTCTCCTGCCGGTAGGTCCGCATGGTCGCCATCGCCGCGTCGAACTCGGGACCGAGCTGAAGGCGGTAGAGGTCGCCGTTGTCGTCGTTGAAGTCGTCGACCGGCTCGCTGTAGTCGTCGAGCACCCACGGGCTGGCCTCAGTGCGGATCGGCTTCCCGAACTGCTCGACATACTTGAGCTTCCAGCGCGGGGGGACGGGTTCCGGCTCGGGCGAGGCGGCCGCGCACGGCGGGGTCACGCCGTCGTCGTTCTGGATGATCGTCAACTTCACGCTGTGGAAGGTCACCCCGGCCGTGCCCGCCTCGACGCGGAAGTCGGCGCCGCCGTTCTCGCGGTTGGCGAACCGGGCGTCCATCAGCTCGAAGCCCGCCGTCTTCCACGTGTTCGACCCGGTGCGGTTCACCGAACCCGTCGAGCCGTACGCGCTGCTGGTCGAGTCGTACTGGACGCGGAATGTGGCCCCGCCCTCGTCGAAGTACTCGACCTGCAGGCACGCGACGAAGGCGCCATCGAAGGCGACCGCGTCGTCGACCTGGAAATACATGTGTTGCGCCGGTGCCGAGGTCTGCACGGTCTTGCGTGCGCTCAGCCCGCCAACCGTCACGGGTGCGGTCGTGCCGTCACCCTGTTCGATCTGGCGGAGACCGTTCTCCTCGTTGACCTCGCCCAAGATGATCGAGGCGCTGGGCCCGTCCGCGGCGGCCGACGTCGCGGCGGTCGGCGTCGCGGCGAGGACCAGAGATGCCCCCAGGGTGACCACGCTCAGGGCCGCCACGGCCGAGCGACGTCTGCGATTGCGAGTTGTTGCTCTCATTGCGCTTCCTTCTCCGTTGAGCAAGGCGTCCGTTCGTGCCGCTCCGGGCCTCGGGGCCGCGCGTGAGGCGCGGCCCCCGTCACGGGTGCCGATGTGCGTTGGTTCGGTTCACTCGTCGGTCGCGCTCGTGCGCGGTAACTCCTTCCCGCCACCATCGGTGAGCACGAGCGTCGCGGTCGCACCGGACTCGACAGGTGCCGAGAGTTCGTGCGAGACGTACGCGTCACCCGTGAGTCGCACTCGTCAGCGTGCTTCCGGTCGAGTCGTCGACCAGGGCGGCCGTCACGTCCTGGTCGATGAGGGTTGTGAACACGTTGGCCGTGACCGACACACCTTCGTCGTCGTGGCGAACCCGACGTGCGCGGCGCCGTCGGCGGTGGCGTTGGTGACGTCGGCGAGCCCAAGCGCCGGCGCCAAGGACTCCGTCCACGAGCCCGTCTGGTGCTGCTGGAGGACCGCCGGGGAGAAGAACCTGTCGGACGTACCCGCCCAGAGCTCGATGTGTGGCCGTTCGGACGACTTCTTGATCTTGTCGAGCACGAGATACCGGTCGGTCGGCGTCTGCGGGTGAGCCGGCTGCTCGACGTCGGCCATCCAGTGGTAGGCCGAGTCGTACCGGATGGTGTCGACGTTCGTGACGATGTCCATCGTCGGCGAACCCCAGGTCGACTCCTCGCCCGGTGTGCCGGCGGACGCCACCGTCTCCAGCAGCTCGAACGCCTTGGTCGTACTCGACGACTTCCTCGTCGTCGCCATTCCTGTCGTCACCATTCGAATAACTCGAATCCTCTTCGATTTGTTACCTGATCACAGCCTTTATAAATGCGATACACCTTGTCAAGGGTTTTGATTCATGGACTTTCCTGGCTGATCGACGGATTCCTCACCGGGCATTCGAGTATGTCGAATCGACGGTTCATCTCGACGCCGGCGTGGGCCGTCGACGGTCGCGGCCACGGTGATGGGCGCCGCGGCAACTGGTTACGCCGCTTGTCGCAAGGGAAGACAGGCCCCCGCCGCACGTCGAGCGCGAGCCCGGTCACCGGCAGGCGGCGTTTGGAGGACGTCAGGCGCACGCTTGCTCGTGCCAACCCTAAGGTCCACTCGGTGGCCTTGGCCACCAGCTGCGTTGTCAACGGCCAGTTACCAAGTGAATCAGAACAACTTGAGGAGGGCCTTGAATTAATTATGAAAGGCCTCCAGATCGCTGTAGAGCGGGATTTTCTCGATCTCGTCCGCGTGACAATAGTGCTCCTCCGTAACCTCTATCAGCAGAACCCTTCGGAGGTCGCGGAGGCGTGGCGCAAGGCGACCTCAATTGAACCGCCGGAGTGAATGACGCAGTGATCATCTTGGCTCAGAGGGTGGGCCCGCCCATCGGGCAAGCGAAAGCCTTCAGCCGGCCCTAAGCCACGCCGCACGCCCGATCCCTAATTGCGAGGAGGATTGGTAATGGAGTTCCAGGGTCTTTTGATGACGGGCGGCCAGGTGCTGGGCGTGGCGGGCGCTGCGGCGGGCGTAGAAGTCGTTGCCGTCTTCTCGGTAGTCGGTATTGCTAGCCATGACCGCCTAAGCGATGACAAAGCAGGGTGGGAGCAGGGTGTCGGCGACGGCGCCCTGCTGAGCGTGCTGTTTGCCGAAGCCGCGGCCCAGGCGGCGCAGTCGGGTGCCGACGCTGGACCGGGTGCGGGCGGTGACCCAGGCTGCCTCGACCATCGCGGCCCTGAAGCCGGCTTCGGCGGCGATGGCGCGATTGTGGGACACGCACGGGATAATCAAGCGGGGGCGGCACTGGTACAGGTTGTTTGCCCAGGTCAGATCGGCTGGCGGAACGGTTCCGGCCGCGCTCTCCTAACGCGGGTGCCTTTTGGAATGCCCACGATGACGTCGTGACGATCGTTGACTTTGATACTGGCTGACCGAGCCAAGGTGATCGGTTGTCGCAACCCTCTTTCGTTGGACCTTTTCGCTAAACGAGTGCGGATCAAGAGGTGAGGGGGAGCCCCGGGCGTGAGCTCGCGCGAAAGCTCGGAGATCGCTTAGGTGCTGGTAAAAATGCCTCGTTCCGACCAGAGGACGCCCAAGGCCGTTGCTCGCCTTCCCCCGCACCAATGGGCATGGAAGCGTTGATCGCGAAGGAGTTCTGGCCACAGTTCGTCGCCGAGAATGGCCGTCACTCGTCGTACGTCCTTGTGTCGCTCGTGGCGCTCCACGTCGGCCTTGCTTCTGGCCGGCGGCAAGGTGGCCGCTGTCAGTCGTCGATGGCCTGGTAGGCGCAGGTCCAGAAGTCGCGGATCACGGCAGGTGGCATCGGGGAGGTCATGTGCCGCTGGGTCAGCAGGATCCCGATCAGCTCCTCAGCCGGATCGGTATAGACGGAAGTGCCAGTGCCGCCGTTCCAGCCGAACCGTCCGGGGACGGCGGGCAGGTCGTTCCGCCGTGTGATGACGTTGACCCCGAGTCCCCAGCCGCTTCCACCCCCGAAGAACACGGCGTTCTCCGCCTTCTGCCCCTCGGTGAGCTGGTCGGTGGTCATCAGCTCGACCGAGGGCCTGGACAGGATGCGTTGCCCGCCGTACCGGCCCTTGTTCAGCATCATCGTGCAGAAGGCCAGCAGGTCGTCGGCGGTCGAGACCAGTCCGCCACCCGCGGACGGGAAGGCGGGCGGCCGTCCCCATCGGGACCGGCGGGGGTCGTCGTCGAGAACGAGCGCTCCCGTTCCGGGATCGGGCCGGTAGGAGGCGGTCAGCCGGTCCAGCTTGTCGGCGGGCACGTGGAATCCGGTGTCCTTCATGCCGAGCGGCTCGAAGAGGCGCTCCTTCAGAAGCTCCTCCAGCGGCCGCCCGGTGGCTCGGGCCATGAGGACTCCCAGGACGTCGGAGCCGGTGTGGTACATCCATTTCTCTCCCGGCTGGTGGACCAGCGGCAGGTCGCCGAGCCGTTTCATCCACTCGTCGGGCTCGATCGGTGCGGCCTGCGGGCCGGGGGCGAGCCCGGCGTCGTCCATCGCCCGCTGGATCGGATACTCCCCGGGTTGCGCCATCACCGCGCCGATGCCCATCCGGAACGTCAGCAGATCGCGCGGGGTGATCGGCCGGTGTGCCGGAACCGTGTCGTCGAGGGGTCCGTCGGGCCGTCTCAGAACCTTGCGGTCGGCCAGTTCGGGCAGCAGTTCGTCCACCGGGTCGTCCAGCCGCAGCCGGCACTCCTCAATGAGGATCATCGCCGCCGCCGCCGTGATCTGCTTGGTGACCGAGGCGATACGGAAGATCGAATCACGGCGCATCGGCCCGCCGCCACCGGTCTCGGTGCTGCCGATCGCCTCCACGTGCACCTCGCCGCGCCGGGCCACCAGGGTGACCAGGCCCGGCAGGTCGCCGCGTTCAACGTGCCCGGTCAGCACCTCGCGCATCCTTGCGAGCCGTACCGTCGACAGACCTGAAACGCTCATCCCTGCTCCTCCGCGGTGCCGCCTCCCGACCAATAGGCCCACCGTACGGCGGCGCTGGGTTCATCGGGCCTCAGCCATCTCAGCGCACTGTCAGCCGGGTGTCATCATCTACGAACTCGGTCTGGTCTGACATCGGATCGCCCCGTAAGATCCGCCCGGTGAACCGTCCGGCCAAGGGGCCGGTAGTTGTCCCGCTCAGGGAAGCCCCGAGGGCGGTCGTCATGTACAGGACGTTGCGTCCGGATCGCTCGCGCGTGACCAGCCCGCTCTCGCGCAGCACGCCGAGGTGCTGCGACACCTCGGTGCCGGTCTCGGCCAGGTTCACGCCGCCGCGCGTAGCCCGCTTGCGAGCCCGGTCGTCCAGGCGGTGCCGACAACACCTCCGGGGCCGAGCACGACCGCCCTCTCATCAGGTCCGGGTGATCCGCCCGGTGCGGCCGGCCCGATCACCGTCATACTCCGGTTGCGTTGTGGTCGGGAGTCACAACCTCGCGCGCACGCGGGCCCGGGTGATCGACATTCCAGCCGATCACCCGGCGAGGGCGGCGGGCCGTGGCGGGGTCAGAACGTCACCAACGGGTCTCCGACGAAGTCGGCGATGAAGTTGACGAAGAAGAACCCGAAGAACAGGAAGTTCAGCACCAGGATCACGTAGTGCCACCAGCGGGGACGGGCGGGCCGGGGCAGCTTGGAGTTGAGGTACATCAGCATGAACGGGTAGATCAGCGCGCCCAGGTTGGACATGTTGGCCGACCACTGGACCAGGCTGATCGGAAGCGCCAGGTGCAGCACGATCGCGATGACCACCAGCAGGCCGAACATGAACGGGTAGTAGAACCTCCGGGGATCGCCCTCGATGAGCACCCGGAGCCGGGGGCTGGTGGCGTGGGCGGCGTCGGTCACCACCCGGACCATCCCTTCGAAGATGCCCAGCTGGGTGGAGAAGAGGATCAGCACCCCCAGGATCAGCGCACCGACGAACATGGCCTGACCGTATTCGTCGCCCAGGGCGCTCGCCACGAACGTCGGCACGTTCGCCTGGGTCGGCCTCTGGCCGGACAGCTCGACGGCCCTGGCCATCAGGATGGTCGGCAGCAGCATGCCGAGGATGGCCCCGACGAAGAAGACGCCCCACATGTCCATCAGCAGCAGGCGGTACCAGCGGCGCCAGCGACCGGCGTTGGCGGGATTGTCGGGGAAGGTCACGCCGCTGTCCAGGAGCTCGCTTTTCGGCCCGCGCAGCCCAGCGATGAAACCGGTGCGATAGCCCATGCCGTAGCCCTTGTCACGGTAGTGGCCCATGACGTACCAGTTCAATCCGGAGGCGAGGGCGGTGAACCCGGCCAGCCCGCCGAGCTGGGTCGCGGTGATCCCGGCCGGCGGCGCGGCGGGGGTGACGAAGCCGCGGATCGCGTCCCACCAGATCTCGAACGGCACGACGAAGAGGTCGACGAGCAGCAGCGCGACCAGGATCGCGCCGACCATGCCCCAGTTGGCGAGTTCCAGGGTCCGGCTGATCTTGCGGGCGGCGGCGGTGATGGCGAAGACGAGCAGGAGCAGGCCTATCGCCCACAGCCGCGGCTCCTCGGCGCCGGCCGGCGCGACCTCGCCGTGCACGAGGGCGTAGACGCCCTGCCCCGCGGAGGCGGCCCAGCCTCCGGCGATGAAGGCGAAGATGATGATGAAGGCCGACAACGGCACCCAGAGCGCGAAGCCGGGCGGCACGCGCCCCCAGCCCACCACCGGTGACTCGCCGGTGGCGAGGACATAGCGGGAGCACTCGACGTTGTAGAAGGTCTGCAAGATGGCCGAGACCAGGATGACCCAGCCCACCCCGACGAACCCGTACTGGCCGACGGCCTGTGGCCCCAGCAGCCACTCGCCGCTGCCGATGGAGATGCCGAGCGCGATAAGGCTTGGGCCGACGGCATATTTGAACAGCTCTTTCGTACCGAGCCGAGAGACTCCGAAGACCTCCTCGGGCTCGGGCAGATCCGCGATGGCGAGATCCGGACGGCTGACTCCGAGCGGATGGGACCGGGTGACTTCAGTCATGGCGATCCTTCAGGGTGGGGGGACTCCCTTGCTTCGACACTGATCCTCCGAGCGCACATCGACAAGACCCAACGTGTGAATACCGCTCCACGGACGGCAGGATGTGGGTGCGGTGACGCATCGGGGGGCCGGAACTTGTCAAGCTCGGTGAGACACGGTTGCTCCAGCTTTTCTGTGCCTGCTTCTCTCGGTTGGCCGAGGCGATTCCGGCCTACGGGCACCTGGCGGACGCCAGAATTGGTCTGATGACTGAACATGACCACCGAGGACTGTGATCCCCGCCGAGCATCCCGAGGAGAGTTTGCGACGAGCACCGTCCAGATCTGCCGGCTCAAGGTCCAGTTGATCGAGTTGAAGGATGTGGATGGGAGACGATGGGTGGCAGACGGACTGTGTGATGCCGTCAACCTGAGAATCCAACGGATGGACAAGAGGCTTGACGAGATGAGTTCAATACCTGGAGTCCAGCCGGTTTTGCCGTCCGAGTGGAGACAAGCGCTGATCACAGCGGCGGTGACCGGGCAGACGGATGTGACGATGGCGCGGGGGGTGTGATGGGACAGGTGTCGCCGTTCCTACGGCGAGTGCAGGTGACCGATTACAAGAGCATCGCCTCCTGTGAGGTCGTCTTCACCCCGCTGCTGGTCCTGCTGGGGCCCAACGGGGCGGGGAAGAGCAACTTCGTCGACGCGCTGCGGTTCGTGGCGGATGCGCTGGATTCGACTCCGGCCGATGCCGTGGCCAAGCGTGGTGGTCTGGATGAGGTGCTCCGGCAGGTGCCCGAGCCCGTGGACCAGCTCACCGTTTATCTGGAGTTCGTGATCGAGGTGGCGGGCAAGCCGACGCCGGCTGAGTATGGATTCACCATCGGCCGGGACTCCACAGGACGTCGCCCGCTGGTGGTCAAGGAGGAGCACTGCGTCATTCATCGGGGCCAGAGCGACTCTGGATCGGGGGGGACCCGATTCGATGTGATGGCTGGGCTGGTCACTGGCGGGGGAGGCATCGAGCAAGATCGGCTCTACTTGCCGCTGGCCGCCACCCAGGACGACTTCAGCGACGTGTATTACGACCTCCGGAATATGCTTTTTCACCATCTGGATGTCGATGAGATGCGGCAGTTCCATTCGGATCAGCGGACTGGGAGGATCGGCTACTCCGGAGAGCACATCGGATCCGTGCTCGGGGAACTCGCATTCAGGTATCCCGTGTTCAAGGCTCGCATTGACGACTATCTCAAGGCGATCGTCCCGGACGCGCTGGGGATGGACGAGCGGCTCATCGATAAGTACTCAACCGTGGAGTTGCGCACCCGAGATGGAGAGCGGCCGTTCGGACCCGAGGCCATCTCCGTGGGGACGTTCCACGCGGCGGGCGTGCTCGCTGCGCTGTTCCAGCCCGCCGTACTGGATGGGCAGACAATGCTGGTAGCGATCGAAGAGCCGGAGACCGCGCTCCATCCGGCCGTCGCCGGGGCGCTGTTTGATGCGCTGACCGAGGCGAGCGAGCGGGTCCAGGTCGTGATCACCACGCAGAGTGCCGACCTGCTCGACCGTGACGACTTCGATCCGTCCTCCGTCCGGGTGGTGACGATGAACGGCGGGGTCACGGTCATCGGCAAGATCGACGAGGTCAGCCGCCGTCTCGTTGAGGAGAAACGGACCACTCTCGGTGAGCTGATGCGTGGTGGCCAACTCCAGTCGGAGGTGGGCGAATGACCGACCCGATCACTATGTCCCCCCAGGCGGCCGGTCCGATCACGATCGCCTCCATCGTGGAGGGTGACGGCGAGGTGTCCGCGCTTCCCGTGCTGCTCCGCAGGATCGCCGGATCGCTCTCGGTCTGGAATGTGCGGATTCCTACGCCGCGCCGCATACCGCGAAGCAAACTCATCGCCCCCGGTGGAGTCGAGGACGCTGTTCTCCAGGCTTCCTATCAGGTAACCGGCGCGGGCGGAATCCTGCTGCTGATCGACTCCGATGACGACTGCCCAGCCTCCCTCGGCCCCACGCTCCTCCAGCGGGCCCGTGAGGCGCGCGGTGACAAGGGGATCTCGGTGGTGCTCGCCCACCGGGAGTTCGAGGCATGGTTCCTGGCCGCTGCGGCGTCGCTGTCCGGGTGTCGAGGTCTTGCTGATCCGCTAAATCCGCCACCGGATCCGGAGGGGATCCGGGGTGCCAAGGAATGGCTCTCCGCCCGAAAGACGGACGGCACGCCGTACAAACCGACTGTGGATCAAGCGGGACTGGCAAGCGCATTCGACATGGAGCAGGCCCGCAAGGCCGCGCCATCCTTCGACAAGTTCTGGCGTGATATCGAACGACTTCTGCGAGGTGGCTCATGAGCTGAACGAGGTGCCTTCCTCGAACGGATCTACCTTGGATAAGGGGTTACGCGAGGGCGCCGGTTCAGATCCGGAACTCGTCAGGTTCGTTGAGGCTTCGGACCTTGAAACCGTGCGACGGGAGTTGTCGTTTATCGGTCTGGGAGCCTCCGGACGTGGCGATATTTCCGAACGGCATGACGAACTGCTTCGGGAAGGGTCAGATCGTCTTTTGTGATGGTTGCCTTGCCGGATACCAGCGTGCTATACGCCGCGCACTCATCGGGCTCGATCGGTGCGGCCTGCGGGGCGGGGGCGAGCCCGGTCTCGTCCATCGCCCGCTGGATCGGATGCTCCCCGGGCTGTGCCATCACCGCGCCGATGCCCATCCGGAACGTCAGCAGATCGCGCGGGGTGATCGGCCGGTGTGCCGGCACCGTGTCGTCGAGGGGTCCGTCGGGCCGCCTCAGAACCTTGCGGTCGGCCAGTTCGGGCAGTAGCTCGTCCACCGGGTCGTCCAGCCGCAGCCGGCACTCCTCAATGAGGATCATCGCCGCCGCCGCCGTGATCTGCTTGGTGACCGAGGCGATACGGAAGATCGAATCACGGCGCATCGGCCCGCCGCCACCGGTCTCGGTGCTGCCGATCGCCTCCACGTGCACCTCGCCGCGCCGGGCCACCAGGGTGACCAGGCCCGGCAGGTCGCCGCGTGTGACATGCCCGGTCAGCACCTCGCGCATCCTTGCGAGCCGTACCGTCGACAGACCTGAAACGCTCATCCCTGCTCCTCCGTGGTGCCGCCTCCCGACCAATGGATCCACCGTATGACGACGCTGGAACTGGGAGCGCTGGGCCACCCGTGGCGTTCGGCACTGTCTTGCCCTCGATCACACCGTGCTCTAGTCTCAGCCGCATGACCCCGTGACCAGATTTCAAATCTGGTCACGGGGCCGGGACCTCGAAGGAGGCTGGAACATGGCGCGGTTTTCCGCAGGCTCGGTCGACGCCGAGCGCGACCTGCGGGCCGATCGGATTCTGAACGCGGCCCGTGAGCTGCTGGTGTCGTGGGGATACGGGCGGATCACCATAGGTGAGGTCGCCCGGCGTGCGGGCGTCGGCAAGGGCACCGTCTACCTGCACTTCAGCACGAAAGAGCAGCTGTTCATGACGGTGATGACGGCCTCGCACCTTCGGATGGTCGAGCTCCTCCTGCGCGACCTCGACGAGGATCCCGCGGCACTCCTGCTCGGCAGGATGGCCAGGTCGGCCTACACGCAGGCGCAGGAGGACCCCGTCCTCCGTGCGACCTTCATCGGCGACACCGACACCCTCGGTTCGCTCACCCGGGCCGAATCGACAGTCCTCGGGGACCTGGCCGAAGAGCGCGAGCGCGCCATGGACGAGTATTTCGAGCTCCTGCGCGAGCACGGCGTGCTGCGCGCGGACTCATCCGTTCAGGACCAGCGTCACGCGTTCGCCGCGATCCTGATCGGCTTCCTGACCGTGGAGCCGGGGCTCAAGAGCGCGGCGGGGGACATGCTCGCCCAGGTCGTGCGCCTGGCCTTCGAGGTCTCCGACGACCCGGAGCGGCTGAACACGCTGGTGCCGCACATCCGCGGCGTCCTCCAGCGCATGGTCGACCGCCTGCACGACGAGATCCGCAGCCACATGAACATCTGACCACGACAGAAGGGGTCACCATGGACACCGTCAACTTCATGGACGAGGAACTGATACGCGACCCGTTCACCGCTTTCTCGCGGATCCGGGAACGGGGCCCGCTCGCCCGCTGCGCCATTCCCGGTGTCGAGCAGCCGGTGTGGCTCGTCACCCGATACGACGACGTCAAGCTGGTGCTGAACGACCCGCGGTTCGTCAGCGATCCGGCGAACGTGCCGGGCGCGAGTACGGATGACATGGCAGCGCAGATGCTCCAGGCGCGCGGGGTGCCTCCCGAGTACAACAAGTATCTGCTGGAGAGCATCCTCGCCTTCGACGGTGCGGACCACCTGCGGCTGCGCAGGCTCGTCTCGCGCACGTTCACCGCGCGCAGGGTCCTGGAGCTGCGGCCACGGGTGGAGGAGATCACCGAGAAGCTGCTCGACCGGCTCCCGGAAGCGGCCGAGAACGGGGTCGTCGACCTGCTGGAGCACTTCGCCTACCCGCTGCCGATCATCGTGATCTGCGAGCTGGTCGGCGTCCCCGAGGAGGACCACCCGCTGTGGCGGGAGTGGAGCAGGACCATGGTCTCGTCGTACGGCCCGAGCTTCGCCGAGGCCGTGCGCGACATGGTCGCCTACATCCAGGAGCTGATCGAGCGGCGCCGCGCCGAGCCCACGGGCGACCTGATCAGCGGGCTGATCCAGGCTCAGGACGAGGACGGCGACCGCCTCAGCGACACCGAGATGGTCACCATGATCATGACGTTGGTCGTCGCCGGGCACGAGACCACCGCCCATCTGATCGGCAACGGAACCGCCGCACTGCTCACCCACCCCGATCAGCTCGCCCTGCTGCGGTCGGATCTCGCCCTCACCCCCCGCGCCGTCCACGAGCTGCTGCGCTGGTGCGGCCCGGCTCTGGCGGTGCGCATGCGCTACGCCACGGAAGACGTCGAGGTCGGCGGTGAGACGGTACGCAGGGGAGAGGCGGTGATGCCGTCCCTGGTCGCGGCCAACTACGACCCGCGGATGTTCGGCGACCCGCGGCGGCTCGACATCACCCGAGTGCCCGACGGCCGCCGTGAGACCCACGTCGCTTTCTCCCACGGAATGCACTACTGCCTCGGCGCGGCCCTGGCCCGGCAGGAGGGCGAGGTGGCTTTCGAGGCGCTGTTGCGCCGCTTCCCCGGACTCTCTCTGGCCGTCGACGGCGACGACCTCGAACGCGACCTGAACCCGGGCGCCTGGCGCCTCAAGGCGCTGCCCGTGAAACTCTGAACGCGCCGGCCCCGGAGCGGATCAGTCGTCGAGTTCGTCGCGGCTCTTGGGCACCGGCCTTCCCCAATGGCTCCTAAGCAGGATGACGCGCGCGAACGTGACTCTGGCTTGCCAGCCGTGTCGAGAGCAGGACTCGATCCATGCGACGGTCGGCCAGATCAGGCCGGGCCGGCTCCGGATACTTGATACCGAAGCACTTCAGCGTTGCGGATCATCGCCGTTTGCCCCTCGTCCGGTCCCGAGTCGCGGAACGCGTAGAGAGCCTCCTCGGACTCCCACCGCTCATGGACATTGATCCGCCCGGCGTCGATCAGGTCGGCACCGAGCGCGAAGTCGAGGCAGCCGGGGGAGACGCGCGCTTGCTCGACCGCACCGATGCAGCCCTGCAGGTAGGCATCCCGATCGTCTGGATCGATAGCGAGCCAGCCAGAAATTATGATCATGCCGTCATCGTAGGATCCATCACCGACAGAACCCGTACGACGTGGAGTCCGGTGCCGAGACAGTCTCTGGGGCTTCGAAAGGCATCCGTGCAGAGGAGACCGGTTATGGGCAAGCTCGTGCGAGACAGGATTCCGGACATCATTCGCGAGCGCGGCGGAGACCCGGCGGTGACCGTTCTCGGTGAGGTCGACTACCGCAGGGCGCTTCTCGAGAAGCTGTTTGAGGAGTCGACAGAGCTCAGCGAGGCTTCGGCGACCGAGGTGGCGGAGGAGATCGCCGATGTGCTCGAAGTCCTTCGGGCCATCGCTGATGTCCACGGGCATGAGTGGCGAGACATCGAGAAAATAGCGGAGGTCAAACGAGCTGAACGGGGCGCCTTCCTCGAACGGATCCACCTTGATAAGGGGTCACGTGAGGGCGCCAGTTCACGCCCTGGTAGATCGCCCCAACCGCCGAGGGTTTGATGAATCGCAACTGGTGTGTCCGCACCAAGAGCGGCAATATCGCGGTCAAGGAGATCCAGGACATGGACGCTACTCGGGACGCCTTCCAGCGCCTGGTGACCACAGCCTTGGCACCGAGGAGTTCCCGGTTTCCCTCTCTGAATCCGTTGCACAGTGCCGGAGGCGGCTACAGCTAAGAACTCCTAACGAAATGATCTACGAGGTGGTTGGATCGCTCCAGGACTGCTGATCTGGGGGTGTGGGGTGGCTCGGCCGAAGCCGTGGGATGTTGATGACGAGTTGTGGGCGGTGATCGAGCCGCTGTTGCCCAAGGTCGAGCGTCGGGCTCGGCATCCGGGACGTAAGCGGCATCCGGACCGGAATCCCGCTCGCCGTCACCCTGACCGGCGGCAACCGCAACGACGTCACCCAGCTGATCCCGCTCCTCCAGGCAGTGCCACCAGTACGAGGCAAACGCGGCCGGCCCCGCAGGCGCCTGGACGTGGTACTGGGCGACCACGGCAAGTACCGCCGTCTGGTCCGGGAACTCGGCGTGAAACCGCTGATCGCCCGCCGCGGCTATTCCTCCCAGCTCGACCGAGGGCCGGGCGAGAGGCGTCTGCTGTCCGTACTCGGCGGATTCTCTGAGGCACAGTCAACGGCTGCGGCTGCTCGGCTGCAAAGTGCGCACCTGACCACTATGGTGGCGGACCATGTCGCCGGAGCAATCGTCAATACCTGTGGATCAAGATCTTTTAAGCGGCTGCGGATGGGACGTGGTCGTCGGGTCGTTCGACGAGCTTGCCGCCGGTGAAGGTCGCCCCGGCGCGGACCAGCGCGACCAGATGAGGGGCGTTGACCGCGCGCCAGCGGGCCTGGGCGGACTCGATCAGCTTGAACGCCATGGCCAGCCCGGCAGCGCGTGAGCCGGGCCCCTTGGTGACCTTGGTGCGGTGCCGGACGGTGGCGAAGGTCGACTCGATCGGGTTGGTCGTGCGTAGGTGCACCCAGTGCTCGGCCGGGAAGTCATAGAAGGCGAGCAGCTCCTCGAGGTCGTCGACCACCTTGGTCACGGCCTTGGGATACTTGGCGCCGTAGGCGGCCTGGAAGCCCTTGACCGCGGCCTGGGCATGGTCTTTGTCCTCGGCGTTCCAGATCTCGGCCAGGGCCTTCTTCGCTGCGGGGTGAGCGGACTTCGGCAGCGCCCCCAGCACATTAGCGATCTTGTGAAACCAACACCTCTGCTCTCTGGCCTGCGGAAACACCTCCCGAAGCGCGGACCAGAACCCCAGCGCACCGTCCCCCATCGCCAGCACCGGCGCCCGCATCCCGCGCCTTTTGGCATCGCGCAGCAGATCGGCCCACGACTCAGCCGACTCCCGATAGCCGTCGCTCAGCGCGACGAGTTCCTTGCGGCCATCAGCGCGCACCCCGATCATCACCAGCAGGCACAGCTTGTGCTCCTCCAGCCGGATGTTGACGTGGATGCCGTCGACCCACAGGTAGACGTAGTCGGCGCCGGACAGGTCGCGGGCGGCAAACGCGCGCTGCTCGCCCTTCCAGGTCTCGGTCAGACGAGTGATCACCGGCGCGGACAGGCCCGCGGTCGAGCCGAGGAATTGGCCCAGCGCGGGGATGAAATCGCCCGAGGACAGGCCGTGCAGGTACAACAGCGGCAACACCTCGCTGACCTGCGGGGTCTTACGCGCCCAGGCCGGCAGGATCGATGAGGAGAACCGCTGACGCTCACCCGTCTGCTCGTCGATGCGCTTGTCGTTGACGCGCGGGGCCGTGACCTCGATCGCGCCGGCCGCGGTGAGGATCTCGCGCGGCTGATGGGAGCCGTTACGCACCACCAGACGGCGACCGGCCGCATCGCGCTCGTCAGCGAAGGCGGCGATGTAGGCGTCCACCTCGGCCTGCAACGCGGCGGCCAGCATCTTACGGGCGCCCTCACGGACGATCTCATCGATCAACGAGGAGGCGGCGGCCGTCGATGAGCTGTCGTCAGCGGGCGGTTCGGGCACTACGGTGAGCGGCACGGGTGTGCCTTCCCGACCGACGCGCCAACGTCGGCCTTATCTCGAAACCATCATCGGATGATCCGGGAAGGTACACCCCTCCCCGGCAGATCCACAGGTTTCGATCATTGCTCTGTCGCCGATGGCTCGCACCTTGCAGATTCTCCTGATGGTCTCCGGTTTTGCCGTACTTGGCTATGCCGCCCTGTGGGACATGGACGATGCCACCGGGTGGCAATGCCGGGCCACGAAAATCGGGAAGGAGCCGGTGCAGATCTGCAGCACCGAGGACGGCGTGCAGACCCCGATCCTCCTCGGCATGGGCGGGCTCGCTCTCGAGATCGCGGGCGTCTCCGTTGCGGTGGGGGCCCGCAGCCGGGACTCGGTCCGGGCTTCGCCGTCTGCCGCCCCGGTCTCCTTCCCCCCGGCGCCCTTCGGTTCGGGGCAGCCACCCCATGCGCCCGCTGCCCCGCCCAGCCAGTGGCCGACCCAGATGCCCCCGCAGGCTCAACCCGGGCAGCGCTGAGCTTCGCTTTTAACCCGGATCGCTGCGCGCTCAGCAGCTGACGTTGATGGCGAACACCGCAGGCCGCTGATCCAACTGTCTGGCCAGCAGATCTCGCAGGGTGCCGGTGTTGATCTGCCCTTTGGCCAGCGCGGCATACACGCTGCCGTGTCCGCGGCGGTGCAGCGGATCCAGCGACAGGTGCGGCAATGAGAGCACCGGCCCGGCGGCCGGCACGGCATCGGCGAGCTCGAACAGCGCATCCGGCCGGTGGGTGAAGCAGCCCATCAGCTCCTGCCGGAACACCGCCAGGCGGGCCAGCCCTTGGCGAGATGGGTTCGGTAAGAGCACACTCGAAACGACGGCCACCACACACCTCCGGGCACTTGGTCGTACTCGGAGCATCGCGCGGTGGCCGTTCCACGTCGAGCACCACCCGTCACCGGGTTAAAAGCGAAGCTAAGACCGACATTGACCCTTACCCGGTATAACCTGCGGAGATCCGGTCTCGAGATCGGATGGCACGTACGCTCGGAGACATGACCGCTGCCTATGACCACGAGGACATGCATCACCTTGTCGATCGGCTTCCTCCAGCCGGGGTGCGGCGTCTGCGCTTGCTGGTGGAGTCCGATCCGGAACTCGCCAGGTTCGTCGAGGCTCCGGACCCTGAAACCACGCGACGAGAGCTGTCGTTTATCGGCCTGGGAGCCTCCGGACGTGGCGATGTTTCCGAACGGCATGACGAACTGCTTTGGGAAGGGTTGGATCGTCCTTCGTGACGGTTACCTTGCTGGATACCGGCGTGCTGTACGCCGCGATTGATCGATCCGATGCCCATCACGAGGTATCCGCGCGTAGGTGTCGAAACTCAGCTCGCCGCCCACACGACGCTCTGGCGCACTTTCGGGTCCAGGTCTCGCATGAAGAAGTCTTCGGCCCCGTGGTAGAACCAGGGGCTCGGCTCGCCCGCCCGGAGCCGGTCAATGGCGACAACCGTGTCGGCGGCGGTCTTACATCGATGCTTCGTGGCGAAGGAGGCGATGCGGTCACGTTGGGTGGGCAACCAATCGACCAGAACCTGAGGGTCTCCGTCGTACCACCAGGTGAACAGGTCCTCTTCCCACAACATGTTGATTGACCAGTGACAGGCCAGCCGTACCAGTCCGGCGTCGGCCTCATGACCCGGCAGATCCGCGAGCCGGTCCAGCCAGGGGCGCAGATCTCCGATCGCGTGGGCGAGACCCTCCACGAGCCCGGCGACGCATTCGGCGGGCCGTCCGTCGGTGAGGGCCACGGTGAGCAGGGCGGCGAAGGCTCGCTCGGTCGCTGTTCGCTCGGGTGCGGGCCAGTCGACGAAGCCGGCGCCGTAGGAGGCCAGGCCGCGAAGCTCGCGGGCCGGGTCACCGGCTGGAGCGTCCGACGCCAGGTAGCGCAGGACGCGAGGCATCAGGCGACGCCACAGCAGCGGGTACTGGTCCTCGTCCCAGTGGTCGACGACCTCTCCCATGAAGCTCTCGACGAGCTCGTCGGAGATGACCGCGGGATCGCCGCCGAGCATGCGCAGGTCCTCCTCGGCGTGACAGCGGGTGCAGCCGCCGACTTCGCGATCCAATGGCGGCACCGTCGCGAACACCCGGTCCACCTCGTTCAGCCAGTCCTGTTTCACCGTGTGACCTCCTGGGTGTCGCGAGCCTCTATGAGTGCGAAGCCGAGCAGGCTCGGACTCTGCCACGTAGGGAGCTGTGTGCTCGTCGGCGGCGGTGAGCACGATGCCCTAAATTTGATCTTGGTGCAACAGGGTTAAGGGTGATCGCCCACCCGCCGGGGGAGGAGACCGTGGAAGGTCGTCCGCGCTCCCGGATCTCGCGAGGTAAAGTCCAGGCCAGTGACGTGATCATGCGCTGACGAACGGATCCGGAACCTGTCAATTTGATCAAGGCAGTTGAGCTGGGCTAATTCTGTGTCGGCTTCTCTGGTGTGTCCTTCTGCTCGTCCGTCTGGTCCTGTTTGGGTTTGTTGATCCACGCCGGGCCGGGCAGGTTGGGAGGGGTGGGGGCGCCGCCGCTGGCGAAGCGTTCGGGGTGGGCGGCTTGGGCGGTGGCCAGGACGTGGGCGCGGCGGTCTCGGACGGCGGCAGCGCGACCGTAATGCGCGTCAGCCGGGTGGTGGTAGCCGATCCCGGAGTGGTAATGCTCCTGGTTGTACCAGGTGTAAAAGTCCTGGCAGAAGGCGCGGGCGTCCTCGATCGAGCCGAACCGGCCTGGGAAGGCCGGACAGTACTTGAGCGTTTTGAAGCTCGCCTCGATATGCGGGTTGTCGTTGGATGTCTTGGGGCGACTATGCGACTTGGCCACGCCCAGGTCGATGAGCAACTCGGCGACGGTCTTGGACTTCATCGAGCTGCCGCGGTCGGCATGCAGGGTCAGGGCGTCACGGTTGACCTTCTGCTTGATGATGGTCTGAGCGATCAGCCGCTTGGCCAGCGCGGCCGACTCGCGGGAGGCGACCATCCAGCCGACCACGCAACGGCTGTAGATGTCGATGATCGTGTACAAGTGGTACCAGATGCCCTTGTGCGGGCCGCGTAGCTTGGTGATATCCCAGGCCCACACCCGGTTCGGGGCGTCGGCGAATAGCTCGGGGATGGTCTTGGCCGGGTGGGTGGCCTGACGGCGCCGATCGCGGCCGACCTCGCCGTGTTCGCGCAGGATCCGGTACATGGTGGATTCGGATGCCAGGTAGGTGCCCTCGTCCAGCAGCGTGAAGTACGCCGTGGCCGGGGCCGCGTCAGCGAACCGCTCATTCAGCACGGTGCGGATGCGCTCGCGCTCACCGTGCGAGAGCGCGGCCGGGTGCGGCGTGCGCGGGATGCTCGGCCGGTCCGGGGCGGGGCTGGTGCGGTTCTTGCGATACCAGTTGGCCTGTGGCACTCCGGCCGCCGCGCACGCGTTGCGCCGCCCAAGCAACGGAGTCAGTTCCTCAATCGCCTCGGCTTGGGCGGTTTCGATGATCTCGGTCACTGCTCGCCCCGGCCCGTCGGTGCCTCGCTGCCGGTGGCGAACTGATCCAGCAGCGCGAAGAGCTTTCCCTGCACCTCGATCACTTGGCGGGTCTTGTCGAGTTCGGCGCGCAGCCGCTCAACCTCGCCCTCCAGCGTGTCGATCTTCTTATCGCGTGGATCGGCCTTGGGGCGGCCGACCGGCCGGGCCAGAGCCTCGCTCGCGCCATGGTCTCGGGCTGTCTTCCAACTGGAGATCAACGACGAGTACAGGCCTTCCCGGCGCATCAGCGCGCCCTTGCCGGCCTTGTCGAGCTGGTCGTACTCCGCCAGGATCCGGGCCTTGTAGGCCGCGGTGTATCGGCGGACCGCAGCCCGCTCACGCACCTGCGGGTCAGGGATTTGCGGATCCAGCTTGCTTGCTTCCACGAAGGGATGTCTCCTTCCCCGCCCTCGATACAGAGTTTTATGCCTACTTGCTACCTCTGTCCATTTTGGCAGGGAGGGATCGCAGGGAGGTGGCGCGGTGAGCGCCCTTGGGATACGACTGCGTCCAGCGGCCGAAGACGATCTCGCCATGTTCCGGCGTTTCGCCGTGGAGCCGGGATTGGTCGGCCTGGACTGGATGGGGTTTCGCGATGCTCAGGCACCGGCGCGGCGCTTCGCCGTCGACGGGTATCTGGGCGAGGAGGACAGCAGGGTCATCGTCGAGGTCGACGGTACGGCGGCGGGCTTCATGAGCTGGTCGGCGCGAGGGTGCGGGTTCTCCCGATACTGGGAGATAGGGATCGCCCTGCTCCCTGACTGGCGCGGGCGCGGTGTCGGCTGGCGCGCGCAGGGAATGCTGTGCGACTACCTGTTCACCCATACTCCGGCCCAGCGCGTTGAGGCGGCCACCCACCCGGAGAACATCGCGGAACAGAAGTCACTGGAGAAGGCCGGCTTCACGCTGGAGGGCGTCCTGCGCGCGGTGGAGTTCCGCGACGGCCAGTGGCGCGACGGCTGGATGTACAGCAGGCTACGGGACGATCCACCTCCGGTGGGTCAGTAAGCGGCCATGACCTGCGCGATCCCGGTCATCGGTCTCGTGCGGCGGCGTGGTTGTTCAGCGGCCACCGCCTGCGAGTCCCTCGACCTGTCATGGAAGCTGGGTTTTCTCGTGAATCGTTCCGCCCTCTCGGGGACCGGGGGATATCGGCTCATCGAAGTTGACGACAACCTTCAGTCTGGGAAGAACGGCCTTGGGCTTGAATGTCGGGATGACCGTGTACGAGGTTGCCGCGCAGCTACCTGAAGTCCCTGTTCTGAGGGCTCATTGCCGAGCACTGGCCATGCTGAACGCCATCCTCAGCCCCGAGCGGGAATACCGTTACCACTCCTACGACGCGCACTGGGCGTCAGCGGAGGAGATGGCCTCGATGAGCAATGGCTCAGGCGATGAATACTCCATCGTCTTCTCCGACGCCGGCGTTTATATCCGGGGCTTCGATCACGAGTCCCCGATGAGCCCGTGGGCTCATGAAGACGGGGAGTTGTGGCCCGGTGTGATCGACGCGGTTCCCGAGGTCTTCCAGGCCCAGATGAACGAGCCCGCGTTCATGATGGAGGGTACGCCGAGCGTCACCGCCTGTCTCTGGCGAACCACCTCCGGCATCCGATGGTGCACCGGTGAGATCGAGTTCCCGGATCGTCGTCCGGATCCGGACGGGGCCGACTGGCTGTTCGCTCTGCTCACCGATCGTTCAGCCGGGGCGTACCGGAGTTTCGCGTCCGACTACTTCGAAACGAAGACGCCCCTCGACGCGATCGAGCACGTCTACGCCTTGAGGCCGCTCTCCGACAAGGTCGTCCAAGCCCTTAACCCCAAGATCAACATGGTCGAACTCGTCAAGGACATCACCGAAATCGGCTACCCGAATGCGCCTGTGGGGTGACTTCAGGTGTTTCTGGATCCCGCTGGAGACCACTCATATCCTCCAGTCGGGACGAAGGGGCGCTGCTGGGTCTGTTCGACGCCGAATCCACTCGACAAGGGTTGAAGGGAGGCAGCGAATGGAGCATCCGTACCGAACTTCGCATTGAGGACGTCCAGGTGTCTGGGGAACGTGAGTGAGCGCAGGAGTCCTTTACTTCGGAATGTGTTCCGAAGTACCATGCAGCATGGTTACACCGACGGTCCCGTTCTCCGATCTGTCGAAGCACTCCAAGCGTGTCGCCGAGACCCTTGATCGGGTTCATCGAGTGCACGTCAAGCGCCGCGACGGAGAAGACCTATTCATCTCCACGGCGCGGCATGATCGGCAACGGGAGGAAACCGCGGACGTCGCGGCCCGCATGGTCGCCGCGCTCCTTGCCAGTGACGAGGGCGTTCGGGCGATCCTGCACGCTTTACCCGCGGTCTTCCCGTGGGTCCGTCACCTTTCCTTGGACGAGACGCAGGAGTTCGTCCAAGAACTGGTCGAGGCTACGCGAGACGCGGTCGATCTGGACGTCCACGCCACCCTGCATCAGGTCATCGTCGAATGGCGTGCCACCGCCCGGGTCCTGGCCGATCCCGCGTTGACCGCGCAGCTCACCCGTGCGCTGCCCGATGAGGATCACGGCGAGGTGGTCGTGCTGTGAGTCCCAAGCGTGGCGACGCCGTTGCCCCGCCACCGATCGGGGATGAGTGGCATCTGCGGTTCGCCACCAGTGAGGCTGCCAAGGGATGGGTTGATCTGTGCTCCGAGGCCGTGGGCAACACCCGGCGCTGCTTTGAGGCGTTGCGCGACGCCCCGCTGTCGCAGGAAGATCCCGACCGGCAGCACCGGTTGCGCGGACGTCTTGCCACCGGGACACTGGGCGGTCGCGAGTATCCGCAGTGGGAGTACGAGGTCACCGCAGGTGGCCGGGTGCGCTACCTCGTTGACGAGGCTCGGCGAACCGTCTATCTCGTCTATGCCTCCACCCGCCATCCCAAGGACACCGACGGCTGAACCCGACCACCGCACCGACGCCACCCGGTGTCTCCGGCATCGAAGTCGTGGACGGGTTCCGTCAGGTTGAGGCCGGCTTGTGACGGGTGTGGTTCCTGCTTCTGAGCCGGAGTGGGGGAGGGTGTGTTCGTCGGCGGTCTTCCGGTTGCCGCGCGGGCGACGACGGGATTGCCTGGGCAGTAACGCCAGACAGCCGAGGCGATTCACATTGCGCGCGGCCGGGAAGAATGAAGTCCGATTCGTCCAAGCCGTGGCCGATACCATCGCGCACAATATGGGCGGGAGGCGCGCATGACGAGCAACGACGAGACGACCGCGACGACCGGCGGCGCCGCGCTGGACGGGCCCACCGCATGGCGGGCCCTGACGCCGCTGATGGACCTGGTGACCCCGATGGCGCTCCGGGTGGCCGTGACCCTGCGGCTGCCCGATCTGATGGACGAGGACGGTTCGGACATCGACGACCTGGCCGCCCGGGCCGGCGCCGACCCGGATGCGTTGGGCCGGCTGCTGCGCCATCTGGTCAGCCGCGATGTGTTCGTCGAGCCCCGGCCCGGCACGTTCGCGGTGAACGGGACGGCGGCCCTGCTGCGCCGAGACCACCCGTCCGCGGTGTGGCGGTGGCTGGACCTGGACGGGTTCGGCGGCCGGATGGACCTGGCCTTCACCGGCCTGGCGGACACGGTACGGACCGGGCAGCCGGCTTGGCCGGCGGTATTCGGTGCACCGTTCTGGCACTATCTCGACGCCAACCCCGAGCTGAGCGCGTCCTTCGACGCGACGATGGCGGCCAACGCCGCGTACCGCGAGCTGTCGGAGGGCTACGACTGGTCGGCGCTGACCCGGATGGCCGACGTCGGCGGCGGTACCGGGGCGCTGCTGGCCGAGCTGCTGTTGCGCCACGACGGCCTGCGCGGTGTGCTGATCGACCTGCCGGACACCGCGTCACGCGCAGCGGTACCTGGCCGGGCGCGGGCTGGCGGACCGGTGCGAGACGGTCGGGCGGAGCTTCTTCGACGAACTGCCCGGCGGCTCCGACGCGTACGTGCTCAACCGTGTGCTGCATGACTGGACCGACGCCGAGGCGACCGCCATCCTGCGCCGCTGCGCCGCCGCGGCGGGCCCGCGCGGTCGGGTGCTGATCCTCGAGTCGCTCGGTAGCTTGGAAGCCGATCCGGCCATGTTCGCGGAGATGAACCTGCGGATGCTGGTCCTGAGCGGCGGCCGCGAACGGACCATCGACGACTACCGGTCGCTGGCCGCGGCCGCCGGGCTGCGGGTCGCCGCCGTGCACGACATCCCGGCGCGGCACACCATCCTCGAGTGCGTCCCGGCCACCGCCGACACCTGACGATTGCTCACACCGACCTCGGGTCCGCGAACTCAGCGGGTCATTCTCATGATGATCGGCCTGTGGTCGGACAGAGTGGTCGACAGTACGGAGCCGCTGGTAGTGGTGACTCCCTTCGTGTAGATGTAGTCGATGCGGGCGCTACCGTGGGTGGGCTTGTTCGCGTACCTGGCGCCGGTGTCCACCCAGCCTGCGCTCACAAATCGCTTCGACAGCGCGTCCGTGGGCTTGGCGTTGAAGTCGCCGGTGAGGATCAGCTGGGATCTGGAGCCGAAGTAGCCCAGCACCTTTGCGGCCTGAGCCTCCCGGCGGCTGACCGAGGTCTGCGACAGGCCAGGGGACAGGTGGGTGCTGAACACCGTGATCGTCGAAGTGCCGCCGAGGGCAAGCTTCGCCCCGGCCATGGAGCGGTTGACGGGGCAGGTGGTGAAGTCGGTGAGCGGGACCGTCACGCGTTCGACGATCTTGAACGAGGACAGGATCGCGTTGCCCGCGTTGCCGGGTTGCGGGTCGTCGCAGGGGCCGACGTTGTCGCCCGCCCCGAAGTGGGCGTTGGCGGTGATGTCCCAGCCGAGCTCATCGGCCAGTTGTTTCACCTGGTCGGCGTTCGGCCTGCGGTGGATTTCCTGGAGTGTGACGATGTTGGCGCCGCTGTCGCGGATCACCTTGGCGATGGCCTTCATGTCGGCGCTCTCGCCGCGGATGTTCCAGTCGAGGACGACGAGCTGCGTGGCAGCCTGGGCAGCGGCGGGTATGGCGGAGGTGACGGCGAGCACGACCGCCGTAATCACATAAATCCCTCTTGTCATACGCATGCCCAGAGATCTTACGGATATCGTGACTGCCCGTATAGGTCGTTTATCGGCCTGGGAGCCTCCGGACGCGGCGATATTTCCGAACGGCATGACGAACTGCTTCGGGAAGGGTCAGATCGTCTTTTGTGATGGTTGACTTGCCGATACCGGCGTGCTGTACGCCGCGATCGATCGGTCCGATGCCCATCGCGAGGTATCCGCGCGATTGCTCTCCACGCTTCCCGGCCGACTTCTCCTTCCCGTGACCGTGCTGACCGGGACGTCCTGGTACGTGGAGAATAACCTCGGCGCCAAGAGCCGGGAATGTTGATCCTGAAGGTGTTCTGGCCACATCTCGTCGCCGGGAATGGCCGTCACTCGTCGTACGCCCTTGCCCTGCTCGTGGCGCTCCGCGTTGGCCTGCTCCTGGTCGGCGGCAAGGTGGCCGTTGTCAGTCGTCGATGGCCTGGTAGGCGCAGGTCCAGAAGTCGCGGATCACGGCGGGTGGCATCGGGGAGGTCATGTGCCGCTGGGTCAGCAGGATCCCGATCAGTTCCTCGGCCGGAGTCGACGGCGACGACCTCGAACGCGACCTGAACCCGGGCGCATGGCGCCTCAAGGCGCTGCCCGTGAAGCTCTGAACGGGCCGGCGCGGATCAGCGGTGGACGATCTCGCCTGCGAGCGCTTCCGCGGCCTCTCGCCCAGGCCACCGCGAGCAGGTCCGATGCTCCTGTCACCACTGCCGATGGCGCCTGTGGTGCCTGACCGAGATGTCGCACCGGCCTCATCGCGTACGGCACCGCCAGGTCCTTGAGGAGGATCTCCGATTGTCCTTTGGCGGCCGCGTCCAGGAGCGCCGTACCGGGCGCGAACTTGTATGTGCGTGTATTCGCCCCCATGGGTACCGCCAGGCGCCATGAGGACCGTGTGGTCGGCGTCAGGCGAAAAAATACATTCTTATGCAGCTTTGGCACCCTTAATATGTATTTGTCTGTATATAGATTATTTCCACCGTCAGTGGTGCGGGAGCCCGTACACCGTGGAGCCCGGTACCGAGACAGTCTCCGGTGCTTCAAAGGCATCCGTGCGGAGGAGAGTGGACGTGGATGTCTGGACCGTTCGCCATGGCAGACACTCCGTGGGCGGCCTGAGGCGGTATTAACGCTTACTTACATGAATGGGCTTGAACTGTTTATTGACGTGAACTGATGCCAAGTGTCAGGATGTGGCGATCTTGAAAATGTCGTCAATCCTGGAGACAACATATGTTAAGGTGTCCCGGCCTCCGGGGGTGGCGCACAACCGCTGCCGTGATCGTGGTGGGTGCGTTGTTAGGGGCAGGGGCGCCCTCGGTAGCGATGGCGTCACCCGGGAGGCACGCCGAGTCCGGCGACGGCCGGCTCGGCGAGTGGCAGCAGGCGTCGCGCGATGCGGCCAGGACCGGGGAGCCGGTCGAGGTGACCGCGGCCCGGACCGAGTTCACCACCACGTATGCCAATCCCGACGGCGACTCGTTCCACCTGGAGCAGTCGACCGTGCCCGTTCGGGTCAAGGGAGTGGATGGCGCGTGGACGGCGCCCGACGACACGCTTGAGCGGCGCGCCGACGGAAGCGTGGGACCGGTGGCCGCAGCCGTGGGGGTCTCCTTCTCCGGAGGCGGCGACGGCACTCAGCTGGTGAAGCTGACCCGCGACGGCCGGACCCTCGCGCTGGGATGGCCGCAGAGTCTGCCGGTCCCGGTGCTGGACGGGCCGAATGCCACCTACCGCGATGTGCTGCCGGACGTCGACCTCAGGATGACCGCGACGACCGAGGGCTTCCGTCAGGTTCTGGTCGTCAAGACTCCGGAGGCCGCGAACAACCCCGCCCTCAAGCGGATCGAGTACGGGGTCACGTCGTCCGGGCTGAAGGTGGAGGAGACCGAGGACGGCGGCATGTCCGCAACCGACGGCAACGCCACCGAGGTCTTCTCCTCGCCGCCCGCCGCCATGTGGGACTCCACCGGCGACATCGCCGCGGGCCAGGCCGGCGCGACGGAGGAGCCCTCCTCGCCGCTCGCCGGGCGCAGGTCGACCGCGGCCCCGAATGACGCCGCGACCTCGCAGGACGCGGCCCCGCAAGAGGCGGCCCCGCAGGACACCGCCGCCACCGCGGGCGAGGGAGACGCCGCCGACGGCCCGGCCCCCGGGGCCGGGCACGCCGAGCTGCCCATCGAGGTCGGCCAGGACAAGCTCACCCTCGTCCCCGACGTCACGCTGCTCCAGCAGAAGGACGAAGCCGCCTACCCCGTCTACATCGACCCGACCGTCACCTGGGGCGAGACCGACCGGACGCTGCTGCGCTCGGACGGCTACAAGTCGTACAACTGGGGCAACGGCAGCAACAACCAGGGCGAGGGCGCCGGCCGCTGCGGCACCTGGAACGGCTACTACTGCGGGCCCGGCTACACCCAGCGGCTGTACTTCCAGTTCTCGCCCGCCAGCCTCAAGGGCAAGCAGGTGCTGAGCGCGACGTTCCGCGTCACCGAGCCGTGGGCGTTCCAGTGCTCTCCCCGGTGGGTCGACCTGAGCCGTACGAACAACTTCACGTCGTCCACGACCTGGTCGAGCAAGCCCAAGGCCCTCGACATGATGGGCGACCGTAACGTGTCGGCGGGCCGTGGCTCGTCGTGCGACCCGGACCAGCCGAGCGCGCCCATCGACTTCAGGGACAACCCCGAAGAGACCAACGAGAACCTGACCCCGACCGTGAAGGACTTCGCCGCGGGTAAGTTCGCCAAGCTCACGCTGGAGCTGCGGGCGCACGACGAGGGCGACACCGCGGCCTGGAAACGGTTCAGGAACGACGCCGTGCTGGCCGTGGACTACGTGGGGCTGCCGGCGAAGCCGACCGGCATCGGCCTCGTGGTCGGTACGGGCACGGTCTGTGAGACCAAGGAGTCGGCGCCTGCGATCGTCTCCGACCCCACGCCCGCCCTGGCGTCCATCCCGCAGACCGTCGCGGGCGGCGAGTCCGGGGCGATGCTGCGGGCGGCGATGGACGTCGACAAGAAGAACGCCGACGGCACCTGGCCGGACGCCTTCACCACCATGGAACGGCCGACGACCGGACACATCGCCGACAACACCAAGGTGACCGCGTCGACGCCGACGCTCGCCGAAGGAGTGCTGTACCGCTACAGATCGTGGACGCGCTCGTACTACAGCAACTACACCAAGCAGTTGCCCGGTCCCTCGAACGGCTCGACCACCGGCTACTGCTATTTCAAGGTCGACCCGACCGCGCCGAAGGCCCCCGTGGTCACGCTCGGCGCCCCGTACACCGCGTGCACCACCACGGCTTGCGTGCCGGCGGGAGGTCCGGGGCAGAGCGCGACCTTCACGTTCGCGCCGGCGTCCGGTGACGCCAACAACGTGTCGTACGAGTATCGTGCGTCCACCACCCCGACCTGGTCGGCGCCGATCGCGGGCTCCACGGTCCGGCCCGTGATCACTCCTCAGGCCGCCGGCACCTACAGCCTGTACGTACGCGCCAAGGACAACGTGGGCCGATACGGCGCCACCACCGTCGTCGACTTCCTGGTCGCCGCGGGAGCGGGCCCTGTCGGCAGGTGGCACTTCAACGAGGACTCCGGCGTCGCCCTCAACGCGTCCGGCACGGCGGGCCATACCGCCACGCTTTCCACCGGTGCCGTGCGAACCGACAGAGGACGCCGCGGCGAGCTCTGGTACGACGACGGCGGCCGGCCGCTGACCGCCCCGCGGACCGACAAGGGGATGAGCCTGAACGGCACGTCGGGATACGCGGCGACCTCGGGACCCGTGCTGGAGACGCGCTCCGCCTACACGGTCGCGGCCTGGGCGCGGCTCGACAAGACGAGCGCGGAAGGCGTCGTGATGTCGCAGGACGGCGCCGGAGGGTACAGTCCCTTCCTCCTCTGGTACAAGACGGACGTTCGGTCCTGGTGCTTCGGGGTCAAGGACAAGGACGCGGATACGGGCAAGGCGTACCTCGGGGTCTGCGCGAAGAACAACATGGCCCAGGTGAACGCCTGGACCCACCTGACCGGCACCTATGACCCGGCCACGCAGAAACTGAACTTCTACGTCAACGGCGTGCCGCAGGGCACCGCCACGGCTCCCGGTTCGTGGTCCGCGACGGGTCCGCTGGAGATCGGCCGCTACAAGTGGGCCAACGTCTTCCAGCACTACTTCCCCGGCTCCATCGACGAGGTCGCCGCCTGGCAGCGGGTCCTGACCCCGGACGAGGTCGCGTCGGAGGCGCGGTCGGAGTCCGCCGCCTCGGGGCGCAACGACGTGGAGCTGGTGGCGGACTGGAACCCCGCGGGCGTCACCGGAACGGTGCTGCCCGACTCGCTCTCCGGCTACGGCCGTTCGCTGACGCCGGCCGGCGGCGCGTCGCTGGACGGCGAGGCCCTGGTGCTGGACGGCAAGGACGACGCGGCCACCACCGCGGGCTCGGTCGTCGACGACACCGGCTCGTTCACGGTGACCATGAAGGCCGAGCTCGACCAGGACAAGGTTCTCGCGATGCCGGTCGGATCCGTCGGCCAGGTGGCCGGTCAGCGCACCGCGGACGGCTCCTCATGGGGCGTCTGGTTCGAGCTGACCGGAAAGGAGACGCAGCTCGACGACGACGGCAACGAGGTCACCGTCCCGGTCGGCTTCTGGCGCTTCGGCCGGGTCAACAAGGACGGCACGAAGAGCTGGGTGAGCTCCGACGCCTCGGCGAGCCTGCAGAGCCCGGTCAGGCTGACCGGCGTCTACGACGCCCTGGCACCCGACGGGCCCGTCGTGCGGCTCTACATCGGCCACGAGCAGAACGACCTCGACCTGGCGTACACCGCGCTGGCCGGATCCGGTGACTTCGCGGTCGGCAAGGGGTTCAGTGTAACTGCCTGGGGCCACTTCCTGCCGGCGCGGATCACCGATCTGAGGCTCTGGGTGGGCGCCATGTCCGATTCCGACCAGATCGACGCAGTCATCGGCGACTGACGGCGTGCGGGGACCGGCACCCCGGTCCCCGCACCTCTGGTTTCTCCCGGTTGATCAGCTGGTTCTTTCTTTTTGTCCTCTTCAGGAGTTGGGTCATGAGTCCGGCCGGAATACGTGCTGCTTTGGTGACCGCGGTGGCGGTGGTGGTGTTCTTACCCATGGGGGTGACGCCCGTGGCATTCGCGGCGGGCGAGCCACCCGGCGCCCCCGCCGTACCGAAACAACGGTCCAGCAAAGTCAGGGTGATGAACGCGACCGGGGCCAAGGAGGCCCGCGAAAGGGTCGCCGCGTCCAAGGCGCGTAACGACGCCTCGGCGAAGCGGGCCGAGGAGGAGCGTACGGCCGGCCGGTGGCCGGAGGCCGGCGCGGCGGACGTTCCGGTCGGCGGCGAGGCCACCGTGGGCGGGCTGCCCGTCGCCCTGACGGCGGCGGACGGAACGGACCCGAGTTCGGCGACCGGCACAGCGACCGGCACAGCGACCGGCACAGCGACCGGCACGGCGGCCCGCGTGCAGGTCCTCGACCGCGCCGCCACCGAAGCGGCCGGAGTGGACGGCGTGCTGCTGACCGCGTCGGCACCGACCGAGGGCAGCGCGAAGCTGAGCGTCGACTACGCCGCTTTCGCCTCCGCGTACGGCGGCGGATGGAGCGGCCGTCTCCACCTCGTGCGACTGCCCGCCTGCGCGCTGACCACGCCCGGGCAGGACGAGTGCCGCACCCAGACCCCGCTGGACTCCGACAACGCCGCGACCGCGCAGACGCTCTCCGCGCCGGTCACCCTGGGGGCGGTTCCGGCCGTGCTGGCCCTGACCGCCGAGGCCCCCGGCGCGGATGGCGAGGCGTCCGACGGCAGCGGCAACTACGCGGCCACCCCGCTGGCCCCGTCGTCCACCTGGGAGGCGGGCAGCGGTTCCGGCTCCTTCACCTGGTCGTACCCGATGGCCCCGGTGGAGTCCGCGACGGAACTCGAACCCTCGCTCGACCTGAGCTACGACTCGGGCGCCGTGGACGGGCGCACGTCCACCAGCAACAACCAGGGCACCTCGGTCGGCGAGGGCTTCGAGCTGGCGGCCACCTCCTACATCGACCGCCAGTACGGTTCCTGTGACGAGGACGGCCACGACAAGCAGCGCGACCTGTGCTGGAAGTACGACAACGCCTCACTCGTCCTCAACGGCAAGTCCAGCGAACTCGTCAAGGACGACAGCACCGGCAGATGGCGCCTGAAGAACGACGACGCCTCCACCGTCACCCGCTCCACGGGCGCCGACAACGGCGACAACGACGGTGAACACTGGACCGTCATCACCGGCGAGGGCACCAAGTACGTCTTCGGCCTCAACAAGCTGACCGGCGCGGGCACCCAGCGCACCAACTCGGTGTGGACGGTCCCGGTGTACGGCGACGACTCCGGCGAGCCCGGCCACGACAAGGGCGGCGCCTTCGCCGACCGCTCCCTCACCCAGGCGTGGCGGTGGAACCTCGACTACGTCGAGGACACCCACGGCAACGCCATGTCGTACTGGTACGCGGCGGAGACCAACTACTACCGCAAGAACAAGGCCGACACCGCGACGACCCTCTACACGCGTGGCGGTTACCTCGAAAAGATCCTCTACGGGCAGCGGTCCGGCACGCTCTTCACCGCGGAGGCACCCGACAAGGTGACCTTCTTCTACGCCGAGCGCTGTACGGCCTCCGACTGCGACAGCCTGACCAAGGACACGGCGAAGAACTGGCCCGACGTCCCCTTCGACGCCATCTGCGCCAAGGACAAGGGCAAGGAGGACTGCCGCACGGAAAGCCCCGCCTTCTTCTCGCGCAAGCGACTGGTGAAGATCGAGTCGTCCGTGCTGTCGGGGACCGCGTACAAGCCGGTCGACTCCTGGGCGTTCACCCAGAAGTATCTGGACGGCGGCGACATCGGCACCTCCGCGGACCAGGCGCTGTCGCTGATGTCGATCGTGCGCACCGGCGCCTCGGGCACGCCCCTGACGCTCGACCCGGTCTCCTTCACGTATCTGATGCGACCCAACCGGGTCGCGGGCGGCACCCAGCCGGGCGGCGGCAACATCCTGCCGCTGACCAGGCCGCGCATCGAGACGATCACCTCGGAGACCGGCGCGATCACCACGGTCGGCTACAACGAGCCCGAATGCGTTCGCGGATCACTGATGCCGAAGGCAGAGGACGACAACTCCCTGTCCTGCTATCCGCAGTTCTGGCACATCAACGGCGCCACGGACGCGGCCATCGACTGGTTCAACAAGTACCGTGTGCTCGCGGTGAACACCGCCGATCCGGCGGGGTACAACCCGCTCACCGAGTACTCCTACGAGTACGAGAAGCCGGCCTGGCACTACAACGACAGCCCGTTCACCCCGGCCGACGAGCGCACCTGGTCGCTCTGGCGCGGCTACCAGAAGGTCACCACGTACGTCGGTGACGCGGACGGCACCCGCAGTAAGAACGTCTCCGTCTACCTCCAGGGCATGAACGGCGACCGGCTGCTCAAGGCCGGTACCCCCAGAGCTGTCGACCCCGACAAGCGGCGCGTCGTCTCCGTGCCCGGCCTCGACGTCGCCGGGCTCGACGTCCCCGACCTCGTCGACTCCGAGCAGTACGCGGGCGTCACCCGCGAGGAGATCGACTACAACGGGACCGACCCCGTCGACGTGACGGTCAACGACCCCTGGGCGGCGAGGACCGCGACCCAGCACAAGTCGTACGCCGACACCGAGGCCTACTACGTGCGCATCGGCAAGACGTCGGAGCACACCTACCTCACCGTCCCCAAGACCTGGCGCACCGTCACCACCTCCACGACGTTCGACGGCTACGGCATGGAGGTCAGGCAGGACAGCACGGGCGACACCGCCAAGAGCGGCGACGAGACCTGCACCCGCACCTGGTACGCACGAGACGACGCCAAGGGCATCAACGCGCTCGTCTCCCGCACCCGCGAGGTCGGCCGCGCCTGTTCGGTACAGGAAGCCGACCTGTCGCTGCCCACCACCAGCGGAACCGCCGGCGACGTGCTGTCCGATACGGCCGTCGTCTACGACAACGCCACCGCGACCGGCTGGTCCGCCGGCCAGAAGCCGGTCAAGGGCGACGCGACCTGGACGGGACGGCCCACCGGTTACCCGGCCGCCGTCACCGGCGACGACCGGCCCCCGGCGGGCTGGCAGAGCACGGCCAGGACCACCTACGACGCGCTGGGCAGGCCGCTGACCGTCACCGACGCGGGCGGCAGCGTCACCGTCACCGCGTACACCCCGGCGGGCGCCGGCGTCCCCACCGGGACGGCGGTCACCAACGCCAGGCAGCAGAAGGTCACCACCTTCCTCGACGGGACGCGCGGCCTGCCGCTGCGCACCTACGATTCGAACAACGCCAAGACCGAGCAGACCTACGACGGCCTCGGCCGGCTGACCGGCGTGTGGCTGCCGGACCGGAGCAAGGACGGCGGCCAGACCGCCAGCATGGCCTACTCCTACGTGTACGAACGGGGCAAGGCGCCCGCGATCGGCACCTCGACCCTCAAGTCGTCCACCACGGCCACCTGGTCGTACGAGATCTTCGACTCGCTTCTGCGGCCCATGCAGACGCAGCGGCCCACTCCGAACGGCGGGCGGCTGCTGACCGACACCCGCTACGACTCACGCGGCCTCGCCTACGAGACGTACGCCGACATCTTCGACGCGACGCAAACCCCGAACGCCACCTACACCCGCGAGGAGTACGGCGAGGCGCCCAAGCAGACGAGCATCGTCTTCGACGGCGCCGGCCGCGGGATCAGCACCACGCTGCACACGTACGGCGTGCGGAAATGGACGACCACCACCTCCTACACCGGTGACTCCACCGCCGTCGGCGCACCGGCCGGCGGCAAGGCGACCCGGACCATCACCGACGCGCTGGGACGCACCGTCGAGGGCCGAGAGTACAACTCGCCCTCGCCCGCCGACACCCAGTACGGCGCCCTGACGTCCAGTGGCCACGCCTCCACCTCCTTCACCTACACGCCCGACGGCCGGGAGCGGACCTTCACCGGCCCCGACGGCTCGAAATGGTCCTACACCTACGACCTCTACGGGCGGCAGACCGGCATAGCCGACCCCGACAAGGGCGACAGCACCGTCCGCTACACCGCGCTCGACCAGCCCGACACGGTGACCGGCGCGAACGGCACCGTGCTGCTGTACGGCTACGACGAGCTCGGCCGTAAGACCGGGCTGTGGTCCGGATCCCGCACCGACGCGGGCAAGCTCGCCGCCTGGACGTACGACACGCTGGCGAAGGGCCTGCTGACCTCGTCGACCAGCTACGACGGCGGGGCCTCGGGCAAGGCGTACACCAAAAAGGTCCTCGCCTACGACCTTCAGTACCGTGCGACCAGCACCGAGATCGCCATCGACCCGAACGACCCGATGGTCACGTCGGGAGCGGCCCAGAGCCGTTACACCTTCGCGAGCGCCTACAACCTCGACGGCACCCTGAAGAACTCCACCGAGCCCGCGGCCGGAGGTCTCGCCGCCGAGACCGTCAGCCTGACCTACACGCCGACCGGACAGGTCGTCAAAGTCACCGGCACCAACGACTACCTCCAGGCGGCCAGCTACAACGCCCTCGGCCAGGCCCAGCAGTTCACCCTCGGCCTGTCGGGAGCGACGGGCGCCAAGAAGACCTTTATCAACAACAGCTACGAAGAAGGGACCGACCGGCTGAAGAGGTCCTTCGTCACCACTCAGTCCACGCCGGTCAAACCGCAGGACCTGACCTACCACTACGACGACGCGGGCAACGTCATCAAGATCGCCGACACCCCGACCCAGGACGGCGCGGGCGCGAGCGACATCCAGTGCTTCACCTATGACGGGCAGCGCCGCCTGTCCGAGGCGTGGACGCCGGCCACGGACGACTGCACCGGCAAGACACTCGGCGGCGCGGCCCCGTACCGCACCGGCTACACCTACAACAGTGCGGGCCTGCGAGCCACGGAGACGAAGTACAACGGCTCCACCGCCACCTCCTCGGCCTACTGCTACGGCGACACCGTCAAGCGGCACGCCCTCACCTCGATCTCGACCACCGGCTCCTGCACGGGCACACCCGCCACCTACTCCTATGACAAGTCCGGCAACACCACCGGGCGCGGCGGCCAGGTTCTCACCTGGGACGCGCGGGGCCGCATCGCCACCCTGACCCAGGGCGCGCAAAAGACCGCCTACCTGTACGACGCCGACGGGTCGCTGCTGATCCGCCGCGCGGTGGGCGACGGCGAAAGCGTGCTCTATCTCGGCGCCACCGAGATCCACTCGAAGAAGACGGGAAGCACCGTCAAGACCTGGGGCAGCCGCTTCTACGCGGCGAACGCCCAGGTGGTCGCGGTGCGTACCGGGGAGACGGGGACGAACAAGGTCTCCTTCCTCGCCGGCGACGCGCACGGCACGTCCTCGCTGGCGGTCGACGCGAGCAGCCAGGTCATCAGCAAGCGTTACACGACCCCGTTCGGCGCGCCGCGCGGCACGACGGTCGGCGGCGGCTGGCCCGACGACAAGGGATTCCTCGGCAAACCCGCCGATGCCGCCACCGGGCTCACCTATGTCGGGGCCCGCATGTACGATCCGCTCATCGGCAGGTTCCTGAGCGTGGACCCCGTGCTCTCCACCGACCAGAGTCAGTCCCTGAACGGCTACTCGTACGGGAACAACAACCCCGTCACGTTCAGCGACCCCACGGGCGAGGAGATCGGGTCCAAGCCCAACTCCTGCCAGTACGACCTGAAGTACTGCTCGAAGAAGGTGCAGAAGCAGGTCGGTTACAACCCGAAGACCCACCTCGCCACCCCGCCCCATATGCAGAAGAAAAAGAAGAAGGCCACGCCGAGGCCGTCCGCGGGCCCGTCGCCGAAGCCGCCGCCCGGCGGGTGCGGCTGCAGGACGCGTAACAACGGGATCAATCTGGTGAGGGCGCTCCTCACCAAGCCGTTCCACTGGGGAAACAACTTCAACGGCGCGAACGTGATGGCCGCGACGTACCAAGCGGCGCTGGCCTACAACGGCGGCACTTGCGAACGCCGTTCCCTGCAGTACATCTGCTACGGCGGCTCCCCCGGAGGCGACCAGCCGATGACGATCGGGGACGTCCACTTCTACCCGTCCACGAAGGAGAACTTCAAGAAGCGGCTGCGGGGTGAGAAGGAGTCCCGGGACGACATTGCGAAGGTCGCCGGCCGCAAGACCGCGGACAAGTACGGGCCGAACCTCGAGAAGCACGAGGCGGTGCACTCGCAGCAGTGGTCGCGCTACAAGAACGCCACCGATTTCCTCGCCGACTACGGCGCCGCTGCTCTGCACTCCAACAAGAGCGTGGGTGATCCCGCAGCCGTCAACCGCTTCGAGGAGAGCGCCAATCTGTGGTGGGGCCATTACCTGGAGTGGGAGCCGCTGGAATACAGGCCCAGGCAGTAGAGACGATGATTCGAAGAAGGCCGGGGCGCGGATACGCGGTCGTCGCGTCGATCGCCCTGGCCTTCTTCGGCACGGGTGCACACCCGTGCCGAAAGCCGTCCTCGCCGTCGAACGGGGTCCAGGACGGTGGCGTCAGGCTGCTGGTGGCCGACTGCCCCGGCTATGTCGCGCGAGATTTCTCCGTCATCGCCGACACCGGCGACGACGGCGAGCCGGTCGGCTGGAGCGTGCACAACGGCGGCTGGACCGGGTCGGTGCACGACATACGGGTCTTCCAGGACCCGCCCGAGGGCTGGCGCTCCACGGGCGGCGAGCTCACCGCATTGCGGGAGGGCGTCCCGTACGTCGCGAACGTCGCCGGCAGTGCGGGCAACAGGGGCCTGAGGGGACGGGTCCCGTTCGCGGTCGAGGACCTGGCGGGGCTCAAGAGCGGGGAAGTGCTGACCTGGGCCGGAGGGGACAAGAACACCAAAACGGACCGGGACGACTTCCTGAACGGCGACCCGGACCGTTGCACGCCGTGACCGGCGCGGTCCTCTCCGCCGGACCGAGGCGTGTCATCGCCTACGCTGTGACGACGGAGCTCGGCGGCTGAGGCCGAGGAGATCGGGCGCCGGCGGCGTGCCCGGCATGACCCGCCGATGAGCACGCAGGTCAGGCGAGGAGAGCCGCACCGGGAACGCCGGGGCCCCGGACCTCCACGGCGTCAGTGTGACGCGACCCCATCCCCCTCGGCGGGTGCCGGGGCCCGCAGCCTTCTCACCTCCGGGGAGAGCAGCGCGGCGAGAGAGGCCAGGACGACGATCGCGGCACACCCGAGCAGGGCGGGCTTCGGGCCGGTCAGGATCGCCAGCGGCCCCGCCAGCAGCAGGCCGATCGGGCCGAACATCAGGGACCCGAGGGCGTCGTAGGAACTGACGCGCGACAGGGAGTCGGCCGGGATCTCCCGCTGCATCGTGGTGCTCCACAGCACGCCGAAGATGTCGAAGCAGACGCCCATCACCACCGCCCCGATGATGATCATCCACAACGGGGCGCCCAGGCCGAGCAGCAGGTAGGGCAACGCCGTGGGCGGGGTGAGAAGCGTGGCGACCAGGATGGGACGGCGGGGCCGCAGCCGCAGCGCGACGAAGACGCCACCGATCATGCCGATCGCCTCGCCGGCGAGGATCGCCGACCAGGCCGCCGCTCCACCCAGATGCTCCTTGGCCATCAGCGGCCCGAGCACGCCGTGCGCGGCTTGGACGGCCATCACCAGCACAGAGAACTGCGCGACCACGACCCACAGCCACTGCCTGGAGATGAACTCACGCCAGCCGTCGCGCAGGTCGGCGAGGACCGAGTGCCGCTCGGACGCGGAACGTTGCGCCGGGGTGAGGCGCAGCGCCGCGACGAGCACGGCGGCCACGGCGAACATGGCGCCGCTGACGACCAGCGCCCAGCCGCCGCCGAGCAGGACCACCGTGGCTCCGCCCAGGACGAGCCCGGCGACGCGTGAGATGTTGGCGCCCAGTCCCAGCAGGGCGTTGGCGGTCTGCAGCCGGTCGGCGGGGACGACGTCGGGGATGATCCCGGTCAGGGCGGGGAAAAGAATCGCGATCGCGATGCCGCTGATCGCCGCCGCCGCCACGAGGGCGGGAAGCGGGGTCCATCCGGTGAGCAGCATCGCGGCGAGACAGAAGAACGCCCCCGCGTTGATCGTCTCACCGGCCATCATCACCCGGTGCCGGGGCAACCGGTCGGCGATCACCCCGCCCACAAGCATGAAGGCCACCGTCGGCAGGGCCTCCGCGGCGAGGACCACCGACAACGTCGTGGCCGTCGCACCGGGCAGGGCGAGGATGCCGAAGGCGAGGGCCACGGGTGCGAACGAGCTGCCCAGCACCGAGATGGTCCGGGCGGCGAGCAGCAGGGTGAAGCGCCGATCTCGGAGCATGTCGAGATCGCGGCGGTAACTGTGCACCTGCTGACTCCTTCACAACCCTAAAGAGTCCTCATCCTGTCGTCCTTCGGCCGCGATGTCGCTTCAATATTCGGGATGACCGATCGCCCGCGTACGCGGGGCATCGGTCGCCGCGGACCACCCCTCAGCGCAAGGATGTGGATCCATGAGCCCCTTGATCGACCGGATCACGATGGAGTCCGTGTTTCCCGCCGACGAACTGGTCACCCTGGACGACCGCGCACTCGCCGCGATCGCGCACGAGCCGACCCGGGCCTTCCTGCGGGAAATCGGTCTGCCGGACCAGGTTGGCTGGTTCGAGGCAGACCACTGGCTTCTCGATGGCGATCTGCGGATCGGCGGCGATGCGTGGCAGGCAGTCGCGCGGAGGCATCCGAACTGCCCGTTCGACATGTCGGCCTGGCTGACCCTGGGAGGGATAGCCCTGGACGACGTCATCGTGGACACGGACACGGGGGTGGTGTACTCCATCCCGGAGAACGGTCCTCCACACCTGCTCAACACAGGCATCGACACGCTGGCGTATTTCCTCCACGCGCTGGAAGAGGAGCGGCCCGAGTACGACGCCGAGGCCGGCACCGACGAAGGCGTCGACCCCGAGGGCGCCGAGCGGAGGCTGCTGTGCCGAATGCGCCGAGCGGACGCCGTCGCCATGGAGCATCCCGAATCGACCTGGTTTTCGGTCCTACGGTATGTGCGTAATCTCCTGCAGAATGGGATTACAGAGCTTGTAGAACAAGAAAAGCGTCCGTAAAGGACAGCTTTCCACGACTGTTCCCGGCCATGCCGGTACGGCACGGCCGACCGGTGTCAAGGTGATCGTTTTGGTGACAGACCGCCGGGCGGACCGTTCGCGGACGGCACCTGCGGACCGAAGGCGTGCCCACCGCTCGCCCTTTCGCAAAACCAATGGTCAGAGCCGTATGACGGAAGATATATCGATTCTCCATGCGTCGAACGAACTCTCTGCGTAAGGTCATCGCTACAAATCGTGACCGAAGCGGGGGTTGTCGTTGTTGACTCGCGCGCAGATCCGGCTCGTGATGGCCGGACTCATGCTCGCCATGCTGCTCGCCGCCCTGGACCAGATGATCGTGGCCACCGCGTTGCCGACGATCGCGCAGGAGCTCGGCGGGCTGGACCAGCTCTCCTGGGTGGTCACGTCCTACCTGCTCGCCTCGACGGCCGGAACCCCGCTGTACGGCAAGCTCTCCGACCTGTACGGCCGTAAGCGGATCTTCCAGAGCGCGATCGTCATCTTCCTGATCGGCTCCATCCTGTGCGGTCTCGCCCAGAACATGACCCAGCTCATCGTCTTCCGGGGCGTGCAGGGGCTGGGCGGCGGCGGTCTCATGGCGCTCGCGATGGCGATCATCGCCGACGTCGTCCCACCCCGCGACCGGGGGCGCTACCAAGGACTCTTCGGTGGCGTGTTCGGCCTGGCCAGCGTCGCCGGGCCCCTGGTCGGAGGATTCTTCACCGACCATGCCACCTGGCGCTGGATCTTCTGGATCAACCTTCCGCTCGGGGCGGTGGCCCTCGCGGTGGTGGCGGTCACGCTCCACCTGCCCGGCAGAAGGGTGCAGCACAGCATCGACTATCTCGGGGCCGCCCTCCTGACCGCCGCCGTGTGCTGCATCCTGATGGTCACGGTGTGGGGCGGCCGCACGTACGACTGGTCCTCCTGGCAGATCATCGGCCTCGCGGGTGTGGGCGTCTGCCTGACCGTGGCCTTCGGCGCCTGGCAGCGCAGGGCGTCCGAACCCATCCTGCCGCCGCGAGTCATCACCCACCCCGTGGTCGCGGTCAGCGCCGGACTGTCGCTGCTGTCGGGGGCCGCGCTCTTCGGCGGCATCGTCTACCTGCCCGCCTACTTCCAGATCGTCCGCGGCGACACGGCCACCGAATCCGGGCTCGCCCTTGTCCCGCTGACCGGCGGGGTGATCGTCGCCTCGATGGTGAGCGGATGGCTGATCTCCAGGACGGGCCGCTACAGGACGATCTCCGTCCTGGGCGCGGCGATCCTGGCCGCCGGCCTCTACCTGCTCAGCCTCGTCGAGGTCGGCACCTCCGTAACCGTGATCCTGGCCTTCACCGTCGTGGTCGGCCTCGGGGTGGGCGCCTTCATGCAGGTGCCGCTGGTGGCGACGCAGAACGCGGTACGGCCCGGCGACATCGGCAGCGCGTCCAGCGCGATCGCCTTCTTCCGCACGCTCGGCGGCTCGCTGGGGACCGCGCTGTTCGGCACGATCCAGATCCGTGCCCTGGAGGAGGAACTGAGAGGGGCCGGCCTGCCGGCGCAGGCCGTACAGCTCGATCCCGGGTTTCTCGGACGGCTTCCCGCGGCGCAGCTGGGAGAACTGCTCGAGGCGTTCACCGCGGCCGTCCAGGCCGTCTACCTGTGGGCGATACCGTTCGCGATCGCCAGCCTGCTGCTCGCGCTGTTCCTGAAGGAGATACCGCTGCAGGGGGGTGCGCCCGCCCAGCCGAGCGCGGTGACCCTCGCGGTGACCGGCGTCGCCCTGTCGTGGCTCGCCGACCGGCTCGAAAACGGCGGATCACCGCGGCTGGTCGCGGCCGCCGCGCGGCTCATCCCCGCCGAGCAGGCCGGTGACGACGTCACCCGCGCCCGAATGGCCTCTCGCCGGATCCTCAGGCCACTGGCCGGACAGGTCCTCCTCGCGGCACTGACGGAAAAGGAGATGAAATGACGCGTTACCTGGCCGGCCTGATCACGGCGACCGCCGCGCTGGGCGCAGGGGTATGGCTGCTGCTCGCACCGTACGCGCTGAACTACCCCTCCGGGAGCGGCGCGTCGAAGGCCGACCTGTGGGCCGGAGCGGGAGTGTGCGGGCTTTCCCTGGTCACCATCCTGGTGTGGGCGCGGGAATGGCGTGCCCGGCTCCGCGCCGACGGGCTTCTCCCCGAGCGGCCCACCGCGCGGCCCGAGGCACCGGACGAGCCGCTCCCCGCCGAACCCGCGCCGACGATCGAAGACCTGCACGGCCTGCTCAAGCCCCTGGTGGCCGCACTGGCCGCCGATCAGCTGGAGCACGCGGGCAGGCGTTCCGGCGGCACGACCGGCGGGCATCCCAAGGAGGAACAGTGAGCAGACTGGGAATCATCGGCATCGGCCTGCTCTTCGTCACGGGAATCTGGCTGGTCGCCGCGCCGTTCGTGACCGGACGGCAACCGGACGGCGCCACGTGGACGGCCGCCACGCGCAACGATGTGATCGTCGGCGCGGTGCTCGCCCTGCTCGGTTTCACCGGCTTCTTCACCGTGCTCGCGGGTCACGTCGCCGACCTGTACGCCAAGGGCCCCAGATCATCCGCCCACCAGTGACCACACGATCACGTCAGCCGTCCTGGCCGGGAGATCCCGCGTCGAGCGCCTCCTCGAAGGCGGTGTACGCGTCCTGCGTGAACAGGACGAACCGGAGGTCGGTCACCTGCGTCGGAGTGGCGCGTACGGTGTCGATCGCGATGCGGGCGGCGTCGTCCATCGGCCAGCTGTAGACCCCGGTGGACACCGCGGGGAACGCCACGCTGGTCGCACCCAGTTCGCCGGCGACCCGGAGCGACTCCCGGTAGCAGGAGGCCAGCAGGTCCGAGCGGTCCTCCGCGGCGGAGAAGACGGGGCCGACGGTGTGGATGACCCAGCGGGCCGCGAGCTCACCCGCGGTGGTCGCCACCGCCTGGCCGGTCGGCAGCCCCTTGCCGTAGTGCGAGGCGCGCAGTTCCCGGCACTCCGCGAGGATCGCGGGGCCGCCGCGCCGGTGGATCGCCCCGTCGACCCCGCCGCCTCCCAGGAGTGAGGAGTTGGCGGCGTTGACGACGGCGTCGACGTCCTGCGCGGTGATGTCTCCCTGGACCAGGGTGATCCTCATGGAGTGTGACCTTTCACGGTAGTCGGCCCTCTGCCTCGACTCTGGCTCCTGAACTGCTGAAACGTCAGTCCCTGTCGCTGGAGTCCGTACCGATTCTCCCCGAAGACCGGCAGGTCCATCCGTCGCCTTCCGGCTCATATGCGTTGGCGTCGCAGTCGTCGAGCGGGTTAGCGTTGCCTCCGTCATGCGCCAGGCGGATATGTCCTGTCTGCGCCGGTGAGTCAGCAGATTGGAGACGCGGGATGACGTCTCAACTTGTCGCGCTCTGTTTCGACGCGCACGACCCACTCCGTCTCGCGCGCTTCTGGGCCGGCGTCCTGGGCTGGGAGACGGCCGACGACCCCCACGACGGCATCACGCTCCTGCCGGGCGATGACACCGGGTTCCGGATCCGATGCCTTCCGAGCGAGGAGAAGAAGACCGGCCAGAACCGGATGCACTTCGATCTGACGAGCACGTCCCTTGAGGACCAGCGGCGGACGGTGGCGAGGTCGCTCGACCTCGGCGCGCGGCACATCGACATCGGGCAACGCCCGGAGGAGGGCCATGTGGTGCTCGCCGACCCCGAAGGCAACGAGTTCTGCGTCATCGAGCCGGGCAACGGCTTCCTCGCCGACTGCGGATTCGTCGGAGCGCTCGCGTGCGACGGTTCGCAGGAGGTCGGGTACTTCTGGAGCGAGGCGCTGGGCTGGCCGTTGGTCTGGGACCAGGACCAGGAGACCGCCATCCGCTCGCCGCACGGCGGTCCGAAGATCACGTGGGGTGGTCCGCCGGTGGCGCCGAAGACCGGGAGGAACAGACTGCACTTCGACCTCGCTCCGCCTGCGCACGGTGATCAGCAAGCGGAGGTCGACCGTCTCGTCGCCCTCGGAGCGACTCGACTCGACGTCGGCCGGCGCGAGGCCGGTCAGGTGGTGATGGCCGATCCCGACGGCAATGAGTTCTGTGTGCTGACCCCCCGATAGCGTGACCGGGCCCGGGGGTGGCGCCTCCGATCCACCCCGGGGCACGATGTGATGCCGGCGCCGCAGTTCGCGACTCACGCCGCCCAGCAGTGTGTCGAGTGGAGTGTGAAGGTGACCTTCGAGGACATCGACCCCAGCACGCCTGTGCTCGTGGGGGTCGGGCAGGTATCGGAGCGCATCGGCGAGCCCGGCTACCGGTGCCTGTCCTCCGTCGAGCTGGCGGCCGCCGCCGCCCGCGAGGCCATCGCCGACACCGGCGCGGTCGCCGCGACGGTCGCCGCCGCCGTCGACACCGTGGCGGGAGTGCGCCAGTTCGAGATCTCCGTGCCCGGAGCCCCGGCCCCCCTGGGCAGGTCCACCAACTATCCCCGGTCCGTCGCCGTCCGGGTGGGGGCGACCCCCGGCCGGGCGATCCTTGAGGTGGCCGGCGGGCAGGGGCCCCAGCACCTGGTCAACGAACTCGCCGCCACGATCGCGGCGGGAGACGCCCAGGCGGTCCTCGTCTTCGGGGCGGAGGCGATCTCGACGACGCGGCACCTGGCCGGGGCGGAGGACAGGCCGGATTTCAGCGAGACCGTGGAGGGCGATCTGGAGGACCGTGGCTTCGGCCTCGACGGCCTGGCCTCACAGTTTTTGGCCGCACACGGTCTGGCGGGCGCGCCCAGCCAGTACGCGCTTTTCGACAACGCGCGCCGGGCGCGACTCCGGCAGACCCGGCAGGAGTACGCGGCCGGAATGGGGGCGCTGTTCGCCCCGTTCACGAAGGTCGCCGCGGCCAACCCGCACGCCGCCGCGCCCACCGAGCGCGGCGCCGGGGAACTGGTCACCCCGACCGAGAAGAACCGCCTCATCGCCGAGCCGTACACCCGCTACGTCGTCGCGCGCGAGAAGGTCAACCAGGGAGCCGCCGTCCTGCTGATGTCCGTGGCCGCCGCCAGGCGGCTCGGCGTCCCGGAGGAGAAGTGGGTCTTCCTGCACGGCCACGCCGACCTGCGCGAGCGAGACCTGCTGGACCGCGGCGACCTCAGCACCGGTCCCGCCGCCGTCATGGCCGCCCGGCACGCCCTGGACCTGGCCGGGATCGGCCCTGACGACCTGGACGCCATCGACCTCTACAGCTGTTTCCCGATCGCGGTGTCCAACGTCTGCGACGGTCTCGGCCTGGCCGCCGACGGGACGCGGGAGCTGACGGTGACCGGTGGCCTGCCCTTCTTCGGCGGGGCGGGCAACAACTACTCGACGCACGCCATCGCCGAGGTCGTGCGGCGGCTTCGCGCTCGGCCCGGCGCGTACGGGATGGTGGGCGCCAACGGCGGCATGCTGAGCAAGTACTCCGTCGGGGTCTACTCGACGACCCCCTGTGAGTGGCGTCCGGACGAGAGCGCGGCGCTTCAGGCCGAGATCGACGCCTGGCCCGCCGTCGAGCAGGCCGTCCAGGCCGATGGGTGGGGCACGATCGAGACCTACACCGTCAAACACGGTCGCGGCGGCAACCGGACCGGCATCGTCGTCGGACGCCTCGAAGCCGACGGCCGCCGCTTCCTGGCCAGGACCGCCGACGGCGACGAGGAAACGCTTGGGCTGCTCAGCACGGGCGAGCCCATCGGCCGGCGCGTCCACGTGCGGTCCTTCGACGTCGGCAACCGGGTGACCGTCGGTGACACCGGGGCCGGCGAGCCGTTCCCGGACGGGCCCGCCGTACCGCGCGACGACCACGGGCGTGTTCCCGCGCACCACGACGATCACGCTCGGACGCCCCCCGTGGATCAGGCCGGGGAGGCGTCGTCGCGGGGCCGGGCCGGGCGTGAAGGAGGCGGGGCGGCCGGGCGTCGTCTCCGGGGCGGCTCCGACGACTGACACGCACGGGTTCCCGCACCGGACGGGACAGGTCACAGGCGCCGGATCAGCCGGTCAGAGCCAGAAGGTGTCGTGGCGGAAGTAGAAGGCCGCCAGTTCCTCGTCACTGGGAGGGCCGGAGACGGCGAACTCCGCCAGGCCCTCGAAGTAGCCTTCGCGGGGAGCGCCGGGGGCGAAGTGCAGCAGCATCGACGCGGGCTCGCCCGACTCGTTGCGGAAGGCGTGGACGCCGCCTTCGGGGACGTGTACGAAGTCGCCCGGCTCGGTGTCGATCCAGCGGTTGCCGTCGTAGATCCGTATCGTTCCGGTGAGGATGAAGAACGATTCGGAGATCGACCGGTGGAAGTGCCGGTCGGGTCCGCTGGGCTCCGGCCCCATCTCCCAGCGGTAGAGGCCGAATTGGCCGTTGGTGGAGGCTCCCGTGGCCAGGTAGTGCACCGTGTTGCCGGACTGGTAGGTCAGCTCGGGTTCGTGCGCGGCCGGGCGGTAGGTCGCGCTGATCTCTCCCTTGTCGCCGAAGTAGGTTGGCTCCGGATACGTCATGATCTGCCCTCTCGCATGGTGTCGTCTGCGCACTTCCCGTCGACCGTGCCGCGTGCCCGGGCTCCGACGGCCCGGCCGCCCGGCCCGCGGTCCGGTGGTGATCGGGCCCACGTGCTCGACAGCGGTACTCGGCGTGTGGTGCGGTGCTCGACCGGCGCATCTGTCGATTCTCCCCCTCCTTCCCACCTCCAAGCGGCTCGGAACGACGTACGGAAGGTGCTCTCGACAGGATGTCCGGTATGGCACGAGGGCGGAACCCCTCGCGGATGAGGCGCGCGGAGGGAAACGGTGCGCCGTACCCGATCGTGACGGGCACGGAATGTCGGGTGCGGTGGGGAGCGCCCCGCCTAGCGTGGGTGCTCGTAAGGGAAGGAGGCCGGGAGTTGCTGGAGCGGCTGAACCAGGCCATGGAGTACATCGAGCAGCACCTCGACCAGCGGATCGAGGTGGCCGAACTCGCGCGGATCGCGGTCACGTCGGAGTACCACTTCCGGCGGCTGTTCTCCGCGCTGGCGGGCATCCCGCTGTCGGAGTACATCCGCCGCAGGCGGCTCACCGTCGCGGGCGCCCAGGTGCTCGCGGGGGAGGAGACGCTGCTCGACGTCGCGACGCGTTACGGCTACGGCTCGGGCGAGGCGTTCGCCCGGGCGTTTCGCTCCGTGCACGGCGTCGGGCCCGGCGAGGCCAGGCGGACCGGCGCGGCTCTGCGCTCCCAGTCACGGATGTCCTTCCGTCTCATCGTCGAAGGGAGCAGCGACATGCGGTATCGGGTCGTGGAGAAGGAGGAGTTTCGTGTGGTGGGGAGGAAGGCGCGTGTCCCCCTCGTTCATGAAGGGATGAACCCGGCGATCGTCGCCTTCATCCGGGGCATCGACCGGGAGACCGTGCAGCGGATGGAGGGACTCTCCGACCAGGGGCCGCGGGGGATCGTCAACGTGAGCGACAACCTCGCCGGCTCGCGTGAGGAGGGCACCGAACTCGATTACTACCACGGCGTGGTGAGCGGTGCCGCCGCGCCCGAGGACATGCAGGTCCTCACCGTCCCGGCGGGGACGTGGGCGGTCTTCGAGAGTTCGGGCGCGTTCCCGCAGACGCTCCAGTATCTGTGGCGGGACGTGTTCACACAGTGGTTCCCCTCCAACCCGTACCGGAGCAGGCCGGGTCCCGAGATCTCCAGCACGAGACTGTCGCAGGACGGGACGCACGCGGACGCCGAGCTGTGGATCCCCGTGGAGCGGGTCACCGGCTGAGGGGACGGCGGCAGCCGCGGCGCGGGGTGGCCGGGGGACCTCGACACGCCCCTGGCCATCCCGGCCGTTTCCTCTGACGGTGGCCCTCCCCGTCCGGCGCGTCTCATGAATGGGCCGGTTCCGTGAACGGGCCGGTCCCGGCGAGGCCGGCCGGGGCCGGCCGGCGGCCCTGTCGAGCGCCGGAAAACGGGTCGCGGTTCGGGGGGCCTGTTCCTATGCTCGGGAACCATGACCATCGAGTGGGTTCCGCTGACCGTGAACGACGTCGACGCGTGGGCGGGCCTGCTGGCCGCGATCGAGGACGTGGAGCAGACCGGGGAGAACTACGACGCCGACGACCTCGCCGAGCGTCTCGCCAACCCGCTGCTCGATCCCGCCGAGGGCACGCTGGCCGCATGGGACTCCGGCCGGCTCGTCGCGGTCGGAGTGGTCATGGCCCGGCCCGCAGCCGCCCCCGTCCATCAGATGACGCTGTGGGGCGGGGTGCACCCCGGACATCGTCGTCGAGGTCTGGGCGGGCACCTGCTCCGCTGGGCGATCGGCACCGCCCCGACACTGCACGAGCGCCGCTTTCCCGGGCAGCCGCTCGAACTCCACCTCTACTCGGACGTCCGGAACGAGGGCGCGCAGGCGCTGGCCGCCTCGGTGGGCATGAGCCAGGTCCGGTGGTTCCACGAGATGACCCGCGATCTTGACGCCGATCTGCCGGAGGTCTCCCTGCCCGACGGACTGAAGATCGTCACCTATCGTGACGACCTTGAGGACGCCGCTCGCCAGGTGCGCAACCTCTCCTTCACCGACCACTGGGGCAGCGTCGAGCACACGGCGGAGTCCTGGAGGGCCGGCATCGTCGGGGTGAAGGCCTTCCGGCCCGAGGGCTCCTTCGTCGTCCAGGACGAGTCGGGGGCGAGCGTGGGCATTCTGGTGACCCACTACTTCGAGGCCGACACCGCCGCGACCGGCATCCGTGAGGCATGGATCCAGCTCATCGGCACCCTGCGCGAGTGGCGTGGCAGGGGAGTGGCGACCGCGGTGATCGCCCACGCCCTGGCCGAGTTCCGGGCGCAGGGGTACCGGAGGGCCGGGCTGGGCGTGGACGCGGACAACCCGACGGGAGCCCTCGGCGTCTACACCCGCGCGGGTTTCGAGACCGGACATCGCACCGTCACCTACGCGCTCCCGCTGGTCCCCTGAGGGCCTGACCGGTCACGGGGCGGAAATCCGTAGTCCCATGGTCACGGACAGGCAAAGATGCATCGCCAACCATGAAGGTTCCGGCTAGCATCGGCCACCTCTCGATCATGAGGAGATGTGCATGAGCTGGTTCTCGGATCGCCTCTTTTTCGGACGCCTGCGTACGGGCCCCACGGTTCTGCTGCCCGCCGAGGCGAGTCACCCGGTCCTTCTGGAGATGCTCCGGCTCGTCGATCCCGGCGCGTGTTCCGACGGCGACGACATCATGGTGACGGGGGTGCGGGTGACGGCCGGCGTCGAGCTGGCGGAGCCGGAGCTTCGCAAGCTGAACATCGACGGCGAGAAGCGGCTCTGGGCTCATCGGATCGTCTCCGACGGTCCGCTGCCCGTGAACGGTTTCGACAGGGGACTCGCGGAGGGGATCGCCTATCGTCTCGGCGGCTGGTCGATGACGAGAGGCCTGATGAGCGACCCCGCGGAGGACGACCACCGGGGGCCGATCGCGTATCTGGGGGAGATGCCGTCACCCGAGGAGATGGCCTCGCTGCTGCGGCGGCACCTGCGTCCGGCCGATTCCGTGAAGCAGAGCTGGCAGCAGGCGGGCCCCGCCGAACTCGACGACGGAGTCGTCCACCTCATCCGGGAGGACCTTCAGATGTACGGCGGGGCCGACATCCTGGTCTCCGCCGTCCACGAGAACGAGATCCCTCCGGCCGTGTACGCGGTGATGCCGTACGCGACGCAGCTGGTCAAGGTCGACGTGCGTCCCTTCGAGGACGCCGACGGCACGACCCTCCTGTCGGGAGACGAGGCCATGCTCCAGACCGGAGCGGTGGCCCTCGCGATCGTGGAGTCCTTCAGAGGGCAGGCGACCGACGGGTGGGGATTTCAGATCTCCGAGCCGGGGGATCTGCTCCCCGGTGGATACCGTGACCCGGCGGAGGACCCCGACCTCACGGAGGAGCCTGACATCACGGACGATTCCGCCGCGGAGGTCTGATCAGGCGCCGGCTCCGGCGGCCGGCGGCTGGTGGCGCAGTCCGTCGAGAGCCATGTTGACGACTCGGTCGAGTTGCCCGGGCTCGACGAAGTGGCTCATCGTGATCCCGTTGAGGAGTCGCAGGACGTCGTCGAAGTTCGTGTCGGATCGTGCGGTGCCCGCCTGCTGGGCTCGCTGGAGGAGCGGTTCGCCGGCCGCGTAGATCGCGGTGCGGCAGGTGTGAAAGATCCCGGAGTCGCGGTTGAGGGCTTCGGCGAGGGCTCGTTTGGTGGCGGTGTAGCGGACGAAGCGGTGGAGCCAGCGGCTGAGGGCGTCCCACGGGGGGAGATCGGCCAGGTCGTCGGCGGTGCGGCACAGCGCTTCGACCTCCTCGACGTAGACGCTTTCGAACAGGTCCTGGCGGGTGGGGAAATGCCGGTACAGCGTGCCGATGCCGACCTTGGCGCGCCGGGCGATGTCCTCCAGTGACGCCGAGACCCCGTCTTCGGCGAAGGCGTCGCGTGCCGCGGAGATGAGCGTCTCGTAGTTGCGCCGGGCGTCGGCGCGCTTGGGGCGCCGCGAGAGGGCCTGGGGAACCTGCTCCGCATTCGTCATGGAGGGATGCCTCCTTACCTCATTTGCAAACGGAGGCATTCCTCCGATACTTTGTGGAGGTGCCCCTCCGTTACTGTTCGGAGGAGAGCCTCCGAATACTTTACATCCATCGCGAGCGGGTGGGCGAAGCGTCTTCACCCGAGAACAACGGAAGAGCGGACCGGTAGGTGACGGCGGGGGCGATGTCACCGTAGGCCGCGAAGCGGCCGGGGATCGTACGGGCGAAAGCGCCGCCGGGCAGGGGAGCCCGAGCGGGGGCCCGGCTCCCCTGCCCGGCGGCGGAACCAGGCTCGAATCACCTGGCCGGCCCCTTTTGTCGGTGACCATCACGAACCGACCCTCCGCGTGAACCGATGCCGGTGTTCCGCCGGCGGAACACCGGCGGGCGGGGGACGGACGGACCGTCCTCTCGGCGGCGTGCCCTCGTTCCGGAGAGCGGCGTGTCCTTCTTCCGGAGAGCGGCGTGCCCGCCTTCCGGAAGGTGGCGTGCCCTCTTTCCGGAGAGCGGCGTGCTCTCCTTCCGGCCTTCCGGAAGGCGGCGTCCCGGGCACCGGGTGACCGCCGGCCCGGATCGACCTCATTGCCGGACTCCTTGAACCACCGGACCGGACCGATTTCATTCTCGGATTCTCCGAACCGCCGGCCCGGATCAACCTCGTTTCCAGGTGCCTCGAACACGCGCGCCCGGAAACGAATCTCTCGATCGTAAAATGGAGATCTTTGTGGCCTCGACCACCAAACGCACCACCCATCAGCTGACCTTCGTGGTCCTCGCGGCCGGTGCCGGGTTCTTCGCGATGCTGCAGTCGCTCATCAGCCCGGTCCTCTCGACGATCCAGCACGATCTGGGCACCTCCCAGAGCACCGTGACCTGGGTGCTGATCGCCTACCTGCTCTCCGCGTCGATCTGCACTCCGATCCTGGGGAGAGTCGGCGACATGGTCGGCAAGGAGCGGATGCTCGTCATCGCCCTCGTGGGGCTCGCCGTCGGCTGCCTGCTCGCCGCGATCGCGCCCAACATCGGCGTGCTCATCGTCGCCCGCGTCATCCAGGGCGTCGGCGGCGCGGTGTTCCCCCTGTCGTTCGGCATCATCCGCGACGAGTTCCCGCCGGCGCGTGTGCCCTCGGCCATCGGGGCGATGTCGGCCATCGTCGCGGCGGGAGGAGGCCTGGGCGTCGTGCTCGCCGGGCCGATCGTCGACGCTCTCGGCTATCGCTGGCTGTTCTGGATTCCCATGGTCGTCGTCGCGCTGACGGCCGTGGCGGCGTACCTGCTCGTACCCGAGTCGCCGATCCGGACCCCGGGACGGATCAGCTGGCTCGCCACCCTCCTGCTGTCGGGCTGGCTCGTCGCCCTGCTGCTGCCGCTCAGCGAGGCCCCGGTATGGGGCTGGAGCTCTTTTGGGGTCATCGGCCTGCTGGCGGTCGCGGTCGTCGTCTTCGCCGCCTGGGTCGTCGCCGAACTCCGCTCGGCCAACCCGCTCATCGACATGCGCATGATGCGCCTGCCGGCGGTGTGGACCACCAACCTCAACGCGCTGCTCTTCGGGGCGGCGATGTTCGCCGTGTACGGGTTCCTCCCGCAGTTCGTGCAGACCCCGACGGTCTCGGGTTACGGATTCGGGGCGAGCATCACCGAAGCGGGCCTGCTGATGTTGCCGATGCTCGTGACCATGTTCGTCGCGGGCGTTCTCAGCGGGCGCGTGGAGAGGGTGTTCAGCCTGAAGGCGCAGCTCGCCACCGGCTCCGCGTTCGGCGTGCTCGCCTGCGCCGCGCTCGCCGCGGTCCATGGCGAGCGCTGGCAGGTCGGCGTCGCCGCGGGCGTGTTCGGCCTCGGTATCGGCCTGGCGTTCTCGTCCATGACGAACCTGATCGTGAAGAACGTGCCGGCGCGGCAGACGGGTGCCGCGGCCGGGATGAACGCCAACATCCGCACCATCGGAGGCTCGATCGGGGCCGCGGTGATGAGCAGTGTCGTCACCGGTGACCTGCGGTCGAACGGGCTGCCGTACGAAGCCGGGTACACGCACGGTTTCACGATGCTCACCGGGCTCTCCCTCGCCGCCGTCGCGGCGGCGCTCCTCGTGCCCACCGTCCGGCGCGCGCTCCACACGTCCGGCGGCGACGTGGCGCCGGCCCCGGCGCCTCCGCGTGGTGTCGTCGGCGCCGAGGCGAAATGACCCGGCCGATCGTGATCCTCTTCCGCGCCCCGGCGATTCCTCCTCAGGGGCGCGGAAGAGGGCGTGATCAAGGGCTGGAACCTACGCGGTCAGCAGTTCCACGGTGCCGCGTTCGCCGTCGACGCGGATCCTGTCGCCGTCGCGCAGGCGCATGGTCGCGTTGCCGGTCCCGACCACGGCCGGAATGCCGAGTTCGCGGGCGACGATCGAGGCGTGTGACAGGGGCGCGCCCATGTCGGTGACGACGGCGGCGGCGCGGGGGAACATCGGGGTCCAGCCGATGTTGGTCAGGGTCGTCACCAGGATCTCGCCGGGGGCGAGGCGGTCACCGTCCTCGGGGGCGGCGATGAGGCGGGCCACGCCCTCGACGATGCCGGGCGCGCCGGGAAAACCGGTCACCGTGTCGCTCACCGGGGTGCCGCCGCCCCGGGCGTCGAAGATGTCGCCGCGACGGTCGGGGTCGGCGGCCCAGCGGTCCGGGTCGAACCGGCCGACGATCAACGTGGGGTAGGCGGGCAGGGCCGCGTAGTGCTCGTAGGTCGCGCGCCGGATCGCCACCTGCTCCAACGGCGCGTCGTCGCCACGCAGGAGAGCGAGGATCTCCTGGATCGACAGGAAGAACAGGTCGTCGCCGTGACCGGTGAGCTCCCCGGCCCGCCGGACGAAGGCGCGCAGCGCCCAGAAGACGCGGACCACCTCCGAGCGGGTCGCCTCCCTGTCGCGGACGATCGCGTTCCACCGCTTGACGCGCAGGCGGGTTTTCGCGACCTTGCCGGGGTGGCGCCGCTCGAACCGTTTCCAGGCGGCTTCGCGTGCCTCCTGCTGGCGGGCGAGCAGCATGCCGGTACGGTGCCGGGGTTCGGATGCGGCCGCGAGCCGTACGCCGGACGCGGTCGCGGACTCCGTGCCGGAGACGGCCGTGGGCCCCGTGCCCGAGGCGAACGCGGACTCCGCGCCGGAGACGGCCGCGAGCTGCGCGTCGATCCATCGCGGGTCCTCGCCGGGGCGGGGGACGGAGACCTCGAACTCGTGCGCGCCCCGGTGCCCGTAGGTGCGGGCGAACGTCTCCCGGTCGATCTCGCCCCTCGCGAGTCTTTCCAGGCCGACGATCGACGCGAGGCTGGCCAGCTCCCCGTCGGCGTTGACCCCGGTGAGCATGGCCTCGGCGTCGGCCTCGCCCGCCAGCTTGCGCAGTTTGTCGCGGGTCATGACCAGCTCGGTGCCGCCCTGACGTCCGGCGGCCTCCAGGACCTGGCAGGCGTCGACGAAGTACGGCAGCAGCTCGCCCTCCCACAGCCCGGCCAGCTCGCCCGCGGTGGTGACGGCGGCGATGTGCTCGCGCACCGCCGTACAGCGCTGCTGCGCCGTGGCGAGGAAACCGGGCATCCTCGCCACGTTGGCCGCCACCCGCCTGCGCAGGGTGAAGGCGACGGGCAGCACGTCCTTGACGATCCGCCAGCGCGAGGTGGGCAGCAGCGGCACGTCCAGGCCCGGAGGGAGCTTGCCGAAGACCTGCTCGATCGCGCCGAGCCGGTTTTCCAGGCCCATCGCCCTGGCCACCGAGATCGCGATGCTCAGGTTCATGTAGAAGCGGCCGCCGATGTTGCCGACCAGCTTGAACCCGGGCATCGCCGACGCCGACATGGCCTCGCGGATGAAGATCTGGACGAGCGACCACGTGCACGGCGTCATCACGTCGGGGATGGCCTCGCCGAGGTTCGCGCCGGTCCACAGGTAGTCGCCGCTCAGGCTGTCGTTCCATTCCTGGATCGGCCGCCGGAGCCGGGCGATCGGACGGGCCTGCACGACGAAGAACGCTCCGTCGTGGGCGGCCCACTCCACGTCCACGGCCGTGCCGTACAGCTCCTCGATCCGCGTTCCGAGCCGTGCGAGCCGTACGGCCTGCGCCCGGTCGAGCACGGGCCGGCGGCGTGCCTCCTCGGGCATCGGCTCCTCGCGGGTGCCGCCGGGCGTGCGGACCGTCATGACGTGCTTGTCGCCGACGCGCTCCTCGACGATCTCGCCGGTGGAGGTGTCGATCACGACGGTGTCGGGCGTGACCTGCCCGCCGACGACGGCCTCGCCCAGACCCCAGGAGGCGTTGATCACCACCTGGTCGCGCGCGCCGGTGATCGGGTTCGCGGTGAACAGGACGCCGGCCGCGTCGGCGGGCACCAGCTCCTGGACCACCACCGCCAGTGCGACGTCGTCGTGGGCGACGTCGTTCGCGGACCTGTAGGCGATGGCCCGCGCGGTCCACAGCGAGGCCCAGCATCGCCGAACCGCGTCCAGCAGGGTGTCGCCGCGGATGTTGAGGTAGGTGTCCTGCTGCCCGGCGAACGACATGTCGGGAAGGTCCTCGGCGGTGGCGGAGGACCGGACGGCGACCGCCACGTCGTCGCCGAGCCCCGCGTAGGCCGCGCGGATCTCCGCGGCGATCTCCGGGGGCATCTCGCGCTCGGCGAACAGGGCCGCGATGCGGAGGGAGGCCTGGTCGGCGGGCATTCCGGAGACCGCCCGCATGATCTGGTCGTGCAGGCCGTCACGCGAGACGACGTCGCGGTAGGCGTCGGTGGTGATGTGGAAGCCCCCGGGAACCGGCAGGCCGGCGCGGGCCAGCCGGGCCAGCGACGCTCCCTTTCCGCCCGTCAGGGCGAGATCGGCCGTCGCGTCGGAGAGGGGAAGGACCTTCACGTCTCATTCTCCTTGGAAGCCGAGAGAGGCGCGCAGCTTCCGCTGCGCGATCTCCGTGGCGTAGTCGACGAAATCCAGGGTCGCCCGCGAGATCGCGCGGGCGTCGTCCGGCGAGGTGGGGTGGGCGCCGTCCGGGGAGACGGGGCCGAGAGGCTCCACCGCCCGGCTCCCGGCGTCGGCGATCAGCTCCGCCAGCCGCTCGTCGGGCAGGCTGTACGCCTCCGGCAGCATCCGCGGGACGAGCAGGAATCCGTACAGGACGGAGACGAGCGCGGTCACATGCTCGGTGGGGGAGAGGTCGGTCCGTAGGCCGCCGTGCTTGAGCAGCACCCCAAGGTAGGTCTCGAAGCCGGTGGGCACCTCGGCGGCGGCGGCCTTGTCGCTCCGCTTCAGACGTGTGAGCCTGCCCAGGATCTCCGAGTCGCCCAGCAGGCTCGCCCTCATCAGGGGCCTGCTCATGAGCTCGGAGGCGAGCAGCCTGAGCAGGTCGCGGAGCGTGCCGGGGCCCTCCGCGACGCGCTGCCGCAGGTGGGAGAGCATCTCGACCCGCTCCCGGCGCAACAGCGCGGCGAACAACTCCTCGCGCGTCCTCCAGTGCAGGTAGATCGTGCCCTTGGCGACCTCGGCCCGCCGGGCGACGTCCTCGACGGTGGTCTTGTCGTAACCCCAGCGCAGGACCAGGTCCGCGGCGGCGTCCAGGATGCGGTGCGCCCGCTCCAGACGGCGCTCGGCATCCTGCGGCGGTCGTCCCGCCCTCCTGGCGTGTGGCTTCACGTCTCCCACCCAGCCGTTCCCTATATTTTTGACCAAATGAACGTATCTGGTCATTTAATTGATACCACACCGTGCCGGAGGGGTGAAGCGCCGTTCCCGCGGGCGCGCCGTCCCGCGTCCCGCGGAGACGGCCGGCGGCTCGAAGGCCAATGAGCGAGGATTGAGAGCGCTCTCTGGCTTTTTCACATTCTGGCCTTGACCGATGTCAACCTTCGCGTAACAGTGACATCAATCGGTCTTACGCTGCAGCGACGTTCGGCCGTCCACCTCGTTCGCCTTGTGAGAGGTCTCGAATGAGTCACCCCCCAACGAGAAAGCGCTCTCTCGGGTGGATCTCGATCGTCGTCGCCGCCCTGCTGCTGCCGATGGTCGCGATCACCGCCCACGCCGCGGTTCCCCCGACCCCCTCCGGGTGGTCCCTGGTCTGGAGCGATGACTTCACCGGCGGTGCCGGGTCGCTTCCCTCCTCAGCCAACTGGATCGTCGACACGGGCCACGCCTACCCCGGAGGCCCCGCCAACTGGGGCACCGGCGAGGTCCAGAACTACACCGCCAGTCCCTCCAACCTCAGCCTCGACGGCGGCGGAAACCTGCGCATCACCCCCGTCAAGAACGGGACCGAGTGGACGTCGGCCCGTATCGAGACCCGCCGCTCCGACTTCAAGCCCGCGGACGGCCGCGTCCTTCGCATCGAAGGCCGGATCCAGATGCCCAACGTCACCGGCAGCGCCGCGCTGGGGTACTGGCCCGCGTTCTGGGCGCTCGGCGCGCCGTACCGGGGCAGCTACTGGAACTGGCCCGGCATCGGCGAGTTCGACATCATGGAGAACGTCAACGGGATCAACTCCGTCTGGGGGGTGCTCCACTGCGGCGTGAGCCCCGGAGGCCCCTGCAACGAGACCACCGGACTCGGCGCCAGCAGGGCCTGTCCCGGGTCGTCCTGCCAGTCGGCGTTCCACACCTACCGCTTCGAATGGGACCGCGCCGTCACCCCGAACCAGCTCCGCTGGTATGTCGACGGGCAGCAGTTCCACAGCGTCAGCCAGGCCCAGTTCGACGCCGGGACCTGGAACGCCATGACCGGCCACCAGGGCTACTTCCTCCTGCTCAACGTGGCCATGGGCGGTGCGTTCCCCAACGCGCTGGCCGGGCAGACCCCGACCGCCGCCACGGTTTCCGGGCGCCCGATGCTCGTCGACTACGTGGCCGTCTGGCAGAGCGGCTCCGGGACCCCGCCCACCGGTACCCCGACACCCCCTCCAGGAGGTGGGGTGGACGCCCGCTCGACCATCCAGGCCGAGCGCTACCAGGCGCAGTCGGGCACGGCGGTGGAGACGACCACCGACACCGGCGGCGGGCAGAACGTCAGCCAGATCGGCAACGGTAACTGGCTCCGCTTCGACGGGGTGAACTTCGGCACCGCGGCGGCCACCCAGTTCAAGGCCAGGGTCGCCTCCGGAGCCGCGGGCGGGGCCAGCGGGCTGGTCCAGGTGCGCCTCGACAGTCTGACGGCCGCCCCGATCGGGGACTTCGCCCTCGGCAACACCGGCGGCTGGCAGAGCTGGCGGACGGTCCCCGCCAACATCGCGGGGGTGACCGGGACCCACACGGTCTACGTCACCTTCACCAGCGGGCAGCCCGCCGACTTCGTCAACCTCAACTGGATCACCTTCGGGAACTGAGCCTTCCGCGCATCCCGGGGTACGGCTCGCGTCCCGGGGCGCGAGCCGTACCCACGCCCGTCTCGCCCGCCTCCTCGCGCGACGGCGAATCCCTGTCTCCGACGCGGCCGGGCGGGATCGACGCCGGTGGGCTCAGGGCTCGCTGACCGACGAACGGTGGGTTCCGGCCGTGTCGGGGCCGGGACCTCCGGGCGCCGGGTCTTCCGGCGCGGGGCCTCGTGACCGGGTCCCCGTGGTGGCGAACGGTGAGTATCGAGGTACCCAGCGCAGCAGCGCGGCCGCGGCCACCAGCCCGGTCACGCCCATCGCGGAGATGCCGAGGGCCAGGCTGCCCAGCCCGGCGGCGGCGGAGACGATCAGCGGTCCGCCGGCGCTTCCGGAGTCGGCGCACAGCCTCCACACCCCGAGGAACTTCGAGCGGATCTCCGGTGGCGCGACGTCCGCGCCGAGGGTCATCAGGATCCCGCTGCCGATCCCGTTGCCGAATCCCATCAGCATCGCGACGACGGTGAACGACGCCAGCCCGTGAGTGAGCGGCAGCAGGGCCTGGGTCAGCCCGAGCACGAGCATCGACGGGACGGCGATCCACAGCCTGCCCGCGCGGTCCATGACCTTCCCCGAGGGGTAGAAGGTCAGGGTGTCCACGAGCCCGACGATCCCGAAGACGATGCTCGTGGTGGAGGGGTTCAGGCCGAGGTGCTCCGCCCACAGGGGCAGCACCGTCTGCCGGGTGGCGCGCACCGACCCCACGAGGAAGATGGCCACGCCGAGGGTCATGAACACCCGGCGGTGCCGCACCATCACCGACCAGACGGAGACGGGCGCGTGCCGCCGCTCCCGCGCCGCCGACGGTTCGGCCACGTCGGGTACGAGCAGGACGATCAGCCCGGCGATCACCGCGCACGCCAGGGCCAGCCAGTAGATGTAGTACACCGGGCGGTCGTACACCACCGCGGCGCCGAGGAACGGCCCGATGAACGCTCCCACCCGGGACATGCCGCCGAGCGTGGACAGCGCCCTGGCCCTCAGCCCCACGGGGATGACCTCGGTCAGGTAGGACTGCCGGGCCAGGTTGAACACCGCGTTCGTCGACCCCGTGGCGGTGACGGCCAGCGCCAGCTGCCAGAGCGTGGTGCTCATCGCGCATCCCAGAAGCGTCACCACGGCGATTCCCGAGGCGATGAGCATCGCCTTGCGGTCGCCCACCCGGGCCGCGAGAGCCCCGGCCGGAATGTCGCCCAGGATCTGCCCCACGCCCAGCAACGCCAGCAGCAGCCCCGCCGTGCCGATGGAGGCGCCGAGATTGAGCCCGCTCAGCGCGATCATGGGCATGATCGCGCCCATGCCGGTCTCGAAGATCAGGGTGGGGAGGAAGACGGACGGCACCATGCCGGCCAGGGAGACCGGTCGTGAACTCACCTGCTGGGGCCTCGATTTCAGGGTCGCCGGTATCTGGTACTTCCGGCGATCCTATTCAAGAGGTTTTTTGTGCCGTACCGCGGGCGGGGTGCCACTCCGCGCCGGGATCACGGCGACGATCTCCCGTGTGCCCCCTCCGAGCGGGTAAAACAACGGTCACATTCGTCTGGGTGAGCCATTACTCGATGTTAAGTGTCCGTTTTGAGAAGGCGTGCGAGGCCGCCGATACGCTCGGGCAGTAGTCACCGGGGACGGCTCTCGGCTTCTGCCGGACGGCTTCGTGAGGGGGCTCCAATGGACGAAACCAGGCTGCGGAAGCTTGTGGATCAGGTCGTGCTCGACATGGGGGCCGCGTTCGGAACGGCGACGGTCATGCTCGGCGACCGGCTGGGCCTGTGGAAGGCGATGGCCGGGGCGGGCCCGCTCAGTGCCGGCGAGCTGGCCCGGCGCACCGGCACCAACGAGCGGCTGATCGCCGAATGGCTCGCGGCCCAGGCCGCCGCCGGATACGTCTCCTACGACGACGGCGCCTACACGCTGAGCGACGAGCAGGCCACCGTGTTCGCCGACGACTCCAGCGCGGTGTTCATGATCGGGATCGCCGAAATGATCTCTTCCGTGTACCGCGACGAGGCCAAGCTCGTGGAGGCGTATCGAGGTGACGGCGGTCTGGCCTGGGGCGACCACGATCGGGCGTTGTTCGACGGCACCGAACGATTCTTCCGCCCGGGATACGCCGCCAACCTCTCGACCAGCTGGATTCCCGCGCTCATGGGGGTCAAGGACCGGCTGACCGGCGGTGCCCGGGTGGTCGACGTCGGTTGCGGGCACGGGTCCTCGACCCTGGTGATGGCGCGGGCGTACCCGAACTCCTCCTTCACAGGCTTCGACGCCCACGAGGCCTCGATCGTGCGGGCCCGTGAGCTGGCCGCACGGGCCGGGGTGGCGGACCGGGTGAGTTTCGAGACGGCCTACGCCGACGACTATCCCGGGACCGGCTACGACCTGGCCTGCCTGTTCGACTGCCTGCACGACATGGGGGATCCCGAGGCCGCACTGCGGCACATCCATTCGACTCTCGCGCCCGACGGCACCGTGCTGCTGGTCGAGCCGTTCGCGTACGGCCGGCTGCCCGACGACCTCAACCCGGTGGGCCGCCTCTACTTCAACGGCTCGGCCACGGTCTGCGTGCCCGGCGCGCTCTCGCAGGACGGCCCGGAGGCGCTGGGCGCCCAGGCGGGGCCGGAGCGGTTGTTCGAGGTGGCCGCGCGGGCGGGGTTCACCCGGATGCGTAAGGCGACCGCCACGCCGTTCAACCTGGTGCTGGAACTGAAGCCGTGACGCCACGGCCGGCGGCGGTGCCGACGAGACGCCGGGCGTCGAGGTGACCCCGCAGGCGCTCGCCTCTCATCGCCCTCGCCGCGACTCGCACCGGCCCGGGACGCCGAGCGCCGGGCCGGCTCCGTCAGCGTCTGGAGGAGGCCTCGGTGAGGGAAGCCTCGGGAGAGGCGCTGTCGAGGGGGACCTCCCCGGGGCGGACCACGCCCAGCTGCACCGTCTGGCGCGGCAACAGCGCGTCCAGCAGCCAGCTTCCGGCGATGCGCGCCCGGCCGCCGGGGATGGCCAGCAGGTGGTAACCGCGGGTCACCGCCTTGGCGACGAGGCCGGACAGCGGCACGCCCAGCGGGTTGGCCGCGGCCGCGGCGTCGCCCAGGTCGACGACGAATCCCAGGTCGCTGTGCTTGTACGGCTTGCGCTCTCCGTGGCCGTAGGAGGCGGCGACGTTGCGCGCGGCGCGCCTGCCCTGGCGGGTGGCGTGCTGGGCGGTCATCGCGGTGTAGGCGCCCGGCCTGGTCAGGTCCGGGACCGCGGCCGCGTCCCCGCAGGCGAAGATCTCCGGGTGGCCGGGCACGTTGAGGTATTCGTCCACCAGCAGCCGCCCTTTCACGGTGGGCAGTCCCAGCGAATCCACGAGCGGGTCGGGCCGCACGCCCACGCACCAGATCAGCGAGCGGGTCGGCACGAACTCTCCGGTGGAGAGCTTGACGCCCTCGGCGGTCGCCTCGGCCACGCTGGTGCCGGTACGGATCTCCATGCCGCGCTCGGACAGGGTGTGGTGGGCGATCCGCGACAGGCGCTCGTCCAGTTCCGGCAGGATGCGCGGAGCGAGGTCGGCGAGGATCCAGCGGAGCGGCTGGTCGCGCAGGCCCGGCCGGCGCTCGCGCGCGTCGAGGGTCAGGAGCTGGCCCTGCGCGGCCACCTCGGTCCCGGTGTATCCGGCTCCCACGACGACGAACGTGCAGCGCGCCGCCCGCTCCCCGGGCTCGTCGGCCTCGGCGAGCTCGATCTGGCGGATGAGATGGTCGCGCAGGTAGAGCGCCTCGTTGATGCTGCGGAAGCCGTGCGCGTACTCGGCCAGTCCCGGGACGGGCAGCAGCTTGTTGACGCTGCCGACCGCGACCACGAGGCGGTCGTAGCGGAGGTCGCGGTGGTTGCCCTCGGCGTCGGTGCATCTCACCGTTCGCTCCTGCGCGTCCACGGAGTCCACGGTGGCGAGCAGGTGCCGGACCCCCAGCCGGTCGCAGCAGGTCAGCGGGATCGCGACCTTGCGTGGGTCGAGGATCCCCGCCGCCACCTCGGGCAGCAGCGGCAGGTAGAGGAAGTAGTCGTTCGGGTTGATCAGGACGATCTCGACCGCGCCCCGGGCGATCCGCGAAAGGGTCCGTGCGGCGTTGAACCCCGCGAAGCCCCCGCCCGCGATGACGACTCTCTGCCGGTTGGTCATGACCTCGAATCCTTCCCCGGTGCGGAATCCCTGTCCCTAGCCGCTTGCCCCTTTTGGCGCCACATCACGCTTCCGGATGGGAAACGGTCCGTTGCCGCGCATGCCTCACGCGTCACGGCAAGGCGGCGAGAAGCCGTCTGGGCGGAGGGGTTCGCACCGAATGGGGTGGATACGTCGATGGCGATCTCGGTGGGTCATGGGTGGTGTCCGTGGTGGATGAGCGGCCTGATGGCCACGGGCAAATTCGGACATTCGGTGAGTAACGTCACATCATGGGATGATTGGGACTATATGGGATACGTGCCGGGTTGATACCTGCGTAACACAGAGCACGCCTATCGCCTGGAACCACTGGACCAGCGCGAACCCAAGGAGTAACACGATCATGAGCAAGGTCACTCGTCGTCTGGCAACCGCGACCGCCACCCTCGCGATCACAGGTGGGATCCTTTTCGCCGCCGGCGGCGCCGCCTCGGCGGCCACCACATACGAGAGTGGGAGCGCCACCGGTGCCGCCGCCGTCCGGCACGAGGCGGTGAAGCAGGAAAGCCGCAGCTGGGACGGTCACCGGTGGTGGAACCGCTACAGCAGATACGGCGATCTTTACCTCGTGGTCCACGGCGACCGCTACCGCTTCGACGGCGACCACTTCTACAAATGGCACGACGGCAAATGGAAGCGCCTGACGAACGCCGCCGTCCGGCGTCTCGGCTTCGACCGCGGGCACCTCTCCGGCCACCGGCACCACGGAAACTCCGGCGACCACGGCCACGGGAATTCCAATGACCACGGTCATGGGAACTCCGGCGACCACGGTCACGGAAACTCCAACGACCACGGTCATGGGAACTCCGGCGACCACGGTCACGGGCACTGAGCACAGAAAAGCGATCCGGTGAGCAAGGCCGCGGCCCGGAAGTCCCAGGACTTCCGGGCCGCGGCCTTGGGCGCCCGGAATGGCCCATGGCGCGAGGGCGCCCGGCATGACCCGCGGCGTGAGGACGCCCGGCGGGCCGGTCCGATGGGCGCCCTCGACGGCCGGCAGGGGGAACACGCGTCCGAGCTCGTCGGCAGGCTTCGGCGAGATCGGGCGCATCCGGATCGGGGGATCGGTGGCAGGGCGCCGTGAGGTCGTTTTTCGGGTGGTAAAGAATTACGGAATGACGGGACCGCAAGCAGCCGGCTCACCCTTCTCGGGGCGGACCGCATGGGCGCGCAACCTCCAGACACCCCTGCGTGATTTCCTTCGCACCGAGACCGGCAGTGCCGCACTCCTGCTCATCGCGACGCTCCTCGCGCTCCTGTGGGCGAACACGGACCTGTCGTCGTACGAGTCCTTCTGGGGGATGCCTCTCTCGATCCGCCTGGGCGACATGGCCGTATCGCAGGATCTGCGTCACTGGATGAACAACGGGCTGATGACGTTCTACTTCTTCGTCATCGGGCTGGAGGCCCGCCGCGAGTTCGACATGGGGGAGCTGCGCGAGCGGCGGCGGACGGCCCTGCCGCTCCTGGTGGGCATCGGCGGAATGATCGTTCCTGTTGTGATCTATCTCGCGGTAAACGCCGGGCGGCCCTCCGCGCACGGCTGGGGCGCGGCGATGTCGACGGACACGGCGTTCGCGCTCGGGATCCTCGCGCTCGTCGGGACCCGCTTCCCCGAACGCCTGCGCGCCTTCATGCTCAACATCAGCGTCGTCGACGACATCGTCGCGCTCGGCGTCATCGTGATCGTCTACAGCGGTCACATCGCGCTGCCGACGCTCATGGCCGCACTCGGGATCTTCGGCGTGACCCTGCTCGTGCGGGCCAACAGGGTGCGCTACGGACTGGTGTACGTGCTGCTCGGAGCGGCCACATGGGTGGCGCTCTTCAAATCCGGCGTCGATCCGCTCGTCGTCGGCCTGGCGATGGGGCTGCTGACCTACGCGTACCCGGCGGCACGCAGCGACCTCGAACGCGCGAGCGGCCTGTTCAGGCTGTTCCGCGAGCAACCCACCCCGGAGCTCGCACGTTCGGCCCAGATAGGGCTCGCGTCGGCGCTCTCGCCGAACGAGCGGTTGCAGCAGCTCTACCATCCGTGGACCAGCTACGTGATCGTGCCGCTGTTCGCGCTCTCCAACATCGGGATCGTGATCAATGGCGCCCTGCTCTCTCGCGCCTTCACCTCGCCGATCACGATCGGGATCCTGCTCGGCTACGTCCTGGGGAAACCGGTCGGGGTCGTCGGGGTCTCGTGGCTCGTCACGCGGCTGAGCCGTGGCCGGCTGCGCCCGCCGGTGGGCTGGGCCGCCGTCCTGGGCGGCGGCACGATCGCCGGTATCGGCTTCACCGTTTCCCTGCTCGTCGCGAGCATCGCCTTCAGCGGTGCCGAGCTGGAGGAGGCGAAGGTCGGCGTGCTCAGCGCGGCGATCTGCGCGTCCGTCCTGACCTGGGTGACCGCCCGGGTGACCGGGTTCCTCCCGTTGCGCGCCCGGATCCGCGCGCTGTTCGGGACGGCCGAGTCCCTCGTCGATCTGGTCGCCCCGGTCGACTCACGCCGCGACCACGTGCGCGGGCCCATGGACGCCCCCGTGACGGTGGTCGAGTACGGGGACTTCGAATGTCCCTACTGCGGACAGGCGGAAGCCGTCGTCCGCGAGCTGCTCGCCAACTTCGGCGACGTCCGTTACGTCTGGCGGCACCTGCCGCTCAGCGACGTCCACCCGAACGCGCAGCTGGCCGCCGAGGCGTCCGAGGCGGCGGCCGAACAGGGGGCGTTCTGGGAGATGCACGACCGGCTGCTGGAGGACCAGGGCGATCTGGGTGTACGCGATCTGCTCCGCCATGCCGCGGAGCTCGGTCTCGACACCGAACGCTTCCACCGTGATCTGCGAGAGCACCTCGGGACCGCTCGGATCGCGGAGGACGTGGACTCCGCCGACCTGAGCGGGGTGTCGGGCACCCCGACGTTCTTCCTCAACGGGCAGCGGCACCGGGGCGCCTACGACATCGCCACGCTCTCCGCCGCGGTGCGGGCGGCCCACGCGCGCGCGGCGATCAGGTCGTAGGCCGTCCGGAGGGGCAGATCGTACCCTCCGGTTAGGCCCCTGAACCGAGGGGTTGGTAACTGCTCAGGGTTGAGTCGACTCAAGTGTGTACTGCAGCCTCTGAGCTGGTGTTACGGTCACGGCATGAACCTCAAGGAATGGGCGATAGCGAACGGCGTGCACCCGCATACCGCCTACCGCTGGTTCCGTGAGGGCACGCTGCCGGTGCCCGCCGAGCGGGTGCAGCACACGATCCTGGTGAACATCGAGGCGAACTCCTCCTCACCTCCCGCGACGGGTGGGGTGGGCCTGTATGCCCGCGTGTCATCGCAGGAGCAGAAGGCTGACCTGGAGCGGCAGGTCTCCCGGCTGGCCCAGTGGGCCGCGCGGGGCGGTCACCGGGTCGTGCGGATCGAGTCCGAGACCGGCTCCGGGATGAACGGCGGCCGCGCGAAGGCGAAACGGCTGCCGGCCGATCCGGAGGTGACCACGGTGGTCGTGGAGCACCAGGACCGGCTCGGGCGGATGAACGTAGAGCTGATCGAAGCCGCCCTGTCGGCCACGGGCCGTCGCCTGGTCGTGCTGGATGACGGCGAGGTCGACGACGACCTGGTGCGCGACATGGCCGAGGTCTTGACCTCGTTCTGTGCCCGCCGGTACGGGCGCCGCTCCGCGAAGAACCGGGCCAAGGCTGCCTTGGAAGCGGCGGTAGCCGGTGACTGAGCCCGGCAAACAGCCCGGTAGACAGTCCGGCGAACAGCCCGGCAAACGGCTCCGCACCATCGCCCCGCCGTTCATCGCCCCCGGGCCGTCCGGGGTGTCGATACGCGACCGCCTCAAGAACCTGACCTTGCACGATGAGAAGGTCCTGCGTCTGGTCGGCGCGCATCTGGGGTCGCTGGCGTCGCAGGACCTCAAGGCGCGCTGCGCGGACGGGCTGGAGCACTCCACCACCACGTGGGCGGAACGCAAGCGGAACCTGACCGCGGTGTCGTCGTCGCGGTGGGCCGGGAGCATCACGAAGGCGACACACGATCAGTGGGCGCTCGCCCGGCGCGGGCAGGCCTCGCATCTTCAGTCGCTGGAGGCCGGCGTCAAAACCGTCGCGCACCGCCTGTCGTTGCCCATCGGTGAGAAAGGCTCCACCCGGGCCCCCGGTGGTTACCGGTCCAAGGGAGAGTGGTTCCACAAGAGGCGCCGCCTGGCAGTCTTGGAAGACCGCCTCGACGAGGTCCGGGCGGACCGTGCGGCCGGTGTCGTGCACGTGGCGCGGGGCGGGCGCAAGATGGCCAACACCCGCCACCACCTGGACGCGGCCCGGCTCACCGAGCCCGAGTGGCGTGAGAAGTGGCAGACCACACGCTGGTTTCTGTCCGCTGACGGGGAGTCCGGCAAGCGATTCGGCAACGAGACGATCCGGATCACGCCCGACGGCGAGGTCCGCATCAAGCTGCCCGCGCCGCTCGCCGACCTGGCCAACACCCCGCACGGCCGGTACATGCTGGCCGCGAAGGTGTCGTTCCCGCACCGGGGTACCGAGTGGGCCGACCGGGTGGAAGCCGGCCGGGCTGTGGCCTACCGCATCCACTATGACGTGGCCCGGCAGCGCTGGTACCTCGACGCCTCCTGGACCTTCCCCGTCGTGGCCACCGTCTCCATGCCGACCGCGCTCGCCCGGGGCGTGATCGGCGTGGACACCAATGCCGACCACCTCGCCGCCTGGCGGCTCGACCCGCGCGGCAACCCGGTCGCACAACCCCGCCGGTTCTTCTACGACGTGTCTGGCACCGCCGATCATCGTGACGCCCAGGTGCGGCATGCCCTGTCTCGGCTGCTGAACTGGGCACAGACCTGCGGCGTTACCGCCATCGCGGTCGAGGACCTGGACTTCGGCGATTCCACGACCCGGGAGAAGCACGGCCGTAAGCGCCGCTTTCGGCAGCTCATCTCCGGTATGCCCACGGGCAGGCTCCGTGCCCGGCTGACCTCGATGGCCGACGCCACCGGCATTACGATCATCGCCGTTGATCCGGCGTATACCAGCAGGTGGGGGGCGCAGCACTGGCAAAAGCCCCTGCACGCCCCCACCCGGAAGACCAGCCGGCACGATGCTGCGAGCATCGCCATCGGCCGACGCGCCCAGGGGCATCCGATCCGGCGACGGACGGCACCGCCCCGTAACGACCAGAGTGATCGTTACGGGCATCGGACCGTCCAGGCCCGAGCGGAGGCTCTTGGGGGTGAGGAAACCCGCCGCCCTGTCACGGACCGTGCACACGATGCACGCGCCCGGACAGGGACACAATCAGGTACGCGGGCGACCAGTGCATCCACAACCGTTCGGGATGCGCGCAGCGATCAGGAATGGGTCCAAGACTCACTCCTGCTTACTGAATAGGAACGGTAATCAGCAGCACATGCTTGATCTCTTACCGAGGAAACCCTCCGGGAGATCGTCAACCTGCTGGTCCGCCTCGTCGAGGCGGTCGGCGCGTTGATCATCTTCGCCGGCGCGGCGGTGGCGTTCGTGCGCTTTCTGCTGGTCGCCTTCCGGCGGCACGGCGATAACGGGTTCATCGCCGTGCGCCTGTTCCTGGGACGGTTCCTCGCGCTGGGTCTGGAGTTCCAGCTGGCCGGCGACGTGCTGCGTACGGCCATCGCGCCGACCTTCACGCAGATAGGGCAGCTCGCGGCGATCGCGACCATCCGGACGGCGTTGAACTTCTTCCTGAGCAGGGAGATCGAGAAGGAGCGGCTTACGGTGAACGGCGCCTCCCGCCCTCCCGCGTCCGGTGCCGGAGGTGGCTGAGCGGCTCGTCCAGACGGGCGTCACCCTGATCGTCGCCGCGGGCCTGGTCTGCGCGCTCGCCGCCCTGCTCGCCGGCGGAGGCCCGAGAACCGCGATGGCGGTGCTGCTGGACTTCCTTCTCGCGGCCGGGCTTCTCCGCCTCTCCGAGGCCCAGACCTGGACGGCCGTCGCCGTGGCGGCGCTCACCGTGGTGATCCGCAAGGTCGCCGTCGCCGGCTTCTCCCTCCCGGTGGGGTGGGACGGCTGGATGCGACGGAGCGGCGACCCTCGCGGATCCGGCGAGACCGAGACGCCGAGACCCGGGCAGGAGAGCGGCGGGGGCGCCGGCGTGCGGGGGAGCGAGTAGGGGGGTGCCGGGGAGCCGGGGAGGAGAACCGGTGGCGGGGTGAACGGCTCAGGTCGAGGCGCCGGCGCGACGCTTCGTCCAGACGTCGAAGGCCACGGCGGCGAGCAGCACCAGCCCCTTGATGAGCATCACCCGTTCGCTGGGCGCGCCGATGAGGGACATGCCGTTGTTGATCACGGCCATGATGAGACCGCCGGTGATGGCGCCGATCACCTTGCCGACACCGCCCTGAACGGCGGCACCGCCGATGAACGCGGCGGCGATGGCGTCCAGCTCGAAGCTGGTGCCCGCCGTGGGACCCGCCTGGTTCAGCCGGCCGGCGAAGATCACGCCGGCGAGCGCGGACAGCACTCCCATGTTGACGAAGATCCAGAACGTGACGGACTTGACCTTGATTCCGGACAGGCTCGCGGCGTTCAGGTTGCCGCCGATGGCGTAGATGTGGCGGCCGAAGACGGCGCGGTTGGTCAGCAGGGTGTAGGCCAGCACGAGGACCGCGAGGAGCACCAGGACCCAGGGCAGGTTCTTGAACCTGGCCAGCTGGACGATGACCGCCATCACCACCACGACCGCGGCGGCGATCTTGAGGATGAACAGGGGCAGCGCGTCGACCTGCTGCCGGTAGCCGATGCGTCCCTGGCGGGTGCGCCACTGGCTGCCGATGATCGCGGCCACCGCCGCCAGCCCGACGAGCAGCGTCAGCAGGTCGGCACCGCCGAGCGGGCCGAGGCCGATGTTGCCGAGGTAGGAGGAGGTGAAGCCGTTGGCCAGCGTGCGGACCTCGTCGGGGAACGGGCCGATGCCCTGGTTGCCGAGCACGGTCAGCGTCAGGGCCCGGAAGATCAGCAGACCGCCCAGGGTCACGATGAACGCCGGTATGCCGAAGTAGGCGACCCAGTAGCCCTGCCACGCCCCGATCAGCGCGCCGGCGACGAGCGTGATGAGGATCGCCAGCGGCCACGCCACGTTCATGTTGACCATCAGCACCGCCGCTATCGCGCCGGTGAGCGCCACCACCGATCCCACCGACAGGTCGATGTGGCCGGCGATGATGATCAGGATCATGCCGATCGCGAGGATCAGGATGTAGGAGTTCTGCACGATGATGTTGGAGATGTTCTGCGGTTTGAGCAGCTCACCCCCGGTCACGATCGAGAACAGAACAATGATCAGCGCGAAGGCGATGTAGATGCCGCTCTGCCGCAGGTTGATGGAGAAACGGCCTCCCGACGCCGCCGCGGGAACGGGTGGAAGGCTCCCGCTCGTGGGCGATATCTCACGTGGGGGGGCCTGACCGCTGCTGCTCATCTGTGCCATTACTCCTTTTCCTTGGTCATGAACTGCATGAGCCGCTCCGGGGTGGCGTCCGCCCTTGAGACCTCACCGGTGACGCGGCCGGCGGACAGCGCGTAGATGCGATCGCAGATGCCGAGGAGCTCGGGAAGCTCCGAGGATATGACCAGGATGGCTTTGCCCTGGTCGGCGAGCTTGTTGATGATCGAGTAGATCTCGTACTTGGCGCCCACGTCGATGCCGCGGGTGGGTTCGTCGAGGATCAGCACGTCGGGGTCGGTGAACATCCACTTCGCCAGCACGACCTTCTGCTGGTTGCCGCCGCTGAGCTTTCCGGTGACCGACAGGACGCTGGGGGCCTTGATGTTCATCTCGGTGCGGAAGTCGCTGGCGACCCGGTATTCCTCGTTGTCGTCGACCCAGCCGCGTTTGGCCAGCTTCCCCAGCGCCGCGGCCGAGACGTTGCGCTTGATGTCCTCGATCAGGTTGAGCCCGTACCGCTTGCGATCCTCGGTGGCGTAGGCCAGCCCGTGATGGATCGCCTCGCCGACCGAGCGGAGCTGGATCTCCTTGCCGTTCTTGTAGACGCGGCCGGAGATGTCGGTCCCGTAGCTGCGGCCGAACACGCTCATCGCCAGCTCGGTACGGCCGGCGCCCATGAGACCCGCCAGGCCGACGATCTCGCCGCGGCGCAGCATCAGGTTGGCGCCGGACACGACGACACGACCGCGCTGGGAGGGGCTGTGCACGGTCCAGTCCTCGATCCGCAGCACCTCCTCGCCGATCTTCGGTTCGTGCGGCGGGTAGCGGTTGTCGAGGTCGCGGCCGACCATGCCCGAGATGATCCGGTCCTCGGAGACCGCGTCGTTCCTCATGTCCAGGGTCTCGATCGTCCGCCCGTCCCGCAGGATCGTCGTGGAGTCGGCGACGGCCCGGATCTCGTTCAGCTTGTGCGAGATGATCACTGAGGTGATGCCCTCGTCGCGCAGCCCGCGCAGCAGGTTGAGCAGGTGCGCCGAGTCCTCGTCGTTGAGCGCCGCGGTCGGCTCGTCGAGGATGAGCAGCCGGACCCGCTTGGACAGCGCCTTGGCGATCTCCACCAGCTGCTGCTTGCCCACGCCGATGTCCATCGCGCGCGTCACCGGGTTCTCGTGCAGCCCGACCCGTTCGAGCAGCTCCATGGCCTCGGCGTTCGTACGGTTCCAGTCGATCAGGCCGCGCTTGGCCCTCTCGTTGCCCAGGAAGATGTTCTCGGCGATCGACAGGTGCGGGCTGAGCGCCAGCTCCTGATGGATGATCACGATGCCGAGTTTCTCGCTCTGCCTGATGTCGGAGAACTGGCTCAGCTCACCGTCGAAGTAGATCTCGCCGTCGTAGGAGCCGTAGGGGTAGACGCCGGACAGGACCTTCATCAGGGTCGACTTGCCGGCGCCGTTCTCTCCGCAGATCGCGTGTATCTCGCCTTTTCGCACCGTCAGGTTGACGTCCTGAAGTGCCTTGACGCCCGGGAACGTCTTGGTGATCCCGCGCATTTGAAGTATGTGGTCGGTCATACCGTCCGCCTCCGCACCGTTTCCCCATCCGCCCGATGTCCGGCCGGCGGTGATCGGCACTCGCGGCCGGCCGGACATCATTCGTCATGCCGGTGTTCCTACTTGAGCTGGTCTTCGGTGTAGTAGCCGGAGTCGACCAGGAGCTGCTTGTAGTTGTCCTTGTAGACGATCACGGGGTCGAGCAGGTAGGACGGGACGACCTTGCTGCCGTTGTCGTAGTCCGTGGTGTTGTTCACCTCGGGCTTGGCGCCCTTGAGCACGGCGTCGGCCATCTTGACGGTGACGTCGGCGAGCTGGCGGGTGTCCTTGTAGATCGTGGAGTACTGCTCACCCGCGATGATCGACTTCACCGAGGCGGCCTCGGCGTCCTGGCCGGTGACGACCGGGTAGGGCTGGTCGGCGGTGCCGTACCCGTTGCTCTTCAGCGCCGACAGGATGCCGATGGACAGACCGTCGTACGGCGAGAGCACGCCCTGGACCTTGGCGTCACCGCCGGAGTAGGTCTTGGTGAGCACGTCCTCCATGCGCTTCTGCGCGGTGGCCGGGTCCCAGCGCAGGATCGCGACGGTCTTGAAGTCGACCTGGCCGCTCTTGACGACCAGCGTGCCCTTGTCGATGTAGGGCTTCAGGGTCTCCATGGCGCCGTTGAAGAAGAAGGTGGCGTTGTTGTCGTCCGGCGAGCCGGCGAAGACCTCGATGTTGAACGGGCCCTTGGCGTCGCCGTCGGAACCGTCCTCCTTCTTCAGCCCGAGGCCCACCAGCAGCGAGGTCGCCTGCTGCACACCCACCTTGAAGTTGTCGAAGGTGGCGTAGTAGTCGACGTTGGGGCTGTTGCGGATGAGCCGGTCGTAGGCGATCACCGGGATCTTCTTGTCGGCCGCTTCCTGCAGCTGGGTGGTGAGCGCGGTGCCGTCGATCGAGGCGATGATCAGCAGCTTGGCGCCCCTGGTGATCTGGTTCTCGATCTGGTTGACCTGCGTGGGAATGTCGTTCTCCGCGTACTGCAGGTCGACCTTGTAGCCCAGCTTCTCCAGGGCGCCCTTGACGTTGTCGCCGTCGTGGATCCAGCGCTCGGACGACTTGGTGGGCATGGTGACGCCGACCAGGGCGTCGCCCGGCGCGGCCGAACTCGACGCGGCCTGGTCGACGGTCTTGGTGCTCGAGCCACAGGCGGTTACCACCATGGCGAGAGCCAGGCCCACCGAGGCGGTGGCCAGCTTCGCTAGCTTCATCGAATTCCTTCTGTGTGGAGACCCCGGGCTTCGGGCCTGGGGAGAGGGCGGGTAACGGTGACGCGTGGTGTTCGATGCGGTGCCGGCGGTGCGGTGGCGCCGATCGGGACACCGGGCCTGTCATCGGACCGCCGGGATGTGAGGCCGGCGGAGGCCGGGGAGACGCACGACCGGTTCCGTCCGGAGAGCGGCCGCCGGTGACGCGGGAGACCCGACCCGCGAGGGCCGGAGTCCCTCGGCCTCAGCCGTGGGGAGAACGCCAATCTCTTTCCTTCACGTGTCGGGGGTTCGACCCGGTGGGGAAGTTCAGACCCGTATGCCCCTCTGGGAGGGGGCCATGCCGCTCCTGGGACGCCGGAGGAGAGCGGGAACGCCTGGCGTCCCGAGGGCAGCCGGTGCTCGGGCGGCATGCCGCGGCCGCAAGGGGCAGAGCCGTCGCCCCGGCGCCCGTGGTCCGGGTGCCGAAAGGCGGCGCGACTCGGTCGAGTCGCGCCTCCGGCGGCATACAGGTGGGCTCCCACACAGCCCGCCTTGAAGGTGTTAGCGCTCACATTGATCTTTATAAACCTTGCGATGACGTGATTGACTTTGTGACGTGCCATCAAATGCCCGCATTGCCCGACTGTCAACCCCTGAGGGATGAATGTCGACGAGAACGGCCCTCGCGGCGTCCGCCCGAAGGTCCGTTCCCGGGTCCGAGCAGCGAGGATCGGCGGGGAACGGCGTGTTGGCAGCGCTTGTGTGAACGTTAACACTTGCTTCGCAACATTCCGGAGACAATGTCCTGATCGTAAGCCGGTCGTAACCGTTGGCGTCGGCCCCGTCGCGGCACAGGTGAGCGCCGTTCCACTTCTTCCTTCCTGGGTATCGCTGAGGGCATGACCTCAGAATCGAAGGATCCACTGGCGGATCTCGACCCTTTCGACGTCTTCGACGCCGAGGCCGCCCGCCTGGACCGGCACTTCTCGCGGCTCGACGAGGAAGCCTGGAGTTCCCCCTCCCGGTGCGAGGGCTGGTCGGTGCGGGACGTCCTCGGGCACCTCGCCGGCGAGGAGCTGTACAACCACGCCTGCCTCGACGACGACCTTGAGGGTTTCTTCGCGACGCTCGAACGCGAAGGGGTGGGAGGCGGCTTCAGCGGCTTCAACGAGTGGTGCGTACGGAGCCGCCGGGACGTGCCCGTCCGGGAGGTGCTGGAGGAGTGGCGGCGGGCGAACGGGGAGACGCGCGAGCGCATGCGCGCGCTCGGTCGCGAGGCGGAGCTGCGAACCTCGGCGGGACCGTACCCGGTGGGCCTGCAGGCCTTCCACTACGACTCGGAGTACGCCACCCACGCCGACGACGTGGGAGCGCCCGTCTCGGAGGACGAGGCCGGCGAGCGGACGCGGTGGCGGGCCAGGGTGGGCGCGTTCGTGCTCGACGAGCTGGGCTCGGGAATCAAGACCGACCTGACCGGCGAGGGAGTCGTGGTGCGGGCGGACGGCAGGAGCGAGAGGATGCCCGCGGAGGTGTTCGTCGAGACGACGGTCGGCCGGTTGCCGGACGATCACCCACTCGACCGCAGGCTCAGGACCGCCCTGCGGTGCCTCGCCTGACGCGGCGATCAGCCCGCCGGGCCCGGTACGGTGTGCCGTCCACGAGAGTCAGCCGGGCGTCGAAGGAAGTGGAAAGTGGCAGACGGTGATATCCGGAGGGGACCCGGACGGCTCGGGGTGCCGTCCGACGCGTCCGTGATCCTGAGCGACGTGCCCGGTTCCTTCACCTGGAAGGTCCTCCACGAGCGGCACCCCGCCCTGATCCAGAAGGTCCGCGATGCCACGCCGTACGATCCGGACCGGCTTCGGGCGCTCGACCTTCTGCTCGGGGAGATCACCGAAGGTGTGATCGGGCCGCTGCGGGGCGCCACGCACGATCGGGACCTCTGGGAGAGCTGGGATCGGGGCCACCTCGGGCGGCGATGGGACGACGCGCCGTTCCTGTGGGCGGAGAGCTACTTCTACCGCAAGCTCCTCGCCGCGGTCGGATACTTCGATCCCGGTCCGTGGTGGGGTGTGGATCCCTTCGAGCCGTTCAAGCAGGCCGAGCTGTTCGGCGGAGCCGTCGACGACGAGCTCCGCGCGCTCGACGGGTTCTCCGCCCTGAGCCCGGGGGAGCAGGCCCAGGCGTTGACGCTGAAGGCGCTGTGGGGAAACCGGGCGGATCTCGGATTTCTGATCTCCGCCGGGGGCTCGGGGCTCGACGTTCGGGTTCCGGGCCTGGTGGCCGACGACAGCGCGCTCGTCTGGTCGATGATCGACGACCTTTCGGCGGCCGGCGCCTCACCGGCGGGCGATGGTTCGCCGGCCGGGGGCGGACCCGCGGCGGGCGACGGTTCGCCGACCGGCGGGGCCTCCGCGGCGGGCGGTCGCTCCTCGGCCGGCGGCGCCTCACCGGCGGGCGGTCGCTCCTCGCGGGTCTGCCTCGTCGCGGACAACGCCGGGAACGAACTGTTGCCGGACCTCGTCCTGATCGACCACCTGCTGCACGCCCGGGGCGTGGAGGAGGTCGTCCTCCACGTCAAGCCGTCTCCCTACTACGTGTCCGACGCCATGATGGCGGACGTCGTCGCCTGCCTGCGGCGCATGTCGGCGGCCGGTGGCAGGGCCGGTGAGATCGGCGGACGGCTCCGGGAGGCGATGGGATCGGGGCGGCTGCTCGTGCGGGCACACGCCTTCGCGTGCGCGCCCCTGCCGTACGAGGAGATGCCCGGCGACCTGAGGGAGGACTTCGCGTCCGCCTCATTGACGATCATGAAGGGCGACCTGAACTACCGGCGGCTGGTCGGCGATCGGTACTGGCCGCCGACCACGCCGTTCGCCGTGGCCACCGAATATTTTCCCGGTCCCGTGGCGGCCCTGCGGACCCTGAAGTCCGAGGTGGTGGTCGGCCTCGAAGCCGGGACGGTCACGGCTCTGGAGGCGAGCGGAAAACCGTGGCGCGTCAGTGGCACACACGGCCTGATCCAGGCCAGATCGTGAACCCCTTCCCGGCCTTCGCCGAAGGCCGGGGATTCTTCCGCCGCGTCGCTCACGCGGCGCGTGGGGGCGGAGCGGCGGCTCTCATCCCGTGATGATCAGCCGCCGCTCTGCGGCATGATCGGGCCTTCACTGGCCTGAACCAGCACGAAGCCCGCGCCCTGGAACGCGAGCTGCGCGGCCTCGCCGCTCCCGCGGCCGATCAGCGCACCCGCCTTCATGGTGCGGTTGACGCCCACGCGCAGCCCGGCGCTCCAGCACACCGCGGACTGGCTGTCGGCGAAGGTCGGCGCGTCGGAGGTGTCGAGCAGCACGGGTGCGCCGTGCGCCGTGACCGCCACCCAGCCGGTGCCCTGGATCGTGGTGTTGAACAGGCCGCCGGTGGCGATGCCGGCGCCCTGGAGGCGCTGGATGTCCCAGGTGAGCTGAGGGTCGAAGGCCAGCAGGTTCGTCCCGTTGACGGTGATCGCCTCGTTCTCCAGATAGAACAGGTGAACGTCGTCGGCGTTGTCGGCCAGGAAGAGCGTGCCCTGCCCGCGGACCCGCATCAGCGGCGCGCCCTCTCCGGTGACCATTTTTTTCAGGAACCGGCCCATCCCGCCGGAGCCCTCGTAGTCGAAGTCCATCTTTCCCTGGAAGGCGACCATGGAGCCCTGCCGCGCCAGCACCTCTCCGTTCAGGTGCACCCGCACCATCTTGGAGTTCTGCAGGGTGAAATGGCCGGGTACCTGACCCTGCTCCAGGTTTCCGAAGAACGAGCTACGCACGCGTGGATGCCTCTCGGTGTCGAAGGGAGGTCGTACGGTGAATGACGAACGGCATGTCACCGTAGTTCCGTCCGCTCGCGGGCCGCGGCGACGATCGTCGGAGGTGGCGGTGGGCGGCTCCTCCGGAACGGTTGTTACGATCGGCCGATATCCGTTTCAGAAGGCAAGAAGGCAAGCGAGAAGGCAAGGGCGAGTTCGGGAGGCGAAGGGTGAAGGATCGTCCCTATGTGCTGTTGAGCTGCGCGATGTCCGTCGACGGATACATCGACGACAGCTCCCCGGAGCGGCTCCTGCTCTCCAACGACGAGGACTTCGACCGGGTCGACGAGGTGCGGGCCACCTGCGACGCGATCCTGGTGGGAGCGGGCACCGTCCGCCGTGACGATCCCCGGCTCCTGGTCCGGTCGCAGGCCCGCAGGCGGGAAAGGGTCGCACGAGGGGTGCCGCCGTCGCCCGCGAAGGTGACGCTGACCACGGCGGGGGACCTCGATCCGTCCAGCCGCTTCTTCGCCGCCGGTGACGCGGAGAAGATCGTTTATGCCGCGTCGGCCGCCGTCGGCAAGCTCTCCGCCCGCCTCGGCGAGGCCGGGACGGACGCCGAGGTCGTCGACGCGGGCGACCCCGTGGAGCTCCGCCGTCTTCTCGGAGACCTGGCCGGGCGCGGGGTGCGCCGGCTGATGGTCGAGGGCGGGGCCTCGGTGCACACCCGGTTCCTCCAGGAAGATCTGGTGGACGAGCTCCATCTCGTGATCGCCCCGTTCTTCGTCGGCGACTCCACCGCCCCGCGTTTCGTCCGGGACGGCGGCTTTCCCCACGATCGCCGGCGCCGGATGGACCTGGCGGAGGTCCGCAAGATGGGCGACGTCACCCTCCTGCGGTACCTCCTGTGACGGCCGCCGAGGGCGACCGCGACTGGTTGCGGCTCGCATGCGACCTGGCGGAGCTGTGCCCGTCCTCCGACACGGCCTTCTCGGTCGGCGCGGTGGTCGTCGCCGCCGACGGCGAGGAGATCGCCCGCGGATACTCGCGGGAGACCGACCAGCACGTCCACGCGGAGGAGTCGGCGCTCAGCAAGATCTCCCCCGATGACCCCAGGCTGGCCGGCGCCACGATCTACAGCAGCCTGGAGCCGTGCAGCACGCGCAGCTCGCGCCCGAGGACCTGCACCCGGCTGATCCTGGACAGCGGCATCCGGCGAGTGGTGATGGCCTGGCGGGAGCCGCTGCTCTTCGTCGACTGCCACGGTGCGGAGGAGCTCGCGGCGGCGGGGGTCACCGTGCTGGAGATCCCCGAACTGGCATGGCGCGCCCGCGAGCCCAACGCCCATCTCCTCTCCCGCTGACGCGGGGGCACCCGTCCGTCATGCCGTCGGCCGTGACTGGCAAGTGCGAATAAACCCGAAAATAACTACTTAAAGTAACAAGAATCAGCCGATAGGTCCCTTAACTGCGCTTATATCCAGTTTTTCTGTTTGAGGAGCGCCGCTCTCGGTAGTCATTCAGATATCGGACGAGAGGCCAGCTCCATGAGACTGCTCGGGTTGAACGCGACCTTTCATGATCCGCCGGTGGCGCGTGCGCGTCGCCTCCGCGGTGGGCCGCGAGGACGGCGATGACCGGAACGACGACCGGCACCGTTCTCGTCGCCCGTCTGGACGACGCGGGCGACGTCCTTCTGGCCGGGCCCGCCATCCGGGCGGTCGCCGAGGGGGCGCGGGAGGTCGTGCTGCTGGTGGGACCGCGTGGCCGGGCGGCGGGTGAGTTGCTGCCCGGCGTGTCCCGGGTGGTGGAGTGGCGGACGCCGTGGATCGATCCCGAGCCGTTGCCGATGACCGGTCCGTACGCGCTGCGGCTTCTCCGGATCCTCCGCGAGACCGCCCCCGAACAGGCGCTGATCCTCACCTCGTTCCAGCAGTCGCCGCTGCCGCTCGCCCTGCTGCTGAAGCTGGCCGGAACGCCGAGGACCGCCGCGATCTGCGCCGACTACGCCGGCTCGCTGCTGGATCTGCGGCACGTCGTCGACGAGACGGTGGACGTGCCGGAGGCCGAGCGCATGCTCGGGCTGGCCGAAGCGGCGGGATTCGATCTGCCGCCGGGGGACACCGGGACGCTCGCCGTACGGCGTCCGCTGCCCGAGGTCGGTTATCTCACCGGGCCGCCCGGCTACGTGGTCGTGCATCCCGGAGTCTCGGCCCAGGCCAGGGCGTGGCCGGTGACGAGCTGGGCGCGAGTGGTCCAGGACCTCGTCCGCGCGGGCCGGCGGGTCGTGGTGACCGGCGGCCGCGGAGAGCGGGCGCTCACCGCGAGAGTCGCCGGTGGCGCCGGGCAGCACGGCCTCTCGGCGGGATCGGCCTTCACCGGCCAGTGGATGGCGGGTGGGCCCACCCTCGCCCGCGGCCTGACAGAGGACGAACGCACGCTCACGGACGGCTGGGTGGAAGGCGGCGCCGCCCTCACGGGCGGCTGGGAGAAGAACGGATCCGCCGGGAGATCCGTCACCGACCTGGGGGGAAGGACGACCTTCGCCGAGCTCGCCGCGGTGCTCGCCGGGGCGAGCGCGGTGGTCGTGGCCAACACCGGTCCTGCCCATCTCGCGGCGGCGGTCGGCACGCCGGTGGTCAGCCTGTTCGCTCCGGTGGTCCCGGCCGGCCGATGGGCGCCGTACGGCGTGCCGACCGTGGTTCTCGGTGATCAGCAGGCCCCCTGCCGGGGCACTCAGGCCAGGGTGTGCCCGGTTCCAGGTCATCCGTGTCTTTCGTCCGTACCGAGCGAGCAGGTGGTCGAAGCCGTCACCCGCCTGGTATTCGCAAAAGAGGATGTTAAATGAGAATTGCTCTGATATCAGAGCATGCAAGTCCCCTTGCGGTCATGGGCGGTGCCGACATCGGCGGGCAGAACGTCCATGTCGCGGGCCTGGCCGCCGCGCTGGCGGAGAGAGGGCACGAGGTCGTCGTCCACACCCGGCGCACGGCCGTGACCCAGCCGGACAGGGTCTTCCTGCGTCCGGGCCTGACCGTCGAGCACGTCCTGGCCGGGCCTCCGGTTGCCCTTCCCAAGGATGAGCTGCTGCCGTACATGCCGATGTTCGCCGCGCATCTCGCGCGGCGATGGGCCGAGCGCCCACCCGACGTGGCCCACGCGCACTTCTGGATGAGCGGCCTGGCCACGCTGATGGCCGCGCGGGATCACGGGATACCGGTCGTGCAGACCTTTCACGCCCTGGGCACCGTCAAACGGCGCTGGCAGGGGGCGGCGGACACCAGCCCCGCGGGCCGGGCGGCCACCGAGGCCGACATCGGACGGCGAGTTCACGCGGTCATCGCCACCTGCCACGACGAGGTGGACGAGCTCCTGCGGATGGGCGTGCCCAGGGAACGGATCGCCGTCGTGCCGTGCGGGGTCGATCTTGAACTCTTCCGCCCGTCCGGACCCGTCGCCCCCCGCGAATCGCGGCGGCGCGTTCTCAGCATCGACCGCATCGTCCCCCGCAAGGGTCTGGACACCGTCCTGCAGGCGATGCGCCACCTGCCGGAGGTGGAACTGCTCATCGTGGGAGGCGCGCCCGAGGACGACGAGGTGGTGCGGCTGTCCCGGATGATCGACTGTTACGGGCTGCCGGACCGGGTCCGTCTGGTCGGCGGCGTCGGCCGGGCCGAGGTCCCGGCCCTGATGCGCTCGGCCGACGTCCTGGTGAGCGTTCCCTGGTACGAGCCGTTCGGCATGGTCCCGGTGGAGGCCATGGCCTGCGGGGTGCCCGTGGTCGCGTCCGCGGTCGGCGGCCATCTCGACACGGTCGCCGGGTGCGGGATGCTGGTGCCGCCCCGCCGCCCGCGCGCTCTCACCGAGGCCCTGCTCGACGTGCTGGGCCGTCCCCATCTGCGGGCGTCGCTCGCGACGGCGGGCGAGCGGCGCGCCCGGCACCGGTACGGCTGGCCGCGGGTGGCGGAGCGCACCGAGTCCGTCTACCGTGACGTGCTCGCCGATCGGCCGGGGGAGGACGCGGGGGTCTCCTCGATCACGGTGGAGGGCTGATCCCAGGACGATTCGCCGTGCTGGGAGGACTCCAGGTCCTGATGGAGGATGCACATCACGCGGCCTCGGAGGAAAGCCGGGTCGTCGTCCCGGCGGGGTCGATCACGATGTCGAGGACGTTCAGATCGTCGATCATGCATCGAAGCGCGGACTCACTGAGCCGGATCCAGCGCTGGTCGGCGCCGAGCACCTTGGTCAGGCGTATCGGCGAGGAGAAGGCGGCGGCCGTCCGCCTGCCCGACGCGGTCCGGAACAGGCGCAACGACACGGTGAAGGTGCCTTCACGGACCGGGACGAATAATGGAATTTCCGACATGACTTCCTCCTGCGGATAACTCGTACAAGAAGGACGTTAGATCCAGGTCGGTAGTCGGTGGCACGATCCCTACGGAATCTCTACGGAGATGGCCGGAGAGCTGACGCCATGTTGATGCCAGGCCACTCCGAATCCCACGAAGGTCGTTCCTGGCGTCAACGTTCTATCGGTGCCGGTCAGCCGCAGGAACGGTCAAGGACGTCGACCGGGGCGGTCAGGTCCGGCCGAGGGCGTCGGCACGGAGGAGCCGGAGGAAGGCCTTGAGCCCGCTGATGACCTCGTGGTTGTCGGTGAGGCCGTCCACCGTGTCCTCGAAACGCCGGGCGATCGCGGTGATCCGGCGGTCCAGGTCCTCGTCGCCCACCCGCAGCTCGACGCCGAGCGTCTCGGCGTCACGCCGGAGGTGTTCGACCGACTCCGTCAGCGTGGCCGTCCGGGTGGCGAGGTCGTCCACCCGGGCGACGAGGGCCACGATGTCCTGACGGGGGTGGCGAGCCTCGCTCATCAGGGTGGTGACCCGCTCGCGAAGGTGGGAGAAATAGGCGCCCGCCGGGCGGAAGAAGGTGCTGAGCAGGTAGAACCCGACGAAGTAGTAGCCCACGACGGCGCCGGAGAAGAAGGTGACGACGGCGAGGACCGCCGCCGAGACGAGATGGCCGCCGACGGCGAAGCGGCGCATGCGCCTGGCGATTTCCAGGGCCTCGGTCTCATGGGCGCCGGGGACCTCGATGCCGCGTTCCCGCGACACGTGGATCTCGTGGACGACCTGCCGCGCCCCGAAGTACAGGTTCCAGGGGAGGGTGAGGAGCAGGATCAGCCAGATGAGGCTGATCGCGCCGAGCCCGAGCGACAGGATCGTGGACAGCGGCACGTCGGCGTATATGAGGAGCCATGCGGCGGCCACGGTGCTGACGAGCGCGACCAGAAAAATCCACCATTTCATACGGAGATCGTCCTGAAGATCCTGACGCCGGGGCAGGGCGCGCACACTCAGCTGTGACTGAGCACCCTTACTCAGATCACCGAACTGCTGAGGTCCACCTTTTGGAGCGGGAACTCCGGAAAAGCCGATGCTTTTATCGTTCTGGCCGGACCCACAGGTCAGAGCGTCGCGTACAGCTTGAGAACTTCCCATGAGGGGAACAAGCATGATCATGGCCGCATCGGTCACACTGAAACCATGAGTGCCAGGGGATACGGAATGCTCCGCCCATATGTCGTGCCCGAGACGCTGGAGGAGCTCATTGGGCCGGTTGGCGGCGTCATCACGTTGCCCAGGCATCTGGACTGGGGTCCGAAGCGCAGTTACCACCTGGATCAGATCGCCGATGCGCGACTGCTGTACATGCGGGTGATCAGGGAAAGCGCCACTCCCGCCGATCTACGGCAGTTTCTCAACGCCGCGATGCTGCGCAGGCTCTGGCCCGAGTTGGTGCTACCGCCACCTGTCCGCGCACTGTGGGTCGATCGTTTCCCCGAACTCCGCCATCAAGCCGCCTAATGGACGAATACCATCACCGTCTCGCACGTATAGCCCTGTCCGCAGCGGCTGATCACGGGTTCGCTCTGGCAGGCGGTTATGCCGTACAGGCCCATGGCGTGCTTCAGCGCCCCAGCGAGGACATCGACCTGTTCACCTCCAGCGCCCGCGACGACTTCGCCGACGGGGTCGCGAAGGTCCGCACCGCATACGCTGAACATGGCTTGACCGTCCGTGTCGACGTGGACAGCCCGCAATTCGTACGGCTCAGCGTCTCTGACACCGCGACGGGTCAAGTCACCAAGGTGGAGCTGGCCGCCGATCTCCGTTCACATCCGCCGGTCATCATGGAGATCGGACCGGTCGTGCATCTCCACGACGTTGCCGGAGGCAAGGTCGAAGCACTGTTCACCCGTGCAGAGGCTCGCGATTTCATCGACGTGGATGCCCTGCTGGTCACCGGCCGCTTCTCCCGAGATCGGCTGCTCGCCCTCGCGGCGTCCCGCGATCTCGGATTCGACAGGGAAGTCTTTGCCCAGATGCTCTCCGCTCTGGATCTTTATCCCGACAGTGAGTTGGTCGCCTACGGTCTGACCGAGGCTCAGGTGGGCGCGCTCCGGTCCCATTTCGCCGATTGGCGTACAGCATTGATCCAAAGCCGCCTCGACGATGACAAGGATCAATCCGGCGAGGGCCTTGGTTCCACATCAGGCAGCTGAGGCGGAATTTCTCACTTCATTACGCAAGTACTGAGGTCACCCGGCCCGTGGGGATGTCCAGAGGACCTCGCCGTCCACCCGGGTGTCGGTCGGGACGAGACCGGCACGGCGAGCCACGGCCGACGAGACGGCGTGGTCGGGATGGATGGTGGCGACGACGGTGTCCGTGCCGTGGTCCCTGAGCCAGGCGACGAGCGCGAGCGCCGCCTCGCCGGCGATGCCCCGACCCTGCCAGGGGGTTCCCACCACCCAGGCGATGGCGGCCTGGTCGGGGGTCACGGTGGCCTGGACGTAACCGGTCAGGGGGTGGGATCCGTCCGAGCCCTCCGGCGCGGCCCCGCGCAGGCGGATCACCCAGTTGAGCCATACCTCGTCACGGCCCGGCGGAGGCCCGGCGACCATGCGGGTGTAGCGGGCGCGGAGCTCCGGCGGGGTCGCCGGGGAGCCGCCGATGAAGGCGTGGAGGGCCGGGTCGCCGAGCACCTCGGCCATCTCGGCGGCGTGCTCCACCGCCAGCGGTATGAGCGTGAGCCGGGGAGTCGTGATCGGTTCGGCATGCATGGTCAAACGAGTGTTCCACGATTGGCAATCGCCTGGCGATCGGTTTGTGTTCGACTGGCACCGGGTTCGTCGAGGAGGATTCAGTGGCCGTTGAAGAGAAGCCGTACTTCAGAATCGTCTGGCCTCTCCCGGCCTTGTCCGGGAGAGACGGGGCGGACGCGGAGAGCGGGCCGGACGTGGACGACCGGCCGGGCGGTGAGGTGGAGGGCGGGTCGGACGTGGGTGACCGGCCGGCCGGTGACGCTGGGAGCGGGCCGGACGCGGACTGACCGGCCGGGGGTGTCGAGGGTGGCTCAGACGGAGATGACCGACCGGTCGACGCTGCCGGGGGCCAGGACGTGTTCGATGACCATGACGGCGGCGCCGATCACACCCGCGCGATCGCCCAGCTCGCTGGCGGTGATCGTCAGATGCTGGGTGGCGAGGGGGAGCGATCGGCTGTAGATGACCTCGCGGAGACCGGCGAGCAGTTGCTCCCCGGCCTCGGCGATGTCGCCGCCGAGCACGATCACCGAGGGGTTGAAGAAGTTCACGATCGAGGCCAGGACATCGCCGACCTCGCGACCCGCCTGCCGGATGAGCTGGACCGCCTGGGTGTTGCCGCCGCGTACGAGGCGGACCACGTCGCGGCTGTCGGAGGCGTCCACGCCGCCGGCGCACAGGCGGGCGGCCATGGCGGAGCCGCTCGCGACGGCCTCCAGGCAGCCGACGTTGCCGCAGCGGCAGACGGTGTCGAGAGCCGAGGCCACCCGGATGTGGCCGATGTCCCCGGCCGCGCCCTGGGCGCCCCGATGCAGGCGGCGGTCGCTGATGATGCCGCAGCCGATACCGGTGCCGATCTTGACGAAGATCAGGTGATCCGCCTCCGGGCGGGCGGCCCAGTGCTCGCCCAGGGCCATGATGTTCACGTCGTTGTCGACGAGGACGGGCGCGCCCAGGCGCGAGCCGAGCCACTCGGGGACGGGGAAACCATCCCAGCCGGGCATTATCGGCGGATTGACCGGCCGTCCCGAGCTGTGCTCGACCGGGCCCGGCAGCCCGACGCCGATGCCGCAGACCTCGTCCAGGTCGTGGCCGGTCTCGGCGAGCATCTCCTCGAAGGTGCGCTGGAGCCAGGCGAGCGTCTCCTCGGGGCCACGGTCTATCGATATCTCGGCCGCGCGTTCCGCGAGGACCTCGGTGCCCAGGTCGGTGATGGCGACCCGGGCGTGGGTGGCGCCGAGGTCGGCGGCGAGGACGACGCGGGCGGCGCGGTTGAAGGTGAAGGCGATGGCGGGACGGCCACCCGACGAGATGGCCTCCTCGGTCGGAATGATCCACTGCTGGCTCAGCAGCGCGTCGAGACGCTGGGCCAGGGTGGATCTCGCCAGCCCGGTCAGTTGCACCAATTCGGCCCTGGTGCGGGCCTGACCGTCGCGCAGGATCTTAAGAAGCGCCCCCGCGCCGGCGATTGAACCGTTCGCTTCACTCAGCATGCGCACAGTCAACACTCCTCGTTTCCACCACGTCAAAGCGACTTACGCCTATCGACAGCCTCATTATGCCTAATGGTGACTTACTTTTGCTTGACCATCGCCATAAGCCGCCTTTAGCATCCCGAAATATGGAGGAAATTGGACGGTTACCGGCGAATCCATTGCGATCGTGTGTTGCGGGAACCGAATGTGCGGGCACGGTTCACAGGCTCTCCACGGGCGGCCTCGACGGGGAATCGGCGCAGGTGGGCAGGGGTAAGCATGATCGATCGCCCGGCCGTCCGACGCCGGCCCGGCGGAGGGCCGCCGCGGCGTTTTTCCGGGAAATGAGCGCGTCGTGATTCTCAGGATGCGCGACATCGCCAAGAGCTTTCTCGGGGTGCGCGTGCTGAGCGGGGTGAATCTGGAGGTCGAAGCCGGTGAGGTGCACGCCGTCGTGGGTGAGAACGGCGCGGGCAAGTCCACCCTGATGAAGATCCTCGCCGGGGTCCACGCGCCCGACGAGGGCACCGTCGAGATCGACGGCGTTCCCGTCTCCTTCGCCCACCCCGTCGAGGCCCAGCGCGCCGGGGTCGCGATCATCTACCAGGAGTTCAACCTGCTGCCCGAGCGCAGCGTCGCGGAGAACGTCTTCCTCGGACGGGAGCCCGTCCGGCGGGGGCTGGTCGACCGCACCGCGATGGAGACCGCCACCACCCGGCTGCTGAAGGAGCTCGGAGAGACCTCCTTCGTCTCCCACGACCTGGTCCGGCACCTGTCCATCGCCCAGCAGCAGGTCGTGGAGATCCTCAAGGCGCTCTCCCTGGACGCCCGGATCATCGTGATGGACGAGCCCACGGCGGCGCTGGCCGAACACGAGGTGGAACTGCTCTACCGGCTGGTCGCCCGGCTGCGGGAGCGGGGGATCGCCGTCCTCTACATCTCCCACCGGCTGCGCGAGGTGTTCGACCTGTCCGCGCGGGTGACCGTGCTGAAGGACGGCGCGCTGGTCAGGACCGCGAACACCACTGAGATCACCTCCGACGAGCTGGTCAGGCTGATGGTCGGCCGCGACCTCGGCACCTACTTCCCGCCTCGCGGCACCGAGACCGGTGAGGTACGGCTCAGCGTCCGGGGCGGCGGCAACGCCGTACTCGACGGGATCGACCTCCAGGTGCGCGAGGGGGAGATCCTCGGGGTGGCCGGGCTGCAGGGGTCGGGCCGTACCGAGCTGGCCAAGGCGCTGTTCGGCGCGGAGCCGTTCACACGCGGCACGATGAGCCCGCTGCGGCCCAGGTCGGTACGGCAGGCCGTGGCCGCCGGGATCGGGCTGGTGAACGAGGACCGCAAGGCCGAGGGACTCGCCCTGCGGCAGTCGGTGCGGGACAACGCCCTGCTGGTCTCCCGCTCGGTGCGGAGAGGCGGCAGGACCGACATCCGGGAACTCCTCGAGTCGGTACGGCTCCAGCCGCCCCGGCCCGAGCAGGAGGTCCGCTACCTGTCCGGCGGCAACCAGCAGAAGGTCGTGCTGGCCAAATGGATCACCGTGGCGCCCAAGATCCTGATCTTCGACGAGCCCACACGAGGGGTCGACGTGGGGGCCAAGGCCGCGATCCACGACCTGATGCGCGGGCTGGCCGGGGACGGCATGGCCATCGTGATGATCTCGTCCGAACTCCCCGAACTGATCGGTATGAGCGATCGCATCATCGTGATGCGCGACGGACGCATCGCCGGAGAACTTCCCGCCGGCCCTTCAGAGGAGACCGTCATGCACCTGGCCGCCGGCGAGGCGACGCCGTGACCGAACGCGACATCACCCCTGTGTCCCGCCGCTTCCCCTTCCGGGTGACGATGGCCGGCTCGACACAGATCATCTACCTGGCCCTGGCCGGTGTCCTGCTCGTCGGGTGGGTGCTGGTCGCGGTCGACGGGGGGAACTTCCTCACCCTGGAGACCGTCGTCGGCATCCAGCAACGGTCGGCCGCGCTGGGGATCGTCGCGGTGGGACAGACCCTGGCGATCCTGGTCGGGTCGCTGGACCTGTCGGTGGCGTACCTGATCAGTCTCACGTCGCTCGTCGCGGCGGAGATCATGGCCGGGCAGGACGGCGGGATCCTCCCGGCCGTCGCGGCGGTGATCGCGGTGAGCGCGCTGATCGGCCTGGTCAACGGGCTGGTCATCACCCGGCTTCACGTGCACGCCTTCATCGCGACACTCGGCGTCGCACTGATCATCAGAGGGGTCGTGGACCACCTCTACGACGGGCCGTCGGGCAGCGTCCCCGAATCCTTCCAGCGGCTCGGCTACGACAGGATCGGGCCGGTTCCGGTCTCGGCGCTGCTCTGGGCGGCCGTCGCCGTCGCGGCGTGGTTCCTGCTCCGCCGTACGAGGCTCGGATACCGGATCTACGCGGTCGGCGGGGACGAGGAGGTCGCCCGGCTGTCGGGGGTGCGGACCGGCAGGGTCATCGTCGCCACGCACGTCCTGTGCTCGATCTGCGCCGGGATCGCCGGACTGCTGCTGGCCGGCAGGCTCGGCGCGGGGGCGCCCACGGTCGGCACCGACGGCGGTTACGACCTGGAGTCGATCGCCGCGGTGGTGCTCGGCGGAACGGCCCTGGCCGGCGGCAAGGGCGGGATCGCAGGAACGGTCGGCGGCGTGTTGCTGCTGGCCGTGCTCGACAGCGTCTTCAACCAGCTTGAGGTCAACGCGTTCTTCAAGGACGTGGTGCGCGGAGTGGTCATCGTCGCCGCCGTGGCCGTCTACGCCCGCCGTACCAGCAGGAGGCGATCCCGATGAGAGCCCTCAGGTCCATGGGGCCGATCTTCCTCGTGCTGGCCGTGCTGCTGGTGCTGATCGCCGCGGCCAACCCGTTCTTCCTGGAGCCCGCCGGGTTCCTCGCGTTCGTCAAGCGGGCCGCGCCGCTGGCCATCCTGGCGGCGGGCCAGTACTTCGTGATCGTCTCCGGGGAGTTCGACCTGTCGGTCGGATCGCTGGTCACGGTGCAGGTCGTGGTGGCCGCCCGGCTGATCGACGGGAACGAGACCGCGACCTGGTGGGTGCTGGCCCTGCTGATCGTGATCGGGTTGCTGGTCGGGCTGGCCAACGGGGTGATCACCACCGGGCTCCGGGTGCCGTCCTTCATCACCACTCTCGGCATGATGCTCGTATTGTCCGGCGCGGTCTTTCTATGGACGGGCGGCGCCCCCCGCGGCGCGCTGTCGGAGACGTTCAGGATGTTCGGCCGCAGGGACCTCGGCCCGGTGCCCTGGTCGGTGCTCATCCTCCTGGTCATGGGCGGGGCGGCGATCATGCTCATGCGCTCCGACTTCGGCAAGCGGCTCATCGCCACCGGCGACAACGACCGGGCGGCGGGGTTGTCCGGCGTCCGGGTGAACCGGACCAGGATCCTCGCCTTTGTCGTCTCCGGCCTGGCCGCGGCCGTCGCGGGCATCCTGCTCGGCGGCTTCGCCGGGGTCTCCGCCCAGGTCGGACAGGGGCTGGAGTTCCAGGCCATCACGGCCGTCGTGCTCGGCGGGGTGGCCCTGGGCGGCGGTCGCGGTTCGGTGGTCGCGGCCATGGCCGGGGCGCTCACGCTCGAAGCGCTGTTCACCCTGCTCAATCTTCACGGAATCTCGGGGCCCCTGGAATTCGCGGTCCAAGGCGTGATCATCATCGCCGCGGTCGCGGCGGGAGCCGTACGGCTCCCGTTCAGGCGTGCGGTACGCGCCTGACGAGAGGACGCGTCCCGCCGGGACGCGCCCCTCGAAAACCTGACGCAGCACCCTCTCAACAGAACGCGCCCCTCATCAGAGGCACTTCTCAACAAGAGACACCCCCTGAAAAAAGGAGACCTACATTGAACAGGTCTATCGTGGCCCTCGTCGCGGGAGTCTCCGCGCTGTTGCTGGCCGCCGGATGTGCCAGTGACATGCCGCCGACGACCGGCGCCGCCCCGGGCGCCTCGACGTCGGCCTCGGCCGCCGCGTCATCGGGAACGGGCGAGCAGTCGAAGTTCTTCGTCCAGGCGGACTTCGACGCCGAGCTCGCCATGCGCGGCCAGACCGCCGAGGGGCCCGCGGACAAACCGTGGGAACAGGCCATCGCCCCAGAGATGACCGACACCGCCACGTACAAGAAGGACGGGCCGTACCACCTCTGCTTCTCCAATGCCGCCGTCAACAACCCGTGGCGGCAGGTCGGCTGGAACACCATGCAGGCCGAGGTGGCCCTGCACAAGGAGATCACCAAGTTCACCGCCCTCGACGCGGAGGGCAAGGACGACAAGCAGATCTCCGACATCGCCGAGCTGGTCGGCCAGGACTGTGACGCGCTGATCGTCTCACCCAACACGACGGCGACGCTGACCCCCGCGGTCACCGGTGCCTGCCCCGAGCTGCCGGTGATCGTCTTCGACCGCGGGGTGGAGACCGACTGCCCGGTGACGTTCATCAACCCGATCGGCGGCTACGCCTTCGGCGCCGACGGCGCCGAGTTCCTGGTGGAGAAGGTGCCCGCGGGCGGGAAGATCCTCGCGCTGCGGATCCTGCCGGGTGTCGACGTCCTGGAGACCCGCTGGTCGGCGGCCAAGGTGTCCTTCGACAAGAGCCAGCTCGACGTGGTCGGGGTGGAGTTCACCGACGGCGACGCCGCGAAGACCAAGAGCATCGTGAGTGACTACATCCAGCGTCACGGCAAGATCGACGGCGTCTGGATGGACGCGGGCGCGACCGCCGTGGCCGCGATCGAGGCCTTCGAGGACGCCGGCCAGCCGGTGCCGGCGATGGTCGGCGAGGACCAGCAGGACTTCCTGCAGAAGTGGAAGGACGGCGGGCTCACGGCCATCGCGCCGACCTACCCCACCTACCAGTGGCGCACCCCGATCATCGCCGCCCTGAAGATCCTCAAGGGTGAGGAGGTGCCCAAGACCTGGAAGCTTCCCCAGCCCAAGATCACTGCCGAGAGTCTGGACACCTACCTGCAGCCCAACATGCCGCCGCTCCACTACGCGCTCTGCGGGTGCGAGGACATGCCCGACTTCCCCGCCAAGTGGGGCGGTAAGGAAGGCTGATCCGCCCGGTGGGTGAGGGGCGGTGCCCGGCGCCGGGCACCGCCCCTCCCCGGCCGCCCGTTCCGCCGGGTGGCCGGGACGACGAGGTCGTGGTGGGAAGGCCGCTCGGCCGTGGAACGGGTGCGTGTTCACGAGGAAAGGGGTTGCCGGTGTTCTCCGTCGGAGTCAACACGTGGGTGTGGGTCTCGCCGCTGACGGGCGAGGATCTCGTACGGCTGGCGCCGAGGGTGGCCGCCTGGGGGTTCGACGTGATCGAGCTGCCGGTGGAGCGGGTCGACGACTGGGATCCCCGGTGGGCGGCCGGCCTCCTGGAGGAGCTCGGCCTGAAGGCGTCGGTGGTGCTGGTCATGCCGCCGGGCAGGGAGCTCGTCGCGGCCGACGCGGAGACGGTCAGATCGACCCAGGAGTACCTGCGGCGATGCGTGGACGCCGCCGTGGCGGTGGGGAGTCCGGTCATCGGGGGGCCGGCCTACGCGTCGGTCGGGCGGACCTGGCGGATGTCGGACGAGGAACGGCGGGCCTGCTACGCCGAGCTGCGCAAGAACCTGACCCCGGTCGGGGAGTACGCGGCGGAGCGCGGGGTGACGGTCGCCGTCGAGCCCCTCAACCGGTACGAGACCAGTCTGATCAACACGGTGGAGCAGGCCGTCGAGGCGGTCGGCGGGATCCCGGGCGTCGGCCTCGCGCTGGACGTCTACCACATGAACATCGAGGAGCGGGATCCGGCGGCGGCCGTACGGCGGGCCGGGGAACTGGTCGCGCACGTGCAGGTCTGCGCCAACGACCGGGGCGCACCGGGAGCCGACCATCTGGACTGGCCGGCCCTCGTCGGGGCGTTGCGAGCGGTGGACTACCGGGGGCCGCTCTGCATCGAGTCCTTCACCGCGCACAACCGTTCGATCGCCACCGCCGCCTCGATCTGGCGCCCGCTCGCCGCCAGCCAGGACCTTCTGGCCACCGACGGCCTGGCCTTCCTCCGCGGCCTCCGCGACCTCCCGGCCACCACCCCCGCCGAGTGACCGTTGCCAGAACGTCCGGCAGGAGGGTGATCTCGTGTTGGAGATCACCCTCCTGCCGGACGTCGGGGCCGGTGGTGTTGATCCGCCGGTTGATTTTCCGGCGTGTCAGGCACGGTCCGTGATCTGAAGGATTCCGGTGGGCATGGGAGGTGTCGCTTACGAGTCGATGCGCGATAGTGGCGAGGCGCGCGGGCGGTTCTCCGGTTGGCTCTGGGCTGGAGGTCGAGATCGTGGCGTGACGGCTCTTGGGGGCTGCGACGCGAGGACGAGGGGATAGAGGAATGGTCAGTTTCACTTCGTATGACGGGACCGTGCTCGTCTGTCATGAGCGGGGAGAAGGGCCGGCGCTGGTCTGCTTGCCGGGCGGGCCGGGGCGGTCCTCACGATACTTGGGAGATCTCGGCGGTCTGGCGGCTCGGCGTCGGCTCTTCCTGCTGGACAATCGAGGAACCGGCGAATCCGCGGCGCCACGTGATCCGGACACGTATGCGATGGACCGCATGGTCGCGGATGTCGAGGCGCTGCGGGTGCGTCTGGGGTTCGAGCGGATGGACCTGCTCGGGCATTCGGCGGCCGGAGGGCTGGCGCTGCTGTACGCGGCCCGGTATCCCGAACGGATAGGGCACCTGGTGCTGGTCACACCGAGCGTGGACCCGGTGGGGATCGAGATAACCGATGAGCAGTGGTGCGCCCAGATCGAGCGCCGAGCCGATGAGAGCTGGTACGAGAGCAGACTGCCAGACCTCAAGGCGTGGGACGCGGGCGATGAGAGCCGGCGCCTGAGGGCGCAGCCGTTCTTCTACAGTCCTTGGAACGAGACCGCCGAAGCGCACGCCACACGGTTTGCCGAACGCTCGGTCGAGGCGGCGAAGCGCTTCCACGCCGGCATGCCCGCCGCCGAGAAGACCCGGGCGAGCCTGGCGAAGGTCACCACACCGGTCTTGGTGATCGCGGGAGAGCGGGATCCAGGACCGTTGCCCGCGCACGCGGCCGAGCTGGCCGGGATCTTCCCACGCGGGACCAGCATCGTGCTGCCCGGGGCTCACTACCCCTGGGTCACCGCTCCGAAAACCTTCGCCGAGGCAGTCGAGGGATTCCTCGACAGCTAGCTGACGGCAGCACATCTGAAAGTCCCGTGTCGACCGGGATGACACCCACATGGAGATCAGCCAGGCCATGACGAGCCTCAAGCGAGGGGCGTCACGCAGGGGAGCGGGGCCACCGTCCAGGATGACGTCGCGGAGAGAATGTGGTCAGCGGAGTGGCTGCTCGTGTCTGCGAGCGTCGCCGGAGTGTCCGCCGGCTGGTGACGATAGGGTCCGTGCTCATGTCAGAGCCGGTGCACGCGGTGTTGTTTGATTTTTCCGGGACGTTGATGCGGGCCGAGTCCGCCGAACGCTGGGTGGCCGCCGTGCTGACAGAGGCGGGCGTCGGCCTTTCCGAAGAAGAGATCCGATCCTGGGCGCTCCGTCTGGAGGGTGCGGGGGGTCTGCCCGGTGGGCACGCTCCCGGGCACATCCCGGATCGGCTTCGTGCCGTCTGGGACCGACGAGATCTGGACCCCGAGGCCCACCGGGCGGCCTACACCGGATTGATCATGTATGCCGGGTGGCCGTGGCCCGAACTGGCCGATGCTCTCCATCGACGATCGACCCAGCCACAGGCATGGGCCCTCTACCCCGACACGCTGCACACCTTGACCACCCTGGCCGAACGGGGAATCCGCACCGCTGTGATCAGCAACATCGGATGGGACCCCCGGCCGGTGCTGGCCGCCCACGCCCTGGCCGGGTATTTCGACGACGTCCTGCTCTCCTATGAGGAGGGGCGTTGCAAACCCGACCCCGTGCTGTTCACCACGGCCTGCGCGCGGCTGGCCGTTCACCCACGCCACACCCTCATGGTCGGCGACAACCGCCGGGCCGACGGAGGCGCGGAAGCCGTGGGTATCCGTACCTTCTACGTCGATCCGCTGCCGGTCCAGGACCGGCCCGACGGCTTCGCCCCCATGCTCGGCGAAGCCCTGCGCGCGGGCGGCGTCGGCTAGCCCGGCGCGCGGACCTCACCACCGGCTCGCCGTCCATCGCCCGCGCGCGGGACGGTGAACTCTCAGACCGGGCCGTCGCCGAGCTCGGGGGGCGTCCCCGTCCGGCGCGGGCGTCTGAAGAAGGCGGCCACCGCGTAGGGGTCGACGGGGTCGGTGAGCAGGGCGAGCATCTCCTCCCGGCGCTCGGGGTCCACCTTGAACGGGTGGCCGAACACGTGCGGGCCCGCCCCGTCGTCCAGCAGCCTGGTCAGCATCAGGTCGCCGGGCAGAGCCTGCTGGGACAGCAGCTCGTCGGTCAGGGTCACCCGTTCCCCGTCGTCGCGCACGGTGATCTCCTGTCCGGTGACGTCGAGGACATCCCACAGGCGCAGCGGCGTCCGCCGCCACGACTCCAGCAGCTCCGTCTCGTCGTCGCGCAGCCAGTCGCCCCGAGCGTCCAGGAACTCGCCGACCACGTCGTTCTCGAACAGGGCCAGGTCGGCCAGGGCGGGCTCGGCCACCCGGACGCTCAGCGCGATCAGGTCGTCGATCAGGCGCCTGCGGGCCGGGCGGTAGAGGTAGACGAGCAACTGCCGGAACAGGTGCGCGGCCCGCTCGGGCAGCGGGGCGCCGGGGTCGGTACGGCAGGCGGCGTACTCGGCCGCGTCCTGCCGGGCCGGGGCGAGATCGGGAGCGAGGGAGAGCGCCTCCGAGACGAGCCCCGCCGCCTCGAACGAGCGGCCCTCGCCCTCGGCCGACCTGGCGATCAGCAGCAGCGCGACCGGTTCGGTGCGGGAGAGCGCCTCGATCAGCGCCGGGCTGAGCGGTTCGCGCTCCACCTCTTCGGCGATCCTCGCGAGGACCACCTCGGAACGGGACAGATAGGTCATCGCCTTGGACAGGTCGCCGCCCTCGTCGTAGGTGCGCAGCGCGCTGCGCACCAGGGTCAGCCTGATGATGTCCAGCGAGGTGAGGTCCGCGACCGACGCGGGGTCCCACGGCGCGCCCACGATGCCCACCCGGCCGCCGTGCAGCTCCATCGAGGCGTTGCGGAGCAGCGGCGCCAGCGGCGGCAGCGGGTCGGCGAACGTCTCGGGGGCCTTCATCAGCAACTCCAGGACCACGACGTCGATCGGCACACCGGGGCTGGGTTCCAGTCCTTCGGCGAAGGCGCGCAACCCGTCCAGGGCCTGCTCCCCGAACTCCTGGACGACCCTGATCGTCCGCTCGGCGGGGAAGTCGGCCAGTTCCGTGACGGACAGTTCGAAGCCGCCGTCGCGCAGGCGCAGCGCGATCAGGTCCTCCGGCTCCACCCCGGCGAGCCAGCCCTCGGGTCCGGTCAGGACCGGCGCGCCCGTGTCGATCGAGGTCCTGACCAGGCCGCCCCCGGCCAGTGGCACTCCCGGGCCGTCGGCCAGCCGCGCCCACAGGCGCAGGTCGTCGTCGGCCAGCAGCACCCCGTCCGCCAGCTCGGCCCGGGTGACGAGGTGCGTCAGCACCGCGCCCTCGCTCAACGTCAGAAGCTCGCTCATTCGTCCATTGTTCTCGACCCGGGGGCGTGGCGGCGCCGCCGCCCTCGTGGAGGGGACACGACGGCGCCGCCGCCGCTCTCGTGGGAGGTTCACGAGAGCGGCGGCGGCGCCCGGCTCACGGCCGGCCCTGGGCGCTCATGGCCTGGTCAGGCCCGGGGCCGCTCGTGGCCTGGTCGGCCCCGGGAGTTCCTACGGCCTGGTCAGGCCCAGACGGAAGGAGCCGGAGCCGCTGTAGGCGTGGACCCGGACACGGTAGGTGCCCGCGGTGCCGGTGTAGGTGAAGGCCTCGTCCGCGCCGGCGCTGGTCCCGCTGGCCACGTTGGTCCAGGTGGAGCCGCTCAGCTTCTGCAGATAGATGTCGAAGTCGGTACCGGTCGGACCGTCAAGGCAGACGCGGTGCACGCCGGAGGCGGCGCTGTAGCCGGTGCTGCTCGTCGCGTAGGTGCTCTGGTTGGAGGTCAGGGAGCCGGTGTAGGTGTTCTGGTAGCCGGTGCACCCGCCGGTGGGCGGCGGGGTGGTTCCGCCGGTGACCAGGGTGAGTCCGTAGGCCTGCAGGATCTCGTTGATCGGCTGGAAGTAGGTCGTGCCGCCGGAGGTGCAGTTGCCCGACCCGCCGGAGGTGACGCCCTGCGCCTGGCTGCCGGAGACGAGGGAGCCGCCGGAGTCGCCGGGCTCGGCGCACACGCTGGTGCGGATCAGACCGGTGATGGTGCCCTCGGGGTAGGTGACGCTCGCGTTGCGGGCCTGGATGGCGCCGCAGTGCCAGCCGGTGGTCGAGCCGGCCCGGCAGACCGACGAACCCACGGCCGCGTCGGCCGAACCGCCGACCTGGACGATGCCGTTGCTGTAGCCGTTCACGACGCCGGTCGGGGTCCAGTTGGCGTTGACCGCGACCCAGGCGTAGTCGTTGCCGGGGAAGGACGAGGCCTGGAAGGTGCCCTGCGCGACCTGGTTGGAGCCCCTCGTGGTGGACCCGGCGTTGCCGCAGTGGCCGGCGGTGGCGAAGCCGCCCTGGGTGCCGCGGGTCACCGAGAAGCCGACCGAGCAGCGGGAGCCGCTGCCGATGTAGTAGGCGTCGCCGCCGCGGACGTCGTAGAACGGCCGGGGCTGCTCGGCGGAGGTCTCCACGCGGATCAGGGACCTGTCGGCGCCGCTGGCGCCGACGAACGCCTCGGCGGCGGCGGGATCGGCCGCCAGCACCACGACGCTGTTGCTCTGGAGGTCGACGTACCAGGAGGGCACCGACTTCGGCGCGTCGGCGACGGCGGCGTCGAGCTTCGCGACGGCGGCGTCGAGCGTGGCCAGCGAGTGCTTGACGAGCCTGGCCTCGGCACCGGCGCGGAGAATGGAGGTGATCTTCGTCGAGTCGCTGGTGGCGACCACGAAGGTGGAGGTGGGACCGGTCACCCAGGCCCCGGCGAAGCCGGCGGCGAGCTGCTCGCGGATGGCGGGGCCGACCTTGGCCGCGGCGGCCTCGTTGATCAGACGGGTCGTGGCCTGCTCGGCGGTGATCCCGAGGTCGCGCTTCATTCCTTCGATCAGGGCGGGCGACGGCTGTGCGGCGGCCGCCGCCTGGGTCTGCGCCTGGGCGAACGCGGTCGGGGCGGCGGTTTCGCCGCCGGGTCCCGTCTGGGCGATGGCGGGGGTGGCCATCAGCGCGAGGGCGAGCGCGAAGCCCGCCGTCACGGCACTTCTGCGGAGCATGTGTTGATCTCCTCATGTGGGGGGGTGCCGTCAACGTAACGGCCTTCACATGAGGCACGGATCTACCAGCTGGCACCTATCGTCACGTTATGGAGAGATCGTCAGGTCACGGAGAGGTGCCGAACCCGGGGTTGTCGGCCAGCCAGACGGCATATCGCCTGCTCCGCCGTACCGCGTCGGTGTGGGAGGCCTTCGCGTGCTCGAAGATCGTCGAGACGACCCCGGCGGTGGACGCCTCGGGATGCCAGCCGAGCAGCTGCCGCCAGCGCAGCGGGGCGCCGGTGAGCGGCACCAGCGCCAGGCCCTCGGCGGGCTGGAAGGTCGCCTGGCACAGGGCCACGGCGCGACCGACCTGGGCCAGGTGCATGCAGGTGGCCACATCGGTCTCGTAGATGGTCTTGGGGGTGAAGCCCGCGCGGGCACAGGCAGTGGCGAAGCAGTCGCCGAAGCAGCTGTCGCCGGGGGTGACCGTCCACTGCTCGTCGGCCAGGTCGGCGAGCGCGACCTCCTTCTTCTCGGCCAGGGGGTGATCCTCGTTCAGCAGCACGAAGACCGGGTCCGTCCCCACGGTCAGCCACGCCACCGGTCCCTCCACCGGCGGTGAGCTCTCACCGCAGGCGCCGATGATCGCGAAATCGATCCGGCCCAGCATGACCATCGTGGTGAGCTCCTTGGCCGACCAGGAGGTGTGGGTGGTCACCGGGGCCGTCGGCCACGCCGTGGCGAGCCGGTCCACCAACCCGCCCAGGATCGGGCCGTTGGTGGCGCCCAGCCGGTATCTGGTGACGTCCACGCTCGCGTTGGCGAACCGGACGGCCTCCTCCTGGAGCTCCCTGGCGGCGGGCAGCAGCACCATCGCCCTGGACAGCACCAGCTCCCCGAGGGGGGTGGCTCGTGCGCCGTTGTGGTCGCGTTCGAAAAGAGCACCTCCGAGCACCCGCTCTATGCGTTTGAGTTGCGCTGTCAGCGCAGGCTGGGCCAGTCCTAGGTTGGTGGCCGCCTTGGTGACGCTCCCGGCATCGGCGACCGCGCGGACGATCTTGAGGTGTCGGAGCTCGAGGTCCATACCGGGAACGTAAGGCCGCAACGTTATGGCCGCAATGCAAATGTGTCACGAAATCTGACGGATTTTCGTCGAATCGTTCCAATGGAAAGTGTCGCCAAACCATCTGGGAGGTGAAGGCGAGCCGTGACGGGGTAGGCGAGTCCCTATGACGATGGGAATTGATCCGAAGGACCTGTCAGAGGACGATCTGTTCCGTGAGCTGCGGCAGCTGCACGCGACCCGGACCGAGACGCTCATGCACGGTTCCGATGAGGCACTCGCCAACCACACGACGCGGTCGGAGGAACTGGAGCAGGAGTATCTGCGCCGCAACCCCGAACGGAACATCGACCCCGAACGGCTGCGGGAGGGCGCCCGGCGACGTTAGGGGGTATGCGGAGCACGGGGGCCGCGAGGGGGTCGCGGAGTCCGAAGGTCCGGGACGCCGGAAACCGGGGGACCGAGAGGCCGGAGGCTTGGAGAGCCGGCGAGTCGACGGGGTCTGGAGATCCGAGAGGTTCGAAAGGTGTGGCCATGCGTGAGGAACGCCCCGACGTCCAGGCGCTGTCCGGCACGGACAGCCACGTCTACGAGGCGGTGGCCGGTCTCGCGGTGGACGGGCGATCGGCGACGGTGGACGAGGTGATCCACGCCACCGCCCTGCCCGAGGAGGCCGTACGGCACAGCCTGGACACGCTGACCGAGCTGGGCTGGCTGAAGGTGGCCGGGAGCGCCTATTCTCTCGGCCCCCACCAGTGGGGCCTGGAGTACTGACCGGCTCGGGGACCGGAGCGCCTCGTGACAGGCGCGGCAGGACCCCTGAACGACCCCGGTGCCTACGCCCGAAGGGCGCTGTCCACCTGAAGCGCCAGGGAGGGGGCGCCGGGGCGGTTGTCGATCTCGGCGTACGGCACGGCGGGCGGTTCGTCCACCTTGATCGCCCGCAGGTAGTCCTCGAACCGGGCGAGCTTCCCCGCGTCCCTGGCGAGCCCTCTGGCCTCCAGCCGGGAACGCAGAGTGGGGCCGTCCGAGCGGATCCAGACCAGGCGGACCGGCGGTCCGCCCAGCTCCCCGACCCAGCGCTCCCATCGCCGAGCGTCGTGCACCTGGCTCGTGAACGGTCCTTCGAGCATCACCGGGCAGCCGTGGGAGCGGATCTGCCGGGCCACGGCCGTCATCCCCTCGTACTCGTGCCGCTTGACGTGCTCGTCGTACCAGGGGCCCTCACGCTCTCCGGGCTCGCGGCCGTGAACCCGGAGGGTGGCCGCCACGAACCCGGAGTAGAGGGTGTCCTTGTCGAGCAGCGCGGGCACCGGGTCGAGCCGGGCGAGCAGCGCCGCCGCCACGGTCGACTTCCCCGCGCCCGGCGGCCCGCTCACCACCCACAGCGGGGCCGTCAGTCTTTCCACGCCTTCGCCACGATCTCCACGACGGCCGGGGCCTGCGCGAGACCGGCCTCGTAGGCCGGGCGCCACAGCGCGCCGTCCATGACGTTGGTGCCGAACACGGCCATGGACGCCTCGTCGGGACCCACGTGGGCGACGGTGGCGTCGCCGAGCTCGGCGACCTCGGCCTCGAAGCGCTGCCGCGGCCCCATGCTCGCCAGCGGTTCCAGGATCACCACGGTGGAGCTGCCCGCCGCCAGGTCGATGTTGCTCGCCGAACGGACCCCGCCGTCCATGTAACGGCGCCCGTTGATCTCCACCGGCGGATACACGCAGGGGACCGCGCAACTGGAGGCGACGGCCAACACCAGCGACGCCCCGGAGTCGCGCTCCCAGACCACGAACTCGCCGGTCTCGGCGTCGACGGCGGTGATCATCAGGCGGCGCTCCGGCCACTCCTTCACGGGCAGCCGGTTGCCGACGGTCTCGATCCTGGCTCCGGTGTCCTCCACGGCCAGAGCCATCGCGCCCACCCGGCGCCTGGCCTCCTGGGGTTCGAGTGAGGGGTCGTAGAGCAGGGCGAAGGCGGCCATCACCGGCTCCATGTCGACCGGGGCGGCCTTCGCGGCCGGGGTCTCGGCCTGGGTGCCGACCGAGCTCTCCAGGTCGGCGCCGGTGGTCAGCAGCGCCCCGACCACCGATCCGGCCGAGGTGCCGATCACGAGGTCGGCCTCTCCCAGATCCACGCCCGCGCGGCGCAGGCCGGTGATGACCCCCGACTCCCAGGCGATTCCCGCTATACCCCCGCCACCAAGCACCAATGTTCGCGTCATGTGCCTATTCTTACCTGATCATCCCTTGAGACCGTAATGGGAAAGGCCCTCGATTGCCTGTCGCCAGGCGACAGGACGGAGAGCGGTCACCGGCAGGTCGGCAGCCGACGGTCACCGGACCGGTCAATACGCGGCGTTCAGACGTCGCGACCCTCCATGCCCGCCTGGGCCGGGTCGACGCCCCACGAGATGATCCGCCTGGGGTGGATGCGGATGATCTCGTGGCTCATGTACGGCGAGGGCGGATCGTGGTCCTCGACGGCCTCGGCCACACCGCGTATCTCCACACCCCTGACCCGCCAGGGGTCGACCGAGGCGAGGTCGTCCACCACGAAGGCCGCCTGGCCGTTCGCCCGCACGTTGTGGAACTTCCTGGTCGTCCCCATCGCGCGCCCGTAGATGTCGATGGTGCCGGTCTCGGGATTGTGGCGGAAACCGGTCGGACTGTTCTGGAGCACCCCGTCGGGGCCGGTCGTGGCCAGGCGGCCCAGGTGCTGCGTGGCGAGGTAGTCGAGTTCTGCCTGCGTGAAAGTCATGATTCGAGGATGTAACCTCAACCTTGCTTGAGGTCAAGGTAGGGTAAGGCATGCCCAACACCCCGGAGATCACCGTCGGCCAGCTCTCCGAGCGCAGCGGGGTGGCCGTCTCCGCCCTGCGCTTCTACGAGTCCAAGGGCCTGATCCGCAGCCGTCGTACGGCGGGCAACCAGCGCCGCTTCTCTCGCGACACGCTGCGCAGGATCGCCTTCATCAGGGTCTCCCAGCGCGTGGGGATCCCGTTGAAGACGATCCAGGACGCGCTGTCCGCGCTTCCCGGCGAGCGCACGCCCACCCGCGAGGACTGGGCGAGGCTCTCGGCGCGGTGGCAGGGCGAGCTGGACGACCGGATCAGGCAGCTCGAACGGCTCCGCCACGGCCTGACCGAGTGCATCGCCTGCGGCTGCCTCTCCCTGGACCGCTGCGCGCTGGCCAACCCCGACGACGTGGCCGCAGCCCGAGGGCCGGGCTCGCGCCTGATGGTCCCCCCGCGCGACGGCTGCGCCCCCTCCTGCTAGCACGACGTTCGTCGAGGAAGGGCCGGCGGCGTGGACTCTCGATGTTCTGGCCGCCGCATCGCCGCCACTCGTCTCAACGAACAGGCCAAACCCTGGAGCCGGGGACGCCCGTCACCGGCCCCGACGACCACGTCGACGGTTTACCTGCCGCCTTCGAGGAATGTCGCATCAGTCGACTTCTTGCAGGTGCTCAAATTGTCGTGACAACGACCGATCAAAGCAAATGTGTGCCATATTACATGCTTATTCGATGTGTCATGCGGTCCACAAAGGGAAATCGGCTCCAGGTCATGCCCGGAGTTGGGGAATGGACGTTCCGGGATGCTTTCCCGGCCTGCCCCACCTGCGTGGTTCGTGCGAGGTGAAGGGAATTCGACTGGCGCGTTCTCACTCGATCGCGGATACTGCTTAAGCGGGTCTTTTGAGCAGTGTCATGCCGGCTGTGGCTGATGAATACGTCTTGTTTTGAAGCCACGGCCACCTCCACGATCAGCCGAGGAGCCCAACATGACTCAAGTCCGAAATTTCATGAATCCCGCCAATAACGATGAAGCCACGAACATCCTTGTCGACGGGTTCTTGGATGATCCGTTTTTCGTGTGGGCGACTCCCGATGAGACCGCGCGTCGTGGCGTGCTCAGAGCGATGTTCTCGCTGGCCGTCGAAGCCGCCGCGGCACGAGGATTCCTGTGGATGGACGAGAGAGGGGTCGTCGTTCTCCTGCCGCCGGGGCGGAAGCTGTACGGGGAGGAGCAGGCGGCGAAGATCCAGGCGATCACTCGTAACGCGTTCCAGTCGCCGCTGGTCCTCCTGGACGACTACAAGCGGCGACTGCACGCCGGTGATCCCGGCGGCACCGACTCCTGGTACCTCCAGTACCTGACGGTGCCGGCCGCCGGGCGGTCCCGAGGCGCGGGCGGTTCGTTGATGAAAGACATCGTTCTCGCACGGCTCGACGGAGCACCTCTCTGGCTCCATACCGGTCGCCGGACGAATCTCTCCTTCTATGCGAAGTTCGAGTTGCAGACCATTGCCACCACGTGGTGCGAGCCGGGCGGCCCGTACGTTCACACGCTTCGGCGAAGCCCTCGGATGCCTCGGTTGTAGGTCGGAGGCTTCCGCCGTCATCGCCGGAGGTCGTTCGGTACGGCGGGGCGTCATGACGCTCGAAGTTCACTCCGCGATCGATCGGCTTGGCGACGGCCGCGCCGATCTGGGGTTCGCCGGCACATTCGCGATCGTGGTTTGTGTGATTCGCTCCGCGCGGGCCGGTTTCGACGATCCGGCGGGCCCTGGATGAGGATGGCCGTTACCCCGTGTTCCAGGCGAAACTTATGCGCGTTGCGCGAGTTTTTCCGCGCACCTGTTAGTTGTGTGTCCAAACTATTGACGTCCCAGGGTTCGGCGTGTGAACCTCTGGGCGTTCATGCACGCGCATCATGGGCGGCTGACGGTCAGGGTCCCGCCACCTGATCGTGCATGGCGGTTTGTCCGTTGCTTTGCGAAGGGAAGCCGTACATGCGAAGAAGGCTGTTCAGCATGCTCACCGCCGTGGCGGTGGCGTGCGCCACGGTCGGCGCGGCCGTCGCGGGCGGGACCGCGTCAGCGTCATCCTCCGTGGCCGCCGCCGAGCCGTACCAGTGGAAGAACGTCAGGATCGACGGTGGCGGGTTCGTGCCGGGGATCATCTTCAACCAGACCGAGAGAAACCTGATCTACGCCCGCACCGACATCGGCGGCGCCTACCGCTGGGAGCAGGCCAGCAAGAGCTGGACCCCGCTGCTCGACTGGGTGGGCTGGGACAAGTGGGGCTACAACGGCGTGGTCAGTCTCGCCACCGACCCGGTGGAGACCAACCGGGTCTACGTCGCGGCCGGGATGTACACCAACAGCTGGGATCCCAACAACGGCGCGATCCTGCGCTCGGCGGACAAGGGGGCGACCTGGCAGGCCACGGCGTTGCCGTTCAAGCTCGGCGGCAACATGCCGGGCAGGGGGATGGGCGAGAGGCTGGCCGTCGACCCCAACAGGAACAGCATCGTGTATCTGGGCGCGCCCGACGGCAACGGCCTGTGGCGCAGCACCGACAAGGGGGTGACCTGGGCGAAGGTCGCGTCCTTCCCCAACCCGGGCAACTACGCCCAGGACCCCGCCGACCCCAACGGCTACCTCAGCCACCGCCCAGGCGTGGTCTGGGTGACCTTCGACAAGTCCTCGGCGACCGCGGGCAACACGACGCAGAAGATCTACGTCGGCGTCGCGGACAAGGAGAACACCGTCTACAGCTCCGCCAACGGCGGAACCACCTGGACCAGGGTCGCCGGGCAGCCGACCGGCTACCTCGCGCACAAGGGCGTGCTGGACAACACCGGCCAGACGCTCTACATCGCCACCAGCGACACCGGCGGGCCGTACGACGGGGCCAAGGGCGACGTGTGGAAGCTCAACACCGTCACCGGCGCGTGGACCCAGATCAGCCCGGTCCCCTCAAGCTCGGCCGACGACTACTTCGGCTACAGCGGTCTCACGGTCGACCGGCAGCGTCCCGGCACGCTGATGGTCGCCACCCAGATCTCCTGGTGGCCGGACGTGATCTTCTTCCGTTCCACCGACAGCGGGGCGACCTGGACCCGGATCTGGGACTTCACGTCGTACCCGAACCGCAGCTTCCGCTACACGATGGACGTCTCCTCCTCGCCGTGGCTGACCCTCGGGGCGAACCCGCAACCGCCCGAGGTGTCGCCCAAGCTCGGCTGGATGACCGAGTCGATGGAGATCGACCCGTTCGACTCCAACCGCATGATGTACGGCACGGGCGCCACGCTCTACGGCACCGAGGACCTGCTGAAGTGGGACACCGGCGGCCAGATCGCCATCAAGCCGATGGTGAGGGGGCTTGAGGAGACCGCGGTCCTCGACCTGATCAGCCCGCCCTCCGGGGCTCCGCTGGTCAGCGGCCTGGGCGACATCGGCGGCTTCCGCCACACCAATCTCGACGCCGTCCCGCCGATGATGTTCACCTCCCCGTACTTCACCTCGACGACCAGCCTCGACTACGCGGAGACCAACCCGGCCGTCATGGTCCGCTCCGGCAACTTCGCCGACTCCGAGCGGCCGAACGACAGCCACGTCGCCTTCTCCACCGACGGCGGCGCCAACTGGTTCCAGGGCGGTGAGCCGGGCGGGATCAACGAGGGCGGCACGGTCGCGGCGGCGGCGGACGGATCCAGGTTCGTCTGGGCGCCCAAGGGTGTGGGCGTGCACTACTCGGTCGGTTACGGCAACAGCTGGACGGCCTCCACCGGTCTGCCGACCGGGGCCGTGGTGGAGTCCGACCGGGTGAACTCCAGCAGGTTCTACGGCTTCAGCGAAGGACGGTTCTACGCCAGCACCAACGGCGGCGCCTCGTTCACGGCCACCGCCGCGACCGGGCTGCCCGCCGCGGGCAACGTCAAGTTCAAGGCCGTCCCCGGCCGCGAGGGCGACATCTGGCTGGCGGGCGGTGAGACGGGCACGTCCGGCGTCTGGCATTCCACCAACGGCGGCGCCTCGTTCACCAAGCTGTCCGGCGTCACGGGCGCGGTCAACATCGGCTTCGGCAAGGCCGCGCCCGGCAGGAGCTACCAGGCGCTGTACGCGCTCGCCACGATCGGCGGGGTGACCGGGGTGTTCCGCTCCGACGACACGGGCGCCACCTGGCTCAGGATCAACGACGACCAGCACCAGTACGGCAACGCGGGCGAGGCCATCACCGGCGACCCCCGGGTCTACGGCCGGGTCTACCTCGGCACCAACGGCCGGGGCATCCTCTACGCCGACAACGGCGGGGTCGTCCCGCCGGCCGACACCGTGCCTCCGTCGAGGCCGGGGACCCCGGCCGCTTCGGCGATCACTTCCTCGGGCGCCACGTTGACGTGGGCGGCGTCGACGGACGCCGTCGGGGTGAGCGGTTACGACGTGTACCGGGAGGCGGGTGCGACGGATGTGAAGGTGGGCTCGCCGCCCTCGGCGTCGTTCGGCGTGACCGGGTTGAGCGCGGACACCTCGTACTCGTTCTATGTGATCGCCCGTGATGCCGCGGGCAACAGCTCCACCGCCTCCAGCCCCGTCACCTTCAGGACCGCTCAGGGACCCGTGGGCGGCGGATGCACCGCGGCCTACAGGGTGACCAACTCCTGGCAGGGAGGCTTCCAGGGCGAGGTGACGGTGAGGAACTCCGGCACCGCGGCGATCGGCGCCTGGACCGTCAGGTGGTCGTTCCCGAACGGCCAGACGATCACTCAGCTCTGGAGCGGCGCGCACACCCAGACCGGTGCCGACGTCACCGTGAGGAACGCGAGCTGGAACGGCAACCTGGCGGGCGGCGCCTCCACGGCGTTCGGCTTCGGCGCGAGCTGGACCGGGACGAACGGAGTGCCCTCCACCGTCACCTGCACCATCGGCTGAGCCCGGGTGGTGGCGTGCCCTGACGAGCGCACGCCACCACGGGCCGAGCCGGAGTGGTGGCGGGCCGTCCTTTTTCATCGGGCCCGTCACCACGGGTTTTCAGGAGGCCCGCCACCGCGGATCGGCGCGTCCGGCCGGTGGGGCCCGGCCCACGGCGTTCACCCCGGAGAAGCCCGCCACCACGGGATGAGCCCCCGCCGGCGAGCCCGGAGAAAGGAGTCGCGTTTTCGCAGGTCAGAGCCCTTTTTGTCGCCGCTTGCCCCGGAAGTCGCACATGCGCGACTCGTACCCCGGAGTGGGCAAAGGAAGGTCGTTCGGGCCTATTCTGGAACCAAACGAACGGCCCGGGGGAGTTGCGTGGCGATCTCAGGTGGAGCGGAAAACTCTCAGGACGGACCCCAGGGGCCGTCTGTTGCCGACGATGCCGGCACCTTGGGGGATGAGGCGGCGAAGCGGCGGGGAGACCCTCGGGACGGATCCCCGAGATCATCCGTAACCGGTGACGCCGACGTCCTGAAGGACGACGCCTCGGGGCGGTCCGGCCTGGGCCGCCGGCTCGACAGGATCAGGTCCACCCCCGCGGGACGGCTCACCCTGAAGGTCGCCATCGGTACCGTCGGCGCCGTGCTGGTCGCCGCGGGTCTCATCATGGTGCCCTTCCCCGGCCCCGGCTGGCTCGTCGTCTTCGCCGGTCTGGCGGTCCTGGCGACGGAGTTCCACTGGGCCAACCGGCTCCTGGAGTTCGGCAAGCGAACCCTGGCGGGCTGGACGGCCTGGCTCGGCCGACGGGGCTGGACGGTCAAGATCCTGGTCGTCCTCGTCGCCGCGGCGGCCGCCGCCGCCATCGTGTACTACGGCGTGAAGCTCACCTTCCACATCGATCTGATCGTCGAGGCCCAGAAGCTTCTCGCCCGCTGAGACCCTTGCGGTGACCACGGCCGCCGCCTTGACGCCCTCGCGGTGACCAGGGTCGCCGCCTTGACGCTCGCGCGGTGACCAGGGTCGCCGCCTTGACGCTCGCGCGGTGACTACGTCCGCTCCCTGCCCGCGATCAGGGCGGTGACGCCGTCCAGGATCCGGGCCAGGCCGAAGTCGAGGGCGTGGGCCGGGTCGGAGACCGCCTGATGCGCCTCGCCCGCCGATTGGCCGACGCGTGAGGCGACGGGGAACCGGGACCCGTCCATGACCTTGTCGAGCAGCGGGGCGGTGGAGACCCACCATTCGGCATCGGTCATTCCGGTGTCCCGCTGGGTCCGCGCCATGGTGGCCTGAAGCCTGGCGGTGCCTTCGACGTGGGTCAGGATCAGGGCCAGAACGGAGTCCATCTCGACGTCGGACAGGCCGATGCCGTCCAGCGGGCGCAGCTCGGCCTCGTATTTGAGCGAGGCGTTCGGGCCCAGCACCGGGCGTCCGCTGACGAGGTGCAGCATCCAGGGGTGCCTCTGGTAGAGGTCCCAGTTGCGGGTGGCGATGAACTCCAGGGCGCCCCGCCAGCCGCCGGGCTGCCCGGACGGGGCGTCCACATCGGGGTAGAGCTCCCCGAAAGCAGTGTCGATCATGAGGTCGGTCAGCTCGGCCTTGCCTGGGACATGGGTGTAGAGGGACATGGTCCCGACCTCGAGCCGGTCGGCGACCTGGCGCATGGAGACCGCTTCGACCCCTTCGGCGTCGGCGAGCTCGATGGCCGCGAGGACGATCGACCGGACCGTCAGCCCGGACCGCCCCGGCTTGCTGTGCGAGCTCCACAGCAGTACCAGGCTCCGGGCCGGATCGGCGTCAGAGGCTTTCTTTCCACCCACGGGAACAACTCCAAATCCTTCGGCGTCAGGTCCACCGTAACTGAGCCGTACGGTGTACGGTACGGTCTACGCTTCAAGGGTGAGTCGATGTCGGCAGATCTTCCGGCCTGGCCGGACGGGAAAAGGGTGGATGTGAAGGCAGTCGAGTTCGCGATCGCCGCGCAGGACGTGCGCAAAAGCTATGCGGGGGCCTCGGAGGGGGCCGGTCTCAACGGGTTCGATCTACAGGTACCGGCCGGTACGGTCTGCGGACTGCTGGGGCCCAATGGCGCCGGCAAGACCACCGCCATCCGGATCCTGTCCACACTCCTGCGCCTGGACTCGGGCAGGGCGAGCGTCGCGGGGTTCGACGTCCAGGCACAGCCGCGGCAGGTGCGCGAGCGCATCGGGCTGGTCGGCCAGTACGCGGCGGTCGACGAGATCCTCACCGGGCGGCAGAACCTCGTGATGTTCGCCAGGCTGAGTCACTTCTCCTCGGCGGAGGCGAAAAGGCGTGCCGACGAGCTGCTGGAGCGCTTCTCCCTGGCGGACACCGGCGGCAAGCCGGTCGGCAAGTACTCCGGTGGCATGCGCAGACGGCTCGATCTCGCGGCGAGCATGATCGTCACCCCGCCGGTGCTGTTCGTGGACGAGCCGACGACCGGGCTGGACCCGTCCGGCCGGCGGGAGGTCTGGACGGCGATCCGCGACCTGGTCGGGTCCGGCACGACCGTGCTTCTCACCACCCAGTATCTGGAGGAGGCGGACCGGCTGGCCGATCGGATCTCGATGCTCGCGGCGGGCCGGGTCGTCACCGAAGGCACCCCCGAGGAGCTGAAGTCCGCCATCGGCGGCGACTGGCTCGACATCGTGCTCGCCGACGCGGCGGACGTGGCCGCGACGGAGGCCGTCGCCGTGAGGATCGCGTCCGGAGAGGTGCACACCGACGCCGAGGCCCGCCGCGTCAGCGTCCCGGTGGACGAGCGCACCAGGGCACTGGTCGCGATGGCCACCGCGCTCGGGGACGCCGGGATCGAGCCGGTCGACATCACCTTGCGCCGCCCCACGCTCGACGAGGTGTTTCTCCACCTGACCGGCGACCAGGCGGCGCCGGGCGACCGGACGGGCCCGCCGCCGGGCGATGGAGACCCGGTCGCGAACCGGCCCGCGACCGCCGGGTCCGGCCTGAACACGGAGGTGCGGGCATGAGCACGACGACCCCGGCGAGTGCGGCCTTCGCTCCGGCCGCCGAATCCCCGCTGTCCCGGTTCGGGTGGGCCCTGGCGGACGCCTGGACCATCACCCTCCGGGACCTGAACCACTGGGTCCTGCGACCCGGCCCGGTCATCGTCGGATGGGTCTTCCCCGTCATGATCGTGCTGATGTTCGGCGGCCTCTTCGGCGGCGCCATCGGCGTCCCCGGTGGCGGCGGTTACTTCGAGTTCCTGATGCCGGGCATGTTCGCCATGACCATGCTCTTCGGCCTGGAGAGCACGATGACGGCGGTCACCACCGACGCGGCCAGGGGAGTGACCGATCGATTCCGCTCGATGCCGGTGAGCGCCTCCGCGGTCGTCCTGGGCCGGTGCGTCGCGGACATGCTCAACTCGATCGTCGGGCTGGCCGTCATGATCGGCACCGGGCTGCTGCTGGGCTGGCGCTGGGAGGGGGGACTCCCCGCAGCGACGGCCGCCGTCGGGTTGCTCCTGCTGCTGCGGTTCGCCCTGCTCTGGGTCGGCATCTTCATCGGGCTCATCGCCGGCGGGACCGAGGTGGTGACGTCCGTGCAGATCCTGGTCTGGCCTGTCGGCTTCCTGTCCAGCGTGTTCGTCGACCCGGCCACCATGCCCGGCTGGCTCGGCGCGATCGCCCAGTGGAACCCGCTCTCGACGACGGCCACGGCCGCCCGTGAGCTCTTCGGAAATCCCGGCTGGGGAGGCGCGTCCTGGATCGCGCAGAACGCGACGCTCATGGCGGTGGTCTGGCCGCTCCTGCTGATCGCGATCTTCCTGCCGCTGTCGGCGCGCGCGTTCCGCAGGCTCGGGGGCTAGCCGGACCGGTCGCGGCACGTGACCTCACCTCGCCGGCCTGAACGGCTCGGCGGGGCCGGTCTCGCCCATCGCGCGCCCTCATGGCGGCCCGCGAGGGGCGACCCCCGTCACCTGGGCTTAACACCGATTCCGCCGCCGGAAGATGCTCCGTCTTTTACATCGTGGTGACGCGATCCGTCATGGCCTGTAACTGATGGTAGTGAGTCTGGGGGCATGAGTGAGACGGAACGGGAACGATCCGCCTCGGGGTGGACGCTCAACAAGGAACTGCTCAACGTCGGCGCGATCATCGTCGCCGCGGGTATGGCCCATCTCGTCATGGGCCTGATCGGACATGAGAAATACGGGCCGATGATGCTCGTGCTGCTCGGCGGGGTGCTCGTCACGGCGACCCTCGGCCACCGCTTCTACGAGCACCGGCGGCACCGCGTCACGATGGCCGTCGAATGCGGCAGATGCGGAGGGCCGTTGGGCGGCGGACCCTGATCCGGCACGACGGGCGGACGGCGGGCGGGACAACCGCGAACGGTGACCGGCGGTAGCCGGAGACGGCGGGCGAGGTCGGTCCTCGCCGAGGCCCGGGACGACCTGTCCGCCGAACCGACGCCGGCGGAACGTCCCGGGCCTCGGCGTCGCCATCACATGATCTTCAGTCCGAACGCCGCCATTCCTTGCTCGTGATGGGGGATCAGGCCCATCTTTCTGTAAAAGGCGTGTGATTTCTCCCCGTCCGGTGTCGACTCGTGGTCGGTGGACAAGAGGAAGAACGTGCAGTGCGAATAGCGGTCCGTCAAATGGTCGAGAAGCGCACGGCCGATTCCCCGGCCCTGGAATTCGCTGTGCACCAGCAGATCCTGGAGATAGCAGATGGTCTCGTCGTCGGAAATCGTCCGGGCCAGACCGATGAGCCTGCCGGAGTCGTCGCGGGCGGTGACGACCAGGTGCGAATTGCTCAGGCTGCGGTGGAGCTTTGCCATGTCACGGGTGTAGCCGCTCCAGCCGACGGAGCTGTAGAGCTCGAAGAGCTCGTCCGTGGCAAATGACTTTTCTCTGGAAATCAGCATTTAATTTTTCCTCATGGACTTCCGCCTCAAGTGGCGTGATCGTGCCGTGTGATGCCGTCCGGGCGGCCGTTGTCTCCGCGTTCCGTCCAGAAACGCGCGAGCGGTTTCGAGCCGCCCGGAAGGGCGCGATCGGTTTCGGACGAGAGGTCGTTGAGGTTACGGCCGGATAGATCGGCCGGGCAGAGTCTACCCTTTTCCAACTGATTTGTTCTAGATCACGATCTTGGGGGGATTTCCGGCTTAGTATTCCGCCGTGCCTGTGTCTCCTGGGATTCGTCGACTGCTGTGTTGTTCGGTCGTCGCGGCCTCCATGGTCGTGACGACCACTCCGGTCGCGTACGCCGCGTCCGCGGACGTCGTGCTGCCCGGCACCCGGGTGACCGCGCGGGAGAATCCGGCCGACCCGGTCAGGGTGACCTCCTACACGTTCGGCACGTCGGCCTATGTGCGCGGAAGCAAGGGATTCACGAAGCAGGCCTCCTACAAGGAGATCACGGTCGCGCCCAAGGGGGCCATGGCCCTCGCGGTCCCCACCTCCTACAGAGACGGCTACGACTCGGTCGCCCTGGTCGATCCGGCGACGGGCAGGGGCACCAGGATCCGGACCGTCAAGAAGCCGCTCGTCGCGCAGTACGTCCATTGGACGCGCGACGCGAAGAAAGCCGTCATGACCGTCGAGAGGAAGAACGGCACGGCCTGGGAGACCGCCGGGTTCGTGGTCGTCGACGTGGCGGCGAAGACCGCCCGAACGGTGATCGTGGCGGGGGTGGACAAGGCCGCGAGGTTCCGGTGGAGCTCCGACGACACCGACGTGATCGCCGAATACCGGGGCGGGACCCGCTTCTACCGCCAGAGCGGCCAGGTCCGGCGCACGCTGGCGAAGACGGGCCGGCCCGCGGGAGGCGAGGACGCCTTCTCGCCCTCCGGCCGCGGGTTGATGACGTGGTGCCCCTCCACCTACACAGAGCACGTGTGCGTCTGGGACCGGACCTCCGGCAAGCTCGCCGCCAAGGTGCCGAACCTCCGGCCCAAGACCCTCTGGGGCTGGTGGGACGAGAAGCACGTCATCGCGGTCGTCCCCAACGGGAGCGCGTACAGGGCCGTGCTGGTCGACCTCAAGGGCAAGGTCGTGCGGGCGCTGGCCGACATCTCCACCGCCGACTGGAACAACAGGATCTATCTCAGCTACACCCGCAGATGACCGCCGGACCTGCGGGCCGGTGGAAGGGCCGACGGCGGCTCCGCCTCCCGTTCGACGGCGAGGCGCCGGGCACTCGCGAGAGGCGGCCCGCGGGCGTCAGCGGGTGAGCCGGCCCGTCACAGGTACAGGCCGGTGCCGTTGTCGGTCTGCGGGGTGGCGATGGCGTGCAGGTCGCGCTCGCGCATGATCAGGTAGAGCTGGCCGTGGACCTCGACCTCGTACTGCTCCTCGGGATTGAACAGGACCTTGTCGCCGACCTTGACCGAACGGGCGTTCTGGCCCGCGCCGCAGACCTCGCCCCAGACGAGCCTGTTGGCCATTTTCACCGTCGCCGGGATGACGATGCCCGCCGTGCTGCGTCGCTCCTCCGACTCCTGCTCGGCTTTCACCATGACACGGTCGTGGAGCATCTGGATCTCGAACTTCGGGTCACCCACAGAATGAAGTTTATGGGAACGGGGGAGCCGCACCGGCTGATCCCCGTGGCCGGACGTCCCCGTAACCGGTCGCCCGGCTTCCGCAAGGCCGTGGAGAGCGCCGGTTCCGGGGCCGGGGCGGGTGAGATCACCCGCCGGAATCCGGTTTCGTCGGTGACGTCACGAAATTTGATGATCAACATCTGATGTGGCGTGCCGAGTAGGATCGGCCGCTATGACGTCTGCTGAGCTTGTGAACGACTTTCTCGACTGGTACCTGAAGGCGAACCCCGTCCACGCGACCCTCGCCGGCGCGGAAGGCTATGACAGGACCCTCGGTGACTTCACCGAGGCGGGCATCCTCGCCAGGGAGCGGGAGTCACGGCACTGGCTGGAGCGGCTTCAGGCCGTGGGAGGCGATGGGCAGGGTGACCCCGAGTCCTTTGAAGACGAGATCGACCGTGAGCTCGTCATGTCCGCGCTGCGCGGTGGACTCGCCTACGAGGTCTGGCCCGCCTGGCGGCGCGACCCGTCCGTCTACGTGGGGACGATCTTCTCCTCGATGTTCGGCCCGTTCATCCACCAGCTGTCCTCCGAGGCCGAACGCGTCGAGGCGGCCGTCGCACGGCTGGCCGAGGTGCCGGACGTCCTCGCGGCCTGCCGTACGAACCTCGACCCCGCCCTGGCGGCCCCGCTGCTGATCGAGCGAGGGCTCGGCCAGGCGCGGACGGCCCGGCGTTTCCTCACCGAGACCATTCCCGGCCAGGTCGCCGACGAGGCCCTGCGCGCCCGGCTGGCGGCGGCGGCCGAGCCCGCGGCGGCGGCCTTCGACGAGCTGGTGGAGTTCCTCGACGGCTTCGAGGCCACCGGCACCTGGCGGATGGGGGAGGAGCTCTACTCCACCCTGCTGCGCGAGCGGGAGATGCTCGGCTACGGCGCCGACGAGCTGCTCAAGCGCGGCCAGGCCGCCTACGACGAGCTGGACGCGCGGATGCGCGAGGTCGCCGTGCGGCTGACCGGCGGCTCCGACGACTGGCACGCGGCCATCACCGAGCTCCAGGACGACCACGCCGCGACCCTGGAGGACATGCGGGCCGAGTACGAGGCCGAGACCGAGCGGGCCCGGGAGTTCGTGCGCGAGCGCGGCCTGGTGACGTTCGCCGAGGGCGAGGAGTGCCGGGTGGTGCCGTCGCCGGAGTTCCAGCGGCCCATCCTCGCCGTCGCCTCCTACATGCAGCCGCCGCCCCTGTCCGCCTCCAGGGTCGGGCACTTCTTCGTGCCGTTCACCCCCGACTCCTTCACCGAGGAGCAGGTCCGCCAGCGGCTGCGCACCAACGCCAGGGCGCAGATGCCCTCCATCGCCGTTCACGAGGCCTATCCCGGCCACCACTGGCACCTGTCCTGGATGGCGGGCAACCCGCGCCGGGCCCGCCAGCTGTTCCGCACGCCGTACTTCTCCGAGGGCTGGGCCCTCTACGTGGAGAAGGTCATGCGGGAGCAGGGCTACTTCACCACCCCCGCCCAGGAGCTCGCCCACCTGGAGTTCCGCCTCTTCCGGGCGGCCCGCATCATCGTGGACGTCTCGCTGCACTGCGGTGAGATGACCGTCGAGGAGGCCGAGCACTTCATGACGACCAAGTCCTCGCTCACCCCCGGCACCGCCAAGGGCGAGGTCAACCGTTACTGCGCCTGGCCCACCCAGGCCCCCTCCTACCTGACCGGCGCGCTGGAGATCGACCGCATCCGCGACGACTACATGGCCATGGGCCGCGGCGATCTGCGCACGTTCCACGACAACCTGGCCGGTTCCGGCGGCCTTCCCCTGGGCCTGGCCCGCCGAGTGGCCCTGGAAGGCTAGAGGAATGCCGCAGAACGAGGCGATCGAAGCGAGGGTGCTGGACGCCCTCGACGAGGCGGGGACGGTGCGGCTGCTGGCCGACCTGGTGCGGGTGCCGAGCGTGACCGGCACCGACGCCGAGTCGGACCTGCAGCACCGCTGCGCCCGGCTGCTCGTCGAGGCGGGTCTGGACGTGGACGTCTGGAAGCTCGACCTCGACGCGCTCCGGGCGGCTCCCGGTTTTCCCGGCACCGAGTCCCCGCGCACCGAGGGGTACGGCGTGGTCGGTGTCACGGAGGGCGAGGGAGAGCCCGCGCTCGTTCTGCAGGGGCACGCGGACGTGGTGCCGACCGGAGACCTCGCCAAGTGGGAGACGGACCCCTTCGCCGCCCGGATCAGCGGAGACGTCCTGCACGGCAGGGGTGCCTGCGACATGAAGGCCGGTCTCGCGGCGAACCTCGCCGTCGTCGCCGCTCTCTCCAAGGCGGGGGTACGGCTGGCGCGACCGCTGGCCGTGCACTGCGTGGTGGGGGAGGAGGACGGCGGCCTGGGCGCGTTCGCCACCCTGGCCCGCGGTCACCGGGGCGAGGCCGCGGTGATCGCCGAGCCGACCAGCGGGGCGATCATCGCCGCGACGGCGGGCGCGCTGACGTTCCGGATCGAGGTCGCCGGGCGGGCGGCCCACGGCGCCACCCGCTACGAGGGGGTCAACGCCCTGGAGGTCTTCTGGCCGGTCTTCGAGGCGATCAGGCGGCTGGAGGCCGACCGCAACCGCGACCCGGACCCGGTCTTCGACGGCAACCCGATGCCCTACCCGATCGAGATCGGTACGGTCCGCGCGGGCGACTGGGCCAGCAGCGTGCCGGACCTTCTCGTCGCGGAGGGACGGCTCGGCGTGCGCCTGGACGAGGATCCGGCGCAGGCCCGACTGGCTCTGGAGACCGTGATCGCCGAACTCGGTCATCCCTGGCTGCGCGAGCATCCCCCGGTCGTCACCTGGCCCGGCGGCCAGTTCGCGAGCGGGCGGCTGCCCGCGGGACACGCGCTGCTGGGCGAGGTGGCCACGGCGGTGGCCGAGGTCACCGGCTCCCACCCGGCCGAGGCCGCCGCGCCGTACGGGAGCGATCTGCGTCTCTACGCGGCCGGCGGCATCCCGGCCCTGCACTACGGCCCGGGTGACGTGCGTTTCGCCCACGCTCCGCGCGAGCAGGTCGACCTGCGCGAGCTCCGGGACGTGACCAGGGTGCTCGCCCTGCTCACCCTGCGCCGCTGCGGGGCGAGAGTCTGAACACCCGGGCAAGGCGTACGGCCCCACGATCGAATCGATCGTGGGGCCGTGTTCGCGTTCGCGGAGCGCGCGGGAAACCGCCGCTCCACGATGCGCGAACGTCGATGACGGTGGGCGTTTGAATTACGGACGTGTTCGGCTCACCTCGGCGGCCCGGACCGGTCGCCGAATGCCGTTGACCGTTCTCACCTCGTGCTTGACGCGCGGCCTCGGGTAAGAGAGGCGCGCGACCCCGGAGGCCCCGGCGCGCCTTGCCGCCTGTCATAGATTTTGACGCGGAAAGTTAGGCGCGGACCGGGCGAACATTGGATTCCGCCGGAGATGGATTTCGCGTCGTAGAGCCGAATGGGAAGGTGCCCTGGGCGTGACCATTGAAATTTCCTATGGGTCTAGACCACGATATTCCACCAGAGGTATGTTCGTGTCGTCGGATTGAGATGGGGTCTCTCATGAACGACTTCTCGGCTTGGGATCGGGGCTGAGCACGGGGCGTTTTACGGGATGCGGTTCGCGTCCTCGGTGTGACGGGGAGGTGTCTCATACCCAACTGCTCAAGTTACGGCTGGAATTAGGCCGCGGCGTTTCGCGGTGGGTGTCCATGTGGTCGGAGTGGGAGAGGGGGTTTCTCATGCGCGTTGGCCGAGGGTACGACTGGGCTTAGGCCGTGGTGTTTCGCGGTGGGTATCCGTGTGGTCGGAGTGGGAGAGGGGGTTTCTCATGCGCGTTGGCCGAGGATTCGACTGGGCTTAGGCCGTGGTGTTTCGCGGTGGGTATCCGTGTGGTCGGAGTGGGAGAGGGGGTTTTCCATGCGCGTTCGCCGAGGATTCGACTGGACTTAGGCCGCGGTGTTTCGCGGAGACGTTCATGCGATCGAAGTGGGAGAGGGGGTGCCTTATGAGCGTTCGCCGAGGTTGGACCTGGGACTAGCCGCGTTGGCTCGCGGAGACGTTCGTTCGGTCGACGTGGGGAAGGAGGTGTCTCATGCGCGTTCGCGGGGGATTCGAGTGGGGCTAGATTTCGGTGTTCCCTCGAGTCGAGGAGGGAGGTCTTCCATGCGTAACCATCGATCGATCGAATGGTACTAGGTTCCGGTGTTCCGCCGGAGGCGCGGCTCGCGCCATCAGGTCGAGAAGGGTGTTCACGCATAATCCCCTGGATCTCGACCGGAGATTAGTCGCTCATGACATCAACCTCCTTGTCGTGGATACGTTTTGTCGCCTACGGGAGTCGACAAAATCCGGCGAGGAGTGACAGTCGTTCAAAGGGTCGGTGGCGTGCGCTTGGCGTGCGCCACCGACCCCTGTGAATTCGGAAGGAAACGAATGGCCGGCGAAACTCGTCCGGGGACGTATGGCGAGGTTTTCCGTGTGGCCGAATTCCGGGCGCTGTGGTTCGCCGTGGTGTTGTCGCGAGGTGGGACCCAGCTCGCGCGGGTCGCCTTGGCCGTGCTCGCCTATCAGCGGACGGGGTCACCCGCCGTCACGGCCCTGGTCTACGCGCTGACCCTGCTGCCGGCCATCATCGGGGGGTCGTTTCTGGGAGGGCTGGCCGATCGGTATCCACGTCGTGAACTGCTGGTCGTGTGCGCCCTCTCGCGCGCGGGTCTCGTCGCGCTGATCGCGATTCCGGGGATACCGCTGTGGATCCTCTGCGTTCTGGTGTTCGTCGTCCAGATGATCGAGTCGCCCGCCAAGGCGGCGCAGATGGCGCTGCTTCCGGACATGCTGACCGGCGAGGCCTACTCGACGGGTCTGGCCGCCATCGTCCTCACGGGTCAGATCGTCAGCCTTGTCGCGTTCGCCGCCGGGGGCGTGCTGGTGGGCGCCATCGGGACGAGCGGCACCCTGTTCCTCAACGCCGTCGCCTTCGCGCTGATGGCGCTGATCATCAGATGGGGCCTGCCCCACAGTCCTGCCGCGCGTCTCACGGAACCCGGGGACAGGTGGTGGCCCCGGTTCAGGGATCCGGACGGAGGGGCTCGGCTCATCCTGGGCAGCCCTCGGCTGCGGAGCCTGCTCGCGCTCGCACTGCTCGCCGGGTTCTACGTGGTTCCCGAGGTCCTGGCCGCGCCGTACGCCGCGGAGCTGGGGTTGGGCACCGCGGAGGTCGGACTGCTCATGGCCGTCATGCCGGTGGGCAATGTGGTGGGGGTCTTCCTGATCACCCGGTTCGTTCCCCCCGACCTGAGGCTGCGGTCGATGGGACCGCTCGCCATCGCCTCCAGCGTCCCCCTCGTCTTCTCCGCGCTGTTCCCGGGCTTTGTCCCGTCGCTGATCCTGTGGACCCTCGTGGGTGTGCTGAGCGCCTACCAGGTGACCGCCAACGCCGAGTTCGTCAGGATCGCGCCACGCGAGCGGCGAGGTCAGGTGCTGGGTCTGGCGTCATCGGTACTCGTGGCGGTGCAGGGAGCGGGCATGATCCTCGGAGGGGTGCTCGCCGACCACGTCGGCGTCTCCCTGACACTCGTGCTCGCGGGAGTGGCTGGCAGCCTGATGGGGGTCCTCGCGGCGGTGAGCTGGCATCGTGCCCGTCAGGGCGCCGGCTCCCCGGAGGTTTCCCCGTCGAGCAGCGAGAGCCTCCGCTGAGACGTCAGGCGTAGGTGCCGCGGACCTCGACGATGTCGGCCAGCGGGAACTCCAGGTAGTCTCCGGCCTCCTCGCACCACGCGTCGAGCACGCCGCTGCGCAGCTCGCCGTGGCTGATGGTGGCGGTCAGGCCGTCGGCCAGCGTGATCGCGGCCCGCACGCCGCGGTCGACCACGAAGCCGAGCAGGGACTGCTGGGCGGTCGGCAGCCGGGAGGCCATACGGCCGATGACCGCCCAGGTCCTGCCGTTCTGCTGGGTGGCGTCGTGCTCGGAGGTGAGCAGGCGGCTGGCGTGCTCTCGCGGGTCCGGCGGCGGCTCGACCATCAGGTGCGGCGGCTGCTCCAGTTCGGCCACCCGGCCTCCCGGTAGCAGGATCAGCCGCCCGTTCTGGGGCTCCTCGATCCGGGCGCGGCGGATGGTGATCTCCCCGGTGTCCGCGATCGGCACCGGGGCGTAGCCGTTCTCCCTGAGCGCGGCGAGGGTCTTGTCGGCGGGCATCGCGCTGGCCAGCACGGTCGGCGCCAGCAGCCGCAGGCCCAGCCTGGCCAGCCGCCGGTGCCCGGCGATCTCGGACAGCAGCACCGGGTCGGAGGCCTGCACGATGCAGGCGACCGTGGTCACGGTGACCTCGCCGTGCCGTCTGGCCACGTCGCGCACCAGATAGTCGAGCGGCTGCGGCACCGCGCCCACCTCGGCGAGGTCCGCCAGCAGGCTGTCGGCGGTGTGCCCGGCGTCCATGGCGCGGCGCACGCTCGCCGGGGTGAACCGCCACACCGAGGCCGCGCCGCGGGATTCGCGCTCGGCGGCCCGGTCCAGCAGCTCGGCGAGTTCGCCGGCGGGCGGCCCGGTCACCACGGCGGTGAGGTCGGCGCCGAACAGCGCGCTCCGCCGTACGCTGGCCAGCGCCCGGATCGAGCACTCCATCAGCGCGGGGTCGTTCTCCACGAGCGGGGTGGAGTCGTCGGTCTCGTCGCCGGCGGCGGCGTCCAGGCCGGCCAGCGCGCGGCCGAGGTCGGTGATCGTGTCGAGGGCGACCAGCCCGAGCATCCGGGCCTCCTCGAGCACGGCGGGGGCGCACTCGGCCAGCAGCGACTGGTCGAGCAGGGGGGCGTGCCAGTGCGCGGCGCCGGCCAGGCCCGCCCGGTCGGTGCAGGCCGTGTTGGCGGGCAGCCGGGCCAGTACGGCGAGCACGGCCCGCCTCGCCCGGGCGACCGCCGCTCCCGCCGGGTCGTCGCCCAGGACGGTGCCGTACTTGCCGTCGGTCCTGCGGAGCGACGAGCGTTCCATGCGCCACCACGCCGACAGCAGCACCCGGAGCCTGGCGGACGCGTCGTCCAGCCGCCAGCGGTCGAACTTCTCGGTGGGCACCAGGCCGCCGGCCGAGTCGTCCCAGGCCAGCAGCCGGGCCACCGCGCAGATCTCCAGCAGCAGCCGGGTCTCGTCCTCGTCGCAGCCGGTGTCCTTGGCCACCCGCCGGACCTCGCGCACGCCCACCCCTCCCGCCTTGAGCAGAGGCAGCGGGACCTTGGCGGTGTTCTCCAGCATCGCGGCGCAGCGCTCGACCACGTGCGGGGCGGCCAGCGTCATCAGGTGGTCCACGGCCTCGGGATCCACCGGGATCGTGCCGAGGTCGGGCGGGCCGGGGGTGAAGGGCGGGTGGTAGTCGGGGCCGCGCAGCGCGAGGGACACCTCCCGGGGCATCTCGGCCACGTTCCAGCTCGGGCGGAAGATCAGCCCGTGGTCGGCGGCCCACTTCTCGGGGGCGCCGGGAACGACGAACCTGCCGCCGTCGACGGTGCGGACCGGGCCGTCCCAGGCGAACTCCTCCAGGAGCCGCCTCGTGCCCTCAGGGGCCCGCTCCACCAGGGCGGTCACCTGCTCGGGGTCGGAGAGGATCTCGGCGACCCTGGCGATCGTGCGGCGTTTGGGGCCGTTCGGCAGGCCGAGCGTCCGGGCGAGCCCGCGCAGGGCGTCGGCGCTGACGGTCCAGGAGTTCAGGTAGTGGGTGAGCGGCTCGCCGAGCCCGCAGGGGGCCGTCCACCAGCGGGCGACCCCGCCGGCCACGCGGATCCGTCCTTCGTCGTCCGGCCAGGCGAGGGCGTGGTCGAACAGCTGGTCGAGCCACGGCGTCACCTCGGCCTCCGGCACGCCCATGAACCGGGCGACCTCCCGGGGGGAGACCCGGTCGCCGAGGGCCAGTGACGCCTGCGCCACCTCCAGGGACGGCAGCGGCAGCCCGCGCATGACCTCCATCACCGCGAAACCGTTGCCCAGCCGCTGCGCCAGGGTGTCCAGACGGCGCGGCCACGGTGGGGCGAGGGCGTCCAGCCGGTTGGCCAGAACTCGGGCGAGCCGTTCTTCGTCGAGGGTTTTCAACCATCCGAGCAGGTGATCGTCCATCTCGTAGCTCTTTCAGGAATCTCGCGCGGGGACTCTCCGTGAGCCGTAAGCATCCACGGTAATGCAGAGGGCATCTCCGACGGCATGCACCGCGCAGAATGCAATGCGTTACCACATCGCCGGCCCGCTTCTGATCGGTCCCGGGACCGCCGGGGAGGGGTGGCGGGTCCCGGGACCGATCGGCGCCAGATGAGGGGAAGAGGCGGCGCCGTTCGGGAAAGGTTCGGTTGCGGAGGTCGAGACCGGACGTTGTCGAGGGCCCTACTCCTCGGGAAGGTCGGGTCGCAGGACCGCCCATACGATCTTGCCGTACGGCGCCAGCGGTGCCCAGCCCCAGCGGAGGCTCAGCGACTCGACGATGTGCAGTCCGAGTCCGCCGATGTCGAGGGGCGCCGGGTCGCGCAGCGCGGGGAAACCGGCCCCGGGGTCGTTGAGCGTGCAGGCGACCAGACCGTTCCTGCGGATCAGGGAGAGCCTGATCGGCTCTCTGGCACGCGACTCGGCCAGTCGCAGGCCGTGCCTGAAGGCGTTGGTGGCCAGCTCGGAGACGACCAGCTCCATGTTGTCGCTCAGCTCGTCGAGCTTCCAGCCGGTGAGCGTGCCCGTCGCGAAGCTGCGGGCGGAGTGGACGGACTCGGCGTGTGGCGGGAGCACGAACGTGGCGCTTGCCGTGGCGGAGGACCCGGAGACAAGGTCACGCGCCGCCTCAGGCCACCACCCGACTGGGGGCCACCAGTCGAGCGCTGTCCATGAGGTTGACGATCGAGGGGGCGCGGTTTGGGCGGACTGCACAGCCGCAATCATGGTGCAAACTCCCGTGCAGGTGCAAGGGCGAATGCACGTGCATAAGGTCTGTGCAACCGCTACGGTTACCGACTAGTTCGACAATTCGTAATGAAAGGGGATCTTGTTCGCGGCTCGCTAACCTTGTGCCGCAAAGTGACAGACTGTCGATCAGGAAAGCGAGCGAGGAGCACCACGTGTCCATGGATCCGCCCGGTACCGGTTCCACCGTTCGGCGCATCATGCTCGGCGCGAGTCTGCGCCGCCTGCGTGAGGAGAAGGATCTCACTCGTGAGGTGGCCGGATTCCACATCCGCGCCTCCGAGTCCAAGATCAGCCGGATGGAGCTCGGCCGTGTCGGTTTCAAGACGCGAGACGTGGAAGACCTGCTCACCCTGTACGGCGTGCTCGACGACGCGGAACGGCGCGGCCTGCTGGAGATGGTCCGCGAGGCGAACACCCCCGGCTGGTGGCACAAGTACGGTGACCTGTTGCCGAACTGGTTCACCACCTACGTGGGGCTGGAGGAGGCGACGAGCGTGATCCGCACCTATGAGGTGCAGTTCATTCCCGGCCTGTTGCAGACGTCCGCCTACGCGCGCACCGTGATCCGGCTGGGCCACCCGGACGTGCCCGAGGCGGAGATCGAGCGTCGTGTGCATATGCGTATGCAACGGCAGGATCGCCTGACGAAGAAGGACGGCCCGCGGCTGTGGGCGGTCATCGACGAGGCGGCCCTGAAGCGTCCCATCGGAGGTAGGGAGATCATGCGTGAGCAGATTCAGCACCTGCTGGAAGTGTCCACGCTGCCCAACATCACCCTTCAGGTGATGCCCTTTCGGTCCGGCATGCACGCGGCCGAGGGTGGTGCGTTCAGCATCTTGCGATTTCTCGAGTCCGATCTATCGGACATCGTCTATGTCGAGCAGCTCTGGGGTGCCCTCTACCTGGACAAACGTGAGGACATCGATCCATACCTCACGGCCATGGAGCAGTTGTGCGTGGAAAGCACCACGCCTGGGGGCACCGCCGAGATCCTCGGCGACCTTCTCAGAGAGATGTAAATGGAGCAGACCTACAACGGCATGCCTGCCACTGACCTTACGGGGGCCAGCTGGCGCAAGAGCCGGTACAGCAACTCTCAGGGCAACTGTGTCGAGCTAGCCGAGCTGCCGGACGGCAGTATCGCGGTCCGTAACTCCCGTTTTCCGGAGGGGCCAGCCTTGATCTACACGCGTGACGAGATTCGTGCCCTCGTACTCGGGGTGAAGGACGGGGAGTTCGACGGGCTGACGGTGTAACACCGTTTTTACCTCCGGCGCATCGGGTTAACCGTGGCGCGCCGGTGGCGTAACCGGGGGAGTCGGGCGGTGGGGAAGTGTTTGAGGCCACAGCGATTGGGGGCTCGAACCGTGCTCGATCAAATGACTTTGTACCCGGTGGCCGATGACGTACTGCTCGCCCCGGGCGGCCGCGTCGTCATCCGTACCTACGGCGTGGCCTCGGCGGCCGCCAAGGACGGCACGATCACTCCGGTGTCCTATCGGACATGGGTCACCGGAGTGCGTGACCAGCCTCGTTACTGGCGCTGGGGCCACTTCGAGGACGCGCGTCACGGCCATCGCGAAGTCATCGAATGGCTTACCGGCCGCGGTCCGCAGCCTGCGGCCCCGGCCGTCTGAGCCGGACCCCGCACTGTACCGAGCCGGATCCCGCGCTGTACCGAGCCGGACCGCGCCGTACGGCACGCGCCTCCCCGGCCGGTCGACGACCGGTCGCCGGCTCCGGCGAGGAGGCGGTCTCCGCGCGGCGGGTGAACCGCCGATCGACGTGGACGAACAACGTGCTCAGGTTCAGACGGGGGCGTTCCAGGTGAGGACGACCGGTTCGGCGTGTTCGAAGCCCAGCCGGGAGTAGGTGCCGGTGTCCAGGCGGAAGAGCCGGCCGTCCTCGGGGGGCAGTTCGAGCCATCGGGCGCACAGCACCCGCAGGAAGTGTCCGTGGGCGACCAGGACGACGTCGCCCTCGGCGGCCCTGGCGCGGGCGATCACCCGGTCGGCGCGGGCGCCGACCTTCTCCGCGCTCTCGCCGGGATGATCGGCGTCGCCGGGGACGACCCCGTCACGCCAGAGGTACCAGCCGGGACGGGTCTCGCGGATCGTGTCGGTGGTGATGCCCTCGTAACCGCCGTAGTCCCACTCCCACAGGTCGGGATCCGTCTCGTACGCCTTCAGTCCGGCGAGCTCGGCCGTCCTCCGGGCTCGCAGAGCCGGACTGACCAGGACCAGGTCGAAGGCCCGGCCCTCGACCAGTGGGGCGAGCGCCCGCGCCTGATCCTCGCCCCTGTCGGTGAGCGGCAGGTCGGTGCGACCGGTGTGGCGGCCGTTCCTGCTCCACTCGGTCTCGCCGTGTCGCAGCAAAATCATCTGATTCATGGTGAGGCCATCATGCCGGTACGGCGGGTACCGATCCGTCAACGGCCCGCGAGATCGTACGCGGCCCGCTGCTCGGCGGCACGGGACCGCCCCCCGGGCACACGATCGGAGCACGGGAGCGTGAGAAACTGAACCCGTGACGATATCTGTGGGTCTGGTGGGCGCGGGGCCGTGGGCTGAGATGGTGCACGCACCGAGGCTGGCGGCCGGACCGGACACGCGTCTGGCCGGGGTGTGGGCACGGCGGCCCGAGGCGGCGATGAGGTTCGGGGCCCCGGTCTTCGAGCGGATCGAGGAACTGTTCGACAACTGCGAGGCGGTCGCCTTCTCGGTGCCGCCCGCCGTGCAGGCCGAACTCGGCGTGCTCGCCGCCAAGGCGGGCAAGGCCCTGCTGCTGGAGAAACCGCTCGCGGCCGACCTGGACGGCGCCCGGCGGCTGGCCGAAGCCGTCGCCGAGGCGGGCGTGGCCTCCCAGATGGTCCTCACCTGGCGTTACTCCGCGGCGACCCGCGCGTTCCTGGCGAGGGTCTCGGCCATCGAGCCTTTCGGCGGGCACGCGGCCAACATCACCGGAGCCATGCTCGGCGGAGCCTTCGCCACCCCGTGGCGGCTGGAGCGCGGGGCGATCCTCGACGTCGGTCCGCACATGATCGACCTTCTGGAGGCCTCACTCGGCAGGGTCACCGGGGTCCGTGCCCACGGCAACCCGCTGGGCTGGGTCGGCCTGCTGCTGGAGCACGAGACCGGCGCGGTCAGCGAGGCCTCGCTGTGCCTGAGCGTGCCCGGCGAGCTACCGCCCTCCAACGTGGGAATCTACGGCCGCCTGGGCCGGGAGTCCATCAACGACACCCAACTCGGCGACGACGTCTTCTCCCTCATGCTCGCCGAGTTCGCGATGACCGTACGGCGCGGCGGCGGGCATCCCCTCGACGCCGCGCACGGCCTGCACCTCCAGGAGATCATCGCCGCCGCGGAGGAGCAGCTCAAGTAGGCGATGGCGCCTGACTAGGAGTGGGGGTCGACCTGCTTCGCGGTGGGGATCGGGCTTCCCGTACGGCGTGCGTGCCGGAGCATGAGCGAGCCCAGCGCGAATCCGACGAGGATCGGCGCGCCGTGTTCGTCACCGATCACCACGAGGAACGCCGCCCCGGCCAACAGCGTGGCAGCTCCTACGCGAGGCCCGGCGGGCAGTCGGGAGTGACCGAGGATCACCCAGGCGGTGAGCCCGCCGAGCAGACCCGCGATGGCGACGGATGATCCCGCGCTGTAGTTGCCCGTCGCGTAGCTGAAGATCTCCCCCGCGAGCGCTCCCGTCAGATACAGGGCGGTCCAGCGAATCCGGCCGTAGACCCGCTCGGCGACCGTGCCGAGGACGAGCAGCGCGGCGGCGTTGAAGACGATCTGATACCAGCCCTCCGGGTTGATCAATATGGGACTGATCAACCGCCACCACTGGCCGTCGAAGAAACCCGGAGTTCTGCTCACCGCAGCTCTCGCCGCGGGAGAGAGCAGACCTGCGAGCGTGGTCATCGCTGTGACGGCGAAAACGGTCCAGGTCAGCCAGGGCCGGCTGAGGCGTGTGGCGGTGAGCTCGGACCGGGGCGGGAGGACCGCCGTTTCGGTGCTCTCGGTCATGGAGGTCTCCTGGGTGTTCGTCACGGTCACGACTATAGGAAGAATCTTACACCAAGACAACATTTCCCCTGAGACGATTTTTTCACCTGGTATATTTGTGTGTATGACCGAGGAACTCCGTCTGCGCGAGCGCAAGAAGCTTCAGACCCGCCACTCTCTGTGGCAAACCGCGATCGACCTGTTCGTGGAGCGAGGCTTCGACAACGTCTCCGTGGCGGAGATCGCGGCGGCCATCGATGTCTCCAAGAAGACCGTCTTCAATTACTTCCCGACCAAGGAAGACCTGGTCACAGCTCCGATGGAGGAGCACGTGGACGAGTCGGCCCGGATCGTCAGAGATCGGGCGGTCGGAGAGTCGGCGATCACGGCCCTCCGCCGTCATTTCCTCGCCGCGCTGGCCGCTCGTGACGCGGCGACCGGCCTCAACGACAACCCGGCGGTGCTCAACGTCCAGCGGCTCGTCCGCGTCACTCCCTCCTTGACGCAGCGCGTCTACGCCTTCTTCGCCCGCAGCGAGGATTTCCTGGCGCGGGAGTTCGCCGGGCAGACGCAGGCGGCGGACATCACCGCCCGCGTCGCGGCCGCACAGATCCTGAGTGTCCGAAACGTGCTCGTGGCGGAAAACGTGCGGCGTCTCCTGGACGGAGAGTCCGCCGATGCCGTTTATCCGGACGCCGTCGCGAACGCGGAGCACGCCTTCGACGTGCTCGAAGGCGGCCTCGGCGCGTATTGCACGCGCGAGGCGGAGGCGGATTGAGCCGTATGTGTGAGACGGGGGAGGATTGATCTGCGCGCGTGAGGTGGAGGCGCGGGTTGATCCGCATGCGCGAGACGGAGGCAAACCGATCGCCATCGCGCGGAGTCTTGCGCGATTCCGGCCGGCCCCTTGGGCGGAGGGGCCGGCCGGAAGCCCTTGATGCTGGAGTGTTCGGGTGAATTGATAGCGTCTATCCGACGCGCAGCGCGTAGCGAAGTCCGGTGTGAGTCCGGCGCTGTCCCGCAACTGTCATGATCCCCCCGGATCGAGCCAGGTCGCCTCCGCTGCGCCGACGCCGTCAACCCTCGCGGAAAAGGGTGATCCGTCCTTTTTGCGGGTCTCTTTCTTCCGGTAACCGAAAGGACCTCACGTGAGGCCCGTACGTACCGCCTTCGCAGGCGCGCTGCTCGGCGTGCTAGCCCTGGCAGGATGCGGTCAGAGCTCCACCACCGCCTCCCCGAGCGCGGCCCCCGCGACCGCGGCACCCGCCACGGCGGCGGGATTCCCCGTCACGGTCGAGGCGGGCAACGGCTCCGTCGTCCTCACCCAGAAGCCCGGGCGGATCGTGTCACTGTCGCCCACCGCCACCGAGAGCCTGTTCGCCATCGGCGCCGGACCCCAGGTCGTCGCGGTGGACGACCAGTCGGACTACCCCGCCGAGGCGCCGAAGAGCGACCTGTCCGGCTTCAAGCCGAACGTGGAGGCGATCCTCGCCAGGAAACCCGATCTCATCGTGCTCGCCAACGACCTCGACGACGTGGTCTCCGAGCTGAAGAAGGTCGGCGTTCCGGTGCTGCTGGAGCCCGCGGCCACCAAGCTCGACGAGGCCTACGACCAGATCGCCGACCTCGGCGCGGCCACCGGCAACAAGGCCAAGGCGGACGAGGTCGTGGCCGGCATGAGGAAGCAGATGGAGGAGCTCGCGGCCGCCGCGCCGAAGGACAACAAGCTCACCTACTACCACGAGCTGGACGTCACGCCCTACGCGGCCACGTCCGGCACCTTCATCGGCCAGATCTACGGGCTGTTCGGCCTGACCAACATCGCCGACAAGGCGCCTGACGCGGCCGGCGGCTACCCCAAGCTCTCCGCCGAGTTCGTCGCCCAGGCCGACCCGGATCTGGTCTTCCTGGCCGACACCAAGTGTTGTGCCCAGTCCAGGGACACCATCGCCAAGCGCCCCGGCTGGTCCAAGCTCTCCGCCGTCAAGAACGACCAGGTCATCGCCCTCGACGACGCCGTCGCCTCCCGCTGGGGCCCGCGCGTCGTGGACCTCGCCAAGCAGGTCGGCGACGCCGTACGGAAGGCCGTGGCCGGCTAATTGAGGGATCTTTCTCGCCCCGCCTCCACCGCTGCCCAGGGGCGGAGGGCGCCCCGGCTGGGCCCGGCGGTGTGGCCGGTGGCCGTGGGCGTCCTGCTGGCGGTCATGCTCGCGGGTCTGCTGGCCGGCGCGGCGGACATCGGGCCGGGGCGGGTGGTGCTGCAACTGCTCGACTGGCTGCCGTTCGTCTCGGTCGACTCGGGACTGACCCCTGTCGAGCAGGGGCTGCTGTTCGAGCTGAGGTTGCCCCGGGTCCTGCTCGCCGCGATCGTCGGCGGGCTGCTGGCCATCGCGGGCGCCGGGTACCAGGGGGTCTTCCGCAACCCGCTGGCCGACCCCTACCTGCTGGGAGCCGCCGCGGGCGCCGGTCTCACGACGACGGTGGCGATCGTGTTCATGAAGGGCGACAACCAGGCACTCCTCGTCCCGGCCGCGGCCTTCGCCGGGGCCGTCGGCGGCGTCCTGCTCGCCTACGCGCTGGGCAACGTGGCGGGCCGGGGCGGCGGCACCGCGACCCTGGTCCTCGCGGGCGTGGCGGTCTCGTCCTTCCTCACCGCCATCCAGACGTTCCTGCAGCAGCTCAAGGTGGAGGAGCTCCAGCGCGTCTATGCCTGGATCCTCGGTGACGTCGGCGGAGGCTGGACCCAGATCGCGCTGGTCGCGCCGTACGCGGTCGTCTCGGTGGCGATCATGATGCTCCACGGCAGGCTGCTCGATGTGCTCTCGGTCGGCGACGACGAGGCGGTCAGCCTCGGTCTCGACGCCACCCGCGTCCGGCTCGTCGTGCTGTTCGCCGCCTCCCTCGCCACCGCGGCGGCCGTCGCGGTCAGCGGGCTGATCGGCTTCGTCGGCATCGTGGTGCCGCACGTGGTCCGCCGTCTGGCGGGAGGGTCCTACCGGGTCGTGCTCCCGCTCTCGCTGATCGGCGGTGCGGCCTTCCTGGTCCTCGCCGACCTGATCGCCAGGACCGTGCTCGCCCCGGCCGAACTGCCCATCGGCGTGGTCACCGCCTTCGTCGGCGCGCCGTTCTTCGTGGCCGTGCTGCGCGTGACGAAGCGGGTGGAGACGTGAGCGGGGCCGCGCGTGATCGAACGGACGAGAGCGTGAGCGGGGCCGTGAGCGACCGAGCGGACGAGAGCGTGAGCGGGGCCGTGAGCGATCGGACGGGTGGAGGCGTGACCGGGCGCGCCGGCGGGCACGGCGAGCTCGCGACCACCGGCTCCGAGCCGGGAGGCGCGGAGGTCGCGAGCCGGGTCAGGGTACGGAACCTGGAGGTCGTGCTGGAGAAGCGGAGCGTGCTGTCCGGCATCGAGCTCGACGTCCGCGACGGTGACTGGCTGGCCGTCATCGGGGCCAACGGCGCGGGCAAGTCCACGCTGCTCAAAGCCATTGCCGGGGTAGTGCCCTGCTCGGGCGAGGTGCTCATCGACGACACGCCGGTCCGGCGGCTCAAGCCCAGGGACCGGGCCCGGCTGCTCGCCTACGCCCCGCAGTCTCCCTCGTTGCCGGTCGACATGACCGTGTTCGACTACGCCCTGCTGGGCCGCACGCCGTACATCCCCTATCTGGGCCGCGAGAGCCGCCACGACCGTGAGGTGACGGCCTCGGTGCTGGACCGGCTCGGCCTGTCACCCTTCACCTCGCGCACGCTCGGCCACCTGTCGGGCGGCGAGCGGCAGCGCGTCGTGCTCGCCAGGGCGCTGGTCCAGCAGGCCCCCGTTCTCCTGCTCGACGAGCCCACGACCGCCCTGGACCTGGGTCATCAGCAGCAGGTGCTGGAACTCGTGGACCGGCTCCGGCTGGCCGACGGCCTGACCGTCGTCACGACCCTGCACGACCTGAGCCTGGCCGGTCAGTACGCCGACTCGATGACGCTGCTCTCGAACGGCCGGGTCGCGGCCTCCGGAACCCCGGCCGAGGTGCTGACCGGGGAACTGATCGGTCAGCACTTCGACGCGCGCGTCCGTGTCGCGACCGGCCCCGGCGGCAGGCCCGAGGTTCATCTGGAGCGCCCTTGAAGATCACCTACCGCGAGGAGGACGGGGCCCGGCTGGGGTCGCTGCTGTGGGAGTTCGGCCCCGGCCGGCGGGCCATCTCCTCGGCGATGGTCGGCGGCGGCATCGGCCCGGCGGAGTGGGCGCTGAACGCCCAGGTGGTCGCCGGCTACTCCCGGATGGACCCGGTGGACCACCTGCTCGCGATGGCTCCCGCCGGGCCCGGCGTCGGCATGCTCACCGCGGCCTCGGTCGAGCGGTTCACCCGGGCGTCCGACGGGGGAGTGGAGGCGGCGGCGACCGTCGGCCTGCGGGTTCCCACCTGGGCCGCCGCTCCCGAGGGCGTCCCCGACCCCGAGCTCGCGCCCCTGTATCTCCCGGGCACGATCAACATCATCGTCGTCGTGCCGGTCGCCATGAGTGACGCGGCCCTGGTCAACGCGGTTATGACGGTGACCGAGGCCAAGTCCCAGGCGCTGGCGGAGGCCGGTTTCGCCTGCACGGGCACGGCCTCCGACGCCGTCTGCGTCGCCGTACGCGATCACGGCCCCGAGGAGCTCTTCGGCGGCCCCCGCTCCACCTGGGGCGCCCGCGTCGCCCGCGCGGTCCACACCGCCGTTCTCCAGGGCGCCCACGACTGGGAGAATCGTGATTTCCCGGCTACATAGAGTAAAGGAATCATGGGAAGTAGCATGTGAGCGAGAGCGAGACTCCCGATACTGAGCAGGTGACCGTAACGGCGACGAAGGAGCCGGCGACCAGGCGGACGGTTCTCCAAGGAGCGCCGCCGTTCACCGTCGACGACCTGCTCACGTTTCCCGACGACGGAAACCGTTACGAGCTATTCGATGGAAGCCTGCTGGTGAGTCCCCCGCCCACCCCCATGCATCAGTACGCGATCCTGCGCCTTGTTCGCATCCTTGAGGACGCCGCTCCGCCGGAGTTGGAGCCACTGCCGACGGTCAATCTCCGGGTGGGCCCCTGCGACTTCTTCATCCCCGATCTCGTGGTGGTGCCGGCGGAGACCACGGAGAGGACGGAGCTGATGTTCACGCCGGACGACATCCTGCTCGCCGTCGAGATGGTCAGCCCGAGCACCCAGGCGCGAGACCGCCATCTCAAGCGGGCCGCCTACGCCGCCGCGGGCATTCCCGCGTACTGGCGGATCGAGCTCTCCGAGGGGCCGTCCCTCCACGTTCACGAACTCGCCGGTGAGGAGTACAAGCCCGCCGAGAGGCACGAGGCGGGAGAGGTCGCGACCCTGTTCGCGCCTTTCGAGGTCGAATTCGATCCCGCCGTGCTTCTCCGGCCCCGGAGCTGACCGGCACCGGTCTTCTTCTCGCACGACCACACCTCCTTCCGGACCGTGAGGCGGTAGCCGATCAGAGCTGCCCGGTGCCTCGGGAAGGTGTGGTCCGGGCCGCCCCGGATGCCTGGAACGCCCGGTGGGGCGATACTCGGGGCCACGGCGTACGCCCCGCGGGCCTTTCCCCGTGCAGCACGAGCCGTTCAAGGCGAGGCAAAGCCTTTTCCGCTTTTATACAAAAATTCGTTGTTTTGTCATGATATATGGCTATTCTCTTCAGGGTTCCCGGAGAGGCTGGGGAGGCGCGTGAGATGGGAGTGCGCCGGAGAGGTCGCCGGGGAGAGGCGTGTTCTCGCCGTATCGGACGTCCGGGCATAGGCTTTACGCATCTGCTCACGGCGGGGTGCGGATGAAGCGAAAGACTGTGAACATCGATGGTAAAAGCCGGGGGAAGTTGCCCAAGCTATGACCTTTCGCAAGTACGGGGCGGGAAGAAACCCAATTCTCCGTGCTCGGACGGTTCACTTATTCACTGCTCTTTGCGACCCTTGTCCTATCCCCTGTAGGGAGTGGCGATGCGGCGGTTCGGTTCGTTCCTGGCGTTGGCCGGAGGTCTGTCACTGGCGGTCGCCGCGGTGACCCCCGCGCTCGCCCACGAGCATCCCAGCGGAATCACCGACCTGGTGACCCCCGCGGTGGTCAGGGTCGAGGCCACGGCGAAGATCAAGGTCACCCTGCTGGACCACATCGGCGAGCTGCTCCACGTGGAGCGTTCTTACGAGGTGCCGATCGGCACCGGCACGGGCACGGTCGTCAATCCCGAGGGCGCCGTCGTCACTCTCACCCGGGTGGTCAAGAACGACCGGGACCTCGAGGTGTACGCGGCCAACAAGATCTTCGCCGCGCATCACAAGGTCAAGATTCCCGCCGACTTCGAGCGGCACACCCTCAAGGACGACCAGCTCAACCACCACCTGCAGGAGTGCTACCCGCCCAAGCAGCCCACCGCCACCTGCATCTTCGACGTCACCACCGAGCTCAGGATCTTCCCCAACATCTCACCTCCCGACAAGGAGGGGTTCAAGGCCGAGGTCGTCCGCACGGGCGACGAGCCCGACAGCCCCGCCGTGCTGAGGCCCGTCGGGCGCGCCGACGGCAGTACGGGCATGCCCACGGCGCCGCTCGCCGCCGCGGTGCCCGTCAAGGAGGCCTCGCCGGTGGCGGTCGCCGGGTTCACCGGACGGCCCGCCGTGAACCTTCCGGAGACCGTGGACATCGCGCACCTGCGGGCGGGAGGCGCCGGCGAGAGCGGGCGGCGGTTCAACGACCCGGAGAGCAAGGTCAACGAGCCGGAGAAGCTGGGCGGCCTCGTCGACAAGGGGTTGCTCGGCGGGCCGGTCATCGAGGACAAGAAGGGCGAGGTCGTCGGGCTGCTGGTCGGCGGGGGCAAGGACGCCAGGATGATCGGCATCAGGGAGGTCACCAAGGCGCTGGCCGAGGCCGACGTGGCCCCCAGACGCGGCCCGATCGACGCCGCCTTCGAGCAGGCGCTGACCCGGTTCCACACCCATTACTTCGGCGACGCCGTCCCCGCCTTCCAGCGGGTCCTGGATCTCTATCCGGGCCACACCGTGGCCGCCGTGCACCTGAAGACGTCCCAGCAGAAGCGCGGCACCGCCGAGGACGCGGGAGCCAGGAAAGCCGACGCCGCCGCCGACACGGGAGAGACGCCGCTCTGGCCGATCCTCGCCGGCGGAGCCCTGCTGGTGGTGGCCGTGGTGGTCGGCGCGCTGCTGCTCTGGCGCCGCAGGCCGTCCGAGCCGGATTCCCCGCCGAGCCCGGCCGCGCAGACCAGACCCCCCCTGCCGAATCCGCCGTCCGTCCCGCCACGGCCGGCGTTCGACGAGAAGGCGGACCCCACGATCGTGGTCAACCGTTCCTTCCCCGCTCTGCCCAGGGCCTCCACCGAGCCGGGCCGGCCCGTGCTGGTCGCGAGGGATCCCGGCACCAGGAAGGATCCGGGTGCCAAACCGACCGACACGTCCATGCAGCAGAAGTACTGCACCGGTTGCGGGATGGGGCTGAGCCCCGCTCACAGCTTCTGCGGGTACTGCGGCAAGTCCGTCAAGACGTGATGTCCGTGAACGACAGAGCGTTGATCGGGCAAGAGGTCGCCGGTTACTACATCGAGGATCTGATCGGCAAGGGCGGTATGGCCGTGGTCTACCTCGCGGTGGACCCCCGCCTCAACCGCCGCGTGGCATTGAAGATCCTCAATCCGCTTCTCGGGGAGGACGACCGATTCCGCCAGCGTTTCGTCCTGGAGTCGCGGACGGTCGCGAGCATGGACCACCCGAACATCATCCCGATCTACGAGGCCGACAGCGCCGACGACGGCACGCTGTACATCGCGATGCGCTACGTGGACGGCCCCGACCTGCGCCAGATCTTCTACGACCGCGGGCCGATGACGGTGAGTCAGGTCAACCGGATCTTCGCCCAGGTGGCCGCGGCGCTGGACACCGCTCACGCGCACGATCTGATCCACCGTGACGTCAAGCCCGCCAACATCCTGATCGCGGCTCACACCGAGGGCGACCACGCCTACCTCACCGACTTCGGCATCACCAAGCACCGCACCTCGCTCTCCGGGCTGACCCAGACCGACCAGTTCATCGGCACGCCCCGCTACATGGCGCCCGAGCAGATCAACAAGGAGCACATCGACGGGCGCTGCGACCAGTACGCACTGGCGTGCGTGGTCTATGAGGCACTGTCGGGGCAACTGCCGTTCCAGCGCGACAACGAGATCGCACTGCTCTGGGCGCATCTGGCGGAGACGCCCACGCCGCTCACCGCGCTCCGGCCCGACCTCCCGCTGGAGGTCGACGGCGTCATGATGCGGGCACTGGCCAAATCGCCCGAGCAGCGCTTCGACACCTGCGCGCAGTTCATCGCCGAACTGCGCGACGCGATCAGCGGGACCAGCCATCCCCATCCCTACCAGTTCGCCCAGACGGCCCCGGCCGAGACGAAGAGAAGGAAACAGTCCAGGCCGGGCGGCGGCAAGGGCATCCTCATCGGCGCCGGAGTGGCGATCGTGACGATCGTCGCGCTGGTCGCGGTGCTCGTGACGGTCCTGCGGGGCGGCGGCGACGACTGGACGGCCTACGCGGGCTCGGCCGCCGTGCCGATCGCGTTCGAGCATCCCGGCGACTGGACGTTGCAGCCGCAGGCGGACGTGTTCGTGGTGTCCTCGCCGCAGGCGGACGAGTTCCGGACGCTCTTCGCCACGCCGGTCACCGCCGACTGGGCGACCGCGAACGAGACCATCAAGAACACGCCGGAAGAGGCCACCGGCCTCTACGCGCAGACCCTGGACACCCTTGACCCCCGCAGCGGGGCACAGCAGTTGCAGGAGACCCTGCAGTCCTCGTTGCCGGGCAAGGTCAGCGTCTTCTCCGAAGTGGTCCAGGTGCGTGTGGGCGGGTATCCCGCCGTACGGCTGCAGGGGTCGATCGCCGATCCGCAGCGCGGCGGGCAGCTCGATTTCACGGGGTGGGCCGTGGAACGACCGGACGAACCCGCTCTGATGATCTACTTCTGCGCGCCCGGCCGATGTGACAACGCACTGGCCAACCGGTTCGTGGGAAGCGTGTCCTTCCAGGAATAGTGAGCTTCCGAACCGGTCCTTTCGGGAGTGATTATCGGGTGGAAAGTCCCCTATTGGGGAAAATGACCCGGGCCCCGCCTGTGAACGGTGCGCCTGAATGATTTGTTCTGTATGCATGAAGGAGATGAAGCTCTAGTCTCCGAGCATGGCGGTTCCGTTTCCCCCCTTTCAACGCCTTCGCGCAATACCGACATCCGACGTGCTGATCGGGTGCGCGATCATCGCTCTCGGCACGCTTGAGGCGTTCACCGTCGCGACCGAGTACGGCGCCGCAGAGACGCCCGAACTGTGGTGGATCGGTCAGGCGCTCGTCACCGGAGCGCTCGTGTGGTTTCGCCGGAGGGCACCGGTCGCCGTCTTCATCCTGATGATCCTCGCCCAGTACGTCTGGCACCGGCAGGGGTACGAGTTCTGCCAGACCTGGCAGTTGGCCTCCCTGCTGATCGTCTTCCACACGGTCGGAGCCGAACTTCCCCTCAAACCCGGCCTGGCCTGGGCCGTCACCGGAGTCCTGGTCTTCGACTCGGGCGCCGTCGACCATCGCCTGCTCCCGTTCGACGAGGTCATCTTCCTGACCGTCGTCTTCGGCGCCGCCTATCTCACCGGCCTCGCCCTGCGCGCTTACGCCACCCGCCTGCTCCGCCTGTCCGCCCACGCCGAACGATTGGAACGTGACAGAGAACGGCGGGCCGCCGAGGCCGTCGCCGAGGAGCGCGCCCGCATCGCCCGCGAGCTGCACGACGTCGTCGCCCACAGCGTCAGCATGATGGTCATGCAGGCCGGGGTGCTTCGCCGTACGCGAAGCGGGGACGCCGAGGCGCTCCTCGGCATCGAGCGCATGGGGCGCGAGGCCGTGGAGGAGCTGCGGGTCATGCTCGGCGCGCTGCGCATGCCCCTTGACGAGGCCCTCCCGCAGCCCGGCGTGGATCTGCTGCCCGACCTGGTGAACACTCTCGTCTCCTCGGGGCTGCGGATCGTCCTTGAGATCAGGGGCGAGGCGGTACGGCTCGCCCCCGGGGTCGATCTGTCGGTCTACCGCATCACGCAGGAGGCGCTCACCAACGCGGTCAAGCACGCGGGCGAGTCCGAGATCCGGATCACCGTCTCCTACCGTCCCGGCTCCGTGGAGGTGGAGGTCCTGGACGGGGGCGGCGACGGCCCGCCCGGCCTGTCGACGGGCAACGGTCTCGTCGGCATGCGTGAGCGTGCCGTGCTGTTCGGCGGCACCTTCGAGGCGGGTCCGCGTCCCGGGGGCGGGTTCCGGGTCCACGCGTCCCTGCCGACCTCCCGGGAGGTGTTCGCGAATGAGCGGATCAGGTGACCCGACGACCCCGCCGACGACGGGGCGCACCCGCGAACGAGCCGCAGAGCCGCCGGCCAAGGAGAAGGAATGAGCATTCGTATCGTCATCGCCGACGACCAGGCGATGGTCCGTGCCGGGCTGAGGCTCATCGTGGAGAGCGAGCCCGGCATGGAGGTGGTGGGGGAGGCGTCCGACGGGATCGAGGCCGTCGAGGTGGCCCGCGACACCCGGCCGGACCTCGTGCTGATGGACATCTCGATGCCGCGCATGGACGGCCTCACCGCCGCGAAGCGGCTGCTCGACCGGCCGGACCCGCCGAAGGTCGTCATGCTGACGACCTTCGACACCGACGAGAACCTCTACACCGCGCTCCGCACCGGGACCAGCGGCTTCCTGCTCAAGGTCTCGCCGCCCGAACAGCTCGTGGACGCCATCCGCGTCGTCGTGGGTGGGGACGCCCTGCTCGATCCCGCCGTCACCACCCGGGTCATCGCCTCCTTCGCCGGCCGCCACGACCCCGTGCCCCCGCCGCAGCTGGCCGCCCTCACCCCGCGCGAGCTGGAGGTGCTGCACTCCCTGGCCCGGGGGCTGACCAACGCCGAGATCGCGGTCCGGCTCTTCGTCGGCGAGGCCACGGTGAAGACCCACGTGGCCAGGGTGCTGATGAAGCTCCACCTGCGGGATCGGGCTCAGGCGGTGGTGTTCGCGTACGAGTCGGGGGTGGTCCGCCCCGGGACGGCCGTCGGGTAGTAGGAGATCCACTCCTGGCGGCTCATCTGGAGCATCCTGACCCCGAGCGAGCTCAGCGCGACGGCCCCCGCGCCCCACGTCACGACGATCACCGGGCCGTACGGAATCAGGAGTGAGGTGCCGTAGCCGAGGCCGGCGACGAGGGGCACCCACCAGTGCGCGAATCCGGTCCGCCACACGCCGACCAGCAGGATGGGCAGGCCGAAGAGGGCGAGGAACAGCCACGGGAGCTGGAAGCCGAAGACCACGCCGGGCAGGTTCAGCATTTCGTCGAGGATCTGCTGGGCCCTCTCCGGCGGGTTGCGCTGCCCGAGCCACCACTCCACCGGATCGATCATCAGCAGGCCCGACAGGTTGACGTAGCCAAGGACGGTCAGCGTGCCGGTGACATGGCCGAAGACCACGGCACGGCGCCGCATCACGTGCAGCAGGCCGAGAACCGCCAGGGCCATCAGCAGGTAGGACCAGTGGTACATCACCGACTGGACCTGAGCCAGGACGGGGTTGTCGCCGTAGCTGACCGCCTCGCGTTCGTCGCCCCACGTGCCCGGGTCGACGACGGCGGCGATCGCCTGAAGCAGGGGGGCGACGATCAGCAGCGTGCCGGAGGCGACGCGCCTGAAGTCGGCGGAGTCCTTGAACATGGGATTTTCCTTGCCTGCGCGGAACATGTCGCACAGAACGGTAGGTCGCCGCACCCCTGCGGGTCGTCCGTCTCCGGGGGGATCCGCCGTCCCCCTCACGGGGGTCCGGGGGAGGGTCCTTTCAGGAGGTCCTGGCCGGGGCGATGCCGTTGGTGACGATGGCGACCAGGTCGTCGACGAAGCCGGGCGGGACCTGGGCCGGGGTCGCGGCGGAGCCGAAGAACATGCGGGGCAGGATCAGCTCGTGACAGGCGCCGACGATCATCGTGGCGGCGGCTTCGGCGCCGATGTCCCGGGCGACGCGGCCGAGATCCTGTTCGGCACGCAGATAGCGGGCCAGGTGCGCCCGCAGTCCCAGCCCGTCCCCGACGGGACTGGGCATGCCGGCGAACAGGGCGAGGACCTCGGGCCGGGAGAGCAGGCCCGCGAAGGCGGGCAGGATGGCGGTGTGCAGCGCCACGCCGTGGGTGAGATAGGCGTGCAGGTTGGCCTCGACGGTGCCGACGCCGGCCTTGCCGGGCAGCTCGCCCAACTCGCGTTCGACGGTCTGGACGTGAGCGTGGAGGGCGAGCGCGAGGAGTTCCTCCTTGCCCGTGAAATGGTTGTAGAGCACGCCGTCGGCGACCTGGGCCTCCCGGGCGATGTCGCGCACGGTGAGCCCGGCGGTTCCACGCTGGGCGATGAGGCGCTCGGCGGCGGAGATCAGGTGCTCGCGCAGGCTCTGACCGCCACCGCCGTCACGCAGGACGGCTGCTTTTCTCGGTGACATCACATCGCATCGTATGAGTGTCGCGGCCGGCGTGTCGTCCGGCGGTGACGAGTCGCGCGACGCCGCGCGGCCGTACGGCGTCGTGCCCCCCAGTCGTGCCCCCCAGCCGTGTCCCCCGTCGTGCCCCTGAGCGTCGCGGCCGCGTCGGTCGCCTGGCGGGTGGTCAGGGGCGGGTGGTCAGGGGCGGGTGGCGGTGATGAGCCGTGCCGCGCCGCGCAGCCGTACGGCGTCGTGCCCCTCGTAGGGCCGCAGCGCCGCCGTGAGCGCGTCACGGGCACGGGCGGCGGAGGTCTGGTCGACCTTGCCGAGCATGTGGCGGACGGGGCCCCAGGCGTAGAGGAACCGGGCCGCGTCCGCGGCGTCCCTGCCCCACACCTGGGCCGCCTCGACGGGGGCCGAGGCCACCTTCTCGTAGCCGGCGTCGGTGAGCACCTCGTGGATGCGGTCCGGGTCGGCCAGCGACTCCGGCCCCGAGGGGGCCGGCCCGTCGGCGTCGGGCCACAGGGAATTCGAGGGCAGGTGCTCGGCCATCGCCGCGAAGACGGTTCCCAGGTCGTTCTCGGCCATGGAGCGCAGGGACAGCAGGGCGAGACGGCCCCCCGGCCGCAGCGCGCGGCCGATGTTGGCGAACGCGGCGACCGGGTCGGCGAAGAACATGATTCCGAACCGGCTGACGGCCACGTCGAAGCCCGCGGCGGGGAAGGGGTGGATCTGGGCGTCTCCCCGCGCGAAGGTCACGTTGGAGACCCCCTCGTCGGCGGCGGTGGCGCGGGCTCGCTGGAGCATGGGCCCCGACAGGTCGATCCCGGTGGAGTGCCCGAGTCGCGCCCGCCGGGCGGCCAGCCGTGTCACCTGCCCGTTTCCGCACCCGATGTCGAGCACCCTGTCCTGCTCGCCGAGATCGGCCGCCGCGAGCAGGTGATCGTTGAACCCGCTGTTCACGGCGTCGTAGCGGTCCTGGTGATCGGCCCAGTGATTGCCCTCGTAGCCGTTCCACGCCTCGGCCTGCTCGGTGTTGACGACGGAATGCATCGCTCTCCTTCTGCGGGGACGTCGAATGGCTTCGTCGGCCCCGGTCTCGATCCGGTCGGATCGTCCTTGTTATGAACAAGCGTTCATGAACGCGTGTTCATAATGATGTGCGGCGTGGGAAGTGTCAACGGGACCTAAAAATCAGGAGGCCCTGGGCGGACGGTTCGTCCGGCCAGGGCGGCGCGCGCGGCGACAGGTGAGGCCGTACGCCGGTTCGGCTGCGTTTACCTCCGTTGAACTACCGTTGTCGCAGGTCATAGAGGTGCTGCCAAGGATGGGCCGGAGTAGCCGATCTGTCACAAACTGGACATATGAACAAATCGATGACAGAAAGCAGCGGTACGAACGCCGCTCACGGACTCCTCGAAGACAAGGTGGCGCTGGTCACCGGTGCGGGGCGAGGCATCGGCGCCGCCGCCGCGCGGCTGTTCGCCCGGGAGGGCGCCGCGGTCGTGCTGGCCTCGCGTACCGAGTCCGAGCTGAGCGCCGTGGTCGACGAGATCCGGACGGCCGGCGGCACCGCGGACTACGTGGTGGCCGACATGGCCGACGAGAAGGGCATCCAGAACGCGGTCGACAAGGTGGTGGAGCGTCACGGGCGCCTCGACGTCGCCTTCAACAACGCCGGAGTGTCCGCTGCCCCCGTACCCCTGGCCGAGGTGCCCGGCAGCGACTTCGACCGGGTCACCTCGATCGACTACAAAGGCGTCTGGCTGGCCATGGTGGCGGAGATCAAGGCGATGCGCGCGACAGCCGGGGGCGGCGCGATCGTCAACAACAGCAGTACCGCCGGCCTCAGGTCCAGCGCGAGGCTGGGACCGTACTCCGCCTCCAAGCGGGCGGTCAACAGCCTCACCGAGACCGCCGCCGTCGAGTACGGGCCCGAAGGCATCCGGGTCAACGCCATCGCCCCGGGCACCACCATGACCGCGATGTTCCAGCAGTTCGTCGAGGAGGACCCCGACATCGTCGAGCAGTTCAGCGCGAGCACCCCGCTGCGCCGCGTCGCCGAACCGGAGGAGGTCGCCGAAGCCGCCGCCTGGCTGCTGAGCGACCGCGCCTCGTACGTCACCGGCGCGGTCGTGCCCGTCGACGGCGGCCTCACGGTGTGAGTACCGCCCCAGGCCGGGCCGGCCTTCGCCTCCGGCCGTCAGGTAGGTAGCCGCAGGCCGGTGCTCGCCGAGAAGAGCTGTTCCTTGCCCGGCATGATCCGCAGAAGGACCCGGGAGCCCTTGGACGGCGGTGCCGTGGGGTCGACCCGGGCGATGACGGTCTGTTCGCGGAGCACCGGATCGGTCGTGTCGGCGTACTGGCCGTAGAGGAAGGCGTCCGAACCGAGCTCCTCGACGACGGTGACGGTGACCGGGAAGGTCGTGTGGTCCTCGCCGGCGTCGCCGACCACCTCGACGGCCTCTGGCCGGAAACCCAGGATGACGCGGTCGCCGCCCTCGTCCTTGAGCGCCTTGAGCGTCTCGTGGGTCAGCCGCACCCGCGTCCCGCCGGCGAGGATCGCCTCCTCGCCCTCGACGCGGTACTCGCCCAGGTTCATCGACGGGGAGCCGATGAACCCGGCCACGAAGACGTTGGCCGGCCGCTGGTAGAGGCGCAGCGGCGTGTCGACCTGCTGCAGGAGCCCGTCCTTGAGGACGGCGACCCGGTCGCCCATCGTCATGGCCTCGACCTGGTCGTGGGTCACGTAGACGGTCGTCGTCCCGAGCCGGCGTTGCAGGGCGGCGACCTGGGTGCGGGTCTGCACGCGCAGCTTGGCGTCCAGATTGGACAGCGGCTCGTCCATGAGGAACACCTTCGGTTCGCGCACGATCGCCCGGCCCATGGCCACGCGTTGCCGCTGGCCGCCGGAGAGCGCCTTGGGCTTGCGGTCGAGGAACTCCTCCAGGTCCAGCAGGCGGGCGGCCTCAAGGACCCGGCGGTCGCGCTCCTGCTTGGGAACCTTGATCACTCGCAGGGCGAAGCCCATGTTGTCGGCCACCGACATGTGCGGGTAGAGCGCGTAGTTCTGGAACACCATCGCGATGTCCCGGTCGCGCGGCGGCAGGTGGGTGACATCACGCTCGCCGATGGCGATGCGCCCGCCGTCGACCCTCTCCAGCCCGGCGAGCATGCGCAGGGAGGTGGACTTCCCGCAGCCGGACGGGCCGACGAGGACCAGGAACTCGCCGTCGGCGATATCGAGGTCGAGGGCGTCCACCGCGGGCTGCGTGGACCCCGGATAGACGCGGGTCGCCTGCTCGTAGAGAACTCTGGCCATGTCATCACTCCTGCGGTTGTACGACTGCCTTGACCAGGCCGGGATCGCGGGCGCCCGCCGTCAGCGCCTGCTCGACCCCGGCCAGGCCGTAGTGGCCGGTGACCAGGGCGTCCAGCCGGACGCGTCCCGAGGTGGCCAGCTCGATGGCCGTCGGCCAGGTGTTCGCGTAGCGGAACGTGCCCGTCACCTCAAGCTCACGCGTCTGCACGTGCGTCAGCGGCAGCGGGATCTCGTCCCCGCCCATGCCGACGAGGACGACCCGTCCGGCCCGCCCCACCGAGCGGACGGCCTCCCCGACGGCGGCGGGACGACCCGAGCATTCGAGCAGCACGTCGGGCTCGAACGCGGCGTCGGCCAGACGGTTCTCGCGCACGTCGAGGGCCACGCTCGCACCCAGGTCGCGGGCCAGCCCCAGCCGGACGGGATTGACATCCGTGATCATGACCTCGGCGGCGCCGAAGGCCCGCGCGGCCTGCAGGCAGAGCAGCCCGACCGGGCCCGCGCCGGTGACGAGCACGCGGGCGCCGGGCCCGACCCGGGCCTTCCGGCAGGCCCACACGCCCACCGACAGCGGCTCGATCAGGGCGGCGGCGTCATCGGACAGCGTGTCCGGTACAGGATGGGCGAACTCCTCGCGCACGACGACGTACTCGCAGAAGGCCCCGTCGATCGGAGGGGTGCCGAAAAAACGCATCCGCGGGCAGAGGTTGTAGCGGCCGGCCCGGCACTGCGGGCAGGTGAAGTCGGGCACTCCCGGCTCCAGCGAGACACGTTGCCCCGGGCGGTGACGGCCGGCCCCGGGCCCGGCGGCGACCACGGTCCCGGAGGGCTCGTGGCCGAGCACCAGCGGAGACTCCACCACGAAGTCACCGATCCGCCCGTGCTCGTAGTAGTGCACGTCGGAGCCGCACGTCCCGACAGAGGAGACCCGCACGAGCACGTCCCGGGGGCCGGGCGTGGGCCGGGGCCGTTCCTCCAGCGTGATCTTTCCCGCTCCCTGCAGTACGGCCGCGCGCATGGTGGGCTCGCGCGTGGTCTTCGGCTCCCCTCCTTTCCGGTGGCGGGACCGGGGATGAACGCTGTGGGAGGTCATGGCCTTTCGCTCCTACTCTCCGGTGACGGCGCCGAGGGTGAGCCCGGTGACCAGCCAGCGGCGCACGGCGAGCCCCGCGAGCATCATCGGCACGACCACGATCGTGCCGATGGCGGTGAGCTGACCCCAGTCGATGCCCGTCTGGGTGACCAGCTGGGAGGCGGCGATGGGCAGTGTCTGGGAGTTCGGCCCGGAGAAGACCACGGCGAACGCGTAGTCGTTCCAGGCGAAGACGAGGCACAGCACGAAGGTGGTGACCAGCCCCGACTTGGTCAGCGGGAGGATGACCGTACGGAAGGCCTGCCAGCGGGTGCAGCCGGCGACGAGCGCGGACTCCTCCAGGGAGGCCGGCACCTCGGCGAAGAACGCGCTCATCAACCAGATGGCGAAGGGCAGGTTGAAGGTCAGGTAGGCCAGCACCAGGCCGGGGATCGAGTCGATCAGGCCGATCCCGCGGAAGATGAGGAACAGCGGGACCACGACGGCCGCGATGGGCGCCATGCGGGTCGAGATGATCCAGAAGGCCAGGTGCTTCTTCCCGCGCATCTGGGTCCGCGCCAGGCCGTAGCCGGCGAGCGCGCCCAGGCAGACCGCGAGCAGCGCGGAGATCCCGGCGGCGAGCACGCTGTGCCAGATGTAGGGCCCGAGGTTGTTCGAGCCGGTGAACAGGTTGCGGTAGTTGTCCAGGGTCGGGGCGAACAGGACCTGCGGCGTGGCCGAGGTCACGTCGGCGCGGTTCTTGAACGACGACAGCAGCATCCAGATCAGGGGAACCAGCGTCCAGAGCAGGGCCGCGGCGAGGAGGAGCGCCACCACCCACCGTGAGCGCCGGCTGCTCGCCTCAAGCGGGGACTGCGGCACTCCCGGCGGGGCGGCGACGACCCCGTGCCCGTTTCCCCGTACGGCCTGATCGGGGCGGGTCTGCTGGGGTACGGACGACCGCGGCGTCATCGAGGTGCTCATCGGGTCGGCCCCCCTTCCCCTGCGGCCCGCCGGGGTACGGATGACCGCGACGTCGTGAAGGTGCTCATCGGGTCAACCCCCTGGTGTCCAGCAGCCGGACGAAGGTGCGGGCGATGAAGATCGAGAAGGCCAGCATCGCCAGGCCGATGGCGGCGGCGTAGCCGAGGTCGAAGAAGCGGAACGCGGTCTCGTACAGCCGGATGGGGACGATCTTGGTCGCGTCCGCCGGGCCGCCGTTGGTGGTGACCCAGATGATGTCGAAGTAGCGGATGGCGTCCATCGAGCGGATGAGCAGCGCGACCAGCAGCACGTTGGCGATCGCGGGGAAGATGATGTACCGCAGCGTCATCCAGGCCGGGGCCCCGTCGACGGCGGCGGCCTCCCTCACCGACTGGGGCACGCTGGACAGCCCGGCCAGGGTGATCAGGGCGATCAGCGGGGTCCACTCCCACACGTCCATCAGCACGACGGCGGCGAAGGCGGTGGCGGGGCTGCCGAGGATGTCGCCGGTGTAGCCGAGGGAGCGCAGCACCCACGCGTAGAGCCCGAAGGTGGAGTCGGTGAGGTAGCGGCCCAGCAGGCCGACGATCACGGGCGCGGCGAACATCGGCAGCAGCAGCAGGCTGAGCAGGACGTTACGGCCGCGCAGCACCCGGTACAGGCACAGCGCGATGCCCACCCCCAGCGCCATCTCCAGCCCGACGGTGAGCACGAAGTAGATGATCGTGCGAAGCCACGACATCCACATGTCGGCGTCGGTGAGGAAGCGAATCCAGTTGGTGAGGGCCACCAGTTCGAGACGGACCCCGCCCAGCAGCCGGACGCGGGAGAAGCTCATCGCGATCAGGGCGAGGAAGGGCAGGATCGACAGCGCGGCCAGCAGGATCAGGCCGGGGGTCATCATCCTGCCCTCGAAGCCGACGCGCGGCTCCTTGGGAGCGGTGCTCCGCGTCGGGGCGGATCGGCTGAGCGCCGGTGAGGAGTCCGCGACGTGTGCCATCAGGCCACCCACCCCCGTTCCACGATCTGGTCCACCCGCGAGGTGATGGAACGCATCGCCTCCTCGGGCGACGTCGACCCGGTGAGCATCCGGGACAGCTGCGTGAAGATCGCGGTGTTGCACTCGTTCCACATCGGGATCTTGGGCCGGAGTCCGATCTTGCCGGGCTGCCAGGCCTGCCGTACCGCCGCGGCCGTGAGCATGTTGGGCATCGACGTGGGCCGCTTCTCGGCCGCGCGCACCTCCGGCAGTTCGTACACGGAGGTGCGGGTGGGAGTGCCCCCGCCGGCCTTGCTCCTGAGGTTGGCGAGCTGGGTCTCGGGAGAGGTGGCCCACACGATGAACAGCCAGGCCGCGCCGCGCTCGTTGGGGAGCGTGTTCCCGCTGATCGCGACCCCCGTGCCCCCGTACATGTTGGCGGTCCCGCCCGGGCCCCTGGGCAGCGGCGAGTAGCCGACCTTGCCGGGTAGCACCTCCTCGTTGCTGGCCGCGTACTCGTGCCAGTTCGGGCACATCGCCAGCCGGCCCGCGCGGAACGCGGCGCCCAGGCCGTCCCAGTCCCACGTCTTCGAGGCGGGGTCGGCGATGCCGAGCAGCCGGTTGTAGAACTCCGCGCCCGCGATCGCGGCGCCGGAGTCGATCCGGCACGGGCCGGGGTTCCGCGACCCCATGCGCCCGACTTCCCGGCCGTTGTCGAAGTAGTCGCCCCCGTAGGACCAGAGCACGTTGCTGAAGTCGTTCATCAGGGAGTCGTGCTGGCGGCCCTGATGCCCGGTGCCGTACGCGACCTCCGACGTCGCGTTCTTGTTGAACCACCGGGCGATCCCGAAGTACTCCTCCCACGTCCGGTCGCCGCCGGGGCGCGGGTCGAAGCCGAGGTCGTCCGCCATGCGGTCGCGATACTTGTCGAACAGGTCCTGCCGGTACTGCCAGATCATCGTCGGCGCGTCGTACGGCAGGGCGTAGACGGGCGCGGACTCGACGAACCGGCCGGCGGCGTCAAGCTGGGTGGGGATGAAGTCTCCGAGGCCGACGGGCAGGTCCGGCAGGTTCGGATCGGCCTGCAGCGAACGCAGGTCCACCAGTCCTCGCTGGTACGGCGCGAGCACCTGGTAGGGATCGGCGTAGATCACCTGGTACTGGGCCCGGCCCGAGGCCAGGTCCAGGGCGACCCGCTGGACCAGCGCGGTCAGCTCCAGCGTCACGATGTTGACGTTGATACCCGTCAGATCGGTGAACGGGCGGAGGTTCGCGGCGATGGCCGCGGTGGGAGCGGTGTTCTCCGAGATGAAGTTCAGGGTGGCGCCCTTGAACTGCCGCCACTCGTCACCGCCGGCGACTCGTGCCACGTCACCGCGGGAGCCGCAGGAACTCAGGCCCCCCGCCAGGGACAGGGAGGCGCCGGTGGCCAGGGCGCCACGAAGAACGTCACGCCTGCTCGGCTGAGGTGGATAGTCGTTCACTGCACCTCCTGACACTGCAGGTCAGGGCAACGACAGTAGCTTTATCCCATTTAATTAGTTATGTCGCAAAAATATTTAAATAAACATATATATGGTGTTTTGTCCGGAAAAATATGAGGCCTTGGCTTCCGTCGCCCGAGGCGGTGGAAAAATGAGGAGCCCGACACTTTCACCAGACGGAATGACCCGGGGCCGACTGCGGCGATCCCATGATCGCCGCAGGCCGCGGGCCTGTCGCGGGGGCGCCGAATGATCCGGACGGCCCGCCGGACCGGTGCCGGGGGCCCCGCTCAGGCGGCGCCGGGGACGGTGACGTTCCGCTCCTTGAAGTCGTAGCCGTTCTTCGAGGCGCTCTCCCGCAGGGCGTTGAAGGAGTTCATGCCGGCGTCGAGGTCGGCCTGTGTGGCGGTGCCGTTCTTCAGTTTGGTGAGCAGGCCGGTGAAACCGTCGCTGACCGCCTTGGTCCCCTTGCACAATGTCGGGTTGGCCATGGCGAAGCGCCTGGCGACTTTCAGTTCGTGAAGGGTGAAGGCGCCGGCCACGGCCGCCTTCAGAAAGGTCCGCTTGCGTCTCTCCGCTCCGCGTTCGAAACCGCCGCTTCGCAGCGGCCGGTAGATGTAGCGGTAGAAGGCGCCCAGGGCGAGGCCCGCGTGCAACGCGAAGCGGGTCTTGGCGAACGGCCTGGCGTTACTCGTGGCCGGACACTCCGCGTCGTACTCCTGGTCGGTTTCCATCGCCGGTGGGGCGTTCGCGGCGGGTGGGACGCCGGGATCCGGCAGGGCGGCGGCGGGCGCCGAGTTCGCGGTCACCACGGCTTCGGGATTCACGGTGGACGGCGTGTCGCCGCAACCGCCGAGCAGTGTCACCGCCAGCAAGGCCGCTGCCGGGACGGCAGCGGACCGGACACCCCGTACAGGCATTCTTCCCCCCGGAGAACGTCAGGCGTTGCGATTCGCGCCTTTCCTCACTGCCGTACCCTTCGTAGTTGATTGGACACATTAAGTGAAGTCAGCGGTCCTCCGGGGGGCCTGGAGGGAGTGGCGTGGAACGGCTTCGCCCGTCGGCCTCGTGCCTTCGGGTCCGCGGATTCCGCGCCCGGGGGTGTCACTCCTCCTCGCAGCCCGAGCCGATCACCGCGATCGACCCGTCTTCGGCGGGGGGCTGGGGCTCGACCGCTTCGCAGACGTAGGTGCTTCCATACGTGGAGAAATGGATCTGGTTCGGGGCGCCTGTGTCGTCGACGCCGCAATCGGTTCCGATGGCGTCGCCTTCGTTCTCGCTTTCGAACGGGCCGTTCGCGCAGGTGTATCGGGAAGGGGACGCGGTGGCGTGAGCGGTGGGCGTGAGAGCGAAGGTCGCGGCGACCGCCGCCGCGGCCAGGGCGGCGTGCCGGATGGTGGGGGACATGGGGATCTCCTTGGGTGGGGCCGGTCGAGTGTCTTCACGGCAAGTTATATGACGATTACTTTGCGTGACAATACACTTCGATGAGATTGGTTCCGGAGGGTCCTCGGCCGCCCGCCCGACCCCGTCGCGACCCGTGGATCGAGGTGGCTCGCGGGGTGGGGGCGGCACCGGCTGTACACGCTCGTGAACATATAGTTACGATGCAGCTACCTGGAGTAATGAATGGAGACGCGGCCATGAACGCACTCAACCGCAAGCATGACCTCTGGTTCGACGCGTGGGACGCCGGCCGTGACGGCGGGATCGCGCGCCCGGACCCGCGCGCGCCGGGCCGGCAGGCCTTCGAGCAGCCCGAGTGCGCGTCGGAGTCGACCGCGATCCGTCACCTGGTCGACGTCTACAACACCTTGTGGGAGTCGCTGATCCGGCAGGCTGACACCGGCCGCGACGGCATCGTCTCGCGGGCGGGGTTCTGGGCGGCGATGGAGCGGCAGAGCGCCGACCGCGACCGGTTCGAACAGGCCCTGAGACCCGCCGCGGAGGCGGACGAGGTGACCCGGTCCACCGGGACCGCGGACGCGCGGAAACGCTCGGGTGGCGTGGGCGTGTCTTCTTGATCGGTGTCGTGACCGTCAACGCGTACGGCGGGACGCCCACCTCCGCGAGCGCCACGCCATCATCGTGATCTTCAACCCGCGCGGCGTCCACGGGCTCTGGTCACGGCGCGGGCCGACCGCCTACCTTGTGGGCATGTCCGCTATGACCCCTTTCCGTCCATGCCCGGTGGCCGATGCGCCGGACGGCGCCGGCGTCTCCTTCACGGTGGGCCCGCCGGTGTCCGGCCCGCCGCGCTTCGCGCTCACCCGGGGGGCCGGCCCGGAGGCCGGGAGGGTGGCGATCACCGCGAGCGACCGTGAGCCGGAGCGTCGTGAGTCTCCGACCGGCCATGAGTCGTTCGCGGCGTCGGCGGCATGAGCCAGATGTCCTTGACCTCTGTCGCCTGCTGCCAGCTCGCCCTCGCGGTGGGAGATCCGGACGGCAACCGTGCCGTCGCCCGGCGGGCCGTCGAACGCGCGGCGGCGGCCGGAGCCCGGGTCGTGATCCTCCCCGAACTGACCAACAGTGGATACGTGTTCCGCGATCGGGCCGAGGCGGCCGGGCTCGCCGAGCCGCTGGACGGCCCCACCGTGGAAGGCTGGATCGCCTCCGCGCGACGGCACGGCCTCATCCTGGTGGGCGGGCTGTGCGAGCGTGACGAGGACGGGCTCATACGAAACTCCGCCGTCCTCGTCGACGCGGGCGGCGTGCGCGCCGTGTACCGCAAGACGCATCTGTGGGACCTGGAGAAGACCGTCTTCACCCCCGGCGACGAGCTTCCACCGGTCGTCGACACGGCGGTCGGCCGGATCGGCCTTCTGGTCTGCTACGACCTGAAGTTCCCGGAGTGGGTCCGCACGGTGGGGCTCCGCGGCGCCGACCTGCTCTGCGTTCCCACGAACTGGCCGCTGTCCCCGCGTCCCGCGGGGGAGCGACCCGCCGAGGTGACGCGGGTGCAGGCGAGCGCCTCGGTGAACCGCATGTTCGTCGCCGCCTGCGATCGGGCCGGACCCGAGCGCGGCGTGGCCTGGGTCGGCGGCTCGGTCGTCGCCGACCCCGACGGGTTCCTCCTCGCCGGACCCCGGCCCGCCTACGACGAGGGACTGGTGATCGCCGAGTGCCGGCTCGGCGACGCCCGGAGCAAGCGCGTCGGCGCGCACAACGACGTGCACGCCGACCGCCGTCCGGAGCTGTACCGGTCGATTCTGGAACCCGCACGGAGCGCGGACCCCGCCGAGGTGTGAACCTCACACGGACGCCTCTCACGCGGACGGATCCCGCGCGAGCGTCTCTCGCGCGGGCGGATCCCGCGCGGGCAGGACCCGCGCGGGCGGATCCCGTACCGGCGGGTCCCGCGCGGGGCGCTGGCCGATTTCCCCGGAGTCCGGGGACGCCTACCTCGGTGATCGGTCCGGGCGCCGCGAGGCCGTGAGCGCCGCGCGTCCGAGCGCCTTCCCCTGCCCGGCCCCACCGGCCGGACCATAAGGGATGTGTCAATATTCGTTCGTATTGTGTATATTTTCCGTCATTACGTCTCATATGAGGGAGGATTTATCGTGCGAGCTTTCCCGCGGGTGCTGTTCGACGAGGCACACAGCGAGTCATGGACCATCCGGCGGGACATGGCCGAGACGATGAATCCGGGACACCCCGACGACAGCAGCTACGCCCGCGCCGCGGAACTTTTGCACGATCTCGGGCACACCGTCGCCGCGCACACGGAGGGCTCGATCACCCCGGCCCTGCTGAGCGCGCAGGACGTCTTCGTGATCGCTCATCCGTCCGCCGAGCGCTGGGAGCGCACCACCGGCCTGGGCAGCCCCGTCCTGCCCGTCGAGGAGCTCGACGCGATCGAGGAGTACGTCGCGGGCGGCGGCGGCCTGGTCGTGCTGGCCGAGTACGAGCAGGAGAAGTACGGCAGCAACCTCACCGAGCTGCTCGCCCGGTTCGGCGTCGGGGTCGAGCACACCCTCGTCCGGGATCCCAGGAGCGCCCACAACGGCGTGGCCTCCTGGGTTCTCGGCATCCCCGCCGACACGGCCGGCGACGGCGACGCGGCCGGCCAGGACCTCCTCGCGGGGGCCCGCCGCGCCTGCTTCTACCGGGCCGGCGTGCTCACCGCCCCCGAACACGCGACGGTGCTGTTCCGGACGTCGTCCACCGCCGACCCCGCCGGCGAACCCCTCGCCGTGGCCGTACGGCACGGCAGGGGCCGCGTCGTGGTGGTCGCCGACTCCGACCTGTTCGGCGACGACTCGATCGGCGACTACGACCACGCCGCGCTCTGGGGCAACCTCGTCACCTGGGTCGCGCGAGTCCCCGCCCCGGCGGCGACCAGGGAGTCGGAGGCCGAGGCCGCCTTCAAGGGGCTCAAGGAGGCCGTGGAGGCGATCAAGCCGCTACAGGCCAAGGACGGCTCCATCGAGGGCGATCGCGACCGGGCGGTGGAGCTGATCTCCGAGATCGTCGACCACGTCGCGCGGCTCGCGCCCCGCTTCCCCCACGACGAGGTCTACCTGACCGCCGTCGTCGCCGACTTCCGCAAGTGGGTCGGGCAGGGCCTCGGCGTGCCCGACTTCCTGGACTCGCTCAACGCCTTCCACCCCGACGCCCAGCGGGTGGACGGCCTGGAGCACCTGGTCGTCTTCCCGATGTACACGCAGAACGGCACCACCTTCCGCTACATCGAGGCCGTCTGGATCCGTACGATCTGGCCCGAGTGGCTGGCCGAGCTGGAGCGCACCCGTTACGACAACCCGCTGTTCGTGCCGATCGCCTTCGAGGACTTCACCTCCGGGTACGACACCAACTCCGCGGTGCTCTTCCCCGAGACCGTCGCCGTCCGCGAGACCCCGCCCCGCTTCACCTGGGGCGGCATCTTCGCGGACCGCGAGGCCGCCCGGTTCCGCGCGGTGAGCAGGGCCGCCGCGGCCACGCTCAAGCTGGCGCTGCCGCCGGACGCGGCCCGGCTGATCGAGTCGCAGGACCTGGCCCAGGACACCTTCGTGCTCTGGGACCTGGTCCACGACCGTACGCACAGCCACGGCGACCTGCCGTTCGACCCGTTCATGATCAAGCAGCGCATGCCGTACTGGCTGTACTCCCTGGAGGAGCTCCGCTGCGACCTGACCGCGTTCGGCGAGGCCGTGAAGCTGGAGGGGGAGGGCGTGCCGCACGCCCGCTACGTCCAGCTCGCGATCCTGTTCGACAGGCTGTTCCGTTTCCCGATCACCGGGGCCCGGGTCCGCAACTACGACGGGCTCGGCGGCCAGCTGCTCTTCTCCTACCTGCACCGCAACGGGGTCGTCAGGTGGACCGACAACCGGCTGAGCGTCGACTGGGACCGGCTCGCCGACGGCGTCGCCGACCTGCGCGGCGAGATCGAGAAGCTCTACCGCGACGGCATCGACCGCGCCAAGCTCGCCCACTGGCTGGCCGCGCACCAGCTCGTCGCGGCCTACGTGGAGCCGCACCCCGCCTCCGTCTGGGCCCGCGGCGTGGACGCGCTGCCGGCCCCGGACCCCCGGGCGACCGAGGCGAGCACCAGCACCAAGGCGGTGGTGGACGCGGTGCTGCCCGACGAGTTCCCCCTGAGCATGTTCTACGAGGCCCTGCGCCGTAAGCTCGGCGATGTCATCGACTCCACGAAGGGCATCCGAGCATGATCATCCTTGTTACCGGCGCGTCCGGACCCGCGGGCCAGGCCGTCGTCCGCCGATTCACGGGCGAGGGGCACACGGTCGTCGGGGTGAGCAGGTCCGCCGGCCCCGGGACGCCCGCGGAGCAGCCGGGAAAGCATGATCACAGGCAGGTCGACCTGCTCGACTTCGACGCGGTGAAGGTCCTCGCGGCGGCCGTCGAGGCCGAGCACGGCCGGGTGGACGGGATCGTGCACCTGGTCGGCGGCTGGCGCGGGTCCAAGACCTTCGCCGAGACCGGTCTGGAAGACTGGGACACCCTTCACGACCTGCTGATCCGTACCCTCCAGCACGTCACGCTGGCCTTCGAGCCGCTGCTCAAAGCCAGCGAGCGCGGCCGGTTCGCCATCGTCTCGGCGAAGGCGGCCGAGCGCCCCACCCAGGGCGGCGCGGCGTACGGCGCGGCCAAGGCGGCCTCCGAGGCCTGGACCCTGGCCTTCGCCGACGCGCTGGAGGGCACGGCCTCCACCGCGAATATCCTGGTCGTCAAGGCGCTGGTGGACGAGGGCATGCGCGCGGCGAGTCCGGAGAAGAAGTTCCCCGGCTTCACCGACGTCGACCGTCTCGCCGAGGCGATCGCCGGCCTCTGGGACACCGACGCCAACGGCACCCGGGTGGATCTCACCCGGGAGTGAACAGGTTGGATCTCACCCGGATGTGAGTACCGGGTCGGACCTCGCACGCGAGTGAGCGCCCGATCGGACCTCGTTCGCGAGTGGGGAGACAGGCACAACGGCGGCCGGCCGTCCACGCACCGCCGGACCGCCTCGCTGAGGGGAAGAAGTGACGGACGCGATTCGCAGGCACGACCCGCTGGTGAAGGGCTTCGCCAGTGACAACTACGCAGGGGTCCACCCGGAGATCCTCCAGGCCCTGGCACTCGCCAACGAGGGGCATCAGATCGCCTACGGCGACGACGTCTACACCGAGGCGCTGCAGGAGACCTTCCGCGCGCACTTCGGGCCGGAGGCCGTGGCCTGGCCGATGTTCAACGGAACCGGCGCCAACGTGGTCGCGCTCCGCGCGATGACCTCCCATTGGGAGGCGGTGGTCTGCGCGGACTCGGCGCACATCCACACCGACGAGGGCGGTGCGCCCGAGCGGTCCGCGGGCCTCAAGCTGCTGCCGGTGGCCACCCCGGACGGCAAGCTCACCCCCGAGCTGATCGACAGGCAGGCGTGGGGGTTCGGCGACGAGCACCGGGCCCAGCCCAAGGTCGTCTCGATCACCCAGACCACCGAGCTGGGCACGCTCTACACGCCCGCCGAGATCAAGGCGGTCTGCGACCACGCCCACGAGCTCGGCATGGTCGTCCACCTCGACGGTTCCCGCGCCACCAACGCCGCCGCCGCCCTGGACGTGCCACTGCGCGCGTTCACGACCGACGTGGGGGTGGACGTGCTGTCCTTCGGCGGCACCAAGGCCGGGCTGATGTTCGGCGAGGCCGTCGTGGTGCTGAACCCCGGCGCCGTCCACGGCCTGCGCTACCTGCGCAAGAGCGCCATGCAACTCGCCTCCAAGATGCGGTTCGTCTCGGTTCAGTTCGAGGCGCTGCTGGCGGGAGACCTGTGGTTGCGCAACGCCCGTAACGCCAACGCCATGGCCCAGCGGCTCGCCGCCGCCGTCAGGGACATCCCCGGCGTGGAGGTTCCGCGCCCGGTGCAGGCCAACGCGGTCTTCGCGATCCTGCCCCGCGATGTGACCGAGCGCCTGCAGAAGCGCTTCCGCTTCTACGTCTGGAACGAGGCCACCGGCGAGGTCCGCTGGATGACCGCGTTCGACACCACCGAGGCCGACGTGGACGCCTTCGCCGCCGCGCTGGCGGAGGAGATGAACGCGTCGGCGTGAGACACGGTCCGGGCCGGTGACGTCCCGCCCGTCGGGCGGGACGTCACCATGCTCCGAGGCCGGGGCAGGTCAGGCCTTGTGGCCGGTTTCGTGCTCGTAGGCGGTGAGCTGCTGTTCGAGGGCCTTCATCAGCTCGAACACCTGGCTCGGAGGGATGCGGATCCGGCTGACGATCCGGGTGGGCACGCTGACGAAGTGCTGGCCGGAAGAGGGGTCGTTGGCCAGCTGGGGTGGTCTGGTGATCACCGCGAAGTCCAGGACGAAGCCATCCTGGGTGTGCCATACGGAGGCGAAGTTGGCGTATTGCCCTGATTCGACCTCGGCGGAGATGCTCACCTCCAGGCGGTTCTCCGGCTCGTCGTTCACCATTTTTTCCTCCGGCCAGGTTGGCTCCATGCTGCCCTGGCCGGAAACCGGCCGCACAGGGACGCGCCGACGCTACTTAAGGATGGAAGGCAGCGGTTGGGCGCCACGCTGCCTCAGCATGTCGGTCATCAGTTTGATCTCACCGGTCTGACTTTGGACGATGTGTCTCGCCGCCGTGGTCACATCGTTACGGTTCGACAATTTCAGCAGGGCCTGGGCCATCTGCACGCCGCCCTCGTGATGGCGGATCATGAGCTGCAGAAAGAGGATCTCCTGATCCTCGCCGGTGGCCTCGCGGAGCTTTTTGAGCTCGTCCATGCTGGCCATGCCGGGCATCGTCGTGGAGGCCACCGCCGTGCCGCCATGGCCGTGACCGGCCATCCACGCCATCGTCGGCCGCTCACTGGCCTGGTTCAGCCCCCACTGTTGAAGCCATCCCATGAAGATTCCGCGCTGGGCGGTCTGCGTGATGATGATGTCGTAGGTCAGCCCCCGGAGTGTCTCGTCCTTACTTCCATCCCTGGCGATGAAGGACATCTCGACGGCTTGGGCATGGTGGACGGCCATGTCGCGAGCGAAACCCGCTTCGGCCGAAGCGTCGGTCGGGTCCGTGCTCCTGCCGACGATCAGCAGTAGGACGGCCGCCACGACCAGACAGCCGAGCAGCAGGCCGAGCAGCACGCGGCGCTTGGGCTTCAGTTGACCTTCGGTAGAATCTTCCATTGCCCACCCAGGGTACCCCTGTCGTGAATCACTGCTGCATGCTGCATTGCGATCCGTTTATTCTCTATATACACCGCCAGGGCATAGTGTGATCCGAAAATTGGGCGTCGACTGGAGGGGCGATGACGAAGGAAAAGACACAGGCGCGGCGAGATCATCTTGACCGCATGCGTGCGGAGCAGAAACGTAAGGAACGCCGGACCGCGTTCCTGATGTGGGGCTCCGGAGGTGCCGTCATCGTGCTGCTCGTCGGACTGGTCGGGTTCTACATCGTCAACGAGCGGTCGGCCAGCTCATTGGATGCGGTGAAGTCCTTCCAATACCTCGGAAGCGAACACACCACCGATCCGGTCACCTACAAGGAGGTCCCGCCGGTCGGGGGACCGCACGCCCCGCCGCCGGATTGGCAGAACTGCGGAATCTACGACCAGCCGGTCGCCAACGAGAAGGCGGTCCACTCGCTGGAGCACGGAACCGTGTGGATCACCTACCGCCCGGATCTGCCCCAGGCTCAGGTCGAGCAGCTTCGCGAACTCGTCCGCAAGCAGCAGGACTACGTTCTCCTCAGTCCCTATCAGGGGATTCCGTCGCCGATTGTCATCAGTTCGTGGAGTAAGCAACTCACGGGCATCACGGATGCGGGAGATCCTCGACTGGCGAGGTTCATCTCCAAGTTCAAGAACGGTCCCGACGCCCCTGAGGTCGGCGCGGCGTGCACCGGCGGAACAGGCGACCCCCTGAGCTGATCTGGAAGACGACAGGAGCGGCGCCGGTGCGGGCGATGTCGGCGCCGCCCTGTTTCGAAGGACCTCACGACCGCGTCCGCAAGGGGCGGACCACCACGCCCACCACGGCGTCGACGGGGACGTAACCGTACTGCCGGGAGTCTCCGCTGCCGTCGGGGTTGTCTCCGAGAAGCACCAGACAGCCGGAGGGCACCACCGGCCCAGGTCCCTCGATGGGGAAGGGCACCCGGTCACCGGGGACCGCCGCGACGCGTTTGATGACCCGCCGGTTGCGCAGGGACTCCTCCAGGCTGACGCCGTCCGGCATGGGCCGTAACCGCTCGGGCAGGTCGACCACGGCCACCTGGCCGGTCCGCAGCCGGCGTCCCGAACGACGTCGCACCAGCACCCGGTCGCCGTGGTGGTAGGTGGGGGCCATGCTGGGACCTCGTACGGCGACCACCAGGTGCCGCCGTCGCAGCCACTCCAGCCACGCCGCGGCCACCGCCGTCGCGGCCAGTGGCAGCCAGATCATCGGGGCGTCGTTTCGGCGTAGCCGCGGGCCTGCAGGGCGAAGAGCCGGGCGTAGACGCCGTTCTCGGTGATCAACTGGTCGTGGTCTCCGTACTCGGCGATCTCCCCGTCGGAAAGAACCGCGATCCGGTCCGCGTCGCGAATCGTGTTCAGGCGGTGGGAGATCAGCAGACTGGTGCGGCTGGCGCGGTGCTCCCGCAGCCGGGTGTGGATCTCGGCCTCGGCCTCGGCGTCCAGGCCGGAGCTGGGTTCGTCGAGGATGAGGAGATCCCGCTCGTCCCGTAGCAGCGCCCGGGCCAGAGCCAGCCGCTGCCCCTGCCCGCCGGAGAGGAGCACCCCGGACTCCGGGTCGTCGACGCCCTCCAGGAACATCCGCGTCAGCATGGTGTCGTAACCCTTCGGCAGTGAGGCCAGCGCCTGGTGAACCCCGGCCTGGCGGGCGGCGGCCTCGATCCGGTCCCGGTCCTGGATGCGGGCCAGGTCACCCAGGCCGATGTTCTCCGCCGCGGACAGCTCGTACTCCACGTAGTCCTGGAACACCGTGCCGATCCGCTCCCGCAGCTCGGCGGGATCGGTCTCCTTCAGATCGACCCCGTCCCAGCGGATCTGACCGCGGGTGGGGTCGTAGAGCCGGCAGAGCAGCTTCACGAGCGTGCTCTTCCCGGTCCCGTTGAGCCCGACCAGCGCGGTGGCCCGGCCGGCGGGGATGGTGAGATTCACCCCGCGGAGCACCCATGGCAGATCCGGACCGTACCGGAACCAGACGTCCCGGAGCTCGATCTTGTCCGTCAGCGCCGGCACCGGGGCGGGTGCCGCCGGAACCGGCAGGTCGGGTTCCACCGTGGTCGCCACGTGGTAGTGGTCCAGCATGAGCAGCGCCTGGTGGGCGCTTCCCAGCTGTCCCACGATTCCGGAGATGGCGCCCTGGACCCCGGCGATCGCGGCCACGAACACCGTCACGTCCCCCACGGTCAACCGCCCGGACCGGGCGGCCTGGATCGCCCAGACCAGTCCGCCTCCGGCGACCACGGCCCCCAGGACACCGAGCAGGATCTGCGTTCCCAGTTCCCGCCGGTCCAGGGAGTGGTTGGCGGCGTTGGCGGACCTCAGCTCGCCCAGCATCCGGTCCCGGAAGAAGGTCCCCAGGCCGAAGAGACGGATCTCCTTGGCCTCCCGCGGGGAGCTGAGCAGGTTCGCGTAGAAATACTGGCGCCGCTCGGCGTGGCCGATCCGCCACATCGCCTGCATCCGGCGCCGGCCCATGAGGATCTCCGCGCGCACGGTCGGGATCGAGGCGACCGCCACGGCCAGCACCAGCCAGGGATTGACCAGCAACAGGGTGACCAGGAAACCGGTCAGGGTCAGCGCACCCCTGCCGATCCCGGTCGCGCTGTTCACCAGGTCACCCGGCGCGACACTGCCGCCCTGCTGCGCCAGCCGGATCCGGTCGTGGAAGCGCGGGTCCTCCAGCGTGGTGAGCCCCCGCAACCGCTGATTCATCGCGGTGTAGAGCCGGTCCACCGCGATCACTCTCACCCGCCGCCCGAGCTCCGCCTCGGCGTACTGGGACAGCCTGGGCAGGATCACCGTGGCGATCCCGACGAGGGCCAGCGTGACGGCCAGCCAGACCAGTGCCGGACCGCCCATACCGTCGACCAGGCCGTCCAGCACCAATCTGCTGAGCCACGCGGTCGCCACCGGCGCCAGTCCGGCGGCGACCGCCAGCACCGCGAGCAGCGCCAGGCTCCACGGTGCCGCCTTCAGCGTCAGCCGGGCGGCCGTGCGGGCGTGGCTCAGAGCCGTCCGAGGGGTGAGCCGGATCGTCGCCGGGGTTTCACTCACGCCACCACCGGCACGGTGACCACGTCCGCGGGTTTGAAGGTGGCCACGGATCCGTCGTCGTTCAGGCGGCACATGGCGGGGTAACCGGAGATCTTGAACGCGGTGGACAGCGGCCCGCCGTCCTTCTCGACCACGACCATGGCGACGTCGCGGAGCCTCGACACCATGTCGGCCGCCTCCGTCTCCGTCTCCGCCACGACCACGGCCAGCGCCTGACGCGGGCCGCCCGGCAGCGCGCCGGCCGCCGCGGCGAACTGCGGCAGCCACTCCTCGCACGAACCGCAGGTGGGGGAGAAGAATCCCACCAGCCCGCCACCGGCGAGGCCCGCTTCGGTGATCGGCTCGGCGTCCACCGTGGTGGCGGCGAAAGCGGCGGGGCGGGTTCCCGGACCGATCATGGGGTCGGGTCTTGACTCGGCCTTTTCCAGAGCGGTGAGGCGGTCGTTGTGGTCCCGCAGCCGGCGGACCACGCCGAGGCTGAGGACCAGGTTCAGGGCGGTCATGGCGACACACAGGAGAGTGGCCGTGACAACGAGCATGTTGGCTACTTCCGTTCTATTTCGACGATACGGAGGGGGGAGCGAACAGGGTGATGAGATCGTCCATTCGGATCACGAGAGCGGCGCCCGCGAGGGAGGCGACGACCAGGACCGCGGCGGGCGCCGGCTGCACCGGCGCGGCCGGCGCCGACAGCGACACCGCCAGCCCGACGGCCGCGATGACGGCCAGCACCAGGTTGCGCACCAGGTGCGCCGGTCCGAGTCGTGTGCCCGCGGCCCCGAAGCAGCGGCACGGGGTGCGTTCACCCCGGCGCAGTGCTCCGGCGATCCCGGCCGCGAACCCGGTCAGCAGCACGGCTGAGAGGGCGAACCCGATGACGGCGGTGGTGGGAACGGCCAGCAGGACCACGGCGGCCAGCTCGGCGGCGAACACCCCCCGGGCGGCCGGCTGCCGCCACCCCGCGAGGCGGGGCGGCAGCAGCCGGCCGGTCGAGGCCGTGAACTCGGCAAACGCCTTACCAGACCATTTGCTGATTACCGCTGCCGCGAAGACGACTGCCACAAGCACCTGGCAAGCCAGTACGACGTATGCCATGTCGGTGGGCCTCAGTGGGTGTTAGTGGCAGGTACTGCAGGAGATGTAACGCGCGCTGTCCGTGCAGTAACAGTCTTTGTGCAGGCCTCCGGCGCAGGCGGGGTAGTACCAGCACGGGCCGGTGTAGGGATAGGCGCCACACGGGCAGCTCGCCGCCGCCGTCGTGTTGGGCACGAACCGGTTCAGTAACCGGTCGCCGAGCGTTTCCAGTTTGCTGAGCATTTCGTTCCCTTTCCTCATTCGGATCGCCGTTTCCGCATGCGAGGGATTCACGTACGGCCGGAATGAACGTCCGGGGCGACGCGTTTCACACGATATGAGAGAAAGCTAATTGAAGCAATGCCTTATGTGATTCGAATTGCGATTCGATTTTGTTCGTTTACCAATCTGTTTTACGGGGAATTCTTTCATGGGTTTTTTCCCCGTAATTCGGGAATGGCTTTCGGCGGCCGGGCGTACGGGGTGGTCGCCGGGCCGGCGGGCCGCCGTGATGATGGCGTGGGTCGATGCGGACTACGGGCCGCGCTACTTCACGGGTGGTATGACCTGGGGTCATCCACTCCGTCGGGCCTTCGCCTATGCCGGTGGTCGGTGGCGGGCCTCCGCGGCCGGCCTGTGTCCCGCGGGACACAGGCCGCCTCGCCGTCCGAGAACGCGGCCGGCCTCACGCGGCGACAATGCCGTGGCCCAGGATGGACCGGTCGCCGATGTGCCGTGTTCTCCGCTCCGTCGATTACGTGCGCGCCGTGCGCCCGACGGTGCCTTGGACGGCCTTCCCCGATCGTGCGTTTGTGGGTGATGAATGGGTCGGATTTCACTGCCGCGGCGACTCGGACCAAGCCACGAAGCGCAAATTTGTGCAGGGGTGAAATTCAAGATGACTATATTTTTTACACATGAAAAGCGGAGAGTCAAGATCTTGAGCGGTGTGAGCTATTTCACGGATTGGATCACTATGTGCCGGGTACGGCCTCAGGTTTCGGTCGTGCCGAGAACCCGCCCCGGGGACACCCACTCCTGCCTGTGGGCCTCGGCCACGGGCAGGTTGGTCAGATGTCCTTCGTGGGTGTTCAGCCCGAGGGCCAGCGTGGGATCGCTCCGCAGGGCGTCCCGCCAGCCCAGGTCGGCGATCGCGAGGGCATAGGGCACGGTCACGTTGGTCAGCGCGTACGTCGAGGTGTGCGGGACCGCGCCCGGCATGTTGGCCACGCAGTAGAACACCGAGTCGTGCACCTGGTAGATCGGGTTGTCATGGGTGGTGGGACGGGAGTCCTCGAAGCAGCCGCCCTGGTCGATGGAGATGTCCACCAGGACCGAACCGGGCTTCATCCGCGCGACCAGCTCGTTGCCGACCAGCCGGGGAGCCTTCGCGCCCGGTACCAGGACGGCGCCGATGACCAGGTCCGCGGCCAGGACCGCGCGCTCGACCTCGTAGGCGTTCGAGGCGACCGTCATGCAGTGACCCTGGTAGATCAGGTCCGCCTGGCGGAGCCTGTCGATGTTCCGGTCCAGCAGCAGCACCTCCGCCTGCATGCCCAGCGCGATGGCCGCGGCGTTCATGCCGGAGACCCCGGCGCCGATCACGACCACGTTGGCCGCGTGCACGCCCGACACCCCGCCCATCAGCACGCCTCGCCCGCCGCCCTGGCGCATCAGGTGGTACGCCCCCACCTGCGGGGCGAGTCGTCCCGCCACCTCCGACATCGGGGCCAGCAGCGGCAGGAATCCGTTCGGGTTCTGCACGGTCTCGTAGGCGATGCCGGTGACGCCGGATTCGAGCATGGCACGGGTGCACGCCTCCGACGCGGCCAGGTGCAGGTAGGTGAACAACACCTGCCCCTTGCGCATCCGGTGGTACTCCTCGGCGACCGGTTCCTTCACCTTCAGGACCAGGTCGCCCTCGGCCCACACGTCGTCCGCGGAGTCGAGGATGATCGCGCCCACGCTGAGGAAGTCGGCGTCGGGGATCGAGGATCCCGCGCCGGCGTTCTTCTCGATGAAGACCTGGTGACCGTGCCTGACGAACTCGTGGGCTCCGGCGGGGGTCAGGGCCACACGGTATTCACGATTCTTGACCTCGCGGGGAACTGAGATCTTCACGGCTCCTCCAGGTTGCGCGACTGCGTCACTTTTCACTCTGCGTTCCCCGGAGAGCAGCCACTATGTGCAAGCTGGAAGGAATCAACCGGGGTTGATGACATATCGTCAACCTCGACCTGTCCTCGGGTTTTCAATGGCGATCTTGACCTTCTGGTTACCCGCCTTCCTGTGCTGATCGGTAGGCTCGCCGCGAGCAAATGCGAGGAATATGAGGATGTGACATGGAGATGCACGAGGGTCCGGGTGGGCCGCCCGTGCCGCAGGGACCTCCGGCCGGGTCTCGCGAGCCTTCTCCGTGGACGCGGGAGACCTTCCCCGAGCCACACGGCCTCCCTCCCGGGGCGCAGGAATCCTCGGATTCGAAGGGATCCTGGTTCGAGTCGGCGCCGGCCCCCTCCCCGGATCCGCAGGTGCCGCCGGCCGGGCCCCACGACCATCCCCTGAGCCCCCAGGGGCCTCCTGCCGGGCCCCGTGATCCTTTTTCGGAGCCGACCGGGTCCTACGGATCCATGCCGCCCGAGTCCTCTCCCGGTTCGCAGGGGTCGCCCGAGCCTCCGCCCGGCCCCCCGGGGCTGCCCGGCGGTCCGCCCGGCTCGCAGGGTGCCGAGAGCTCGCAGGGCGCCGGGAGCTCGCAGGGTGCCGAGAGCTCGCAGGGCGCCGGGAGCCCGCCCGGTCCGCAGGAGCCCGGGAGCCCGCAGGGACCGTCGGGAACCTCACGCGGCAAGCACAGGGCGAGCGCGCCCGAGGCGAGTCCGCCCGGTGGCGTGCCGGGCGCCCCCAGGGCGAGCCGGGCCACCACCGCGATCCTGGTCGCCGCCCTGGTCGTCGTCGTACTGATCACCGGGGTGCTCGGCACCATCGCGGTCCTCATGACCAGGAACCCCGACATGCCGCTCGGGGGCACGCCGCCCAGGCGCCTGTCGATCCCCATCCACTTCGCCCCGGTGACCGGGACGCAGGCCGGGGCCTGCACAACCCCCGACGGCGTTCCCGACGAGCAGGGACAGGCCTGCTACATGATCGCCGCCGGGGTGAACGTGGACGCCGTACGGAAGATCGAGGCCATCAGGGAGAAGAGCGGCGCCTACTCGGTCAGGATCGCGTTCGCGCCCGCGTTCAGCGATCAGATCAACGACCTGACGCAGGAGACGGTCGACCAGCCGATCGCGATCGTCGTGGGGGAGAAGGTGGTGGCGGCTCCCCGGGTCGCCCAAGTGATCACCGATGACAGCCTCAGCATCGCGGGCTCCTTCACCAAGGAGCAGGCGGACGCCATGGTCGTGCGACTGCTCGGTGGAGGGGCCGGCACGACCGGGGCGCCGACGGGCCAGCCCCAGCCGACGGGCCAGCCCCAGCCGACGGCGCCGTCCGTCACGTCCGGGTCCTCGAACCAGCCCGTGACCCCGCCCTCGGCCCCGTCCTCGAACCAGCCCGTGACCCCGCCCTCGACTCCGCCGGCCGCGAACACCTCGCAGCCGGCGGGTCGGTCCGCGACGGTCGCACCGGCCGCGGGGCCCGGTACGACGCGCCGGCCGGATGCCCCGTCCTCGACGGGGGCCGCCGGCTCCGAACTCGACCCCAGGTATCCGAACTGCAAGGCCGCGCTCCTCGACGGCTACGGGCCCTACTACAAGGAGACCCACGAGGAGTACGAGTGGTACGTCGACAAGGACGGGGACGGCGTCGCCTGTGACTCCGGCGACACGACCTAGAACCTCGGCCGCTCGATGCCGCCTGTGGTGAAGGAGGCCGCGAGGACGGTCGACGCGGCGAGCCGGGCGATCGGCTCCTACCCGTTCGGTGCGATGTCGTGGGGACGGATGGGCACGCGGGACAGCGGCAGGCCGGTGGCGGCCCGTACGGCGGCGGCCACGGCCGGGGTGGAGGAGAGAGTGGGGGGCTCGCCCGCGCCGCGCAGGCCGTAGGGGGAGTGCGGGTCGGGGTTCTCCAGGATCGACACCTTCATGGGAGGCATGTCGAGGATGGTGGGGATCAGATAGTCGGTGAAGGACGGGTTGAGCACCTTTCCGTCGCGCACCTGGATCTCCTCCATCAGCGCCAGTCCCAGTCCCTGGGCGGAGCCGCCGTGGATCTGGCCCTCCAGGGCGAGCGGGTTCATGATCCTGCCCACGTCCTGGACGGCCGTCAGCTCCACCACCTTGATCAGGCCGAGCTCCACGTCCACGTCCACGACCGCGCGGTGCACGCACAGGGCGAGCTGGGTGTGGGAGTCGCCCTGACCGGTGACCGGATCCATCGGGAAGGTGCGCCGGTGACGGTACTCCCGGGTCTCCTCGACCGCGCCGGCCCGCTCCAGGGCCTGGACCAGTGACGACCCGTCGGCCCTCAGCTCGTCCAGGCGCTTCCGCACGGCCTCGCAGGCGGTCTTGACCGCACCGCCGGTGACGTACGACTGGCGGGAGGCCGACGAGGACCCGGCCGAGCCCACCGTCGTGTCGGCCTTCGCGACCGTCACCCTGTCGATGCCGAGCTCCGTCCTGGCGATCTGCGCCTGGACCATCAGCAGGCCCTGGCCCACCTCGGCCGCCGCCGTGTGCACCAGGACGTGCGGCTCGCCGCCGAGCAGCTCCACCCTGACCCTGGCGGTGGAGTAGTCGTCGAAGCCCTCGGAGAAGCAGATGTTCTTGATACCGACGCCGTACCCGACGCCCCGCCGTACGCCCTCGCCGTGGGTGGTCTGTGAGACGCCGCCCGGCATGTCCAGCAGGCCGGGGTCGTCGGCGACGGCGGGCAGCGGCATCGCGGCGAGCTCGCGGAGCATGTCGGCCAGCGGGGCGGGGGAGTCGATCACCTGCCCGGTGGCCAGCGTCGAGCCCTGGGAGACGGCGTTGCGGACGCGGACCTCGACCGGGGAGATCCCGCAGGCCTCGGCCAGCCTGTCCATCTGCGACTCGTAGGCGTAACAGGCCTGCACCGCGCCGAAGCCGCGCATGGCGCCACAGGGCGGGTTGTTGCTGTAGACGCCGTAGGCGTCGATCCAGACGTTGCCCACCTCGTACGGTCCCACCCCCAGCGAGGCGGCGTTGCCGACGACGGCGGGGGAGGAGGAGCAGTAGGCGCCGCCGTCGAGCAGGATCTCCGCCCTGACGTAGAGCAGCCTGCCCTCGCGGGTCGCGCCGTGCTCGTAGCGCATCCAGGCCGGGTGCCGGTGAACGTGACCGAAGAACGACTCCTCGCGGTTGTAGACGATCTTCACGGGGCGGCCCGTGCGCAGCGCCAGCATGCACGCGTGCACCTGCATGGACAGGTCCTCACGAGCCCCGAACGCGCCGCCCACCCCGGCCAGCGACAGCCGTACCTTCTCCTGGGGGAGCCCGAGGCACGGCGCGATCTGGTCGCGGTCGACGTGCAGCCACTGGGTGGCGACGAACAGGTCGACCCCGCCGTCCTCCGCCGGTACGGCCAGGCCGGACTCGGGGCCGAGGAAGGCCTGGTCCTGCATGCCGACCTCGTACTCCCCGGTGACGACCACGGGGGCCTCGAAGTCGGAGCCGACCCGGACCGGCTGGTGGCGCAGCACGTTGCCGTGGTCGTGGACCTTCGGGTAGGAGGGGTCGAAGGCGGCCCTGCGGGGATCCGTGACGGCCTCGCGGAGCTCGTACTCCACGACGATCGCCTCGGCCGCGCGCCTGGCGCGCTCGGGGTGGTCGGCGGCCACCAGTGCGACCGGTTCGCCCTGGTAGCGGACCTGGTCGACGGCCAGCACCGGCTGATCCCTGTGCTCCAGCCCGTAGAACTTCTCGCCGGGCACGTCCTCGTGGGTGAGCACCGCGAACACGCCGGGCATGGCGAGCGCGGGGCCGATGTCGATGGAACGGATCCACGCGGAGGGGTGCGGGCTGCGCAGGGTCACGCCCCAGATCATGTCCGCGAGATACAGGTCGGAGGAGTAGGCGAACTCGCCCGTCACCTTCAGGGTTCCGTCGGGGCGCGGAACGCTCTCGCCGACGCCCTGGCGCTGCCGGGTCAGGTCGTCCCGGCTCTGCCGGGTCTCGATGTCGCTCACCACAGCAGTACATCAGCAGGGCCGGACACCGGACAGGGCAGACACGACGAAACGAGGTCCGGGGCCGTTGGCGATTCTTGTGGCTTCACCCGATCATCGAGGAACCCGGATGACGGCCGGCCGACCCGCTTCCGGCTCTCAGGGGGCCCCGGCCCCGTTCAGAACCGTGATCGGCCGGCCGTAGGCGGCCAGAACGGCTTCCTCCTCCGCGAGCCTGCCCTTCAGTTCTTCGGTGCCCATCGCCCGGGCGGTCGCGACGGAACGCGTCAGGTAGGTCGCGGCCTTGTCGAGTTCGCCCAGGAGGCGGCAGGATCGGGCGAGGCCGAGGAGCATGTAGGGTTCGGCGATGCTCAGCTTCGCGGTGTGCGCGCAGGCCAGGGCGGTCTCGTAGCAGGTCCTGGCCGACGCGGGATCCCCGAGGTCGAGATGGATGTCGCCGAGCTTCTCGTGCACGGCCGTCTCCTGATAGAGGTTGCCGTCCTTGCGGGTCTGGATCAGCGTGTCGCCCAGCACCTTCAGCGCCTGATCGAACTGCCGTAGTTTGTGGCGAGCAGCACCGATTACGGTAGCGGCGTAGTGTTCGCCCGGTTTGTGGCCAATCGTCTTAGCGACTCTCCGCTGAGCCTCGGCGTAGCCGATCGCCTCCTCGTAGCGCCCCAGGACGAGATGGATCTCACCGAGGCTGCCCAGGGCGATCTGCTCGCCGTGCGGGTCGGACAGCTCGCGGAAAAGGGCCAGCTGCTCATGGACATGGGCCAGGGCCTCGTCGCGGTGATCGGTCACGCTGAGGGCCACGCTCATGTAGCCGTGCGCGTACGCTTGGACGTTGCGATCGCCCAGCCGCTGTCCGACTTCGAGGACCCGCCGGTTGATCGTGAGAAGGCGCGAGGGCAGACCGGAGCGCTGGAGGTGCCAGAAGAGCGAGAGGGCGAGGGAGACTCCGAGACGGGCGGTCCGCTCCTCGGGGGCGGCCATCGCCTGGAAGGCGGCGGACAGGAGGTTGGCCAGCTCCTGCTCCAGCCACTCGCGAGCCTCCTCCCCGGAGGCGAGCGGGAAGGGGCCCGCGCTGAGGTCGGCCTTCGTCGGCGCCGTGCGCTGGTAGCCGGAGAGTTTCACCGCCAGGCGCGTGGTCGCGACGTACGAACTCAGCGCCCGGTCCAGCATGGCGCCGCGGGCCTCCCGCGTCTGCTGCCGTACGGCCTGCTCGCCGGCGAACAGCCGGATCAGGTCGTGCAGCCGGTACCTCCCGGTCTCGTCTCCTTCGGCGAGGTGGCCGTCGACCAGCCGTTCCATGGCGCGTTCGGCCAGGTCGGCGGGCACGTCCAGGAGGGCGCCGACGACAGGTGAGGTCACGTCGGGCACCTGAAGCACACCGAGCGCGCACAGCGCGCGGGCGGCGATCCGGTCGAGGGGGTGGGCGCCGCCGAGGAACAGGTCGTAACTGACCGCCAGGCTGGAGCCGACCGCGAGATCGCCCGCCTCCAGCTCGTGCAGCCGTCTCCGTTCGTCCTCCAGCCGTTCCACCAGATCGGCCACCTCCCACCGCGGCCGGTTCGCCAGCCTGGATCCCGCGATCCCCACGGCCAGCGGCAGGTTTCCGCAGAGGTCGACCAGACGTGCCGTCGCCCGGGCGTTCCTGGCGACCCGCTCGGCGCCCGCCAGCCGCGCGAGCATGGTGGCCGCCTCCGCCTGGCTCATCCTGTTGATCTGCACGTGGGCGCAGTCGTCGACGAGGGCGAAGGTCTGCCGGCTGGTCACCAGGATCGTGCTCCCCTTCGGCACGGAGAGCAGCGGACGGACCTGGGCCAGGTCGACGACGTCGTCGAGCACGATGAGGACGTCCCTGCCGTCGAGCAGGCTGCGCCAGAGGGCCGCGGCCTCGTCGACGTCGGTGGGAACGGCGTGCGGGGCGACCCCCAGGGCCCGCAGGAACCTGCCGAGCACCTCCAGGGGCTCCAGCCGCCGGATGCCCGGGGTCGCCCCGTGCAGATTGGCGTAGAGCTGCCCGCCCCGAAAGCGGTCGCGGACCAGGTGCGCGGTTCGGGTGGCCAGGGTCGACTTGCCCGATCCCGGCGGTCCGGTGATGGCGACGACATGCTGGGGCAGGCCGTCGTCCGACGGGGAGAGCAACGACCTCAGCGTCACCAGCTCCTCCGCGCGCCCCACGAAGCCGGCGGGGTCACGCGGCAGCTGGCGGGGTATCGGATCATGCGGGGCGGCTTCGACGAGATGGATCGACTTCGCCGGAAGCCTCAGATCGAAGACGCTGCCGGAGGCGAGCATCCGCTGGTGGAGATCCTGGATCGGCCGGCAGGGCTCCAGGCCGGTCCTCTCCGCGACGACCCTTCTGAACCGTTGGTAGGCGCGCAGGGCGGCGGTCCGGTCTCCCGCCCCGTACAGGCTGAGCATGAGCTGTGCCCACAGCCGCTCATGCGTCGGATTGGCGAGGGCCGCGGGGCGCAGGCCGGACGCCGCCTCGGCGTATCTGCCCAGACCGATCCGTACCTCCGAGAGCTCCTCCAGGCAGGCGAGACGTTCTTCGGAGAGGTGAGCCGCCGCGTCGTCCAGAGGCCGGCTTCCTCGGGAGTCGAGGAGGGCCTCACCGCGCCACAGGCCGAGGGCCCGCTCGAAGTGGCGGTAGGCGGTCTCCGGGTCGCGTTCGCGGGAGGCCTGCCTTCCTCGCCGGACGTGGTCACGGAAGGTGAGCAGGTCGAGATCCTCCGGCCCCGGGGCGATGAGGTAGCCGTTCGCCCGGGTCTCGATCGGAGCCGACCGCAGATCATCGGGGGAGAGGAGCTTGCGGAGGGCGTGCACGTAGGTTTTGACGTTCCGCTCGGCGGAGGGCGGGGGGTCGTCGCACCACAGCGACCCCACCAGATGCTCGACGGAGGTCGGGGTACCGGCCCGCAGAAGGAGCGTCGCCAGTAGCTGACGGTGTTTGAGACGAGGGATGGGAATGGTGTTGTTCCCGGCGTCGCGAACCGTCAGGCTACCGAGCAGTAGAAATATCACGGGCGAATCCCAATGCTCGCGGCCTCGGTCCGTCTCGCATGCTGTGGAACGAGCTTTGTGGGGGTGGTCATACCTGATCGTCGTCTCAAGTCTTTTTTCAGGGATTTATTCACTTGTAATGTATCAAGAGTGTATTGGTCGCTCTTCATTCGGTTCGGGGGCGCCTCTTCCGGCTGCCGCGGCGGGAAATCGAGGCGGCGCCGAACCGGTCCGGGCGGTCCGGCGGCGTCGCCGAGGGGTCCCGGGCCGGGCCCCGTGCCCGGCCGCCGGGGGAACGACGAGGCCCGCCGTCTCCGGCCCCGCCGGCTTCCCGGACGCTCCTTCGGCCCCTGTTCAGACGGGGGAGGACGTGTCGAGGTGAAGCGCGGGGGCACCACTCGCCGGCGAACCCGGGTGTGCCGTTCGCTCCGTGGCCGAATCGTCCGTGGCGTGGTCGGCGCACCTCGTCCGGCGCCCGGTTCGAAATCCCCGGATCGGGTCTTGAAGAAAGGCATGGATCGCGACTTCGTCATCGGATCACCGCGTATATCGAGTAAGCGCGTTAACCGAGAACCATCTTGCCCTTGCGATTGGCATTAAAGTATGGTTTTCTCAAAACGCATTCGGTGCTGAACCGGCCGGTAATGTGCTTCAGGGGTGGTCTGCATTACCCCGAATGAGGCGAACGCGCTTGCCGGAGAAGCGCCGGCGCGTTTCTCGACCACAAGTGGCTGAGAAACGCGCCGAACAACCTCAGATTCAAGATCGGTTCGTTCTGGTGATCACGTGTGGTCGGGGACGAGATGGGGCGATCCCTGACCATGATCTACTTCACGTGCCGTAGCGGCGACGTCGGCGTCCGCCGGTGGAGAGGCTCACCGGACGGTGGTCCTCCATCGTGCCGAACCAGTCGATACGCCTTTACGCGCCGAAGGAGCGGGTGAGTCGGATCCTCAGGTGACCGGGGCTGCCCCAGCCCAGGTCATGCGGAGTCGGGGCCGTTCCAGCCACCCAGACTGGACACGACGTCGGGGCCGTTCCAGCCGCCCGCGAAGTCGGGGCCGTTCCAGCCGAGGGTGGACGCGGAGTCGGGGCCGTTCCAGCCGCCCGCGCTGAGACCCGCTTCGTGCAAAGAATACTTGGTGGCGGACAGCGGAGGGGCAGACGAATCAGCGCTGGCAGTCGTAGCATTGCCGGTGACGGCCAAAGCAGCCGCAAACAGAGTGGCGAGGGCAGACAAGGTAAGGCGTCGGCGCACGGGGAAGACTCCTGTCGTAGGTTCTGCTGCTCAACGATATCTTTCAAGGGGCAACGTGACTGGTCAAGACTTGGTCGGGCAGCGCATCAAGACCGTTCGTCGGCAACGCGGGCTTTCCCAGGCGCAACTCGCCCACCCAGAACTGTCAGACAGCTACGTTTCCTTGATTGAAAGTGGCAAGCGTACTCCGACGCCCGCGGTTTTGGAGCTTCTGGCGGTCAAGCTCGACTGTTCGCTCACCTATCTCATCAACGGCGTGACGGCCGAGCAGATGCAGGAGATCGAGCGTGCCCTGAGCTACGCGCAGCTGGTCATGGACAACGGCGATGTGGCCGAGGCGCGCACGCGCTACGCGGAGCTTCTCGCCGACAGCGGTCTCGCGGGGTTGCCCCAGCTCAAGCAGGACGCCGAGTACGGCCTGGCCCTGGCGACCGAGGCCTGTGGAGATCTGGACGAGGCGATCGCCCTGCTCGACAGGCTGCGCCGGGACGAGTCGGCGCCGGTGGCCTCCGAGCGCGGTGTCGCCGTCGCCGTGGCGCTCTCGCGGTGTTACCGCGAGAAGGGGAACCTCACCGAGGCGGTGAAGGTCGCCGAGCGGATCCTGGGTCAGGCGGTGCGACCGGCCTGGACCGAGAGCCTGATCAGACTGGGCAGCCAGCTCACCATGGCCTACATCGACCGGGGAGACCTGCTCCGGGCCCGTCAGTTCTCCGCGGAGGTGCTCGCGGGCGCCGAGATCCTCGGCACGCCGCTCTCGCTCACCCTGGCGCATTGGGGCACGGCGATCGTCGCCGTCGAGAGCGGGCGTGGCGAGGAGGCGGTCACCCAGGTCGAGCGGGCCTTCGCCATCCAGTCCGAGTACGGGGATCCCCGCCGGCTGGCGCGGCTTCGCGGCGACTACGCGCAGGTCCTGCTGAGGGTGCGGCCCATGGAGGCCGGCGCCTGGCGCGACGTGCTGCTCAAGGTGGACGCCGAGCTGGCCGAGAGCTCGGCCAACCCGATGGACAAGATGCGCTGCGCGATGAATCTCGCCCGGGTGGAGTTGCTGCTCGACAAGTCCGAACAGGCCGGAGAGCACATGAAGGGGGTCTGCGACATGCTCGACGGAATGCCGCAGGCCATGCAGGCGGAGGCCCGGATCCTGTACGGACAGACTCTCGCGGAGCTGGGCAGGCAGCAGGAGGCCTCGGACGAGCTGCTCGCGGGAGCGGAGTGCCTGGCGCAGTCCCCGATCACCCGCTACACCGCCCACACATGGCTGACCGCCGCGCAGGTCCTGGACAGGATCGACGAGCCGGACCGCAGCGTCGACGCCTACAAACGCGCGCTGGCCTGTGTCGGACTGTAGATCGGGGACGGGGGAGTAGAGACCGGGTGAGGGCGTCGGTAGCCTTGTGGATGTCATGAAGACTTCCCCTGTCGCGGTCGCCCTCGCGCTCCTCGCCACCTTCGTCCTCGGTACGGCCTTCGCCGCGCCCGCCCTCGCCCACGACGCGCTCAAGAGCAGCGATCCCGCGAAGGGCGCCAAGGTCGAGAGCCTGAAGGAGGTGCGGCTGACGTTCAGCGCCGGCACGCGCTTCCCGAACGTCGTCGTGCGCGCCTCGGACGGCGGCGTCCACCAGGACGGCAAACCCGTCGTCGACGGCCCGGTGGTCACCCAGAAGGTCAAGGACGACCTCCCGCCGGGCGAATACGTCATCGCCTATCGGGTGGTCTCCTCCGACGGCCACCCGATCGAAGGGGAGATCCCCTTCACCCTGGTCGGTTCATCGGAGCCCTCAGCCTCAGCCTCCGCCTCGGGGGAGGCGTCGCCGTCCGCCGCGGAAAGCGCCCCCACCTCCCCGGCGCCCGCGGACGGCACGGCCACCGTCACGGCCGAACCGGCTCTCGCGGCCGACGACGTGGCCGAGCCCGCCTCATCGGGCGGCGTGCCCGGCTGGATGTGGCTCGTCGTCGGCGGCCTGGCAGGCGTCGGCATCGGTATGTTCCTCAGCATGCGGAAAAAGAAGCAGCCGTGAACAAACCAGGGCAGGCCGTACAGGCCGAGCAGGTGAAAAGCGGCCGGACCGTGAAGCTCGCGCTGGCGGGCGCGGGGGCCGCCGTCGTCGCCCTGGTGATCGCCATGATCGCCAGTGGCGCCGCGACCCCGCGCATCATCCCCGGCCTGCCCGACCAGGGCGCGTTCACCCGCTGGGGGCTGCCGCTGGCCAAGCTGACGATGGACGCCGCGGGCGTGCTCACCGTCGGCACGTTGCTGGCCGCCACGATCTTCCTGCCCAGCGACAAGGGTCTGCTGGGCAAGACCGCGCTCTCCTACGTCAGGGCGGCCTCCTGGATCGCGCTCGTCTGGGCCTGCGCGGCGGCCGCCACGATGGTGTTCAGCCTGTCCGAGGCACTGGGCCTGCCCATCACCGACGTGCTCGGCGGCAACGAGCTCACCAGCTTCGCCAGCCAGGTCTCCCAGGGCATCGCGCTCACCCTGGTCGTGCTGTTCACGGTGGCGATCGCGCTGTTCGCCCGCGGGGCGATCACGGTGGGCACGGCGGGCGGGCTGCTGGTGCTCGCGCTGGCCACCCTGCTTCCTCCCGCGCTGACCGGGCACTCCGCCTCCTCGCCCAACCACGACCTGGCCACCACCGGTGTCGCCGTGCACCTGCTGGTGCTCGCGCTCTGGGTGGGCGGGCTCGCCGTGCTCTGCGCGCACGCGCTGCGCAGGCAGCCGCAACTGGAGATCGCCGCCACCCGGTTCTCCGCGCTGGCGCTGTGGTGCTTCATCGGTGTGGGTCTGTCGGGTGGGTTCAGCATCCTCGCCAGGCTCACCTCGATCTCCGAGCTCTACACCTCCGCGTACGGCCTGCTGCTGCTGGCCAAGACCGCCGCGTTCGTGATCCTCGGCCTCATCGGCTGGTGGCATCGGAAGCGGACCCTGCCCCTGCTCGCCGCCGGCAACCAGGGCACGTTCGTCCGGTTCGCCTCCGGCGAGCTCATCGTCATGTTCGTGGCCGTCGGGCTGGCCGTCGCGCTCTCCCGCACCGCTCCGCCCCCGCCGATCCTGCCGGTCGACCAGGCCTTCGACCTGCTCGGCTACCTCATGCCGCCGGAGATCTCGCTGGCCAACCTGGCCTCGCTGTGGTGGTTCGACCTGTTCTCCGCGACCCTGATCGCGCTACTCGGCGGCCTCTACCTCGCCGGGGTCGTACGGCTCACCCGGCGCGGCGACTCCTGGCCCAAGGGCCGCACCGCCGCGTGGTTCGTCGGCATCCTGATCCTGATCATCGCCACCCAGAGCGGCGTCGCCCGCTACGCCAAGGTGCTGTTCAGCGCGCACATGGCCGAGCACATGACGCTGTCCATGCTGGTGCCGATCTTCCTGGTGCTCGGCGCCCCGGTCACCCTGGCGCTGCGCGCGCTCAAGCCCGCCGTCCGCAGAGGCGACCGCGGCCCGCGCGAGTGGCTGACCACGATCCTGCACAGCAGGTTCCTCCGCGTCATCGGTCACCCCGCGATCGCCACCACGATCTTCATCGTCTCCACCTACGCGCTGTACTTCACCCCGCTGTTCCCCGCCGCGATGGAAGAGCACCTCGGCCACATCGTCATGACGATGCACTTCCTGCTCAGCGGCTGCCTGTTCTTCTGGGTGATCATCGGAGTGGACCCGGCTCCCTACAAGTTGCCGCACGTGGGCCGGTTGATCCTGCTGTTCGTCACGATGCCGTTCCACGCCTTCTTCGGCCTCGCGCTGATGAGCATGGGCACCGTGCTGGCCAGCGAGTGGTACGACCAGCTCGGCCGGACCTGGGGTGTCTCCGGGGTTCACGACCAGCAGACCGGCGGCGCCATCGCCTGGGGCTTCGGGGAGGTTCCGACGCTGATCGTGCTCATCGCGCTGACCTTCCAGTGGTGGCGGGACGACGAGCGCCAGGCCCGCCGCGCCGACCGCCGGGCCGACGCCATCGCGGCCCGCACGGGCGGCACCGGTGACGCGAAGCTCGACGCCTACAACGACTACCTGGCCAAACTCAGCAAACGAGACAGCGAGCAATAGCCGGACGGTTACGGCCACCTGTCTTCGAGCCCCGCGGCGGGTGCGTCCAGGTGGCCCAACACAGGCACCTCCAGTAGCCTGACAAAAGGGGACATGGGCTCACCGCGGTGGACGGCGCCTCGTATGTCGCGTGCCACGCCCAATCACATGTCCGGTCGGGGGACCGGTGAATTTCATGTGTATGAGGAAAGGTGGGCAGTGTCCGAAGAACTGCGCTTACACGAGGGACGAAGCCGGAGTCTCGCCCAGGCTCTGGAGGAACATCTCGCCGAATGGGCCGAGCGCACCGAGATCGCCGTCGAGATATGGGCGCTGCCCGCGCACGACGTGCCTCCCAGCACGGCCAGGGCCGTCCTCGCCACGCTGGGTGAGGCGCTCGCCAACGTCGAGTCGCACAGCGGGGCCCGCGTCGTCTCGGTCGCCGTCACCCTGGGGCCCAGCGGTCTGCGCATGACGGTGAGCGACAACGGCGTCGGCTTCATCGGTCCGCTCACGGGCCGGGGCGTCACCGCGATGCGGACCCACTTCGACCAGGTCGGGGGCACGCTCAGCATCAACGGCGTCCTCGGTGAGGGCACCACCGTCAGCGGGGCGGTGCCCCATCGGAGCTAGGCGGGGGTAGGGGCTTTCTTTCCGGCCCTGCTCCCGTACACGACGCCGGCCGGGTCTTCCACGACGGGGGCGAGGCCGTCCGTCGAGGCGACCCGGTCGGGGGCCGGGTTCAGGGCAGGGTCAGGACCTCGTGGCCGGTCTCGGTGACCAGGATGGTGTGCTCGAACTGCGCGGTCCGCCTGCGGTCCTTGGTCACGGCGGTCCAGCCGTCCGGCCAGATGTCGTAGTCGATGGTGCCGAGCGTCAGCATGGGCTCGATGGTGAACGTCATGCCCGGCTCGAGCGTGACCGCCAGCGACGGATCGTCATAGTGCGGGACGATCAGACCGGAGTGGAACGTGGTGCCGATGCCGTGGCCGGTGAAGTCGCGGACCACGCCGTAGCCGAATCGCTTGGCGTAGGCCTCGATGACGCGTCCGGCCACGTTGAGCTGGCGGCCGGGGGCGATGGCCTTGATGGCCCGGTTGGTGGCCTCGCGGGTGCGCTCGACCAGCAGGCGGGACTCCTCGTCCACCTCGCCGACCAGGAAGGTGGCGTCGGTGTCGCCGTGCACGCCGCCGATGAAGGCGGTGATGTCGATGTTGACGATGTCGCCCTCGCGCAGCACGGTGTCGTCGGGGATGCCGTGGCAGATCACCTCGTTGATCGAGGTGCACAGCGACTTGGGATACCCCCGGTAGCCCAGCGTGCTGGGATAGGCGTCGTGGTCGCAGAGGAACTCGTGGCCGATCCGGTCGAGCTCGTCGGTGGTGACGCCGGGCTCCACGCGCTTGCCGACCTCTTCGAGCGCCTGAGCCGCCAGCCTGCCCGCGATCCGCATGCGCTCGATGATCTCTGGGGTCTTGACGTCGGGCTCTCCGGTCTTCGGAGATTTCTTCCCGACATACTCCGGCCGCTCGATGTGGGCGGGAACCTTGCGCAGGGGCGAGATTCGCCCGGGCTGGAGCAGTGTCGTCATGGTTCCCCAGTCTAGTTGCGCTTCTCACTGGGCAGGATTGCCGCATGAGTGATCGATGGTGGTTCTGCCTGAAGCACATGGCGGTCGAGCCCGACGAGGGCTGCCCGAACAAGGACCGGATGGGCCCCTACGAGACTCGGGAGGCCGCGGCCAACGCGCTGAAGACCGCGGCCGATCGTAACCAGGACTGGAAGAGGGAAGACCAAGACTGGGACGGTGACGACTAGACGGTGACGAGTGGACGGTGACGGGTGAGGGCCGCGCCTAACCGTCGACGACGGCGTAGGCGCGGACCGGGAAGGTCCCCAGGCCCGCCACCATCGGCGGGGTCGCGTGGAAGCGGAAACCGGTGTCGGGCAACGCGGCCAGGCCGGTCATGTGCTCCACGATCGGGATGCCCGCGCCGAGCAGGAGCGTGTGCGCGGGCCGCTCGCCGCGAGGCGGGGTGTCGTCGATGTTCAGGGTGTCGATCCCGACGAGCGCGGCCCCCTGTTCCACGAGCCACAGGGCAGCCTCGGGTTCGAGGTAGGGATGGCCGTGGAAGTAGTCCTCGGTGCCGAAGTGCCGGTCCCAGCCGGTGTGGACGAGCACCGCCCTCCCCCGTACGTCGCCTCCCTCGAACAGTTCCCGGCCCACCGAGCGCAGTCCCTCGGCCCGCACGACCAGACCGGGGAGATCGGCGATCGCCTCCAGCGGCACCCCCGACAGGTCGGGTCCCTCCGGGTAGCGGTGATACGGGGTGTCCAGGTAGGTGCCGGTGTTGGCGACCAGTTCGATGCTGCCGATGTGGAACTCGGTGCCCGGGGCGTAGACCTCGCGCGAGGCCTCCCGGCTCAGGTGCACGCCGAGCCGGGGGCCGGGCACCCCCGGATAGGTGCGCATGCCTTCGGTGATGCGGTGGCTCAGTTCGATCAGCCGGGTCATGGGACGCTCACCGTCTTCTTTCTGGATCGGGCCGCCACCATCCTGGTGACGGCCACGACGCCGACGACGCCCCAGACGACATTGAGGATCGTCGAGGGCCAGGCGGAGTGGTAGGCCGAGTTGACCATCAGGGCGATCGACCCGGCGAGATTGATCGCCTGGTACGGCACGCCGTCCCCGGCCATGCGGGACGTGGTCACCATGACGTAGCCGTACAGCATGATCCCGGCTCCGATCCAGCCGAGGAGATCGACGAAGAGGGACACCGGCGTCACGCGCCGGTGGAGATGGGGCTCATGTCCTCATGGTTTCTCCTCCCTTCACTGAAGGGCAAATTAAGTTTCCTTAATTCCGACGTAAGCTGAGCTATATGGATATTGATCCCCGGCGACTGCGGATCCTTCACGAGGTCGCCCGGCGCGGTGGCGTCATGCGTGCGGCCGAGGCCCTCCACCTGACGGCTTCGGCGGTTTCCCAGCAGCTCATGCTGCTGGAGCGGGAGGTCGGGCTCGCACTCGTCGACCGGTCGCAGCGCAGGGTCTCCCTCACCCCCGCGGGCGGCGTCCTCGCCGGCTACGCCGAGCGGATCGAGGAGGAGCTGGCCGAGGCCCGGAGAGAGCTGATCCATTTCACCGAGCGCCTGGCCGGTCCGGTGACGATCGCGGCCTTCCCCACGGTCATCCGGCACCTGCTGGTGCCCGCCCTGGGCGTCCTGGCCGAGCACCATCCCCAGATCACGCCGCGCATTCACGAGCTGTACGGCCCGCCCGCGCTCCAGGAGCTTCGGCTCGGCGGGGTGGACCTGGCGGTCACCGAGTGGGACGCCGACAAACCCTTCGCGCCCCAGCCGTCGATCGTCGCCCACCCCCTCCACGTGGACGAGTACCGCATCGTGGCGCCCCCGGACTGGAAGAGAATTCCACGCGGGCTCGCGGATCTGGGAGAGGTGCCCTGGGTGGCGGGCCCGCCCGACCAGGCCTGCGGGCACGCGCTTGAGCGGCTCGCCGCCGCGGGCGGCTTCACCCCGCGCCGGGTTCACGTGATCGAGGAGTTTCCCCCCACGCTCGCTCTGGTCGCGGCGGGGCACGGGGTGGCGATCGTGCCGTCGATGGCGTTGCTGGAGGTCCCGGTCGGCGAGGTGGTGGTCACCGGCATCCCCGACGTGGGCTCCCGCCGGCTGGACGCCGTGACGCGGCTCAGCCGTACCCGCTCGGGAGAGCCCGACCCGGTGCAGGCCGTGGTCATCGCGGCGCTCAGGGAGGCGGCGGACGGCCTGGCGGCACGGCTGGACGAGCGTCGCGAGGCGCGTTAGCCCGCCGGTGGCCCGGTCGCCGGGCGCGGGCCGGTGTCTCCCGGCGGTCCGGTCGGCGGGTGCGGGCCGGTGTCTTCCGGTGGTCCGGTCGCCGGGCGCGGGACGGTGGGTGCCTCCCGTGGTCCGGTCGCCGGGCCGCGGGTGTCACGGGCCGGGCTAGTCGTCGAGGTGCGGACCGTTGACCCGCTCCAGCAGCCTCGCCAGCCGGTCGCGCAGCCCGGGACGCCGGTTGGTCACCTCGCCCGCCGCCGCGCTCACCAGGTGCTGGGCCCCGTCGAAGGAGAGCGGCGCGTGACCGGGGACCGTCAGCGCGTCGTGGGCCAGCCCCTCCAGCTCCCGGTCGCCGCCGTCCAGGGCCAGGATCGTCGCTCCGGTGCGCCGGGCGTCGCTCACCCGTTCGAGCAGCGCCTCCGGGGCCCGCTCCTCGGTCACCACGAACAGGGTCTCGCCCCGCCCGGCCCGCTCGATCCGCTCCAGCCCGACCCGCAGGTGCGCGGGCGCGCCGGGGGCGGGCGCCCAGCGGACCAGCGTCGGGGCGAGCTGCGGCAGGTCGGAGAGCCGGGCCTCGTCGCTGAGATGCGCGGTCAGATGCCAGGGCTCCTCCTCGGGAGTGCCGACCACCAGCAGGCCTCCGGGGGAACGCGTCGAACGGAGGGCGAGACCGAACTCACGGGTGCGCTCGATCCAGCCGGTCGAGGCCAGGATCTCGCGCAGAAGTGTCACAGCCCCAGCGTCCATGCGTACCATCGTGCCCCAGTCACCCCCTGATGGTCCCCATAATGCGGCCCTGACATGATCTGGACAGGCGATATGGTCGGTTGAGGCCCTGGGCACCGAGGACGACGAGGAGCAACGAGTGAGCACTGATATTCCGGACGTGAGCGGACTCTCGATCGGGATCCTGGGCGGTACCGGCGATCAGGGTAAGGGGCTGGCCCGGAGGTTCGCTCTCGCGGGCCACTCCGTGCTGATCGGATCGCGGAGCGCGGAGCGGGCACAGGAGGCGGCGGAGAGCGTCGGCGCGACGGTGAGCGGCGCGGACAACTCGACCGTGGCCGCCGAAGCCGACGTGGTGATCGTGGCGATCCCGTGGGAGGGGCACAGATCCACCCTGGAGTCCCTGCGGGCCGAGCTGTCCGGCAAGATCGTCGTCGACTGCGTCAACCCGCTCGGGTTCGACAAGCAGGGCGCCTTCGCGCTCCAGGTCGAGGAGGGCAGCGCCGCCCAGCAGGCGGCCGAGGTCCTGCCCGACAGCCGCGTGGTCGCCGCCTTCCACCATGTCTCGGCCGTCCTGCTGCTCGACCCGGAGGTCAAGGAGATCGACCTGGACGTGCTCGTCCTGGGCGACGACCGCGAAGCCACCGACACGGTCCAGGCGCTGGCGGGCCGGATCCCGGGCGTGCGCGGCGTGTACGGCGGGCGCCTTCGCAACGCCCACCAGATCGAGGGGCTGACCGCCAACCTCATCTCCATCAACCGCCGCTACAAGGCCCACGCCGGGTTGCGCGTCACCGACATCTGACATCGGCTAGATCCAGCCGGCGTCCTGGGCGATGCGGATGGCATCGATCTTGTTGCGGGCGCCGGTTTTGGTGATGGCGCCGGTCAGGTAGTTGCGCACGGTTCCGGTGGAGAGATGCAGCCGTCTGGAGATCTCCTCCGCCGGGGCGCCGCGCGCGGCCTCCTTGAGCACGGTGGCCTCGCGGAGCGTCAGCGGGCTCGCACCGTACTCGACGGCGGCGGCGACCAGTTCGGGATCCAGCACCCGCAGGCCCCGGGCGGTGCGCCGGATCGCGTCGGCCAGGCGGTCGCCGGGGGCGTCCTTGACCAGGAACGCCTCGATGCCGGAGTTCAGGGCCCGGCGCACCTGGCCGGGCTGGCCCATGGCGGTGAGCACCAGCACCCGGCAGCCGGGCAGCTTCTCGCGCAGTTCCACCGAGGCGGTGATGCCGTCGACCCCGGGCAGGTCGATGTCCAGCACCGCCACGTCCGGCCGGCTGCGCAGCGCCGCGGGGACGATCTCGTCGCCGCGGGTGACCTCGGCGACCACCTCGATGTCGGGCTCCAGCCTCAGCAGCGCGCTGAGCGCAGCCCTGATCATGTGCATGTCCTCGGCGAGCAGCACGCTGATCATGTGGGCACCTCCATCGTGAACCGGAATCCGTCGTCGCCGGTCCGCTCCGCGCTCACCGAGCCGCCCAGGCCGGCGGCCCGCTCCTTCAGGCCGGTCAGCCCGCCGCCGTCGGCGGAACGTTCCTGAGCGCCGTCGTTGACCAGCTCCAGCCGTACGGAGCCGGCCTGCGTGGAGGTGCTGATCGAGCAACTCGTCGCGCGGCTGTGCCGTACGACGTTGGTGGTTCCCTCGCGCACCGCCCAGGCCAGCGCCTCGTCGATGTGCCGAGGCACCTCCAGCCGGGCGAGATCGGTCCGGCAGCTCACCCCGGAGGCCTCCAGCAGGGCCGTCGCCCGGTGCACCTCGTCGGCCAGCGACATCTCCCGGTAGCCCCGCGCCACCTGCCGCACGTCCTGGGCGGCGTCCCTGGCCACATGGATCAGTTCGGCGAGCTCCCCCGCGGCCGCGGTGGGGTCGTGCCCCACCAGTTTGCGCGCGAGGTCGCCCTTGAGCGCGATGGCGGCCAGGTTGCTGCCCAGCCCGTCGTGCAGGTCCCGGGAGATCCGCAGTCGCTCCCGCAGCACCGCGGCCTCCGCCAGCTCCGTCCTGGCCTGCGCCAGATCGTCGCTGACGATCACCAGTCGCACCACCACGTAGATCACAAATCCGGTGACGAACAGGGTGCTGACGGCGTAGATGGCTTGTATCGGCGCGAACTCCGGTGCCACGGCGTTCCATGCGGCGGTGAAATGGACCCCCGCCATCGGGACCAGACAGCCGAGGGCGAGCGGCGGGCGCAGGCGCAGGAGCACCGAGCCGAGCAGAATGGACGGTATGCCCCACCAGTACCCTCCGAGCGGGCCGGGGAGGAGCATGATCGGGGCGTAGGCGGCGACCGCCTGGATCAGCAGCCCGAGAGTCGGGCCGCCGGGCTCGGCACCGCGCAGGGCGGCTCGGATGTGCAGGAAGTGGGGGACGAAGAAGCCGGGGAGCGCGACCGAGAGTACGGCGATCCCGGCGGGCCCGCCGTACTGGACGACCAGGATGACCGCGGAGATCGTGAAGCCCACGGAGAGCAGTGTGATCACGCCGATGGCCAGGCGCCGGGGGGTTATCCGCATGTCGGTGAACCTATGACTTTCTCGTCTCCCAGCGGAACCAGCGAATGATCACGACGATCCCGATGACGGCCCAGATCGCCAGGTTCAGCGCCGGCGGGGCGGCGGCCCGCAGGTCACCGACGATCGTGCCGTCCGCCGCGTAGGCCACCCGCGCCACCTCCACGACCGCGGCGGTGGGCAGCAGGCCGAACACCGTGCCGGCCCAGCCGGGGAGCATCTCCAGGAGCGGGCCGAAGCCACCCGCGCCGAAACCGGCCAGGAGGAAGAACGGCATGGTCATGACGGCGGAGACCTCGGTGCGCGGGATGATCGCTGTGATCGCGGCCCCGAGCAGGCACAGAACGGTGGCGCCCGCGACCACGAACACCAGATACAGCAGCGGATTCCGCGGCACCGGCAGATCGGTCAGCGAGTACAGCGCCACCGAGACGACGCCTGTCAGCAGCGTCGTCTGGACGACCAGGTTGCCGATCTCCCCGCCGAGGATGTCGCGGTCGCTGAGTCCCGTGGTCCGCATCCGCTTGAGGACGAGCTGGTCGCGCCGGGCGGTGAGCGTCACCGCGATCTGGTTGAGCGTCGCGATGACGAGGATCATCGCGAGCACCCCCAGGTGCTGGTTCAGCAGGAATTCGGGGTTTCCCGGCCTGACCCTGTCCATCAGGAACGGGAGCCCGATGCCGAGCCCCAGAGAGAGCGTCACCGAGGTGCTCAGCGCCACCTTGTCGCGCCAGTAGAGACGGCCTCCAAAGCGGGTCACCACCGCCAGATCGCGCACGGACACGGTCACGCCACCTCTTTCTTCTCGTTCTTCTCGCCAGAGGCGAGGTCGAGGAACAGGTCTTCGAGCGTCGCCGTACGGACCTCCAGCCCGCGCAGGCGCAGGCCGCGTTCACCGGCCCAGCTCAGCAGGGTCTGCGCGGCGAGGTCGGGGTCGGCGACGCGGCAGACCGCGGTGCGGCCCTCCATCGTGACGACGGGCACCGGCAACTCCTCAGGGGTGACCGAGGGGGGCAGTTCGAAGGCGACCCTGCCGGTCTCGGCGGACAGGGTCTCGGCCATGCCGCCGCCGGCGACGATCAACCCCTGGTCCATGATCGCCATGGAGGAGGCCAGGCGCTGGGCCTCCTCCAGGTAGTGAGTGGTGAGCAGGATCGTGGTGCCCTGCCGGGCCAGCCCCTGGATGACCTCCCAAGTGTTCTTGCGCGCCTCGGGGTCCATTCCCGCCGTGGGTTCGTCGAGGAACAGGGCGTCGGGGCGGCTCAGGACGGCCAGGGTCAGATCCAGGCGGCGCTTCTCCCCTCCGGAGAGCTGGCGCACCTTGGTCGTGGTCTTGGCGCTCAGCCCGGTGAGTTCCAGGGCCTCGTCGCGCGGCCGGGGGACGGCGACGAAGTCGCGCCAGGCGTCCACGGTCTGCGCCACCGTCAGGTCGGGGAAGAAACCCGCCTCCTGGAGCATGATGCCGATGCGTGCGCGCACCTTGCTCCGGTCCCTGACCGGATCGAGCCCGAGCACTCGGGTGCTGCCCTCGTCCGGAGCCTGGAATCCCGCCAGGATCTCCATCGTCGTGGTCTTCCCCGCTCCGTTGCGCCCGAGGAGGGCGAAGATCTCGCCCGGCGCGACGGTGAAGGAGACGCCCTTGACGGCCGCGAAGTCCCCGTAGCTCTTTTTGAGCCCGTCCACCTGAATCGCTGTCATGGTTCAGAGCTTGAAGGCAGGAGAAGTCCGATGACAGTGAGAAATTCACGACTTCGCCTGGTCGGTGCCGCGATCTGTGACGGGGGATCGTCCGAGGTCGCCGGTGTGCGGCAGCCGTACCCGGATCGTCCGCGGGGGTGCTCATACCGGCGGCGGGGTGCGGACGGCGGGCGAACCCGGCGCCGCCGTCCTGTCCGCGTGTGATTTTTCTCCCGCTGGAGCAGGACGTAGGCCACGCTCGACCATTTGGATCTGACAAACGCCTGGTTAAGCGGACATTCTTGACGCATGACTGAATTTCGCCCTGAGACTCGCACCGTCCATCTTCCTCACCCGCCGCTGAACGGCAGCCGTCCCATCTCGGTGCCGATCTACCAGACCTCAGGCTTTGTCTTCGACGACCCGGCCGTGTTCGCCGACGGGATGGGGCGGCCCGACGGCGCCTTCGTGTACGGGCGGCTGTCGAATCCGACCGTTCGCTCACTTGAGGAGGCCGTCGCCGGATTGGAGGGCGGCGTCGGCGCCGTGGCCACCGGTTCGGGCATGGGGGCCATCAACTCCGTGCTGCTGGGCCTGCTCAAGCCCGGTGATCACCTGATCGCGCAGAAGCCTCTTTACGGCGGCACCGCCGGAACGATCAACGATCTGATCGAGCGGTTCCAGATCACCGTCTCCTATGTTTCCGAGGCCGACCCGCAGGCCCTGCGCGCGGCCGTGCGGCCCGAGACCAAGCTGGTCTACCTGGAGACCATCGCCAACCCGGTGACCCAGGTCGCCGACCTGCCCGGCATGTGCGCGGCGGCCCGCGAGGCCGGTCTGATCTCGGTGGTGGACAACACCTTCGCCTCGCCGATCCTGTGCAGGCCGCTGGAGCACGGAGCCGACGTCGTGGTCCACTCCACGACCAAATATCTGAGCGGGCACACCGACGTGCTCGGCGGGATCGCGGTCTTCGCCTCGGACGAGCTCTACCGCAAGGTGTGGTCCTTCGCGGTGGGGCTGGGCGCCACCGCCGACCCGTTCGCCGCGTGGCTCACCCTGCGCGGCATCCAGACCCTGCCGCTGCGGATGGAGCGTCACTGCTTCAACACCCGCGAGCTGGCCGTCCGTCTCAACGACCATCCCTCGGTCTCCGCCGTGCACTGGCCCGGCCTGCCCTCGCACCCCTCCTACGAGCTGGCGGCGAAGCTGCTGCCCGATTTCGGCGGGGTCTTCTCCTTCGACCTGGCCGGCGGGCGCGCGGCGGGGGAGAGGTTCATGAGTTCGGTACGGCTGGCGCTGCTGGCCCCGTCCCTCGGAGGCGTCGAGACGCTCATCCTGCACCCGGCGAGCACCTCCCACCGCATGCTGACGGGCGAGGAACTCGTCCGGAACGGCATCGGGGAGGGCACGATCCGGGTGGCGGTGGGCATCGAGCACGTCGAGGACCTGTGGGCGGACTTCGAGCAGGCGCTCTCCTGAACATTCCGGTGCCCCGACGGTTCATGATTGTGGCCGTGGCCGCTTTCGACGGTTCCTGATTTCGACGGTCACGGCCTTCGGCGGTTCATGATTGTGGCCGTGATCGCCTTCGGTGGTTCCCCGTCCGGACGATAGGGCGTAGACATGGTCCGCAGGGTTCGCCTTCCGAAGGGTGGGGTCAATGCCGCTCAAGAGCTACGGGGTCCTTGCGGGCCGGGCCGTCGACAGCCGTCGCGAGGGGTCCACGGACTCCCCGCACTACCAGATCCACCTCGTCGACGAGGCGGGGACCTCCTACCGGGTCGCGGTCAACGTCGAGTCCCAGCAGGCTCCTTCCGAGCTGCTGTACCTCGCCGACGAGGATTTCCGGCACCCGGCGACGCAGGCGCTTCCCCAGGCCGCCGGAGGCTGGACGGCCCTGCCGTCCCGTCCCGGTGGTGCCGCCCTCGACTACATCCGGGGCAACCTGTTCGACCCGGCGGGGATGCGCACGCTCCCGCCGGACCTTCCCGGCGTGGACAACGACCTGGCCGACAAGCTCGACCACTACGTCCGGAGGGCGATCGCCGATCCCACGGCGGTCGTCCACGCCTTCGGTGAGCGCTGGGGCCCCGAGTCCCGCACCCCCGACAAGGTCTTCGGATTCCTGCCGGGCAACGGCGTGCACGACATCCACATGAACCAGGGCAACTCCCAGCGGTTCCGCGGTGACGACGGGGTGTGGCAGGACGGCGGTGTGCTCCTGCACTTCCCCGCCGAGTCGCGCTGGGTCGCGATCTTCCTGGCCTTCCAGTCGCAGTCCTGGCACACCGATGACATCACCGGGCACACCGTGCCGGAGGCTCCCGTACGGCCGGGCAAGGGCGAGGAGCCGATCCGGATCATCGCCGCCCTCCCCGATCCGGCCGGGGCCGGGCCCGAAGTGGTCACCCTGCTGAACGCCTCTCCCGAGCCGGTCGAGCTCGCGGGCTGGTGTCTGGTGGACAGGCAGAAGAATCCCTTCCCCCTTCCGGCCGGTCCGCTGGCCTCCGGAGACACTCTGGCGCTCACCGTCGGCGCCCCCTTCGAGCTGGGTGACGGCGGAGGCGCGATCACTCTGCTGGACGTCGCCGGGCTCAAGGTTCACGGAGTCTCCTACACTGCGGCTCAGGCCCGGCTGGAGGGCTGGACGATCACTTTTTGAGAAGGATGTTGCGAGTGAGCGTGTCAATCGGGGATGTGCGACGAGCCGCCGAACGTATCGCCGGGTACGTTCGCCGTACGCCGGTGCTGGAGGTGTCACCCGGGCTGTTCCTGAAGCTGGAGGGGATGCAGCGCTCGGGGTCGTTCAAGGCCAGGGGCGGATTCAACCGGGCACTGACGACGGGGGAACTGCCCGAGGCCGGGTTGATCGCGGCGAGCGGCGGCAACCACGGTCTGGCGATGGCGCACGTGGCCCGAACCCTGGGCGTCCGGGCGGAGATCTTCGTGCCGACGGTGTCCAGCCCGGTGAAGGTCGCGGGGCTGCGTGCGCTGGGCGCGGAGGTGACCCAGGTCGGGGCCGTCTACGCGGAGGCGTACGAGGCGTCGGTCAAGCGGGCGAGTGAGACCGGCGCCCTGGACGTTCACGCCTACGACCAGGCCGAGGTGGTCGCCGGGCAGGGCACGGTCGGGCTGGAGGTGCTGGAGCAGACGGGCGGAGTGGACACGGTCCTCGTCGCGGTCGGAGGCGGCGGGCTGATCGCCGGGATCGTCGCCGCCCTTGACGGCCGGGCCCGCGTGGTCGCGGTCGAGCCCGAGCTCATTCCGACCCTGAACCGGGCCCTTGAGGCCGGAGGGCCGGTCAAGGTCGGGGTCAGCGGGGTCGCGGCCGACTCCCTGGGCGCCAGCCAGATCGGTGCGATCGCCTACGACCTCACCAGCGCCGCGGGAGTGCGGAGCGTCCTGGTCTCCGAGGAGGCCATCGTCGACGCGCGACGGGAGCTGTGGCGGTCCTACCGAGTGGTCGCCGAGCACGCGGGCGCGACGGCCTTCGCGGCACTGCGCTCCGGTGCCTACGTCCCGGCCCCCGGAGAGCGGGTGGCCGTGATCGTGTGCGGCTCCAACACCGACCCGGCGGACCTGGTCTGACCTCACGCCGGAGCCGCTCGCCGTACCGCCAGGAGTCTTCCCTGGGCACGGGGGCGGCCGGACGCGCGTGTGGGCGGGACGGGCCGAGGGACGGTGGCAGCCGTCCTTCGGCCCGTCGTGCTCGACGGTGGGCCGGAACACCGGATCAGCGGTGGCTGTGCCCGGCGCCGGGGTCAGCGGTAGCTGTGCTCGGCGGTGGGGAAGGCACCGGTGGCCACCTCGTCGGCGAAGCTGCGGACGGCCCTGTCCATCTCCTGTGCCAGGTCGGAGTATTTCTTGACGAACTTGGCGGGGCGGGCGGTCAGGCCCATGAGGTCCTGCCACACGAGAACCTGGGCGTCGGTGGAGGGGCCGGCGCCGATGCCGATCGTGGGGATCGACAGCGACGTGGTGACCCGCTCGGCGAGATCGCTGGGGACACACTCCAGGACCACGGAGAAGGCTCCGGCGTACTCGAGGTCCTTGGCGTCGGACATCAGCTCGTCGCCTGACTGGCCGCGTCCCTGGACCCGGTAGCCGCCGAGGGTGTTGACCGACTGGGGGGTCAGGCCGAGGTGGGCCATCACCGGAATCCCCGCCGAGACCAGAAGCTCGACCTGGGGAAGCACCCTGCGGCCGCCTTCGAGCTTGACCGCGTGGGCGCCGGCCTCCTTCATGAAGCGGGCGGCCGTCTCCAGGGCCTGCTGAGGCGAGGACTGGTAGGAGCCGAACGGCAGGTCGGCGACGACCATCGCGCGGGACGAGCCCCGCACCACGGCCGCCGTCAGCGGCATGAGGTCGTCCACCGACACGGGAAGCGTCGAGTCGTACCCGTACACGACCATGGCGGCCGAGTCGCCGACGAGTAGCACCGGGATGCCGGCCTCGTCGAAGACCTTGGCGGTCATCGCGTCATAGGCGGTGACCATCGGCCACCTCTCGCCTCGCTCCTTCGCGGAGGCGATGTCGCGGACGGTGATCCTTCGTCCAGTCTGGCCGCCGTAGAGAGCGGTCGGCCGACTGGTGACGGAAGAGGACATGAGAACCCTCCAGAGAGTCTCGAGGCGCCCCAGTGGCGTCCCCGGACATTTCCGATGATTGCATGCGTTCGGGTTGTTCAACAGCCCCGGCCCACCCGGTAATCCAGTGGCGGAACAGACGGGGGTATACGACACAATGCATGCGGAGGTAAGCAATCAAATGGTTATAGAACCTTACCGTCGGCTGCTGGCCATCCCGGGCGTGCGGTCGTTGCTGCTGGTGGGCCTGGTCGCCCGGGTCCCCTCGACCGCTGTCGGCATCACGCTGACGTTGCACGTCACCGGGCTCGGCCTCGGTTTCGGCGCGGCCGGTCTGGTGACCCTGACCAGCACGGTGGGGATGGCCGTCGGCTCGCCTCTGACCGGGCGGTTCATCGACAGGGTCGGCCTGCGCCCGGTGCTGGCGGTGACGACCCTCGCCCAGCTCGTCTTCTGGGCCACCGCGTGGGCGATGTCGTTCCCCGTGCTGCTCGTCGCCTCCGTGCTGGCGGGCCTGCTGAGCCTCCCGGTGTTCAGCGTGATCAGGCAGTGCCTCGCGGCCCTGGTCCCGGCCGACCAGCGCAGGATGGGTTTCTCCCTCGACTCGATGATCGTCGAGCTCTCCTACATGGTCGGGCCCGCCCTGGCGGTCGCCGGGGTGGTCGCGTTCGGCAGTGTCTGGACCATGTGCATCCTCGCGGCCGGTCTGGTCGGCTCCGGGACGACGCTGATCCTGCTGAACCCGCCCGTCCGTTCGACGGAGGAGCTCCAGGCCTCCGGCGAGAAGGTCTCGCGGCGCCAGTGGCTCACCCCCGGCCTCCTCACCGTGCTGGGCACCGTGTCCGCGGCGACCTTCGTGCTGACGGCCACCGAGCTGGCGCTGGTGGCGACGATGAAGACGTCGGGCGACACCGCCTGGGTGGGGCTGGCGATCGGTCTGTGGTGCGCCTATTCGCTGACCGGGGGCTTTGTGTACGGCATGCTGCCCCGAGGGCTGTCGCCGCTGGTCCTGGTCGGCGCCATGGGCGCGCTCACCGTCCCCGTGGGATTGGTGGGCGGGGGCTGGCACTGGCTGCTGCTGGCCCTGCTCCCGGCCGGTGTGCTGTGCGCCCCGGCGTTGTCCTCCACGGTCGACACCGTGAGCCGCTGGGTTCCCGCCGCCGCCCGGGGCGAGGCGATGGGCCTGCACGGTACGGCGCTTCTGATCGGTGGAGCCTCCTCGGCGCCGATCGCGGGGGCGATCATCGACAGCGCCGGTCCCGGCTGGGCCTTCACCGTCGCGGGAGCGTTCAGCGTGGTGATGGTGCTGATCGCCCTGCCGTTCTGGCGGCGGAGCGGGTCCCCGGCCGGAGCGCCGGTGCCGGTCACCGTCTGATCTTCCGGCCGCCCGTGTGGGTCGGGCGCGTAAACATGACGTAAATACGAAACGATACTGTTGCGTATCGAAATGATCAGCCCTACGATGGTTTTCGAAACGCAACAGTATCGAAAAACGGGGCTTTGTATGGAACAGCAGCTTGGTCACCCCAGGCGATGGCAGATCCTGGGAGTGCTGGTATTCAGCCTCCTGGCGGTCGTGCTCGACAACACAATCCTGAACGTCGCCCTGAAGACCATCGCCGATCCCGTCGAGGGACTGGGTGCCACCCAGAGCCAGCTGGAATGGGCGATCAACGCCTACACGCTCGTGTTCGCGGGCCTGCTGTTCACCTTCGGAGTGATCGGCGACCGGACCGGGCGCAAGCGCATGCTCGTGGTGGGCATGATCTTCTTCGGCCTGGCCTCACTGGCCAGCGCCTATGCCCAGGACCCCACGCAACTGATCGTCGCCCGCGCGTTCATGGGGATCGGCGGCGCCGCGATCATGCCGGCCACGCTGGCGATCATCTCCAACGTCTTCCCCCCGCAGGAGCGCGGCAAGGCGATCGGTGTCTGGGCCGGTGGCGTGGGGCTGGCCGTGGCGATCGGGCCGATCACCGGCGGCCTGCTCATCGAGCACTTCTGGTGGGGCTCGGTCTTCCTGATCAACCTGCCGATCGTGCTGGTCAGCCTGGTGCTCATCTCGCTGGTCGTGCCCGAGTCGCGTGACCCCAAGCCCTCCAAGCTCGACCCCGTCGGCGTGATCCTGTCCATCATCGGTCTCGTCGCCATCACCTACGGCATCATCCGGGGCGGGGAGCTGGCCACGGTCGCCGACGTCCAGGTGCTCGCCCCGACGATCCTGGGCGTGCTCGTCCTGGCCGCCTTCGTCTGGTACGAACGCCGGATCGACCACCCGGCCTTCGATGTCACCTACTTCCGCGACCCCCGCTTCGCCACCGCGGTCGGCATGATCGGCGTCGTGTTCTTCGCGATGATGGGCGCGATGTTCTTCCTGGTCTTCTACCTGCAGATCGTGCTGGGCTTCAGCCCGCTGCAGGCGGGTGCCCTGATGATCCCCTTCGCCGCCGCGCAGCTCATCTTCGCCCCGCTCAGCCAGCAGATGACCAGGCGCTTCGGCGGCAAGCTGACCGGTACGGTCAGCATGGTCATCGTGGCCTGCGCGCTGGCCTCCTACGCGACGATGGACGCGAACACCCCCATCCTTCTGATCGAGGTCGTGTTCTTCGTCCAGGGCGCGGCGATGGCCAACATCATGCCGCCCGCGACCACCGCGATCATGGAGTCGCTCCCCAGGGAGAAGGCCGGCGTCGGCTCGGCCATGAGCAACACCGTCCGCCAGGTGTCGGGCGCCCTCGGCGTGGCGCTGCTGGGCTCGCTGCTCTCGGCCACCTACCGCGACGAGATCGCCCCCGCGCTGACCGGCCTGACCGAGCCGGTCAGGCACCTCGCGGGAGAGTCCATCACCGGCACGCTCAGCGCGGCCCAGGGACTCGGCGAGCGCGGCGCCGCGCTGATCGAGCCCGCCAAGCTGGCGTTCGTCGACGGCATGCACATCACGGCCCTGGTCGCGGCCGCGATCGCACTCGTCGGGGCCCTGGTGGTGCTCAGGTGGCTCCCCGGCAAGGACGCCAAGGCAACCGTTCCGGAGAGCCGGGATCGTGACGAGGAACCGGCGGTAGTGTAGGCACGCGATGACGACCACCGACGAGACGCAGACGGCCCGCCCCGCGGGCCGTCCCCGCAGCGCCAGGGCAGAGAAGGCGATCATTGAGGCGACCCTCGATCTGATCGGCGAGAACGTCGGCATCGCCGAGCTGTCGATCGAGGCCATCGCCGCTCGCGCGGGGGTCGGCAAGACCACGATCTACCGCCGCTGGTCCAACAAGGAGGACCTGCTCGTCGATGCGCTGGCGACCCTCAAGGCGCCGCTGCCCCCGCTCCAGGGAGGCTCGGTCCGTGAGGATCTCGTCACATATGTGGAGGTCTTCCATCGCGACGCGTGTGACGCGCGCAAGCGCTGTGTGATGAACATCGCGATGAACGAGGCCGAGCGGCATCCGCGCCTGGTGGAGCGGATCCGCCAGGCGACCATCGAACCCCGCAGGGCGGCGATCACCGCCCTGCTGCGGCGCGGTATGACCGGCGGCGAGCTCCGGGCCGACCTCGACCCGTCCATCGCGATGGCCACGCTGATCGGCACCATGATGTGGTACGTCCGAAGCGAGGGCGCGGCCGAGGCCTCAAGGGAGCTCGCCGAACGGGTCGTCGACCAGCTCCTGGTCGGCCTCGGCTCCGCCGGGGTCGTGACACCGGCGTCGTGACACCGGGGTGTGAGACATGACAAAGCCCTCGTCCGCCCGGACGGGGGCTTTTCCGCGTCAGCCGCCGAGATGGTCGAACTCGCCGAGCTTGACGCCGGCGATGAAGACGTCCCATTCGATCTGGGTGAAGAAGAGCTCGGGCCCCTGGGGGTCCTTGGAGTCGCGGAGGACGTGCAGGGAACCGAGGCCTGCTTTGTGCCCGGTGACAAGGGCGTCCACGACGGCGACCTCGACGCAGTCGCCGCCATTTGAGCTGCTAAGGGAGGATTTACGCCAGGTTGCGCCGATCAGGTCTGCTGCCATTCCTTCATCACCTTCGCTATGAGGTCGGCACCGGCCCGCGCGGGCGGGGGAACTCGGAGGCGGGGAAGGCGAGTGAGCCGGCCTCGCCGTCGGGCTCGCACGGGGGCATCGCGGATTCCTGTCTGGTGCCGAGCCCGCTCCGGGGACCTTCGCGAGATCGGCGATCACATCACTGCGACGTCCTGCCGACTTTACTGATCGCCCCTCCGTCCTGCGAGACGACAATCAAAAATGGCCGGTACGGGCCTTTCGGGAATGATTCGTCAGGTGGTGGTCTCGCGCCAGCGGTTGGTGATGGGGAGGCGGCGGTCGCGTCCGAAGTTCTTGGGGGTGATCTTGGGGCCCGGGGGATACTGGCGGCGCTTGTACTCGGCGAGGTCCACCAGGCGGATGACCCTGGCCACCAAGGCCGGGTCGTGGCCGGCGGCGATCAGCTCGGCGGAGCCCATGTCCTTCTCGACGTAGTCGTCCAGCAGGCGGTCCAGTACCTCGTACTCCGGCAGGGAGTCGGTGTCCCGCTGGTCGGGGCGGAGTTCCGCGCTCGGCTCCTTCTCGATGGACTCCTCCGGGATCGGGGGCACCGCGAAGCCGTACAGGAAGTCGCCGGAGGTTCCGGCCTGGGCGTTGCGCCAGCGGGACAGGTCCCAGACCAGGGTCTTCAGCACGTCCTTGATGGGGGCGAAGCCGCCCGCGGAGTCGCCGTAGAGGGTGGAGTACCCGGTGGCCAGCTCGCTCTTGTTGCCGGTGGTCAAAACCAGGTGACCGTGCTGGTTGGACAGACCCATCAGGATCATGCCGCGCACCCGGGCCTGGAGGTTCTCCGCCGCCAGGCCGGACAGCTCGATCTCCTTCTCGAAGCCGGTCACGATGTCGGCGATCGGCACGATCCGGGCGTTGACGCCCTGCCGGTTCACCAGTTCCTGGGCGTCGCCCACGGAGTGCTCGGAGGAGTAGCGCGAGGGCATCAGCACCACGTGCACCCGGTCCGGGCCGATCGCGTCGGAGGCGATCGTGGCGGTCAGGGCCGAGTCGATGCCGCCGGAGAGGCCCAGGATGACCGACTGGAAACCGTTCTTGGCGACGTAGTCGCGGACGGCGAGGACCAGTGCCGAGTAGACCTCGGCGGTGTCGTCGAGATGCTCGGCGATCGAGGGGGTCTCGGGCTCGTACGGCTCGACGGGGAGGGCCGACAGCTCCAGCCGCTCCACCGTGATCATGGTTCCGTCCCCGGCGTCCACCTGGAACGTCCCGGGACCGCCGGTCCCGGCCTCGGGCAGCTCCAGATCCGTGATCAGCAGCTCTTCGGAGAACCGCGCGGCCCGCGCGATCAACTCGCCGGAGGCGGAGACGACGACCGAGTCGCCGTCGAAGACCAGCTCGTCCTGCCCGCCGACCTGGTTGACGTAGGCGAGGGCGCAGCCGGCCTCGCGGGCGCGCCGGGCGACCAGCGCGAGCCGTACGTCGTCCTTCTCCTTCTCGTACGGCGAGGCGTTCGGCACCACCAGCAGCCCGGCACCGGCCTCGGCCACCACCGCGACCGGCCCGCCCTCCTGCCACAGGTCCTCGCAGACCGCGATCGCCACGTCGACGCCGTGCAGCCGGAAGACGGGCAGCCGGTCACCGCGTACGAAGTAGCGGTACTCGTCGAAGACGCCGTAGTTCGGCAGGTGGTGTTTGGCGGTCTTGGTGACCACCCGGCCCCGGTGGAGCAGCGCCGCCGCGTCCAGCGGGGCGCCCTTGGGCTGCCCGACGCGCGAGGCCAGGTTCGCCCGGTCGACGTAGCCGACGACCACGGGGGTCTCGCCGAGGCCCTCGTCCGCCAGCCGTCGTGCGGCTCCCTCGACGGCGGCGATCGACGCCTCCACGAACGAGGTGCGCAGCACCAGGTCCTCGACCGGGTACCCGGTCAGGAACATCTCGGTGAAGACGACCAGGTGCGCGCCGCGATCGGCGGCGCGCCGGGTCCACTCGACGAGCTTGTCGGCGTTGGCCGACAGGTCGCCGACCACGGGGTCGGTCTGGGCCAAGGCGATGCGGAGTTGAGCCACGTTTCATATCTTATTCGGGCGTGTCCAGAGATCATCTCCAGGCGATTCTCCGGGCGCCGGTACGGGCCCGTCGCCCCTCGGCGTTCGGAACCACCCGACGAGCGCCGCCTCATAGGGTGAATGAGGTGAGGTTTCGCTGGGGCGTCTCCGGACCCCGGCCGGTTTTCCCCGGGACGGCGCGCCTGCTCCCCGCCGGTGATCTCCCGGCCCGGGCCGCTAGCCGAGGATCCCGAGCAGGCCGAAGGTGCGGGCCCTGGCCGGTTCGGCCAGGCGCTGGATCTCCCTGCCGGAGGCGTTGAGGACGACCAGCGTGTTGGCCGTCCTGCCCGCGACGCGGACCACGAGGCGGCCGTCGCGCAGGTAACGGGCGCCGAGCAGCTTTCCCCCGACCGGGATGGGGATCTTCTTGCCGGTCACGGTGTCGTAGATCGACGGCGTGAAGGACGTCGGCCAGGAACCGTCGCCGCCGGGGGCGTTCCGCCCGATGGTGTTGACCACGATCCGCCGGGCGTCGGGGGAGACGCTCTCCACGTGGTTGGCGAGCTTGATGCCCGGGGCCCGGCGGGAGACGTGGAGCCTCGTGTCGAGGAGGTGGACGCCGTCGGTGGTCCCGGCGTACCCGGCGAGGGTCCTGCCGTCGGCCGACCAGGTCAGGTGGCAGGGGCCGAGGGTCTTGCCGATCCGGGTCAGGTTCTTGCCGTCGGCGTCGACGGCGTTGACGAACCTGGTCTCGCTCTGGCCCTTCAGCGGGAAGGCGATCCGCCTGCCGTCCGCGCTCCAGGCGGGGGTGAGGCAGGGGCCGATGTAGGCGGCATTCCTCGCGACGACCTTGTCCCCGGCGGGGCTCAGGACGTGCAGGCGGTTCTTGCCGTCGATCCAGGCGATTCGCCTGCCGTCCGGAGCGACCGAGAACTGGCCGGCGAAGGACGCGCCGCCGACGGTCTGGCTGGTCCAGCGGCCGTTGTAGGTGAGCACCTGGATGCCGTTCTTGTCGCTCAGGTAGACCGCCTTGCCGGTCAGCGGCGCCGGGGCCGAGGTCCGCGCGGGAGCCGCGGCCGGCGCCGGGACCATGGCCCGTGCCGGGGTCGTGACGACGGTGGCGGTGGCGGCGGACACGGCGAGTGCGGTGCCTAGGGTCAGGGCACGGCGCTTCATGGGGGCTCCTCGGATCAACGGGTCAACAGATGATTAGAGAGCCGAAGAGCCGAAAAGGTTTACCTCCGATCAGCCGAGATCGGCGGAAGCCGATCGCGGGGCCGGCTCCATACGGCGCCGCAGCGCCGGGCCGATCGCGAGGATGCTCCCGGCGGCCACCAGGTTGAGGGCGCCGACGACCAGCCACAGCACGACGGGACTCACCTCGAGCAGCCGCGTGCCGAGCAGCGGGGCGAGCATGGTCCCGCACGACCAGGCCAGGCCGTACAGGCCGGAGTAGCGCCCGCGCAGGTGAACGGGGGCGAGCGCGGCCACGATGGCGCCCGCGACGCCCGCGGTGACGATCTCTCCCAGGGTCCACACGACCACGGTGGTCGCGTATCCGGCGATGTCGGAGACGAACGCGGTCAGCGCGAAGCCCGCGCCGATGATCGCCATGCCGATGGCGAGGACCGTGCTGGGGTCGCGCCTGCCGAGCCAGTCGCCGGTCAGCGGCTGCAGGAGCACGATCAGGATGCCGTTGACCGCCATGATCACGCCGTAGTCACCGGTGGAGAACCTCTCGTGGGTCATCGCCAGCGGCAGGGTGGTGAACGCCTGGACGTAGACCAGGGTGGAGAGCACGGTGATCAAGGTGAAGACGACCATCAGCCGGTCCTTGAGCACCTCGGCGAAGCCGCCGAGCGCCCGCCCGCCGGATCCGCCCGCCGCCCCGGAGCCGTTCCGCGCGGGCAGCGTCTCGGGCACCGCCCGCCACACCAGCAGGCCGAAGGCCACCGCGGTGGCGGCGTTGATCCCGAACATCCAGCCGTACCCGGCCTGCGCGAGCCAGCCGCCCGTGACCATCGCCACCGCGAAGCCCAGGTTCAGCGCCCAGAAGAGGAGCCCGTAGGCGCGCGGCCGGTCGTGGGGCGGGACCAGGTCGGCCACCAGGGCGTTGGACGCCGGCCGGTAGGCGTCGATCGTCATGCCGAGCACGAACATGCTGACGACGATCGCCGGGAGCGAGGTGCTGTAGCCCAGCGCCACCATGGTCGCCGCCGTCGCGACCATGCCGCCCGTCAGGGTGATCCGCCTGCCGAACCGGTCGGCCAGCCATCCCGCCAGGATCTGAGAGAGCAGCGAGCCCACGCCGAAGACCGCCATCACCACGCCCGCCGCGGCGTAGGACATGCCGCGCGCCTGGGTCAGGTAGACGCCGATGAACGGCTCGATCATCATGCCCACCCTGTTGACCAGCGTGCCGGCCCACAGGGCCCAGAACGCCCTGGGCAGGCCGCCGATCTTGGATTGCAGGAAGGTGGGTTTCGGGAGGGTCGCGGTGCTCATGAGTCAAGGGTGGACAGGCGTCAGGTCATGCGCGAATCTTTTAGCCGTGCCTAAAAAGTCCTGCCATGTCGAGTGGATTTTCGCCGCGGACGACGTGGCCGGGGTCCGATTCGCCTTCTCGCCGATCTGGGAGCTGGTGGCGAGCCTGCGCACCCTGCGCGACCCGGCCAGGCACTCCCTCCACCTGCCCTGGCTGCGCGCCGTACGGCCCCGTCTGGCGGACCTCGACCTGTCGGAGTTGTTCGCGCTGGTCCCGCTCCGGGGGTACCTGGTGGACTTCGTGACCCCGACGCCCGAGACCCCGATGCCCGACTTCGCCGCCGACCTCGATCGAGTACGGCGGACGCCCCCCGAGCGCGCGGCCGAGGAGGCGACCTGGGTGACCGGAGCCGACCCCCGGATCATCGAGCGGTTCCTGGACGACCCCGAGGCGGGCGTGGCCCGGGTCGCCGACACCCTGGAGCGCTACTGGGAGGCCGGGTTCGCCGAGTTCTGGCCGCGGATCTACGGTCTGCTGGAGGGCGACGTGCTGCGGCGCTCCCGGCAGCTCGCCGTGGGCGGGGCCCGGGAACTCTTCGGAGACCTGCACCCGAACGTGCGCTGGCGCGGCGACAGGCTCACCGTCACCCGTGACTGGGAGTATTCCGAGCCGCTGGGCGGCGACGGCCTGGTGCTCGTGCCGACCGCCTTCTACTGGCCGGACGTGGCCGTGATGGTCGAGCCGTACCAGCCGATGCTCGTCTATCCGGCGACGGGCGTCGGCACGCTGTGGATCTCGGGCCCGCCGCCCGCCCCCGGCGCCCTCGCCGCGCTGATCGGCCGGACCCGGGCGCAGATCCTGACCGCCCTGGCCGACCCCATGACCACCTCGGCGCTCGCCCGGCGGATGTCCCTCACCCCGGGCGCGATCAGCCAGCACCTGAGCGTCCTGGCCGACGGCGGCCTGGCCACCGGCCGCCGTGTCGGCCGCGAGGTCGTCTACGGCCGCACCCCGATGGGCGACTCCCTGGCGGGCGTCTCGTAGGGGAGCGCGGGGCGCGGCCTGCCTCCGGTCGTGACACGGGAGGCGGCCTCGTGATCGTCTGCCTGCTCCACGCCCCTCGCCCGGCGGCGGGTACGGCCCTTCCCCGCATGTCCTCGTGATCACATGCGGGGGCCGTGCGGTTACGGTACGTCGTACCGGCTGGACTCCAGGAGCCATTCCAGCTGGGCCCTGGGCGCGGCGAGAAACGCGCACGCCACCCTGCTGAGGTCTCTGGCCTGGCCCGTCGAGATCCCGAACCGGTCGAACAGTCCCGGAAGCCGCCTGGTGGCGGTCCGCAGATCGTTGGAGCGGGCGGCGATCCGGTCGTTCACCCATGTGACGGCGTCGCCGTCCGAGAGCCCGAAGGCGGTGGCGGCGACCGTCACGTAGTTGTGCACGTCGCCGTTCGCGCGCTCCTTGTGATGGGAGGCGACGTCGTTGCACCACGCGGTGACGTCGTTGCAGGCGTCCATGAGCGTCTGCCAGGTCGGGGTCTCGCGCAGCTCCACCGGCACCTCCACTCCCAGACACGGCTCGACCAGGTCGAACAGGTAGGGCCCCGCGGTCCCCCTCCGGAGCGCCGGGTACTCGGCCACCGAGGGCACCCGCCCCGTGCACCGGTTGTCGGCCTCCGTACGGCAGGCCGCCCCCTGGGCCGCCAGTCCCGCGAGGAACCGCCGGCGCCACGGCGGGCTCATCCGCCCGGCGGTCGCCTTCCAGAGGTCTTCGAAGGCTCTCTCGACGGGGGAGGAGGCGCGCAGGCGGGCGCGGGCGATGAGCTCAAGCCGTTCGAAGGCGGCGGTCACGATCTCGGTCGCGCGTCCCGCGGGCTTCTCGTCCCACTCGTCGTCGAAGTGGAACAGCCAGGTCAGCCACTTGGCGAACAGGAACGCCGCGTCCGTGCCCGACTCGGCGAAGGCCCGGCCGGCCATCCGCTCGAAGCCGGCCCGGGCCGGTGTCTCCAGTCCCATCTCGCGGGACCAGATGGCGAGTTCGGCCCCGATACGGTCTGTCGAGGGGTGCATCTGACATCGTGCGGCCATCGCCGGCACCAAGTCGGTGAGAGGGAGCAGCAGGGCCGCGGCCACCCCGGTGGCCTGCTCCGGTGGTGAGGGCACTCCCGTTCCGCCGGTCGCCGGGACGTACGGCCAGATCGAAGCTCGAACGAAAAACTGGGTGAGGGTCGGAGTCACCGGATCGGCCCGAACAGCCAGTTGCCGGCGGCGTCGGGATCGGTGCTCGTGTAGTACTGCCGGGTCGCCTCGACCAGCTCGGTGACCGAGATGTTGCCGTCTCGGTCGAGATCGAGCCGGTCGAAGGCCGCCTCCACGTCCTCGTGCGGGGTGCCGAACGCGGCCAGCATGACCTGGAACCCGTCCGGTCCGACGGAGCCGTCCCCGTCGGTGTCGCACAGCTCGGCGAACGCCTCGGCCGCGGGCCCGAACACCGTGTCGAACCGGTCGCCCTCGATGAACGCCGAGGTCATGCCCGCCCGGAACTCCTCCGAGGAGATCGCGCGGTCACCGGCGGTGTCGATCTCCGTGGACAGGGCCTGCCAGATCGACCCGAAGCCCTGGACGAGTTTGCTGCCGGTGGCCGAGGTCGGGGCCTCGCCGAAGCCGACGAGGATCCGGGCGCCGAGACCGAGAAGGTCGCTGCGCTCGATCGAGCCGTTGCCGTCGACGTCCATGTGCCCGAAGGCGCGATCCAATTTATGATTGAGGAGCTCGAGGCTCATTTTGACTCCCGCGTTACGTGAAGAACTCAGATCGTTACCCTAAGTGACGATAGCGAGACGATTCCAGGAACCACTCCAGGTAAGCCCTGGGGATGGTCAAGAAAGCGCATGCCACCCGGGTCACCTCGCGGGAGGCGTCGAATCCGAGGCCGTGCCGCTCCAGAAGGACGGGAATCGCGCGGGCGGCCGTCCACAGCTCCTCCATCCGGGCCACGACCCGGTCGGCCACCCATTCCACGGCCGCGTCGTCCGTGCGGCCCAGCCAGGCGGAGGCGGCGGCCACGTAGCCGCGCCCGGTGGCCAGGTCGTCGCACCAGGCGGCCACGTCACCGCTCGCCTCGACGACCGCCCGCCAGCGCGGGCTCCCCTGGACCGGGGCGGGCACCTCCACCCCGGCGCAGGGTTCCACCAGGTCGAACAGGTACCTGCCGAAGGCGTTCCTGCCCAGCGCGGGGTAGCCCTCGATCGAGGGAGGTGCACCGGCGGGCGGGTCCTCCCCGGCCGGCGGCCGCTCCCGGATCGACGGCCGGTTCCCGGCCGGCGTCCCGGTGGCGAGCAGCGCCGCGTGCTGGGCGGTCAGCCCGGCCAGGAACCGCCCGCGCCACTCCCGGCTCATCCCGGGCGCGCAGACCTGCCACAGGCCCGCGAAGGCGCGCTCCAGCGGCAGCGGCCCCGGCTCGCCGCCCTCGGCCACCGCGAGCACCCCCGCGAGTGCCGCCGGGTCCTCGCGGAAGCGGGACATCCACGTCAGCCAGCGGGCGAACAGCGTGGCCGTGCCCGTGTCGTATCCGGCGAACGCCCGCCCGGCCAGCCGGTGGGCGCCGGGATCGGCGTCCAGGCCGACCTCACGGCACCAGTCGATGACCGCGGCCTCGACCTGGTACACCGACGGGTGCACGGGGCACGGTATCGCCATCGCCGCGAGCCGCTCGGTGAGCTGGGCCGGCGGCGTGGCGGCATACGGCGGTCTGCGAAGTTCGGTGCCCATCGTCGTCTTCCCCCCGGATAGCACTTCAACGGCTCCGGTCGCACACTGTAAGAGGAGACGGTGCGGAGAGTGCGGAGGCACGACGTGCCCGATGCCGCATCTCACCGCTCTTCCCCGTAACGTGCGCGAAACACGGAGCGGGCAAACTGGTAGACCACCAGGCGTGTCGCACCACGTCGGCAATGAAGGAGAAGCCTTGGACCGCCAGCAGGAGTTCGTTCTCCGCACTCTCGAGGAGCGCGACATCCGGTTCATCCGGCTGTGGTTCACCGACGTGCTCGGGTTCCTCAAGTCGGTGGCCATCGCCCCGGCAGAGCTTGAGGGCGCATTCGCCGAGGGCATCGGATTCGACGGTTCGGCGATCCAGGGCTTCGCCCGGGTCTACGAGTCGGACATGTTGGCCAAGCCGGATCCGTCGACGTTCCAGATCCTGCCCTGGCGCAGCGAGACGCCGGGCGCGGCCAGGATGTTCTGCGACATCCTCATGCCGGACGGCTCACCCTCGCACGCCGACCCGCGCTGGGTGCTCAAGCGCACCCTGGCGAAGGCCTCCGACATGGGCTTCAGCTTCTACACCCACCCCGAGGTGGAGTTCTTCCTGTTGAAGGACCGGCCGGAGCGGGGCGACCGTCCCGAGCCGATCGACGACGGCGGATACTTCGACCACACCCCGCACAGCGCCGGTCACGACTTCCGGCGTAACGCGATCATGATGCTGGAGTCGATGGGCATCTCGGTCGAGTTCAGCCATCACGAGGGCGGTCCCGGCCAGCAGGAGATCGACCTGCGCTACGCCGACGCGCTCACCACCGCCGACAACATCATGACCTTCCGCCTGGTCATGAAGGAGGTCGCGCTGGAGCAGGGCATCTGGGCGAGCTTCATGCCCAAGCCCTTCACCGAATACCCGGGCTCCGGCATGCACACCCACATGTCGCTGTTCGAGGGCGACCGCAACGCCTTCTACGAGCCGGGCGCCGACTACCAGCTCTCCAAGGTCGGCCGTTCCTTCATCGGAGGTCTGCTCACGCACGCCGCCGAGATCACCGCGGTCTGCAACCAGTGGGTGAACTCCTACAAGCGGCTGTGGGGCGGCGCGGAGGCGATCGCCGGAGCCGGCGGCGAGGCTCCGAGCTACATCTCCTGGGGCCACAACAACCGCTCGGCCCTGGTCCGGGTGCCGATGTACAAGCCGCACAAGAGCGGCTCCACCCGCATCGAGTTCCGCTCCCTGGACTCCGCGTGCAACCCCTACCTGGCCTTCGCCGTGATCCTCGCGGCCGGGCTGAAGGGCATCGAGGAGGGGTACGAGATGCCCCCCGGCGCCGAGGACGACGTCTGGGCGCTGACCTCGGCCGAGCGCCGCGCGCTGGGCATCCAGCCGCTGCCCCAGTCGCTGGACGAGGCCATCGCGGTCATGGAACGCAGCGAGCTCGTCGCCGAGACCCTCGGAGAGCACGTCTTCGACTACTTCCTGCGCAACAAGCGCAACGAGTGGAACGACTACCGCCGCCAGGTCACCGAGTTCGAGCTGGGCCGCTACCTGCCGATCCTCTGAGCCGATCACTCTCGGCGAGCGTTCCCCGGTGGCCGGGGAACGCTCGCCGGGAGGGGTGATCTCCCAGGCGTCTCACCCGGGCGTGAGAAAGGCCCCGGCCGAAATCGGGAGCGCCGAGGACTCCGGCCGCGCCCACGTCGCATGCGGCGCCAAGAGGGCCGACGACCTCGATGAACCGCCGGCGTGACCGGTTGATACGTTGACCGCCATGGCTGACGCACGGGTTCGGCAGGGTGGAACGACGGGACCCGCCCCGGTGCGTCGAGGGCTGAAGGTCATGGCCGCCTGGTATGCGGGAGCCTTCGCGGTGGCGATGGCGGTTGCCGGTCTCTTCCTGCTGGCAGGGGGGAACGACCAGGCTGAACCGGTCCGGGCGTGCACCGCCAAGACGCTGGAGTGCTGGAGGACGTCCAATACGGACATCCTCCTGTTCGCCGTGATCATCGGTGTGCTGTTCCTGCTTGTCAGTCTGCCCGGATCGCTGGTGGCGTTGGCCGTCATGACGGTGAGCCGGGTGCGCTCGGCGATGCTCACCGGTACGGTGGCCGCTTTCGCCGGGTGGTTCTCCGTCGTGTCGGGTGTGCTCCTGCTCGAGGGAGTGGGGGTCCCTTGGCGCTAGGACGCCTTCGGCTCGGTGGGGAGCCGATCCCGCCCGCTCGGCGACCGTAGGGACCCTCGGCGCGGCACCGGTCCCTTTCGCGGACAGCAGGGCCGACACCGGCCTCCGGCCAACACCCGCCCCCTTTCACCAGGTCCTGAGGCCCGTATGTTCAACTGGCCAATGGGGGCTAAAGGATGAACGAGAGACGCCAAATCTCGATTACAACCCGTATCACTCTGTTCACCGCCGTGGTGGTGAGCCTGCTGTGCGGCCTGGTGGCCATCGTGCTGATGATCGCCATCCACCGGTTCGCCACGGAGTCTCTCATCGATGAGATCACCGCGGACGGTGGTCGCGTGTCCACGCAAGTGGAGCGGGGCCGGGTGGCCTACCCCCTCGCGCAGAACCCGTTCCGCAACCTCCAGGTCATCGACTCACAGGGCCGGGTCGTCGCCGCGACCCCGAAAATGCGGGGCAGGCCGCCCATGGCGACGTTCACCCCCGGCAGCAGGAAGGTCGCCACCTCCGTCGTGTGCGGCGGGGACTTTCCCGCCGGCGAGTGCAACATCGTGGTCGCGCAGTGGGCCCACCGGCCGGAGGGGAACTCGATCGTCTACGGTGCCACCCCGGTGATCGCCCCATGGGTCGACCCGCGGCTGGCCGCGCTGGTGGGCGGGGGCACGGTGCTGCTCGCCGCGGCCATCACCTATATCGGCCGCCGGATCGCCACCGCGTCCCTGCGCCCGGTGACCGCCATCCGGGCGGAACTCGACGAGATCAACTCGACCTCCCTCGGCCGCCGGGTGCCCGTACCGTCCAGCGACGACGAGATCCACGACCTGGCCGTCAGCGTCAACCACACGCTGGGCCGCCTGCAGGGCGCGGTGGAACAGCAGCGCCAGTTCGCCTCGGACGCCTCCCACGACCTGCGCAGCCCCATCGCCGCCATGCGCGCCGAGGTGGAGGACGCCCTGCTCGCGCCTCAGGAGACCAGCGTGACCAAACTGGGGCGCACCGTTCTGGGTGGTCTGGAGCGGCTTCAGGCGATCGTGCACGACCTGCTGACCATCGCCCGGCTGGACGCGGGGAGTCCGGGCGCCCACGACCCGGTCGACCTGGCCGAGCTCGTCGCCACGGAGTGCCGGATGCGCCACCACCTGAGGGCCAGGTGCGAGTTCTCGCTTGAGCCAGGGGTGATGGTGATCGGCGACCGGTTGCGGCTGGGGCGTCTCCTCACCAACCTCCTCGACAACGCCGAACGGCACGCCGACAGCACGGTCACCGTCACCGTGCGGCATGCGCCGGGCGACGAATGCGACGGCCGGCGCTTCCCGCGCGGCGTCGCGGTGCTGGAGGTGGTCGACGACGGGCCGGGCATCGATCCGGACAAGCGCGAGCTGGTGTTCCAGCGATTCGCCCGGCTGGACGCCGCCCGCAACAAGGACACCGGAGGCACCGGGCTGGGCCTGCCGATCGCCCGGCAGATCGCCGAGGCCGGCGGGGGCACCCTCCGGATCGAGGACAGCCCTCGTGGGGCCCGTTTCGTCCTGTGCCTCCCGCTCTACGAAGACGCTGTGGCCCCCCTCGCCTCCGAACTCAGAGAGCGATCGTCGCCCGTCCGCGGGCCGGAAAGACCACGATGACCCGCCTCCCCGGACGCGGCGGGGCGGTTCACGGACGGCCGGCCGCGACAGCGGAGGGTGTCACAACGCTTACTTCGCGGTGGACCGCCGAACGTCACGCGGGCGTTACCCGTGATCAACGGCGGCGTCATCGACCCCGAGTTGGCTGTGTGTGCAACGACTCCGTAAAATCGGCCCGTCCGTTTAGAGGTATTTTCTAGTATTAATCGCCGTAAAGGCGACAGGAGGTGCGGTATGACGACGGCTGCCGAGCTGCAGACCGTGGTGACCGTTCCGGCGCGTTTCCGCGGGCCCGAGGGTGTCGCGAATGGCGGGTGGATCGCGGGTACGGTCTCCGAGGCGCTGCACGGCGCCCAGCACGACTCGGCCGTCGAGGTCACGTTGCACGCGCCCACGCCGCTGGACACACAACTGCACCTACGCCATCTCGCCAACACCGCGACCCTCACCCACGGGGAGAGACTGCTCGTCGAGGCCATCACGGTCACCGAGGAGCTCGACGCCCCGGAATTCGTGCCCTTCAACGAGGCGGCTCTCGCCGAGGGCGGGTTCGTCGGGTTCGTCGACCACCCCTTCCCCGGCTGTTTCGTCTGCGGCACGCGCGACCCCGGTGACGGCATGAGGATCTTCCCTGGCCGGGTCTCCGGCAGCGACCTGGTCGCCGCCGGCTGGCGGGTGCCGATGACCGTCACCGACGAGGACGGCGTCGTTCCCGACGCGATCATCTGGTCCGCGCTCGACTGCGCCACCGGCTGGGCGCATTTCCAGCCCGGGGAGTCGGCCCTGCTCGGCAGGCTGACCTCACGGATCCACCGCCGTGTCTACCCCGGCGGCACCTACTCCGTGGTCGCCCGCGCCACCGGCCGCGAGGGCCGCAAGCTCTTCGGCGAGAGCGCCGTCTACGAGGTCGACGGCACCCTGGTCGCCGCGGCCAAGGCCGTCTGGATCGCTCCGGCCTAGACGCGCAGGGCGGTCGATTGGCCGCTCAGGACCGGGCGTACGGCGTGCCGTACGCCCGGTCGATCCGCCCCGAGGACGCGCGGGCGTTCCCGGACATCGAGCGGGACGCTCCTACCGGGTGAGGTGCCGGGCGACCAGGGAGGCGCAGCGGTCCTGGAACAGGATCGTGTAGTGGTTGCAATCCTCGACCAGGTCGTCCTCCAGCGCGGGCAACTGCTCCCTCCAGGCGGCGGCGAGCTCGTCGGGGATCATGCCGACCGGCTGGTCGAGCAATCCGCGAGGGGCCCGGAGCAGTGACAGCGGTGATTTCACCGCGTGGAGCGCGGCGGCGACCGCCTCGCCCTCGGTGAGCAGCCAACGCCCGTCCTGTCGGATCGGCTCCTGCCGCACCCGTGAGCGCACCTCGCCCTCGGGGCCGACCGCGTCGTAGAGGACGTACTCCTCCACCTCGTCGTTCCAGTTGCCGGCGAAGGCCGGGTGGGCCTTGAAGAAGTCCACGTAGGCGCCGGTGCTCGGAAAGGTCTGGCTGAGCCGGGCGAGAGCCGGGCCGAGCGTGGTGTTCAGGGTCTCGTCGGGGTCCAGGCCGGGAAGCAGAGGCAGCGGGAGCCCCCCGTCGATCATCACGACCCTGGCGTAGTCGTGGCCCGCCGCGGCGAGGACCGCCACGTAGGCGCCCATCGAGTGGCCGGTCAGCACGAGGTCGGACTCCGCGCCCACGGACCGGGCGACCAGGTTCACGTCCTCGGCCTGTCTCCGCAAGCCGTACGGGCCGGGAAGTCCGGCGCTGTGGCCGCGGCCCCGGAGGTCCATCGCGACCAGCGACCACTCGGCGGGCAGCCGCCGGGCGACGGCGTTCCAGGCCATGAGCGAGGCGGTGATGCCGTGCACCGCCACGATCAGGCGCGGCCCGGTGCCGAACCGGGCGACGCGCAGCGCGCCGCCGGGGACCTCGACATCGCTGAAGACGGGGTTCACCGAGTCCTCCCGGGGTTGTCCCGGCCTTCGGGGCGCGAAGCGGCCGGGAGCGGGAGGGCCGCCGAGGCCCGAGCGGGCCCTGATCGGTTGGTCATCGTGATCGGCTTCTTTCTCGGTGAGGTGGCCGTGGCCGTTCGGGTACCGGAGGACGCGGACCTGTCCGGCGGGGGGCGGGAACGGGCCGGGAAGCGGCCGGCGACCGCCGGAGCGGCCCGGTCTCCCCGTCCTCCGTCCGCCTGCCCGTCCGGGGAGACCGTGAGGAACGGGTCGTTCACGTCGATGGTGGCGGGTATCTCCGGCCAGGGTCAATGTCCGATGATCGATCGGGGGGAATTGTGATGGCTTCCACTGGTTGGGAGCACGCTCTCCGGTAGCGAGCATCGCCCCATACCAGCCCATAATTACTCCATGAGGATTACCGTCATCGAGCATGAGGCCGGCGCGGGCCTGGGGTTCCTGACCGGGTGGCTGGCCGATGCCGGGGCGGCGTGCGAGATCGTCCGGCCCTACCTGGGAGAGGCCGTCCCCGAGCGGGCCACCGGCGGGCTGATCGTGCTCGGAGGCGAGGCGGCCGCCTGGGAGGACGAGCGGTATCCCTGGCTGCCCGCCACCCGCGACCTGATCCGGCACTCGGTGGACGGCGGCGTGCCCACCCTGGGAATCTGCCTGGGCGCCCAGCTCATGACACTCGCCTGCGGAGGCGTCGTCGAGCGCGGTGGGCACGGGCTGGAGGTGGGTGCGCGGGAGGTCGTCCCGCTCCCGGCCGCCGGAGCCGACCCGCTGTTCGGCGGGCTGGGCCCCGCTCTCGCCGTCCAGTACCACCGCGACGCGATGACGGCGCTCCCGGAGGGAGCGGTGCCGCTGGCCACCGGGGACCCCTATCCCCACCAGGCCTACCGGCTGGGGGACAGAGCCTGGGCGGTGCAGTTCCACCCCGAGGCCACCCCTGAGATCTTCATCGGCTGGACGGTGGATTCGGCCGATCACCTGACCGAGCGGGGCTACTCGGTCGAGGAGCTCAACACGCAGGTGAAGGAGGCACGGGAAAGTCTCGTCGGCGCCTGGCGGCCGCTAGCCGAGCGGTTCGCCACCGTCGTCCAATCCGCGTGACCGCGCGATTACGTTCCGAATCCGCTAACGACGCCGCACGCTTTCAGGATTAGCGTGTGCGGCGACGCTCCGGATACCCGGGGGCGCGAGCCCGACCTGAGAGGGTGGGCGGAGAGGCACACCGCCTCCCCGCGCGCCGAGAATCGAGGCGAGCGCCGTTCGCGGGGGAGCGTGCACCTTTGATCGCTCGGGGTAGGGATTGAGGAAGGTCACCCGTGTCCGTGATCGAAGATGAGGGAGGGGCGGTGGAGTTCGTGCCCCGGATGCAGACGACCGCCGGGCGGCTGGCCCGGCTCGGCTTCGCCGACGGGGCGAGAGCCGAGCGACTGCTCGACGGACTGGGCCCCGAGGCGGTCGGCGACGTCGAGCTGCTGCTCTCCCTGGTCGGCGCGGCGGATCCCGACCTGGCGCTCACCTCGCTCAACCGGCTGGCCGAGCACGACCCCAGCGTTCTTGGAGCGCTCCGCTCCGACCCCGGCCTGCGGACCCGGCTGCTCCACGTCTTCGGCGTCAGCGCCGCCCTCGGCGACCACGTGGTCAGGCATCCCGAGCACTGGCGCCTTCTCGGCGGGGCGCAGGCCCTACAGCGACCGACCGAGGGGGAGCTCCGCGCCGAGTTGCTGCTCGCGGTCGGCGCCGAACCGGAAGACCCCGAACCACGCGCGCGCGACGCCGGCACGGACACCCTGGTCGCGCTGCGCGTCGCCTACCGGGGCCGCCTGCTCCACCTGGCCGCCCGCGACGTCACCGGCGAGCTCTCGCTGTCCGAGGTCACCGCCGAGCTGTCCGACCTGGCCGGAGCCGCGCTGGAGGCGGGACTCGCCGTCGCACGGTCCGAGCACCCGGAGTCGGACCTGGTACGGCTGGCCGTCATCGGCATGGGCAAGTGCGGTGCGCGCGAACTCAACTACATCAGCGACGTCGACGTCATCTTCGTGGCCGAGCCCCGCGAGGACGTCGGCGGGCCCGTCGACGAGCACAAGGCCATCCAGCTCGCCACCCGCCTGGCCCAGGGCATGATGCGCGCCTGCTCGGCCAGCACCCCCGAGGGGGCGCTGTGGGAGGTGGACGCGGCGCTGCGTCCCGAGGGCAAGGCCGGCCCCCTGGTCCGCACCCTCGCCAGCCACCAGGCCTACTACCGGCGCTGGGCCAAGACCTGGGAGTTCCAGGCGCTGCTGAAGGCCCGTCCTGTCGCGGGCGACGCCGAACTCGGCGGGCAGTACGTCTCCTCGATGAACGACCTGGTCTGGCAGGCCGCCACCCGGGAGAAGTTCGTCGAGGACGTGCAGGCCATGCGTCGCCGGGTGGAGGCCCACGTTCGCACGAGCGAGGCCGAGCGCCAGCTCAAGCTGGGGCCCGGCGGGCTGCGTGACATCGAGTTCGCGGTCCAGTTGCTCCAGCTCGTCCACGGCCGCATGGACCCGCTGCTGCGCCGTCGCGCCACGCTTCCCGCGCTCGCCGCCCTGTCCCGGGGCGGCTACGTCGGCAGGGACGACGCCAAGGCGCTCGCCGAGGCGTACACGTTCCTGCGCCAGATCGAGCACCTGATCCAGATGCACCGGCTGCGCCGTACCCACGTGGTGCCCGAAGGCACCGCCGACCTGCGGCGGCTGGGCCGGGGACTGGCGATGACCAGCGACCCGGTGGGGGAGTTCACCACGCAGTGGAAACGGCACTCGATGGAGGCCCGGCGCCTGCACGAGAAGCTGTTCTACCGGCCGCTGCTGCAGGCCGTGGCCCGGCTGCCGGAGTCGGAGGACCGGCTCTCCGCCGTCGCCGCGAAGGCGCGCCTGGAGGCGCTCGGCTACACCGACCCGGCCGGGGCGCTGCGCCACATCAGCGCGCTGAGCACGGGTGTCTCGCGCCGCGCGGCGATCCAGCGGACCCTCCTGCCGGTCATGCTCGGCTGGTTCGCCGACGCCCCCGACCCCGACGCGGGCCTGCTCGGCTTCCGCCAGATCTCCGACAAACTCGGCGCCACCCCGTGGTACCTGCGGCTGCTCCGCGACGAGACCGCCGTCGCCTCACGGTTGGCCCGGGTGCTCGGCACCAGCCGCTACGCGACGGGGCTGCTGATGGACGCCCCCGAGGCGGTGACGATGCTCGGCTCGGACGCGGAGCTGAACCCTCGGCCGGTCGCGGCGCTTCTGTCGGAGGCGCGGGCCATGGTGGGCCGCTATCCGGGGGAGGCCGAGAAGGGGGTGGTCGCGGCGCGCGGGCTGCGCCGCAGGGAACTGTTCCGTACGGCGATCTCCGACCTCTTCGGGCACATCGGCATCGAGGAGGTCGGCCAGACGCTGTCGGCGCTCAACGACGTGACGATCCAGGCCGCGCTCGACGCCGCCATCGGCAAGGTCGAGGCGGAGAGGCGCGCCCCGCTGGGCACCCGGTTCGCGGTGATCGCGATGGGCCGCCTGGGCGGGATCGAGTGCTCCTACGGCAGCGACGCCGACGTGATGTTCGTGCACTCGCCGCTGGAGGAGATGCCGGAGCGGGAGGCCACCGACGCGGCCTACGCCGTGGCCAACGAGCTGCGCCGCCTGCTGGCCTTGCCCGCCTCCGACCCGCCGCTGCTCATCGACCCGGATCTCCGGCCGGAGGGCCGCCAGGGCGCGCTGGTCCGCACGCTGGCCTCCTACGCCGCCTACTACGAGCGCTGGTCGTCGCCGTGGGAGTCCCAGGCTCTGCTGCGCGCCCGGTTCTCCGCGGGAGACGCCGAACTCGGGGTGGCACTGCTGCACCTGGCCGACCCGCTGCGCTACCCGGCCGACGGCATCTCCGACGCGGCCGTGCTGCACATCCGCAAGCTGAAGGCGCGGATGGAGGCCGAACGGCTGCCCCGCGGCGCCGACCCCGCCCTGCACACCAAGCTCGGTCCCGGCGGACTGTCCGACGTGGAGTGGGTGGCCCAGCTCATCCAGCTCCGTCACGCGGGACGCCTGCCGTCGCTGCGGACCACCCGTACCCTGGAGACGTTGCGCGCGGCGGTCGCGGAGGAACTGCTGTCCGAAGCCGACGAGGACATGCTCGGCCAGGCCTGGACCTTCGCCTCGCGCATCCGCGACGCCATCGTCCTGGTCCGGGGCCGCGCCGCCGACTCCATCCCGGTGGACGTCCGCGAACGCGCGCTCATCTCCCGCGTCCTCGGCTATCCCCCGGACGGCAGCGAGGACTTCGTGGACGACTACCGCCGCGCCACCCGTCGTGCCCGCCGGGTGGTGGAGCGCGTCTTCTACGAAGGCTGACCCGCCCGTCCCGCGAAGGCCGCCCGTCCCGCGAAGGCCGGTCCGGCCGGGCGAGCTCGGGCGCGTTCACCGGATCACCGGGACACGACCGCCCACCGGTTACGAAACCGACCTGTTTTGCGTGATCGCGTTGCGCCGCCAGGGACGGGCGTGTATCAACGGTCCGGGTGATCCTATTGATATCGATTTATATAGATCTGGCCATCGGTCTGATCTTGGCCTTCCTGCTCCTGTCGCTCCTGGTGAGCGGGATCAACGAGGCTTTTGTCCGGCTGCTCGGGATCCGCAGCAAGTTTCTGTGGGCCTACCTCAGGGACACGTTGGACGGCGGTCCCGGAGAGGGCAGGTCGTGGATCCCGTCGAAGATCGCCGACATCTTCGCGAAGCTGCCCTTCTCCAAGGACGACCCGCGTCCGGTGCACAGTCCCGATCCGGCGCCCCCGGTGGTCGAACCGATGCGGGTCGAGCCCGCGGGGGTCCCGGCCGCCGACGGGCCCACCGCGGACACCGCCGAAGACCTCGTCGTCGAGGAGGCCGTGGGGGCGCTCGCGGCGGAGGGGGCCGTCGAGGGGGCCTTCGACAGGCTCGCCGCCGAGGTGCCCGCGCCGATCGACATGACCGCGCGGCTGTACGAGCGTCTCCAGGAGATCGACCACCCCAAGGGCGCTCGCACCAGCATCGCGAACATCCCGCCCGAGCGGTTCTCCGGCGCGGTGATGGAGCTGGCCGCCGCCGAGGAGAACGGGATCGACGGCCTGCTCGCCAAGCTGGAGGCCATCGACAGCCCCCTGGCGGGTCACCTGAAGGGTGTGTGGGAGGGCGCTCAGCGGGACATGGGGAAGTTCCGCAAGGGCGTCGAGAACTGGTTCGACGGTGAGATGCAGCGGCTGTCCGTGCTCTACGGCCGCTACGTCAAGCTGGTGGTGTTCGCGCTGGGCGTGGTGCTGACGCTGCTGTTCAGCATGGACTCGCTGGAGTACGGCAAGACCCTCCTGCGCGACAACGCCTACCGGACCGGGGTGACCGCCATCGTGGGCGGCGGGGGGGACGGATACGCCGCGCTGAAGGACAAGTGCGCCAGTGTCGAGGCCGGTGTCGCCGAGCCGTACACCTGCGTCACCGAGTCCCTCAGCTCCCCGGCACTGGTCAAGATCTTCGACCACGCCATCGTGAGCGTCACCATCCCGCCCGACGGCTCCGACGACCCTTCCTTCCACTGGAACGGCGGAGCCTGGTGGGACCGGCTGATCGCTCCCGGACACTGGCCCGGCTACCTGCTCACCATGGTGGCGCTCCTGTTCGGGGCCTCGTTCTGGTGGGACGTCCTGCGCAGGCTCACCGGTGTCCGGGGCAATCGCTCCTAGCCGCCCGCCGGCCTGTCAGTGGAGCTCCGCCAGGAGCAGGTCGACCTGGGGGAGAGGGTCCGGACCGAACGGGCGGACCACCACCGTGTCGGCTCCCGCCTCCCACAGCGACCTGACCTGGTCGGCGGCGGCCTCGGGGGAGCCCGTCGCCATCACGACCTCGCCCGGATCGACGCGCAGGAACTCCGCCGAGTCGGCCGCCAGACTCGCCACCGTCGCGGCGTCCTCACCGATGTACAGGTGGGTGAACACCACCAGCTCGTGATCGCCGCCGCCGATCAGCTTCCGGGCCTCCCCGATCTGCGCGTCGCCGACCCCCTCGGGCAGGATCGTGCCCTGGGCCACCCGCCCCGACAGCTCCAGCGAGCGGGGCCGTACCACTCCGGCGAGAACCGGAGGCGGAACGGCGGGCGGATGCACCAGGCTCACCCCGTCGAGGTGGACGGCCCGGCCCTGGAGGGTGACCGTCTCACCGCGAAGCAGCGCGCGCACGGTCACGACGGTCTCCTCCAGCAACGCCAGCGGCGAGGACGGGAGGGCGCCCACCTGGCGCATCCAGTCCTGGACGCCGTGGCCGATCCCGGCGGCGAGGCGGTGCGGGTGCAGCCGGGCCAGGTTGCCGAACTCCATGGCGAGCAGGGCCGGGTTGCGCAGCGGCGCGGGAGCGATCCCGATGCCCACGCGGAGCCGCTCGGTGACGGCGAGCGCGGTGGCCGCCGACGAGACGGAGCCGGTCCAGCCCAGATCCTCCACCACCCAGACGTCGTCGACCTCGGCCGCGTCCAGGTGACGGCAGAAGGGGATGAGGGACTCGGGGGGAAGGGCACGGTCGAACATCACGCCGAGACGCATATATCTCCTATGGGAAACGGTAGTAACCGGCGAAACCCTTGACCGCCGTGATGGGGTCGACCCGGATCCCGGTGCCGGTCCTGAGTGCATTGATCATTTTGCCCTCACCGACGTAGACGCCCACATGGTGGGTCCTCACCTTACGCGCGCCGACCTTGCCGTAGAACGGGCGTGTGCCGACCTTGCCGTAGAAGACGAGATCCCCCGGACGGGCCATGGCGGCGGAGATCCTGGTGAGCCGCCGGACGTGGTCGTTGGTGTTGCCCGGCCCCAGCACGTCCCGCCCGTAGGCGAGCTGGTAGACCCACCTGGCCAGCCCGGAGCAGTCGAGGCCGCGGGTCCTGGTGGCCGGGCACGGCCGGATCGAGCCGCTGTATCCCTCACACGTGCCGAAGGAGGGGCCGGGGACTTCGCCGTGGCCGCCGCCCCAGGAGTAGGGGATCTCACCGCCGCGCCAGCCCGGCTGGTACTGCCCGGCCTCGATGGCGTACGCGATGGCGGTGAGCCGGTTCGGCGGGGCGGGCAGGGCCGGAGCCGAGGCGGAGCCGTTGAGGAGCAGGAACGTTCCCACAAGCACGGCCGCCGCGGACCGCAGCCGGCGTCGGGGAAGGTCGCGGCGTCCGGTGAATCGATGATGTCCGAGGGGGGTGCGACGCGGCTCCCCGGTGTGGGGAGGCCGGGGGCGTGCCTCTTCGTACCGGAGAACCTCTGCCACGTCACCTCATTCGATTTGTCGGCATAAGTCATGGCCAGTCTGCCCAACAAGTCGGTGACGCGCGCTGGGCGGACCTCGTCCGGCCAAGCCGGCGATCGTGACGGTCCCGCCTCCGTCGCCTTCGTCCCGGGTCCGTGACCCGGCGTCCTCCCGGGTGAGAGGGCGGGGAGGCCCGGGACATGCAAACTGCCCGCGTGCGGGGAGCACGCGGGCAGTGGTGGTTCGGGAGCGGGGCGCGGGGGAGGCCGTCCTCCCCCGCGCCCCGCGGCCGTCAGTCGTCGTCCCCCTCGCCGTCGTCACCGCCGGGCGCGGTCGTCGTGTTGACCACGTCCGGGCCGTCGTCACCGTCGTCGTCACCGCCGCCACCGCAACCGCCGACCAGGCCGACGAGCGCCGCCATGGCCGCGGCGGTCAGCGCCGCCTTCCGCGTGGTCTGAGCAAGCATGCACAACCTCCAGGTGGTGAGCTCCGGCAGGACGCGTCGGCGTCCGGCGAGTCACCTCTGTCCCGTACGGCGGAGATCTAACGGCCGGGCAGGTGCCGGCGCCTGCCCGCACCTGCCAGCGGCGGTTCGCTGGAACGGGGCCGAGGCCCCGGGCCCGCGTCGCGGAGCTCGAACCGGGGCCGCGTCGTCGCCGGGGGCGGCGCACGCGAAAGGCCGTCGAGCGCGCCCCCGGTGGAGGTACGGTCAACGGCCTTTCGCGAGATGCCCGAGTGCCCTGTGCGTGATCTGGTGGGTCGACCCGCCAGAGTGTCTCCGCAGATCAGAGGCGTGGCGGCTCAGACGTCGTAGTACAGCTCGAACTCGTGCGGGTGCGGGCGCAGGCGGATCGGGTCGATCTCGTTCTCACGCTTGTAGGTGATCCAGGTCTCGATCAGGTCCGGCGTGAACACGCCGCCTTCCAGCAGGTATTCGTGGTCTGCCTCAAGGGCGGCCAGCACCTCGGGGAGCGAGCCCGGGACCTGCGGGATGTTACGGGCCTCCTCGGGGGGAAGCTCGTACAGGTCCTTGTCGACCGGCTCGACCGGCTCGATCTTGTTGCGGATGCCGTCGATGCCGGCCATGAGCTGGGCGGCGAAGGCGAAGTACGGGTTGCACGACGGGTCCGGGACGCGGAACTCGATGCGCTTGGCCTTCGGGTTGGAGCCCGTGATCGGGATGCGGATGCACGCCGAGCGGTTGCGCTGGGAGTAGACCAGGTTGACCGGGGCCTCGTAACCGGGGACCAGGCGGTGGTAGGAGTTCACGGTCGGGTTGGTGAACGCCAGCAGCGACGGGGCGTGCTTGAGCAGGCCGCCGATGTAGTAGCGGGCGGTGTCGGACAGGCCCGCGTAGCCGACCTCGTCGTAGAAGAGCGGCGCGCCGTCCTTCCAGAGCGACTGGTGGCAGTGCATGCCGGAACCGTTGTCGCCGAAGATGGGCTTGGGCATGAAGGTGACCGTGTGGCCGTACTTCTGAGCCGTGCTCTTGACGATGTACTTGTACAGCATCAGGGTGTCGGCTGCCTTGAGCAGCGTGTTGAACCGGAAGTCGATCTCGGCCTGACCGGCCGTGCCGACCTCGTGGTGCTGCATCTCGACGTCGATGCCCGCCTCGATGAGCTTGCGGACCATCTCCGAGCGCAGGTCGGTGAAGTGGTCCATCGGCGGAACCGGGAAGTAGCCGCCCTTGAAGCGCGGCTTGTAACCGAGGTTGCCGCCCTCCTGGGCCTTACCGCTGTTCCAGGCGCCTTCGATCGAGTCGATGTGGTAGTAGCTCGAGTGCGCGTTGGTCTCGAAGCGCACGTCGTCGAAGATGTAGAACTCGGCCTCGGGGCCGAAGTAGACCGTGTCGGCGATGCCGGTGCCCTTGAGGAACTCCTCGGCCTTGCGGGCGACGTTGCGCGGGTCGCGGCTGTAGGCCTCACCGGTCAGCGGGTCGTGCACGAAGAAGTTGATGTTCAGCGTCTTGTGCTGCCGGAAGGGGTCGAGCACGGCCGTGGACGGGTCGGGGAGCAGGAGCATGTCCGACTCGTGAATCGCCTGGAAACCGCGGATCGACGAGCCGTCGAACATGAGACCTTCGGTGAAGACACCGGCGCCGAAGTTCTCCGTGGGGAACGTGAAGTGGTGCGTCGTCCCCGGCAGGTCGGTGAACCTGACGTCAACGAACTGCACTCCTTCGTCCGCGATGAACTTCAGGACGTCTTCAGCGGAGTTGAACACGCGAACCTCCCAAGGGGCATGGCTATAAACCAAACCTAAGTCTTCGCCGTTACCGCCCCGTGTCTCGTTTGTTTCACTCATGTTAAGGAAAAGCTGCCTCCACATTAGTCTCGCGGTGCGGCTGAACCTGTCATGGAAACGCTTCCTTTGCCCGAGTTTCACGTGCGGGAGACAAGTCTGCAGCCTTCTTCCGCCTTTACCTCGCGGTCGAGGTCGTAGGGGTCCACCAGGGCGCCGGTGGCCTTGGGGGCCTCCTTGTCGGGGACGGAATCGGGGTAGAACGGGTGGACGAATCCGTCGTCGACGTCGCAGCGGGCGTTCGCTGCGCCGTCGGCGTTCCAGCTGACGGGCCAGATCACCAGCTCGCCGTTCTCGCGGTAGACGAGGATCTCGCCGAGGTTGTGCGCGATGATCCGCTCGGTGGGCTCCGGCCGTCCGGGGCGGTGTACGGCGTAGACGAAGAGGTAGTTCACCGTGACGCGGACCCCGGACCTGCCGCCCTCGCGGAAGGCCGCGTATTTCGTCTTTCCCTTGACTTTGATCACGTCTGTGGCGAGCTCGGCTGTTTTCGGGGCGAAGCTGGTGACCCAGTACCTGCTGTTGAAGGCGTTCTTCTTCCTGCGATCCAGATCCTTCAGAAAATCCGCGCGTGCCTGCGGCTGCAGGACCTTTATCAGTGCCGCCGGCCTGCCGCCCATGAGGGTCTTGCGGTCGAGGTGGGAGGCCTTCAGCATGTCCCGGGTGTGTTTCAGGGCGGTGGCGACGTCCTTGCGGCTCAGCCCGCCCGTCGCCTTGGCCGCCGGCATCACCAGTCCCTTGGCGCCGTCGGCGTAGTCGATGGCGGGGGAGCCCTCGAAGGGGGAGAGCTTCCAGGGCCTCACGTCCACCGGCATGGTCTCCTCGGGAAGCGGGCCGAGGCGCAGGGCGGTGTTCAGGTCGGCGAACCGCTCGGAGACGAGGCCGGGGATCCGGCTGACGAGCTCGGGCCGGTAGGCGACGAGCACCCCGGCACCCACCACGGCGGCGACCAGGGCGACGGCCGCGATCCGCTGCCTGCGGCGACGCCTGACGCGTGGCAGGCGCGCCCACTCCTTGGCGGCGGCTTTACTCGCCCTCCGCTGTTCGTCCTGGCCGATCTGAGCGCTGAGCGTGTTGAATCGCTTATCGATGTCGTCGATATCGGACACTGGGGGGTTCTCCGGTGAAAGCAGATGGCGAAAAGTCAGACGACCATGATCTCCGGTTTTTCCCGGTTCGGTAATGGTTCGGGTGAATGCGAAGGCGAGCCCCGGGGCGGCTACGGTTGGAGGTATGAGCAGCAGTCAGCAGCCCCGTTGGACCCAGACCTGGCTCGGGGGCGTCAGATCGGCAGGAGTCGACCTGGGCTATCCCGGAGAGCGGCTCGGGCTGCCCCGGGAGGGCAGCGGTTCGGTGGCCGGATTCGGCCGCAGGATCGGCGCCATCGTGATCGACTGGCTGATCTGCACCTGGGCCATCACCCAGGGACTCCTGCAAATCAATCCCGTCCAGAACGTCTGGGTTCCGATCCTGATCTTCGCGGCGGAATACGTCCTGCTGGTCGGGACCATGGGCATGACCTTCGGCATGCGCCTGCTCCGCGTCCGGGTCGCCGCGCTCGACGGCGGGCAACCCGGGTTCGTCTTCGTGCTGATCCGCACCCTGCTGCTGTGCCTGGCCGTACCGGCTCTCATCTGGGACCGTGACCAGCGAGGCCTGCACGACCGCGCGGCGAACACCGTGGTCGTGCGTATGTGAACGACCGGGACTGAGAGCCCGGAGTTCGCGCGGCGCCACGGCCTCTCGCCGTCCGGCTCGCGTGAGCCTGTCCACCGCTCGCGTGAGCCCGTCCACCGGACGCGGCCGCGAGCCGTGAGCGATCTCCTCGCCGAGGACGGAGCCTCGGCGAGGAGAAGACCCGCTAGCGTCCCGCCGCGTAGCCCTGAGCGCCTCGCGGGTTGGCCGCGGCCCGCAGGAAGCCGGAGGGCTCGGCGTCCCTGGTGACGGCGCTGAGGCGGCCGAGCGACCAGGACTCCTGGACCTCCACCTGGTGCCCGCGCCGCCGCAGCTCCTCCACGACGGCGGGGTCCACCCGATCCTCGATCATCATCACGCCGGGCCGGGACTCACGGGGGAAGAACGAGCTCGGGAAGTGCTCGGAGTGGAACATGGGCGCGTCCACGGCCTCCTGGAGGTTCAGGCCGCCGTGCACGACGGACAGGAAGAAGTTCAGGCTCCACTGGTCCTGCTGGTCGCCGCCCGGGGTGCCGAAGGCCATCCACGGCTTGCCGTCGCGGAGGGCGAAGGACGGCGACAGGGTCGTGCGAGGACGGGCGCCCGGACGCAGGGAGTTCGGCAGCCCCTCCTCCAGCCAGAACATCTGAGCCCTGGTGCCGAGGCAGAAGCCGAGGTCGGGAATCGTCGGCGAGCTCTGCAGCCAGCCGCCGCTGGGAGTCGCCGAGACCATGTTGCCGTGCCGGTCCACGACGTCCAGGTGGCAGGTGTCGCCGCGGACCCGCCCGTCGGAACGGACGGTCGGCTCGCCGGCGCCGGCGAACGAGGTGGTTCCGGCGGGCGCCGTGTCGCCCGGAGCCCGCGTGGTGAGCCGGGGGGCCCGCCCGTCCGGGGAGCCGGGCCGCAGGGCGCCGGCATCGGCCAGGGGACCGACCAGGGCCCGCCTCTCGGCGTTGTAGGCCTCCCCGAGCAGCGTCTCGACGGGGACGTCGGCGTGATCGGGGTCGCCGTACCAGGCCTCACGGTCGGCGAACGCGAGCTTCGAGCATTCGATGATCGTGTGGATGTAGTCGGCGCTGAGATGCCCCATGCCGGACAGGTCGAACCCGGACAGCAGCGCGAGCTGCTGCAGGAAGGCGGGACCCTGCCCCCACGGCCCGGTCTTGCACACGGTGTGCCCGTGGTAGTCGAAGGTCAGGGGATCCTCGACGGTGGCCTCCCAGCCCGCGAGGTCCTCGGCGGTGAGCAGGCCGCCGTGGACCTTCCCCGAGGTGTCCTTCCAGGCCGTCTCGGCGCAGAACTTCGCGATCGCCTCGGCGACGAAGCCGCGGTACCAGCTGTCGCGGGCGGCGGCGATCTGCCCCTCCCGGGTGGGGGAGGCGGCCTCGGCCTCGGCGACCAGCCGCCGGTAGGTGGCGGCGAGCACGGGGTTGGCCAGCCGGGATCCGGCCTCGGGAACGCGGCCGTCCGGCAGCCAGGTCGCGGCGGAGGTGGGCCAGTCCTCGGTGAACATCTGCTCCACGGCCTCGATCGTGCCGGCGACGCGGTCCAGGACCGGGACGCCGTTCTCGGCGTAGGAGATCACGGGCTCCAGCACGTCGGCCAGCGTCCAGGTGCCCCAGCGTTCGAGCATGAGCATCCAGGCGCCGAACGCCCCGGGCACCGTTGCGGCGAGCAGGCCGGTGCCGGGCACGAGGTCCAGCCCGAGGCCGGTGAAACGGTCGACCGTGGCGGCGGCGGGTGCCACTCCCTGGCCGGAGACCACCGAGACCTTCTGCTCGGCCTCGTTCCACAACAGGATCGGCACCTCACCGCCGGGGCCGTTCAAATGCGGCTCGGCCACCTGGAGGACAAAACCGGCGGCCACCGCCGCGTCGAAGGCGTTTCCGCCGCGCTCCAGCACGCTCATCCCGGTAGCCGAGGCCAGCCAGTGGGTACTGGCCACCATTCCGAAGTCACCTGTCAGCTCGGGTCTGGTCGTGAACACGTCGGATCCTCTCAATTCAATGGTATTCAAAGACCTCTGCCGCGATTCCGCCGGCCTCATTTCGCGGTGGCGGTGGCGTCGGGCACGTGGTCGGGTGTGACGAGGTGGCAGGCTACCGGGTGATCGCCGAGGCGAAGGTCCCGGAGTTCGGGTACCTCCGTACGGCACCGGTCGACCGCGACCGGGCAGCGTGTGTGGAAGCGGCAGCCGGGCGGCGGGTCGAGCGGGCTCGGCACCTCGCCTCCGAGCACGACGCGACGCCGCTGTCTCTGCTTGACCGGGTCCGGGATCGGCGCGGCCGACAGCAGCGCCTGGGTGTACGGATGCCGCGGTTCGGCGAAGATCTCCGCGGTCGGCCCCGTCTCCACGATCCGCCCGAGATACATGACGGCGATCCGATCGGCCAGGAACTCCACGACCGAAAGGTCATGGGTGATGAACAGACAGGAGAAACCCATGTCCCGCTGCAGGTCGGTGATCAGGTTGAGCACCGAGGCCTGTACGGAGACATCCAGCGCCGACACCGGCTCGTCGGCCACCACCAGCTTGGGCTCCAGGATCAGGGCCCGGGCGAGGCTCACCCGCTGGCGCTGCCCGCCGGACAGCTCGTGGGGGAAGCGGTTCAGCGTCTCGGCGCTCAGCCCGACCCGCTCCAGCATCGCCGCGACCTGCCTCGACGCCTCGCCGCCCCGGGCGATGCCGTGCCGCCGCAGCGGCTCGCCGACGATCTGCCCGATCGTGAAACGTGGGTTGAGGGAGGAGTAGGGGTCCTGGAACACGATGTGGACATCACGCCGGAGCGGGCGCAGCGCCCGGCGGGACAGGTGCGTGATGTCGCGGCCCACGAGGTGGATGGTCCCCGAGGTGGGCTCGGTCAGGCGCAGGATGCACTTTCCGACGGTGGACTTCCCGCTGCCCGACTCACCGACCAGGCCGAGGACCTCTCCCGGTCCGATGGACAGCGACACGCCGTCCACGGCGTGGACCACGTTCCCCCGTCCGGCGCCGTAGTGCTTGACCAGCTCGCCGACCTGCAGGATCGGCTCTGCCGCGGGTGACGTCACGGGTGACCTCCGGGGTGGAAGCAGGCGGCCAGATGCGCGTTCCCGTACCGCTCCAGCGGGGGACGGGAGGCCGCGCAGTCGGCCTGGGCCGACGGGCATCGCGGGTGGAACGCGCACTCCTGCGGGTCTTTGAGCGGTGAGGGCACCAGGCCGGGGATCTCGGTGAGCCGCCTGCGCCCGTCCGCCCCGACGACCGCGGCCGTGGGGAGGGCCCGCATCAGCCCCAGCGAGTAGGGGTGGCGGGGCCGGGCGAACAGTTCCTCGACCGGCGCCTGCTCGACGGCCCGGCCCGCGTACATGACCACGGCCCGGTCGGCGATGTCGGCGACCACCCCCAGATCGTGGGTGATCAGGATGATCGCGGTGCCGAGCCGGTCCCGCAGGTCGCGGAAGACGTCGAGCACGCCCGCCTGGATCGTCACGTCCAGCGCCGTGGTCGGTTCGTCGGCGATCAGCAGCTGGGGTGAGCAGGCCACCGCGATGGCGATCATCACCCGCTGGCGCATCCCGCCCGACAGCTGGTGCGGATACTCCTTGACCCTCCGGACGGGGGCGGGGATTCCCACCAGTTCCAGCAGTTCGACGGCGCGGGCGCGGGCGGCCCGCGCGGACAGGCGTTCGTGCCGGCGCAGCACCTCGGTGATCTGGTAGCCGACCGTGAACGACGGGTTCAGGGAGGTCATCGGCTCCTGGAAGACGACCGCGACCTCCTTGCCGCGTATCCGCCGCATCTCCGGCTCGGGCAGGACCGTGAGCTCCTGCCCGTCGAGCTTGATCGACCCTGACAGGCGGGTCGTGGCGGGCGGCAGCAGCCGGGGCACCGCCATCGCGGTGACCGACTTGCCGCAACCGGACTCGCCGCACAGCGCGAGGATCTCGCCCCGTTCCACGCTGAACGACACACCCTTGACGGCGTGTACCGTGCCGTCCTCGGTGTCGAAGCCGACCGTGAGATCGGTGATCTCAAGGAGACTCATCGGCCGCTCCTGTGATCGCCGGAGTTCATGGACCGCTCCTTGGGGCCTGTGGCGTTCATGGGCCGCTCCTGGGGTCGAGGATGTCGCGCAGCCCGTCTCCGAGCAGGTTGAAGCCGAGCGTGGCCAGCGCGATCAGGAGACCGGGCCAGATCGCCAGCCACGGAGCCTGGTCGAGGTACTGCTGCGCGTCGCTGAGCATCACGCCCCATGACGGCGTCGGTGGTTGCACGCCCAGCCCGAGGAACGACAGCGTGGCCTCACCGATGATCGCGGTGGGGATCGCCACGGTGGCCTGGACGATGAGCGGGCTGGCGGAGTTGGGCAGGATGTAGCGGAACAGGAGATGAGCGTCGTTCGCGCCGTCGGCGATCGCCGCCGCCACGTAGTCCATCTCCCGGATCGCGAGCACCTCGCCGCGGGTGATCCGGATGACCGCGGGAAGCTGGGCGAACGAGAGCGCGAAGACGACGCCGCGCAGCGAGGGGCCCAGGATCGCGGCCAGTCCCACGGCGAACACCAGGAACGGGAAGGCCAGCGTCGTGTCGACCAGCCGCATCACGATCGAGTCGAGCCACCGCCGGTAGAAGCCGGCCGCCAGCCCGATCGGGATGCCGACGACCATCGCCAGCAGCGTGGACAGCACTCCTGCCTGGAGCGAGGTCTGGGCTCCCGACGCGACCCGGGCGAACGCGTCGCGGCCGAGATCGTCGGTGCCCAGCAGGTGGTCGAGCGAGGGCGGCATCAGGGTCGCCAGGTAGTCCTGAGCCGCGGGGTCGCCGCTGATCAGGGGTCCGAAGACGGCCAGTGCCAGGAACGTCAGGACGAGCGTCAGGCCGATCATGGGCATCGGGCGGCGCCGGAACCGGCGCCAGAGCCTGCGGCGGCGATCCGCCCGGCCCGAGTTCCACTTCGCGATCGGCTTGGGGGAAAGTGTCCCTTCAGTCACGAGAGCCTCCCGACAGCCGGACCCGCGGATTGAGTAGCGCGTAGGTGATGTCGACGAGGAGGTTGACCAGCACGTAACCGGTGACCGTGACCAGGACGACGGCCTGGATCACCGGATAGTTGCGGGTGAGGACCGCGTCGATGGTCAGCTTCCCGAATCCGGGAAGCACGAATATCTGCTCGACGACCACCGCGCCGCTGATCAGGGCCCCGAGTTGCAGGCCGAGCACGGTGATCACGGTGGTCAGGCTGTTGCGCAGGGCGTGCGCGCCGACGACCTTGGTCTCCGTCAGGCCCTTGGACCGGGCGGTCCTGACGTAGTCGGCCGACAGCGCTCCGAGCATCGCCGACCGGGTCTGCCGCATCAGCACGGCGGCGAACCCGGTGCCGAGCACCAGGGCCGGCAGCACCATGCGCTGCAGGTTGCCCACCGGGTCCTGCGTGAAGGGGACGAACCCGGAAGCGGGCAGCCAGCGCAGGGTGACCGAGAACAGCAGGATGCCGAGCAGCCCGAGCCAGAAGTGCGGGACGGACAGCCCGATCAGGCCGAACCCGGTGGCGACGTAGTCGGCGACCCGGCCGCGCCGTACGGCGGCGACGATGCCGGACAGCACGCCGATCGTGATCGCCACCAGCAGGGCCAGAGCGGACAACTCCAGCGTCACGGGCAGGCGCTCCAGGAGGATCTGCCCCACGGGCAGCTGGTCCTGGGTGGAGCGGCCGAGATTGCCGCTCAGCACCTGGCCGACATAGTCGACGTACTGCGTGGGCAGGGGCTTGTCGAGACCGTAGGCGTGGCGGATGGCCGCGACCGCCTGGGGCGTCGCGTCCTCACCGGCCATCACCAGTGCGGGGTCGCCGGGCAGCGCCCTGATCCCCAGAAAGATCAGGACGCTGGCCAGGAACAGCACGATCAGCGCCGCCCCGCCTCGGCGAAGGACGAACCAGATCATCTGGTCGGTCCTACTGGACGAGCCCGGCGGTGGTGAACCGCGGGAGCCCGTCCTCGTAGTACTTCACGCCGGCGACGTTCTTGTTCATGCCCAGGTAGTACTTGTTGTGGTACAGGTAGACGACGCTGCGGATCTCGGCCGCCTTCTGGACCGCCTTGGTGTACAGGTCACGGCGCTGGTCGACGTCGCCGGTCGCCGCGGCCTCCTTGATGGGGTCGTCGATCCCCGGGTCGGACATGCCGCCGAAGTTGTTCGTGCCGCCGCTGGTGATCAGGTTGGTGACGTTGCCGTCGGGGTCGACCCGGCCGGACCACCCGTTGAGGAAGACGTCGAACTTGCCCTCCCTGCCCTGCTCCAGGGTGGTGACGAACTCGGCCGTCTGCACGGTGACGGCGAATCCCGCGTCCTTGACCATCTGCTGGATCACCTGGGCCAGACGCTGGTTGGTCGCGTCGTTCGGCGAGAGCAGGGTCACCGGGATCGGGGTCTTCACCCCGCTCTGCGCGACCAGCTGCTTGGCCTTGGCCGGGTCGTGCGCGGGGCACTTGAGGTCGGGGGAGCGGTAGGGGCTCTTCAGCGGGAGGGGGAAGCAGTCCGGCTCGTGCAGGCCGTTGTAGACCGTCTTGTTGATCACGTCCCGGTCGAGGGACAGCTCGAAGGCCTCGCGGAGCAGGGGGTCGCCGGCCAGTGCCGTGTCGACCTTGCCCGGCTTCTCCGTGGCGCCGTTGGCGTTGCCCACGTTGATCGTGAAGCCGTAGAAGCCCAGTCCGCCGCCGGAGACCACCCCCAGGTTGGGGTCGCTCTGAATGCCGGCCACGGTGGTGGTGGCCAGCTGGTCGGCCACCTGGACGTCACCGGACTTGAGGTTGGCGGCCCGCACGTTCGGGTCGACGATGACCTTGTAGGTGAGCTTGTCGAGCTTGACCTTCGCGGCGTCGTAGTAGTCCGGCGCGCGCTCCAGACGGATCTCGCTGCCGGAGGTGCGTCCGGCGAACTTGAACGGTCCGACGCAGACGGGACTGGCCCCGAAGTTGTCGCCCTCGCTGTCCAGGGCCTTCGGCGACATGATCATGCCCGCGCGGTCGGCGAGCTGCGCGGTCAGCGGGGTGAAGGCGCGCGACAGGGAGAGACTCACGGTCTCCGGGTCCACGACGGTCACCTCCTCCACCGCGGCCAGGTCGGCCTGGCGGGACGACTTCTCCCATGTGCGGTGGCGGTCCAGCGACTTCTTGACCGCGGCGGCGTCCAACGTCGTGCCGTCGTTGAACTTGACGCCGCTCCGCAGCTTGATCGTGATGGTCTTGCCGTCCTCCGAAACGTCCGGCAGCGCGGATGCCAACTGGGGAACAAGCGCGGAGGTGGCGTCGATGTCATAGAGCTTCTCGCACATGTTCACAAACACCTCGCGGCCCACGAGGGTCGTCGACAAGCTCGGGTCCAAGGCGTCCGGGTCCGCGTTGAGCGCGACGGTGAGGGTTCCGCCGCTCTTGACCTGACGGTCGTCGGCCCCGGCGCCGGAAACGGAGGGCGCGGGCGCACCGCCCCCGCCACCGCTCCCGCCTCCACCGCAGGCGGTGAGCACTAAGGGTGACACGGCGAGGGCCACAACCAGCCCGCGGAAGCTTATGGGGGATCGCATAGGGGCTCCTTCTTTCCTGAGACAACTCAGGGGTAAGTCAGGAGACTGTATACGATGTACGGTTTCGGATGTGTTTCGCCCCTACAACAGGAAAGGGGTGTTTATGTCACACGACAGGCGCAACATCAGTCCCACCCGTACCTTGCGTCCCACTCCGGCCCGCCGCGTATCCGGGTCGGCCGGCTGCGGCGAACCGGTCGGCGGGGTCGCGAAAAACCGGGGTCCCCTGCGGGCCCCGGCCAGGAGACGTCCTGCGGCTACCTCACGCAGGTGAAGATCGCGGTGCCGGGCAGGTAGCGGCCGCGCAGCGGGCTCCAGCCGCCCCATTCGCGGTCGTGGTCCTTCGGCCACTCCGGCTCGGTCAGCGCCGTGAGGGTCAGCCCCGACGCGGTGATGTGCCCGATCCAGTCCGCCATCGTGCGGTGGTGCTCCACGTAGACGGGCTGTCCGTCGTCGCCCGTCTCCACGTACGGCGAGCGGTCGAAGTAGGAGCGGTCGGCGGTCAGCCCGCCGGGACCCGGGTCGTCGGGAAAGGCCCAGCGGACCGGATGGCTCACCGAGAAGACCAGGCGGCCCTCCGGGCGCAGCACCCGGCGGGTCTCGGCGAGAACGGCCCGCGCGTCGGCGACGAACGGCAGCGCGCCGAACGCCGAGCAGGCCAGGTCGAACGACGCGTCGGCGAAGGGCAGGGCCTCCGCGTCCGCCTGGACCACCGGGAGCGCGGAGCCGGCGTCGGCGTCGATCCGGCGGGAGTGCTGGAGCTGGCGGAAGGACAGGTCGAAGGCGGCCACCCTGGCCCCCCTGCCGGCCAGCCATCGACCGCACTGTCCCGCGCCGCAGCCGATCTCCAGGATGTCCTTGCCGGTGACGTCGCCCAGCAGGTGGGCGTCGGCCTCGTCGAGGCCTTCGGGGCACCAGACGAAACCGGAGTCACGCAGGAACTCCCCGTGCTCCGCCTGGTATTCGTCCGCGGCGCCGTCCCACCAGCCGCGGTTGGCCCGCGAGGTGGCCGCGGCGTCCACTCGGTGACGGCCGATCCCTGCGAGACTCATCAGCGCATCTTCGGCCGGGGCATCCTGGCGCCGCGCGGCAGCGGGCCCTTGGGCATCGGCAGGGTCTGCGGAAGGGCCTTGAGCCGGTTGTTGATCTCGTAGACGGCGGGCTTCTTGAGGTTGCGGGGCAGCTTCATGATGTGCCGCTGCAGCTTGCCCAGGGGGATCTGCCCGTCGCCGTCACCGCACTGGATGTCGTAGACGGGGACGTCGAGGGCGACTCGCTGGACGCGCTTCTTCTCGGCGACCAGCATCTTCTGCACGCGGCTGCCCGGTCCCTCGGAGACGAGGATGATGCCGGGGAAGCCGACCACGCGGTGCACGATGTCCTGGTCGCGGGTGACCGCGACGGCCGGGGTGACCTCCCAGTTGCCGCGCATGCCCTGCAAAATCGCCGCGGCGGCGCCCACCTGGCCGTGCAACATGGAGTACTGGGCCTTCTGGGCGAGCTGGCCGAACACCACCAGCCCGACGGTGAGGGCCAGCATGACCCCCAGGAAGAGCAAGTACCAGATCAAGCCCGTGACCAGGCCGATGACGACGCACACCACAAGCGTGCCGAGCGCCGATGCGTAGACGATCGGCATCCCCTTGGGGTTGGCTTCCTTGATGATCTTCGCGATCATGCCGAGCTGCTTGATGCGCCCCGGGCGCTCTGAATCTGCGGGCTTTTTGGCCATGCTCCGAGAATACAAATCCAGGGGTCAAGATGTGAAAACGTGACCTGCCGCCACCCCCCGTGCGAAGGCGGCGGGCCACGACGGCGAAGGGCCCCCCGCACGAGGCGAGGGGCCCTGAGATCGCCGGTGACGGCCCCGGGAACAGCCGGGGCCCAGAGGCCCGGAAGCCGAGGTCAGGCGTGCTGACGAGCCTCGATGGCCTGCTTGTAGAGGCGGCCTGCCCGGTAGGAGGAACGGACCAGCGGGCCGGACAGGACTCCGGCGAAACCGATGGCCTCGGCCTCCTTCTGAAGTTCCACGAACTCCTCGGGCTTCACCCAGCGCTCCACGGGATGGTGGCGCGGGGTGGGGCGCAGGTACTGGGTCACGGTCAGCAGGTCGCATCCGGCCTCGTGGAGGTCGCGCATGGCCTGGACGATCTCCTCGCGCTCCTCGCCCATGCCGAGGATCAGGTTCGACTTGGTCACCAGGCCCGCCTGACGGGCCTTGGTGATCACTTCCAGGGACCGCTCGTAACGGAACGCGGGCCGGATGCGCTTGAAGATCCGCGGCACGGTCTCGATGTTGTGCGCGAACACCTCGGGCTTGGCGGAGAAGACCTCCTCAAGCTGGTCCTGGTCGCCGTTGAAGTCGGGCACCAGCAGCTCGACGCCGCAGCCGGGAAGCAGCGCGTGGATCTGACGCGCGGTCTCGGCGTACAGCCAGGCGCCGCCGTCGGGCAGGTCGTCACGGGCGACCCCGGTCACGGTCGCGTAGTTGAGACCCATCTGCCGCACCGAGTCGGCCACGCGGCGCGGCTCGTCGGTGTCGTACTCCTTGGGCTTGCCCGTGTCGATCTGGCAGAAGTCACACCGCCGGGTGCACTGGTCACCGCCGATGAGGAAGGTGGCCTCGCGGTCCTCCCAGCACTCGGAGATGTTGGGACATCCGGCTTCCTGGCAGACGGTATGCAGGCCCTCGCGTTTGACCAGCGCCCTCAGCTCGGTGTGATTGGGACCGGTCCGGTACTTGGTCTTGATCCACTCGGGCTTCTTCTCGATGGGGGTCTCCGCGTTGCGGACCTCCAGCCGGAGGAGCTTCCGGCCTTCAGGGGCAACGGTCATGAGATCTCCTTCGCCGGTCGGGGGACCGGAGTGCTGGATACGTCCGCTCGCTTGTCACGCTCGCTCACCGTCTCAGCTTATGTCCCGGAAGAACGTGAGGCGGACCCGGGTCTCAGCGCCGGAAGAGGTCTTCCTCCGGGAGCTCGAAGGCCTGTGCCTCAAGCGCCTCCGCCAGGTGCTTCTCCGCGTACGGCATGACCTCGTCGACCACGATCCGGCGGCCGGTCTCGGCCGACAGCGAGGAGACCCCGGCGTCGCTGATCCCGCACGGGACGATCCGGTTGTACCAGCTCGGGTCGTTGGAGCAGTTGAGCGCGAACCCGTGCATCGTGACGCCTCCCGCGATCCTGATGCCGACCGCGCCGAGCTTCCTGTCGGGGAGGCCGTGCGAGGGGTCGCCGGCCACCCAGACGCCGCCGCGGCCCTCCACCCGGTCCACCTGCACCCCGAAGTCGGCGCAGACGTGGATGAGCGTCTCCTCCAGGATCCGGACGTAGGAGGTCACGTCGAGCCGCCCTCCGAGCCTGATGATCGGATAGCCGACCAGCTGGCCTGGACCGTGCCAGGTGATCCGGCCACCCCGGTCGACGTCGATGACGGGGGTGCCGTCGGAGGGCCGCTCGTGCGGGGCGGTGCGTTTGCCCGCCGTGTAGACCGGCGCGTGTTCGAGCATCAGGCAGGTGTCGGGGATCTCATCGGCGGCCCGGCGGGCGTGAATCCGCCGCTGAAGATCCCAGGCCTGCTCGTAGGGGAAGTCAACGCCAAGACGGACGATCGCCAGCTCACTCACGCATCAAGAGTAGTTGACCCGCCGGTGCTCAAGACGTGAGAAGCCGAGGCTCGATGCGGAACTCCTTGGCCCCACCAGCCCCATCGTGCTCCACTTTGTACGCGTAGGAACCTGGATGCACGGTAACGGCCTGGATGAATTCGGTGCCGACGTAGTGCAACGCGACGCCCTCGTCGGCGGCGTAGCCGTCGGGCAACTCGCCGGAGCCCACCGACCGGTGCAGCAGCTCGCGGCGCTGAGGGTCGGAGTTGTAATGAACGCCACACGAATAGGGCAGGAGCCCGAGGCCGTCGGCCCACGTCCGCAGCGTCGGCCCGAAGGAGTCGGTGTTGCCGCCCACGTGCCAGCAGAGCGCCCCGGCGCTCTGCCCGGACAGCACCACGCCGGCCTCCCAGGCCTCCCTGAACGCCTCGTCCAGGCCGTGCAGCCGCCACAGGGCCGCCAGGTTGGCGACGCTGCCCCCGCTGACGTAGATGACGTCCTGGCTCAGGATCCACTCGCGCGGATCGGCGACGTTGGGCATCGGGAACACGGTCAGGTGGCTGACCTCGACGTCCCATGCGCCGAACGCGCCGTACATGCGCAGCAGCCATTCCGCGTCGTCCCCGGTGGCGGTGGCGAGCAGGCCCAGCCTGGGCCGGTCCTGGCCGCTCAGATCAAGGGCGTATCTGAGCAGCGGGCTCGCCTCGATGAATCCGTGGCGTGCGGAGGGGCGGAACGAGCCGCCTCCGATGGCAAGAATGTGAGACTGCCCGGACCTGCCCATATGTATCTCCCCAATGACTCCAGCGGCGACAGGGACCCTAGAGTACGGCGGAGAGTGCCTCATTGAGACATGTATGCCGGAACGCGTGGCCGCTGTCGAGCAGCCGTCGCGGAAGCACCCGCTGGCCCGTCAGCACACCCTCCTCGGCGAACCCGCCCAGGGCCGTGCGGAGCACGATTCCGGGCACCGCCAGCGGCATCGTGGGCCGGTGAACGGCCTGCCCGAGGACCTTGGTGAACTCCGCGTTGGTGACCGGTTCGGGGGCGGTCAGGTTCACCGGGCCTGATATTTCCGGATTTTTCAGGAGATCCTGGACGGCGAGCACCCAGTCCTCGATGGAGATCCACGACCAGTACTGCCGCCCGGATCCCAGCGGAGCGCCCAGCCCCAGCTTGAAGATCGGCAGGATCCTGGACAGCATGCCGCCGTCACCGCTCAGCACCAGGCCGGTGCGGAGCAGCACCACCCGGATGCCCGCCTCCTCGGCGGGCGCCGTCGCCGCCTCCCACGGCACCACCACCTCCTCCGCGAGGAATCCGGTGCCCGGCGGGGCCGTCTCGTCCACCGCGCGGTCACCGGTGTCCCCGTAGAAGCCGATCGCCGAGCCGGACAGCAGCACCGGGGGCCTGGCCGACAGGCCGGCCAGCGCCTCCGCCAGCGTGCTCGTTCCCTCGACCCGGCTGCGGACCACCTCGCGCTTGTAGTCGTCGCTCCAGCGCCGGTCGCCGAGGCCCGCCCCGGCGAGGTGGACCACCGCCTCCGCGCCTTCCAGAACCGCCGGATCGACAATGCCCTTCCGCGGGTTCCAGAAGGACTCGTCCGCGCCTTGCGGGACTCGCCGTACCAGACAGACCACCCGGGTGCCGTCGGCGCGCAGAGCCTTGACCAGAGCCGATCCCAGCAGGCCCGAGGACCCGGTCACGATGATCGTCATAGCGTCCAATCTAATCGACCTCCGCCCAGATCTTCGGAAGGAGAGCGTCTCCTGGACTCACCGCGCGCCGGAATCCGTCGCGGAACCTCGTGAAACCCCACGAGATCCCGAGAAGGGCGGGGATCTGATGGGGTTTCGCGGGAGAACGGAGCGGGCCGGCCCGCGAAACGCGGACCGGCCCGGCGAGAGAAGAGGGCTGAACGGATTACCCGTTGAGACCCAGCTGGTCCTCGAAGCGGCCCTCCTCGAGACGACGCTTGATCGTCGTCAGGAAGCGGGCGGCGTCCGCGCCGTCGACCAGGCGGTGGTCGTAGCTGAGTGCGAGGTAGACCATCGAGCGGATCGCGATGACCTCGCCCTCGGCGGTGTTCATGACGACCGGGCGCTTGACGACGATGCCGGTGCCCAGCATGCCGACCTGCGGCCTGTTGAGGATCGGCGTGTCGAACAGCGCGCCACGGCTGCCGGTGTTGGTCAGGGTGAACGTGCCGCCGGTGATCTCGTCCGGGCTCACCTTGTTGGTGCGGGTGCGCTCGGCCAGGTCGGCGGTCTTGCGGGCGAGACCGGCGATGTTGAGGTCACCGGCGTCCTTGATCACCGCGACGAGCAGGCCGCGCTCGGTGTCCACGGCCATGCCCAGGTGCTCGGCGTCGAAGTACGTGACCTCGTTGGTCTCGTCGTTGATCGTGGCGTTCAGCTTCGGGTGCTGCTTGAGCGCCTCGACGGTCGCGAGCGAGAAGAACGGCAGGAACGAGAGCTTGACGCCCTCGCGCCGCTGGAACTCCGCCTTCGCCCGGTCGCGCAGCTGGGCGATCTTGGTGACGTCGACCTCGACCACGGTGGTCAGCTGTGCCGCGGTCTGCAGCGACTCGACCATGCGCTTGGCGATGGTCTGACGCAGGCGTGACATCTTCTCGGTACGGCCGCGCAGCGTGGTGTCCACCACGACCGGCTCGGGAGCCTGCGCGGCGGCCTGGGCCGGAGCCTGGGCGGACGCCTGCGGGGCGGGAGCCGAGGCGGCGGCCTGCTCACGCTGGTTGCGGGCGGCCTCGAGGACGTCCTGCTTGCGGATCCGGCCGCCGACGCCGGTGCCGTTCAGCGAGTCCAGGTCGACGTTGTGCTCGCCGGCGAGCTTGCGGACCAGCGGGGTGACGTACGGGCTGTCGCCGGAGGACGGCTGCGAGGCGGGCGCGGTGGCCGGCGTCGCGATCGGGGACGGCGGCGGCTGGGTGGCCTGCGGAGCCGGAGCCGGGGCGGCCGCCTGAGGGGCGGGAGCCGGGACCGGGGCGGGGGCGGGCTCGGGGGCCGGAGGGGCGGCCGCGGGAGCGGGCTGGGGGATCGAGGAGATCGGCTGCTGCGCCTGCTGGGGAGCGGGGGCGGGCTCCGGCTCGGGTTCGGGCTCGGGAGCCTTCTCCTGGGCCGGGGCGGCAGCGGCGGCGGAGCCGTTCTCGTCGATGATGGCGAGCTCGGCGCCGACCTCGACGGTCTCGTCCTCGGCCACGACGATCTTGGTGAGGATGCCCGCCGCCGGAGACGGGATCTCGGTGTCGACCTTGTCGGTGGAGACTTCGAGGAGCGGCTCGTCCGCCTCGACGCGCTCGCCCTCCTTCTTCAGCCAACGGGTGACTGTGCCCTCCGTGACGCTCTCACCGAGCTGGGGCATCTGTACGGACTTCGGCATTGGTGTCTTCTCTCGCGTTCCAAGTGAGGGCTTAGTTAGTTGTGAACGTGCAGGGGCTTGCCTGCCATGGCCAGCATCGCCTCGCCGATGGCCTCCGACTGGGTCGGGTGCGCGTGGATCAGCTGGGCGACCTCGGCGGGGAGGGCCTCCCAGTTGTAGAGCAGCTGCCCTTCGGTCACGAGCTCGCCCATGCGACGGCCGACCATGTGCACGCCGAGCACCGGGCCGTCCTTCGACGCGACGACCTTGACCGCGCCCTGAGTCTGCAGGATCTGGCTCTTGGGGTTGCCCGCGAGGTCGTAGGTGAACTCGACGACCTCGTGGCCCCGCTCCCTGGCCTGGGCGGAGGTGATGCCCACCGAGGCGACCTCGGGGTCGGAGTAGGTGATCCGCGGCACGCCGTCGTAGTCGATCGGGACCGGGTTGAGCCCGGCGATGTGCTCGGCCACCAGGATGCCCTCGGCGAAGCCCGCGTGGGCGAGCTGCAGGGTCGGGATCAGGTCGCCGACCGCGTAGACGCCCGGCACGCTGGTCTGGCAGAACTCGTTCACGGTGACGGTGCCCCGCTCGATCGTGACGCCCGCCTCCTCGAGGCCCATGCCGGTGGAGACGGCGCCGCGGCCGACGGCGACGAGCAGCAGCTCGGCGTCGAGGGTCTTGCCGTTGGCGAGTGTGACGACCACGCCGGTGTCAGTGATCTTGACACCCTCGAAGAACACGCCCAGCTCCTGCTTGATGCCGCGGCGGCGGAAGGCACGCTCCAGAAGCTTGGAGCTCGACTCCTCCTCCAGCGGGAGCAGGTGCGGCAGGGCCTCGACGATCGTCACCTCGGCGCCGAACGAACGCCAGACGCTGGCGAACTCGACCCCGATGACGCCGCCGCCCAGGACGACCACCGAGGTGGGCACCCGGTCCAGCTTGAGCGCGTGCTCGCTGGTGATGACCCGCTCGCCGTCGATCTCCAGACCGGGCAGGGACCGGGGCGCGGAGCCCGTCGCCAGCACGATGTTGCGGCCCTCGTAAACGGTGTCGCCCACGGCGATCCCGTTGGAGCCCACGAGACGGCCCTCGCCCTCGATGATCGTGACGTTCTTGCTCTTGAGCAGTCCCTGCACGCCCTTCCAGGCGCGAGTCACGATCTTGTCCTTGAACGCGTGGACCGCGGGCACGTCGATGCCCTCGAAACGGGCCCGGACGCCGTAGGTGGCGCTCTCCCGCGTCTCGTCGGCCACTTCCGCGGAGTGCAGAAGGGCCTTGGTGGGGATGCATCCCCGGTGCAGGCACGTGCCGCCGATCTTGTCCTTCTCGATCAGCGCGACCGTCTTGCCCAGCTCGGCCGCCCGCAGAGCGCAGGCATACCCTCCGCTACCGCCACCCAGGACGACGATGTCGTAGGGGCCGCTGCCATCAGCCACAGGAAAGCTCCTTGTCGGATCGGAATACCGTGTCAACGGTCGCGCCCGATCCGGGCCCTCGCCGGCGTCGTGGATCCCGACTCGGATCCACGCCGCCGCCCTCGGGCCCGGCTCGACGCCGTGCCGGTGCCCTGCCCTTGGCTTGACCCCGACAACCGCATCTTTTCATTTGTCTGCGTTGCTTGTGACCCGCTTGCGCGGCGATGACTAGCCCGCGTAACGCTCGGCGAGACCCACGAGGGTCCGGGTGATCGCCCCGGTGCCGCCCCTCGGCGTGTAGCCGTGGGCCTCGCCCTTGTTGAAGGCGGGGCCTGCCATGTCGATGTGTGCCCAACGGACGCCGTCCGGCACGAATTCCCGCAGGAAGACGCCCGCCGTCAGCATCCCGCCGAAGCGCTCGGGGTGCAGGTTGGCGATGTCGGCGACCGGGGAGTCGAGACCCTTGCGGAGCTCGTCGGGCAGCGGCATGGCCCACGCGGCCTCGCCCTGCTCGCCCGCGATTTCGACGATCTCCTCGCGGAGGTCGTCGTCGTTGGCCATGACGCCCGCCGTCCGCCAGCCCAGGGCGACGATCTGGGCGCCGGTGAGCGTCGCGATGTCCACGATCAGGTCGGGGTTGTCCTGGCCGGCGCGGGCGATGCCGTCGATCAGGACCAGGCGGCCCTCCGCGTCGGTGTCGAGCACCTCGACCGTCTTGCCCGAGAAGCTGGTGAACACGTCGGAGGGACGCTGGGCCGTGCCGCTCGGCATGTTCTCCGCCAGGCAGAGGTAGCCGATCACGTTGACCTTGAGCTCCAGCTTGGCGATCGCGAGGAGCGCGCCGAGGATCGAGCCCGCACCTCCCATGTCCGACTTCATCCAGTCCATCGCGGCCGACGGCTTGAGCGACAGGCCGCCCGAGTCGAAGGTGATGCCCTTGCCGACGAGCGCGATCGTCTTGGACGCCTCGGGGTGGCTGTAGGCGAGACGGACGAGGCGCGGCGGGCGGGCCGAGCCCTGGCCGACGGCGACGATGCCGCCGTAACCGCCCTCCTCGAGCTCCTTCTCGTCGAGGACCTCCACCGACAGACCGGCCTCCGACCCCATCTGCTCGGCGATCTCCGCGAAGCGGGCCGGCCACAGGTCCGACGGCGGGGTGTTGACCAGGTCACGGACCAGCGAGACCGAGCCCGCCAGGGTGGCGGCGCGCTCGACCGCGGCCTGGGCGCCCTCGGCGTCGCTCAGCACGGTCAGCTCGGTCACCGGGGCGACTCGCTCACCGGTGGTCCGGTATTTGACGAAGGAGTAGGCGCCGAGCAGACCGCCCATGGCGACGGCTCCCGCCTGCTCCGCGCTCACGGCGGGCAGGGCGAGCGCGACGCGGCCGGTGCCGGCCAGGGCGCGGATCGCGATGCCGGCGGCGCGGCGCAGGACCTCGGCGTCGTAGTCGCCCTCGGGTGCGTCTCCGAGGCCGACGAGGACGAGCAGGGGGGAGGTCAGCGCGCCGAAGGTCGGCACCTTGGAGATCTCGCCGGGCTTGCCCTTCATGCCCACGCTGCCGAGCGTCGCGGCCAGCCTGCCGCCCAACGCCTCGTCGAGGCCTTCGGTCCCGGGAGCGGGGTGGGGGCCGTCCGGTCCGGTATGGATGCCGACGACCAGGGCGTCGGTATCGAACGAGACAGCGTTGTCAATTGGGTTCAGCCGCACAGTGGTCACGTAGGCCGATGCTAGTCGCGCTTGACGAATGCACGTTAACGAGGGTTCGTCCTACGAATCGTCCCCCTCGATGGTGCCATCATGGGTAGCACCATTCAGAGAAATGATGCTAATGTCGCTAGCATTATGTTGCTTACCCTGGATCTGAACGATCTCCGGCCGCTGCACGAGCAGGTCGCCGAGGCGATCCGGCGAGCCATCGCCGAGGGGTCGTACGCACTCGGAGACCGGCTTCCGCCCGCCCGGGATCTGGCCGAGGCGCTGGGCATCAACGCCAACACGGTGCTGCGCGCCCTGCGCGACCTGCGCGACGAGGGCGTGCTGGAGTTCCGCCGCGGACGCGGGGTGAGCGTGCTCAGCCGTCCCGACCCGCGCAGCGTGATCGAGGAGAAACTGCGTTCCCTGCTCGCCGAGGCCGGCCAGTACGGCTACCGCCACGACGACGTCATCGAACTCATCAGGGAAATCTCATGACCGGGGGCCGGCCTCCGGTCTTTCGAAGGAGAAACCGCCATGGGCCTGCGAGGCCGATTCCTTTCCGTGGCGATCGGCTGGTTCGCGCTGCTGACCGCCGTTCTGGTCGCCGTTCCCCTGGCGCTGCGCGACCGGCTGCCCGAACCCATGGCCTCCCACTGGGGTGCGTCGGGCGCTCCGGACGGGTCGATGTCCTTCGTCACCCTGCTCACCTTGCAGGTGTCCATGTGGGTGCTGATCGGCGGCGGGGCCTGCGTGGTCGCCCTTCGGGTCCCCGGGGTGCTCCGGCAGCGCCCGCGCCGGATGGGCCTCGGCGCCCTGCTGTGCGGCCTCGGTCTGTTCCTCGTGGTCCTGCAACTGGTCACGCTGACCGCCAACCTCGACGTCCCCGCCTGGCCGCAGGCCGGCCACCTGTCGTGGGGCGTGCTGTCGGCGGTCGCCGCGATGCTGCTGGGCGGCTGGCTGGGCGCGCTCGCCGCTCGTCCCGGCCCCGACGAGCGCCCGCGATCGGGCGACACCGCGACGGAGACCATCCGGCTCCGTCCCGGCCAGCGCGCGGTCTGGCTCTCTACGGCGCGCAACGTCTGGCTCACCGGAATCGGTGTCTCCCTGCTCACCGTGGGAGCGGGTTTCTTGGTGGTCATCCTGCTCGGTGGGAAGGACATGCTGTGGTCTCCCACGGTGATCATGGCCCTGGCCGGTGTCCTGACCCTGACCTTCGGCTCGGTGCGCGCGCGGGTCACCGAGGACGGCCTGCGGATCTCCTACGGTCCGTTGCGTCAGCCCCGCAGGCACATCCCGATCACGCGGGTGCGGCGAGCCTGGTCGGAGGAGCGATTTCCCAGCACGGTCGGGGGCTGGGGCATCCGGGGTCTGCCCGGCGCCGCGACGATCATGATCCGGGGCGGGGATTGCCTGGTCGTGGAATACGTCTCCGGCGGGCGGCTCGCCATCTCGGTCGACGACGCCGAACGTGGCGCCGCCCTCCTGAACACCCTCGCCGGCAAGGCACCCGCCGGCGCCGGCGCCGGTTCGAGCTGAATCCCGCATCGACCCGCTCTGACCGACCCGCTCTGATCGCTGTCCCTTCGGATCGCCGCTCACCTCTGACCACCCCGCCCTTGATCACCCCGCCTCTGACCACCCCGCTCCTGACCACCTCGCCTCCGACCGCCTGGCCTTGGGCCGCCCTTGTCCAAGGCGGTCCGAGGCTCTGTCAGAGGCCCCGTGCATCCTTCGCGACCCCCTTGAAAGCCCCCCTTGGAAGGTGACCTCATGCCTCGTCGTTCGGCGGATCTCTGGCTGTTTCTGCTCTTCGCATTCGGCCTGTCCTGGTTGTTCGCCCTTCCCGTCTGGCTGACGGGCGCCCCCCTCGGCTCGCCGATGATCACGGTGGTCGGTGTCGTGATGATGTTCACCCCGACGCTCGGTGTGCTCGCCGTCTGGCTGTACGGCAGGCGGCGCGGACAGCCCGGGACCACCTGGCGCGAATGGGCGGCGCGAACGGGCCTGTCCCTGGGCGAGCGCAGGGGGCGCACGTTCGCGCTCATCGCGCTGGCCTGGTTCGGCACCCCGCTGCTGGTCGTCGTGGCGATCGCGCTCAGCGCGGCCCTCGGGCTGCTCGCCGTGGACCTGGACGGGCTCAGCCTGTTCCGTCAGGGTCTGGAGTCCGCCACCCCGGGCCTGTCGCTCCCAGTGGAGCCCGAGGTGCTGGCCGCGGTGCAGATCGCATCGGCGATCCTGGTCGCTCCACTGATCAACTCGATCGCGGCCCTCGGGGAGGAGTGGGGCTGGCGAGGCTGGCTCCTGCCGCGCCTGATGCCGCTCGGCACCTGGCGGGCACTGCTGGTGTCCGGGGTGATCTGGGGAGCCTGGCACGCCCCGCTCACCCTGCGTGGTTACAACTATCCCGAGCTCGGAGCGTGGGCCGCGCCCATGTTCGTCATCTTCTGCGTGGTCTTCGGGGCCGTGCTCGGCTGGCTCCGCCTCTACTCCGGCAGCTTCTGGCCCGCGGTGGTCGGCCACGGTGCCCTGAACGCGTCGGGGGCTCTCGTCGTGCTCGTCGGCGACGCTGCCGATCCGCCTGACCTCGCCGTCGCCGGGATCACCGGGCTGGTCGGCTCCGCGCTGCTGGCCGTCGTCGCGGCCGTGCTGTTCAAGCGCCGGCCGGTCCGGCAGTCCGTCCCTGTCGCGGTCTGAGCCCGTCCTGTTCTCCGGTCCGGGGTCTCCCGGTCACCGGGTCCCGTCCGGGCGTGCTCTGAGATCCCTTCGAGGTTCCTCGCGGCACGTGCGGCGGCGATGCCAGGTCAGGAGGTTATGGCGCAGGCCATCAGCGCCGCGGCCGTGGCGGTCTCGACGAGAGCGCCGAGCACGTCTCCCGTGACCCCGCCGAGTCGTCGCACGGCTCTTCGCCGCAGGGCCCAGGCCGCCAGCAAGCCCACGAGGACGGCCACGGGGAAGCCCCATGACACCGGTATCCCGCTTCCCCCGAGTACCGGGCTCGTGGAGAGTATCCCGCCGCCCTCGAAGCCACCCACCAGGCCGTGCCCAAGGAGGATCCCGTCTCCGGCGGGGACCGGGCCGAACGTCGTGAAGGAGGAGATCGGCAGCCATGAGGTGAAGGCGCCGACGTAGGCGGAGAAGGCCAGGGCCGTTGTTCCGGCGAGCACCAGGATGGTCATGATCAGCGCGACACCTCGCCGTACGGTGCCCGCGACCATCGAGCCCAGTCCGCCCGGCCGGGCCGAGGGGATGCCCGCGAGACAGGCCCAGGTGAGGGCGAGCCTTCCTGCCGCGCAGGCCGTGACCAGCGCGATCGGGCCCATCCCCGCGGCGGTGGCCTCCGACAGCATCATGATCTGGATCAGCAGGGTGAAGACCAGCGTCACGACGCCGAACGGGCCGATGTCCGACCGTTTCATGATGTCCAGTGCCTGTTCGGCGGGCTTGCCGCTGCCCAGCCCGTCGGCGAGGTCGGCCAGCCCGTCCAGGTGCAGTCCCCGGGTGAGCAACGCCAGAGTCCCCACGGCCAGAACCGACGCCGGAAGCGGGGTGATCCCCAGCCACAGCGCCAGCGTGAGCACCACTCCGGCGACGGCCCCGAGCAGCACCCCCACGAGAGGTGCGACCGTCATCGCGATCCCGCCCGCCCTGCGGTCGACCACTCCCGGACGGACCGGGAAGACGCTCAGCGTGCCGATGGCGAGGCGGATCCCGTCGGCGAACGTGGACGAACTCTCGGAAGGCGGCGTTTCAGACACGATCGGTGAGCGTAGCGGCCCCGCACGCGCCGTCGACCAGGTGAAAGGACAGAGCAGGTCGAGGGACGGGGCAGGTCAGGGGAGGAAGCGGGTCAAAGGACGAGGCAGGTCAGAGGAGGAAGCGGGTCAAAGGACGAGGCAGGTCAGAGGAGGAAGCGGGTCAAAGGACGAGGCAGGTCAGAGGAGGAAGCGGGTCAGAGGAGGAAGCAGGCCAGAGGAAGAAGCAGGTCAAAGGACGAGGCGGGTCAGAGGAGGAAGCAGGCCAGAGGGGCAAGCGGGTCGAAGGACAGGGCAGGCCAGGGAAAGCAGGTCAAAGGAAGAAGCAGGCCGAAGAGGGAAGCAGGTCAAGAGGCGAAGAGGGGGAGGGGCAGGGGGAGGGTCAAGAGGCGAAGAGGGTCAGAGGGGGAGGGGGAGGAGGCGACCGGACACGACCAGGGCGACGTCTTCGGATTCGAGGGCGAGACGCTGGTTCAGGCGTCCGAGGGTGTCGCGGAACATCCGGCCGCTGGAGGTGACGGGCACCACGCCGAGGCCGACCTCGTCGGAGACCGCCACGATCCGGGCACGGGCCTGCCGCCAGGCCGCGACCAGCTCGTCGCATCGCGCCGTGACCGCGTCTCTGCCGTCCCTGCCGCCCCCGCCGCTCCCGGTGTTCTCCCCGCTCCCTCCGCTCTCCCCGTTCGTGCTGCCCCCGTCCGCCCAGGCGTCGCACTCGTCGAAGACCGCGGCGACCCACGTGCCGAGCCCGTCGATCAGCATCGGGGTGGTGGCGGTCCGCAGCAGGCCGGCCAGGTCGGTGGTCTCGACCGTGTCCCAGTGGCCGGGCCTGCGGTCCCGGTGCGCGTCGATCCGGCGAAGCCACTCGGGGTCGTCGCCGCCTGACGGTCCGGTGGCCACGTAGAGGACCTCCGGCTCGGCCGCCAGCCGGAGTTCGGCCTCCGCGGACTTCCCCGACCGTGACCCGCCCAGCAGCAGGGTCCTGCGGGGGAGCGGGGGCAGGGGAGGCGCGGGCTCGCGGGTGTCGATGACGGTTCCGTCCGGTACGGCACGCACCCCCCACAGCGCGGCCCGCCGGGCCAGCTCGGTCTCCGTCGGCACCCGGTGATCGATGTTCACGGCCACGACATGCGTCCGCTCGCCGACCAGCCCTCTGCGGCGCAGATCTCCCAGGCGCTCCGGCCGGTCCAGCACGTCCACCAGCACCAGATCCAGCGCCCCCTGATCCAACGCCCCCTGCCGGTTGCCCGTGGGTGCGGGGCTTCGTGGATCGGTCTGCTCGCCGTACGGGTCCGGGGGAGGGACGGGGAGCGGGGCCGCGTAGAGGATCCGGTCACCGTCGGGCGTGGTGACGGTGAGGCCGTCGGCGCCGGTCGTGGTCCGGTAGCCGGAAGGGAGCGGGCCGGTGGGAGGAAGCCGTACGGAGTCGGAGAGGACGACCGCGGTGGGGCGGCGACAGCCGTGGACCAGCCGGGCGCAGGAGGCGCACCCGCAGTCCGGGAGCGGCCAGCCGCCCGCGCCCGCCGTACCGGAGATCAGGACCTTCACCGAGTTCTCCCAAGGATGCCCGGCCCTCAGACCGCGGTCGTTGACGGCCTCAGCGTACGGGTGCCCGAACCGATCGTTTCGGCCGGCGTGATTTTTCGGCTCCACGCTCGGAACGCTTCGGGGAGGTAGGGTTCGTTGAGCCGTCGAGGGGGCACCGGCAAGACCCGTAAAAGGAGCGTATGCATGACCTGGCACTGGCGTTATGAAAACGCGAACGGCGGCGAGGTGACCGAGGGAGTTCTGCCGTCCGACATGTTCCCGAGTCAGGCCGACGCCGAGTCCTGGCTTGGCGAGAGCTGGCGTGAGCTGCTGGAATCCGGTGTCGAGAAGGTCACCCTGCTTGATGGTGACCGGGTCGAATACGAGAAGATGTCGCTGCGCTCCGAATGAACGAGAAAGCCCCTCGGGTTTCCCGTCAGCGAGGAAACCCGAGGGGTTTGTTCATTTAGTGATCAGGCGCGCTTCGGGGGGCTGACGGTCTTGGCGGGGTCCCGCTCGACGAGCGAGCCAAGAACATCGTCGATCTTCTTCAACACGTCGGCGTCCAGCTTCACACCGCTCGCCTTGACGTTGTCACGGACCTGCTCCGGCCTGGTCGCCCCAACGATGGCGGAGGCCACGTTCGGGTTCTGCAACACCCAGGCCACGGCAAGCTGGGCCATGCTCAGGCCGAGGTCGGCGGCGATCGGCTTCAATTCCTGGACGCGGGCGAGCAACTCGTCGTTCAGCAACTTGGCGATCATGTTGCCACCGGACGGGTCGGTGGCCCGGGAACCGGAGGGCGCCGGCTGGCCCGGCAGATACTTGCCGGTGAGCACGCCCTGGGCGATCGGGGAGAAGACGATCTGGCTGAGACCCTCCTTCTCGCTCAGCGGCACGATCTCCTCCTCGATGACCCGCCACAACATCGAGTACTGCGGCTGGTTGGAGACCAGGCGGTCGAAGCCCATCTCGTCAGCGATCTTCAAAGCCCGGGAGATCTGGTCGGCGTTCCACTCGCTGACACCGACATAGAGGACCTTGCCCTGCCGTACGAGGTCGTCGAAGGTCTTGAGGGTCTCCTCCATCGGCGTCTCGTAGTCGAAACGGTGAGCCTGGTACAGGTCGACGTAGTCGGTCTGCAGGCGCCGCAGCGAGCCGTGGATGGACTCGGTGATGTGCTTGCGGGACAGTCCACGGTCGTTGGGGCCCTTGCCGGTGGGCCAGTAGACCTTGGTGAGGATCTCCAGGGACTCGCGGCGGACGCCCTTCAGGGCCCGGCCGAGCACTTCCTCCGCTTTGGTACCCGCGTAGACATCGGCGGTGTCGAAGGTGGTGATTCCCTCGTCGAGGGCGGCCTGCACGCACTGCTTGGCGGCGTCCTCCTCGACCTGGGAACCGTGGGTGATCCAGTTGCCGTAGCTGATCTCGCTGATCATGAGACCGCTGCGGCCAAGGTGACGGAATTCCATAGTGTTCGACCCTAGCGGGCTTCATAAGGAAAACTCATTTCGGGATACTCTGCCCCAGATGTCGAAGTTGATCACTTCCCGGTGGGTACGGCTCGTGCTCGCGGTCGCCGCGGTGGCGGCGATCGTCGTGGCGGTCCTTCGCCTGCGCCGGAGTCCGGCGGGGCAGAATCCGGCGACTTCCGAGACGGCCTCCGGGGGCGAGACCGGGGAGGCCGGGAACGCCCCCGAGCCGTCGTGGCCTCCGGTTCCGATCCTGGGCGTCCCCACCGACGACGACCTGGTGCGCTATGCCACCGGGCCCTCCGCCCTGGAGAGGTTCTTCGGGGACCTCCCGTCCAGGGCGCCGAGGGCGCCGCTGGAGGAGGTCGCCCGGGGGCGCCTGATCCGGTGGGGCGTCGTCGGGCTCGGGCTGTGCCTCCTGGTCCTCGGCACGCAGGTCCTCGAGAACGCGGTCTTCTCGAAAGATCTGGAAACCGTCGAGGAGACGACGGCCTTCGTGGGAACCGCCGGAGGGGAGCCGGACGGGCGCGAGAGCGATTCGTGTCCCGAAGAGGCGTACGGCGTGACGCCCGGAGGGGAGGTCGGCGTCGCGACGACGGCCGTCGGATGCGTGTTCAATGACGTCTTCCCCTGGACCGGGTCGGACGGCGAGGCCTCCGGGGACGTCTCCCTGGAGATCCTGAACGGTGCGGGGGCGGCGGACGGTGATCGGGCCGAGGAGGAGCCGGTTCCGGTCCGTGAGCCGGTTACGGACGCGGACTGCCGGCCGGAGGTCCGGGAGCCGAGGGCGCGAGCCGTCAGCCCGACGGTGACCCGGGCGGTGAACCGGCAGTGGCGGCGGATCGAGACGTGGCTGAAGACCAACGCCCCCAAGACCCGTCTCACGCTCGGCGAACCCGCCAAGGCCCGGACGATCGCGGTCGCGGAGGCGCAGATGGGCCTGCGGTTCCCCGACGACCTCCGGGCCTCCCTGCTCCGCCACAACGGAGCCGTCTTCGCGAGGGACACCCGGGCGTTCGGCTTCCTCGGCCACGAGAATCAAGACGTCCGCGCCATCCGTGACCACTGGCGAGGGCTGTGCGAGATCGACGGGGGCGAGGAGGGCGATCCGCGATCGGAGTGGTGGGACGGGCGGATGATCCCGTTCGGCGCCGACGGGAGCGGCGATCATCTGGTGATCGACTCCGCGGTGCGCGACGTCGGGGAAACCGACCACGAAGGTCAGCTGGGCTTCACGCCGGGAGAGATCCGGATCGGCTCGTACTACGCGCTGCTGAAGGCGACCGCGAACGCTCTGGAGACCGGCGGGTCCGTCGGTTACTGGAAGCCCGAAGCGGTCGACGGCGAGCTGGAGTGGAACATCCCCGACAAGTCATGATCGATGGCGTGTCCGGCACCCAAACGATTGGGATAAAGATAGTGAAATGCTCCATAAAACTCTCATATGGGCAGATTCTTCACACAGCTAATTGGTAGAAAATTCGCAGCAAATTGCCAGAAACCGCATCGGGAATCTCGTGCGGACGGTCCCCGCACAGCGAACCCCTCGCCTCTCCACGGAGAGACGAGGGGTTCGGGAAGATCTGCTCGCGGCCTACCTCTTCGGCGGGGCGGGCTTGCCTCCGGGCAGGAAGACCGGCGGAGGGAAGCGCAGCTTGCGAATCTGCAGTGCGCGCATGGCGGCGTAGAAACCGACACCCTTGACGCTCTCGTCGGGGTACTTCTCGGCGACGAGTTTCTTGACCTTCCAGGACACCCAGATCGAGGTGAACAGCACGCCGACCATCATCAGAGGCCAGCCGATCGTGATCACCGCGACGTAGACGACCCCGCGGACGTCGGCCGGGAAGGGGACCCAGGTGAGCAGGAGGATGAGGAGTGAGAACGGCAGGAAGTACTGGCTGATGACCCGGCGGGAGTCGACCCAGTCGCGGGCGAACTTGCGGGCGGGCCCTCGGTCGCGGGCGGGGAAGTACTTCTCGTCGCCGCGCATCATGCCCTCGCGCGCCTTGACGCGATCGTTGGCCTGGCGCTCGCGGAGCTGTTTGTAGGCCTCTTTGCGGTTCTGGGGGGCGTTCACCGGCTGACGGCGACGGCCTTCGGCGTCCCGGCGCTTGGGTGTGGGACGTCCCTTGCCCGCAGGCTTAGGATCGTTATCGGAGGCGGGGGAGTCGTCCGCGGTGGTCTGGGTACGTCGGAACACATCGTCAGCCTACCGGGACTGCAACTTAGTGACGCCCCCGCGCGTTATGCGTAGGGTGAACCCTATGGCGGTTCCGGCGTTTTTAGCGGGGGGCTGGAATCACCGGGGTGACCCGAAGCGCACTTGAAGAAGGGGACGGCCGACGCGCATGAGCGTGATGAAGAGACTTTCGTTGATCTTCAAGTCCAAGGCGAACAACGCTTTGGACAAGATGGAGGATCCGCGCGAAACCCTGGACTACTCCTATCAGCGCCAGTTGGAGTTGTTGCAGAAGGTGCGCCGGGGCGTGGCCGACGTCGCCACCTCGCGTAAGCGGGTGGAGTTGCAGATCAACCAGATCGAGGCCCAGTCGCGCAAGCTTGAGGAACAGGGGCGCAAGGCGCTTGGCGTCGGTCGTGAGGATCTCGCCCGCGAGGCCCTGACCCGCAGGGGAGGCCTGCAGACCCAGATCGCCGACCTTCGCGTGCAGCACGACAACCTGCAGGCCGAGGAGGAGAAGCTCACCACCGCCTCGCAGCGGCTGCAGGCCAAGGTTGACTCCTTCCGCACCAGGAAGGAGACGATCAAGGCGACCTACACCGCGGCCGAGGCGCAGACGCGGATCAACGAGGCGTTCTCCGGCATCTCCGAGGAGATGGGCGACGTCGGTCTGGCGATCCAGCGGGCCGAGGACAAGACGGCCTCCATGCAGGCCCGCGCGGGTGCCATCGACGAACTGCTGGCCAGCGGTGCGCTCGACGACTACAGCGGGCAGCGCGGCGACGACATCCAGGCCGAGCTCGACCGCATGGGCGGCGGGCACGACGTGGAGCTGGAGATCGCGCGGATGAAGGCCGAGCTCGGCCAGGGCAGCACGCCCAAGAGCGCGATCGAGCAGGGGCCGGCCCAGCAGCAGCCACAGCCGAACCAGCAGCCGCAGTCGAACCAGACTCAGCAGCTGCGCCAGCCGGGGGAGGGACTGTGATCGTTCGCATCATGGGGGAAGGACAGATCGAGATCGGCCCCAACGATCTTGAGGTCCTCAACGCCCTGGACACCGATCTGGAGGCGGCCATCGAGACCGGGGACGAGGAGACGTTCCGGGTCCGGCTGCACGACCTGCTGGACAAGGTCCGCCACGTCGGCAAGGCGCTTCCGGACGACAGCCTCGAATCCTCCGAGCTGATTTTGCCTCCGGCTGACGCTTCCATGGACGAAGTGCGGGCAATGCTCGGCGATGAAGGTCTGATTCCCGGCTAGCTTGGACATATGGCACAAACCCGGTTTGCCCCGGACCGGGGCCTGACCAGCCGTATGGTCCTGACCATGTTCCTGCTCGGACTGCTCTATGTGGTCTTCGTGGGGGTGCTGGTCGCGCTGGGATTGCGGACGGTCATGGTGCTGCTCATAGCCGGCGGCATCCTGCTGGTCCAGTACTTCCTGTCCGACCGCATCGCACTGTTCGCGATGCACGGACGTGTGGTCTCACCGCAGGAGGCCCCCGAGTTGCACGGCATGATCGACCGGCTCAGCGCCATCGCCGACATGCCGAAGCCGCGGGTGGCGATCGCCGACTCGGACGTTCCGAACGCGTTCGCCACCGGCCGCAACCAGAAGAACTCGGTGGTCTGCGTGACCACCGGCCTGCTGCGCCGCCTTGACGGGACCGAGCTTGAGGGCGTGCTCGCCCACGAGATGTCCCATGTGGCCCACCGGGACGTCGCGGTGATGACGATCGCGTCCTTCCTCGGCATGGTCGCCGGGCTCATGACCAGGATCGCGCTCTACAGCGGCCTGGGCGGGCGCAGCCGTGACGACAGGAGCGGCGGCCTCCCGATCGGCTTGATCATCCTGCTGGTCTCGGTCCTGGTGTACGCGGTCAGCTTCCTGCTCACCCGGGCGCTGTCGCGCTATCGCGAGCTGGCCGCCGACCGTGCGGGAGCCCTGCTCACCCAGCGGCCCTCGGCCCTGGCCAGCGCGCTGGTCAAGATCAGCGGAGAGATGGCCCGCATACCGACCAGGGATCTGCGCGAGGCCGAGCCGTTCAACGCCTTCTTCTTCGTCCCCGCGCTGTCCGGCAAGGCCAGCCTGGCCGCGATCCTGGCGACCCACCCTCCGCTGGAACGGCGTCTGGACCAGCTCGCCAAGATCTCCGCCCAACTCGGACGGGGAGTGTGAGCTGTGAGCTGGTGGGATGTGCTGCTGGGCCGTACCGAACCGGCGAAGGCCGACCTGGACGCGCTGTTCGCGCTCCCGTCGGCGGCGGTGACCTTGCAGGCCGCGACCGGTTTCGCGCCCACCGGGCTGGGGTCGGTCTGCTTCCGCTCGGCCGAGGGCGGGGCCTTCGCCGCGCTGGAACGCGACATCGCCGCGCTGCTGGACGCGGGTGGCGGCCCGCCGGTGGAGATCTCCCAGGACACCTACGGGTACACGTGGTTGCTGGCGCGCCGCGCGCCCGAGCAGTTCAGCGATCTGGTCACCGACCTGCACGCCGTCAACTCCTCCCTTGAGGCGGCGGCCTTCGGTCCCTCCCTGCTCTGCTCGCTGCTCTCCTTCGCCGATCCGAACGGCCGCAAGCTCGGCCTGGTCTACCTCTACAAGCAGGGCACCTTCTACCCGTTCGCGCCGCTGCCGGACCGGCGCAGGGACAACGCGCTGGAGCTGGAGATGCGGGCCGTGCTGGCCGACGAGCTCCCGATCGAGCCCGACCTCGGCCGCTGGTTCCCGCTCTGGGGCGCCCCGGGCCTTTAGAGAGGTCCCGGGCGCGTACCGCGGGCCGGTGAATCCGGCGGACGACGCCTTCTCCCCGACGCGGCCACGCGGCTGACGCGTGAGCGGTTCGGTGCATGGATCGTGATCCTTTGCCTTCACAATGAAATGCGAAAGGTCCCCCGAGGGAAGGTGCGTCCATGCCGGACCTCGCGCCCCTGCGGCCCGGGGATCCCCGGCGAGTGCGGGAGTACCGGCTCACCGGCCGGCTGGGCGAGGGCGGTCAGGGAACGGTCTACCTGGGTGTGTCGCCCACGGGCACCCGCGTCGCGGTCAAACTGCTCCGTCCCGACCTCGCCCGGGACTCCGAGGCGAGGGAGCGTTTCGTCCGCGAGGTCAGTACGGCCCGGCGGGTCGCCCCCTTCTGCACCGCCGCGGTGATCGGCACCGGCATCGACCGGCGGCGGCCGTACATCGTCAGCGAATACATCGAGGGCCCGACGCTGGAGGCCGTCGTGGCCTCCGAGGGGCCGCGCGGGGGGCCGGCCCTGCACCGCCTGGCGATCGGCACCGTCACCGCGCTGGTCGCGATCCACCAGGCGGGGATCGCGCACCGCGACTTCAAGCCGTCCAACGTGCTGCTCGCCCCGGACGGCCCCAGAGTGATCGACTTCGGCATCGCCAAGGCGCTCGACCGGACCTCCACGCTGACCGCGACGACGATCGGCACCCCGTCCTACATGACCCCCGAGCAACTGGCGGGGGAGGACGCCGGGGCACCCGCGGACATGTTCGCCTGGGGCGCCGCGATGGTCTTCGCGGCCACCGGCCGGCCGCCGTTCGGCGCCGACAGCCTGCCCGCGATCTTCAATCGGATCGTGAACCTGGAGCCCGACCTGCGGGGGATCGCCGATCCGGCGCTGCGCGACCTGATCGGGCAGTGCCTGGCCAAGGACGCGGCCCGGCGCCCCACGGCGGGGGAGGCGCTGCTGCGGCTGCTCGGCCACGCGGGCGGCGCACCCGGTGCGGTGACGCCCGCCGCGCCCCGCGGCATCCTCGCCGAGGGCTCGGCCGCCGCCTCGTCGCACGCGGTCCGGGAGCCCCCGGCGTATCCGGCGCCGGCAGGGACCTCCGCCAAGGACCGGGGCGGGCTCCGGGCCGCGATCGGCGGAGGGCTCGTGGTCACGCTCGTGGCGGTGGGGGGACTCACCCTGGCGCTGAGGGGCCCGGCGCCCGAGGTGATCGGGCCCGGCCGGGCGAGCGGCCCGCGGGACGTGACCGCCCCGCCGCCCTCCGGCTCCGCGGTCACGCCGGCCCCGGCCGTCTCCGGCCCGCCCCCGGCGAGCAGGACGATCAGGCTGCCCGGGAGTTCGATCACGATCCACGAGAGTGACGACGACCCGATCCGGCTGAGCTCCTACAGCCTGGACGGGGACGCGCACCTCTACGTCCGCGAGCCCGGGACCAGCCGGTTCACCAAGGACGACAGGTATTTCCAGTACACGGTGAACCCCTCGGGCAGCCACGCGCTGGGCACCGAGCGGACCTACGACAGGAGCGGCCACGCCGTCGTCGCGGTCGTCGACCGGCGGTCCGGCACGGTGAGCCGGATCAGGGTCGCCGAGGATCCGGTCTACCCGACGCTGCCGCAGTGGTCCCCGGACGGCGGAAAGGGCCTGGTGACGCTCTACGAGATCGTCGGCAAGGCCCGCAGGGAGAGCAGGGCGTACGGCTACGCGGTCATCGACGTCGCCACGAAAAAGGCCAGGGTCGTCCGCGTGAAGGAGAAGGACGCGGGCACGTGGAGCTATTTCTGGCGGGGGGACGGCCGGGCGGTCGGCACCTGGGCGCTCACCGGGGAGACCCAGCGCATCCGTTTCTATGACCTGGGGGGCACCGTGCTGCAGACTTTGCTCGACGTCGGCGCTCCGATCACCGTGGAGGGCGACGACGTCTCTCCGTCGGGCTCGATGCTCATGACGTACTGCAAGGGAACGAACCAGGAGATCTGTATCTGGTCCACCTCCGCCGACGGGGAGGCCAAGGCCCGGATCCCGTTCAAGACCGAGCGGCTCGTCGGCTGGTACGACGACCGGCACATCGCGGGCTGGCGGCGGTCGGGCACCGGCTACGAGGCCGTGGTGATCGACTTCAGGGGGCAGGTCAAGCGGGTGCTGGCCACCAGTGCCGATCCGGCGGAGTACGACAGGCAGTTCACGCGCTACACGAGGGAGCTGAGATGAGGGACTGGAGCCACGCCGAGCACGTCCGGGCCACCGGGGTGGAGATCGGCCGAATGGCGGACGTCCTGCGGGACGCCGACATGTCCACCCCGGTGCGGACCTGTCCCGGCTGGAACCTGGCCGAGCTCACCACCCATCTCGGCGGCCTGCACCGCTGGGTGGCGGCCATGGTGCGCGACCTGGCCGAGCGGCCCTACGACCGAAACGGGACGGATCCGGGTCTGCCCGCCGACCCGGGCGGCTACCCCGCCTGGTTGGGGGAGGGGGCGGGCCCGCTGTCCGAGGCGCTGCTGTCGCAGGACCCGCAGGCGCCCATGTGGTCGTGGGGCGGTGAGAGGCGGGTGGGGTTCTGGTCGCGGCGGCAGCTCCACGAAGCCGTGGTGCACCGGGTGGACGCCGAGCTCGCGCTGGGTCTCCCGGTCTCGATCGACGAGGACGTGGCGGCCGACGGGGTCGAGGAGTTTCTCGAGGTCCTGCCGTACGTGCGCTGGAACCCCGGCGTGGCCGAGCTCAGGGGCGCGGGTGAGACGATCTCCCTGCAGGCCGACACCGGCGCCGGGTGGGTGGTCACCCTGGACCCCGACCGTTTCCACCATCAGAGATCCCTCCAGCCGGGAACGGTGACCGTCCGCACCACCACCTCGGCCGACCTGCTGCTGGTGCTGTGGGGACGGCGCAGCGCCGACGACTACGCCGTCGAAGGGGACGCCGGTCTCCTCGGCTGGTGGCGGGAACACACGGGAATCTGAGGTTCCGGCCCGGATCCGATGTTCAAGACATGACAGGGCACGCCGCTGACTCGTCGGCGCCGCCGGTGCTTCGTGATGCCATGAACCCATGATCAAGATATCTCACACCGTGGCCGCGGCTGTTCTTGTCTCCATGGGCTCTCTGGGGCTGTTCGGCGGGACCGCGCTCGCCGATTCCGGGACCACGAAGACGATCGTGGAAGACAGGAAGTCGCGGATCACGGTCCGGGGAGAGGGAAGCCACTCCTCGGCTCCCGACGTCATGAGACTGAACGTCGGTGTCGAGGTACGCCGCCCCACCGCCGGGGCGGCCTTCGCCGAGGCGCGCAAGGTGGCCGCCGCACTGACCCAGGTGCTGGTGAAGGCGGGGATCGAGGCCAAGGACCTGCGGACCAACGCGTTGTCCCTCGGCCCCGAGTACGAGAACTACCCCAAGGTCGTCGGGTACCGCGCGACGCAGGGGGTCGAGGCCCTGGTGCGCGACATCGGGTCCGCCGACCGGGTGGTCGACGCGGTGGGTTCGATGAGTGAGGACGTCCGGCTGAACGGCATCTCCTTCGAGGTGTCCGACGACGGCGCGGCGCTCAGGGCGGCGCGTGACGCCGCCTTCGTGGACGCCCGGGCCCGCGCCGAGCAGTACGCCGGGCTGGCCGGCCGCGAGCTGGGCCGCGTCGTGACGATCACCGAGGAGGACGTCTCCCGGCCGGTGGTGCTCATGGCCGCCGCCAAGTTCGAGGACGGTGGCTCGATCAGCCCCGGCCGGCAGACGATCACGGTCAACGTGCAGGTGGTCTACCAGCTCAACTGATCCCCCGTACGCGGGGGTGAACCGCTTCGCGCGCGTGGCGGGCCCCGGCCCGCCGGGGCCCGCCACGCGCGCGGGAGACGGCGGGTGTCAGGGAAGCGCGAGCATCCGCTCCAGGGCGACCTTGGCCCAGTGGGAGGTGTCCTCGTCCACGGTGATCTGGTTGACGACCTGGCCCGCCGCGAGGGACTCCAGCGACCACACCAGGTGCGGGAGGTCGATCCGGTTCATCGTCGAGCAGTAGCAGACGGTCCGGTCGAGGAACGTCACATTCTTGTCGGGGAACATGGTTCCCAGTCGCTTGACCAGGTTCAGCTCGGTGCCCACCGCCCAGGAGGACCCGGCCGGGGCCTCTTCGAGCTTCTTGATGATGTACTCGGTCGAGCCGACGTGGTCGGCCTTGGTGACGACCTCGTGCCTGCACTCGGGGTGGACCAGCACGTTGACGCCGGGAATCCGCTCGCGGACGTCGTCCACGCACTCGGCGCTGAAGCGGCCGTGCACCGAGCAGTGTCCCTTCCACAGGATCACCTTGGCGTTCTCAAGCTGCCCGGCGGTCAGCCCGCCGTTCGGCCGGTGCGGGTTGTAGACGACGCAGTCGTCCAGGGAGAGGCCCATCTCCAGGACCGCGGTGTTGCGGCCCAGATGCTGGTCGGGCAGGAACAGCACCTTCTCCCCGCGGGAGAAGGCCCACTCCAGGGCGCGCCTGGCGTTGGAGGAGGTGCACACGACGCCGCCGTTGCGCCCGCAGAACGCCTTGATGTCGGCGCTGGAGTTCATGTAGGTGACCGGAACCGTGATCTCGGCGATCCCGGCGTCCTCCAGTGCCTCCCAGCACTCCTCGACCTGGTCGAACGTGGCCATGTCGGCCATCGAGCACCCGGCCGCGAGGTCGGGCAGCACGACCTTCTGGGAGTCGCCGGTGAGGATGTCGGCGGACTCGGCCATGAAGTGCACGCCGCAGAAGACGATGTACTCGGCGTCCGGCCGGGCCGCGGCCTCCCTGGCGAGTTTGAACGAGTCGCCGGTCACGTCGGCGAACTGGATGACCTCGTCACGCTGGTAGTGGTGCCCCAGCACGAAGACCCTGTCTCCCAGCGCCGCCTTGGCCCGCCGTGCGCGCTCGACGAGCGCCGGGTCGGAGGCGGACGGCAACTCGCCCGGGCAGTCGACACCTCGCTCGCTGTGCGGGTCGGTCTCCCGGCCGAGGACGAAGAGCGGAAGTCCGGTATCGGTGGTCGTCATGACCACACCCCCTTATCGTCGAACTGACGACTAATGATGACACACGCCCCGGGGGCCTTTATTCCCGGGGGAGCAGGGGGGTGGGGATGTGAGAGAGGTCTCTGGAATGTGTAGTCGATGACCGGTGTTGGTAGCTTCTAAGTAGGACGTCATTAACAGACAGCCGCTCCAGCCGGGCGGTTGACGCAGACGCGGGAGTCACCACATGTCGGTTGAGAGCAGCGAGACCAGCACGGCGCAGGGCCTGATCCTTAGCTCGGCGGCCGCGGCCAAGGTCAAGAGCCTGCTGGAGCAGCAGGGCGAGGAGGGCCTTCAGCTGCGCGTGGCCGTGCAGCCCGGTGGCTGTTCCGGCCTGCGCTACCAGCTCTTCTTTGACGACCGTTCGATGGACGGCGACGTCGTCTCGGACTTCGACGGCGTGAGTGTCGTCACCGACCGGATGAGCGCGCCGTACCTCGCGGGTGCCACGGTCGACTTCGTCGACACGATCGAGAAGCAGGGCTTCACGATCGACAACCCGAACGCCGGCGGTTCGTGCGCCTGCGGCGACTCGTTCAACTAGGCGACACCGCGGAGGCCCCGCGGAGTGACATCAGTCACTCCGCGGGGCCTTCGCGCGTCTGTCCGGTCACGTATTCTTGCGTGGTTTCACACCCACCTTTCCTTGAGATGCAGACAACGAGGAGAAGAACCCCGTGCGCATCGCCGTCACCGGCTCAATCGCGACCGATCATCTGATGACCTTCCCCGGCCGCTTCGGCGACCAGCTCATCGCCGAGCAGCTCGACCGGGTGTCCCTCTCGTTCCTCGTGGACGAACTGCAGATCCGCCGTGGCGGCTGCGCGGCCAACATCGCCTTCGGCATGGGCTGCCTGGGACTGACGCCCATCCTGATCGGAGCGGTCGGCACGGACTTCGCCGACTACCGGTCCTGGCTGGAGCGGCACGGTGTCGACTGTGACTCGGTATACGTCTCCGAGCTGCATCACACCGCCCGGTTCCTGTGCACCACCGACGAGGACCACAACCAGATCGCGTCGTTCTACACCGGTGCGATGGCCGAGGCCCGGCAGATCGAGCTCGGCCCGATCGCCCAGCGGCTCGGCGGTCTCGACCTGGTGCTCATCAGCCCCAACGACCCCGACGCGATGCTCCGGCACACCGAGGAGGCCCGCCAGCGCGGCATCCCCTTCGCCGCCGATCCCTCGCAGCAGCTCGCGCGGATGCCCGGTGAGCACATCCGCCTGCTGGTCGACGGCGCCGCCTACCTTTTCAGCAATGATTACGAAAAGGGGATGATCGAGCAGAAGACCGGCTGGTCCGACGAGGAGGTCCTCGACAGGGTCGGCGTCCGCGTCACCACGCTCGGCCCCAAGGGCGTCACGATCGACCGTAAGGGCGAGCCGTCCCTGCACGTCCCCCCGGCCCCCGAGCTCGGCAAGGCCGACCCCACGGGCGTGGGTGACGCCTTCCGCGCCGGCTTCCTGGCGGCCCTGGGCTGGGGCCTGCCCCTGGAGCGCTGCGGCCAGGTCGGCAACCTCACCGCCACCCACGTGCTGGAGCACGTCGGCGGCCAGGAGTACGAGCTCGGCCAGAAGGTCTTCCTGGCCCGCTTCGCCGACGCCTACGGCGCCGCCGCCGCCGACGAGGTGGCCCGGTTCGTGAAGTGCTACCACGCCTGAGGTCCTCTCACGGCGCGTACGGCAAGCCGGGTGGAGGCGAACCGCCGCCCACCCGGCCCGCCGTACGGCACGCCCCTCGCCCGGACCGCGCCGCTCGCCGCGACGCCGGGTCGGCTACGCGGTGGCGGGGCGCCCGGTGACGGTCAGTTGCCCGCGTAGACGCTGTGGACGAACTCGGCGAGTTTGTCGTCGGGCAGGTGCCTGGCCAGGTCCGCTTCGCTGATCATGCCGGCGATGCGGCCGTTCTCGATCACCGGCAGCCGCCGGATCCGGTGCTCCTCCATCTTGTGCAGCGTCTCCTCGACGGTGGCGTCGGCGGACACCCAGACCAGCTCGCCCGCCATTTCCGCGGCGGTCATCGTCGACGGATCCTTGCCCATGGCCACGCACTTCACCACGATGTCGCGGTCGGTGATGATCCCCTTGAGACGATCGTCGCTCCCGCACACGGGCAACGCGCCGACGTTCAGATTGCGCATCAGCTGTGCGGCCCGGTCGAGCGTCTCGTGCGCCGGGATGCACTCGGCCCCCGGGCTCATGAGGTCCTTGGCGGTCTCTTCGCTCATGCTTCCCTCCCCGAAAACGTGCGGTGGATTTGGGAGGGTTCTACCCGTTTTCAGGGCAAATCAGTAGTTACGTCGCACGTGGATGGCCCAGCCGCGCTGGGGGAGCTCATAGCTGCCCACGTGGTGGTGCGACTTCAACCGGCACCAGGCCGGGATGTCGCTGAACGCCGCGGGGTCGTCGGCGAGGACCGCGACGATCGCGTTGCGCGGGACGTCGTTGATCTGAGCGGCGAGCATGATGATGGGGATCGGGCACTTCTTGCCCAGCGCGTCGATGGTCAGCGCCGGGGGCTGAGCGGATCCCTCCGGGGTGGCCTGGCCGGACGTCATGAAGTCTTCACTCCCCGAGTATCGATCATGATTTTACCCCCGCGTCCTCGCGAATCCTTCTCACCGTCTCCGGCAGGACGGCGAGGAAGCGGTCGACATCCGCCGTGGAGGTGCCCCGGGGCAGCGACACCCGCACGTTCCCGTGCGTGAGCACGCCCATGGCCTCCAAAACATGCGACGGACGAAGCGTACTCGCCGTGCACGAACTACCGGACGATACGGCGAACCCGGATTTGTCGAGTTCGGTCAGCAACGCCTCACCCTCTACGTAAAGACACGAAAAGGTGACGATATGAGGCGCGCGCACGACGGGATCGCCGATGACCTCGACGTCGGGAACCAGCCGGGGCACCTCGGTCCTGATCCGGTCCACGAGCTCCGAGAGCCTGGCCGACTCCACGGCCGACTCGGCCACCATGGCGCGCAGCGCGGCGGCCGCCGCGACGATCGCCGGCACGTTCTCGAAGCCGGGGACGCGGCGGTGCTCGCGGTCGTCCTCGGGGAGCGGGGCGCGCCACCTGGTGCCCTTGCGGATCACCAGCACGCCGACCCCGGCGGGGCCGCCCCACTTGTGCGCGCTCGCGGTCAGCACCGACCAGGCGCCGGGCAACGGCATCCGGCCCGCCGTCTGCGCGGCGTCCACCAGCAGGGGCACACCCGCCTCGGCGCACACCGCCGCCGCCTCGGCGATCGGCTGGACCGTCCCGACCTCGTGGTTGGCGCTCTGAAGGCAGGCCAGGGCCGTTCCCTCGGTGAGGACCGCCTTCCGGAAGGCGGGCAGGTCCACCGCGCCCGTGAGGCCGACGCCGACCGTCTCCACCGAGCCGCCGTCGCGTTCGTGGATCCCGGCGGCGTGCAGCACGCTGGAGTGCTCCACCGCCGAGGTCACCAGGCGGCGGCCGGCCCTGCGCCGTCCCTGCAGGGTGCCGAGCACGCCCAGATGGACCGCCTGCGTGCCGGAGGAGGTGAACGACACCTCGTCGGGGCGGACTCCGAGCGCTTCGGCGACCTCCGCCCTGGCCTGTTCGAGTAACATTCTTGCCCGGCGGGCGGGACCGTACAGCCGTGCGGGGTCGGCCCAGCCGACGTCGAGCGCCGCGATCAGAGCCTCGCGCGCCTGAGGGTGCAGCGGCTCCGTGGAGGCCGCGTCGAAGTACGCCACCTTCCAATCGTCGCACCACACGTGGTGCAAGCGGGGGCTGCGCGGGGGGGCGGGCCTAGTCCGCGCTAATGTGTCCCCCAGCGTAAAGCTGTGAACTACAAGCCGTGAACATGAATAAACGACCGCCCAGGAGTGACTCCTGGGCTTCCTCTGTGGGGTAGGCGATCCGTGAGTCCGACCCGCCGTTCTGCACGGCGTCCGTTGGCCCGCCGCCGGGTGCCACGCGCTGCCGCTCTGGCGCTGCTGTTGGTGTCCGCAACGGCGTGCAGTGCCGATACTCTCGATGAGTGGTCCCGTGGCGGTATGCCCGTCGGCGTCACCAAGCAGGCCGAGACCGTCCAGAGTTTGTGGAACGGATCCTGGATCGCCGCTCTCGCCACCGGTGTGGTCGTGTGGGGCCTGATCCTCTGGTCCGTTGCCTTCCACCGCAAGAAGAAGCACTCGAAGGAGGAACTGCCGCCCCAGGTGCGGTACAACCTTCCGATCGAGATCCTCTACACGGTGGTGCCGATCATCATGGTCGGCGTGTTCTTCTACTTCACCGCGCGAGACCAGGACTACGTGAACGTCGTGTCCGGCAAGCCCGATGTGAAGGTCAAGGTCGAGGGCTTCCAGTGGAGCTGGCGCTTCACGAGCGAGTACAACGGCAAGGCGGTCCAGGTCGTCGGCAAGCCCGCCGCCGACTACGAGCAGGGACCGCAGCTGGTGCTCCCGATGGGTAAGAAGGTCGAGTTCGACCTCAACTCGCCGGACGTCATCCACTCCTTCTGGGTGCCGGCCTTCCTCTTCAAGCGCGACGTGATCCCGGGCGTGACCAACAAGTTCGAGATCGACACGCTGAACAAGCCCGGTGTCTTCGCCGGCCGCTGCGCCGAGCTCTGCGGTGTGGACCACAGCCGGATGCTCTTCTCGGTGAAGCTCGTCACACCGGCAGAGTATGACCAGTACATCGCTAGCCAGGCGGGTGCCCAATGACCGCACTTAACGAACCTGTCGCCCTCGCGCCGGTGGTGACCCGCAAGGGCTCCATCATCACGAAGTGGGCGTCGTCCACCGATCACAAGATCATCGGACATCTCTATCTGATCACCTCGTTCATCTTCTTCCTGATCGGCGGCGTCATGGCGCTGATCATGCGAGCGGAGCTGGCTCAGCCGGGCCTGCAGATCACGAGCAACGAGCAGTTCAACCAGCTGTTCACCATGCACGGCACGATCATGCTGCTCATGTTCGCGACGCCGCTGTTCGCGGGGTTCGCCAACGAGCTCATGCCGCTGCAGATCGGCGCGCCGGACGTCGCCTTCCCGCGTCTGAACATGGTCAGTTACTGGCTCTTCACCTTCGGCAGCCTCATCGCCCTGTCGGGTTTCCTTACCCCTGGCGGCGCGGCCAGCTTCGGCTGGACGGCGTACACCCCGCTGTCGAACGCGATCACCTCGCCCGGTCTCGGCGGTGACCTGTGGTTCGTCGGCCTGACCATCAGCGGTCTGGGCACGATCCTCGGTGCGGTCAACTTCATCACCACGATCATCTGCATGCGCGCGCCCGGCATGACCATGTTCCGGCTGCCGCTCTTCACCTGGAACGTCCTGCTCACCGCGATCCTGGTGCTGATGGCCTTCCCGGTGCTCGCCGCCGCGCTGCTCGCCCTGGAGTCCGACCGCAAGCTGGGCACGCACATCTTCGACTCGAATACCGGCGGTGCGCTGCTCTGGCAACACCTGTTCTGGTTCTTCGGCCATCCCGAGGTCTACATCATCGCGCTGCCGTTCTTCGGGATCATCACCGAGGTCCTGCCGGTCTTCAGCCGCAAGCCGCTGTTCGGCTACATCGGCCTGGTCGGCGCGACCATCACCATCGCCGGTCTGTCGATCACGGTGTGGGCGCACCACATGTTCGCGACCGGACAGGTGCTACTGCCGTTCTTCTCCTTCATGACGTTCTTGATCGCGGTTCCGACCGGCGTGAAGTTCTTCAACTGGGTCGGAACCATGTGGCGAGGGCATCTGTCCTTCGAGACGCCGATGCTGTTCGCCATCGGATTCCTGATCACCTTCCTGTTCGGCGGTCTGACCGGCGTCATCCTGGCCTCGCCGCCGCTGGACTTCCAGGTGTCCGACTCCTACTTCGTCGTCGCCCACTTCCACTACGTGGTCTTCGGCACCGTGGTGTTCGCGATGTTCTCGGGCTTCTACTTCTGGTGGCCCAAGTTCACCGGCAAGATGCTGAACGACCGCCTGGGCAAGGTGCACTTCTGGACGCTGTTCGTCGGCTTCCACACCACCTTCCTGGTCCAGCACTGGCTGGGCGCCGAGGGCTTCCCGCGCCGGTACGCGAACTACAGCCCGCTCGACGGCTTCACCAACCTGAACATGATCTCCTCGGTCGGCGCGTTCCTGCTCGGCGCCTCCACGCTGCCGTTCCTGTACAACGTCTGGAAGACCCACAAGACCGCTCCGCAGGTGACCGTGGACGACCCCTGGGGCTTCGGCAACTCGCTGGAGTGGGCGACCTCCTGCCCGCCGCCGAGGCACAACTTCACCTCGCTTCCGCAGATCCGGTCCGAGCGTCCTGCGTTCGACCTGAAGTACCCCCACGTCTCGGCCACACGTGAGCTGGAGGAGACCCGATGAAGGTCCAGGGCTGGTTGTTCATCCTCTGCGGCATTTTCTTCGCCGCCGTGGACGTCGTCTACTGGTACTGGTCGAAGGAGCCGGTCGGCACGACGGCGATGGCCATCTCGGTGGGCTTCGCCTTCATGATCGGCTACTACCTGATGTACACGGCCCGCCGCATCGGCGATCAGCCGGAGGACAACAAGCAGGGTGAGATCAGCGAGGGCGCCGGGGAGCTCGGCTTCTTCAGCCCGCACAGCTGGTGGCCGCTCTTCGTCTGCCTGGCGGTCTCGCTCACCGCGGTCGGCCTCGTCATCGGCTGGTGGCTGTTCCTGATCGGCGTTTTCGCGGTCATCATGACCATGATCGGATTCGTCTTCGAGTACTACAGGGGTCACTTCTCGCACTGATCCCACGCGCTTCACCGAAGAGCGGACCATGGAAAAGTTCCATGGTCCGCTTTTTGGTTTTTATTAGCACCTCTGGCTGGATGTCTTATGTGGTCAATCGCTTACTCCGGGTAATAACAGGATGAGGCAGATCAGTTCTGGACAGGGGAGTTCAAGTGGGGCACGCGATCCGTGGTTCGATTCAGGGGACGGGATTGCTGGTCCTGGTGCTGGCGACCTCGTGTTCATCGACCACAGCCGTAAAGAACGACGACGCGGGGGCCGTTCCGCAACATGCCGGCGCCGCCGTGGCCGTCGCCCCCCTCGACAAGGCGCGCGACGTGCCGACGGACACGACCGTCCTGGTCGCCGCGGAGGGCGGCACCCTGAAGGATGTCGTCGTGAGGGCCGTCAAGGGCGCTCAGGGCTCGCTGAAGGGCGTGCTGAGCGGTGACGGTACCCAGTGGCGCAGTCGTGGCACAGCGGCTCCAGGGGCCTCCTACGAGGTCACCGTGACGGCGGTGAACCCGGCGGGCGCGGTGACGAAGAAGACCACCTCCTTCTCCACAGTCAAGGGAAGCGAGACCTTCGCGATCGAGAGCCTCATGCCGAGCAAGGACACGACCGGTACGACCGTCGGCGTCGGCATGCCGGTGATGATCACTTTCGACAAGGACGTCACCGACCGCGTCTCCATCGAGCGGAACCTGCTGATCAACGCCTCCAAGCCGGTCCTCGGGGCGTGGCACTGGTTCGACGACAAGACCGTGCACTTCCGCCCCAAGCACTTCTGGCCGGCCCACACCAAGGTCCGCGTCGAGGCCCGTCTCGCGGGGGTGCGCGGCGGCAAGGGCCTGTACGGCAAGCAGAACCAGAGCATCGAGTTCAAGGTCGGCCGCTCCCAGATCACCCGGGGCAGCACCAACTCCCACCAGCTCACCGTCAAGCGCAACGGCAAGGCGATCCGCCGGATCCCCATGAGCGCGGGCCAGGGCGGCGTCTGGAAGTACCACACGACCAGTGGCGTGCACCTGGCCATGTCCCGCGAGCCGGTCACCATCATGACCTCCCCCGGCATCGGGCCCGGTTCGGCCGGCTACTACCAGATGACCGTCTACAACACCGTCCGCATCTCCAACAGCGGTGAGTACATCCACAGCGCCCCGTGGTCGGTCGGGTCCCAGGGCTACTCCAACGTCAGCCACGGCTGCGTCAACGTCAGCCCCTCCAACGCCAAGTGGTTCATCGACAACACTCTGATCGGGGACCCGATCATCATCACCGGCTCGCCTCGCGAGCTGGAGCCCACCAACGGCTGGGGCCACTGGCAGGAGAACTGGAAAGAGTGGCTCAAGTGGAGCAGCGTCAAGCACTTCACCACCGAGAAGGCCTGAGCGCCCAGGTGTGAGCGTGGCGCTCCCCGGCGACCGGGTGGCGCGTTCTTCCGGACGGCCGGACGGCCGCGGTGCTCTCCGGGCCGTCGGGTCCGGCCGGGGTGTTCTCTGAGTCGTCGGGTCCGGCCGGGATTGCTCTGTGAGCGGCGGGGGCCGGCCGTGTTCCCTGAGTCGTCGGGTCCGGCTGGGGTGTTCTCCGAGCGGCGGGGTCCGGCCGGGGTTTTCCCCGAGTCGTCGGGTCCGGCCGGGGTGTTCTCCGAGCGGCCGGGTCTGACCGTGGTGCCGGTGACCCGGCCGCGATTCGGCGGTGATCCGTCGGATTCGGCGGTGATCGGTCAGCGGGCCGGTGAGGGCTTGTCGTCCTCGCCGGGGCCGACCGCCGCGTGCTCCTCCCGGTCCTCGCCGTGGCTCTCGACGAGCGCGACCTTCTCGCCGCCGTATGCCCTGCTCAGCTTGAGGTGAATCTTGTGGTGAAGCTTGCCGAGCGGGCGGCGCATCTCCTTCGAGGGGATGCCGTCGCCGTCGGTTTCGCCGTCGGCTCCGGCGATGATCGGAACCGGCTTCTTGTCCCGTATGTGAGCCTCGATGTCCGGGTTCGGCGAGGCGTGCACCTCGATGTACTTGCCGTTGGGCAGACGCTTGATCACACCTGTCTCCACGCCGTGGCCGACGGTGGCCGCGTCTCTGCGCTGCAGACCCAGGCAGAACCGGTAGGTGATGAAGTACGCCAGCGCCGGGCCCAGGAAGATCAGGACTCGGCCGACGTAGGTCGTCAGGTTCAGCGAGACCTCGAAGAACGCGGCGATCTCGTCGTTGGCGCCCATCAGCCACAGCAGGCCGTAGAACGTGACGGCGGTCATGCCGATCGCGGTGCGGTGCGGGTTGTTGCGGGGGCGGTCCGCGACATGGTGCTCGCGGCGGTCCCCGGTGATCCACTGCTCGGCGAACGGATACATGACCATGCCCGTGATGACGATGCCCAGCGGCACGAGTGCCGGGATCAGCACACTCATCGGCAGGGTGAAGCCCAGGAAGTTGATCTCCCAGGCGGGCATCAGGCGGAGCGAACCCTCGAGGAAGCCCATGTAGAAGTCGGGCTGCGAACCCGCCGAGATGTCCGACGGCGTGTAGGGACCGAACAGCCAGATCGGGTTGATCTGGGCGAAGGTGCCCAGCAACGCGATCACACCGAAGGTGAACATGAAGTAGGCCCCGGACTTGGCCATGAAGGCCGGGTAGAACGGGGCGCCCACCACGTTCGTGTTCGTGCGGCCCTTGCCCGGCATCTGCGTGTGCTTCTGCACCCACATCAAGATGAGGTGAGCCGTGATGAGCGCCAGCAGGATGCCCGGGATGAGCAGGATGTGGATCGAGTAGAACCGGGAGACCACGTCCTCGCCGGGATACTGGCCGCCGAACAGGAAGAACGTGATCCACGTGCCGACCAGCGGCAGCGAGATCGCCACGCCCTCGGTGATCCGCAGGCCGGCGCCGGAGAGCAGGTCGTCGGGCAGGGAGTAGCCGGTCAGGCCCTCGAACAGGGCCAGCGTGAACAGGGCGACGCCGATCAGCCAGTTCAGCTCGCGCGGCTTGCGGTAGGCGCCGGTGAAGAACACCCGCAGCGCGTGCACCATGAGGCCGGCGACGAACAGCAGCGCGGCCCAGTGGTGCATCTGCCGCATCAGCAGGCCACCGCGGACGTCGAAGCTGATGTTCAGCGACGACGCGTACGCCTCGGACATCGTGACGCCCTGGAGCGGCTGGTAGGAGCCGTTGTAGACGACCTCACCCATGCTGGGCTTGAAGAAGAACGTCAGGAACGTGCCGGTCAGCAGCAGGATGATGAACGAGTAGAGCGCGATCTCGCCCAGCAGGAACGACCAGTGGTCAGGGAAGATCTTCCGCAGGTTGCGTTTGAAGAAGTTCGCGGCGCCGATGCGTTCGTCGACGAAGTTGCTCACGCCCGCAACGGGCTTCGGGACGGGTCCGACGCTCATGCGCGGCCTCCGTTCTCGCGGACCTCGGCCTCGGTGTCGCCACGCTCCCAGTGGCTGGGGCTGACAATCGCGGCGAAGTTTGTCCTGGCAACGCCGTATGTCTGCCGTGACTACGCGGTATGTCCCAATTATCCATGACGGTGAGTAGCCATGCCAAACGGGGGGGTGTCGGGCCGGGGTCGATCACGGTGTCGCTCCGCCGGACGGACGGGAAGCCCCGCGGGGCCGGGACCGGGCGGAACCCGCGTCGGGTGGGCCGGGCGGGGCGCCCGGCCCCGGGAGGGCGTCAGGGGCGAGACCGGGTGGAGGAGCCCGGCCCCGGAAAGCATCGAGGCCCGGACACCGTGCGGTGTCCGGGCCTCGACTGTGGCGTCAGCGGTGATCGGTCAGTGGGTCAGGTGAGACTTTTCGTCTTCGCCCGGGCCCACGGCCGCGTGCTCCTCGTGACCATGGCCGTGGTCGTCGACGAGCGCGATCTTCTCGCCGCCGTAGGCCTTGCTCAGCTTGGCGCGGACCTTGCCGAGCGGGTGGCGCATCTCCTTCGAGGGGATGTCGTCGCCGTCGCTGTCGCCGTCGGCTCCGGCGATGATCGGGATCGACTCCTTGCCCCGCATGTGGGCCTCGATGCCCGGGTTCGGCGGGACGTGCACCTCGATGTACTCGCCGCTGGGCAGACGCTTGATCACACCGGATTCCACGCCGTGGCCGATGATGGCCGCGTCACTGCGCTGCAGGCCCAGGCAGACCCGGTAGGTGATGGCGTACACCACCGCCGGGCCCACGAAGACCAGGACCCGGCCGACGTAGGTCGTCCAGTTCAGCGAGACCGAGAAGAACGCGGCGATCTCGTCGTTGGCGCCCAGCAGCCACAGCACACCGTAGAAGGTGACCGCGCTCATGCCGATCGAGGTGCGGTGCGGGTTGTTGCGGGGGCGGTCCACGACGTGGTGCTCGCGGCGGTCCCCGGTGACCCACTGTTCGATGAACGGATACAGGGCCAGGCCCGTCATGATGATGCCCATCGGGACCAGCGCCGGGATCAGCACGTTCAGCGGTAACGTGCCCCCCGCCGTCCCGAAGAGGTTTATCTCCCAGGCGGGCATCAGGCGGAGCGCGCCTTCGAGGAAGCCCATGTAGAAGTCGGGCTGCGAACCCGCCGAGATGTCCGACGGCGTGTAGGGACCGAACAGCCAGATCGGGTTGATCTGGGCGAAGGTGCCCAGCAGTGCGATCGTGCCGAAGGTGAACATGAAGTAGGCGCCGGCCTTGGCCATGAAGGCCGGGTAGAACGGGGCGCCCACCACGTTGGTGTTCGTGCGGTCCTTGCCCGGCATCTGCGTGTGCTTCTGCACCCACATCAAGATCATGTGAGCCGTGATGAGCGCCAGCAGGATGCCCGGGATGAGCAGGATGTGAAGCGAGTAGAACCGGGAGATCACATCCTCGCCGGGATACTCGCCGCCGAAGAGGAAGAACGTGATCCACGTGCCGACCAGCGGCAGCGAGATCGCCACGCCCTCGGTGATCCGCAGACCGGCGCCGGAGAGCAGGTCGTCGGGCAGGGAGTAGCCGGTCAGGCCTTCGAGCAGCGCCAGCGTGAGCAGCAGGACGCCGATCAGCCAGTTCAGCTCGCGCGGCTTGCGGTAGGCGCCGGTGAAGAACACCCGCAGCGCGTGCACCATCATGCCCGCGACGAACAGCAGCGCGGCCCAGTGGTGCATCTGCCGCATCAGCAGGCCGCCACGGACGTCGAAGCTGATGTGCAGCGACGACGCGTACGCCTCGGACATCGTGACGCCCTTGAGCGCGTCGTACGAGCCCTCGTAAACAGTGTGGCCCATGCTGGGCTTGAAGAAGAACGTCAGGAACGTGCCGGTCAGCAGCAGGATGATGAACGAGTAGAGCGCGATCTCGCCCAGCAGGAACGACCAGTGGTCAGGGAAGACCTTCCGCAGGTTGCGCTTGAGGAAGTTTCCCGCGCCGATGCGTTCGTCGATGAAGTTACTCGGGCCCACAATGGGCTTCGGGACGGTTCCGGTGCTCACGCGTGGCCTCCGTTTTCACGGACCTCGGCCTCGGCGTCGCCGCGCTCCCAGAAGCTGGGACCGACGGGAACGGCGAAGTCTGCCGTGGCGACGAGGAATCCCTGGTCGTCTACGGCGATGGGTAGCTGGGGCAAAGGCCGGGCCGCGGGTCCAAAGATGACCTTGGCGCCGTCGGCGGCGTCGAAGGTCGACTGGTGGCACGGGCACAGGATGTGGTGCGTGGTCTGCTCGTAGAGGGCCGCGGGGCAGCCGACGTGCGTGCAGATCTTCGAGTACGCGACGATCCCGTCGTGCGTCCAGTTCTTGTTCGTTCCCGACTTGATCTCTTCCGGCCGGAACTTGATCAGGATCAGGGTGGCCTTGGCCAGGGCGTTCAGGTCGTGCTCGTAGCCCTCCGGCACCACCGACAGGATGCCGCCGGGGGAGTTGAAGTCCGCCGCGCGGATGGGCGCGCCGGTTCCCTCGACGAGGAGCTTGAGGGGCTTGCCGTCCTTGGTCTTCTCTCCCCAGACGGTGTGCCGGAGCTTGCTGGGGTAGTTGGCTCCGGGCGCGAGGTCCCGCATAACGACCAGCGGCACCAAGCCCAGCGGAGCGGCGGCCATCAGCAGCGTGCGGCGGAGCAGCGGCCGCTTGGTGATGCCGCTCTCCTCGGCACCCTGCAGGAAGGTCTCGCCGACGTACTGGCGGGCCTCGGGGCCGGAGACCATCGGGTGGCGCTCCTGGACCAGGCTGTACTTCGGCATGATCATCCGCACCCAGACCACGATGCCCGAGGCCATCGCCAGCAGGGTCAGCGTGAGCGTGCCGCCCAGGGCGAGGTTGGAGACCTGCGTCTTCTCGACGTCACCGACCTGGAACACCACGTAGGAGACGATGAAGCCGAGAGCCGACAGGAAGGCGACGACGAAGAGGAGGGCGGCGATCTTCTCGCCCTTCTTCGCCGTCTTCTCGTCCTGAAGGTTCACGCCGGGGGCGACGACGTCCCCGGTCTCCGGCTCCTCGGCCCCGAGCAGGGAGGTGTCCGCGGCGGGCGAGGGGGTGCCGATCACGCGCCTTGGCACGCGTTCTTCGGGCTGATCGATATCGTGATTGTTGTCAGTCATTTGGCCTGTCGCCTCTTCGCGGTGATCCAGATGGCGGCCAGACTGAGCAGGCTGATGCCCACGATCCAGGCCACCAGACCCTCGGTGACCGGGCCTATGCGGCCGAGACCCGCACCGCCCGGGTTGGGCTCGTCGCGCACGCCCACGATGTAGGCGATCATGTCCCGCTTCTGCTGGGGGGTGATGATGCTGTCGTTGAACACCGGCATCGCCTGCGGGCCGGTGATCATGGCCTCGTAGATCTGCCTCTCGGTGGCCTGGTGCAGCGGCGGGGCGTGCTTGCCCTGGGTCAGGGCGCCGCCCGCGCCGACGAAGTTGTGGCACTGGATGCAGTTAGCGCGGAAGAGCTCCCCGCCCCTCGCCTTGTCGCCCTTCGCGGCGTCGACCTGCTCGTCCGTGGGGACGGTCGGGCCGCCACCGAGGGACTCCACGTAGGCCGCGAGCTGACTGATGGTCGTCTCATTGACCCACGGAGCCGGCTGCTTGCGAGGCGCCTGGGGGCCGGGGCCGGCCATGGGCATACGGCCGCTGCTGACCTGGAAGTCCACGGCGGCCGCGCCGACGCCGACGAGTGTCGGGCCCTGCTTCGTGCCCTCGCCGTTGAGCCCGTGGCAGCTGGAGCAGCTCAGCTCGAAGAGCTTCTTGCCCTCCGCGACGTCGTCGGCCCTGCCGGACGCGATGGCCGCATCGGCCCGCTCGCTCGTTTGGGAGATCACGAGGGTGTAGAACCCCCCGATCGTCACCAGGGCCAAGAGCAGGACGGCGTATCTCGCGAGGGGATGCCGCCGCCTAGCGGTGATCCTATTCACAGAGATCCCCGATTCCTTATTGAATACCGTAGATGGTCACGAAAAGGCCGATCCAGACCACGTCGACGAAGTGCCAGTAGTAGGACACGACGATCGCGCTGGTCGCCTGCTCACGGGTGAAGCGCTTCGCGGCGTACGTGCGTCCCAGCATGAAGAGGAACGCGATCAGTCCACCGGTCACATGGAGGCCGTGGAAGCCCGTGGCCAGATAGAACACCGAGTCGTACGCGGAGTGCGACAGGGTGTGCCCTTCATGGACCAACTCGCGGTACTCGTACAGCTGGCCGCCCACGAACGTGGCGCCCATCAGGAAGCTGATGACGTACCAGAAGCGGAGCTTGGCGACCTGGCCCTTCTCGGCCGCCCACACGCCCATCTGGCAGGTCACACTCGACAGGACCAGGATGATCGTGTTGGCCAGTGCGAACGGGACGTTCAGGTGGGCCTCCGGCCAGGGCAGACCCTGGCCAAGGCTCACTGACCGGATGGTGAAGTACATCGCGAACAGCGCCGCGAAGAACATGAGCTCGGAGGACAGCCAGACGATCGTCCCCACGCTGACCAGATCGGGTCTGCGGGACGAATGCGCTGCCGTCGTCGTTGAAATTGCGGATGCTGTCGCCACGGGCAGCATTATTGCGGTTCCCCTGCTCGGGTCGCCGCACGACCCCCCGATAGGGGGGTCAAACGTAACCCCAATGCGGACGTATGGGGCAATTCGCTCACCGATGCCTCCGGCCTGGGTCTCCAGGCGGGCTGACCGGTAGCATCCCAGGTGACCATACATCGACGAGGGATATCGACGAGGGATAGTGAGTGCGACCGTGAGCACCGACGACAAGATGAGGGTCCTCGTCTACAGCGACGACGCGAGCACCCGGGAGAAGGTGCGGCAGGCGATCGGCCGTCGCCCCGCCGCCGACGTGCCCCTTGTGGAGATCGTGGAGTGCGCTACCCACGCCAAGGTGATCCAGCATTTCGACTCGGGTGAGATCGACGTCGCGGTGCTCGATGCCGAGGCCCAGCCGGCCGGCGGCATGGGCGTGGCCCGCCAGGCCAAGGACGAGGTTCACGACTGCCCGCCGATCTGCCTGCTGATCGCCCGCCGTGACGATCGATGGCTGGCGGAGTGGTCACGCGCGGAGGCCGTCGTGGCACAGCCGATCGACCCCGTGGTGCTTGCCGAGACCGTCGCCGACCTGATGCGCCACCGCCTCTCCACCCACCTGACCACCCGGTAGAACCCCCCTGGAGACCCCATGGACGCGCGCACCACCTGGCCCGCGCTGTTGTCGGCCCTGCTCGCCGGTGAGAATCTGACGGCCGACGAGGCCGCCTGGGCGATGAACGAGATCATGTCCGGCTCCGCCACGTCCGCGCAGATCGCGGGCTTCGCGGTGGCGCTGCGGGCGAAGGGGGAGACGGTCGCCGAGGTGACGGGCCTGGCGCGCACCATGCTGGAGCGGGCCACCCCGTTGTCGGTGAAGGGGCCCGTCGTCGACGTCGTCGGCACCGGCGGCGACCGGGCCCACACCGTCAACGTCTCGACCATGGCCGCGATCGTGGCCGCCGCCGCGGGCGCCCGGGTGGTCAAGCACGGCAACCGCGCCGCCTCCTCCTCCTGCGGCGCCGCCGACGTGCTGGAGCATCTGGGGATCAGGCTCGACCTGTCCCCGGCCGACACCGCGAAGGTCGCGACCGAGGTGGGGATCGCCTTCTGTTTCGCGCCGGTCTACCACCCGGCGCTGCGTTTCGCCGGTCCGCCGCGCAAGGAGCTCGGCATCCCGACGATCTTCAACTTCCTGGGGCCGCTGACCAATCCGGCCAGGCCCAGCGCCCAGGCGATCGGCATCTTCGACCCGGGCATGCTCCCCGTGGTCGCGGGGGTCTTCGCCGAGCGCGGGGTGTCCGCCCTGGTCTTCCGGGGCGACGACGGGCTGGACGAGCTCACCACCGCGACGACCTCCACGGTCTGGGTGGTGCGCGAGGGGACCGCCAGGCAGACGATCTTCGATCCGGCCGTACTGGACATTCCCCGGTCGGCGGCCGACGCGCTGCGCGGCGGGGACGTGGAGTTCAACGCGCGGGCCGTGCACGAGCTGCTCGACGGCAAGACCGGGCCGGTCCGTGACGCGGTGCTGCTCAACGCGGCGGCCGCGCTGGTCGCCCTGGACGGCGCGGACGACGACCTGAACGCGGCGATGGCCGCCGGATACGAGCGGGCCACGCGGGCCGTCGACTCCGGCGCCGCCTCGAACATCCTTGAGCACTGGATCGGGTTCAGCCGGTCGCTGACGCCGGTCTGATCCACCGGGGCCGCCGTGGACCCATGCCCCGATCGAGGATCGTTTCGGGGCGCGGGCACGGCTGAGGAGAGGCGTGGACGCCCACGGCGGGCGAGGCGGGCGGCGACGCCCGCCCCGTCCGTGCGGGCGTCAGTCGGACTCGCCGAGGCCGATCGAGAAGGCGGCGTCCAGGTCGTGCCTGGAGTAGGTGCGGAAGGCGATGTGGGTCTCGGTGTGCAGCACCCCGGCCACCTTGTTCAGCCGCCCGGGGATGACCTCGGCGATCTCCTCGTAGGCGGAGACGCGGACCATGGCCATCAGGTCGTACTCCCCGGTGATGGAGTACACCTCGCTCACCCCGTCGATCTCGGCGATCGTCTGGGCGACCTCGGGAATCCGGTCCACCTCGGCGTTGATGTGAACGATCGCGGTGACCACGAGTTTCCTCCTCGTTGAGTGCGGGGCTTGCCGCCTTCGAAGTTATCAGCGCTGCGGACGGCCCTCGCGCGGGCGGCGTGGCTCGACGGCCTGGTAGGCGCGGTCGATGCGGGCCTGGAGCCTGCCCGCGCCGAGGGTGGGCAGGCTCCAGGAGCCCTCGACCTGCACCAATCGCACGCCCGGGCTCTCCAGCCAGCGCAGGATGCACTCGGTCTCCTCCGTGCCGGCCGCGGGGACGGGCCCCGGTCCCGGGGCGACGGTTTCGGCCGTGGCCACCAGCGCGTCCACGAACGGGCCGGGATGGGCTCCCTTGGGCATCACCCCGGCCGAGGCCAGCCGGCCGTACCGGATGACGTGGATGTCCCAGCCGCCGCTCGCCGAGGGGGCGGCCGCGACCATCTGGGGGATCACGGTCAGCGCCCGCAGCCTCTGCATGCGCGCCGAGGTGCGGACGTAGGAGGCGAGCCGGTCACGGTCGGCCGCGGCCTCCTCGTAACGCTGGTCGAGGGAGAGGCGCTCCATCCGGAGCTCGATCGCCGAGAAGACGGGAGAGGCGTCCAGCTCCATCGCCTGGCGGGCACTCGCGACGTGCAGGCCGTACTCCTCGGCGCTCTGACGGCCCTCGCACGGCGCCCCGCACCTGCCGAGCTCGGCGAGCGCGCAGGCGGAGTGCCTGGTCCGCGGGGTCATCCTCTCGGTGCACTGCCGCAGGGGGATCGTCTCGTGCAGCGCGGTGCGGGCGTCTTCGGCGGCGCGGACGCTGGTGAACGGGCCCAGGTAGCCGGCCTTGTCGTCCTTGATCTCGCGGACGATCGACAGGCGGGGGAACGGCTCGTCGGTGAGTTTGAGCCAGAACATCTTCTCCGGGAAGCGCGACCTGCGGTTGTATCGCGGTTTGGACGAGCCGATCAGCCTGAGCTCCCTGACCTCGGCCTCCAGGGGGGTCGCGCAGACGATGGTCCGGACCCGCTCGGCGATGCCGACCATCTCCCGGATGCGGGGCCGCGTCTCACCGGCGGTGAAGTAACTGCGCACGCGGTTGCGGAGGTTGGTGCTCTTGCCGACGTAGAGGGGGTCGCCGCCGGAGTCCTCGAACACGTAGACGCCGGGGCCGCCGGGCACGGCGTCGGCCAGGTGCCGCTTGCGGCGCTGCTCAGGGGTGGGCGCGCGGACGAAGCCCTTCAGCTCCTCCAGGGTGTGCACGCCGAACGAACCCGCCCGCTCCAGCAGCGCGTGGAGCACGTCCACGGTGGCCCGCGCGTCGGCGAGCGCGCGGTGGCAGGGCTCTGTTTTGCTGAAGATCTTGGCGAGCGTGGACAGCTTGCAGTTGGGGGCCTCGTCGCGGGTCAGCAGCTTGCGGGCCAGAACGACGGTGTCGACCACCGGGTGGCGGGGCGGGGGATAGCCGTGAGCGGCGCAGGCCGCCTTGACGAAGCCCAGATCGAATCCGGCGTTGTGCGCCACGAGGGTGGTGCCGCGGGCGAACTCCAGGAACGAGGGCAGCACCGCCTCGATCCTCGGCGCCGCCACGACCATGCCGTCGGTGATGCCGGTCAGCACCGAGATGAACGGCGGGATCGGCGAGCCGGGGTCGACCAGGGTCGAGAACTCGCCGAGCACCTCACCGCCCCGGACCTTGACCGCCCCGATCTCCGTGATCGCGTGCTCGTCGGACGAGACACCGGTCGTCTCCAGGTCGAACACGACGAACGTGATCTGGCTGAGCGGCACGCCCAGCTCGTCCAGCGTTCCCTGTACGGAGTTCTCCACAGTTCATGACCTCCACGGCTCACGACCATAGAAGCCCCTACCGACATTTGCCGCCCCGGGGTCCCGCCGGGGCGCACCGGTCACGACCCCGGACGCCAGTAGCTTCCGTCCAGCATCCGCTCGATGGCGGCCCGGTGCAGGATCAGCTCCTCGGGGTTCTCGGGCATGGGCTGCTCGCCGAAGTGGATCCGGCGCTGCCAGACCCGGGCCATGATGACGCCGTGCCGGAGCGCGGCGTACATCTCATAGAACTCCATGTCGCGTGGCTGATGGCCGGTCATTTCCTGATATGTCCGGCAAACGTCCTCGCGCTGCATGAAGTCCGGCAGGCCGGGCAGCTCGAAGGCCCCGGCGACCTCCTGGAAGAACTGGTGCAGGAAGATCATCCAGGCGAGGTCCAGCTCGCGGGGGGCGACGGTGGCCATCTCCCAGTCCAGCACCGCCACCGGGGTGAAGTCGCGATACATCACGTTTCCGATGCGCGCGTCCCCCCAGCTCAGCACGTCGGGCCCCGGGTCGGCCGGCCAGTGTTCCTCCAGCCAGTCGAACCCCCGCTCCAGCAGCGGGATCCGCATCGAGCCGTGCGCCCAGTCGTAGTAGGCCCGCTGCTCGTCGACGTGCCTGCGCAGGGCCGTCCCGCCGGGCCCGGAGGTCTCCAGCGGGCGCAGCTCCTCGGAGGTGAAGGCGGTGTCGTGCAGCCTGGCCAGGATCTCGACGCTCTGCCGTTGCAGCCGCTCCCTGCTCTCGGGAGGGGCCTTCAGCAGCCAGCTCTGGAAGGTGTAGGGCGGCATGTCCGGCGGCACGTCGCCGACGAGCCGCTCCATCACGAAGAACGGGGCGCCCATCGGCCCGGGGTCCGGCTCGAACCACAGGGGGCGCGGCGCGAGCACCCCGGCGCGTTCCCTGACCGTCCGCATGACGTCGAACTGCTTGCCGAGATCGTAGGTGGGGAAGACCGGCACCGCCTCGCTCGCCGGCTCCATCCGGGCGACGCACCGGAGGTCCTGCCTGCCCTCGGGGGCGTCCCAGGAGGCGTCGAAGATCAGTGTCTCGCTGGACATGCCGTTGCCGGCGGGGTGGGACAGTCGCGACACCGTGACGGGACAGCCCAAACGGCCGGTCAGCCAGGACCTCAGCCGCTCGCGTAACTCGTCGAGGTCGCGGACGGAGGTGCGCATCTGGGCGGTCTGCTGAGGCTCTTCTGGCATCGCGTTGTCTCCCGGGTGGCGTGCGTCACAACTCGATGGCCACAGTCGTATACCTGGAAGCAAGCGCTTGTCCATAAAGAATTCACCATTAAGGTGGATCTTTCCCGATTTCCGGTCAGGTCGGGGTCAGGGTGCGGTAGCCGTACCCTTGACGGGAAGACCAATCCGAGTAGGGGCCGTGATGAGTTCAGCCGGAGAGGGCCTGTCTCGTCCGCTACCTGAGCAGGTTCGCTTACATGTCGTGGAGCTGGCATCCCAGGTCCTCGGGTCGATGCCCGCTGCCACGGCGCCCCTTCCTCTCAAGGGAATCGCCAAATTCGATCCGCGTAAGCGGGCCAAACTGGGCAGCGCGCCGATCGCCGCCCAGCTCGAGACCGACAAGAAGTTCCGCGAGCTGGTCGCCGAGACGCTGATCGCGGGCTGGCCCGAGCTGATCGCGAGCCTCGCCGAGGGCGTCGTGCCCCCGGCCGCCGAGCCCGTCCTGGTCGCCGCGGCCGCCTACCTGACCCGGCCACCCGGCTGGGCGGAGATGGTGGAGTCCGCCCGCGCGGACCTGGAGCAGTCGGCGGCCGCGGCCGAGGGGTCCGCGCAGGAGCAGGCGCTCAACCGGCTGCGCGAGCAGCTCGCCGCCCAGAAGACCACGACCAAGGAGGAGTCCGACCGGCTGCGCGAACAGCTCAAGACCGCCCGGTCGGAGATCTCCGACCTGCGCCGCAAGCTGCACGACGCCCGCGAGCGGGCGAAGGCGGCGGAGAAGCGGGCCGCCGAGGTGCAGGAGACCGCGCAGGAGGCCATGGCCGTCGCGATCTCGGCGGGAAGCGCGGGGGAGAGCGAGCTGCGACGCCTCCGCGAGCGCCTGGCCGACGCCGAGCGGCAGCTGGAGTCCACGCGCCGGGCGGCCCGTGAGGGCCGCAGCGTGGAGGACACCAAGGTCCGCATGCTGCTCGACGCGCTCCAGGACGCCGCGGCCGGGCTGCGCAGGGAGCTGGCGCTGCCCTCCAGCATCCACAGGCCCGCCGACTCGGTGGCCTCGGTCGCGCCCGGCAGGCAGGGCGTCCAGGCGGTGCCCGCGCGGGCACTCGCCGACGACGATCCCGCCCTGCTCGACCAGTTGCTCGCGCTGCCGCAGATCCATCTGATCGTGGACGGCTACAACGTGACCAAGACCGGTTACGGGACGTTCACCCTCGCCGACCAGCGCAGCCGCCTGCTCACCGGTCTCGGCGCGCTGTACGCGCAGACCCGCACCGAGCTGACGTGTGTCTTCGACGGCGCGGAGCTGAACGGCCCCGTTCCGATGTCGGCCCCCAGGGGTGTCCGGGTGCTGTTCAGCGCTCCCGGCCAGATCGCCGACGACCTGATCCGTCAGCTGGTCCGCGCCGAGCCCACGGGACGCGCGGTCGCGGTGGTCTCCTCCGACCGTGAGGTGGCCGAGTCGGTCCGCCGGATGGGAGCCCGGCCGGTGCCGTCTGTATTACTTTTACGGCGTCTCGGGCGGGCCTGAACTTTTTAGCTCTATGGTTCATCGAATCCCCCCGGAGGTTGATTCGATGAAAAAGATCATAGCGCTGGTTTGCGTCGCTCTCTTTGCCGGTACGGCGGCCGCCACGGCCCCCGCCGTCCCCAAGGGTTTCCTTCTCTACGAGAAGGACGCGGCGAAGAAGGACAAAGATCCTGAAACCAACTGGAAGATCAGCAATTCGCCGAAAACCCCGCTTGAGGTGAATCCGTGCCGCAAGACCGCTCCGGGCGGGGCGGGCCGGACGGTCGCACGGACGGTGAGGTTCATCGGGGTGCCGGACTTCATGAAGGTCGAGCAGGTGATCCTGTACAACTCGCCGGCGGCCGCGCGGAAGGCCGTCGCCCAGCTTCGCGCGGCCCTGTCGGCGTGCAGGTCCACGACGGGCTCCGGCTCCGGCTACCGCTACGTCTCCGCGCCCGTGACCGGTCTCGGGGACGAGGCGCTGAGGGTCTCCGGGCAGGTCTACTACGGCAAGGCCGTCGGCGTCGGAGGCGAGCGGAGCGTGCTGGTGAGGAAGGGCGACGCCGTGCTCGTCTACGTCCGGGCGGGGGAGTACTTCAAGCCCGCCACGCGTGACTGGACCGACCAACTGCGTGACGCCAGAGCGATGACCTCGAAGATCTGCCTTATAGCCACCTGTGAGTAACGAACAAAACGCCTGAAAAGGTGAGTTGTACCTTACTTCCTCTGTACTATTCCGACCAGGGCTTGGCACTCGGGAGGCGTTGTCGTGGCCGTGGCGGGTATGCCGGTGAGACTGGTTCGGATTCCGTTGGCCGTGGGGCTTGTCCTCGCGCTGCTGATGTTGCCCGTAGGCGGTGCGTCCGCCGACCCGAAGCCGACGATCCCTCAGGCCAAGGCGAAGCTGGAGAAGCTCAACGAGCAGGCCGACCTGGTCGTCGAGAAGTACAACCAGGCCTCAGAGAAGTGGAAGAAGGCCAGGAAGAAGTACGAGACGCTGAACGGCGAGCTCACCCGCCAGGGGGAGAAGGTCGCCGGGCTGCGCAAGGAACTCGTCACGATGGCCGTCAGCACCTACCAGGTCGGCACGGTGAGCGGCTGGGAAGGCCTGGTCAACCAGGCCGACCCCGGCGACCTGCTGAACGGCATGGCCGCCGTCGACCAGCTCTCCGCCTCCCGCGCCCAGGCGCTGAACGCCTTCGACGAGGCGACCAAGACACTGCGGGCCAACCGGGACGGCGCCAAGAAGGCCCTGGCCGAGGCCGACGAGACGCGTGACGAACTGTCGGACGAGAAGGCCAAGGCCGACAAGATGGTCAAGGCCCAGACGAAGCTCCTGCGCGAACTCGGCGCCTACCAGGTGGGCAACCCCAACGGCTCCGGAGCCCAGTACACAGGTTCGGCCTCCGGCAACGCGCGAGCCGTGCTGGCCTTCGCCTACGCCCAGATCGGCAAGCCGTACCAGTTCGGCGGCACCGGCCCCAACGGCTGGGACTGCTCCGGTCTCGTCCAGGCCGCCTGGAACAGCGGCGGGGTCAGCCTTCCCCGTACGACCTGGGAGCAGTGGAGCTGGGGCGCGAGCCGCAAGGTCTCGATGAGCGATCTCCAGCCCGGCGACCTCCTCTTCAGCGAGGGGTTGGGTCACGTCGGGATATACGCGGGCAACGGCCAGATGGTTCACGCTCCCCAGACCGGAGACGTCGTCAAGGTCGTCCCCCTGTCCTCCTACGGCCGTAACTTCGTCGGAGCCGTCCGCCCCTGATCCCGCCGGGCCACGGGTTCTCGACGGAGATCTCCGATCGCCGGTCGTCCCGCGCCGTTTCGCGGGCGACGGAGGCGGGCCGGGATCCGCCGGGGGGCACCGGCGCGCACACCCCCGGGGAAGGGCGGGCGTCGGCCGGACGGCGCCGCGTGACCACCGGGTCACCCGTCGTCTTTCCGGCGCGTGACGCCCCTGTAGGCGGAATGCAAGGAGCCTGAGGTCAGATGGCCACGGCGTGGCGGGCCAGACCCGTCGGCCACACGGCTGCCACTCGACCGGGAGGCTTCCTTGATCACTACGGCCGTTCTCGTTTTTCTCGCCTTCTTCCTCGTCCTGCTTCTCGTCCTGCTCGCCGTCTCGACGTACAGCGACCTGGTTCACCGGCGTGGTGAGGTGGACGACGCCTGGGTCTGGATCGAGGTACGGCTCAAACACCGTCACGATCTCGTCGCCGAACTGGTGGAGGTCGTGAGGGGCCACGGCGCCCGCGATCGGCAGGCCCTGGAGGCGGTGGCCGCCGCGCGTTCCCGGGCGGCGGGGGCTCAGGCTCCCGCCGACCGGATGGCCGCCGAGGACCTGCTCTCCGGGGCGCTGCGAAGCCTGTTCGCGGCGACAGGGGCCCACCCGGACCTCAAGGCCGGCCGGACCCTCGCCGAGCTGAGAGAGAAGCTGGCCGCCGCCGAGGACCGGATCACCCGCTCCCGGCGGCACTACAACGACGCCGTTCTCATCTACAACAACGCGATCCAGATGAGCCCGGCCGATATCGTGGCGGGTATGGGCGGCTTCTCGCAGCGCGAATACCTCCGCGATCAGGACGAGGAGCGCCGCCCGGTGCGCGCGTGGTTCTAGGAACGATCTCCTGGTCACGGGCTACGGCCGCCGCTGGGTCGTGAGCCCGGCCGCGTCCCCCGCCGGGGCCGGAGGAGGCTCCTTCGGCCGCGCCGCGGCAACGGACATCGGCTGCCGAAGCCTGCCAACCTGGCATAACGCCCTCACCTGGGGGAATGAGCTGCGAATGCCTTCCGAAACTCGTTCCGCCGGCGGGGACACCCGCACCTTCCTTGGCGCGATCATGCGTAATCCCTTCGAGCTGGGAGCGATCGCGCCCAGCTCGAAGGCCGTGGCCCGCCTGGCCGCGTCGATCGTCCCGGACACGCACGATGCCGTGGTCGTCGAGCTCGGCGCCGGCGGCGGTGTGATCAGCGACGCGATCCGCGAACGCCTGCCGCCGGGCGGGCGGCAGCTCGCCGTCGAACTCAACGACGACATGGTCCGCCATCTGCGGCACAGCCGTCCCTGGCTGGAGGTGGCCGCCGGGGACGCGGCCGACCTGGGCAAGGTGCTGGGGCGGGCCGGGGTGGCGCAGGCCGACGCGGTCATCTCCTCGCTTCCCTGGACCCTGTTCGACGAGCAGCGGCAGAAGAGCATTCTGGACGAGGTGTCGGCCACGCTCGTCCAGGGCGGGAGGTTCAGCACCGTCATCACCCTGTCCGCGATGCCCTCGCGGAGGTTCCGGCGATTCCGCGGGCTCCTGGAGCACACCTTCACCGGCGTCGGCACCATGGGCCCGGTCTGGCTCAACGTCCCGCCCGCGCTGGTCTTCACGGCGTCGCGATCCCGTCCCGGCTCCAAGGGCTGAGAGCCGGAGGACGGGGCCGCCCGCCTCGTCCGCCGGTGGGGTTCCGTCCGTGCCAGGAGGTGCGCCGCGATCGCCGGCCTGCCGTTCGCGCCCGGTCTTCCTGCCGTCGCCGCTTGTTGTAATGATAAATGTTACGACATATGCCGCCGAACGCCCGGCGGGCTCGGCGCCCGCGCCGATGAAGGCCGATGGAGATCGCGGGCGGGAGTGAATGGTCGTGCGCGTAAATGAATGATCATGAATGGCGCCGAGGATCACACCTGGCGACGGAGGTCACATTGGCGATCAACGCAAGTGTGACGCATCTGACATAAATTGCGCATTTGCCGTTGTTGTTCATCGTATGTGACCAGGGTCATATCTCAATAGCATAAATAGCCCTTATGCAGGGACTCCGGAAAGGCGATCAACGTTTTTCGATCTTCAAACATGGGGATTGCTTTGCCGAACACTGAAGGTTCGAGGTAGTTTCTGGCCTCGCGACGTGCAAGCCATGCCGTCGCGGCGAATGTCGGCCCCAGGGCCGGTGTCCCTCATAGAAATCCAACCGGTCACCGCTTCTCCCCATCGGGGTTCGACCCCATCGCGGTGGCCCGCCGAATCCATGCAGCCAGGAGGCATGGAACCGGGGACCCAGTGGGCCCTTAACGTGTGGCCAGGGGTGAATCGGCATCTTTTGCCGTAGGGCATCTTCCCAGCCCGAATCCGTCAGCTAACCCGGTAGGCATCAGTGGAAGTCCCAAGGAGAAATCCTGTCTACCACCCTGCACAACCCCCGTTTGTCGCGCCTTTTCCGCCTTTCTGTCGGCGGGTTCGTCCTCACAATGACCGCCTCAGCCGGAGCGGTCGCATTGGGGCCGGCGGCGGCACAGGCGACGACGAACAGTGCGACCGCCCTCCAGGTCAAGAGCACGGCGAAAACCTCACAACAGGTCAAAAGCACGGCGAAGATCAGGTTGAGCAAAGTCGCACTGCAGAAGGTGAAGGCCGAGAAGGCCGTCTCCACGGCAAGGAAGCAGATCGGCGATCCGTATCGGTGGGGAGCCACCGGTCCGGGCGCGTTCGACTGCTCAGGGCTCGTCCAGTACTCATGGCGCAAAGCAGGCGTCAAGCTCCCCCGCATCACGTACAGCCAGTACAGGGCTGTCAGGAAGAAGGTCTCGTGGAGCAACTTGCGCCCCGGTGACCTGATGTTCTTCAGCGGGAAGGGCCACGTCGGCATGTACGTCGGCAAGGGCAGGATGGTCCACTCGCCGAGCAGCGGCAAGACGGTCCGGATCGTGAAGTTGGAGGGGTACTACAAGTCCTCCTTCACCGGAGCGGTCCGCCCCGGAGGCTGACCCAGGGATACGGCCCCGTTCGTCCGCGTGGACGGACGGGGCCGCTCCATGTCCGTCGAGTAGCATCAATGCATATGTCCGTCCCGAAGGGGCGCCGCGCCGTGCTCACCGGGATGCTGGCGCTGATGAGCGTCGCTCCGCTCGCCGGAGGCGGGCCGATCCCGCAGGACACGAGTGGCCTCTGGCCCGGTGCGGCCACCGTCGTGCGAGGTGAGCACTCCCTCGTGATCGGCCACGGCGTCCCGTACGCGAGCCTCCGCGATCTGGCGTCGAGGGCCGACCGCGCCCGCCGCGCCGTCGAGGGGATCTGGGGTCCGGTCCGGGCGGTGATCCTGTTCCCCGCCACGGACGCCGAGGCCGCGGCGCTCGCCGGAGCCGGCGGCACCGGTGGCCTGGCCGCCCTGGCGACCTCGGACCGGGTGATCGTCCTGCCGTCGGGATACGCGAGGCTCAGCGAGGTCGGCCGTGACGTGGTCATCACGCATGAGCTCACCCACGTGGCCACCGGCGCGACCAGGGGCGGCCGGGTGCCGATGTGGCTGTCGGAGGGCTTCGCCGACTACGTGGGCTACCGCGACGCCGGGATCGCGGTCCGCACGGTCGCGGCCGAACTGGCGGGGGAGGTGCGCGCGGGCGTCCTGCCCACCCGGCTCCCCGGGCCCGCCGACTTCGCTCCCGGCAACCCGCGGCTGGCGCAGGCCTACGAGGAGGCGTGGCTCGCCTGCCGCCTCATCGCCGAGCGCTTCGGCGAGAAGTCACTGGTGAGGCTCTACGGTAGCGATATCGGGAGCACCCTGGGCCTGACCGAGGCGGCGCTCGTCGAGGACTGGCGCGACCATCTCCGGAGGGAACTCGGATGACGCTGAGCAAGACGGACACGCCCGCGGGTCTCCGGGCGGCGGGGTGGGCGCTGGCCGCTCTCGGAGCGGTCACGCTGGCGGTCGTGGCGTTCACCACCCCCTGGCGGGAGCTGCCGGCGGGGGCGCCGGTGGTCGTGCCGGATCCGGTCCGCGACTTCTCCGGCGAGCAGATCGCCCGTGCGGAGACCTTCGACGCGCTGGTCAGCGTGCCCTCCTACCTGTCGCTCGGCCTGACCCTGATCGTCGCGGGGGTGCTGGTGGGCACCCCGCTGGGCGCGTGGCTGCTCGGCCGCCTGAGAGGACCGTGGTGGCTGCGGGTGCTGCTCGGCGTCCTGGGGCTGTCGGTGGCGGTGGCGGTCCTGCGCTGGCCGCTGGGGATGTGGTCGGAGACCCACCTGCGCGACTTCGGGCTGTCCACCCAGACCTGGGCGTCCTGGACGGCAGACCGGATCAAGAACCTCGGGGTCGGCACCGGGCTGACCGCGATCATGGTGCTCGCCGTGGTCGCGCTGGCACGGCGCTTCCGCCGCTGGTGGATCCCCGCGGCGATCGGCGCGTTCGTGCTGACCCTGCTCGCCTCGTTCGCCTACCCGGTGGTGATCGAGCCGATCTTCAACGACTTCCGGCCGATGGCCGCAGGGCAGCTCCGCGACGACCTGCTCGCCATGGCCTCCAAGGACGGCGTTCCGGTCGAGGACGTGCTCGTCGCCGACGCCTCCCGGCGGACCACGGCGCTCAACGCCTACGTCTCCGGATTCGGCGCGACCCGCAGGATCGTGGTCTACGACACGCTGCTCCAGGCCCCCGCCGACCAGGTCGAGCTGGTGGTCGCGCACGAGCTGGGCCACGCCAAGGCGGGCGACGTGCTGTACGGCACGCTCATCGGAGGCCTGGCCGCGGCGTGCGGGGCGTGCCTGCTCTACCTGGTGGCCTCGGCGGGGCCCGTACGGCGGCGCGCCGGGATCTCCTCGCTCGGCGATCCGAGGGCGGTGGGGTTGCTCATGGGCCTGCTGAGCCTGGCCACGGTCCTGTCCGGCCCCGCCCAGAACCTGATCAGCAGGCACATCGAAGCCAGGGCCGATGTGCACGCGCTGAACCTGACCAGGGACCCGGCGACGTTCATATCCATGCAGAAACGGTTGGCGATCGCCAATATCTCGGACCTGTCGCCCGACGCCTTCGAATACTTTCTCTACTCCTCCCATCCCACGACCCCGCAGCGCATCGCCCTGGCCCGCTCCTGGGCCCAGCTGAACGGCCTCCCGGTGCCATGAGCCGCGTCCTCATCGTCACCAACGACTTCCCGCCGCGGGCCGGTGGGATCCAGTCGTTCGTGTACGGCCTCGCCGCCTGCCGCCCACCGGACTCGGTGGTCGTCTACGCCCCCGAATGGCCCGGCTGCGAGAGCTTCGACCTCAGGCAGCCCTATCCGGTCGTGCGGCATCACACCTCGCTGATGCTGCCCACGCCCGTGGTCGCCCGCCGGGCGGCCGGACTGATCGCCGAGTTCAAGTGCGACACGGTGGTGTTCGGGGCGGCGGCGCCGCTCGGCCTGCTCGCGCCCAGGATGCGCGCGGCCGGGGCCCGGCGCGTCATCATGGTCACCCACGGCCACGAGGCGGCCTGGGCCGGGGTCCCGATCGCCCGCCCGCTGCTCGCGAGGATCGGCGGTCACGCCGACGTGGTGACCTACCTGGGGGAGTACACCCGGCGGAGGCTGGCGACGGTGATCCCGTCCCGAAAGCTGGTACGGCTCGCCCCCGGCGTCGACGCCGGCGTGTTCCGGCCGGACGCGGACGGCGGGCGGGTGCGCGCGGAGCTCGGCCTGGGGGATCGGCCGGTGGTGGTCTGCCTGTCCCGGCTGGTGCCGCGCAAGGGCCAGGACGTCCTCCTGCGCGCCTGGCCCCACGTGCTGCGCGCCGTTCCCGGCGGGGTGCTGCTGCTCGTCGGCGGCGGGCCGTACAGGAAGACCCTGGAGCGGCTGGCCCGGACGCTGGGCGACTCGGTCGTGATCACCGGACCGGTGCCGGAGGCGTCGCTGTCCGGCTACCTCGCCGCGGCCGACGTGTTCGCCATGCCGTGCCGTACCCGCCTGGGCGGCATCGACGTGGAGGGGCTCGGCATCGTCTACCTGGAGGCCTCCGCCAGCGGGCTGCCCGTGGTGGCGGGCTCGTCGGGCGGCGCTCCGGACGCGGTGCTGCACGGGGAGACGGGGCTGGTGGTGGACGGGACCTCCCCGCGCGAGGTCGCGGCGGCGGTGGCCGGCCTGCTGAAGGACCCGGCCGGGGCGCGGGCGATGGGAGAACGCGGGCGGGAGTGGGTCACGCGCGAGTGGGGCTGGGACCTCGTCGCCTCCCGGTTCGCTCAACTGATCGAATGTACGCAAACCTCCTAGGCCGTGCCCGGCGCCGTGTTCTAAGGTGATCCGGGCTGCGAACGGGAGGGCTTATGTACTTCGGCGGTGACTACAACCCCGAGCAGTGGCCGGAACAGGTGTGGCACGACGACGTGGTGCGCATGCGTGAGGCCGGGGTCAACCTGGTGACGGTCGGCGTCTTCTCCTGGGCCCAGCTGGAGGTGCGGGAGGGCGCCTACGAGTTCGGGTGGCTGGACCGGGTGCTCGACCTGCTGGACGCGAACGGGATCGGCGTCGACCTGGCGACGGCCACCGCGAGCCCTCCGCCGTGGTTCTCCGCCGCCCACCCGGACTCGCTCCCGATGGACGCCGGCGGGCACGTCCTGTGGCCGGGGAGCCGCCAGGCCTACTGTCCCTCCTCGCCGCACTACCGGACCGCCGCCGTACGGCTGGCGCGGGCCCTGGCCGAGCGATACCGCGACCACCCCGCGCTGCGCATGTGGCACGTCGGCAACGAGTACGGCTGCCACGTGGCGCGCTGCTACTGCGACGTCTCCGCGGCGGCGTTCCGTGACTGGCTCCGCGACCGCTACGACCTGCCCCGGCTGAACGAGGCCTGGGGCACGCGGTTCTGGTCGCAGGAGTACACCTCGTTCGAGGAGGTCCTGCCGCCGCGCAGGACCCCGGCGATCCCGAACCCCGCCCAGACGCTCGACTTCTTCCGGTTCAGCTCCGCCGAACTGCTCGCCTGCTACCTGGCCGAGCTGGAGGTGCTGCGCGAGGTGAGTCCCGGAGTCCCGGTGACCACCAACTTCATGGCCGGACTTCACTGGGACGTCGACTACTGGGAGTGGGCGCCGCACGTGGACGTGGTCTCCACCGACCACTACCTCCGCGCCCACGACCCCGAGGCCCACATCGACCTGGCCTTCGCCGCCGACATCACCCGGGGCCTCGCGGGCGGGGCGCCGTGGCTGCTGATGGAGCACTCCACCAGCGCGGTCAACTGGCAGCCGCGCAACATCCCCAAGACCCCCGGCCAGATGCGCCGCAACTCCCTGGCCCACGTGGCCAGGGGATCCGACGGCGCGCTGTTCTTCCAGTGGCGGGCCTCCCGCGCGGGGGCGGAGAAGTACCACTCCGCGCTGCTCCCGCACGCGGGCGTGGACTCACGCGTCTGGCGGGAGGTCTGCGAGCTCGGCGCCGACCTGCGCAGGCTGGAGGAGGTCGAGGGCTCCAGGGTCGGCGCCGACGTGGCGATCGTGTTCGACTGGCAGAGCGTGTGGGCGCAGGAACAGCCCAGCCATCCGAGCACCGACATGACCGTGCGCGACGAACTCGCCGCCTGGCACCGGGCCCTGTGGCGGCTCGGCGTCACCGTGGACTTCCTCCCGGCCCACGGCGACTTCAGCTCCTACCCGCTGCTCCTGCTGCCCTCGCTGTACGTGCTGCGCGAGACCGACCGGGCGGCCCTGGACTTCTACGTCGAAGGCGGCGGCACGCTGGTCGTCGGCGCCTACTCCGGGGTCGTCGACGAGAACGACGCCGTCTGGACCGGCGGATACCCCGGCGCCCTGCGCGACCTTCTCGGGGTCCGCATGGAGGAGTTCGTGCCTCTGGGCGAGGGCGGGACGGTGACGCTGTCCGACGGCTCCACCGGCGGGATCTGGCGCGAGCTCGGCCGCGCCACCACCGCCGAGGTGATCGCCTCCTACACCGACGGCCCCGGTGACGGTTCACCCGGAGGCGTGGGCCTCGGAGGTCCCCTCGCCGGGGAGGAAGGCGGCCTCCCCGACGGGAACGCCGCCCCGGGCGGGCGCTTCGCCCCGGCCGCGCACGACCCCTGGGCCCGCCACCTCGCGGGGGCACCCGCCATCACCCGCAACGCGCACGGCTCCGGTGCGGCCTGGTACGTCTCCACCCGGCTGGACGACGCCTCCCTGGGGCGCCTGCTCGCCCGGATCGCCGCCGAGACGGGCGTCGCCGTACCGGCTCCCGGCCTGGAGCTCGTCCGGCGGAGTCACGCCGACGGCTCCACCTACCTGTTCGCGATCAACCACGACGACGAGAAGGACGTCGACCTGGCCGAGTCGGGCACCGACCTGCTCACCGGGAGGGACTTCCCCGGTACGGTGCCCGCGGGCGGCGTCGCCGTGATCAGGCGGCGACCGGAGGCCGGGTAGGCGCTGGTCACTTGGTGGAGCCCAGGGTGAGACCGGCGATGAAGTGCTTGTGGAGGAGCTGGAAGACGATGAGCGTGGGGAGCGCGACGAGCACCGACCCGGCGGCGAGCAGGTTGTAGTCGGTGAAGAACTGGCCGCGGAGGTTGTTCAGCGCGCTGGTCACGGGGAGCTTGTCGCCGGAGGACATCAGCACCAGCGCCCAGAGGAAGTCGTTGTACATCCAGGTGAACTGGAGCGTGCCCAGCGCGGCCAGGGCCGGACGGCACAGCGGCAGGGTGAGCTGCCAGTAGCGCCGCCACACGCCGGCCCCGTCCACCAGGGCGGCCTCGGTGATCGACTCGGGGATCGTGCGCATGAAGTTGGCGAGCACGAACACGCAGAAGCCGAACTGGAACGCCACGTGGATGAGGATCAGCCCGAGATAGGAGTCGTAGAGGGACAGCGAGTCCGACAGCCACCAGGGCAGCGGGATCATCGTGTAGAGCGTGTAGAGCGGAGTGATCAGCACCTGGGGCGGAAGCAGGTTGCCCGCGGTGAAGACGATCAGCAGGACACGGCGGCCGGGGATGCGCAGCCGGGCGATGACGAACGCGGTGAACGAGGCGAGCAGCAGGGTCAGGATCACGCCCGGGACCACGATGACGAGCGTGTTGAGGTAGTACTTGGGCAGTTCGGCCTGGGTCCACGCCTCGCTGTAGTAGTCGAGCGTGAGCGTCTCCGGCAGGGAGAGGTAGCCGAGCCTGGCCGTCTCCTGGTAGGGCCGGAGCGAGGCGTAGAGGGCGAGCGCCAGCGGGACGAACCAGCCCAGCGCCACCAGTCCCAGGAAGACGTGGAGCAGGATCCGCAGCGGCCTGACCCGGCGGGCCGGGAGGGCCGGGGCGGGGGCGCCGGTGGCCGGTGTCAACGCTCCTCCCTGAAGAGCTGCGTCAGGTAGACGACGATGAACCCCATGGAGATCACCAGCAGGACGACCGCGATCGCCGAGCCGAAGCCGATCCGGCTGGCCTCGCCGACGATGTTCTCGGTGACGAGCACCGACAGCAGCTCCAGGCCGTTCCTGCCCTTGTTGATGGCGTAGACGATGTCGAACGCGCGCAACGCCTCGATGACCGTGATGACGAGGACGATGACGTTGATCGGGCGGAGCGTGGGGAACACCACCCGGAAGAACGCCTGCGTCTCGCTGGCGCCGTCGATCGCGGCGGCCTCCTTCAGCGCGGGGTCTACCGCCTTGAGGCCCGCGAGATAGATGATCATCACGTAGCCGACGTGCCGCCAGGCCGCCGCGACCATGACGACCCAGATGTTGACCGACGGATCGCCCAGCCAGTCGGTGCCCATCCCGGTCACCGCGTTGAGCACGCCGTAGTCCTGGGAGTAGACGAGCTGCGCGATGAAGCCGACCACCGCCAGCGAGAGCACCACCGGCATGTAGAGCGCGCCCTGGTAGATCCGGGAGAACCGGATGCGCCGGTCGAGCAGCACCGCGCAGAACAGTCCGAACGGCGTGGCGACCAGGCCGAGGAAGGCCAGCCAGAGCACGTTGTTGCGGACGGCGGTCCAGAACGGCGGGTAGGAGGTGGCGAGGTCGTGGTAGTTCTCGCCGCCGACCCAGCGGAGCTCGGAGATGCCGTTCCAGTCGGTGCCGGACAGCGCGACCGAGGCCAGCGTGGGTCCCCAGATGAAGGCCACGTTGACGGTGATCGCGATGCCCAGCCCGACGGTCAGGACGATCACGTCGCGTGTGGAGTGGCGACGGGCTCGCAGGCGCGTCACCGGAAGATGTTGGCTTTCTGCGCCTCGATGTCCTTCAGCAGGGCGTCGATGTCGTCCGGCTCGCCGATGAACCGCTGCAGGGCGGGGATCATGACGGTCGAGGCGAAGTCGGGACGGGTGTCGCGGTCGAGGAACTGGGAGATGTGCGTGGCCTGGGAGACGAGCTCGGCGCCGCGCTTCTGCAGCGCGCTGTAGCCGCTCGTGTCGGCCTTGGAACTGGCGGCGAGCGTGCCGGGGTCGAGCTTGGTCGCCACGTCCTGCGACGCGGCGGAGGCGAGGTGCTTGAGGAGCTGTTTGGCCCCGTCCACGTTCTTGGCCTTCGCCGAGATCATGTAACCGTCGATCGGCGCCTCCACCGATTCCTGGCCGAACTGCGGGTTGATCGAGGGGAAGGCGAAGAAGTCGAGGTCGTCGAGGTCGCTCCCGGGGAACTGCTGGGCGACGAACATGCCCAGCAGGTACATCCCCGTCTTCTTCTGCTGCAGCGACTGGGCGGCCTCCTGCCAGGTGCGCCCGTTGGCGCCCGGCTGGTGGTGCTCCAGGAGCCCGCGCCAGGTGTCGAAGACCTGTCTGACCCTGGGGTCGGTCCACGACTCCTTGCCCGCCATGAGCGAGATGTGGAAGTCGTAGCCGTTGACCCGCAGGTTGACGATGTCGAAGGTGCCCATCGCCGGCCAGCCGTCCTTGTCGGCGAAGGCGATCGGGATCAGCCCGTCGGACTTCATCCTCCCGGCCAGGGCGGTGAACTCGTCGAGGGTCTCGGGCACCTCGTAGCCCTTCTCCTCCCACACGCTCTTGCGATAGAAGACGGCCCAGGGGTAGTAGGTGAACGGCACGAAGTACTGCTTGCCGTCCGACCCCGTCGCGGCCTGTTTGAAGGCGGGGGTGTAGTCGGCGCCGATCTCCTGCCAGACGTCGGAGATGTCCGTCGCGAGCCCCTGCTCGGCGAAGAACCGCATCCGGTAACCGGCGAACCAGGTGAACACGTCGTCCGGCGCGCCCTGGAGGTAGCGGTTGATGTTCTCCTGGAACGTGTTGTGGTCAACCGTGTTGATCTTCACGTCCGCCTGGGTGAACGCCTGCAGGACGGTCTGCAGCGACTTCTTGGGAACCTCGTCGGAGGCGTTCGAGCCGATGGACACCGTGCCCCGGGCCGCGGTTCCGCCTGCGCCGGGGGCACCCTGGTCAGCGGGGTTGGAACAGCCGGCCAGGATGGCCGGAACGCCGAACGCGGCGGCTCCGAGCAGTGCGTTCTGAAGCATGGTCCGGCGAGACATCGACAGTGGGTGGGTCATGGCTTCTCCTGACCGAAGTGCTCATGTTCCCCCGAAAACCCTCATGTTTCATCACATAGAAGATCGAATATGCGGACTTGTCAATGAACTTTCGCATCACTGTTGATTTATGATGCTTTGCGCAAAGGCCGGAGAACGCCCGCACGACGTCGCCTCACCGGCGTGGCCGGGAACGCGAAAGGCCGCGGCGACCACCGGGGTCTCCGCGGCCCATCCGGGTGGCGTCAGCCGTACAGGGCGTCGACCTGCTTGGCGAAGTCGCGCATCACGATGTTGCGCTTGACCTTGAGGGTCGGGGTCAGGTGCCCGCTCTCCTCGGTGATGTCGATGTCGAGCACCGAGAACTTCTTGATCTGCTCGGCCTTGGAGACGAACCGGTTGGCGTTGTCCACCGCCTTTTGCACCTCGGCGAGGACGGCCGGGTCGGTGCTGAGCTCGGCGAGGGTGGCCCCCGCCCTGCCGTTGGCCGCCTTCCACTGCTCCAGGGCCTCGGGGTCGAGCGTGACGAGCGCCGCGATGAACGGTCTGTCGTCGCCGACCACCAGCGCCTGGCTGACCAGCGGGTGGGCGCGGATGTGGTCCTCCATCGGACCCGGGGCGACGTTCTTGCCCGCGCCGGTGACGATGAGCTCCTTCTTGCGGCCGGTGATGCGCAGGTAGCCGTCCTGGTCGAGCTCGCCGACGTCGCCGGTGTGGAACCAGCCGCCGGTGTCGATCGCCTCGGCGGTGGCCTCGGCGTTGTTCCAGTAGCCGTCGAAGAGGTGGCGGCCCTTGACCAGCACCTCGCCGTCCTCGCCGATGCCGATCGTGACGCCGGGGAACGGCTTGCCGACCGTGCCGATCTTGTTGGCCCCCGGCAGGTTGACCGTGGACGGCGCCGAGGTCTCGGTCAGGCCCCAGCCCTCGAAGACCTCGATGCCCACGCCGCGGAAGAAGTGGCCGAGCCGCTCGCCCAGGGCGGAGCCGCCGGACACCGCGCCCCAGAGGCTGCCGCCGGTGGCGGCGCGGAGCTTGCCGTACACGAGCTTGTCGAACAGGGTGTGCTTGAGCCGCAGGCCCAGCCCGGCGCCGCCCGCCGACTGCGCCCGGCTCCAGGCGACGGCGGTGTCGGCGGCGGCGTGGAAGATCTTGCCCTTGCCGTCGGCGGTGGCCTTCTGCTCGGCGGAGTTGTAGACCTTCTCGAACACCCGGGGCACGCCCAGCAGGAACGTGGGCTTGAACCCCTGCAGGTCGGGGCCCACGTTCTTCATGTTCGGCGTGTGCGCGAGGATCGTGCCGGTCTCGATCAGCACGACCTCGATGATGCGGGCGAAGGAGTGCGCGAGCGGGAGGAACAGCAGCGCCGCCCTGTTCTCCACGACGAAGAGGGGCTCCAGCGGGCCCGTCGCCACGTTCCTGGCGGTGAACAGCAGGTTGTCGTGGGTCAGGCGGCAACCCTTGGGCCTGCCGGTGGTGCCGGAGGTGTAGACGATGGTGGCCAGGTCCGGGCCGCCGCGAGCGGTCCTGCGCTCGGCCAGCGTCTCGTCGGGCACCCCGGAGCCGCTCGCGGTCAGCTCGTCCAGGGCGCCGCCCTCGACGCGCCAGACGTTCTTGAGCTCGGGAAGCTCGGACGCGCTCTCGCGCACGGTCTCCTCGTGCGACTCCAGTTCGACGAAGACGGCCTTCGCGCCGCTGTCGGAGATGATCCACTTGACCTGGTCGGCGGAGGAGGTCTCGTAGATCGGCACGCCGACCGCGCCGGCGGACCAGATCGCGTAGTCGATCACGGTCCACTCGTAGCGGGTGCGTGACATCAGGGCCACCCGGTCGCCGGGCTCGACGCCCGCCGCGATCAACCCCTTGGCCACTGCGGCGACCTGGTCGCGAAACTCCTTCGCGGTGACGGCGGTCCAGTCTTCGCCGGTCTTACGGCGCAGGGCGACGACGCCCGGCTCCTCATCGGCGCGCTGGAACACCGTGTCGGTCAGGTTGGCGGAGGGGGGGACATCCACCAGTACGGGGACGCTGTACTCGCGCACGGTCACTCCTGAAGACGCACGGATCAATGGGCTGCCTGGAAGCTACCGCGATACGTGACGTGCGAGCAGATCCGTCATCCAGGCGTTACGAGGGCAAATTCCACCGTACCAAGCCGGTGGGGGCCTCGCGGGGCGACGCACCCATCGCTCGTCACCGCGTTCGGCCTGCTCTCCGTACGCTGATGGGTGAATAGTTAGGATGTCCGGCATGCGGGTTCATGTCGTAAGCGATGTGCACGGAAGGGCCGACGCCCTGGCTCGTGCGGGTGACGGCGCGGACGCACTGATCTGCCTGGGCGACCTGATCCTGTTCGTCGACTACCACGACTACTCCCAGGGCATCTTCCCCGAGCTGTTCGGGGTGGAGAGGACGGCGGAGTTCATCGCGCTGCGCACGGCCAAGCGGTTCGACGAGGCGCGGGCGATGTCCGCCGCGCTCTGGGCGTCGCTGGACGGCGATCCGCGCGACCACATCGAGCGTTCCGTCCGGCGGCAGTACGGTGAGATCTTCGCCGCGATGCCCACCCCCGCCTACATCACCCACGGCAACGTGGACGTCCCCCGCTACTGGCCCGAATACGTCAGGCGGGGCCATCACGTGCTCGACGGGGAGACCGCGGAGATCGGCGGCCTCCGGTTCGGTTTCGTCGGCGGCGGGCTGCGCACGCAGTACCGGACGCCGAACGAGATCGACGACGAGGAGTTCGCCCGCAAGGTCGAGGCCGTGGGCGAGGTGGACGTGCTCTGCTGCCACATCCCGCCCGCCGTCCCCGAACTGCTCTACGACGTGGTCGCCCGGCGCTTCGAGCGGGGGAGCGAGGCCACGCTGGAGTTGATCAGGCGGACCCAGCCGCGCTACGCCCTGTTCGGTCACGTGCACCAGCCGCTCGCGAGCCGTACCCGCATCGGCAGGACCGAATGTCTCAACGTGGGCCATTTCCGCAGCAAGGGAGTTCCCTTCGCGCTCGAGTGGTGAGACGGAGGATCGACCGGTGCGTCAGAGGTTCGCGGGGAAACGGCGAACCAGTACGGTAAGCCCATGGCTGATCGCACGACCTCCAGCATCACGATCGGCGCGGGCCGATCGACCATCATGACGGTGATCGCCGACTTCGGCTCCTACCCCGAGTGGGCGGGCCAGGTGAAGTCCGCGCGCGTCCTCTCCACCGGGGAGGACGGCCGCCCGGCGACGGTCAGGTTCGTCCTGGACGCGGGCGTGATCAGTGACGAGTACACCCTCGGCTACACCTGGCGAGACGAGGACGCCGTCGACTGGAGCGTCGTCGAGCCGGGGAAGATGGTCTCGCAGCTCACCGGAAGTTACCGCCTGGCCGACGTGGGCAGCGGTACCGAGGTGACGTACGAACTCGCCGTCGATCTCAAGGTTCCCATGATCGGCATGATCAAGCGGAAGGCGGAGAAGGTCATCATCGACACCGCCCTGAAGGGACTGAAGAAGCGCGTCGAGACGGCATGAGAGGGCAGGGAGAGCCGGCCGGAGCCCCCGCGGGGGCAGGCCCCCGGCCGTCTCCGGAGGAGGTCGCGTGAGCAGGGTCCTGTTGTTCACCGGTAAGGGCGGCGTCGGCAAGACGACCGCCGCGGCGGCGACGGCCACCCTCGCGGCCAGGTCCGGGCTCAAGACACTGGTGGTCTCCACCGACACCGCGCACTCGCTGGCCGACGCGCTCGGTGTGAGCGTCGCCGACGAGCCCACCGAGGTCGCGCCCGGTCTCTCCCTCTACCAGGTGGACACCCAGAAGGCGCTGGAGCGCCAGTGGGGTGAACTGCGCGACTACGCCAGGGGCGTCCTCGCGGAGCTGGGCCTGGACGAGGTCACCGCCGAGGAGATCACGGTGCTGCCCGGCGCCGAGGAGATCATCGCCCTGCTGGAGTTGCGCGAGCAGGCCCGTACCGGGCGCTGGGAGGTGATCGTCATCGACTGCGCGCCCACCGCCGAGACGCTCCGCCTGCTCGCCCTGCCCGAGGCCCTCGACTGGCACATGAACCGGCTGCTGCCGGTCGGCAGGCGGCTCCTTCGCGCCGTCTCCCCGCTGGTCCGCCGGTTCGCGCAGGTCAGCATGCCGCAGGAACACGTGGTCGGTGCGGGGGAGCGGCTCCATCGGAGCCTGATGGAGGTGCGGGAGCTCCTCACCGGGCCCGGCGCGAGCGTCCGGCTGGTGCTCACCCCCGAGGCCGTCGTGCTGGCCGAGGCCCGCCGTACGCTCACCTCTCTCAGCCTGTACGGCTACCGCGTCGACGCGGTGATCGCCAACCGGGTCTTCCCGGCCGGGGGCGCCGACCCGTGGCGGCAGAGATGGGTGGAGGCCCAGTCCAGGCATCTGGCCGAGGTGGAGCAGTCCTTCGCCCCGCTGCCCATCCACGTCGTGCCCTACCTGGACGCCGAGCCCGTCGGCCCCGACGCCCTCGCCGGCGTCGCCGAGGTCATGTACGGGGAGACGGACCCCTTCGCCCCGCCGACGGTGGACCCGCCGCTGCGGATCACTCCCGAGGGGGAGCTGATCCTGGCCCTGCCGCTCGCCGGGAAGGGCGAGGTGGATCTGTCCCGCAAGGGCGACGAACTGATCGTCAACGTGGGTTCCTACCGCCGGGTCCTGGCCCTGCCCGCGGCCCTGGCTCGCAGGTCCGTGCGGGAAGCCGCGCTCCGAGACGGGTTTCTCCGGGTACGGTTCGAGTCGGGAGGGCCTGATGACAGAGAACACGAATGACGCCCAGCAGAACCAGAAGGCCAAGAAGGCCGGACCGGCGCGGAAGGCGAAGGCCGCCGAGGCCGCCGGCGAGGCGCGGCCGACGCGGCGGGACGAGCGGTCCGAGCCCGTTGAGCGGCCTGAGCCCGTTGAGCGGTCCGAGCGCGTTGAACGGCCTGAGCGGTCCGAGCGCGTTGAGCGGTCTGAGCGGTCCGAGCGTGTTGAACGGCCCGGAAGAGACGAACGGACCGAGCGGTCCGAACGGTCCGGGCGAGACGAGCGGTCCGAACGGTCCGAGCGGTCCGGGCGGGACGAGCGGTCCGAGCGGGACAGGAACGACAGGGATCCGCTGAGTGCCGCGACCGAAGAGGCGTTCAAGCTTTTCGAGACGTTCCAGCAGAAAGCCGCCAGGGAGCTGCGCAAGAATCTGATCAAGGGAACGATGAGCGGATTCGGCGGAGCGTTCTCCGGCGGCGGCGGACGCGGCAAAAGCCAGGACGTGTGGGAGGAAGCGGTCTCCGAGCATGAGGAGTACATCTGCCGGGCCTGCCCCGTCTGCCGCGCGATGGCCGCGCAGCGCGAGTCGGGGGGCGCGGTCACCGATCACCTCATGCAGGCCGGTACCGAGCTGTTCGCCGCGTTCAAGTCGGCCGTCGACGGGTTGAACAAGCCCTCGCCCACACAGCGGGCGCGGGAGCGCGGGCAGGAAGAAACCCCCGTGGAGCACATCGACCTGGGGTGAGCCCAGGGGGAGAGGGCGGATACACAATGGCGCTGACCATCGGCGTTGACATCGGCGGTACCAAGGTCGCGGCGGGAGTCGTGGACGAGGACGGCAATATCGTCGAGCACCTTCTACGGCCCACCCCGGCGGAGAACCCGGAGCAGGTCGCCAACACGATCGGTGACGTGGTCCTGGAGCTCGCGAAGGACCGGGAGATCGAGGCCGTGGGCCTGGGCGCCGCCGGGTTCGTCGACGAGACCCGCTCCGTCGTGCGCTTCGCCCCCAACCTCGCCTGGCGCGAGGAACCGCTGCAGAAGAAGGTGTCCGACCTCGTCGGGCTGCCCGTCGTGGTGGAGAACGACGCCAACGCGATGGCGTGGGGCGAGGCCAGGTTCGGCGCCGGGCGCGGCGAGACCCACGTGGTGTGCGTGACCGTCGGCACCGGCATCGGCGGCGGCATCGTGCTTGACGGCTCCCTCTACCGGGGGCGCTGGGGCATGGGCGCCGAACTCGGCCACATGCAGGTGGTCCCGCAGGGGCGTCAGTGCGGGTGCGGCAACCTGGGCTGCTGGGAGCAGTACGCCAGCGGCAGCGCCCTGGTGATCGACGCCAGGGAGATCGCCCAGGCCACCCCGGAACGGGCCGACAAGCTGCTGAAGATCGCCGGCGGTGCGCCCGAGCTCATCGAGGGACAGGAGGTCACCGAGGCCGCCCGACAGGGTGACCCGGCGGCGCTGGAGGCGTTCTCCTTGCTCGCCCAGTGGCTCGGCCGGGGCATGGCCGACCTCGCCGCGATCCTCGATCCGGGCTGTTTCATCCTCGGCGGCGGCGTCTCCCGTGCCGCGGATCTCTGGCTCGATCAGACCCGCGAGTTCTTCGCCGGCTACCTGACGGGCAGGGGGCATCGGCCACTGGCCGAGATCCGTCTGGCCGAGCTCGGCGCGTCGGCGGGTGTGGTCGGCGCCGCCGACCTCGCGAGGAGACGCTGACCTCGAATCCCCATCCCGAAGACGTTGATCTCGGGTCTGACCCCAGGGGCTGATCAAAAGCTTTTTTGCTTCGGGCACCCCGAAGTTTGCCGCGTCCGATGTGCTCATATGCGATTTATGTGCGGATGATGGCGTGCGGGGCGCTGTGCGGTTACGCTCGCGTCACGCTTCGCGAAGTGAGGTAGCCGTGGTGATCAGAGTCGCCAGCTACAACGTGCGTTCCATGCGTGACGACACCGCCGCGCTGGGGCGGGTGATCACCGGGCTCCGCGCCGACGTGCTCTGCGTGCAGGAGGCCCCCCGGTTCTTGTGCTGGCGCCGTAAACGCGGGCTGCTGGCCTCCTCCGGGGGGCTGGCCGTGGCGGCGGGGCGGCGCGGTGGCGGAGTCGCCGTGCTGGTCGGCCCGGGGGTGCGGCTCCTGCACGGCGAGGGCCGCCTGCTGAGGTGCTTCTTCGGCCTGGAACGGCGCGCGATCGCGATCGCCGTGGTGGAGGCCGATGGACAGCGGATGGCCGTCGGCTCCATCCACCTGGACCTCGACGAGACGGCCCGGCTGCACCACGCGCGTGAGGCGGTGACGCTGCTGCAGGCCGTCGCCGATCGGTTCGACGCGCTGCCCGTGCTCGCCGGAGACATCAACGAACAGTCCGATCAGCCGACCTGGCGGCATCTCGCCGAGCGGCTGACCGACTGCTATCCGGTCTCGCCGTGCGGCGACGGCTTCACCTTCCCCGCCAGGGGTCCGCACAAGCGCATCGATGCGATCTTCGCGGTGGCGGGCCTCTCGGTGGTCTCCTGCGGCGGCGGAGACGCCGACCCCGCCGACCTGGTGGCGGCCACCGACCACCTTCCGGTGGTCGCCGAGCTGAGCCACCCGCATTCCGGAATCGGCGATCGCCTGGAGCGGGTCCATCCGGAGACCGTGCGGCGGTCCCGGTGGACCAGGTGGGCCGGGGGCCGGGTGGGCCGGGAAGACCGTGGATTTTACGGCAGCCGGTAGGCCGTCGCGCCGGATCACAGTGGCCGGCGAAGGGTCAACTGAGGGGAGCCGGTACATGGGGGCGAGTGCGCCCCGTACCATTTGTGGCATGACCCGTCGCCTTCCGCGGCGTGCGCTGGCACTGTGCGCGGGAGGCCTGCTCCTGTTGTCCTCGCACCCGTCCACTGCTCACGCCGATCCTGTCAGCCCGTCAGCGCTGGAAGCCTGGCAGGCTCCGGTCAGCGCGGGGCTGAGCAAGGACGGGTCGCTGTCCGACGTGGCGGGCGTCTCGGCCACCAGCGTCTGGGCGGTGGGCCAGCAGAGCGTCTGGGACATCTGGCAGAGCCGCAGCGCGATCACCCACTGGGACGGCACCGCCTGGACCGAGGTCGGCATTCGCAACGATCCCACCGGCGCCGGTCTCCTGCGTTCGATCGCGGCGGCCTCGCCGACCGACCTGTGGGCCGTCGGCGAGGGTCATGACGGCCTGCCGTACCTGGCCAGAGGCGACGGGCAGTCCTTCGACAGGATCACCATCGACAGGTTGCACGTGGGTGACTGGCTGGGCGGGGTGGCGGCGGTCTCGGGCCGGATGGCCGCCGTCGGCAGTCGCAACAAGCAGCCACTGATCATGACCGGGGCCGACGGAAAGTGGAAGTTCACCCAACTGCCGGACAGGGGCACGCTGTACGGCGTGGCGCTGTCCGGCAAGAGCGACGGGTGGGCGGTCGGTGACTCTCTCGGTAAACCATTGATCATGAGACAGTCCGCTGGACGCTGGAAGATCTTTCATATCCCGGACATCCCCGGCGGTTATCTGCGTGACGTCTACTTCGACGGGCCGAAACGTGCGCTGGCGGTCGGCGGTGTCTCGCAGGGGTCCGATAAGATCGTCCCGCTGATCCTGTCCTGGAACGGCAAGAAGTGGTCCCGGGTGGCTCCTCCCGGTGGCGACGTGCGCCTGTACGGCGTGACCGGCGACCGCAAGGGGCACTTCTGGATCTCGGGAGTGGATCTGGAGCAGCCGGAGGAGGCGTTCGTGCTCAGCTACGACGGCCACAAGGTCGAGACGCTGCGCGGTCCCGAAACGGACGCCTCCCGGACCATCAGGCTCCAGTCCCTGGCCTACCTGCCGGGCACCGGCACCGTGTGGACCGTGGGTCACGTGGTGGACGCGGACGGCCGCTACACCGAGGTGATCGAGCGGTTCGGCACGCCGGAGCGGGCCAAGCCCTAGCCGCCGGAGAACCACGGAGGCCGGACACCCGTGGCCGCGTTCGCGACCACGCCCGCCGCACGACCACGCCCGCCGCACGATCACGGCAGGCCGGACGGCCCTCGGACGGTCTCGTCCGTCAGACAGCCGGCCGTGTCCGCCGGACGGTCCCGCTCGTCAGACGCCCCGCTCGTCAGGCGGCCGTGCTCGTCAGATGACCGCGCCGTCGTCCCAGCCGGAGTCGCTGGGCGGGCCGTCACCCATCCTGACCACCAGCGCCACGAAACCGCCGATGAACGCGGCGACGGCGGTGAACAGCATCCAGCCCTGCAGATGCCAGTTCAACGCGGCGCTGAGCAGCAGGTAGGCGGGACCGCCGAACAGGGCCGTCCACGCGATCTTGGCGGTGGCGTCGGTCTTGGGCAGCGGAGGCGGCTGCGGGGGGACGTAGTGGCCCTCGTCGTCCTCGGTCTGTTCCGAGTCTGACTCCGCGTCGGTTTCGGGGTCGGCGAAGTCGTCCTCCATCAGGAGGCGCTCCTCCTCGTCCGACTGTTTGATCACTCGTCGTGGAGGTTCGGAGGGCAGATTCTCGCTGTCCGGCCACGGCTGATCGGCCGAGTCGCGCTCGGCCGTGTCGTTGAAGGACGCGACGATCTGACGCCAGACCTCGTCCTCATCGCTTTGAGGTGTCACTTAGCTGGGCCCGTTATCCATCGGCCGGTCACTTTCTCCCGGAGACCGCGCATCCCCCGCTCACGCTCAGTCTCTCTGCAAGGGTACCGAGGCGTTCGTCCTGATGAACTCCAGGCTCCCCACGAAGATCCGCTCCGCTTCGTTGTCAAGCGTTGCGACATGGTAGCTGTCGGTGAGCTCCACCACATTCAGATTCCCCCCGGTCAGCTTCTCACGCAGAATACGCAAACTGGCTGGTTTCACCACATGATCCTGTGGACTATGGAAAACCAAAACGGGTTGGGTTATCTTCCCGAGTTCGGACCGTGTCAGCGCCCACAGCCGAGGGAGGGTGGCGGCGGCCTTGACCGGCGTGCGCGTGTAGCCGAGCTCGGTCACCCCCTCCTTCTTGATGTCCCCGATCACGCCCGGTACGGACGGGATCGCGAGCCCGAGCAGGGGCGCCAGCCTGAGCAGCGGCACGTCGTTGGTCACGGACGGATTGACGATCACCAACCCCTTGATCCCGTCGCCGTTGACCTCGGCCAGCCGCAGCGCCATGCAGCCGCCCAGTGACAGGCCCATGATGAAGACCTCGGCGCAGCGGCCACGCAGATCCGCCAAGGTCTTGTCCAGTTCGGCGTACCAGTCTTCCCAGCGGGTGCGGTTCATCTCCTGCCAGGTGGTGCCGTGGCCGGGCAGCCGGGGCAGCGCCACCGTCATGCCCGCCTGCGCCAGGTATTCACCCCACGGACGCATCGACTGCGGCGACCCGGTGAATCCATGGCAGAGCAGAACCCCGATCGGTCCTCCCGCATGGTGGTACGGCTCCGCACCGGGCATCACTGGCATCGCGGCTCCTTTGGTTCGCCCGATCGTCGCACGACTGGGCGGTATTTTGCGAGAGGTCGATTTGTGTGGTTTGAGGGTGTAGGTGGTCGGGACGTGAGGTGGGAGGATAATTCCAGGTCCTCACCTGTCAATCGAAGGAGCATCGAGTGTTCTACTGGGTGGTGAAGGCCATCCTCGGGCCCCTACTCCATCTCATTTTCCGCCCGTGGGCGGAGGGTGTGGAGAATGTCCCGAAGGACGGGCCGGTAATCCTGGCCGGCAACCACCTGTCGTTCGCCGACCATTTCTTCGGGGCGCTCTTCCTCCGGCGCAAGGTGATCTCTCTCGGCAAGTCCGACTACTTCACGGGCCGAGGCGTCAAGGGTCTGCTCAGCAAGGCCTTCTTCAGCGGCGTCGGCACCGTCCCCATCGACAGATCCGGTGGCAAGGCCAGCGAGGCGGCACTCCGTACGGGCAAGCGGATCCTGAACGAGAACCAGGTGCTCGGCATCTACCCCGAGGGCACCCGTTCCCCCGACGGCCGCCTCTACAAGGGCAAGACCGGTGTGGCCCGGCTGGCGCTGGAGTCCCGCGTGCCGGTGATCCCGTGGGCGATGGTCAACACCTTCGAGATGATGCCTCCCGGCCACGCCCTCCCCAAGCTGGGCATCCGTCCCGGGGTGAAGTTCGGCAAGCCTCTGGACTTCTCCCGCTACTACGGGATGGAGGAGGACCGGCTCGTGTTGCGCGCCGTCACCGACGAGATCATGTACGCGCTGATGGAGCTCTCCGGCCAGGAGTACGTCGACAAGTACGCCGCGAGTGCCAAGGTCGATGCGGCCCGCGCCGCCAAGAAGGCCGTCAAGCGTCCCCATCCCTAGGCCGGCCCGCCGAGAGAGGCTCACCCGAAGATCGCCTGGGCGAGGGTGAGACCGATGAACACCGCCCCCAGGCCGGCGACGACCGAGGCGACGACGTTGGCGACGGCGAAGAACATCGCGCCGGTCTCGGCCAGCCGCAGCGTCTCGTAGGAGAACGTCGAATAGGTGGTCAGCGCCCCGCAGAAGCCGGTGCCCAGGAGCAGTTGCACGCCGGTGCCCGCGGCCCCGGACAGCACCGCACCGGTCAGGGCGCCCAGGATCAGCGAGCCGACCACGTTGACGGCGAAGGTGCCCCAGGGGAAGACCGTGTCGTGGCGGGCCTGCACGGTCCGGTCGGTCAGATAGCGCAGCGGCGCTCCGACGGCGCCGCCGACCAGCACCAGCAGCCAGTTCATGTCGCCTGCCCGCCGCGGTGGTGGTGAACGACCTCGACCTCGTCCAGGACGGCCAGCCCCTCGATGTGGAGGTCGTCCAGCTGGGGCAGGAAGGCGCGGATCCTCTGTTCGGTGTCGATGATCGTGATGGACACCGGCAGGTCGTCGGTCATCGACAGCAGCCGGGTGGTGTGCACGATCTGGGTGGCGCCGAAGCCCTCGACGCCGCGGAAGACCGATGCCCCCGCCAGCCCGGCGACGTGGGCGCGGTGCACGATCTCGGTGTACATGGGGCGGTGATGCCAGGTGTCGGTGTCGTCGACGAGGATCGTCAACCGCAAGGTTCGTCCGGACAGGGTCATCATGCTCTCCTCGTGGTCTTCGGCGCCAGGAGCCGGCGGGTGATCCGTGCGCCGGCCGTCACCGCAACCAGGGCCGCGGCGACCGTCGCCGCCAGGTAGCTCAGGGCCAGACCCGCCTGGCCGCCGGAGACCAGGCGCTCGATGTCCACGCAGTAGGTGGAGAAGGTGGTGTAGCCGCCCAGCACGCCGGTGGCGAAGAACGGCCGGACCCAGGCCGGCGCCGTCCTGGCCTCGGTCAGAACCACCAGGAAGATCCCGATCACCAGGCACCCGGAGGCGTTGACGCCCAGCGTGGTCCACGGGAAGGAGCCGCCCGCGGTCGGCCACATCAGGCCGGCGCCGTAGCGGGCGCCCGTGCCGATCGCGCCGCCGGCGGCGATCACCGCGAGTACGCCGTAGTGCGAGCGGCGCAGCTCGCGGCGCTGGCGCGTATCGGTGAGATCGACATCGGGGTCGACGGGTTCGGTCACTGTCTTAAGCCTAGTTCGGCCCGGACGCCCGCCTCGTCGCGGGATTCACCGGAGCGGACCTCGGCCGGGTGCTCCGGACGCCGCCGCGCAGGAGGTCAGCGGGTCGACTCGCGGATGATCAGCTCTGGCTGGAACATGATCTGCTGGTGGGCGTGGGACTCCGGGTTGTCGCACTCGTCGAGCAGCAGCTCGGTGGCGACCCGGCCGAGCCGATGGGTCGGCTGCCGGATCGAGCTGAGCGAGACCGCCGAGGCCGAGGCGAAGTCGATGTCGTCGTAGCCGATGAGGGCGATGTCCTGGGGGACCCGGACGCCCGCCTGGAGCAGCCCGCGCAGCATGCCGAGGGCCAGTAAGTCGTTGGCGCAGAACACGGCGTCCGGCAGCCGTCCCTCGGCGATCAGCTTCTCGGCCGCCTGCTGCCCGGACCTGGCGTTCATCGCGCTCATCGGGAGCTCTTCCAACGTCTCCCCGGGGTCGTGACCCGCCGCGGCCAGCGCCCGTTCGGCGCCGATCAGCCGGTCGGCGCACTGGCGGATCGTGAGGGGGCCGGTGACGTAGGTGATGCGGTCGGCCCCGGAGGCCAGCAGGTGGGAGACGGCCAGGGAGCCACCGGTGACGTCGTTGACCGCGACCGAGCACTGGTCGGCCCGCTCCGCCGGGTGATCCACCAGGACCACGCTGATGCCGCGGTCCTTGAGCTGGTTGAGCTTGTCGAGGTTCGCTCCCGCCGGGGTGATGAGCACCCCGCGGACGCGCTGTTCGGCGAAGACCAGGAGGTTGCGCTCCTCCTTGAGCCGGTCTCCCGAGGAGTTGCCCAGGATCACCGCGTATCCGAGCTCGCTGGCCACCTCCTCCACGCCCGCCGCCACGTCGGTGAAGAACGGGTTGCCGATGTCGATGACCGACAGGCCGACCGTGCGGCTGTGGCCGGCCCGCAGGCTGGAGGCCGAGCCGTGCCGGACGAACCCGAGGGCGCGTACGGCCTCCTCGACCCGGAGGCGTGTGGATTCGGCGACTTTCTCGGGGCGGTTGAGCACGTTGGACACCGTGCCGGGGGAGACTCCGGCCCGTGCCGCGACTTCCTTGATGCTCACCGAACTCATGTGCACAGATTAAAACGTAACAACCACGTGGGCGCCAGTAAGGTGCCGGTACTTTTGGCCCGGCAGGTCCAGCCACCGCTTTTAGGTATAAAACGATTTGATCGTCGGGGAGCGCTCGGGCGGGATGGCGATCATGGTCGCCGGTGCGCGACCGGCAGGTGGCCTTCCGGTGGGGTCAAGGCGTCCGGCTGTGATTCGCGTGGCGACACCGGTCGTCCGGCGAGCGATCTTCCCGTGGTGCGGAGGTGCCCGGTCACTGTCGGATAACCCGTGCGGTCGTCGTAACAGGGTACCGGGTGGTGCCGCCGGCGTCATTGGCCTCGTTGCGACGGTTTCCAGCGGCCTCCGGAGGAGCCGCCGTCGCTGTCGACGCACGGGTCGTTACGGATAAAAACGTATCAATCCCGTAACCACATGGGGAGGCGTTGACAGTGCTATGTGTCCCGCGTAGCTTCGTCATCGGTCCTTTAAAACGTTTTATACAAAGTTCGTGTGCAGCCTGGGTTGGGGGATTTCAATGATCAAGGATTTGCTGCGGCGGCAGCGCATCGAGACACCGTCCTGGGCGTTCGGTGACTCCGGCACCCGCTTCAAGGTCTTCGCCCAGGCCGGAGTGCCCCGGGATCCGTATGAGAAGCTCGCCGACGCCGCGCAGGTGCACCGCTTCACCGGGGTGGCCCCCACCGTGGCGTTGCACATCCCGTGGGACCGGGTGGCCGACTACGCCGACCTGGCCGCGCGAGCGGCGGAGCTGGGAGTGGGCATCGGGGCGATCAACTCCAACGTCTTCCAAGACGACGCCTACATGCTGGGCAGCGTGACCAACCCGGACCCGAAGGTGCGGGCGCGGGCGCTCGATCACCTGCTGGAGTGCGTGGACATCATGGATGCCACCGGCTCAGCGACGTTGAAGCTGTGGTTTTCCGACGGCACCAACTATCCGGGGCAAGACGACATTCGCTCCCGGCAGGATCGGCTGGCGCAGGCGCTGGAGCGGGTGTATGCCCGGCTGGGGGCGCATCAGCGGTTCTTGCTGGAGTACAAGTTGTTCGAGCCGGCGTTTTATGTCAGTGATGTGCCGGACTGGGGCACGGCGTACGCGCATTGCCTGCGGTTGGGCGACAAGGCGCAGGTGGTGGTGGATACCGGCCATCACGCGCCGGGCACCAACATCGAGTTCATCGTGGCGTTCTTGCTGCGGGAGGGCAAGCTGGGTGGGTTTGATTTCAACTCGCGGTTTTATGCCGATGACGATCTGATGGTGGGGGCGGCGGATCCGTTCCAGTTGTTTCGGATCATGTTCGAGGTGATCGGCGGGGGTGGGTATGACGCCGAGGCGAATGTGGCGTTCATGTTGGATCAGTGTCACAACATCGAGCCGAAGATCGCGGGGCAGATCCGGTCGGTGATGAATGTGCAGGAGGCCACGGCGAAGGCGTTGCTGGTGGATCGGGCGGCGTTGGCGGTGGCGCAGGCGGCGGGGGATGTGCTGGGGGCCAACGCGGTGGTGATGGATGCGTACAACACCGATGTGCGGCCGTTGCTGGGGCAGGTGCGGGAGGAGATGGGGGTGGATCCCGATCCGATGGCGGCGTATGGCCGGTCGGGGTATTTCGAGAGGGTCCGTGATGAGCGGGTCGGCGGCGCCCCCGCCGGCTGGGGCGCCTGACGCCCGTGGCCCGGTGGATCCGGGCTCGGATCACCCGGACCGGGGTCGCCCGGATCCGGCGTCCCGGGTGCGGGCCGCCCGCGCCCGGGTTTCACGCGGCACCGACACCGGCACCCGGTCTCAGGTAGGGGCCGGTCGCGGCGGGATGGAGTGCGCCGTTCCTCGGCGCCTGTGGAAGGCAAGCAACTAGTGAGTGGGAGATGTCATGAATTCGGCTGTTGAGGAGCTTCTCCAGCGGTCGCGCGCTCTCGGTTCGGACCCGCGTAACACGAACTACGCGGGGGGCAACACCTCGGCCAAGGGCTCGGCCCCCGACCCGGTGACCGGGGCGGACACCGAGCTGATGTGGGTGAAGGGCTCGGGCGGAGACCTCGGGACGCTCACCGAGGGCGGGCTGGCCGTACTGCGGCTGGACCGGCTCCGGGCACTCGCCGAGGTGTATCCGGGGGTGGAGCGCGAGGACGAGATGGTCGCCGCGTTCGACTTCTGCCTGCACGGCAGGGGCGGTGCGGCCCCGTCGATCGACACCGCGATGCACGGCCTGGTGGACGCCGCGCACGTGGACCACCTCCACCCCGACGCGGGCATCGCGATCGCCACGGCCGCCGACGGCCCCGAGCTCACGGTGCGGATCTTCGGCGACCGGGTGGTGTGGGTGCCGTGGCGGCGGCCCGGCTTCCAGCTCGGCCTGGACATCGCCGCGATCAAGGCGGCCAACCCGCGGGCGATCGGCTGCGTTCTCGGTGGGCACGGCATCACCGCCTGGGGCGACACCTCGGCCGAGTGCGCCGCCAACTCCCTGGACATCATCCGCACCGCCGAGACCTACCTGGCCGAACACGGCAGGCCCGACCCGTTCGGCCCGGTGATCCACGAGGCGCTGCCGGAGACCGTACGGCGGGAGCGGGCGGCCGCGCTGTTCCCGTTGATCCGCGGCCTGGCCTCGACGGACCTGCCGCAGGTGGGCCACTACACCGCCACCGCCGAGGTGCTGGACTTCCTGTCGCGCGCCGAGCACCCCCGCCTGGCCGCGCTCGGCACCTCCTGCCCCGACCACTTCCTGCGCACCAAGGTCGCGCCGCTGGTCCTCGACCTGCCCGGCGACGCGCCGCTGGAGGAGGTGACCGTACGGCTGCGCGAGCTGCACGCCCTGTACCGGGAGCAGTACGCGGCCTACTACGCCCGGCACGCCGTCCCCGGCTCGCCCGCGATGCGCGGCGCGGACCCGGCGATCGTGCTGGTCCCCGGCGTGGGCATGTTCTCCTTCGGCAAGGACAAGCAGACCGCCCGGGTCGCGGGCGAGTTCTACGTCAACGCGATCAACGTGATGCGCGGAGCCGAGTCGGTGTCGTCCTACGCGCCGATCGAGGAGTCGGAGAAGTTCCGCATCGAGTACTGGGACCTGGAGGAGGCCAAACTCCGCCGGATGCCCCCGGCCAAGCCGCTGGCGACCCGGATCGCGTTCGTGACCGGCGGCGGATCCGGCATCGGCGCCGCGACCGTGCGCAGGCTCTCCGCCGAGGGCGCGTGCGTGGTCGTGGCCGACCGGGACTTCGCGGCGGCCGAGAAGGTGGCCTCCGAGCTGGGCGAGACGGCGCTCGCCGTGGCGGTGGACGTGACCTCCGAGGAGCAGGTCGCGGAGGCCGTACGGCAGGCGGTGCTGGCCTTCGGCGGGGTGGACCTCGTGGTCAACAACGCCGGGCTGTCGCTGTCGCGCTCCCTGCTGGAGACCACGCTCGCCGACTGGGACCTGCAGCACGACGTGATGGCCCGCGGGTCGTTCCTCGTCTCCCGCGAGACCGCCCGCGTCATGATCGAGCAGGGGCTGGGCGGGGAGATCGTCTACATCTCGTCCAAGAACGCGGTCTTCGCCGGTCCGAACAACGTCGCCTACGGCGCGGCCAAGGCCGACCAGGCGCACCAGGTCCGGCTGCTCGCCGCCGAGCTGGGCGGGCACGGCATCCGGGTCAACGGGATCAACCCCGACGGCGTGGTCCGCGGATCCGGGATCTTCGCCTCCGGCTGGGGCGCCAACCGGGCGGCCGTCTACGGCGTGGAGGAGGAGAAGCTCGGCGAGTTCTACGCCCAGCGGACCCTGCTCAAGCGCGAGGTGCTGCCCGAGCACATCGCCGCCGCCGTCTTCCAGCTCACCCAGCTCACCCAGACCACGGGCCTGCACATCCCGGTGGACGCGGGTGTGGCCGCGGCGTTCCTGCGATGAGGCGGTACGCGGCCGTCGACCTGGGCGCCTCCAGCGGGCGGGTCGTCGTCGCCGAGGTGGGCCCCGGCACGCTGGACCTCCACGAGGTGCACCGGTTCGCGAACGTGCCCGTACGGGCGGGCGGCACGCTGTACTGGGACATCCTGCGGATCTACCGGGGGGTGCTGGACGGTCTGCGGGCCGCCGGCCCGGTGGACGGGATCGGGGTCGACTCCTGGGCGGTGGACTACGGGCTGCTGGACGAGCGCGGCGCGCTGCTCGGCAACCCGGTGCACTACCGGGACGGCCGCACCGAGAAGGCGGGCAGCCGGGTCCCGTTCGAGGAGCTCTACGCCCGCACCGGCATCGCGCGCCAGCCGTTCAACACCATCCACCAGCTGGCCGCCGAACCCCGGCTGGCCTCGGCCACGACGATGCTGCTCATCCCCGACCTGATCGCGTACTGGCTGACCGGCGAGATCGGCGCGGAGCTGACCAACGCCTCCACCACCCAGCTCCTCAATGCCGCGTCCCGCGAGTGGGACGCCGTCCTGGCGGGCGGCCTCGGTCCCGCCTCGAAGATCCTTGCGCCGCTGCGGCGGCCGGGTGAGGTGATCGGCCCGCTGACGGCGGAGGCGGCGGCGGAGACCGGGCTGCCGGTGGGCACCCCGGTCATCGCGGTCGGCTCGCACGACACGGCCTCGGCCGTGGCCGCGGTCCCGGCCGACGGCGAGCGGTTCGCCTACGTCTCCTGCGGCACGTGGTCACTGGTCGGCGTCGAGCTGGACCAGCCGATGATCAGCGAGGAGGGGCGGCGGGCCAACTTCACCAACGAGGCCGGCATCGACGACACCGTCCGCTACCTCCGCAACGTCACCGGCCTCTGGCTCCTGCAGGAGTGCATCCGGGTCTGGGAGGCCGGGGGCGAGCGCGTCGATCTGGAGGCACTGCTGGCACAGGCCGCCGAGGAGGCGCCGTTCCGGTCGACGGTGGACGCCGACGATCCGGTCTTCCACCCGCCGGGGGACATGCCGGGACGCCTCGCCGACTTCTGCCGCCGCACCGGCCAGCCGGTCCCGGAGACCCGGGCCCGGATCGTCCGCTGCGTGGTGGACTCCCTCGCGCTGGCTCACCGGGCGGCCCTGCGGGACGCCCAGCGGCTCACCGGGCAGGAGGTGGACGTGATCCACATTGTCGGCGGAGGGTCGCGCAACGCCCTGCTCTGCGCGCTCACCGCGGACGCCTGCGGCCTTCCCGTGGTCGCGGGGCCGGTCGAGGCCACCTCGATCGGCAACGTCCTCGTCCAGGCCAGGGCCGACGGCGCGATCTCCGGCACCCTCGCGGACCTGCGAGCCCTGATCCGCCGCACCCAGCGGCTGGAGCGCTACGAGCCTCGGGCGGACGCCGCGGTACCGGCCGCACGGGCGTTCACGCGACCGGCGCGGTAGGCGGTATGAGGCCGGTGCGGTACAGGCTGACGGTGCCATGACCGCGGCCATATTCGACGGGGTCGAGCACAGCATTCGCGGGGCGGCGGTCGATATGAAGAGGCGTGCAGATCTCTGTACCGCTCTGGTGGCCGGCTCGGTCATCGGCGCAGCCCCAGCCCGGGTTGCACAGGTCTGTCAGGGCGCGCTCATGGCAAGCATTTCGGTGAGATCCGCAATGCGCGCGGAAGCCCGCCCGTCCCCGAACGGGGTGACGCCCATCGCTGGCTTACCCAGTTGGGCCATCGACCGGGCGAACACGGGGAGCTGCTCGGGTTGGGGAATCAACGCGCAGTCCGCGTTCAGGGCTTCTGGGCGTTCGGTGGATCGGCGCAACACGAGCAGGCGAACCCCCAGGATGCTGGCTTCCTCCTGGATCCCTCCTGAATCGGAGATCAACAAGGAGGCTTGTTCGGCGACCGCGAGGAACGCCGAGTAGCTGAGTGGATCGACGACGTGCAACTGGGCCAAGAGGTCGCCGAGGCCGAACTGCTGCACTCGCTGCCGGGTACGTGGGTGAATCACCAGCAGAACCGGCAGGTCAAGCGCGGCAAGGCTGGCCAGCATGCGGCGGAGCCGGTCGGGATCATCAACGTTTTCCGGCCGGTGCAGCGTGGACACCGCGTATGGTCCGCCGCCCAACGGAGCGGTGAGGCGCAGCGCTGCGGCATGATCTCTCTCCGCCAGATGGACTGCCTCCACAATGGGGTTGCCGGTCAGCACGATCCGGCTGTCGGGGATGCCTTCGGCCCATAGGTTCGCGACATTCTGCGACGTCACCGCGCAGCACAGGTCGGCGAGGTGGTCGATGACGATGCGGTTGTGCTCTTCGGGCATCGCGCGGTCGTGGCTGCGCAGTCCCGCCTCCACGTGGATGAGCGGGACCTGTACGGCGTTGGCGGCCAGGGCGCCGGCCAGGGCCGCGTTGGTGTCACCTTGCACGATGACCGCCGCGGGCGGGTCGTCGTGCCACGCCTGGGTGAGTTGGGCGGTAGCGGCGCCGATCTGGACGCCGCGGTGCTGGCCACCGACTCTCATTTGCAGGTGGGGGCGGTGGACGCTGGAAGCGGCCTCGCCCGTCATCGTTGGGTCGTAGTGCTGGCCGGTGTGGATCACGCGCGCTTGGTCCCCGAGCAGAGCGATCAGCACCGACAGTTTGATCATCTCTGGTCGGGTGCCGAGAACAACGGCGATCGAACGGCCCGTACTAAAGGACATCAGCGATCGGTCCTTTCCATGGTCACCAGAACAGGCGGTCGCGCTCGCCTTGCAGGTAGCGGTGCGCGGCGATGAACAGCCGCAGGTAGAGCCGATCGGAGTCCTCGTCGAGGTAACCGGGCACGAGGTCTTCTCGGGTCAGCGTCGCGTCCCGATATTCGCGGCCATCTCCTGAGCGGATCAGGTAGCGGGCCGGGGCCTCGCTACGGTCGCCGGCCGCGAGCGCAATCGCGTCATCGAGACCGATCTGTACGAGCCCGGAAACCTCGGCGTCGTCGAGTGGGATCTCCTCCAGGCCGAGCGGCAGCGCCAGGAGGTGCCAGTACTGGAACTCACGCTCGATCCATTTCGGGGCCAAGGCGACGGCGGTCTGGCGGATTCCCAGCGGCTGCAGTTCCTTGTAGTCGACGTCGAGGCCGAGTTCTTCCCGGATCTCCCGGACGCCGTCGGCGATGCTCTCACCGGCTTCGTAGTGGCCGCCGACGGTGAAATCGGCGTGGTCAGGCCGGTCGAAGACGTAGCGACCCGGCTGCTTCTTCTGGAGCAGCACGGTCTGAGTGGAGGGGCTGACGACCAAACAGGAGAACGTGCGGTGCCATAGCCCCCTCTCGTGCGCGGCCTTCTTGTCCTCGACGCCGATGTGCTTGTTGCGGTCGGTGTAGATGTCGACGAGCATGCTGTCCTCCCAGACGGCACAGCGGGGGTGATCAGGGCGTTGCCCGCGAGTGCGCCGGTAGCGGGGTGTAGTCGCGCCAGTGACGGGTGAGCGCGTCCGCGTAACGGCGGGGCTCTCCGACGGTAACCCAGTCCGCGGAAAGTCTCCGTACACGTACATCACCGGTATGGGCATGTTCTCCGACGGCAAGGCCGAGGTCGACCTCACCGCGGGCCTCCGGGCGCGCGATGAGCTGGTGAAGGACGAACGGGCGCAGTACCAGACGCGACACCAGCGCGAGGGGTTCGTCGACGGTCGCCGGGGCGGGCCGCTGCCGGATCCCGCTGACCCGGTCCCCGCCGGGTTCGGTCAGGTCGACGATCCCGAACGAGCTGATGTCGGCGCGGTCGATGAGTTGAGCGGCAATGACGAAATCCGCTCCCTTCCCGGCTTGCTCGCGCATGGCGGCCAGGTCCGTGCCGGGGGCGCCGCCGAGGAGGACATCGTCACCGAACGCGACCATGAACAGGTCGCAGTCGGCCAACTCTTCAGCCAGGGTCAGCAGCGGGGCGGCGTTGCCGTACCCGTGGGCCAGGTCCTCGGGGGTCGCCTTCACGGGGAGCCCTGCCTGGCGCAGGCCGCCGATGTAGGCGGGGATGATCTGGTCGCCGGGGCGGGTGACGACGTGGACCAGGTCCGCGCCGGCCGCCAGGCATTCGGTGATGACGTGGCCGAGGGCGGGTTCGGAGCCGATCGGCAGCATCTCCTTGGGAACCCACGTGCTGAAAGGCTGGAATCGGGTTCCGTGCCCGGCGGCGGTCACTACCGCCGGGCACGACGGGCGCTGAGGCAGGCGGGTCACAGGAGATCTCCGATCAGGTCGGCCAGGACATGGTGAAAGCGGCTCATCGGGCCGCGCACTCCGTACTCCACCTGGAAGCAGGGCACGGAGACGGCGAGGCGGGCGCAGGCAGCCCTTGCGGCCTTGGCCAGCTCGGCGTCGTCGAGGGTGCGATGGATCAGCCAGGGCCGCCAGAACTCATCCGCCGGGGTGAAGCACGCCTCCGTCAGGACCTGGAGGGCCTCGGCCGGGGCGAGACGACGTGCCTGCGGAGGGTGGTCGGTGTCGGTGAGGCGAGGGACGAGAAGGATCTGCAAGGCCGACCCGGGCACCAGGCGGGAACCGAACGCGGTGGCGAATGTCCGCGCGGACAAGGCGGTCTTGTCTCGCGTGCCGAACCGGCGGGGAAGAGCGTCCGCCTCGCCCGCAGGCACCGCGGCCAAGAGTTCGGGAAACGCCTCCAGGGTGCCGCGGGCGACCGGGACCGGGAGGGGTATGGCGACAACTCGCCGCTGCTCGTGGATGATCAGCCTGTCGTTGGACAGGAGCGATCCTCGGCCGCCGAGCCCATGAAGAAGCGCCGCGAGCGTGGTGGTCTTGCCCGCGCCGCGGTTCGCACAGATCATCACCGTGCGGCCGGCGATGTCGAGCCCGGCGGCGTGGAAGACGATTCCGCCGGCGGACTCGTAGGTTCGCAACATCACCTCGCGGATCACGCGCAGCGCGTACTTCGGGGCGGCGGTCTGTTCGGCCACGTACAGGTCAATGACGGGCCCTTCGATCTGTACGGCCCACGCTCCGGGCCGTCCTTCGAGCACGTCCGACGCCACGGTGTAGCAGCGGCCCGCGGTGCCGATGCGGCCCTCACTGAGGATGACCCCGGGAACCGGTTGCGCCGTGGTTACCGCCAGGTCGGTGAAGGTCGCCATGGCGGTGCGAAACAGGCCGGGGTCGGTGTGCACATGAATCTGATGGCCGGGTAGCTGAAGTTCTCCGATGCGATCGGCCAGGTAATCGGTGAAGTGCCGGGCCAGGGCGTCATGGTCGGCGGGGGTGCTCATCACGGTGAGCGGGACGTCACCGGCGTGGCAGGTCAGGTCGATGTGCGTGTTCACAGGCCGCCTTTCGGGTCGAGGCGGCGCATCGCCGACAGGCCGGCGTCGATGCGTGCCTGACGGGCGGCAGGCGGGGTGTTGCGCAGCCGCAGGACCGACGTGGCGGTGAACGCCTCCAACACGGTCCGTGGGGGAATCTCGCCGCGTAGCGCGGCCAGCGCGGCCTCTTGCCGGCTGTGGAACCAGTGGACAGGCAACCGATCCGGGTTGTCGTGACCGGGGCACAGGTTCGCGAGAGCGTCGGCGTGGATGGCGCCGGCACCGTGCACGGCCAGGAGGGCACGGGCCGCGTAGCCGGCCAGCGCGCACACCGTGACGTCGGTGTCGTAGCACAATCCGCCAAACAGGCGCTGCCAGTCGTCGTACTCGGGGGGCCGCAGATCGGTCAGCAGCGGCGGCAGCACATCGATACAGACGAGGCCGTCGTCAGGGTTGATGACGAAGTTCGCCAGATTGGTGTCCAGGCGGGCCCCGCTGGAATCGAGGGCTTTGGCCCACGCGGCGATCTGCCGTACGGCTGATGTGAACACGACCGGGTGAGTTGCGGCCAGATCGGGCAGCGGCGTTCCGGAAATCCATCGATGCTGAACCGCGGGCCGCTGCCCGGACTTCACGATCCTGACGTCGGTGGGTAGCCGAACTCCGACCGCGCGCAGCTTCTCGATGTAGCGGCCGAGGTGGAGGGCTTGGACGTCGTCGGGGGTCAGCCGGTGGATCGGAGTGCTGTGGGAGGCGCTCATGAGCTTGAGGACCTGGCCGTCGCCGAGGCGTTGGAGCAACGTCATGTCTGGTCTCCGCTCTGGTGGGAGCGCAGGAACCGGTTGGCGTCGGCGTACATCGCCTGGAACTGCTCCGGCAGGTCCAGGCCGAGCAGCTCGGCGAGCCGGTCGGCGGTCTGCAGGGTCGTCGCGCACGCGTCGGGGACGGGCGGCGGGGATCCGGTGGGCTGGTGCCGGTAGCCGGCGCTGATCAGCCCGGCTTCTGCGGCTTGTCCCGCGCAGACCAGAAGCATCAGCAGCGCCTCGATCACCGAGGCGGCCGAGTGGGAGGAGCGGATCGAGGTGGGTGATTCATCGGCCAGGACGCCGATGCTGAGGGTCGCTAAGGTGACATCGGCGAGCTCGTCGCCGATGTCGTTGATCGGCCTGCCCGGGTCGTCGTAGGCGGACATGTTGATGCCGTGGCGGCGGGCGACGCACAACGCCAGGTGCCCTAGCTGCACCGCGAGCTCGGCACCGGCGGTGGCCGCGTCCCAGGCTCGGGGCGCGGTAGGGGCGAACCCTCGGCGTAGTTGCCGGGTCTGCTCCATCATTTCCGCCAACTCATGGTTACCGATCATGAATGGTCCTCCTTGATGATCAGAGGACGGGCGCCTGAGGTGCCGCTGCTCCAGTAGGCGTCCGGCCCTTGGCCCGCCACGCTGATCCGCACACCAAGATCCTGGGTGAGGGCGGACACCAAACGGTTGGCGACCGCGGCGTGAATGACCAGCTCGCGCCGCTCCGGCAGGATGTCGAACGCGGCCCCGGCCAGACCGCGCCGGGACAGGGCCGCGGAGATCGCGGCGTGGCCGGGAACGGTCGCGGTCGCCGCAGCGGCGCATCGTGCCCGCTGGGCTTGCGGGCAGCGGTTACGGGTTGTGCAGACCTGCCCGCCGTACACGCCGAACCGGTCGGTATCCCTCAGCACGTACGCCAGCGCGCACGAGTTGGTGTGAAACACCGGGTGGTCGGGGTGCCGGTCGCCGGTGTGGTGGATGAACTCCCAGAACGCCTCGGGGTATACGCCCTCGGCCTCGGTCACCCCCGGTGCGGTGGCAAGCGCGGGCCACAGCTGGGCGAGCCGGTCGAGGGCCTCGGGTTCGACTTTCAGGCCGGCGGCCATGGTGCAGGTGGCGTATCTGGCGGCGGTGTCCAGCACCCGGGTCATGATCTCCTCGGTGGTGACCGCCGGAAACGCGGGCCGCCAGTAGTGCACGATCGGGATTCCCGCGGCGTGCAGCGCCGGGAAGTTGTCGCGGATCTGTTCATGCCGGACGCCGACCTCGATCGCCGAGTCGAGTCCGGAGTAGCTGAGGTAGGCGATGACGCGTAGCCCGGCCGCCATCGCTGTGGTGATGGCCTCGATCGTGCCGGCGGGAAATCGGCACTTGCTGATCAGCACGATCAGGTTCGGCAGGTTCACGCGGACGAACTCGCGTAGCAGCTCGGCGAGGTAGGCGCGGTTGGATGCCACGGCCATGACGTCGGTCCAGGTGAACAGGGCGACGGCGCGTTCGGGGCTGTACAGGTCGGAGTCCAGCAGCATCCGAACGGTTTCGGCGGGAGTGTGGAGCTGGACCGGAGCGACCCGGGTCTGCCGCCTCTGGTTCAAGAAACAGTAGGTGCACTTCTTGGGGCAGCCCTGGATCGGGTTCACTGCCAGCCATGAGGCGTGCTGGTCGATCACCGGAGTCCATTCGCGGCACTCCAGCCCGAGGTCAGCCGCATCGATCTGCATGGCATCTCCTTGGTGGGGTTGATGTGTCGTCCCAAGACACACCCTTGGGCGGGCACCTCATACGCGGCATTCAGATACGGCACATCGTGTGCAGATTGCGCAAATGCCCTGGCTGATCGCGGTCATCGGCGTAGCCTTGAGGTATCTCTGTGTGATCACAGGAGCGCGCCATGAACGCACGCGATGCACTATGGGACTCGGCTCGTGCCCGGGCCCTCATAGCGGCTAAGGACGTCGGCGGCATGATCAGGTTTGCGCGCCTTGCCCAGGGATTGCGCCAAGGAGATCTCGGGCGTGCCACCGGCTACTCGGCCTCGACCATCTCCCGGCTGGAGAACTGCCGGCGCGCGTCGAACGACCTGCCCATGCTGCGGCGTGTCGCTGAAGCCGCGGAGATACCTGCTGACGTTCTCGGTGCTGCTCTCGGGTTTTCCGGCCCGGCGTCGGTTACCGTGGCGGCAGGCCGGCCCGAGGAGGATCCAGTGCGACGTCGTACGTTTATGGCTGCTGCAGGGTTCGCCATCCCGGCACACATGCTGGCCTCACTCGACGACGCTCTGGCCGTGCTGCCACCCCCGCCGGTGGCGCCGACGGCCGATGAGGTCGCCGCACAGTTGGCTCGTGCGCGGCGCTTATTCGATGCCGGGGACCTGGCTCCGTTCATCGACCGGCTCCCGCGGCTGATGAGTGTGGCGCACGCCAACGCCGAAGAGGTCCACGACGCTGCCGGGTACGCACGGCTGACGTTGTGCTACAGCCTGGCCACGGAAGCGCTGAACAAGCTTGGCCTCCCGGCGAGCAGGATCACCGCGGATCGTGCGACCGCTTACGCCACGCTGTCTGGATCGCCGATCGCGACGGCCGCCGCCGCCCGATCGCTCAGTATCGTGCTGCGCCACGAGGGCCGGCACGCCATTGCCAATCGGGTGACGATGGATGCCGCGTCCCGGTTGGAGGCCACGGGGCTGGCGACGCCCGCCCAGGCCGCGGCGTATGCGCAGATGCTGTGCACGTGCGCATACACGACTGCCCAGGCAGGCGACAGGGAACGCGCCCTGGATATGATCACCGACGCGGAGAAGGCCGCTGCGCGGCTGCCCGTGCGCCCCGGCAAGCCGTTCTCGGTCACCCCCGCCGGCGTGGGGCTCTACCGGGTGGGGATCCACTGGTCCCTCGGCGACGCGGGCGCGGCACTACACGTCGGCCGACGGCTGAGCCCAGGGCAGTTCCCCACCGCCGAGCGGCGCGGGCGGCTGCACACCGACATGGCGCGCGCCTGGTGGCAGGCAGGCCGACCGGAAGAGACCGCTCGGGCATTGCTGGCTGCGCACCGTGAGGCTCCGGGCGAGATCCGGCGTCCCTTCATTCGCAAGCTTGTCACCGAGCTGGCTGCACGCCATCCCAGAGTGACGGGCGTGCAGCATCTGGTCACCCTGGGTGGCGAGAGATAGCCCTCGACCCCGCCCTCTGAAGAAGGCGGGGGCTGTCATCTTCGTTTCCACCTGGTAGGGGGTTCAGTCAGCCGGGAGTGGCTCGGGCTGGAGTCCGACTTTTGGCTCGGACCACGCCCCTCGCCCCCGCGATCATCGAGGGCCGCAAGATCTCGGTGTTACTACTGCGTTCTCCCGTTTATCGGTCAGCGTCAGGTCTTCCTCCAAGAGCTGGATCCGCAGCGGGTTGCGACGCACCGCTGCAGCTCGACCAGGCGGCTAGCCCTTGTCGCGCTGCCCGGGGTGAATCCCGTCACGTGCTCAGCCGGTGGGCTGTCCCGTGAGATGGGCGCGGATCTGGCGGATGTGCTCGGGGGTGGTGCGGCAGCAGCCGCCGACGAAGGCCGCGCCCGCGGCGTTCCACTCGGCGGCGGCCTGACCGAACTCCACCGGGTCGGCCAGTCCGAGCCAGGTGCGGCTCGCGGCGTCCCAGAGCTCACCGGAGTTCGGGTAGACCATCGCCGGCTTCCCCTTGATGTGGCCGATCAGGCTGGGGATGTGACGCGGGGCCGTGCAGTTGACGCCGACCGCGATCATCTGCGGGTCGCCGGCGAACAGCGCGGCGGCCTCCTTCAGCGGGGTGCCGTCGTTGATGTGCTCTCCGTCGCGGCAGGAGAAGCTCACCCACGCCCGCATCTCCGGTGTCTCGGCGAGCAGCCGCTTCAGCGCCCTGGCCTCGGTGTAGGACGGGATGGTCTCGCACGCCAGCAGGTCGGCCTCGCTGCCGGCCAGGAGATGCCAGCGCTCCCGGTGCCAGTCGGTCAGGCCGTCCTCGTCGAGGTCGTAGTCGCCGGTGTATTCGGCGCCGTTGGCCAGATAGGCCCCGTAGGGCCCGACGCTGGCGGCGACCGTACCCGAACCGTGGGCGTCGCGGGCCTCGACGGCCAGGTGCACGGAGAGCAGGATCAGGTCCTCGGCCTCGCCGGGGCTCAGGCCCCGCCGTACGAACGCCGGAATGCTCGCCTGGTAACTCGCGGTGGTCGCCACCTCCGCCCCCGCGGCGAAGTAGTCGAGATGCGCCTGCCGGATCATCGCGGGATCCTCCACCAGGAGCTTCGCCGACCAGAGCTCGTCCCGCAGGTCCGCGCCGAGCGCCTCCACATGAGTGGCCAGCCCGCCGTCCAGAATCACCATGCCGCTACCTTATGCGGACCGGGAGGGCTCGAAGGACCCGGTTTCCCCATGCGGCCGCCCCGGCGGGGGCGGCACGGATCGCCCGCGCCCGCCGTCCCCGGCGGAGGTCCTCCGCCGCGTCACGACCCGCGCCGACGGCGGCCGGAGGGGGCCGCGGGGGCGGTCCCGGCGTTCACCGCGACGGCCTTTGCTGCGACGCCAAACCTGAGCAATTCAGGCCGGAAAAGGGGGCTTTAAGCTGAAAAGCTGAATTTTTGCTGGGAAATATGGCCGGAACGTGATCGTCGATCTTCCGCAATAGATCGCTCACACACTTGCCTCCAAGAACTCTTGGAGGTTTCTTTGAGTTACAGCAGGCGTGGTTTTCTGACAGCGGTCGGCACCACGGGCGGTGCCGGCGCACTCTTCGCCACGATGGGCGCGCTCGGTCTCGCGCCCACCGCCGAGGCGGCGACCCGTACGGCCTTCGTCCCACCGCAGCCGTCCGATTTCACCCTCACCGGCAGGGGCGCGAAGAAGGTGGTCGTGCTCGGCGCGGGCATCGCGGGCCTGGCCACGGCCTACGAGCTGGGCAAGGCGGGCTATGACTGCACCGTGATCGAGGCCCTGGACCGGGTCGGCGGCCGTAACTGGACCATCAGGGGCGGCGACAGGGTCACCGAGCTGAACGGGTCGACCCAGACCGCCCGCTTCTCTGACGGCGTCTACATGAACGCCGGACCCGCCAGGCTCGCGCAGTGGATGGTCACCATGGACTACTGCCGCGAGCTGGGCGTCCCCCTGGAGGTCTTCACCAACTCCAACGCGCAGTCGTACATCTTCAACGAGGCGGCGGGGATGACCACGCCGGTCCGCTGGCGTACCGCGAAGTCGGATGTCTACGGCTACATCTCCGAGCTGCTCTCCACGGCCACGGACAGCGGCGCGCTCGACGCCAAGCTGACCGCGCAGGACAAGGAGAGGCTCATCTCCTTCCTGAGGAGCTTCGGCGCCATCGGTACCAAGGCGAACGGCTTCGCCTACACCGGTGGTGAGCGCCGGGGCCACAGCGTCGATCCCGGCGCGGGCGAGCAGCCGGGCACCGCCCTGGGATCCGTTCCCTCGCTCTCCGAAGTGCTCGCCAGCGGGGTCGGCCAGCGGTTCTCCTTCGAGTTCGGATATGACCAGGCGATGCTGATGTTTCAGCCGGTCGGCGGCATGGACGCCATCCCCAGGGCGATCGCCGCCGCGGTCGGCAAGAACAGGATCATGCTGAGGTCGAAGGTCACGAGGATCACCGACCTGGCCGACGGCGTCGAGGTCGAGTACCAGGAGCACAACGGCAGGACGCGGAAGATCAAGGCGGACTTCTGCGTGGCCGCGATGCCCCCGCACATCCTGGCCAGGACCCCGCACAACCTGGGCCCCGACGTGCAGGCCGCCCTGGCCACGCCGACCGTCACCTCGTCCGGCAAGATCGGCCTGGAATACCGCCGCCGGTGGTGGGAGACCGACGAGAACATCTACGGCGGCATCACCAACACCGACCTCGACCTGTCCGTCATGTGGTACCCCTCCTACGGGTACGGCACGCGGCGCGGCCTCGTCATCGGCTACTACCACAACGGCGCCAACGCCGACGCCTACGCGGCGCTCCCGCACGCCCAGAGGGAGAGGCGCGCGATCGAGCAGGGCATGAAGATCCACGGCGCGAAGTACCGGGACGAGCTGGCCTCCTCGGTGTCGGTCGCCTGGAAGCTCCAGCCGCACATCGAGGGCGCCTGGGTCGGCTGGCCGTCCCGCACCGGCGCCTATCAGCTGCTCAACCGGCCGGCCGGTCACGTCCACTTCGCCGGTGACTGGCTCAGTTACATGATCGCCTGGCAGTCGGGCGCCCTGGAGTCGGCCCGTAAGGCCGTCACCGACATCCACAGGCGTGTGCTCACGCACTGACCCGTTCTCCCGCGTCCCGGCCGCTTCCGGCGCGCGGAACGGTGAAGGCGGTCACCGGTGAGGTGACCGCCTTCACCGGCGAAGGTCAGCCGATCCGGCGCAGGGCCTCCGTCAGGCCGGACAGGCCCACAGGGCCGAGGTCCAGGGCCGCGGTGTGCCAGCGCTTGATGTCGAAACCGGGTCGCCGCGCCGCCTCCTCCCTGGCGGCCAGCCAGGCGCGCTCGCCGAGCTTGTAGGAGATCGCCTGGGCGGGCCAGCCGAAGTAGCGGACCACCTCGGCGTGGACGCGGTGCGGCTCACAACGGCCCCGGTCGCGCAGCACCTCGCACGCCTTCTCGAAGCTCCAGCGCGAACCGTCGGGAAGGGGCAGGTCCAGGTGGACGCCGATGTCGATGACCACCCGGGCGGCCCGCAGCGCCGACGCGCCGAGCATGCCCAGCCGGGTGCCCGGCTCGCCGAACCAGCCCAGTTCGTCGGCCAGCCGCTCGGCGTACAGCGCCCAGCCCTCGCCGTGCCCGCTCACCCAGGAGTTCCTGCCGAAGCGCGACAGGCCCTCCCCGGCCACCCGGGTGGTGCCGAGCTGGAGGTGGTGGCCCGGCACGCCCTCGTGGAAGACGGTGGTCAGCTCGCTCCAGACCTCGAAGCGCTTGCGGTCGTCGCCCACCGGCCACCAGGTGCGGCCGGGACGGGACAGGTCCTCGCTGGGGGAGGTGTAGTAGGCCGCGCCCGAGGCCGAACCGAGGGCCAGGGTGACGTCCACGGTGCGCAGCGGTTCGGCGATGTCGAAGTGAACGCCGTGCAGCTGGTCGATCGCCTGGTCGTGACGGTCCTTCAGCCAGCCCAGATAGGCGTCCCGGCCCTCGACGTAGTGCGTCTCGTTGAGGATCGCGGTCGCCTCCTCCACCGAGGCGCCCGGCCGTACCAGCTCCGCCTCGGCGGCCAGCTCCGTCTCGATGCGGGTCAGCTCGGCCCAGCCCCATTCGTAGGCGTCCCGCAGGTCGATGTCGTCGCCCAGGCTGATACGGGCGGCCACGGCGTAGCGTTCGGCGCCGACCCCGTCGGTCTCCGTCGCCCGCGGGGCGTACTCCTCACGCAGGTAGCGGGCGGCCTCGGCGTAGGCGGCGTGCGCCGACGCGGCGCCCGCCTCCAGCTCGCCCCTGACCGGTCCGTCGCCGTAACCCGCCACGAAGTCCCGGTGGGTGGAGCCGCTCGCGAAGAGCTCGGCCTGCGCGGCCAGCTCCACCGCCTGGCGGCGGGCCGCGCTGAGCCCCTGGGCCAGGCCGGTCTCCAAACTCGTCCGCCAGCCGTCCAGCATGCCGGGGACGGCCGCGAGCCGGGCCGCCACGTCGCGCCATTCGTCGTCCGTGCCGTGCGGCAGCAGGTCCACGGAGTCGCGCAGCATGGAGAGCAACCCGAACGGCGCCTGCACCGCGCGAAGCGGCTCGCCGATCTCGTACGAGGCGAGCTCGGCCTCCAGCCGCTCGCGCAGGTGCGCCGCGGCCCGCACGTCCGCCTCGTTCTCCGGTCGCAGCGAGGCGAGCCCGCTCAGCGTCTCGACGATCAGGGAGGCGCGGGCGGCGTCGCCGTCCGGGCTGAAGTCGGTGGCCGCAGCGAACTCGGCGTCGACGCCGTCCGCTCCGGCGGTGACCGGATCAAGCGCCGTCCAGCGAGAGACATATTCATCACAAAGGGCAAAAATCGGGCTAGTCATTCCGGCACCCTAATTGAGGCGACCTGGGGAGTCACTCCCTTATCAGGGTGGCGTGCACTCCCCAGGCCGGGGCGGTCACCTCTTCCAGAACGGCCCGCGCCTCCCGGATCCGATCAGGGCCTCCAGGCCTTCGACGGCCCGGCGCCACAGGGTGTCCACGTCGCCGCCGGACTGCAGGTCCTCGGCCAGGGCCGCGAGCTCCCGGTGGCCGCCCAGGTGGACGGCGAGGGCCGCGAGGCGGCTGCCCAGGTCCTCCAGGTGGCGCAGCCGGTCGGCGGCCGGAAGGGAGGCGGCGGCGCGCAGCCGCTCCAGTTCCTCGGTGAGCTGCTCCCTGGACGGCTCCTGCGGCCTGACCTGCCGGGGCGACCGCGTGGGAGCGGGCATCATCCGGGCGTGCCCGGCGAAGCCGCCGGCGGTCGCGGCCGGCGGTGCGCCGGTCCCCATCCCGCTCGCCGCGAACTTCGGCGCCGCGCCCGGCGCTCCTCCGGGACGGCCGCCGGGAGCGGGCGGGCTCGCCTGGGCCATCGAGGTCAGCGTCATCGGCATCGCGGCGGCGACCGGGTTCTCCCAGCCGCTGGGCGCCTCCACCGGCTGGATCACCCTGTGCCCGGGACCGCCCTCGGCGACCACCTGGCTGTCGACCGCGACGAACGCGGTGAACCGGCAGAGCACGCCGTACTTGAGCGAGACCTCGACGATCTCACCCTCCAGCGAGTGGTCGCCGCTCGCGTAGCGGTCCTCCAGCGTGCGCAGCCGGGCCCGCGCCCAGATCGCGCGCGCCGCGAGGTTGTCCACGGCCGTCGCCGCGACCCGCCGCTCCCAGGGCTGGGCGGCTCCGTCCAGTCCGTGCACGGTCAGCGTCCCGCCGGCCTCGCCCCGGTAACGCCCGAGGACGGTGAGCGGGACGCCGGAGTAGATCGAGCCGAGGTGGCTGACCGACTCCGGGATCAGGTGGAGCCCGTCGGCCTTGAGGGACAGATCGGTGACCAGGGGGGCGCCGATCCGGCGGTGGATGTGCTCCATCGCCTCGTCCAGCCGGTCCTCGGACTCCACCAGCTCGCACCGACCCCCTCCGAGCCCGGCCAGCCTGCCCAGGAACCCGGCGTTGACCGCCCTGTCGATGCCGACCGTGTGCACCCGCACCCCGGACAGCCGGGCGCCGGTCCGCTCCAGGATCTGGTCCTCGTTGCCGACCTGCCCGTCGGTGACGAGGACCAGGACCCGGTCCCCGGTGGAGTCGCCGAGCAGTGTGACGGCCCGCTCCAGCGGGGTGAGCATCTCGGTGCCGCCGCGCGCCTCCAGCCGGGCCAGATGCTCCACGGCCCGGTAGCGGTTGCGGTCGGACGCCTCCGACAGTCCCTCGCCGAGCCCGTCCGGGTACTCCACGACGTTGTCGAAGGAGAGCACCGCGAACCGGTCACCCGAGGTGAGCGTGTCGACGATGCGGGCGGCGGCGCGCCGGGCGGCGACCATCTTCCAGCCGGTCATGCTGCCCGAGCGGTCGAGCACCAGCACGACGTCCTTGGGATTGGCCGTGGCCCGCGCCGGCTCGGGGACGACGGTCAGGACGAACGTCCCCTCGTCTCCGTCGGGGGTCAGGGCCAGGGAGGTGGAGGCGTCGAACGACAGCCGCAGGATGAAGTCGCGGTCCAGCCGCTCACCCGGCTGGAGGCGGACCGTGGCTCCCTCCTCCCGGACCACGTGCAGGCTGGAGCGGACCTCGCGCAGCTCCAGCCCGGCCTCCTCGACGGAGACCGCGAGCGAGAGCCGGACCGGGTTGGGGAACCCGGGCAGCAGCACCGGAGGCGTGATCCGGGAGGCGTCGGGGACGGCGTCGGTGTCCGGCGCCCAGCCGGCGCCCGCCTGCTCGCCGTCGAGCGGGGCGCCGGGGATGTAGCGGGGGGCGACGACCAGCGGGAAGCGGAAGGTGGCCGCGCCGTCCTCGTAGGGGAGCGGCTGGTTGAGCGTGAGGTGCACGGTGACGCGCTCGCCCGGCACGATGTTGCCGACCCTGATGGTGAAGACGTCCGGCCGGTCCTCCTCGGCGATCGCGGCTCGCCTGCCCTGGGAGATCGCCCGGTCGTAGTCGGCCCTGGCCTGGCCGCGTTCCTTGAGGATCCCCTCGATGACCCGCCCGTCCGCCTCCATCCTGAAGGCGGTCACGGCGGCGCGGTCGGGCAGCGGGAAGACGTAGGTCGCCTCAAGCGCCACGTCGTGGGGGTTGCGGAAGCCCTGGACCACCTCGACCCCGGCGATCAGCCCGGACACGGCGGCGGTCACGTCCACGCTCTCCAGCGGCAGGTTGCCGCGCTCGGTGACGAGGGCTCCCAGCCCGGCGTCAGGGACCGGCGCGCACTCCTCCGGCCGTAGCGTCGCGATCGAGGTAATCATGATTGCCTTCCTTCCGGAGAGATGAGGCCGCGTTCACGCAGGACCGCCAGGAGCGCTCCGGACGTGGCGGCGATCTCGGCGAGGTCGTCCGGCGACGGGGTACGGCCGCCGCCGTCGAGGAGCAACGTCACGCCGGTCGCCAGCCGTACGCCGTGAACGATCGCGGGCAGGGCGGACGGCCGGGGTTCTTCGGTGGTCGAGGTGGCGGGGGCCGATCCGGCCACGGCGGAGAGCGGCGAGGCCGCGGCGGGGGACGGTGCGGACGCGGCGGCCGGTGCGGCGGGGACGGGAGGAGGTACGGGGAGCGGCGCGGTCCCGGCGGGGGGAGGTCCGGCCGGGGCGGAAGGCGGTGCGGCCGGGGCGGAGGGGGGCTCGGCCCAGAAGCGGGGGCGTGGAGTCCTGGTCGCCACTGTCTCGGCCACCGTCTCGGCCGGTGTCTCCGGGAGGCGGGCGATGGTCTCCAGGACCTGGTCGGCCGCCCCGGCGAGCTCCGCCTGTATCTCGGCGATGGTCCGGCCGTCGGCCTGACGGCGTTTGACGGCGATGAGTTGCAGCAGATGGCGTCTGCCGTACAGGGCGACGCGGCCTCGGCGGGCCGACGGGGGGTCGAGCAGGCCGATCGTGGAATACCACCGGATCAGGCGCTCGTTGGGCACGTCTCTGACCCGCCCGTTGAGCCGGGCGCCGGAGGCCAGCGCCGCGGAGGCTCGCTCCACCAGTTCGCCGATGGTCCATTCCATGGACTCATGGTGACACTGTTATCGTGACAGTGTCAACATAAGAAGGCCGTCTTGGGGGTAGGGGCGTTAGAGCTCAACGGAATACCTTGAGGTCGAAACAGGGGGGAGTACACCTCATGTCCGCAATCACCAGCCCGCTCAAGCCGGACGCAAAGAAGGTCGTCGCCACCGCTCTCCAGGGAACGCTCGTCGACATGCTCGACCTGTCGCTCCTGAGCAAGCAGGCCCACTGGAACGTGATCGGCCACAACTTCCGCTCGCTGCACCTGCAGCTCGACGAGATCGTCGCGGCGGCCAGGGAGCATGCGGACTCTGTCGCCGAGCGCGCGGTGGCCCTCGGGATCAACCCCGACGGCAGGTCGGTCACGCTTGCCAAGGCGACGGAGCTGTCGCAGCTGGAAACGGGGTACATCAACGACGGCAAGGTCGTCGCCGCCATGACCGACATCCTCGGGTTCATCGTCGGCCGGATGCGCGAGCGCGTCCTCGACACCGATGAGCCCGACCCGGTGACCCAGGATCTCCTCATCTCGATCACGCAGAGCATGGAGATGTATCACTGGATGATGGAAGCCCAGCGCTAGGACCTCCGGCAGTGGCGAGGCGCCCCGGTCCCCACGGACCGGGGCGCCTCTTCGCGCGGGTCCTTCGCCCCTGCCGGCGCTCAGAGGAGGTGGCGGGCCAGGCCGGCCACCGGGTAGGGGGTGGAGAGCAGGTCACGCAGGCCGTCCAGGTGGGCGCCGCCCGGAACGTCCAGATCGGCCAGGCCCGTCTCGTGGACGGTCCGCTCCCAGGTCCGGTCGCCGGCCGTGCTCGCGGCGCGTTCGAGCTCCTCCAGCACGGTCGCCTCCCCCACCTCCTTGACCAGCAGTGACAGCAGGTGGGGCCAGTGGATGGTCAGCGCCGCGAGCTTGGCGACCTCGCCGTCCGAGGCGGGCGCCGCTCCGGCGAGCGTGCGGCGGTAGGTCAGGAACGAGTAGAAGCGGAAGACGTTCACGTAGCGCTTGATCTCGCGGGGATTGAAGAACGTCAGGGCCGGGAGCACGAACTCGATCGCCCGGTAGGCGTTCTCGTCGCTGTAGAGGTCGTCGAAGACCCGGTCGGCCGCCTCGCGCGTCGCCGAGCACAGCCCGCTGATCGCGTCGGAACACTCGATGCCCAGGGCCTCCTGCGCCCGCCGGGCCACCTCGTCGAGGTTCGACGCCGTCGGCTGCAGCGCCCAGATCGCGTCCTCCAGGCGGCTCACCTGCTCGGGGTCCGGCTGCCCCGCCGCGTGCGGCCCGCCCGCGGCGGGCGATGCGTCGGCCGCCGCCCGTGACGGCCGCCGTACGGCCCCGCGCCACCATCGTGCGGTCCCGTGCGACCGCCGTGCGGCCACCGGCGGCGGCGACCCGTCCTCGTGCGGCGGCGACCCGGCCCCGCGCGAGGACGGAACACCCCGGTACGCCGCAGGCGCGGTCGCACCCGCCGGCTGGCCCCGCCCGCCCGGCACGTCCCTTCCCGCGGCGCGGGGCGTCGCGGCCTCTCCGGCGCCGAAGGCCTCGGGCATGCCCAGCAGCGCACGCACGAAGCCGGGCAGCCGGTCGGCGTCGTCCAGCAGCGGCACGCTCAGCGGCAACTGCACGATCTTCTCCAGGAACCGCCAGCCCAGTCCTGACCGCCCGTCGGCCCGTAGCGTCTCCATCAGCTCCGGATAGGCGGCCTCCACGTGCGCGACGACCACCTCAGGTTCCATGGCCAGTACGAACACGCAGTTCGGGAACTCGCCGGCGAGGAACAGGTTGATCGCCTCGATGACCTGGGCCACCGTGCCGGGCGAGCACCGGTCCAGGTCGTCCACGAACACCACCAGCGGCCGCTCCTCGGTGGCGACCAGATCGAGCACCTGCCGCATGTCGGTCTGCACCAGGTGCAGGAAGCCGGTCCTGGACCGGTAGCCGGGGTTGGCGGCGACCTCGGCGGCGAATCCGTCCGCCCCGCCGGGGGTGAGCAGGTCCGGCTGGCTGACCAGCCCGTGGAACGCGTTGTCCGCCGACTCGCCGAAGAATCTCGCCAGGCGTACGGCGCCCGCTCCCACCACGGCCACCGACCCGGCGGCGCCGATGACGGCGGCGGCGCCGTCGAGGAGGGTGCCGAACGCGGGGAGCAGCGCGGCGCCGGCGAGGAGGGCGCCGGTGAGGACCAGGGCCGCGACCAGGCTCAGCGCGACCGGGATCAGGCGGGTCATCGCCAGGTGGTAGGCGCGCCTGCGGACCGCCTCCCTGTCGATCCTGGCCAGGTTGAGCTCCAGCCAGAACCGTTCCCGCTCCGCGCGGGGCAGCCGTTCGGTGACCTGACTGATGATCTCGTGGGCGAGCCCGGCCCAGACCTGCTCGCCGCTCTGGTACATCCACGGGTTGAACCAGACCGTCGGCCGCCAGTCCGACCGTCGCAGGGCCAGGGCGCCGGGTTCCGCCCGCCCGCTGCTCTCCCGCGGCCCCTGCCCGGCCCTGGCCAGCACCTCGGCGTTGGTCAGGGCCCTGTCCGCGCGGGAACCCGGAAGATGGATCGGGGCGGGCCGGTCGCCGGCGGCCCCGGGATCCAGCAGGTCCTGGATCATCCGCATCAGGGAGGTCTTGCCCGCGCCCCACGGTCCCTTGACGCCGATCGTGAGCGGAGGCCGGGTCTCGTGATGGCGGACGAATGCGGCGATGGCCTCGGCGTAGACCCGGTGCCCGAGCTGGTCCTCGGTGGTCCACCGATCGGCGGTGAGCCTGGCCCGTGGCCGTACCGTGCGCAGCCCGGCCCGCCGGCGGCGGAGCACCGCTGAGGTCTGGGCCCTCTCGGCCGCCGACAGCCGCGAGTAGCCGAAGGCCCGCACGTCCGGGTGGGCGAACGTCGTCGTCTCGCCGAGCAGCCCCCACTGCCTGAGCTCGGCGGCGTCGCCGAGGACCTCGTCGACCGACTCGTCCTCGTCGAGCAGAGAGGCCTTGCGCAGCAGTTCCCTGGCCGGTTCGCTCAGGTGGAGCTCGTAGACCCGCCGGACGATCTCGGTGTTGGAGGTGCGGGGAGTGGAGTCGCCGAGCCTGGCCAGAGCGGGGGCGAAGGCGGCGTGGGAGGCGGCGGACGGGTCGCAGACCTGGGTCAGGGCGACGCCGGCGACGGCGCCGTAGGTGATCAGTATGGGAGTGCGGGCGGCCGAGGCCGCCGCGTAGTGGTGGAGCGCGTAGGCGTGCAGATCGCCGACGGTGATCGTCCCGTCCCCGTCGAGATCGGCGGCCCGGGTGGCCAGCCCCTCCGCGAGGACGTCGGTCAGGGTGCGTACGGGACCGCGAAGCGTCTCGTCGAACCTCAGCGTCAGCGTCAGGGCCGCCGCCGCCACCTGCGGCTCCCCGGCCACGGCCAGCTGCCGGACCGGCGTGGCGGAGTCGTCCAGGGCGCTCCAGCCGAAATCCATGATCAGTAGCACGGCCGCCGCCAGCGACTCGCCGACCTGCTGCCCGAACGCGCTGATCATCGCTCCCAGCTGCCCGGAGGTCCAGCCGTTGTCGGCGGGCAGCCGGATCACCAGCAGGTCCCCTTCCTCGGCCGACCGCAGGAAGTCCCACACCCGCTCGCCGTCGGCGCCCGCGCCCCCGCTGCACTCGGAGTCGACGGTGAAGCCCTCGGCGCGGAGCGCGCTCGCCAGGAGCACGTCCGGCCGGGCGGCGAAGGGAGTGCCGGGCACGGCCTCGAAGGACCAGGCCGGCAGCGGGGAGGAGGTCGCGGGCGAGGCCGGTTGCGGGGGCGAGGCCGGGAGCGACGTCAGGTCCGGGGGCGTGGCCGGGGCCGGGACGGAGAGCGGGCCCGGTGACGGCTCCGAGGGCGAGACAGGAACGGAGGTCAGAGCGGAGACCGAGGCCGTGGACGCGTCAAGGAAGATCAGGGCCCGGTGGGTGCCCACCCGGGGGGCGGTCTTGGAGATCGGAATTGCGAACGCGAGTCCTTCACTCAACGGTTCCCCCGGTCTGACGACGTGGATTGTGAGTCCACTCTGAACGCCCGCGGCCCGGTGAGCCGCGATCTTGGCCATAGGGCGACTTGTTTTGACGAACGCTTGTTCCTCGGTTTCCGCAAAGTTTGGGCCGGGGGCGTCCCGGCGTTCACATGAGTTCGATCGACTGACGGCGTACCGTGAGGGCAACGAGGAGGCGCCATGCTTCGCCGCACGTTCGTGCGCACCGGGACCCTGGTCACCGCGGCGGCCTTCGCCGGATCACTCTGGCAGGAGGCCGCGCGTGCCACCGCGCCGCGCGGCGCCGGCCCCTACGGCTCGCTCGGCCCGCCCGGCGCCGACGGCGTCGCGTTGCCGCCGGGGTTCACCGGCAGGATCGTCGCGCGCACCGGCCGCAGGGTCGGCGGGGTGCTGTGGCACCCCGCGCCGGACGGCGGCGCGTGCTTTCCCGACGGCGACGGCTGGATCTACGTGTCCAACTCGGAGATCCCGCTGTTCGGCGGCGCGTCGGCCATCAGGTTCGGGCCCGGCGGGACCGTCCGCGGCGGTTACCGGATCCTTTCGGGCACCAACCTCAACTGCGCCGGTGGCCGCACTCCCTGGAACACCTGGCTGTCGTGTGAGGAGATCCTCCGCGGCCGGGTCTTCGAGTGCGATCCCTACGGTTCGCGCGCCGCGATGCCGCGTCTGGCCATGGGCAGGTTCAGGCACGAGGCCGCGGCCTGCGACCCCGACCGGCAGGTCGTCTACCTCACCGAGGACGAGCCGGACGGCTGCTTCTACCGGTTCGTGCCGTCCCACTGGGGCGACCTGACGGCCGGCCGCCTGGAAGTGCTCTGCGCCTCGTCCGGCACCGGCGCGGTGACCTGGCGGCGGGTGCCCGACCCGGGCGCGTCGCCGGAGGCGACCCGCCACCAGGTCGGCGACGCCAGGCACTTCGCCGGGGGAGAGGGCTGCCACTACGCCGAGGGGGTCTGCTTCTTCACCACCAAGGGCGACAACCGGGTGTGGGCCTACGACGCGGAGAACGAGAGCCTGGAGGTCGTCTACGACGCCGACTCCCCGCTGACCGGTGTGGACAACATCACCGGCACTCCTTCCGGCGACCTCTACATCGCCGAGGACGGCGGGAACATGGAGATCAACCTGATCACCGCCGACCGGGTCGTCACGCCGTTCCTCCGGGTGACCGGGCACGCCAGGTCGGAGATCACCGGCCCGGCCTTCTCCCCGGACGGCAGCCGCCTCTACTTCTCGTCCCAGCGCGGCGCCCGCGGCGACGCGGCCGGCACCGACGGCGTCACCTACGAGATCACCGGCCCTTTCCGCCACTGAGCGGGGTCAGAGATCGCGGGCCCAGACCTCCTCGGTGAAGCCCTCGCCCTCCTTCTTCTCGATCAGCTCGAAGCCCGCCGTCCGGTAGATGCGCCTGGCGCCCAGCAGCACGTCCCTGGTCCACAGCACGATCCGCCGGTAGCCCGCGGCCCCGGCGAAGCGCAGGCACTCCTCCACGAGCCGCCCGCCGATCCCCATGCCCCGGGTGGACGGCTCGACCAGGAGCATCCGGAGCTGGGCCGTCTCGTCGTCCTTGCGCACGCAGAAGACGCACCCGGCCCGCTCGCCGTCGACCTCCACGATCCACCCGGCCTCGCGCAGGGGGTCGTGCCCGTCCACGTAGTCGGCCACGATCCCGGCCACCAGAGCCTCGAACTCCATGCCCCAGCCGTACTCCTGGCTGTAGAGCAGGCCGTGGCGGTACACCACCCAGCCGAGATCGCCCGGGCGCGGCGGGCGGATGACGTACGGCCGTGCCCCCCGGCTCTCGCCGAGGACCTCCTGGATCGTCCCCATGCTCGCGATCAGCCGCCGCCGGTCCTCCTCGGTCACCCCGTCCAGCAGCCCTCGCACCTGTTCGGCCGCGTGCTCGTCGAGGGCGGCGAACGTCGCCCTGCCCGCCTCGGTCAGGGCGATCACCTGGCGCCGCGCGTCGGAGGCGGACCGCTCGCGCACGACCAGCCCGTCCGTCTCGAAGCGGCCGAGCATCCGGCTGAGGTATCCGGCGTCGAGCCCGAGCAGCCGCCGCAGCTCGCCGGCCTCCATCCGATCCTGCCGGTCCAGTTCGAACAGCACCCTCACCTCGGTCAGCGAGTAGGGGGCGTCCAGGACGCTCTGATGGAGCACTCCGATGACGCCGGTGTAGAAGCGATTGAAGGCACGGACCTCCGCCACGTGGTTTTCCATGGTTGACAGGATCAATGATTTCGTTGACTTGGTCAATGAAATATCCGCCGCGGCGTCCCGCCCGGCGAGAGCCCCCGTTTCCGGAGGTCCCACCGGGGAAGCATGCGCCCGGCCGTTGTCCGGCTGCGCTAACTTCGCAGCCTGATGAAAATGATCTGAGGACGATGAAATGTCGGTCTCCAGGATGATGGGAGCATGATGGCCGAAGTCGCGTACATCGGTGGATACACCCCGGACACCGGTGGGTCCGGGACGGGGATCACCCTGGTCGAGCTGGGAAGTCTCGAGCGGCTCGGAGAGACGGCTGCCTCGGGCCCGTCGTTCCTCGCCGCGCACCCCCACCTCCCGGTCGTATACGCCGTGGGGGAGAGCGAGCAGGGCACGGTCGGCGTTTTCTCGCGGGCCGCCGACGGCGCGCTGACCCCGCTCGCCCAGCGGCCCAGCGGGGGGTCGCTGCCCTGCCACGTGGCCGTCGACCCGACCGGCACGCTGCTCGCCGTGGCCAACTACGGCGACGGCACGGTCAGCGTGCACGGCATCGACGGGTCCGGCCTCCTCACCGACGTGCGGACCTTCCCCCACGGGGAGCCCACCCACGCCCACCAGACGGTCTTCGGCCCCGACGGCGTGATGTACGTGAGCGATCTGGGCGCCGACGAGGTGCGCCGATACCTGGTCACGGACCGGGTGGTGCCGCATCCCGAGGGGCCGGTACGGCTCGCGGCCGGCATGGGCCCCCGGCACCTGGCCAGGAACGGAGACCACTGGTACGTGGCGGGCGAGCTGGACGGCACGGTTCGCGTGTACGACGCCGGATGGCGCGAGATCCGGTCCGTCGCGGCCAGTGACGCCGAGGAGAAGAACCATCCCTCGCACCTGGAGGTGTCGGGGAGGTTCGTCTACGTCGCCAACCGGGGCCCCAACACCATCTCGGTCTTCTCCGGGCCCGATCTGGAGCGGGTCTCCGAGGTTCCCTGCGGCGGTGACTGGCCGCGGCACTTCGCCCTCGCGGACGGCAGGATGTACGTGGCCAACCAGCGTTCGGACGGCGTCGCCGTACTGACGATGAAGGACGGGATCCCGCGGGTCGGCGGAGAGGTGTTCGCGGTCGGCACGCCCTCGTGTGTGCTGCCGCTGTCCTGATCGCGAGATCCGCCCGAAGGCCCCGTTCCGCCGTCCTGACGCCAAGATCCGCCCAAAGGCCCGTGGCCTCCCCTGTGGGAGGTTTCCCGCGCGGACATGCTGGTGCCCATGCACCGAATGTCCACCTGGCCGGCCGCCCTGACGGTGACGCTGCTGGTCGCCGGATGCACCGCCGTCCGTCCCGCGGGCGGGCCTCCCCGCCCGCCCGCGGCACCGTCCGCGGCACCGTCCGCGGCACGGCCCGCGGCGCCGTCCACGGTGGACGGTTCCGCCACCTCGGCGGAGAACGCCCGAAGGGGTGACCCGCGCTGGCGGGTGCGCGAACGCGGCGCGGAGCACGAGATCGAGGGCTTCGCCGACCGGGTGAGCGTGCTGCCGGGGGAGAGTTTCCGGCTCTACGTCTCGACCACGGCCGCCCGCTACACCGTGCGGGCCTTCCGGGTGGGCTGGTACGGCGGGGCCGGGGCCAGGAAGGTGTGGCAGTCGCCGTCCCTGCGGGGCAGGAGGCAGGCCCCGCCCGAGACGATCGCCGCCACCCGCACGGTGACCGCCGCCCACTGGAGGCCGGGGCCGGAGGTGGACACCGACGGCTGGCCCGAGGGCTCCTACCTCCTGCGGCTGGACACCGGCGCCGGAGCCGGGCGCTACGTCCCCCTCACCGTCAGGTCCGCCTCCACCCGGGGCCGCCTGGTCGTCGTCAACGCGGTCACCACCTGGCAGGCCTACAACGACTGGGGCGGCCGCAGCCTCTACACGGGGCCCGGCGGTTTCGAGGACAGATCCCGGGCGGTCAGCTTCGACCGCCCCTACGACACCTCCGGAGCCCGGCTCTTCCTGGACATGGAGCGCGACGCCATCGAGGTCGCCGAACGCAGCGGCGTTCCGCTCGCCTACGTCACGAACCTGGAGCTCGATGAGGATCCGCACATTCTCGACGGCGCCAGGGGACTGGTCTCGCTGGGCCACGACGAGTACTGGTCGGCGCGCATGCGGCGTACCGTCGAGGCCGCCCGCGATCGCGGCACCAACCTCGCCTTCCTCGGCGCCAACGCCGTCTACTGGCGGGTCCGCTTCGCCGGGACGCCGCTGGGCCGGGGCCGCCTGGTCGTCTGCGACAAGGGCGACGGGGACCCCGGAACCCGCCTGTGGCGTGAGAGCGAGCCGGAGAGCTCGCTGACCGGCCCGATGTACGACTGCTTCCCCGCCGAGGCCGCCTACGTGGTCCACAGCCCCCGCCACTGGATCTTCAAGGGGACCGGGGTCAGGCGCGGCACCGCCTTCCCCGGCATGGCGGGGGTGGAGACGGACAAGGTCTTTCCCGGCGCACCCCGTCCGATGGAGGTCCTGGCGATCTCTCCCGTCAACTGCGGCGGCCGGTCCACGCTCGCGCACAGCGCCTACTACACCGTGCCGAGCGGTGCCGCGGTGTTCACCTCGGGCACCATGCGCTGGGTGTGCGCGCTGCGTGGCGCCCGCTGCGGCCACGGCGTCACCGGCCGGGCGGCGGCCTTCGTCCGCAGAGCCACCACGAACCTCCTGAGAACCTTCGCCGCGGGCCCCGCCGGGCGTCTCCATCCGGCCCGGGACAACCTCGGGCCCCTGGGGCTGGACGACGCGTGGGATCGTTGAATGGGAAGCGGTTCGGAACCGGACGGCCCATGGAAGCGTTAGGTCACAGGTAGGCCGGGTTCGCGGTCACGGCGAGCGAGGCGCCCGCGTCCGTCCGGTGCCGATCACCGGAACGGACATGTGAGGACGCACTCGATTTGGTCTAGACCATTGGCCCGCTCTGAAGGCAGAATGCGTTGCGGCGGCGGCAGAAATCGCCCGCCGGACACATCATGACGCTTAGTCTTGCCGTCTTGTCTCGGAACCATCACACCGGAGGATGCCATGCGTATCGGAGTGCTAACCGGGGGCGGCGACTGCCCCGGCCTGAACGCCGTTATCCGCGCCGTCGTGCGCAAAGGCGTGACCGTCCACGGACATGAGTTCGTCGGGTTTCGTGACGGCTGGCGAGGCCCGCTCGAGGGCGACACCATGCCGCTGGACGTCCAGGCGGTGCGGGGCATCCTGCCGCGCGGCGGCACGATCCTCGGCTCGTCGCGGACCAACCCCATCAAGATTGACGGCGGCGTTGAGAAGATCAAGGAGAACCTGGCGGCGGGAGGGGTAGACGCGCTGATCGCGATCGGCGGTGAAGACACCCTCGGAGTCGCCAAGCAGCTCTTCGACAAGGGCGTGAAGGTCGTCGGCGTGCCCAAGACGATCGACAACGACCTCAACGCCACCGACTACACCTTCGGCTTCGACACGGCCGTCAACATCGCCGTCGAGGCGATCGACCGGCTGCACACCACCGCCGAGTCCCACCACCGCGCGCTGATCTGCGAGGTCATGGGCCGCCACGCGGGCTGGATCGCCCTGCACGCGGGCATGGCCGGCGGCGCCAACGTCATCCTCATCCCGGAGAAGCCCTTCGACATCGACCGGGTCTGCGCCTACGTCGAGTCCCGCTTCAAGACCCGGTACGCGCCGATCATCGTGGTCGCCGAGGGCGCCCACCCGGTGGAGGGGCAGATGGCGCTGCAGGCGGGCGAGCTCGACTCCTTCGGGCACGTGCGCCTGGGCGGGATCGGCGAGATGCTCGCCAAGGAGATCGAGAAGCGGACCGGCAAGGAGGCCCGCACCACCGTGCTCGGCCACATCCAGCGCGGCGGCACGCCCACGGCCTTCGACCGGGTGCTGGCCACCCGGTTCGGTCTGCAGGCCATCGACGCGGTCCACGACGGCGACTTCGGCGTCATGGTCGCGCTGCAGGGCACCGACATCGTGAGGGTCGGCCTCGCCGAGGCCACCAAGGAGCTCAAGACCGTTCCGCCCGGCCGCTACGAGGAGGCCGAGGTCTTCTTCGGCTGACAGGCCCGGAAGATGAGGTCCCGGCCGTGGGGGGAGGTCCCCTCACGGCCGCGAGCGCGTCGCGGGCGCCCGGCCCCCGCCTCCCGATCGCGGGCGGATCCTCACCGGTATGATCTGCGCCCCGGCGAAGCCGCTCGCGGGCGGCGCGGGCCGTACATCATGAAACGGTGAGGGCCGCGTCGGCGTGCCGGAGGACAGGGGCGGCTGGCGATGGGGATCGACGGATCGTTCTGGCGGGCGATCGCGGTCTTCCGCGTCGCGTCCCTCGCGTACGCGGCGGCCCTGCTCGTCGGCGCCGGAGGATACGCGCGCCCGGTGATCGGCTGGCTGGTGATCGGCGTCATGGCGCTGTGGACCATGGCGACGATCTTCGTCTACTCCGTCGAGGAGTTCCGCGGCCGGCCGCTGCTCGCCGCCGACATGCTCGTGACCCTGGGCTGCCTGCTCACCACCCCGCTCGTGCAGGGCGCCTACCAGCAGGACAGCCTGCCGATCACCGCGACCTGGATGGGCGGTGCGGTGCTGGCGTGGGGCGTGTACGGCGGTCGGCGGGCGGGAGCCGCGGCGGCCCTGATCGTCTCACTGGCCGACCTGTGGCTGCGCGGAGCCGGTGGGCTGGACTTCGAGAAGCTGCCGGTCAACGGGACCGTGCTGCTCTTCCTCGCCGGCGTGGTGGTCGGGCACGCCGCCCGGCTGACCAAGCAGGCGGAGGAGCGCATGCAGCAGGCGATCGAGCTGGAGGTCGCGGGGCGCGAGCGGGAGCGGCTCGCCCGGGGCATCCACGACTCGGTGCTCCAGGTGCTCGCCCTGGTCCAGCGGCGCGGCCAGGAGCTGGGCGGAGAGGCGGCCGAGCTGGGCAGGCTCGCGGGTGAGCAGGAGGCCGCGCTGCGCGAGCTGGTCAGGATCCGCCCCGAGGCGCCCGTCGCCGGCACCGCCGACCTGCGCGCCCTGCTCCAGAGGTACGGCTCGGCCTCCGTCACCGTCTCGGCTCCGGCGACCCCGCTGACCCTGCCCGCGGCCGTCGCGGGGGAGATGGCCGCGGCCGTCGGCGCGGCTCTGGACAACGTCGTCCGGCACTGCGGGGCGCAGGCCCCGGCCTGGATCTTCGCCGAGAGTGACGGCGGCGTGATCACCGTGACCGTCAGGGACGAGGGGCCGGGCATCTCCCCGGGCCGTCTGGAGGCCGCCGAGGCTGACGGCCGGCTCGGCGTCGCCCAGTCCATCAGGGGACGTATCGCCGATATCGGCGGTACGGTCACCGTGGTATCCGGCCCCGGTGGGGGCACCGAGGTCGAGATGTCGGTGCCGGCTGACTTTTGATCAGGGAGTTCGGATGCGAGTGATGGTGGTGGACGACCATCCGATGTGGCGGGACGGGCTGGCCAGGGATCTGACCGAGGCCGGCTACGAGGTCGTGGCCGCGGTCGGGGAGGGACGGCAGGCGGTCCGGGTGGCGGCGGCGGTCCGGCCCGAGCTGGTCGTGCTGGACCTGCAGCTGCCGGACCTGTCAGGGGTGGAGGTGGCCAGAGGGCTGGCGGCGTCGGAGGCGCCGCCCCGGGTGCTCGTGCTGTCGGCCAGCGGCGAGCAGGACGACGTGCTGGCGGCGGTCAAGGCGGGCGCGTCAGGGTATCTGCTGAAATCCGCGAGCAAGGAGGAGTTTCTTGAGGCGGTCAGGCGCACCGCCGAGGGCGACGCGGTGTTCACCCCCGGGCTGGCGGGGCTCGTCCTGGGGGAGTACCGGAGACTGGCCGCCCAGCCCGCTCCCGAGGTGGCGCCCCGCCTGACCGACAGGGAGACCGAGGTGCTCCGCCTGGTCGCCAAGGGCCTGTCCTACAAGCAGATCGCCGAACGGCTCGTCCTGTCCCATCGGACCGTGCAGAACCACGTCCAGAACACGCTGAACAAACTGCAGCTTCACAACCGGGTGGAACTCGTCCGTTACGCCATCGAGCAGGGCCTCGACGAACCGTAGGCCCCACCGAGGCGGTCGCTGCCGTTCGCCGGCCCCACCGGGGCGCGCCGGCGCCGGGATCCCGCCTGAACCGGCGTCGCCGTCCCGGGTCGCGGTGGTCGTCGCGACAGGGACGGCGGGACCGTCGTCAGGTCGCCCGGCGGGACCGCGCCACCGATGGCCACCTTCTGCTGACCGTCATGTGTTCCGGACGGAGTGAGCCGCGCGGCGGCTTTTCGTCCCGCCGGAGTGCAAGAAAACACATGGAGAAGTCCAAACGTTCATCGGACGCCGCTCCCGGCGGGATACCGGTCACGCGGTGGTGACTTGCGGGATATTCAACGTTGGGGTCGAGGAGCCTCTGAAAAAGAGGGTACACGGGAATATGTATAACCCAGGGTAATTATGTGATAGCTCTCCGTTTTTGGCTGGAAGTGAAGAGTAATCCCCCCGAACGGGGAGCTTTGCCTCCGTGATACGACTCCCCAGGTGCTCTGCAACTAGCGTGGAATTCATGTCCGGCTTTATGCCGGGCGTTCTTGCGATACCGATTCGACGTCGTGTCGTCGGTCGTCGCCCATGCTCCAATCGACATGACGTGGAGTGATTCGCATGTCCAAGATCAGAAACGCTCTCGCGGCCGGTGCGATGGTGGCTTCGGCCCTCGTCGTTCCGGTGACGATGCCGGCTCAGGCCGCCGTCGCCGGCACCCCGGCGCAGGCTTCCAGCAGCACGAGCACCGCTCTCGTCCAGAGACCCTGCCGTAACGCCAGGAACCCCGACAGGTGCAGGGAAAGAAGGAACAACAACAATAACAACAACAATAACAACAACGGAGGACGTGCAAACAACAACAATAACAACAATAACAACAACGGTGGACGCGGGAACAATAATAACAACAACAATAACAACAATGGAGGGGGGAACAACAACAATAACAATAACAACAATGGCGGTGGCGGGAACAACAATAACAACAACAATAACAACTAGAAATTCGCCAGTTAATTCGAACATCTTTCCGGCCGGCCCGGGAAGGGCCGGACCGGAAATCGGGCAGAGGACCGGCGCCGTTCACGGCGATGCCGCCGGAGCGCTCGCGGGAAAACGGTTGTGAGATCGGCCCGCGAGGACATCGATGATCCTCACGTGTGGTCGATCGCGTCGCCGTCGCCGGGATGCCCGACGGAATCGACCGGGCTGAGACCTCCGCCGTCGTCTCCGCCGAACGGGAGCCGCCCGCGAGAGGCGGCGGAATCGAACCCGGTGCCGCACGCGGCCGTCGAAGCAGATCGACCTCGTGGGCCCGGCGGAGGACGGGCCGCGCGAACCCGGCCGACCCCGGGGTGAACGCGGGCTCGCCACGCGTACCGCGACCCCGGAAAGTGCATGATCTTCAGCTCCGCCGACGAACGACCGTTCGTCGGCGGAGCTTCGCTGTGCGTCACCGGATCGCGTTTTTCGCGGGTCCGCCGAGCCGGACGCGAGGCCGTCGCGCGACCCCGTTCACCGGTCCGCGTGACCTGTCCGGGAACTCGCGTCCACCGGGCCCGATGACCGCGCGGACCCGCGTCCGCCGGGTCACGGGGCCCGGCCGCGGACGGCGTTCGAGGGGGTCGCACGACGCCGGGTCCGGGCGCGTCCCGGGGGGCACGGGCGCCCGGAATCCCTCCGGTCCGTCGTCGAGCAGGGCTCCGGTGGTCACGGGGCCTACTAAAGTAACGAGGTCGAGACGTTGTCTTTAGGTGGTCCCACGAGACACTTGACGATGGTTCCGCTTTCCCCTCGAAGTTCCACCGGAGGTTGCACCATGACCATGTCCGCCCTGGGCGAGCCCTGCGTTCTGCTCAAACTGGGCGAGGTCGTCCTCAAGGGAAACAATCGAGAGCTCTTCGAGCAGAGACTGCAGGCCAACCTCAAGGCCGCCCTGAAGGACATCGGCGTCAAGGTCGACGTGCGGCAGCGCCACGGGGTCATCGCGCTCTTCCTCCCCGAGGGCACCGGCGTCGAGATCGCCGACGCGGTCGCCGAGCGCGTCACCTACGTCCCCGGCCTGCTCTGGATCCACCGGGCCTGGAAGGTCGCCAAAGACCCCTCGGCGATCACCAAGGCCGCGATCGAACTGCTGGCCGACCGCGACGACGTCAAGCGCGGCGTCTCCTTCGCGGTTCGTTCACGCCGCCGCGACAAGCGCTTCCCGCTGACCTCGATGCAACTGGACCGCTCGGTCGGCGGAGAGCTCAACGACATCTACGGCCTGCCGGTCGACCTGAAGAACCCCGGACTCGTGGTCTCCATCGAGGTCGATCGCGACGAGGCGTTCGTCTTCACCGGCGGGATGCCGGGCCAGGGCGGGCTGCCCGTCGGCAGCAGCGGCCGGGGCCTCGTCCTGATGTCCGGCGGCATCGACTCCCCGGTGGCGGCCTACCGGATGATGCGCCGCGGCATGCGGGTCGACTTCCTGCACTTCTCCGGCATCCCGTTCACCACGTCGGAGTCCATCTACAAGGCGTACGCGCTGGCCCGGGCACTGGACAAGTTCCAGGGCAAGTCCCGGCTGTGGGTCGTCCCCTTCGGCAAGGCGCAGCAGTCCATCAAGGCCTCCGGCCAGGAGCGTCTGGCGGTCATCGCTCAGCGCCGCCTGATGCTCAAGACCGCGGAGGAGGTCGCCCGCCGGCTCCGCGCCGGGGCTCTGATCACCGGTGACTCTCTCGGCCAGGTCTCCTCCCAGACCCTGCAGAACATCACCGCCCAGGACGACGCGGTCGACATGCCGATCCTGCGCCCGCTCATCGCCTTCGACAAGATCGAGATCATGGCGGAGGCCCGCCGCATCGGCACCCTGGAGATCTCCGAGCTTCCCGACGAGGACTGCTGCACCCTCCTCGCCCCTCGCCGTGTCGAGCTGGCCGCCAAGGTCGCGGATCTCAAGCAGATCGAGCGGCGCCTCGACGCCGAGGAGCTCGCCGTCCAGCTGGCCGGCTCCCTCCAGGAGTACAAGCTGGAGGGCTGATCCGTCTCGGGGCGCCTGAGCGGTCGGCTCGGGCCGGGTGACGGCTTCGGTGCTCCTCGGGCCCCGGAGGCGGTCCGAACGGCCGTGGGGCCCGTGTGGGAGGCGGCCCTCCGGCACGGCCGGCGGTTCGTGGCGACGGCCGTGCGGGAGAACGTCGGTGCTCGTGGCGGGTGGACGTGAGGCCGGGCACGGGGACGGTCAGGCGGGGGTCAGGGCGTCGACGGCCGCGACCTTGCCCAGCAGCGGTGGGAACTCCCGCATCACGCGGGCCAGCTCGTCCAGGTCGCCGTCGACCAGTGCCTGCGGGCCGTCGCAGAGGGCCTGCTCCGGCTGGGGGTGCACGTCGATGATCACGCCGTCGGCGCCGACGGCGACGGCCGCCCGGGTGAGCGGCAGGACCAGGTCGCGCCGGCCGCCGGAGTGGGACGGGTCGATGATGACCGGCAGGTGCGACAGCCGCTGGGCGACCGGGACCGCGGAGACGTCCAGGGTGTTGCGGGTGGCGGTCTCGAAGGTGCGGATGCCGCGCTCGCACAGCACGATGTCGAGGTTGCCGCGCTGGGCGATGTACTCGGCGGCCATCAACCACTCCTCGATGGTGGCGTTCATGCCGCGCTTGAGCATGACCGGCTTGCCGATCCCGCCGACCGCCTGGAGCAGCGCGAAGTTCTGCGCGTTGCGGGTGCCGACCTGCAGCATGTCGGCGTAGGAGGCGACCAGTTCCACGTCGTGGGCGTCGACGACCTCGGTGACGATGGGCAGGCCGGTCTGCTCGCGCACGTCGGCGAGGATCCGCAGGCCCGCCTCGCCGAGCCCCTGGAAGGCGTAGGGGGAGGTACGGGGCTTGTAGGCGCCGCCGCGCAGCAGGGTGGCGCCGGCGGCCCTGGCCATCTGGGCCGCCTCCAGCGTCTGCCGCGGGGTCTCCACCGCGCACGGGCCGGCGATCAGCGTGACCGTGCCGGGACCGATCGGCACGCCGCCGACCCGGACGGTGGACCGCTCGGGATGGTTGTCCCGGCTCACCAGCTTGTAGGGCGCGGTCACCCGCATCACGTCGGCCACCCCGCGCATGCCGCGCAGGTCGAGCGTCGTGAACTGGGCGACGTCGCCGACGAGGCCGATGATCGTACGGCTCACTCCGCGGCTGACGAAGGCGTCGCCTCCCGCCGTGTCGATGATCTCCACGATCGCCTCGATGTCTTCCTGGGTGGCATCGGGGCCCATGACGATGACCATGTCTCTCCTTGGTGCTCGGGGTTCGATGAAGGGGCGGAAAAGCAGAAGGCCCCGAGTCCGAAATCCGGACCCGGGGCCTTCTGATCGCCTGGCTGTCAGCGCAGCATCTGGTGGCGAACGGTCCGACCCACGGGTCCGTCGCCATACCAAAACCAGAACGCAGTACGCATCGCGGGCAATGATAGCGCACCGCGAGACGGCGCCCGTGACCTGGAGGAGGCCGGCGCCCCTGGAGCGGGTGACGCGGTGCGTCGTTCCCCCGGGCGGCGCGGGAGCGCTACCCTGAGGCCCGCCCGAATGACGGCCGGCGCGACGGCGGCGGCGGGGCGGACGGGGCGGTGGCGGGTGCGGCGGCCGGTCGGGCGCCGGGACGGCGGTCAGGCCGATGGAGAGCTTTATTCGGTGGCCGCCGCGATGGCGGCAAACCCACGGTGGCAGGATTGCCCCGTGTTACCGGGGAAACGGCGAGGGGAGTGATGGTGGAGCAGTCCGAACCTCCACAGGAGGAGACTCGCCTGCCTCCGGGCCAATACGTCCCCCGAGGACGTCCGGTGATCCATTACGGCCGGGTGCCCACGTTCCGTCCGGCCACGTGGGAGCTGCACGTCATGGGGGCGACCGCGTCGGGGCAACAGCACCGGTTCACCTGGCCGCAGTTCTCCGAGCTGCCACGGACCACGATCGTGGCCGACTTCCACTGCGTCACGAAGTTCTCGATCATGGGAAACGAGTGGAGCGGGGTGTCGGCGGCGACGCTGATGGAGCTGGCCCCGCCCGCGCGGGACGTGAAGCACGTGATGATCTGGGCCGAGTACGGCTACAGCGCCAATCTGCGGATGAGCGACTTCGCCCGCAGCCAGACGATGTTCGTCCTGGAGTTCGACGAGAAACCCCTGGCCCCCGAGCGCGGCTTCCCCGTCAGGCTGGTCGTCCCGCACCTGTACGCCTGGAAGAGCGTCAAGTGGGTGCGCGCGGTGGAGTACCTGCTGGAGGACAAGCGCGGCTTCTGGGAGGAGCGCGGCTACCACAACATCGCCGACCCCTGGCGTGAGCAGCGCTATTCCTACCAGGAGGAACCAGGCGAGGGGCCGCTGTGATCCGGGTTCTTCCCTGATCTCCAGGGGCGGCCGGCCACGGTTTCCCGCAGGCCGGCCGGTGGCCGGACGCCGCTCCGCGCCGTCGGCGTCTTTCCCGGACCCCTGCCGGTCCGGGCTCTCCCGCCGCCCGGACGGCCTGCCGGACGAGGCGGCCTTCGTCGACCGGGCAGCCGGACACGCCCGGGTCGCGAGCGGGCACGAGGGTGAGCCTGTGGTGCCCAGGATCCGGCCGGGGTAATAGCTATTTGTAGTCAAAGTATTACCTGAAGTTGTCATGTGGCTTGCGGTGGCGGCGGTCCAGGGGGCAGCGTGGGGTCATGTTGCGAGTCCTGGCCGTTGACGATGAGGTTCCCGCCCTGGAGGAGATCGCCTACCTCCTCCGCCAGGACCCCCGGATAGAGCACGTGTCCACCGCCTCCGGCGGCGTCACGGCGCTCCAGGACATGGTTCAGATGATCGGGACCGGGGAGCGGCTCGACGGGGTCTTCCTCGACATCCGCATGCCCGGCCTCGACGGCCTCGACCTCGCCAGGCTCATCGGTGGTTTCCCCAATCCGCCCCGGCTGGTGTTCGTCACCGCCCACGAGGAGTGCGCCGTCCAGGCCTTCGAGTTGGAGGCGGTGGACTACCTGCTCAAGCCGGTCCGGGCCGACCGGCTGGCGGAGGCCGTACGACGCCTGGGGGCCGCGATTCCGGCGGCGGCCGACTCGGCTCCGGAGGACGTCATCCCGGTCGAGCTCGCCGGACGAACCCGGTTCGTGCCGCAGCAGGCGGTCTGGTTCGCCGAGGCGAAGGGCGACTATGTACGGCTGCACACCGTGGAGGGCAGCTACCTGGTGCGCATGCCGCTGGCCGCGCTGGAGCGGCGCTGGGCCGGATCCGGGTTCATCCGGGTGCACCGCAGCACGCTGGTCTCGGTGCGGCACGTGAGCGAGTTGCGCTTCGACGGCGGCCGGGTGATGTTGCGCGTGGGCACCGAGACGCTGCCCGTCAGCCGCCGCCACACCCGGCAGGTCCGTGAGCAGCTCGTCCGTCAGCTCCGGGACGGGCCGCTGTCCTCCATGGCGGTCAAGGGCCGGCCGCTGCCGTCCTCCGTGGCCAAGGACTGGCCGCTGCCCTCCGGCGCGACCAGGTAGGCGATCGCCGGGCGGTCACGACCTGGTGACCGCGCCTGTCGCGTCTGTCGCGCCTGCGACTCTCCGCCTCTCGCCGTCCGCGACCGGTCTCCTTCCTCTCGCCGTCCGTGTCGCCGTCCGCGTCCGGGCCCGCGTCTGTGTCCGTGTCGCCGTCCGCGTCCGCGTCCGCGTCCGTGTCCGGGCCCGCGTCCGGGTCCGGGTCCGGCGGCCGGTCTCCGGCGTCTTCCGGCCTCGGCGTCCGGCCCGTTTTCGGCTCCCCGTGTCCGCGTCCGGCTCCCCGTGTCCGCGTCCGGCTCCCCGTGTCCGCGTCCGGCTCCCCGTGTCCGCGTCCGGGTCCGCGTGTCCGCGTCCGGGTCCGCGCTTCGGGTTCCGTTCTCGTGCGTGGGTTCCTGACGACCGCTCCACGCCCTCCCGGCCCGCTCCGGCCTACTGCCCGCGAGCCCTGATGCCGCCCGTCCCGCGCCGCCCGCCGTTCGGCTCGCGTCAGGCCTTCGCGACGGCGGTGTCGCCGGGGCAGTGTCCGCCGCGTCGCGGCTGGAACACACACCCCCGGAGCCGGAACGCGTCCCTCAGGAGTCCGCAAGCCCGTGAATCGACCGTTCGTCGTTCGGAGATGGCCGCTCGTCGTGTCGCCACCTTCCGCACATCGACGGCTACACACCGTTAGACGCGCTGGCCGAAAAGCAGGACTCACGCTTCTGGGTGCCCCTCTAGTGTTCCCTCATCGGAGAGCGAGATTCGCGACATCGGGGGGACAGAGCCGAAAGGCTCGTAAAAGACCTGATGTGCGGGCAATCGGGTGACCATCGACATCTGGTCACCCGGTCGCCGGGTCCCTGACCGGGGGGTAGGGCCCACCGATCTCCGGTGTGACGGGACGCCCGCGTCAGTCCGCGGGCCGGACCGTGATCCGGCCACACGGGGGCGGCCGGATCACGAGGATGGGCGTCCCGTCTCGCCCATCGGCCGTCCGGCCCGGATCGGCGGCTGATCAGCCGCCGACGGGGCCGCGGCCGTCGAACACGTCCCGCCGATCACCGCTCGATACAGGCGGGCGAACCTCCGGAGGGCGCGGGCCGCGGCCCGCGCCCTCCGGCAGGGTGATCCGTGACTCAGCCGTCGCGGAGCTTCTTCAGCAGGGCGATGTCCTCGTGGTGCTTCTCCGCGCCGCCCGGTGTCTCGATGCAGATCGGCACCCCCGCGACCGCGGGGTGGCGCATCATGTCGCCGAAGGGCCGCATCCCGATGTGGCCCGAGCCGATGTTCTCGTGCCGGTCCTTCTTGGAGTCGCACAGGTCCTTGGAGTCGTTGGCGTGGATCAGCTTGAGCCGGCCCGGGGCGATCGCGTGCAGGGCGTCGAAGGTCTTCTCGACGCCCTCGGCCGTCGACAGGTCGTGGCCGGCGGCGAAGGCGTGGCAGGTGTCCAGGCAGATGCCCGCCTTCGGGTGCCAGTCGAGGGCGGTCAGATAGGGCTCCAGATCCTGGACGGTCGCGCAGAGCATCGCGCCCTGCCCGGCCATCGGCTCCAGCAGCAGGTCCGGGCCGTCCTCGGGGATCTCCTCCAGGAGCGGAAGGAGGTGCTCGTGCACCTGGCGCAGGGCGTCGTCGCGGTGCTGGGTGACCGCCGACCCGGTGTGGATCACCACGCCCTTGGCGCCGATCACGTGAGCGCGCAGCAGGGCGTGCCGTACGGTGGCCACCGACTTCTCCAAGGTGTCGGCGCTGGGGGAGCCCAGATTGACGAGGTACGGCGCGTGCACGAAGGACAGCGTGCCCGATTCACGCAGCTTCGTGTCCTGGGCGGGGTCGCCGACGGCGAGCGCCCAGCCGCGCGGATTGGTGACGAATACCTGGATCATCTCGGCGCCGATGTCGGAGGCGTACCGCAGGCCGCCCTTGGCCAGGCCACCGGTGACGGAGACGTGTCCGCCGATGAGTGAGAGAGAAGTCATGGTGGTCGCAAGTTTAGGCGTTGTTCCCGGCCGGTCCCAGGCTTCGCCGTGGCGAGGGCGCCGTGGCGAGGGCGAGCGCCCCGGGAGCCGGGGGGAGGATCGGGCGAGCCGCGCCATGGGGAAGCCATGGTGAAAAAGTCCGCGCGATTCGCTGGACCGCGCGCGGCCGTGGTGTGTGTACTGCTCACATGCCGAATGCGAACTCCGTACCGTCTGTGGTGGGGCTGGCCGGATTCAACGCGCTGAGCGCGGCCGAGGCCGAGGCCGGGCTGCTGACCTGCTGCGCGTCCCCGATCTTCGCCCGTGAGGTGGTGGCGCTGCGCCCCTACGACGATTTCGACCGGCTGGCCTGGGTGGCGGAGGCCGCCGTGCGGGGCCTGGAGTGGTCCGGCGTGTGCGAGGCGCTGGCCGCCCACCCCCGGATCGGCGAGCCGCCCGGCGAGGGCGCGGCGTCCCGGGAGCCGGGCCGTCCGGGCGAGGAGGCCGCCTGGTCCCGCCAGGAGCAGTCCGGGGTGGACACCGCCGGACGAGAACTCCTGGAGGAGCTGGCCGAGGGGAACCGCGTCTACGAGGAGCGGTTCGGCCATGTCTACCTCGTCTGCGCCACCGGCCTGTCGGCAGGGGAGATGCTGGCCCGCCTCCGGGAGCGGCTGGGCAACGACGAGGAGACGGAGCGGGACGTCGTCAGAGCCGAGCTCGCCAAGATCACTCAGCTACGACTGGCGAAGTTGCTGGGAGGCGCCGGGTGAGCCTGTCCACGCACGTGCTGGACGCCGCCCTGGGCAGGCCCGCGTCGGGCGTCGCCGTACGGTTGGAGAAGGACGGCCAGGTGCTCGCCGAGGGGGTCACCGACGCCGACGGCCGCATCGGGGGCTGGACGTGCGAGGCAGGCGCGCATCGGATCGTCTTCGACACCGGCGCCTACTTCGCCGCCCGCGCGGTGGACGCCTTCTATCCCCGGGTCTCGATCGACTTCACGGTCACGGACCCGCGGGAGCACCACCACGTGCCCCTGCTGCTCAGCCCGTTCGCCTACTCGACCTATCGAGGGAGCTAGCTTGACACCCTCGTCACGGCCGAGGTCCGGGGTCCGCACGCTGGAAGGATTGAGATGACCGTCATTCTCGGCCCCAACCGCTACGGCAAGGCGGAGACCCGCCTGGTCCGCGTCCTCAGGGACGGCGGCGTCCACCACATCAAGGACGTCACCGTCAGCTCGGCGCTCTCCGGCGACATGGAGGACGTCCACCTCACCGGCGACAACGCCGCGGTCCTGACCACGGACACGCAGAAGAACACCGTCTACGCCTTCGCCGGGAAACACGGCGTGGCGGAGATCGAGGACTTCGCGATCCTGCTGGCCCGCCACTACGTGGAGTCCCAGCCCACCGTCCACCACGCCCGCGTGGAGATCGAGGAATACTTCTGGGACCGGATCCCGGTGGCCGGCGACTCCGCCGCCGGGGCGGAGGGCAGACGGCACTCCTTCGTCCGCTCCGGCCGGGAGGTGCGCACCTGCCTCGTCCACCACGACACCGACGGCACCACCACCGTGGTCTCCGGGCTGAAGGACCTCGTGGTGCTCAACTCGGCGGACTCGGAGTTCTCCGGCTACATCCAGGACGAGTACACCACCCTCCCGCCCACCAGGGACCGCATCCTGGCCACCGAGGTGTCGGCCCGCTGGAGACACCTCTCCGAGGCGTCCCCGTACGGCGAGTCGTACGCCGAAGTGCGCGAATGCCTCCTCGGGGCGTTCGCCGAGACCTACAGCCTGTCGTTGCAGCAGACGCTCTACGCGATGGGCGAGCGGGCGCTGAACACCCGCGAGGAGATCTGCGAGGTGCGTCTGGAGATGCCGAACAAGCACCACTTCCCGGTGGACCTCACACCGTTCGGGATGGACAACCCGAACGAGGTCTTCTACGCCGCGGACCGTCCCTACGGGCTGATCGAGGGCACCGTGCTCCGAGACGACGCCCCCGCCGCCCGTTTCGCCTGGGAGTGACCGTGGATTTCCTGAGACCCGCCACGTGGGCGGAGGCGCTGGCCGCCAAGGCGGACCGGCCGGAGGTGGTGCCCATCCAGGGCGGCACCGACATGATGGTCGAGCTCAACTTCGACGTGCGACGGCCGCCCGGCCTGCTCGACCTGAACAGGATCACCGAGCTCGCCGGATGGAGCTCGGAGCCGGACGGCAGGCTCCGGGTCGGCGCGGGCGTGTCGTACGCCCGGCTGATCGCCGAGCTGGGTGACAGGCTCCCCGGCCTGGCGCAGGCCTCCCGCACGGTCGGCTCGCCGCAGATCCGCAACCGGGGCACGGTGGGAGGCAACCTCGGCGCGGCCTCGCCCGCGGGGGACAGCCACCCGCCGCTGCTCGCCACCGGCGCGGTCGTCGAGGTCGAGTCCGCGGGCAGGGGCGTACGGATGATCCCCGCCGCCGACTTCTACCTCGGGGTCAAGCGCAGCGCGCTGGAGCCCGACGAGCTGATCCGGGCGTTCTGGATGAGTCCGGCGAGCGGCCCGCAGTACTTCTCCAAGGTCGGCACCCGCAACGCCATGGTGATCGCGGTCTGCTCGTTCGCGATCGCGCTCCACCCCGGTGAGCGCCGGGTGGGCACCGGCATCGGCTCGGCCGCCCCGACCCCTCGCCGCGCCGTCGCGGCCGAGGAGTTCCTCGCCGCCGAGCTGGACTGGGAGTCGCGGCTCGACCCCGAGGTGCTCAGGCGTTTCGGGGAGCTGGCCTCCGAGGCGGCCTCGCCGATCGACGACGTGCGCGGCACCGCCGGCTACCGGCGTCACGCCATCGCGGTGATGGCGCGACGCACCCTCACCTGGGCCTGGAACGAGTTCCGCTCGGGACACTTCGAGAGGAGAGCGGGCTGATGCGCGTCACCTTCACCGTCAACGGCCGCCGGGAGACCGCCGACGACGTCTGGGAGGGCGAGAGCCTCCTGTACGTCCTGCGTGAGCGGGTGGGCCTGCCGGGCTCCAAGAACGCGTGCGAGCAGGGCGAGTGCGGTTCCTGCACCGTCTACCTCGACGGCGTCACCGTCTGCGCCTGCCTGGTCGCGGCCGGCCAGGCCGAGGGCAGGGAGATCCGCACCGTCGAGGGTCTCGCCGACGGCGACCGGCTCGACGCGGTCCAGGAGGCCTTCGTCGAGTGCGGCGCCGTCCAGTGCGGGTTCTGCACCCCCGGGCTCGTCGTCCAGGCTCACGACCTGATCGAACGGATCCCGCGGCCGTCCGACGCGGAGATCCGCGAGGCCCTGGCGGGCAACCTGTGCCGGTGCACCGGCTACGAGAAGATCCTCGACGCCGTACGGCTCGCCGCGGCACGCAAGGCGGGAGACAGATGAGCGCGGTCCTGATCGAGAACGTCCACATCGCCCCGGTCGTGGGCGAAGAGATCCCCTCCGGGCACATCCACGTCGAGGGTGACAGGATCGTGGCGCTCGGGGCGGGGCCGGCCCCGGTCGTGCCGGGTGCCGTCAGGATCGACGGGACCGGCTGCCTGGCCACCCCCGGGCTGGTGAACACCCACCACCATCTCTACCAGTGGGCCTCCCAGGGACTGGCCCAGGACGCCACGCTGTTCGAGTGGCTGACGGCGCTGTACGACGTGTGGGCCGCCATGGACGCCGAGGTCGTCAGGGGCGCGGCGGGCGCCGGCCTGGGCTACCTCGCGCTGTCCGGCTGCACCACCTCCAGCGACCACCACTACATCTTCCCGAAGGGACGCGGCGACCTGTTCGCCGCGGAGATCGAGGCGGCCAGGGAGGTCGGCCTCCGCTTCCACCCCGCCAGGGGCTCGATGGACCGGGGCGCGTCGCAGGGCGGCCTGCCGCCGGACGTCGTGGTCGAGAGGCTCGACGAGATCCTCGACGCGACGGCCGAGGCCGTCGACACCTACCACGACCCGTCCTTCTCCTCCAAGCTCCGCGTCGCGGTCGCCCCCTGCTCGCCGTTCAGCGTCAGCGCCGACCTGATGGTCCAGGCCGCCGCGCTGGCCAGGTCCAAGGGGGTGCGCCTGCACACGCACCTCGCCGAGACCCTCGACGAGGAGGAGCACTGCCTGAAGCAGTTCGGCCTGCGCCCGGTCGACTACATGGAGCGGCTCGGCTGGCTCGGCCCCGACGTGTGGTTCGCCCACGCCGTCCACCTGAGCGACGGCGACATCGACACGTTCGCCCAGACCGGCACCGGTTCGGCGCACTGCCCGAGCTCCAACGGCCGCCTCGGCGCGGGCATCGCCCGCGTCTCCGACATGCTCAGCCGGGGCGCGGTCGTCGGCCTCGGGGTGGACGGCAGCGCCTCCGCCGAGCTGACCTCGCTCTCCGGTGAGATGCGGCAGGCGCTGCTGTTCCAGCGGGCCAGGTACGGGCCCGCCGCGCTCACCGCCCGCCAGGCTCTGGAGATGGCCACCCTCGGCGGGGCGAAGAACCTGGGCCGTCAGGAGGAGCTCGGCTCCCTGGAGGCCGGAAAGCTCGCCGACATCGCCCTCTGGAGGACCGGCGCCTTCGCCTCGGCCGTCACCGACCCGGTCTGCGCCCTGGTCTTCGGCTCCCGGCAGCCGCCGCTGGCCCGGCTCCTGGTGGGCGGCGAGACCGTCGTCGAGGACGACGAGCTGCGGACGGTCGCCCAGGACGAGCTCGGCCGCGCGGGGGGCCGGGCGCACCGCCGCCTCCTGCGCCTGGCCGAGGAACAGGGCTTCACCGCGGGCAAGGAGGTCGGCTCCTGATCGGGGTCCGATCGCCGGGCACTCCCGGCCGCCGGAGGCCGGGTGTTCGAACGGGTCCTCAGACGGACTCGGGCGCGTTCCCGGACGGATGGTCGCGGCAGGTTCTCCGGTGGGTGCTCAAGCGCGTCACCGGACAGATGTGATGATGGTTCTCCATCTCACCGGGTTCCGGTATTCGTTCCCGCCCGCTCGCCTCGGGCGGGAACGCGTGTCCGTCCCCCCTCCATCAGGGAGCAGGCTTGTCTGAATTTTTGGGACATGTCGTGATCGCGCCGGACAAGTTCAGGGGATCACTGACCGGCACCGAGGTCGTCGCCCGCGTGGCCGCGGGTCTCGGCCCCGGTGTCACCACCGTCGCGCTGCCGGTGGCGGACGGCGGCGAGGGCACCGTGGACGCGGTCGTGGCCAGCGGGTTCACCCGCGTCGAGGTCGAGGTCACCGGTCCGGTGGGGAATCCGGTCCTCGCCGCCTACGCCTGGCGGGACGCCTCCCCCGGAGGGGACGTGGCGACGGCGGTGGTCGAGCTGGCGGAGGCGTCAGGGCTGCGGAGGCTGCCGCTCTCCGCGCCGGACTCTCCCTCGTCCGGCGGCGTCGAGCTCGCGGCGCTCACCGCGACCAGCTACGGCACGGGCGAGCTGATCGCCCACGCCGTACGGCGGGGCGCCGGGCGGATCGTGCTCGGGCTCGGCGGCAGTGCCTCCACCGACGGCGGAACCGGCATGATGCGGGCGCTCGGCGTCCGCTTCCTGGACGCGGACGGCCAGGAGCTGTCGTTCGGCGGGGCCGCCCTCCGCGATCTCGAAAAGATCGACACCTCCGGGCTCCTCGACCTCTCCGGCGTCGAGGTCGTCGTCGCGGGCGACGTGGACAACCCGCTGCTCGGCCCGCACGGCGCCGCCGCCGTGTACGGCCCGCAGAAGGGCGCGAGTCCCGACGACGTGAAGCTGCTCGACTCGGCTCTCGCCAGGCTGGCCGCCGTCGCCGCGCACACCCACGGCCTGGTCGGCGCCATCGAGCACGACGGCGTCGTCCGTTCGATGGGCGTGGCCGCCCAGCCGGGCGCGGGCGCCGCCGGGGGAGTGGGGTTCGCCGCGCTGGCCTTCCTGGCGGCCGGCTTCCGTCCCGGCATCGGGTATCTGCTCGACCTGCTCGGCTTTCAGGACCTGATCCAGGGCGCCCGTCTGGTCGTCACCGGCGAGGGCTCGCTGGACGAGCAGACCCTGCGCGGCAAGGCCCCCGCCGGGGTGGCGACCGCCGCGGCCAAGGCCGGGGTCCCGGTCGTCGCGGTCTGCGGACGCAGGACCCTCGGAGACGACGAGTTGCACGCGGCGGGCATCACGGCCGCCTACGCGCTCACCGACCTCGAGCCGGACCCGGCCGTGTGCATGTCCGAGGCGGGCCCGCTGCTGGAGCGCCTCGCGCGGAGGGTCGCGGAGAACCATCTGTGATCGAGGTCCCCGCCCCCGGAGGGCCCGGACCGCACGAGGCGTGGGGGGCCGGTGCCGGGATGCCCGGATCGGCGTGACGGAGCGCCCGGCCGCGGGGCCGGGAGGCAGGGGAGATCGGGCGGTCCCGGGAGACGACGAGTGTGGAGGCTGACGACGTGATGGATCTGGTCATCCGGTCCCGCCGGGCCGTACTGCCCACGGGGGAGGAGCCGGCGGCGGTCGCCGTGCGGGACGGGAGGATCGTCGGCCTGCACGCCTACGACGCGCCCCCCGCCGCCGCCGAACAGGTCGACCTCGGCGGCACCGCGCTGCTGCCCGGTCTCGTGGACACCCACGTGCACGTCAACGAGCCGGGCCGGACCCACTGGGAGGGCTTCGCCTCCGCCACCCGGGCGGCGGCGGCGGGCGGTGTGACCACGATCGTGGACATGCCGCTCAACTCGCTGCCGCCGACGGTGAACGTGGACGCGCTGGCCGAGAAGAGAGCGGCCGCGGCCGGGCGGTGCCTGGTGGACGTCGGCTTCTGGGGCGGTGCGATCCCCGGCAACCTCAAGGACCTGAGGCCGCTGCACGAGGCGGGCGTCCGGGGGTTCAAGTGCTTCCTGTCCCCCTCGGGGGTCGAGGAGTTCCCGCCGCTGACCACCGGTGAGCTGCGGGCGGCCATGGCGGAGATCGCATCCTTCGACGGCCTGCTGATCGTCCACGCCGAGGACCCCGCCCTGCTCGGCGACCCGTCCGGGCCGGGGTACCGGGAGTTCCTCGACTCCAGGCCCGGCGAGTCCGAACGCCGGGCGGTCGAACGGGTCGTCGCGCTGGCGGGGGAGACCGGCGTCCGGGCGCACATCCTGCACGTGTCGTCCGCGCTCTGTCTCCCGCCGCTGGCCAGGGCGCGACGGGAGGGCGTCAGGATCACCGCGGAGACCTGCCCGCACTACCTCACGCTGACGGCCGAGGAGATCCCGGAGGGCGCCACCCAGTTCAAGTGCTGCCCGCCGATCCGATCCTCGGCCAACCGCGACGAGCTCTGGCGCGCCCTCGCCGACGGGGTGCTGAGCTGCGTCGTCTCCGACCACTCACCGTCCACCCCCGAGCTGAAGGTGCCCGACTTCGCCGCGGCCTGGGGCGGGATCTCCTCCCTTCAGCTCGGGCTGACGGCGGTCTGGACCGAGGCCTCGCGGCGCGGGCACACCCTGGAGGAGGTCGTCCGGTGGATGGCGGGGAACCCGGCCGCGCTGGCCGGGCTGCGCGGCAAGGGCGCCATCGCCGTGGGAGCCGACGCCGATCTGGTCGCCTTCGACGCCGAGGCCGGTCATACCGTGGACGTGTCCCTCCTGCACCACAAGAACCCGGTCACCCCCTATCACGGCAGGACGCTCACCGGGGTGGTCCGCACCACCTGGCTACGCGGCCGGGTCGTGGATCCGGTCGTGAGCCCGGCGAGGGGTCCGGCCGGGGCAGGCCCGACGGGAACCCTCCTGTGACCGACGCAGGCGCCGGGCCCGCCCATCCAGAAAGGTCTTCCATGAGTGAGTTCACCGCACTGCCCGACCTCGCCCTGCGGTCTCTCGGCGGGTCGGTCGTCGCGGCCAACGACGAGTCCTTCGCCGAGAAGGAGAGCCTGATCCGCCCCGGCCGTCCCGGCTTCCAGCCGCACACCTTCGGTGCCAAGGGCCAGGTCTACGACGGCTGGGAGACCCGGAGGCGGCGCGAACCCGGCCACGACTGGGCTCTGGTCCGGCTCGGCCTGCCCGGCGTGATCCGCGGCGTCGTGATCGACACCGCCTGGTTCAGGGGCAACTACCCGCCCCACGCCTCCGTCGAGGCCGTCGCGATCGAGGGCTATCCCACGGTCGCCGAGCTGGAGGCCGCCGCCTGGACGGAGATCGTTCCCAGAAGCGAGATCAAGGGCGACGCCGAGCACTTCTTCGAGGTGGCCGACGAGCGCCGCCACACGCACGTCCGGCTGAACATCTTCCCCGACGGCGGCGTCGCCCGCCTGCGCGTGCACGGCGAGGTCAGACCCGACCTGACGCTTTACGACGGTCTCAGCCTGGATCTGGCGGCGCTGGAGAACGGCGCCCTGGTCACCGCCTGTTCCGACCAGTTCTACTCCTCGCCCAACAACGTCATCGCCCCCGGCCTCGCCCGGCACCAGGCCGAGGGCTGGGAGACCGCCCGCCGCCGTGACGGAGGCAACGACTGGCTGGTGATCCGCCTCGCGGGCGCCGGGATCATCAGGCTGGCCGAGATCGACACGACCAACCTGCTGTTCAACGCCCCCGCCGAGGTCTCGATCGAGGGCACCGCGGACGGGACCACCTGGTCCGAGCTGCTGCCCAGGACCCGCCTGCGGCCGGACACCCCGCACCGCTTCCGCATCGAGGGCGCGCCGGCGGTCACTCACGTCAGGGTGGACATCCACCCCGACGGGGGCCTCGCCCGCATCCGCCTGCACGGCTCTCTGAGCGAGAGCCGACCCCCGCCCCGATCCCTGAGCGAGAGCCGACCCCCGCCCCGGAGCGCCTCCCCGGCGAAGCCGACACCTGTCCCGGGGAGGCTCGGCTCACTGCCAGAGGGTCGCCTCCGTGCCGGGCGGAACCTGCTGTCCGGCCTGCGGCACCTGGGCCAGGACCCTTCCCCGGCCCAGACCCTTTTTGATCTTCACTTTGAATCCCGCGGCCTGCAGCTCGCCCCTGGCCGCCTGGATGTCCTTGAACAGCACGTTCGGCATGACGGAGACGACACCGCCGTTGTCGGTGGCGTTCTCGCCGTTGTTCTCCCACGGCCAGTGCCACTCGGGGTTGTTGCACTGCGACAGGGTCAGCCGGATGGCGGCGCCCTTGTCGATCTCCGCGTTCGGCTGCGGGTCCTGGGCGATGACCGTGCACGGCTGGGCGGCGTCGGTCTGCTCGACGAATTCGGGGACGAACCCGCCGCTGCGCGCCGCGCCGTCGGCCTGGTCTCTGGGCATGCCCTTGAAGTCGGGCGTGAGCAGGCCCGCGCTCATGATCAGGCCGACCTTGCTGCCCTCCTTGACCAGGTTTCCCACGGCCGGGCTGGTCCGCATCACCTGACCGCGCGGCACGGTCTCGCTGGCCTGCTTCTTGACGGCGTTCACGGCGAGCCCGGCCTCGGCCAGCTTGCTCCTGGCCTCCGCCTCGCTGATGCCCACCACGTTCGGCACGGCGATCCGCTTGGGGCCGGCCGAGGGGATGAGGAGCAGCCTGGAGTTCTCCGTGGTCACCTGGGTGCCCGCGGTGGGCTCGGTCCGCAGCACGCTGCCCTTGGGCACCTTCTCGTCGTTCTCCTCCTTGCCGCTCTCGACCGTGAAGCCGAGCTGCTGGGCCTTGGTCGTGGCGACCGTGACGTTCTCGCCCACCAGCTTCGGCACGGTGAGGGGGGTGGGCTGGGAGGACAGCCAGGCGGTCACCCCGACCCCGGCCATCATCACCACGGCCAGCGCGGCCAGGAACCAGACCGGCCGGAACCGCCTGCGTGCCTTGGCCGGAGGCGAGGCCCGGCGGTCCGTGGCGGGACCGGTCAGCAGATCGGTGCGGGGCTGGACCAGCGTGTGGTTGGCCGGCGCCGGGGACGCCGACGCCAGGGCGTGGCCCTGCGGCGGGGCGATCGGGACGGACGGCGCCGGGCCGCTCTCCCTGGGCAACATCCGATGCGCCTCGACGGCCGCGACCAGCAGCGCGGTGGCGTCGGCCGGGCGTGCCGCGGGGTCGCGGGCCGTCGCACGGGCCACCAGCGTGTCGAGCAGCACGGGAGAGCCGGGCAGCAGGGCCGAGGGCAGGGGAACGGTGTCGTGCACGTGCCGGTAGGCCACCGACATCGGGGTCTCGCCCTCGTACGGCTGGCGGCCGGTGAGGAGCTCGAACAGCATGATCCCGGCCGAGTAGACGTCGCTGCGGGCGTCGGTGGCGCCGGAGGTCACCTGCTCGGGCGACATGTAGCCGATGGTGCCGATCATGACGCCCGTGCGCGTCTGGTTGGTGGCCTCGATGGCGCGGGCCAGGCCGAAGTCCACGACCTTCACCCGGCCGTCGTCGCTGAGCAGGACGTTCTCCGGCTTGACGTCCCGGTGGACGAGCCCGGCCTGGTGGGCGGCGCCCAGCGCGGCGAGCACCGGGATCATGACTTCGAGGGCCTCGCGGGCGGGCAGCCTGCCCCGGTCGCGGAGCACGTCGCGCAGGGTGCGCCCCGGCACGTACTCCATCGAGAGATAGACGTTGTCCCCGTCGGTGCCCTGGTCGAAGACGTGCACCACGTTCGGGTGCGAGAGGCTCGCCACCGACTTGGCCTCGCCGATGAACCGCCGCACGAAGGAGGGGTCCTCCGCGAGGGAGCGATGCATCACCTTTACGGCGACCGTGCGATCGAGCCGGATGTCCAAGGCCAGATAGACGGTCGCCATGCCGCCCCGGGCGATCCGGGACTCAACGCGGTAACGCCCGTCGAGGAGTTTCCCGACGAGAGGGTCCGTAAACGTCGTGTCCACGAGCCCGAGTTTAAGGGCGGTTTGGCGTCCGCAGGATCCTTGTGTCGTAAACCGATGCCGAGACGTGGCGGTTTTCTATGGATGGAGAGGCGAAGAGGCTTCTGCGTATCGACGCCGGGGTATGCGCCCGGCCAATCGGGCAAGACGGCCCGCGGTGACCGCCGAGCGCATGGCCTGTGCCATCAGATCCGGGCGCTGGGCCCTGGTCACCGCGGTGGCCAGCAACACCGCGTCACAGCCCAGTTCCATCGCCAGCGCGGCGTCGCTGGCCGTGCCGATCCCGGCGTCCAGGATCACCGGCACCTTCGCGAACTCCACGATGAGCTCGATGTTGTGCGGGTTGCGAATTCCCAGTCCGGAACCGATCGGCGCGCCCAGCGGCATCACCGCGGCGCAGCCCACCGCCTCCAGCCTGCGTGCCAGAACCGGGTCGTCGCCGATGTACGGCAGCACCACGAACCCGTCGGCGACCAGCCGCTCGGCCGCGTCGAAGGTCTCGATGGGATCGGGCAGCAGGGTGCGCTCGTCGGCGATGACCTCCAGCTTGACCCAGTTGGTCTCCAGCGCCTCCCTGGCCAGCCTGGCGGTCAGCACGGCCTCCCCGGCGGTGAAGCAGCCCGCGGTGTTCGGCAGGACCTTGATGTCACGCCTGCGCAGCACGTCGAGCACCGAACCCCGCGCGGACGGGTCGAGCCGTCGCATCGCGACGGTGGTCAGCTCGGTCCCCGAGGCGGCGAGCGCCTGGTCCAGGATCTCCAGCGAGGGCGCGCCCCCGGTGCCCATGATGAGCCGGGAGGAGAACTTCTCCCCGCCGACGATGAAGTCGTCGCCCATGTCCGTCACCTCTTCCTCATCCTCCCTGCACGGCGGTGAGCACCTCGACCCGGTCGTCCTCCACGAGTGCCGTGGAGTCCCAGGCCCCCCGCGAGACGACCTCGTCGTTCACCGCGACGGCCACGCCGCCTCTGATCTCGGTCAGCCTCTGTACGGCCTGCCTCACGCTGGCTCCCGGAGGGAGCTCGTGCGCGGTGCCGTTGATGGTCACTTTCATCTGAATCTGAATCCTTCTGGCGTGGAGACTCCGGGCACTGGCGGCGAGGAGGTCAACGGGGCCCGTGGAAGCGGAGGGGCGAGCAGATCGCCGCGAGTCCCCGGTCCGCGTCGCCCGAACAGAGGTCGGCGGTGAGCGGGGCGAGCAGCACCCCGGCGCGGTGGTGCCCGGTGGCCAGTGACAGGCCGGGCAGCGAGGTGGGGCCGATCAGCGGCAGGTTGTCCGGGGTTCCGGGACGCAGGCCCGCGACCACGTCGGCGACCTCCAGCTCGGTCACGCCGGGGACGAGCTCCCGCGCGTCGCGCAGCAGCTCCCAGAGCCCTCCGGCGGTGACCCGGGTGTCGAAGCCCATCTCCTCCTGGGTGGCCCCGACGACCAGCTCCCCGTCGCCGCGCGGCACCAGATAGACGTGCGAGCCGTGCACGACGCCGCGCACGCACTGCTGGAGGATCGGCGAGGGGGAGCGCAGCCGCATGATCTGGCCCTTGATCGGCCGCACCGGCGGCAGCACCTCGGGCGGCAGCCCCTCCAGCTCCCCCGACCAGGCCCCGGCGGCCAGGATCACCCGGTCGGCCCCGACGGGCTCGCCGGTCGCCAGCCGTACTCCCGTGACCGTCTCACGGGAAACCTCCAGGCCGCTCACGCGAGAGCGGACCAGTGCGCCCCCCTGCCGTTCCAGCGCCGCCAGGAGCGCGGCTGTGACCCTCCTGGGGTCCACCCAGGCGTCCCCGCCGGCCAGCAGGCCCCCGCGGACGGACGGGGTGAGCATGGGCTCCAGGCGGCGGCACTCGCGGCCGGTGAGCCGCCGGGCGGGCAGCCCGAGCTTTTCGATGAAGGTGGCGAGCTCGTCCAGCGCGGCCAGGTCGTCGGAGCCGAAGGCGACGTCCAGCGTGCCGTCGGTGCGGTAGTCGAGGTCGTGGCCGCTTCCCTCCGCGAGCTCGGCCGCGAAGGCGGGCCACCTCGCCAGGGAGGCCAGGCCCAGCTGGAGCAGTGGCTCCTCGGTGTAGGTGACCTCGCTGACCGGGGCCAGCATGCCCGCCGCCGCGTGCGAGGCCCCGGAGGTCGGCGCGGGATCCACCACCGCCACCCTCAGGCCACGGGAGGCCGTACGCCATGCCACGGAAAGCCCGACCAGGCCTCCACCGATGACGAGTACGTCGAAGTGATCTGTCATACGTGCCCCGCTCCCTTCGCCGGCATGACCCGGATCAGGTTCGTGGCGGTCGAGGGCCCGTGTGCGGTCGCGCTCGAATTCCCGCTCGCCCGTCATGCGCTCGATCGTGTCTCCGGCACACCGTGCCGTTTCTCGCGCACCATCCGGCTCGCCGGAGTCCTCGCAGCTCCGCAGCCCTCCTCTCAGCCCGGTTCGTCCCGGGCTCCCGCGCGTCCTATCCCTTTACCTTAAGGCTTCGGACAACATAGTCATTGCACAAGATGTGAGCTAAATCCCGTTTTCGTTATCAACGAGCGTTGGTAGGAGGTCGGCTCGGCCACTTAGGGTCATAGATGTGAATCATGTCGTAGTGGTTGGCGCCGGCCTCGCCGGTGTGCGCAGCGTCGAGGCTTTACGGGCCCGCGGATTCGGCGGCACGATCACGTTGCTGGGAGAGGAGCGACACCGGCCGTACGACCGCCCTCCCTTGTCGAAGGGCGTGCTCACCGGCAAGACCGACTCCACGATCGTCGACTCCGACCTCGACGCGCTGGAGGTCGACTTCCGCCCCGGCGTGTCCGCCAAGGGGCTCCACACGGGCGTGGTGGAGACCACCGAGGGCGAGCTGGCCTACGACGGCCTGGTCGTCGCCACCGGCGCGCACCCCATCCGGCTGCGCGGCGACGGCCACCAGCACGTGCTGCGGACCATCGACGACGCGCTCGCGTTGCGCGCCCGGCTCACCGAGGGGGCGAGGGTCGCCGTGATCGGCGCCGGCTGGATCGGCGCCGAGGTCGCCACCGCCGCCCGCAAGGCCGGTTCCACGGTGACCGTCGTCGAGGCCGCGGGCTTCCCGCTGGCCACGGCGCTGGGGCCGGTCGGCGCGCACACCGCGGCCTGGTACGCCAAGGCGGGCGTGGACCTGCGCGTCGGCACCACGGTCGCCTCCGTCGACCAGGGAGGGATCACCCTGGGCGACGGCTCCACGGTCGAGGCCGACGTGATCGTCACCGGCGTGGGCGTCCGGCCCTCGGTCGAGTGGCTGGCCGGTTCCGGCATCGCGCTGGACAACGGGGTCGTCACCGACGAGCACCTGCGCACCTCCCTGCCGGACGTGGTCGCCGTGGGCGACTGCGCCGCCTGGTGGTCGCACCGCTACGGCCGCCGCCTCCGGGTCGAGCACTGGGACACCGCCATGGGCGCCCCGGAGGTGGCCGTGGCGGCCCTCCTCGGTGACGACGCGGTCTACGACCCGGTGCCCTATTTCTGGTCCGAGCAGTTCGACCACATGGTGCAGTACGCCGGGCATCACGACGGCGCCCGGCTCATCCTGCGCGGCGACCCGGCCGCCGAGGGCGTCGAGGGAAAGCCCAGGTGGGGGGCCTGCTGGACGAACGAGGACGACACGCTCGCCGCGGTGCTCGCGGTGAACCGGCCCCGGGATCTGCTCCAGGGCCGCCGTCTCATCGAGAGCGGGCAGCGCCTCGACGTCCGTCGTCTGGCCGACCCTGCGGTAGCGTTGCGCGACTGTACGGTGGCGTAACCTCGCCGCCGGGTGTTTGGCGAAGGGCTCGATGTGGTAGTGGTGGATTCGTGACGCTTTCTGTTGCGCAGATCGACCGGGAAACCGACCAGCTGGTGGGCGAGTGGCTCACCCTGACCGAGGTGGCCAGAAGGCTCAACCTGAGCGCCGGTCGCGCCAAGCAACTCATCAAGGACCGCAAGCTCATCGGAGTGCGACGAGGCGGTGGCGAACCCCAGGTTCCCGCGGCCTTCATCGCCGCGGACGGCGATCTCGTAAAAGGCCTGGCGGGCACCCTCACGGTGCTGCTCGACGCCGGATACGACGACGTCGAATCCCTCCGGTGGCTTTTCACTCCCGACGACACCCTCCCGGGGTCACCGGTGGACGCGATCGTCGCGGGCCGCCATACCGAGGTCAAGAGACGTGCTCAAGCCCTCGGTTTCTGACGCCCGCCTGTATCTGTGCACCGACGGACGCCGTGACCGGGGAGATCTCGCCGACTTTCTCGACGCGGCCCTCGCGGGCGGGGTCGACATCGTTCAGCTGCGCGAGAAGGGCCTCGAGGCGCGCGAGGAGCTTGAGCTCCTTGAGGTCTTCCGCGAGGCCTGCGACAGGCACGGCACGCTGCTGGCCGTCAACGACAGGGCGGACATCGCGTACGCGGTCCGTCCTGACGTGCTCCATCTCGGTCAGGACGACCTGCCGGTGCCGATCGTGCGCGACATGCTCGGTGACGACATCCTCATAGGGCGTTCCACTCACGCCCCCGAGGAGGCGTCCGCCGCGGCCGTCGAGGCCGGCGTCGACTACTTCTGCTGCGGTCCCATCTGGCCGACGCCCACCAAGCCCGGGAGGTCCGCCCCGGGCCCCGGCCTGCTCAGGCATGCCGCGGCCCTGGGCGCCGACCGGCCCTGGTTCGGCATCGGCGGCATCGACCTCACCAACCTGGAGGAGGTCATCTCGTACGGCGTGCGCCGGGTCGTGGTCGTACGGGCCATCACCGAGGCCGACGACCCGAAGGCGGCGGCCGAGGAGTTCCAGCGGCGGCTGACCGCCTCGGGGTGAGGCAGGGGCGGCCGGCCGCTCCGGCCCGTGCCGGGGAGGGCGGTCCGCCCAGGCCCGCCCGGGTGTGGGCCGACGCGCCGCCGTCCGAGGCGGGCGTGCCGGACGTCTGCCCCGGGCACGACCGCCCCACCCGGGGCGATCATGCCCGGACGCCGGTCAGGTGCGGCGCGACGTCGCGGCCACGGCCAGGTCGGCCAGGGCCGTACGGGCCTCGGCGGTGATCGGTGCCCCGTCCAGCGAGCCCAGGGCGTTCTCGAGATATTCCTTGATCATTTCCTCGCACGCGACGAGCGCCCCGGTCTCCTCGATGATCTGGCGCAACCGGTCGATGCCCGCCCCGTCCAGCGCCGGGTCGCCCAGCGTGCCGCGCACCACCTCCGCCTGGGCGGGGGAGGCCGCGGAGAGCGTGCGGGCGATGAGCATCGTCCGCTTGCCCTCGCGCAGGTCGTCGCCCGCCGGCTTGCCGGTCTCGTAGGGGTCGCCGAACACGCCGAGGATGTCGTCGCGAAGCTGGAAGGCGATGCCCACGCACCGCCCGTACTCCTCGCAGAGCCGGTCGATCCACGGCTCGCGGGCCTCGGCGGCCAGCACCAGGCCGAGCCGGAGCGGCTGCTCCACCGAGTATTTCCCGCTTTTGAAGAGGGCGACCCGCAGCGCGCTGTCGAAGGTGTTCTCGCCGTGGGCCTGCTCCAGCAGGTCCAGATACTGGCCGCACATGAGTTCGGTGCGCATGTGGTCGTAGACCTCCTGGGCCGCGGCGAGCGAGGCGGGCGGCAGGCCGCTGTTCCGCCACATCTCGCTGGACCAGATGAGCATCAGGTTGCCCAGCAGGATGGCCGCGCCCTCGCCGAACTGCTCGGACGAGCCGTGCCAGCCGGCCTCGCTGTGCAGCGCCTGGAACCTGCGGTGCGCGGAGGGCATGCCCCGGCGCAGGTCGCTGGCGTCCATCACGTCGTCGTGCACGAGGGCACTGGCCTGAAGGAGCTCAAGCGAGGCGGCGGCGGTGAAGATCGCGGGATCGTCGCCCCCGCCCGCGCCGCGCCAGCCCCAGTAGCAGAAGGCGGGGCGCAGCCGTTTCCCGCCGGCGAGGAAGTCGTCGGCGGCCGCGATGAGCGGAGCCAGTTCGGGAGCGCTGACCTGAGGTCGCCGTTGGTCGACGAACCGCCGGAGAGAACGATCCACTTCGGACCGAATGGTGTCGAGCGCGGCTGCGGAAGTGGTCATGCACTGAGATTAACCGGCCAGGGGAGGGGCTCCTATGGGTGAGTGGGAGAAAGATCGCGATTGTGGCGGGTACCGGATCAGGTACGCAAAGCCGGACATCCGCGTGGGCACGGGATGCGGGCCTCGACGACGGACGCCGGGACGGGCGTCACATGAGAATCGAAAGTCGGGGGCGGACGCCGGAACGGCATGCGGGTGCCGAAGACGGGCGTCGAACGGGGGCCGAAAGCCGGGGCGGACGCTGAAACGGGATGCGGGTGCCGAAGACGGGCGCCGAAGCCGGGGCGGACGCCGGAACGGGTGCGGAGAGGGCGCTGAAACGGCCCCGGAGACGGGTGCCGAAGCGGCCAGGCCAGTACCCTAGGGCTATGGCTCTGGGTCGCCCGTCCGTTCTTCCCGATCGTGTTCCCACCGTCCGCGAACTCCTCGCAGCCGGTGACCGGTCGTTCTCCTTCGAGTTCTTCCCGCCGAAGACCGACGAGGGGGAGCGGCAGCTCTGGCGCGCGATCCGCGAGCTGGAGGCGCTGCACCCCACGTTCGTGTCCGTCACCTACGGCGCCGGAGGCGGCACCCGCGACCGCACGGTCGATCTCGTGGAGCGGCTCGCCCACGAGACCACGCTGACCCCGGTGGCGCACTTCACCGCGGTCAACCACTCCGTCCGCGAGCTGCGCCATCTGGTCGGCCGGTTCGCCGGGGCGGGCGTGCGAAACATCCTCGCCGTGCGGGGCGACCCGCCGGGAGATCCCATGGGTGAGTGGGTGCCCCACCCCGAGGGCGTCCTCTACGCCGACGATCTGGTCCGGCTGATCCGCCAGTCCGGAGACTTCTGCGTGGGCGTGGCGGCCTTCCCCTACAAGCACCCGAGGTCGGGCACGGTCGAGGCCGACACCGAGCACTTCGTGCGCAAGTGCCGCGCGGGCGCCGACTACGCGATCACCCAGATGTTCTTCGAGGCCGACGACTACCTGCGGCTGCGCGACCGGGTGGCGGCCAAGAGCTGCGACACCCCGATCATCCCCGGCATCATGCCCGTCACGCAGATGAGCACGATCGCCAGGTCCGAGCAGCTCTCCGGCGCGCCGTTCCCGTCCCGTCTGACGGCGAGGTTCGAGGCGGTCGCCGACGACCCCGCGGCCGTACGCGAACTGGGCATCGAGCACGCCGCGGAGCTCTGCCAGACCCTGCTCGACGAAGGCGCGCCCGGGATCCACTTCATCACCTTCAACCGCTCCAGTGCGACCCGGGAGGTCTTCCAGGCCCTGGATTTCACGCCCAAGGCGGTCTCGCTGGCCGGCCGGTGAGATAGCGGAGACGCCCCGTTCCCCCGCACGCGGGGGCACCGCCGCATGCCCTCGGCGGGCAGAGCTCAGGTTCGAGCCGCAGGGAAGCCGTAGAGAAAACGTATGGGGGCGTTAGGGCGGTTTGTTCACCTTTGGGTATGGTGCAGCCCATGCCGTCGCCAGATAGTGCAGCCAGCACAGCGAGAACGAGGAACGGCGCGCCGGTCGCGCCGCCCGCTTCCGGCCCACGGTCGGGACTGGGGCGCTGGCTGCTCAGCGGCCTCCAACGTCCGGACCACCGCGACCCCGGAGCGTCCCAGGAGCAGACCCCGCACGCGCGGCACTCGTGGTGGCAGGTCATGTGCCTCACGGGTGTGGACTACTTCTCCACACTCGGCTACCAGCCGGGCATCGCGGCGCTCGCCGCCGGGACCCTCAGCCCGATCGCGACGTTGCTGCTGGTGACGCTGACCATCTTCGGCGCGCTGCCGGTCTATCGCGCGGTCGCCGCGGAGAGTCCCAACGGCCTGGGTTCCCTGGCGATGCTGGAGAGCCTGCTGCCCGGCTGGCGGGGCAAGCTGCTGGTGCTGTTCCTGCTGGGGTTCGTCGCCACCGCGTTCATCGTGACGATCACCCTGTCGGCGGCGGACGCCACCGCGCACGTCCTGCACAACCCGTTCGTGCCGGAGTTCCTGAGCGGCTGGCAGATCCCGGTGACGCTGGTGCTGATCGCGGCCCTGGGCGCGGTGTTCCTCGTCGGGTTCAGCGAGGCGATCTCCATCGCGGTCGTCCTGGTAGGCGTCTACCTGCTGCTGAACGTGGTCGTCCTGGCGGTGGCAGCGGAGCACGTGCTAGCCGAACCCAGCCTGGTGACCGACTGGGAGAGCGCGCTCACCGCCGAGCACTCCAGCCCGATCGCGCTGATCGCCGTCTCGCTCTACGTCATGCCCAAGCTCGCCCTGGGCCTGTCGGGGTTCGAGACCGGGGTGGCGGTGATGCCCCTGGTCAGGGGCGAGCAGGCGGAGCGGATCAGGGGCGCGAAGAAGCTGCTGACCACGGCCGCGCTGATCATGAGCGTCTTCCTGATCGCCTCCAGCCTCCTGACGACCGTGCTGATCCCGGCGCAGGAGTTCCAGGAGGGCGGCAAGGCGAACGGGCGCGCTCTGGCGTATCTGGCCCACGCGTATCTCGGCGACTGGTTCGGCACGGTCTACGACATCAGCACGATCGCGATCCTCTGGTTCGCCGGCGCCTCGGCGCTGGCGGGCCTGCTCAACATCGTGCCGCGCTACCTCCCCCGCTACGGCATGGCGCCCGACTGGTCGCGCGCGACCCGGCCGATGGTGCTGGTCTTCACCGCGATCTCATTCGCGATCACATTCGTCTTCGGCGCGGACGTGGAGTCCCAGGGCGGCGCCTACGCGACCGGCGTGCTCACGCTGATCCTGTCGGCGGCCGTCGCCGTCACGCTGTCGGCGTGGAAGAAGCGCGGGCGGCGGGCGGCGATCGCGTTCGGGATCGTCACGCTGATCTTCGCCTACGCGACGGTCGCGAACATCGTCGAGCGCCCCGACGGCCTCGTGATCGCCTTCTTCTTCATCCTGGCGATCGTCGTCACCTCGCTGATCTCCCGCGCCACCCGCTCGACCGAGCTGCGCGTCACCCGCATCACCCTGGACGACCAGGCCCGCCGCTTCATCGACGAGGCCGCCGAGATCCACCTCATCGCCAACGAACCGCACGCCCGTGACCGCAAGGAGTACGTGGACAAGACCCGGGAGGCCTGGGAGCTCCACCGGCTCCGCGACGAGGAGGGCGCGCTGTTCCTGGAGGTGACGGTGCCCGACGCGTCGGAGTTCGAAAGCGAGCTCCGGGTGATCGGCGAGGAGCGGTACGGCTTCCGCATCCTTCGCGTGGAGAGCCCGACCATCGCCAACGCGGTCGCGGCCATCCTCCTGCACCTGCGGGATATGACCGGCAAGACGCCCGGCGTCTACTTCCACTGGGCGGAGGGCAACCCGGTCGGCGCCCTGCTGCGTTACCTGGTCTTCGGCGGGGGCGACGTCCCGCCGCTCACCAGGGAGGTCCTGCGCCAGGCCGAGCCGGACGTGGAACGCCGTCCCCTGGTCCACGTCGGCTGACCCGCCCGCGCGTCTCCCTCCGGCGTTCGCCCGCGCTCACTCGCTCAGCGGAAGCACGGCTCCGAGGATCGCGTAGCGCTCGTAGCCGCCGGGGAAGATGAACTGGGTGAGCAGTTCCACGAAGCCCATGCTCCGGTACAGGTGCCGGGCCACGGTGGGCTGGTCACGGGTGGACAGTACGGCGGTGCGCTCCAGACGGCCCGCGCACATGCCGGTGATCATCGCCCGGCCGAGACCCTTGCCCTGGTAGTCGGGGTGCACGTGGATCTCGGCGAGTTCCAGGGCGTCGCCGAGCCAGCCGCGGGCGCTTCCCTCGCCGTTCTTCTCCGCCAGCGCCCGGCGCACCACGTCGTGCCACCACTGCCCGGGGTCGCCGTGGAAGCCGTAGGCCACTCCCACCGGCGTCCCGTCCGCGCTTTCGGCGAACAGGCAGGTGAACCCGGGGTGGATGGCGTGGTTCCTCATGATCGCCTTTCGCCCCGAAAGCTGATCACTGGGCGGATTCATCGCCGCGGTGTAGACGTCGAGGACCGAGTCCAGCCGAAGGGTGAACTCATCGGGGGCGACCCGTCGCAGTCCGATCACCCGACGCACCCTAGCAGGGCCGGCATCACATGGACCGCCGAAAGGTGCGAAAGAGACGCTTAGCGATTTTTACGGAATTTTTGGACATCCTTACCTGCTCTCCGCCCTGGGTGATCGGACTGGAGAGGCGCGTCCCGCGGTCGGCGAAGGGACACGCCGCGCGGTGCGAGACGTGCGCGTCCTGTCCTTCAGGCCGATGTTCCCCCGTGGGAGCGGAACGAACCCGGGCCGGCCGGCGCTTCGGCCGCCGTACGGCCTCCGCGGCGGCGACGGCGGGCCACGGCCGGACCGGCGGGGGTCACTCCACGTCCACCGGCACGCCGCCGGTGATGCGGACGAGTTCCTCGAAGGAGGTGGGGAAGATCGTGTGCGGGTGGCCGGCGGCGGCCCAGACCACCTCGTACTTGCCGAGCCAGGTGTCGACCAGCGTCCTGATGGGGGCGGGATGGCCGATGGGGGAGACCCCGCCGATGACCTGGCCGGTGGCCGCGCGGACGAAGTCGGGCGTGGCCCGCCGTACCTTCGCCACGCCGATCGTCTCGGCGACGAGACCGGTGTTCACCCGGTGGGCGCCGCTGGTCAGCACCAGGAGGGGCTCGCCGTCGGCGTCGAATATCAGGCTGTTGGCGATGGCGCCCACCTCGCAGCCAAGCTGCGCGGCCGCGGTGACGGCGGTGGGAGTGGCCTCGGCGAACACGACGATCTCTCCCGGGACGTTGTGCTCCGCGAGGACGGCGGCGACCTTCTCGACGTTTGGATGCAACTTTTCTGGCACCCGGTCACTCTAAACAGATTGACCGTGGATTACCGCTTCATTACCCGTGGTGGGGATGGCGGATTCGTACGCTATGGTCCCTTGATTCGATCTCTAGCGATGTGAGGGGTTGATTTTACGTGATGGCCGGACAACGGCTCGCGGTGGCCGCGCTCATGACGGCGGGCGCCGTGCTCTTCCCGGCGGATTTCTCGTCCGCCGGCGCCGCGAACGCCCAGACCGTCGCCCCGGCGGCCCCGGTCGCCGTGGCGAAGGCCGAGGTGAGGGATGAGGCGAAGACCGGGGCGTCCAGGTTCGCGGCTCCCGGCAAGACGCTCAAGATCGGGGCCAAGGGCACGGCGGTCAAGGTGCTCCAGACCCGGCTGGCGGAGCTCGGCTACGCGCCGGGCAGGGTGGACGGCCGGTACGGAGGGTCGACGCTGTCGGCGGTCTGGGCCTTCCAGAAGGTCAACGGCATCTCGCCGACCAGCACCGTGGCGAGCGGGACCTGGAAGGCGCTGGAGGCCCCGCGTGCCCCGCAGGTGCTGGTGCCGAAGGGCAAGCCGACCCGGGTCGAGGTGAACCTCGCGAAGCAACTGCTGGTCCTCTACGTCAACGGCAGGGTGAGGCTCATCAGCCACATCTCCTCGGGCAGCGGTGTCGCGTACTGCGAGACGGCCACCTGGGAGGGGAGGTCCCAGCGGTTCTGCGGCGACGCCCGCACGCCGACCGGTGACTACAAGACGACCTGGCGCAGGGACGGCTGGCACAGGTCCTACCTGGGCCAGCTCTACAACCCGATCTTCTTCAACGGCGGCATCGCCTTCCACGGTGCGCTGTCCGTGCCTCTGACGCCCGCTTCCCACGGCTGTGTTCGACTGCCGATGCAGGTGGCGGAGGTCCTTCCCGGTCTGGTCGGCACGGGGGTGCCGGTGCACGTTCGGGGCAGGTTCGTTCGATAGCCGCAGGTGAAGGCCCCGGGAGATTTTGATCTCCCGGGGCCTTCGCGTTTACATGAAGATCGAACTTTTGTTCGTGGTTTCACTTGACACTACGAGTGATCGAATTTATGTTCGATGTAATGACGCGGGGCTCGCGGCCCGCGTCCAGGGCGGTCGATCTGGTCCATGTCGTCGGCGGAGCCGATCGGTCCAGGTCACGGCGGACGGGGAGAGGGGAAGCTCCTCGTCCGGCCGCCCGGTGAATTTGTCGGTGGGGTCTGCGAGTGTGACTTCACCGGCGAAATCGCCGGGAGCCGCTTGCGACCAAGGAGGCTGAAGCACATGACCCCTCGGCTCAGCGATTCCGGTGGGCCCCGGTTGTCCCCCACGGTGCGGGCGCACCTCACAGACGCACGCGACTGCCTCGAAGAGGCGGCCGCCGCCCAGACTTCCGCCACACGTTACGTCGCCGCCCACCTGGCGGCGCTCAGGGCCGCCGCCGCGATCCTGGCCGCACGGCCCCGCCCCATGGACGGCCGCAGGCGTCGCCTTCGCAGCGCCTGGGAGCTGCTGCCCGAGGCCGAGCCCAGGCTGGCCGACTGGGCACCGTACTTCGAGGTGAGCGCGGCCAAACGCGCCTCGGCCGAGGCCGGGATGACGCGCGTGGTGTCGGCGCGGGACGCCGAGGAGCTGATCTCCGAGGCGGAGCGGTTCGTCGTCGCGGTGGAGCAACTGCTCGGCGTGCCCACGCAGCCTCGGCTGCCGGGCCGCGTGCCCCTCGCCGGCTAGCGGAGTGCCCTTCACCGGTCGATCCGTGTTCCTCGCCTGCCGGAGACGAGGAGTGAAGCACTAGGCCGCGGCGGAGGAGGCCGTCGGGTGCGTGACGCGATGGCGCAGCAGGAGCATGGCGGCGTCGTCGCCCAGTGGCCTGCCCACGTGGCGGAGCAGGTCGGCGCGCAGAGAGTCCAGCGCGAGTTGCGGGTCGGCGTCGTTGAGCAGGTGCGCCCGCGAGGACAGGGGATAGAACGCCCCCGACCCGTCACGGGCCTCGATGACCCCGTCGGTGTAGAAGAGAACCTGACCGCCCGGCTCGAACGGGATGTGGTGCGGCACCGGTTCGACGGCCTTCAGAGAGCTCATGCCCAGGGGGAGCGCCTCGTCCGGGGGATCGGCGAACCAGCTCCTGCCGTCGGCGCAGAGCACCATGGGTGACGGGTGGCCGCAGTTGATGACGGAGATGGTGGAGCCGGCGCCGATCTCGGCGAGCACGGCGGTGACGAACTGCTCGCCGGACAGCTCCCGGGTCAGGGCGTTCTCCAGCCGGGCCACCACGCCCTGGAGCTTGCTCTCGTCGTGGGCGGCCTCCCGGAAGGCGCCGAGCACCACCGCGGCGGTCTCCACGGCCTCCAGGCCCTTGCCCTGGACGTCTCCCACGATGATCCGCACTCCGTGCGGGGTGGTGACCACCTCGTAGAGGTCACCGCCGATCCTGGCCTCGGCGGTGGCCGAGGTGTAGGAGACGGCCACGCCGATCCCCGGCCCGGCGCGGCGCGGCACCGGCCGCAGCAGCACCCGCTGGGCGGCCTCCGCGACCGAGCGGACGTCGGCGAGCTGCCGCTCGTGGCGGAGCCGTCCCGCGCTGGCCAGCACGCTGGCCACGGTGACCCCGAGGATGGCGATCATCGTGATGTTGGTGCGGGACGTCCAGAGGATGTCGTTGTAAAGGCCGAGGGCGACGAACAACGCCAGGGCGACGGCGCCGACCAGTGTGGTGCGGGCCAGGCCGCAGGCCACGCTGGCGAAGGCCGGTCCCAGGGCGAGCATGGAGAGCAGCCCGGCCGTGGGGCCGGAGGCGAGGTCGACGACGGCCACCGCGGCCATGACGACGAACGGCAGGAGCTTCAGGGTGTCCTGGGTCCGGGTGGTGCCGATGGACGCCAGCAACCTCAGGAAGGCGCGCGTCCTGGTCGACCCCAGGGCCGCGATGACGGCTTGGCGGCGGTTCTTCGGGCGCGGTCGAGAGTGGTCGTGCCGATCCTCTCCCGAAGTCATGTCCACCACATCTCGCTAAATGCATGTTTGCCTTTTACTACCACAGCCACTGTCGCCTGCGGTGGAAGGAAGGCGATGTTCCGCTGAGAGCAGGATTTCCGGTGGGGTGGGCACGCCGGGACCCGGCGCACCCACAACCGGCGATCGTCAGAAGGACTCGACGGCGCGGCGTGCCTCGGGGTCCAGGACACCCCAGCTGATGAGCTCCTCGGTGAGTTCGGTGGGAGACTTGTCGTAGATCACGGCGAGCGAGCGGAGATCCTCCTGGCGGATGGACAGCACCTTGCCGTTGTAGTCACCGCGCTGGCTCTGAATGGTGGCCGCGTAACGCGCCAGCGCACCCGCCTTCTCCTTGGGGAGCTGGGCGAGGCGCTCAAGGTCGATCACAAGTTTCGGTGTCGGCCCCAGCGGGCTCGGGGCGGCGCCCCCGGGCAGCAGCTCCGAGACCGGAACGCCGTAGAAATCGGCCAGCTCGGCAAGCTTCTGCACGGTGACCGCACGATCGCCGCGCTCGTAGGAGCCGACGACAACCGCCTTCCAACGGCCACGGGACTTCTCTTCGACTCCGTGCAGGGACAGGCCCTGCTGGGTGCGAATGGCGCGGAGTCGTGCGCCCAGCGACTTGGCATACTCAGACGGCATCGGTTGGCCCCCCGGCTCTCTATGTGCTGCTCTCAACTTGATTGTGCTACCTCGCAACTTATGCCCCAACCACCGGGTTGATGCCCGGGGTAGGCACCTTCGGTGACCAGAGCGTCAGGGTTCACCCGATAACGCCGCGAGGTGTGGTTACGGACAGTGACGGTAAAGCTGTGGGAGCCTAAGGTCAAGCTGATTGGAAAAAAGATGTCGAATCCGGTCCGGTGTGATCCGCCTCAAACGCCACACTTGTCCTATTCCACATCGTGACTCTCATGTGTTTCCGGACTTTTTGTCAGATTTCGACTTCTTTTGCAGGCTCCGGGGCAACATCATCACCGGGCACGGCGCCGCACGTATGATCTTCAAGGAGACGTCGCCGAGGAACACCCGGCGCAGGGGTCCGGCCTGGCTGGAAGCGCAGATCAGCAGCGATCCCGGGACCCAGTCGACGCCGGCGAGCGCCGTCGTCACGTCCCTGCCCTCCAGGACCTCCACCTCCACCCGCAGGGGCCGGTGACCGCGTGCCACGGCCCTGAGGTCGGCCGTGACCTGTTCACGCACCCGGTCGAGCATCCCCTTGACCACCGAGTGCCGCCCGCCGCCCACCACCAGGGTGATCAGATGCAACGGCACGTCCAGCTGCGCGGCGAGCGCGACGGCCTGCCGGACGGCCTGGCCCGCGGCGGGATCGCGCCGATAGGCCACGATCAGCCGCCGGAGCCCGGGCGGGGGCGAGCCGCCGTACCCTCTGGGGGCCAGTGCCACGGGGGCGGGAGAGCCGTGCAGGAGCTGGTCGGCGGTGCTGCCGAGGGAGATGCGCCCCCGGCCGCCCTGCGGGGCCGAACCGATGACCACCACGTCGGCGTTCGTCCGGGTGGCGAGCTCGGCCAGACCGCGCCCGCTGCCCCGGTTGCCGTGGGAGACGTAGTCGATCGGCACGTCCCCTACGTCCGACAGCAGCCGCCGCGCCTGTTCGAGGGTCTGGGCGGTCTTTTCGGCGATGTACGCCTGCCATTCGGCGTCGATCTTGCCGGGGCCCGGCGTGGTCCAGGCGGGCGGATGCACGTAGGCGACCGTCAGCCGGGCGCCGGCCTGCCTGGCCAGCGACACGGCCAGCGCCAGCCCGTCCCGGCATCGGGAATCGGGAACGAATCCGGCGAGAACATGTTCGATCTTCATCGGACGCTCCGGTTGAGGCGGGAGTGGCGGTAGCCGTAGAGGAAGTAGGCGAGCAGGCCGACCAGCATCCAGATCGCGAAGGCCAGCCAGGTGACCCCCGCCAGCCCGAGCATCACGACGACGCAGAGGATCACGCCGAGGATCGGCGTGATCGGGAAGAACGGCGTCCTGAAGCTGCGGGGCAGGTCGGGCCGGGTGCGGCGGAGCACCAGCACTCCGACGTTGACGATGGCGAAGGCGAACAGGGTGCCGATGCTGGTGGCCTCGGCGAGCTGGCCCAGCGGGATGAACCCGGCGAGCACGGAGACGAACGCGGCCACGATGAGCGTGTTGGCCACCGGGACCTGGCGGCGGGGGTCCACCTTCTCGAAGATCTTCGGGATCAGGCCGTCGCGCGCCATCGCGAACAGGATGCGGGTCTGGCCGTACAGCACGGTGAGGACCACGCTGGCGATGGCGACGACCGCCCCGAAGGAGATGACGAGGCCCGGCCAGGTGGCGCCGGTGGCCCGGTCCGCGATCAGGGCGAGACTGGCCTCGGTGCTCTCGGGGTCGAACTGCCGCCACGGCATGGCGCCGACGGCGGCCAGCGCCACCGCCACGTAGACGACCGTGACGATGGCGAGCGAGAAGACGATCGCCAGAGGGAGGTCGCGCCTGGGGTTCCTGGCCTCCTCGCCGGCGGTCGAGGCCGCGTCGAAGCCGATGTAGGAGAAGAACACCTGCGAGGCGGCGGCGGTGATGCCGGCGACGCCCATGGGGACGAACGGCGTCAGGTTGCCCGTGCTGAACGCGGTGAAGGCCACGAGGCAGAAGAACACGAGCACCACGACCTTGATCATCACGAAGACCGCGTTGGCGGTGGCGCTCTCGGAGGCGCCGCGCAGCAGCAGCCAGGTGGCGAGCAGGACGATCAGGATCGCGGTGAGGTTGAGCACGCCGCCCTGGGAGCCGGGGGAGTGGGTGACGGAGGCGGGCAGCTCCCAGCCGAACAGGTCCCGGAAGAAGTGGTTGAGATACTCGCCCCAGCCGACCGCCACCGCCGCCACCGAGACGGCGTACTCCAGCATCAGGCACCAGCCGCACACCCACGCCACGAGCTCGCCCAGGGTCGCGTAGGCGTAGGAGTAGGACGAGCCGGCGACCGGGATCGTGCCGGCCAGCTCGGCGTAGGAGAGGGCCGAGAACAGGGCCGTGATCGCCGCCAGCACGAAGGCGGCCACCACGGCGGGGCCCGCCTTGGGCACGGCCTGGCCGAGGATGACGAAGATGCCCGTGCCGAGGGTGGCGCCGACGCTGAAGAGGGTGAGCTGCCACAGGGTCATGGTCCGGCGCAGCTCCCCGCCCTCGCCGTGGCCGCCCTCGGCGATGATCTGGTCGGTGGGCTTGGTGCGGAACAACCGGTGCGCCACGGAAACCATGTGTCGTCTCCCTCCCCCTGTGCCTGTGCGGTGGTGATCCGTCGTGTCAGGGGGGACCCGGGCCTCTCCGCCGGAACGTGGGCGGAGAGGCCCGGGTCAGGGTTCGTCCTGGCGGTGGCCGGGTGACGGCGGGCACGACGACGACGCCCGCCTCTCCCTCCAGATTCATTCCAGCTTCCGGTCAATTCTCCTGTGGTTTCGGTTCATCTCTTGTTCAGATTCCGTCGCGTTCGAGCGGGCAGCTCATGCACCGCGGCCCGCCGCGGCCGCGGCCGAGCTCGCTGCCCCTGATCGTGATCACCTCGATGCCGTGGCCGCGCAGGAAGTTGTTGGTGGTGGTGTTGCGCTCGTAGGCGACGACCACGCCGGGTTCGAGGGCCAGCACGTTGCAGCCGTCGTCCCACTGCTCCCGCTCGGCCGAGTAGACGTCCTGCGTCGGGGTGAGGACCTTGATGTCGTCCAGGCCGATGGCCCGTCCGATGGCCTTGTGCATGTCCTCGGGAGCGTGATCGGTGATCTTGAGCTCCTTCTCGGTGTCCCCGGGTTCGACCGTGTAGGAGGGCAGCATGCCCAGGCCCGCGAACTTGGTGAACACCCCGACGTCCACGTTGGTCATGACCGTGTCCAGGTGCATGAACGCCCGTGCCTTCGGCATGTGCAACGCGACGATCTTCTGTGCCGAGCCCTTGGCGAACAGGCTCCGCGCGAGCATCTCCACCGCCTGCGGCTGGGTGCGCTCGCTCATCCCGACCAGTACGGCTCCCCGGCCGATGACGAGTACGTCGCCGCCCTCGACGGTGGCCGGCGCGGCGGCCAGCCCGTCCATCCAGACGTTGTAGCCGCCCTCGCCGGGCCTGTCGTAGCCGGGGGCGAACGACGGGTGGTAGCGGTAGACGGCCTCGTAGTTCACGGTCTCGCGCTGGCGGGCCTTCTTCCTCATCGAGTTGATGGAGACGCCGTCGTAGATCCAGCAGGAGGTGTCGCGGGTGAACAGGTGGTTGGGCAGCGGCGGCAGGATGAAGTCGTCCGGCGCGAGCGTGTGGAACGCGAGGCTCTTGGGGTCGGTGCCCTTCTCCACGAGTTCGCGCTTGGTGATGCCGCCGGTGAGGTACAGCTGGAGCTCGGCGGAGTCCATCGCGTCCAGCGCGTTGCGGAGGGCGTCGACGGCCATCGGCCCGAAGTACCGCTCGTCGATGATGTGGTCGAGGATGAACTTGCGGGCCTCGGGGATGTCGACCGTCTCGCGCAGCAGATCCGTCAGCATGTGGACGACGACGCCGCGTTCGCGCAGCACCCGCTGGAACTCCTCGTGCTCCTCCACCGCGCGCTGCACCCACAGCACGTCGTCGAAGAGGAAGTCGTGCATGTTCGAGGGGGTGAGCCTCTTCAGGGACAGCTCGGGCCTGTGCAGCAGGACCTGGTGAAGACGGCCCACCTCGGAGCCGACGTTAAAAGTCATCTCATTCCTCCAGCGTGGAAACCCCGGGCTTTGACTCTGGGGAGAAGGCGCGGCGTGGTGCCGCGACGGTTCGGCGGGTCTGGCTCGTTCCGCGGTGACCAGGCCACCGGACCTGCCCTGGGCCGGCGGGATGTGACGCCTGCGGAGGCCGTGTCATGCCGCTGGGCGTCTCCCCGTCCCTCGCCTCGACCGCGACGGCGGTCTCTCGCGAAACAGGCGCGCCCCCAGGCACAGATGCCCCCATATCACCCATTCATGATTAATACCGAAAAAGATCCCCGTGGGTGGAAGGGGTGAAACCCGCGCCACCTGCGGGGGCGCACGTTGAGCCATTGTGGCGGTTTGTCCATGTTAGGTAGGCAAGGGGGTGATTCTGAGGAGCCGGCCTCCGGCTGCTACCGTGAGGACGCTGACTTCCTTTAAGCCCCGTCCTGTGAGGCGGGAAAGGTGGTGTTTTCTTTGGCTGATGCCGTTTCGCATGCTCAGAGCAGCGCCCGTGCGGTCCTCGAAGGACCTGACATCAATCGCGCGCTGATCCGCATCTCCCACGAGATCCTTGAGCGCACCAAGGGCGCCCGGGACATCGTCCTGCTGGGGATCCCCACCCGGGGCGTTCACCTAGCCCATCGCCTGGCCGCCCACATCAGGCAGTTCGAAGGCCGTTCGGTGCCCGTCGGCTCCCTCGACGTGACGATGTACCGCGACGACCTCCGCCTCCGTCCCGCCCGCGCGCTGGGTCGCACGGAACTGCCCGCCGACGGCATAGACGGCAAGATCGTCGTCCTGGTCGACGACGTCCTCTACTCCGGGCGCACCGTCCGCTCCGCGCTCGACGCGCTCAACGACCTGGGCCGTCCGCAGGCCGTACAGCTCGCCGCCCTGGTGGACCGCGGTCACCGCGAGCTGCCCATCCGGGCCGACTACGTGGGCAAGAACCTCCCGACCTCCAAGTCCGAGATCGTCAAGGTCTACCTGGAGGAGAACGACGGACGCGACGCGGTTCTGCTGCTGAAGGAGGACGAGAAGTGAAGCGGCACCTGATCTCGGCGGCCGACCTGAGCCGTGACGACGCCCTGCTGATCCTGGACACCGCCGACGAACTGGCGAAGATCTCGGAACGTTCCATCAAGAAGCTGCCGACCCTGCGCGGGCGCACCGTGGTGAACCTCTTCTTCGAGGACTCCACCCGGACCAGGATCTCCTTCGAGGCCGCGGCCAAGCGCCTGTCGGCCGATGTCATCAACTTCTCCGCCAAGGGCTCCAGCGTCTCCAAGGGCGAGTCGCTCAAGGACACCGCGCTCACCCTGGAGGCGATGGGCGCGGACGCCGTCGTCATCCGCCACGGCGCCTCCGGCGCGCCGCACCGGCTGGCCAACTGGGTGCGCGGCAGCGTCGTCAACGCCGGTGACGGCACCCACGAGCACCCCACCCAGGCCCTGCTCGACGCCTTCACCATGCGCCGCCGCCTCGGCGCGCTGGACGGCAGGAAGATCACCATCGTCGGCGACGTGCTGCACAGCCGGGTGGCCCGCTCCAACGTGCTGCTGCTCAGCACGCTCGGCGCCGAGGTGACCCTGGTCGCCCCGCCGACCCTGTTCCCGGTGAGCGTGGACTCCTGGCCGTGCCAGGTCTCCTACGATCTCGACGCCGTGCTGCCCAAGTCCGACGTGGTGATGATGCTGCGCGTGCAGCGCGAGCGCATGAACGCGGCGTTCTTCCCCACCGAGCGGGAGTACAGCCGCCGCTACGGCCTCGACCGCGACCGCGTCGCCAAGATGCCCGACGAGGCCATCGTGATGCATCCCGGTCCGATGAACCGGGGAATGGAGATCGCGGCGGAGGTGGCCGACTCGCCGCGCTCGACGATCGTCGAGCAGGTCGCCAACGGTGTGACCACTCGCATGGCCGTTCTGTACCTGCTGCTTGGCGGCGCCGACCTCGGGGGAGAGATTCAGTGAGCATCGTCATCAAGGGCGCGAGGATCCTCGGCGGCGAGCCGAAGGACATCCTGATCCGCGACGGCGTCGTGGCCGAGCTCCGCGAGAGCGGCCAGGGGCTGACCGGTGACGAGACGGTCGAGGCCCAGGGACTCATCGCCCTGCCCGGCCTGGTCGATCTCCACACCCACCTGCGCGAACCCGGCCGCGAGGACGCCGAGACCGTCGGCACCGGAACCCGCGCCGCCGCCCTCGGCGGCTACACCGCGGTCCACGCCATGGCCAACACCGAGCCGGTCGCCGACACCGCCGGCGTCGTCGAGCAGGTCTGGCGCCTCGGCCAGGAGGCCGGGTACTGCGACGTGCGGCCGGTCGGCGCCGTCACCGTCGGCCTCGGGGGCGAGCGCCTGGCCGAGCTCGGCGCGATGGCCGACTCCGCCGCGCAGGTCCGCGTCTTCTCCGACGACGGCAAGTGTGTCTCCGACGCGGTGCTCATGCGCCGCGCGCTGGAGTACGTCAAGGCCTTCGACGGCGTGATCGCCCAGCACGCCCAGGAGCCGCGCCTGACCTCCGGCGCGCAGATGAACGAGGGCGCGGTCTCCGGCAGGCTCGGCCTGACCGGATGGCCCGCGGTCGCCGAGGAGGCGGTCATCGCCCGCGACTGCCTGCTCGCCGCCCACGTCGGCTCCCGCCTGCACGTCTGCCACGTCTCCACGGCGGGCTCCGTGGAGATCCTCCGCTGGGCCAAGTCGAAGGGCTGGGACGTCACCGCCGAGGTGACCCCGCACCACCTGCTCCTCACCGACGATCTCGTCGAGGACTCTCCCGTCGGCGCGTACAACCCGATCTACAAGGTGAACCCGCCGCTGCGCACCCGCGCGGACGTCGAGGCGTTGCGCGAGGCGCTGGCCGACGGCACGATCGACTGCGTGGCCACCGACCACGCTCCGCACCCGGTCGAGGACAAGGAGACCGAGTGGACCGCCGCGGCCATGGGCATGATCGGCCTGGAGACGGCGCTGTCGGTGGTTCAGGAGGCCATGGTGGAGACCGGGTTGCTCGACTGGGCCGGTGTCGCCGAACGCATGTCCCTCGCCCCCGCCAGGATCGGACGGCTCCCGGGTCACGGCCGGTCGATCGAGGTCGGGGCCCCGGCCAACATCACCCTCTACGACGCCTCCGTGCGCGCCGAGGTGGACCCGTCGGGCTACGCCTCCAAGAGCCGTAACACCCCGTACGAGGGCAGGAGCCTCCCCGGCCGGGTCGTGGCCACCTTCCTGCGGGGCAGGCCGACCGTGCTGAACGGAAAGCTCGCGTGACGCCTCCGATAACGACACAGCCGCTGCGGCCGTCGGGAGAGGGCGTCCCACATCGTGGAGGAACGCCCCTCCAGAACATCGGATATTTCATACTTTGCGGAGCAATGACCGAGATGATCGGGGTGTTTGAGTGACCGCAGTGCTAGTGCTGGAAGACGGACGTGTCTTCCACGGAACCCCCTACGGCGCCGAGGGCGAGACCTTCGGCGAGATGGTCTTCAACACGGGGATGACCGGCTACCAGGAAACCCTGACCGACCCCTCCTACCATCGCCAGATCGTCGCGATGACCGCGCCGCACATCGGCAACACCGGGGTCAACGACGAGGACCCGGAGTCCTCGCGGGTCTGGGTCTCCGGCTACGTGGTGCGCGAGCCCGCCCGAGTCTTCTCCAACTGGCGCGCGGGCCGCTCGCTGGACGACTACCTCAAGGCGCAGGGCGTCGTCGGCATCGCCATCCCCGGCACCCGCGCCCTCACCCGGCACCTGCGCGAGCGGGGCGCCATGCGCGCCGGGGTCTTCTCCGGCGCGGCGCTCGCCCCGGTCGAGGAGCTCCTGGAGCGGGTCCGCCGCAGTCCCGGCATGGAGGGCGCGGACCTGGCGCGGGAGGTCTCCACGAAGGAGCCCTACGTCGTCGCCCCCATCGGGGAGAAGCGCTTCACCGTGGCCGCCGTCGACCTCGGCATCAAGGCGATGACCCCGCACCGGATGGCCGAGCGCGGCTGTGAGGTGCACGTCCTGCCGGCCTCCGCCACCGCCGAGGAGATCCTCGCGCTCGGCCCGGACGGCGTCTTCTTCTCCAACGGCCCCGGCGACCCCGCCACCGCCGACGGTCCGGTCGAAGCGCTTCGCGGGATCCTGGACGCGGGCGTCCCGTTCTTCGGCATCTGCTTCGGCAACCAGATCTTCGGCCGGGCCCTGGGCCTGGGCACCTACAAGCTGCGCTACGGCCACCGCGGGGTCAACCAGCCGGTCCAGGACCGGCGCACCGGCAAGGTGGAGATCTCCGCGCACAACCACGGCTTCGCCGTACAGGCTCCGCTGGAGGGGACCTTCGAGACCGCCTACGGCCCGGCGGAGGTCAGCCACGTCAACCTCAACGACGACTGCGTGGAGGGACTTCGCCTGGTCGACCGCCCCGCCTACAGCGTCCAGTACCACCCCGAGGCCGCGGCCGGCCCGCACGACTCCGCCGGCCTGTTCGACGACTTCTGCGCGCTGATGGAACAGGCCCGCGGAACGGGCGAGGCGGCGGGGACGGCGCACGGGAAGCCGGGCGCGACCACGAACACGAAGGGAAGCAAGGGTGCCTAAGCGCACGGACATCCAGTCGATCATGGTGATCGGCTCAGGGCCGATCGTGATCGGCCAGGCATGCGAGTTCGACTACTCGGGCACCCAGGCCTGCCGCGTGCTGCGCGCCGAGGGCTTTCGCGTGATCCTCGTCAACAGCAACCCGGCGACGATCATGACGGACCCCGAGTTCGCCGACGCCACCTACATCGAGCCGATCACCCCGGACATCATCGAGAAGATCATCGCCAAGGAGCGCCCCGACGCGCTGCTGGCCACCCTCGGCGGCCAGACCGCGCTGAACGCGGCGATCGACCTGTACGAGGCCGGAATCCTGGCCAAGTACCAGGTCGAGCTGATCGGCGCCGACGTGGACGCCATCCAGGCGGGCGAGAACCGCGAGCTGTTCAAGGGCATCGTGACCAAGGTCGCCGAGGAGCGCGGCCTCAACGCGGAGTCGGCCCGCAGCTTCGTCTGCCACACCATGGACGAGTGCGTGGCCGCCGCGGGCGAGCTGGGCTACCCGCTGGTCGTGCGGCCCTCCTTCACGATGGGCGGCGTCGGCTCCGGATTCGCCTACGACGAGGACGAGCTGCGCCGCATCGCGGGAGCGGGCCTCGACGCCTCGCCGACCACCGAGGTGCTCCTGGAGGAGTCCATCATCGGGTGGAAGGAGTACGAGCTCGAGGTCATGCGCGACCGGGCCGACAACGTCGTCATCGTCTGCTCCATCGAGAACATCGACCCGATGGGCGTGCACACCGGCGACAGCGTCACCGTGGCCCCCGCCCTGACCCTCACCGACCGCGAGTACCAGAACATGCGCGACGTCGCCATCGCGGTCATCCGCGAGGTCGGCGTCGACACCGGCGGCTGCAACATCCAGTTCGCCGTCGACCCGCGCACCGGGCGCATGGTCGTCATCGAGATGAACCCGCGCGTGTCACGTTCCAGCGCGCTCGCCTCGAAGGCCACCGGCTTCCCGATCGCGAAGATCGCGGCGAAGCTGGCCATCGGCTACACCCTGGACGAGATCCCCAACGACATCACCAAGGAGACCCCGGCGTCGTTCGAGCCCTCGCTCGACTACATCGTGGTCAAGGTGCCGCGCTTCGCGTTCGAGAAGTTCGCCGGGGCCGATCAGACCCTGACGACCCACATGAAGTCGGTCGGCGAGGCCATGGCCATCGGCAGGTCCTTCCCCGAGGCCCTGCAGAAGGCGCTGCGCTCGCTGGAGAAGAAGGGGGCGGTCTTCACCTGGGCCGGGGAGCCGGGAGCCAAGGACGAGCTCCTTTCGGCCTGCCGCACCCCGCACGACGGCCGCCTGTTCACCATGCAGCAGGCCATCCGGGCCGGGGCCACCGCCGAGGAGCTCTTCGAGGCCACCTCGATCGACCCGTGGTTCCTGGACCAGCTGTACGTGATCGACGAGGCCGCGGCGGAACTGCGCGAGGCGCCCCAGCTGACCGCCGAGGTGCTGACGAGGGTCAAGCGCCTCGGCTTCAGCGACGTGCAGATCGCCGAGCTCCGCGACATGACCGAGCCCCGGGTCCGCGACCTGCGCCACGCGCTCGGCGTCCGGCCGGTCTACAACACCGTCGACACCTGCGCCGCCGAGTTCGCCGCCCAGACGCCCTACCTGTACTCCACCTACGACGAGGAGACCGAGGTCCCGTACGGCGACCGTCCCAAGGTCCTCATCCTCGGCTCGGGGCCCAACCGGATCGGCCAGGGCATCGAGTTCGACTACGCGTGCGTGCACGCCTCCTTCGAGCTGTCCGCGGCCGGTTACGAGACCGTCATGGTCAACTGCAACCCCGAGACGGTCTCCACCGACTACGACACCTCCGACCGGCTCTACTTCGAGCCGCTCACCCTGGAGGACGTCCTGGAGGTCGTCCACGCCGAGCAGCAGACCGGCACGGTCGTGGGCGTCATCGTCCAGCTCGGCGGCCAGACCCCGCTCGGCCTGGCCCAGTCCCTCAAGGACGCCGGGGTCCCGATCGTCGGCACCTCGCCGGAGTCGATCCACCTCGCCGAGGAGCGCGGCGCGTTCGGCCGGGTCCTGGCCGAGGCCGGCCTGCCGGCGCCCAAGCACGGCGTCGCGGTGACCGTGGACGAGGCCCTGGCCATCGCCGAGGAGATCGGCTACCCGGTCCTGGTCCGTCCCTCCTACGTCCTGGGCGGCGCCGGCATGGCCATCGTCTACGACGACGAGACGCTCAGCGCCTACATGAGGAAGGCGGGCGCGGCCAGCGACCACCCGGTGCTGGTGGACAAGTTCCTCGACGAGGCCGTCGAGATCGACGTGGACGCGCTGTTCGACGGCGAGGAGCTCTACCTCGGCGGCGTGATGGAGCACATCGAGGAGGCCGGCATCCACTCCGGCGACTCGGCGTGCTCGCTGCCCCCGATGACCCTCGGCGGCCACGACATCAAGCGCATCCGCGCCGCCACCGAGGCCATCGCCAGGGGCGTGGGCGTGCGCGGCCTGCTGAACGTGCAGTACGCCCTGTCGGCCAACATCCTGTACGTGCTGGAGGCCAACCCGCGCGCCAGCCGTACGGTGCCGTTCGTCTCCAAGGCCACGGCGGTGCCGCTGGCCAAGGCGGCGGCCCGCGTGATGATGGGCGCCACCGTGGCCGAGCTGCGCGCCGAGGGCATGCTGCCGTCCGAGGGCGACGGCGGCACGATGCCGCTGGACGCGCCCATCGCGGTCAAGGAGGCGGTGCTGCCGTTCAACCGGTTCCGCGGCGTCGACATCGTGCTGAGCCCCGAGATGCGCTCCACGGGCGAGGTCATGGGCATCGACGAGTTCTTCGGCACGGCCTACGCCAAGTCGCAGGCCGCCGCCTACGGATCGCTGCCGGTCAAGGGACGGGCGTTCGTCTCGGTCGCGAACCGTGACAAACGGGCGATGATCTTCCCGGTCAAGGCTCTCGCCGACCTCGGTTTCGAGATTCTGGCCACCGAGGGAACCGCGGAGGTGCTGCGCCGTAACGGCGTACGTGCCAAGATCGTGCGAAAGCAGAGCGAGGGAATCGGTCCCGAAGGGGAGCAGACCATCGTCCGGCGCATCCTGGACGGGGAGGTGGATCTCATCGTGAACACTCCCTTCGGCAGCCCCGGCCAGTCCGGGCCCCGGCTGGACGGCTACGAGATCCGCACCGCGGCCGTGCTGCGGGGCATCCCCTGCATCACGACCGTCCAGGGGCTGGCCGCCGCGGTTCAGGGCATCCAGGCGATCGTCCGCGGCGACATCGGCGTACGGTCGCTCCAGGAGCACGCCAAGCTGTTGCGGAGTAGCTGAGGGGAGGATCCGTTCCCCTGCGGGGTCGACGCCTTGAGCGGAGGTGAGGGAGACGCCTGTTACTCCGGTACAGGTGACGGGCACGGTGCTGACGACGCGCCGGGTCGACGCCTATCATGCGCTGACCGTGGTGGCGCCCGGCATCGCCGAGCGGTTCCGGCCGGGCCACTTCGTGGGAGTGGCCGTCGGCGGGGCCCGGACGTCGATGCTGACGCGCCGTGCCTTCTCCGTCCACGACGTCAAACCCGACTACGGCGGCACGGTGGAGTTCGTCTTCACCGTGCGCGGACCCGGTACGGCCTGGCTGGCCGAACGCCGTGCCCGCGACACCCTGGACCTGGTCGGCCCGCTCGGGCGCTCGTTCCCGCTGCCGCGGGACCCGGTGACCTGCGTCCTGGTCGGCGGGGAGTACGGCTCGGCGACGCTGTTCCCCGTGGCCGACGCCCTCCAGCAGCGCGGCTGCCGCGTCGACTTCGTGCTCGGAGCGGTCTCGGCCGACCGGGTGTTCGGCGCGCTGCGCGCCAGGAGGATGGGGGAGACCACCACGCTGACCACCGAGGACGGCTCGCTGGGCATGCGCGGCCGGGTGACCGACGTGCTGCCCGGGGTGATCGCCGACGTCCGGGCCGACGCGGTCTACGCCTGCGGCCCGATGCCGATGCTGGGCGGCGTCACCGCGGTGGCGGTCGAGTTCGACATCCCCGTCCAGGTGGCCGTGGAGGAGCAGATGGCGTGCGGCGTCGGCGTCTGCATGACCTGCGTGCTTCCGGTCATCGGGGACGACGGTGTCACCCGGATGGTGCGCTCGTGCGTCGAAGGACCGGTCTTCCGGGGCGAGCGCGTCCGCTTCGACGACGTGGGAACGATCCCGTTCGACGCGCTGGGAGCTCCCGGTGGGGGAACGCGGAATGCCGGTTGACATGCGGACGTACCTCGGGCACGTGGAACTGGTCAATCCGATCACCACGGCCGCGGGGTGCGCGGCATCGGGCTCCGAGCTCGCCCAGTTCTTCGACCTGGGCCGGATCGGCGCGCTGACCACCCGGTCGATCACGATGGCCCCCAGGGCGGGCCGTCCGACCCCCAGGATGGCCGAGACGCCCTCGGGCATGCTCAACGCCATCGGGCTCCAGGGGCCCGGCGTGGACGCCTTCCTGGAGCGCGAGCTGCCCTGGCTGGATCAGCGGGGCGTCAAGACCGTGGTGTCCGTCGCCGGCGGCACCGTGGCCGAGTACACCGCGCTCGCCCGCAGGCTCACCGACGCCCCCGGCGTCGGCGCGGTGGAGGTCAACCTGTCCTGCCCCAACATCGAGGACCGGGGCCGGGTCTTCGCCCGCGACGGCGCGGCCTCGGCCGAGGTGATCGCCTCGGTGCGTTCGGTGATGCGCTACGACGTGCCGGTGGTGGCCAAGCTCTCCCCGGACGTGATGGACATCGTGAGCGTCGCCCGCGCGTGCGTGGACGCCGGCGCCGACGCGCTCTCGATGATCAACAACCCGCTCGGCATGAGCATCGACACCGAGGCCATGCGGCCCTCGCTCGCGGCGGTCACCGGCGGACTGTCCGGCCCCGCGATCCGGCCGCTGGCCGTACGCTGCGTGTGGCAGGTCCACGCGGCGCTGCCCAGCGTGCCCATCATCGGCATGGGCGGCGTGCTGACCGGTCAGGACGCCTTTGAACTCATCCTCGCGGGGGCCTGTGTCGTCGCTGTGGGCACGGCGCTGTTCCACGACCCATATGCCTGCCTGCGCATCCTGCGCGAGCTGGAGGAGCTTCTGGCCGCCCGGGGGTTCCACCGGCTGGCGGACGCGGTCGGGCTGGCCCATCGCCCGCCGGGGGCGACCACCCGGCACCGGATAGACCTGGAGGAGAGTTCTCTCTAGACGCCCTCCCGGCTCCCAGGCCGGGAAACCCGGCCGGGGCCGGACGGTTCGCGGCTCCGCCCAGGGGCCGGGGGACCTCCCCACACGGCCGCCTCACGCCTCGGAGCCGCCGAACACGCCGCAGGCTCCGTCTCTCGCCACGATGGTCCCAAACCAGCGAAAGGAACCCACAGATCCCGATGAACGCCACTCCTCACCGGTTCGAAGACCGAAGCATCCCGGCGGAGTCCCGGTGACGCCCGCGCCCATCGCCGTCGCCCTGGACGCTCCCGATCTCGAGACCGCGGCCCGCTGGGCGAGCCTGGTGACGCCTCACGTCAGCACGGTCAAGGTCGGGCTCGAACTCTATCTCCGCTACGGTCCCGACGTGATCGCCTCGGTCCGCGGCGCGAGCGGCGTGCGGCTGTTCTTGGACCTGAAGCTCCATGACATCCCGAACACCGTCGCGGGCGCGGCCGGCGCCGTGGCCCGGCTCAAGCCCGCGATCCTGACCGTCCACGCGAGCGGTGGCCCCGCGATGATCGAGGCGGCGGTGAACGCCCTGCCCAACACCCAGATCGCGGCGGTGACACTTCTCACATCGCTCTCCGAGGCCGATCTGGAGCGAATCGGTGTGAACGGCCCGGCGAGTGACGCCGTACGCCGCCTGGCGGTCATGGCCGTCGGCGCGGGCGCCCAGGCCCTCGTCTGCTCGCCGCATGAGATCACCACGGTGCGCGCGGAGGTCGGGCCGGACATCACCCTGATCATTCCCGGCGTCCGCCCCGCCGGTGCCGAAAGTCAGGATCAGGCAAGAGTAGCGACTCCCGAGCAGGCTTTCGCCGACGGGGCGGATCTTCTCGTGATCGGCCGTCCGATCACCGGCTCCGCCGACCCCGGCGCGACGGCCGCGGGGATCGCCGCGTCGCTCCGGCGCACCTCCGCGGCCACCGGAAGGCCGGCGTGATCCACCCCCTGAAAACGCGGCGCTGAGCGTCGTTTTATAGACGGAATGCGACAGCGCGACTACACAAAGTCACGAAGTAGATTTTCTCGGGGAAGAAAGTGGCCTTGACGTTGCTTGAAGCGCCATGACCAGCTAGTTTCCCTTCCCGTCCGAGTACATCGACAGGAAATTCGAGGTGACCCGGCGTGGCTCTTCCTCCCCTTACCCCTGAGCAGCGCGCCGCAGCCCTAGAGAAGGCTGCGAAGGCACGAAAAGAGCGTGCCGAGGTGAAAAACCGCCTGAAGCACGGTGCGGTCTCCCTCACTGAGGTGCTCAAAGACGGGCAGGCCGACGACGTCATCGGCAAGATGAAGGTTTCGGCTCTTCTGGAGTCGCTTCCCGGCGTGGGCAAGGTCCGCGCCAAGCAGCTCATGGAGCGACTCGGCATCGCAGAGTCCCGCCGCGTGCGGGGTCTCGGTACCAACCAGCGGGCTTCGCTCGAGCGTGAGTTCGGCGGGGCCGAGAGCTAATCTCGGTTCAGTACGAACACATTCACCCCGCGTTCGCGGGGGACGGTATCACGGGGGGTTTGGAGTGACCGGAACGTCGTGGCCCGGCGAGAGTCGGGCTCCGGAGGCAACCGCGAAGAGCGGGTCCGGTCGCGCCACATCCCCGGCCGGAAGTCCGGAGGAGGCGCGAGCCTTCGCCGGACTTCCGACAGGTAACCGCCTCACGGTCCTTTCGGGGCCGTCGGGCGTAGGCAAGTCCACGGTCGTCGCCGAGCTTCGGCGGGCACACCCCGAGGTGTGGCTGTCGGTCTCGGTGACCACCAGGAAACCCCGCCCCGGAGAGGTCCACGGGGTCGAGTACTTCTTCGCCGACGAGGAGGAGTTCGACCGCCTCGCCGCCGCCGGCGAGCTGCTGGAGTGGGCCGAGTTCGCCGGGAACAAGTACGGCACGCCGCGAGGCCCGGTGCTCTCCAAACTCGCCGCGGGTGTGCCCACGCTGCTGGAGATCGATCTGCAGGGCGCCCGGCAGGTCCGTGCGACCATGCCGGAGGCGATCCTGATCTTCCTGGCCCCCCCGAGCTGGGAGGAGCTGGAGAAGCGCCTGCGCGGCCGGGGCACCGAACCCGAGGACGTCATCGCGCGCCGCCTCGCCGCGGGCCGGATCGAGATGGCGGCCGAGCAGGAGTTCGACCTGACTCTGGTCAACACATCCGTCCAGGATGTGTGTCATCGGCTGATAGCCTTGTTGGCTGATGCTCCCGAGGCTTCACGCTTCGGACGTTCACCTAGCTAGGGGAAACACAACGTGGCAACCAGCGCCGCCTATTCCGAAGGCATCACCAACCCGTCGATCGACGCGCTGCTCGACATCGTCGACAGCAAGTACAGCCTTGTGATCTTCGGCTCCAAGCGGGCGCGTCAGATCAACGCCTACTACTCCCAGCTCGGCGAGGGCCTGCTGGAATACGTCGGCCCGCTCGTGGAGACCCACGCCCAGGAGAAGCCGCTGTCCATCGCGCTGCGCGAGGTCAGCGAGGGGCTGCTCACCTCCGAGCCGATCGAGGGCTAGTCCCCTCGTGCCGACGCCCGACGGTCGCAAGCGCAGTGTCGTCCTCGGTGTGAGCGCGGGCATCGCCGCCTACAAGGCGTGCGAGCTGCTCCGTCTCCTCACCGAGTCCGGTCACGACGTCCGCGTCGTGCCGACGAGGGAGGCGCTCCGCTTCGTCGGGGAGCCGACCTGGGCCGCCCTTTCCGGCAACCCGGTGACGACCGACGTCTGGGAGTCGGTGCACGAGGTGCCCCATGTCCGGATCGGGCAGGGCGCCGACCTGGTGGTGGTCGCACCCGCCACCGCCGACGTGCTCGCCAAGGCCGCCCACGGCCTGGCGGGCGATCTGCTCACCAACACCCTGCTCACCGCGCGGTGCCCGGTGGTGTTCGCCCCGGCGATGCACACCGAGATGTGGGAGCACCCCGCGGCCCGGGCGAACGTCGCCACGCTCCGCGAGCGTGGCTCGATCGTCATCGATCCCGCGGTGGGCCGCCTGACCGGCGCCGACACGGGTCCGGGCCGGCTGCCCGAGCCCAGAGAGATCTTCGAGGTCTGCCGCCGGATCCTCGCCGGGCGCTCCACGGACCTGGCGGGCCGCCGCCTGGTGATCTCCGCCGGTGGCACGCGCGAGGCCATCGACCCGGTCCGCTTCATCGGCAACCGCTCCTCCGGCCTCCAGGGCTACGCGCTGGCCCGCACGGCGCTCGCCCGAGGCGCCGAGGTCACGCTGGTGGCCGCCAACGTGGCCCTGCCCGACCCGGCGGGCGCCAGGATGGTCCGGGTGGAGTCGGCCCTGGAGTTGCGCGCCGCCGTGCTGGACGCGGTGGAGGGCGCCGACGCCGTGGTCATGGCCGCCGCCGTCGCCGACTTCCGGCCCTCGGAACAGAGCGGGTCGAAGATCAAGAAGACCTCGGCGGAGCCTGACGCCATCCATCTGGTGAAAAATCCAGACATCCTTGCTGAGCTGGGCGAGCGGCGCCGCGAAGGGCTCAAGCCGTACCCGCAGGTGATCGTGGGGTTCGCGGCCGAGACCGACGACGTCCTCGCCAACGGCCAGGCCAAGCTCGCCCGCAAGGGCTGCGACCTGCTCGTCGTCAACCAGGTCGGCGAGAATCTCGCCTTCGGCACCCCGGACAACGCGGCGGTGGTCCTGGTCGCGGACGGGGAGCGGGTGGACATCCCGCGAGGCCCCAAGGAGGCACTCGCCGACGTGGTCTGGGATCTCACGGTCGCGCGTCTTCTCTGATCTGCTTGCCCGGGATCTTCTCGCGACGGATACTGCGTCCGAGATGGCCTGGAACGTTGCAGTAGGGAGGGATTTGACCATGCCGGTTCCCGCCGCTGTCAGAGCTCGTTGCCGCGCGTTGCTCCCTCCGGGGGAGGATCTGCGCTACATCCTGCCGGCGACGTCGGCGAGCTCCCCGGAGACGGCGTCCTTCCTGATCGTGATCACCGATCGCTCCATCTGTGTGCTGTCCACGCTGCCCACGCTTTCCCCGCTCTCCGCCACGTTCTCCGACCAGGCGCTGCCGGCCTCGGTCCACGCCACCCACGCCCGGCGGACCCGGCTCGGCCCGGTGGAGTTCGCCGCGGGCGCTGCCATCGAGCTCGGGGGCATGGTGTTCAAGATCGACGAGGAGTACGCGGCGGTGATCGGCGCCGCCGACGCCGAGGTGTTCGCGCCCGAGACATTGCCCCCGGACCCGCTGCCCCATCTCTGAGGGAGCGCCCCACATCTCCGAAGAGAACTCAAATGAGCTCCGATGAGCTCCGCGAGGACTCTATGGGGGTTTGGGGGAAGACTCCGGCAATGGTGGGTTTTGGATGTCCTGCCTGGTCAGGCGGGCTCGATCGGGACGGACACCGCCAGACGATCATCGGCCGCCCGGCCCCGGGCTCCGGCCTCGGCGGGCAACACGCGGCAACCGGGCTTGAGATGGTTTCGCGACGCCGCTCCTGGTGGGGCTAGACTTCGGCGGAGCGCTCCTGGTGTCCCGTTCGACGCCGGAGCCCCCAGACGCCAGCAGCCGCTGCATGAGGAGCCACTGACTTGTCCCGTCGCCTGTTCACCTCCGAGTCGGTCACCGAGGGCCACCCGGACAAGATCGCCGACCAGATCAGTGACGCGATCCTCGACGCCATGCTCAAGGGTGACCCCAAGAGCCGTGTCGCCGTCGAGACGCTGATCACCACTGGCCAGGTCCACGTCGCCGGAGAGGTGACGACGGAGACCTATGTCGACATCCCCGGTCTCATCCGGGAAAAGATCCTTGAGATCGGCTACGACGCCTCCCACAAGGGCTTCGACGGCGCCTCCTGCGGTGTGTCGGTGTCCATCGGCGCGCAGTCTCCCGACATCGCCCAGGGCGTCGACGACGCCTACGAGACCCGTGAGGGCGAGGGCGTCGACGAGCTCGACCGTCAGGGCGCCGGCGACCAGGGCCTGATGTTCGGCTACGCCTGCCGCGAGACGCCCGAGCTGATGCCGCTGCCGATCCAGCTGGCACACCGCCTCGCCGAGCGCCTGTCGCAGGTCCGCAAGGACGGCACCGTCCCGTACCTGCGCCCCGACGGCAAGACCCAGGTCACCATCGAATACGACGGCGACCGTCCGGTCCGGCTCGACACCGTGGTGGTCTCCACCCAGCACGCGGCCGAGATCGACCTCAAGGAAATGCTCGCGCCGGACATCAAGGAGCACGTGGTCGACCCGGTGCTCGCCGGCCTGGAGCTCGACACCGAGGGTTACCAGCTGCTGGTCAACCCGACCGGGCGTTTTGAGATCGGCGGCCCGATGGGCGACGCCGGACTGACCGGCCGCAAGATCATCGTTGACACCTACGGCGGCATGGCCCGCCACGGCGGCGGCGCGTTCTCCGGCAAGGACCCGTCCAAGGTCGACCGCTCGGCCGCCTACGCCATGCGCTGGGTCGCCAAGAACATCGTGGCCGCGGGACTGGCCGACCGCGCCGAGGTCCAGGTCGCCTACGCCATCGGCAAGGCACACCCGGTCGGCGTGTTCGTCGAGACCTTCGGCACCGAGAAGATCGAGACCGAGAAGATCCAGGAAGCCGTGCTCAAGGTCTTCGACCTCCGCCCGGCCGCGATCATCCGTGACCTCGACCTGCTCCGCCCGATCTACTCGGGCACCTCCGCCTACGGACACTTCGGCCGCGAGGGCTTCTCCTGGGAGGCCACCGACCGCGCCGAGAGCCTGCGCGTCGCCGCGGGTCTCTGACCTCGGCTCCACCTGGCGGCCCCCGTGAGGGAACCTCACGGGGGCCGCGGCATGTCCGGCGTCAGGAACAACCAGAGGACTGCCGTGGGCGCCGGGGTGGGAATGAAGATCAACGGCGACATCAACGGCAAGTGATGTCGTTTTCCGCTTCGCCAGAGCGAGGCCGCCGCGGCGCTCGGTTTCACTCCCGTTTGAGGATCGCGTGGTCTGCAAATCTTTTCTCATCCTTTTCGAGGTCTCCGAGCCCGTACCTGCGAGGTGACCCGGATATGAGGCGGGGAGTCGCTGTCGGTCCGGTGACGGGCCTGTGAGGGCCGGGTCACTCGGAGGCGCTTCGGGTGGGAATTGTTGGTTCTTCGGTTCGTGAAATCCGGTAATCGTGCCCAGAGCGGTTGGGTGGTTTCTCTTCTGGGTTCTTTCATGGCGGGTTTCGCCGATGTCTCCGAACGGGTCGACGGTCTCGACCGCAGGATCGCCGATCATCGGCCGGATGGGTTGATCGGCCGACCCCGTCGTGATGCCGACCCGGCGAGGTCCTCTTGCCGATGGATGAGAAAGGTCTATCCCCCCGTTCCTGACCTTTCTCATCCGTTTTCCCTTTGGCCTCGCTCGCGGCTGAGAATTGCGCGCCGGGCGCGTAATCCGGGCCCTCGAAGACCGGTCCACGGTTCTTGGCGTGCTTGTCTCGATCTTCGACGGTGGTCTCGTCCATGAGATTCCCGGCGGACTTCGCCATCCCTTCTTCGAAGGGTTTCATGTGTCCGGAGAAGCCGGTGAAAGTATCGATGGGGAGATGGGCGCGGCCGGGAACAGACTGGAATCTCGGATTCAGGTTTTTGATGAGGAGGGAGGTTCATGTGTCGTGTGGCGGTTCCCGTCGAAGGCGATCCACGGCTCGGAGAACTCCGATCGTGGGAGACGCCGATTCGGTCGTTCCGGAAGCCGGAAGGTTCCGCGGCCGGGTGACATCGGTGAGCCCGGGGCCTCGCGCCCGTGACCGGTGCCCGCATCCCGGGCCATACCAGGGGGTCGGTGGGCTCGGGGCCTCGCGCCCGTGACCGGTGCCCTCCGCCCGACGGGCCACCCGCGGAGTCGCCGCCATCCGGTGGGACGGCCTTCCGTATCTGGTAGGACATGGGGGTGACCCACGCCAGCCCCTCCTCGGACGACGACGCCCTGCTGCCGCTCGACGCCGTGCGCGCGCGGCCCGTGCCGGGCGGTGCCGCGACGGCGCGGGCCAGGGCGGCCAAGGCCGCCGAGACGGCCAGGACCGCCGCCACGGCCAGGCTGCCCAAGACGGCGGCCCCGGCCAGGGGCGTGCCGGAGCCCGCCGCGGTGCTGCCGGTCGCGCGGGTCGCCGTGGACATGCCGCTGCCGCATCTGGACCGTCCGTTCGACTACGTCGTCCCCGCCACCCTGGACGCCGACGCGGTGCCCGGCTCCCGGGTCCGGGTCCGGTTCGCGGGCAAGCTCGTCGACGGGTTCCTGCTGGAGCGGGCGGAGACCACCGAGCACCAGGGCAAGCTGGCCCGCCTGGAGAAGGTCGTCTCCGCCGAGCCCGTGCTCACCCCCGAGATCGTCCTGCTGGCCCGCGCGGTGGCCGACCGCTACGCCGGGACCCTGGCCGACGTCCTCCGCCTGGCCGTGCCGCCCCGCCACGCCAGGGTGGAGGCCGAGGGCGCGCCCGTGCCCTCGGCTCCGGGTGGCGCCTCCGTCTCCCCGGCCGCGGACCCGGAGGCTCCCGTCTCCTCGGTTCCGGGGCCGGACGCCGCCGTGTCCTCGACCCCGGACGAGACGGCCGAGGCGTCTTCGGTCCCGGGCCGGGAGGCCGGCGGAGCCTCGGACCCGTCGGTCACGACGCCTCCGGCGCCCCCGGGCCCGGGGCGGGAAGACAGCGAGGGGGACGGGGGAGCGGCGTCCGAAGGGGCCGAAGGAGGCGCGGGGGGAGAGCGGCCGGAGCCCGGGCCGTGGGCGGACTACCCGGACGGGGAGGCGTTCCTGGCGGCTCTCGCCGACGGACGGTCGCCCCGGGCCGTGTGGACCGCTCTGCCCGGGACGGGCGAGGGCGGACCCGACTGGGCGGCGGCGGTGGCGACGGCCGTGCGGGAGACCCTCCGTGGGGGCAGGGGAGCCCTCGTGGTGCTCCCCGACGGGAAGGACGTGGCACTGGCCGACGCGGCGCTGAGCGTCGTCCTGGGGCCCGGGACGCACGTGGCGCTGACCGCCGATCTGGGGCCCGCGGAGCGCTACCGGCGGTGGCTGCGGGTGCTCCGGGGTCAGGCGAGGGTCGCGGTCGGCACGAGGGCGGCGGCGTTCGCCCCGGTCAAGGACCTCGGGCTGGCGGTGATCTGGGACGACGGGGACGACCTGCACGCCGAGCGGCTCGCGCCGTACCCGCACACCAGGGAGATCCTCGCCCTGCGCGCCCACCAGGCGCGCGCGGGCCTGCTCATCGGGGGATACGCCCGTACGGCGGAGTCCACCCAGCTCATCGCCACCGGCTGGGCGGGGCCCATCGCCGCCGCCCGCGAGACGGTCAGGAACAGGGCCCCGAGGGTCCATCCCGCGGGAGAGGACTCGGAGCTGGCCAAGGACGAGGCGGCCAGGGCGGCGCGGCTGCCCAGCCTCGCCTGGCGGACGCTGCGCACCGGGCTGGAAAGCGGCCCGGTCCTGGTGCAGGTCCCCCGGCGGGGGTACCTGCCCGGGCTGGCGTGCCAGAACTGCCGGGCCACGGCGCGCTGCGGGAACTGCAGGGGACCGCTCGCGCTGCGCAGCGGCCATGCCGTTCCCTACTGCCGCTGGTGCGGCCGGATCGCGGGGGAGTGGCGGTGCCCGGCCTGCGGGGCGGCCCGGGTGCGGGCACAGGTGGTCGGCGCCCGCCGTACGGCGGAGGAGCTGGGGCGGGCCTTCCCCTCGATCCCGGTCAGGACCTCGGGCAAGGAGGGGGTGCTCGCCACGGTCGGCCCCGCCCGCGCGCTGGTGGTGGCCACCCCGGGGGCCGAACCGGTGGCCGAGGGCGGCTACGCGGCCGCCGTGCTGCTGGACGGATGGGCGCTGCTCGGCCGGCCCGACCTGAGGGTCTCCGAGGAGACGCTGCGCCGGTGGATGAACGCGGCGGCGCTGCTGCGGCCCCGGGCCGAGCTGGTGGTGATGGCGGACTCCTCGGTGCCCGCCGTCCAGGCGCTGCTGCGCTGGGATCCCGTCACCCACGCCGAACGGGAACTGGCCGAGAGGACAGAACTAGGTTTCCCCCCCGCGGTAAGGCTGGCGACCCTCACCGGGTCTCCGGCGGCGGTGAGGGAAATGCTCGGAGAGGTGGCGCTGCCCGGCGAGGCGCAGGTTCTCGGCCCGGTTCCGGTGGACGCGCCCAAGGGGGACCAAGTGCGAGAACGTGCCATGGTGAGGGTTCCGCGAGGGGCCGGATCGGCGCTGGCCGCCGCGCTGAAAGGGGCGGTCGGGGTGCGCTCCGCACGTAAGGCTTCGGAGGTGGTCAGGGTATGCATTGACCCCCTCGATGTGATTTGAGTTATTTCCCCGATTCGCGGTGCTGGCAGTAAGCCGTTAATTTTCCCCTGTGTCGATCGAATGGGTGAATCGGGCCGTAGACGACCTGCGCGCGTGGGGGCGTGCGCATGGCCTGGACGTTGACGTGGACGAGGTACGGCTGCTCTGCGACTACGCGAGCGACTATCTGGACGTGAACGAGCTGGGTGACTTCACCCCGGTGGCCTTCGAGGAATTGCTGCTCAATATCTACCCCCGCAAGGTCATCGCCCCGCCCGAAAGCGCCTCCGAGACCGTCGCCGCCGCCCGCACCCTGGTCGACTTCCTGCTCGCGACCGAGGAGATCGGCGGCAAGATGGCCGTCCGCATGCGGGTCGTCCTGGACCGGATCGAGCCCGAGATGCCGGTCGCGCTCGCCGACACCTCCCGGTTCGGCATGGCCAAGAGCCTGTTCAGCGCGATGGGCGCCGACTCGCTGGAGCAGGGCGACGTCTCCCTGTCGGCGGTGGAGGAACCCGCCCCTGAGGTCTGTGACTGCCCCGGCTGCTCCCCGCTCCCCCCGGTACGGCTCGCGCCCCGTGAGACGCTCGCGGAGAGCGTCCTGCGGGTGCCCCTGGTGACGGACGTCCGGCGGCTGGTCCAGTGGATGCTGGCCGGGGGCCGCACGCCGACGGTCAAGGGACGGCTCAGGGTCCGCGACGCCGCCGAGGCGACCGCGCAGCTCGCGGTGACCGACCCCGCGCTCCTGTGGAACCTGGCCGTGTACACCGGCCTGGTCGAGGTGGAGGGCACCGCCATCTTCGACGGCGAGGAGTTCGACCCGCTCGGCACCTGGGCGGCGGTGGTGGAGTTCATCGTGGAGAAGGAGACCGGCGGCGCCGTCACCGGCGACGGCTCCCTCGACGAGGAGCTCTACGGCCTGTGCGACATGCTCTACCGCCTGCAGGCGCCGGTGCCGATCCCCCTCGTCGCCGACTACCTCGAGGAGATCGGGCTGGTCGAGGACGGGGAGATCGACGTTCAGGAGGTCGTGCGGCGGCTCGCCTACTGCGGGATGGCCGAGCCCGGGGACGAGGCCCTGGAGCTGACCCCGCTGGCGCTGTGGGGGCTGCGGGAGTTCTACGAGGACCTGGGCATCGAGGCGCCCGAGGCCGCCGACCTGACCGTCGCCGACGCGTCGGAGCTCATCGAGGGACTGCTCTCCGGGATGCCCACCGAGCTGGCCGAGGCCGACATCGAGGGCTGGCTGGAGAACCGGACCCCCGACGAGGCCGCCACAGAGCTGCTGGGCGCCGCCTCCGGGGCCCCCGCGATCGCCAGGGGCATCGCGGTGACGATCGTCGACCGCCTCGGCCCCGACGCCGAGGCCGCGGTGCGCGCCTACCTGGAGGAGGCGGAGCTGCGCCCGCACGCCATCCACTGGCTGTCCGCGCGTGGCCTGGCCGCCCCGGCGCTCACACAGGAGGAGGTGCTCTGGATGAGCGTGGACATGCTCGCCCTGGCCATGCCGTCCGCCGAGGACGACCCGGAGACGTTCGCCGAGAACATGTCGGCGTCCGGCCCGTCGGTGCATGTGATCGAGGAGATGTGGCGGGTCGACCACCCCGACGTCGTCGACGTCCTTGAGCTGCTCGGACGCTCCCTGGAGGACCAGAACACGGCCAAGGCGGCCCGCAAGGCGGCCTTCAAGGCACGTTCTCGCGCGATCGGTTGAGCCGTGTATGACTGAGGCTTGAGTGCAGTAAGTTTCACGGGTGGCAAAGAGCGGGAACACTGGCAACGTCTTCGATATCGGCGAATTGCGCAGGTTGGTGGACGAGCTGGGAGCAGGACCCCGTGACGTGCGAGCGGCCGTTCTCGAAGGGGCCGTCGCCGACGACGAGGGCTGTGACTGCCCCAGCTGTGGCACCGACGCGCTGACCTTCCCCCCGGTCGAGCTCGCCCCGGACGGCGAGCTCGCGGCGGCCGTTCTCAAGGTCCCGCTGGTGCTGGACGCCCAGCGGCTGGCCGCGTGGACCGGCATCCGCGAGGTGTCCCCGGAGAACCTGCTGCCCGACCCCTTCCTGCCGTGCGCGGAGCTCGGGTTGCCCAGCCCCGCCCGGCTGCACCTGCTCTGGGTGGTCGCGGTCAACACCGGAATGCTCCGCATCTCCAGGGGCGTGGCGTCGCCCGGCCCCCTGGCGCTCTCCCCGGAGCTGCCCCCGGCGGCGACGCTGGGATTCTGGGACGGCGTGGTCATGGACGTCCTGGACCGCGCGGACGAGGGGCTGACCGGATCCGCGGTGGTGGACGACCACCTCGCCGAGATGCTCGCCACGCTGTACGCCGTGGGCGACGGCCTCTCCTCGGCCACCCTCGTCAAGGGCATCCTCCAGTCGCACGAGGTGGCCTGTGAGGCGCGCCCGGCGGAGATGCGGGCGCTGACCGCGGCCCTGCCCGGCGAGCTGGAGGCGGCGCTGTCGCTGCTCGTCTACTGCGGGCTCATCGAGCCGTCGCAGGCGGGCTGGCCCCGGCTGACCCCGCTCGGCGTCTGGGCCGTCCGCCAGGACCTGCTGCGCGAGGGCCACGACGCGCCCACCGGGGCCGAGGTCGCCGCCTTCGCCGACCTCGGCGCCGCCGAACTGGTCGACGAGATCATGAAAGGCTCGGCCGCCCCCAGCGCCGTCACCGTGTGGCTGGAGTCCCGCCCCGCCGAGACCGCCGCCCGCGAGCTGGTCACGCTCGCCGTGTCCGGCACGGCGGGCCTGCGCGGCGCCGTGGGCAAGATCCTGGAGGAGCTCGGCCCCGAGGCCGAGGTTCCGCTCAGGGAGGCGCTCGCCGAGCCCACCATGTGGCGCTACGCCGCGTCCTGGCTGCACATCCGCGATCTGCCCGCACCCGACCTCACGCCCGCCGACAGCACCTGGCTCACGGTCGACACACTCGCCTCGCTGGTCCACCTGGGCAACGTCCCCGAGGCGTTGTGCGGGTTCGACGCCCTCGAACCCGGTGAGGACCTGGTCCGGCTGGTGGAGGAGATGGCACTGGTCGACCATCCCGACACGCTCGCCGTCCTCGACCTCCTGGGCGCCCATCACGCCAAGGCGGCGGTGGCCAAGAGCGCCCGCAAGGCGGCCATGAAGGTCCGTTCCCGGTAGGGGCGGCGGGAGGCTCGTTCCCGGTAGGGTCGCGGTCAGGGCCTCCCGCCGCTCCCGTGGCCTGTGAGCGGCGGATCCCAGGGATACGGCCAGGCCCTTAGACTGGGAGATCCCCGGAAAGTGTGAGGAGATCCCCGTTGGCCATTCAGCCGATCCGCCTTTTCGGCGACCCGGTGCTGCGCACTCCAGCCGAGCCGGTGAAGGACTTTGACAAGGAGCTGCGCAAGCTCGTCAAAGATCTCACGGACACGATGATGGAGGCTCCCGGAGCGGGGCTGGCCGCGCCGCAGATCGGAGTCGGCCTGCGGGTCTTCACCTATTACGTGGACGACCAGCTCGGCCATCTGATCAACCCCAGCCTCGACCTGTCCGATGAGCTGGACGAGGAGGGCGAGGAGGGCTGCCTGTCCTTCCCCGGCCTGTCGTACCCGACGCCCCGGGCGGTGCGGGCCGTGGCGACAGGCTTCAACATGCACGGCGAGCCCGTCCTCCTCGAGGGCACCGACCTGATGGCCCGCTGCTTCCAGCACGAGACCGACCACCTGGACGGCGTGCTGTTCATCGACCGGATGGATCTCAGGCAGCGCAAGCTCGCCATGAAGGAGATCCGCGAGGCCGAGTGGAGCGGGCTGTCGTCGACCCCCACGTTCAAGTTCTCTCCGCACGCTACCCACGGGAAGGCTCTGTAGGAACCTTGCGCCTGGTCTTCGCCGGAACCCCGGACACCGCCCTGCCCTCGCTGCGGGCACTGATCGATTCGCCGCGCCATGACGTCGTCGCCGTCGTCACCCGGCCGGACGCCCAGTCGGGCAGGGGTCGTAAGATCCAACCGAGTCCCGTCGCCGAGCTCGCCGAGGAGGCGGGCATCGAGATCCTCCGGCCGCACAAGGCGGGCGACCCCGAGTTCCTGGAGCGGCTCCGGCGACTCGACCCCGACTGCTGCCCGGTCGTGGCCTACGGCGCCCTCCTGCCGCAGGCCGCCCTGGACATCCCGCGGCACGGCTGGGTCAACCTCCACTTCTCCCTGCTTCCGGCCTGGCGCGGCGCGGCTCCGGTGCAGCACGCCGTGCTGCACGGCGACGAGATCACGGGCGCGGCCACCTTCCAGATCGTCAAGGAGCTGGACGCCGGCCCGGTCTACGGCGTGGTCACCGAGGAGATCAGGCCCGTCGACACCAGCGGCGAGCTGCTGGCCCGGCTCGCCGAGTCCGGCGCCGGACTGCTGCTGGCGACCCTGGACGGGATCGAGGAGGGCAAGCTGGAGGCCGTGCCGCAGCCCGCCGACGGGGTGAGCGTCGCCCCGAAGATCAGCGTGGAGGACGCCAGGGTCGACTGGTCCGCGCCCGCCATGCGGGTGGACCGGCTGATCCGCGCCTGCACGCCCGCCCCGGGCGCCTGGACCGAGTTTCGCGGTCAGCGGGTCAAGATCGGCCCCGTACGGCTCGCCCCCGACGCCCCGGCACTGGCCCCTGGCCGGATCGCGGCGTCCAAGAACTCCGTTGTGATCGGTACGGCCACGCACCCGGTCGAGCTGGGTGAGGTGCAGCCGCAGGGCAAGCGCCTGATGAACGCGGGAGAGTGGGCCCGCGGAGTGCGGCCCACCGATGAGGATCGGCTGGCCTAGAGATCATGAATGACCGGGGGAACGGCGGGGATGCCCCGCGCGGTGGCAGCGGGGCCGGAGGCCGTTCACGCGGTGGCGCCGGAGGCCGGGGAGCGGGCGGACGCGGTCAGAGCGCCGCCGGTGCTCCGGGCGGCGGACGCGGGCAGGGAGCCGCTCCCCGCGGTCAGGGCTCCGGCGGCAGGCGTGCCGGAGGCAAGGGCGCCCGCCCGCCCAAGCCGGTCCATGACGCGGCCCGCAACACCGCCTACGACCTGCTGCGCGCCGTCGACGAGCGAGACGCCTACGCCAACCTGCTGATGCCCGCGTTGCTGCGTGAGCGCCGCCTGTCCGGAAGGGACGCGGGCCTGGCGACCGAGCTGGCCTACGGCACCCTGCGCGGCCTCGGCACCTACGACGAGATCATCGCCGCCTGCAGCGACCGCGCCCCGGAGAAAGTGGACCCGCCGCTGCTCGACGCCATCCGTCTCGGCGTGCACCAGCTGCTCAAGACCCGCGTGCCCCCGCACGCCGCCGTGGGCACGACCGTCGACCTGGTTCGGATGCGCGTGGGCGTCGGCGCGTCGAAGTACGCCAACGCCGTGCTGCGCAAGGTCTCGACCCGCTCCCTGGAGCAGTGGCTCCCGATCGTGGCCCCGGACCCCGCCGACGATCCGATCGGGAACCTGGCCGTGACGCACAGCCATCCCCGGTGGATCGTCACCGCGCTGCGCGACGCGGTGGGCGGCGACTTCGACGAGACGGCCGCCCTGCTGGCCGCCGACAACGAGCGTCCCCGGGTCACCCTGGTCGCCCGCCCCGGACGCTCGTCGGTCGAGGAGCTTCTCGCCGCGGGCGCCGAGCCCGCCCGCTACTCTCCCTACGCGGCCTATCTGCCCGAGGGCGACCCCGGCGCGGTCCCGGCCGTGGCCGAGTCGCGCGCCGCCGTCCAGGACGAGGCCAGCCAGCTGGTGGTCCTGGCCCTGACGCGGGTCCCGGTGGAGGGCGCCGACTCCCGCTGGCTCGACCTGTGCGCCGGCCCCGGAGGCAAGGCGGGTCTCCTGGACGCCATCGCCACCCACGGCGACGAAGCCGGCCGCGCGCCGGGGCGCTCCCCCGAGGGGCACGAAGGGCCGTCGGGTCCTGTGGCCTTCGCCGGCGGAGCCGACCTGCTCGCCGCCGAGCTCCAGTACCACCGCGCCCGCCTGGTCTGGCAGACCACCCGCAAGGCCTCGGTGATCACCGTCGACGGTACGGCTCCCGCCTGGCGGCCGGGGTCGTTCGACCGGGTGATGGTCGACGCCCCCTGCACGGGCCTGGGCGCCCTGCGCCGCCGGCCGGAGGCCCGCTGGCGTCGCGACCCCCGCGGTCTCCCCGACCTCGGCAGGCTCCAGCGCGACCTGCTCACCTCGGCCCTCGACTCGGTCCGCCCCGGCGGGGTCGTCGCCTACGTGACCTGCTCGCCTCACCTGGCCGAGACCGCCGCCGTGGTCGGCGACGTCCTGCGGCGGCGCGACGACGTCGAGGCCCTCGACGCCCGTTCCTACCTGCCCGAGGTCGACGGCCTGGGCGAGGGCCCCCACGCCCAGTTCTGGCCTCACCGCCACGGCACCGACGGGATGTTCCTCGCCCTGCTGCGCCGCCGCTGAGAGGGCTCCGGCCCGGTCCTCGCGGGGGCCGGAGCGTAAAATCACCAATGATCGGACCCGGCTTCCAGCGCCTTCACCGAGTGCCTCCCTTCGATTTGTTACGTTGTCCTATCTTCCACTTGTCCTACTTTTGCTCTTTTTTCGGCATGTGACGTTCCAGACGGGTGTTGTTGAAAGATGAAAGGACTTCCGACAAGCGAGGGGTTGTCGAGATGTGTGGAATCGCTGGATGGGTGGACTTCGAGCGTGATCTGAGGCAGGCACGGGACATCGCGCAGGCCATGACCGAGACCATGTCCTGCCGCGGACCGGACGACGAAGGACTGTGGCTGGCTCCGCACGCCGCGATGGGGCACCGGCGGCTCGCCATCATCGACATCGAGGGCGGCCGTCAGCCCATGGTCGCGGATGAGGACGGGCGGGAGCTCGCCGTCCTCATCTACAGCGGCGAGGTGTACAACTTCCGCGAGCTGCGCACCGAGCTGACCGCGAGGGGCCACCGCTTCCGCACCCGCAGCGACACCGAGGTCGTCCTGAGGGCCTACCTGGAGTGGGGCGAGGATCTCGCCACCAGGCTGAACGGCATGTTCGCCTTCGCGATCTGGGACTCCCGCCGCGAGGAGCTGCTGCTCGTCCGTGACCGGATGGGCATCAAGCCGCTCTACTACTACCCGACCCCGGAAGGCGTGCTGTTCGGCTCGGAGCCCAAGGCGATCCTCGCCAACCCGCTCGCCCAGCCGGCCGTGGTCGACGCCGACGGGCTGCGCGCGCTGCTCTCCTTCGTCAAGCCGCCGGAGAACGGGATCTACCGCGGGATGTACGAGGTGCGTCCCGGCCAGGTCGTCCGGGTGAACCGCGAGGGCCTGACCAAGCGCCGTTACTGGAAGCTGGAGTCCCGCGAGCACACCGACGACGTTCCCACCACGGTCAAGACCGTGCGAGGCCTGCTGGACGACATCGTCGACCGCCAGACCATCTCCGACGTGCCGCTGTGCACCCTGCTCTCCGGCGGTCTCGACTCCAGCGCCGTCACCGCGCTCGCCCAGCAGGCGGTCGAGAAGCAGGGACTGGGCAAGATCCGGTCGTTCTCCGTCGACTTCGCCGGTTACAGCGAGAACTTCAAGCCCGACGAGATGCGCCCCACCCCCGACGCGCCGTTCGCCCACGACGTCGTGGACCACGTCCACACCGCGCACACCGACATCGTCCTGGACTCCGCGGACCTCATGGACCCGGGCGTCCGCACGGCCGTGCTGAGGGCGCGCGATCTGCCGACGGGTATGGGCGACATGGACACCTCGCTCTACCTGCTCTTCCAGGCGATCCGCGGTCACTCGACGGTGGCGCTGTCGGGTGAGTCCGCCGACGAGGTCTTCGGCGGCTACCGGTGGTTCCACGATCCCGCGTCGGTCAACGCCGACACCTTCCCGTGGCTGGTGGCGAGGGACGTGATGAGGTTCACCGGGTTGCGCGCGATCCTCGGCGAGGACCTGCGGCGCGAGCTGGACCTTCCCGGCTACATCGCGGAGAGCTACCGTCAGGCGCTGGACGAGGTGCCGCGGCTGCCCGGTGAGACCGGCCTGGAGAGGCGCATGCGGGAGATCAGTTACCTGCACCTCACCCGGTTCGTGCAGCTCCTGCTCGACAGGAAGGACCGCATGAGCATGGCCGTCGGACTCGAGGTCCGGGTGCCGTTCTGCGACCACCGGCTGGTGGACTACGTCTTCAACGCCCCGTGGGCGTTGAAGACCTTCGACGGCTACGAGAAGAGCCTGCTGCGTGGCGCCTCGGAGGACATCCTGCCGCGTTCGGTGCTCGAACGTCGCAAGAGCCCCTACCCCTCCACGCAGGACCCCTCCTACGAGCAGGCCCTCCGGGTGGAGTCGGCCCGGCTGCTCGACCGGGGGAATCTCGCCGCCGCGCCGCTGCTCGATCTCGACGGGGTACGGGCCAGGCTCGACCGGCCCGATTCCGACGAAGGCCAGCAGGGAACCCGGGCGGCGCTGGACGGTCTGCTCGAGTTCAACGAGTGGCTTGAGGACTATCAGATCCAGATCAAGGTCTGACGCCGCCCGGCCGCTCCCCCCGGACCGCCGAGCCGGCTTCGGCGTTCGCGTGGGTCACAAGGGCTCCGGCGACGAGACGTCGGAGGCCGGGGCGGGCGGGGACGGGGGGACGCTGGTGGCCGCGAAGAAGCGGACCGTACGGGCGCCCGGCGGGCGCAGAGCGGGGTCGGCGGTGCGGGGGAAGTAGCGCTTGACGAGGGTGCTCAGCTCACCACGGAGATCATGGGCCTCCTCGGAGGTCAGCCAGAGCGTGCTGCCGATGGTCGCGGTGGCCTCCTGCCACTCCTCGGGCTCGCCGGGCATGGCGCGGTGCCAGGCGAGCAGGCGCTCCGTCTCCTGGCGGACGTACACCTCGGCGAACGCCAGGGTGGCGCTCTCCTGTTCGGGGGAGGCGGCCACCCTGGGGAAGCCGTACCGCAGGTGGGTGCGGCGCCACGGCTTCTCCCTGCCGGGAGAGGCGGCCTCCTCGATGAAGCCGTGCCTGGCCAGGATTCGCAGGTGATAGGAACAGCTGGCCACGCTCTCACCGGTCAGCTCCGCGCAACGGGTCGCCGTCGCGGTCTCCTCCGCGGCCAGAGCCTCCAAAAGCGCCAGCCGGATGGGGTGGGCCAGCGCGCGCAGGGCCAGGGGATCGTTCACGAAGATGTCGGTGGTTTCTTTCGCCATGGTCCGACCCCATCATCTAAAGGAGTCTTTATCAAGAATTCTTTAGATAGGTGAGCCGCTGGTTCCCCCGGCTTCGGTCAGCTCGGCGATGCCCGCCGTCCGTCCCCGCCTCCGCCTCCGTCCCTGCCTCCGTCCCCGCCTCCGCCTCCGTCCCTGCCTCCGTCCCCGCCTCCGCCTCCGTCCCTGCCTCCGTCCCCGACTCCGCCTCTGCCGAGGAGCCGATGACCGAGGGCCGAAGAGGGGCCGAGGGGTCGGAGCCGGGCCCGGAGGCCGAAGACGGATCGAGGGATCGTGGATGGAGGCGGGCTCAGAGGCCGAAGACGGACCGAGGGGGCGGGGACGGATCGGGGGCCGGAGGCGGATCGCCGGACCGGGGGCGACCCAATAGACTCGACCGCATCATGGCCGTACAGATCTCTCCCAGCATCCTGTCCGCCGACTTCGCCCGCCTCGCTGAGGCGGCCGCGGCGATTCCCAACGCCGACTGGCTGCACGTCGACGTCATGGACAACCACTTCGTGCCCAACCTGACCATCGGGCTTCCGGTCGTCGAGTCCCTGCTCAAGGCGACCTCGACGCCGCTCGACTGCCACCTCATGATCGAGGATCCGGACCGCTGGGCGCCGGCCTACGCCGAGGCCGGGGTGGGCAGCGTGACCGTTCACGCCGAGGCGGCCAAGGCTCCGATCCGCACCCTGCGCCAGATCCGCGCCGCCGGGGCCCGCGCCGGTCTCGCGCTGAACCCGGCCACGCCGGTCGAGCCGTACGAGGACCTGCTCGGTGAGATCGACATGCTGCTGGTGATGACCGTGGACCCCGGTTTCGGCGGGCAGAAGTTCCTCGACGTGGTGCTGCCCAAGATCAGCCGGGCCCGCACGTTGATCGACAAGCACGGGGGCCAGGTCTGGCTCCAGGTGGACGGCGGGGTGTCGGAGCAGACGATCGAGCGCTGCGCCGAGGCCGGGGCGGACGTCTTCGTGGCGGGCAACGCCGTCTACGGGGCCGACGACCCGGCGCGCGCGGTGGACGGCCTGCGAGCCCTCGCCGAGAAGGTCTGATCCACCCCCTGGGGCGAGAAGGCGGTCGCGGGGTCCCAGCGCTGGCTCGATGCCATGACGCTGTTTTGTCGTCACGGCACTGGTCGTCGGGCGGTTCCGGGTGTTCTGATGTGTGTGAGCCCGTTTTCGCGGGGTAATCACCTGCTTACGGGGGGGTGACGTATGGACCATGGACTGTTCGGGCCGGATTCGGTGACCTGGCGGGTGATGGGGGAGCCGATCCTGCTGGTCGGTGGCTTCCGGGCGATGCTCATGCAGGGCCTGCACCCTCGTGCGATGCGCGGCGTCGCCCAGAACTCCGCGCTGATGGATCCGGCCGAGGCGTGGTCCCGCTTCGTCCGCACCACCGAGTTCGTCCGCGTGCGCACCTATGGCACGCGCGCCGAGGTCGCCCGTGCCGGGGCCAGGGTCAGGAAGATCCACTCACGGCTCACCGCCCTCGACCTCGACACCGGGGAGCGCTTCCGCCTCGACGACCCCGACGCGCTGCTCTGGGTGCACGTGGGCGAGGTCGACTCCTACCTGTCGGTCGCCCGGAGGGCCGGGGTGCGCCTGACGGACGAGGAGGCCGACCGGTTCGTCGACGAGTGGCGGCGGGCCGCCGAGGTCGTCGGTCTCCGTCCCGAGGACGTCCCCGGTTCGGTCGGCGAGATGTACGACTACATCGAGGACCGCAGGCCCGGCCTCTACTTCGCCCCCGAGGTGCCCCACCCGCTCCGCCAGTCGCTCAACGCGCCGCTTCCGCTGTATCTGACGCCGCTCAAGCCGGTGCTCCCCATGCTCACCGTGCTGGCGTTCGCGACCCTGCCGCGCTGGGCTCGCAAGCTGTACGGCCTGCCCGCCACACCGCTCGGCGACCTGTGGGCGACGGCCACCCTGAAAGCCCTGCACACCGGGGTCGGCCTGCTTCCCGCGCCGGTCAGATACTCCCCGGACGCCCGCCGGGCAAGGCGGGCGATGGCCGAGCGGGCCGCCTAGCCCGATTCGATCACCCGGTCCTGACCCGCGGGCCCGAGCCTGTCGGCCTGGATCGCCCAAGCTGGACCAATCGGTCGCTTGGTCCGTATGGTAGAGGGGTGTCCCGTCCGGTTTGTCGGACGTGGCACACTGATGGAGGGGGAGCGAGCCCGACGCGGCGAGCACCCCCAGACAGAGCAGCGTGCTCCGGGGTCGGTGAAAGTCCGAACCGGCGGTTACAGTCCGCGACCCGGTCGATGCCATCGACCGGTTGACCTGGTGAAATTCCAGGACCGACGGTTAAAGTCCGGATGGGAGGAAGCGCGCGAGCGGAGAGTGCCTTCGGGCACCCTGCGCTGAATGGGTGTGTTCACCTGTGATCCCCCGGGGCCCGCCGTGGCAGAAAGCTACTGGCAAGTAGGAGACCTCGGGTGACTGATCGGGCGCAGACGCGCCGGGTGATCGAGCGTACGGCCCACGGGCGCGACGCTACCCATCCCCATCCCCATCCCCATCCCTTCGCCGGCCGTGCCGGCCTCGACATCCTTGACGCCCCTCTCACGGTGGGGGCCGTCCCGTCGGGGGCCGCCTCGCTGAGCGCCGCCCCACTGAGCGCCGTCCCGTGGAATGCCGTCTCGACGGACGCTGTTTCCAGTCGACGCCGCCCGGTGCACGCCGGAAGCGACTCGGCCGGTACCCCCGAAGGAGCTGTGAATGTTCACCGGAATCGTTGAGGAACTGGGTGAGGTCGCCGCGATCGAGCCGTTCGAGGACGCGGCGCGGATGTCGATCCTGGGCAGGGCGGTCACCGCGGACGCCGGCCACGGCGACTCGATCGCCGTCAACGGCGTCTGCCTGACCGTGGTGGACGTGCGGGGGGAGGTGTTCACCGCCGACGTGATGAAGGAGACCCTGGACCGCAGCTCGCTCGGCGCGCTGAAGCCGGGCTCCCGCGTCAACCTTGAGCGCGCGGTCCGTGCGGACCAGCGTCTGGGCGGTCACATCGTGCAGGGCCACGTGGACGGGACCGGCGTGCTGCTGTCGCGGGAGCCCGCCGAGCACTGGGAGGTCGTCCGGATCTCGCTTCCCGGAGAGCTCAACCGCTATGTGGTGGAGAAGGGCTCGATCGCGGTGGACGGCATCAGCCTGACCGTGGTGAGCGTGGACGGCGAGGGCTTCGCCGTCAGCCTGATCCCGACCACCCTGCAGCTCACCACCCTCGGCGCGAAGCAGCCCGGCGACCCGGTGAACCTCGAGGTCGACGTGATCGCCAAGCACGTGGAGAAGCTCATCGGCGCGTACGTCCCGGACGGCCGGTCGTGAACTGGGCCGAGGCCGGATTCGAGGTCCTCGGGACCAAGGTCCTGTGGACCGACCTGATCGGGAACGTGGCCGCGCTGGCCACCGTGCTGCTGGCGATCCGCAAGTCGATCTGGACCTGGCCGGTGCAACTCGTCGGCTCGGTGCTGCTGCTCGTCGCCTCGATCAACGCGCACATCACCGGCAACGCGCTCAAGCAGGTCATGTTCGGCGCGCTGGCCGTCTACGGCTGGTGGCGCTGGTCGCGCGGCACCCAGGGCGGGCAGGAGCTGGCCGTGCGCCCCGCCACGAGCCGCGAGCGGTTCGGGCTGCTGGGGGTCATGGTCGCGGGCACGGCCGCGGTCGGGGTGATCTTCTTCGTCGCCGGGCTCTCCTGGGGTTCGCACGCCCCGCTGCCCGAGGGCTACTTCCTGGTCGCCGCCGACGCCTACATCTTCGTCGGCAGCGCGGTCGCGACCTGGGCCCAGAGCCGGGCGCTGGTCGACTTCTGGCTGATCTGGGTGGCCGTCGACCTGGTGGGCGTGCCGGTGGCCTTCCGCTCGGGACTGGTCGTCTCGGGAGCCGTGTACGGAGTCTTCTTCGTGCTCGTCCTGGTCGGATTCTTCAACTGGCTCAAGGAGTACCGGTCGAGGGCCGTGCTCGTTCCGAAGGAGGCGGTGTGATCAAGCTGGACCCGATCGAACGGGCGGTCGCCGATGTCCGCGAGGGCAAGGCCATCGTGGTCGTCGACGACGAGAACCGCGAGAACGAGGGTGACATCATCTTCGCCGCGTCCAAGGCCACGCCGGAGTTGCTGGCCTTCACCATCCGGCACAGCAGCGGTGTGGTGTGCGTGCCGATGCGCGGCGAGGACCTCGACAGGCTCGGCCTGCCGCTGATGGTGCACGACAACAAGGAACGCCTCCGCACCGCCTACACGATCAGTGTGGACGCCCGTGACGGGGTGAGCACCGGCATCTCGGCCTCGGACCGGGCCAGGACGATCCGCACCCTGTGCGACTCGGCCACCGAGCCGTTCGAGCTGGTGCGGCCCGGCCACGTCTTCCCGCTCCGCTACCGCGAGGGCGGCGTGCTGGTCCGGCGCGGCCACACCGAGGCGGCCGTGGACCTGGCCAGGCTCGCCGGGCTGGGCCCGGCGGGCGTGCTGGCCGAGGTCGTCAACGACGACGGCACGATGATGCGACTGCCCGAGCTGCGCGAGTTCTGTGACGAGCACGACCTCGCGCTCGTCTCGATCGAGCAACTGGTGGAGTACCGGCGGCGGACCGAGCAGATGGTGGCCAGGATCGCGGAGACGCGCCTGCCGAACAAGTACGGGATGTGGAAGGCGTACGGCTACGCCAGCGCGCTGGACGGCGGCGAGCACATGGCCCTGGTCTACGGCGAGCTGGGGGACGGGGAGAACGTCCTGGTGCGGGCGCACTCCGAATGCCTGACCGGGGACGTGTTCGGATCACTGCGGTGCGACTGCGGCGTGCAACTCGACCGCGCGATGTCGAACATCGCGGCCGAGGGCCGAGGGGTGATCGTGTACCTGCGCGGGCACGAGGGCCGCGGGATCGGGCTGATGGCCAAACTCAAGGCGTACGGCCTCCAGGACGGCGGCAGCGACACCGTGGACGCCAACCTTGAGCTCGGGCTGCCGGTGGACGCGCGGGAGTTCTCCAACGCGGGGCAGATCCTCGCCGACCTGGGCGTCAAGTCGATCCGGTTGCTGAGCAACAACCCGGCGAAGGTGCGGGGCATGGACGGCTACGGGATCAAGGTGCTCGGCCGGGAGCCGATGCCCGTGGAGATGAACCCGTACAACGAGAAATACCTGAGGGCCAAGCGCGACCGCCTCGGCCACGACATTCCCGAGGAGAGCGCATGAGTGGCACCGGACGTCCCCCCGCGCAGGCGGTCGACGCCAAGGGGCTGACCGTCGGCATCGTGGCCGCCCGATGGCACGAGAAGATCACCGACCAGCTCGTGGCCCGCGCCGTACAGGCCGTCGAGGACAGCGGGGCCACCGCGACCGTGATCCGGGTGGCCGGGTCCCTGGAGATCCCGGTCGTGATCCAGGCCCTGGCCAGGCGGTGCGACGCGGTCGTCGCCCTCGGGGTCGTGATCCGCGGTGAGACCGCTCATTTCGACTACGTCTGCGACTCGGTGACCTCCGGTCTGACCCGGATCTCCCTGGACGAGGAGACCCCGGTCGGCAACGGCGTGCTGACCTGTGACTCCCTCGACCAGGCCCTCGACAGGTCCGGGCTGCCCGGCAGCCACGAGGACAAGGGGTACGAGGCCACGGTCGCCGCCCTGGAGACGGCGCTGATCCTGAGCGGCCTCCGGGCCTAGGGACGCGCCCGAGGAGGCCGGCCCGGGACGCGCCCAGGCGAGACGGCCGGGTCCGGGACCGTGCAGGGACCCCCTTCCCGCCCGTCGCCGGACGCGACGGGCGGGAAGGACGTCTCCGCCCCGGCGCTCGCGCGGTTCCCGCGGGCATCGTGCGAGCGCTGTGCGGTAAATTTCGTTCGGCACCGTGGCCGTCACAGCCGTCGTGACCGGTGGTCTGCCCGAAGGATCGTGATCTCCAGTTGAGCCCAGAGAACGTCTCTCCGCCTGAGCTGCCCGTCGTGTGGCGACCGTTGAAGGGGCGGATCGTGGCATACGGCTTCGCGGGTGCGATCGTGCTCGGTGCGTTGCTCCTGGCGATCTTCCTGCCACGGCCGTTCACCGTCGCCGACAAGTTCGCGATGCTCGTGCTCGGCCTGCTCGTCGCCGGGATCCTCCACCTGCTGGGGAGGTGCCGCGTGGAGGCCGACGAGCGGGGGATCACCGTCGTCAACCCGCTTCGGGTGCACCGCTACGAGTGGTCCGAGGTGCTCAAGGTCACCCTGATCGTCAACGAACCCTGGGCCAAGATCGACTTTGCGGACGGCGTCACGATCGGAGCCATGGGCCTGCAGGGATCGGAGAAGGACCGGACCGTACGGCAGGTCCGCGAGCTCGCCGCGCTCATCAGGGAGCGCGGCGAGGCCGACGAGGCGCGCTAGCCCGCTCCCGTATCCGCTCCCCGTCCGCCGGCGACCGCGGCGGACCCCGGCGCGGTCGCGTCGCCCGTACGGTCGGGTACGGCTCGCCGGCCGTACCCGACCGGGAGGACCTCAGGTCTCCTCGGCGAACCGCTCGGTCTTGTCGGTCTCGCCCGCCACGAGGAGGGTGTCGCCGTTCTGGATGACCGTGTCGGAGGTGCAGTAGGTGAATCCGCCGCCGGGCTTCTTGCTCCCGATCACGGTGACCCCGTACTTCTTGCGGATGCCGAGATCGCCCAGGGTCTTGCCGTCGGCCCATCGGGGAGCCTTGGTCTTGATCAGGGCGTAACCCTCGTCGATCTCCACGTAGTCGAGCATCCTGCCGGTGACCAGGTGGGCGACCCGCTCGCCCATGTCGTGCTCGGGCTGCACCACGTGATGGGCGCCCACGCGCTCCAGGATCCGGCCGTGCTGCAGGCTGATCGCCTTGGCCCAGATGTCCGGGACGCCGAGATCGCTCAGGATCGAGGTGGTCAGGATGCTCGCCTCGATGTCGGTGCCGATGCCGACCACGGCCCGGCCGAACTCCGCGATGCCCAGCTGCGTGAGCGCGTCGGGGTCGGTGGAGTCGGCGCACACCACGTGGGTGAGCTGCCCGGAGAGCTGCTGCACCGTCTTGGAGTCGTTGTCCACGCCGAGCACCTCGACGTCGCGTCCCACGAGTTCCACCGCCAGCGAGCCGCCGAACCGGCCGAGGCCGATCACCACGACCGCGTCGCCGCGGCTCTTCTTGTCAACCAACGAGGGGACGCTCCTCCGGATAGCGGAATCGACGAGTCTGGATGTGCAGGGCCAGGGCGGCGCCGAGGGTCACCGGGCCGATCCGGCCGATGAACATCAGGGCCGTCAGGACCAGGTGCCCCGCGGTACCGGCCTCAGCGGTGACCCCCGTCGACAGGCCGACCGTGCCGAAGGCGGAAACCACCTCGAACAGTATGCGATCGAGCTTGAACGGGGTCACCGTCATCATCACCACGGTGCCCACGGCGACCGACGCCACACTCAGAAGCGCGATGGTCAGCGCCTGCCGTTGGAGCTGCTCGGGAATGCGGCGGCGGCCCGCCGAGACGTCCGGCTCACCACGCAGCTCGGCCAGGATGACATATCCGAGAAGTGCGAACGTCGTCACCTTGATGCCGCCGCCGGTGCTCGCGCTGCCCGCCCCGATGAACATCAGCACATCGCTGATCAGCCAGGAGTTCTCGCTCATCTGTGAGGTGTCGACCGAGTTCAGGCCGCCGCTCCGCGTCATGGCGCTGTGGAAGAACCCGGCCATGATCCGCAGGCCGGGGGAGAGCCCGCCCATGGTGCCGGGATTGTTCCACTCGATGGCGGTGATGGCCAGGGCCCCGCCGAACAGCAGGACGGCGGTCGTCCCCAGTGTGATCTTGGCGTGCAGCGACCAGCGGGCCGGGTGGCGCCAGTTCTGCCGGAGCACGGCGTAGACGGGGAATCCGAGACCTCCGGCGACCACCGCCAGCGCGAGGGGGAGACAGATCCACGGGTCGCCGACGAACCTCATGATGCTGTCCGGCCAGAGCGCGAACCCGGCATTGGTGAAGGCCGAGACCGCGTGGAAGATCCCGTAGTAGACCGCGCGGCCGAACGGCTCGCCGTACCCGATCATGAAGCGGGCGCAGAGCACCGTGGCGGTGATGACCTCCGCCACCAGCGTGACCTTGGCGACACCCGTGATCACCCGGCGCACGTCGCCGGGGCCGAGGGTCTTGGTCTCGGCCTGGGTGTTGAGCCGGGCGCGCAGCCCCAGCCTGCCGGAGACGACCACCGCGAGGATCGAGGAGAGCGTCATGATCCCGAAACCGCCGATCTGCATCAGCACCAGGATCACGATCTCGCCGAAGAACGACCAGTGTTCCGCGGTGTCGTGCACGGCCAGCCCGGTCACGCACACCGCCGAGGTGGCGGTGAACAGGGCGGCCGGCCACGAGGTGACCTGGCCCGCCTCGACCGCGACCGGTAGCGACAGCAGCGCCGTGCCGATGGCGACCACCGCCAGGAAAGCCGCCACGACGACTCTCGACGGTGTGTTGATCTGCCGGACCAGGTTCCTCACAGGGGGTGAGAATACGCCTGTCCGCCCCAAGATCTAAGATTGTCCGAGTGATCGTCGAAGATGATCGGGCCGGACCGCTCCCCGCGACGACCCCGCGACGGGCGGTCGTTGCCGTCCGGCGCCGGATCCGATGTCAATGTTCTCCGAATCCTTGATCGGACATTCGGGCGTAGCCTGATGTGGTGGTGAGGCACACGGTCGACGCATCGGACATGGACTCTCCCGGCCGGCTGGCCGAGCTGCTCGACGAGCAGGCGTATCTCGCCGGCGAGGGGCTGGCCACGGCGGCGTTCCTCGCGCTGAGGATGGGCCGCCCGCTCCTGCTCGAAGGCGAGGCGGGCGTCGGCAAGACCGAGCTGGCCAGGGCCCTCGCGGCCGTGCTGGAGGCGCCGCTGATCCGGCTGCAGTGCTACGAGGGGCTGGACGCCTCCCAGGCCCTGTACGACTGGGACTTCGCCCGCCAGCTCCTGCACCTGAAGGCCGCCGAGGCGGGCGGGATCACCGACTCCGCGCGGCTGGAGGAGGAGGTCTACGGCCGGCGGTTCCTGATCGCCCGGCCGCTGCTGAGGGCGATCGAGACCCAGCCGGCCGTGCTGCTCATCGACGAGGTCGACCGGGCCGACGTGGAGTTCGAGGCGATCCTGCTGGAGGTGCTCTCCGACTTCGCGATCTCCGTTCCCGAACTCGGCACGATCCGCGCCGAGCGGCCGCCGGTGGTCGTGCTGACCTCCAACCGCACCCGCGAGGTGCACGACGCGCTCAAGAGACGCTGCCTCTACCACTGGCTGGAACACCCCTCCTTCGAGCGGGAGGTGGCGATCCTGCGCAGGCGGCTCCCCGCGTGCTCCGAGAGCCTCGCCGAGCAGGTGGCCAAGGCGACGGGACGGCTCCGCGAGACCGATCTCATCAAACCGCCCGGGATCGCCGAGACCCTCGACTGGACCGAGGCGCTGCTGACCCTCGGCGCGCGGGAGCTGGACCCCGACGTGGCCGCCGCCACGCTGGGCGCCCTGCTCAAGCACCGGGAGGACCACGAGGCCGTGCTGGGGAACGGGTTCTTCGGTGATCTCCGAGGCTGACGGCGACCGGCGGGACGGCGCCCCCGAAGCCCTCGCGGCGGCGGTGACCCCGGGGGACCTGGTCGCCGTCATGACCGGTTTCGCCAGGACGCTGCGCGCCGCCGGAGTCCCCGCCGACCACGACAGGACCCAGAACTTCCTGCGGGCCCTGTCCCACCTGGACGCCGCCAGGCCCGGCGACGCCTACTGGGCGGGCCGGTTCACCCTGTGCGCCTCGGCGGACGACCTGCCCCGCTACGACCGGGTCTTCCGGGCCTACTTCGGAGGACTGCGCGCGGGCCGTGCGAAACCCGCGGCGGTCACCGTCGTCCGGCACACCGCGGCTCTGGCCGGTGATCGGGGGGAGAGCGGCGACAGCCCGGTCCCCGCGGCGACCGCGAGCGCGGCGGAGGTGCTGCGCAACCGGGACGTGGCCAGGATGACCGGGGCGGAGCTGGCCGAGGTGCACCGGCTGCTCGCCCTGCTCAGGACGGGGCGTGAGCAGCGCAGGTCGCGCCGGTTCAAGCCGTCGCACCGGGGCGGGCTGGACGGCAGGGCGACGATCCGCGAGGCGCTGCGGCGGGGCGGGGAGACCGCCAGGCTCCGCTATCGCACGCACAGGACCAGACCTCGCCGGGTCGTGCTGCTGGTGGACGTCAGCGGCTCCATGACCCCCTACGCCGACACACTGCTCCGCCTCGGCCACGCGCTGGTCAGGTCCGAGCCCCGGGCCACCGAGGTGTTCAGCGCCGGTACCCGGCTCACCCGGCTCACCGCCGAGCTGCGCCACCGGGACCCGGCCACCGCGATGAACGCCGTCTCCCGCGCGATCCCCGACTGGAGCGGCGGCACCCGGCTGGGCGAGGAGCTCAGGAGGTTCCTGGCGTCGAACGACGCCGGGGGCGCGGTGGTGGTGATCGCCTCCGACGGATGGGAGCGGGGGGACGTCTCCCTGCTCGGCGCGGAGATGGCCCGGCTGTCCCGGACGGCGCACCGGGTGATCTGGGTCAACCCGCACAAGGGTCAGAAGGGGTATCAACCGCTCACCGCCGGGATGAGCGTCGCCCTGCCGTATGTTGACGATTTTGTGGCTGGGCACAGTCTGGCCGCTTTCGAAGAACTCGCCAGGTTGCTGGGAGGCGCGAATGCGTGATGTGTTGATGCAGATCGTGCAGTGGTGGGAGACCGGGCAGAGGTTCGGCCTGGCCACCGTGGTGGAGACCTTCCGTAGCGCTCCGCGCCCGCCCGGCGCCTCCATGGCCGTGCTCGGCGACGAGGCGGAGGGCAGCGTCTCGGGCGGCTGCGTCGAGGGCGCCGTCTACGAGCTGGCCCAGGAGGTGCTCGCCTCGGGAGAGCCGGTCCTGCAGCGGTACGGCGTGAGCGACGACGAGGCCTTCTCCGTCGGCCTGACCTGTGGCGGCATCCTGGACGTGTTCGTCGAGCCGATATCACGCGAGACCTTCCCCGAACTGGGGGCGATCGCCGAATCGGTGCGGGGGCGCGAGCCGGTGGCGGTGGCGACCGTGCTGTCGGGGCCCGGCGCGGTCGGGGCGCGCCGGGTGATCTGGCCGGACCGCTCCTCGGGTTCGCTGGGGGTGGCCAGGCTCGACGAGGCGGTGGACGACGACGTCCGGGGCATGCTCGCGCAGGGGCTGACAGGGGTCCGGCGGTACGGCGCGCGGGGCGAGCGGCGCCTCGACGAGTTATCGATCTTCGTGAACTCCTTCGCCCCGCCGCCCCGGATGCTGGTCTTCGGCGCGATCGACTTCGCCGCCGCGGTGGCCAGGATCGGCAAGTTCCTCGGCTACCACGTGGTCGTGTGCGACGCCCGGCCGGTGTTCACCACGGCCAAGCGCTTTCCCGAGGCCGACGAGGTGATCGTCAAGTGGCCGCACGACTACCTCAGCTCGATCACCGTGGACGAGCGGACCGCGATCTGCGTGCTCACCCACGACCCGAAGTTCGACGTGCCCCTGCTGGAGGTGGCCCTGCGCACCCCGGCGGGCTACGTCGGCGCGATGGGCTCACGCCGTACGCACGAGGACCGGCTGGCCCGCCTCGCGCAGGCGGGCCTGAGCGAGGCGGAGCTGAAGCGGCTGCGCTCGCCGATCGGCCTCGACCTGGGCGCTCGGACCCCCGAGGAGACCGCGGTCTCCATCGCGGCCGAGCTGATCCAGCTGCGCTGGGGCGGCTCCGGGCAGCCGCTCACCGACGGTTCGGGCCGGATCCACGGGCACGAACCCCACGCGTGATCACGATGGTCGGACGGAGACGAGGAGAGCCGTATGAGATCCGGAGTCGCGGGACTGTTGCTGGCGGCCGGGTCGGGGTCGCGCCTCGGCACGCCGAAGGCGCTGGTGGAGTTCCGGGGAGAGCGGCTGGTGGACCGGGGGATCCGGCTGCTCCATGACGGCGGCTGCCACCCGGTGGTCGTCGTGCTCGGAGCCGCCACCGCGCAGGTGCGGGGAGCGGTGACCGTGAGCAATCCCGGGTGGCGCTCGGGGATGGGTTCCTCGCTGCGCGTCGGGCTCGGCGCGCTCCCCGGCGACGCCGAACACGTGGTGATCACCTTGGTGGACCAGCCGTTCATCGGCCCGGAGGTGGTGGAGCGGCTCATCCGGGCCGCGAAGGACGGGGCCTCGGTGGCCGTCGCCACCTACGGCGGGGCGAGGCGCAACCCGGTGCTGATCGCCAGGGAGCACTTCGAGGAGGTCGCGGCGCTCGCGACCGGTGACACCGGTGCCCGGCCGTTCCTGCGCGCCCACCCGGAGCTGGTCGTCATGGTGCCCTGCGACGACATCGGCGATCCCGCGGACATCGACACCCCGGAGGACCTGGCCGCGTTACAGGCCCGCTGAGGCCTCCCGCGCCGCGGCGCCGCCCGCCGGGGGAGTCACAGGCGCAGGGACGCGACCGCCGCGCGGTGGTCGCTGCCCGCGGCCTGCTCGACGCCGGCGCTGGTGGCGGTGAGGCCGCGGTAGAGGATGTGGTCGGGGCGGGTGACGGGGAAGGACGACGGCCAGGTGAAGCCGAACCCCTCGCCGGCCTCCTGCTGGGCGTCCTCCAGGGGCGGCACCAGGCCCGCGCGCTTGCGGTCGGTGGTGGCGGTGTTGAGGTCGCCGAGCAGCAGCAGGTTCTCGCTGTCGTCCCTGTCGATGATCTTCCCGGCCTGGACGAGGGTCTCGTCGCGCAGGTCGGTCTCGCCGGGGCGGGCGGAGGCGAGATGCATGACGTAGACGGTCAGGTTCCCCTTGGGGGTCTTGACCACCGCGCGCAGGGCCCGCGCCCAGTCCAGGCCGATGTCCACCTTGCGGGTCTCAAGGATCGGAAACCGGCTCCACAGGCCGACCGTGGCGATCCGGTAGTTGTACCGGAAGTGGTCGTTGAGGAACTTCGCGGCGGGGCCGCCCGGGGTCAGCTCCTGCACCGCGACCAGGTCGCGGTCCTTCGAGACGGACTGCACGGCCTGCGCCGAGCTGGCGTTGGTCGCTCCCACGTTGAGCGTGGCGACGGACACGTCGCTCGGCCCGCCGGGCGGGCTGCGCAGCAGCGCGGGGCCGAACATGACCCCCCACACGGTCGCGGGGACCAACGCCACGACGACCACCTGCCACGAACGGGTGAACAACGCGCTCACGAGCAGGATCGGCGTGATGACACCCAGCCAGGGAAGCAGGGTCTCCAGTACGGGGGTGAATCCGCCGAGCTCCGGCAGGAACCGGTGCCCCCAGAGAACCAGGGAGAGCGCCCCCGCCACCACGATGATCGATCGCCTCAGCACAGGGCTCCTCGTCCGCCGTATCCGAGGATCCCCGCCCCCGGAATGCGTAGGCTACCGGCCGCGCGGCGGCGGTGTGGGGCTTGGTGCTTTGGTGGTGAGTCGATAGCCTTTGTTGCCGAAACAACGGAACAACATTCGGTTTCGTCGGCGTGTGCGGAAGGACGATCTCACGATGCGTATCGGTATGGCCCTGAACTACTCGGGGGGCTTCAAGGAGACGGTGGCCGAGCTGGCCGACTACGAGAAGGCCGGTCTCGACATCGTCTTCGTCGCCGAGGCGTACAGCTTCGACGCCGTCAGCCAGATGGGCTACATCGCGGCCAAGACCGAGCGGCTGCAGATCGCCTCCGGCATCCTGCCGATCTACTCCCGGACCCCCGCCCTGCTGGCCATGACCGCCGCGGGCATGGACCACGTCTCCGACGGCCGCTTCACCCTCGGCCTGGGCGCCTCCGGCCCGCAGGTCATCGAGGGCTTCCACGGAGTGCCCTACACCGCGCCGCTGGGCCGTACCCGGGAGATCATCGAGATCTGCCGACAGGTCTGGAGGCGCGAGCGCCTGACCTACGAGGGCAAGCACTACACCGTCCCGCTTCCCGCCGGCCAGGGCACCGGCCTGGGCAAGCCCTTGAAGATCATCAACCACCCGGTCCGCGACCGCATCCCCATCGTGGTCGCCGCCATCGGCCCGAAGAACGTCGAGCTGGCCGCCGAACTGGCCGAGGGCTGGGAGCCGATCTTCTACATGCCGGAGAAGGCCGCCGACGTCTGGGGCTCCTCCCTCGCCGCGGGCGGGGCCAAGCGCGACCCGGCCCTGGGCGAGCTGGACGTCATCGCCCAGGCGGCGCTGGCCATCGGCGACGACGTGTCCGGCTGGATGGAGCTGGGCCGCCCGATGGCGGCCCTCTACATCGGCGGGATGGGCGCCAGGGGCAAGAACTTCTACAACGACCTCGCCCGCCGGTACGGCTACGAGAAGGAGGCCGAGCAGATCCAGAACCTCTACCTCGACGGCAAGAAGGACGAGGCCGCCGCGCTCGTCCCCCGGGAACTGCTCGAGAAGATGTCCCTGATCGGCTCCGAGGGGCACGTCCGCGACCGGCTCCAGGCGATGCGGGAGTCGGGGGTCACGACCATCAACGTCACCCCGCTCGGCCGTACGCACGAGGAGCGCGTCCGGCTCATCGAGAAGGTCAAGGACTTCGCGTCCTGACCCCCTCACGGAGCGGGAGGGGCGAACCGGGCCCGGTCTCGCGCGCCGGCCGTGACCGGCGCCTCGCATCCGGTCGCAGCGCGCCGGCCGGATGCGAGAGGACGGATCCGGTCGTGCGTCGTGAGCCCGATACATAGCATGAGGCATGACCGTCACCCACGCTCGGCGCCGTGAACACCTGGCGGCGCTGCTCCCCGCTCACGAGGCGGACGCGATCCTGGTCACCCACGGTGTGAACGTGCGTTACCTGACCGGCCTGGACAGCTCCAACGCGGGTGTGCTCGTCCGGGCCGACGCCACCGCCACACTGGCCACCGACTCCCGCTACACCGAGACCGCCCGGAGGGTCTGCCCCGACATCGAGGTGATCGAGGAGCGCGACGTCGCCGGAGGTCTGGTCTCCAGGGCTCGCAGGGTCGGCGTCGAGGCCGATCACATGCCCGTCGCCGACTACTTCCGGCTGGGCGAGGATCTGCTGCGCCTGTCCGGGACGGTGGAGTCGGTACGGCTGGTCAAGGACGAGGCCGAGATCGACCTCATCCGCACCGCGTGCGAGCTCACCGACCGGGCCCTCACCGACGTGCTGCCCCTCCTGAGACCCGGGACGACCGAGAAGGAGATCGCCAGGGCGCTGGAGTGCCGGATGATCGAGCTGGGCGCGGACGGGCCCGCCTTCGCCACGATCGTGGCGAGCGGTCCCAACGGCTCGATCCCGCACCACTCGCCCACGGACCGGCCGCTGGAGCGCGGTGACCTGGTCACGATGGACTTCGGGGCGCTGTACGAGGGCTACCACGCCGACATGACCAGGACCGTGGCGCTCGGCGAGCCCGCACAGTGGCAGCGCGAGCTGTACGAGCTGGTCCGCGCGGCCCAGCGAGCCGGTCGCCGTGCCGTACGGCCCGGCGCGATCGTCCACGACGTGGACGCCGCCTCCCGCGGTCTGATCGCCGAGGCCGGGTACGGGGAGTACTTCGAGCACGGTCTCGGCCACGGCGTCGGGCTGGAGATTCACGAGGCGCCGTTCCTGTCTCCGGTGAAGCCAGAGTCCGGTCCCGAACACGCTAGACTAAAGGATCGAGTTCCGGTCACCGTTGAGCCTGGGGTTTACCTACCGGGCAGGGGCGGCGTCCGCATCGAGGACACGCTCGTGACGCGTGATGAGGGACCGGAACTTCTCACACGGACGACCAAAGAGCTGCTTGTCCTTTAAGAGCGGCCGTACGCAGGAGAGACTAGTGGCGACGACGAACGACCTCAAGAACGGCCTGGTGCTCAAGCTCGATGGCGGTGAGCTCTGGGCGGTTGTGGAGTTCCAGCACGTCAAGCCCGGCAAGGGTGGTGCGTTCGTCCGCACCAAGCTGAAGAACGTCATGTCGGGCAAGGTCGTCGACAAGACCTTCAACGCGGGCGTCAAGGTCGAGGTGGCCAACGTCGACAAGCGCGAGATGCAGTTCTCCTACATGGACGGCGACGACTTCGTCTTCATGGACACCGAGAACTACGACATGATCAACGTCTCCAGGGCGTCGGTCGGCTCCTCGGCCGACTACCTGCTGGAGAACATGCTGGCCACCCTGGCGATCAACGAGGGCAACGTCCTCTACGTCGATCTGCCCGCGGCCGTCGAGCTGATCATCGCCGAGACCGAGCCCGGTCTCCAGGGCGACCGCTCCACCGGCGGCACCAAGCCGGCCAAGCTGGAGACCGGCGCCGAGATCAAGGTGCCGCTGTTCATCACGACCGGCGAGAAGGTCAAGGTCGACACCCGCACCGGCGATTATCTCGGCCGAGCCTGATGTCGGCACGGGGTAAGGCGCGCAGGCGCGCGCTGGACATCCTCTTCGAGGCCGAGGCGCGGAGCGAAGATCCACTCAGTGTTCTCGCCGAGCGTCTGGAACGGGCGGAGCCGCCCGTGAACGAATACACCACCACGATCGTCGAAGGCGTGTGCCGGCACCGGATGCGCATCGACGAACTGATCACCACCTACGCCGAGGGCTGGACGCTCGACCGCATGCCCGCGGTCGACCGCAACCTGCTGCGCGGCGGCACCTACGAGCTCCTGTGGATGCCCGACGTCCCCGAGGGCGTCGTCATCAGCGAGTGGGTCGGCCTGGCCTCCGAACTGTCCACCGACGAGTCGCCGCAGTTCGTCAACGGCCTGATGGCCCGCTTCAAGCAGCTCAAGCCGTCACTGGCGCTGTAGCCATCCGGGGGAGCGGGTCTCGCCGGTCCCCCCGACGCGCGGCCCGGCCGCGACGGGCGCCCGCGTGTCTCATCGGAGCCGCGGGCCGCGTCCGGCCGGGGCCGCGTGCCGCTTCACCGGACCGGGCCGTGCTCGCGTGCTTCATCGGAGCCGTGGGCCGGGCCCGCGTGCCCCTCACCGGATCGGGCCGTGCTCACGTGTCTCATCGGAGCCGTGGGCCGGGTCCGCGTGCCCCTCGCCGGGCAGGCCGCCCGGCGGGCTCGCCTCCGTGACGGAGGACGGGTGTCCCGGCCGCGCTCGCCGTCCTCTCGCACCCTTGTTTCCCCGGAATCGGCCCGCTCCGGAAAAAGTTCGATCAAGAGTGAGTATGGATCGTGCTTGGGCCGCTTCACGGGCGGTCCAGCGTAGGCTGGGTTCGTCACCGAAAGAGGAGGCGATCTGAAGTTGCATGCCGTAGGCATCTCGCGGCAGGCAGGCACACCGGCGGTACGGACCGCCGTCGTGTGGGACGTCCTGCGTGCAGTGCTGGCCGATCAGATGACCACGACAGGCCGTGATCGACTTGACATCGTCGACGCCGGGGGCGGAACGGGCGGCTTCGCCGTACCCTTGGCCGATCTGGGACATGCCGTCACGGTCGTCGACTCCAGCCCCGACTCGCTCGCCGCGCTGGAGCGCCGCGCCGCGGAGGCGGAGGTCGAGGTGCGCGCCCTGCAGGGCGACGCCGCGGATCTGGGTGATCTGCTCCCCGCCGACGGCGCGGACCTGGTGCTCTGTCACAGCGTGCTGGAGTACGTGGAGGATCCGATCAACGCGATGACGGCCATGGCCGGTCTGCTGCGCAAGGGCGGGGTGATCAGCGTGCTGGCCGCCAACCCGGTCGCCGCCGCGTTGCACCGCTCGGTCGCCGGCCGCTTCGACGAGGCCCGCCAGATCCTGGAGGACCCGCAGGGGCGCTGGGGCGAGCGTGACCCCACGCCGCGGCGCTTCACCCGCGAGAGCCTCGAACGGCTTCTCGGCGTGGCCGGTTTCGTTCCCGGAGAGGTCCACGGCGTACGGATCTTCGCCGATCTGGTGCCCAGCCGGTTGCTCGACGGCGAGCCGGGGGCCGCGCGTGCCCTGATCGCCCTGGAGCAGGCGGCGGCCGCCCATCCGGTGCTCCGTGACATCGCGACCCAGCTGCACGTGCTCGGTCGCCGGTGAGGGGCACATCGAACGCGTGTTCCCGTAGAATGATCCCGTGTCGAGAAAACAGCAGACGCCGCGCTCAGGCCCGAATCTGGGCGCCGACGACACCGGCTGTCCGATCCTCCACGTCGACATGGACGCCTTCTACGCCAGCGTCGAGCTGCGCGAGCGCCCCGAGCTCAAGGGAACACCCGTCATCATCGGCGCACCCGGTGCGCGCGGGGTCGTGCTCAGTGCCACCTACGAGGCCAGGAGATTCGGGGTGCACTCGGCGATGCCCATGACCCGGGCCCGCCGCCTCTGCCCCCAGGCGGTGATCATCCCACCGAGCCGCGGCAAATACTCGGAGGTCTCCCGGGGCGTCATGGAGATCTTTCACACGTTCACCCCCGAGGTGGAGCCGATCGCCTCCGATGAGGCGTTCCTCGACGTCGGAGGGGCCCGCAAGCGACTCGGCCCGCCGGCCGCGATCGCCGAGATGATCCGCGAACGGGTCGTGCGCGAGCACGGGATCACGTGTTCCGTCGGGGTGGCCGGCAGCAAGTTCGTGGCCAAACTCGCCTCTCAGCATTGCAAGCCTGACGGCCTGCTGGTGGTGCCCGTGGACAAGGTGGTTGATTTCCTCCACCCGCTCCCCGTGGCGGCTCTGTGGGGCGTAGGAGAGCGCACGGAGCAGTCCCTCAGGAGACTCGGCATCAAGACCGTCGGCGATCTCGCGGCGGTTCCGGTCGCGACCCTGGAGCGAGGGCTCGGTCAGGCGGCGGCCGCGCATCTGTCCGCACTCGCCTGGGGGCGCGACGAGCGTCCCGTGACCCCGCACGTGCCCGACAAGAGCATCGGCGCGGAAGAGACATTCGCCACAGATATCGCCGATCCCGTGAAGATCCGGAAAGAGTTGCTCCGCCTCTCGGAGCGGGTCGCCGCCAGGCTCAGGCAGGGCGGGCACCTCGGCCGGACGGTCAGTGTCAAGCTCCGGCGCGCCGATTTCAGCACGATTTCCCGCTCCCGGAGCCTCCACGAGTCCACGGACGTCGCCCAGGTCCTCTACGCGACCGCCTGCGAGCTGTATACGGCGGCAGGACTGGAAAACGTGAGACTTCGCCTGGTCGGAGTGCGTGTGGAGAACCTTCGCCCGGCCGAGGGGGCGACCAGGCAACTGGGTCTGGGAGAGCGTGAGAGCGGCTGGCGGGAGGCTGAACAGGCGATGGACAGGGCGGTCCGCAGATTCGGTCACGATGCGGTGCTCCCGGCGTCGCTTGTTAGGCCGCCGTTTGATGGAATAGACCCATGATGCCGCCTCCGGTTTGGACTACGTTGGACGTTTTCTTTCGTCTACGTCTACAGCCTCGTATTCTGGGGATAACCGACCGCGAGGTTCGGACACCCCGTGTCGTCCGTCACCGTCTTCCCCGTCCTGGGGCTGTCCTTGGGAGGCGCCGTGCCGCTCTCTGAGCACGAGCAGCGCTTGCTCGACCAGATCGAGCAGGCCCTCTACGCCGAGGACCCGAAGTGGGCCAATACCGTCAGGATCAGTGATCCGCGTAGCCATTACAGGCGTCGCCTGGTGAAGGCCTCCATCGGCTTCATCCTGGGTGTCGTCCTGCTGATGGTCGGCGTCGTGATTATCAACATCCCGCTCGGCGTCGGCGGTTTCGTGGTCATGCTCGCCGCGTGTTTGTGGGGTCTGTCCAGTTGGAAGCGGATGAACGGGTTCGGTGAGGCATCCGCTGCCGCGCCGTCCGATCAGCCGCAGAGCAAGGCCAGGCGCCGTGGCTCCCGGCCGAGCTTCATGGAGCGTGTGGAAGAGCGCTGGCGCCGTCGTCACGACGAACGCTAGCAGGGAAAAGCTCCGCCGCCTGTGAAGCCGGCGGAGCGTCCTCTTCGAGGATGTGGGTCACTCCCGACCGGGAGTGACCCACATCCTTGGCCGTGATGGCTCTTTCGCCTGCCCTGCCGGGCCGGGCTCCTCCCGGGTTCAGGCGTCCTTGCCGACCGGCCGCCGGAACCTGATGTTCTCCAGCCTGTCGAAGCCGTCCAGCAGCCGCCCGCCCATCGCCCGCATCCGCCGGAGCGTGGAAGGCGGCAGCAGTACCGCACGGATCCGCCTGCCCCGGGTCACGGTGGCCGCCAGCGCCCGCCGTACCCGATGGAGGTCCTCGTGGAGCGAGCCGATCTCGCCGGGCGTCCTGGCGTAGAGCATCCGCTCCACCACCGTGGCGATCCTGGCCGTCGCGGCCGTGGTCTCCGCGTCGAACCCGTACTGCTCGGACAGTCGCCGGGCCAGTGCCCTGGGACTTTCGCTCGACTGCCTGGACATGCCGTAGTCGCACAGGGCGTCGTCGAGTTCGGACCACGCCGCCCTCACCGCCGGCTCCCATCGGTGGATCCTGACCGAGGCGACGTCGGCGAGCTCGGGGGCCGCCGGATCCCCGGGCCCGGGGGAACCCGCGCCGCCCGGAGAGGTCTTGACCTCACGGGAGTAGGACCTGCGGCGGCGGGCGCGGAGCTCCACGCGGAGCATCCCCGGGATCAGCGCGATCAGCAACGCGATCACGACCCCGATGCCGATCTTGGCGGTCGGCGGCACGCCCTCGTCCACCGCGATCGGCATCCCGCCGGACTCGGGGTCGAGCAGATCGTCGCCGCGGTTGGACGCCGATCCTCCGGGCTGGTCCGGGGTGTCGGGGCCGGAGCTGGGGCTCGTGGTCGGCTCGTCGGTGGTGGCCGGGGCGACCTCGGGCAGGCTGTAGGACGGCAACGTCGCGGTGCCCTGTCCGCCTCCGCCGGTGGGGGTGGGTTCGAACCGCAGCCATCCCGCGCCCTCGAAGTAGAGCTCGGGCCAGGCGTGCGAGTCGTGCGTGCGCACCTGCCACTGGCCGGCGAGGTTGGTGCCGCTGGTGTAGCCGATGGCGACCCGGGCGGGGATGCCCAGAACCCGTGCCAGCACCGCCATCGAGGAGGCGAACTGCTCGCAGTACCCGGTCCTGTTGCGGATCAGGAAGTCCACCAGGGCCGAGGCGTTGTTCCCCTGGGTGGCCAGGCTGTAGGTGAACCCGCCCTCCTTGGTGAAGAACTCCTGGAGCTGGACCGCCTTCTCGTAGGAGCTCGCGTTCCGCTCCGTCACCTGCCCGGCCAGTTCCCTGATCGAGCGGGGGAGGTTCTCAGGTAGCTCCAGGTAGCGCTCGTTGATCGCGGCGGGGGCGGGCCCCGCCGCCTTGAGCATCTCCGCGGTGGGATTGGGCTCGGCGGTGTTCACCGTGTAGGTCAGCCCCCCGGCGGTGTCCGTGGTGGAGAACACCACGAGCGTGTCGCGGTCGGGCCGCCAGTCGCCCTCGGCGGCGACCTGGGTGGCGGGGTACGGCAGGGGCAGGAAACTCAGCCTCCTGACCGCGTCGCTCACCGTGATCGTGGTGGTCGCCTGCGAGGTGGGCACGGAGGGGCTCTGGCCGGGAGCCGGCGGCATCGGCGCCTCCGAGGTCCGGTCCTCGGGGCGTCCCCTCGGCTCCGACATCGTCCACTGGTCGCCGTCGAAGGTGTCCAGGGAGTACATCCGCAGGTAGCGCGGGGAGTTGTCACTGATGGTGTACGTCAGGACGGTGGAGTTGTTCGGCAGCGTGAGCTGGCCTCGCAGGTTCACGATCGGGTTGGGGACGCTGACCGAGTTGCCTCCGCCGCCCCTGCCGTTGCCCACGCCGAACCCGAACAGCGGGTCCGGCTCCAGGGTGGGCAGCAGCGAGGGCAGAAGGACGGCCAGCACGATCGCGGTGACGCCGATGCGCTTGCCGGACAGCCGCAGGGTCCCGGTGTCGGCGACGGGTCGCGGGGCGATGAAGGACGGCGTCCGGCGCACCAGCACCGCCCGGCCCCAGTGGCTGACCCGTTCGCGCCCGTCGGCGACCAGCAGCCCCAGGTAGCCCAGAGCCCCGATCATGAACGCCGGCCAGCTGATCGGCTCGACGACGACCGCGGCGGGAACGGTGAACAGCGCCAGCAGCGGCAACCCGGTGAGCGCCGCCCTGCGCAGCCGGGAGGCCAGCACGTCGACGAGGATCGCGATCAGGCCGACGCCGCCGCAGGTGAGCAGGACGATGCCGACGCTTTCGGGCACCGGGGCGGCGAATCGCTGGATGTCGGTGAACCCCGTGGACAGCAGCTTGCCCAGTTCGACGATCGAGTCCTTGGTGGGCACCACCTTGGCCCAGGCCTCGTCACCGGTGAACACCACGGTCAGATAGATCAGCACCGCGACCGCCTGGGCCAGCGGCGCCAGCCAGTTCGGCAGGGTGTAATGGCTGGCCAGGACGCCGACGCCGGTCACCACCAGGATGACCCCGAGACTCGTCCAGAACCAGCTGCCGCCCTCGAAGAGGGGATAGAGCGCGATCGCGACCGCTCCCGTGGCCGCTCCCGACGCTATGGGAAGTCTCATGAGCCCCCCTTGTTGATTGCGAATTGCCCGCGTTGTACGGCCTCGGGCCACACCGACGCGATGGAGGTGCCCGAGGGCAGCCGTACGATGCGCCAGCCCATGCCCGCGAGCATCGCCTGCGCCGCCTGGTATTCCTCGTTCTCGCCGAGTTCGGGACGCTCCCAGCCCGCCACGTCCAGCATCACGGCCACGCCGGTCATGTTGCCGTGCCTGACCCGGCCCAGTTCCTGCGCCTGTTCCAGGTCGAGCCCGCCGAGCACGGCCACGATCAGCCCGTCCCCGCCGCCCTGCCGCAGCGCGCTGACGCCGTACTCGAGCGATCGCGCCGAGCTGGTCCGCACGACGGCCAGGGTGTCCAGCAGCGACCAGCTCAGTCCTGTGTCGGTGAGGTGCTCGGCCCCCTGGTCGGTGACCAGGCGCAGGCCGAGACCCTCGTGGGCGAGGTGCACGCCGATGGAGGCCGCGGCCGAGACCGCGACCTCGAACGAGGAGCGCGGTCCCTCACCCCGGTGCGCGTAGCGGCGGGTGTCCAGGAGCAACGCCCCCCTGCTCTGCCATTGCTGTTCCTCGCGCCGCACCATCAGCTCGCCGTACCTCGCGGTCGAGCGCCAGTGCACCCGTCGCAGGTCGTCTCCCTGCCGGTACTCGCGTGGTGCGACGTCGTCGTCACCGGCCGACGCCACGCTTCTGGTACGGCTGTCGCCTCCGCCCGTCCACTCGCCGGACAGGCGGACGTGGGGCAGCGCCGTCACCTGGGGGGTCACCACGAGCGTGTCGCTGATGGTGAAGGACCTGGTCAGCTCGACCAGGCCGAAGGGATCGCTGATCCGGATGGAGAGCGGTCCGATGGTGAATCGGCCGCGCAGGTCGGAACGGACCCGGTAGTCGATCTCCCGGATGCCTCGTGACTCCACCCGGTCCAGGACGAACCTGGGCCGGGCGCCCAACGCGTAGGGAACGGTGTCCTCGATCATCAACAGGCCGGTCGGCAGCCTCGTGACGTTCTCCAGCCGGAGTGTCACGGTGGACTCGCTGCCCAGCTCGGACCTCGGCGGGTCCAGGCGGCGCGCGCAGCTCAGCCGGTAGCGGGTGCGGGCCACCACCAGGGCGGCCAGCAGCGGCAGAGAGATGATCAGCACGCCGATCCTGAGCAGGTCGTGCTCACCGAGGATGAAGGCGCACAACAGGGCCGCGATGCCGGATGCGAGGAAGGACCGGCCGCGGGCGGTGAGAGCCTTGAGGCCGGAGGTCACTTCGCTTGGGCCTCGGGCACGGGCACCCTGCTGATCAGGTCGGCCATGATCTGTTCGGGCATGCGGCGTTGTCCCTGGGCCTCGACGCTGGGCAGCAGCCGGTGGGCGAGGACGGGGATGCACAGCTCCTGCAGATCGTCGGGGATGACGTAGTCGCGGCCGGCGAGCGCGGCGTGCGCACGGGCGGCCCTGACCAGCTGCAGGGTCGAGCGCGGTGAGGCGCCGAGCCGGAGGTCGGGGGAGTTCCTGGTGGCGGTCACCAGGTCGATCGCGTATTTCTTGATCCCCTGCGAGACGTAGATCCCGCGCACCGCCGTGATCAGGGCCTGGATCTCGGCGGTGGTGGCCACCGGCTCCAGCTTGTCGAGCGGTGAGGCGCCGCCGTGCACGTCGAGCATCTCCAGCTCGGCCGTGGGCGCGGGGTAGCCCATCGCGATCCGGGCGGTGAAGCGGTCGCGCTGCGCCTCCGGGAGGGGATAGGTGCCCTCCATCTCGATCGGGTTCTGGGTGGCGATCACCATGAAGGGGGTGTCCAGCGCGTAGGTGGTGCCGTCGACCGTGACCTGGTGCTCCTCCATGCACTCCAGGAGGGCCGACTGTGTCTTCGGCGAGGCGCGGTTGATCTCGTCGCCCACCACGATGTTGGCGAAGATCGGCCCCGGCTTGAACTCGAACTCCCGGGTCTGCTGGTTGTAGGCGCTCACCCCTGTGATGTCACTGGGCAACAGGTCGGGGGTGAACTGTACGCGGCGTACCGGGCAGTCGATGGACCGTGCGAGCGCCTTGGCGAGCATGGTCTTGCCGACGCCGGGCACGTCCTCGATGAGAAGATGGCCCTCGGCGAGGAGGACGGTCAAGGTCAGGCGGACGACGTCACTCTTGCCCTCGATCACTGATTCGATCGACTGGCGGATCCGGTGCGCGGTGACGGTGAGATCATCGAGCTGCGGTGAGACGTCATGGGTTACTGCCACCAGGCCTCCATGAAGGTGCGGCGTTACGCGCCGGGGGTTCGTATTGCGGACCTTTGCAGGCCCATAGCTCATTCTGTGTACAGACCCTACGGCGCTATACGATCCAGCGGCCACTTTATGTGGGCATCAGGGCTGATTCCGGGTGAACGGACACGGCGTGTGGCATGACCGTCGCGTTCTCGTGCGATCGGCGTCCCGGACCGGTGGCGGACGGATGCGATCGGGAGGCGGCCGGGCACAACCGGGCACAGCCGGGACCGGCGCCGACCGGAGGGCTCTACTTTCCATCACTCATCACCACGATGCGGCCGATTCACAAATTTTCTGACTATTCGGTCGTCTTATGGACGGGCTCGCGACACGCAAGGGGGCGCTCGCCCCCTCCACTCAGCCCCACCCCTTCTGAGCTGGGGAAATATCGGCAAAACAGCGCGCGAAGACCCGCAGAATCAGTTGACGGTGGAGAGAAGTGGAGTATGGTGGTGCGCAGTGGAGGGCAGGGGCTACTAATGCCTGGCGCTCCGCCAGGCACGGGAGGTGGGGCCGGTGTTCCTCGGCACTCATCACCCGCGTCTTGATGACAAGGGACGGCTGTTCCTGCCGGCGAAGTACCGTGAGGAGCTGGCGGAGGGTCTGGTGATCACCAAAGGCCAGGAGCGCTGCCTCTACGTTTTCCCCGTAGAGGAGTTCCAGCGCATTACCCAGGCTCTGCGCACCGCGCCGGTGACCGCCAAGGCGGTCCGCGACTACAGCCGTGTCTTCTTCGCCAGCGCGTCTGACGAAGTCGCCGACAAGCAAGGCCGGATCACCGTCCCGCAGGCTTTGCGCGAATACGCCAGCCTGTGCCGCGACTGCGTGGTCATCGGAGCCAACACCCGGCTGGAAATCTGGGACGCACACGCCTGGAGCACTTATCTGGCCGATCAAGAGCAGGCTTTTGCCGATCTCTCGGAGGAGGTGCTGCCAGGGATTCTGTGACTCCACGGTCGACTCATCGGTTGAAACGTCGTTCGGCGAGGTCTCCACCCGCAACCACCCAGTCCGTCAGCTGATGCACCTTCCCCGGTGTCAGGTGACGGACCGATACGCGGGTGCGGATGGGGACCTGGCCGGACGGCCCCGAGGGTGGGGGCCAGTAAACACACCGATGAACGGCCGCCGCTCGTCCATGGACGAGGCGGAAAAGGGGGGTTTGCGCTTCATGCGCGCGGGTAACGACAATCATGATCTTCAGGTGCCGGGCGGTCACGTGCCCGTGATGCTTGATCGCGTGCTGGAGCTGCTCGCTCCCGCGCTGGCCCGCCCCGCTCCCGTCGTGGTCGACGCCAACCTGGGGCTCGGCGGCCACGCGGAGGCACTGCTCGCCGCCCACCCCTCGCTGCATCTGATCGGGATCGACCGCGACCCCGTCGCGATAGAACGGTCCACGGTCCGGCTCGCGCCGTACGCCGACCGGATCACGCTGGTGCGCGCGGTCTCCGACGAACTCACCGAGGTGCTGGCGCGGGCCGGTCGTCCCCGTGTCGACGGCGCCCTCTTCGACCTGGGGGTCTCCTCGCCGCAGCTGGACGAGGGCGAGCGAGGTTTCGCCTACTCCTACGACGCCCCGCTGGACATGCGGATGGACCGGGACGAGGAGCTGACGGCCGAGGTCGTCGTCAACACCTACTCGGCCGCCGACCTGATCAAGATTCTCCGCAATTACGGCGAAGAGCGATTTGCTCCGCGTGTCGCGAACCTAATCATCAAGGAAAGGGCCAGGGAGGCCATAACGTCGACCAAGCGGCTTGCGGAGATCGTCCGTACGGCGATCCCCGCCGCGACCAGACGGACCGGGGGCAACCCCGCAAAAAGGACTTTTCAGGCGTTGCGGATCGAGGTGAACGCGGAGTTGACGGCGCTGGAACGCGCGCTCCCAGCCGCGCTCGACGCATTGACGCTGGGCGGGCGCGTGGTCGTGCTCGCGTATCACTCCCTTGAGGACCGGCTGACGAAGCAGGTCATCACGGCGCGAACCAGGGACACCAGCCCTCCGGGGCTGCCCGTCCCGTTGCCGGCGCATCAGCCGCGGTTCGCCCTTCTCACGAAGGGAGCCGAGCTTCCGAGCGAAGAGGAGGTCACCCGCAACCCGCGGGCGGCCTCTGCCCGGTGTCGGGCGGCAGAGAGGATCCGTGAGGCAGTTGACGAGGAGTGAGTCAGACGTCCGCACCGCGCCGAGTCGCGGTACCCGGCCCGCGCGCGTCCCCCGTCCGATGCCGCAGAAACACAGGCCCGAACCGGCCAGGTCCGCGCCCGTCGACGCGAAGGCCACACCGGTCGTGGCCTCGGCGCCCCGCCCAGGACGTGCGCCGAGGGCTCCCTTCGTGCTGCTCGTGGTCGGTCTGCTCTGTGGTGGCCTGGTCAGCCTGCTGTTGCTGAACACCGTCCTCGCCCGAGACTCCTTCGAGCTGAGCAAGCTGCGCGCGGAGAACAACAAGTACCGCGTGCAGAAGGAAGAGATGGAGCACGACAACAGACAGTTCGAGATGCCCGGCGCGGTCGCCGACAAGGCCGGCAAGCAGGGGCAGAGTCCCGACTGGGAGACGTCGAACATCCTCACCCCCGGCCATCCGAACAGCCGGGTCGCCAGCGACGGCCAGACCCTCGCCGGGCAGGAGCCAGTGCCGGGCACGGGCCGATGAAGGACACCGGCGGCCGGGGCGCGGGGCCGGGCCGAGGCGGATCCGCCGGGGGCACCGGTCGCCGGGCCCCGGGTGGTCCCGGCCGCACGAGCGGCCCGGGCGCCGGTGGTCCGGACGCGACGGGAAAGCCGGGCCAGGGCCGGCCGGCCCGGCCGGAGGGTCCCGAGGGCCGCGGAGGACAGGGCTCCTCCGGCAGGCCGTCCGCCTCAGGCGGACCGGTGAAGCCGCCCGCCCCCGGCGGGCAGGGCCGGCCCGGTGCGTCCGGTAAGACCTCCGGCTCCGGCGGGCAGGGCAGGCCCGGTGGATCCGGCAAGGCGCCCGGACCCGAGAGGTCCGGCGCGTCCGGTAAGCCCCAGGGACCTGACAGGGCGGGCAGGGCCGGTGCGTCCGGCAAGCCTCCGGCGTCCGACCGGCCCGGCAGGCCGTCAGGATCCGACAGGACCGGCGGGCCCGGTGCGTCCGGCAGGCCGCCGGCGTCCGACCGGCCCGGCAGGCCCGCCGCGTCCGGCAAGCCCTCAGGGCCCGCGGCGCCGCGCAGGCAGGGCCCCGCGGGCAGGGTGCCCGGGCCGGGGCAGGGCAGGGCGGGGCGACCTGAGGGGCAGGCGAGGTCGCGCTCCGAGGGAGCCGACAGGCCGGGTGCTCCTCGCAGGCCCGCGCGTCCGGAGACGGCGGGTTCGTCCGGCAGGCCCCCGGGCCCCGAGGTGCCGCGCAGGCCGGGGCGTCCCACGCGTCCTGAGGAGCCGCAGACCCCTCCGGGCCGGATTCGCCACGCCCCGAGGCGGGCAGGCGAGCAGACGACCGATCCGGGCCGTACACGCCCCGGGGGATGGTCCGGCGGCAGGCCGCCGAGGCCCCCCGCGCGCCCGCCCGCGGTGCTGCGCCTGGGAAACCCCGGCAGGCGCATCAACATCAGCCTGATCGCGATGACCTTCGTGCTGTCCATCTTCGCCGGACGGCTCATCCAGCTCCAGGGACTCGACTCGAAGGTCTATACGGCGCAGGCGGCCAAACAGCGGGTCCAGTCCGAGAAGCTGACCGCGCGGCGCGGTTCGATCACCGACGTCAAGGGGAACGAGCTCGCGCTGACCCTGGAGGCGCGCGAGATCTTCGTGGATCCCTCCGTGGTCGATCCCAAGAAGCGCGAACAGGTGGCCACGGTCCTGGCCAAGGAGCTCAACCAGTCGAAGGAGGGCATCGCCGCCAAGCTCGCCGACACCAGCAGCCACTACGAGCAGCTGGCCGCCGCGATCGACCCGCCCACCGCTCAGCGGATCATGGAACACGACTTCGCAGGTGTCGGCTCCAAGCAGCGCTACCGGCGCGACTATCCCGGTGGCGATCTGGCGGGCACCCTGCTGGGGTTCGTCGGGGACGAGGGCACGGGGCTGACCGGGCTGGAGAGCACCTACGACAAGCTGCTGGCGGGCCGTGACGGCGAGCAGTTCATCGAGACGGGCCGCGAGGGGCAGCACATCCCGATGACCCGCAGCACCCTGAAGGCGCCGGTGGAGGGCAGGGACGTACGGCTCACCATCGACAGGGACATCCAGTGGGCCGCGCAGAAGGCGATCACCGACCAGGTCACGGCCACCGGGGCCCGCACGGGCAGCGCCATCGTGATGGATGTGCAGACCGGCCAGGTGGTCGCCATGGCCAACGCGCCCGAGCTCGACCTGAAGAACTGGTCGAAGACCCCTCCCAAGGACTGGGTCAACCGGGCGGTGGCGGACGTGTTCGAACCGGGCAGCACCAACAAGGTCATCACCGCGGCGGCAGCCCTGGAGTCGGGGGCCGTACGGCCCGACTCCTTGTTCAGGGTCCCCGACCAGATCAGGTGCGCGGACCAGATCCTCAGAGACTCCCACCCGCACCCCGTCGAGCGGCTGACCTTCTCCGGCATCGTGGCGACCTCCAGCAACGTCGGCACGATCCTCGCCGCCCAGAAGATCGGAGACCAGAGGCTGTACGAGATGCTGAAGCGCTTCGGCTTCGGCGCCAAGCCCGGCGCCGGCCTCCTGGGCGAGGAGGCGGGGCTCCTGCCGGACTGGAAGACGTGGTCGGGCAGCCAGCGCTGCACGGTCTCCTACGGCCAGGGCGTCTCGGTGACCGCACTCCAGACGGCCAGCGTCTACCAGACCATCGCCAACGGCGGAATGCGCGTCGCCCCCCAGATCGTGGCCGGCACGACCGCCGAGAACGGCGCGTTCGTGCCGTCGCCGCCGGCCAAGCAGACCCGAGTGGTCGGCGAGCGCACGGCGAAGGAGATCTCCTCCATGCTGGAGGCCGCGGTGAGCGCGGAGGGCACGGGCAACCTCGCCTCCATCGACGGCTACCGCGTGGCCGGTAAGACGGGTACCGCGATGCGCTACGACGCTAAATGCCAGGGCTATTGCGGATATAGCGCGACGTTTGTCGGGTTTGCTCCCGCGGACAAGCCTCGTCTGGTGGTGCTGGCAGTGATCCAGGACCCCCAGAAGGGCCACTACGGCGGAGAGATCGCCGCCCCGGTTTTCAAGCAGGTGATGACGTTCGCCTTGAAGAGCAAGAAGATCCCGCCGACCGGAACCCAGCCCTCCCCGGTGCGGATACGCGCCGGGGAGTGATGAGTGAAGGTACGCTCTCGCCGTGCGTCCCCCGTCGTCAATGCGACCCTCCAACAGTTCACCCCGTCCGCTCTCGGGGCTAGCAAGCCTGCTCGGCGCGCCTTCGGGCACGTCGCGAGCACCGCTGGCCGCGATCTCGGGGATCACCATCGACTCGCGCCAGGTGCGGCGCGGAGATCTTTACGTCGCGTTGCCGGGAACCTCCTCCCACGGCGCCGGCTTCTCCGCGCAGGCCCTCGCCGCGGGAGCCACCGCGATCCTGACCGACCCGGCGGGCAGGGAGGCCGCGATCGCCACCGGCCTGCCCGTCCTCGTCGTGCCGGATCCGCGCCGCCTGCTCGGGCAGGTCTCCGCCTGGGTGTACGGCAACCCCGCGGCCGACGTCATGGTCATCGGCGTCACCGGGACCAGCGGCAAGTCCACCACCAGTTTCCTGCTGGAGGCCGGGCTGCGGGCCGCGGGACACAAGGCGGGGCTGATCGGCGGAGTGGAGATCCACGTCGGCGAGCTCCGCTTCATGCCGAAACTGACCACACCGGAGGCCAGCGACCTGCAGGGCCTGTTCGCCCTCATGCGCGAGCAGGGCGTCACCGCCGCCGCCATGGAGGTCTCCAGCCACGCGCTGGCGCTGGGCCGCGTCGACGCCGTGTTCTACGACGTCGCGCTGTTCACCAACCTGTCCCAGGACCACCTGGACTTCCACAAGGACTTCGACGACTACTTCGCGACCAAGGCCCGGCTGTTCACCCCCGAGATGAGCCGCGCGGGCGTCGTCAACATCGACGACGCCCGCGGGCGCGAGCTCCTCGGCCTGGCCAAGATCCCGATGACCACCTTCTCGGCGGAGGGCGCGCCCGAAGCCGACTGGCGGGCCGTGGACGTGCGTCTGGGAGCCGAGGGCAGCACCTTCCGCGTCGCCGGTCCCGGCGGCGTCGAGGAGGCCGTGACGATCTCGCTGCCGGGCCTGTTCAACGTCGCCAACTCCCTGGGCGCGGTCGTCGCCCTCGTGGAGGCCGGGGTGCCGCTGCGGACCGCGGTCGCCGGTGTCGGCACGCTGGCCGGAGTGCCCGGCCGGATGGAGCGGGTGCCCGGGGGAGAGGATTTCCAGGCCATCGTCGACTACTCGCACAAGCCGGGCGCCGTGGAGTCGGTCCTGCGCTCGCTCCGCGAGATCACGACGGGCGGGCTGACCGTGGTGCTCGGCTGCGGCGGTGACCGTGACCGGGGCAAACGCCCGATGATGGGGGAGGCCGCCGCACGGCTGGCGGATGTGGCTATTCTCACCAGCGACAATCCGCGCTCCGAGGATCCACTGCGGATTCTCGCGGAGATGATGGACGGAGTTCTCAGCGTGCCCCAGGAGGGGCGCGCACATGTGATCATTGAGCCGGACCGCGCCGCGGCCATCGACCTGGCGATCAGCAGGGCGGGTTTCGGTGACGTCGTCGTCGTGGCCGGGAAGGGTCACGAGCAGGGGCAGTACGTCGGTGACGAGGTGCTCCCGTTCGACGACAGACAAGTGGTGGCCGACGCGATCGTCAGGCGGCGGAACCGAACCGGGCGCCGAAGCACGTATGGAGAGTAGGGAAGACGCATCATGATCCCGTTGCCGCTGGCCAGGATCGCCGAGATCACCTCGGGCGCCCTCGCGGGCATGGCCGATCCCCGCGCGGTGGTGCGCGGTCCGGTCGTCATCGACTCCCGGGCCGTCGAACCGGGGTCGCTGTTCGTCGCCATCAAGGGCGAACGGTCCGACGGGCACGACTTCGCGGCCCAGGCCATCGCCGACGGGGCGGTCGCCGTGCTGGCGTCCAAGCCCGTCGATGCGCCCGCGATCATCGTCGGCGACACCGTGGCCGCGCTCGCGGCCCTGGCCACCGCGGTCTGCGCGGACCTGCCGGAGACCACCGTCATCGGCATCACCGGCTCGGCGGGCAAGACCACGACCAAAGACCTGCTGGCCAGGCTCACCGCCAGGATCGGCCCGACGGTGGCCCCCTCCGGCTCGTTCAACAACGAGATCGGCCACCCCCTCACGGTGCTGAAGGCCGACGAGGGCACCGGCTACCTGGTGCTGGAACTCAGCGCCCGATACGTGGGCGACATCAGGCACCTCGCCCGCGTCGCCCCGCCGAAGATCGGCGTCGTCCTCAACGTCGGCTCCGCCCACCTGGGGGTCTTCGGCGGCAAGGAGGCGATCGCCAGGGCCAAGGGAGAGCTGGTCGAGGCGCTGGGCGCCGACGGCGTGGCCGTACTGAACGCGGACGACCCGCTGGTGGCCGCGATGGCCGAGCGCACCGAGGCCAGGGTCACCTGGTACGGCCGCTCCGAGAGCGCGGCCGTACGGGCCGAGGACGTGACCGTCGACGGTCGAGGTCGCGCCTCCTTCACGCTGCGGACCCCCTCGGGGGCCGCACCCGTCCGGCTCAGGCTGTACGGTGAGCACGCCGTACAGAACGCGCTGGCCGCCGCCGCGGCCGCCTACGAGCTGGGTCTGCCGGTCGCCACCATCGCGGAGGAGCTGTCGGAGGCCGAGCCTCGCAGCCGCTGGCGGATGGAGGTCACCGACCGCCGGGACGGGGTCACCGTGATCAACGACGCCTACAACGCCAACCCCGAGTCCATGCACGCCGCCTTCGGCACCCTGGACGCCCTCGCGGGCGGGCGACGCCGCTTCGCGGTCATCGCCGCCCTGCGCGAGCTGGGAGAGGAGAGCGCGGCCCTGAACGAGGAGCTGGGCCGGCTGGCCGCGAGCGCCGGTCTCACCGGCCTGTTCGTCGTCGGCCCCGACGCGGAACCGGTTCTGGCCGGTGCCGGGGCCGCCGTCCGGGACGCCGCGAGCGGTGATCCGGGAAGCGGCGATCCGGGTCCGGACGGCGCGGGTCCCACACGGGAAGACGGGGCCGCGGGCACCGTGCGAATCGCACACGTCGCCGACGCGGCCGCCGCGGGCGCCGAGTTGTCGGGACTCCTGGCCCCGGGCGACGTGGTGCTCGTCAAGGGGCCGCGTGCGGCCGGACTGGAACGCGTGGCCGAGGCGCTGCTCGAAGGTGACCGCCGATGACAGAGATCATCATTGCGGCGGCGGTGGGTCTGCTGCTGTCCATGTTCGGCACGCCGCTGGCCATTCGCCTGTTCTCCAGGCGCGGCTACGGGCAGAGCATCCGCGAGGAGGGCCCCTCCGGCCACCACGACAAGCGCGGCACCCCCACCATGGGCGGCACCGTGATCGTGATCGCGGCGCTGATCGGGTTCGCCAGCGCGCACCTGGTCAGTCAGACCTCGCCCACGGTCTCCGCGATCCTGGTGCTGTTCCTGATGGTGGGTCTCGGCGCGGTCGGCTTCCTCGACGACTTCATCAAGATCTACAAGCAGCGCAGCCTCGGTCTGCGCAGCGGCGCCAAGGCGCTGGGCCAGCTTGTCATCGGCGCGGTCTTCGCGGTCCTGGTGACCCGCTTCCCGAACGCCTACCTGATCACCCCGGCCGAGACCCGGCTGTCGTTCCTGCGAGACTTCGGCCCGTCCATCGGCATCATCGGGTTCACGATCCTGGTGCTCATCATGATCGTGGGCTTCTCCAACGCCGTGAACCTCACCGACGGCCTCGACGGCCTGGCCAGCGGCGCCACCGGTGTGGTGCTGGCCTCCTACGTGCTGATCGGCAACTGGCAGCTCCGCAACAGCTGCACCGTCCAGCTCGGTCCCAACTGCTACTGGGTCCGGGACCCGCTGGACCTGGCGGTGGTCGCCGCCGCCGTGCTCGGCGCCCTGGTCGGATTCCTGTGGTGGAACGCCCCGCCGGCCAAGATCTTCATGGGTGACACGGGCTCGCTGGCCCTGGGAGGCGTGCTGGCCGGGCTGGCCATCACCACCCGTACCCAGTTCCTGCTGATCATCCTGGCCGGAATGTGCGTGATCATCACGATGTCGGTGATCATCCAGGTCGGTTTCTTCAAGATGACCGGCAAACGGGTCTTCAGGATGGCGCCACTCCAGCACCACTTCGAGCTGGCGGGCTGGGCGGAGACGACGATCGTGGTGCGCTTCTGGCTCATCGCCGCCCTCTGCGCCGCCGCCGGGCTCGGACTGTTCTACGTGGAATGGATGCCCAAGTAGTGAAGACGAGCACACGATGAGCGTGGCAGCCACGACCGCGGGGGAGGCCGCGTGATCTGCGTCGCCGGCCTCGGGGTCTCCGGCACGGCCGTCGCCCGGATCATGGCCGCCCGGGGCGAGAAGGTGGTCGTCCTGGAGGGCCGGGACGGCGAGCGCGCCAGGGCGACGGCCGAAGAGCTGGCCGGGCTCGGGATCGAGGTCCGCTTCGGTGAGCCCTCCGAGCCGCCTCCGGGCACCTCCGTCGTCGTCACGACCGGCTGGCCGCCGCACCACCCGCTGCTCGCCGCGGCGGCGGAGGCCGGGATCGAGGTGATCAGCGAGGTCGAACTCGCCTGGCGGATCCGCCCGGCCGGAGCGGCGCCCTGGCTGGCGCTGACCGGAACCAACGGCAAGACCACCGCGGTGCGGATGCTCACCTCGATCCTGACCGCCGCGGGGCACAGGGCGCTCGCCGCCGGCAACGTCGGCACCCCGGTCCTGGAGGCCGTCACCGGCTCCTGGGACGTCCTGGCGGTGGAGCTGTCCAGCTTCCAGCTGCACCGCTCGCCCAGCGTGGCGCCGCACACCGCGGCCCTGCTCAACGTCGCCCCCGACCATCTCGACTGGCACGGTTCCATGGAGGAGTACGCCCGCGCCAAGGGCGAGATCTTCACCCGGGCCGGGACGGTCGTCCACAACGCCGACGACGAGTGGGCCGCCCGCCTGGCCGAGCCGTACCGGAACGCGACGGAAGGCGGCGGAGCCGTGCGGAGCGTGAGCTTCACCCTCGCCGTCCCCGGGCCCGGCCAGCTCGGCGTGGTCGAGGACCTGCTGGTGGACCGGGCGTTCGTGGCCGACCCCGCGCGCAACGCCGAGGAGCTCGCCTCGTTCGTCGACATCCGGCCGTTCGCGCCGCACAACGTGGCCAACGCGCTCGCCGCCGCGGCCATGGCCAGGTCCTACGGGGTGCCGGCCGAGGCCGTGCGACGGGGCCTGCTGGACTTCGTCCCCGACCCGCACCGGATCGCGCACGTGGCCCGGGTCGGCGAGGTCGACTACGTGGACGACTCCAAGGCCACCAACCCGCACGCCGCCGCCGCGTCGCTCGCCGCCTATCCGTCGATCGTCTGGGTCGCCGGGGGACAGCTCAAGGGCGCCGACGTGAACGAGCTCGTACGGCGGGCCGCGCCGCGCCTGCGCGGCGCGGTGCTCCTGGGCGTCGATCGCGAGCGAATTCGCGAGGCTCTGGCGCGACACGCCGGGAATGTTCCGGTCGTGGAGGTGTCGGGGCAAGACACTGGGGTCATGGATCGCGTCGTCACCGAAGCCGCAAGGCTCGCCGCCCCCGGAGACACCGTGCTGCTGGCTCCGGCCGGCGCCTCTCTGGACATGTTCGCCAACTACCCGGCCCGGGGGGAGGCGTTCGCCCGAGCCGTGCACCGGCTCGCCGCGGGGGACGGCGGGAGACGGGCGTGAGCGTGACGGCGCACCAGGAGACCGCCTCCCGCCAAGACGGGTTCCGCGAGCATCTGAACGCCTTCCGTGAGCTGCTCAACCGGCCGCTGACCTCCTACTACCTGATCCTGGGATGCAGCGCCCTGCTGCTCGCGCTGGGCCTGATGATGGTGCTGTCGGCCTCCAGCATCGAGGCGCTGCAGCTGACGGGAAGCCCGTTCTCCTGGTTCTTCAAGCAGTCGATCTCGGTCGCGCTCGGCATCCCGGTGATGTGGGTCTGCGCGCATCTGCCGCCGCGGTTCTTCAGGCTCGCCGGCTACCCGCTGATGGCGCTGTCGATCCTCGGGCTGGTGCTGGTGCTGTTCCTCGGCACCTCCCATCTCGGCGCCCAGCGCTGGATCGACCTCGGCCCCATCTATCTGCAGCCGTCCGAGCCGGCCAAGCTGGGACTGATGCTCTGGGGGGCCGACCTGCTGGCCCGTAAGGCGCGCAACGGCCGGATCGAGTGGCGCAACCTGTTCATCCCGCTGATGCCGGGTACGGCGATCCTGGCCGTCATGGTCATGCTGGGAAGTGACCTCGGCACCACGCTGGTGCTGATGCTGATCTTCCTGGCGCTGCTGTGGGTGGTGGGCGCGCCGCTGAAGCTGTTCGGCGGGATCCTCTCGGTGGCGGCGCTCGCGGTCATCGTCATGATCAGCACCGAGGGGTACCGCTCCGACCGGATCACGGGGTGGCTGGACCCGTGGGGCAACGCCCAGACCTCGGGCTTCCAGGCGGTGCAGGGACAGATCGCCATGGGCAGCGGCGGCTGGTTCGGGCTGGGCCTGGGTTCCAGCAGGCAGAAGTGGAGCTGGATCCCGCACGCCGAGAGCGACTTCATCTTCTCCATCCTCGGGGAGGAGCTCGGCCTGATGGGCACGCTCGTCGTGATCGCGCTGTTCGGCCTGCTCGGCTACGCGGGGCTGCGAGTGGCCACCCGGGTCAAGGACCCGTTCGTCCGGCTGGCCTCGGCCGCCGCGGTCGCCTGGATCGCGGGCCAGGCGATGGTCAACATCGGAGCGGTCATCGGCGTGCTGCCCATCACCGGAATCCCGCTGCCGCTGGTCTCCTACGGTGGGTCGGCCCTGATACCCACCCTCGCCGCGCTCGGCATGCTGCTCTCGTTCGCGAAACATGAGCCCGGCGCGCGCGAGGCTCTCGCCGCGCATGGCCCCGGACCGGTGGCGCGGGGCCTAAGCTGGCTTGGCCTGGGTGGTCCGGTGCGAAGACGATGGCCGGTCCGCGGAAAACGATAAGCGAAAGGATCGGCATGAGGGTGGTCCTCGCCGGCGGCGGGACGGCCGGTCATATCGAACCAGCGCTGGCTCTCGCCGACGCGCTGCGCCAACTTGACCCGAACATCGGGATCACCTGTCTCGGCACGGAGCGTGGCCTGGAGACCCGGTTGGTGCCGGCGCGGGGTTACGAGCTGCAGCTCGTGCCCGCCGTGCCGCTGCCCAGGGCCATCACGCCCCAGCTCCTGAGCGTGCCCGGGCGCCTGGCGGGCGCCATCAACGCGGCCGCGGGGATCATGGACCGCGTCCAGGCCGACGTGCTGGTCGGGTTCGGCGGTTACGTGGCGACCCCCGCCTACCTGGCGGCACGGCGGCGCGGGGTGCCGATCGTGGTGCACGAGGCCAATCCGCGGCCCGGCCTGGCCAACCGGCTGGGCGCGCGGCTCACCGAGCACGTGTTCACCGGCCACCCCGACACCCCGCTGGCCCGCTCGCAGTATGTCGGGATCCCCCTTCGCCGCGAGATCGTCACGCTGGACCGGCTGTCCATGGGTGACAAGGCGCGCTCGTGGTTCGGCCTGGAGGCCGATCTGCCCACGCTGCTGGTCACCGGGGGCTCCCAGGGCGCGCGGTCGCTCAACCAGGCGGCCCTGGGCGCCGCCTCCGCGCTGCGCCGGGCCGGAGTGCAGGTGCTGCACGTCATCGGTCCGAAGAACACGCTCGAGGAGGAGCCGCCCCCCGGCGACCCTCAGTACGTCGTGCTGCAGTACGTCGACCGGATGGACCTGGCCTACGCCGCCGCCGACTTCGCCCTGTGCAGGAGCGGCGCCATGACCTGTGCCGAGCTGACCGCCGTGGGCCTGCCGGCCGCCTACATCCCGCTCCCGCACGGCAACGGCGAGCAGCGGCTCAACGCCACGCCGATCGTGCAGGGCGGGGGCGGTCTCATGGTCGACGACGCCGACCTGACCTCGGAGTGGATCATCCAGAACGTGCTGCCCATCCTGTCGGATCCCGAACGCGTGGTGATCATGTCTGAGGCGGCGTCCAGGATGGGCCGCAAGGACGCCGACGTGACGCTCGCCCGCCAGGTGATGCGGATCGCACAGCAGGGAAGAGGCAGGTGAGCGGCCGGATGGGCAGTACGGCGGGAGCCCGGCGCGGTGAGCGCGGTGACCGGTTGAGGGACGAGACCGTCCGTGTACCGAACGAGGAGTGGTGAGCGACCGATGAATCTGGTCAAGTTGGTCGATCCGGTCGCGGCAGAGGATCTCGGGCGGGTCCACTTCATCGGGATCGGCGGCTCCGGAATGTCGGGAATCGCCCGCATTCTGCTTAAACGTGGCGTCCCGGTCTCCGGCAGCGACGCACGCGGCTCGGACATGCTGAACGAACTGCGGGAGCTGGGGGCCAGGGTCCACCTCGGCCACGCCGCCTCGCACATCAAGAACATCGACACCGTCGTGGTCTCCACCGCGATCCGCGACTCCAACCCGGAACTCGGCGAGGCGCTGCGCCAGGGCCTGCGGGTGATCCCCAGGGCCGCCGCGCTGGCCTCCGTCATGGCGGGCAGGGTCGGGGTCGCCCTGGCCGGGACCCACGGCAAGACCACCACGACCTCGATGCTCACGGTGGCGCTGCAGAAATGCGGCGCCGACCCGTCCTACTGCGTCGGAGGCCAGCTGGTGACCACCGGTCTGGGGGCCGACGAGGGCGCGGGCGAGGTCTTCGTCGCCGAGGCCGACGAGAGCGACGGCTCCTTCCTCATGCTGGCTCCGGACATCGCCGTGGTGACCAACGTGGAGCCGGATCATCTGGACAACTACGGCGATCCGCGCGCGGTCTACGACAGCTTCGCCCGTTTCGTCGAGCGCGTCGGCAAAACCATGGTCATCTGCGCCGACGACCCCGGCTCCGCCGCGCTGGTCCCGATCGCCCGTGCGCGCGGCCTCAGAGTGATCACGTACGGAGAGGGTGAGGACGCCGACCTCAGGGTGAGCGGGATCACTCCCGACGGCCTGGGCATCACCTTCGAGGTCCACGGTCACGGGGAGGTCAGGCTGGCCGTCCCCGGCCGCCACAACGCGCTCAACGCCGCCGCGGCCATCGCGGTGGCGGCGGAGCTGGGGGTGTCCTTCGACGAGATCCGTGACGGCCTGGCCGCCTTCACCGGGGCCAAGCGCCGCTTCGAGGCCAAGGGGGAGGCCGGGGGAGTCGCGGTCTTCGACAGCTACGCCCACCACCCGACCGAACTCGCCGCGGATCTGCGCGCGGCCCGGGACGTGGTGGCCTCCTTCTCGGGCACGGGACGGGTCATCGCGGTCTTCCAGCCGCACCTCTACTCGCGGACCAGGTTCTTCGCCGACGAGTTCGGCGCCGCCCTCGGGCTGGCCGACGAGGCCATCGTCATGGACGTCTACGGTGCCCGCGAGGATCCCGAGCCGGGGGTCTCGGGGGCGCTGGTTGCGGGCAAGGTGCCGCTTCCCGCCGACCGGGTGGCCTACGCGCCGCACCGGGAGGGCGTTCCCGCCCTGGTGGCAGGCAGGGCCAGGCCCGGCGACATCGTGCTCACCATGGGCGCGGGCGACGTGACCGAGCTCGGTCCCAGGATCGTGGCGGAGCTGGCCGCGCGGTGACCCACGCCGGACGACGCGGGGGGCCGCGAGGGGAGGGACGATGAGAAGGGTGTGGCGGTCGGCCTTCCTGGCCCTGCTCACCGTGGGGGTGGTGAGCACCGCCGCCTGGCTGGTGTTCTTCTCATCGGTGCTCGGGGTGCGGGAGATCCAGGTGGTGGGCAACCTCGGCCTTCCCGCCCAGCGGATCCAGCAGGTGGCGGGGGTGGCCGACGGCAAGCCCCTGGCCACGGTGGACGTGGCCGAGGTCGAGGGCCGGATCGGCAGGATCCCGCAGATCGAGTCGGTCACGGTCAGCCGCGGCTGGCCGGGCACCCTGCTGGTCGAGATCGTGGAGCGTGAGCCGGTGGCGGTGATACAAGAGGGGACCAGGTTCGCGCTCATGGACCGGCACGGGGTGGTGACCGAGATCAGGGACGTCGCGCCTCCGACCCTTCCCCTGCTGCGGGTGGACCGCCCGGGGCCGGGCGATCCGGCGACTGCCGCGGCGCTGACCGTCATAGGCGCCCTGCCGCGGGATCTGGCCCCGCGGGTGGCGGAGGTGCTCGCGCCCTCCACCGAAACGGTCTCGCTGCGTCTCAAGGACGGCCGCACGGTCGTGTGGGGTGGCGGAGACCGTCCGGCGGACAAGGCGCGGATCCTTGTTACGCTGCTTAGACGTCCGGCCGACACCTATGACGTCAGTTCGCCCGACGTTGTGACCGTTAAGTGACGTCATTGGATCACGCGCGTTCTCTGAATAAGGACGGCCTGCGACACGCCGGGCGCGCTTGCGGCGCGGTTAGTTGACCCGCCTGGAGCGTAACTCCTACTGTCCGTATCACTCCTCAGGTTGACATAAAGCTAAATCTCAACTTGAGGGTGAGGGTTTTGGAAACGACGGCACGGGCCCCGTGCCGCATGAAATTGCAAGTCAACGAGCGGAAAGGCCCCTCGTCGTGGCAGCACCGCAGAACTACCTCGCGGTCATCAAGGTTGTAGGAATCGGCGGAGGCGGAGTCAACGCCGTCAACCGGATGATCGAGGAGGGACTCAAGGGCGTCGAGTTCATCGCCATCAATACCGACGCCCAGGCGCTGCTGATGAGTGACGCCGACGTCAAGCTGGATGTCGGGCGCGAACTCACCCGCGGCCTCGGCGCGGGAGCCAATCCCGAAGTCGGGCGCAAGGCGGCCGAGGACCACCGTGAGGAGATCGAAGAGGTCATCAAGGGCGCCGACATGGTGTTCGTCACCGCCGGTGAGGGCGGCGGCACGGGCACCGGCGGAGCTCCGGTGGTGGCCAACATCGCCCGTTCCCTGGGCGCCCTGACCATCGGCGTGGTGACCAGGCCCTTCAGCTTCGAGGGCCGGCGCAGGGCGATGCAGGCCGACGCGGGGATCGAGACCCTTCGCGAGGAGGTCGACACCCTCATCGTGATCCCGAACGACCGGCTGCTGTCGATCTCCGACCGGCAGGTGAGCGTGCTGGACGCCTTCAAGGCGGCCGACCAGGTGCTGCTCTCCGGTGTTCAGGGCATCACCGATCTCATCACCACGCCGGGTCTGATCAACCTCGACTTCGCCGACGTGAAGTCGGTCATGTCCGGCGCCGGCTCGGCGCTCATGGGCATCGGCCACGCGCGCGGCGACGACAGGTCGGTCGCGGCGGCCGAGATGGCCGTCTCCAGCCCGCTGCTGGAGGCCAGCATCGACGGCGCGCACGGCGTGCTGCTGTCGATCGCCGGTGGTTCCGACCTGGGGCTCTTCGAGATCAACGAAGCGGCTCAGCTCGTCTCCAACGCGGCCGCGCCGGACGCCAACATCATCTTCGGTACGGTCATCGACGACGCCCTCGGCGACGAGGTGCGCGTCACCGTGATCGCGGCTGGGTTCGACGAGCCGGTCGCTGAGGTCAAGACGGTCGTCCCCCAGCCGGCCTCCCGCCCGCAGCAGGCGTCCCGCCCGGTTCCGCCGGCCTCGGCGACCCCCCCGGTCCGCCCGATGCCGCCCACGGTCAAGGCCGAGCCCCGTCCGGAGCCGAGGGTCGAGTACGCTCCGCCGCCGGTGCGGCCGGTCTCGGGCCCGTCGGCCGCCCCGGCGGAGGCGCAGCCCGCGCAGCAGCCGGTTCAGCAGGTCCACTCGGCCCAGACCGCTCCGCAGGCGCATCCCCCGGCGGAGCACGCCGAGCCGCACCGTACGGAGGAGCCGCACTCCCCGCAGGTGTCGATCCCGCGCCCGGCTCCCGAGCCCTCGCACCCGAGCTCGATCTCCGCGAGGGTTCCCGATCCCGGCCGCCGGCGTCCGGTGATCTTCGAAGAGCAGGAAGAGGAACTGGACGTCCCCGACTTCCTGAAGTGACATTGCTCACGGCTGGGTGGATGTCAGATCACTCAGCCGTGGCATGGAGAATGAATTCCGCCTGTTTGTCGGTATTCGAGCGGCGGAGACGTGACGGAAACAACACGACGTGATGAGATCGCGGCCGGACTGGCCGGGGTGGAGGCGGAGATCGCCGAGGCCTGCCGGGCCGCCGGCCGTACCCGCCGGGAGCTGACACTCGTCGCGGTGAGCAAGACATACCCGGCCTCGGACGTGCGACTGCTGGCCGAGCTGGGGGTGGGGGACGTGGGGGAGAACCGTGACCAGGAGGCCTCGGCCAAGGCGCGGGAGTGCGCCGACCTGGGCCTCGTCTGGCATTTCGTCGGCCAGCTGCAGACCAACAAGGTCCGTTCGGTGATCGGCTACTCCGATGTCGTCCACTCGGTGGACCGCCCGCGCCTGGTGGCCGCGCTCAGCCAGGAGGCGCTCAGGGCGGGCCGGCAGATCACCTGCCTGGTGCAGGTCGCCCTGGGCGACGGCCCGGAGCGAGGCGGCGCGCGGCCCCAGGAGGTGCCGGCTCTGGCCGAGGCCATTGCCGGAGCCGGGGGGATAAGGCTGGGCGGGGTGATGGCGGTCGCGCCGCTGGGAGAGGACCCCTCCAGGGCCTTCGCCAGGTTGCGGGAGATCGCGCAGGTCGTACGGGACGCCCATCCTGGGGCGGACGTCATCTCGGCTGGAATGAGTGGCGATATGTCCCAAGCTATTGCGAATGGTGCGACACACCTGCGTGTCGGTACGGCGTTGCTCGGTCGCAGGAAGCCCTTCGTCAGGTAATGTCCCTTCAAGTGGGCCTTGGCGTCCGCGTATCCAGATAGAGGTCGAACGGTGGTGAGCTCCAAGGGGGTATGGCTGCCGCCCCGGGCAAATCAAAGTAAGACGGAGGAAGAACTAGCGATGGCCGGCGCGATGCGCAAGATGGCGGTCTACCTCGGTCTTGTGGAGGACGACCGCTACGAGAGATACGACAGCTATTCCGACGACGAGTACGAAGATTTCGACGATCCCCGGCGAGAGGGCGAGGAGAGGTCCGGCGCGGTCCAGGACCGCGAGGACGACGCCGAAGCCGGTGTGCCCGCCCCGAGGCCCGCGACGACCGTCCTGGAGCGTCGTACGACCGATCTGGCCCGTATCACGACGCTTCACCCCCGCACCTACAATGAGGCGCGCACGATTGGTGAGCACTTCCGTGACGGCACCCCGGTCATCATGAATCTGACCGAGATGGTTGACAGCGACGCAAAACGACTTGTTGATTTTGCGGCAGGTCTTGTCTTTGGCCTACATGGCAGCATTGAACGTGTTACCAACAAGGTGTTCCTGTTGTCCCCAGCCAATGTTGAGGTGACCGCCGAGGACAAGGCCCGAATCGCGGAACGCGGGTTCTTCAACCAGAGCTAGAGTTCCACCATGAACAGTGACCGACCGGACAGACCCCGACGGGACCGGAGTCGGCGGAACAGAGTGGAGACAGGGGCAGACTGTGGCGCTCATTAGTGGGATCTTGGTCACCGTCCTGTCCATCTACCTCGTTCTGCTGATCGGCAGAATGATCTTCGAGACGGTGCAGGCGTTCGCACGGCAGTGGCGCCCCACCGGGATCGTCCTGGTGCTGGCGGAAGCCATATACACCGTGACCGATCCACCTCTCAAGTTCCTCCGCCGTTTCATTCCACCACTCCGGTTGGGTACGGTGGCCTTTGACCTAAGCTTCACAGTGCTGTTCATTGTGGTCTTGATCTTGATCCAGCTCGTTTCGTTGTGGTCCTGATCTTGACCAGACTCGTTTCATTGTGGTCTTGGTCTTGATCCAACTCGTGTTCGCGCTTCGGTGATCGAGTACCGTCCTCCGGACAGACTCCAAGCGCGCCAAGGAGACCGAAATGCCGCTGACGCCCGCTGATGTGCGGAACAAGCAATTTAGTACGACCCGACTCAGGCCGGGTTACGACGAGGAAGAGGTGGACGCCTTCCTGGACGAGGTGGAGTCCGAACTGGACCGCCTCATTCAGGAGAACGAGGAGCTCCGCGCCAAGCTGGCGGAGTGCCTGCGGGGCAAGGTCCCCGGCGGGATGGGCATGTCCATGGCGCCCGCCCCGATCGCCGAGCCCAAACCTGAGATGATGATGCAGCAGCCGGAGCCGATGCGCGCTCCAGAGCCGGTGCAGCATCAGCAGCCTGTTCCCGTCGGCATGGGGATGCCCCCGGCTGAGGACAACATGGACACCGCGGCTCGCGTGCTCGCCCTCGCCCAGCAGACCGCCGACCAGGCGATCGCCGACGCCCGCCGGGAGGCGGACGAGACGGTGACCAGGGCGCGTCGCGAGGCCGACGACATTCTCGGCAAGGCGCGTCGCCAGGCCGAGCAGGTCATCGGCGACGCCCGCGCTCGCGCCGAGACGCTTGAGCGTGACGCGCAGGAGCGGCACCGCCAGGCCATGGGCTCTCTGGTGCAGACCCGTGACGAGCTCGAGCGCAAGGTCGAGGAGCTCCGCTCCTTCGAGCGCGAGTATCGCAGCCGTCTGAAGCTGTACCTGGAGAACCAGCTCGCCGAGCTGAACGTGGCGGCTGAGGGCAGCGGCGGATTCCCGATCGTGAGCGGGCCTCCGGCCATGTCCCACGCCGTGACTCCGGGCGTTCAGCAGCCGATGCAGGTTCCCCCCAACAACCCGTTCGGTGGCGACCCGTCGCAGCATTCAGGCGCCTTCCAGGGCGTTGACGGTCCTCACAACGACCGACGCTAGGGTGTCGCGGGTCATCCCCCTATGATCCGCACAGGAGTTTTTCTGTGATCCTTGTCAGCGCTGGTTTGGTACTCACGGCCATCGTCCTGCTCATCGCGGGATTCGTGTTGGGCCAGGCATATCTGGTCATGTGGTCGATCGCGATCAGTCTTCTGTCCGCGGTCTTCCTGGTGATCGGGGCGTTGTTGCGCCGCCACGAGCTGTTCCCCGGCGGGCACGCCGGGGTCACTCCGGCGTTCCCCCAGAAGGGGCCGGCTCCGGCCGGGCCGATGCCCGCACCCCACATGATGTCGAACCAGCCCGTCCCTCACCCCCCGCCGATGATGATGCCGCGCGGCATGCAGCAGACGGCGACCGTCGCGACCCAGCCCCGGCTGAGTCCGATGGCCGGTCCCGTCCCCGCCGTGAGGCGGGGCTCCCCGGGCGACGAGGCGATCGTGCTGGTGATCCCCGGACGCAAGCGTTATCACGTCGCGGGATGCCGGCAGCTGGTCGGCAGGGATCATGAGGAGCTCACGCGCGAGGAGGCACGGGAAGAGGGCTTCACGCCCTGCACCACGTGCCTGCCCGACTCCACCGCCGGGACGCGGCCACAGGACGCTCCCGCGGGGGCACAGGAGCCCACCAGGCCCCTGGTCTCCTCCCAGGAGTCCGGTTCCCTCGGCGCCGCTCCGGAACCCGGCCCGCACGACTCCACCGCCAGGTTCACGTCCCCCTACAAGCCCGTCTCCCCGCCGGCCGAGCAGGAGAGTTCGCCCGCCGGGCAGGAAAGCCCGGCAGCCGGTCGTGAGACCTCGCCCGTCGGGCAGGAGACCTCGCCCCGGCCCGAGGCGGTCACCCCCTCCAGGCCCTACGCCCAGCCCTCGGCTCAGAGCCGTTCTCAGGAGCCGGTGAGCCCGCCGCAGCGTGCCGAACAGCCCGCCGCCCCGGCGCTCCCGTTCCTGTCGCCGTCCGTTCCGGAGATTCCCCCGGCGGAGTCCGAGGCGCCCAGCTGGTTCAACCGCGACGCGTTCTCGCCTTCGGCCTCCGACCTCGAAGTCCCGGCGGATCCCGATCCCGAGCCCGTCACGTCCGGGTCACCCGCCGAATCCGCGTCCGGGTCGTCCACGGCGGCCGAGACGCCGGCCAGGTCTGAGGCTCCGGCCCGGTCCGAGGCCTCGACCGGAACCGAGCCGGTCACGCCCGAAGCCTCCGGATCCGAGACGGCCGAACCTGGGAAGCCCAGGCCCGAGGCCGCAGGATCCGAGCCGGTCAAGCCCGAGACCTCCGGACCCGAACCCGCCGAGCCCGAGACCTCCCGGTCTGAGCCGGTCAAGCCCGGATCCGCCACCTCCGAGACCTCTCCCGCCACGGGAGAGGCTCCCCAGGAGTCCTCCGCGGTGAAGGGGAAGGCTCCCGTCGCGTCCGCGGAACCGGCGGAGGACGTCGCCGACCCCGTGGAGCCGGCCGAGACCGCACCCGGGCGCGCCGGGCGGCCGGTCCCCGCCGGCCCCACCTCGGCGGCCGGGTCCGACGAGGCTGAGGAGAAGGTCTCGTTCGAGGACCGCGACGACGACGACACCTCCCCCGGCGGTATCCCGATCGTCTGGGTTCAGCCGGATCCGGAGGACCCGGAGACGGGGCCCGAGCCGAAGCGGGAAACGGTCAGGGTCATCGCCGGAACCCGTCGCTTCCACGACTCCTCCTGCCCTCTCGTCAAGGGCATGGGCGGCAGTGGCGTCGAGACCATGTCCCAGGCCGAGGCCGAGGAGGCGGGCCTGAGCGGCTGCCCGGTCTGCCTGAGCGATCACTAGACCCGGGAACGGTCGCCGGGCCGCCGGTCGGGTCTTCCGCCGCGGGTGAAGGGCTCCCGGCGTCGTGAGCGGGCGGGGGTCCCGGGCGGCACGGGCCGATCGGGATGCGCGCGGCCGGTAGAGGCCCGGCCGGGACACGCAGGACCGAGAAAACGGGATGCGCGTGGCCGGTAGAGGCCGCGCCGGGACACACAGGACAGGGAAAGGGCCCCGGGGGGAGATTCCCCCGGGGCCCTTTCCGTCGTCCGTCCCGCGTGCCCGCCGACGGATCAGAGGGTACGGCGGAGCTGGAAGGTCAGGCCCAGGTCGGTGTCCTGGTGGCTCGGAAGGTCGCTCGTGGCGCCCTCGGTGAGCGACAGGGCGAGGACCTCGTCGGCCACCGTCCCGCCCTGGGTGCGGAGGGCCTCGGCCAGGTCCGCGTCGCCGGTGGACCACCACACGTCGATCCGGTCGGAGATGGACAGGCCCGTGGACTTGCGGGCGTCCTGGAGCAGCCGGACGACGTCGCGGATCAGACCCGCACGGCGCAGGTCGTCGGTGATGGTCAGGTCGAGGGCGACGGTCTCACCGGTGCCGGTGTCGACCGCTCCGGTCTCCACCGCCCAGCCGGACCTCGGCTGCTCGGTGACGATCACGTCCTCGGTGGTGAGTTCCACGGTGCCCAGCTCGCCCGCGTCCACCGAGGCCGTCGACCCCGAGCGGAGCGCGTGGGCGAGCTCCCCGGCGTCGGCGGAGGTGACGGCCGCGGCGACCAGTTTGGTCTGCGAGCCGAACCGCTTGCCCAGCGCGCGGAAGTTGGGCTTGACCGTGAAGGAGACCAGGTCGGACTCAACGCTGGACAGGTCTTCCAGACCCTTCACGTTGAGCTCGTCGGCGATCAGCTCGCGCAACTCGGGGGAGAGCGCGGCCCAGCCGCGAGCGCCGATCAGGGCGCGGCCGAGCGGCTGGCGGGTCTTCACCCCGCTGGAGGCGCGGGCCGAACGGCCCAGCTCCACCAGGCGGCGGACCAGCGCCATCTGCTCCGACAGCGCCTCGTTCAGCAGGTCGCCGTTGACCGTGGGCCAGGTGGACAGGTGGACCGAGACGGGGGCGTCGGTGTCGCGGAGCACGTCCCAGACGTAGTCGGTGGTGAACGGCACGACCGGCGACATCAGCCGGGTGACGGTCTCCAGGCACTCGTACAGCGTGGCGAACGCCGAGACGTCGCCGGACCAGAACCGGCGGCGGGAGCGCCGGACGTACCAGTTGGACAGGTCGTCGAGGAACTCCATCAGCCGCCGCCCCACCCGGGCGGTGTCGTAGTCGTCCATCGACGCGGTGACCTCGGCCACCGTACGGTGCAGCTCGGCCAGGGCCCAGCGGTCGATCAGCGGGCGCTCGGCGTACGCGGGGGCCTCAGAGAGCATCGACGGCGACCAGGACTCGGCGTTGGCGTAGAGGGTGAAGAACGACGCCGTGTTCCAGTAGGTCAGCAGGACCTTGCGGACGATCTCCTCCAGGGCGCTGTGCCCCACCCGGCGGGCCGCCCACGGCGAGCCGCCGCAGGCCATGTACCAGCGCAGCGCGTCGGCGCCGTGCTGGTCCATCAGCGGGATCGGTTCCAGCACGTTGCCCAGGTGCTTGCTCATCTTGCGGCCGTCGTCGGCGAGGATCAGCCCCAGGCAGAGCACGTTCTCGTACGACGACCGGTCGAAGACCAGCGTGCCGACGGCCATCAGCGAGTAGAACCAGCCGCGCGTCTGGTCGGTGGCCTCGCAGATGAACTGCGCGGGGTAGGCCTTCTGGAGCATGTCGGCGTTCTTTTGGGGGGCGCCCCACTGGGCGAAGGGCATCGAACCCGAGTCGTACCAGGCGTCGATCACGTCCGGCACCCGGCGCGCCTCGGCGCCGCAGGTGGGGCAGGGCAGCGTGATGTCGTCGACGTAGGGACGGTGCGGGTCGAGGGCGGAGACGTCCTGACCGGAGAGCTGGCTCAGCTCGGCCAGGGAGCCGACGCAGGTGATGTGCTCCTCGTGGGCCGAGCAGATCCACAGCGGCAGCGGGGTGCCCCAGTACCGTGACCGCGACAGCGACCAGTCGACGTTGTTGCGCAACCACTCGCCGAAGCGGCCCCACTTGATCGTCTCGGGGTACCAGCTGGTCTTCTCGTTCTCGGCGAGGAGCTGGTCCTTGATCGCGGTGGTGCGGATGTACCAGGCGGGGAGCGCGTAGTAGAGCAGCGCGGTGTGGCAGCGCCAGCAGTGCGGGTAGCTGTGCTCGAAGTGGCCGCCGCGGTAGAGCAGGCCGCGCGCCCGCAGATCCGCGGTGAGACCCTCGTCGGCGTCCTTGAAGAACTGGCCGCCGACCTGGGGGACGTTCTCCAGGAAGCGCCCGTCGGGGCCGATCGGGTTGACCACCGGCAGGCCGTACCGCTTGCAGGTCGTCAGGTCGTCGGCGCCGAAGGCCGGCGCCTGGTGGACCAGGCCGGTGCCGTCCTCGGTGGTGACGTAGTAGCCGAGCACCACGTAGTGCGCGCCGGGGATGTCGATCAGGTCGAAGGGGCGCGAGTAGGTGGTGTGCTCCAGCTCCGTCCCCTGGAAGGTGGCCAGAACCTCGGCGTCCTCGCCCAGCGCGGAGGCCAGCAGCGGCTCGGCCACCACCAGCACCTCGTCGGACCCGGCCGGGCGCGCCGCGACGTAGGTCACGTCGGGGTGCACGGCCACCGCCGTGTTGGAGACCAGCGTCCACGGGGTGGTGGTCCAGATCAGCAGGGAGGCGCCGAGCTCGGCCAGCGGGCCCGAGGTGGCGGGCATGCGGACGTAGACGGACGGGCTGCTGACCGTCTCGTAGCCGCCCGGCTGGCCCAGCTCGTGGTCGGACAGGCCGGTGCCGCAGCGGGGGCAGTAGGGCGTGATCCGGAAGTCGCGGGAGAGGAGGTCCTTGTCGAAGATGACCTTGAGGGACCACCAGACCGACTCGATGTAGTCCGGGTCCATCGTCCGGTAGGCCTGGGACAGGTCGATCCAGTAGCCCATCCGCTCGGTCATCGCCTCGAAGGCGTCCACGTGCCGCAGCACCGACTCGCGGCATCGGGCGTTGAACTCGGCGACGCCGTACGCCTCGATGTCCTTCTTGCCGGTCAGGCCGAGTTCTTTCTCGACGGCGACCTCGACGGGCAGGCCGTGGCAGTCCCAGCCGGCCTTGCGGGGCACGTTGTAGCCCTGCATCGACTTGTAGCGGGGGAAGAGGTCCTTGAAGACGCGGGCCTCGACGTGATGCACGCCCGGCATGCCGTTGGCGGTGGGCGGGCCCTCGTAGAAGACCCAGTTGGGGCCGCCGGCGTTCTGCTCGACCGAGCGCTCGAAGACCTTGCCGTCCCGCCAGCGGTCGAGGACCTTGTGTTCGAGGGCGGGAAGATCTACCTGCGCGGGAAGGGAACGGAAATAGGCGGACATGGCGAGCGGGACCTCCACGCTGGTGTGGGCAGTGGCGTGGAGGGACGAGACCCTTCGGGCCCCGCGGTACCACCCTCCTTGGCCCTCCTCGCTGGGAAGGCCCTCTTCCTTGGTTCTGCTGCCGGGTCTACTGGGTCGGGGAGACCGTTCTTCCGGCGGCTCCGGGGTGATCGTCCCTCCGTGCCTCGCCCCGGGCTCACACCGTCCCCGGGTCGCTCGTGCGAGGGGGTACGGAGGTAGCTGTCCCCATCAACGCCTTGCAGCCTCAAACGATAACGCAAGGACCTCCCCGAAGCTTCCCGGTTTGGGGGAGGCCCGGATGGAATCAGGAGGAAGGGAGCGGATGTTACGGGAGTGGTAAACATTGCGGCGGGTCGTTTGCCGTTCTGTTATATGAGATCTAAGCTGCCCGCACCGTTTACCGCTTTGGATACGGTCCGATCGAGTAAGGAGGCCGACATGGCCGCGACTGTGCGCGCTGATGAAAGCGCGGTGGTGCCGCCGTCGAACGGTGCTGTCGTCACCTGGTCGGCCAAGGAGCTCGCGGACGTCCGCGCGCAACTGGCCACGGAGATCGAGGAACTGAACGGCGAGATCGCCAAGTCCGAGTCCGAGATCGCTTCGAGCGATGTCACCGACGGAGCGGGCGACGATCAGGCGGATGCCGGAGCCCGGACATATGAACGCGAACGCGAGATCGCCCTTACTCTGAACTCACGCGACCTGGTCGCGCAGAACGAGCGAGCGATCGCCCGGATCGACGCCGGGACCTATGGAGTGTGCGAATCGTGCCATCAGCCGATCGGCAAGGAACGCCTTCAGGCGTTTCCGAGGGCGACGCTGTGCGTGGCCTGCAAGCAGCGGGAGGAGCGCCGCTGACCGGCGACACCGTTGACGGGGCGGCTCCGGCCGCCCCGCTCGCGGCGCGCCGGATCGGTGTGCTCGCGGTAATCGCCCCGATCATCTACATCCTTGACTTCGTCACGAAGACGATCGTGCTGAAAACCCTTGAGGGTAAAGAGCCGTTCGTCGTCATCCCCGGTGTGCTCCAGTTTCGAGTGATTTTCAACTCCGGGGCCGCGTTCAGCATCGGCACCGGTATGACGATCATCTTCACGATCGTCGCGGCCGCGGTCGTCGTGGCCATTCTGCGCACCGCGCGCAATCTGCGAAGCCTGCCGTGGGCGATCACACTGAGCCTGCTGCTCGGCGGAGCGCTCGGCAATTTGACCGACCGCGTCTTCCGCTGGCCGTCGGGCTTCGGCAGGCCCTCGCCGTTCCAGGGACACGTCGTCGACTTCGTCGAGACCTTCCCCGGGCACTTCGCCATCTGGAACGTGGCAGACTCGGCGATTGTCTGCGGCGGAATCCTGGCCGTCTTCCTCGCCTGGCGTGGCTACCAGATCGACGGCACGCGCGACACAAGAGAAGAGAAGAACGATGGCTGAACAGCGGAGTCTCCCGGTTCCCGAGGGACTGGAAGGTGAGCGCCTCGACGCCGCTCTGTCGCGGTTGTTCGGCTTCTCCCGCACCCGCGCGGCTGAGTTGATCACCGCCGGTGACGTGCTCGTGGACGGCTCGCTCGCGGCCAAGTCCGACCGGGTCCAGGGGGGTGCGTGGCTGGAGGTGACGCTGCCGCCGCCGCCCGTCGCGCCGATGCCGGTGGCCGAGCCGATCCCCGGTATGACGATCGTCTACGAGGACGACGACATCGTGGTCGTCAACAAGCCCATAGGCGTGGCCGCCCATCCGACCACCGGCTGGACCGGGCCGACCGTGATCGGCGGCCTGCTCGGCACCGGGCACCGGGTCGCGACCAGCGGCGCGGCCGAGCGCCAGGGCATCGTGCACCGCCTGGACGCCAACACCACCGGCGCCATGGTCGTGGCCAAGAGCGAGCACGCCTACTCCCACCTGAAGCGGGCCTTCAAGGAACGCACGGTCGAAAAGCGCTATCACGCGCTGGTCCAGGGTCACCCCGACCCGTCGCGCGGCACCGTGGACGCCCCGATCGACCGCCACCCCGCCGGGGACGGCCGCTGGGCCGTCGTGGCCGGGGGCAAGGAGTCGGTCACGCACTACGACACGATCGAGGCGTTCCGCGCGGCCTCCCTGCTGGACATCAAGCTGGAGACGGGCCGGACCCATCAGATCCGGGTTCACATGTCGGCGCTGCGCCACCCGTGCGTCGGCGACATGATGTACGGCGCCGACCCCACGCTGGCCGCGCGCCTGGGCATCACCCGGCAGTGGCTGCACGCGGTCTCCCTGGCCTTCGAGCACCCGGCGACGGGGGAGTGGGTCGCCTTCACCACCGATTACCCGGAAGACCTGGCCCACGCGCTGAAGGCCGTGGGCGGAGACTCCTAGCGCGGCCCGTCCCGAGCCGTCCGGGCGCCGGTCCGGCGATCTCCACGGATCGCCGGTCGTGTCGTCCCGGCCCTCGCCTCAGGAGCCGAGGGGGTCCGTCCCTCCCGCGGGGGCGAGCTGGGAGGCGGCGTTGCCGCCCTGGTTCGGCGCCGAGTCCTCCCCCGTGCCCGTGCCCGAATTCGAGTCCTGGCCCGAGCCCTGGTCGGCGTTCTGGCCCGGGTCGCCGCCCTGCGGCCCCTCCCCGGAGCCGTCTCCGGAGTCGTTCCCCGAACCGTCGCCCGAGTTATGGCCCGGGTTGTTCCCCGAGTCGTCACCCGAGTCGTCACCCGAGTCGTCTCCCTGGTCGTCCTCGGGCTCGTCCGGAGAGGGCTTCGCCGAGGGCTTCGTGGAGGGTTTCGCCGAGGGCTTGTCCGTGGGTCTGCCCGACGGGGAGGGCTTGAACTCCTCGGACGTCCCCGGGGCGGGACGATAGGCGGGTTCGCGGGGAGCCTCCCACGTCCTGGTCGGTGCGGGGTCGTTCCGTTCGGGAAGCCTCGCCTGCTCGGGCTTGCTCTTCGGGGTGGGCTCCTGCGCGGGAACGCTTGACGAGACCGGCGGTTCCACCGGGCTCGTCGTGGAAGAGTTCGAGGCGACCCATGCCATCCCGGCCGAGGTCATGGCGATGGCGACCGCCATCGCCATGACGGCGAGCAGCACCGGGCGCCGCCGTCCCCCGCCGGGGGGCAGGACGGGCCCGGGGTCCGTGGCGATGGGCGGCGCCTCCGACGGCGTCTCGTCCACCGGAGGCCGGGCGGGGGCGTCCCGCGGGGCCGGCGGCGGGAAAGACGGCACGGCGGCCGGTGCCGGGGCCGCGACGAGGGTGGAGTCCGAGGCCGGGAGGTCGATCGGCATGGTGGACTGCGAGGCGGTCCCGTTCACGATCGACCAGAGGTGGGTCTGCGCCTCCTGCGCGGACATGCGCTCCGCCGGATCCTTGCGGAGCAGGCCGAGGATCACCGGACCCAGCGGACCGGCGAGTTTCAGCGGCTCCGGATGCTGGTGCATGACCGCGCTGAGCGTCGCCAGCGGATGGGCCCGCTCGAAGGGGGAACGCCCCTCGACCGCCACGTAGAGCGTCACGCCGAGCGACCACAGGTCGGAGGCGAACTCCGCGGGCCCTCCGGCCGCCCGTTCGGGCGCGATGAACGCCGGGGTGCCGATGAGCGAGCCGGTCTTGGTCAGCGAGGAGTCACCCTCGAGGACGGCGATGCCGAAGTCCGTCAGCACGGCCCGCCCGTCCTCCGCGAGCAGCACGTTGTCCGGCTTCACGTCGCGGTGCAGGACGCCCACGTGCTGAGCCGCGAACAGCGCCGCGAGCACCTCGATCCCGATCTGGGCCACACGCACCGGCGGCAGCGGCCCGTCCTGCCTGACCACGGCCCCGAGGGTCCGGGAGTTCACCAGCTGCATCACGATCCACGGACGCCCGTTCTCCTCGATCACGTCGTAGACCGTGGCGACGCCCGGATGCCCGATCCGCCCGGCGGTATGGGCCTCTCTGAGCGTTCGCATGGTGAAGATCTCGCGCTCGGGACCGGTCAGGTCGGGAGAGGGAATGATCTCTTTGACCGCGACCTCCCGGCCGAGGACCTCGTCGCGTGCCCGCCAGACCGTTCCCATGCCTCCGCTGCCGATGCGTTCCAGCAATCGGTAACGGGCCCCGATGATCTCCTGAGAGTCGGACATGTGCCTCGAGTACCCCCATATGAGGTCAACAATCCGTATACACGGTATCTGGCGGTGGGAGAGGTGGGGGTACGGCCCGCCCCTTTGTCATGGCTCGAAGGCCTTGGCCCAGCGCGAAAAGGCCATTCTACGAGGAGTCGGCGGCGGAAGCGTTCCATCCGTAGATCTTTGATTGCCATCGTGTCGTGATCGACCGGTCGGAACGCGACCGGCCGCGGGACGCGGAAGGGCGCTCACCTGCATGAACTCGCTCTGACCGGATAAACCACCGTGAGAGCCTCCCCGTGCCGCGCCGAGAACGGTCCGGACGTCATCCGGGGGACGGCCGGCCCGGTCCGGGTCTTTTGTCCCTCAACGGCATGCGCCGGGTGGAGAGGCGAGCGGAGGAGCGACCTGTGAGCGTGAGACGACGTGCCGGCGTCCCGTCGGCCCTGGCCCTGGTCGTGGTCACCGTCGTGGTCACCGTCCTGGCCGTCCTGGCCGGCACGACCGCGGGCGCCGGGCTCGCCGCCGAGCGGGCGCGGCCGAGTCCCGCGCCCTCCGGCACGCTGCTGGACGAGGTGCGGCACAGCGGGAGGCTGCGCGTGTGCACCACCGGTGACTACCGGCCGTTCACCTACCGGGACCCGAGGACCGGCTCGTACAGCGGCATCGACATCGACATGGCGCGGGACCTGGCGGGGAGCCTCGGCGCCAAGGCCGAGTTCACCCCCACGACCTGGGGGAACCTGCTCACGGATCTGACCGCGGGCCGCTGTGACATCGGCATGGGCGGAATCTCGGTGACCTTGGACCGCGCCCGCGAGGCGGTGTTCAGCGAGCCGTACCGGACCGACGGCAAGACGCCGATCGCGCGGTGCGCGGACAAGGACCGGTACGGCACGCTGGCGCGGATCGACCGGGCCGGCGTACGAGTGATCGTCAACCCGGGCGGGACGAACGAGACGTTCGCCCGCGCGCACCTGCACCACGCGACGATCATCGTGCACCGGGACAACAACACGATCTTCGACGAGATCGTGGCCGGCCGGGCGGACGTGATGATCACCGATGCCGGCGAGGCGCTCTACCGGGCCCGGCTGCATCCGGCGCTGTGCGCGATCCACCCCGACCGGCCGTTCACCTTCGCCGAGAAGGCGTACCTGCTGCCGCGCGGTGATCAGGAGTTCACGAACTACGTCGACGAGTGGGTGCACCTGCGTACGCACGACGGGACCTACCGGCGATACGCGCGAGCCTGGCAGTAGCGGCTCCGGAGCGGCTCGAAGGCGCGTCCGGACCACGCCGTCAAGGCTTGAAGGTCGCCGTGAAGGCGTCGAAGAACGCCGGATCCCACTCGGAGGCGGGGCTCTCCCAGTAGATCGCGTACGGCCGGCCCGAGGGCGTGCGGAACCCCCGGTCGAGGACGCGCGTCCGGACGCCCTTCTTGACGTAGAGGAACTCCCAGTCCGCGGCGGCCACGCCGCGATAGGTCAGCAAGGTGATGCGGATCCGCTGGTACCCCGGCCAGAGATTCCGGGCCGTCCCGGCCTTCTCGACTTTCTGCCAGTGCCTGACCGGGTCCGTCTCGGAATCCTCGGTCGACTCGATCCACAGGAAGGCGTCCGAGTCCGGGTCGCGGAACTCCACCCGGTCGCGGTTGGAGAACCGCTTGGCGCTCCAGCCCTTGGGCATCGCGACGGTGAAGCCCATCGTGTCCTTGTGCAGCCGCCAGCCCGGCGGAATGGCCTGGGTGGGGGAGGACGGGGCGGGAGTCGTCCGGCGGGTCTTCGAGGGACGGGGGGAGGGCTCGGCGGCCGTGACGTCGGGGAACACGGTCGTGGGCACCGGCCTGCTTCCCCGGTCCGACGGGGTGTCGGGGTCGGCGGTCAGCAGCCAGCCGCCGACTCCGACCGTCACCACGAGGGCGGGCACCCCGACCAGGAGCGCGATCCGCTCCACCCCCGGCCGCCGGAGGGCGTGCCCGCCCCCGGCGCCGCCGGGCGGCCCCTGACGCGGGCGGGAACCCGGATACGACGGCTCGGTGCCGTAGGGCGGTTGCCCGGAGTGCGCGGGCGCGCCCTGATACGGAGGTTCGCCGCCGTAGGGCGACTGCCCGGAATGCTGGGTTCCGCCCTGGTGCGAGGAATGTGTCGGATTGCCCCCGTAGGCGGGCAGCCCGGGTCCGGCCGGACCACCCGGACGGTCGGCCCGGCCCGGTCCTGCCGGCCCGGTCTGAGGGGAGGGCCGGCCGGGTGCCGGATCACTCCGCGGGGACTGCTGCCCGGGGTGAGCGAACCGTCCCGGTTCGGCGGGCACACCTCGCCCGGGGGCGCCGGAGAACGGCTGCCCCGGGTGCGGGTGCCAGGTGTCCGGGGCCGCCCCGGCCGGAGGAGCCGGTTCCCCGGCGTACGGCGGCCGGGACCCGTACGGCGGCTCGCTCCGGGGTGCCGCGGCGCCCTGGGGGAACCCCAGGGTGGGGCGGGGTGCGAAGCCGTGGTCCTCCGGCGGCCCGGCCACGTCGGGGAGGGCCCTGCGCAGGGAGGCCTGGTTCTCGTGCTCCACGGCCTGACCCCCGTGCCCCGGGGAGCGCCCCGGCGGGTGTCCCGAGGGCTGCGCCGGGGACTGCTCCGAGGACACGCGGTTGAGCAGGGCCTCGGCCTGGTCGGGGTCCATCCGGGAGCCGGGGTCCGTGGACATCAGACCGAGGATCACGACGGCGAGGGGCCCGGTGTGCGTCATGGGGCTGGGCTCGCCCTGAAGGACGGCCTGCATGGTCGCGGCGGCCGTGGCACGCTCGAAGGGCGGTCGGCCCTCCAGGGCGGCGTACAGGGTCGCCCCGAGGGACCACAGGTCCGACAGGGGGGTGGCCGCCAGGCCGTGGAGCCGCTCGGGGGGCAGGAACGCCGGCGTGCCGACCATCCCGCCCGTCCGGGTGATCCCGGTCTCGTTCGTCATCGCGGCGATGCCGAAGTCGGTCAGGACCACCCGGCCGTCGTCGGCCAGCAGGACGTTCTCCGGCTTGACGTCGCGGTGCAGCACTCCCGAGGCGTGCGCCGCCCGCAGCGCGCTCAGCACGTGCAGGCCGACCGAGGCCACCTGGCCGGGTGCCAGCGGCCCGTCCTCACGGACGACCGCGCCCAGCGACCGCGACCGGACCAGCTGCATGACGATCCAGGGCCGGCCCTCCTCCTCGACCACGTCGTGCACGATGACCACGGACGGATGGTCGAGCCGCCCGGCGGTCCTGGCCTCCCTGATCGTCCGCCGGTTCAGGTCGGCCCGTGCCTTCTCGTCGACCCCGCGGTAGCGAACCTCCTTGATCGCCACGACCCGGTCGAGGAGTTCGTCGTGGGCCCGCCAGACGATGCCCATCCCGCCTTCACCGATGGGTTCGAGCAGCCGGTAGCGTCCCGTGACCTTCCGTTCGGTCAATTCCTCTTGCCCCCAAGCTCACGAATCGTCGCCGGTCGAGACGCCGCTCACTTCTTCGACGAGAAGGTCTTGGCGAACCCCTCGAAGAGGGGCAGGTTCTTCTTCCAGTCGGAGGCGAGGGTGTGCCAGTAGATGGCGTATCCCCGGCCGCCCTTGTTGGCGATGAACCCCCGGTTGATCACCCGGGCCTTGCCCGCGCTGATGTTCCAGGTGAACTCCCAGTCGGCGGCCTTCACCATGTAGTCGACCTTCTCGATCCGGATCCGCTTGTAGCCCGGGAAGTTGCCCCTGCTGTAGGGCTCCTGCTTCTCCCAGTCCTTCTTGGGGTCGGCACCCCCCTTGTCGACGTACTCGATCATCATGTAGCTCACCGAGTCGTTCGGCCCGCGGAACCGCACCTGCCTCCCGCTCCGGCTCGCCACGTACCACCCCTTGGGCAGGCCGACGGAGAAGCCGTTGCTGTCCTTGTGCATGTGCCAGCCGGCGGGAAGCGCGGACTCCTCCTTCTTCTTCGTCGGGGTGGGACTCGGTGAGGGAGCCGGCGAGGGCTTCTGCTCGGGAGTGCTCTCCGGGGTCGTCTCGGCAGGGCCGGTCGACCCGCCCGAGCCCGACCCACTCGGCTCGCCCGACCCGCCCGGGCGCGCCTGCGACGGTCCGGTGGCCTGCTCCTCGGTGGACTGGCCGCTGCGCAGCCCGAGCCATCCCGCGACCATCCCGACGATCAGCAGGGCGGGCAGGATCACCAGCAGGCCCCGCTTCACCGGCGTCCGCGACCCGCCCTGCGACGTCATCGTCATCATCTGGGAGGAGGGGTCCAGGGTCCCCGCGCCGTCCTGGTGAACCTCGGGGACGAACCCCTCGGACGCGCGGGGGGCGGGCTCGGGCCGTGGGGCCGGGACGGGCTGCCGGACGGGAGGGAAGGGGTTCGGCCGGCCTCCGGGAGCGGGGGCCGGCCGTGACGGGGCGGGCTCGGGCCGGGGTGCGGGGACGGGACCCTGCTGTACCGGCGGGGCGGTCTTCGGCCGTTCGGGTGAGACGGTCTCCGACCGTGCGGGCGGGGTGGGGTTCCGCTCCGCCTCGGGCTTCCGCCCCGCGTCCTCGGCCGGCGCCTCCTCGACCGGCGCCTTCGCGGCGGGCTCCCGCGGTTCTTCCCGCGGAGCCGGGGGCTTCGGGGGGGCCGGTACGGCGACGCCCAGCTTCGCCCCCGTGGCGGGGAAGTCGTCGGCCTGGAACCGGGCTCCCGGATCGGTGTCGGCCGTGGCCGAGGCGGCCACCACGGCGGGCATGACAGCCGTCTTGGCGGGCCGTTTCCTGGCGGGCTTCTCGGGTTTCTCCTCGCCCTCGGCCACCGCGCGCAGCAGCCCCTCGGCCTCGGCGTAGTTCATGCGCAGGGCCGGGTCCTTGCGGAGCAGCCCTTCGAGAACCGGGGCCAGCCTTCCGGCGCGGGCCGGGGGCTCGGGCTCGTCGTTCAGGATGGCGTGCATGGTCGGCAGCGCCCCGCCGCGGTCGTGAGGGGGCTTGCCCTCCACGGCCGCGTACAGCGTCGCCCCGAGGGACCACAGGTCGGACTCGCGCTGCGCGCTCGCGCCCTTGATGCGCTCAGGCGGGATGAACGCGGGGGTTCCGGCGATCCCGGTCATGGTCAACGCCGTCTCGGCTTCGAGCGTCGCGATGCCGAAGTCGGTCAGGACCACCCGGCCGTCGTCGGCCAGCAGGACGTTCTCCGGCTTGACGTCACGGTGCAGCACTCCCTGGGTGTGCGCGGCACGCAGCGCGTCCAGCAACTGGAGCCCGATCTCCGCCACCCGCTTGGGCGGCAACGGCCCGTCCTGCCGCATGACCTTGCCGAGGGAGCGGGACTCCACCAGCTGCATGACGATCCAGGGCCGCCCGTCCTCCTCGACGACGTCGTGGACCACCACCACGTTCGGGTGGGTCAGCCGCCCGGCGGCGCGCGCCTCACGCTTGGTGCGCCGATTGAAGTCCTCCTGGTTGTCCTCGCCGAGCATGTCGGCGTAGCGGACTTCCTTGATCGCGACTTCGCGGTCGAGGAACTCGTCGTGGGCCCGCCAGACGATGCCCATGCCACCTCGGCCGATGGCTTCGAGCAGGTGGTAGCGGGAGGCGACCCGGCGCCCCTCAGGCTGTGCTTCGGCCATCAACCGCCTTACCTCCTTCTAAACCCCCGAATACTCTCATAGCCAAGTAAAGTGATCGACTTAAACGAGGTTATGGGGTCCAGATACCGAGACGTGGTGTCCGGTAAGTGGCAGGTGGTGGGGGCATGGCCTATCGTTGCTCGCATGACTTGCTGTTTAAGGTTTATCGAGCCGGCTCCGGAGGGCCGGTCGTGACAGCATGATTCAGTGACCCATCCGGAGCCGGCACGAGGCAGAGACGCATCGTCTCTGCCTTTTCTGTTTCTTACGAACCCGCCGGCTCGCGGGACGCGCGCCGGCCGACCATGGGAGCCGAGATGTCGTTGACCGCAGACCTGGAGCGCGGGGTCGTGAGGTTCGGGACGCTCACGGTGGGGGCCGGACCGGTCGTGGTGATCGGCGGCGCCGGGGCGGACGCCCGCTGGATCAACCTGCGTGAGAACCACGGGCGCGTCCTCGCGTCCGAGTCGGTGGCGGCGGTCCGCGCCGGCTGGCGGGGACCCGTCCTGGTGGAGCCGTTCTCGGCGGCCGACCTGCCGGAGATCGCCGCGAACGCCGTCGGCGCGGTGGTGGGCGCGGCCTGGATGCAGGACTTCCAGCTGGTCCGCGCGGTCGCCCGGCTCGGCCTTCCGGTGCTCGTCCAGCGTGCCCCCTCCGCGACCCTGGAGGAGTGGCTGGCCGTCGCCGACTACTGCGTGGCCGAGGGCAACGACAGGGTCGTGCTCTGCGAGAGCGGCAGCCGTACACACCTGGGCGGGGTCACCCTCGACCTGGCCCTGATGCGCGCCGCCCGGGAGAGGTCCGGCCGCCCCGTCCTGGCGGACCTCGGCGGCGACCCCGGCCTGGCCGCCGCCGCGATCGCCGCCGGCGCCGACGGGCTGCTCCTGCCCCCCGGCTCCACCGAGCGGGAGGCCCTCGCCGTCCACGAGGCCGTGAAGATCGTCGGAGCCGTCACCCGCAGGGAGGACCCCGGCTCCCTGCCGGCCGCGCGCGGGGCCATCGACCGCGTCGACGCGGCCCTCGCCCTCCTCCTGGAACGCCGGGCCGAGCTCGCGGGCGTCATCCAGCGGCTCAAGCCCGTCGGCGGCTTCGCCGGTCGCGACATGGACCGGGAGCGCCGCCTGGTCGCCGACATGGCCCGGCGCGCCCCCGGCCTCGGGGAGGACCGTCTCGCCTCCATCATGAACGCCGTCATCGAGGCGGGCCTGCACCTCGCGGAGGAACGGATGGCGGCCGACCGGGGCCGCGCCCGCGCGGAGTGAGCCCGGGACCGTTCCGGCATCCCCGGAGCGTCAGCTCCACGGGGTCGGGTTCGATCCGTGTTCAGCCGCGCTGCCCCATGTGGTGGCGCCGGCCGGCGACGCGGTGCGCACGGCGCTCACCGGCGCGGTCCTCGTCGCCGCGCCCCTCCTCCTCGCGGCGTTCGGCCTCCAGCGCCTCCTTCATGCCGGGAGTGAACCCGCCGCCGAAACGGCCCATGTCCGGGTGGCGGAAGGAGGTCTCAGGGACGCCGCGCAGGGCCCTGGTCATCGACGACACCCAGATCGGTCCCGGCAGGGAGGCGCCCTGGACCGCGCCGTAGTACTCGTCGCCGATCTGCACGCCGGTCAGCGGATGCTTGTAGGCGCCGCGGATGTCGCCCACGCTGACCGCGGCGGCCAGGTCGGGGGTGTATCCGGCGAACCAGGCCGAGGTGTAGCCGTTGTTGGTGCCGGTCTTGCCCGCCGCGTCGCGGCCGATGCCCTGGCCCGTCATGGTGCCCTTGGTGAACACCCCGGACAGCACGTGGTTCACCGCGTCGGCCACCTCGCGGTCGATCACCCTCTTGCAGCTCGGCCGGACCGCCACGTGAGTGCCGTCCCGTTCGACGATGTCGAGGATGGCCATCGGGCGGCAGTAGCGGCCCCGCGCGCCGAACGTGGCGACCGAGGCCGCCACCGTCAGCGGATCCATCTCGTTCACCCCGAGGGTGAAGGTCGGGACCTCCCGCAGCGGGGTGCCGTCGGCGCGGACGACCCCCAGCGCCTTGGCGGTCTTGACCACCGAGCACAGCCCCACCCGCTGCTCCAGCATCATGTAGAAGATGTTCACCGACTTCCAGGTGCCGGTGTAGATGCTCTGCGGGCCGCCCGAGCCCTCGCCGCTGGCGTTGAAGATCCTGGCCTTGGGGGCGTTGACCTTCCGGCCGGTACAGTCGGTGAAGCCCTCGCGAGGGACGAACATGCCCGGCGTCATGAAACCGTCGTCGAACCGCCAGCCCTTGCTCAGCGCGGTCGCCAGGGTGAAGATCTTGAACGTGGACCCCGCCTGGAAACCCTGGCCGCCGCCGTGCGCCACGTCCGCGGGAAGGTTGAACGTGGTGCTGGGGCCGTTGTTGTCCTTGCCGGAGTCGCGGCCGTACTTCTTGCTCGCGGCCAGCGCCCTGATCCGTCCGGTGCCCGGCTCGACCATGGCCTCGGCCGCGACCTGGGTGTCGCGCCGGCCGACCCGCGAGGAGATGGCACGCTGCGCGGCCCGCTGGTCCTGCGGGTCCAGGGTGGTGTGCAGCACGAGGCCGCCCCGGGCCAGCCGCCGCTCCCGCTCCGGGCGGCTCGGGCCGAACGCGGGGTTGGTCAGCAGCTCCCGATGGACGTAGAGGCAGAAGTAGGGGTAGGAGCTCTCGGCGCAGCCACCCGGCTCCGGTTTGAGATGGATGTTCAGGGCGCGCCGCTTGGCGGCTTCGGCCTTCTGCCGGGGGGCGAGCGAGAGCTGGGCCATCCGGTCCAGGACGAGGTCCCTGCGCTCCCGCAGGCGCTCGCGGCGCTGCCTGCCCAGCGACGGGTCGGTCGAGTACGGCGCGCGCACCGCGCCGGCCAGCGTCGCGGCCTGCGACAGGGACAGTTTCGACGCCGGGATCGAGAAGAACCGCTGGGCCGCGGCCTCCACCCCGAAGGCCCCCGCGCCGAAGTAGGCGATGTTGAGATACCGCTCCAGGATCTCGGCCTTGCTGTACTTCTTCTCCATCGCCAGCGCGTACCGCAGCTCGGTGATCTTGCGCTTGATGCTCGGCGCGCGGGCCTGGGCGCGCTCGGTGTCGCTCTCGGAGTTCTCGACCAGGATGTTCTTCACGAGCTGCTGGGTGAGGGAGGAGCCGCCCTGCCGTACCTCGCCCGCCTGGGTGTTGGTCACCAGCGCGCGCAGCGTCCCCTTGATGTCCAGGCCCGCGTGCTCGTAGAACCGGGAGTCCTCGATCGCCACGATCGCGTCGCGCATGACAGGGGCGACCTGGTCGAGCCTCACGAGGGTCCGGTTCTGCTTGTAGAACTGGGCGAACTGGTCGCCGCGCCGGTCCAGGAGAACGGTGCGCTGGGAGAGCGGGTCCTCTCGCGGGCTCGGCGGCAGGTCGGTGAGGGCGGTCGTGACCTTGTTGGTGGTGAGACCCACGGTGCAGACCAGGGGCAGGGCCGCCATCGCCGCCAGCAGCCCGCCGAGTACGCCGCAGGTCACCAGCCCGCGCAGGCACGCGGAGGGCTTACGTCTCTCCTCGCGTCGCAATGTCACGCATAGTAAGGTGCAACCGGGTGATCACCTACAAACGCCCTATTGCGAATCCTTACCCGTCCTGCACCTTTTCTCTACTGATCTTCAGGCCCAGCGAGGCGAACTGCTCGAACGGCCGGTGGTAGCCCCGTTCGATGTGATGCACCCCGCGCAGCGTGGAGGTGCCCTCCGCGGCCGCGGCCGCGAGCACGGCGGAGAACCCGGCCCGGATGTCCGGCAGGGTCACGTCGGCGCCGCTCAGCTTCGACACGCCGCGGACGACCGCCGAGTGCTTGGCGTTGGTGTCGTGGTAGCGGCAGGCGGGGCCGCCGAGGCACACGTCGAAGACCTCGATCTCGCAGCCCATCTTCTGCAGGGCGGGCACGTAGACGAGGCGGTTCTCGAACACCGTCTCGTGCAGCACCGACATGCCCTGGGCCTGGGTGAACAGCACCATCAGGGGCGTCTGCCAGTCGGTCATGAACCCCGGGTGGGTGTCGGTCTGCACCGCCGCCGCCCGTAACCCGTTCGGCGCCGACGCCGACAGGTAGTCGTCGGTGATGTCCATCTCGGCGCCCATCCGGGCCAGCGTGGTGATCGCGGTGACCAGCCGGTCCTGCGGGCAGCCGTGCACCCGCACCTGCCCGCCGGTGATCAGACCGGCCGCCAGGTAGGAGAACGCCTCGATCCGGTCACCGTTCAGCCAGGTGGACGCGCCGTGCAGGCGGTCCACCCCCTCGATCACGATGCGCCGGTCCGGGCTGAGCTCGATGCGCGCGCCCATGCGCTGCAGGAACAGGGCGAGCTCCACCACCTCGGGCTCCATGGCCGCGCCCTTGAGCACGGTCTTGCCCTGGGCCAGCACCGCCGACATCAGGATCGTCTCGGTCGCGCCCACGCTGGGGTAGGGAAGCTCGATGCGGGTCCCGCGCAGCCGCTTGGCCTTGGCGTAGATGCCGGTGTCGCTCACCTCGACCTCGGCGCCCATCGCGCGCAGCGCCTCGACGTGGAAGTCGACGGGCCGGCGCCCGATCGGGTCGCCGCCGACCAGCGGCACGAAGGCCTCGCCCGCCAGGTGCAGCAGCGGGCCCAGCATCAGGATGGGGATCCGGTTGAGGCCGGTGAACGCCGCCGGAACGTGGGGGTTGATCTGTGGCCCCTGAGAGATGATGATCTCTCCAGCGGTGATCTCCACGTCGATGCCGAGCGCGCGCAGCATCTGCGCGGTGATCCCGACCTCACCCACGTCGGGGGCGTTGTGGATCGTGCTCTCACCGATGCCGAGCATCGCGGCGACCATGTGCTTGGAGACGCCGTTTTTGGAACCGCGTACCTCGACGTCACCGCGGAGCGGTCCGGAGGGTTCGATCAGCCATGCCTCTTCGTTCACCTGGACAGAGTAGCCGGACTCGGTCTGAACCTCCGGTAACGCGTGGCGAGCCGGTGGGTAACATCGGGCACATCAATACAGAGGGTGAAGGGAACCACATTGCGGAACGCACGTGACTTCGCCGTCACCGTGCTGGCACTTGGCCTGGCCGGGGTGATCGCCGGAGTCCTGTGGTCGCTCGCCGCGCCGCGCCCGCCGTATGTCGTCACCGACCAGGGCCCGCTGCTGGCCGACCCCACCACCCAGGCGCTCATCGCGGCCGACGGCTGGTTCGCCATCATCGCCGGCGCCATCGGCCTGGCCTGCGGCGCCATCGGCTACAGCCTGTCGCGCAGGGGCCGCCCGCTCGCGGTGGTGCTGGGGCTGGGGGCGGGCGGCCTGCTCGGCTCGTACGTCGCCCTGCTGGTCGGCCGGGCGGTCAACCTCGGTGCGGTGACGGTCGCCGCCTCCGGGACGTCCACGCACCTGATCGCCGGCCCGCTGGGCCTGACCGCTCAGGGCGTGCTGCTGGCGTGGCCGGTGCTCGCCGTCGGGCTCTTCTTCGCCCTGGAGAGCATCGCGGGCTACCGGGACTCGCCGCTGCGCCGTCCGTTCGGCGGGGAGGACCCCTACGGACCGCTGTCCGCCTACGACATCAGCGACCGGTAGCGCGAGGTCCTGCGGGAGACCCGGTCGGACTCCTCACGGGGCCGCCGTTCGCCGGGGCGTGACGTCAGGGGCGGGCGGGCCTGCGCGCACCGTGCCCGGTGGCCCGCTCGAAGGCGTGGGCCAGGCGCAGGACCCGCATGTCGGCGAAGGGCCGTCCGACGATCTGCACGCCGACCGGCAGTCCGTCACCGGTGAACCCGCACGGCACCGACGCCGCGGGGGCGTGCAGCACGCTGATCCAGTAGGCCGAGCGCATCCATGACAGGTAGTCGGGCAGCGCCTGCCCGTTGATCTCCGAGACGTACGGCGCGTCCACCGGGAACGGCGGCACCTGGCTGACCGGCGCGATCAGGAAGTCGTAGGTGCGGAAGAAGTCGTCCATCCGCTGGTAGAGGCCGCTGCGCAGCCGCTCCGCGCGCGCCAGGTCCGCCCCGGTCACCTCGCGGCCCCGCTCGACGTTCCACCGGACGTTCTCCCCCACACGGTCCTGGGGGAGGTCGCCGAAGGACGACGCGTAGTGCCACGCCCGGTAGATCCGGAACGCGTCCTCGGCGTCCGACAGGTCCAGGTCCACCCGTTCGACCCGCGCGCCCAGGCTCTCGAACACCGCCGGGGCCTGTGCCGTGACCTTCGCCGTCTCCGCGTCGACCGGCAGCCCGCCCAGGTCGGGGCTCCACGCGATGCGCAGCCCGGTCACGTCCAGCTCCAGCGGCTCGGCGAAGACCGCGCCGCTCTCGGTGATCGACAGGGGAGAGGCGGCGTCGAACCCGGCCACCGCGCTCATCAGCAGCGCCAGGTCCTCGGCGGTGCGGGCCATCGGCCCCGGCACGCCGAGGGTGAACCACGCCGCGGTCGCCGACGACGACGGCACCCGGCCCGGCGTCGGCCGCAGCCCCGCCACGTTGCAGAACGAGGCCGGGTTGCGCAGCGAGCCGCCCATGTCCGAGCCGTCGGCCAGGGCCACCATCCCGGTCGCCAGTGCCGCCGCCGCCCCGCCGCTGCTGCCGCCCGCCGACTTCGACAGGTCGTACGGGTTGCGGGTGGCGCCGAACAGCTCGTTCACGGTGTGCGAGCCGGTGCCGAACTCCGGGGTGTTGGTCTTGCCCACGGTGATCGCCCCGGCCTCGCGCATCCGCCGCACGATCGGCGCGTCCCTGACGGGGACGTGGTCGGCGAAGAGCGGTGAGCCGTATGTGGTGCGGATCCCCGCGGTGTCCGCCAGGTCCTTGTGCGCGACCGGCAGCCCGTGCAGCGGCCCGCGCCAGTGGCCCCGCGCCAGGTCACGGTCGGCCTCCCTCGCCTCCTCGCGGGCGCGGTCGGCCACCAGTGTGACGATCGCGTTGACCTGCGGGTTGACCTCCTCGATCCGGCGCAGGTGCGCGTCGAGCAGCTCGACCGCGCTGACCTCCCCCGCGCGCAGCAGCTTGATCATCTCGGTAGCGGTCAGGTAAAACATCTGCTCCCCCGATCAGGTACGGCCTGCGTCGCAGTCTCGCCGAAGGCCGTCGTCGAGCGCGTCGGCAACCTTCGACAGGATCGCCCGGGATTCGACGGGACCATTGAGGAAACGGGCTCGATACCCGATGGGAGGCCCGCCCGTCCCCGGGAGCTCTTCGCCCGATCCTCCGGAGGCTCTCACCGGGGAGGCTGGCCCGTCTTGCCGATGGGCGCCGTGATCGCCTGTGTGAGCCGTACCAGCTCGGAGGGGGCGGTCTCGATCTGCAGCCCGCGCCGCCCGGCGGAGAAGTAGATCGTCTCGAAGTCCAGGGCGGAGGCGTCGATCACGGTCGGCAGGCGCTTGCGCTGCCCCAGCGGGCTGATGCCGCCCACCACGTAACCGGTGACGCGTTCCACCTTGGCCGCGTCGGCCATCGCGGCCCGCTTGCTCTTCAGCGCCGCCGCGAAGGCCTTGAGGTCGAGCTTGCCCGCCACCGGCACGACCGCGACGGCCAGTCCGCTCTCCACCTCGGCGACGAGCGTCTTGAAGATCTGCCCGTACGGCACGCCGAGGGCGTCGGCCGCCTCCTCGCCGTAGGCCTGCGCGTCGGCGTCGTGGTCGTAGGGGTGAAGGGTGAAATCCACGTCGGCCTGGGTCAACGTCACCGTCGCCGGGGTCCCCTGACCACCGGTGCGCTTCGACTTACTCACGATCCGAAGCTTACTCACGACCGGCGGCGTAGGACGTCGAACGAATCTACAACGTAAAGAAGCGCGCTCGTGTGTCGAGCGGCCGCTCAGGACGGAGGGGGGACTCCGTCGCACGGAATGTCCGGTCTGGGGTGCCCGTGACGTCGGAGCATTTCGCGAGGCGAGGAAACGTCGAAGCTGACTATACGGCTTCGCCTGAGTACCCTCCGTATTTTCCGCTGTTTAACGAAAGGATGAAGCGTCCGGATGGTGGACACGATGGGACCGGGTGCCAACCCTCCGTAGACTGGACGGGTGATTTCCCGTACCGACCTGCGTGGAGCCCTCCCCGAGGATCTCCACGGCGTGCTGCCCCGTGCCCAGCTCGACGTCGAAGCCGCCCTGGAGAAGGTGCGGTCGATCTGCGACGACGTGCGTCATCGCGGGGCCGCGGCCGTACGAGAGTGGACCGCCCGGTTCGACGGCGTGGAGCTGGAGTCCACCCGCGTCCCCGTCCAGGCGGTCACCGAGGCGCTGGAGGCGCTCGACCCGAGGATCCGGGCGGCCCTTGAGGAGTCGATCCGCCGGGCCCGTCTCGTCCACCGCGACCAGCGGCGCACCGACGTCACCACCCAGGTCGTGCCCGGCGGCACCGTCACCGAGCGCTGGGTCCCCGTCGAGCGCGTGGGCCTGTACGTCCCCGGCGGCCGGGCGGTGTACCCCTCCAGCGTGGTCATGAACGTGGTCCCCGCCCAGGAGGCCGGGGTCTCCTCCCTCGCGGTCGCCTCGCCCGCGCAGCGGGAGTTCGGCGGGCTGCCGCACCCGACCATCCTGGCCGCGTGCGCGCTGCTCGGGGTGGACGAGGTCCACGCCGTCGGCGGGGCCCAGGCCGTGGCGATGTTCGCCTACGGCACCGAGGAGTGCGCCCCGGTCGACATGGTCACCGGCCCCGGCAACATCTGGGTCGCCGCCGCCAAGCGCCTGCTCAAGGGCCGCATCGGCATCGACTCCGAGGCCGGCCCCACCGAGATCGCGATCCTCGCCGACTCCACCGCCGACCCGGTGCACCTCGCCGCCGACCTCATCAGCCAGGCCGAGCACGACACGATCGCCGCCGCCGTCCTCGTCACCGACTCCGAGGAGCTGGCCGAGGCCGTCGAGCGGGAGCTGCCCCGCCAGGTCGCCGCCACCAAGCACGGCGAGCGGATCACCGAGGCCCTGGCCGGGCGCCAGTCCGGCATCCTCCTCGTCGACGACATGGAGGCCGGGCTGCGCGTCGTCGACGCCTACGCCGCCGAGCACCTGGAGATCCACACCGCCGGGGCGTCCGCGCTGGCCGCCAGGGTGCGCAACGCCGGGGCCGTCTTCGTCGGCGCCTACGCGCCGGTCTCGCTCGGCGACTACCTCGCCGGGTCCAACCACGTGCTGCCCACCGGCGGCTGCGCCTGCCACTCCTCGGGGCTGTCGGTGCAGACCTTCCTGCGGGGCATCCACGTCGTCGACTACAGCCGTGAGGCCCTCGCCGAGGCGGCCGCCCACGTGTGCGTGCTCGCCGACGCCGAAGACCTTCCCGCGCACGGCGCCGCCGTCCGCGCGCGTTTCGACTGGGAGATCCCCTCGTGAGGCTCGAAGACCTGCCGATCAGGGACGACCTTCGGGGGCGCACGCCGTACGGCGCCCCGCAGATCGACGTCCCGGTCAGGCTCAACACCAACGAGAACCCCTACGGCCCCTCGGCCTCCCTGGTCACCGACCTGGCCGAGGCGGTGCGGCACGGCGCGGCGGGGCTCAACCGCTACCCCGACCGTGACGCCGTCGCGCTCCGCCGGGACCTGGCCGCCTATCTCGGCCACGACCTGACCGTCGAGCGGGTCTGGGCCGCCAACGGCTCCAACGAGGTGCTCCAGCAGATCCTGCAGGCCTTCGGCGGTCACGGCCGCACCGCGATGGGCTTCGAGCCGTCCTACTCGATGCACCCGATCATCACCGGCGGCTCCTCGACCGAGTGGATCTCCGGGGCGCGCGAGGAGGACTTCGGGCTCGACCCGGACAAGGCCGTCGCCGCGATCGAGGAGCACCGGCCCGACATCGTCTTCCTCACCTCGCCCAACAACCCGACCGGCACCGCGCTCGCCCCGGACGTGATCGCCAAGGTCGTCCAGGCCGCGCCTGGCATGGTCGTCGTGGACGAGGCCTACTTCGAGTTCGCGCGCGGCGGCACCCCGTCGGCGCTGGTCCTGCTGCCGGACAACCCCCGGCTCATCGTCACCCGGACGATGTCCAAGGCGTTCGCCATGGCGGGCACCCGCCTCGGCTACCTCGCCGCCGACCCGGCGGTGATCGAGGCGCTGCTCCTGGTGCGCCTGCCGTACCATCTGTCCACGCTCACCCAGACGGCGGCGCGCGTCGCGCTCGCCCACCAGGCCGAGCTGCTCGGCACCGTCGACATGCTGCGGGCCGAGCGGGACGAGACGGTGGAGTGGCTGCGCGGCAAGGGGCTGACGGTCGCCGACTCGGACGCCAACTTCGTGCTGTTCGGCCGTTTCCCGGATAGGCACGCGGTCTGGGAGGGCATGCTTGAGCACGGAGTGCTGATCCGTGAGGTGGGCCCGCCGGAATGGCTGAGAGTGTCCATCGGAACGGCCAAGGAGATGGCGGCGTTCCGCGCCGCCCTGGAGGGAACCCTGTGAGCAGTACCGCCGGTGAGTTCGCGCCGCGTCGCGGTCGTGTCGAGCGTGGCACCAAGGAGACCTCGGTGCTGGTCGAGGTCGACCTCGACGGCACCGGAAACGTCGACGTGTCCACGGGTGTCGGGTTCTACGACCACATGCTGAACCAGCTCGGCAAGCACGGACTGTTCGACCTGACCGTGAAGACCGAGGGCGACCTCCACATCGACTCCCACCACACGATCGAGGACACCTCGATCGCCCTGGGGGCCGCGTTCCGCGAGGCTCTGGGCGACAAGTCGGGCATCCGGAGGTTCGGGAACGCGTCCTGCCCGCTGGACGAGGCTCTCGCCCAGGTCACCGTCGACCTGTCCGGCCGCCCGTACCTCGTGCACAGCGAGCCCGAGGGCATGGCCCCGATGATCGGCCCCGACTACGACACGACGATGACCAGGCACATCCTGGAGTCGTTCGTCGCGCAGGCCGCCATCTGCCTGCACGTCCACGTCCCTTACGGCCGCAACGCCCACCACATCGTGGAGGCCCAGTTCAAGGCTCTGGCCAGGGCCTTGCGCGAGGCGTCCGAGCTCGACCCCCGCGCCACCGGCGTGCCGAGCACGAAGGGCGTGCTGTGAGCGGCCGCGACGAGCGGGCCGCCGGCTTCCGGGTGGCGAGGGAGGCCACGCCGAACGGCGGGCCGTCCCCGCGCGCGCCGTGGAGCGGCGCACCGTGGAGCGGCGCACCGTGGAGCGGCGGGCCGTCCCTTCGGGTGGGGGAGGCGGCATGAGCAGCAACTGGGCGGCCACGGCGATGGCCTTCATCGCCCTTTTCCTGGTGGGCGGGATCTTCTCGTTCTTCAAGCAGGGACTGAAGAAGGGCGCGCTGCTGCTCGGCGCCCTCGCGGCCCTGGCGGCGACGGCGGCGGTGCTCTGGTGGTGAGGCTCCGATGGTGAACATAACCGTTCTCGACTACGGCTCGGGCAACCTCCGCTCGGCGGAACGGGCCCTGGCCCGGGTCGGCGCCGACGTCACGGTGACCTCCGACTACACGGCGGCGATGGAGGCCGACGGCCTCGTCGTCCCGGGTGTCGGGGCGTTCGCCGCCTGCATGGCCGGGCTGCGCGCCGTACGAGGCGAGCGCGTCATCGGGCGGCGCCTGGCGGCGGGGCGGCCGGTTCTCGGCATCTGCGTCGGCATGCAGATCCTCTTCGAGACGGGCGTCGAGCACGGCGTCACGACCGAGGGCTGCGGCGAGTGGCCGGGCACGGTGGAGCGTCTCGACGCCCCGGTCCTGCCCCACATGGGCTGGAACACCGTCAAGCCGCCCGCCGACACCGTGCTGTTCGCCGGGATCGATCCGGAGACGCGCTTCTACTTCGTCCACTCGTACGGCGTGCGGACCTGGGAGCTCCAGGCGGGACCGGGCTTCGACGACCCCCTGGTCACCTGGTCGGAGCACAACGTCCCGTTCGTGGCGGCGGTGGAGAACGGCCCGCTGACGGCCACCCAGTTCCACCCCGAGAAGTCGGGCGACGCCGGAGCCCAGCTGCTCACGAACTGGCTCGGAACCGTAAGGTGAGCCCTCGATCGGATCTTTCGGCGGTTCCCTTACCGACCCCCCCATTGGATCCCCCATGAGCAAGGAACGGGCCCGCCGCAGGGCCGAACGCGAGGCCGAGCAGGCACGTCAGGCGGTCCTGCAGGCCGAGCGCGAGGCCAAACTGGCACGGCGCCGCCGGCGGATCGGCAGGATCACGGCCCTCCTGCCCGGCAGGCCCGTTCGCATCGCCTCCCAGGGCGGCATCATCGCCCGCCGCCGCCGCGCGCAGAACGGCGGCGTGGCGGTGCTTTTCATGATCGTCCAAGTGATCGCCTGGCTGCTGTGGTCCTCGTGGAGCGCGCGGTTCGGAGTCCTCGTCCTGTCGCTGCTTTTTGTACCGCTTCTCGTCACCCTTGTCTTCGACCGGAGGTCTTGATCAGATGTCGCTAGAGCTGCTCCCCGCCGTGGACGTCGCCGACGGCCGGGCGGTTCGCCTGGTCCAGGGCGCGGCCGGCACCGAGACTTCCTACGGCGACCCCCTCTCCGCGGCGCTCATGTGGCAGGAGGCCGGCGCCGAGTGGATCCACCTGGTCGACCTCGACGCCGCCTTCGGCCGCGGTACGAACCGGGACCTGCTCGCCACCGTCGTGGACGCGCTCGACGTCAAGGTGGAGATGTCCGGCGGGATCCGCGACGACGCCTCCCTGGAGGCCGCGCTGGCCACCGGCTGCCGCCGGGTGAACATCGGCACCGCGGCCCTGGAGAACCCGGCCTGGTGCTCCAAGATCATCGCTGAGTACGGCGACAGCATCGCGATCGGCCTCGACGTGCGCGGCACCACCCTCGCCGCCCGCGGCTGGACCCAGGAGGGCGGCGACCTGTGGGAGGTCCTCGAACGTCTTGAGGCCGACGGCTGCCCCCGCTACGTCGTCACCGACGTCACCAAGGACGGCACGCTGCTCGGCCCCAACCTGGAGCTGCTCCGCGAGTTCTGCTCCCGTACCGACAAGCCGGTGGTCGCCAGCGGGGGCGTCTCCTCCCTGGACGACCTGCGTGCCCTGGCCGGGCTGGTCCCGATCGGCGTCGAGGGGGCGATCGTGGGGAAGGCTCTCTACGCGCAGGAGTTCACCCTTGAGGAGGCTCTCGCCGCGGTGAGGTCGTAGGTTGCGTGATGAGGGGACGTCGCGGTGACCCGCCGCTGCCGGTCGAGGCGGAGGCGGAGGCCTGCCGTGGTTGAGGAGCTGTAGATGAGTGTCGCGGTACGAGTGATTCCCTGCCTGGACGTGGACGCCGGGCGGGTGGTCAAGGGCGTCAACTTCGAGAACCTCCGTGACGCCGGAGACCCGGTGGAGCTGGCCCGCCGCTACGACGCCGAGGGGGCCGACGAGCTGACGTTCCTCGACATCACGGCCTCCAGCTCCGACCGGTCCACGATGTACGACGTGGTCAGCCGGACGGCCGAGCAGGTGTTCATCCCGCTGACCGTGGGCGGGGGCGTGCGCTCGGTCGAGGACGTCGACAGGCTGCTGCGCGCGGGTGCGGACAAGGTGGGCCTGAACACCGCGGCGATCGCCCGGCCCGAGCTGCTGACCGAGGCGTCGCAGCGGTACGGCGCGCAGTGCATCGTGCTGTCGGTGGACGCCCGCCGGGTCGTGGACGGCCCGCCGACCCCGTCCGGGTTCGAGGTGACCACCCACGGCGGTCGCCGGGGCACCGGCATCGACGCGGTCGAGTGGGCCCGCAGGGGCGAGGAGCTCGGCGCGGGGGAGATCCTGCTCAACTCCATGGACGGCGACGGCACCCGCGACGGCTACGACCTGGAGATGATCCGCGCCGTACGGCGGGCCGTGTCGGTCCCCGTGATCGCCAGCGGCGGCGCGGGCTCGCTGGAGCACTTCCCCCCGGCCGTCGAGGCGGGGGCCGACGCGGTCCTGGCGGCGTCGGTGTTCCACTTCGGCCAGCTCAAGATCGGCGAGGTCAAGGAGACCCTCCGCCAGGCGGGCCACCCCGTCCGCTGATTTCGCCGCCGTACGGAGACGCGGCCGAGTACGGTCAGGTGCGTTTTGGGTGCGGCCGGGTGATTCGGGGGTGGTTGGGCGTGGTTTGCGCTGCGGCGGGCCGGTGTTCCGGGCGGCCGTCTCGGTTGCTGTCCTGTGATTCAGGCCTCCGGCCTGCGCGGGCGTGGCGGTTGCGCTTTTTCATACGCCGCCCGGAACACCGGCCCGCCTCCGCGCCCCTCTGCCCCGCCGTACGGCGTGCGAGCCGTAGCCGCTCCGTTTCGGGCCGCTCAGAACGCGTCCCGACGCTGAAGCCTCCGTGCGGTCCGGCTGAGGGTTGGTCGCCGTCGCTGAAGCGGCCCTGCGGAAAGGAGTTCAGGGCAGGGAGGGTTTCAGTCCGCGTGGCGGGTGTCGCGGGCGACCTTCTCCCAGGCGGAGATCTCCGCGCGGACGGTGTCGTGGTGGCCGAGGATGGCGTCGACGGCGTCGTCTCCCAGGGGCAGGCGCAGTGGGGTCTCGTCGGTCTCCAGCGCGGTGAGGATGGCGGCCGCCGCCTTGGCCGGGTCGCCGGGCTGCGTGCCGTGCCCGGTCTCGACCATCCGCCTGGTCGGGCCGACGGTGTCCGCGTAGTCGGAGATCTGCGCACTGGCGCTGATGTTGCCGAACAGGGCGGTGCGGAAGGCGCCCGGCTCCACGACCAGCACCTTGACGCCGAGCGGGCGAACCTCCTCCGCCAGCGCCTCGGACATCCCCTCAAGCGCGAACTTGGTGGCGCTGTAGGCGGAGAACCCGGCGAAGGACATCTGGCCGCCCATGCTGCTCAACTGCACGATCGCCCCGGACCGGCGGTCGCGCATGTGCGGCAGCACCGCGCGGATCAGCGAGGCGGGCCCGAAGACGTGGACCTCGAACAGCGAGCGCAGCTCGGCGTCGGTGGTCTCCTCGGCCGCGCCGACGTGGCTGCGGCCGGCGTTGTTGACCAGTACGTCGATCCGTCCGTGGCGGTCGACGACGTCCCGCACCGTGGCCTCGATGGCGGCGGTGTCGGTGACGTCGAGCGGCAGCGCCTCGACCTGGCCCGGGTGCGCCGTGACCAGGTCGTTCAATGTCGCGACGCGGCGGGCGGTCGCGATGACGACGTCGCCGGCGGCGACCGCCGCCTGAGTGATCGCCTGGCCGAAGCCGCTGCCGGCTCCAGTGATCAGCCAGACCTTGTTCATCGGTTCTCCCTCGTTGTGCGGTCTCGGTGCTCGATCAACCCTGCCGGAGGCGTCGACGGCCTGTCCAAGACCTGAGGTCATAACCGGTGGTTATGGATAGGTGCGGGCTCCGCTGAGCGGGGCCCGCACGGCCGGTCCCGGACGATGTCCGCGCGTCGCGGCCCGTTATCGTGGCCCGGTATCGAGTTCCGGTCTGTCTGGAAGTGCGGGGGGCGCCGTGGCGGGGACATCTGCCGATCCCGGGCTGCCGAGGCTGGAGCGCCGGCTGGGCCTGGCGGACGCGGTGGTGATCGGCCTGGGGTCGATGATCGGCGCCGGGGTCTTCTCCGCGCTCGCCCCGGCCGCGGCGGCGGCCGGATCGGGACTGCTGCCGGGACTGGGCCTCGCGGCGGTGGTGGCCTACTGCAACGCCACCTCCTCCGCCCGGCTGGCGGCGCGCTATCCCGACTCCGGCGGCACCTACGTCTACGGCCGGATGCGCCTGGGCCCCTTCTGGGGCTACCTGGCCGGCTGGAGTTTTGTGGTCGGCAAGCTCGCTTCCTGCGCGGCGATGGCCTTGACCGTGGGCGCCTACGTGTGGCCGGGGCACCAGCGGGAGGTGGCCGCGGCCACGGTGGTGGCCCTGACCGCGCTGAACTACACCGGGGTGCGGAAGGCCGCGTGGCTGACCCGCACGATCGTCGCGGTGGTGCTCCTGGTTCTGGCCGCCGTGGTGGTGGCGAGCGTGGCCGGCGGGCAGGCCCGGGCGGCGGGACTGGACATCTCCCTCGACACGGGCGTGCGCGGGGTGCTGCAGGCCGCGGGCCTGTTGTTCTTCGCCTTCGCCGGCTACGCCCGCATCGCCACCCTGGGTGAGGAGGTGCGCGACCCGGTCCGGACGATCCCGCGCGCGATCCCCGTCGCCCTCGGCATCACCCTGGTCGTCTACGCGGCCGTGGCCGTCAGCGTCCTGGCGGTCCTGGGCCCCCGGAGGCTGGGCGAGACGACCGCCCCGCTGGCCGAGGCGGTCGGTGTCGCGGGTGTGCCGGCTCTGGTCCCGGTGGTCCAGGCCGGCGCCGCGATCGCCGCCCTCGGGTCGTTGCTGGCGCTGATCCTCGGCGTCTCCCGCACCACCCTGGCCATGGCCAGGGACCGCTACCTGCCGCCCGTCCTGGCCGCCGTGCATCCGCGTTTCAAGGTGCCGCACCGGGCCGAGCTCGCCGTCGGCGCCGTCGTCGCCGTGCTCGTGCTGGCCGGTGACCTGCGTGGTGCCATCGGATTCTCCTCCGTCGGCGTGCTGGTGTACTACGCCATCGCCAACGCCTCCGCCTGGACCCTGCCTCCCGGCGAAGGCCGCCCGCCCCGGGCCGTTCCCGTCCTGGGCCTCGCCGGCTGCGTGGCGCTGGCGTTCAGCCTCCCGCCGGACGCGGTGCTCTCCGGCGGCGCCGTTCTCGCGGCCGGCGCGATCCTGTACGGGACCCGGCGACTGCTGAGCCGCCGATGACCCGTCGCCCAATGGGAGACGGGTGTGGAGTATCCAAAGAATTCGGATAGTCGGTGTTGTTCTGGGCGCATTGGGTACTTAATGTGATTGTTTGAGTACTTTGTGTGGTTATGAAATCGGTGGGACATCGCCTGTCGCCGCCGTCGCGATGGCGGTCGCCGGCATCGCCGCCGTCGACCTGTACACCGCGCTACGCGCGAACCGGAGCCGTGAGCACGGAATGAGGGAGCGCAGGATGAATCTTCACGCGGCCATCACGATCAACCGCCCTCGCGAGGAGGTGTACCTGTACTGGCGCGACTTCGAGAAACTTCCCCGCTTCATGACGCACCTGGAGTCGGTGGAGACGATCGGCGACGGGCACTCGCGCTGGAAGGCGAGAGCACCGCTGAAGAGGACCGTCGAGTGGGAGGCGGAGATCGTCGAAGACTGCTCCGGCGAGCTGATCTCCTGGCGTTCCACGAAGGGCGTCCTCGCCGGTAACCGCGGTTTCGTGAGTTTCTCCGACGCTCCCGGCGGGCGCGGTACGGAGGTGCGGGTGCGCCTCATCTACGACCCGCCGGGCGGCAGGGCCGGCCTCGCCCTCGCCAGGCTGCTGGGCGAGCACCCCGAGCAGCAGGTGCGAGACGACCTGCGCCGGTTCAAGCAGGTCATGGAGACCGGCGAGGTGGTCCGTTCCGAGGGCAGCCCCGAGGGCACCCGTGCGTCGCGCCAGGTCAGGCAGCGTCCCGCCCAGCCCGTGAGGTAAGGAGAATTCCATGAAGGCCAACTGCTGGATGGGCCGGAACACCGTCGAGGTCCAGGAGGTTCCCGACCCCGGGATCCTGAACGGCCACGACGCTATCGTCCGCATCACCTCGACCGCGATCTGCGGCTCCGACCTGCACCTGTACGACGGCTACGTCCCGACCATGAAGAAGGGCGACATCCTCGGCCACGAGTTCATGGGCGAGGTGGTGGAGGTGGGCCCGAGGGTGTCGACCCTGCGGGTCGGCGACCGGGTGGTCGTCCCCTTTCCGATCGCCTGCGGCAACTGCGTCGCCTGCCGGCACGAGATGTTCTCGGTGTGCGAGAACTCCAATCCCAACGCGGGCCTGGCGGAGAAGTTCATGGGCCACGCCCCCGCGGGCATCTTCGGTTACTCCCACATGCTCGGCGGCTACCCGGGGGGCCAGGCGGAGTACGCGCGCGTGCCGTTCGCCGACGTGGGACCGATCAAGATCGAGGGCGACCTGCCGGACGAGCAGGTGCTGTTCCTGTCCGACATCCTGCCCACCGGCTGGATGGGCGCGGAGATGTGCGACATCAAGCCCGGTGACGTCATCGCGGTGTGGGGAGCGGGACCCGTCGGTCAGTTCGCGGTCGCCAGCGCGTTCCTGATGGGGGCCGAGCAGGTCATCGCCATCGACCGTTTTCCGTACCGGCTGAAGAGAGCCGAACGGGCGGGCGCGCGGACGCTCAACTACGAGGAGGTCGACGTCCTCGACGCGCTGCGGGACCTCACCGCGGGCCGCGGCCCGGACGGGTGCATCGACGCGGTGGGCATGGAGGCCCACCACCCCACCGGCCCCGTGCACGCCTACGACCGGGTCAAGCAGGCGACCCGGATGGAGACCGAGCGGCCGCACGCCCTGCGCGAGGCGATCATGGCCTGCCGCAACGGCGGGACCGTCTCCGTGATCGGCGTCTACGGCGGCCTGCTCGACAAGTTCCCGATGGGCTCGCTGATGAACCGGTCACTGACACTGAGGGGCGGCCAGTGCCACGTGCAGCGGTATCTGAAGCCCCTGCTGGGCCGGATCCGCAACGGCGACATCGATCCCAGCTTCGTCATCAGCCATCGCATGAGGCTGGAGGACGCCCCGCGCGGCTACGAGATGTTCAAGAACAAGCAGGACGAGTGCAACAAGATCGTCCTGACCCCGTAGCGAGGTCAGGACGTGCTCGATCCCGGCCCCGCGGCGGACGTCCGCGGGGTCGTGCTCACGGAATGCCGACCGCCTCCGGGCCGGAGTGGAAGCGCTGCGCCGCCTGCTCGCCGCGCTTGCCGTACCAGGAGCTCCACAGGGCGAGCAGCCCGATGGTCCCTATCAGGAGGATCGATGACAGTCCGACCATGACGTCGGCCGGCAGCAGGTAGATCAGCGGGATGCGGGCGGCCGACTCGGCGAGGAGGACGACGCCCCACACCACGGTCATCACCAGGTAGACGCGGCGGAAGGCGGGCTCCGCGGCGTACAGGGCCTCCCAGCGCCGTACGGTGTCCGCGTTCTCGGCGCCGAAGAGCTTGGCCACGGCGAAGGCGGCGGGACGGCCGGCGACGCAGGTGCCCAGGAAGATCAGACCGGCGACCGAGGTGGTGACGGACTTGACGGCCATCAGGAATCTCTCGTCCCCGGCCAGGAGGGACAGGACGAGTCCCACGCCGAAGAGGGTTCCCATGAAGGCGGCGAAGCCGTCGAAGCGGCGCTGCCGGAGGGCGACGTAGGCCACGCGCAGGAACCCGGCGCTCGCCGCCGTCAGCATGGAGACGTACTCGCTCACGCCCAGCGCGCGGCATCCGTAGTACACGACGATCATCGGTGCGACGTCCCACAGCACGACCGAGATGATCCCGCTTCTGCCGGACCGGTTCATTTCCTTCTCCTGGGGGGTTCGCGTGCCGGGCTGGTTCATTGTGCTCTCCTGGTGGTCCTGCCTGACGGGCCGGCTCATCGGGCGCTCCCGAAGGTCTCGTCCAGCCAGTCGCCGACGCGGGTCATCGCCAGCCGCTGGGCGCCCGCCTGGCAGTGGGCGCCGGCTCCCTCCTCGTCGGTGAACTCCAGGAAGGTCTTCGGGCAGGTGAGGTGCTCGTACAGAGCCTCCGGCTGGCCCTGGAAGGCGAAGTCCCCCTCGGCCCGCAGCACGGCACCCGCCCGGTCGCGGTCACCGCCGAAGCCGCCGGTGACGGTCATGCCCATGTCGTAGACGCCGTCGAGGGAGACGAGCGCCTTGATCCGGGGGTCGAACGCCGCCGCGCGCGGCGCCAGCAGGCCTCCCATGCTGTTGCCCAGCAGCGCGACGCGCTCCGGATCGACCTGGGGGAGCGTGAGGAGGTGGTCGAGCACCGGGCCGACCACGTTCTCCCAGTCCGGCCGGAACACCAGTCCCTCGCGGTGCATCGGCCCTGGCTGCCCGGGGCCGTCGAAGGTCAGGACGTGATATCCCCGCTCGACCAGCGCCGCCGCGCCGACGAAGTGCATCTCCTCGGCGCTGCCGTCGAAGCCGTTGTGCATCACGACCGTGGGACCGGGGGTCCGGCCGTCGCCCGCGCTGTAGAGGTAGCCGGGGAGGGTGGTGTGCTCGTAGGGGATCGACACCGGCTCCACCGTGATCTCCAACAGCTCGGCCGCCGCGCGAAAGCACTCCACCCCGCGCAGGTAGGCGCTGTCGACGCGCGGGTCGGACGGGTCGCCGTGCAGGAAGAACCCGGCCGAACGGTAGTAGGTGGACGCCCGCAGGAATCCGTCCCGGGCGCTGACCTCGTGACCCGCCGCCAGGCTGCGTTCCGCCTGGGCGGCGACCCTGTCGGCGGTGGCCCGCCACTCGTCGTGCCAGCTGTCGTAATCACCCTCGGTGATGCGTCGCGCGGTCGTCACCACCTCCCCGAAGTCCGCGCCTCCGTAGGCGATGTGGCCGAACGAGCGCAGCGTCTCGTACCAGAAGACGGCGTCCTTCTCGAAGACCAGCGGATGCATACTCTCCCCTTAATGCAAGTTTTCTTGCGTCAGGTGGAGCATAGGGTGATGGCACATTAAATGCAAGAATCTTTGCGTTAGTATGTGACCGTGACAGCAGAACAACCAGCTCGCCGCCCCGGAGGCCGTACGGCCCGCGTTCGCGCGGCGGTGCATCAGGCCGTCGTCGACCTGCTCGGCGAGGAGGAATGGGACGACCTGAGCATCGCCCTGGTGGCCGATCGGTCCGGCGTCCATCAGACGACGATCTACCGGCGCTGGGGCACCCTGGCCGCGCTGATCGACGACGTGGTCACCGAGCGGCTGACGTCCTCGTCGCCCGTCGCGGACACCGGGACGCTCCGAGGCGACCTGGAGGCCTACGCGGTCCAGGTGGCGGAGGACGTGGCCAGTCCCCTGGGGGCGGTGTTCCTTCGTGCCGCGATGGTCGGCACACGTGCCGAGGGAGAGGAGCAACCCCGGCAGATCTACCTTCTGGAACGGGGCATGCAGCTGCAGGCCATGCTCGACCGCGCCAGGGACCGGGGGGAGAGCCCGCCCACCCTGCTGGAACTGCTGGAGGTCGTGCTGGCGCCGCTCTACTTCCACGTGATCTTCTTCAACAGCCCGGCCGGCGCCGACCACGCGCGAGGGCTGGTCGACAGGTTGCTCAGCCTCGTGGCGAAGACGTGAGCCTGACCCGCCGCGGAGGGTCAGGCATGGCCCCCCACGGTCACGACGCCGATGGTCAGCCGCGGCCTGGCCTCAAGGATCTCTCCGACGCGTTCCCCCTGATGATCGAGCTCGTCGCGTTGTGCGGCGGTGAGGTCCACGAGAGGCTCGACGGTGATGTCGATCCGGCGGCCCGAGCGGCGCTGGTGCCACAGGCCGGCGACGACGCCGTCGACCAGGAGGGTCTGGAAGTTCCCGCGCAGCACGCGTTCGGCGGCGCGGCCGGGATAGAGCAGCCCGGGTGGCTGGTTGCCGACCCGGTAGGCGTACCCGTCGAAGTACGGGAGCAGCCGCACGCCCCGCGGCGGGGTGGAGGGCGCCGCGGTGTCACCGGCCGTCACCCACGCGGCGGCTCCTTCGACCTCGACCCTCTGGAGCTCGCCGGCCAGTGACGCGAAGAGATCGCTCGCCCAGCGGGCCGGGGCGTTCAGCCAGTGCGCGAACCGCTGTGGTGTGGCCGGTCCGTACGCGTGCAGGTAGCTCTTCACCACATGGGTCAGGGCGGCCCGCGTGTCGGCGGGTACGAAACCGGGCAGCCATCGATCCGGACCGGTGTAGGTGACCTTGCGCCCCCGGCCGGGGCCGAAGCACAGGGCGCCCCGCATGCCGGCCAGGTGCATGACCTGGCGCCAGCGCGGCCACATCCCCTGGAACGCGGGCATGACGAGATCTCCGGCCCACGGTCCCGTACGGCGGACGACCGCTTCGCCGAGCTCGTCGATCGTGAGTTCGGCGTCCCGCAACGCGTCCCCGATGGCGGCCAGGACCTCCTCGGTCTGGCCGGGGGTCATTCGCACGTCGTCGGAGAAGCCGACCTGGGATACCGGGAGGGCCGACAGCGCCGCGATCCACAGGGGCAGGTCCCGGGCGGGGAGCAGATGAACGGTGCCGCGCGGACCGAACGTCTTGATCAGGCTGTGCTCGGTCCAGAGGGCCTCACGGACATCGGTGCGCGTCGCGCCGGCGAGGCGCAGCCCGACGGCCAGTTCGGCGGCCGACATGACCTGCGCGTGCGTGCCGGCCATGGCCCCCACGATGCCGGCGGGGCCGGTGTCCTCGGAGGGGGCGGACAGCGCGTGCCGTTCCAGGCGCCGGGCGCACACCTCGGCCCAGGAGAGGCGCGGGACTTCCGTCGAGTGGTCGGGCATCGGGCGCGGCTCCTTGGCGGGGGACGAGGGGGATCGGCGGGTGTGCCCGCCACGTCGCCCCGGGGTGGGCGGCGTCGGGGTGACGTGATCGAGAGTAGGGACCGTTCAGGTCGATTTCTGTCCTATATGGCCGCGCGTGGTGGATCCCGTGGGTGACGCCTCACGCGATTGCTCGAACTGCCGTCCCTGTCATGGGCCCCGCGCGAGAACTGCCGTCCCGGTCGCGGACCCCTCGCGAGTGGCCCGGCAGCGGGTCGGCCGGGCGCCCGGGGGCCGTCGACCGGCATCGATCGCCGGGCTCGCCGGAGCGGTGAGCCCGGGACGCTCCCGAGCATCCGGGATCAGAAGGCCTTGAAGTGGTGGAACAGCTCGTAGGCGACGTCCTGGGCCGCGAAGGACCTGGCCTCGGAGCGTTTGACGGCCAGGTAGGCGGAGGCGCGGAGGGGGCCGAGGGCGTTCATGAGGACGTCATCGGCCTCCAGGGCGTCCAGGGCCTCGTCCAGGGAGCCGGGAAGGCGGGGGACGCTGCCTTCGGGGAGGGTAGCGGGGTCGACGTCGACCGGCTCGCCGGGGTCGAGCTCGCGGCGGATGCCGTCCAGGCCGGCGTGGATGACGGCGCCGAGCGACAGGTAGGGGTTGGCCGAGGAGTCGGAGGGCTTGAACTCCAGGTTGGTGGACGCCGCGGCGTCCTTGCCGGTGGGGGAGCAGATCCGCACCGCCGCCTCCCGGTTGTCCATGCCGTAGCAGGCGTGGGCGCTCGACCACATCCTCGGCGCCAGGCGCCGGAAGCCGTTCACCGAGCCGCAGGTCAACGCGGTGAGCGCGGGAAGGTGGGCGAGCAGGCCGCCGATGAAGCGGTACGCCGTGGCCGACAGGCCGTAGCGGCCGGAGGGGTCGCTGAAGGCGTTGGCGCCGAGCTCGGGGTCCCAGAGGGAGAGGTGGATGTGGGCGCCGTTGCCCGGCTGATCGGCGAGGGGTTTGGGAGCGAGGGACGCCCACATGGACATCCGGGTGGCGACGCCCCGGACCGTCTCGCGGTAGATCATCTGGTTGTCGGCGGCGCGGAGGGCGGGGGCGTGGTGGATCGAGAGCTCCTGCTGGCCGTGGCCGAGCTCGGGGTGGCAGTGCTCGGTCCGCAGCCCCTGGCTCTCCAGAGCGCGGACCAGGGACATCGTGTAGTCGTGGGTCTGGTTGAAACCGGTGGTGGCGTAGCACAGGCTGTCGTCGACGGGGACCAGCCGGTCCGGGCCGCCCGCCGGGTCGGGGACGCGGTGGCCGAGGGTGAACTCGGGTTCGTAGGCGGCGACGAGGGCGTGACCCGCGCCGGCCAGGGCGGCGACGGCCTCACGCAGGAAGGTGCGCGGGCAGGCGGCCCAGGGGGAGCCGTCCGGCATGCGCAGGTCCGACAGCATGGCCGCCGCGCCGGGAGCGTAGGGCAGGCGGACGAACGTGGTGGGGTCGGGGACGATGCGGACCTCGCCGACCGGGCCGAGATGCTCGACGTCCTGAAGCTCGTCGAGCATGTTCATCGCCATCATCGCCACGGTGTGCCCGATGCCGGTGTCGAGCCGTTCGGCCAGCAGGGGACGCGAGACGGCCTTGCCCCGGATCACACCGCCGTGGTCGGCGTAGAGGAAACGGATCAGCTCGACGCCCTCGGTGTCGGCGCGTTCGACGACGCGCCCCGCCGCGGGGCCGAGAGTGTGAGCTCCGGTGAGGTCGTGACGATCGCCCATGCTCTCTGCCTAACACGTCCATGGGGACAGTGGAAGCACATCGCACGGTCGCTCGGCATCGGGAGGATCCCGCGCTCCCCCGTGGCTCGGGCGGGAGCGCCGAATAAATCAAATCAGGGCGGGGCAAACCACCGCCGGCTGGTCAGGTGAGCACTCGAGTGAAGAACAGAGCCAGCTGATCGGCTCCTCTCACGATCCCATCAAAGACTCCGTTGACCGCACTCGCCGCCTCGGCGGGCCTGGTAAACAGATAGAAGACCACGAACGCTACCGCGAGGTAGGTGAGGACCTTCTTGACCTGCATGGGGGCCTCCCGCAGTTCCATTCCCAGCCGTATGTACCCATATTTTACCGATCTTTGACATGTGCGGCCCGAGTGGCTCCCGGATTCTGGTGATCATACCCGTCTTGCAGCCGCGATCCATGGCCTGAGCGCGGATTGGCATAGGTCACACCGTCATCGTGAGGTCGCCGGGGGCTTCTGTCCAACCTTTACTGTCAGATGTACCGATAGGGCTAGGCTCCGGCCGTTACGGGCGGGCATGGGAAGGGTCGCGGCGGCACGGCCCCGTCGCGCGGACGTGCCTTGATGTGAAAAATCCCAAGAACTCGCCATCCCGCGGCATCCAAACACCAAGAGGCTCCGAATAAGAGGTCAAATCGACCCAAGGGGCCCGAATGACCCGATCTGCCTCCGCCCTTCCCCTCCTCGGCGGTCGCTCCACCCGCCGCGAACCCGCGCCGCCGGCCCGGCTCCGCGGGACCGCCCTCCGGCGCGGCCCGGAGACGAAGGCTCCCTTCCTTTCGCCCGGCCGCCGGGTGGGACACCGGAACGCCTCCCGCGAGGCCGCCGGCGGGCCGTCCCGGCCCGCGCCGTGAGAGGGCGCGAGCAGGTGGGAAGGCGCAGGATCGCCGTCGTCGGAAGCGGGGTGGCCGGCCTCACCGCGGCGTACGTGCTGGGAAGGTATGACGACGTCGTCCTCTTCGAGGCGGACGACCGCGTCGGCGGGCACGCCCACACCCACGACGTGGCGTCGGCGGGCGGCCGGACGCTGGCGGTCGACAGCGGGTTCATCGTCCACAACGAGCGGACCTACCCGCACCTCATCCGGCTCTTCGCCGAACTGGGCGTGCGGACCCAGCCCTCCGACATGAGCATGTCGGTCTCGTGCGGGGGCTGCGGCCTCGAATACGCCGGGGGCAGGGGAGCCCGGGGCCTGTTCGCCCGGCCCTCCAGCCTGACCCGCGCGCCGTACCTGAGGATGCTCGCCGAGGTGCCGCGCTTCCACCGGCTGGCGCGCGAGGCGCTGGAGCGCGACGACGACCGGACGCTGGGGGAGTTCGTCGCGGGCTTCTCGCCCTATTTCGCGGCCCACTTCACGACCCCGCTGGTGTCGGCGGTCTGGTCGTGCCCTCCCTCCGTCGCCGGGCGCTATCCGGCGCGCTACCTGTTCGCGTTCCTGGCCAATCACGGGATGCTCGCCGTCTCCGGCTCCCCCCGGTGGCGGACCGTCACCGGGGGTTCGCGCGGTTATGTCGAGAAGATCGCCAAGACCCTCACCGCCGTGCACACCTCCACTCCGGTCCGGGCGCTGCGCCGTACGGGGGAGGGGGTGGAACTCCACGCCGACGGCGTCCGCCGTTTCGACGCGGCGGTCGTCGCCACCCACCCCGACCAGGCGCTGCGCCTGCTCGCCGAGCCCACCCCCGCCGAACGGGAGGTGCTCGGCGCGTTCCGCTACTCGCGCAACCTCGCCGTCCTGCACACCGACCCGTCGGTGCTGCCCCGGGCGCGGCGCGCGCGGGCCTCGTGGAACTGCCGGATGGAGTCCTGTACGGCGGACGCCGCCGGGGTCCGGATCACCTACGACATGAACCGCCTGCAGCGGCTGGAGACCTCACGGCCCCACCTCGTCACCCTGGGCACCGAGATCTCCGACGAGCACGCGATCGCCCGGACGGCCTACGAGCACCCGGTCTACACCCCCGAGTCGGTCGCCGCCCAGAGACGGCTGCCCGCGCTCGACGACGGCGTGATCGTCTACGCGGGGGCCTACCACGGCTGGGGATTCCACGAGGACGGCTGCCGCTCCGGCGTCCGCGCGGCCGAGGCGCTCGGGGTGCGGTGGTGACCGCACTGTACGAATGCGTGATCACGCATGTCAGGGCCGCGCCGATCCGCCACGACTTCAGCTACGGCTCCTACCTGTGGCTGGTGGACCTGGACCGGCTGCCCCGCAACCGCCTGCTGGCCGCCTTCCACGCGCGTGACCACGCGGGCGATCCCGCGCTGAGCATCAGGCAGAACGTCGACGCCTTCCTCGCCGGGCACGGGATCACCGCGAGCCGGATCACGATGCTCGCCAACGCCCGCGTGCTCGGCCACGTGTTCAACCCGCTGACCGTCTACTGGTGCGACACCGCCGACGGCGTCACCGTGGTGGCCGAGGTGCACAACACCTACGGCGGGCGCCACCGCTACCTGCTGCGCCCCGGCGAGCACGAGGTGGCCAAGGAGTTCCGTGTCTCGCCGTTCAACGAGGTGGAGGGCCGTTACCGGCTCAGCCTTCCCGAACCCGGCGAGCGCCTCACCCTCACCGTCGTCCTGCACAGGCCGGGACGGCCCCCCTTCGTCGCCGGAGTCCGGGGACGCCGCAGGCCGGCGACCGGGCCCTGGCTCCACCGGATGGCCGTCAGGTACCCGCTGGCCCCCCTCGTGGGCAGCGCCAGGATCCGCCGCCAGGGCATCGGCCTGTATCTGCGCGGTTTGAGAACAGTTCCCCCGGAAGGACCCCGATGACCTCGATGACCTCGACGACCTCGACGACCGAGCGGGTGGCCGCCGTCTGGCCCGACGCCGGCACCGTGCCCGCCTCACGACTGCGCGGCGCGCTCGCGCGACGGCTCTTCCTGCGCGCCGTACGGCGGCTGCCCCTGACCGTGGAACTGCCGGGCGGGCGGTCGCTCGGCACCGGTGGCCCCGTGATGCGGGTGGCGCGCCCCGAGGCGTTCTACCGCCGGATCGGAGCCGCGGGGCTCATCGGGTTCGGCGAGGCCTACATGGCGCGCGACTGGGAGGCCGACGACCTGCCCGGCGTGCTCACGGTGATGGCCGAGCGGCTGCCCACGCTCGTCCCTCCGTGGTCGCAGCGGTTGCGGCGGCTGGCCGTGCGCGGGATGCCGCGGGACGAGCTGGGCGGCGAGGAGAGCGCCCGGCGCAACGTCTCGCGTCACTACGACCTGTCCAACGAGCTGTTCGCCGAGTTCCTGGACGAGACCATGACCTACTCCGCCGCGCTGTTCGAGGGGCCCGCGTCGTGGGAGACGCTCGCCGGCGCCCAGCGGGCCAAGATCGACCGGCTGCTGGACCAGGCGGCGGTGGGGCAGGGCACCCGGCTGCTGGAGATCGGCACCGGCTGGGGCGAACTGGCGCTGCGGGCGGCGTCGCGGGGCGCGGAGGTCACCTCCGTCACCCTGTCGCAGGAGCAGTGGGCGCTGGCCGTCGCCAGGGTCGCCGACGCCGGGCTGTCGGACCGGGTGGAGATCCTGCTGGCCGACTACCGGGAGGTGGACGGCGTCTACGACGCGATCGTCAGCGCCGAGATGATCGAGGCGGTCGGCGCCCGCTACTGGCCGGTCTACTTCCGCGCGCTGGAGGAACTGCTCGCCCCCGGCGGCCGGATCGCGATCCAGACGATCACCATGCCGCACGAGCGGATGAGGGCCACCCTGAACACCCACACGTGGATCCAGAAGTACATCTTTCCCGGGGGCATGCTGCCCTCGGTGACCGCGATCGAGGAGAACCTCGGCGGGCTGCGGATCATGCGGAGGCTCTCGCTGCGCGACGACTACGCCGAGACGCTCCGGCTCTGGCGCGAACGCTACCTGGAGCGTGTCCACGCCGTGAGCGCGCTCGGCTTCGACGAGGTCTTCCACCGCATGTGGACGTTCTACCTCGCCTACTCGGAGGCGGGTTTCCGCTCACGCTACCTGGACGTCTGGCAGTTCACCCTCGGGCGGGAATCGTGACCGCGCCCGTTCGCCGTGGTCGCGCCCGTCCCCCCGCGCCGAGGAGGCCGTGATGTCCTGGTGGTCCCTGCTCGCCTCCGCGGCCGCCCTCGCCGCACTGCTCGCGGCGACCCTGGCGGTGGCGCTCAGAGTGGGCCGTCACTCGGTGATCGACGTGGCCTGGGGGCTCGGGTTCACGGTCGTCGCGCTGGTGTCCTTCCTGATGTCCGACGGCGACCCGGCCAGGCGGCTGCTGGTGCCGGCGCTCACCGCCGTGTGGGGAGTACGGCTGGCGCTGCACATCGGGCGGCGCAACATCGGGGAGAGCGAGGACCCGCGCTACGAGCGGATGCTCGCCCGCGCCCCCGGCAGCCGCACTCTGTACGCGATCCGCGCCGTCTACGTGACCCAGGGCGTCGTCCTGCTCCTCGTCTCGCTTCCGGTCCAGGTGGCCTTGTCCGAGACGGCCGCCCTCGGCCGGAGCTCCTGGCTCGTCTGGAGCGGGACGGCCCTGTGGCTGGTCGGGTTCGTGTTCGAGACGGTCGGCGACCGGCAGCTCGCCCGCTTCCGCGCCGATCCGGGCAACAGGGGCGAGGTCCTGGACACCGGCCTGTGGCGCTACACCCGCCATCCCAACTACTTCGGCGACGCCTGCGTGTGGTGGGGCCTGTTCCTGATCGCCGCCGACCGGTGGCCGGGCGTGCTGACGGTGCTCTCCCCGGTGCTCATGACCTACTTCCTGGTGGCCAGGACCGGCAAGCCGTTGCTGGAGGCGCAGCTGTCGGAATCCCGTCCCGGCTACGCCGACTACGTTCGCCGTACGAGCGGATTCCTCCCGCTCCCGCCCAGGGGCGCGCGTGAGGACCGGGGGCGTTCGCGCGACGGGTGAGCCGGGGCGGGCCCGGCGGGTCAGGCGCCCAGCGGGGCGTCCATCAGCCTGGCCACCACCTCGTCGTCGCCGGTGACGTCGACCCTGGCATGGGACTGGCGGCCGAAACAGAACAGCAGGAGCTCGCCCGCCGTACCGGTCACCTCGGCCTGGGGCGCGTCCTTCGGGCCGCCGACGGCGACGCCGCCGCCGAGGCGGTGCAGGGCGACGCGGACCGGTGACCTGCGCAGGAACAGGCGGATGCCGCCGCGGGCCTGCTTCCAGAAGGTCTCTTCGAGGTCGGCGGGGAGCTCGCGCGGTTCCCAGACCCGCTGCGCGCGCCGTACGTCCTCGTGGTGGACGAAGAACTCGACGGTGTTGGCCGCCCGGTCCAGGCCGGGCAGGCGGTAGAGCCCGGAAGGGCCGGAGCGCAGGAGGTCGACGAGGCCCGCGTATCCGTGCGTGGCCTTCAGCGACTCCTGCACCTTGGCGGTGTATCCGGCCAGTGGCTTGAGCAGGATGCCGCCGGCGGCGTCGACGCGGCGTTCGCGGAGAACCAGGTGGGCGGCGAGGTCGAAGGTGGTCCAGCCCTCGCAGAGCGTGGGAGCGTCGGGGCCCAGCCGGGCGAGCAGGTCGCCGAGCGCGGCGCGCTCGGCACGCGCGTATGTCATATGTCGATCTTACCAAGGTCGTTCGGACGGCCGGGGAGCGAATTGCTCTTGGTGTAACGAGTTCGGGAATAAGCGCTTGATCCATAGTGATAGTCACTTAGGTAGAAACATCCCCCTCTGAAAGGACACCCCCCGAGTGGCGAGCAAGGTGACTCCCGCCGTCATGCGCCGAGGGCTTCGGGTCCTCGGCGTCGCCATCCGGACAGAGAAGGTGGTCTTCACCGCGGCCGTCGTCTTCAGCGCCCTGTACGGAGGCATGACGGTCGCGTCCGCGTGGGCGCTCGGCTGGGCCACGGAGAACGTCGTGCTGCCCGCGTTCGAGCGGGGAGAGGCCACCACCGGCACGCTCACCCTCGGCACGGCCCTCATCCTCGGCGTCGCCCTCCTCAAGGCGGCGGGCGTGGCCGGACGGCGGTTCCTCGCCGGGGTCATGCAGTACCGGATGCAGGCCCACTCCCGCCGGGCCGTCACCCGCCAGTACCTGAAGCTCCCGCTGGCCTGGCACCACAGACATCCCACCGGCCAGCTCCTGTCCAACGCCAGTGCCGACGCCGAGGCCGCCTGGGCGCCGCTCGCCCCACTGCCGATGGCGGTCGGCGTGATCGTCATGCTGGTCACCGCGGCGGTCGCGATGGTGATCACCGATCCGATCCTCGCCCTGGTGGGCTTCCTGATCTTCCCGCTGATCGCCGTGCTGAACCTGGTCTACCAGCGCCGGCTCAGCCCCCTGGCCACCCGGGCCCAGCAGCTCCGCGCCGAGGTCAGCGAGATCGCGCACGAGAGCTTCGACGGCGCCCTGGTCGTCAAGACCCTCGGCCGCGAGAGTGAGGAGACCGCCAGGTTCCAGGCCAAGGCCCACGAGCTGCGTGACGCCAACATCGCCGTCGGCAGGGTCCGCGGCCTGTTCGACCCGATGCTGGAGGCCCTGCCCACGCTGGGCGTGCTCGCGGTGCTGCTGATCGGCGCGCTCCGGCTGGAGAGCGGCGCGATCAGCTCGGGCGTCCTGGTCCAGGTCGCCTACCTGTTCACCCTGCTGGCCTTCCCGATCCGCGCGCTCGGCTGGGTGCTCGGCGAGTTGCCCCGCGCGGTCGTCGGCTACGAGCGGATCGAGGGCGTGCTCGCCGCGACGGGCTCCATGGAGTACGGCACCGCCACACTGCGCGGAACGTCCCCGGTCAGGCTGGAGGTCCGCGACCTCGGCTACTCCTACGAGGACTTCCCCGTCCTGCACGAGGTGAGCCTGAAGGTCGAGCCGGGAAGCACCGTCGCGCTGGTCGGCCCCACCGGTTCCGGCAAGTCCACGCTCACCCAGACCTTCGTCCGCCTGGTGGACCCGAAGGAGGGGGCCGTGCTGGTGGACGGGGTGGATCTGCGCGAGGTCGCGCGCGGCGGGGTCAGCGACGCGGTGGCGCTGGTGCCCCAGCAGACGTTCCTGTTCGACGACAGCGTGCGCGGCAACATCACCCTCGGCCTGCCGGTCGGTGACGAGGAGGTCTGGGCGGCACTGCGCCTGGCCCAGGCCGAGGGATTCGTCAGCGGGCTCCCCTCGGGGCTCGACACCAAGGTCGGCGAGCGCGGCACGACGCTGTCCGGCGGCCAGCGGCAGCGGCTGGCGCTGGCCCGCGCGCTGGTCCGCCGGCCGCGGCTGCTTGTCCTGGACGACGCCACCTCCAGCGTGGACCCGCAGGTCGAGGCCAGGATCCTGTACGGGCTGCGGGACGCGGCCCAGGCCGCGACCGTGATCGTCGTCGCCTACCGGATGGCCACCATCGCCCTGGCCGACGAGGTCGTCTACCTTCAGCAGGGCCGGGTCGCCGACCGCGGCTCCCACGAGGAGCTGCTGCTCCGCTGCGAGGGCTACCGCAACCTGGTCACCGCCTACGAACGTCAAGAGGCCGAGCGCGAGGCGCTCGGCGCAGAGGAAGAGGTCAGCGCGTGAGTTCGTTGCAGGGGGTCGAACGGTCGGCGCTCGCCACCGTCCGGCATGGACTGTCGCTCACGCCGGAGTTCCGCAGGGGGATGGCGGGGACGCTCGCGCTGGCCGTGGTGGCGACGCTGGGCAAGGTGATCGTGCCGATCGCCGTCCAGCAGACCATCGACACGGGGCTCAAGGGGGAGGGCCCCGACCTGGCCTACATCCGCACCGCCGTCCTGCTGTGCGCGGTGGCCGTGGTGTTCACCGCGCTGTGCGCGTACCTGATGAACGTCCGCCTCTACAAGGTGAGCGAGTCCTCCCTCGCCACACTCAGGGTGCGCGGTTTCCGGCACGTGCACGACCTGTCGGTGCTCACCCAGAACGCCGAGCGCCGCGGCGCCCTGGTCTCCCGGGTCACCGGCGACGTGGACCAGATCAGCGTGTTCATGCAGTCGGGCGGATTGATGATCATCATCGCCCTGGGCCAGCTCATGGTCGCCACCGTGCTGATGTTCGTCTACTCCTGGCAGCTCGCCCTGCTGGTCTGGCTCTGCTTCCTGCCGCTCCTGGTGGCGCTGCCGCGCTTCCAGCGGTGGCTCTCGGGCGCCTACACGCGGGTCCGCGAGCGTGCCGGCGACATGCTCTCCGCGGTCAGCGAGTCGGTCGTGGGCGCGGCGGTGATCAGGGCCCACGGTTCGGAGGCCCGGACGGCGGAGCGGCTCGACGTCGCGATCGACGCCAACAAGGCCGCCCAGGCCCGCACCCAGAAGATCGTCGCGACCGTCTTCCCGCTGACCGAGATCGTCGCGGCGGTGGCCGTGGCCGGGGTGGTGCTGCTCGGGGTGAAACTGGGCCTTGACGGTGACATCACCGTCGGGCGGCTGGTCGCCTTCCTGTTCCTGATCACGCTGTTCGTCTCGCCGCTGCAGATCGCCACCGAGGTGCTCAACGAGGCGCAGAACGCGATCGCCGGGTGGCGGCGCATCCTCGGCGTGCTCGACACCCCGCCCGACGTCGTCGACCCGGGCACGGAGGGCGTCGAGCTGCCGCGCGGTCCCATCTCGGTCTCCTTCGAGGACGTCGGGTTCGCCTACCCCGGCGGCGCGCCGGTGCTGCACGAGGTGTCGGTGAACATCCCGCCGCGCTCCAGGATCGCCGTGGTGGGGGAGACCGGTTCGGGCAAGACGACCTTCGCCAAGCTGCTGACCCGGCTGATGGACCCGGTCTCGGGCCGGGTCACCGTGGACGGGGAGGACCTGCGGACCGTCCGTTTCTCCTCGCTGCGCGAGCGGATCGTCATGGTGCCGCAGGACGGCTTCCTGTTCGACGGCACCCTGGCGGAGAACATCCGCTTCGGCCGCCCCTCGGCGACCGACGAGGAGATCCGGCTGGCCCTGACCGAGCTGGGGCTCACCGACTGGCTGGAAGGCCTGCCCGCCGACCTCTCCACCCGGGTCGGCCAGCGCGGCGAGTCGATGTCGGCGGGTGAGCGCCAGCTCGTCGCGCTGGCCCGTGCCTACCTGGCCGACCCGGACCTGCTCCTGCTGGACGAGGCCACCTCCGCGGTGGACCCGGCGACGGAGGTGCGGCTGGCCCGGGCGCTCGAGGGCGTCACGCGGGGCCGTACCGCGGTCTCCATCGCCCACCGGCTGTCCACCGCCGAGGCGGCGGACGAGGTGCTGGTCTTCGACCGGGGCCGGATCGTGCAGCGCGGCCCGCACGCCGAGCTCGTCCGGGAGCCCGGCGTCTACGCCGACATGCACGCCTCCTGGGTCTCGGCCCGCAGCTCCTAGAGGAGGTCTTCGACGGGACGGGGGCCGATGTCCCGGGATCGGCCCCCACGTCGTGGCGCGGGGCCCGCGATTTCGCCGGTACCTGCTTGTTCAGTAGGTTTTTGTCATGACGGTCCCGAGGGGTTCCCATGGGCTTTCCTCGCCGAGGATTAGGGAGCCCCAGGGGAGGCAGAGCATGGAAGTGAGCGCTAAATTCTGTCTCAGGGGTGGGAATCATGACAAACGTGCTGGGTGATGAACCGGTGGACAGAGAGTTTCCGATCCTTGACGTGCGCTCCGCCGTGGCTCGCGGCGACCTGCTCAGCGAGTTGCCGAATCTGCGGGTGAGGGACGATGACGACGACGATCCCGTCCTGGTGCGGCTGGACGGCAGCGTGGTCGACACCTGGCGGGAGAAATATCCCTACAACGAGCGGATGGACCGGTCGGAGTACGACCGGCTCAAGCGTCTGCTCCAGATCGAGCTGCTCAAGCTGCAGTACTGGATAAAGGACACCGGCGGCCGGCTGGTGGTCCTGTTCGAGGGGCGCGACGCGGCGGGCAAGGGCGGCACGATCAAGCGGTTCATGGAGCACCTCAACCCGCGCGGGGCGACCGTGGTCGCGCTGGAGAAGCCGAGCGAGCGCGAGAGCACGCAGTGGTACTTCCAGCGCTACGTCTCGCACCTGCCGGCCGCGGGGGAGATGGTCTTCTTCGACCGGTCCTGGTACAACCGCGCCGGGGTCGAGCGGGTGATGGGCTTCGCCACGCCGGAGGAATACCTGGAGTTCATGGAGCAGGCCCCCGAGTTCGAGCGCATGCTCGTCCGTGACGGCATCCACCTGGTGAAGTTCTGGTTCTCGGTGTCCCGCTCCGAGCAGCGCACCCGGTTCGTGATCCGCCAGGTCGATCCGGTACGGCAGTGGAAGCTGTCGCCGATGGATCTGGAGTCGCTGGACAAGTGGGAGCTGTACACCGAGGCCAAGGAGGACATGTTCCTGCACACCGACACGGAGGAGTCGCCGTGGACGGTGATCAAGAGCAATGACAAGAAGCGGGCCAGGATCGAGGCCATGCGCCACCTCCTCAGCCTGTTCGAGTACGACAACAAGGACCACGAGATCGTGGGCTCTCCCGACCCCCGGATCGTCGTCCACGCCACCGACCTGCTCGACGACGACCGCGCGCCCGGATCGTCGTCCGCGCCGCCGGCCTGATCGACCCGCCGATCGCGCCCTCGGCCGGCGCGCCCGGCCGGGCGGTAGCCCTCCGCCGCCGCCCGGCGGCTCGCGGGGCGGGTTTTCCCGGAGCCCCGATCCGCCCGTCCGGCCATGCCGGACGCCGGCCCTCTCCCTGGTTGCGGCACAATTGCGGCATGTCCCTTGACCCAGCCATCGCGGCACGACTGAAGCGCACCGGCGACGGGCTGGTGCCCGCCGTCGTCCAGCAGTACGACACCGGCGAGGTGCTGATGCTCGCCTGGATGGACGACGAGGCGCTGCATCGCACGCTCACGTCCGGCAGGGCCACCTACTGGTCGCGCAGCCGCGGAGCCTACTGGGTGAAGGGCGACACCTCCGGTCACGTCCAGCACGTCAAGTCCGCCGCCCTCGACTGCGACGGCGACACGATCCTGCTCAAGGTCGACCAGACGGGCGCCGCCTGCCACACCGGTGACCGGACCTGCTTCGACGCCGACGAGCTGGAGGTGACCACGGCGTGACGGCCAGGCGGGCGCTGTGGACCTGGGTGGTCGTGTGCGTGGCGGGCGCCGCGCTCGTGCTGCTCACCGCCGGGCGCAACTGGTTCACCGTGACGTACGGCACGCGGAACGTGGCGGTCTCCGCCGCCGAACTCGCTCCCGTGCTCGGCCCGGCGGCCTGGGCCGCGCTCGCCGCGGTGGTCGCCGTGCTCGCGACCAGGGGCGTGTGGCGCAGACTCATCGGGGGCGTGATGGCGCTCTGCGGGGCCGGAGTGATCGCCGCGGCCTGGTGGGGGAGCGGCACGGGCGAGGCGCTGCGGATCGCGGCCGATCGGGCGCCGATGGTCGGGGGCGGCACTCCGCAGGTCGCCTCCGTCGTCGCCTGGCCGCTGCTCGCCGCGGCCGGAGGGCTGCTCCTGCTGGCCGGTGGGGTGACGGCGGCTCTCAGAGGCGGTCGCTGGCCCGGCATGTCCGACCGCTACGACCGCCCCGGCTCGCGTGCCGAGGGTGCGGGAGGCACCCTCGACCAGAGCGCTCCCAGCGAGCGCGCGCTGTGGGACGCCATCGATCACGGCGTCGATCCCACGGCCGAATCGGAGAACGCCGAACCGAAGAACGGCGAACAGCGCTGACGACGTTTCCTTTCCGGCCACAACTTCCTCACAAGGTTGGCGGGGCTCCTCGTCCACGGCATGTTTTCGCTAGGATTTCGCCCGCAACTTGTATATAGGGGAGCTATTCATGAGCTATGGGAATCAGCCGGGTGGTTACGGACCACCTCAGGGTGGCGGCTACGGCTCCCCCGGTGGATACGGTTCCGGCGGGTACGGCCCGCCACCCGGCGGTCATGATCCCTATGGCGGCTACGGCTACGGCGCACCGCCTCCCCGAGGCAACAACGGCATGGCCATCGCCGCGCTGGTCATGGGCATCGCCGGGCTGTTCGCGTGCGGTACCACCTCGATCGTGGGCGCCGTGCTCGGCCACATCTCGCTGGGCCAGATCAAGCGGAGCGGCGAGGAGGGGCGGGGCATGGCCGTCGCCGGCCTGGTCCTGTCCTACTTCGGCATCGCCTGCTGGCTGGCCGTGCTGGCGGGACTGGTCTGGCTGGGCAGCCTGTAGGGCGTCGGGGGAGGAGCCCCGCCCGTCTTGGGTATCGTGGCCCGTGAGAGGTCGTCGCCGCGTAAGGGGTTGGGCCGAGCCATGGTGACGGAGAAGGCCGCCGGGTCGCGGGGGACGCGGGCGCGGGCCCTGCTGGCGCCGCTCGGCGTCGCGGCGGCGGTGCTCGCCGCGACGGCGTTCGTGAGCGCGGTGGACCCGAACGAGCCCGGTCACTACCCCACCTGCCCGTTCCTCATGCTCACCGGGCTCTACTGCCCCGGCTGCGGCGGGCTGCGAAGCGTGTACGCCCTCGCCCACGGCGACCCCGTCGCGGCCCTGGGGCTCAATCCGCTCCTCGTGGTCATGGTGCCGGTGCTGGCCGTTCTCTGGGGACGCTGGGTACTGCGTTCCTGGCGCGGAGCGCCATTTAACGGCAAATCTATACGTACTGCCTATATATGGATATTTCTCACTTTAATGATCGCATTTTGGATAGTGCGAAATGTTCCCTTTGGGGAATTTCTGGCTCCGTAGTCGCCTATAGGCGTTACCCGGTGGTGGGGCGACCTCGGCTGGGCCGATACCATCGGCGGGACAGGGCAATCGACCGGGAGGGACCTTACTCGTGAGCGAGCGGAGCGAGCGAACCATGATCACGGCAACGTTCGCGGACCTGACCTCCGAGCTTCGCGAGGAGGACAAGTGAGCGTGCTGGAGGAGATCCTCGAAGGGGTTCGGGCCGACCTCGCCGAGCGGCAGAAGAGCGTATCGCTGGCCGAGCTCAAGGAGCGGGCCGAGCGGGCCCCCGCACCCCGTGACGCCTACGCGGCGCTGGGCGGCGACCAGGTGGCGGTCATCGCCGAGGTCAAGCGTTCGAGCCCGTCCAAGGGGGCGCTGGCCGCGATCGCCGACCCGGCGGCACTCGCCGCCGACTACGAGTCGGGCGGCGCCCACGTCATCAGTGTGCTGACCGAGAGACGCCGCTTCGGCGGCAGCCTCGACGATCTGGCCGCCGTGCGCGCCGTCGTCGACATCCCGGTGCTGCGCAAGGACTTCGTCGTCACCTCCTACCAGCTCTGGGAGGCCCGTGCCTACGGCGCGGACCTGGCACTGCTGATCGTGGCCGCGCTGGACCAGAACGCGCTGGTCTCGCTCATCGAGCGGGCCGAGTCGATCGGGCTGACCCCGCTGGTCGAGGTGCACACCGAAGAGGAGCTCGACCGGGCGCTCGCCGCCGGAGCTAAGATCATCGGCATCAACGCGCGAGACCTCAAGACCCTTGAGGTGGACCGCGAGGTGTTCGCCAAGCTGGCGCCCAAGATTCCCGAAGGCATCATCAAGATCGCCGAGTCGGGCGTGCGCGGGCCCCACGACCTCCTCGCCTACGCCAGGGCCGGCGCCGACGCCGTCCTGGTCGGCGAGAGCCTGGTCACAGGCAAGGACCCGCGGGCCGCCGTGGTCGACCTGGTCACCGCCGGTGCCCACCCCGCATCCCGACCCGAGGGGCAGTAAGCAGTGACAGCGCAAGAAGGAACCGTTCTCAGCACCGCCGACCTCGCCGGGAACGGCGCCCACGGCAACGACCCGGACATTCACGGCAAGTTCGGCATCTTCGGCGGAAGATACGTGCCCGAGGCGCTCATCCCGGCGCTGGACGAGGTGGCGGCCGAATACGACAAGGCCAAGAACGACGTCGCGTTCCTCCGCGAGTTCGATCACCTGCTGCGCACCTACGCCGGGCGGCCGACCACGCTGACCGAGGTGCCCCGCTTCGCCGAGCAGGCGGGCGGCGCCCGGATCATCCTCAAGCGCGAGGACCTGACGCACACCGGCGCACACAAGATCAACAACGTGCTCGGCCAGGCCCTGCTGACCAAGCGGCTGGGCAAGAGCCGGGTGATCGCCGAGACCGGTGCCGGCCAGCACGGCGTCGCCACCGCGACCGCCGCCGCCCTGATGGGCCTGGAGTGCGTGATCTACATGGGGGCCGTCGACTGCGAGCGCCAGGCGCTCAACGTGGCCCGCATGAAGCTGCTCGGAGCCACCGTCGTCCCGGTCACCAACGGCAGCCAGACCCTCAAGGACGCGATCAACGAGGCCTTCCGCGACTGGGTCGCCAACGTCGACCACACGCACTATCTCTTCGGCACCATCGCCGGGCCGCACCCCTTCCCGGAGATCGTCCGCGACTTCGCCCGCATCATCGGCGTCGAGGCCCGCCGCCAGATGCTGGAGCTCACCGGCAGGCTGCCGGACGCGATCGCGGCGGCGGTCGGCGGCGGCTCCAACGCGATCGGCATCTTCCACGCCTTCCTCGACGACGAGGGCGTCCAGCTGCACGGATATGAGGCCGGAGGCCGAGGGCTGGAGAGCGGTGAGCACGCCCTCACGCTCACCGCGGGCTCCGTCGGGGTCCTGCACGGCTCGCGCACCTACGTCCTGCAGGACGACGAGGGCCAGACGATCGAGTCCCACTCGATCTCCGCGGGCCTCGACTACCCCGGTGTCGGCCCCGAGCACGCCTGGCTCAAGGACAGCGGCCGCGCCTCCTACCACGGCATCACCGACGCCGAGGCGATGGACGCCTTCTCGCTGCTCGCCCGCACCGAGGGCATCATCCCCGCGATCGAGTCCTCGCACGCGCTGGCGGGAGCCCTCAAGCTCGGGCGCGAGATGGGCCCGGAGGCGACCATCCTGGTCAACCTCTCGGGTCGCGGGGACAAGGACATGGGCACCGCCATGAAGTACTTCAACCTCTGACGACCGACTTGCTTCCCCTCCGGCCACCCGGAGGGGACGGAGGCCACGAACCGCAACGGAACTCAACGATGACGACTCTTCAGACGGTGTTCGCCAAGGCGAAGGCGGACGACCGCGCCGCCCTCATCGGCTATCTGCCCGCCGGATTTCCCACGAAGGACGGTGCGATCGCCGCCGCCAGCGCCATGGTGGAGGCGGGCTGCGATGTGATCGAGATCGGCCTGCCGTACTCCGACCCGCTCATGGACGGCCCGACGATCCAGGACGCCGTGCACAGGGCGCTGACCAACGGCACCCGCATCGCCGACGTGCTGCGCACGGTCGAGGGCGTCGCCAAGACGGGCGCCGCCACGCTGGTCATGACGTACTGGAACCCCATCGACCGCTACGGCGCCGAGCGCTTCGCCCGTGACCTGGCGAACGCGGGCGGGACGGGCACGATCACGCCCGACCTGACCCCCGAGGAGTCCGAGCCCTGGCGCGCGGCCAGCGCCGCGGCCGGGATCGACACGGTCTTCCTGGTCGCGCCGAGCTCTCCGGAGACGCGCATCAAGGCCGTCATCGACAGCTGCACCGGCTTCGTCTACGCGGCCTCGCTGATGGGCGTCACCGGGGCCCGCGAGTCGGTCGGCTCGGCCGCGAAGGGCCTGGTCGAGCGGACCCGCGCCCACACCGGGCTGCCGATCTGCGTCGGGCTGGGCGTCGGCACTGGCAAGCAGGCCGCGGAGGTGGCGGGCTACGCCGACGGCGTCATCGTGGGCTCGGCGTTCATCCGCCGCATCCTGGACGCCCCTGACGAGGCCTCCGGCCTGGCCGCGGTCCGCGAGCTGGGCGCCGAGCTGGCGGCGGGCGTTCGCGGCTGACCGTTCCTCTGAGAATGCGGCCGTCCAGCGGGACGGCCGCATTTTTTCGTTCCCGCGGAGTGACCGTTTTCCGTCACCTCCGGAATGCGTCCGAGTACGCTGAGTGGCCGAATCGGCGGTGTCGTTCCGCCCTCCCCACGTGTTGGAGTGCTCAGATTGCTATCGTGGTACTCCGTCCATCGTCACTCTCCCTTCTGTTTTAGGCCGACCGGTTTATCCGACGCTTACTCAGCTCATGATGAGGTTTCCTTCAGATACAGCGGGCACCCGCAGAGGACGGCGGCGCCGGGCGCCCGGGATAGGAGACGAAGGTGCTTGTGACTTCCGATAAGCTCGCGCCTCTTCGGTCGCGTGCGGTGAGTTCGACGCTACTCTGGGTGACGACCGTCTCGCGTCTGTTGCTGGCGGGTGTGCTGATCGTCGCTGGTTGGGGCAAGATCGGCACCCCGGTGCTTTCTGTCCAGGCGGTCAAGGCATACGAACTACTTCCATACTCTCTCGCCACGGTGGTCGGCTACGGCCTGCCCATCCTGGAGATCGTCCTAGGGGTGTTGCTGATTGTCGGGCTGCTCACTCGGGTCGCGGGCATCGTCGCGGCACTGCTCATGCTGGCCTTCGTCATCGGCATCGCCTCGGCGTGGGCCCGCGGGCTGCGGATCGACTGCGGCTGCTTCGGCGGCGGAGGTCCGCTCAAAGCGGGAGTGGAGCCCAACTATCTCTTCGACATCGTGCGGGACTTCGGCTTCTTCGTGCTCGGCGCGCTCATCGCCTGGTTCGCACCAGGGCGGTTCGCGCTCGACTCCGCGCTGGGGCTGGTCCCCGGGCAGGAACCATACGACGACATCGAGGGCGGCGGAGAGGAGTCCCATGAAAAGGAGAACCACTGATGGGCAAGGCCGCGCGGGATCAGTCGACGCGTGACCGCGTCAAGGCACAGCGCGAGGAGCAGCGGCAGAAGGAGCGGGTGAGGCGCGTGGTAACCATCACGGCGGCGGCGGTGGTCGCACTGGCCGCGGTGGGGGCCGGCTGGTGGGTCGCGGCCAAGGGCAGCGAGTCCGAGCAGGCCACCACGGCGATCGCGCCGATCACCGCGGCCGCGGACGGCTCCTTCGTCATGGCCAAGGCGGGCGTGGAGAAGCCGGTCCTGGACGTCTTCGAAGACTTCCAGTGCCCGGCGTGCAAGGGGCTGGAGGAGACCACCGGCGCCACGATCAAGAATCTGGCGGCCGAGGGCAAGGCCAAGGTGGTCTACCACCCGATCACGATCTTCACCGCGACCGTCACGCGTGGCAACTCCGTCCGGGCAGGGGCGGCGATCCGCTGCGTCCCCGGCGGGACCCCGTGGATAAAATTCCACGACAGGCTGTTCAAGGGACAGCCTTCGGAGACCGCGGAAGGTTTCAAGATCGACGATCTGGTCGCCTGGGGCAAGGAGGCAGGGGTCACCGCCCCGGACTTCGAGAAATGCGTCACCGGCCAGGAAAAGGCAGCCGATCACGCCGCGTACAGCACCAAGATCCTGGATACCCAGAACCTCAAGGGCACCCCGACACTGAAACTCAACGGCACCGAACTGGGAGAAGATGTGGCCTTCAAACCGGCCTCGCTGCGAGAGGCCGTGCTGGATGCCGCCAAGTAGTCTGCGAACACGGTAACGTCACCTGACATGCCCCTCGCCTCGATTCCCAGCCCCTCCCAGGGGGTCTGGCATCTCTTCGGTGTGGTCCCGCTCCGGGCCTACGCACTGTGCATCGTGCTCGGCGTCATCGTCGCGGTCGTCATCGGTGAGCGCCGTTGGCGCGCCCGGGGCGGTGAGCCCGGCACGATCGTGGACCTCGCCGTCTGGGCCGTGCCGTTCGGCCTGGTCGGTGGTCGTCTTTACCACGTCATCACCGACTGGCAACTCTACTTCGGTCCCAACGCACCCAATGAGCCGATCGAGGCGCTGTACGTCTGGAACGGCGGTCTGGGCATCTGGGGCGCCGTCGCGCTCGGCGCCCTGGGCGTGTGGTTCGGCTGCCGCAACCGGGGAATCTCCCTGAGCGCGGTGGCCGACACCATCGCTCCCGGCATCGTGATCGCCCAGGCCATCGGCCGCTGGGGCAACTACTTCAACCAGGAGCTGTTCGGCAGGCCCACCGACCTGCCGTGGGGCCTGGAGATCGACCCCGACAGGCCGGGCACGGTGCCGGGCGTGGACACCTACCACCCCACGTTCCTGTACGAATCGCTCTGGGACCTGGCGCTGGGCCTGGCCCTGATCTGGATCGGGCGCAAGTTCGCCCTGCGCCACGGCCGGGTGTTCGCGCTCTACCTCGCCGGCTACACCGTGGGCCGGTTCTGGATCGAGGGACTGCGGGTGGACACCGCCCACCACATCCTCGGCCTGCGGCTCAACCAGTGGACCTCGATCGTCGTGTTCATCGGCGCGATGATCTACTTCTGGTACGCCAGGAACAAGACCAACGACGAGCCGGTCGGCGCGACGCCGGAGCCCACCCTGGGCTCGCCGGACATCGAGGGTTCCGCCGCCGACCCGGCGCACCCGTCCGACCAGGCCGACACGCCCGAGGACGGCGAGGGGACGGCGAGAGACGAGGGGCCGGAGACGATCGCGAGCGCGCCGGGCGCCGCGAACTCCGTCGACCCGGCGCATCCGTCCGACCAGGCCGACGAGCCCGGTCCCGCCGACGAGGACGCCGGAACGCACGACGTCCTCGCCAATGAGCCCGAAGGCACGCCTCAGAGCGTCGTCGTGACCGAACCGGCGGAGGACGACGCGCCGGCGAAGGAGAGCACCGTGCCCGCGAAGGACGGCGCTCTCCAGGAAGACGTCACGGCCGACGCCGTGTCCGGAGGAGAGAAAGAGCGGCGATGAGCCCCGGGGGCCGAGCCGAGATCCATCACGAGCATCGTGATGTCAACGGCGGCTGGCTGCGGCCGTCGGTGTTCGGCGCGATGGACGGGCTCGTCTCGAACTTCGCCCTGATCGCGGGGGTCGCCGGCGGCACGACCAGCACCAGGGTCATCGTGCTGGCCGGGGTGGCCGGCCTGGCGGCCGGCTCGTTCTCCATGGCCGGCGGCGAGTACGTCTCGGTGGCCAGCCAGCGGGAGCTCGCCCTGGCCGAGATCGACGTCGAGCGGAGCGAGATCGAGCGCCACCCCGAGGCGGAGCAGGAGGAACTGGCCAAGTTCTACGAGGGCCGCGGCGTCGATCCCGTCGTGGCGGCCGAGGTGGCCAGGCAGATCTCTCTGGACCCGGTGAAGGCGCTGGAGGCACATGCCAGCGCCGAGCTCGGTGTCACCCTCGAAGACCTGCCCTCGCCGAAGACCGCCGCGCTCTCCTCGTTCCTGGCCTTCAGCGTGGGCGCGCTCCTGCCGCTCCTGCCGTACCTGCTGGGGGTCACCGGCCTGGTGACCTCGGCGGTGGTCTCCTGCGTGGCCCTGTTCGGCGCGGGCGCGCTGGTCTCCCGGGTGACCGCGCGAAGCTGGTGGTACAGCGGGCTGCGCCAGCTCGTCGTCGGTGTGATCGCGGCCGGCCTGACCTTCACTCTGGGCAACCTCCTGGGAGGGAGCTGACCGATGAGCACGTCCACACGCAAGCGCCGCCGTGGCTCGGCCCCGGCCCCGGCGCCGGTCCCGGCCAAACCCAAGGCCAGGTCCAGGTCCAGGTCCAGGTCGGAGCCCTGGAGCATCCCCCTGCTCGACGAGTGGGGTCTGAGCCGGTTCCAGCAGCGGCTGGTGGTGGTCGCCGGGTCGGTGGCCGGTGTGCTGGTCGCCACATTCGGGTTCATCCTGGCGGTCGGCGCGATCGGCAACGGCTACGTTCCCGAACAGGCCACCAGCTCGGCCATCGGCGGCCAGCCCCGGCCCGACACCTACAAGGGCTGGGTCTCGCCCAAGCTGTTCGCGCCGATCGCGCGGAGCGAGGACGACCCCAAGCCCCTGACGTTGAAGGACGTCTTCGCCGAGAAGACCCTCAAGGGAGACGGGATCACGCTGCAGCTGGCCGGCACCCATCTCGACGCCGACTGCGCGGCGGCCGTCTGGGGCCAGGAGCTGGTGGACCTGCTCGCCCAGGGAGGGTGCACCCAGGCCGCCCGGGGCGTCTACGCCAGCGCCGACGGCCGCTACGTCGCCCAGTACACCCTGCTCAACCTGCGTGACACCGCCTCCGCCGACGCGCTCGTCCAGGAACTGACCACCCTGCACCGGGGCGGCTGGACCCAGATCCTGGAGGCGGACAAGGCCCCCTTCCCCGTCGGCGGCCACACCGAGGGCAGCGGTCACGCCATGGGCCACTACGCGGGCCTGGTCTGGTTCGGCCGCGCGGACGGCGCCGATCCGGGTCCCAAGGACGACTTCCTCTCCCTGGGACTGACGGTCAGGGGCGCGGAGAAGGCGGTGTTCCGCCGGGTCGTCGCGGCCGATCCCGAGGCGGTTCCGGCCCCCTAGGCCCCCACCGCACCGCCTGTCCCAGTAGGGTCGTCTGTCATGCGAAAGTGGATCGCCGCCGTCGTGCTGGTCGTGGTCGCCGGGGCGGCGGCGTTCCTGTGGTTGCGGGGCGGCGCGCCCGAGCCGCGCGCCGCCGTCTTCCGCGGCGAGCCGACCTCGGCCCACTACGACCCCATCGCCACCCGGGCCCTCGACCCCGAGCCGCTGACCGTCGCCGAGATCTTCCCCAGCGGGTCGGTGACCGCGGGCGAGGTCACGCTCACGGTCAAGGGAACCGAGACACTGACCGACTGCGCCCAGGCGGTGTGGGGAAGCGCCGAAGAGGCGGTCGCCGGGTGCACCCAGGTGCTGCGGGCCCACTACGCGACCCCGGACGGCAGGATCTCCGGGCAGTTCCTCATCTTCAACCTGGCCGACTCCGTCGCCGCCGACAAGCTCGTGACCGCCTTCAAGAGCGGCGGTTTCGTCCGGCTCGCCCCCGGAACGCCCGCCGGTTTCGACGGCGCCCACAGCTGGGCCCAGGCGCGCGCCCTGGGGCACTACGTCACCCTGAGCTGGGTCGGCCCGGCGGCGGCCGGAGAGCGGGTGGACCTGACCTACTCGCAGGTGGCGGTGGACAGCCCCAGCCTGGCCGTTCAGCGGCGGCTGCTGCTCTGAGGGAACGCGGTTCCACCGTCCCGCCCGGTACGGCCGGCGGCTCCGTCAGGTCTCACACGGCACGGTCAGCGAGCTCGCCACCGCGGCGGGGAGCTCCTGGAGGCGGTGGGCGGGCAGTTCGAGGACGGTGACGTCGTCGGCCCAGGGGGCGACGGCGGTGACGATCGCCCGGGCCTGCTTCTTGGTCAGATCGCCCCTGGCCCTGATGAGGGCCTCGCGCCAGGTGTTGGCGAGCTTGCCGTGGGCGTTGTCCAGGATGCGGCGCAGGATCCGCCCCATGTCCGTGGTGGGAGGCGGCAGCCGTACGGCGTGGACGGCGCATCCGTCGGCGGTGAGCTCGTAGACGGTGGAGAGCGGGTCGGCGGGCAGGTCCTTGGGCGGCGCGGCCAGCGTGACCCTGACGTCCTGGGCGCGGGTGGCCAGCAGGAGCCGGGGGAGCGCCGCCTCCAGCCCGGCGGGGACGGCCATCGCCACCCGGGAGGGGTCGCTGGCGTACGGCTTGGCGAGCCAGGTCGTCAGACGCGCCCTGGGGGCCTTGGGGAACACGTCCCCCGGCCACTCGCCGACCAGCACCTCGGGGGTGAACTCACCGAGGGAGGAGGCCGGCGCGGACTCAGAGGGGCCGGCGGGGCCGGAGCCGGTGGACTCCACCGACTGCGGGCCCTGGGTGTAGATGGCGGGGCCGTAGCCGTCGACACGGGCGGCGGCCGCGGGCCAGGTCTTGGTGGTGGGACGCAGGACGTAGAGGTCGGCGGCCGAGCCGATGGCCTCCGCGCCGAGATAGCGGTTGAAATCGGGATAGATCGCCTCGTTGACGAGGTTGAGCTGGGACAGGGCGTTCTGCACCTTGAGGGCGAGGGCCGGGGTGCGCTCACTCGCGCCGTAGGCCAGCAGGATCCTGCCCTGCTCGCGGTCGCGGAGCCCCTCCACGCCGCGGGCGACGAACAGCCCGACGCCCTCCGGAGTGTAGGGAGGGTCGGTGATCGCCAGGTCGGCCCAGGCCCGGGCCGACGCGGGAAGGCCGAGGCGGAGGTCGGCCCAGCGGGTCCGTACGTCGAGCCCGAGCCGGTCGGCCTGTTCGGCGATGTAGGCGAGGATGCGCTCGTCGAGGTCCACGACGGTCACCTCGACCCCGGGACGCAGCATCGCGGTCGCCAGCGAGGTCAGGTCGTGGTCGCCCACGCACAGCAGCCGGGCGCCGTCCAGCCAGAACCGGACGTCCAGCAGCAGCGCCCGCCTGACCACGGTGTCGCCGGTCGCGGCCACGTGATCCAGCGTGTGGCGGCCGCGAGGCGCCTTGGCGATCAGCTCGTCCATCCGCGCGACCAGGTCGGCGTGGTCCGGGAGCAGGTGCGCCACCGGATCGGCCGGTACGGCCCTGCTCACAGTGAGACCGGCGGGACCCGTGAGACCGGCTGGGCCCGTGAGGTCCGCCGGGGGCGCGGGGAGCCGGAACCGGTCGCCGGACCGCTCCAGTTCGACCTCGCGCAGCAGGGCCTCGACGGTCCGCCGCGACGTCGCGGTCTCCCGGACCAGATCCGCCAGTGTCCACCAGCGTCCGTCGCCCAGCGCCGCCAGCGCGTTTCGCAGTCGCCTGCCGTCCACTCCCGCGCGCGCGACGAGCGCCGTCAACGGGTCCATCGGGCCACTCGGTTCCATTGGGCCACCCTAAAGCCCCTATCCGGAATGCCTCACCACGCTGCGGCGTTCAATGAGCTGGGGCGAACCCGCACTAAATTCGTGCGATTCGGACCGGGTAGGCAGGTTTCCGGCAGGGTACGGTAATGTCTACCCACCACGCAGCAGGGCCAACGTCGTCCCTTTGCTTGTTCCAAAGAAGCAAGACGACGGGAGGGATTCAATGCCTGCTGCCCACCTCGGCTTTCCCGAGCCTCAGGGCCTGTACCACCCCTCGCACGAGCATGACGCCTGCGGTGTCGCCATGGTCGCGGATGTCGCCGGACGCCGTAGTCACGACATCGTCGCGAAGGCCTTGACCGCGCTGTGCAATCTCGATCATCGAGGGGCCCAGGGAAGCGAACCGGACACCGGCGACGGAGCCGGGATCCTGACGCAGATCCCCGACACCTTCCTCCGCGCGGTGGTGGACCTTCCTCTGCCCCCGGCGGGCGCCTACGCGGTCGGCATGGCCTTCCTGCCCAGCGACCCCGAGGCCCGCGAGACCGGCGTGCGGATGATCGAGGAGATCGCCGCCGAGGAGGGCCTGACGGTCCTCGGCTGGCGCGACGTCCCGATCGAGGAGACGCTTCCCGGCCCCAGCGCCCGCGCGGTGATGCCGTTCTTCCGGCAGTTGTTCGTGACCTCCCCGAACGGCGAGAGCGGCCTCGAACTCGACCGGCTGGCCTTCTGCCTGCGCAAGCGCGCCGAGCACGAGGTGGACGTCTACTTCCCCTCGCTGAGCTCCCGGACGATCGTCTACAAGGGCATGCTCACCCCGCTGCAGGTCGAGGCGTTCTTCCCCGACCTGAGCGACGAGCGCTATGAGACCGCGATCTCACTGGTCCACTCGCGCTTCTCCACCAACACCTTCCCCTCCTGGCCGCTGGCGCACCCGTACCGCTTCATCGCCCACAACGGCGAGATCAACACCGTCAAGGGCAACCGCAACTGGATGCGCGCCCGCGAGGCGATGCTGGAAACCGCCAACATCCCGGGCGACCTGTCGCGGCTCTTCCCGATCTGCGACCCGAGCGGTTCCGACACCGCCTCCTTCGACGAGACGCTGGAGCTTCTCCACCTCGCCGGGCGCAAGCTGCCGCACGCCGTGCTGATGATGATCCCCGAGGCGTGGGAGGGCCACACCGAGATGGACCCCGCGCGGCGGGCGTTCTACGAGTTCCACTCCACGCTCATGGAGGCCTGGGACGGCCCGGCCTCGATCACCTTCTCCGACGGCACCCTGGTCGGCGCGGTCCTCGACCGTAACGGGCTGCGCCCCGGCCGCTTCTGGGTCACCGCGGACGGCCTGGTCGTGCTGGCCTCCGAGGCGGGCGTGCTCGACATCGCGCCGGAGAACGTGGTCCGCAAGGGCCGCCTGCAGCCCGGCAAGATGTTCCTGATCGACACCGAACTCGGCAAGATCATCGAAGATGACGAGATCAAGGCCGAGCTGGCCGCCGAGCTGCCCTACGCCGACTGGCTGCACGCCGGGCTGGTCCGCTTCGAGGAACTGCCCGCCCGCGCGCACGAGATCCCGACCCACGAGGCGCTGATCAAGCGCCAGCAGACCTTCGGCTACACCGAGGAGGAGCTGCGCATCATCCTGTCGCCGATGGCCAAGGTGGGCGCCGAGCCGATCGGCTCGATGGGCACCGACAGTCCCGTCGCGGTGCTCAGCGAGAAGCCCCGGCTCCTGTTCGACTACTTCACCCAGCTGTTCGCGCAGGTCACCAACCCGCCGCTGGACGCCATCCGCGAGGAGCTCGTCACCTCCCTGGCCAGCACCCTCGGCCCCGAGGGAAACCTGCTCGACCCGGGGCCGGTCTCCTGCCGCCAGCTCGTGCTGCCCTACCCGGTGATCGACAACGACGAGCTCGCGAAGATCATCCACATCAACGACGAGGGCGCGCTGCCCGGCTTCCACCCGCATGTGATCTCCGGCCTGTACGAGGTCAGGGGCGGCGGCGAGGCACTGCTCCACCGCATCGAGGAGATCTGCGCCGAGGCCTCCGAGGCGATCAGGGGCGGGGCGCGGGTCCTCGTGCTCTCCGATCGGGGCTCCTCCGACGTCCTGGCGCCGATCCCGTCGCTGATGCTCACCGGCGCGGTCCACCACCACCTGATCGCCGAGAAGACCCGCACCAGGGTCGGCCTGGTCATCGAGACCGGCGAGGCCCGCGAGGCGCACCACATGGCGCTCCTCGTCGGGTACGGCGCGGCCGCGATCAACCCCTACCTCGCCATCGAGACCGTCGAGGACATGGTCACCTCCGGCGTCCTGGCGATCGACAGGCACAAGGCCGTGCGCAACCTCATCAAGGCGTACGGCAAGGGCGTGCTGAAGGTCATGTCCAAGATGGGCGTGTCCACGGTCGCCTCCTACACCGGCGCGCAGATCTTCGAGGCGCTCGGCCTCGGCCAGGACGTCATCGACCGCTGCTTCGCCGGGACGACCTCCCGCCTGGGCGGCGTCGGCTTCGACATCCTCGCCCAGGAGGTCGCGCTCCGCCACCAGCGGGCCTACCCGCGGGCCGAGAACGCCCACCGCCGCCTGGACGTCGGCGGCGAGTACCAGTGGCGCCGCGAGGGCGAGCCGCACCTGTTCAACCCCGAGACCGTCTTCAAGCTGCAGCACGCCACCCGCTCACGCCGCTACGAGGTCTTCAAGGAGTACACCAGCCTGGTGGACTCCCAGGCCGAGAGGCTGATGACGCTGCGCGGCCTGTTCACATTCAAGGAAGGCGTCCGCGAGCCGGTCCCCATCGACGAGGTCGAGCCGGTCAGCGAGATCGTCAAGCGGTTCTCCACCGGCGCGATGTCCTACGGCTCCATCTCGATGGAGGCGCACGAGACCCTCGCCATCGCGATGAACCAGCTGGGCGGCAAGTCCAACACCGGCGAGGGCGGCGAGGACTCCGAGCGGCTCAACGACCCCGCCCGGCGCTCCGCCGTCAAGCAGGTGGCCTCCGGCCGCTTCGGCGTGACCTCGGAGTATCTCGTCAACGCCGACGACCTGCAGATCAAGATGGCCCAGGGCGCCAAGCCCGGTGAGGGCGGCCAGCTGCCCGGCCACAAGGTCTACCCGTGGATCGCCAAGACCAGGCACTCCACCCCCGGCGTCGGCCTCATCTCGCCGCCGCCGCACCACGACATCTACTCCATCGAGGACCTCGCCCAGCTCATCCACGACCTCAAGAACTCCAACCCCGCCGCCCGGGTGCACGTCAAGCTCGTGGCCGAGGTCGGCGTCGGCACGGTCGCGGCGGGCGTGTCCAAGGCCCACGCGGACGTCGTGCTCATCTCCGGCCACGACGGAGGCACCGGCGCCTCCCCGCTGACCTCGCTCAAGCACGCGGGAGCACCCTGGGAGCTCGGCCTGGCCGAGACCCAGCAGACGCTGCTGCTCAACGGCCTGCGCGACCGGATCACCGTGCAGGTGGACGGCCAGCTCAAGACCGGCAGGGACGTGGTCGTCGCCGCGCTGCTCGGCGCGGAGGAGTACGGCTTCGCCACCGCCCCGCTGGTCGTCTCCGGCTGCGTGATGATGCGCGTGTGCCATCTGGACACCTGCCCGGTCGGCGTCGCCACCCAGAACCCCGAACTGCGCAAGCGGTTCACCGGCAAGCCCGAGTTCGTGGTCACCTTCTTCGAGTTCGTCGCCGAGGAGATCCGCGAGCACCTCGCCGCGCTGGGCTTCCGCAGCCTCGACGAGGCCGTCGGCCACGCCGAGATGCTGGACACCACCTCGGCCGAGCAGTACTGGAAGGCCGGCGGCCTGGACCTGGCGCCGATCCTGCACCAGCCGGAACTGCCCGAGGGCGCCGCGTTCCGCCGTGTCCAAGGCCAGGACCACGGTCTGGCCAAGGCACTGGACCACACCCTGATCCAGCTCGCGGAGGGCGCGCTCAAGAACGGCCGCCGGGTCACGCTCGACCTGCCCATCCGCAACGTCAACCGCACGGTCGGCGCGATGCTCGGGCACGAGGTCACCAAGCGGTACGGCGGCGAGGGCCTGCCCGACAACACCATCGACATCCGCTTCACCGGCTCGGCGGGCAACTCCTTCGGCGCCTTCGTGCCGAAGGGCATCACGCTACGGCTGACCGGCGACGCCAACGACTATCTCGGCAAGGGCCTGTCAGGCGGCCGGATCACGGTCCAGCCGCACGACGAGGCCCCGCTGGAAGGTCACATCATCGCCGGGAACGTCGGCCTGTACGGCGCGACCTCCGGTGAGGCGTTCGTCAGGGGCGTCATGGGAGAGCGGTTCTGCGTCCGCAACTCCGGCGCCACCGCGGTCGTCGAGGGCGTCGGCGACCACGGCTGCGAGTACATGACGGGCGGCAAGGTCGTCGTCCTCGGCCCGACCGGACGCAACTTCGCGGCGGGCATGTCCGGCGGCCTCGCCTACCTGCTCGACCTCAACCTCGAACGGGTCAACCGCGAGATGGTGGAGATCGAGACGCTGACCGAGGCCGAATCCGAGGCGCTGCGGGAGATCGTCGAGGCGCACATGACGGAGACCGGCTCCACGGTGGCCAAGGCGCTTCTCGCCGACTGGGATCCGTCTCGCTTCAGCAAGATCATGCCGACGGACTACAAGCGGGTCCTGAAGGCCGCCGAATCCGCCCGGCTCGAAGGCCGCGACATCGACGAGGCCGTCATGGCCGCGGCGGTCCAGGGATGACGCCCATGCCGCCGCGTATCGGCGATCCCGGCCGTCCGCGAACGACACCGACACCGATCCAGGCCGCCACCGGCCGCGCTCACCAGACTGCTCAGGATTAGGGGGGTACGACGATGGCTGACCCTAAGGGTTTCCTCACTCACGAACGCGAGCTGCCGGCCCGCCGCCCGGTGGACGTCCGCATCCGCGACTGGCGGGAGGTCTACCAGGACTTCCCCAAGCCGGAACTGACCAAGCAGGCCGCACGCTGCATGGACTGCGGCATCCCGTTCTGTCACAACGGCTGCCCGCTCGGGAACCTCATCCCCGAATGGAATGACCTGGTCTACCGCGACGACTGGCAGGAGGCCATCGAGCGCCTGCACGCCACCAACAACTTCCCGGAGTTCACCGGCCGCCTGTGCCCGGCTCCGTGCGAGGCGGCGTGCGTGCTCGGCATCAACTCCGACCCGGTCGCGATCAAGCGGGTCGAGGTCGAGATCATCGACCGGGCCTTCGCCGAGGGCTGGGTCACCCCCCGGCCCCCGGCCTCGAAGACCGGCAAGAAGGTCGCGGTCGTCGGCTCGGGCCCCGCCGGCCTGGCCGCCGCCCAGCAGCTCACCCGGGCCGGGCACGACGTGGTGGTGTTCGAGCGCGCCGACCGGATCGGCGGTCTGCTCCGCTACGGCATCCCCGAGTTCAAGATGGAGAAGCGGCACATCGACCGGAGGCTCGCGCAGATGCGGGCCGAGGGCACCGAGTTCCGCACCGGCGTCAACGTCGGCGTCGACATCACCGCGGCCCGGCTCCGCGAGGAGTACGACGCGATCGTCCTGGCGGGCGGAGCCACCCAGTGGCGCGACCTGCCCGTCACCGGACGAGACCTGGCGGGCATCTACCAGGCGATGGAGTACCTCCCCCCGTCCAACAAGGTCCAGGAGGGCGACTACACCGTCTCCCCGATCAGCGCCGAGGGCAAGCACGTCGTCGTGATCGGCGGCGGCGACACCGGGGCCGACTGCATCGGCACCGCGATCCGCCAGGGCGCCGCGTCGATCACCCAGCTGGAGATCATGCCCCGTCCCCCGGAGGAGCGCCCCGGCAGCCAGCCGTGGCCCACGTTCCCCATGCTGTTCAAGATGGAGAGCGCTCACGAGGAACTGGCCGAGGGCGGCGGCGACCGGGTCTATGCGGTCTCCACCACCGAGTTCGTCGGCGACGCCGAGGGCAATGTCCGGGCGCTTCGCCTGGTCGAGGTGGAGGGCCCCGGAGCGGGGTTCGCGCCGATTCCCGGAACCGAGCGGGAGATCCCGGCCGAGCTGGTCGCCCTGTCGATGGGCTTCGTCGGCCCGGAGAAGAACGGCCTGCTGCGGGAGCTGGCCCAGGACGCCGGAGACGAGTTCTTCGACGCCAGGGGCAACGTCGCCCGCGACAGGGGCTACATGTCCTCCGTGGACGGCGTGTTCGTCGCCGGTGACATCGGCCGCGGCCAGTCGCTGATCGTGTGGGCGATCGCCGAGGGCCGCTCCGCAGCCTCGGCCGCCGACCGCTACCTCACCGGTCAGACGGCCCTGCCGGTCGCGATCCCACCGACGGCCCGGCCCCTGGTCTGACGACATCGCCGGTGTTGCCGGTACGGCATGCATGCCGTACCGGCAACACCGGTATCGCTTTTCCTGCCGTACGGTGATGGGGGCGGTACCGGCGGGCGGATTATTTGGCCGGTCGCATGCCTTAACGGTGGTTTCCCTTGGTCGGCCCAGGTGCGGAGGATTGATGAATCGCGGGACCAGACGCCTTACGGGCGCGGCGACAATGATCGCTCTGGCGGCAACCCTCACCGCCGGCACCCTGACAGGCGGGGCCACGGCCACCACCGGGCAGACCCGCGACTATCTGGTCTTCTACGCCGACGGTGCGAAGGACCGGGCGCTCGCCGCGATCGGGAAAGACGGCGGCACCGCGTTGTCCACCGAGGCCAAACTGGGATACATCGTGGCCAGAGGCCCGGGCTCCCGCTTCATCGAGAGCCTGGCGGCCAGCGCCGCCGTCGCGGGCGTCTCCTCCGACCGTGAGATCGGGTTCGCCGCCTCGGACGCCGTGGCCGCCCCGGCCAGGGGGAGCGCGTCGGACATCCCGGGGGTCAAGCTGTCCTCGGGCGCGGAGCCGCTGGCCGGGCGGCAGTGGGACATGAAGATGATCGGCGCCACCGCCGAAGGCTCCTACGCCACCGCCCCCGGCAGCAAGAAGGTGCTGGTCGGCATCATCGACACCGGCGTGGACGGGCAGCACCCCGACATCGCCCCCAACTTCAACCAGTCGCTGAGCCGCAACTTCGTGACCGACCGTCCCAACGATCCCAACGGGAAAACCCTCGACGGCCCCTGCGAGTTCCCCGGCTGCAAGGACCCGGCCGACTGGGACGACGACGGCCACGGCACCCACGTGGCCAGCACCATCGGCTCGCCCGTCAACGGCCTGGGCGTCGCCGGGGTCGCCCCGGGGGTGTCCCTGGTGAACCTGCGCGCCGGTCAGGACTCCGGCCTGTTCTTCCTCAAGCCCAGCCTCGACGCGCTCACCTACGCCGCCGACGTCGGCATCGACGTGGTCAACATGAGCTACTACGTCGACCCGTGGTTGTTCAACTGCGCGTCCAACCCCGCCGACTCCAAGGCCGAGCAACTCGAACAGCGCGGCGTCATCACCGGCATGCAGCGCGCCCTCGACTACGCCCGCAAGCGGGGCGTCACCCTGATCAGCGCCCTCGGCAACGGCTCCACCGACCTCGGCAGGCCCACGTCCGACGCGACCAGCCCCGACTACCCGTCCGACACCGAGCGCGTCCGTAAGATCGACAACTCCTGTCTCAACGTCCCCGCCGAATCCAAGGGCGTCATCTCGGTGTCGGCGGTCGGCCCGACCAAGCGCAAGGCCTACTACTCCGACTACGGCACCGAGCAGACCGACCTGGCGGCGCCCGGCGGCGACGAGTACGACGGCGGCAATAAGGCCGACGTCACCAGGACCGTCCTGGCCGCGGCGCCCGAGCGCGTCCTCCGCGGCCAGGGGCTGCTCTCCGCGAGCGGCGAGCCGCTGAGCCCCTCGGTCGTCCGCGACTGCGCGAACGGCACCTGCGCCTACTACCAGTATCTCGCCGGCACCTCCATGGCCGCCCCGCACGCCACCGGCGTCGCGGCCATCCTGATCAGCCGCTTCGGCAAGCCCGGCAAGGGCGGCGTCACCATGTCTCCCGACGAGGTCCAGCGCCTGCTCTACTCCACGGCCAAGAAGGAAGCCTGCCCCTCGCCGCGCAAGTACGTCTACCACCTCGAGGGCCAGGAGATCGCCCAGGTCTGCAACGGTTCCAAGGCGGACAACGGCTTCTACGGCCGCGGCATCGCCGACGCCTACGCGGCGTCCAAGGTCGCGATCCGCAACCCGTCGGCGAAGGCCGACAAGCCCTCCGGCGGGAAGCCGGTCAGCTGAGCGCTCCGTGACCGGCCGCCCGGCCCCGGGCGGCCGGCGGCCCGGCGATCGCCGGCCCGGCGATCGGCGGCAGCGGCCCGCCGGCTCAGTGACACAGCCGGCTCAGTGACACAGCCGGTTCGGTGGCGGGGGACGGCGGCCCGGGTGGGGCGACGGCCGGACGATCGCGCCGGCGGCGGAGACAGGGGGCCTCGCAGGTCACGCCCGAGTCTGGATACGCCAAAATCACCCTTACCCGCCACCGCCCGGACCGGCCCGCGAAGTACCGCCCGGAGAACGGGCGACAGAGGCCCCGGTCAGGATCTACGGTCGTGTCATGGGCTATCGCCTCATCGGGGAAGCCGCGATGGTGGTGCACTTCCTCTTCCTGGTCTTCATGGCCGTCGGCGGGTTCCTCGCCTGGCGGTGGCCGCGCCTGATCTGGGCACACCTGGCCGTCGCGGCATGGGGGCTCACCTCCGTCGTGACCGGCGTCGAATGCCCCCTGACCGTCGCGGAAGACTGGGGCAGGCGCAACGCGGGAGAGCGGGGGCTGCCCCCCGGCGGGTTCATCGACCACTACATCGAGGGGATCGTCTATCCCGAGGAGCACACGAACCTGGTACGCCTCGGCGTGGTGATCCTCGTGCTCGTCTCCTGGCTCGGTCACCTGTGGAGACGCCGCCCGCATCCCCGTCGGAAGGCCGGAACCGATCGGCCACCTCCCGTTCACCAGGGGTAGCTTTATGTAACCCAGTTTTTTATCGCCGTCATGACTAACGTCACAACCCAGTGGTCTGTACCAATTAGGGTGGGATCCGTGACTCGTCGCGCGAAAATCGTCTGCACCCTCGGCCCCGCCACCTCCTCTCCCGAACGCCTCCGCGAACTCATCGTGGCGGGTATGGACGTGGCCCGTTTCAACCTCAGCCATGGCAGCCATGAGCTGCACAAGGAGGTTTACGACAGGGTGAGGGAGGCTGCCGCCGAGCTCGGTCGTGGCGTAGGCGTGCTCGCCGACCTACAGGGCCCCAAGATCCGGGTCGGTAGATTCGAGGAGGGGCCCGTCCGCCTCGGCTTCGGCGACGTCTTCGTCATCACCACCGAAGACCTTCCCGGCAACCGTGAGCAGGTCTCCACGACCTACCTCGGCCTCCCCAAGGACGTCAGCCCCGGCGACAGCATCCTCGTCGACGACGGCCGCGTCCACCTGGAGGTGACCGGCGTCGACGGCCAGCGCGTCACCACCCGCGTGCTCGTCGGCGGAATGATCTCCGACAACAAGGGCATCAACCTGCCGGGCGTCAACGTCAGCGCCCCGGTCCTCACCGACAAGGACGAGACCGACCTGCGCTGGGCCCTGCGCACCGGCTGCGACATGATCGCCCTCTCCTTCGTCCGCCGTCCCTCCGACGCCGACGTGGTGCGCAACATCATGGAGCAGGAGGGCATCCGCCTCCCGCTGCTCGCCAAGATCGAGAAGCCGCAGGCCGTCGAGCGGCTCCCGGCGATCGTCGAGGCCTTCGACGGCATCATGGTCGCCCGCGGCGACCTCGGCGTCGAGCTGCCCCTCGAAGAGGTGCCCATCGTGCAGAGGCGCGCCATCGAGCTGTGCCGCGAGAAGGCCCGCCCGGTCATCGTCGCCACCCAGATGCTCGAATCGATGATCACCGCCCCGCGCCCCACCCGCGCGGAGGCCTCCGACGTCGCCTACTCCGTCATGGACGGCGCCGACGCGGTCATGCTCTCCGGTGAGACCTCGGTCGGCAACTACCCGATCGCGGCCGTCGAGACGATGAGCCGCATCGCCACGACCGCGGAGAAGACCTCGCTGCAGGCCACCCACAGCCTCGACCGGCTGCCGGAGACCACCGGCGGCGCCATCGCCCGTGCCGCGGCCGAGGTCGGCGCCATCGTCGGCGCCAAGGCGCTGGTGGCGTTCACCATGTCCGGTGAGACCGCCCGCCGCCTGGCCCGCTATCGCTCGCCGATCCCGCTGCTGGCCTTCACCTCCGCCCCCGAGATCCGCAACCAGCTCGCGCTGATCTGGGGCGTGGAGACCTTCGAGGTGCCGTTCGTCCACCACACCGACGACATGGTCCGCCAGGTCGAGGCCTCGCTGCTGGCCAACTCCCGCTTCGAGAAGGGCGACAAGGTCGTCATCGTCGCCGGATCCCCTCCCGGGACGGCCGGCTCCACCAACGCGCTGCGCGTCCACACCATCGGTTCGGCGGTCTCGAACCCCGCCTGACACGCTCGTCCCCACGGGGTCATCGCTTCGGCGGTGGCCCCGTGCTCGTATGGCGTACCCGCCCCGCACTCACCGACATACATCGTCAGATCGAACAGCGCGCCCGGCACACCGGCCGGGCCCCCGGCCCGCCGAGACGGCCGACAACCGCCGGTACGGCAGCCGTCCGGCCGGATGGCACGGGTGTATGACCACGACGGCGACCACCGCGTTCCCGGTCCACGCGCTCTTCCGAGAGATCTCGAAGGAGACGCCTCGCCGCCTGCCGGCCCTCGACGAGTAAGTCCGATGTCTGGGGCCGGTGACCGGGCATGAAGAGAGGGCGTTCAAGATCATGTTGTGACGCAAGACCTGAACACCCTCTTGACCGCACTATATGTGAAGATCGACGACAAGATCGGAGGAAGCCGATCGATGGGCAGGCCGCCGCTGCTCAGCGACTCCGAGCTCGTCTGCCTAGCGGTGGCCCAGGCGCTGCTCGGTCACCACTCCGAGGCCCGCTGGCTGCGCTTCGCCCGCACGCACCTGTCCGGCATGTTCCCGTACCTGCCGCAGCAGTCGGGCTACAACAAACGCCTGCGCGCGGCATTGCCCCTGGTCAAGCAGATGATCCGGGAGCTGGCCACCGACAGCGACTTTTGGTTCGACAACCACTGGATCGTTGACTCCACACCGGTGCCGTGCGGGATGTCGCGCCCAACCGTGCAGCGCTCGAACCTGGCCGGCTGGGCCGGCTATGGCTACTGCGCCTCACACTCCCGGTTCTTCTGGGGCGAGCAATCGTCAATACCTGTGGATCAAGATCTTTTAAGCGGCTGCGGATGGGACGTGGTCGTCGGGTCGTTCGACGAGCTTGCCGCCGGTGAAGGTCGCCCCGGCGCGGACCAGCGCGACCAGATGAGGGGCGTTGACCGCGCGCCAGCGGGCCTGGGCGGACTCGATCAGCTTGAACGCCATGGCCAGCCCGGCAGCGCGTGAGCCGGGCCCCTTGGTGACCTTGGTGCGGTGCCGGACGGTGGCGAAGGTCGACTCGATCGGGTTGGTCGTGCGTAGGTGCACCCAGTGCTCGGCCGGGAAGTCATAGAAGGCGAGCAGCTCCTCGAGGTCGTCGACCACCTTGGTCACGGCCTTGGGATACTTGGCGCCGTAGGCGGCCTGGAAGCCCTTGACCGCGGCCTGGGCATGGTTTTTGTCCTCGGCGTTCCAGATCTCGGCCAGGGCCTTCTTCGCTGCGGGGTGAGCGGACTTCGGCAGCGCCCCCAGCACATTAGCGATCTTGTGAAACCAACACCTCTGCTCTCTGGCCTGCGGAAACACCTCCCGAAGCGCGGACCAGAACCCCAGCGCACCGTCCCCCATCGCCAGCACCGGCGCCCGCATCCCGCGCCTTTTGGCATCGCGCAGCAGATCGGCCCACGACTCAGCCGACTCCCGATAGCCGTCGCTCAGCGCGACGAGTTCCTTGCGGCCATCAGCGCGCACCCCGATCATCACCAGCAGGCACAGCTTGTGCTCCTCCAGCCGGATGTTGACGTGGATGCCGTCGACCCACAGGTAGACGTAGTCGGCGCCGGACAGGTCGCGGGCGGCAAACGCGCGCTGCTCGCCCTTCCAGGTCTCGGTCAGACGAGTGATCACCGGCGCGGACAGGCCCGCGGTCGAGCCGAGGAATTGGCCCAGCGCGGGGATGAAATCGCCCGAGGACAGGCCGTGCAGGTACAACAGCGGCAACACCTCGCTGACCTGCGGGGTCTTACGCGCCCAGGCCGGCAGGATCGATGAGGAGAACCGCTGACGCTCACCCGTCTGCTCGTCGATGCGCTTGTCGTTGACGCGCGGGGCCGTGACCTCGATCGCGCCGGCCGCGGTGAGGATCTCGCGCGGCTGATGGGAGCCGTTACGCACCACCAGACGGCGACCGGCCGCATCGCGCTCGTCAGCGAAGGCGGCGATGTAGGCGTCCACCTCGGCCTGCAACGCGGCGGCCAGCATCTTACGGGCGCCCTCACGGACGATCTCATCGATCAACGAGGAGGCGGCGGCCGTCGATGAGCTGTCGTCAGCGGGCGGTTCGGGCACTACGGTGAGCGGCACGGGTGTGCCTTCCCGACCGACGCGCCAACGTCGGCCTTATCTCGAAACCATCATCGGATGATCCGGGAAGGTACACCCCTCCCCGGCAGATCCACAGGTTTCGATCATTGCTCTCTGGGGGCCTGCGGCTGTATCTGGTGTGCACCCCGACCGGCATGCCGATCTTATGGGCGCTGGCCAACCCGAAGATCGGCGAGCGGGAGGTGCTGGCCGCGATGCTCGAGGTCGATGCCGGCCTGATCGCCGAACGCGAGGGCATTCTGCTCATCTGCGACAAGGGTTTCGCCTCCAAGCCTTTTGAGAAGGAACTCGCCGCCCACGGCATCGACCTGCTGTGTCCCTCCCGCAAGCGGGAGAAACAGCGGCACGGCGAGCCAATGCTCAAGAAGGTCCGCCAGCTCATCGAGTCGGTCAACGACACTCTCAAAGGCCAACTCGACCTGGAACAACACGGCGGACGGACCTTCGAGGGCGTCGCCGTCCGCGTCGCCCAGCGCATCCTGGCGATGGCCGCGGCAATCTGGCACAACAACAAGACCGGAGCCCCGGTCACCCGCTCGCTGATCGCCTACGACCACTGATCACATCGGACTTACTCGTCTCGTCTCGAGAAGGCGGCGAGGTCGTCATCGCGGAGATCAACCGTCGTGGCACCACGGTGCTGCTGGTGGAGCAGAACGCCCAGCAGGCGCTCAAGTCACCGGATCCCCTCCGGGCACGTCCGGCCTCAACCTCGTCCGCGGCCAATGGCGAAGAGGCCGGCCGCGGTTCGTCCCGCCCCCTGACGTGGGGTGGCCCGGGAAGCCGGTGCCTCTCAGGGCCTTCCAGACCTCTCCCCGGGCTTTCCAGACCTCTCCCCGGGCTTTCCAGGGCTCTCCCCGGGTCTCGCGGAGCCTTCACGGGGCCCGCGGCGGCTGTTCGGTGAGGTGACGTCTGCCTGGAGGGCTCCGGGCGACATGGGATCGGTCCCCGGAGCGGCCTTGCCGACAGGGACACGCCACCCCGGCTCTCGCCGGCCGTTCCACCGGCGGGGAGGGCTTCCGGTCAGGGCCGGGTCATCCGATAAGGGTCGGATCCCTCAACAGGGGATCGACAGGCCCGGGGGAGAGGCCGCCTCCTTACCCCAGGCACACGACACCATAAACATCGTATTTCCCTTTATTTGGCATAAATTGTTGTATAGCCTGACTTGCGAAACGGGGTCGCCTATAGGGCGAATTTACACAAGCACCTCATACGGGAGGCACGTTCGTGGGAAAAACCTGGAAAGGCGCGCTCGTTGCCGGAGCGATGCTGTCGGCGTTTCTCGTGGCACCATCGGCCGCATGGGCGAACACCGCCGGCACCACCGCGACCGTCCGCTTTCCCGACAAATCCTTCACGGTGAACGGAAAGGTCGTGGCCAGGATACGGAACGGCTTCGTCATCTGGAGTAAGAAAGCGGGGAAACCGTACTACACGGCAACGGTAAAGGCGCAGCTGATCGACACAGGCCCCGGCGACGGCTACTGCGCCAGAATGAGCATTCATCTGCTGGGCGACCCCGACTCTCCGACCGCCAAAGAGTGCAACGGGGTGTGGACCACTCGAACAATCAGCTCATACGAGAGTGAATTCGTCGTCATTCAGCTCTACACGAACAAAAACGGCGCGTGGCCCCTTTCCTGGAAGGTCAACAAACCAGCCGGCTGGTAGAAACCACCCAGAGACCACCGTCAGACCACGACCACCACCCCGCCCGAACGGCCGGATCCACACCGAACCCCCCAGCCGCCCGGCACACCCCTCGCCTTTACAAAAGGCGAGGGACCCGGTCACGGCCCCAGCCCCCTGATCCCACCGGACGACCCTCTACGGGCACCGCCAGATCGACGCCGTCCACCCACCCCCACGAGCCGACGGCGTCCACCTCACCCGCGCGGACCGACCCCGATCGACGCCTGGTCGTACTCCCACGTCTGCAAGGAGATCCGGCGCCCCTTCTCCTCGGCCGGGATCGGCGGCGCCTCCGTCAGGCGATAGCCGGCCGCCCGAGCCACCCCCGCGCTCGCGGCATTCTCGGCCTCGATCTCCAGCAACAACCGCGAGACACCCACGGTGTCACGAGCGAAACCCGTCATCACCCGCACCGCCCGTGCGGCCAGCCCCCGCCCCCGGTACGCCGCCCCCACGGCATAACCGATCTCCGCGACATCCAGGTTCAGCTCGCTCAACATCAGCAACACCTCGCCCATCGGCTCGCCCCCATCGACGGTGACGGCGAGCTGAACCCGCTTTCCCGCCGCCCGCCTCTCCTGAGCCCGCTTCAGATAGACCCGCGCGGCCTCCAGATCGAACGGCGAGACCAACGGCGTCCAGTAGGCCACATCGGGGTCGTCGAACAACCCGACCATCGCCGCCAGATCACCCTCCTCCCACTCCCGCAGCACCACCCCGTGCCCGCTCAGCCTCACCCTCCCCGCAAGGGCCGCCGGGGCCACACCTCCCGAAAGGACCGCCGGAGCCACACCCCCGGGAAGGACCACCGAGACCCCGCTCCGGCAATCCCGGCCGTTCCCCGTCGCCTCCACGCCGCCACCTTTCGATAAACCGTCTTCCGAGCAACCTACTTGCCCGCCCACCGCCGCCCCCGCGCACCCACCGGACACCGCCCCGGCGAACTCGCCTCTCCTGCACCGCGTACGAAGACGCGCCTCATCCCACCGGGCGAGGCAGCACAGCGCAGGGCGGGGCGGGGCGGAGCGGGACGGAGCAGGGTAGGGCGGGGCGGGACAGAGCAGGGTAGGGCGGAGCGGGGCAGGGCGGGACAGAGCAGGGCGGGGCGAGGCAGGGTGGAGCAGGGTAGGGCGAGGCAAGACGATGCAAGGCGATGGAGGACAGAGCAGAGCAGTGCGGGGCAGCCGAAGGCCAACCCGGAAAACCCGTTGCCGCGCGCGCCGGCGAAAGACCATCCTGAAATCGCCACCACGGGGCGGCGCCGGAGCTGGAGAGCCGGGCCTGACTGTAAATCAGGTGTTTCGACTGAGGGGGTTCGAATCCCTCTCGCCCCACCACCTCAGTACTTCGGCCCCACGAACTCGTCCAACCGCTCAACCGCTCCCCGCTTGGCCACGGAGATGGTGTTGGGTTTGGAATAGCGCCACGCCACCCCCAGGAGATCGAGCGCCTCCCCGCAGAGGTCAAGGATGTCCCGGGACTCGTTCACGAAGAGATAGCGCGGATACTCGTACCAGTGGTCACTGCCGTTGAAATGGCGACGGACGCGATTCACGCCGCGATACCCGTCCGAGTGCATCAGTCCTCGAACGAGGTTGCCCGGGTTCGCCGCGACGATCTCACGCTGCCAGCTTTCCAGTGTGATTTTTCGTTCGTGCTTCCGGCCGGGACCGTGCTGAGGGAACAGGCAGGCCCAGTGCTTGGAGTAGCTTTTGACCTCCGTCCAGCCCGGATGCCGGCGGCGGCTGACGGATGAGGTCGGCATAACCGCTGACATGACTTTTGCCGCCGCTTCTATTAATCCGGGCCAGGTGCCACAGCATGCCAGCGAGAGCTGGTAGACGCCCTTCTTGCACAGCAAGATATGACCGTCACCGAGGTAGAGACCGAGCAGGTAGGAATAGGCCTCGAAGTCAAGCGTCTGGCCGTGACAGCGAGGACATGAATGGTGTCTCCTGAGATCCTCGTCCTGACTTGTCCGGCGTGTCCGTGTCCGCCATTTCTGTACGGCCCCCAGAGAGACGCCGCACAGTTTGGCGACTTCACGATCAACCAGCCCGAGAGCCGAGAGCCGGAGTGCACGGTCGACTGTTTCGCGGGAGTGCATGAGGCAACCATGCCAAGCGCTACCGACAGTTTTGAAGTCGCTACGGATGGTGCCGAAAACGATAGAGCCGCCCGACTTCAGGTCGGGCGGCTCTTCTTGTGCCCCGGGTGGGACTCGAACCCACACTGTACGGGTTTTGAATCCGCTCCCTCATGCCAATTGGGGTACCGGGGCAGGAATCCGGACTTGTCCGGATTTTCCAAAACACTTGTCGTGCAGCCTAGCTGATGGCAATCAGTTGACGGCGCCGACGTGGTCCCAATCTAGCGGACGTCGGTACTCTCTTGCTCGTGAGTACGCAGCGGCGAGTGGTGATCGCGGAAGACGAGGCACTGATCCGCCTCGACCTGAAGGAGATGCTGGAGGAGGACGGGTATGCCGTCGTCGGGGAGGCCGGGGACGGGGAGACCGCGGTCAAGATGGCGTTGGAGCACCGGCCCGATCTGGTGATCCTGGATGTGAAGATGCCCATCCTGGACGGGATCTCGGCCGCCGAGCAGATCGTGTCGCAGCGGATCGCGCCATGTCTGATTCTCACGGCCTTCTCGCAGCGGGATCTGGTCGAGCGGGCCAGGGACGCCGGGGCGATGGCGTATCTGGTGAAGCCGTTCACCAAGTCGGATCTCGTGCCCGCGATCGAGATGGCGGTCAGCCGGCATGAGGAGATGGCCGCGCTGGAGCGGGAGGTCGGGACTCTTTCGGAGCGGCTGGAGACGCGCAAGCTGGTCGAGCGGGCCAAGGGGTTGCTCATGGAGCGGCATGGGTGGAGTGAGCCGCAGGCGTTTCGGTGGATTCAGAAGGCGTCAATGGATCGCAGGTTGAGCATGCGTCAGGTGGCCGAGGTCGTGGTCGCCGAGATGTCGGGGCCGACGACCGGTGCCGCTGGGGCTTCAGAGGTTTGATTTGTGGCGTTTTGTCGCCTTTTGCTTTCGCGGTGCGCTGGTGATTTTTCCTGTGGGACGGCTTGTCGGGCCCTTTGGTCGTTGTGCTGAGTGTGGCTTCGCGTACATGGAGTGATCTCTCTAGGTCGCATGAGGTCGCCAGTGACCATGGCTTTTGTGTCTGATAGCCGAAAAGGATCGGTGTAATAACGAAACAGCAACGGCGGGCCGTCCTGTATCGACCCGTGACATCCGCTAGCTGTACTAACCGACACAACCTCCTGGCCACCCCGCCAGGGGAGGTCATCTGTGAACTCGGTCCTGACGAGGGACTGGGCGAAAGGAAGGCAACCTTGCGGCCTAAGTCTGCACGCCTCGGTGGAGTGCTCGCCGCCGGTCTGGCGCTCACCCTCGGTCTCGCTGCCTGCTCAGACGGAGGAGGCACGGAGGCCGCCCCGGAAACCGGTAGCTCCAGCGCCGCGGCCGGGGGCACCATCAAGCTTGGATTCATGGGTGACCTCACCGGTGCACAGTCCGGCATCGTCATTCCGCCCAGGAATGGTGCGAAGCTCGTCATTGACGAGTACAACAAGACCAACCCGCCCGTGAAGATCGAGATGGTCCAGTACGACAGCCAGGGAGACGGCTCCAAGGCCGTTGGTCTGGCGCAGCAGGCCATCAATACCGACAAGATCGTCGGTATGATCGGCCCGGCGTTCTCGGGTGAGTCCGCTCAGGTGGCACCGGTGCTGGAAGAGGCGATGATCCCGAGCATCTCGGCATCCGCCACCAACGCCGCGCTGGCGACGAACGGCTGGAAGTACTGGCACCGGGTTCTCCCGAGCGACAGCGTCCAGGGCCCCGGTATCGCCAACTTCATCGCGGACGGCGTCGCTGCGAAGAACGTCTTCGTCATCGACGACAAGTCCGAGTACGGCAAGCCGCTGGCCGATGTCGTCAGGAAGACGCTCACGGACAAGGGCGTGAAGCTGGAGAACGACTCGCTCGACCCGGCTGAGAGCGACTTCTCCTCTGTCGTGAACAAGGTCGTGGCTGCCAAGCCTGACGCGATCTTCTTCGGTGGTTACTACGCCGCGGGCGGCAACCTGCTCAAGCAGCTCCGTGACAAGGGTGTGAAGGACGCGAAGTTCCTGTCCGGCGACGGTTCGCTGGACAAGGGCCTCATCGACGGTGCCGGTGCGGAGAACGCCGAGGGCGCTCTCGTGGGTTGCCCGTGCTACATCGCGACCCCGGATGTCACCGACGCCAAGGTGAAGGCCTTCGCCGACACCTACAAGGCTGCTTACAGCGCCGACCCGGCGATCTACGCTGCCGAGGGCTATGACGCGGCCACGGTCTTCGTCGAGGCGGTCAAGGCCGGCAACACCACGACCGACAAGATCAACGCGTTCATCTCCACGGTCGACCTCGCGGGTGTCTCGAAGCAGATCAAGTTCGAGGCCAACGGTGAGGTCGCGGCGAAGGACATCTACATCTACCAGGTCAAGGATGGCGCCATCGGCCTGCTGGGCAAGGCTGCCGAGGCCAAGCTGGGCTGAGCCGGTAGTTTGAAGGAAAGATCAGGTAGTTGACGCGCGGGGAGCGGGAACGCCGCGATGCGTTCCCGCTTCTTGCGTACTTCCATCAGAGTCCACGAGCTTCTGCTGGAAGCGGTGTGCTACCGGCAGTGCAGGCGACCCCCGCTAGAAGTGGTAAACCCTAGTGCTCAATGACTTCATCAATCAGTTCTGGCCGGCGACGATCGACGGCCTTGCCTTCGGCTCGATCTACGCCCTGATCGCGCTCGGCTACACCATGGTGTACGGCGTGCTGCGGCTCATCAACTTTGCGCATTCCGAAGTGTTCATGATCGGAACTTTCGGTGCGATGTTCGTGCCGTTCGTGCTGGGTATCAACTCGCCACTGACCGGTATCGCGTTGGTCGGCATCATCGTGGCGATGATCTTGGCCGGCATGCTGGCTTCGGCGGGCACGGCGATGGCGTTGGAGCGGATCGCCTACCGGCCGCTCCGTAATCGCGGTGCCTCCCGGCTGGCGGCCCTGATCTCGGCGATCGGCGCCTCGATCTTCTTGCAGGAGCTGTTCGCGCTCCTGGTCATCCCGAAGGTGTTCAACCGTCCGGAGCAGGGCCGGATCCAGATGGGTCTGCCCCGGCTGATGGAGCGGACCGAGCTTTTCAAGCTCTTCGGCTTCTCGGTCCGGGTGGACCAGGTGCTGGTCATCGTGGCGGCCATCGGTATGATGATCGCGCTCGACGCCCTCGTGAATCGTACGAAGATCGGCCGAGGGATTCGCGCCACCGCGCAGAACCCCGAGGCGGCCGTTCTGATGGGCGTCGACATCAACAAGATCGTCCGGATGACGTTCCTCATCGGCGGTGGAATGGCCGGTGTGGCCGGTGCCCTCTATCTGATCTCCTATGAGAACACGAACTACTTCATCGGGTTCCTCTTCGGGATCAAGGCGTTCACCGCGGCGGTCCTGGGCGGTATCGGCAACCTGCGCGGCGCTCTGGTCGGCGGTATCGCCCTGGGTCTGGTGGAGAACTATGGAGCCATCTTCTTCGGCTCCGACTGGAAGCACGTGATCTCCTTCGTCATCCTCATCCTCGTCCTGATGTTCCGTCCCACCGGAATCCTCGGTGAATCACTTCAGCAGGCGCGCGCATGAACCAGAAGAATCCCCTGGCACGTTTCCGTACCGGACTTGGTCATTTCGGCGATGTCGCGCACGATCGCTGGTTGAACACTCCGGCCTGGCAGCGCTGGATCGTCTACCTGCTGCTGATCGTCGCGGCTCTGCTGTTGCCGTCGGACAGCATCGGCAGCTTCATGTCGCCCGACACCGACTGGGCGAGCATTCTGTTCTTCCCCATCGGGACCTATGTGATCCTGGCGATCGGCCTGAACGTGGTGGTCGGTCAGGCGGGCCTGCTCGACCTGGGCTTCGTCGCGTTCTACGCCGTGGGCGGTTACGCGATGGCGTTGATCGGCACCAGGCTCGGCTGGAACTTCTGGGTCATCATGCTGGTCGGCATCGCGCTGTGCGCGCTGTCGGGTGTCACGCTGGGTGCTCCGACGCTGCGGCTGCGCGGTGACTATCTGGCGATCGTCACGCTGGGCTTCGGCGAGATCATCCGCATCACCGCCCGTAACACCGACGAGATCGGTGGCCCGAACGGCATCCGCGGGATCCCGCACCCGCCGAGCATCAACGATCTCCATATTCTCGGGGTGAACGTCTCCGATCTGCTCGGGGGTGTCGAGCCTCTCAAGTACGGCGTGCTGGATCCCAAGCCCTACTACTACCTGCTGGTGGGCCTGGCCGTCATTGTGATCATCCTGGTGAAGCGCTGGGAGAAGAGCCGCGTCGGGCGGGCCTGGGCGGCGATCCGTGAGGACGAGGACGCGGCCGAGGTCATGGGCGTGCCGACGTTCCGGTTCAAGATGCTGGCGTTCGCCATCGGTGCCTCCATCGGCGGTTCGATGGGCGTGTTGTGGGCGGCGAAGTCCATCTCGATCAACCCGAACGACTTCCAGTTCCTTTTGTCGGCGACGATCCTGGCCGCGGTGGTCATGGGTGGTGCGGGCAACCTTCCGGGCGTCATGCTGGGCGCGTTCGTGGTGGCGTGGCTGCCCGAGCGTTTCCGCGGTCTGGAGGAGTACCGCATGCTGATCTTCGGCGGGGTGCTCGTCGCATTGATGATCTTCCGTCCGGAGGGTCTGCTTCCATCGCGTCAACGCAAGGCGGAACTGAAAGAGGGAAGCGGTGGGATGGGTACGCTCGGAGCCGAGGTGCCCGGGCCCGAGGCGCGTGGCGAGGAGGTGGCTTCCAAGTGAGCGCTGATGTGAACGCGGACGCGGTTCAGGAGCCGGAGCCGGTGCCCGCGCCGATTCAGGAGCGGAGCGGTCGCGCGATGCTGGAGCTGAAGAGCCTTGTCATGCGCTTCGGCGGTGTCACGGCGCTGCGTGAGGTCGACCTGACCATCAACGAGGGTGAGATCTTCGCCCTCATCGGCCCGAACGGCGCCGGCAAGACCACGGTCTTCAACGTGGTGACCGGGGTCTACCAGCCGACTCAGGGAGAGATCCGCTTCCTGGGTGAGAGGATCAGCGGCGTCAAGCGCTTCAAGATCACGAAGCGTGGCATCGCCCGGACGTTCCAGAACATCCGGCTGTTCCACAACATGACGGCCATCGAGAACGTCATGGTGGGCGCCGACGCGCATCACAGGTCGGGCGTGGTCAGTGTGGCGCTGGGGCTTCCCTGGCACCGCAAGGCCGAGCGTGACGGCCGTGCGATGGCGATGGAGCTGCTTGAGTTCGTCGGCATCGCGCACCGCGCGAACGACCACGCGAAGAACCTGCCCTACGGTGACCAGCGCCGGCTGGAGATCGCCCGGGCGCTGGCGACCAATCCGAAGCTGCTTCTGCTGGACGAGCCGGCCGCCGGTATGAACCCGGCGGAGAAGATCGCGCTGCAGCAGCTGATCCGGGACATCCGGGACGCCGGCCGTACGATTCTGATCATCGAGCACGACATGAGCCTCATCATGGGAATCAGCGACCGTATCGCGGTGCTGGACTTCGGCCAGAAGATCGCCGACGGCCTGCCGGACGAGGTGCGGAACGACCCCCGGGTCGTCGAGGCGTATTTGGGGGCTCCCGCAGATGCTTCTTGAGGTCAAGGACATCCATGTCCACTACGGCAAGATCGAGGCGCTCAAGGGCATCTCGGTCGAGGTGAACGAGGGCGAGATCGTCACGCTCATCGGGGCGAACGGGGCGGGCAAGACCACGACCCTGAAGACGATCTCGGGTCTGCGTGGCCTGTCGTCGGGGAGCATCTCCTTCGACGGCAAGGACATCAGCAAGATGCCCGGTCATCAGCGGGTCGTCGCGGGTCTGGGCCAGGCGCCCGAGGGCCGGGGCGTCTTCCCCGGTATGACGGTGCACGACAACCTGCTCATGGGCGCCTACACGCGTTCGGGTGACTTCGCCGCTGATCTGGCGGAGGTCTACGAGCTGTTCCCGCGGCTGGCCGAGCGCAGGACCCAGATGGGCGGGACGATGTCCGGCGGTGAGCAGCAGATGCTCGCCATCGGCCGCGCGCTGATGGCCAAGCCGAAGGTGCTGCTGCTGGACGAGCCGTCGATGGGTCTGGCGCCGCTGCTGGTGCAGCAGATCTTCTCCATCATCGCGGAGATCAACCGTCGTGGCACCACGGTGCTGCTGGTGGAGCAGAACGCCCAGCAGGCGCTCAAGCTGGCTCATCGGGCCTACGTCCTGGAGACCGGGACGGTGGTCAAGAGCGCGCCCGCCGACGAGTTGCTCAATGATCCCGCCGTGCAGGCCGCCTACCTCGGTGGGGCTGTCACGCACGAGGTGTCGGAGGAGCAGGCGTAGGGCCGTATCGCCTGACGTCACGGGCCCGCCGCGCGCATCCGCGCGGCGGGCCCGTTTCTCGTGGGGGCGGCCCGCCGGTTCAGGACAGGGGCACCTCGGCGCCGTCGGTGGCGGCGCTGGAGCCGAGGGGAGGGTCGCCGAACAGCCGGATCGCGGAGACCTTGGCCTCCTTGGGGATGTCGAACCACAGGTCCATCTCGACCTTGACCTCGGCGCCGACGGGGAGTGTGTCGGGCTGGCGCTTGATGGCCTGGGTGAAGTCGTCGACGCTGTGGGCCGCGCCGTCGGTCGTGATGAGTTTCTGCCGTTTGGCCTGAAACCGGGAGTTGGTGCGCCCGGGGTTCTCCACGATGATCCGCACGACCACGTACTGGCCCTTGGCCTGCCATTCGGCGTGGCTGCCGAAGAAGCCGCTCAGGCCCGTCTGCAGGCCGATGACCTGGAATCGGGTGTCGCCGTCGTTCACGGGCCGGGCGTCGACGGGACGCTCGCCGGGCCGTACCGGGCGGGGCGGCAGCTCGTAGGTCGGGGTGGGGGCGGGGGTGGGGGCTGCGGATTTCGCCGGCCCTGTTCCGGTGCAGCCGGTCAGGACGGCGGAGGCCATGATGGCACCGGTGAACAGGATTAGGGGGTTGCGCACATCGGGCAACGTAACCGAGGCGGCTTTCGAATTCAACGGATGGGCGAGGCCGGTGACGCGGGGGCCCGACGCGGCCGGGTAGGGCCTGACAGGCGATTTTACGGTTTCCGCTCGCCACGGGGGGTGGGCCGGGAGGCGTTCGATTCGATTAACGGCCCGGTCTCGTCCCATGATGGGGACAGGGTACTTATTAAGGATCCTTGAATGTAGTTGTTGTCCGAATTGTGTCGTACTGGTGATCTGCATGGTCGTGCGGGTGAGGAAGCATCACCAGCACTGAGGTATCCATAAAACATGCGACATTTCACCGTAAGGAGGCCGTAGTGGGCCTGAGTTTTGTTTCCCGTCGCGCGCTCGCGGTGGGTGCGGTGGCCGTCGCCGGCGTGCTCGGCCTGTCGGCCTGCGGCGGTGGCTCCACCACCACCGCGAGTTCGGGCGACGGTGCCTCGTCGAGCGCCCCCGCGGCCGCCGCCGGTCCCAAGCTGGTCACTCCCGGCAAGCTGACCACCTGCACGAACCTTCCGTATGAGCCCTTCGAGTTCAAGGAGGGCGACAAGACCGTCGGCTTCGACGTCGACATCGTCGACCTGGCGGCCAAGAAGCTCGGTCTGACGCAGGAGATCGTCGACATCGACTTCGCCGTCATCAAGAGCGGCGCGGCGATGGCCACGGGCAAGTGCGACGTCGCGGCCGCCGGCATGAGCATCACGCCCGCGCGCCAGGCGAACATCGACTTCTCGGTTCCCTACTTCGACGCCACCCAGGCGCTGCTGGTCAAGAAGGGCGTGACGGCCAAGACGCTGGAGGAGGTCAAGGCCCAGAACCTCAAGCTCGGCGCCCAGGCCTCGACCACGGGCCTTGACGAGGCCAAGAAGGCGGGGCTCGACCCGAAGGAGTTCGCCGACTCTCCCAAGGAACTGCTCGGTCTGCAGTCCGGCCAGGTCGACGTGATCATCCAGGACCTGCCCGTCGTCCTGACCTGGCTGAAGAAGCCGGACATCGCCGCCGGCTTCGAGCTGGCCGGCAGTCTGGACACCGGTGAGCAGTACGGCATCGGCCTGAAGAAGGGCGCCGACCCGATCCTGCTCAAGACCATCAATGACGCGATCACGACGGCCAAGTCGGACGGCACGTACGACCAGATCTTCATGAAGTGGTTCGGCAAGAAGCCCGGCGAGCTCGGCTGATCCATGACAGACCAGTCGACGACGACTGAGTCGCCAGGTCCTGCCGGGGTGCCCCCCGGCAGGACCAAGCTCAGTCCGCGTAAGAAGCAGCAGATCAGCCGGATCATCCAGTACGTCGTGCTGGTGGTCGTGGCCGTCTTCCTCGTCACCCGCATCGAGTGGGGCCCTCTCGGCCAGAACTTCGCCAAGTCCGAAGTCGCGGCGGAGATGCTGCCGGAGCTGTTCTCGGTCGCGTTGCTCAACACGATCATCTATTCGGTGGGCGGTTTCGTCTTCGCCTTCCTGCTCGGCCTGCTGTTCGCGCTGATGCGGTTGTCGTCGGTGCGGCCGTACCGGTGGATCGCGGTCGCCTACATCGAGATCTTCCGGGGACTGCCCGCGGTCTTGATCTTCCTGTTCATCCTCTTCCTGCCGTTGGCGCTGCCCGGCTTCGAGGTGCCCGGCGGCACCTACGGCCAGGGCATCCTGGGACTGACCATCGTGGGATCGGCCTACATGGCCGAGACGCTCAGGGCGGGCCTGCAGGCGGTGCCCAAGGGGCAGCTGGAGGCGGCCCGCTCGCTGGGCATGTCCTACAGCCGGGGCATGATCTCCATCGTCATCCCGCAGGCCGTCCGCATCGTCATCCCGCCGACGACCAACCAGTTCGTGTCCCTGCTCAAGGACTCCTCGCTGGTGCTGTTCCTCGGCGTCTCCGGCGAGTACGTCGAGCTCACGAAGTTCGGCAACGACACGGCCTCGACCTACGCCAACGCCACACCCCTCCTGGTCGTCGGTGTGACGTACCTGCTCGTCACCATTCCGCTGGGCTATCTCGCGTCCAGGCTGGAGAAGCGTCAGATGAAGGGACGGTGACCCCGATGGCCCATGCGTTCGAGATCCGCGACCTTCACAAGTCCTTCGGCAGGCTGGAGGTGCTCAAGGGGATCGACTTCGCGGTCGACCCCGGCCAGGTGGTCTGCGTCATCGGCCCGTCGGGGTCGGGCAAGTCCACGCTGCTGCGCTGCGTGAACCTGCTGGAGCAGCCCACGTCGGGCAAGGTGTTCCTGGAGGGCGTCGAGCTGACCGACCGCGACGTCGACATCGACGCCGCCCGTCGCCGGGTCGGCATGGTCTTCCAGCAGTTCAACCTGTTCCCGCACATGACCGTGCTGCAGAACGTGATGATCTCCCAGCGGCGGGTGCTGAAGCGGAGCAGGGCGGAGGCCGAGAGGATCGCCAGGGAGAACCTGGAGAAGGTCGGGGTCGCCGACAAGAGCGACTCCTATCCGATCCAGCTCTCCGGCGGCCAGCAGCAGCGCGTGGCCATCGCCAGGGCGCTGGCGATGAGCCCGGACCTGATGCTCTTCGACGAGCCCACCTCGGCGCTGGACCCCGAGCTGGTCGGCGACGTGCTCACGGTCATGCGCAAGCTGGCCGAGGAGGGGATGACCATGCTCGTGGTCACCCACGAGATGGCGTTCGCCAGGGACGTGGCCGACCGGGTGGTCTTCATGGACGGCGGTGTGATCGTCGAGGACGGTTCGGCCGCCCAGGTGATCGGCGACCCGAAGCACGAGCGCACGAAGACCTTCCTGCGCCGCGTGCTCGACCCGACGCACACCGACATCTGAGGCGCCGGTTCGTTCCTGTACGGCCCGCCTCTGCGCGGTGCGGGCCGTACAGGCGCCGAAGGGCTGCAAGGCCCCCGGGGTGAGGGGAGACCGGGTGGATCCCGGCCGGTCTCACCCATGGGGCCCGACGAGCCCGGGGGAGGCCTTTGGCGCCGTACAGAGCTTCCCCGACCCTGTACGTTTTCTACTCGGCCTCCCCGCGGGCGTCGATGTCACCCAGCGTATCCGATCAGTTGCGCCAGAAAGGCAAAAACGGGGTCGGGTTATGATCGAATACGCGATGTGATCAGATGTCGCGGAGCATGCAGGTGAGGCGTGAGGTGCACACCAGGCGGCCCCGCTCGTCGGTGATCTCGATGTGGTAGGTGGCGATGGTCCGGCCCCCGTGCACCTGGGTGGCCACGCCGGTGACGTACCCGGAGGTGGCCGAGCGATGGTGGGTGGCGTTGATCTCGATGCCCACGGCGATGCGCCCGGGGCCCGCGTGGATCGCCGCGCCGGTCGAGCCCAGGGTCTCGGCGAGCACGCATGAGGCGCCGCCGTGCAGCAGTCCGTACGGCTGGATGTTGCCCTCGACCGGCATCCGGCCGACCACCCGTGCCGGGGTCGCCTCGGTGATCTCGATGCCCATCCGCTCGACGAGCGTGTTCGTGTGGGCGGCGCGGACCTGCTCCTCCACGCCGGGTGTGACGTCGCCGGGGTCTGTCATGGTCAAGGGGTTGTCTCCAGTCGCGTGAGGCCAGGTTTTCTGTCGCACCAGGAGACTAGGCTTTCGGTGTGCCGAAGAAAGAAGCGACCCCCACTCGTCCGTGTCTCCTGTTGCTGGACGGGCATTCCCTGGCGTACAGGGCCTTCTATGCCCTCCCGGAGGAAAACTTCTCCACGACGACGGGTCAGACGACCAACGCGGTTTACGGGTTCACCTCGATGCTGGTCAACGTGCTCCGTGACGAGCGGCCCACACACGTGGCGGTCTGCTTCGACCGGTCGGAGCCGACGTTCCGGCACGAGGAGTACTCCGACTACAAGGCGAACCGGAGCGCGAGCCCCGACAGCTTCCGCAGCCAGATGAGCCTGATCCACGAGGTGCTCGACGCGTTGCGCGTCCCGCACCTGTCCCTGGCGGGATATGAGGCCGACGACCTGATCGCCACTCTCGCCACGCGGGCCGCCGGTCAGGACATGAACGTGCTGATCGTCACCGGCGACCGCGACGCGCTGCAGCTCGTCGACGATCGCGTCACGGTGCTGATGACCCGGGTCGGGATCAGCAACATGACCAGGTTCACCCCCGAGGCGGTGGTGGAGAAATACGAGCTCACCCCGGCCCAATATCCGGACTTCGCGGCCATTCGCGGCGATTCCAGTGACAACCTCAAGAACATCCCCGGCGTGGGGGAGAAGACCGCCGCCAAGTGGATCCGCGAGTTCGGCTCGCTGGAGGAGCTGGTCAACCGGGTCGACGAGGTCAAGGGCAAGGTCGGCGACAAGCTCCGCGACCATCTCGACCAGGTGCTGATGAACCGCCGCCTCACCCAGCTGATCCGTGACGTGCCGCTGGAGCACGAGGTCTCGGGCCTGACGGTCGGCGCGTCCGACCGCGAGGAGATCAACAAGATCCTCGACACGCTGGAGTTCCGGGGCGAGATCCGTGAGCGGCTGTTCAAGACGCTCGGCTCGGCGGAGGTCCCGGAGGGGGAGGGCTTCGAGGTCGAGGTCGCCACGCCGGGGCCCGACGAGGTGGCCGCGTGGCTGCGGGCGCTGCCCGAGGGCCGGGTGGGCCTGGCCTTCAAGGGTGCGTACGGCAGCGGCACCGGACGGATCGACAGCATCGCGATCGCCGCGCCGGACGACGGCACCGGCGCGCGCCGGGCCGCGTTCATCGACCCCGCCGCGCTGACCGAGGCCGACGAGAAGGCCCTGCGCGACTGGCTGGGCGACGCGTCGAAGGCCAAGGACGTGCACGACGCCAAGGGCCCGATGCTGGCGTTGTGGGCACACGGCATGGAGCTGCGCGGCCTCGCCTGCGACACCGCGCTGGCGGCCTACCTGGCGATGCCGGGGCAGAAGTCGTTCCCGCTGGAGGAGCTCGTCAAGGTCTATCTGCGGCGTGAGCTGCGCGGCGAGGCGGAGGCCGGGGGCCAGGCCAGCCTCTTCGACGACGATGAGGGCGACGACACGGCCCGCGACCTGGCGTTGAGGGCATTGGCCGTCCGGGAGCTCGCCGACGCCCTGGAGGCCTTCCTGGAGCCGCGTGGGGGCACTTATCTGCTGGGCGACGTGGAGTTGCCGCTGGTCACCGTGCTGGCCGAGCTGGAGCGGGCCGGGATCGCCGCGGACCGCGACCAGCTCGGCGGCCTGGAGTCGGAGTTCCGCGCCGCGGTGAAGCAGGCCGTCGAGGCGGCGCACGCCGCCGTGGGCGAGCAGTTCAGCCTGAACTCGCCCAAGCAGCTCCAGGAGATCCTGTTCGTCAAGCTCGCGCTGCCCAAGACCAAGAAGATCAAGACCGGTTACAGCACCGACGCCGGCCAGCTGGCCTGGCTGGCCACGCAGACCGACCACGAGCTCCCGACGATCATGTTGCGTCACCGTGACCAGGACAAGCTGCGCACCACGGTCGAGGGCCTGATCAAGGAGATCTCCGACGACGGGCGGATCCACACCACGTTCGAGCAGACGGTGGCGGCCACCGGGCGGCTCAGCTCGAAGGACCCCAACCTGCAGAACATCCCGATCCGCACCTCCGAGGGCCGCCGGATCCGGCAGGGCTTCGTGGTGGGGCCCGGCTACGAGACCCTGCTGACCGCCGACTACAGCCAGATCGAGCTGCGGATCATGGCCCACCTGTCCGGGGACGAGGCGCTGATCGCGTCCTTCGAGTCGGGGCACGACTTCCACAGGGCCACCGCGGCGCGGGTCTTCGACATCGCCCCCGAGCAGGTCAACGGGGACATGCGGGCCAAGATCAAGGCGATGAACTACGGCCTGGCCTACGGTCTGTCCGACTTCGGGCTGTCGGCGCAGCTCAGCATCCCGGTGTCGGAGGCCAAGGCGCTCAAGGAGGAGTACTTCGAGGAGTTCGGCGGGGTCCGCGACTTCCTCAACGCGATCGTCGCCCAGGCCAGGAACGACGGCTACACCGAGACGATCCTGGGCCGCCGCCGCTACCTTCCCGACCTGAACAGCGACAACAGGCAGCGCAGGGAGATGGCCGAGCGGATGGCGCTCAACGCGCCGATCCAGGGTTCGGCGGCCGACATCATCAAGGTCGCGATGCTCAACGTGCACGGCGCGCTGAAGGAGGCGGCGCTGGGCTCCCGGATGCTGCTCCAGGTTCACGACGAACTCGTGTTCGAGGTGGCCCCGGGGGAGCTGGAGACCCTGCGCGAACTGGTCACCGACCGGATGAACGCCGCCTACTCCCTGCGCGTCCCGCTGGTGGTCTCCCTGGGCGTCGGCCGCACCTGGGAGGACGCCGGGCACTGATCGCCGGCCGTATGGGGAAAGGCGCCGGATATCGGTGAATGCCCGGCCTGTCTGAGTCTGTTCTAGGCTGTCGATTCAGCCGGATACCTCGACGGGCACGGGAGTTTTGTGCGGAGTTCACCCCACCTCACGCGGATCGTCGTGCTCGCCAATGTCGTGGTCGTGACCGTGGCGGTGGTGGGGCTCCTCGTGCTCCCCCGGGCGGAGGCTCCGGCGCCGACCCCGATGGCCGGCAGGGCGACGAGCGCCCCGCCCGCGCCCGCGGCTCCCTCGCCGAAGCCCGACCTGCCCTCGGCCGAGCTGCCGCCGCCCGTTCCCGCCACCGTGGAGTTCGCGCGGCAGGTGAAGGCCAACGAGGCGGGGATGATCCCCGTGCTGATGTACCACCGGATCGTGAAGAAGCGGCGGGCCTCCATCGACCGCACGCCTTCCCAGGTGCGTCAGGAGATGGAGAAGCTGGCCAAGGACGACTACGTGCCGATCACCGCGCGGGAGTTCGTCACGGGGGAGATCAACGTTCCGGCGGGCAAGCACCCCGTCGTGCTGACCTTCGACGACGGGCACAGCGGCCATTTCGCGTTCGACGCGCACGACATGCCAGCGAAGGACACCGCGGTCGGGATCATCTACCAGGTCGCCAGGAAGTATCCGGGCTTCCGGCCCGTGGCCACCTTCTGGGTGAACAGCCGGCCGTTCGGCCTGCGGAACCTGGACGACCAGAGGCACGCCGTGCGGTGGCTGACCGCGCACGGCTTCGAGGTGGCCAACCACACCTGGACGCACCCCTCCCTGGCCGTCCTGCCGAAGAAGAAGGTCGCCGAGCAGATCGTCAGGATGGAACTGCTGCTGAAGAAACTCGGTCTCGGCCCCTCCGAGACGCTGGCGCTGCCCTTCGGGGCGATGCCGGGCAAGAAGTCCATCGTGCAGTCCGGCACGTGGGACGGGGGCCGGTTCGCGTTCAAGGGCGTCTTCCTGGCCGGCGCCGAGCCGTCGGCCTCGCCTTTCGTCACCAAGTTCGACTGGCGGGCCATCCAGCGGATCCAGAGCAACGGTAAAAAGGGCGAGTGCCGCAAGTGGTGCTCGCAATACTGGCTGGAGTGGCTGCACAGGCACCCCGGAGAGCGCTACACGGCGGACGGCGATCCCGAACGCATCTCCATCCCACAGGGGCTTCGGGGTAATATCAGGTCTCAGCGGAGGCAGCAGATCAACGCCTATTGAGCGTGTCCGTAACCGGTCTGATCTGCCCGCGTGTCGTGCCTCTGGATTGACCATACTCGTCTGGTCTCATATGCTGATCGCTGCGCTGTGGGCTCGCGCGTGTCTCGGACGGAGTGGGCTCGCGCTCGATCACGCCGATGCCAATTCATTCGGCTGAACGATAAGAAGCCCGCCGCGCGTTCGCCACATCGACATCTGTCCGCGTTCGGAGCAACTCCACACATGACGAGCAGCACTGAGGCCACCTCGAGCACCCCGCAGGTAGCGGTCAACGACATCGGCTCCGAGGAAGACTTCCTCGCAGCGATCGACCTGACCATCAAGTACTTCAACGACGGCGACATCGTCGAGGGCACCGTCGTCAAGGTCGATCGAGACGAAGTTTTGCTCGACATCGGCTACAAGACCGAGGGTGTCATCCCCTCGCGCGAGCTCTCGATCAAGCACGATGTCGACCCGGCGGACGTCGTCGAGGTTGGCGAGCACGTCGAGGCCCTGGTTCTCCAGAAGGAGGACAAGGAAGGCCGCCTGATCCTGTCCAAGAAGCGCGCTCAGTACGAGCGGGCCTGGGGCACGATCGAGAAGATCAAGGACGAGGACGGTATCGTCACCGGCACCGTCATCGAGGTGGTCAAGGGTGGTCTCATCCTCGACATCGGCCTCCGTGGCTTCCTCCCGGCCTCCCTGGTCGAGATGCGTCGCGTCCGTGACCTTCAGCCGTACGTGGGCCGTGAGCTCGAGGCGAAGATCATAGAGCTGGACAAGAACCGCAACAACGTGGTTCTCTCCCGCCGCGCCTGGCTTGAGCAGACCCAGTCCGAGGTGCGCCAGACGTTCCTCAACACCCTGCAGAAGGGTCAGGTCCGCAAGGGCGTCGTCTCCTCGATCGTCAACTTCGGTGCCTTCGTGGACCTGGGCGGCGTCGACGGTCTGGTTCACGTCTCCGAGCTCTCCTGGAAGCACATCGACCACCCCTCCGAGGTTGTCGAGGTCGGCCAGGAGGTCACCGTCGAGGTTCTCGACGTCGACATGGAGCGCGAGCGCGTCTCCCTGTCGCTCAAGGCGACGCAGGAAGACCCCTGGCAGCAGTTCGCTCGCACCCACCAGATCGGTCAGGTCGTGCCCGGTCGCGTCACCAAGCTGGTGCCGTTCGGTGCGTTCGTCCGCGTCGAGGAGGGCATCGAGGGCCTGGTTCACATCTCCGAGCTGGCCGAGCGCCACGTCGAGATCCCCGAGCAGGTCGTCCAGGTCGGTGACGAGATCTTCGTGAAGATCATCGACATCGACCTCGAGCGTCGCCGGATCTCGCTGTCGCTCAAGCAGGCGAACGAGGGTGCCATCGGAACCGACGTCGAGTTCGACCCCACGCTGTACGGCATGGCGGCGACCTACGACGACTCGGGCAACTACATCTACCCCGAGGGCTTCGACTCGGAGACCGGTGAGTGGCTCGACGGCTTCGACAAGCAGCGTGAGGAGTGGGAGCGGCAGTACGCCGAGGCTCAGACCCGCTTCGAGGCTCACAAGAAGCAGGTCGAGGAGGCCCGCAAGGCCGAGGCCGAGGCCGGCGAAGCCGCGCCCACGTCCTACTCCGGTGAGACCCCGGCCCCCGGCGCGAGCTCCGGTTCGGGTTCCACGACCAGCTCCAGCAGCTCCTCCGCTCCGGCGGCGGGCGCTCTCGCCTCCGACGAGGCTCTCGCCGCTCTGCGCGAGAAGCTCGCGGGCGGCCAGAGCTGACGTTGTGAAGCGATAACGGTTCAAGGAAGGGCCCCGCTCCGGCGGGGCCCTTTTCCGTGCGTGCCCACCGGGGCGGTTCGAGGCCGCGCCGCACGCGTCCCGGGGGAGTACCGTGCGCGTCCTAGGGGGCACCGTGCGGGTGCCGATCGGATGGCCCGGACGCTCCCGCTCGGAGCGGCGCCCCGGGGGCGGGTCCGCACCCGCTGATCGGCGCCGTGCGCGTTCCCGTTAGGGTGGCGCCGTGATCGTGATCGAGCGGGCGGAGCCCGGGGACGCGGGCGAGATCCTGACCGTGCAGCGTGCCGCCTACGTGGGCGAGGCTCAGCTCTACGGGGATCCGTTCATCCCCCCGCTGGTGGAGTCGGCCGCGCAGATCCGCAAGGCCGTCGAGACGGCGACGGTGCTCGTCGCCCGCGACACCGGGCGGATCGTGGGCGCGATCCGGGGGCGGCTGTCCGGCACGACCTGCATGGTCGGCCGCCTGGTGGTCGCGCCGGACGTTCAGGGGCGGGGTCTCGGCGGCACGCTGCTGACGGCCCTTCACGACGAGGTCGTCTCGGCCCTGGCGTTCGACCTGTTCACCGGGCACCTGTCGGAGGGCAATCTGCGGCTCTACCGCCGTCACGGCTACCGTGAGACCCGCAGGGAGCGGATGAGCGACCACCTGACCCTGGTCCACATGCGCCGGCAGTTGTAGGGCGCCGGGGTCGGCGGGCGGCCCGGACGTCGGAGGGAGAACCCGCTTCCGCGGCTCCGTGTCGCGAGCCGTCAGAGGGGAAACCCGTCTCCGCGGCTCCGTACCGTGGACCACCGGAGGGGAGACCCGTCTTCACGGCTCCGTACCGTGGACCACCGGAGGGGAGACCCGTCTTCACGGCTCCGTGCCGCGGGCCGTACGGCGTATGCTGCGGATCATGTTGAAGGTGGGACTTACCGGCGGTATCGGGTCGGGCAAGAGCGAGGTCTCCCGGCGGCTGGCCGCCTGCGGCGCCGTGCTGATCGACGCCGACAAGATCGCCCGCGAGGTGGTCGAGCCGGGCACGGCCGGGCTGGCGCACGTGGCCGGGGTCTTCGGCACCGAAGTGCTGCACGAGGACGGGTCGCTCAACCGGGAGAGGCTGGGTTCGATCGTCTTCGCCGACTCGGAGAAGCTGGCCTCCCTCAACGCCATCGTGCACCCGCTGGTCGGGGCGCGGGTCGCCGAGCTGCAGGAGCAGACGGACGACGACGCGATCATGGTTTATGACGTGCCGTTGCTGGCGGAGAACAACCTGGCCCCGATGTACGACGTGGTGGTCGTCGTGGACGCCTCCGACGAGGTTCGCCTCGCCCGGCTGGTCGAGCTGCGCGGCATGAACGAGCAGGACGTCAGGGCCCGGTTCGCCGCCCAGGCGACCAGGGAGAACCGCCTGAAGCTCGCGGACATCGTAGTGTCGAACGAGGGCTCGCTGGAGGAGCTCCAGGCCCGGGTGGACGAGGTCTGGTCCGAGCTGATCGCCCGCGCCGCGTCCTGAGCCGGACGGCGATCACGACTCCGGCCGCTCCCCGGGCCCTCGGACGGTCGTCGATCTCCGAACGGCGACCGGAGCCTCGGCGGGCTGCCGGGCCCCCGGGTGGACGGCGATCACGACTCCGGGCGGTCGTCGATCTCCGAACGGCGACCGGAGCCTCGGCGGGCTGCCGGATCACCGGGCGACGGCGGGTTCCCCGGCGGGGGTCAGAACTCCGCGTCCAGGGGGATCTTCCCGATCGCCGGCAGGTAGTCGTCCAGCTCTCCGGGCTCGAACCTCCGCGTGCCGACGACGTACCAGAACTGGCCGGTCACCTCGCCCACGAGTTTGTAGCGGCCGTCCGGAGCGATCGCCGCCCACCCCTCGGGCAGGCCGAGGAGGACCACCCGCTGGGTGGGAGCGGTGCCAAGGGGAAGGTTCCACAGGATCACCGCGCCGTCATCGCCCGCGCTGGCCAGCAGGTCTCCGGCCGGGGAGAAGGCCAGTGACCAGATGCGGTGGGTGTGTCCGGTCAGCGCGTGCAGGTGCCGGCCGGTGGCGGTGTCCCAGAGCCGCACGGTCAGGTCGTCGCCCGCGGTGGCCAGCAGCGAGCCGTCCGGGCTGAAGGCGGCGGACCACAGCCCTCCCGAATGGCGGGTGAGCGTGTGCAGGAGCCTGACCTGACCGGGACTGCCGGGCCGCAGCTCCCACACGCGGGCGTCGCCGTCGTTGCTCGCGCTGACCAGCCTGGTGCCGTCGGGTCCGAAGGCCACCGAGTAGATCCGGCCGGTGTGGCCCTCCAGGGTCGCGACGCACTCGCCGGTCTCGACGTCCCAGATCCGCACCAGCCGGTCGTCGCAGCCGGTGGCCACGGAGCGGCCGTCGGGGCTGAACGCTATGGAGCGGACCCGCCCGCGGTGGTCGGCGAGCTTGACGGCCCGGCGGCCCGTCGCCCGGTACCAGACGCAGACGCTGTCGTCGTCGTTGGCGGTGGCGATGTGGTCTCCGTCGGGGCTGAACGCCTCCGCCCAGACGTGGTCGGTTTCGACGTGCAGTTCGCGCTCGTAGTCGCCGGTGGCGGCGTTCCAGAAATGCACCCCGCCGTCGTTGCTCGCGGTGGCGAGCGTGGGGTCGGTCGGGCTGAAGACGGCGGAGATGAGCCGGTCGGACTGCCCGGTGAACTCCCGCAGGCGGCGGCCCGTGCGCGGCTCCCAGACCCGGACGACCCCGTCGTTGCCGCTGGTGGCCAGCATGCTGCCGTCGGAGCTGAACCGGACTGAGGTGATCTTGCGGCCGTGACCGCGGAGGACGCGCTGGCACTGCCCGGTAGACGGATCCCAGAGCCGGATGGTGCCGTCGTTGCTGCTGGTGACGAGCTGCTCGCCGTCGGGCCGGAACGCGAACGGCCAGACGGAACCTCGGTGCCCGGCCAGCTCCAGCCGCTCGTGGCGGCCGGTGACGTCCTGCAGGTGGACCGTCCCGTCGGAGTCGGCGCTGGCCAGCAGCGAGCCGTCCGGGCTGAACCCGACCTGGTAGACGGCCGTCCTGTGGCCGGTGCGGGCGCCGCGTGAGGCGCCCGTGACCGGGTCCCACAGCAGGATCGTGCCCTCGGTGTCGCCGGTCGCCATCAACTGCCCGGAGGGGGCGAAGGCCAGCGTGTAGACGCTGTTCGTGTGCCCGATCAGCTCGTGCAGGATCCGCCCGTTCTCGGGATCCCAGATCCGGACCACGCCCTCCCGGTCGCCCGCGGCCAGGACGGTGCCGGCGGGGTCGTAGGCGATGCGGTAGACGGCGCCGCGGTGCCCGATCAGGGTCCGGCGGATCTCGCCGGTCCGTACGTTCCACATCCGGATGGTCCCGTTCGCGTCGCCGGTGACGAGCGTTTCGCCGCCCGCGTCGAAGGTCGCGGTGTAGATCGGCGCGTCGTGGCCTGACAGTTCCCGGTGCGGCAGCCCGGTGGCGGTGTCCCAGACCCGCACGACGCCGTCCGCGCCGCCCGCGGCGATCAGCCGCCCCGAGGGACTGAACAGCACCGGCCACACCCCGTCGGGATGGCCGGTGAGCACGTGGGAGGGGGTCGCGGTGACCGGATCCCAGAGCCGGACCGTTCCCTCGCTCGCCCCGGTGGCGAGGAGGTCTCCCGCGCCGCTGAAGGTGACGGCGTAGACCCGTCCCCGGTGGCCCTGCAGATTTTTGATCGGCAGGCCCGTGCCGCTGTCGCAGAGCAGCACCCCGCCGTCGTCGCTGCCGATCACCACGGTCTCGCCGTCGGGGCTGTAGGCGACGGGATCGGGCAGCCTGCTGAACTGGAAGTGATAGCCGTACGGCACGCCGATCGCGGCCGGGGCCAGCTGGGTCTCGACCGGCTGGCCCGGTGCGATCGCCGCCCCGCGCAGCTCGGGGATGCCGGGCACCGTACCGGTGACGTCGATCAGCGCCGCCCGCTGCCAGCGGCTTCCGGCCAGGGACACGTCCCGCAGGTCCGCCCTGGCGAGCCTGGCCCGGGTCAGGTCGGCGCCGCGCAGGTCGGCGCCGGTGAGCTTCGCCTCGTCCAGCCGGGCCCCGTTCAGCCGGGCGCCGCGGAGCACGGCGCGGGACAGGTCGGTGCCGACCAGGGTGGCGTCGGTCAGGTCGGCGCCGGTGAGGTCCACCTCCCGAAGGTCACGCGAGGACAGGTCCTCGCCCCGCAGGTTGGCCCCGCGCAGGTCGGACATCGCCGGGGTACGCAGCCTGGTCGTGATCTTGATGGCGTTGGCCCGGGAGACGTCGTCCGCGCCGGGGGTGGCGAGCACCTCGGTGGCCCACGCCTGGCAGGCGCGCACGTCGGCCAGGTCGCACAGGAACTCGACCGTGAGCTGTGACAGCGGCCTGAGCGCCAGGGTCACCGGGTCGGCGAGGGTCGCGGCGATGTGCCGGGCGACCAGCCATTCCATGACCGAGGAGTGGATGAACCCGAACAGACCCTCCTCGGTGCGGACCATGAGGCTGCCGGTTCCCACCGCGTGCGCGGTCTGCTGGCCGGAAAGCTGCCCGTCGGCCAGCCCGGTCAGCGTCTCGGCGACCTCCGCCAGCTCCGCGGGCCGCAGGTAGGCCTCGCCGCTCTCCCACAGCCGCAGCGCCAGCGTGCTCACCGCCTGCCACAGCTCCTCGCGGCGCAGCCCGGTGGGCGTGCCGCGCACCCCGCTCACCCGGTGCTCCTCGAAGGCGAGCCAGGAGCCCAGGATCTCCTGGTACAGCATCGCCGCGCTGATGGTGTGCTTGGCCTGGGCCACGGTGGCGAGCCGCTGGTCGTCGAGTTCGGCGATGAAGCTGAGCATGCGCGGGTTCCTGGCCAGCCCGAGCAGGTCCTCGATGTCGCTCATCAGCGAGAAGCGGTCCTGTGCCGCGCTCTTGTCGCCGTCGTAGCGGTTGACGAGGTAGGAGTGGATCTGCAGGCGGGTGAAGTTCTCGACGCTGAGGACGCGCCGCTGCGGCAGGAGCCCCACCTTCTCGCCGAGCTTGGTGAGCACCTGGGCGCTGGACTTGAAGTGCTGGGTGCGGCTGGCCACGATGATCTTCGCTTTGTCCTCGGCGGCCTGCAGCAGCGTGTCCAGGTGATCGGCGGCCCGCTCGTAGGTCATCCGGGTCACCAGCTCGTCGAATCCGTCGAACAGCAGCACGATGCGCCCCTGGCGGAGCATGTAGTGGAAGGCCTTCAGATCGATGACGTCCTCGCCGTGGTTGGCCAGGTGCGCGGCGACCAGGCCGTCCACCGAGTGCGCCTTGTCCAGCGCGCGCAGCTCGATCAGGATGGGCGCCAGGTGGGGCAGCTCCATCGGGATCCGCCTGGCCAGCTCGCGCAGGGCGAAGGTCTTGCCGTGCCCGAAGTCGCCCAGCACCAGCAGGAACCGGCCGTGGTCGGTGGCCAGCAGCCGCATCAGCTCGTCGGTGAGCCCGTCCTTGACCAGCTGGCCGGGCCGGTCCAGCTCCCTGAAGCGCTGCGCGACGTACAGCTCGTGCGGGTAGCGCCGGTCCGCGAGCAGCCGCGCCGTCTGGTCGGCCACGTATCCCGTCAGGTCGAGCAGGCCCTGGAACTCGGTGAAGCTGCGCAGCCGCAGCCCTCGCCGGGTCATCTCCTCGCGGAGCACCTGAGCGGGCGGCGGGCCCTGGTAGATCAGTTCGGCGCCGTGCTCCAGCCCTGAGGCGTGAATCTGCCTGGCGAACGCCTCCACGTCGCCGGAGGTCATCTCGCCGACGTGCGCGCCTATCCTGAGCTGCCTGATGAAGCCGTCCTCGGGGTAGGTGACCAGCAGTTGCGGGACCTCGTCGGCGACTCTCCTGATCTTCACCCGTTCGTGCCTGGCCTCGCAGACCTCCGCGATCCGCTCCAGCAGCAGCGCGGCCGGGCTCGCGGTCCGCTCGGGCTCGGCGGCGGGGAGGGGCTGCGGGGGCAGTCCGGGCGCGATCTTTCCCGACGAGAAGGTCAGCCCTGTCGCGTGCCAGCGGCGCGAGATCTCCTCGGCGGGGGCGATCTCCCCCCCGTCGCGGTCCCAGCGGCGCAGGCCGGTGGCGGTCACCTCGATGAGCTGATGGCGGCCGGGGCCGGGTGCGGGCAGGCAGGGCAGGCTCTCCAGGCTCCCCTCGCCCGCCCCGTGCAGCAGCAGGTTGAGCCGGCCGCCCAGCAGGTGTTCGAGCGTCGAGGTGTCGCGCAGGCGGGACGGCGACGGCGGGTGGCCGATCGCGCCGATCCGCAGCCAGCCCGACTCCTCGAACGGCCGCAGCCGCTCGGCGAACCACGCGGCCTGCGCCTCGCCCACGAAGCCGTACAGATCCTCCTCGCGATGGCTCATCGCCATGGTGGAGTTCAGGCCGACGAGCACGACCTTGAGCTCCGGCACGGAGAAGAGCGTCCAGGGCTGGGCGCTGTCGAACTCCGGGCCGTCGAGTCCCAGGTAGAGCTCCTCGAACAGGCCGGTGAAGTGCCGCCATTTCGGCCAGTAGGGAGGTTGGGGGCGGATGTCGTCGGCTTCGCAGTTGCTGAAGTAGGCCCGGCTGGCCGCCTTCGTGATGTCTCTCGGCCCGGGAACGACGATCAGGCGTTGCGGTTCGAGGCCGAGCAGCACCCGCAGCCCGGTCAGGAAGGCCGCGGCCTCGCCGAACTCCCTGCGGCTGCCCGACTCGGTCAGGTCACCGGTCACCACCATCAGGTCGGGACGGGGCAGCCCGGCGTCTCGCAGCCGGGTCAGATCCGCCCAGATCCTCGGCTGAAGCTCCTCGGCCGTCAGGGGCTCGCCCTCCTCGGCCAGCCCTCGTCCGAATCGGGAACCCGCGATGTGCAGCAGCGTGATCGACTCGCGCGGGGCGTGCGTCGACGGCCCGGCCGGATAGGCGGGCGGCGCCACCGGGGTACGGCGCGTCCGTGAGGTCTCGCGCCGGAAGGACGCGGAGAGAACCTGGCCGGGGATGGGCGTGGGGCCGTTGGGGAACGACGGCCGCTCCAGCGGTTTGGCCCGGCCCGCCAGTGCCTGGGCGATGCGGTCGAGCAGCAGCGCACGCGCCTGGCCGGGATCGGCGACGCCGACCAGGTCCACCCAGGTGATCGTGGACAGCAGCCCTTCCAGCGGGCAGTCTTCCAGCCTGATCGTCACCAGCTTGTTGGAGGGGTTCTCCGGGTCGGCGCGGAGCGCGGCCTGCCACTCCATCCGCCCCCAGCGCGACCTGAGGTAGTTTCGCGACAGCACCGCCACCACCAGGGCGGCCTCGCTGACGCCGCGGTCCATGAACTCGATGAACTGCGTGCCCGGGACGAAGTCCCAGGCCTGGATCATCGTCCGGTATCCGGCGGCCTCCAGCTCCCACGCGATCCAGGAGGCCCAGCGTTCGTCGGCGGGGGAGTAACTGACGAAGATGTCGATCGGCCTGTCGTCCCGAGCCATCGCGTCCCCATCCGTCGCCACCGCGCCCGCAGTTCAGTATCGCCCGCCGTTGCGGGGTTTTGGAGTGTTTCGATCAAGAGGGCGCGTGCAATCCGAGCCGGTCTCGTGGATCATGTCAGATTGTGTTGCGGCGATTGAGTGTTCTGGACCGAATCCGGATCGGCCTGCTCGGGCTGGGGCTGCTGTTCGTCGCCACCGGACTGCTCCCGGCGGGGGAGGCCCTGGGGCAGATGGAGCGGATCGCGCCCATCCTGCTGTTCCTCGGCGCCGTGGTCATCCTCGCGGAGTTGACCAAGGAGGCTCAGGTCTTCGACGTGATCGCGACCCGGATGGCGGCGGCGGGCCGGGGGAACTACGTCGCGCTCTTCCTGCTGTGCACGGCCTTCGCCTCGCTGGTCACCATGTTCCTGAACCTGGACACGACGGCGGTGCTGCTGACGCCCGTCATGCTCGCCCTGGCGGCCAGGACCGGGATCGCCGCGCTGCCGCTGGCCATGACCACCGTCTGGCTGGCCAACACCGCCAGCCTGCTTCTGCCGATCTCGAACCTGACCAACCTGCTGGCCATGGAACGGCTGGACATGTCCGTCCAGGAGTTCGCCGGGCGGCTCTGGTTCCCGCAGCTCGTCTCCATCGCGGTCACCATGGTCTTCCTGTGGGTGTTCTTCTGGCGGCGCGGCCGGCGCGGCGCCGACCGCTACGACCCGCCGGTCCCCGAGCCGATCGCCGACCCGGTGCTGTTCCGTACGGCGGCCGTGGTGTGCCTGCTGTTCATCGCCGCCATCCTGCTGGAGCTGCCGATCGAGGTGGCCGCCCTGGCCGCCGCGATGCTGATGATCGCCGCCTTCGCCTGGCGTGACCGCTCCAAGCTCACCGTCGCGCTGTTTCCGTGGCAGCTGCTGGTCTTCGTCACCGGCCTGTTCCTGGTGATCCCCACCCTGAGCCGGTACGGCCTGTCGGAGGTGACGAGCGCCCTGGCCGGGACCGGTGACGGCGCCGAGGGGGCCTACCGGGCGTCGGCCGTGGGCGCCGGACTCGCCAACCTGATCAACAACCTGCCCGCCTACACCGCGGTGGAGAAGGTCATCCCCATGGGTAACCAGGACCAGCTGCTGGCCCTGCTCATCGGCACCAACGTCGGATCGGTGATCACCCCGTGGGCCTCGCTCGCCATCCTGCTGTGGTTCGAGTGGTGCCGCCGGAGCGGGGTGCGGGTGCCGATACCGACGTTCGTCCTGGCCGGGGCCGGACTGGCCGTGGTCGGCGTGGGCGCGACCGTGGGGGCCTTGCTGCTCACCGCCTGACCCCCTCCCTGACGAGCTCCAGCAGGTCGGGCAGGAGCCCGGGCCTGCTCGCGACGAAATCGTGTTCGTCGCCCGACAGCGAGGCGTCGAAGGGCGTGCCGTCGTAGGCCGTGACCAGCGCTCCCGCCTCTCGCGCGATGAGCAGGCCGCCGGGCAGGTCGACGATCCCGGTCCGGTAGCCGATGATCCCGTCGATGTCCCCCCGGGCGAGCATCACCCAGGCGAGCAGCGGAGCCCAGAGTCTCAGAACCCGGCGGGCACGCTCGTCCAGCTCCGCCTTCAGCGCCCCCGCCACGGCGTCGCCGCGCCGCACGCCGTACCCCTGGATCCAGGCGAGCACGGGACCGTGAGCGGTGGGGCGGTAGGGCGGGACGGTCAGCGGACCCCCGGGGCCGAGGGCACCCCGTCCCCGTATCGCCGACCAGGTCCTGCCGGTCACCGGTTCGTGCACGACCCCGAGCTCCGGCAGCCCGGCCCGGCACAGGGCCAGGCCCACGGCGTACAGCGGCAGGCCGATCGCGACGTTGTTGGTGCCGTCGAGCGGGTCGATGACCCAGGTCCACCCGGATCCCGTCTCGCCCGCCTTCCCCGACTCCTCGGCGATCACCGCGTGATCGGGGAAGGCGGCCAGCACCCGTTCGAGCAGCAGCTTCTCCGCGGCCAGGTCCAGGTTGGTGACCACGTCGCCGTGATCGCCCTTGGAGTTGATCTCGACGATCCCGCAGGTCCCCGCGGAGAGCAGCAGCCCGGCCGCCTCCGCGGCGTCGACGGCGATCCGCCGGGCGTGCTCCAGATCCGTGTCACTGGCCATGCGGTCCTCCTAGACCAGGTGCCGGGCGGCGTGCAGCGCGACGCGGGCGGTCTCCCGCGCGTCGCAACGGTAGCGGGAGATGAGGTGGGCGGGCAGGTCCGGCGGGCCCAGCGACAGGTCGCTGTGGCCCGGCCGGCTCCGGCCGAGCGCGATCGTCGCCGTCTCGCCGTCGCCGGGAATCAGGCTGGCGTGAAACACCCCGGCCGGCAGCGTGTAGGTCTCGCCGGGGCCGAACACCTCGCTCGTCTCCCTCTCGCACCTGACGGTGCGCGAGGTCGGCCGGATGTGGTCGCCGTCGGGCTCGCTGACCACCTCGAAGATCCGGTGGGTGGCGGCCGAGGTTGTGTCGCTGTCGCTGACGTCGGTGCGGACGTTCTCCACCCGGCCGTACAGCACGTGGCTGAGCAGGTCCCAGCTGTGACAGTGGATCTGCGAGGTGGTGGAGGAGGCGTGCGGAAGCGCGCCGGACCAGACGTGCACGCACACGCCGTACTCCTCGGTCCGCTCCAGCGGCAGGCAGAGGAAGCCCAGCGGATGGCGGACGGCGGTGATCGGCGAGTCGCCGGAGCCGATGGCCCTGAGAACCTGTCCCGCCCATCCGGGAAGGGAGCCGCGCGCCGTACCGTTGATCATCTCATTGTGCAGATCTTGGTATCTCATCACAGGTATGGGTTCTTCGCCCGAAGCGCCTTTCGTGTGAGGTCGCCGATGTCCCTGTCGGTGTAGGAGCGGGGGAGGGGCAGGCCGAGGGTCTCGAACAGCCTGCGCACCTCCTCGATCGTGGGCTCGTCGCTGAGCGGGACCGATCTGCCCAATTCGATCGGCACCCGCTTGGCCTGTTCCAGGCTGGTCATCAGCTCGGTGGTGCAGCTGTCGTAGTAGAAGGATCCCCTGCGCGCCAGAAGCGCCCGCCGGGGATCCTCCCCCGTGATGATCAGTGATGCCGACGAGAGGTCCCAGCGGAACGTGGTCATCGTGGCCGACAGCCCGATGTGGATCTCCAGCAGGCCGAACCGCTGGTGGTACCAGCAGCCGGCGAGGATGGTGCTGTAGGCCTCCTTGCGGGTGCGCTGGGGCGTCCAGATCTCTCCCGTGCCGTCCGGCTCCTGCGACATCGACCGCCGGAAGCGGGCGTAGGCCTCGCAGACCCGCTCGTCGCTCGGGTCGAGGATCTCCAGGCGCATCAGCAGCGCTCGCCGCTCCTTGCGGGCCGCCGCGACGCACTCGGGCAGCGTCACCGCTCGGAAGTAGGTGCCGGTGCCGCCCTTGAAGATCCAGCGGTCGGTCTCCCTGCGGCCCTCGGAATGCGCCTTGGCGATCTCCTCGGCGCCGTTGAGCACATGCACGACCGACAGGTCCTGCAACGCCTTCCCCGCCTCGCCGACCACGCCCTCCAGCCGCTCCAGCCGGCCGGGAATCGAGGCGGCGCTGGTGAAGCTCTTCCGGATCGCCGTCTCGACCGGCTCCTGCCGCCATCGGTCCCGCAGGATGGCGGTGGCCAGCAACGCCAGCACGAGGAGGGTCCCGCCCTCGATCACCTGTTTTTTGAGGGCCTCGTCGATCTGGTCGTCCACCAGCCCCACCACGCCGACGCCCACGGCGAGGAGCAGCGCGATGAAACCGTCGACGTTCTTACCGAGCCATGCTCCGAACCGTGCAATCCGCCCCACGTAAGCTCCGCCCGTCCAGTCGACAGTCAGCCCCCGCTGTCATGGTCACGTCGTCATCGTAGATCCGGACCCCGGCATACTCCATGCCTCGCCTTGGGAATCGTTTTACCCTTTCAAGGACCTTTTCACGCGGGTGGTCGACCGGTGGGAGCGCTTCCCGTGCCCGAAACCGGTGCGGAGCCACCCGGCGAGACGCGCGGGGTGTGCCGGGGCGGTGCGGATCCCGGCCTCGCCCCGCCCGCGGCACGGTCGCGGGGGGAGACGCGCGACGCCCCGGCCGCCGTGACGGCGACCGGGGCGCGGCCGTGCTCGTACTAAGGGGAGAGGGTCAGAACCAGCCACGCTTCTGGGCCATGGCCTGCAGGCCCGCGCGGAGCGACTGCTCCACCTGGCCCGGGTGGTCGTTGTAGCGGACCGTGAACCGGTTGTAGGAGTCGTGGCTGGAGCTCATGAAGCCGCCGCGCTTGTCGGCCTCCAGGATGACGTCCAGCGCGTGCGGACCGGCGATGAAGGTCAGCTCCAGCTCGTTGAAGTGGCGGGTGTACTCGCGGCCCGCGTAGTACTCGATCTCCTGGAAGAACGGCATCTGCGAGCCGTGCAGTGTGCCGCGCTCCAGGTCGGCCTTCTTGAAGCGGAAGCCCATGTTGTCCAGCGCGCCGAGCACGTGGTCCTGGGCGGGCAGGGGGTTGACGAACAGCGGATCGCGGTCGCCCTTGTCGAGCGCGCCGGCCAGGGCGAGCTCGGTGGCGACGCCGAGCTGCATGCCGCGCAGCGGGTGGCCGCCGATGGCGCTGATCGGGGTCTCCCAGGGGACGGGGATCTCGAAGGGAGTCGACTGGGGGGCGCCCGAGGCGAGCTGGAAGGGCCCGCTGACCTGCTGGCGCAGGAAGCTGTACGTCGACTTGTACTCGTTGTCGCCGCTCTCGACCTCGACGACCGCGGTGAAGTCGATGAAGATGCCCTCGACCTTGTAGTCGGAGCCGCCGCCGCGGAAGTTGACCTGCCCGCGCAGGACCTCGCCCGGGCGGACGTTGGAGTTTTGCAACACCGTGTCGACCTCGACGCCGGCGCCGAACGCGGCCATCAGCTTACGGAACACCATCGGGGGACTCCCAGGGGATAGAAGGTTTTCAGTTGGGTTCAACGACCGGTTTGACGTGGCCGTTCCCGCTGCCGAGCTGAGGCAGGATCTGGGCCAGGAGCAGGGTGGACAGCGCGCTGGTCTCGCCGGACGCGCCGCTGGTGCGGACGACGACGGGTCGCGGGGCGCTCTCGGCGAGCTTGGCGCCCACATCCAGCCGGCGGCGGGCCAGCTCGTATTCGAGCACGGCGCGGTTGTCGCGGTAGGAGTCGGCCAGATGGCGCAGCCCCTTCGCCTCGTTCGAGGCGGAGGTGAGCTCCGCCCGTCCCTTGGCCTCGATCTCCCAGCGCACTCGCTGGGCCTCGGTCTCGTGCTCCTCCAGCATGCGGGCGACGTCCTTACGCGCGGTGTTGGCGGCCGCTCTCACCTCGACGATACGTGCGTCACGCGTTTTCTTGGAGCGCTCTATCTCCATCAGGAGGGTGTCGATCCGCCGCTTGCGGGTGAGCTCCCACTCGCGTTCGAAGGCCGACAGCTCCTTGGCGACCTTCTCACGGGTGGCCAGGTGCTGCTGGTACTGGTCGGGCAGCTGCACGTCGGGGATGTTGGCGCCGGTGATCCGCACGCCGTACCGGCCGAGCTGGCGGGTCAGGAGCTCCTGCATGTCGCCCACGTCGGACCCCCGCAGGTCGTAGGCCCGCTCGGTGTTGACCTGGCGGCTGCGCTGGCGGATGGCGTCCTGTACGGCGCTGCTGAGCACGAGGTCGAAGTTGCCCGCTCCGATCGTCCGGACGAAGGCCACCGGGTCGACGATGCGGAACTTCAGGAAGAACTCGATGGACTTCAGCGGCACGTTCTCCGCGGTGGGGCAGGCCACGATCGGGGCGGAGTAGGGGATCTCGGTGGAGGTGTCCACCACCGCGTCCACCCGGTCCCACGGCAGCCACAGGTAGTGGCGTCCCGGGGGCAGGACGCCGACGATCGCCCCCCACCGGCTGCGCACGCCGGTGGTGCCCTCCTCGATCTCGATGATCGCCCGGCGCCACATCCAGACCAGCGCCGCGACGAGGAAGACCACCGCGCCGATCGCGGCGAGACCGGAGAGCATCCCGTCGGCCAGCACCGCGGTGCCCACCAGATAGAGGGAGAGGAACAGCAGGGCCACCCAGGCGAAGCCGCGGCGATCCTTGGGGATCACCACCGGGACGAGCTGGCCGGACTCGCCGCCGCGCAGCAACTGGCGGATCTCCGACCACGAGGCCAGGGATTCCTTGATCTTGGAGAACTCTCTGTTGCTCACGCGTTCACCGCTCCTCGTTCGTTACGGGGCCGTTCGTTCCTCGCGGACCGCTCATCTCACGCCTTCGCTTCCGCGGGGGGCGCCACGGTCTCGGAGACGGGGTGCAGGAGAGCGGTGATCTCCGCTTCCCGGTCCGCGACACGCCTGCCGATCTGGGTGATCCGGTCCCTGATCGCGGCCATGTCCGTGTCGGAGAACAGCTGCTTCTCGTGGCTGCCGACCATCTGCTTGGCCAGGGCGAGCAGGTCGATGTCGGCGGTCTCGCCGATCTGCACCAGCCGGGGCATGTGGGAGGCCACGGATTCGAGCTTGTCGAGCAGGTCCTGCTCGAAGCGGTAGTCCAGGATCTCCGGCGCCTCGGCCGCGCTCAGAGCCCGGATGTCCAGGGCCTGAGCCTCCAGGAGGGCCGCGTTCGCCTTGGCGGTGGACTCGGCCTCCACCAGCCGCTGGCCTCCCTGGGCCTTCGCCTGGTGGGACGCGCGCTCCAGCGCGGTGTCCATCCGGGCCTGGTATCCGGCGATCTCGGCGTGGATGGCCGACAGCTGCTCCTGCAGACCGGCGAGCTCCTTGATCAGGTCGCCCTCGTTCTGCTCCTTGCGCAGCTGGAGTTCGTACTCGTAGGTGTACGCCTCCTTGGCCACCCTGATCATCTCGGGGGCGGCCAGGTCCATCCGGTACTCCTGGCTGGTCGGCTCGGCATGCGTGATGTTCACGTCGGTGAGCCGTACGGCGGGCAGGAACTGCTGGTTGAGGTTGTCCAGCATGCCCATGGTGCTCTCGCCGACCAGGTCGTAGATCTCCTCGGCGCGCTGGGCGTAGATGAGGGAGCGGGTGACCTCGCTGATCGCGTTCTGCAGCTTGGCCTGGAAGCCGCCGACCGAGCCGAGCACGAAGATGAACTCGGCCGGGTCCTCGATCCGGAACTGCAGGAACAGGTCGACGCTGGCCTTGACGCCCTGCTGGGTCGGGGCCTCACGGATGGGCGCGTTGAAGGGGTACTCGCGGGTGGTGTTGACGATGTAGCTGACCCGCTTCCACGGGTTGAACAGCGTCACCCGGCCGGGCTCGGCGATCTGCACGAGCTTGCCGAACTTGGTGATCAGGGCCCTGCAGCCCTCGGGCACCATGACCACGCTCCGCCGCCACCACAGGAAACCCGCGGCCAGCAGCAGCACGACCCAGTAGTGGGGGCCGAACAGCACCCGCGCGCCGTCGGGCAGCCCGGTGGCGACCAGACCGACCAGGCCGAGCGCCGCCAGCCCGACCAGGGGGAGGACGATCCGGGCCGTGGTGTCCTTGGGGATCACCACCGGTGAGATCACGTGAACCGGCTCGCCGTTCGGGCCCTTGCCGGTGAAACTGCGGTTGATGATCTCACCGGCCTCGTTCAGCGACGCGCTGCGGGCCTCGATGGAGGTGGCCAGGGACACGCCCTGGTCGCGGGCGGCCATGAAGTCCGAGGTGTTGAGTGAGAACCCCTTCTCGCCGGCGACCTGGCCGGCGATCTGCCCCACCGCCTGCCCGATGACCTGCCGCGCGTCACCGCCCTGTCCTATCGCCTGGGCAGCGGCCAGCGTGGCCTGCATGGCTTCTCTCGGTCGGGACATCAAACCTCCGGATGGTCATAGGCCAAAAGGCGGATATATCACGCTTGGTGATCGTTGGCGCGCGGAACAGTCAAGGACATCACGCTTGCGGTTCGCTTGACGCACGATTGAAGGCCGCACGGTTCCCCCCGGCAGCAGGGCCGGCGACCGTGCGACCGGGGGTTCGCGACCGGAGGCCGCGCCGTCGAGGGCGGACGGACCGGAGGACGGCGCGTTCGCCCGCCGCACGGCCGAGGGCCGTGGGACGGTGGGCGGCGCGGTTCGCCCGCCGTACGGCCGAGGGCCGTGGGACGGGAGGGGTGACCGGTGGCCGCCCGGGTGCGGGCCGGGCGACCGGAGAAGGATTGTCGGTGGCTCCGCCTACAGTGGAGCAGGTGAGGCCGGTAACAGATTTGCAGCGCAAGGTGGCCCCCTTCGAGGTCATCACCGACATGACCCCCTCGGGCGATCAGCCGACGGCGATCGCCGAGCTCGAGCGGCGCGTCAAGGCGGGTGACAAGGACAACGTCCTGCTGGGCGCCACGGGCACGGGCAAGACCGCCTCGATCGCCTGGCTGATCGAGCGGCTTCAGCGGCCGACCCTGGTCATGCAGCCCAACAAGACGCTCGCCGCGCAGTTCGCCAACGAGTTGCGCGAGATGATGCCCAACAACGCGGTCGAGTATTTCGTCTCGTACTACGACTATTACCAGCCCGAGGCGTACGTCCCGCAGAGCGACACCTACATCGAGAAGGACTCCTCGATCAACGACGAGGTCGAGCGGCTCCGCCACTCGGCGACCAACTCGCTGCTGACCCGCCGCGACACGATCGTGGTGGCGTCCGTGTCGTGCATCTACGGTCTGGGCACGCCCCAGGAGTACGTCGACCGCATGCTCCGGCTCAAGGTGGGCGAGGAGCTTGAGCGCGACAGGTTGCTGCGCCGCCTGGTCGACATGCAGTACACCCGCAACGACCTGGCCTTCACCCGGGGCACCTTCCGGGTGCGCGGCGACACCATCGAGATCATTCCCAAGTACGAAGAGCTCGCCGTGCGGATCGAGATGTTCGGCGACGAGATCGAGAAGCTCTCCACCATGCACCCGCTGACCGGCGAGGTGATCACGGAGGATGAGGAGCTCTACATCTTCCCCGCCTCCCACTACGTCGCGGGCCCCGAGCGGATGGACAGCGCCATCCGGGGCATCGAGGCGGAGCTGGCCGAGAGCCTGGAGACGATGGAGCGGCAGGGCAAGCTCCTGGAGGCCCAGCGGCTGCGGATGCGCACCACCTACGACCTGGAGATGATGCGCCAGATCGGCACTTGCTCCGGCATCGAGAACTACTCCCGTCACATGGACGGCCGTGAGCCCGGCAGCGCGCCCAACACCCTGCTCGACTACTTCCCCGAAGACTTCCTGCTGGTTCTGGACGAGTCGCACCAGACCGTCCCGCAGATCGGCGCGATGTACGAAGGAGACGCCTCCCGCAAGCGCACGCTCGTGGAACACGGCTTCCGCCTGCCGTCGGCGATGGACAACCGCCCGCTGAAGTGGGAGGAGTTCCTGGAGCGGATCGGTCAGACCGTCTACCTGTCGGCCACCCCTGGCTCCTACGAGCTGGGCCGTACCCACGGCGACGTGGTCGAGCAGGTCATCCGGCCGACCGGTCTGGTCGACCCCGAGGTGATCGTCAAGCCCACGAAGTCCCAGATCGACGATCTCGTCCACGAGATCCGGACCCGCACGGAGAAGGACGAGCGGGTCCTGGTCACCACGCTGACCAAGAAGATGTCCGAAGACCTCACCGACTACCTGCTGGAGCTCGGCATCCGGGTCCGTTACCTGCACAGCGAGGTCGACACCCTGCGCCGTATCGAACTCCTCCGCGAGCTGCGGATGGGTGAGTTCGACGTGCTGGTCGGCATCAACCTGCTCCGTGAGGGCCTGGACCTGCCCGAGGTGTCGCTGGTCGCCATCCTCGACGCGGACAAGGAGGGCTTCCTCCGCTCGGAGACCTCGCTGATCCAGACCATCGGCCGCGCGGCCCGGAACGTCTCCGGCCAGGTGCACATGTACGCCGACCGGATCACCCCCTCCATGGAGCGGGCGATCGACGAGACCAACCGCCGCCGGGCGAAGCAGGTCGCCTACAACGAGGCCAACGGCGTCGACCCGCAGCCGCTGCGGAAGAAGATCGCCGACATTCTCGACTCGCTCAACCGGGAAGACGCCGACACCGCCCAGCTCCTCGGTGGCGGCGGCCGTCAGCAGTCGCGCGGCAAGGCCCCGGTCCCCGGCTTCGCGGTCAGGCAGGTGGGTCAGCACGCCAAGGCGATCGCGGGGGAGATGCCCCGGGCCCAGCTGGAGGCGCTGGTCGAGTCGCTCACCGACCAGATGCACCAGGCCGCCGCCGACCTCCAGTTCGAGGTCGCCGCCCGGCTCCGCGATGAGATCAAGGAGCTCAAGCGCGAGGTTCGAGACATGCGGGAGGCCGGTGTCTCCTGATGAGGGCCGGCGTCCTCTGACGCGGTCCGGGGCCGAGGCGGGCCGGCGCACTCCGGAGCGGGGTGGCGTCTCCCGCGGGTGGGCCGGTGTCTCCTGCGGACGGAGGTCTTGAGAGGCACCGGTGTCTCCTGAGACGGAGGTTCCGCGATGAGCCGGCGTCTCCGAGGTGGGGCGCCGGTCCCCGCTGCCCGTCCCGGCAGCGGGGGATACGGCTCGGCGCCGGTGGGCGCCGGTCAGCTCAGCCGGGCCTCGGCACGCAGTAGCGAGGCCAGCGAGTCGGTGTCGGCCGAGGCCACACCGTGTGCGGCGAACCAGGTGGCGACGTTGCGGGCGTCACGGTCGAGGAACTCCGCGCCGACGGGATGGGCCACCACGTCCACGATCTGCGGCAGGTCGATGATGACCAGCCGTTCCTCGTGGACGAGGATGTTGTAGGGCGACAGGTCCCCATGGGCCAGGCCCTCGCGGGCCAGGGTCACCATCGCCTCGACGAGTTGCTCCCACAGGCCGGGGAGACCGTCGGAGACGGCGGCCAGGCGGGGCGCGGCGAAACCGTCGGGGGTGCCGACGAACTCTTCGAGGATCTCGGTGCCGACGATCTGCACCGGGTACGGCACGGGCACACCCAGCGACCACAACCGGCACAGCGCCTGGAATTCGGCGTTGGCCCACTGCCCGGCGATCATCTGCTTGCCGAACCGGGACCGGCTGGCCATCGCCCGGCTGATCCGGCTGTCCCGCTCGCCGCGGCCCTCCAGGTAGCCGGCGTCGCGGTGGAAGAGCCGGTGCTCGGCCGAACGGTAACGCTTGGCGGCGAGCAGGCAGACCCGGTCGGTGCCCGGGACCCCTCGCGAGAGCAGATGGACGTCGGCCTCCTTGCCGGTCTTCAGGATGCCGAGCTCGGTGTCGACGGCCGCCAGCTCCGTGACGAGCCATTTGGGATGCGGCCGGGGGCCGCGCTCGGTGGGGGTGCTCAGATCCCAGGTGGACCAGCGGTCGCCGGACGGCGGCCCGTCGAGGTCCACGGGGGTGTTGTCGAGCCACTCGACATCGTCGTCATCGAGCGCGTACTTGCCGCGGCGACGATGTTCAGGGGACTTTGGCACTGCGGGTTCTCCGATTCGAGAAGCCCACCGGTGTGGCGATCAGGTCAGCGAGAACCGATGGGAAAGGACTCATGGGCATGAATGAAGAAAGCAGCCACGGTCACCCTCCCTTCGTTCGAGGCGCAGCGGGCGCCTGCTGATCGGCTTCGACGATTATGCGGGCTCACCTCGTCCTGTCGCAAGTCATTTACTCGCCGGCTCGCGAGGGGCCGCGCTGCGGCGTGGCGTCGTTGCCCAGGACGGGAGCCAGGCCGTCTCGGGGAGCGGTGTCAGGCTTGCGAAGTGGTTGATGATCGCCTGAAGTCCCGGGTGCGGATTCGTTCTGGGGAGCATGAGGGAGAGCGGGTAGGCGAGAGTCGGGTTCACGATCGGGATGCGGCGTAGGTCGTAGTTCGTCGGCCAGAGATACCGGTCGCGTGAGCCGACGAGGGTGGCCACGTCGGCGGAGTCCGCGAGGGCGTCGAGGAGTACCTCGTTGCCGAAGTTCGGGCCTGTCGCGTCGATGCGGAGGTCGAAGGCGGTGGCGAGCTGATCGTAGAACTCCGCCCATTCGCTTCGGGGCACGATCCCCGGCACCCAGATCCGAAGCTTGCGCAGCCGGGGCGGCGTCAGTGTTCGTGCGGAGGCGAGCGGATGCCTGGGGCCGACGAGGAGTTCCAGCGGGGAGTCGAAGGCGTGGATCATTCGCACGTCGCGCGGCAGCGTGGCCGGATCGGTTACGGCGCGGAACGAGGCGTCGATGTCGCCTGCCTGGACGGCGGCGGCCGCCAGGTGAGGGTCGTTGACCCTGAGGGTCACCACGTCGAGGTTGGTTTCGGGGTGCGACCGCCAATAGTCGTGCAGGACGACGGCCTGCGCGCTTCGCAGACCGAGAACGTCGATCCGGAGGGCCCGCGAGCCCGGCTTGACCGCGGTGACGGCGCGATCGACACCCGCGACGACACTCCGCGCGTGGGGGAGGAACGCCTGGCCGTCGAGCGTCAGTTCGACCCCTCGGGCGGTACGGGTGAACAGGCGGACCTCCAGCTCGCGCTCCAGGGCGGCGATCCGCTTCGAGACCGCCTGCTGTGTCACGCCCAGCTCGTCGGCCGCGTGTTGCAGCTGTCCGAGCTCGGCCGCCCGGACGAACGATCGCATTGCCTCGGTATCCATGGGCTCACCCTATGCCTACTCAACCGATCGTTGTGGCTCGCTGAAAGGAAGTTGTTTGATCCTGCACTCCTGTAGGCGATGTGATTCAGGGACACAAATATCGGTTGTCACAAGGGAGTCACGTGCGTGTGAAATTGGGGTCCGACTTCGGCTGGCTGTGGTCGGCCTACGCCGTCAGCACGTACGGCACGTGGATCGCCTTCGGGGCGTTCCCGCTCATCGCGGTTCAAGTGCTGCACTCGTCCGCATTCGCGGTTTCGCTCCTGGAGGCGGCCGGGCTCGCCGTCGCGGCGATCATCGCGTTCCCGCTCGGGCCGTGGGTCGAGCGCCGGCCCAAGCGCCCGGTGATGATCGCGATGGACCTGGTTCGGTTCCTCGCGATGGCGAGTGTTCCGTTCGCGTACTTCCTCGGCTTGCTGTCCTACGGCCAGCTGCTGGTCGTCTCGGTCATCTCCGGAACCGCGAGCATCGCCTTCACCGCCGCCTCCGGCGCGTACCTGAAACACCTCGTCCGCGGCGATCACCTCCTTACCGCGAACGGGAGGTTCGAGGGCACGAGCTGGGTGGCGACCGCGGCCGGACCGCCCCTCGGCGGCGCGCTCATCGGGCTGCTCGGCCCGGTCGTCACCCTCGTGGCCGACGCCCTCAGCTACCTGCTGTCCGCGTTCGGGGTCCTGCGCATCCGCGGCGGCGACGTCGCGACCCCCCGTGACCCGGCCACCAGGCTGCGCGGAGCCGACCTTCTCCGTGGCTGGCGATTCATCCTCCACGACCGCGTACTACGGCGCCTGTTTTTCAACGGGATCCTGGTCAGCGGCCTGATCATGGCCACCGTCCCGCTTCTCGCCGTCCTCCTGCTGGGCGAATACCACTTCTCGGCCTTGGAGTACGGGCTTGCCTTCGGCGTCCCGGCACTCGGCGGCTTCGTGGGCGCCCGCCTCTCCGCACGCCTCGTGAAGCGTTACGGCCGGCACCGGGTCATGGCCGTCTCCGGCTGGCTGCGATCGATCTTCCCGCTCGGTCTCGCGTTCGTTCACCCCGGCGTCACCGGACTCCTCACCGTGATCGTCGTCGAGGGCCTGCTGATCACATGCATGGGCGTTTTCAACCCGATCTACGCCACGGAACGCCTGCAACGGACCCCCGCGGATCACGCCGCCCAAGTCCTCAGCGCATGGGGTGCCAGCAGCAAACTCGTGCAGGCCGCCCTCATGACGATCTGGGGCGTTCTCGCCACGCTCACCAGCCCCCTCGCGGCGATCACCGTCTCCGGTGTCCTCCTGCTCGCCACCCCGCTCCTGCTGCCCAAACGGGCACACCTGGTCGACCCCGAACCCGCCCGGCCGGCCGAAGACGTCCCGGCCGCATGACTCACCGCCGCCCGTTCAGGACGGCTCAGTGGTGATCGTCGGGGCGGGAGCGGTTGACCATCGTGCGGTTGTAGAGCTCGTCGATCTGGTCCAGGGGGTCGGGGGCCCGGCGGCGGGCCTCGATCTCCAGGTCGGTGCGGCTCTGGATGTCGTTGATGCCGCCGGCCGAGTGCGCCATCTGGTCGTTGAGCAGGTCGGCGCGGATCCGGGCGCAGGACGTGGTCAGCTTGGCGTGGTGCTCGCGCAGACGGTCCAGGGAGGCATGGTCGACGTAGGCGGAGACGCGACTGTGCTGGGCGTACTGGCCGAGCTGGGCGTCGAGCTGATCGGCGTGTGCGCCGATCTCGGCGACGAGCTGGGGCAGGTCGCCCAGTCCCCACCCGTCGCGCAGCGCGTGGTCCACCGCCTGGCGGGTCAGGGAGACCTCCCGGCGCAGGTCCAGGCGCATCCGCTCGGTCGCGGCGGCGTCGCCGGGGCCCATCGCCGCCACCTGGGAAGCCACGTGGGTGGTCATCTTGCGGGCCTTCTTGGTGGCCTTTTTCCCGACCTTGACCAGCAGGTAGACCCCGGCTATCCCCGCGAGGAGTAAGAACAGCAATATCACCAGCACGATGGTGAGGAAAGTGCCGATCGGAGCCACCTCCCGATGGGGCGAAACAAGCTGCTTCGAGCATAGCCCGCGCATCCGTGTGTGCGCGGTCGTTGATCGATCGGACTTCTTCGTACGCGATCACCGATCAGACCGGATCCTATTGGACCGTGTGCCCGACCGGACCGTGTGCCCGACCCACGGTCCGGATGCCCGACCCGACCGTGGGTCAGGCCGGATCACACCGGACCGTGCGTCAGACCGGACTTCGCCGGACCGCGCGGCGGCGCCGTACCTTGCGGAACGTCCACCACGCGAACAACGCCAGCGCCGCCACCGCGACGACGACCAGGACCGGCAGGAAGATCGCGATCAGGCTCATGCCGAGTGATCCGGCGTCCTCCACCGTGCTGATCACGGGTGCGCCCACCCCGGCCGTCGAGGCGTTGACCACCGGCCTGGCGGCCGATTTCATCAGGTGCACGGCCAGCGCGATCCCGATGCCCAGAACCCAGCTGAGCCAGGGGTTGTGGCTCATCCAGGTCGAACCGTCGAGCCGGGCCGCCGCCTCGGTGGCGCTGAACACCACCCCGCCGGAGGCCGGGCGGACGACGGTCTGGATCATGTCGTTGACGCTGTCCACCACCGGGACCTTGTCGAGCACGACCTCGGCGAGCAGCAGCACGCCGATGATGGCGAGCACCCAGCCGTTGGACAGCCAGGCGAACTCCTGCGGCAGCCGTACCTGATCGGTGAAGTTGGCGAGCAGGCCGACGACCAGCAGTGGGATATAGGCGTTGAGCCCGGCCGCCGTGGACAGGCCAAGGCCGGTCAGAACCGCGAGCATCGAACCTCCACGTGGATGGTTCTCTCCTATTTAAACGATTCGAACGTGAATGTCCCCATAATATGGCAGGAGGGTTGATGTCGGTTTCCGGAAAAAATAATTGCCGTTATCTTCCGAGGGCTTTGCGGGCCCGGCCTGGGGCGGAGAGACGGGGAAGGCCGCTCGGTGTCGGGCCGTCGTCGCTGAGCCCGCGGGTGGGGCGGTGGTCTCCGGTGGAGGCGTCCTGTCCGGCGCCGACCGTCGTGACGGTCCGGGGGATGGGAACCCCGGCACAGGTGGCGCCGGGGTCGGCCGCGGCGGTGTTGTACGGCATTCCGGGTCCGACGCGGCGCCGAGGCTGCGGCGCCGGCGGGGGCCTCGTGGCGGCCACCCCGCCGCCCTCCGGCCGAGGGTCGATAAGGGCATTTAATTGATAATAAATATCACGATATATGCGCGCTAGATGCTTCTAGTGGTAATTGTCGCTTTGTAAATCGTGGGGAGCGGCGGGCGGTCCGGATGTCCGCCGCCACGTAGTCGGGCGAGGAGGTCGGGAGTCGCTGCGGCGGCGGGCCGTGGACGCTGCTCGGCGAATCGCTTCTCGCGGGATTCCGCAGGACCGGAAAAAGGGGCGGTGGGCAGTCCAGATACCCACCGCCCCTCGAAAAGCATCTCATGACGCAGGTGGGCTGAGCCGCGCGGAGTCGCTCGGAGTCGCTCGGTCGAGATGATCGCACGCGACGGGCGGATACCGCCGTCCATGCGCGGCGACGGGGTGCCCGGTCTCGCCGGCTCCGGTGAGGGGGGAAGCGGGACTTCTCGGAGTGCGCGGGCGGGTGGAGGAGATAACGGGCGGGTGGAGGAGATAAACGGTGAGACGGCGGCCCGCGGGGACGGGGCGCCGGGTTCGAGCCGAGGGCGGACACCCCGGTGACGTCCGCCCGCCGTTCGTCGATCGCCCGTCCGGGGGACGGGGCCGAGCCGGGGGTGGAACCACCGAATGTGACGGGGAAAGGTGAGGACCGGTGATTCGCGTACTTCTTGCTGAGGATCATGGGGTCGTCAGGGGGACACGGGCGGCCCTGCTGAGCCTCACCGGCACCATCGAGGTGGTGGCCGAGACCGGCAGGGGCGACCGGGTGGTGGGCAGGGCGCTGGAGTTCAGGCCCGACGTCGCGGTCGTCGACATCGAGCTGCCCGGCCTCGACGGCATCGCCGCGACCGCTCTGCTGAGGGAGGCGCTTCCCGAGTGTCGCGTGCTGATCCTCACGGGGGCGGCACAGACGGGCCATCTGCGGCGGGCCCTCGACGCCGGCGCGACCGGGTTCCTGCTCAAGGACGCGCCGGCCGAACGGCTGGCCGAGAGCATTCGCAGGGTCGCGGCGGGAGAGCGGTTCATCGACCCGGCGCTGGCCGCCGCGGAGACGGGCCGCCGGGCCGGCCCGCTCACCGAGCGGGAGCGCGCGGTGCTCGCCGCGCTGGGCAGGGGGGCCTCCACCGGGGAGGTCGCCGCCGAGCTCTGCCTGTCGGCGGCCACGGTCCGCGACTACATCTCCGGCGTCATCGTCAAAACGAGAGCGCGCGACCGCGCTGACGCCGTGCGGATCGCCTCGGAGCTCGGCTGGATCTGATCGGTCACCGGGGCGGCCACGTCCCGGTGACCGGAGGAGGAGGGAAATCGATGCCGAATCTTCACAGATCACGCTTTCGCGGGTGGTGACCGTACGATCCGGCCCCTGTCCGGTGCGGAGGCGGGCTCGCTCAGCAGGTGCCGAGCGGGGCGGCGGGCTCGATCCGGACGGCGTGCTCCGCGGGTTCGGTCCCGATCTCCGGGGACGGGACCCGGACGCCGTTCTCCGCGTACTCGGCCCGGCTCGCCGCGGTTTGCGTCCGGACGGCCTCCTCCGCGGGTGCGCCGTGGACACCGGCGAGGTGGGGCGGCAGCCACCCCTCGCCGGGCACGTAACGGCGGACGACCTTGGCGGGGATGCCCGCGATCACGCTGTGGTCGGGGAACTCCCCGCGCACCACGGCCCCGCCGGCCACCACGCACTGCCTGCCGATCCGGGTGCCGGGAAGGATGATCGCGCCGGTGCCCAGCCAGGACCCCGGGCCTATGACCACGGGGTTGTTGCGTGGCCACTGGCGGCCGATCGGCGTCTCCGGATCGTCGTAGACGTGGTTCTGGTCGGTGATGTAGACGTACGGGCCGGTGAACACATGCTCGCCGATGTCGATTGACTGGTGGCCGACGATGTGGCTGCCCCTGCCGATGGAGCAGCTCCCGCCGATCCTCACGATCGAGTCCGGGCCCAGGTCGACCCCCGGGCCCATGCCCGCGGAGATCGAGACCCGCTCGCCGACCAGGGTGTGCTCGCCGATCTCGATCCAGGCCTCGCCGAAGATGGCTCCGACGGGGAACGACAGGCAGGCGCCTTCACCGAGACGGCGGAACCGGTATCCGGCGGGAGTGACGGGGGTGACCGCGCCGGCCGTACGGATCGCGGCCCAGCCCCGATGAATGAGACTGCCCACAGCACGCCGTGCCGCACCACTAAGTGACATAGCGGCTCAAGTTACCGCTTGGTCAGGTTTGATCGGAACACGGGTTCGGGACGGACGGGCACTTCGCCGATACTGTTTGATATTCTGAGAGCCCGTGGACCTGTAGGCCATTCATCAGGGTGTGCCGACTGATCTATAACGACCACGGGAGCCTTCTTGCGCAGCGCCGCACACACCAAACATCTGTTCGTCACCGGCGGCGTCGCCTCCAGTCTTGGTAAGGGACTGACGGCGTCGAGCCTCGGACGCCTTCTCAAGCTGCGTGGCCTGCGGGTGACCATGCAGAAGCTCGACCCCTACCTCAACGTCGACCCCGGAACGATGAATCCGTTCCAGCACGGTGAGGTCTTCGTCACAGACGACGGGGCCGAGACCGACCTCGACGTCGGCCACTACGAACGCTTCCTCGACACGGAGCTGCACGGCTCGGCGAACGTGACCACCGGCCAGGTCTACTCCAACGTGATCGCCAAGGAGCGCCGCGGCGAGTACCTCGGCGACACCGTGCAGGTCATCCCGCACATCACCAACGAGATCAAGGACCGCATCCGGTCCATGGCGGGTCCCGACGTGGACGTGGTCATCACCGAGGTCGGCGGCACCGTCGGAGACATCGAGTCGCTGCCCTTTCTGGAGGCCGTCCGCCAGGTCCGCCACGAGGTCGGCCGCGACAACGTGTTCTTCCTCCACGTCTCGCTGCTGCCGTACATCGGGCCGAGCGGCGAGCTGAAGACCAAGCCGACCCAGCACTCGGTCGCCGCGCTGCGCAGCATCGGCATCCAGCCCGACGCGGTCGTCCTGCGCTCCGACCGGCCGGTCACGAACGCGATCAAGCGCAAGATCAGCCTCATGTGCGACGTCGACGAGGACGCGGTCGTCTCGGCCATCGACGCGGCCAGCATCTACGACATCCCCAAGGTGCTGCACGCGGAGGGGCTGGACGCCTATGTGGTCCGCCGCCTCGGACTGCCCTTCCGCGACGTGGACTGGAAGGAGTGGGAGCAGCTCCTGCGCCGGGTGCACCGCCCGGCCAACGAGGTCACGATCGCGCTCGTCGGCAAGTACATCGACCTGCCCGACGCCTACCTGTCGGTCACCGAGGCGCTGCGCGCCGGCGGCTTCGCCAACGACACCCGCGTCAACATCCGCTGGGTGAAGAGCGACGACTGCGAGACCGTCGAGGGCGCGGCCCGCGAGCTCGACGGCGTGGACGGCGTGCTCATCCCCGGCGGGTTCGGCGTGCGGGGCATCGAGGGCAAGCTCGGCGCGGTCCGGCACGTGAGGGAGAACAAGGTCCCGTTGCTCGGCATCTGCCTGGGCATGCAGTGCATGGTCATCGAGGCCGCCCGGAACCTGGCGGGCATCGAGGACGCGGGCAGCACCGAGTTCGACGCCGAGACCACCCACCCGGTCATCTCCACCATGGCCGACCAGGAGGACGTCGTCTCCGGTGAGCGTGACATGGGCGGCACCATGCGGCTGGGCCTCTACCCGGCCAAGCTCGCCGAGGACTCCCTCGCGCGCCGGCTGTACGGCCAGCCGAAGGTGGACGAGCGTCACCGCCACCGCTACGAGGTCAACAACTCCTACCGGGACCAGCTGGAGAAGGTCGGCATGGTCTTCTCGGGCCTGTCGCCCGACGGCCGCCTGGTGGAGTACGCCGAGCTGCCCACCGACATGCACCCCTTCTTCATCGGCACCCAGGCGCACCCCGAGTTCCGCTCCCGGCCGACCCGGGCGCACCCGCTGTTCAAGGGCCTGATCGACGCCGCCCTGACCTACGCCGACATCCGGGGAACCGTCGCCAAGGCCGGGCGGGGCAAGTGAGCGCCACGGAGCCGGGAGAGCGGGCCGCGGGAGAGCCGGAGGTTCGGGACGCCCCCGAGGACTGGAAGGTCGTCTCCTCCGCCGAGCACTTCCGCGGGCGGGTCATCACCGCGGTGACCGACGCGGTCGTGATGCCGGACGGAGAGGTCGTCAACCGCGACTACGCGGTCCACCCCGGGTCGGTGGCCGTGGTCGCGCTCGACGACCAGAACCGGGTGCTGATGATCCGCCAGTACCGCCACCCCGTCCGGCGGCTGCTCTGGGAGCTGCCCGCCGGTCTTCGCGACGTCGAGGGCGAGCCGCTCCACGTCGGGGCGGCCCGCGAGCTCGCCGAGGAGGCGAGCTACAGGGCGGCCACCTGGCACACCCTGGTCGACGCCTTCACCTCGCCGGGGATGACCGACGAGCGGACCCGGATCTTCCTCGCCAGGGACGTCAGTCCCATTCCCGAGGCGGAGCTCGGCTTCGTCCACCGGCACGAGGAAGTCGACATGCCGGTGGTCTGGATTCCCCTGTCCGACGCGGTTCGGCGTGCCATGGAGGGAATGATCCACAATTCCCAAGCCGTGGCCGGTATTCTCGCCGCATACGCCGCTTCGGCGGATGGTTTCGCCTCACTGCGGCCCGCCGACGCACCGGAGGCATGACAGGAGGACACCCTGAGCGAGACGGAGGCCGTCCTCTCCAGCTACCTCGCCCATCTGGCGGTGGAGCGGGGCCTGGCCGCCAACACCTTGGCCTCCTATCGCCGTGACCTCCTGCGGTACGTGGAGCATCTGAAGAACCGTGGCCACGTCACCTTCGCCGAGGTCGTCGAGACCGACGTCACGGCCTTCCTGTCCGCGCTCAGGGAAGGCGACGAGGAGCACCAGGCCCTCGTCGCCAGCTCGGCGGCGCGGGCCGTCTCCGCGGTCCGCGGCCTGCACCGTTTCGCGTTGCGCGAAGGCGTCTGCCATCACGATCCGGCCCACGAGGTGCATCCGCCGCGCCAGCTCAAACGACCGCCGAAGGCGATCAGCGTCGACGACGTGGAGCGTCTGATCGCCGCCTCGGGGCCGGACGGCGCCCCGCTCACGCTGCGCAACCGGGCGCTGCTGGAGCTCCTGTACGGCACGGGCGCCCGCATCTCCGAGGCGGTGGGCCTCGCCGTGGACGACGTCGACCTGGGGACGGAGATCCAGCGGGTGCGCCTGCGCGGCAAGGACGGGCGCGCGCGGCTGGTGCCCCTGGGCCGCTTCGCCAGGGAGGCCCTGGGCGCCTACCTCACCCGGGCGCGCCCTCGGATCGCCTCTCGCGGCCGGGGCACCTCCGGGCTGTTCCTCAACGCCAGAGGGGGAAGACTCACCCGCCAGGGCGCCTGGGAGGTCCTCCAGGCCGCCGCCGAGCGCGGGGGGCTGAACGGGGTCTCGCCCCACATGTTGCGACATTCATTCGCAACACACCTCCTGGACGGGGGTGCGGACGTTAGGGTGGTTCAGGAACTACTCGGCCATGCTTCGGTGACTACCACTCAGGTTTACACCTTGGTCACGGTCGACAAGCTTCGTGAGGTCTATGCCGCCGCGCAGCAGCGCACACGGCATTGAGCTTGCTTATGTCCGGGCGTGCCGCCTTGCCGCATACGTGTTGACGCCATAGTGTCCGTCCGGACGGTCCGGTTCGAGGCCGTCAGGGAGGTTCGACTGGTGACTGTGACCACCGACGGTTCTGTCCGGGGAACGACCCCCGGAAACCCCGAGAATCCCTGGGGTGACACCAAAACCGCCGGGACTCCTCGCAGTGGGGGAGTTCTCGGCCCGACAGGGCGTCCTCGCCCGGTGTTCCCCGACCCACCCCCTCGTACGGTGCACGGGCCGGCCCGGGTCGTCGCGATGGTCAACCAGAAGGGTGGCGTCGGCAAGACGACCACCACCATCAACCTGGGCGCGGCGCTGGCCGAGGCGGGGCTGAGGGTGCTGCTGGTCGACTTCGATCCGCAGGGCGCGCTCTCCGTGGGTCTCGGGATCAACCCGCTCCAGCTCGACCTGACGGTCTACAACCTCCTCATGGAGCGCCAGATCACCGCCAGGGACGTGCTGCTGGAGACCGGCGTCGAGCGGATGGACCTGCTGCCCAGCAACATCGACCTGTCGGCCGCGGAGGTCCAGCTCGTCACGGAGGTGGCCCGCGAGCAGGTGCTCGGCCGGGTGATCAAGCCCCTCCTGCCCGAGTACGACGTGTGCCTGATCGACTGCCAGCCGTCCCTCGGCCTGCTCACGATCAACGCGCTGGCCTGCGCGCACGGCGTGATGGTGCCGCTGGAGTGCGAGTTCTTCGCGCTGCGCGGAGTCGCGCTGCTCATGGACACGATCATCAAGGTCCAGGAGCGCATCAACGACGAGCTGGTGATCGAGGGCCTGCTCGCCACCATGTACGACGCGCGTACCCTGCACGGCCGCGAGGTGCTGGCCCGGGTGGTCGAGGCGTTCGACGAGAAGGTCTACCACACGGTGATCAACCGGACGGTTCGCTTCCCCGACGCCACCGTGGCCGGTGAACCCATCACCAGCTTCGACTCCTCCTCCCTCGGCGCCAGCGCCTATCGAGAGCTCGCTCGCGAGGTTCTCGCCAGATGGGACGCGCTGTAGCGGTGATTGTGGTCCCGTCTGCGGGACAATGGAGGGATGACCGAGCAGCCGCAGACCGACAGTGACACCTTCAGGGTGCATCTGGAGGTCTTCGAGGGGCCTTTCGACCTCCTGCTCGGTCTGATCTCCAAGCACAAGCTGGACATCACCGAGGTCTCGCTCAGCCAGGTGACCGACGAGTTCATCGCCTACATCCGGGCCAGGGGCCCGGAGTGGGACCTGGACCAGACGAGTCACTTCCTGCTCGTCGCGGCGACCCTGCTCGATCTCAAGGCGGCCAGGCTGCTGCCGTCGGGCGAGGTCGACGACGAGGAGGACCTCGCCCTGCTGGAGGCCCGCGACCTGCTGTTCGCCCGACTCCTGCAGTACCGGGCCTACAAGGAGGTCGTGAAGGTCTTCTCCGGCCGGCTGGCCGACGAGGCCCTGCGCTTCCCCAGGACCGTGCCGATGGAGGCCCAGTTCGCCAACCTCCTGCCCGAGCTGATCCTGGGCATCGGCCCCGACCGTCTCGCCGAGATCGCCCGGCGGGCCTTCGCCCCCAGGACCCCGCCGTCGGTTTCGGTGGCCCACATCTACCAACCACTCGCCAATGTCCGCGATCAGGCGGTTATCCTGGTCGAGCGACTGCGACGGGTGCGCAGGGCGACCTTCCGGGCCCTCACCTCCGACTGCACCGGCACTTTCGAGGTCGTCGCGCGTTTCCTGGCCGTCCTTGAGCTCTACCGGGAAGCGGCCGTCTCCTTCGAGCAGGTGGAGCCTCTCGGGGAACTGCACGTGACCTGGACCGGCAGCGACGACGGGGACGTCGCCGTGGCCGACGACTACGACGAGAGCATGAAGAGAGAACCCGCTGATGACTGACACGGCACCCGAGCCGGACCTGCGCGCCGGGTTGGAGGCCATCCTGCTGGTGGTCGACGAACCGGTCGCCGAGGTGACCCTCGCCCAGGTGCTGGAACGGCCCACCCAGGAGATCAGCACGGCGCTTCGTGAGCTTTCGGCGGAATACACCGCGTCCGGCCGAGGTTTTGATCTCAGAGAGGTCGCGGGCGGCTGGCGGTTCTACACGCGAGCCGAGTATGCGACGCTCGTAGAGCGGTTCGTCCGCGACGGCCAGCAGACGCGGCTCACCCAGGCCGCCCTGGAGACCCTGGCCGTGGTCGCCTACCGGCAACCGGTCAGCCGGGCTCGGGTGGCGGCCATCCGAGGTGTCAACAGCGACGGTGTCATGCGCACGCTGATGACCAGGGGGCTGGTCGAAGAGGCCGGCACCGAACCGGAGAGCCAAGCCGTGCTCTACCGGACAAGTTCGTATTTTCTCGAGCGGATGGGCCTGCGGGATCTCGATGAGCTTCCCCAGCTGGCACCGTTCCTGCCCGACGACATGGAATCCCTAGAGGAGCAGAAGTAGTGAACAACAGGCGCAGTACCCCGTCCGGTGATGGACGCGGTCAAGGCCGTGGCGGAGCCCCGCGCGGTGGCAGTTCCCGTGGGGGCTCGCAGTCCGGTGGATTCCGGGGCGGTTCCTCCAGGGGCGGTTCCTCGTCCGGTGGCTTCCGTGGTGGTTCCCAGTCCGGCGGGTCCCGTGGCGGGTCGCAGTCCGGTGGTTCGCAGGGCGGGTTCCGCTCGGACGGCCCGCGTCGTGATGACCGCGGTGGTGGGTTCCGTGCGGACCGCGATGGTTCGCGTAGCTCCTTCGGCAGGTCTTCGGGTGGTTCGCAGGGCGGTTACCGCTCCGACGGCCCGCGCCGGGACGACCGTGAGGGTTTCCGTTCGGACGCCCCGCGCCGGGATGACCGTGGCGGGTTCCGTTCCGATGCCCCGCGCCGGGACGACCGCGGCGGGTCGCAGGGCGGGTACCGCTCCGACGGCCCGCGCCGCGACGACCGCGGCGGGTCCTCGTTCGGCGGATCGCGTGGGGGCTCGCAGTCCGGTGGATTCCGGGGCGGTTCCTCCAGGGGCGGTTCCTCGTCCGGTGGCTTCCGTGGTGGTTCCCAGTCCGGCGGGTCCCGTGGCGGGTCGCAGTCCGGTGGTTCGCAGGGCGGGTTCCGCTCGGACGGCCCGCGTCGTGATGACCGCGGTGGTGGGTTCCGTGCGGACCGCGATGGTTCGCGTAGCTCCTTCGGCAGGTCTTCGGGTGGTTCGCAGGGCGGTTACCGCTCCGACGGCCCGCGCCGGGACGACCGTGAGGGTTTCCGTTCGGACGCCCCGCGCCGGGATGACCGTGGCGGGTTCCGTTCCGATGCCCCGCGCCGGGACGACCGCGGCGGGTCGCAGGGCGGGTACCGTTCCGACGCTCCGCGCCGTGACGACCGCGGTGGTCCGGCAGGCGGATCCCGCGGTGGTTCGCAGGGCGGGTTCCGTTCCGACGGCCCGCGTCAGGACGACCGCGGTGGCTTCCGCGCGGACCGGGACGGCTCGCGGGGACGGACCGGCTCCGATCGCGGCCGCACCGGCGCGCCGGCCGGAGGTTCCCGTGGCCGCTTCGGCAAGACCGGGAGCAGGGACGGGGTCCAGACGATCGGCGGCAACCGGGCCGGAGGGTTCGGCGAGCGCCGTACCCCCGCCAACCGCGGTCCCGTCGCGAAGGCTCCGCTCAGGCCGGGCACGATCGAGAACGACCGGTTCAAGACCGCCCGTCAGCCCAAGCGGGACGACGATTTCTACGACCGCGACTACACCGACGAGCGCGACACCACCGAGGTCCCGGACGGCGTCCGGCTGCAGAAGGTCCTCGCCCAGGCGGGCGTGGCCAGCCGCCGGGCCTGCGAGGACATGATCGGTGACGGCAGGGTGACGGTCGACGGCCAGGTGGTCCGCCGCTTCGGCGCCCGGGTCGACCCGGCCAGGCAGGTCATCCACGTGGACGGCAAGCGCCTGCCGACCATGCCCGACCTGGTCTACCTCGCCATCAACAAGCCGATCGGCGTCGTCAGCACCATGTCCGACCCCGACGGCCGCCCCTCGCTGGCGGACTTCGTGGCCGACCGCACCGAGCGGCTCTTCCACGTGGGCCGCCTGGACACCGAGACCGAGGGTCTCATCCTGCTCACCAACGACGGCGAGCTGGCCAACCGGCTCACCCACCCGAGCTACGGCGTGCAGAAGAAGTACTGGGCGAAGGTGCCCGGCCGGATCGAGCGCGATCTGGCCCGCCGCCTGAAGCAGGGCGTCGAGCTGGAGGACGGCATCGCCAAGGCCGACTCCTTCGCCCTGGTCCAGGAGCACGGGCAGCAGGCCCTGGTGGAGATCGTCCTGCACGAGGGGCGCAAGCACATCGTGCGCCGCATGCTGGAGGAGGTCGGGCACCCGGTCATCGACCTGGCCCGCATCGAGTTCGGCCCGGTCAAGCTCGGTCGCCTCAAGCCCGGCACACTCCGCGCGCTGACCCTCAAGGAGGTCGGCGAGCTCTATGCCGCCGTCGGCCTGTAACCTTCCGTAATACACATGTTCGGAACACGCCGGGCCGTCCGTCGGACGGCCCGGCGTGAGTGATATGGAGGAACGGCGATGGTGAGGGCGATCCGCGGTGCGATCCAGGTCGAGGGCAACGACCGTAACGCGATCCTGGCCGGAGTCACCGAACTGGTGACCGAGGTGATGGGGCGCAACAACCTCACCACCGACGACGTGATCAGTGTGATCTTCACGGCCACGCCGGACCTGACCGCCGAGTTCCCGGCCCTCGCCGCCCGCAAGCTCGGCTTCCACGACGTTCCGCTGATCTGCGCGTCCGAGATCGACGTCCCGGGCGCGCTGCCCCATGTCGTACGGCTGATGGCCCACGTGGACGTCGACAGGCCGCGGCACGAGATCCAGCACGTCTACCTGCGCGGCGCGGTGGCCCTGCGCGTTGACATCGCTCAGTGATCCCGGTGAGCCCGGCATGTCGCTGCGTTTCCACCTCCAAGGAGCACGAGTGAGCGGCCTCGAGAGTGTCCTCGTCGTCGGTACGGGCCTGATCGGCACCTCGATCGCCCTGGCCCTCCGCGAGCAGGATGTCACCGTCTACCTCGCCGACCGCGACGCGGGAGCCGTACGGCTGGCGCGGGAGCTGGGCGCGGGCACCGAGTGGGTCGACGGGCTGACCGTCGACCTCGCGGTCATCGCGGTCCCGCCGCAGGGGGTCGCCGCCCGGCTCGCCGAGCTCCAGCGGGCCGGGGCGGCCCGCTTCTACACCGATGTGGCCAGCGTCAAGGTGCTCCCGCTCCAGCAGGCCGCGAGCCTCGGCTGCGACCTGAGCACCTACGCGGCCGGGCACCCCCTCGCGGGCCGGGAGCGTTCGGGGCCCGCGGCCGCCCGCGCGGACCTGTTCCTCGGGCGTCCGTGGGCCCTGTGCCCGGCGGAGGAGACCTCACCCGACGCCGTGGAGGCCCTGTACGGGCTCATCAAGCTCTGCGGCGGCGAGGCGGTCAGGGTCGGCGCCGCGGAGCACGACAGGGCCGTCGCGCTCGTCTCGCACGCCCCGCACGTGACCGCCTCCGCGGTGGCCGCCCGGCTCGCCGAGGCGCCGGCCACCGCGCTCGGCCTGGCCGGGCAGGGAGTCCGCGACGTGACGCGCATCGCGGCGAGCGACCCGGGCCTGTGGACCGGGATCCTGTCGGGCAACGCGCTGCCGGTGGCCGAGGTGCTGGAGGCGGTGGCCGCCGACCTGGCCGCCGTGGCGGCCTCGCTCCGGGAGTCCGCCGGTCCCGCCGCCATGGACGGGGTCATGGACGGGGTCACCGCGCTGCTCCACCGGGGTGTCGCGGGCACGAGCAGGATTCCCGGCAAGCACGGCGGTCCCGCGCGCACCTACGCGACCGTTCAGGTCATCATCGGCGACCGCCCCGGCGAGCTGGCGCGCCTGTTCCAGGCGGCCGAGGAGGTGGGGGTCAACATCGAGGACGTCCGGCTGGAGCACGCCCCGGGGCTGCCGCTGGGCGCCGCCGACCTCTACGTGCAGCCCGAGGCGGTGGTCGTGCTGTCCGAGGCACTGCGCTCGCGCGGCTGGCACCTGCCCTGACGCCCCTTTTCACGCCCCCGCCGTCGCGTCCCTTTCGCGCGTCCCGGCCGGTCCGGCCTCCCGAGCATGATCGGGCGTATGCCGGAAACCGGCCGGTCCGGCGTCGTATCGGGTGATCCTGATCGCTTGATGCGTGGTTCCTCCCCCGATCCCGGTAGCCTCGTACGGACAACTGAAGCGGGCTGTAAGGGAGAGGCGTCGTGACCGGACTGGTCGTCGCCATGGACGGTCCTTCGGGATCGGGCAAGTCGAGTGCGTCACGCGGGGTCGCGAGGGCGCTGGGTCTGCGCTATCTCGACACCGGGGCGATGTACAGGGCGGTCACCTGGTGGATGCTCGAACGGGGCGTCGACCTCACCGATCCCGCGGCGATCGCCGCCAGGGCCCTCGACCCGGTCCTGACGATGGGCACCGATCCCGACGCCCCCGCTGTGGCGGTGGACGGAGCCGACGCCGCGGGTCCCATCCGCACCTCCGAGGTCACCGCCGCCGTCTCGGCGGTCAGCGCCGTGCCCGAGGTACGGCGCCGTCTGGTGGCCGAGCAGCGTGAGATCATCGGCCTGGGCGGCATCGTCGTCGAGGGCCGTGACATCGGCACGGTGGTGGCGCCCGACGCGCCGGTCAAGATCTACCTGACCGCGAGCGCGGAGGCCAGGGCACTTCGCCGTACGGCGGAGCTGGTCGGCACCACGGTGGACGCGCAGAAGGCCGCCATGGCCCGGCGCGACACCCTGGACTCGACGCGGAAGATCGACCCGCTTGCGATGGCGGCCGACGCCGTCGAACTGGACACCACCGCGCTGAACCTCGAAGAGGTCATCGCGGCGGTGCTACGTGTGATTAAGGAAAAAGCGTGACCGGGGAAATTGACGACGACAACGGCTGGATCGACGCTGAGCTCGCCGATCTGGGTACCGACGAAAGCTCTGAGGAAGCGGAGTACGACAACGATCCGCAGCCGGTGGTGGCCGTGGTGGGCCGCCCCAACGTGGGCAAGTCCACACTGGTCAACCGGATCATCGGCCGCCGCGAGGCGGTCGTGGAAGACGTTCCGGGCGTGACCCGCGACCGGGTCACCTACGACGCCACCTGGCGTGGGCGCCGCTTCACGGTGGTCGACACCGGCGGCTGGGACCCCGACGCCACCGGTATGGCGCTGAAGATCGCCGAACAGGCGCAGATCGCGGCCGAGCTGGCCGACGTGATCCTGTTCGTGACCGACGCCATCGTGGGCGTGACCGACGCCGACGAGATCGTCGGCCATGTGCTGCGCGGTTCGGGCAAGCCGGTCATCCTCGCCGCCAACAAGGTCGACAACCAGCAGATGGAGCTGGAGGCCACCGGCCTCTGGTCCCTCGGCCTGGGCGAGCCGCAGCCGGTCTCGGCGCTGCACGGACGCTCCAGCGGTGATCTTCTGGACGTGATCCTGGACAAGCTGCCGGAGACGCCGAAGCAGCGTTTCGGCGCCGAGCGCGGCCCGCGCAGGGTCGCCCTGGTCGGCAAGCCCAACGTGGGCAAGTCCTCGCTGCTGAACAAGCTCGCGGGCCAGGAGCGCGTGCTCGTCGACCCGATGGCGGGCACCACCCGCGACCCGGTCGACGAGCTGATCGAGCTCGGTGGCAAGCCCTGGCGCTTCGTGGACACGGCGGGTATCCGGCGGCGTGACCGCGAGCTGCAGGGCGCCGACTTCTACGCGAGCGTGCGCACCCGGGCGGCTCTGGAGCGCTCGGAGATCGCGGTCGTGCTGATCGACGCCAGCGAGGTGCTGACGGAGCAGGACCTGCGGATCATCTCGCTGGTGATCGAGTCCGGCCGTTGCATGGTCGTGGCGTTCAACAAGTGGGATCTCCTCGACGCGGACCGCCGCTACTACCTGGAAAAGGAGATCGACCGTCAGCTCGTCCGCGTTCCGTGGGCGCTGCGGGCCAACATCTCCGCCAAGACCGGCTGGCACGTCGACAGGCTCGTCCCGGCGCTTGAGACCGCTCTGAAGTCCTGGTCCAGCCGGGTTCCCACGGCCCGCCTCAACGCCTTCCTGACCGACCTGGTCGCGGCCACCCCGCCCCCGGTCCGCGGCGGCAAGCAGCCCAAGATCCTCTTCGCCACCCAGGCGTCGACGGAGCCGCCCAAGTTCGTGCTGTTCACCTCGGGATTCCTTGAGGAGACGTATCGCCGCTTCATCGAGCGCAGGATCCGCGAGGAGTTCGGCTTCGCCGGCTCTCCCATCGAGGTCACGATGAAGATCCGTGAGAAGCGTCAGCGCCAGGGCTCGGGACAGAAGAAGAAAAAGTAGCGGTTCATGACGAACGGCCCGGCGCGCGCCGGGCCGTTCGTCGTTTCAGGTCCTGAGCCCGCGGTGTCGCCGGATCACTCTCGTCGACCGCCACCTGGATACGTGCGAGATCGACCCGCCGTTCAGGTGGATCGGAACGCACGCGTGGGCAGACGAGCCGTCCGGGCCTGACCTGGTGCGTGGAAGATCTCTCCAGGCTTTTCGCGGTGGCACATGCGATGACCGTGAAAGCAGGTGAAGATCAGCGAAACTCGACCACCGGCGGATGACGGTGTGTCGTACGACGCCGCCGCGGCCTTCCCTTACGGGTTGTACGGGTTATCTTTCATCGACCCGCCCGGAGGCAGGGTCTTCGACCTTGCTGTCCAGCGGGGGATTGTCACCGCCGAGCTCCTTACGCAACCGCTCAAGATCGATACCGTGGCTGCTGTACTTCAGCTCACGCGCGACCTTTGTCTGCTTCGCCTTCGATCGACCCCGCCCCATTGGCTGTACTCCCTCATGCAGGTCGTGCTCGACCTCTCGTCGCTGTCCGTATCACTGTCCGAGCTGCCGCCTGGTCCAGGCTGACACTGTAGATCAGTCCTAACCTGTCAGCAGCCGCACCCTGCCACACGCCCGGCTTCGCAGCCAACCCGTCGTTGACCGGGTCTGAGCTGCCCGCGAGCGTTGTGGAAAACGGCCTTCGCCATCATACCCAACGTCATTATGATTTGAAGAATTATGCAATTTGCCACATCATGGTTAGCGGCGTTCACCGATCGGACGCCGCCAGGTGATCTGATGCGCGGGGAAGAGCGAGGCATGAGCGAGTTTGCGGCGGAGCTCCGCGCACGCGTCGACGACGTCGACGCCGAACTGGGACTCCTGCGCGAGGCGTTCGGCACCCGCGCGGTGGAGGTCCTGTCCGGACGGTTGGAGAACCTGCTGCGCCTCGCCGATCGGCATGGCGTCGACGTGCGGTACGCGGCCGACACGCCTGCCGGTGAGGTGGGGTGATCATGCCGGTGCCGCTGTACCAGGCCAAGGCGGAGTTCTTTCGCACCCTTGGTCATCCGGCCCGCATCCAGGTGCTGGAGCTGCTCCAGGACGGTCCCCTGCCGGTCCGGGACCTTCTGAGCGCGATCGATATCGAGGCCTCCAGCCTGTCTCAGCAACTGGCGGTGCTGCGGCGCGCCGGGATAGTGACCGCCACACGAGAGGGTGCCACTGTCGTGTACGCCTTGTCCACCGCGGATGTGGCCGATCTGATGTTCGCGGCACGACGCATCCTGACCGAGTTGCTGGCCGATCAGGGCGAACTGCTCGCCGAACTGCGCGCGGAGGCTCGCGGGTGAACAAGGCCGATCACTCACTTCGACCCTGGGACCGTCATGGCTCGTGAGAAGCGAAAGACCCTGGAAGAGCGGATCGCCGACCGGCAGGCGCAGAGGCCCGCGCTGAAAGAGGGCAGCACCTTCGAGCACGGACCGGCGAAGTTCGTGTTCATCTTCCTCGTTGTGCTCGTTGTGCTGATCCATGTCGTCGGCCTGACCGTCCTCATGGCGTTGGACTCTCGCTGAAGCCTCGGGCGCGGTCCTCGGCGGAGTGGAGCCGATCGCGATTTCCGCCGGTGCGGTGATCCGGCCGGGCCGGATCACCGTGACGGGCCGAGGGCCCTGCCCGCGTCGTCGTGGTCAAGCACCCGATTCGAGGTCTGCCGACGAGTGGAGGGTCGCCAGCGCCGCGGGAAGGTCCGGGTACATCAGGGCGGACGGATCGCCGTGGCGGATGGCCCGGAAGGTCAGCTGGTCGCGAGGCCGGCACACCGCGACGCGGCGATGAACGGCCAGTGAGCGGACGGCGTCGACCAGGGCGGCTCGTCCGTCCGCGCCCCAGCCCTCCATGTCGGTGAGGTCGAGGACGAGCGGACGGTTGCCCTGCGGTGGAGCCAGGCCGACCGTGGTGGCGACCAGATCTGTGGCCATTAGGCCGACATGTCCGGAAAATCGCAGGATTTCAACGTCGGACCGTACCTCGTGGTGCCATCGGAAGGTCACGCGGTCATCTCCTCAGCAGAGGACTCGCCAGGGGAAGAATCTTCGAAGCTCCGGCACGGCGGCCGTAGCGCAACTGATGGCCGTTCCCGCATGCTCGCTTACCGATCTTCTCACTTGTTAAAGTTAGCAACCAATAAGGTATCAAACAGCCAAACGGGAGGATAACCGGAGGTCGCCGGATGACGTGGGTCGGCCTGTGGCGTGAAATGTCCTGTTCAAGGACGGGAGGTCGAGCGCCGGAGCGTGGCGCGGCTGTGATCACAGATGGTGAGATGCCGAAGCGCTCGGTGATTCGCGCTGCTACGGGCCCGTCGGCCATCGTTCGCACTTCAGGAGATTTGACGATATTCGTTAATATTGTCAAGCCTTAGTTCTTACCGGTGTTTTACTCGCCGGTCCATTCGCTGCGATGCTGGTGGCGAAGGCCGTCGCGGCCGAGATTCCGGAGCGATTCCGGCGAGGTTCACGCCGCCCCCGGTGCCCCTTCGCGGGGGCGGAGCCTGAGACCCGCGCGGCCCGGGGCTCGCCGATCATGTCGACGCGGGCCCGGCTGTAGACCGATGGAGGCGTGGAGCGCCGTACGCGGAGACCCGGGGAGCGCGGCGACGAGGATCCGGGGAACGGGCCCGGCCGGATCGTGGTGGCCGTCCGGTCTGCTCCGGGGGAGCGCTCGATATCGGTTTCGCGTCAGCGAAGGCTTTTGAGGTGGTTCACCACGGGCGTGTAGGCCGTTTCCAGCTCGTGGAGCTGATCGTCGGTGAGCAGGTCGATGAAATGCTGCCGGACGCTGGCCACATGGTGCGGCGCGACCTTCTGGATGGTGGCCCAGCCGTGCTCGGTGAGGACCGCGAACGTGCCGCGCCGGTCGTCCTCGCAGGTCTCCCTGGCGACCAGCCCGGCGGCCTCCATCCGTGAGATCTGGTGGGACAGGCGACTGCGGGACTGGATCGTGGCATCCGCCAGATCGCTCATGCGTATGCGGTGGCCGGGGGTCTCCGACAGGTTCACCAGGATCTCGTAGTCGTTCACGGAGAGCCCGAAGGGCTGCAGCTCGCGATCGAGGCGATGATCGAGGAGCTTGTGCGCGGCCAGATGGGTGCGCCACACTCGCTGCTCGATCGGGGAGAGCCAGCGGGACTCCTCGTCGTTCACCGGTCGTTCACCATTCCTCGTTCGTCGCGCGGATGGCCTCGTCCCTCGGCCGGCCGCTCCGCTCGCCGGATGAGGTCTGCTCCAGGGTCATAGATCAGAACCTACCTCAGAGTCCGGGGGCGGCCTCATAACGGGTGAGGTGGATGGGGCGGCCGAGCCGGAAGTTCTCACCCGGTCTGCTGTTTCGGCCTTGCCGAGCCGGGCACCGTCGGTCTCATGGGTGGTGACGGGCCATACGCCGGACGCACGTACGGTGATCGTATGTCGGAGAAGGTGATGGAAAAGCCCGAATCGGAGAGCCTTGTCACGGTGATCGTGGCAGGTCTGGCCAACCTGGCGATCGGGGTGGCCAAACTGATCGCCGGCCTCCTCAGCGGCTCGTCGGCGATGTTGTCCGAGGCCATGCACTCGGCCGCGGACACCGTCACCGAGGTCCTGCTGTTCGTCGCGGTGCGCAGGGGCGGCAAGTCCGCCGACGTCCGGCATCCGTTCGGGCACGGCAAGGCCGGGTTCTTCTGGGCGTTGATGGCCGCCTTCGCCACCCTCATCGGCGGCGCCGGATTCTCGATCACCCATGGCGTACAGGAGATCATCCACGGTGAGGAGCTCGCCGATCTGACGATCTCCTACGCGGTCCTGGCGATCTCGTTCGTGATCGAGGGAATCTCGTTCCTCAGGGCGCTGTCACAGGTGCGCGGAGAGGCCCGGCGGCTGGACGTGAGCCCGCGGCGCTACGTCGCCAAGACCTCCGACACCGCGCTGAAGGCCGTGCTCTACGAGGACGCGGCCGCCCTGGCCGGCCTGCTGATCGCCGCGGGCGGCCTGATGGCCTACCAGCTGACCGGCTCGAACCTCTGGGACGGCGTCGCCTCGATGCTGATCGGACTGCTGTTGCTCCTGGTCGCGCTCCATCTCATCTGGGTCAACGCCTCCCTGCTGATCGGCCAGGCCGCGCCCGCGAGGATGGAGGACGAGATCAGGGCCGAGATGCTCGCCCTGCCCGAGATCGAGAACGTGGTGGAACTGCTGACCATGATGCTGGGCCCGGACGAGGTGATGGTCGCCGCCCACATCGACTTCGCGGACGACGCCACCGGGGCGAACCTGGAGTTGGCCGCCGACCGGGTGGAACGCAGGCTCGTCGAGCGCTTCCCCTCGATCTCCCAGGTCTTCCTGGACCCGACGCCCGGCAGGCCCTCCCGCGCCGGACGGCCGGCCCGCGACGAGTCGGCCCGCGACGGCTGAACCGGACGGCCTCGCACCTCCACCGTTTCGCGCCGGGAGGACTCCGCCGGCCGATGCGCATCAGATCCTCTTGATTCCGTGTGTCCCGCGCCCGGCGGGCGCGGGACACACGGAATCGACGAGACCGTCCGGCGACGTCGTGGGAGAGGAAGGACCGGGGAGGTCAGGAGAGAAGCGTGCCCATCCACTCTTCGATCTCGTCGGGGTGGCGGGGCAGCCCGGCCGACATCAGACGGGCGCCGTCGGCGGTGATGACGAGGTCGTCCTCGATGCGCACACCGATGCCGCGCAGCTCCGGCGGGAGCGTGAGGTCGTCCGGCTGGAGGTAGAGGCCGGGTTCGACGGTGAGCACCTGTCCTTCTTCCAGCACGCCGTCCAGGTAGACCTCCGAGCGGGCCTTGGCGCAGTCGTGCACGTCCAGGCCGAGCATGTGGCCGCTGCTGCACACGGTGTAGCGGCGGTACAGGCCGCTCTCCGGCTCCATCGCCTCATCCGCGCTGATCTTCAGCACGCCCCAGTCGTGCAGGCCCTCGGCGATGACCCGCATGGCCGTCTGGTGGAAGTCGCGGAATCTCGCGCCCGGCCGCAGGCCGGCGATCGCCGCGCTCTGGGCCTCGTAGACCAGCTCGTAGACCTGGCGCTGGATCGGGCTGAAACGCCCGGAGAGCGGCAGGGTCCTGGTGATGTCGGCGGTGTAGAGGTTGTCCGTCTCCACACCCGCGTCGAGCAGCAGCAGATCGTTCTCGTTCAACCCGCTGTCGTTGCGGATCCAGTGCAGCACGCACGCGTTGGCGCCGGAGGCCACGATGCTGTCGTAGCCGACCGAGTTGCCCTCCAGGCGGGAGCGGAGGTTGAAGATCCCCTCCAGGTAGCGCTCACCGCGGCGGTGGGCCAGGGCGGCGGGCAGCGCCCGTACGACGTCCTCGAACCCCCACGTGGTCGCGTCCACCGAGAACTGGAGGTCGGCGATCTCCCACGCGTCCTTGATCAGCCGCATCTCGGAGAGGAAGGACTCCAGCTCGCCGTCGCCGTCGTGCGGCGCGATCCGGCCGTCCACCGAGGTGTCCACCCCGCGCAGCACGCGCGCGGGTCCGGCGAGCGCGTCGTCCAGCCTGTCCGAGGCCGCGCACTCAATCAGGTAGAGCGCCTCGGCCTCGGCCAGATCGGGGCGGCGGCCCACCCAGAACTCGCCGTAGCGGCGGTCCCGGTAGAACTCCTGCCCGGCCGTCCCGGGCGCGGACCGCGGCGAGCGGGGCCGCACGAACAGGACGGCCGAGCCGTCCGGTTCGATGACCAGGACGTCGTCGGGCTCCTGGTCCCCGGTGAGATAGACGAACGCGCTGTGCGCCCGGAACCGGTGGTCGCTGTCGTTGCTGCGGGTCCTGAGCGTGCCGGACGGGATGATCAGCCGCTCACCGGGGAAACGGGCGGCGAGCGCGGCGCGTCGTTTGGCGGTGTAGGCGGCCTGCGGCAGCGAGGCCAGGTCGTCGCGGTGGGTGTCGGCCCAGCCCGTTGTCATGAACGTGGCGAGGGCGTCGGAGACCGGCAGGTCGTGGCTGCCGGTGTTGAGCTTCTGGGTCATCGTGTTCCCGGGAGCGAAGGGCTGTGGTATTTCACACGCTATCCCCGGGCGGTACGGCTCGCACCTCTCCTCCAGGAGGCCGGGGCGCGAGCCGTACCCGAATCCACGATCAGCCCACCGGGACCTGGTACTCCTTGGCCAGGTCGGACACGGCGGCCTCCTTGAAGATCACCGAGCCGCCCAGGGCGTCCTTGTCCGGCTTGGCGACATAGGACAGCAGGGACGCGGGCTTGTCGAACGTGGTGAAGTCCATGGTCGTGCCGAACGCCTCGCCCCAGGCGGACTGGCTGCGGTGCGCGGCGACCACGCCGGCCCGGGACAGGTCCTTGCTCTCGCAGGCCTTCTTGAGCGCGTCGACGACGATGCCCGCGGCGGCGTAGCCCGCCGAGACGCCGCTGTCGATCTCCACGCCCGGGTACTTCGCCGCGTAGTCGGCGGCCAGCTTCTTCATGGCGGGCCGGTCCGAGCTGATCGGGGCGCCGCCCGTTATGTAGTAGAAGTCCTTCAGCAGCGCCGGTCCCGCGGGGGTGGGCAGCAGCTGCGGGGAGTAGGCCGAGTTGCTGCCGACGAACGGCACGTCCATCCCCTTGGCCAGCGAGACGCCGACGAGCGAGGCGGTCTGCTTGGGGCCGACCGAGACCAGGATGGCCTTGACGTCCTCGGCCTTGAAGGCGGCGACCTGGGCGCTCATGTCCTGGTCGGTCGCCTTGATCTTCTGCTCGACGACCGTCAGGCCGAGCTTCTCCGCGGCGTACTTGGAACCGTTCAGCGCGCTCTCGCCGTAGTCCCCTTCGAAGTACAGGTGACCGATCTTGTCGCCGGACTTGACGCCCTTCTCCTTGACCAGGAAGTCCACCCCGTTGATCATGTCGATGTCGTAGGTGGTCCCGGTGACCTGGATGGGCTCGCTGCCGAGCAGCCCGGTCGCCCAGGCCATCGGGATGGTGAGCATCCGGTCGGCCTCGATGCGCTGCTTGATCGCGTTGACCATGGGTGAGCCCACGATGTGGGCGAGTGCCACCGACTTGGGGCCGATCTCGGTGTAGGCCGCGACCGCCTTCTGCGCGTCGTAGCCGTGGTCGCGCACGATGGTCTCAAGCCGGCGGCCGCACACGCCTCCGGCCGTGTTGATCTGCTCGAAGTAGAGCTGCTGGGCCTGGGTCAGGCTCTTGCCGAACGAGGCGTAGGGGCCGGTGAGGTCGGTCATCAGACCGAGTGTGATCGTGTCGGCGGTGACACCGGGCCCGGTCTTCACCCCGTCGCTGCCCACGGCGGACGCGGCGGGAGCGCCCCCGGTGGCCTTCTCGCTGGCGCACGAGGCGACGGCCAGGGCCAGGAGGGCTAATACAGCGATCCTTCGGGCGGGGCTTCTGGGAATTCCCATGATCAGTTCCTTGTGTCGGGGGACGGGGTGAGAGAGGGGTTCTTTGTTGCGGGGACGGGAGCGGCTCGGCGGCCCAGGGGCAGCCGGAGGCGGCCGGCGAGGCCGAACAGCCCGCCGGGCAGGAAGAGGACGATGACGACGACGGCGGCGCCGTACAGGAGCCGGGCGGCCTCGGCGGGGGAGACCCCGCCGGAGCCGGGCTCGGCCACCAGCGGCAGGGCGTCGCTGTAGCGGGTGAGCACCTGGGGCAGCATCGAGATGAAGACCGCGCCGATCACCGCGCCCGCGACCGACCCCAGTCCGCCGATAATGATCATGGCGAGGTAGTCGAGGGAGAGCAGGAGGCCGAAGTACTCCGGAACGGTCCGCTGGAAGACCAGGGCGATCAGGACGCCCGCCAGCCCGCCGTACATCGACGACAGCACGAACACGCCGGCGCGGTAGCGGGCCACGGGCACGCCCATCACCCCGGCCGCGATCTCGTGGTCGCGGATGGTGTTCATGGCCCGTCCCGGGCGGCCCCTGAGCACCCCGCGGGCGAACAGCCCGGCGCAGACCACGACGGCCAGGCCGAGGAACCAGAGCCGCTCCAGCGCCCCGAAGGGCACCTGGGCGATCACGAGGGCGGGGGAGTCGGCGAAGACGAATCCGAACAGTTCCATGGGCGGCACCGCCCGGCCGTTGAAACCGCCCGTCACGGGTTCGGCGTTGAACAACAGGTGCTGGCCGAGAAAGACCAGGGCGAGTGTGGCGATGCCGAGGTAGGCCCCCTTCAGCCGGCCGGCGATCGGGCTGAACACGCCGCCCGCGATGCCCGCGATGACCACCGCGAGCACCGCCGCGACGGGGGTGGGCAGGCCCAGCCCGCCGAGGGCGTGCCCGCCGCCCTGGCCGGGTTCCGAGGCGAAGTAGACGTACGCGTAGGCGCCGATCGCCAGGAAGAACGCGTGGCCCATGGACAGCTGGCCCGTGGCGCCGGTCAGCAGGTTGATGCCGATCGCGCCGATGGCGGCCGACATCGCGAAGAGCCCGGCCTGCAGCCAGAAGCCCTCCAGGTAGAACGGCGCGATGACCGCCGCCACGAGCAGGACGGCCGAGACGGCGAGGGTCTTCCTAGACACGGGCCAGCTCCCTTGTCCCGAACAGCCCCGCGGGGCGGATGAGCAGGACCACGATCATCACGAGGAACGGCGCGACGTCGCCGATGCCCCGGCCGAGGAAGGCCATCTCGTTCTGGTAGCCGCTCATCAGGGCCTCGGTGACCCCGATGATGAGCCCGCCGACCAGCGCGCCCGTGGTGGAGTCCAGGCCGCCGAGGATCGCGGCGGGGAACGCCTTCATCGCGGCGAACGTCGTGCTGCGGTCCAGCCCCGGGGTGGGGAACACGCACAGGAAGAGGGCGGCGACGGCGGCGAGGGCGCCGGCGATCGCCCACGCCCCCATCGACACCCGCCCGCGCCGCACGCCCATCAGGGCGGCGGTCTCGGAGTCCTCGGCGGTGGCACGCATGGCGATGCCCCAGTTGGTGTATTTGAACGCGAGCAGGAACGCGGTGATCAGGACGGCGGCGACGACCAGCGCGGCGACGCGGGTCTGGGCGATGCTGACGGCCCCCAGATGCAGCACCTGATCGCGCCAGGGATCGCCGAGGGCGAGGACGTCGGCGCCGATCTGCCGGGTGAGCTCGGTCGTCAGCACGATGTCGATGCCGATCGTCGCGATCGCCAGGACGCTGTGGGAGGAGACGTTCGCCCGGCGGATGACCAGGAACTCGATCAGTGCGGCCAGGACGGCCGCCCCGGCGATGCCGATCAGCAGGGCGGCCCAGAAGCCGACCGAGGCGTGCAGTTTGGCGACGATGAAGCCGCCGACCAGGAGCAACGAGGCATGGGCGAAGTTGAGCACCTCGGTCGCCTTGAAGATGATGACGAACCCCAGGGCGATCAGCGCGTACACCGCTCCCACGGAGATCCCGTTCGCCAGGAGTTCGAGAAAAGTGATCACGAAGCGGTCTCCTCCTTCTCGCTCGCCGCGCCCAGGTAGGCGCGGATGACCTCGGGATCGCTCTGGACCTCCAGGGGAGGCCCGTCCGCGATGCGCCTGCCGAAGTCCAGGACCGTCACGGCGTCGGCGAGCCGCATGACCATCCCCATGTCGTGCTCGACCAGCAGGATCGAGATGCCGAGGCTCTCCCGGACGGCGACGATCAGCTCGGCCATCTCGCGGCGCTCTCCGCCGCTCATGCCGGCCACCGGTTCGTCGAGCAGCAGCAGCCGGGGTTCCATGCACAGGGCCCGGGCCAGCTCGACCCGCTTCTGCACGCCGTACGGCAGGAGCCCGACGGGTGTCGCGAGCCGTTCGGTGAGCCCCACGAAGGCGGCGATCTCGATCACCCGCTCGCCGTGCCTGGCCGCCTCGCGCCGGGCGGACGGCAACCGCAGCCCGGCCGAGACGAAGCCGGCGCGGGTCAGCCGATGGCGGCCGAGCATCAGGTTCTCCCGCACCGACATGCGAGGCGACAGGGCGATGTTCTGGAAGGTGCGCGCCACACCCAGGGCGGCGATGCGGTGCGGGAGCAGGGAGGTCAGTTCCGCGTCACCGAACCGCACGCTGCCCGCGGTGGCGCGATAGACGCCCGACAGCACGTTGAAGCAGGTCGACTTGCCCGCCCCGTTGGGGCCGATGATCGCGTGGACGCTGCCGGGTTCGACGGTGAAGCCGATCGCGTCGAGCGCGGTGAGTCCCGCGAAACGTACGGTGACGTCGCGTACGTCGAGCCGGGGAACGCCGGAGGCCGAGGCATCCATACCGGCTGGTTGGTATGTGCCGGTCACGCCGGCCACCTCGTCAGGACCGGTCACGCCGACCACCTCGTCAGGACCGGGCGCCCGGCGGACGCGGCGGCCAGGGGGGCGTCGCGGTCGTCGCGGTCGTCCTCGCTCCGGGCCTCGATCCCCAGGTAGCGCCGGCGCACCTCGTCGCTCTCGGCGAGCTCGGCGGCCGGGCCCGACAGCACCACCTCGCCGACCTCCAGCACGTACGCGTAGGAGGCGAGAGACAGGGCCATGGCGGCGTTCTGCTCCACCAGGAGCACGGTCGTCCCCCGGGCGTTGATCTCGCGGACGGTGTCGGCGATCCGGGCCGCCATCATCGGCGCGAGGCCGAGGGTGGGCTCGTCCAGCAGGAGCATCCTCGGCCGGGCCATCAGCGCGCGTCCGATGGCGAGCATCTGCTGCTCGCCTCCCGACAGCAGTCCCGCGCGCTGTCCGGCGCGCTCGGCGAGCACGGGAAAGAGCGTGAGCACGTCCTGTCTGGCCTCGGCCGCGGACCGGCGGTCACGTGCTCCGAGCGCGCCGGCCCGCAGATTCTCCTCGACGGTCATCCGCGCGAAGACCCGGCGCCCCTCGGGCACCTGGACGACGCCCCCCGCGACGACGGCCGAGGCGGCCGCGCCGGACAGCCTCACCCGGTCAAAGCTGATCTCGCCCGCCGTTATCCCGCCCCGCTGGAACCGCAGGGTGCCCGACACGGCGCGCAGCAGGGTCGACTTCCCCGCGCCGTTGCCGCCGAGCACCGTGACGATCGAGCCGCGCGGAACGTTCAGCGAGACCCCTCGCAGGGCAAGGACCGGACCGTAGTTCACCGCCAGATCCCTGACGACCAGCCCGGAGTCTTCGGGCGGGCGAGGGTCGTGGACGTCCATGTGTGCCTCCTGTACAACCGATGAACGCACCCAACCGAGGTGGCTCACCGGCGTCCAGGGGGCCGGGTGAAGTCGGGGCCGGTGCCCACGCCGGACGGGTGCCGGTTGTGCGTGCGCACAGCGCCGGGTCACGAAACAGAACAGAATCTTGTTCGGTAGATGTAATGCTGTCACGATCACCAGATGGGGACTCGGGTCGTCGCGGATGACGAAGTGCGAAGGATCATGCGGCTGGCCGCCGGCCGGCTGTTGCAGAGGCTCCCTCGGCTCACCGACGAACTCGTCGCCAAGATCCGCGACACCGACGAGGCGTACCGGCGGATGGTGCCCACCGACGATCACTGGCAGAGCGTCTACGAGGCCATGCGGGACGGCATCGGCGCCATCCTGCTGCCCCGGCCGGAGCGGCGGGACCTGCCCCAGGCGGAGATGACCGCCCGGCGCAGGGCGGAGCAGGGCCTTCCCATGGACTCGCTGCTGCGCAGCTACCGGCTCTCCGCGCAGGTGATGTGGGACGGCCTGATCGAGGTGGTCACCGAGGAGGAGCCGGAGAACCTGGCGGTCCTGATCCGCAGTGCCACCAACGTGTGGCACGCCACCGACCGGCAGGCGATCGCCGCCGCCGAGGCCTACCGCAGACGGGAGGCCGAGATGTTCGGCCGCACAGCCGAGCGGGTCCAGGCCCTGCTCGACGCACTGCTTGAGGACCGCGCCGACGCCGCCCTGGTCCGCAGCGCCGCCGCCGCGCTGGACCTGCCCGAACTCGGCCGGTACGCGGTCGTCGTCACCCGGCTTCCCGGCCGTCAGGATCACAGGGAGGACGCCGTCCGCCCGACCGGCCTGGGCGCGATGCGGCTGCTGTGGCGGATGCGTTCCGACTACGAGGTGTCGGTCGTCCTGCTGCACGAGGCGGAGATGGAGGATCTGACCTGTGAGCTACGCCCGCACATCACCGGGTGCGCGGGGATCAGCCCGGTGGTCGAGGGGCTGGCCGAGCTGGGCCGCGCCCGACGGCTCGCCGAGCTCGCGCTGCGGACCTGTGCGGGGGAGGGCCCGGAGATCGCCAGGCTGGAGGACCGGCTGCCCGCGGCGCTGGTGGTGAGCCAGCCCGAGCTCGCGGGTCATCTCAGCGGCGCTGTGCTCCGGCCCATCCTCGCCCTCGACCAGGCCGACCGGGAGGTTCTGCTCGGCACCCTGGAGGCGTGGCTGCGCTGCGAGGGTTCCGCGATGCGCGCCGCCGGGCAGCTGTACTGCCACCGCAACACGGTCTTCAACCGCATCCGCCGCATCGAGCAACTCACCGGGCGATCCCTGGCGCGACCCCTGGACATCGTGGAGCTCACTCTCGCCCTCGACGCCGTGCGATTGCTCCCCGTAATCTGAACATCACATGCTTTGTCGCCTTCGGCGCTTAGGTGGAGGCTCGATGGGGCAGTGGTTAGGGATACCTGAGCCAGGCTGAACCGAGGTGATGTCGATGCTGATCGGTACGATTCTGCAAGGCAAGGGCACATACGTGGCAACCGTCAGCCCCGACGCGACGGTGGCCGAACTCCTGGCCGTCCTGGCCACGAACAACATCGGTGCCGTGGTGGTGTCCGAGGACGGCGTGTCGATCGTGGGTATCGTCTCCGAGCGGGACGTGGTGCGACGGCTGAACGACCGGGGCTCGGACGTGCTGGGGTCCCCGGTGTCGTCCATCATGACGACCGAGGTCCGCACCTCCTCTCCCGACGTCAACGTGGACGACCTGCGGCAGCTCATGACCACGCACCGCATCCGGCACGTGCCGGTCGTGGCAGACGGGCGACTGGCCGGGATCGTGAGCATCGGCGACGTGGTCAAGAACGCCATCGAGGTGCTGGAGACCGAGAAGGCGCACCTGGTGGACTACCTCCACCGCTGAGATCCCGCTGGGATCCCGCTGGGATTCCGTGGGTTCTTCGCAGGCCCCGCACGTTCGCAGGCCCCGCACGTTCGCGGACCCGCACGTTCGCGGGCCCCGCGTGTTCGCGGGCCCCGCGTGTTCGTGAGCCGCGCGGATCTTCCCGAGACACCGTCGCTGAGATTTCGTCGGCTTCCGCCGGGTTCATGGTCCTTTCCGTGGCTTCGTGAGTCCGCGCAGCTCTCCGTGAGGCCCTCGTAACGCCCGGGTGGGCCCGGCGCCGAGGCGCCGGGCCCACCCGTCCTTTTTCTGGTTCCTACTGCACGGTTATCTTGTCGACCTCGATGGTGAGGCCCTTCACCTGCGGCGTCGACGTGCCCGTCGTCACCGACCCGACCCCCTTGCTGACTCCCTTGACCTTCATCGTGTAGGTCAGGGTGCCGCCGGGAGCTCCGGGCGCGCTGGTCACACGCAGGTCCTCGGTCGGCGGACCGGTGATCTGGCCGCCGGCCGTACCCTCGTCGTTCTCGGCGCCCACGGTCAGGCCGTAGGCCGCCGGCGGTTCGCCGGGCAGGTTGCCCGAGTCATAGATGTAGGTGATGTCCTCTGTCCCGTTCAGCCCGATCCACTGCTGGAACACCTTGGTGTCGGTGGTGCCGAAGAGGTTGAGCCGCCATTCGACGACGAGCCAGTCGTTCAGGCCGTCGGTCAGCGTCCCGACGAGGATGCCCGGCGCGCCGGTGCCGTCCAGGTCGGTCCAGTAGGGTGCGAGCACGTTGTTCGGGGTCGCGGGGTTCGGCAGGGTCTGCGGTATGAAGTCGATGTCGGTCGAGCCCGCGCTGCCTCCCGGGATCGAGTACCCGTTGGAGACGATGCCGAGCCGGGTGTAGGTCTTCCCCGCGTACTGGAACGGCGGGACGGTGAAGTTGATCGCGTTCTCGTCACCCATCGCGATCGGTGTGATGCCGAAGGCGTCGAGCGGCAGGTAGGGAGCGGGTCCGGTGCCCGGGGCGATGCCCGGCCTGTCCGGCTGCTTGGCCGCGAGGGTGGTCTTCACCGTCGCTATCTGTGAGCCGATCTTGGTGGCACCGGTCACGCTGTTCAGCCGCAGCTTGCCGTCCAGCGTGCTGAGCGCCGTCACCTCGGCGGCCTCAAGGTTGTCGTTCTGCACGCTGACCGTGCAGGTGGACTCGCCGGTGTTCTGCGGGATGGTGGCCGGCACACAGGTCTGCTCGATCGGGACGGCGCCTTCCTTGCGGAAGAACGCGACCGGCAGGTGCAGGTTGCGCGTGCCACCGATCTGCTTGAGGTTCACCTGGCCGAAGTACTGCCCGTCCGGCAGGTCCGGTGCGGTGATCACCACGCTGACCTTGGCGGTCTTGCCCGGCTTGACGCTGAACAGCGGCGGCAGCACCGTGATGTTCGCGCCCTTGACGGTCGTTCCGGTGGCGGTGAAGGTGAGCGTCTTGTCGGTGACGTTGGTGAACGTCCGCTTGGCGGTGATGAGACCCGGCATGGTCGGGGCGTTCACCGACGGCAGGTTGAGGTCGATGCGGTTGAGCGCGTCGGTGGCCGAGGCGGCGAAGTTCTCCGCCGTCTCGTTCAGGGTCAGGCCCGGGTCGCCGGCCTTGGTCAGGTCGATGCGACCGCCGCCGAAGTCGAACGGGTCGGCGGGGGTGACGCGGTCCTGCTTGGTGACCGAGGTCTTGGCCGTCGTCTCCAGCGCGGACTTCACCTGGCCGGGCGTCCAGTTCGGGTGCAGCGCGAACACCAGGGCCGCGGCGCCCGCGACGTGCGGAGCCGACATCGAGGTGCCCGCGATGACCTGGTACAGGTTGCCCTGCGGGCCACCCGCCGTATTCTCCAGCGTCGGGGTCTGCCCCGCTACGATGTGCAGGCCGGGTGCGGTGACGTCCGGCTTGAGGAAGTCGCCGCCGGGCCCGCGGGAGGAGAACGTGGTGATCACGTCACCCTGCCAGGTGGCCTTGGTGCCCTGGGTGAGCTTGCCGGTCGCGCCGGGGTTGGCGGACAGGAAGGCCAGCAGGGTGTCGGTCTGCGGCTTGTCGAGGTGGACCGTCGGAATCCAGTGGTTGTCGGTCATGACGTCGAGCGGCGTGGCGTTGTAAAGGATCATGCCTGCCGCGCCGCCCTGGAGGACGTTGAAGCCCTTCACGATTCGTCCGGGACCGCGCTCGCAGGCGACGATCTTCCCGGCGAACAGCCCCGGGGGAGCGGGCGCCGTGCACAGCGCGTTGGAGTAGGGCGGGGCCGAGGCCAGGACCACCGGCAGCGGCGAGGCGATGCCCGCGGTGATGGAGGCGCCCTTCAGCGTGGTGCTCGCGCCGCCCGCGCCGGCCAGGGTGAGGGTGGACTGGAAGGTCCTGCTCTGGGTGGACGCCGCCACCGTGGTCACCCACGGGCTGAGGTGGTCGGCGGTGGCCGCTCCGGGGCCCGAGTTGCCCGCCGAGGCGGAGACGAGCACGCCCGCCGCGTAGGCGTCGAGGAAGGCCAGCTCCACCGGGTCGCTGTAGGGGGAACTGCCGCCGGAGATCGAGAAGTTGATCACGCGGACGCCGTCGTTGATCGCCTGGCCCACCGCCTGCGCGGTGTCGGAGGGATAGCAGCCCAGGGCGCCGCAGACCTTGTAGACCGACACGTGCGCCGCCGGGGCGATGCCGTGGATCGGGCCGCGGTCGATGCCGAGCGGGTTGGCGTGGGCCACCGGGCCGCCCGCCGAGGTGGTCGCGGTGTGGGTGCCGTGGCCGTTGGAGTCACGGGCGCTGGTGTAGACCTCGTCCGGGTTCTCGGGTATCGACAGGTAGGTCTCGAGGAACGCCGCGCCGCCGATCAGCTTGCGGTTGCAGGCGAACGGGTCCGCCCCCGGGGTCAGCGGGTTGTCGCCGAAGTCGCAGATACGCGGGCTGCCGTCCCTGGTGGGGGGTACGGCGGGCAGCGTGCCGGGGTCGGCGAACTGGGGGTGCTCCGGCCAGGCGCCGGAGTCCAGGACGCCGACGATGACGCCCTTGCCGGAGGAGGAACTGCCGCCCAGCTTGTTGTAGATCGTGGGAGCCCCGATGAAGGCGGGGCTGGAGTCGCTCAGAAGCTTCTCGGGCTTGTCCTCCTGGACGGCGGCCACGCCGGGCAGCTTCAGCAGCTCGGCCGCCTTGTTGGCCGGGATCCGCAATGCGATGCCGCCGTAGACGGTCCGCAGTTTCTGTCCCGCTCTGGCGTTGGGCACGCGCTTGGCCAACTCGGAGAGGAAGCCGTTCTCGACTTCTTCGATGTGCTTTTCGTATTTCTTGGCGTCACCGCTCTTGATATCAAGAGATTTGCCGGTTTTCGTCGGACTTGTCGCCGGTAGCCCCTCAAGTCCCCCTTGATAGGCGGCGTACGAGTCGTAGTCCAGCTTGACCATCACGTTGACCGTGGCGCCCGAGGTCGACCTCAGCAGCCCTTGGTCGCTCTGTGCGAGCTTGCCGGTCGGCGATTTCGCGCCCTGGACCAGTTCACCCCCGGTCAGCGGGGTCGCCGTCCACTTGGCCGGCGGGGTGGGGGTGGGGGATGTGGCCGCACTCGACGGCGGCGCCATCGCCGCGACGAGCCCGACGCCGACGGCGAGCACCGCCACGCGCCTGATCCTTGATAAGTGGGGCTTCGGGGACAACGAGACCTCCCTGTAGGACGCATGAACACGTCACGGAGCAGGGAGGGAGGAGGGCGCCGGGCATGCCCGGTGGAGCATGACGGAGAAGGCCTCGACCCTCCCCGTTGGGTGACGCACGATCGGCAGTCCCGAAGGACGGACGATCACGATCGGGAGCCTAACTAGGGATCATTTATCTGCATAGACAGTGAAATTGCCATAATTATTGGCGGAATTAGTCAAATTTAATTACATAGTCTGCCCAGCCTCGCGGCGGGACGCCGTCGTGGTAGATGGCAGGAATTCCCATCCCTTTTGTCCCTTTAGGCGTTGACAATCGCTGAGAAATGAGCGTGGTACGAGTCCTCCGGAACGGGCCCGCGCGGTCCGATGTCGATCGACGGTGTGCGACGTGCGGACCCGGCTCGGCGTCGCACCTGCTCTCGGGTGATCTCTGAGAAGCCGGCGGGATCACCCGGCCGGCCTTGCCGCGAAGAGCCGTCGGCCGGCACGGCGAGGTGGCGATCCGCTGTGCGTAAACTGGCCTGAAGCGACACGCGGGAGGCCTGGTTGAAGCTCAAGCTGGATCTGCACCCCCTCTACAACCGAGGCGGGGAGATCGACAAGGCGCTGCGGGGCATCATCGACGAGGCCATGAGGAAGAAGGCCACCGAGGTCGAGATCATCCCTGGCAAGGGCTCGGGCCAGCTCAAGAAGAAGGTCCTGCGCTTCCTTGAGCAGAAGGAGATCAAGGCTCTCTACCATCGCATCGACAAGGACGCCAAGAACCACGGCCGCCTGTTCGTCTACTTCCGCCACAAGTAGGGTCGCACCGCGCTGACCGGCGCAGACGACATGTTTGATCATGTTCTGGGCGCGCCGGGGGCCCATGGCTCGTCTGGTCGAGGAGTGAGCCGCCCGGCGGCCGGAGCGGACACGGTTTCGGGGAGTGCGGATGGTCGGCTCGTTCGGTGTGCTTCTGCGGAGCCTGCGGCAGGCGGCGCAGCTGACGATCGAGGAGTTGTCGCACGTCTCAGGGGTGAGCGTGCGGGCCATCGGGAACATGGAACGCGGCATCAGCCGCGGTCCGCAACAGCGCACGGTGGAGGCGCTGGCCGAGGCGTTGCGGCTCGGTGAGGAGCAGCGGGCCGAGCTGGCCCAGGCCGCGCGGGTAGGCAGGCCCCGTCCGAGCGGTCCGGTGGCGGGTGTGTGCGAGCTGCCGCGCGGGGCGGGTGACTTCACCGGCCGGGTGGGGGAACTGGGCCTGTTGCGCGAGCTCGCCGGGCAGGCCGAAGCCGGGCGGGCCGAAGCGGGGCAGGCCGAAGCCGGGCGGGCCGAAGCGGGGCAGGCCGCGGTGGTGGTCACCATCTCCGGTACCGCCGGGATCGGCAAGACGGCCCTGGCGGTGCATGCCGCCCGGCACCTGGCCGAGCTGTTCCCCGACGGCCGCTTTTATGTGGACCTGCGTGGCATGGACGCGGTGCCGCTGAACTCCGGGGCGGTGCTGTCGCGGCTGCTGAAGGCCTTGGGCGTGGACGAGCGGCGGATCCCCGACGACGCGGAGGAGCGGGCCGAGCTCTACCGGGCGCTGCTGGGTGATCGGCGGTGCCTGATCGTGCTGGACAACGCCGCCGATGAGGCGCAGGTGCTGCCGTTGCTGCCGGCGGGTGGCCGGGGGATGACCATCGTCACCAGCCGGCGGTCGCTGGCCGGGCTGGACGGGGTGCGCCAGGTCCCGCTGGAGCAGTTGTCGGAGGTGGAGGCGGCCGGGCTGTTGCGGGCGATCGTGGGGATGGAGCGGACCGCGGCCGATCCGGACGGGGTGGCCGAGCTGGCCCGGTTGTGCGGGAATCTGCCGCTGGCGGTGCGCATCGCGGGTAACCGGTTGCAGAGCCGTCCGGGTTGGACGGTGGGCCAGCTGACGGGGCGGCTGGGGGATGAGGGACGCCGGTTGGAAGCGCTGGCGGTCGGGGATTTGGCGGTGGCCGCCGCGTTCGCGTTGTCGTATCGGCAGGTGTCGGGGACGGCGAGGGTTGCTTTCCGGCGGCTGGCGCTGGCGGTCGCATCGGATGTCGGGGTGCCGCTGGCCGCCGTTTTGGCCCAGGTGGATGTGTTCGAGGCCGAGGACGCGCTGGAGGAGCTGGTCGAGCTGGGCCTGCTGACCTCGCCGTACGCCGGGCGGTACGTCTTCCACGACCTGGTCCGGTTGTATGCCCGTGCCCAGCTGGAGCAGGAGGAGCCGATCGAGGCGCGGCGGGAGGCGCGCCGGCGGATGGAGGCATGGCTGCTGGAGATGGCGGTGGTGGCCGGGCGCTGGTTCGAGCCGGGCCATGGCGCTCCGCCGCCGGAGTGGCGTTCCCTGGTCACGCTCGACAGCCGGCGGGAGGCGAGCGATTGGCTGCGGGCGGAGAGCGTGGCCTGGCTGGAGGCGCTGCGCTCGGTGGCTCGGCGTGGAGAGCACGCGACGGTGGTCGAGGTGGCCGAGTCCATGCACTGGTTCTCCGACCAGTGGATCCAGTGGGGGCACTGGACCGAGGTGTTCGAGCTGTCCTCCGGCGCGTCACGGGCCATGGGCGACCGGCTGCAGGAGGCGGTGCATCTCAACTACCTGTCCTGGGCGTTGTCTGAGTGTGAGGGCCGTGGCGAGGAGGGCGAGGCGACCGCGTTGCGGGCACTGGAGCTGGCCCGCGAGGCCGGCGACGTACGCCAGCAGGGGTGGGCACTGGTGTATGCCGGCTGGGCACTCAAGGGCGATCCGGCGAGCCTGGAGCGTGAGCTGGACTACACCCGGCGAGCCGCTGATCTCCTTCTCCAAGCCGGGGACCTGGAAGGTTATCCCCAGGCCGTGGTGGGCTACATCAGCGCGCTGAGTCGGGCGGACCGGCCAGAGAAGGGCTTGGAGCACAGTCTGGCGCTGGTGGCCACGCTGCGTGACCCCGCCTACGGCGGCTCTCCGGCCATCGTCAGCTTCAGTCTCGGGGCCGCCCTGGACGGTGTCGGCATCACTTACCTCGCGCTCGAACGCTGGGAGGAGGCGGTCGAGGCCTTCCAGCAGGCACTGCCCGAGTTGCGCGCCCACCCGATTACCTGGGTCCTGGGGCGTACCCATCGCGGCCTGGGCACCGCGCTGCGGCGCCTGGGCCGGATCGAGGAGGCGCGCCAGGCGTTGACGGAGGCGGCACGGCTGTACGAGGAAGCCGGTGCTTCCGAGCAGGCCGCCGAGGTGGTCAAGGAACTCCAGGAGACAGCCGGACCCGGCGCGACGGCTGAACGTTGAGCGCGACGAACGGCACCGGATCCCGGCCCGGGACAGATGCGGCCCCGTGTGCGTTCGGTCTGAGTCGTCACGACTTCCATGCGGGTTCACGCCACCGCTGACGCGGTGGAGGTGCCACCTCGGGCGGGGGAACGAGGGAAGGCGGTACGACGGAAGGGGAGCTCTACGCCGGACGCCGGCGACGAAGCCCGCCCTCGGGCGACGATGGGGCCGGGCGGGGTCAATCCGGGCGCAGCCGTGTGGACAGCCGGTGGAGCGCCTCCAGATCGGCGCCCGACAGTTCCGACAGGATGGCGGGTGGCTGGTAGAAGTCGTCCAGCAGCCGCGTTCGGAGCTGTTTGCCGCGAGGGCTCAGAACCACGACCTTGACGCGCCTGTCGGTCTGGTGGGCCTGACGCTCGACCAGTCCCTGCTTCTCCAGCCGGTCGACGATCCAGGTGACGGTCGAGGCGTCGCAGCGCCACATGCCGGCCAGCGCGCGCATCGGTTCGCCGCGATCCGGGACCAGTCGCATGAGGGCCTTGAGGTCTCCGGGGCTGACGCCGAGCTCGGTGAGGGCCTCGACGCGGCGCTCGTGCTCGGCCATGAAGAACTCGTACAGCCCCTTCCAGGTCTCGGACCTGAGCTGGTCGTCCCGCCCGGGATCGCGTTCTTCCATGAGATCCATGGTACGGACGTCACCCGGCTCGAAATATTGGATAGATCAAAAGGTTTGATGTATAAAAGTACATGTTAGCGTCGGAGCCGACACCACATCGAGCTTCGGGAGTCTCACCATGACCATCCTCGTGACCGGCGCGACCGGTCGAGTCGGCAGCCGGTTCGTCCCTCGCCTGCTCCAGCAGGGGGAGCCCGTCCGGGTGCTCGTCCGCGACCCGGTCCGGGCCGCTTTCCTGGGCGCTCTCGGCGCCGAGGTCGTCGTCGGCGACCTGCGTGACACCGACGCCCTCGACGACGTCCTCAAGGGCGCCGAGGTCGTCGTTCATCTCGGCGCGGCCTTCCGCGGCGTCTCCGACGAGGAGGCGGTCGCCGTCAACCACGCCGCCACGGTCGAGTTGGCCGTGTCCGCGCTTCGATCCGGCGTCACCCGGTTCGTCTACGCGAGCACCACCCTCGCCTACGGCTCCGGACGGGGCCGCCCGGCGCTTGAGGCGGATGAGCTCGTTCCGCCGGGGCGGGCCTACCCCACGAGTAAGGCGGGCGCGGAGAAAGCCCTCCTGCGACTCCATCGGGACGAGGGGTTGCCCCTGCGCGTCGCCCGTCTGGCCTTCGTCTACGGCGACGGCGATCCGCACCTCGCCGAATCGCTCCTGTGGGCACGCGACTGGCCGTCGCACAAGCGCCTGCACCTGGTGCATCACGCCGACGTCGCCCAGGCCCTGCTGCGGGTCGTCCGGGCGGACGGCGCGGACGGAGAGGCGTTCAACGTCGCCGACGACGCACCCGTCACCGCGCTGGAGCTGCTGAACCTCAACGGCGAGCCGGTCGCCGGGGAGGCGGCGGACCGGACCCTCGACGACCCCTGGGAGGGCATCGCCGACACCTCCAAGATCCGGCGTGAGCTCGGATTCCGGCCGATCCATCCCACCGTCCACGCCGCCAAGGACGCCGGGGCCCTCTGAGGGCGCCGGCCCGCCGTTCACGTCTCCGGAGGACGTACGGGCGACCGGCGTCAGAGTTTGCGGAAGGTCCTGGCCTCCTCGGCCGCCGCGAGCACGTCCTTCAGCGGCATGTCCGAGCCCGCCGACACGGCGGCGGCGATGGTTCCCTCCACGAACGGCACGTCGGCGATCACCACGTCCGGTCCTGCGAACAGCCGGGCGGTCAGCACCGAGCTCCCCAGGTCGGGGATGAGAATCACCCCGTCCCCCCGGTCCACCTCCTCGATCGCCGCCTCCACCAGGCCGGGGCTGGTGCCGAGGCCACCGTCCTCGGTGCCTCCGGCCGCCGCCAGCGGGACGTTCTCGCCGCCGATCTGCGCGGCCAGGGCCGCGACCTCGGCGGCCAGCGGACCACTGTGTGAGATGAGAACGATGCCTACCATCGAGGGCGTTCGCTCATCGTGTCGCGACCGTGTTCAGAGCGGCGAAGATGAGCGCGGTGGAGGCCGCGCCGGGGTCCTCGTGGCCCACGCTGCGAGGACCGAGATAGCTGGCCCGCCCCTTGCGGGCCAGCATCGGGATCGTGGCCTCCGCCCCGGCGAGGGCCGCCGCCGCCGCGGCGGCGATCGCCTCCTGCTGTTTCACCCCATCCCGTACGGCCTGCTCCAGAGCCCGGATCGCCGGGATGAGGGCGTCCACCAGGGTTTTGTCGCCTTCGACCGCCGCCCCCAGCTTCTGGATCCCGGCCAGCCCGGCCCGCAGGGCGGTGCAGAGCTCCGCGACCGACACGTCGGGGGTGTCGCCCAGGACTTTGCCCATCTCACGGAACGCCATGCCGTACAGGGGGCCCGAAGCCCCGCCGACGTTGCGGATCAGAGTGTCCCCGACCTGCTTCAGCAGCGCCCCGGTGGTGTCCGGCTGCTTGGCGGCCAGCACCGGCGCGACCGCGGCGAAGCCCCGATCGAGGTTGGCCCCGTGGTCGGCGTCGCCGACCGCGGCGTCCAGCCGGGTCAGCCGGTCCCTCTCCACGTGGACGGTCCGGATGATCTCCTCGATCCAGGAGGCGAAGAAGGCGGCGTTCACGTCAGACGACCCCAGCGCAGGGCGGGGGTCTCGACGGGGGCGTCCCAGAGGCGGGTGAGCCGATCGTCCAGTCGGCAGGTCGTGATCGAGAAGCCCTGCATGTCGAGGCTGGTGGTGTAGTTGCCGACGAGGCTCCGGGCCGCTCTCGCGCCCTTCTCGGCCAGGTAGTCGACGACCTCCGCGAAGACGATGTACAGCTCGATCAGGGGCGTGCCGCCCATGCCGTTCACCATGACCAGGGTGTCCCCGGAGATCGGCAGGTCGTCGTGGAGGGCGTCCATCGCGATCCGGGCCAGGTCACGGGCGGGGCGCATGGCCGCGCGGGTCCGGCCGGGCTCGCCGTGGATGCCTATGCCCAGCTCGATCTCGGCGTCGCCCAGGTCGAAGGTGGGCTTGCCCACGGCGGGTGTGGTGCAGGAGCTCAGCCCGATGCCGAAAGAACGGCTGCGGGCGTTGACCTCCTCCGCGACGCGCAGGACCTCCCGCAGCGGAGCGCCGGCCTCGGCCAGGGCTCCGGCGATCTTCTCGACGAAGACCGTGGCCCCGGTGCCTCTGCGGCCCGCGGTGTGGATGGAGTTGTGCACGGCCACGTCGTCGTCGACCAGTACGGCCGCCACCTCGATGTTCTCCTCGGCGGAGAGCTCGGCGGTCATCTGGAAGTTCAGGACGTCGCCCGTGTAGTTCTTCACGATGTGCAGCACCCCGGCGCCGCCGTTCACCGCCGTGGTGGCCTCGATCATCTGGTGGGGCACCGGGGAGGTGAAGACCTCTCCGGGGCAGGCCGCGTCGAGCATGCCGTACCCGACGAAGCCGGTGTGCAGCGGCTCGTGCCCGGAGCCCCCGCCGGACACCAGGCCGACCTTGCCGGGACGCGGCCCCGCGGCGCGGAGAACGATCCGGCTCTCCTCGTCCACCCGCAGCTCGGGATGCGCGGCGGCGAGACCGCGCAGCGCGTCCGGTACGACCGACTCGATGTCGTTGATGAGCTTTTTCACAGTTTCTAAACTGTTCCCGTTCGCCGGTGATCGCAAGCGCTCACCTGGGAAAACCTCGTCCATTTCGTTCTCCGGGGCCGTCGCGGGCTTTCCTCCGAGGGGTTCCGGCACCGGGTGCCGGCCCGTTCCGCCGGGGCCGGATCGCCGGGCGCTCGGTCGCCGGCTCGTATGCGGCGCCCCGCCGGACGTGCGTTCCGCCGAGGTCGCCGGGATCGCTCTTGGCTCCTGCCCGTGAGGCGTTTCCGGCGGGTGAGAGATTCCTGATCCGCGGGTCGTTTCCCCACTGGGGTGGCTTTTTTCATCACAGTGGGACAAACGTGCTGAGGGTGGAACAACAGGATTAACGACGTACTCCTGTGATTAGGGTTGACGATGTGACTGTCGCTGAAGTGCTGGGGCTGGCCGCGGTGGGAGTGCTGGCGGGCGTGGTCAGCACGGTGGTGAGCCTGGCGTCCGTGGTGTCCTACCCGGCGCTGCTGGCGTTCGGCCTGTCCCCGCTGAGCGCGAACGTCACGAACACGGTCGCGCTGATGTTCACCGGCCTGGGGGCGGCGGCCGGATCGCGGCCGGAACTCGCGGGTCAGGGGAGGCGGGTCCTGCGACTGGGGTGGGTGACGGCGCTGGGAGGCGCCACCGGCGCGCTCCTGCTGCTGCTGACTCCGTCCCAGACGTTCGAGGTGATCGCGCCGTGGCTGATCGCGGCCGCCTCACTGATGTTGATCCGCCCTCCGAGGCTGGTCGCCCTGGCGGGAAGTCCCGAGGCGGAGCGCGGCTGGGCGGTGCGCGCCGCGCTGTTCGCGGTCGCGATCTACATCGGATACTTCGGAGCGGCCGGTGGGATCCTCATGTTCGCGGTGCTGGCGGCCGTGCTGGACCAGACGCCGGTCAAGGTCAACGCCGTCAAGAACGTGGTGTCCGCGCTGGCCAACGCCGTGGCCGCGATCGGCTTCGCGATCTTCGGGCCGGTGGACTGGTCCGTGGTGGCGCCGCTCGCCGCGGGGTTCCTGGTGGGAGGCTGGTCCGGCCCGGCGATCGCACGGCGGCTCCCCGGCCAGTCCCTCCGGATCGTCGCCGCCGTCTGCGGCCTGCTCGTCGCGATCGCACTCGGCGTCGACGCCTACAAGTGAGGACGCCTGCAGGTGAGGACGCCTGCGGGTGAGGCGGTCTCTCCTTGAGAGGATGTTCCCGAGACGGCGCTCCCCGAAGAAGGCGTTCCCTCTCCGGGGGAGATGGGGATGACGGGAGGCGTGAGGGTGTAGGAGGATCTGGCCAGATCTTTTCTGATACTGGAGGCGTCATGTCGGTTTTGCGGAGCTTGGTGGAAAGCGTTCGGAACGGCGGGATCGAGGTGATCGACCTCACGGCTCCGCTGACGTCGGAGACGCCGATCCTGCAGCTGCCCGAGCCGTTCGGCAACACCGTCCCCTTCACGCTGAAGGAGATCAGCCGCTATGACGACCGCGGCCCGGCCTGGTACTGGAACGACATCTCGACCGGCGAACATTCGGGAACGCATTTCGACGCGCCGATCCACTGGGTCACCGGCAAGGACGGCGAGGACATCTCACAGGTGCCGGTGGAGCGGCTGATCGCCCCGGCCGTGGTGCTCGACTTCTCCGCCCAGGCGGACAAGGACCCCGACTTCCTGCTGGAGATCGAGCACGTCAAGGAGTGGGAGCAGGCCAACGGGCCGCTTCCCGAGGGCGGGTGGTTGCTCTACCGCACCGGCTGGGACGCCCACTCCCACGACCAGGAGCGTTTCCTGAACGCGAACGAGACGGGCCCGCACACGCCCGGCATCTCGGCGGAGTGCGCCAAGTGGCTGGCCGAGGAGACCTCGATCGCCGGGCTCGGCGTGGAGACCGTGGGCACCGACGCGGGCGCCGCGCACAGCTTCGACCCGCCCTTCCCCTGCCACTCGTTCATGCTCGGCGCCGGGAAGTACGGCCTGACCCAGCTCCGCAACCTCGACCGGCTCCCGGTCACCGGCGCCGTGATCGTCGCCCCGCCGCTGCCCATCGTCGGCGGCTCCGGCAGCCCGGTGCGGGTGCTGGCACTGGTCGAGAAGTGAACGTCGCCGAAGCCGTGGGCCGGGTCCTCGCCTCCCTCGGCGTGGACACCGCCTTCGGGGTGGTGGGCAGCGGCAACTTCCACGTCACCAACGCGCTGATCGAGCATGGTGTGCGATACGTCGCCGCGCGCCACGAGGGCGGCGCGGCGACCATGGCCGACGCCTACGCGCGCCTCAGCGGCAAGGTCGGGGTACTCAGCGTTCATCAGGGACCGGGTCTCACCAACGCGATGACCGGCATCACGGAGGCGGCCAAGAGCCGCACGCCGCTCATCGTGCTGGCCGGAGAGGTGACCGCGCCACGGTCCAACTTCTTCGTCGACCAGACCGCCCTGGCCACGGCGGTCGGCGCCGTCCCGATGCGGATCGGCTCCGCCGGGACCGCCGTCGCCGAGACCGCCGAGGCGTTCCGCCTCGCGCGCGACGAGCGGCGCACGGTTCTGCTCAACCTTCCGCTGGAGGTGCAGGACCAGACCGTCCAGAACCCGCCGGACGCCGCCTTCCCCGACTCCGGCGCCACCCTGCAGGCGGGGGGCGAGCCGGAGGCGGAGGCGGCCGGGCGGCTGGCGGAGATCCTCGCGGCGGCGCGGCGGCCGGTGTTCGTGGCGGGGCGAGGAGGCCGTACGGCTCGGCGGGAGCTCGAAAGGCTCGCCGAGCGGGCAGGGGCGCTGCTCGCCACCTCCGCCGTGGCCAAGGGGCTTTTCCGGGGCAACCCCTGGAGCCTGGACGTGAGCGGAGGCTTCGCCTCGCCCCTCACCGCCGAACTCATCCGCGACGCGGACGTGATCGTGGGCTGGGGCTGCGCGCTCAACATGTGGACCATGCGTCAGGGCGCGCTGATCGGCCCGGACGCCACGGTCGTCCAGGTCGACCTGGATCCCGCGGCCCTCGGCGCCCACCGCCCCGTCCACCTCGGGGTGGTCGGCGACGTCGCCCTCACCGCGCGGGCCGTCACGGACCTGCTCGGCGAGGCCGGGCGAGGCCCCCACCCGGCCGCACCGGGCGAGTACGGCGCCGGCACGCCGGCCCCGTCCGGCGGGAGCGTCGCCGGCACGCCGGCCGCCTCCGATCGGGACGCCGCCGGACGGGAGCGAGCCGCGTCCGGCGGCGTCGGATACCGGTCCGAGGCGCTGGCCGGGCGGATCGCCGGGGAGAACCGCTGGCGGGACGTGCCCTACGCCGACGAGGGCGGGGACGGCCGGATCGACCCCCGGACATTGACGATCGAGCTGGACGACCTGCTCCCCGCGGAACGCGTCGTCTCCATCGACTCCGGAAATTTCATGGGATATCCGGCGATGTTCCTCGATGTCCCCGACGAGTTCGGTTTCTGCTTCACCCAGGGCTTCCAGTCGATCGGACTCGGCCTGGCCACCGCGATCGGCGCGGCCGTGGCCCGGCCGGACCGGCTTCCGGTGGCCGCGCTCGGCGACGGCGGCGCGCTGATGGGCATCGCCGAACTGGAGACGGTCGTACGGCTCGGCCTCCCGATGGTGATCGTGGTCTACGACGACGAGGGCTACGGCGCCGAGGTCCACCACTTCGGCCCGGACGGGCACCGCCTGGACACCGTCACCTTCCCGCCCGCCGACCTCGCCGCCATCGCCAGGGGATTCGGCTGCGAGGCGGTGACCGTACGGGATCGGGCGGATCTGGCGGCGGTGGCCGGGTGGGTGAAGGGGCCCCGGGACCGGCCGTTGCTGGTCCACGCCAAGGTCAGCGCCGCGCGCGGCTCGTGGTGGCTGGAGGAGGCCTTCCGAGGGCACTGAGTCCGGCAGGCACCGGTCATGACCTGCCGGGCGGCTGGGGTACGGTTCAGCCATGGCTGAGATCGTGTACCCCCCGGTCATCGGGGCCGCGCGGACCCTGTTCCGCGCCCTGGACCTCAAGATCCGTATTGAGGGCGCGGAGCATATCCCGCGAACCGGTGGAGCTGTGCTGGTCAGCAACCACATCAGCTATCTGGACTTCATCTTCGCCGGCCTGACCGCGCTGCCGGCCAAGCGCCTGGTGCGCTTCATGGCGAAGAAGGAGGTCTTCGACCACAGGATCTCCGGTCCGCTGATGCGTGGCATGCACCACATTCCGGTGGACCGCGCGGCGGGCGCCGCCGCGTTCGGGGCGGCGCTGAAGTCGCTCAGGGACGGCGAGGTCGTGGGCGTGTTCGCGGAGGCCACGATCAGCCGGTCCTTCACGATCAAGGAGATCAAGAACGGCGCGGTCCGGATGGCCGTCGGCGCGAAGGTGCCGATGATCCCGATGGCCCTCTGGGGCACCCAGCGGCTGTGGACCAAGGGCCACCCCAAGAGGCTGTTCCAGCGGCACGTGCCGATCACCATCCAGGTCGGCGAGCCCATGTATCCCAAGCGCGGCGACGACTACGACGCCGTCAGCGCCGATCTGCGCGAGCGCATGGCCACGATGCTGGACCAGGCCCAGCGGAGCTACCCGGAGATCCCCCCGGGCGCCTGGTGGCAGCCCCGCCACCTCGGCGGCACCGCCCCCACGCCGGAGGAGGCCGCCGAGATGGACGAAACCGAGGCGAAGGACAGGGAGGCCCGTCAGCCGTAAGCACCGGACGCGGGTCGGGGGCGCCGGAGCGGATACCCGGGGGCGGCGGCGAACGCCGGAGCAGGGCGAGGATCCGTGCACGGAGCCGGCGGTGGCTGTCGTGCCATGGCCGTGACGAACGGCACACCGCGCAGGGGGCTCCTCGTGGGCGGACGTCGTCGAGGTGACTATCGTGCGACGGCCATGGCGAACGGCACGGGTCCCAGGGCGTGGATGAGATGACGGATCATCAGCGCGAACGCCTCGGGCACCCGGGCGGTCTCCACGTCCCCGAGATCGATGATCCACTCCGGTGACCAGCCCAGGTCGGTGAGCAGACCGGTGACGGTCTTCTTGGCGTCGGCGTCGTTCCCGGACACGAAGGCGGCGGGAGGCGCGGACAGGCGGGCCGGATCGGCCATGACCGAGTCGTGCACGGTGTTGAGCGTCTTCACCACGCGCGTCCCGGGCAGCGCCCGCTGAAGCTCCTCGGCCAGGCTGCCGCCCGGGTACAGCAGCGCCGCCGCGAAACCGGCCGGGTCGACCTCGACGGCGTTCGCGACGTCGAGGAGGACCTTGCCCGACAGCTGTGCCGCAAGGCCGGTCAGCGTCCGCACCGACGCCGAACCCGGCATGGCGTTGACGATCACTTCGGCCGAGCCCGCCGCGTCCGGCAGACCGGCGACGCGTACGCCGGAGGCGGCCCATCCGGCGGTCGCGGAGCCGTGCGGATCCCGGGACCCCACGACCACCTCGTGCCCCGCGTCGCGGAGCTTACCGACAAGTGCGCGGGCCACGTGCCCGGAGCCGAGGACGGCGATCGTCGTCATGATCTCTTCACTTCCTGATCGGGTGAGAACTGCACGGTCAGGTGTGAAAGTAGCCATCGCTACCCTTGGCGAGAAGTACGCACTTCAAAGTGGCCAACGCACGCTAAGGGATGGCATGACCACGCAAAGCGCCGCGCAACGGCAGGCGGAGGTCCGGGTCTCGCACCGGGCCCGTTTCGCCGCCTGCCCCACCAACCGGCTGCTCGATCGCATCGGCGACAAGTGGGTCGGCCTCATCCTCAAGGAGCTGGCCGAGGGCCGGTGCCGCTACGGGGAGCTGGCCCGCACGATCGCCGGGGCGAGCCAGAAGATGCTCACTCAGACCCTGCGCAACCTCGAACGCGACGGTCTCGTCTCCCGCACCGTGACCCCGGCCGTCCCGGCGCGCGTGGACTACGAGCTCACCCCGCTGGGCCGGAGCCTGCTGCCCGTCATCCGGGCCGTGACGGAGTGGGCCGAGCGGCACATCGACGAGGTCGACGCCGCCCACGAGGCCTACGACACCCGCGAACGCTGATCAACCGGTTTCCGGGCGCCGGCTCGGCCGCTGCTCCGGCTCAGGGCGATCGGCTCGGTGCGGCGGGCGGGCGACGACCTGGGCCCGATGTCAGGTCCGGTCCTCCGCCGGGCCGCCCGCCCCGGGGGCGAACTCGGCGCGGAGGGCGTCGCTGTGCTGACCGGCCGCCGGGATCGCGCCCATGGCCGCCTCCCGTCCCGTCACGGTGACCGGGGGCAGCAGGGAGCGGACGGGGCCGACGGGAGAGTCCACCTCGCGCCACCGATCGCGTGCCTCCAGCTGCGGGTGCTCGGCGAACTCGTGCATGGTGCGCATGCGGGCGTTGGCGATGCCCACCTCGTCGAGGCGCTCGATGACCTGCTGGGCGGTCAGGCCGGACAGGGCCTCCTGGAGCATCACCCGCAGCTCGGCGTCGTTCTCCACGCGGCTGGAGTTGCGGATGAAACGCGGGTCCCGGGCCAGGTCCGGCCGGCCCAGGACGTCGGCGCAGAGCGCCGCCCACTCGCGCTCGTTCTGCACGCCGATGAACACCTGGCCTCCGTCTCCGGCCTGGTACGGCCCGTAGGGGGAGATGGAGGCGTGGCGGGCGCCGGTGCGGGGCGGAGGCGTGCCGCCGTAGCCGGCGTAGAAGTACGGCTGGCTTGCCCACTCGCCGAGCGCGTCGAGCATCGCCACCTCGAAGCCGGTGCCGGCGCCGGTGCGCTCGCGCTCGTACAGCGCGGTCAGCACACCGCTGTAGGCGTACATGCCGGCGGAGATGTCCGCGATGGAGATGCCCGCCTTGACGGGTGACTCGGGCGTGCCGGTCACCGACAGCACGCCGGTCTCACACTGGATGAGCAGGTCGTAGGCTTTCTTGCTGCGGTAAGGGCCCTCCGAGCCGTAGCCGGAGATCGAGCAGATGATCAGCCTCGGATGCTTGGCGCGCAGGGTCTCCTCGTCCAGGCCCAGCCGCTGCACCGCCCCCGGCACGAGGTTCTGCACGAACACGTCCGCCCGCGCGAGCATCGCGTCGAGGACCGCGCGGTCCTCGGGGTCCTTGATGTCGAGCGTGATGCTCTCCTTGCCCCGGTTGAGCCACACGAAGTAGCTCGACATGCCCTTGACCGTCTCGTCGTAGCCACGGGCGAAGTCCCCGCCGCCCGCACGCTCGATCTTGATCACGCGTGCACCGAGGTCGGCCAGCTGGCGGGTGGCGAACGGGGCCGCCACGGCCTGTTCCAGCGCGATGACGGTGATGCCCTCCAACGGGAGCATCAGGACCTCCTCAGGTCGTCAGGGGGCGGGCTCCACGCCGGCCCGTCGCAGGACCAGCCGGGCGCGCTCCACGACCGGCCGGTCGACCATCTTCCCGTCCAGCCGTCCCGCGCCGCCGTCGGCGACGCTGTCCAGGATCCGCCGGGCGCGGAGAACGTCCTCCTCGCTGGGGCTGAACGCGGTGTTGACGGCGCTCACCTGGCGCGGGTGGACGCACAGCTTGCCTCCGAAACCCAGGCCGGCCGCGGTGGCCGCCTCCGCCTCGACGACGGAAGGGTCGTCCAGGACGACGGTGACGCCGTCGATCGGGGCGGCCACGCGTGCCGCGCGCGACGCCACCACCAGGGAGGAACGCGCGAACAGCATCGAGGTCGGGGTTTCCTCTGCCCCGAGGTCGAGGGCGAAGTCGATCGAGCCGAAGGCCAGGCGAGCCACGCCGGGCGCCGAGGCCAGGTCATACGCGCGGTGCAGGCCCAGCGCCGTCTCGACCAGCGCGATCACCACGGTGTCCGGGCCCAGGGCGTCGCTCAGCTCACCCAGGGCCCGCGGGTCCTCGGCCTTGGGCAGCATGACGGCGCGCAGGCCCCGCGCCCCGGACAGCGCGGAGACGTCGGCGTCGTGGAACGGCGTGCCCCGGGCGTTGATCCGCACGCACGCGACACCGCCCGCGCCGAGCCAGCGCGCGACCTCGGCGCGGGCCGGCTCCTTGGCGTCCGCGGCGACGGCGTCCTCCAGATCGCAGATCACGACGTCGGCGCCGCTCGCGGCCGCCTTGGCGAACCGGTCGCCGCGGTCACCGGGGACGAACAGCCAGGAGCGGGCTCCGGGCACATCCGCCGTCACGGGCGGGTGGGCGGGCGTTGACATCTCTGCTCATTTCAGGTGGCCGGCGTGCCGGCGTCTCGGCTACTCGTTCAATTGAGCATGACTTTGATCGACTCCCGGGCCGACATCGCGGCATAGCCCTGAGCCACGTCGGCGAGCGGGATCACGCTATCGAAGACCGAGCCGGGATCGAGCGTCCCGGCCATGATCCGCGAGATCAGGTCGGGGAGGTAACGGCGTGCGGGGGCGATTCCGAGATTCAGGCTCAGGTGGTGGATGAGCGGCTGGAACAACGGCAGCTCCGGCGCTGTGTGCGGGATGCCGACCGCGCCGATCGAGCCTCCCTCGCGGGCCATGCCGACCGCCATCGCCCAGGACTCCGGAGTGCCGACCGCTTCCACCACATGGCGTACGCCCAGGCCGCCGGTCCTTTCGCGGACGGCCGCGATGCCCTCGTCGCCTCGCTCGGCGATGACATCCGTCGCGCCGAAGGACCTGCCGATCGCGGCGCGGTCCGCGTGCCGGCTCATCAGGATGATCCGCTCGGCGCCGAGGACGGCCTTCGCCCCCAGCACCGCGCACAGTCCGACCGCCCCGTCGCCGATGACGGCCACCGTCGACCCCTCGGTGACGCCGGCCAGGACGGCTCCGTGCAGCCCGGTGGCCATCACGTCGGAGGCGGACAGGAGCGCGGCGTACAGCGACTCGTCGACACCGCTCACGCCACCCGGTACGGCCACGAGGGTTCCGTCGGCCTGGGGAACCCGCACGGCTTCGCCCTGGCCGCCGTCGGTGCCCGGCGCGCCGAAGGTGCCGCCGTTGTCACATGAGCTCTGGATCCCGTCCACGCAGGCCGGGCAGGTGTTGTCGGACCACATGAACGGCGCGACGACGAGGTCGCCGGGACGGAGGGTGCCGACCTCGCTGCCGACTTCCTCGACGACGCCGATGAACTCGTGGCCCAGCCGGGATCGCTCCACGCGGTTGATGATCCCGCGGTAGGACCACAGGTCCGAACCGCAGACGCAGGAACGGAGAACCCGCACCACGGCGTCGGTGGGCTGGGACAGGGAGGCGTCGGGCACGTCGTCGACGACGACGTTCCCGGCAGACAGGTAGAGAGCGGCACGCATGGAGGAGATCGCCTTCGTTCGGATCGTTCAGGGGGAGTGGGGCGGGGGGTGAGAGGCGGGGAGCGGGTCAGTGCACGGCGGGGGTGCGGGCCTCGACGTCCAGCGTCGACTCCACGTACCGGGCCGCGGCGAGCAGTCCCATGTCGGTGCCGAGCGGGGACGACAGCTGAAGCCCGATCGGAAGGCCGTCCGCGCTCCAGCCGCAGGGCAGCACCAGCGCCGGTGCTCCGGTGAGGTTCAGGACGCCGGTGAACAGTCCCTCCGCGGCGCCCTCCGGAGTGTCGACCGGGGGCGTGGTGACCGGCGCGACGAAGGGCGCGGCGGGAGTCAGCAGGACGTCGATCCCGGCGTAGACCTCGGCCGCGACGGGCAGCAGCCGCTCCCGCGTGGCAAGGGCCTCGCGGTAGTCGGCCTCGCTCACCTCGGCGGCGGAACGCACCAGTCGCAGGGTCTCCGGGCCGTAGTGGCCGGGATCGGCCGTCGCCCGCTCGCCGTGGACCTGCCAGGCCTCGAACAGCAGGATGTCGGAGAACGTCTTCTCCAGCTCGTCGAAGGCGGAGCCGTCGACCTCGACGATCGAACAGCCGGCGTCGCGCAGCGCGCCGATCGCGTCGCGCACCGCGGTCGCCACGTCCGGCTCGACCTCGGCGCGTTCGAGCTGACCGGGGAGGACGCCGATCCGCAGCGCCGTACGGCTCTCGGTCTCCGGTGCGGTGCCCGTCAGGGCCGAGAAGACCTCGGTCGTGATCCGGACGTCGCGGGCGAGGAGGCCCACATGGTCAAGCGTCGGTGAGAGCGCCTGGACACCGTCCAGGGGCAGCGCGCCGTAGCTCGGCTTGAACCCGACGGTGGCGCAGTAGTGCGCCGGGATCCGGATCGAGCCGCCGGTGTCCGTGCCGAGGGCGACCGCGCAGGCGCCGACGCCGACCAGGGCGGCCGAGCCGCCGCTGGACCCGCCGGCGGTTCGCTTGGGGTTGTAGGGGTTCATCGCCTCGGGCACGTCCGGGTGGGTCGCGCCGGCCGCGTACTCGAGCAGCGACGTGGCCGCGAAGACGTCCGCCCCGGTGGCGCGCAGCGTCGCGATGATCGGGGCGTCGGCCGTGGCCGGTTCGGCGCTCATCGCATGGGGATTGCCGCTGCCGCTCGGGTGGCCGGCGATGTCGATCAGGTCCTTGACCGCGATCTGCACGCCGTGCAGCGGCCCGCCGGGCGCGCGCAGGGGCGCGTGGAACAGCGTGACCACGGCGTTCAGCGGCCGGCCGAGCCGTTCGGATCGTTCGTAGGCGGCGAGCAGTTCCAGGTTGGCCACCTCACAGGTGCGCTCACCCCGCTCGATCGCCTTGATGATCTCGCCCGTGTACGTCGTCAGCGGGCCCGCGAGATCGTTCAGCAGGTCGTCGACCTCGGTCTTGCGCTTGCGGACCATCAGGTCGCGGTAGATGCCGCTGTGGGACTTGGCGCTGTTCCGGTTGAAGGTGACCAGCCGGGCGAGCGAGCCCTCGAGGTCGTCGGGTTCGAAACCGTCGAATCCCTCCGGCTTCACCGGTGACTGTGCGAGCACCTCCCTGGCGATGCCGAGCATGAGCGGACGCCACTCCGGCGCCTCCAGGGAGTCGGCGATCGACAGGTCGGAGACCGCGCCGGCGTAGAGCATCGCGCCGTAGGCCTCCTTGCCCCAGAGGAATCCCATGATGTTGTCGGTGGCCACGGCGTAGGGGAGGGCCTCGACGAGTTCGCGTACCCGCGGTGTGATCTCACCGCCGGTCGCCTCGCCGACACGGAACGTGCCGATGTTGCCCTGCATGATGCGCCCGGGGGCCAGCACGTCCGCGCCGAAGTTCACGAAGCTCACGAGGAGCCGGTGGGTGCCGACCGCGGCCGAGAGCGTGTCGGCGGTCAGGCCGTTCTGGAAGCTGACCAGGTAACCGTCGGGGGCCAGCCGGTCACGGACGAGTTCGGCGGCCTGGGCGGTGTGGTGGCTCTTGACGGCGATCGCGACCCGGTCCAGGCGGTCCGGCAGATTCTCGGGGGTGACCGCCCGCGCGGCCACGGTGAAGTTCTCGACCGGCCCCTCGATGGTCAGTCCTTCTCGGTTGATCGCCTCGACGTGCGCCGGGTCGGCGTCACAGAGCAGCACGTCGTGGCCGGCGCGGATCAGATGGGCGCCGATCGTGCCGCCGATCGCGCCCGCACCGATGATGGTCAATTGCATGGGAGATCCGCCTGGTTTGGTAGCACTTGGGTAGCTTTGCCGTCGGACACTACCTGAACCGATTTGAATGCTCTAGTCTGCATCTGCTGGTGAACTCGGGACGGCGACCTTACGTATGACAGCTTATCTGCACGTAACCTTTGCGAAACGTAGCGATGCTCGAATGCGTCACAGCCGGACCGATCCGCGCTTCTGAGCGGATCCCCTCGGGCCTCTCCGAACCGTCTGACCTACATAGCACGACCGCGAAACCCAAAGGATAGGCATGTCTGACCAGAGCCATGACGCGTTGAACCCGGCCTCGCAAATCCCCGACGGCCTCAGGGTCCCCGCGATCAGCAGGCGCCGGCTGCTTCAGCTGAGCGCCCTCGGAGTGGGAGCTTTCTCCGCCGCGCCGCTGCTGGCAGCCTGCGGGGCCGACTCGACCTCCACGCAGGCCGCCTCCCCGGGAGGGGCGGCCAAGAAGGGAGGCGACCTCATCATCGTCCGCGACCACGACGCGGTGAACATGGACAAGACGACCGTGTTCAGCAACGGCTCGATCTGGACCTACAACCAGATCTACGAGCCGCTGGTGGCCATGACGGACGACGGCCAGGGGGTGAAGCCCTGGCTCGCGGAGAGCTACGAGATGTCGCCGGACAACCTCTCCTGCACGCTGAAGCTCAGGAAGGACGTCAAGTTCCACAACGGCCAGCCGATGACCTCGGCCGATGTGAAGTTCTCCATCGACGAGTCGAGCAAGACCAAGGGCGGCTGGGAGTTCATCAACTCCGCGATCAAGGAGATCACCACGCCGGACGACTACACCGTCGTGGTGACCACCAAGTACCCGTGGGCGCCGCTGCTGGCCGACCTGAGCTGCCCGAACAACGGCATCATCCCCAAGGACTACGCGGGCAAGAGCAAGGACGAGTTCTACGCCGCCCCGATCGCGACCGGCCCGTTCATGTGGGGCACCTGGCAGAAGGGCAACTCGCTCACCCTGAAGAAGAACCCGTCCTACTGGCAGGCGGGCAAGCCGTACCTGGACTCGGTCACCTGGAAGGTGGTCGCGGACAGCAACGCCCGCGCGATCCAGCTGCAGGGCGGACAGGCGCACATCAACGAGGCTCCGCCGTTCTCCAGCCTCTCCCAGCTCAAGAGCACGCCCAACCTGAAGGTCGAGCTGTTCCCGTCCACCAGGACGGACTACATCATGGTGAACAACACCAAGAAGCCGTTCGACGACGTGCACGTGCGCCGCGCCATCTCCTACGCCATCGACCGGGAAGCGCTGGTCAAGAGCGTCCTGTTCGGCAACGGCACCGTGGCGAACTCGTTCATGATGCCGTCCACGCCGTACTACGACAAGAACTCCCCGGGCCTGCAGTACGACATGGCCAAGGCCAAGGAGGAGCTGGCCCAGTCGAGCGTGCCGCAGGGCTTCACCACCACCTGGCTGGCCATGTCCGGTGACGCGGTGGACGCGTCGATCGCGCAGATCGTCCAGGCGTCCCTGAAAGAGCTCGGCATCACCATGAACATCCAGAACGTGGACCCGAGCGCGCAGCACGACATGACGGGCAAGCTCCAGTACGAGATCGCGCACTCGTACTGGACGATGGACCTCGCCGACCCCGACGAGCTGGTGCAGTACGCGCTCGACCCGACGACGGGCGGGCACTCCTTCAACACCGGTTTCGACGACAAGGAGATCATCGAACTGGTGCACAAGGCGCAGAAGGAGTTCGACAAGACCAAGCGCCAGGCGCTGTACAGCGAGCTCCAGACGAAGGCCGCCGAGTCCGCGTTCATGTCGTTCCTGTTCTACACGCCGTTCCCGTACGCGACCACCAGCGACGTGAAGGGCTTCAAGGTCCTGCCCACGGGCTCGTACCACATGGAAGACGTCTCGCTCTGATCCGGAGAACGGCGACCGAACACACGAAGCGGCAGAGTCGATGAAGTATCTGGTCTACATTCTCAAACGGCTGGTGTCCCTGATCCCCGTGCTCCTGGGGATCTCGTTCATCGTGTTCTTCCTCATCCGCCTGATACCAGGGGATCCGGCGGCCACGTTGCTCGGGTCGCACGCCACCCCGGCCTCGATCGCCGAACTGCGCAGCCAGCTGGGGCTCACCGAGCCGGTGTGGAAGCAGTACCTGACGTTTCTCGGGCACCTGTTCCAGGGCAACCTCGGTTACTCCTACGTCTACAACAGCTCGACCGTGGATCTGATCAAGGTCAGCCTGCCGGTGACGATCTGGCTGCTGGTGGCGGGCACCTTCTTCACGCTCCTGATCGCCGTGCCGCTGGCCGTCCTGGCCGCGGCGCGGCGCAACGGGATCATCGACAACATCATCCGTGCGGTGCCGGTCGTGGGCCTGGGGCTGCCGGCGTTCTGGCTCGGCATCATGCTGATCCTGGTCTTCGGGCTGAAACTGGGCTGGCTCCCGGTCGCCGGATACGGCGTCAGCATCGTCGACCACCTGCGCGGGATCGTGCTGCCGGGTATCACGATCGCCCTGACCCTCTCGCCGATCCTGATCCGCAGCCTGCGGGCCAGCATGATCGACGTGTTGAGCAGCGACTACATCGTGACGGCGCGTGCCAAGGGGATCAGCACCGTGCGCGTGGTGCTCGGTCACGCCCTGCGCAACGCCGCGGTCTCGTCGGTCACGGTGCTCGGCGTGAACATCGCCTATCTCACCGGATCGACGCTCGTGGTCGAACGCGTCTTCTCGCTGCCCGGTATCGGACAGCAGATGATCAATTCCATTCTCGGAAGGGATTTCCCCACCGTGCAGGGAATCACGCTTACTTTCGCGATCATGGTTGTGGTCGTGAACCTTTTGACCGACGTGACGCACGCCGCTCTCGACCCCCGGGTCAAGCTCACATGAGCGCGGCGACGAGTGTCGGTCCCGCTCTGCCGGCGGTCACCGGTACGCCCCGGCGCAAGCGCGGGCGATGGAACGTTCCCCTGGTGGCGGGCCTGGTGCTGTTCGCCCTCATCGTGCTGTGCGCGGTCTGCGCGCCTCTGCTGACGAGCTACGACCCGATCCAGCAGAACCTCACGGACGCGTTCCTCCCGCCCGGTGCGAAAGATCACATCCTCGGCACCGACGCGTTCGGGCGCGACGTGTTCTCCAGGCTGCTCTACGGCGCGCGCGTCGACCTCAAGGTCGGCGTGCTGGCGGTCATCTCACCGTTCGTGATCGGCAGCCTGCTCGGCCTGATCGCGGGATGGTTCGGCGGCTGGGTCGACGCCGTCATCAGCCGCGTCGTCGACATGGTGATCGCTTTCCCCTTCCTGGTGCTGGTGATCGCGCTGGTGTTCGCGATGGGCCCCGGGACGACGAGCATCTACACGGCGATCACGCTTGTCGGCTGGGTGGCGTACTGCCGCATCGTGCGCGGCCAGGTGCTGCTCGCCAAAGAGCAGGAGTACGCGATGGCGGCCAGGGCCAGCGGCCTGCCGACGTGGCGGATCCTGCTGCGGCACCTGCTGCCCAACGTCGTCCTGCAGGCGTTCGTCTTCTCGATGAGCGACATCGTGCTGACCCTGCTGGCGATCGTGACCCTAGGTTTCCTCGGCCTCGGTGTACCGCCACCCACGCCCGACTGGGGAACGATGATCCAGGAAGGTCAGCAGTTCATCTTGGATAAGTGGTACATGTCTACGATTCCCGGCTTGGCGGTCGTTATCACCGGCCTGGCACTGGCGCTGATCGCGGACGGCATCGTGGAGAAGGCGAACAAATGACGGCGCCATTGCTAGAGGTCCGCGACCTGCACGTGGACATCCCGATGCCGCATGGGCGGTTGCACGCGGTCCGCGGGGTGTCGCTCTCGGTCGGCGTCGCGGAGTCGGTCGGACTGGTCGGTGAATCGGGCTCGGGCAAGAGCCTGACGCTGCGCGCGCTGCTCGGACTGCTGCCGCGTCCGGCCAGGATCGTCTCCGGAAGCGTGCTCATCGACGGCGAGGACGTCACCGGGTTGCCGGCCAAGCAGCTGCACACCCGGCTGACCGAGACCATGAGCATGGTCTTCCAGGACGCCCTGACCGCGCTGAACCCGGTCATGCGCGTCGGCGACCAGATCGCCGAGGCGCCCCTGCGCAAGCTGGGCAAGTCGCGCAGCGAGGCGAAGGCCGTCGCGATCGACCTCATGGCGGAGGTCGGAATCCCCGACCCCGAGCGCCGTTACCAGCTCTATCCCCACGAGCTGTCCGGCGGGATGCGCCAGCGGATCTGCATCGCGATCGCGCTGTCCACCAAGCCGCGGCTGATCCTCGCCGACGAGCCGACCACCGCGCTCGACGTGACGATCCAGGCTCAGGTCCTCGGGGTGCTGCGCCGGCTCAAACAAGAGGAAAACGTCGGGCTTCTGCTGGTAAGTCATGATCTCGCCGTGGTCAGCCAGACCTGTTCGCGGCTCTATGTCATGTACGCGGGCAAGGTCGTGGAGTCGGGCACCCTGCTCGACCTGATCGCCGAGCCCAAGCACCCGTACACGTTCTCGTTGCTGCGCTCGGTGCCCGATCCGGACCGCCGGGTCGCCCGGTTGCTGACCATCCACGGGCAGCCGCCCGACCTCACCGACGCCCTCGTCGGATGTTCCTTCGCCGCCCGGTGCCCGTTCGTGGAAGAGCGCTGCCGCCGGGAGGAACCGGCGCTGGTACCCGTCGGATCGGCGTCCGGCACGGTGATCCGCAAGAGCGCGTGCCTGCGTGTCGACACCGCGGAGCGCTGGACCGAGATGGTCTCGGAGGAAACGGTGGGGCAGCAGTGATGGCGGGAAACGAGATCCTCTCAGTCGAAGGCCTGGCCAGGCACTTCACCCCTCCCGTATCGGTCACCGACCGGCTCTTCGGCAAGAAGCCGGTGGTGAACCGCGCCGTCGACGGTGTGGACCTCGTTCTGCACAAGGGGGAGACGCTCGGGCTGGTCGGCGAGTCAGGCTGTGGCAAGTCCACTCTGGCCCGCTCTCTCGTCGGTCTGTACAGTCCCACCGCCGGCACGATCCGCTACGACGGCGAACTCGTGCAGGCGAAGCGGACCCGGGCCCAGCGGCTCGCCATACAGATGGTGTTCCAGGATCCGTTCAGCTCGCTCAACCCCCGGATGACCGTCGAGCAGACGCTGTCGGAGTTGCTCAAGTTCCACAAACTGGTCCCGCGGAACAAGGTGGACGAGCGCAACCGGGAGCTGATGCACCTGGTCGGCCTGCCCGAGCGGGCCCTGAAGCAGCGGCCGCGGCAGTTCTCCGGCGGGCAGCGGCAGCGGGTGGGCATCGCCCGCGCGCTGGCGCTGGAGCCGACGGTGCTGATCGCCGACGAACCGGTGTCGGCCCTCGACGTCTCGGTGCAGGCCAACATCATCAACCTGCTCACCGATCTCCAGGAGACGCTCCACCTGTCGGTCATCTTCGTCTCGCACAACATGGCGGTCGTACGGCAGATCAGCGACCGGACCGCGGTGATGTACCGGGGCCGCATCGTCGAGACCGGTGAGACCGAGACCCTTTTCGACGACCCCGTCCATCCGTACACCAAGCTGCTCATCGGCTCGGTCCCGAGGCTCGCCGGAGCGGGCGACGCCGTGACGGACGTGGCGGCGGCCGCCGCCGAGAGCGGCGCCGAGAAGGCCGGCGAGAACCCGGTACTGGCGGAGATCGCCGAGTCGGCGGCACGCGGCGGAACCAGTCCGTGCCGCTACGCCGACCGTTGTCCGGCCGTCGTCGCCGCGTGCGCCGTCGAGCCGTCCCTGATAATCGACCCACGTGACAGCGGCCGGTCGGCCGCGTGTGTCCACGTGGCCGGACGCAAAGGAGTGGTCGCGTGAGCGGCGCCATCGTCATCGGCAGCGAGCGGAGCGAGGCGGGTCTTCCAGCGGCGATGGAGATCCTCGCCCGCGGGGGTTCCGCCCTGGACGCCGTCGAGGCCGGTTTGCGACGATGCGAGGACAACCTGGACGACCACTACGTCGGGACCGGCGGACTGCCGAACGCGCAGGGCGTGGTGGAACTCGACGCGTCACTGATGATCGGTTCGAGCAGGGCCTTCGGCGCGGTGGGAGCGGTGAAGGGGTTTCCCAATCCCATCTCGATCGCACGGGCCGTGCTGGAGCGGCTGCCGCAGCACAGCCTGCTCGTCGGCCCGGGCGCCGAGCTGTTCGCCGAGGAGAACGGGTTCGAACGGGCGGAACTGCTGACGGAGGAGTCCAGGAAGCTCTTCCTGGCGGCTCTGCAACCGTCGGACGAGTCCGTCGAGGGTGAGCGAACCGCGGCCCAGGCCGGCGACGAGCTGTACAGGAAGACCGCGCTGGACCTGGTCAACCGCCTCGCGCCGCATGACGGACCGTGGGGGACCATCAACATCCTGGCGCTGGACTCCTCGGGTGAACTGGTCGTGGGCGTGTCCACCAGCGGCTATCCATGGAAATATCCGGGAAGAGTGGGAGACTCGGCCCTCCCCGGCGCCGGAAACTACGCCGACGTGCGGTACGGCGGAGCGGCCTGCACCGGCCGCGGGGAGCTGAGCATGCGCGCCCTCGGAGCCCGCGGCATCGTCGCCGACCTGGCTCGCGGGCTCGATCCCTCGGAGGCGTGCCTGGCGATGCTGGCCGACGCGGCGACCCTGCCGGACGAATACCGCGCCGAACTGCGCTGCCTGGCCCTCACCCCGGACGGGCGGCACGGCGCGGCGGCGGGCCAGACCGGTTCCGTCTACGTGGTGATGACCGAGTCCTCCACCGAGCCCGAGTTCCACCCGAGGAGCATGCTGTGAAGATCTACATCTCCTCCGACATGGAGGGCACCGCCGGCGTCGTCGACTGGGACCAGTGCGTCGCCGGAGGGGCACAGTACCCGTACTACACCGAGCTGCTGACCGGTGAGATCAACGCCGCCATCGAAGGCGCGATGCAGGCCGGCGCCACCGAGTTCCTGGTCAACGACTCGCATTCGAAGATGGCCAACCTGAAACCGGACGCGCTCGCCGGGCGGGCCGGTTATCTGTCCGGCCGGTACAAGCCGATGTACATGATGCAGGGGCTCGACGCGAGCTTCGACGCGATCTTCCTGGTGTCCTATCACGGCTCGATGGGCAGCAAGGGCTCGGTTCTGTCGCACACCTACTTCCCGCTCGCGTTCGCCGAGGTCACCGTCAACGGCGTCGTCGCGGGCGAGGCCGGCATCAACTCCCTGGTGTCGGCCGCCTACCAGGTGCCGATCGTGCTGGTCACCGGCGACGCGACGACCGCCGAGGAGACCGAGCGGTTCTGCCCGGGGATCAAGGCCGCGGTCGTGAAGAGGTCGATCTCCCGGTTCTCCGCGGAATCGCTGCACCCGGCGGAGGCCAGGGACCTGATCCGTGAGCAGGCCCGGTCCGCCATCGAGGATCTCCCCACCGCGAGGCAGACGGCCATCGGCCTCCCCGTCACCCTGGGCATCTCCTTCCGCAGCAGCGACTACTGCGAGCTGGCGTGCAGGATCGCCGGGGTCGAGCGGACCGGTGACCTCTCGGCGAGCATCACCGGCGACGATCCGCTGCGGGTCTATCAGACGTTCATCACCGTCGTCCTGCTGTGCAGGGGCCTCGTCGAATGAGAATCGTCGAAGTCCTCACCCAGCCGGTCCGCACCGGATTCTTCGCCGACGACCAGGCGGCCATCAGGGCCGGTGCCGAACACGACGGCTTCGCCTACTCGGGCATCCCGATCACGCCGGGCTTCTCCGCGATCCGGCAGGCCGGCGAGGCGCTGTCGGTGCTGCTGCTGCTCGAAGACGGCTCGGTCGCCCACGGTGACTGCGCCGCCGTGCAGTACAGCGGCGCCGGCGGTCGCGACCCGCTCTTCAGCGCGGAGGCGGCCCGCCGGGACGTCGAGGAACACCTGAGGCCGTTGCTGGTCGGCGCCGAGCTCGGCTCGTTCCGCGAGCTGGCCGGGCGGGTGGATGCCTGCCACGGCGCCTCCGGCCCGCTGCACACGGCCATCCGGTACGGCGTGACCCAGGCGGTGCTCGACGCGGTCGCGCAGAGCCGGCGGCTCACGATGGCCGAGGTCGTACGGGACGAGTACTCGACCGGCGCGGACCTCAAGCCGGTGCCGATGTTCGCGCAGACCGGCGACGACCGGTACGGCAACGCGGAGAAGATGATCCTCAAACAGGTGGACGTGCTGCCGCACGGCCTGTTCAACAACGAGGCCAAGCTGGGAGACCGGGGAGAGCTTCTCGAGGACTATCTGCGGTGGCTGGTGGACAGGATCGGCCGGTTGCGCCCCGACAGCGCGTACGTCCCCAGGCTGCATTTCGACACCTACGGCACCGTGGGGCTGGTCTTCGGCGGTGACGTCGACGCGGTCGCCGGTTACCTCGCCCGTCTCGGAGAGGTCGCCGGCCCGTACGAGCTGGTCGTCGAGCATCCGATCGACGCCGGGGGCCGGGAGGCCCAGATCGAGACCTACGTGCGGCTCCGGGCCGCCCTCCGGCGGACGGGCTCGCAGGTGAAGATCGCCGTCGACGAGTGGTGCAACACCCTTGAGGACATCAAGATGTTCGTCGACCGGGGCGCCGCCGACGTGATCCACGTCAAGACGCCGGACCTCGGTGGGGTCAACAACGTCATTGAGGCGCTGCTGCTGGTCCGCGATCGGGGTCTCGTCGCGTACTGCGGGGGAACATGTAACGAGACGGACCGTTCGGCGCAGGTCAGCGCCAATGTGGCCATGGCGTGCGCGGCCGGGCAGGTGCTCGCCAAGCCCGGCATGGGAGTCGACGAAGGACTGATGATCGTGGGGAACGAGATGGCACGGGTGGCGGCGATCGCGGCGGCACGCCGTCCCGGGGAGACGGTGCTGCCGTGACGCCGTTGTCGGATGTCCGGATCATCGCGATCGAGCAGTACGGCGCCGGGCCGTTCGGCAGCGTGCACCTGGCGGACCTCGGCGCCGAGGTCATCAAGATCGAGGATCCCTCGACCGGCGGGGACGTCGGGCGGTACGTGGTTCCCGAACAGCACGGCGAGGACAGCCTGTTCTTCGAGACGTTCAACCGCAACAAGCGAAGTCTCGGCCTCGACATCTCCACGCCCCAGGGCCGTGCCGTGTTCGAGGACCTGGTGAGGGTCAGCGACGTGGTGCACTCGAACCTGAGGGGGGACGTCCCGGCCAAGCTGAGGATCCGCTACGACGACCTCAAACACCTCAATCCCGCGATCGTGTGCAGCTCGCTCAGCGGCTTCGGGATGACGGGGCCGCGCAGCGCGGAGCCCGGGTACGACTACGTGCTGCAGGGCATGGCCGGCTGGATGGACATCACCGGCGAGCCCGGGGGACCGCCCACCAAATCCGGCCTCTCGCTGGTGGACTATTCGGGCGGGCTGGTGGCGGCGGCGTCGATCCTGGCCGCACTGCACGCCGCGCGGCGCGACGGGGTCGGCGCCGACTGCGACATCAGCCTGTTCGACACGGCGATCTCGATGCTGACCTATCCGGCCGCCTGGCAGCTCAACGGCGACTTCGAGCCCAAGCGGACCCGCCACTCGGCTCACCCGTCGCTCGTTCCCTTCCAGGCCTTCCCCACGGGGGACGGCTGGCTGGTGGTGGCCTGCCCGAAGGAGAAGTTCTTCCGGCGGCTCGCCGAGACGCTCGGGCATCCGGAGTGGCCGGACGACCCCCGATACCGTGACTTCGCCGCCCGCAGGGAGAACGCCGCGACCCTGCTGGCCGAGCTGGAGGCGGTGTTCGCCTCCGGCACGAGCGAGCACTGGCTGGGCCTTCTCCGGGCGGCCGGGGTGCCGTGCGGGCCCGTGAACACGGTGGCGCAGGCCCTGCGGGATCCACACACGATCGCCCGGGGCATGGTCGTCGAGACCGAACACCCCTATTTCGGAACCGTGCGGCAGGTGGCGAGCCCGCTGAGGGTGGGTTCGGACGAGCGCCGGTACAGACGCGGTCCCCGGCGCGACGAGGACGCCGACTACGTCCTCACCGAGGTGCTCGGTTACGACGCGGAGCGCATCAGGCGACTGCGCGAGGGGGAGGACTGACATGACCGTACGCGAGGGATGGCAGGGCCGTTACTTCGAGGACTTCGAGGTCGGTGACGTGTACCGGCACGGGCTCGGGCGCACGGTCACGCAGACGGACAACATCTGGTTCACCCTGCTCACGCAGAACACCGCCCGGGTCCACTTCGACGCGCACTACGCGGCGCAGACCGGGTTCGGGCGGCCGCTCGTCAACTCCGCCTTCACGATCGCGCTCGTGACCGGGCAGTCGGTCAACGACGTCTCCTACAACGTGATGGCGAACCTGGGCTGGGACGAGGTGCGGCTGCCGAATCCCCTGTTCGAGGGCGACACGGTCTACTCGTCGTCGGAGGTGCTCGCGCTCCGGGAGTCGCGTTCCCGGCCGGAGGTCGGAATCGTCACCGTGCGGACCACGGGCACCAATCAGGACGGGACGGTCGTCATCACCTTCAGCCGGACGGTGATGGTCTACCGGCGAGGCTTCGGGCCCGTGCAGGGACCGATGACCGGCGGGTGACCGCCGGCCGGTCCGGACATCTCAGGGCGGGCCGCCGGTGCGGCCCGCCTCTCGGTCTGGGTCGAGGCGGCCCGGCTCCCGGTCTGGGTCGAGGCGGCCCGCCTCTCAGGCCGGGTCGCCGGAGGGGTCCGACAGCAGCTCGGCCACCAGGTTCTTCGGCCCGACCTCCACCAGGCTCAGCGACGTCTCGGTACGTTGCACGCCCTCGATCTGCCAGACGCGCTCCATGAGCAGCTGCCGCAGATGCAAGTGATCACGGACCCGGAGCCGGGCGAGCAGGTCGATCGCGCCGGTGACGATGTCGAGCCCCTCCAGCTCGGGAATGAGGGCGAGCTTCTCGACGAGGTCCCTCTGCTGGTAGCCCTGAACGGCTGTGATCGTCAGATACACCGTCATGGGGAAACCCGCCGCGACCCAGTCCAGGTGGACGCCGTACCCACGGATCACACCGAGGCGCTCCAGGCGTGCGATGCGCTCCCCGACCGCGGGAGCGGACATCCCCAGCTCACGGGCCAGCGCCCGCTGGGAGCGCCGGGAGTCCTTGCTGAGCAACACGAGTATCTGCCTGTCCACGTCGTCGAGCGGGACCGGCGGCGACTGCGCGGGCATGGCCAGATCTCGCAGCGGAGCGGTCGAGGTGTTGGGTGAGGCGGGGCGGCGGCGTGGGGGCATGGTGGGAAGGCTACCGGGCCGGATGCGCCAAAAGCGCACTTCGGCCCGAAGTCCCCGGTATGGGGAACGCCACAGTGCGAACACGCTCCGGCGCCGGATGCCGTGGAGAGAACCGTTCGCGCGGCGACGATCGAGTGATCAAATGCAACGAAGAGGTACGGACTGGCATTTAGCGGTCGAATGGATAGTATTGGCTCTGATCTCCTTACGGATGACCATTCCGTGGGTCGAGTTGGATTTCACTTCGCGTGCCGCCGACGCGGACGGCGCATGAATCATCAGAACGGAGCGTGAGGACCGGTGCGGGTCTTCGACAGCAACTGGATGCAGATCGCCGACTATCTCCAACGCGACGATCGCATCGTGCTTCCGATCGGCTCGACGGAGCAGCACGCGTACCTCTCGCTGGGAACGGACGCGTTACTGGCCGAGCGGGTGTCGGTGGAGGCGGCGGAGCCACTCGGCGTGCCGGTCCTGCCGGTCCTGCCGTTCGGCATGGCGCCGTACTTCACCGAGTACCCGGGCAGCATGAGCCTGCGGATCAGCACCTACATCGAGGTGATGCGCGACCTGCTGGACGGCCTGGCCTCCCAGGGCTTCCGGCGCATCGCGGTGGTCAACGGCCACGGGGGGAACTCACCCATCGCCGGCCTCATCCGCGAATGGGTCTGCCGGCCGCGGGAGCACCGGGTGCAGGTCCTGTTCCACAGCTGGTACAACGCGCCGAAGACGGCGGAGGCCGCCTCCCGCTTCGACGACGACCAGTTTCACGGCTCCTGGCTGGAGAACTTCGCCTGGACCAGGGTCGCCGGAGTCGAGATCCCCGATGGCAGCGCGCCGGTCATCCCACGGTCGATGGCGAACGACGTGACCGCGCGGGAGATGAAGGAGCTCTCTCCCGACGGGAGTCTGGGCGGGGCTTACCAACGCAGTGATGAAGACATGCAGATCGTCTGGGACGCCGGCGTGGCCGAGGTCCGCGAGCTGCTCGAGAAGGGATGGCTCGACCAGTGACAACAGGTAACGGCAGGACCGCCGTGGTCACCGGCACGGCACACGGGATCGGGTCGGCCATCGCGGCCGCACTCGAGGCGGACGGGATCCGGGTGCACGGCATCGACAAGGACACCGTGGACGTGACCGACTCGTCCGCGGTCAACGCCTTCTTCGCCGAGATCGGTGACATCGACATCCTGGTCAACAACGCGGGCGGCGTCGTCGGTCAGGTGCACCACCCGATCGAGGAGATCACCGACGAGGGCTGGGCCGCCGTGGTCGCGGCCAACCTGACCAGCACCTTCCTGTGCACCAGGGCGGCGGTGCCGGGCATGAAGCGGCGAGGCTCGGGCCGCATCGTCAACATCTCGTCCGGCGCGGGCCGCAGCGTCAGCCTCACCGGCATCCAGGCCTACGCCAGCTCGAAGGCCGGGCAGATCGGCTTCACCCGCCAGATGGCTCACGAGCTGGGCCGGTTCGGTGTCACGGTCAACTGCATCGCGCCGGGGTTCGTGCTGTCCAACCCCTCGACCATCAAGCAGTGGGAGAGCTACGGCGAGCAGGGCCAGGCCGAGCTCGTCGAAGGCATCGCGGTACGCCGGCTCGGCGCGGCCGAGGACATCGCCCACGGTGTCCGGTTCTTCGTCTCCGAGGCCTCATCCTGGATCACCGGTCAGACTCTCTCGATTGATGGCGGACATGCTCTCTTTTAATGCGACCGACGCCGAATACCTCGAAGAGCTCGCCGGGTACGTCGCGGTGCCCAGCGTGAGCCGGGACGCGACCGAGGAAACCATGCGGACCGCCGCCGAATGGCTCGCGGCCCAGCTGTCCTTCGCCGACGCCCGCGTCGTCGCGACGGAGGGTCACCCGCTGGTACGGGGCGAGTGGCTCGGGGCGCCCGGCGCTCCCACGATCCTCGTCTACGGCCACTACGACGTGCAGCCGACGGGGGACCTCGCCGAGTGGAACACGCCGCCCTTCGAGCTCGTCGTCGACGGCGACGTGATCCGTGGGCGCGGGGTCACCGACGACAAGGGCCCGGTCTTCATCGTGCTCAAGGTGGCGCAGGCGTTCATCGAGCAGGAGGGCGCGCTGCCGCTGAACATCAAGTTCCTCCTGGAGGGCGAGGAGGAGATCGGCAGCCCCCACCTCCCGGCCTACGTGCGTGAGCACGCGGACGAACTCGCGGCCGACCTGGTGATCTCCGCCGACGGAGCCATGTGGCGCCCGAGCGAGCCGTCGCTGTCGATCGCCTCCAAGGGCCTGGTGACGCTGGACATCGAGGTCACCGGGGCGGACGCGGACCTGCACTCCGGACGGTTCGGCGGTACGGTGGCCAACCCCGTGCACGCCCTGAGCGAGATCCTGGCCGGACTGCACACGGCCGACGGGCGGGTCGCGCCCGAGGGCTTCTACGACGGGATCCCCGAGCTGAGCGACGAGCGCCGCGCCGACATCGCGGCGGTGCCCTTCGACGAGGACCACTACCGGGAGGGCCTCGGCCTCGACGAGGTCTTCGGCGAAGCCGGCTACAGCACGCTGGAACGGCTGTGGGAGCGTCCCACGCTCGAGATCAACGGGATCCGGGCCGGTGGCAAGTACACGGTCATCCCGCACGTCGCGACCGGTCACATCTCCTGCCGGCTGGTCCCGGGCCAGCGCCCGGAACGGGTGCTGGCGGCGATCACCGACCATGTGCTCGCGCAGAAGATCCCCGGCGTCCGCGTCACGGTGCGCCCCGACGAGGCCGGCGTGCCCGCCTACACGATCCCCGCCGACCACCCGGCGATCCGGGCGGCGAGCGCGGCACTCGGACACGTCTACCCGGGACAGGACGTCCTGCTGGCGGTCATCGCCGGGACGCTGCCGGCCACGGCGCTGTTCGAGGAGGTGCTGGGCGCCAAGACGCTCTTCTTCTCCTTCTCCACGGCGGACGAGAACCTGCACGCGCCGAACGAGTTCATGCGCGTCTCCCGCCTGCGCGAAGGCATGCGGGCCTGGGAACAGCTGTGGCGGCTGCTCGCCGAAGGACCGCACCGGCTGGCTCCGGTCCGCGGCGGCGGGTCCGCGTGATGACCGGCGAGCCGTACCGGTCCTACGGGTACCTCACCCCGGGCGTCGACCTTCCCGTTTTCGAGCTGGCCCCGGAGTTCGACCGCGTCCCGCCGTACGCCGGCGGGCTCGGCGTGGACGACCGGTCGCGGGCGGAGCGGCTGCTGCGCGACAGCGTCGTCATCAGCCTGCACGACCACCCGGTGCGGTTCCCCGACGACATGCGGCAGACCCCGGAGTACAACCGGACGGGACGCCAGCACACGGCGTTCGCCGGGCTCGCCGCCTCCGGCATGACCGTGGTGTTCGACAACATGATGGACGGCACCGCCTGCGTCACCGGCAACGCGCCGTGGCGGTGGCTGGACATCATCACCGACCTCGGCATGCGGCAGGCCGACATCGCGCACCAGAGCGACGTCGTCGTGATCCGGACGCTGGCCGACATCCACGACGCCCACCGGGCGGGCAAGGTGGGGCTGCTGTTCGGCCTGGAGGCCGCGACGCCGATCGAGAACGAGATCGACCGGCTCGACGTGCTGTACGGCCTCGGCCTGCGGCAGATCGGCATCGCCTACTCCGACTCGAACGCGCTCGGCAGCGGCCTGAACGAGACCGTCGACGGCGGCCTGACCGACTTCGGCAGGCGTGCGGTCGCCCGGATGAACAAGCTGGGCCTGGCCGTCGACATCTCGCACTCCTCCGACCGGACCGGCATCGACACCTGCTCCGTCAGCGAGCGCCCCGTCTTCATGACGCACGCCGGAGCGCGTGCGGTCTGGGACACGCCGCGGATGAAGTCCGACGACGTCCTGCGCGCCGTGGCCGAGACGGGCGGGGTGATCGGCATGTCCGCGGCGCCGCACACGACGCTGTCCCACGCCCATCCCCGGCACAGCATCCTGTCGGTGATGGACCACTTCCGGTACTGCCTGGACCTGGTCGGCATCGAGCACGTCGCGTTCGGACCCGACACCCTCTACGGCGACCACGTCGGCCTGCACACCGTCTTCGGGCACCTGCTCAAGGTGGGAGCCGCCGCCCCCGGGGGTCCCTCCTTCGAAAAGGTGGAGTACGTGGACGGGCTGGAGAACCCGACCGAGAACTTCGCCAACATCTGCGGATGGCTGGTGCGGGAAGGGTTCTCCGACAGCGAGATCGCCGCCGTACTGGGCGGCAACATCCTGCGGGCACTCGAGCAGATCTGGGCCTATTGATGACAAGAAAGAGGACCGATGTCCGTTGACGACCAGACCTCGGCTCAGGCGACCACCGAGCCGAACGAACAGCTCGCCCAGCTAAGCGCCGAGTTCTTCCAGGTCAAGCACACGGCCGACCCGTTCAGCGCCACCATGCTCGGCGTCTCGGGCTTCGACGGGCTGGTGCCCGACCCCAGCCGGGCCGGCTCCGGCGCCGACGCCGCGAAGATCTCCGACATCGAACGGCGGCTCCAGGCCATCGACCCCGACGGCCTGAACCCGGCCGACCGGATCAACCACGCGGTGCTCGGCCGCCTCGCCTGGGGCGTACGGTCCGATCTGGAGCACGCGCTGTGGGAGACGGGAGCGTCCGCCGACGGCTACTCCGCGCCGCAGGCCATGATGTTCATGTCGGTCCCCGCCGTCTCCCTCACCGACGCGGCGGCCGTCGAGCAGTACATCCAGCGCCTGACCGCGCTGCCCCCGTTCCTCGACGCGGTCCTCGACCGCTACCGGGCGGCCAAGGCGGACGGGCGGATCCCGACCCGCGTCGGGGTCGGACAGGCGATCGACCAGCTCACCGGGCACCTGTCGCTGAGCCTGGCCGACGACACCCTGCTCAGCCCGCGGCTGCCGGAAGGCGTCGACCACGACCGGGTCAGGGCCCGCGCGTCCGAAATCGTCACCGAGTCCGTCCGCCCCGCCCTGCGGCGCCTGCTCTCCGGCATCGAGGACGAACTGCTGCCCGTGGCCCGTGACGACGACCGGGTCGGCATCCGGTTCGTCCCGGGTGGCGAGGAAGGGTACCGCGACGCGGTGCGGCGGCACACCACCACCGATCTCAGCCCGGAGGAGATCCACCAGATAGGCCTGGACTGCCTCGCGGACCTGCGGCAGGAGTGGGCCGAGCTGGGCGGCCGGGCACTCGGCACGAGCGACGTGGCCGAGGTCATGTCCCGGCTGCGGGACGATCGTTCGCTGCGGTTCGCCGACGGCTCGCAGATCGTCGACACGGTCGCCGACGCGCTGCGCCGCGCGGAGGAGATCCGCGACCGGTGGTTCCCCGCGTACGACATCGCCGACTGCGTCATCGAGGAGATCAACCCGATCGAGGCGGGCAACGCGGCGCTCGCGCACTACCGGCCACCGGCGGGCGACGGATCCCGTCCCGGCGCGCACTGCGTGCTCACGACCGACCCGCAGGAGCGGTTCGTCTACGAGTACGAGGCGCTGGCCTTCCACGAGAGCACACCCGGCCACCATCTCCAGATCGCCTCCGCGCAGACGCTGACGGATCTGCCCGACTACCGGCGCTTCCTCGACGCCGAGGTGTGCGGCTACGTCGAGGGCTGGGGCCTGTACAGCGAACGCCTGGCCGACGAGATGGGGCTGTACACCTCGGACATCTCCCGGCTGGGAATGCTCTCGTTCGACGCGCTGCGGGCCTGCCGGCTGGTGGTCGACACCGGCATGCACCACCTGGGCTGGTCGCGGCAGCAGGCCATGGAGTTCATGTGGGACAACACCGCGACCACGCGCGCCAACGTCCGCAATGAGATCGACCGTTACATCTCGTGGCCCGGTCAGGCACTGGCATACATGATCGGCCGTCGCGAGATCCGCCGCCTGCGCGCGGTGGCCGAGGACCGGCTCGGCGCCCGGTTCGACATCCGCGGCTTCCACGGCGCGGTTCTCGGCAACGGCGCCGTCCCGCTCGGCGTCCTCGACCAGATCGTCACCGGCTGGATCGACACCGAATCCCTCTGATGTCTCCTCCGGCGCCTGATGCCCGTCGGACGCCACTCCCCTGTCCGCCGGACGCCCGCCTACCTGCCGGGCGTCCGCGGCGGACCCCGTCCCCGCATGCTTCACCTGAACAAGGAGTGCACATGTTCGTAGAGATCAATGGAGCTCAACTCAACGTCGAGGTCCTCGGCGACGAGAACGCGCCGGTTCTGATCGCCCACCACGGCGGCGGAGGCATCGGCTCCCTCGCCGAGCCGAAGGCGACGTTCGGCCCGCTCGCCGATCTGTTCCGTGTCATCGTTTTCGACGCGCGCGGCTGTGGCCTGAGCGAGGCCGCGCCGCCCTACTCGCACGCCCAGTGGGCCGCTGACGTCGACGCGCTGCGCGAGTGGGCCGGCGCCGAGAAGATCGTGGTCACGGGCGGCTCCTACGGCGGGTTCATCGCCATGGAGTACGCGATCGCCTATCCCGACCGGGTGAGCGCGATGATCCTGCGTGACACCTCACCGGACCGCGAGAACCTGGCCTCCGCCATCGAGAGCGCGCGCAAGCAGACCAGGGTGAAACTCAACTGGGACAACTACGACCGGTACTGGAGCGGCAACATCCGCGACGACGCCGACCTGAAGGCCTGCTGGGCTGAGCTGATCCCGCTGTACGACTACGAGTACGACCCGGTGGCGGCCACCGCGCGGGTCGAGGCCGGCATCTACCGCCACGAGGCGCATAACTGGTGCTTCCAGCACAACGCGCCGATCTACGACGTCAAGCCGCAGCTTCCCTCGGTCACCTGCCCGACCCTGGTCACCGTGGGCCGCGTCGACTGGATCACCCCGGTGTCGTCGGCGGAGACGATCGCGTCGCTGATCCCCAACTCGAAGCTGGTCATCTTCGAGAAGTCCGGCCACTCCCCGCAGATCGAGGAGGCCGAGCTGTTCCAGCAGACGATGCGCGACTTCCTCGCCGAGGCGCTGCCGGACCTCGGGAGCGTCGCGCGATGATCACACGGCGGACACTGAGCATCCCCGAGCTCGGTCCGGACGGACTCGACATACCGTATTTCGACATTCAAGGCCGCGGGGACGGACCCCAGCTCACGGTGCTCGCGGGCATGCACGGAGCGGAGTACGCCTCGATCGCGGCCGTCCGTGAATTCGTGCGGGATCTCGACGCCGGCGCCGTCTCGGGCCGGATCGTCGCCGTTCCGGTGGCGAACGTGCCGGGGTTCTGGGCCAGAGCCCCGTTCGTCGTCCCCGCCGACGGCAAGAACCTGAACCGGAGCTTTCCCGGCGATCCGGACGGCACCTTCGCCGAGGTGCTCGCCCACCACCTGTTCACCTCGTTCGTCGTCGGCGCCGACTACCTGGTCGACCTGCACGCCGGTGACATCCCCGAGGCGCTGGAGCCGTTCACGATCTTCGAGGAGTCTCCGGTCGAGGCGGCGTCGCTCGATCTCGCCGTGGCCTACGGCGCCGGGCACGTCGTCCGGCAGGCCGCGGTGGCACGGACGGTGGCGGGCAGCACCTGCGCCGCCGCGGCGGACGCGGGCATCCCGGCGATCATCGCGGAGTCCGGTCAGAACGGCCTGCTCGACCGGCCCTCGGTCGACATGCACCTGGCGGGGCTGAGCAACATCGCCAGATCGGTCGGCGTGCTCGACGGTGATCCGTGGCCGGTGCGTGACGTTCGCCGGCACGAGGGATGGCACTGGCTGCGCACCGACCGGGCCGGCTGGTGGCAGCCCGCCGTGACGACGGGGGAGTCGGTGCCCGCCGGTGGACTGCTCGGCACCATGAGCGATGTGTGGGGCGACGTGTTCGCCGAGGTACGCGCGCCCGAGGCCGGTACGCCGCTGTTCCTGACGACCAGCCCCGCCGTGTCCGCCGACGGCCTGCTGCTCGGCCTCGCCCGCGAACCCCACACCGGGCCGCGCCAGGGTCCGTTCGAGTTTCAAGATCACTGAGGTTGCGGCCTCTTCCGCGTGGTGCCGTCCGGCCCCGGCGGACGCACGACAGGGCGCGTGGTGACCTCACAGACGATGAGCGGACCGTGGTCGGGTCCCGTCCGCCGCCGGCGCACGGGACCCGACCCCGGGTTCGACGGGGTGAGGCGGCGGTCCCGCACCGGTGACCCGCGGCGGGACCCGCCCGAAGAGGACGGCCGGTTCCGTTCCCGGGCGACCGCGGGCGTCTCCCAGAACCCGGTCGCCCGGGAAGGGGCACTGCGCCGGGCGGTTCAGTCGGACTTTTCGCGGAGTTCCCGGGTCGCCGAGCGGTAGGCGCCCGCGACGCGGGTGAGCATCCCGATCATCAACGGCACCTGTTCCGACGTGTAGTGCGCCTGGATCTCGTACAGGTGCCGTTCGGACATGACGCGGGCGGCGTGGTAGGCGGCCATGCCGTCCTCGACCGGTTCCACGGTGACCGTGCGGCGGTCGCGTTCGCCGCGCACGCGTCGCACGTAGCCGGGGGCGTCCTGGCCGTCGCGCGGAGCCTGCTGGGCGCCGGTCACCGAGCGCGGGTCTACGAGCGGGCGCACGCCATGCGGACAGGCGGCGCGGGGCTGAGCGTCTTCAGCAACGGCGCCGCCGTCCTGAACGATCTCGGCGTCAGCCTCGACGGCGCCGGCGGCCGGTTCGACAGGATCGACGCGCTGACGGCCGACGGCCGGCTGCGGCTCAGGTCGGACATGGCCCACGCCGCCGCGCGCTACGGCTTCCCGAGCAGGTCGGCCGCCCGCAGGAAGATCGCGGCTCGCTCGTCGAACGACAGCGCGCGCCACGCGGGCGCGGCCTTCAGCGCCGCGTCGATCGCGGCCCTCACGGCGTCGGCTGTTATGGGCGGTAGGCGTCTCGGCGGTGTTTGATCGTCTGGATCGTCACGGTGTGCTTGTCCTCGTCGATGCGGTAGACCACGCGATACGTTCCGCGCCGGGCTACATGTAGTTCCTCGTAAGGCTCTTGGAGGGGTTTGCCGACACGCCACGGCTCGCGTGCGATGGCACCGGTGATCAACTCCCAAGCCGCGGCCGCCACGGTCTCGGGCAGGCCCGAGGCGAGCGCGCGACGGGCAGGCGGATCCAGGAGGACAATGTATCGCTCGCTCACGCGCTCGCCTTGCCGAGGCGGGCCGCCATGACGGCGGCCATCTCCTCCTCGGTGGTCACGTCGCCGCCTGCCTCCGCGGCAGCGGCCTCGACCAGATCGGCCCGCATTCCAGGGTCGGCGAGGATCTCCAGCGTCTCCTGCAGGGACTCCCACTCGGCCACGGACACGATGACGGCATGAGGCCGCCCGTTTCGGGTGAGCGTGAAGTGGTCATGCTCGCGAGCGGCCCGATCGGCCAGTTCGGTCAGCCGGTCCTTCGCTTCGCTGATCGGGATGATCTCCATGCGGTCCATGGTACCTCTTTGGCCGGAATACCGGCCAAAGTTCGGGCCATCCTCCTGATGGCGTGACCCGACGGCCGAGCCTTCGATTCGAGACCCGGGCATCGCCTCGCCGTGAAGGATCACTCGGGGAAGCGGCGACGTGAGGCCGGGCTGCTGCTCTGCGAGATGTCAGCCCGGGTGCGGGCGGCGGTGGTCGACCGCGTAAGGCGTCAGGACGGCCGTCCGCTGGGGTGCACGCCGTCGAGGGCGAGCGCGAGGAGCCGGCCGGCTTCGTCGGCGCCGTCTCGCCGGCCGCCGGGTTCCTGTTCGGCGGCCAGCGAGATGGCGCTGACGAGTTTGAGCAGATCGACGATGGCGACGTCGGGGCGGATGGCGCGCGCCTGACGAGCACGCTCCAGCAGTTCGCCGCCGGCGTTCACGATCATCGTGTGGCAGGTGGCGCCCAGCGTCGGGTCGCTGTCGTGGGCGCCGCGCATCAGCGACGCGGCCAGGCCGCGGTTGGACGCGGCATGGGTGCCCACGGCGCGGAGCCAGGTGAACAGGGCGGGGCCGGGGTCGAGGCCGGCGGCCAGCTCGGACGCCTTCGCGCAGAGGGTCTCCACCCGGTCGCGGAAGACGGCCTCCAGCAGCGCCTGGCGGGAGGGGAAGTGCCGGTGCAGGGTGGCGGAGCCGACTCCGGCGTGCCGGGCGATCTCCTCCAGGGACGCCTCTGCTCCGTGCTGAGCGATGGCCGCGCCGGCCGCGACGAGGATCCGGTCGTGGTTGCGGCGCGCGTCGGCACGCATCGGGCGACCTTCTTGAGGCACTGGATCTCCACTCGGCTTGCTAAACGGGGTGACCCCCCATATGTTAGCCGAACATAAACGGGGTGCTCCTCCGTTTATGGGTGTGACACGTTTCAGGAGAGGTATGGACATGCGGAAGACAGTTGTGGTGGTGGGCGCGACCGGGCTGCAGGGACGGGTCGTGACGGCGCGGCTGCTCGCCGGCGGCTGGCGGGTGCGGGCGCTGACCCGCGATCCGGGCGGCGCGTCGGCGCAGGCCCTGGCCGCGGCGGGAGCCGAGCTCGTACGCGCCGAGATGGGGGTCCTCGGCTCTCTGGTCGCGGCAGCCGAGGGCGCCTACGGCATGTTCGGCGTCCAGCCCACGGTCGGCTCACCCGGCACTCCACCGGACTTCACGGCCGAGGACGAGGTCCGCTGGGGCGTCAACGTGGCCGAAGCGGCTCGCGCTGCCGGTATCCGGCACTTCGTCTTCGCCTCCGTCGCCGGTGCGGGCCGCCACGACGAAGAGGTACTGCCGCGCAACGTCGTGAGCAAGTGGCGGATCGAGCGGCACATCGCCGAGCTCGGCCTGCCCGCGACCATCCTGCGACCGGTCTCCTTCATGGAGAACTACACCGGCGGCTACCACCTGCACGAGGGCACGGTGACCACCGCGTTCGAGCCGGACGTGCCGCAGCAGATCATGGCCGTCGACGACGTCGGCGTGTTCGCCGCCCTGGCCTTCGCCCGGCCGGACGAGTGGATCGGCAGGGCGATCGATCTGGCCGGTGACGAGGTGACCCCACGGCGGATCGCCGAGGCCATCGGGGCGGCGATCGGGAGGCCCGTGCCGTACGTGCAGCTCCCGATCGAGACGATCCGGCAGATCGGCGAGGAGTTCGCCTTCGCCTACGAGTGGCTCAACACGCTCGGCTGGCGGGCCGACATCGCTGCGGCGCGGCGAATCCACCCCGGTCTGATGGACCTGCGCACCTGGCTGGAGCGGACCGGCGCCGCCCGGATCCAGGCCTTCTTCGAGGCCCGGCAGGACGCGTGAACGGCCATGGACCCGATCTCGGGCGCATCGGGATCTGGGCGGGAGACCTCGACGGCTATCCCGCGGCCGTCCTCCGCGAGGCGGCGGCGGCGATCGAGGACGCCGGGTACGGGACACTCTGGTTCCCCGAGACGGCAGGGCGGGAGGCCATGGCACAGGCCGGGATCCTGCTGGCGGCCACCCGGCGGATCGTGGTGGCCGCCGGTGCCGCCGACATCTACGCGCGCGACGCGGTGAGCACCGCGGCCGCGCAACGCACCCTCGACGAGGCGTTCCCCGGGCGCTTCCTGCTCGGGCTCTGGGAGAGTCACCCCAGTCTCGCCGAAGACGTCCGCGGCCACCGCTTCGGCCCTCGGCTGGAGACCATGCGCGGCTACCTCGACATGATGGACGCCGCCCCGTTCGGACCGCCCGAGTCGCCGGTCACCCCGCGCCGGGTGCTCGCCGCGCTGGGCCCGGATCTGCTCGCCCTCGCCCGCGAGCGGGCCTGGGGGGCGCACCCGCTGGGCATGCCGGTCGAGCACACCAGGACCGCCAGGGCCCTGCTCGGCCCGGACGCGCTGCTGGCCGTCACCCAGCTCGTCGTCCTGGACCCGGACCGCTCCGCCACCGCGGATCTGGCCCGCTCCTACGCCGCCGCGCTCCTCCCCAACCGCCGTGTGCTGCTGCAGGACCTGGGGTTCGGGGACGTCGACTCCCTCGACTCCCTCGACGACCGGCTTGTCGACGCGCTGGTGAGTCGCGGGCCCGCCGACGCCGTCGCGCACCGCGTCGAGGAGCATCTGGATGCCGGGGCCGACCACGTGAGTCTCTTCGTCATCACGGCCACACCACGGACCCCGCCCCTGCGTCAGTGGCGTGAACTCGCCGAACGGCTTCTGACCTGACGTCGGTGACGAGCGACACCCGGATCTCGACGCGAGACCCGGGCATCGCCGTTCATCCGCTGTGTAACGATGTCGTGTGTCTGGCTCCGGCGGTGGAGTGTCCGGTCACATCGAGTTACACTTATTTCAGATATCTCTTGAGTGGAGGTGGCCATGGCCCGTACCGGCGTTCTGGCCAGTGCGACACGTGTCGAGGCAGATAGCGGTGACCGTAAGCTGCTTGCCCACCTGGAGGCGACTGCGGCCACCACGAAGGCGTTGCTGGTGCTGCGAGGACCCGACGGTACTGACATCGAGCTGCCCCAGTCGCTGGTGAGCCTCCTGGTGGCGGCAGCGCACGACCTCGCGAAGGGCAACGCCGTTCTGGCCCTGCCGGTGGAGACTCGACTGACTCCGAACGAGGCCGCTGAGCTACTGGGGCTGTCGCGTCCCTTCGTCGCACGTCTGCTCGACGAGGGCGAGATCCCCGCTCAGTATTTGCCGGACAGCCGTCATCGCCTGGTGCGCCTCGCGGATGTCCTGGAGTTCCAGGCTCGTCGCGAACACCGCGCGGAAGGCCGTCGCAGGATCATGGATGTCGTCGAAGAAGCGGATCTGCCCTACTGATCTCTCGGGAGTATGCCGATGGCGCGGGTCTTCGTTGACACCAACGTGCTGTTCCCGTTCTCGCTGATGGACCTGATGCTCGCTCTGACCGAGGACGCGGTGCACACCGTGATCTGGAGCGATCATCTGCTGGAGGAGTGGGAGCGCGTCATCGTGCGCGAGCAGCACCGCTCTGCGGCGGCGGCGGCCCGCATCAGCGCGGCAATTCGGGAGTTCTTCGCCGACACTCGGGTGCCTGAGGACGACTACAAGCACCTGCTGGACCGGTTGGTCGGTCCTGACCTCGACGATCGTCACCACATGGCGGCCGCCATTGCCGGCCGAGCCCAGACCTTGGTCACCTGGAATCTCGCCGACTTCCCTGCCGCGACCTTGAGCCCCTATGAGGTGACCGTCACCGATCCTGACACCTATCTGTGCTCGCTGCTGGCGCAGAGCCCTCACGAGGTGGTCGCGGCCCTGGTCAGGATGGCGGCGGGCAAGCGGCGTCCGCCCATGACCGGAGTGGAGATCACCCATGCGCTGGAGCGCGCCGGGGTGCCCGTGTTCGCCCGGAGGGCGCGCAACCGCCTGCCCGCCGTACCCGAAGGGCTTTGATTCGAGACGCTCAGGTGGTGGCGATCCGACAGGTCGCCGAGAGCACCGCGAACAGAACCACACCGATGCCCGAGCCTTCGATTCGAGACTCGGGCATCGCTTCGCCGTGAGGCCGGGCGGCTGCCCTGCGGGAGGTCAGCCCATGTGCGGGTAGCGGTGGTCGGTCGCCGGGACGAACGTCTCCTTGATCGTCCGGGCGTTCACCCAGCGGATCAGGTTGAAGATCGAACCGGCCTTGTCGTTGGTGCCCGAGGCGCGGGCGCCGCCGAAGGGCTGCTGGCCGACGACCGCGCCGGTCGGCTTGTCGTTGATGTAGAAGTTGCCCGCCGCGAAGCGCAGCCGCTCCGACGCCGAGGCGATCGCGCCGCGGTCCCGGGCGATGATCGAGCCGGTCAGCGCGTACGGCGAGACGCTCTCCATCTGGTTCATCACCGTGTCGAAGTCCGCGTCGTCGTAGACGTGCACGCCGAGGATCGGCCCGAAGTACTCCTTGGCGAAGATCTCGTCCGTCGGGTCGGCCGACTCCAGGATGGTCGGCTTCACGAAGTAGCCGACGGAGTCGTCGTAGGAGCCGGTCAGCATGTTGATCGAGTCGAGCGAGCGGGCCCGGTCGATCGCCGCCTTGTGCTTGGCGAACGCCCGGTCGTCGATGACCGCGCCCATGAAGGTGGACAGGTCCGCCGCCACGTCGCCGACGGTCAGCGACTCGGCGGTGCCGACGAGCTCGTCACGGATCAGCGACCAGATCGAGCGCGGCACATAGGCGCGGGAGGCGGCCGAGCACTTCTGCCCCTGGTACTCGAACGCGCCCCGGACCAGCGCGGTGATCAGCGCCGCCGGATCGGCCGAGGGGTGGGCCAGCACGAAGTCCTTGCCGCCGGTCTCGCCGACCAGGCGCGGGTAGGACTTGTACGAGCCGATGTTCGCGCCGACCGTCGACCACAGGTGCTGGAAGGTCGCGGTGGAACCCGTGAAGTGGACGCCCGCCAGCTCCGGGTGGGTCATCGCGACCTCGGAGACGGCCGAGCCGTTGCCGGTCACCATGTTGATGACGCCCGCGGGGAGCCCCGCCTCCTCCAGCAGGCGCATGGTGAAGTGCGCGGCGAACTGCTGGGTGGGGGAGGGCTTCCAGACGACGACGTTGCCCATCAGGGCCGCCGACGACGGCAGGTTTCCGGCGATGGCGGTGAAGTTGAACGGCGTGATCGCCAGGACGAAGCCCTCCAGCGGCCGGTACTCCATCCGGTTCCACACGCCGGGCGAGGACACCGGCTGGTTGTCGTAGAGCCGGCGCGCGTAGTCCACGTTGAAACGCAGGAAGTCGATCAGCTCGCAGGCGGCGTCGATCTCCGCCTGCTGCGCGGACTTGGACTGGCCCAGGATCGTGGCGCCGTTCAGTGTCTGCCGGTACGACCCGGACAGCAGGTCGGCCGCCCGCAGGAAGATCGCGGCTCGCTCGTCGAACGACAGCGCGCGCCACGCGGGCGCGGCCTTCAACGCCGCGTCGATCGCGGCCCGCACGTCGTCGGCGGTGGCGTCAGCCGTACGGCCGAGCACGGAGGCGTGGTTGTGCGGCTGGACGACGTCGATCGAGGCGCCGCCGCCCATCCGCTGCTCGCCGCCGATCGTCATGGTCAGGTCGAGCTGGGCGCCGGCCAGTTCCTTGACGCGGTTCTCGAGCGCGGTGCGCTCCGCGCTGCCGGGCGCGTAGCCGAGCACCGGCTCGTTGATCGGGCTGGGAACGATGAAGTTGGCATCCATCACTTGCCTCCAAGGGCACGAAGAAAGAAGGCGATGTTCGCCGGACGCTCGGCGAGGCGGCGCATGAAGTAGCCGTACCAGTCGTCGCCGTAGGGGATGTAGACGCGCACCGTGTGACCGGCGCCCGTCAGGGCCTGCTGCTTGTCGGTGCGGATGCCGTAGAGCATCTGGTACTCGTAGTCGCCCACGGAGCGGCCGAAGCGGTCGGCGAGGGTCTCGGTGATCGAGATCAGCCGGTCGTCGTGCGTTCCCACCATGGGGTAGCCCTTGCCCGCCATGAGGATGCGCAGGCAGCGGACGTAGGCCTTGTCGACCTCGTTCTTGTTCTGGTGGGCCACCGACGAGGGTTCGGCGTAGGCGCCCTTGACCAGGCGGACCCGGGAGGCGTCGTGCGACAGGTCGTGGCAGTCGGCCTCGCTGCGGAACAGGCAGGCCTGGATGGCGACGCCGGTGGAGGGGAAGTCCTCGCGCAGCGCCCCCAGGATGCCCAGCGTGGAGTCGACCGTGGTGTGGTCCTCCATGTCGAGGGTCATGGTCGCCCCGGCGGAACGGGCGGCCTCGCCGATCTGGCGGGCGTTCTCCAGGGCGATCTTGTCGCCGTCCGCCCCGAGCGCCTGGCCGACCGCCGAGAGCTTCACCGACACCTCGGCGCGGTCGCCGAGATCCAGCTCGCGCAGCGCGTCGAGCAGCGTGACGTAGGCCCTGGCCGTCTGCGCGGCGGCCCCGGCGTCCTTCGTCTCCTCGCCCAGATGGTCGATGGTGACGGAGAGACCGGTGCCGGTCAGACGGCGGACGGCTCCGACCGCGTCCTTGGCCGTCTCTCCCGCGACGAAGCGGTCGACGACCTTGCGTGTCAGCGGGACGCCGGACACGGTGCGCCGGACCAGCGGCAACCGAGATCCGGCGAGAAGAAGGGAACCGAGCATGTCCCCACCCTAAAACCCCAGCTCAGATCTCCATTATGTGCATCTGTCACGACCGGCGTGAAGAGTGTTCGTACATATGTATGACAATGGTGGAGTGTTGCAGGAGACCGTCGACGAGATCGCCGCCAGGCTCGGTGCCTCCGCCACCCTGGAAGACCGCTCGTTCCAGCTCCTGGCCTACGCCGCGCAGAGCGGCGACATCGACATGGTGCGGCAGGAGTCCATCCTCCGCCGCCGCGCGACGGCGGAGGTGCGGGCCTACTTCGAGGGGTACGGCATCGCGACCGCCCGAGGTCCCGTGTGGATCCCCGCCGACGCCGACCTCGGGGTGCTCGCCCGGGTGTGCGTGCCGCTGCGGCACCACGAGGTGACCTACGGCTACCTGTGGCTGCTGGACGACGGCACGCTCGGCGCGGACGCGCTCGCCTCCGTGTCCGACCTGGTCGCCCGGGTGGCCGCGGTCCTCGCGCAGGAGGTCCACCGCCGCCAGGACCTGGGCAGGAACCTCAGGGAGCTGTTCTCGACCGACGCCGAGGAGCGCTCCTGGGCCCTGTCGGAGCTGGACGTGCGAGGCCCGGTGGCGGCGATCGCCGTCCGGAGCTCGCCGGACCGGGTCGCCGCCCTCTGGACGCTCCCGCGCGGCGTGCTCGCCGACTCCGCGCTAACCACCCAGGACCAGTCGCTGGTCGCGCTGCTGGTCCCGGCAGGCCAGGCATGGGAGCTGGCCTGCCGGATCCAGGCCATGTACGGCACGGCCGCCGGGGTCGGCGACGCCCGTCCCGGGCCCGCGCAGGCCTGGAGGAGCTGGCGGGAGGCCGTGCAGGCGCTCAGGGCGGCTGACCGGGTGCCCACGCTCGCGCCCGTCGCCACCTGGTCCGACCTCGGCGTCTACCGGATGCTCGTCCGGCTTCCCGAGGCGGAGCTGCGGGAGCTGGCGGGGGAGATCGGCGCGCTGGCGGAGGATCCGGAGCTCGCCAGGACCGTGGAGGGCTACCTCGACCGAGCGGGCCACGTTCAGGAGACCGCGGCCGCGCTCGGGATGCACCGCCAGACGCTCTACTACCGGCTGGGCAAGGCCGAACGGCTCATCGGCCGCGATCTCGCCGACGGTGAGGACCGGCTGCTGATCCACCTCGGCCTGAAGGCGGCCCGCCTGCTGTGAGGTGACCTCCGCACGACGGCCCGCCTGCCGTGAGGTGACCTCCGCAAGGCGGCCCGCCTGCCGTGAGGTGACCTCCGCACGAAAAAAGGAGCGGGGTCCCCGTGTGGACGGGGACCCCGCTCCTTGTGCCTGATCCGTACAGGGCGCCTGGTCGGTACAGGCCGGTCAGTGCTGGACCGCGGTGGCGAGGGCGTTCTCGTAGACCTGGACGAGCTCCTGGCTGATCCGCTCCCACGAGTAGCGGGAGCGGGCGCGGTCGGCGCCGGCGAAACCGAGGGCGGTGCGCCGGGTCGGGTCGGCGAGCAGTTCGCGGGTGAGGCGGGAGGCCTGCGCCGGGCGGTCGGCCGGGATCAGCAGACCGGTCACCCCGTCCACGATGGAGTCGAGGTGGGCGCCCACCGCCGAGGCGATGATCGGCACACCGCAGGCCATGGCCTCCAGGGCGACGACACCGGCGGGGGCCTCGCGCGGCAGCGAGAGGACCACGTCGGCGCTGCGCATCAGCTTGGCCACCGAAGCGTGCGGGACGTGCCCGAGCAGGGTCACCCGGTCATCCACGCCGATCTCCTTGGCCAGCAGCATGATGCGGTGCGCGTCGGCGTCGTGCGACAGGTTCGCGGAGGCGGGACCACCGGCGATGAGCAGTTCGGCGTCGGGAATGCCCTCAAGCGCCCGAATCGCGGTGTGGACGCCCTTGTCCTGGGTCAGCGGCCCCACGTGCAGCAGCCGGGGCCGGGTGCCGCGCGCCGCGGCCGGTCCCTGGCGCCGGAAGCGCTCGATGTCGACGCCGCAGGGGATCACGGAGATGTTACGGCGCGGCACGCCCAGCCGGATCAGGGAGGACTCCTCGTCCCCGCACCCGGCGATGACCGCGCTGGCCCGGAGGCCGATCGCGCGCTGCAGCCGAACCTTCTTGGCGTCGTGAGGGCTTTCGTTGCTGAAGGTCTGGGTGAACGGCACGTCGAGGCCGTTGGCGCCGGCGATGGCAGCCAGGCCACCGGTCCAGGAGTGCGCGTGGATGACGTCGGGGCGGTCCTGCCCCCAGCGGCGCATGAGCTGCTCACCGAGGTCGGACAGGTAGGGCAGCATGCCGTCCTCGGGCAGGTCCTGGGCGGGTCCGGCGGACAGGTGCTCCAGCGTGACCCCCTGGGACACACGAACCCGGGCCTTGCCCGTGTCGGAGTTTCTGCGGGTGTAGATGGTCACCTTGTGGTCCCGGCCCAGCTCACGGGCGATGGACAGAAGGTGGGCACGCTGCGCGGCGAGGTCGGACTGGTCCTGCGAGGAGGAGAGAGCCTCGGAAGAAACGAATGCAATGTTCACGGCACACCTCTGGGAGGAGATAGGCATGAAAAGCCTGTGATTCCTTCAGGGGTGCCTGCGTCTTAGGCACACGTCTGTATGCCTCAAACCATACCCGGATCCTGCCCCAAGGCAAACCTCGAAACCTCCCGCCCTGCCCGAACTCCTCGGCCCGGCCCCTCGGCCCACGCGACCGAACCGCGCGTCCGCCCAGGTCACGGCGGATTTCGGGGCGATCGGACGGCCATTACACGATCCGAATCCCTTCGCCGGGCCCGCCGCGGTTCCCCAGGGAGGAAACCGGTGAGCGGCGGGATCGGGGCCGGATCAGGTCGTTCTCGCCCGGCGCGGGCCGGGCGTCGTGTCCCGGCCGATCATCTTGATCAGCCGGCGGACGTGTGAGGACTCCGGCGACCTCGGACCCGGCGGCCAGGCCGACGATCACCCGGAGCCCGGCGGGACCGCCACGTCACGCCGATTCACACGACGCGGAGGGCGAGTATCACGATCTCGTCCCACACCCGTCCGCCGGAGAACTCGTGCCGGTCCTCCTCCAGGGTCTTGACGACCGCGGCCGGAGACTGCGTCACACACCGCGCCAGCACGTCGGCCAACCGGCTCTCACCGTATGACTCGCCCAGCTCGTTCTGCGAGGCCACGAGCCCGTCGGAGTAGAAGACCAGCGTCTGGCCGGAGGTCAGGGTGAGCTCCTCGTCGAACATCTCGGCCTCGGGCGCGATGCCCAGCGGCACGCCGCCCCCGGCGGTGAACCGTACCCCGCCGTCGGGCTGCAGCAGCGCGGCGGGATGGTGTCCCGCACTGGCCAGCCTGATCTTGCGTGACCGTACGAAGCCCGCCACGGCCATCACGAACATGCCGTTGCGCTGGGCGATCAGCGCCTGGTTCAGCTTGCGCAGCGTCTCACCCGGATCGGACTCCCAGACGCTGAGCACGCGCAGCCCGTTGCGCACCATGGCGCTGACCGACGCGGCCTCCTCGCCCTTGCCCGCGGCGCCCCCGAGGGCGAAGCCCCAGCCGTCCTGGACGGGGAAGACGTCGTAGAACTCGGCGCCGACGGGGCTGGAGCCCGCGTGGTAGATCGCCGCCGCCTCGAACCCGGGAATGTTCGGCAGGCTCCGGGGCACCACGCTGGTGCGTAGCGCGTCGGCGGCCTGGGACCGGGTCTGGAAGCTGCGCCGGGCGCGCAGGGCGAGCCCGAGATGGATGCCGATCTCCTCCATCACGCCCAGGTCGGCGAGGGAGAACGGCTCGCGGTCGCGCAGCCGTACCAGCGTGAGGGCGCCCAGGACGTCGCTCTCGCCGCCGATCGGCACGATCAGCACCGAGGCCGCACCCATGACACGCAGCAGCGGCGGCCCGCCGGGCACCTCGCCGAGCAACGTGTCCTCCTCCAGCATCTCGTGCACCACGCCCGAACCGCCGGTCAGCACGTGGGCGATGGCCGGGGCGGTCAGCGGGTTCATTCCCTCGATCAGGCGGACCAGCTGGGTCACCGGCTTGTCGCTCGGGCCGAGCGCGCAGGCCCGCCTGGGCACGTCGTCGCGGATCACGTCGGCGATCACCCAGTCGGCGGACTCGGCGGCCAGCAGTCGCGCGGCCCTGGTGACGGTCACCGGCTGGCGCAGGCTCTCCTCGTCGAGCAGCAGGCGGGTCATCCTGGACAGCAGCTCCTGCCGCCGCGCGGCGGCGAGGACCAGCGAGGCGTCCGACCGGTCGACCGGTCCGGGGGACGTCCCCTGGACCTGAGCCTCCAGCGGGAGGATCATGATCGCGATCATCTCCTGCGGCTCACCCGGCATCGTCAGCCGGGTGATGGCCAGCTGGACCGTGTGCGCGCGGCCCTGATGGGCCAGCCTGGTCTGGAACGTCGCGGTCTGGCCGCCCTGCTGGACCGCTGTCAGGTGCGAGCGGAACGCCGCCCGCCGGGAGACGTCGACGAACAGCGGGAAAGAACGGCCGATCAGATAGCCCGCCGGGCTGCCCAGCATCTGGGAGGTTTCAGCGCTGATCCGCCGGACCACCCCCGAACCGTCCAGCACCACGACGGGAACCGGGAAGGTGCGGAACACCTGCCGTAGTAGTTTGAGCTCCCGCTGTGACCCGCTCTCCCGCTCGCCGGACCGTTTCGGCGCCTTGCGCAACTCGCGCAGGGACGCCTCCAGCAGCTCGCGGGCGGTGTCAAGCTCGGCGAGCGCCGCGTCAAGTGTGGATCGGGGGTCTGCGGGGTAGGCGGATTTGGCCTCGCGCAGGGAGGAGACCCTGGTGGTGAGCGCGGTCAGCGCTTGTTCCAGGGACTGAAGGCCAATGCTGTCGGTCAATGCTCGTCCTCGTCGGCGGCCGGGATGGGGCGGGTCCCGTCGTAGACGGTACGCCACCCCGTGGGTCAAATCGATGTGCGGTCAGATAGTGATTAAGCTAGCGAAACCGGGAAGGGATCTCGCGAGATGGATATGGTCACTCCCGTTCTTGCCCGTGATCTCGCGGCCCTTGGCAGGGTCAGCGAGGAAACCTCGAGCGAGAGCGTGCTGCGCGGGCTCACCGTCACGCTTGCGGGCGGTGTACCCGGTTGTGCCGGTGGTTCCGCCGAGCTCTGGCGCGAGGAGCGGATGGTCGTCTCAGCCTCGCACAGCGAACTCATCATGCTCGTCAACAGTGAGGGTGAACTCGGCGAAGGCCCGTCGGCCGAGGCCCGCGTCACCGGCCGCCACGTGATCGTCCAGGATGTGCTCCACGAGCCCCGCTGGCCAGGCTACGTCGGCATGGCGGTCCGCTGCGGCATCCGCTCGGTCCTGGCCATTCCGATCACCGTCGAGCGGGCCGTCCTGGTCCTGGGCCTGTACGGCGTGCGACCCGGCGTCTTCGCGGCCAGGAGCGTCGCCCCACTGGCCGACATGCTGGCCGAGCAGGTGAACGTGGCGCTGGCCAACCTGTGGGACTACGACGAGGTCCGCACCGACGCGGCCCAGATGCAGGAGGCACTGGCCGGCCGGGCGATCATCGACCAGGCCAAGGGCATCATCATGAAGTCCAGCGGATGCTCGGCCGAGGCGGCCTTCGACGAGTTGCGCAGGATCTCCCAGCATCACCAGGTGAAGGTGGCCGACCTGGCCCGGCTGCTGGTCGACGAGCACCAGCGCAACCAGGGCGCGAAGAAAGAGGCCTGAGAGTCTCCCCGCCGGCCGGTGCCCGGCCGAGCGCCCGGACGGGCCGAGCCGGGCGGGTCCGGGCGGGTCCGGGCCTGAACGCCCAGATGGGCCGAGCGGGGCGGTCCGGCGTCCTGTGGGCGGTCAGCCGAAGGCGGCGAGGGCGTCGTCGATCGTGTCGTAGAGGGGCAGACGCTGGGCCAGGCCGGTGATCCACATCACCTTGGTCTTGGCGTACTCCACCCCGATGAGGGCGAACCTGGCGTCGGCGTTGGTGCTGAGCTGCCAGTGATGGACGATGAGCCCCAGCGCGCGGGAGTCCATGAAGGTCACTCCGCCCAGATCCAGGGCCATGTCCGGGCCGTGCTCGCCTGTCTCCGCCGCCAGATAGTCGGCGAACTGATCCCTGGTCGTCGCGTCCAGCAGGCCGTTCACCCGGATCACGTTGATCCCGCCGACCCGCGCCGACGTCAGAGTCAGGGCTGCCGACCTCTCGCCGTTCTCCGACACCGTCACTCAAGGCCTCCTCGCCGTTCGATTAGCAACCCTACTGTTACCTGAGGACGAGTAATACTCCAGGAAACGGGGGAATACTCGAATCAGAGGTCCAGCAGAGGGCCTCGCCTCGAAAAGTGGTCGAGGCGATGCCGTCTGCCCGGATGTTGCTCCGTGCGTCGGTTCGCCCGACAGTAATACCAGGGAGCAGCAATGTCTGTTCAGGCACTCGAAATCACCGACATGACCGCCGAGGACCTCCTCGCCGAGATGGTTCTGCCTGAGATCTCCGAATACCGCGCCGAGCGCCTGCGTGAGCGCATCGTCGAGATGCACCGCCCCCTCGCCATGGAGATCGCCCGCCGCTATCGCTACCGTGGCGAGCCGCTGGAGGACCTCCTCCAGGCCGCCTACGTCGGACTCATGAAAGCCATCAACGGCTTCGACCCGACCCTGGGGCACGCCTTCCGCGGTTACGCCGTGGTCACCATGACCGGCGAGGTCAAGCGGCACTTCCGCGACCGTACCTGGGCCATTCGCGTCCCCCGCGTCTACCAGGAGCGCAGGGCCGAGCTGAACCGGCTGGTCGCCGACCTCAGCCAGGATCTCGGCCGCGCCCCGACGGTCGCCGAACTCGCCGTGAAGATGAACATCACCGAAGAGGACGTCCTGCTCACCCTCGACGCCTCGGCCGCCTACAGCGCCCTCTCGCTCGACGCCCCGCTCGGCGCCGACGACGACGCGGCGGCACTGGGCGACGTCATCCCCGACGAGGACGACGCGCTGGGCGTGCTCGTGGACCGTGAGGCGGTCAAGCCGCTGATCGACAAGCTGCCGACCCGGGAGAAGAACATCCTCCTCCTGCGCTTCTTCGGCAACCTGACCCAGGCCGAGATCGCGGCGGAGTTCGGTATCTCCCAGATGCACGTCTCTCGTATCCTGCGGAAGGTGCTCGACCAGCTTCGCGAGGAACTGGTCGCCGAATGCTGAATACACCGCTCGCCATCGGGCACCTCAGTCGGCGACGATACGACGTGTGTGACCATGCGAGACGATACGACGTGACTGCGACCATGCGACGTGACTGCGACGTGACATAGGGTGCGTTGAAATGATCCCTAGATGTTGAGGACAACGGCGCGACGGGCCGGGGGAGGCGGATTTCGGGTGAACGAGGACGGTGTTCGTCCGGCTCGCTACTTGCCGAGCGCCGATCGTTCTCGATCCTCTCTTGCCGGAACCGCCGTCGCCGAGCTTGCCTTCTTCCTCCCCGACCTGCCTGACGTGCGCGACTTCGCCGCCGCCCAGGCCGTGCGCGGCGGGATGCCGGAGGAGGATCTGGCCGACTTCCTGGTCGCGGTGAACGAGGTGGCCACCAACGCGGTCACGCACGGCCATCCCAGTGCCAAGGCCCTGCTGCGGATGTGGACCGTCGGGCGCGCCCTCGTCGTGGAGATCCACGACGAGGGCCGGTGGGATCCCGGTGCGATCCCCGGCGAGACGCCGCCCGCTCCCTACGCGACCAGCGGCATGGGCCTGTGGGTGGCTCGGATGGTGAGTTCCGACATCACGTTCGAGACGGGTACGGCGGGCACGTCCATCACCATGTCCTTCAAGATCTGAACGGGTTTTTCCGGGCCGAATACAAAAGGAGCGCCGTCCGTGGGGACGGCGCTCCTTTTCGTGGTCATACAGGTTGTTCCTGATATGCCCTCTTGTTCCTGATGTGTCCTCGACGGGGGTTGATCAGCGCCGGGCGCGGCGCCAGCTCCCGCTTCGCGCGGTGCCGGCCGAACCGATCCCGGCCTGGTGCAGCGCGAGGAGGAGCAGACCGAGGAGCAGGAAGGTCGTGCCGCCGATGCCGGCGATGCTGGTGCCGATCAGGTCAAGCAGAAGGCCGAGGCCGAATACGACTGCGGCGGCGATTGCGAGCACAGGTCACCTCGTTCCAGTGGAAGTGGTCAGGAGCTGCTCCAGCATCGCCCGGTAGTCACGCAGGGCGTTACGGAGTTGTTCGGTGTCGTTCTGGTCGCCGTTCTTCCAGCGGCCCTGGAGCTCGGCGGTCCGGCTCTCCAGCGCGGTCCGCAGCGAGGTCGTGATCTCGTCGAGCAGGGAGTCGGCCCGCTCCACCGAGTCACGCGGATCGTCCACGAAACCGGCCTGAACCTCCTGCCAGCGCCGCCGTATCTCATCCGGATCCTGATCCAACAGGGGAGTGCTCGCGAGGGAGTGGTCCGCGGCGTGCGCCGCTTCGGGCCGGCCGGGCTCGACCACGGTCACGTCCTGGTCAAACCTGTCGCCGGGCGGATCGGAGACGACCGTCGTCGCGTCGTCGTCCAGCACGTCGTCGTGACGTGCGGCGCCGGTCACGGGGGACTCCCGGTCGAGCACGTCGCCGGGCCTGTCGTTCAGGTCGTCGTCCAGCCTGCCCGGGGCGTCGTGCCCGGGACGGGGGTCGTCTACGGGGCCGGCCACGAGGCTGTCAGCCGGGCGGCCCTCATACCGGTCGTCGCCCAGGTCGTTCGGCTGGTTCAGGAGCGCGTCGTCGCGGCGCTGCTCCTCGAACCCAGGAGTCACATCGGCTCGCTGCGAGGGCACGTTCAGGTCGTCTTCGTCCTTGTGAAGAAGACGGTCATTGTCTCGTTCGACTCGATCGTTCATGTGGTCACCGTCCTTGGGCGTCACGGCGGGCGGTCGGCTCGTCGTCGTTGATGGGTTCCCGGCGCGCGGGTCCAGCGTGATCGGGGTCGGTGTGCCGGGGTGAATGATCACCGTTGACGGCACCTCCGGAGGTCGCGAGCAGCTCCTCGAACAGGGCGCGGTAGTGCACCATGGCCTGCCTGAGCTCCTCGGTGGAAGCCTCCTGGTGGGCGGCTCGGCTGCTGATCTCGTGGGCCTGCCGATAGTGGCCGAGGGTGCGGCCGTGCGCGACCGACAGGTCGGAGAGCCGCTGTTCGAAGTCCTCGGTCGGGTAACCCCGCTCGGCCATCACGGAGGTCACGAGGTGGTCGGCTTCGGTCACCGCGAAGCCCGGGGCGTCCACGAAACGCTCCTGGACCTCCATCCACTTCCTGCCGTAGGCCTCACGCGTTTCGGAGTCGAGCGGGCGGATGTCGAGCGAGTTGACGCGCTGCTCGCGCGCGGCGAGCTCCTGCTCGGCTTCTCGCCGGGTGTCGCGCTCCTGCACGGTACGTTCGTACTCAGGGCCGAATCGGTCGCGAAGTCGGTGCCGGCGTTGTTGCTGCAGTACGAAATAGCCGACTGCGAGGATCGCCACCACCGCGGCCACGACGACGACCACCCAGATCACGGTGGACATGTCTGCCTCCGGTTGTGTAAGCGGTTGTTCCCGTGCGGCTGCCCCAGGGGCAAGGCTCGAAACCGCTTACTCGCATCTGTGATTTTTCGCTAGGCACTCCGCATGTGGTTTTTATCGGTCGTTATCAAGGAACAAATGCTTTTTTAGATTCTTCTTTACCTGGCGTTCGGGGCTCCATGTCTGGGCTTGTCCGTACATCTCGCGCCCTGTCACGCTCTGTTGTGTCCTGTCGCGCTCTGTCATCCGTACGTCTCGTGTCGCCGTGATCCCCGCGTGCCGGTCCCGGCTCAGTCTTGGGCGGGCTCCAGGGCTCTCCGCGCCTCGGCCAGAACCGTTTCGACGAGCGATCCCCCGGAGGGGGCGGGAATCTCGAAGAACCCTCGCTCGGGCTCGTAGGCGATGTCCAGTCCGCCGGAGACCAGCCGCCCGGCCCAGCGCAGCGCCGTGTTGAGCTTCTCGGTGGGGATCGGGCGTCCTTGCGCGACAGATGACAGATTGCGCAGGTTCGTCGCGGGACCGGACTGGTTGTGAGAGCGGTTCAGCTTCCACGGGATCGCCCGGGAGTGGTCGAGCATCGCCTTGGAGAGCCCCGCGGCCCGTTTCGCCTGCAAGATCCCGGACTCGCTCACCCCGAACCGCGCGGCGAGTTCCGCGTTCGGCAATCCCTGCCCGGCCAGTCGCCGCAGCTCCTCGTGGTCGATCAGTGCTTTACGGCCCACGTTTCCTCAATCCTTCGCCTGATCGCACGTTTCGACGGACGTTGTGGTGTGCACAGGTCCCTCCGATCTGCGCTAAGGTTAGTGACGTCCAGCCCGGTAGGGCACAGGGCAAGCAAGACAAACCGGGACGTAGCGCAGCTTGGTAGCGCACTTGACTGGGGGTCAAGGGGTCGCAGGTTCAAATCCTGTCGTCCCGACCAGGTTTTCACTGGTCGGCAAGGGTGTCTCTCGAAAGGGAGGCACCCTTTCTGCGTTTTAGGGACCAAGATCGAGCCTGGATGGGACGCGTATCGATGCTTGACCGGTGGTCAAGCTGGATGGCGCCGTTACCCGGTCGGCGCGGTGTCCTCAGAGGCCGGCCGGGTGGTCGGACAGCCAGGTGTGGTGTCGTGCTTTGAGCTCGTCACGTTCGGCCCGCGTGGACACAATTACGTCGGCGCCGCCGTCGTAGGGGTGATATAGCCAGCCGAGATTCGGCGGCCCGAGGAGCACGCCGCTGATTTCGTCGTCGGCCACCGCACGTAACAGGATGTCGATGGTGCCCGGCTGCCACGGTCGTGCCTCGGCGTATAGCTGTGTATAGCTGCGAAAGTCGGGCTCCTCGTCGGGCTCTTCTATGAGGGTCCGCCAGTGCCGCGAGGTCGGTGCGACCTCTGATCGCCTCGGCCATCGTTGTGGTGTGGTCTTCGGAGTGTCCGTCCACTCGGTGGTAATGATCAGAAGATGTGAGCCGGGATTGAGTTCGGACAGCACGGTGTAGTGGCGATCGAGCACGATGGCGTATTCCGCCTCGCTGTCTGGGTAGCGCTTCGACCCCGGCAGGCTGTGAAACCTGGCCCAGCGGTCCGGGTAGTGATCGGGAAGCCAATGGGCGAACGGAGGACACTCGGGCCATTTTCGGTCCCAGAGTTGGCTCAGCGCCTGCGGCTCGACAGCACCGTTGAGGGTCACCGTGCTCCTCTATACGAGGACCTGATGGACGGCCAAACGATCCAGCTGGTGGTGCAGCGCCTCAACATGCCAACTTCCCCTGAAAGGGGCATAGGTCTGTAAATCAACTAAACCGACTCCACGAAACCCGGGGCGATTCACTATCTCATGTCCGAAGTTGGCGTAGACCGCGCCATCAGCGACGAGCTCAGCGAGCACTACCTCAGGGTCTATAGAGAACTTCCCCGCCACATCCATGAGCTGTGCGGCGGCCACTCCGTTGAAGTCCGGAGATTCGAGATACTGCGTGGCAATCTGCTCACACGGGAGCTCCTTTATGCCCTCATGCGCCGTTATCGCAGGTTCGGCGTCAGTCACGGTAGTCGGCGGCGACGCCCGTCACTCGCAGGCGCTCGTGGTGTCCGCGCCCGCGCCGCCTTTGCAGTCGTCCGCGTCGGGGCCGCCGGTGAGTTCGTCGTCTCCGGGCCCTCCGTTGAGAGCGTCGTCCCCAGCTCCGCCGTCCAGTTCGTCGTCGCCTCCGCTGCCGTTCAGTTCGTCGTTGTCGGGTCCGCCGCGCAGGTCGTCGATGCCCTGTCCGCCAGTGAGCTCGTCCGCTCCTGCGTCGCCGCGCAGTTCGTCCTCACCGGCCCCGCCGTTCAGTACGTCGTCGCCCGTATGGCCGCGTAACTGGTCGTCGCCTGCGTCGCCGCGGAGCCGATCGGGGCCGCCGGAGCCGCGGAGTTCGTCGTCGCCATTGCCGCCGCGCAGGTCGTTCTTGCCGTCGGCGGCCGCCAGTTCGTCGTTCCCGTCGCCGCCGAAGATGATCGTGGGTACACCGGGGGCCGTCACCGTGACGATGTCGTCCTCATCGCCAAGAACGATCCTGATTTTCACGACAGTCGTGTTGGTGGAGACCTTCCCGACGATGTTGGGGTGAGCGTTGCAGCCGTTGATCGGTCCAGCTTCGTCTTCCAAATGGATGAACTGCCCGGCCTTGATGACGGTGAGCTCGTTGGCCACGCCGGGCTCGGCGGTGTAACTGAGTTCATTGTTGTAGGCGAGCGCGCACGTGCCGGCGGGGGCGAACGCGCCGGTGCTGGCGTCAGCGGGGAGTGCCAGGAAGGTCACCAGCGCCAGCGCCGCTACGGTGGGCACAGAGCGTGATCTCATGGGATGAGTCCTTTCGGCGATCAGAGGGGGAATCTGCGGAACGCAGGATGGTGCTGCGACACATGTCCGGAACGTCCGGGTGCGGTTGCAACGGGTGGTGTTGCGCTTGTACCGGTCGGGGGCACGGCGACCTCTCGGTCGCGGTGCCGGTGCAGCGGTGGGACAGTGCCTGGGGCGAGACGATGAGCGCGCCGCTCCGGGTGACGGGCCGACCGGCGCCTTCGGCCATCGGCCGGACCCGGGAGCAGGTCCCCGCCGTAGCTTTCGGCCGCCGCTCGCAGAGTCGAGATCAGCCCGGTGCGGTCCTCGGTGCGCCGGCGCTGATCGGCCATCCGCAGCGACGTCTGGAACAGCGTGAGGTCGCAGCCCGCGTCAGCGGGCAGGCGCAGCGCGTACATGTCGCCCACCCGGTGGATCAGTTCAAGACCGGTCCTCTCGCGCAGGAAACCTCGCAGGCTGGACGCCGCCACGTGCAGGCTGTGCAGTCCAGGGCCGATCGGGGTGGTGGGCCACAAGGCGTCGATGGGCGTTTCGCGGTGCGTCGGCTGACCCGTCCGGCTTGTGAGCAGGCGCAGCAGCGCACGGGAACGCGGCCGCACCGAGCTCGTGTCCACCTCGACTCCGTCGAACTCGATCCGGAATCCCCCGAGGCACCAGAGGAACAGCCGGGGCTCTCTTCGAGAGACGGGAAGGTGCAGGCGGTGGCGCTCAACTGGCATGATGGCCGCCCTTCATGTCCGGGTAATCATGATGTGTGGGTCGAGCTCGGCGCTCGTAGGGAGGTGGACTGATCGCGATGCGCGGTCGACTCCGTGAGCCTGCGCGCGGTCAAAGAGGGGAGCTGACCGGCCCGAATCCTGTCGATCGCGGCAAGAAAGGCTCGAAGATCCATATGATCGTCAAGCGGGGTGGTCTGCCGATAGCTGTCGCGATTTCCGGGCCAACAGGCAGGACAGTCTTGCTTTGGAGATCTGGGTACGCGGGATCCCGCCGATCCGCTCCCGGCGCGGGCCACGACGACGGCCCGGAAAACCGTACGGCGAGAAAGCCTACGACTATGCTCACCTGCGCACTTTCCTGCGCACTTTCCTGCGTGGACGCGGGATCACTTTCCGGATCGCCCGGCGCGGCATCGAGTCCAGCCTGCGGTTGGGCCGTCACCGTTGGGTGGTCGAGCGAACCGTGCCTTGGCTCGCCGGCTACCGCCGCCTGCATCGCCGCTACGAACGACGCGCCGGCCACCTCCTGTCTTTTGTTGGCATCACAGCCGCCCTCATCCGCTACCGCCGCCTCACCAAATGAGACGATCTCCAATGCTCGCCGTCTCGGCATGATGTCTCCTTAGTGATTCGACAAGGAGCGGAGCTTGCGAATATGGCGACCCTGCACGTGGGCGGGCCTGGATTGTCGTACTGGTGACTTTGTTCTACGCGCCTCATTGGAACGTGACACTCCCTTCGTTCCAATGAGGAATCAGGTCTTGACAACTGCCGGAGAATTAAAGCAGCGACCACTGATTGATGTCCCTGACCTGGCATCTTGGATCGGTCGCCCGGCTCATTCGCCACGCAGGGGTGCGCATGGATCTGGATCTCGGGTTGGTCGCCGACTTCTTGGTGCTCTTACAGGAGCGGCACTATGGGCGGGCGGCCGGGCGGCTGCATCTGACCTCATCGGCGTTGACCAAGCGCATCCAACGTCTGGAAGGACAACTCGGCGTCGTCCTCGTCGAGCGGGGCCCGGCAGGTGTGTTTGCCGTGACCTCCGCGGGCCGGCGGTTCGCGATCGCCGCCGAACCCTTGATCGCTCAGGCCGGCGCCGCCCGTGACAGTGCCCGGACTACCCCCGCCCGCTGCACGCTGCGGGTCGGTGTCCCCGCCGGCGTCGGCGTACTCCTGAGCCACGCCGACATGACCGGCATCGCGCGAGAGGTCCGCCTCGGCTTCCCCGAGGCCCGGCTGGTGCGCCAGGCCATTGCCCTTCCCGCGCTCACCCGCTGTCTGCTCGAGCGTCAGGTAGACGTCCTGTGGACCATGGCGTCCGTGCGACATCTCGATGTGGACTCCTTCCCCTTGGCCATGACCAGTGCGCGTATCGGTGTGGTCGCCGCCCGGCATCCCCTCGCCGACGCTGAAACGATGCACGTGGAGGACTTCAGCGAGTACCCCATCCTGTACAATCCGGCCGCCGCCGACGAGTGGATGAACCAGTTCTGGCTCGAAGATGTGCGCCCACGCCGCGAGGCGCGCCTGGTCGAGATCGAAGCGGGGAGCCACACCCACGTCCTGCGCCAGACCACTGAGAGCACGGCCGTGATAACCACCTTCGCGGAGATGGCTCCGTTGCTGGGTTCTGGCTTGCGGGCGGTGACGCTGACCGGCGCCGCCCCGGTGATCTTCCACGTCGCACGCCGGCGCACCGACCGGCGTGGCGCCGTTCACGCCCTTGTGAAGGCCTTCCAAGCTCTCGGCACCCGCCCGCTGTAGTCACCTGCACGGTCGCCTGGGTTGAGCATCAGATTCCGGGCCTGCTGGACGACCCAAACAGCGGTCGGGTTAGCGGTGAGACCCAGGACATGGACGCGACGGGTGACGTGTTTCACGACCGCGAAGCAATCCAGCCAGCTCGGCGTGAGCGTATCGTGCGGGTGCCGATTAACCATCCGTCCAGGTCAAGCCGCATGCTGGTACTCCCTGAGGACACCGCCGAGTCGATCATTTCGGCGGATGTCGAGTCGCGTGATCAGGGCTTGGTCGCTGATCGGATCGGGGAGCAGACGGCACGGGGCCGCCTGTCCAAGAGTCCGATGCGGTCGGTGTTCGTTGTAGAACGTCTCGAACTCGCACAGCGCGTGTAGAAGGTGGCGCTGGTTCCAGATCAAGATGCGGTCCAGCAACCCGCGTCGGCAGGTCTGGATCCAGCGCTCCATGATCGAGTTCATCCGAGGTACCCGGATACCGGTCTTGACCACCTGCACTCCGGCATCGGCCAGGAGGGCGTCGACGGCCGCCCTCGGCTGGCCCGGGCGCTTCGGCCGGGACCCGGCTGCATGGCGGCGTGCGACCAGGTCGCGGTGCCAACGCAGCACGGTGTCCGGACGAACCAGTAGCCGCAGCTTACGTAGCACATCCAACGGCACCCGGTGCGACAGCGCCGCCAGGAAGACCCGATCACTCGGGTCGAACCGCACCTTCTCGTTGCCGAGTTGCCGCTCCAGCACCCCAAGATGATGGCCGGCGAACGGCGCGGTGGCCGCGAGCACGGCGACTCCGACCCCGTCGACGCGCTGGCCATCGCGCGTCTGGCCCTGCGCGAGGCGGCGAGTCTGCCGCTCGGTGGCTGTTTTGGATGAACCGCGTAGCCCCGGGGATCGTGGCGAAGAGCATCCGCTTCTAAGCTCCCATGCATGGCAAAGTACTTCGACGTGCATCTGGACAACCCGCAACCTCGGGCCCTCCGTCAGGTGGCAGACCTTGTCCGTGCGGACGGGCTGATCGCGTACCCGACGGACTCGTGCTTCGCACTTGGGTGCCGATTGGGCAATCAGGAGGGCATCAACCGGATCAGGGAGATCCGCCGTCTCGACAGTGGCCACCACTTCACTCTGGTGTGCAGGGATTTCGCTCAGCTCGGCCAGTTCGTCCACGTCAGCAACGCGCTGTTCCGCTCGATCAAGGCGGCGACTCCTGGCAGCTACACATTCATCCTGCCGGCGACGAAGGAGGTGCCGCGCCGGTTGCTGCACCCCAGAAAGAAGACCGTCGGTGTTCGGATCCCCGATCACGTCGTCGTGCAGGCGTTGCTCGCCGAACTCGGCGAACCGCTGCTGTCGAGCACCCTGCTCTTGCCCGACGAGACCGAACCCATGACACAAGGCTGGGAGGTCAAGGAAAGACTCGACCACGTGGTGGACGCGGTGATCGACGTCGGTGAGTGCGGCGCCGTACCGACGACGGTCATTGACTTCTCGCAGGCCGAACCCGAGATCCTCCGCCGAGGCGCCGGAGACCCGTCCCGCTTCGAGTAGAACGATCGTTGCCGTCCAAGGTGTTGCCGTTCAGGCACCTACCGGTGCCGGCACCGGTAGTCGGCCGCTGTCCGCCGCGGCACGGACGGTTTTCCGGCGGACGGGCTCACCGAGAAGATCGCTGGGCGGCGAGCGGTCCCAGGGAACCGAGAAGTGCGAGACGCTCCGCCGTCGGTGTGCCCGCCGCCGGCGAGAACAGGGCGAGGATCTGTGTGCGCTCCTCGTCGACGAGCACCTGGCAGTCGAGTTCCAGCAGGCCCACCTCGGGATGCTGGATCCGCTTGCGTCTGCTGCGCATCACTCCCACCGAATGCAGACGCCACAGGGCCTCGAACTCGGGACTCGCCCGTAGCAGCCGTTTGACCAGGTCCTTCGCCTGCGCGTCGTCGCGGCGGACGGCTGCGGCCCGCAAGTCGGCGACGAGCGCCCGGGACTCCGTCGCGTGATCCTGAACCGGATACCCGGCCCGGGCGCGGGGATCGGTAAACCACCGGTACACCACCGTGCCCGCGGCACCGCGCAGCCGGGTGAGATCGCCGAAGACGGCCCGTGCCAGGTCGTTCTGGACCAGGGTGACACCGAGATCGGTCATCACCTGAGCCGGTACATCGGAAAGGCGGTCCAGCACACCGAGCAGGCTCGGCGCGACATGTTCGTCGGACCGTCTGCGGTCCGGCGGTCGGTGCCCGGCCAGCCGGAAGAGATGATCGCGCTCGTCCAAGGTCAGGCGCAGTGCCCTGGTGATCGCCCGCAGCACGCCCGGCGACGGCTGCGGCGCACGATCCTGCTCCAGACGGGTGTAGTAGTCCGTGGAGATGTCGGCCAGGCGCGCGACCTCCTCACGGCGCAGCCCGGGAGTGCGCCGACGCCCCGTGCCGGGGAGGCCGACGTCCCCGGGGTCGAGCGCCTCCCTGCGCACCCGCAGGAAATCCGCCAACTGCTTGGTGTCCACCCTTCGAGTCTGCATCACAGCCGGACCGGCAGCCAGAGACCGCCGATCCCTGGGTAAGGCGACTCTGCCTGACGACTCCGATCGGCGAAACGCTGGTCACCGGACCGGGAGCCGCCCGGTCGGACGACGATGGAGAAGATCCTCATGAGCAGGGCAACGACTTCCCGGACCTGGTTTCTCACCGGAGCGTCCCGCGGGCTGGGCGCACACTGGGCCGAGGCGATCCTCGCCCGCGGTGACCGGCTCGCGGCGACCGCCCGTGACAAGGCGGCGCTGGCGTCGCTGTCCGAGCGTTACGGAGACCGCTTCCTGCCCCTGCAACTCGACGTCCGCGACTCCGCGGCCGTTCGCGACGCCGTGCGGAGCGCTGAGGTGACGTTCGGCGGAATCGACGTGCTGGTCAACAACGCGGGTCACATGCTGATCGGTGCCGTCGAAGAGGTCGAGGAGGAACAGGCTCGGGCCCAGATGGACGTCAACTACTTCGGTGCGCTGTGGGCCACTCGGGCCGTGCTGCCCGGGATGCGAGAGCGCCGTGCGGGCCGGATCCTGCAGGTCTCCTCACTCGGGGGCCTGGTCGCCTATCCGGCGCTCGGCATCTACCAGGCCTCCAAGTGGGCCCTGGAGGCGATGAGCGAGTCACTCGCGACCGAAGTGGCCGCGTACGGCATCCACGTCACCTTGATCGAGCCGGTCATGTTCCCCACCGGTCTGACGGCCGCATCCCCGCAGGCCCGGCAGGACCCGGCATACGCCCATGCCCGGCAGGCACTGTACGCGGGGGCAGGAGCCGGCGGCCTCACGCCGGGCGATCCCGCGGCGACGGCCGAGGCCCTCCTCGCGCTCGTGGAAACGCCCGAGCCGCCCATACGGGTCCTGTTCGGGACCGGCGGCCTGGGGGCTCTGCGCACCGAGTACTCCGGCCGGCTCGCCGGGCTGGAGCAGTGGGACCACGTCGCGCGCCTCGCGCAGGGAAAGCCGAGCGGATCATGAGCCGCTCCGACCGGCACGCCGAGCGCACGGCGGATCCCGACGGACGGAAACACGGCGGTCCGACCGACGGTTCGGTGCCCGTCCCAGGCGCCGGCCTCGCCTACACGGCGGAAGGCGAAGGCGACGTGGTCCTCTACGCCCACGGGCTCACCTCCAGCCGTGCGGCGGACGCTGCCCGCGGCTTGGTGGACTACCGCCCGGTCGCCTCACGCAGCCGCCTGATCGCCTACGACGCGAGGGGGCACGGCCGCAGTACCGGCTCGCCGCGCGAAGAGGACTACCGATGGACAAACCTCGCGCGCGACATGCTGGCGATCGCCGATCACTTCTCTCCCGATCGGCCGATCGGCGTCATCGGAGCGTCGATGGGGACCGCGACCGTGCTGCACGCGGTGCTTCTGGCGCCGCACCGCTTCTCCCGCCTTGTCCTCACCACGCCTCCCACCGCCTGGGAAAGGCGGGCCGCGCAAGCCGGGCAGTACCGCCGGATGGCGGAGCTCGCTGCTGCGGACCCCGGCGCACTGGTGACAGCGCTCCGGAACGGGCCGGTCCCGGCCGCCCTCGAAGGCACCGCCTATTCGGGCGATCCCGATGTATCGCCCGCGCTCCTGCCGCACGTCCTGGCCGGCGCGGCGTCCTCGGACCTGCCCGCGCCCGAGGCGCTCGCCGCCCTGCGTGTTCCGACGCTGATCCTCACCTGGGACACCGACCCCAGCCATCCGGTGGAAACGGCGCGCCGCCTCGCCGAGGTGATCCCGGGCTCCCAGCTCCACATCTCCACGAATGCGGACGATGTGACCGGCTGGGCCGAGCGGGCCGTCGAGTTCCTTCGCCGGACGAACGGGGAGGTGGCGGTGGCGCCGTGACGGGCGGCCCTGCCCTGGGGACGCCCTTGGCTCCCCAGGGCAGGAAAGCCCGTCCCAGCCGAGGCTCGCGCCGAAGACGCGAGGACGTGACGGGCGGCCAAACGGTCCGGTGGGGGTGCAGCGCCTCGACATGCCGACTTCTCCTGAAGGGGGCATAGGCATGCACGTCAACTAAAGCGACCTCACGAAAGCCGGGGTACATCAGCCGTTCCCGCGCTGCCGGATTGTGACACGATGAGTTTTCATGTCCCAATGGTTGGATCGCCTGAAACGAGTTCCGGCCGACAGCACGTGAAAACTGCCCCCTGAGGGGAGGTGGTCGTGGCAAGCCCATTGCTCGAGACCAAGCTCCACATACCTGGGCGGCGACGCGGTCAGGTAGCGCGTCCGAGGCTGAGCGAACGGCTGAGCCGCGGGGCGGAGTCGGCGCTGACGCTCGTGTCGGCTCCGGCCGGATTCGGTAAGACGACGTTGCTGGTGGAGTGGCTGGCGGCCGCTCCCGCCGAGGGACGGTCCGCGGCGTGGCTCTCGCTCGACCGGCGCGACAACGATCCCGCGTTGTTCTGGACGTATCTGATCACCGCGCTGAAGACGGCGGCGCCCGGGGTCGGTGCGGATGCGCTCTCGCTTCTGCAATCGTCCCGGTCGCCGATCGAAGCGGTCCTCACCACTTTGCTCAACGACCTCCACGCCATGCCGGACGATGTCGTGCTGGTGCTCGACGACTACCACGTCCTCGACGCACGCGACGTCCAGGACGGGATGACCTTCCTGCTGGAGTATCTACCCCCGCGGATACACCTGGTGATCTCCGGCCGGGCCGACCCGGCGCTGCCGCTGGCGCGCTTACGAGGGCGTGGCGAGCTCGTCGAGATCCGTGCCGCCGACCTGCGCTTCACACCCGAGGAGGCCGCGGCGTATCTCAACGGGGTGATGGGATTGGTGCTGACGGCACGGGATGTCGCAGCGCTGGAGGGGCGTACGGAGGGGTGGATCGCCGCGCTTCAGCTGGCGGCGCTCTCGATGCGGGGGCGAGACGACATCACCGCGTTCATCGCGGGCTTCGCCGGGGATGACCGGTACATCGTCGACTACCTGGCCGAGGAGGTCCTGCGACGCCTGCCCGAACCCGTCCGGCACTTCCTGCTGCAGACCTCCATCCTGGACCGGCTGTGCGGCCCGCTGTGTGAGGCCGTCACCGGTCAGGACGGTGGCACGGTGAAGCTGGCGGGGCTGGAGCGAGGGAACCTGTTCCTGATCCCGCTTGATGACCGCCGCCGGTGGTATCGCTATCACCAGCTCTTCGCGGACGTTCTCCAGGCTCACCTGCGGCAGGAGCGGCCCGGCGACGTCTCCGGCCTGCACCGGCGGGCGAGCGCGTGGTACGAGCAGAACGGCGAGCCGTCCGAGGCGATCCGCCACGCGCTGGCCGCCGAGGATTTCGAGCGGGCGGCCGACCTGGTCGAGCGAGTGATTCCGGCCATGCGTATGAGCAGGCAGGAGGCCGCGGCGCGTGGCTGGCTCACGATGCTTCCCGACGCGTTGGTCCGCGTCAGGCCCGTGCTCAGCGTTGGGTACGCGGGGGTGTTGCTGGCCTGCGGCGAGTTCGAGGGCGTCGAGGGGCGGCTGCGGGACGCCGAGCGGTGGCTGGACGCAACGACAGGCATCGGTAAGGGATCCCCAGCCCCGTCGGCGGAGATGGTCGTCGGCGACGAGGAATTTCGCCGCCTCCCGGGGATGATCGAGCTGTATCGTGCCGCGCAGGCCCTGTCGCGGGGCGATGTGCTCGACACCGTGGGACACGCCCGGCGGGCGCTCGATCTCTCTCCCGAGGAGGACCACCTCTGCCGTGCGGCGGCGGCGGGGCTGTTGGGGCTCGCATCCTGGACGAGCGGGGATCTCAAGGCAGGGCACTCGGCGTATGCCGAATGCGTGGCGGGGCTGCGGCGGGCCGGATACGTCGCCGACACCTTCGGGTGCGCGATCGCGCTGGCGGACATCCGGATTGCGCAAGGTCGTCTGGGCGAGGCGATGCGCACCTACGAGCAGGCATTGCGGCTCGCACCCGAGCAGGGCGGATCGGTTCTGCGGGGAACGGCGGACATGCACGTGGGGATGAGCGAGCTTCACCGCGAGCGCGACGACCTGCGTGCCGCCACGTGGCATTTGCTGCGGAGCCAGGAGTTGGGCGAGCACATCGGGCTGCCGCAGAACCGGTATCGCTGGCGGGTCGCGATGGCTCGGGTACGGGAGGCCGAAGGAGATCTGGACGGCGCACTCGACCTGCTCAACGAGGCGGAGCGCCGGTATGTGAGTGACCTGTTCCCCAATGTGCGGCCGGTCCCGGCCCTGAGGGCACGGGTGCGGGTCGCGCGGGGAGAGGTGGGTGAGGCGCTCGGCTGGGCGCGTGAGCGAGGTCTGTCCGTTGAGGACGACCTCAGCTACCTGCGCGAGTTCGAGCACATCACCTTCGTCAGGGTGCTCTTGGCCCAGCACACGGCAGAGCGTGCGGAGCGCTCCATCCACGATGCGACCCGGCTCTTGGAGCGCCTCCTGCGAGCGGCGGAAGCGGGGGAGCGGACGGGAAGCGTCATCGAGATCCTGGTGTTGCAGGCGCTTGCCCACCAGAGGCGAGGTGACATCCCCGCTGCGCTTGCGTCACTGCGGTGTGCGCTGACGCTGTCCGAGCCGGAGGGCTACGTTCGAATCTTCGCGGATGAGGGACCCCCTATGGCCTCCCTGCTGAGAGCGGTCGCGAAACAGGGGATCGCCCCGAGCCATGTCCGCCGGCTCCGGGCAGTCCTTGACAAGACCGAGGACGGCACGCCCGTCAAACAGGGCTTGATCGAGCCACTGAGCGAGCGTGAACTGGACGTGCTCCGGCTGCTCGTAACCGACCTGAACGGCCCGGGCATCGCTCGCGAGCTCATGGTGTCCCTGAACACCGTACGGACTCACACCAAGAACATCTACGCCAAGCTCGGCGTGAACAACCGCCGGGCAGCGGTCCGCCGGGCGGTGGAGCTCGACCTGACGGCTCGGACCCGCGACCGCTGACCTCGGCGCGTCGCCGTTCGCGGCCCGTGCCCCTCACCGCGTCCCGTTCGGCCAGATCACCACATCAATCACCACATGTGGTGATGCCTCCTCATCACATTCCCTTCTACCTTCCGATCACATCAACGACGTCCGTGACGCCGGCTGAGGTCCATCCAGGAAGGCGACAGCACAGGAGCACGATGAGCGAAACAACGACCGGCGGCCATCCCGAGGCCGGACGGTACGAAATCCGTCTCAGGGGGCACCTCGATGCCCGGTGGGCCGCCTGGTTCGACGGCATGAGCCTCACCAACGCGAGCAACGGCACAACCGTCATTTCCGGCCCGGTCCTCGACCAGGCCGCGCTGTACGGCCTGCTCCAAAAAGTGCGCGACGTAGGCCTGCCGCTGGTCTCGGTCACCCAGGTCGACCCCGGCCGGCCCGACGTACCCACCGTCGCACCTCGGTAGGTGCTCACCAATCCACGCAAGGAGAACGACATGACCAGCACCGACCGGACCACGGCAACAAAACGAGTTCCGATGGACTCACTGAGGAAGACCGCGCTCGCCGCAGGCGTGCTCTACCTGGTCACCTTCGTCTCGATCCCGACCCTCGCCCTCTACGGTCCGGTGCTCGCTCCGAACTACATCGTCGGCCCCGGCCCGGACACCGCCGTCTTCTTCGGCGGCGTTCTGGAGATGATCGTGGCCCTCGCCTGCATCGGCACCGCGGTGGTGCTGTACCCGGTGCTCAAGAGGCAGAACGAAGGGGTCGCGCTGGGCTTCGTCGGCGTGCGAGTCCTGGAAGCCGCCACCATATTCGCCGGCGTCGTACCACTCCTGTCGATCGTTACCTTGCGGCAGGCCGGAGCCGGAGCGGACGCGCTGGTCACCGGCCAGGCGCTGGTCGCCCTGCGTGACTGGACGTTCCTCCTCGGACAAGGCTTCCTTCCGGCCCTGAACGCCCTGTTGCTGGGCTCCCTGATGTACAGGTCGCGCCTGGTGCCGCGGGTTCTTCCCCTGCTCGGATTCATCGGGGCGCCCCTGCTTGTCGCTTCCGTCGCCGCCACATTGTTCGACCTCTGGGGGCAGGTGTCCGCGCCGTCGGCGCTTGCCGCCCTTCCGATCGCGCTGTGGGAGTTCTCGCTGGGCGTCTATCTGATCGTCAGAGGCTTTAAGCCCTCTCCCGTCACCGCTGGAATGGTCGCTGCCGGCACCCCGCCCGCCCACCACGACGTCGCCGTATGACCGTCGGAAACACGGCCGGGCCCACCAAGGGCCCGGCCGCTGCCCGCGCAGGCCGACCCCGTCGCCGAGCAGATCCGTTGCGACAAGCACTAGAACCCAGCCGACGACACAGGGTCACTTTTCAGGCGGCGTCGACCTATCGCACCTCTCAGCATGGGGATGTTGCCGGCGGTTTCTGTTCCGGCCGTGCGGGTGTGGCTGATCGGCTTGGGAATCCGGAGACTTCGGCGCGGGCCACGCTCATCCGTCCGAGGAGGGCGTTCGTGGGGTCACAAGTTCAAATCCTGTCGTCCCGACCAGGCTTTCACCGGTCGGCAAGGGTGTCACCCGAAAGGAGGCACCCTTTCTGCATTCTGAGTGACTGAGTGAGTGACTATCGCTCTGGTCACGTAAAGATCCGGTCCATTGCTTCGGCACCGCCGAGGAACACCGGACGGCTCGGATGCGGGCGTGGGCGCGGTTGACGTCCTGCTGTCCGCGCGACAACCATGGACGGTGGCGATGCCGCTTGAACGGCGTGCGGATCGTGCCGCCCGCGCCTTGATAGCCCTGATCCTCGAAGGTCTTCACGCCGGCACTGGTCAAGGCGTCGATCAGGCCGACCGTCCGAGCGGCGGTTACGTCGTGAACGGTGCCCGGCAGTGCGGGCGAGGCCCACACCAGCCGGCTTATGGGGGTCGGCTGAGTTCGGCTAGGCGGTCAGGGTGTGGTTGGACAGCGAATCGAGGCACGGTAAGACAGCACGGGGCTCCCGTTTGGGGCAGCTTGGTCGGCTGCTGTCTTATCGGGAGCCTCCTCTCAGCCGCCACCGCTCTTCCTGAACCCGTCGCGACCAGGGTCGTCAGGTTGAAAAGAGCTCACTGTCTTGAGTCAAGAAGTTGGCAGGACGAACGTGCAGGCCAGTCCCGCAAGCGGATCGCTAGCCGGGCGTCCCGTCGCGCTCGCTTCTTCGGGCGAGGCGCTGGGCTTGCCCGTCGTGCACATCGCTTACCCACTCCCAGCCGGGCTTGGCCGATGGGCCGATCCGCGGGTCACCGGGAACATGGCCCTCACGCAAGGCGAGCACGTACGCGCGATCCCGCTCGATCCGTGCGTGTACCTGATCAGCTCCGCCGACTGACCCGTGGCCGGGGACGAGGACATCGACGTCGCCCGCCACGCCCTCCAGCAGCCGCAGCGCTGCGAGGTAGTCCTCGATCGGGTCAGCGGTGCCGTTCAGGTCGAGCATCGGAATCAAGACATCAGAGAGCATGTCGCCGGCGACGAGAACCCCGCGTTCTTCGATGAACAGCGCCGCATGGCCCGGTGCATGAGCTTGATGCTCGATGATCCGGACTTGAGGGCCATCCCATGGAATCTGCGCCGTCTCGGCGGGCAGGGCGGTGATGAGGCCGAGTAGGTCCAGCGGGACCTGCCCGGCGATTTCCGTCCCGAGCAGGTGGGCGGCGATGTCGGCCTTCGCACCCGGGTCGGACAGCTGATCCCGGACAGTGGCCGCGCAGCGGGCCGTGCCGTAACGAGGGGCCACGCCGAGCTGGGCGTGCCAGAGTAGGTGATCCCAATCCGGATGCGTCGAGAAGCCTGCCACAACGGTCTGGCCCGAATCGGACAGGTCGTTTGCAAGGCAGGCCATTTCGTGGTCCTGCACCCCGGGGTCGATGAGCAACACGCCGGCCCGGCCGTGCACGACAACGGCGTTGCTCTGGCAGAACTCGCTCTCGTGGATCAGCACGCCCTCCGCGACCTGCCTCAGCACGGGTGGCTCCTTCCGCTTGTGGTTTGCAACCGCTTGTCGAGACCGTAATGCCTGGTGGTGGTAGATTGCAAGCACTATGGGCGAAGTGTATGAGCCGCGGTCGGGGTGCCCGATCAACGCCACCATCGAGGTGTTCGGCGATCGCTGGAGCCTGCTCGTCCTCCGCGACATCGTCTTCGGAGACCGCCGCTATTTTCGAGAACTGCAGGCCGGCTCAGAAGAGGGGATCGCTTCGAATATTCTCGCCGACCGGCTCAAGCGACTCGTCGAGTTCGGATTGCTCACCCGGGAGGACACGCGAGCCGGCCAGCGGGCGCGCTACAGCCTGACCGAACCCGCGATCCAACTCGTACCCGTGTTCGCGCAGCTCGGCAGCTGGGGGCTTCGCCACCGGCCCACGAGCCGCGCGCTGCGCGTTCGCGCCGAGCTGCTCGAACAAGGCGGCCCCGCGCTCTGGCAAGAGTTCATGGACGAGCTTCGCCGCTCGCACCTTGGCTCCGAATCCCCAGCGCGATCACCGAGCGTTCGCGAGCGACTGAACGCGGCCTACCTCGCTGCTACCAACTCCTCGTAGCTGCCGGGCAGTCGACCATGTCCAAGGGCGCCGACGGACGCCGCCCGAGCTGTCTCACATGTGAACCTCTCGGACAGCACGGTGTAGTGGTGATCGAGCACGATGGCGTATTCCGCCTCAGTGTCTTGAGAACAACGGGGCCGGAATCGCCCCCGCTCCCGGCCCACGATGGGCCGGGGGCGGGGGTCGGCATTCGGATCAGGGGTTCGGCGGGCGCCACATGGGGAACATCGGCGGGCCGCCGGGCATGAACATCGGGTCGCCGAGGTCCTGATAGCCGTGGCGCAGGTAGAGCCTGCGGCTGCGGGTGCTGCTGGCCTCCAGGTACGCGGGTATGCCCGCCTCGTCGAGCCCGCGGTGGTACTCCTCGAGCAGCCGGGTCCCCGTCTTCCGTCCCTGGTACCCGGGGAGCACGGCGAGGAACGCCAGGTAGTGGTGCGGGTCTTGGGGATGGCGCTTGTCCATCTCCTCGCCCATCTGCCCGATGCGCTCCGCGTGGGGACCGGCGAACGCCTCCACCCGGACGTCCCGGTCGGGGATCTCGGGAAGCGGCTCGGCGCCCTTGCGGAACCATACGGCCACGGCGGACATGTCGGCCGTCGCGTGGACCTCGCCGTGGACGAGGGCGCTCTCGGTGATCATGGAGAAGAAGGGGGGCATCACCCGGCGGCGATCGTCGTCCGGCGGGATCATCCAGGCCGAGATCTCCTGCTCGTGAAAGGAGGTGGCGATGATCGCGCCGACGGCCTCGGCGGCTCCGGGAGCGTTCTGAATGCGAATGATCTCTGTCATTCGGTCCCTCCCACGGCCGCCTGGGCGCCCCGCCCGATGTTCGCGTACACCTTCGGCCGGTTGGCCCGCAGGGCGAGTCCCCAAATGATGCCGAGCCCCACGGCGACGAAGTAGACGGCGGGCATGATCCAGCGCAGCGGGGAGTCGGAGGCCACACCGAGTACGGTGTCGAAGTTGGCCATGACGAGCACGATGACCACGATCAGCAGGACCGAGGAGATACCCGGGGCGATCCTGGTCCGCCAGGCGTTCTCCTCGCTGGGATTCTTGGCGAAGAAGACCAGCACGGAGATCGAGGTGGCCGCCAGCATCATGAGCAGTCCCAGGCCACCGAACGATCCGACGGTGAAGAACAGCTGGACGACCGGATCCAGGCCGAAGACCGCGTATATGACGATCACGACCAGCCCGATGACACTCTGCGCCACCGAGCCGTTGACCGGGGCACCGGTCCGGGGGGAAGTACGACCGAAGGTCTCGGGCAGCACCCTCTCCCTGCCGAGGGCGAAGACGTAGCGGGAGATCGTGTTGTGGAAGGCGATCAGCGCGGCGAAGAGGCTCGTCACGAAGAGGAGGGAGCCGATGGTGGCGATGGTCGCCCCCAGGTGCTGCCCGGCCAGGTTGAACAGGAGGGCCGAACTCTGCTCGCGCGAGGCCTCGACGATCTTGTCCGAGCCGATCGGAACGGTCATCGCCCAGGACGACACGGCGTAGAGCCCGGAGATGACGGCGAGTGCGACGTAGGTCGCGATCGGTACCGTGCGCTTCGGGTCCTTGGTCTCCTCGGAGAACACCACCGACGACTCGAAGCCCGCGAAGGACGCGATGCAGATCGCGACCACCGCACCGATCCCGGGGACGAAGAGGTTCGACGGGTCGAAGACGTCGAGGCTGTAGCCCGAGGCCGCCGGGTTGATCAGGTCCGCGATGTCGAACACGATGACGACGGCTATCTCCGTCAGCAGCAGGACCGACAGGACCTTCCCGTTCACGTCGACCCGCATGAGGCCGAGCACCCCGGTCAGCGCCCAGGCGACCAGCCCGATGACCCACCAGGGCGGAGAGCCGCCGAACCAGTCGGCGATCAGCGGCTGGGCGGCCGCACCGATCATGCCGTAGAGACCCACCTGGAGTGCGTTGTAGGCCAGCAACGCGACCCACGCGGTCGCCACACCCACCGGCCTGCCGAGCCCTTTCGCGGTGTACGCGTAGAACGCCCCGGCGTTGACGACGTAACGGGCCATCGTCACGTAGCCGACGGCGAACAGGCCCAGGATGGCTCCCAGCAGGATGAAGGCGAGCGGCACGCCGGTCACGCCGGTCGCGGCGTAGGCGGCGGTCACCGAGCCACCGATGACGGTCAGCGGCGCCGCCGCCGAGATGACGAAGAACACCACCGACGGCACACCGAGGCGGTCCTGGGCGAGCGCGGCGGAAACGGCGCTGGCCCTTCGTTCTGTCACGGACATGGGGATCCTTGAAATGGGGGGTGGGTTCACCGGCGGCTGATGACGGAGTCACCTATGGCAGCCTCGGTCTGGGCGATCAGTTCCTGGAGCGGCGCCGGAAGGGCGGTGGTCGAATCGGAGAGGTATCTCGGGTTCTGCTCCCACAGGACGAGCCGGTTGCCACCGGTCGCGACGAGCAGCCCCAGCAGGACGCTGTCCTGGACACTGAGTGGCTCACGGCGTTGGATCGCCAGGTTGACGCGTCCCCCGGGCCACGCCGCGATGTTCACGTCGACCGGCACCTGCTTCCGCGACGGGCGGCTGCCGGGCGGGCGCAGCAGCCCGCCGGCGGTCATCCGGGCCGCCACGTCGGCGAGTGCCGTACGGGCGAGGAACTGCAACCAGGTACGGAAGCGATGCGAGGGTTCGGCGACGATGTGGTCCAGGGCGGCTCTGGTGAGCGTGTCTCCGGGCGGCGCCGCGTCGAGAACGACGAGCCGTGTCCGCCCCGCCGCCAATTCCACGGTTATCCGCCCGGCGAGCATCAGTTCTCCCAGGATTGCGGCGGCCAGCCCCAGACCGGTCAGGCGCGCATGAAGCCTCATCCGGCCGGTCGCGTTGTCATGCATGACAAAGAACAGGTCGTTGGCCAACCGGGTTCCTGAAAGATCAACTCCAACCACGAACGGCGATCGTATAGCTAAATCATTAAATTTGTCATTACGCGAACGAAGTTCCGGAGTCGGATATGGGTCAGCCAGGCGAGAACCGAAGAAACGGACAGATATCCAATAACCTGGAGCTATGTCGAGGGTGTCTCGAAGACTTCGGTGAATTCAAGAATTTACATATTTTTGGCCAGTTGCGGCCGGGCGTCGGGAAGCGGCCGACCAAGGCTCGCCGGAGCCGGAAAAACGCTGGTCAGGCAGCTCCCGAAAGCGTGGATCCGTGAATCCCGAGGAGCCTCCATGGGATTTAATGCGAGGATTTTTGGCAGTTTGGGGCTGGCGTAATACCGCGCAGGCTTCCTCGTCCCCCGCCGCAGTGGTAGTGGGCGTCATACGCGTCCGCGTGGAGTGCGGAACCGCGCTCGGGCACCTCGCCGTTTCAGATATTGCGGCCCGTTCGTACCGTTTCAGACGGTACGAACGGGCCGCACGCCTTCAAGACCGCACTGGTTCAAACGGCGCGACGGGCCGGCGGAGTGATCCGGCGACATGGCAGCGGGAGCGCCGCAGGGAACCGGGTGCTGGTCGCCAGGGGGACTTTCTCGACAGCAGATCATCGTCGGAGCCAATGGTCGAAACGCGAGGACTTTGCCCTGGCTTTACTTGACCTCTAGCCTGTGGCGTCATGAGAAGCATCTTGATCCCTCTTGCTTGTTTGACGGCTGCGGTACTGCTGCCGATTGGCTCCGCTTCGGCCACCGTCGCTTATCCCGTCGAGAACGCGACCCTCACCGACAACCCGCTGTACGCGGCGGGATCTCTTCCTGTGACCGAGTGCCCCGAGAAGCCGATCAAAAAGCTGAATGTAAGCTCTGCGAAGAATTACCTCAACGGCGTGCTTGCCTGCCTCAACCACACGTGGGCCGTCCAACTGGAGAACACGGGCCAGAGCTTCTCCAAGCCGAAGGTTGCCTTTGCCACGAAGGCTCCGAAGAAGTTCTGTGGCGAGAAGTGGCTCAAGGGCTGGTCGAGTCACTACTGCATCGACTCGAGGACGATCCTCATCGTCCTCGAGAGAAACCTCCTGGAGGAGCCTGACGACCTCTACCTGTTCAACCTGCTGGCCATGCACTACGGGGGGCATGTGCAGAATGTCGTCGGTATTTACCGCGCCTACGAGAAGATTCCCTACCGGAACAAGGCCGAACTCGCCGAGCAGCGCCGCCGATACAACCTGCAGAGCAACTGCTTCTCCGGGGTCTTCATCGCAAGCGTGTGGGACTCCCTCGATCGTACTCAGGAGGACTGGGATGACCTCCTCGTCTATACCCGGGAATGGGCGAGTACCATCAACGGCACCCGGAAAACGATCAACTACTGGACCAGCCGTGGCTTCAAGTCCGCGGACCTGAGCTCCTGCAACACGTGGAGCGCGGCGTCGTCCAAGGTGGCATGACGCCCGCCGGCAGGCCGGTTCTGGAACTTGGTGGTGGCATCGGTGATCGCGACCTTTCTGATCTGGTCAGCGGTCATGCCCTTAACCCCGCGGAGGTCCGCGCCGGTCGACTCCGCACCCGTCAGGTCCGCGCCGGTCAGGTCCGCACCCGTCAGGTCCGCGCCTTTCAGGTACACGTGCTTCTTTCCGGGTTCGGCGCAGGTCGCGAACCTATGGAATGAGAACCCGGCCTGCAGACCGAGTGGATAACTACTTGATCTACATCGTCAAGCAGGGTGCCTAAGACGCGATCACAACGAACAGGAACGGGGACAAAGACCAGCTGGGGACCACGCGTCATACACATGCGACCGACCGCACGGGCGCTTGAAAATCAGTCACCGGTCACGGACGGCGGCACCGAGGAATCGTGTGCTCAGCATCTCCTCGGAGAAGGAGAGGCCGGTGATCTTTTTCGCCAGGGCGAAGGATCGTGGGAACGGGGCATCGCCGCCGGGGCCTTCCCAGGACAGGCCGACTTCGTGCATCATGCCGACCAAGCGGTCTGGATCCCTGCCCCAGCGCGTATCCGGAACCAACTGATCGAAGCATGTGACCTGTTCGCCGTCGACCGCGTAGATGAAATAGTCCGCGGCATGGATGTTGCGATGGATCGACGCGACCTCGGTCGACTGGGAGAGGCCGTGCAGTAGGAGCCTGTTGAGGCCGATCGACCCAGTCCAGAGCTGGATCAGCACGGTCCAGCCGTTCGCCTCCAGCGCCCCCACGTAGCCGGTGCGCATGTTGTCCGAGTCGATGTACTCCATCGTTCGTTCCTGGTGCTTTTCAAAGGTCACCTCTTCGATCCCGCTGCTGTCCGCGTTGAGACGCATCAACGCTTCGCGAGGATTGAGGGATCGGGCGAAGGTGACACAGGAGACGTCATAGAACGGGCCGTACTTTGCAAGCCAGTCGAATTCTTCGTGCGAGGCCGTCACTGTGGCTCCCTTGATCATCTAGTGGCCCGTCACGCAACCTTGGACGGGTAATTGATCTCCTGGGGTGAACCCGTCAGGCTGGCTGCTTCCGCAAGATAGGGAGGTGGTCATGGCGCGCCGACCAGAGGTGTTCGTCCGGCCGTTGTCGATGGAGGAAGGCCGCAGACTGCAGCGGATCACGAGGACCGCGAAGGATCCGATCAAGTTGCGGCGGGCGATCGTGGTGATGATGTCCGGCCAGGGCCAGTCGGTGCCGGACATCACCTCGTTGATGCAGGTCGGTGACGACTACGTCCGTGATGTCATCCACGCCTTCAACGAGCGGGGGTTTGACGCGCTGGACCCAAAATGGAGCGGGGGCCGTCCCCCGGCGATCAGTGAGCGGGTGCGTGAGCGCATCTGCCTGATCGCCAAGACGGTCCCCGCTGAGTGGGGCATCGCCGGCATGTCGACCTGGAGCCTGCGCACGCTGGCCGAGCACCTCATCGCCCGAGGGGTGGTGGCGGCGATCAGCCGCGAGCATCTGCGGCGGATCCTGCGCAAGGGCGGGGTGAGCTGGCAGACCACCACGACGTGGAAGGCATCCACCGACCCGCACTTCATCGCCAAGATGCGACGCGTGCTGAAGCTGTATGACAGCCCGCCCGCTGATGGGCGGGTGATCTGCGTCGATGAGCTCGGGCCGCTGAATCTGCTGCCGCGTAAGGGCAAACGGTGGCGACCTCAGGGTTCACCGGCCCGGCTGCGGGCCACCTACCATCGCTACGACGGCGTCATGCAGATGATCGCGGCCCTGGATCTGGCCACCGGCAAGCTGTTTTACCGCATCCGCAAACGCAAACGCTGGCGGGAGTTCTTGTCCTTCCTCAAGACGCTCCGGGCGCGCTGGCCTGGCGAAAAACTGCATGTGATCATGGATAACTACTCGCCGCACAAGCACCGCGAGGTCCGCGCCTGGGCGGCTGCCAACGATGTCGAGCTGGTGTTCCTGCCGACCTATGGCTCGTGGTTGAACTGGATCGAGTCCGAATTCGCCGCCTTGCGCTACTACGCCCTCAATGGCACTGATCACCGCAGCCATGCCGAGCAGAACGCGGCGATCGGCGCCTATGTGCGCTGGCGCAACGCCCAAGCCCGGCCCAAGACGAACTTCGCCGCCAGCTCACCCATCAGAAGCTGGACCAGTTACCCGGCCAAGGTTGCGTGACGGGCCACTAGTAGGGCTTGGTTAGGTGGGGACGGGCTGGGCGTGTCTGGGTAACGCTCGGCGGCAGGTGGGGCAGATTCCGGCCCAGCACGCCAGGAGTAGTTGCAACTCGGCGATGATCCGGTAGGTGCTCAAACCGCAGCCGGCACTTTTGGGTCGAGCCGCTCCAGGGTGCAGAAGGCGTGTGCGACCGAGGCCAGGGTCACGTGATGGTGCCAGCCACTCCAGGTGCGGCCCTCGAAGTGGTCCAGACCCAGGCCGGTCTTCAACTCCCGGTAGTCGTGTTCGATGCGCCAGCGGATTTTGGCCAGGCGCACCAGGCGCCGTAGCGGGATGTCTGCCGGGAGGGTGGACAGCCAGTATTTGGTCGGCTCGCTCTCACCAGGTGGCCATTCGGCCAGCAGCCAGCACACCGGCAGATCCTCGCCCATGTGCGCGCGGCGGATCCGTAGCCCCGCCGGCCGTACCCGCAGCGCGACAAACCGTGAGCGCAACGGCCCCTTGGACCCGGCCCGCCAGGTCACCGCGTGCAGCGCGCGCCGTCCGGCGGCGGTCACGATCTGCTGGGCTGAGCGCGGCTTGTCTCGATAACGCGGCACCGGCCGCCGCCCAGTCCCCGCATACGGCGCGACCGTCCGGCCGGCATCGATGCCCAGCAGCGCGGTATCGGAGCGCACCCCCACCACGTAGCCGATGCCACGCTCGGTCAAGCCCAGACGAAAGGCCCCGTCTTGGCCATAGCCCTCATCGGCGACCACCAGCGGCGCCTCCAGCCCCCAGCAACACAGCTCATCGATCATGTCCAAAGCCAGCTGCCACTTGGGCACATGAGTGATGTCCGCGGGGATCCGGGCCCGTTGCCTGCGCGCCGCCACCGCGGCCGAATCCTCCGTGCGCGGTGAGGCCGCATCCCACCCCTCGGGCACGAACAGCCGCCAGTTCACCGGACAGGACGCGACGTCGGTGACCAGGTGCACACTCGGGGCGACCTGGCAGTTAGCGGTCTTGCCCAGCGCCCCGCAGTACTGCGGGGCCACTCCCGGCGACTCCTCACCATCCTTGACAAAGGACACATCATCGACCACCCAGGCGGCCGGGTTGATCGCCGTGTCCATCCGCCAGGCCAGCTCGGCCAGCACCAGTTGATGTGACCAGGGGGCGTCGGTGAGAAACTGCTGCAGCCCCTGGCGGTCCACGCCCAGCCGGGCCGCCATCGGCTCCATCGATTTACGGGCCCCGTCGGTCAGCAGGCCGCGCACATATCGTTCGCCCCATCGCCGCTGATCAGCACGGGCGAAACAGGAGAACACCTCGGCGGCGAACGTCTCCAGTCGCGCCCGCACGGCCTCGAGTTCTTGAGGGGTCATCTTCCCTCACCCCCAACGCAGGTGACATACCGTCTCCTACCCGAGGTAACCAAGTCCTACTAGGTGTGATCATGGCAGCCGCCACCGACTAGGACGACCTGTGCCCATGGGGGCGCTTGCGATGCCGGGAAGACGCAGGCGTGGATGACGAACCGAGTGGCGGCTGGGTCGTTCCGCTGACGTATGGCGCGCCGTTCGGTCCTTTCTCGGCCGGCTCAGTGCGGCGCTCGTTGGGCGTGACCGTGAACGGCTTCGGCGGCACTGCAACTGCTTTCCCCGGGCATCGCCTGGATGCGGGAAGGCCACCACACCTCGGTGCCTTGCGGGCGGACCCGGGCGAACAGGCACACGCCCGGCCGCTCGCGCAATGCGATGCCGATCACGCCGTCCATCTCGGCCACGTCTTTGCCGATGCGGTCGTCGAGGTCCAGATGATCGACCACCTTGCGGGCGGCTGCCAGATCGGGGGTCTTGGGAAGACGCGTCTTCAGCCGGTCGAAGGCGTTGTGGGGGAGGGCGGCCGGGGCGCGGAACGAGTGCGGCTCACCGGCCGGGCACTCGACCTCGGTTACCCCGGTGTCGGAGTAGGAGACCGTGATCTCGAAGCAGACGGTCACAACCGGATAGCGGCTCGGGGAGGGGTCGTGCGTCGCTTCGTAGGCGCGCGTGCCCTGGCCTACCGGATCCGGCATGCCGTCCGGGCCGATCCGGCTGGTGGCGCGGATGCGCAGCAGGACGCGCCCGCGATCGCTCAGGCTGTATCTCGTGCCCGTCACCGAGTACACGTCCACGTCCTCATCACGGGAGAGCCCGTGCCCGATGTCTTCCCGGTTCCAGCTCAGACCGCGGCTGAGCTCCTCGGCGACCCGGTCGGCGTGGGCATACGCGGCCCGGACCGCGGGATCCTCAGCGCATGCGCTGAGGACGAACAACGCGGCCAGGGATAACACCAAGAGCTGGCGCACCTTTCCTCCCCATCTCACCCCCATGACGGGCACTGCTTCTCTACTCAGACGGTGATCTCAGCGAGTTAGTTGTGGCACAAGGTCGGTTTCGGCCCGTCATATTGGTGAGCTCGCGTATCCAACTGTCGCCGGTTGACCTATCTGGCTCCGGAATCACTACTGACCGTGACGCTCCTGGCGGAGAGCTGGGTGTGGAGCCCCGAACGTTGACGAGAAGCAGCACCGACCTCTGCGCGTCGTAATGGCGATGACGCCGCCGTGTGGCGTCCGTATCCTCGGTGGGTGAGTCCGATCGAGGTGGTTCCTGGGCAGGTCGAGGTCGTCGTTCGGGGGTCGAGGTCGACGGCGGCCTCTATCCGGTTGTTGGACTGGTCGCGGACGGATGAGTTCGAGGTCGTATTCGCCGTGGAGGCTGTCGATGATGGCCTGCGCGCACGGATCGAGACCGTGACCGTGTCTGCCTGGGACGGTGCGGGATATCTGACCGAGTTCCTCGACGGTCTTGCGCGCGACTTCCGCGGTTGGGAGGGCGAGTGGTCCTGGGTCAACAACGAGCTGGTCGTGGCAGCGACGTTCGGCTCGGGCGGTCACGTGTATCTGAGCTGGACCTTGCGAGCCGGGGTCTTCTCCAGCGGCTGGGAGTCCACCGTGACGACCGTGATCGAGGCTGGTGAAGAGCTGACGACCGTCGCTGCCAACGTGCAGGAATTCTTCCGCCAGGGGTAGCCGTCCCAGCGGCCCCCACGGCGCGGTGGCCATGCTGGTGCACCGCGCCGGTATTAAAAGGCCTGCGACTTCGAAGCGGGCCGTCGGGCCTTCGCCGCCGACCCCGGCATTGCCGGGCAGGGCCTGTGCGCGGAGATCGAACGGCTCGCGACCGAAGCGGGATGGCCCCCTGGCGGCGCTCACGCCGGGCACCCCGTCGGTGAGTTCCCGCACGAGAAGATCGACGGCGAGGACGTCGAGTCCTCCATCGCACCCGGCGACGCCACGAGGATGCGACGCGACGACCGGGCCGGACACCGCTGTCACCGGCCGCGGCTTCGGTGGCTTCTACGAACAGCTCTTCGACATCGGTCAGGAGGTGCCGCGGGCGTTGTAGACGACGACGTCGTCGCGTTCCCCGTAGGCGCGGAACACCTCGATGGCCTCCTCGCGCAGCGGGCTGAGGACGACTTCGATGCCGCGGGCGGCGAACTGGGGGGCCCAGTCGGCGACCATCGGGCCCTCGTCGAAGCCCGTCAGCTTCTCCAGTTCCGGGCCGTCGCCCGCGATGAGCAGACGCCGGACGCCGGACCACATGGTGGCGCCGTAGCACATGACGCAGGGCCGCCAGTTGACGACGAGCTCCAGGTCGGGCAGATCCGGGCCACCCAGATCCCAGGCACCGAGCCGGGTCTGGGCGAGGGACAGCGCGGTGACCTCGGCGTGGGTCGACGACAATCCGGAGGCCAGGACGACGTTGACACCGGCCGAGATCAGGCGTCCGGTGGCGGACTCCACGACCAGGGCGGCGAAGGGGCCGCCGGTATTCTCGCGGTGGTTACGTTCGGCGAGCCGGTTGGTCAGGCGGATGCGGTCGTCGTCGGTCGGGAGGATCTCCGGGACGTCGCCGAGCTCGGCGGTGACCCAGCCGGGGAGACGTGCGCCGAAGGCGGTGGCAAGGGCTGCGGTGTCCATCGTGGGCTCCCGGAGTAAGGCGGTGAAGATGCGGATTGAGGCCGAGGTCGCGCAGGCCACGGCGGCAGGCCGTGGAGCTGCGGGCGGCGGGATGTGAAGGATCTCCTCACTTCACTTGTTGTGGCGCGTAACGCGCGACAACCGGACGTTCCAGGGCGGTGACGAGTCCGTAGAGGGCCACGGACACGACAACGATCACCACCGATCCGGACCAGAGCCCCGCGAAGCGGGAGGCGGTGTAGTCCGAGACCAGGAGGCTGCCCAGTCCCTTGCCGCTGGCAAGCCACTCCGCGAGGGTGGCGCCGGCGATCGCGCCGGGGATCGCGATCCGCGCGGACGAGAACAGCGAGGGGAGCGCGTAGAGCAGCCGTACTTTCCTGGTGACCGTCAACTGCCCGCCGCCCAGTGACGTGATGACCTCGCAGGCGAGGACGGGGGCTGCCCGCAGTCCCTGGCTGACCGTTACGAGGGTGGCGAAGAAGGTGATCACGGCGACGACGATGGTGACGCCCAGTAGCCCGCGTCCGAAGACGAGGGCGAGCAGGGGGGTCAGGGCGAGCAGGGGGATGGACCTCAGCACGATGGCGAGCGGCAGGACGATCTGTTCGACGCGGCGGAACGCCACCAGGACCGCGGCGGCGAGCGATGCGACGATCAGCCCCACGACATAGCCGACACCCGCGTCAAGCAGCGTGATGCCCAACGCGGACAGCAGACGTTGCCGATGGTCCGCCGCGTCCTCGCCGGCGAACAAATAGGTCGCGACGTCCGCCGGCGTCTTCGCGAAGTACGGATCGAGGGCGAAAACCCGGATGACCGCGTACCAGCCGACCACGATCAGGAGGATGGAGCCGACCAGTCCAGCCGTGCCGACGAGCAGGGACCGCGCCCGTCCGTCGCCTGCTGCCCCGGATGCCGCACCCACCCCCACGCTCACGTCCCGGCCGGCCCAGGGGGTGAGCCACCGAGCGATGATCGCGACCAGTGCGTAGCCCAGGCCCGCCAGGGCCGAGATGACGAGTGCCACCGCCCAGGTGCGTGCCACCTGGAACGACGATTGCGCCTGCACCAGCATGACGCCGAGTCCGTTGCTGGAGCCCAGGTACTCTCCGATGATCGCGCCGAGCAGCGCCGCAGGCGCGGCGATCTTGAGTCCTGCGAACAGGCTGGGCAACGCGGAAAGGAGGCGAAGCTTGCGCAGGGTGAAGAAGGAGCCCCCGCCAAGGGAGTGGATGAGGTCCAGCGCGCTCCGATCGGCGGATCGCAATCCGAGCACGGCGGCCGTCAAGGTGGTGAAGAAGACCGACAGCCCGGCGAGTGCCTCCTTGGGGGCGTTGCCGGGCAGGACGACGACGAGGATGGGCGCGATCGCGACGAGCGGCACGCAGTAGCTCGCGACGGCGATGCGCAGCAGCAACCGCTCCACCGCCGGGACCTGGACGAAGACGCCGGCGAGCGCGATGGCGAGAACGTTGCCCCAGAAGAAGCCGATGGCCGCCTCGGACAGTGTGGTGGAGATGTTGCCGGAGTAGATGTTCCGGTCTTCCCACATCGCCTGCAGTACCGCCCACGGCTGGGGGACGACCCGGAGGTCGGCGAAGATCCGCGCGAGTATCACCCAGATCAGGAGCAGGCCCACCACGCTGAGTGCCACGGCCACCGGCGATCGGACACCGCTGCGGGCCGTGGTCAGGCCACGCCGGGTCGCCATGAATGGGTTCACGTCATGTCCTCGGATGGGCCGATCCGGCTGGAGTCACCGTCGTCGCTCTGTCCGAAGAGCAGCTCGCTGAGGGTGTCGCAGAGCGCATGGAACTCGGGTGAGCGCGTAAGTCCGACATCGCGCGGTCGTGGCAGGTCGATCCGTACCGCGTCGATGATCCGTCCCGGACGGGCGCCCATCACCACCACGGTGTCGGCGAGGAACACCGCCTCGCTGATGGAGTGAGTGACGAGGAGGGTCGTCGTCGCACGCTCCAGCCAGATCCGCTGCAGCTCCAGGTTGAGCCGCTGGCGGGTCATCTCATCCAACGCGCCGAACGGTTCGTCCAGCAGCATGACCTCCGGCTCGCCGGCGAGGGTCCGCGCGAGCGCCACCCGCTGGCGCATGCCGCCGGACAACTGGGCGGGCCGGGCCTTTTCGAAGCCGGTGAGTCCGGTGAGGCGCACCAGGTCGGCTATCGCCGGCCGGCTCACCGGCCGGCCCGCCACCTCGAAGGGCAGTGCGATGTTGGCCTCGACGCTGCGCCATGGCAGCAGGGCGGAGTCCTGGAAGGCCACCCCGATGCGATGCTCACGACGCAGGTCGTCGGGGGAGCGGCCGTGGACGTGCGCGGCGCCGGAAGACGGCTGCTCCAAGCCGGCGAAGATCCGCAGCAGGGTGGATTTGCCGCATCCGGAAGGACCCAGCAAGGCGGTGAACTCGCCGCGTCTCGTGTGCAGGTCGATGTCGCGAAGCGCGGTGACTTCGGACGCCCCTACGCTGAAGGTCCTGCTGAGCGTGGTCGCGGCCAGGCCTACGGCGCCCGGTGGATCGGCGGCGGGCGAAGGGGCCGCGTGTGGGCGGGCTGTCACGCCTCCCACTTTCCCGCCGCCAGGATGGCGAGCAACTGGTCACGGTAGGAAGTGTCGCGGCCGGGGAGTTCGTTCTCCACCTTCGAGCCTTCCGTCAGGAAGTGCGAGACGTCGCGGCCCATCTCCTGCCCGCGGCGGGTGTGCATGTCGAGGGCGTAGTCGGGGATCTCGGGGAGGCGTTCTCCGCTGCCCAGCATGTTGGTGGCCCACAGCGCCAGTTCGTCGGTCGTACGGTCCTTCGTACGGCTGACCAGGAAGCGTATGGCGTGCACCGCGAACAGCCACCTGTCGCCGGTGCCTCGGGGGAGGTGCTGGTGCATGCGATAGAGGCAGTCGAGGACCACGGGTTCGGCGAACGTGCCGGTTCCGGTGTCCTCGCATGACATGACGAGGAGGCGTGACCACATCACCTCCTCCAGTTCGCCGCTGCTCTCGTACATCTCACGAGCGACGAGCAGGGCGTTCTCCAGCAGGCCGCGGCGGACCGACTTCTGGAGGGTGGAGATCAGCTCGTCGGCGGGGAATCCCCGCACGCTGTTGACGTGGGTCCAAGGATCTTCGGTGTGCGGGACAGGCACTGCGGTGGGCTCCTGTTGGTGTGGAGGATAACTGGAAGGGGGACGTCAGAGGCGGGTCTTGCCCGCGTAGACATCGCTGAGAACGCTCGTGTCGAACAACTCGTCGGCGGTCGCCTTGATACCGATCGAGTTCAGCGTGGCGATGTTGTCCGCGATCCCCTTGGCGCTCATCGTGAGCAGGCCGTTCGCCTTGGCGTCTCCGGCCTCGATGACGGACTGGAACGCCGCGGCGGTCTTCTGCTGGGCCTTCAGGTCGAGGTTGAGGCTCTTGCCGTACTTCTCCACGACGATCTTGGCCGCGGCGTCGGTGTCGCTGAGCGCGTCCTGCCAGCCGCGTACCGAGGCTCGGACGATCTTGACGATCAACTCGCGCTTGGCCTTGTCCGCGAGCGTCCGCTCGCTGACGAGCAGCACGTCCGCCCAGACGTTGTAGCCGTACTCGGCGAGTGTGAACGTCGTGGTCTTCACACCTTCGAGGTCCAGCTGGATCGGCTGGTTCACCAGCAGCGACATGAACGCGTCGCAGTCTCCGGCCACCAGGGGCGCCGGGTCGAACTGCATCGGCACGATGGTCACGCTGGCAGGATCGATGTCATTCGCCTTGAACACGGTGTTGACGATTTCCACACCGCTCTGCTGGACACCGAGCCGCTTGCCGACCAGATCCTTCAGCGTTCGTACGGGAGCCGAGGCGAGGGACATGATCGCCGTCGGATTGGTCTGCATGGTCGCGGCGACGATCTTGAGGGCGGCGCCCTCGTTACGTGCTTTGGCGATGGTGTCGACGGAGTCGAGCCCGACCAGCGCCTTGCCACTGACCAGGAGCGGTTCGACGACGACGGAGGGACCGCCCGGCGTCAGCGTGACGTCGAGCTGCTCGTCGCGGAAGTAGCCGGCGTGGTCCGCCATGAACAGGCCCATGTTCTCGACATTGGCCAACCATCCGAGCTGGAAGTTCACCTTGGCCAGGCCGGAAGCGGAGGTGGTGGTGGAGGAGGAGGACGAGCAGGCGCTCAGCGCCATACCGGCGGCGAGAAGCGACATGCCTCCGACGCCGGACATGAAGGCGCGACGAGAAAGGGGCGCAGGCATGGAAGGAGCCTTTCTTGGGGTAGCAAAACGGCCTGACGGAGAATGGTGACTCACGCCGGCCGGCAGGGAAGCGCTGGCTTGGCCAGGGCGGCCGGGGGCGTGCAACCGTTTTTGGACACCGGGGAGCGGGACCACGAAACGGGGAGCGAGCCCGCCACCAAGCGGGCACGGCGATGGGCGACGAGACCTATCGTCGCGATGGCGTCAGCCTGAAAACGGTGTCCCTCGGGCGTTGGACAGACGCCAACGTCCGCGCCGACTTTCGGGACCGATCACCGACACTCCTCTGGCAGGTACGCCGCACCTAAAATGGCACGATTGTCCGCATAGTTGCTGGTAAGACCATCGCTGCGATGTCGAGCGGCTGTCAAGGGGATGACGATAGAAGTGAACACAGCGACACAAATTCGTGACCCTACGGCTCTCGTACGGGGCGCGAAGGCCGTATCTGGCATCGATTTCACTAATCGTCGTTCTCGATAGAGATCATCCCATGATCGGATGATCTCACCCTCGTTGAGCTGGGCGGTGAGCCGGAAGGTTTCAAATCGGCCACATGTCGGGGACCTCCGTTGACGCACGTCGCGTAGATGCTGCAACCATTCTCTGAGAACGGTTTCAGTAGAGTAGAGGAGGTCCTGTTGGCCACCATCCACGATGTGGCCGCCCGCGCCGGGGTCTCTCCCGCGACGGTCTCGCGGTTCCTGCGTGGTCAACGGGTGCGCTCGGCGGAGGCGATCCAGGCAGCTGTGGATGAGATGGACTACTGGCCGAGTGCCACGGCCCAGTCCCTGCAGTCGGGCCGGACGCACACCATCGGCGTGGTCGTCCCCGACATCACGAACCCCTACTTCGCCGCGGTCGTCAAGGGAATGGAATCCGTTACCCGCCACACCGACTACCGCATCCAGCTGGCCAACACGGACGAGAGCAGTGAGCGGGAAGACGCCGTGCTCGCGGAGATGATACGCCGGGTGGACGGCATCATCCTCGCCCCGGCCACCGAGCAGGACCAGACCCCGATGTACGTCCGGGACGCCGGCGTCCCACTGGTCTTCGTCGACCGCGATCTGCTCGGCGGAGAGCACTTCGACGCCGTCCTGGTCAACAACACCAAGGGCGGTCGGCAGGCGGGCGAGCACCTGCTCAGCCTCGGCCACACCCGGATCGCCGCGATCAGCGGGAGCCAGGACACCACTCCCGGACGATGCCGCCGCGAGGGTTTCGTGCAGGCCCTCACCGCCGCGGGCGTCGAGATCCCTCCCGAACACGACTTGGTCGGCGACTTCCGGGAGGAGAGCGGCTACCAGCTCGCCCTGTCTCTGCTGTCGTTGCCCGAACCGCCCACCGCCATCTTCAGCGCGAACAACCTCATGACGCTGGGCGCGCTCAAAGCCTTGCACGACCTGCGTACGGACATTCCCGGCGAGATCAGTCTCATCGGGTTCGACGACCTTGATACGGGCCCGTTGCTGCGGCCGCCGCTGACCGTCGTCGACCGGCCGATGGTCGAGCAGGGAGCGCTCGCCATGCGGTTACTGCTGCGCCGCTTCGAAGACCAGTACGCGAACGATGATGCCCGGCGCATCATCCTGGACACCAAGCTGATCGAGCGGGCCTCGACAGCACCACCGCGCAAGCCGCGTACCGCGGCGGGCGCGGGTCGAACCGGAAGGGGTCGGCAACGATGACCACTGCTCCGCTCGCGGAGGTCGCCGCGTCCAACTCGACGCTACGGGCGTTCCTGCACGGCCTACCCGGTGTGGACCGGGTGGGCGCGGACGCCCGGGCTGCGATGTTGGGCACGCGATCGATCAAGACCACGGCCAAGAGGCAGGCCATCGACCTCGCCATCCGGATGGTGGACCTCACGACGCTTGAGGGCGCGGACACCCCGGGCAAGGTGAAGGCGATGTGCGCCAAGGCGATTCACCCCGACCCGACCGACCCCTCCGTCCCCTCGGTGGCGGCGGTCTGCGTTTACCCCGACCTGGTGGCGACGGCCGTAAAGGCTCTGGGCGCCTCGGGGGTGAAGGTCGCCTCGGTCGCCACGGCGTTCCCGAGCGGCCGGTCGTCGCTGGAGGTCAAGGTCGCCGACACCGCGCTCGCGGTCGCGGACGGCGCGTCCGAGATCGACATGGTGATCGACCGTGGCGCGTTCCTCGCGGGGGACTACCTCAAGGTCTTCGAGCAGATCGCGGCGGTCAAGGCCGCCTGCGGCAGCGCACACCTGAAGGTCATTCTGGAGACCGGCGAGCTCTCGACGTACGACAGCGTGCGCAGGGCGTCCTGGCTCGCGATGATCGCGGGCGCCGACTTCATCAAGACCTCGACGGGAAAGGTGTCGCCGGCCGCGACCCTGCCGGTCACGCTCGTCATGCTGGAGGCGGTCCGCGACTTCCTCCGTACGGCGGGCAGGAAGGTCGGGGTCAAGCCCGCGGGCGGCATCAGGACGACCAAGGACGCGATCAAGTATCTGGTGCTGGTCAACGAGACCGCAGGCCCGGACTGGCTCGACCCCGACTGGTTCAGGCTCGGGGCCTCCTCGCTGGTCAACGACCTGCTCATGCAGCGCCAGAAGATGGCCACCGGCCGGTACGCCGGGCCCGACTACTTCACCCTGGACTAAGGCGGCCCTCCATGTTCGAGTACGCACCCGCGCCGGAGTCGCGGGACATCATCGACATCAAGCCGTCGTACGGCTTGTTCATCAACGGCGAGTGGGTCGAGCCTCTCGGCGAGGGCCGCGAGAAGACGGTCAACCCGGCCAGCGAGGAGGTGCTCGCCGAGATCGCCGTGGCGAGCGAGGCCGACGTCGACCGGGCGGTCCAGGCCGCGCGCAAGGCGTTCACCGTGTGGTCGGCCATGCCCGGATCCGAGCGAGCCAAGTACATCTTCCGGATCGCCCGGATCATCCAGGAGCGGGCCCGTGAGCTCGCCGTCCTGGAGTCCCTCGACAACGGCAAGCCGATCCGCGAGTCGCGTGACGTGGACCTGCCGCTGGTCGCGGCCCACTTCTTCTACTACGCCGGATGGGCGGACAAGCTCTCCCACGCCGGGTTCGGCCCCTCCCCCCGGCCGCTGGGCGTGGCGGGGCAGGTCATCCCGTGGAACTTCCCGCTGCTCATGCTGGCGTGGAAGATCGCGCCCGCGCTGGCCTGCGGGAACACGGTCGTCCTCAAGCCCGCCGAGACCACGCCGCTGACAGCGCTGGCCTTCGCGGAGATCTGCCGGCAGGCCGACCTGCCTCCCGGCGTCGTGAACATCGTGACGGGGGCCGGGGAGACGGGCGGCGCGCTCGTCCGCCACCCCGACGTCGACAAGGTGGCCTTCACCGGCTCCACCGAGGTCGGCCGCCAGATCGCCCGGTCGGTCGCCGGATCGCGCAAGAAGGTCACGCTGGAGCTCGGCGGCAAGGCCGCCAACATCGTCTTCGAGGACGCGGCGCTCGACCAGGCCGTCGAGGGCATCGTCAACGGGATCTTCTTCAACCAGGGCCACGTCTGCTGCGCGGGCTCCCGGCTGCTGGTCCAGGAGTCCGTCGCCGGCGAACTGCTGGAGGCCCTCAAGCGGCGGCTGTCCACCCTGAGGCTCGGCGACCCGCTGGACAAGAACACCGACATCGGCGCGATCAACTCGGCCGCCCAGCTCGCCAGGATCCGGGAGCTGTCGGACGCCGGCGAGGCCGAGGGGGCCGAGCGGTGGTCGCCGGCGTGCCCGATCCCCGACAAGGGATTCTGGTTCCCGCCCACCATCTTCACCGGGGTCGCCCAGTCGCACCGCATCGCCAGGGAGGAGATCTTCGGCCCGGTGCTGTCCGTGCTGACGTTCCGTACTCCCGCGGAGGCGGTCGAGAAGGCCAACAACACGCCGTACGGGCTGTCGGCCGGCGTCTGGACCGAGAAGGGCTCGCTGATGCTGTGGATGGCGTCCCGGCTCCGGGCCGGCGTCGTCTGGTCCAACACGTTCAACAAGTTCGACCCCACGTCGCCCTTCGGCGGCTACAAGGAGTCCGGCTACGGTCGCGAGGGCGGACGCCAGGGTCTGGAGGCGTATCTGGATGTGTGATCCCCGGAAAGCTTACGTACCAGAAGAACGCGAGAAGGCGATGCGGCAATGAGTGAGCGCGTGGGCGTGCGCAAGACGTACAAGCTGTTCATCGGTGGCGCGTTTCCGCGATCCGAGAGCGGAAGGTCATATGTCGTGAGCTCCTCGAAGGGTGAGTTCCTGGCGAACGCGTCCAAGGCCTCCCGTAAGGACGCCAGGGAGGCGGTGGCCACCGCGCGGAAGGCCTTCCCCGGCTGGTCGGCCGCGACCGCGTACAACCGCGGTCAGATCCTCTATCGCGTCGCGGAGATGCTGGAGGGGCGCCGGAGCCAGTTCGTGACCGAGCTCGTCGACGCCGACGGCGTCGGCGTGCGCAGGGCCGGCGAGCTGGTGGACGCGGCCGTGGACCGGCTCGTGTGGTACGCGGGCTGGTCGGACAAGATCGGCACGATCCGTGGATCGGCCAACCCGGTGGCCGGGCCGTACTTCAACCTGTCCAGCACCGAGCCCACCGGCGTGGTCGCCGTGGTGGCCCCCGAGGCCGACCCGCTGCTCGGACTGATCAGCGTGATCGCTCCGGTGATCGTCACGGGCAACACGTGCGTGGTGGTCGCGTCGGAACGGGCGCCGCTGCCGTCGATCACGCTGGCCGAGGTGCTGGCCACGTCGGACCTGCCCGGTGGTGTGGTCAACATCCTCACCGGCTCGGCCGCGGAGATCGCGCCATGGCTGGCGGGCCACATGGACGTCAACGCCATCGACCTCACCGGCGCGGAGCTCGAATTGGCCGTTTCCTGTGAGCAGGCCGCCGCCGAGAACCTCAAACGCGTCCTGCGCCCCGCCCCCGGGAAAGCCGACTGGATCACCGATCCGGGCACCGGCCGGATGACGGCGTTCCTGGAGACCAAGACGGTCTGGCATCCGATCGGGATCTGAACCCGGCGCACCCCCCCACCCCGTCTACGGCTGTACGCCGCGACCCTCAGTTAGAAATGCCTGAAACAGCTTGAAATAGGAGGACCGAGATGAAACCGAAAGGTGTCCTCGTCGTCGGGAGCATCACCGCGGATGTCACAGCGTTCAGCCGCAGGCTGCCCCGCCGAGGAGAGACGATTCTCGGCGACGACGTCACTTTGGTCCTGGGCGGGAAGGGCGCGAACCAGGCGGTCGCCGCCGCCCGTGGGGGAGCGCCCACCTGGCTGGCCGGCTGCGTCGGCAAAGACCCGTTCAGCGAGATCGTGTTGGCGGGGCTGCACTCCTACGGGGTGGCTTCGACGGAGATCCGCACCGTCGACAACCGTACGGGCGTCGCACACATCAGAGTCGACGCGTCGGGCGAGAACGACATCGTCATCACACCCCTCGCCAACTCCGACCTGAGCGTCGACATGGTGGACGAGAGCATCCGTGCCGTCCGTGACAGGGCGAGCGTGCTTCTCCTCCAACTTGAGATCCGTACCGAGGTCGCCTGTCACGCCGCGGAGGCGGGCGCGAAGGCCGGGCTGACGGTCGTGCTCGACCCGGCGCCCGCGCAATCGCTGCCTGACCGTGTCTGGCCGTACGTCTCCGTTGTCACACCCAACGAGAGCGAGGCCACCGCTCTGACCGGCGTGGAGGTCGTCGACCTCGAATCCGCCGAGCGGGCCGCGGCGTGGTTTCTCGATCGGGGCGTACGGCATGCGCTGATCACGCTTGGCGCGGCCGGCGCTCTCTCGGTCACCCCGGAGCAGACACGGCACTTCCCCGCCTACCCCGTCAACCCGGTGGACACCACCGCCGCGGGTGACGCCTTCACCGGCTCCCTGGGCGCAGCCCTCGCCGGCGGCCTTGACACCGCCACGGCCATCCGCCGGGGGATGGCCGCCGGAGCCCTGGCGACCACCCGGCCCGGTGCCAGCCCGTCACTTCCCGGCCGGGAAGCGGTGGACGAACTGATCAACCAGCACGCCGTCGCGGAATGAGCCGCCGATTCGGGAGGAGGAGGCCGTCCGCCTCGTTCATGAGGAGCCGGCGATGGAGATTGACAAGGCTCGTCGCCGGGTGAAGAGCATCTGACGTCGATCGCGACGCGGGGTGTGCGGTGAGCGCCTTCGTCCGTACCCCGTGGGACGGTTTCGCGATCATCTCGGAGCCGAAGTGCCTTCGCCGACGGCGTCATTCGGGAAAGACCACGATGCTGTCATCGGTGATCCACGGGCGGTGTTCGGGCTCATGACCGAGCGCCTGCCAGACCGAATGCGCTGCGGCGAACTTCACGTCGCCCTCGTTGGTGTCCACCGGGGAATCGCGTATCTCGGTGATGAGTACTCTCACCGGCTGTGCTTCTGGCGGGAGCCTCCGAAGGGCGTACCGGGCACCGTCGGCCGCTTTCGCCTTCAACTCGTCGTACGCGGGTCCCCGCGTGGTGGCGTTCGGTCCGTAGGAGACGTGAAGCCACGCGAATACTTCTTCCCCCATGACGACATCGGGCTGACCGGCCGGTGCCACCTCAACGGTGACCTCGGCCCAGTGGGGCCTTCCCCTTACGTAACGAGCCAGCCTGAAGGTCGCTTTCATATGCGGAAGGTACTGGCTATCGGCAATGTGCCGCAGGATGGGCGGGTCAAGGCATTTCGGCTTCTGACCGCTTTTCTGGCCATGTCGCTCGACGGCCGTTCCGTGTGCGGGGTGACCACGGAAGAGTACGCCGTTTGGGTTGTGGCTCGATCCTTCGAATGATCGCTCCGTGGCTCCGGGTAGTTCCAACGGATTGATCACGTGACGATCCGGTCCATGGCTTCGGCTCCGTCGAGCAGCACCGGGCGGAGTTGCTTGCGGTAGACGGCTTCGGTCATGGCGGTGCCGCTGTGACCGAGGAGACGGGCGACGCCTTCCAGGAGTACGCCGGAGTCGGAGAGCAGAGAGACGGCTCACCCTGACTTCCTCCAGGTGGACCCCGCGGTCCTCGTTCGGCGCAGGGCCGGTGGCCAGTGATGTCCGCCACATCGTCGCCTCGCCGGAGCGGGCCGTACTCGGCCTCGGACGCCGAGCGGCCGAAGAAGATCGCCTCCCGGTCACGCCCCTCTCAAATCTGACCCGCCGGCGGCGCTGCGGCGATGTGACCAGGGGTGGAGCAGCGGACGGCCGGTCCCGGACGGGCGCCGCCGTCGACCGGAGAGCAGGCTCTCCGGCGTCCGCACCGCCGGGGTGCCGGGAGGCGATGGCCACAAGATCGGACAAAAAGTCATATACCCCCCACAAAGTTGCCTGAGGCAAGCATATATATTGCATCGGGCAGCCAGATGGAGGTGCCGACCCCACGGTCTCCGGGAGGAGTTGCTTGTCCGGCCGAAGAGCGCCTTCGTGGTGCTCAAGACCGGCGCAGCCGCAGCTCAGCCCCCTCCGGCTCAGGTCCGACGCTCCTCCTGACAGGTCGATCGGTCGGTAACCGGCAGGCATGCGCCCGCCCTGGAAGCACGAGGCCAGGCCCCCCGCCGCTCCAACCCCCCGCCAGGCTCCAGGCGAGCTTCGACGCTCGCCTCTGCCCGTCTGGAGCATCCCTCACGCACGGCCCGAACAGTGAAAGGAATTCGATGACAACCGCAGTATCGGCCGAAGCCCAGGAGGCTCCACCTGGCTCGGCCGTCCCGATGACGCATCGGCAGGTCCTGGAAGCGCTGTCGGGGCTACTGCTCGGTCTCTTCGTGGCCATCCTGTCCGCGACCGTCGTGTCGAACGCGCTGCCTACGATCATCGCCGATCTACACGCGACCGAGGCCACCTACTCCTGGGTCATCACCGCCGAACTGCTCGCCACCACGGTCACCACCCCCATCTGGGGCAAGCTCGCCGACCTGGTGAGCAAGAAGGTCCTCGTCCAGCTCGGCCTGATCATCTACGTGGTCGGCTCGGCGCTCGGCGGTCTGGCCCCCAACGCGGGGTTGCTCATCAGCGCCCGGGTCATCCAGGGCATCGGCGTGGGCGGTCTCACCGCCCTGGTCCAGGTGATCATGGCGGCGATGATCTCGCCGCGGGAACGCGGCCGGTACTCCGGCTACATCGGCGCGGTCTTCGCCCTCGCCACCGTCGCGGGCCCGCTGATCGGCGGCGTCATCGTGGACACCGACTGGCTCGGCTGGCGGTGGTGCTTCTACGTGGGCCTGCCCTTCGCCGTCATCGCGCTGATCGTGCTGCAGAGGACCCTCCGCCTCCCCGTGGTCAAGCGAGAGGTCTCGATCGACTGGACCGGCGCCGTACTGTTCTCCGCGGCGACCTCGCTCCTCCTGATCTGGGTCTCCTTCGCCGGCAGCAAGTACGACTGGCTCTCCTGGCAGACCGGTGCGATGGTCGGCGGCTCGGTGGTCCTCGCCCTGCTCTTCGTCTTCGTGGAGCTCCGGGCGAAGGAGCCGCTCGTGCCGATGCGCCTGTTCGCCCACCGGGCGATCAGCCTGTCGGTGGTGGCCAGCCTGCTCGTCGGTATCGGCATGTACGGCGTCACGACGTTCCTCAGCCAGTACTTCCAGCTCGCCCGGGGCGAGTCGCCCACGATGGCCGGCATCATGACCCTGCCGCTGATCTTCGGTCTGGCATTGACGTCGGCCATCGTGGGACAGATCATCACCCGCACCGGCCGCTGGAAGATCTTCCTCATCATCGGCGGCATCTGCCTGACGGCCGGGTTCGTCCTCGCCGGCATGCTGCGGTTCGACACCGATTACTGGCAGATCGCGATCTACATGTTCCTCATCGGCGCGGGCGTCGGCATGACGATGCAGAACCTCGTCCTGGCCGTGCAGAACCAGGTCCGGACGCAGGACCTCGGCGCGGCCAGCTCCGTCGTCGTGTTCTTCCGCACGCTCGGCGGCACGGCCGGCGTCGCCGCGCTCGGCGCCGTCCTGGCCAACCGCGTCGCCGTCTACACCAGCGACGGCCTGACCAAGCTGGGCCTGCCCGGCTCCGGTGGCGGCGACGGCACCATCCCGGTGCTGTCCGAGCTGCCCCCTCCGGTGCGGGAGGTCGTGAAGAGCGCCTTCGGCCACGGCGTCGGAGACATCTTCCTGTACGCCGCGCCGCTGGCACTGCTCTCCCTGATCGTGGTGCTGTTCATCAAGGAGGTCCCGCTGCGCAGCTCAGCCACCGACGCGCCCGCCACCGACGCGGGCACCCCCTCGGACAGCGGCACGATGGCCGGCCGCCACGCCCAGGGCCACCCGAGGGAACTGGTCTCCGTGGGCGCCGGTCACCAGAACGGCAACGGCCAGGTCGATGCCCAGAGGATGCTCAACGGCCCCACCACCGCGCCGCTCCGCGTCCCGAACATGGCGTACGCGTCGGCGGGCGCCACCGATCCGCAGGACCTCGGCGGCGGCAGCGGAATCCGCGGCTTCATCCGGGGCTCCGACGGCACGCCGGTGAACCAGGCGGCCCTCACCCTGATCGACGTGCGCGGCCAACAGGTCGGACGTACGGTCACGCAGGCCGACGGCTCGTACAGCGTGCGAACCCCGGTGGGCGGCACGTACGTGCTGATCGCCTCGACCCCCCAGCACGACCCGCAGGTCGCGACCCTGGCCGTCGGCGACCAGCCGCTGGATTTCGACCTGATCCTGGCCAGCTCGGGCAAGCTCACCGGCACCGTGCGCGACGCGGACGGCAGGGCCGTCGCCCAGGCGATGGTCATCGTCACCGACGTGCGCGGCGAGTTGGTCACCAGGGGCGCCACCCTCGACGACGGCACCTTCGTCTTCAGCGGCGTCGTCGCCGGCACGTACACCATCGCGGTCAGCGCCGGGGCCTACCGTCCGACGGCGGTACCGGTCGAGGTCGGCACCGGACACACCACCCAGGACGTCGTCCTCCAGGCCGGCGCCCGGCTGCACGGCACCATCCGCGTCCAGAACAGCGTCCGCCCGCTCGCCGACGCCCGGGTCACACTTCTCGACACCGCCGGCAACGTCGTCGGCACGGCGACCACCGGCGAAGACGGCGAGTACGCGTTCGCCGACCTCACCAGCGGCCAGTACACCGTCATCGCCACCGGCTACCCACCCGTGGCCAGTGCCATCAACCTGGCAGGGCAGGACAGCGACGACCACGACCTCTGGCTCGGCCACGCCGAATGATCCCAGGTACACCGGACCGCCTCCCCGCCCGTGAGCGTTCACGCCCGCGGACGGGGAGCGGCCCGGAGCGGCCCACAACGGCCCCGTCCCGGCGCAGCCGTCCCAGTTGAAGTGAAAGCAGGAACGTCCATGTACACAGGCCCTCAAACCTCGGAAAGCACGCGTTCAGGGCCGCACGGCCTGCACGCCGTGGTGCGCACGAAAGACGGCTGGGCGGTACAGCACGCGGTCATCACCGCGACCGACGGGTTCGGCAACCAAGTGGTGCGGGCCGAGGCGGACGCCGAAGGCACAGTGGTCACCGCCCCGCTCGTGCCCGGCGTCTACACCGCCGTCGTCACCGCGGTCGGTTACACGCCCGTCGCCTTCACCGCCATAGCGACCGCCTCCGGCACCGCCGAGCTGGGCACCATCGTGCTCACGCGGCAGGGCGGCGTGGAACTGCCGCCGCCCGGCGTGTGGACTATCGACCCCGCCCACTCCAAGGTCGCCGCCACCGCGCAGCACCTCGGACTGTCCAGCGTGCACGGCCGTTTCGCTCGTTTCCGCGGCCGCATGGAGATCGGCACGGTCGCCGAGGCGTCCCGTGTCGTCGCCGAGATCGATGCCGCGTCGATCGACACCGGCAATTCCACGCGCGACGACCACCTGCGCTCGGCCGACTTCCTCAACGTCGCCACGCATCCGACGATCTTCTATCGGAGCACCGGGCTGTCCGCGGCGGGACCGGACCGGTGGACGCTGCGCGGAGACCTCAACATGGCCGGGATAACCCGGACGGTGGACCTCGACCTGAGCTATCTCGGCACCAGCCCCGACCCGTGGGGCGGCCTGCGGGCCGCGTTCCGCGCGACCACCGAGCTGCACCGGGAGCACTTCGCGATGAACTACAACCAGGTGGTGCAGGCGGGCATCTCCCTGATCGGAGCCACCTTGAAGGTCGAACTCGACATCCAGGCGGTCCAAGGGGAACTCCCGCCGTCCTGACCGTCCACGCGGCCAACCCCAAGAATCGACGCCGAACCGGTAAGGAGGGAGGAGCACGATGACCGAGACAGCGGCGATCGCCTCCAGCGAGGAGTTCGAAGCCTACTGCGCGGTCGAGCACCAGCTCGGCGTGCTCTTCCGGCGTTCCCGCGCGCTGTCCGCCGAGATAGGCCGCGCGGTGCACCCCGGGCTGGAGGCCGGTGCCTACAGTCTGCTGGTGCGCATCTGCGAGGTCGCTCCGGCACGTTCCACCGACCTGGCCGCCTACTTCGGCGTCGGCAAGGCGACCATCAGCCGCCAGTTGAAGGTGTTGCAGGAGCTGGGGCTGATCGAGCGCGAGCCCGACCCGGTGGACGGCCGCGCCCACCTGCTGGATCTCACCGACGAGGGGCGGCAGCGGCTCGATCGCGCCAGGTCCGGCCGCAGGCAGCGCTTCCACGCGCTCCTGGCCACCTGGCCGACGGAGGACGTCCGGCTGGTCGGCAGGATGCTCGCCCGCTTCAACGCCCTCGCCGGCGCGCTCGGCGACCCGTACGCCTGAACAGGATCCGCCCTGACCACGGGGGAGAAGCGGTGGCGTTCGGGCAGGTAAAACTCATGATCACAGTTCGTCGCACCTGTGACTCATGATCCCCGGCCCTCCGGAGGCGGCCCCGCACCGACTTACAGATCCACGCCTCTGCCGGGGTTGTCCGGCGTGAGCCACGCGAAGACGACGCTGCCGAAGTTCACCAACATGGTGTGCGGAGCCTGGACTCCGGTTTCGGAGACCTGGAGCTGAATCACCGAACCCTCCTTCATCCACGCCGCCACATCGTCCTCGGTGGGCATGTTGCCGTGCAGACGCAGCATCATGGTGTGAGGTTCGCCGGCCATCCGGAGATGAAGCTCGCATGTGTGCTCACTGTTGGCCATGGTTCGCCGTCCGAGTGAAGTAGATCCACGAAGTGACTGTCGGTTACTTCGAGCCTACGCGCGTCGCGTTCCCGGCGAGAAGATCGATGGCTACGCCCTGGAGGATCATGGGGACGCGATCACTCACCTCCGCGAGTGCTGTGGCGCCTTCCCGCGTCGGGAGGAGCCACCTTCCGGGCCCACGGCGCCCGTGCCTGACCGGTCACGGCGGCCCTCCCCGTCTCACGAATGCGGGAGGACCGCCGTGACCGGCGTTCACCGACCGGGCTTGACGCCTCGGCCGGTCGTTTCGTCCGTCTACAGCCTGGCGCACTGCCCCGATTTCGGGCCGGACGCGGTGTTGGGCCGGCCGGCGTCGCTCGGCGCGGGGGAGTTCCCCGCGCACGACAGCGGGCCGCGCACCTCGGACCCGGACGCGTAAAGCCCGGCACCCGTACGCACGGTCACGGGCCCGGTGATCGTCGCCTCATCGAGGCACGTGACACCCGAGGAGACGGTCAACGGGCCGGAGTGGGGCCCGGTGATCGTCTTCGTGCAGGACGGGACGCCGGTCGCCGTGAACGGCACGACCCAGGTCTGGTCCCGGTGACTGTAGGTGACGGTTCCGTGGTACACCTGGTCCGCCGGATAGGTGTGGCTCCCGCTGACCGACATCAGGCTTCGCCCCTGCCGCTGGCTCGCCACGTAATCGCGTCCCGCGACGCCGGTCGGCTCCGCCGGGGAGCCGTCGCCCCAGTCGATCACGGCCGTGACCTCACTGGGCGGAATCGAACCGGCGGCCATACGCGCCAGGGGTGCGTCACGCAGGGTCCTGTCCACGCCGAAACGGGCGACCGTCCCCATCGCCGCCGTGCCCCAGGTGACCTGGGATACGGTCCCGTAGTTCACGTTCGCGAACGCCCACCGGGGTCCGGCCACGCTGAGCCGCTGCCGATACGCGTCGTAGTCCTGGGTGAGCGCTTTGGGCGACCAGGCCTTTTCGAGGATCCCGGCCAGCCGCGGGAAGACCATGTACTCGTTCGTGGCCGGCCCACGCAGCTGCTCGCCCCAGATGGGCGCCTCGATACCGAGGACGTCCTCCGCCTTCGGCCCGCCGTAGGCGGGTTGCGCCCAGACCGACCGGTACTTTTCGTACACCCACTCCGGGTCCCACGAGTAGGACTGGAGCAGTTCCGTCCGCGGCGTCCTGCCGGGGGATCCGTCATATCCGAAGTCGAGATAGGCGTTGTATTCCGGGGTCACGATGACGTCCCGGCCCTGGTTGAACCACTCGGGCTTGATGAGAGCGGGCCCACCGCCGGTGTAGTCGGACCAGTAATGGTTGATGGAGGTGGAATTCGGTGCGTATCCCTCCAGCGCTGGGTTCCAGCCCATCAACCGCTTGCCGTTGTCGTTGACGATGATCTCCATCTGCCGGATCCACCACTTGTAGTCCTCGTGGAGCATCCCGATGGCCTCGTCCCCGCCGATGTGGAGGATGGGTGAGGGAGAGATCGCGGCAAGCTGTGCGATCGCGTCTCTCCAGAACGCGAGGGCCCGCGCGCTGGCCGGGTCGTTCGGATCGGTGCAGAACCGGTCGTTCTGGGTCTGGCCTTGGCAACCCATGACCGCGCGGCCGCCCAGGGCCGTGACCGCCGCCGTGGCATGGGCCGGACCCTCCAGTTCGGGGACGATCTCGATGAACCGATCGGCCGCGTACGTGACCAGGCCCTTGAAGTCCTCTTGCGTGTAGAAACCCGCGAGGCAGTTCGCTCCGTTGCACCCGGTGCCGTCCAGCGCAGGGTAGCCCTTGATCTCCAGACGCCAGGACTGGCTGTCGGTCAGGTGCAGGTGCAGCCGGTCGCCCTTCAACGCCGCCAGTTGATCGATCATGGACCTTACCTCGGCCACCGTCAGGAAGTTGCGGGCAGGGTCGAGCTGGAGACCTCGATGCGCATAACGCGGATAGTCCACCACCGTTATGGGCTGTGCCGTCCACGGCCCCACGCCGGCGGAAGGCGAGTGGATCGCCGCCGGCAACAACTGCCGAAGGGTCTGAAAGCCGTTGAACAGGCCGTGCGCCTTCGGGGCCACGACGCTCACGCCCGTACGTGACACCGTGAGGGAGTAGCCTTCGGCCGCGGCGCTCTCGTTGCCCTGTGGAAGGCCGGGCACCGGCGCGAGGGTGAGGGCGATGTCGGCGGCGGTGGCGGAACCTGTCACCACGGGGAGTTCGTACCCGGTGGCCGGCCGCAGGTAGCCCGCAAGAATCTCCGCCGTGGCGGCGAGGCCACCGCCGGAGACCACGACCCGGGACTCGGCCGTGAGCTCCCACGGCTGACCGGTGCCGGGCGTCTGCCGCACCGGCACGGGAATGATGTGACCCACGACCGGCGCCGGCTTGGGGCCGGACCACACCTCGAACTCGTTGATCGTGTATCCGGTCGTGGAATTCGTGGCCAGGGCCTGCATCCGGACGCAGGAGATCGGGTCCTTGCGATCGATCACCTGCGAATCCCTGTCGCTCGGATTCACCACGTGGGCGACCGTTGACCACGTCTGACAGCCGGCGTCCGTGGAGACCTGCAGGTCGTACTCCGTCGGCTTGGCCGGCGACGTCCAGCGGCTGAACACCTCGTGGACCGGGGCGGGCTCGGCCAGCTTGACCTGGAACCAGTCCTGAGCCGGGTCATAGCCGTTCCCGACCGACGCGTAGTTCGAGGTCCAACCGTTGTGGACGAAGACGTCGACGGCGTTGGCGGGCGCGTACGTCGCATCGGGCCTGGTCATACGTTGAGACTTGGCGGAGGCGACCGCTCCCGGCAGGAGGGCGAGATTGACGCTCTCGGCCGCGGCGCTCGTCGAAACCGGGAGAGGAACGATCCGGGGCGATGCCGCCGCGGTCGACGCCCTGTCGGCCTGTGCGGTGTTCGCCGTGACACCGGTGAGGGATGTGGCGAGGAGGGCACCGGTGGTCAAAGCGGAGATCGCGCGGGCCCGAGGCCGCCGACGTGCGCCACGGTCCCTCCTCCGCTCGCGCTTCGCCGATAGGAACGAGATCTTCACGTCAATCCTTGAATCGGGGTACCGCATACCTCCAGCACGGACCGCGTTCGGGCATTGATCGGACATGTCCGGCGAACCCGCTCGACGCTGCAGCTTCCTGACGGGGTGGTGGGGGAGTTCACACGGCCAGGGGATCGACCGCCCCGGCGATCTTCTTGCTCATCTCGCTTACCGCCTTGCTGTTGAGGGTGGCTGGTCTATACCGGTTGGCGGCCTTGGGCGGTTGATAAATCCCTTATGTAGGGATCTCAGGCTGTCAGGGTAAACAGAAGTTAAAGCCTGATCTATACGGCTCTATATCGGATTCGCAACAACAACGGCCGTTGCCGCGGCCGGTCTATACCGGGCGGGCGACGTCGACGGCGTCTCGGAAGTGAGCCGGAACTCGACGGACGGGGCCGCCGACCGGGGGATCGGACGCGGCGAACCCGAGGGACACCATGGGTTCAGGGCGATCCGGGCAAGGAGAACGGCGGCCTTGCCGACGTCCGCCGATCCCTCGGCGTCCCGGCACGGAGCCGCACGATCCCGTCACCGGCGAGGTCGTCGCCGAGCGGACACGGCGGGTGCTGTGCGACCTCAGCGCCTTGCCCGCCGCCCGTGGCCTCGGCGGGTGCTGTGCGACCTCAGTGCCTTGTTCGCCGCCCGTGGCCTCGGCTTCTCCGACCATCGTCGGGGTGACGGCGCGTCTTCACACCTGCCCGCGGGTCACCGAGGCCGGTGGCCCTTTTTGTTACGGCCGGCCGGCGTGGCCCGGCGGCCGGAGCCGTTCTGCGCGGGTTTTTGCGCCTGCCTCTGCGCCTGCCGCTGTGCCGGTTTCTTCGCGGGGGAGTCGGGGGTACGGCCCCGCGAGCTGTTCACCGTACGGCCGCGGACGATGCCGATGAAATCCTCCACCAGGTCGGTGGTCGCGTCCGCGGGCCAGGCCAGCGCGACCTGAGACTGCGGCCCGTCCGGCACCGGCCGGTAAGTGAGATCCCTGCGGTGGTGGAGGCGTGCCAGCGACTGCGGAACCAGGAGGATCCCCGCGCCGGTCGCCACCAGCTCGACCGCGTCCGCCGTTGTGGCCGGGCGGGTGAACGCGGGCAGCCCGGGCCGGACCGTCCACTCGACGGTGTCGTCCAGAGGATGGAACACCTCGTCGTCGGCGAGGTCGGCGACGGCCACCTCGTCGGCGGCGGCCACCGCGTGGTCCTTGGGCGCCACGACCACCGTGGTCTCCGCGTAGAGAGGAATCACGCTGAGCCCGTCCCTGTCGACCGGCAGCCTGACGAATCCGGCGTCGGCGCCGCCGTTCCGCAGGAGTCCCACCACCTCGGCCGCGGGGACCGCGACCAGGGCGATCGGCACGCCGGGCATTCTCTCGGTCCAGACGCTGACCCATTTCGCGGGCGTTACCCCGGGCACGTACGCCAGTCGAAACACCCTGCCGGTCTCTCCATCAGTCACGTCCTCAGGGTACCGATGTCAAGGGAACCCGTTTCGGCTGACTACTCTTGACGCCATGACCTCGCCCAAGCCGAAGACCGTCCAGACGATGAAGGCCGTGACCGCGGCCAAGAAGCTGGGCGTCCCCTTCTCGGCCACTCCCGCCGAGTTCCAGGCAAGTTTCGTCTCCAGGGACGAGCTGAACGAGCTGCAGTCGACGCCACCCGCCTGGCTCGCCGACCTGCGCCGCAACGGCCCGCACACCAAGCAGGTCATCGCCGCGAAGCTCAAGGTCTCCGTCGCCGGCCTGCTCAGAGGCGGAATCACCGGACCGCTCACCACCGCTGAGATCGACGCTCTGAAAGCGGAGAACCCGGCGTGGCTGGAGCGCGAGCAGTCCGTCCAGGTCGAGGCCCGTAAAGAAGCACTCCGCCTCAAGCAGCGCTGAACAGCTTTTGCCGGTCCGGGCACGGGCGGCGGAGCGGTTCAGGTGGGCAGGGACGCGAGCCAGCCGGTCAGGATCTGGTTGACCTCATGGGCGCGTTCCTGCTGGATCCAGTGGCCGCAACCGTCGAGGAGATGAGAGGAGACGAGTCCGGGCAGAGTGACGGAGTAGGCGTCGATCGCGTCGGTCAGCCAGGTGGTGGAGGCGTCCAGGGCGCCGCCGATGAACACCGACGGCGCGGCGATGGGGGCCGCGTCCCAAGGAGCGAGGTCTTCCCAGTCCCGGTCCATGTTCCGGTAGCGGTTGAGTGCCGCGCTCATGCCGGTGCGTTCGAATTCTCCGGCGTAGACGTCCAGGTCGTCCTGACTGAGCCAGAACGGCAGCGGGCCGGTGGGGAACCGCTCGCGGAGCGTGCCGCCGCGGGTGGCGAAATGAGGGTCGGGCATGCCGGAGGCGGGCATGGTGTCGCCGGAGAGCGCGGCGTAGAACCCGGCCAGCCAGCCGCGGACGTCCGGTTCGATCTCGGCCTCGGCCCGGCCGGGCTTCTGGAAGTAGCTGACGTAGAACTCCTCCTCGCCGCCCATCCGGGCGAAGACCTCGCTGGGCCGGGGCCCGCCCCTCGGTGCGTAGGGGACGCTCAGCAGCCCGACCGCGGTGAACACCTCCGGCCGGACCAGGGCGCTGTTGGCGGCGATGTTCGACCCCCAGTCGTGACCGATGATGATCGCGGTCTCCTCGCCGAGGGCGTGCACCACCGCGACGTTGTCCTCGATCAGTTCCAGCATCCGGTAGGCCGCCACCCCCTCCGGCTTGGACGAGCGGCCGTATCCGCGCACGTCCACGGCCACCGTCCGGTATCCGGCCGCGGCCAACGCCGCCAGTTGGTGGCGCCAGGAGTACCAGGACTCCGGAAACCCGTGCACCAACAGCACCAGCGGCCCGGTGCCCTGCTCCACCAGATGGGTCCGGCCCGCCGGGGAAGGAACCATACGGTGTGTTTCCCCGGCCTGAACTGCCCGCGACATGAATCCCCCTGAATCGAAGTGCTTCGCTCCATCATGAGATCGGGGCCCGGAAACCCGCGAAACCCGTTGCCGGTTCGGCAACGACCTTCGACCCGCCCGTCCCCGCCGAGATCAGCTTGACCTCGACCGCGGTTGAGGTTGAAGACTTCTCTGCGCCGGTGTCGGACAAGGTGAGCGCAGGGGAGCGGTTGACGTGCGAGTGGTGTGGGCGACGCGGTTCGGAGGTCCCGAGGTGCTGGTTCCGGGCGAGGCGCCGGATCTGGTCGCCGGACCGGGACAGGTGGTGGTCGACGTAGCGGTCGCGGGCGTCACGTTCGTCGAGACGCAGATCCGGCGTGGTACCGACCGGTGGCACAGCAGGCCCGCGCTGCCGTACGTGCCGGGCGGTACGGTGGCCGGCCGGGTGCGTTCGGTGGGGGAGGGCGTGGATCCGAGCTGGTCCGGACGGCGCGTCATCGCCGATGTCGGGGAGACCGGCGGATTCGCCGAGCGTGCGGTGGCCGTCGTGGAGAACCTGATCCCGGTGCCGGAAGGGCTGGGGCTGCCCGAGGCCACCGCCCTGCACACCGACGGCAGCACCGCGCTGGGGCTGGTCGAGGGAGCTCGGATCCTGCCCGGGGAGTGGGTGCTGGTCGAGGCGGCGGGCGGCGGTGTCGGGACCCTGCTGGTGCAGCTGGCTCGGGCGGCCGGTGCCAGGGTCGTCGGAGCCGCGCGCGGCGCGCGGAAGCTGGACCTGGTCCGCGACCTGGGTGCGGATGCCGTGGCCGACTACTCCGATCCGGACTGGGCGGAGCGGGTACGCGAGGCGACCGGCGGCGCGGGTCCCGACGTGGTGTTCGACGGGGTCGGCGGAGAGATCGGCCAGGCCGCGTTCGAGGTGGCGGCGGACGGCGGTCGCTTCTCCGTCCACGGCGCTTCCAGCGGTGAGGTCACGGTGATCGATCCTGCTCAGGCGCGACGGCGCGGAGTCGAGGTGATCGGGATCGAGCAGCTCTTCGGCTTCGGGCCGAAGATGCGGGGGTGGGCCGAGCGGGTGATGTCGGAGGCGGCGGCGGGCCGGATCAGGCCGATCATCGGGCAGACCTTCCCCCTGGAGCGCGCCGCGGACGCGCACGCCGCGATCGAGTCGCGCGGTGCCCTGGGCAAGACCCTGCTCCTGATCTGACGGGGTTCCGGGGCGGGGCTCCCCGTGGTCAGGGGCGTCCCGGCCGGGGGACGGTTCGCTCGCCGGTGTTCGCCGGGCCCGGCGGGCGAACCCGGCTCAGGCCGAGGCGCGCTGGATCACGCGTGCGGGCGCCGGCATGGAGTCGCCCGCCGGCAGCCCCAGCGCGGCGCGGGCGGTGCGCCGGCCGTAGGCCCGGGCGTCGATGTGCACGGTGGTGAGCGCCGGCCGCCAGAGCGACCCGTGCCGGGTGTCGTCGAAGCCGATGACCGCGAGGTCTCGCGGGGCGGTCAGGCCGAGGTCCGCCATCGCCGCGAGCACGCCGAGCGCCAGGTCGTCGGTGAGCGCGGCCACCGCGCTGATGGGCGCGTCGCGGGTCACCGCCCGCAGATCCGGCGCGGTGGCGCCGGTCTCGTCCACGGGGAGCGACCGCGGCTCCGGCATGCCGAGCTCGCGGGCCGCCGCGCGGACGTGCCCGTCCAGCAGCGCCATGATCGGGTCGGGCCGGGTGGGTACCGCGGTCGCGATCACGAGGTGGCCGCGCGAGCGCAGGTAGGAGACCTGGGTCATGGCGTGGGCGGCGAGGCCGTCGATCCAGCCGCCGTCGGCGACGTCCCGGTCCGGCCGGGAGTAAAGCGCGGGCAGGTCGATGACGGCCCGTGGCGAGACGGCGTCGAGGACGGTGCGGGTGGACGCGCGGGACCGGTCGCCGTAGGAGACGAGCAGCCCGTGCCCGGCCGCGGAGAGTTCTTCGTCGAGGCCGTCGATGAAACTCTCCAGGCTGTGGCCGCGGGGTAGGCCGCCGGCTTCGAGCACGACGATCCGGGACGCGCCTTCGCGTAGCGCCCGGGCGATGGAGTGGGGCACGTAGCCGAGGTCCTCGGCGGCGCGGCGTACCCGTTCGCGGGTGGTCTCGGGGATGGTCTGGTCGGCCGTGTCGTTCAGCACGAAGCTCACGGTGGTCCGCGAGACCCCGCTCGCCTGGGCGACGTCTCGCATGGTCGCGCGCCCCGTGCCCGGCATCGACGGCACCTCCTCAAACTCTTCTCCCACGTGTACGCTACCGCATCAGGCAACTAACACGATTTAGTGATCGTTGGTGACTACGGAGGATGTCGATGAAGACGGTGATGGTCACAGGGCCGGGACAGACGGCGGTGCTCGACGTGGAGCGCCCCGAGATCGGGCCGCGCGACGTTCTGGTGAAGATGCGGGCCTGCGGCATCTGCGGCTCCGACGGTTTCTACATCGCGATCGGAGGCATCCCGCCGCGGCAGGGCGCCACGCCGCTGGGACACGAGCCGGCCGGCGAGGTCGCCGAGGTGGGCGCGGAGGTGGAGGGGCTGGAGGTGGGCGACCATGTCGTGCTCAACCCCATGGCGGCCGGCGACGGCATCATCGGCAGCGGCGGCGCGCAGGGCGGCCTGTCGGAGTACGTCGCGGTCAGGGACGCGAAGGTCGGCACCCACCTGGTCACCGTCCCGAAGGAGATCCCGTTCCCCGTCGTGGCGCTGAACGAGCCGATGGCGGTCGCCCGGCACGCGGTCAACCGTACCCGGCCCAAGGCCGGCGACAAGGTCGTCGTCTTCGGCGCGGGTCCCATCGGCCTCGGCGCGGCGATCGGCTACAAGCTCCGCGGCGCCCATGTCGTGGTCGTCGACATCGTTCCCAACCGCCTGGACAAGGCACTCAAGATCGGCGCCGACGCGGTGATCAATTCCGCCGAGGAGGATGTCGCCAAGCGGCTGATCGAGCTGCACGGCCAGGCGCCCCCGAGCTTCGCCCAGGGCGAGCGGTCCGGCACGGACATCTACCTCGACGCCGCCGGCGCCCCCGTGGTGATCCAGACGGTGACGGCCACGGCCCGGCAGGGTGCCACGCTCGGTATCGTGGCCGTGCACAAGAAGCCGGTCGAGCTGGACTTCGGCTCGATCCTCACCACCGAGCTGACCATTGTGCTCTCCATGGGCTACCCCACCGAGATCTTCGAGGTCACCCGCGACATCGCCGAGAACTGGGAGAAGTACGCGCTCATCGTCAGCGACACCATCCCGTTCGCGCAGGCCGAGCGCGCCCTCACCCTCGCCTCCACCCCCGGCGCCGCGGAGAAGGTCGTGGTCACCTTCGACTGACGGCCGTCCGCCGCGGACCCGGGCAGGAATAGGATGAACGCCCAGATTGCGCCCAATATGGATGATTTCGACCGTACGAACCCGATCGGAGAGGGGACGGCAGTGTCGCAGAGCGCTCTGCTCGTGATGGATGTTCAGCGGGTCGTCGTGGACCGATACCCGGATCCTGACTACCTTCCGCGCCTGCGCACGGCCACGGAGGCCGCCCGCGCGGCCGGCCTTCCGGTCGTCTACGTGGTCGTCGGATTCCGCGCGAACTACCCCGAGGTCAGTGCCCGCAACAAGATGTTCGGCGCGCTCGCACTCGGCGGCCGGATGCCCGCGAACGACGAGGCCACCCAGATCCATCCCGACCTGGCTCCGCGGCCCGAGGACATCGTCGTGACCAAGCGCCGCGTCAGCGCCTTCGCCGGCAGCGACCTGGAGATGGTCCTGCGGGCGGGCGAGATCGACCACCTGGTGCTGACGGGCATCGCCACCAGCGGCGTCGTGCTGTCCACCCTCCGCCAGGCGGCCGACCTGGACTTCGGTCTCACCGTCCTGGCCGACGGTTGCCTCGACGCCGATCCCGAGGTGCACCGGGTGCTGACCGAGAAGGTCTTCCCCTCTCAGGCGGACGTGACGACCGTGGCCGACTGGGCCGCGGGCCTCGCCCGTTAGGGAGCTCGCAGCTCCCGCATGAGGGCGGTCCCGTCATCGCCATGCCGGAGGGTGGCCGCGCGAGACGACGGCGACGCCGGCCACCACAGGCACACGCCGGGCGCCGTGGAGAGCGCTCACGTCCCGGTCATCGGCGGCGCGGGGGACCCGGCACCCACCGGGTCCCCCGCGCCGGTCGAGCGGAGGGCCTCGCCTGACCGATGGCGCCGTCCCGTGGCGAGAGGGGTTCCCGGGTCGAGCGCGGGAAAAATCCCTAGTAAACATGTAGGAATAGTTGACATTATATTTTTCTCGGCACACGCTGTGATGAGGCCACTCGTACATCGCCCATCGAAAGGTGTCAGGGAATGACTCAGCTCCATGACCACGAGGCGCCCGTCGTCGCCGACGGCTCCTACCAGCACATCGACGTCACACAGGTCGGCGGCGTGATCGGCGCGGTCGTCGGCGGCATCCGCGTGGGCGGCGACGCCGACGCGGCGGCGGTCGCCGAGCTGCGCGCCGCGCTGCTGCGCCATCGTGTGGTCTTCCTGCGCGACCAGCAGCATGCCACCGACGCCGACCAGCACGCGTTCACCAGGCTGCTGGGCACCGTCACCAAGCCGCACCCGACGGTGACCGGCGACGGTGAGGCCGTGCTCCCGATCGACTCCGAGCAGGGCAAGGCCAACAGCTGGCACACGGACGTGACCTTCGTCGACCGGATCCCGGCGATCAGCGTGCTGCGCGCCATCACGCTGCCGCCCTACGGCGGGACCACGGTGTGGGCCAACACGGTGGAGGCGTACCGGCGGCTGCACCCCGGTCTGCAGGCGCTGGTGGGACAACTGCGCGCGGTGCACTCGAACCTGTACGACTACGCGGCGCAGCGCCCGCAGATCGGCGGGATCGACGTCAAGGAGCAGGAGTATCGCGAGGAGTTCCGGAGCAGCGAGTTCGAGACCGAGCACCCCGTCGTCCGCATCCACCCGGAGACCGGCGAGCCGTCCCTGCTGCTCGGCCACTTCGTCAGGTCGTTCACGGGCCTGAGCAGCGCCGATTCCCACGATCTGTTCGCCCTGCTGCAGCGGCACGTCACCCGCCTGGAGAACACGGTGCGGTGGAACTGGCGCGTCGGCGACATCGCCATCTGGGACAACCGGGCCACCCAGCACTACGCCGTCGCGGACTACGACGACCTGCCCCGGCTTCTCCACCGGATCACACTGGCCGGCGACATCCCGATCGGCATCAACGGTGACACCAGCGTGGTCCGCAAGGGCGACGCCAGTGCCTACTCGCCCATCGCCGCCTGAGCGATGGTTCAGCCGCGGACGTCCCCGGCCGGCCGGCGGGGGTGTTCGGGGCGATCCCCGAGTGACGACGCTCGTGGTCGCGGCCGCACCGGCACGCGATCAGCCGCGCCGCGGAGTGACGAGGCCGGATTCGTAGGCGAACACCACGAGCTGGGCGCGGTCCCTGGCGTGCAGCTTGGTCATCGCCCTGCTGACGTGCGTCTTCGCGGTGGTCGGACTGATCACCATGTGGGCGGCGATCTCGTCGTTGGACAGGCCGCGGGCCACCAGCGCGGTGACCTCGCGCTCGCGGTTGGTCAGCACGTCGAGCCCCTCGGGCGCGGACTCGGGGCGGCGGGCGACGTACTCGCCGATCAGGCGGCGGGTGATCGAGGGGGACAGCAGCGCGTCCCCGCGGGCCGCGACCCTGACGCCCTGCAGCAGGTCGGCGGGCTCGGTGTCCTTGACCATGAAGCCGCAGGCGCCGGCGCGGAGCGCGTTGAAGACGTACTCGTCGAGGCCGTAGTTGGTGAGGATCACGACGTGGACGCCGCTCAGCCGCTCGTCGGCGGCGATCAGCCGGGTCGCCTCGATGCCGTCCATCACCGGCATCTGGATGTCGACGAGCGCGACGTCGGGCCGGTGCTCAAGGGCGAGCGCGACGCCTTGCTCGCCGTTCACGGCCTCGGCCACCACCTCGATGTCGTCCTCGATCTCCAGCAGGGCCCGGAAACCGCCGCGGATGAGCGCCTGGTCGTCCACGAGCAGCACGCGGATCACGACGGTTCTCCCAGGGGAAGCTCGGCGCGTACGGTGAAGCCGCCCTCGGGGCGGGGACCGGCCCGCAGCCGGCCGCCGAGCGCCGCGACGCGCTCGCGCATGCCGAGCAGACCCGTGCCGGGCACGGGCGGCGCCTCCGGGTCGGCCTTGCCGTCGTCGTCGACCTGCACGACCAGTTCCTCGTCCGCGTAGTCGATGCGCACCGCCGCGGACGCACCGCCGGCGTGCCGGGAGACGTTGGTGAGCGCTTCCTGGACGATCCGGTACGCGGCCCGGTCCACTTCGGCCGGCAGCTCCCGCCGGATGCCGGAGATCGTCACCGTGGCCGGCAGCCCGTTCGAACGGGCCCGCTCCACCAGGTCGTCGAGCCGGTCGAGGCCGCTGACCAGGGCCTCGCCGTCGGAGCCGTCGGGAGCGCGCAGCACCTCCAGGGTGGCGCGCAGCTCGCGCATGGCGTCGCCGCTGGCTTCCTGGATGGCCAGCAGCGCGGGGGGCACGTCCTCGCCGCGCTTGCGTGCCAGGTGGACGGCCACTCCGGCCTGGACCTTGATGATCGAGATGCTGTGTGTGAGCGAGTCGTGGAGCTCCCTGGCGATGCGCAGCCGCTCCTCGCCCGCGCGGCGCAGGGCCGCCTCCTCGCGAGTGCGCTCGGCCTCGGCGGCCCGCCGCTCGGCCTCCTCCAGGTACGCCTGCCGGTGCCGGGTCACCGTCGCCGCCACGCCGGCCGCCACGAACCAGCCGACCAGCAGTGCGGTGTCCTGGAGACTCTGCACGGACCCGTCGGCGCCGGGCAGGTTCACCACCAGGCCGGCACCGAGGAAAACCACGCCCGCCAGCGCCGCGGCCAGCCGATGGCCGGCCCTGACCGCGGCGAACACCGACACCATCACGGGAAAGGCGGCCGGCAGGCCGGGCTGGATGTGCGCCGTGATCACGAGCATGCAGGCCGTGCTGACGAGCAACGACACCAGGGGAGCCCGTCGCCAGGCGACGAGCGCGAGCGAGCCGGCGAGGACGGCCGCGAAATCCAGCGTGCCCGCGTGCGGCGTGTAGAACACGATGACCGACAGCAGGACGGCCATCACCGCGGCGAGCAGGCCGTCCTGGGTGAGCGGTCGCCACCGGTCCATGAACGTCATTTGTGTAGGTTAGGGGTTTTCCCGCCGGGGGTCGTCCGCCAGGTGTCGTAACAAATCGCTACTCCCGGCGATGTAGTGGAGCCGATTCTCCTTCCCCGGTGTCAGGCGGAGATGTCTCCCCGGGCAGGATGACCGCCGACCGGCCCGAATACCACGATGTCCGGCATGCACATGATCCGAATCAAGGGCGAGTCCCGCTCCACGAGCCCGGAGGGCCACCGGCCGTCACCCCCCGCGCCGAAACCCGGCACGAGTGGGTCACCAGCCACGAGGGCCGAGTCATGGTGACACGTACGGAGTCGGCAAGCAGAAAGTCGATCGTCGACGCGGGTGCCCGGCCGGGGCTCACCCTCGCCGCGGTGGCCGTCGTGCAGTTCATGGTGTCGCTGGACCTGTCGGTGGTGAACGTCGGACTCCCGCAGACCGGCCTCGGCCTCGGCTTCAGCGCGGCGGGGCTGACAATCCCGCGACGCGCTTCCCGTCCGGGACTGACCGGCGATCCACCCCATGCCACAACCCGCCAGATGAAAGATCACCGTAGAAAGGTCGTCCAGGCATGACCGTCACCCCGATCGATCTGTTGACGTCCTCCATCCACCTTCACCAGGGCGGCGAGATCAACGCCCGGAAAAGAACGGGCGACGCGGACCAGGACGGCTGGCAGCTGACGGCCTTCCACGCGAAGACCGGCGCCGACGTCCACGCCGACCACTGGGAGGTCCACCCCGAGGCCGAGGAGATCGTGTCCTGCCTCATCGGGAAGATGCGCCTCTACCTCCGTCTGGAGCGGCCGGGACAGGAGGAGGAGATCAGGCTGACGGCCGGAACCGCCGCCATCGTCCCGCGCGGGCGATGGCACCGCATCGAGCTGGACATCCCCAGCACCATCATGGCCGTCACCCTGCCGCGTGGCAGTCGGCTGGAGAAACGGGCCGAAACCCTCGAACCCCGTCCTCACCCATGACGGCGATCGCGGGGGGCGGCCGCGGTGATCGAGTGCGCCTCGGTCACCGCCGCCTCGCGGAGTGGTCGCGGACCTCGGGCCGGGCGCCGGCCGGGTGATGACGTGGCGCGATCACCGACCCGCCTGGCCGAGCCGGGCATCCCGACGCGGGTGATCAACCCGGATCAGGCCGAACCGGCACGGTCGATCTCAGCGATGACGGCTGTTTCCCGGCGAGCAGCCGTCGGCACCGCCGATGACCATCGAATTCAGGAGGACACCATGAGAGGCAAGGCCCCATTGGGCACCCGCATCCTCGCGGACACCCGGGACTGGGAGGCCCTGACCGACGATCAGGTGATCGCCGCGCGCGAGAAGGCCAACCGCACGGCATCGTCTCGCGCCGCACGGATCGTCACCGGCCTGCCGGACCGTCGCGCGCGCATCGAGGAGGTCCCGATCGACCTTCCGGGGCGCCGCCTGACGCTGCGGGTACACCGTCCGAAGAACGCGGACCGGAAACTGCCTCTGATCGTTTCGTTTCACGGTGGGGGTTTCATCGCGGGCACCGCCGCGCAGAACGACTGGCTCAACAGCCACCTCGCGGCCCGCTGCCCAGCGGTGGTCGTATCGGTGGAGTACCGCCTCGCTCCGCGGCACCCGCTGCCCCAGCCGGTCGAGGACGGCTACGACACGCTCGTCCGGCTTGTCGAAGACGCCGTCGGCGCGGGCATCGACCCCGCCGCCGTCGCGGTCATGGGCGAGAGCGCCGGCGGCACGATCGCCGCTCTCATCGCGTTGCGTGCCCGCGAGGACGGCCCGCCGCTACGCGCCCAGGTACTGAACTACCCGGGCACGGACTGGACCGAGACCATGGCCGACTACCCCTCGATCGCGGAGAACGCCGGCAATCCCACCCTCTCGCTGTCCCGGTTGCGCGTGAGCCGCAGGCTGAGCGTGCCGCCGACCCTCGACCCGCGCAGCGTGTCTCCCGTGAAGTTCGAGAATCTCGCCGGTCTGCCACCGGCGCTGGTCGTCACCGCCGCGCTGGATCCGGTGGCCGACCACGGGAGCCGGTACGTCGAACGGCTCCGCGAGGACGGCACCGACGCCCGTCTGACCTGCTATCCGAAGGCCACCCACGGTTTCCTCAGCACCCCCGGCCTGGTACCGGCCGCCCGGCCCGCGCGCCGCGAGATCCTCGCCTTCCTGCGCGGCCATCTGCGCCCGGCCCCGCCGGGGTGACCAGATCATCGGTGACCTCGTGCTCGCGTGGCGTCAGCGAGTACGTCTCCACGGTGATCGGGACGATCCGCGTCCGGGGCGCCGGCCCGATCACCGTCGAGACCCAGCTTCGCCATCTCGCCACGTATGTGCGGGATGACCACTGCTCAGGCGAAATCAGTCGGCGGGCTTGCCGAACCAGCGGGAGAGGTGGTCGTCCAGGTCCCGCTGATCGTCGCCGATCCAGGCGACGTGGCCGTCGGGGCGTAGCAGGACGCACGGGACATCCAGGTCCGCAGTGGGATCCGCGAGGTAGTCGACCCGGTCGGACCAGCCGCCGGCGGTCAGGCGTTCGGTGCGGTCCAGCAGCAGGCCGCGGCCGCGATGCAGCAGCCCGTAGAGGTGGCCCTGTTTCACGTCGACGTCGCGCAGGCGGCGGCCGAGCAGGTCGGGGCCTTCGCCGAAGTCGTAGCGGATGCCGATCGCGGTGATCTTCTCGATCAGATGGCGGTTCACCTCGTCGAAGTCCATCAGTTCGGTGAGCAGCCTGCGCACGGCCTGCGGGCCCGGTTCGGTGGACAGCAGTTCCGTCTGGGCGCGGGTGTTGTCCAGCACGTCCTCGGCGACCGGATGACGTTCGGCCTGGTAGGTGTCCAGCAGTGTTTCCGGGGCCCAGCCGCGGATCTGCGCGGCCAGTTTCCAGCCGAGGTTGAACGCGTCCTGAACGCCCAGGTTGAGGCCCTGACCGCCGATGGGTGGATGGATGTGCGCCGCATCGCCGGCCAGCAGCACCCGCCCGACGCGATACCGTTCGGCCAGCCGGGTGGCATCCCCGAAGCGGGACAACCAGCGCGGGGAGTGCACGTCAAAATCGGTTCCGGCGATGGTGCGCAACTGCTGTTTGAAATCCTCGAGGGTGGGCGGTTCCGCGCGGTCACCGACTTCCGCGGCGGGGACGACGACGCTGTAGACCCCTTCGCCGAAGGGCCTGAGCCAGAATCGCCGATGGGTCTCGCTGATTTCGGCCACCTTGGCGGCGATCTCCTCCCGTGGCACGCCCACTTTCATCTCGCCCATGAGCGTGTCGGTCCGTGAGGGCTCGCCGGGGAAGCCGACGCCGAGCAGTTTGCGCACCGTACTGCGCCCGCCGTCACAGCCGACGAGATAGCGCGAACGCAGCTGTTCCCCGTCGGCCAGCTCGACGGTCACACCCTCGTCGTCCTGCTCGAAACCGGCGACCGCGCGACCGCGCCGGACCTGCGCACCCAGTTCGATCGCACGTTCTTCAAGCAGACGTTCGATGACCGGCTGCGGGATGCCCAGCAGATAGGCGTACGCGGAATCCAGGCCCTCGGGCGCGGGTTTGGGGATGGCGGCGAAGTAAGCGCCGGCCGGACGCTGTCTTCCGTGCTGGAGAACGCGATCCAGCAGTCCGCGCATCGCCATCAGTTCGAGACTGCGAATGTGCAGACCGACTATGCGGACGAACGACGCGGGCTCGGTTTCCTTCTCCAGAACGAGTACCCGCACATCGTGCAGCCGCAGTTCGGCGGCCAGCATCGCACCGGTCGGCCCGCACCCGGCAATGATCACATCGAAGACGAGGGGCGCGCGATCGGCGCCGGAGGCCGGCGGCCGGGGATCGGCGCCCGTCGTGGAGTCGCGCCCGGCTCTGTCGTTCGGCGGCGGCCCGGCGGTGACCTGCTGAGAGTGCATAGGTGTTGCCTTTCGGGAGTGCCTGGTTGGCGAGGCGCTCCCGGCGACACCTACGTCAATCGCCCGACCGTGACGGGAAGGGGGAGCACCCACATCGATACAGCGTTCATGGGTCTCACCTCCTCGGGCGGCGTCACGGTCAACTGCAAGCTACAAGCCCGAGCACCACCCCGTCCAACCCTTTCCAGGCCACGTGATCACGGCTCCGAACGGGCCCGTGTGAAGAGCGGCGGTCGTCGCACCGCCGGTGGTCAGAACTCCTCCTGGGTGACAAGGCGGCGGATGACGTCGGTCAGATACGGATCGAGTTCGCCCGGATCGAACCGGCACATGGCGATCGCGAACCAGAACTCGCCGTGCACGTTGCCGTCTTGTTTGTAGCGGCCGTCGGGGGCGAAGGCGGCCCAGCCGCCGGGCAGGCCGAGAAGGGTGACCTTGCGGGTCGGCTCGGCGGTGGACAGATCCCACAGGATGATCGTACCGTCGTCGCTGGCCGAGGCCAGCAGGGGTTCGGTCGGGCTGAACGCGACCGAGATGACGCGGCGGGAATGGCCCGACAGCGTGTGCAGATGACGGCCGGTGGCGACATCCCAGAGGCGGATCACCAGGTCGTCGCCCGCGGTCGCCAGGGTCGCGCCGTCGGCGCTGAAGTCGCCCGTCCACAGGCGTCCCACGTGCCGGTCGAGCACCTGCAGTTCACGGCCGGTGGCGTGGTCCCAGATCCGGGCCAGGCCGTCGTTGCTGATGCTCGCCAGCGCGGTCCCGGCCGGATTGAAGACGACCTTGTAGACGCGGTCGGTGTGGCCGACCATCGTGCGCAGGCATTCGCCGGTGACGGCGTCCCAGACCCGGATCAGACGATCGTCGCACCCCGTCGCCACCAGCCTGCCGTCCGGGCTGAAGTCGATGGAGCGCACCCGGCCACGATGCTCGGCCAGGTTGGTGGCGAGCGTGTTGCTGGTCCGGTACCAGAGCCGGACCGAGTCGTCGTCGTTGGCGGTGGCCAGCACCTCGCCGTTCGGGCTGAACGCCTGTGCCCACACGTAGTCGGTGTCGATGTCGAGCTCGCGTTCGAAGTCCCATCCGGCTGTCTGCCGCAGGTGCACCCCGCCGTCGTTGGTGGCCGTGGCGATGCGTTCGCCGTCCGGGCTGAACACCGCCGAGGTGAGCTGGTCGCCCACGCCGGTGAGCTCCTTGAGCAGGCGCCCCGTGGGCGGCTCCCAGATCCGGACGATCCCGTCGTTGCCGCTGCTGGCCAGCATCGTGCCGTCGGGGCTGAAGTTGACGGAGCTGACCCGCCGGCCGTGCCCGCGCATGGTGCGTGTCATCTGACCGGTGCTGAGATCCCACAGCCGAATCGAGTCGTCGTTGCTGGTCGTCGCGAGCTGCGTGCCGTCGGGATGGATGGCGAACGGCCAGATCGAGCCCCGATGCCCGGACAGGCCCTGTCTCGGCTGCCCCAGCTCACCCTGCCAGACGCGCAGCGACCCGTTGCTGTCGACGCTGATCAGGTTCTTTCCGTCGGGCGTGTACGACACCTGGTAGACGGCGCCGGCGTGCCCGGCCAGCTGGCGCGGCACCAGCGGAGCCCGCAGGTTCCAGACCCGGATCGTGCCCATCGTGTCGCCGGTGGCGAGGTGGGTGCCCTCGGGATGGAAGTCGACGGCGTACACCCGGCCGGGATGGCCGTGCAGCTCGTGGAGGACGCGCCCGGTCCGGGTCTCGAACAGGCGGATCAGCCCGAAATGGTCACCGGCGGCCAGCATCGTCCCGTCCGGGCTGAGCGCCAGACGGTACACCGGCCCGGTGCCTTCCGACAGCACCGCCCGCAGCCGGCCCGTGGTCACGTCCCAGACCCGGACATTGGCCGAGGCGTCGCCCGTGATCAGACTGGTCCCGTCCGAGCCGAAAACCGCCGTGTAGATCGGCGAGGTGTGCCCGGTCAGCTCGCAGCGCAGCGTGCCGGAGGCGGCTTCCCACACCCGTAGCGTGCCGTCGGCGGAACCCGCGGCCAGCAGTGTGCCGCCCTCGTTGAACAGCAGCGGCCAGACTCCCTGCGGGTGTACCGACAGGACGTGCGAGCACTCCCCGGTCGCGGTGTCCCAGATCCGGACGTCCCCATCGGCCGAGCCGGTGGCCAGCAGGTCCTGGGCGCCGAAGGTCAGCGCGTAGGTCCGGCCACGGTGACCCTGCAGGGTGCGTATCGGCCGGCCGGAGGGGGACTCGAACACCAGCACCCCGCCGTCGTCGCTGCCCACCACGAAGATCTGCCCGTCCATGTTGTAGGCGATCGGGTTGGGCAGCCTGGTGGTCAAGGGGTCGAACCCGTACGGAACGCCGACCGTGGCGGGGGCGAGCTGCGCCTCGATGGAGCGCCCCGGCACCACGGCCGCGTCGCGCAGTTCGGGGGAGAGCAGCAGCCGGTCGGCCGCGGTCACATTGATCAGTGTGGCGCGTGTCCACCTGCTGCCGGAGATGACCGCGTCACGGAGGTCGGTTCTGGCCAGCCGGGCCCTGGTCAGATCGGCCCCGCGCAGGTCGGCGCCGGTCAGCTTGGCCTCGTCCAGCCAGGCGCCGGCCAGCTTGGTGCCCCGCAGGATCGCGCGGGACAGGTTGGTGCCCACCAGCCGGGCGTCGGTCAGATCGGCGTCGGTGAGGTCGACCTCCTGGAGGTCGCGGTGCGAGAGGTCCTCCCCGCGTAACAGCGCGCCGCGCAGGCTCGTCTGGGCGGGCGTGCGCAATCGAGTAATGATCTTTAGGGCGTTCTTGCGCGAGGTGTTCCCGGCCTCGGGGTCGGAGAGAACCCGGTCGGCCCATTGCTGGCAGTCCTGGGTGACGGCGAGGTCACACAGGAAGTCCACCGTCAGCTGCGACAGCACGCGCCGGGTCAGGGCGGTGGGATTCGTCCGGTCCTTGCCGAACTCGTCGGCGATGTAGTGGGCGACGAGCCACTCGGCCACCGATCCGTGAATGAAGCCGAAGAGGCCGTCCTCGGTCCGCACCAGCAGGCTGGCGGTGCCCACGGTGTGGGTGGCCTGCTCACCGGACATCCGTCCGTCGGCCAGCCCCGACAACGTGTCGGCCACCTCGGCCAGCTCGGCCAGGCGCAGGTACGGCTCATTGGTCTCCCACAGGCGCATGGCCAGGGTTCGCACCGCATGCCAGAGATCGGCCTCTTCCAGCCCCGCCTGCGCGCCACGCTGGTTGCCCAGCCGTAGTTGCTCGTGCCGCAACCAGGTGCCGAGGATCTCCTGGTAGAGCACGGCGGCGCTGACCGTCCGGCGGGCGTGCGCGACCGCGCGAAGCCGGTCGTCGGCCAGATCGGCGATGAAGCTGAGCATCCGGGGGTTGCGGGCCAGCCCGCTCAGATCCTGGATACTGCGCAGCAACTGGAGCCGCTCCTCGGCGAGTCTCCGGTCGCCGTACGCGTTGACCAGGTACGCCAGGATCTGCTCGGAGGAGAAGCCTTCGATGCTGAACACCCGCCGCTGCGGCAGGATCCCCACCATCTCCCCGAGTTTGGTGAAGACCTGGGCGTCCGACTTGAAGTGCTGGGTCCGGCTCGTCACGACGATCTTCGCCTGGTCCTGGGCCGCCTGGAGCAGCGTTTCGAGATGGTCGGCCGCCCGGTCGTACGTCACCCGGGTGACCAGTTCGTCGAACCCGTCGAAGAACAGCACGATCCGGCCCTGCCGGAGCATGTACTGAACGGCTTTCAGGTCGATCTGCTCCTCGCCGTGGTTGGCCAGGTGCGCGGCGATCAACGTCTCCACCGAGTGCGCCTTGTCCAGCGTGCGCAGGTCGATCAGGATCGGGATCAGGTGCGGCGTCTCGATGGCCATCCGCCGCACCACCTGGCGCAGGACGAACGTCTTCCCCCGGCCGAAGTCACCCAGCACCAGCACGAATTTGCCCTGGTCGCCGTTGAGCTGGGAGATCAGCTCACCGGCCAGATCATGACGGACCTCGCTGCCCGCCCGGTCCAGCTCCCGGAAATCCTGGGTGACGTAGAGGCCGGCGGGGTAGGTCGGGTCCTCGTTCAGCTGCCGGGTCTGGGCCGACACGTACTCCGACAGGTCGATCAGGCCCTGGAACTCGATCAGGCTGCGCAGCCGGACCCCACGCCGGGCCGACTCCTCGCGCAGGCTGCGCGGCGGCATCGCGCCCAGGTAGACCAGCTCGGCGGACTGCTCCATGTGACCCGCGTGCACATGCCTGACGAAGTCGTCGACGTCATCGGTGGTCGGCTCGCCGACCACCGCACCCACCCAGAACTCCCGGACGAACCCGCCGTCGCGGTAGCTCACCCTGAGGTGCGGCGGGTCGGCGTCGACGGTCCTGATCACGGTGTGGTCGAACCGCGTCTCGCACGCTTCGGCGATCCGGTCGAGGAGCCGGCCACGAGGTCCCTGCACCTGCGCGGTCAGCTGGTGGTCAGGCTCGGGGCCGCCCACGGAGATCGGCCCTGTCTCGGTCCCGGACGCCGGGAAGATGCCGCCGACCGACACCCAGCGCCGTTCGATCCGGTCGGCGGGCGCGGCGCTGCGGTGCACGACCAGGGCGTCCGCGGTGAATTCCAGCACCTGTTGCCGGCCGGGCTCAAGTCTGGGCAGGCAGAGCGCGCCAGGGCCCAGCGTCGTCGGGTTCTCGTCCCGGCCGCTGCCCTGCAGGATCGCGTGGAGCTTTCCACCCAGCAGGCCCTCCACGCTGGCCCGGTCGGTGAGCGAGTCGGTCTGCCCCGGGGTCAGGCTGTGGTGCAGCACGCCGAGGCGGAGCCAGCCCTCCCGCTCGAAGGCGCGGATCCGCTCGGCGAACCACGCGGCCTGCGACTCGCCCACCAGGCCGAACCGGTGCTCGATCCGGTGACTGATCGCCATCGTGGAGTTGAGCCCGGCCACCACGACCTTGAGCTCCGGCACCGCGAACAGCGTCCAGGGCTGTGCGCTGTCGAACATGATCGAGTCCACGCCCTGGTAGAACTCCCGGAACAGCGAGGAGAAGTGCCGCCACTTCGGCCAGTAGGGCGATTCGGGCCGCTCGTCGTCGGCCTTGCAGTCGTTGAAGTAGGCCTCGCAGGCGGCGAGGTTGACGTCTCTGGCGCCGGGCACCAGGATCACCCGCTGCGGTTCCAGCCCGGCGAGCGCGCGCAGCCCCGTGAGAAAGGTCAGCGCGGCGGCCATCTGCTTGCGGCTGCCCGCCGCCGTGAGATCACCGGCGACCACCATCAGCTCGGGCCGGGGCACGCCCTCGTTGGTCAGCCGGATCAACTCGGCGAAGATCCGGGCCTGGAGCTCGTCGGGGCTGAGCGGCGGATCCTGCCCCATCGTCCGGCCGAACCTCGGCCCGCCCACGTGCAGCACGCTCAGGCTGTCCCGCCGGGCGGGCGGCTCGAAGCCGGCCGGATAGCCCGGGGGCACCACGGGGACGCGGCGGGCGCGGCGCTGCCCGGTCATCACGGTGGGCTGTGGCGAGCTGAGCAGCGGCAGTGGGTGGGTCACCGTCGCCGCGGAGGGGAAGGCGGGGCGCTGCTCGGGCTTGGCCCGCCCGGCCAGCGCCTCCCGGATGCGCGTGAGAACCAGCCCGCGCGCGTGGTCCGGAGTGGTCACCCCGACCAGGTCGACCCAGGTGATGTTGGAGAGCAGCCCATCGACCCGGCAGTCCTCGATGCGCACGGTGATGAGTTTGTTCTCTGGATTATCCGGATTGGCGCGGAGCGCCGCCTGCCATTCGAGTTTTCCGAATCGCGAACCCAAATAGTTCTCGGTGAGGAGAGCGAGAACGACCGCGGCCTCTTTGACACCGCGGTCCATGAAATCGACGAAATTCGTGCCGGGAACGAAGTCCCAGGCCTGCAACATCGTGCGGTATCCTGTGGCTTCAAGTTCCCAGGCCAGCCACGACGCCCATCGTTCGTCAGCGGGAGAATAGCTGATGAAAATATCGATTGGCCGCTCCATGACGTTGGTATCACCCACCCTCGCCGGATTGACGCCATGATACTTTCATCTGTGGACGACCAAGGGTCACCGTCCGTGCCCCTGTGGAAACGGGCTGTACTAGCGCCAAGCGTACTCGATTGGATTCGTATCGCGCTGCTTGTCGCCGGAGTTGTTTGTGTGCTGACGGGTTTGCTGCCCATTGCGGAGGCCCAGGCGAGTGTCGAGCGAATAGCCCCCCTTATGTTGTTTCTGGCCAGTGTTATTGTGCTGGCCGAATTGACCAAGCAGGCGCAGGTGTTCGACGTCATCGCGGCACGGCTGGCGCTGCTCGGCCGGGGCGCCTATCCCGCGCTCTTCCTGCTGTGCGTCGCTTTCGCCTCGGCCACGACGATCTTCCTCAACCTGGACACCACGGCGGTCCTGCTCACCCCCGTCATGCTGGCGCTCGCGCCGAAGGCGAAGATCGCGCCGCTGCCGCTGGCGATGACCACCGTCTGGCTGGCCAACACCGCCAGCCTTCTGCTCCCGGTGAGCAACCTGACGAACCTGCTGGCGCTGAACAAGGTGGGCCTCTCCGCGCCGGAGTTCGCGGTCCGCATGTGGCTGCCGCAAACGGTCTCGATCGCGATCACCATGGCGCTGCTCTGGGTGTTCTACTGGCGCAGGGGAGTGCGGGGCGCCGACCGTTACGAACCCGCCGAACCCGAACCGATCAAGGACACGCTGCTGTTCTGGGGCACCGCGACGGCCTGCGTGCTGTTCATCGCGGCCATCCTGGCGGGCCTGCAGATCGAGATCGCGGCGATCGTCGCGGCGGCCCTGGCCATCGCCGCCTACCTGATCCGAGACCGGGGATCGCTGCGCCCCTCGCTGATCCCGTGGCAGTTGCTCGTCTTCGTCACCGGGCTGTTTCTCGTGGTGCCGACGCTGATGCGGCATGGCCTGAACGATCTGATGACCGCGCTCATCGGCACCGAAGAGGGGTTCGGCGGATTGGTCCGCACGGCCACGGCGGGTGCGGGCCTGTCCAATGTGGTGAACAATCTGCCCGCCTATGTGGCGGGTGAGCAGGTGGTGCCCCTGGCCAATCACGACCAATTGCTGGCACTCTTGACCGGCACCAATGTCGGATCGGTGATCACGCCATGGGCCTCGCTCGCCACCCTGCTCTGGTTCGAATGGTGCCGCCGCCGAGGCGTCCGGGTGCCGCTCGTCAAATTCATGCTGACCGGCGCGGTTCTCGCGATATGCCTGCTGCCCGCGGTGGTCGGCGTGCTGTTGCTGAGCTGAATCCACACCGGGAAATCAACCGGCCGTTACTCGTTTACACTGGGGCCATGTCAGACCTTCCGGTATACGACGCGGTGCTCCTGCCCGGCGCGGATGTCAATGCGCGTTCGGTGCGAATGAGTGAATGGTGTACCGAATTGGCCCCGACCGAATTTGTCCTGCGGGCCGACGGGCTGTATCCGCATATCTCGCTGTACATGGCGAATTTCGCGTCAGCGCAGCTTGGGGCGGTACTGGAAGAACTGGGACAGGTCAGCGAACGGACCTCCGAGATCCCGCTCGAAGCCGACCGGTTCGCCGGGAACGATCAAGGCATGTTCGAGCTGTTCTACCGCAAGACCGAAGCGATCACCCGGCTCCAGGAGGAGATCATCGCCGGGCTCGACCCGCTGCGCGTCGGGCTGCGCGAGCGTGACCCGGTCGGTCGCGTGCTGGCCGACCACCGCCTCGTCGCGCCCCCCGTCGCCCGCGCCAACCTCGACCGGCACGGCTACGACGAGATCGGCGAGCTGTTCCGGCCGCACATCACCGTGACCCGGTTCCAGCGGCGCGACCAGCGGGTCCCGCCCGATCTGCTCCCCCCGGCGGAGTCGTTCGACGAGGTCTACCGGACCCTCGCCCTGTGCGTGATGGGTGAGCACGGCACCTGCACCGAGGTCGTCGAAACCTTCGAGCTGGCCTCACCGGTCCGGGACCGGCAGCCCTGACCGGATGAGGGCGAGGCGTCCAGGCCGGCGGCGGTGGCCGCCTCTTTCGTCTCCTCACCGGTACGGGTCCTCCGGCTGGAGCGCGCGGCGGGTCACGTCGATCACCTCGGAGTCGTCGAGGGAATCGAGGGAAAGCCCCAGCACCTGGAAGAGGTCACGGACCTCGTCGACGGACGGCTCGCCACCGAGCGGCACCGTCAGCACACGTTCGATCGGAATCCTCCTGGACTGACCGAAGCTGCTGTTCAGCTCGGTTTCGCACCAGGAGTAGTAGAGCTTGTCGTGATAGGCCACCATGGCCGGCGCGGTGGGATCCTCCCGGGTGACGACCACCCGGGAGGCGGCCATGTCCCAGCGGCAGGTCGTCATCGTCGACGACAGGCCGACTCTGATGGTGAGAAAGTCATTGTGCTTGCGATACCAGCTGGCAGCCAGAACCGTCGCGTAGGACTCGGCGCGGGTGCGATCCGCGGACCAGGGGTCGGTACGGCCGGTGACGAGGGACCGGCGAAACCGGGCGTACACCTCGCAGGCCGTGAGATTCTCCGGGTCGATGATCTCCAGTTGCATCCGGAGCTGGCGCCTGGCGACCCTGCAGTTCTCCACACACTCCGGCAGGGTGAACGCGCGGATGAAGGTGCCGGTGCCGCCTTTGAAGATCCACATGTTGGTGTTCCGGCTCGCGGCCACCAACTCGGCCCGCACCTGGGAGCCCGCGACGAGTGAGACGACCGACACCTGGTCGATCGCCTGCCTGGCCTGGCCGAGCGATTCGGTGACCTCGTCGAACCGCGAGGGCAACTGCTTGAGCGTGCCCCGGGAGTCGGCCAGCAACCGGCGGAGCTCGGTCTCGACCTCACCGGTGCGCAGCCGGCTGCGGATCAGCGTGGTGGCCACCAGGGCGAGGACGACGAGGGTGGCCTTGTCCACGATCGACGGCATATCGGGGTTGACCAAGTCGGCAATCAGATCGACCACGGCCGCGCCCACGGCTATCAGAAGGGCGATCCCCGCTTCAGGTTCGTTGCGCAGCCAGGACAGGCGTTGTTTCCAGCCCCGGCCACTGGAATCGTCCCTGTCGGTTTCGATCGACATGAAACACATCCCTGGGACACGCGTAGGGAGCGGATTCCGGCTTTCCCCCGGTATGCATTGTCCTTGTTGCGCTTGAATTCCGCTACCTATTCGTCGGGGCGAACCTGGGTAATTCGATCGCGGATGCCATTGGTGGGGTCGGCCGAGTTCGGCGCCCGCCGCGATTACTGACACCAACAAAATGCGTTTAAGGCATGTTTTTTCGGGATTCGAACCTAAAGGTGCTGATTAATCATCTGGCCAGGTCAGGCGGCATATCGTACTTCCCGAGGATGCCGCCGAGACGATCGCGTCGGCGGGTCGGGGCGCATCGCATCGGCAGGCGGGGGCGAGAAGCGTCAAACGGCGCCGGCGTTTTCGCGGCCCGGACGCCACGCCTCCGGATCCGATGCGGGTCGCGATCCTGCGGAATCAGAACCCGGCCCACGGGCCGGGCGTATATCCAATTGATCTACATCGTAAAGCGGAGTGCTCAGGGGAACGTCGCGCCCGGGGACCACGCGTCGTGCGTACGGCTGAGCAACCCGTATGTCACCGAATGCCATCCATGATTGCCTGAAAGCCGTCGATCTGCGAAAACGTCTACCCCAATGTCCTGGCGCAAGGGAGTGCGGGTTCGAATCCCGAGCGAGAAGGGCATCCGCCAGGGCGGGCGCCCCCTCACCGGTGCGGCTCGCTCAGCGGGTCGGGACCGTCGCGTGCAAGAACTGGATCAGCAGGTCCGTCACCTCGGCAGGCCGCTCCAGGTTGGGCAGGTGCCCCGCCCACGACGGTTCGCGGTGGCGGGCGTCGGCGAGCTGTTCAGGCCTGCCGGGCGGCGATCTCCCGGAAGCCGGGCAGGCCGTGGCTGCCGGACAGAGCCGGACATGGGGGCGTGATGAGCGAGAGGTCCACCTCCGCCTCGGCCGGTGCGAACTCCTTCTCCGCGGCCGGCCGCGCATCGAACGCCCGGTCAGGACGGCCGGGGGGCACGGCGGTCCTTGCGCCGGGCGAGCTCCTCGTCGTCGACCAGGGTGAGCATCGGCTTGCCGGGTTCGCACAGCATCGTGACGGTGAAGCGGACCCGGGCGTCATCGCGATTGTTGCCGTCCTGGTAGTGGATGACGTCGCCACCCGGCTCCCAGAACACCTCTCCGGCGCGCACGACCCGCTCCGGTTCCCCTTCCAGTTCGAACACCATCTCGCCTTCCAGCACGTACCCGAACGCCGGGCCGGTGTGCCGGTGCGGCGGTGTGCCGGGATCGCCGGGCGGATACTCGACGACGATGGTCATCGCGTGCGCTCCCTGCGGGATGAAGGGCGGTTCTGTCTCCTGCAGCACGGTGAGCGCCGTCTGCCACGCGGTCGATCTCGGCGTCCGCGCGCTTGCGGTCGAATCGGTGTTCGGCATGAGAAGTACCTCCGTAACGAATCGGTGGTGGAGCCGGGCCGATGCCCGACGGGGGAGCGCCACGTCCCGGCCCGGCCGGTCGCCGTAGCGGATCTCGCCGGGAATCGCGTCACCCTCCGGCACCGGGGTCCGCTCGCCTGTCTCCGTTCCGTGGTGACGCCCGTGCGGGGCCGTGCCACGAGCCTCGACCCGATCAAACCGGTGCCGCCGATTGCCACGATCTTCCTGATGGGCATCCCGTCCACCGGCGTCCATTGCCATCCGATCACCGGCTGAGCCAGGACAGTCCTCCGGTCCGTGACAGATCCGGCAAAATTCTTCGGGTCGCCGGTCAGGGGTTGAGGAAGGTGCTGTCGCCGCTGTTCTCTCCGGCATGAAGCCGGCGCGCCACCCGTCGTCGCCGGGGAGTGATCCCCGGTCGCCGGGTGGCGCGCCGATTCTCTCAGGCGTGGGCGGGACTCAGGGGGTCGTGCACTGGTAGCCGGACGGCGTCTGGGTGTTGCCGTTCGGACGGCTCGCCTGGAGGCCGAAGGTGGTGCTCTGGCCGGCGCCGAGCGAGCCGTTGTGCCCGGCGCTCCTCGCCGTGACGGTCTGCCCGCTGACGGTCAGCGTGGCGTTCCACGAGCCGGTGACGGTGTGGCCGCTCGGCAGCGTGAAGGTCACCGTCCAGCCGTTGATCGCGGATGTGCCGGTGTTGGCGACCGTGACGGGCTGGATCACGTACCCGTTCCCCCACTGCGTCTGGACGGTCGCCGTCACCGAGCATCCGCCGGTGCCTCCACCGCCGCCCGGGGCGGCGGTGACCGTCGCGGTGTTCGACACCGGCGAGAGGTTGCCCGCCGCGTCGCGGGCGCGGACCTGGTAGCGGTACGTGGTGTTCGCGGTGAGCCCGGTCGCGGCGAACGAGGCGGTGGCCGAGGTTCCCACCTGCGTGAAGGCGCCGCCGGACGCGCCCGGCGCGCGCAGGACGTCATAGCCGGTCACGCCCACGTTGTCGGTGGAGGCGGTCCAGGCCAGGGTGGTGCCGGTGGAGGTCGTCCCCGACGCGGCGAGGCCGGCCGGCGCGGTCGGCGGGGTGGTGTCGCCTCCGGTGGTGGCCGGCGGGACGCGGACGATGCGGTCGTCCTGCGCCGCCGGGGTGCCGCGGCCGTCCCGGTTGCTGGTCGTCACCCAGAGCCAGCCGTCCGGCCCGACCGCGACCGTGCGGAGCCGCCCGTAGGCGGACTGGAACTCGGCCAGCGGCGTGCCGGGCGTACCGGCACCGGTCAGCGGCACCGTCCAGAGCCGCTGGCCGCGCAGCGCGGCGACGAAGAGCGTGTCGTTGGCCCAGGCCAGCCCGCTCGGCGACGCCTCGGCGGTCGTCCACGTGACGATCGGGTTGCGGAAGGAGGGGTTGGTGCACGTGCCCTCGCACGTCGGCCAGCCGTAGTTGGAACCCGCGACGATCTGGTTGATCTCGTCCCGGGTGTTCTGGCCCAGTTCGGCGGCGTACATCCTGCCCTGGGAGTCCCAGGTCAGGCCCTGGACGTTGCGGTGGCCGGAGGTCCACACGCGGGAGCCCGCGATCGGATTGTCCGCGGGCACGCCGCCGGTGGGCGTCATACGCAGGATCTTCCCGGCGGGGCTGTTGATGTTCTGCGCGTTGGCGGTGTTGCCGCCGTCGCCGGTCGCCACGTAGAGCATGCCGTCCGGCCCGAAGGCGATGCGGCCGCCGTCGTGGATGGTGCCGCTCGGGACCCCGGAGAAGATCACCGTCTGCGTCTGGGGCGCGGTCAGTTGCAGCCTGATCAGGCGGTTGTCCCCGGCGGTGCTGGTGAAGTACGCGTACACCCAGCCGTCCTGGGCGTAGGTGGGCGACACGGCGATGCCGAGCAGGCCGCTCTCACCCGAGGCGCTCACCCCGCTGACGGTGGCGACCGCCGTGGGCGTCTGGCCCGGCCGCACCTGCAGGATGCGTCCGGTGTTGCGTTCGGATACCAGTGCGCTGCCGTCCGGCAGGAACGCCAGGCCCCAGGGAACCTGAAGGCCCGTGACGGAGACCTGCGCTCGGGAGAAGTCGAAGCCGCCCACCACCTGGGCGCGGGCCTCGGGGGCGGTGATGATCAGCGCGAGCAGGGCCAGAATCAGGGCCGGAACAACGCGGGCGCGCATTATGGACTCCTTGACCGGATTACGGTGCGGATGTCAGCACCGTAGGCACGCGAGTCGCGGAACCTCAAACCCCGTGATCGGTTCGCCCTGATGATCTGGGCGGATGGCATCGCGCCAATGAAACTTTCATATATCCATCGAAAGTTGCGGCGCAAGAACGCCTCGATGCGGCACTTACCCTCTATGAGCCGCCGCCTCGGCTCGTACGCTCGCGATGTGCCGCCTGACATATTGTCCTCTTGACGGATTGTTGAACAATTTCGTAAGGTTTGATCATCTTCGAGCTGATCACTCGCAGCCTCCAGGTCGTCAACGATCCGAACCCTGGTCCGTCCCGCGGGCGAGGCCGCCGGCACGCCGGCCTCCGCCGTCGCGAACGACTCGAGCAGACCCCTACTCCTGACCGATCCGAGCCTCTGACCACCCGCCCCACGGGGCGGCGCGGGACCAGAGGGCCATCCGCGAGCACAGCGGGTTCGCATCGGCGGCGCATCACGCCGGACCGGCCATGCCTACCCGGAGTCCCCAAAAGCCCGACGGTCCGGTGGTGGAGTTCACCTTGGCTGCTTCCCCCTTCGGGAAGCAGGCTCATGAGGAGGAAACGCGCACCATGAAGCACCTACAACCCGAGTCCGCCCGCGTCGGCGTGTTGGCCGTGGCGATCGTGGCCGCGACCGTGCTCGCCACGGCCGGCCCGGTCTCGGCGCAGAACACCCACGGTCCCGGATGTCTCGATTCCGGTGTGTCCCTGTCCGTGGAGGAGAACCGGCTGGACCTCACCCTCCCCGACGGCGACAACCCCGCTGTGCCGCAGTCGCGGACGTTCGCGCGACAGATGATCGAGGGCGGCGGCTTCCAGGACTTCGGCCCGGCGCTGGTCCGCGACCTCTGCCGCACGAAGAGCCTCAAGGCCGCCACGGCACTCGTCCTGCGGAAGGGCGAGGAGCTCTGGCGAACTGCCGTACAGCGGGCCCAGCAGCGGAGACCCGTCAGGGGCGACCTCCCCTACAGCGACGACCGGCCGCTCTACTGGACCCGGTTGGAGTCGACCGCCACCCTGCGGCAGTGGGAGCCGGGGTTCCGGTCGTCCGCCGCCGACCGCACCAAACTGATCACCACGTTCGACCGCGCCTCCCGTGGCATGTTCGACGTCGACTTCCCCGGTGGAAAGGGGGTGAGGCGGGTCATCGCGAGCGGCTTCGACCCCTACACGCTCGACGGCGGAACGACCGGTCCCGCACCGGGATCGGTGGGAAACAACATCCGGCACGGCAATCCTTCGGGGGCGACCGCGCTCGCCCTGGACGGCACCACGTACCGGACGAAGAGCGGCAAGATCGCGCGTATCGAGGCGTACACGCTTCCCGTCAACTATCCCGAATTCCAGCGCGGGTATCTGGAGGACACGGTCGGGCCCTTCATGCGTCCCGGGCCGAAGCGGGTGGACGCGTCCATCACCGTGAGCCAGGCCGGTGGCGCGGCGTTCAACCTGGAGCAGTGGAACGCGCGCTATCACGGCGTCTCGCCGGGCAACGACAACTTTCGGCCGTGCGCCGCGGTCGACGGCGTGCCGCAGATCTCGGTGAACAACAACGAGTGCAACAGCTCCGTGGTGGAACGCTGGGGCGGGCCGGGGAACTTCAGTTTGACCGAGCCTCCCCAGTGGACCGCCGCCACCCTGCCCATCGCCGAGATGATCAAGGCCGATACGGGAGCCTCCATCCCCCGGCCGCCCGGTGACACGTGGCCGGACCCCTCGGTCGCCTTCGGGGTGGTCTGGCACACCAACTACACGCAGTTCCCGGACTGCGCCTCCACCACCCGGGTGACGCGGAACAACCCGCCGCCGGTCGATTATCCGCCGGCGACCGCTCCGATCCCGCCCGACCCCGGGTCGTGTTCCTACAGCGGCGGCGGCGGAAACTACCTGTCGAACGAGAGCGCCTACCGGAACACGCTCCTCCGCGACCGCATGGGCCTCGACATCCCGGCCGGGCACATCCACACGCCGGACATGCAGCACTTCGAGACGGATTTCAAGCCCAGTGACGCGACCTTCGACGCGTGGCGGCTGGCCATCGTCGGGCAGACGCGAAACCTCATCCATGTCGTCGCCGACACCGTCTCCTGAACGAACGGTCCGGTGAGCCGGTAGCGGCCTGAGACGCGACAAGGCCTCCGCGGCGGATCCCCGCCGCGGAGGCCTTCGCGTGTTCGCCCCGCGGGTGCCGATCGATCATCCGTGGCGAGCCGGGGCCCGCTTCGGGGGACCTGCCGGATTGACGCTGACCTGCCGGCGCCTCGGTGCGGGTGGCCGATCCGCCCTCGCCGGCCGTCAGCGTGATCGGTGTGCCTCGCGGTCCGCGACGGCGATGCCCGAAAAAAGCGCGTCCACGATCCCGTCGGCCGTGCCGAGGGGGATGTCGATGTGGGCCAGGGCCCGGTGGAGGACGGCTCCGATCAGGACGTCGGCGACCGCGCGCACGGGGGCGTCGTCGCGGATCCGCCCGGTGCGGACGCCCGCCCGAAGACACTCGACCAGGGAGGTGTGCAGCGGGCCGGAGAACCGTTGGTACAACCGGTCCGAGACCTCCCGGTTCTCGGACGCGGCCGCGGCGAGCGCGCGGAACAGGGCGGCGTTCTTCGGATCGTCGAGGAAGTCCACGAGCGCCCGCAACCAGCTCAGCACGTCCGAACGGGCGTCGCCGCTCTTCGCCGGCTCGATGAGATCCGACAGGACGTACCCGTCGAGCAGGCACTCCGCGATGACGGCGCTCTTGGAGGGCCACCACCGGTACACGGTCTGCTTGCCCACCCCGGCGGTCGTCGCGATGCGGTCGACCGACAACTGCTCATAGCCGGAGGCGGCCAGCAGCGTGGCGGTCGCCGTGAGTATCGCGTGCCGCGCCTGCTCGCTGCGGGCACGCCCACGTCTTCCCGTCGTCATGGGCTCAAGCTACAGTGGGCAAATACGAGACTGTTTGTCTCGCAAATGCGTGGCTGAGAGCACGGGAGACAACTCATGCGGAAACGTGTCGTCGTCGTCATCGGCGTGGGCGGGATGGGCGAGGTCGTCGCCCGCCGCCAGGGGACCGGACACCTGGTCCTGCTCGCGGACTTCAACGAGGCCACCTTGGACAAGGTCGGCGAATCCATGAGGGACGACGGCTACGACGTCGTCACGCACCAGGTCGATGTGACCTCACGCGAGTCGATGCGGGCGCTCGCCCGGGCCGCGGATGCGGCCGGACAGGTCGTGCAGGTCGTTCACACGGCCGGCCTCCACGCGACTCAGGCACCGGTGGGTCCCATCATGGAGGTCGACCTGTTCGGCGTCGTGATCATGCTTGAGGAGATGGTCCAGGTCATCGCCGACGGGGGCGCCGGTGTGGTCTTCGCGAGCATGGCGGCCAACGCGGTGGTCTCGCTCACGCCCGAGCAGGAGGCGGCTCTGCGGACCGCGCCGATCGAGGAACTGCGCGGCCTTCCGTTCATTCAGCCGGACGCGATTCCGGACTCGGTCACCGGGTACGGGATCGCCAAGCGTGCCAACCAGCTCCGCGTGCAGGAGGCGAGCGCGGCCTGGGGTGAGCGCGGCGCCCGGATCAACAGCGTCAGCCCCGGGATCATCTCCACCGCACAGGGCCGGCGCGAACTGACAGGCGAACTCGGCAGGGGCATCCAGGCGCTGGTCGACGCGTCCGCGACCGGCCGCGTCGGCACACCGGAGGACGTCGCGAACGCGGTGGCGTTCCTTCTCAGCCCGCAGTCGTCGTTCATCACCGGCACCGACCTGCTCGTCGACGGCGGTGTCATCGCCGCGATGCGATCGGGCCGCCTGGCGCCACCGGCCCAGCCCTGACGCGTTCGATCTCCGGGGCGTGCGCGGGGCCTCGCGGAGGTCCGGCCGAGACCACCGGCCGTTCAGGGAGCGGGCGACGTCGGCCTTCTCCGCCCCGGAGAGGGGTCCGGACGTGAGCGGAAGATCAGGCCCGATCGGGCGACGTCGCCCGACGAACGACTGAAGGTCAGGCCCGATCGGGCGACGTCGCCCGACGAACGACTGTGGGTCCCCGGAAGACGGGGACCCACGATGTCGCCTGACCGAGCCGAGCGCCGCTACTCCTTCGTGAGCGGGGCCAGGTCGGGGTCGTTGGCGTACGCCTCGACGACGTTCGCCTTGGTCACGATCAGCGGCTCCAGCAGGTACGACGGGACGACCTTCACCCCGTTGTTGTACGACTTGGTGTCGTTGACCTCGGGAGCCTTGCCGGCCTGCAGGTCCTTGACCATCTGGATGCTCTGCTTGACCAGGTTGCGGGTGTCCTTGTTGATCGTGGAGTACTGCTCGCCGGCCACGATCGACTTGACCGACTCCGGCTCGGAGTCCTGGCCGGTCACCACCGGGATGTCCTTGCCGGCGCCCTTGACCGAGGTGATGATGGCGCGGGCCAGCGTGTCGTTGGGGGAGAGCACCCCGTCCAGGGTCTTGCTGCTGTAGGTGGAGGTCAGCAGCGAGTCCATCCGCCGCTGGGCGTTCTCGGCCTTCCAGCCGTCGGTGGCGGTCTGCTTGATCTCGGTCTGGCCGGAGCCGACCACCACGTCGCCGGAGTCGATCTGCGGCTTCAGCACGCTCATCGCGCCGTCGAAGAAGACCGCCGAGTTGTTGTCGTCCGACGAGCCGGAGAACAGCTCGATGTTGTACGGGCCGGTCGGCTTCTTCTCCTTCATGCCGTCGAGCAGGGCCTTGCCCTGAAGCTCGCCGACCTTGAAGTTGTCGTACGCGACGTAGTAGTCGACGCCCTGGGTGTTCTTGATGAGACGGTCGTAGGCGATGACCGTCGCGCCGGCCGACTTGGCGGCCTCCACCTGAGTGCTCAGCTGCGCGGCGTCGGTCGCGCCGATGATGATGACCTTGGCGCCCTTGGTGACCATGGCCGAGATCTGCGCCTGCTGGTCGGCGACGGTGGTGGAGGAGCCGGCGTACTGCACGTCGGACTGGAAGCCGGCCTCCTTCAGGCCGTTGGTGAACAGGTCACCGGCCAGGACCCAGTTCTGCGAGGTCTTCGCCGGCAGCGCGACGCCGATCAGCGCGTCGGCCGGGAAACCCTTCGCGGCCTCGGTCGAGCCGCCGGCGGTGGCGGTGCTTTCCGACCGCTCGGAGGAGCAGGCGGTGAGTGCCAGCAGCGCGATGGCGCCGGCCGCCACACCCCTTACGAGGATATTGCGCATTTTCAGGTGCCCTTCTTAGAAGTGTGACGGGGCGGAGGCTTTCCGCCCGTCGGTCGGTGGCCGTCAGCCGGCCACCGGACTCTTGCCGCGTTCTTCCCCTGCCCCGACGGGGGATGCAGGGTCGGTCGGTGTTTCCCGGCGGAATGGACGCGTCAGCGATTCGATGATCGAGAAGCGCCCCTGCTTCTTGTTGTAGACGTCGAGCGCGACGGCCAGCAGCAGGACCAGGCCCTTGATGATCTGCACCCGGTCGGACCCGACGCCCATCAGCTGCAGGCCGTTGTTGAGCACGGCCATGACGAGGCCGCCGACGATGGATCCGCTGATCGTGCCCAGACCGCCGGAGACGGCCGCGCCACCGATGAAGACGGCGGCGATCGCGTCCAGCTCCCAGCCGATGCCGTCCTGCGGCCCGGAGGCGGCGGAACGGGCGACGAAGATCATGCCGGCCAGGGCCGCCAGGATCGCCATGTTCATCATCACCAGGAAGTTGACCCGCTTGAGCTTGACGCCGGACAGCTCGGCGGCCCGGGCGTTGCCGCCGACCGCGTAGATGTGCCGGCCGCCCGCCGTGTTGCGGGTGATGAACCCGTAGACCACGACCAGGACGCCGAGGATGATCCCGGAGACGGGGAAGCTGGTCCCGATCCGTCCGCCGGCGAACTGCAGGGACGCGAACACCACCACGACGACCGGGATGGCGACCCGGATCACCGAGATCCACATCGGGGCGACGTCGGCCGCCATGTCCCGCCGGGTCCGGCGGGCCCTCCACTCCCGGACCACCACCGCCGCGCAGACGAGCAGGCCGAGCAGGAGCGTGAGGTTGTTGTAGCCGGTGTTCGGCCCGACCTCCGGCAGGAAGCCGGCACCGATGGTCCTGAACCCCTCGGGCACGGGGATGGTGTCGGCGTTGCCGATGAACTGGTTGCCGCCCCGGAACAACATCATGCCGGCCAGGGTGACGATGAACGCAGGCACCCCGACGTAGGCCACCCAGAAGCCCTGCCAGGCGCCGATGAGGGCGCCGACCGCCAGGCCGATCAGGATGGCCAGGAACCACGGCACCGAGTAGTCCTGCATGATCTTCGCGACCACGATGCCGACGAACGCGGCGATCGAGCCGACGGAGAGGTCGATGTGCCCGGCGACGATGACCATCAGCATCCCGATGGCCAGGATCAGGATGTACGAATACTGGCTCACCAGCGAGATGAGGTTGCCGGAGTTCAGCGTCAGGCCGTCGGTCAGGATCTGGAACAGCAGGACGATCGCCACCAACGTGAAGATCATCCCGAATTGTCGGGCGTTGGAGGTCGTCCCCCCGAACAGGGACTTCTGCAGTTCTTTCACGCGGCTCATGATGTCCGTGCCTTCTTCGCTGAGGTCATCTGCTTCATCAGGAGTTCTGGGTCGGCGTCCCCCCGGTCGATGTCGCCGGTGATGGTCCCCTCGAACACCGTGTAGATCCGGTCGCACAGGCCGATCAGCTCGGGCAGCTCCGAGGAGATGACGACGACGCCTTTCCCCTGGTCGGCGAGTCGCTGGATGATGCCGTAGATCTCGTACTTGGCGCCCACGTCGATGCCCCGGGTCGGCTCATCGAGAATCAGCAGGTCGGGGTCGGTGAACATCCACTTCGCCAGCACCACCTTCTGCTGGTTGCCGCCGGAGAGCGTGGTGACCGCCTCGTCGACGGTGGGGGCCTTGACGCGCAGGCTCTTCCGGTAGCTCTCGGCCGCCCGGTGCTCCCGCACCTGGTCGACCACGCCGTGGGTGGAGACCTTGGACAGCTTCGCGGACACCATCGAGGTCTTGATGTCGTCGAGCAGGTTAAGGCCGATCGACTTGCGGTCCTCGCTGACGTACGCCAGGCCGTGCTCGATGGCCTCCGACACGGACCGCAGCACGATCTCCCGGCCGTCCTTGAAGATCTGCCCGGAGACGTAGGTGCCGTACGACCGGCCGAAGATGCTCATCGCCAGCTCCGTGCGCCCGGCGCCCATCAGGCCGGCGAACCCGACGATCTCGCCGCGGCGCACGGTGAAGCTGGACTTCTTGACCACCAGGCGCTCGGCGGAGATCGGGTGCCGGACCGTCCAGTCGCGTACCTCGAAGAAGACCTCGCCGATGTCGGGGGTGTGGTCGGGGAACCGGCTGTGCAGCTCCCGGCCGACCATGCCCCGTACGATCCGGTCCTCGTCGACGCCGTCCGCCTTGAGGTCGAGGGTCTCGATCGTCCGGCCGTCCCGCAGGATGGTGATGGAGTCGGCGACCTGCGCGATCTCGTTGAGCTTGTGGGAGATGATGATCGAGGTGATGCCCCGCTGCCTGAAGTCGCGGAGGAGGTCCAGCAGGTGCTGGGAGTCGGCCTCGTTCAGGGCGGCGGTGGGCTCGTCGAGGATGAGCAGCTTCACGTTCTTGGCGAACGCCTTCGCGATCTCCACGAGCTGCTGCTTGCCCACGCCGATGTCCTTGATCAGCGTGTCCGGGTCCTCTTCCAGACCGACCCGGGCCATCAGCTCCAGTGCCCGGTGGTTGGCGACCTTCCAGTCGATCACACCGCCGCGGCCCGGTTCGTTGCCGAGGAAGATGTTCTCGGTGATGGACATTCCAGGCACCAGGGCGAGCTCCTGGTGGATGATCACGATGCCGGCGTTCTCGCTGGCCCGGATGTCGGAGAACCTGCTCTCCGTGCCCTGGTAGAGGATCTCACCGGAGTAGGTGCCGTACGGGTAGACCCCGCTGAGCACCTTCATCAGGGTGGACTTGCCGGCGCCGTTCTCTCCGGCGATCGCGTGGATCTCGCCGGGCCGCACCACCAGGTTCACGTCGGAGAGTGCCTTGACCCCGGGGAACTCCTTGGTGATCGAACGCATCTCCAGCAGGACGGGTGCGCCGCTCATGACCGGCTCACCCCGCTCAGGGCCCGTGCCGGACACGGCCGCGCGGCGGCGGGGGCGCCGTCCCCGAGCCGCCGGAGGGAGCCGCGCACGTCCGGTCGCAGGGGCCCGCGCGCGTCCGGTCGCAGGGGGCCACGCCGCGTCACCAATGACATTGTTGCCTCCGGGGTCATCAGTTCAGGCACCTTTGTCCGTGGCCTGAAACCTGTTTCGAAGATGAGGGGACTCTACAAAGCCCCGATTCGCTCATTTCTCGAACCATCCGCCTATTCGGGGCGGAATCAGCGTACGTCGACGCCTCGGTCGCGTGCCGTTACGGGCTGTGGTCGACCGCCGATGAGCCCCCGCCGCCTCGTCGTGGGCGGCCGGCGACGCCCGCCGGAAACGATCGCGCGGGGGCGCTTCGCCTCGTCGCCGCCCAACAGGCAGATCCGCGTCCGCATGGGGTTCCTGGCCGGATCCGGTGCCGTGGGAGGGAGAAGTCGGCAAGCATAACGATTTCGATTCCCTCCGATCAGCCCTGACATCGTTGTCAGGCAGGCAGCGGGTAGAGACTCCTCCCGCATTGCGGGGATGTCAACCAGGCCTGGCTTAATGTGTTCGTTTTGTAACGCACTTCACCATTTGGGGGGTTCTACCTCGCATGATCCGTTACCCGGTCCGCAGGTCCGGCCGGTGCGGCTCGCGGCCGGACCGTGGAGGATCGGCCGGGTGGAGACGATCACGGCGCATGGGCGGCCGCCCCCGCTTCGCGCCCGGCGTGGCGCGGCGGGATGCCCCGCTCCACCAGCTCGGTGGGGAGCACCACCGTACGGGGCCAGGACCGGTCTCCCCCGATCCGGCGGAACAGCAGGTCGGTGGCGGTCCGGGCCAGCTCGTGGGTGTCGTAGGCGATCACCGTCAGCGGGTACGGCACCAGGCGGGCCATGTCGAAGTCGTCGAACCCGAGCAGTGCGGCGTCGCTGCCGCGCCGGTGCAGTTCCTCGATCACGCCGAGGGTGATCCGGTTGTTCAGGCTGAAGAAGGCGGTCGGCGGATTCGGCCGGTCGAGCATCTCGGCGACGGCCCGGGCGGCAGCCGCCGGATCCCGGACGCCTTCGCGGACCAGCCCGGTGTCGTACGGCACGCCCGCCGGGGCCAGCGCGTCCTGCGCGCCGTCGAGCCGCTCGCGCATCGTGTAGACGCCGATCGAGTCGAGCAGGATCCCGATCCGGCGGTGACCCGCCTCGACGAGCCTGCGCACCCCGGCCCGCGCGCCCCCGCGGTTGTCGAGCAGCACCGTGTCGGCGAGCAGCCCACCGGCCGGCCGGTCGAGAAAGACCACGGGGATGCCGAGCTCGACCTCGGCGCGCAGGAACGAGTGGTCGTCACCGGCGGGCACCACGAGCAGCCCGTCGACGCGGCGGGCGCACATGTCCCGCAGCAGTTGCCGCTCGCGCGCCGGGTCCTCCTCGGAACTGGCGATGATGAGCATCATGTCGTGTTGCCGGGCGATCTCGGCCGCGGCTCCCGCGATCGTCGCGTAGAACGGGTTGGCGATCTCCTCGATCAGCAGCCCGATCGTGGCGGTCGCCTGCCCGGAGCGCAGCGAGCTGGCCAGGGGATTGCGGCGGAAACCGAGCTCGGTCACGGCGGCGAGCACCCGCTCGATCAGCTCGGGCTGGACGTGCGGCGCGTTGTTCACGACCCGGGAGACGGTCTTCAGGCTCACCCCGGCCCGAGTCGCCACGTCCGCCATGGTGGGCCGCCTCGTACGGCCGACGTCGCTAGCCATGCGTGAACCATACAGGTACCCGCCCGCTATCGTGACAACGTTGTCCGAGCCCTAGGAGTCCCATGTCCGATCTCGCTCTCGCCGTCGACATCGGCGGAACCAAGGTCGCCGCCGCCCTGGTCACCGCCGACGGGACCGTCACCGAGCGCCGGGTGCGGCCGACGGCCGTTTCCCCGGACCCCGAGGCGGTCTGGCGGCCGGTGGCCGACCTCGTCTCGGAGGTGCGGGCGGCGGCCGGCACGGCGCGGGTGGCCGGCGTCGGAGTGGGCTCGGCCGGACCGATCCACCTGCCGGAGGGCTCGATCAGCCCGGTCAACATCCCGGCCTGGCGCCGCTTCCCGCTCCTGCACCGTCTCGCCGAACTGGTCCCCGGGGTCCCGGTCCGGCTCGCCGGCGACGGCAGTTGCGCCGCGGCGGGGGAGCACTGGCGCGGCGCCGGGCAGGGCGTGGACGACCTGCTGGGCATCGTCGTCTCCACCGGCGTCGGGGGCGGCCTGATCCAGGCCGGGCGCCTGGTCGCGGGCCCGAGCGGCAACGCCGGGCACCTCGGCCACGTGGTCGTCGACCTCGACGGCGTTCCCTGCCCGTGCGGCGGGCGCGGCTGCGTCGAGGCGATGAGCAGCGGGCCGAGCATGGTCGCGTGGGCGCTGGGCGCCGGGTGGCGGGCGCCCGTCGCGGCACCGACCGGCGTGGACCTCGCGGACGCGGCCCGGGCCGGCGACCCGTACGCGAGCGAGGCGTTCCGGCGCGCCGGCCGTGCCCTCGCGGCGGGCATCGTCTCGACGGCGGCCGTCTGCGACCTGTCGAGGGTGGTGATCGGCGGCGGTGTCGCGGCCGCCCACGACCTGCTCTTCCCGCCGCTGCGGGCGGCCGTCGCCGAACACGGCCGGCTGGCCTTCCTGCGGGGGCTGACGGTGACGACGGCGAGTCTCGGCAACTCCGCCGGCCTGGCCGGCGCCGGGGCCCTGGTGCTCGCCCCGGAGGCGTACGCCGGTCGCGGCGTCGCCTCTCTCACCTGACCAGGCCGGGCGCTCCGGGAGAACGAACGGACCGCTTCGACGAGGTTTCGCGATCAGTATTGACAACGTTGTCTTGGAGGAATCGAGCCGGCCGCGCTCTCGGAACCGCACGGAGGCTTCCGGCGTAAGGACGACATGAGATCGTCGACCGCCTTCACCCCGGCCGTTCTCCGGGCGGGCGAGTCCGTACGGCACCGGAAAGCTGGGGGTGGGATGACCCTGGCCGAAAGGCGTGATCGAGGCAGACGCCGGCGGTGAGGGCGCGAAGGGCGGAGTGACCACGTCCCGGCGGGCGGCACGATGCCGCGGCGCCCGCCGGGACGCTCAGGCGAGCGTGCCGTTGGGGGGCTCGCTCGCGCATTCATAGAGGAGACGGGCCCCGCGGCAGGCGAGGCCCTCGGGTCAGGGCAGCGTCGGCAGGTACGTCGGCGGCTTGCGTACCTTGGTCGCCTGCTCGAACGCGTATCCGAGGGCGATCAGGGTCGGTTCGGAGAAGCGGCCGCCGAAGAAGGTGACGCCGAGCGGCAGGACGTTCCTGGCATGGCCGGCGGGGACGGTGATCGCTGGGTAGCCGGAGACGGCCGCGGCCACGGACGAGGACACGAATCCGGTGAAGTCATCGCCCTTGACCAGGTCGGTGAGCCAGGCGCCGGAGTTGGTCGGGGCGAACACCGCGTCGAGCCGGTTCGCGGACATCGCGGAGTCGATCGCCTGCCGGGCGAGCGTGGTCGCCTTCTTCCTGAGCGCGAGGTATTCGGGGTTGTCGAGGTCGCCGGTGGTCGCCTGCGCCTGCTCGAACAGCTCCTGACCGAAGTAGCGCAGCTCGGTCGAGGCGTGCCGCCGGTTGAACTCGATCAGCCCGGCCAGGTCGCGCGGGTGCCGTCCCGGAGTGGCGGCCAGATAGGCGTTCAGGTCGTGCTTGAACTCGGTCAGCAGGGCCGTGAACTCGGGCTCGCCGACCTGGTCCATTCCCTCCAGTTCGAGGTTGTCGACCACGGTCGCGCCCTTGGCCCGCAGCGTGGCGACGGCGGCGTCCAGGGTGGCCAGCACCTCCTGGTTGTCTCCCGTGACCGAGCGCCACACGCCGATGCGCTTGCCGGCCAGCGCGCCCGGCTTCAGTGCCTTGAGGTAGTCGCGGTTGCCGCCGGGCACGGTCGCGGGGTCGCGCCGGTCCACGCCCTGGATGGCCGAGAGCACGGCGGCGGCGTCGGTGACGTTCCTGGTGATCGGGCCGGCGGTGTCCTGCTGCGCCGAGATCGGGACCACTCCGGAGCGGCTGACCAGGCCGATGGTGGGCTTGATGCCGACGACGCCGTTGACGCCGGCGGGGCAGACGATGGAGCCGTCGGTCTCGGTGCCGATGGTCACCGCAGCCAGGCTCGCGGCGGCGGCGACGGCCGAGCCGCTGCTCGAACCGCAGGGGTTGCGGTCCAGGACGTAGGGGTTGTTGGTCTGGCCGCCGACCGCGCTCCACCCGCTGGAGGAGGGGCCGGAGCGGAAGTTCGCCCACTCGGAGAGGTTGGCCTTGCCGAGGATCACCGCACCCGCGTCGCGCAGCCGCTGGACCAGGAACGCGTCGCGTGCGGGCCGGGAGTCGAGCAACGCCTCCGAGCCGGCGGTCGTACGGAGTGGCCCGGTGGTGTCGACGTTGTCCTTCAGCAGGACCGGGATGCCCTCCAGAGCGCCGCGCGCGCCGTGCCGCCTGCGCTGGTCGCTGCGCTCGGCCTCCTTCAGCGCCAGGGGGTTGGTCTGGACGACCGCGTGCAGCATCGGGTCCACCGTGCGGATGCGGTCGAGGTAGAACCGGGTGAGCGACACCGAGTCGAAGCGCCTCCGATCCATGGCGCTCTGCATGTCGAGGACGGTGGCGCGGTCGAGGTCGAGGCCACGCAGGAAGGTGTCGGAGGGGCGCGGTGCCCTGTCGTGAGCCTGGGCCGGAGTCGCCATGGATAAACCTGAGGTAAGTACCACGGCCGATACCACGGCCGCCAGCCATCGTGGGGGGTGCATGGGGTTCATGGGGCGAGCGTAACGATGATCCTTTCTCTTGAAAATACTTTGTTTCGTCGAAGCCGGACCGGGCGGGCCGCCGGGTGGCGGCCCGCCCTGCCGTCAGGCTCGGGGTCAGCCGTTCACCGCGGTGAGCGCGGCGGCTCCGCCGACGAGCGGCAGCTTGACCGTGCTCTTCGCCGTGTCGAGGTGCAGCGTCGCGCCGGGGGTGGGCCGGATGGTGTACTCGTAGTCGCTCGACAGCAGCACGACGCCGATGCGGTGTCCCGCGGGGAACACATAGTCATGCGGCTGCATGTCGAAGTCGAGGTCGTACGAGTGGCCCGGCTTGATCGGCTCGCTCTTGGAGATGGACTTGCGGTTCTGCGGGTCCGTCCAGCCCCGGGTGATGATCTTCGCCTTGCCGTTCTGGTCGTAGTCGACGAGCAGCGCCGTGACGTTCGCGGCGGGCTGTCCGAAGGACATCCGCAGCGACACCTCCGGCGTGCCGCTGAGCCGGACCGCACCGGGCAGCGTCCCTGACTTGTAGGCCAGGCGGTTGGGAGACGTCGCGGCGTCGGCGAGGGTCTGCGCCCGCTGGGACGCGTCGTCGACGATGGTCTCGGTCACCGGCTTGCCCCGGCGGATCTTGCCGGCGGTGAGGACGCCGGCGGTCCCGTCCGTGCTGGGCGCCAGGTTGAGCTTGGCGTCCTTCGCGGACGGCTCAGGCCACTCGGGGTATTCCACCAGCGTCCTGTCCTCGCGCTGGATCAGCGCACGAGGGTCCTTCTCCACGCCGTTCTTGTAGTCCCACAGGTAGCGGGTGAACCAGCGGTTGAGCACGTCGACGCTGGGGGAGCCGCCGTGGCCGCCCTGGTGCAGGTAGATCTTGTGCGGCACCCCGCGCGCCTTGAGCGCCTCATACCACTGCGCGGCCTGCTTGGTCTTGACGTTCCAGTCGTTGAGCCCGTGCGCGACCAGCACCGCGGCGTGGACCTTCCGGACGTCGTTCATGTAGTTGCGCTCGTCCCAGAAGTCGCTGTAGTCACCGGTGACCCGGTCCTGCTCCTTCTCGAGCTCCTCGATGACGCTCCGGCAGATGTCCTTGTCCGCGCGGGTGTAGACGTACTCCGCGAGCACGTCGGCGTCCTCGCCCTGGTAGCCGCCGGCGGCGACCACCGCGCCGTTCGCGCGGTAGTAGTCATACCAGCTCGAGATCGCCGAGATCGGGACGATGGCCTCGAGGCCCTTGACGCCGGTGCTGGCGACCGCGTTGGGCAGGGTGCCGTTGTACGAGGTGCCGATCATGCCGACCTTGCCGGTCGTCCACGTCGCCTTGACCTCCTTGCCGGTGGCGTCGTAGGCCTTCGCGCGACCGTTCAGCCAGTCGACGACGGACTTCGCGCCGATGGTCTCGTTGGTCCCACCGGTGGTCGGGCAGCCGTCGGACTTGCCGCTGCCCAGCGACTCGGCGTGGACCACCGCGAAACCGCGGGGCAGCCAGTTGGACTCATGGCTGGTGCTGATGGCGGGCTGCGGGCCGGGGTCGGCGGAGAGCCTGCCGACGTCGGCCGCGTCGGCCGCCACGGCCAGCCGCTCGTCGGTCGCCGGGTCCTTCACCGAACCGCCGCGGTCCATCCGGCCCTTGCCCGGGCGGACCGCCTGGTAGAGCTCGTGGTCGACGTTGTGGTTCGTGATCTCGTTGCCACCCGCGTAGTAGGGGCTGGCCTCGTACACGACGGGCGACTTCAAGCCTGCCGTCTCGGTCTCCTGGAGCCGGGTGACCTCGGCGTGCACCCGGTCCTTCCGGCCGTCGCCGTCACTGTCGATCGGGGTTTCGACCCACATCTCCTCGCGGATCCAGTCGTTGCGGTTCGACGAGAACACCGGCTGGGCCATGCCGTTCTCGAAGACCGGTCCGACGGGGGCCGCCGCGGCGGCGGGGGCCGAGATCGAGGCAAGCCCGGCAAGGGTCATCGTGACGGCGAGCCCCAGTGCCGCGGCTCCGCGGCGTGCTGATCGCGGACTACGGAAAGCGGGTGGCGCCATACGGCCCACCCCCTGACGCGGCAAAGACATTGGCGAACCTTCCCAAAAGATCGATGCAAACCTGGAAAATCCAGACGGGAAATAGGTCAGTAGCTCCCAAAGAGGATCCCAAGAATGATCTATGCATTTCGAATGTCTTTTGGTGGCCGTTTTGTCTCGATCTTGTCTCGATCGCGGCATATCTGGCACGTGCCGAACACGATCGCGTACGGAGACACGGAGCCCGCGGCAGGCGGGTGGTCGATCGGCCGGGGCGGCGAGCCGGTGCCCGGCGAGGCGCACGCGACGGCCGGTCTCGCGAGACGGGCTGTCGCGTGCGGTCAGGGGGTGCGAGCGGTCAGAAGCCGGCCGGCAGTGCTTGCGTCAGTTCGCCGAGGAGCCGGCGATAGTCCGGGTCACAGGCCTCCTCCGAGGCGCGCGCCTCCGTCTCGCCGTCGAAGTAACGGCCGGTGGTCCGGGCCGGTCCGGGCGCGTGCGGTGGCCGGGATGGGCGCGGTCACCCGAGCTGGACCGGACCGGACGCCGTTCGCGGCAGCGGGGCGAATCCGTCCGGCTCGAATCCCCGCTGCGGTGAAGTTTTCGACTGTTTTGGCATATAGGTCAACCTTTGGGGCATATGGCGCGTCCGTACCCAGGAGGGAACGTGAAACAGATGGAGCCCCCGCTCTTCCCCTGCGGGGGCTCCATCTGTGTCCACGGTGGCGCTCGCCTTGTCGAAGCCGGCTACGGGAGACCGCGTCCGCCGGGGTCGGCCGGCCCGACGAGCCGGTAGCCGGCCTCGGCCAGGGTGCGCGTCATGTGCCGGGCGTACCACTGCGGCCAGCCGTCGTCACGTTTTCCGCCGAGCACCTCCGCCTCGTAGACGCCATGGGCTTCGGCCGCGCGGTTGAGCGCGTCGAGCAGGATGTCGTTCGTGGCCGGGTCCATCGTCGATCCTCTTCGTGTCGTCAGGGCCGGTGCCGGGTCAGCGCCCGGGGGCGCGGGTGACGATTTCCTGGAGTACCCAGCCGTTGCCGTCGGGGTCGCTGAAGGAGGCGAACGATTTGTAACTGCGACGCTCCGGGTGCGGGCCGGAGACGCGTCCTTCCGTTCCGGCGTGGTGGAACACCCCGTCGGCGTCGTGGAACACCTCGCTGATGTCGACGCCGCGCGCGGCGATGTCGGCCTGGGTGGCGACGATGTCGGTGACGACGAGGTGCAGGCCCTGGACGGAGCCCGGGGCCGCCGACGTGACCCCGTTGCCGATGATGATGGACGCCTCGGAACCGGGGGGCGTCAGCTGTACGACGCGGAAGTTCTCGCCGACGGCGAAGTCGGCGTCCAGCCGGAAGTCCAGATTTTCGTAGAAGGCCTTGGCGCGATCGACGTCGGAGACGGGGAGCGTCAGCACTTCGAGCTTCAGGTTCATCGTGTGTCCTCTCGATCGTGACCCGGCGAGGCTTGCATCCTTGTGCGTCACCGGCCCAACTGGTGATGATCCTGGCACGGTTTTCCATCACCAGTCAAGGAGGTGACGCGTGATGCTTCGTCACCATCTTGAGGGGTGACAAGTCTTGTTCGCGAGCTCATCACCCGTCAGACTGGTGACATGGAGCATGCATTTCCCTGTGGCAACCTGGCTCTCGATTTCGTCGGGACACTGCGGGCGCGGCGCAACCCCGTGCCGACGGACGTGCTCACGTCCCCGCGAAGCCTGGACGCGTGGTTCCGGGAATCCGGACTCGTCGACGCCGGCGGCGGCGACGCCGGCCCGGCGGACCTCGATGACGCGATCGCGCTGCGGGAGGCGATCTACGCGCTCGTCATCGCGCGAATGAGGAACGACGGGTACGACGAGGACGCGCTCACGCTCGTGAACCGCGTGGCGGGCACGCCCTCCGCGATCCCGCGCCTCACCCGGGACGGTCGGCGGAGGGAGGCGACGGCGGGGCAGGCGATGTCGTCGGTGGCGAGGGAGGCGATCGACATCCTCGGCGGTCCTTATGCCCCGCCCCTCAAGGAATGCACCCGCCCCGAGTGCACCCAGATCTACCTCGACCACTCACGGGGCGGGCGTCGCGAATGGTGCGCGATGCAAACCTGCGGCAACAAGGTGAAAGCTGCGGCCTACCGTGCGCGTAAGCGGTCCGCCGCCGCAGAGGTCGCCGTCTAGGTGGCCATCCGGGTCGCCGTCCAGGTTGCCGTCCAGATCGTCGGCGCGTCCTCGGTTCGGTCGACGGTGAGACTCGGACGCCGTCGCCCACCCGACCCGGGTGGATGGACGGTGAGGCCCGTGTGCCGTCGCTCACCCGACCCGGGCGGATGGTTTGCCCGGTCCCTCGCCGGGCAGGCGGCCGGCGAGCGGAAAGGTCGTTCTGCTCGCCGCCGACGGCGAAGGTGTGGTTCCGATGAGTCTGCACGCATTGGCGATCGTGTTCGGCTGGGCCATCGTGGCGATCGGATGCCTCATGGCCGTGTACGGCGTTCATCTGCTGGTGACGGGCCGGAAACCCCGCAGGATGCCCAGACGGATCCCGGCGTCGCGGGTGAGGTCGTACGCGTGGTCGCTGCTGTGTTTCGCGTTCTTCGTCGTTTCGACGGCGCTGCCCCGGCTGCTGGGCTGGCCGGCCGAACTGTCGATCGTCCTCATCCCGCTCTCGTTCGTCGCCCTCCTGGTGGGGATCAAGCTGATGGCGGAGGCGCAGAGGGTGCTGCGCCCCACCAAATCCGCGTAACCGGGCGGGACGGCGGCGGACCTCGTCCGGTCCGGCCTTCCGGCGGCGCGAGGGCCCGCTCGGGTGAGCGTCAGGTGAGGTGGGCGTCCACCGCCAGGACCGGGGCGTCCACGGAGACCGTCCCCGGATACTTCAGGCCCGCTCCGGTGTTCAGCACCACGACCTCGTCGTCGGCGCCGATCCATCCCGACGCGCGCAGCTTGCGGGCCGCCGCGAAGGCCGCCGCGCCCTCAGGGCAGACGAAAGCCCCCTCCAGGGTCGCGACCTCCCGCAGCTCGGCCAGCAGCTCGGCGTCGGTGACCGTGACCGCGGTCCCCGAGGTCTCGGCGAGCGCGTCCAGGATGAGGAAGTCGCCGAGGGGCTTGGGCACGTTGATGCCGAACGCCACGGTGCGGGCGCCCTCCCAGTACTGACTCTCCCGCTCCCCGCGCTCGAACGCGCGCACGATCGGCGCGCACCCCTCGGCCTGGACCGCGACCAGCCGCGGCGGCGGACCCGAGATCCAGCCCAGCTCCCGCAGCTCGTTCAGGGCCTTGTGGATGCCGATCAGACCCACTCCGCCGCCGGTCGGGTAGAGGATCACATCGGGCATCCGCCAGCCGAGCTGCTCGACGATCTCGATGCCCATGGTCTTCTTGCCCTCGATGCGGTAGGGCTCCTTGAGCGTCGAGGCGTCGAAGACCCGGCCTTCCGAGGCCGCGATCAGCTCGCCGATGATCCGCCCGGCATCGCTGATCAGACCGTCGACCAGGTGCAGGTCGGCGCCCGCGGCCACGCACTCCCGCCGGGTGATCTCCGGTGCGTCCACGGGCATCACGATCGTGGCGGTCAGCGCGGCCCGGGCACTGTACAGCGCCCAGGCGGCACCGGCGTTGCCGTTGGTCGGCATCGCCAGCCGCTTGATCCCCAGCTCGGCCGCGCGGGACACCCCGACCGCGGCGCCCCGGGCCTTGAACGAGCCGGTGGGGATCAGCCCCTCGTCCTTCATCAGCAGCCGCGGCAGGCCGATCCGCTCGCCGTACCGCGCCATCGGCAGCAACGGCGTCATCCCCTCGCCCAGGGTGACCACCGACTCCCGGTTCCTCACCGGCAGCAGCTCGTGATAGCGCCACAGGTCGGGGGAGCGCCGGGCGAACTCCGCGGGGCTCAGCGAGGCACGGACCGCCGCCAGGTCGTAGCGGGCGAGCAGCGGCGACCCGCACTTCGTGCACAGGTTCTGTGGCCGCTCGCTGTCATGATCGGCTCCGCACCGGCCGCACTCCAGGTGGGACAGCTGGCTGAAACTCATACGTGCTCCCTTGCCGCTCTTTTGGTACCGGCTCTCGCGCCGCCGGGTCTTCGGTCGCGGTGCGATAACAGGTTCAAGTATGTCTGTGGCGGTTTCGAATGGACCTCGGCGAGGGTTCCGTTCCACCTCGGTAGAACGGCCGGCCGGCGTATCGGGCCGCCCGTCGCCGATCGCGCCACGCCGCGGCGTCCCCGCCCCTGGGCGCTGTTCTCCAGAGCGGCGCGAGCAACCGGGGAGACGGTGGGGATGTCATCAAAGATCTGGCAGGTCCCGATTCATCCCCTTAAGCTCACTGCGGGTCATCAGCCCCTTTCCGGCAAGGGTTCCGCCGAACGGGGGCCTGGAGAGCGTGCGGCGAAGGAGAGGTACGGCTGATGGCGGACATCGCCGAACGGGTCGAGCGGCTGTGCGCTCTGCTGGGCGACGACGACCTGTGGGACTACGCGGAGGAGTCCGGTTCGGGGCGGACGTTGCGTGACATCGTGGCCGCCGTCGGCGATGGAGACGACGGATCGCTCCAGCACCATCTGGACGCGCTGGACGAGGCGATGGCCAGGCTCGGCCTCGGGGCGATCACTCAGCCGGAGCGTACGTACCAACCCCTCGCCGGCACAGGCGGCGGGCATCCGGTCGTGCAGGCGTGGGCGTGTCCCGCCCCCAAGCCGTGCAGCCGGGTGGAGACGGAGGCTCGGCAAGGGCCGCCGCCGGTGTGCGCCGCCACCGGGCATTCACTCGTCCTGGTACGGGTGGCCACGTGAGCGGTTTCCTGGATGAGCTGGGCAGGAAACTGGCGGAACGATGGCTGACCCTGCTGGTGTTGCCCGGACTGGTCTATCTGGCCTGCCTGACGGTCGCCCTCACCCTGCGCCACGAGCATGCCCTGGACGTCGGCCGGCTTGCCGGGGCCATCGACCGGCTCGCCGCCCGGCCCGCCGCCTCCACGTCCGCCGCGCTCCTGCTCACCGTCACAGGTGTCCTGGCCGCCGCCGCCGCGGCCGGGTTCGCCGCCGGCGGGCTGGGACGGCTGACCGAACGAGTCTGGACCGCCGAAGGCCGGCGCTGGCCCGCCCGCCTGCTGACCAAGCGCAGGCGGAAAGGCTGGGACGCCGCCGACGCCGACGTCCAGACCCAGATCAAGGCGGCGGTCCGAGCCCAGGCCGGCGTGCCGGCGGACGGCCCCGTCCCGGACGTCGCGGCGGCGATCGCCGCCCGCGACGCGATCGGTCTCGTCCCTCCCCGGCGTCCCACCTGGATAGGAGACCGGCTTCGCGCCGCCGATCAGCGTGTGCACACGGCCTACGATCTCGATCTGACCGGCGCGTGGCCGCGCCTTTGGCTGCTCGTCCCCGATGCCGCCCGCACCGAGTTGATCGTCGCCCGTGACGCCTATGTCGCCGCGGCGAGGCTCGTCGGCTGGGCGCTGCTCTACCTGCTCGTGGCCTGGTGGTGGTGGCCCGCACTGCCCGTGGCCCTCGCCCTCGCCGTCACCGGCTGGATCCGCGCCCGAGACACCGTGGTGGTCCTGGCCGACCTCATCGAGGCGATCGTCGATCTGTACGGCCGTGACCTGGCCACCCAGCTGGGCGTGCCGGCTTCCGGTCCTCTCTCACGGGAAACCGGTCTGGCGATCTCCACCACGCTGCGCAAGGACCCCGAGACACACCACCCCGCCTCGTAGCCGGGGGACCGCCCGTGACCGGCGACGGCCGCGCGCCGTTCAGTAGGGAAGGAAGATCTGGCGCTCCGTCGCGCTGTCGTCGAAGGCTCCGAGCTTGATCTGTCCTTCGGTGGCGAGGGTGTCCAGCATGGTGTGCAGCAGCGCGGTGCACAGGACCGTGGGACCGGCGTGGGAGTCGAACGCGAAGTCGGAGCTCACCGGCGCGAGCAGGACCTCGTCCGCGAGCTCGGTGAGCCGGCCCACCGGCTGGTCGGTGATGAGCGCGATCTTCAGCCCGACGCGGCGCGCCCAGGTGAGCCCCTGCGCCAGCTCGCGAGGGTAACGCGGCAGCCCGATGGCGAGCACCCACTCGGCTCCGGATTCGGCCGCCCGGCTCAGCCGGTCCTCCAGGATCGAGCCCGCGATGTCCAGTACGCGTACGTCCGGGAGCACCTTCTCGGCGAGGTGGCCGAACAGGTGCGCCAGGGGGGAGGAGATCCGCAGTCCCACGACCAGAAGGGGACGCGACCTGGCCAGCCGGTCGGCCACCTCCCGAAGCTGACGGGTGTCCCGCAGGCCGTCCCGCAGCCGTTCGAGGTCGCGGATCTCGGAGTTGACCAGTTCCTGGATCTCGTTGAGGCCCTCGGCGGGCGGCGTCTGCCGGGGGTCGCCGAACACCGACGAGCGGAGCGCGTCCCGGAACTCGGGGAACCCCCTGAACCCGAGCGCGGCGGCGAAGCGGGTGACCGACGGCTGGCTGACGCCGACGCGTTCGGCGATGTCGGCACTGGTCAGGAAGACGGCCTCCTGCGCGTGTTCGAGCAGGTAGCGCGCGATCCGGCGCTGCGAGGGGGAGAGCCGGTGATCGCCGAAGAGCCCGCGCAGGTTCGCGGCGATCCGCGATGCGTCCGGGACGGTGAGCGGCTGGCCGGCCTCCCTGGCGTGCCCCATCCTTGAACACTTCCCTTCCCCGTGGAGTGACACACTCAGCGATGATTCTCACCGCCCGGCGGGCAAGGCGATCGGGTTTTGGCCGGGTTGCCTCATGAGACGCGAGGTTTCGCAGACTCAGAGCGGCGCCGGGCGGCCCGTGGGGACCGCCCGGCGCGCCGGGTGTGCGACGACGACCGGTCAGCCCTTGGGGCCCTTGCCGTTGAAGCGCTTCTTGCATTCCTGCAGTCTCACGTCGACCTGCTCGCCCCGGTCGACGGTGACGTTCACCGTCTCGAGGACCTCGCCGCTCGGGCGGGCGCAGGTGAGCGTCCAGCTCTCCCGGAGGAAGTTGCCCGGGCCGGTGGCGACGACGCCGTTCGCCGTGTAGGCGGGGACGGGACGCACCGACGGGTTGACGTGCCAGGTGAACTTGCCGTTGGTCGGGGCGACCAGGCTGGACTCCAGGTGGGTGGGGATGGCCTGGGGCGGGTCGAGGACGCCGCCCGTCTGCAGGATCGGCGCGGTCCACAGGTCGAAGTTCTTCGTGATCTTCAGGACCGCGCCCTTCGGCGCCTTACCCTTGATCACGGAGTGCCCCGCGGGGTCCGCCGCGTACTCCAGGGCCACCATGAACGCCTCACGGTTCGACTTGCCCTCGTAGCGACCGGTGCCGAGGTAGTCCTCGATCACCTCGGGGTAGGTGTTGGTGGTCGACTGGGTCTTCATGATCTCGAACGTGAACCCGAGGCCGCGGGTGGCGTAGTACGACCAGTCCGGGGTCTCGCCGGTCGTCTCGTAGTCGAAGCCCGACTTCATGCCCGTGTAGCCGTTCTTGGCCGCCATCGCGTCGGTCAGGGCGGAGTAGGCGGCCTCGTCCGGGGCGTCGCCCGCGCGCTTCTCCAGCGGCGGGCGGAGGAGGGTGTGACCGGAGGTGTGGTTCGTGATCAGGACGGTGGCCTGGTTGGTCGTGGTCAGGTCCATGATGTTCTGGACCTCGGGCTCGGAACCCGGCCCCGGGCCGCGGGACGTCGCGTTGGAACCCGCGTTGCTGCCCCAGCCGAAGGGGTAGTTGCGGTTGATGTCGATCCCGGCGTTACCGGCGCACGTCGGTGAGAGGCCGCAGCTGGTGCGCCGGTTGATGACGAACCCGTCCACGTTGACGACCGGGACGAAGATGACCCGAGCCTGATCGAGCAGACGCTTGACCTGCCGGTCCTTCTTGGCGTTGTTGACCAGGTCGTAGGCGAACTCCATGGTGTGCTCACCCGAGGGCCATTCGTTCCCGTGGTGCATCCCCATCATGAGCAGGACCGGCTTGCCGTCGGAGGCGTTGACGTCGTGGGTCACCTCGATGCCGTACACCTCGCGGCCCTGGCGGGTCTTGTGGGGCAGCGTGATGTGCTTGACGAGATCGGGGTGCTGCTTGCTCAGCGCGAGCATCTCGTCGTTGTAGTCCGTGATCGTCCGGTAGGTGGTCCGGCCGCTGGGCAGGGCCGCCGCCCGCTCCGACGCCGACCGGACGATCGCCGCGGTGCCGGTCGACTCGGTGAGGGTGGCCGCGGCGGCCGGAAGGCTGAGGCTTCCCAGCAGGCCGACGCTCAGCGCAAGCGTCATAACACGTTTCTTGGTATTCCAGGCCGCTGGGGGCTGCGAGCCTTTTGAAGACATGCTGAAGACCCTTTCTAGCTACGGACGAATTGGCATCGGAAATGCACCCCTTTTCTCAGGGGTGTTCTTTCGGGGGCTTTTCCGGAAGCCTGACGATCGGCCGCTGATTGCAAACTTTCAATTAGTCTTGGGTATGAATGTATGCCTGTCAACTCTCTTTGATCGACGATTTTCCCGCACAAGTGCGGAATGCCGGAGACAGGGGAGGCTCCCTGTGTCGGAGCCCGAACGGGAGTGAGCATCCCTGAACTGGGCTTTCTCTTTCCGTTTGGGCCGAAGGCGGACCGCGAGTGCGTGCCGGACGGTCCGGAGGTCCTTCGAGGGCGTGGAACACGGGCGGGGGCGGGGGAGTCGAGACCTCGGGCGGACGGCGCTGTGGATTTGTCGCACAATGGAGTTGTCCGGTGACGGGTAGGTGTCACCCGCTTATCGAAATTGACTTGGATGACAGGCAATCACGAAACTCAGCCCCGAGGGTAGAGGCATCCGGGCGGACTCCGGTTTTCGTGGGGTCGCTTTGGCCCGCTCGCATGATTCCGGTCTCGTTCGCGCTCTCGCGAATCGTGGAATCGGGGTGTGCGGCCGGTCGGGGCTCGCCGCCGCCCGGTGATCGCAGGATTCCGGGGAGTGACCGTTTCTCCCGGCGGGACTTTCCCGGGTCCCCGCTCGGACGGGGCGTTCACCTGCCTGAGACCGATTCGGATTCGATGTGAACTTCCGCCGCCCACCCCGCGTCCAACCGAGTGAGGTTCCGGCGTGCGGCCGGGGCCTTGCGCCCTCCTCCGGCGCGCCGCCGCCCATCCCGGGGTGGGCGGTGGCCGGACCCACCACCGCGGGACCACCGCGGGACCCTCACCGCGGAGCCGGTCCTCGCCGCGGGGTCTTCACCGCCGGGCTTTCACCGCGGGGTCTTCACCGCGGGGTCTTCACCACGGAGCCGGTTCTCGGCGCCGGACGGAAGCCGCGCGGCTCACCCCGTGACGGAGTGCTCCAGCGCCTGCCTGCGCGGCAGCGGGCCGGTCGACTCCCGGACCACCAGCCGCCCCGGCTGCCGGATGACGCCGGATCTGTGGTGCCCGTCCAGGGCGGCGGAGAGATGCCGCACCGCGATGGCGCCCAGCTGTTCCAGGTTGAGGTCGATGGTGGTCAGCGGCGGACGGCAGTCGGCCGCCAGCGCCTCCCAGTTGTCGTAGCCCACCACCGCTACGTCGTCGGGGATCAGCCGGCCGAGGTCGTCCAGGGTCTCGCAGGCCCCGTCGGCGATCTGGTCGTTGCCGCAGAAGATCGCGTCCACCCCGGGTTCGGCGGCGAGCAGCATGTGCGTCGCGTGCCGTCCCCAGCGGCGCGACCATTCGCCGTAGAGGGGGTCCCCTCCGGCCAGGGCGAGTCCGCGGTCGCGCAGCACCCCGCACAGGGCGCTCGCCCGGTCACGGACGGCGCGGTAGGACCGCGGGCCGGTGATGTGCCCGATGCGGCGGCGCTGGAGTGACAGGAGGTGTTCGGCGGCCAGGCGCGCGCCGTCCGCGTCGTCGGCGAGAATCGACAGGTCGCCGGGGTCGCTGGACTCGCCGTAGACGTACACCACCGGTACGGGGATGTCGTGGGTCAGCGACGGGCGGACGTCGTTGCTCTCGCCCAGGATGATGAACCCGTCGACCTGCCGGGCGGCCAGGGCGCGGATGTAGTGCCGGCGGCGGATGGCGTCGCCCCGCGCGTCGCAGAGCACCACCGACATCTCCTGGTTGCCCAGCGCGTTCTCCACGCCGAGCAGCACCGGCATGGAGAAGCGCCCGCCGAGCTCGTCGGTGAGCAGCCCGATGGTGCGGGTACGGCCGGAGATCAGCCCGCGGGCGAGCGCGTTGGGCTGGAAGGACAGCTCCGCCGCCGCGCGCCGTACCCGTGCCCGGGTCTCGTCGGCGACCTCGGACCGGTTGTTGAGGGCCTTGGAGGCCGTCGCCACGGACACCCCGGCGCGCTTGGCCACGTCGGTAAGGGTCACCAGTTCGGAACGACGTCGACCCAACGAAATCCTTTCAAAAAAGTTTCGTGGTGTCCGCACACCGGAGCACGCGCAGGCCCTGAGCTTACGCCGGGCATCCCTCGCGATCAATGGTCATTCCCGGTCTCTCGTTACCGAAATTTAACGTTGCCGAAAACCTTTTCGGAATCGATGGTGAACTCAGACCTCGAAGAGCCCGCATCCTCCAACCCCGCCAGGTCCTATCCGCACACCCCCCAAGGACGTGACGTAATGCCGACGCTCGCCCGATTCAGATCGAGATCGTTGACCGTGGCGACGGCGCTGTGCCTCGTCAGCAGCGCCTTCCTGAACCTCGGACATGACGCCTCCGCCGCTCAGACCATCGGATACCCCAGCTTCTCCGGCCCGGCCGTTCCCGCGCCCCCGGTCGGATACACCGCCGGCAACATGATGCAGGCCATCTACAACGCCGAGAGCTCCGGCACCGACTTCTGGGTCGACCGGTTGCTCGGCCGTCCCGGCAGCGACCCCGCCGACGCCGACGGCGGCATCCTGATGACCCGCGGCCGGGCGTTCTTCATGAAGACCCACACCCCCGGGACGCTCGGCTTCGCCGGCAACGCCGCCTACATCGAGAGCATCACCAACCAGAGCGCGTTCACGGTGGCGGTCACGCCGGGCACCTTCACCGAGCAGGTCGGCCAGCGCTGGCAGGCGCCCAGCTATTTCAGGAGCGTGCACACCGGCGGCGCCGTCCGGATCGAGCAGACGAAGTTCATCACCCAGAACAACGTCGCCGTGGCCAACCTGTCGATCACCAACACCGGGACCTCCGCCACCACCCTGCAACTGCGGGCCACCTCGCCGTACGCCACCTCCGGCAGCGGCAACGAGCTGACCGGCACCGTCAACGCCTTCAACAACCTCACCACCCTCTCCCCGCGCCTCTCAGGTGACGGATTCACCGCCACCGGCGGCGGGCTCAACCGCTCCGCCACCATCGCCGCGGGCGCCACCGTCACCGCCAAGGTGGTGCTGGGCCTCGTCACCAGCGAGATCCCCGAGTCGCTGAGCGACTACAACGCCTACAAGGGCTACAGCAACGCCACCGCGTTCGCCACGCACGTACGGGCCTACAACCTGTGGTGGGCGCAGAACATCCCGTACTTCGACTCGCCCGAACCGGCCATCAAGAAGAACTACTACTACCGCTGGTGGTTGATGCGGTTCAACAACCTCGACGCGAACCTGCCCGGCCAGACCTACCAGTTCCCCACCTCGATGGAGGGCGTGCTCGGATACAACAACGCCATCGCGCTCACCCAGCCGATGCACATCGACGACCTGAAATACCTGCGCACCCCGCTCTACGCCTACGGTGACTGGCTGTCGGTCGGGCAGACCTCCAAGGGCGGCCGGTTCCTCGACAACCCCGGAGACCCGGCCAACTGGTCCAACAGCTACACCCAGTACATCGGCGAGGCGGCCTGGCGCAGCTACCAGATCCACGGCGGCCAGCCCGCCATCGCGGCCAGTCTCGCCAAGTACGCCGAGGGCGACGCCAAGGGCCAGCTCAGCTTCTACGACCACGACAACAACGGCCTGATCGAGTACGACTGGGGCGCGCTGACCGGCAACGACGCCGACGCGGTCTCGTTCCACTGGCGCAGCGGCAACCTCGACCGCACCGAGTCCGCCTACGTCTACAGCGGGGCCCTCGCCGCCGCGCAGGCGTATGACGCGATCGGCAACACCGCCAAGGCGGCCGAGATGCGCACGCTGGCCACCCGCGTGCAGAACGCGGTCGTCAACGTGCTGTGGAACCCCACCGCGCGGGTGCTGCAGCACCGGCACGTGTCCACCAACACCCTCAACCCGTGGAAGGAGATCAACAACTTCTACCCGTACGCGGTGGGGCTGATGCCCAACACCGCCACCTACCGCGAGGCGCTGCGGCTGTTCGCCGACCCGGCCGAGTATCCGGTCTTCCCCTTCTACACCGCCAACCAGAAGGACAAGGCGGCCGCGGCGGCGGCCGGCAACCCCGGCAGCAACAACTTCTCCACCATCAACTCCACCGTGCAGTTCCGGCTCTTCTCCTCGGCCCTTCGCAACTACCCCACCTCCTACATCACCACCGAGGACTACAAGAAGCTGCTCTACTGGAACACCTGGGCGCAGTACGTCGGCGGCAACACCCAGTGGCCGGACGCCAACGAGTTCTGGGCCAACTGGAACGGCTCGTCCATCACCTACCGGTCCTGGATCCACCACAACATCCTCGGCAGCGGCAACTGGACGCTGATCGAGGACGTGGCCGGGCTGCGCCCCCGCAACGACAACAAGGTGGAGCTCTCCCCGATCAACATCGGATGGCCCAACTTCGCGGTCAACAACATCCGCTACCGCAACGCCGACCTGTCCGTCGTCTGGGACGACCCCGCCGACGGCGTGGTCAAGTATCCCGGCGTGCCCCAGGGCTACTCCATCTTCATCAACGGGAACCGGGTCGCGACCGTCAACCAGCTGGTGCCCTTCGTCTGGGACCCCGCCACCGGAGCGGTCACCTTCACCGGAGCCACCGGTACGGTCGCCTACAACACGGCCGTCTCGGGGCTGCAGGCGCCGCAGCAGGTCGTCCAGTCCGACACGCGTGTGGTCGACGCGCTCGCCAAGGCCGGCGTCGATCTCACCGCCAACCTGACCAACCTCGCCCAGGGCGCCACCGTGTCGGCCTCCCACACCGGTTCCGGAACCGGAGTCGCCTCCGTGATCGACGGGTTCCCGACCAACGAGCCCTACTGGGGCGCGGGCGGCTCACCCAACGCCCAGGACTGGTACGAGGTGAACCTCGGCAGCGCCAAGACCCTCGACGAGGTCAGGCTCCACTTCAAGGACAGCCGCCCGGCTAGCAGTGCCTACCGGCCGCCGTCGGCCTACCAGGTCCAATATCTCAACGGCAGCACCTGGACCACCGTTTCCTCCCAGGTGAAGACGCCGAGCACTCCGCAGGGCAACTACAACCAGGTCCGATTCACCCCGGTCACCGCGCAGCGGGTCAGGGTGCTGATGACCAACCCCTCCGGGGCGAAGAGCGGCCTCACCGAGGTGAAGATCTACAACCGCGGAGGCACCAACCCGCCGCAACCGCCGGTCGGCACCAACCTGGCGCCGTCGGCGACGCCCTCCGCCTCCTACACCTCGGCCTGGGAGTCGGTCGCCGCCCTCAACGACGGCGTCGACCCGCCCTCCTCCAACGACACGGTCAACCCGCGCTGGGGCACCTGGCCCAACCAGGGCGAGCAGTGGGGAGCCCTGACCTGGTCGTCGGCGGTGTCGCTCAGCCGGGCGCAGGTCTACTTCTTCGACGACAACGGCGGCATCGACCTGCCCGCGTCGTGGAAGCTGCAGTACTGGAACGGCAGCGCCTACGCGGACGTCCCCGGCGCCGGCGGCTACCCCGTCGCCGCCAACCAGTACAACACCGTGACCTTCACCGCGGTGAACACCACCCGGCTGCGGGTGCTGCTGCAGAGCGCCACCGGTGCCTCCGTCGGACTGCTTGAGGTCAAGGCGTACGCCTCCTAGCGGCTCTCGCCGAGCGGCGGGGGAGGCCACGACCTTCCTCTCTCCGGGCGGCGGAGGAGACCATGGGTCTCCTCCGACGCTCCGTCCGGTCAGCCTCCGCGAGGTAGGCCCGGGAAGCGGCCGATCAGTCTCGCCCTGTTGTTCGCCGTCTGAATCCCGCACCGGCATGATCGGCGGTAGCCGCGTCGGCGTGGCACGCGCCCCCGCCGGGGCCGAGGCCTCACCCCGCTCCTCGCCTCACGGGCCGAGCGGTCAGGGAGCGGCCGGTTCCGCCACCGCGTACGGGAACGTGCCGCTGCGGGTGTCGGAGAACTGCCCGGGGGTGAGACCGGTGCTCGTCGCCGCGTTCAGGACGAGGGAGAACATCACCTCGGGCGCGTTGCCGGCGAGGGGACGACCGTTGTGTTCGGCGAATCCGAAGACGGCCGGGGTGCCCGTACGGTAAGGCAGCACGTCGGGCAGCAGGCGCCGGGCCACCGTCTCGCCGTAGGCGACGGGATCGTCGTGGGTGCCGTTCGCGGCGACGACCCCCGCGACGAGCCGCGCGATGTGCTCACTCTCGCCGTCCATCTCGTCGGCGGGATGAACCTTGTTCGCGTCGCCGGCGTACTCGCTGTCATCGGGACGGAAGATCGGCCACACCATCGGATGGCCCTCCCGGTTGATCTGCCGCCAGCCGCCGGCGTCGGTGGCCAGTTTGGTGGTGACCCAGACCCCGATGCGCCGGTCCGCGCTCAGCCGGGGATCCCGGTCGGCGATCTCCAGCACGATCGCGTGGATCGTCGAACCGGCGAAGCTGCTCTTCGCCGCGTTCGGACCCCACCCCGGCAGTTCGATCCTGGCGCCGTTCCTGACGGCGGCGTTGATGGCACGGACCTGCGTCAGGTCGACGTAGAACGGGTCACGAGCGCGCCCGGCCCACAGGCGCAGGCCGTCCGGGCCCGAGATGGGGCTGTCGGTCCGCCCCTCGGCGAGAAGGTCGCCGGTCGCCGTGTCATCGCTTGCGTCCGAGCCGGTCAGGACGTGGAGTGCGACGGCCTGCTCGCCCCTCTCGTCGCGTTCGCCGAAGGTGACCCGGTAGGTGAGCTCCTCGACCGTCGCGTCGTCCATGTGAATCTTGAACTCGTACCGCGCCTCGGGGTGGAACCCCGGCCGCGCGTCAGGCCCGGCCAGCGAACTGTTCACGTCCATGACGAGAACGGTGCCCGTCTCGCCGGGGAAAACGAAGAGGTCGGTGATGTCGAGCCGGTTGTCTCTGCGAGCGATCTCGCAGTCAAGGTGATGCGACACTGAATTAACCTCTCGAATCGACTGAGAGCCTTAAATACAGTGTCAATGGCTTATTGGTGGCATTAATCGGTCAAGCGCCCAAGGTTGGATCAAGTATCCAGTCTCCTGGTGCGCCGGACCTCAAAACCGCTCCAAGCGGAGCGGGGGAGGGCCGGGGCGGCCCACCGGCCCTCCTCCCGGGGAGCGGACGCGCCGGGGGGAGGGCCGGTTCTGCCAAGGGGCCGTCAAGGCGCCTGCTTCCCGCCCTGTGGTGTCACAACCCGGCCGGGGAGGGCCGGGGTTCCGCGTGCCTGTCGACGGGTGGTGGCAACAGGGCCGCGGCGGCCACGGCCAGCGGGTCCAGGCCGCTGCCGGAGTCCTGGGCGGCGGCGATCAGCCGGATCCGCATCCGGGGATCCCAGAAGCTCTGGATGTGGTCGGCGATCGCCCGGGCGGCGTCGGCCGGATCGCGGCGCTGGAACTGCGCCGCGATCTCGTTGGCCAGGCGAATGTGAGGAGGCGTGTGCGTCGAGGTCACGGCTCACTCCGCCAATGCCGGGACGGAGTGCGCCGGGACGGGATGCGTCAGCGTCACCTGAACCGCGGTGACCTTGTACTCGGGACAGTTGGTCGCCCAGTCCGAGTTCTCGGTGGTCACCACGTTGGCGCCCGTCACCGGGTGGTGGAAGGTCGTGTAGACCACTCCGACCGGCATCCGATCGTCGATCTTGACCCGCAGGCTGGTCTCCCCGATCCGGCTGGCCAGCGCCACGGTGTCGCCGTCGCGGATACCGCGCACCTCGGCGTCGTGCGGGTGCATCTCCAAAAGGTCCTCCGGGTGCCAGGCCGTGTTGCCGGTGCGCCGGGTCTGAGCGCCCACGTTGTACTGGGACAGGATGCGCCCGGTGGTGAGGATCAACGGGTACTTCCGGGTGCTGCGCTCCTGGGTCGGGACGTAGACGGTCTCCATGAACCGGCCCTTGCCCCGGACGAATCCGTCGATGTGCATGATCGGCGTGCCCTCGGGCGCCGCCTCGTTGCACGGCCACTGCACGCTGCCGACCTCGTCGAGCTTGGCGAACGACACACCCGCGAAGGTGGGCGTGGTCATCGCGATCTCGTCCATGATCTGGGAGGAGTCGTCGTACTTCATCGGGTAGCCCATCGCCTGTGCGATCTCGCACACGATCTGCCACTCGTGCTTGCCGGTCTTGGGGGCCATCACCGGACGCACCCGGTTGATGCGGCGCTCGGCGTTGGTGAACGTCCCGTTCTTCTCCAGGAACGACGTGCCCGGCAGGAAGACGTGCGCGTACTTGGAGGTCTCGTTCAGGAAGAGGTCCTGCACCACCACCAGGTCCAGGGCCGACAGGGCGGCCGTGACGTGCTTGGTGTTCGGGTCGGACTGGACGATGTCCTCACCCTGCACGAACAGCGCCCGGAAGGAGCCGTCGACCGCCGCGTCGAACATGTTGGGGATGCGCAGACCCGGCTCGGACTGCAGTACGGCGCCCCACAGCGTCTCGAAGGTGCTGCGCACCGCGTCGTCGGACACGTGGCGGTAGCCCGGCAGCTCGTGCGGGAAGGAGCCCATGTCGCACGACCCCTGCACGTTGTTCTGCCCGCGCAGCGGGTTCACCCCGACACCCTCGCGGCCGATGTTGCCGGTCGCCATGGCGAGGTTCGCCATGCCCATCACCATGGTCGAGCCCTGGCTGTGCTCGGTGACCCCGAGGCCGTACATGATGGTCGCGTTGCGCGCGCCGGCGTAGAGGCGGGTCGCCGCCCGCAGCTCGGCGGCCGGAATGCCGGTGATCTCCTCGACGGCCTCGGGGCTGTGCTCCGGGCCGGAGATGAACCGCTCCCACTCCGAGAAGTCCTCGCAGCGCTCCGCGACGAAATCGCGGTCCACGAGGCCCTCGGTCACCACGACGTGCCCCATGGCGTTGATCAGCGCCACGTTGGTGCCGGGCATCACCCGCAGGTGGTGCTCGGCCTCGACGTAGGGGGACCGCACCAGGTCGATCCTGCGGGGGTCGGCGACGATGAGCTTGGCGCCCTGGCGCAGCCTGCGCTTGATCCGAGAGCCGAACACCGGGTGGGCGTCGGTCGGGTTGGCGCCGATGATCAGGATGACGTCCGACTTGTCGACGGACTTGAAGTCCTGGGTGCCGGCCGATGTGCCGTAGGTCTGCTTCAGGCCGTAGCCGGTCGGGGAGTGGCAGACCCGGGCGCAGGTGTCCACGTTGTTGTTGCCGAAGGCCGCGCGCACCATCTTCTGGACCGCGTAGACCTCCTCGTTGGTGCAGCGGGAGGAGGTGATGCCGCCGATGGCGCCCAGGCCGTGCCGGCTCTGGATCTCCAGCATGCGCCGGCCGACGTAGCCGATGGCCTCCTCCCACTCCACCTCCCGCCACGGGTCGGTGATCCGCTCGCGCATCATCGGCTTGAGCTGGCGATCGGGGTGGGAGGCGTAGCCGAAGGCGAACCGGCCCTTGACGCAGGAGTGTCCCTCGTTGGCCTTGCCGTCCTTGTAGGGGACCATGCGGACGACCTCGTCGCCACGCAGCTCGGCCTTGAAGGAGCAGCCGACGCCGCAGTACGCGCAGGTGGTGAGCACGCTGCGGTTCGGCATGCCCAGCTCGACCACGGAGCGTTCCTGCAGCGTGGACGTCGGGCAGGCCTGCACGCAGGCGCCGCAGGACACGCAGTCGGACTCCATGAAGGTGCCGCCGGCGCCGGCGGAGATCTTCGTGTCGAACCCGCGGCCGTCGAGCGTCAGGGCGAAGGTGCCCTGCACCTCCCCGCAGGCCCGCACGCAGCGGGAGCAGGCGATGCACTTGCTGGAGTCGAAGTCGAAGTAGGGGTTGGAGCTGTCGGTCGGCGCGTCGAGGTGGTTCTCGCCGTCGAAGCCGTAACGGACCTCGCGCAGGCCGACGACCCCGGCCATGTCCTGCAGTTCGCAGTCGCCGTTGGCCGGGCAGGTCAGGCAGTCCAGGGGGTGGTCGGAGATGTAGAGCTCCATGACCCCGCGGCGCAGCTCGGCCAGCTTGGGCGTCTGGGTCCGCACCTTCATCCCGGGCGCCACCGGGGTGGTGCACGAGGCGGGGGAGCCCTTGCGGCCGTCGATGTCCACCAGGCACAGACGGCAGGACCCGAAGGGATCGAGGTTGTCGGTGGCGCACAGTTTGGGGATCTCGATGCCGGCCTCGGCGGCGGCGCGCATCACCGAGGTTCCCTCCGGAACCATGATGGGCTTGCCGTCGATCTCCACGGCCACGGTCGCCTCACCCGGCCGCGCCGGAGTGCCGTAGTCCTGTTCCTTGATCAGGCTCATCGCTGTTCCTCCGTCGTCGTTCCGAAGTCACCGGGGAAGTGCGCGAGGGCGCTCTTCACCGGCATCGGGGTCAGGCCGCCCATCGCGCAGAGGGAGCCCTCGACCATCAGGTCGCACAGGTCATTGAGGAGTTTCAGGTTGGCCGGCCGGTTCTCGCCCGCGACGATCCGGTCGATGACCTCCACTCCGCGCACCGCCCCGATCCGGCAGGGGGTGCACTTGCCGCACGACTCGGCGGCGCAGAACTCCATGGCGAACCGCGCCTGGCCCGCCATGTCCACGGTGTCGTCGAAGACCACCACCCCGCCGTGGCCGACCATCGCGTTCGCCGCGGCGAACGCCTCGTAGTCCATGGGCAGGTCGAACTGGGACGTGGGCAGGTATGCCCCGAGCGGCCCGCCGACCTGGACGGTCCGTACCGGCCGTCCCGACCGGGTGCCGCCGCCGTAGCCCTCGACCAGTTCGCCGAGGGTGATGCCGAAGGCGGTCTCCACGATGCCGCCCCGGGCGACGTTGCCGCCGAGCTGGAAGACCTGGGTGCCCCGGGAGCGGCCCACGCCGAGACCGGCGAAGGCCTCCGCGCCGTCGGCCAGGATCATCGGCACCGAGCCGAGGGTGAGGACGTTGTTGACCACGGTCGGCCTGCCGAACAGGCCTTCCAGCGCGGGGATCGGAGGCTTGGCGCGGACCATGCCGCGCTTGCCCTCCAGGCTCTCCAGCATGGAGGTCTCCTCGCCGCAGATGTAGGCGCCTCCGCCGACCCGGACGAACAGGTCGAAGGAGAGCTCCGAGCCGAGGATGTTCCGGCCGAGCCAGCCCTGCGTGTAGGCGGTCTCGATCGCCGCCCGCAGGGTGGCCACCGCGTCCGGATACTCCGAACGGATGTAGATGTACCCTTCCTGGGCGCCGGCCGCCCAGGCGGCGATCGTCATGCCCTCGATGAGGGTGAACGGGTCGCCCTCCATCAGCATCCGGTCGGCGAAGGTGCCGCTGTCGCCCTCGTCCGCGTTGCAGCAGACGAACTTCAGGTCCGACTCGGCCTGCTGAACCGTCTTCCACTTGATGCCGGCGGGGAAGCCGGCGCCGCCGCGGCCGCGCAACCCGGACTCGGTGACCTCGGCGACGACCTCCTCGGGGGTGAGGGACAGGGCGCGCCGCAGCCCGGCCATCCCGCCGTGCGCGGTGTAGTCCTCGGCGGAGAGCGGGTCGACGACGCCGACCCGCGCGAAGGTGACACGCGTCTGATCGCGCAACCAGTCGATGTCCTCGACCGGGCCGAGGCACAGGCGGTGCTCGGCGCCGTCGAGCATGCCCGCCGCGACCAGCTCCTCGACGTCCTCGGGGGCGACCGGGCCGTACGCGATCCGCCCGGCGGGAGTGGCGACCTCGGCCAGCGGCTCGAGCCACAGCATGCCGCGGGAGCCGGTGCGGACGATGCGGAGCGGGCGACCGGCCGACGCCGCGGCGGCGGCGATGCCGTCGGCGACCTCGTCGGCCCCCACGGAACGGGCCGCGGAGTCGCGAGGGACGTAGACGGTCACGATCTCGTCCGGGGCGCTCATGCGCTCACCTCCAGCAGGCGGTCCAGCTTCTCCGGGCTGACCCGGCCGTACAGCCGGTCGTCGACCTGGACGGACGGGCCGATCGCGCAGTTTCCAAGGCAGAAGACCTGTTCCAGGGTGACCGCGCCGTCCGCGGTCGTCTCGCCGAAGGCGACCCCGAGCCGCGCCTGGGCCCGGTCGACCAGCTTCGCGGCGCCCACCGCCTGGCACGCCTCGGCCCGGCAGATCCGTACCGTCCTGCGCCCTGGCGGGGTCTGCCGGAAGTCGTGATAAAAGGTGATGACGCCGTGCACGTCGGCCCTCGACATGTTCAACTCGTCGGCCAGGACGGGGACCACCGCCGGGTCGACACAGCCCAGATCTTCCATGATCGCGTGGAGGATCGGCAACAGGGCTCCACGTTTGCCGCGGTGCTCCGCGACGATCGCACGCACTTGATCTTCCAAGGATTGCGTTGACTGCGATGTCATGACCGGCCCTTCAGATAATAGGACACTTACTATGCAAGGTCATGTATCCATAGCAAGACGTCCAATCGTTTTCTACTATCGCATGAAAGGCGTCATCTATCACCCCTGCTCAGGTGGTGTGCCAGAGCCTTGGTGATCTTTTCTCCTCCGGGGTGATCCGGCGGCGAGGCGCGACGGGAAGATTCTCGCGCCGGGTGGTTCACCCGCGCCAGGTGGTTCACGAGATGCGATGGGAAGACCCTCGTGCCACGTGGTTCACTCACGTCGGGCGGTTCGCTCACGCCACGTGGCTCACTCGTGCCACGCGGTTCACCCGCGTCGGGTGGTTCACGAGAGCGGAGCGAGGTGCTGGTGCACCAGTCGGTCGAGCTCGTCGCGGAGGTCGAGCTCGCGGGTGACGTCCAGCAGCGCCTGGGCCAGAACGGGTTCGGGACTGCGGTCGGCGATCACCAGGCCGACCCTGGGGACGTGCGCCGGCCTTTCCATCCGGACCACCCGCATGCCGTCCGGGACGCCGAACATGTGCAGCCAGGCGTGGGCGATGACGCTGGACCAGCGGTGCGTGGCGACGTGGGCGTACAGGGCCGAGACCGTGTCGGTCTCGATGGCGGGGACCGGGGTGGTCCCGGACGCGAGGAAGATGCCGTCCAGGATGCGCCGGTTGCGCATCTGGGGCGCCAGGAGACACAGCGGGAGCGCGGCGACCTCGGCCCAGCGCACCACCGTCCGATCGGCCAGCTCTCCGTCGTCGGGGGTGAGGAGGAGGTAGCGCTCCTCGTACAACGGGGTGGCCCGGACGCCGCAGAGCTCCTCGTCGTCGAGATAGGTCATGGCCACGTCGATCTCGAACTCCGTCAGCTGCCGGTTGATCTCGCGGGAGGACAGGGAGGTGAGGGAGACCCGGATGTGCGGATGCCGTTCGCAGAAGGGGGCGGTCAGCAGGGAGGCGGCGGTCAGCGCCGTGGGGATCGCCGCGATGCGGAGCGTGCCGGACAGGCTTCCGCGCATCGTGGACAGATCCTGGCGCAGCGCGTCGCACTCGGCGAGGATGCGCTGCGCCCACAGCAGTACCTTCTCACCCTCCGGGGTGAGCCCGGCGAACCGCTGACCGCGCTGTACGAGGGGCACGCCGAGGTCGCGTTCGAGCTTGCGGATGGCCGCCGACAGGGACGGCTGAGAGACATGACAGGTCGCGGCCGCCCGGGCGAAGTGCCGCTCCTTGGCCAGTGCCACCAGATACTCCAACTCGCGCAACAACACACGAGTGAATATGCCGTGGTCGCGTGTATGCCGTCTACAGCGGTGGAGGGAGTCTGTCATCGTCGTTCCTCGATCAGACGGGCGTCATGATCGCAGCGGGTTCGACAGAGTGGTCCGACCGTTCCGGGACGGAGGGATGGGGCGGGAAGTAGCGGCGCAGGGCCTCATGCCACCGGTTCGCGGAGACCTCCCGCAGAAGGGCGACCCCCAGGCAGTACTTGCTGGTGCTGATCGGGCGGGCGCCCAGACCGTGCAGGAGCCGGTCGGCCGGCGCCGCGCCGTTCGACGACTTCGACTCCAGCAGGACACAGTCCCGGCGGGCGAAGACCCTGCCCCCGGCGTCTCGGCAGACCAGGCCGGTGTCGCAGGTGAGCCTGGCCGATCCCGACCTGTCGACCAGGGTGACCCGCCGATAGTCCGTGGACAGCACCGGCCCGAGCTTGTCCGGCGGGCTCAGGTGGAGCCCGGCTGCCAGGGTTTCGGCCACGAAGTCGAGTGCCTCGGGGGTGAGGACGTCGGCGGCTCCGGTGTAGGGGATGCGATGCTTGTCGGTGCCTCCCCGCGCGCCGCTGAGCTTGACTTCCAGCCAGCGCCCACCACCGTCCAGGTACGTGCGGGTGCGGATCTTGTATCGCCGGCGCCTGCCCTGCCGATGGTGGCGGAAGGTGAGCAGGTCGGGGGTGTCGAAATAGGTCGAGCTGTAGCCGAACTGCCGTCGGCCGTCGATCTGGAGCACCTCGAAACGTCCGGCGAGATCGGCGGCCAGATGGGCCATCGTCGTCGCGGGCACGATGTATTTGCGGTCCACCCGGGTCATCAGCTCCGAGGTGCTCAGCACCTCTTCCAGCCCGACGGGGGGCAGGGCCGCGGCGACGCCGACCAGCAGCACTCCCGAGTCCGTCATCGCACGCCCCCCTGCCGGACCGGGCGCGACGCCGATGCCCTGTAGCGGACGTTCACCACGGTCACGTCCCTGACGTAGTCGACCTGTGTCACCTCGCACTGCAGGACGGGAGCACGCAGCCGGCGCTCCAGATCGGCGTGGAGCGCCTGCGGGTCGGCGTGGACGACGTCCAGCGTCACCACCTGGTGGCGGGTGGTCCCCAGGAGGCGGGGATGGTCGGCGACGTACATCACGGCCAGCAGCACCACGTCGAGGAACAGCGCGGTGAGCGGCCAGGACGCCGCGATGCCGTTGATCAGGCCCAGCGCGATGGAGATGAAGTAATAGGCGATCTCCTGCTGGGTGATCTCGCTCGATCGGAGTCTGATGATCGAGAGCACGCCGAACAGGCCGAATCCCACCGCCAGGTCGACCCGCTGGACGAGGAGCAGCGAGACGACGGCGAAGATGCCCACGTTCAGCGCGAGGTAGGCGAACAGGAGATCGCGTCGATGGTGCCGGCGGAAGTACAGCCCGTAGGCCAGCGCGATGATGGCGACGAGGTTCATCGCGAACCCGAGAATCGTTGTGGCGTGCATGGGGGTCCTCCAGCGGTTCCGTTCCTCTGTTGTGAACAGCCTGAGGAGGGCGGGTGAACCGTGAGTGAGGCATCGATGAGGAGATCCTCATGATCATCCGTCCGGGTCCGCGCCACCGGGGTGGAAGCAGAGCGTCGTCGCAGGTCGCCGGTGCCGGACTCGGGCGTGACCGCCGAGCCGTCCTCGCCCGGGTCCGGTGTGATCCCTGCCGCTGACAGGGGGGCGCGAGCGCGGCGGAGCGGTCACGAGGTCGTGATGGTGGGCTTGTACATGTCCAGCCAGAGCGAGAGGTCGAGGGCGCGCTCAAGCGCGCGACGGGCGAAGGGCGCGGCCTGTGGGGTGTCGACCTCGACGGCGCGGCGCAGCCCCTCGCGGTCGATGATGTCGAACACCGGGTTGGCGGCGTCGGAGAGGACCTCCCGCGCGCTGTCCCGCAGTTTCGTCGCGTACGCCGGGTCCTGCGTGGAGGGGTAGGGGCTCTTGGTCCGCTCCCGCACCGACTGGGGGAGCAGGTCGGCGGTCGCGCCGCGCAGGAGACTCTTCTCCCGGCCGTCGTAGGTCTTGAGCGACCAGGGGGCGTTGTAGACGTACTCGACGAGACGGTGGTCGCAGAACGGCACGCGGACCTCAAGGCCGACGGCCATGCTGGTGCGGTCCTTGCGGTCCAGCAGCACGCGGACGAAGCGGGTGAGGTACAGGTGGGAGATGCGGCGCATCCGGTACTCGAAGTCGCTTTCGCCGTCCAGCCTCGTGATCGTGGCGACGGCGGCGTCGTAGCTGTCCTGGATGTAACGACCGAGGTCGAGGGCCTTGCCGAGCTCCTGGTTGAGGAAGGTCCGCGGACGGGACTCACCGGCGAAGTACGCCAGCCACGGGAAGGTGTCGGCCTGCTGGACCTTGGGGCTGAAGAACTGCTGGTACCCCCCGAACACCTCGTCGGCGGACTCTCCGGACAGCGCGACGGTCGAGTGCCGCCGGATGGCGGAGAACAGGAGATAGAGCGAGGCGTCCATGTCTCCCAGGCCCCCGGGGGTGTCCCGGGCGCGGATGATGTTCGCCCGGGTCTCGGGGTCGGCGAGGGCGGCGGAGTCGAGGACGATGTCCTCGTGATCGGTGCCGGACAGCTTGGCGACGTCGTGCACGTAGGGGGTGTCGGGCGTGGCGCGCAGCGCGGTGGCGACGAAGTTCTCGGCCTGCCCGGCGAAGTCGACGGCGAAGCTGCGCAGCGTCTCCCCGGTGCCCGACAACTGCCCGGCGGCGATCGCGGTCAGGGCCGAGGAGTCCAGCCCGCCGGACAGGAGCATGCATCGCGGGACGTCGGCGACGAGCTGCCGCCGGACGATGTCGTCGAGCAGGTCGCGGACGTGCGCGACCGACGTCTCGCGATCGTCGAGATGGGGTGCGGTCCGCAGCGACCAGTACCTGTCGACGCGCAGGGCGTTGATGTCGACTCTGACGACGGTGCCCGGCTCCACCTCTCGCATGCCCTTCCAGATCGCGAGGCCGGGGGTCCTGACGAAGGCGAACAGCTCGCGGAGACCGTCGAGCCCGACGGCCCTCTCGGCCAGCGGGTTGGCGAGGATGGCCTTGGGCTCGGAGCCGAACAGCACTCCGTCGGGGGTCTGGTAGTAGAAGAGCGGCTTGACGCCCATGCGGTCGCGGATCATGACCAGTTTGTTGTGCCGGCCGTCCCAGATCGCGAAGGCGAACATGCCGTTCAGGCGCTCGGCGACCGCCTCGCCCCATTCCAGGTAGCCGTGCAGCACGACCTCGGTGTCCGAGGTCGTGCGCAGTGCGTGGCCACGTCGCAGGAGCTCGTCGCGCAGCTCGGGAAAGTTGTAGGTCTCGCCGGAGTACACCAGCGTGACGTCACCGTCGGGAGTGCGCACACTCATCGGCTGCCGTCCCCCGGGCAGGTCGATGATCGCGAGCCGGCGATGGCCGAGAGCCGCGTGCTCCGTTATCCAGGTCCCGTGGTCGTCCGGCCCGCGGCGGGCCATGGTCATGGTCATCGCCTCGACGGTGGGGCGTTCCTGCCGCAGGTCGCGCTCGAAGGACACCCATCCCGTGATTCCGCACATGTCGATCCCCTGTCCTGCCGAGGCAGTGTCGCCGGTCGTGCCGTGAGGCCCCCATTTTCGATACTCTCAGTGTAAGAATGCTCTTAGTGAAGTCAAATGAGACCAAGGGTGAGACCGGTATGCTGTGCCCATGCGAGAGGGTGGGTTGCGGGAGCTGAAGAAGACCCAGACACGCCGGCTCATCGCCGACACCGCGGCCTCGCTCTTCCGTGATCGGGGATATGACGAGGTCACGGTCGACGAGATCGCCGCCGTGGCCCAGGTGTCGAAGAAGACGGTGTTCAACCACTTCCCCACCAAAGAGGACCTGGTCTTCTACCGGGCCGACGAGCGCGAGGCCATGTCGCTGGCCGCCGTCCGCGAGCGTCCGGCCGGCGTCTCCATCCTCGACTCGTTCCGTCAGCTCTGTTCCGAGCAGGTCGGGCTCATTCCGGGGATCCGGCGGGATCTCGCGCGCCCTCGCGGATTCTTCGACCTCGTGAACGACAACCCGTCCCTGCAGCGCAAGATGTACGAGGTCAACGCCCACCTCATGAGCACTCTCGCGGAGGCGCTGGCGGCCGAGGCCGAGGCGGAGACCGACGACCCCATTCCGGCCATCGTCGCCTCCACCCTGATCGGCGCGCAGCGGGCGCTGTACCGGCGGCTGCGCGAGCGGGTGGCGAGCGGCGACGGCGACGAGACGATCGAGGCCGCCCACCAGCGCGACGTCCGCCGGGTCTTCGACCGGCTCCGCGACGGCCTGGGGGACTACCCCCCGAAGTGACAGACCCCGCCGCACCAGACGGTCCGGACGTCGGCGGCGGGCCCGATCCACAGGACTCCTCCGCCGGCTGGAGCCGGGTGCGCGGGGTTTCCGGGTGAAAAGCGATCCTCGTTCCGCTCGCCGTCTCCCGGACGTAGCGTGGACGCCATGCCAAAGGTGCGTTTCACCGGCGAGAGGGCAACGATGCTCGCCACCCTGTACGGCAGGGCGCTGGACGCGAAATCGCCACACCCCCTTCTCAACGACACGATGGCGCTCGACGTCATCCAGAAGATCGAGTTCGACTTCGGCGCGTCCGGACTGAAGCGCGGCGACGCGGTCACCGTCGCGCTCAGGGCCGGGCATCTGGACTCGTGGGTCCGGGAATTCCTCGCCGTCCATCCGGAGGCGACCGTGCTGCATCTCGGCTGCGGCCTGGACAGCAGGGTCTACCGCGTCGATCCGGGCCCGGGCGTGCGGTGGTTCGACGTGGACCATCCCGAGGTGATCGAGCTCCGGCGACAGCTGTACCCGTCGCGCGACGGCTACGAGATGATCGGCTCGTCCGTCACCGACCCCGCCTGGTTGGCGCCGGTGCCCGGCGACCGGCCGGTGCTGGTCGTCGCGGAAGGCCTGACCATGTATCTCAAGGAGGACGACGGCAGGGCGCTCTTCCGGTGGATCGTGGACCACTTTCCCGGCGGGCAGTTCGTCTTCGACGGCTTCAGCAGGCGCGCCATCACGATGCAGAGGATCAACAAGGTCGTCCAGGTCGCCGGAGCGACGCTCCACTGGGGAATCGACGGCGGCGCCGAACTCGAGACGATCGCCCCCGGGCTGCGGTGTGTGACGACCCTGAGCGCCTTCGACCTCGACGGTTACGAGAAGGTCGGGGCGGGCTACCGTACGGTGGTCAAGGTGGCCAGGCTCCTCCCGGTCATGCGAAGGATGTCGACCTTCTACCGGCTGGAGTTCTGACGAGGGGCGGGGCGGCATCGCGTCTCCGGCTCCGTACGGCCTGGTTCTCGCCCTGAGCGGGCCGCGGAACGTCCGGGGCGCCGCTCAAACAGGGCCGGCCTCCGGCCGGGGGCGGACGAGTTCGACGGAGCCGCCGGTCCGGCGTGCGCCGAGGCCGGTGAGCAAGGTGGTGGACCCCGTGTTGGTGACGTCGGCCTCGGCGGTCACCTCGGTCTTTCCCCGCTCGTGCAGGACGGCGAACGCTCGCGCGAGCAGGATCGAGGCGAGGCCCCGGCGACGGTAGGGACGCCCGACGGCGATCAGGCCGAGCCTCGGGACGCCGGGGTCATTCCAGACCCGGACCAGTCCGGCGTATCGACCGGTCGATCGCTCGACGGCCACGAGGTAGAGAGCGGGATCGAAGGACGGGGAGTCGTGGGTCTCCCGGCGGAATCCCGGCGGGGACCACTTCCACCCGTCGGCGCCCGGGACGTCCTGCCGCAACTCGTCGTCCAGCTCCCGGAGCCGGTCCTCGTCCACCTGGTCAGCGGTGACGATCTCGAATTCCGGCGGGGCGGTCCCGCCGGCCAGGCCGGTGATCGCCGGATCGGTGGGGATGGCGTAGAGGTGCTCTCGCCGGTGGACCGCGAAACCCGACTCCGCGAGGTGCCGGTGCGTCTCGGTGTCGGATTCGTCGATCTCGGTGTGGAGATCTCGCTGGAAGTGCTGTGCGACGGCCCGGGCGAGTGGCCCGTAGGCCTCGGCCCGGCAGGAACCGAAGGAGACGACGCACCGGTCGTCCGGCCGTACGAACGCGGCGGCCTTTCCCACGGCTGACTCGCCGTGGTGGGCCGTCCATCCGCCGGGGGTCATGGTGACGACAACGTTCATGGAGCGAACGTAGGCACGCGGAAAGAGCCCGCGCCACCGCTTTTTCACGTCCCCCGACGGCCGGCTCTCCCTCCTCCTCCGCCGCTCGATGCCCTCGCGGTGACGGGCGGTGTCCTCACCGCGGTGCCCGGTGCCCCCAGAATGGAGTCATGTCCTCACGCACGCCACGCTCGCCGCGGGCCCGCGCCACCTCGGCGGCCTGCCCCTGCGGCCTGCCCGCGACCTATGACGACTGCTGCGGCCGGCTGCACCGGGGGGAGGTCCGGGCGAGCACCCCGGAGCAGTTGATGCGCTCCCGCTTCAGCGCGTTCGCCGTCCATGACGAGGCATACCTGCTTCGCAGCTGGCATCCCACGACCAGGCCGCCCGGCGTCGACTTCGACCCCGCGCTGCGCTGGCTGCGCCTGGACGTCATCGGCAGCACCGGCGGCCCGCTCAACGTCGAGGGCACCGTCGAGTTCCGCGCCCACTACACCGAGCGTGGCCACGCGGGCGAGCTCCACGAGAACAGTCGCTTCGTGCGTCACGATCATGCCTGGGTCTATCTGGACGGGCTCGCCGGCAACCGGCCGGGCCTCTCCGTATAGACGTACAGACGCCGATCCCGCCGGGATCGCCCTCAGGGGTCGCCCGGCGAGGCGGTGTCGGCGACCTGGTCAAAGAGCGTTCGTGTCCGACGCCGCTCCGGGAGCCAGGCGGAGCCAGGCGCAGGTGTCGGACGGCAGCAGCCCGCCGGTGACGGGGCCGCTGGCCAGCAGGACGCCGTGGTGGGCGGGCAGCTCGACGGGGGCTTCGGAGAAGTTGACGACACAGGCGAAGTCGTCGCCGCGGGTGAAGGCGACCGTTTCCGGGCCGGTGCCGAGCCAGGAGACGGTTTCCGGGAGCCGGGTCAGATCCGTGCGCCGCAGGGTCAGGGCGGTGCGGTAGAGCGACAGCATGGAGCCGGGCTCGCCCGACTGAGCCTCGGCGGTGGCGTCCTTCCACACCAGAGGCTGGGGAAGCCAGGGCTCGGCGGGTGCGTCCGGCGGGGAGAAGCCGAACGGGGGGTGGTCGCCGGACCACGGGAGCGGGACGCGGCAGCCGTCGCGGCCGCGGTCGGTGTGGCCGGAACGTTCCCAGGTGGGATCCTGGAGCAGGTCGTCGGGGATGTCCTCGACTTCGGCCAGGCCCAGCTCGTCGCCCTGGTAGACGTAGACACCACCGGGGAGGGCGAGGGTGAGAAGGGCCGCGGCCCGTGCCCTGCGCAGTCCGAGGTCGAGGTCCGTCGGGGCGCCGTGGCGCTTGTCGCCCATGTCGAACCCGGTCTCCTGCCTGCCGTACCGGGTGACGTGACGGATCGTGTCGTGGTTGGAGAGCACCCAGGTGGGCGGTGCGCCGACGAGAGCGTGCGCGGCGAGGGTCTGCTCGATCACCTCGCGGACCGGGCCCACCTCCCAGGCGCAGCACAGGAACTCGAAGTTGAACGCCGAGTGCAGCTCGTCGGGTCGCAGGTAGCGGACGAACTGGTCGGGAGTGGGCAGCCACACCTCGCCGACGAAGACGCGCTCGCCCCCGTAGGCGTCGATGACGGCACGCCAGGAGCGGTAGATGTCGTGGACCCCGTCCGTGTCCTGGTACGGCAGATCGGTCGGGTCGGGGTCGGGGCCGACGTCGGGCAGCCCGGGTTTCTTGGTCAGGCCATGGGCCACGTCGATGCGGAAACCGTCCACGCCCCGGTCGAGCCAGAAGCGCAGGATGTCTTCGAACTCGGCTCGGACCTGGGGATGTTCCCAGTTCAGGTCCGGCTGCTGCGGGGCGAACATGTGCAGGTACCAGGGGCCCGGGGAGCCGTCGGTCTCGGTGACGCGGGTCCAGGCGGGGCCGCCGAAGTAGGACCGCCAGTCGTTGGGCGGCAGCTCGCCGTGCTCGCCCCTGCCGGGGAGGAACCAGAACCGTTCACGGGCGGCCGAGCCCGGTCCCGCGGCCAGGGCCTCCTGGAACCAGGGGTGGCGGTCCGAGCAGTGGTTGGGGACCAGGTCGACGATGAGCCGCAGACCGTTCTCGTGGGCCTCGCCGATGAGCGCCTCGGCCTCGGCGAGGGTGCCGAAGATCGGGTCGATATCCCGGTAGTCGGCGACGTCGTAGCCCGCGTCGGCCATCGGCGACACGTACCACGGAGTGAGCCAGAGCGCGTCGACACCCAGGTCACGCAGGTACGGCAGGCGTTCGCGGATGCCGGCGACGTCGCCGATGCCGTCGCCGTTGCCGTCGGCGAAGCTGCGCACGTAGATCTGGTAGATCGAGGCGGTGCGCCACCAGGCGGCGGGGGAATGGGGCATGGACGGGTTCTCCTGACTGGATGCTGATGGACATGCGGTGGGCGTCCCGCGCTGTGCGGGACGCCCACGGTGACTCGCGCGGCTACCAGCCGCTGTTGCCCTGACCGCGTACGAAGGCGTAGCCGGTCAGGTTGTTCAGGCCTCCGGAGGCGGCTCCGGTGACCGTCACGTGGTTCGCCGTGGCGCTGCCCGCGGCGTTCGCCTCGATGGCGTAGCCGCCGGCACCGCTGACCGCGATGTGGTCGAGGGTGAGGTTGGTGATCGTCTTCTGGTAGCTGAGCAGGATCGCCTGGTAGGTGCTGTCGACGATGGTGAGGTCCTTGACCAGCACCGGGGCGGTGATGTCTGCGGTGTCGGCGTAGATCCAGAGGGCTCCGAGCTGGGCGCCCCAGTTGGGTTCGAACCCGCCGGTACGGGTCAGCGTGTTGCGCTGCACCGAGGTGGTTCCGCTGAACGGCACGGGAGAGAACCGGGTGCTGATCGCGATGCCGGAGGAGCCGGTGACGGTGTCCGACAGCAGGTTGTCCTCGACCCGGTTGCCGTTGCCGCCGTAGACGCCGACGGTGTTGGCCAGCAGCGGAAGGGACACGGTGTTGAAGGTGAAGGCGCAGTTCGTGACCGGGGAGCCCTGGGAGAACATGGCCAGCCCGTCGTCTCCGGTGTTGCGCACGGCGCTCTGGTCGAAACGGGTGTTCCTGACGTTGGCGTGGATGTTGACGCCGTCGGCGAAGGTGTCGCGGATGCGTACACCGGCGACGTACAGGCCGTCGGTGCCGGAGTCGATCCACATGCCGACCTTGACGTGTTCCATCCAGACGTTGTGCACCAGCGAGCCGGAGCCGAAGTTCCCCTCGATTCCGGCGTCGAAGTTGGCGTCGTCGCGGTAGCGCACGTCGCCGGAGATGGTCAGGTCGGCGATCTGGACACCCGAACCGGTGGCGAAGAAGCCGCCCTTGCCCGAGGTGCCGCGGACGGTGGTGTGCCACTGGCCGGCCCCGCGCACGCTGACGCCCGCGAGGTTGACGCGCGCGTTGATGACGAACGTGCCGGCCGGGATCCACACGCCCCTGCCCTGGGCGCGTGCCGCCGCGACGGCGCTGTTGATCGCGGCGGTGTCGTCGCCGGCGTCGTCGGCGACCGCGCCGTAGCCGGTGATCGACAGGTGGCCGGCGGGAGCGGTCAGCGCGGGGGCGACCTGCTCGGTGTCGACGAGGTCGATCACGTAGGAGGCCGCGGTGGAGGAGGCGTCCTTCTGCAGCTTCAGCACGGTGCCCGCGGGCTGGGCGGGGAACTGGGCGCGCACCTCGTCGAAGAAGTGGTGCGGCTTGCCGCCCGCGGGGTCGTTGCCGTAGGGATACTCGCCGTAGACCCAGCTGTAGGCCGAGGAGAGGGACAGGTCCTGCAGTTTCGTGCCGCCCGCGTACAGCGCGAGCGGGGCGGTGATGCCGGTTCCGGCCGCGTTGTCGGGGATGGAGTAGCGCACGACGATCGAGTTGGCCGGCTTGGCCAGGGTGATCTGGACGTACTCGCCGGTGCTGTCGAGCCGTACCGCACGGCGGCCCGACGCCTCGGAGGCGAGGGTGAGGTAGGTGCGGTCGGGGCCGATGACGGTGGCGTTGGTCGAGCCGTTCTCCGCCTCGTACTCGGTGTAGGGCACGGTGGCGCCGCGGGTGTTCAGCGTGAGGTCACCGGCGACGCTCAGGCCGTCGAGGGCGACGCCGCCGGTGTCGCCGGCGTCGTACTGGTAGCCGATCAGGTTGAGGCCGGCGCGCAGCGGCAGCGTCTGCGTGGCCGTGAGCCAGCCGCTGCCCGCGGGTAGCGTGATCTGGCCGGTCTTGAGGCCGTTGACGTAGGTGCTCAGGGTCTTCGCGCCGCCGGTGGTGTTGCTGTAGCGCAGTGTCGTGACGGCGTTGCCCGCGGAGGCCACGTTGACCGTGCGGATGGCGCGGGCGCCCACGGTGGTGAATCCGCTCGCGTACCCGGTGCCGCTGAAGCCGCCGACGGCGGTGGCGACGATGGCTCCGCCCGACAGGAAACCGGTCTCCATCTGGTAGGGCAGGCCGACGGGCGGGTCGGTGGGCGGGTCGGTGGGGTCGCTCGCTCCGGTGACCGCGATGTTGTCGAGGTTGACGTTGCCGAGGTCGGTGGTGTCGAAGCGGTAGGCGACGGTGTTGGAGCCCGCCCGCAGGGTGAGGGTCTCCGCCTTGGTCGCCCAGGTGTTCCAGTCTCCGGGGGAGGGGAGGACGGTCTGCCGGATCCTGGTGCCGTTGACGTAGATCGACAGTGACATGGTCGCGCCGGTGCCGTTGGCGTAGCGCAGGGAGAAGGCCCGGGGCCCGGCGGCGGCGGCGCTCACCGTGAAGGTGGTGGCGGTGTTGCCCTTGTTGGCGTCGGTGTAGCCGCCGACGAATCCGCTGCCGGTGTAGCCGGTGTGCCCGGTGTCGACGATCGCTCCGCCGGACAGCGCCGCCGACTCCGCCTGGTAGGTGGTGGTGGCCGCGACCGCCGGCGGGGCCACGGCGATCATGGCGCCCACCAGGGCGAGGACGATGGTCGATAAGAGGATGCGAGCTTTCCGGTGCATGGCGAGATGGACTCCTGACGGGGTGGGGGGTGAGCTTGGCCGGAGCCGTAGGGGAACGCGGCCCGGCCGGAGGGAGCGGGGACGGCCTCGGCCGGGGACGGGGGGTGGGGTGGTCGCCGGGTGGCTCAGCCTTTGAGCGCGCCGGCGGAGAGGCCGCTGAGGATGCCGCGCTGGAAGATCATGAAGATGACGATCATGGGGAGGCTGGCGATGGCCAGGCCCGCGAACATCTCGTTCTGGGTCACGTAACCGGTGAAGGACAGCCGGCTCAGGGCCACGCTGATGGTCTGCGCCTCCGGGTCCCGCAGCACCAGCAGCGGCCAGAGGAAGTCCTTCCACGCCCCGACGATCGCGAAGATCGACACCACGGAGAGGACCGGGCGGGAGAGGGGCAGCACGACGCTCCACAGCGTCCGGAACCGGCCCGCCCCGTCGATGCTGGCCGCGTCGATCAGCTCGCCGGGGATCTGGTCGAAGAACCTCTTGAGCACGTAGATGTTGAACGCGTTGGCCGCGCCGGGGAGCCAGAGCGCCCAGGGGGTGTTCAGCAGGTTGACGCCGAAGATCGGCACATCGACGACGGTGAGGTAGCTGGGGACCAGCAGCGCCGCCGCCGGAAGCATCAGGCTGGCCAGCATCATGCCCAGCACCAGCTTGCCCAGGATCGGGCGCAGCTTGGACAGCGCGTAGGCGGCGGCGACGTCGACGACGAGCTGGATGAGCCAGCCGCCCACGGTGTAGAAGGCGGTGTTGAGAAGGAACCTGCCGATCTGCAGCTTCGTCCAGGCCTCCGCGTAGGTCTCCGGATGCCAGGTCTGCGGGATCAGCGTGGGCGTGGGCTGGGCCAGCTCGACGGGCGACTTCACCGCGCCGGTGATCATCCAGTAGAGCGGGAAGATGAAGATCAGTGCGAACAGCACCGCCATCGTCACCAGGGTGACCCGGTAGACGAGCCTTCCTCTGCCGCGGTTGAGGTCGGCGTCGGAGATCAGCGTGCGGGTGGCGGCCGTCCGCCGGGCGGGCGGCCGGCGGCGTGCCGTACGGGGGGAGGTCGCGGGAGGGGTGGGAGCGGGGGCCCGGCCGCGGGCCGGGCTGGGGGTGGTGACGGTCATCGGGCCCTCCTCAGTCGGCGTTGCGGGTCAGCCGCAGGTAGACGGCGGAGAACGCGGCGAGTACCACGAACAGCAGCACGCTCATCGCGGCGGCGAGCCCGAAGTCGTTGTTGACGGTGAACGCGTAGCGGTAGATCAGCACCATCACGGTGATCGTCTCTTCGTTGGTGGTGCCGGTGAGCTGGTACGGCTCCACGAAGACCTGCATCGTCGCGATGATCTGCAGGAGCAGCAGGACCAGGAGCACGAACCGCATCTGCGGCAGCGTCACGTGACGCACGCGCTGCCACACGCTCGCACCGTCGAGCTCGGCCGCTTCGTACAGCTCGCTGGGAATGGTGGACAGCCCGGCCAGATACATGATGGTGGCGCCGCCCATGTTCGACCAGGTCGACACCAGCACCAGCGAGATCATCGCCATCTTGGGCGACTGGGTCCAGTCCGAGGTGGGCAGGTGCAGGCTCTCCAGGACGGAGTTGAACAGGCCCGATCCGGGGTCGTAGAAGTACTGCCACAGCAGGACGCTGACGATGGGCGGCAGCATCACCGGGAGGTAGACCGCGATGCGGAAGTAGCCCTTGAGATGCCGGAACTCGTTGATCACCATGGCGACCACGAACGGCACCGCATAACCGAACACCAGCGCCAGCCCGGTGAACTCCAGCGTGTTCCGCCAGGCGGTGAAGAACAGCGGGTCGGCGAACAGGGCGCGGAAGTTGTCCAGGCCCACCCAGTACGGCGGGACGACCAGGTTGTCCTGCTGGAAGCTGAGGATGACGCCCTTGACCAGCGGATACCAGGAGAACAGGGCGAAGCTGGCGAGGCCGGCCGCGAGGAACAGGTAGGCCTGGAGATTGTCGCCGATCCTGCGGCGCAGCCGGTTCGGCCCGCGGTGGGCGCGGCTCGCGGTGATGACCGCCATCAAGTCTCTTCTTTCTTCCGAACGTGCGTTTCCGGGCCGCCGGGGACCGGCCGCCGAGAGCCCGGAAACCCCCTCACTTGACCGACGACAGGATCTGGTTGACCTGCTTCTCCGCATCGGTGAGCAACTGCCCGATGTCGGCGCTCGGGTCGGTCAGGACCTTCTGCATCACCGGGTCGAGCGCGGCGTAGACCTGCTGGGCGTTCGGCGGCTCCAGCTTCAGCGGGATCGTGGCGGTCGCGGCGGCGAAGGGCGCGAAGTTCTCCGACGGGATGTTGGCGTACTGCTTGGTCGCCTCGATCAGCTTCTGCTCCGACGCGCCGCTCCACACGTTGGGTTCGGGCAGGCCGACCGGAAGGCCCTTGGCCGCCGCGTTCTTGTTGTCGGACGCGATGCGGTCGGGGTTCTTCTTGAATGTCAGCCAGGTCAGACCGGCCTTGATCTTCTCCGGGCTCAGACCGGCCTTGAACATGTAGCCGGAGCCACCTCCCAGCGTGCCCTTGCCGTCGGGGATGGGGCCCAGGCCGTAGTCGGCGAAGGTGCCCTTGAACTGGTTGACGATGTTGGACATGTCGCCGGTCGAACCGACGTAGAGGCCCAGCTTGTCGGTGGCCATCAGCTTGATCAGATCGTCGTACTCGAGAAGCTGGCGCTTGCCCATGCTGTCGTCGGTGAAGCGCATGTCCTTGAGCTGCTGGAGGACCTGCCTGCCCTTGTCGTCGTTGAAGGCGGCCTTCCAGGTGTCGCCGTCCTTGACCGCGACGTCGCCGCCGATGGAGTAGACCTCGGCGGTGAAGTGCCAGCCCCCGGTGTTGGACTTGCTGTAGTCGCCGTAGCCGACGATGTCCTTGCCGAGCGCGCTGATCTTCTTGGCGTGCTCGCGGACCTCGGCCCACGTCACCGGAGGCTTGTTCACGTCGAGCCCGGCCCGCTGGTACAGCTTCCGGTTGTAGATCAGGCCGAGGGAGTAGTTCTCGTCGGGCAGGCCGTAGACCTTGCCGGCGGCGTCGGAGAAGACCTTCATCAGCCCGGGCTTGTAGTCCTTGGTCACCGGGAAGCCGGCGAGCTGGGTGCTGATGTCGGAGACCTGCCGCTTGGCGATCAGGTTCTGCGCGTCGGTGAGGTAGACGTAGAAGACGTCCTCAAGCTGGCCGCCGGCGAGCTTGGCGGAGAACGTCTGAGGGTCCATGAGACCCTCCTTGGCGTCGATCTTGATGTTCGGGTACTTCGCCTCGAACGCCTTGACGTCGGCCTCGAAGTGCGCCCGGTTGAACTCGTCGGTCGCCGCCGGCAGGCCGTTGACCGTGATGGTCACCGGCCCTCCGGCCACGGACTCGCTCTCCTGGGCGCCCCCGCACGCTGCCGTGGTCATGGTCACGCCGGCGGCGAGCACCAGCCCGAGTGCCCTGCCGCGCCTGGCTCGGTTCATCAGATGCGATCCCTTCGTGTACGAACACACCTGTATCTGCGCAGCCCGCATCGCCGGCGGAACGCATGTGCCGCCGTCTGTTCAAGGGGTGGTTGCCGACATGTCGCGTCGAGGTTTCGAGCGCTGAGGTGTAGCCAGAACGGTAAAACCATCGAGGCTAGAAGTCCATGGGTCAACGCAAAAAGTTGATAGGATCGACAGAGGAGAGCGCTTAAAACTGCAATTTGACGACAAGAGGGGGACCGGCATGGCCGGTCAGCGACGATCCCCCCGCCGGCACATGCCCGTCGAGCCGCGCACGATCAGCTCGGGATCGAACAGCACCTCGTCGACGGGCACGGCACGGCCGTCTATCTGCGACATCAGCGACGCGACCGCCGCGGTGCTCATCGCCTGGATCGGCTGGCGTACGGTCGTCAGCGGCGGATCCGTCACGTTCATCAGGGCGGAGTCGTCGAATCCCACCACCGACAGGTCGCCGGGAACGCTCAGGCCCTGCTTGCGCGCGGCCCGGATCGCGCCCAGCGCCAGGGCGTCGCTGGCGCAGATCAGCGCGGTGACCTCCTCTTTCAGCAGGCGCGTCGCCGCGGTGCCCCCGCCCTCCATCGAGAAGATCGTGTGGGCGACGCGCCCTCGCCATTCCCGATCGCCCCGCGCCTGCGCGTAGGCCGCGTACGCTGCGAGTTTGCGGACCGAGGGCACGTGCCCCACGGGGCCGAGAACCAGCCCGATCCGCTCGTGTCCCAGGGCCGTCAGGTGATCCAGCGCCTGATCGACGGCGACGCTGTCGTCCACGCAGACCCGGGGCACGTCGAGGTTCTCGTCCGCGGCGTTGATCAGGACGATCGGCAGCCGGCGTTCTCGCAGCGTGCGGCAGTGTTCGGGGCCGGCGTCGGCGTAGCTGCTGCCGATGAAGACGATGCCGCCGACCTGCTGGGCGAGCAACATCTCGATGTAGTTCGCCTCGGACACCCCGTCGGCCGTGCGGGTGCAGAGGACCGGCAGCAGGTTGCGCCGGATCAGCGCCGACACCACCAGCTCCGCGAAGGCGGGGAAGATGGGATTCTGCAGGTCAGGCAGGACGAGGCCGATGAGCGGGCCCCGTTCGTTGCGCAACTTGGCCGGGCGCTCGTACCCGAACACGTCGAGGGCCGTCAGCACCGAATCCTTGGTCGCCTGGGCGATGCCGGGCTTGTCGTGCAGCACGCGGCTCACCGTCGCCACGCTGACCCCGGCGAACTTGGCTACATCTGAAAGTCGTCTGGACACATCGCCACGTTACAACAGTTGGCGCAAAAATGAAGATCGACTGCGCAAGAAATTGACATAAAGAATTTCGCCATGCCGTTCCGGAGCCCGCCGGCATGCCGGGGCGCGGGTCCGGCGCTTCGGCGGCGGTCATGTTCCGGCCGGAGGGATTCCGGGCTCGGCGAGATCGGCGCGGAGGGTCCTCGCCGCGCCGGATCGGGGTCGGCCGGAACGGGGACGCGCGGGCGCCGAGCCCTCCCGGAGTGAGGCGGGATCTGACAGGTGCTGTCAGATCTCCGGGCGCCGACGGCGATTCACCTTCGGGCGCGAACGCGGCCCCGCTCCCGTCCGTCGCCGAGGGAGCCGGGAACTTCGCGTCGACCGGAAAGGCCATAACGGCCTTGGTCTGCTATGTCATAACAAGTCGAACTTCTTGAGCCGTTGACGTGGCCGTAGCACGTATGTAACCTTTGGCCAAAGCAATGTAAGAATTTTGCAAAGCTATATTCAGTTTCTTTCTATTCTCCGCAACTTCTGGCAGGAGTGCGCCGTAGCCGTGCGCCTGTCCCGTTCATCAACGGAGAGGCCCAGGTGATGTCGGTTTCGGCATTGCGCGGCCGGTCGCCGCCCTGGCGGCAGCGGTTGCAAAGACCGATCGTTCCCGAGTCGACGCGATCGGCGGGCCGTCACCCGGCCCGGATCGCGACAAGCGCTGTCAAGATCGCGACCGAGCCTGGCCGGAACGCCCGGGGTCGCCGTCACAGGTGACGCGGAAGAAGTCCCGGACACCGTTCTTCCGGCGCCGGGGCGAAACTCGACGTTCACAGACATCACCGGTTCCGCCGGTCACCTTCCCGTCCCGCCGGTGACACGGTGGGCGGCGCGGCTCCTCACGGCGAACGGAGCGAGACTCGCGGATCGGCATGGCGGGTCACACCCGCCGACCCGCTCACCGGACCCCCGAACACACTTCGCGAGCAAGGCACCACCCGTCGGTAAACGAGTGCATTCCGCGGCGGAGGTGAAAGCCTCCCCGCCACCCCCTGTCGTTACAGACGAGAGATAGAAGAAGCGATGAGAAAGAAGTACGTAACGGTGTTACGGCTGATCGCGGCGACACTCGCGGTCAGCCTGATCGCTCTCGCCGGGCCGGTCTCCCCGGCCTCCGCGGCCGGGCCCAACCTGGCGGCGGGGAAGACGGCCACGGTCAGCGGCGTCAGTGACGTCTACGGGGCCGGCAACCTCAACGACGGCAACCCGAGCACCTACTGGGAGAGCAACAACAACGCCTTCCCGCAGTGGGCCCAGATCGACCTCGGGGCCGTGACCAGCGTCAACCAGGTCATCCTGAAGCTGCCGCCGGCGACGGCCTGGGCCACCAGGACGCAGACCCTGTCGGTGCTGACGGGCACGAGCGGCTCGCCCACCACCACCACCGTCGGCTCCGCCGGATACACCTTCAACCCGGCGACCGGCAACACGGTGACGATCAACTTCACCGCGACCAACGCCCGATACGTGCGGGTGAACATCACCGGCAACACGGGCTGGCCCGCCGGTCAGCTCTCCGAGTTCGAGGTGTACGGTCCCGTCGGCTCCGGCAACGACACGACGGCTCCCAGCGCGCCGTCCAACCTGGCCTACACCCAGCCCGGCTCCGGCCAGATCAGGCTGACCTGGGGCGCCTCGACCGACCTCGTGGGCGTGACCGGTTACGACGTCTACGCCAACAACGCCCTGCGCGCCAGCGTGGCGGGCAACGTCCTGACCTACACCGACACCCAGCCGGCCACCGCGACGGTCTCCTACTACGTCAGGGCCAAGGACGCGGCGGGCAACCAGTCCTCGAACAGCAACACCGTCACGCGTACCGGCAGCGGCGGTGGCGGCGGCTCCAACCTGGCCGTCGGCAAGGCGATCACCGCTTCGGGCACGGTTCACACCTTCGTGGCCACGAACGCCAACGACAACAACACGGCGACCTACTGGGAGGGCAACGGCCAGCCCAGCACGATCACCGTGCAGCTGGGCTCGAACGCCTCCGTCAACTCGGTCGTGCTGAAGCTGAACCCCGACAGCTCCTGGGGGACGCGCACGCAGACCGTCCAGGTCCTCGGGCGTGAGCAGAACGCCACCGGCTTCACCAACCTGTCCTCGGCGACGGCCCACACCTTCAACCCCGCCACCGGGAACACCGTGACGATCCCCGTCACCGCCACGGTCGCCGACGTCCAGCTCAGGTTCACCACGAACACCGGCGCCCCCGCCGGCCAGGTCGCGGAGTTCCAGGTCATCGGCACTCCCGCCCCGAACCCGGACCTGACGATCACGGGCATGTCGGCGTCTCCCGCGTCCCCGATCGAGACCGACGCCATCACACTGGCGGCCACGGTCAGCAACGCCGGGACGGCGGCCTCCGGCGCGACGAACGTCAACTTCTATCTGGGAACCACCAAGGTCGGCACCGCCGCCGTCGGCGCGCTGGCGGCCGGGGCGACCGCCAACGTCTCCGCCAACGTCGGCCCTCGTGACGCGGCCACCTACCCGCTGAGCGCCAAGGTCGACGAGGCCAACGACGTCATCGAGCAGAACGAGGCGAACAACACCTTCACGAACCCGTCCTCGCTCGTCGTCAGGCCCGTCGACAGCTCGGACCTCGTCGCGGTGCCCAGCTGGACGCCGAGCAACCCGGCGAACGGCAACGTCGTCACCTTCTCCGTGCCGATCAAGAACCAGGGCAACGTGGCCTCCGCGGGCGGCGCCCACGCCATCACCCTGACGGTCGCCAACGAGGCCGGCACCGTTCTCCGTACGCTGACCGGCTCCTACAGCGGCGTGATCGCCGCCGGCGCCACCACGGCCCCGGTCAACCTGGGAACGTGGACGGCCGCCAACGGCAAGTACACCGTCAAGACGGTGCTGGCCGACGACGCCAACGAACTGCCGGTGAAGCGGGCGAACAACACCGGCACGCAGTCGTTCTTCGTCGGACGCGGCGCCAACATGCCCTACGACATGTATGAGGCCGAGGACGCCGTCACCGGCGGCGGCGCGGCCGTCGTCGGCCCGAGCCGGGACGTCGGCACCCTGGCGGGCGAGGCCTCCGGCCGCAAGGCCGTGACGCTGAACTCCAACGGCAGCTACGTCGAGTTCACCACCAAGGCCAGCACCAACACCCTCGTCACCCGGTTCTCCATCCCGGACGCGGCGGGCGGCAGCGGGATCAACTCCACCCTCAACATCTACGTCAACGGCACCTTCCTCAAGCCCATCGACCTGACCTCCAAGTACGCGTGGCTGTACGGCAACGAGGCGTCACCCGGCAACTCGCCGGGAGCGGGCGCACGTCACATCTACGACGAGGCCAACGTCATGCTCGGGACGACCGTCCCGGCCGGCAGCAAGATCAGGCTGCAGAAGGACCCCGCCAACACGACGACGTACGCGATCGACTTCATCAACCTGGAGCAGGTCGCGCCCATCGCCAACCCCAACCCCACCACCTACGCGGTGCCCACGGGCTTCGCGCACCAGGACGTGCAGAACGCGCTCGACCGGGTCCGGATGGACACCACCGGCACCCTCGTCGGCGTCTACCTGCCGCCGGGCACCTACCAGACGGCGAGCAAGTTCCAGGTGTACGGCAAGGCCGTCAAGGTGGTCGGCGCCGGTCCGTGGTACACCCAGTTCCGCGCTCCGACGACCCAGGACAACACCGACATCGGCTTCCGCGCGGAGGGATCGGCGGGAGGCTCCTCGTTCTCGAACTTCGCCTACTTCGGTAACTACACCTCACGCATCGACGGTCCGGGCAAGGTGTTCGACTTCGCCAACGTCGCCAACATCGTGATCGACAACATCTGGAACGAGCACATGGTCTGCCTGTACTGGGGCCTGAACACCGACCGGGTGACGATCAAGAACTCCCGTATCCGCAACATGTTCGCCGACGGCATCAACATGACGAACGGCAGCACGGACAACCTCGTCAGCAACAACGAGGCCCGCGCGACCGGAGACGACAGCTTCGCGTTGTTCTCGGCCATCGACGGCGGTGGATCCGATATGAGAGGCAACGTGTATGAGAACCTGACCTCGATCCTGACCTGGCGTGCCGCCGGTGTCGCGGTCTACGGCGGGTACGACAACGTGTTCAGGAACATCTACATCGCGGACACGCTGGTCTACTCCGGCATCACGATCAGCTCGCTCGACTTCGGCTACCCGATGAACGGCTTCGGCGCCAGCCCGCCCACCAGGTTCGAGAACATCTCGATCGTCCGCGCCGGCGGGCACTTCTGGGGAGGACAGACCTTCCCGGCGATCTGGGTCTTCTCCGCTTCGAAGGTGTTCCAGGGCATCCGCGTCAGCGACGTGGACATCGTGGACCCGACCTACAGCGGCATCATGTTCCAGACGAACTACGTGGGAGGCCAGCCGCAGTTCCCGGTCACGGACACGGTCTTCACGAACGTCTCCATCTCGGGTGCCCAGAAGAGCGGCGACGCCTTCGACGCCAAGTCCGGGTTCGGCATCTGGGCCAACGAGATGCCCGAGCCCGGCCAGGGACCCGCGGTCGGCTCGGTGACGTTCAACAACCTCAGGATGACCAATAACGCCGTGAACATCAGGAACACGACGTCCACCTTCACTATCAACGTCAACCCGTAGGAAAACCAGAAGCAGTCGACGACGCCGACAACGCCGCCACGTCGGCGGAGCCGACGACAGGGTGCCGCCGGAGGTCCGACCTCCGGCGGCACTCCTGTTCGGTCCCCCGGAGACCTCGGAGCGGCCCCCTCGTCCGCCGAGGCCCGCTGTCCTCGACGACCTCGGTCGCGAGCTCCTTGCCGTGCGCCGGGCACCGAGTCCTCCCGCACCCGGACGGCGCGTCAGGTCCCGGCCCGTCCCGGTGGACGCGAGGACGGCGCGGTCCGGCGAGGCGGTCGGCGATTCGGCGGGCGATGGTTGCAGGATGGAGACATGGCACAGAAAATGTCGAAGGAGCAGTGGCAGGCGTTCGTCTCGGAGGGGACCCGCACCGGCAAGCTGTCGACCGTACGGGTCGACGGGAGCCCGCACATCGCGCCCGTGTGGTTCCTGCTCGACGGCGACGACCTGATCTTCATGACCGGTCAGAGCACCGTCAAGGGCCGCAACCTGGCACGAGACTGCCGGGTCGCGATATGCGTCGACGACGAGCGGCCGCCCTTCGACTTCGTCACGATGCAGGGAAGGGCCGACCTCAGCGACGAGCCGAAAGCGCTCCGTGACTGGGCGACCCGGATCGCCGCCCGCTACATGGGCGCGGATCTGGCACAGGAGTACGGCGCCCGCAACGGCGTCCCCGGCGAGCTGCTGGTCCGGGTCCGCATCGAGAAGGTCGTCGCCTTCTCCGACGTCGCCGACTGACGCCGCGACACCGGCCGCGGCGGCTCGACGCGACGAACCCGTCACCGGCGTCGCCTTCCGCGACGACGGGGTGAATCAGCCGATCGAACACGCCGAGGAATCTCCAGGCCGGCGAACCCGGGCCGGCGGCCGTCGAGACCCGCTCACCGGCCACACCGGTGAGCGGGCCTTCTCCGATCTCATCGCGACCGATCAGGAGCTTCCCCCCGCCCGTCGTCCAGATCGCGTCGGACCGGAACAGGCCGACGAACTCGTCGGGAAGCTCGTTGTTCTGGGAGTGCTCGATCATGGCGACCACCCGCTTGATCGCCTCGATCTCGCGGGCCTGCTCGATGATCTCTGTTGTCTTCACCCGGACCACCTTGCTACCTCAAGCCAACATGAGGTCAGATCGCTTCTCAGACCTTCGAGGCCGGACGGAATGCGGGAGAACAGGACTTCGGGCGCCGGCGTGACCGGTTCGGCGTCGGCCGCGGCATGCTCGCCCGAACCGTGCCGGGGAAGCCTCCGGACTCAACGGGTCATTCGGCCTGCGGCTCCTCGTAAGGGATGCGGCTCAGGTGCAAGATCTCGCCCAGCGTCCCCCATTCGTCGCCGCCGAGCTTGGTCAACGGGCGCAGCCGCTCGGCGTCGGGCCGGCCGTTGACGATGTACTCCTCGTGCACCGACGCGAGGAAGACCCTGCCGAACACCAAGGTGGAGTTACCCATGCGCAGAGTGGTGTGTGAACGGCATTCCAGGACAACGGGAGAGGCGGCCACCCGGGGCGGTCGCACATGACGGCTGGCTTCGCGTTCGATTCCCGCGAAGCCGAATTCGCTCACGGTCCGGGGGAAATCGGTGGCGGTGGCCCGGATCAGGTTCAGCAGCGGTTCGGAGGAGAAGTTGACGACGAACTCTCCGGTGTCCTCGACGTTGCGCAGGGAGTCCTTGCGGCCGATCGAGGTGAACTGCACGATCGGGGGATCGGTGCTGGCGACGCTGAAGAAGGAGTGCGGAGCGAGGTTGTCCACCGCTCCGTCGGGTGTGACGGTGGAGACCCACGCGATCGGACGCGGAACGACGACCGAGGTCAGGAACCGGTAGAAAGCCGCCCCGCCCAGGACCTCGGGATCAAAGTCGACACGCATGCCGTTCAGTATTCATCGCGCTCACATCGCGTGGCGGCAGCCACGCGGAGCCGTTTCAGAGCTCATCGTGCGAACCCGAGGCCCGGAGACCGAAACATCGATGATGGGATCTGCGCTCCTGGGGGCCGTGTGCCAAGCGTGGTTGAGCCGCTGAGTGAGTTCGGCGTTGCCACGGGTACGGGGCAGAAGGTTCACAGGGCCCTGAGGGCTGATGGATTGACCGTGACCGTTCCTGGCACGGGGAGCTTCGTGGTCGACCACGAAGCGGGTGGTCCGCCGGAATCGACCAGCGATCAATTCGGATGCCGTACGGCAGGCGCACGGGGATAATCACCGGATATGCGCCACTGGCCTCTACTCGATCTTCGCCTCACCACGCCTCGCCTGGAACTGCGGCTGCCCTCTTTCGCGGACCTGGACGAGCTCGCCGACCGGGCACTGGAGGGGGTGCACGAGCCCGGCTTCATGCCGTTCCTCCACCCGTGGACAGAGGCCCCCGCCGACCAGTTGCCGCGCAACACGGTCAAGCACAACCTCGGGATGCTCGCCGCGTGGCGGCCCGAAGAATGGCAGGCCAACTTCGTCGTCGTGCACGACGGCCAGGTCATCGGCTCCCAAGGCGTCGGCGCGACGGACTTCGCGACCAGCCGGGAGGTCACCAGTGGCTCCTGGCTCGGGCGCGCCTGGCAGGGCAAGGGCCTGGGCACTGAGATGCGCGCCGCCGTCCTGAGCCTCGCCTTCGACGGGCTGGACGCAGAAACGGCCACTTCATCGGCGTTCGTGGACAACCCGGCGTCGTTGGCGGTCTCCCGGAAGCTCGGCTACCAACCGGACGGCATCACCACCCGGGTGGTTCAAGGCAAGCGCCGCATCGACCAGCGGCTCCGCGTGAATCGTTACGACTTCGTTTGCCCGGTCCCCGTTGAGGTTCACGGTCTGGACGCTTGTCTGTCCGACTTTGGTCTCTGAAGCGACCTTCATGGTGGTAAATCATGGAGCGTTCCGGTGAGCCGCCACGGGTCAGCACAACATCGGCACCGGTGCCGACAGGCACCGCGGACAACCCGGAACGACAAAAAGCCCCAGATTCTCGGTGTGTGCCGTGAACTGGGGCTTTGACTTTTTAACCAGGTCAGGCCTGGTCTGCCGTGGAGTGTGGTGGACGATACAGGGATTGAACCTGTGACCTCTTCCGTGTCAGGGAAGCGCTCTCCCGCTGAGCTAATCGTCCGTGCTGAAACCAGAGGTGGAGACGGGATTTGAACCCGTGTACACGGCTTTGCAGGCCGTTGCCTCGCCTCTCGGCCACTCCACCGAGTGGGGGACAGAAGTCCCTTTCCGAGCGGAAGACGGGATTCGAACCCGCGACCCTCACCTTGGCAAGGTGATGCTCTACCACTGAGCCACTTCCGCGTGTGCCTGCCAGGATCGGCTCGGCGTCACTGAGGGAACTCTAGCGAATACCCGGCTACTCCCCAAACCGAATAGGACCGGTATGTTGTGATGTAAGGAGCCAGCACCGGGTTCACCGGTTACCAATGCTTACTATGCGAGAGAGTGACGCCATGCGCGACAACGTGGTCGTGAACATCGGTCCGGAGCCGCTGAGCTTCGAAGAGGTCGTCCAGGTGGCCCGCCACGGCGCCGCCGTACGCCTCACCGACGACGCCGTGGCGGCGATGGCCGCCGCCCGCACCCGCGTGGACGAACTCGCGGAGAGCCCCACCCCCGCCTACGGGGTGTCGACCGGGTTCGGCGCCCTCGCCACCCGGCACATCGACCCCTCGCTCCGTGCCCAGCTGCAGCGCTCTCTGGTCCGCTCGCACGCCGCGGGATCGGGCCCCGAGGTGGAGATTGAGGTCACCCGGGCACTGATGTTGCTGCGCCTGCACACCCTGGCCACCGGTCACACCGGCGTGCGCCCGAAGACCGCCAAGGTGCTGGAGAGCCTGCTCAACGCGCGGATCACCCCGATCGTGCACGAGTACGGCAGCCTCGGCTGTTCCGGCGACCTCGCGCCGCTCTCCCACGTGGCCCTCACGATCATGGGCGAGGGGGTCGTCCGCGACGCCGCGGGCGAGCGCACGGACGCCGCCGAGGCGCTGAAGCAGGCGGGCATCGAGCCCGTCGAGCTGGCCGCCAAGGAGGGCCTGGCGCTCATCAACGGGACCGACGGCATGCTCGGCATGCTCATCTTGGCCATGGACGACCTCACCCGCCTGTTCAGGACCGCCGACATCAGCGCCGCCATGAGCGTGGAGGCGCTGCTCGGCACCGACCGCGTCTTCGCCGCCGACCTGCAGGGCCTGCGCCCGCACCCCGGGCAGGCCGCCAGCGCCGCCAACCTCCGGGCCCTGCTCAAGGACTCCGGGATCATGGAATCCCACCGGGACGGCACCTGCACCCGCGTCCAGGACGCCTACTCACTGCGATGCGCCCCGCAGGTCGCCGGAGCCGCCCGCGACACCCTCGCGCACGCCGCCTCCGTCGCCACGCGCGAGCTCGCCTCCGCGATCGACAACCCGGTGGTCCTGGCCGACGGCCGGGTGGAGTCCAACGGCAACTTCCACGGCGCCCCGGTCGGCTACGTGCTCGACTTCCTCGCCATCGCGGTCGCGGACATGGCGAGCATCTCCGAGCGCCGTACCGACCGCATGCTGGACGTGGCCCGCAGCCACGGCCTGCCCGCCTTCCTCGCCGACGACCCCGGCGTGGACTCCGGCCACATGATCGCCCAGTACACCCAGGCCGCGATCGTCTCCGAGCTCAAGCGCCTGGCCGTGCCCGCGAGCGTGGACTCCATCCCGAGCTCCGCCATGCAGGAGGACCACGTCTCCATGGGCTGGTCGGCCGCGCGCAAGCTGCGCCGCTCGGTGGACGGCCTCACCAGGGTCCTCGCGGTGGAGATCCTCACCGCGGCCCGGGCGCTGGATCTGCGGGCGCCGCACCGGCCCGCCCCCGCGACCGGGGCCGTGGTGGCCGCCCTGCGTGAGACCGTCCCCGGCCCCGGACCGGACCGGTTCCTGGCCCCGGAGATCGAGACGGTGGTTCAGCTCGTCGCCGACAACACGGTCGCCGCCGCCGCGGAGTCGATCACCGGCCCTCTGTCGTAGCCGCCGGCGTCATCCGTCCGCGGGCGTGGTCGCCGGCGTCACCCACCTGCGGGTGTGGGTCGCCGGCGTCGCCCGCCCGCGGCCCGCGCCGGTGCGCTTTCTCGCGAGGATGACGAGTCAAGCGAAGATGGCGGGACAATAGAGGCGTGCATGGTTCATTTGCGCATGTCACTGGGTACTTGGCGACCCGGCTCCGCGACGTCACCACCGATCTGGCGGCGCTCGACGGCGAGGGCTGGTGGGCCGTCGTGGTCGACTACGAGGGCAAGGTGACGTGTGCCAGGTTCGACGACGTCCGGCTGGCGCCGCTGCCCTCGCCGCGCGGCCCCTGGCGGGGACCGCATCCGTCGTCGTGGAGCAGCTCGCTGGACCGGGCCGCCTACGAGGACGGCGTGCGCCGCATCCGCGATCACATCGAGCGGGGTGACGTCTACCAGGCCAACCTGTGCCGGGTGCTGAGCGCGCCCCTGCCGGGGAGCCCGGACCCGCTGGCGCTGGCCGTACGGCTGGCGGAGGGCAATCCCGCGCCCTATGCGGCGACGGTGAGCCTGCCGGAGGTGAGCGTCGTGTCCGCCTCCCCGGAGCTCTACCTGTCCAGGGACGGCGACGTGATCGAGTCCAGGCCGATCAAGGGGACCGGGGTCACGGCGGAGGACCTGCTGGAGAAGGACTACGCGGAGAACGTGATGATCGTCGACCTGGTCCGCAACGACCTGGGCCGGGTCGCCGAGGTCGGCTCGGTGAGCGTGCCCGCGCTGTGCGAGGTGGAGGAGCATCCGGGTCTCGTGCACCTGGTCTCCACGGTCCGGGCGCGGCTCGCGCCGGAATACGGCTGGCCCGAGCTGTTCTCCGCGACGTTTCCTCCGGGTTCCGTGACCGGGGCCCCGAAATCCTCCGCCCTGCGGATCATCGATGAGCTCGAACCGGAGCGGCGAGGGCCGTACTGTGGAACGGTGGGCTGGGTCGACGCCGACCGGCGCCGGGCATCGCTGGCCGTGGGAATCCGCACGTTCTGGCTCTCGCCCGGTGAAATCCACTTCGGTACGGGCGCGGGCATAACCTGGGGTAGCGATCCGCGCCGCGAGTGGGACGAGACCGAGTTGAAGGCCTCCCGGCTCATCGCGCTGGCTTCCACATCAGCTTAGAAGGAGTCGCATGAACGTACCCGTATGGGTTAACGGGGCACTTATCCCTCCGGATCAGGCCATCGTCTCAGTCTTCGATCACGGACTGATGGTCGGTGACGGAGTGTTCGAGACGATCAAGTGCATGAACGGAGCCTCGTTCGCCCTCACCCGTCATCTGGACCGGCTTCGGCTGTCGGCTCAGCGCATGGACCTGCCCGAGCCCGACGTGGACGCGATCGCCGCCGGTATCCGCGCCTGCCTTGCGGAGGCGCCGCCGTGGCCGCTCGGCAGGATCCGCGTCACCTACACCAGCGGTCCGGGACCGCTCGGCTCCGACCGCGGTGACCAGGGCTGCACGGCCGTGGTGATCGTCGGTGAGCAGGCGCCGTTCCCCGCCACCGCGGACGTCACCGTCGTGCCCTGGCCGCGCAACGAGCGCGGCGCGCTCGCGGGCGTCAAGAGCACCTCCTACGGCGACAACGCCAAGGCCCTGCTCTACGCCAAGACGAGGGGCGGCGCGGAGGCGATCTTCGAGAACCTCGCGGGTGACCTCTGCGAGGGCACCGGCAGCAACGTCTTCATCGTGCGCGACGGCCGGCTGATCACTCCCACGCTCGCCTCGGGCTGCCTGGCCGGGGTCACCCGCGCGCTGACGCTGGAGTGGTGCGGGGGCACGGAGGAGGATGTCCCGCTGTCGGCCCTCTACGAGGCCGACGAGGCGTTCCTGACCTCCACCACCCGTGACATCCAGCCGATCCGCGCGGTCGACCAGACCGTGCTGCCGGCCGCTCCGGGCCCGATCACCGCCAAGGCGATGAAGATCTTCGCCGAGCGCGGAGCCGCCGACCTCGACCCCTGAGGGGATCAGTCCGGGTAGGACATCTGGGTCTGGGCGTTCAGTTCCCTCATCGTGACCTTCTTGGCCGGGTCGGTCAGCGGGTCGTCGACGCGGAGCACGTCCAGGCCCCTGGTGATGTCACTGGAGTAGATGTAGCCGTTGTAGTAGTAGGCCGACCAGGAGCCGCCGAGCCCCTCGACCGGGCCGCGCTCGAAGAAGCCGATCTCCTTGGGCTCGGCGGTGAAGTCCACGATCGACACTCCGCCCTGGTACCAGGCCTGGACCAGGATGTCCTTGCCGGGGACCGGCATCAGCGAACCGTTGTGCGCGACGCAGTTCTCCGTGGGGTCCTGCTCCCGGGGGATCTTGAAATAGCCGCGCAGCTTGAGCGTGCGGTCCGGGGTGAGGTCGTACACGGCGTTCGCCCCCTTGGTCTTCGGGGTGTCGGCGTCGCAGGTCGCGCTCCCGCCGCCGCCCAGCTCGTCGCCGAACACGACCTTGGTGGCGGAGTTGTTGAACGTCGCCGAGTGCCAGATCGAGAAGTTCTCCTCGTCGCTCACGCGCTGGAGCACCGTGGGCTTGACCCGGTCGGAGATGTCCAGCAGGAACCCGTCGCCGAAGCAGGCGGCGGCGGCCAGGTCCTTCTCCGGGTAGACCGTGATGTCGTGGCAGCCGCTGGCGATCTCCTCCTGGCCGCTCTGCCCGGAAAGCTTGGGTTGCGACACCACCTTGGCGGCGGACGGGTCCTTGACGGGCACCTCGACCACGGAGATGTTGTTGTGCGGGGCCGGGCAGGTCGCCGACTGTTCGGGGCCGGGGGAGGAGACGTAGAGGTAGACCGTGTCCGGGTTCTTGCCGGGGACGACCGTGTGGGTGTGGGAGCCGCATTCCGTGCGGACCGCCGAGACGAACGTGGGATGGGCCTTGTCCGTGATGTCGAAGATCCGGATGCCCTCCCAGCCGGTGCCCCGCTGCTCCGCGCTGTCGCACTCCGGCCCGACGCGCGCCGCGTCGAGGGACAGGAACAGCAGGTTCCCGCTCACGGAGATGTCGTTCTGCTCGCCGGGGCAGAGCACCCGGCTGACCGCGGTGGGCTTGGCGGGGTCGGAGATGTCGAACACGCTGAAGCCGTCGAAGTTGCCGACGAACGCGTGATCGCCCTGGAAGGCGAGATCGGTGCCCCAGGCCTGGGGGCCGTCGAGCGGCGCCTGGGGTGGCACGTTGGCCACATGTGTGACATTGGCGCTCTTGATGACCTCTTCCGAGCCCTCGGGGGAACCCGAGGGCGAGGGGTCCCCGGAGGCCGTCGCGCCCGTCGAGGTGGCGGCGACCGGCGGATCCGCGGGCCCGGGATCCGCGGCGCATCCGGCCACCAGAACTAACGCGCACAGGCCGGATGCCACGGTCGATCGCACAGTGCCCCCATCGAGTCGGCTCTTTTGCCCCATTATTAAAACTATGCGGAGGTTGCGTCTGCCGGATCGGATTATTGTTGCGATCTTGATCGCATCGGGTCTCGTCGGCTGCGCGGCGGCCGAACCGGAGCCGCGGACCCCGCTTGTCGCGGGCACCGGCGCACCGGTGATCATCCCGGGCGGCCCCGGCGACGCGGGCCGTACGGCACGGCCGGGGGAGGATCTCGGAGAGTCCGAGGCGAGGGTCACGGCGGCCGACGTGAGGTTCGCCGAGGGCATGATCCCGCACCACCGGCAGGCGCTGGAGATGGCCGCGCTGGTGCGGCCCAGATCGTCCTCACCGGTCCTGTGGAAACTCGCCGAGCGGATCACCGCCGCCCAGCGGCCCGAGATCGCGGCCCTGACGTCCTGGCTGGAATCGGCCGGTCGGCCGGCGCCGGACGGTCACGACGGCCATGACGGCCACGTGATCACGCAGGAGCAGACGAACCGGCTCAAGGCGGCCAGGGGGGTGGAGTTCGACAGGCTCTTCCTGAAGCTGATGATCGTTCACCATGAGGCGGCGATGACGATGGCCAGGGAGCAGATCGGGGAGGGCACGGATCGGATCATGCTGACGATGGCCAAGGACGTCGCCTCCGGCCAGGCCGTCGAGATCACCCGGATGCGCGGGGAGTTGCTCAGGCTGGGCGGCTAGACCGCGCGGCGGCCCGGACGGCGGGCTCCACGGCGGCCTGGGGACCGGGTGCGCGGCGATTCGGCGTCCGGCCTCTGTGACGCGAGATCCGCGAGCCCGGAGGCCGGGCTCGCGGATCTCGGCGGGCGGACGTGAGGGTCACGCGGCGGGGGGCGTGTCCCCCGCCGCGGCGAGGCGGCCGGGGCGCGCCAGGGGCGGCCGGGGAGGCGGCGGCCGCCGGATGGGTCAGGAACTCCAGAGCATGTTGCTGAGCTCGGCGTCGAGATCCATGAAATCGGTCTCGCGACCCGCCGGGACCAGCTCGTACGTCCGGTGCAGGAACTCCGTGAGCGGAGCCAGCGGCACCTCGAACAGGGCCTGTCCGAACGGCGACGTGAGGCTGATGTGCAGGGTGCGCTCACCATCGGCACGCGCGGGCCACACCTGGACGTCTCCGTCGCCCACGCGCCGCACGATGCCGACTGTCAGCAACTCACGGGCAAAGATCCACTCGACCGGTTCGTCGTTCCCCACGTGGAAGGCCATCCGGATCGCGTATGGATCGTCGGCCGTGTAGCTGAGTCCGGCTAGCAGGGGGACGGTGGTACGGTCGGGGACCACAAGCCGAAGGCCCAGCTCGGCAGAGACGGTGGAGCTGTTCATCGTCAGCCAAACCTTTTCGTCGTCGGTCCCCTCTTCGGGGCTTTTGATGCTCTGACGGACTTCGTCCCGAGCTATGCACGCGGAACAAAGAAACCTGTAGGAAAGATTCCGCCTCCACGCCCTTCTGTAACACACATCACAGCGCGACATTTGGGCATCTACCTGGCTAAACATCACCAACAGGGCCGTATTTACAAGGGTTTTGCGTATCGTTTTGGTCACCGTCGACTCCCCGCTAGGGCGTCTCAGGAGATAGGGGTCTAGCTCGGGTCGTTCGGTGCTTCTGTGGATCAGGACGATGCTATGACACCGTAGCCCCCTGCCGGATGCATCCCCAGACCTTTGCTTCACCGATCCTGTCACCTCCAAGATCATCTTGGTGGTCGGGACCGCTTCGCGAGCGGTCTCGGAGTGCGGTATGGTTTCTCACGTCGGCATCGAGAGGTCGCCGACGGGGCGGGCGATTAGCTCAGCGGGAGAGCGCTTCGTTCACACCGAAGAGGTCACTGGTTCGATCCCAGTATCGCCCACAGTAGTAAGACGCAGGTCGGAGCCCGACGGACTACATGGTCCGTCGGGTTTTCCATGCCCGGGGATTCCTCTGGAAGAACCCCGGGAAGTCAAGATCATTTTAGATGGCCCCCTGTGGGGAGGGTTCCGATTCCTCGCCCGGGGCGGGGCAAAGCCGGGTCCGAGCCCCCGTTCGCCGGCGCGGCCGGACCGTTCTCCGGTGGATTTTCCGGCGGGGTCGCCGGTGACGAGCCGCCGGAGAGGTGAGTCGGCCGGGCGGGTCGGAGGGTGATTTTCTCCGATAGGTCATGGCGAGTACGCATGACTATCCATGCATTGAAATGCGAACCATTCAGTCGCTCTTGTCTGATTTCGTAACTCTCGCACCTTATCTGCCCTGAGTGCATTAATGATGTCTTTGACCGTTTATTGCCATAATGATGACTGTTGTAGACGTTTGACCTTAGTCGCCGCGGCGGCGCATCCGCCGCGCCGGTCATCCCGGGGACATCCCGTGCGCCCCGCCCTCCATTGCCGGAGGAGGCCGCAGGCCTTTTCCGGCAATGGAGGGCTCGTCTCCCGTCTCCCGTCGCTTCGGTGGCCGCGAGTCCGTCCGGCCGCCCATGACGATCGCGGGCCCGGATGATCGAACGGGCCCGGATCGCCTGCGGGGCGGTCGATCGGGGCCGCTGGGCCCTACACTGAACGAAAAATCTAGAATGAGGTTCGGTAGCGATGCGATTCGGACTGTTTCTCAACGAGCCCAAGGGGCCGGACGCGCTGAGCAAGCTGCGGGAGCGAGTCGCCCGTGGGGCCGACGAGGGCTTCTCCTCGGCCTGGGTGTCCAACATCTTCGGCCTGGACGCGCTGACCGCGCTCGCGGTGGTCGGCAGCCAGGTGCCCGGGATCGAGCTCGGCACCGGCGTCGTGCCGACCTACCCCCGTCATCCGGCCGCGCTCGCCCAGCAGGCGCTCACGGTCAACGCCGCCGTGGACGGACGGCTCGCGCTCGGCATCGGCCTCTCGCACCAGATGGTGATCGAGGGCATGTACGGCTACAGCTTCGACAAGCCCGCCCGGCACATGCGCGAATACCTGTCCGTCCTGATGCCGCTCGTCCGCGGGGAGAAGGCGTCCTTCGAGGGGGAGACCCTCAAGGCGAACATCGAGCTGTCGACACCGGGCACGGGGAACATGCCCGTGCTCCTCGCCGCGCTGGCCCCTCGCATGCTCAAGCTGGCCGGCGAGGTGGCCGACGGCACGGTGCTGTGGATGACCGGCCCCAAGACCGTGGCCGAGCATGTCGTGCCCGCCATCACCGAGGCCGCCCGGGCGGCCGGCCGTCCCGCGCCCAGGATCGTGTGCACGCTGCCCATCTGCGTCACCGACGACGTCGAGGCGGCCAGGGCGGAGGCCTCGGCGAAGTTCGCGATCTACGGCCACCTGCCGTCCTACCGGGCGATGCTCGACAGGGAGGGCGTCGAGGGCCCGGGCGGAGTGGCGATGGTCGGCGACGAGGACGCCGTGGCCGCCCAGATCGAGGCGCTCGCCGAGATCGGGGTCACCGACTTCGTCGCCGCCGAATACAGCCGTGACGGGCGGACCAGGGAGTTCCTCAAGACCCTGCTCTGAGGGATCTTCCCCCGGGAGCCGGGAGCCGGGAGCCGGGAGCCGGGAGCCGGAGGGCCGGGTGCCGGGGAGGCCGAGGGCCGAGGGAGTGAGGGGCTGAGAGGCCGAAGGACCGAAGACCGAGCGGGTAAGGCCCCTCCGGGCCCCGGTCAGGGGCCGAAGCCGCTCAGGACCGCCCAGGCCGTACCGGCGCCGATGAGGACTCCGGCGACGACCTGGGCCGGGGTGTGGTGGGTGAGCCGTACCCGGGCCCAGCACACCGTCGCCACGAGCAGCGCGCCCACGACGAGGGTCGGCACGGCGGGTAACACGTGGGCGAGCACCACGACGGAGCCCGCCGACACGGCCGCGTGGAAGGAGATCTTCCACGCGAGGGTGACCGGGACCGTCACCGCGAGCGCGGCCAGCATCGCGGTGACCGTGGCGACCAGCAACCGGGGAGCGCCCAGGAGGATCAGCAGCACCAGCGCCACGAGCACCGCCGCCACCGCCACCAGCAGCGGCCCCGTCCGGCTCGCCCGGTCCACGAGGTGATGGGAGTCCAGCCGCCCCGAACGGACCCCGGCCAGGATCACCCCGGCGGGGACGCCGCCGCACAGGGCCGAGGCCACCAGTCCCCAGGCCGCCCCCGGCCACCCGTCGGCCAGCAGCCCGACGAGCGGAGGCAGCCCGATGACCAGAACCTGTGGCGCGAACAGCCCGGTCACCCACCGGGCGACCGCCGTTGTGGTCGCCGTTTCCTGACCGGTCATCGAATTCCTTCCGTGCCTGTGCGGAAATCCCTGGGCTTCCGCCCCGGGGAGGGAGAACCGCTCCCCTCGGGGTGAGGTCCGTGGGTCACCACCGTCAGGTGGGAGGTCAGGGATCGGATCCCGGCACGTCGTCGATCGCGGGCGGGTCCGGGGGAGGGGCGGCTCGGTGAGCCGGTCCCGCCCCGCGAACCACACCCGCCCCACGGGTTCCGCGGGTCAGTCGTTGGAATGCAGGATGCTGTTGAGCTCCGGGCCGGTGCCCTGGCGGGGGACGACCTCGACGGCGCCGGAGGTGGAGTTGCGGCGGAACAGCAGTCCGGAGGCGCCGGAGAACTCCGAGGCCTTGGCCACCCGGCCGTCGGGGAGGGTCACCTTGGTCCCTGCGGTGACGTAGAGGCCGGCCTCCACGACGCAGTCGTCGCCGAGGGAGATGCCGATGCCGCTGTTGGCGCCGAGCAGGCAGCGCTGCCCGATGGAGATGACCTGCTTGCCGCCGCCGGACAGGGTGCCCATGATGGAGGCGCCGCCGCCGACGTCGGAGCCGTCGCCCACGACGACACCCGCCGAGACGCGGCCCTCGACCATGGAGGTGCCCAGGGTCCCGGCGTTGAAGTTGACGAAGCCCTCGTGCATCACCGTCGTGCCACTGGCCAGGTGCGCGCCGAGGCGGACGCGGTCGGCCTCGGCGATCCGGACGCCGCCGGGCACCACGTAGTCGACCATCCGGGGGAACTTGTCGATGCCGTAGACGGTCACCTGGCCGCGGGCGCGCAGGCGCAGCCGTACCTCCTCGAAGCCCTCGACCGCGCAGGGGCCGTGGCTGGTCCACACGACGTTGCTCAGCAGGCCGAACAGCCCGTCCAGGTTCTGGCCGTGCGGCTGGACGAGGCGGGCCGACAGCAGGTGGAGGCGGAGGTAGGCGTCGTGCGCGTCGACGGGGGCCTCCGACAGCTTGGTGATCCCGGTGTACACCGCGACCACCTCGACGCCGCGGTCCTCGTCGGGGCCGAGCAGTGCCGCGGCCCCGGAGCCGAGCGCCTCGACGGCCTCGGAGGCGCTCAGCCGCCTGGTGCCGGGCGAGGACGGCTCGCCCAGCTGAGGAGAGGGGAACCAGGTGTCGAGCACGGTTCCGCCGGACGTTATGGTCGCGATGCCGGCGCCGTGGGCACCGGAGGTCTGGGCTGCTGCGTTCACGCCGCCCAAGCCTAGTCAAAGTCGGCGCAATGGCAGTACGCCGAGGGAGCGTCGGGCGTGTACGGGAGGATCTCCGCCGGTTAGCGTGACCGCCATGTTGAACGGCATCGATGTGTCGAACTGGCAGGGCGTCGTCGACTGGGGGCGTCATGCCAGGGCGGGGGTCGCCTTCGCCTTCGCCAAGGCGACCGAGGGGGTCACCTTCACCGACCCGTGGTTCGTCAGGAACTGGACGGGCATGCGGGAGAGCTGGATCGTCTGCGGGGCCTACCATTTCGCGCGTCCGTCGGGCAATCCCGAGGCCCAGGTGGGGCACTTCCTGAGGGCCGTGGGGCAGGCGGGCGGGCTGCACCGCGGCGATCTGCTGGCGCTCGACCTGGAGACCAACGATCACCTGCCCGCCCCCAAGGTGGCCCGCTTCGCCCGGCGCTGGTGCGACGCGGTCATCGAGCAGGCCGGGGTGAGGCCGGTGATCTACACGTTCCTCTCGTTCGCGCGCAACGGCAACTGCGCGGGGCTGGAGGGATATCCGCTCTGGATCGCCGCGCCCGACCATCCGCGGGGCAGGCCGGAGGTTCCGGTGCCGTGGAGCAGCTGGACCATCCATCAGCACTCCAACAGGCCGGTGGACCGCAATGTGTTCCGCGGCACCCGGGCCGACCTCACCTCATTGGGGTATCGCCCGCGCCGGAGCCGGGATGCCTGAGATATCGCGCTGCGAGCACCGGTAGCATCGAGGTTCAGACCAACCTTCGATGTTTTTCAGGGAGCACCAGTGTCCGCCGTGCCAGAACTTCGTATCACCCTCGCCGGAGCCGAGCGTGTGGTGGCGGGGGGCACGACGTACGGCGACGCGCTCGAGGCCGACGGCCGCTCCGTGATCGCCGCCCGTGCCAACGGCGAGTTGAAGGACCTCGCGGCGGCCGTGTCCGAGGGCGACGTGATCGAGCCGGTCACGGTGGACAGCGCCGACGGCAGGGCCATCGTGCGCCACTCCACCGCCCACGTCATGGCCCAGGCCGTTCAGGAGATCTTCCCCGAGGCCAGGCTGGGCATCGGCCCGCCGGTCGAGAACGGCTTCTACTACGACTTCGACGTCAAGAGCCCGTTCACCCCCGATGATCTCAAGCGCGTCGAGAAGCGCATGCGCGAGATCGTCAAGCAGGGGCAGCTCTTCTCCCGCCGTGCCGTCTCCGACGACGACGCGCGTGAGGAGCTCGCCGCGGAGCCGTACAAGCTGGAGCTGATCGGTCTCAAGGGCGGCGCCGGCTCGGACGACGGGGCCGACGTCGAGGTGGGCGGCGCGGAGCTGACCATCTACGACAACCTCGACCCGAAGACCGGCGAGCGGTGCTGGAAGGACCTGTGCCGCGGCCCGCACGTGCCGACCACCCGGTCCATCCCGGCGTTCAAGCTGATGCGCTCGGGCGGCGCCTACTGGCGGGGCAGCGAGAAGAACCCGCAGCTCCAGCGGATCTACGGCACCGCCTGGGAGTCGCGCGAGAAGCAGGACGAATACCTCCACCTGCTGGAGGAGGCCGAGAAGCGCGACCACCGCAAGCTGGGCGCCGAGCTCGACCTGTTCTCCTTCCCCGACGAGCTGGGCTCGGGCCTGCCGGTCTTCCACCCCAAGGGCGGCGTGATCCGCCGCGTGATGGAGGACTACTCGCGCAAGCGGCACGAGGAGGCGGGTTACTCCTTCGTCAACACCCCGCACATCACCAAGGACAATCTCTACAAGACCTCCGGCCACCTGGAGTGGTACGCCGACGGCATGTTCCCGCCCATGGAGCTGGAAGGCGCCAAGTACTACCTCAAGCCGATGAACTGCCCGATGCACAACCTGGTCTTCGGGGCTCGCGGGCGCTCCTACCGTGAGCTGCCGCTGCGGTTGTTCGAGTTCGGCACCGTGTACCGCTACGAGAAGTCCGGGGTCATCCACGGCCTCACCCGCGTGCGCGGCATGACGCAGGACGACGCCCACATCTACTGCACCCGCGAGCAGATGCGCGACGAGCTGAAGTCGCTGCTGCGCTTCGTGCTCGAACTGCTGCGCGACTACGGCCTCGACGACTTCTACCTGGAGCTGTCGACCAAGGACCCGGTCAAGTTCGTCGGCACCGACGAAGACTGGGAGGAGGCGACCGAGACCCTGCGCGAGGTCGCCGAGTCGGAGAACCTGCAGCTGGTCCTCGACCCGGGCGGCGCGGCGTTCTACGGGCCGAAGATCTCCGTCCAGGCCCGCGACGCGATCGGCCGCTCGTGGCAGATGTCGACCATCCAGCTCGACTTCAACCTGCCGCAGCGCTTCAACCTGGAATACCAGTCGGCCGACGGTTCCCGTCAGCAGCCCATCATGATCCACCGGGCGTTGTTCGGCTCGATCGAGCGGTTCTTCGGCGTCCTGGTCGAGCACTACGCGGGGGCGTTCCCTCCGTGGCTCGCCCCGGTGCAGGTCGTCGGCATCCCGATCGCCGAGGCCCACGCGCCCTACCTGCACGACCTGGCCAAGAAGGCGCGCGAGCGGGGTATCCGGATCGAGGTGGACGCCTCGGACGACCGGATGCAGAAGAAGATCCGTAACGCGCAGAAGTCGAAGGTGCCGTACATGCTCCTGGCCGGAGACGAGGACATCGCCAACGGCGCGGTCTCCTTCCGCTTCCGCAACGGCGAGCAGCGGAACGGCGTCCCGATCGACGACGCCATCAACGAGATCGCCGACGCGATCGAGCGGCGCGTCCAGGTCTGACCGGCGTCGCCGCGGGACCCGTCCCACCCGTCACGAACGGCCCGCGTCTCCCGGAGGCGCGGGCCGTTCGTTTTCCATCCTTTGGGCTCCTTCGGGAGAAGGGGTTCCCTTTGTTGTTTTCGGCAAGCTCGGCGCGGTGGACAGGGCCGCGGCCTCGTCCGTGATCACGCTTTCTGAGACGCGCGGCCCGCGCCGACACCGGTCGAACGCGGGCCGCACGGAGAGATCAGGACTCTTCGGGGCCGTCGGCGGGGGCCGTGGGAACGACCTCGCCGGGCAGGCGCACGTCGTCCACGTTGACGTTGACCTCGACGACCCGCATGCCCAGCATCCGGCTGACCGTGCGGGCCACGTTGGTCTTGACCTCGTTGGCCACCTCCATGACCACGTGCCCGTACTCCGCCACGATCGTCACGTCCACCGCGACCGTGCGGTCCTGGACGTGGGCGCTCACACCCTGGTTGCCGCGCTTGCTGCCGACACCCATGCGTTCGCGGACCGACTCCAGCGTCCGGGCGAAGTCTCCTCCCAGGTCGGCGACGCCCGCCACCTCCAGCGTGGCGAGGGCCGCGACCTTCTCCACGACCTCGTCGGCGACCTTGATCCGGCCCTTGACCACGGCGGAGGACAGCGGCTCGGCGACGGACGGCGCCGGCAGCTCCGACAGATCGGACGGGGTGGAAAGGCCCAGGGAATACGGACGGGCGGTGCCGCTCGTCTCGGAGGGAGAGTCGGTCTCCTCGGTGAGATCCTCAACGGAGACGTCGGTCATGGGGTGCTCCTCAGGTGTTCGGTGGTCACGCTCGCTGGGATTCTGCCGGAAATCTGCCGCATTTGTCCGCCAATGCGGAATGCGGCGCATCCGAACCCTCCCGGTCGCCCCTCACGCGGCGTCCAGCCGGGAGGTGCCAGACCGGACGAATCCGCGTGGCAATATGCTGATCGCCATGAGCGAAGAGCCGCAGGAGCAGCACGGGGCAGGGACGCCGGACGCGTTCGAAAGGCTCTGGACTCCTCATCGGATGGCTTACATCAAGGGAGCCAACAAGCCCACCGGCTCCGGTCCCGAAGACGGCTGCCCGTTCTGCGAGATCCCCAAGATGAGCGACGAGGACGGCCTGATCATCGCCCGGGGCGACTCGGTCTTCGCGCTGCTCAACCTCTACCCGTACAACTCGGGCCACCTGATGGTCTGCCCCTACCGGCACGTGCCGGACTACGCGGACCTGGACGTGGCGGAGACCGCCGAACTCGGCGACTTCACCAAGCGGGCGCTGACCGCCCTGCGCAAGGCGAGCGGCGCGCAGGGCTTCAACGTGGGCATGAACCTCGGCGCCGCGGCGGGCGCGGGGATCGCCGCCCACCTGCACCAGCACGTGGTGCCCCGCTGGGGCGGGGACACCAACTTCATGCCCGTGGTCGGTCACACCAGGGTGCTGCCTCAGTTGCTCCGTGAGACCAGGGAACTGCTCGCCGAGTCCTGGCCCCCCTCGTAAGGCGCCTCCCCCTCGGGAACACCGGCGCCCGTGCGGTGCGGCGTGCCGTCGTCCGGAGCCCGGAGGCCGGCCTCGTCGGGCGCCGGGCCGTCGTTCAGGGCCCTGATGCCCACCGACAGCGTCAGCGGCACCCCGAGCGCCAGCGCCATGGACAGCACGGCCGCGCCGGAGTCGTTGACCAGCATGCCGACCACCCCGCTGATCAGGGTGCCGATCAAGCCGGCCTTCAGCGCGGGGGAGTGGGTGAACGCGGCGGGGAGGATCCCGGCGCTGGCGGCCTCGGGCCGCAGCAGCGCGTAGATCAGGAAGGCGAACGCGGCGATCACGATCGGCATCAGGTTGGGGCTGAGCAGCGTGCTCAGCATCGCGCCGAGCTTGCGGAGGATCACATCCAGCGCCTCGCCGGTGAACACCTGGCCGACGAATCGGCCCAGGTGCGTCTGGGAGGCCGGCGGGCGCATGTAGTCGAGATAGGCGATGGTCATCACGGTGACCCCGCCCGCCACGCAGAACGCGCCCAGCTTGACGAGCGAGACCCGCTGTCCTCCGATCAGCAACGCGGTCACCGCGATGCCGGGCACGAACGCGATCACGCCGCCGAAGTCGCTGCCCACGCCCGGCCAGCCGCCCAGGATCATCGCCGCGCACCCCAGCACGACCACCGCGGCGACCGCCGCGCGTCCGCGGTCCAGGCGGGTCAGCCGGTGCGCGATCGTGGCCGCCAGCAGCAGCACCGAGGTGGCGAAGAGCGCGAACGGGATGTTGCCCAGGCCGTAGTAGCGGGCGCCGACCACGGCGGTGTAACCCATCACGCTGTTGAGCTGCAGGGTCGTCCCGGTCAGCAGGTCACCGCCGAGCACCGCCGCCGTCACCCCCGTCACGACGGTCAGCGGCCCGAGCGGGCTGCGCCGCCAGGGACCCGCCAGCGCCGCCGCGGCCAGCAGGAGCGCGAACCCCGCGATCCCGCCGACCAGGGCGAGCATCGGCGTCCCCGTGTGGTGCCAGGGGGTGAGGTTGACCAGATACGTCGCCACGGGCAAGGACGCGAGCGCCACCGCTGCCACGCGGACCCCGGGCAGGCCGCGCCTGCGGCGCAGCAACAGGAACGCGACGACGTAGAAGGCGACCTGGAGCACGGCGACGGCGGTGAAGAAGATCCCGCCCATCTCTCTGATCATCTGGCCGGCCACGTCGGCGTTCTTCAGCTCGACCCGCGCCGCCTCGGTGCCGCCGGTACGGCTCTCGCCCGCCTGCCAGGGCACCCCGATCACGGTCGCCGGCACCGGGACGCCGGTCATCGAGAGCATCGTGGCGGTGATGTCCGGCAGGATCGTGATGTCCTCGCGGTGGGTGGAGGCCGCGCCCAGGAAACGGCCGGAGACGTCTCCGTGGCGCATCATGGCCACCCGCAGGTGTGGCGTGCCCCCGTGGTCGGACAGGCCCGCCAGCAGCACACCGGCGTCCTCGGGCAGCACGCTCAGCAGAGCCCCCACCTTGGCGTCGGCCAGCCGCAGCGCCGTCGTCCGCTGCCGCGGGGTGAGCTGTTCCTCGGCGGCGGGGAGCCGCCCGGCGGCCACGTAGGGCCTGATCAGGTCATCCACGTCCGCGGCGATCACCCGGCACCGGGTGAGCAGGCCGGCGTCGAGCTGCGCGGGGGAGGAGGCGTAGACGTCGACCTTGCCCGTCCGGTCGGCCAGGGCCAGCGCCGCCCCCGGGCCGATCGCCAGCGTGCACTGCCCGGCGGCGTGTACGGCCTCGCCGAGCGTCCCGGCGCCCTTCTGCCCGGCGACCTCGTGCAGGTATCCGTAGCCGGGGATGACCGCGCCGGTCGGGCCGGGATCGGGCGCCGGCGAGAGCCCGCAGCCGTAGCCGACCGCGGACCTCGTCCCCGCCGACACCGTCAGCCACGCGTCGTAGGGACACGTCACCCGGCCCACCGTGCGGACGGACAGCGAGCCCGCGGCGCTCTGCCCGGCCAGCCGCCACAGGTTCGGGGTGATCCCGGGGCTGAGGTCGCTCCATTGCAGGCCGGGGACCCCGATCAGCACCACCCGTTCGTCCGTCTGCGCGGCGGCCTGCGCGGCTCCCGGCCATAACGCGCTCAAGATCAACGCAAACGCGACAAGCGTCCGCCTCACGAGTGACCTCCCCAGGCCTTTGTGCAAATGCTGGCACCGTAGGGGAGAACGGGGTCACCGGTCCAGCCGACCCGTGGATCGAGATCAGGTCAGGGCGGCGCCCGTGGGAGCGCTCTCGTTGTCCAGGCGGTCCAGGGCGGTGACGAGGTAGGCGCCGCCCGCCGCGGCGGCGAAGGACTGCCGCCCGCCGTTCGCCGCCGGCACGACCGCGACCAGGTTGCGGGCGTCGGCGGTGGCGCACTTTCCCGGCTTGCCGGAGGGGACCCGGTAGATCGCGTAGGAGCGGGCGTTCGCGGAGGTCTTCCAGGTGAGGTTCTTGCCCTGGAGCCTCACCTCCGCGGGCGCGGCGGGGGCCTGAGTGCCGAGGTCCTTTATCAGGGGCAGCAGCGCCGGGCGGGAGTAGCCGCTCTTGACGACCCGATCCAGCGCGCCGAGCGGGTTGGTGAGGAGCTGCTTGGCGCTGAAGTAGACGTCGCCCTGAACCTCCTTGTACTTACGGTTCACCGCCAGGTGCGCGGACAGCTCTCCGGGGTCGCTCCAGGCGCCGCCGGTGCCGACCTGGTAGAGGGCCTGGCCGATGTAGAGGCCCACCCCGGTGCCCCTGACCTCCTTCGCCCACCACGGCGTCAGCACGTTGTAGTCGGCGACCTTGAACCCGCGCGGCCAGTAGAGCTGCGGGATGACGTAGTCGACCGTGCCCTGGCGGATCCAGTGGCGGGAGTCGGCGTAGATGGAGTCGTAGGCGGACATCCCGGCGGTCGCCGAGCCGGTGGGGTCGTTGGACTTGTTGCGCCAGATCCCGAACGGGCTGATGCCGAACTTCACGTACTTCTTGGTGTCGTGCACGGCCTTGTCGACCTGCGCGACCAGCTTGTTGACGTTGGAGCGGCGCCAGTCGGCCAGCTTCGTGCCCTTGCCGTACTTCTTGAAGGCGGCGTTGTCGGCGAACGTCGAGCCGCTGACCGGATAGGGGTAGAAGTAGTCGTCGAAGTGGACCCCGTCCACGTCGTAGCGGCTCACGACGTCCTTGACGACCGTGGTGACGTGGTTGCGGACCTGGGGCAGGCCGGGGTTGTAGTAGGACTGGCCCCCGTACTTGACGATCCAGTCGGGGTGCAGCCGTGCCGGGTGGTTCGCCGGGAGTTTGCCCAGGTTGGTGCCGTAGGAGGCGCGGTAGGGGTTGAACCAGGCGTGGAACTCCAGCCCGCGCTTGTGGGCCTCCGCGACCAGGAAGGCCAGCGGGTCCCAGCCGGGGTTCTTGCCGGCCGTGCCGCTCAGATACTGGGACCAGGGCTCCAGCGACGACGCGTAGAAGGCGTCGGAGGCCGGACGGACCTGCACGAACACCGCGTTGAACCGGCGCTTGACCGCGCTGTCGAGAATCTTGAGGTATTCCGCCTGCTGCCTGGCGACCGGCAGGCCGGCCCGTGAGGGCCAGTCGATGTTCTGCGTGGTGGCGATCCAGACACCGCGCAGCTGCCGCTTGGGATACCTCGCGTCGACCGGGCACGCCGCCGCGGCGGAGACCCCGCCCTTCGCGTCGGCGGTGGGCGCCGCGGCGGCCGCGGCGCCCACCGGTTCGGCGTCCGGGCCGAAGGTGTAGGCGGCGCCCGCGGTGACGACGGCAAGGGTGGCAGCGGCAAGCAAAGGGCGTCCTGTTCGCATAGTTCATCAGTTTGGCACCAGGACCGAGATGGTTTGGCCGGAAAAACGAAACGAGTTTGTGATGCTACCGTTATGTAAGTACATCTCTGGGAGGCGTGCGCCGGATGGTGCGACGCCTCCCAGACCCCTCTCCCCGAATCGCGCGCCCCTCGCGGCGCCTCCCCGTGAACGGCGCGTCGGGCCATCTCACGGGCGGCGCGCCTTCCGGGCCTCTCCCGACCTGGGGTGCGTCCGGCCCCGGGTCAGCCGGCGACCTTGTCCATCAGATGTGACGGGAGCGGCTCGTAACGCAGGAAGGCGCGGTGGAACGTCCCGGTGCCGTGTGACATCGACCTCAGGTCGATGGAGTAGCGGGTGATCTCCAGTTCGGGCACCTCGGCCCGGACCAGCGTGCGCCCGACGCCGACCGGTTCGGTGCCGAGGACCCGGCCCCTGCGGGAGGACAGGTCGGACATCACCGAGCCGACGTGGTCGTCGGCCACCAGTACGGACACCTCGTCCACCGGTTCGAGCAACAGCATCGGCACCTTGGCCGCCGCCTCCTTGAGCGCGAGCGCCCCGGCGATCTGGAAGGCCATGTCGGAGGAGTCGACCGAGTGCGCCTTGCCGTCGTACAGCGTCACCCGGACGTCCACCATGGGATATCCGGCCAGCACCCCGCGCTGCATCTGGGTGCGCACCCCCTTCTCCACCGAGGGGATGAACTGGCGCGGAACCACACCGCCGACGATCTTGTCCACGAACTCGAAGCCGCCGCCCGAGGGCAGGGGCTCGATCTCCAGATGGCAGACGGCGAACTGGCCGTGGCCGCCGGTCTGCTTGACGTTGCGGCCCAGGGCCTGGCAACTGCCGCCGAAGGTCTCCCTGAGCGGCACCCGGAGGTCGATCTTCTCCACCTCCACGCCGTGCCGCTTGCTCAGCCGATCGAGCAGCACGTCGGCGTGGGCCTCGCCCATGCACCACAGCACGAGTTGCCGGGTCTCGGGGTTGTTCTCCAGACGGAGCGTCGGGTCCTCGGCCACCAGTCGCTGCAGCGCCTGTCCGAGTTTGTCGTCGTCGGCCTTGGACTTGGGCTGGATCGCCACCGGCAGCAGCGGTTCGGGCATCGTCCAGGAGGTCATCAGCAGCGGCCGCTCCTTGTCCGACAGGGTGTCGCCGGTCTCCGCCCGCGACAGCTTGGCCACCGCGACGATGTCGCCGGCCATGCATTTGGCGGCCGTCCGCTGCAGCTTGCCCAGCGGTGAGGAGAGCGCGCCGATGCGCTCGTCCACGTCGTGGTCCTCGTGGCCGCGGTCGGCCAGGCCGTGCCCCGAGACGTGCACGGTCAGGTCCGGGCGCAGCGTCCCCGAGAACACGCGGACCAGGCTGATCCGGCCCACGTAGGGGTCGCTGGTGGTCTTGACGATCTCGGCCACGAGCGGTCCGTCGGGGTCGCAGGCGATGGCCGGGACCGGAGTGCCGTCAAGTGAGGTGATCTCCGGCATCGGGTGCTCGAGCGGGGAGGGGAAACCCTGGGTGATGAGTTCCAGGACCTCCAGTGCGCCCACGCCCGTCCCGGCGGCGAGCACCGGATGGAAACCTCCGCGTGCGACCGCCTTCTCCAGGTCGTCGATGAGGACCTTGGTGCCGATCTCCTCGCCGGAGAGGTAACGGTCCATCAGGGACTCGTCCTCGCTCTCCTGGATGATGCTCTCGATCAGGGCGTCGCGATACTCCTCAAGCCGGTCCTTGTACATGGGCCCGGGGGCGTTCTCGGTCCTGCTGCCGGTCGCGTAGTTGTAGAACTTCTGGCTCAGCAGCCCGATCAGGCCGTTCACCCGGCCGTTGGTCACCACGGGGAGGTACAGCGGCGCCACGCCGTCGCCGAAGGCGTCCTGGCAGGCGATGAGGACCTCCTCGAAGTTGGCCCTCTGGTGGTCGATCTTGGTGATCACGACGGTGCGGGGCATCCCCACCGCCGCGCACTCCTCCCACAGCATCTTGGTCAGGCCGTCCACGCCCTCGGACGCCGAGACCACGAACAGCGCCGCGTCGGCCGCGCGCAGTCCGGCGCGCAGATCGCCGACGAAGTCGGCGTAGCCGGGGGTGTCCAACAGATTGATCTTGACGTCGTTGTAGATCATCGGAGCGACGGTCAGGTTCACCGAGCGCTGCTGTCGCACCTCGACCTCGTCGAAGTCGCTGACCGTCGTGCCGTCCTCGACCCGGCCGGTCCGCTGGATGGTTCGCGTCGCGGCCAGCAGCGCCTCGACGAGAGTTGTCTTTCCGGCACCGGAAGGGCCGACCAGCACGACATTACGCACCATGTCCGGCCGGTCGACCGCAGGTGCCCTCCCCGCGGCTCCCGCTGTTCCGCCGGTTGCTCTCTCTGCCACATCGCCTCCCGCGTCATTGCCGAAGGAGCGCGGCCAGTGGGGCCACACCCCCGGATCCGCTGTCGCGTCCATACCCCGCATGGACGCGGTGTGTTCACCAAATACCCATGTGGCGAATATCACAAGAGGGTTGAGTGCATCCTCTTGCGATCCTATGACTCGCCCGCTAGATGTTCCGGCCGCTTTTCGCGCCCCCACCGGGCTTCGGGCCGCCTCCGAGACGCCTTCTTTCGTACGGGGCTCGCCGCTCTCCGGCCTCGATACACGCTCACAGGCCAGGTGGCCTACGATCAGAGCGCGATGCTGAAACTTCTACGCCCCGCCGTCACCCGAATCTTGACCCCCCTGGGCAGGGCACTCGCCCGCCGGGGGATCAGCCCCAACGTGGTCACCGCGGTCGGCACGATCGGCACGGTCGCCGCGGCGCTGTTCTTCTATCCCCGTGGCGAGCTGTTCCTCGGCACGCTGGTGATCACGTTCTTCGTGCTGGCGGATCTCCTCGACGGGGTCATGGCCAGGATGACCGGCTCGGGAAGCCTCTGGGGCGCCTTCCTCGACTCCACCCTCGACCGGGTGGGCGACGCCGGGATCTTCTCGGGACTGGTGTTCTGGTTCATCGTGAGCGACCAGTTGGTGCTGGCGGGGGTCGCGCTGTTCTGCCTCGTCGCCGGGGCCGTGGTGTCCTACATCAAGGCGAGGGCCGAAGGGCTGGGCATGACGTGCAACGTCGGCCTCGCCGAACGGCCCGAGCGCCTGGTCGTGGGGCTGGTCTCCGCCGGTCTCGGCGGTCTCGGCCTGCCGTACATCCTGGCCGTGGGACTCTGGCTGCTCGCGCTCGCCAGCGCGATCACGGTCGGCCAGCGCCTTTGGAACGTCCACCGGCAGGCAGTCTCCTCACCCCCCCACACCCTCCGCTGATCAGGAGAGCGATGACCGACAAGCCGTCTGCACTGGATCGACTCGTCGCCGCGGGGTTCAGCGTCGGCTGGGCCGTCGTGCCCCGCCTCCCCGAGCGTCTCACCGGCTGGGCCTTCCGCGTGGCCGCCGACCGGCTGTGGAAGCGCCGCGGCGGGTCGGTGCTCCGGCTGGAGGCCAACCTCGCCAGGGTCAAGGGGACGGCGCCCGGCGATCCGGCGATCCGGAGGCTCAGCCGAGACGGCATGCGCTCCTACTTCCGCTACTTCCACGAGGTGTTCCGGCTGCCCTCGATGTCCACCGACGAGATCGTCTCCCGTATGCACGTCGTCGGTGACGGGCCGATCTACGACAACCTCGCGAAGGGCCGCGGCGTGGTCCTCGCCCTGCCGCACATGGGCAACTGGGATCAGGCGGGCGCCTGGTTCGCCGGGACGGGCCACCCGTTCACCACCGTCGCCGAGCGGCTCAAGCCCGAGTCGCTGTTCCACCGCTACACCGCCTTCCGCGAGGGGCTGGGCATGGAGGTGCTGCCGCTCACCGGCGGTGACGGCCATGTCTTCGCCACCCTGGCCTCGCGTCTGCGGGCCGGTCGTACGGTCGCCCTGCCCGCCGAGCGGGATCTGACCGCCAACGGGGTCGAGGTCCAGTTCTTCGGCTCGGCCACGCGCATGCCCGCCGGCCCCGGCCTGCTCGCCGTGCACACCGGCGCCGCGCTGATCCCGGCGATCCTCTATTTCAAGGGGAAGGACTGGGGACTGCAGTTCCACGAGGAGATCGCGGTTCCCGGCGAGGGCACGCGAAAGGAGAAGGTGGCCGTCGTCATGCAGAGCCTGGCCACCGTCTTCGAGAAGGGGATCACGGAGCACCCCGAGGACTGGCACATGCTTCAGCGGCTCTGGCTGGAGGATCTGGAGCCGAGAGCGGCGAAAGAGCCCGGAGCGGTGGGGGAGTAATGAGGCGCGACCGAGTTCGACGCAGTGAGTGGAGTGGAGAGCGTGGCGAAGCAAGCTCTCCGCGAAGCGAACGAGGAGCGGTGGGGGAGTAATGAGGCGCGACCGAGTTCGACGCAGTGAGTGGAGTGGAGAGCGTGGCGAAGCAAGCTCTCCGCGAAGCGAACGAGGAGCGATGAGGGAGTAATGAGGATCGGCATCGTCTGCCCGTACACATGGGATGTGCCGGGTGGCGTTCAGGTGCACATCCGCGACCTCGCCGAGGCGCTCATGGAGGACGGCCACCACGTCTCGGTGATCGCCCCAGCCGCTGAGAACGCGTCGCTGCCTCCCTACGTGACCTCGGCGGGCCGGGCGGTCCCCGTGCCCTTCAACGGGTCGGTGGCCAGGCTGTCGTTCGGGTTCCTGTCGGCCAACCGGGTGCGCCGCTGGGTGCGCGAGGGCGGTTTCGACGTGCTTCACGTGCACGAGCCCGCGATTCCCTCGCTGGGCCTGCTCGCCTGCTGGGTGGCGCGGGGGCCGATCGTGGCCACCTTCCACGCCTCCTACACCAACTCCCGCTCGCTCTCGGTCACGGCGTCGGTCCTCATGAGCGCCCTGGAGAAGATCACGGGCCGGATAGCCGTGTCCGACGCGGCCAGGAAGACGCTGGTCGAGTTCATGGGCGGTGACGCCGTGCTCATTCCCAACGGGGTGACGGTCGGCCGTTACGCCGAGGGCGAGCCCCTGCCCGGCTGGGACGAGGGTGAGGTGATCGGCTTCCTCGGCCGGATGGACGAGCCGCGCAAGGGCCTGCCCGTGCTGCTGGAGGCGTTCGCCCTGCTGGCCGCCGAGAGGCCGGAGCTGCGCCTGCTCATCGCCGGGCCCGGCGACGCCAAGGAGGTGCTGGAGAGGGTCCCGGCGGCCTTCCACGACCGGGTCGGCCTGCTCGGCCTGGTCAGCGAGGAGGACAAGGTGCGCGCCTACCACACGGTGGACGTCTTCTGCGCGCCCAACCTGGGAGGGGAGAGCTTCGGCATCGTGCTCACCGAGGCGATGTCGGCCGGCGCCGCGATCCTGGCCAGCGACATCCCGGCCTTCCGCAAGGTGCTCGGCGACGGCCAGGCGGGGGCGCTGTTCGAGACCGGTGACGCCGCCTCGCTCGCCCGCGAGGCCGCCGCGTTGCTCGACGACCCCGCGCGCCGGGCCAAGCTGTCGGACGAGGCGCGTCACGCGGTCTGGAAGTACGACTGGTCCACGGTCGCCCGCGACGTCCTCCGCGTCTACGAGACGGTGGCGGCGAGCACGACCGGAGTCGAGGAGGACGACACCCCGTGACGACCACGTTGATCCTGGTGGTGGGCGTGATCGTGGTGCTCACGGCCGTCTACGTCTCCTGGCGGGCGGGCCGGCTGGACCGGCTGCACATCCGGCTGGAGCTGGCCCGCGAGTCCCTGGACGCCGCCCTGGTGCGGCGGACCGCCGTCTCCCTGGAGCTGGCCGCCTCCCGGCTTCTGGACCCGGCGACGAGCCTGGTGCTGGCCGCGGCGGCTCATGAGGCCCGCACCGCGGGGCCGGAGGAGCGCGAGCACGCGGAGAGTGATCTGTCGCGCACGCTGCGGGCCGTGGTCGACCAGGAGAGCTTCCACGATCGGCTGGCCGACACCCCCACGGGTCCCGAGCTGCTGGAGGAACTCGGCGCCGCGGTGGCCAAGGTGCTCTACTCGCGACGTTTCTACAACAATGCGGTGGGTGTGACCCGCACCGCCCAGCGCCGCTGGCTGGCCCGTACGCTGCGGTTGGCCGGTCACACCGAGTATCCGGATTTCTTTGAAATAGACGATGCGCCCCCGGAGGCCTTGGCTGCGGAATAAGGCATCTATAAAGCGCGGTATCTGACAAGTCGGACACGGGTAAGCTCTTGCCATTTCGTGGCTGACTTGAGGAGATGAGCCGTGCGGGTGCATCGGATGATCGCCATTACGCTTGCGGGAGTGGCGGTTCTGGCGCCTGCTGCTGCCTGCTCTTCCGCCGAGTCGCCCGCGGCGGGTCAGGTCGCTCAGGCGGCCACGGCGCCCCCCGCGACTCCCACTCCCGAGCCGACCCAGCCGTTCACCGGGCTCCCCGGTGAGGCCCGGAAGCCCGTGCTGGTGGCGAAGATCGAGAACACCTCGGCGGGCAAGCCGCAGCTCGGTCTCAAGAGCGCCGACATCGTCTACGTCGAGCAGGTCGAGGCGGGCCTGACCCGGCTGATGGCGGTCTTCTCCTCGAAGCTTCCCCCCAAGATCGGTCCGGTCCGCAGCGCCCGGATCTCCGACCTGCACCTCGTGCCGCAGTTCGGCACCCCCGCCTTCGCCTACTCGGGCGCGCAGACCAAGATGCTTCCCTTCATCGCGGAGGCGCCGCTGATCGACGTCTCCGACAGCCGGGCGCCGGGTGCCTACTTCCGCCAGCCGGGGCGTTACGCGCCCTACAACCTGTTCGCCAACACCAAGCAGTTGCTGGCCGCGGCGCCCAAGGCGAGCAAGGCGAAGGACATCGGCTTCACCTTCGGCGACGCCCCCGAGGGCGGTGTGCCCAAGAAGACGTTCAGCGTGAAGTATCCGGGGGCGCGCTTCACCTTCGGCTGGTCGGAGGACACGGGCAAGTGGTTGATCTGGCAGGACGGGCAGAAGGACATGGCGGCCGAGGGCGGCCAGCTCGGCGCGCCCACGATCGTCGTGCAGTACGTCAAAACCGTGCGCTCGGAGTTCCACGACCTGAACCAGAGCTACACGCCCCTGATGGAGACCACCGGCAAGGGCAAGGCGGTCGTGCTCCGCGACGGCCAGGCGTTCAAGGCCGAATGGTCGCGTAAGACGGAGAAGGACGGCACCGTCTTCACCACCGAGACCGGAGAGCCGATGAACTTCTCTCCGGGCCAGGTCTGGATGGTCCTGGCCGCTCCCAAGCCCGTCATCCCCTGACGGCGCAAGCCGTACATCCTGTCCAAGAAGATCGCCCAAGCGTGACAAGACGGTGTAGGGGGGCGGCCTGATCAGCGCCTAACATGGAGGTGTGGTGGCCGTTCCCCGCGGGCGGCCCGTGATTCGCAACCAGCCGTCGTGAGGTAGAGACCGTGTCCAGCAGTACGCCTGAAGTCACCGAGACCACCGTCACCGGCACCGCCCGGGTCAAGCGCGGTATGGCGGAGATGCTCAAGGGCGGCGTCATCATGGACGTCGTCAACGCCGAGCAGGCCAAGATCGCCGAGGACGCCGGTGCCGTCGCCGTCATGGCCCTTGAGCGCGTTCCCGCCGACATCCGCGCCCAGGGCGGCGTCTCCCGGATGAGCGACCCCGACATGATCGACGGCATCATCGCCGCCGTCTCGATCCCCGTCATGGCGAAGGCCCGCATCGGTCACTTCGTCGAGGCGCAGGTGCTCCAGTCGCTCGGCGTCGACTACATCGACGAGTCCGAGGTGCTGACCCCGGCCGACTTCGCCAACCACATCGACAAGTGGCAGTTCACGGTGCCCTTCGTCTGCGGCGCGACCGGCCTGGGCGAGGCGCTGCGCCGCATCACCGAGGGCGCGGCGATGATCCGCTCCAAGGGTGAGGCCGGCACCGGTGACGTCTCCAACGCCACCACCCACATGCGCAAGATCAGGGGCGAGATCAAGCGCCTCTCCTCGCTGCCCGAGGACGAGCTGTACGTCGCGGCCAAGGAGCTGCAGGCGCCGTACGAGCTGGTCGCCGAGGTCGCCAGGACCGGCAAGCTGCCCGTCGTGCTGTTCACCGCGGGCGGCATCGCCACCCCGGCCGACGCCGCGATGATGATGCAGCTCGGCGCCGAGGGTGTTTTTGTCGGTTCGGGCATCTTCAAATCCGGAAATCCGGCCCAGCGCGCCGCCGCGGTTGTCAAGGCCACCACGTTCTATGATGATCCCGACGTTATCGCCAAGGTCTCCCGTGGTCTCGGCGAGGCCATGGTGGGCATCAACGTCGCCGACATCCCGGTCCCGCACCGCCTTGCCGACCGCGGCTGGTAGAGAGTTTCGAAGAAGGCGGCATCCGTGAAGGATGTCGCCTTTTTCCTGACTGGAGAAGTTCACTCTCCGGTCATGATCCTCCGCAAAGCTGACGGGCGTTCGTACCCGATCACTTTGGGAGGCCCCCATGTCCCGGCTCACCCGACGGTCATTTCTTGTCACCGGCATAGCGGTGGGCGCCGTGGCCGGTGTTCCCGCCATGGCGAACGCAGGCTCCGACCCCACCCTGGAGAGCGCCGCCTCCCTGACCTCCCGTGGCCTGCAGACCGATCCCTTCACGCTCGGAGTCGCCTCCGGAGACCCCGACGCGAACGGCTTCGTCATCTGGACCCGCTTAGCGCCCCAGCCGCTCGCCGAGGACGGCCTGGGCGGGATGCCGGGCCGCCGCTTCTCCGTCGACTGGCAGGTCTACGGCGACGAGTCGGGCCGCCACGTCGTACGGCGGGGCGTGGCCCAGGCGGCGCCGGAGTGGGGGCACAGCGTCCACGTCGAACTGAACGGGCTCTCCGCCGACCGGGATTACTGGTACCGCTTCAAGGTCGGTCACTACGTCTCCCCGATGGGCCGGGCCAGGACCGCCCCGCACGCGTCCTCCTACGGCTCCGGTCTGGCGATGGCCTTCGTCTCCTGCGCCCAGTACGAACACGGCTACTTCACCGCCTACGGGCGTCTGGCCGAGGAGCACCCCGACCTGATCCTGCACCTGGGCGACTACCAGTACGAGTACCGGCGCGACACCTACACGATCCCCGGCGGCAACATCCGCCACCACGAGGGCCCCGAGACCGAGAGCCTGGCGAACTACCGCCAGCGGCACGCCCAGTACAAGACCGACCCCGACCTTCAGGCCGCGCACGCCGCCGCGCCCTGGCTGGTCGTCTGGGACGACCACGAGCTGGACAACAACTGGGCCGACGAGGTGCCGGAGGCCCCCCAGCCGAACTTCCTCGCCCGGCGTGAGGCGGCCTTCCGCGCGTACTACGAGAACATGCCGCTGCGGCGTGAATCCATCCCGCGGGGCATCGACATGCAGCTCTACCGGCGGATCCAGTGGGGCCGGATGGCCAACTTCCACATGCTCGACACCCGGCAGTACCGCAGCGACCAGGGGTGCGGCGACGGCTACGACGACTGCCCGGAGGCGGTCGACCCCGCCCGCTCGATCACCGGCGCGGAGCAGGAGCGCTGGTTGCTGGACGGCTTCCGCCGCTCGCGGGCACAGTGGGACATCCTCGGTCAGCAGGTCTTCTTCGCCCAGCGTGACAACAACGCCGGACCGGCGAAGGTCACCAGTCAGGACGCCTGGGACGGTTACGTCGCCTCGCGGCAGCGGATCACCCAGGGCTGGGTCGACGCCGAGGTGCGCAACCCCGTCGTGCTCACCGGAGACGTGCACGCCCACTGGGCGAGCGACCTCAAGCTCGACTACGACGATCCCACCACGCGTACGGTCGGCTCGGAGCTGGTCGCCTCCTCCATCACCACCGGTGGTGACGGCGCCGACTCCGATCCAAGGACGCAGCCGTTCCTGAGCATCAACCCGCACCTGAAGTTCTACAACAACCAGCGCGGCTACGTGATCACCCGGATCGAGCGCGACCAGCTCACCGCCGACTTCAAGGTGCTGCCGAAGGTCACGCAGGCGGGCGCCAAGGCGCACACCAAGGCGACCTTCGTGATCGAGGACCGGGTCCCGGGCGTCCAGCAGACCTATCTGCGTCCGGTCGACCCGTCGGCCGCCAGGACCCCTGAGATCGACCGGATCCAGGAAGTCGTGGACCTGGAGACCAAGCGTCCCTGATCGTTTTCCGGTAAGGGCGGCGTCCCGGGGGCGCCGCCCTTACCCGTGGGGGGAGTCCCCGCCGGGAGGTCCCTCGCGGCCGGACCCGCGAGGAATGATCGGTTTGGGGTGATCCGCAGGGTGGTCATACGCTAGGGAGGCATTCCAGACTCATCGAAAGGACCATCGGTGACCATCGCCCCGACGATCGGCGTGTTCGCCCTGCAGGGAGACGTGCGCGAGCACGTGCGCTCACTGGAGGCGGTGGGCGCGAAGGCGGTGGCCGTACGGCGCCCCGCCGAGCTTGAGGCGGTCGACGGGCTGATCATCCCCGGTGGGGAGTCCACCACGATGTGGAAGCTCGCCGAGACCTTCGAGCTGCTCGAACCGCTCCGGATGCGGATCAAGGCCGGCATGCCCGCCTACGGTTCCTGCGCCGGCATGATCATGCTGGCCGATCGGATCGAGGGCGGGATCGAGGGGCAGCAGACGATCGGCGGCATCGACATGGTGGTCCGCCGCAACGCCTTCGGCCGTCAGGTCGACTCCTTCGAGGCCGACATCGACTTCGCCGGCCGCGGTGAGATGCGTGCGATCTTCATTCGCGCTCCATGGGTGGAATCCATGGGTTCCGACGTCGAAGTGCTGGCACGGGCCGAACCTGGGGATAGGATCGTCGCGGTCCGTCAAGGACCGCTGCTCGCCACGTCCTTCCACCCGGAACTTACCGGGGATGTCGGTGTGCATTCATATTTTGCTGAGATGGTGAGGGAGCTCTAGGCGATGTCCGGCCACTCCAAATGGGCGACGACGAAGCACAAGAAAGCCGCGCTTGACTCCAAGCGGGGCAAGCTGTTCGCCAAGCTCATCAAGAACATCGAAGTCGCGGCCCGGACCGGCGGCCCCGATGTGGACGGTAACCCGACGCTGTTCGACGCCATCACCAAGGCGCGCAAGAGCTCGGTCCCGATCGACAACATCGAGCGTGCCCGCAAGCGCGGCGGCGGCCTGGAGGCCGGCGGTGCCGACTGGCAGACCATCATGTACGAGGGCTACGCCCCCGGCGGTGTCGCGGTGCTGATCGAGTGCCTCACCGACAACCGCAACCGGGCGGCCACCGGGGTCCGCGTCGCCCTGACCCGCAACGGCGGCTCGCTGGCCGACCCCGGCTCGGTCTCCTACATGTTCAACCGCAAGGGCGTCGTGCTCGTCCCCAGGGCGGGCCTGTCCGAGGACGACGTGCTGACCGCGGTCCTCGACGCGGGAGCCGAGGAGGTCAACGATCTGGGCGACCAGTTCGAGGTCGTCTCCGAGGCCACCGACCTGGTCCCGGTCCGAAAGGCCCTGCAGGACGCCGGGATCGACTACGACTCGGCCGAGTCGAGCTTCATGCCGACGATGAGCGTCCCGCTCGACGAGGACGGCGCGCGCAAGGTCTTCAGGCTGATCGACGCTCTGGAGGACGACGACGACGTCCAGAACGTCTGGGCGAACTTCGACGTCTCCGACGAGATCCTGGAGAAGCTCGACGCGTGACCACCGGGAATGCCCGTCTCTCCATTGAGAAGGCGGGCATTTCGCGGCTCCTGAGTAATCTCGGATTCTCTGTGAGGTTTGTCCTTTAGGTCGAGGGCAGGTCACGCGGACCATGGGGAATCCTGACCTGATTTTTACGGTGGCGGGCATCGCGGCCTTGCTCGCGGCCGTGCTGCCCCGGCTGCTCAACCGGCTGCCCCTCTCGTTGCCGATGGTCTGTCTCATCGGCGGCCTCGTGCTCTATCTCCTGCCTCTCGACCTTCCCGATCCCGATCCCGTGGCCCACCGGGCGCTGGTCGAGCACGCCACCGAGATCTGCGTGCTCATCTCGCTGATGGGCGCCGGGCTGGCGATCAACCGGCCCTTCGGGCGGCGAAACTGGTCCTCCACCTGGCGTCTCCTGGGATGGACGCTCCCGCTGACCGTCGTGGGGGTGACCGCCGTCGCCTACGGCCTGCTGGGATGGCCCCTGGCCGCGGCGCTGCTCCTGGGCGCGGTGCTCGCCCCGACCGACCCGGTGCTCGCCTCCGACGTGCAGGTGGGTGAGCCCGTCGACTCGGAGAAGGCCGACGACGAGGTTCGCTTCACCCTCACCTCCGAGGCCGGCCTGAACGACGGCCTCGCCTTTCCCCTGGTGTACGCCGCGATCGCCCTGGCCGCCGCCGGGGGCGCCGGATGGGTCGGCGAGTGGGCCCTGGTGGACCTGCTCTACCGGTGCGGGGCGGGGGTGGTGTGCGGCCTGCTGATGGGGAAGCTGCTGGGCCGGCTGTTCTTCCGCACCCGGGTTTCCGACCTGCGGCTGGCCGAGCACCGGGACGGTTTCGTGGCGCTGGGCGCGACGTTCCTGGCGTACGGCCTGACCGAGCTGGCGCACGGATACGGCTTCATCGCGGTGTTCGTGACCGCGTGCACCATCAGGGCGGCCGAGCGGACCAATGGCTACAACGGGGTCCTGCACGGTTTCATCGAGCAGATCGAACGACTGTTCACCGCCTGGCTGATCGTCCTGCTCGGCGGGTTCGTGGCGGCGGGCGGCCTGGCCGCGCTCACCTGGGAGGGCGCGGTGCTCGCACTCCTGCTGCTGCTGGTGATCCGGCCGCTGACCGGATGGCTCGCGGGGCTGGGCGGTCAGGCGGGGCCGCGGGAGCGCGGGGTGACGGCCTTCTTCGGCATCCGCGGCATCGGCTCGCTGTTCTACCTCGCCTACGCCCTCGGCCAGGCCGACTTCGGCGTGCCCGCCGACGAGCTCTGGGCCGTGGTCGCCTTCACCGTGCTGGCCTCCCTGGTCGTGCACGGCGTCACGGCGACGCCGGTCATGGCACGGCTGGACCGCCTGCGCGACAGGACGGGAAAGGCGGAGGGCGAGGAGAGCGCCGAGCCCGCGGCGCGACACCTCTGAACCGGATTGCCCGTGCCCGCCGGTCCTGCCTATGTTGGACCACTGTGGAACTACGTGATCTGACCGTCGACGACTTCGACGCGGTCCTGGACAACCGCCGGCGTGCCTTCGGGCCCGTCTCCGACGGCGACGCGGAGGTCTGGCGCAGGCATGTCCTCCCGGTGCTCGCCGGCGGGAGATACCTGGGCGTCGTCGACGGCCCCCGGCTGGTCGCGACGAGCAAGATCAACGATCTCACCCAGTGGTGGCACGGCAGGCCGATGCCCATGGGCGGCATCGGTTCGGTGACGGTCGCTCCCGAGGATCGCGGACGCGGCGTCGGCCGGATGCTGATGCGGGCCACCATCGACCGCTGCGCGGAGCTCGGTCACCTCGTCTCGGCCCTCTATCCGGCCACCACCCGGATCTACCGGTCGCTCGGCTGGGAGCACGCGGGAGCCACGCACCAGGCCACCCTGCCCGCCGAGGCCCTGCGCACGATCAAACCCACCGAGCAGGTCAAGATCCGCCGCATGGGCCCCGACGACGCCCCCGAGGTGATCGCGATCCTCGGCCGCGTCCACGCCGCCACCCAGGCCTCCGGCCCCGTCTGCTGGGACGAGCGGATCTGGCGGCTGTGGCTGGAGAGGAAGGACTATTTCCTCTACCTGGCCGACGACGGCTTCCTCGTCTACCGCTGGGACGGCGGGGACATCGAGGTCGACAAGCTCGTCGCGGGCTCGGAGGCCACCACCCGCGCCCTGTGGTCGCTGGTCGGCTCGTCCTCCTCCGTCGCCACGTCGGTTCACGCGGTCGTCGCCCCCGACGACCCGGTGTTCTGGCTGATCGGCGACCGGTCCAGCGACGAGGTCAGGCAGACCCGCTGGATGTTCCGCGTCGTCGACCTCCCCGCGGCCGTCGCCCGGCGTGGCTTCCCCGCCGGCGTCACCCTCGACGCCGTCATCCAGGTCGACGACCCCCAGCGTCCCGCCAACTCCGGCCCCTGGCACCTGTCCGTCGCGGGCGGATCCGGTACGGCCGAGCCCGCCGGAACCCTGCCGGGAACGTTTCCCGTCTTCACCGTCGGAGCCTTCTCCGCCCTGTTCGCCGGGGTCCCGACCGCCACCCTCCGCCGCTCGGGAACGCTCACCGGCCCGGCGGACGCCCACGAGGTCTTCGACGCCGCCTTCCACGCCAGACCGCATATGCTCGACCACTACTGACACTTCGCAAGGGCCGATGGGCCGAACCGTGCGTGGCGTGCTCTCACACGGTAGAGTCGGGCACCGAACAGGTGTTCGGCGAGCGGAGGCATGTCGGTGCGGTTGCCCGAGCTGCGGGTGATGGGAATCGATCCCGGGCTGACCCGGTGCGGGCTCGGTGCCGTCGAAGGGCGGCCCGGGGCGCCGCTGAGCCTGGTCAAGGTCGGAGTCGTGCGAACTCCGGCCGACGACGACCTCGGGGCCCGGCTGGTGGCGATCGAGGCGGGCATCGAGCAGTGGCTCGACGAGGTCAAGCCCGACGCGGTGGCCGTGGAGCGGGTTTTCGCCCAGCACAATCTCAGGACCGTGATGGGCACCGCGCAGGCGTCCGCCGTGGCGATCCTGTGCGCGTCCCGCAGGGGTCTGCCGGTCGCGTTGCACACCCCTTCCGAGGTCAAGGCCGCGATCACCGGCAGCGGCACGGCCGACAAGCAGCAGGTGGGGGCCATGGTGACCCGGCTGCTGCGGCTGGACGCCATGCCCAAGCCCGCCGACGCCGCCGACGCGCTCGCGCTCGCGATCTGTCACGTGTGGCGGGGCGGGGCGCAGAGCAGGCTGGCCCAGGCGGTGGCCAACGCCAAGGTCAAGGCCGGTCCGCAGACGTCCCCCGCGGCCTACTTCCGCGGGCAGGGCAGGGCCGGATATTCGAGAGGAACCACCAAGTGATCGCCTCGGTTCGGGGACAGGTGACCGCCGTCGCGCCCGACGGGGCGGTGGTCGAGGTCGGCGGGGTGGGCATGTTCGTGCACTGCACGCCGGGCACGCTGGCAACGCTCAGGGTGGGGGAGGAGAGCCGGCTGGCCACCTCGCTCGTGGTCCGTGAGGAGTCGCTGACGCTGTTCGGCTTCGGAAGCGACGACGAGCGCGGGATCTTCGAGATGCTGCAGACGGCCAACGGGGTCGGCCCCAAGGTGGCGCTGGCGATGCTGGCCGTGTACACACCCAACGCACTCCGGGTGGCCGTGGCGAGCGCGGACGTGAAGGCGCTGACCAGGGTTCCGGGGGTGGGCCCCAAGGGCGCCCAGCGGATCATCGTCGACCTCAAGGGCAAGCTCGGTACGCCCGAGGAGACCGTCAACGCCGCGCTCAACGGCCACGTGACCGTGCCCGTCTGGCGGGATCAGGTGCACTCGGGCCTGGTCGGTCTCGGTTACTCCCCCAGAGACGCGGACGAGGCGATCGCCGCCGTCACCCCCCAGGCCGACGCCGAGCTGATGGAGGGCCGGACCCCGCAGGTGGCCACGCTGCTCAAGGCCGCGCTCCGCGCGTTGAGCGTCCGGTGAGGGGCTCTTCCGGGCGGCTGCCCGATGATCTCCGAAGGCGCGGCAGGGCGCGGGGCGCCCGTGTGAGTGAAGGTGGATCGGCGTGAGTTCGGAGCGGGATCTAGTGTCGCCGGAGGTCGAGGGCGACGAGCAGTTCATCGAGGCGGCCCTGCGGCCCAAGCGGCTGGAGGAGTTCATCGGCCAGGCGCGGGTGCGCGAGCAGTTGTCGCTGGTGCTGCAGAGCGCGCTGCGGCGCAACCGGCCGCCGGACCACGTGCTGATGAGCGGCGGGCCCGGGCTGGGCAAGACGACCCTTTCCATGATCATCGCGACCGAGCTCTCCGTGCCGCTCCGGATCACCTCGGGCCCCGCGCTGGAACGGGCGGGTGACCTCGCGGCGATCCTGTCGACGCTCTCGGAGGGCGAGGTCCTTTTCATCGACGAGATCCACCGGATGTCCAGGCCCGCCGAGGAGATGCTCTATCTCGCGATGGAGGACTTCCGCGTCGACATCGTGGTGGGCAAGGGGCCGGGGGCGACCGCGATTCCGCTGGAGATCGCGCCGTTCACCCTGGTCGGGGCCACCACCAGGGCCGGAATGCTGCCCGCGCCCCTGCGTGACCGGTTCGGCTTCGTCGCGCACATGGACTTCTACTCGGTCGCCGAGCTGGAACAGGTGCTGCACCGCTCCTCGCGGCTGCTCGGGGTCAGGCTTCCCGGCGACGCGGCGGGTGAGATCGCCGGAAGGTCGCGGGGCACGCCCCGCATCGCCAACCGGCTGCTGCGCAGGGTCCGTGACTTCGCCGAGGTGCGCGCGGACGGGGCGGTCACCAAGGACATCGCCTCCGCGGCGCTGAATCTCTACGAGGTCGACGCCGAGGGGCTCGACCGGCTCGACCGGGCGGTGCTCGAAGCGCTGTTGCGCAAGTTCGGCGGCGGGCCGGTGGGGCTGTCCACGCTGGCGGTCGCGGTGGGGGAGGAGCCGGAGACGGTGGAGGTGGTCGCCGAGCCGTTCCTGGTGCGGCAGGGACTGCTGGCCCGCACTCCGCGGGGCCGGGTCGCGACCGCGGCGGCCTGGGTGCACATGGGCCTGACGCCGCCGCCGGACGCGTTCGGAGCCTCGTTGCTTCTCGATCTCGGGGATGATCCGGGACAGATCTGACGTTGAGGTTTGTTAGGGGAGCAGTACAGGGTTGATCACAACTCGGTGACGACGGTATCGAAATGGGAACTTCCCTGCGCGCCGAATCGTGACTTCGTTGCCGCGCTTCTAACAGCTCGCCTAAACTCCGAGGCTTGGCTGGCTGTGTAGGCTGACGTGCTGAGCGGCGTGGCCGTATGTGACGTCCGGCGCCCGGCCGGTCATTTTCAAGAGAAGGAGCGGCCCTGTGGGCAGCTATTCCAGCCTTATCATGATCGCTCTGATGGTCGTGGTGTTCTACTTCCTGCTCATCCGGCCGCAGCGTAAGCGGCAGCAGGAGCAGGTTCAGATGCAGAACAGCCTCACCACGGGCACCAAAGTCATGACCACGACCGGTCTGCTCGCGACCGTGGTGGCGATCGACGCCGACGACGTGATCCTGGAGATCGCCCCCGGTGTCGAGACCCGCTGGGTCAAGGCGGCGATCGGCCGCGTCCTGACTCCGGTTGACGATGTGGAGGACGAAGACGTCAAGGCCGTCGACGACAATGTGACTGGGACCGTGGAACAGTACGGCGACAACGACTCGACGACCAAGAAGGCATGAGCAGGCTCACCACCAACCCCCTATAGCCGAAAGAACTGACGACCAGTGGCCCGACCGACCAGTGGCCAGAGCAGACCGGGGCGTATGCTCCTGGTGCTTCTGGCGATCATTCTCGCCATGGGCGGGGTTATGCTGCTGAACAAGGCATACGCCCCGCAATATGGCCTCGACCTCGCCGGCGGCACGACAGTGACGCTGCAGCCAATCACGCCGAACGGCAGCGCTCCCACAGAGGAGAGCCTCGACCTGGCCGTGAACATCATCCGTGATCGGGTGAACGGCAGTGGCATCTCCGACGCCGAGGTCGCCAAATCCGGTGACAACATCGTCATCTCCGTCCCCGGAGTTGGCCAAGAGGAAGTCGTCAAGCTGGTCGGCACCACTGCGGAGCTGCGTTTCCGTCAGGTGATGGCGATCGCTCCCGGGTCGCCTCAACCCCCCGGTGAGCTGCCCACCCAGGCGCCGACGTCCGCTCCTTCTCCTTCGGGTACCGGTCAGAAGAGTTCCCAGGCTCCCAAGCCCACGGGTTCCGCCGCTCCCGACTCCGCCGCGACCGCCGAGCCGGGCCCGAGCGGCTCGCCCGCCGGCCGTGCCCTGTCCTCGGCGCTGACCAACCCGAGCCCGGGCGCCACGCCCGCCGGGAACAACGGGAACGCCGGGAACAACGGGAACGCGGACAACAAGCCCGCGGGGAACGCGGACAACAAGCCCGCGGGGAACACGGCGGACAACCAGCCCGCCAAGGCCGCGGACCCGAGCGCCCAGCCGGGTGGGAGCACCGCTCCGACCGCGAACCCGTCCGGCGGCGCCGATCCCTCGGCGCCGCCCGCGGCTCCCGAAGACCCCATGGCGAACGTCGACACCACCGGGATCGACCCGGCGGTGCTCAAGCAGTTCGAGGCGCTCGACTGCTCCAAGAACAAGGGTGAGGGCGCTCAGGACGCACCGGAGAAGCAGTACGTCGCCTGCAGCGACGACGGCAGCGCCAAGTACGTTCTCGACAAGGCGGCCGTGACCGGCTCCGCGATCGACACCGCGACCGCCGGCGTCGACCAGAGCACCGGCGAGTGGCTCGTCCAGCTCTCCTTCAAGGGCCAGGGGCCGCAGCAGTGGTCGACGGTCACCACCACCGCCTTCAACTCGCAGCCCCCGCGCAACCAGGTCGCCATGGTCCTGGACGGCGTGGTCATCTCCGCGCCGACCATCCAGGAGCCCATCACCGGCGGCCGGGCGCAGATCTCCGGCAGCTTCACCGACGCGACGGCCAACGAGCTGGCCAACCAGCTCAAGTTCGGCGCGCTGCCGCTGAAGTTCGAGATCGGGTCCAACGAGGAGGTCTCCTCCACCCTGGGCGCCGACCAGCTCCGCGGCGGTCTGATCGCGGGCGCGATCGGCCTTTTCCTGGTGCTCATCTACTCGATGCTCTACTACCGGGGTCTGGGCATCGTCTCGGTGCTCAGCCTCGTGGTGGCGACGATCCTGACCTACCAGACCGTGGTGCTGCTCGGGGCGTTCGCGGGCTTCCGCCTGTCGCTCCCGCACATCATCGGTCTGATCGTCTCGATCGGTATCACGGCGGACTCGTTCATCGTCTACTTCGAGCGCATCCGTGACGAGATGAAGGAAGGCCGCCGCTCGCTGCGCACGGCCGTCGAGGTCGCCTGGACCCGTGCCCGCCGGACGATCCTGATCGCCGACGCCGTCATGTTCATCGCCGCCGTGGTGCTGTTCTTCCTGGCCGTCGGAGGTGTGGCCGGGTTCGCCTTCGCGATGGGCCTGACCACGCTCATCGACCTCGTGGTGGTGTTCATGTTCACCAAGCCGTTCGTCGCCCTGCTGGCCAAGCGGAAGTTCTTCGCCAAGGGCCACAAGCTCTCCGGTCTTGACTCCGAGCGCATGAGCGAGAGCGTCGTCAATCCCAAGACCGTTCCGCAGGAGGCCTGATGTCCGGCATCGCGCGCCGTCTGTACCGCGGCGAGGTCAACGTCGACTTCGTCGGGCGCAAGAAGCTCTGGTACAGCCTCTCCGCCGTTCTGCTGGTGATCTCCATCGCGGGTCTGGTCTTCAACGGCCTGAACCTGGGTGTGGAGTTCAAGGGCGGGTCGGTGTTCTCCTTCAAGGCCCCGAGCGCCAGCATCGAGGACGTTCGCGGGACGTTCCTCGACGCCGACGCGCACCAGGTCATCGTCCAGACGACGCAGAACGGCTGGCGGGTCACCACCGAGAGCCTTCCGCCCGACACGGTGACCGCGGTCCAGAAGACGGTCGCCCAGACGTACGGCCTGCCGCAGGACCAGGTCAACCTTCAGGTGATCGGCGGCTCATGGGGTGGTCAGGTCGCGAACCAGGCCATCATCGGCCTGATCGTCTTCATGCTGGCGATCATCCTGTACCTGACGCTCGCCTTCGAGTGGAAGATGGCGCTGGCCGCCGTCGTGGCGCTGCTGCACGACCTGGTGATCACCGCCGGCGTCTACGCGTGGTCCGGCTTCGAGGTCACGCCCGCGACCCTGCTGGGCTTCCTGACGATTCTCGGATACTCGCTGTACGACGCCGTCGTGGTGTTCGACATGATCAAGGAGGTCACCGCCAAGCTCGGCACGACCTCCAAGATGACCTACACCGAGGCCGCCAACAACGCGCTGAACCACACGCTGATCCGGTCGCTGAACACCACCCTGGTGGCGATCCTGCCGGTCGCGGCGATCCTGTTCATCGGGACCACGCTGTTCGGCGCGGGCACGCTGAAGGACCTGTCGCTGGCCTTGTTCGTCGGTATGATCGTCGGCACCTACTCCTCCCTGTGCGTCGCGACGCCTCTGCTGGTCACCCTCAAGGAGCGCGAGCCGCGCTACCAGAGGATCGCCCACCGGCTCGCCGCGACCGGCGGCGGTACCGCGTCCGCGGGCAAGAAGGCCGTCCGCCAGCCGGTGGCGGCCGGGGCCTCGAACGGCACCGCGAACTCCAACGGCGCCGCCGGAGCCGTTCCCCGTGGGGAAAAGCCCAAAAAGAAGTAGTTCGAAGAAATCACGCCTCCGCCCCTTCCGGGGGGCGGAGGCGTTTTCCGTAAGGGGAACGACGTGAGTGACCTGAGCAAGCTGATCCTGGACAAGATCCGGGACGTACCCGACTACCCCCAGCCGGGAGTGCTGTTCAAGGACATCACCCCGCTGCTCGCCGATCCCGGGGCGTTCGCCGCGGTGATCGACGAACTCGCCGGTCTGCACCGGGTGGACAAGATCGTCGGCATCGAGGCCCGAGGGTTCATCCTGGCCGCCCCCGTCGCCTGCAAGGCGGGCGTGGGGTTCGTTCCGGTGCGTAAGAAAGGCAAACTGCCCTCTGAGACGCTTGAGGCGTCCTACGATCTGGAGTACGGCTCCGCCACCATCGAGGTTCACCGAGACGCCTTCCTCCCCGGGGAACGGGTTCTGATCGTCGATGACGTGCTCGCCACCGGAGGTACGGCGTGCGCGACGGTGGAGCTGGTCCGCAGGGCGGGCGCCGAGGTCGTCGCCGTCGCCGTGCTCATGGAACTCGCCTTCCTCAAGGGCCGCGAGCGCCTGGACGATGTCACGCTGCATTCCCTCGTCATCGTCTGATCGACCCCCGCGGACGGACGCACACAAGCCGGTCTGGATACACTGAGGGATCTGGACTCGAATGTTAAGGAGTCTGAGTGCCCCGTGATGTGGTCGTCCCCGACGTGACCGCTGACGGCGGCGGTCCCGAGACGGCCGTTCCGGCAGACGGTGCCGGTTCCGCCATGTCTGGATCCGCCGAGGAGAAGCCGGCGGTACGACGCAGGCTCGCGCGTTTTGGGGGGCAATGGGGTGGCGCCATGAATCCCGTGCTGGAGCCGTTGTTCCGGACGGTCCGTGCGACCCATCCGAAGGCCGACCTGCGACTGATCGAGCGGTCCTACGATGTGGCCGCCTACCATCACCGCGACCAGAAGCGCAAAAGCGGCGATCCGTACATCACCCACCCGCTGGCGGTGGCGACGATCCTGGCCGAGCTGGGCACCGACGACGAGACGCTGTGCGCCGCGCTGCTGCACGACACCGTCGAGGACACCGCCTACGGGCTGGACGAACTGCGCTCGGACTTCGGCGACAACATCGCGCTGCTGGTCGACGGCGTCACCAAGCTCGACAAGGTCAAGTTCGGTGACGCGGCCGAGGCCGAGACCGTGCGCAAGATGGTCGTGGCCATGTCCCGCGACATCCGCGTGCTGGTGATCAAGCTCGCCGACCGGCTGCACAACATGCGGACGATGCGCTACCTGCCGGAGCACAAGCGGCACCAGAAGTCCCGCGAGACGCTGGAGATCTTCGCGCCGCTCGCCCACCGGCTGGGCATGAACACCATCAAGTGGGAGCTGGAGGACCTCGCGTTCGCCATGCTCTATCCCAAGCGCTACGACGAGATCGCCCGGATGGTGTCGGAGCGGGCTCCCCGCAGGGACCTGTTCCTGCAGGAGGTCATAGAGAAGGTCTCCGGCGACCTGCGCGACGCCAAGATCCGCGCCGCGGTCAAGGGCCGGCCCAAGCACTACTACTCGGTCTACCAGAAGATGATCGCCAGGGACGTCGCCTTCGACGACATCTACGACCTGGTCGGCATCCGGGTGCTGGTCGACACGGTCCGCGACTGTTACGCCGCCCTCGGAACGATTCACGCGCGATGGAACCCGGTGCCCGGCCGGTTCAAGGACTACATCGCGATGCCCAAGTTCAACATGTACCAGTCGCTGCACACGACGGTCATCGGCCCCGAGGGCAAGCCGGTGGAGCTGCAGATCCGCACCCACGGCATGCACCACAGGGCCGAGTACGGCGTGGCGGCGCACTGGAAGTACAAGGAGGACACGACCACCTCCGGTCCTCCCGGGGCGAAGCTGAAGCCGGCCAGCGACATGGCCTGGCTCCGTCAGCTCCTGGACTGGCAGAAGGAGACCGCGGACCCGGGCGAGTTCCTGGAGTCGCTCAGGTTCGACCTGTCGGTCTCGGAGGTGTACGTCTTCACACCGCGGGGCCAGGTCATCGCCCTGCCCGACGGGGCGACGTCCGTCGACTTCGCCTACGCCGTGCACACCGAGGTCGGCCACCGCTGCATCGGGGCGCGGGTCAACGGCCGTCTGGTGCCGCTGGAGTCGCGGCTCAGCAACGGCGACACCGTGGAGATCTTCACCTCCAAGTCGCCGGACGCCGGACCGTCGCGCGACTGGCTCAAGTTCGTCAAGTCCGGCCGTGCCCGTAACAAGATCCGGCAGTGGTTCTCCAAGGAGCGCCGCGAGACCGCGATCGAGGCGGGCAAGGAGGCGATCGGCCGGGCCATGCGCAAGCAGGGTCTGCCGCTGCAGCGCCTGATGTCCGGAGAGTCCCTCCTGGCCCTCGCCAGAGACCTGCGCTACCCCGACGTCTCCGCGCTCTACGCGGCCGTCGGAGAGGGCCACATCGCCGCACAGCACGTGGTGCAGAAGCTGGTGCACTCCCTCGGAGGGGTGGACGGCGCGGAGGAGGACATCGCCGAGGCCTCGGTGCCGACCAAGCTGCGGGGCCGTCCTCGCGGCAGCGGCGGCGCGGGCGTGGTGGTGGCGGGCGACTCCGACGTGTGGGTACGGCTCTCGCGCTGCTGCACCCCCGTGCCCGGCGATGACATCGTCGGGTTCGTCACCCGAGGGCACGGCGTGTCGGTGCACCGTACGAACTGCCCCAACATGGATCAGCTCAACTCCGAGCCCGACCGTCTGGTCGAGGTCGCCTGGTCGGCCGCGGACGACTCGGTGTTCCTGGTCGCCCTCCAGGTCGAGGCGCTCGACCGGCCCCGCCTGCTGTCAGACGTGACCAGGACCCTGTCGGACCAGCACGTCAACATCCTGTCGGCGTCGGTGACGACCTCCAGGGACCGTGTGGCGATCAGCAAGTTCACCTTCGAGATGGGCGATCCCAAGCACCTGGGTCACGTGCTGAAGGCCGTGCGCAACATCCAGGGCGTGTACGACGTCTATCGGGTCAGCGGCGCCGGTTCCTGACCGGCCGCCCCCGGCTCGCCGCGCCCGTCCTTGGAAGACGAGGACGGGCGGCGCCGTACGCGGCACAGGGTGCCCTCCGAGGTCCTGTGGGCGCGGCGTCGTAGGCGAGAAGGCCTTCCCGACATACGAGGGCCCCCAGAGCGTGCTCTCGTCTCAGAGCGCGTTCTGGGGGCCCTCCTCAGCGTGTCAGGAGAACTCGGCGAGCGTGCGCTCGGCCTCCTCCAGCCAGGAACGACGGGCGGCCAGGGCCTCCTCGGCGTCCTTCACGTCCTTGTCCTTGCCGGCCGTCTGGGCCTTGGCCAGGCGGGTCTCCAGTTGCGCGATCGTCTTACGGAGCTGGTCGACCGTGTTCTGGGCGCGGGCGCGGGCCTCGGGGTTGGAACGCTTCCACTCCGTCTCCTCGGCCTTGCGGATCGCTTCGTCGATCTTGCGCAGCCCGCCCTCAAGACGGTCGCGCTGCTCCCGCGGGACCGAGCCCGCGGCCTCCCAGCGTTCCAGGATGGTACGCAGGGCGGTCCGGGCGGCGCGGGCGTCGGAGACCGGAAGGATCTTCTCGGCCTCGACCAGGAGCTGCTCCTTGATCTCGGCGTTGGCCGCGAGCGAGGCGTCACGCTCGGCGAAGACCGCCGAGCGCGCCTGGAAGAACTGGTCCTGGGCGCCCTTGAATCGGTTCCAGAGCTCGTCCTCGACCTCACGGGAGGCCCGGCCCGCCATCTTCCACTGCTGCATCAGCTCGCGGTAGGTGGAGGCGGTGGTGCCCCAGTCGGTGGAGGACGACAGCGCCTCGGCCTCGGCGACGATGCGCTCCTTGGTGGAGCGCACGCTCTCCCGCTGCTCGTCCAGACCCGCGAAGTAGGCCTTGCGCCGCTTGGCGAAGGCCGTGCGGGCGGCGGACAGGCGCTTCCAGAGCGCGGCCTCGGTCACCCGGTCGATGCGCTCGGCGGCCTTCCACTCCTCGATGAGCTGGCGCAGCCGCTCGCCGCCGGTCTTCCAGTGGGTGGTGTCGTCGGCGATGCGCTCCGCCTCGGCGACGATCCGCTCCTTGATGTCCTTGGCCTCCGCGCGGGCCACGTCGCGTGCCGCCTTGACCTCCTCACGGCGCTGGGCGACCAGCTCCGTGACGACGTTCAGCCGGTTCAGCAGCGCGTCGAGATCGCCGACCGCATGCGCGTCGGTGATCGCCTCGCGGAGCTTGACGATGGTCGCCTCGGCCTGGGCGGGCGGCAGATCCGTGCCGCGGACCCGCTGCTCCAGCAGGGTGACCTGCCCGGCCAACTCGTCGAACTTGCGATGGAAGTAGGCGAGTGCCTCTTCCGGTTCGCCGGCCTGCCAGGACCCGACGGCCCGTTCTCCCTCAGCCGTACGTACGTAGACGGTGCCGTCGTCGTCTACCCGGCCCCACGGGTCGGTGCTCACCGTGTCCTCCCGCACTTTCATCAGCCTTTCGGGACTTAGCCGTCCCTTGCTTGTATTACGTCAGCTCTTGCCGGACATTGTCACGTCTTCGATTTGAACGGTTTCCTTCGGGGCTCCGGTGCCGTCTTGCCCCGGAGTGATGACGCCGGCCTTGTTCACCTTGTCGATGATCTCCAGTCCCTTGGTCACCGTACCGAACGGCGTGTAATTCGGGGGCAGTTGGGTGTCGCCGAAAACGATGAAGAATTGGCTGCCGTTGGTGTCGGCGCCGCTGTTCGCCATGGCAACCACCCCGCGGGTGTACTTGGCGCCCTCGAGGTTCTCGTTCACGAACCGGTAGCCGGGGCCACCTTGGCCGTCAGTCTGGCTCTTGCCGTCGGCCTTGGCCAGGGGGTCTCCGCACTGCAGCATCGGGAACTGGTCGGACCCCAGGCGGTGACACTTGGAGCCGTCGAAGAACTTCTTCTCCGCCAGGAAGGCGAAGGAGTTGACCGTACAGGGCGTCTTCTCGGCCGAAACCTTGATGACGATGTCGCCCCGGTTCGTCTTGAGGGTCATCTGGTCGATGGAGGTGTCCACCTTCGCCGGAGGCATGCCCACGTTCTTGGCCGGGGCGCCGCTGGTGTCGGGGACGTAGCCGCAGGTGCCGCTGGCCGGGTCGAAGGCCGTCGGCTGGGCGGCGGCGGCGCTCGACGCCTCCGGGCTCGCGGACGCCTCCGGGGCGGCCGTCGCCGTGGTGTCGGAGCCTCCGAGCAGGGTGGTTGCGGCGATCACGCCTCCCACGACCACCACTACGGCCACACTGGTGCCGATGATCGCGTTGCGCTTGGCCTTGGTCTCGCGCTCGACCCGTCGTTGCATCTGCCGCTCGTAGTGCTCGCGCGCCAACTGCTTCTGGCGTTCCTTGCCGCTCACCGCTTCGCCCTCCCGAGTGCTGGAGTGTTACTTATTGAGGTGGGCGAATCGTATCGGCCAGAGGGTAATGGTTCGCAGCCCGCCGACCCGCACCGGTACCCTTCGGTTACATTCCCATCCGCATTCTTGACGAGATCAGCTGAGGCAGATGCTCATCGCCGGGTTTCCAGCAGGGTCGTTTCAGACCAACTGCTACGTCGTAGCTCCCGCCGCGGGCGAGGAGTGTGTCATCGTCGATCCTGGCCAGAACGCCGTCGGCGACCTGGACGACGTGCTGCGCGAGCATCGGCTCAAGCCGGTCGCGGTGCTGGTCACCCATGGTCACATCGATCACATGTGGTCGGTCGCCCCGGTCTGCGGCGCGCGCGGGGTCCCGGCGTGGATCCACCCCGAGGACCGTGAGCTGCTCTCCGACCCGGGCAAGGGACTGTCGACGGCGACCAGGCAGCAGATGTTCGGCGGCCTGACCTTCACCGAGCCCGACGACGTGCGCGAACTCGTCGACGGTGAGGTGCTGCGGCTGGCGGGTATGGATCTGACCGTCGACCACACTCCGGGCCATACCAGGGGGTCGGTGACGTTCAGGTTGCCCAGCACCGAGGAGATTCCGGACGTGATGTTCTCGGGTGACCTGCTGTTCGCCGGCTCCATCGGCCGCACGGATCTTCCGGGAGGCGACTACCCGACCATCCTGCGCAGCCTGGCGGTCAAATGCCTGCCGCTGCCGGAGGACACGGTGGTCCTGCCCGGCCACGGACCACAGACCACGATCGGCCACGAGCGTGCCACCAATCCGTACATGGCGGAAGCGGAGGCGGCGTCCAGCGCCGGCTCCGGGAGCCTCCGGCACGGTCGTGGTCCCACCAGGGGACTTTAGAGATGACTCTGCAGGCGCCCAAGGGCACCTTTGATTGGCTTCCGCCGCAGTCCGAGCGGGCGCTCGCCGTGCGCGAGGCGCTGACCGCTCCGGCCCGCCGCGCCGGTTACGGCTACATCGAGACGCCGGTCTTCGAGGACACCGCGCTGTTCGTGCGCGGTGTCGGCGAGTCGACCGACATCGTCTCCAAGGAGATGTACACCTTCGAGGACAAGGGCGGGCGCTCCCTCACGCTGCGCCCCGAGGGCACCGCGTCGGTCGTGCGGGCCGTCCTCCAGCACGGCCTGCACAACGGCCAGCTTCCCGTGAAGCTCTGGTACTCGGGCAGCCAGTTCCGCTACGAACGCGCCCAGAGAGGCCGCTACCGCCACTTCTGGCAGGTCGGCGCCGAGGCGCTGGGGGCCGAGGACCCCGCCCTGGACGCCGAGCTGATCATCCTGGCCGCCGACGGCTACGCCGGGCTGGGCCTCACCGGGGTCCGGCTGCTGATCAACACGCTGGGCTGCAGGGAGTGCCGTCCCGTCTACCGGGCCGCGCTCCAGGACTTCCTGCGCGGGCTCGACCTCGACGAGGCCACCCGCCAGCGGATTGAGATCAATCCGTTGCGCGTGCTCGACGACAAGCGCCCCGAGGTGCAGGCCCAGCTGGCCGGCGCGCCGCTGGTGACCGACCACCTGTGCGAGGCGTGCAAGATCTACCACGAGGAGGTCCGCTCGCTGCTGAGCGCCTCCGGCGTGGACTACGCCGACGACCCCCGGCTGGTCCGCGGCCTCGACTACTACACGCGCACCACGTTCGAGTTCGTCCACGACGGGCTGGGCTCGCAGTCGGCGGTGGGCGGCGGCGGCCGTTACGACGGGCTGAGCGAGATGCTCGGCGGTCCCGCCCTGCCCAGCGTGGGCTGGGCGCTCGGCGTCGACCGGACGCTCCTGGCCATGGAGGCCGAGGGCCTGTTCGGAGGCGAGGCCGGGCAGTCGCGTGTCCAGGTGTACGGTGTGCCGCTGGGTGAGGAGGCGCGCCGCCGGATGTTCCTGCTCATCACCGAGCTGCGCCGGGCAGGTCTGGACGCCGACATGTCGTTCGGCGTCAAGGGCCTCAAGGGCGCCATGAAGGGCGCCGACCGCTCGGGGGCGGGCTATGCCGTGATTCTCGGCGAGCGAGACCTCGCCGTCGAGTCCGCGCAGGTGAAAGACCTGGTCAGCGGTGATCAGATCACCGTACGGCTCGCTGAGATCGTCACGACTTTGAAGGAGAGACTGAACAAATGATCCGCACGCACGAAGCGGGATCACTGCGCGAGGAGCACGCCGGGCAGCAGGTGACGCTGGCCGGTTGGGTGGCGCGCCGCCGCGACCACGGCGGTGTGGTCTTCATCGACCTGCGTGACGCCTCCGGCTCCTCCCAGGTGGTCTTCCGCGAAGAGGACGACGCACACGGCCTGCGGGCCGAATACTGCGTGAAGGTCGTCGGAGAGGTGCGGGTCCGCCCCGAGGGCAACGCGAACCCCGAGTTGCCGACGGGCGCCATCGAGGTCGTCGCCTCCCAGGTCGAGGTGCTCAGCGAGTCCGCGCCGCTGCCGTTCCCCATCGAGGGCGGCGCGGGCGTGTCCGAGGAGGCACGGCTCAAGTACCGCTACCTCGACATCCGCCGCCCGCAGGTCGCGCAGGCCATGCGGATCCGCTCCAAGGCCACCTACCTGGCCCACCAGGTGATGGACGAGCACGGGTTCACCTACGTCGAGACCCCGACGCTGACCCGCTCCACCCCGGAGGGGGCCCGCGACTTCCTGGTCCCGGTCCGGCTCCAGCCGGGCAGCTGGTACGCCCTGCCGCAGTCGCCGCAGCTGTTCAAGCAACTGCTCCAGGTCGCCGGGCTGGAGCGCTACTACCAGCTCGCCAAGTGCTACCGCGACGAGGACCTGCGCGCCGACCGGCAGCCGGAGTTCACCCAGATCGACGTTGAGATGTCCTTCGTGGACCAGGACGACGTCATCGCGCTGGGCGAGGCCCTGATCGGCCGCATCTGGAAGGAGACGATCGGCTACGAGCTGCCGACGCCGCTGCCCCGGATGACCTACTGGGACGCCATGTCCCGCTACGGCTCCGACAAGCCGGACCTGCGCTTCGGCCAGGAGCTCGTCGAGATGACCGAGTTCTTCGCCGGCACCACCTTCCGGGTGTTCCAGGCGCCGTACGTGGGCGCCGTGGTCATGCCGGGCGGTGCCTCCCAGAGCCGCAAGGAGCTGGACGGCTGGCAAGACTGGGCCAAGTCACGCGGCGCCAGGGGCCTGGCCTACGTGCTCGTGGGCGAGGACGGCACGCTCGGCGGCCCGGTCGCCAAGAACCTGTCGGAGACCGAGTCGTCCGGCCTGGCCGCCAAGGTGGGCGCCGGACCGGGTGACGCGATCTTCTTCGCGGCCGGTACGGCCTCCGCCTCCCGCGACCTGCTCGGCGCGGCCCGCCTGGAGATCGGCCGCCGCTGCGGTCTGATCGACGAGTCCGCCTGGAACTTCCTCTGGATCGTCGACGCCCCCATGTTCGAGGAGGACGGCGAGGGCGGCTGGACCGCGGTCCACCACCCCTTCACCGGGCCCAAGCCCGAGTGGGCCGACACCTTCCAGGACCACCCCGGTGAGGCCCTGGCCTACGCCTACGACATGGTCTGCAACGGCATGGAGATCGGCGGCGGTTCGATCCGTATCCACCGGGCCGAGATGCAGCAGCGTGTCTTCGACGTGCTCGGCATCTCCAAGGAGGAGGCGGAGAACAAGTTCGGCTTCCTGCTGGAGGCCTTCAAGTACGGCCCGCCGCCGCACGGAGGCATCGCCTACGGCTGGGACCGGATCTGCATGCTCCTCGTGGGCGGCGACTCGATCCGCGACGTCATCGCCTTCCCGAAGACGGCCTCCGGCTTCGACCCGCTGACCGGTGCGCCCACTCCGATCACGGGTGCGCAGCGCAAGGAGGCCGGCGTGGACGCCAAGCCCAAGGCGGAGGTCTAACCCCCGGACGGGGTGAGGGTCTCAGGCCCAGGGCGGGGACCCCGCTCGCGGACGCGGAAAGGCCCCCGGACGATGCTCCGGGGGCCTTTCCGCGTCCGGTGTCAGAAGCTGACCGGCAGTGCCCGCAGCCCGCGGACGATCGAGCCGGTCTGGCGCCAGGCGACCTCGGACGGCGCGCAGGAGAGCTCGATGCCGGGCAGGCGGCGCAGGAGCGTCCCGAAGGCGATCTGCGCCTCCAGCCGGGCCAGGGGCGCGCCCAGGCAGAAGTGGATGCCGTGCCCGAAGGCCACGTGCCGGTTGTCGGTGCGGGTGATGTCCAGGGTCTCGGGGGCGTCGAACGCCTCCGGATCGTGGTCGACCGCGCCGAGGGAGATGTGGACGATGCTGCCCTGGGGGATGTGGACGCCCGCGATCTCCAGGTCCTCGGCGGCGAACCGGAAGGTGGCCCGCTCCACCGGGCCGTCGTAGCGCAGGAACTCCTCGATCGCCGAGGGCAGCAGCTCGGGCTTGTCTTGCAGCAACTGGAGCTGGTCGGGATGGGTCAGCAGCGCCAGCATGCCGTTGCCGATCAGGTTGACCGTGGTCTCGTGCCCGGCGATGAGCAGCAGGATGAGCGTGGACAGCAGCTCCTGCTCGCTGAGCAGCTCTTCGTCGTCGCTGGCGGCGACCAGCGCGCTGACCATGTCGTCGCGGGGTTCGGCCCGGCGCTCGGCGATGAGCCGCGTGAAGTAGGCGCGGGTGGCGGCACCCATCTCGGCGCGGTGCCGGAGCTGCTCCTCGTCGACCGTCGGGTTGACCAGGGCGGCCGACCAGTCGCGGAAGTCGTCGCGATCCTCGGAGGGAATGCCCAGCAGCTCGCAGATCACGATGATCGGCAGCGGGAAGGCGAAGTCGTCGAGCAGGTCGGCGTGCCCCTTGGCGGTCATCGCGTCGATGAGACCGTCGGTGATCTCCTGGATCCGCGGACGCAGGCTCTCGACCCGCCGGGGGGTGAACGCCTTGGAGACCAGGCGGCGTAGCCGGGTGTGGTCCGGTGGGTCGCTGTTGAGCATGTTGTGGGCCAGCACCGGGTTGCCGGTCGCGACGAACTCGCGGAACAGGGCGGGTCCGTGGCGCATGTCCTTGGCCAGCCGGGGATCGCCGAGCGCCGGCCGGCCGTGCTCGTGACCGATGATCAGGAACGCGTCCATCCCGGGCGGGAAGTCGATCGCGTGAACCGGTCCCTTGTCCCGGAGCGTGGCGTAGGCGGCGTAGGGATCCCTGCCGAACTCCGGATTGAACACGAACTCGATCGGTAGCTTCTCGGACATCGACGAACCCCCGGTGAGATGGATGACGCGCCTTTCGGTTCAAGTTTGGCCCCGCGAACGCGGTTGTCGCCCGATTGTGAGGGGGATCACAGGAGCCGGGGTCGTCCGCGAAAGCACGATGCCCCGGCGGTCAGACGACCGCCGGGGCATCGTGCTTTCGCGTCCTGCTAGGAGAGCCGCACGTCCTTGATGATCACCGGGATCTTGGGGGCGGTGGAGCCGCCGTCACCGGTGATGTCCGCGGGATTGGTGATCCACCCGCCCTTGAAGATCTTGTCGAGGATGTCCATGCCCTTGGCGACGGTCCCGACGGGGGTGTAAACCGGCTCAAGCTGGGTGGTCTCCTCCGAGAGCGAGATCCAGAACTGGCTGCCGTTGGAGTTGGGGCCGCCGTTCGCCATGGCCACGACCCCCGGGACGTACTGGATGCCGGCGGAGAGCTCGTCGTCGAAGACGTAACCCGGGCTGCCCTGGCCGTCGGTGGGGTTCTTGCCGTCGGCCTTGGCCTGCGGGTCGCCGCACTGCAGCAGGCCCAGACCGGAGTTCTCCGGGGTGGCCAGGCGGTGGCACTTGGTGTTGTCGTAGAAGTTCTTCCTGGCCAGGAAGGCCAGGGAGTTGACGGCGCACGGAGACTGCGCGGTCAACAGGTCGATCACGATGGCACCGTGGTTGGTGGTGATCGTCATGGTCTTCAGCTTCGTGTTGGGCTTGCGCGGCGGCATGCCCACCTTCTTGGCCGGGCTGCCGCTGGTGTCCTTCCGGTACGAACAGGTCACCTTGGACAGGTCGACCGGAGGGCTGGGGGCCGTGGTGGGGGACAGGTCTTCGAGGGTGCTGCTCGAAGGGGCCGGAGAGGCGGCGTCGGGCTTGGCCTGGCCGGTTCCCCCCATCAGTGTCGTCGCGGCGACCAAACCTCCCACGACGACGACCGCTGCGACGACCACTCCGATGAGAGCGTTCCGCTTCGTCTTGGGACGCTCCTGTTCGGCACGCCGCGCCTGCCGCTCCTTGTGCTCCCGAGCCAGCTGGCTCTGGCGGTCCTCGCCGCTCACCGCTATGTCCTCCAGGATTACTGTTGCATGACTACTGACTGGCCGAAAGCGTACCGGCCTCAGCGTGTGTTGGACGTAAGTGACGAAATCCACCAGGTGCGAGTGAAGGGGTGCATGTGGTGCTTCACACCGCCCATAACTCACTCATGATGTGATCCGTTCTTGCCAGGTTCGGTCTTCGTCCGATCGGAGAAATGCGTGTTTGATGAGATCCTCGGTCTGCCTCTCCATCCCTTGATCATTCATGTTCCCGTGATCCTGACGCCGCTCCTCGCGGTGCTCGCCATCGTGTACGCCCTGGCACCGCGCGTGCGCGGCGTGACCACCTGGGCGCTGGTGGGGCTCGCGCCGGTCGTCCCGCTGTCGGTCTTCGCGGCCAGGCTGAGCGGCGAGGCGCTGCTGGCGAGCAGCCGCTTCTCCTCCGTCGGCGGCGAGGCCGCCCTGCGCATCGCCGAGCACGAGAGCTTCTCCATCCCCCTGCTGCTCGCCACGCTGGCCCTCGGCCTGGTCTCGCTGGGACTCGTCCACGTCTCGCGAGGTGACCGGTTCGGCCGCCCGGTGCGGCTGGCCGTCTCGGGCCTGACCGTGGTCGTGGCCGTCGTGGCGCTCTACTACGTGGTGCGCGCCGGACACAGCGGGGCCACCGCCGCCTGGGGGAGCTGAGGCGTGTCTCCTGACGGTAATGTCTGACCGTGGACAGCCTGTTCGATGCGGCGGCGGAAGAGGCCCATCGCGGCCATGAGCCCTTAGCGGTGCGGATGCGCCCCCGGGGCCTGGACGAGGTGATCGGGCAGCGGCACCTCCTGGGCCCCGGCACGCCGCTTCGCAGACTGGTCGAGGCCGAGGCCCCGATGTCGTTGTTCCTGTGGGGTCCGCCGGGGACCGGGAAGACCACCCTCGCCTACGTGGTCGCGGGCGTCACCAAGCGCCGCTTCGTCGAGGTCTCCGCGGTGTCGGCGGGCGTCAAGGACGTCCGCGCCGCCATCGAGCAGGCCCGGCGCGAGCTCGGCATGTCCGGGCGCCAGACCGTGCTGTTCGTGGACGAGGTGCACCGCTTCAACAAGGCCCAGCAGGACGCCCTGCTGCCCGCGGTGGAGAACCGCTGGGTCACCTTCATCGGCGCGACCACGGAGAACCCCTTCTTCTCCGTCATCTCACCGCTGCTGTCGCGCTCGCTGCTGCTGACCCTGGAGTCGTTGTCCGAGGACGACATCCGGGTGGTGCTGGAGCGAGCCGTCGCCGACCCCCGCGGCCTGGACGGGAAGGTACGGCTGGCACCCGAGGCCGCCGAGCACCTGGTGCGCCTGGCCGGGGGAGACGCCCGCAGGTCGCTCACCTACCTGGAGGCCGCCGCGCTGATCACCGACGACGAGATCACCGTCGAGGTGGTGGAGCGCGCGGTGGACAAGGCCGCGGTCAGGTACGACCGCCAGGGCGACCAGCACTACGACGTGATCAGCGGCTTCATCAAGAGCATGCGCGGTTCCGACGCCGACGCCGCGCTGCACTACCTCGCCCGGATGATCGAGGCGGGGGAGGACCCGCGGTTCATCGCCCGCAGGATCGTCATCTTCGCCTCGGAGGACGTCGGCATGGCCGATCCCACCTGCCTGCAGATCGCGGTGGCCGCGGCTCAGGCGGTGGAGTTCATCGGCCTGCCCGAGGGACGGCTCAACCTCGCTCAGGCGGTCATCCACTGCGCGCTGGCCCCCAAGTCCAACGCGGTGATCAACGCCATCGGAGCGGCCTCTGAGGACGTGCGGCGGGGCAACATCGGCCACGTCCCGAACCACCTCCGCGACGCCCACTACGCGGGAGCCAAGACGCTGGGGCACGGCAAGGGCTACAAATACCCCCACGACTTCGAGCACGGGCTGGTCCGCCAGGACTACGCCCCGGAGGAGCTGAGGGACCGCCGCTACTACCAGCCCACCCGGCACGGCGCCGAAGCGGGCTTCGCCGACCGCTGGTCCAAAATCCGCTCCTTCCTGCGCGGCCAGTAGCCACCCGGGCGAGGGGCGGGCCACGGCGCCCGCGCCCGGGTCCCGCGATCGCGGCCCGTCATGCCTCGGGCGCCGGTCCACGTGCGGGCGAGGGCGGCCACGGCGCCGCGGCCCTGAGTTCCGCGGTCGCGGCCCGTCATGCCTCCGGCGCCGGTCCACGTGGCGGGTTCCCGTGCTCTCCGCTCCCCGGGACCACGTGGTCCGCGCGGCTCTGGGCGGACGCGTCCGGGGGCGGCCCGCGCACGGTTCGCACGCCGTGACACGGCATGCCGGAGGGAGTGAGGCCGGACGCGATAGGGTTCTGCCCATTCCAGCCGGGTGAACTAAGGAGATCGGCGCATGCTTACCGCAGGAGAGGTCGCCGGACTGATCGTCGCCATGGCCTGGGCGATCCTGGTCTGCTTCATGGCCGTGGTCATGGTCAAGCTGGCCCGGTTGCTCACCGAGACCACCAAGATGGTCTCCGAGCTGAGCGACCGCGTGGTGCCGCTGCTGGAGGACGCCGCGGTGACCGTCAGCCAGACCAACCGCCAGCTGGTCGCCGTAGAAGCCATCGCCCTGGACGTCAAGCAGGTGAGCGGGCACGTGGCCAAGGTCAGCAACGTCACCCAGAGCCTGGTCACCGGGCCGCTGATCAAGGTGGCGGCACTCGGCCACGGCATCCGGCAGGCCCTGGGCGCCCACCGGCGCGGCAGGCCGAGCCCCCGGGCAGTCGAGAGGCGGCGGCGATGATCAGACGGCTGTTCTACATGGCCCTGGGCGCGTTCGGCGCGGTGTGGGTCATGCGTAAGCTTCAGTCACTGCACCCGAACCACCTGGCGCGTCGGGCTGTGAACAACGCCACCGGAGCCCTGGAGCAGGTGAGGGACTTCACCGGGGACGCCCTGGAGGGCGCGGCCAGGAGAGAAACCGAGTTGCGGTCCAGGTTCGGGCTCGACACTGTGGAAAACACTTATCACTACAACGTAAAGGATGGCCGCTGACATGGAGTCGGCAGAGATCGCCCGCCGCTTCCTGCGCTTCTTTGAGGAGCGTGGGCACACCGTCGTGCCCTCGGCCAGCCTCATCGCCGAGGATCCGACGCTGCTTCTGGTCAACGCGGGCATGGTGCCCTTCAAGCCCTACTTCCTGGGCCAGCAGAAGCCGCCCTTCAAGCGGGCCACCAGCGCGCAGAAGGTCGTCCGTACCCTCGACATCGACGAGGTCGGCAAGACGACCAGGCACGCGAGCTTCTTCCAGATGCTCGGCAACTTCTCCTTCGGGGACTACTTCAAGGAAGACGCGATCCCGCTCGCCTGGGAGCTGCTGACCAAGCCCGAGTCCGAGGGCGGCTTCGGCTTCCCCGAGGACAAGCTCTGGGTCACCGTCTACCTCGACGACGACGAGGCCTTCACCATCTGGCACGACAGGGTCGGCATCCCCGTCGAGCGGATTCAGCGCCGTGGCCTGGAGGACAACTACTGGCACATGGGCGTGCCGGGTCCGGGCGGGCCGTGCAGCGAGATCTACTACGACCGCGGTCCCGAGTACGGACGCGACGGCGGCCCCATCGCCGACGAGAACCGCTACCTCGAGGTGTGGAACAACGTCTTCATGCAGTTCCAGCTCGGCGCGGTCCGCAACAAGGTGGACTTCGACGTCTCGGGCGAACTGCCCGCCAAGAGCGTCGACACCGGCATGGGCCTGGAGCGCATGGCGGCGATCCTGCAGGGCGTCGACAACATCTACGAGATCGATACCACCTACAAGATCCTCGATCGGGCCGCCGAGCTCACCAAGACGCGTTACGGCCGCGACGAGCGCGCCGACGTCTCGCTGCGGATCATCGCCGACCACGTCAGGACCGGCGTCATGCTCGTCGCCGACGGCGTGCTGCCCTCCAACGAGGGCCGGGGCTACGTGCTCCGCCGGATCCTGCGCCGCGCCATCCGCAACCTGCGCCTGCTCGGCGCGGGCGAGGAGCGCTACATGCACGAGCTCACGGCGGTGACCATCGAGGTGATGGGCGAGCAGTACGCCGAGCTCAAGGCCGACGCCCCGCAGATCCACGGTGTCATCGACGCCGAGGAGGCCTCGTTCCTGGGCACCCTCCGCACCGGCACCGCGATCTTCGACGTGGCGGCGGAGGAGACCAAGCGCAAGGGACGGGGCACGCTCGCCGCCGACCAGGCCTTCCAGCTCCACGACACCTACGGCTTCCCCATCGACCTGACCCTGGAGATGGCCTTCGAGCAGGGGCTCAAGGTCGACGAAGAGGGCTTCCGCCGGTTGATGAAGGAGCAGCGCGACCGGGCGAAGGCCGACGCCGCCTCCAAGAAGACCGGCAACGCCGACATCTCGGTGTTCGGCGAGCTCCTGGAGAAGACCGGCAAGGTCGAGTTCCTCGGCTACGACCAGGTGAGCGCCGAGTCCGAGATCGTCGGCCTCCTCGTCGACGGGATCTCGGTCCCCGCGGCCGGGGCCGGTACGGCGGTCGAGGTCGTGCTCGCCCGAACCCCGTTCTACGCCGAGGGCGGCGGGCAGCTCGCCGACCAGGGTGTCATCCGGACGGGCGGGGCCGAGGTGGAGATCGTGGACGTGCAGTCCCCGGTCGCCGGAGTCGTCGTGCACCGGGGCAAGGTCCGCAGCGGCGAGATCCTGGTGGGCGACCAGGCCCAGGCCGAGATCGACGTCGAGCGCCGCCGGGCCATCTCCCGCAGCCACACCGCCACGCACCTGGTGCATCGCGGGTTCCGCAACGCGCTGGGCGAGACGGCGGCCCAGGCCGGTTCGGAGAACTCGCCCGGTCGTTTCCGCTTCGACTTCACCGCCTCGGGCGCCGTGGCGCCCAGCCTGCTGCGCGAGGTCGAGGACGAGGTCAACGCCGTCCTGATCAACGACCTCAGGGTCAACGCCTTCCACACCTCCCAGGCCGAGGCCCGGGCGATGGGCGCGCTGGCCCTGTTCGGCGAGAAGTACGGCGAGACGGTCCGCATCGTCGAGGTCGGCGAGTACTCCCGTGAGCTGTGCGGTGGCACCCACGTCGCCAGCTCCGGGCAGCTCGGCCTGGTCAAGGTGCTGGGAGAGGCCTCTATCGGCGCCGGGGTGCGCCGGGTGGAGGCCCTGGTCGGCCTGGACGCCTTCCGCTTCCTCGCCAGGGAGAGCGTGCTCGTCTCCCAGCTCTCCGAGCAGCTCAAGGCCCGGCGGGAGGAGCTGCCGGAGCGGATCGAGGGCATCGTCACCCGGCTTCGCACCGCGGAGAAGGAGCTCTCCACGCTGCGCTCCGCCCAGGTGCTCGCGGGCGCGGGTGAAATGGCCGAAAGTGCCCGTGATCTGCGGGGAGTCTCCGTTGTGACGCACCGCGCGCCGGATGGAACCTCTCCGGATGATCTGCGTAAACTCGCCCTGGATGTGCGTGGCCGGTTCCCCGGCGACCGCGCCGCGGTCGTCGTGATCGCCGGTGTCCCCGGAGACCGGCCGGTCGTCGTCGCCGCGGTCAACGAGGCGGGACGCACGCGGGGGCTGAAGGCGGGTCGCCTCGTCGGCGTCGCCGCCAAGGCACTCGGCGGCGGCGGTGGCGGCAAGGATGACGTCGCTCAGGGCGGCGGGGTGCGGGCCGAGGCGATCGGCGACGCGCTCGTCGCGGTCGAGCAGGCGATCAGCCAGACCCTCGCCTGACGAGAGATGACACCCTCAAGCCGGATCCGGCCGGGAGGGTGAGGACAGGGATGATGAGAGACGGCGTTCGGTTGGGTGTCGATGTCGGTTCGGTCCGCATCGGCGTGGCTCGTAGCGATCCCTCGGGAATGCTTGCCACGCCGGTGGAGACCGTCCGGCGCGGCAAGGGCGATCTGGACCGGCTCGCGGAGATCGCGGCCGAGTACGAGGTCGTCGAGATCGTGGTCGGGCTGCCGACCTCGCTCTCCGGCCGTGAGGGGCGGGCGGCCGAGGCCGCCCGCGACTTCGCGACCCGGATCTCACTACGGCTGGCGCCCCTGCCGGTGCGGCTGTTCGACGAGCGGCTGACCACGGTCACCGCCCAGCAGGGCCTGCGGGCCAGCGGGGTCAAGGCCAAGAATCAGCGTGGTGTGGTGGATCAGGCGGCGGCCATCGTGCTGCTCCAGGCGGCGCTGGACGCCGAGCGTGCCACCGGCAGGCCCCCGGGGAGGTCCATCGACCCGCCCGGGGAGGGAGCGGCCGGCGAGAGGCCCGGAGGAGAGCCGAGCGGTGGGGCCGCTCGGTGAGCCGTGTGCGGCCGACGCGGTCGCCGGCGGGCGGGATCCGGACCGTCCGAAGATCGCTAGAATGATCTACGACCGGATCAAGGCCCGGACATCGCTCCAGCCCGGCCCCGCGGTGCTTGCGCGCGCAGGCGCGGGGTGTCCGGAGGAGGACAGCGTGATGAGGGCGCCGTGCGACACCCGTCTCAGGCCCGGCGCATGCTTTATCCCCGTGAACCACGGGGATAAAGCATGGGCAGGGTCCTTCCGGCCAGACCAAGGTGATTTGTTGTGGTGTGTTATCACCGATCTGGCGCATAGAATCACGAAATTCACTGACACAGAGAGTGAGTTTGTGAGATACCGGGAAGAGCTGAACATATACCTCGGGAGACGTTGATGTCCGGCGGAACCTCCCCCGTTCCGCCGCACGCGGCGACCTGCACCGACAAGGTATGGGAAGGTGCCCGGCGGGTCGGGACCCTCAGTCTGGTTTCCCCCCGCGGTTTGGCACACCCGCTTGACGCCAGGCCGCCCCAACCGGGAGATTGGCCGGCGTATCTATGAACGATCTCGATATGGACTTCCTGGTCGGCGCCGACGACGACGACGGTCGGCCACGGCGTAGGTCTCGTGCATCCTCAGGTCGTGAATCCGGCGGACGGCGAGGGCGCCGCAGGCGGCGCCGCCACAACCGGGGCGGCTTCCTGGCGCCGATGCTGGCGATCATCGTTCTCGTGGGCGGTCTCGGCGCCGGTGGCTACTTCGGCTACATGTGGCTCCGCGACGCGATCACCCCTGACGACTACACCGGCCTGGGCAGCGGTCAGGTACAGGTGGAGATCAAGGACGGTCAGAGCGCCACCGACGTCGCCCAGACCCTGCAGGACCAGGGCGTGGTGAAGAGCGCCAAGGCTTTCGCCAACGCCGTCGCGAGCGCGGGTAAGAGCTCCTCCCTGCAGCCGGGCGAATACACCATGCGCAAGCAGATGTCCGCCGCCGAGGCGGTCAAACTGCTCGACCCGGACAAGCGGGTGCGGGAGAACGTCACCCTCAAGGAGGGCCTGCGCCTGTCCGACACCCTGGCGCAGCTCGCCAAGCAGACCGGCAAGCCGCTCAAGGAGTTCCAGCAGGTCGCCAAGAGCGGCAAGGGTCTCGGCCTGCCGCCCTACGCGAAGGGCAAGCTGGAGGGCTACGCCTTCCCGGCCACCTACGAGATCACGCCCAAGATGGGGCCCGCCGAGATCCTGACCGCGATGGTCGACCGGTTCAACCAGACCGCGAACAAGGACGACCTCCAGGAGAAGGCCAAGGCGCTCGGTCACACCTCGCACGAGATCATGACGATCGCCAGCATCGTCCAGGCCGAGTCCGGCAACAAGAGCGACATGGGCAAGGTGGCCCGGGTCATCTACAACCGGCTCGACAGCACCCCGCCGCGCAAGCTCGAGATGGACAGCACGCTCATGTACGGGCTGAACAAGTACGGCGTCGAGGCCTCGAACGCGGACCTGGAGAGCACCTCGCCCTACAACACCTACAAATACCTGGGCCTGCCTCCCGGGCCGATCGCCAACCCGGGTGACGACGCCATCCAGGCGGCGCTCAACCCCACCAAGGGCAGCTGGTTCTTCTTCGTGACCACCGACACCAAGCGGCGCATCACCAAGTTCGCCACGACGGAGGCCGAGTTCCTCCAGCTCAAGGCGGAGTACGAGCGGAACAAGGCGGCCGGCGGATGAGAGCGGCGGTCCTGGGCTCGCCGATCGCCCACTCGCTCTCCCCGCACCTGCACCGCGCCGCCTACGAGGGCCTCGGCCTGCACGACTGGCACTATGAGGCGATCGAGTGCGACGAGGCCGGACTGCCCGGCCTGATCGGCGGGCTGGGCGCCGAGTGGGCGGGCCTGTCGCTGACCATGCCGCTCAAGCGGGCCGTCCTGCCGCTGCTCGACACGGTCTCGGAGCTCGCGGTCGAGGTGGGCGGGGCCAACACCGTGATCTTCTCGGACGGCGCCCGGCACGGTGACAACACCGATGTCCACGGCATCGTCCAGGCGCTCGCCGAGGCGGGGGTGGCCCCGCCCAGGGCGGCCACGATCCTCGGCGGCGGGGCGACCGCGGCCTCCGCGCTGGCCGCCCTGCGCGAGCTGGGGCTCGGGGAGGTCACCCTGGTGGTCCGCGACCGGGACAGGGCAGGGGAGACCGCCGAGGTGGCCGAGAGGCTGGGTGTGACCCTGACGCTGCAGACCTTCGACAAGCTCGCCACCGTGCTCGAGGTGGATCTGGTCGTCTCGACCCTGCCCTCCGGGGCCGCCGACGGTTTCGCCGGCCTGCTGGCGGGTGTGCCCGCGCTCTTCGACGTCGTCTACGCGCCCTGGCCCACCCGCCTGGCGGCCGCCGTGGCGGAGGGCGGGGGCATCGTCATCGGCGGGTTTCCGATGCTCCTGCACCAGGCCGTCCGGCAGGTCGAGCTGATGACCGGCCTGCCCGGGGCCCCGGTGGAGGCGATGCGCGCCGCCGGGAAGACCGAGATCGTCAGACGGGCCGCCGTGACGGCCTGAGGGCGTGCGGAGGCCCGGAGGGATGATTCTGGGTGAGCGTGCTGTTGTGGTAGAGTAACCAATCGATCGGTCCGGCGTTCCTGCTGGACGCGCAAGCGGAGGTCGTCCTCCCACCTGGTCAGCCGCAAGGCCGGCAGGTTCAGGATCACACCGGGTAACTCCGGAGAGCTTACGGCGTCAAAAGCTTGTGAGTTCGTGTGGCCCCGCATGCGCGACGTGCGGGGCATTTCGCGTTCTACGACCTGAAAACGGCGTGAGTTCTGCGACCTCCCGGCACGATCGAGCATGTGGCAGTCGTTCAGAGGGACGGCCGCGGATCGCAAACCTAGGAGGCCCCATCAGCGCCGAGCCCCGCATCAATGACCGTATTCGCGTGCCCGAGGTCCGCCTCGTCGGCCCGAACGGTGAACAGGTGGGCATCGTCTCCATCGGCGATGCTTTGAAGCTGGCTCAGGAATCAGACCTCGACCTCGTTGAGGTCGCAGCCACGGCTCGCCCGCCAGTGTGCAAGCTCATGGACTACGGCAAGTTCAAGTACGAGTCCGCGATGAAGGCACGCGAGGCGCGCCGCAACCAGGCGTACACGATCATCAAGGAGATCAAGCTCCGGCCGAAGATCGACCCGCACGACTACGAGACCAAGAAGGGTCACGTGGTGCGGTTCCTCAAGGCCGGCGACAAGGTCAAGGTTACGATCATGTTCCGCGGGCGGGAGCAGTCCCGGCCCGAGCTGGGATTCCGGCTCCTGCAGCGCCTGGCGGAGGATGTCACCGAGCTTGGCTTCGTCGAGTCTCAGCCCAAGCAGGACGGCCGAAACATGATCATGGTGATCGGCCCGCACAAGAAGAAGGCCGAGGCCAAGGCCGAGAAGGCGGCGGCCAAGGCACGGCACGACGACGGTCCTTCGGAGGACCAGGCGCCGGCGGCCGACGAGGCGTCGGTCAGTGAAGCTGTAGCCACTCCGCAGGAGTGACTCGCATAACCTGAAGCGTCAGGTAGTCGCGAGATCAAGCCGAGACCGGGTCCGGTCTCGCAGTCAGGCATGCCCTTGACCTGGGTCACCGGCCCCGGACACGGGCACGATAGAGGGAGAGACGGCTGAGATGCCGAAGATGAAGACGCACAGCGGTGCGAAGAAGCGGTTCCGGGTGACCGGCTCCGGCAAGCTCGTTCGCCGTCGTGCCAACCGTGCGCACTACGCCGAGCACAAGTCGTCGAAGTTCATGCGCCGTCTCAAGTCTGATGTCGTGCTCTCCGATGCCGACTCCAAGAAGATCAAGAAGCTGCTCGCTAAGTAACCGGCCCCCGGGGAGATAGATTCACATGGCACGCGTCAAGCGGGCGATCAACGCCAAGAAGAAGCGCAAGGTCGTTCTCGAGCGGGCGAAGGGCTACCGGGGCCAGCGCTCCAGGCTGTACCGCAAGGCCAAGGAGCAGATGCTCCACTCGATGACCTACGCCTACCGCGACCGCAAGGACCGCAAGGGCACCTTCCGCCGTCTCTGGATCCAGCGCATCAACGCCGCTGCCCGCCAGAACGGCATCACGTACAACCGGCTCATCCAGGGTCTGCGCCTCGCCTCCATCGAGGTCGACCGCAAGATCCTCGCTGACCTCGCGGTCAACGACGCCGCCACGTTCGCGACTCTGGTCGAGGCCGCCAAGAAGGCGCTCCCGTCCGACGTGAACGCGCCGGTCGCCGGCTGAGCCAGGCACTGAACGAGCATGCGGCCCGCAGCGATCACGCTGCGGGCCGTATTCGCATTCTTGGGGGACGGGCATGGCCGGGTCTGAGCTGACCAACATCAAGTCGCCGCGGGTCAAGGCCGTGCGGCGGCTGACCAAACGGGCCTTCAGGGACCGTGACCGTTCCTTCCTGGCAGAGGGGCCACAGGCGGTCCGCGAGGCGCTGGCGCTGGACGGTGTCGTCACGGAGCTGTTCGCCACGGCCGACGCCGAACTGCGGCACGCCGAGATCATCACCGCCGCCACCCTCGCCGGGGTGCCCCTCTTCCGGGCCAGCGGCGAGGTCATGACCGAACTCGCCCAGACCGTCACCCCGCAGGGGCTGCTGGCCGTGTGCCGCTTCGTGCACGTGCCGCTGGAGCGAGCCGTCACCGCCGACGCCAGGCTGGTGGCCGTGCTCGCCCACGTCCGTGACCCCGGAAACGCGGGCACCGTGCTGCGCACGGCCGACGCGGCGGGCGCCGACGCGGTGGTCTTCACCGACGCCTCGGTCGACCCCTACAACGGCAAATGCGTGCGGGCCAGCGCGGGCAGCCTGTTCCACCTCCCGGTCACCACCGGGGTCGCGGTGACGCAGGCCGTACAGAGTCTGAAGGACGCGGGGCTGCGGGTGCTCGCCGCCGACGGCGCGGGCAAGCAGACCCTGGACGACGTAGACCTGTCCGGTCCGACCGCGTGGATCTTCGGCAATGAGGCGTGGGGACTTCCGGAGGAAATCCTGCGACTGGCCGACGAGGTGGTGCGGGTGCCGATCTACGGGCGGGCCGAGAGCCTGAACCTCGCGACCGCCGCCGCGGTGTGTCTGTACGCATCTGCCCGATCTCAGCGCATCGGTCCCGGCGCTGGGTGAGGCCCTACGCTCCGGGGCTGCCGTGCGGCGTGGGAAACCCGCTATTGTCGGCCCTGTAGCGTCGAGGAGGCGGGGTCGTGCACGGCGAACACATCGACGAGCGGAGCGCTGAAACCGCGTCTGTGATCGACGTGAACGATCTTCCCGACGGTCTTGTCGTGACCGACAGGGACGGGCACGTGCTGATCGTCAACCGGGCCGCCGCCCGTCTCACGGGCGTCACCCACGATCAGGCCGTCGGCCGGCATCTGCGGGATGTGTTCTCCTTCCGCGACCACGACGGGCGCGACTGGTGGAAGTGGCTCGACACCTACGGCGGGCTGCCCACCCGCACCCGCCAGCCGGAACTGCCGCTGCGCACGCCCGGCGGCCAGGAGATGCTCGTGGCCGCGCGTCTCGTGCGCAGCCCCGAGCGGGGCGGCGAGATCGTCCGGGTGGTGATCACACTGCGCGACGCCGGTGCCCGCGCCCGTCTGGAGCGCAGCCGCGCCGACCTGGTCTCCACCGTCGCCCACGAGCTCCGCTCCCCGCTGACCAGCGTCAAGGGGTTCACCGCGACCCTGCTGTCCAAGTGGACCCGCTTCACCGACGACCAGAAACTGGTCATGCTGGAGACGGTCAACGCCGACGCCGATCGCGTGACCCGGCTGATCACCGAGCTGCTCGACGTGTCCCGGATCGAGTCCGGGCGGCTGGAGATCCACCGCCAGGTGGTCGACATCCCGGCCAGGATCCGTAAGATCATCGCGGGCCGGGTGGCCGCGGGGGAGCCGGACGACCGTTTCCGGCTGGAGCTGGGCGGAGAGCTGCCGGAGACCTGGCTCGACCAGGACAAGATCGACCAGGTCCTGGCCAACCTGATGGAAAACGCGGTGCGTCACGGGCGCGGTACGGTGACAATAGTCGTAGAGCCGAACGAATGGGGAGTGACCGTGTCCGTCCGCGACCAGGGAGAGGGCATCCCGCCCGAGCTGGTCACGCGCGTGTTCCGGCAGTTCTGGCGGGGCAACGCCCGCCGCCGCGGCGGTACCGGCCTCGGCCTGTTCATCGTCAAAGGCCTGATCGAGGCCCACGGCGGCACCATCTCCGTGCAGCGGGGGCCCGAGGGCGGGGCCGAGTTTCGATTTATGGTGCCCACCGGCACCCCTGACTTCGCCTGACGTGAATGCCGGGCCGGTGGGCTTTCCCGACTAGACTCATGGCCGCTCAAGCCCTGGATTCGGAGCTCTCTCTTGTCTAACTACGACCCCGTTGAGGTGACCCCGCTGCACGCCGATGAGATGGCGCGCATGCTCACCGACGCACTCGACGCCATCAAGGCGGCGGGTGACCTCGACGAACTCAAGCAGGTACGGCTCGCGCACGCCGGTGATCGCTCGCCGATCGCCCTGGCCAACCGCGAGATCGGTGTGTTGCCCCCGGCGGCCCGCGCCGAGGCGGGCAAGCGCATCGGCGGTGCCCGCAAGGCCATCACCGAAGCCCTCGGCACGCGCCAGGCAGAGCTGGAGGCCGAGCGCGACGAACGGGTCCTCGTAGAGGAGACCGTCGACGTCACGCTGCCCTCCGGCCGGGCCCCGCTCGGAGCCCGGCACCCGCTGACCACGCTGCAGGAGCGCATCGCCGACGCGTTCGTCGCGATGGGCTACGGGGTGGCCGAGGGGCCCGAGCTGGAAGGGGAGTGGTTCAACTTCGACGCGCTGAACATCTCCCCCGACCACCCGGCGCGCTCCGAGCACGACACCTTCTTCGTGGAGTCCGTCGACTCGGGCAAGGTGCTGCGCACCCAGACCTCGCCGGTGCAGATCCGGACGCTGCTCAGCCGGGAGCTTCCGATCTACGTGATCTCTCCGGGGAAGGTGTTCCGCACCGACGAGCTCGACGCCACCCACACCCCCGTCTTCCACCAGATCGAGGGGCTGGCGATCGACGAGGGCCTGACCATGGCCCACCTCAAGGGCACCCTGGACCGCTTCGCCGAGGTCATGTTCGGTGAGGGCATCACCACCCGGTTCCGGCCGAACTACTTCCCGTTCACCGAGCCCTCGGCCGAGATGGACCTGAAGTGCTTCGTCTGCCGCGGCGCCTCCGCGGTGCCCGGCAACCCGCCCTGCCGTACCTGCAAGTCGGAGGGCTGGATCGAGTGGGGCGGCTGCGGCATGGTCAACCCGCGGGTGCTCATCGCCTGCGGCGTCGACCCCGGCCGTTACAGCGGCTTCGCCTTCGGCATGGGCGTCGAGCGCACCCTGATGTTCCGCCACAATGCCGAGGACATGCGCGACATGGTCGAGGGAGACGTTCGTTTCACGCTTCCCTTCGGAATGGAGGTCTGATGAAGGTCCCGCTTTCCTGGCTGCGGGAGTACGTCGATCTCCCCGCCGTCACCGCTCACGAGATCGCCGAGAAGCTCACCGCCGCCGGCCTCAAGCTGGAGGGCGTCACCTCCTACGGTCACGACATCAAGAACGTGGTCGTCGGCGAGGTGCTCGAGATCGAGTCGCTGGAGGGCTTCAAGAAGCCGATCCGTCACTGCCGGGTCGAGGTGGGGGAGGCCACGCCGCGTGAGATCGTCTGCGGCGCCGTCAACTTCGAGGTCGGCGACCGCGTTCCGGTCGCCCTGCCCGGCGCCGTGCTGCCCGGCGGGTTCGAGATCGCCTCGCGCAAGACCTACGGGCGCCTGTCCGACGGCATGATCTGCTCGGAGGCGGAGCTCGGCATGGCCGACTCCTCGCCCGGCATCCTCGTGCTGCCCGAGGGCACCCCGATCGGCGCCGACGTGGTCGAGCTGCTCGGCCTGCGCGACGACGTGATCGAGCTGGAGATCACCCCGGACATCGGGTACGCCCTCTCCATCCGGGGAGTGGCCCGCGAGGCCGCCACCGCCTTCGACTCGGCGTTCCTCGACCCGGCCGACGTCTCGCCGCCCGCCGGGTCCGGTCCGTCCTACCCGGCCTCGATCGCGGACCCGTCCGCGTGTGATCGCTTCGTGCTGCGCGAGATCCGCGGGTTCGACCCGTCGGCCGAGAGCCCGCTGTGGATGCGGGCACGGCTCGCCCGCGCCGGCATGCGCCCGGTCTCACTGGCCGTGGACGTCACCAACTACGTCATGCTGGAGCTCGGCCAGCCCCTGCACGCCTTCGACGCCGCCAAGCTGGCCGGCGAGATCGTCGTGCGCAGGGCCGAGCCCGGCGAGACGCTGGAGACGCTCGACCACGTCGTGCGCACGCTCAACCCGGAAGACATCCTGATCACCGATCAGTCGGGTGCGATCTCGATGGCCGGGACCATGGGCGGCCTGCACACCGAGATCTCCGATGGCACCACCGACATCGTGATCGAGGCCGCGCACTTCTCCCCCAGCGGCACCGCCCGCATGTCCCGCCGCCACAACCTGGTCAGCGAGGCGTCCAAGCGCTTCGAGCGGGGCGTGGACCGGGAGCTCCCGCTGAACGCCTCCTGGCGCGCGGCCCTGCTCCTGGCCGAGCTCGGCGGCGGCACGATCCAGCCGGGCGTGACCCACGCCGCGGCCCCGGTCGAGCCGGCTCACATCTTCATCCCGAGCGGCTACCCCGGCAAGGTCGCCGGGACCACCTATGACCGCGAGACCGTGATCCGCCGCCTGGAGCAGGTCGGCTGCACGGTCGAGAGCGGTGTGGCCGAGGACGGCTCGACCGGCCAGGCCGACCTCGACGGCGGGATCGCCGCGAAGCTCGCGGTCACCGGCGCGGACATGCTGAAGGTCACCCCGCCCTCGTGGCGGCCCGACCTGACCGACCCGAACGACCTCGCCGAGGAGGTCATCCGGCTCGAAGGCTACGAGAACCTGCCCTCGATCCTGCCGACCGCCCCGGCGGGCGCCGGGCTCAGCGAGGGTCAGCGGCTGCGCCGCCGGGTCGGCCGGGCCCTGGCCGCCTCCGGCTACGTCGAGATCCTCGCCTACCCGTTCAACGGGGAGCGTGACTTCGACAACCTGCAGCTGCCCGCCGACGACGCGCGCCGCCTGGCCGTACGGCTGGCCAACCCGCTCAGCGAGGACGATCCGCTGATGCGGACCACCCTGCTGCCGGGCCTGCTCAAGACGCTGGTCCGCAACGTGGGCCGGGGCCGGGGCGACGTGGCGCTGTTCGAGATGGGCCTGGTCTACCGGCCCTCGAAGGACGCCCCCGCGGTCGCCCCGGTGCTCGGTGTCGCACGCAGGCCGGACGAGCGGGAGCTCGCCTCCATCGAGGCCGCGCTGCCCGCCCAGCCCCTGCGCGTCGGCATCGTGCTGGCCGGAGAGTTCTCCCCGTCCGGCTGGTGGGGCAAGGGCCGTACCGCCGACTGGGCGGACGCCGTCGAGGCGGCCCGTACTGTGGCCCGCGAGGCCGGGGTCACCCTCGACGTCCGCGCCGACCGGCACGAGCCCTGGCACCCGGGGCGCTGCGCCGCGCTGTACGTGGGGGACCTGCTCATCGGCCACGCCGGTGAGCTGCACCCCCGGGTCATCGAGGCGTACGGCCTGCCTCCGCGCACCTGCGCGATGGAGCTGGAACTGACCGGGCTGGAGTCGCTGCCGGTCGGCTCGGTCCAGGCGCCCGTGATCTCCGCCTACCCGGTCGCGAGCCAGGACGTCGCGCTCATCGTCGACGCGGACACCCCGGTGGCCCCGGTGGAGGCCGCGCTGCGCGAGGGGGCGGGCGAGCTCCTGGAGTCCATCCGGCTGTTCGACGTCTACACCGGCGCCCAGGTGGGTGAGGGCAAGAAGTCCCTCGCCTACTCCCTGCGCTTCAGGGCCTCCGACCGCACGCTCACCGTCGAGGAGACCACCGCGGCCCGCGACGCGGCCGTGGCCCTGGCCGGAGAGCGCACCGGAGCCCAGCTCCGCGGCGTCTGACACGCAGGAGAAGGCCCCGGCGGCCGTGCCGCCGGGGCCTTTCTCGAACGCGGGGCCGCTCACCTGCCGCCGCGTGGATGGAGATCTCACCTGGAGGAGGGGCGATGAGGCACCTGCTGGTGTTCGCCGGCCGTGACGACGCCGAGGAGGTCGCGGAGACCGTGGGGGAGGAGTTTCCCGAGCTCGGCACCCCCACGGTGGTCAAGGAGACGCTCGCGGGCGAGGACGACGCCGAGGACGCCCAGTGGCTCGTCGTGGTCGAGGATCCCGCAGGCGCCCTCGCGGCGGAGGATCTGGCCCGCCTGGACGCGCTCGCCGAGGAGTACGACGGCTGGCGCGAGACCGAATGACGGCTCAGAGGCTGTCGATCTCCGTCAGGTCGACGTCGAGGTCGAAGGGGGCCGAGAGCTTGAGCCGGTCGTGGTGGATCCCGGTGAGAACGTAGGAGCGGGCGAGGGGATCGAGCTCGTAGACGTAGACCGCGGGTCTGCCCGACTGGTTCTCGACCAGCCAGAAGTGCTTGATGCCCGCCTGGGCGTACAGCGCCGGCTTGCGGTCACGGTCGCGGCTCTCGGAGTCGGGTGAGACGACCTCCACCGCGAGCACGACGTCTTCCGCCCGGTAGGCGGTCTGCTCCGGGCTGTGCTCGGCGGAGGCGTGGATGACGCACACATCCGGCTCAGGCCGCTGCCGCTTGCCCAGCACGACGCTCATCTCCCGGCGCGCGCGAAGGTCGGCGGGTACGGCCCGGCGCAAGGCGATCATCAGAAGCTCTACCGCGAGCATGTGGAAAGAAGCCTGAGGACTCACGAAGACCAGGCTTCCGTCGATCAACTCTGTGTGTGCGGGTAACTGCGGAATGCGATCGAGGTCTTCCGTGGTGAATCCCCCGGGCGGAGGGAACGCCCAGTCGGGCAGCGAGGACTCCGTCATCTCGGGGCTCCGTACGTCGACCTTCATGCCCTCACAGTAGCAACAGGGCTCCGTTCGGTGAGGATACTTTCCCGGTGCCTCCGTCAGGCCTGGGCGAGCTCCTCGCGACGGGTGCGTTCCGCGATGGCGTGCTCGTCGGTGCGGGCGTCATAGTTCCTGAACTTCGGCAGCAGCGCGGCCATGGCGACCACCGCGCCGACGCACAGCAGGCCGCCCACGCCGAGGGAGAAGCGACTCCCGCCGAGATCGGCCATCAGCCCCGCCCTGGCATTGCCGATCATCGGGCCGCTGGTGTAGGAGAGCAGCTCGATGCCCGCCAGGCGTCCGCGGAACTCGTCGGGGATGGTCTGGTTCCAGACGGTCGCCCGGAAGACCCCGCTGACCATGTCCGCGGCCCCGGCCAGGGCCAGGCAGGCGAAGATGCCCCAGACGTTCGGCATGACGGACGCCAGTGCCACCGCGGCACCCCACACGATCGCCGAGATGATCACGCCGAGGCCGTGCCGGTGAACGTGGTTGGTCCAGCCGGAGGTGACCGACGCGATCAGCGAGCCGACGGCGGAGGCGGAGTAGAACAGGCCCAGCGCCTCCGGGACGCCCAGCTCGTCGGCGAGGAACGGATACAGCGCGGTGGAGAACGCGAAGACCATCGCGGCGATGTCCACCAGGTAGGTGCCCATCAGGTCAGGACGGCCCGTGGCGTAGCGGACCCCGTCGACCAGTGCGCGGATCGACGCGGGGGGAGCGTCCTCGGAGCGGGGCGGGGCCTTCACCATCCAGAGCAGGACCAGGGAGATCAGGAAGGTCGCCACATTGATGCCGTACGCGGCGGCGACGCCGAACCAGGTCGCGATCAGGCCGCTGAGGCCGGGGGCGACGATGGCGCCGAGGTTCCAGCGGAAACTGCTCAGTGCGGCGGCCGCGGTGAGCTGGTCGTGCCTCACCACGCGCGGCATCAGCGACTCCAGGCTGGGCCGCTGCAGGCTGCCCAGGCCCGCCGAGAGCGCGCCGACCACGTACAGCACCCAGACCTGGGGATCGGGCAGCATCGCGTTGATCATCAGGATCAGGACCGTGAGGCAGAGTCCGATCTCGGTATAGAGGATGATCTTGCGCCGGTCCAGCGCGTCCGCGATCGCCCCGCCCCAGAGCCCGCACAGCACCATCGGCACGAACTCCGCCGCGCTGACCAGGCCGACCGCCAGGTAGGAGCCGGTGAGCTCCTTCATCTGCAGCGGGACGGCGACCAGCGTCAGGAAGGTGCCGAACATCGTGACCACCCCGGAGCCGAAGAGCAGCCGGAAGTCACGGGAATCGCGCAGGGGGCTGAAGTCCATCTTCAGGCGACGGAGCAGGCTTCTGATCGATCGATCAGGATTTTCTGGCACGAACAGCCAGTGTCGGCGGTGACCTGCCTCGAATCAACTGATTTTCCGGCAGGTCACCGCCGGGCGGGCGTCAGGAGCCCAGGACCTCCCTGCGGAGGTGGGTCTTGAGGATCTTGCCGCCGGGGTTGCGGGGAAGCTCGGCCTCGCGCACCCAGAACCGGACCGGGATCTTGAATGCCGCGATCCGCTCGCGCAGGAACGCCTGCAGCTCCTCGGGGGACACCGGTGACGTCAGCCGCACCACCGCGCCGACCTCCTCGCCCAGTTCGTCGTGGGGGATGCCGATCACCGCGACGTCGTCCACCGCGGGGTGTTCGAACAGCGCGGCCTCGACCTCGGCGCAGTAGACGTTCTCCCCGCCGCGGATGACCATGTCCTTGGCCCGGTCCACGATGAACACGAACCCCTCCTCGTCGACCTTGGCGAGGTCGCCGGTGTGCAGCCAGCCGTCCACGAAGGTCTCGGCGGTGGCGTCGGGGCGGTTCCAGTAGCCGAGGATCACGTTCGGCCCGCGCATGCAGAGCTCGCCGATCTCGCCGGCGGGCAGTTCCTCGCCGGTCGGGTCGGCGATCTTCACTTCGACCACGGCCACCGGCAGGCCGATGCTGTCGGGCTTGGCGAGATAGTCCGCGCCGCTGTTGCCGATGGCGAGCGCGGTGGTCTCGGTCATGCCGTACCCGTTGGAGGGGGCGCGATTGGGCAGTTGCGTGGTGATGCGCTCCAGGAGCTTCGGCGGGGCGGGGGCGCCGCCGTACCCGAGGCCGACGAGGCTGGAGACGTCGAACTTGGCCAGATCGGGGTGGGACAGGAGCTGCCAGACGTTGGTGGGCACGCCGGTCATTCCCGTGACCTTCTCGCGTTCGATCAGCTCCAGGGCCCGTCCCGCGTCCCACTTGTACATCAGCACGACGGTGCCGCCGCTGAACATGGTGGTGGTCATCACCGAGAAGCAGCCGGTGACGTGGAAGAGCGGCACGGTGAGCAGGGTGACGCGGCGCTGCCCGGTCGTCTCCGCCGGATCCCTGCCCGCCAGGAGCACGGCGCGCATCAGGCTGTAGGCGACGGTCATGGGGGACTGGCCGAGGTTGCGGTGGCTGCCGAGCGCGCCCTTGGGGCGGCCCGTCGTGCCCGAGGTGTAGAAGATCGTGGCCGGGTCCTCGGGGGAGAGCTCGACCGCCGGCAGGGTGACGTTCGCCTCCACCGCGCCTAGCACGTCCTCGAACGAGCGGGCGCCTTCCGGCACCTCGCCCCGGGTCACGATCAGGGCCTGCGTCAGGCCGGGCAGCTTGGCCGCGCGCTCGCCGTCGGCGATCAGTACCTTGGCCCCGGAGTCCGAGAGCCCGTACTCCAGCTCCTGAGTGGTCCACCAGGCGTTGAGCGGTACGGCTATCGCCCCGGCCGCCAGAGCGGCGGAGAACGAGATCACCCACTCCGGATAGTTGCGCATGGCGATGGCCACCCGGTCGCCCTTGACGACGCCGTACTCCTCCACCAGGCGCCGGGCCAGGGTGGCCACCCGCCGGAAGTGCTCCTCGTAGGTGATGTGCTCCTCTTCGTACGTCAGGAAGACCTTGTCCCCGTGGAACCGGCTTGTCTCAAGGAGCACGCGAAAGTCACCGGGGGCGTGTTTCCAGGTCTTGACGGTTCCGCCGTGGCTGGGGGCGTCGTCCATCTCGAAAAGCTGTCCGGGACCGGTGAGCTGGGCCTGGACCTGGTCATGGGTGACAGTCATACGTTGATACTCCCGGAGACAGAGGGGCCGGAAACGTCACGATACCGACCGGTAGGTACGTACAACAGTGCTGGAGGGCGACTGGTGATTTCCCGTTCACGGCTACAAATAGATGAAAGTCCTTTTTATGTCATTTTGTCCCATTGGGTGATGGGCGTCACCGAGGGCTTGCCGTCCCGTGACTTGCATGGCAATCCTCGGCAATGCATAATCTCTCTAGTAAGTCCATGAGTTTGAATGCATGAATATGCAGAGTTGAGGGGGATGGATGAGAGCGGCCATCGCAGGCGCGAGCGGCTATGCCGGAGGTGAGCTCCTGCGTCTACTGCTGTCCCATCCCGAGATCGAGATCGGCGCGCTGACCGCGAAGTCCAGCGCGGGCACCGCGCTCGGCGCCCACCAGCCCCACCTGACCCCGCTGGCCGACCGGATCCTGCTCGACACCACCGCCGAGACCCTCGCCGGCCACGACCTCGTCTTCCTCGCGCTCCCGCACGGCCAGTCGGCCGCCGTCGCCGAGCAGCTCGGCGACGGCACGCTGGTCGTCGACTGCGGCGCGGACTTCCGCCTGGCCGACCCCGCCGCCTGGGACCACTTCTACGGCGGCGCTCACGCGGGCACCTGGCCGTACGGCCTGCCCGAGTTGCCGGGGCAGCGCGACAGGCTCCGGGGCGCCTCGAGGATCGCCGTCCCCGGGTGCTTCCCGACGGCCGTCACCCTGGCGATGTTCCCCGCCTTCGCCGCCGGTCTCGTCGAGCCCGACGTGGTCGTGGTCGCCGCCACCGGAACCAGCGGGGCGGGCAAGTCGCTCAAGCCGCACCTGCTGGGCAGCGAGGTGATGGGCTCGGTCAGCGCGTACGGCGTCGGCGGCGTCCACCGGCACACCCCCGAGATGGAGCAGAACCTCTCCCCGCTGGCGGGCGGGCCGGTGAAGGTCTCCTTCACCGCCATGCTGGCCCCGATGAGCCGAGGCATCCTCGCCACCTGCACGGCCCCGGCCAGGGCGGAGCTCACCCCGCAGACCCTGCGCGAGACCTACGAGGCCGCGACCAAGGACGAGCCGTTCCTGCGGCTGCTGCCCCAGGGGCAGTGGCCCGCGACCTCGATGACCCTCGGTGCCAACACCGCCGTCCTCCAGGTCGCCCTGGACGAGCGCGCCGGACGCGTCGTCGTGGTCATCGCCCTCGACAACCTGACCAAGGGGACCGCGGGCGGCGCGATCCAGAGCGCCAACCTGGCCCTCGGCCTTCCCGAAGAACTCGGCCTTCCTCTCAATGGAGTTGCCCCATGAGTGTGACCGCCCCCCTCGGCTTCCGGGCGGCGGGTGTCGACGCCGGAATCAAGTCCGGCGCCACCCGCGACCTGGCACTGATCGTCAACGACGGCCCCTCGCGCGCCGCGGCGGGCGTCTTCACCGCCAACCGCGTGAAGGCCGCGCCGATCCTGTGGTCCCAGCAGGTGCTGGCCGGAGGCCGGGTCCACGCGGTCATCCTCAACTCCGGCGGGGCCAACGCCTGCACGGGACCGCTCGGCTTCCAGGACACCCACGCCACCGCGGAGAAGGTCGCCGGAGCGCTGGGGGAGTCCGCGGGCGAGATCGCGGTCTGCTCCACCGGCCTGATCGGTGAGCGGTTGCCGATGGACGCGCTGCTGGGCGGGGTGGACCTCGCGGTCGGCCGGCTCGCCCGGGACGGCGGCCTGGCCGCCGCCGACGCCATCCGCACCACCGACACCGTCTCGAAGATCTCCTTCAAACGAGGCGAGGGCGGCTACATGGTCGGCGGCATGGCCAAGGGCGCGGGCATGCTCGCCCCCGGTCTGGCCACCATGCTGTGCGTGATCACCACCGACGCCGACCTGCCCGCCGACCGGCTCGACGCCGTGCTCCGCAACGTGACGAGGGTGACCTTCGACCGGCTCGACGCCGACGGCTGCATGTCCACCAACGACACCGTGCTGCTCCTGGCCAGCGGCGCCTCCGGCGTCACTCCGGACCTCGGCGAGTTCGAGCAGATGGTCCACGCCGTCTGCGCCGACCTCAGCCGCCAGCTGCTGGTGGACGCGGAGGGCGCCAGCAAGGCGATCGCCATCGAGGTCGTCGGCGCGGCGTCGGAGGACGACGCCGTGACCGTCGCCCGCGCGGTCTCCCGCTCGAATCTCTTCAAGTGCGCCATCCACGGGGAGGACCCCAACTGGGGCCGGGTGCTGTCGGCGGTCGGCACCACCGACGCGGTCTTCGAGGTCGACCGGCTCAACGTGGCCATCAACGGCATCTGGATCTGCCGGGGCGGCGCCGCCGGGGACGACCGGTCCAAGGTCGACCTGAGTCCCCGCGACGTGACGATCACCATCGACCTGTCGGCGGGCCCGCACTCGGCGACGATCCACACCACCGACCTCACCGCGGCCTACGTCCACGAGAATTCGGCGTACTCGTCATGAGAGCCGACGAGGCCCTGGACAAGGCCCACACACTGATCGAGGCGCTGCCCTGGCTGGCCCGCTTCCACGGTGCGACCGTCGTCATCAAATACGGCGGCAACGCGATGACCGAGGAGCATCTGCGCGAGAAGTTCGCCGAGGACGTGGTCTTCCTGCGCTACGCGGGGCTCAAGCCGGTGATCGTGCACGGAGGCGGCCCGCAGATCAACGCCCATCTCGACAGGCTGGGCATCGCGTCCACCTTCACCGCCGGGCTCCGGGTCACCAGTCCCGAGGCCATGCAGGTCGTCAGGATGGTCCTGGTCGGACAGGTCAACCGGGACGTGGTCGGCCTGATCAACCGGCACGGGCCGTTCGCGATCGGCATGTCCGGTGAGGACGCCCACCTGTTCACCGCGGTCCGCAAGCACGCCGTCGTCGACGGCGCCAAGGTGGACATCGGCCAGGTCGGCGACATCGTCAAGGTCGAGGCCGGGGCCGTGCGGGCGCTGCTGGACGACGGCCGTATCCCGGTCATCTCCTCGATCGCGCGCAGCGACGACGGCACCGTCTACAACGTCAACGCCGACACCGCCGCCGCCGCGCTGGCCGTGGCGCTGGGGGCGTCCAAGCTGATCGTCCTCACCGACGTCGAGGGTCTCTACCGCAACTGGAGCCCCGGCGGCGCGGCCGCCGCGGATGACGCGGCAGGCATGAACGACGTGACCGGCGGGGACAATGTGGATGATCTGGATGGAACGACATCGGTCCAGGTCAACGAGGTGATCGGTGAGCTCTTCGCCGCCGAGCTGGAACAACTCCTGCCGAGCCTGTCCAGCGGCATGGTGCCCAAGATGGAGGCGTGTCTGACCGCCGTCCAGGGCGGCGTGCCCCAGGCACACGTGCTCGACGGCAGGGTGTCCCACTCGGTGCTGCTGGAGATCTTCACCGACCAGGGCATCGGAACGATGGTGCTGCCGGACGCCGAGGCGGTAGCAGTGCCCAATCTGGTCAAGCGGGGGCTGACGGCCACCGTCCAGTCGAACGGGAGTGACGAGTGAGCCTGTACGAGCGTACGGTCGGAGACGCGCTCAGCAAACGCTTCGAGACCGCCTTCATGCCGAACTACGGGGTGCCCCCGCTGGCGCTGGCGCGCGGTGAGGGCTCGAAGGTCTGGGACGTCGACGGCCGTGAGTATCTCGACCTGATCGGCGGCATCGCGGTCAGCTCGCTCGGCCACGCCCACCCGGCGCTGGTCGAGGCCGTGTCCAAGCAGGTGGCCACGATCGCGCACACCAGCAACCTGTTCCTGCACGAGCCCGAGGTGCTGCTCGCCGAACGGCTGCTCGACCTGCTGGCCGCTCCGGCCCGGGTGTTCTTCACCAACTCCGGCACCGAGGCCAACGAGGCCGCCCTGAAGCTGGCCGTCAAGTACGGCAAGACGAACGGCCGCACCTACTTCGTGGCCGCCGAGAACTCCTTCCACGGCCGGACCCTCGGCGCGCTCGCGCTGACCGGCAAGGCGTCGATCCGCGACCAGTTCGGCCCGTTCCCGGTGGACGTCAGGTTCGTCCCGTACGGCGACGCCGAGGCCCTGAAGAGCGCGGTCACCGACAAGTGCGCCGCGGTCTTCCTGGAGCCCACCCAGGGCGAGGCCGGGGTCGTGCCCCCGCCCGAGGGCTACTTCAAGGCCGCCAGGGAGATCTGCGACGCCAACGGCGCGCTGCTGGTGGCCGACGAGATCCAGTCGGCGATCGGCCGGACCGGGCACTGGTTCGCCCACCAGCACGCCGGGGTCCTGCCCGACGTGCTGACCCTGGCCAAGGGCCTCGGCGGCGGCATGCCGATCGGAGCCTGCGTCGGCTTCGGCCCGGCGGGCACGATCTTCGCCAAGGGCGACCACGGATCCACCTTCGGGGGCAACCCCGTATCGGCCGCCGCGGCGCTCGCCGTACTCGACACGATCGAGAAGGACGGCCTGCTGGAGCACGTCCGGACGGTCGGCGCGCAGCTCGCCGACGGGATCGCCGCGACGGACCACCCGCTGCTGGCGGGGGTCCGCGGAGACGGCCTGTGGCTGGGCCTCATGCTGACCGGCGACCGCTCCGCACCGTTCCAGGCCGCGGCGCAGGAGGCGGGCTTCCTGGTCAACGCCCTCCAGCCCGGCGTCGTACGCCTCGCGCCGCCGCTGGTGATCACTTCCGACCAGATCGCCACCTTCGTGGCCGCGCTCCCCGCGATCCTTGACGAGGCCGCAGATGACTAGGAAGCCCGCGGAATCAGCGCACATCAGGCATTTCCTGAGGGACGATGATCTGTCGCCCGCCGAGCAGGCCCAGGTGCTCGACCTGGCCGACGCCCTCAAGAAGAACCGGTACGGCCACCGGCCCTTCGAAGGCCCGCAGACCGTCGCCATGCTCTTCGACAAACCCTCCACCCGGACCCGCGTCTCCTTCGCGACCGGCATCGGCGAACTCGGCGGACTGCCCCTGATCATCGACGCCGGAACCTCCCAGATGGGCCGGGGCGAGTCCATCGAGGACACCGCCCGGTTCCTCAGCCGTCAGGTCGGCGCCATCGTGTGGCGGACCGCCGGGCAGGAGAGGATCGAAGCCATGGCCTCGGCCTCCTCGGTGCCGGTGGTGAACGCGCTCACCGACGAGTTCCATCCCTGCCAGATCCTCGCCGACCTGCAGACCGTCAGGGAGCACTTCGGCAGGATCGACGGGCTCACCCTGGCCTACTTCGGAGACGGCGCCAACAACATGGCCCACTCCTACCTGCTCGGCGGTGCCGTGGCCGGCATGCACGTGCGGATCGCCGCTCCCGCCGGATACCTGCCCGATCCGGAGATCCTCCGGCGGGCCGGAGAGATCGCGGCGGAGACCGGCGGATCGGTCACCGTGCTGTCCGGCGCGGATGAGGCCGCGGACGGCGCGAACGTGATCGCCACCGACACCTGGGTCTCGATGGGGCAGGACGGCAAGGAACAGCGAATCGCCGACCTGATGCCCTTCCAGGTCAACGCCGAGGTGATGGGCCGCGCGGCCCCCGGCGCGATCCTCCTGCACTGCCTGCCCGCCTACCGGGAGCTGGAGGTCACCGCCGACGTTCTCGACGGCCCGCAGAGCGTGGTGTGGGACCAGGCGGAGAATCGGCTGCACGCCCAGAAGGCCCTGCTGTCCTGGCTGGTCTCGGCGACCGAGCTGATCTCGGCCACCGAGCCGGTCGAGCCGGTCGAGGCGACGAGCCCGGTCTCGCCGGTCTCGCCCGTTTCGCCGGTGGAGGCGGGCGGGGGCGCCGACGGGCGTGGCGCGTCTCTCGTGGGACCCGGGGGGGAGCCCGCATGACGATCCCCATGACCAAGGTCGCCCGTCAGGCGCGGATCGCCGACCTCCTGGGGCGGCAACCGGTCAGATCGCAGCCCGAACTGGCCAAGCTCCTGCTGGAGAGCGGGGTCGAGGTCACCCAGGCCACCCTCTCGCGAGACCTCGACGAGCTCGGCGCGCTCAAACTGCGCGCGGAGGACGGTTCCCTGGTCTACGCCCTTCCCGGCGAAGGCGGGGGCCGGATACGGCTGACCAGGCTCGGCGCGGGAGAGTCCCCGGCCGCCAGGTTGAGCCGGATCGCGGAGGAACTGCTCGTCTCCGCCGAGGCGTCCGCCAACCTGGTGATCGTCCGCACACCTCCGGGCGCGGCCCAGTTCCTCGCCTCCGCCATCGACCACGCCGACTGGGAGTCCATCCTCGGCACGGTGGCCGGAGACGACACGATCCTCGTCATCAGCCGTGATCCGCTGGGCGGGTCCTTGGTCGCCGAGGGGCTGCTCAGGCTCGCGGACCGACGTACCCAGCCCGTGCAGGCGGGCGACCCTCGGAACCATCTGATATCTGAGACAAAAGACTTCGAGGAAATCGATCATGACTGACCGGGTCGTACTCGCCTTTTCCGGAGGCCTCGACACCTCCGTGGCCATTCCCTTCCTCGCCGAGAAGACCGGTGCGGAGGTCATCGCCGTGGCCGTCGACGTCGGCCAGGGCGGCGAGGACATGGAGGTCATCCGCAAGCGGGCTATCGACTGCGGGGCCATCGAGTCCGTTGTCGTCGACGCCCGCGAGGAGTTCGCCGCCGACTTCTGCGTGCCCGCCCTGCAGGCCAACGCCCTCTACATGGACCGCTACCCGCTGGTCTCCGCGCTGTCGCGGCCTCTGATCGTCAAGCACCTGGCCGACGCGGCCAAGCAGTTCGGCGGCACCCACGTCTCGCACGGATGCACCGGCAAGGGCAACGACCAGGTCCGTTTCGAGGCCGGCCTGGCCGCGCTCTTCCCCGAGCTCAAGGTCATCGCCCCCGCCCGCGACTACGCGTGGACCCGGGACAAGGCGATCGCCTACGCCGAGGAGAAGAACCTCCCGATCGAGACCACCAAGAAGAACCCCTTCTCGATCGACCAGAACATCTGGGGCCGGGCCGTCGAGACCGGTTTCCTGGAGGACATCTGGAACGGCCCCACCGAGGACGTCTACTCCTACACCGCCGACCCGGCCCAGCCTCGCGAGGCCGACGAGGTCATCATCAGCTTCGTCAAGGGTGTCCCGGTGGCGCTGGACGGGCGGCACCTGACCCCGTTCCAGATCATCGCCGAGCTCAACCGGCGGGCGGGCGCCCAGGGCGTCGGCCGCCTCGACATGGTCGAGGACAGGCTCGTCGGCATCAAGTCCCGCGAGGTCTACGAGGCGCCGGGCGCCATCGCGCTGATCACCGCGCACCTGGAGCTGGAGAGCGTCACCGTCGAGCGCGACCTCGCCCGGTTCAAGCGGTCGGTGGACCAGCGCTGGGGCGAGCTGGTCTACGACGGCCTCTGGTTCTCCCCTCTCAAGAAGGCCCTGGACGTCTTCATCGCCGAGGCCCAGGAGCACGTCACCGGTGAGATCCGGATGGTCCTGCACGGCGGCCGGGCGACGGTCACCGGCCGGCGCTCCGAGGCCTCGCTGTACGACTTCAACCTCGCCACCTACGACACCGGCGACACCTTCGACCAGTCCCTCGCCAAGGGCTTCGTCGAGCTGTGGAGCCTGCCCTCCAAGATTGCGTCGGCCCGGGACTCCCGGCTGGCCTGATTGGGCTAGGGTCGCGGATTGTGAATGAGGAGGAGAACAACGGTGACTGATGGTGGTAAGCCGATGCGGCTGTGGGGCGGCCGGTTCGAGGGAGGTCCGGCCGACGCGCTGACCAGGCTCTCGGTGAGCGTGCACTTCGACTGGCGGCTCGTGCCGTACGACCTGCTGGCCTCGCGGGCGCACGCCCGGGTGCTGCACCGTGCGAACCTGCTCACCGACGACGAACTGAGGCGCATGCTCGGTGCCCTGGACGACCTGGAGCGGGCCTGCAAGACGGGCGAGTTCCGGCCGACCGTGGCCGACGAGGACGTCCACACCGCGCTGGAGCGCGGCCTGCTGGAGCGTCTCGGCACGCTCGGCGGCAAGCTCCGCGCCGGTCGGAGCCGTAACGACCAGGTCGCCACCGATCTGAGGCTCTATCTCCGCGATCACGTCAGGCACATCGTGTCCCGGCTGGTCGAGCTGGAGACCGCGCTGATGAGCCAGGCCGAGGCGCACGCCGAGACGGCGGCCCCCGGCATGACCCACCTGCAGCACGCCCAGCCGGTCTCCTTCGGCCATCAGCTCCTGGCCCACGTGCACGCCTTCGCCCGCGACATCGAACGGCTGCGCGACTGGGACAGGCGCGCGGCCGTCTCCCCGCTCGGCTCCGGCGCGCTGGCCGGTTCCTCCCTGCCGCTCGACCCGCAGGCGGTGGCGCGGGAGCTCGGGTTCGACTCCGCCGCGCCCAACTCGATGGACGCCGTCGCCGACCGTGACTTCGCCGCCGAGTTCCTGTTCGACGCGGCGATGATCGGCATGCACCTGTCGCGGCTGGGCGAGGAGATCGTCCTGTGGGCCTCCCAGGAGTTCCGCTGGATCGAGATGGACGACGCCTACTCCACAGGCTCGTCGATCATGCCGCAGAAGAAGAACCCGGACGTCGCCGAACTCGCCCGCGGCAAGAGCGGCCGTCTCATCGGCAACCTGGTGGCGCTGCTGACGACCCTCAAGGGCCTGCCGCTGACCTACAACCGCGACCTGCAGGAGGACAAGGAGCCGGTGTTCGACTCCGTGGACACCCTCCTGCTGGTCCTGCCGGCCATGGCCGGCCTGGTCGCCACCATGCGCGTCAACACCGCCAAGTTGGAGGCCTCGGCCCCCGACGGGTTCGCACTGGCCACCGATCTTGCCGAGCTGCTGGTCCGCAGGGGTGTCGTCTTCCGCGAGGCCCACGAGGCGGTCGGCCATCTGGTCGTCTGGTGCCAGGTCAACGACAAGAGTTTCGACGAGCTCACCGACGAGGAACTGATCAAGGTCTCGCCGCACTTCACGCCCGACTCGCGGGAGGTGCTCTCGGTACCGGGCGCCCTGGCGGCACGCAAGGCGCACGGTGGCACCGCCCCCGACAGGGTCCGCGACCAGCTCATCGCGTTGCGTGAGATCGTCGACGTGCAGGCCGCCTGGGCGAGTGGGAACTGATCCTCGTTGGTGCCCGCAGGCGGTCCGGTGACGTCCATCCATGGTCACGCCCATGCTCGCTGACGGATCCGGCGAGCACCCGCTCGCCGGATCCGCGCTCCTGACGCGTGAGTTCTTCGACCGGCCGACGTACGAGGTCGCCCCGGACCTGCTGGGACGGGTGCTCGTGCACGGGCCGGTCGCGGTGCGTCTCACCGAGGTCGAGGCGTACGGTCTGCCGGGAGAGGATCCCGCCTCCCACACCTACCGCGGCCGGACGCCCCGCAACGCGGTGATGTTCGGACCGCCGGGGCACCTGTACGTCTACTTCACGTACGGGATGCATTTCTGTGCCAACCTCGCCTGCCTGCCCGAGGGGATCGGTTCGGGAGTGCTGCTCCGGGCCGGGGAGGTGATCTCCGGCGTCGAGGTCGCCCTCGCCCGCCGGACCGCGGGCGTGAGCCGTACCGTCACCGAACGCGACCTCGCCCGCGGACCCGCACGCCTGACCGTGGCGCTCGGTCTCGCGATGGAACACAACGGGCTTGACGCCTGCGTGCCCGGTCCGATCTCCATCCGGGCAGGCACGCCGGCCGAGGCGGGGTCGATCATGTCCGGGCCGCGCACCGGGGTCTCGACGGGCAGGGAGACGCCGTGGCGCTTCTGGATCGACGGAGATCGCACCGTCTCGCCGTACCGGCCGCACGTCCCTCGCCGCCGGTAGGCGCATACCCGCTGGTCGCCTTGTCCGAGGGAGAGTTTTCGGGTGGCGGAACGAGGCAGTGATCGGGCAGGGTAGTACGACAGCGGTATATGTCCCTTCGAGCATTGGAAAGCAAGGATCGTGACCGACATTCTGGATGACCTCGCCTGGCGCGGCCTGATCGCGCAGTCCACCGATATCGACGCCTTGCGCGCGGCGATGGCCGAGGGTCCGATCACGGTCTATTGCGGCTTCGACCCGACCGCGCCCTCGCTCCACGTCGGAAACCTGGTCCCGTTGCTGGCCCTCACCCGCCTGCAGCGGGCGGGCCACCGGGCCATCGGCCTGGTGGGCGGCGCGACGGGGCTGATCGGCGATCCCAGCGGCCGGAGCACCGAGCGCTCGCTCAACTCCTCCGAGGTCGTCGCCGAATGGGTCGCGAGAATCCGTGTCCAGGTGGAGAAGTTCATCGACTTCTCGGATGAGGAGTCCGGGATCCTGGTCAGCAACCTCGACTGGACCGAGGGGATGTCCGCGATCGACTTCCTTCGCGACGTCGGCAAGCATTTCCCGGTCAACCGCATGCTCGCCCGGGAGTCGGTCTCCGCCCGCCTCGGTGGCGACGGGCTCAGCTACACCGAGTTCAGCTACCAGATCCTGCAGGCCAACGACTACCTGGAGCTGAACCGGCGGTACGGCTGCACACTGCAGATCGGCGGCAGCGACCAGTGGGGCAACATCACCGCGGGAACCGACCTCATCCGCCGGGTGACCGGAAACCATGTGCACGCCCTCACCGTGCCGCTGATCACCAAGGCTGACGGGACCAAGTTCGGCAAGACGGCCGGCGGCGCGGTCTGGCTCAACCCGGAGATGACCTCGCCGTACGCGTTCTACCAGTTCTGGCTGAACTCCGACGACCGCGACGTGGTGAGGTTCCTCAAGATCTTCAGCTTCAGGTCTCGTGAGGAGATCGAGGAGCTGGAGAAGGAGTCCTCCGAGCGGCCCGCCGCGCGTGCGGCCCAACGCGCGCTCGCCAAGGAGTTCACCACGCTGCTGCACGGCGCCGAGGAGTGTGACGCGGTGATCGCGGCCTCGGCGGCTCTGTTCGGTCAGGGCTCGCTGGAGGAGCTGCCCGCGCGAACCCTGGGGGAGGCCCTCGCCGAGGTGCCGCGTGCCGAGGTACCGGGGCTGGGCGCGTCGATCGTCGACCTGCTCGCCGCGAGCGGTCTGGTCAACTCGAAGTCCGAGGCCCGTCGCGCGGTGAAGGAGGGCGGCGCCTACCTCAACAACGTCAAGGTCACCGACGAGACATACGTGCCCTCTGCGGACGACCTGTTGCACGGCCGCTTCCTGGTGCTGCGCCGGGGCAAGCGTTCCGTCGGCGGTATCGAGGTCGTCGCGGTCTGATGCCTTCGCGGGACTGAGGTCCTGTTCTTGGCGCGATGTGCTTGTCAGCTGGTCAATGCCCCGGTTTCGGCCGGGGCGTTGGTCGTTCAGCGGGTAACGTTCCGGTAGCGAACGGTGCGGGTTTTCCTGAGAAACGGCGCTGACCTGCACGTTCTTGCGATGTAGCTGATTTGACGGGGTTACGAGGGCCGCCTAATGTTCTCAATGCCCTGGGAGCGAGCCGGACGCTGAATCAGCGGACGGGCCCCAGGGAGCCCCTCACTGAACGAACCTGAGCGTTCGGCCTCTGTGTTGATCACCGGAAAATCGGTTGATTTGGCACGGCCTGGATGTCACGGTAGGTTTAGAGGGTTGCCCTGGAAACAGGGTGGTCGAGATCCTAGCGGATTTCGCGGGTTCGATGGAAACGGATGCGCAAGCGCCGATTTCACTCGGACCGGGCGGGCCTGCTAAGATCGGAACACAGAAACGAACACAGCACAACAGAAAACACAACGAACGCCCCGGATGGTCGGGCCCTGCGGGTTCTGATTCACTCCGGTGTACGCGTCCGTTTCTTGAGAACTCAACAGTGTGTTAAAAGCCAGTGCATGATGCACAACCCCGTTCATCCCACCTTTTGCGGGTGGGGGACGGATTCCTTTGGTTGATACACGCGCCCCTCTTGTGTGAGGGGTGGGTGCTTTCAGCTGGGGTGAACTTTTTCAGACATTGTTTGGAGAGTTTGATCCTGGCTCAGGACGAACGCTGGCGGCGTGCTTAACACATGCAAGTCGAGCGGAAAGGCCCTTCGGGGTACTCGAGCGGCGAACGGGTGAGTAACACGTGAGTAACCTGCCCCTGACTCTGGGATAAGCCCGGGAAACTGGGTCTAATACCGGATACGACACCTCCTCGCATGGGGTGGGTGTGGAAAGTTTTTCGGTCAGGGATGGACTCGCGGCCTATCAGCTTGTTGGTGGGGTAACGGCCTACCAAGGCGACGACGGGTAGCCGGCCTGAGAGGGCGACCGGCCACACTGGGACTGAGACACGGCCCAGACTCCTACGGGAGGCAGCAGTGGGGAATATTGCGCAATGGGCGAAAGCCTGACGCAGCGACGCCGCGTGGGGGATGACGGCCTTCGGGTTGTAAACCTCTTTCAGCAGGGACGAAGTTGACGTGTACCTGCAGAAGAAGCGCCGGCTAACTACGTGCCAGCAGCCGCGGTAATACGTAGGGCGCAAGCGTTGTCCGGAATTATTGGGCGTAAAGAGCTCGTAGGTGGCTTGTCACGTCGGGTGTGAAAGCTTGGGGCTTAACTCCAGGTCTGCATTCGATACGGGCTGGCTAGAGGTAGGTAGGGGAGAACGGAATTCCTGGTGTAGCGGTGAAATGCGCAGATATCAGGAGGAACACCGGTGGCGAAGGCGGTTCTCTGGGCCTTACCTGACGCTGAGGAGCGAAAGCGTGGGGAGCGAACAGGATTAGATACCCTGGTAGTCCACGCTGTAAACGTTGGGCGCTAGGTGTGGGGACCTTCCACGGTTTCCGCGCCGTAGCTAACGCATTAAGCGCCCCGCCTGGGGAGTACGGCCGCAAGGCTAAAACTCAAAGGAATTGACGGGGGCCCGCACAAGCGGCGGAGCATGTTGCTTAATTCGACGCAACGCGAAGAACCTTACCAAGGCTTGACATTGCCCGGAAACACTCAGAGATGGGTGCCTCTTCGGATCGGGTGACAGGTGGTGCATGGCTGTCGTCAGCTCGTGTCGTGAGATGTTGGGTTAAGTCCCGCAACGAGCGCAACCCTTGTTCAATGTTGCCAGCAACACCTTCGGGTGGTTGGGGACTCATTGGAGACTGCCGGGGTCAACTCGGAGGAAGGTGGGGATGACGTCAAGTCATCATGCCCCTTATGTCTTGGGCTGCAAACATGCTACAATGGCCGGTACAGAGGGCTGCGATACCGCAAGGTGGAGCGAATCCCTAAAAGCCGGTCTCAGTTCGGATTGGGGTCTGCAACTCGACCCCATGAAGTCGGAGTCGCTAGTAATCGCAGATCAGCAACGCTGCGGTGAATACGTTCCCGGGCCTTGTACACACCGCCCGTCACGTCACGAAAGTCGGCAACACCCGAAGCCCGTGGCCCAACCAGCTTGCTGGGGGGAGCGGTCGAAGGTGGGGCTGGCGATTGGGACGAAGTCGTAACAAGGTAGCCGTACCGGAAGGTGCGGCTGGATCACCTCCTTTCTAAGGAGCACCGACCGTGCAGCGCAAGCTGCGGGGTCTACGTCACGGTCAGGGGCGAATGTTTCCTGCGTGACACGCTCATTAGTGGAGCACTGGCTAATCGGATGATCTGGGTCTCGCCCGGGTCGGTTGGTACCGCCTGAACCCCTGTGGGGGGACGGGAGTGGGAAGACCGCTCAGGGAGCACGGATGGGTTCGGACACACTGTTGGGTCCTGAGGAAACGGGCCACGTCGAGGTCACCGCCGTCGGGTGGTGGCCTTGATGCCTGCCTCGCGGCGTTGGCCGCGGGATGCGGGTAGGTCATTGGTTCCTCGTTTGCGGGACTGTTCTCCTGCCACATCGGCTCATCACCTCTTCGCGGGGGTGTGGGTGTCTGGTGGTGGGGTGGATACGGTCGCTGTTTGTTGTTTGAGATTTGCATAGTGGACGCGAGCATCTTTGTGGCCAAGTTTTTTAGGGCACACGGTGGATGCCTTGGCATCAGGAGCCGATGAAGGACGTGGGAGGCTGCGTTAAGCCCCGGGGAGTCGCCAACCAGACGTTGATCCGGGGATGTCCGAATGGGGAAACCTAGCACCAGTCATGTGGTGTTGCCTCCGCCTGAATGTATAGGGCGGTTGGTGGTAACGCGGGGAAGTGAAACATCTCAGTACCCGTAGGAAGAGAAAACAAATAGTGATTCCGTGAGTAGTGGTGAGCGAAAGCGGAACAGGCTAAACCGTTCGCGTGTGATAGCCGGCAGGCGTTGCGCGGGCGGGGTTGTGGGACCCTCTGACGGGGACTGCCGTTCTCGTAGACAGTAAAAAATCCTTTCGATAGTCGAAGCCTCTGGGAAGGGGCGCCACAGACCGTGAGAGTCGGGTAGGCGAAATCGGTTGGACTGTTTGAGGGGATCCCAAGTAGCACGGGGCCCGAGAAATCCTGTGTGAATCTGCCAGGACCACCTGGTAAGCCTAAATACTCCCTGATGACCGATAGTGAACAAGTACCGTGAGGGAAAGGTGAAAAGCGCCCCGGTGAGGGGTCGTGAAATAGTACCTGAAACCGTGTGCCTACAAGCCGTAGGAGCGTAAACAAAGCTTGCTTTGTTTGTGATGTGACTGCGTGCCTTTTGAAGAATGAGCCTGCGAGTTATGGTGTGTGGCGAGGTTAACCCGTGTGGGGGAGCCGTAGCGAAAGCGAGTCTGAATAGGGCGTTTGAGTCGCATGCTGTAGACCCGAAGCGGAGTGATCTAGGCATGGGCAGGTTGAAGCGCGGGTAAGACCGCGTGGAGGACCGAACCCACCAGGGTTGAAAACCTGGGGGATGACCTGTGTTTAGGGGTGAAAGGCCAATCAAACTCCGTGATAGCTGGTTCTCCCCGAAATGCATTTAGGTGCAGCGTTGCGTGTTTCTTGCCGGAGGTAGAGCACTGGATGGCTAATGGGCCCGACAAGGTTACTGACGTCAGCCAAACTCCGAATGCCGGTAAGTGAGAGCGCAGCAGTGAGACTGCGGGGGATAAGCTCCGTAGTCGAGAGGGAAACAGCCCAGACCACCGACTAAGGCCCCTAAGCGTGTGCTAAGTGGGAAAGGATGTGGAGTCGCAGTGACAACCAGGAGGTTGGCTTAGAAGCAGCCACCCTTGAAAGAGTGCGTAATAGCTCACTGGTCAAGTGATTCCGCGCCGACAATGTAGCGGGGCTCAAGTACACCGCCGAAGTCGTGGCATTCACACGTATGCTGAGCCTTTGTGGTTTAGGTGTGTGGATGGGTAGGGGAGCGTCGTGCGGCCGGCGAAGCGGCAGAGTGATCTAGTCGTGGAGGCCGTGCGAGTGAGAATGCAGGCATGAGTAGCGAATCAGAAGTGAGAAACTTCTGCGCCGGATGACCAAGGGTTCCTGGGCCAGGCTAATCCGCCCAGGGTAAGTCGGGACCTAAGGCGAGGCCGACAGGCGTAGTCGATGGACAACGGGTTGATATTCCCGTACCCGCTACGATGCGCCAATACTGAATCCAGTGATACTAAGGGTCCTTAAGTCCCTCGTTTGCATCCTTCGGGGTGTGTAGGGGTGAGGCTGAACGCCTGGCCTGAACTGGTAGTAGGTAAGCGATGGGGTGACGCAGGAAGGTAGCCCAGCCCAGGCGATGGTAGTCCTGGGGTAAGCATGTAGGGAGAGAGGTAGGCAAATCCGCCTCTCATGTAATCCTGAGATGTGATGCCGAGCCGATTGTGGCGAAGTGGGTGATCCTATGCTGCCGAGAAAAGCCTCTAGTGAGTGTCGTGGCGGCCCGTACCCCAAACCGACTCAGGTGGTCAGGTAGAGAATACCAAGGCGATCGGGTGAACTGTGGTTAAGGAACTCGGCAAATTGCCCCCGTAACTTCGGGAGAAGGGGGGCCTCCGCTGGTGATCAGACTTGCTTTGTGAGCTGGTGGGGGTCGCAGAGGCCAGGGGGAAGCGACTGTTTACTAAAAACACAGGTCCGTGCGAAGTCGTAAGACGATGTATACGGACTGACGCCTGCCCGGTGCTGGAACGTTAAGGGGACCGGTTAGCGCACTTCGGTGTGCGAGGCTGAGAACTTAAGCGCCAGTAAACGGCGGTGGTAACTATAACCATCCTAAGGTAGCGAAATTCCTTGTCGGGTAAGTTCCGACCTGCACGAATGGCGTAACGACTTCCCCGCTGTCTCAACCGCAGACCCGGCGAAATTGCACTACGAGTAAAGATGCTCGTTACGCGCAGCAGGACGGAAAGACCCCGGGACCTTCACTACAGCTTGACATTGGCGTTTGGAACGTCTTGTGTAGGATAGGTGGGAGACTTTGAAGCTATCACGCTAGTGGTGGTGGAGTCATTGGTGAAATACCACTCTGGTCGTTTTGAACGTCTAACTTCGGTCCGTGATCCGGATCAGGGACAGTGTCTGGTGGGTAGTTTAACTGGGGCGGTTGCCTCCTAAAGAGTAACGGAGGCGCCCAAAGGTTCCCTCAGCCTGGTTGGTAATCAGGTGTCGAGTGTAAGTGCACAAGGGAGCTTGACTGTGAGACCGACGGGTCGAGCAGGAGCGAAAGCTGGGACTAGTGATCCGGCGGTGGCATGTGGAAGCGCCGTCGCTCAACGGCTAAAAGGTACCCCGGGGATAACAGGCTGATCTTCCCCAAGAGTCCATATCGACGGGATGGTTTGGCACCTCGATGTCGGCTCGTCGCATCCTGGGGCTGGAGTAGGTCCCAAGGGTTGGGCTGTTCGCCCATTAAAGCGGTACGCGAGCTGGGTTTAGAACGTCGCGAGACAGTTCGGTCCCTATCCGCTGCGCGCGCAGGAGACTTGAAAGGAGCTGTCCCTAGTACGAGAGGACCGGGACGGACGAACCTCTGGTGTGCCAGTTGTTCCGCCAGGAGCATGGCTGGTTGGCTACGTTCGGAAGGGATAACCGCTGAAAGCATCTAAGCGGGAAGCTCGCCTTGAGATGAGGTCTCCCACCACGTGAGTGGGTAAGGCCCCCGGGAGACGACCGGGTTGATAGGCCGGAGGTGGAAGCATGGTAACGTGTGGAGCTGACCGGTACTAATAGGCCGAGGACTTGACCACAAAGCAATCGTGCTCTGAAGGTCAACCGATGGTGGTTGTCGCTGCGCTCTGTATCCTTCGCCGGGTCCGGAGCAGCGCGTGACCGCTGGGGTTGGTTGGTAGGAGGGCAGTGTTGCCCGCGTCCACTATGTGATTCTGAAACAGCAAACACCGCCCCCCACGGCAGAGTTGGTGGGGGTGTGTGGTGTTGATAGTTTCATAGTGTTACGGCGGTTATGGCGAAGGGGAAACACCCGGTTACATTCCGAACCCGGAAGTTAAGCTCTTCAGCGCCGATGGTACTGCACCGGGGACGGTGTGGGAGAGTAGGTCGCCGCCGGACAATCTTTGATAAGAAGGGTCACCCCATGCGGGGTGGCCCTTCTTTCATTTTCAGCCCCCTTTTTTTCGTTGAGGGCTTTTCCCGGGGGTCCCCTTGAGGGCTTTTCCTCTCTTGGGATGCATTTCCAGAGGGTGGACCGCTTCCCGGTCTGGGCCTTCGGTGGCGCTTGTATCTTGGAGCGATGTATCCCCCGATCGAGCCCTACGACCATGGGCACCTCGATACCGGTGACGGCCACCTCGTCTACTGGGAGGTCTGCGGCAACCCCGAGGGTAAGCCCGCGCTCGTCGTCCACGGCGGTCCCGGCGCGGGCTGTACGCCTGGTCAACGCCGCGGATTCGATCCCGAGCGCTACCGCATCATCCTGTTCGATCAGCGCAACTGCGGTCGGAGTCTGCCGCACGCCAGCGACCCGGCCGCCGATCTGAGCACCAACACCACCCAGCGCCTGGTCGCTGACATGGAACGGTTGCGCGAGCATCTCGAAGTCGACCGATGGTTGCTCTATGGCGGATCGTGGGGATCCACGCTGATGCTTGCTTACGCCGAAGCTCACCCGACGCGGGTGTCGGAGATGGTCATCTGCGGGGTCAGTATGACCCGCCGCTCTGAGATCGACTGGCTCTACCACGGTGTGGGCCGTTTCTTCCCCGAGCAGTGGCAGCGCTTCCGCGAGGGCGTTCCCGAGGCCGAACGCGACGGTGACCTGCTGGCCGCCTACGCACGGCTCATGTCCGACCCCGACCTCGCCGTACGCGCCAAGGCCGCTCACGACTGGGCGGACTGGGAGGACGCGGTGATCTCCCTGGAGGTCAACGGCAAGCCGAACGCCTACAGCGACCGGCCAGAGGCAGATTTGCTGGCCTTCACCCGCATCTGCGCTCACTATTTCTCCAACGCCGCCTGGCTGGAGGAAGGCATCTTGTTGCGCGATGCGTACATGCTGGCCGGCATCCCGGGCGTGCTTGTCCACGGACGCTTCGACCTGGGCTGCCCCCTGGAGAACGCCTGGCAGTTGGCCCAGGCCTGGCCTGATGCACGGCTCGTTGTAGTGGATGATTCGGGGCATACCGGCAGCAGTACCATGGCCAAGGCGGTTCCTGCTGCTCTGGACGGCTTCGCGAACTGAGCCAGGCCTGGCGCTCACTGCCACCCGCTCAGTATCGGAGGGGGACTACCGCCGGCTCGTCGTCCGAGTTAACGGGCTGCGATGTGGGGGCTCATCCCTCGGCTGACGTGGGTGCCGAGTATGCCTGATGGCTGACTTCAGGGTGCATGATCGCCTGTGGGCATAAGGGATACACAAGGGATAAGGCGTGTGGACTTTCGTGAGCTTGCTAGGCTGGAGGGGCCGGGCCATCCCACCGAGGATGGCCTTCGTCGCGCCAGACCACGATAGGGCGGGGCAGCGATAGCGAACGGGGCGCACCCCGCGGCCGGAGACCGCCCGCACAGCGAATCGTCCCATCCATATGAGGAGACGGGACGCGCTCGCCGAGTGAGCAAACGAATGGACCAGAAGTGAACAGTGATAACGGGCGCGACGACGCAGGCCGACGCGAAGAAGGCGAAAGCCGCGGATACGGTGATAGGGGAGGCCAGCGCGGCGACCGCGCAGGCAGTGACAGGGGGCGGCCGGGTGATGGCCCCCGATATGGCGAGCGCCGTGAAGGGAATTCGGGCGGTTCGTACGGGTCTCGTGATAGGGGCGAAAGGCCTCCCTTCAACCGGGATAACCGCGGCGGTGATCGTCCCCCGTTCAACCGTGACAGCCGTGGTGGCGACCGTCCCCCGTTCAACCGTGATGACCGTTCCGGTGGTGGGCAGAGGCCCCCGTTCAATCGGGATAACCGCGGTGGTGATCGTCCTCCGTTCAACCGTGACAGCCGTGGCGGTGACCGTCCCGCGTTCAATCGGGATAACCGTGGTGGTGATCGTCCTCCGTTCAACCGTGACGATCGTTCCGGTGGTGGGCAGAGGTCTTCTGGGCCGCGTGAAGGTGGTCCGCGTTACGGTGACCGTGACCAGTCCCGTAGCCAGTACGGCGGCAGTGGCGGTGACCGACCGGCGTTCAACCGCGACAGCCGTGGCGGCGACCGTCCCCCGTTTAACCGTGATGACCGTTCCGGTGGTGGGCAGAGGCCTCCCTTCAACCGGGATAACCGTGGTGGGGACCGTCCCGCGTTCAATCGGGATAACCGTGGTGGGGACCGTCCCCCGTTTAATCGCGATAACCGTGGTGGGGACCGTCCCGCGTTCAATCGGGATAACCGTGGTGGTGACCGTCCCCCGTTCAACCGCGACAGCCGTGGCGGGGACCGTCCTCCCTTTAATCGGGATAACCGTGGTGGTGACCGTCCTCCGTTCAACCGCGACAGCCGTGGGGGCGACCGTCCTCCGTTCAACCGGGACGATCGTTCCGGTGGTGGGCAGAGGCCTCCGTTCAATCGGGATAACCGTGGTGGTGACAGGCCGGCGTTCAACCGCGACGATCGTGGTGGTGACCGTCCCGCGTTCAACCGGGATAACCGTGGGGGTGATCGTCCCCCGTTTAACCGTGATGACCGTTCCGGTGGTGGGCAGAGGCCTCCGTTCAATCGGGATAACCGTGGCGGTGATCGTCCTCCGTTCAACCGCGACAGCCGCGGTGGGGACAGGCCTCCCTTCAACCGCGACAACCGTGGCGGTGACCGTCCTCCGTTTAATCGGGATAACCGTGGTGGTGACCGTCCTCCGTTCAACCGGGACAGCCGTGGGGGTGATCGTCCCGCGTTCAACCGCGACGATCGTTTCGGTGGTGGGCAGAGGCCTTCCGGGCCGCGTGAAAGTGGTCCGCGTTACGGTGACCGTGACCAGTCCCGTAGCCAGTACGGCGGCAGTGGCGGTGACCGACCGGCGTTCAATCGCGACAGCCGTGGCGGTGACCGTCCTCCGTTTAATCGGGATAACCGTGGTGGTGACCGTCCTCCGTTCAACCGCGACAGCCGCGGTGGGGACAGGCCTCCCTTCAACCGCGACGATCGTGGCGGCGATCGTCCTTCCTTCAACCGCGATGACCGTGGTGGACGCCCCTCCGGTTACCGCGACGGTGGATTCCGCAGTGAAGGCGATGGTTCCCGTACCCGTTACAGCCGGGACGAACGGCCTAACAGCCGCGATGAGGCTCCGAGCCGGGAGCGTGAAGAACTGCCTCCCCTCGCGCCGGACATCACCGCGGAGGAGCTCGACAAGGAGATCCGCGAAGAGCTGCGTTCCCTTCCGCTCGATCTCGCCGACCTGATCTCCCGTCACCTCGTGGCGGCCGAGCGGGCCCTTGGCGACGGCAACGCCGAGGAGGCGTACGAGCACACCAAGGTTGCCCGTCGCTTCGCGGCCAGGATCGGTGTGATCCGCGAGGCCGTCGGTATCGCCGCCTATCATGCGGGGCACTTCGCCGAGGCGCTCAGCGACCTGCGAGCCGCCCGTCGTATGACGGGTTCTGACGCGTTCCTGCCGGTCATGGCGGATTGCGAGCGCGGTCTCGGCCGTCCTGAGCGTGCGCTTGACCTGGTCCGCTCCAAGGAGGCCGAGCACCTCGACCGTATGGGCAAGATCGAGCTCGCCATCGTGGAGTCCGGCGCTCGCCGGGATCTCGGGCAGAAGGACGCCGCGGTCATCACCCTCCAGCGCCTGCCCGAGCTGCGTGACACTCGTCCGCAGCCCTGGTCGGCTCGCCTCGCCTTCGCCTACGCCGACGCCCTGGCGGAAGCGGGTCATGAAGGTCCCGCCGCCGAGTGGTTCGGTCGTTCGATGGCCTTCGACGAGGACGGTGAGACCGACGCCGCCGAGCGCTACGCGGAGTTGACCGGCGCCGTGATCGAAGACCTCGAAGAAGACGAGGACGGCGAGGACGGCGAGCTCGTCAACGACGAACTCGGCGATGACGAGGACGACGACGAGGACGACGACGAGGGGGAGGCGGATATCGACGACGAACTCGACGTCGACATCGACGATGTCGCCACCCTCGACGAGCAGATCGAAAGCGATGACGACCTCGATGACGAGGAGGACGAGCCCGTCATCGACAACGCTCCCGAAGTCCAGTCTCCCCCCGTGGAGCAGAAGGCCGAAGAGAAGCCGGAGAAGGTCGAAGCAGGTGTCGGCCCGGCCTTCATCGAGCCTGATTTCGGCGACATCCTCAGCGATCCCGCCAATATCGACGACGAGGACGACGACGACGACGAGGACGAGGACGAGGGCCCGGACAAGGTCGAGAAGAAGTAGTCGCGTGCCCGTCTTGGGTGAATGAACGGGCTCACCCAAGACGGGACAACCGGGCTTTCTACGGTTGGACTCGATCCAGCCAGTGCAGGATTCCGGCCACGTTGGACGGGGCACCGCTGAGCAACTCGAACCGCTCGGCGGTGGCCTCGTCGGCTTTCAGCGCCGCGTAACGTTCTTGCGTGCGTTCCCTGACCATGGCCACCGCGTGGTCCAGGTCCATTCCCTGCGAGTGGGCCTGACGAGTCAGGTCGACCCAGATGCGTAGTTCCTCCGCGGAACGCCCCAGGGTCTCCTCCACGTCCGTGACCGGCCCGTAGTGGCTGAAGAGGAGTCGTTGCGGGCCCAGTGCCTCGAACAGGGCGATCGAGTCCAGCGCGGTCTGCAGGTCGAAGTCCGGTGGCGGTGTGGCGGGGCGCAGGTCGCCCGTCTGCGGCAGGTAGACCCCGGCGGCGTCGCCGACGTAGAGGTCGCCGGTGCCCGAGTCGATCAATCCCACATGGTGTTTGGCGTGCCCGGGGGAGTAGTGGCTGCTCAGCATGCGCCCGTTGCCGAGATCGACGACTCCGGTGTCGCCCAGCGCACGGATCCGCGAGGGTTCGGTGGGGGAGAGCTCGCCGAACAGCGTGTCCAGCTTGTCGCCCCAGACCATCCGGGCGCTGGACATCAACCGGGATGGATCGGCGAGGTGCCGGGCGCCCTTCTCATGGACCACGATCTCCGCCTCGGGGTAGAACCCGGCGATGTCGCCGACCCCACCGGCGTGATCCAGATGGATGTGCGTCACAACGACCGTGGCGAGGTCGCCCGCGCCGACGCCCAGGGAGGTCAGGGCGTCGCGCACCACGGGGGCGGAGGTGGAGGTCCCTGTCTCCACCAGACAGGGACGGTCTCCGAGAATCAGATAACCCGCCGTGATACCGGAGTATCCGGCCATCCTTGTGTCGATCTCATAGACGTCTCCGCCGAGGGCGGTGATGTTGTCCACAGGCCACCTCAGAACTGGAACCGGCGTCCCCAGAATGGCATTCGGCCATTCCGGCATAGCTCACATCGTAGAGAGTCATCCTCGATCAGCAGAGATCGAAGGAGGATTCGATGGATCGCAACGAGGTCGTGCTGGTGGGCCGCCTGCCCGAAGCGGTGCACATCAGGTCGCTGCAGAGCGGAAGCACGCTCGGCACCTGGCGACTGATCGTCCGGAGGCAGCACCGCGGCCGTGGCGGCCGGGTGGACACCATTCCCTGCATGTCATTCGAGCCCGAGGTCACTGTGGCCGCGGCCGACTGGCTGCCGGACGACATGGTCGAAGTGGTGGGTTCGTTGCGTCGCCGCTGGTGGGGGAGTGAGGGGTCCAAGGCGTCCGGCTACGAGGTCGAGGTGAGCTCGGGAAGACGCCTCGAACGGCAGGCCGCCGCGGTCCTGAACGGTGACGAGGACGGCCTGGTTCCGCAGCCGGCCCCGCCGAGGCCGGTGCGCTCACTCCTGCGTGCCAGGGGCGCCATGGCCGGGGAGGAGGAGGCGCCCCAGCTCGCCGGTCCGGCGCCGGCGCATCCCACCGGAGACGGCGGGCCGACGCCCGTCCCGCGACGTCTGGAAGCCTCGTCCCCCGGGTGACGAGCGCCCATGACAGCTCAGCCGAGGCCCACCGTTTCCCGATCGTTCGGCACGAGGGCCAAGTGTCGTGAGAGGTTCAAGGGACCGGAGGGAAAACCCGGATCGCGAGAGCTCAGTCAAGCGTGAACGTGCGCAGGACCAGCCCGGTGCGGGGCTTGGGGCCGAAGGAGGTGGACTTGCGCGGCACCCGCTCCCCGTGGGCCGCGACCGAGAGCACGTCGTCGACGGCCAGGGGATTCAGCAGCACCGCTGTCCCTCCTGACTCCTGCGCGATCCGTACCGCGGTCTTCGGATCATGGTGCACGATCCGCACCGCCTGCTCGTCGTCGCGCATCCCCCAGACCTTGGGGAGCAGGAACTCCGCGAGGATGGAGGTGTTGAGCGCGCGCCACCCGGCCGAGCGCTCGGCCGGCATGGCGTGCTCAAGCTGAGTCGGATCCGGGTGGGTGAGCAGGTGCGCGGAATCTCCGGCGGACAACAGGTAGGCCGGTCCTGTGGCGTCCTCCAGCGCGATCAGACCTTCGGCGAGGTCCGTGTGATCGTGCACCTGCCATGAGCCTCTGGCCCTGGCCAGCGCGTCTTCGAGCGGCAGGCCGGGGATGACCCGGTGGATGGCCTTAAGGTCCGGCGGATAGGAGCTGGAGTCCACCAGGAGCGCGAGACCGAAATCCCACGGCCCTGGTTCCACGGGGAGACCAGGCGTAATCTCTGTGCTGTCGCCGCCGGTCGCGGCGTGGTGTTCGCGCTGAAGTGCGAGGTAGGTGGCGTAGCGGTGGTGACCGTCCGCGATGAGGGCCTGACGGGGACGGAGGTCGGCGTCGAGGGAGGCGAGTTCGCCGGAGTCGGTGATGGCCCACAGCCGGTGCCTGATCCCGTCGCGGGTCTCCGTCTCCATCAGTGGGGGGCGGGTGCCTGCGATCTGATCGACGAGGCGGGTGGCGGCGCCGTCCGTGCCGTCGTAGAGCAGGAAGATGGGTTCCAGGTTCGCCTCGGTCGTGCGCATGAGGGCCAGCCGGTCGGCGACCGGTCCCGGCATCACGTTCTCGTGCGGCAGGATGATGCGAAGTTCGGGACCGGCCAGGCCGACGTCGCCGATGAGACCGCGCTGCAGGACCCCCGGGCCGGACTGTTCGTAGACGTACACCGCGGGTGTCTCGTCGGCGGCGAGAACTCCGGAGGAGAGCCAGTCATCAAGGGTTTTCCGCGCTTCGGCGTACCGGTGACGGTCGGTGCCGGGAAGGATCAGGCGCACCACGTTGTTGGGATGAGCATCGAGCAGAGCTCGCACATCGGCTTCTCCGATGAGGTCGTAAGGCGGGGAAGTTACCTCGGCCAGATCGTTGACCGTGAACCGTACGCCGTGAAACGGGCGTAGCACCAGCCCATCGGGCACCGGCAGTTCAGGATTCGCCATAGGGGGCATGCTGCCATAAAGGCCTGAAACGTCCAGGGGCCACCCCGATGGCGCGGTGGCGCTTGGTCCGTCAGGGAATCGGTCAGATCTGTCGTCTGTCGATGAAGGAGGCCTCACACAATGGTCCAAGGACGTAGTGGTCCGTCTGATTCCCCCAGCCCTGAGACGGGCGCTCCGGTCGGGGACGTATACGAATGGTTCCAACGAGGGATGAAACTTCTGGCGGAGGGCAGCCCCGCGGCGGCCGCCGCACTGCTGGAGCGTGCGGTCGAGGCGGAGCCGGAGTCGCGGAGCATCCGTGAGGCGCTCGCCCGCGCCCAGTTCAACTCACGGCAGTACGCCGATGCCGCCGACAGCTTTCGCTGGATCATCGACGCCAATCCGGCCGAGGATTACGCTTATTTCGGACTCGGTCTCGCTCTGTGGCGAACCGGAGACATGAAGGGGGCGCAGGAACCCCTGGCCATCGCCGTCGCCATGCGGCCTGATCATCGACACTACGTGTCGGCGCTGAAAAGTGTCCGCGCCACATTGCGCGCCCGGCGGATGTGATCCGGGTGGGTGATGAAATGGGTCAGTGGACATAAAAGCGCTGATCTACCCGTACGACACCCTTCTCCTTGATCTAGATGGGGTGGTGTATCTCGGGCGTAACGCCGTGCCGGGGGCTCCAGAGGCATTACGGCTGGCGGCGGAACGCGGCGTGCGGCTCGCCTACGTGACCAACAACGCCTCACGCACCCCCGGCGCCATCGCCCAGCACCTGAGCGCACTCGGGGCCCCGGCGACTCCCGATGACGTGGTCACCTCGGCCCAGGCGGCCGCACGGCTGGTGGCCGAGCGGGTCGAGCCGGGGGCGGCGGTGCTGGTGGTCGGCGGAATGGGGTTGCGCAGCGCCCTGCGTGTCCACGGCCTGCGTCCGGTCAGCACCGCCATGGACGCGCCCGTCGCGGTGGTCCAGGGAATCGCGCCCGATCTCTCGTACGGCCTGCTGGCCGAGGGCACGCTCGCCGTACGGCAGGGCGCCCTGTTCGTGGCCGCGAACGAGGACTTGACCATGCCGGTGGCCCGGGGCGAGCTGCCCGGCAACGGCGCGATGACCCGGGTCATCGCCGCGGCGACCGGTGTGGAGCCGATCGTCGCGGGAAAACCGGAGCCGCCCCTGCATCGCGAGTCGATATTGCGGACCGGGTCGAAACGGCCGCTGGTGGTCGGTGATCGGCTCGACACCGATATCGAGGGGGCGACCAACGCGGGAGTGGACAGCCTGCTGGTGCTGACCGGAGTGTCCACCCCACTGGACCTGCTGACCGCCGCGCCCCGGCACCGGCCCACCTATGTCGCCGATGGCCTGTCGGCTCTGCATCAGCCGTACCCGCAGGTGCGACGTGGTGAGAGCGGGTGGGCCTGCGAGGGGTGGACGGCCCGATGGGAAGGGGGTCGTCTCCACCTCGACGGCGGGGGCAAGCCGATTGACGGACTCCGGGCGGCCTCCGCCGCGACATGGGAGGCCGCCGGCGACGGGCAGGCGGATGAGGACGCCGTGAAGGCGGTGCTCGACTCCTCGCTCGCAGGGCGGATGTCCCCCAGATAGCGAGCATCCTTCAAGCGGCCCGTCTTCCGTCGGCCCAGGTGAAGGTACGGCCGGCGAAAAGCGGTGAGGTCCACGCCGACGGCGAGGGGCGGATCTCCGCCCCTCGCCGTCGGCGTGGACCTCAGAGGAGCGTGGACCTCAGAGGAGCTTGCGGAGACGGAGAAGGTCGCCGAAGCTGGCGTCGACCTTGACCCGGCCGCCGAACACGGCCCTTCCCATGTCGAGCTCGCCGTTGACCAGGGAAACGAGATCGTCACTGCCGATGGTCAGCTTCACATCGGCCGGTTTGCCGTCAGCGGGGGGCAGATCGCCGAACGGGCCGAGGCCGCCGTGATGGATGCGGCCGTGAAAGGTGACACCAAGGTCGCTGATGTGACAGCTGATGCTGCGTTCGACCACGTGCCTGGCACGACTCTCCTGGTCGACCTCGTCGAACTGCTCGCTGAGTTTGCGTAATGCCGTTCGGCACTCGTCGACGCTCGCCATCGCGTGGCACTCCCTTCCGTTCAGGACCGGCCCGAACCTCTGCACTTACGGACGGTAGCGTTTCACATGGGTGGGACGCGCAATCCGGCACGCGGGGGGTAAGCCGGAAGGGGGGTGTCCGCCATGGTGTTCAAATCGCTGCGGGGGCATGTGCAAAGGGCCACGGGTCTCATGGAAACAACAACGAGCAAGGCACGGGCGATAGTTCGCGATCCCCTTACCTATGAGGAAACCGGACGGCCCCAGATGTCCGACCACGTCGGCGAACCGGCCGGAGAGCTCGTCGCGACGGGCAGGGCCGATCGGACCGAGCACAAGAAGATCGTCAAGGTCGAGGCCGGTCGCCTGAGCGACGCGCGCGGCCCGGTTCGTTCCGGGGATGCCGACCGGCCGCGATGCCGCGCGGCGGAGCCGGAGGCCGGTCTCGCCGCGGCCGAGGCGACGACGGGGGCGATGAGCGACACGGGTTCCGAGGCGACGAGCGGCGCGGGTTCCGATACGGTCGGGGAATCCATGGGTGATGCGGCTCGCGTGCCGCGTGCCCGTGGGACGATCGAGACGGTGAAAAGCACCTCCGGAGGGGGCGTATGACAGACCTGCCGGAAGAGACAGGCGACGAGCGGGCGAACGCCGCGCTGGGCGGGCTCGCCCGGCTCGGGGCCTTGCCCGTGTCGGCACACGTGGGTGTGTTCGAGGAGGTGTTCACCGGGTTGGAGCAGGCGCTCGCCTCGGTGGACGACACCCCGGACCGGCAGCGGTGAGCCGGCGGACACGTCTCGACAGTGAGCTCGTGCGCCGGAAACTGGCCCGATCCAGGGAACAGGCCGCCCAGTTCATCGAGGCCGGCCGGGTCAGCGTCGGTGGTCAGCTGGCGGCGAAACCCGCGACCCAGGTCGACACGGCCTCGGCGATCGTGGTCACTGAGGCCGCCGAGGGGCCCGACTACGTGTCGAGGGGGGCGCACAAGCTTCTCGGTGCGCTGAAGGCCTTCGGGCCGCGGGGCCTCACCGTCGCGGGGCGTCGCTGCCTGGACGCCGGGGCCTCGACCGGAGGCTTCACCGATGTGCTGCTGCGCAACGACGCGGCGCACGTGCTCGCCGTCGACGTCGGACGCGGTCTGCTCGCGTGGTCCCTGCGGACCGACGAGAGGGTCACGGTGATGGATCGGGTCAACGTCAGGGAACTGACCCCTGACATGGTCGGTGAGGCGCCCTCCCTGATCGTCGGTGACCTCTCCTTCATCTCGCTGCGCCTGGTGCTGCCCGCTCTCATCCGATGCGCCGCCGAGCACGCGGACTTCGCGATGCTGGTCAAACCCCAGTTCGAGGTCGGCAAGGAGCGGGTCGGCGCGGGCGGGGTCGTCCGGGATCCCGCGCTGAGGGCGCAAGCCGTACAGGATGTGGCCGAAGCCGCGCAAACGCTCGGTCTGATCGTGCGGGGCGTCACCGCGAGCCCGCTGCCGGGCCCGGCCGGAAACGTGGAGTACGTCATCTGGCTGGGCAAGGGAGACGGCGCTCCACCGGTCTCGGATCTCGTCGCCGAGATCGAGCGAGCGGTGGCGGAAGGCCCCCAGTAGTTTTGGCCACCAGGGAGTGGAATATGACTGCCAAGCGCACTGTGCTGGTCACCGCCCACACCGGGCGAGGAGCGGCTGTCGACAGCGCTCGCATGGTGATCGGCAGGCTTCTGAAGGCGGGCCTGACGGTCCGCGTCCTGAGGGCCGAGGCGGAGGAGATCGCGTGTGCGGGCGTCGACGTGGTCTCCACGGGGTCGGCGGCCGTCGAGGACGCGGAGATGATGATCGTTCTCGGTGGCGACGGGAGCCTTCTGCGGGCCGCCGAGCTCGCCCGTCCGGCAGGGGTGCCGCTGCTGGGCGTCAACCTGGGACACGTCGGCTTCCTGGCCGAGGCCGAGGTGGAGGACCTGTCCGACGCGGTCGACTGCGTGGTCGACGGCCGCTACGACGTCGAGGAGCGGATGACCATCGAGGTCACCGCCCGTCTCAACGGTCAGGTGCTGGCCGACAGCTGGGCGCTCAACGAGGCCACCGTGGAGAAGCGCGAGCGGATGCTCGAGGTGGTCGCCGAGATCGACGGGCGTCCGCTGTCGCGCTGGGGGTGCGACGGGGTCATCTGCGCCACGCCGACCGGCTCGACCGCGTACGCCTTCTCGGCCGGCGGGCCGGTCGTCTGGCCCGAGGTGGAGGCGCTGCTGCTGGTCCCGATCAGCGCTCACGCGCTGTTCTCCCGGCCGCTGGTGGTCTCCCCCCGGTCCAGGCTCGCGATGGAGGTTCAGCCGCACACGGCGGGGGCAGTGCTGTGGTGTGACGGCCGGCGCAGGTTCGACCTGCCGGCCGGAGCGCGGGTCGAGGTCCGCCGGGCCGAGCTGCCCGTACGGCTGGCACGGCTGCACGGCCTGGAGGACACCGGGGCGCCGTTCACCGACAGGCTGGTCGCCAAGTTCAACCTTCCAGTCCAGGGATGGCATGGCCGTGTGAGGTCGTAGCGCGTCCGGACGATTCACGTCTCAAGAGCGTAGGATCGTGCCCGCGCACCGCACTGATGTTCGGTGAATTCGATGTGACAGGAGGGACCAGTGCGACCTAGGGTCGAGGAGGTCCGCATCCGAGGGCTCGGTGTGATCGACGAGGCCGTCCTGGTGCTATCACCGGGATTCACCGTGGTCACAGGCGAAACAGGTGCGGGAAAGACCATGGTGGTGACCGGCCTGGGGCTGCTGTTCGGCGGCCGGGCCGACCCCGCGCGGGTCCGTCCTGGCGCGGACAAGGCCACCATCGAGGGCACGCTCCGGGTCGACCCGGCGGGCCGGGTGGCCCAGCAGGTCCAGGACGTGGGCGGTGAGATCGAGGACGGCGAGCTGATCATCTCACGCACGGTCTCCGGCGAGGGGCGCAGCCGCGCCTGGCTGGGCGGGCGTACGGTTCCCGTCGGAACGCTCACCTACCTGGCCGAGGATCTCGTCGCCGTGCACGGCCAGATGGACCAGCAGCGGCTGCTCCAGCCCAGTCGCCAGCGCGCCGCTCTCGACCGGTACGCGGGCGAGGAACTGGTCAAGCCGCTGCGGGCCTACGAACAGGCTTACAAACGGCATAAGCGAATCTCGGAGCAGCTGACCGAGCTGACGACCAGGGCCAGGGAGCGAGCCCAGGAGGCCGACCAGCTCAGATTCGGGCTCAACGAGGTCGAGCAGGCCGACCCCAAGCCGGGGGAGGAGTCCTCGCTCCGCGAGGAGCAGGAGCGGCTTTCTCACGCCGACTCCCTCAGAAACGCGGCGGAGACGGCGCACCGGGCGCTGCTCGGCGATCCGATGTCCGGCGAGCAGGTCAGCCAGGACGCCATCGCACTGGTCGGCGAGGCTCGTACGGCCGTGGAGGCGGTGCGTGACTTCGACCCGACGCTCGGCGAAATCGCCGACCGGCTCGCGGAGGCGGGATACCTGATCTCCGATGTCGCCACCGACCTGGCCTCCTACGCCGAGTCGGTCGAGGCCGATCCGGGCAGGCTCGCGGCGGTGCAGGAACGTCAGGCCGTGCTCACCCACCTCATCCGCAGGTACGGCGAGGACACCGGTGTGGTGCTCGACTGGGCGGCGAAGGCCGCGCTGCGTGTCGCCGAGCTCGAGGGCGACGACGAGCGCATCGGCGAGCTCACCCGTGAGCACGAGGAGGTCACCGCGCGGCTCACCGAGTTGGCCGCCGAGCTGACCAGGGTCAGGACAGCGGCGGCCGAGAGATTCGGGCAGGCCGTCACCGAGGAGCTCACGGCGCTGGCCATGCCGCATGCCCGGGTGGTGGTCATCGTGACCCCCACCGACGACTTCGGCGCGCACGGCGTCGACGAGATCGAGCTGCGCATGGCGCCGCATCCCGCCTCGCCCCTCCTGCAGCTGAACAAGGGCGCCTCCGGCGGTGAGCTGAGCCGGGTGATGCTCGCCATCGAGGTGGTGTTCGCCGGAGCGGACCCGGTGCCGACGTTCGTGTTCGACGAGGTCGACGCGGGTGTGGGCGGTAAGGCCGCGGTGGAGATCGGTCGCCGGCTGGCTCGGCTGGCCCGCACCGCCCAGGTCATCGTCGTCACCCATCTGCCCCAGGTCGCGGCGTTCGCCGACCAGCACCTGGTCGTGGAGAAGGCGGATGACGGCAGCGTGGTGCGCAGCGGGGTGATCGCGCTCGACAAGGACAGCCGGGCACGGGAACTCTCGCGCATGTTCGCCGGTCTTGAGGATTCCGAACTGGGACGGGCGCACGCGGAGGAGCTCCTCGCGATCGCCGCCGCCGACAAGGGCGATTGACAGGCGGGGCGGTAAGGACTGTTTCGGTTGTTCTGGGGCAGCAGGATCGCCGGAGATCCCGATGACGAATCTGACACGCCGCCGGGTGTCTGGCTCTCCTGGTCGTTCCCTCTGGCAGGATGGTCGTAATGAAGGTGCCGATTGACGAGCTTCACCGCAAGCTCAACGGTTACCTCCGCCGGAGGAAGGTCACGGACCTTCCCGGGGTGACGGCAGTGGCGAGAATCGATCGGCGGACCAAGGGGCTGACCAAGCGCCTCCGGTCAGGAGAAGTCGCGATTATCGATCATGTTGACGTTGACCGGGTGAGCGCGGAGGCGCTTGTCGCGTGCGGAGTGGCGGGCGTGGTCAACATCGCCGCGGGTATCAGCGGCCGTTATCCCAACCTGGGCCCGCAGATCATCGTCGATGCCGGGGTGCCGTTCGTCGACAACGCGACCGCCGAGCTGTTCGAGCGCGTCAAGGACGGCGACCTGGTCAGGGTGCACGAGGGCGTCATCTACCTCGACGACGAGGTGGTCGGCAAGGGCGACGTGCAGACGGTCGAGTCCATCGAGGCCGCGATGATCGAGGCGCGGGCCGGGCTGACCGTCCAGATCGAGGCGTTCGCCGCCAACACGATGGAGTACATCAAGCGCGAGCGAGACCTTCTCATCGACGGGGTCGGCGTGCCCGACATCCAGACCGTCATGGAGGGACGTCACGTCCTCATCGTGGTGCGGGGCTACCACTACAAGGAGGACATCGCCGCCCTTCGTCCGTACATCCGCGAATACCGCCCGATCATGATCGGAGTGGACGGCGGGGCCGACGCGCTGATGGAGGCCGGCTACGTGCCGGACATCATCGTGGGCGACTTCGACTCGGTTTCCACCAAGGTGCTCCTCTCGGGCGCCGAGCTGGTCGTGCACGCCTACCGGGACGGCAGGGCGCCGGGCCTGGAGCGGGTCCAGCAGCTCGGCCGCACCGCCGTGCTCTTCCCGGCGATCGGCACCAGCGAGGACATCGCCATGCTGCTCGCCGACGACAAGGGCGCCGATCTGATCGTCGCCGTCGGCACCCACGCGACCCTGGTGGAATTCCTCGACAAGGGCCGTTCGGGGATGGCCAGCACCTTCCTCACCCGCCTGCGGGTGGGCAGCAAACTCGTCGACGCGAAGGGCGTCAGCCGGCTCTATCGCAGCCGGATCTCCACTCCGTCTCTGCTCCTGCTCGTCGCCACCACGCTGATCACCATGGGAGTGGCGATCATCGTCTCTCCGGTGGGCAAGATCTGGCTGGACAGCGTCCGCGACGTCTGGAACGGCTTCATCTTCTGGCTGGTCGGACTGTTCTCGTGATTGATTTCCGCTATCACCTCGTCTCCATCGTCGCGATCTTCCTCGCGCTGTCGGTGGGCATCGTGCTGGGCACCACCCTGCTGAAGGAGCCGGCCATAGACGCGGCCGAGACCCTCGCCAACCAGTTGCGCGAAGGAAACACCGCGCTCCGCGACGAGGTGCAGGTGCTGCAGAAGCGCGGGGCGGCCAATGACGCCGTCATCGCCGCCGACACCCCCAAGCTCGTCAAAGACGCGCTCATCGGCAAGAGTGTCGTGATCGTGGAGGCCCCGGGCGCCACGACGGCCGTACGCGAGGCGGTGCAGCAGGTGATCCTCGACGCGGGGGCGAGCGTGACCGGCCGGGTCACCCTGGCCGACCGATACGTTGACGTCAGCCAGTCGACCTTCGTCGACAAGCTGGCCGCCGCGGCCAAGCCCGCAGAGATGATCTTCCCTGCCGTGGGCACGCCGTACGACAAGGCGGCCGCGGTGCTCGCCAGCGCGATCGTGACCAGCGACCCCGGGCAGGTGGGCAAGGAAGACCCGGCCGCGGCCGGGGTGCTTGACGCGTTCCAGCGCGGCGGGCTGCTCACCGTCACCGACAAGCCCGCCGAACACGCGGACCTGGCCGTGCTGATCGCCCCGGCGGAGCCGTACGTGGGGGAGACCACCGCGGAGCAGGCGAGCGCGGCCGAGCAGGCGAGCGCGATCGTGTCGATGGCCCTGGGTCTCGACGAGGCCGGCCAGGGCACCGTGCTGGTCGGCACGCAGGGCTCCGCCGCGGCCGGTGGGACCATCGCCGCGCTCCGCGAGGAGACCTCCTTCACGGAGAAGGTGTCCACCGTCGACACCGCCGATATGCCCTCAGGCCGGGTCGTCATGGTCTACGCTCTGCGGGAGCAACTGTCCGGGCTCGCCGGCCAGTACGGCATCGGCCCCGGTGCCGCGAATGTCGAGCCCAGCGCAACCCCGGCCCCCACGGCCACCACGGCCACCACCGGAGGATGACTCGATGGCTCGTCGCGCTTTTTTCAGTGCTCTGGCCGGTGCTCTCCTCGGAGCGGTGGCCGCCCGCGCCGCGTATGCGGCCTTCACCCGAAGGCCGCCGGTCGGTGACGCGGAGACCTGGACCAGGACGAACCACCGAGGCGAGCCGATCACCCTGCTCGAAGGTCCGGCCTTCGTCGCGGGCGCCGGTGTGACCGCCGCGGTGATCCCCGGTCTGCCCGCCAGGATCCGCGCGGCCGCACTGCTGGCCGTGGCCGGCAGCGGCGGTCTCGGCGCCTACGACGACCTGTACGGCGCGACGTCGTCCAAGGGGTTCAAGGGACACCTGAGCGCCCTGGCCAAGGGCGAGGTCACCAGCGGAGCGGTGAAGATCCTCGGTATCGGCGTGACGGGCCTGGCCGCCGCGGCCCTCACCTCCCGCGGCCCCGTCGACACCGTGGTCAACGGTGCGCTGGTCGCCGGCGGCGCGAACCTGGCCAATCTCTTCGACCTGCGTCCCGGCCGTGCCGTCAAGGTCGGCCTGCTCGCCGGCGCGCCCGTGCTCGCGATGGGTCTCCGCCGCGCCGACCCGGTCTCGGCCACCCTGGCCGCGCTCCCCATGGGCGCCGCGGCCGCGCTTTTGTCCGAGGATCTCGGGGAGCGGGCGATGCTGGGCGACGCGGGGGCCAACGCGCTGGGCGCGCTTCTCGGCCTGGCCGCCACCGTCACCCTGGGCCGTCCCGGGCGTCTGGTCGTGCTCGGCACCGTGGTCGCGCTGACCGCCGCCTCCGAGAAGATCAGTTTCACCCGCGTCATCGCCGGTAATCCGGTGCTCAACGGCATCGACATGCTCGGCCGGCGCCCTGTGGAGCAGGCTCCCGTCAGCCGATGATCACCAAGGTCGGGCAGGGGGTCGCGGGGGCGGCACTCCTCATCGGAATCGTGACGATGGTGGCCCGAATTGTCGGATTTAGCCGCTATCTCTTTCAGTCGCAGAACGTCGGCAACCTCTGCCTGAGCACCGCCTACAACACCGCCAACTACGTGCCCAACATCGTCTTCGAGCTGGTGGCGGGCGGTGCGCTGGCCGGGATGGTGGTGCCGGTGCTGGCCTCGGCCGCGTCCCGGGCCGATACGGACCCCGAGGCCAGGGCGGAGGTCGGCCGGACCACCTCGGCACTGCTCACCTGGGTGATGCTCGCCCTGGTGCCGCTGACGCTGCTCATCGTCGTGTTCGCCGGGCCGGTCGTCGTGCTGCTCCTGGGCGACCCGAACTCGTGCGACCTGGCCGAGGTCGTCAGGGTCGGCACGGGCATGCTCGTCGTGTTCGCCCCCCGAATGATCTTCTTCGGGCTCGCGGTGGTCCTGTACGGCGTGCTCCAGGCCCACCGGCGTTTCATGGGCCCGGCCCTGGCGCCGCTGGTCTCCAGCCTGCTCATCATCGTCTCCTACCTGGTGTTCGATCAGATCGGCGACGGCGGGGCCCAGGAGCTGGCGGATCTCACCACTCCGGGACAGCTGGCGCTCTCGCTCGGCGCCACGGTCGCCGCCGCGGCGATGGTGTTCACCGTGATCGGCCCGGTGAGCAGGCTCGGCCTGCGCCTGCGGCCCTCGCTGTCCTTCCCGCCGGGCGTCGCGGCCCGGGCGCGGGGGCTCGCGACCGCCGGCATCGCCGTGCTGATCGCGCAGCAACTGGCGCTGATCATCGTGATCCGCCTGGCCAACGATCTGGGCGGGAAGGGGGCGGTGGGCGTCTACACCTATGCCTGGGCGCTGTACCAGCTTCCCCTCGCGGTGCTCGCGGTGCCGATCGCCACCAGTTCCTTCCCCCTGCTGTCCACCCGGGCCACCGACGGGGACACGGCAGGATTCGACGGCCTGACCTCGTCCACCACGCGGGTCATCCTGCTGATCACGGGGCTCGCGGCCGGGGTGATGGCGGCGGTCGCCGTGCCCGTGTCGCGGGTGTTCCTGGAGGGCACGCCCGGCGGAGGAGTCGCGGAGATCGAGGAGATGGCCAGGGCCGTCACGCTTTTCGCGCCCGGTCTGCTGGGATACGCCCTCCTGTTCCACCTCGCGCGGGTCCTGTACGCCTGTGGAAGGGGCCGGTCGGCCGCCGCGGCCTCGGTGGTCGGATGGGGGGTCGCGCTCGCGGCCCAGGTCCTGCTCGCCCACGCCGCCGACCGTCCGTCGGAGGTGGTGGGACAACTGGCTCTGGGCAGCACGATCGGCATGACGGTGGGCGGGGTGCTGCTGGGGCTCGCCGTGCTCAGGGCCAGGGGGCTCTCCGCGCTGGACGGGATGTTGCGCGCCCTGCTCGCCGCCGTGGCCGGTGGCGTCGCGGCCTGGGGCGCCGGGCTGGTCGTGACCAAGGTCTTCAGCGCGGTGTCCAGGTGGGAGTGCGTGGCGGTCGGGGTGGGTGCGGCGGCGGTCGGCGCGGCGGTGTTCGCGGCCGTGGCCGTCGTGATCGACGGGCCCGACGCCCGGGTGCTGCTGGGGCGGCTGCGGCGGGTCTCCACGTCAGAAGGGAACCGTTCGGATGGCTGACCAGGGATCGCGCGTGGCCTTCGTGCTGGGGACGAGCGCGGGTGGGGTCGGACGGCATGTGGCCATGCTGGCGGGAGGGCTGGTGCGCGGGGGGCACCGTGTGATCGTGGCCGGGCCGCCCGGCACCGAGGAGGCGTTCGGGTTCGGCGACCTCGGGGCCCGGTTCGTGCCCGTGCCGATCTCCGATCGGCCTCATCCGCTCAACGACCTGCGGGCGATGCGAGCGCTCAGGGCGTTGCGCGGGGCGCACGCCGTGCACGCCCACGGCCTGAGGGCCGGAGCCCTGGCCGCGCTCGCTCTGACCGGAACCGGGACCGGCCTGGTGGTGACCCTGCACAACGCCGCCACCGCGGGCGGCGCGATCGGGGCGGTCTACAGCCTCCTCGAACGGATCGTCGCCCGCCGGGCCGACCGGATCCTGGTTGTCTCCCCCGATCTGGGAGAGCGGATGGCCGGACTGGGCGCGAGGCACGTCGAGGCAGCCGTCGTCCCCGCGCCCGCGCCGGTCCCGACGGGACGCGAGCCGCGGGAGATCAGGGAGGAACTCGGCGCGGGCGACAGGGCCGTCTTCCTGACGGTGGCCAGGCTCGCCCAGCAGAAGGGCCTGGAGACCCTGCTGGAGGTCGCCGGCGCCTTCGGCGAGGGCCGGGCCCAGGAGCTCACCCGGCGGCCCGTGTTCCTGGTCGCGGGAGAGGGGCCGCTGCGGGGGGCGTTGCAGGGACGGATCGACAGGGAGAACCTGCCGGTGCGGCTGCTGGGCAACCGCGGCGACGTCGAGGATCTGCTCCGGGTGACCAGGGCCCTGCTGGTGCCCAGCCGCTGGGAGGGGCAGCCGCTCAACGTTCAGGAGGCGTTGCGGGCGGGGACACCGGTCATCGCCACCGAGGTGGGTGGGATCCCCGCGATGGTGGGCGACGCCGGGCTGCTGGTGCCGTACGGAGACGTCGGCGCGATGCGTGACGCGATCGGCAGGGTGCTCGCCGACGACGACCTCGTACGGGCCCTGGCCGGCGCGGCCGCCGGACGAGGTCGTGAGCTGCCGGGAGAGGAGCAGGCGGTGAACGCCGTACTGGCGGTTTACGAGACTTTGCCGCCGGCGGACCGAAGGGCGTGACGCGATCTCTCGCGGACCGCGGGGCGAGCGGAACAAGGGGTTGCCCCACACGGTTGGATTAGGCGAGACCATGCCGGATGCTTATACTGACATGGTTGAGGAGGGGAGTATCCCTTCGTGACAGTCTCGTCATCACGGTGCTGCCTCGCCCCACGAGGCCCCCGGGGCTGTCGGTCCGCACCATTTTTCAGGCGGGCGGGAGAGACCTCCGGCAGTTTGTCACGCATTCCGCCGGAGGGTAGTTCATTGTGAGCGTTCCTGTTTGGGCATGGTTCGCCGTCATCGGCGGTCTTCTCGTCGTCCTCGCCTTCGATCTCTGGATCGTCGACCGGGGTGAGCCACGAGAGTTCTCCCTGAAGCAGGCCGGTTTCTGGGTCGGTTTCTACGTCACGCTCGCTGTGATCTTCGGCATCATCCTGTGGGTGTTCGACGGGCCGACCCACGCAGGTCAGTTCTTCGCCGGCTACCTCACCGAGTACAGCCTAAGCATCGACAACCTCTTCGTCTTCTACATCATTATGACCCGCTTCGCGGTGCCGAAGATCCACCAGCACAAGGTGCTGCTGATCGGCATCCTGATGGCCCTGGTCATGCGAGGCATCTTCATCGCCATCGGCGCGGCGGCGCTGGCGAACTTCAGCTGGCTGTTCTACGTCTTCGGCCTGTTCCTGATCTACACCGCGGTGCAGCTCGTCCGCCAGCACGGCCGTGACGATGACGAGGTCGCGGAGAACGCGGTCCTGCGCTGGGCCCGGCGGGTGCTGCCCCACACCGACGACTACGTGGGTTCCAAGATCGTCGTTAAGGTCAACGGCAAGCGAATGGTCACCCCGCTGCTGATCGTGATGATCGCGATCGGCACCACCGACCTGCTGTTCGCGCTCGACTCGATTCCGGCGATCTTCGGTCTGACCACCGACGCCTTCATCGTCTTCACCGCGAACGCGTTCGCCCTGATGGGCCTGCGTCAGCTGTACTTCCTCCTGGGCGGTCTGCTCCAGCGACTGGTCTACCTGAGCTACGGTCTCGCGTTCATCCTTGGTTTCATCGGGGTTAAGCTGATTGCTGAGGCTCTGCACACCAGCGGCGTTTCGTGGGCACCTGAAGTGCCGATCTGGGTGTCTTTGTCGGTCATCGGCATCACCATGGTGATCACTACCGTGGCAAGCCTGATCAAGGCCCGGCGTGACGTGCGCGCAAGCAAGGGAAACACCACCCCCGCGAGTGCTAAACAGGGCTAGCGGATTGGCGCGTGAGACGCTTTGCTTGTCTCGTTCCGCCATATAAGGGCTGAGAGATAGGTAGCATCCTGCCCCAGCGCGGGTAGACATACCGGTCTAATGCCGCAAGACATCACAAAGGTTCCCTGTGTCCCACGATTCAGCAAGCCACCAGCCAGGCCGGGTACGGCTGGCGCGTGGCGTCTCCCCGTGGTTGCTTCCTACCGCGGCCGCTGCCGCTGTGACATCGCTGCTCAGCCGCCGTGATCGGCGCTGGGCGCTGGCAGCGGCCCCGCTGACCGCGCTCACCGGAGGCATGCTCTGGTTCTTCCGCGATCCCGAGCGCACGCCGGGAACCGGGCGGATCCTGTCGCCCGCGGACGGCGTGGTACAGAGCATCGACCCGTGGCCGGACGGCCGTACGAGGGTGGCCATCTTCATGAGCCCGCTCGACGTGCACGTCAACCGCGCACCGCTGGCCGGTACGGTCACCTCGATGCAGCACATGCCCGGAGGGTTCCTGCCCGCCTTCAACAAGGACAGCGACACGAACGAGCGGGTCGTGTGGCATCTGGACACCGCGCTCGGCGACATCGAGCTGGTCCAGATAGCCGGCGCGGTCGCGCGTCGCATCGTGCCGTACGTGAACGTCGGAGCGAAGGTGGGCCGGGCGGAGCGGATCGGGCTCATCAGGCTCGGCTCGCGAGTGGATGTCTACCTTCCCGAGGGAATCGTTCCGGCGGTGTCCGTCGGGGAGAAGACCATCGCGGGGGTGACGGGTCTTGACCACGGCTGACGCCAGCTGGCCGATGGACGAGACCGACGACGAACCCCGGGGACCCGTAGGTAAGGCGTTTCGTCTCTCCGCCGCCGACTCTCTCTCGCTCGGCAACGCTCTCTGCGGCTTTCTGGCCGTCTGCATACTCGCCTGGTCGGCCATCAGCTCGCTGCAGGAGGGCAAGGGCTTCGCGGCGGACCCGCGGTTCTTCGGCACCGCCGTGGTGCTGCTGCTGATCGGTGCCATCTGCGACCTGTTCGACGGCCTGGTGGCCCGGAAGTTCCGGGCCTCGGCCATGGGCGCCGAGCTGGACAACCTGGCGGATGTGATCAGCTTCGGCTTCGCACCCGCCTTCATGGTGGTCATCTGGGCTGGATTCAATCAGCAGATCCCGTTTCTGCTGGTCATGGTCGCGGCGGCGTCGGTGTTGCTGGCCGGGGTCATCCGGCTCGCGCGCTTCGCCTGCGTGAAGACCAAGAGCGGCGACTTCATGGGCCTGCCCATCCCGATGGGCGCCATGACCGTGGTCTCCGTCGTGTTGCTGTTCCCGCCGTCCATCTGGACCGTGCTGCCCATTTTCGGGGTGGCCTACCTGATGGTGAGCCGGATCGAATATCCCAAGCCCAAGGGCAATCTGGCCGCCGCCGTGCTCGCCTGGATGATGATCAACGTGGCCTGCCTGACCATCTGGGCCGCGGGTCTGGCCGGCGGCGACACGCTGATCAAGGTCGGGGCCATCATGCAGATGACCATCGTGGCCACGATTCCGCTGCGTGTCCTGATGTTCAAGCGGGAGAAGCGCAAGGAGCGCAAAGAGGCCGAGAGCATCACCTGATGCCGGAGGAGCGGATCGCCGGGGCCTTCGGCGGCCGGACGTACGGCTGACGCCTTCGGGCGCCGGCCGTACCCGGAGAGGCGCCGGAGGCCGTGCTCACGGGGATCGGAGAAGAGCCGGTGACCGTGCACGGGGACGCCCGTGCACGGAAGGGGTCACCAGCCGCGTTCGCGCCATTCGGGCAGGGACGGGCGTTCGGCGCCGAGCGTGGTGTCCTTGCCGTGGCCCGGATAGACCCAGGTGTCGTCGGGAAGCCGATCGAAGATCCGCTCCGACACATCCGTGAAGAGCTGGGCGAACCGCTCGGGATCCTTGTTGGTGTTGCCGACCCCGCCGGGGAAGAGCGAGTCGCCGGTGAACAGGTGGCCGGCATGGTGCAGGGCGATCGAGCCCGGCGTGTGCCCGCGCAGGTGGATCACGTCCAGGGCGACCGCGCCCACGGTGACCACGTCGCCGCGTTCGACCTCCAGGTCCACCGGCACCGGCAGGGCGGGGGCGTCGAGCGGATGGGCGATCACCGTGGCGCCGGTCGCCCCGGCGACCTCCTGCAGGGCCTGCCAGTGGTCGCCGTGCTGGTGGGTTGTGACGATCTTGCTGATCGGCCGGTCGCCGATGAGCGCCAGCAGCCAGTCGGCCTCGGCGGCGGCGTCGATGAGCAGGCCGTCGCCGGTCATGGCGCATCGGAGCAGGTAGGCGTTGTTGTCGAACGGGCCGACCGCCAGTTTGGCGATCGTCAGGGCGGGCAGTTCGCGCACGTCGGCGGGGCCGCCGACCTGCACGTCACCTGTGTACGTCACGGATACTCCTCGAGCGGATGGGCGGGAAGGCGAGGGGCACGAGCATGATCGGCCGCAGTGGCGCGGGCGGGCCCACGCCGGCCGTGGCGGGCCGGTTGCCCTTGGTCCCCGGGCATCACCCTAAGCCCGGCCGACGGCCGGTGACGGGCGGGACGCGCTCCGCGGGGGTGGAGAGTGGGGGCGCCGGTCGGCGAAGGCGGCGAGTCCGGCCCGGGCCGGGTCCGGGACATCTGCCCTCGCACGTCGTGATCTCCTTCAAGACTGCGTGCCGGGGCACATCCGGACGTCCCGGCTGGGGCGACATGGAGCGGTCGTGCCGGGGGGTGAGGGGTGTGCCGGGCATAAACAGCGGTGTTCACGTGGTTGAAACCACGAACGCCCTCATCGTGCTCGGGGGAGGACCGTAGTCTGGAGATGGCGGGGAAATCCTGGGCCCCATGAGGCTCCGGAAATTGTCGGACCCCATCGCTATCCTTCCCGCGACTGCTTTTGACCCTTCTACATCGACGTCGGGACTGCTGTGGCTGACCGCCTCATCGTGCGTGGCGCACGTGAACACAACCTCAAAGACGTCTCGCTGGACCTGCCGCGAGACTCTCTGATCGTCTTCACCGGACTGTCCGGCTCGGGCAAGTCCAGCCTGGCCTTCGACACTATTTTCGCCGAGGGACAGCGGCGATATGTCGAATCGCTGTCGGCCTACGCCAGGCAGTTCCTCGGGCAGATGGACAAGCCCGACGTCGACTTCATCGAGGGGCTCTCGCCCGCGGTGTCGATCGACCAGAAGTCGACGAGCCGTAACCCGCGTTCGACCGTCGGCACGATCACCGAGGTCTACGACTACCTCCGCCTGCTCTGGGCGCGCATCGGCAAGCCGCACTGCCCGCAGTGCGGGCGCGCGATCGCCCGGCAGAGCCCGGAGCAGATCGTCGACCGGGTGATGGAGCTTCCGGAGGGCACCCGCTTCCAGGTGCTCGCCCCGGTGGTCCGCGGTCGCAAGGGCGAATACGCCGAGCTCTTCAGCCAACTGCAGGCCAAGGGCTTCGCGCGGGCCCGCGTCGACGGCACGGTGGTCCGGCTGGACGACCCGCCGACGCTGAAGAAGCAGGAGAAGCACGACATCGAGGTGATCGTTGACCGGCTCTCGGTGAAGGAGAGCGCGAACAGCCGCCTCACCGGCTCGGTGGAGACCGCCCTGCAGCTTTCCGGCGGCACGATCACCCTGGAGTTCGTCGATCTTCCCGAGGGCGACCCGAACCGCGAGCGCTTCTACTCGGAGCACCTCTACTGCCCCTACGACGACCTGTCGTTCGAGGAGCTGGAGCCCCGCTCGTTCTCCTTCAACTCGCCCTTCGGAGCCTGTCCCGAGTGCACCGGACTGGGTGTCCGGATGGAGGTCGACCCCGACCTGATCGTGCCCGACCCGGAGAAGGCCCTGGGCGAGGGGGCGATCTCCCCGTGGGCGGGAGGCCACACCAGCGATTACTTCATCCGCCTCGTCGAGGCGCTCGGCCTCGCGATGGGGTTCGCGATCGACACCCCGTGGGAGCGGCTCCCCAAGAAGGCGCAGAACGCCCTGCTGCGCGGGCACGACGAGCAGGTCCACGTCCGTTACAGCAACCGCTACGGCCGCCAGCGCTCCTACTACACCACCTTCGAGGGGGTGATCCCCTGGGTGCAGCGCCGCCATGCCGAGTCCGAGAGCGACGGCATGCGCGAGAAATACGAAGGCTACATGCGGGAGATCCCGTGCCCGGCCTGCAAGGGGGCCAGGCTCAAGCCGGTCTCGCTGGCCGTCACGGTGGACGACCGCTCGATCGCGGACGTCTCGGCCATGTCGATCGGCGACTGCGCGGCGTTCCTGGCGGAACTGAAGCTGTCCGACCGTGACATGCACATCGCCGAGCGGGTGGTCAAGGAGATCAACGCCCGGATGGGCTTCCTGCTCGACGTCGGTCTCGACTACCTGACCATGGATCGGGCCTCGGGCACCCTCGCCGGGGGCGAGGCCCAGCGCATCCGGCTGGCCACCCAGATCGGCTCCGGCCTGGTCGGCGTGCTCTACGTGCTCGACGAGCCCTCCATCGGGCTGCACCAGCGGGACAACCATCGGCTGCTGGAGACCCTGATCAGGCTGCGCGACATGGGCAACACGCTCATCGTGGTCGAGCACGACGAGGACACCATCGCCGCCGCCGACTGGGTGGTGGACATCGGCCCCGGCGCGGGCGAGCACGGTGGCCAGGTCGTCGTCTCCGGCACGGTGGCGGAACTGCTGGCCTCCGAAGACTCGATGACCGGCGCCTACCTGTCCGGTCGCAAGAGCATCGCCATCCCCGCGCACCGCCGCAAGCGCGACAAGAAGCGGCAGATCACGGTGAAGGGCGCCCGCGAGCACAACCTCAAGGGCGTCGACGTGGAGTTCCCCCTGGGGGTGTTCACCGCGGTCACCGGGGTGTCCGGATCCGGCAAGTCCACGCTGGTCAACGACATCCTCTACAACGCCCTGGCCAAGGAGCTGAACGGCGCGCGCACCGTCCCCGGCCGTCACTCGCGGGTCAACGGGATGGACCAGGTCGACAAGGTCGTGCATGTGGACCAGTCGCCCATCGGCCGCACGCCCCGATCGAACCCGGCGACCTACACCGGGGTCTTCGACAAGGTGCGCGACCTGTTCGCGCAGACCACCGAGGCCAAGGTCCGCGGTTACCAGAAGGGCCGGTTCAGCTTCAACGTCAAGGGCGGCCGCTGCGAGGCCTGTTCGGGAGACGGCACCCTCAAGATCGAGATGAACTTCCTGCCGGACGTCTACGTGCCGTGTGAGATCTGTCACGGAGCGCGATACAACCGGGAGACCCTGGAGGTCCACTACAAGGGCAAGACGATCTCCGAGGTGCTCGACATGCCGATCGAGGAGGCCCTCGGTTTCTTCGACGCCATCCCGGCCATCAAGCGTTACCTGAAGACGCTCAACGACGTCGGCCTGGGCTACGTCCGGCTCGGCCAGCCCGCCACGACCCTGTCCGGCGGTGAGGCCCAGCGCGTCAAGCTCGCCTCCGAGCTGCAGCGCCGATCCACCGGCCGGACGATCTACGTGCTGGACGAGCCGACCACGGGCCTGCACTTCGAGGACATCCGGCGGCTGCTGAGCGTGCTCGGCAAGCTCGTGGACGGGGGCAACACGGTCATCGTCATCGAGCACAACCTCGACGTGATCAAGACCGCCGACTGGGTGATCGACATGGGCCCCGAGGGCGGCTCCCGGGGCGGCAGCGTGCTGGCCGTCGGCACGCCCGAGGAGGTCGCCCTGGTCGACGAAAGTCACACCGGCCGCTTCCTGCGCAAGATCCTCGGCAGTTGAGACCGGCGTCAGGGCCGGCCCCCTCCATCGGCATCCTCGATGGGGCCGGCCCTGACGGGGAGATCTTCGTGAGTGAGAGCCAGCCTCGCGGTCCGCGAACCCACGGCCCGCCCCGGGCGGTTCGCGGCGCGCTCCGAACCGCGAGGTCCGGCGCGCGGGGTTTCGGGCGCGCGGTTTCGGCCACTGTCGGATACGACGGCCGAGGGCGTAATTCTTCACAGTCATTCAACAAGCCTTACGGCAGGCTGAACCCTCATCGGGGTGCCAGCCGTACCAAATGATGAATGATCCTGGGAGGGTGACCATGACAGATACAACACGTCGTGCGGTGATGCTGGGCGCGGGAGGCGCCGGGATGGCCGTCGTGCTGACCGCTTGCTCGGGTTACGGCGACACGTCTGCGACGGACGGCGGCGCCGCGGCGCCGGCCACCACCGGAGGCGGCGCGGACGCGGGCGCCGCGGCGACGGGTTTCGCCAAGACCGCCGACATCCCCGAGGGCGGCGGCAAGATTTTCAAGGACGAGAAGCTCGTGGTGACCCAGCCGAAGGCCGGGGAGTTCAAATGCTTCACCTCCGTCTGCACCCACCAGGGGTGCGACGTCGACGCCGTCGACGGCGGAACGATCAACTGCCCGTGCCACGGCAGCAAGTTCAACATCGCGGACGGCTCGGTGGCGAACGGCCCGGCCAGCCAGCCGCTCGCCGAGAAGCCGATCAAGGTCAACGGCGACTCGATCAGCCTCGCCTGAACCCGGCCGGGTCACCGCCGCCGGGCCGCGATCCCGGCGGCGGTGTCGTGTGAATCCCACGAACAGGGAATCCCACGAACAGGGAAAGGGATCCTGTCGGTGAAGGCCGATAGGCTTGCAGTGTGGCGAGATCTATGGGTGGCCCGATAAGTTTTCGGCCAAAATCGGGGTCGATTCCCGAATCGCCCGGTGTCTACCGATTCAAAGATGACGGTGGCCGGGTCATCTATGTGGGCAAGGCCAAGAGCCTGCGCCAGCGGCTCAACTCCTACTTCGCGGACTTCGCCGGACTGCATCCGCGCACCCAGACCATGCTCACGACCGCCGTCGGCGTCGACTGGACGGTCGTCGGCACCGAGGTCGAGGCGCTCCAGCTCGAATACTCCTGGATCAAGGAGTACGACCCGCGCTTCAACGTCAAATACCGCGACGACAAGTCCTATCCCTATCTCGCGGTCACCATGGGGGAGGAGTTCCCCCGGGTCCAGGTGCTGCGCGGCGCGAAGCGCAAGGGCACCCGCTACTTCGGCCCCTACTCCCACGCCTGGGCGATCAGGGAGACGGTCGACCTGCTGCTGCGGGTGTTCCCGATCAGGAGCTGCTCGTCGGGGGTGTTCAAGCGGGCCGCGCAGATCGGCCGGCCGTGCCTGCTGGGATACATCGACAAGTGCTCCGCGCCCTGCGTCGGCCGGGTCACCGCCGAGGAGCACAGGTCGCTGGCGGAGGATTTCAGCGACTTCATGTCGGGCAACACCGGCCGCTTCATCAAGCGGCTGGAGAGTGAGATGCGCCAGGCGGCCGTCGAGCAGGAGTACGAGAGGGCGGCCAGGCTGCGCGACGACCTCCAGGCCCTGCAGCGGGCGCTGGAGAAGCAGGCCGTGGTGCTGAGCGACAACACCGACTGCGACGTGGTCGCGCTGGCGGAGGATCCGCTGGAGGCGGCGGTCCAGGTGTTCTACGTCCGTGGCGGGCGCATCAGGGGCCAGCGCGGATGGGTGGTCGACAAGGTCGAGGAGGTCGGGCCGGGCGAGCTGGTCGAGCAGTTCCTGCTGCAGATGTACGGCGACGCGAGCGCCGAGACCCTGCCCAGGGAGGTGCTGGTGCCCGTCCCGCTGCCCGAGACCGAGGCGGTCGCGGAACTGCTCGGAGAGCACCGAAAGGCCCGGGTGGAGATCCGCGTTCCGCAGCGCGGTGACAAGAAGGCGCTGATGGAGACCGTCGAGCGCAACGCCGGGGAGTCTCTCAAGCAGCACAAGCTCAAGCGCGCCAGTGACCTGACCGCGCGGAGCAAGGCACTGCAGGAGATCGCCGACGCGCTTGAGCTGGACCAGGTGCCGCTCCGCATCGAGTGCTACGACGTCTCCCACATCCAGGGCACCAACGTGGTGGCCTCCATGGTGGTGTTCGAGGACGGCCTGGCCCGCAAGAGCGAATACCGCAGGTTCTCCGTGCGGTCCACCGAGGGCGACGTCGCCTCGATCCACGAGGTGATCTCGCGCAGGTTCAAGCGATACCTGGAGGAGCGCTCCGCCACCGGGGAGCTCGACGCCGAGGCCGGGGCCGAGTTCGGCGGCGGAGCCGAGCCCAAGGCCGAAGGTGAGTTCGACGGCGGAGCCGAGCCCGAGTCTGGGGCGGGGGCTGAGCCCGAGGCCGGGGGTGAGTTCGACGGCGGAGCCGGGTCCGAGTCTGAGGCGGGGGCTGAGCCCGAGGCCGAAGGTGAGTTCGACGTCCAACCGGGCATCGACCCGGAGACCGGCCGGCCGCGCAAATTCGCCTATCCACCGAACCTGGTCGTCGTGGACGGCGGGCCCGCGCAGGCGGCGGCGGCCCGGAGGGCGCTCGACGAACTGGGCGTGGACGACGTGGCGGTCTGCGGTCTGGCCAAGAGGCTGGAGGAGGTCTGGCTTCCCGGTGAGGACCTGCCGGTGATCCTCGCCCGTTCCAGCGAGGCCCTTTACCTCCTTCAGCGGGTACGTGACGAGGCTCATCGCTTCGCCATCACCTACCATCGTTCCAAGCGGTCGAAGAGCGTGAAGGAAAGCGCTCTGGATGAGGTCCCCGGTCTTGGTCCGGCCCGCAGACAGGCGCTGATCAAGCATTTCGGGTCGGTAAAACGGCTGCGGGAGGCGACCGCGGCGCAGATCTGCGAGGTTCCCGGGATCGGCCCGCTGACGGCCGAGACGATCGTGTCGGCCTTGAAAGGGCAGAGCACATGAGCGAAAGAGAACCCGCGTTCGTCCTCGTCACCGGAATGTCGGGGGCCGGACGGAGCACCGCCGCCAAGGCACTTGAGGACCTGGGCTGGTTCGTCATCGACAACCTGCCACCGGGCCTGTTGTTCGCCATGGCCGAGGAGGCCGGGCGGGTCAAGCTGGCCGCCGACAAGGTGGCCGCGGTGGTCGACGTGCGCAGCCTGGCCTTCACCACCGACCTCAACGCCGCGATCGAGGAGCTGGAAGGGCGCGGCGTCGCCGTGCGCGTGGTGTTCCTCGAGGCCAGCGACGAGGAACTGGTCCGCCGATTCGAGAACGTCCGCCGTCCGCACCCGCTTCAGGGAGACGGCCGCCTGGTCGACGGGATCGCCCGCGAGCGCGGCATCCTGCGTGAGGTCCGGGCGAACGCCGATCTGGTCATCGACACCTCCAACCTCAACGTCCACGAGCTCCGCGGCAAGATCGTCGCCTTCTTCGGCGGCGAGGACCGGCCTGGCCTGCGCGTCAACGTGGTCTCCTTCGGTTACAAGTACGGCCTGCCCGTCGACGCGGACCTGGTCGTCGACTGCCGGTTCCTGCCCAATCCGCACTGGGTTCCCGAACTTCGCCCGATGAACGGTCTCGACGCTCCCGTTCGGGAGTACGTTCTCAACCAAGCGGGTGCAAAGGAGCTCCTCGACGCCTACGAAGAGGTGTTCGGCATCATCGCCTCCGGCTACACCCGCGAGGGCAAGAGCTACGCCACGCTCGCCGTCGGCTGCACCGGCGGCAAGCACCGCAGTGTCGCGATGGCCGAGCAGATCGGCGGCCGCCTGCGAGACCGGGGTGGCATGGAGGTGCAGGTGAGTCATCGGGATGTGGGCCGGGAGTGAATGAAGATCTCAAGATCGTCGCGCTGGGTGGCGGGCATGGGTTGTACGCCTCACTGACCGCGCTTCGGAGGGTCACCTCCCAGCTGACGGCGGTGGTCACCGTCGCCGACGACGGGGGATCGAGCGGGCGGCTCCGCCGCGAGCTCGGCGTGCTGCCCCCGGGAGATCTGAGGATGGCCCTGGCCGCGCTCTGCGGTGACGACGAGTGGGGACGGACCTGGAGCGAGGTCGTCCAGCACCGTTTCCGCAGTGAGGGAGACCTGCACGGGCACGCGGTGGGCAACCTGCTGATCGTGGCGCTGTGGGAACGGCTGGGCGACACGGTCGCCGGGCTCGACTGGGTCGGGCGGCTGCTCGGCGCGCACGGGCGGGTGCTGCCGATGGCCTCCGTACCGCTCGACATCGCCGCCGAGGTGGAGCTGGACGGCCAGGTGAGCACGGTGCGCGGCCAGGTGGCCTGCGCGCTCACCCCGGGCCGGGTCCGGGCCATCTCGCTGGTCCCGGAAGATCCGCCCGCCTGCCCCGAGGCGGTTCAGGCCGTCCTGGACGCCGACTGGGTCGTCTTCGGTCCGGGATCCTGGTTCACCAGCGTGCTGCCCCACCTCAAGGTGCCCGAGTTGGCCGAGGCGCTGCACAGCACCCGCGCGCGCCGTCTGGTGGCGCTGAACCTGGCACCCCAGGCCGGGGAGACCGACGGTTTCTCGCCCCAGAAACACCTGGAGGTGCTGCGGCAGCACGCACCCGCCCTGGAGATCGACGTGGTGCTCGCCGACACCGGGGTGGCCGACGACCAGGAAGAACTCGACAAGGCCGCCGCCGAGCTCGGCGGGCGGCTCGTCATGGCCTCCGTCGCGGACGAGGACGGTTCGCCGCGACACGATGCACAACGTCTTGCCTCCGTCCTGGACGAGATTTTCCGTGAGAAGCGTTGATCCTGGTCAGCGGTGCTCAGGAGTGCGAGAAACTTCTGTGAGCCTGATTTTTATCTCGGGCCGCATGGGGGTCTGTATGGGGGAGGACGAACGCACATGGCGATGACAGGTGTGGTGAAGGACGAGCTGAGCCGGCTGCCGGTCCTGAAGCCTTGCTGCCGTAAGGCCGAGGTGTCGACACTCCTTCGGTTCGCGAGCGGGTTGCACCTGGTGAGCGGGCGAATTGTGATCGAGGCGGAGCTGGACACCAACGTCACGGCCCGGCGACTCATCAAGGACATCAACGAGGTGTTCGGGCACAAGGCCGAGGTGCTCGTCCTGGCCCCCGCGGGGTTGCGCAAGGGGTCGCGATACCTGGTGCGCGTCTACCGCGACGGGGAGGCGCTGGCACGGCAGACCGGGTTGATCGACAACCACGGACGCCCGGTCCGCGGCCTGCCCCGTCAGGTCGTCGCGGGAGCCACCTGTGACGCCGAGGCGGCCTGGCGAGGGGCTTTCCTGGCTCACGGCTCCCTCACCGAGCCGGGGCGTTCGATGTCGCTGGAGGTCACCTGCCCGGGGCCGGAGGCGGCGCTCGCGCTGGTCGGGTCCGCCCGGAGACTGAAGATCCACGCCAAGGCCCGCGAGGTCCGCGGTGTCGACCGGGTCGTGGTCCGTGACGGCGACGCCATCGGCGCGCTGCTGACCCGGCTGGGCGCCCATGACAGCGTGCTGGCCTGGGAGGAGCGGCGAATGCGCCGCGAGGTGCGGGCGACGGCCAATCGTCTGGCCAACTTCGACGACGCCAACCTGCGCCGCTCCGCTCGCGCCGCGGTCGCCGCGGGGGCCAGGGTCCAGCGGGCCCTGGAGATCCTCGGCGAGGAGGCTCCCGAGCATCTGGTGATCGCCGGTCGTCTCCGGGTGGAGCACAAGCAGGCCTCCCTGGAGGAGCTCGGCCAGCTCGCCGATCCGCCGCTGACCAAGGACGCCATCGCCGGCCGGATCCGGCGCCTGCTCGCCATGGCCGACAAGCGGGCCCAGGACATCGGCATCCCCAACACCGAGGCCAACCTCACGGTCGACATGCTGGCGCCGTAGACGAGCCCGTGGGCGAGTCCGCGAGCGGCGGAGAGCCGGCGCCCCGTGCGGGTCCGGGCTCTCCGCTCGTACGGCCCGCGCCTCGTTCGCCGGCAGGCGTCTCTTCGGGCGAGGGTACGGCTAGGCCCGCTTCCGCGGGGTGACGTCGTCCGCGTGCCCGGCCTCGTCCCGCTGCGGGAGGGACGGGGCGGCGAGCGCTCTGCGGGCGGACGTGACGTGCTTGCGCACGAAGCCGAAGCCCGCGCAGGCGGCGATCACCCAGAACAGGATCCAGACGGGTCGATCCCCGAGCTGCTGGGGGAAGGCCGTGTACGTGTCGCGGAGGGCGGCGCCGTAATCGCTGCCGGACCTCTGCGCCCAGCTGACGGTGCTTCCGGCCAGCTGCCCGAGTGCGGCGCCGGCCAGTGAGAAGAGGGCGGCCAGCGGGGGCAGAACCGGGCTCGTGGGCTCGGCCGCCGTCATGGCGAGCCCGACGAGGACGCCGACGCCGGCGCCGACGTACCCGAACCCGTAGCCGCTGAAGCCGAGGAGCGCGCCGTAGGCTGCGGCGCCCAGGACCATGGCGCCGAGACCGGTGAGGACGCCGGGTAAGAGCCCCTTCGTCAAAAGACGATCATTGTCTGTCATGGCTGGTCCTTGGGGGGATAGCGGTGTTTAAAGTGACGAGTCGGGCACTTTACTTGAATGGTGCGATACCTGTTCATGGGTTAGGGAAGAACCGACCCGACCCTCCCAGTGGTCTAAACCAATTTGGGTCCTATAGGGTTTGTGGTTGAGGTTTCAGCCCACACAAGTCGCCGGTCCTGCGGACCGGCGCATCGACGTACGAGGAGATCTGCACGTGAGCATCCGCGTAGGCGTCAACGGATTTGGCCGTATCGGCCGTAACTTCTGGCGTGCGGTCGCTGCCAGCGGCAAGGACATCGAGATCGTTGCCGTCAACGACCTGACCGACAACGCCACGCTCGCCCACCTGCTCAAGTACGACAGCATTCTCGGCCGCCTGCCGTACGAGGTGAAGAGCACCGCCGACGAGATCATCGTGGACGGCAAGGCGATCAAGGCATTCGCCGAGCGCGACCCCGCCAAGCTGCCCTGGGGCGACCTGGGCGTCGACGTCGTGGTGGAGTCGACGGGCTTCTTCACCGACGCCAACAAGGCCAGGACGCACGCCGAGAACGGTGCCAAGAAGGTCATCATCTCGGCTCCGGCCAAGAACGAGGACGTCACCATCGTGATGGGCGTCAACCACGACAAGTACGACCCGGCCAACCACACGATCATCTCCAACGCGTCCTGCACCACCAACTGCCTGGCGCCGATGGCCAAGGTCATCCATGACACCTTCGGTATCGAGAAGGGTCTGATGACCACGATCCACGCCTACACGCAGGACCAGAACCTGCAGGACGGCCCCCACTCGGACCTGCGCCGCGCCCGCGCCGCCGCGATCAACATCGTGCCGACCTCCACCGGCGCGGCCAAGGCCATCGGCCTGGTGCTGCCCGAGCTCAAGGGCAAGCTCGACGGCTTCGCGCTGCGCGTGCCGATCCCCACCGGCTCCGCCACCGACCTCACCGTCGAGGTCGGCCGCGAGACCACGGTCGACGAGGTCAACGCCGCGCTCAAGGCCGCGGCCGAGGGTTACCTCAAGGGCTACCTCAGCTACACCGAGGACCCGATCGTCTCCAGCGACATCGTCACCGACCCGTCGTCCTGCATCTTCGACGCCGGCCTCACCAAGGTGATCGGCAACCAGGTCAAGGTCATCGGCTGGTACGACAACGAGTGGGGTTACTCCAACCGTCTCGCCGATCTCATCGAGCTGGTCGGCGCAGACCTCTGATGAAGGACATCTCCGAGTTCGACGTGGACGGCCGGCGCGTTCTCCTGCGCGCCGACCTCAACGTCCCCCTCGAAGGGGACGTCATCACCGACGACGGCCGGATCCGCGCCTCGGTGCCGATGATCGAGGAGCTCGTCGGCAAGGGCGCCCGGGTGGTCGTCATGGCGCACCTGGGACGCCCCAAGGGGCAGCCGAACCCGAAGTACTCCCTCGCCCCCGTCGCCAAGCGGCTGGGTGAGCTCCTGGGCGCCGAGATCGCCTTCGCGACCGATGTCATCGGGGATTCGGCCCAGGCCGTCGTGGGGGCCCTGCAGGGCGGCCAGGTGGCCCTGCTGGAGAACCTGCGCTTCGAGCCGGGCGAGGAGTCCAAGGACGACGCCGAGCGCGCGGAGTTCGCGGCGAAACTGGCCGCCTTCGGCGACGTCTACGTCGGCGACGGCTTCGGCGCGGTGCACCGCAAGCACGCCAGCGTCTACGACGTGCCGAAGCTCCTGCCGCACGCCGCGGGCAGGCTGGTCCTGGCCGAGGTCGCGGTGCTGAAGAAGCTGACCGACGAACCCGCCAGGCCGTACGTCGTGGTGCTGGGCGGCGCCAAGGTCTCCGACAAGCTCGGCGTCATCGGCAACCTGCTCGGCAAGGTCGACCGGCTCCTCATCGGAGGAGGCATGGCCTACACCTTCCTGGCGGCCCAGGGCTACGAGGTCGGGCAGTCGCTTCTCCAGAAGGACCAGCTCGACCAGGTGCGGGGCTTCCTCTCCGAGGCGGTCAAGCGCGGCGTGGAGCTCGTCCTCCCGGTCGACGTGCTGGCGGCCACGCACTTCGCCGAGGACGCCGAGTACGAGGTGGTCGACGCCACCGCGATCCCGGCCGACAGGGAGGGTCTCGACATCGGCCCGCGAACCCGCGAGTTGTTCGCGAGCAAGCTGGCCGACGCCAAGACCGTGTTCTGGAACGGCCCGATGGGCGTCTTCGAATTCGAGGCGTTCTCGGACGGAACACGCGCGATCGCCGAGGCGTTGATCCGAGCGGAGGCGTTCACGGTCGTCGGCGGGGGAGACTCCGCCGCCGCGGTGCGACGGCTCGGTCTGCCCGAGGACGGGTTCTCGCACATCTCCACCGGTGGCGGTGCCAGTCTGGAATACCTGGAGGGCAAGACCCTGCCCGGACTCGTCGCCTTGGAGGAATAGGTGCGCAAGCCGCTCATCGCCGGTAACTGGAAGATGAACCTCAACCATCTTGAGGCCATCATCACCACCCAGAAGCTGGCGTTCGGACTGAACGACAAGGACTTCGACAGGGTCGAGGTGGCGGTGCTCCCGCCGTTCACGGATCTGCGCAGCGTGCAGACCCTGATCGACGGCGACAAGCTGCGGATCGAGTACGGCGGGCAGGACCTGTCGCAGCACGACGGCGGCGCCTACACCGGAGACGTCTCCGGGGCGATGCTCGCCAAGCTCGGCTGCACCTTCGTCCTGGCCGGGCACTCGGAGCGGCGGCAGTATCACCACGAAGACGACGACCTCGTCAACGCGAAGGTGCAGGCCGCCTACCGCAACTCGCTCACGCCGATCCTGTGCGTGGGGGAGGGGCTGGCGATCCGCCAGGCCGGCGGCCAGGTGGCCTACACCGTCTCCCAGCTCGACGGCGCGCTCCACAAGGTCACGGCCGAGCAGGCCGCGTCCATTGTGCTCGCCTATGAGCCGGTCTGGGCGATCGGTACCGGTGAGGTGGCCACTCCGGCCGACGCTCAGGAGGTCTGCGGCGCATTGCGTGCCCGACTCGCCGAGCTGTATGACGGCGAGGTGGCCGCCGCTGTCCGTATCCTTTACGGTGGATCGGTCAAGTCTGACAACATCGCAGGCATCATGGCTCAGACTGATGTCGACGGTGTCCTGGTCGGTGGCGCGAGCCTCGACCCGGGAGAGTTCGTCAAGATCTGTCGTTTTGGCGAAATATCTGCCTGACTCGGCTATTCGGGGGGTGTGACTTGACAACAGGTCATACCCTCGTAGAGCAAGTTTGAATCGTCACGCCGTAGGCGTCATAACAAGGGTCGCGCCCGGACGCGGGCCGCGCGAAATAGGGAACAGGTCAACCGTGACAATCGGAATTTCCATCGCCCTCATGTTGTCGAGCTTGCTGATGATGCTGCTCGTCCTGCTCCACAAGGGCAAGGGCGGCGGTCTGTCGGACCTCTTCGGTGGCGGTTTCTCGTCGTCGTTCGGAGGTTCTTCCGTGGTGGAGCGCAACCTCGACCGCCTCACGATCATCACTGGTGTGGTCTGGTTTGTCTGCATCATCGCGCTGGGCCTGCTCCTGAGGCCCTGACCCGGCTTCGACAGGCGTGACAGTGGTTCAGCCCCCCGCATCCATCCTGAGCGGAGGGGCCATCGAGCAAGGAGTTCATCCGTGGGTAGTGGCAACGCGATCCGTGGCAGCCGTGTCGGCGCCGGCCCTATGGGGGAGGCGGAGCGCGGCGAGGCGGCTCCCCGTGTAAGGGTCCCCTTCTGGTGCGCGAACATGCATGAGACGCGTCCCAGTTTCGCCAGCGACGCGGCCGTCCCGGAATTCTGGGACTGCCCCCGGTGTGGTCTCCCTGCCGGTCAGGACGAGGCCAACCCGCCCGCGCCGCCGCGTAACGAGCCGTACAAGACGCACCTCGCCTATGTGAAGGAGCGTCGTAGCGACAAGGACGGCGCTCAGATTCTGGCTGAGGCACTGGAGCGCCTGCGCTCCTCCTCGCGCCCGATCTACTAGGTACGGCCAAGCTCGCAGGGCCCCCGTGGAACTCGTCCACGGGGGCCTTCCGTATGTCCGTGCCGGGTCCGTCGAGATCGGCTCCAGACGGAGACGCGACCTGCTCGGGCCGGTCGGACCCGGTGGTGAGATGATCTGCGCGGGCCGGTCGGTCACGGTGGTGAGGTGGTTCGCTCGGGCCGGTCGGGCCCGGTGGTGAGGTGGTTCGCGCGGGCCGGTCGGTCTCAGGTGTCGGCGATGCCGCGGCGATAGGCGTAGGTGACGGCCTGGGCGCGGTCGCGGACCCCGATCTTGGCGAAGAGGTTGTTGATGTGGGTCTTGACCGTGGCCTCGCTGATGAACAGGACGGCGGAGATCTCGGCGTTGGAGTGGCCCTGGGCGATGAGACGCAGGACCTCGGTCTCCCGCCTGGTCAGGCCGTCGGGCGGATCGCCCTTCCGCTGCCTCTGCTCCCGGCCCCGGCCGGATGAGGCGGGCGGGGTCATGGTCTCCAGGAGACGGCGCTGGACCGTGGGATCCAGTTGGGCGTCGCCCCTCATCACGGTGGCGACGGCCCGGGAGATCTCCTCCGCGCCGGCGCTTTTGGTGAGGAAGCCCCTGGCCCCGGCCTGGAGGGCGGCGAACACCGACTCGTCGTCGGAGTAGGTGGTCAGGACGACGACCTGAGTGTCCGGATACGCGGCGCGGATCCGCCTGGTGGCCTCGACGCCGTCCATTCTGGGCATCCGCAGGTCCATCAGGACCACGTCCGGGCGCTCTGCTTCGATCAGCCGCAGCGCGGCTTCGCCGTCACCCGCCGAACCGACCACCTCGATGCCCGGCAGCAGTCCGAGCAGCAAGGTGAGCCCTTCGCGCACGACCGTCTGGTCGTCGACCACGAGCACCCGGGCGGTCATGCGGGCCGCCCGGGCGAGGTCCGGCCACCGGCCATGACGGCGCCTTTCCCCGGTGCGGGGTCAACCGTCACCGGCAGTCTCAGCCGGACCCGGAATCCTCCGTCCCGTTCTCCGGCCTCCAGGACTCCGCCGAGCAACTCGGCCCGTTCCGCCATTCCCACGAGTCCGTATCCTCCGCCCGGCGTTCCGGGGCCGTCACCGGCGGGATTGGTCACCTCCAGCTCACACGCCCCGTCCTCGAAGCTCAGCCGTACGGCCGCGGGCGCCCCGGGGGCGTGGCGGCCGACGTTGGTGAGAGCCTCCTGCGCGGTACGGATCATCGTCAGTTCGGCCTCGGGGGTCAGGCGGCGCTCGGGGCCCGTCACGGTGAGCACGCACGCCTGGCCGTTCGTGGAGCGGAACTCCTCGGCCAGTGTCCTGAGCGCCACGGGCAGCGGTGGGCTGTCCTCGCGCAGCGCGGACACCGCTCTGCGGGCCTCCTCCAGGCCGGTCTTGGCCAGTTCTCTGGCGCGCTCGACCCGGTCAAGGGCTTCCCCGGACCGTTCGGCCTGCAGCAGCAGGCGCGCGCCCTCCAGGTGGACGATCTGCGCGGACAGGGAGTGGGCCAGGATGTCATGGATCTCCCTGGCGATCCGCGCCCGCTCGGCGAGCACGGCCTCCCTCTCCTCGGCGTTCCTGACCGCCCTGCGCTGCCGGATCGAGTGGACGGCCAGGAAGACCAAGCAGACGCTGAAACCGAGGCTGAGCTCCTGGTCCCAGCGGCGATCGGCCACGCCGACCATCAGCAGACCGGCCAGGGCGAGAAGCCCGACCGGAAGCGCGCGAACGAGCGGATACCTGAAGGCCGCGACTCCGACGGCGATGAGCAGGGCGGTGATGGCGGGGCTACCGTCAGGGGAGACGGCCAAAAGCCCGATCGAGGCCGCCACGGCGGCGCCGAGCCTGACCGGAATCCCCAGGATCGTGACCGGGGGCCGCACCTCGTGCGCCCGGCGCAGGGGGGCGAGCGCCAGAGCACCGACGATGATCACGACCAGGCCCGCGATGAGAAGCCCGCGCCTGGCCGAGGTGGAGCCGAGCTCCTGTTCGACCTGGGCCACGGCGAATACCGTGATTGCCACCAGACGTGCAATGACCGGGATGATCACGGCTTTCGGGCGGATCGCGGTCATGTCAGAAAGATACCGAGAAGGCGGGTGGCCTCCCGCTTCGGGCCGCTCGCCGTACGGCGACGCCGGGGTCGGGGGAGCGGTGAACGACGGCCGTGAGCGGGCGTGGCCGTACGGGGGCGGGGACCTGGGAGGCGATCACGAGCCGACCGGGGTGACGGGGGAGGGGGAGAGCGGCAGGGCGCGGGCACGCCGGGCGACGAAGAGCGACTGGGCGCCGATGGTCAGGCCGACGAAGAACAGCAGGGCGGTGGGGGCGAAGGCGAGGTCGAGGCCGAGGGCGGGGCCGACGCCGAGCAGGGCGACGCGCGTGGCGAGTGAGGCCAGCCAGCCCACCAGGGTCCAGCCGGTGGCCCTGGACCACGCCGCTCCCGTCTCATCCCGCCAGACCCGTACGGTCGCGGCGCGCACGACGCCGAAGGCCACGGCCAGGGCGGCCTCCACGATCAGCAACGTCACGCTGAGAACAGGGTGGCGCGTGTCGATGAGCCCCCCGGAGAGAAGGCCTATCGCGATCATGGCTATGGCGGTGTAGCGAAGACCGTGTCCGGAGACGAGCCGGGTCTTCATCTGGCGGTAGAGAACGAAGACGGTCAGGACGAGGGTGAGGGCTGCGATCTGTATCGGGTCCATGCGTCAGACGATAGAAAGGCGCAGCTCAGAGCGGATCGGTGCGGCGGTGGAGATTCTTCTCTCCACCCGTGGATGGAGTTCGAGGAGGCGGCCGCCTGGCGGACGACCGGTCCGACGGCCATCCCGGCGCGGGGTTTCGCCGAGCACGCCCCGTCACGCGAGCCGGGACGTCGGGTGCCGATTCGCATGGGCATCGCGGGGCGCGGAGGGCGGACGACCTCGCCGAGGATCTCAGCGGATAAGGGCCTCGACGGATGAGGGCGGGGCCGTGACCTGGGGTGGGTCGCTTGCCATGGCCGGCGCGGGCGTGGTGCGCGATCCAGCGTGCAGGCTCCTTCCGCGCCAAGCCATCAGCCCCGTTTTCACGCTTTTTGACGTTTGTACGTAATTACGTAAAATAAAAAGATGAAGCTTGAGGAACGCGTAGCCGCGTTGGAACGCCGGATTGAGGCGCTTGAGGGGGTGGACCGCGAGGGGAGTCGCGCGGTCCCCCCGGAGGACACCGACTTCTGGGCCCTGGAAGGTCTGAAGGCGAAACTCGCCGAGAGTGAAGCCGCCGACGGTGGCGTTCTGTTCGCCGGGGCGGTCCGGCTGCCGACGAACGAACGATACGAGTGGCAGCAGGCACTGCCCGCCGGCGCCCTCCTTGATGAGGATTGGTCGGACGCCGCGGAGTCCTTCGCGGCACTGGGGCATGCCGTACGGATGCGCCTGCTCCGGGAGATCCTCGGCGGACGTCGCGCCGTCGCCGACCTGGCCGCGCTCGACGGCCTCGGCACCACCGGTCAGGTCTACCACCACCTGCGTCAACTGACGTCCGCGGGCTGGCTGCACACCGCGGGTCGAGGCCGCTACGAGGTCCCTCCGGGACGGGTGGTCCCGTTGCTGGTGGCGCTGGCCGCGTCTCGACCCTGAACCTGATCGGCACACGATTACCTGGGGGTGCTCATGCGCAAAATATCCATGGTTCTGTTCCGCTGCTGCCTGGTGGTGTTCTTCGCGCAACTCGTGGCGGGATACTTCTTCGACTTCTCCCGGTGGTGGGGCTGGATCCCGCTGGGGTTGGCGGTGGTCCTGCCGATCGTGCTGAACAGGAGACCCGCCTCGCCCGGCACTCCGCCGGCCGTCGAGGTCGACCCACCGGTCACCGGTCGCTGGTCGGCTCTCAACAGCCCGGCTGACAAGGTCCCCAGTCACGGCACCCGCGTCTACGGCCAGGCGTACGCCATCGACATCACGGCGGAACCGGAGGGCCGAGCCCGTCCCGGCTTCGGCTGGTGGCCCGTCGTCCGCCGCAACCGCGACTTCCCGGCCTTCGGCGCCCCGCTCCTGGCTGTCGCCGACGCCACCGTCGTACGTGCCGTCGACCGCAACCGCGACCACCTCAGCCGCAACTCGTTTCCGGCTCTGCTCTACCTACTCGTCGAGGGGATGTTCCGTGAGATGGGCGGCCCCGGCCAGGTCGTCGGCAACCACGTCGTCATCGACCTGGGCGAGGGAACGTACGCCATGTACGCCCACCTCCAGCGCGGTTCGCTGGCCGTCCGCGAGGGTGACCGGGTCCGCGCGGGCCAACTGCTGGCCCGCTGCGGAAACTCCGGCAACTCCACCGAACCGCATGTGCACTTCCAGCTGATGGACAACCCTGACCTGGACGTGGCCCACGGAGTTCCCTTCTCCTGGCGCGGCGTCGGAGTGCCCGGCAACGGTGAGGTCTTCTCGGTCGACGAACCCGCGATGCCGTAGTACGTGATCGGCACCCGCCCACGGCCCCGATCCGACGCCGGGCCGGTGGCCGGAGACGGCTCCGGATGCATGAAGATCACGAACCGGGGCCGGGGCGCTGGGCCGTCCGGCACCGTTCGACGGCCGCTCAGGGGCGTCTGATCCCGTTCAGCAGGTTCCTGACGAGAGCCTCGGCGAACTCGTCGGTCAGCGGCAGGTCGGGGATGAGGAGCCGGTGGTAGCAGGCGCCCCAGAGCTGGTCGACGACCACTTCGAGGTCGAGGCCCTCACGGAGTTCGCCGCGCCGTCCGGCCCGCTCCAGGATCTCGACGGCGAGCGCTCTGCGTGGGGCCGAATAGCGCTCACGAAAGGCGGCCATGAGCTCGGGGTCGGTCTGGCCCTGGCCGATGAGCTCGGGCATGACGCGCCCGGCCTGGGTATCAATCATCAGGTGGACGAACGCCCGCAGCTGCGCGGTGAGGTCGGCGGCGAGGTCGCCGGTGTCGGGGAAGGCCAGGGTGGGGCCGACGACGCTGAAGTAGCCGTCGAGTGCCAACGCCCCCTTGGACGGCCACCACTTGTGGAGCGTCACCCTGCTCGCGCCCGCGAGGGCCGCGACCTTCTCGATGGTGAAGGAGGCCATCCCCTCCGCGAGCAGGAGCTCGCCTGCCGCTCGCAGGACCTCGCGGCGCACCTCGTCGGCCGGGCGGCGCCCGCGCCCGCGGCGGGCCGGCTCCGTGGACTGCGTCACCGTCTACCTCCAGGGGTTATATGGACACTGTGTTCATAATCATGTATATGTACATAGCGTACACATATTTGCGAAGGAGCACCTCACCATGAGCGCTACAACAGCTCGCGTCGCCATCGTCACCGGAGGCTCGCGGGGGATCGGCCGCCAGGTCGTGAGCCGGCTCGCCGCCGACGGGTACGCCGTCGTGGTCAACTACGCGAGCAACGACGCCGAGGGCCGGTCGGCCGCCGAAGAGGTCATCGCGAAGGGCGGGCAGGCGCTCGCCATCCGGGCCGACGTCAGCGACGAGGTGGCGGTCGCCGCGCTCTTCGACGCCGCAGAGGAGGCCTTCGGCGGCGTCGACGTCGTCGTCAACGCGGCCGGTGTCATGACTCCGGGCACCCCGCTCGTCGATCTCGACCTGAACGTGCTGGACCGTGTGATGCGGGTCAACATGCGCGGCGCCTTCGTCGTGGCCCAGCAGGCCGCCCGCCGCCTGCGCCGGGGAGGCGCCCTGATCACCTTCTCGACCTCGGTCACAAAACTGGCCCACCCCGGCTACAGCGCCTACAACGCATCCAAAAGTGCCGTCGAGGGAATGACCCTCATCCTGGCCCGCGAGCTGCGCGGCAGGGACATCACGGTCAACACCGTCGCACCCGGGCCCACCGCCACCGACCTCTTCCTGGGGGCCAACACCGAGGAGGCCATCGCCAGGCTGGCGGCCCAGCCGCCGCTGGAGCGGCTGGGGCAGCCCGCGGACATCGCCGAGGTCGTGGCCTTCCTCGCGGGTCCGGCCCGCTGGGTCAACGGACAGGTGCTGCTGGTCAACGGCGGAATCATCTGAGGGGCCGGGCATGAACAAGGTCATCCTTATCACCGGCGCGTCCAGCGGGTTCGGCGCGCTCACGGCGCGGGCCCTGGCCGATGCCGGGCACACCGTCTACGCGAGCATGCGCCAGACCGAGGGCCGTGGCGCGTCCCACGTCGCCGAGGCGGCCGCCTACGCCGCCGAGCACGGCGTCGACCTGCGCACGATCGAGCTGGACGTCCTGTCCCAGGAGTCGGCGGACGCCGCGGTGGCCGCGATCATCGCCGAGCACGGACGCGTCGACGTGATCGTGCACAACGCCGGGCACATGGTGCTCGGTCCCACGGAGGCCTTCACCCCCGAGGAGATCGCCCACGTCTACGACGTCAACGTACTGGGCACCCAGCGGGTCAACAGGGCGGCCCTGCCGCACCTGCGTGGCAGGGGGCAGGGCCTGCTGGTGTGGAACTCCAGCTCCAGCGCCAGGGGCGGAACCCCGCCCTACCTCGGGCCCTACTTCGCGGCCAAGGCCGCGATGGACTCACTCGCGGTCGGCTATGCCGCGGAGCTGGCCCGCTTCGGCATCGAGACCTCGATCGTCGTGCCCGGCTCGTTCACCTCGGGGACCAACCACTTCCTGCACGCCGGGCACCCGGCGGACAAGAAGACGGCCGATGCCTACGAAGAGCACTACGCGGGACTGCTCGACCAGGTGGGGCGGCGTCTGGCGGCGCTCGCCCCACCTGACGCCGACGTCGCGGAGGTGGCCGAGGCGATCGTGCGGATCGTGGACCTGCCGCACGGCAGGCGGCCGTTTCGCGTTCACGTCGACCCGGCCGACGACGGCGCCGAGGTGGTCAACGCCGTCGGCGACCGGATCCGCGCCGAGTTCTACCGCAGGATCGGCATGGAAGACCTGCTCAGCCCCCGGTAGGAGGCGGCGGGCGACCGGCCGTCGCCTCCTGTCTGATTCACGGAGATCGGGAAGGGCCGGGCGCCCTCCCCGCTGCGGACCCGGCCGGATCTCGATCTCGACGTCCGCCGTGGGGAGCCTGTGACGCTGCCCGACCCCGCCACCCGGAAGCACGCGCAGGCGTGGAGTGGCCTGGCGGTCACGGCCCTGATCGGAGTGTCCGCCGCGCCGGGTGAAAGTTTCACGGTCGGAGGCTCGGGTGTACGGCGGGTATCGCAGGCCGGAGCGCGGCGACAGGCACCTGTCCGGGGAGATCGCCCGGAGAGGGTTGACGCAAGTAAGCGCTTTCCATAGCGTGCAGTCAGTTCGTTACATGCAACGCAACTCCATGTTAAGAAACATTGTTAGTCGATGTTACAAAACATGGCAAGCCGGTGGTGCTCGCGGATCCTGGTCTGACCGCCGCTTCCGTCATCACGGCGCCCGCTGAGCCCTGCGGCCGGTCCACCCCCCACCCGGCCGCAGGAGGGGACATCTCCACCCTGTCGAGATCGGGATGTGATGACATGAAACGCCCCAGCCGAGGACTGATCGTGGCGTGCGTGCTCGCCGTCGCGACGCTGGGAATCCCGCGATCCGCGACGGCCGCCCCCGGCCCTCCGGCGGCGACCGTCACTCAGGGGTCCGGCGGCGCGGAGTCCGCGTTCGCGGCAGGGGGCTCCGGCGGAGCGGCCACCGCCCGGAGTTCCGCCGCCGGCGCCTCGCTCGCGGAGTATCCGGGACCCGGACGGGTCACCGGGGACGTCCTGGTCCACGACCCCTCGATGGTGAAGACCCCCGACGGCCGCTATCTCCTGGTCCACACCGCCGACGGTCTCGGCATCAAGACGTCCACCGATCGGACGGCCTTCCGCAACGCCGGGGTCGTCTGGCCGAACGGGGCGCCCTGGACCACCGCCTACACCGGCGGGAGCCGCAACCTGTGGGCGCCCGACATCTCCTACCGCAACGGCCGGTACTACCTGTACTACTCGGCCTCCAGCTTCGGGTCGTCCCACTCGGCGATCTTCCTGGCCACCAGCACGACCGGGGCCTCGGGGTCCTGGACGAACCAGGGGATGATCATCGAGACCACCTCCGGCAGCGGCTACAACGCCATCGACCCCAACCTCGTCGTCGACGCCCAGAACGGGTGGTGGCTGTCCTTCGGCTCCTTCTGGTCCGGCATCAAGATGATCCGGCTCGACCCCGCGACGGGCAGGAGGTCGACCTCCGACACCGCCGTCCGCGCCCTGGCGCAGCGGACCACCGCCTCCGGCGCGGTCGAGGCGCCGTTCATCTACCGGCACGGCGGTTACCACTACCTGTTCGTCTCCTTCGACCTGTGCTGCAGGGGCGCCCAGAGCACCTACCGCACCATGGTCGGCCGTTCGACGTCGATCACGGGTCCGTTCGCCGACCGCAACGGGACCCGGATGACATCGGGTGGGGGAACGGAGATCCTCGCGGGCCACGGCGGTGTTCACGGTCCCGGGCACAACGCCGTGCTGTCCGATTCCGACGGCGACGTTCTCGTCTATCACTACTACGCCGACAACGGCTCCGCCCGGCTCGGCATCAACCTGCTCGGCTGGGACTCCGGCGGCTGGCCGTACGTCTACTGACGACCGGCACGGCCGCCGCGACGCGGGCGGCCGGTGCTCCGGTTCTCGGGCCGGAGGCGGACGCCCGCGGAAGTGTCCGGGCGCGATCGTGTCCGCGGTGAGACCTCCCGGAGGGGTACGGCCGCCGTCTTCCTCATGCGAGACGGCGGCCTTCCTCACGCGAGGCGGGGCCGTACGTCATTCGGGTGAGTCCTGCTCCCCGAGGCCGACGGGGAAGGCGTCGAAGTGGACGATGACACGGGCGGTGTCCGGTGTCTCCTCGTCCCGTCCCCTGACCTTCCGATGATGCGCGTCCAGGACCTGTAAGACCTCCCGCGTCAGGTCGGCGAGTTCCTCCCGGGTGAGGCGCAGCGCCGTGTGATTGTGGGCCCCGGCCTCGATCCACGGCCGGGAGGTGGTCCGTGACTCCTCCATCCAGCGGGTGAGCTCGGTACCTCGCTGGCGAATCATGTCCGAGAGCAGGAACTCGGCGGCGTCAGCGGTCTTCGGGTCGCGGCGGAACCGGTCACCGTCGAAGCCGTAAGCGCGGCTGCGCCACCAGCGCTCCTTGCCCTTGCCGCGCTCCGGAACGTCCTCGATGAGTCCGTGCCGGGCGAGTATGCGCAGGTGGTAGCTCGTCGAGCCGGTGTTCTCGCCGGTCTGGGCGGCGAGCTGGGTCGCCGTCGCGGGGCCGTGGTGGTCGAGCAGCTCCAGCAGGCGGAGCCGTACGGGGTGGGCGAGCCCCTTGAGCGCCGAGGCGCCGAGGTCGTTGGACTTGTCATTCGTCATGTGCATCCGTATCTTTGCAAAGGAACGTTTGCATACTTTCCTTTACACGATACCGGAGGCATGGCGATGGGACGATCTTTCCGCTGGTTGTGGACGGCCTCGGGCCTGTCCAACGTCGCAGACGGCGTCGCGGTCGTCGGCGTGTCACTCATCGCGGTGACCCTGACGCGCTCGCCGCTGCTGATCTCGCTGGTCAGCGCGGCGGCATCGCTGCCGTGGCTGCTGTTGACGCTGCACGCGGGCGCGCTCGCCGACCGGCACGACCGGCGGCGGATCATGGTCACGGCCAACTGGACGCGTGCGGGTGTGCTGGCCGCGGTGGCCCTGGCCGCGTGGCTGGGAGTGCTGAGCCTGCCGGTGCTGCTGGCCGGAGCGTTCCTGATCGGCATCGCCGAGGTCTTCGCCGACACCTCGGCGCAGTCCGTGCTGCCGATGGCGGTGCCGCGTGAGGAACTCTCCGGCGCCAACGGCAAGCTCATCGCGGTGCAGACGATCGGCAACAACTTCCTCGGGGCACCGCTGGCCGGCCTCCTCATCGGATTCGGCGCCGCCGTCACGGTGGGGGCGCCCGCCCTGCTCTACGCGGTGTCGGGGCTCGCCCTGCTCGGCATGCGCGGGCGTTTCCGCGTCGAGAACCCGTCCACGCGTCCCCTGCGCTCCGACATCGCCGACGGCCTGCGCTATCTGTGGAACCACCGGGTCCTGCGTGCGCTCTCCGTCTTCGCGGGCGTGCTCAACTTCGCGAACGCGGCCTACTTCGCGGTCTTCATCCTGTGGGTCGTCGGTGAGGAGTCGCGGGTGGGGCTCTCGCCCAGCGGCTACGGGGTTCTCGCGGCGATGCTGGCCCTCGGGGCGGTGACGGGTTCCCTGCTGGCCGAACGCCTGGCGCGGCATGCCGGTCAGGTGCGGGTGCTGATCGCCGCCAACCTGGTCAACGGCGTTTTCCTGCTCGTGCCCGTCCTCCTTCCCACCGTCGCCGCCATCGGCGTCGCCGCGGTGGTCCTCGGCCTGACCAGCGCCGTCTCCAACGTCCTCGTGGTCTCGCTGAGGCAGCGGCTCGTCCCGGATGAGCTGCTCGGCCGCGTCAACGCGACCAACAGGTTGATCGGCATGGGGGCCATGCCCCTGGGCTCGGCGGCCGGAGGGTTCCTCGGCGCGGCCGCCGGGCTGCCCGCCGTGTTCTGCACATCCGCCGTCCTGTGCGTCGTCGCCGTCGCCGTCGTCTCCCGGACCGTCACGACGCGCTCGGTGTCCGACGCGGAGGCCGCGGCCCAGCCCGTGGCCCAGCCTGTGACGACGCCGGCCGCGCCCCTGACCCCCGCCGCGGATCTGGGGTGATCCCGGCCGCCGGCCCGGCCTCGTCCGGCGGACATCGAGGATGAGCGCTCCGGCCCCGATCGCGAGTCCGTCCGTGTGGCCACCCGGCCGACCGGTGCCCGCGGAGGCCGGAGCCGGTCCGGTTTCAAGCGGGACCATGCGATAAGAAAGGTATGTCCGTAATATGTGGGGCTTCGTGCCACATATGTGACTTGGGGGTCGGCAGTGACAGCAGACAAGACCGGACTTACGCGCCGTCGTCTTCTTCAGGCGGGAGCCGGGGCCGTCCCCGCCCTCGTCCTGGGTGCGGGGCCCGCGCGAGCTGCCGCGACAGCCCTGGTCAGCGGGACGGTTCCCGTGGCGCTGAAGGGCTTCGACACCATGATGCAGAAATACATCACGGAGCGCGAGATCAGCTGCGCGCAGCTCGCGGTCGCGCGGAAGGGCAAGCTCCTGCTGGCGCGTGGCTACGGTCTCTACCTGTCCAGCACCAGTACGAGCGGCCCGTCGATCATGTCGCACGTGCAGCCGACCTCGCTGTTCCGCATCGCGAGCCTGAGCAAGCACATCACGTCGGCCGCGATCATGCGCTTGGTCCAGGACGGCAAGCTCAGCCTGTCCGCCCCGGTCACCACGCTGCTGGGCCTGTCCGCGGCGGCCGATCCCCGGCTGCAGCAGGTGACCGTGCTCCGCCTGATGCAGCACCTGGGCGGCTGGGACACGAGCGTCTCACCGGACCGGCTCTGGATGGACCACACGATCTCCGCGGCGCTCGACGTGCCACTGCCGATCGATCACGCGGACATCATGCGTTACTCCACGGCCCGTCCCCTCGACTTCACCCCCGGCTCCAAGATGGTCTACAGCAACTACGGCTACATGCTGCTCGGCCGGATCATCGAGAAGGTCTCCGGCCAGAGCTACGAGTCGTACGTCAAGCAGAAGCTCCTCGCCCCGGTCGGGATCAGCAGGATGCGGCTCGGCCGCAGTCTCAAGACGGAGCGTTTCCCCAGCGAGGTCGGCTACGTCTCGAAGTACACCAATAAATCCGTGATGGACGGGTCGGGCACCGTCGTGCCGTACCCCTACGGCGGTTTCAACATGCCCAACCAGGACGCCAACGGCGGCTGGACGGCCTCGGCGGTCGACCTGCTGAAGTTCGCCGAGGTCTTCGACGCCGCGGGCCCGGTGCTGAACGCGGCCTCGATCGCCAAGGTGTTCGCCAAGCCCGAGACCGGGGTCAACGGCAACGGGTCCTGGTACGGCGGCGGCTGGTGGGTCCGGACCGCGGGCAGCGGCATCAACACCTGGCACAACGGGTCGATGCCCGGCACGTTCTCCTTCCTGGCCCGGCTGAGCAGCGGCGTCTCCTACTGCGCCGTGTTCAACCGCCGCGAGGAGGAGGGGTCGCTCGACTTCGATGTGATCGACCCGCTCCTCGGTCAGGCGGCCGGCGCGGTGACCTCGTGGCCGACGACCGACCTCACCCCGAACTACTTCTGAGGCGGCGCCGGGGGGCGTTCTTGCCGGGAGTCGTCCAGGGCGAAGGCCAGGTAGCGGTCGGCGGAGCGGCGGACGGCCTCGGCGCCGCCGGTGTGCACGACCCGGTTCCACCAGCCGCCGTAGACGCGTTCGAAGGGGTAGGGCTCCAGCAGCGACAGGGCCCGGCGGACCGTGCGGGGACGTTCGGGGATGAGGTTCGGGTAGCTGTACATGAAGCCGACCCAGCGGCGGTCCGCCACCACCTGGAGGATGTCGCCGGAGAACAGGGCGCCCCGGCCCTCCTCGCCGTCGCGCCAGTGCATCACCTGGCCGCCGTCGAAGTGCACGCCCGCGTTGATCAGTGTCAGCCCCTCGCGGATCTCGTGGGTGTCGCCCTCCCAGAACACGACGGACTCGTCGGGGCGGGCCACCCACGGGCGGTCGGCCGCGTGGATGTAGACCGGTGCGTCGAAGACGTGCGCCCACTCGACCATCGAGCCGTAGAAGTGCGGATGGCTGATCGCGATGGCGTCGATCCCGCCGAGCTCCGTGACCTGCCTGATCACGTCGTCGTCGAGATGGGTGACCATGTCCCACAGCACGTTGCCCGCGGGCGTGCGGACCAGCAGCGCGCGCTGCCCGATGGCCGTGGCGGGGTCGGTGCCGACCCCGACCACCCCGGCGCCCTCCTCGGCGATTTTTGTCCTGTGCCCGGTACGGCGCAGCTCGTCGAGGGAGGTCCACCGCTGGCCCTCCCAGCCGACGTACTGGCGTTCGTCATCGCAGATCGGGCAGTTCTCCCGCGGGCCGGCGTACTGGACCCCGCAGGTGACACAGATGGGCAGATCGTTCACGGCGTGCTCCCTCGGTCATCAGGTGATCGGCGCGGACGGAGACACCCGATGTCCCGAGGCGGGCCGGAGGAATCGCGGGGGAGGCCACCGCGACGGTCCGGGTCTCACGGACGAGACACTACAGGTCGGTGAGCAGGGCGTGGCCGGTGCGGAGCAGGCCGTACGCCGCCGGCCGATGAGCGGCGCCCGGCGGCGTACGGCGAGAGCGGGCCCGTCGTGAGACGGGCCCCGCTCGTTCAGCGGTGGTAGACCTCCTGGCCGCCGACGAAGGTCATGGCGACCTTCGTCCGCCAGATGTCGGCCTGGGGCTCGGCGAACGGGTCGCGGTCCAGGACGACCAGGTCGGCGCGGTTGCCGGGGATGACGGTTCCCGCGTCGTCGTCGCGGTTGATCCAGGCCGACCCCGCGGTGTACGCCGTCAGCGCGGTGGCCAGGTCCAGCTTCTGGCCGGGCAGGAACGGGATCTGCGCCGTCGGGTAGCCCGCGTGCACCGAGCCGCCCGGCTCGGTGCGGTTCACGGCCACGTGCATGCCCTGGATCGGGTCCGCGCTGGAGACCGGCCAGTCGCTGCCCGCGCAGAAACGGGTGCCGGCGTGCAGCAGGTCGGCGAACGGATACTGCCAGGAGGACCGCTCGTCGCCCAGGAACGGGATGGTCAGCTCGTCCATCTGGGCGTGGTGGGTGGCCCAGAGCGGCTGCAGGTTGGCGGTGACGCCGAGCCGGTTGAAGCGCGGCACGTCGGAGGGCTCGATGATCTGCAGGTGCGCGATGTGGTGCCGGTTGGCCGGGTCGCTGCCCTCCAGGCTGTCCAGCGCCTCGCGGACGGCCCGCTCGCCGATCGCGTGGAAGTGCACCTGGAAGCCGTGCCGGTCCAGCTCGGCGACGTGCTTGTTCAGCTCCACGGGATCGATGTAGGACAGGCCGGTCCCGCCGCAGCGGCAGTAGGGCTCGATCACCGCGGCGGTGAAGTTCTCGGTGATGCCGTCCTGCATGATCTTCACCGACGTGGCCTGGAAACGCTCCAGGCCCTCGGCCGACTCACGGCGCTTCAGGAGCTCGGGGATCTGCTCGGCTCCGCGCGTGCGGTCCCACCAGAGCGCGCCCACGACCCGGGCCTTCAGCAGCCCCGAGGCCGCGGCCGAGACGTAGGTGGACAGGTGGTCGACGGAGCCGGCGTAGGAGCCGACGATGGCGTCCTGCCAGCCGGTGACGCCCTGGGAGAACAGGTACCGCTGGGCCTCCAGCAGCGCGTCGGTCCGGTCCTGGGCGGTGGGACGCGGGGTGAGCAGGCCCACCAGGTCCATCGCGCCCTCGTGCAGTACCCCGCTCGGCGTGCCGTCGGCGTCGCGTTCGATCCTGCCGTCGGCGGGGTCGGGGGTGTCGCGGGTGATCCCGGCGATCTCCAGCGCCCGGGTGTTCACCCAGGCGGCGTGGTGGTCGCGCTGGATCAGGTAGACGGGCCGATCGAGGAAGTCGATCTGCGAGCGGTGGGGGAGGCCGCCGGGGAAGGCCGCCATGTCCCAGCCGCCGCCGTCGATCCACGCGTGGCCGGGATGGGATCCGGCGTAGGCGGCGATCCGCTCCAGGTACTCCGGCAGGCCGTACACCTCGGCCAGGTCGCACTTGGCCCGTTCCAGCCCCGCCTGAACCGGGTGGATGTGGGCGTCGGTGAAACCGGGGGTCAGCAGGCCGCCGCCGAGGTCCACGGTCTCGTGGCCGGGGGCCGCCAGCCGTGCGAGGTCGGCCTCCCCGCCCACGGCGCTGATCCGGCCGTCCCTGACCAGCACCGCCTCGGCGAAGGCGTCGGCGGCGAGGAACACCCTGCCGCCTCGGAAGAGGAGGTCGCTCACCGGATCACCGCCGGGAGGAAAGTCGCTCGCGGGCCACGGCCGTCGTCGCCCAGCGGCCCCGCGAACTCGCGGCCTTCGTACAAGCAGGTCATGTCTCTCCTCAGCGTCCGGTGATGGAATCCGCGATGCGTGCCAGCACGGAGGTGCGGCCGAGTCCGGCGTTCTCCCGGGCGTCGGCCCGGCGGTACAGGTCGTACATGGCGTGCACGCCGATCCAGCGAAGCGGCTCCACTTCCCAGCCTCGCACCTTGCGGCCCACCCAGGGCATGGACGCCGGCTCGGTGTCCTCGCGCAGGATCAGGTCGCGCAGGGTGCGGCCGGCGAGGTTGGTCGTGGTGACCCCGTGGCCGGTGTAGCCGCCCGCCCAGCCGATGCCGGTGGAGTGGTCCACGTGCACGGTGGCGCACCAGTCGCGCGGCACGCCGAGCACCCCCGACCAGGTGTGCGCCACCGTGGAGTCCTTCACCGCGGGGAACATCCCGGTCAGCAGATCCCAGAGCGCCTCGATCGTCCACCGGTGGGTGCGGCCGCGGTCGTCCACGCGCGAGCCGTACAGGTAGGGCTTGCCGCGTCCGCCGAACGCGATCCTGCCGTCGGCGGTGCGCTGGGCGTACATGTAGTAGTGCGCCATGTCGCCGAGCAGTTCGTTGCCCTCCCAGCCGATCGCGTCCCACAGGTCGCCCAGCGGTTCGGTGACGATCATCGAGCTGTTCATCGGCAGCCACGCGCGGTGGTACTGCTTCAGCTCGGCGGTGAAGCCCTCGGTGGCGCGGATGACGTACTCGGCGCGGACCGTGCCGTACGGCGTGCGGGCCTCCCGGGGGACGATCTTGGTGACCGGGGTGCGCTCGAAGATCTCCACCCCCAGGTTCCGTACGGTCCGCGCCAGGCCGACGGCCAGTTTGGCGGGCTGGATCCGGGCGCAGTGCGGGCTCCAGATCGCGCTGACCGCGCCCTTCACCCGCAGGCGGCTCTCCCGCTCGGCCGGGTCGAGCAGCCGGACGTCCTCCTCGGTCCAGCCCCAGTGGCGCTCATGGGCGAGCAGCTCGCGCAGCCGCCGGTCCTGGGCGGCGTTGGTGGCGACCGTGGTGACGCCGCCCTTGACGACGTCGGCGTCGATGCCCTCGTTCGCGGCGACGGCGATGACCTCGTCGACGGACTCGAACATCATCCGCTGGAGCCTCCTGGCCGCGTCCACACCGTGGGTCTTCGCGTAGCGCTCGGGGGTGCCCGCGAGCTCGCCGACCAGCCAGCCGCCGTTGCGCCCGGACGCGCCGTACCCGGCGAACTCCTTCTCCAGCACGACGATCCGCAGTCCCGGGCTGGCCTTCTTCAGGTAGTAGGCGGTCCACAGGCCGGTGTAACCGGCGCCGACGATGACCACGTCGGCCTCGCGGTCGCCCTCCAGGGGGTTCGCCGGCACGGGAACGCCGAGGGAGCGGTACCAGAAGGAGACGTCTCCGTTGACAAAGTCCCCAGCCAGGGGAACACGCGTGCTCATGGATTCATATCCTTCTATATCCGTTAATTAGAGTTCATCTTCCAACGGAAACCGTTGTAAAACCGCCGTGGAACGGCCCATAAGGGATCTTTGCAGACGTAACGACGGGCTCACTCCTGTGTAGCAGTCCCGTAACAGGGCTGGGCGAAGCTGTGCACAACAGAGGGAGTGTTTTGATGGGGTTTCTACGGATTCGTACGACTGTCGATGAGCGGCCGGGACGCCTGGCCTCGCTGACCGCCGCACTCGCGGCCAAGGGCGGCAACATCCTGGGTCTGAGTGTGCAGACCGACGCCGACGGCACGGTGGACGAGTTCGTCACGGACATCCCCGCCGGTGCCGAGGCGGTGCGTGAGGCACTGGAGGCGGCCGGCGGACGGCGGGTCCAGGTCGTCACCGCCACCGCCCACGAGCTGACCGACGAGCCCACCCGCGTGCTCCTGCTCGCCTCCCGGCTGCGGGCGGCGCCCTGGAGGCTGCCCGAACTGCTCGGAGAGTTGCTGCGCGCCGACGACTCCCGCTGGGTCTACGGTTCAGAGATGAGCGATCTTCCGGACCCGACGCTGCTGACCGTTCCCGTGGCCGCGCGCCGGGCGATCCGGGTGCGCAGGGCCGAGTTGCCCTTCACCCTGACCGAGGCCGCCCGCGCCGCCTCCTTCGTACGGCTGGCGCAGCCCCCCGTCCACCAGGCCGGGACCGGTCGCGACATCAAGCTGTCCGACGGCGTCGAGGTCCAGATCCGGCCGCTCACCCAGGTCTACCGCGAAGCCGTCCGCGACCTGCACGACCGCTGCTCACCCGAGGCTCGCAGGTTCCGCTACTTCACCTCGATGCCCTTGCTGCCGCCCAGGGCCTTCGACCGGTTCTGCGACCGCAGCCGCGGCTACTCGCTCGTCGCCGGGCACGACGGGCAGGTGATCGCGCTGGCCAACCTGATGTTCACCCCGGATCCCGGGATCGCCGAGATGGCCTTCCTGGTCGAGGACCGCTGGCAGGGCAGGGGGCTGGGAACCGTGCTGGCCAGGATGCTCGTCCGCGAGGCCCGCGACCTGGGGTTCGCCGAGGTCAGGGCCACCCTGCTCTCCGACAACGCGCGCATGCGCAGGCTCCTGGTCTCGCTCGGCGCGACCCTGGGCTACACCGAGGACCCCGGCGTGGTGGAGGCCAGGCTGGCCGTGGGCGTGATGGCGACGGCGGCCCCGTAAGCCATCACCTGGTCGTCTCTCCGGTTCGCGATCGTTCGGGGCTCGCGAACCGGAGAGACCGCGGCTCAGGGGTCTCGCGGCTGCTCCAGGGCGTCCAGGCGGCGCTCGATCCGATCGAGGCTCTCCTGGATCCGCTCCAGCCTGGTGGTGAGCGGCGACCCGATGCCCCCGAAGCCCTCCTCGGCCTTCAGGGGGCGGTCCCTGCGCCGTCCGGTCAGCGCGATCACCTGGGCGCGTACGGCCTCCAGTCGCGCACCCCGGTTGACGAGCACCTGCGCCGCGATCCCCTCGCCCTCACGGATCAGCCCGAGCAGGATGTGCTCGGTGCCGATGTAGCCGTGATGCAGGTTGAGCGCCTCCCGCAAGGACAGCTCCAGCACTTTCTTGGCCCGAGGGGTGAAGGGGATGTGGCCGCCGGGGCTCTCCTCGCCCCTGCCGATGATCTCTTCTACGTCGTTTCGTATCTGCTCGCCGCCGATGCCGAAGTTCCGCAGGGTCTGGCCGGCGACGCCGCCCTCCTCACCGATCAGCCCGAGCAGGATGTGCTCGGTGCCGATGTGGTCGTGGCTGAGCTGCCGGGCCTCTTCCTGGGCCAGGACCACGACGCGGCGGGCACGGTCGGTGAAGCGCTCGAACACGAGGGCCTCCGGGAGAGGTGTCGAGTTGCTCTTGTATCCCACTATGCGTCAGAGGGCTCGGTGAGCGAGGGGATATACGCCACGGAATCCCGTTGAAACCGTGGCCGGACGCACGTTTTCCTGGCGACTTCCGGGGTCCTCAAAAGAGAGGAGGCCCGGCGCGGTCTCCGTGACGTCGCGGGCTCGGCCGGGGCGAGGGCCGAGAGCCGAGGCCGGGAGCGAGGTGCCGTGTGCTCGACCGGCGGATCGGTGAATCGGTGGAGCGGCGCACCGATCGAAAACCGGCATCTCGTGATCGTTTCAGCCGTTCTCGGACCCTTGCGAGAGCAAGCTTACATTTTCTTGTTAGATTGACGGCAAATGTCTTTTGAGATCGGCGGAGCGTGCGTAGGGTCGGCCGCATGACGATCAACGCGTTCATCGACGCGCTCCCCAAGGTCGAGCTCCACGTTCACCTGATCGGCTCCGCCTCGGTCCCCACCGTGCTGGAGCTCTCCCGCCGTCACCCCGGCAGCCGGGTGCCCACCACCGAGGAGGAACTGCGCGCCTTCTACGGGTTCCGCGACTTCCCGCACTTCGCCGAGGTCTACCAGGCGGTCAACGCCCTGGTCCGCGACCCCGAGGACGTCGCGACCCTGGTGACCGGACTGACCCGGGACCTGGCCCGGCAGAACGCGCGCTACGTCGAGCTGACCGTCACGCCGTACGCGCACCACATCATGGGCATGCCGATGCGAGAGGTCACCGAGGCGCTGGATTCGGCGGCCCGGCGCTCCCGCGACGAGCACGGCGTCCAGGTGGCCTACATCTTCGACATCCCCGGCGAGTACGGCGTCGAGGCGGCCCGGATCACCCTGAACCATGCCCTGCAGGAACCTCCCCGGGCATTGGTAGGTTTCGGGCTGGCGGGAATCGAGCAGGAGCGCCCGCAGTATCGCGACGCCTTCAGGGACGCCTTCCGCGCCGCCACCGCCGCCGGGCTGCGCAGCCTGCCGCACGCGGGGGAGATGAGCGGCCCCGAGACGATCTGGGAGGTTCTCGACCACCTGGGCGCCGAGCGGATCGGCCACGGCATCGCCTGCCTGGACGACCCCCGTCTCGTCGCGCACCTGCGCGAGACCCGGATCCCCCTGGAGGTCTGCCCCACCTCCAACGTGTGCACCGGCCAAGTGGGCCGCATCGAGGACCACCCGCTGCCCCGCATGCTGGCCGAAGGACTGTTCGTCACCCTCAACAGCGACGACCCGCCCATGTTCGCCACCACCCTCAGCGGTGAGTACCGGGTCGCCGCCGAGGTCTTCGGCCTGGACCGGGAGGCCCTCGCCGGGCTGGCCCGCAACGCCGTCAACGCGTCCTCCCTCGACCAGACCGGCAAGAAGGAGATCCTCGCCGAGATCGACGGCCTGCCCACCGCCCCGGTGACACCGTGAACCGCCGCGCACGGCCGACGGTCAGGGAGCGGTGAGCGCGGCCCGCGCCGTGGACGTCTTCATCACCAGCCGGCCGGGGGTTGTCCTTGACCGGGAGGAACCCGTGGAAGGCGTAGAAGTCAGCCGCACGACCATCGATCGCGTCGACGACGTACCCCTTCGGGGCCGTGCGGCAGGGGCTCGGATGTGGAGCGGCGGTATATGAAAAATCCCCGCAAACGAGGTGTCATTTGCGAGGATTTCCCGTGTTCGAATCAGGGGGAGGAGATGCGGCCCAGGGAAGCGGGGATCTTGGAGGCGGCGGCCCTGTCCAGCAGGAAAAGGGTGCGCTGGCGCCCGCGGGCACCGGCCGCCGGAACCTGCATGGATCCCGACTCCGACAGGGCCAGTCGTACGGCGGAGGCCTTCTCCTCACCGGCGGCGATCACCCAGACCTCGCGCGCGGCCTGGATGACCGGCAGCGACAGCGAGATCCGGGTGGGCGGCGGCTTCGGCGATCCGTGCACCGCCATCGCCGGGCGCGTGTCGTACAGCGCGGGCATGCCGGGAAACAGCGAGGCCACGTGGCCGTCCGGGCCCATGCCCAGCATCAGGACGTCGAAGGACGGCGCGGGGCCGTGGTCCTCGGGGCGCGAGGCCCTGCGGAGCTCCTCGGCGTACGCCTCGGCCGACTCCTCCGCGCTCATGCCCGAGTCGGGGCCGCGCATCACGTGAACCCGGGCCGGATCCACGTCGACGTGGTCGAGGAGGGCCTTGCGGGCCCCGGTCTCGTTGCGCTCGGAGTCGCCGCCGGGCAGGAAGCGCTCGTCGCCCCACCAGATGTCCAGGTTGCGCCAGTCGACGGCGTCGCGGGCCGGGGAGGCGGCGATCTCGGCCAGGGTGGCGAGGCCGATGGTGCCGCCGGTCAGCACCAGTGAGGCCGACCCCTTCGCCGACTGGTCGTCGACCATGCGGGTGATCACCCGGGCGGCGACCGCCTTGGCGAGCACGTCGGCGTCACGATGGATGATCACAGTGGGAACACTCACGGTGGGTCTCTTTCGAAGGACGAGTTCAAAGGACGAGCGCCCCGCGGCAGGCCGCGGGGCGCTCACAGGTCAGGACTTGTGGTTCCGGGCGAGTCGCCGGATCGCGGCCTCGTAGATCTCGTCGGGATCCAGTCGCCGGAGCTCCTCGGCGAGCAGTTCCGACTTCGGGCGCCGGGTCAGGGCGACCCGGCGGTCAGGCTGGCCCGGGCGGGACAGCATGGCCATGCGGCCGTCGCCGCGGGCGATGACGATGTCGCCGTCGGCCGTGGCCAGTTTCACCGCGGTCAGTCCCGGGCCCGCCGATTCGACGACCTTCACCGGGGCGCCGAGACGCTCGCCGAGCCAGGCCGCCAGCAGCAGGGCGCTGGCGTGACCGGTCACAGCCTCCACGGTGCCCTTCTTGACCTTGCCCACCGGCTGGTCGAACGCGGCGGCCAGCAGGCTCCGCCACGTCGTCAGCCGGGTCCAGGCCAGGTCGGTGTCACCGGGCACGTAACCGCGAGCCCGGCCGGCGATCGCCGCGACCGAGTCGGCCGCCGCCCGCGCGTCGACGATGCGCCGCTGGGCGAGCATGCCGATCGGATCCTTGGCCGGGATGTCGGGGCAGTCGCCCGGCCACCAGGCCACCACCGGGGTGTCGGTGAGCAGCAGCGGGCTGACCACCGATTCGGCGTGCTTGGTGAGCTCGCCGTACAGGCGGAGCAGGATCACCTCGCCGGGCGTGGACTCGCCGAACCGCAGTTCGGCGTCGAGCCGGTTCGACTCCTTCGGGTCGCGGGAGATGACGACCAGTATCCGGGAGGGGTGCTCCCTGGCCGCCTCGGTCGCGGCCCGTACCGCGTCGTACTGCTCGCTCTCGTCGCAGATCACCACCAGGGTCAGCACCATGCCGACCGCCGGGGTGCCCATCTGGTGCCGCAGCGCGGTGAGCTGGGAGGAGATCTTCGACGCGTTCGTGCCGCTGAGCATGAAACTCGTCATTTAGAGCCTCCTCCAGACGCGGCCGTCGCGGGCCATCAGTTCGTCGGCAGACTTGGGACCCCACGTGCCCGCCGGGTATTCCTCCGGCGCGCCCTGGGAGGCCCAGAACTCCTCGATCGGGTCGAGGATCTGCCACGACAGCTCGACCTCGCGCTGGTGCGGGAAGAGCGGCGGGTCGCCGATCAGCACGTCCAGCAGCAGCCGCTCGTAGGCCTCGGGGGAGGACTCCATGAACGACTCGCCGTAGGCGAAGTCCATCGAGACGTCCCTGACCTCCATCGCGGTGCCGGGCACCTTGGAGCCGAACCGCACCGTGATGCCCTCGTCCGGCTGCACCCGGATGACCAGGGCGTTCTGCCCCAATATCTCGGTGTCGTCCTTGCTGAACGGAAGGTGGGGCGCGCGCTGGAACACCACGGCGACCTCGGTCACCCGGCGGCCGAGCCGCTTGCCGGTGCGCAGGTAGAACGGCACCCCGGCCCAGCGGCGGTTGGCGATCTCCAGCTTGACGGCGGCGTAGGTCTCGGTGATCGAGTCGGGCTGGATGCCCTCCTCCTGCGTGTAGCCGATGACCGGTTCGCCGCCCTGCCAGCCCGGCCCGTAACGGCCCCGGGCGGTGGACAGCGACAGGTCCGCCGGCAGCCGGACCGCCTTGAGGACCTTCTCCTTCTCCCTGCGCAGGGAGTCGGCGCCGAACGACGTCGGGTCCTCCATACCGACCAGGGCCAGCAGCTGCAGCAGGTGGTTCTGGATCACGTCACGGGCCGCGCCGATGCCGTCGAAGTAACCCGCCCGGCCGCCGATGCCGATGTCCTCGGCCATCGTGATCTGAACGTGGTCGACGTAACCCCGGTTCCAGATCGGCTCGAACAGGTTGTTGGCGAACCGCAGCGCCAGAATGTTCTGGACGGTCTCCTTGCCCAGGTAGTGGTCGATGCGGAACACCGAACTCTCCGGGAAGACCGCGCTGGTGATCGCGTTCAGCTCCTGGGCGCTCTTCAGGTCGTGCCCGAAGGGCTTCTCGATCACCACGCGGCGCCAGCTCCCGGGAGGGGCGTCCGCGAGGCCGGTCCGCTTGAGCTGCTGGACCACGAGAGGGAAGAACTTCGGCGGCACCGACAGGTAGAAGCCGTAGTTGCCGCCGGTGCCCCGGGTCTCGTCGATCTCCTTGAGCATCATGGCCAGCGCGTCGAACGCGCCGTCGTCGGTGAACTCGCCCGGGCAGAAGAAGATGCCCTCCGAGAGCTGCTTCCAGACCTCCTCGCGGAACGGCGTCCGCGCGTGCTCCTTGACCGCCGCGTGGGTGAGCTCCGCGAAGTCCTGGTCCTTCCAGTCGCGGCGGGCGAAGCCCACCAGGGAGAACCCCGGGGGCAGCAGCCCCCGGTTGGCCAGGTCGTAGATCGCCGGCAGCAGCTTCTTACGCGCCAGGTCGCCGGTCACGCCGAACAGCACCAGCACGGACGGCCCCGCCACACGGGGAATGCGCTTGTCGCGCGGGTCGCGCAGCGGGTTGGCCTCCGCCACCGCCTCGGTGGTGGAGGTGACCGAGGCCGCCGCGGCCGTGGTCACGGGCCCGCCGGCATTCACCTCGGAGTCTTCCTTCGCTGCCGAGGTTATGGGCTCTTCGGCTTTCACCCCGGAGTTTTCCTTGTTCATTCAGACCTCCAGCGGCCCGTTCAGGCCTGCCGGGCGGCGGCGAGCAGCCGCTCGACCCCGGCCACGCGATCGGTCAGGTGCAGCCGTACGGTGGGACGCCCGCGCTTGGCCAGGGCGCCCTGGTCGCCCAGGGCCTGGGCGAGCTGCAGGCGGCCCAGGGTGTACGGCTTGCCGGGAACGTCGAGGTCGTCCTTGACGGCCCCGGTGATCTGCAGGAACACTCCGTTCTGCGGGCCACCCTTGTGGTACTGGCCGGTGGAGTGCAGGAACCGGGGGCCCCACCCGAAGGTGATCGGGCGCTCGGTCCGCGCCGCCAGCCGCCCGCGCAGCGTGACCGGGTCGGCCCCGCTCCACGCGTCGGTCATCTCCTCGAACGAGGCGCCCTCGGGGTAGGGGGCGTCGAACGCCGCCTCCCGGTCGAGGTAGGCCATGATCGTGAGATAGCCGTCCTCGGGGATCGTCTCCAGCAGCCGGGTGAGCACGTCGGACAGGTCCTGGGGAGCCTCCGCCCCCGGCAGCTCGCCGTACACCTCGACCGGGCCGTCGACCAGGATCGGCGTGCCGACCGGCAGCTCGGCCTCCTCCAGCAGCTCGCCGGTGTTCTGCTTGGACTCGGCCACGTTCGGCTGGTTGAACGGGTCGATGCCGAGCACGCGGCCGGCGATGGCCGTGGCGTACTCCCAGACGAGGAACTGCGCGCCCAGCGGGCCGGTGACGGTCACCGCGCCGTCGGTGTCGATCCCGACGACCAGCTCGTCGCCTGCGCCGGTCGGGTCGGCGCCGACGACGGGCAGGAGGCCCTTGCCGGACTTGCCGGTGGACTCGGCGACGAGCTGCTCGATCCAGTCGGGCAGGCCGTTGATCTCCGAGAGGTCGTCCTCGATCACGAGCTTGTCGCGTCCCTCGGCCGCTGCGGCGCCGAGGGCGGCGCCGAGGTCCAGGCCGGGGTTGCCCTCGGTCTGCGACAGCAGCGGCTGCACGGCGGCCGCGTCGTCGAGCAGCTCCTTGACGTCGGCCCCCGCCAGGGCGCTGGGCACCAGGCCGAACGCCGACAGGGCGCTGTAGCGACCGCCCACGGTGGGATCGGCCAGGATGACCGTGTAGCCCGCCTCGATGGCGCTCTGCTCCAGCGGGGAGCCGGGGTCGGTGACCACGACGATCCGGTCGGCCGGGTCGATCCCCGCGTCCCGGAAGGCCTTCTCGTAGATGCGCCGGTGGCTGTCGGTCTCGGCCGTGCCGCCGCTCTTGCTGGCGACCACCAGGATCGTGTTCTCCAGCCGATCTTCGAGCGCGCGGGCCACCTGACCGGGGTCGGTGGTGTCGAGCACGGTCAGCGGTACGTCGGCGCTCGCCGTGATGACCTCGGGGGCGAGCGAGGAGCCGCCCATGCCCGCGAGGACCACGTGGTTCAGGTTCTCCGCGCGGGCCCGCTCGACCAGCTTCTCGATCTCGGGAAGCAGCTCCCGGCTCGTCAGCGGGAGGGTGAGCCAGCCGAGGCGGACCGCCGCCTCGGGCTCGGCCTCCGAACCCCACAGCGTGGGGTCACCGTTCGCCAGGGCCGCGGGGACCCCTTCGGCGACGAGCCGGCCCACCGCCTCCGAGGCCAGGTCGGCCAGATTCTCGTCGTCGAACGTTACGGACACTGACATGTCTTTCATGCCTTCTTCAGCTCGGCGGCGATTGTGGACAGGAGCTCGGTCCAGGACGTCTCGAACTTGGCCACGCCGTCCTCTTCCAGGAACCTCACGACGTCGTCGTAGTCGATGCCGATCTCCTTGAGCGCGGCCATGGTGTTCCAGGCCTGCTCGTAGAAGGGGCGGACGGTGTCTCCGCTGATCCTGCCATGATCGGCCACGGCGTTGAGGGTCTTCTCCGGCATCGTGTTGACCGTGCCGGGCGCGACCAGCTCGTCGACGTAGAGGGTGTCGGGGTACTCGGGGTTCTTGGTCCCGGTGGAGGCCCACAGCGGGCGCTGCGGGCGGGCGCCGGCGGCGGCCAGGGCCTGCCAGCGCGCGGAGTTCATGACGTCCTCGAAGGCGGCGAAGGCCAGGCGGGCGTTGGCGACCGCGGCCTTGCCCCTGAGCGCCAGGGCCTCGGGAGTCCCGATCTTGTCCAGGCGCTTGTCGATCTCGCCGTCCACCCGGCTGACGAAGAACGAGGCCACCGACTCGATGCCCGACAGGTCCAGGCCGTTCGCCTTCGCCCGCTCCAGGCCGGTCAGCCACGCCTCCATCACGGCGCGGTAGCGCTCGAGGGAGAAGATCAGCGTGACGTTGACGCTGATGCCCTCGGAGATCGCCTGGGCGATCGCGGGCAGGCCCTCGACCGTGGCCGGGATCTTGATGAACAGGTTGGGCCGGTCGACCATCCACCACAGCGCGCGGGCCTCGGCGATCGTCTTGTCGGTCTCCCTGGCCAGCCGGGGGTCGACCTCGATCGAGACCCGGCCGTCCACGCCGCGGGTGGCGTCGTAGACGGGCTTCAGCACGTCGGCGGCCCAGCGGATGTCGTAGGTGGTGATGGCACGCACCGACTCCTCGAGGTCCACTCCACGCACCTTCAGGTCGTGAAGCTGGGTGTCGTAGGCGTCGCCCTTGCTCAGCGCCGAAGCGAAGATCGTCGGATTGGAGGTGACGCCGACGATCGACTTCTCGCGGATCAGCGCCTCCAGGTTGCCGGTACGCAGGCGCTCGCGGCTGATGTCGTCCAGCCAGATGGAGACGCCCTGCTCGGAAAGTCTCTTCAGGATCTCAGTCATGATCAGTTTCCCGTCGTCTCGCCCTTGTCGGCCCCGGTCTTCGCGAGGCTGGCCTTGGCGGCGGCAGCGACTCGCTCGGCGGTGAGACCGAACTGCTCGTAAAGGGTCTTGTAGGGAGCCGAAGCACCGAAGTGCTCCAAGCTGACTACTTCCCCCTCATCTCCCACGAACTCCCGCCAGCCCAGTGCGATTCCCGCCTCCACGGCGACACGCGCGCGGACCGCGGGGGGCAGCACCGTCTGCCGGTAGGCGGAGTCCTGGGCCTGGAACCACTCGACGCACGGCATCGACACGACCCGGGCCGGGATGCCCTCGGCCTCCAGGAGTTCGCGGGCCTGGACGGCCAGCTCGACCTCGGAGCCGGTGCCGATCAGGATCACCGACGGCTGGCCGTTGGAGGCGTCCTGCAGGACGTAACCGCCCTTGGCGACCTTCGCGGCGTCCGCGGTGCCCTCGTAGACGGGCAGGTTCTGCCGGGTCAGGGCCAGCGCGGCCGGCCGGTCGTTGTGCTCCAGCACGGTCCGCCACGCGGCGGCCGTCTCGTTGGCGTCGGCGGGACGGACCACGTCGAGGCCGGGGATGGCGCGCAGCGACCACAGGTGCTCGACGGGCTGGTGGGTCGGGCCGTCCTCGCCCAGGCCGATGGAGTCGTGCGTCCACACGTAGGTGACCGGCAGCCTCATCAGCGCCGCGAGCCGTACGGCGGGGCGCATGTAGTCGCTGAAGACGAGGAACGTGCCACCGTAGGGGCGGGTGCCGCCGTGCAGCGCGATGCCGTTGAGGATCGCCCCCATGCCGTGCTCGCGGATGCCGAAGTGCAGCGTGCGGCCGTAGCGGTTGCCGGGGAACTCCTTGGTCTGGAACTCCTCGGGGATGAAGGACGGCTCGCCCTTCATCGTGGTGTTGTTGGACTCGGCCAGGTCGGCCGAGCCGCCCCACAGCTCGGGCAGCACCGGCGCGAGGCTGTTGAGCACCTCGCTGGAGGCCTTGCGGGTGGCGACGGAGGCGCCGGGCTCGAAGGTGGGCAGCGCCTCGGCCCAGCCCTGGGGGAGCTCTCGCCCGGAGACGCGCTCGAACAGGGCGAAACGCTCGGGGTTGGCCTCGCGCCAGTTCTGGAAGCCCTTCTCCCACTCGGCGTGGGCCGTGCGGCCCCGCTCGACGACCTCACGGACGTGATCGAGCACCTCGGCCGGGACGTCGAAGCTCTTGGCCGGGTCCTGCCCCATGACCGTCTTGGTGGCGGCGATCTCGTCGGCGCCCAGGGCCGAGCCGTGGGCCTTGCCGGTGTTCTGCTTGTTCGGCGCGGGCCAGGCGATGATGGTGCGCAGGCGGATGAACGACGGCCTGTCGGTCTCCGCGCGGGCGGCCTCCAGGGCCTGGTGCAGCGCCTCGACGTCCTCGACGTAGTCACCGGTCTGCGTCCAGTCGACGGTCTGGGTGTGCCAGCCGTAGGCGTCGTAACGCTTGACGATGTCCTCGCTCAGCGCGATCTGGGTGTCGTCCTCGATGGAGATGTGGTTGCTGTCGAAGACGACGACCAGGTTGCCCAGCTTCTGGTGGGCGGCGATGGCGCTGACCTCGTGGCTGATGCCCTCCTCGATGTCACCCTCGGAGGCGATGCACCAGATCATGTGATCGAAGGGGCTCGTGCCCGGCTCGGCGTCCGGGTCGAACAGGCCGCGCTCGCGGCGGGCCGCCATGGCCATGCCCACCGCGTTGCCCAGGCCCTGGCCGAGCGGGCCGGTGGTGGTCTCGACACCGATGGTGTGCCCGTGCTCGGGGTGACCCGGGGTCAGGCTGTTCCACTGGCGCAGTGCCTTGAGGTCGTCCAGGCTGAGGCCGTAACCCGACAGGAAGAGCTGGATGTAAAGGGTCAGGCTGGTGTGCCCGGCGGAGAGGACGAACCGATCCCTGCCCACCCAGGTGGGATCAGAGGGGTCGTGCCGCATGGCCTGCTGGAACAGCAGGTAGGCGGCGGGTGCCAGGCTCATCGCGGTGCCGGGGTGCCCCGAACCCGCCTTCTCTACCGCGTCCATCGCCAGGGCCCGTACGACGTCGACGGCCTGACGGTCCAGGTCGCTCCATTCAAGGGCTGGCACGAGTTCGCTGCTCAAGTGCTCATTCTCCGGATCTTGTCGTGTAAGTGGCGGCGCCGGTTTGGTATTTCCCGCCCACACCGGACCCTAACGGTTCGGCCTCGCTTACTGCTGCGCAGGCCAGGTCGGGGCGAGTCCGCGGGAGCCGTGAGAAGTACGGGCACGGGCCCCGTGAGGGGTGCCCGTCGTACGGCTTCAGCACCCCATGCCGGGACCGGCCCCCCCAACAACTACAGTGAGTTCTCAAAGCTGGCTGGTGCCCGCATTCACGGATCCGCTCTAATCAGAGGTTATGCGTTGACCCCGCACGTGCTGGAAGCGCCTTAGATGGTGCTGACCGACAAGCAATCGATGACCCCTCCCGGGGCGGCCGAGGCATCCGATGCCGCGCCGCACTCGTTCGGCGACACGGTGAAGGCGTACGTGGCCCTCACCAAACCGCGGATCATCGAGTTGCTGCTGATCACGACGCTGCCGGTGATGTTCCTGGCCGCGCGAGGCCTGCCACCGTTGTGGATCGCCGTCAACACCCTGGTGTTCGGCACCCTTTCGGCCGGCAGCGCGAACGCCCTGAACTGTTACATCGACCGCGACATCGACGCCACGATGCGCCGCACCCGGCGTCGCCCCCTCGCTCGCGACCTGGTCCCGCCGACCAACGCGCTGATCTTCGGGCTCATCCTCGGCGTGCTGTCGACCCTCGGGCTCGGGTTGACGGTGAACTGGCTCGCCGCGGGTCTCTCGCTGGCCGCGAACCTCTTCTACGTGCTCGTCTACTCGATGATCCTCAAGCGGAGGACCTCCCAGAACGTCGTGTGGGGCGGTCTCGCCGGCTGCATGCCGGTGCTGATCGGCTGGGCGGGCGTCACCGGCAGCCTCAGCTGGGCCCCGGTGGTCCTCTTCGGCGTGGTGTTCTTCTGGACGCCGCCGCACACCTGGACCCTCGCCATGCGCTACAAGGAGGACTACGCCGCGGCGAAGATCCCCATGCTCCCGGTGGTCGCCACCGAGCGCCGCGTGGTGCTGGAGAGCATCGTCTACACCTGGGCCACGGTGCTCTGCTCGCTGCTGCTGTGGCCGGTGGCCGGGACCACGCTGCTCTATCCGGCCGTGGCCGTCGTCCTCGGCGGGGCCTGCCTGTGGGAGGTCCACCGTCTGCTCGGCCGGGTCAACGCGGGCAAGACCGGCGTCGACCTGCGCCCGATGCGCTTCTTCCACTGGTCCAACGCCTACCTGGCGCTGCTCTTCCTGGCCGTCGCCATCGACTCGATGCTCGTCTGAGCCGGCTCAGACGCTCCGGTCGGGCCATCGCCCCCGTGATCGTTCACGGGGGTTCTTCATTTTCCGGTTCGTTGCCGTCGCGTGTGTCTTCTATGGTTGACCCCAGGTCATGCGCGGGGGTGGAGGGGACAGGTCGTGATTGATCGGTTACGGTTGCCGCATGGCAAGCCGTGATCCCCGGTGGGTGCTCAGGGAGCGACCGTCCGTCGCGCTGATCGCAGGGCTTGTCCTCACCGGGTTGTGCGGGCTGGTGTCGTTCTCCTTCGACGTGCTGAACGGTGACCCGGTCTACTTCTTCATCGCGCTCGGTCTGGCCCTGGCGCCGGTTCCCGTCCTGCTGGCCGCCGTGCTCGCCCTCGACCGCATGGAGCCCGAACCGCGGAGCAATCTGATCTTCGCGTTCGCCTGGGGCGCGGGCGTGGCGGTTCTCGTCGCCGGGGTCATCAACTCCTTCAACCTGTTCTACATCGAGAACACCGTCCGGCTCGGTTACGACTACGCGCGCAACCTCGCCGCGACGTTCGGCGCCCCGGTGGTCGAGGAGACGATGAAGGGGCTGGTCCTGCTGGGCCTGCTCAGGTTCAAGCGGGCGGAGCTCGACGGGCCCACCGACGGCATCATCTACGCCAGCATGGTCGGCCTCGGCTTCGCCATGAGCGAGAACGTCAGCTACTACGTGGCCGCCCTCGACGACCTGGGCGCGCAGGGCCTGGCGGTGACCGTCGTGCTGCGGGGGATCCTGTCGCCGTTCGCGCATCCGCTGTTCACCTCCATGATCGGCGTCGCGGTGGCCTACGCGGCGCAGCGCCAGGGGTCGATGCGGATCTTCGTGATCGCCGCGGGGTGGATCGGCGCGATGGCGCTCCACGGGATCTGGAACGGCTTCGCGTCCTATGTCGGCCTGGGCGGCCTGGTCGTCGCCTACCTGCTGCTGATGATCGTGCTGTTCGTCATGATCTGGATCATCTTCCGCGACCGCAAGCGCATCGTCGGCCTGATCCAGAGCTACCTGCCCGCCTACCGGCCGACCGGGCTGGTCGCCCAGTACGACGTCAACATGCTCTCCTCCCTGCCCGGCCGCCGCCAGGCCCGGCAGTGGGCCAGGACACACGGCGGCAGGGGAGGGCTGCGGGCGATGAACGACTACCAGCTCGCGGCCACCGAACTCGGCCTGCTCCACGAGCGCGCCAGGCGCGGCGTGATCGACGAGAGCACGTTCGACGAGGAGCAGCAGGCGCTGCTGGAGTGCATGGCGGGGGCCCGCGCGCAGTTCCCCGTGCCGCAGCCCGTGCCCCCCGGCGGCGAGGCCTCACCGGGATACCGGCCCGGCCCGTAGGGTTCCCGCTCGCGGGCCGTACGGCGCTCACTCCGGCCGGAGCGCGGCCTCCAGGCTCGTCTCGCGGGGCCCGGGGAAGACAGGGGAGGAGCCGGCGACCACCCGATGCCCGGAACCGGCCAGCCACATCCAGGTCAGCGGTGCGATCGCCAGCACACTCAGCAGCACCGCGCCCTGGTAGGAGAGTCGGAGGATCCCGCGTGACACCGGCATGCGGTCATTGTCACGGTCGGGTGCGGGCGGTGTCGAGCAGCCCGGATCAGGTGCGGACGGTGTCGAGTTCGTCCAGGTCCGCGGCCGTCGCGTTCAGCGGGTCCCGCGACCGCATCGCGAACACCACCCGCAACGTGCAGATCCACACCAGCGTCGAACCGAGCACGTGCAGGTCGACCAGGGCCGCGGGCACTCCCAGGAAGTACTGGACGTATCCGACGCCTCCCTGGGCCAGCTCGACGATCAGCAGCGTCAGCGCCGCCCGCCGCACGTGGCCCGGCGCGTCGGTGACGTGGGTCGCGAACAGCAGCGCGAAGGTGAGGCCGAGCACGACGTAGACGAGGTCGGTGTGGACCCTCACCACGCTCTCGATGTCGAACTGGAACCGGGAGGCCAGCTGGTCGCCGGAGTGCGGCCCGGTGCCGGTCACCACCACGCCCGCGATGAGCAGGGCGAACACCGTGGCGGTGAGCGCGAAGCCGAGCGTGCGGATGTCGCGGTGGACCAGACGTCGCGGTGGGGCGTCGCCCTCGCGAGAGCGGGCGTACAGCGCGTAGGCGGCGGCGATCAGGCCTGAGGAGATCAGGAAGTGCACGCTCACGGTGACCGGGTTGAGCAGGCTCCGCACGACCAGGCCGCCCCAGAGCGCCTGCGCGGCCACGCCGACGGGCTGGATCCAGGCCAGCCGGACCAGGTCGCGGCGGCGGGGAAGGAGCCTCATCGCGATGACCAGGCAGGCCAGGGCGACGGCCAGGACCAGGAAGGTCAGCATCCGGTTGCCGAACTCGATGGCCATGTTGATCGGCGCGGTCTCGTTGTGGGCGACCGGGACGAAGCTGTCCGGGGTGCACCTGGGCCAGGTCGGGCAGCCCAGCCCCGAGCTGGTGACCCGCACGGCCGCGCCGCTCACCGTGATGCCCGCGTTGACGACCACCGCCGCCAGAGCCCATCGACGCATGGTGACGTGGGTGGGGGACCACACGGTCTGCCACAGTTTCACGGCGTTGCCGCTGGTCTGGTCAAGGAGCTGCTTCACGGCTCACATGTTAGGCGGCGAGGTGGTCGGTCCCGCCTCGGACCCCGTGCGCGCCCGGCTCCGAACCCCGTGCGCGTCAGGCGTACGGCTCGCCCCGGTGCGTACGGCGTGCCTCCCGGGTCGTCCGGGTACGGGTCGGCTGAGCTGGAGAATGTGAGCGAAGTTCCCATTGATCCCTTTAAAGGTATGTGACATAGTACTGCCGAGTCGAGGTGCGGAGTGAGGTGAGCGATGCCGGACGTCGTGGTGATCGGCGCCGGGATGGTCGGGGCCGCCTGCGCCTATTACGCGGCCCGTGCGGGGCTGGACGTGGTGGTCGTCGACCGGGGGCCCGTGGCGGGCGGCACGACCGGCGCGGGCGAGGGCAACGTGCTGGTCTCCGACAAGGAGCCGGGCCCCGAGCTCGACCTCGCCCTGCTCTCCAACCGTCTCTGGCGCGACCTGGCGGCCTCCGGACCGGGTGACGGGTTCGAGTTCGAGGCCAAGGGCGGGCTGGTGGTCGCCGAGACCGATGAGGTGCTCGGCGCGCTCACCTCGCTGGCGGCCGGGCAACGCCTTGAGCACACCGTGGTCGCCCCCGGCGAGCTCGGCGACTACGAGCCCCACCTGACAAAAGGCCTCGCCGGAGGCGTGTTCTATCCTCAGGACGCCCAGGTCCAGCCCATGCTGGCGGCGGCCAGGCTGATCCGGCGGGGCGCGGAGAGATTCGGTGACAGCGCCCTGATGCTGCGCACCGGCGTCACCGTCACCGGCTTCGTCCGTGACGGCGACCGGGTCACCGGCGTCAGGACCGACCACGGCGACATCCTCGCCGGAGCCGTCGTCAACGCCGCCGGGACCTGGGGCGGAGAGATCGCCGCGCTGGCCGGAGTGCACGTCCCCGTCCTGCCCCGGCGCGGCTTCATCCTGGTCACGGAGCCGCTGGAGAAGCCGCTGATCAGGCACAAGGTCTACACCGCCGCCTACGTCACCGCCGTGGCCAGTGACGCGGAGGGTCTGGAGACGTCCGCCGTCGTGGAGGGCACCTCGGCGGGGCCCGTGCTCATCGGCGCCAGCCGCGAGCGGGTCGGCTTCGACCGTACGATCTCCGTCCCGGTGCTGGAACGCCTCGCGGCCCAGGCCGTCGCGTTGTTCCCCGCGCTCGCCGAGCGCAGGGCGATCCGGGCCTACTGCGGCTTCCGGCCCTACTGCCCCGACCACCTTCCCGTGATCGGCGAGGACCCCCGGGCGCCCGGCCTCTATCACGCCTGCGGGCACGAGGGCGCGGGCATCGGCCTGGCCCCGGCCACCGGTCACCTCATCGCCCAGGCACTGGCCGACGTCCATGTCGACCTGGACCTCGGCCCCTTCCGCCCGGACCGTTTCACGAAGGAGGAGTGCCGATGAGGCAGCCGTACCGCCTGGTGAGGGCGCGGCCCGAGCCGGAGTTCGAGATCAGCGTGGACGGCGTCCCCGTCCCCGTGGTCCCCGGCCAGACCGTCGGCGCCGCCATGCACGGCGCGGGCATCCGCTCCTGGCGCGTCACCCGGTTCGGCGGACGCCCCCGCGGGTTGTTCTGCGGGATAGGCGTCTGCTTCGACTGCCTGGTCACGGTGAACGGCGCTCCCTCCCTGCGTGCCTGCCTGACCGAGGCACGCCCGGGAGACCTGGTGACCACCGGCCACAACGCGGGCGACCGCCCGCGGGCCGACGCGCCCGTCCCCGACGGGTCCGCCTCCGACGCGGACGGGGAGCGGTGAGCGGCCGATGAAGCCGATCTACGACCTCGCCGTCGTCGGCGCGGGCCCCGCAGGGGTGGCCGGTGCGCTCACCGCCTCCCTCGCCGGGCTGAGCGTCGTGCTGCTCGACGCCGCGGCCAGGCCCGGCGGCCAGTACTTCCGGCACCCGCCGGAGGGCTTCCACGCCGAGGACCCCGGCGCGCTCCACCACGGCCTCGCCAGGTTCGTGCGGCAGTGGGACACGCTCCGCGGGCGGGCCGACGTGCTGCTCCGCCACCGGGTCTGGGCGGTGGAACGTGCCGATGAGACGGTGACCGTACGGTGCCTGGAGGGCGACCGCGAGGAACGGCCCCGCACGATCACCGCGCGCAGGCTGCTGATCGCCACAGGGGCGCACGACCGGCCGGTGCCGTTCCCCGGCTGGGACCTGCCGGGCGTGCTCACCGCGGGCGGCGCGCAGGCACTGCTCAAGGGCGACCTCGTGGTCGCCGGCCGCAGGGTCGTGGTCTCCGGGACGGGACCGTTCCTGCTCCCGGTCGCGGCGGGGCTGGCCGACGCGGGCGCGAAGGTGCTCGGCGTCCACGAGGCCAACGGCCGGTTCGGGCTCGCCGCACACCCTCTGCTCGCCGCGGGCAAGGCGGGAGAGGCCCTCGGGTACGGCGCGCGGCTGGCTCGCCACGGGGTTCCCTATCACGGCCGCCAGGCGGTGATCGCCGCGCACGGCGACGTCGCGCTGACCCACGTCACCGTCGCCAGGCTGGACTCCGGCTGGCGGCCGATCTCGACGCGAACCGTCGAATGCGACACCCTCGCCTACGGCTACGGTTTCGTCCCCCAGCTCGACCTGCCGGTCCAGCTCGGCTGCGCGACCCGCGGCGACGCCGACGGCAGCCCGGTCGTCGCGGTGGACGCGGGCCTGCGCACCAGCGTGCCCGGCGTGTACGCGGCGGGGGAGTCCACCGGCGTCGGCGGAGCCGTGCTCGCCGAGGTCGAGGGACGCCTCGCCGGCCGGACCGCCGCCGCGGACCTGGGCCGCCGGGTGCCGCCCGATCCGGCTCTGTCCCGGCGCAGGGACAGGCTCGCCGCCTTCGCGCGGGCGCTGCAGAGCGCCTATCCGGTGCGGCCCGGCTGGATGGGGTGGCTCCGCGACGACACCCTGATCTGCCGCTGCGAGGAGGTGCCCCTGTCGGCCGTGCGCGAGGCGCAGGAACTGGGCGCCACCGACGCGCGCTCCGTCAAACTGCTGGCACGCCCCGGTATGGGCTGGTGTCAGGGCCGGATATGCGGCTACGCGGTCGCATGTCTCGCCGGTGAGGACCCCGCGGCGCCCCGGCGCCCGATCGCCCAGCCCATCAGGCTCGGCGACCTCGCCGCGTCGACCCGACCCCCTTCGGGCTGACTCGACCCCACTGGAAGGATTACTGCGATGACGACCCGCCTGAAGCCCTGGCACGGCGTGATGGTGGCCACCGCGCTGCCCCTCGGCGAGGACCTCTCGGCCGACCTGGACGGCTACGCCGAGCACTGCCGGTGGCTGATCGCCTCCGGATGCGACGGCGTGGTGCCGAACGGATCGCTGGGCGAATACCAGACGCTGACCCCCGAGGAGCGGGCCGCGGTCGTGGAGACCGCGGTCGCGGCCGTCGGCGGGGACCGGGTCATGCCGGGGGTCGCCGCCTACGGCGCGCTGGAGGCCCGCCGCTGGGCGGAGCAGGCCCGTGACGCCGGATGCCGGGCGGTGATGCTGCTCCCGCCGAACGCCTACCGGGCCGACGACCGGATCGTGGTGGAGCACTACCGCGAGGTGGCCAAGGCGGGCCTGCCGGTGGTGGCCTACAACAACCCCTTCGACACCAAGGTGGACCTCACCCCTGAGCTGCTCGCGCGGCTCCACGGAGAGGGCCTGATCGTGGCGGTCAAGGAGTTCAGCGGCGACGTCCGCCGGAGCTACGAGATCGCCGAGCTCGCCCCCGGCCTGGAGGTGCTGGTCGGCGCCGACGACGTGCTGCTGGAGCTGACGCTGGCCGGCGCGGTCGGCTGGGTGGCCGGTTTCCCCAACGCGCTGCCGGCGTCCACCGTGGCCCTGTACCGGGCGGCGGCGGCCGGGGACCTGGACACCGCGCTCCCGCTCTACCGCGACCTGCACCCGCTGCTGCGCTGGGACTCCAAGCCCGAGTTCGTGCAGGCGATCAAACTCTCCATGGACCTGGCCGGGCGCAAGGGCGGCCCGTGCCGTCCGCCGCGGCTGCCGCTCGTCGCCGAGCAGGAGGCCGTCGTCCGCGCCGCCACCGAGAAGGTCCTGGCCGAGGGCCTGCGCTAGGCGGTCGAAGCATCCATAGCCTTGTAAGGCGACCATCCCCCCGCGAGGAGAATTGATGAGGACGAAAAGGGTCTTTCATGCGGTGGACTCCCACACCGAGGGCATGCCCACCCGTGTGATCACCGGGGGGGTGGGAGTCATCCCGGGCTCGACCATGGCCGAGCGCCGGAAGCACTTCCTGGCCGAAATGGATCACATCCGGACCCTGCTCATGTACGAGCCGCGCGGTCACTCGGCGATGAGCGGGGCCATCCTGCAGCCGCCCACGCGGCCCGACGCCGACTACGGCGTGCTCTACATCGAGGTCTCCGGCTGCCTGCCCATGTGCGGCCACGGCACCATCGGGGTCGCCACCGTCCTGGTGGAGACCGGGATGGTGGAGGTCGTCGAGCCGGTCACCACCATCCGGCTGGACACCCCCGCGGGCCTGGTCGTCGCCGAGGTCCAGGTCGAGGACGGCGCGGCCACGGCCGTGACCATCACCAACGTGCCCTCCTTCAACGCCGGTCTGGACCGCACGGTCAAGGTGCCCGGCATCGGCGAGGTCACCTACGACCTGGCCTACGGCGGCAACTACTACGCGATCCTGCCCATGGAGTCGGTGGGCCTGCCGTTCGAGCGTTCGCACAAGCAGCAGATCCTCGACGCGGGTCTGGCGATCATGCAGGCGATCAACGAGCAGGACGAGCCCGTCCACCCGCTGGACGACGGGTTCCGGGGCTGCCACCACGTGCAGTTCACGGCGCCGGGTTCTGACGCCCGGCACTCTCGGCACGCGATGGCCATCCATCCCGGCTGGTTCGATCGCTCGCCGTGCGGCACCGGCACCAGCGCCAGGATGGCCCAGCTCCACGCCCGGGGCGAGCTCGCGCTGGACACCGACTTCGTGAACGAGTCGTTCATCGGCACCCGGTTCATCGGGCGGCTCGTCGAGGAGACGGAGGTCGCCGGTCTGCCCGCGGTGGTTCCGACCATCACCGGGCGGGCCTGGGTCACCGGTACCGCCCAGTACTTCCTCGACCCTCGTGACCCCTTCCCCGAGGGCTTCCTGCTCTGACATCCTCTTCGATCGGGAAGGCCGGGGACTCCCGGCCTGAGCCGGACGGTTCACGGCCGTGACCGGTTCACGGACGGTTGGCGGCCGCGAACCGGTCAGCGGGCGGTTGGCGGCCGTGACCGGTTCGCGGGTGGTTCGCAGGCGGTGACCGGTCAGCGGGCGGTCGGCGGCGGTGACGGCCAGGACGAAAGCCGCGGTTACGGGAGGGGATTTACTGTGAGATTCCTCCCAGATGCGGCGAAACAGTGTATGAACGTTAACGGTCGTGTTTCGGCCCTTGACGCAACCGGCCACGCCGAGTGCAATGTCACACATCATTCGATGTGAGGAGCCGCACATGCGTGCCATCCCCTTGAAGTCCTTCGCCTCCCTGGCCGCTCTCGGTCTCCTGGTCACCGGATGTGGCCAGGGCCTGCTCGGCGGCGGCGACAGCGGCGACCAGGCCGCGAAGCAGGACGGTCCGATCGTCCTCGGCATGCTCATCCCGCAGTCTGGCAGCGAGGCGGCCATCGGTCCCTACATGAGCAACGCGGCGCAGCTCGCGGTCGACGAGATCAACGCCAAGGGCGGGGTGCTCGGCCGCCAGCTGCAGCTGAAGACCGCCGACGACGCCTGCGACGCCCAGTCCGCGGCCGCCGGAGCGAACAAGCTGGTCACCGAGGGGGTGAACGTCTCCGTGGGCGGTTACTGCTCGGGCGCGACGTTGCCGACCCTGCCGATCTTCGCCAAGGCGAACATCCCGATGATCATTCCGGCCGCCAACTCCCAGGAACTGGTCGACCAGAAGCTCAAGAACGTCTTCCTGATCAACGGCACGGGCTCCCAGCAGGCCACGACCGCGGAGAAGTGGATCACCAAGCAGGGCGCCAAGAGCGTCGCGCTGATGCACGACAACACCAGCTACTCCAAGGACATCGCGGTCCGCACCCAGGCCCTGCTCGACCCGCCCGGCGGTGCCGACGCCGTGATCACCGAGGCGGTCACGCCCAAGGAGAGCGACTACAGCGCCAACATCACCAACGTGCTCGACAAGAAACCCGACTTCGTCTACTGGACCGGCTACTTCCAGGAGGGCGGCCTGATCGCACGCCAGCTCCGCCAGGCCGGCTACAAGGGCTCGATCATGGTCGGGGACGGTTCGGTCTCTCCCAAGCTGATGGAGATCGCCGGCGCCGAGGCCGCCGAGGGCGTCTACGCCACGATGACCCAGACCCCCGACACGCTTGAGGGCGCGGAGGGCTGGATCGAGGCCTACAAGAAGAAGTACAACGCCGAGCCGGGCCCCTACTCCAACCAGGCCTACGACGCGGTGCGGCTGGCCGCCGAGGCGATCACCAAGGCGGGCGGCACCGACGGCGCCAAGGTCGTCTCCGCGCTCGAGGCGATCGACGGGTTCTCGATGTTCTCCGGGCCCCTGAAGTTCACCCCCGAGCACACCCTGGCCAGCGGCGGCTTCCAGATCCTCGTCGTCAAGGGCGACAAGTTCATCCTGCAGGACGCCCTCAAATGATCAAGTACGTCCCGGCCGCACGGGCGGACGGTGAGGGCGCCCGCGGGCACGACCCCCTCACCGGCGCCCCGGCCCGGCCGGTGAAGGAGGTCACCGCGTGACCCAGCTCATCTGGAACGGCCTGTTCGTCGGCTCGTTCTACGCCCTGGTGGCCCTCGGCTACAGCATGGTCTACGGGATCATCAAGCTGCTCAACTTCGCCCACGGCGACCTGTACATGCTCGGCGCCTTCGTCGGTTTCGCCATCCTCGGAGCGGTCGGCGGCGTCTCCCCGTCCATGGCCCTGCCGCTGCTGCTCGTGGTGCTCCTGGCGACCATGGTGGTCACCGGCCTGGCCGGGGTGGCGCTGGAGCGGATCGCCTACCGGCCGCTGCGCCGCGCCCCCCGGCTCTCCCTGCTGATCACCGCCGTCGGCGCGTCCTTCGCCCTGGAGTACGGCATGCGCGCCGTGGCCGGCGCCGACCCGCAGGTCTACCCGGTCCGGCTCGGCGGCACCTCGATGGAGTTCCTCGGCGCCCGGCTGACCCTCCAGCAGCTCGTCCTCATGGGCGTGGCCGTCGTCCTCATGATCGCTCTCAACCTGCTGGTCACCCGGACCCGGGAGGGCCGGGCGATGCGGGCCATCGCGCTGGACCCGCGCACCAGCGCGCTGATGGGCATCAACGTGAACTCGGTGATCTCCCGGACCTTCTTCGTCGGCTCGGCCCTGGCCGGGGCCGCGGGGGTGATGGCCGGGGCCTACTACGGGAAGATCGACTTTATGATGGGCTTCCTGATCGGGCTCAAGGCCTTCACCGCCGCGGTCATCGGCGGGATCGGCAACATCCCCGGCACGATGCTCGGCGGGCTGCTGCTCGGGCTGCTGGAGTCGTTCGGCACGTACTGGCTGGGCGGCGAGTGGCGCGACGTGTTCGCCTTCGGGGTGCTGATCCTGTTCTTGACCGTGCGGCCCACGGGCCTGCTCGGCGAGCGCGTCACGGAACGCGTATGAGTACGACCAAGGTCCGGCGCCTCGGCACGGACAAGCCCCCGACGCGCGTGTCGCGGATGATGCAGAACAAGTGGGCCGGGGTCGCCGGTCTGCTGATCGCGCTCCTCGCCCCCTTCGTCAACGCCACGCCGTACGCGCTGTCGGTCATGACCAGCGCGGCCATCTTCGTGATGCTCGCCGCCGGGCTGAACATCGTGGTCGGCTACTGCGGCCTGCTCGATCTCGGCTACGTGGCCTTCTTCGCGGTCGGCGCGTACACCAGCGGCGTGCTCTCCACCCGCTTCGACCTGCCGCTGCTGGTCACCGTTCCCGCCGTCATCGTGGTCACGGTCATCGCGGGGATCGTCATCGGCGCGCCCACCCTCCGGCTCCGCAGCGACTACCTCGCCATCGTGACCCTGGGCTTCGGTGAGATCATCCGGATCACCGCCAACAACCTGGACGTCACCGGCGGCCCCTCCGGCATCTACGGCATCCCGCACCTGGTGGGGAGCCCGGTGATCTTCTACTACGTCACCGTGGTCGTCGTCTCGCTGGCGGTCCTCGGCGCGGCCCGCCTGGGCCGCTCCCGGCTCGGCAGGGCCTGGCGCTTCGTCCGCGAGGACGAGGACGCCGCCGAGGCCATGGGCGTGCACACCTACCGCGTCAAGCTCGCCGCCTACATCGCCGGGGCCGTCTGGGGCGGTCTGGCCGGGGTCCTGTTCGCCTCGCAGCTGTCGGCGATCTCCCCGGGAAGTTTCACCTTCCTGCAGTCCGCGCTGGTCCTGATGGCCGTCGTCCTCGGCGGCATGGGCTCGATGCCCGGCGTCGTCATCGGCGCCGTCGTGATCAGCATCCTGCCGGAGATCCTCCGGGGCCTCGCCGACTACCGTTTCCTGTTGTTCGGCATCCTTCTCATCATCGTCATGCTCCTGCGACCGCAGGGGCTCTGGCCCGCCCGTTCCAAGGAGGTCTCGTGAGCCTGCTGAGCGTGGAGGACCTGCGCCTGTCCTTCGGCGGGCTGGTGGCCATCGACGGGCTCTCGTTCTCGGTGGACGAGGCGGAGATCGTCTCCGTCATCGGGCCCAACGGCGCGGGCAAGACCTCGGCCTTCAACTGCGTCACCGGGTTCTACCGCCCGACCTCGGGCCGGATCACCCTGCGGGGCAAGGACCTTCCCGGCCTGAGGCCGTCGGCCGTCGCGAGCCTCGGCGTCGCGCGGACCTTCCAGAACCTGCGCCTGTTCGGCGAGCTGTCGGTCCTGGACAACGTGCGCGCCGGATCGCACCTGTGGCTGCGGCAGAGCGTCTTCGACGCCCTGCTGCACACCCCCCGCTACCGCCGCTCCGAGAAGGAGTGCACCGAGCAGGCCCACCACTGGCTGGACTTCGTCGGCCTGCGCGGCGACCGCTACGGCGCCGCCCGCAACCTGCCCTACGGCGAGCAACGCCGTACGGAGATCGCCAGGGCGCTCGCCCGCCGTCCCGACCTGCTGCTTCTCGACGAGCCCGCGGCCGGGCTCAACCACGGCGAGAAGGAGGAGATGCTCGAGCTGATCCGGCGCATCCAGGGGCTGGGCGTGGCCATCGTGCTCATCGAGCACGACATGGGCCTGGTCATGGAGGTCTCCGAACGCGTGGTCGTGCTGAACTTCGGCAAGGAGATCGCCGACGGCCGCCCCGAGGACGTCCGCAGGAACCCGGCCGTCATCGAGGCCTACCTCGGGAGCGACGCCCATGCTTGACATCCAAGGACTCGACGTCCACTACGACGGCGTGCACGCCCTGCGCGGCCTGTCCCTCACCGTCGCGGAGGGAGAGATCGTCGCCCTTCTGGGCAACAACGGCGCGGGCAAGACCACCACGCTGGCGGCGGCCTCCGGCCTGGTACGGCCCAGCGCCGGAAAGATCGTCTTTGACGGGAAGGACGTCACCAGGGAGAAGCCGCACAAGATCACCGAACGCGGCCTGGTGCACGTCCCCGAGGGCCGGAAGATCTTCAGCACGCTCACCGTGCACGAGAACCTGCAGCTCGGCGGCTACCTGGTCCGCGACCAGGCCGAGATCCGCAGGCGGATCGAACGCGTCTACGGGCTGCTGCCCCGCCTGGCCGAGCGGCGTGGCCAGCACGGCGGCACGCTCTCCGGCGGTGAGCAGCAGATGCTGGCCATCGGCCGGGCGCTGATCACCGGGCCCAGGCTGCTGCTGCTCGACGAGCCCTCCATGGGCCTGGCCCCGCTGGTGGTCGCCTCCGTCATGGAGCTGATCGCGGGGATCAACGCCGACGGCACCTCGGTCCTCCTCGTCGAGCAGAACGCCACCGCCGCGCTCAAGATCGCTCACCGGGGTTACGTCATCGAGAACGGCGAGTGCGTGCTCGACGGTCCCGCCGCCGAGCTCCGCGAGGACGCCCGGGTGGTCGAGGCCTACCTCGGCGGAGTGCGGCGGAACGGAAGCCCGTGACAGCCTCCCCGCTGCCGAAACACGCCACCGAAGCCCGAGGCCTCCAGCCGGAAGGACCCAGATGATCGAGGCGATCGACTACCACACGGCCGGGGAGCCGTTCCGGATCGTCGTCGCCGGGGTGCCCGGCATCCCCGGTGACACGGTGCTGGAGCGCCGCGAGGCGGCGGCGGCTCCGGAGATCGACGCCGTGCGGCGGCTGCTCTGCCACGAGCCGCGCGGGCACGCCGACATGTACGGCTGCTTCCTCGTCCCCCCGGACGACCCCGGCGCCCATCTCGGCGTGCTGTTCTGGCACAAGGACGGCTACTCCACCGCCTGCGGCCACGGCACCATCGCACTCGGCGTCTACGCCGTGGACAGCGGGCTGGTCAAGGCCGATCCGGACGGGGAGACCGACGTGGTCGTCGACGTCCCCTCCGGCAGGGTGACGGCCAGGGTCCGCTGCGTGGCGGGCCGGGTCGAGGCCGTCACCTTCCGGAACGTCCCCTCCTACGTGGTCGCGCGAGGCGTCGAGCTCGGCTCGCCGCCCGCCGGGGCCGCGGCGGGGGCGGAGGCCGGCCGCCTCGCGGGACTCGCCGTCGACGTCTCCTACGGCGGCGCCCTCTACGCCTCGGTTCCGGCCGCGGCGTTCGGGCTGAGCGTGGTCCCCGAGCACCTCACCGAGCTGATCGCGCTCGGCCGGGCGGTCAAGGCCGCCCTGGCCGGCCACCCCGCCGCCAGGCACGCCGGCGACGACCGGCTCTCCGGGATCTACGGCGTCATCTTCCACGACGAGCTGGGCCCCGGCCACCAGCGCAACGTGACGGTCTTCGCCGACGGGGAGGTGGACCGCTCGCCCTGCGGGTCGGGCACCGCCGCCCGGCTGGCGCTGCTGCACGACGACGGCTTCACCGGCACGCTCGTCCACGAGAGCATCGTGGGCACCTCCTTCCTCGCCCGGGTGGCCGAGGTGACCGACGGCGGGATCGTCGCCGAGGTGGAGGGCATGGCCTACCGCACGGGAGAGCACCGGTTCGCGCTCGATCCTCGCGACCCGGTGGGCACGGGGTTCACCCTCCGATGAGCGGCCTGCCGTACCTGGACGGCGAGACCCTGCGCGAGCTGGTGCCGCCGGCGCTGGCCGTGCGGGTGCTACAGGACGCCCTGCTCGGCGGGCTCGACCCGGAGGAGACCCCGCGGCGGCCCGTCGTGGAGGTCCCCGCGGGGCAACTGCTGCTGATGCCCGCCACGTGGGGCGCCCACGCGGGCATCAAGATCGCCGGGGTCGCGCCGGCCAACCCCTCGCGCGGGCTGCCCCGGATCCAGGGCACCTACCTGCTCATGGACGGGGAGACCCTCACCCCCCTGGCCGCGATGGACGGCATCGCGCTCACCACGCTGCGCACCCCCGCCGTCTCCGCGCTCGCCGTACGGCACCTGGCCGGGCCCGGCGCCGCGACGATGGCGGTGTTCGGCACGGGCCCGCAGGCGTGGGGACACGTCGAGTCCTTCCGCGCGGTCCGGCCGGTGGAGCGGGTGATCGTGATCGCCAGGGACCCGGTGAAGGCGGAGGCGTTCGCCGCGCGCTGCGAGGCCGAGGGGCTCCGGGCGGACACGGAGGCCGGTCCCGAGGCGGCCGAGCTCATCGCCTGCTGCACGAGCGCCAGAGTGCCGCTGTTCGCGGGTAGGCTCGCTCGCGACGACGCGACCGTGGTGGCGATCGGCTCCCACGAGCCGGACGCCCGGGAGATCGACGACGATCTCGTCGCCCGTGCCACCGTCTTCGTCGAAGCCCGCGGCGCCGCCCTGGCCGAGGCGGGGGACCTGATCGTCCCGTTGCGGAGCGGTACGATCACCACTGGTCATCTCGCGGGTAACCTCCGGGAGTTGGTCACCGGTGCCGTGCACCCGGGGCCGGGTCCCCGGGTGTTCAAAAGCGTTGGCATGGCCTGGGAGGACCTGGTGGTGGCGGTCGCCGCCTACGAGGCGTGGACGTGAGGGATATGAGAGGCGCCGGCATGGCTTCTTCGGCGGAAGACCGGCTCGACCTGCCGGTCGTGAGCGAGCGGCAGAGCCTGCGGGAGCAGGTGGCTCACGCGCTGCGGGCAGCACTGATCACCGGTGAGATGAGGCCGGGCACGGTCTACTCGGCGCCGGTGCTGGCCGCCCAGTTCGGGGTCTCGGCGACTCCGGTGCGCGAGGCGATGCTCGACCTGGCCAAGGAGGGCCTGGTCGAGGCGGTGCGCAACAAGGGCTTCCGGGTCACCGAGATGTCCGACCGCGATCTGGACGAGCTCACCGAGATCCGCAGGCTCATCGAGGTACCCACGGTGGCCAGGCTGGCCGACGCAACCCGCGCGGAGAGCTTCGACCTGCTCCGCCCGGTGGCTCAGGAGATCGTCGACGCGGCGGAGCGCGGCGACCTGCTCGCCTACGTGGACGCCGATCTCCGCTTCCACGTGGAACTCCTGGCGCTGGCGGGCAACGCCCATCTCGTGGAGGTGGTGCGCGACCTGCGCAAGCGGGCCCGCCTGTACGGCCTGTCCGCCCTCCACCAGCGGGGCCGTCTCCCCGAATCCGCCCGCGAGCACCTCGACCTGCTGGAACTGCTCGCCGCCGGCGACGCGAGCGCCGCCGAGCACCTGATGCGCGACCACATCCAGCACGTCCGGGGCATCTGGGCCCAGCCCCCGCAGTAGTCCCCGCGACGGCGCGGTCAGCGGCTGCCGCGGGTCGCGCCGACGCTGGCGACGACCACGCAGCAGATGGCGGCCCACTCGCGCACGTCGAGCACCTCGCCCAGCACGAGCAGGCCGACGATCGCGGCCACCGCGGGCTCCAGGCTCATCAGGATGCCGAACACCCGCTTGGGCATCCTGCGCAGCGCCTCCAGCTCGATGGAGTAGGGGATGACCGAGGACAGCAGGCCCACCCCGAGCCCGATCAGCAGCAACTCCGGCTGGAGCAGATCGGCCCCGCCCGTGGTGATCCCCACCGGGGCGATCAGCAGGAACGACACGATCATGGCGAAGGAGAGACCGGTCGTGCCGGGGAAACGCCGGCCCACCGAGGCCGACAGCAGGATGTAGCCCGCCCAGCAGACCGCCGCGACCAGCGCGAACCCGATCCCGGCCCAGCTGATCCGGGAGGTCGCCGTCCCCCACGGGGCCAGCAGCACCACGCCCGACCCGGCCAGCACGACCCAGAGCAGGTCCATGCGGCGGCGCGAGGCGGCCACCGCCACGCCGAGCGGGCCGAGGAACTCGATCGCCACGGCGATGCCCATGGGCAGCCGCGCCAGGGCCTCGTAGAACGACAGGTTCATCACGCCCAGCGTCACGCCGAACGCCACACCCGCCCCGAGGTCCGCCCGGGTCAGCCCTCTCAGCCGCGGCCGGGCGACCACCCCCATGATCAGCGCGCCCATCGCGATCCGCAGGAACACCACCGCGCTCGGCGGGAGCTGGGAGAACAGGTCCTTGGCGAATCCCGCGCCCACCTGCACGGACAGGATGGCCAGCAGCACGAGCCCGGACGGCGGGATCGCGTCGGCCGCGGCGCGCAGCAGCGCTCCGGACCTGGGCAGCCCCGGTTCGTACGGCTCTGCGGGCCCGTCCGGGGCTTGAGCGGTCACGGGACTCCTTGGTGCCAGGTGCAATACGGTGGTTCAGACCTTACTAACGACGGACGTCCCTTTAGGAGGCACGTCCGCGATGCGAGATGCCTCGCGGGTCATTCCCAGCGGAAGGTGCGCGCCGTGATGAACAGGGAGACCACGGCCCAGACCGCGAGGATGGCCGCCGAGGCCGGCGGCAGCCCGGTGCCGTCGGTCAGGACCGAGCGGAGCCCGCCGGTCAGCGCGGAGATCGGCAGCGCCTCCAGCACCGGCTGCACCGACTCAGGGAACTTCGACAGCGGGAAGATGACCCCGCCGCAGCCGAGCAGCACCAGGTAGACGAGGTTGGCCCCGGCGAGCGTGGCCTCGGCGCGCAGGGTGCCCGCCATCAGCAGGCCGAGCCCGCTGAACGCGGCGGTGCCCAGCAGGATCAGCAGGAGCGCGGCCAAGGGCGAACCCTCCGGGCGCCAGCCCAGGGCGATCGCCACCCCGCTGAGGATCACCACCTGGACGACCTCCACGGCGATCACCGCGAGCGTCTTGGCCAGCATGAGCCCGGTACGCGACAGCGGCGTCGCGCCCAGCCGTTTCAGCACGCCGTACCGGCGTTCGAAACCGGTCGCGATGGCCTGCCCGGTGAAGGCGGTGGACATCACGGCCAGCGCGAGCACGCCGGGGGTGGTGAAGCCCACCCGGGAGCCGCCGCCGACGTCCACCAGCGGGGCGGCCGAGAAGCCGACGAGCAGCAGCACCGGAATGATCATGGTGAGCAGGAGCTGCTCGCCGTTGCGGAGCATGGAGCGGATCTCCGCGCCCGCCTGCGCCGCCACCATCCGGCTCAGCGGCGCGGCGCCCGGGGCGGGGGTGAGGTCCAGGGTCGTCATCGTGCTCTCCTGCGGTCTGGCGCGGGCCGCATGCGCCGGGGGGCGGGCCGTGCTCGTCGGTGAGATGGGAAGGAGAGGCGAGGGGAGCACGGGGAGGGCGTCATCGGAGCTCACGGCCGGTCAGTTCGAGGAAGACGTCTTCCAGGGTGCGGCGCTCGATGCTCAGGTCGTCCGCGGTGACGCCCTCCGCGGCGCACCAGGTGGTCACGGTCGCCAGGAGCTCGGGCCCGACCTGGCCCTCGATGATGTAGTGCCCCGACGGCGACTCCTTGGCCGCGCTGCCGCCCGGCAGCGCGGCGAGCAGCTCGTCCAGGGAGAGCCCCGGCCGGGCGCGGAAACGCAGCTGCCGCTCGGCGCCGGTCAGCGAGGTGGGCGTGCCCTCGGCCACGACCCTGCCGTGATCGATGATCACGATCTGGTCGGAGAGCTTCTCCGCCTCGTCCATGTGGTGGGTGGTGAGCACCACCGAGACCCCGGCGCCGCGCAGGTCGTCCACCAGCTCCCAGCAGGCGTGCCTGGCCTGCGGGTCCAGGCCCGCGGTCGGCTCGTCGAGGAAGACCAGCTCGGGGCGGCCGATGACGGCCGCGGCCAGCGACACGCGCTGCTGCTGGCCGCCCGACAGTCTCCGGTACGGCGTGCGGACGTGCTCGGTCAGCCCCAGGCGGTCCAGCAGCGCCGCCGGGTCCAGGGGATCGGCGTGAAAACGGCTCATCAGGCGCAACCACTCCCCGCAGCGCATCGCCGGGGGTACGCCTCCGGCCTGGAGCATCACCCCGACCCTCGCCCTGAGCTCGGCCCGGGAGGGGTCGAGCCCGAGCACGTTCACGGCGCCGCCGTCGGCTCGCCGGAACCCCTCGCAGATCTCGACGGTCGTGGTCTTGCCCGCGCCGTTGGGACCGAGGATCGCGGTGACGGCGCCGCGGGCGGCGCTGAAGGACAGGCCGTCGATCGCGGTCGTTCTGCCGTATCTCTTGACCAGATCGATGATCTCGACGGCTGGGGACTCCATGGCCACGAGTTTAGGGACTGCTCCCGCCGGTCACGTTGCCGGACCACCGATCCGGAGCCCGTCCCGTCCGGCTCCCTCCCGGCGGAGGGCGCGGGGCGAATCCCGCGGAAACCGGCTGCCGTACGCGGTCCCGGCACGGGAACGCGTACGGTCCGGGCCGTTCACCGGTCCGGCCGGCCCGCCGTTTGGACGCCGGGCGGCGGCTGCCTTCACTCCTCGCCCGGACGCCCACAAAGCATCACGTCTGCATATTTTTACGGAAATTTACGACTCTAAGGAATTCGGATGACCTAGACGAGTAAGTCCGATGTGATCAGTGGTCGTAGGCGATCAGCGAGCGGGTGACCGGGGCTCCGGTCTTGTTGTTGTGCCAGATTGCCGCGGCCATCGCCAGGATGCGCTGGGCGACGCGGACGGCGACGCCCTCGAAGGTCCGTCCGCCGTGTTGTTCCAGGTCGAGTTGGCCTTTGAGAGTGTCGTTGACCGACTCGATGAGCTGGCGGACCTTCTTGAGCATTGGCTCGCCGTGCCGCTGTTTCTCCCGCTTGCGGGAGGGACGCAGCAGGTCGATGCCGTGGGCGGCGAGTTCCTTCTCAAAAGGCTTGGAGGCGAAACCCTTGTCGCAGATGAGCAGAATGCCCTCGCGTTCGGCGATCAGGCCGGCATCGACCTCGAGCATCGCGGCCAGCACCTCCCGCTCGCCGATCTTCGGGTTGGCCAGCGCCCATAAGATCGGCATGCCGGTCGGGGTGCACACCAGATACAGCCGCAGGCCCCAGAAGAACCGGGAGTGTGAGGCGCAGTAGCCATAGCCGGCCCAGCCGGCCAGGTTCGAGCGCTGCACGGTTGGGCGCGACATCCCGCACGGCACCGGTGTGGAGTCAACGATCCAGTGGTTGTCGAACCAAAAGTCGCTGTCGGTGGCCAGCTCCCGGATCATCTGCTTGACCAGGGGCAATGCCGCGCGCAGGCGTTTGTTGTAGCCCGACTGCTGCGGCAGGTACGGGAACATGCCGGACAGGTGCGTGCGGGCGAAGCGCAGCCAGCGGGCCTCGGAGTGGTGACCGAGCAGCGCCTGGGCCACCGCCAGGCAGACGAGCTCGGAGTCGCTGAGCAGCGGCGGCCTGCCCATCGATCGGCTTCCTCCGATCTTGTCGTCGATCTTCACATATAGTGCGGTCAAGAGGGTGTTCAGGTCTTGCGTCACAACATGATCTTGAACGCCCTCTCTTCATGCCCGGTCACCGGCCCCAGACATCGGACTTACTCGTCTAGCTGTGGTTGAGACGCTCTGGCCCTCGTGGGCCCATCGTGGCCTGCGAGCAAAAAGGGGACAGAGTATGACTGCGGCTGCCATCGAGCCGGAGGTCGCGCCCATCACACGGCGCAAGGGGCTGCTGCTCATTCTGGGAGCGCTGTCGGCGATCGGTCCCCTCTCGATCGACATGTACCTGCCCGCGCTGCCCGCCATCGCCGGGGAGATGGCCACCGGGCAGGCCCAGGTGCAGCTCACCCTGACCGCGTGTCTCATCGGCATCTCCGTCGGGCAGATCATCGCGGGCCCGCTCAGCGACGTGCGCGGACGGCGGACGCCGCTGGTGCTCGGCATCACGGCCTACGCCGTCGCCTCCCTGCTGTGCGCGTTCTCGCCCTCGGTGTACGGGCTGATCGGGCTCCGCCTGCTCCAGGGCATCGCGGGCGGCGCCGCGCTGGTCATCGTCCGCGCGGTCGTCCGCGACCTCTACGAGGGCGCGGCCATCGCCCGCATCTTCGCCACCCTCATGCTCGTCAGCGGCCTGGCGCCGATCCTGGCCCCGGTCGCGGGCGCGCAACTGCTCAACCACACCTCCTGGCGCGGCGTCTTCGTCACGCTCAGCGTCGCGGGACTCCTGCTGCTGGCCGCCGCGCTGTTCTGGGTGCGGGAGACGCTCCCGCCCGACCGGCGTGAGGGCGGCGGGCTCAAGCACACCCTCGTCACCTTCGGTCATCTGCTCCGGAACCGGTCCTTCATGGCCAGCGCGCTGGCCGGCGGACTGGGCTTCGGCGGCCTGTTCGCCTACATCTCCGGCTCGCCGTTCGTGCTCCAGGAGGTGTACGGCGCCTCGCCGCAGACCTTCTCCCTGGTGTTCGCGCTGAACTCCTTCGGCCTGACCGTCACCGCGCAGATCGGCGGCCGTCTCGCCGGCCGCAGCATGACCCCCGCGCGGCTGATCCTCATCGGGTTGTTCCTCAACGCGGTCGGAGCCGCGGCGCTGCTCGCCACGGCCCTGCTCGACCTGCCCCTGTGGGTGCTGATCACCGCGCTGTTCGTGATGATGTGCGGCGCGGGCTTCGTCCTGCCGGGCAGCGGCGCGCTCGCGCTGGCGGGCCAGCCCCAGCAGATCGCCGGGAGCGCCTCGGCGCTGACCGGCGTGCTGCAGTTCGCGATCGGCGCGGTCGCGGCGCCGCTGGTGGGAATCGGCGACGGGGTCTCGGCGCTGCCGATGGCCCTCGTCCTGGCCGGATTCACGCTCGCGGCCACCGTCGCCTTCGTCGGCCTGGGGAGGACCCCGAGGAGCGTTTCCGCAGTTTAGGTAAGGCTTACCTGCGTGACAAACGGCATTCTCCGGTGCTCTCGGTATCGGTTGTCACCCGGGAAGTAATTAAGGCACACTGATGTTGTGAAATACGTGACCGAGATGTCAGGCACCGAGGAGACCGCCGTCGTGCGGCTCTCCGGCGTGTCCGCCGAGCGAAGCACGCGCGCGCGTGTCGCCCGGCTCATCCTGGAACACGGACCCATCACCGCCGCCGCCCTCGGCGAACGGCTCGGGCTCACCCCCGCGGCCGTCCGCCGCCACCTGGACGCGCTGCTCGTCGACGGCCTGACCGAGGTTCGCACGGCGAGGCCCCGTGGCCAGCGCGGACGCGGGCGGCCGGCGAAGCTGTTCGCCATAACGGACGCCGGGCGGAGCGCCTTCGAACACGCCTACGACGGGCTCGCGGGAAGCGCGTTGCGTTTCCTCGCCGAGCGCGTGGGCGAGGAGGCGGTGGCCGAGTTCGCGCGGTCACAGGTGTCCGCCCTCGTCGAGCGCTTGGGACCGCAGATGAGCGAGGTGCCCGTCGACCAGCGGGTGCGCGTGCTGGCCGAGGCCCTGTCGGCCGACGGCTACGCCGCCTCGGCGAGCAAGGCCAGTCTCGGCGGCGAGCAGCTGTGCCAGCACCACTGCCCGGTGGCGCATGTGGCCGCGGAGTTCCCGCAGCTCTGTGAGGCCGAGACGGAGGCGTTCGCGCAGATCCTCGGCACCACCGTGCAGCGGCTCGCGACCATCGCCCACGGCGACGGTGTGTGCACCACTCACGTGAGCCCCCGCAGAACGACCGAGCACAGTGCGGAAGAGCGCGAGACGAGCTCGAGGGCATCCGGGCCGGCGCAGTCGTCGGCAATCCACGAAACGATCGATAATTTGAGTAAGGAGACCGGAAGGTGACTATCACCGACCGCCCGGAGCTGGAAGGCCTCGGGAATTATAAGTTCGGCTGGGCCGACTCGGACGCCGCTGGTTCCACAGCCCGTCGTGGTTTGTCCGAGGAGGTCGTCCGCAACATCTCCGCCCTCAAGAACGAGCCGGAGTGGATGCTGGACCTTCGGCTGAAGGGCCTTCGCCTGTTCGGCAAGAAGCCCATGCCCAACTGGGGTTCCGACCTCAGCGGCATTGATTTCGACAACATCAAATACTTTGTGCGCTCCACCGAGAAGCAGGCCGCTTCCTGGGAAGAGCTGCCCGACGACATCAAGAACACCTATGACAAGCTCGGCATCCCGGAGGCGGAGAAGCAGCGCCTGGTCGCCGGCGTCGCCGCCCAGTACGAGTCCGAGGTCGTCTACCACCAGATCCAGAAGGACCTCGAGGACAAGGGTGTCATCTTCGTCGACACCGACACCGCCCTCAAGGAGCACGAGGAGCTCTTCAAGGAGTACTTCGGCACCGTGATCCCGGTCGGCGACAACAAGTTCGCCGCGCTGAACACGGCCACGTGGAGCGGCGGCAGCTTCATCTACGTGCCGCCGAACGTCACCGTGGAGATCCCGCTCCAGGCCTACTTCCGGATCAACACCGAGAACATGGGCCAGTTCGAGCGGACCCTGATCATCGTGGACGAGAACTCCTACGTCCACTACGTCGAGGGCTGTACCGCGCCGATCTACTCCTCCGACTCGCTGCACAGCGCCGTCGTGGAGATCATCGTGAAGAAGGGCGCCCGCTGCCGTTACACGACCATCCAGAACTGGTCGAACAACGTCTACAACCTGGTCACCAAGCGCGCCGTGGCCTACGAGCACGCGACCATGGAGTGGGTCGACGGCAACATCGGCTCCAAGGTCACCATGAAGTACCCGGCCATCTACCTCATGGGCGAGTACGCCAAGGGTGAGACGCTGAGCGTCGCCTTCGCGGGCGAGGGCCAGCACCAGGACGCCGGCTCCAAGATGGTGCACCTCGCGCCGCACACCAGCTCCAGCGTCATCTCCAAGTCCGTGGCCCGCGGCGGCGGCCGCGCCTCCTACCGCGGTCTGGTCCAGATCGAGGAGGGCGCGCACGGCAGCGCCAGCACCGTCAAGTGCGACGCGCTGCTGGTCGACCAGATCAGCCGCTCCGACACCTATCCCTACGTGGACGTGCGTGAGGACGACGTCTCCATGGGGCACGAGGCCACGGTCTCCAAGGTCTCCGACGACCAGCTCTTCTACCTGATGAGCCGCGGTCTGGGCGAGGACGAGGCGATGGCGATGATCGTGCGCGGCTTCGTCGAGCCGATCGCGCGTGAGCTCCCGATGGAGTACGCCCTTGAGCTGAACCGCCTGATCGAGCTGCAGATGGAAGGGGCCGTCGGCTGATGGGTCTCGAAACCAAGCCTTTGTCGACACTCCACGAGAAATCCTCGTACGACGTGGAGGACTTCGCGGTCCCGACCGGGCGCGAAGAGGAGTGGCGGTTCACCCCGCTCTCCCGCCTCAAGGGTCTGCACAGCGGTGCCGCGACCTCCGGGAGCGTGGCCGTCCACGTGGACGCCGCCCCCGAGGTCACGGTGGAGACCGTGGGCCGCGACGACCAGCGGATCGGCAAGGCGTACGTGCCCGCCGACCGGGTCAGCGCCCAGGCCTACACCTCCTTCGAGAAGGCCACCGTGATCGCGGTGGGGCGCGAGGTCGTCGCCTCCAAGCCGACCGTGATCACCTTCACCGGATCCGGCGAGGGCCACGCCTACGGCCACACGATCGTCAAGCTCGAGCCGATGGCCGAGGCCGTGGTCGTCCTGGACCACCAGGGCAGCGCGGTCTACGCCGACAACGTCGAGTTCGTCGTGGGCGAGGGCGCCACGCTCAAGGTCGTCAGCCTGCAGGACTGGGCCGACGACGCCGTGCACGTCTCCCACCACCACGCCCAGCTCGCCAAGGACGCGACCTTCCGCAGCTTCGTGGTGACCCTCGGCGGCGACCTGGTACGGCTCTCGCCGTCGGTCTCCTACACCGGTCCCGGCGGCGACGCCGAGCTGACCGGCCTCTACTACGTGGACGCCGGGCAGCACCTGGAGCACCGCCTGCTGGTGGACCACTCCCAGCCGAACTGCAAGAGCAACGTCGCCTACAAGGGCGCGCTGCAGGGGCAGGACGCCCACGCGGTGTGGATCGGCGACGTGATCATCCGGGTCGAGGCCGAGGGCACCGACACCTACGAGCTCAACCGCAACCTGCTGCTCACCGACGGCGCCCGCGCCGACTCGGTGCCGAACCTGGAGATCCTCACCGGTGAGGTCGCCGGAGCCGGTCACGCCAGCGCCTCCGGACGCCTGGACGACGAGCACATCTTTTATCTCCAGGCCCGCGGCATCGCGTTCGAGGACGCGCGCCGCCTGGTCATCCGGGGCTTCTTCGCGCAGCTCCTGGAGAAGATCGAGCTTCCCGAACTCCGTGAGCGGGTGCTCGCCAAGGTTGAGGCGGAGCTCGAAAAGTGACGTTCGAGAAGGTCTGCAAGCTGGCCGACATCCCCGACGAAGGCGTGATCGGCCTGGAGGTGGGGGAGACCCCTGTCGCCCTGGTCCGCCGGGGCGAGGAGGTCTTCGCCCTGCACGACGTGTGCTCCCACGCCGAGGTGAAGCTCAGCGAGGGCGAGGTCTACGAGGACAGCCTGGAGTGCTGGCTGCACGGCTCGTGTTTCGACCTCCGCTCGGGCAAGCCCACCGGCCCGCCCGCCATCAAGCCCGTTCCCGTATACCGAGTGAAGATCGACGGCGATGACGTCCTCGTCTCGCTTTCGAAGGAGTCATAACAGTGTCTGATGTGAGCCGAGTCCCCTCGGGGTCCACCCTTGAGATCCGTGACCTGCACGTCGCCGTCGGAGACAAGGAAATCCTGCGCGGTGTCAACCTGACCGTGAAGGCCGGCGAGACCCACGCCATCATGGGCCCCAACGGCTCGGGTAAGTCCACGCTCGCCTACGCGATCGCCGGTCACCCGAAATACACCATCACCGGTGGTCAGGTCCTGCTGGACGGTGCCGACCTGCTGGAGATGACGGTCGACGAGCGCGCCCGCGCGGGCCTGTTCCTCGCCATGCAGTACCCGGTGGAGGTCCCCGGCGTCAGCGTCTCCAACTTCCTGCGCACCGCGGTCACCTCCGTGCGCGGCGAGGCTCCCAAGCTCCGCCAGTTCGCCAAGGACCTGAAGACCGGCATGGACGCCCTGTCCATCGACGCCGCCTTCGCCCAGCGCAACCTGAACGAGGGGTTCTCCGGCGGCGAGAAGAAGCGCCACGAGATCCTCCAGCTCGAACTGCTCAAGCCGAAGATCGCGGTCCTCGACGAGACCGACTCCGGCCTGGACGTCGACGCGCTGCGCGTGGTTTCCGAAGGCATCAACCGCTTCCGCTCCTCCGGCGAGACCGGCGTGCTGCTCATCACCCACTACACCCGCATCCTGCGCTACGTGAAGCCGGACTTCGTCCACGTCTTCGCCGCGGGACGCATCGTGGAGCAGGGCGGACCGGAGCTCGCCGACAAGCTCGAGGCCGAGGGTTACGAGGCCTACACGAAGGCATCTGCGTAATGAGCACAGGCTTTGACGTGGAGAGGATCAGGAAGGACTTCCCTGTCCTCTCCCGCGAGCTGCCCGGCGGCAGGCCGCTGGTCTACCTTGACTCGGGAAACTCCGCACAGAAGCCCACCCAGGTGATCGAGGTCATGCGCGACCACCTGGCCATGCACTACAGCAACGTCGGCCGTGCCATGCACGTGCTGGGCGCCGAGTCCACCGAGGCGTACGAGACCGCCCGCGACAAGATCGCCGCCTTCATCGGCGCGCCGAGCCGCGACGAGGTCATCTTCACCAAGAACGCCTCCGAGGCGCTCAACCTGGTGGCCTACGCCTTCGGCAACCCCATCACCGAGGACCCCCGTTTCCGGCTCGCCCCCGGCGACGAGATCGTCATCTCCGAGATGGAGCACCACTCCAACATCGTGCCGTGGCAGATGCTCGCGCAGCGCACCGGTGTGACGCTGAGATGGTTCTCCGTCACCGACGAGGGCCGCCTGGACCTGTCGAACCTGGAAGACCTGGTCAACGAGCGCACGAAGATCGTGTCGATCGTGCACCAGTCGAACGTGCTCGGCACGGTCAACCCGGTCGCCCAGGTGCTCGCCAGGGTCCGCGAGGTCGGCGCGCTGATGATGCTCGACGCCTCGCAGTCGGTGCCCCACCAGCAGGTGGACGTGGCCGCGCTGGGCGTCGACTTCCTGGCCTTCACCGGGCACAAGGTCGTCGGCCCCTCGGGGGTCGGCGTGCTGTGGGGCCGCGGTGAGCTATTGGAGGCCATGCCCCCGTTCCTGGGCGGCGGCGAGATGATCGAGGCGGTCTGGATGGACCACTCGACCTACGCGCCCGCGCCGCACAAGTTCGAGGCGGGCACCCCGCCGATCGTCGAGGCCATCGGCCTCGGTGCCGCGGTGGACTACCTGTCCGAGATCGGGATGGACGCCGTCGCCCATCACGAGCGTGAGCTCACCGCTTACACGCTCGGCGCGCTGGGGGAGATCCCCGGCCTGAAGGTGATCGGCCCACAGGATCTCGAACAGCGTGGCGCGACTGTTTCATTCACTCTTGAGGGGATTCACCCGCACGACGTCGGGCAGATCCTGGATGACAACTTCGGCGTGGCCGTGCGGGTGGGGCATCACTGCGCTCGTCCGCTCCACCTGAGGTTCGGGATTCCCGCCACCACGCGGGCGTCCCTTTACCTGTACAACACTCCGGCCGAGATCGACGCCCTGGTCCGCGGCCTCCATCACGTGCGGAAGGTGTTCGCCTAGTCATGCCGGAGCAGTCGAGCCGGCGAGCGGACAACAAGCCGGCCGGGCCCGCCCGGGTGACCGGCGACGCACGGGCATACGGTGCAGCGAACGAGAAGGTGAGCATGACCATATGATCGCCGAGTCCATGTACCAGGAGTTGATCCTGGAACATTACAAGCATCCCCAGGGGCGAGGTCTCAGAGACCCGTACGACGCCGAGGTTCACCACGTGAACCCGACGTGCGGCGACGAGATCACCATGCGTGTGAAACTGGGCGACGGCGGCAAGGTCGAGGACGTCTCCTACGACGGCCAGGGCTGTTCGATCAGCCAGGCCGCCGCCTCCGTCCTGCACGAGCTGGCCACCGGCTCGACCGTGGACGAGACGTTCACCGTGGTGGATGAGTTCACCCGGCTCATGCAGGGCAGGGGCAAGGTGGAGGCGGACGAGGACGTGCTCGGGGACGCCGTGGCGTTCGCCGGGGTCGCCAAGTTCCCCGCCCGGGTGAAGTGCGCACTACTGGCGTGGATGGCCTACAAGGACGCGGTCGTTAGGAGTTCGAAATGAGCAAGGCTGTTGAGACGCCGACGACGGCGTATGACGGGGACACCTCCCTTGACGAGATCATGGAGGCCCTCAAGGACGTCGTGGACCCCGAGCTGGGCATCAACGTGGTCGACCTGGGTCTGATCTACGGGGTCAACCTCGACGCCGCCGAGCCCGGAACCCCGCCGATCGCCACCATCGACATGACGCTGACCAGCGCGGCCTGCCCGCTGACCGACGTCATCGAGGACCAGGCGCACACGGCCCTGGACGGCATGGTCTCCGATGTGAAGATCAACTGGGTCTGGCTTCCGCCGTGGGGCCCGGACAAGATCACCGATGAGGGTCGCGAGCAGCTCCGCATGCTCGGATTCAACGTCTGAGTCGCACTTCCCGCTACGGCTCGCGCTCTCGGGTGCGAGCCGTAGCGAATTATGTGAGAGGATTCCCCCTGCCGGGAAGAAAAGCCCGGCACGGAGTGTTGACTCCACTCGACGGACAAGCGTCCACCTCATCGTGGACGCCCCGACCGAACCTGGCACTGCGAACGCCGGGTATGCTTGATCGTGGTTTGACTGCGTGCGGGTAAGCTAGACCCGCCCCGTGCGGTGCGCCTCGACTTGCACCGCACTACCGCCCCCAAGTGGGTGTTGATCAAGTGTGGCCTCAGGCCACACGTTCCAGGCTCGTCCTTTCGCAGAAGTGACGTGCCCCGTACTTCTATCGAAAGGCACGAGTCTTCGTGACCATGCTTGACGCTGCCCTGCCCGAAATCACCGAGATCTCCGAGATCCCCGCCGGTCCGTCGGAGTTCACGCTCCTCGGCCTGCCGAAGCCTCTGGTGACCGGGCTTTCCCGCCAGGGCATCGACAGTCCCTTCCCCATCCAGCGGGCCACGATCCCCGACATCCTCGCTGGAAGCGACGTCCTCGGCCGCGGCCAGACCGGTTCCGGCAAGACGCTGGCCTTCGGCCTGCCCATGATGACCCGCATCTCCGGCTCCAAGGCCCGCCCGGGGCACCCGCTGGCCATCATCCTGGTGCCGACCCGCGAGCTGGCCATGCAGGTCACCGACGCGCTCGAGCCCCTCGGCCGCGGTCTGTCCCTGCGGATGAAGACCGTCGTCGGCGGCATGTCCATGGGCCGCCAGATCGAGGCCCTGCGTCGTGGCGTCGAGGTCGTCGTGGCCACGCCGGGCCGCCTCACCGACCTGATCCAGCAGGGCGAGTGCACGCTGGACGAGGTCCGGGTGACCGTCCTGGACGAGGCCGACCACATGTGCGACCTCGGATTCTTCCCGGTCGTCAGCGCGATCCTCCAGCAGACCCCGTCCGACAGCCAGCGCCTGCTGTTCTCGGCCACCCTCGACGGTGACGTCGACAAGCTCGTCCGGCGCTTCCTCACCAACCCGGTGACCCACTCGATGTCCCCGGCGACGTCGTCGGTGGACACCATGGAGCACCACCTGCTCGAGGTGCACCGCGACGACAAGTTCCCGGTGACCGCCGAGATCGCCAACCGCGAGGGCCGGACGATCATTTTCGTGCGCACCCAGCACGGCGTCGACCGCCTCTGCAAGCAGCTCGCCCAGGTCGGCATCAAGGCCGGCGGCCTGCACGGCGGCAAGCGCCAGAACCAGCGCACCCGCATCCTGGCCGAGTTCAAGGAAGGTGCGATCAACGTTCTGGTCTGCACCGACGTCGCGGCCCGCGGCATCCACGTCGACAACATCAGCCTCGTGCTGCACGTCGACCCGCCGCAGGACCACAAGAGCTACCTGCACCGTGGTGGCCGTACCGCTCGGGCGGGTGAGAAGGGCACCGTCATGACGCTGGTGCTTCCCAACGAGCGTCGCTCCACCGATGCGATGACCCGTCGCGCCGGCATCAAGCCGTTCCGCCTCAAGGCGACCCCGGGCCACCCGCGCCTGGAGGAGACCGCCGGTGCGCGCCGTCCCAGCGGCGAGCCGATCCCGGTCTGGGAGCCCTCGGCTCCGGCGACCAAGCAGCGTCAGCGCCGCGAGGGCTTCGGCGGCGGTGGCGGCCGTGGCCCGCGCCGGTTCCGTGACCGTCCCGGTCACGGTGGTGGCGAGGGCTACCAGCCTCGTGAGCGTTCCGCCGACGACAACCGCGGGGGTGGCGAGGGCTACCGCTCCGACCGTCCCGCCGGTGGCGGCTACCGCTCCGACCGTCCGGCGGGCGACCGTCCCACCGGCGGCGGCTACCGTTCGGACCGTCCGGCGGGCGACCGTCAGCCGTTCCGCGCCGACCGGCCGAGCGGTGGCGGCTACCGCTCCGACCGTCCCACCGGCGGTGGCTACCGTTCGGAGCGTCCGGCGGGCGACCGTCAGCCGTTCCGCGCCGACCGGCCGAGTGGCGGAGGCCGCGGCGGCGAGTTCCGTGCCGAGGGCCGTCCGGACAACCGCGGCGGCGCCCCGCGCGGCGGACACTACGGTCACTGATCATTTCCTGAAGCGACCCTGAGGGGCCGGCGCGGCGACTGCCGCGCCGGCCCCTCGTCGTTTTCTCCTGGGAGGCGCCTCCCAGGAGAAAACGACGGGTTCGAGGTCCGGGGGCCGGTCGCAGGTGAGGGCTCCCCGTCCCGGACCGGTGCTCGGGATTCGGCCACGGGTGAACGCTCCTCTCCCACGGGCCGATCGCGGGGCCCGGAGGCCGGGCTCGTCCCCGAGGGCGGCCGGGCGCGAGGAGAAAATCGTTGGACGGCAGGCGAGGAGACTGCCAGCCTCTGATCATGGAAACGCGAACGTTCGAGGAACTGGTCGCCGAGGCCGAGTCCGTATCGGTCGAAGGCTGGGATTTCTCCTGGCTGGACGGCCGGGCGACGGAGGAGCGTCCGTCGTGGGGTTACTCACGGCTCGTCGGTGAGCGGATGGCGCACGCCCTCGCGGCGCTCGACATCCAGACCGGGGGCGGGGAACTGCTCGCCGGTCTTCCGCGGCTTCCCGCCTTGACGGTCGCCACGGAGTCGTGGCCACCGAACATCGCGCTCGCCACCGCCCGGCTGCGCCCGCGCGGGGTCGTGGTCGTCGCCGACGACGACGAGCCGAGGCTTCCGTTCGGCGACGGCGTCTTCGATCTGGTGATCAGCCGCCACCCGGTGACCACCTGGTGGAAGGAGATCGCCCGGGTGCTGCAGCCGGGGGGAGCGTATTTCTCCCAGCAGGTCGGCCCGGCGAGCGTCGGAGAGCTGACGGAGTTCTTTCTGGGGCCGCAGCCGCCCGGCTCGGGCCGAGACCCCGAACGTGCCAGGGCGGAGGCGAAGGCCGCCGGTCTCGAGGTGATCGACCTTCGGCTGGAGTCTTTGCGCGCCGTGTTCCACGACGTCGGCGCTGTGATCTATTTCCTGCGGAAGGTGATCTGGATCGTCCCCGGGTTCACCGTCGACCGGTATCGCCTCGAACTCAGGACCCTTCACGACCGGATCCAGGCCGAGGGTCCTTTCGTCGTCCATACGACGCGATTTCTCATCGAGGCCCGTAAGCCGGTCTGACGACCCCGGGCTCATGTCCGAGGATCGAGACTGACGACCCCTGGTCGCCGGCAACCAAGGATCGCCAGGGCTGTGGCGGCGCGAGTGCCGCGGGGGACTCCTCGTCAGGCGACGAGGTTCACGTAGTAGTTGGCGTAGTTGTTCAGGTCGACCAGGTGTGCGCCGACGCGTCTCTGCCCGGGGGCGTCGAGGCAGTGGTCGAAGGCGGCCTGGGTGACGGGTATCGGGCCGTAGCTCCCGGTCCAGATGACTCCGTTACTGGCTTCGGCGTAGAACGCGGCGTACCGGTTGCCGGTGTCGAGCACGTATGCCTCTCCACCCGGATTGATGCCCCACCAGCCTCGGCAGCGCCAGTCGCCGTGACCGCCGCAGCCGCCGGGGTCGTAGGACATGGTCGCGACCCACAGCGTGTGGGTGTAGCGGTTGCGGAAGTGCAGCCTCATGGTCTACTCCTCCCCGAACCGCAGGCTGAGTGGGCTGGTGTCGAGATCCTGATCGCTCCTGGGCGGTTCGTGGCCGGTGACCCCGGCCCCGGCCTCGGCCCTGGCCCCGGCTTCGGTGGTCGTCCGACCGGCCGTGGTCGGCCGTTCGTTCGTCTCGCCCGTACCGCCCGCGGCGGCCGTGGCGGCCGCACCCGTGGATACCTCGCTCCCGAACGCCGCCGTCGGGGCGGGTTTCTGTTCGGTGCCGCTGTCCGGCATGCCTCACCTCCGTTACTTGGAAACACAGAGTGATTCCTCGACAACGTACAGTCATAGTCATGGGCATGTAAAGAGGTATTCTTTCGTTCACCCAGCTCAGATGAGCTTTAAGGTGAGATCCGCCATCAAGGGGTCATCGCTTCCTGACACATTCCAGTCAAATCCGCGTTGACTCGCAGAAGCCCGTGCCCAAAGCGGTGGATCTTCCCGATGCCCACTCCGGGGCGGAGATCGGACCGAGTGATTTTTCGTGTGACCGTTTCGTGTCCCACGGTGTGGACGACCGCACGCGAAGGCCGATGGGCGGATACGCTTGACGAGCACATCCGACGATGGCGAGAGAGACCATGAAGACCTTCGAAGAGCTGTACACCGAGCTGGCAGACAAGGCGCGCACCCGGCCCGAGGGCTCGGGCACCGTGGCGGCGCTGGACGCGGGTGTCCATGCCATCGGCAAGAAGGTCGTGGAGGAGGCCGCCGAGAGCTGGATGGCGGCCGAGCACGAGTCGAACGACCGGGCCGCGGAGGAGATCTCCCAGCTCCTCTACCACGTGCAGGTTCTCATGATCGCTAAGGGGATCGGGCTGGACGAGGTCTACAAGCATCTGTGAACCGGTGCGCCCGGCTCACGGCCTCGTAGACCACTCCATACGTAAGGAACCCGCCATGCTGCGTCTTGCCGTCCCGAACAAGGGCGCCCTCACCGAGGCCGCCCAGACGATACTGAAGGAAGCCGGATACCGCGCGCGCAAGGACACCAAGGAGCTCGTGGTCGTCGACCCCGAGAACTCCTGCGAGCTGTTCTTCCTGCGTCCCAAGGACATCGCCGTCTATGTCGGCGAGGGCACCCTGGACGCCGGGATCACCGGCCGTGACATGCTCCACGACTCCGGGGCGCAGGTCGAGGAGCTCTTCCCGCTCGGCTTCGGCAGGTCCACCTTCCGCTTCGCCGCCAACCCCGGCGAGTTCGTCTCCGTCGCCGACCTCAAGGGCAAGCGCATCGCGACCTCCTACGCGGGCCTGCTGGAGGCGTATCTCGCCGAGCAGGACGTCGAGGCTCGGGTGATCAAGCTGGACGGTGCGGTCGAGACCGCCATCCGACTGGGCGTGGCCGACGCCGTGGCCGATGTCGTGGAGACCGGCACCACGCTGCGCAACATCGGCCTCGAGGTGTTCGGCGAGCCGATCGCCCACTCCGAGGGCGTGCTGATCAAGCGGATCGGCGGCGTGGAGACCCATGGCCTCCAGCAGCTCGTGCGCCGCCTCCAGGGCGTGCTGATGGCCCGTGACTACGTGATGATGGACTACGACATCCGGGCCGAGCGGATCGAGGAGGCCATCGCCCTCACCCCCGGCATGGAGGGTCCCACGGTCTCCCCGCTGCACCGGGAGGGCTGGGTCGCGGTCCGCGCCATGGTGCCGCGCAAGGGACACCAGCAGGTGATGGACCAGCTCTGGGAGATCGGCGCCAAGGCCATCCTGGTCACCGCCATCTTCGCGTGCCGCATCTGAGCGGCGCCCCGGGCCTCTCCCGTCGCGGCCGAGCCGGCTTCTCATCCGCCGCGCGTCGCACCGGACGAATTCGCCGCGCCTCACGCTGGACGGATTCGCCACACATTGCACCGGACGGATTTGCCGTGCGTCGCATCGGACGGATTTGCCGTGCGTCGCATCGGACGAATTCGCCGCGTCTCGCACCGGACGAATTCGCCACGCCTCGCCGGGCGAGATCGTCAAGCAGGTCGATCCGGGTGCGTCACCGCTCCCGGCCGAGGTTCAATGTCCCGCTTTAGGTGATTTTTTACAGAAAAAAATGAATTGTGGAGAAATTCTCCACAAGATCTAGACGCATGCCTTTGCCCGGGTGACAATTCCAGCGTCAATCGAAGATCGTGGAGCCGCCGGGACGTCGCACCCGCGCGGAGCCCAGCATGACAGGGCGTGACGAATGCTGGCACTTCGTGGGGTTGTTGCGGTCTCCCTGGTGGGCGCGGTCCTGGTGACGCCCACACCGGGCCCGGCTCCGGCGGCGCCCGCACAGAGCCCGGCCCCGGCCGTCGTATCGCCGACCGCGACGGCGGGCCGAGCCGAGGACCCCGCACTCGTCCGTGCCCGCCGGACCGGGCGGCCCGCCGAGGTGGAGGCGCTGCGCAGCGAGACCAGGCAGGTCTTCGTCAAGCCGGACGGCACCTACGTGCTGGAGCAGAACGTCCGCCCGGTGCGGGTGCGTCAGGCGGACGGCTGGGTGCCCGTGGACACCACGCTCCGCGAGCGGCCCGACGGCACGGTGGCGCCCGCCGCCACGGCGGTCGGCCTGGCCTTCTCCGGCGGCGGCGGCAGCGGCAACGGCGGCGCTCCGCTGGCCCGCATGTCGCGCGGTGGCAAGGTGATGGAGCTGGGCTGGCCGGGCACGCTGCCGAAGCCGGTGCTGAACGGCGACACCGCCACCTACCCCGAGGTCATGCCGGGGGTGGACCTCAAGGTCACCGCGGACGTGGACGGCTTCTCCCACGTCCTGGTGGTCAAGTCGCGGGCCGCCGCCGCCGGCGGCGCCCTGGCCGAGCTGACGTTCCCGCTCTCGACCAGCGGCCTGTCGCTGAAATCGGACCAGGCGGGCAATCTGGAGGCGGTCGACGACAACGGCGGCACGATCTTCGTCGCGCCGACCCCGATGATGTGGGACTCCGAGGGGGCCACGAGCCCGCAGGCGGTCAAGGAAGGCCGCGCGCCCGAGGCCCGGCAGGCCCGGATGGGTGTGGAGCTGACCGGCGGCAAGCTGCGCCTGCGGCCGGACCGGAAGCTGATGACGGACCCGAAGACCCGGTTCCCCATCTATCTGGACCCGTACTTCTCGGCCGCCCGGGGCGCGTGGACCGCCGTCTGGAGCAACTGGCCCAACTCCAACTACCTCAACTCCAGCGACGTCGCCAGGGTGGGCCACGTCGAGTCGCAGAAGAACCGCTCGTTCTTCCAGATGAACACCGGCGCGACCATCCACGGCAAGCAGATCGTCAAGGCGACGCTGCGCACGTACGAGACGTGGTCGTACTCGTGCAGCGCCCGCAAGGTCGAGGCCTGGGCGACCAACGGCATCAGCAAGAGCACCACCTGGAACAAGCAGCCCACGTGGGTCAGGCTGCTCTCCACGGTGAACGTGGCCAAGGGCTGGGGCCCGTCCTGCCTGCCCGGCGGCGTCGAGTTCGACGTCACCTCGCAGGTCGTGGAGGCCGCCGCCAAGAAGTGGCCCAACGTCACCATCGGCCTCCGGGCCACGAGCGAGACCGACGTGTACGCCTGGAAGAAGTTCAAGAACAACCCGAGCCTGGTCATCGAGTACAACTCGCTGCCCGCGGACCCGGTGGCCGCCGACGCGTGGTCGGACCCGGGCGGCCCCTGCGTCTCGGGCACCGGCCGGCCGATCATCAGCGCCGCCACCCCCAAGCTGTGGGCCAAGCTGAAGGACGTCGACAACTCGGTCAGGGGCCGGTTCGAGTGGTACAACGAGGCCGGGACCAAGACGGGCGAGTACCTCACCGCGCTGGGCTCGACCGGCACGGCCTTCTCCGCGACGATCCCGCAGAGCCTGTATTCCGACGGCGCGCTGATCCGCTGGCGCGTCCGCGCCGAGGACGGCAAGGCCAACAGCGCCTGGAGCCCCTGGTGCGAGGCCACCGTGGACGCCACGGCCCCCGGCAGCGAACCGGTCGTGACCTCCCCCGAGTTCGCCGAGAACGGCTGGAGTGACGGGGTCGGCCTGGCCGGCTCGTTCACGTTTGACCCCAACGGGATCTCCGACGTCGCCGCGTACGTCTACGGGCTCGACATCTCGCCCAAGACGGAGGTCGTCCCCGGCGCGGACGGCACGGCCACGATCCGGCTCACCCCGCGCCACGACGGCCCCAACGTACTGTCCGTACGCAGCAAGGACCGGGCGGGCCAGCTCGGCCCGATCCGCACCTACGTCTTCAACGTCAACGCCGGGAGCGCCCCCAGGGGCCACTGGCCGCTGGACGAGGGCCAGGGCACGGCAGGCGCCGACGCCGCCGGAACCCTCCCCGCCACCCTGTACGGGGCCACGTGGACGAGCGGCAAGACCGGCTCGGGCCTGCGCCTGGCGAACGCCTACGCGCAGACCTCGGGCCCGGTCGTCGACACGGGAGACAACTTCACCGTCACCGCCTGGGCCCGCCTGACGGGTACGGGCGCCACCGCCACCGCCGTCACCCAGGAGGGCGGCAGGACCGGGGCCTTCGCCCTGCAGTACTCCAAGGCCGACGACCGCTGGGCGCTGACCCGCACCGGCTCCGACGCCGACGCCGCGACGACCGTGCGCGCGCTCTCCTCCGCCGCGCCGAGGCTGAACGAGTGGACCCACCTGGCCGGCGTCTACGACGCGGCGGCCCGTCAGCTCTCGCTGTACGTCAACGGCAAGCTGGAGTCGTCGGTCGCCTTCACCACCCAGCCGTGGAACGCCACCGGCCCCCTCACGATCGGACGAGGAAAGGTCAACGGGGCCGCCACGGAGTTCTTCCCCGGCGACATCGACGAGGTTCGTGCCTACGGGCGGGCCATGTTCGCCGACGAGGTCGCCGACCTGGTGAACAGCGCGGCCACGCTGGTCGGGCACTGGCGGCTGGACGAGGAGTCCGGAGTGTCCGCCGCCGACTCCTCGGGCAGGGCGACGGCGGCGACGCTGGCCGGCGGCGCCTCGTGGACCTCGGGCTGGCTGGACGGCGCGCTCGCGCTCGACGGGGCCGGTGGTCACGCCCAGACCGCCGTGCCGGCCGTCAACACCAGGTCGGGCTTCACCGTCTCCGCCTGGACCCAGCTCGACTACCTGCCCACCGGCGACACCGCCGCCGTGGCCCAGACGGGCAGCCGCGCCGCCGGCTTCCAGCTCGGCTACGACAAGGAAAAGGGGCGGTGGGCCCTCGGCATGGCCGCCGCCGACACCGACACCGCCGCCCTCGTCCGCACCCGCTCCGACGCCATTCCCGCCCCGCTGGAGTGGACACACGTGGCGGGCGTGTACGACCCGCTGGCCGGCCAGCTCCGCGTGTACGTCAACGGCCAGCTGTCCACCACCACCGTCACCAACCATACGAGCACGTGGAACGCCACCGGCCCGCTGCAGGTGGGCCGGAGCAAGACCGCGGGTGTCTTCACCGGTTACTGGCCGGGGACCGTGGATGACATCCGTGTCTATGACGGCGTGCTGAAGGCCGAGCAGATCGCTCAGCTGGCCGCCCAGTAACCCCTGGCCACCCAGTAAGTCCCCTCTGACCAGCACCCCCCGACTGGGAGAGTTCATGGATCTGCCGGATGAGTTGGACCTGCCCGAATCCCGCTGGAATCGTTTACAGCAACGCCACGAACGTCCCGAACTTGACGTTCCGGACCCCTCCTGGAATCGTTTCCAGACGCCCAGGCCCGAGTCTCCCTGGCCCCGCCGGCTGGCGACCGTCTTCTCGATCGTCCTCGTCATGCCCCTGGCGTACGCCATGCCCGCCCAGGCCGAGCCCCGCACCGCCCCGTCGGTGCAGAAGGAGACGCCGGTCAAGGGGGTGAGGGTCCCGGTCCTGCCGCCGATGACCGATCCGGTGCAGAAACAGGCGTGGAAGGCGCCACCGGCGGTCACCTGGCCCGCACCCCGGACGGCCGAGCTGGGCGGCACCGCGGCCAGGACCCTGGCGGCCGGCTTCCCGGTGAAGCTCGCCCCTCCGGAGAAGACGTCCTCCAAGGCCGCCAAGGCCGCCGATGCCGCAGCCGACCCGGTGAAGGTCGAACTCCTCGACAGCGCCTCGACCGGCCGGCTCGGTCTGACGATGCGCGTCTCCCCTGGCCAGGGCGTCGCCGCGGCCAAATCGGCCGCGAAGACCCGGCTGGCGATCGACTACTCCGGTTTCCGCCACGCCTACGGCGGCGACTACGGAGCCCGGCTCCAGGTCGTCGAGCTGGAAGAGTGCGCGCTCGACGCCAAGGCGGCCGACTGCGCCCAGCCCCGGCCCGTCAAGAGCGAGAACGACACGAAGACGGGCACGCTGACCGCCGAGGTCGCGACGATCGGCCTGTACGCCGTGACCGCCGCCGCGTCGGGCTCGACCGGCGACCACGGCGCCACCTCCCTGGCTCCCTCGGCCGACTGGAGCATCGGCACCCAGTCGGGGGACTTCAACTGGGGCTACGGCCTGCGCACGCCCCCCGCGCTGGGCGGGGAGGAACCGGAGCTGTCGCTCGGCTACTCCTCCCAGAGCGTGGACGGCCGCACCGCCTCCACCAACAACCAGCCGTCCTGGGCCGGTGAGGGCTTCGAGCTGAACCCCAGCGGCTACATCGAGCGCCGCTACAAGTCCTGCATGATCGACGGCAAGAAGACCGGCGACCTGTGCTGGGACGGGGAGAACGTCACCCTGTCGCTCGGCGACTCCGCCGTCGAGCTGATCAAGGACGCCACCTCCAAGCAGTGGCGGCCCAAGCGCGACGACGGCACCCGGATCGAGTACCTGACCGGGGCGACGAACGGCGACAACAACGGCGAGTACTGGCGCGTCACCACCGCCGACGGCTCCCAGCACACCTTCGGCCTGAACCGCCTGCCCGGCTGGGTCACCGGCAAGCCGGAGACGAAGTCGGTGCTTACCGTGCCGGTGTTCGGCAACAACAGCGGCGAGCCCTGCTACAGCGGCACCCCGGCCAACGCCTGGTGCCAGCAGGCCTACCGGTGGAACCTCGACTACGCGGTGGACACCCACGGCAACGCCACCACGTACTGGTACGCCCAGGAGAAGAACTACTACGGCCGCGGCAAGCCCGAGCTGGGCACCGTGTACGACCGCGGCGGTTACCTGACCCGCATCGACTACGGTTACCTCAAGGGCGAGCTGTTCACCAAGGCCCCCGCCGCCCGCGTCGTCTTCGACGTGGCCGAGCGCTGCCTGCCCAGCGGCACGATCACCTGCGCCGTCGACCAGCTCAAGAAGGAGACCGCCGGCAGCTGGCCGGACGTCCCGTTCGACCAGATCTGCAACGCCGGCGTGAAGTGCGTCGACCGCCTGTCGCCGACGTTCTTCAGCCGCAAGAGGCTGACCAAGGTCAGCACGCAGATCCTCAACACCGACACCGCCAAGTGCGCGGGCGCGCAGTACTGCGCGGTGGACTCCTGGACGCTGACGCACCAGTTCCCCGCCACGGGTGACGGCCTGAGCCCGTCGCTGTGGCTGGCCTCGATCCAGCAGACCGGTCACGTGGGCGGCACGATCACCCTTCCTAAGATCACGTTCGCCGGTGTGCAACTCCCCAACCGGGTGGACGCGAACGAGGGCCGCGCGCCTCTGGTCAAGTGGCGCGTGCAGGCCGTGAACAACGAGACCGGGGGCGAGCTGCGCGTCAACTACGCGCCCGCCGAGTGCAGGCCGGGCGAGCTCCCGGCCGCCGACAAGAACACCAAGCGCTGCTTCCCGCAGCGCTGGTCGCCGCCGAACGAGGCGGAGGTCGTCGACTGGTTCCACAAGTACGTGGTCGCGCAGACGTCCGAGGTGGACCGGGTCGCGGGCTCGCCGAACGTCGTCACCGACTACGAGTACCTCGACGGCGCCGCCTGGCACTACGCCGACAACATCCTCGTCAAGCCCGAGCACCGCACGTGGGCGGACTTCCGCGGGTTCGGCCGGGTGCGGGTGCGCGAGGGCGACGGCCAGGACACCAAGCGCACGCTCACGGAGTTCCGGTACTTCCGCGGTATGCACGGCGACAGGCAGGCCGACGGCTCCAAGCGCACCGCGCAGGTCACCGACTCCGAGGGCGTCAAGCTGGACGACCTCGACCAGTACTCCGGCCTGGAGCGCGAGGAGATCCTGTACGACGGCGACGGCGGGGCCGTGTTGAAGGCGACCGTCGAGCAGCCGTGGTCGCTGAAGACCGCGGAGTCCACGCAGGGCGGCGTCACCAAGGCCGCGCACATCGTCGAGGCCAAGTCCATGGTCACCCGCAGCGCGCTGCCCGGCGACAAGTGGCGGCGGACCGGCGAGGAGCGCGTGTACGACGCCCAGGGCCTGCTCACCCAGGTGGAGGAGAAGGGCGACCTGGCCACGGCCGACGACGACCGGTGCACCCGCTACACCTACGCCCGCAACGACACGAGCTGGATGCTCGACTACACGAGCAGGATCCAGAAGGTCGCCGCGAGCTGCGGCACCGGCGTGTCCACGCTGGCCGCGGGTGAGGTGCTCTCCGACGAGAAGGTCCACTACGACGGCAAGGCGTACGGCCAGGCCCCGAGCAAGGGCGACGTGACCGCTGTCCAGCAGCTCGTCTCCGGGGACGGCACGACGATCACCGACAGCGCCTACACCTACGACGCCTACGGCCGCGAGCTCACCGAGACCGACTCCGTCGGCACCACGTCCACCACCACCTACACCCCGGCCGCGGGCGCCCCCGCGACCGAGATCAAGGAGGTCAACCAGCTCGGCCACGTCGAACGCATCCTGCTCGAACCGGCCTGGGACGAACCCGTCGTCGAGATCGACGCGAACAACCGCCGCGTCGACATGGAGTACGACGCGCTCGGCCGCCTGATCAAGGTCTGGCAGCCCACCCGCAGCAAGGCGGCCGGACAGTCGCCCAGCACCGAGTTCTCCTACGTGATGCGCGGCGACGGCCCCAGCATCGTCACCACGAAGACGCTGCGCGCGGACGGCGCCTACACCAGCAGCCACGAGCTGTACGACGGCCTGATGCGCGAGCGCCAGACCCAGGAACCCGCGCCCAGGGACGAGCAGACGCAGGATCCCGCGCTGCGTGACGGCCGGACGATCACCGACACCTTCTACAACTCCCAGGGCGAGCCGTCCAAGGCCAACCCCGGCTACTTCGCCACCGGGGCGCCCTCCACCGACCTCCTGGCGGTGGCCGACACCGACGTGCCCACGCAGGTCGTGTCCCTCTTCGACGGCGTGGGCGACGTCAACGCCCAGGTCCTCAAGGCGAAGGGCGTGGAGAAGTACCGGGTCACGAGCAGGCAGGAGGGCGACAGGGTCCACCTGACGCCGCCGGCCGGCGAGACGGCGACCACCCGCATCGGTGACGCCGAGGACCGCCTGATCGAGCTGCGCCAGTACAGGGGGGCGACCCCGACCGGCGAGTACGAGTCGACGAAGTACGCCTACGACCAAGCGGGACGGCTGTCCACGGTGACCGACTCGGCGGGCAACGTGTGGCGCCACCACTACGACATGCGCGGCCGGGAGATCAGAACCGAGGATCCCGACAAGGGCGTCACGACGATGACGTACAACGACGCCGACGAGATCGTCAGCACCACCGACGCCCGCGGCAGGACCCTGTGGTACGTCTACGACGAGCTGGGCCGTAAGAAGGAGATGCGCGAGAACTCCGCGACCGGCCCGCTGCTCGCCGAGTGGAAGTACGACGCCCTGGCCAAGGGTCATATGAACGCCAGCATCCGGTATGTGGGCGGGCAGGCGTACAAGGCCGAGATGAACGCCATCGACGCCGACTATCGCCCGCTGCGCGAGACCGTCACCATCCCCGCGCGGGAGGGCAGGCTGGCCGGCTCGTACGTGCTCAACACCCGCTACACGATCGACGACCAGGTCCAGTCCGTCAGCTTCCCGGCCGCCGGAGGGCTGGAGGAGGAGTCGGTCGTCTACAGCTACGACGAGCTGAACCAGCCGACGAAGGTCACCGGCCTGTCGTCGTACGTGACCGCGGCCCGCTACTCCAAGCTGGGCGAGACCCTGCAGTACGAGCTGGGCACGGGAGGCAAGAAGACCTGGCTCACCTACACCCACGACGAGGCCACCCGCAGGCTGAGCAGCACGCGGCTGGACAGGGAGGGCGCGACCGCGACCGACCTCGACCTCAACTACACCTACGACGCCGTCGGCAACATCACCAAGATCGCCGACAGGGCCGGCGGCCAGGACACGCAGTGCTTCGACTACGACCATCTGCGCCGCCTGACCTCGGCGTGGACGGCCACCGACGACTGCGCCGGCGGCACCCCGCAGTCCGGCAAGATCGGCGGCGTGGCCCCGTACGCGGTCAGCTACGCCTACGACTCCACCGGCAACCGGACCAAGGAGACCAAGCACGCCTGGGGCGGTGCGAGCGAGACGGTCCGTTCCTACACCTACCCGCAACCGGGCGGCAAGCAGCCGCACGCGCTGCAGAGCGTCGGCGCGGACCTCTTCGAGTACGACGCCTCGGGCAACACCACCAGACGCAAGGTCGCCGCCGCGGACCAGGCCCTGGTCTGGGACTCCGAGGGCAACCTGGAGTCGGTCACGGAGGCGGGCAAGACGACGTCGTTCGTGTACGACGCGGAGGGTGACCGGCTGATCCGCAAGACTCCGGCCGACGCCACGCTCTACATCGACGACATGGAGCTGCGCTTCGACTACGCCAAGGACGCCGTCGAGCAGACCCGCTACTACACCGTCAACGACCAGGCCATCGCGGTACGCACGCCGGACAACCAGGTCTACTTCCTGGCCGGCGACCACCAGGGCACCGCGCAGGCCGCGGTGAACGCCGGGAACGGCCAGCTGGCCGTACGGAGGATGACCCCCTTCGGTGAGGACCGGGGCTCACCGCCGTCGTGGTGGCCGGGGCAACGCGGATTCGTCGGCGGCACGAAGGACGCGACGACCGGGCTCGTCCACCTCGGCGCCCGCGAGTACGACCCCAGAAACGGCCGCTTCCTGTCGGCGGACCCGATCATCGACGACGTGGACCCGCAGCAGCTCAACGCCTACGCCTACGCCAACAACAGTCCCGTCAGCATGAGCGACCCCGACGGGCAGTGGGTCTGGGTCGTGGTCATCGTCGGCGTCCGGGTCGGAAGCCGCTACCTCGCCAAGAAGGCGGCCCAGCGCGCCATCAGGCAGAAAGCGCTCCGCCGGGCCAGGGAGGCGGCCAGGAAGAAGGCGCAGGCGGAGCTCAAGAAGAAGCAGGAGGAGGCCAGGAGGAAGGCGCTGGAGGCGGCGGCGAAGCGGCGAAAGGCCGCGGAGAAGAGGAAGCGGCTGGTGGCGGCCAGGAAGAAGGCGGACGAGAAGATCAGGAAGGCGCGGGAGGCCGCGGCGAGGCGACGGGCCGCGCCGGCGCTCCGCAGGCAGTTGCGTAAGGCGGCTCGTGAGGGGGCGGCCCTGAGGCGGATGTCGATGGCGTCCCAGCGGCGCAACCAGCGGGCCGGCGTACTCCCCAGGGGGGTCCGGGACGCGCGCTCGACCCCGGCGCGGCGCCCGACCAGTCACAGGGCGACGCACCGGCAGGCGCCGCCCAAGGCGAACCGGCAGCCGGCGCAGGCGCGGCCGAGCCAGGTCTACCGCAACGACGGCACCGCCCAGCCGACCCAGTCCTACACGATCTACGGCAACGGCCGGATGTACCCGCAGGGGCGGCCACCGTCGAATCTCACGCGGCCCAACGGCTCCGGCCAGGGTGAGAGGCAGGGCTTCAGGGAGGAACCGGTCGAGCAGTACACCAGGAGAGGAGCAGCCGCGGAACTGGGCGCCCGGAGCCAGAAGATCATGGACAACGTCATCGATCTGTTCGACACCGGGCTTGGCGGAATAGGCTGACGGCACCTTTTCCGGCTGACTTCCGCTGAGCGCGAACCGGCGCGGGGCCCTCGTGGTCCCGCGCCTTCGCGCGGGCTGGGCGAGAACGGCTTCGCCCTCAGGGGCACGGTCCCGGCGGCCGCGGAGGTACGGCGTGATCCGGGTGCTCCCGGTGAAGGGCCAGGCGATGGCCCGGGAGCTCTGACCTCGCCGCTCGGCCTGGAACCCGACAATTAGGTGGTGGGTGGCCGACACGGGTCCCGAGGCGCTCACCGTGGCGCTCAGGGCCCGGCCGGACATCGTGCCGCTCGACGTGGAGACGCCCGGAGGCGACGGCATCACCGACGTCGCCGGGCGCCTTCACCTGTCGGAGGGGGCGGTCCGCGACGACCTTTCCCCGGCCGTCCGGAAGACCCGTGCGCGCGACCGCGTCGAGGCCGTCCGGCGAGCTCGGAGTCCCGGCCGGCTCTGACCCGGGAGGGTCCCGGCCGGGATCCGGCTCCGGCTCCGGCTCAGGAGGAGAGCGCGGCGGCCTCCTCCCGCTCGATCTGCTCGTTCCACTCGCGCTTGGAGGAACGCCAGGTCTCGTCGTCGCGGCCGAGGCGCCAGTATCCGGAGATGGACAGCTGCGACAGCGGGATGCCCCGCTCGGTGCGCAGGTGGCGCCGGAGCTCCCTGACGAAGGCGGCCTCGCCGTGGACGAAGGCGTGCACGTCGCCGGGCGGGAAGTCGAGCTCGTGCACGGCCTTGACGAGCGCCTCGCCGAACGGCGCGCCGCCGCGGTGCAGCCAGACGATCTCCGCGTCGGCGGGGGAGTCCAGTGGCTGTTCCTCCTCCGCCCCCTCCACCTCGATGAAAGCCCGGGCCCGCGCACCCGAGGGCAGGCGCTCCAGCGCGGTGGCGATGGCGGGCAGCGCGCTCTCGTCTCCCACGAGGAGATGCCAGGAGGCGTCCGGATCGGGGGCGTAGGCGCCGCCGGGACCGAAGAAGTAGATCTCCTCGCCGGGCCGGACCCGATCCGCCCACGGCCCGGCCAGGCCGCTGTCGCCGTGGTAGACGAAGTCGAGCGTCAGCTCGGCGGCCTCGGGATCCCACGCGCGGACGGTGTAGGTCCGGGTGGTGGGCCACTGGTCACGGGGCAGGTCGCGCTGGATCGCCTCCAGGTCGAACGGCGTCGGATAGGTCACCCCCGCGGGGGCGAAAAGGAGTTTCACATAGTGGTCGGTGAACTCGCCGGCGTCGAAACCCGCGAGACCCTCGCCGCCGAGCACCACCCTGATCATGTGCGGGGTGAGCCGCTCCACCCGCCGCACCTCGCCGCGGGTCGCCTTACGTACGGGACGTGCGGGCCTGTCGTTCGCCATGGGCCACTCCTGATTACAGTAAGTTAGGTAAGCCTAACTCCTAGGGTATGTCATTGAGGTACGGGCGGGTTTTGGCGATTCGGCCAAAACGAAGGGCGCTTCCCCGTCGCGTGGCCAGACGGGCATTGGCGCGTTCCAGCCCCCGCGGCGGGAGCCGCCTCAGTGTTGTACGGACGAGACCTGGCGGATCAGGTCGGACACCCGGACGATCCCCATGCAGCGGCCGACCTCGTCCGTGACGACCAGGTCGTCGTAGACGCGTGCGGAGTCGCGGCCCGCGAGTTGCATGGCGGCGATGGCCGGGGTGGTCTTGGGGACCGTACGGGCGGTGTCGGCGAGCCGCGCCGCGGGCTTCTTGCCGTGCAGGGCGTGACCGAAGCGGGTGGCTATCGACAGCAGGAAGCGGCTGCGGTCGAGGCTGCCCCTGGGGCGCTGGTACTCGTCCACCAGGATCACGCTGTTGATGGACGGCTCGCTGCCGAAGGCCTCGGCCGCGTCCTCGGCGGTGGCGGCGTAGGGGAGGGTCACCGCGGGCAGCAGGAACTCCTGGACGCGGGGGCCGAGCAGGGCCTGTACCGGCTCCTGCTCGATGACGGGGATCGGCACGTGGACCCGTCCCGACGGTCCGGGGACCAGGAGCGGGCCCTGCGCCAGCCGTATCCCCCAGCCGCGCACCGCGGTGAGCTGCGCCTCCTCGGACACCCCCGGGGCCAGCACGTGGGCGCCCACGCTCCGGCCGAGCGCCGCCAGCGACTCGGCGAGCGCGGCGCGGCGCGGGTCGCGAGGGGTCCTGGAGATCAGTTCGGGGGAGATCACCGCCAGGTACGGGGCCGCGTCGACGAGCAGGTCCAGCGGAACGTGGCCGGTGCCCAGATCGCCCACCGCGATCAGGTAGCCGATGGCGCGCAGCCCCTCCAGCCCGACGAGCAGGGCGCGCCGGTCGTACTGGGTGAAGTCGCCCCGCACCATGACGATGATCTCGCCGGGCCGCCGCCTGGACGCGCGCAGGGCCTCGTGGAGCGGGGCCAGCGCGGCCGAGCCGCCGATCACCACGATGGACGGCACGGGCAGCACGAGCGGGAGCAGCGCGTCACTCCCGGTGACGCTGTGGATCGTCTGGATGACGGAGGAGATGTTCCCGTGGCTGTTTCCCGCCGCCTGGAGGGCGATGACGCCTCCGGTGTCGAGGTCGACGATCGGGGTGATGCCCAGGTCGGCCGCCATGGGGGCCTGAGGAAGGACTTGCGCGCTACTCGACACCTCTTGAGGATGAACCCGGTCGCGGGGCTACAGAAGCCACGCACGACTGTGTTCACTGATATTTCGTCGTTTGTTGTGGTTTTGGTTGAAACCGGTCATTGAAGACGATTGTCGGAGGCCCTCGCGAGGTCGTCCGTCCGGGGGGCCGGGGCGGTGATCGCGTGTCGCGAGGAGCCACCGGGTAGTGTCCCGTGCCATGACATCGCGACCGGCCAAGGGTGGAGGTCGCTGGGTCCTGGTGGGGCCCGAGCGCCTGAACCGCTGGATCGACGGCTTCGTGGAGCGGCACGGCCCGCCGAGTGTGACGGCCTCCGCCGAGATCGTCCGGCTTGAGGCCGCGGACGGCGCCGTGGCCGAGTGCCAGGTGCCGTTTCCTCCCCTGACCCCCTCCGGGGGCGGTCCCCTGGCGCGCCTGACCACCCACGTGCGCAGGGAACGCCGGGTCGGCGTGCTGCTGGTACGGCTCGGCGGCCACGCGGCCGGGATCTTCCACGGCGACGAGCTCGTCTCCTCCAAGGTCGGGTCGCGGCTGGTCCACGGCCGCAGCGCGGCGGGGGGCTGGTCCCAGCAGCGGTTCGCCCGGCGCAGGGAGAAGCAGGCGAACGAGGCGCACGAGGCGGCGGCCGAGGTGGCGCTGCGGATTCTCGGCCCGCACCTGAGCGAGCTGGAGGCGGTGGTCCTGGGCGGCGACCGGCGCGCGGTGGACGCGCTGCGGCCCGACCGCAGGCTCGCCCCCGTCTTCGCGCTGGAGGCCGAGCCCTTCCTGACGGTCCCCGATCCGCGTCTGGTCGTGCTCAGGGAGACCCCGGGCCAGTTTCGCGCGATCCGGATCAGGGTCACCGACCCCGATATCCCGGGCTCGGATGATCGGCCCTGATTAATCGGGGAAGCGAGCCGGTGGCGCGCCGTACACTGATCGGTATGCGCACTCCCGATTGACCGTCGCCTGGATGGAGGCGAGACGGCCGAGCCGAGAGCCGGGAGACACAGGGCGCGGCGGGTTCGGCCACAGTGAAGTGAGCCTGTGTATTTCCAGTCTGGGAGTGTTCTCCAATCATGATCGTAGCTTCTGACATCGAACTGCGCGCCGGGGCGCGGTTGCTCATAGAGAACGCCTCGTTCCGGGTGAACCCCGGTGACAAGATCGGGCTCGTCGGCCGCAACGGCGCCGGCAAGACCACCCTGACGAGGGTTCTCGCGGGTGAGGGCGCGCCCGCGGCGGGCACGGTCTCCATCACCGGTGAGGTGGGATACCTGCCGCAGGACCCGCGCACCGGCGACCTGCAGGTGCTCGCCCGCGACCGCATCCTGTCCGCGCGAGGGCTGGACGACGTGCTGCGCGAGCTGCGCGCGGCCGAGCTCGGCATGTCCTCCGACGACGATCGCAAGAGGGATCGCGCGGTGCGGGCCTACGGGCGCCTGGAGGACCGGCTGCACGTCCTGGGCGGATACGCCGCCGAGTCCGAGGCCGCCTCGATCGCCTCCAGCCTCGGTCTGCCCGACCGGGTGCTCGGACAGCCGCTGGAGACGCTGTCGGGAGGTCAGCGCCGGCGGGTGGAACTGGCCCGGATTCTCTTCAGCGGAGCGGAGACTCTCCTTCTTGACGAGCCGACAAACCACCTAGATGCGGACTCAATCGGGTGGCTTCGTGATTTTTTACGATCTCACCAGGGCGGCTTGATCATTATTAGCCACGATGTGACGCTTCTTGAAGTAACGGTAAACCGGGTTCTGCACCTGGACGCCAACCGCGCGGCGATCGATACCTACAACGTCGGCTGGAAAACCTATCTGGCCCAGCGGGAGACCGACGAGAAGCGCAGGAAGCGCGAGCGGGCCAACGCCGAGAAGCAGGCCTCGGTGCTGATGTCGCAGGCCGACAAGATGCGGGCCAAGGCCACCAAGGCCAAGGCGGCGCAGGACATGCAGCGCCGGGCCGAGCGCCTGCTCTCGGGGCTGGAGGTGGAACGGCGCAGCGACAAGGTCGCCAAGCTGCGCTTCCCCGAGCCCGCGCCCTGCGGACGCACTCCGATCATGGCGGAGGGACTGTCGAAGTCCTACGGCTCGCTGGAGGTGTTCACCGACGTGGACGCCGCCGTGGACAAGGGGACCAGGGTCGTCATCCTGGGCCTGAACGGCGCAGGGAAGACCACTCTGCTGCGCATTCTGGGGGGTATCGAGCAACCCGACACCGGTGCGGTCAAGCCCGGCCACGGGCTCAAACTGGGCTACTACGCGCAGGAGCACGAGACGATCGACCCCGACCGGACCGTGCTGGAGAACATGCGCTCGGCCGGGGGGGAGCTCGCCGACGTGGAGCTTCGCAAGGTCCTCGGCTCGTTCCTGTTCACCGGCGACGACGTGGACAAACCCGCGAAAGTGCTCTCCGGCGGGGAGAAGACGCGGCTGGCGCTGGCCACGCTGGTCCTGTCGGCGGCCAACGTCCTGCTCCTCGACGAGCCCACGAACAACCTTGATCCGGTGAGCCGAGAGCAGGTACTTTCTGCCCTAAGGTCCTATTCTGGGGCGATTGTGCTCGTCACGCACGATGAGGGTGCTGTCGAGGCTCTACGACCCGATAGGGTGATCTTGCTGCCTGACGGAGTTGAAGACGCATGGAGCGACGAATTTTCCGATCTTGTGGCACTTGCCTGATCTTAATTTGAGCGGGTACGGATCTTTTCCCATGGAGTAGGTAGCCGATCTCGCCGAAATGACTGATCATGGCGTGTGTAACGCTGCGGAAGTCTGGCACTACAGGAGGTACTCGTGGCCGAGACTCTTAAGAAGGGCACCCGGGTTACCGGGGCCGACCGTGAAAAACTGGCCGCCGATCTAAAGAAGCGCTACAGCGCGGGTGAGAGCATCCGCGCGCTGGCCGCTTCGACCGGCAGGTCGTACGGGTTCATCCACCGCATCCTGAGCGAGTCCGGTGTGACTCTGCGCGGGCGAGGGGGCGCCACCCGGGGCAAGTCCAAGCGCTGACCCCGCCTCGGAACGCGCGACCGCAGCCGCTCGTCCCACGCCGAACCGTCCCGTCCGGGTCTGTAGAACCTCATTCTGGAGAATCGATAGGCTCGGACGAGACGAAATCAAGGCTGGGAGAGCGGACGATGGCGGAAGTGACGTTCGGGGGGAGTGCGGAGGAGGTCTCCCTCGAGGAGGTCGGTCTGCGCTACGAGGTGGACGGCAAGATCGCGACGATCACGCTGGATCGACCGGAGAAGCGGAACGCACAGACGTTCGCTACCTGGTCGGCTCTGGCTCGTATCGGTGACAGCCTGCCGCAGCAGGTGAGGGTTGTCGTGATCAGAGGTGAGGGGCCGTCCTTCTCGGCAGGAATCGACCTGCGGATGTTCACTCCCGAGGGAGTGCCCGGCCAGGGCTCGTTCGCGGCCTCGGCGCTGCTCGACGGCGCGACCTTCGAGCAGCGGCTAGCGCGGGCCCAGCAGGGGTTCCTGTGGCTGCGGCGTCCCGACATCGTCTCCGTCGCGGCCGTTCAGGGCCACGCGATCGGTGCCGGGTTCCAGCTTGCGCTCGCCTGTGACCTGAGGGTCCTGGCGGACGACGCCAAGCTGTGCATGAAGGAGCCCGCTCTCGGGCTGGTTCCCGACCTGACCGGCACCAAGCCGCTGGTCGACCTCGTGGGCCTGTCCAGGGCGATCGAGATCTGCCTCACGGCCCGCACCGTGGGAGCGGAGGAGGCTGCCAGGATCGGCCTGGCCGAACTGGTCGTCGCTCCCGGGGAGCTGGGGCAGGCCGTGGAAGATCTGACCGCTGCCCTGCTGGCGGTCGACCGGGATGCCGCGACGGCCACCAAGCGGCTCCTTCAGGGCGCTTCGGGGCGCACCCTGGAGGAGCAGTGCGTGGCCGAGGGGCGTGAGCAGGCCGTGCGGCTCAGGGCGTTGTTCACGTAGTTCGACTCGGGGTTCGACTCAGGCGGACCGTTGTTCGCCTCAAGCTGATGGGGGAATGGGATCTCCTCTCCCGGTGCTCGCATCGGGAGAGGAGGCCGTACATGGCGATGATGGGCGGGGGTTTCGGACCCCAGATGATGCGTTCGCTCCGGCGGGACAGCGCGGTGACCAGGGAGCGTCTCACCCCGGGAACCGTCCGGCGCATCGTCCGGTACGCCAGGCCCTTCTCACGGCACATCGTGGCCTTCCTGGGGCTGGTCGTGGTCGGCGCGGTCATCGTGGTCGCCAACCCGCTGCTGATGAAGGCGATCATCGACGACGGGATCATCCCGAAGAAGACGGGGGTCGTCGTCGCCCTCGCGCTGGTCATCGCGGGCCTGGCGATCGCCGACGCGGCGCTCACCCTGCTCCAGCGCTGGTTCTCCTCGCGGATCGGCGAGGGCCTGATCTACAACCTGCGTACCGAGGTCTTCGACCACGTGCAGCGCATGCCCGTCGCCTTCTTCATGCGCACGCAGACCGGCGCCCTGGTCTCCCGGCTCAACAGCGATGTGATCGGCGCCCAGCGGGCGCTGACCAGCACGCTGTCCTCGGTCGTCGCCAACGTGGTCATGCTGGTGCTGGTGCTCGGCGCCATGCTGGTGCTGTCCTGGCAGATCACCGTCGTCGCCCTGGTGATGCTGCCCGTCTTCGTCTTCCCGGCCAAGTGGGTCGGCAGGAAGATGTCGGGGCTCACCCGCGAGCAGATGGAGCTCGACGCCGAGATGAGCTCCATGATGACCGAGCGGTTCAACGTCGCCGGCGCGATGGTCGCGAAGCTGTACGGCCGGCCGGAGGAGGAGGCCGCCGTCTTCGGCGGCAGAGCCGGGCGGGTACGGGACGTCGGTGTCACCGTCGGCATGTACGGGACGGTGTTCAGGGTCGCGCTCGGCCTGGTCGCGGCGCTGGCCACCGCGCTGGTGTACGGCATGGGCGGCGTGCTGGCCATCGGCGACGTCTTCGAGTTCGGCACCCTGGTCGCGCTCACGACCCTCCTGCTGCGCCTGTACGGCCCGCTGACGAGCCTGTCCAACGTGCACGTGGACGTGATGACCGCGCTGGTGAGCTTCGACCGGGTCTTCGAGGTGCTCGACCTCAAGCCGATGGTCGCCGAGAGGCCGGGCGCCGAGCCCATCCCCGACGGACCGGCCTCCATCGAGTTCGACGACGTCCGGTTCGGATACCCGGCCGCCTCCGAGGTGTCGCTGGCCTCGCTGGAGGCGGTGGCCCGCCCCGACGCCGGGGGCGGCCAGGACGTGCTGCGCGGCGTCGGCTTCACCGCGCGCCCCGGCGAGATGATCGCGCTGGTCGGCCCCTCCGGCGCGGGCAAGACGACCATCACGAGCCTGGTCTCCCGCCTCTACGACGTCAACGAGGGCGCGGTCCGGATCAACGGCCTGGACGTGCGCGACGCGACCCTGGAGTCCCTGCGCGACACCGTGGGCGTGGTCATGCAGGACGCCCACCTGTTCCACGACACCATCGGGGCCAACATCGGCTACGCCAGGCCGGACGCGACCGAGGAGGAGATCTGGGACGCCCTGGGCGCCGCGCAGATCGCCGACCTGGTCAGGGGGCTGCCCGAGGGCCTGGAGACGGTGGTGGGCGACCGCGGCTACCGGTTGTCCGGCGGCGAGAAGCAGCGGCTGGCCCTGGCGAGGCTGCTGCTCAAGGCTCCCCGCGTGGTCGTCCTCGACGAGGCCACCGCGCATCTGGACTCCGAGTCCGAGGTCGCGGTGCAGCAGGCACTGAAGATCGCGCTGGCCGGGCGGACCTCGCTGGTCATCGCCCACCGGCTGTCCACGATCCGCGACGCCGACCAGATCCTGGTGGTCCAGGACGGCCGCATCGTGGAGAGGGGCCGTCACGAGGAGCTGCTGGCCCAGGGCGCGGTCTACGCCGAGCTCTACCGCACCCAGTTCAGCGAGGCCGCCTAGCACCGCGTTCCGTTCGCGCCCCGGCGAGGACCCCGGGGTCCTCGCCGGGGCGGCGGGGCGGGCGCGGTCAGGAGGCCGAGACGTATCCGAGGCGCAGGAGCTCCTCGCGGGCGACCTTCCCCACCAGCTCGGCGTCCTCGCCGCGCAGCCGGGTGCGCCAGGCGCCGGCCTTCGGCACGCTCCGGCCGTACAGGGCGACCTTGGAGACGCGTGTTCCCAGGAAGGTGGAGAGTCCCTCGGCGGCGTCGGCGGGGGAGGAGACCAGGTCCTCGTAGCGCAGGGTCAGCAGTTGCTCGCGGGGCAGCTCGTGGTGGAGCGTGGCCGACAGCCGGACCGCGCTGCGCCAGCGCAGCGCGCACTTGCCCGCCGTGGGCATCGCCTTCCAGCGGTCGCTGTGCTCGCCGGAGTTGAGGCCCAGGAACGGGTTGGGGAACTCGGTCTCGTCGCTCAGCATGACCGGCTTGAACCACGCCAGGGAGGCGGGGTCGGCCAGCATGTCGGCGACCACGTCGCGGCCGTCCCTGATGAGCTGGACGAAACGGGCGTCGGGGAAGGCCTGCAGCAGCACCGAGGCGCTGTAGAGCAGGTCGGGGCTGGCGTCGCCGAACCGGGCCACCGTGTTCGAGGCCACGCAGGGCCCCGCTCCGGTCACGCCCCCCGCCTCGCGGCAGGACTGCGAGCATTCCCGGCACGCGCCGGGCACGATCTGCCACGCCTCGGCCATGGCGTCGCGGAGCACCCGGGTGGCGCCCATGCCCCTGCCGGCGATGGAGGGGCGCCGGGCGAAGGCGTAGACGACGTGGGCCACCGCCGAGCGCCCCATCGTGACGTGGAAGCCGGGGGAGCGCTTCAGGGCGCGGCCCAGCAGGTCCGCGCCTGATTGGGGGGCGGCGAGAACGAACACCGGCTGGCGGACTTTGATGCCGTTGACCACCAGGATGTGAGGCGCAGGTCGCATATGTGAGCTCAGTGTGGCACCGTTTGGGGAGTGAACGAACCGCCCGTGTCCATCCCGGGCCCGGCAGACGGTGCCATTGTCCCGCCTCCGTTGCGCCCCGGCGACACGGTGGCGGTGGTGGCCCCCTGCGGGCCCGTCGACCCCGAGCGGCTGGCGCGCGGAGTCCGCGCCCTGGAGGGCCTGGGCCTGAAGGTCCTCACCGGCGCCCACATCTTCGACAGGGACCGCTACCTGGCCGGATCCGACGCGGTCAGGGCCGCCGACCTGAGCGACGCCTGGTGCGACCCCGAGGTGACCGCGGTGTTCTGCGCCCGGGGCGGTTACGGTGCCACCCGGATCCTGGACCTGCTCGACTGGGACGCGCTGCGGGCGGCCGGGCCCAAGACGCTGGTCGGTTCCAGCGACGTCACCGCCCTGCACCGGGCGTTCGCCGTCGAGCTGGGCCTCGTCTCCCTGTTCGGCCCGATGCCGGCCAGTGCCACGCTCGGCGACCCCACCGGTCCCGAGCCCCGCACCTTCGAGCACTTCACGGCCGCCCTGACCGGAGACCCGTCGCCGATCACCGGCGACCGGGTGATCGTTCCGGGCGAGGTCGCCGCCCCGGTCACCGGCGGCAACCTCAGCCTGCTGGCCGCGCTCTGCGGCACGCCGTACGCGATGGTCGCGCGGGGGCGGATCGTGCTGCTGGAGGACGTCGGCGAGGAGCCGTACCGGATCGACCGGATGCTCACCCAGCTGCTCCGGACGGGGTCACTGGACGGGGCCGCGGGATTCGTCCTGGGCTCCTGGGTCGACTGCGGCGATCCCTACCCCGTGCTGGAGGAACTGCTCGCGCCGCTCGGGGTGCCCGTGATCGCGGGGCTTCCCGTAGGGCACGGCTCACCACAGTCCAGTGTGTTTCTAGGTGCACTTGGTGCTATTGATACGAAATCGTGCTCTTTAGCCTACTCCATCCGCGGCTCCTCCACGGCAGGCTGGTTGCGAATATAGGAGGAATCCGGCAGAAGGGACGCACGAGTGAGGCTGTTCCGGCGGCATCGTAACCGGCGGGCCGAGACGCCCCCGCGTCCGGTCGAAGAAGTGGATCTCGATTCCCTGCTCGCGCTGGTCGCCGACAACCTCGGCTACACCTGCTCCTTCGCGCCTGACAACGATGGCACGCTGACACTCTCCGGGCCCCGCACCGTCGTCGTGCGGCTGGCCGGACTCCGGGCCGAGGCGCGACGGCGCTCGCGGGAGGACTGGCCGATGCTCGTCTCCGAGCACCTGTCCCACACGCTGGACGCGGCCGACGAACCACTCGACGCGTGCGACCTGAGTCAGGTCCACTCCCTGCTGCGAACCCGGATCCAGCTCGACGAGGATCTGGGCTCGGCCCACGTGGTCGGCCGTCACCTCACCGCCGACCTGGTCGAGGTGCTCATCATCAAGTACGGGGAGACCGGGCGCCCGGTCCGTCCCGAGGAGGCCGGCTGCTGGCCGATCACCGCGGCCCAGGCGCTGGACCTGGCCCTGGAGAACGTCCGCCAGGACGAGCGGCTCTCGGTCACCGAGGGCGACCTCGGCGGGGTGGCGATCCGGCGGCTGAGCGGCCCCACCGCCAGCGCCGCGGCCCACCTGCGTCATCTGGGCGACTACCTGCCCGTTCCCTCCGACGGGGTGCTCGTCGCGCTGCCCGACCCCGCGACGCTGATCGTCCACCCGGTCGAGAGCATCGGCGTGGTCCGCGCGATCGAGCGGCTGCGGCTGTTCGCCCAGCGGGAGTTCGACCTGGGCGTGGGCGCCGGGGCGCTCAGCTCCCAGGTCTACTGGTGGCATGACGGGCGGCTCAGGCTGATTCGGTCCGACCTGGTCAACCAGGACGGCCAGACCCGGTTGGTGGTGGCCCCGCCGCCGGAGTTCGCCCGGGTCCTCGCGGCCCTGGCGACCCGTCCCGACGGAGAGAGCGCCGACGACTGACGGCGAGGCCGGAGACCCTGTGGCCGATCCGGGTCCCGTGACCGCCGCCGCGGCCGTGGCCTTCGCCGCCGGGGAGCTCCGGGAGGGGCGCCGGCTCAGCTGAGCGCGCGGGCCGCGTGGATCAGCGGGACGTGGCTGAAGGCCTGGGGGAAGTTGCCGACCATGCGGCCGTAGCGGACGTCGTACTCCTCGGCGAGCAGGCCGACGTCGTTGCGCAGGGACAGCAGGCGCTCGAACAGCGCGACGGCCTCCTCCTTGCGGCCGATCATGGCCAGGGCCTCGGCCAGCCAGAAACTGCACGCGAGGAACGCGCCCTCGCCGCCCGGCAGGCCGTCCACGTCGTTGTCGTCGGCCACCGGGTAGCGCAGCACGAAACCGTCGGCCATCAGCTCGCGCTGGATCGCCTCGATCGTGCCGATCACGCGCGGGTCCTCCGGCGGCAGGAAGCCGACGATCGGGATCAGCAGCAGGGCCGCGTCCAGCTCGTGCGAGCCGTACGACTGGGTGAAGGTCCCGCGCGCCAGGTCGAAGCCCTTGTGGCAGACCTCGGCGTGGATGTGGTCGCGCAGCGCCTTCCAGCGCCCGATGGGGCCGCTCCGGCCGAACTCCTCCACCTGCCTGATGGCCCGGTCGAGGGCGACCCAGCACATCACCTTGGAGTGGGTGAAGTGGCGGCGGGGGCCGCGGACCTCCCACAGGCCCTCGTCGGGCTCGTCCCAGTGCGCCTCCACGAAGTCCATCAGCTCCCGCTGGATGGTCCAGGCGCGGGCGTCGGGCTCCAGGCCGGAGGCGCGCGACAGATGGAGGGAGTTCATCACCTCGCCGTAGACGTCCAGCTGGAGCTGGTCGACCGCGGCGTTGCCGACGCGGACCGGCCGGGAGCCCTCGTAGCCGGGCAGCCAGTCGAGCTCCAGCTCCGGCAGCCGGCGCTCCCCGGACACGCTGTACATGATCTGCAGGTCCTGGGCGCGGCCCGCGATCGCCCGGAGCAGCCACGCGCGCCAGGAGCGGGCCTCGTCCAGGTATCCGGCCCCGATGAGGGCCTCCAGCGTCATGGTGGCGTCGCGCAGCCAGCAGAAGCGGTAGTCCCAGTTGCGGACCCCGCCGATGTCCTCGGGCAGCGACGTCGTGGGGGCGGCGACGATGCCGCCGGTGGGCTTGTAGGTGAGCGCCTTGAGCGTGATGAGGGAGCGGACCACGGCCTCACGCCACGGCCCCTGGTAGGTGCACTGCGCGACCCATTCGGCCCACAGCGACTCGGTCTCGGCCAGCTGGTCGTACGGGTCGATCTCGACCGGCTTGGACTCGTGCGAGGGGTGCCAGGTGAAGATGAACGCCAGCCGGTCGCCGGCGGAGACCTTGAACCTCGCCTTGTGGGCGTAGTCGCCGCCGCGCAACGGGACGGGGGAGTGCAGCCACACCGAGTCGGGGCCGCCGACGGCCTGCAGCAGGCCGTCGGTGCGGCGCACCCACGGCACGATGCGGCCGTAGTCGAAGCGGATGCGGATCTCGGTGGCCATCTCCACCTCTCCCGACACGCCCTCCACGATCCTGACCAGGTCGGGGTTGTCGTGCCGGGTGGGCATGAAGTCGGTCACGCGGACCGTGCCGCCCGGGGTGTCCCACTCGCTCGTGAGGATCAGGGATTCGCCCTTGTAGTGCCGCCGGGTGGCCTTGGGCCGCTCGGCGTCGGCGGGACCGAGCCACCACTGCCCGTTGTTCTTGTCGCCCAGCAGAGCCCCGAAACACGACGGCGAGTCGAACCGCGGCAGGCAGAGCCAGTCGATGGAGCCGTTGCGCCCGACAAGGGCGGCCGACTGCATGTCGCCGATGAGAGCGTAATCCTCAATCCACATGTGCTCGACGCTAACGCCTTCACAGCCCTGCCGGCGGCCGGAAGTCAGCCCTTGGGGCGCATCCTCGGCATGAAGAACTGGGTCAGGTACCCGATGGCGAGGGCGAAGACCAGGGTGCCGGCGCCGACGGTGCCGCCGAGCAGCCAGCCGGCGGCCAGAACCGTGACCTCGATGACGGTGCGGGCCGAGCGGATGGACAGGCCGAGGCGGTTGAGGCCGGTCATCAGCCCGTCGCGCGGGCCGGGGCCGAGGCCCGCGCCGATGTAGAGGCCGGTCGCCGCGCCGGTGGCGGTGACGCCGAGCAGCAGGTAGGCCCAGCGGGCGACCAGGGGATCGGGGGTCGGGATCAGCCAGATGGCCGCGTCGGCGAACAGTCCGAGGAAGACGACGTTGCTGATGGTGCCCACGCCCGGCCTCTGCCTCAGCGGGATCCACAGCAGCATGACCAGGGCGCCCACCAGGATGATCCAGGTGCCGATCGACAGGCCCAGGTGGATGGAGAGGCCCTGGTGGAACACGTCCCAGGGGCTGCCGCCGAGATGCGACTCGATCTGCAGGCCGACACCGACGCCGTAGAGCGCCAGGCCCGAGTACAGGCGTAGGAGCCGGTTGGGGAGGGAGTCGGGGAGCGGAAGGGAAAGTTCACTCATAGTGGCCCTGATTCTCCAGGCCACCGCTGCCAAGAAAAAGGGCCAATCAGGAGAAGTGGCTTTATAGTGGTCCGCATGGATCGGCATCTGAGCGGACCTCAGCTCGCGCGTCTCGTGGCGATCGCCCCCGGTGCCAGGCCGTACTACAGGGTCCTGGCCCAGGCGGTGCGGTCGCTGCTCCTCGACGGGCGGCTGTCCCCGCGGATGCGCGTCCCGGCGGAGCGGCACCTCGCCGACGCGCTGGGCGTCAGCCGTACCACCGTGACCGCCGCCTACGACCTGCTCCGCGAGCAAGGATATCTGGAGAGCCGGCAGGGCGCCGGGAGCTGGACCGTGCTGCCCGACGCCGCCTCGATGGGTGCGAACAACCCGTGGATCACCTCCGGGGACGACGGGATGCTGCCCCTGCACGCCGCCGCCCCGCTCGCGATCTCGACGCTGCCCTCCGCGATCGCCTTCGCGGGCGAGCAGTATCCCCGCTACACGCTCGGCATGGGCTACGACCCGCTCGGGATCGCGCCGCTACGCCAGGCGATCGCGGCCCGCTACACCGCGCAGGGCCTGGCCACCCGGCCCGCGCAGATCCTGGTCACCACGGGCGCCCAGCAGGCGATCCACCTGGTGACCACGGAGCTGCTCTCCCGGGGCGACCCGATCGTGCTGGAGTCGCCCACCTACCCGCACGCGGTCGACCTGGCCAGGTTGCGCGGGGCCAGGATCATCCCGGTCGGCATCCCCGACGGCGGCTGGGACCTCGAACTGCTCACCTCCGCGATGCGCCAGTCGGCCGCCCGCCTCGCCTACCTGATCCCCGACTTCCAGAACCCCACCGGGCACCTGATGGACGACGCCACGCGCGCGGGCGTGGTCGGCGCGGCCAGGCGGTACGGCACCACCCTGCTGGTGGACGAGACCTGGAGAGAGCTCGCGATCGACGAGGTGCCCGACACCGCGCCGCTGGCCGCGTTCGACACCGACGGGCGGGTGATCAGCATCGGGTCGGCGTCCAAGCTGTGGTGGGGCGGGCTGCGCATCGGCTGGATCCGCACCACCGCCGCCATGGTCCGCCGCCTGGCCGTGCTCCGCGCGGCCGTGGACATCGCCAGCCCGCTCTTCGAGCAACTGGTCGTGACCAGGCTGTTCGAGGACATCGAGGACGCCAGGGCCGAGCGCCGCAGGACCCACGGCGCCTCCAGGGACGCCCTGGTGGCCGCCCTGAGGGCGCGCATGCCCGACTGGGGGTTCGCCGTGCCGAAGGGCGGAGGCTCGCTCTGGGTGCGGCTGGAGAGCCCGTCCGCCACCGCGCTCACCGACGCGGCGAGCTGCCACGGCGTGCGGCTCGCCCCCGGCCCCTGGTTCGGCGCGGACGGCACGCTGGAGGGCCGGCTCCGCCTGCCCTTCACCCAGTCGCCGCAGGTCCTCGCCGAGGCGGTGGACCGCATCGCCGAGGCGAGGGTCAGGGGGGCGTACGGGGCCCGTCCCGCCCAGCCGCTCACCCCTGCCCTCTGACCCTGCCCTCTGACCCTGCCCTCCGACCCGGCCTGCGACGGGGCGCGCGCCTACTCGGGCGTCATGCCCCTGGCGAGCGGTGTGCGCGCCTACTCCGGCGTCACGCCCCTGGCGAGCGGTGCGCGCCACCGCAGCCTCATGGCCGCGATGCGCAAGCCGAAGGCGAGCACGGCGGCGGCCAGCGTGGCCGGCCACCCGTGCAGGTCGAGGGTGTAGAGCAGGGCCATGAGCGCCGAGCCGAGCATGGCGGGCACCGCGTAGAGCTGGCGGTCGTACAGCAGGGTGGGGACCTGCCCGGCGAGGACGTCGCGCAGGATGCCGCCGCCGACCGCGGAGGTGATTCCGAGCAGGGCCGCGTGCAGCGGGCTGAGGCCGTAGCTCATCGCCTTCTCCGTGCCGACCGCGCAGAACAGGCCGAGGCCCGCCGCGTCGAGCACGTCCACCGCCGGCATCAACCGCTGCACGTGCGGATGCCAGAAGAAGACGATCGCGGTGGCGACGACCGGGACGAGCACGTAGCCGACGCTGGAGAAGGCCGCGGGCCGTACGTTCAGGATCAGGTCGCGCAGGATCCCACCGCCCAGGGCCGTCATCTCCGCCAGTACGGCCATGCCCACCACATCCAGTTTCCTGCGGACGCCGACGAGCGCGCCGGAGAGCGCGAACACAAAGATTCCGACCAGATCAAGCACTTGATGCACCGATAAATCATCACATGACTGATTTACGGGTTTTTCTGCAGAGTGTCAGGGGGACGGCGGAGCGCTCGGCTCCCGGTGCTCGCGCATCATCGCGTGGAGCCTGCCCGCGAACGCGAGGAGCACGAGGGACGCCACGACGGAGATCACCGCGAGGGTGAGGAAGTACGCGGGCTCCGACATGTGGTTCTTCAGCCGGCCGGTCTGCCCTCCCACGGAGTCGCCCACGGCGAAGGACATGAACCACAGTCCCAGCATCTGGCTCCTGAAGGCCTGGGGGGCGAGCTTGCTGGTGATCGAGAGCCCGACCGGGCTCAGCGCGAGCTCCCCGAAGACCTGGACGAGGTAGACCAGCACCAGCCACCACACCGAGATCCTGCCGCTCTCGGCCAGCTTGGCGGCCAGCGCCATGAGCATGAAGCTCAGGCCGTTGACGAACAGTCCGGCCGCGAACTTCTGGGGAGCGGTCACCCGGTTGCCCAGCCTGACCCAGAGCACGGCGAAGACCGGCACGAAGATCATGATGAACAACGGGTTGAACGCCTGCGTGGTCGCGGCGGTGATCGGGATGCCGAACAGCGACAGGTCGGTCTTGTTCTCGGCGAAGAACAGCAGCACGGTCGGAGCCAGATCGTAGATCATCCAGAAGATGGCGGCGGCGATGAACAGCCAGATGTAGGCCTTCACCCGCGAGCGCTCGTCGTCGGTCAGGTTGTGGCTGCCGAGCAGGATGTAGCCGAAATAGAGCACCGGAACGGCCAGGATGATCAGCGTCATCGCGAGCGCGAAGGCGTCGAGGCTGAAGGTTCCCGAGGCCGTCCAGGCGGCCAGGGCCACGGCGATCACGACGACGACGGCGAGGGCGGTCAGGCCGAAGTGCCTGCGCTCGGCGGGGGTCAGCCGATGTCCGGGCTCGTCGCCCACGCCCCGCAGGTGGCGGCGGCCCCGCACGTACTGGATCAGGCCCAGGGCCATGCCGACCGCCGCCGCGCCGAAGCCCAGGTGCCACCGGTCGCCCGAGGCGAGCCAGCCGACGACGATGGGGGCGACGAAGGCGCCGATGTTGATCCCCATGTAGAAGATGGAGAATCCCGCGTCCCTGCGCGCGTCGTCGTTCTGCGGGTAGAGCCTGCCGACCATGGTGGAGATGTTCGGCTTCAGCAGCCCGGTTCCGACGATGATGAGGAACAGGCCGAGCGCGACGAAGGCGCCCGTCCGGACCGGGACGGCCATGCTGATGTGGCCGCACATGATGACGACGCCGCCCCACAGCACCGCCTTGCGGGCGCCCAGGACCCGGTCGGCGACCCAGCCGCCGGGCAGGGCGACGAGATAGATGAGGGCGCCGTAGATGCCGACGATCGCCTGGGCGGTCGCCTCCGTCAGGCCGAGGCCGCCCGTGGCCGGGGAGGTGACCATGAAGGTGGCCAGAATGGCGCGCAGGCCGTACCAGCTGAAGCGCTCCCACAGCTCGGTGCCGAACAGGGTGGCCAGGCCGCGCGGATGTCCGAAGAAGGTCTTCTCGTGAGCGCTCGTCCCGGATGTCATGCCGCCCCCCGACGTCACTGTGTGATCGACATCTAACTCTATGGAGATATGCCGGAGGGTGTGCGAGAAGACTGCGCACGGTGATGATTCTTCTCCCTGCGGGGGTCTTGTTCTCAGTGATCGTCATGTGGTGCGATGCATCCCACTCGTGCAAGTGGGCACTTTCAGGAGGCGCGTCATGACCGGGGTCCTTGAGGAGCGTGCGGCGATCGAACTCCAGATCGCGGGTCGTACCGTCTGCGGGCAGCTGAAGGAGGCGGCGGAGAGCGACCCCGATGCTCCGGCCTACTCGGACCCGGTCGAGGGGGGCTGGTGCACCCTCACCTACGCCGAGGCCCGGCAGCGGGTCCTGGAGATCGCCGCCGGGTTCGTCGCCCTGGGACTGGAGCCGGGCGAGGCGGTCGCGCTGATGATGGTCAACCGCAGCGAGCACGTGCTGGCGGACCTCGGCGCGGTGCACGCGGGCGCGGTGTCGTGCTCCGTCTACTCCACCTTCGCCCCCGAACAGGTGGCCTTCGTGGCCGGCGACGTCAAGGCGAAGATCGCGGTGCTGGGCGGCCCGGCCGACCTGGCCAGATGGGAGCCGGTGCTCGACGATCTCCCGGAGCTCCGGAAGATCATTGTGCTGGAGGACACCCCGCAGGGGGACCGGTTCGTCGGCTGGGACGACTTCCTGGCCCTGGGCAGGGAACGGCTCGCCCGGGACCCCGACGGGATCGACGCCCGCTGGCAGGCCGTGGCCGCCGACGACACCCTGACCGTCCTCTACACCTCGGGCACCACCGGCAATCCCAAGGGCGTGCCGCTGACCCACACCAACGTGTTCTTCGAGGTCGTGGCCACCGACCGGATGGCGTCGCTGCCCGAGAAGGGCACCCAGATCTCCTACCTCACCTACGCGCACATCGCCGAGCGCGTGCTCAGCCTCTACCTGCCGCTGTTCAAGATCTCCCACACGCACTTCTGCACCGACCTCGCCCAGCTCGGCGCCGCTCTCGGCCAGGTCAAGCCGGTGCTGTTCTTCGGCGTCCCGCGCGTCTGGGAGAAGATGATGGCCCGCCTGCAGGCGCTGCTGTCCACCCAGCCGCAGGAGCAGCAGGAGGACGTCCGCAGGGCCATGGCCGCCGGGCTCGCCCACGTCGAGGCCAGCCAGTACGGGCGGACGCCCTCGCCCGAGGTCCAGGCCGCCTACGAGCAGGCCGACGCCGCCCTGCTGTCGATCATCCGCGCGATGGTCGGCTTCGAGAACGCCGTCTTCCTGATCACCGCCGCCGCGCCGATGCCGGGGGAGGTCCAGCGCTTCTTCGCCGGTCTCGGCCTGCGCGTGCTCGACGTGTACGGCATGACCGAGACGACCGGCGCGTTCACCGCCAACTCCCCCGAACGCTTCAAGCTCGGCACGGTCGGCCAGGCGGGTCCGGGTGTCGAGATCCGCATCGCCGAGGACGGCGAGATCATCACCCGCAGCCCCGCCAACACCAGGGGCTACCTGGGCAGGCCGGAGGCGACCGCCGAGCTCCTGGACGCGGACGGCTGGCTGCGCACCGGCGACGTGGGCTCCATCGACGCCGACGGCTTCGTCAGCATCGTCGACCGCAAGAAGGAGCTCATCATCACCGCCGGCGGCGAGAACATCTCCCCGGCCAACATCGAGAACCACCTCAAGGAACACCCCCTCATCGGACAGGCGCTCGCCTACGGCGACAGCAGGCCGTACCCGGTGGCGATCCTCACCCTCGACGGCGAGGTGGCCCCCGGCTGGGCCCAGGGGCACGGCTTCGAGTTCACCACCCTGGCCGAGTTCGCCGAGCACCCCGAGGTCCTCAAGGAGATCGAGGCGGCGATCGCCGCCGCCAACGAGAAGCTGGCCCGCGTCCAGCAGGTCAAGCGCTGGCGCCTGCTGCCGGAGGAGTGGACGGCCGAGACCTCGGAGCTCACGCCGAGCCTGAAGCTCAAGCGCCGCGTCATCCACGCCAAGTACGCCGCGATCATCGACGACATGTACGAGAGCTGAGCGTCGGGGCGCCCGATCCTCCCGGCCGGGGGAGCGGGCGCCCCGCGGGGCCTTCCGCCTCTCGGCGCCGTGCGTGCGGGTGGCCTTTGCCTGATCGGGTGTGTGTCGTCTACCCCGCCCTTACCGCGTGTTTCCTAGCGTCCTGGTCATGACGACGAAAGTTCTCCTCGCATCCCTGGCGGCGGGGGTCGTGGCGCTGCCCGCGCCGGTCGAGGCCCCGGCCGCCGCCACGACCCCCGACCTGACGATCCGCTCGGTGACCCTGAATCCCGCCTCCCCGGTGGTCGGGCCTGTCGGCGCGGTGCGCCTGGTGGTCGAGGTGGTCGCCCGCGGGGTCATCGGCCCGGAGGGGGTGACGATCCAGGTCGAGCCGGGCGCACCTCCCGAGTCCCGGGGCGTGACCCTCCCCGTCTCCGCGTCCGGTTCCGTCTCGGTGTCCGGCCCCGCCTCCGGACCGCGCCCGGCTCGCCTGTCCGGCCAGGTCTCCGGGGCGGGGGACGCCGCCCCGGTCACGCACGTCCTCGCCGGCGGCGGGGGGAGCGCGATCGGGACGCGGGCGGTCGCCGCGCGTGCCGGACAGGACTGGGAGACCTGGCGGTTCGCCCCCGACAAGAGCCTGAGCCGCTGGTATCCCGCGGGGCGCTGGACCGTCACCGCGACGGCCAGGGGAGCCGGCGGCACGACGGTCACCGGGTACGCGCCGTTCTGGTTGAAGCGCGAGACCAGGTTCGGCGCGGTCCAGGCGGTCAGGAAGGGGGCGGAGGTGGAGGTCGGCGGCGTGCTGAAGCGGGTCGATCCGCGGGGGGTCGCCGACTACGTCCCGTTCGCCGGCCAGCCCGTCGAGATCCTGCACCGGGAGACGGCGCAGGCGGACTGGAGGCCGGTGGGCACGGCCACGAGCGACGCCGAGGGGAGGTTCAGCCGGATCGTGCAGGATCATCAGGCGGGGGAGTGGCGGATCCGCTTCGAGGGGACGGGCCACTACGCCGCCCGGCTGGGCAAGATCCACCCGACCTCCCAGGGCACGGGCTGAACCGTCGGCCGGGGCGGCTCCGGGCCGCGTCAGCTCCGGGCGTTCCAGGCCCACATCGCCACCGCGAGGGCGATCCGGTCCTCGAACCGCAGCGGGTTGCGCCCGGTCACCGCCTCGATCCGGGCCAGCCGGTGCCGCAGGGAGTTGACGTGCAGGAAGAGGGCGCGTGAGGCGGCGCCGACCGAGCCGTCGCTTTCGAGGAACGCCTGAAGCGTGTCGATCAGCCGGGTCCCGTGGGCGGCGTCGTAGGTGGCGAGCGGCCGGGCGATCTGCTCGATGAAGGGTTCGAGCCTGCGCGGCCCGATCCCGCCGAGCAGCGCGGTGAACGTGGCCAGGTCCCCGGAACGGACGATCCCGCCGCGCCGCCTGGCCAGGTCGAGCGCGGCGCGGCTCTCCGACAGGCCGCGCGACAGCTGCGCGAGGGGCACGGGCCCGCCGATGCCGCACGGCGCCGGCCAGGAGGCGGCGAGCTCGCGCGCGGGCAGCTCGTCGGCCGCCAGGAGCACGGCGACGCCGTCGGCGACGCCCATGACGACCCCCGCCGGCGTCCCGGTCTCCGTGGGGATCTCCGGCACGGGCAGCGAGGCCACCACGAGCGGGCGGTCAGGCAGCCCCGCCCGCTCGACGTGGCCGCGGACGGCCTCCGCCGAGGCGAGCCCGGAGCCGACCAGACCCAGCAGCCGCCCGACCTCCCCGAGGTCGTGCTCCACGTCGTGGGCGGTGGCGAGCCGCTCGGCCAGCCACTCGGTGAAGCTGACGAAGGGCACGTCGGGGGGCACCTCGAACAGCGGCAGCCCCAGCCGTTCACAGGTTTCCCGCAGCGCGCCGGGAACCTCGGGCGTGACGTCGCCGATCCCGTATCCGATCGCGCTCGCCGTGCTGGCGTACACGGATTCCACGAAGGCGACGGCCAGGGCGGGCTCGCGGAGCGACGCCCCCACGGTCAGCACGATCTCGTGACCGCGCAGGTAGGGGCCGGGATTCAGCAGCTCGGTCGAATGCGCCCAGCGGATCGGACGGTCGAGCCCCGTGTGGCCCGCGACCAGGCGCAGGTGGAACCGCGGCTCCGCGAGAAGTTCTGCCACGGTCAGCCGCAGGCGGGAAAGACCCGGTGGAGACTCCCTGGTCACGGACATAACTATTTCAGACTAAACGCGCCCTGTGACCGACGCGTGACCCCGCATTGGAGAACTGCACGGTCGGCCCGCCCCGTAACGGTGCATTACCCCAAGCCTCTCCCAAAACCCTTGTCGATCGCGTCGTCACGTCGTTTCCATGGACGCCAGAACCCCGTCGAGGAGGCCGGATGAGGGAACGGGTGGCGCTGGTCACCGGCGCGGCGAGCGGCATCGGGGCCGAGGTCGTCGCCGAGCTGTCCCGCCGGGGCTGGGTGACCGCGGGCCTCGACCTGCGGCCCGCGGCCGGGGCCGATCACGCGATCGGCGTCGACGTCGCGGACCCCGCCCAGGTGGACGCGGCGATACAGCGGGTCGAACGGGAACTCGGGCCGATCGGAGCGGTCGTGTCCGCCGCCGGTCACTACGCCATGGTCCCGGTCGCCGACATCACACGGGAGCAGTGGCTGCGCATGTTGCACGTCCACCTCGGGGGGCTGCTCAACGTCTGCCGCGCGGTCGTCCCCGGCATGATCGGACGCGGCCGGGGCGCCATCGTCGCCGTCACCTCGGAGCTCGCCATCGGCGGCGGCGACGGCGACGCGCACTACGCCGCGGCCAAGGGGGCGATCATCGGCCTCGTCCGGTCCCTGGCCGTCGAACTCGCCCCCGCGGGCATCCGCGTGAACGCCGTCGCGCCGGGGCCGACGGACACCCCGCTGCTCGAAGCCGCCTCCCCCTGGCGGGACCCGGCCTATCTCGCCTCGCTCCCCGCGGGCCGGCTCGTCACCCCGGAGGAGGTCGCCGTGACCGCGGCGTTCCTGATCGAAGAGGGCACCTTCTGCTGCGGCGAGGTCATCTCGCCCAACGCCGGGGCGGTGATCTGATGCGCGTCGCCCTCGTCACCGGGGCCGCCGGCGGGCTCGGCCGGGCCGTCGCGCGCCGCCTGGCCGCCGACGGCGCCCTCGTCGCGGTCTCCGACCGCTCGCCCGGACCGGAGCTCGACCTGCTCGCGGAGGAGATCGGCGGCTTCGCCGTACCCGCCGACGTGGCGGATCCCGAGGCGGTACGGCGGATGGCGGCCGCGGTCGAGGAACGGGCCGGCGGGCGCGTGGTGTTCGTCGCCTCCGAGTGGGGGGTCATCGGATGGCCCGGGGCGAGCGCCTACGCGGCGTCCAAGGCCGGGCTGATCTCGCTGGCCAAGACGCTCGGCCGCGAACTCGCCCCCGAGGGCATCGCGGTCAACGCCATCGCGCCCAGCGTCGTCGACACCCCGCAACTGGAGGTCGACGCCCGCGCCGCTGGGGTGAGCCCCGAGGAGATCCGCAGGCGGTACGCCGAGCGGGTGCCGCTCGGCCGGATCGCGACCCCGGAGGAGATCGCGGCGGCCGTCGCCCACCTCGCGGACCCGCGTATGTCCTCCCTGGTCGGCCAGGTCATCCATGTCAACGGCGGGACCACCCGGGCCCGCGCCTAGAGAGCCTAGAGAAGAGAAGGAACGGTATGGGGCGCGACCACACGCACATCGGCCAGCTCGACGCGCTGAAGATCCCCCGCTACGCGGGGCCCGCGACGTTCGCGCGCCTGCCACGCCGCGAGGACGTCGAGCGCTTCGACGTCGCCGTGGTGGACGTGCCCTTCGACAGCGGCGTCACCTACCGGCCAGGAGCGCGCTTCGGGCCCGCCGCGGTGCGGCAGGGCTCCCGGCTGCTGAAGCCGTACAACCCCGCGCAGGACGTGATGCCGTTCGCCGCGCAGCAGGTCGTGGACGCGGGCGACATCGCCTGCAACCCCTTCGACATCGGGGCGGCGGTGGTCCAGGTGGAGGCGGGGCTCCGCGAGCTGACGGCCGACGGCGGGCGAGCCGTGATCATCGGGGGCGACCACACCATCGCCCTGCCCGCGCTCCGCGCGGCCACCGCCGCGCACGGGCCCGTCGCGCTGGTCCACTTCGACGCCCACCTCGACACCTGGGACACCTACTTCGGCGAGCCGTACACGCATGGCACGCCGTTCCGGCGGGCCGCCGAGGAGGGCCTGCTGATGCGGGACGCGAGCGCCCACGTCGGCATCCGCGGCTCCCTGTACGACCCCCGCGACCTCGACGACGACGCCCGCTTCGGCTTCACGATCGTGCACTGCGCCGAGATGGACCTCATCGGCCCGCGCGGCGTCGCGGAACGCGTCCTGGACAGGGTGCGGGACGCCCAGGTGTACCTGTCCATCGACATCGACGTGCTGGACCCCGCCTTCGCCCCGGGCACCGGGACGCCGGAGAGCGGCGGGATGAGCAGCCGGGAGCTGCTGTCGGTGCTGCGAGGACTGGCGGGACTGAACATCGTCGGCGCCGACGTGGTGGAGGTCGCCCCCGCCTACGACCACGCGGAGATCACCTCCGTGGCGGCGGCCACCGTCGCCTACGAACTGGTGAGCCTGCTGGCCGGGAAGCGCTCATGACGCGGCCCGCCGAGCCCGCCGGTCACGAGGTGCCCGCGATGCGGCCCGCCGAGCCGGTCGCCTGGCCGCACGGCAAGAGCGCGGCGGCCTCGTTCACCTTCGACGTCGACGCCGAGTCGGCGGTGCTCTTCGGCAACCCGGCGGCGGCGGCGTCCCGGCTGAGCGTGATGAGCCACCAGGCCTACGGGCCGCTGACCGGCCTGCCCCGCCTGCTGCGGATCCTCGCCGAGCACCGGGTGCGGGCCACCTTCTTCGTCCCCGGGTACACGGCGCACCGCCACCCCGGCGCCGTGCGCGCGATCGCCGACGGGGGCCACGAGATCGCGCACCACGGCTACCTGCACGAGTCGCTCGCCGAGGTGGACGAGGCCGCCGAGGCGGAGATCCTGGACCGGGGACTGGCGGCGCTGGCCGAGGTGGCCGGAGTGCGGCCGGTGGGCTACCGCGCGCCGATGTGGGAGCTGACCTACGACTCGCCCCGCCTGCTGGCCGAGCGCGGCTTCCTCTACGACTCCAGCCTGATGGACGCCGACGTGCCGTACGAGCTCGACGCCGGCGGCGCGACGTCGATCGTCGAGATCCCCGTCCACTGGGGACTCGACGACTGGGAGCAGTACTGCTACCTGCCGGACATCTCGGGGAGCGGGCTCATCGAGGACCCCGCCAAGGCCGTCTCGATGTGGCGGGGCGAGTTCGAGGCGCTCCGCCGGGAGGGCGGCTGCTTCGTGCTCACCAACCATCCCTTCCTCTCGGGACGCCCGGCGCGGGCCGCCGCCCTCGAAGGACTGATCGAGCACGTCGCCGGCTGCACGGACGTGTGGCTGGCGCCCCTGGGCGACATCGCCCGGCACGTGCGCGGCCTCGCCCTGAAGCCGCGCGCCATCCCGAAACCCGAACTGAGAGGCAGCCCCCCGTGACGTCTCCTACCGACGCCCGTCCCGCCGCGCCCGCGGCCGACGGGCAGACCCTCCACAAAGGCTTCACCCTGCGCTCGGCCTGGGCGCTGGCGTTCGCCGACGTCTCTCCGATCGTCGCGCTGTATGCGATCTTCACGCTGGGCGTCGTCGCCGCGGGGCCCGCCTTCTGGTGGGCGTTCCCGATCGTGCTCGCCGGACAGCTTCTCGTCGCCTGCGTCTTCGGCGAGCTCGCCTCACGCTGGCCGTACGAGGGCAGCGTCTACCAGTGGGCCCGGCACGTGAGCGGGACCGGCAGCGGCTGGTTCGCGGCCTGGGCGTACATGTGGGGCCTCACCATCGCCCTGTCCACCCTGGCGTACGGCGCGGCGGGCTTCCTGCTGGAGGCGCTGGGAGTGGCCGAACCCGGCAAATGGGTGACCGTGCTCACGGCGCTGGCGATCCTCGTGCTCGGCAGCCTCGCCAACATCGTCGGACGCCGGACGCTGAAGATCCTCGTCACGGCGAGCCTGGTCTGCGAGGTGCTCGCCTCGATCGGACTCGGCACGGTGCTGCTGATCTTCTATCGGGTGAACCCGTTCAGCGTCCTGTTCGACGGGATCGGCACGGCCCAGGGCGGTCTGTGGGCCGCCGGGCCGATGCTCGCGGCCGCCGCCTACGTGGGCTGGTCGTTCGTGGGCTTCGAGGCGGCCGGGTCGATCCGTACGTGCCGCGCCGGCCCGCCAACGCCTCACCGCCTGGCTGGGGCCCGCCCTCCCGCATAGACTTGGAGAGCTGGGGGATCCGGGGATCGGACCGGGGACCGGGGGAATCGCTACCCCAGGAGGACGCCATGCGGCAGACGAAACCGGCCGGCGAATCGGCGGAGTACCTCGCCGCCCGCCAGGAACTGCGCCTGGCCGAGATCGACCTCATGCGCCACCGCGAGAAGGTCGCGGCCCAGCGGCGGGCGCTCCCACCGGGGCCGCCCGTCGACGACTACGTCTTCATCGAGGGTCCCGCCGACCTCGGCGCGGGCGACACACCGGTCCGCGAGGTTGCCCTCAGCGGGCTCTTCACCGCGCCGGACCGCCCGCTGATCGTCTACCACCTCATGTACGGCAAGCTGCAGACCGACCCGTGCCCCATGTGCACCTTGTGGATCGACGGCTTCAACGGCATCTCCCACCACATCGCCCAGAACGCCGACTTCGTCATCGCCGCGGCCGCCGATCCGCCCGTCCTGCGGCAGCACGCCCGCGACCGGGGCTGGCACCGGCTGCGGCTGCTGAGCTGCGGCGACAGCACCTTCAAGTACGACCTCGGCAGCGAGGACCAGGACGGCGGACAGGACTCCACCGTCTCCGTTTTCACCCGCGACGGCGACGGCGCGATCCGCCACTTCTACTCCGCCCACCCTCGCGTGGCCGACGACCTCGACGAGCGCGGCATCGATCTCCTCGCCCCCGTCTGGCACCTCCTCGACCTCACCCCTCACGGCCGGGGCGACTGGTTCCCGAGCCTCGACTACTGACCCTCGACCGTCGGCCTGGCGGAACAGGCCGTCGGCGCGGACACGACCGGGGCCTTCCTCACCAGAACTAGGAAACGAGCTCCGGGTCGTCCGGCCGCAGGACTCAGGCCAGGGCGTGCACCGCCGCGCCGAACAGCAGGGGCATCCGCTGGGCCGCCGGGACGATCAGCCTCGCCGCCGCCCGGTACCGGCGGGTCCCCACGAGCGCCCCGGTGAGCAGCCGGTGACGCCGCGATAGCCGCAGCCAGGCACCCTCGTACGCTTGGGGGGTGCCCGCCCGCAGGCACCCCACCAGCGCCTGCGCGGACAGCAGCGCCAGGGAGACCCCCTCGCCGGTGAGCGCGTCGACGTATCCGGCCGCGTCCCCGACCAGCAGCACCCGCCCGGCGACCCGGGCGCGCACCCGCTGGCGCAGCGGCCCCGCGCCGCGAACCGGGGTCGTGGCCGGTCCCTGCAACCGGGCCACGAGTGCGGGGAAGTCCGCCAGGTGCTCCGGGTAACCGCGGCGACGCGAGCTCAGCACGGCCACGCCGACCAGGTCGTCGCCGACCGGCGTCACGTACGCCTCGCCGTCCGCCGCCCAGTGGACCTCGACGAAGTCCGTCCAGGGCGCGACGGGGTAGTGCCTGCGCAGGCCGTACCGGCGCGCTCGGCGGTCGGGCAGTTCCAGCCCCAGCCGGGCGCGGAGCGGGGAGTGCAGGCCGTCCGCGGCCACCAGCCAGCGAGCCCGCAGCCCCGCAGCCTCGACCCCGTCGCGGTCCTGCCGCAGCTCGCCCACCTTGCCGCGGACGACCTCGATCCCCAGCTCGGCCGCCCGGAGGGACAGTGCGGTGTGCAGCGCGGTACGGCGCACGCCCAGCCCGGGGCCGTCGCGGAACGCGGCCTGAGCCTCGTGCCGCCCGTCCAGGTAGCGGATCCCGCGCAGCGTCCGGCCCTCGACCCGCACGCCCAGCGACCGCAGGGCGGCGGCACCGCTGGGCATCAGCCCCTCGCCGCACGCCTTGTCCACCGGCATGGGCCGGGGCTCGACCACCACCGCCTCCATCCCGGCCTGTGCCGCGTGGATGGCGGTGGCCAGACCCGCCGGTCCTCCCCCCGCGATGAGGACGTCGATCACGCCCGGGCCCGCCCGGAAGGCGCCGGGGGGACGAGCGAGGCCAGGGCGGCCTCCTCGCAGCGGATCCGCACCACCATCAGCGCCGCGTTGAGCACGGTGAACACCAGCGCGGTGATCCACGCGCCGTGCACCAGCGGCAGCGCCGCGCCCTCCACGGCCACGGCCACGTAGTTGGGGTGGCGCAGCCAGCGCAGGCGGTAGGGGCCGCGGGTCACCGGGGACAGGCCGGGCACCACGATCACCTGGGTGTTCCACTGCGGACCCAGGGCGGTGATGCACCACCAGCGCAGTCCCTGCGCGGCGACCACCAGGACGAGCATGGGCCAGCCGAGCGCCGGGACGAAGGGCCGGTCGGCCAGGCCCGCCTCCAGCAGGCAACCGGCCAGCAGCCCGGTGTGCAGGGCGACCATCCACGGATAGTGGCCGGCGCCCGACAGCACCCCGCCGCGTTCCATGCTCCACCGCGCGTTGCGGCGGGCGACGACCAGCTCGGCGACGCGCTCCGCTCCCACGAGCAGCAGGAGAAGGAGATACCAGGACGACAGATGCCAGGACATCGGGCTCCTACCAGCGCAGCAGTACGAGTTCGGAACAGAAGCCCGGACCCATCGCGATGAGCAGACCGGGCGTGCCCGGCGGCGGCGGCCGCAGGGCGAGGGTATCCCGGAGAACGTGCAGCACGGAGGAGGAGGACAGGTTCCCCACCTCGGCCAGCGAACGCCAGGTCAGGTCGAGCGCGCCGTCCGGCAGCCGGAGGGTCTCGGCCACGGCCTCCAGGACCTTGGGACCGCCCGGATGGCACACCCAGGCCGTCACGTCCCGGGTGGTCAGGCCGTGATCGGCGAGGAAGCCGTGCACGTCGTCGGCCAGGTAGGTGCGCACCACGTCGGGGACGCTCGCGTCGAGCACCACCTGGAAGCCGGTGTCGCCGACGTTCCAGCCCATCACGCGCTCGGAACCGGGGTACAGGTGGCTGCGGGTGGCCACCACGGCCGGGCCCCCCGGGCCGTCCGCCCGGAGCGGCCGATCGTCGCCGCAGGCCACCACGGCCGCCGCTCCGTCGCCGAACAGCGCGCTCGCGACCAGGTTGGCGACGGAGGCGTCACCCCGTTGCAGGGTGAGGGAGCAGAGCTCGACCGAGAGCAGTACGGCCACGTGGCCCGGCCAGCCGAGCAGGTAGTCGTGGAGGCGGGAGATCCCGGCGGCCCCCGCCACGCAGCCGAGACCGAACACCGGCACCCGCTTGACGTCGGGGCGCAGCCCGATCACTCCGGCCAGCCTGGCGTCCACGGAGGGCGCGGCGATACCGGTCACCGAGGTGAAAAGGATCATGTCCACATCGCCCGGCGCGAGCCCGGCCGCCTCCAGCGCCCCATCCACCGCCTCGGCGCCCAGCGACACGGCGGCGTCGACGAAGACGTCGTTGGCCATCCCGAAGCCCTCAAGCTTGGCGTACTGGTCGAGCGGCAGCACCAGATGACGTGAGCCGACCCGGGCTCCGGTGTGAAACCGTTCAAGCAGCCGCCGGCCGGCGCCCGAGGGCAGGCACACCTGGGCGAACGTGTCGGTGATCTCTGCCTGGGAGTAGCGGTTGGGCGGAAGAGCGCCGTGCACAGCGGCGATTCGCGTCATCAATTCCTCCAGCGTGGAGACCCCGGCCTTCAGGCCGAGAAGGAAACGCGGCACCGTGCCGCACGAATCAAGCCCGTACTTAACTGATCTTGTGGCATTGTGCGAGGCATGGCGCAGCTCGTGAAGCGGGCCTTCACGTTCCGCTTCCACCCCACCCCCGAACAGGCCGAAGAGCTTTCCCGGACCTTCGGTTGCGCCCGCCTGGTCTACAACAAAGCCCTCGAAGAACGCACCCGCGCCTACACCACAGAAGGCCGGACAATCTCCTACGTGCATTCCTCGGCCGCGCTGACCGAATGGAAACGCACCGAAGAACTCGGCTTCCTGGCCGAGGTGTCCTCGGTCCCGCTGCAACAGGCGCTGCGCCACCTGCAAACGGCGTTCACGAACTTCTTCGCCAAGCGGGCCGGATACCCCTCCTTCAAGTCCCGCAAGAAGTCCAGGCTCAGCGCCGAATACACCCGCTCCGCGTTCCGCTGGAAGGACGGGCGGCTCAGCCTGGCGAAGATGGACGGCCCGCTGGACATCGTGTGGTCGCGCCCGCTGCCCGAGGGTGCGGACCCCTCCACGGTCACCGTGTCCAAAGACGCGGCGGGCCGCTGGCACGTGTCGATCCTGTGCGAGGATGCGATCCGCCCGCTGGATGCGAGCACGGGCATGGTCGGTGTGGATGCGGGGATCACGGCTCTGCTCACCCTGTCGCGGCCGATCCAGGGTGTGACCGACGCCGACGGCAAGGTCGTCAACCCCCGCCACGAGCGGGCCGACCGCACCAGGCTCGCCAAGGCGCAGCGTAACCTGGCCCGCAAACAGAAGGGCTCGGCCAACCGGCGCAAGGCGAAGCTCCGGGTGGCCCGGGTGTATGCCCGGATCGCCGACCGCCGCCGCGATCACCTGCACAAGCTCACCACCTCGATCGTCCGCGAGAACCAAGTGGTCGCCATCGAGGACCTCACCGTGCGCACCATGGTGAAGAACCACAGCCTGGCCCGCGCCATCTCCGATGCCTCCTGGCGTCAGATACGCACCATGCTGGAGTACAAGACCCGGTGGTACGGGCGGGAGCTCGTGGTCGCGGACCGCTGGTTTCCCTCCTCCAAGCTGTGCTCGGCGTGCGGCGCGATCACTGCGTCGATGCCGTTGCACGTTCGTGACTGGGTGTGTGCCTGTGGTGCCGTTCATGATCGGGATGTGAACGCCGCGAAGAACATCCTCGCCGCCGGGCTGGCGGAGAGGTGAAACGCCTGTGGAGTCGGTGTAAGACCTCAAGGGAGTTCTCCTGGCGGGCGACTGGCGGTGAAGCAGGAAGGCTCACGGGTGACCGTGGGAGTCCCCTCCCTGAAGGGAGGAGAGGATGTCAACTGTTTGACTGCTCCCGGGAGTCGCGGACGGCGGACGTCTAGATCTTGCCCATCTACGTGTACGGCATGCCTCGCGAACCGGGAGAACGATATGAGGAACCCCAGGGACGCGGACGTCTCTCGCGGCGTCCCGGCATCCTCCCGTTCCCGGTGCCCGCGGCCTACGATCATCGGGTGACGACGAGCCGGCATCCGCGCCTGGGCCGCAGGGCAGCGCTCCGGGCCGGGCTCCGGGCCGCCCTGGGGTTGACGCGCGCCTGCCACCCGGGGCCGACCGTGGCGGTCACCGCCCTGGTGACCGCGCTGGCCTGGGCGAGCGGGCGCGACGCGGCCGGTTGCGCCCTCGTGGCCGCCGCGGTGCTGAGCGGTCAGCTCTCGATCGGCTGGTGCAACGACGCGGTGGACGCCGGACGGGACACCGCCGCGGGCCGTACCGGCAAGCCGGTCGTGGACGGCGCGGTGAGCGTCCGGACGGTGTGGATCGCCGCGGGCACCGCCCTGGCGCTCTGCGTGCCGTTGTCCCTCGCCTCCGGTCCGGCGGCCGGGGCCGTCCATCTCACCGGCGTCGCCGCGGCCTGGGTCTACGACCTCCGGTTGAAGGCCACCGTGCTGTCGTGGCTGCCCTATGCGGTGGGGTTCGGCTCGCTGCCGGGCTTCGTGACCCTGGGGCTGCCGGGAAACCCGTGGCCCGCCTGGTGGGCCGTCCTCGCGGCCGCGCTGCTCGGCTGCGGGGCGCACCTGGCCAACGTCCTGCCCGACATCCCCGCGGATCTCGCCACCGGGGTCCGGGGCTGGCCGCAACGGCTCGGGACCGCCCGGGTCCGCGCCCTGATCCCCCTGCCGCTGCTTCTGGCGACGGGGCTCCTCGTCCTCGGCCCGCCCGAGCCCCCGGGCGCGGGGAGCTGGGCCGCCCTCGCGGCGGCGGGGGCGTTCACCGTCGCGGGCTTGCTCCTGGGCCGCCGCTCGCCCCGGGCGCCCTTCGCGGCGGCCATCGCCGTGGCCGCGGTCGACGTGCTCCTCCTCCTCGCCCAGGGCACCGCGCTCACCGCCCCCTGACCTTCCCTCGACTCTTCGTACGGCATCTCGAGTTCTCCTTCCGTGGCGTTTCCCGCAGGCCGGGGGAGCCCGTCGCCGGCTGGAAGACGCGCGATCCGAAGGGACCCCGGCCCGGAGCGGTGCCGTTCCGACCGCGACGATTCACCGTCCTTCTTGTCATCGCCGACAAAACCAGGCGCGGGTATCTCGAAGCCATTCCCGTGAACGAACGGCGATACGGGATTTCGTGAAAAATGAGCGCGGGAAGAGGAAGGCCGACCCATGAGGGCGAGGAACTCGGGCCGAGCATGCCGAACGGGCCGCCAGGAGGTCGTGGAAGCCGGCGGGGAGGAGCTTTTGACGAAATCCTTCGGCCGGCGGAGATCCGAGATGCCCGCGGTCTCACACGACGGGAGGTCGCAGGTCGGGTCCGCCTGAGGGATCACGGTGTCGCCCGTGACGGGATCGTGACGGGGCACGAACCACCGGGTCGTGTTTCGGCCTGGACAATGCCGTGGTGAATCGTTTTGGACTGCATATTCTATCTATGGTGATGATTCTGCCCCTGCTCGCGGGGTGTGGCATTGTTGATCGAGTCTCCGGGCGTAAGAAGTACGACGTCCCCAGTGAGGTGATGGAGCCCACGATTAAAAAGGGCAGCCGTGTCACGGTCGATATGGCCAGGGGCGAATACGTTCCCAAGCTGGGTGACGTCATCGTTTTCGAGGCGCCCGAGTCGTGGAGCGCGGGGGCCCGGGTCGCGCGAGTCATCGGAGTCCCAGGGGTCGCCGTGAAATGCTGCGACAACGGGGAGCGGATAACCCTGAACGAGCGTCCTCTGGAGGAGCCCTACATCAAGGAGCCTCCCGCTTCGCATCAGGATTTCGGTCCCGTGGTCGTTCCCCAGGGGCGCGTCTGGGTCCAAGGGGACAATCGCCACGTTTCTCTGGACTCGCGCAGTCATCTGGGAGAGGGCGTCGAGGGCGCCACCGTCCCGGTGTCCAACGTCGTCGGGGTCGTCGACCTTCCCACCCCCGATTAGTGCTCTGACCGGGAACGTTCGCCGAGGCGCCCCGCGGGCCCGGTGACGCGTCGTTCACCGCGGAAAGTCCGCTGCCGGGGGTGCCTCCGGCCGTCGCGAGGAAAACTCGCGACGGCCGGTGTCGTGGCGGAGAGGTCAGAACTCGGCGACGGCGGCCGACTCCGCGGGGGACAACGTCCAGACGGAGCCGGCGTTGGCTCCGATCTGCTCGGGCCTGGTGGCACCGGCGATCACCGACGCCACCGACGGCTGCGCCAGCAGCCAGCCGATCGCCAGCTCGGTCACGGTGTGACCGTGCTCGGCCGCGAACGCCTCATACGCCTCGACCTTGGCGAAGTTCGCCTCGTTGGCGAACCTGGCGGCGAACTGCTCACCGGACGTCGCGAGGCGGCTGCCGGGCGGGAACGCCTCGTCCCTGCGGTATTTGCCGGTCAGCAGTCCCGAAGCGAGCGGGAAGTACGGGATCACGCCCATGCCGGCGGCCGTGGCCGCGGGCACGACCGACTCCTCCACGGCGCGGGACAGCAGGCTCCACTCGATCTGCGTGCCGGTGAACCTCGGCCACCCCTTGTCGCCGGACACCACGGCGGAGCGCTCGATCTGTTCCGCGGACACGTTCGAGCTGGCGATGTGCAGGACCTTGCCCGCCCGCACCAGCTCGTCCAGCGCCTCCAGCGCCTCCTCGGTCGGCGCCTCCGCATCGGGGTAGTGCTGGTAGTAGAGGTCGATACGGTCGGTGCCGAGGCGGCGCAGGCTGCCCTCGGCCGCCTCGCGGATGCGGGCGGCGAGCACCCCGGGGGTGTACGGCTGCTCCTTGGGGCGGGGCAGGAACTTGGTGGCGATCACCACCTCGTCGCGACGCGAGCCGAGCGCGGCGCCGAGAAACTCCTCCGACTTGCCGTCGCCGTACATCTCGGCGGTGTCGAAGTGGGTGATCCCGGCGTCCAGCGCCGCGTGCACGACCGCCGCCGACGCCGCGGCGTCGATCCGCCTGCCGAAGTTGTTGCAGCCGAGCCCGACCACTGACAGTTTCGGGCCGTTGCCGCCCAGAACACGCTGTTCCATGATGACACCTTCTGATTCGTCGTCCTGTGGGCGAATGCGAGATACGGGATCGCGCCGGTGGGCCTGTCTCTCGTCCTGACCGGGGATGTCCGACGGCGGTCGCCCACACCCGCTCGACCAGACCACCCCGGACGATGACGGGCCTTGATCCGCCTTTCGGATTCGTCACCTGCCCGCCCGTGATCATTCCGTTCTACCAGAGAGACGGCAGGCGGCCTGTCGGCGGGTGGAGCGTCCCGGACGACGCCGGGCCCTCGACGTCGTCGGGGAAGGCGAAAGAGAGTGTCAGGATTTTTCACGAATTCGTTTCCCGGCGGTGAGCCGCCCGCGGCGGCCTCACCGGGGAGGAGCCCTTCGCCGGGGCGCCACCATGCCGCTGGGGCCGGCATAGTGCCAGGTCAGGTGATTTCAATACACTGGGGGACATCTGCAAGGCACCCGTTCGTCGCGTGTATCGCGGTGGAACACCAAGGGAAGGGGTGCACATGGACAAGCGTGTGGAACAGGTCGGCGACGTCCTGCGCGAAGCGTCCGAGACGCATCACCGGGTCTACCGGATCGTCGACGGAGCCGATGCCGACTGGGCGTCCTGGTACGCCGACTGGCTGATCAACCTTTCGAACCTGCCGTACCTGCTGGAGACCACACCGGTGCGCAGCGAACTCGTCTACGAACTGGTGGGACTGGACAAGGAGTACACCGCGAAAGCGCAGGGGGAACCCTGGGAGTCCTTCTACGCCCAGCGTCTGCTCGGCAGTTTCCCCTCGGAGGGCAGCCGATCGGCGTAGCCGATCGACGGGATCCCGAAGGGGGAGCCCACGTCGTGGGGCCGATCCGCTGGTTTTCTCGCCGGCACGGGCCACCGACGGCGCGGATCCGCCCCTCGCCGGGAACGGGCGCACCGTCGAGGGTCAGGCGCCGGCGGCCGCGGCGGCGAGAATCCCGACCCCCCGCAACGGCGCCGCCTGCTCGTCGGTGAGACCGTGCCGCTTCTGGAGGGCGTCGACGTCGTCGTGGCTGACCCGCGTCCGGCCGGACGCGTCCTGCCAGATGAGGATCTTCAGGGGCAGGTCGAGGGCGAGCAGCGGTACGGCGATCATGAGCGGGGTGCCCGCCGCCGGACTCCCGAAGATCACGACTTTGGTGGGCCGCATGCTCAGCCCGGCGGCGGCGGCGGCCACGTCGTGTTCGATGACGGTGAAGAGATTCAGCCCCTTGGCCGTGATCAGGCCTTTGAGCCGTTCCAGCGTCTCGGCGACGGAGCCGGCCGAGTCATGGGTGATGATTTCCATCTTCGATCTCCCTACGCGGTGGGCGACCGGCGATGCCGTTCCCTCGTTCGATCCCACGATGTCGAGAGGTTCGGCGCCGCCGAACGTCAGGACGCGCCGACACCCTCCCCGGCTGTGAAAACCGGGGATCGCGGCACGCGGCCCTCCATCCGGGGGCCGGTGGCTCGCCGTTCCTCGGCCGTACGGCACGCCCCGCATCGTTCAGGGAGACCATGCCCCGCGTGGTCGTCGCGGAACATCCCGGCTCCCGCCGGGCCGGACCCGCGCGACGAGAAGCGCTTCCTCCCGGCCCACGGGGCAGGGAATCCGCCATGAAAATCCCGGCGGGCTGGAAAGCCTGACGTTCTCTGTCAGATATAACCGCCAGCATCGACCTCATGACGCAATCACTGACAGGGAAGATCGCGCTGGTCGCGGGGGCGACGCGTGGTGCGGGCCGTGGCATCGCGGTGGAGCTGGGCGCGGCGGGGGCGACGGTCTACGTGACAGGCCGCAGCACCCGGGAGCGGCGTTCGGAGATGGACAGGGCGGAGACGATCGAGGAGACCGCCGAGCTGGTCACCGCCGCCGGAGGCAGGGGCATCGCGGTGCGGGTGGACCATCTGGTGCCCGAGCAGGTCCGCGCGCTGGTGGAGCGCATCGACCGGGAGCAGGGCGGGCTCGACGTGCTGGTCAACGACATCTGGGGCGGGGAGCTGCTGTTCAGCTGGGACGAGAGGCTGTGGGAGCACTCGCTGGACAAGGGCATGCGCATCCTGCGGCTGGCGATCGACACCCACATCATTACCAGCCACTACGCCCTTCCCCTGCTGATCAGGAAGCCGGGCGGCCTGGTCGTCGAGGTGACCGACGGCACCGCCGAGTACAACGCGGACCACTACCGCGTCTCCTTCTTCTACGACCTGGCCAAGACGTCGGTGAACCGGATGGCGTTCGCCCAGGCCAAGGAGCTCGCCCCGTACGGCGCGACGGCGCTGTCGCTGACCCCGGGCTGGCTGCGTTCGGAGATCATGCTGGAGTTGTTCGGCGTGACGGAGGCGAACTGGCGTGACGCGCTGGAGGGGCAACCGCACTTCGCCATCTCCGAGACACCCGCCTTCGTGGGGCGGGCGGTCGTGGCACTGGCCTCCGATCCCGAGGTGGGGCGGTGGAACGGGCAGTCGTCGTCCAGCGGGCGGCTCGCTCAGGTCTACGGCTTCACCGACGTCGACGGCAGCAGGCCCGACGCGTGGCGGTACATGACGGAGGTGCAGGACGCGGGTAAGCCCGCCGACGTGACGGGCTACCGCTGAGTTCTGTAGAGCCCGGCGAGCCGGTCGGCGGCGTCGGCCATCCGGGCGCGTAGTTCCGGAGGGCCGACGACCTCCACCTCCGGGCCGAGACGCAGCAGTACGGTGTACGCCACCGCCGGCGACTCGACGGGCAGGCGAGTGAGCACCCAGCCCCGCTCGTCGGGTTCGCCCGCCGCCGCGTGGGCCTGCCGGGCCGCCGGCGGCTCGACGGCGAAGGGCAGCGCGCGCATCCCCTCGGGGCTCAGCCGGACGGTGACGTGCTCGGTCAGCATGGACGTGACGAACCGCGCGGCCTTGTCGGCCCAGAACCCGGGCAGGTCGAACAGCTCGTCCCGGACGAACGACGCCCCGGCCGGTTCGACGGCGACGATCCGGTCCACCCGGTAGATCCGGTAGTCGTCGGCGACCCGGCCCACCAGGTACCAGACGCCCCCCTTGAGCACGAGCCCGTACGGGTGCGTCGTCCGGGTCACCTCCTCGCCCCGGCGATAGCGGAGTTCGACGATCCGGTCCTGCCAGACGGCGTCCGCCAGCTCGGCCAGCCGAGGGGGTGGGTCGGCGTTGGCGAACCAGCCGGGGACGTCGAGGTGAAACCGCCGGCCGGCTTGTGCCGGGGCATCCCGCAGCGCGGGGGGCAGCGCGGCCAGGACCTTCAACCGGGCGGCGGCCACGGCGTCGGCCAGCCCCATTTCCTCCGCCGGGCCGGGCAGCCCGGACAGGAAGAGCGCCTCCGCCTCGGCCCGGCTCAATCCGGTCAGCCGTGTCCGGTACCCACCGACCAGCCGGTAGCCGCCGGTACGGCCCTGCTCGGCGTACACCGGAATCCCCGCCGCCGAAAGCTCCAGCACATCCCGGTAGATCGTCCGCTCCGACACCTCCAGCTCGCGCGCCAGCTCGCCGGCGGTCATGGTCTCGCGCGATTGGAGTAACAACACCAGGGAAATAAGCCGTGAGGCACGCATCCTCCCATCCTGGCCTCATGCCCGCCGTCCCCGGTGCAACCCGGACGGTCGCGGGAGGGGGCGTACGGCCGGTCCCGGCCGCGCCGGTGCCGCCCTGTCCGGCGTGCGGTACCGGCGCGGGGGAGGGCACGCCGTTCGGATGGGGGGACGGGCTCCCGTTTAAGATCAACAGCTGCCCCCCTCCGCCGGGCCCTGGGGTTCGTGTGGTGCACTGGCCAAGGGGAGGCTTGGGAGGATGAGCTCGAGACACCGAATCTCGATCAGAACCCGCATCACGCTGTTCGCCGGCGCGGTGGCCGCCCTGCTGTGCTCGCTGGTGGCCGTATTGCTCATGATCGCCATCGAGCGTTTCGTCACGGGGTCCCTCACCGGGGAGATCATCGCCGCCGGTGGCCGCGTGGCGGTCGAGGTGGAGCGGGGCCAGCTGGAATACCCCCTCGCGCAGCGCCCGGGCCGAAATCTCCAGGTCGTCGACTCGCAGGGCCGGGTCGTCGCCTCGACCCCGGAGCTGCAGGGCAAACCGGCCATGGCGACGTTCACCACCGACGGCACGAACATCGCCGACTCCGTCGTGTGCGGCGGGGTCTTTCCCGCCGGCGAATGCAACATCGTGATCGCGCAGCGGGCCCACCGGGCGGGTCAGAGCTGGATCGTCTACAGCGCCTCTCCCGTGGTCCCCCCGTGGGTCGATCCGCGGCTGGCCGCGGCGATAGGCGGAGGCGCGCTGATCCTCGCCGTGATCATCACCTACTTCGGCAGCCGGATCGTCACCGCGTCCCTCAGGCCGGTGAGCACCATCCGGGCGAAACTCGACGAGATCAACGCGACCTACCCCGAGAACCGGGTGCCCGTACCACCCAGCAACGACGAGATCCATGAGCTGGCCGACAGCGTCAACTTCACGTTGACCCGGCTGCAGGCCTCGATGGAGCAGCAACGGCAGTTCGCCGCCGACGCCTCCCACGAGCTGCGCACCCCCATCGCGGGGCTCCGCGCCCAGCTGGAGGAGGCCCGGCTGCATCCCGGCGAGACCGACCTGAACGAACTGATCGAACAGTCGCTGTCCGACGTCGATCGGCTCCAGGCGATCATCACCGATCTGCTCCTGCTGGCCCGGCTCGGGCACGCGGCGCCCGAGCTCAGGGAAAGAGCCGATCTGGCGGCGCTGGTACGGATGGAGCTCGCCCGGCGAGGGAATCCGGACAGGGTGCGGCTCGTCGTCCGTTCGGACGTGCCCGTCGACGTCAGCCACGGCCAGATCGGCCGCGTCATCACCAACCTGCTGGACAACGCCGAGCGGCACGCCAGGCAGTCGATAACCGTCGAGGTGTGGGCGAACGGCGATCAGGCCGAGCTCGTCGTCGACGACGACGGGGAAGGCGTCGCCGAGGTCCACCGAGAAATGATCTTCGAGCGGTTCACCCGGCTGGACGCGGCCCGCAGCCGCGACCGCGGGGGCACGGGCCTCGGCCTGGCCATCGCCCGCGCTGTCGCCCAGGCGCACAACGGAACGATCGAGGTCGGATCCTCCGCCGCCGGTGGCGCCCGTTTCACCCTTCGCCTCCCCTTGGCCACCTCGCGTGACGACGGCCGGGAACCGGCCGGCGGCTCCTTGTAGCGGAGCCGTTCGTGTCCGGGCGCCCCGGCGGGCGCGGGCCGACCGGGCCGACCGGGCCGTCGTGCGCGTACGGGGACGTCAGCGGGCGGTGCGGGTCACCCTTCGAGGCGCGGTGAGCCTCAGAGCTGCACGCCGCGGGTCAGCGCGCCGTCGACGACGAGGTTCGTGCCGGTGACGAAGCTGGCCGCCGGGCTGGCCAGGAACACCGCCGCGCGGGCGATCTCCTCGGGCCGGGCCATCCGTCCCGTCGGGTTCAGCGCCAGGGCCTGGCCGAACAACTCGGGGTTGTTCCGCTCCATGTCGTCCCACACCCCGCCGGGGAAGTGGGTGTTGCCGGGAGAAACGGTGTTGGCCCGGATCCCCTTGCCGGCCAGATGGTAGGCCAGGCCCTGGGTGTAGTGGACGATCGCGGCCTTGAACGTGCCGTAGGGGCCGGCGGCGAAGTCGATCTCCCGGCCGGACACGCTGGACACGGTCACGATGGACGGCGCCGAACTCCGCTCCAGCAGCGGGAGCGCGGCGTTGACCAGCCGGACGGTGCCCATCATGTCCACGTCGAAGCTCCGGTGCCAGTTCTCCTCCACGTCGGGTATGGCAAGGGCGCTCACGTTGGCCACCACGATGTCCAGCCCGCCGAGTTCGGCGGCGCTGTCGTCGACCCACCGGCTCAGGGCCGGGCCGTCGGCGACGTCGACCGCGCCGCCGGTGACCTTGGCGCCCTGCCCGCGTAGCCGCTCCACCGTCGCGGCGACGTCGGAGTCGGTCCGGGCGCACAACGCCACCGAGGCGCCCTCCTCGGCCAGTACCTCCACGATCGCCCGGCCGATTCCCTTGGTGCCACCGGTTACCAGGGCACGCAGCCCGGCCAGCTGAAGATCCACGATTCTCAACCTCTTTTGCTGCTTGTCACATGCCGCACGTCCTGGGCCGTACGGCGAACACGGGGGGTGTCGTCGCCGGGGAAAAGCGTCGGCGCGGGGATCAACGCGGGGCGATGAGCCTGGCCGTCTCTCGCAGGTGGCGGTGCATGCCGCCGTACACCTGGGTCTGCGGAAGCAGGGATTTGGCGACCTTCGTCACCACGCTGTAGTTCGTGTCCACGACGTTGGCGATGGGAGCCTGGCTGGTCTGGCTCAGCAACTGGTAGCTGTCGAGCCTGTCCAGCCCGAACAGCTCACTGAACCACAGCACCATGTCCACCTGGCCGGCCCGCCAGGCGTCCTCGAGCGGACGGCTCGACCCGATCACCATCAGGTGGTCGTCGTCCTCGATGCGCGGCCACGTCGGGGCTCCGCCCTTGATCAACTCCACCACCAGGGTGGTGTTCATGGCGCCTTCCACCGCGGTGCCGCAGGATTCGCCCTCGCCCTGGCGGTAGTGGCCGTCGCCGAGGGAGAACAGCGCGCCCTCCACGTTCACGCCGAGGTAGCAGGTCGAGCCGGGGCGCATCTCGGGAGTGTCCATGTTCCCCCCGAACTCGTCCGGCACGAGGGAGGTCCGGACCTCACCCAGGGCCGGTGCGACGCCGACCGTGCCGAGCATCGGCGCCATCGGCAGCTCAAGGCTCAGCTCGCTGCTTCGCGCCTCGAACGTGACGGTGTTGCGGGTGGAGTCCACCTGGTAGATCCAGGTGCGCTCGGCCAGCGGCTCCTGCAGCGTCGCCGTCCGGTCGGTGCCGGTCAGCCCTCCGAAGAACGGGATGGTCGCCGAGGCGCCCCACGAGCGGGCGGGAGTCATGTCCACGAAGTGCAGCGCCAGCGTGTCCCCCGGTTCGGCGCCCTCCACGTGGAACGGGCCCGTCTGCGGGTTGAGGTAGCGCGCGTCCAGCGCGGCGCTGGGCAGATCGGTGATGTCGCGGAGCCGGCCGGCGAACGCGTCGTCGCTCCACAGCCGCAGCACGGTTCCCGGCTTGATCCGGTGCGTGGGGGCGGTCCCGCCGAACGTCCACGCGTACTGCTCGGGCCGCGGGGTGAATTCCAGGATCTCCATCAGCGCACGGCTCTCCTTCGGTGGCGATCGGATGAGCCGATCACGTGACAGTCCGGGGGATGAGATAACAGCACGATTGTTACACCAGGGCATGATCTCCGCCATACGCGGCCCGGATTTTTGGATCGTAAAAACCCTTTACAAGGTCTGTCCGAAAATCCGTTCCGCGTCCTGGTCCCGGGGCGTCTCAGCCGGTTCGGGCGGCTCTCAACGGGCTGAGGTGGTGGCCCGTACCCACGGCAGCGCCAGCCGCTCCGCCAGCACCAGGGCGAAGTAGAGGACGATGCTCATCATTCCCACCAGGATGATCGCCGCCCACGCGGTGGCGCTGTCGGCGACCCCGCTGTACTGCACGATCTGGTAGCCCAGGCCGCCCTCGCCGGCCTGGAACTCGCCGATCACCGCGCCGATCGCGGCCAGCGGCATGGCGACCTTCAGGCCGACGAAGATCTGCGGCAGCGCGGCCGGCAGCCGTACCTTGCGGAAGGCCTGCCAGCGGGAGGCGTCCAGGGATCTGGCCAGCTCGGCGAGGTCGGCGGGAGTGGTGGTCAGCCCGGTCGAGGTGGAGAGCACGATCGGGAAGAAGCTGAGCAGGAACACCATGGTCAGGATCGGCCGCTGTCCCCAGCCGAGGGAGACGACCAGCAGCGGCCCGAGCGCGATCTTCGGCACCGCGTTGACCGCCACCAGCAGCGGCGAGAACATGCGCTCGATCGCCCGCGAGCCGGCCAGCGAGATCCCGATCAGGATCCCCGCGACCGAGGAGAGCAGGAAGCCGATCACGGTCTCCAGCGTGGTCGCGGCCAGCCCGTTCAGCAGTTCCGCCGACCTCGCGTCGAACGCGGCCAGTACGTCCTGCGGCGGGGGCAGCACCGCGGGATGGACGAGGCGGAACGCCGAGGTGACGAGCCACCAGCCGGTGATCGCCACCAGCAGCCCGAGGACCGGCCACATCACCGCGGTCGCCATCTCGCCGCCGAGCCGGTACGCCCGGGGCGCGTCGGCGCGCACCGGGGGTCGAATCTCGCTCACCTCGGCCATGTCACGCTTCTCACTCTCCTCGTCCGGTCTGTCCACCGGGGTGGCGCCGGGGGCGCCGGTTCGATGACGGCGGCGGTCAGGACGCCGGCGTCAGGCTGGAGTCGATGAGCTGGTCCGGGGTCAGACCGGCCGGGATCGCGCCGGCGCCCTGCAGGGTCTCAATGCTGCGGGCGACCCGCTCCGTGTCGATCGAGCCGACCGGGGCACTCGAACCGTCCGGCCGGACGAACGCGGCCATCAGCTCGCACTCGGCGGCGGCCGGCGCGGCCGCGGCGGCCGGGACGTTCTTCTGCAGGAGCTCGCCCGCCTCCTTGGGGTTGTCGACGCTGTACACGAGTCCCTTGATCAGCGCCGCGGTGAAGCGCTTGACCGTGTCCGGGTTCTCCTTGGCGATCTTCGCCGAGGTGACCAGCACGTTGCCGTAGAGGTCGTCCATCACGTCGCTGTACGGCAGCACCACCGCCTTCTTGTCCTTGGCGACCGATTCGACGGTCGGCTTCCCCACGACGAACTGGCCGATGCCGGCCACCGTCCCGCCCGCCAGCAGGCCGATCAGGTTGGCCGGCTGGCCGTTGACCCACTTGACCTTCGACGCGTCGACGCCGGCCAGCTTCGCGTAGGTGGGGAAGAGGTTGCGCACCACCGAGCTGGGGCTGTCGGCGAGCGTCTTGCCCTCCAGGTCCTTCGGAGTGGCGATCTGGTTGCCCTCAAGGCTGATGATCGCGGCCATGGTGTTCTGCTGGATGCCGGCCACCACCGTGATGTCCTTGGCGCCGCCGTTGCCGCGGGCCAGCAGCAGACCGGTGAGGTCGAGCGGTGTGAACATCGCCGCGCCGGCCTCGATCTTCGAGAGGTTGTCGCCGGTGCCGCCTCCGGGCTTGATGTCCACCTCGAAACCGGCCTCCGCGAAGAAACCCTTCTCTTTCGCGACCCAGGCATAAGCGTCTCGGCCAAAGTTCCCAAATGACGTTAAATAGGTAACTTTCTCCAAGGCCTTGGTGGCGCTACTGTCGGCTTCGGGAGAATTGCCCGAATTGCCAGAATTTCCGCAACCGGTCACGGCGGCGAGCAGGCCGGCCGCAATCGCGACGGCAACGGAGCGGGTGAACCTTCTCATGGGCACCGTTTTCTTTCGGCCGGGGTTCTCGACCTGCCGGCGGGGGTTCGAACGGGGTGATCCAGGGGTGAGGTCATGGTGGGGAACCTCGCGGACAGCGTACGTAAGAATCATCATTGGTGGAGCGGCTGGGTCGCGTGCGAGGCAGGAGAAAACCAGAATTATGGATCCGCATCTGCCCTTTAACGGTCAATCCAGATAATCTTCGCGAGATGCGAAGTAACCATCGCTGAGGAGAAGCCTGACCGATGATCCGACTAGCCGGTGTTTCCCGTACCTTCGCCGGGCGATCCGGTGCGGTGGAGGCGTTGCGCGGCATCGACCTGAATGTGGCGGAGGGGGAGTTCGTCGCGGTCGTCGGCCGTTCTGGGTGCGGTAAATCCACCCTTCTGCGACTTATCGCTGGTTTGTTGCCCGTCACCGAAGGAGAGATCACGGTCGCGGGGGAGCGGGTCACCAAGGCCCGCCGCGACATCGCGATGCTGTTCCAGCGGCCCGCGCTGCTGCCCTGGCGGTCGGTGCTCGACAACGTGCTGCTGCCGGTGGAGATCTTCGGCTGGCGGCGGGCCGAACATCGCGGCCGCGCCCAGGAACTGCTGGACATGGTCGGGCTGGGCGGCTTCGAGAAGCGCCTGCCGCATGAGCTCTCCGGCGGCATGCAGCAGCGGGTCTCGCTCTGCCGATCACTGATCGGCGATCCCCGCGTGATGCTGATGGACGAGCCCTTCTCCGCCCTCGACGCACTCACCCGCGAGGAGCTGTCGGTGGAACTCCAGCGCCTGCACATGGAGAACTCGGCCACCATCGTCTTCGTCACCCACTCCATCGACGAGGCGGTGCTGCTGGCCGACCGGGTGGTGGTGCTCAGTCCACGACCGGGCCGGATCCGCAAGGTGGTCGACATCGACATCCCGCGACCGCGCAGCCTGGGCCGTAACGCGCACCTGGAACAGGTCGCCCGGTGCAGTGCGGACCTGCACGAACTGCTGATGGAGCGCGACACCCCGGCGGAGGCCGGAGAGAGAGGACGATGAGCGTGCGAGTGTGTGTCTTCACCGAGCCCCATCGCGGCGCCACCTACGACGACCAACTGCGGATGGCCCGGCTGGCCGAGGACGGCGGGTTCGAGGGATTCCTCCGCGCGGACCACTACCAGTCGATGGGGGCCGACGGCGGCGAGCCCGGCCCGACGGACGCCTGGGTGACCCTGGCCGGCCTGGCCAGGGACACCTCCCGGATCCGGCTCGGCACGCTGGTCACCTCCGCGACCTTCCGGCTGCCCGGCCCGCTGGCGATGATCGTCGCGCAGGTGGACCAGATGAGCGGCGGCCGGATCGAGCTGGGCATCGGCGCGGGCTGGTACGAGCGGGAGCACATCTCGTACGGCATCCCGTTCCCCCGGCTCGGTGAGCGCTTCGACCGGCTGGAGGAGCAGCTCGCCATCGTCAGCGGGCTCTGGTCGACCCCGGCGGGAGACCGGTTCAGCTACCACGGCGACCACTACCGGCTGGTCGACGCACCCGCCCTGCCCAAACCGGTCCAGGTGCCCGGTCCGCCGATCATCGTCGGCGGCCGCGGGCCGAAGCGCACCCCCGAACTGGCCGCCCGCTACGCGGACGAGTTCAACATGCCGTTCAAGAGCGTGGCGGAGACGGCCGAGGCGTACGAGCGCGTCGCGGAGGCCGGCGAGCGGACGGGCCGGGCCGGCACCGGCCGCGCCCCGCTGGTGCTCTCCGCGGGCATCGTCGTCGCGATCGGGCGCGACGACGCCGAAGCCCGGCGCCGGGCCGCTCCGCTGCACGTGCCGAGCGCGCTGCCTCCGGAGGACCCGGTGATCGGTTCGCCCGCGCAGCTCGTCGAGCGGATCGGCGAGTTCGCGGAGATCGGCGCCACCCGGGTGCACCTGCGCCTGATCGACATGGCCGACCTCGACCACCTGGAGCTGATCGCCGCCGAGGTACTGCCTCACCTGGAAGCCGGGTGAGGCAATCGGCACGCCCCATCACCGCGGCCCGCGACCGCTGACCGGCTTCCCGCCGGGACGCGCGGGGCCCCCGGCCGGGCGACCGGCCGGGGGCCTCACGCCGAACGACCTCGCACCCGGGTGGCGCCGGCCGCCGCGGGGGTGCTCGTGGTGCGGGTCAGCCGACCGCGTGGCGGGTCAGCGGCGGCCGGGGGGAGCCCTCGGGCGGGGCGGGGGCGGTGGAGCCGCGCACCACCAGTTCGGTGGCGAGTTCGACGTGGTGGGAGTCGACCCGCTCGCCTGCCGCCAGGCGCAGCGCCGTGCGCACGGCGACGCCGCCCATCTCTCGCAGCGGCTGGCGTACGGTGGTCAGCGGGGGCGAGGCCATGCGGGCGACCTGGGTGTCGTCGAAGCCGACGATGCTGAGGTCCTCGGGCACGCGCAACCCTCGCGCCCTGGCCGCCTCCAGCACGCCGAACGCGATGTCGTCGCAGCCGGCGAAGATGGCCGTGGGAGCCTCGGGCAGGTCGAACAGGACCGCGCCGCCCGTCACCCCGTCCTGGTAGTGGAAATGCCCCGCCCGTACGTAACCCGGGAGAACCGCGGCGCCCGCGGCCTCCATGGCGGCGCGGTAACCGTGTAGCCGGGCCTGGTTGCAGGCGGCCGTGGCCGGGCCGCCGAGATAGGCGATGCGCCGGTGCCCGAGCGCGAGCAGGTGCTGCGTCGCGGCCAGGCCCCCGGCGAAGTTCGTCGAGCCGACGCTGGTGACCCCCCTGGTCTGCGGCAGGTTCAGCGGGTCGATCACGACCAGGGGCAACCGTACGCGGGACAGGGCGGTGAGCTGCTCGGCGGTCAACTCGCTGGTGACGGCGACCAGGGCCCGCCGTCCGGCGGTGGCCAGGCCGCGCGCCCAGGCTCCGGCGCGGTCGGCGTCGGTCCGGATGCTCACCACGATCGCCGCGTCGACCTCGGCCCCGGCTCGTACGGCGCCCTGGATGATCTCGGTCGAGTACGCGTTGAGATCGTCGTCGAGCTCCACCTCGATCGTGTCCAGCACGGCCGCGTCGCCCCGCCGGCGCTGCGGCAGCGCGACGTAGTCGTGCTGCTCCAGCAACGACTCCACGCGGGAGCGCGTCACCGGGGAGACGTCGCCTCGGCCGTTGAGCACCTTCGACACGGTCGCGACCGACACGCCCGCCGAGGCCGCGACCGTGGCCAGCGTGGCCCGTCTAGGACTGGCCGGCATCTGTTCCTCCCTGATGTGTTCGGTAAGAGCCCGGTGCCGGTTCCACATTCACGCGGGTGACCAGTCGTCGGCCCGGACCGACGTGACGCAGCGGGCCGGTCAATCGTATGTGGCCCTGGCAGGGCAGAGCGGACGCCGACGTGCCCACGAGCACCTCGAGGTCGCCCGGCTCGACGACGCGCCTCAGGTCGCGCCCGGTGAACGAGGTCCGGTCGGCGGGCACCGTGAAGGTCGCCAGGGCGCTCGCGCCGGGCTCCAGCCGCACCCGGGCGAACCCGGTGAGCTGCCGCACCGGCCGGGTGACCTGGGCGACCACATCGTGCAGGAAGAGCTGGACGACCTCCTCGCCCGCCCGGCCCCCGGTGTTGCGCACGCGCACCGACACGGTGAACTCGCCGTCGGTGGGCACCTCGGCGTCGCTGATCCTCAAGGAGTCGATCGCGAAGGTGGTGTACGAGGAACCGTGCCCGAACGGGAACAGCGGGGTCGGGTCGAGGTTGCTGATGCCGTGGCTGTTGGAGCCCAGCGGCGGCTGCAGGTAGGTGCCCGGCTGCCCGCCCGGGCCGCGCGGGATCTGCACCGGCAGCTTCCCGCTGGGCTGCACCCTGCCGGACAGGACCCCGGCGATGGCCGCCCCGCCCTCCTCGCCGGGCATGAACGCCTGGACGAGCGCGGCGGCCGTTCCGGACACGGCTCCCAGCGCGTACGGGCGGCCCGAGACGACGACCACCACGACCGGCGTGCCGGTGGCGGCCAGCTCGACCAGCAGGTCCTCCTGCACGCCGGGCAGCCTCAGGTCCTCGGCGTCGCAGCCCTCGCCCGACGTGCCCAGCCCGAACATCCCCGCCAGGTCGCCGACGACGACCACGCACAGGTCGGACTCGCGGGCCGCCTGGAGCGCGGCGGCGAAGCCGGAGCGGTCGTCGCCGCGCACGTCGCAGCCCGGCTCGTGGATCAGCTCGGCGTCGGGCAGCTCGGCCCGCAGCGCGTCGAGCAGGCTGGGCGCGGCCACTCCGAGCCCGAGCCCCGGATGACGGGGCAGCACGTGGTTGGGGAAGGCGTAGCAGCCCATGAACGTGTGCGGGTCGTCGGCGCAAGGGCCGACCACGGCCACCCGGCGCGGCTCCGGACGCCCCTCGCCGAGCAACGGCAGCGCGGTGCCCGCGTCGAGCAGCACGATCGACCGCTCGGCCAGCTCACGGGCCAGTGCCCGGTTGGACGGCGAGTCCAGGTCCACGGCTTCCGCCCCGGCCACCGACTTCTCCGGCGTCCAGTCCGGGTCCAGCAGCCCGAGCTGCACCTTCTGCGTGAGCAGGCGCCGGGCGGCCCGGTCGACCAGGGACTCCGGCAGCTCGCCCCGCCGTACCCGCTCGACGAGGTGCCGGCCGAAGCCGACCGTGTCGGGCAGCTCGACGTCGACGCCCGCGGTCAGCGCCTGCACCCCGGCCTCGTCGGTGTCCGCGGCGACCTGGTGCATCGTCGCGAGGAACGGGATCGCCCAGTAGTCCGACACCACCGTCCCGGTGAACCCCCACTCGTCGCGCAGCAGGTCGGTCAGCAGCCACGGGTCGGCCGCGGCGGGAACCCCGTCCAGGTCGGAGTACGAGTTCATGACCGAACGCGCGCCGCCCTCGACGAGGGCGGTCTCGAAGGTCGGCAGGATCATGTCCATCAGCTCGCGCCGGCCCATCGACACCGGGCCGTGGTTGCGGGCCGCCCGGGAGGCGGAGTAGCCGGCGAGGTGCTTGAGCGTGGCGATGATCCCCGTGCGCTCAAGGCCGCGCACGTAGGCCGCGCCGAGCATCGCGACGAGGTACGGATCTTCGCCCATGGTCTCCTCGACCCGGCCCCAGCGGTAGTCGCGCACCACGTCCAGCACCGGCGACAGGCCCTGGTGGACGCCCACCGCGCGCATGTCCCGCCCGATGGCCGCGGCCATCCGCTCCACCAGATCCGGGTCGAACGTCGCACCCCAGGCGATGGCCGCCGGATAGACGGTCGCGCCGAAGGTGGTGAAACCGGTCAGGCACTCCTCGTGGACCAGCGCCGGGATGCCGAGCCGGGAGAGCTTCACCACCTCGGACTGCAGCCGTACCACCTCCGCGGCGCCCTCCGCCGCGGTCAGCGGAGCGCTGCCGAACACCCGCGTCAGATGGCCGAGCCCGTGACGGGCCGCCTCCTCAAGGGGCACGTTCCCCGAGGCCGCGAAGACGTCCTGCATCGGAGCCACGTTCGCCGTGCCCTCCGTCTCCTCCTCGGGCTCCCCGCCCTGGTCGGCCTCCATGGCGTTGCCGAGCCACCGGCTGCCGAGCTGGCCGACCTTCTCCTCCAGGGTCATCTCCTCAAGGAGGGCCTCGACCCGGTCGGCCACGGGGAGTGCCGGGTCCTGCCATGGACGGAGGACCCGGTCCGCCGAGGAGGTCCCATCTAGCGCCGTCATCTGCTCTCTCCTCAAGAAAAACATCCCCCCACAAGTTTCCGAAACTTTTCGGTGTGTTGCGGTGGCTCTGCTCGAATCCTGGCGCACACGATATGACCAGGAAAAGCCCCAAATGAGAGTACCTTACATGCGTCAGATGTGAAGCTTGTACCGATATCAGACCACCCCTTGACAGGGGGGTAGCGGAAATCTAAATTGACGTGCCACGCGGCCTGTTTCGGAAATGTTTCGACATGCCGGGCTCAAGAAGAGTGGATGCCTGGCAGCGGAGGTGCTGATCTAGGACCGACGACCACCGCCACTGATGTTTCACATGGAGCCGCGCCCAGCTCGGCATTCGACATACGGAGATCAGCGTGGAGTCAAAGACACCATCTCGCCGCACCTTCCTCAGCCTCTCCATGGGCATTCCCCTGGGAGCCGCGCTGGCGGCCTGCGGCACTTCCGGTCCCACCCCGGCAGGGGGCGGGGCCAGTGCGAGCGGCGGGAACGCCGCGAACAAGGCCAGCTACTGGTTCCTTTCGGTCCAGCCGCAGGAAGGCGTGCGCACCAGGGCCGTGGAGCGGTTCAACAAGGCCAACCCCAACGAGCAGATCGCTTTCACGGCCATGCAGAACGACGCGTACAAGACGAAGATCAAGACGGCGATCGGAGCGGGCCAGGCCCCCACCATCATCTGGGGCTGGGGCGGCGGGACCCTGCGCACGTACGTGCAGGCCGGCCAGGTGGAGGACCTCACCCCCTGGTTCGAGCAGAACCCCGCCGTGAAGGACCGGCTGTTCGCCTCCTCCTTCGGGGCGGCCACGATCGACGGCAAGATCTACGCGATGCCGGCCGAGACCATGCAGCCCATCGTCCTATACTACAACAAGAAGATCTTCGACCAGGTGGGCGTGCAGCCGCCGGAGTCGTGGGGCGACATCATGGCCCTGGTCCCCAAGTTCAACGCCGCCGGCATCGCCCCGTTCTCCCTCGGCGGCCAGTCCCGCTGGACGAACATGATGTGGCTGGAGTTCCTCTTCGACCGCATCGGCGGCCCCGAGGTGTTCCAGGCCGTGTTCGACGCCAAGAAGGACGCCTGGTCCCACCCCGCCGCCCTCGACGCCCTGACCAAGCTGCAGGACCTCGTCAAGGCGGACGGGTTCATCAAGGGCTTCTCCTCGATCACGGCCGACTCCAACGCCGACCAGGCCCTGCTGTACACCGGCAAGGCCGCGATGATGCTGCACGGCGGCTGGACGTACGGCGGCATGAAGACCGACGGCGGTGACTTCGTCTCCGGCGGCCACCTCGGCTACATGAACTTCCCGCCGGTCGAGGGCGGCAAGGGCGACCCCAGCAACACCGTCGGCAACCCCGGCCAGTACCTGTCGATCTCCTCCAAGGCGACCCCCGAGCAGAAGGAGGTCGCCAAGAAGTTCTTCGCCACCGCCGTGCTCAACGATGAGGACGTCAAGGAGTGGGCCGGCACGGGCGCGGTGCCGATCGTCAACGGCGCCGACAGCGCGTTCGCCGCCTCCGAGGACGCGGACTTCCTGAAGTTCGTCTACGGCATCGCCAGCAACGCCAAGGCGTTCGCCCAGTCCTGGGACCAGGCGCTCAGCCCCGCCGCGGCCGAGGTGCTGCTGGACAACATCGCCAAGCTGTTCCAGCTGTCGATCACACCGGAGCAGTTCGCGTCCAACATGAACGCGGTCATCGGCAGTTGAGCGCGCTCGCCACCCCCGTTCGGAGGACGCCGCCGGCCGCCACGCGAAGGACCCGAGGCGGCGTCCTTCCGTGGCTGGCCGTGCCGGCCCTGGCGCTCTTCGTCGCCTTCGGGGTGATTCCGCTGGTCGGGGTCCTGTTCCTCAGCTTCACGTCCTGGGACGGGCTCGGCGAAATCCAGATGTCCGGGTTGACGAGCTGGCGGGCCGTGCTCGGTGACCCCGGCCTCATGCACGCGCTGTGGGTGACGCTGCTGGTGATGGTCGTCTCCTGGGCGGTTCAGACCCCGGCCAGCATCCTGCTCGGGGTGTTCCTGGCCGGGCGCCAGCGCTACCGCGCGGTGCTGGCGGTGCTGTATTTCATCCCGTTGCTGCTCAGCCAGGCCGCCATCGCCATCGCCTACAAGGCGCTGCTCGATCCGAACTTCGGGCTCGGTGCCGGGCTGGGCGTCGATCTGCTCATACAGGACTGGCTCGGCGAGCCCGTCCTCGCCTTCAGCGTCGTGATCTTCGTGGTGTCGTGGCAGTTCATCCCCTTCCACTCGCTGATCTACCAGGGCGGAGTGCGGCAGATCCCGCGCTCCCTGTACGAGGCCGCCGAAATAGACGGGGCGGGCCGCGTCCGCAAGTTCTTCAGCATCACGCTGCCGCAGCTCAAGTACACGATCATCACGTCCTCCACCCTCATGGTCGTCGGGTCCCTGACCTTCTTCGACCTGATCTTCGTACTGACCGCGGGCGGCCCCGCCGACGCCACCCGGGTGCTCGCCCTGGACATGTACAAGCGCGGGTTCCAGGCCAGCCTCATGGGACCGGCCAGTGTCATCGCCGTCATCCTCGTCCTCGTGGGCCTCGCCCTCGCGTTGCTCCTGCGGCGGCTCGGCGGCCGCGACGCCAACGCAAGTCAGCTGGAAGGGGCCTGACCATGAGCTTGACCCACACGACGAAGCTCCGGCGGGCCGAGACGCTCGAATCAGAACCACACGGGCACCGCCGCCGGCGCCGGCGGCGGCGGCGTCCGGGCAGCGACGGCCCCAACTGGCTGGGCGGGGCCGTGAGCTGGCTGTGGCTGGCGATCGTGATCGTGCCGATCTACTGGATCTTCATCACCAGCTTCAAGGCGCAGAGCAGCTACTACGCCACCAACCCGCTGGCGCCGCCCACCGAGCCGACCCTCGACAACTACCGGCTGGTCGTCGAGTCCGACTTCCCGCTGTACTTCCTCAACAGCCTCATCGTGACCGTCGGCGCGGTCGTCCCGGCGGTCGCGGTCTCGTTCATGGCGGCGTACGCGATCGTCCGGGGCGGCGGCCGCCGCTTCCTGCGGGGGGTGAACTCGCTCTTCCTCATGGGGCTGGCCATCCCGCTGCAGGCCACCATCATCCCGGTTTTCCTGATCATCATCCGGCTGCGCCTCTACGACTCGCTGCTGGGACTGGTCCTCCCGTCCATCGCCTTCGCGATCCCGCTCTCGGTGCTGATCCTGGCCAACTTCATCCGTGACGTGCCCAAGGAGCTGTTCGAGTCGATGCGGCTGGACGGTGCGGGCGAGATCGCGACGCTCTGGCGCCTGGCCCTGCCGCTCACCATGCCGGCCGTGGTGACGGTGACGATCTACAACGCACTGACGATCTGGAACGGGTTCCTGCTGCCGCTGGTCCTCACCCAGAGCCCCGACAAGCGCACGCTGCCGCTCGCGCTGTGGAGTTTCCAGGGGCAGTACAGCGTGAACGTGCCCGCCGTACTCGCCTCCGTCGTATTGACCACGATCCCCATCCTGGCCATGTACGTGATCGGCCGCCGTCAGCTGCTCAGCGGCCTGACGGCCGGGTTCAGCAAGTGACCGCACCCGCCCCGCCCGCCGCTCGACGCCGGAGGCGCGTCACGGGACGGGCGTGACGGCGGGTCCGGTCATCGCGATGCGTGACGCCGCCTGGCCCCGGCGGTGCGTCCGAAGCGGGAGCGCTCGCAGCCGCGGATGAGGGGCCTCCGGATGGCGCGGTGAGAGCCGTCTCATCGCGGGTTCTCCCCGGCCGGGCGTCCGCCGATCCCGGAGTCCGTCCGGGATCGGCGGACGCCCGGCCTTCTCCGGATAAGCCCGGCGTTCGGTGCCCGATCGGTGGCGCCCGCCCGGCGTCCGATCCGATGGAGCCGAAGCCGCTGGGGCGGCGGCCGTACCGGTGCGGCCGGAAAAGCCCGCTCGGCCCGATCCGCGCGGGGGAGACGACCTGGCGGCGCAGGATCGCGGCCTCAGGCCGTGACACCAAAATCTTCACCTCCTTCGAGGCATAACTCCGTGCGAAAAGCGTCAATCAGCCGAGCAACCGGGCCATCGGTGGATATAGGCGTAGGGACACGAGTGCTGAGGGTGGAAGGCCAGGTCGGATGCCCACGTGAGTTCCGGCACTGCGCACGCGGTCTGCCGATCGACATCCATGCCGGGCGCCCCCCTGAGTTGCGTATGCCTATTCAGGCAGGCTAGGTTCTGGATAGGTATTCAGGATCCAGAAGGAGGCGCACGTGGACATTCAGAACGCTGTCGCACTGGTGACAGGGGCGAATCGCGGTTTGGGACGGCACCTGGCAGAGGAACTGCTCAAGCGCGGAGCCAGGAAGGTGTACGCCGGCGTCCGGCGTCCGGCTTCGGTCGACCTCCCGGGAGTCGTGCCGCTTCAGATGGACATCACCGATCCCGCTTCCGTGGCGCAGGCGGCGAAAGGCGCGCCGGACACCACACTGCTGATCAACAACGCCGGCATCAGCACGCACGTGGGACTGATCGACGGCGACATCGCGGACATCAGGCGCGAGATGGAGACGCACTTCTTCGGGTCTCTCGACGTCGCCCGCGCCTTCGCCCCCGTCATCACCGCCAACGGAGGCGGGGCGATCCTCAACATCCTGTCCGTCCTGTCCTGGGTGCACTACCCGGCGTACGGCGGCTACAGCGCGGCCAAGGCCGCCGAGCTGGCGATGACCAACGTGATCCGGCAAGAACTGGCCCCTGCCGGTATCGACGTCACGGCTCTCCACGTCGGCTACATGGACACGGACATGGCCGACTACGTCGACGGCTCGGACAAGGTCGATCCCGCCTGGGTGGCGAGCCTGGCCCTGGACGGTGTTCAGGCGCGCGCCCTCGAAGTGGTCGCCGACGACAAGAGCCGCAACGCCAGGGCCGCGCTCTCCGGCGGGCTGGACCAGCTCTACCCCGGTCTGCCCGCGGCCCGGTAGCTCCTGTTCCGAGATGGGGCGGTGACAGCGAGACGCCGCGGGCCGGCCTGTGAGCCACATGCCCATACGGCCGGCCGGGTCGTCATGAATGCCGCGCCGGCCGCCGAGGGGGATGTCGTGAACGCCGCGCCGCGGCGGATCGTCGTCGCACCCTCGCCCTGATCCGCGTTGTCGCGTTGATCGAGCACCACTGGGTAGGAATGTGCAACTCAGGGGCTAGAATAGCGCCATGGGTACTGTCAATGTCAATCACAAGACAGAAGAGGTGTGCTCGATCGCGCGCACGCTCGAAATCGTGGGCGACAAGTGGACCTTCCTCGTTTTGCGAGAGGCCGCCTTGGGGAAGGTGACCCGGTTCGCGGATTTCCGCGACGGACTCGGGATCGCCCCGGACGTGCTCAGTAACCGCCTGAACATTCTCGTGGACGCGGATGTCATGGAGAAGCAGCCCTATCGAGAGCCGGGCGCCCGGACCCGGTACAGCTACCACCTGACTCCGGCCGGCGAACAGCTGCTCCTGGTGCTCGCCGCGCTGCAGCAGTGGGGCGACGAGAACAGGCCCCCGACCTCGGGACCAAGCGTTCTCAGGCGTTCGGCGGACCACGGACGACCAGTGCGCGTGGCGTTCGTCGACGACACCGATGCCGTCATCCCCGCCGACGGGGTGGTGTTCCCCTTCGCCGGATCCGCCTGACCTCGAACGACACCGGCTGAACCGCCTGAGGGAAACGTACGTTTGTGGGGCATGAGACTACGAATGACCCTGCTTGTGGCGCTGCTGTCCCTGACAGCGGCCTGCGGAGGGGCGGAAGCGGATATGACGGCGACCCCGGCCGACGCCGAGCCGGCGAAGCCGGTCGCCTTGTGGGGCGCCGAGGGCGGGTTCGTGACCGCGACCACGAACGTGCTGCGTCCGCCGAGGGTGGTGCTGTACAGCGACGGCTTGGTGATCGTTGACGCGAGCAGGCAACTGAGGCTCGCCGAGGCCGAGACGGGCGAGACGGTCGCGTCGATGGAGACATATCTGACCGGGCAACCGCCGACCGCGGAGCCCAAGCCGGGCGCGCCGATGGTGACGGACGTGCCGACCACCGTCCTCGGGGTGCGGGGGAAGGACGGCAAGCTGCTGGAGGTCCGGGCCCCGGCCCTGGACCAGGTCGCGGGCTTCTACCCGAAGGGGCTTTCGGAGGCGAGGAAGCTGATGGACGGCTTGGCGACCCGGGCCACCGCCGAGGGCACCGACTATGTCGCCACCCGCGTCCGAATGGTCGCCGAAGGGGCCGCGTCGGCGGAGGACACGCCGGCGCCGTGGCCCGCGGGGGTCCCGGAGCCTTCGGGCACGGTGGACCCGATCTGGCAGAAGGACATCGAGGGGGCGGCGGTGAGCGCGATCACCAAGGCGGTGCCCGCCGGGCAGGGGCACGGCCGGCCACTCTTCAAGACCGGTTCGGGGGCACTCTTCGTGCTCTCCTGGCGGTACCTGCTGCCTGACGAATAGCAAGGGCCGATGGCGGGGGCTCACGGCCACCCGCCACGTCCTCGTCCGCCGGACGCACGGACCATGACGACCGGCAGGCCGAAAACATCGGCATGAAGCCCGGCCGTGCCGCCGACGGGTGCCGAAAGCGGGCGGCGTAGGGGCCGCTGTACCGATCGGGAAATGCGGGCGTGACCTGGTGGCGGCCGTTTGTCCAGGTGACAGCCTTGAAGGATGAGTCGATCCGACAGGGCCGGGGGACTGTCCGCAGCCGAGCGGCAGCGGCCGCGGTTCCGGGCCGCGGACATGTCCCCCGGGGAGGTCCGTCCATCACGAGTGAACCACGGGAGACCGGACATGGTCGGCCGTACGGCCGGTCAGATCGGAATGCGATACAGCCGCCGGGTGGCGTCGAGGTACCGCTCGTCGATGAGACGCCCGGAGACACGACCCGCCAGGATGAGCCAGTTGTCCAGCCACAGTCCCAGACTGCCCACCGGCTTGGCCGGACCTCCGGTGAACACGTCGATCAGGCCGGGGCGGCTTCGCGTGAGGCCTTCGACGTACTCGTGGAAGGGCCAGCCGGGTTCGGCGATGGCGACCGGGCTTTGCCGCCCGGCGGTGACCCCGTCCGAATAGTACAGATCGTGCACGCCCAAGCCATGGGGCTCCCACACGACCTGGACGAACCTGCGCCCACTGGCGGCCAGCAGGTCGGTGCGCGGACGCGGCCCGGCGATGGTGACGGCGTGGGTCCAGCCGGGGGCGTGCTCGCCGAGCCAGACGAGTTCCTTGAACGCGTACGGCTCGTACTCCCGCATCGCCTCGTCGAGCCCGCAGGGCACCGCCGCCGCCGGGTCGGAGCCCAGGATGCGGGCGATCTCGTCGGGGTCGTCGCCCTCGATCCAGGTTCCGGCGAACATGTCATCGAACCCACGCGCCGAGAGCAGGGCCCACTGTTCTCCGTACGTCATGAGGCTCTCGCTTTCATCGGGACCCGGCACAGGGTTCGTCGTTCGGCGAGCCAGTCCTGGTCGATGAACCGGCCGGTGACCCGCCCGATGGCGATCAGGTGGGGGTCGAGGTCCTCTTCGCCGCCTTGGTCGTCGTTGAGCTCCAGGTCGTCGAGCCCCTCCTCGTCATAGAGGCCGCTGACGCCGTAGAACTCGTCGATCTCCCGCGCGTAGCAGAAGTCGAAGACCCGCCGGCCCGGCAGGTTCAGGTCGGACCCCATGCCGGTGAGCACCAGAGCGAACGTCCAGCCAGGCGAGTGCCCGCCCATCCAGAGGATGAGGGTACGCATGTCCATACTGTTCCAGCGCAGCGCGGTGGCCAGATCGCATTCGAGCGTTGCGGCGGGGTCGATCCTCAACTCGGCGGTGATCGCGTCGAGGTCGTCGCCTTCGATCCACACCGCCTGGAAATCCTGCCGCAGCCCTGCGGCGGTCAGCAGCTCCCACTGACTCTCTTCAGGAAACAGTTCCATTCAGCACCTCAAGCCAGGAAACAGTGGAAGGCATCGTATTCCGATCAAGGAGTGCGGGCGCGGTGTAAGTGACTTTTGATTTTTGTGCGCAGCGGGCTGCGTCCGCGGAGGCGGTGCACGCGGCTCGGCGGTCACGGTCGATGACCCGCATCACGCTTCTCCGCGTGAACGCTGAGGCCGTCAACTCGTGCGGACGGCACCCAGAATGTGATCTTCCTAACGGAAGTGCTGACACCGTCCCCGGATGTGAGTGGACATCCGAGGAAGGCGGTCAAGAGCGAGGTGTCTCCGAACCGGCCTTTCCGGCACCGTCTCGACCTTGCTGCGGATCAGATGCCCAGGCAAGTACCGTCGTCGCTCCATGTCCGCAGGCCAAGGAAGATCACCAACAGCATCCGTCTCGAGATGGATGCGGCGCGTTCCCTTGCGAAGCATGTTGATCATCGGGGTGAGAGACGTCCCACCGACGGTGCCCACCGGGCTAAGATCATCGGATGTCCGAGCCGCCGTTAACCATGCGTCAGGTGCTGCGATGGTCGCGTCGACTGGTCGCCGTCGTGGTCAGCGTCTGCGCGCTGGCGGCCGCGGTGCGACTGGTCGCGCCGGCCACCGCGGGGACGACCGGTGAGCCGGCCGGGGTCCAGCGGCAGTTGGCGTTCCTGCGCTCGGCGTTGGACGGCGGTGCCGGCGACGAGGCGCAGCGTCTGTTCCCGGAGGGGTACTTCTTCCTGCACGTGCTGTACGGCCTGAGCTGGGTCGAACTCGGGATGCGCTTACCGGCCGGCGAGCGGTCGGAGCCGTTGCGACAAGCACGGTGGGCGTTGGGACGGTTGGAATCGCCATCCGGCCGCGCCCCGTTCAGCCCCGATCTCACCCCGTCGTATGGTGTCTTCTACCGCGGCTGGGGCAACTGGCTGCGTGGCGGGGTGCTGAGCCTGCAACCGGCCGGGCAACGCGATCCGACCGAGTTGCGCCGGTTCGCCGATGATTCCGCCTCGCTCGGCGTGGCGTTCGACACCTCGGCGTCGCCGTACCTGGCGGCGTACCCGGGTCAGGCATGGCCGGTCGACTCGACCGTGGCGATGGCGTCACTACGGCTGCACGATCTGCTGCTGCCGCCGCGCTTCTCCAGTACCGTCGAACGGTGGCTTCGAGAAGTACGCCAGCGGCTTGATCCACGCACTGGGCTGCTGCCGCATAGCGTCGACCCCGACACCGGCGACCCGGTCGAGATGGCCAGGGGCAGTTCACAGAGCCTCATTCAACGTTTCCTGCTCGACGTCGACCCGGTCTTCGCCGGTGAGCAGTACCTGCGCTTCCGCGACCAGTACGTCATCTCCCCGTTCGGCCTCGGGCCGGCCGTGCGGGAATACCCCGACGGTGTGGACGGTCCGGCCGACGTCGACTCCGGCCCGCTCCCACTCGGGGTGAGCCTGTCGGCGACCGCGGTCACTCTCGGTGCGGCCCAGGTCCACGGCGACGCCTCGCTGGCCGCAGCCTTGGCTAACTACGGCGAGGTGGCGGGCCTGCCGCTCGGCACCCCGTGGACCAAGCGGTACGCCTTCGGTCTGCTCCCGATCGGTGACGCGTTCCTGGCATGGTCGAAGACCGCACGGCCATGGGTGACACCGACGCCGTCCCCACCACCGGCGCGTGTCTCGCCATGGTGGTGGATGCCGCTGTTGTCGTTACTGCTCGCACTCGGCGCCGTGCCATGGCTGCCTGCGCTGGTACGGCACTACCGACGCCGCCGCGCCCGTCCCAGACCGGCCAACCGCATGTAGCGGAACCTTCACGGCGGCGCACAGAGCCGGCGATTCCGCTTTCGGTGATCGGGCCGGCTTTTCGTCTCATGAGCCGGACCGGCGCCTCGCCGTAAGATGTCCCGGTGATCGACGGTGACGACGGCCTCGCGTACGAGATGGTCTTCTCTCGCGTCGACGAGGTGATCGAGGAGTTCGCCACCAAACTCGGCGGTCAGCCGATCTGGCTGGAGGAGCCGCGATGGCCGCTCTGCGCGCGGCACGAGCGTCCGATGGGGTTCATCGGGCAGTTCAGGTTGCCCGGTGGGTCCATCCGGATGGCCTACCTGTTCATGGGTGACGGTTGCGAGGAGTCGTGGCGGCCGGAGGGGGGCGAGAACGCACTCATCGTGCAGCCGGGCCGGATCCCGCGGTTCGTCCAGACGGTCGCCACCGACCGGGGTGAGAGCCTCGTCGGCGAGCTGTTCGCCGACCTGGAGGAGGTCGAGCAGGTGGAGCCGCGTCACCGGTGGGAATCCCGTCTTCTGGGCGCTCCCACCTGGTTGCAGTTCGAGGAGTACCCGGACGGCGGTCCATGGACGTTCTTCTTCCAGCTCAGATCCTCCCAGCGGCACATGTACGAACTGAACTTCGGCGACGGCGGCATGGGCTACGGCTTCCTCAGCGCCGACGAGCAGGAGGGTCGTTTTTTATGGCAGTGCTGACCGGTTGACGCCATGGACAGGAGCGGGCGGGCGTGAGGTGGATGGCCTCTGTCTCCGTTGTCGCAAATGATCTAGGCTGGGCGCCTCCATTCACGATGAAGCGGCGGCGATCTTGCTTCCATTACCGCAGACGCCCCCGCGCTGGGGGATACCCGTGTTGACCCTGGCGGCTCTGGCGGCCCCCGCATCGCGTACCGTCTGGTGGCACCTCCAAGAATGGTCGACCTACACGAGAGGATTCACCTGCCCTCTCAGCGCGGAGTCGTACGTCCTTCAGGATGTCGGCTGGCTGACGGAGATCAGCTGGCGGACCGTTTCCGCGGAGTCGAACGGCTGGCCCACCGCCGTGATGGTGCTTGGTCTGGGTGCGGTTCTCGCCCTTCGCGGGAGGTGGGGCACGATCGCCGGCTGGGCGACGGCGGCGCTGTTCGTGGTGATCGCCGTGGTGTTCACGATCCCCTTCGCCATCGAGGTCGTCACCGATGAATGCCGGAACGCGCTTCGTTTCAGGGGGTGGAACATCATCGCGGCCGGGCCGGTCATGCATTATGTGGGCGGCGCGGTGCTGGTCGTGTTCTTGTCGCTGCTCCGGCGTGATGAGACGACCGTCATGCCCCGGCGAGGAGGACGCCGCGTCCGATTGAATGGGGCTCATGACCGCTCATGACGTGGCCCGGCTGCTGCCCGATATCCCGGTGATCCGCGACCTGTGCCGGTCCATGGCGGTGCTCGCGACCGTCACGCGCTGCCGAGTATCGCGGCGAAGGTGATCGCCTGCAGGAGGAGCTGGGTGATGGCCAACACCGGCCGGAGCCGTTTCATCGCCTGCCACCGTTTCGGAAGTACGAGTGCGAGCAGGCCGGCGGCGACACTCCCCAAGAAGGCCCACCATGCCACCGACAACAGTGCGTCCACGTTCCGGTTGCATTCCCCGTAGGTGAGGCACCGGGAAGCCTCATAGGTGCTCAGCACGAGGACCCAGGCGAACACGGTGGTGGGAATCAGGGTGCCGGTACCGATCGCCGCGCAGATGCGCCAAGGGTCCCGGTGGGCCTGGCCCGGGATGCTCACATTCGTCGTCATGGACATCAGCCAACCAGAAGTCCGATCCGCTGATCACCACGACGGCCGTCGTCACCGGGAGGATCGTGATCACAACGAATCCGTCCGCCGTGTTCGACGCCGTACCCGGGACCCGGGCGTAGACCGTTCCCCGCTGAACGCCGACGGCGACGTCCCCCGCCAGAGGCATACGGCAGGCACCGTCGGCACCCCACTGCTCCCGGTTCTCAGCGGGTGAGCGGGGTGATCGCTCCGCTTGAGAAGCGGACGGTCATCCTGCCTCGTCCGCCGGTGAAAACGAGGTGACATTTCGCGGCACTTGCCGGAATGCTGGGGGCGGGCGATGAGTTTTGTCGGTGGTGTAGGTCAGTCTTTGCATGACCACGACTTCTTGTGAGACCCGAGGCCGGGACGCCGGCCACGACCACGTCATGTCCGACAACCCCGATTGAGGTTCCGTGTTAAGCCCGCAGCTCGACTCACCCGCCAAGCCGGCGACCGCCGTTCCGGGTCGTACCCCGGCCGTGATCCGGCTGCTGGTGCTCGCCACATTCGTGGTCATTCTCAACGAGACGATCATGATCAACGCGATCCCGCGGCTGATGGGCGCGCTGCACATCACCGAGCAGACCGCACAGTGGCTCTCGACCGCCTTCATGCTGACCATGGCCGCCGTCATCCCGATCACCGGATGGTTCCTGAAGAGGGTGTCCACCCGCAGCGCGTACACCACCGCGATGGGCCTGTTCCTGTTCGGCACGGCGTTGGCCGCCGTCGCGCCGTCGTTCGAGGTGCTGCTGGGCGCTCGCATCATCCAGGCGTCCGGGACAGCTGTGATGATGCCGCTGCTGATGACCACGCTGATGCAGGTGGTGCCCGAGGCGGAACGTGGCCGGGTGATGGGCGCCGTCTCCCTGGCCATCTCGGTCGCGCCCGCCATGGGCCCGACGGTCTCGGGGGTGATCCTTCAGTTCGGGTCCTGGCGGTTGCTGTTCGCCGTGGTGTTCCCCATCGCCGCCGTGATCACATGGCGCGGCCTGAAACAGCTCAAGAACGTCGGAGAGCCCGAGCTCAGCACCGTCGACTGGCTGAGCGTGGTGACCGCGGCCCTCGGCTTCGGCGGCCTGGTCTACGGGCTCAGCCGGTTCGAGGGCGGTGACGCCCGCGTCGCCGCCGCGATCGTGGCGGCCGGCCTGGTCGCCATCGTCGTCTTCGTCTTCCGCCAGTTGTCGTTGCAGAAGCGCGGTGTGCCGCTGCTGGACCTGCGCACCCTGCGCTACCGCACCTACACGGTCGCACTGATCCTGATGTCGGTGTCCTTCATGGCGATGCTCGGCTCGATGGTCCTGCTGCCGCTGTACCTGCAGAACGTCCGCGAGCTCAGTGCCCTGCAGGCCGGACTCCTCGTGATGCCGGGCGGTCTCGCGATGGGGCTGCTCGGTCCGACCGTCGGCCGCCTGTTCGACCGGTTCGGCGGCAGGGTCCTGGTCATCCCCGGCGCGATCGGGATCACGCTCGCGCTCACCGGCTTCACCCTGGTCACGATGACCATGCCGTTCTGGCAGCTCCTCGCTCTGCACGCGCTGCTGATGGTGAGTCTGGCCGCGACCTTCACCCCGGTGTTCACTCTCGGGCTCGGAGCGGTTCCACCGCCGCTCTACTCCCACGCCAGCTCGATCCTGAGCACGCTGCAACAGGTCTCCGCGGCCATCGGCACCGCGCTCGTGATCACCGTGATGAGCGCGCGAACCGAGGCCCTGAGATCCGAGGGAGTCACGGAGGCGCTCGCCAACCTCGACGGCATGCGGCTGGCCTTCATCATCGGCGCGGTGCTGTCCGTGGCCGTGGTCGTCACCGCCCTGCTCTTGCCCGCCAGAGCGGACAGCGCCGGCGAGCGCGAGGAGACCCGGCCGATGAAACCGGCGTGACGGGGCTCCCCTCTGGCCCGCTGTTCAGCCCCCCACCATCGGCGCGAGCCGCTGTCGATGGTGGGCGGCACGATCTTCATCTTCGCCTGGCGCCGTCCGCGGCCTACATGACCGGTGGGCCTTGTTCGATGCGGCGCATCACCGGCCCGAGCTTGTCGAGGTCATCGCCCCTGATGTGCTGCCGCTCGTCCCACCACGTCGCGCCGGCGTCGGCCAGCGGGCCGATCAGGTCGCGCGCCTTGGCGGGGTCGGCCGGGCTCACACCGCCGACGACGATCTCGAAGGGGGTGCCTCGGCTGTCGTCGCGGTGCCGGTGGACGAAGGCGGCGAGGTCGCGGACCTCTTCTACAGGCGGCGGCTCGCCATGAGTGGCGGAGGCGAACAGCGGCACCGCACCGTCCCAGCGGGCGGCTCGGCGCATCGGGCGCTGACGCGGCCAGTACCCCGCGATCCAGACCGGCGGGTGGGGACGTTGCACCGTGGCGGGCAGCAGGGTCACATCGCGCACCTGGAAGTGCGCTCCTTCATGGTTCACCGGCTCGCCCGACCAATAGCGCCGCAGCAGGTCCAGCCCCTCGTCCAGGCGTTCGGCGAGCACGACCGGGTCGGTCGGCTCCCCGAAACTGCCGAACTCGTCGTCGATCGGCGCGCCCAGGCCCGCCCCGAAGATCACCCTCCCACCACTGAGCGCGTCGAGGGTGGCCACCTGGCGGGCCAGTTGCTGGGGACGCCGGCGGGCGACCGGGGTGATCAGCGTGCCCAGCCGGATCCGCGAGGTGGCCAGCGCCGCGGCGGTCAGCAGCATCCACGGATCGCCAAAGGTACGGCGGAGCTGCTTGCGGTGCACGATGTGGTCCCAGACGAACAACGCGTCCCAGCCCGCACGTTCGGCCGCCACGGCCACCGATGCGACGGTCCTGGCGTCCGCGAAGTCCCCGAAGTTCGGGATGTTGATCGAAAAATGCATCTTCACATACTCCCTCAGGTCGTTCTCACGCTCGGGAGCAGGTCCCCGTCCAGAGTTCGCCGGATTTTTGATGTTCAGCGGCTGCGCAGGGCTTTGCAGGTGTCGAGGTGGCCGTGCTACGGGGGAAACCCAGTGGCGTTGGCGAGCCGACGCGGACGGAGTGACCGCCGTTCACCGTTCCGGCTCGGCAGTTCTATGAGGGCGCGGTGCTATCGACCCCGTTGCTTCGAGGCGTCAGCCAGGCCGCTCCATTTTGTAGTTGTCTGACTACCGAGCATGGAACGCGCGCGAGATGATCAAGCGCGTGACGCGGGTGCCACCGGTGTTGGACCGTGCGCGCGATGAGCACGATTCCCGATCTCCTCATACAGGTGCTGGTCGAGAGATCGGCAAACGCGGAGCTTCGCCGCCTGTGGTTGGCGACGAGGCGCGTGGTCTACGGGGTCAGCCCTTGTAGTTGAAGATCTGGCGGAGGGTGTGCTGGATCGTGACCAGGTCCTTCTGGTCCGCCATGACCTGGTCGATGGACTTGTACGCCTTGGGGTGTTCGTCGACCAGTGCGGCGGCGCGGTTGGCGTTCCAGGTCCGGCCTTTCATGGCCTGGGTCAGTGACTCGGGGGAGAGGGAGCGGCGTGCCTGGCCGCGTGACATGCGGCGGCCTGCGCCGTGTGAGCAGGAGGTGTAGGAAGCGGGGTTGCCGAGGCCGCGCACGATGTAGGAGCGGGTGCCCATGGAGCCGGGGATCACGCCCTCGTCGCCGGTGTCGGCCTTGATGGCTCCCTTGCGGGTGATCCACAGGTTCTTGCCGTGGTGGTTCTCCTGCTGGGTGAAGTTGTGGTGGCAGTTGATCGTGCGGACCCTGGAGCCCTTACCGGCGACGCTGAACAGCGCGGCGCTCAACGTCTTGTCCATCCGGGCGCGCGAGGCCATGGCGTAGCGCTGCGACCACAGCATGTCCTCGATGTAGGCGGTGAACTCCGGCGTCCCCTGGACGAGGTAGGCCAGGTCCGGGTCCTCCAGTTCGATGAAGTAGCGCTGCATCAGCTTCTTGGCCTCGGCGATGTGCTTGGTCGCGAGCTGGTTGCCGATGCCACGCGACCCCGAATGCAGCACGGTCCACACCCGGTCCTGCTCGTCCAGGCAGACCTCGACGAAGTGGTTGCCGGATCCGAGGGTGCCGAACTGGCAGGAGACCGTCTTCTCCTGCTTGGGAGAAAGGTCGGTGTGCGGACGGTCGAGTTCGCTGAGCGCCTGGTCCACGGCCGGGTCGTCGTGTCCCTGCCCGACACCCGCGGGGATCCGCTTCTCCACCAGCGGCATCAGCGCGGCCAGGTTGTCGGGTAGGTCGGCGGCGGTGAGCGTCGTCTCGGTCGCGATCATTCCGCAGCCGATGTCGACGCCGACGGCGGCCGGGATGATGGCACCCTTGGTCGGGATGACCGATCCGACCGTCGCGCCGATCCCGACGTGCGCGTCTGGCATGAGAGCGACATGGCCGGCCACGAAAGGCAGGCGGGAGGCGCGTGCGGCTTGCTCGATGGCACCTGCCTCGATGTCACTTGCCCACGACAGCAGGTTCGGTGCGGCCTGGTTCGGCATGATGGTCTCCTTCGGGTACGAGATCCAGCTTGCCCAGGTCTGTCGCAAGATCCAACTAGTTTTCAGGCGAGCGAAGCACATCATGGGGGCTTTCCGTTCTCTCTCGGCCCCGCTGCGTCGTTTTTCGGGTGAGTTGTTGGGGCTGTCACGCCGCCCCGCCTCCGGTGCTCGGGCCTGGCGGCCCGGTGCTCCGGGTCGGGTTGCCATCGGATGACGTGGTGATGGTCCGATCGGGACGGTGACTCGTTTCGGTAAGTGGGACGGGCGACGATTGGGCGTCGGGCTAATCGGTTCTGCTTCTGATCTCCTGTCTTAGGCTGTCCTCGAACGGGGAAGCGGCGGCCGCTCCGGCCTGCAGCAGGATCAGGCGGCCCCGGTGCCGAGCATGCTGTCCAGCGCCGTCGGCTGATGTGGCGACCTGCTCACGGCGAACTCCGTCCCAGGACGGAGGCCGGGTCGTACCCGCAGGCCACAGGGGTGTTCTGTCGTGAACTCCGCTGTGGCACGGAGTTCGAGGCGGTACGGCGGGGCTCGGCCACCAGTGGCGGTGAGGCCGGGGTGTGCAGGTACATCCGCAGCCGGACGCGTGATCGTCCGCTGTCCTGGTGGATGGTGAACTCATCGCAGAGTCGGCCCATCAGCCACAATCCGACGCCCCGGCCCGCCTGATGAGATGAGCGCCAGTGGTAGACACCCTGAGGCATGAGCCGACCGGCGGTGTCGACGACGTCGACAGTCAGCTCCGTCTCGTCGTGCCAGACGGCCAGGGTGCCGCTTCCACCGCCGTGTTCCAGGACGTTGACGGCGGTTTCGTTGGCGGCGAGCAGGAGGTCCTCCAGTCGCGCTCCGGTCAACCCTGCATCCGTCGCACGGTGGTGGATCCGTTGCCGCAGGGCGGCCAGGTTGGTGGTGATCGGCCAAGGTTCTCGATGGTTGGTGCTCACACAGATCCCCTCATGCGGATGCCGTATCTGCTGGATCTCACCAGGGGCTAACGGATTCGCCTACCAGACTCAGGGCGCTTGCTGACGAACTACACGAGGGTGACTACCCGCTCTTGCCTGCTTAACCATCGGCGACCGGCAACCGCGTCCCTGCCAGGGGTATGGCGTCGGTGTGGAGATGGTCAGGCACCCAGTTGGCGAGTAGCCTGAGAGAGCGGTGTCTTTCGCTGGTGGGCCCCCGAGCCTACGGCGCCCTACTTGCATTGATCTCGTGCCGTCTTGACCTCGCGGATTGTCTCTTTGACGAGCCTCTGGGGGATCTGGCATGGACGATACCGATGGCGCCACCTGCTCACCGGTCTACGACGACGAGACGTTGCGTATCACGTCGACGGTGCACCCGCCGGGGATACGACTGGAGGGAGAGCTGGACCGTAGCGGCGTGCCCGCATTGACGGCGGCGCTGGCCGGGGCGGCCCACAGGGCGGCTCATGGCGATGGCCTGTTGTCCGTCGATCTGAGCGGGCTGGAGTTCATCGATGTGAGCGGCCTGCGCGTGCTGGTCACCGCCGGCCTCGGCCCGGGTGGTGGCAGTGCGGGTGTCGTCCGGATGGTGGCGGCCCCGGCGATGGTGCTCCGTCTGTTACGGCTCACCGGCTGGGACGAGGCGCCTGGATGGGATCCAGCGCCTGCCGTGTGCCTGGATGAGGCGCAGCTCGACGCCGACGAACACAGCCCTATCCCGGTCGCCCCGAACAACGGCCTTTTCCTGATCGCCACGAATGCCCGCGCCGTAGACGGTGGAGATTGATGGACAAGCAGCGGCCGTCAGCGGTATGGGCGGCGATCAACGCTCGCGCTCGCGATGACGGTAAGCCGGTCTCCCTCGACACGGTGTGCCTGATCTGCGTGCAAGTGCTGCGCGCCCAGGGGGTGGGCGTGGCCCTCAACGACCGGCGCATGGGTTACGAACCGGTGTACGCGAGCGGTTCCGGCGCCTATGGGCTGATGGACTTACACGTCACGCTGGGCGAGGGCCCGGGATGTGACGCGCTCGCCAGGGACCGGCCCGTGTTGGTCGGCGACCTGGCCGAGGACGGCACGCAGCGGCGCTGGCCGATGTTCGCCCCGGCCGCCGTGCAGGCAGGCGTTCGCGCGATCTTCGCGTTCCCGCTGCTGCTGGGGGCGATCTCGGTCGGTGTGCTGGAGATCAGCCGTGCCGGCGCGGGATGGCTGACGTCGCAGGAGGCGGCTGATGCGCTGGTGTTCGCTGATGCGGCGTTGCTGGTGCAGGTACAGCAACTGGCGACCCCCGACGGCGCCGCCGGGGGGTCGAAGGAGTTACGGTGGGGTACAGCCGAACGCTGGGCGGAGGTGCACCAGGCCACCGGTATGGTCGCGGTCCAGTCCCGCACCGACCTGAGCGCCGCGTTCGTACGGCTACGTGCCCACGCCTTCGCCGACGAGCGCAGCCTGCTGGAGGTGGCCCGTGACGTGGTGGCGCGACGGCTGCGATTCGAACCAGATTCGGTGTAAGGCGGCCACGGACAACGAACCGCCGGATAGGGCATGAACCTCAGAACGAAGGTGAAGGACAGTGCTCGACCGACGGACAGCGCAGACTTTCGTGGAGTTGGCCGACACACTGGTGGTCGGCTTCGACGTCATCGATTTGCTGCAGACATTGGCTGAACGCTGCGTGGATCTCCTCGACGTCGACGCGGCAGGCATCCTGCTGGCAGACCAGCGGGGGAGCCTGACCCTGGTGGCGGCCTCCACCGAACAGGCCCGGCTGCTGGAGTTGTTCCAGCTGCAGGACGAGGAAGGCCCCTGCCTGGACTGCTACCACAGCGGTCAGATGGTGACCTGCTCCAACCTGGCCGCCCACCCGCAGCAGTGGCCGCGCTTCACCACGGCGGCTCACCATGCCGGCTTCGCCGCGGTGCAGGCCTTCCCCTTGCGGCTACGCGACCAGGTCCTGGGAGCGATGAACCTGTTCAGCTCCGCCCCCGGCGTTCCCTCCCCGGAGAACACCTCCGTCGCTCAGGCGCTGGCGGACGTGGCCACCATCGGCATCACCCACGAGCGGACCCTGCGTGAGCATCAGCTCATCACCGAGCAGCTGCAACACGCCCTCAACAGCCGCATCGTCATCGAACAGGCCAAGGGCATGCTGGCCGAACGCGGTCAGATCGACGTCGGCGAGGCGTTCATCCTGTTACGTGCCTACGCCCGCAACCACAACCAGCAACTGTCGGCCATCGCCCGCCAAGTGATCAACCAGGACGCGATCGTGGCAGAGCTGATGTACATCCAGCGGTCCTCCCCCATCGACAGATCCGACATATAACTGGTTCGCCGGTCGACACGCCATGTATTACGGAATGCATCCTAAAAGTCGCACAAAGTGTTATATGTTTCGCACGGTGCGTCACGGATATCACCGGCTCCCTGAGCCGCCTTGGCCCCGTGACCTTCCGGTGATGCGGCAGGGAGTCACCACGGGTCCGCTTCACCTGGCACCCGCAGCCATGCATGGCTGCACGGCGGTCGACACCGGCGGCGGGGTAGACCCTCCCAGCTCAGCGCCGAAGCCGCCGCCGCACTCTCCGAGTGAGACCCCGGCCCCGATACCGCTAATCGGCGTCAGCTCGGCGTTTCTGTCGGTCAGCCACATGAATTGTCTTCGCGGCGGCCTGCTTGCTCCTTTTCGACGTATCTGGTCTGCCCTCCCGGGTGAGAGCTCCGGACCAGGGGGTGTGGCTGCTACCTCTCAAGGCGTATGCTGCGCTATGTATATGACCGATCGCCTAAAGTAATGATTTGGTCATGTGGTCCATCGCGAGGTTTCGTGGTGGACCGTGCCGCCCGGACCCGCGACACACGTGTAGGTGCGGCGTCGGCGAGGGCGCAGGTCCGGGTGAGAGTTCCCGGAGGGTGCCCCGCCCGACCCCGCTTAACGCCTAGATGGTGGGAGCGGTGATGGACGAACTGATGATCTCCACTATGCAGATGAACGGGTGGACGGTCGTTACGGTGCGTGGAGAGCTGGACATCGTCGGCAAGCCCCTGCTGTGCACGCGAATCGACGACGCCCTGCGCACCGGTGACGGCCCCCTGGTCATCGACCTGTCCGGAGTGTCCTTCATGGACGCCCAAGGTTTGTCGGCTCTGATGGTGAGCCGGCGGCACGCCACCGAGCTGAACCGGTCGTTGACGCTGGCCGGGGTCTCGGCCGCGGTACGGCGACTGCTTCAGCTCACCGGGCTGGAGGACAGCTTCGCCATGATGCCCTCGCCGGATACGCTCAGCCCGCCCGATGCCCGCGATCTGCTTGCGCGGATGTAGTGATCGGCGTGCTGGTCGGGCCGCCCGGCCGGGTAGACGGGCCGGGCTCCGGTTCCTGCCCGCCGCTTGAGCAAGGTGCGGAGCTCTCTACGTCAGGGACCGTGGAAAAAACGGCTCTGCCTCTCTTTCGGTGGTGACAGAGCCGTGTGTTTATCCCAGGAGGATGCGGTGGCGGAGCGGCGTGAAGCCGGCTCGGCCGTGCGTCTGGCGCATGATCCGCTTGGTCTTGGCGTTCACGCCTTCGGCGCCACCGTTGTGGCAGGGCAGGGTGAGGGCCGCGCGGACGGCATCGCGATCCTGGTCGAGGCCGCGGGTGAAAGCGTGCAGATGAGGGAGATCGGCGGCCCGGGCGGTGGCGATCCGACCGTCGAGACGGACGGCGTTGCCGTCACGCGGCCGGAGTAGGCCGGCGAAGGCACACGCGAACCCGGCCAGGTCGATCATCTCCAGGCAGGCGGTGATGAGGTCGTCCAGTAGGCGCCGACGGGTGTCGGTCAGATTGCCGGGCCAGGTGAGCAAGAGCCGGGCCAGGCGACGCGGTGAAATTGGCGAGTGCTCGCCCTCGGCCCGGCCCTGGGGTGATGTAGCGATATAGAAGGTTGAAGCTGCCCCGACAGCCGAGAGCTTTGATCTCGGTGAACAGGTGCGGCACGGGGACAGCGGGGTCGTCGGCGCGGCTGTGCCGTGGGTGGTCGCGGTAAGGGTCGACAAGGGTGGGACGGTACTGCGGGGCGCGTCGCAGATGTTCGGGTTCGGACACGCGTGCGTAGCGCTTGACGGTACCCAGGGACACGTTCAGGCTGCGTGCGCACTCCAGCAGGCCGACGCCCTTGCCGGGCGAGTCGTGGACCTGGTGCCGGCGCTGGAGGAGGCCGCGCCCGCACCGGATATGTTCCCCCCTCGTCCGCCATATCCCCTACGGCCAACGGCAAGAAGCCCGAGAACACGACACTCACAAGCTCGTCGACATCACGCATGACTCACCATGACGCAGGAGACGTTCCGTCACCACCGAATCTGCGACAGAGCCGTTTGATCGACAGACCCATCACACAAAAATCACGAAAGATCGAGGCTAAGGTGCGACGCCTCCTCGCCTCTTGGCGCGGTTCCATGTGCAGGATGGGCGATCGCCTGGCAGTCGACTCTCACCTCTGGAGGATATTGAATTGTTAATATCGAAATGTCGGGAAATGAGTGCCATTCAGCGTCTGAATGATTAAAAGCACTATCGGACACCATGGCGATCCCATCTTTTGCCCAGAAATGACACCCGGCATTTTTCTTCCGCATGTCGGATGACAAGGAACCAAACTGCCGATTAGTAAGTTGGAGGATATGACGCGTCATCGGTAATGCGCCTGGACTGAGTCGCACTAAAGGAAAAGAGCAGTTTGATGACAGACGCCGGTGGCCCCCGTCTTGTATCACAAAGCATCGTTCGCTCCTTGCCGGCATGGGTCCTCGCGGTCCTGATCGCGACAGGAAGCATCGCTGCGACACCTTGTGCCGCGAACGCATTGGCGGCACCGGTCGCGCTGGGCACGGCTGCGAAATTCGCAGTCCTGGGCGGGGCCTCTGTCATGAATACCGGCCCCACCATCGTCACCGGAGATCTGGGGACCAGCCCGGGCTCCGTGGTGACCGGCTTCCCGCCCGGCACCTTGATCGGGACCCTCCACGCCGCCGACGCCACCGCCGCACAGGCTCAGGCGGATCTGCTCGCCGCCTACAACGACGCTGCCTCTCGCACTCCTGACGCCACCATCCCGACACAGCTGGGTGGAACCACCGTGACTCCCGGCGTCTACAATTCCGCCGCGGGCACATTCCAGATCACAGGAAATCTGACACTCGACGCCCAGGGTGACCCCACCGCGGTCTTCATCTTCCAGACCGCCTCCACCCTCATCGCCGCGGCCGCCAGCACGGTGACCCTCACCGGGGGGGCACAGGCATGCAACGTCTTCTGGCAGGTAGGCAGCTCGGCCACGCTCGGAGCCACTACCGACTTCGCCGGCGACGTTCTCGCGCTGACCTCGATCACGGTGGGCAGCGGCGTGACCGTGGACGGTCGAACCCTGGCTCACAATGGCACCGTCACGCTGGACACGAACACCATCATCCTGTCTACCTGCGCGGGTCCTCCCGACAGGTCCACCACCACCGCGGTGAACTCGTCGTGCGCCATCAGCCAGCAAAGCCCGATCACCTTCACCGCGACGGTGAGATCTCCGAGCGGGATCGTTCCCACCGGCCCGGTCGAATTCTTCAGCGACGGAGTGAGCCTGGGCACAGCCCAGCTCGATGGCACAGGCCACGCCGAATTGACCGTCGCTCCCCTCTCCGAAGGCGTACATGAGATCGTCGCCGTTTTCCCCGGCACGACCGAACTGGACGGCGGCACGTCACCGGCCTTCATCCAGGCCGTCGACTCCCAGGGCTTCTGCCTGCTAGAGGAATGCGGGCCAACGTGTGGCAGCGAGCCTCAAGTCAATCTGCCGTCCACGACAGCGGGGCGTATGACCTGCCCGCCACGCCAATCCTCTGTGAACGCAATGGCCGCCGACGAGCTCTAGGGGTTCCCCCACCTTCCCCCGCAAAATGCACCAAACGCCTTCACTGCGAATTCAATGACATACAGGCCAAAGATCGCAACATAAAGTCCTTATGTGCATGAATATAAACCTCGACAGGCTTTCCTCTGCCGCTTTCCTGTCACCATATTCTCAATTTACGGTTTGGTGGTCGGGGGGATGCATTTAAGGGTATTCATCGGGTATCCCATGATCACTATCCATGCGTCGTAGAGGCCCCTCCTCAAGACCCCGAATGACACGGAATGATATGAATTCCATCGATAGCAGGCGCATTGTGATCCCATGGTCCAGCAGACGCGCTCAAAATCGAGGCGTTACGGTGATTCTGATCGGTGTTTTTTTATCCATATCATTCCAAGTGCAGGCAATCGTCCCCAAGCAAAAGCTGAGCAGCGTTCGCTTGATCGCACAAGTTAAGGAGAGTAAGTCGGTTCTGGCTTGCCCTCCTGTTGCCGTCTCCCGAAAGCCGCACGTCTATGCGGGGGGGCATTGCCGGAAGAGGTGCTGCAAGCCATGTAGGTGCAGGAACGAGGTTTGCGTATGCCTGCGTGGTCCGCGCGGACCGAAAGGCAGGAAAGGACCGAAGGGCGCGACGGGTCGAACCGGCTTACATGGCCCTCAGGGCCCAGAAGGCCCCGTAGGTGAAACTGGTACGCCAGGACCGGCAGGACCGGCAGGACCGGAAGGCGCGACGGGACCGGCAGGACCGCAGGGCACGGCCGGTGGGGCCTTGGCCCCAAAATGTGGACACCAGCTGTCATGCGGCGAGCAGGACCCTATCGGACCGCTGCTCGTAGGTGATCGGGCTGAGGTAGTTCAGGCTGGAGTGCCTCCTTCGGGTGTTGTAGCGAGTGATCCACTTGAAGACCTCCAGGCGAGCCTGGCGGGCCGAGGACCAGCGTTTGGCGCCCTGCAGCGTCTCGCGTTTGAGAGTGGCGTTGAACGCCTCGGCGGCAGCGTTGTCCGCGCTTGTCCCGACGGCGCCCATCGACTGGCGAACACCGAACTCCTTGCACACGGCGGCGAAGTCGGCGGAGGTGTATTGCGCCCCGTGATCGGAGTGAAAGACCGCCCCGGCCAGGTCACCACCCCGCGTGGCGGCGGCTGCCCGCAGCGCGTCGGTCACCAGCTCGGTGCGCATGTGATCGGCGATCGACCAACCAGCCAGGCGACGTGAATGCAGGTCCAGCACCGTCGCGAGATACAAGAACTGTCCCTCACCGACGGGCAGATAGGTGATGTCGCCCACGTACCGCTGGTTCGGCGCGGCCGCGGTGAAGTCCCGCTTGATCAGGTCGGGCATCTTCTGATGGGAGGGCTCGGGCACCGTGGTGCGGACCCTCTTACGCAGATGCAGCCCGACGATGCCGAAGACCCGCATGATCCGCGCCACCCGCTTGTGATTGACCCGCCGGCCCGCATCGCGCAGCTCGGCAGTCACCCGCGGGCTGCCGTAGGTGCCATCGAAGTCGGCGTGGATCTGCCTGATCTCCGCCGCGAGCGCAGCGTCGGCCGCCGTCCGCACCGCCCTCGCCGGTGTGGCGGCCACCCACCGATAGAACCCCGACCGGGAGACCTCCAGCACTCGGCACAGTCGCTTCACCCCGAAGGCGTCACGGTGATCGGCAACGAACTGGAAGCGACTCACCAGTTCGTCTCCCCGGCGAAATACTTGGCCGCCCGCCGCAAAATCTCGCGCTCCAGCTCCAGTTCCCGGATCCGGGCCCGCAACTGCTTGTTCTCCTCTTCCAGCACGTTGCCGGAGGTTACCAATCCCGTCGGCGGCCTCTTCACCGAGCCCGTCTTCGGAGCAGTGCCGGCAGACCGCGCCTGGTGCACCCACAGGCGCAACGTCTCACGGTTGACGCCCAGGTCCTTGGCCACCGACGCGTACGTCCGCGACGGGTCCGACAGATACAACGCGACGGCGTCTGTCTTGAACTCAACTGAGTAGGCCTTCATGGCCACGAGGAACTCCTTGGTCTCCAGATCTCTATGATCTGGCACTCAAGATGTCCACACCTCGGGGTGAAGGCCCGTGACCCTGGTGCAGAAGGACCGGCAGGACCGGTGGGTGCGACCGGCGCGGCCGGCGCGACCGGACCGGAAGGATCGGCGGGACCGGCAGGACCGGCAGGACCGGTGGGTGCGACCGGCGCGGCCGGCGCGACCGGACCGGAAGGACCGGCGGGACCGGCAGGACCGGCAGGACCGGTGGGTGCGACCGGCGCGACCGGCGGCCCTGGTGCAGAAGGACCGGCAGGACCGGCAGGCGCGACGGGACCGGCAGGACTGCAGGGGGAGACGGGACCGGCAGGACCGGCGGGACCGGTGGGTGCGACCGGCGCGGTCGGCGCGGCCGGACCGGAAGGACCGGCAGGACCGGAAGGACCGCAAGGACCGGCGGGACCGGAAGGACCGCAAGGATCGGCGGGACCGGCAGGACCGGTGGGTGCGACCGGCGCGACGGGACCGGCAGGACCGCAGGGAGAGACGGGACCGGCAGGACCGGTGGGTGCGACCGGCGCGGTCGGCGCGGCCGGACCGGAAGGACCAGCAGGACCGGAAGGAGCGGCGGGACCGGCAGGACCGGTGGGTGCGACCGGCGCGGCTGGCGCGGCCGGACCGGAAGGACCGGAAGGCGCGACGGGACCGGCAGGACCGGTGGGTGCGACCGGCGCGGCTGGCGCGGCCGGACCGGAAGGACCGGAAGGACCGGAAGGCGCGACGGGACCGGCAGGACCGCAGGGAGAGACGGGACCGGCAGGACCGGTGGGTGCGACCGGCGCGACCGGCGGCCCTGGTGCAGAAGGACCGGCAGGCGCGACGGGACCGGCAGGACTGCAGGGGGAGACGGGACCGGCAGGACCGGCGGGACCGGTGGGTGCGACCGGCGCGGTCGGCGCGGCCGGACCGGAAGGACCGGCAGGACCGGAAGGACCGGCAGGACCGGAAGGACCGCAAGGACCGCAAGGACCGGCGGGACCGGAAGGACCGCAAGGATCGGCGGGACCGGCAGGACCGCAAGGATCGGCGGGACCGGCAGGACCGGTGGGTGCGACCGGCGCGACCGGCGGCCCTGGTGCAGAAGGACCGGCGGGACCGGCAGGACCGGCAGGACCGGAAGGACCGGAAGGACCGGAAGGACCGCAAGGATCGGCGGGACCGGCAGGACCGCAAGGACCGGAAGGACCGGAAGGACCGCAAGGCGCGACGGGACCGGCAGGACTGCAGGGGGAGACGGGACCGGAAGGACCGGAAGGACCGCAAGGCGCGACGGGACCGGAAGGACCGGCAGGACCGCAGGGGGAGACGGGACCGGCAGGACCGCAGGGGGAGACGGGACCGGCAGGACCGCAGGGGGAGACGGGACCGGCAGGACCGGTGGGTGCGACCGGCGCGGTCGGCGCGGCCGGACCGGAAGGACCGGCAGGACCGGAAGGATCGGCGGGACCGGCAGGACCGGCAGGACCGCAGGGGGAGACGGGACCGGCAGGACCGGCAGGACCGGTGGGTGCGACCGGCGCGGCTGGCGCGACCGGACCGGAAGGACCGGCAGGATCGGCGGGACCGGCGGGACCGGCAGGACCGCAGGGGGAGACGGGACCGGCAGGACCGCAGGGGGAGACGGGACCGGCAGGACCGCAGGGGGAGACGGGACCGGCAGGACCGGTGGGTGCGACCGGCGCGGCCGGCGCGACCGGACCGGAAGGACCGGCAGGACCGGAAGGATCGGCGGGACCGGCAGGACCGGCAGGACCGCAGGGGGAGACGGGACCGGCAGGACCGGTGGGTGCGACCGGCGCGGCCGGCGCGACCGGACCGGAAGGACCGGCAGGACCGGAAGGATCGGCGGGACCGGCAGGACCGGCAGGACCGGTGGGTGCGACCGGCGCGGCTGGCGCGACCGGACCGGAAGGACCGGAAGGCGCGACGGGACCGGCAGGACCGCAGGGGGAGACGGGACCGGCAGGACCGCAGGGGGAGACGGGACCGGCAGGACCGCAGGGGGAGACGGGACCGGCAGGACCGGTGGGTGCGACCGGCGCGGCCGGCGCGACCGGACCGGAAGGACCGGCAGGACCGCAGGGAGAGACGGGACCTCAAGGACCTCCTGGGTCGGCCATCTGTTGCACCGACAGGTGGGGCGTCATCGGCCGCGAATCAGAGAGTGGGCCGAGTGCCGTCTACCGTGTTGGCCCGTATGGCCGAGACCCTGCCAGTAGCTCCGCGGCCACCGTACCGCCGCCCTATGGCGTCGGCAGCTTGGGAATCATCGTTGGCGACAGCCCAGACAAGATCACTTTCGGCAACGAGACGGACTTCGCGGAGTTGTCGATCAGTGATCTCATCACGCTGAAATATTGGGCGTTCGCGGGCACCAACTCTTCGGAGGCGGTCTCCGTGCCGAGACTGAGCATAGAGGTTGATCCCAACGTGGGCTCGGCGAGCTACGCGACCGTGATCTATCTGCCTGACACCTCTGTCAGCCCGTCGACTCCCGACCCCCGGCTGCCCAATACTTGGCAGCAATACGACGCCGGCGCAGCCGGCAGCCAGTGGTATGCCACTGGGGCGACGGGCATCTTGATCAACTGCACTTTGGCTTCTCCGTGTTCGTTCGACGAACTCAAGGCCGCGATGCCGGATGCGGTGATCACACTGAGTCTTGGTTTCAGCATGGACACCGCCTTCATCGGCGCGATCGACGGACTGCAGGTGAACAACACGATCTATGACTTCGGGCCGCTTGGAGCCCGGAAGATAGCCGTGGGGCCTTAGTGGGTGCCGGCTCGGGAGTCGGCAAACGCGGAGCTTCGCCGCCTGTGGTTGGCGACGAGGCGCGTGGTCTACGGGGTCAGCCCTTGTAGTTGAAGATCTGGCGGAGGGTGTGCTGGATCGTGACCAGGTCCTTCTGGTCCGCCATGACCTGGTCGATGGACTTGTACGCCTTGGGGTGTTCGTCGACCAGTGCGGCGGCGCGGTTGGCGTTCCAGGTCCGGCCTTTCATGGCCTGGGTCAGTGACTCGGGGGAGAGGGAGCGGCGTACCTGGCCGCGTGACATGCGGCGGCCTGCGCCGTGTGAGCAGGAGGTGTAGGAAGCGGGGTTGCCGAGGCCGCGCACGATGTAGGAGCGGGTGCCCATGGAGCCGGGGATCACGCCCTCGTCGCCGGTGTCGGCCTTGATGGCTCCCTTGCGGGTGATCCACAGGTTCTTGCCGTGGTGGTTCTCCTGCTGGGTGAAGTCGTGGTGGCAGTTGATCGTGCGGACCTTTCACCGTTGTCGCTCACCGGCTCTCTGCCAAGGCGGCCGATGGCGCCTCGACGGCCGCATTACATCTGCCTACCGCTTTCGGCCGTCCTTGTTGTCGAGGTGGTGCGCCTGGCTGGTCACGACAGTCAGGAAGGCTGTGAGCGCGGGGGTTGAGGGGCCGTCTCGACGGACGATGACCAGTCGCCGTCCGAGCCGTTGCTTGGCGACGTCTCGGATCGCCAGTGCCGGGTCCGCTGCGGTGGGCAGGGTCAGGGCCGGCAGCAGAGCTACGGCTCCGGTGACGCGGACGAGTTCGAGCTGGACGTCCGCGTCGCTGGATCGGTGCCGTACGTCGGGTTCGTAGCCGCCGATGGACCGGCAGCTTCCCACGACCATGTCGTGATGGCCGGTCCCCCGGTCCGAGGCCACCCAGACCTCGTCTTGAAGCTCGGACAAGGCGACCGGCCCTCCGTGCCTGGCCAGCCGGTGATCGGACGGCAGGACCAGCTTCAGCGGTTCCTCGTGCAGCAGCGCGAATCGTAGTCCGGCCGGCCGGGGGCGTGGGTGGCCGTCGTACTCGTCGCTGATCACCAGGTCGATCGTTCCGAGACGTAGTTCGGGCAGGGCTTGTTCGAGTTCGAGTTCGGTGACCTCGGTGCGTACCTGGGGGTGCTGGACCAGCATGCGTGCCACCGCGGGAACCAGCAGCCGGCGAGTCGCCGACTGCAGGCCGCCGGCGCGTACGGTGCCCCGCACCTCAACGCCCAGGGCGGCCAGATCCGCTGCTGCGGCCTCGGCTGCGGCCAGCAGGATGCCGGCGTGCTGCGCGAGCAGTCGGCCGGCGTCGGTGAGCCGCACCCCGCGCCCGGCTTTTTCCAGCAGGCGTGCGCCGACCTCCTTCTCCAGGACGGTCAATTGCTGCGACACAGAGGAGGGGCTGTAGTCCAGGGCGGCGGCCACCGCGCCCAGGGTCCCGCGTTCCTCGAGCTCGCGAAGCAGGCGAAGACGGCGGAGATCCAACGTGACCATGCGGAAATACTAATGAATGACACCCAGGAATCGTCACTGGACTCGAAGTGTTGTGGCCTCGATGCTGAAGGGCATGGGTCCAGCTCTGTGCCTTCTGTCCGCCGCGTGTTTCGGCGCCATGGCGATCTTCGGGAAACTCGCGTACGCCGCAGGCGTCTCGCCCGGTGCGCTACTGCTGGTGCGCTTCGCCTTGGGCGCTGTGCTGCTGGGGATGCTGCTGCTTCTGCGGCCGGGTCTGCGCCGCGACCCGATGATCCCCGACCGGACGGCGGCGACACGAAGCACACCGGTGGTGCTGGTGACCGCCCTGGGTCTGGGCGCCGTCGGATACGCCACCCAGGCCGGCCTGTACTTCTCCGCGCTGGAACTCATGGACGCCTCGCTGCTGTCCCTGGTCTTCTACACCTACCCGCTGTTGGTCACCCTCGCCGCCGTGCTGCTCGGCCGGGACCGTCTGACACCCGGACGCTGCGCGGCGCTGGTGGTCGCCTCCTGCGGGACGCTACTCGTCCTGCTGGGCACCGGTGAGGTCACCTTTCACCCGCTCGGCACGGCCCTGGCGTTCGGTGCCGCCGCCACCTACACCGTCTACATCCTCGTCGCGGACACCGTCGTGCACCGGCTGCCACCGGTGATACTGGCCGCGCTGGTGATGACCGGGGCCGCTCTCACCATGGCCGTCCGCGCACTGGTGACGGACGGGACGGACCTGGGCTTCGGATGGCAGGGTTGGTTCTGGCTCGCGTGCATCGCTGTCGTGTCCACCGTCCTGGCGATGCTGACCTTCTTCGCCGGCCTGCGGCGCACGGGACCGTCGACGGCGGCCATCATGTCGACGTTCGAACCGGTCGTCACCACGGCGCTGGCGGCGCTCACGCTCGGAGAGATCCTCAGCCCCGTCCAGTGGGCGGGTGGGCTGCTGGTGCTGTCGTCTGTGGCTGTCCTGCAGCTGCGACGCAAACGCCCCGGGCAACACGGCGATGTGCCACGCCGAGAGCAGGACCGAGCCGGCATCCCCAGCCCGAAACAGCCGGTCACGGTCGACTAGAACGCGTGCCCCCAAGATGAGGTACGGTCGGTTCCCACCGAGGAACGAGTCGTCCGGCCTCAGCCGACGGTCGTAGAGGCCGGCTTTCGCCCGGGTTCTCACGCGGACGCCGATCGCTCCGCGGCCTCTGCCCGGTACCGTCCCGGGGTGATCCCGAACTCCCGGCTGAAGGCGTGTGAGAGGGCGTACGGGGTGCCGTAGCCGACGCGGCGGGCGACGATGACCAGCGGGTCCGGGGTGTCGCGGAGCAGGGTGGCGGCGAAGGTCAGCCGCCACCAGGTGAGATACGCCATCGGAGGGCGGCCGACCAGGGTGGTGAACCGGCGGGCCAGGGTGGGACGGGAGACGCCCGCCTCGGCGGCCAGGCGGTCGTTGGTCCATGGGGCGGCCGGGTCCGAGTGCAGCGCCCGCAGGGCGGCGGCCACCACCGGGTCGCCCAGTACGGCCGGCCAGGCTCCGGTCGTGCCCTCGGCCATCCAGGAACGGATCATGTAGACGAGGAGGAGGTCGAGCAGGCTGGGGACCGCGATGCAGGAGCCGGGTTGTTGCGCGCCCAGCTCGTGGCCCAGCAGGTCGACGGCGGCGCGCAGTTCGGGGTGACTGCCCACGCGGTTCGGCAGGTGGACGACCTTCGGCAGTTCCGCCATGAGCGGGTGTACGCGGCTGCGGTCGAGCCGGTACTTGCCGCACAGCATCTCCACCTCGCCGGAGGCGGCTCGGGGCCGGCGCGGCTCACTCCCGTCGAGCCATCGGTCGAACGGCACCGCCCGTTCCACGGCCACGGCGTCGGCGGGGGTGTCGGCGATCACGTGTCCCGTGCCGTGCGGCAGCAGTACCACGTCACCCACGCCGAGCGAGACCGGGGAGCCGCCATCGGGCAACAGCCAGCAACCGCCCTCCAGCACCACGTGGAATCCCGCGCCGTCATAGGGGGCGAGCCGCGTGCACCAGCTCCCGCTCACCCGCACCCGGTGGGAGGAGGGTCGCCCGATGCGTACGGCCGAGACGGCGTCGCTCACCACATCCATCGGGTCAGGATATCAATGGTGTCAGTGATGAGACGTTTGCGTATTCCAATGAGTCGAACAGGCATTGAGGAGCTCACCAGTCCATCCTAGGGTCGAGGGCATGAAGATCGAGAGAATCGTGCTGGGTGAGGTCGAGGTCACCCGGGTCGTCGAGTGGCAAGGGGCGTTCGCGCCCGCGCGCGGCTTGGTTCCGGAGTCCGATGCCGAGGTGTGGAAGGGCAACGAGGACTGGCTGGCGCCGGATCATTGGGAGCCGGACGGCGACAGGGCGGTGATGGCGCTGCAGACCTGGGTGCTGCGCAGCGGCGGACGGACCGTCCTGGTCGACACCGGGGTGGGCAACGGGCGCGAGCGGCCCGGCTCGCCGCAGTTCCACCACTGGCAGGGCGATTTTCTGGGTGGGCTGGCGCGGGCCGGCGTCCGGCCGGAGGACGTCGACGTCGTCGTCAACACCCACGTCCACGCTGACCACGTCGGCTGGAACACCGTCGGCGCCGACGGGGGGTGGGAGCCGACGTTCCCCAACGCCCGGTACCTCATCCCGGCCGTGGACGACTTCCACTTCGGCCCGGACAATTCATATGGGAACGGCCTGCGTGAGGACGACCGGCTGATCTACGAGGACAGCATCGCGCCCGTCCACCGGGCAGGGCGGACCGTGCTGTGGGACGGCGTCCACCGCATCGACGAACATCTCACCCTGGAGTCCGCGCCCGGCCATACGCCCGGCTCGTCCGTGCTGAGGCTCGCATCCGGGAGCGACCGGGCGGTCTTCGTCGGCGATCTTCTGCACAGCCCGGTGCAGATCCTCAGCCCCTCCTGCAACAGCTGCTTCTGCCTGGACGCGGAACAGGCGGTGGCCAGCCGCCGCCGGATTCTCGAACGGGCGGCCGCCGAACGGGAGCTGGTCGTCCCCGCGCACTTCGGCGGGGCGGGTGCCGTGGAAGTCCGGCAGGAGGGCGGCGGGTTCGTCCTCGGACGGTGGGCGGCCTACGGTACGGAGTAGGCCGCGTCAGTCATGCGGGGCACACCTTGCCCTGATCGGCGACGGGGGTTTCATCCTGGATTCGCCCGCTCGTGGCCGACCACCGAGGCGAGATCCGCGCTCACCTCAGGCGGCTCATCCACATCAAGGGCTGATGGATCGTCTTCTCAAGGAATCAACCATCGGCAAATGATGTTGTTTGAAGATGGAGCCCGCGTTTTGGGCCGGGCAGGGGGCTGGCCGTAGGCTGGCCCCCTATTTGAATCGGTAGCCGAATGGGAGGTGACGCCCATGTTGCAGGATTCGTTTGGCCGTGTGGCGACTGATCTGCGGGTGTCCCTCACGGACCGCTGTAATCTGCGCTGTTCATACTGTATGCCGCCCGAGGGCCTCGAATGGTTGCCGAAGCCCGAGCTGCTCACCGCCGACGAGATCGTCCGGCTGGTGACCATCGGAGTCGAACGGCTGGGCATCACCGAAGTCCGCTACACCGGCGGCGAGCCCCTGCTCCGCCGGGAGCTGGTCGACATCGTGACCCGCACCGCCATGCTCCGTCCCGCCCCGCAGGTCTCGCTGACCACCAACGGCATCGGGCTGAGCCGTACGGCCGCCGCGCTCGCCGAGGCGGGCCTGCACCGGGTGAACGTCTCCCTCGACACCCTCGACCGTGAGACGTTCAAGACGCTCGCCCACCGCGACCGGCTGACCGACGTGCTGGAGGGGCTGGCGGCGGCCGACGCCGCCGGACTGCGCCCCGTCAAGATCAACACGGTGCTGATGCGGGGGATCAACGACCACGAGGCCGTGCCGCTGCTCAATTACTGCCTGGAGCGCGGATACGAGCTCAGGTTCATCGAGCAGATGCCGCTGGACGCCCAGCACGGCTGGCGCCGGGAAAACATGATCACAGCCGATGAGATCCTCGCCAGATTACGGGACGCCTTCGAGCTCACCGACGACGATCCGGTGGAGCGCGGCAGCGCCCCGGCCGAGCTGTTCCTCGTCGGGGGAGGGCCGGCCAGGGTCGGAGTGATCGGCTCGGTCACCCGGCCGTTCTGCGGAGCCTGCGACCGGGTACGGCTCACCGCCGACGGGCAGATCCGCAACTGCCTGTTCGCCACCGACGAGTCCGACCTGCGGGCCGCGATGCGTTCGGGCGCGGGTGACGACGAGCTCGCCGAGCGTTGGCTGGCCGCGGTCCGGATCAAGAAGGCCGGGCACGGCATCGACGACCCGGCCTTCCTGCAGCCGGCCCGCCCCATGTCTGCCATCGGCGGATGAGTTCCCGCTATGACGCCTGCGTCCTGGCGGGCGGACGCGCGAGCAGGCTCGGAGGGCAGGACAAGCCCGCCCTGCGCGTCCTGGGCCGTTCGCTGATCGAGACGGTGGCCGCGGCGGTGGCGGACGCGGAAAGGCTGATCGTCGTCGGGCCGATCCGCCCGGGGCTGCCGCACGCGATCTTCCGGCGGGAGGATCCGCCCGGCGGCGGTCCGGTCCCCGCGCTGCGTGCCGGACTGGCCGAGGTGAGCGCGCCCTGGGTGGCGTTGCTCGCGGCCGATCTGCCGTTCCTGACCGCCGAGCACGTGTCGGCGCTGCTGGAGGCGGCGGGCGGTGGCGGTCCGGGCGATGGCGGTCCGGGCGGTGACCCGGTGGAAGCCGCGACGGGCGCGGTTCTCGTCGACGACGACGGCCGGGAGCAGTGGCTCGCCGGAGTCTGGCGTACGGCGAGCCTCGTGCGGGCGCTGGCCGGTTACGAGGAGCGGTCGCTGCACGGGCTGCTCGCCCCGCTGTCCCCGGTCAAGCTGCATCTCACCGGAGAACCGTGGTTCGATTGCGACACCCTGGATGATCTGCGGCGTGCCCGGGACGGTGAGCCGGGTTCCAGAGCGGAAGTACGGGCACTGAGCGAGGGCCGTGAAAAACGGCGGGAACGCGAGACGATCGCGACCGCGGACGAGGAGTGAGAGTTGAACGTGCTAATGGAGTGGACCGCGCTGGTCTGCCGGGAGCTGGGCGTCGATCCCGCGAAGATCGATCGGGATGAGCTGCTCGACCTGACGAAGGAGGTCGCACACGGGGTTGCCCGCCCGGCCGCGCCGCTGACGGCGTATCTGCTGGGGCTCGCCCAGGGAGCGGGTACGGCGCCGCCGGACGCCGTGGAACGGCTGACCACGCTGGCGCACAACTGGGAACAGGCGACCACGGAGACGATGGGCGACAAGTAAAGGTCTGTCAGGAGAAAGTAAAAGTTTGGGAAAAGGCAACGCCGGGTGGTTACGGGGGCAAACCACCCGGCGCCGCTTCATCGGCGTTCCGACGGGGGCCCGGAACGCCGGCACCAGTGCCCCGACGGGGGACCAGGGCACTTGGCTAAAGCGTACACCTACAACCCCTGAGATGCGTCAAGACTTAGTCACGACCCGATCTCGCGTCGGTGGCGTGGAATCTCACTTTGTCCCGAATCTTCCACGTCAGGACCATGTGAAGGCCCCTGCTGGGGTGCGTTTGCCCCGATCACGGCAACGTATGGTAAAAAGATCGCCCCCGCGAAGAGCAGCAGGCGCACGGGCAGTGGAGCGGGCACGGTAAAAGCGAGGACCAGGCAGATCAGCCGGATCCCCATCTTGATGAAGTAGCTCTTCTCCCGCTTACCGATGTCTTCGCTCAGGGACGGTTTGGCATCGGTCACCCGGTGCACTACCGGTCGTCTGAGCCATCCCCTCACAGTTCCCAATTTAGACCTCGGATCAGATGGATGCGAACGGTCATACGGTCATGGCTTCCGGGGCAGGAAGATGTGATGACAGATCGAACGTATCGGGTGACCGAGATAGTCGGAACATCGGGGGACAGTATCGAGGGCGCGGTGCGCAACGGCATCCGGCGCGCCTCGCAGACCCTCCGTCACCTCGACTGGTTCGAGGTGACGGAGGTCAGAGGGCACATCGTCGACGGCGAGGTGGGCCACTTCCAGGTCGGGATGAAGGTCGGATTCCGCCTGGAGGACGGCTGACCCCGCGCCGAAGAGGACGGCCGGCCTCGCGCCGGCCCGCTCATCGGCCGGTCCGGCCGGTCCTCTCCGTCGGTGCCAGGTAGGGGCGCTGAGTGGCCTTGTGCGCCGTGTAGGCGTCGTGGGCCCGCCGCGTGGTGTCGAGATCGCTGACCTGGCTGACCGGGACGTCCCACCAGGACTCGCTGTCCGGAGCGTGGACGGTGGGGTCGGTCTCGACGTGGATGACGACGGGGCCGCCGTCCGCGGGAGCGGCCTTGGCGTCCCTGATCGCCTGCTCGAGTTCCTTGCGGCTGTGCGCCTCGATCACGGTGGCGCCGAGACTCCGGGCGTTGGCGGCGAGGTCTATGGGCAGCCGCTCTCCGTCCAGGCGGCCGGTGGCGTCGTCGCGGAAGCGGTAGGCGGTGCCGAACCGCTGCGACCCGAGCGACTCCGAGAGCGAGCCGATGGAGTGGAAGCCGTGGTTCTGCACCAGGACGACGATGATCTTTAGTCGTTCCTGCACCGCGGTGACCAGCTCGGTCGGCATCATCAGGTAGGAGCCGTCGCCCACCAGGACGAACACGTCCCTGTCCGGGTCGGCCAGCCGTACGCCGATGCCGCCGGGGATCTCGTAGCCCATGCAGGAGAAGCCGTACTCGACGTGGTAGGACTTGCGGTCGCGGACCCGCCACAACTTGTGCAGGTCTCCCGGCATGGAGCCGGCCGCGCACACCACCACGTCCCTCGGGTCGGACAGCTCGTTGACGCAGCCGAGGACGGTGCCCTGGGTGAGCACGCCGTCGGCGAGCGCGTCGGTGACCTCCACGGGCGGGTTGTGGGCCGCCTCCACCCGGGCGTCCCAGTCCCGCCACAACTCCGCCTGCCGGGCGCGGTACGCCGGCTCCACCGCGTACCCGTCCAGGGCGGCGGTCAGCGCGGTGAGCGCCTCCCTGGCGTCGGCCACGACCGACAGGCCCGCGAGCTTGCCGGCGTCGAAGCGGGCGACGTTGATGTTGACGAAGCGGACGTCCGGGTCCTGGAAGGCGGTGCGCGAGGCGGTGGTGAAGTCGCTGTAACGCGTTCCGACGCCGATGACGACGTCGGTCTCCACGGCGAGGGCGTTGGCGGCGGTCGTGCCCGTCGAGCCGACGGCGCCCATCGCCTGAGGGTGCTCGTGCGGCAGCGAGCCCTTGCCCGCCTGGCTCTCGCCGACCGGGATCCCGGTCGCCTCGCTGAACGCGCGCAGCGCGTCCTCCGCGCCGGAGTAGTGCACCCCGCCCCCGGCGACCACGAGCGGGCGCCGCGCCGAGCGGATGAGAGTGGCGGCGTCGGCGATGTCGACGGCCTCGGGCAGGGGCCGCGCCACCCGCCAGACCCGCTCGGCGAAGAGCTCCACCGGCCAGTCGAACGCCTCCGCCTGCACATCCTGAGGCAAAGCGACGGTCACCGCCCCGGTCTCCACCGGGTCGGTGAGCACCCGCATGGCGCCGAGCAGCGCCGAGGGCAGCTGCTCCGGCCGGTTGACCCGGTCGAAGAAGCGCGACAGCGGGCGGAAGGCGTCGTTGACGGTGACGTCCGCGGCGTACGGGGCCTCGAGCTCCTGCAGCACCGGCCCGGCCACCCGGGTCGCGAACGTGCCCGAGGGCAGGAGCAGCACCGGGAGCCGGTTGACGGTCGCGAGCGCGGCCCCGGTGAGCATGTTGGTCGAACCGGGGCCGACGGACGCGGTGCAGGCCCACGTCCGCAGGCGGTCCTTCTGCCGGGCGTAGGCCACCGCCGTGTGGACCATCGCCTGCTCGTTGCGGGCCAGCACGTACGGCAGGCGCTCCTCGCCGCCGGCGAGCTCGTTCTGCAGCAGCGCCTGGCCGATCCCGGCGACGTTGCCGTGCCCGAAGATCCCGAGGCAGCCGGCGAACAATTTCTGCCGCCGCCCGTCGCGTTCGCTCCACTGGTTGGCAAGGAACCGGACGACGGCCTGGCCCACGGTCAGGCGCACCGTCCCCGCGGTCGCGGTCATCGCGATCCTCCGATCGGAAGCCTGGGGTCGACGTCCTGCCGGGCCCACGACTCCCGCACCCATCCGTGCGCGGGGTCGTCGCAGATCAGCCAGGCCCGGGTCGCGCCGGGACCGGCCATCACGTTGAGGTAGTAGAGGTCGTAACCCGGAGGCGCCATCGCCGGGCCGTGCCACCCGTGCGGCACGAGGACGACGTCACCGGAGCGGACCTCGGCGAGCACGTCGATGGGCCGCGCGTCCGTGCCGTAGACCCGCTGGTAGCCGACGGGATCGGCGCCCCGGGCCGGGCCGCCGGGCTCGGTCCCGACCTCGAAGTAGTAGATCTCCTCAAGCTCGGTCTCGACACCCTCGCGCTCCTCGTCGTGTTTGTGCGGCGGGTAGGAGCTCCAGTTGCCGGCCGGGGTGACGACCTCGCAGGCGATGATCGAGTCTGCGTCGAGCACCTGCGGCACGCCGAAGTTGCGCACCTCGCGCGAGGCCGTACCGGCGCCGCGGAGCTCGACGGGGACGTCGGCGACGGCCACGTGCCGGAACGGCGGCGGCACCTGCCGCTTGGCCGCCTTCGCGCCGCAGAGCGCGACCCTCACCCGGTCCGCGCCGGGGTTGCGCACGGTGAGGCGCGACCCGCGCGGCACGTAGGCGACGTCGGTCGGACCGGCGAAGACGCTCTCCCGCCCGGTGAGCCGGGCCTCGTGCCGCTCACCCGCGTGGTCGACGGCCGTGACCTCGGCGCCTCCCCGCAGGGGAACGACGAGGACCTCGTCGTCGCCGGTGTCGACGGTCACCTGACCGGCCGGCTCCAGCGTGGTCACCCGCAGGCTCGTGTGCGTCCACCCGTCCAGGGCGTCGTCGATCGACACCTCGAACTCGCCCGAGGCGGCCGTCCCGAGGGGGTGGACCCAGCGTCCGTTGTCGCTCACGGCCGCCTCCCGTGCACGAGACCCGCGGCGATGTCGACCGCCGCGGCCACGTCGCCGTCCGGCGGGAACAGCAGCGCCCGCCCCACGACCAGCCCGCGCACCGCGGGCAGGTCGAGCGCACGGCCCCACGCGGCGTACGTCTCGTCGGGGTGCCCGCTCGGATCCCCGCCGAGCAGGAGGGTCGGCAGCGTGGTGGCGTCCATGACCCGCTCCAGCTCGTCGACGACCGGCAGCTTCAGCCAGGTGTGCCGGCTCGTCGCACCGAGCCCCGCCGCGATGTGGATCGAGGTGATGGTCGAGTCGGGGTCGAGCAGGTTCCGCACGAGGCCGTCCTGGCGGACGGACAGGAAGGGTTCCACCATCGCCATCACGCCCCGCTCGGCCAGACCGGTGACCGCGCGGGCGCTCGCCTCGAGCGTCGCGACGGTCGCGGGGTCGCCGTAGCAGATCCGGGTCAGCATCTTGCCGCCGTCGAGACCGCTGGCCGCGATCTCCTCGGCGGTGTAGGCGGTGAACCGGTCGTCGAGCTCGAAGACCGAACCCTGCAGACCGCCCCGGTTCATCGAACCGATGGCGACCTTGCCCTCCAGGGCGCCCAGGAGCAGCAGGTCGTCGAGGATGTCCGGGGTGCCGAGCACGCCGTCGACGCCCGGGCGGGACAGCGCGGTGGCCAGGCGCTCCAGCAGGTTGCTGCGCGAGGCCATCGCACGGCGGTCGGCGCGGACGCCGAGTGCGCCACGGGCGGGATGGTCCGCGGCCACGATGAGCAGCCGGCCGTCCTCGCCCACGAGCTCGCGGCGTCGCCTCGCGGCCCACCCTTCGGCGATCCGCCGGGGCTCGCGCACCCGGATCTCGGTCAGCTCGGCGATGCCGGTCCGGCTCGACGTCGTCGTCATCGTTCCACCTCATGTTCCTGGCCGGCGAGGACGGCCTCGACCTCGGCCTCGTACGGCATCGCGCTGGAGCACTCGAGCTTCGAGGCGACGATGGCGCCGGCCACGTTGGCGAACCGCAGGATGAGGTGCAGATCCCACCCGCTCCGCAGCCCGTGGACGAGCGCGCCGCCGAAGGCGTCCCCGGCGCCGAGGCCGTTGACGACCGTGACGGGGAAGGGGGGGACCTCGACACGCTCGTCGGCGGTCACGGCGAGCACGCCCTTGGGGCCCTGCTTGACGATCGCCAGTTCCACCCCGCGTTCGAGCAGGGCGTCCGCCGCGCGCTGCGGCTCGGTCTCTCCGACGGCGACCTCGCACTCCTCGCGGTTGCCCACGGCCACGGTGACGTGGTCGAGGGCCCTGCCGACCTGTACGGCGGCCTCGTCGCGGTCCGGCCAGAACATCGGCCGGTAGTCGAGGTCGAGGACGGTGTGCGACCGCCGTCCGCGGGCCTCCCAGGCGGCGAAGTGCGCGGTGCGCGACGGCTGCTGGGACAGGCCGGTGACGGTGGCCCAGTAGACCGACGCCTCACGGATCGCGTCGAGCGGGAGCTCCTCCGCCTCGATCATCAGATCGGGGGCGGTCGGGTAGCGGTAGAAGTACAGCGGGAAGTCGTCCGGGGGGAAGATCTCGCAGAAGGTCACCGGCGTCGGCGGGCCGTCGACCTCCGTGACGAACGTGTCGTCGACGCCGAAGTCACGCAGCGCCCGGTGGACATATCGGCCGAACGGGTCCCGGCCGGTGCGCGTGATGATCGCGGACCGGTGTCCGTACCGGGCCGCGGCCACCGTCACGTTGGTCGCGCTGCCGCCGAGGAACTTCCCGAAGCGCTCGACGTCCTCGAGACCCACGCCGGAGTCGAGCGGGTAGATGTCCACCCCGACCCGGCCCATGGCCACGAGATCGTATGCCGCTGGGGCCATCGGTCATGCCCCCGCGGTGCTCGGGTCGCCCGCCACGGCGAGCAGGTGCGCGATGCTCGCCCGCACGTCCGCCACCGGGTCCGGGCCTCCGGCGGCCGGCGGGCCGGTGAGGATGGTGTCCTGCTCGAGGACGTACCACCCCGCGTACCCACTGCCTTCGAGCGCGGCCACGATGGCGCTGATGTCGACGTCGCCCTCGCCGAGCGGGACGTACATGCCGCCGGCCACGGCCTCGGTGTAGGTCACGTCGCCGGACCGCACGCGCCTGGCCCAGTCGACCCGGACGTCCTTCAGATGGGTGTGGACGATCCGCCCGGGGTTGCTCTGGGCGATGGCGACGGGGTCGCCGCCGCCGATGAGGAGGTGCCCGGTGTCGAGGCACAGGCCGACGCGGCTGCCGGTGAGCACCCGCTCGGTCTCCTCGCCGCTCTCGATCATCGTGCCGACGTGGGGGTGCAGGGTGGCGACGAGCCCGTGGGCCGCGGCGGCGTCGGTGATGCGGTCGAGGTTGCCCAGCAGGGCCGACCAGCCGGAGTCGTCGAGGACCGGGCGGTCGTCGTAGCCCTCCTGGCCGGTGGCGGCGGCGATGACGACGGTGGAGGCCTGGGCCGCGACCAGCCCTTCCATGGCGCGCTCGACCTCGGGGAGGGGGTCGTGGCCCGGGTCGTGCAGGATCACGGGGACGAACTGCCCGACCGCCTTCAGCCCGTGGCCGGCCAGCGTCGCCGCCTTGGCCTGGGGGTCGTCGGGCAGGAAGCCGTCCGGGCCGAACTCGGTGGCGCTCAGGCCGAGTTCGCGCATCTGGCGCAGCACGGTGTCCGGTTCGAGCTGGAACCCCCAGCCGGGGACCTCGCAGACGCCCCAGGAGATGGGCGCTCCGGCGACGCGATCGGCCACCGGGCGGCGGTCGCCCGACGACGGGATGCTTGCGGTGCTCACAGCGGTCATGTCCTCAGATTCCCTTGATCTCGAAAAGGGCGACGGGCCTGCGCTCCGCCCGGGAGAGCTCGCACGCCTCGGCGATGCGGGAGGCCTCGAGCGCGTCGCGGACGGTGCAGGGGGAGGTCCGCTCGCCGCGGACGACCTCCGCGAACGCGGTGAGCTCGGCCTGGTACGCGGGGAGGAAGCGCTCCATGAACGACCACTTCTGGGGACCCCTGGGGAAGTCGACGCCCTCCTCGGCGGAGCGCATCGCCAGCGAGTGGTCCAGCCCGACGGCGATCGTGCCCTTCTCGCCGTGGACCTCCATGCGGACGTCGTGGCCGGCGCCGTTGTAGCGGGTCGAGGAGATCAAGGCGATCGTGCCGTCGTCCAGGGTCAGCAGGGCTCCGGCGGTGTCGACGTCACCGGCCGCGGAGAAGAAGTCGGCGCCCTTGTTGGCGCCCGTCGCGTAGACGGAGGCCACTTCCCGCCCGGTGACGAACCGGAGGATGTCGAAGTCGTGCACGTTGCAGTCGCGGAAGATGCCGCCGGAGGTCGGGACGTAGGACGCGTGCGGCGGGGCCTGGTCGTGGGTGTTGGCCCTGATGCTGTGGATGAACCCGAGCTCCCCGGACTCCACCGCGGCGCGCGCCCGCCGGTAGCCGGCGTCGAACCGTCGTTGGAAGCCGACGTGCACCTGCACGCCGGTGGACGCGACGAGGTCGGCCAGGCCGATGGTCTCCGCGAGAGTGGAGGCCACCGGCTTCTCGCAGAAGGTGGGCACCCCCGCGGCGATGCTCTGACGCAAAAGCGGTGCGTGGGCGGGGGTGGCCGCGGCGATCACGAAGCCGTCGACGCCCGACGCGAGCAGCGCCTCGGTGTCCGGGGCGACGTCGGCCCCGAGCTCGTCGGCGAGGGTCTTGGCCGCCCCGAGGTCGGCGTCCGTCACGACGAGCTCGTCGACGAAGTCGAGAGCCGCCAGGGTCCTGGCATGGAAGGCGCCTATCCGTCCGGCGCCCGCTAGCCCGATGCGCATTCGTGATCCCCATTTCGATACGTGATTGGGTCGTGCCCGCTGTGGCATGAGGCCTGTTCCGGCATCCGACGATGGGGGGTGGCGTGCCCGATGACCACATACTACGTCAATACTTTGTCCTGACATACTGTCTTAATGTCATGCTCGCGCGCGAGATCCCGCCCGGCTCGCCGAGAGCCGGGCGGGGCGTCTCGATCGGCCGCGGCGCCGCCGCGCGACCGGGAAGCGGGCGGCGTACGGCTCGCCCGCTCCCCAGTGGCGCCGTGGACGCGGTGGACCGCGTGGCTAGCCCGCCGCGATGCGCAGCCTGATCGTGCGAGCCTCGGGGCGAAGCGCGAACTCGGGCCACACGTCCGGGCCACAGGCCCGTGAGCCGAGCCCGTGCTGGGCCGCGTCGACGATCAGGTGACTCGTCGTCGAATCCGGAAGCTGGAACGGGTGTCCGGCCTGTGCGATCTGCTGTGGGGTGTGGCGGCTGAGCGTGAAGCCGGGGCGGCGCCCGCGCGTGTCCGGGAACGCCGCGATGCGGAGCACCTCGGTGCCGGCGCTCGTCAGCGTCAGCTGCCGCAGCCGGGAGCGGTGCCCGGTCTCCTGGGGTCGCGCGTAGCCGACGGAGAGGTCGCCGACGGCGGAGGAGAAGCGGCCGGTGCGTGCCGCGCGGAGACTGTCGGGGTAGGACTCCAGCGGGCCGAGACCGAACCACTCGGCGCCGTCGACGGGGGCCGCGCCGTCGGGCAGATCGAAACGGATCCCGATCCGCGGCCACACCGTCGCCCAGCCCCTCGAGGGCTCGATCTCCACACGCAGTTCGAGCTCGTCGCCCTCAAGCGACCAGACGGACTCCACGATCACCGACAGGGCGGAGTTCGCCGCCGAGACCTTGGAGGTCGTCCGCAGGGCGTCCGCGGTGCGCTCCACGGACAGGCGCCGCGTGGTCAGCCGGTCGAGACCGTCGCGACGCCACAGCTCGGCGTTGGAGACCCCGGCGATACTCGCGTCGCTCTCCTCGACCTCCTGGGACGCGCCTTCGTCGTTGTCGGTGGGGGCGCGGAACAACTCCAGCCGCGGGCCCGCCACCGCGCGGCCGGCGAGACGCACGAGGGACCCGCCGGCGAACTCGGCGATTCCCAGCGTCAGCGTTCCGTCGCTCCGCCGCCAGTCGGTCCGGTGCCGGACGGCAGGCGCGGGACGAGGCGTCGAACGGTCCAGCTGGGCGGTCGCGATCACATGCCCGCCGGGGGCCCAGGCGGTCCCGGCCGCCAGTATCGCGTCGACGGTGAGCCAGGTCTCCGCGTCCCGCGTCACCGGGATCCGCGGAAGCGGCACCCGCGCCGACCCGCCCGCCGCGACGACGGGGACCTGGAGGTCCCCGGAGTCCACGAGCGTCCCGTCGTGCTCGACGCGCCAGCGGAAGCGCAGGTCGGACGTGTCGGCCGAGTGCCGCAGGTTGGCGATCTCGACCTCGTCGCCGTCGAAGGCGAAGCGGACCGGCGCCACGACCGCCTTGTACTCGTGGAGGCCCGGGGTCGGGACGTCGTCGCTCAGCAGCATTCCGTCCATCACGAAGTTGCCGTCGTGGACGACCTCTCCGAAGTCGCCGCCGTACGCGTAGAAGGGCGTCCCGTCCGGGGTCGTCGTCAGGATGCCGTGATCGCGCCATTCCCAGACGAAGCCGCCGTGCAGCCGCGGATGCTCGTGCACCAGCGCCTCGTACTGGTCGAGCGCTCCCGGCCCGTTGCCCATCGCGTGGGCGTACTCGCAGAGCAGGAACGGCCTGGTGCGCTGCCGGGCGCCCTGCGCGGGGGTGCAGTTCAGCAGCGGCGCGCGTGAGCCGTCGGTGCCGATCTGCTCGGTCTCGAGCACCGAGGAGTACATCCGTGAGTAGACGTCGGTGTACTCGCCGGCGTGGTCGCCTTCGTAGTGCACGGGCCGTCCGGCGTCGCGGGCGTGGACCCAGGCCGACATCGCGGCGAGGTTGGCCCCGGTTCCCGCTTCGTTGCCGAGCGACCAGATCACGATGCTGGGATGGTTCTTGTCCCGTTCGACGGTGCGCCGGATGCGGTCGAGGTACACCTCACGCCACGCGGGGTCGTCGCTCGGGTTGCCGGCCCAGTCGAGTTTGTCGAAGCCGTGCGTCTCGAGATCGCATTCGAGGACGACCCAGAACCCGAGCTCGTCGGCGAGGTCGAGCAGCCGTGGATGCGGCGGGTAGTGGCTGGTGCGGATCGCGTTCACGTTGAACCGCTTCATGCGGGCGAGGTCCTCGCGGGCGTGCTCCTCGTCGAAGACGCGGCCGCGCTCGGGGTGGGTCTCGTGGCGGTTCATCCCGTGGAACACGACGCGGCGGCCGTTGACCAGGAACCGGTCGCCGCGGATCTCGACCGTGCGGAAACCCGCCCGCAGGGCGATGCTCTCCGCGGCCGTCGACACGGTGACGTCGTACAGGCGAGGCCGCTCGGCCGACCAGGGCTCCACACCGTCGACGTCGAACGGGGCCACGTCGGCCGCCGTCGCCCAGACCTGCTCGACGCCGAGTTCGGGCAGGCGAAGGGTGACCGGGAACGCCGCCGCGTCGGCGGTGATCTCCGTCTCGACCTGCCCGCGCCCATCGTCGAACCCGGTTCGCAGCCAGACGTCCTCGATGCCCCCGGCCGGCCGTGCGATCACGGTGACGTCGCGGAAGATGCCCGGCAGCCACCACTGATCCTGGTCCTCGACGTAGCTGGCCGCCGACCACTGGTGCACGCGCACGGCGACGACGTTGTCGCCCGGGCGCAGCGACGACGTCACGTCGAACTCATGGGCGAGCCGGCTGCCGCTCGCGCCGCCGATCTCGTCACCGTTCACCCACACCGTGAAGAGCGACTCGACACCGTCGAACCGCAGCACGACGCGCTCGGCCTCCGACCAGTCGGAGGGCAGGTCGAAGTGGCGGCGATAGTCGCCGGTGGGGTTCTCGTCCGGGACATGGGGCGGGTCGATCGGGAACGGGAACTGCACGTTCGTGTAGATCGGCCGGCCGTAGGCCCCGTCACCCTGGAGCACCCAGTGGGAGGGCACCGGGATGTCGTCCCAGCCGCCGTCGTCCCAGCCGCCGTCGTCGAAGTCTCCGGCCGCGAAGTCCTCGGCCGCCGGCACCGTCGGCGACAGGCGGAAACGCCAGAGCCCGTTCAGCGAGAGAGAGGGGGCGTCGGAGTGCAGCCACGAGCGCGCCGCGCGCAGCGCGCCCCGCCCCGGTGCGGTGTCCGAAACATACGCGGAAAGGTGAGAAGGCACGAGGTCACAACTCTTTCTTGATGACGGCTGTCTACCGGACCACGACCGTTCGAATCTCCCATGGGCCGAGGGCGAGTTCGAGTCCGTCCGAGACCGGCGCCGCGGAGAGCGGCCGGCCGAGCAGGTCGACCGTGGTGGCTTCGGTGAACGCGCCGGTCACGCGGACGGCCGATCCCGTGTCGCTCATCGCGGCCAGCCGTATCTCGGTGCCGGCGCCGCGATCGGCGTCGGCGACGCGGCGGATGCTCGAGACGAGGACGTCCGTGCCGTCGACCCGCAGGCCGGTCGCGTCGGCGGGCAGCCGGTCCCCGGCGGGCGCGGTCCCGCGGGCGACCAGCACGTCGTTGCGGAAGTCCTCGGCGAGAGCGACCGCGTTCGCGCCCCGCCAGCCGGTGGCCGAGGGCACGACGGCGAAACGGTTCTCGATGCGCACGCCGAGATCCTGAGCGCCCGGTGCGGGGATCTCGCTCGCCGCGGGCTCGTCACGGAGCGGATGGATGTTGACGCTGATCGAGCCGATCGCGCGCAGCAGTGTGATGGCCAGCTCGGAGCCGTCTTCGACGAGTTCGTACTCGGTGGCGTGGTCGAGCAGCACGTTGGCGGCGCCGGCCGACACGAACGAGCTCGCGGGGAAGGTCGGGATCGGGTATTCGCCCCAGCCGCCCTCGGCGGTGAGCCCACGCTCGGTGACGGCGAACTGCCCGGCGGACGCGGACACGGACGCCGGCTCGGGCAGCGGCACGTGGAAGCGCAGCCGGTGGTCGGCGGAGGAGTTCAGGAACGACGTGGAGACGCGGACGAACGGCTCACCCGCGCGCACCTCCACGAGGGTCTCCACCGGGGTCGGCACGGTCCGGCCGTCGCGCAGGTCGCGTTCGGAGGAGAGAGCGGCAGGCCATTCGTAGACGCGGGTGACCCGCGTCCTCGAACGCAGCGGGCCGTTCTCGAGGATCTCGACGGCGACCTCCGCCGGCTCCGACACGAGCACGTCCTGTGCCGGCGGAGCGTAGTTGTAACTGTCGCCGCGGTCACCGCCGTCGACGAGGCGGCCGACTCCGTGCAGCACGGTGCCGTCGGTCCCGGTCACGTCCAGGGTGCCGTCGGCGGCGATCGCGACCTCGACCAGTCCGTTCGAGAGCGCGCGGGCCGTCGCCGTCGCGGGTGCGAACGTCGTCGGCCGCACGGCGGCCTGGTCGCTCGGTTCGACCCGGAAGCTCGCAAGCCCGGAGGCGGGGACGTTCACGGGCACAAGCGCGGTCGCGCGGGCCTCCTCCAGCGTCAGCACCCTCCACTCACCCGGATGCGCGGCGGCCGCGGCGGCGACCTCCCGGCGCAGGATCAGCAGGTCGAACGGTCCGCCGGCCGGCACCTCTGCGAGGTGGAAGACGAGCGATCCCGGGGTGAGTTCGTAGTGGTCGATCAGACGGCCGAAGAGCTCGCGGCGGTGGATGCGGCGCAGCACGCGTTCGAGCCGCGAGGCGTCCATGCGCTCGTCGCTGAGCACGGTCGGGGCCTGCGAGGTCAGCTGCACGGGACGCGCCGAGCCGTCGGCGGCGGTCGCGACCAGAACGGTTCCCTCGGGCGGGGCCACGACGTCCACCTCGACCAGTGCCGCGCGCGGGAACGGCAGCGGGTTGGCGACCAGGTAGCCGTCGCTCGGCACCAGGGCGGCGGGCTCGGCGAGGGCCGCGTCCCGGACCGCCCGCGCGGCGTGCGTGGCCTCGGCGAGACGCGCCTCGACCTGGTCGGAGGTCTCGTCGGTGCCGGAGCCGACGACCGAGTCGTGCGCGGACGACTCGATGATCTTGTGCCACGCGAGCGAGAGGAACGGCGAGTCGTCGCGCCGGGACCACAGAGCATTCACCCGCTCGGCGTGGTCGATGGTGCGCTCGGCGACGGCCATCCGCTGCTTGAGCCCGAGCCGTACGGAGAGCACGCCCGGGAGGATGTTGCCGCGCACGTGGCTGCGCAGCTCACCGGTGACGACGGCGGAGACCTCGTCGCGCACATGCTTGCGGATGTACTCGTCGAGCGTCGCGATGGTGATGGGGCGCTCGTCGCTGGACGCTCGCCGCAGCCAGGCCGCGAGGTGCGGGTCGGGCGCGTTGTGGTCGGTGCCGGCCATCGCGAGCACCGGGTCGCCGCCCCACCGCTCGGCCGTCATCTCCGCGTACTCGCCGAGCGCGCGCCTGATCTGGTCGGGGATCAGCAGGACGTCGAGGCCGTTGTCGTAGCCGTCGAAGAGGAACTCGGTGCGCACCTCGGAGCCGTCGGGAGCGCGCCAGCGGAAGGCGTGACCGTCGACGGAGCCGGGAACCCCGCGCCACAGCGCCGCGTGCTCGATTCCGGCGCGCGCCAGGATCTGCGGCATCTGCGCGACGTGGCCGAACATGTCCGGCAGGTAGCCGATGGGCATCGAGCCCCCGAGGTCCGCCGCCGCCGCCCACCCCATCTGCAGGTTGCGCACGATGGTCTCGCCGGAGCACAGGAACTCGTCGAGCAGGATGAGCCACGGCCCGATGGCGAGCCGGCCGCCGGCGACCAGGGCCGCGACGCGATCGCGGTTCTCCGGCCGCATCTCCAGGTAGTCCTCGATCGCGGCCATCTGCCCGTCGACGGTGAACCGGAAGTCCGGGTTCGCCTCGGCCGTCTCCAGCACGGTGTCGAGAGCGGTGACAAGCCGGTGCCGGAACACCTGGAAAGGCTCGTACCATTCCCGGTCCCAGTGGAAATGGGGCACGAAGACGGCGGAGTTCTGCATGGGGAGAGGGGACCTTCTGCTGGTGGGAACGTGGGAGACAGGGGGGCGGTGGTACGGAGTCACTTGATCGAGCCGGAGGCGAGCCCGGTGCGCCAGAACCGCTGGAGGAGGATGAACAAGATGATCACGGGCACGATCGAGACCAGCGAGCCGGTGATCACGGATTCCTGGAGAAGCGGGGCACGGGCGGTCTGGCCGTTCCACTGGTAGAGGCCGAGCGTGATCGGGAAGAGCGACTCCTTCTGCAGCATCACCATCGGCAGGAAGAAGTTGTTCCAGATGGCGACGAACTGGAACAGGAAGATGGTCACCAGCGACGGCGTCAGCAGCTTGAGCGCCACCGAGAAGAACGTGCGGAACTCGCCGGCGCCGTCCAGGCGCGCCGACTCGAGGATCTCCTCGGGGACGGCGGCGGCGGTGAAGATGCGGGCGAGGTAGACGCCGAACGGGCTGACGATGCTGGGCAGGAACACCGCGAGGTAGGTGTTGACGATCCCGGTCGCCGAGAACAGCAGGAACAGCGGGAGCGCGAGCGCGGTGGTGGGGACGAGGACGCCGCCGAGGATGACGGAGAACAGGAACTCGCGGCCCCGGAACTTGAACTTGGCGAGCGCGTAGCCGCACAGCGCGGAGATCAGGGTGCCGACGGCCGCGCCCAGCACCGCGTAGATCACGCTGTTCAGAGCCCACCGCCCGAAGATGCCGTCGCTGCGGGTGAACAGGGTGCTCAGGTTCGTGAACAGGTCGAAGTGCGAGAACGTCAGCCCGAAGGTGGAGGCGAGGTCGCCCTGCGGTTTCGTCGCCGCGACGATCAGGAAGTAGAGCGGCAGCAGGAAGTAGATCGCCAGGAGGAACATCAGGGCCATGGCGGCCGTACGGCTGACGCGGCTCTCGCGGGTCGGGGTCTGGTTGCTCACAGTCCGGCCCTCTTCGAGGTCAGTCGCATGAACCCGAAGCTCAAGACGAAGGTGATGACGGCGATGACCACGGAGATCGCCGCCGCCTGCTGGTAGTTGTTCCCGGAGGCCACCGCGTACGCGAGCATGTTCGGGGTGAACGTGCTCGAGATGTTCGAGGAGATCTGGCGCAGTACGGCCGGCTCGGCGTAGAGCTGCAGCGTGCCGATGATCGAGAACACCGTGGTGAGGATGATCGACGGAGCGATGATCGGGACTTTGATCCGCCACGCGATCGCCCAGTTGCTCGCACCGTCGAGCTTGGCGGCCTCGTAGAGCTCCTGCGGGATCGCCTGCAGCGCCGAGAACATGATCAGCATGTTGTAGCCGGTCCACAGCCAGGTGGAGACGTTCGCCGCCGACCACAGCACGGCGCCCGGGCCGAGGAAGTCGGGCTGGAGGCCGATGGCTTTCAGCAGATCGACGAGGGGACTGAGCTGCGGCGAGTAGAGGAACGACCACATGATCGCGGCGATGACGCCGGGCACGGCGTACGGCATGAACGCCGCGATGCGGAAGAACGCCTTGAGCTTCAGCAGGGGAGTGTCGAGCAGCAGCGCGATGATCAGCGCGATGAACAGCATGACCGGCACCTGCACGATGCCGAACAGTCCGATGCGCCCGATGCTGTTCCAGAACTCCGTGTTCTGGAACACCTGAACGTACTGCTCGAAGCCACCGAAGGTCGTGTACGACGTGCCGTACTGGCCACCGGTGCGGCGCACGACGAGGAAGCTCTGCCAGATCGCGTAGGCGATCGGCACCAGGTAGAACAGCACGAACGGGAGGAAGAACGGGATCAGAAAGGCGGCGATGGTGCCCGCCCGGGGGCCGCCGCCGTTGTGACGACTGCGGCCTCCGGGCGTCGCCACCACGCGGGTCGCGCGGGTTGCGGTGTCAGTCATGCCGCGGTCAGTTGCCCGCGACAGCCGGGATCGCCAGATCCTGCATCGATTTCAGTGCGGACGCCTGGGCGGCCGAGAGCGCGTCGGCGAGCTTGCCGTCGCCGGCTGCCGCCTTGGCCAGCGCGTCCTGAAGCGCCAGGTTCACCGTCTTCTGGGTGGGGCCCCAGGCGAAGGAGGTGTCGATGTTCTTCGACGACTCGGCGAAGACGTCGAAGATCTTCTCGTTGCCGTAGTACGGGACGCCTTCCGAGAGCGCGGGAAGCTCCAGCCCGGCGGTGGCCGCCGGGTAGAGGCCGCCCAGCTTGTTCTCCAGGGCGAGGGCCTCCGGGTCGGTGTTCAGCCAGGAGTTGAACTTGACCGACTCGTACAGGTGCGTGTTGCCCTTCATGAACGCGACGGTGGATCCGCCCCAGTCGCCGGACGCGGCGCTCGAGCCCCACGTCGGCATCGGGACGATCGACCACTTGCCGGACTGGTCGGGCAGGTTGTCGCGGAACATGCTGTAGCCCCAGGCGGCGCCGACGTAGCTGGCGATCTGGTTCTTCTGGTACGCGGCGTACATCGGGGTCGAACCGTGGGCGAGGTCGGTGCGGACGAGCTTGGCGTCGATCAGCTTCTGCCAGTACTCGGCGACCTGCTTGCTCTGGTCGGATTCGACGGTGACGTGCCACTTGTCGCCGGAGTAGCCGTACATCTTGGCGTTGTTCTGCCAGAGGAGTCCGTTGAAGAACTCGGCGTTGTTCGGGTCGAAGAACGTGATGCTGAGGTTGGGGTCCGCGTCGTGCAGCTTCTGCGCGTCCGCCGCGTACTCGTCCCAGGTCTTGGGGATCTCGAGGTTGTGCTTCTTGAAGATGTCGCTGCGCACGAAGAGGGCCATCGGGCCGGTGTCCTGCGGGAAGGCGAACACGCCGGTGTCACCGAAGCTGGACTGCGACCAGGTCCACGGCACGAACTTCGACTTGGCCGCGACGGCGTCCGCGCAGGCCGAGGCGTCCACGAAGGCGTCCTGGGTGCGCAGGCTGGGGAGCTGGTCGTAACCGACCTGGGCGAGCTCCGGCGCCTTGCCCGCCTTGAGGGCGTTGCCGATGGTGCCGTACTGGTCGGTGGAGATGTTCTTCATCTCGACCTGGATGTTCGGGTTCTTCTGGTTCCACAGGGCGACGACCTGGTCCATACCCGGAACGGTGTTCCAGTACTGGAGGGTGACGTTGCCCTTCGCCGGCTCACAGGCGGCCGCGGGGGCGGCTGCGGCGCTGCCGCTCGACGGAGCGGGCGACGAGCACGCGGCGAGTCCGGCGGTACTGGCTGCCGCGGCGATGACGACACCCGCGATCCGGATGCGCGTGACGGTGTTGCTCATGTTTTCCTTCCAGAGGAACGACTGGTGACGGCGTTAGACCGGTCGACGTTGACATCTCAGGCGAGGGGGATGCCGGAATGCCTTCTGGCGGGCATCGACAGGACGCGACGGTGTCAGTTCAGCGCCGAGCGCCGTGGCGGGAATTAGCAAATCATGTGTTCATAATCGCCCGCAACACCTGCGGGGACAAAACTTTGTCAGGACAAAGGTGGAGGTGATCACTCCGCCGCGAGAAGAAGGGCGGACGGCCGGGGCGAGAAGGTGTTGTCGAGCACGAGAGTCGCGGCCCCGACGGCGGCGACGTCGACGGGGATCGCGGACTGGGCGAACCGGATGGGATGCGGCGGAACCAGGGCGGGATCGCTACGCACCGCGTCCGGCAGCGCACCGAGGATCACCGGAGAGATGCGCGCCCAGAACGGCCCGCCGAAGATGACCTCGTCGATGTCGAGAAGGTTCACGATCACGACGATCGCGCGTGCCAGAGAACGCGCGGCGTCGGTCAGGATCGCGGTCGCCGCGGGGTTCCCGGCCGCGGCGAGGGCCGCCAGCCTGCTGAACGCCGCGTCCACGTCGACCGTGTCCTCGAAGTTGCCGGCCTCGGCCGCCGAGAGCACGCCGTCGAGCACCGCGCGTTCGACGAGCGCCCGCGGAACGGTGATGTAGCCGACGCAGCCGCGCCGGCCGCAGGTGCACATCGGACCGTCGGGATCGACGGTGATGTGGCCCCCGTCGCCCGCGTTGGAGCTGATGCCGCGAATGACCTCGCCCGACACCGACAGGCCGGTGCCGAGACCGGTGCCGTAGTACATGAACGCGAAGTCGCGGCTGCTGTCGGGGCCCGCGAACCACAGCTCGGCGACGACCGCGGCCGTCGCGTCCTTCTCGAGCAGCACGGGCAGGCCCGTCGCCTCGGCGAGCGAGCGCCGCAAGGCCACCCGGTGCCAGTTGGGCATCATCGGCGGGTTCAGGAGCACGCCGTCCTCGACGTTCACCGGGCCGGGCGACGCGATACCGATACCGAGGATGCGGGACCTGTCGACGGCGGAACCCGCGATGAGCGCCTCGATCGCGTCCGCCATCTCGTTGATGACCGCGCTCGGGTCTCCCGCGGTCGGGGTGCCGGTGCGCGAGTGGTCCCGGACCGTGCCGGACAGGTCGACGAGCACATAGGTCACCGCCGCGGGATCGATGTGCACCCCGACCGCGAAACCGCCGCTCGGGTTCAGCTTGACGACCGCCGCCGGCTTGCCGGGGCCGCTCGTGCGCCTGCCGTGCTCGTCGACGAGACCGGCGTCGAGAAGCCGCCGGCAGACCTTCGTCACCGTCATCCCGCTCAGGGCGGTCAGGGCGGCGAGCTCGGACCGGGTGATTCCCTCGGGGCGCCGGCGGATGGCGTCGAGAACGACCGTCTGGTTGTACTCACCGACGGCGGGAAGGTTCGTTCCCGTGCGATCCAAGGCTGGCCTCCCCGCGCGCTGTGGCGATTGGAAGCTTAGCGGTGCCTTGTCCGGACGCGAACGCTCCGTCCGGACCGGGTGACGACGGCCACGGACGCCCGTCTCCGTCTCCGGGCGTCCGCAGGCGATCGGCGCGGGTCAGGGCCGCGTCCGGTCCAGGCGGGCGATTCGGCTCAGACGCCTCACGCGGAGGCCGCCGGCGTCCGCGTGAGGCGGGCCCCGGATCGCCCTAACTGGCCTGGCTGACCGTCGACATGTTGAAGTCGGGCACCCGGACCGGGGGCATGATCGCGCGGGTGAAGTAGTCGTTCCACTCGCGCGGCAGGGTCTGCTCGGAGGCGCCGACCTCGCTGAGACGGCGCAACAGGTCGACCGGGCTCTCGTTGAAGCGGAAGTTGTTCACCTCGCCCACGACCTCCCCGTTCTCCACCAGGTAGACGCCGTCACGGGTCAGTCCGGTGAGCAGGAGGGTCTGCGGGTCCACCTCGCGGATGTACCACAGGCAGGTGAGAAGCAGGCCGCGCTCGGTGGAGGCGATCATCTCCTCCAGCGAGCGCCCGCCCTCGGGACCCGTCATGACCAGATTGTCGATCTCCGGAGTCACGGACAGGCCGGTCAGCTCGGCCGAGTACCGGGTCTGCAGCAGGTTCGTCAGCCTGCCGCCGGCGATCCAGTCGGTGGGCTCCAGGGGCAGGCCGTTGTCGAACACCGAACTCTGCCGGCTGGAGGCGTGCGCCACCACGAACGGCGCGCACTCGATGCCCGGGGCGGCGGGGACGGCGGACAGGTTGATCGGCAGCTCGGAGAGGGCCTCCCCGACGCGGGTCCCGCCCCCGGGGCTGGAGAAGACCGTGCGACCCTCGAGCGCGTCGCGGGCTCCGGCCTTCCAGTAGAGATAGATCATCAGGTCGCTCACCGCGCTCGGCGGGAGCAGCGTCTCGTACCGGCCCGCGGGCAGGTCGATCCGCTTCTTCGCCCATTCGAGGCGCTGGGCCAGCGAGGCGTCCAGCGCCGCCACGTCCACGTCGGTGAAGTCGCGGGTGGCCACGCCCGTCCACGCGGAACGCTTCATGTCCGGGGACTTGGCGTTGAGTTCCAGGCGGCCGGTGGGCTGGGTGTGGCGGAGCCGGGTTCCGGTGGAGGTGCCCAGGAAGGTCGTGGTGACGATGTGCTCGGCGAAGCCGTACAGCTTGCGCCCGCCCGCCTCGGCCGTGGCGAAGGCCCTGCCGAGCGCGGGCGCGAACTCGCCGAACACCCCGATCGAGGTGGGGTCGGCGGGGGCGTCCCAGTCGGAGGAACGGCCGCCCTCGACCAGCGGCCGGGCGTCCTCGGACGGCTGGGCGTCCTCCGCGGCGTGATCGGCCGCCGCGACGATGTCGGCGAGCTGCTCGGGGCGGACCGCCGCCCGTGACACCACGCCCACACCCCGGCCCACGATCGAGATCACGGTGAGCTGCGAGGAGCGGGACACGCCGTTGGTGGTGAGGGTGTTGCCCGCGAACCGCAGGTTGGCGCTGGAGCCCTCGTCCACGATGACGACGACGTCGTCGGCCGTGGAGAGGTCCAGAACCTTCTCGATCATCTCCTGAGGGCTCATCCCACTCCTGTCCTCACCGCTCGTCGAGGCGGTCGCCGGTGTGCCGGGTCCGTCGGGTCCGTCTGGTCGCACGCGCTGCTCGCTCAACTGCCACTCTCCTGCACGGTGTTGAGGATGCGCACGTCGCGGAAGAGCGCGGACGGGCAGCCGTGGCTGACGGGGGCGACCTGGCCCGGCTGGCCCTTCCCGCAGTTGAACGCGCCGCCCAGCACGTAGGTCTGCGGCCCGCCGACGGCCTCCATCGACCGCCAGAAGTCGGTGGTCGTGGCCTGGTAGGCGACGTCGCGGAGCTGACCGGCGAGCCGGCCGTTCTCGATCCTGTAGAAGCGCTGGGCCGTGAACTGGAAGTTGTAGCGCTGCATGTCGATGGACCAGCTCTTGTCGCCCACGACGTAGATGCCGCGGTCCACCCCGGAGATCAGCTCCTCGGTGGAGGGGCCGTCGGGGGCGGGCCGCAGCGAGACGTTGGCCATGCGCTGGATCGGCATGTGCCCGGGGGAGTCGGCGAAGGCGCAGCCGTTGGAGGCGCCCATGCCCTTCAGCAGCGCCATCCGCCGGTCGAGCTGGTAGCCGACCAGGACGCCGCCCGAGACGATGTCGAACTCCCTGGTCGCCACGCCCTCGTCGTCGTAGCCGATCGTGGACAGGCCGTGTTCGGTCGTACGGTCGCCGACCACGTTCATCGCCGGCGAGCCGTACGCCAGCGTGCCGAGCCGGTCGAAGGTGGCGAAGCTGGTGCCGGCGTAGGCCGCCTCGTAGCCGAGGGCCCGGTCCAGCTCGGTGGCGTGCCCGACGGACTCGTGGATCGTCAGCCACAGGTTGGACGGGTCGACGACCAGGTCGTACCGCCCCGCCTCGACGGAGGGGGCGCCGAACTTCTCCTGGAGGTGTTCGGGAATGCGGGCGAGCTCGCCGGGGAAGTCCCAGGTGGGGCCGGTGAGGTACTCGTATCCCCGGCCGACCGGCGGGGCGAGCGTGCGCATCGACTCGAAGCGGCCGTCCTGGACCTTCATCGCCTCCAGCTCGGGGTGCACGCGCACCCGCTGCTGGGTGGTGGAGGTGCCGGCCGTGTCGGCGTAGAACTTCTGCTCCTTGACCTGCATCAGCGAGGCCTGGACGTGGTTCACGCGCGCGTCTCTCAGCAGGCCGCCCGACCAGTCGGCGAGCAGCGCGACCTTGTCGCGCATCGGCACATCGAAGGGGTCGATCTCGTAGGAGGAGACCCAGGTGACGTCGGAGTGGACAGGCTCGGGGGCCAGCTCGATGGGCTCGCGGTTGACGGCCGCGGAGATGACGGCCACCTCCACCGCCTGCTCGGCGACCTTGACCGCGGCCTCGGGGGTCAGCTCGATGCCGGCCGCGAAACCCCAGGTGCCGTTCTTGACGACCCGTACGGCGTAGCCGAGGTCGTCGGCGTCGATGGAGCCTTCGAGCGAGGCGTCGGACAGGCGGAGGGTCTCCGCGCGGACGCGCTCGAGCCGGAAGTCGGCGTGTTCGGCGCCGAGGTCACGGGCGCGCTGCAGAGCCGCGTCCGCCAGTTGCCTCAGGGGCAGGGCGAGAAAGTCGGAATCGATCTGGCGCATGTCGACGATCCTAACCCTGCGATCTTGTCCCCCCCGAACAAGAGGGTTACCCCCGGATAGACGATAACGTCAGCTCCATGGCTCGATCTGTTCTCATAACCGGTGGCAATCGCGGCATCGGCCTCGCGATCGCCCGCGAACTCGCCAGGGCCGGTGACGCCGTCGCCGTGACCTACCGCTCCGGAGAGCCCCCCGAGGGGCTGTTCGGCGTGCGCTGCGACGTGACCAGCATGGCCGACGTGGACGCGGCGTTCGGGAAGGTCGAGGCCGAGCACGGCCCGGTCGAGGTGCTGGTGGCCAACGCCGGCATCACCAAGGACACGCTGCTGCCGATGATGAAGGAGGAGACCTTCACCGACGTCATCGACGCCAACCTCACCGGCGCCTACCGGGTGGCCAAGCGCGCCACGCGCGGCATGCTGCGGCTCAAGCGCGGCCGCATCGTGCTGATCTCCTCGGTGGTCGGCATGCTCGGCTCGGCCGGGCAGACCAACTACGCCGCCTCCAAGGCGGGCATGATCGGCTTCGCCCGCTCGGCGGCCCGGGAGCTGGGCTCGCGCGGCATCACGGTCAACGTCGTCGCCCCGGGCTTCGTGGAGACCGACATGACGGCCGAGCTGGACGCGGCCTATCAGGAGCAGATCCGCAAGTCCATCCCGCTCGGGAGGCAGGCCACTCCCGAGGAGGTCGCGAAGGTGGTCGCCTTCCTGGCGAGCGCGGACGCCTCCTACATCACCGGCGCCGTCATCCCCGTGGACGGCGGACTGGGAATGGGTCACTGACCTGACGTCCCCCGCCTCCCGGCGAGAGCGGTCTCCCGCCCTGCGCCAGGAGACGGGAGGTGGGCGGCGGACCGATCCCGCCCGTTGGAACACACGAACCGACACACCAGATGAGGAACGGCACTCATGGGAATCCTTGAAGGCAAGCGGCTTCTGATCACCGGGGTGCTGACCGACGCATCCATCGCCTTCTCCGTGGCCAAGCTGGCCCAGGAGCAGGGCGCGAAGGTCGTGCTGACCGGCTTCGGCCGCCTCAGCCTGGTCGAGCGCATCGCCAAGCGGCTCCCCGAGCCGCCTCCGGTGCTGGAGCTCGACGTCACCAGCGCCGAGCACCTCGAATCCCTCGCCGACCGGGTCGGCGAGCACGTGGACGGCCTGGACGGCGTGGTGCACGCCATCGGGTTCGCCCCGCAGAGCGCACTCGGCGGCAACTTCCTGAACACCTCGTGGGAGGACGTGGCGACAGCCGTCCAGGTCTCCACGTATTCGTTCAAGTCGCTCGCGGTGGCCGCGCTTCCGCTGATGAAGGAGGGCGGCGCGGTCGTCGGCCTCGACTTCGACGCCACCAAGGCCTGGCCGGTCTACGACTGGATGGGCGTGGCGAAGGCCGGCCTGGAGTCCTGCTCCCGCTACCTGGCCCGCGATCTCGGCAAGCACGGCATCCGGGTCAACCTGGTGGCCGCCGGTCCGATCCGGACCATGGCTGCCAGGAGCATTCCCGGCTTCACCGAGTTCGAGGAGAGCTGGCCCGCCAAGGCGCCGCTCGGCTGGGACATCAACGACCCGACCGCGGCGGCCAAGGCGTGCGTCGCCCTGCTGTCGGACTGGTTCCCGGCCACGACCGGTGAGATCGTCCACGTCGACGGCGGCGTGCACGCGATCGGCGCCTAGCACCCGCTAGGCCACCCGGTGCCGCCCCATCCGGAGCGGCTCGAACGGCATGGACTCCTCTCCCGTCCGCCTGCTGTACAGCAGGCGGACGGCGAGGATCGCCGCGATCAGCAGCGCCGTGCTGAGCACCGTGCCCTGCGCGTCGGACGACCGGGTGGGCTTGAGCGGCTGCCGCTCCGGCATCTGCTCCTGGAACTGCTGCATCAGGGGGCCCGGCCACAGCAGCTCCACCCGGGGCGCCTCGGCGTCGACCACGGGGGGCGGCTCGGGGACCACCGGTTCGCCCACGTCCGTGGTGAGGGTCCGGGTCTCCGGCGGCAGGGGACGCCTGACCGGCAGCGGCGCGGACTTCTCCCTCGTGGGCTCCGGGCTGGGAGTCGGCGACGGGCTGGGAGTCGGTGACCCGGACGGCTGGGCCGTCTGCTCGGGGGGCGCGGTGCCGCCGGAGGGTTCGGGAGTGGCGGAGACCGGCGGGCCGGCGCACTCGGAGGAGGCCGCCAGGGGAAGGCAGACCCCGCCGAGGACCTTGGGCAGCAGGTCGCCGTTCTCCGATTTCTCCGACTCCTCGATCGGGTGCGGCGCGGGCGCGGCGGTGGGGTCCGGTGTCCGTGAGGTGACCGCCGCGGTGTCGCCGGCCCTCGCGGTGTCGCCGGCGCCGTTCTCGGCCGGCTTCGCGGGGGCTTCGAGGATCTTGGGCAGCGGGGCGGGGAGGTCCTCGGCGATCCCGCTCACGACGTCGCCGAGGGTGTCCACGGTCTTGCAGATCCCCCCGGTGACCGTGCCCAGCACCCCCTTCTGCGGACAGTCGTCCAGCCGCGATGCGGCGCTCACCGGTGCGGCCACGACCACGGGGATCCCGCCGCCCAGCGCCAGTGCCAGCGCACCGGCAGAGATCGCAGTTAGCACACGTCCCCCTTGAGACATCAACGACGGCCCCCTCGCTGACACCCGCATGCCCTCCCGCCAACGCGCCTCGCCGGGATCCGGGCACCCCTCCCGTCACCCCTTGACAGTTTTGTGGGGGAGCTCGTCTTTTCCACGGAAAGTTGCGATTCGGTATCGACTAGTGATACGCGAAAGGAATTCTCGTTCGGTTTCCGTGCGTGATCCCGTGTCCTCTTCCGTCCCCGGCGCGCCTCAGTCGGCCGAGACATCGTCGAGCGCCTCCCTTATCTCCACGGGCAGCGTCAGATCCTCGGCCTGGAGCACCCCGGCCAGCTGGGCGTGGGTGCGGGCGCCGACGATGGCGGAGGCGACCCCCGGCTGGTCGCGGACCCACGACAGGGCGACCGACAGCGGCGAGACCCCGAGCCCGTCGGCCGCGGTCGTCACCGACTCCACGACCCGGCGGCACCGCTCGTCCAGGTAGGGCTTGACGAAGTCGGCGAAGTGCGGGGTCGCGGCGCGGGAGTCGGCGGGGATGCCCGTGCGGTACTTGCCGGTGAGGACCCCGCGGCCGAGCGGCGACCAGGCCAGCACGCCCGCGCCGACGTGCTCGGCGGCGCCGAGCAGCTCGCGCTCGGCCTCCCTGGCCAGAAGCGAGTACTCGACCTGGGCGGCGACGATCGGCACCCGGCCGGAGACCGCCCGCTGGCCGACGGCCGCCGCCGCGAGCTGCCAGCCCGCGTAGTCGCAGACCCCGGCGTAGGCGGCCCGGCCGGAGGACACGATGGCGTCCACGGCGGCCAGGGTCTCCTCCAGCGGGACGTCCGGGTCGAAGGCGTGCAACTGCCACAGGTCCACCTCGTTGACGCCGAGACGGGTCAGCGAGGCGTCGATGGCGGCGATCAGATGCTTCCTGGAGGCGTCGCGCGGCCGGCGGCCGGCCGGGGTGAGCACGGCCTTGGTGGACAGCACCAGCTCCGAGCGCGGCACCGAGTCGCGGATCAGCCGCCCGATCAGCCGTTCGGCCTCGCCGCCCGTGTAGACGTCCGCGGTGTCGATGAGCGTTCCGCCGGCCTCGGCGAACATGCGGAGCTGCGCGGCGGCCTCCTCGGCGCTCGTGTCACGTCCCCACGTCATCGTCCCCAGTCCTAGGCGGGACACCGACAAGCCGCTCCGGCCCACATAGCGCTGCTCCATGATCAGGCCAGATTACCGCCCGGGCACTTAAAAGTAGTGGAGTGAGGCCTGCAAGACTTAGCCACGTGACGACCCTGCTACTGGCCAGACACGGCCTGACTCCCCTTACCGGCCCGGTCCTGGCAGGCTGGACCCCCGACGTTCACCTCAGCGAGGCCGGGCAGGCCCAGGCGGAGAAGCTGGCCGTACGGCTGGCGCCGCTGGAGCTGGACGCGATCGTCTCCAGCCCGCTGGAGCGCTGCCAGGAGACCGCCCAGGCGATCGCCGCCGATCGCGCGACGGAGGTGCTGACCGACGAGCGCTTCGGGGAGTGCCACTACGGCGACTGGACGGGCCGCCCGATCGCCGAGCTCGCCAAGGACCCCCTCTGGCCGGTCGTGCAGGCCCATCCGAGCGCCGTGACGTTTCCCGGGGGAGAATCCTTGTCCGCGGTGCAGCATCGCGCCGTGGCGGCCGTCAGGGAGTGGAACGAGCGTCTCGGGCCGAAAGCGGTCTATCTCGTCTGCAGCCACGGAGATGTGATCAAAGCCATAGTGGCCGATGCCATGGGCCTCCATCTGGACCAGTTTCAACGGATAGTCGCCGATCCCGCATCCCTCACGGCCATTCGGTATACCCCATTGCGCCCCTTTGTGCTGAGGCTCAACGACCTGGGGGGAGATGTGGCCGCATTGCGGCCGAAGGAGGGTTCGGAAGGCGAGGACGGGGGAGAAAACCTCACCGGGAGCGATGCCGCAGTCGGCGGCGGATCCGGGACCACGTAAGGTCGGGCTATGCCGGTCTTCGACTACGACCCACCCGAGAGGTTCGTGGCCGGTGCCGTGGGGCAACCGGGGTCACGAGCCTTCTTTCTGCAGGCCCGGGGCCAGGGACGGTTGACCACCGTCGGGCTGGAGAAATTCCAGGTCGCGGCGCTGGCCGACCGTCTCGATGAGCTTCTCGACGAGGTGCTGCGGCGCAGCGAGGGCACTGCCCAGGTGCCCGCCGTCGCCCCTGTCGCGCTGACCGACAACGCTCCGCTGGACGTGCCGATCAGCGAGGACTTCCGAGTCGGCACGATGGCCCTGGCGTGGGATTCCGAAACCGCGCAGGTGATCATCGAGGCCCAGGAGGCCGTCGCGGAGGACGAGGACGAGGAGTTCGAGCCCTCCCCGCTCACCGAGCCCACGGTACTGCGCGTTCACATCAGCCCGGGCGCGGCCAGGGCCTTCACCAAACGTGCCATGGCACTCGTCGCGGCCGGGCGCCCCCCCTGTCCGCTGTGCGCCCAGCCACTTGACGCCGAGGGGCATATCTGTGTGCGGCTCAACGGTTACCGGGGTAGCAGCAGCGCTGCGTCAGGTGGAGGAGGCGAATGAGTGCCGAGAGTGAGCCGACGCTGAGTGAGGTGCCCGCGGCGGGGCTGGACGACGAGACCGCGATACGCCTGCTTCGCGAAGGTCAGCTGGAGGTGGCCGGTCGCCTGATCGAGGCGACCAACATGACGCTCTACTGTTCGGTCCGGCTCGGCGGGCTCTCGGCGGCCTGCGTCTACAAGCCGGTACGCGGCGAACGCCCGCTCTGGGATTTCCCCGACGGCACCCTGGCCGCCCGTGAGGTGGCCGCCTACGAGGTCTCGGCCGCGACCGGATGGCGGATCGTCCCGCCCACCGTCTACCGCGACGGGCCCTTCGGACCCGGCATGTGCCAGCTCTGGATCGACGCCGACTCCGAGACCGACCTGATGGTGCTGATCCGCAGCCGCCAGCCCTCCCTGCGCCGGATGGCCGTGTTCGACGCGATCGTCAACAACGCCGACCGCAAGGGCGGCCACCTGCTGCCGCTCGCCGACGGCCACATCTACGGCGTGGACCACGGCGTCTCCTTCGCCGCCGAGGACAAGCTCCGCACCGTGCTCTGGCAGTGGCGGGGCAAGCCCCTGTCCCGCGACGCCATGAACGTCCTCACCCGCCTGGAGCGCGACCTGGAGCAGGGCCGCCTCGGCCGCCGGCTCCGCGAGCTCCTCACCCTCGCCGAGGTCGAGGCCACCTGGTCGCGCGTGCGCAGGCTCCTCAACACCGGCCTGCACCCCCTCCCCTCCAAGGACTGGCCCGCCATTCCCTGGCCCCCGATCTGAGAACGCACCCGGCGGAACCTGTACTCTCCGGGCATGTGCACGGTTGCCGTCAGCATCGATCCGAGCGCCGAGATCCCCCTGATCCTCGTCGGCGTGCGTGATGAGTTCACCGACCGGCCGTGGGTTCCCCCGGGCGAACACTGGCCCGGACTGATCGGCGGGCGAGATCTCCAGGCGAACGGGACCTGGCTGGCCGTCGATCCCGCCGCCAGGCGGATCGGCGCCCTGCTCAACGGCCACGGTGTGCTCGCCCCCGAGCGGACACGCCGCTCCCGGGGCGACCTGCCGCTCAGGGCGGCGGCCGGGGAGCGCATCCCCGAGTCGGACCTGGTCCACTACGACCCGTTCCACCTGATCTTCGCCGATCTCGGTGGAGTCCGCCTGTGGCAGTGGGACGGGATCGCGCTGAAGCAGGACGACCTCCCACCGGGAACCCACATGATCGTCAACAGCGGCTGGGAGCGCGGGGAGGAGAACGAGCGCGTCGCGTTCTTCCGTCCCCTGTTCGCCAAGGCCCACCGTCCCTCGGAGCTCGATGGAGACTGGGACGACTGGCGCCGGCTGGCCACCGGTGCGGGGCTGCCTCCCGACGACCCCCGCGCCATGATCATCCGTCACGGTCTCCCCGACGGGCGGATCTTCGGCTCCCTGTCGGTCACCCTGCTCGCCCTCGCCCCCGGCGGGATCCGCTACGAGTTCACCGGTGATCCCCGCGATCCGGAGGCTTTCGGTCGTGTTCCTTTGGAATGATCCGGCGAGTTCCGGCGGTTGAGGTAGTGCCCTGTATCTACCGTCCCGAGCTGATCGGGGCGGTCTGTCTGCTGGATAGGCTCAATACATGAGATCGTGGTCTACGCCGAAGGTTCCTCGGCTTCCCGGTACCGGTGCTTCCCTGCGGTTGTTCGACACCGCCGCACGAGAGACCGAACCCACCCAGCCAGGTTCCACGGCGGGGATGTACGTCTGCGGCATCACGCCCTATGACGCCACCCACCTCGGCCACGCCAACACCTACCTCGCCTTCGATCTGGTCAACCGGATGTGGCGGGACGCCGGCCACGAGGTGAACTACATCCAGAACGCCACCGACGTGGACGACCCCCTGCTCGAACGTGCCGAGCAGATCGGGGTGGACTGGCGGGAGCTGGCCGAGCGTGAGATCGAGCTCTTCCGGACCGACATGGAGGCGCTGCGGATCCTGCCGCCGCGCGAGTACGTCGGAGTGACCGAGGTGATCGATCAGGTCGCCGAGCTGGTCGAGCGCCTGCGCGACAAGGGCGCCACCTACGAACTCGACGGGGACGTCTACTTCGACGTCGCCGCGGCGCCCAAGTTCGGCTCCGTCTCCGGATACTCCGAGGAGCTGATGCTCACCCTGAGCGCCGAGCGCGGAGGCGACCCCGGGCGGCCGGGCAAGAAGCACCCGCTCGACTGGGTGCTCTGGCGCGCCGAACGGCCCGGCGAGCCGTCCTGGCCCTCGCCGTTCGGTCAGGGCAGGCCCGGCTGGCACATCGAGTGCACCGCGATCGCGCTGGCCAATCTGGGCAGCGGCTTCGACGTCGCGGGCGGCGGCTCCGACCTGATCTTCCCGCATCACGAGTGCGGCGCCCACGAGGGCCACGTCGCCGGCGGAGAGTGGCCTTTCGCCAAGGCCTACGTCCACGCGGGCATGGTGGCCCTCGACGGCGAGAAGATGTCCAAGTCCAAGGGCAACCTGATCTTCGTCTCCCGGCTCCGCCAGGAGATCGACCCCATGGCCGTCCGGCTGGCCCTGCTGGCCCACCACTACCGCGCCGACTGGGAGTGGACCGCCGACCAGGCGGCCTCCGCGCAGGCCCGGCTGGAGCGCTGGCGCGCGGCCACCGGGCTGCGGACGGGACCGGAGGCCGGCACCGTGCTCGACCGGGTCCGCGCCCGGATGTCCGATGACCTGGACGCCCCCGGAGCACTCGCGATCATCGACGACTGGGCGGAGCGGGCACTGTCCGAGGGCGGCACCGACGAGCGGGCACCCCTGCTCGTCAAGGACATCGCGGACGCCCTGCTCGGCGTCGCCCTCTGAGCGTCGCCCTCTGAGAGGGATCCCGGATGGGGAGGGAATCCTCGAACCGCTTCCTTCGAGGACCCCTCCCGCTCCGGGAGGCTCCTTCGGGCCCCGTGGCCGACCCCGTCGGTCACCGGCGGGCCCGCCGACGCCGCCGGATTCGTCCGGCGGGGCAGGCGCACCGGTCTCAAGCCCGTCCTTTGACGACTACGTCGCACAACGGCGACGGAACCTCATGGGGCGTCGTGATCCACGGCGCGGCGCAGGTGCTCGGCGGTGTGGGAGGTTCCGTGCTCCAGCAGGGAGGACGGGGGCCCGGTGAAGACGATGTCGCCGCCGTGCCGTCCGCCGCCGGGACCGAGGTCGATGACGTGGTCGGCGCGGCGCACCACGTCCAGGTCGTGCTCGATGACCACCACGGTGTTGCCGGTGTCGACCAGGTGGTCCAGCAGCGCGGTCAGGGAGGTGACGTCGGCGCGGTGCAGGCCGGTGGTCGGCTCGTCCAGCACGTACAGCTCTCCGGTGCGGCGCAGCCGGCCCGCGAGCTTGACGCGCTGGCGTTCGCCGCCCGACAGGGAGCTGAGCGGCTGCCCGAGGGAGAGGTAGCTCAGCCCGACGTCGTTGAGCGCCCGTAGCCTGGCGTGCAGCGGCGGTTCGGTGAGCACGCCCAGGGCCTGCTCGGCGGTCAGCGCCAGCATCTCCACGATCGTGTGGCCCCGCAGGGTGTGGCGTGCGACCTCGGGACGGTAGCGGGTGCCGTGGCAGAGCCGGCAGACGGTGGTGACCGGGTCCATGAACGCCAGGTCGGTGTAGATGACCCCGGCGCCCTCGCAGCCGGGGCAGGAACCGGTGGAGTTGTGGCTGAACAATCCGGCCTCCACGCCGTTCGCCGCGGCGAACAACCGCCGGATCGGGTCCATCAGCCCCAGATAGGTGGCGGGACTGGAGCGGCGGGAGGCGGTGATGGCCGACTGGTCCACCACCACCGCCTCAGGGCACCGGGTGACCAGTTCTCTGACCAGGGTGCTCTTGCCGGACCCCGCGACACCGGTGACGCACGTCAGGGCCCCCAGCGGGAACCGGGCGGTGAGGTTTCTGAGATTGTGCAGGTCGGCGCCGGTCACGGTGAGCCACCCTGAGGGTTCGCGAACCCGGTGTTTGACCGGGATGACCTGCCGCAGGGCGCGGCCGGTCACGGTGTCGGCGGCGCGCAACCGCTCGACCATGCCGGTGAACACCACCTGCCCGCCGTCCGCGCCCGCGCCGGGGCCCATGTCGATGACGTGGTCGGCGACGGCGATGACGTCGGGGTCGTGCTCGACGACCAGCACGGTGTTGCCGCGGTCGCGCAGCTCGCGCAGCAGGCCGGTCAGGCGCCCGACATCGCGTGGGTGCAGCCCGACGCTGGGCTCGTCGAAGATGTAGGTCAGGCCGGTGAGGCTGGACCCCAGGTGCCGGACGACCTTGAGCCGCTGCCCCTCCCCGCCTGACACGGTGCGGGTCTCGCGGTCCAGGCTGAGGTAGCCCAGGCCGATCGCGGCCAGCCGCCGCAGCCTGGTGACGGCGGCCTCCGCGATGGGCGCGGCGACCGGGTCGTCGAGGGCGGCGAGCACCTCGATGAGCTCGGTGACCTCCATCCGGGTCAGGTCGGCGATGGTGTGGCCGCCGATCCGGGTGGCCAGGGCAGCGGCGTTGAGGCGGGCGCCGCCGCAGGACGGGCAGGTCGCGCGGATGGTGACGCGTTCGGCGGCTTGACGGTTGCGGGCCGGCTGGGAGGCCAGGTCCCGTTTGAGGTAGAGGCGGTCGAAGCGTTCCAGCAGGCCCTCGTAGGTGTTGCCATGCGTGCCGCCGACCTCCCCGTCGCCGCCGCGGGACACCTTGAAGCCCTTGCCGTGCAGCAGCAGGTCCCATTCCTGATCGGTGTAGTCGCGCAGCGGCTTACCGGGGTCGAACAACCCCGATCTGGCATAGGTCTGCCACACGAAGCTTCCGGTGCCGAACGGCGCGAACAGGATCGCCCCGTCGTCCAGCGACCTGCCGACGTCCAGGAACCGGTCCAGGTCGACGCGGGCGACGCGGCCCAGGCCGTCGCATTCGGGGCACATGCCGGCGGGGTCGTTGAAGGAGTAGGCGCCGGCCTCTCCGGCGCTGGGCTCGCCGTACCGGGAGAACAGCACCCGCAGCACCGAGTAGATGTCGGTCATCGTCCCGACGGTGGAGCGGGCGTTGCCGCCCACCGGCCGTTGGTCGACCACCACGGCGGGCGCCAGATCGTCGATGAGGTCGGCGTCGGGCCGTTCGTGGCGGGGTAGCCGGTTGCGGATGTACCAGGCGAAGGTCTCGTTGAGCTGCCGCTGGGACTCCACCGCGACGGTGTCGAACACGATCGAGGACTTGCCCGACCCCGACACGCCGGTGAACACGACGATCCGGTTCTTGGGTATGTCCAGCGAGACGTCCTTGAGGTTGTTCTGCCGTGCGCCGGTGATCCTGATGGTTTCCCCGTGTCCGCTCATGCCGTCCACGCTAGGAGGAAAACAGGTCAGAACCGGTCCTCATTCGCGGGCATGCTGGAGGGTATGACCGACACCCCGGCGCGGCTGCTGCGCCTGCTGTCGCTGCTGCAGACCCGGCGAGAGTGGACCGGCCCGGAACTGGCCGAACGGCTCGGCGTGACGGTCCGCACCGTCCGCCGCGATGTCGAGCGCCTGCGCGAGCTGGACTATCCGGTACACGCCACGCTCGGCAAGATCGGCGGGTACCGGCTGGAGGCGGGCACCGCGATGCCGCCGCTGTTGCTGGAGGACGAGGAGGCCGTCGCGATCGCGGTCGGCCTGCGCACCGCCGCCGGGGCCGCGGTGGAGGGCATCGAGGAGACCTCGCTGCGCGCGCTGGCCAAACTGGAGCAGGTGTTGCCCGACCGGCTGCGCCGCCGGGTGGCCGCGTTGCACGCCGCGACCGTCCCGCTGGACGGGCCGCCCGCCGGGCCGGGAGCGGCGCCCGGGACGCTGACGGTGCTGGCGGCGGCCTGCCGCGACCACGAACGGGTCCGCTTCGTCTACCGCGACCGCGACGACCGGGAGACCCGCCGCCTGGTCGAGCCGCACGCGCTGGTGGCGGCGTCGCGCCGCTGGTACCTGGTGGCCTACGACACCGGCCGCGCCGACTGGCGCACCTTCCGCACCGACCGGATCACCCAGACGCACCCGACCGGGGTACGGGTACCGCCCAGGGACCTGCCCGCCGGGGACGCCGCCGAGCAGGTGCGCCGGTCGCGTGCGGCGTCGCGGGCGGTGGCGCGGGCGGTGCTGCGGGTGCACGCCCCGGCGGCGGAGGTCGCCGAGCGGCTCCGGGTGACCGATGCCGAACTGGAGCCGATCGACGAGCGCTCCTGCCTGCTGCGCACCGAACCCGACTCACTGGAGTGGACGGCACTGCGCATCGCCCACCTGGACCTGGAGTTCACCGTCCTGGAGCCGCCCGAACTGGTCGGGCATCTGCGCGAGCTGGGCCGCAAGCTGTTGCGCTCCACCGGGACGCGCCGGCCCCCGAGTACCTGACGGAACCGGCGGCACCCGGGATCCGGTGAAAGGACGTTCACCGGAACGTTTCACGGCCGACAGGGGCACCCGCTCCCGGCGCCGGGGGTTGGCCCTTCGCGGCCCTGAGAGCGCGTCTGAAGGCCGCGTCCGGGGGAGCGGTTATGTTTTTTCCGGGCGGAGTCGCCCGGGGGCCGCTGAGGCGCTCATCTCCGGTGCGCGTCCGCGAATCCAGGAAGCGCGTCGGTGAGGGCAGGGGCCCGTCCCGGGCGCGCGTGAAGAACTGTCCCGATCATGTGTGAAGGCTGGTCTACCCCGGGCGTGAAGAAGCCCTGGAAATGATCTGAGCCCGCATCGCCGAAGCGATGCGGGCTCAGTCTGAAGCCTAGCGATCAGATCCTAGGCGATCAGAGTCAAGTCAGATGACCTGAACCTGGTCGGCCTGCGGACCCTTCTGGCCCTGCGTGGTGGTGAAACTGACACGCTGGTTCTCCTCCAGGCTGCGGTAGCCGCCGGAGTTGATGGCCGAGTAGTGCACGAACACATCGGCGGTGCCGTCATCCGGTGCGATGAATCCGAAGCCCTTTTCGGCGTTGAACCACTTAACGGTGCCCTCAGACAAAACAACTTCTCCTCATTGGGAGCCTCACCGAACCGCCAGGTCGGCGGCACGGGGCTGCGTTGCGGACCCTACCATGCACCCGCGGAAACCTTCCGGAGAAACTGGAACGTCCGCTGTCGGCGGACTTCTCATAAGCACTTGAGATGATAAGGCTTTGCTGAGAACTACGACTGCAACCATGAAAGAGTATCAACGTGACTCCTGATGTGCAAGTCGAGGGATCGCGGCGAGAAACCGCTCTTGCTCGTCCGCCGGGAGGTGGTCGACGAAGAGGATGCCGTCGAGATGGTCGACCTCATGCTGGAGGACCCGCGCGAGCATGCCGAGGGCGCGGACGGTGACGGGTTTGCCGTACATGTCGCGGCCCCGGGCCGTGACCATGTAAGAGCGTTCCAGCGGCCACCACAGATCCGGGGCGGACAGGCATGCCTCGTCGGCCACGATCTTCCGCTCGGACGGCTCCAGGCGAGGATTGATCATGTGCCCGGCCTTGCCGTCCAGTTCGTAGACGAGGACCCGCAACGGGACGCCGAGCTGGGGGGCGGCCAGCCCCGCGCGGCCGGAGCCGGCCCGCATGGTGGCCTGCAGGGATTTGACCAGCCCTCGCAACTCGCGATCGAAGGCGGTCACGGGTTCGGCTACGGTGCGTAGCACTGGATCGTTGAACAGTCGGATCGGCTGAACGGCCACGCGCAACTCCCCGAGGCGACGAACGGGCATGGACATGGTTCCCATTGCCGCCTGCCTCAACCGTGACCGGGGGATCTTCCGCGTTTCCGGAACGTTGCGAGTGTGCGACCTGTGCATTGCGTATTTCCAAGGTTAGTCACGCGTAACCGGCGCACCATCACAGAACGTGAATGTGCGTAACGCCACACTCCTAGATTTCGGGATCGACGCCCCCGGAACCGCAGGAGGAACAACGGTGAAGCGCTGGATCAGCGATTGGCGGCCCGACGACCCCGGCTTCTGGGAGAAGGGGGGCAGGAAGGTCGCCCGGCGCAACCTGATCTTCTCGATCTTCGCCGAGCACCTCGGCTTCACCCTCTGGACGGTGTGGAGCATCGTGGCCGTCCAGCTCGGCGACCACGGGTTCTCCACCGACCAGCTCTTCTGGATCGTCGCCCTGCCCAACCTGGTCGGCTCGGCGCTGCGCATCCCCTACACCTTCGCCCCCGCCAGGTTCGGCGGCCGGAACTTCACCGTGGTCAGCGCGCTGCTCCTGCTCGTCCCCGCGGTGCTCCTGGCCGTCGCGGTCAGCGACCCCGGCACGCCGTACCGGGTGTTCCTGGTGATCGCGGCCACCGCGGGACTGGGCGGGGGCAACTTCGCCTCCAGCATGGCCAACATCACCTACTTCTACCCCCAGGCCAAGCAGGGCTCGGCGCTCGGCCTCAACGCGGCCGGCGGCAACATCGGGGTCAGTTCCGTCCAGCTCGTCATGCCGCTGGTCATCGCCGGGTTCGGCCTGGCCGCCGCCGGGCTGTTCTGGGTCCCGTTCATCCTGGCCGCCGCGGTCGGCGCCTACTTCTTCATGGACAACCTGACCTGCGCCAGGGCCGCCCCCAGGGACCAGTTGAAGATCGCCGGCCGGGCCCAGACCTGGATCATGTCGCTCCTGTACATCGGCACGTTCGGCTCCTTCATCGGATACGCCACCGCTTTCCCGCTGCTGATCAAGAGCCAGTTCCCCGAGCAGGCGTCCCTGGTCACCCTGGCCTTCCTCGGCCCGCTGCTCGGCTCGCTGGTCCGGCCGATCGGAGGACGGCTGTCGGACAGGCTGGGCGGGGCCCGGGTGACGCTCGTCAACTTCGCCGCCATGGCCGGTGCGGCGGCCCTGGTCTGGCAGGGACTGTCCCAGCACGCCTTCGGCCTGTTCTTCTGCGCCTACATGCTCCTGATCGCCACCACCGGCGTCGGCAACGGCTCCACCTACCGGATGATCCCTGCGATCTTCCGGGCCAGGGCCACCGCGGGGATCGCCCCCGGCACGCCCGCCCACGAGGCCGCGACGGCCGCCGGCAGGCGTGACGCCTCCGCCGCGATCGGGATCATCTCGGCGATCGGCGCCTTCGGCGGCTTCTTCGTCAACCGGGGATTCGGCGGTTCCATCGCCGCCACCGGGGGAGCGGGCGCCGCGCTCGCCGCGTTCGCCGTCTTCTACCTGGTGTGCGCCGCCGTGACCTGGGGCTGTTATCTGCGGACCGCGGGCCCGAGGCCGAGCCTGGCGGCCGCCCGCGTCTGACTCCCGGCTCGTATCCGGCTTCCGGCTCACATCCGGCTCATCGCCAATGTGAACACGGTTAGCGGCTTGTAGCACATCGGTAACAGGGGGGACCCAGCTGTGAAACCGCCTGAAAGCACCATCGGACACATGCCGATCTCACTTCCCACCCGGACGCCTGTGAAGGCGGGGACGGCGACGCACTGCCCCTACTGCGCCCTGCAGTGCGGCATGAACGTCACCGTGGACGACACCGTGGGAAAGACGATCACGATCACCCCGAGGGAGGACATCCCCGCGGGAGCGGGCGGTCTGTGCCAGAAGGGCTGGACCGCCGGTGAGCTGCTGACCAGCGGAGAACGGCTCACCACACCCCTCCTGTACGGCCGGGCGGCCGGCTGGGACGAGGCACTCGACTTCGTCGCCGGCCGGATCCGCGCCGTCCAGGAAGAGCACGGCCCCAACGGCGTGGCCGTGTTCGGCGGCGGCGGGCTCACCAACGAGAAGGCCTACCAGCTCGGCAAGTTCGCCCGGATGGTCCTTGGGACCAGCCAGATCGACTACAACGGCCGGTTCTGCATGTCCTCGGCCGCCGCGGCCACCAACCGCGCCTTCGGCATGGACCGCGGCCTGCCCTTCCCGATCACCGATCTCGCCCGTGCCGACGCGGTCGTGCTCGCGGGCGGCAACGTGGCCGAGACCATGCCGCCGTTCGTCCGCCACCTCACCGCGATGCGCGAGCGGGGCGGCCGGCTCGTCGTCATCGACCCGCGGGTCACCGCGACGGCCAGGCAGGCCGACCTCCACCTCCAGCCGACCCCCGGCACCGACCTCGCGCTGGCCCTGGGCCTGCTGCACATCGTGATCACCGAGGGTCGCGTGGACGAGGACTACGTGGCCGCCAGGACGAGCGGGTTCGACGCGGTCCGCACCTCGGCCGCCGCCTGGTGGCCCGAGAGGGTGGAGCGGATCACCGGCGTTCCGGTCGCCCGGATGCGTGCCGCCGCCGCGATCCTCGGCGACGCGGACCGGGCGGCCATCCTCACGGGGCGGGGCGCCGAGCAGCACGCCAAGGGCACCGACACGGTGAGCGCGTTCATCAACCTGGCGCTCGCGCTCGGGCTGCCCGGCCGCGAGGGATCCGGCTACGGCTGCGTCACCGGCCAGGGAAACGGCCAGGGAGGCCGTGAGCACGGCCAGAAGGCCGACCAGCTCCCCGGATACCGGAGGATCGACGATCCCGCCGCACGGGCCCATGTGGCCGCCGTATGGGGCATCGAGCCGGAGGACCTGCCGGGTCCCGGCCGCTCCGCCTACGAACTGCTGGACGCGCTCGGCACCGACGGCGGGCCCAGGGCGCTGCTGCTGTTCGGCTCCAACCCGGTGGTCTCCGCGCCCCGGGCCGGTCACATCGCCGGAAGGCTCGGCTCACTGGACCTCCTCGTGGTCTCCGACCTGGTCCTGTCGGAGACGGCCGCGCTGGCCGACGTCGTGCTGCCCACCACCCAGTGGGCCGAGGAGGGCGGCACGATGACCAATCTGGAGGGCCGGGTGCTGCTCCGCCGCCAAGCGGTCGCTCCGCCGTCGGGGGCGCGGAGCGACCTTGAGATCCTCCGGGGACTCGCCGTGCGGCTGCGCGGCGCGGAGGGCTTCCCCACCGACCCGCGCGAGGTCTTCGACGAGCTGCGCCGGGCCTCGGCCGGGGGGATCGCCGACTACGCGGGCATCACCTACGAGCGGATCGCCGCCGAGACCGGCGTGTTCTGGCCGTGCCCGGCCGAGGACCATCCCGGCACCCCCCGGCCCTTCCTGGACCGGTTCGCCACCCCCGACGGCCGTGCCAGGTTCGTGCCCGTCGAGCATCGCCCGCCCGAGGAGGACATCGACCACGAGTACCCGCTGTACCTGACGACGGGCAGGGTGCTCGCCCACTACCAGAGCGGCGCGCAGACCCGGCGGATCCCCGCGCTCAACGCGGCGGTCCCGGGTCCCTTCGTCGAGCTCCACCCCGATCTCGCCGAGCGCCTGCGGGTGTCCCCGGGCGAGACGCTGCGCGTGGTCGGCCGCCGCGGTGAGACGGAGGGCGTGGCCAGGATCAGCCCGGGGATCCGGCCGGACACGGTGTTCATGCCGTTCCACTGGCCCGGGGTCAACCTGCTCACCAACCCCGCGCTCGACCCGGTGTCGCGGATGCCGGAGTTCAAGGTCTGCGCCGTGAGAGTGGAGCGCGCCGGATGACCCGGCTGGTGGTGGTGGGAAACGGGATGGCGGGCGCCCGCCTGGTGAGCGAGGTCCGCGCCAGGGACAGGCACGTCAAGGTGACCGTGTTCGGCGCCGAGACCTGGCAGCCCTACAACCGGGTGCTGCTGTCGAACGTGGTGGCGGGGACGATGACGCCCGAGCAGGTGCGGCTGCTGGACCCGGCCTGGTACGCCGACCATTCGGTGACGGCCCTGCCGGGCGTGGAGGTGGTCGCCGTCGACAGGGAGACCCAGGCCGTGATCACCGCCGGGGGCAGGCGGGAGCCGTACGACGTCCTCGTGCTGGCCACCGGCAGCCGGGCCGTGGTGCCGCCGGTGCCCGGGGCGGCCCGGGCCGTCACGTTCCGGACGCTGGACGACTGCCGGACGACCCTGGAGGCGGCCGCCACGGCGCGGCGCGCGGTGGTGGTCGGCGGCGGTCTGCTCGGCGTCGAGGCGGCCCGCGGGCTGGCCGGGCGCGGCCTGCCCGTGACGCTGCTCCACCTGGCCGGGCACCTGATGGACCGGCAGCTGGACGCGGAGGCCGGGCTGGTGCTGGGAGAGACCCTCGCGGGACTGGGCGTGGAGATCAGGACCGGCGTTGTGGTGGAGGAGATCCTCGACGAGGGGGTGCGGCTGGAGGGAGACGAGACGGTCGAGGCCGATCTGGTGGTGCTCGCGTGCGGGGTCCGCCCGGTGACCGGGCTGGCCGGGGACGCGGGGCTGGACGTGGCGCGCGGCGTCGTCGTCGACGACGAGATGAGGACCGACGACCCGTCGATCTTCGCGATCGGCGAGTGCGCCGAGCACCGGGGCACGGTCTACGGCCTGGTCGCCCCGGCCTGGGAGCAGGCCGCCGTGGTCGCCGACATCGTGACCGGGACCGACAAGACCTCCCGCTACCGGGGTTCGCGGCTGGTCACCCGGCTGAAGGCCAGAAGCGTCGAGCTGGCGGCGATGGGAGAGACCCACCTGACCGAGGACGACGCCGAGGTCGTGCGGTTCAGCCACCGGGCGGCGGGCACCTACCGCAAGCTCGTCATCCGTGACGACCGCCTGGTCGGGGCGATCCTGCTCGGCGCGACGGACGCGGTGGGCAACCTCACCCAGCTCTTCGACCGCGGCGGGCCGCTGCCGGGCGACCGGGCGGGGCTGCTGTTCCCGGGCGTTTCCGGCGGCGCGGTCGCCGAGAGCCCGGTCAGGATGCCGGACGCGGCGAAGGTCTGCCAGTGCAACAACGTGACCAAGGGACAGATCCGGGCCTGCTGGGAGTCCGGCGCCCGGGACGTGGACGCCGTGGCCGCCGCCACCCGGGCCACGACCGGCTGCGGCGGTTGCCGCGACGCGGTCGAGGGCATCGTCGGCTGGCTCTGTGAGCAGGAAGGAGTCTCCGCGTGACAACAACGGGAAGTGCCGGGGTGTCGCGGCTTGTCGTGGTGGGAAACGGGCCGACGTCGCACCGGCTGGTCGAGGCGCTGGTCGCGGGGGGATTCGACGGCCGGATCACGGTGTTCGGGGAGGAGCCCCGGGCGGCGTACGACCGGGTGGCGCTGACCTCCTACCTGGCCGGCAGGAGCGTCGCGGATCTCACCTATCCCGTTCCCGAGGGGGTCGTGCTGCGGCTCTCCTCCAGGGTCACCGGGATCGACAGGGAGAACCGGACGGTCGTCACCGCCGACGGCCACGCCGAGCCGTACGACGTGCTGGTGCTGGCCACCGGGTCCAGCCCGTTCGTGCCGCCGGTCCCCGGCAGGGACGTGGAGGGCTGCTTCGTCTACCGGACGATCGACGACCTGGACGCGATCAGGGAGGCCGCGGGGCGGGCCACGAGCGGCGTCGTCGTCGGCGGAGGGCTGCTGGGGCTGGAGGCCGCCGACGCGCTGCGCGGGCTCGGCCTGTCGACGCACATCGTGGAGATGGGCGGCTGGCTGATGCCCCGGCAGGTCGACGAGGGCGGCGGCGCCGTCCTGCGCGACCACATCGAGGCGCTCGGGCTCGGCGTGCACACCGAGGCGGGGGTGAAGGAGATCGTCGCGGGACCGGACGGGCGGGTCGCGGGCCTGCTCACGCCGGACGGTCGGACGATCGAGGCGCAGGTCGTGGTCTTCTCGGCGGGCGTCAGGCCGCGCGACGAGCTGGCCGGGCAGGCAGGGCTGGAGGTGGGCGGGCGCGGCGGGATCGCCGTGGACGACGGGATGCGCACCGGTGATCCGGCGATCTACGCGGTGGGGGAGTGCGCCCTGCACGAGGGCACGGTCTACGGGCTGGTCGGGCCGTGCCTCACGATGGCCGAGGTCGCCGCCGACCGCATCCTCGGCGGCGAGGCGGTCTTCACCCGGGCCGACCTGTCCACCAGGCTCAAGCTGCTCGGCGTGGAGGTCGCCCAGTTCGGCGCCATGGACGGCGCGCTGAACGTGACCTTCATGGACCCGGTGAGCGGGGTCTACCAGAAGCTGTTCGTCAGCGACGACGCCCGCACCCTGCTCGGGGGGATCTGCGTCGGCGACGCCACGCCGTACAACACCCTCAAGCCCTTCGTCGGACGGGACCTGCCCGGCGCGCCGGGCGAGCTGCTGTTCACCGGCGGCCCGGCGAACACGGACCTTCCCGACGACGCCCAGGTCTGCGCCTGCAACAACGTCACCAAGGGCCGGGTGTGCGCGGCCATCGCCGGCGAGGGCCTCACCGACGTGGCCGGGATCAAGGCCTGTACCCGGGCCGGGACCACCTGCGGCAGTTGCCTCCCGATGCTGAAGCGGATCCTGGTCACGTCGGGCGTCGAGGTCTCCAAGGCGTTGTGCGAGCACTTCGCGCACAGCAGGGCCGAGCTGTTCGACATCGTCCGGGTCCGGGGCATCGCGACGTTCTCCCAGCTCATCGCCGAGCACGGCACCGGGCGCGGCTGCGACGTGTGCAAGCCCGTCGTCGCCTCGATCCTCGCCTCGCTCGGCAACGGGCACATCCTCGACGGCGAGCAGGCCGCCCTGCAGGACACCAACGACCACTTCCTGGCCAACATCCAGCGCAACGGCACCTACTCGGTGGTGCCGCGCATCCCCGGCGGGGAGATCACCCCCGACAAGCTGATCGTGATCGGCGAGGTGGCCCGCGACTTCGACCTCTACACCAAGATCACGGGCGGGCAGCGGATCGACCTGTTCGGGGCTCGGGTGGAGCAGCTCCCGCTGATCTGGAGGCGCCTGGTGGACGCCGGATTCGAGTCCGGCCACGCCTACGGCAAGGCACTGCGGACGGTCAAGTCCTGCGTGGGCTCCGCCTGGTGCCGGTACGGCGTGCAGGACGCGGTGGGGCTGGCCATCGACCTGGAGCTGCGCTACCGGGGACTGCGCTCGCCGCACAAGCTGAAGTCGGCCGTCTCCGGATGCGCCCGCGAGTGCGCCGAGGCCCGGAGCAAGGACTTCGGCGTCATCGCCACCGAGCGGGGCTGGAACCTCTACGTCGGCGGCAACGGCGGGTTCACCCCGCGGCACGCCGACCTGTTCGCCGCGGACCTGAGCACCGGCGAGCTGATCCGGACCATCGACCGGTTCCTGATGTTCTACATCCGCACGGCGGACCGGCTGCAGCGCACCTCGGTCTGGCTGGAGAGCCAGGGACTCGCCTACGTCAAGGAGGTCGTCCTGGAGGACTCCCTCGGGATCTGCGCCGACCTGGACGCCCAGATGGAGCGTCACGTCGCCACCTACGCCGACGAGTGGGGCGCCATTCTGGCGGATCCGGAGAAGCTGCGGCGTTTCGTCTCCTTCGTCAACGCTCCGGGGACCCCGGACCCCTCCATCGCCTTCGAGACCGAGCGCGACCAGGTCAAGCCGGTCCTGATCCCGTTGGAGGTGATCCGTTCCTGACGCCCTTCGCGACCTGCGATCCGATCGACGACAGACGAAGGAGAGAGGATTTTCCCGATGACCGTCTTGCGCGAAGACGTGGAAACGACCTGCTGGACACCGGTCTGCTCCTACACCGACCTGCTTCCCGAGCGTGGCGCCTGCGCACTCGTCGGCGACCACCAGATCGCGTTGTTCCGGACCTTCGACGGCGAGCTGTTCGCCGTCGGCAACCGGGATCCGTTCAGCGGCGCCCAGGTCCTCTCCCGGGGGATCGTGGGCACCAGGGCGGGCGAACCCAGCGTCGCCTCTCCCATGCACAAGCAGGTGTTCTCGCTCGTCACCGGGGTGTGCATGGACGACCCCGAGGTGGTCGTGCCGACCTATCCCGTCCGGATCGTCGGGGGAGCCGTGGAGGTGGGCGTGCGGTGAGCGACAGATGCGAACGAAGGGCCCGGAGCGGTGAGCGACAGATGAACGCGGAGCGAGCCCGACGGAGTGCGCGGAGTGGTCCGCGCGGCGAAGCAAGCGGCCCGCGGAGTGAGCGAGGAGCGGTGAGCGACAGATGAACGCGGAGCGAGCCCGACGGAGTGCGCGGAGTGGCCGGCGAGGGACGAGTCGTCCGCGTGGTGAGCGAGGAGTGGTGAGCGACAGATGAGCATCGCCGTTCCGGACATCCCTGCGGGGTCCCCCGAGACCGCGCCCGACGCGCTGGCCGGGTTCACGATCGGAGTCACCGCCACCCGGCGGCGCGAGGAGTTCTGCGCCCTGCTGGAACGGCGGGGCGCGAGAGTGGTGCGTGCCCCGGCGATTCGGCTGGTGCCGCTGGCCGCGGACGCCGACCTGCTGGCCGCGACCCGCGCCAGCCTGTCGGGTCCCGTCGACGACGTGGTGGTCACCACGGGGGTCGGGTTCCGGGGCTGGATGGCCGCGGCCGAAGGGTGGGGGCTGTCGGCCGACCTCACGGCGCACCTGACCCGCGCCCGGCTGCTGACCCGCGGGCCCAAGGCGCGCGGAGCGGTCAGGGCCGCGGGGCTGAACGACCACTGGACGCCCCCGGCCGAGTCGTGCGAGGAGGTCAAGCAGCACCTGCTGGCCCAGGACCTGAGGGGTCGCCGCATCGCCGTGCAACTGCACGGTGAGCCGCTGTCCGGGTTCGTGGCCGCGCTGCGCGAGGCGGGGGCCGAGGTCATCGAGGTGCCGGTCTACCGCTGGCTGCCCTACCGCGACGCGTCGCCGCTGCGCCGCCTGATCAGCCAGGCGATCTCCGGCGGGGTGGACGCGGTCGCCTTCACCAGCGCCCCGGCCGTGCTGGCCATGCTCAACGCGGCCCGTGCCGACGGCCTGGAGGACGCGCTGATCGCGGCCTTCGCCGGGCCGGTCGTCGCGGCCTGCGTGGGACCCGTCACGGCGGGCCCCCTGGAGGCTCGCGGGGTGCCCGCCGTACTGCCCGAGCGGGCCCGCCTGGGCGCGCTGGCCCGCACGCTCGCCCGGCATCTGCCCGAGCACAGCGTCACCCGCCTGGTCGCGGGCGGCCACCGGCTGGAGATCCGCGGTCACGCCGTCGCCGTGGACGCCGAGCTCAAGCCGCTGCCGCCGGCCCCGATGGCGGTGCTCAAACGCCTGGCCGACAAGCCCGGCCACGTGGTGGCCCGTTCCGAGCTGCGGACCGTGCTGCCCGGCGGCGCGTCGCGCGACTCGGCGGAACACGCCGTCGAGATGGCCATCACCCGCCTGCGCCGCGCCCTGGGCCCCTCCGGCATCGTCGAGACGGTCGTCAAGCGCGGCTACCGCCTGGCCTGCGACCGCGGCGAGGTCATGTGACGACGATGGTCCTGGCCGGCCACGGGACGCGCAGCGCGCGGGGCGAGGAGACACTCGCCGGGCTGCGGGACCTCGTGCGGCGGACGCGTCCGGGGACCCGCGTGGAGCAGGCGTTCCTGGAGATCAGCTCGCCGTCGCTGGCCGAGGTGCTGCCCGCTCTGCCCGGCCCGGTGGTCGTGGTCCCGCTGCTGCTGGCGGGCGGCTACCACGTTCACGTCGACCTGCCCTCGGTGGTGGCGGCGACCAGGCCGGACGCGACGGTGGCGGCCCCGCTGGGACCGCACCCGCTGCTCGCCGCCATCCTGGCCAGAAGGCTCGCGAGCGCCGGGCTGAGGGCCACCGACTCGGTGATCCTGGGAGCGGCGGGGTCGTCGGACCCGGCCGCTCTGGCCGACGTGCGGGCGGCGGCCCGGCTGCTGGCGGTACGGCTCTCCCGCCCGGTCACGGCGGCCTTCGCCGCGACGGGGACCCCCTCGATCGGGGAGACGCTGGAGCGGCTGCGGTCCGGTCCCGCGCCGCGGATCGCCATGGCGTCGTACCTGCTGGCCCCCGGCTTCTTCCAGGAGCGTCTGGAGTCGTCCGGCGCCGACCTGGCCGGCGCTCCCCTGGGGGTGGACGCCGACCTGGCCGCGCTGGTGTGGACCCGATTCGATCAGGCCCGCCGGGGTTCCGGCCTCAGCTCCCGGACGATCTCCTCCGCGCTGTCGTCCCGCGAGGGCGCGAAGTCGACGCCGACGAACATCTCGGAGCAGGCGTGGTGAAACCGTTCGCCTGACTCGGTGCCGCCCGGGTGGGCCGATCGTCGCCCGGTACCTGTGCGGAAAGCAGGGGCCGACGGTGAATACGTGCTGCGGGTTTCAGCTGTCGGCGTCACGATCGCGGCGGCGAAGGTAACGCTCGAACTCCGCGGCGATGGCGTCGCCGCTCGCCTCCGGCAGCTCGGCGGCGTCCTTGCGCTCTTCCAGCTCCTTGACGTATTCCGCCACTTCGCTGTCCTGCGAGGCCAGCTCGTCCACGCCGTGCTCCCAGGCCCTGGACTCCTCGGCCAGCTCGCCCAGCGGCATCGGGATGTCGAGGAGGTCTTCCATACGGCTCAGCAGTGCCATGGTGGCCTTGGGGTTGGGCGGCTGGGCCACGTAGTGCGGCACCGACGCCCACAGCGACACCGCGTGTATCCCGGCGGCTCCGAGGGCGTGCTGGAGCACGCCGACGATCCCGGTCGGTCCCTCGTAGCGGGTCAGCTCCAGGTTGATCGCCCGGGCCAGGCCCTCGTCGGTCGCCGAGCCCACGATCGGCACCGGGCGGGTGTGCGGGGAGTCGTTGAGCAGCGCGCCCAGCAGGACCGCCAGCTCCACTCCCAGCTCGCGGCAGACCACGATGATCTCCTCGCAGAAAGCCCGCCACCGCATGTTGGGCTCGATGCCGCGCAGCAGCACCACGTCGCGGTCGACGCCCGGCGGCCGGGCCACCGACAGCTTGGTGGTCGGCCAGGTGATGGACCGGGTCAGGCCCTCGCCCATCTCGACGATGGGGCGCGTCACCTGGAAGTCGTAGTATTCCTCCGGGTCGAGGGACACGAGCGGGGTGGCCTTCCACGCGTCCTCGAGATGCGCGATCACTCCGCTCGAGGCCTCGCCCGCGTCGTTCCACCCCTCGAACGCGGCGATCAGCACCGGGTCGACGAGCTCGGGTAGACCTTCGATTTCGATCACGCGCCGCCTCCTCCTTGCCTCGCCGTCCTATTCGGCTAAGCCTATGCGGTTAGGGGGCCTCCACGTCACCTCCCCGAGGCGGTGCGAACGATCAGCGCGCCCCGGGCCGCGTCCGGGAGACACGCGGGAGGCGGGCTCGTCCGGCAAGGCCGCGGGAGGCGGCGATGCGGCCGCCGGCGCGGGCCGGAGCGGCGCGGAGGGCGGAGCGGATCCGCGGTGGAGGACGGGGCCGCCGGTGGGGTGGGAGTGACCCGTGCGGCGGGCGGGAGGCGGGTGAGCGGCTGATGCGGCGGGCGGGTGCTGGCGTCGTCGCCGCCGGACGGTCTCAAGGGGCGGAAGTGACCGGCCGGACGGCGTCATCCGATTGGGGCCGTGGAGAATAACGTTTGGACTGTTCCCAGTAGGCTTGAGCCCATGACAAGCACTCCGTCTTTCCGTGATGTCCTGGCCGAGCGCGTGATGGTCGCCGACGGGGCCATGGGGACGATGCTGCAGGCCCATGACGTCACCATGGATGACTTCGAGAATCACGAGGGCTGCAACGAGGTTCTCAACGTCACCCGCCCCGACATCGTCCGCGCCGTGCACGACGCCTACTTCGAGGTGGGCGTCGACTGCGTCGAGACCAACACCTTCGGCGCCAACCTCGCGGCCCTGGGCGAGTACGACATCTCCGAACGCGTCTTCGAATACTCCGAGGCCGGAGCCCGCGTCGCCAGGGAGTCCGCCGACCACTGGGCCACCCCCGACCGGCCGCGCTTCGTGCTGGGCTCCATCGGGCCGGGCACCAAGTTGCCCACGCTCGGGCACAAGCCGTACCAGACGCTGCGCGACGCCTACTACGACAACGCGGCCGGCCTGATCGCCGGAGGCGCCGACGCGCTGATCATCGAGACCTCCCAGGACCTGCTCCAGGTGAAGGCCGCGGTGATCGGCTCCAAGCGAGCCATCGCCGACGCCGGCCGTGACGTGCCGATCATCGCCCAGGTGACCATCGAGACCAACGGCGCGATGCTGCTGGGCTCGGAGATCGGCGCGGCGCTGACCGCGATCGAGCCGCTCGGCGTCGACGTGATCGGCCTCAACTGCGCGACCGGCCCCGCCGAGATGAGCGAGCACCTCCGCTACCTGGCCCGGCACGCGCGGACGCGCCTGTCGTGCATGCCCAACGCGGGGCTCCCGGTGCTGACCTCCGACGGCGCCTACTACCCGCTCAGCCCCCAGGACCTGGCCTCCGCCCACGAGACCTTCGCCCGCGACTACGGCCTGTCGCTGGTCGGCGGCTGCTGCGGCACCACGCCCGAGCACCTGCGTCAGGTGGTGGAGCGGGTGCGCGGTCAGGAGGTCGTGGCCCGCCGCCCGCGGCCCGAGGCCGCCGCGGCCTCCCTTTACCAGAGCGTTCCCTTCCGCCAGGACACCTCCTACCTGGCCATCGGCGAGCGCACCAACGCCAACGGCTCCAAGGCGTTCCGCGAGGTGATGCTCGCCCAGAACTGGGAGGAGTGCGTGGAGATCGCGCGGGCCCAGGCCCGCGACGGCGCGCACATGCTCGACCTGTGCGTCGACTACGTCGGGCGCGACGGGGTGGCCGACATGAAGGAGCTGGCGTTCCGCTTCGCCACCGCCTCCACGCTGCCGATCGTGCTCGACTCCACCGAGCCCGCCGTGCTGGAGGCCGGCCTGCAGATGCTCGGCGGGCGCGCGGTGGTCAACTCGGTCAACTACGAGGACGGCGCCGGCCCCGACTCGCGCTTCCACAAGATCATGACGTTGGTGCGCGAGTACGGCGCGGCGGTGATCGCGCTGACCATCGACGAGGAGGGCCAGGCCCGCACGGCCGACTGGAAGGTCCGGGTGGCCAGCCGGCTGATCGAGGACCTGCGGGACAACTGGGGCATGAACGTCGAGGACATCCTGGTCGACACCCTCACCTTCCCGATCGCCACCGGCCAGGAGGAGACCCGCCGCGACGGCCTGGAGACGATCGAGGCGATCGCCGAGCTCAAGCGGCGCTACCCGGGCGTGCAGACCACGCTGGGGTTGTCCAACATCTCCTTCGGCCTCAACCCGGCCGCCCGCATCGTGCTCAACAGCGTGTTCCTGAACGAGTGCGTCAACGCCGGTCTCGACTCGGCCATCGTGCACGCCTCCAAGATCCTGCCGATGGCGCGGATCCCGGACGAGCAGCGCCAGGTCGCCCTGGACATGATCTACGACCGGCGGCGCGAGGGCTACGACCCGCTGCAGCGGTTCATGGAGCTGTACGACGGCGTGGACGCCGCCTCGGTCAAGGCCGACCGGGCCGCGGAGCTGCTCGGCCTGCCCCTGTGGGAGCGGCTCAAGCGCCGCATCGTGGACGGTGAGCGCAAGGGACTGGAGGCCGACCTCGACGAGGCGCTGGAGCAGCGGCCCGCCCTGGAGATCGTCAACGACGTGCTGCTGGACGGCATGAAGACGGTCGGGGAGCTGTTCGGCTCCGGGCAGATGCAGCTGCCGTTCGTGCTGCAGTCGGCCGAGGTCATGAAGACCTCCGTGGCCTACCTCGAACCGCACATGGACCGCGTCGAGGGGGAGGTCAAGGGCCGCATCGTGCTGGCGACCGTCAAGGGCGACGTGCACGACATCGGCAAGAACCTGGTCGACATCATCCTGTCCAACAACGGCTACGAGGTCGTCAACCTCGGCATCAAGCAGCCGGTGTCGGTCATCCTGGAGGCGGCCGAGGAGAAGCAGGCCGACGTGATCGGGATGTCCGGGCTGCTGGTGAAGTCCACCGTGATCATGAAGGAGAACCTGCTGGAGATGAACTCCCGCAGCATCTCCGAAAAGTTCCCGGTACTGCTCGGCGGCGCCGCGCTGACCCGCGCCTACGTCGAGCAGGACCTCGCGGAGATCTTCCAGGGCGAGGTCCGCTACGCCCGCGACGCGTTCGAGGGCCTGCGCCTGATGGACGCGTTCATGGCGGTCAAGCGCGGTGAGGCGGGCGCGAGCCTGCCGCCGCTGCGCGAGCGCCGGGTCAAGGTGGGCGCCACGCTGGCCAGGACTCCGGAGGAGGAGTTGCCCTCCCGCTCCGACGTCGCCGCCGACAACCCCGTCCCGAAGGCCCCGTTCCTGGGCGAGCGCGTCATCAAGGGGGTGCCGCTGGCCGAGTACGCCGCGTTCCTGGACGAGCGGGCCACCTTCATGGGCCAGTGGGGTCTGAAGGCCGCACGCGGAGGCGACGGGCCCTCCTACGAGGAGCTGGTGGAGACCGAGGGCCGGCCCCGGCTGCGGATGTGGCTGGAGCGGATGCAGACCGAGGGCCTGCTGGAGGCGGCGGTCGTCTACGGCTACTTCCCGTGCGTCAGCGACGGCGACTCGCTGATCATCCTGGATGAGGCGGGCAACGAGCGGACCCGGTTCACCTTCCCGCGCCAGCGCCGCGACCGGCACCTGTGCCTGTCGGACTTCTTCCGCTCCAAGGACTCCGGCGAGGTCGACGTGGTCGCCTTCCAGGTCGCCACGATGGGCAACCGGGTCTCGACGGCCGCCGCCGAGCTGTTCGCCAAGGACGCCTACCGCGACTACCTGGAGCTGCACGGGCTGTCGGTCCAGCTCACCGAGGCCCTGGCCGAGTACTGGCACGCGCGCGTCCGCGGCGAGCTGGGCATCGGCGGGCAGGAGTCGCTGGAGGACATGCTGAAGGTCAACGTCACCGGTTGCCGGTACTCCTTCGGCTATCCCGCCTGCCCCAACCTGGAGGACCAGGTCCAGCTGATGGAGCTGATCGATCCGGGCCGGATCGGCGTGGAGCTGTCGGAGGAGTTCCAGCTCCACCCCGAGCAGTCGACGTCCGCGCTGATCGTCCACCATCCTGAGGCCAGCTACTTCAACGTCTGAACGACCAGGGGGTTTCGGGGCAATGGACGCTGTCCTCTTCGACATGGACGGGCTTCTCGTGGACAGCGAGAAAATCTGGTTTCAGGTCGAGACCGAGGTGATGGAACGGCTCGGCGGAGACTGGGGCCCGGAGGACCAGGAGAACCTGGTGGGCGGTTCCATGGCCTCCACCGTCGCCTACATGCTCAAGGTCTCCGGCGGGGGAGCCGAGCCGGAGGAGGTGGCGGCCTGGATGCTGAAGGGCATGATCGACAGGCTGGCCGACGGCGTGGAGATGATGCCCGGGGCCGCCGAGCTGCTGGAGGAGGTACGGCTGGCGGGCCTGCCCACCGCCCTGGTCACCTCCTCGGTCCGGCCGATCGCCGAAGCCTGCCTGGAGAGCATCGGCAGGCACAATTTCGACCGGGTGGTGACCGGCGACGACGTGGACAGGACCAAACCCGATCCGGAGCCGTACCGGACGGCCGTCCGGCTGCTGGGGGTCGAGGCCGCCCGCTGCGTCGCGCTGGAGGACTCCCCGAACGGGGTGACCTCGGCCACCGCCGCGGGCTGCCGGGTGGTGGCGGTGCCGAGCGTGCTGCCGATTCCCGCCGCACCGGGCCGTCTCGTCGTGAGTTCCCTGCGCGAGGTCGATCTCGCGGTCCTGCGGGCCCTGTCCGGCGGCGAACCGTGACCGGGATGACCCTTAGGGGATGATCCCTCCTTAGGGAGGAGGATCTCCTCGGATTCGGCGTGCCAGGATGGATTGGTACGTCGATACGAGGGACGGTCCGCTATGTCGTTCGACCAGATCGCATGGTTGCCGCTCTGTGCCGGGGCTACCGGTGTGGGGCTGGTACTGAGTTTCCTTCTACTGCGCCGCAGGGGGGCCGCCGCGGGACTGCGCGCCGCGGCCTGGTCGCTGTTGCCGATCGCGGCCCTCCTGACCGACGCGCTGCCCACCCTGTGGCAGATCGGCACGGCGATCGGCGGCTTCTTCGCCGGGCTGGCGTTCAACCCCAAGGTGTGGGCCGGAGTGGCCGTGGCCGGTCTTTCCGTGGTGCTCTTCCTGGTTTCGGGGCTGCTGCGCGGACGCCGCAGAGCCGCCGCCCGGGAGACGCCGGCGGCGGTCCCCTCGACGGGGCAGGGCAGACCTCTGGCGCCGGGCGGGACCGCGCCGCAGTCGCCGCAACGGAAGGCGGCACCCGCGGCCAAGCCGGCCGCCAAACCGGCCGCCAAACCCGCGGCGAAACCGGCCGACGACGACGATTTCTCCGATGTCGAGGACATTCTCAAGCGTCACGGGATCGGATGAGGGGGCATTACCCTAGGTAACCGGCCCGTGAAATGTCACGAAAACGAGACAGAATAAGAACGGGGACGGGACATTTTTCTCAAGATCAAAACGAATGAATTTCGCGTGAATCACAGTTAAGCCACATAGCGCCCTGGGGGGCTGGTCGGCGCAGATCAGCCCTTAGATTCTGCGACAACGGAACCACACAACCGGGCCCGTTGATTTCAGGGCGCGTGACCCCGACCCGGGGGACGCGTTCACGGACAACGTCGTCTGGGATCCAGGGGGCCCCTGTATGACCGCACCGCTCGACCTTCCTGGTTCGGCGTCGGAGGTAGAACCCGAAGCCGTGCTCGCGGGCGTGGATCGGAAAGCCATCCAAGGCCGTTCTCTCGGCCAGATCGCCTGGATGAGGCTGAAGCGCGACAAGTTCGCCATGGCGGGGGCAGGCGTGATCGTCTTCCTCATCCTGCTGGCGATCTTCGCGCCGCTCATCGTGAAGTTCCTCGGTCATCCGCCGCTGGAGTTCCACCGAGAGAAGATCGACCCGTCCACGTTCACGCCCAAAGAGCCGTTCGGCGGCATGAGCTCGGACTTCCTGTTCGGCGTCGAACCCCTCTGGGGACGCGACATCTTCAGCCGGATCCTCTACGGTGCCCAGATCTCGCTGCTCATCGCCTTCCTGGCCACGCTTCTGTCCGTGGTCATCGGGACCGTCCTCGGCATCGTCGCCGGCTACTTCGGCGGCTGGGTCGACACCGTGATCAGCCGCGCCATGGACGTCTTCCTGGCCTTCCCGCTGCTGGTGTTCGCCATCGCGCTCGCCGGTGTCATCCCGGACCAGGCGTTCGGCCTGTCCGGGGACGCCCTGCGCGTCTCGCTGCTGGTGTTCATCATCGGGTTCTTCAGCTGGCCGTACATCGGCCGGATCGTCCGGGGCCAGACACTCTCCCTGCGCGAACGGGAGTTCGTCGACGCGGCCAGGAGCCTCGGCGCCCGTGGGCCCTACATCATCTTCCGTGAGCTGCTGCCCAACCTGATCGCGCCGATTCTGATCTACGCGACGCTGGTGATCCCGACCAACATCCTGTTCGAGGCGGCGCTGTCCTTCCTCGGCGTGGGTGTCCGTCCGCCGACGCCGACCTGGGGAGGCATGCTCGCCGAGGCGGCGCGCTTCTACACCGTGCCGCATTTCGCGATCTTCCCCGGCTTGGCGATCTTCATTACCGTACTTGCCTTCAACCTCTTCGGGGACGGCCTGCGCGACGCGCTTGACCCGCGTGGCCGTTGATGTGCTTCGATCTCCGTAATTTCCCGGCTCCCATCCACAAGGGGTAGTAACGAATGAAGAGAAGACCCGCATTCGCGACGTTAGCGGTCACCGCGGCGCTCGCATTGGGCCTGTCCGCCTGCGGTGGAACCAGCACGACGCCTCAGGCGAGCACGGGTGCGAGTGGCGGTGAGTCGGCGGGGGCTGCGCCCGCGGCCGAGTTCAACGTCGCACTGACCAAGGTGTTCAACCCTTCGACCAAGAAGGGCGGCACTCTCAAGTTCGCCAACTCCGGTGACTGGGACTCCCTGGACCCGGCCGACACGTACTACGGCTACTCCTGGAACTTCATCCGCCTGTACGGCCGCGCGCTGACGATGTTCAAGTCGGCTCCGGGCGCCGAGGGCGCGACGGTCGTCCCCGACCTCGCTCAGGATCTGGGCAAGGCGAGCGCCGACTTCAAGACGTGGACCTACACGCTGCGTGACGGCGTGAAGTACGAGGACGGCACCCCGATCACGTCCAAGGACGTGGCCTACGGCGTGGCGCGCGCGTTCGACAAGGAGACGTTCCCGAACGGGCCGACCTACCTGAACGACATGCTCGACTGGCCCAAGGACTACAAGGGCGTCTACAAGTCGAAGGGCGCCGACTTCAGCTCGGCGATCGAGACGCCGGACGACAAGACGATCATCTTCCACCTGAAGCAGCCCTACAGCGCCTTCGACTACCTGACCCAGATGTCGCCGACCATGCCGGTGCCGGAGGCCAAGGACACGGGCGCGAAGTACCGCGAGCACGTGATCTCCTCCGGTCCGTACATGTTCGAGACGAACGAGATCGGCAAGGGCTTCACCCTCGTCCGCAACCCGAACTGGGACGCGTCGATCGACCCGAACCGCCCGGCGCTGCCGGACAAGATCGAGGTCCAGACCAACGTCAACGCCGACGACCTCGACAACCGTCTGCTCTCCGGTGACATCCACGTCGACATCGCGGGCACCGGTGTGCAGCCGGCCGCGATGAGCAAGATCGTGCCGGACCCCGCGCTCAAGGCGCAGACCGACAACCCGACGATCCAGCGTCTGTGGTACACCTCGATCAACCCGACGGTGAAGCCGCTGGACAACATCGAGTGCCGCAAGGCCGTCGAGTTCGCGGCCGACAAGACCGGTTACCAGGCCGCCTACGGCGGTGAGCTCTCCGGTGGCGCGATCGCGACCAACCTGCTTCCGCCGAGCATCCCGGGTGCCCAGGCGATCGACCTCTACCCCTCCGCGGGTGGTACGGGCGACGTGGCCAAGGCCAAGGAGCACCTGGCGGCCTGTGGCCAGCCGAACGGTTTCGAGACCAACATCGCCTACCGCGCGGAGCGTCCGAAGGAGAAGGCGACCGCCGAGGCCCTGCAGCAGTCGCTGGCCCGCGCCGGCATCAAGCTGACCCTGAAGCCGTACGCCCAGGCCGACTACTTCTCGCTGTACGCCGGCAAGCCGCCGTACGTCGTCGAGAACAAGCTGGGCCTGGCCGTCAACGGCTGGGGCTCGGACTATCCCGACGGTTACGGCTTCCTGCAGCAGATCACCGACAGCCGGGTCATCCGGGAGACCGGTGGCTCCTCCAACACCAGCGTCCGCATCCCCGAAGTGGACAAGATGTTCGACGACTCGCTCCAGGAGCCGGACGCGACGAAGCGTGAGGCGATCTGGACCGCCGTGGACAAGCGCGTCATGGAAGAGGCCGTCGTCCTGCCGGGTCTGTGGGCCAAGAGCCTGCTGCTCCGCGGCAAGGGTGTGACCAACGTCTTCATCAGTGACGGCCAGCAGATGTACGACTACGTCGCGATGGGCGTCCAGTAACACCGTTATCAGGCCAAACGAGTAGTTAGGCAGGTGAAGGCAGTGGTGGCCGCCGGGAGGAACCCTCCCGGCGGCCACCTGGCCGGGCACTGTGATCACATATATCATCAGACGCCTGATCGGCGCGGTGATCATGCTCCTCATCGTGAGCATGGCCACCTTCGCGATCTTCTTCCTCGTGCCCCAGATCGCTGGGGCGACTCCCGAGGGCATGGCCAGCCGGTACGTCGGCAGGACCGCCTCGGCGGAGACGGCCAAGCTGGCCGCCGACCGGCTGGGGTTCAACGATCCGCTGGTCGTGCAGTACGGCAGGTTCGTGAAGGGCATCGTCGCGGGCGCGGAATACGACTACGGTCCCGGGGTCGAGCAGTGCCCCGCCCCCTGCCTCGGCTATTCGTTCATCACTCGCCAGCCGGTCTTCCCCGACCTGCTGAACCGATTGCCGGTCACCCTGTCCCTCGCGATAGGCGCGGCGGTGATCTGGGTGGTCATGGGCGTGGGCATCGGCGTTCTGTCCGCGTTGCGCAGAGGCAGTCTCTTCGACCGGGCGGCGATGACCTTCGCGCTGGCCGGAGTGTCACTACCGATCTTCTTCACCGGGCTCATATCGCTGCTGGTGTTCAGTTACGGCAACCCGTTCGCCATAGCGGCGCAGGGCGGCCACTACACCACCTTCATCGACAGCCCCGGCCAATGGGCCTACAACCTGATCCTTCCCTGGATCACGCTGGCCTTCCTGTTCGCGGCCACCTATGCGCGTCTCACCAGGGCGGGCATGCTGGAGACGATGAACGAGGACTACATCCGCACCGCGCGAGCCAAGGGGCTCCGTGAGGGCACCGTCGTCACCAAACACGGTCTGCGGGGCGCGCTGACCCCCATCCTCACCGTCTTCGGCCTGGACTTCGGCCTGCTGATCGGCGGCGCCGTCCTCACCGAGAGCGCCTACTCCCTGCCCGGCCTCGGTAAGTACGCCATCGACGCCATCGTCAACCAGGACCTGCCCAAGGTGATGGGCGTGACGTTGATGGCGGCGCTGTTCGTGGTCGTCGCGAGTTTGATCGTCGACCTGCTCTACGCGGTGGTCGACCCGAGGGTGAGGCTGGCGTGAGTTTCCTTGAACTGAAGGATCTTCGGATCCACTTCCCGACCGACGACGGGCTGGTCAAGTCCGTCGACGGGCTGAGCTTCTCGCTGGAGCGCGGCAAGACGCTCGGGATCGTGGGAGAGTCCGGATCCGGCAAGAGCGTGACGAGCCTGGGCATCCTGGGACTGCACAAGGGCAGCCACGCCAAGATCGGCGGCGAGATCTGGCTGGACGGCGAGGAACTGGTCAGCGCCTCCCCGGAGCACGTGCGCGGGCTGCGCGGCAAGAAGATGGCGATGATCTTCCAGGATCCGCTGTCGGCGATGCATCCCTACTACAAGGTCGGCGACCAGATCGTCGAGGCGTACCGGATCCATCACAACGTGACCAAGAAGGTCGCCCGCAAGCACGCGATCGACCTGCTCGGCCGGGTCGGCATCCCGGAGCCGGGCCGCCGGGTGGACGCCTACCCGCACGAGTTCTCCGGCGGCATGCGGCAGCGCGCGATGATCGCGATGGCGCTGTCGTGCGACCCGGAGCTGCTGATCGCCGACGAGCCGACCACCGCGCTGGACGTGACCGTGCAGGCCCAGATCCTGGACCTGATGCGGGATCTGCAGCGGGAGTTCGACTCCGCACTGATCATCATCACCCACGACCTGGGCGTCGTGGCGGAGCTGTCGGACGACATCCTGGTGATGTACGGCGGCAAGTGCATCGAGTACGGCACGGCGGAGGACATCTTCTACCGTCCCGAGCATCCCTACACCTGGGGTCTGCTGGGATCGATGCCCCGTCTGGACCGGGAGCGCACCGAACGGCTGTTGCCGATCAAGGGCTCACCGCCCTCGCTGATCAACGTCCCGCCGGGTTGCGCCTTCCACCCGCGTTGCCCCTACTCCGACCGGACGCACAACAAGGCCGACACCGAGGTGCCGACTCTCACGGAGTCCGAGGGCGGCCACCTGGTGCGCTGCCACATGCCTCGTGAGGAGCGGCGGTCGCTCTGGGAGAACGAGATCAAGCCGATGCTGGAGACCACGTGACCACTCCTTCCAATGAGCCGCTGCTGTCCGTCCAGGACCTGCAGAAGCACTTCCCCGTGACCAAGGGGCTGCTCAAACGGCAGGTCGGCGCGGTGAAGGCGGTCGACGGGATCACCTTTGACGTCTTCAAGGGTGAGACGCTGGGCGTGGTGGGCGAGTCGGGGTGCGGCAAGTCCACCATGGGACGGCTCGTCACCCGGCTGCTGGAGCCGACCGGCGGGAAGGTGTCGTTCGAGGGCACCGACATCACCCACATGTCGCAGGGCAAGCTGCGCCCGCTCCGCCGCGACATGCAGATCATCTTCCAGGACCCGTTCTCGTCGCTGAACCCCCGCCACACCGTCGGGGCGATCGTGGGAGCCCCGTTCCGGATCCAGGGCGTCAAGACCGAACACGGCACGAAGAAGGCCGTGCAGGACATCCTGGAGCTGGTGGGACTCAACCCCGAGCACTACAACCGTTACCCGCACGAGTTCTCCGGCGGCCAGCGCCAGCGGATCGGCATCGCCCGCACCCTCGCGCTCAAGCCAAAGATGATCATCGCGGACGAGCCGGTCTCGGCGCTGGACGTGTCGATCCAGGCGCAGGTGGTCAACCTGCTGGAGGACCTGCAGAACGAGCTGGACCTGACCTACGTGGTGATCGCGCACGACCTGTCGGTGGTCCGCCACATCAGCGACCGGGTCGCGGTCATGTATCTCGGGAAGATCGTCGAGCTGGCCGACCGTAAGAACCTGTACGAGTCGCCCATGCACCCGTACACCAACGCCCTGATGTCCGCGGTCCCGATCCCCGATCCGATCCGCCGCACCGACCGCGAGCGCATCCGCCTCCAGGGCGACGTGCCCAGCCCGCTCAACCCTCCGCCCGCCTGCCGTTTCCACACCCGATGCTGGAAGGCCCAGGAGATCTGCAAGACGATCGAGCCGCCCCTGGTGGAGCTCGGCCCCGGTCACCAGGTGGCCTGCCACTTCCCGGAGAACGCCCCCAAGGAGCCGGCCTCCCTGGAGGTCACCCCGGCCTGAGCCTCTCGTCCGATCCGGCCGACGCCCGATTCCGCGAGGCATGCTCGACGCCGCACACGGGACGGGCGTCCGCCGGTGGGGAGCGGCGCCCGTCAGGAGATGGCGCCGGGGGTGATCAGACCGGTCTCGTAGGCGAGGACCACGGCCTGGACGCGGTCGCGCAGGCCGAGCTTGGTGAGCACGTTGCCGACATGGGTCTTGACCGTCGTCTCGCTCACCACGAGCTCGGCGGCTATCTCCGCGTTGGACATGCCCTTGGCGATCAGCCGCAGCACCTCCATCTCGCGCTCGGTCAGCCGGTCCAGGCGGGCGGGGGTGGTCTGCTGGTAGGCCGAGGGCAGGTGCGCGCCGAACCTGTCCAGCAGCCGCCTGGTGACGCTCGGCGCGACGATGGCGTCTCCCGCCGCGACCACCCGGATGGCCTGCACCAGCTCGTCCGCGGGGACGTCCTTGAGCAGGAACCCGCTGGCCCCGGCCCGCAGCGCCTCCACGATGTACTCGTCGAGGTCGAAGGTCGTCAGCACCAGCACCCGGGGCACGTGGGCCCCGCTCGCGGCCTCCCGTACGATCCGGCGGGTCGCCTCTATGCCGTCCACGCCGGGCATCCGGATGTCCATCAGGACCACGTCCGGCAGGAGAGCGCGGGCCTGGTCCTGGGCGGTCTTCCCCTCCCCGGCCTCCCCGACCACGGTGAGATCCGGCTCGGCCTCCAGGATCAGGCGGAAACCGGTGCGCAGGAGGGGTTGGTCGTCCACCAGCAGCACTCTGATCGTCATCACGTGTCCTTGAGGGGGAACCGGGCATTGACCTCGAATCCGCCCCCGGAGCGCGGGCCGATCCTCAGAAGTCCACCATAGAGGGCGACACGCTCGCGGATACCCACCAGACCGTGACCGCTCTGTTCCCCATCGGAGCCGCCGGCCGCCGGGCCGAGGCCGTCGTCCTCGATCTGGATGGCCAGCTCGCCGGGCTCGTGCCGTACCGTCACCCAGGCGCGTGCCTGGGGCCCCGCGTGCCGCAGGCTGTTGGTCAGCGCCTCCTGGACCAGCCGGTAGGCGGCCAGGTCGACGCCGGGGGTCAGCCGGCCCCGCTCGCCCTCGATCCACAGCTGCGTCCGCAGCCCCGCCTCACGCATCTGGTCGACCAGGGTGGGGATCTCCCGCACTCCCGGCTGCGGGCCGCGCTCGGCGGGTGTCGCGTCGGTCCTGAGCACGCCCACGATGTCGCGCATCTCCGCCATCGCGGTCCGGCCCATCTCCTCGATCGCCGACAGCGCCTCCCTGGCGCCGTCGGGGTTGGTGGCCAGCACCCGGCGCGCGGCGGAGGCCTGGACGGTCATCACGCTCACGTGGTGGGCGACCACGTCGTGCAGCTCGCGGGCGATGCGGGAGCGCTCCTCGGCCCTGGCGGCCCGGGTGTCGGCCTCCCGGGCGCGTTCCATGCGCCTGGCGCGGTCGCGCAGCTCCGCCCGGTAGGCCCGGCTCAGCCGGACGCTCCGGCCGGCGATCCACAGGGTCATGGTGAGGACGGCCACGAGCAGGTGGGAGTTCCAGTCGCCGAGGCCGCCGGCCGTCACGGCGGAGAGGACGTGGCCGGCGAAGCTCAGCGCCAGTGCGCCCAGGCTGAGCGCCAGGCCGCGCCGGCTGGCGATCGTGTAGACCATCGCCAGCGCGGCGAGCCAGAGCAGGGAGGCGCTCTGACTCGTCGAGGCCAGCGTCAGGTCGACGACGATGATCAGGAAGAGCATCAGGAACGGCAGGCGGCGGCGCGCCGCCAGGGTCAGGCAGCCGGCCACGATCAGGGTGAGGCTCAGCCCGTCCGGTGCCCTCAGCACCGCGGGGTCGCCGAAGAGGGAGGGAACGCGGGCGCAGGGAACCGCGACGGCCGCCAGCGCCGTCGCGGAGATCGTGTCAGAGATCAGCGGATTGTCGCGAAGCCAGGCTCGCAGGCTGCCGAAGGTGTTGCGCACACAATCAATTTAGGTGCCTCACCTCCCCGGCCACCCTGCCACAGGGGGATATCGCCTCTCATCCCCACGGATGACCCGGTCCTCGCGGGCGGCGAGGACGGAACGGCCGGCGACCTCCACGACCCGCCCCGCGTGAGGCGGGGAGGGCGTCGCGGGAGGTCAGAGCTCGTCCGTGGCCGCCCTGTCGGCCTTGCCCGCCCGGGGGGTGCGACGGGTGCTGCGCACGGTGTCGCCCGGCTGCCGCTCGGGCAGGGGCGGGGGAGTGCCGCCGAACTCAGGGCACAGCTCCTTGTAGGAGCACCAGTCGCACAGCCGGCTGCGCCTGGAACGCCACTCGCCGGTCTCCAGCGCCCGCTCGATGGCCTCCCAGAGGGCCTGCACCTTGCGCTCGGTGGCCCGCAGATCGGCCTCGTCGGGGGCGTAGCGCAGCACCTCGCCCCCGCCCCCCAGGTACATCAGCTGGAGAAGGCGGGGCACCGAGCCGTGCAGCCGCCACAGCACCAGCGCGTAGAACCTCATCTGGAACAGGGCCTTGGCCTCGAAGTCGGGCCCCGGGGCGCTGCCGGTCTTGTAGTCGACCACGCGGACCTCGCCGGTGGGCGCGACGTCCAGGCGGTCGATGTAACCGCGTAGCATCAGGCCGTTGGCGAGCGTCGCCTCCACGTACAGCTCCCGCTCGGCGGGTTCGAGGACGGTGGGGTCCTCAAGGGTGAAGTAGCGCTCCAGCATGGCGCGGGCCTGTGCCAGCCACTGGGCCCGCTCCCGCTCGCCGGCGAACATCTCGCCGTAGGAAGGCTCCTCGGCCAGCAGCTTCTGCCACTGCGGCTCCAGCAGGTCCTGGGCCGCGGCGACCGTGCGCGCGGCGGCGGGAAGGTCGTAGAGACGCTCCAGCACCGAATGGACCATCGTTCCTCGCACCGCGGCGGGGGACGGCGGCTCCGGGAGCCGGTCGATCACCCGGAACCGGTAGAGCAACGGGCACGTCATGAAGTCGCCGGCGCGGGACGGCGACAGGGCTCCGATGATCGTGGGCTCGGTCAGTGGCATGTCCGCACTGTAGGTCACAGTGGCGACAGTTTGTGCTCAAGGTGGTCTCGGAGCGATCGAGAAGGGCCTGATGGCGCGTAGCATCGAGGCTTGAGACGGAAGTTCAGCGAGGAGTGGTGAGCCAGAGGTGAGCAGCGAGAGCCCGCGCCGGGACAACCCAGGACTGCGGATGGGACGGCCGTTCGGCATCCCGGTGTACGTCTCGCCCACCTGGCTCATCGTGGCGGCGTTCATCACATACTCGTTTCAGAAGACCATGGCCTCCTGGCTGCCCCAGCTGAGCATCCCGATGACGTACGTCATCGCGTTCGTCTTCGCCGTGCTGCTGTACGTGTCGGTGCTCCTGCACGAGCTGGCGCACTGCGTGGTCGCCAAGATGTACGGCCTGCCGGTCCGCCGCATCACGCTCTACCTGCTCGGAGGCGTCTCGGAGATCGAGCGCGAGCCGGAGACCCCCGGCAGGGAGTTCATGGTGGCCTTCTCCGGCCCCGCGCTCTCGCTCGGGCTGGCCGGGATCGGTTTCGTCGCCTCCCAGTTCCTCGACCCGTTCTCCGTCATCGGCGTCCTGAGCTGGCAGCTCTGGGTGTCCAACCTGATCGTCGGGATCTTCAACCTCCTGCCGGGGCTGCCGCTCGACGGCGGGCGCATGCTGCGCGCGGGCGTCTGGAAGATCACCCGCAGCACCACCACCGGAACGGTCGCCGCGGCCTGGGGAGGCCGCGTGCTGGCCGTCGTCCTGGTCACGGTCCCCATCGGGCTGGCGCTGGTGAGCGGGCAGCCGCAGGAGCTGACCACGCTCATCTGGCCGCTGCTGCTGGCCGCCTTCATCTGGTTCGGCGCCACCCAGTCCCTGCGGAGCGCCCGGGTGCGCGCCCGCATCCCGAAGGTGAACGCCCGCGCCCTGGCCAGGCGGGCCATCGCGGTGACCGGTGACGTTCCCCTGGCCGAGGCCCTGCGCCGGGCCGCCGAGGCCAAGGCGGGGGCGATGGTCGTGGTGGACCACGAGGGCCGTCCCACCGGGATCGTCAACGAGGTCGCCGTGGAGGCCACCCCCGAGAGCCGCCGCCCCTGGGTGACCGCCGGCTCGCTGTCGCGCAGCCTCGAACCGTCGCTGGTGCTCGCCGCCGACCTGGAGGGGGAGCCGCTGATCGACGCCATGCGCGAGACCCCGGCGGGGGAATACCTGCTCGTCGAGCACGGCGGTGAGATCTTCGGGGTGCTGGCGACGTCGGACGTGAACCGGGTCTTCAGCGGGGTCTGAGCGAAGCACCCCGTCGTTTCCGCGGGTCTCACCGGACACTCGCCGGGAGAAGCGGGCCGGTGAACAACGATCGCCCCCTTTGTCCCACTCGTTTTCGGCTTTCACCGCGACTAGTGTTTTGATCGACCGAACTGGTTGGCCATGTAGCTATAAGAGACGCACCGAGTGGCTTAGGGACGATCAATTGGCACCCCCCCATGCGCCGGCGGCCGGTGATCTGACTCCGGAGCCGCTCGGCTCGCCCCGATGGACCGGCCGAACGGTCGCGGCCGCCGGAATTCCCCTGTGCGGCATTCCCCTCCTCGCGGCGGGCGACGTCATGGCGTCCCGGACGCTGCGGCGCCTGTTCGGTTTGCTGACGCTCGTGCCTGGGGGTCTTGTGCTGTACTTTTTGCTACGGTCCGGTGCAGTTGATTTCATTGATCCGGTTCCGTCGGCCGCCATCTGGACGCACTTCACGATCGTCTGGGTATGCATGTGGCTGGTGGCGAGCGGTCCTATGCGTGTGCCGTTCATCCGATGGCGTTTCCGGGGAGGGAGAGTTCTGTGACCGACCAGGGTTTCGGGGTGGTGCGTCCGCTTCCGGGCAACGGGCTGGTGGCCTATGTGGGCGGCCTGCTGCTGGTGTGTGACGCGGCCGAGGCCGTCGTCGAAGACCTGCTGGGGGCGGTGAAGGAGACCGCGACCTCGGGTGGTGACGGGCGCGCGCTCGCTCGCCGCGTCGCCCAGGTGCTCGCCGTCATGATGGGCGAGCCGGTGGCGTGTGCCGTCGCGGGCCCGGTGAGCGGGGGAGTGGCCGTGCTGGTCAGCGGCCCCGCGTTCGCCTCGGTGACCGGCGCGGCCGGCGAGGTCCAGCTGGCCGGGCGTGACGCGCTCACGTGGTCCGACCGGCTGGTGCCGGGTCCGGTGACCCGGGTGGAGCTGAGCCTGCCCGAGGCCGGGGCGGTGAATCCGCTCACCCGGCTGGACTCGGGCGTGATCGTCGGCGGCGGGGTCTCGTGCGACCTGTCCGAGGTGGAGGCGGCGAAGCCCTCCGCCCAGCGCGCCGAGCCCTACGTGGAGCCCGAGCCGCGCGGGAAGCCCGCTCAACCGGCCGTGGCCGCGACCCCTCCACCGCCTCCGCCGCCCGCGGTTCCCGCCCCGGCCCCCGCTCCCGAGCGGCGGGCGCCGCAGGCGGAGACGGGGGATTCGGTGCGGCCCGCGCCCTACCCGATGGGCACCGCGGAGCCCTACGCGCCGCCCGTCCCGCAGCCCCCGGAGCCGCCGCGGCCGCCGAGGGAGCCGCAGGTCGCCGCACCCCAGGCGTGGCACTCCGAGCCCGCCCCGGTGGTCTCGCAGCCGGAGCCGGCCCCGGGGCCCCCGGCGATCCAGCACGAGTACGTGGACACCGCCCTGTCGAGCGGGATGGGCGGTGACCCCGTCGACGCCCGCGACCAGCCGTTCGAGTACGAACTGCTGACCCCGGGCGCTCCGCCGCCCGCGCCGGAGCCCCAGGCGCCCGCCCCCGAGCCCGAGTCGAGGCCGCTGGTGTACGGGGTCGACTGCAAGAACGACCACTTCAACGACCCGCGCGTGCCGTACTGCGCGGTCTGCGGCATCGCGCTGGTGCAGCGCTCGCTCGTCCCCTACAAGGGGCCGCGCCCGCCGCTGGGAGTGCTGCTCCTGGACGACGGCATGACGCTCCGGCTCGACACCGACTACCTGGTGGGCCGCGACCCCGAGCGGGCTCCGGAGGTCGCGGACGGCTCGGTCCGCCCGGCCAAGGTCACCAGCCCCGACGGGTCGGTGTCCCGCCGCCACCTGCGGGTGGCGCTGGACAACTGGGACGTCAACCTGGTGGACCTGGGCTCGGTCAACGGCACCCAGATCCAGCCGCCCGGTGACCCCAACTTCTACGACATCCCGCCGAACGAGCAGGTCGCGATCCTGCCCGGTACGACCGTGCGGATCGGGGTCTCCCGCACCATGCGCTACGAGTCGCACCGCAACCGGTAGAGGACCGGGCGGTTCCGAACGATCGCACGGCGGCGAGGACGATCACCACATCAAGGGGAAGCGGATTTATGTGAGGCACGGGGAACGCGCTCTCCTTAAGTAAGGAAAGGCCCCGGAAATGGCATTGATGCCATTACCGTGTGAGGAATGTCACCGCGAGTGTCGCGCGGACGTCCTGCAGCGCGGAGGGAGACCGTTGGTGGAGGGCATCGCCGATTACGAGTTCGTCCGGTCGCTGGGAGCGGGCGAACATGGCGAGTTCTACCTGGCGAAGCGGCCCGGACGACTGCCCGTCGAGGTGGACCTCGTCGCGGTGAAGGTGATGGGGGACACCGGGGACGACGCGTTCCGGCGGGCCACCGGGGAGTTGAGGGCGTTCGCCGCGGTGCGGTCGCCGTACCTGGTGAGGCTCTACGACGCCGGCCGGCAGGGCGGGATTTTCTACTACTCGATGGAGTATCTGCCCGAGGGCTCGCTCGCCCATCCGGCCGAGCCGCCGTCGCGGGAGCGGGTGCTGCGCTCCGTCGCCTGCGTGGCCCGCGCCGCGCAGGCGCTGCACGAGGAGGGCATCGTGCACGGTGACATCCGTCCCGGCAACGTGCTGCTCACCGAGCTCGGCGGCAAGCTCTCCGATCTGGGCCTGTCGCGGGTGCTGACGCCGGGCGTGACGGTGACGGGGATGGGGGACGTCGGGTCGGTGGAGTTCGCCGACCCGGCCATGCTGCAGGGAGAGAGGCCCACCCCGGCGGGGGACGTGTGGTCCCTGGGCGCGACCCTGCACCGGACGGTGACCGGCGCCGGCCTCTACGGCGAGCTGCCCGCGCGCGACCCGCTGCTGACCCTGCGCAAGGTCTACGGCACGCCGCCGTCGGTCGACGCGGATCTGGAGCCCGAGCTGTCCGGGCTCGTTCACGCCTGTCTCGGCGACGAGGCCGAGCGGCCCACCGCCGGGGGAGTGGCGGACCGGCTCTACGAGCTGCTGGACTGAAGCCGGTCGAGTTCGGCGCCGAGCAGCCGTTCCAGGCGCCCGGCGCCCAGCCGGTCGGGATAGAGCAGGTGGTGCACGCTCAGCCCGTCGACCAGGGCGAGCAGCCGCTCGGTGACGTCGTCGAGATCCTCCCCCGTGGCGATCTCTCCGGCCTCGGCGGCCGTGCCGAGCAGGCTGCGCACCAGGTAGCGCAGCTCTTCGGCCTCGGCGCGCTGCGCCTGGTGCAGGGCAGGGCTGGTCATGCTGCGGCTCCAGAAGCCGATCTCCAGCCCGCTCTCCTCGGCGCGCTCGTCGTCCAGCGGCAGGTTGTCCAGGAGGAGTTCGCGCAGCGCGGCCAGGCCGGTCAGACCGGCGAGCTTGCCCCGCAGGCGCTCCACGATGTGCCGGTGCGACAGGTGCAGCGCCGACAGCATGATGTCGTCCTTGTCGGCGAAGTAGTGGGTGAGCACGCCGTTGGAGTAGCCGGCCTCCCTGGCGATGGCCCTGGTGGTGGCCGCCTCGATGCCCTCGCGCAGGATGACGCGGCGGGTGGCCTCGACGACCTCCTCGCGGCGCTCGCTGTGATTGACGATCTTCGGCAACTCGATCCCTCCCGGACGGACTCGTTGACATTTTAGTCGGACGCCCGTCTACTATCCGCTCAGGATATGAGGAGGACTCGCTATGACCGTCGTCACCCTCGGCGTGCACATCGTGGACGTGCTCGCCAGGCCCGTGGAGTCGATCCCGGAGGGGCAGGACACCCACCTGCTGGAGCAGATCCGCATCACCGCGGCGGGCGCCGCGGCCGGGACGGCCGTCGACCTGGCCGCGCTGGGCGTCCCCGTCGTCTCGATGGGAGCGGCGGGCGGCGACGAGCTCGGGGACTTCCTCGTCATGGTCATGGGGCGGCGCGGGGTGGACGTGACCGGGATCGTCCGCAAGGACGGCGAGCAGACCTCGGCCTCGATCCTGCCCATCCGGCCCGACGGCGGGCGCCCGTCCTTCCACGTCCCCGGCGCCAACCTGAGCCTGTCCCTCGCCGACCTGGACCGCGAGCGCGTTCTCGGCGCGAAGGTCGTGCATCTGGGCGGCATGGACGTGACCTGGGGTCTGTACGACCCCGGGTTCTTCGCGCTGCTGGACGAGGCGCGGGCGGGGGGCACGATCGTCACGATGGACCTGCTGTCCAACATGCCGGATCTGATGCAGGGGGCACGGAGTTTCCTCCCGCACATCGACTACCTCCTGCCCAACGAGGAGCAGGCGCTCCTGATGAGCGGCGCGGCCGGTGTGGAGGAGGCGGCGACCGCCCTGCTGGCCGAGGGACCGCGGGCCGTGCTGGTCACGCTGGGCGGTGAGGGAAGCCTCGTCGCCCGGCGCGGGGAGGGCGTCACCCGCGTCCCCGCGCTCGACGTTCCGGTCGTGGACACCACCGGCTGCGGCGACGCCTACTGCGCCGGGTTCATCGCCGGTCTGATCGACGGCCGGGAGGTCGTCGGCGCCGCCCGGCTCGGCACCGCGGTGGCCGCCCGCGTCGCGGGCGGCCTCGGCTCGGACGCCGGCCTGGACGGCGTGCGGGAACTGCGGGACAAGGACTGAAGGGAAGAGACATATGTTCAACGACGCCGATCTCCGGGAGCGGGCCGCCAAGGTCGTGCCCGGCGGCATGTACGGCCATCTCAACGCGGCCCTGCACGGCCCCGGCTACCCGCAGTTCTTCGTGGGCGGCGAGGGCTGCCGCCAGCGCGACGCCGACGGCCGCGAGTACGTCGACCTCATGTGCTCCTGGGGTCCCATCGTGATCGGCCACCGTCACCCCGCCGTGGAGGCCGCGGTCGCCGCGCAGCTCGCCGAGGGCGACTGTCTCAACGGCCCCGGCCCGGTCTACGTGGAGCTCGCCGAGCTGATGGTGGAGACCGTCCCGCAGGCCGAATGGGTGATGTTCTCCAAGAACGGCACCGACGCCACCACCCAGGCCCTGATGATCGCCCGGGCCGCCACCGGCCGCACCAAGGTGCTCATGGCCCACGGCTCCTACCACGGGGCCGACCCCTGGTGCACGCCCAGCCTGTCGGGCACCACGCCCAACGAGCGCGCCGACCTGATCGAGTACACCTACAACGACCTGGCCAGCGCCGAGGCCGCCGCGGCCCAGGCCGAGGGCGACGTCGCCGCGATCATCGTGACGCCGTTCAAGCACGACTCCTTCGAGGACCAGGAGCTCGCCGCCGGTGAGTTCGCCCGCGGCCTGCGGGCCCTGGCCGACCGGATCGGCGCCGCGCTGGTCATCGACGACGTGCGCGGCGGCTGGCGGCTCGACCTCGGCGGCTCCTGGGAGACCCTGGGCGTCCGCCCCGACCTCTACGCCTTCAGCAAGGCCATGGCCAACGGCTATCCGATCGCCGCGGTCACCGGTGTGGACTCCCTGCGGGGCCCGGCTCAGACGATCTACTCCACCGGCTCGTTCTGGTTCAACGCCGCCCCGATGGCCGCGGCCAAGGCCACCATCGAGACCCTGCGCGCCATCGACGGCGTCGCCCTGATGGAGCGGGCGGGAACCCGACTGCGGGAGGGCCTCGCCGCCCAGGCCGCCTCGCACGGCTTCGTGGTCAACCAGACCGGTCCGGTGCAGATCCCGTGGCTCTCCTTCGAGGGAGACGCCACCCTGGAGAAGGCCATGTTCTGGTCCTCGGCCTGCCTGCGCGAAGGCGTCTACCTCCACCCCTGGCACAACTGGTTCCTGTCGGCCGCCCACACCGACGCCGACATCGACCGGGCCCTGCAGGGAACCGACGCCGCCTACGCCAAGCTCAGGGCCGCGTTCGGCGCCGACTGATCCGGAAGGCGCCGAGGGCGGGCACCCCGCACGAACCACGGGGTGCCCGCCGAGAGGCCGGTTCTCCCGTGGGCCGGGTTCCCCGGCCGGAACCGGGCGCCGCCGTACGCCGATAACCTTGCGGGCATGGGTTTTCGCAGGCATGGGCCGTTTCAGGCCGGGGATCAGGTTCAGCTCACCGACCCCAAGAACAAGCGTCACACGGTGACGTTGAAGGAAGACGGCGTATTCCACACGCACAAGGGCGGGATCCCTCACAGTGAGCTGATCGGGCAGCCCGAGGGTTCGGTGGTGCGCTCGTCCGGCGGGACCCAGTATCTCGCGTTCAGGCATCTGCTCTCCGACTACACGCTCTCCATGCCGCGCGGCGCGGCGGTGATCTACCCGAAGGACTCGGCGCAGATCGTCGGCATGGCCGACATCTTCCCCGGCGCCCGCGTGGTGGAGGCGGGGGTCGGCTCCGGGGCTCTCACCTGCTTCCTGCTCCGTGCGGTGGGTTCGGAGGGAAGCGTCACCTCCTACGAACGGCGTGAGGATTTCGCCGAGGTCGCCACCAAGAACGTGGAAAAGTTCTATGGCGGACCGATGGACCAGTGGCGCCTGGTGGTCGGCGACTTCGTGGACGCCCTCGACGAGAGCGACGTCGACCGGATCATCCTTGACATGCTGGCTCCCTGGGAGTGCGTGGACGCCGCGTCCAAGGCCCTCACGCCGGGTGGTGTTATCTGCTGTTATGTGGCGACGACGACCCAGTTGTCCCGTACCGTCGAAACTCTGCGCGATCACGGGAGTTTCACCGAGCCCCATGCGTGGGAGACCCTGGTTCGCGACTGGCATGTCGAAGGGCTTGCCGTGAGGCCCGATCACAGGATGGTCGGCCACACCGGTTTTCTCGTCACGGCTCGTCGCATGGCCGACGGGGTGACGCCGCCACCCCGCCGCAGGCGTCCGGCTAAGGGGGTACAGGGCGAGGAGTCCACGGCCACCACCGCATGATGACGATTCGGCCACGACAGTGCGCCGGGGAGTCCACGGGAACAGATTGCCGTGTTCTTATGCTTCTAGGCACTAAACGCGCTAAAAGGGATTAATCACCACGCACTTAATGTAGCCATACGAACACCGCTCACCTAGGTAAGCGAGAGCCCCCAGATGGGTAGGGTTTTAAGTAGTCGGTCTCGACTGGGAAGGAGGTGACGCCGTGGCAGCTCGCGACGACGCTGAGGCTCGAGCCGCGCAGCGCGAACGGGAGGTCGCTGACCTCACAACACAGGTCTCCTTCCTGCAGGAGGAGATCACCGCGTTACGTCGGAAGCTGACGGAGTCTCCCCGGCAGGCCAGGATTCTTGAAGAGCGTCTCCATGACATACAGGCGAATCTCGCGGCCGTCACCGGCCAGAACGAGCGTCTGGTGGCCACCCTCAAGGAGGCCAGGGACCAGATCGTCGCCCTCAAGGAGGAAGTGGACCGGCTGGCGCAGCCGCCATCCGGGTTCGGTGTGTTCCTTGAAGCCAGAGAAGACGGCACGGTGGAGGTTTTCACCGGTGGCCGCAAACTCCGAGTGAACGTCAGCCCAGCGGTGGACGTCGACTCGCTGAAGCGTGGCCAGGAGGTCATGCTCAACGAGGCGCTCAACGTCGTCGAGGCCCTCGGGTTCGAGGAACTCGGCGAGATCGTGATGCTCAAGGAACTCCTTGAGGACGGCCAGCGCGCGCTGGTGATCTCGCACGCCGACGAGGAGCGGGTGGTGAAACTGGCCGACTCGCTGGTGGGCCAGCCGATCCGGGCCGGAGACTCGCTGCTTCTGGAGTCGCGCTCGGGCTACGTCTACGAGCGCATCCCCAAGTCGGAGGTCGAAGAGCTCGTCCTGGAGGAGGTGCCCGACATCTCCTACGAGGAGATCGGCGGCCTCATGCGGCAGATCGAGCAGATCCGGGACGCCATCGAGCTTCCCTACCTGCACGCCGACCTCTTCCGGGAGCACAAGCTTCGCCCGCCCAAGGGCGTGCTGCTGTACGGTCCGCCCGGTTGCGGCAAGACGCTCATCGCCAAGGCCGTCGCCAACTCCCTGGCCAAGCAGGTCGCGGAGAAGACCGGCCAGTCCGGCAAGAGCTTCTTCCTCAACATCAAGGGTCCGGAGCTTCTCAACAAGTACGTCGGTGAGACCGAGCGGCACATCCGCCTGGTCTTCCAGCGGGCTCGGGAGAAGGCCTCCGAGGGCACCCCGGTGATCGTGTTCTTCGACGAGATGGACTCGATCTTCCGGACCCGAGGCTCGGGCGTCTCCTCCGACGTCGAGAACACCATCGTCCCCCAGCTCCTGAGCGAGATCGACGGTGTCGAGGGGCTGGAGAACGTCATCGTCATCGGCGCCTCCAACCGCGAGGACATGATCGACCCGGCGATCCTGCGGCCCGGCCGCCTGGACGTCAAGATCAAGATTGAGCGGCCGGACGCCGAGGCGGCCAGGGACATCTTCTCGAAGTACCTCATCTCGGAGCTCCCGCTCCACCCCGAAGATCTCTCCGAACACGGCGACAGCCGTGAGGGGACCATCGCGGGCATGATCCAGCGGGTCGTCGAGCGGATGTACACCGAGAGCGAGGAGAACCGCTTCCTCGAGGTGACCTACGCCAACGGTGACAAGGAGGTCCTGTACTTCAAGGACTTCAACTCCGGCGCCATGATCCAGAACATCGTGGACCGCGGCAAGAAGATGGCGATCAAGCAGTTCCTCGAGACCGGGCAGAAGGGCCTGCGGATCCAGCATCTGCTGGCGGCCTGCGTGGACGAGTTCTCCGAGAACGAGGACCTGCCCAACACCACCAACCCCGACGACTGGGCCCGGATCTCCGGCAAGAAGGGCGAGCGGATCGTCTACATCCGCACCCTCGTGACGGGCAAGCAGGGCACCGAGGCCGGCCGTTCCATCGACACGGTGGCCAACACCGGTCAATACCTCTAGCAAGCGCGCCGGCGGCGCGGTCCCCTCGACGGAGGGGACCGCGCCGTCGGCGTTTTATGGCGTCGATTCCCTTTTCGCATCCGTCACGAAAGTACACAGAAGTGAACTGGCGCCACAGGGAACCCAACTGATCGAAATGCCGTCCAAGTGGCGTGCGTGAACACTTCGACCCGGCCTCCAGGTGACAGGCGCGGGGCCTCGCGGTGCGGCCGGGGGAAGCGGCCGTCTCACCGAACTCGACCTCCTGCGCTTCGTCGCCGCCATGGCGGTGCTCTCCTTCCACTACTTCATCGCCTTCGCCTCGGTGTGGGGGGATCGCCCGGCGAAGCTGTTCCCCGCGATCTCCACGCTGTCCGGGCTCGGCATCCTCGGCGTCGAGCTGTTCTTCATGATCAGTGGCTTCGTCATCCTGATGAGCATCTGGGGCCGCGGCCTCGGCGCGTTCGCCCTCTCCCGGCTGGTGCGGATCTTCCCCGCCTACTGGATCAGCGTCGGCGCCACCGCCGCCGTCTACGGCCTGACCGCCGCCACGGCCCTGGACCCCAAGCTCAGCCTCGGGGAGTACGGGGTCAACCTCACGCTCCTCCAGCGGGCCTTCGGCGTCTACGACGCCAACGGCGTCTACTGGTCGCTCTGGGTCGAGCTCCGCTTCTACGTGCTGATCTCGATCCTGATCCTCACCGGGGTGACGTTCAACCGCTGCCTGATCTTCATGGGCGTCTGGCTGCTGGCCGCGGGGTTCTTCGCGGGCAGCGACGACGCGTGGGTCGAGCTCGTGGTGATGCCCAAGTACGCGGCGTACTTCGTCGGCGGCATGGCCTTCTTCCTGATGACCAGGTACGGGCCCAAGCTGATCCTGTGGTGCGTCGCCGGGATCAGCGCGGGCCTGGCGGTCAGCGCGGCGCTCGACCGGGTCGAGGGGCGGATCGAGCTGGTCGGCTACGCCGCGATGCCCGTGCCCGGCTGGGCCGTCGCCGCCACCGTGATCGGCTTCTACGTGCTCATGGCGATGGTGGCGCTCGGCGGGCTGCGCCGGCTCCGCTGGCGGGGCCTGACCGTCCTGGGGGCGCTCACCTACCCCCTCTACCTCTTCCACGCCACGGCCGCCGTCCTGATCGTTCCGGCCCTGCGGGACACGCTGCCGCCCTGGCTGACCGCCGCGGTCACCGTGCTGGCCGCGATGGCCTTCTCCTACCTCGTGTACCGGGTGGCCGAACGCCCCGTCCAGGAGTTCGTGAAGGCCCGGCGGCGGGGAAGGCCCTCGCCGGCGCCCGTTCCGCCCGTCGTGGGGCCCCTCGTTGCGGGCGAAAAGGCCTCGGTGCCATAACTGTCCGACCACCGGGCATAGTGAAGGGTCTAGGGTCGGGAATACATACGGAGAAGAGAACAGTCCCGGATGAACAGAGGGTGCGCATGACGGTACGGCGGGTGATGGGCATCGAGACCGAATACGGCATCTCCGTGCCCGGACAGCCGGGGGCCAACGCGATGGTGACCTCCTCCCAAGTCGTGAACGCCTACCTGGCCGCCTCGACGGCCCGGGCGCGGCGCGCGCGCTGGGACTTCGAGGAGGAGAATCCTCTGCGAGACGCGCGAGGTTTCGACCTGGCCAGGGAGGTGGCCGACCAGAGCCAGCTCACGGATGAGGATCTGGGCCTGGCCAACGTGATCCTGACCAACGGCGCCCGGCTTTATGTGGACCATGCCCATCCCGAATACTCCACTCCCGAGTGCACCAACCCGCGAGCCGCGGTGATCTGGGACAAGGCGGGGGAGCGGGTCATGCACGACGCGGCGGTCCGCGCCTCGGCGGTGCCGGCCAACGCCCCGATCCAGCTTTACAAGAACAACACCGACAACAAGGGCGCCTCCTACGGTTGCCACGAGAACTACCTGATGCGGCGGGCCACGCCGTTCGCCGACATCGTCAGGCACCTGACGCCGTTCTTCGTCTCCCGGCAGGTCGTCACCGGCGCGGGCAAGGTCGGCATCGGCCAGGACTCACGCAGCGAGGGCTTCCAGATCAGCCAGCGCGCCGACTTCTTCGAGGTCGAGGTGGGCCTGGAGACCACGCTCAAGCGGCCGATCATCAACACCCGCGACGAGCCGCACGCCGATCCGGAGAAGTATCGCCGCCTGCACGTCATCATCGGTGACGCCAACATGTCGGAGATCTCTACTTACCTGAAGCTCGGATCCACCGCGCTGGTCCTCGCCATGATCGAGGACGGTTACTTCACCCGCGATCTCACCGTGGACAACCCGGTCCAGGCCCTGCGGGCGGTCTCCCACGACCCCACGCTCAAATACGAGATCCCGATGCGCGACGGCCGCAGGCTGACGGCCGTACAGCTCCAGATGGAGTATCTGGAGCTGGCGCGCAAGTATGCCGAGGAGCGCAGCGCCAACGGCGTGGACGAGCCCACCAAGGACGTCCTGGACCGCTGGGAGTCGGTCCTCACCCGTCTGGCCGAGGACCCGATGCAGCTCTCCAGGGAGCTGGACTGGGTCGCCAAGCTGGAACTGCTGGAGGGTTACCGCACCCGCGACAACCTTCCCTGGTCCCACTCGCGCCTGCAGCTCGTCGACCTCCAGTACTCCGACATCCGGCCCGACCGCGGTCTGTACAACCGGCTGGTCGCCCGGGGCCGGATGCAGCGGCTGGTCACCGAGGAAGAGGTCCAGCGGGCCATCGAGATCCCGCCCAGCGACACCCGCGCCTACTTCCGGGGGCGTTGCCTGAGCCAGTACAGCGAGTCGGTCGCCGCCGCCTCCTGGGACTCGGTGATCTTCGACATCCCCGGCCGCGAGTCGCTGCAGCGCGTTCCGACCCTGGAGCCGCTGCGCGGCACCAAGGCCCACGTGGGTGAGCTGTTCGACCGCTGCCGGACCGCCGCGGAGCTGGTGACGGCCCTCACCGGCGAGTAGTGATCCTCCGATCGTGCGGGGAGGCGGTCCCGATGGGATCGCCTCCCCGCACCGTCATGTCCGGATGGTCTTGATGTCTGGATTGACGGGGGATAGGTAACCGGGGTACGTTCCGGGGGATTTGTGGCGGTGCGAGGGAAATCCGGTGAAATACCGGTGCGGTCGCGCCACTGTAACCGGCACGTCAGTGCCGGAAGCCAGGTCACTCGACCGCCACCGACCTACGAAAAAGGGACGCGTCAATCCCGAAGGAGGTGGCCGTGAGCCAGATCTCGGCTCCGCACGCCAAGCCCATCCCGTTGTCCTCACTCACCTGGTGGCTGCTCGCCGTACCGGTGCTGCTGCTGCTCGCCTACCTGGTCACGTTCGACCAGGGAGCGGTCTCGCAGGCCGGGAACTACCTGCACGAGCTCATGCACGACGGGCGCCATCTGCTCGGCGTCCCGTGTCACTGAGCCGCATGTGATCACCAAACTCATCGTCCGGGGACTACTCGCCGGACTGCTCGCCGGGCTGTTCGCGGCAGCCTTCGCCTACGCCGTGGGCGAGCCGCGCATCGACCAGGCCATCGCGATCGAGGAGGCGGCCTCGGCCGCCGCCCCGGCGGCCGGATCCCACTCCCACGAGGCCGCCGAACCCGCGGCCCACTCCCACGACGAGGACGAGGCACTGGTCAGCAGGGACGGGCAGCGCTTCGGGCTCTTCCTCGCCCTGGCCCTGTACGGACTGGCCGTCGGGGGGCTGTTCGCCCTCGTCTACGCGTTCCTGCGCGGCCGGGCCGGGCCCCGCTCCGAACCGGTGCTCGCGGTGACCCTCGCGGCCGCCGCCTTCGGCGCCATCGTCCTCATCCCTTTCCTGAAATATCCCGCCAACCCACCTGCGGTCGGTGATCCCGAGACGATCAACCAGCGCACCGTGCTCTACCTGGTCGCGGTGCTCATCGGGATCCTCGCCGTCGCCGCGGGCGCCGCCGCCTACCGGTACGCCGCACAGCGTGAGCCCTGGCTGCGCTGGCTGTCGGCGGGGGCTTCGGTGCTGATCCCCGTGGCCGTGGCCTTGATCCTCCTTCCGGAGATCAACGAGGTGCCCGCGGGCTTCCCCGCCGATCTCCTGTGGAACTTCCGGATCGCGTCCATCGGCACCCAGGCGGTGTTCTGGACCGGCATCGGCGCGCTGTTCGCCTTCGCCGCGCGCGGGCGCAGCACGGGGTGACGACCCCCTCGGGGGTCACCCGCTTGCTGTTCGTCTGTCACGCCTCCACCTCGGCGACGGCACGGGCCGCGTTCCCGGGTGACGAACCGCTCGACGAACGCGGCCTGCGCCGGGCCACCGGCCTGGCGCGGGAGTTCGGCCGCGGCTCGGCGGCCTGCCCCGCCGAGGTGCGCTGCGTCCAGACCGCCGCGGCGCTCGGCCTGCGGGCCGACCCCGACCCGCTGCTCGCCGACTGCGACTATGGTCGCTGGAGCGGCCGGACGCTCGGCGAGGTCGAGGCCGCCGAACCCGAGGCTCTCGCCTCCTGGCTCGGCGACCCCGCCGCGGCGCCCCACGGGGGAGAGTCGATCGCCGGCCTCCTCGGCAGGGTGGCGGGCTGGCTCGCCGGCCGCGCCCCCGGCAGGCTCGTCGCGATCACCCACCCCCCGGTCATCCGCGCCGCGGTCGTCCACGCCCTCGGGGCGCCCGCCGCGGCGTTCTGGCGGATCGACGTCGCGCCGCTGGCCCGCGTCGCGCTCACCGGCCGGGGCGGGCGCTGGCAGCTGAGCTACACCCCATGACAAAAGGCAAGGAGATCTCGAAGGTGCGTGAGTCCCGTTATCCCTTCACCGCGATCGTGGGATCGGAGGACCTGAAGCTCGCGCTGATCCTCAACGCCGTGTCCCCCCGCTCCGGCGGGGTGCTGGTCAGAGGGGAGAAGGGCACGGCCAAGTCCACGATCGTGCGGGCGCTGGCCGCGCTGCTGCCCCCCGTCGAGGTGGTGAGCGGCTGCCGCTTCTCCTGCGACCCCGCGACCCCGGACCCCGGCTGCCCCGACGGGCCGCACGAGGCCCGGGCGCACGCCGAGCCGCCCGCGGGTTCCGCGGCCGGTACCGTGCGGCCCGCCCGCCTGGTGGAGCTGCCGGTCGGCGCCTCCGAGGACCGCCTGGTCGGCTCCCTCGACATCGAACGGGCGCTCACCGAGGGCGTGAAGTCCTTCGAACCCGGCCTCCTGGCGGGCGCCCACCGGGGCGTCCTCTACGTGGACGAGGTCAACCTGCTCCACGACCACCTGGTCGACCTGCTGCTGGACGCCGCCGCGCTGGGCACGTGCTACGTCGAGCGCGAAGGCGTGTCGGTACGGCACGCGGCCCGGTTCCTGCTGGTGGGCACCATGAACCCCGAAGAGGGGGAGCTCCGGCCGCAACTCCTGGACCGTTTCGGGCTGACCGTGGAGGTCCGGGCGTCGCGGGAGGCGCCGGAGCGGGCGGAGGTGGTACGGCGGCGCCTGGCGTTCGAGGCCGACCCCGACGCCTTCGCCCAGAAGTGGGCCGGCGAGGAGCAGGACCTGGCGAGGCGGATCGCCGAGGCCCGGGCCCGGCTGCCCCGGGTGGTGCTGCCCGACTCCGCGCTGTTGCAGATCGCCACGGTCTGCGCGGCGTTCGAGGTGGACGGGCTCCGCGCCGACCTGGTCACCGCGAGTGCGGCGATCGCCCACGCCGCCTGGCAGGGCCGTACCGTCGTCACCGCCGACGACGTGCGCGAGGCCGCCAGGCTCGCCCTTCCGCACCGCCGGCGCCGTGACCCCTTCGACGCCCCCGGCCTGGACGAGTCCAAGCTGGAGGACCTCCTGAACCGGATTCCCGACGACCCGGCCGCCGTGGGCCCCGAGGACCCGGATCCGGACGACCCGGGTCCGGAGGGTCCGGGCGGCGCGGGCCCCGACGATCAGGGGCCGGACGGTTCGGGCGGCGGCGCCGACTCCACCGACTCCACCGACTCCACCGACTCCACCGCCTCCGCGACCCCGGACGTCCCGGGACCCGCAGCCCCGGACCCCGGAGCGCCGGGCGCCCCGCCCCCCACCACCCCGCCCTCCGGCGCCCAGCCCTCCGCCGGCCCCGGGCCGGAGGCCGGTCCCGGAGGCCGCGAGCAGACCTTCGACGCCGACCCCGCGGCGAGGACCAGGCTGTTCACGGTCCCGGGGGTCGGCTCGGGGGCTCCGGGACGGCGGTCCAGGGCCATGACACCCCTCGGCCGGACCACCGGCGCCCGCGTTCCCCAGGGGCGCCCGGGCTCCCTGCACCTGCGGGCGACCGTCGGCGCCGCCGCGCCGTACCAGCTCGAACGCGGCAGGAGCGGCGCGGGCCTGCTCCTGCGGCGCGGAGACCTCAGGGAGGCCGTCCGCGAGGGCCGCGAGGGAAACCTGGTCCTGTTCGTCGTCGACGCCAGCGGGTCCATGGCGGCCAGGCAGCGCATGCGCGCCGTCAAGACCGCCGTGATGGGACTGCTGCTCGACGCCTACCAGCGCCGCGACAAGGTCGGGCTCATCACCTTCCGGGGCACCCGCGCCGACCTCGTCCTGCCGCCCACCTCCTCGGTCGAGACCGGCGCGGCCCGCCTGCGCGAGCTGCCCGTCGGAGGCCGTACCCCCCTGGCCGCCGGGCTGCTGCGCGCCGCCGAGGTGCTGAGGGTCGAACGCCTGCGCGACCCGGCCAGGCGCCCGCTGGTGGTCCTGGTCACCGACGGGCGGGCCACCTCGGGCACCGTGGAGGAGTCGCATCGCGCGGCGGGACTCCTGGCCGGGGTCACGAGCGTGGTGGTCGACTGCGAGGGCGGGCACGTCCGCCTGGGCCTCGCCCGAGCCCTGGCCGGGCGGATGGGGGCCGAGACGGTGCGTCTCGACGACCTCACCGACCTCGCCGGCATGATCCGTGAGCGGCGGAGCGCCGCATGACGAAGAGAGAGGACTGACGATGCCGCAGGGCAAACCGGTCAGCGTTCCCGAGGACGGTCTCACCACCCGGCAGCGCCGCGCCCGGCCGCTGCTGATCGTCCACACCGGACCGGGCAAGGGCAAGTCCACCGCCGCCTTCGGCCTCGCCCTGCGCGGCTGGGACCAGGGCTGGCCGATCGGGGTCTTCCAGTTCGTCAAGTCCGCCAAGTGGCGGATCGGCGAGGAACGCGCCCTGCGGGTGCTCGGCGACTCCGGAGAGGGCGGATCGGTCTCCTGGCACAAGATGGGAGAGGGCTGGTCCTGGATCCAGCGCCCCGGCAGCGAGGAGGACCACGCCGCCGACGCCCGCGAGGGCTGGGAGCAGATCAAACGCGACCTCGCCGCCGAGACGTTCCGCCTGTACGTGCTCGACGAGTTCACCTATCCGATGAAGTGGGGCTGGATCGACGTCGACGACGTGATCGACACCCTGCGGGCCCGGCCCGGAAGCCAGCACGTCGTCATCACCGGCCGCGACGCCGACCCCCGGCTGCTCGACGCCGCCGACCTGGTGACGGAGATGGGCAAGGTCAAGCACCCCATGGACGCCGGGCAGAAGGGCCAGAAGGGCATCGAATGGTAGCCCGTCTGGTCATCGCGGCCCCGGCCTCGGGAGCGGGCAAGACCACCGTGGCGACCGGGCTGATGGCCGCGTTCACCCGCCGGGGCATGGCGGTCTCCCCGCACAAGGTGGGCCCCGACTACATCGACCCCAGCTACCACGCCCTGGCCACCGGCCGTCCCGGGCGCAACCTCGACCCGTGGCTGGTGGGGGAGGAGCGCATCGCCCCGCTCTTCGGGCACGGCGCCGCCGGGGCCGACCTCGCGGTGGTCGAGGGGGTGATGGGCCTGTACGACGGCGCGGGCGCGAGCGAGTTCGCCTCCACCGCGCACGTCGCCAGGCTGCTGGACGCGCCGGTGGTCCTGGTCGTGGACGCCGCCAAGCAGAGCCGGTCCGTGGCCGCGCTCGTGCACGGGTTCGCCTCCTACGACACCCGGATCCGGCTCGGCGGGGTGATCCTCAACCGGATCGGCTCCGAACGGCACGAGAGCATCTGCCGCGAGGCCCTCGCCGAGAGCGGCGTCCCGGTGCTGGGCGCGATCCGCCGCAGCGACGCCGTCGCCACCCCCTCCCGCCACCTGGGCCTCGTCCCCGCCGCCGAACGCCGCACCCAGGCCGCCCAGGCCATGGACGCCGTCGCCGCGCTGATCGCGGCCTCCTGCGACCTGGAGGAGCTCCTGCGGCTCGCCCGCTCGGCCCCGCCGCTGCCCGCGGCCCCGTGGACCCCCGGCCCTTCCGCCCCCGCCTCCGTGAGGATCGCGGTCGCGGGCGGCCAGGCGTTCACCTTCGGCTACACCGAGCAGGCCGAGCTCCTGACGGCCGCGGGAGCCGAGGTCGTCCCCTTCGACCCCCTCACCGACGAGACCCTGCCGGAGGGGGCCAGGGGGATCGTCATCGGCGGTGGTTTCCCCGAGGTGTACGCGGCGGAGCTGTCGGCCAACGAACCGCTGCGCAAGGAGGTCGCCGCGTTCGACGGGCCGATCTCGGCCGAGTGCGCGGGCCTGCTCTACCTCGCCAGGCAGCTGGACGGCAGGCCGATGTGCGGAATCCTCGACATCGAGGCCCGGATGACCGGCACCCTCACCCTCGGGTACCGCGACGCGGTGGCCGTCCGGGACTCGGTGCTGACCAGGGACGGGGAGCGCTACCGCGGTCACGAGTTCCACCGCACCGCCGTGGATCCCGCACCCGAGCGGCCCCTGTTCCGCTGGCGGGGCGGTGCCGACGGATTCGCCGACGACCGGGTGAGCGCCTCCTACCTGCACCTGCACTGGGCCGGCAGCCCTCACCTGGCTCCCCGGTTCGTGGAGGCGTGCCGCGCCCAGAGTTTTTGATCTACGATGTAAAGGAGTGGGGAGGGCGCCGCGCCATGGACAGCCGCGGTGGCGGCGCCGTCGCGGTGCCCTTCACCCGCGAGAGCTCCGACAGCATGCGCGCCGCGCGCCTGGCGCTGATGCGCACCGCCGGATCGCACTGGAGCAGCCCCTCCAGGACGGGGTGGAGCGGGCCTGCCCTCCGGGCCGGCCGCAGATCCCTGGTCGTCTTCATGCCCAGCGCCGCCAGCTCGTCCGAAGCGGAGTACGGCGGCCGGCCCTCCACCGCGAAGTACAGGCTCGCTCCGAACGACCACAGGTCCGCCGCCGGGGTCGCCGGCATGCCCCGCAGCCGCTCCGGCGCCATGTAGTCGGGGGTGCAGGTGGCCGGAGTGGTCGCCAGCGCCCCCGAACTCCCGTTCAGCGCCTTGCCGTTCAGCGCCGAGAGCCCGAAGTCCGACAGCACCACCCGGTCGCCGGTCAGCAGGATGTTGCTCGGACCGATGTCGCGGTGCAGCACGCCCGCCCCGTGCGCGTGGCGCAACCCGCCCAGGAGCTGGAGCCCGATCCACGCCACCCGGCGGACCGGCAGATGGCTCAGCCGCCGCACCGTCTCCTTCAACGTGTGGGCCTGGAGGAGCTCCATCACGATCCAGAGCCGTTGGCCCTCCTCCAGCAGATCGTGTACGGAGAGCACCGCCGGATGGTTCAGCCGTCCCGCCGAACGCGCCTCGCGCAGTGCCCGGCGGCGCGCGTCGCGCAGATCCGCCCCGTGCTCGAGGAATCGCGGCCGGATCTCCTTGATCGCCACATCTCGCCGGAGCAGGGAGTCGTGGGCCCGCCACGTCACGCTCATGGACGTCTGCTCGATCGGTGAGATCAGCCGGTAACGGCCTCCCAGTAGGCGCGGCTTTCCCTTACCTGTTCCCATGAACCACCCGTTGCGTGTAGAAGCCGGGCCCTCAATTGCTTCACATCTTCACTTGAAATAACGCACTATATGGTTACATTGGGTGATTTTATGTAACGATTCGGTTGCTTGGGTGCGCGGAACGCCGCCCTGACCCTTCCGCTCCCCTGAGCGGGGAGTCAGGGGCGTCGCCTGTGGCGTGGCCGACGCGACCGGCGGATGCCGGGGACCGTGCCCGCGCCGTCCTCGAATCGTGCCCGGACCGCTCAGGCCGCGCTGAAGCAGCGCGTGTCCGACAGCATCAGCGACGTCTGCTCCGCGCTCAGCCGTGAGCGTGGATCCTTGCGCAACAACCCGCGCAGCACCGGCTCCAGCGCGCCCGCCCGCCGCGGCGCGCGCGGCGGCTCCTGCAGCGCCGCGACCAGGTCGGCCATCGAATCCACCGTGCGGAACGGCGTCCTGCCCTCCACCGCCATGTACAGCGTGGCCCCGAACGACCACATGTCCGCCTCGCGGGTCCCGCCGTGGCCGTGCAGCGTCTCCGGCGCGATGAACGCCGGCGTGCCGCGCATCGAGGTGTTGGCCGTGCCCTCCGGCGCGGCGAAGCCGAAGTCGGCCAGCACCACCCGGTCGCCGGTCAGCATGATGTTGGCGGGCTTGATGTCACGATGGATGACCCCGCCGTCGTGGGCGTGCCGCAGAGCCTCCAGCAGGCGGCGTCCCATCGCGGCCACCATGTCCACCGGGAGAGGGCCCGCTTGCACGATCGTGTCGTGCAGCGTCAGGGCCTCCAGGAACTCCATCACGATCCAGAGCCGCTCGGCCTCCTCGGTGAGGTTGTGCACCGTGACGATCCCCCGATGGCTCAGTCGTGCGGCCATCCGGGCCTCGCGCACCACCCGGCGCCGCTGTTCGGCCGCGGCGGGCCCGGGAGGGAGAGCGATCTCCTTCAATGCCACCTCTCGCTCCAGCAGTAGGTCGAAGGCACGCCAGACGACACCTGTCGCTCCCTGGCCGACGCGGGAGACAAGTTTGTAGCGGCGGGCGATGATGGCACTCACCCGTCAATGATCGCAGTTTCGAACGCCAGGGCCTACCTGGAACGGTCCGAACACGCCCGTGAACGCTCAAGAAATCCGATTTGCCAGGTGAGAGCCTCCGGTGAGGCCGATACCGAGTGGTGATGTTCCGGCGCCGGGGGCGACGGCGGGCACGGTGACGAGAAGCACCCCGGCGGTGCTCGACGATGACGGTGACATGGGGCCTTTCCCTGGATAGGGGGACTATCCAGTCAAGCGGTCCCCGGATTTGCCTTTTCGAGCCGGAGAGGGGTTCTCTGACGTACAGGACTCCCGGAGCGACCTCGGGGAACTCCGCAAAGATCGCGGGGCGATCCGCGCGCAATGTCTGCCACTTCGGGGAAAGATACGAAGCAGATACATCCCCCTAAGCGGAGGTGCCACAGATATGGCAAGCAAGGACACCGGCGGGCAGAAGCAGGCAGGCCGGAGCGACAAGGAGGTGGAGGAGACCGCCGCGGCGGAAACCTCTGACGTCCAGGAGCGTCAGGACAAGCTCACGGACGACGTCGACGCGATCCTCGACGAGATCGATGAGGTCCTTGAGGAGAACGCCGAGGAGTTCGTGAGGTCGTACGTGCAAAAAGGCGGGCAATAGGGTGCGTGCCCGAATCTAGGCTGAAGGGCGAGGGCGGATTCGGCAGCGAGTCCGGATACCTGGCCCTGCCACGGGGCGGCCGGCCGGTCACCCGTTTCGGACGGGACGAGGGGGTGGCGGGCGATCGCGCCCGCTACCGCGGAGAGGGCTTCCGCGGGCGCTCGGGCACCGCTCGGGCCCGGGGCGCCGAAGGGGCGGGGCAGAGGGCCGCGAGGCCGTCGGGGAACGCCCGGGGGTTCCTGGAGGCGCGGATACCGGCCGGTACGTGAAGGAGCCGCGTCGCGCGCCGGACCCGGCCGCGGCCGTCCGGAGCCGTGAGCGTTCGAGGCCGCGCCCGCTTCGCGATCCAAGGGGGACCGCCGCGCAAAACCTGTCGCGTCCGGGCGGCCGCGGAGCGGCGAGTGAGGAGAGCGAGGAAGCGCCGCGAGCGTCGCGCCCTCGACCCCGGGGGAGGGCGTCACCTGTCTCACCTCCCGTATCGCGAGGTCCGCCCGTGTTCGTGCGCTCCCCGGGTCCGTGGTCTCCGGGAGGCCGGATCGGCCTCCGAGGGGGCGCGCCCGGCCGTGAGGCCCGGCTCCTGAGGGGACGCGCCCGGCCGTAAAGATTGAATGATCCGTACACAGGTGGTTCGCGCTGAGCTGATCCAGGGAAGTGCAAGCAGCACGGCAAGATGAGTAAGGTCGGGCCTTAAAGACCGCACCTTTGGAGGGAGTCGCGTGGGATCGCACAGGGACTTGCCCGCCGGCATGGTGAATCACATTTTTACCGACACCGGAAGCTCCTCGTTCACCGAGTTCGTCAGGTCCCACTCGCCGGACTTGTTGCCCGGCCGTAACGACGTCCTGGCGACTCCGGTCGGCGACCAGATACCTCATGCCACCACGATCGTCACGGCGATCTGCGCCGGTGGCGTCGTGATGGCCGGAGACCGCCGGGCGACCTCCGGCAACATCATCTCCCAGCGTGACATGGAGAAGGTGTTCCGGACCGACGAGTACTCGGGCATGGGCATCGCCGGGGCGGCGAGCACCGGGATCGAGATGGCGCGGCTCTACCGGGTGGAGCTTGAGCATTATGAGAAGAGGGAGGGCCGCACGCTCTCGGTGGCGGGTAAGGCCAACCGGCTCGCCACGATGATTCGCGGCAACCTCCCGATGGCGATGCAGGGACTGGTGGTCGTGCCGCTGTTCGCCGCCTACGACCCCGACGCCGACGGCGGCCGGATCTTCAGCTATGACGTGGGGGGCGGCCCCTACGAGCAGCACCAGCACCACGCGATCGGCTCGGGCTCGATCTTCGCGCGCGGCGCGCTCAAGAAGCTCTACCGCGAGGGGGCCTCGCCCGACGACACGGTGCTGATGCTCATCCAGGCTCTCTACGACGCGGCCGACGACGACTCGGCGACCGGCGGCCCCGACCTCACCCGCAGGATCTGGCCCGTCGTCGCGGTGATCACCGCCGACGGATACCGCCGGTTGTCCGACGAGGAGGTCGCCGGATTCGTCCAGACGGTCGTCGACTCCCGGATGACGTCTCCCGACGGCCCGACCGCCCCGCTGCGTTAACACGAGAGGATCACTCCAGGTGTCCATGCCTTTTGGATATGTCTCGCCCGAGCAGCAGATGCGGGACAAGGCGGATTACGCGCGTAAGGGGATCGCGCGAGGCCGTAGTGTCGTCGTCCTGCAGTACGTGGACGGCATCCTGTTCGTCGCCCCCAACCCGTCCCGGGCCCTGCACAAGATCAGTGAGATCTACGACAAGATCGGCTTCGCCGCGGTCGGCCGTTACAACGAGTTCGAGGCACTGCGTCTCGGCGGCATCCGCTACGCCGACATCAACGGCTACACCTACGACCGTGACGACGTCACCGCGCGTGGCCTGGCCAACCTCTACGCGCAGAACCTCGGTCAGATCTTCACCGAGTCGATGAAGCCGTTCGAGGTGGAGCTGGTGGTGGCCGAGGTCGGCGACTCCTCCGAAGAGGACCACATCTACCGGCTGACCTTCGACGGCTCGGTGTTCGACGAGTCGGGCCTGGTGGCGATGGGCGGTCAGGCCGAGGCGGTGGCGAACCGGCTCAAGGAGCGCTACCGTGACGGCCTGCCGCTGACCGAGGCGCTGGAGGCGGCGCTGTTCGCGCTGACGGAGCCGGGCGGTGAGCGCTTCCCGGCCAACCAGCTGGAGGTGGCGGTCCTCGATCGCAACCGGCCGCACCGCAGGTTCCTGCGGCTCAACGGCTCAAGGCTGGAGCGCCTGCTGGCCGCGGGTTCCGCCGAGGCCGGCGCGTCCGCCGAGACGCCGGCGGAGCCGCCGGCCCCCGCTCCGGAGAGGACCGACGCCCCCCCGACCGCACCCGAGGGTGACATCGACACCGGTTCGGACAACTGACCACACGATGAGGAACCGCCGCCCCCGCCGGGGCGGCGGTTCCTTTCCATGTCGCGGATCGGATGGCGCGGATCGGATCGGATCGGTCCGGGGCGGCCGATCCCACGCCGCCCGCGGCGGCCTGGAGGGCGTCTTCAGGGGGTCCCGGGCGCCGCGGCGAACGGCCGGATCGTCAAGGTCGTCGAGATCTTCTGGCGGGACGGCGGCCGATCCCGTCCGGCGCCGAAGGCCCCCGCGCGGTCCGCGAGCGGGGACGGACCCGGGTGCGGACCGGGTCAACGCTTAGTCGTCCGTCGCCGGGGGCATAAGCCGTACGACCGAAAACCCCCATGATCCCTCCCACGAGAGGGGTTCGGCGAATAGTGTGAGGCAATGGATCGTCGCATCTTCGGGCTTGAGAACGAGTACGGCGTCACCTGCACGTTCAGGGGGCAGCGGCGGCTGTCACCCGACGAGGTAGCGCGTTATCTATTCCGCCGTGTTGTCTCATGGGGCCGATCGAGCAACGTCTTCCTCCGAAACGGAGCGCGTCTCTATCTGGACGTGGGCAGCCACCCCGAATACGCCACCCCCGAGTGTGACAACGTCATCGAACTCGTCACCCACGACAAGGCGGGCGAGCGCATCCTCGAGGGGCTCCTGGTCGACGCCGAGAAGCGGCTCCGCGAGGAGGGCATCGCCGGTGACATCTACCTGTTCAAGAACAACACCGACTCGGCCGGCAACTCCTACGGCTGCCACGAGAACTACCTGGTCGGCCGGCACGGGGAGTTCGGCCGCCTGGCCGACGTGCTGATCCCCTTCCTGGTCACCAGGCAGATCATCTGCGGGGCGGGCAAGGTGCTGCAGACCCCGCGCGGAGCCGTCTACTGCGTCTCCCAGCGGGCCGAGCACATCTGGGAGGGCGTCTCCAGCGCCACCACCCGGTCGCGCCCGATCATCAACACCCGCGACGAGCCGCACGCCGACGCCGAGCGGTTCCGCCGCCTGCACGTCATCGTCGGCGACTCCAACATGAGCGAGACGACCACGCTGCTCAAGGTCGGCGCGACCGATCTGGTGCTGCGCATGATCGAGGCGGGTACGGTGATGCGTGACCTGTCCCTGGAGAACCCGATCAGGGCCATCCGGGAGGTCTCCCACGACATGACCGGGCGGCGGCGCGTGCGGCTGGCCAACGGCCGGGAGGCGTCCTCGCTGGAGATCCAGCAGGAATACCTCTCCAAGGCCCGTGACTTCGTCGACCGCCGCGGCGGCGACGAGATCAGCCACCGGGTCCTGGAACTGTGGGAACGGACGCTCAACGCCGTGGAGACCGGCAATCTGGACCTGGTCGCCCGCGAGATCGACTGGGTGACCAAATACCAGCTGATCGAGCGCTACCGCAAGAAGTACGACCTTCCGCTGTCGAGCCCCAGGGTCGCCCAGCTCGACCTCGCCTACCACGACGTGCACCGCCGTCGCGGCCTGTTCTACCTGCTGCAGAAGCGCGGCGCGGTGGAGCGGGTGGCCTCCGACCTGAAGATCTTCGAGGCCAAGTCGGTTCCGCCGCAGACCACCCGGGCGAGGCTGCGCGGGGAGTTCATCCGCAAGGCGCAGGAGAAGCGGCGCGACTTCACCGTCGACTGGGTGCACCTGAAGCTCAACGATCAGGCGCAGCGCACCGTGCTGTGCAAGGATCCTTTCCGCAGCGTCGACGAGAGAGTGGACAAGCTGATCGCCGGGATGTGATGGTCACGCTTCGGCAAGATCAGCCGTTGTCTTACCCTTTCCGTATGTCAGGACGGGTAGTGTGGCGCAAACCTGACGTCTGCCTGAGGGATATCTATGCGCCGCCGCAGCCTGGCCGTACTCGCCGCAGTGCCTTTGTTGTTCGCCGCAGCCTGCGGATCCGGAGGCGGTGAGACCGCGGCCTCCAGCAGCCCCGCGGGAGCCTCCAGCAGCCCCGCGGCCGGTGGGGCAACGGAGTTGAAGGTGACGGGAGCGGCCAACGCCAAGCCGACCGTGGCCTTCCCGTCCAAGGTCGTGGAGACCTCTTCCTACAAGGTGCTCACGCCCGGCACCGTCGGCGCGCCCGCCAAGGAGGGCGGCAGCGTCGTGGCCAACTTCACCGTCTTCACCTGGGACGGCAAGGAGAACAAGATGGCGGGCTCGACCTACGACGATGGCGGCCCGCAGGTCATCGCGCTCGACGCGCAGGTCCCGGAGGTTCTGCGCAAGGGCTTCACCGAGACCAAGGGCGGTGGCCGGTTCATGTCGGTCGTCGCCAAGGACGCGCTGCCCGCTGAGCAGCAGGCGCAGGTTCCCCCCGGCCAGGCGCAGGTCTTCGTGGTCGACGTGGTCGGCGTCCCCGAGAGCAAGGCGGCCCAGGGCACCGCGGTCGACCCCAAGGTCAAGGGCGTCAAGGTGGAGAACCCGGGCGGCGACGCCGCGCCCAAGCTGACCACCAAGACCAAGGAGAAGGCTCCCAAGGACCTCGTCGTCAAGACGGTGATCAAGGGCAAGGGGCCCGAGGTCAAGTCCGGCCAGTCGATCCTGGTGCAGTACGCCGGGAAGATCTGGGGCTCGGACGTCGAGTTCGACAGCAGCTGGTCGCGCGGCGGCCAGCCGATCATGTTCCAGATCGGCACCGGCAAGGTCATCCCCGGCTGGGACAAGGGCCTGGTCGGCGTTCCGCTCGGCAGCCGGGTGCTGCTGAGCATCCCGCCGAGCCTCGGTTACGGTGAGGCGGGTTCCGGCGACAAGATCAAGGGCACCGACACCCTGGTCTTCCTGGTGGACGTGCTGGCCGCCTACTGACGGACGGAGCGTGGCCCGTCCGGGCCCGCTCCCACTCCGAATCCGATCAACCGCCGAAGCCCGGCCGCGCGTCCGCGCGGCCGGGCTTCGGCGATTGCCGTGCCGAGCCCGACCCGCACACCAAGAGAAAACACAAGAAGTGCCTCCTCCCGCCCTGAAGGACGGGCATCCGCCCCGGACGCGTCGGTGACGCCCGGGTCTTCGGCCTACAATCCGGGCTGTGAGCAGTGACGACCTCGATACGGTGACGACCCTCCAGGACCCGGTGCGCCGGGCCGTCTACGACTACGTGGCCGCCCAGGGGCGTGAGGTGGGGCGGAACGAGGCCGCCGAGGCGGTGGGGGTCCAGCGGACCCTGGCCGCGTTCCATCTGGACAAGCTCGTCGAGGCCGGGTTGCTGGAGGCGAACTTCCGGCGGCTGACGGAGAAGACAGGGCCGGGCAGCGGACGGCCGGCGAAGGTCTACCGCCGGGCGCCGGGGGAGTGGCAGGTCAGCGTGCCCGCCAGGGACTACCGGACGCTGGCGCTGGCGCTGGCCGAGACGGTGGAGCTGATCGGCGGGGACGAGCGGGCCGAGGAGGCCGCGCGGCGGGCCGGGGGCAGGCTGGCGTCGAAGGGCGAGGATCTCGGCGAGGTGCTGCGCCGCCGGGGCTACGAGCCGTACGAGGAGGGCAGCCGGGTGCGGCTGCGCAACTGCCCGTTCCACGTGCTGGCCGAGGAGCACCCGCTGCTGGTCTGCTCGATGAACCTGGAGTTCTGCCGGGGTCTGCTGGAGGGGATCGGCGAGGACGCCGAGGGGGCGCGGCTGGACGCGCGGCCGGGTGAGTGCTGCGTCAGTTTTTCTAAAATTAATGACAATTGACATAGAAGGGGCGGCAGTGGTCTGCTGATCCCATGCACTTGGCTCAACTCAATGTCGCGCACATGCGCGCGCCGATGGACTCCCCCGAACTCGCCGACTTCATGGCGGCCCTCGAACCCATCTACAAGGTCTCCGACGCGACACCCGGCTTCGTGTGGCGGCTCGAGGAGGGCGACACCCCCCAGGACCTGATCCAGCACGACTACGGCGACCACCTGGTGATCAACCTTTCGGTGTGGGAGTCGCGCGACGCGCTGTGGGACTTCGTCTACCGCAGCGCGCACCTGGGCGTCATGCAGCGCCGCAGGGAGTGGTTCCTGCGCATGGCGGAGCCGTACACGGTGATGTGGTGGATCCCCGAGGGGTCCGAGCCGACGACGGCCGAGGGCATGAGCCGCCTGGAGCTGCTCAAGGCCGAGGGGCCCACCCCCAAGGCCTTCACCTTCAAGGAGTTCTACGACAGCAACGAGGCCGCGTGGCGGCCGGCGGCGGCCGAGGCCAGGAAGTAGGCCAGGTCCTCGTCCAGGCCCCGGCCCATCGTGGACAGCCGCACCGGAGAGGCGCGCAGCGCCTCGTACAGCCCGTCCACGGGCACCCCGACCAGCTCGTGCCGTACGGCCAGCGGCTCGGCCTGCTCGGTCACCCGCCTGCCGAAGTCGCCGGGCAGTTCCGGCACGGCGACCTGGGCCGGGGCCAGCGCGACCCTCCCGTAGGCGGTCAGCGAGTGGTGGGAGACGCCGATGTGGCGCTCGCGGCTGTCGCCCTCGCTGACCCGCAGCGCCGCGACGGGACGGCCCCCCAGGACGGCGGCCGCGTTGACCGCCTCGCCGGCCGAGACGCCCGAGAAGCCCCAGCGGGTGCCGGTGCCCAGGTTGCCCGGCCCCTGGGTGACGATCGCCACGTCGGCCTCCAGGACGTGCCGGGCCGCCAGCAGGCCCGTGTGCAGCGTCACGGCCTCCACGTCGCCGCCGAAGGACTGACCCACCGTGACCACCCCGCGCAGCCAGCCGGCCTCCTTGAGCCGGGCGCAGGACATGGAGAACCAGGCGGGCAGCGCGCCCCCGTCGAGCATCACGTAGGCGACACGCGCGGGCGGGCGCCCGCCGCCGGGTTCCTGCGGCTCCCGCCCGGCGTCCCCGGGGGCGGCCGGCCGCGGCGGGGGATGCGAGCCGTACAGGCCGCAGAGGATCGCGGGCAGCGCCGAGTGCAGGTCGGCGATGATCACGGGCATGCCGTCCAGGGAGTCGGCCTCGCGGAGCACCTCGTGGAAGGGCGAGTCCTGCTCGTCGGCGCCGAGCACGGTGGCCTGCAACGGGGTGTAGCGAGCCTTCACCAGGTGCCCGGGGCCGTGCGGATCTTCCGGCAATCGGTCGGGAAGTGCCACCACCATGGCGTAACCTCCCGTACCAAGACCCATCGCGAGTGCGGTCGTGTTGAGCAGCACCGCATCGCCGGGTTCCGGACGTCCCACCAGGGCGGGATAGGCCAGTGCGCGCGCACTGCCATCCTCGGTGGTGACGTCGAGTTCCACCGCCCCCGGCCACTCGCGCCGGATCCGCACGACTTCGCCCCTGCGCCATCTGATCACGGGGGGAAGAGTAGCGTCACTCGAACAGGGAGGAGGCCGGATGTCGCGCCGGAAGACCGAGCGGCTGCTCAATCTCGTGATCTGCCTGCTGTCCACGCGGCGGCCGCTCAGCGCCGAGCACATCCGCCAGGCGGTACCCGGCTACGACGCCGAGAACGACGAGGCCTTCCAGCGGATGTTCGAGCGGGACAAGAACGAGCTGCGCGAGATCGGCATCCCGATCGAGGTCCACAAGGACCCCTGGGAGGAAGACCCGGGCTACCGGATCGTCCGCCAGGCCTACGAGCTGCCTGAGATCACCCTGGAGCCCGACGAGGCGGCCGTGGTGGGCCTGGCGGCCCAGGTGTGGCAGCGGGCCAGTCTGGCCGAGGCGGCCAGCGGGGCGCTGCTCAAGTTGCGCGCGGGCGGGGTGGAGACCGACGAGGCGGGCGGGATGCTCGGCGGGGCGCTGGAGTTGCGGGTGGACACCCGCGACCCGTCCTTTCCCGCGCTGTGGGAGGCCGTACGCGACCGGCGCGCGGTCCGCTTCGCCTACCGCGGGGCCACCGGCCAGAGCGTGCTGACCCGCACGGTGGAGCCGTGGGGCGTGGTCAGCCGCCGCGGCCGCTGGTACGTGGTGGGTCACGACCGCGACCGCGACGCGCCCCGGGTGTTCCGGCTCAGCCGGATCAGCGGGGCGGTCACCACGATCGGCCGGCCCGGGGCCGTGGTGGTGCCCGAGGGGGTCGACATCACGTCGATGGTCGGCTACAGCGACGACCTGAACGTCTCGGAGCGCATCGCCCTCATCCGGGTCAGGGAGGGCACCTGCCAGGGGCTGCGCCAGGTGGCGAAGGCCGTACGGCCCGGCCCCGGCGGGTGGGACGAGCTGGACATCGACTTCACCGACCCCGCGCGGCTGGCCGGGTGGGTCGTGGGCTTCGCCGCCGACGCCGAGGTGATCGGGCCGCCGGACGCCCGAGACGCCGTGATCTGCCGCCTGAAGGGAGCACTCCTATGAGCACGGCCGACCGCCTGCCCAGGCTGCTGGCACTGGTTCCCTACCTGATGTCGCATCCCGGCGCCCAGGTCCCCGAGGTCGCGAAGATCTTCGGGCTGAGCGAGAAGCAGCTCATCGACGACCTGCAGCTGGTGTGGATGTGCGGGCTGCCCGGCCACACCCCCGGCGACCTGATCGACGTGTCGTGGGACGGCGGGGAGATCCTCATCGACAACGCCGACACCATCGCCCGCCCGCTACGACTGGGCATCGACGAGGCCAGCGCCCTGCTGGTGGCACTGCGGATGCTCGCCGAGATGCCCGAGTTCGGCGAGCGCGACGCGCTGGCCAGGGTCATCGCCAAGTTCGAGCAGGCCTCGGGCGAGGGCGCGGCGGCGGTCAGCAACCAGGTCGCGGTCGAGGTGGACGCCACGCCCGACGCGCTGCCCGCCGTCAACGAGGCGCTGCGGCGCGGCAGGCGGCTTTCCCTGCGGTACTACGTGCCGGGGCGCGACGAGATCACCCCGCGCGAGGTCGATCCGATGCGCCTGGTCGTGGTGGACGGACGCTCCTACCTGTCGGGCTGGTGCTACCGGGCCGAGGCGGTGCGGTTGTTCCGGCTGGACCGGATGCTCACCGTCGAGGTGCTCGACGTGGCCGCCGACCCGCCCGCCGACGCCGTGCCCGACGAGGTGGCCTCCGGGGTGTTCCGGCCCTCGCCCACCGACGAGCTGGTGGAGCTGGAGCTGACCCCCGAGGGCCGCTGGGTGGCCGAGTACTACCCCTGCGAGCGGGTCGAGGAGCTCGGGGAGGGGCGTCTGCGGGTGGCACTGCGGGCCCGCGACCAGGGCTGGCTGGTACGGCTGGCGCTGCGCCTGGGCGACAGCGGCCGGGTGATCTCGCCGGCCTCGCTGGCCGAGAGCGTGCGGGCCGCCGCGATGTCGGCACTCAATCGTTACGAGTCGGTTTCCTGACTTCCGGTGTTGGTTAGGATGTCACTGAATGAGCTGGATCATGGCCGCGGTCGCTGTGGCCTTCGCGGGACTGGTCGTCCTTGGTTTTCTCGGTGTTCGCGTGCTGCGGGCGGCCACAGAACTTGGACGTGAGGTGAACAGAACGCGGGAGAGGCTTGAGTCCACGCAAACCCTCCTCAGGTAAAAGACCGGGACAATACAGGGCCCGAAGGGATGAGTCTGTCCCTGAGCAGCGTACGATCGGGCCAGAGAACGCACGTCAAGAATGCACGTCGCTCGGCGTAAGGATGTGTCATGCCCAACCTCGGACCCACTGAACTCATCATCATCGGGCTGATCCTGGTGCTGCTGTTCGGGGCAAAGAAGCTGCCGGAAGCCGCCCGCGGCCTCGGCCGTTCCCTTCGCATCTTCAAGTCGGAGACCGCCAAACTCCGTGATGAGGACGAGACGGAGACGGCGACCGCCACGGTCGTCCAGGCGCAGCCTCAGCCCGCCGCCCCCGTTCCGCCGCCGATCACCGCGGCCCCGGCCTCCCCGCTGAGCGCCGAGGAGCAGGCCCGCGCCCTTGAGGAGCAGGCCGCCAGGCTCCGTGCCCAGGCCGGTGCGCCCAAGACCCAGTAGGCGGTAGTCGCCTTAAGATCGACCCTGATCACCCGATTCGTCAGACCAGGATTCGCGAATGGCGCTGCTGAAGTGGCCCAAGCCGGGCCGGAACGGGGCGACACCGCCCGCCGACTCGGCCGAGGGCCGTATGCCGCTCATGGATCATCTTCGTGAGTTGCGCAACCGGCTGGTCATCGCCCTGCTCGGGTTGCTCGCCGGCATCATCATCGGATTCATCTTCTTCGATCCGATCTGGCACTTCGTCGCCGAGCCGTACTGTGGCCTGCCGCAGGCCCAGGAGCTGCGGCCCGGGCAGTGCACGATGTTGATTCTCGGGGTCTTCGACTCGTTCTTCGTGAACCTCAAGGTCGCGGCGATGTTCGGGCTGGTGGTCTCCTCGCCGGTCTGGCTCTGGCAGATCTGGGGGTTCGTCACCCCGGGCCTGTACCGCAACGAGAAGCGATACTCGATCCTGTTCATCACCTTGGCGGTGCCGCTGTTCCTGGCGGGCGCGGGCGTGGCCTACTTCGTGATGGACACGGGCCTGTCGATCCTGCTCGGGTTCGCCCCTCCGGGGGCGATGGCGGGCATCACCATCGACGAATACCTCGGCTACGCGCTGATCATGCTTGTCATCTTCGGCATCTCCTTCGAGCTGCCGTTGCTGATGGTCTTCCTGAACGTCATCGGGGTGCTGCCGCACCGGGTGGTGGCCAAGCACCGCCGCATGGTCATCTTCATCATGTTCGTCTTCGCCGCGGTCGCGACCCCGGGCGGCGACCCGTTCACGATGATCGCGCTCGCCCTGCCGATGGTGGTGCTGTTCGCCCTGGCGGAGGGGTTCATGTACCTGCGGGAGAGAAGGCGCCCGAAGGACGAGGACTTCTCCCATCTCGACGACGACGAGGCCTCTTCTCTCGGCGATGAGGATGATCCGATCGAGGCCGTGACGCCGGTCGACGATCCGTCCGCTATCGATTCGAGAACGACCGACGCCGACCCCGGCAAATAGGGGGTAGGTTCCGGGTGTGCCCGGAAAGATCGCTGTCCCCGTCGACCCCGCAGCCAGGCTCTGCGCCCGGTCCGGTGCGCTCGGGATGCGGGATGCGGTAGGCGGCGGCAACCCCAGGAGCGGTCCTGATCATCCGACTCGTCAGATCGGGATTCGCGAATGGCGCTGCTGAAGTGGCCCAAGCCGGGCCGGAACGGGGCGACACCGCCCGCCGACTCGGCCGAGGGCCGTATGCCGCTCATGGATCATCTTCGTGAGTTGCGCAACCGGCTGGTCATCGCCCTGCTCGGGTTGCTCGCCGGCATCATCATCGGATTCATCTTCTTCGATCCGATCTGGCACTTCGTCGCCGAGCCGTACTGCGCTCTGCCGCAGGCCCAGGAATTGCGGTCCGGGCAGTGCACGATGTTGATTCTCGGGGTCTTCGACGCGTTCTTCGTGAACCTCAAGGTCGCGGCGATGTTCGGGCTGGTGGTCTCCTCGCCGGTCTGGCTCTGGCAGATCTGGGGGTTCGTCACCCCGGGCCTGTACCGCAACGAGAAGCGATACTCGATCCTGTTCATTCTCATGGCCGTCCCGCTGTTCCTGGCGGGCGCGGGTCTGGCCTACGTCGTGATGGACAAGGGCCTGTCGATCCTGCTCGGGTTCGCTCCTCCGGGGGCGATGGCGGGCATCACCATCGACGAATACCTCGGCTACGCGCTGGTCATGCTCATCGTTTTCGGCGTCTCCTTCGAGCTGCCGTTGCTGATGGTCTTCCTGAACGTCATCGGGGTCCTGCCGCACCGGGTGGTGGCCAAGCACCGCCGCATGGTCATCTTCATCATGTTCCTCTTCGCGGGGATCGCCACTCCGAGCACGGACCCGTTCTCGATGATCGCGCTCGCCCTGCCGATGGTGGTGCTGTTCGCCCTGGCGGAGGGGTTCATGTACCTGCGGGAGAGGAGACGTCCGAAGGACGAGGACTTCTCCCATCTCGACGACGACGAGGCCTCCCCTCTCGGGGACGAGGACAGTCCGATCGGGGCCGTGACGCCGGTCGACGATCCGTCCGCTATCGATTCGAGAACGACCGACGCCGATCCGGCAGGTAGAGGATAAGTTCCGGGATGTGCCCGGAGAGATCGCTGTGCTCGTCAATCCCGCCGCTCGCGGGGGCCGCTCGCGAGGTCTGCTCGCCCCGGTGCTGACCAGGCTCCGGCAGGGCGGCGCCGAGGTATCAGTGATCATGGGGGAGTCCGCCGCCGACACCCTGGAACGCGCCTGCACCGTCGTGGCCGAGGATCCCGCCGCGCTGGTGGCCTTCGGCGGGGACGGGCTGGTCCACCTGGCCGTCCAGGCCGTCGCGGGGACCGGCGTGCCCCTGGGCGTCATCCCCGCCGGAACCGGCAACGACATCGCCGGAGCCCTCGGCGTCCCGGCGAAGAACACCCTGGCCGCCGCGGATCTCGTGCTCGGCGGCCGGGTCCGCACGATCGACGCCGCGAAGATCGGCAGGGACGAGTGGTTCGCGGGGGTGGTCTGCTGCGGGTTCGACTCCCGCGTCAACGAGCGGGCCAACCGGATGACGTGGCCGCCCGGCATGGCGAAGTACCTGGTCGCGCTGGCCGGAGAGCTGAGTTCCTTCCGGCCGATCCCCTTCCGGCTGGATCTCGACGGGGAGGTGATCGAGCGCGAGGCCATGCTGGTCGCGGTCGGCAACACCGCCTCCTACGGCGCCGGGATGCGCGTCTGCCCGGACGCGCTACCGGACGACGGGCTGCTGGACGTGACGATCCTCGGCGCCGTGCCCAAGAGCGAGTTCCTGCGCCTCTTTCCCCGCGTCTACAAGGGCTCCCACGTCACCCACCCTTCCGTCACCGTCAGGCGCGCCCGCCGGATCACGCTGGAGGCCCCCGGCGTGACCGCCTACGCCGACGGCGAGCGGATCGGCCCCACCCCGTTGACCTGTGAGATCGTGCCCGGCGCACTGAGGGTTCTCGTCTAGTGCCTCCGGCCGGGAGCTCCGCCGACCGCGATCGGCGGCGCCACAGGACCGGATACACCTCACGCTCCCCGTCCGCGGCGGACGGACCGGAATCCCGATATCGGTAGGCTGGAGAACATGACGACCCCAGCGGAACGTTACGCTGCCTTCCGTCAGAGCCAGGCCGAGAGTGGGCCGGCGCTGACCTCGTTCCGCGGTCTGTACGATTTCGAGCTCGACGACTTCCAGCTCGACGCCTGCCGGGCGCTGGAGGCGGGCGACGGAGTCCTCGTGGCGGCGCCCACCGGGTCGGGCAAGACCGTCGTGGGCGAGTTCGCGGTGCACCTGGGCCTTCAGGAGGGCCGCAAGTGCTTCTACACCACCCCGATCAAGGCGCTGTCCAACCAGAAGTACAACGACCTGGTAAAGCGGTACGGCGCGGACAACGTCGGCCTGCTCACGGGCGACAACAGCGTCAACGGTGAGGCTCCGATCGTCGTCATGACGACCGAGGTGCTGCGCAACATGCTCTACGCGGGCTCCGGCACCCTGACCGGGCTCGGGTTCGTCGTCATGGACGAGGTGCACTACCTGGCCGACCGGTTCCGCGGCGCGGTCTGGGAAGAGGTGATCATCCACCTGCCCGAGTCGGTGCGGCTGGTCGCCCTGTCGGCCACGGTCAGCAACGCCGAGGAGTTCGGCGAGTGGATGGGGGAGGTCCGCGGCGACACGAGCGTCATCGTCGACGAGCACCGCCCGGTCCCGCTCTGGCAGCACATGCTCGTCGGGCACCGCCTGTACGACCTGTTCGTGACCGACGAGGACGGCCGGCGTCCCCACATCAACCCGAACCTGCTGCGGATCGCCAAGGACGAGGAGCGCCAGGCGTTCGGCAAGGGCCGGCGAGGCTACGCGCGCCCACGCAGGAACGGCCCGCCCGACCGGGCCGCGGCCATCGAGCGGCTCAACGCCGACTTCCTGCTGCCCGCGATCACCTTCATCTTCTCCAGGGTCGGCTGCGACGCCGCCGTCATGCAGTGCCTGCAGGCCGGGATCCGGCTCACCACCGACGCCGAACGCCACGAGATCCGGCAGATCGTCGACGAGCGCACCGCGCACCTGCCCGACGAGGACCTGACCGTGCTCGGCTACCTCGAATGGCGCGACGCCCTGGAGCGCGGCCTGGCCGCCCACCACGCGGGCATGCTCCCGGCCTTCAAGGAGGTCGTCGAGGAACTGTTCACCCGGGGCCTGGTCAAGGCCGTGTTCGCCACCGAGACCCTCGCGCTGGGCATCAACATGCCCGCCCGCTCCGTAGTGATCGAGAAGCTCGACAAGTGGAACGGCGAGACCCACGCCGACCTCACGCCCGGCGAATACACCCAGCTCACCGGGCGGGCCGGTCGGCGCGGCATCGACGTGGAGGGCCACGCGGTGGTCCAGTGGCAGCCGGGCACCGACCCCCTGCAGGTCGCCGGCCTGGCGAGCACCCGCACCTACCCGCTGCGCTCCAGCTTCCGCCCCTCCTACAACATGGCGGTCAACCTGGTCGGCCAGGTGGGCAGGGAGCGCGCCAGAGCCCTGCTGGAGTCCTCCTTCGCGCAGTTCCAGGCCGACCGGGCCGTGGTGGGCCTCGCCAAGCAGGTGCGCCGCGCCGAGGAGGCCCTGGAGGGCTACCGCGAGGCGATGACCTGCCACCTGGGTGACTTCCAGGAGTACGCCGCGATGCGCAGGGCGCTGTCGGACCGGGAGGCCGAGCTGTCGCGTCAGCGAGGCTCGGCCCGCAGGCTGCAGGCGGTGCGCTCGCTGGAGGCGCTGAAGCCCGGTGACATCATCCGTGTCCCCGGCGGGCGCCGCGCCGGTCTGGCCATCGTCCTCGACGCGGGGCTCAACTCCCGGGGCGAGGGCCCGTCCCCGCTGGTGCTGACCATCGGCAAGCAGGTCAAGAAGCTGTCGCCGGCCGATTTCCCCGTCCCGGTGGAGCCGGTCGAGCACCTGCGCATCCCGAAGAACTTCAACGCGCGCTCACCCAAGGAGCGGGCCAACCTGATCTCCTCCGTACACGCCAAGATCGGTGATCGCGACTTCGGCAAGCCGGCCAGGGCACGCGACCACGCGGTCGAGGACGACGAGATCCTCCGCCTGCGCAGGGAGATCCGCCAGCACCCCTGTCACGGCTGCGACGAGCGGGAGGACCACGCGCGCTGGGCCGAGCGCTACTACAAGCTGCTGCGCGAGAACGAGGGCCTGCGCCGCAGGGTCGAGGGCCGCTCCCACGTCATCGCCCGCACCTTCGACAAGGTCTGCGGGGTGCTCGACCAGCTCGGCTACCTCGACGGCGAGAACGTCACCACCGAGGGCCGCCGCCTGGGCCGGCTCTACACCGAGCTGGACCTGCTCACCGCCGAGTGCCTGCGCGCCGGGCTCTGGAACGACCTGGACCCGGCCGAGCTGGCCGCAAGCGTGTCCTCGCTGGTCTTCGAGTCCCGGCAGTCCGACGACGCCCGGCAGCCGAAGGTCCCCGCCGGTGGCGTGCAGAAGGCGCTGGCGGACATGGTCCGGCTCTGGAGCGACCTGGAGGCCATCGAGAGCGACCACGGCCTGTCGTTCATCAGGGAGCCCGACTTCGGCTTCGCCTGGGCGGCCTTCCGCTGGGCCAAGGGCTACAGCCTGGACGCGGTGCTCCGCGACGGGGTCAACGGCTCCGAGCTGGCCGCAGGTGACTTCGTGCGCTGGACCAAGCAGCTGCTCGACCTGCTCGGCCAGATCTCCGACGCGGCTCCCGCGGGCAGCAAGGTCAAGCAGAACGCGGGCAAGGCGATGGACGCCATGCGACGCGGGGTGGTGGCCTACTCGTTCTTGACGTGAGGTTCCGACGTCAGGATTCGGCGTGGGATGTGACGTCGGGCGCCGACGCGGACCGTTGGCTGACCGCCCGGTCAATACCCTGTGACGAACAGGCGGCGGAACGTAGCCTCCAGGACCGTTTCCGGGGTTGCCGCACCGGACATCCCCCTGGTGGAAGCAGTTGACCCCCGCACAGGGAGGTAAGGATGTTCGCCCTCGTCGCCGCACTGCTCTTCGTGCTCGCCCTGATCTTCGATATCGCCGGAGTGGCGGTCGGCACCGTCGTGACCGCGGCCACACTCTCCATCGCCGGGCTGCTCTGCATCGCGCTGCACCTGATGGGTGTGGGCGCGGGCTGGAGCCTGAAGAGGTAGTACTTCCCGCAGGTCGAGGTCGCGTCCGGGCTCCGGGCGCGGCCTCAGTCGTCCGGCACGGTCAGGCCGGGCACGGCGGCGTAGGTCAGGCCAGGCTGAAACGGACCTCCCGGGTGGCCGGGTCGGCGCGCGTCAGCCGTACCCGGACCGTCTCGCCCAGCGGCAGCCGCTCACCGTCGCAGCGGGCCACCACCGCCGGGTCGGCGATCTGCACCTGCGCCCACGGCCGGTTCTCCTCCACGTCGATCACCACGGCGTCGAACGTCTGGCCCACCTTCTCGCGCAGCACGAACGCCTCCACCAGGTCCACGCACGCCCGCTCGACCGCGTTCGCCCGCCGCCCGGTCGCCTGCATGATGTCGGGCAGCTCGTCCATGGCCTTCTGGATGTCCTCGGGAACCGGCTCGCCCGCCGCGATGGCCAGGCAGATCCCGGTGGCGTAGCGGTCGATGAGGCGGCGCAGCGGCGCGGTCACGTGCGCGTAGGGCGCGGCCACCGCGGCGTGGTACGCCTGGACGGGCGGCTCGCCGTTGAACGCCACGTATCCGGCGCCGCGCAGCAGCACCGTCGACTCCCGCAGGAACGCGGCCTGTGCGGGGACCTTCGGATCCAGGGCGTGCACGACGTCGCCGTAGGCGGCGCCCTCCGGCCACGGCACCCCGAGCGCGGCGGCCATCCGGCGGACCTGGGCGACCCTTTCCGCGGGGGCGGGCGGCAGCACGCGCAGCAGGCCGATCTCGGCGTCCAGCATCATCGAGGCGGCGGCCATGCCGGTCAGCAACGAGATCTGGGCGTTCCAGGCCTCGGCCTCCAGCGGGACGCGCAGCTCCACGTGGTAGCCGTCCCCGTCGGCGACGACCTCCTGGTCGGGCACGGGCAGCGTGACCCCGCCCCTCGCCCGTTCCAGGGTGAGCCGGAGCCGGCCGATCTCGGCCAGCAGCCGCAGGGTCCCGTCGGCGGTGCCGGTGTCGACCGCCGCCTGCACGTAGTCGTAGTCGAGCCGCTCCCGGCTGCACACGAGAGCGCGGGTCACGTCGGCGCCCACGATCTGGCCGTCGGCATCCAGGTCGACGCACCACAGCGCGGCCGGCCGGGTCACCCCGGGCAGCAGGCTGGCCGCGCCCTCCGACAGGACCGCCGGGTGCAGCGGCACCCGGCCGTCGGGCATGTAGACGGTCTCACCCCGGTCGCGCGCCTCGGCGTCGATCACCCCGCCCGGCCTGACGAACGCCCCGACGTCGGCGATGGCGTACCAGACGCGGTAGCCGCCGGGCTGCTCCTCCAGGTGCATGGCCTGGTCCAGGTCCATGGAGCCCGGCGGGTCGACGGTGATCAGCGGGAGGTCGGTCCGGTCCTGCTCGGGAAGCGAGGGAACCCTGGAGACCCACTCGGCCTCGTCGATCACGGCCCCGGGGAACTCCTCCGGAAGCCTCATCTCCCTGCGGATGCGTTCGAAACCGTCGTCGAGCCGCGGATGGGACTCTCCGGGCACCCGGATGCTCTTATGAGGCACAGTGAGCAACCTACCGCTCCTTGCGGCGGTGTTCACTGGCCGCTCTGGGACCGCGCTCCGGTCACGGCGCCGCGCCGAGGGTCACGAGGCGGCGTCGAGGGTTCACGAGGCGGCGTCGAGGGTCACGAGGCGGCGTCGAGGGTTCACGAGGCGGCGTCGAGGGTTCACGAGGCGGCGTCGAGGGTTCACGAGGGCGCGACGCGGCGTCGGGGGTCACAAAGCCGGGTCGAGGGTCACGACGCGGTTTCGAGCGCGGTGGACAGGCGGCCCAGGGGGCTGCCGAGGCCGTAGCGCTCGGACAGGGCGGCCAGGGCCTGCGGGTCGCGGGGCTTGGCGGGAAGCGTGAGCTCGGCCGCCGGGATCGGCACGTGGCGGGCGACCTGGACCACGGCCGGGGCGACCCGCAGGTAGTCGCGGGCGGCCGACAGCTTGGCGCGCTGGCCCGAGGTCAGCTCGTCTCCCTCGTCCGCGGCTCTGATCAGGGCCTCCAGCGAGCCGAAGCGGGTGATCAGGGCCGCCGCGGTCTTGTCTCCCACCCCGGGCACGCCCGGAAGACCGTCGCTGGGGTCGCCGCGCAGGGTGGCGAAGTCCGCGTAGGCACGCCCGGGGATGCCGTACTTGGCGGTGACCGCGGCCTCGTCGACGAGCTGGAGGTTCTTGACCCCTCTCGCGGTGTAAAGGACGCGAATCGGCTGGGCGTCGTCCACCAGCTGGAACAGGTCCCGGTCACCGGTGACGATGTCGACCTGTCCCGAGGCCCGTACGGCGAGCGTGCCCATCACGTCGTCGGCCTCGTACCCGGCCACGCCGAGGCGGGTGATGCCCACCGCGTCGAGCACCTGCTCGATCACCGGCACCTGAGGGGCGAGGGTGGCCGGGGTCTCCTCGGCGTCGCCGGAGGCGACCCGGTGCGCCTTGTAGGTCGCGATGGCCGCCACCCGGAAGGCCGGGCGCCAGTCGGCGTCCATGCAGGCGACGAGCTCGGCGGGGGAGTGCTCCCTGACCAGCATGGCGATCATGTCGATGACGCCGCGGATCGCGTTGACGGGCATCCCGTCGGGAGCGGTCATCGACTCCGGGATCCCGTAGAAGGCGCGGTAGTAAAGAGAGGGGGTGTCGAGAAGCATCAGGCCGGGCATGGCGACCATTTAACCAACTAACCGAGCGCGCCGATCGATCGAACGCGTCGATCGACGGATTCGGACGATCAGCCCAGCACGCCGATCGCCAGCACGCAGGTGTCGTCTTCGGGGTTGGGCCCCCCGATCAGCTCGATGAGATGGTCCAGGCCGTCGTCCAGATCCCCCCGGAGCAACGCCGCCGCCTCCAGGGCCAGCGCGAGGCCCTCGTCGATGTCGCGGGTGCGCCGCTCGACCAGCCCGTCGGTGAACAGCAGCAGCAGATCCCCCTCCCGCAGCGCCACCCCCGCCAGGTCGTACGGCTCGTCGAGGGTGGCGCCGAGCAGCACCCCGTTGGGCGGATCGAGCTGGATGGCCACCCCGTCGCGGACCAGGATCGGCGCCGGATGCCCGGCCTGCCCCCAGGTGAACACGCCGGTGATGGGGTCGAGATGGCCGACCACCGCGGTCGCCGTGGTCTCCACCAGCCGGTGCAGCACCAGGTCGTTGAGCCAGGTCAGCAGCCGGTCGGGGGACTCTCCGGTCATCGCGAGGCCGACCAGCGCGTGACGGAGCTGGGCCATCCGGGAGATCGCCGGCAGGCCGTGCCCGGACACGTCGCCGATGGCCAGCACCACCCGGCCGTCGGGCAGGGCGATGGCGTCGTACCAGTCGCCGCCCAGCTCGGCCTTGACGCCCGCCGCGACGTAACGGACGGCGATGCGGGTGTGAGGCAGGTCGATGGTGGCGCCCAGGCCGGGCATGATCGCCTCGCGCAGGGCCACGCTCATGTGCCGCTCCTCGGCCGCCTGCTCCCGGACCTCCAGCAGCTGGCTCCGGGACTCCGACATGATCCGCTCGGCCCGGCGGCGGCCGGTGATGTCCTGGATGACGCCGTGCACGGCGGCGCACCCGCCGGTCGCGACGGGGTCGAGCGCCGCGCGCAGATGGCGCACCTCTCCCCGGCGGCGGATGCGGAACTCGACCTCCCCGGATTCGGACCGGTGCACGACGGCCCACAACAACTGGTCCAGGCCCGCCTGGTCGATCGGCTCGGCATGGCCGACCAGATCACGCAGGTGGATCGGGCCCTCTTCGTGGTCGCGGCCGAAAATCGTGTAGACCTGATCGGACCAGATGGACTCTCCGGTCTGGAGATTCCACTCGGCCCAGCCCATGTCGCCCAGGCGTGCCGCGTGGGCGAGTCGTGCGCTGAGGAGTTGCTGCTCCACGGCCATGTGCTCATCCAGCTCTCCGCGCAACCGCTGCACTATCTCTGCTGTGGTCAACGGGGCCGAATCGGTCACGCGGTCGTTTCGTGGGTGGAGGGGTGGCTGGTGGCCGCCCACTACGCCGACCATGTAGCTCGCTCTCGAAATGTGTGGCCTTACAGACATCGGCCTTACGGACATTTTGCCAACAAAATGTGATCGTACTTCAACGGATTGTAGTGCTGGGGTGGGCTCCCCGGCTGCTTTTCCGGACTTTCGGTCCTCGCTCCAGGGCCGGATGCGATGTCCGTTCGCCCCGGATTAGATTGGTCGCTGTGACGATTGATGCGACAACGGAGTCCTCTGATCTTTATCCCGTTACCCGGCTGGCCGCGGCGCGGGAGGCGACGGCAGCCGCCGGAATCGACGCCCTGCTGCTCACGCCCGGCCCCGATCTTCGTTATGTGACCGGCTACGAGGCACTGCCGCTCGAGCGGCTCACCTGCCTCGTGCTGCCGGCCGAGGGCGAGGCCTTCCTGATGGTGCCCCGTCTGGAGCTGCCCGCGGCCGAGCACTCCCCGGCCTCGCGGCTCGGCGTCGAGTTCGTCCCCTGGGACGAGACCGACGACCCCTACGCGGTCGTCGCGGCGCGCTTGGGCAAGGTCGGCAGGATCGGCCTCGCGGACCGCATGTGGGCGATGCAGTCGCTGCGCTTCCGCGACGCGATCCCCGCCGCCGAACAGGTGCTCGCCGGGAGCGTCCTGCGCGAGCTGCGCATGCGCAAGAGCCCGGCCGAGGTGGCGGCGCTACGGAAGGCGGGCGCCGCGATCGACGCCGTCCACGCCCAGGTGGCCGGTTTCCTGCGGCCCGGCAGGACCGAGCGCGAGGTCGGCAGGGACATCGCCGAGGCGATCATCGAGTCCGGGCACGCGACGGTCGACTTCGTCATCGTCGCCTCGGGACCCAACGGAGCCAGCCCGCACCACGAGCTGTCGGACCGGGTCATCCAGGCGGGCGAGCCCGTCGTGGTCGACATCGGCGGCCAGATGCCCGGCGGCTACTGCTCCGACTCCACCCGGGTCTACTGCGTGGGAGAGCCGCCGGCCGACTTCGTGAAGTACTACGACGTGCTCCAGCGCGCCCAGCAGGCCGCCTGCGACGCCGTACGGCCGGGCGTGTCGTGCGAGTCGATCGACGCCGCCGCGCGCGAGATGATCGAGGCCGAGGGCTACGGGCAGTACTTCATCCACCGCACCGGTCACGGCATCGGCCTGGAGACCCACGAGGAGCCCTACATCGTCGCCGGCAACACCGAGCCGATGGCGCCGGGCTTCGCCTTCTCCGTCGAGCCGGGCATCTACCTGCCGGGGCTCCACGGCGCCCGCATCGAGGACATCCTCATCTGCACCGAGGACGGCGGCGAACGGGTCAACCACCGACCTCACGAACTCACCATTGTGTAACAGATGCCACAATCGGGATGACCGGTCACCCCGGTCGTCCCTTTTGTTGTTCGCACCCATTACCTGGAGAGTGCGGAAATGTCTGTTGAACGCGTTCTGCCGGCCGGCGACGCCCACGACCTGCTGGACCTGGTCCGCGACCTGATCGGCAAGGAGGTCGCGCCCCGGGCGGCGGCCGACGAGTCCGCCGGGCGCTTCCCCCGCGAGGTGTTCACCACCCTCGGCAGGGCCGGGCTGCTCGGCCTGCCCTACTCCGAGGAGTACGGCGGCGCGGCGCAGCCGTACGAGGTCTACCTTCAGATGATCGAGGAACTCGCGGCCGGCTGGCTGGCGGTCGGCCTCGGCCTGTCGGTCCACACCCTGTCGTGCTTCCCCGTCGCCGCGTACGGCACCCCCGAGCAGCGCGAGGCACTGCTGCCGGAGATGCTCGGCGGCGAGCTGCTCGGCGCCTACTGCCTGTCCGAGCCCCAGTCCGGCTCCGACGCCGCGGCACTGACCACCCGCGCCGCCCGCGACGCCGACGGCTACACCGTGGACGGCGTCAAGGCGTGGATCACCCACGGGGGCGCCGCCGACTTCTACACCCTGATGGCGCGCACCTCCGGCACCGGCGGGCGCGGCATCTCCTGCTTCCACGTGCCCGCAGGATCGGCGGGCCTGTCGTTCGGCGAGCCCGAGCGGAAGATGGGCATGAAGTCCTCGCCGACGGCGCAGGTCCGCTTCGACGGGGTACGGCTCGCACCCGGCGCGCTCCTGGGCGCCGAGGGGGAGGGGTTCCGCATCGCGATGGCCGCCCTGGACGGCGGAAGGCTCGGCATCGCCGCCTGCGCCGTCGGCGTCGCACAGGCCGCCTTCGACGCCGCCACCGCCTACGCCAAGGAGCGCAGGCAGTTCGGCTCGCGCATCGTCGACTTCCAGGGAATCGGCTTCATGCTCGCGGACATGGCCACCCGGATCGCCGCCGCCCGAGCCCTCTACCTGGACGCCGCCCGCCTGCGCGACGCGGGCAGGCCGTACGGCACGCGGGCGGCGATGGCCAAGCTGTTCGCCACCGACATGTGCATGAAGGTCACCACCGACGCCGTCCAGATCTTCGGCGGCTACGGCTACGTCGAGGACTTCCCGGTCGAGCGGTACATGCGGGAGGCCAAGGTCCTGCAGATCGTGGAAGGCACCAACCAGGTCCAGCGCCTGGTGATCAGCCGGGCGATCGCCAAAGACTGACGGCACCGGGGCGGGCGCCGCGCTCCACTCCTGAGAGGGCGGCGCCACGCTGACGCATCTTCCCGCGTTCCGGAGAACGCCGGACACGACGTCCGCCCGATCGGCGACCTCGCCCTGAGCCACCGATCCCGACCCGCTCACGGACGCGAGGCGACCGGGCGGGCCGAGGCGGAGGGGAGGCGCGCCGTCTCGCTCGTCAGAGCCCGTACTCCTCCAGCAGCCGCAGCCAGATCTCGCTGACGGTGGGGAAGGACGGCACCGCGTGCCAGAGCCGGTCGAGGGGCACCTCGCCGGTGACCGCGACCGTCGCGGCGTGCAGCAGTTCGGCCACCCCGGGGCCGACGAAGGTCACGCCCAGCAGGACGCGCCGCCGCTCGTCCACGACGGCCTTGGCCCGGCCCCGGTAGCCGTCGCCGAGCAGGTAGGCGCCGGAGACCCGGCCCAGGTCGTACTCGACCACGCGCACGTCGAATCCCTCGGCGCGGGCGGCGGCCTCGGTCCGGCCGACCGCGCAGACCTGCGGGTCGGTGAAGATCACCTGCGGTGCGCCGTACCCGCCCGCCACGTCGCGCATGGAGGGAAGGTCGTCGCGCTCACCCTTGGCCCGTGCGGCGATGACGTCACCGCACGCCCTGCCCTGGTACTTGCCCATGTGGGTGAGCAGGTTGCGGCCGTTGACGTCGCCCACGGCGTACAGCCAGCCGTCGGCGACCGCGGTGGCGCGCATGCTGTCGTCGACCTCCACCGGGCGCCCGGCGGGCAGGCCGAGGGTGTCCAGGCCGAGATCGTCGCTCGCGGCGCGCCTGCCGGTGGCCACCAGCAGCTCGTCCGCCTCGATGGGCGGGCCCTCGGACAGGTGGACGGTCAGCGGGCCCCCGGGCCGGGGCCGTTCCACCTTCGTCGCCTGCACGCCGGTGCGCACCACGATGCCGGCCTCGGCGAAGGACCGCGCCACGAACTCCGCGGCGAACGGCTCCACCCTGTCGAGCAGCCCGCCGCGCACCAGCATCGTCGTCTCCTCGGCGCCGAGCCCGTGCATGGCCTGGGCCATCTCGCAGGCCACCACGCCTCCGCCCAGCACGACCAGCCGTTTCGGGACGCTCTTGGTGGCGGTGACCTCGTGGCTCGTCCACGGCGCGGCCTCGGCCAGGCCGGGGATCGGCGGGATGACCGCGTGGCTTCCGGTGGCCAGCACGACCGCGTGCCTGGCGGTCAGCAGCCGGGTCGATCCGTCGGGCGCGGTCACCAGGACCCGTTTCGGGCCGTCCAGCCGCCCCCGGCCGCGCACCAACTCCACCGGCACGCCGTCGAGCCACTCGACCTGGCCGCCGTCGTTGAAATATGAGACGGCCTCGTCACGCCGGGCGAGCACGGCACCGGAGTCGATCGGGCCCAGGGTCAGGCCGGGCACCCGGCTGACCTCGCCCATCAGGTCGACCGGGCGGAGCAGGGCCTTGCTGGGGATGCACGCCCAGTAGGAGCACTCCCCGCCCACCAGGTTCCCCTCCACGATCGCCGCGTTCAGCCCGCCCCGGACCGCGCGAGCCGCCGCGTTCTCCCCCGCGGGGCCGGCCCCGACAACGATCACATCGAATTCGTCCGCCACGACGTACCTCCAAGAAAGAACCGGCCGCAGACCGCGTGCCGGCCTGGTGATCCGGTCATACCAGCTTTGCACTGCCGCGCCGGTGAAAGGAGGCCGGGATACGACGAAAGCATGATCTCCCAGCTCACCCGTGGCGGCGGGCGCCGTTCGGTCACTCGCCGGGCGTGGCCTCGCCGCGCAGCTCGCGGGCGGCCCGCAGGACGGCACGCCTGATGTTGACGTAGCCCGTACAGCGGCACAGGTTCGAGGCGAGCGTCTCCTCCAGACGCCGCTCATCGTGGTCCAGCATCGGGTCCTCTTCCAGCGCGCCCGCGAAGAGCATCAGGAAACCGGGCGTGCAGAAGCCGCACTGCAGCCCGTGCTCGGCGGCGAACGCCGCCTGCAGCGGATGTAACCCTCCGTCATCGGCCAGTCCCTCGACCGTGCGGATCGACCGGCCGGCGCACTGCACCGTGAGCAGCAGGCACGAGCGCACGGCCCTGCCGTCGACCAGCACGGTGCATGATCCGCACACGCCGTGCTCGCAGGCGAGGTTGGTCCCGGTGAGGGCGAGGTCGTCACGCAGCGTGTCGGCGAGGCTGTCGCGGGGCTCCACGTCGATGTGGTGACGATCACCGTTGACCCACAGCGTCACCTCCGTTGTCTTCATGCCGGTTACCCCTTTTCCGCGGGTGGGCGCGTAGCCTGGTCGCCGGCCGAGTCGAGGGCCTGGCGCAGGGCGCGCCGGACGAGCACCGCGAGCACGTGCCGCCGGTATTCGACCGAGCAGTGCGGTTCGGGCCGGGGATCGGCCTCGTGCGCGGCCATCGTCCCCGCTTCGCCCACCGCCTCGTCGCAGGAGGCCACGGGCTGTCCGGCCAGTACCCGCTCCGCCGAGGCCGCGCGTACCGGCACCGGTCCGGCGTTGGCCATCGCGATCCTCGCCCAGACGACGCGGCCTTCGGCGACCCGTACGGCGGCGACGGCGGCCGCGAGCGCGAAACTGCCGTGGGTGCGCCGGTGTTCGGTGAACCCGATCCCGGTCCCCGCGCCGAGCAGCGGCAGCCGTACCTCCGTCACCAGCTCCTGGGCGGTGCGGCCCGTGCTGTGCGGTCCGCGGAACCAGTCCGCGGCGCCCACCACGCGCGTCCCCGACGGCCCGTGGAGCCCGATCTCGGCGTCCAGCGCGACCGCGGCCGCGCACCACTCGGCGGCCGGGTGCGCCCAGGCGATGCTGCCGGCGAAGGTGCCGCGCGCCCGGATCGGCGGGTGCGCCACGTAGGGCGCGATCCGTGCCAGCAGCGCTCCGACCGGATCCTCGACCACCGGCCGCTCCAGCTCGGCGTGGCGCACGAGCGCGCCCAGCACCAGGCGTCCGTCGCCGACGCCGTGCCCGGCCAGCTCCTCCACGCCGTTGACGTCGACGAGCAGGGCGGGACGGAGCCGCCGGTAGTGCAGGTCGAGCAACAGGCTCTGCCCGCCGGCCAGCACCTTCGCGGACGCGCCGTGCTCGTCGAGCAGTGCGACGGCCTCGTCCACGGAACGGGCGGCCTGATAGTCGAACGGAGCCGCTTTCACCGACTGGCCCCCGATCGTCGGGGTATGGGCATATGTGAGTCCTACCAGGTGAGGGGGGCACTAAACATGACCTACATCGGTAGCCGGGTGCCTCGCCGAGAGGACCATGATCTTCTTACCGGCCGGGCGGTCACCGTCGCCGACCTGAGCGAACCCGGCACGGTCGAGGTGGCGTTCGTTCGCAGCCCCGTGGCGCACGGGCGGCTGCTCGGCGTCGACACCTTCGCCGCCTGTGAGTCGCCCGGATTCGTCGGCGCGTGGTCCGCGGCCGATCTGCCCGATCTGCCGGCCCTGCCCGCCCTGCCGGACGGGACGCGACGGGAGGCGGCGCTGGACTGGCCCGCCCTCGCCAGAGGCGTCGTGCGCTACGCGGGCGAGCCGATCGCGGTGGTGGCGGCGGGGCGGCGGGCGCAGGCCGAGGACGGCGCGGAACGGATCCGCGTCGAGATAGAACCCCTGCCGCCGCTGACCGAGGCGGCCCAGGCCCTGGACGCCGGCGCCGCCTGGCTGTTTCCCGACCGCGATCACCGTCCCGGCGGCGGGCACGGCAACATCGCGAGGGAGGAGGACCTCGGCGAGCCCGCCGACGACGTGTTCGCCACCGCCCCGGTCGTCGTCGAGGGCGAGTACCGCCAGCAACTGCTGTTGCCCACGTCACTGGAGGCACGGGCGGTGCTCGTGCGCCCCGAGGCCGGTGGCGGGCTGACCGTGTGGGTGTCACACCAGGCCCAGCACCGCCTGCGCGACGCGATGGCCGAGGTCTTCGGGCTGGAACCCGACCAGGTGCGGGTCGTGGTGCCCTCCGTGGGCGGTGCGTTCGGGGCCAAGAGCCAGATCTACCCCGAGTACGTGGTCGTCGCCTACCTCGCCCGGCGGCTGAACCGGCCGGTGCGATGGGTCGAAGACCGGAACGAGGCGATGCTGGCCGCCACCCGGGGGCGCGGGCAGCACCAGCGGGTCCGGCTGGCCGCCGACGCCGACGGGACCTTCCTCGCCTACGAGCTGAGGGTCGACGCCGGGATCGGCGCCTACCCGCACACCGGCGCGTTCGTGCCCACGATGACGGCGGCGATGAGCGGCGGCGCCTACCGCACGCCGCGCGTGCACGCCCACCTCCGCTCGGTGCTCACCACGACGGCCCCCACCGCCGCCTACCGCGGCGCGGGCCGCCCCGAGGCGGCGTACGCCATCGAACGGACCGTGGACCGGCTGGCGCACCGGCTCGGCATGGACCCCGCGGAGCTGCGGCGGCGCAACTTCATCCGCTCCGACCAGTTCCCCTACCGGACGCCGACCGGCCGCGTCTACGACTCCGGCGACTACGCCGGGGCGCTCGACGTGGCGCTGGAGGCCGTCGGGTACGCCGAGGTGCGCGCCGAGCAGGCCCGGCGCCGAGCGGTGGGCGGGCCGCCGCTCGGCATCGGCATGGCCACCTACGTCGAGCGGTCCGGCGGCGCGCCCGACACCGACGAGTACGGCAGCGTGGAGGTCTGCGCGGACGGCACGGTGGTGGCCCGCTGCGGCTCCACCCCCACCGGACAGGGTCATCTGACCTCCTTCGCCCAGGTCGTCGCGTCCGCGCTCGGCATCGACCTCGAACGCGTGCGGGTGATCGAGGGGGACACCCGGGAGGTGCCCTACGGCGTCGGCAGCTTCGGCAGCCGGTCCATGCAGGTCGGCGGGGGAGCGCTGTGGCGGTCGGTGGAGAGCCTGATCACCGAGGCGCGCGGGCGCTTCGCCGACATCTGGGGCATCGACGTCTCGCACGTCGAATACCACGAGGGAACGCTGATCGCGGGCGAGTGGTCGACGACGCTGGAGGATCTCGTCAGCCGGACCGGCCCGCTGCGCACCGAGGAACGCTTCCGCCCCCCGCAGGCGTTCCCGTTCGGCGCCTACGTCGCCGTCGTCGAGATCGATCCCGAACTGGGCACCGTCCACGTGCGGCACCTGGTGGCCGTGGACGACTACGGCGTCGTGGTCAACCCCATGATCGTGGAGGGGCAGGGACAGGGATCGATCGCGCAGGGACTCGGCCAGGTGCTGTACGAGGACGCCCTCCACAACGCGGACGGCACGCCGTTCGCCCGCACCCTGCTGGACTACCTGCTGCCCACCGCCGCCGACATGCCCCCCCTCACCCTTGAGGAGACCCGGACGCCCAATCCCAACGCGCCCTTCGGGGCGAAGGGCGCGGGGGAGGCCGGCTGCATCGGAACGCCGCCGGCCGTGGTCAACGCGGTGTGCGACGCCCTCGGCGTCGAGCACATCGACATGCCCCTCACCCCGGAGGCGGTGTGGCGCGCCATGACCGGCGTGGCCGGGTGACCGCCCGGCGGAGTCCGGTGTTCGGGCCGGAGCCCCGGCGGAGCCTCAGCGGCGGCGTCCACGAGGCTTCATCGCGACCGTGGGGAGCTCCGGAGCGGGCAGCGGGGCGTCGTTCACACCGATCACCGTGCCGAACTCGTCGCTCTCCATCCACTCCCGCCTGAACCTGGTGATCTCCTCGTGGCTGCGGCCGACGAAGTTCCACCACATGACGATCTGCTCCTCGAACGGCTCGCCGCCCAGGAGCAGCACCCGGCCCGGCCGCTCGGCCCGCAGGTCGAGCCCGGAACGACCGGTGCCGAGGTAGAGCAGCGGCCCGGGGGCGAGCTCCGTCTCGTCGACCCGCACGGCGCCGGACAGGGCCAGCGCGGCGTACTCGAAGTCCGGGCGGAGCGGGAGCAGGATCTCGCCGTCCGCGTCGAAGGTCACCTCGGCCCCGACCAGGGGACTGTAGGTCCGGGCGGGTGAGACGACCCCGCCGAGCTCGCCCATGAGAACGGTCACCCTGACCCCGGGCGCCGTCAGCTCGGGCAGCACCGGATGATGCTCGAAGGCCGGAGCCACCTCGCGGTGGGCGGAGGGAAGCGCCACCCACAGCTGGACCCCGTGCAGATCGCCGTCGGAGGGCGACACCTCCGCGTGGGAGATGGCGCGGCCCGCCGTCATCAGGTTGAGCTGGCCGGGCCGGATCAACTGCTCGCTGCCGACGCTGTCACGATGCAGGACCTCTCCCTCCACGAGCCAGCTGACGGTCTGGAGGCCGGTGTGGGGGTGCGGCGCGACGCTCATGGTCGCCTTCTCCGGCCCGTAGTGGTCCAGGAAGCACCACGCGCCCACCATCCGGATATCCCGGTTCGGCAGGGTCCTGGTGACCTTCATCCCCCGGGTGCCGCCCAGCACCACGTCGCGGCCGATCAGCAGCTCATTCACCGGCTCCGTCGCCACGTCGGCGAGGCCGCCGCACACCGACTCCTGCGGATCCTGTTCCAAATCGCTCATCCAAGGACTGTACGGCCCGGCCTCGGCGGGCGAACATGCCCCTCCGGCCGAGGGTCTGCCGTTCCGGTATCTTGCGTCAACCGGGGTTTCCCGGTCCCGTCGAGATCGACTTTCTGTGAGGTGAGGCCATGACCACCGAGACACCTCCCTCTGGAACCCGGCAGAGCCGCTGGAGCGCCCAGACCTGGTTCAACGTCGTGCTGCTCTCCATGGCCGTGCTGCTGGCCGTGTCCGCGGTCGTCGGCGCCGCGGCCCTGGGGAACGCGGCGAGCGCCTCCAACCGCCTGATCGACGGGATCTCGATGGGCAGGATCCAGGCGGAGCGCCTGCAGACGACCCTGGTGAACCAGGAGACCGGGATGCGAGGCTTCGTCCTCACGGGCAAAGAGGAGTTCCTCCAGCCGTACGTGGACGGCCGCCGCGACGAACTCAACACGGCGCAGCAGATCAGGACACTGAAACCGGCCGCGGAGCTGCTGCGGAGGCTCGACGACGTGGAGCGGCTGAGCGACGAGTGGCGCTTCCAGCAGGCGGAACCGATGATCGCGGACGTCAGGGGCACGGGACCGGAGACGGTCGGCACGGAACGGACCGAGGAGGGCAAGCGGGTCTTCGACATGGTCAGAAAGGCGCTCGACGCCCAGAACGCCGCCTGGACCCAGGCCAGGGAGGACGCGCGCGCCGAACTGGCCACCGCCCGCTGGGCACGGGACCTGACCTTCTTCGCCATTTTGCTCGCCTTCCTGATCACCATCGTGACGATGGCCGTGCTGCTGCGGATCGCGGTGTTCCGCCCCCTGACCCGGCTGAGGGAGGCGTCGCGTCGCGTGACCAACGGGGACTTCGAGCATCACGTCGACACCGGCGGACCCGCCGACCTCGCCGAGCTGGCCCGCGACATGGAGGCGATGCGCAGGCGGATCGTCGCCGAGCTGGAGGAGACCCGCGTCTCCCGGCAGCAGCTCGCCGCGCAGGCCGAGGAGCTGAAGCGCTCCAACGCCGAGCTGGAGCAGTTCGCCTACGTGGCCTCCCACGACCTGCAGGAGCCGCTGCGCAAGGTCGCCTCCTTCTGCCAGATGTTGCAGCAGCGCTACGCCTCCCAGCTCGACGACAGGGCCAACACCTACATCGACTTCGCCGTCGACGGAGCCAAGCGCATGCAGGTGCTCATCAACGAGCTGCTCACCTTCTCCAGGGTGGGCCGGGTCAACCAGGAGCCCGTCGAGACGGATCTGAACGACGTGGTCGAGCGGGCCCTGGCCAACCTCGCGGCCGCGGTGGAGGAATCCGAGGCCGAGGTCGAGGTCGGAGACCTGCCGGTGGTGATCGGTGACCGGACCAAGCTCGTGATGCTCTGGCAGAACCTGATCGGCAACTCCCTGAAGTTCCGCAGTCCCGGCCGCGCGCCCCGCGTCCGGATCGAGGCGGAGGAGCGTGACGGGAAGTGGTGGATGACCGTGACCGACAACGGGATCGGCATCCCGCCCAACTTCGCCGACAAGATCTTCGTGATCTTCCAGCGGCTGCACCAGCGGGACGCCTACGAGGGCACGGGGATCGGCCTGGCACTCTGCCGGAAGATCGTGGAGCATCACCGCGGCAGGATCTGGCTGGACACCGAGTACCGGGACGGGACCCGCTTCGTCCTCACCCTGCCCGTCACGGCCGGCTCGCCGAAGACGGAGACCTCGGAGGAGACGGTCGCGGCCTCCGGCGGCACCGTCTGACATCGGCCCGTACGGCACGGCTCGCCCGGCCCGGAAGACCGGCCTCACCGAGGACGGGCATGGTTGGGACCATGCCGTGACCATGGGGCGGTGCGTATGACCTCCGGGTGCCGTTACCGTTGACCGCGTGGAGGAGATCGACCGCCAGATCGTGACGTTGCTGGCCGGCGACGGCCGGATGAGCTTTACCGATCTTGCCAGGGAGACCGGGCTGTCGGTGTCGGCGGTGCATCAGCGAGTGCGTCGGCTGGAGAAACGCGGGGTGCTGCGGGGGTATGCCGCGCTGGTGGACTATGACGCGATCGGGCTCTCGCTCACCGCGTTCGTGTCCATCAAACCGATAGACCCCGCCGCCGCCGACGACGCCCCCGACCGGCTGGCCCATCTGAGCGCCATCGAGGCCTGTCACAGCGTGGCCGGAGACGAGAGCTACATCCTCAAGGTCCGGGTGGCCTCGCCGATCGGGCTGGAGGAGCTGCTCAACCAGATCCGCACCGCGGCCAACGTCTCCACCCGCACGACGGTCGTGCTCAGCACGCCGTACGAGCACCGGTCCCCGGAGCTGGCGAGCCCGGACGTCGTCAAGCCGGACGAACGCGCCTGACCTTCCCGGCGGGGGAGGGGCGGCCGGGTCCGGCTGCCGGGCCGCTACGGGCGAGCGTCCCGGCGTGTTCTCGCCGGCACCTCGGAAGTCCTCGCGGCTGCTATTTCCGATTTGCCGTATATGGGCTGATTGATTCAAGCTGAACAGGTGCGCCCCCAAAAGATCATCATTGACTGTGACCCGGGAATCGACGACGCGCTGGCGATCGTCCTCGCCCACGGAAGCCCCGATCTGGAGATCCTGGGGATCACCACGGTCGGCGGCAACGTCGGTCTGGCCGGAACCACCGACAACGCGCTGCGACTCCGCGAGTTCCTCGGATTCACCGGCGTCCCGATCACGCCGGGCAGCGCGGGCGCCCTCCTGCGCACCCGGGTGGACGCGGCCAGGGTCCACGGCCCCTCGGGTCTCGGCGCCGCGCTGCTGCCCCCGGCGACGCTCCCGGTGTCCGGCGGGCACGCCGTCGACTTCATCGTCGAGACGCTCAGGGCCGCCCCCGGCGAGGTGACCCTGGTCGCCATCGGCCCGCTGACCAACGTGGCGCTCGCCGTGCTCAAGGAACCGAGGATCGTCGACTGGGCGAAGGGACTCACGATCCTCGGCGGGTCCTACACCCGGGGCAACTTCTCTCCCGCCGCCGAGTTCAACATCGCCGCCGACCCGGAGGCCGCCGCGATCGTCTTCGACGCCGGCTGGACGGTGACCATGATCGGTCTTGACGTGAGCCGCGGTGCCATGACCACGGAGGCGGTGGCCGACCGCATGCGGACCATGGGCAGGCTCGGCACCGACCTGCTCATCCCGTGCGTGGAGTACTACGGCGTGATCACCGCCGACAGCGGGCCCGCGATCCACGACGCCTGCGCGATCGCCTACCTGATCGACCCGTCACTGATCACGGTCGAGCCCGCCGTCGTCGACGTGGAGACGGCGGGGCGCTTCACCTCCGGCATGACCGTGACCGACTTCCGGCCCGTGGACCGCACCCCCAACGCCCTGGTCGGCACCTCCCTCGACGCCGGCCGCTTCTGGGACCTCCTCCTGACCACCTACGCCCAGGTCGCGAAGACCGTCGAAGACCGGCCTCAGGAGTGAGGCGGGCTCGTCCTTCACCGTCCCCCTGACCGGCGACGGGACATCGACCGGATCGGGGGACGACCCGTGCCGACGGAGGTCCGGTCCGTGGATCCGGGTGCCGGGCCCCGTGGCGGCGTGGCGGTGAATGCCGGCCTCAGGTGCGGAAGAGCTCGTCTCGGATCAGGGCGTCGAGCCGTCGCCATGCCGGGGACGAGGCGTTGACCACTCCTTGGAGCATCGCCGGGATCTCGGAGCCGGTGTCCTGTCCAGGAAGATCGCCGGATCCGTATCGTCCCCGGGTCGCACGGACGATGCGCCGGGCGAGATCGTCGACGCGGGGATCGTGCGGGTCGAGGTCGTGGGCGCGGTCGTATTCGAGGTAGAGCCGGCGGAGCGCGGGATCGGTGAGGGACTGGGCCTGGTCGTGGAACGACTCGATGGCGGTATCGGGGTGAGCGGCGAAGAGCAGAATCCACAGGTCGGTCTCCAGGGCGACCCAGCGCGGGCTGAACCCATGTCCGGGCAGCCGCTCCAGGTGGTCGCCGACCTCGGGGGGAAGCATCTGGAGGCGGCCGGCCGCGAGCCGTCGCAGCCGCCGCTGGGTCTCTCGCAAGCCGCGGATCCGGGCGGTGAGGTCGGCGTCCACGTGGCGAAGCGCCTCGTGGAAGTCCTCAGCGGAGGCGGCGCGAAGGTCCCGGATGCGGGCCAGGGGCACCCCGGCTTCGGCCAGGGTGCGGATCTTGATCAATTCGATGGCGTGCCGGGCGGTGTACCGCCGGTAACCGGAGGAGTCACGGTCGGGCTCGGGCAGCAGCCCCTTGTCGTGGTAGACCCGAATCGTCTTGATCGAAACGCCGGCGTACCGGGCGAGCCGGCCGATGGTAATCACCTCTCCATGTTCTCCCACTTGACCTTGCCCCAAGGGCAGGGTTGCAGCATGGAGCCATGGTGAACACGAACCTTGACCGGGACACCCTCCGCGCGCTGGCCGACGAGGGCAATGAGACGGCCCTGGGCCGCCTGGCCGACCTCGCCGACGCCCGGGGCGACCTCGAAGAACTGAGCGACCTGCTGGACGAGGGCTGCGTGCGGGCCGGGCACCTGCTCACACGACGCGCGGTCGCGGCGGGTGACCTGCGGGAGCTGCAGCGGCTGTGGGACGCCGGGTCCGACGAGGCCGGCCACGAGCTGGAACGGCTGCTCGCCGGGCCGATCGACGTGCGTGAGGGCTGACAGCTTCGATCACGGCGCCACGGGACATCGCCGAACCATTCTGTGTAGATCAAGCTCTGTGCGGGTCGATCCGTGTAGATCAAGGTAGATCAAGCGGCATCGCGCCGCCGTACCCGGCCCTTCGCCGCCCGCCGCCCGCCGCCCGCCGCCCGCCGCCCGCTGCCCGCCGCCCGTCGCCCGTCGTCCGGGCGTGCAGGCGTGTGGCGTGGGCGCCGGTCGGCAGGTGGCTCGGGCCGCCCGCCGCACCGCATACGCGCCGTACCCAGCCAATCCGCCGCCCTGGGGCCGCACCGCCGTCTACGAGGTTGCCCCGCCCGTTTCATGGCACCTTGGGAGTCCTGCGCATCGGTGCCGGCCGCTCCGCTTCCTGAGGAGACGGTGGTGTGCCGGGCCGTGCCCAGCCCCGTCGTTCTCCTTCGTCGATGAGCTGACGGCCCACGTCCCATAGGGACGAGGCGGCATCCCCGATCACTGCCTTACGCGATCTGATGTCCTCAGCCGTGACTCCGGGGCTCTGCCAGGTTCCACCGCGTGCCATCCAGTTCAAGAGCAGTGGCTGAAACCGGTCCATTGCCTTTGCGAAGCGCGCCTCAGGAGTACGCCGGGCCTCGAATTCATCCCAAAGAGCCCGTATCCGTGTCCCCTGATCGGCAGGCAGCAGGCCAAACAGCCGATCCGCGGCGCGGATCTCCCGCTCCTCCTGATCATTGCCGCTCACTGCGTCATACAGTGGGGTGTCTCCGGCGTAGATCTCCACCAGGTCGTGCACAAGCACGAGTTGTACGGTGTGCCCGACGTCGATCGGCTCGTCGGAGTACTCGGCGAGGACAACGACCATCATCGCCAGGTGCCAGGAATGCTCGGCATCGTTCTCACGACGATCCGCCGACGCCAGAGGTGACTGCCGAAGAACCGTCTTCAACCGGTCCACCTCGATCAAAAACGTGAGCTGTTCGAGGAGACGCTGTCCCATTCCGTCCGGTAGCGGGTTCATGTCGATGAGCAGGCCAGACTGATGATCACTCATGACACCATCGTTCCATGATCCGTTTTTGGGGGAACCGCCAGGCGACCGGTTGGCGTTTGTCAAAGGGGTCCGCCAAGAGAACATCGGGCTACGAAACTCGTGCGTGTCCATGCGGAGACCGTCCGCCGGCTCACCATCGGCCAAGACGCCCTGGCCGCCGAAGCAGCCAAGGCCGCAGGCGTCACACGACTACGCCACCGGCAGCATCTTGATCATCTCTGAGCGGGCCGGCTTCCTACGCCTCCTGCCACGCGCGGAAGAGCCTGAGGCTCTCCGCGAGCTGTGAGTGCAGCGGGTGCGGCAGCGCGTCCGGCGGGAACCAGCCCAGCTCGTCGAACTTGTGGGGCTCGCCGATGGCGGCCTCGGCGCGGTCGATCCTGACAGCGAAGATCACCGCGACCCAGTGGGAGGCCGGCTCCTCCCGCAGGACGTTGCGAACGCCGATGGTCTCGATCTCCAGCGCGCCGGTCGAGTATTCCTCGCGGACCTCTCGCGCGACGGCCGCCTCGAACGACTCTCCGTACTCCAGCGCCCCGGCGCCGCAGTCCCAGGTGCCGGGCTCGTCCCGCGCTCCGGCTCCGCGTCGGGCCAGCAGCACCCGGCCGTGGCCGTCGTGGCAGATGAACACGCAGGAGACGCTGGGCGTCTTGCGCACCTGCTCGGTGCCGGGCTCGGACAGCCGGGCGGGACCGTTCGAAGACGGGACGCTGCTCAATGGAAGGCTCCCTTCGCCCTCAGAAGTGATCCCGCAGCTCGGAGAACTTCCGCAGCCGCAGCACTCCCTCGTCGTCGGGGTCGAGCTCGCTGTGCTCGAGCACCCAGGTGTTGTCGTTCGGGATGAAGACGGCGTTCATGCCCACCTGCCGGGCGGGGAGGATGTCGGATTTCGGCGAGTTGCCGATCATCCAGGTCGTCGCGGGCGTCAGCTCGTGGTCCTGCGTGAGCCGCCGGTAGGTGTCGACGTCCTTCTCCGCCACGATATGGATGCTGCTGAAGTGGTGCGCGAGCCCGGAGAGATCCAGTTTGCGCTGCTGCTCGTCCGTGTCGCCCTTGGTGAGCAGGAGCAGGTCGTGCCGGCTGCCGAGGTCGGTGAGCGTTTCGGCGACGCCGGGGATCAGCTCCACGCGCCCCTCCAGGAGAGCCACCGCCAGCTCGTTGATGTGGCCAAGCTCCTCCGTGGTCGCCGGCCGTTCGCGCAGCCGCTCGAGGCACTCGCCGAGACTGCGCAGGAACATCTTGCTGCCGTACCCGTGTGCGACCGCGTTCGCCGCCTCGATGTCGTTGAGGATGGCGCGGATCTCGGCCCTGTCGAGGGTCGGATGCTCCAGCCAGTGCAGGAAGTCGTCGATGACGCGCTCGAAGAGGACGTTGTTCTCCCACAGCGTGTCGTCGGCGTCGAAGATGAGTACCTGTCCGGTGAGCCTCACGCCGGCACCTCCGAGAGCGCGCTGTCGATGGAATTCGCGGCGGGTCGCCACACGGCTCCGTGTCCCAGGCGGCCGTGCGGCTCAACCTGGGCGAGGATTATCAGGGCCACGCCTCTCCTGTTTTCTTGTCGGCCCGCAAAGATTACCAAGTATTGCCGCGAGCTTTCCTCCACCCCCGGGGAGGGCGGTCATCCGCCGCCGAGTGGTGGGCGCCGGTGCCGATCCTCACGCCGCCGTCATCCGGCAGTTCGTTCTCCAAGCGCCGCCACCCGTGGTGGCCCGGGCACTCGGCTACCACGACAGGAGCGCCCCGGATCGCTGCCGAAACCGGATCTCTCTGGAGCCGCTACGCGTCCGGAACCCCGGATCGAAACCACGTCTGGTCTCCCTCATGACCCGACCTTCTCCTTAAGCCAGGTCTCCACGCTGAAAGGGTTGGCGGAGTCGGCTTCGAGAACACCCCGCATGATCGTGCTCTTGCGCCGTAGGTCAGGATGCGCCCATGACTGAGCCGACGGGCGACCCGGCATTCGAGATCATCGAGCGCTACGTGATCGCCGCACCAGAGTCAGGGGCCGCCCGTTACCTCGATCTTCTCCACGGCAACTTCCTCGACATGCCCGACCGGGAAAGAACCGACTTCCTCCGCGTGCTGGGCCACGATGCCCGGCAGGCCACCGACGCCGAGCTCGAATGCATGCTCCAGCCGGGAGAGTTCGCAGGCTGGCGGGAACGGCTCACCGCCGCGTGGCTCATCGGCCTCGACCGGCGCACCCGGTTCCGGGAAGCCCTGGCCGATCTGCTTTTGGAGAGCGAGCTCACCTACGCCGGTCAGGGCTACAGCTTCGCCCTCACCCGGTTCGGACAGCCCGAAGACGCCGACATCCTCGCCGCCTATCTGGAGCGGTACCTGCCGCAGCGTGACTGCCACTACGACCAGGACTGGGTCCTCGGAGGGCTGCTCCATCTCGACGAGGTGCTGGGCACGGACCGCGCCGCGGGATTTCTCGCCCCTGGAGGACTCTGGAGCGGTTCCTCGTTCTCCCATCAGGACCCGGCCGACTGCCGCCTCCGGATCGCCGGACTCGGCCGCATCACGATGCGGCCGACCATGATCCTAAGAGAGTTCCGGGTTCGGGTCGTCAGTCGGCGGGGCTGCCGATCCCCGGCGGGAGTGGATCTTCCTCAAAGGAGGAAACGACTTCCCTGCGGGCGACGCGCCACCGGCCGTCCCGGCGGACATATACGTCCTGGTAGGTGCCACCGCCTCTCACCCAGGTGCCGTCGGTCAACTGCACGCGGACGGCCACGTCCGCCTCACCGACAGCCCGATCACCGTCGATGTCCACGACGAAGTTGGCCGTCCAGTGGTGCATCTCCTTGAAGGCCGCCCACTGCTCCTGCACGGCTGCGCAGATGGCCTCGATGCCATCGAAACGCTGGTCGGGGCTGGTCACCCATGCCGCGTCGTCGTCCCAGATCGCGGCGAAGCGCTCCAGGTCCTGCTTGTCGGCTCCGTGGCAGTACTCGTGAATCAGGCGCTGGATCGCCAGCTCGCTCTCCACCCGGTCGAGACGGTCCATCAGGGACTGGGGATCGGTCATGTTGTGAGTCTCGCTCATCCCGAAGCCCATGTGATGGCACCACGATTCGACGGGTGGCGGAGAAACGACTGACGAGATCGCGGAACAGATAGCCCCAGGTGGGCTCGCCGTGCAGGCCCAGAAAGACGGGACCGGCACCCTCGTCGACGTAGTGCATCCGGAATCCGGGCGCCGAGCCGTAGTGCGGCGCAAAGGCCCGGCGCCATCGAACGGGGTCTGGCAGCGCGATCAGGTCGGCGACCTGTGGGTTCGTCAGAAACACGACCACAGTGGGTCGATGGCACACGGGATGCGCGAGCGGGGGAGAGGCGCGGCGTCGTACGAGTTCGCGAAGCTTGATCGCCCCGCTGTGCAAACGGAATGGCGATTAACCAAGTTTCCCGGTGAGCCGGGGTGAGGAACGACCCCCGGCTCACCGGAAACACGCCTGATCATTGTGTTTCGCGTGGGATGAGCAGATCTGGGCCGGCTTTTCTGGCCTTTCCTGGATCCTCGGGCGAACCACGAGAGCAGGACATCGCCTGTCAGTCGATTCGAATGATCACCTTTCCGAAGGGCTCGCTGCCGAGGTAGTAGGTGAAGGCGTCGTGTGTGTCGGCGAAGCCGAACACGCGGTCGATGACCGGTCGCAGATGGTGTGCGGTGATCGCCTGGTTCATGGCCTCGTGATCAGCGCGGTTGCCGACGAAGATCCGCCTGATGGTCGCGAGGGCGGATCCGTAGGCTTCACCGGAGATCTCGATGTGGGACCTGTGCCTGCCGGTCGGGTCGGATACCGAGAGCAGCACGATCTGCCCGTAGAGGGCTGCGGCTCTGACCGATTGCTCGATGGTGGCGGGCCCGTTGGTCTCGACGATGAGATCCGCCCCTCGCCCCTCGGTGAGCTCGCGCACCGCCTGCCCCCATTCGGGGGTGTCGACGTAATTGATGACGTGGTCTGCGCCGAGCTCTTTGAGCTTGCCGGCTTTGATCTCGCTGGAAGTGGTGGAGATGACGCGGCAGCCCAGCATTTTCGCGAATTGGAGGGCAAAGAGAGAAACGCTTCCGGTGCCGAGGGTGAGCACGGTCTGTCCGGGGCGGAGAGGCTCGCCGCCGACGATTGAGTTCCACGCGGTCACGCCGGCGCAGGGCAGGGTCGCGGCCTCCTCCCAGCTCAGATGGTCCGGCACGTGGACCGCCCACTGCTGATCGAGGAGCACGTACTCGGTCAGCATGCCGTCCAAGGTGCAGCCGAACTGGTCGAGGAACTCGGGCTTCAGCCTGCCGTCGTGCCATCGGGGCCAATAGCCGCTGACGATCCGGTCGCCCACCTTGAAACGGGTCACCTCCCTACCGACGGCGACGACCTCACCGGCTCCATCGCTGATCGGGACAACGCCGGGTGCCGACGGCAGGGGGTACCGCTCGTGGAGGATGAGCGCGTCGCGCCGGTTGAGCGAGACCGCGTGGACGCGGACAAGAATGTCGGTCGGTTCAGGCGTCGGTATCGGTTCTTCACGCGGCACGATCCCGTCGAGGTGGCCGAGCTTCTCCAAACGGTAGGAACGCATGGTCGTACGGCCTTGTGCCGTTTGAGCGTTCATCCTTCGATGAACTGGTAGTCGGTCCGGATCCGGCCGCCCTCGTCGAGGACGAGAATCTCAAGTCCGACGCCTGCCGGCTCACCACCGCCCGTGGGAACCATTTCCCAGTTGAACTTGACGACGTCGGCGAGGCGGTCGGCGTTGTCCCGCGGTCTGAAGACGAACTCCCCGGGCGCGACGAACTTCTCATACGAGCGGGTCACTCGGACGTCGAGTGCCTCATGCCCGCGAGCTTCGAGGATGGAGGTGAGGCCCAGCGCGATGGCGGCTTCCCGGATCTCCCGCGGTGGCTGGAGTATCTGGACACCGTCCTCGGTCCACAGCGCGGCGACCGCCTTACGGCGCAGTTCGGCGTCCGGCTCGTTCCAGACCGCCACGTAGCGGTCGACCAGTTCCTTGATATCGATCACAGCTTTTCCCTCGTCGTGATGTGTTCGTGAACGCCGCCGATCCTGGCCAGTGGGGCCGAGGCCCGGCAATTCCCTGGAGGGAATGGCCGTATGCCGTTCACTGCGTTAGACAAGGTCGGGTGACCATCACTTCGGAACGCGGCGGAATCGCCGGCGCCCTGCGCGAGTGGCGCGAACGCCGCGGCGTCAGTCAACTGGACCTCGCTGTGCGTGCCGGAACCACACAGCGGCATGTGAGCTTCATCGAGAGCGGGCGGTCGACTCCCGGCAGGACCATGGTCATACGGCTCGCCGAGTCACTGGAGATGCCGCTTCGCGAACGGAACGTGCTGCTGCTGGCGGCGGGCTATGCCCCCGCCTACCCGGAAGCCCGGCTCGACGCCCCCGAGCTGGAGCCGGTCCGCACCGCGCTGGAGGGCGTCTTGCGAGGGCACCATCCGTATCCCGCGGTGATCGTCGATCGGCACGGCGATCTCGTCTCGGCCAACGACGCGTTCTGGATGCTGACCGAGGGCGTGGCGTCTCATCTGCTCGCGCCGCCGGTCAATATCCCCCGCTTGTTGCTGGATCCCCAAGGAATGGCGCCGCGGATCATCAATCTGGACGTATGGGCCTGGCACGTGATCGACCACATCCGGCAGGAGGCGGCCCGCAATCCCGATGACCGGCTTGAGACACTGGTCAACGACCTCATGAGACTGGTACCCGACCGCCCCCGGCAACCGGGACCCGATCACCTCGGCTTCGCGGTCCCGCTGCGGCTTCGCTTCGGCGACGGCGAGCTTCGGCTCCTGACCACGCTGACCCACTTCGGGACCGCGGTCGACGTCACCGTCGCCGAGCTGCGGATGGAGGCCTTCCTGCCGGCCGACGCGACGACCGCTTCCGCCCTCGCCGAACTCGGGCAGCCCGTACCCGGCGGCGCCCCTCGCAAGAGACACCAAGACCCATAAAACGGATCCCGGATCAGGGAGTGGCGATGGGTTGCTTCTGGAGCCTGCTGTCCGACGCCGCTCACCCGATACGGCTTCAGGGGGATGCCGACTGGTGTGAATGGCGATGCGGCATACGCACCGGCGATGTAGCCTGCCGGGGTGTCGTTCGATGCCCTGCTTTGTGATCTGGACGGAGTGATCCGTCTTTATCAGCCGGACGGACTCGCCGACGTGGAGCGCGTCCACGGCCTGGCGGAGGGGACCGTCACCCGGATCGCGTTCGCGCCGCCACTCTTGACGCAGGCCGTCACCGGCGTGATCAGTGATGAGCAGTGGCAGACGCGGATCGCGGCGACGCTGGAGCGGCAGGGCACACCGCCTTCGGCCGCACGCGAGCTGGCGACCGCCTTTGTCGACGCACCGCACCGCATCGACCATGAAGTACTGGAGCTGCTGGCTGTCGCCCGGCGTCGCCTGCCGGTGGTGCTGGTCACCAACGGCACCACCCGCCTGGAGAGTGACCTGCTCGCCCTGGGGCTCGCCGACGCGGTCGATGCCGTGGTCAACAGCGCCAGGGTCGGAGTGGCCAAGCCCGACGCGCGAATCTACGAGATCGCGGCCGAGCGGGCGGGCATCCCAGCGGAGCGGTGTCTGTTCGTCGACGACAGCCCGACCAACGTCGAGGCCGCCCGAGCCATGGGTATGAGCGGGATCGTCTACCGAGAGAGAGCGGACCTGGCGCACGTGATTCACCCACTGGCGCGGTGAGGAACGAATGCCCCGCACGCTCCTGCCGAGGGCGGGGTCCGGCAGGATACCCACATGGCCCGGACCCACATCTTCCTTGACTTCTTCGGCACCCTCGTCGACTACTCCGCCAGCCGTACCGAACAAGGCTATGAGTCGTCCCATGAGCTGCTGCGGCGGCTCGGCGCGTCCCTGACCTACCAAGAGTTCCTCGACGCCTGGTCGCGTGCCTTGGCCGAGTTCGACCGCATGAGCGATCGAGACGACCGTGAGTTCTCGATGGCCGAGGCCGGTACGGTGTTCCTCGCCGAATCCCTGGCCCGCAGGCCGGCCCCGGCCGAGGTCGAGGAGTTCGTCTCTCGGTACATCCGCGAGTGGAACACCGGCGTCCGGTATCTCCCGGGGCTCGCGGACCTGATCGAGGAGTTGTCGGCGGAGTATCGCCTCGCGGTGGTGACCAACACCCACCAGCCGACGCTCGTTCCCGATCACCTGGAGACGATGGGGGTGCTGTCGTCGTTCGACGCCGTCATCACCTCGGTCGAGGTCGGATGGCGGAAGCCCCATCCCAAGATCTACGCTGCCGCACTCGACGCGCTGGGCGTTCAGGCGTCGTCGGCCGTCTTCGTGGGCGATACCCACGTCCCCGACTACGAGGGGCCGGAACGCGCGGGCATGACGGCGTTCCTCATCGATCCGCACCACCGCGTCGCGGTTCCGGAAACCCGTCGGCTCGCGTCGGTGTTCGACCTTCCGCGTCGGCTGCGGGAACTGTAGGACTGTGGTGAGGCCGTGACGATCGCGGACCTCGGTGCTTGCCGCAGGCGGCCGGGGCGATCGACCGCCGTGTCCCTCCTTCGCCGGGGCTTGCCGTCGGTTCCGCGGTGCGGATGACCGTGACGCCGGCGGGGTTGAGGTGCCTGGCGGCCTCCGGACGGTTCCGTCGGCGGGTGGAACATCCGGCGCGGCCCACCCGTGCTCATCCCGCGGCGATGATCTCCAACTCCACGAGCCAGTCACTGGCGAGCGTCTGCACGACGATCGCGGTGGTGGGGATCGTACGGCCGCCGAGCGCCGCCACCCTGGCCGCGGCGTTCGCCTCCGCGTACGACACGTCACGTAGATAACCGGTGAGGCGGACGATGTTGTCGACGGTCATGTCCGCCGACGCCAGGATCGCCCGCAGGTTGGACCAGATGAGGGAGAGCTGTTCGTCGAGCGTGGCCCCGGCCGCCCCCGACGCGTCCAGGCCCATGGTCCCGGAGACGAACAGCAGTCGCTGCGCGTTTCGTACCTCCACCGCGTGTACGTAGTCATCGGTGGTGGCGTACACCCCGGTCGCGGGGTCGTGCGTGATGATTTCCGGCTGCGGATGCGCGTTCATGCAAAGGAGGCTGCCAGAAACGGGTCACCGGACGATCACACGTTCCGACCACCGGGATCACCCGAACGCGATGGAGCCGATCGCGGGCCGGCCGGAGGTGGTCCTGGTGAGAAACCGGCGGGCCGCGTGAGCCCGGAGGGGACGACGGGCCGGTGAACGGAGCGCTACCCGATCGTCGCGGTCAACCCCTCACCTCCGCGACGGTCCGCGATGAGCTCTTCGATCCTGGCCGCCGCGGCCGGCAGCCCGCCGTCGCCCAGACGCCGGTCGGACCGAAGCCCGATGAGGTGGCGTACGACCGTGAGGTGCCCGGTGAGGTCGGCGGGGCCCGCGGGGTAGTCGGCCCGCAGCAGTTCGGAGACGGTGGCGGGAACCGCCGTGACCACGTGACCGAGTTGAACGGCCGCCGTGTGGGAGAACTCGGTGAGGTCGATGCCGGCCTCCCGTACCGTGTCGAGGGCTCGCAGCAGGCCGAGCTGGGCGTCGTACCAGACGCCGAAGAGGGCGAGATCCCAGATCGCGGCCGCCTCCGGTGTGTCTCCGACGAAGTGTGGCCTGCTCAGCGCCCCGAGAGTCGTGAGATGCCGCTCGAACGCGGGCCGCGAGCCGCTGTACAGGATGGTCGCCGCGTCGGTGCCGATCGTCTCAGGTGAGGCCTGGACGCCCGCGTCGAGGTAATCCGCCCCCAGGGCCGCGACCCGCCGGGCGGCCTGCCGCGCGTCGCCTGCGGTTCCGGTGCACATCACGACGATCGTTCGCCCGGACAGGTCCGCGTCCGGCTCGGCGAGGCACCGCAGCACCGCCGCGTAGTCGGTGAGGGTGAGGAGGATCAGGGTGGCGGAGGACGCCGCCTCCCCGGGGGATCCCGCCGGCAGCGCGCCCGCCTCCACCAACCCGGCCGAACGGCTCGCGGTGCGGTTCCACACCGTCACCTCGTGTCCGGCGGCGAGCAGCCGGCGGGCCACCGCACCGCCGATGGCCCCTGTGCCGATCACCGACACCCGGTGCGCCGGTCTTGTGGTTTCCGTCATGGTGGAGATCCTCGAACCTCAACCGGGCTTGAGGTCAAGATCACGGCTCCGCCCGACGTGTTCCCGCGCTCCCCGAGGCCGGTCCGCCGAACACCCGCGTCCGGGGCCGGATCCGGAGGGCGGGTCCGTGACGCGGCCCGCGTCACGGCGTGGGGGCTCGTACCCCGGCACGAGCCCCACGGGCGTCACGTCGGGGTGTGGAAGTAGGCGCGCAGGCGGGCCTTGGCCTCCTCGGTGGCGCCGAGGGCGTCCAAGCCGAGCAGCGCGGCGCCCATGATGGGCGGGGCGTCGGCGACGATCAGCTTGGCCTGGGGGGCCTGTTCGGCGAAGCGCCGCTCGATCAGCTCGCTCAGCAGCGGGTCGCGGGCGGTCAGCACGCCGCCGCCCAGGACCACCTCCATCGGGGTGTCGAGCAGGTTCAGACGGCGCAGCGCGACCACCGCCATCACGGTGACCTCGTCGGCCATCCGTACCAGGATCGAGCGGGCCACCGCGTCGCCGGTCGCGGCGACGGCCATCAGCGCCGGCACCAGCTCGTGCAGCCTGAAGGCGGGCAGGTCGCCGAAGTGAACGCCCAGGGCGACGTCCTCGACGGTGCGGGTGCCGAAGTGCTCGCGGACGGCGCGGTCCAGTGCGGTGGCCGGACCCCGCCCGTCCTCGGCCCGTACGGCGTGCCAGAGGGTCTCCTCACCGAGTCCCATGCCGCCGCCCCAGTCGCCGGTGAGCCTTCCCAGGGCCGGGTATCTGGCCACCTCGCCGGTGGGGGAGACCCCGACGGCGTTGATGCCCGCGCCGCACACGACGGCCACACCCGCGGGCCCGGAGGCCCCGGCGCGCAGCAGCGCGAAGGTGTCGTTGCCGACCACCACGTTCCTGCCGTACTCCCGGGCGGAGATCTCGTCGTGGATGGCCTCCTCCTCGACCGGCAGGTCGGCGCCCGCCAGGTAGGCGGCCACGTGGTCGGCGAACGGGGGCGTCGGGTCCGGGCCGAGCCGTCGCACGACCTCGCCGATCACGTCGACCGCGACGCCCACCCCCACGCTCTGCGGTTCGAAGGCGGCGCCGCGGCCCTCGGCGAGGACGGAGCCGTCCTCGCCGACCAGGGCGACGTCTGTCTTGCTGTTGCCGCCGTCGACGGCCAGCACGGTCCTCACCCGTTCGCCCAGGGCAGGAACCGGCGGTTGGCGTCGATGAGCCGCCGGGCCAGGTCGTCCGACAGCGAGGCCTGGCCGATCAGCGGGTGGGCCAGCAGCGCGTCCGCGACGCGCTCCCCGCCGCCGTGCAGCGCGGCCTCCAGGGCGAGCGTCTCGTAGGCGGTGACGTGGGCGATGAGACCGGCGAAGAGCGGCTGGACCTCCTCCACGGGCAGCGCCGTCGCGCCCGTGGCGGTGATCGTGGCGGGAACCTCGATGACCGCCTCGTCGGCCAGGAACGGCAGGGTGCCGTCGTTGCGCAGGTTGACCACCTGGGTGTCGCCGCGGTCGCCGAGCAGCGAGGCGATCAGCGCCACCGCGGCCTCGGAGTAGAAGGCCCCGCCGCGCTTGCCCAGCAGTTCGGGCTTGGTGTTCACCGACGGGTCGGCGTACATCTCGAGCAGCGTGGTCTCCATGGCCGCGACCTCGGCGGCGCGGGACGGCTTGCTCCTCTGCTCCTCCACCACGAGGTCGTGCTCGTAGAAGTAGCGCAGGTAGTAGGAGGGGACCACACCGAGGCGGCGGACCAGTCCGGCGGTCAGGCCGATGTTCCGGGCGATCTCCTCGGCGTGGCCGTCCAGCAGCCGCGGGAGCACGTCCACCCCGTCCAGGAGCACGGAGCGCTCCCAGGTCAGGTGGTTCAGGCCGACGTGACCCAGGGAGATCCGGTCGGGGGCGACGCCCAGGTTCGCGGCGAAGCGGCGCTGGAAGCCGATGGCCACGTTGCACAGGCCGATGGCCCAGTGGCCCGCCTCCAGCAGCGCCCGGGTGACGATGCCCACCGGGTTGGTGAAGTCGATGATCCAGGCGTCGGGCGCGTGCGTGCGGATCTTCTCGGCGATGTCCAGCACCACCGGGACCGTGCGCAGCGCCTTGGCCAGCCCGCCCGCGCCGGTCGTCTCCTGGCCGACGCAGCCGCACTCCAGGGGCAGCGTCTCGTCCACGTCGCGCGCCGCCTGGCCGCCGATGCGCAACTGCAGCATGACCGCCTGCGCCCCGGCGACGCCCTCCTCGACGGAGGTGGTCGCGAGGACCGTGGCCGGGTGCCCGGCGTGGGCCAGCATCCGGCTGGCCATCCCCGAGACCAGATCCAGCCGGTGGACGTCCGGATCGACCAGTGCGATCTCGGTGAGGGGAAGCTCGTCGCGCAACCGTGCGAATCCGTCGATCAGCTCCGGCGTGTATGTCGAGCCGCCCCCGACAACGGCGATTTTCACCCTTTTACTCCTGTCAGCGTTACGCCCTCGATGAGGACTCTATGGGCGAAGAGGAACACAATGATCACGGGAGCCGTGACGAGCGGGGCCGCCGCCATGGTGGGGTTCCACCGCGCGCTAGGAAACGGTGGAGCCGAAGACCTCGTCGCGGGTGGCCCTGAGAGCGAGGTCGAGTGCGCCGGCGAGGACGGGGTTGCCCTCCACGGTTGACAGCAGGAGCGGCGGCCGGGGGATGGTCAGCGCGTGCAGCTCGTGTTCGACGAGCTCGCGCAGGGTGTCACCGCCGGCGAGCAGGGTCCCGCCGGTCAGCACGATGAGCTCGGGGTCGACGACCGAGGTGATCGAGGCCAGCCCGACGGCCAGCCGGGCGGCGATGTCGCGAAGCCCGGCGCGCGCGTCGTCCGCGCGCCTGCCCGCGGACCCGGTGGCCCCGGCGGCCTGGACGGCGTTCCGCACGGCCTGCGCGGAGGTGGCGCCGCGCAGGCCGTACGACCTCAGGATCTTCAGTACGGCGGGGCCGCCGGTGAGGGCCTGGTAGCCGTGGTTGGCGTAGCGCCCGGTCTCCCTGGCCGTCGGGGCTCCGGGGGCGGGCATGTAGCCGACCTCGCCGGCGCCGCCGGTGGCGCCCCGGTGTAATCGGCCGCCGATCACCAGCGCGGAGCCGAGGCCCTCGTCGGCCCAGAGCAGTACGAAGTCCTGGTGGCCGCGGCCCACGCCGTGCGCCTGCTCGGCCTGGGCGACGAGGTTGACGTTGTTCTCGACGGAGATCTGGATGCCGAGGCCCTCGCGGAGGGTGGGAACCAGGTCCGGGATGTGCCAGCCCGGCATGTCCTTGCTGGTGGCGTAGCCCAGGCGGCCGGTGCCGGGGTCGAGCGCGCCCTGCACGCCGATGACGGCGCGCCGCAGCCTGGCGGTGGCGTTCGCCCCCTCCAGCGCGGCGCGGATCCTGTCCACCACCTCGCCGCCGGCGCGACCCGGGGTGGGCAGCCGGTGCTCGCCGATCGTCGTGCCGGTGAGGTCGGCGACCCTGACGTCGATGTGCGCGGGGGTGACGTCGAGCGCGGCGACGTGCGCGGCGTCCGGGTTGAGCCGGTAGACCTCCGCCGTGCGGCCGGGCAGCCCCTCGCGGATGCCGTTCAGCACGACCAGCCCCGCCTCCTGGAGCCGGACGAGCAGCTGCGAGGCCGTGGGCTTGGACAGGCCGGTCAGCGCGCCGATCTCCGGGCGGGTGAGCGGCCCGCGTTCCAGGAGAGCCCGCAGGGCGGCGCGATCGTTGATCGCGCGCAGCAGGCTCGGGGTGCCCGGCGTCGGCTGGTTCACGGGTGACTCCGTCCGCACATGTCCATGCGACCGCTGATATGAAGTTAGGAAACTTTCCTAACTTCGAGTGAATGTAAGGAGGACCCGTAATGTTCGTCAAGGAGACGGGAGGCGCCGCAATCAACCTGTGATGACGAGAGGAGGGATAATCTTCTCGACGGACCTGCTAAGGTGATGGTTTGTCATAACAACCAGCCCAATGGCCCGGAGTATCCCATTACTATCAACGATAATGGAGCGACGGCAACCCGTCAAATCGAGCTCGCCAAGGAGCAGGAGTACGTCTCCGCGCTCTACGAACGACTTGATCTGCTGCGCGTGCGCACCCAGCGTCAGCTGGACGGGGTGCTCGCCCAGGGCGGGAGCGGCGGCACGCACCAGAACCGCTCCGAGCGCGACAGCTTCGCCGGGATGTACGCCGAGCGCCTGGGCCGTCTGTGGGCGGTCGAGAACGGCCTGTGCTTCGGACGGCTCGACAACGCCGACAACACCTCCCTCTACATCGGCCGCATCGGCCTGGCCGACGACGAGCAGCGGCGGCTGCTGATCGACTGGCGGGCCCCGGTGGCCCAGCCGTTCTACGGTGCCACCCCCGCCGCCTCGATGGGCGTCACCCGCCGCCGTCACCTGCAGACCAAGGGCCGCAAGGTGATCGGGGTCGACGACGACCTGCTCGACCTCGACAGCCTCACCGACGAGGACGTGGCCACCCTGAACGGCGAGGCCGCGCTGCTGGCCTCCATCGGCGCCAAGCGCACGGGGCGCATGCGCGACATCGTGGCCACCATCCAGTCCGAGCAGGACCGCATCATCCGCTCGGACCTGAACGGCGTGCTGGTCGTGCAGGGCGGTCCCGGCACCGGCAAGACGGTGGTGGCCCTGCACCGGGCGGCCTACCTGCTCTACACCCACCGGGAGAAACTGGCACGCAGGGGCGTGCTCATCCTCGGGCCCAACCTGACCTTCCTGCGCTACATCGAGCAGGTGCTGCCCTCCCTGGGCGAGACCGACGTGCTGCTGTCGACCGTCTCCGAGCTGTACCCGGGGGTGGTCCCCAAGGCCAGGGAGCGCGCCGAGGTCGCGGCGATCAAGGGCGACATACGGATGGCCCAGGTGGTGGAGCGGGCCGTACGGGAACGGCAGCGGGTGCCGCGCAAGCCGCTCGAGATCCGCCTCGACAAATACACCCTCAGGCTTGAGGGCAACGTCCTGGAGGCCGCCCGCAACCGGGCCGCCCGCTCCAAGAGGGCGCACAACGAGGCCCGCTCGATCTTCGTGCGCCACCTGCTCAACGCGCTCGCCCGGCAGGCCGCCCGGCAGCTCGGCAAGGGCATGATCGACGAGGACGAGCTGGCCGACCTCCGCGAGGACCTCCGCACCGAGCGGCCCGTCAAGGCCGCGCTGAACAGGCTGTGGCCCTACGTCACCCCGCAGCAGCTCCTCATCGGGCTGTACACCTCCCGCGAGCGGCTGGACTACGCCGCGGGCGCGTTCACCGAGGCCGAGCGCGAGCTGCTGCTGCGCGAGCCTCCCCGCAAGGGGGAGAACTGGTGGGCCGAGTCCGATGTGCCGCTGCTGGACGAGGCCGCCGAGCTGCTCGGCGACATCGATCCCGGCGTGCTGCGGGCCGGGGCGTGGATCGCCGAGGAGGAGCAGGCGGCGTCGCGCGCCGCCGCCCTTGACGAGCGCCAGCACCAGCTGGCCTACGCCAAGGAGGTGCTGGAGATGACCGGGCTGTCCGACATCATGGACGCCGAGAAGTTCGCCTCCCGGCACCTGAACGACGACGTCTACCTCACCACCGCCGAGCGCGCGGCGGCCGACCGCACCTGGGCCTTCGGCCACATCATCGTGGACGAGGCGCAGGAGCTGTCGGCGATGGACTGGCGGATGGTGATGCGGCGCTGCCCGACCCGGTCCATGACGATCGTCGGCGACCTGGCGCAGACCGGCTCCTCGGCCGGGGCGCCCTCCTGGGGACGGGTGCTCGACCCGTACGTGGCCGGGCGCTGGCGCGAGGAGCACCTCAGCGTCAACTACCGGACCCCGGCCGAGCTGATGGTCGTGGCCGCCGACGTGCTCACCCTGGTCGGGCCGGGCCTGACCGCGCCCACCTCGGTCAGGGAGACGGGCGCCCGGCCCTGGGCCGTCTCCCCGCTGGAGTCGCTCGGCGACGTCGTCAAGGCCGAGATCGTCGAGGGCGGGCGCCTGGTCGTGATCGTCCCGGAGTCACGCGTGGAGGAGTTCGGCGAGATCGTGGTCGGGTCCGTCGACGGCGCGGTCGCCGGGCCCGGGACCAAGGCCCTGGACGCGCAGGTGGCGGTGCTGACCGTCGCCGAGGCCAAGGGGCTGGAGTTCGACGCGGTCATCGTGGTCGAACCGGAGCTGATCTTGAGCGAGTCCCCGCGCGGCGCGAGCGACCTTTACGTCGCGCTGACCCGCGCGACCCAGCGTCTTGGCGTCGTCCATGGCGGACCACTACCCGAAGCGCTTGCTCGACTTGAGCGACATCGGATCACATGAGACCATTGACGGCTCTCGTCGATCATGTCCCAGCTGCGAAAACTTGATGTTTCCGCTGTTAGTGACACGGTTGACATCTGCGCTGGGGTCGGTAGTTTGCTGCCCAGTCCAGCACGGGACTGGCCGGTTGGCCGTCTTTCGACCTCGCCGGTTCCTGCGCCCGTGACGGAGGTGACTCCGTCCGTACAGCCAGGCGCAGGGCCGGCGGTTCGTCGAGGCGGGGCACTCCATCCGGGCGGGGGGTTGGACCCAAGGAGGGGTCCGGACACCCAGTAGACAACGGTAATCCGCGCTCGCCGCCGACGGGACGGAACCGGTCCGAAGGGTGATCCGGGCCCTCTTCCCGCTCCCGTGCGGAGCGCCGCAAGCGTCGGGGCGATCCACAAGGCGTCCATCAGCCTTGGGATCGCCCCGTTGCCGCGCTCACCGCCGCTTCTCACACCCGGGTTCGCGAGCGCCGACGTGTTCCCCGCCCCTCCGCTCCCGCCGGGAGCGGCTTTCCCTCTCCTGCCGCTCTTTCCCGTTCTTTGCCGCTCCTTCCCGCCGAGGCGGGCGACGGCCGGTCCGGGCGCGGGAACCGTGACGGCGAGGCGGTTTTCCCGCCGGGTCGTCCCGGGAGCCCTCTCGCCGGGTCCGGCGGACGGCCTCCGTTCCCCGCGACGTTCCGGCGACGCCCGGAGGGACCTTTGAGGGGCACGACGCCCGGACGGTACCGTTCGGGCTAGAAAGACCACCGGGCGTCACCCGCCCGAACGACATCCCAAGGAGCCTCGCCGTGGTGCAGGACAAGACGGCCGCCCCGGCGTCGCCGACGGCGGTGACGGGAGAGCCCGTCGACGGCCGGCCCGGCCGACGGGCACTCGCCGGAACCTCTCGCCGGGCGCTGCCCGCCCGGATCGCGGGCGCGATCGCCGGCGGCCTGCTGCTGTTCCTCGCCTTCCCCCCGATCGGACTGTGGTTCCTCGCACCGTTCGGCATGGCCCTGGCCGTCCTGTCGGTGTACGGCTCGCGCGCGCGCCGCGGCGCCTGGCTGGGCCTCCTGACCGGGCTGGCGCTCCTGCTGCCCGGCCTGCACTGGGTCAGCCCGATCGGGACGGACGCCTGGCTGGGTCTGGTGGCCATGGAGAGCGTCTTCTACGCCGCCTGGGGTGCCTGTGCCGCCCTGGTCGTCCGGCTGCCCCTGTGGCCCCTGTGGAGCGCCGCGCTGTGGGTGGCGATGGAGTGGGCCAGGGGGACGTTCCCGTTCGGCGGGTTCCCCTGGCTGCGGGTGGTCTTCAGCCAGGGCGAGTCGGTCTTCACCCCCTACGCGGCGCTCGGCGGCGCGCCGCTGGTGAGCTTCGCGGTGGCCCTGTGCGGCGCCCTGATCGCGCTGCTGGTGCTCCGGCTGACCCCGGCCCCGCGCTGGGAGAAAGCGGTCGCGCTGCCGCTCATCGGGGCGCTGGCCGTGCCGGCCGCGGCGTTCGCCGTCCCCCGGCCCGGTGACGAGGGGAAGACCGTGACCGTCGGCGTCATCCAGGGCAACGTCCCCGGGCGCGGCATGGACCCCCTGGGCGACACGCCGGCGGTGGTCCTCGAGAACCACACCCGCATGCTCCACGAGATGGCGCAGGCCGTACGGGCGGGGAAGACGCCCAAGCCGGACGTGGTCGTGCTGCCGGAGAACTCCACCGACATCGACCCCCTGCGCGACGCCTTCGCCTACCGGGAGATCGACGCGGCGGTGAAGGACATAGGGGTGCCCGTCCTGGTCGGCGCCGTGGTCGGCATCGGGGAGAACAACCGGGCGACCCGCAGCCTGGTCTGGGACCCGGTCACCGGGCCCGGCGCCTACTACGACAAGCAGAAGCTGGTCCCCTTCGGCGAGTACACCCCGCTCAAGGACCTCGTCCTGGCCCTGTTCAAGCGGGCGAACCTGGTCGGCAAGCAGTCGGTGCCCGGCACCCGTGACGGCGACCTCAAGCTGGGCCCGGTGACCATCGGCGCGATCAACTGCTACGAGGTGGCCTTCGACGGCGTCGTGGGCGGCACCGCCAGAACGGGCGCCTCGCCGCTGGTGGTGCAGACCAACAACGCCACCTACGCGCTGACCAACCTGCCGGCGCAGCAACTGGCCATGTCCCAGATCCGCGCGGTCGAGCACAACCGGGCGGTGATCACCGCCGCGATCACGGGTGTGTCCGCCTACGTGACCCCGGAGGGCTCGATCGCCTGGCGAACCCCGGAGCTGGTGCCCGCGTCGACGGTCCTGACCGTTCCTGTCAGGACCGAGGAGACGGTCGCCACCCGCGTGGGCGCGCTGCCCGAATGGGTCCTGATCCTCACGGGCGCGGGCGCGTTGGCGGCCGTGTGGCGCCGCCGGGCGCGTAGCCTGGTGCATTCCGCGAAGCGGGAGGTCGATCAGCAGGTGGGAGACGCGTGATGGAGCGGATGCTTGGCCGGGTGCTCGTCATCGTCCCGACGTACAACGAGCGGGAAAACCTGCCGATGATCACTGAACGGCTGCGCAAGGCGGTCCCCAAGGCCCACCTGCTGATCGCCGACGACAACAGTCCCGACGGCACCGGCGCGGTCGCCGACGAGCTGGCGGCGGACGACGACCACATCCACGTGCTGCACCGGCCGGGCAAGCAGGGCCTGGGCGCCGCCTACATCGCCGGCTTCCGATGGGGGCTGAAGGAGGACTTCGGCGTCCTCGTGGAGATGGACGCCGACGGCTCCCACCAGCCCGAGGAACTGCCGAAGCTGCTGGAGGCACTGGCCGACGGGGCCGACCTGGTGATCGGTTCCCGGTGGGTGCCCGGCGGCAAGGTGGTCAACTGGCCCGCATCGAGGGAGTTCCTGTCGAGAGGCGCCAACGTCTACACCCGGATGATGCTCGGCGTCCCGGTCCGCGACGCCACCGCCGGATTCCGCGCCTACCGCGCCGCCACCCTGGAGAAGATCGGCCTGGACGACGTGGAGTCGCAGGGCTACTGCTTCCAGGTCGACCTGACCCTGCGCACGGTCCGCGACGGGCTGCGCGTCGCCGAGGTGCCCATCACGTTCGTGGACCGCACGATCGGGACCAGCAAGATGAACCGGGGCATCGTGGCCGAGGCGCTGTGGCGGGTCACGACGTGGGGCGTCTCCGGCCTGCCCCGGCGCCTGCGCCGACGGTATTAGGGTGCGTATTGGGTTGTGATCAAGGGGTGGTCCGGGTGAGGTCTGTGATCCAGATCATTGCGGCGCGAAGGTGGAGGCCGGAGAGGCCCGCCCGTCCTGAACCGCCAGATCACGCCCTCGAACTGCTGCGCAGCCGCTTGCGGTACGGGTGGGCCGTACCTGTCGATCGGTAGGTACGGCCTGATGAACTCCCACTCCACGTCCGTCAGTTGCTCTCGCGCCACGCACGAGGATCTACCGGATCAGTCTTCGCCGCGAGAGCGAATCTCGCAGATTGATCACAACCCGGTACGCGCTCTAGGCGGCTCGGCCGCCGACGACTTCCACGTCATCGACCGCGTCTTTATCGGCGACCGCCGGATGTCGCCCGTCGTGCGACTCACCTGAGCGGTGACTCTCACGCGATGCCACAAGCCGGAGCGCATTCCCGGGATCCCCGCAGCCCTGGTCATGAATCCAATGACCACGCCTACGACGTCGGCGTGGTCGTCACGTTCACCATCACGAGCCTACTTTTGATCAAGCTCGTAGATCCGCCTGGAACGGCACGCCTCGGCCGTCTGGGTGCCCGAACCCGCGGGGAACGGTCCGACAAAAAATCGTGCTTCCGGGCGCGAGCCCGGCATTTTAATCCGTTGCCGCTCTCCTTCAACGGCGCTCTCGTATCCCTAGCCGAGACCTCTGTTTCTAAGTGATCTTTACTGATAATTTATGCCAAAATTGTCCAAGATCAGTGGCCCGTGCTTCTCAGTGTGGGCCACATGCATGCTCGCAGGAGAGCTAATCAGTGACACTAAACACCGGGGAGCAAGACTTATCCCTTTTCCTACCCCAAAAGCGTCGTCGCGGAAAACTCGCCCGTATCACGGCCATCGGCGTCGTGGCGACTATGGGGATCAGTCTTGCCGCAGGGCCCTCGTGGGCCGGGGAGTCCGCGCCGACCACACCGCAGACCGTCCCCGAGAAGACAGCCCCCGAAAAGAACGGTCCCCCCTCTCAGGGCGGGATCCCGGTCGTCGACGAGACTGTCGAGGCGGCCAAGAGCAGGGCTGTCAAGACCGGCAAGCGGGTGGAGATTTCCGAGCACAACAGCGAAACGACGACGCTGTACGCCAACCCTGACGGCAAGACCCTACGGATGGAACTGCACACCGAGCCTCTTCGGGTCAAGAACGCTAAAGGTGACGGCTTCGTACCGGTCGACACCACGCTGGTGAAGAAAGACGGTGTCATCAAGCCCAAAGCCATCAAGGGCGACCTGACGCTGTCGGCGGGCGATGATTCGTTTGTGCTGAAGAGCAAGGGCGTCAAGGGCACGGCTGAAATCGCGCCTCCGGACAAGCTGCCCAAGCCCAAGCTCCGCGGAAGTGCGGCCACCTACGCGTCCGTGTACGGCGACAGCGTGGACTTGGTCGTCACCGCCACCTCCACCGGATTCCGGCAGGAGATCGTCCTTCGCGAGCGAATCGCTGGGCCGGTCAGCTTCCGCATGCCGACGACCCTGCCGAGCGGCATGTCCTTCGGAGAGGACATCTCGGGGCGGGCCACGCTGCTCGGCGAGAACGGTAGGAAGGTCGCCGACCTTCCGCCCGCGATGCTCCTGGACGCGGAGGCGAACGACCCGAAGGCCGACATCGACGAGGGCAAGGTCGGCAAGGCGTCCGTCAGTGTGGACCCCATCACTTCGACGCTGGTTTACGAGCAGGGCCCCGGCGTATCGAGGATTTGATGCGTTGAGGGTTGGTTGTTCATAGGGAGAACAGGGTCAAGAGGCGGTGTGGGGCGTAGCCGTAGTGGCGGCGGGCGTGTGCGATATTGCTGTGGCCTTGTTGCCGGAACGCGCCGATGACCAGGTTGCGGATCGCGGCCATGACGTGCGGGAGCTGTCCGGTGCGGACCTGGCCGGCGTCTTCGCCAAAGGTGACATCACGGACGTAATGCTCGCGATTTTCTACGCCCCAATGCGATCGGACGTAATGATTGAGGTGCTCGGGTCCGGCCAGGTCGGCGGGCAGGCTGCTGAGCCCGAACACGACCTCCTTGCTGATACGGACCCCATCCAGGCCACCGCGATAACGCAGGATCCGAAAGAGTTGGGCGGCGCCGGGGAAGCCGACATCGACAGCGGGCGCGGTCCGGATCGTGCGGGTCTCGGTCCGGCCATGGCCGCGATCGGTCATCGTGTGAGTACGCGTGGCGAAATCGGTGTCGGTCCCGCTCAGTGCCCTGATCGCCGCGGCCAGCAGGGTGGGCTGATTGTCCTTGAGAAGCAAGACGTAGTGGGCGCGGTGGTCGCCGGTCAGATGCCGGGCGCTTTCGCGGACGGTGTGCAGTGCGTCGCCGGTCAAGACCATCCCGGCCAGGTCGAGTCCGGTCAGCAGCGGCGCCAGTTCAGGCACTTCGGTGCTCTTGGCCCCGATCTGCCGCTGCGCCACGACGGTGCCGCCGGTGGTGTCGAACAGCGATAGCAGGCGGACCTGCCCCCCGCCGGGCAGCCGCGCACCGCGCAGTACCTTGCCATCGAACGCCGCTGACGGCAACAGCCCCTCGGGCATGAGCTGTCGCCGTTGCCGCCGGGCGGCACGGCGGGCCTCGCGCTCGCGCGGCATTGGTGAGCCGGGCGGGTCGCCGGCAGGTTGTCCTTCCCGATCATCGGGCGATTCGGCCAGGTAGGCGGCGGCGTGCCGGTCCACCTCGTTGCCGTCGACGTCGGCCAGGACCCGACGCAGGGTCCGTTCGCTGGGCGGCAGACACCGGCCGGTGAGCGGATCACGCCAGCAGCCCAAGGCGGCGAGCACGTCCTGGGGTGCCTCATGGGCCCAGTGACTGATCGCGGTGATCGAGTTACCGCCGACCGTGGCCGAGCCGAAGGCCATCACCCCCAAGATCGCCTCCAGAGTGTGCCGGACCTTGCTCGCGCACCGGTTGTCCTCGATCGAGGAGAATCTGGCCAGAAGTCCAGGCCGATGCCTGACCCGCGATCGCGTGTCCTTGGCAATCTCGCCCTCTCCGGGCGTATGGATCAGTGATGATGGGGCGACGGGCACGGTTTCCTCCGAGGATCGCACGGCGTAAGACACCGCTGATCTTCAGGGACCGTGCCCTTCCTCATGCGCGAACTGAGCCAGCCATTACCCAGCCCGTACCGCCGTTCCTGGCCCGCGCCTCACGCCCGGCTATGCCAAAGAAATCAAACCCGGACGAATTCTCGATGTGCCGGGGCCCTGTCAGTGGGCCGCCGCGCAGTGGAGCGTGGCGGCCCACGCCGTGCGGATCTCCTGCTAACGATGACCATAAGGTGATGATATGAACGGCATGGGGCACGGTTCCCCGGCGGAGGACCAGTGGGACCTGCTGGTCTCCCACGGATTCGGGACAAGGTTCTCCGGACTGTGGGTCGAGGGCGACGACCCAGACGAGATCGCTCGTCGGTTGCGGGCGGACCCGGAGTCCCGGCTGGAGTGCGATCTCCCCACGGCGATGCGCTGGTACCAGCCATATTCCTCGACCGAGATCGTCTGGATTGGCGCGCACGCCCCCGGCTGGATGCACGTCCTCAGCATCAGCGGCTCATACCTGGAGGAGTATGTGCTCACCGTGGGCGGGCGACGGCTCTTTCGCGTGGAATACGATCGGCTTGTCGACGGCGTCCACGATCTGGACTATTTCCACAACGGGAGGTTCGTCGAGGAGTTATCGGGCTTCTGCGAGGGCGAAATGGAGACTGGGTCGATCTTCGACCTCTACTCGATGGGGCTTGATTTCAGCCACCCCGGTGACGAGCGGATGATGAGCACTTTCCTTACCCTGGTGGGGCGGGTCAGCGGCCGTTTCATCGATCGGAGATGGCTCGAGGCCACCCGGGTCCTCTACCGGATCCCGGATGACGCCTGGGACTGACGCCGACGCCGGTCGCTATCTGGATGCGAGCCAGTGCTCCAGCCTCCAGACCAAGGGGTAAAGGAACTCCGTGCGAGCGCCACAGGCGCTCGCACGGAGTTGTGGAACGCGAAGCGCCCCCGCGACGTTGTCCATGTCGTACGGCTGCCGCGTGAGTTGAGGAAAAGATGCGCCTTCTGCTGTTCCTGGTCTTCCTTGTGGTCCCGGTCCTGGAGATCTGGGTGCTCATCCAGGTCGGTGAGGTCATCGGCGGCTGGCCCACGGTGGCCATCCTGCTCGCCGACAGCCTGCTCGGCGCCTGGATCGTCCGCCGCGAGGGCCGAAGGGCCTGGCGTAACCTGCAGGCCGCGCTGCAGAGCGGCCGGATGCCCGATCGGGAACTCGCCGACGGCGCCCTGATCGTCGCGGGCGGCACGCTGCTGCTCACCCCGGGCTTCCTCACCGACGTCCTCGGTTTCCTGTTCATCCTGCCGTTCACCCGGCCGCTGCTCCGCAGGCTCGGCGCCTGGTTCTTCGCCCGCCGTGTCCGCACTCTCGCCCAGAACGCGGCGGGCCCCGGCCTTGGCTCGCCGTTCGGCGGCCTGGGCTCGCCCTTCGACGTCATGAACGGCCAAAGCGGCCCGAGGGGCCAGGGCAGCCCCAGGGGTCAGGGCGGTCAGGGCGGCACGGTCATCCACGGCGAGGTCCTGCGGGACGAGCCGAGCGGCGCGGGCGGGCCCGGGGGGCCGAGGGAGCCCGGCGGCTCCGGCAGGGATCTCACCGATCGCTGAGCTCGGCCAGGCGGCGGAGCGAGAGCCGCAACATCGCCGCGCCCAGCGGCCCGACCAGCGGACGGCCGAGCCGCCCGACCGGGCCGAACGGCAGGTCGAGTTCCTCCTCCCAGACGATCGTGCTGCCGCCGCCCTCTCGCGGCGACACGCGGAAGGTTCCGGTGCCGCGCACCAGCCGGCCCGTGTGCCGGACCTTCACGGTCCTGGGCGGGTCCCACTCGGTGATCTCCATGGTGTCGAGGAACCCGACCGGGCCCACCCCGGTGAAGGCCTCCAGCCGGCTTCCGGCGCTGCGGCCGTCCCCGACGGCGACGTGGGCACGGGTCAGGACCATCCACTCGTCGTGCCGGGGCCAGTCGGTCAGGACGGAGAACACCCGTTCAGGGCGGGCGTGCGCGTCCACCGAGACGCTGATACGAGATTGAGTCACCCCCGGATCGTTCCCCAGGGGCTCCGGCCCGACCCCTGCGGGAAGGACGCCCGGCCTCTCCGGGCTCGGGCCGCCGTGGCGGTGACCGGCCGGGAGACGAGATCTCATGCGCCGCCGCGGCCCCGGTTCCCGCCGTCGCGGTTCCCCTGTTCTCCGGCGGGCGGCGCCCGCTCGCGCGGCCGGTCCCGTTCCGGGAAGGTGGGGGCGGAGACGGCCGTCCGCCCGGGGGCTGCCAGGATCTTCCGGTGACCGCGAACAGAGGGTGGCGGCAGACAGGAGGAGTTCACGCATGAGCGCATCCGCGAAGGAAGCCGGTGCGACCGTGGTCAGGCCGGTGTCCTGGGACGACGCCGCGGCCGTCGCGCTACGCGAGGCCATGGAGGAGGAGATGGGCGCCCGCTACGCCGACCTGATCGCCGGCAGTCCGGACCACCTGCCCGAGGGCATGAACGTCGAGTCCGGGACCGTCGTCTACACCGGGGTCGCCTACGCGGGGGAGGACGTGCCGGCCGGGCACGTCGCGCTGCGCCGCCTCGGCGGTGAGCTGGAGCTCAAACGGATGTTCGTGGCCCCGTCCCACCGCGGCACGGACGTGGCGCGCGCGCTGCTGGCGGCGGCCGAGGACGCGGCTCGCGCGCTCGGCGCGTCACGGATCATCCTGCACACCGGAGATCGCCAGCCGGACGCCGTGAGGATGTACCTGCGCGAGGGATACACCCCCATCCCGGTCTTCCCTCCCTACGAGAGGCTCGCGGGCTCCCACTGCTTCGAGAAGCACCTGACCTGAACCGCTTCGAGCGGCTCGCGGGCTTTTGTCCATTCGCGAAGCGCCCGGCCGGAACAGTCTTCCCGTGAGCGGCTCGCGGGCTCCCGGAAAAAGGGCGAGGTCCGCCGGTCCGGCCTGACTGCGGCCGGGCCGGCGGACCTCGCCGGGGTGCTCGGTGGTGCCTAGCGTGTCGCGGTCTCGGGGCTGTCGACGTAGGTTCTGCCGAATTCGATGGCCGGGGCGAAACCGGCGAAGTTCCGGTTGACCTCGGCTCTCTCAGCCGTGTTCGGATTGGCGTTGGTACAGCTGGTGCCCGCGCTCGCGCCGGACATCAGATCCGTGCACCGGCCGGTGCGACGGTCGGGCAGGCCCAGGATATGGCCGATCTCGTGGGCGGCGATGCGCAGGGGATTGTGCCCCTCCGCGGTCGCCTGCCTGCCCATCCACACGGTGCCACGGCCCAGGCTGGTGGGCTGTGCGCGCGGCCAGCCGTTGTCGGCCACCACCACGAAGTCCGCCGGACTTCCGGCCACCAGCCGCACGTTGGTCACGCTGGAGTTCCAGAGCCGGGCCGCCTGGTCGACGGCGGAACGGAACTCCGCGGCCCGGCTCGCGTCGTACCGGAGTACGCGCACGGCCGCCGCCGTGTGACCCGCTGTTTCGTGGGTGGTCGTCGCCTGGGCGGGGACGGCCGTCACGAGGAAGGCGAGTCCCAGGAGGAAGGCGACGCTTAAGCGGATGATCCTTGACATCTTTTCCGGTTCTCCTCGGCCATGGGGGGTTGCTCGAAAAGAGCAGCTGGTGAGGAGAGCGGTCAGCCGACGCGGAGCGTGAGGCCGTACGCCGAGAGGATCTCTCTGACCGGCTGGTGGTACGTGGTGCCACCGGTGGTGCAGTTACCGGAGCCGCCCGAGGTCACGCCCTGGGCCTGGCTGCCGGAGATGAACGAGCCGCCGGAGTCGCCCGGCTGGGCGCACACGGTGGTACGGGTCAGGCCGCTCACCGTGCCCTGCGGGTAGGTCACGCTGGCGTTGTGCTGCTGGATGACGCCGCAGCGCCAGCCGGTGGTGGAGCCGGAGCGGCAGATCGAGGAGCCGACGACCGCCTGGGTGGATCCGCGGACGATGACGTTGGCGCCGCCCGATCCACGCACCCAGGGCTGGGGGGTGTGGCCGGGAGTCGCGACCCAGGCGTAGTCGTTGCCCGGGAACGAGGAGCCCTGGAAGGTGCCGGACGGGCTGGTGGTGGCGTTGCCCGCCCTGCCGCAGTGTCCCGCGGTGACGAAGCCGGGGGTGGTTCCCCGGGTGACGGAGAAGCCGACGCTGCAGCGGCTGCCGCCGATGTAGTAGGCGAGGCCGCCGATGATGTTGATGTAGGGCTGGGGCTGCTCGGCGGAGGGGGTCACCCGCACCGCGTTCTTGTCCACGCCGGCGGCGGCGACGAGGGCCTCGCCCCCGGCCTGCTGGGTGGCCTGGACGACGACGCTGTTCGTCGGGATGTCGACGTACCACAGGGACGCGCCGGCCTTCGCCTCGGCCGAGGCCTGGTCGAGCCGGTCCTTGATGGCGTTGAGCTCGGTCAGGGTCCGGCTGACGACCACGGGCTGGGCGCCCTGTGCCTGGATGGCCCCGGCCGAGGCGGCGTCGCTGGTGGCGACGGAGAGCTTTGAGCCGTCGGCGTTGAGCCAGGAGCCGGCGTACTTGTCGCCGAGCGTCTTGCTCAGGTTGGACTCCGCGGTCATGGCGCGTGATTCGTTGGCCAGCCGGGTGACGGCCTGCTCGGCGGAGAGGCCGAGGTCGCGCTGGAGCGCCTCGACGACTGCGGACGGGGGCTGGGCCGGGGGAGCGGCCTGAGCCACGGCGGGTGCGACGGTGGCTGCCAGGTACAGGGCCACGGTGGTGGCGCCGGCGAGGAGGGGGCCTCGACTCAACATAAGCACTCCTTGTGAGGGGTGATGTCAAAGTATTGGCTGGGCCTCACCGGGGGATGTCCCAAAAAATCCCTATCGTGATGTTATGGGGTCTTGATCATCAAGACGGGGAAGAGCGGTGTTCCGCGCGTGAGGTCCGACCTCTGACAAGGGCCAATGAGGTCATGGTCAAACCACCGGTTCTGGGCACCCGTAATCCGGGGAGATAGATTGCTGCATCGTACGGACGGGGTGATCGATTCCGGCCGTCACGCCCGTCTCGAACCCACGGCTGGACCGTTCCGCTCGGGGACGCCCCCGGTCCGGATGCCATAGGAGGACACGCGCCCATGACTCACGAAGCCGCCGTTGACGGGGTGAACGGGCGCGAAGAGGACATGTCGTTACCGCGCCGCGCCGACGCGCTCCGATGCCCGTACGCGGAGCAGGGTGAGCGCCGCTGCGTCCTGCCGTCCGGCCACGACCTGGAACACGTCTTCCCCCATCAGATGGCCCCCGCCCTGTACCCGGGGGACTGACGGGTCCGGGCCGCCGCTCCGGCGCTCACGGACGCGCGGGAGCGGCGGCCCGTTGCGGAGCCCGCCCGTGCCCGGTTCAGTGACCGGGGTCTGCGGAGTCGAACAGGGAAGGGGCGCGGGGCTCGGCCGGCCGGCCGGCGTCGGCCCCGGGGGGCGGGACGCTGCCGGCGACGCCGTCGCGAGGCCGCTGGAACTGGGAGAGCAGCGCGGCGTCCTCGCGCATCTCCTTCTCGGAGGGGGACAGGAAGATGGTGAGGAGCAGTCCCAGGGTGAGCAGGCTGATCCCGATGATCAGAGGAAGCATGAAGTCCATGGCCGAGGCTCCGCTCGTGGACATGGAGGTGTCGTGGACGGTGACGTCCATGGCGAACATGCCGGTGTAGTGCATCCCGTTGACCGCGACGCCCATCAGCAGGGCGGCACCCGTGATGGCGAGGGCCCCGGTGGCGCGCAGGCTGAACCAGAGCGCCACCGTCGCGGCCACCACGGCGATCAGCAGGGACAGCGCCACCAGGAGAGGGTCATAGCTCACGTGCGCGGACATGTTCATGCCCGCCATGCCCAGGTAGTGCATGCCGGCCACGCCGAGGCCGGTCAGCAACCCGCCGCTGATGAGCGAGAGGGGACCCGTTCCCTTGGCGGAGACCAGGAAGAGCCCGGCCCCCACGACGACCACGGCGAGGAGGGCCGAGGCGATGGTGAGGGGCACGTCGTAGCGGATCGCCGTGCCGCGGACGTTGAAGCCCATCATCGCGATGAAGTGCATCACCCAGATCCCGGTTCCACCGATGGACAGGGCGGCGGAGGCCAGCCACAGGGTGCGGGAGCGGCCCCCGGCCTCGCGGGCGCGGGCGGCGAGCAGGAGCCCCAGCAGGCACCCGATACTTGACATGACATAGGCGGCCGCGGGGGTGGTGAACCCATGGGCGAAATGATCGACGGGGGGCATGAAGGCTCCTGGCAGTGCTGATCATTATTGGAACGTGCCAGAGCGTGGTCAAGACTCACTGGCTGGTTGGTCGGTCAAAGGAGTGCTCACATTACATCCCAAACGTGTCGAATGACCATAATGGGTGGATTGAGGGGACCTTAATCGACTGCAGCATGTCGATATCTCCCACCTAAGACGAACTTTTCAGGAGAGGAGGCGGGCGGATGACCATGCTCGCCGATCAAGGACAAAAAACGGAGCTGCCCCCGATCTGGCCGGGTGACCGCTACGAGGTCGTGTGCGAGCGCGACGACCCCCACGGAGGTACTCGCGACCGCTACCACTTCGCGCAGTACGCGGTGCACTCGGCTCGCGGTCTGGAGACGGCGGGACTCGCCCGCAGGGTACGCGTGGTCAGGCTGGCGGACGGGGTGGTGATCTACGATCGCGTCAACGGCATCGACCTTCCCGTCGATGAGTGGTGATCCGCGACCTCGTGCGTCCCGGTCCGTCGTCACGGGCGGAAACCCGGAAGCCGGGTCATGACGGAACCTTCGGGTAAGAGGTACGTGCGGGCTACCGGGGCTTCCGCCGAGAGGTGGGACGGAAGCCCCCAAGGGGCCTTGGAAGGACGCGGGACGTCACAGCAGACAGGGAAAGCGCCATGGATCCTTCGGAGGGCTGTGCGCGAATGCTGGCCGGGCTGGTCCAGGCCAGTCATCTGAGCGCGATGGAGCAGCTGCCGGCCCTGGTCCAGGAGCATGCCGCCCATGCCGGCCTGTACGACGTGCTGATCTACCTGACCGACCTGCAACGGGAGGTGCTCCGCCTGCTGACCGGCCACGGCACGAACGCCGGTGAGGACGCGGACCCGGAGCTGGCCGAGCTGCGGATCGACGGAACGCTGGCCGGGCGGGCCTTCCAGGACGTGAGAGTCCTGCCCAAACAGGGCGTCGGCGGCGTGGACTGGTGGTGGGTGCCGCTGCTGGACGGCACCGAACGCCTGGGGATGCTGCGGATCAGCGCCCGGGAGGCCGACGAGCGGACCCAGCAGAACATGCGGCACCTGGCCTCCGTGGTGGCACTGATGGTGGTGAGCAAGCGCGGCCACAGCGACTCCTACGCCCGGCTGGTCCGGACCCGGCCGATGAACGTCGCCGCGGAGATGCAGTGGAACCTCCTGCCGCCGCTGACCTTCGCCAACGAGGAGGTGGTGATCGCCGCCGCTCTCGAACCGGCCTACGAGATCGGCGGCGACGCCTTCGAATACGCCCTGGCCGGGGAGAAGGTCCATCTTTCGATCTTCGACGCGATGGGTCATGACGCGTCCGCCGGACTGACCTCCAACCTGGCGCTGGCCGCCTGCCGCAACTACCGCCGCCAGGGCGCCGACCTGATCCGCGTCAGCGAGGGGATCGAGGAGGTCCTGATCGAGGAGTTCGGCCTGGCCAACCGTTTCGCCACCGCGATTCTGGCCGAGCTGAACACCCGCACCGGCATGTTCAGCTGGGTCAACCGGGGCCATCACCCGCCGGTGGTGATCCGGGGCGGACGCTGGACCACCAGCCTCCAATGCCCGCCCGCCCACCCCATGGGCCTCGACCTCGGCCTGCCCGTGACCCTGTGCGGCGAGCAACTCGAACCGGGCGACCGCGTGCTGCTCTACACCGACGGCATCACCGAGGCACGCAACAGCAAGGGCCAGGAGTTCGGTCTCGAACGGTTCGTCGACTTCATCATCCGGCGCAGCGCCGACGGGCTTCCGGTGCCGGAGACCCTGCGCCGCCTCATCCGCAGCGTGCTGGAGTATCACGACGGCCTGCTCCAGGACGACGCCAGCGTCCTGTTCGTGGAATGGCACGGAGGCGGTCACCGGAAGCTGCGCCTCTGACCTCCGGCACCGAGAGGGCGGCCCGGAATCAGCCGGCGGCATCCGGCGGGTAGGGGCTGTTCCCGGACCGGACGGCCGCGAGCATCCGGGCCGTGTGGGCCTGCACGACCCGGTACAGTCCGGGCCCGAAGCTCACGCGGGCCACTCCGAGGGCCGCCAGCTCCCCGATCGACGGCGTGCCGGGACGGAACAGGACGTTGATCGGACCGTCGATCTCCCCGGCCAGCGCGCGGATGTCCTCGGCCTCGGTGGCGAAGATCGGATAGACGCAGTCGGCGCCGGCCCGCAGGTACAGACGCCCGCGCCGCACCGATTCCGCGAGCCTCTCGGAGGGCGTGCCCGTGCCGTGGAGGTAGGGGTCGACACGCGCGTTGATCACCAGGTCGACGCCCGCGTCGACGGCGGCGGCCCGGACGGCTCCCAGGAACGCGGCCTGCTCGTCGGCGTCGACCATCTCGCCCGTACGGGGGTCGGAGTCCTCCAGGTTGCAGCCGGCCACGCCGGCGGAGGCCAGGCGCGCGACCAGCTCCGCGGGCTTCTGCCCGTAGCCGCGCTCCATGTCGGCGGTGACGGGCACGCCGACGGCCCGGACGATCCGGGTGACCGCGGCCAGCATCTCCCCGGCCGGCGCCGCCTCCCCGTCGTCGTATCCGAGCATGGAGGCGATCGCGGCGCTCCCGGTGGCGACCACCGGGAATCCGGCCGCCTCGACGGCACGGGCCGACGCCGCGTCCCAGATGTTGGGCACCACCAGCGGGCTGCCCGGAACGTGCAGCGCCCGCAGCGCCGCGGCCTTCTCGTGGGCTGTCGCGCTCGTCGTGCCCTCGGTGGTCTCCATAGCCATGCGACGACTCTAGGCAGCGGGCGGGGACGACCTGAAGAGCCAATTCCCCGGTAAGAGATTGGGCCACTTCCGAGGCCGCTTCCGAGGCCGCCGCGATGCCGGGCGAGGACGTCGCGGAGGGGGCGCCGCGGTCGTGCCCCGCCGGTCCCGGGTTCCGGGGGGATCCTCGCGGTCGTCAGTTCTCCATGGGCATCAGCTCCCGGGCGAACTCCTCCATGAAGTGCTCCGTCTCCGGGGTCCGCCCGGCCGGCCGTACGACGAACTTGGTGATGCCCGCGGCGATGTAGCGCTCGATCCGGTCGCGGCACGCCTGCCAGCCGACCGGGACGAGGTCCGCGGGATCGGCGTCGGGGCGGCGTCTGCGGATCGCGGCCGCCAGCTCGTCCGGGATGGAGCCGAGGGCCACGGCGAGGCTGATGCCGTAATGGTCGGGTTCGATCTCACGACCGGCCTCGGCGGCGTGATCCTGGATCGCCTTCCGGCCCGCGCCGGCCTCCTGGGGAGTGAGGAAGCTGGCGAGCCAGCCGTCCGCGAGACGGCCGACGCGACGCAGCGCGACCGGGCCGCTGCCGCCCAGCCAGATGTCCAGCGGCTTGGCGGGGAGCGGCCCGACGCCGGCGTCCTCGACGCTGTGGAACCTGCCCCTGAAGGTCACCCTCTCCTGCCGGAGCAGCAACCTGAGCAGTTCCAGCGACTCGTCGAAGACGGCGCCGCGGGAGCTGCCGGCGATGGGGAAGACGCTTTTCTCCTCGGGTCTGGCCGGATGGAGGCCGAAGGCGGGGAGCACCCGGCCGGGGGCCAGCGCGGACAGGGAGGCGAGCTGCTTGGCGACCAGCACCGGGTGACGGCCCGGCAGGATGGCCACGCCCGTACCGACCTTCATCCGGGTCGTCCTGGACAGCGCGTACCCCATTCCGACGAACGGCTCGACCGACGGCCCGAAGACGACCTCCGAAAGCCACAGCGAGTCGATGCCCAGGGCCTCGGCCCGGTCGACGGTCCCGGCGAAGCGGTCCGCGCTCTCGGTCGCCGCCGGGGCGATTCCCATCCGTACCTTCATCGCATTCCTTTACAGGTGGAGGCCCGGGATTTCCGGCCCGGAGGGAAACGGGACGAAGACGCGCGATGTTTACCACCGGATGGTGAGAACCGGGCCGGTGAGAGACGAGCCGAGAAGGGCGGGAAACCGGAAACCTCCGGCGTCCCGTGTGGGATGCCGGAGGTTTCCGTCTCTCTGAGACTGTCTCTAGAGTCGGTCAGGCGCTCTTGCGGCGCTGGGCGCGTAGAATCGCCAGGCGCTCGTTGAGCACCTCCTCCAGGTCTTCGATCGTGCGGCGCTCCAGCAGCATGTCCCAGTGCGTCCGTGGGGGCTTGGCCTTCTTTGCCTCCGGCAGCTCGCCGTCCACCCGGAGCGCGGTAGCGCCGCACATGCGGCACTCCCAGGTCGCCGGGATCTCGGCTTCAGCGGCAAGCGGAACGTCGAATCGATGGCCCTTCGGGCAGGTGTAGGACACCTCCTGGCGCGGGGCCAGATCGGTGTTGCGGTCGTTCTCGTAGCTGGTCGCCCCGAGTCGGGTACCGCGTAGCGCACGCTCGCCCATGTCTGAATGCCTCCTGAGGGCCCCGTCGTGAGGGGTTTGTCTCCCACGGCGTACAACGCTTGATACCGTGTGTGGATTCCCCCAGACGAGGTGATCCAATCGCGCGTTCTTGACCCGGTCTGTGAGAAGCTCCTTTCCGAGGGGTTCTCAGATGCGTTCCGGCACCGTGTTTCCGGCCGCTCGGATGGCCTTGGGCAGGTCGATGAGGGTGAGCAGCACCAGCCCGAGCACAAAGAAGATCACCAAAGAGATGATGCCGAGGCGGTAACTGTCGGTTAGCTGGAGCGCCAGGCCGAGGGTGAACGAGCCGAGGAACGTCGACCCCTTGTCACTGATCTCGTACAGGCTGTAATATTCCGCCTCCTTGCCCACCGGGATCACGTGGGAGAACAGCGACCGCGACAGGGCCTGGGTGCCACCCATCACGATCGCGATGGCGAACCCGAGCGCGAAGAACGCCACGGCCGAGCCCTTGGGCAGGAAGTAGGCCACGCCCACCACGACGGTCCAGGCGACCAGGGCGCACATCACGACCCGCTTCGCCCCCCAGTAGGCGGCGAACCGGCCGAGCAGCAGGGCGCCGAAGAAGGCGACGAACTGCACCATCAGGATCGCCCCGATCCTGACGGTCTGGCTCAGCCCGAGCTCCTTGTCGGCGTAGGTGGCCGAGAAGGAGATGACGGTCTGCACGCCGTCGTTGTAGATCAGGTAGGCCACCAGGAAGCCCAGCGTCAGCGGGTAGCGGCGCAGCTCCCTGATCGTACGGCCCAGCTGCCGGAAACTGCCCGCCACGGCCTGACCGGCGGTCTCGGCGCCCGGGACGAGCGCCCGCCGGTTGCGCAGCCGCAGCAGCGGGATGATCGTGAACCCGCCCCACCACAGGCCGGCGGAGGACAGCGCGAGACGTACGGCGTCGCCCTCGGAGACGCCGAAGGAGTCGTGGCCGAGGAAGAGGACGAGGTGGACGGCGAGCAGCAGGCCGCCGCCCAGGTAGCCGAAGCCCCAGCCCTGGGCGGAGACCTTGTCGCGCTCGTCCGCCGTGGAGATCTCGGGCAAGAACGAGTTGTAGATCACGAATGCGGCCGCGAAGGCGGTGTTGGCCAGGATGAACAGCACCCCGCCCAGCAGGTAGCGTCCGTCCGCGACGAACCAGAAACAGATCGTGGCCCCGGCGCCGAGATAGGCGAACAGGCCCATGAGCTCCTTCTTGCGGCCGGTGTGGTCGGCCAGGGCTCCCGCCAGGGGCATCAGGATGATCTGCAGGATGGCCGCGACGCCCACCACGAAGGAGTAGTAGGCGCTGGGCCGTATGTCGAACCCCAGCACGTCCACGTACGGGCGGCCCTGGGCGGCGGCCTCCGCGATCGTCGTCAGGTACGGCCCGAGGAAGACCGTCAGGACCGTGGTGGGGAAGGCGGAGTTCGCCCAGTCGTAGAAGTACCAGCCGCGCTGTTCGCGGCGGCGGGCCTGGGGGGTGTCCTCGGCGACCTGTTCGGAGGTCATGGGTCCTCGCTCGTTGGGGGGTCGGCCGGCGGTCCGGCCGGTGTCGGGGGGTGTGCGGCTCACGCGGCGAGCCGGCCGGAATGCCACTGGCCGCGGGCCTCCAGCACTTCGCGGAGACCGGAGACGTTGTCGGTCATCAGGCCGTCCACGCCGAGGTCGAGCAGCCGCTCCATCTCCCGGGGGGCGTTGATGGTCCACACGTGGATCTGCATGCCGAGGGCGTGGGCCGTACGGATCAGGGCGGGCGTGGTGATCCGCAGGCCGCGGAAGCCCACCGGGATCTGCGCGCACGGCACCCCGGCGCGGGCCAGCCGGGTGAGCAGGCGGCCGTAACCGGAGGTCGTGGCGGCGGCGCGCAGGGTCGCGACGCCGCGCGGCCCGAGCGAGGAGCACACCTCGTGGCCGACCGCGGCGCGGGCGCGGGCCAGGCGCTCCTCGGAGAAGGAGGTCAGGCAGATCCGGTCGTAGGAGTTGGTCCGCCTGATCACCTCGGCCAGCGGCGCGATGGCCGAGGCCTCCTTGACGTCGATGTTGAAGCGCGCCTCGGGCCAGGAGCCCAGCAGGTCCTCCACGAGCGGGATCTCGTCCACGCCGCCGATCCGCGCCTCACGCACCAGCCGGTACGGCAGGCCGGCGATCCGGCCGTTTCGGTCGGTCACCCGGTCCAGGGTGTGATCGTGGAAGGCCAGCAGCACCCCGTCGGCGGTCGCGTGGGCGTCCGTCTCCAGGTGGGTGTAACCGAGCTCCACGGCGTGCGCGAACGCGGCATGGGTGTTCTCCCTGCCCTCGAAGGCTCCGCCCCGGTGGGCGAAGGCCAGGGGGCCGGGATGGTCGAGGAAGGCGTAACGACGCTGCACGTGCAGGAGTATGCCCGCTGCGGGCGCGCCTCGTCATCGTGAGAAGGTGAACGTTTGGGTCACGGACCGTTGATCGAGGTCGCGAGGCCATGAGAGGCGATCGATCAGTCCGATTCGGGATCCGGCAGTGACTTGCCCGACCACTCCTGACGGCGGGCCTCGGCCACCGCGATCGCCGCCGCGATCCCGACGTTGAACGAGCCCACCCTGCCGACCTGAGGGATGTAGCAGACGCTGTCGGCGGCCTCCAGCAGCGCGGGGGAGCAGCCGTGGTCCTCGCTGCCCACCACCAGGCACACGTCGCCGCTCAGCTTGGCCTCGGGCAGGGGCACCGCGTCGCCGGTCAGCTCCACCGCGACCACGGTGAACCCGTCCTTCCTGGCGGCCCGTACGGCCTCCAGCACGGGAACCGGCTCCTCCCAGGCCACCAGGCGGTCGGTGCCCAGCGCGGTCTTCTGCGCCTTGGGGTTGGTCGGGGGAGTGGCGTTGCCCGCCAGCCAGATCCGCTCCACCCCGAAGGCGGCGGCCGTACGGAAGATCGAACCGATGTTGAACGGACCGGTCACCGACTCCAGGATCAGGGAGAGCCGCCCCTCGGTGCTCCTGCGCCACGTGCGGTTGAGCCGCTTGACATCGGTCGGCCGCAGCTGCCTGCGCGGGTTGTCCGTCATCGGTCGTTCACCGTTCCTCGTTCGTTTCCGCGGTCGTTCCGCGCCGCCCGGCGTTCGTCTCGCGGGTGGCGCGTCCTGCCTGCCGGTGGGGAGGCGTGCGCCGCCCCCGTCCGCTCACCCTGTCCGCTCACCCCGCCCGGTCCGCTTCCCTCCCGGCCCGCACCGCAAGGACCCGGTAGGACGACCGGGAGGCCGTGCGGTCGGTGGGCCAGCCCTGCTCGTTCAGCCAGCGTTGCAGGGAGTCGGACCCCAGGTGCTTCTGGACCACCAGGTAGGCGACGCCGTCGGGGGTGAGGCGCGTCAGCCAGCGGCTCAGCATCTGGTGCATCGCCGCCTTGCCGATGCGGATCGCGGGGTTGGACCAGATCGCCGAGAAGCGGATCTCGGGCGGAACCTCGTCGACGTGCATCGACCTTACTTTGTCAAGGGCGGCGGTCCGGGCATTTCTGGCGCACAGCTCCACCGACCTGCGGTTGACGTCCACCGCCCACACCGTGGCCCGCGGAGCGCGCGAGGCCATCGTCAGCGCGATCGGCCCGTAGCCGCACCCCAGGTCCAGCAGGTCGCCCCCGGGAGGGGGAGGGGGCACGCTCTCCAGCAGGATCCGGGTGCCCTGGTCGACCCGCTCGGGGGAGAACGTCCCGCTGTCGGTCTCCAGCTTCAGGTGAAGGTCGGGGAGCACGAGCGTGACCGAGCCGGGACGGCTGGCGGTCTCGGGCCGCTCCTCGAAGTAATGTGCCACGTCGTAGAACGTTACCAATGGCCGGGACCGGCTCAGGGCAGTCGCGACCCCAGCACCAGGGCCGTCCCCGCGGTCAGCAGGCCGATCAGGATCGCCGCCACGACGAACCGATGGCTGATCTCCTGCTCGACCGTCTGATAGCCCAGCGAGGTGCCGATCTGCTCGTACACCTCCCGTAGCTGGCTGCCCGACTCCGCCTCGTACGCCCGGCCGCCGGTGCCGTCGGACAGGGTCTGCAGGGTGGCCTTGTTCACCGGCACGTTCACGTCGCGGCCGTCGATCGAGACGGTGCCGTCCTGGGTGCCGTAGGCGATCGTGGAGACCGGCACGCGCGCGTTCATCGCCGTCTCGATCGCGTCGGCCACCGAGCGGCCCGAGGTGTTGTCGCCGTCGGACAGCAACACGATCGCGGCGGGCGGCGGGTCGGTGACCGCCTGCTGGTCGAAGGAGTGGACGGAGTCGAGGGAGCTGAACACGGCCTCGCCGATGGCGGTGCCCGCCCGGGTGCTCAGGTTGCCGAGCGAGGTGAAGACCGCCTGATGGTCGGTGGTGGGGGAGACCACGACGGAGGCGGAACGGGCGAAGGCGACGAGTCCGACGTTGAAGCGTTCCGGCAGGTCGTTGACGAACTTCTGGGCGGCCTCCTTGGCCGCGGTGATCCGCTTGGGCGTGACGTCGTCGGCCTCCATCGACAGCGAGACGTCCAGCGCGATGATGATGGTCGCCCGGTCACGGGGGACCTGCACCGAGTCGGCCGGCCGGGCCGCGCCGATGACCAGCAGGCCCATCATCACCAGGAACAACGCGGGGGCGACGTGCCGGCGCCAGCCGGGCCCCGACGGGGCCACGAGCGCCAGCAGCGGCAGGTTGGTGAAGCGCAGGGCGTAGCGGCGCCGGGCGAACTGGGCGGCGACATAGGCCGCCGCGAGCAGCGCCAACGCGGCGAACAGCCACAGCCAGGCCGGCGAGAGGAAGGTCAATGTGTCGCTCCGGACCTCGAGGGCCGATGTGTCAGGTGTGCCGTCCGCCGCTGCCGCAGGACGAACTGGGCGATGTCGAGGACCCAGTCGCGGTCGGTGCGCAGGACCAGGTGCGCGACGCCGCAGCGGCGCAGCGCGATCCGGTTCGTCGCCCGCTGCGTGGCGGCGGCCTCCGCGTAGGCCCTGCGCACCTTGGGGGTGAGCTGGATCTGGCGGCTCCGTCCCGATTCGGGGTCGGTCAGGTTGACCAGCCCCACCGGTGGCAGTTCGAGCTCGCGAGGGTCGATCACCTCGATGGCCACCACCTGGTGGCGGGCGGCCAGGCGGCGCATCGGCCGCTCCCAGGGCAGCTCCAGGCCGGGGTCGAGGCTGGGCTCGGGATCGAGGAAGTCGGAGACGATCACTCGCAGGCCGCGCCGCCGCCGCGCGGCGGCCAGGATCTCGATGGCCTCCGCCAGGTCGGGGGCTCCGGCGACGGTACGGCCCCTGGGGGCGTCCATCAGCGAGTGCAGCAGGCCGTACAGGGCCGGACGGCCGCCTCTGGCGGGTATCCGGTGGATGTACTCGTCGTGCAGGACGTAGGCGCCGAAGCGGTTGCCGATCCGGCCCGACAGGAAGCCGATCGCGCCGATCGCGGACACCACCAGGTCGCGCTTCTCCATTCCGGCGGTGCCGAAGTCCATGCTGGGTGACAGATCGGCCAGCGCCCAGGTCTCCAGTTCCCGGTCGGCGATCAGATCCCGGACGTGCGGGACGGTCGTGCGGGCGGTCACCGCCCAGTCCATCCGCCGGATGTCGTCCTCGCCGGGCACGTAGACCCGGCTGTCGCCGAACTCGCTGCCGGGCCCCGGGAGGAGACCCTGGTGGGCGCCGTGCAGCAACCCGTCGAGCCGCCGGACGATGGTCAGTTCGAGGCGGCGCAGCGCCTGCTCGGCTGTGCTTATCGCGTCGCTGCGCGCCGCGGCTCGGGGGCTGGTGACCGGTGGCTTCCCTCGTCCCTCATCCGCTTCGCTCCTTCGGTCCTCAGTCCAGCTCACCGGCGCCCCCTCGCGTGCTCAATGCGTCGCTGCGCGTCGCGGCTCGGGGGCTGGTGACCGGTGGCTTCCCTCGTCCCTCATCCGCTTCGCTCTGCGCTGATGGCGACGCTGCGCGTCGCGGTTCGGGCGCTCTTACCCGGTGATCTTCCCTCGTCACGCGTCCGCTCCGCTCCCGCGTTCCTCAGTCCAGTTCACCGGCGCGCCCTCACGGCGGTCCTCAGTCCAGTTCACCGGCGCCTCCTCGTGGGTTGATCGCGTCGCTGCGCGCGGGTTCACCGGGGGCCCTGGTTCCAGACCACGAGGGGGGGCGGGACGGCTGCCAGGATCTGCCTGACGACGTCCTCGGGGTCCACCCCGTCGGCCAGCGCGTCGAAGGTGAGCATCAGCCGGTGGGACATCACGTCCACGGCCACGTCGCGCACGTCGTCGGGAAGGAGGTAGTCGCGGCCCCGCAGCAGGGCCAGGCCGCGTCCGGCGGCGACCAGGCCCAGCGTGGCGCGCGGGCTGACCCCGATCTCGATGTTCTCCTCCAGCTCGGCCAGGCCGTAGTCGCCGGGGGAGCGGGTGGCCATCACCAGCCTGACCACGTAGTCGGCGACGAGCTGGTGCACGGAGACCTGGTCGGCCGTCTTCTGCAGCGCGGCCAGTCGCACGGGGTCGAGCACCCGCCGGGGCGTCGGAGGGGTCACGCTCATCCGGTGGAGGATCTCCAGCTCCTCGTGCGCGCTGGGGTGGGTGATGCGGATCTTGAACAGGAAGCGGTCGCGCTGGACCTCGGGGAGGGGGTAGACGCCCTCGGACTCGATCGGGTTCTGGGTGGCCAGCACGATGAACGGCCTGGGCAGCGGGTGGGTCTTCCCGGCCAGGGTCACCTGTCGTTCGGCCATGACCTCCAGGAGGGCGGACTGCACCTTGGCCGGGGCCCGGTTGATCTCGTCGGCGAGCAGGAAGTTGACGAACACCGGACCGAGCTCGATGTCGAAGACCTCGCGGGAGGGGTGGTAGACGCGGGTTCCCACGATGTCGCTGGGGACGAGGTCGGGAGTGAACTGGATGCGGGCGAAGTCGCCGCCGATCACGGTGGCCAGGGTGGAGGCGGCCAGGGTCTTGGCGACGCCGGGCACTCCTTCCAGCAGGCAGTGGCCTCGGGCGAGGAGCGCCACGAGCAACCGTTCCACCATGTGGTCCTGGCCTACGATGACCCGCCGAACCTCGGTCAGGGCATCGCGCAACAGCGTGGTGTCGATTTCGCTCGGCAGTTCTTCGGCGACGGTCATGTTGATATTCCACCAAATGAGATGCCGGGTCGCACGGCTGGTCGGCTTCGTATTTTCTGACAGTACCCATGTGGGTTCGCTGTCAGTACCGCACACGGGCGCGATGTGATCGCCGGGGTGTGCTTTCATGGCAGACGTGGCCAGTCCGCTCCAATACGATGACCCACCCCACCTGGGGCCTTTTCTCATGCAGGCCCGGCTGCGGGTGGGTCCTGCGGGGCTGGTCTACCTCGGGAGGGGGCCCGACGGCCGGGCGGTCTCGGTCGCCGTGCTGACCAGGGGCGCCGCGCTCGATCCCGCCGCCCGTGACCGGTTCGTCAGCGGGATCCGTGAGGCGATGGCCAGCCGTTCCGGCATGTGGGGGTGGATGGCCAGGGCCGCGCGAGGACGCACCGCGGTGGCCGACACGACCCCTCAGGTGCTGGCGATGGACGGGGGGAGCGCTCCGTGGGTGGTCACGCCGTACGAGCCTGACCGGGCGGGGGCCGAGTGGTTCCTCGAACCGGTGCTGGTGAGCGGCACGCTGATCGGTGAGGAGCACGGCCCGGACTTCGCGCCGCACTGGGCGAGTGATCGTTCGCCCGCCCTGCCCCCGCCGCCCAAGGGCGCGCCGCCGCCCACGGAGACCCAGCGGTCGGTGATCATCGCCTCGGTCGTGCTGACCGTGCTGCTGGTGTTGCTGACGGTGATGCTCTGGCTGCTGTTGCGCAGGGCCGAGGAGGTCGAGCCGCCGCTGAGGCCGTTGCCCGCGACGGTGTTCGTGCCGACCCCGCCGCCGGTCCCGACGACGCCGGTTCCCGGGCAGCCCACCCCGTCCCCCGGCCGGAGCGGGACCGGCACTCCCGGGCCTCAGGAGGGCGACGAGGACGAGGGCGAGCCCATTTAGGGCGATCCGCCGGCGGGGCGGCCGGTCCGGTGGCCGCCCCGGCGGACCGTCGCCGGGGCGGGCGTTTCCGGCCGGGGCGGCGACACGGCGTCCTGGAGCGCGGAGCCGGGTCCGGTGTTCTCCGTCATGAAGATGTTCTTCCCGGGTAGACGCAACGCGTGAGCGAACTTCGGCACAGCGACCCGGCGGAGCCGGGCATCCTGCGGCGGCGCAGGGGCAGGGGCTTCAGCTACCACCGTTCCGGCGGGGGACAGGTCCGCGACCGCCGTACCCTCGACCGGATCGAGGCGCTGGCGATCCCGCCGGCCTGGACCGACGTCTGGATCTGCCGGTCGGCGGACGGGCACATCCAGGCGGTCGGCAGCGACGCGGCGGGGCGGCGCCAGTACCGCTATCACGACGTCTGGCGCGTGGAGCAGGACCGGGCGAAGTTCGACCGGGTGCTGGAGGTGGCCGAGCGGCTGCCGGAGTTCCGGCAGCGGGTCGCCGAGGATCTGGAGCGGCGGGGGCTGACGCGGGAGCGGGTGCTGGCCGCCGCGGCGCGGATGCTCGACATCGGGTTCTTCCGGGTGGGAGGGGAGTCCTACGACTCCTTCGGGCTGGCCACGCTCCGGACGGAACACGTCACCTGTACGGCGGGGCGTGTCGTCTGCGGTTATCCGGCCAAGGGCGGCAAATTCAGAGAGGTGGAGATCGCCGACGCGGACGTGTGCAAGGTGATCAACGCCTTGGACAGGGCCGCGGGCGAGGGGGAGCTGTTGCGCTACAGGGACGGTTCCGGCTGGGCCGACGTGCGCAGCGACGACATCAACGCCTATCTGCGCGAGGCGTTCGACTTCGAGGTGTCGGCCAAGGACTTCAGGACCTGGCACGCGACGGTGCTGGCCGCCGTGGGGCTGGCGGTCTCCTGGCGGGCCCGTTCCGGCAACGGCAGGAGGAAGGCGCTCAGCCGGGTGATCGACGAGGTGGCCGACTATCTGGGCAACACCCCGGCCGTCGCACGGGCCTCCTACGTCGATCCGCGCGTCATCGAGGCCTACGAGGAGGGCCGGACCATCACGCGGGTGCTCGGCGGGCTGGGCGCCGATGTCGGGTTTGGGCAGCCGGCCACGCATGGCGAGGTGGAGCGGGCGGTCATCTCCCTGCTGCGGCGCTCGGCGGTGACCTGACCTCCGGTTCGCCGGGAACGGCCCGCGCGACGTGACCGGTCTGAAGACGACCCACCGCGTGCCCGTGGGCGGGCGCGCCAGGCCGTCGGCGGCTGATCGCCGGTGAGGGCCGCGGCCTTCGTGAACGCTTCGTCGCGAGAGGGGAGACCAACGAGGCCGGGGACCCTTTTCTCGGAAAACCACAGGTCAAAGCCCTGTGATTTTTCACCCGAAAAGGTATATATGGGATTACAGTGGGCACCCGATCAAGAAGCTGAGCCGCCAATCGTGAGTCGCCGCCACTTCCACTTGGATCGCTATGTATGTCCAGAACAAAGTCATTCCAATCGTCCACTGGTCTCGCCGTTCCTCCTGTCTTGGCGAAGATCCCGAGCTGTTCTTCCCCGTCTCCGCCGAGGGGCCCGGCCAGGTGCAGTACGAACGCGCCAAAGCCGTCTGCCGTCGCTGCCCCGTGCGCGGGCGCTGCCTGGAGTACGCCCTGAGCACCCAGCAGATGTACGGCGTGTGGGGAGGTACCACCCCGGAGGAGCGCAGAGCGACCATGTCGCAGATGCGGCGCGAGGTCAGATGACACGAGACGAGGGGTGAGGGAGCGGGGCGAGGCAGCGGCCGCTCCGGTGTTCAGCCGGGGGTTCGCTGCCCGCTGAGTTCGTCGACGAGGGCGAGGAACCGGGCGGCGTTGCGCTGGGAGGCGTCCGCGCAGCAGTTGTTGAAGATCACGTGGGTGACCTCGGCGTCCTCCGCGAGCCGGAGGATCCCGGCCGCCAACCGTCTGAGCTCCGCCTCCGAGTACAGATAGGCGAAGCGTTCCTCGATCTTCTTGCTGTTCCACCGCTCGGAATGCCCGTGGAACCGCGCCACCACGAGGTCGGAGGTGGCGGCCAGGACCGGCGGGATCGACGACGGATGGCCCTGCGGCATGTCGACGCAGACGTAGGAGAGGTCGTTCGCGGAGAGGAACTCAAGGGTGGCGACGCGGTTCTCCTCCTCCATCCAGGTGTGGTTGCGGAACTCGACGCTGACGCGCATCGGCCGGCAGCGCCGCGCGCACTCCAGGATGTAGCGCCTGTTGCGCTCTCCGATCGGGAACCACGGAGGGAACTGGAAGAGCACGGCTCCCAGCTTTCCCGCCTCGTGCAGGGGCGTCAGCGCGCCGAGGAACCGCTGCCAGACCTCCTCGACGATCTCCGGCGGCACGTCGTCGAGGTAGAGGTTCCGCTTCGGCGTGCCGAGTCTCTCCCGCAGGTCCTTGTAGAGGGCGTCGGGCCGGGTGGGGTGCCCGGTCAGCAGGGAGAAGGCCTTGATGTCGAAGGTGAAGTCCGGCGGCGTGCGGTCCCGCCACGCCTCCGCGGTGCGCTGCGCCGGAGGGTGGTAGTAGGTGGCGTCCACCTCCACGAGCGGGAACCGCGACGCGTAGTAGGCCAGGCGTTTCGCCGGGGTCGAGGCGTCGTCGGGATACCAGCCCGACTCCAGCAGCGACCTGTCGGTCCAGGAGGCCGTCCCCGCGACAATCTTCCTCATGGGGGGATGCTTCCCGGTGATCCGGCTTCCACCGCCCGCACGGGGGCTTTTTCGGGCCGCCTACGGGGTCGGAGCGCTCACGGTCGCTTCCCGACCCCGCTCGCTATCTCACGGATCCGCGCGGGACCGCCGGTGTCGGGCGAGAGCGGCGGGGTGTCCATCCCCTCGGAGGTGCGCAGACCCTCGAACAGCTCCCGCAGGGCGTCGACGGAGGAGCGGCGCGGTCGCCAGCCCAGCTCGGTGTGGGCCCGGCCGATATCCATGATCGGCATTCTGAGCACCAGGTCGACCAGGTCCGGCGACGCGGGGACCAGGCGCATGCGCCAGGCGGCGGCGACGGTGCTCCTGAGCGTCCAGCCCGAGACGGGCATCAACCGGGCGTCGAGCAGCTCGGCCAGCACGGAGGGGGTGATCACCGGGTCGGCGGCGATGTTGAAGGCGCCCGACACCGGCCGGGTGAGCGCCAGCCGGTAGGCCTCGGCGACGTCGTCGGTGTGGACCGTCTGGAACTCGAGCCCCGGGGTGTCGGGAACGAAGGGGATCATGCCGGGCCGTATCACCCGCTGGGGCACCAGCGGCCCTCCGAACAGCCGCCGCTGCCCGGTCGCCGCCTCCCGTTTGAAGATGAAGCCCGGCCGCAGCCGCACGACCCTGATGTTCGGATGATCCCGCTCGAACACGTCGAGCACGCGCTCGACGTAGGCCTTCTCGCGGCCGTAGGAGGCGCCCGGCCAGCCGTGGGTGGGCCAGTCCTCGGTGACCGGCCGGTCCTTGGCCCCGGAGGAGTAGGCGCCCACGGAGGAGGCGTGGATCAGGACGGAGACCTGTGCCCGCGCCGCGGCCTCGAAGACCTTGGTGCTGCCGATGACGTTGCCCCGCCAGGTCGTCACCGGGTCACGGGTGGGCTGGAACAGCCACGCCAGGTGGATGACCGCGTCGGCCCCGGCGAAGTGCGGCGCCAGGTCCCCGGTGGCGGCCTCCACGGCGTGCCAGGTGGTCTTGTCCGGATGCCAGTCCGGCAGCCTGCGGGCCAGGCCCACGATGGAGGTGATATGTGGATCGGACGCGAGGGCGGACACCACGCTCGTGCCCACGTTCCCGGTCGCCCCGACGACTACTACGCGCATGTGTATCGGGTGCCCCCCGCGCGACGGCCGAACCACGGTCGGCCACGGCTTTGCCGTACGGTGGAACCGGGAATACCGGGCAAATCCATGCAGGTCAGGTGGGGCAGTGCGTCCGCAGCCAGGCGATGCCGTGGTCGGCGACCTCCTCGATGTGCCCCTCCATGCTGTGGTCGGCGCCGTGGATGATCCGCAGCCGCGACTCGGGGGAGAGGTATTTCATCCCGCAGGCCGCGTGCTCGGCGAGCAGGAGTTCCTCGCGGTCGTGCGGCGCGTCGCCGTACATCAGCAGGACGGGCAGCTTGACCGCGGAGAGGATCTCCCGTGTGTCGACGGTGGCGAAGTCGTCGAGGCTCTGCTGGGTGAGCAGGTGGAAGGCGCGTGAGCCGGTGGCCGGGCTGCGGCCGCGGCCGCGCGTGCGGATGCCCGTCAGGACGTCGGCGGGCAGGTGCTCGGACCAGTCGTAGTACACGGGCGCGGTGCGCGCGCCGGTCAGGACCATCGCCGACACCCTCGGGTCGGGGGTGCGAAGGGAGACGGACCCGCCCTTGCTGTGGCCGTGCAGGGCGACGCACCGGTAACCCCAGGTCTCCACCTGGTCGAGCACGGCGCGCAGGTCGCCGATCCGCCGCTCGTCGGTGATCGGCGCGTCGCCGCTGGCGCCGCAGCCGGAGAAGTCGAACCTGAGCGTGGAGTAGCCGGCCTCGACGTATCGGGCGGCGAGACGGTCGAACCGGCCGAGCGCGTGCTTGTCGGACAGGAATCCGTGGGCGAACACGACGATCGCCTCGGGATTGGCGCCCTCGCGGATCGCGGCCAGCCGCACCCCGTGGGCGCCGGTCAGCGCGAGTTCCCGGGCGTTCATCGCCGGCCGTGCGGGGTGGAGGGCCGCTCGCCGGTGACGGCCGGTACGGCTGCCTCCCGCCGGTCACGGCGGTCGAGCGCCTGGGCCCATTTCACGGCGACGGCCGCCACCTGGATCAGCTCGGTCCGCAGGGCGTCGGGGTCTTTTTCGGCGAAGGCCTCAAGCACCTCTTCGAGCAGGATGTGCCGCCAGGTCAGCAGATCTTCCCCCGCCGCCTCGGCGACGTCCTGCTTGGCCTGGTCGGCGGCTTTCGTATGCTCCGGCCCGGTGCCGTCGGGGATGTCCTGGATGCCCCACATGGCGTCCTGGGCTGTTCGCTCGGCGGTGACGTCGGCGAGCACCCTCGCCAGTGAGCCGGGGACCCCGTAGTCACCGTTGGACAGCATGGGAGGAGCTCCCTTCCTCGATCGCACCAGCCTTACGCTAGCTCGGATGACCGGTGGACGGATCAAGGAACTCACCTGACCGGCATCATCACGGTGACATGATTTCCCGGCCCGCGCGACTCCCGACACACGGTCGGGCGCGCGCGGCCCGGGGTCGTCAGACGCGCTCGATGATCACCAGCGGGATCTCCCGGCCGGCTTTGGCCTGGTAGCTGTCATAGGTCGGGAAGATCTCGGCCATCTTCCGCCACAGTTCCGGCTTCTCCTCGGCGGTGGCGGTCCGGGCCCGGGCGGCGAATTTGTCCGGGCCGACCTGGATCTCGACGCCGGGGTCGTCGGACAGGTTGAGATACCAGGCCGGATGGTTCGCCGAGCCCCCGTTGGAGGCCACCAGCAGGTAGCGGTCGCCGTCCTGGCCGTAGATGAGCGCCGTACGGCGCAGCAGGCCCGACCGGCGGCCCCGGGTGCTCAGCAGGAGCGTGGTCATGCCGTTGTACAGGTGACCCTTCCTGCCGTCGGTCTCGATATAGGTGCGGATGTGCTTGGCCACCCATGCCGTCGGATTGTCCAGAACCTCTTCGTCCCCGGGCGGTGTCATCGATCCTCCTGCGTTGTGGATCTCCAACACTATTGCCGGTGACGGCCGGATCTCATCTCACCTGCGCCCGTATGCGCGCTTCGCCCGGGGGAGCGTGCCGAGGGCCGTCTAGTGGCCCGTCACGCAACCTTGGCCGGGTAACTGGTCCAGCTTCTGATGGGTGAGCTGGCGGCGAAGTTCGTCTTGGGCCGGGCTTGGGCGTTGCGCCAGCGCACATAGGCGCCGATCGCCGCGTTCTGCTCGGCATGGCTGCGGTGATCAGTGCCATTGAGGGCGTAGTAGCGCAAGGCGGCGAATTCTGACTCGATCCAGTTCAACCACGAGCCATAGGTCGGCAGGAACACCAGCTCGACATCGTTGGCAGCCGCCCAGGCGCGGACCTCGCGGTGCTTGTGCGGCGAGTAGTTATCCATGATCACATGCAGTTTTTCGCCAGGCCAGCGCGCCCGAAGCGTCTTGAGGAAGGACAAGAACTCCCGCCAGCGTTTGCGTTTGCGGATGCGGTAAAACAGCTTGCCGGTGGCCAGATCCAGGGCCGCGATCATCTGCATGACGCCGTCGTAGCGATGGTAGGTGGCCCGCAGCCGGGCCGGTGAACCCTGAGGTCGCCACCGTTTGCCCTTACGCGGCAGCAGATTCAGCGGCCCGAGCTCATCGACGCAGATCACCCGCCCATCAGCGGGCGGGCTGTCATACAGCTTCAGCACGCGTCGCATCTTGGCGATGAAGTGCGGGTCGGTGGATGCCTTCCACGTCGTGGTGGTCTGCCAGCTCACCCCGCCCTTGCGCAGGATCCGCCGCAGATGCTCGCGGCTGATCGCCGCCACCACCCCTCGGGCGATGAGGTGCTCGGCCAGCGTGCGCAGGCTCCAGGTCGACATGCCGGCGATGCCCCACTCAGCGGGGACCGTCTTGGCGATCAGGCAGATGCGCTCACGCACCCGCTCACTGATCGCCGGGGGACGGCCCCCGCTCCATTTTGGGTCCAGCGCGTCAAACCCCCGCTCGTTGAAGGCGTGGATGACATCACGGACGTAGTCGTCACCGACCTGCATCAACGAGGTGATGTCCGGCACCGACTGGCCCTGGCCGGACATCATCACCACGATCGCCCGCCGCAACTTGATCGGATCCTTCGCGGTCCTCGTGATCCGCTGCAGTCTGCGGCCTTCCTCCATCGACAACGGCCGGACGAACACCTCTGGTCGGCGCGCCATGACCACCTCCCTATCTTGCGGAAGCAGCCAGCCTGACGGGTTCACCCCAGGAGATCAATTACCCGTCCAAGGTTCAGTGACGGGCCACTAGGTCAGGTAGTCGCGCAGCGCCCTCGATCGCGACGGGTGACGCAGCTTGCCCATGGTCTTGGTCTCGATCTGCCGGATGCGCTCGCGCGTCACCCCGTAGACCTTGCCGATCTCGTCGAGGGTCTTGGGCTCGCCGTCGGCCAGGCCGAAGCGCAGCGCCATCACCCCGGCCTCGCGCTCCGACAGCGCGTCCAGGACGGAGTGGAGCTGCTCCTGCAGGAGCATGAAGGTCACCGCGTCGTCGGGGGTGACGGCCTCGGAGTCCTCGATGAGGTCGCCGAACTCGCTGTCGCCCTCGGTGCCGAGCGGGGAGTGCAGGGAGATCGGCTCGCGCCCGTACTTCTGGATCTCGGCGACCCGCTGCGGGGTCATCTCCAGCTCGGTCGCCAGCTCGTCCGGGGTGGGGTCGCGGCCGAGATCGGCCAGCATCTGCCGCTGGACCCGGGCCAGCTTGTTGATCACCTCGACCATGTGGACCGGGATGCGGATGGTCCGCGCCTGGTCGGCCATGGCGCGGGTGATCGCCTGCTTGATCCACCAGGTGGCGTAGGTGGAGAACTTGAAACCCTTGGTGTAGTCGAACTTCTCGACCGCGCGGATCAGGCCCAGGTTGCCCTCCTGGATCAGGTCCAGGAAGAGCATGCCGCGGCCGGTGTAGCGCTTGGCCAGCGAGACCACGAGGCGGAGGTTGGCCTCCAGCAGGTGGTTCTTGGCCCGGCGGCCGTCCTCGGCGATCCACTCCAGCTCGGCGCGGACGTCGACCGGAAGCGTCTCACCGTCCTCGCCGAGCTGCTCGGTGGCGAACAGACCGGCCTCGATGCGCTTGGCGAGCTCGACCTCCTGATGGGCGGTGAGCAGCGGAACCTTGCCGATCTGCTTGAGATAGTCCTTGACCGGATCGGAGGTCGCCCCGATGGCGGCCGCCAGCTTTTCGGGGGCGTCGTCGTCGTCGCCGACGGCGAGGATCACATCGTCGTTCTCGGTGGTCGTGGTCATCGCAGCGCTCACACCTTCCCGGGGCTTGAAGCGGGGTAGACCTGTGCCGATCACACGGTACGTCCCGCGCCGCCATGCTGCGGCCACAAGCGGTCCGGCCACGCCGCCCTGACAGAGGCGGGCGAGCAGCCGGGCCGCCCTCCCCCGGGCGCCCTGAAGCGGTCTGCGACATCCCCCGTACCGGGCGCCGAACAGCCTGCGCCATCCTACCTGGCACTTCTGGGATTCGAGAAAAAGCGTCGCCGCGTTCGATCCGGGGGTCGCCTCGGCTCCGGGGCCGGTCTCCCTCACTTCTTGGGCGACGGCCAGGCGTTGGGGCGGCAGCCGTACAGGGATTTGGTCTGCTGGACCATCACCGGGGCCCGCCTGCCGTGCCCCGGACAGCTCACGTGGCCGTGGCCCAGACCGTGGCCGACCTCGTGATTGACGACGTACTCGCGGTAGGTGGCCACGTCGCGTCCGTAGCCCGTCGCCCCCGAGTTCCAGCGCACCGCGTTGATGACCGCGCGCTTGCCGTTCCAGCAGGACAACCGGCCGAGGACCTGCAACGGCAGGCACTGCCGGTCCGTCATCGCGGGGCTGGACAGCGACACCCGCAGCTCCGCCGGACCGTGCGACACCCGCTGGAACCGGAACCCCCAGCTCCGCGGGTCGTTGAGGATCCGGTGCACCTCGTCGGCGAACTCGTTCGCGTCGAACGGCAGGCCGCGTTCGACCTCCACCATGTAGCGGATTCGCCGGCCCTTGGCGTCCTTGGGCGGCGCTGCCCCGCCGGGGACGACGGTGTAGCGGCCGCTCGCCGACCTCGGCACCTTCACCTTCAACGGTTGCTGCCGCCCGTTGGCGAGGAGCATCGGCTCCTTGGGCTTCTGCGAGGCCGTGGGGTCCGCGGGACCGGTCGGCTCCGGCGGGGGCACGGGGGTCACCTCGACGTCGGGCAGGAGGGCGGCGGGCGGTGGTGCGGGATCGCCGGGAACCGGTTCGAAGTGACCGCTTAACAAGCTGCTGCCGCTGACCACGAGCGTGGCCGAAATGCTGAAGGCGAGCAGCGCCAAAAAGGGCTTACGGTCACAACGTTTTACGTTCCAGGACATAGGCCGTAAACCCTATTACCCTGTCATTACCCAAGTCACCGTGATCGGTCAATTTGGAAGAAATCCATCGTCCGGCGCTGCCCTGACGGCCCGCGGACGGTGCGCCGAGGGGGCGGCGACACCTCGCCGATCCGCGTCACGGAGGTCGCCCCGCCGCCGCTCGCGACCGCGGGGCCGGCGCCCGGCACGCCGAACGGCGGCCGCGCGCCGCGGCCGCCGTTCGGGGGCAGGTCCTGCGGGCCGTCGCCTCCCGCCGTGGCGAGGCGACGACCGCGGGTCCTACGAATGGGGGCAGGTGTCCTGGTAGTCCGAGATGGTGGTGCTGTTGGGGGGCGAGGGGCACAGGAACTGCTCGTAGCGGGTGTCGTCGTCGATGAAGCGCTTCAGCCACGAGACGCTGTACTTGGCGATCGTGGTGTTGGAGGAGTTGGGCGCGAAGTGGCTGGCGCCGTTGAGCTCCAGGTAGGCCTTCTCCGACGACGCCGGGATGCTGTTGTAGAACGGCTTGGAGTGCGAGGACACCGGGGCGACCGAGTCGTTCTCGGCGCCGACGACCAGCGTCGGGACCCGCAGGCTCGACCAGCTCTTCGTGGTGTGCCACCCGGTGAGCGGGATGGCCGCCTGCAGTGACGGCCGGCTGCTCGCCGCCGACAGCGTGCCGCCGCCTCCCATCGAGTGGCCCATGACGCCGAGCCGGGCGCCGTCGACCCGGGTGCGGACCGAGCTGTCCTCGACCAGGTAGTCCAGCGCCGCCAGGAGCTGACGGCCCCGGCTGGCCGGTTGGTCGAGGGTCGAGTTGGTGTCGATGTTGATGACGACGAAGCCGTGGGAGGCGACCCGCTCGGCGAGCCAGGCCATGCTGGACCTGCTGGCGGTGTATCCGGGGGAGATGGCGATGCCCCCGAACGTTCCCTGGGCCGTGCTGGTCGGGTAGTAGATCGTCCCTCCGCCGAAGCCGCTCACGAGGAGCGAGGAGACGGTGGTGCTGGAGGTCGCGAACGCGCCCCGGGTGGCCTCGATGCTGGAGTTCGTGGGAGCCGGGCCGCGCTCGTAGGGGTTGGCGGCCAGCGGGGCGGGAGCGGGGCTGACAGCGGCCTGGGCCGCGGGGGCGACGATGCCGCTGCCACCGATCAGGGCCAACATGAGGGTCAGCTTGGCGACGGTCCTACCGCGGCGAGGCGGCCGGGAGACGATCCCGGTGTGGCCGGACATCGAGCGGTACGGGCTGCGGGGGGTGATGTTCTCTGACTGCACGTCGTTTTACTCCCTGTTCGGAGGAGAGGAACCACATCGACGGTCGTCCGTGCCGCCGGCCGGTGCGGGGGGCACGCGGTGTGGCCGGCGTTTTCTCTGACTGTCGGCAGTCGCAATTGTTGGATCACTTGGTCAGTCACGCATCGGTGAAATCACCCGTTTCCTCGTCATCTGGATCGGTGGTCACGCCTGCGGGGGAGACGCGGTCCACCGGAAAGCGGGCCGGTGCTCCGGTCTTCGGGCCGGGGAGGAGCTCAGGAGAGCAGCCGGACCAGCTCCACCCGGGAGCGGATGTCGAGCTTGGTGAAGATGTTCCTGAGGTGGTGCTCGACGGTGCGGGGGCTCAGGAAGAGCCGGGCCGCCACCTCGCGGTTGGTGGCGCCCTCGGCGACGATCCGGGCGATCTGGAACTGCTGCGCGGTCAGCTTCTCGGCGGCCCTGGGCCGGGGGGACCGGACGGCCTCGCCCGCTCCCCGGAGCTCGGTGCGCGTCTGCTCGACCCAGAGCCGCGCGCCGAACCGCTCGAACGTCTCCAGCGCGCTGTGCAGGTGCTCCCTGGCCGCGCCAGGCCGCCTGTTCCTGCGGAGCGCGCTGCCGAACAACAGCTGGGTGCGGGCCGTCTCGAACTCGGAGAACCCCTGGTGGTGCAGGTCGAGTGCGCTCCTGAAGAGGTCCTCGGCATCGTCCGGAGCGGCCAGGAGCGCGTGGCAGCGCGCCGCCAGCGCCAGCCGGTCGGGGCTGCGGGTGCTTCCCACCCAGCGGTCGAGCACCCGCAGCGCGGCCTCGGCCTGCTTGCGGCCGCCCGTCCGCACGGCGGCCTCCACAAAATGGGGGGTCGCTATGACCCGCACCACGAGATGGCCGTTGGTCCCGTTGATCCTGGCCGTCGCCCGCAGCCGCTTCGCCGCGTCGGCGTGGCGTCCGGCGGCGAGGTCGAGATGGGCCAGCGCCCAGTTGCTCAGCGCTCCCGCGATGCCCAGGTCGTGTGCGCCCGCGAGCTCGATGGCGCTTCCGGCCCTGATCCTGCACGTCTCCTCGTCGCCTTCCACGGCCGCGGTCATCGCGAGCCAGGCGAGGTGCTGAGCGGCGCTGTTGAGCTGGCCCGACTCCTGGGCCAGCCGGAGCCCCTCGATCGCGTTGGCGGTGACCGAGCCGTAGCGGCCCATCCAGACCTCGGCCTGGATGACGAAGTCCAGCACCTGCGGCAACATGGAGACGGCGCCCTGCACGCGTGCGGTCTCCACGGCCCGGGTGGACAGCCTCAGCGCCTGGGCGTCGTCGCCGAGCAGCAGGCTGGCCGCGCCCGCCCATGCCAGCACCGACGGGCTGTGCACCGAGTCGGCGAGCTCCACGACCCGGCGCAGCGGATCGGCCGCCTCCCGGTGACGGCCGCGGAAGGTCGCCGCCGTACCGGCCAGATACTCGAACATCAGCTGGGTGGCCGCGGGGTCGTCCGGGCGGCGCAGCGCGGCGGCCCGCTGGGCCGTGGCCAGGAACCGGTGGTTGTCCCCGGCCAGGTAGCTGGCCTCGCTCGCCCGGATGAGCGCGCGGACGGCCTGCCCGCGATCGTGGCCGAGCAGCCACTCGGCCGCGGCCAGCAGCTCGTCCCTGGCGCTGCCGGTCTTGCCGCTGCGCAACTCCAGGCTGCCGTGGATCAGTTCGGCCTGGCCCCGTACCTCCTCGGAGACCGTCAGGGAGTGCAGGCGGGCGAGCAGCGACCTGGCGCGCTGCGGCAGACCGGCCTGCCAGGCGCGGTTGGCGGCGGCGGCCAGGCGCGCGGCCCTGACGTCACCGTGGGCGGTGAGCTCGGCCGCCCGTTCGAAGGCCAGGAAGGGGGCGGGGTGACCGCCGTGGGAACCGGCGGCCGCGGCGGCGGCGGCGGCCAGCTCGTCGGCCAGCCGCTCACCGGAGCCGTCCAGCGCCGCGGCCCGGTGCCAGGCCCGCCGGAGCCGCTGGTGATCGTGTTCGAGGACACCGGCGAGCAGGCGGTGCGCCGCGCGCCGCCGGGCGAGGGACGCTCCGGTGTAGACCACCGGTCTCATCGCCCGCTCGCGGAAGTCGTAGCGGTCACCGGCGACGCGAACGATCACGCCCGCCCGCTCGGCCGGTTCGAGCACGGTCAGCGCGCACTCCGGTTCGGTGGCCCTGACCAGGGTGAGCATGTCCAGGTCCGGGTCGGCGGCGAGCAGCAGGAGCAGGCGCGCGGTGTCGCCGGGCAGCCGGGCCAGCCGCTGGGCGTACGCGCGCCACAGCCGCCCGCCCTGCGGCAGCGTCTCCGGCGGGGCGGCGGCGCCGGTCAGCTGCTCCGGACGCAACGAGCCGATCAGCTCGCCGACGGCGAGGGGGTTGCCGCAGGCGAGCTCCATCAGCGGCGTCCGCAGGTCCTCGGTGAGCTCCGGCGGCGCCAGGTCGTCGATCAACCGGCGGCACGCCTCGTCGGTGAGCCCTCCCAGCGGGAGCGCCGGGATGTCGTCGGGAACGACGGCGGTGTCGTCCGCGGCGAACAACAGCGTGATCGGCTCCCCGGCCAGCCGCCGGGCCGCGAAGAAGAGCGCCTCGCGGCTGGGCTCGTCGAGGTGGTGGACGTCGTCGACGCAGGCCAGCACCGGCCGGCCGACGACCCCTAAGAGGTTGAGAACCGCGGCGGGCAACGCCAGTCCGCTCCCGGCCGCCCCCAGCTCCAGCGCCTCCGCGAGCACCGCGGCCTGCGCCGGGGGCAGCGCGGGCAGCCGGTCCATGACCGGCCGGAGCAGTCCGTGCAGCCCGGCGCACGGCAGGCGCGACTCCGACTCGGTGCCGCGCGCCCTGAGGACGACGAAGTCGCCCGCGTGCTCCACCGCGAAGTCGAGCATCGCGGTCTTGCCCGTTCCCGGAGCCCCGGTGAGGAGCGTCGCGCCGCCGTATCCGGTGCGGGCGCCGTCGAGCAGTCGCAGCAGCGTGTCCTGTTCCGCGTCACGGCCGTGCAGCGCCGGTGAGCGGGTGACGGGGGAGACGGTAGACATGCATTAGTGATACGCGGACATGTCGCGGGTGAAAAGAGTAGATAACGGACCTGTCGTCGGCGGTCCCGCGGTCCCGCCCCGCCGTACAGGGGGCGGGACCGCGGACCGGTGATTTCACCGATGCGCGGCACCGTCCCCGGGGAGGAGACTGTCCTCCTCCTGCCCGTGTGGGGTTTTGGGGACACAGGTGGTCGCGGACGCTCGCCGCATCGCGGAGAGTGCCCGCGGCCGGCCCCGCGTCAGGGCGGCGCCCCCGTCGGCCGGCGGTCCCGGATCGGCGGGACGGCCGGCGAGGTGGTCGTCGGGGTGGCCGGCGGGGGTTCGTCAGCCGGGCATGACCAGCTTCCGCGCCTGCGCCGGGTCGTCGGCGCCCAGGGCCAGCCGGGCGTTCTGGCGGCACTGCGCCAGGGAGTGGGCGGCGAGGCTGTCGCGCACCGGGGCGATGCTCGGCGCGGACATCGACAGACTGCTCACCCCGAGCCCGACCAGGACGGTGGCCAGGAGAGGGTCGGCCGCCGCCTCGCCGCACACGCCGACGGGTTTGCCCGCCGCCTGACCGGCCGCGGCGCAGTCCGCGATCAGCTGGAGCAGCGCCGCCTGCCAGGGGTCGAGCAGGTCGGCGAGCTCGCCGTGCTGGCGGTCGGAGGCGAAGGTGTACTGGCTGAGGTCGTTGGTGCCGATGCTCAGGAAGTCGAGTTCGTTCAGCAGGCGCCCGGCGCGCAGGGCGGCGGCCGGGACCTCCACCATCGCCCCGACGTGCCTGATCCCCCGGGCGCGGGCCCGGCCGGCGAAGTCCGCCGCCTCGCCCGCCGTGGTCACCATGGGAGCCATGACCCACGGTTCGGCGCCGGCCGCGCGGGCCGCCTCGGCGATGGCGTCGAGCTGGGTGTCGAGCACCTCGGGCCGGATCCGGGACACCCGCAGCCCCCGGACGCCGAGGGCCGGATTGGGCTCCTCGGGCAGCCCGAGGAAGGGCAGCGGCTTGTCGGTTCCCGCGTCGAGGGTGCGGATCACGACGTGCCCGCCGGGGGCGGCCCGCAGGACCGCCTCGTAGGCGGCGACCTGCTCCTCGTAGCCCGGCGGCTCCCTGCGGTCCAGGAAGAGGAACTCCGTCCGGAAGAGCCCCACCCCCTCCGAGGCCACGTCCCCGCGGCCCTCGCCCGCCGGATCCGCGGGAGCGTCCCGGCCGGCCGGCGATCCGGTCGCCCGGAGGTCGGCCGCGGAGCCGATGTTGAGCAGCAGCTTGACCGGGTGGTCGTCGGAGGTCCGGCCCGGGCCGCGGCTCGTGCCGGAACGCCGGCGGTCGGCGACCGCCCGCCGCTGGATCTCCGTCGCGGCCTCCTCGCCGATGCCGGTCTCCACCTCGCCCCGGGCGCCGTCGACCGACACCCAGGTTCCGTCGTCGAGGCCGATCACCCCCCGGCAGGCCACCACGGCGGGCAGGGCGCGGGCGCGGGCGAGGATCGCGGTGTGGCTGGTCGGGCCGCCCTTCTCGGTGAGAAGGGCCAGGACGAGGGCGGGGTCGAGGTTCACCGTGTCGGCGGGGGCGAGGTCCTCGGCCACCAGGACGAACGGGTGCCCGGGGTCGGGGATGCCCGGCATGGGAAGGCCCAGCACCACGGCGACCGCCCGGTTGCGGATGTCGTCGAGGTCGGAGGCCCGCTCGGCGAAGTAGCCGCCGGCCTCCAGCAGCGCCCGGCGATGGTGGGCACAGGCGGCGTCGATCGCGTGCGCGGCGTCCATCCCCGCCCTGACGTTCGCCTCGACGGATTCGTACAGGCCGGGATCCCGGGCGATGAAGGACTGCGCCTCCAGGATCTCCCCGGCGGTGGAGTCGGGGGCCCTCTCCGCCCGCGCCGCCAGTTCGGCGGCCGTCGCCTCCAGGGCGCGCAGCGCCTCGCTCAGCTCCCGGTCCGCCTCGACGGCCCGCGCGGGAGCCGGCAGCGGCGGCGGCCCGGCCATCCGGTAGACCCGCCCGGCGGCGCGGCCCGGACTGACGCCCAGGCCGCGTAGCGTCTCAGCCATCGAGGGCTTCCTCGGCGTCGAGGTCGCGTGAGAGCAGCTCGGCGAGGGAGGCCAGCGCCTCGTCGGCACCCGGCCCCTCCGCGTCGAGGGTGACCTCGGTGCCCCGCACGGCGCCCAGCGCCAGTACGGCGAGCATGCTGTTGGCCGGCACGGACTTGCCGTCCCCGACGCGGATGCGGACCGGGACCCCCTGCTTGGCCGCGGCCTGAACGAAGATCTTCGCGGGCCGGGCGTGGAGGCCCGAGCTTGAGGCGATGACCACTGTCCTCTCCGGCATCTCCGGTTCTCCTTCTGCGAGTTCTGGCGAGAATGACGATGTGTTTGGAGTCGCGGGGTTCCCGCCGGTCCCGCGACCGGTGGGAACCTCAGGAGGCGCCCCGCGAGCGGGCTCGGGGTTCGGCTCAGGGCTCGACGGTGACCTTGATGGCCTCGCCCCTGCTGACGATGTCGAGCCCGTGCAGAACCTCGGGGAGCGGGATCCGGTGGGTGATCAGGTCGGAGACCGGGACCGCGCCGTCGGCGATGAGCCGCAGGGCCCGGGCGTTGTGCGCCGGGCTCGACCCGTTGGCGCCGACGATGGTCAGCTCCCGGTAGTGGACCAGGTTGGAGTCGCAGTTGATGATCGGGTTGTCCTTGGGCAGGCCGCCGAAGAAGCTGATCCGCCCCTGGCGGGCCGCCATCCGCAGTGCCTGCTCCTGGGCGGCGCCGGAGGCGGCGGCCGTGATGACGACGTCGGCGCCCCTGCCCTCGGTCAGCTTGAGGATCTGCTCGACGACGTCCTCACCGTGCACGGTGGCGTCCGGCTTGACCAGTCCGGCGGCCATCTCCAGCCGCTCGGCGTTGATGTCGACCAGGAAGACGCGGGCCGCGCCCCGTGAGCGCGCCAGCCGTACGTGAAGGCAGCCGATCGGGCCCGAGCCCATGATCACCACGTCGTCGCCCTCGCTGACGTGCGCCAGTTCCTGGCCGTTGAGCACGCACGCGAGCGGCTCGGCGACCGAGGCCTCGGCGAAGCCGACCCCGTCGGGGATGCGGTTGAGGCCGTCCACCGCCAGGACCTTGGCCGGGACGACCATGTACTCGGCGAAACCGCCGTCGTAGTGGTATCCCATCGACTCCTGGTTCGGGCAGACGGTCATCCGGCCCCGCCGGCACTCGGCGCAGGCGCCGCAGGGGATCGCCGCGATCACCTGCACCCGGTCACCCGGCGCCCATCCGTCGGCCTCGACGGCCTCGACCACCTCGCCGGCGATCTCGTGTCCCATGACACGGGGCGGCCTGATGTGGTGGTGGCCGTGCTTGAGGATCTTGACGTCGGTGCCGCAGGTCGAGCAGTTGCGCACGCGGATCTTGACTTCTCCCGGCCCGGCGACGGGCTCGGCCGCCTCCTCGACGCGGATGTCGCCGGGGGCGTGGAAACGGGCCACCTTCACTGTGATTCGTCCTCTTCGGTTTCGTTGGATTGCAGGAGCCGGACCACCTCGGCGACCTCTGTCGCCTCGCGAAGGGCCTGTGCCTGGTCGGGTTCCATGAGAATTTCGGCGAGCTGGGCGAGCAGCGCCACGTGGCCGTTGCCCCGGGCGGCGATGCCGATGCACACCGTCACCCGGTCGCCGTCCCAGTCGACGCCCGCGGGGAAGCGGACGACGCTGATGGCGTCGTGCCGCACCGCGTCCTTGGCGGCCAGGGTGCCGTGCGGGATGGCGACGCCCTCGCCCACGTAGGTCGAGATCGAACGCTCGCGTTCGAGCATGGTGGCGATGTAGGACTCCTCCACCGCGCCGACGGTGAGCAGGGCCTCGCCGCACTGCCGGATCGCGTCGTCACGACCGGTGGCCGAGGCGTTCAGCAGGATGGCCCGCGGGTCGAGGGGGAGGGGGGCCGTCTCAGGCATCGACGGTCCCGCCGTTTTTGATCGTGTTGACCAGCTTGGTCACCGCCGGGTCCCCGATGAAGAGCTGGAAGGAGATCAGCACCTTGTCCGGGGCGGTCGCCTTCGCGCGGGCGGCCAGTCCGGCGTGGCAGACCACCACGTCGGCGTCGGCGGGGATCGAGTTGACCGGGGTGTGCTCCACCTGGATCTGCTGGCCCTTGAGCTGCTTGCGGAGCTGGCCGGCGAGCATCACGCTGCTGCCCATGCCCGCGTCGCAGGCCACGATGATCTTGCGGATGTCCTTGCTGTCGATGCTGGCCATGATCAGGCCTCCTTGGCGACGGATGAGGTTTCCGGTTCGACGGTGTTCTCGCGGGAGTCACGGGAGTCACGGGAGTCGCCGTCCTCGCCGGTCTCCGCGGCTTCGGCCTTTTCGCCCCGGCCGAAGCCCAGAAGCGCGGAGGCGACGAGGAAGGAGGCGGCCGTGGCGGCGAGGATGCCGGCGATGACGCCGAACCAGCCGCCCCTGGGAGTCACCGCGAGGTAGGCGAAGATGCTGCCGGGCGACGGCGTGGCCACCAGTCCGGCGCCGGTCGCGATGAAGACGAGGATACCCGCGGCACCGCCGGCGATCACGGCGAGGATCAGCCGGGGCTTCATGAGCACGTACGGGAAGTAGATCTCGTGGATGCCGCCGAGGAAGTGGATGATGATCGCGGCGGGGGTGCTGGGCCGCAGCGCGCGGGGGCCGAAGAACATGAAGGCCAGGAGCAGGCCCAGGCCGGGGCCGGGGTTCGACTCCAGCATGAACAGGATCGACTTGCCGTGCTCCACGGCCTCGGCCACGCCGAGCGGCCCGAGCACGCCGTGGTTGATGGCGTTGTTGAGGAACAGCACCTTGGCGGGCTCGATCAGGACCGAGGCCAGCGGCAGCAGGTTGTGGCCCACCAGCCAGGCGACCACGTCGCCGGCCCATTCGGTGACCACCTCGACCAGCGGGCCGATGGCCTTGAGCCCCAGCAGTGCCATGCCGCCGCCGATGATGCCGGCGGTGAAGTTGTCCACCAGCATCTCGAAGCCGGCCTTGGTCCGGTCCTGGATGAAGCCGTCGACCAGCTTGAGGAGGTAGGCCGCGAGCGGCCCGATGATCATCGCGCCGAGGAACATCGGGATGTCCGCTCCGACGACGACGCCCATGGTGGCCACGGCGCCGACCACGGCGCCGCGCTGGCCGTGGACCATGCGCCCGCCGGTGTAGCCGATCAGGATGGGCAGCAGCGTTTTGATGATGGGGTCGACCAGCTTGGCGAAGTCCTCGTTCGGCAGCCAGCCGGTGGGGATGAAGAGAGCGGTGATCAGTCCCCAGGCGATGAACGCGCCGATGTTGGGCATGATCATTCCGGCGAGGTGGCCGCCGAACCGCTGGATGGTCGCTCGTACCCCGGTTCCTTGGACTGTGGGGGTGTATTCGGTCATGGATGCTGCTCCTTCCGGGGTGGCCGGCGTGTCGCCGGCCTGGGTGATGAAAGCGCCACTGTCAGCCCCCGGACCGCAGCGACAAGGTTGGATCGGCTCTGGTCACGCGCACGTGGTCGCGCCGGATGTCACCCGGCGACGGCATCCGGCTGCCGGGCAGGCCCACCGCCGCGGTGGCCCAGGCCAGCGCCTCGACCAGCGCGGCCTCACCCCGGGCCCCGGCGGCGAGGAATCCGGCGAGCATGGCGTCGCCGGCGCCCACGGTGCTGCGGGGCTCGGCCACCGGGCCCTCGCCGTACCAGATCTGGTCGTCCTGGAGCAGGACGGCGCCGTCGGCGCCGAGACTGGCCAGGACGGTGTTCGCGCCCCGCGCCCGCAGGATCTCCGCGGCCTCGATCGCGTCGCCCAGCGACACGATGGTCATGCCCGTCGCCTCGCTGAGCTCCTCCCTGTTCGGCTTGACCAGGGCGGGGCTCTCGGCCACGGCGTAGAGCAGGGCGGGACCGCTGGTGTCGATCGCGACGTTGATCCCCGCGCCGCTGAAGCGGCGGCACAGGTCGGCGTAGACGTCTGACGGGACCTCGGGAGGGAGACTGCCCGAGGCGACCACCCAGTCCGCCGAGGTCGCGGCACCGAGGACGGCCTCGGCGACGGTGTCGAGCTCCTTCGCCGACAGGGCGGTGCCGGGCTCGTTGATTTTGGTGACGGTGCCGTCGGGCTCGGCCAGGGCGACGTTGGACCGGGTGGGCCCGGCGACCGGGACCGTGATCATGTCGATGCCCTCGGCTGCGAGCAGGCTCACCAGCCGCCGCCCCTCGTCGCCGCCGAAGGGGACGACCGCGCACGATCGGACCTGGTTGGCCAGCAGCGCGCGGGAGACGTTCACGCCCTTGCCGCCCGGGTCGAGGTGGGCGGCCGCGGCGCGGATGACCGCGCCGCGGGTCAGCGATCCGATCTCTATCGTGCGGTCCAGGCTGGGGTTGAGGGTCAGCGTGACGATCATGCGCGCACCGTCTCGGGTCCCGCCATGGCGATCTCGGTCGCGAGCGCGAGGTCGAGCCCCGTATCGGTGATCACCACGTCGATCTCCGGCAACGTGGCGAAGCGCGCCAGATAGGTGTTGGTGAACTTCGTGTGGTCGGCGAGCAGCACGCTGCGCTCCGCCGCGCCGATCATCGCCCGTTTGATCGCGGCCTCGGCCGGATCCGGCGTCGTCAGCCCCTTGTCCACCGAGCACCCGTTGGCGGCCATGAAGGCGACGTCGACGTGCAGGTCGGCGAGGGGCCTCAGGGCCCAGTCGTCGACCGTGGCCAGGGTCCGCCCGCGCACCCGGCCGCCCAGCATGATCACGGTCAGGTTGGCGCGCGTGGCCAGCAGGGTCGCCAGGGGTGGGGAGTTCACGATGACGGTCAGCTCCCGGTCGATCGGCAGCGCCTGGGCCAGCCGGCCGGTCGTCGACCCGGCGTCGATGATGATCGCGCCGTCCTCCGGGAGCTCGGCGAGCGCCGCCTTGGCGATGCGCTCCTTCTCCGCCGTCAGCACCTCGTCGCGGGTGGCCAGCTCCGGCTCGAACCCCAGCCGCTCGACCGGGATCGCCCCGCCGTGCACGCGACGCAACACTCCCAGGCGCTCCAGCGCGGTCAGGTCGCGGCGGATCGTCTCGGTGGTGACCTCGAACTCTCCCGCCAGCGTCGGCACATCCACCCGTCCGACGGACCGTGCGCGACGCAGGATCTCCTGTTGCCGCTCCTCGGCGTACATGCTGTTGATTCACCGCCGTTTCAGTGTTGTTTCACCTTTATTTACACCCGTATGTGTTGGAGCGTCAACGGTCCGGCCCCCATCTGTTCGGTCACGGAACAACCCGGTATCCGGCTGTGACCTGGAACGGTTTCGGGCGGGGCGAACCGGCCGCGGGCAGGAAGGGATACGCAGATCACCCTTTATCCCCTCGACGCCGGGCCGACGGCTGCTCGATGATGAGGTGTTCATCGATCGGCACGGTGGTGACGGCTGCGGCCGCCTCCCGGCGTTGCGCGACACCACAAGAACGGACGGGGGCTGTCAAGGGATGACTGCGACCACCATCGCCACCCAGGGTCAGACGCTGACCTTTCCCAGCGGCTTCGTCTGGGGGGCCGCCACCGCCGCCTACCAGATCGAAGGATCAGTGCGGGAGGACGGCCGCGGCCCGTCGATCTGGGACACCTTCTCCCACGCGCCGGGCATGGTCGCCGACGGCCACACCGGAGACACGGCCTCCGACCACTACCGCCGTTACCGGGACGACGTCCGCCTGATGGGCGAGCTCGGCCTGCGGGCCTACCGGTTCTCGGTGGCGTGGCCGCGGATCCAGCCGAGCGGCTCGGGCCCCGTCAACGCGGCCGGCCTGGACTTCTACGAGCGGCTCGTGGACGAGCTGCTCGCGGCCGACATCTCGCCGTACGTGACCCTCTACCACTGGGATCTTCCCCAGGTGCTGGAGGACCTCGGCGGCTGGACCAACCGGGACACCGCCTACCGGTTCGCCGACTACGCGCACGCCGTGCACGACCGGCTCGGCGACCGCGTCGGCACGTGGATGACCGTCAACGAACCCTGGGTGTCGGCCTTCCTCGGATACGGCATCGGCGTGCACGCACCGGGCCGCACCTCGCAGGCGGACGCCTTCCGGGCCGCCCACCACCTCCTCCTCGCACACGGGCTGGGCGCCCGGACGCTGCGCGAGGCGGGCGCCCGGGAGATCGCCCTCACGCTGAACCTCGCCCCCGTGGTGACCCCCGGCCAGCTGAACGACCCGGACCTCGTGCTGTCCGCCGAGGACGCCGAGGCGGTGAACCGGGTCGACTGCCTGCTCAACCGGCAACTCCTCGACCCGGCCCTGCGCGGGGAGTACCCGGCCCCGCTACTGGAGATCGTGGACCGCATCGCCGGCCTGGGGCACATCCACGACGGCGACCTCGCAACCGTCAACCAGCCGATCGACCTGCTCGGGATCAACTACTACACCCCCTGCGTCGTGCAGTCCGGGCCGGGCGAGCCGGCCAACCCGGTCTACCCCGGGACCGAGGACATCCTGTTCAGCGGCGCCTACGCCCCGACGACCGCCATGGGCTGGCCGATCGTCCCGACGGGTCTCTCCCAGCTGCTCGTACGGCTCACGCGGGACTACCCCGAGGTCGGCCTGCTCGTCACCGAGAACGGAGCCGCCTTCGACGACGTGGTGACGGGCGAGCGCGTGCACGACGCCGACAGGACCGCCTTCCTCGAAGGCCACCTGCGGGCCGCGCACGCCGCCATCGAAGCCGGAACGGATCTCCGCGGATACCTCGTCTGGTCGTTGCTGGACAACTTCGAGTGGGCGGAGGGCTACCACCGGCGTTTCGGGATCGTGCACGTCGACTACGACACCCAGCGGCGGCTGCCCAAGGACAGCGCGCTGTGGTACCGCGACGTGATCGAGCGGAACGGCCTGCGAACGGAGCGCGCCAAGCGCCCCACCCTTGAGGCCGTCGCCGCCCGGGCCGGGGTGTCGAGGTCGACCGTCTCCCGGGTGATCAACGGAGAGGGCACGGTCAGCGCGGAGTTCCGTGAGATCGTCATGCACGCCGTCAACGAGCTCGGCTACGTCCCCAACTCGGCGGCCCGCAGCCTGGTGACCCAGCGCACCGACTCGATCGCGTTGATCGTCTCGGAGTCCGACGACGGGGCGTACGGTGACGACCCGCTGTTCTCGACGATGGTCCGGGCCGTCGGCCGCGAGCTGGAGGAGGCGGGCAAGCACGTCACGCTCATGCTCACGGGTTCGGCGAAGAGCCGGCTCCGGGTGGAGCAGCACGTCGCCGCCGGGCACGTGGACGGGGTCGTCCTCGTCTCGGCACACGGCGCCGACCCGCTGCCGGGCGCGCTGGCCCGGACGGGCGTCCCGGTCGTGTCGCTGGGCAGGTCCTCGGTTTCGGCGGCCCTGCCGTACGCCGACGTCGACAACGTGGGCGGGGCCACGGCGGCGGTCACGCATCTGCTCCAGCGGGGGCGGCGGAGGATCGCCACGATCTGCGGGCCCGTGGACATGGTCTCCGCGCAGGATCGGCTCACCGGGTACCGGGAGGCCCTGCGCGGCACCGGGAACCGCTCGATCGTCGCCATCGGCGATCTCAGCCGGTCGTCGGGCGCGGACGCGATGCGCCTGCTGCTGCGGGACGACCCGGCCCTGGACGCGGTCTTCGTGGCGGGAGACCTGATGGCGATCGGCGCCCTGCACGCACTGCACGAGGCCGGGCGGCGCGTGCCGGAGGACGTCGCGGTCGTGGGATTCGACGACATCGAAGCCGCCTCCTACACCATGCCCCCGCTCACCACCGTGCGCACCCTCAGGGCGGGTCAGGCCGCGGCGGCGGTGCGCCTGCTCCTGCGCCAGATCGACGGCGGCCCCGCGTCGTCGACGATCCTCCCCACGGAACTGGTCATCCGGAAGTCCACCTAGTGCAACGTTCCTCAAATGCTGTAGGTGAACTGACGGCGTAGGTGCCTGGGAGCTGGTGGTGGCCGTCCCCAGACCCAAGGTTTAGCCCGCTGGTTGAGCTGGGCGGTGGCGATGCGAGTGGCGTGGTCGATGTCCCTGCCGTCAGCGAAGGACACTCCGGCCAGCGCGTGGTGACGGAAGATCCGCCACCACGCCTCCTGCAGGTTGAGCCAGCAGGCGCCGACCGGGATGAACGCGTGCCGGATCCGCGGGTGATCGGCCAGCCAGGTCCGGGTGGCCAGACTGTCATGGCTGGAGAGGTTGTCGGCGATGACCCAGATATCGTTCTCGCCGGGATTGGCCTCCTCGACCTGCTGGAGAAACCGCTGGTAGAAGAAGCTGTTGCGAGACGAGGCGGTCATCGTGACCGCAGTACCGTCGGCAACACGAAGCGCGCCGTATACCCAGGTCTTGTCAGGGCCGCGAAAGTACTCCAGCGACGCTTTGATCCGGTGGCCGTCGGGTGACCAGGCGGGCGCGGGCGGGAACGTGCGCGGGGTTACCGGCCCCAGTTCGTCGGCGCAGACGACGACCGCGCCGGGCGGCGGGTCGGTGTACAGGCCGACGACCTGTGTTCTTTTGCGGCGAAGTCCGGGTCCTTGCTCATGGTCCAGGATCGGGTGCGGCGCCATCTCACCCCTTCCTTCAGCAGGATCCGGCGCACCTGGGAGCGGGCAATGTTGATGCCCTGCTCACGGGCGGCGGCGGTCAGGGCATCCAGGGTCCACACCGCTGGCCCCTCCTCATCGTCAGCCTCCAACTCCCCCCAGGGCCGCCAGCGCAACCGCCCCGGCGGCGTCGTCTTGACCAGCGCGATGATCCGCGATCGCTCGGCCTGAGTGATCCGCGGTCTACGGCCGGGCCCGGGCCGATCACCGAGCCCGTCGATGCCTTCGGCGTTGAACCGGCGCACCCGGCGGCGCACCGTCTCCGGGTGACAGCCCAGCCGGGCGGCGATCGCCGGGCCGCGCATCCCCTCCCAGCTCAACACGACGATCTGAGCACGTTGAATCCAGTCGGCAGGGGCATGTCGGGCACCGGCGAGCCTGCGGATCTGACGCTCTTCCTCGCCATCACGCGGTGTCCGGGCGTGCAGCAGTTTCGGCATGACAGCATCACCTCCCCACCATCCACGATGCCCCTGGTCAGGACCGCTGACCAGAGGCAAACGCAACATGCAATGAGGAACGTTGCACTAGTACTACAGTCATGTTTCGTGATCTATAACTGGATCTTGTTGTGGCGGAGCCAGCGTTTCCAATAGTGGCTGCTGCGGGCGCGGGCTTGGTGGGCGCGTCGGTTGTGCGACCAGGTGAGAGCCCGTTGAAGGATCTGATCGATCGGGTGGATGGCGGCGCTGGTCAGGTGTGCCAGGAGACGACGGATCTCGGCTGGGGTGAGGGGGACCAGGCCGCGCGTGCTTTTGGGGCGTTGGCAGCGGTGACGGCGAGGTAGGCGTGGGCGAGCATGGCCAAGGTGATGTGGCGGTGCCAGCCGTCGTAGCGGCGGACCTGGTACTGGTCCAGGCCGACTTCGTTCTTGGCCGATTGGAAGCATTCCTCGATCGCCCAGCGGGCGCCGGCGATGCGAATGAGCTGGTCCAGGGTGGTGTCTGTGGGTCCGAAGCACAGATAGAAGGCCAGTTCCAGCTCGCCCCGGTCATTGGGCGTAAGGCTGCGGCGCACCAGCAGCCACCGCTGGAAGCCGCCGGGTCCGCCGAGGTGATCCTCCGAGTGGGGCGGCAGGGTCGCCATCGCCCAGTCATACAACCTCAGTCCCTTGGTCCCCTCGCCCGCCGACAGGCGTTTCCACGCCTGCTCAGGCGCATCTGCGGTCACCGCATCAGCTCGTGAGCCGGTGTTGCCGTAACCGATGCCAGCGCCGACCGACTGACTTTTGGGTACGGCGACCACATACCCGACCTTGCGTTTCTCCAGGTAGAGACGGAACTTGTGATCCTGGCCGTACGCCTCGTCCGCGGTCACCCAGGAAGCGGGTACTCCGCCTTCCAGGGCCCGGCCCAGCATCGCTGCCGCCAGCGCCGGCTTGGTGGCGAACCCCACCTCCTTCGGGACGCCGGCCTGCTCGCAGCGATCCCGGTCGCTCAGCCAGGACTTCGGCATATACAGCTCGGCATCCATCAACGCCCGCCCTCGTGGCGTCGCGTACGCGAGAAACACCCCGAGTTGGCAGTTCTCCACCCGGCCCGCTGTCCCTGAATACTGCCGCTGAACCCCGGCCGATCGGGTGCCCTTCTTGACGAACCCGGTCTCATCCACGATCAGCACGCCGCCCGGATCCCCAAGCTGCTCGATCACATAATCACGCAGGTCAATGCGGACATCTCGAGGATCCCACCGCACGTTGTTCAGCAATCGCTGCATCCGATGAGGGTGGGAATCACCTGCGGCCTCCGCCAGTTGCCAGCCGTTCTTACGCTCCACCGGCGCCAGTAGCCCGACGAGATATGCCCGCGCCTGCCGACGCGGCTCTACCCGACCGAACCGACTCGCGACCCGCGCGAACAATCCATCCAGCCCTGCTGCCCAAGACTGCAGATCCTCAGACGTCACTACATCCGACACAAGACAAACTATAGATCACGAAACATGACTGTAGTACTAGTGCAACGTTCCTCAAATGCTGTAGGTGAACTGACGGCGTAGGTGCCTGGGAGCTGGTGGTGGCCGTCCCCAGACCCAAGGTTTAGCCCGCTGGTTGAGCTGGGCGGTGGCGATGCGAGTGGCGTGGTCGATGTCCCTGCCGTCAGCGAAGGACACTCCGGCCAGCGCGTGGTGACGGAAGATCCGCCACCACGCCTCCTGCAGGTTGAGCCAGCAGGCGCCGACCGGGATGAACGCGTGCCGGATCCGCGGGTGATCGGCCAGCCAGGTCCGGGTGGCCAGACTGTCATGGCTGGAGAGGTTGTCGGCGATGACCCAGATATCGTTCTCGCCGGGATTGGCCTCCTCGACCTGCTGGAGAAACCGCTGGTAGAAGAAGCTGTTGCGAGACGAGGCGGTCATCGTGACCGCAGTACCGTCGGCAACACGAAGCGCGCCGTATACCCAGGTCTTGTCAGGGCCGCGAAAGTACTCCAGCGACGCTTTGATCCGGTGGCCGTCGGGTGACCAGGCGGGCGCGGGCGGGAACGTGCGCGGGGTTACCGGCCCCAGTTCGTCGGCGCAGACGACGACCGCGCCGGGCGGCGGGTCGGTGTACAGGCCGACGACCTGTGTTCTTTTGCGGCGAAGTCCGGGTCCTTGCTCATGGTCCAGGATCGGGTGCGGCGCCATCTCACCCCTTCCTTCAGCAGGATCCGGCGCACCTGGGAGCGGGCAATGTTGATGCCCTGCTCACGGGCGGCGGCGGTCAGGGCATCCAGGGTCCACACCGCTGGCCCCTCCTCATCGTCAGCCTCCAACTCCCCCCAGGGCCGCCAGCGCAACCGCCCCGGCGGCGTCGTCTTGACCAGCGCGATGATCCGCGATCGCTCGGCCTGAGTGATCCGCGGTCTACGGCCGGGCCCGGGCCGATCACCGAGCCCGTCGATGCCTTCGGCGTTGAACCGGCGCACCCGGCGGCGCACCGTCTCCGGGTGACAGCCCAGCCGGGCGGCGATCGCCGGGCCGCGCATCCCCTCCCAGCTCAACACGACGATCTGAGCACGTTGAATCCAGTCGGCAGGGGCATGTCGGGCACCGGCGAGCCTGCGGATCTGACGCTCTTCCTCGCCATCACGCGGTGTCCGGGCGTGCAGCAGTTTCGGCATGACAGCATCACCTCCCCACCATCCACGATGCCCCTGGTCAGGACCGCTGACCAGAGGCAAACGCAACATGCAATGAGGAACGTTGCACTAGTGCCACAGCCACGTTTCGTGATCTGTGGTCGCGCCGCACGACGGACGTGGTGACGTCTGAGGATCTCCAGGTGTGGGTGCCGGGTCACGAAACACGGCTGTGCTACCAGCCCCCGCCGGCCGCAGCGGGCTCAGTCGTATGCCTTCAGACACAGCAGTGTGGCGCCGTCGTCCACCTTCTGAGACCAGTAGGTGTTCGTGTCGTACTGCCCGGCACGGCAGTCCGCGGTGGTGGTGCTCGCCGTTGCCCGGTAGACGGCCGTGATGACGAAGATGTCGTTGTACGCTCTGGGGACCTGCCTGTCCGTGCAGTTCACGGATGACAGCATCGCGATGCTGGCGGAGTTGTCGCTGTCCTGGTGGGCGAGCAGGCAGTCACCGCTGCGGTACCGGCCTTCGAGGCAGAGTTCGGTGCGCTCGCCGCTGCTGCTGGAGTAGTACGACCAGGTCGCCTGGTGCTGGGCGCTGTCGCAGTCGCCGTTGGTGCCCGCCCGGCGGCTTCCACTTCTGAGACGCGGCGTCGACGGCGATCCGGGCGCCCTTCCGAGCCACTCCGCAGAAGGACTTGATCGCGGACGTGGCGGGGCGCCCGGTCGTCTCCGGGGAGTGGTGGCAACCAGGGGATGCTTCTGTACCTACTGGTATGTACACTGATGCGAATGGATACGAAGGAACGGCTCATCGAGAGCACCCGCGAGCTGTTGTGGGAACGCGGGTACGTGGGTACCTCGCCGAAGGCGATCCAGCAGCGGTCCGGCACAGGCCAGGGCAGCATGTACCACCATTTCCGCGGCAAGCCGGACCTGGCGCTGGTCGCGATCACGCGCAGCGCCGAGGAACTACGCGACCGCGCGGAGGCAGTGTTCTCAGGACCCGGGACCTCGATCGAGCGGATCACCGCGTACCTGCGCCGGGAACGGGACGCGCTGCGCGGCTGCCCGGTCGGCCGGCTCACCCAGGACCCGGACGTGATGGCCGATCCGGAGTTGCGCTGCCCGGTCGAAGCGGTCTTCGCCTGGCTGCGCGTACGGTTCACCGGCGCCCTCACCGAAGCGCGGGAGAACGGGGAGATGGACGCCGCGCTCGATCCGGCGGCCACCGCCACGGCGCTGGTCGCGGTGCTCCAGGGCGGATACGTGCTGGCCCGCGCCGCCGCCGACCCGCAGGTGTACGCACTGGCCGTGGACGGCGCGCTCAGCCTGCTCGCCGTCCACGCGCATTGAATTTTGTGAAAGGACGACTTCATGCCCTTTGTGCGCATCGATGCGCTCCGCGCGGATGGCAGGCGGCTGGAAGCCCTGGGCCAGGCCGTGCATGACGCCCTGGTGGAGACCATCGGCATCCCGTACAACGACCTGTTCCAGGTGCTCACCAGCCACGACGGTACGCAGGGCGTGGTCCGCTACGGCGACTACCCAGGCGTGCGCCGTGACGACGACCTCGTGTTCGTCTCCATCACCATGCGCTCTGGCCGGACGGCGGATCAGAAGCGGGCCCTCTACCGCAGGATCGCCGATCTCGCCCTGGGGTACGCCGGCACCGAGCCGCGCAACGTATTCGTCAGGATCACCGAGAACGAGTCGATCGACTGGTCGTTCGGCGATGGCGTGGCACAGTACGCGGGGCTTGAGCAGCAACCGAACGGTGAACGGCGTTAGTGGGTCCGGTCGGCCGGAGCGCGGCCCGCCCCGGCCGGTTGGATCGTGCGGGCGCAGATGCCGGCCTCTACACCCACCCCCAGCCCCGCGCGCGGCCGCATCCGCGCCGTCGACCGCACGGCAGCGCGCGGCCGGGCCGGCGGCGGGCGCACGCCGCGGGATCGGAGTGTCATCCGGTGGCCGGGTGACCGCTTTTCGCCGTCTCCACCAGTCCTTGGATCAACATGTCCAGAGCCTGCTCGAAGTCGGCGGCCGGGTCCACGCCGCCTTCCGTCGTCCAGTGCAGCAGCCTGCTGAAGTGCGGCAGCCGCGCCGGGTCGAGCCGCCGGATGTAGACCCCGACCTGTTCCTCGCCCGCGTGCACCCCGGGGGCGCCGGTGAACCCACCCGTCGACAGCAGCAGCGCGCCGAACAGCAGCCCGTTTATCGCCCCGAGCGCCCTCCAGGCGCCCAGTTCGTCGAAACCGGCGTCGAACAACGCCCCCACCAGTCCGTCCAGAGCCCTCATCACCTGAGGCGAGGTCGGATTGGACCGGTCGGTGGCCAGCGCCAGCGGGACCACGGGGTGGCGACCGAAGATCCGGTGCATGTTCAGCGCCGTCGTCCGCACCTGCTCCGGCCACGGCAGGGCCCGGTCCGGCGGCTCGACCTGCTCGAACACGCGCTCCACGATGCCGTCGATGAGATCGGCCTTGTTGGAGACGTGGTTGTAGAGCGACATCGCCTCAACGCCGAGCGTCTTGGCCAGGCGTCTCATGGACAGGCCCTCCAGGCCCTCCCTGTCGGCCAGCTCCAGGGCCGCGTCGAGAACCCTCTGCCTGTTCAACGGCTCGCGCCGTGCCATCCAGCCGTCCTTTCCTCCGGGTCGTTTGACAAAGCTTACGCCGTATGTGTTCTACTTACACCGTACATATACACCGTAAGTAAGAGGAGTCGGGATGACTGACGCGATCATCATCGTCGGCGGTGGGCCCGTCGGCCTGCTGCTGGCCTGCGAGCTGTCGCTGTCCGGGGCCGAGGTGCTCGTCCTGGAGGCCGCTTCGGGCGAGGAGTGCAGAACGCGCAGCCTCGGTCTTCGCTCGCTCAACGCGCGCACCCTGCAATCGCTGGCGCTGCGCGGCCTGGCCGGTCGGCTGGCCGAGGCGCAGCGGACGATGTTCGACGAACTCCGTCCGCGTCGCGAGCCGGGCGACGCCGTGACAGCCCCTCCGCCCCCGGAGGCCGACATCGTCGCCCTCATGGCCGAGCTGGTCCACAAGGGCATGGTCAGAGGGCACTTCAGCGGGATCCCGCTGCTGGAGCCGGGCGGCGGCGCCGAATACCTCATGCTCAAGCAGCATCGGCTCGAAGGCATGCTGGCCACGCGGGCCGCCGAGCTCGGGGTCACGGTCCGCCAGGGCTGCCAGGTGACGGACGTGACCCAGGACGAGAGCGGCGTCGCCGCCACGCTCGCCGACGGGCAGGTGGTGCGCGGGGCGTACCTGGTCGGATGCGACGGCGGACGGAGCGTGGTGCGCAAGCGGGCCGGATTCGTCTTCTCCGGCACGTCCGCGACCATGACGGGCCGGACCGCGGTGGCCGAGCTGGCCGATCCCGGCGCCGTCACCTCATCCCTGCGCGGCCCCGGCGGGCTGGTGAACCTGTCGCTGGTGCCCGGCGAGATCGCCACCATCGAGTTCGACGGCGGGCCGGACGAGCGGGACGCGCCGATGACGGCCGGGGAGTTGCAGGACAGCCTGCGCCGCGTGACCGGCGTCGACGTGGTCGTCACCCGGCTGGAGACCGGGATCCGCTACAGCGACAACACCCGGCACGCCGACACCTACCGCGAAGGCAGGATCCTGCTGGCCGGAGACGCGGCGCACGTCCACTCGCCCATCGGCGGACAGGGGCTCAACCTCGGCCTGCAGGACGCCGTCAACCTGGGATGGAAACTCGCCCTGGTGGCGCGCGGGCTGGCCCCCGACAGCCTGCTGGACACCTACACCGCCGAGCGGCACCCGGCGGCCGCCCGCGTGCTGCGCAACACCCGGGCGCAGGTGGCGCTGATGCGGCCGGGGGCGCAGGCGGACGCGCTGCGGGAGGTGCTCACCGAGGTGCTGGAACTGCCGGACGCCAGGCGGTACTTCTCGGCGATGGTCGAGGGCACGGACGTGCGCTACGCGCCCGATGCCGCCGAGTCTCCGGTCGGCCGGTTCGTCCCGGCTCTGGAAGGGCTGACGCCGGGCGGACAGGCGGGGGACACGGCGGGCCCGGCAGGCGGGTTGCTGGCGGACGGCCGGGGACTCCTCGTCGGACCGCCCGGGCAGACCTGGCCGGGCGAGGCCGTGGCGAGACACCGGGACCGGGTGCGAGCGGCCTCCGCCGAGGCCGCGCCGGACACGGGCGCCCTGTTGGTACGGCCCGACGGGTACGTGGCCTGGGCGGGCGGACGCGACGGCCTCGGCGAGGCGCTGACCACCTGGTTCGGGCCGCCACGGTGAGACCCGGACCGTACGGGGCGGTGTTATCCGGCGTGGACGAGCGAGAGCTCGCGCAGCTGTCCGGCCGCGCGGCTGCCGGGGGCCGCGGTGAAGGCGACGAGCAGCTGCCCGAGGCCCTCGGTCCTGAGGATCTGGCATTCCAGTTCGAGCACGCCGACCCGGGGGTGCACCAGGGCCTTGGTGCCGGACCGGCAGACCGCCACTCGCTGTTCCCGCCATATCCGCTCGAACTCGGCGCTGCGGACGCGGAGCGTGCCGATGAGCCGGTCGGCCTCCGGGTCGCCGACCTCCACCGACCTCGCACGCAGCTCGGCCACCCGGGAGAGGCTCTCCTCCTCGTGATCCTCGGGCGGGTGGATCGAGCGCGAGGCCGGGTCGGTGAACCAGCGGTAGGTGCTGTTGCGGGCGTCACCGGTGTAGACCGAGTGGTCGCCGAGCAGGGCGGCGGCCATCGGGTTCTGGATGATCGTCTCACCGAGGAGCGTCATGACCTGGGCCGGGGAGTCGCCCAGGCCGTCGACGAGCTGCCGCAGCGCGGGAGCGACGTGCCGGCTGAGCGCGGGCCGCGAGGGCGGTTCCCTGCCGGCGATCCGGTACAGGTAGTCGCGTTCGTCGGCGGTCAGGCGCAGAGCTCGCGCCAGGGTCTCCAGGACCTGCGGCGACGGCGGCCCGATGCGGGCCTGTTCCAGGCGGCGGTAGTAGTCGGCCGACACGGTGGCCAGCTCGGCGACGTCCTCGCGCCGGAGCCCTTGAGTACGCCGACGCGACCGGGTGCCCAAACCGATCTCGTCGGGTTGTATCGCCGCCCGCCGGGAACGCAGGAAATGGGCTAGTTCGTCGGAGCTCACCTCGCCATTCTGCCTGGCAGATCCCCTGATCGACCACCGGAGCGTGGCCGGCGGGGGCGCCGGGTGAGCGGTTCGCGGCCCGGATCCGGGCCCGCACGCGGCGTTCGGGTCCGGGCGGGCCGGACCCGAAAAAGTTTCACGGCCGCCGTCGGCGGCCGTCCCGGATCCACCCCCGCGAGCACGCTCGGTGCCAGGAATCTCACGGACGGTCGAGGCGGCCTCCGCCGCGAACCGGTGGAGCAGATGGGCGCCGACGGCCGCCAGGTCGTAGCCGGGGCAGGACTCTCCCCTGGTAACGGGACGCGCGGCCGGTGACAGTTGACGCGCGATGATTGACTCACGTCCGGGGGGACAGCACGTGAACACCGAGGACAAACGGCCCAAGAGGGCCGGACGAGACCTGTCGTCACTGCGCGGTACGGCCAGCGGAGGCGTCCACCTGCCCGGTGACGAGGAATACGATCGCGCCCGGACGACCTGGGCGCTCGCCGTCGACCTGCGTCCCGCCGCGGTGGCCTTCCCGGCCGACGCCGCGGAGGTCGCGGCCGTGGTCCGGGCCGCGGCGGCCGCCGGGCTGCGCGTCGCGCCGCTGGGTACCGGGCACAACGCCCACCCGCTCGGTGACCTGAGCGGCAGCGTGCTGACGCGCATGTCCGGGATGACCGGGATCGAGATCGACGCCGGCGCCCGCCGGGCCCGGGCCGAGGCCGGTGTCCTGTGGTCGGCCGTGGTCGACGCGGCCGCGGCGTACGGCCTGGCCGCTCTGCACGGATCGTCGCCGGACGCCGGTGTGGTCGGCTACTCGCTCGGCGGGGGCGTCAGCTGGTACGGCCGGTCGCTGGGGCTGGCCTCCAACAGCGTGACCGCCGTCGAACTGGTCACCGCGGACGGCTCGCCGACCCGGGTCGACGCCGAGCACGAGCCGGAGCTGTTCTGGGCGGTACGCGGGGGCGGCGGCGCCAACTTCGGAGTGGTGACGGCTATCGAGTTCACGCTCTACCCGATCGAGACCGCGTACGCCGGCATGCTGGTCTGGGACCTGCGGGACGCGCACCGGGTGCTGAGCCGATGGGCGCGGTGGGCCGCGGACGCGCCCGACGCGGTCACCACGTCTTACCGGCACCTGGAGTACCCGCCGATCCCCGAGATCCCGGAGCCGTTCCGCGGTCGCCGGCTGGTCGTCGTCGACGGCGCCGTGCTGGCGGACGACGCCGAGGCGGAGCGGATCCTGGCGCCGTTGCGGGAGCTCGGACCCGAGACGGACACGTTCGGACGGGTGCCGGCCGCGTCGCTGATGCGGCTTCACCTGGACCCGGAGCGGCCCACGCCGGGCGGCGGGCGGTCGTCGCTGCTCGACGAGCTGCCGCCGGCCGCCGTGGACCGGCTGATCGAGGTCGCCGGCGCCGACTCCGGCAACTCGCTCTTCATGAAGGCGGAGCTGCGCCAGCTCGGAGGGGCGCTCGGGCGCTCACAGCCCGGCGCGGGCGCGACGGCGAGGCTGGACGGCCGGTTCCAGCTCATCACCGGCGGCATGATGGTGGGCGAGCTCGCAGAGCGGACCGTCGCCGACTGTGAGCGGGTGGTCACCGCGATGGCGCCCTACTCACGCGGGCGGCAGTACCTGAACTTCCAGGAGGAGCCCGTGGACCCGTCGACCGGCTACGACGCCCCGACCTGGGAGGAGCTGCTCCGCATCCGCAAGGCCGTCGACCCCGGCGGGCTCTTCCAGGCCAACCACGAGATCCCGCACCTCTGAGAACGGCCCGCCTCCGGCCGGACGTGAGCGAGGACCGGAGTGCGGCCCTGCCCCGCGGACGGCGTGAGACGGTCCACGGGGCAGGGCGTCCCACGCGGCGCTAGCCGTAGACGCCGAACTCGTAGAGCGAGTAGCCGTACGCCGTGCCGCGCTGGGTGAGGTTCAGCCGGACGTACCTGGCCGGCGCGTTGAGGTCGACGGAGTCGAACCCGCCGTCGCCGGTCGTGGTCGAGTGGACGGTGTTCCAGGTCGTGCCGTTGACCGAGGTCTGGAGCTGGTAGGCCTTTCCGTACGCGGCCTCCCAGCCGAGCTGGACGCTCCTGATCGCGGTGGTCGCGCCGAGGTCCACCTGGATCCACTGCGGGTCGGCCCACTCGCTGGCCCAGCGGGAGGTGAAGCTGCCGTCGGTGGCCCGGCCGGGGGTGAACGGGCCGCCGTCGCCGGTCGCCTGGTAGGAGGAGGCGGTGGTCGGCTTGCCGAGCGCCACGTTGGTCCCGGTGACCACCGGGGGGACCACGCGGAACGACCGCTGCTCGATGCCGGCGTTGCCGTGCCCGTCGAAGGCGTACACGTACACCTTCCACACGCCCATCTGCTCCGGTGCGGTCACCGTGAACCTGCCGGGGCCGGTCTGGGTGAACCGGACGTTGTCGAGGCCGCGGTTGCCGTTGATGTGCTTGTTGCTGAACATCAGGTTGTAGCGGATCAGGTCGCTGTTCGGGTCGGTCGCGGCGACCTCGACGGTGAAGGTCTTCCCGGCCTGGACGGCGGTCTGCGAGCCGACCGTCATCGAGGTGATCTCGGGGGGAGTGTTCGCCGGAGGCTGCCCGGTGTAGGCCGCCTTGAGCGCGTGGTAGCCGTGCCTGCGCCAGCCGCCGGTGGTGGTGTTGAGCCACACCCCGCCGAAGTCGTTCTCCAGGCCGTAGTGGAACTCGGTCGCGCCGAGCGCGACGCCCGGGTGACCCTTGATCGCGTTCCAGCTGGCGGTGTACTGGGCCCGCTTCTGCAGGTCGGTCGGCTCGCTGGGCACGCCGTTGACGTCGTTGGGAACCTCCCACTCGCCGTCGGGCCCGGCCTCGGTGACGATGTACGGCTTGGTGTACCCGCCGTTGATCCAGTCCTGCTTCACGGTGTGGATGGCGCCGTAGGAGTTGACCGCGAGCAGGTCCAGGGCGGGGGAGTGGGCCTTGTAATAGGTCCAGGCGTGGGTGTAGGCGTCGGTGGAGGTGACCGGGTGGTTGGGGTCGGCGGCGTGGATCGCCTGCGCCACCTCGTTGACGAACCTCGCGTACGCCACCCGCCGCTGCTCGACCACGTCGGCCGGCAGGCCGTGGTCCTGCATGGTGAGGATGACCTCGTTGCCGACGTCCCACATGAGCACGCCCTGGCGGCCCTTGAGCTCGTTGACCCGGGCGACGATCTCGTTCTTCACCGCGGTCTTGTACGCGGTGTCGTTGACGTAGTCGGCGCCCTGGTTGAGCCAGTGCCCGACGACGACCTTGATGCCCTGCTGCGCGGCCCTGTCGAGCAGCGCCGGAGTGCTGGCGTCGACGCCCCAGATGCGGATCGTGTTGACGCCCATGGCCTTCAGGTCGCGCATGTAGCCGTCGGCCGCGGCCTGCGGCGGGCCGTAGGTCATGCCCTTGATCTCGTAGGGTGAGCCGTTCACCTGGAGCTGCCAGTTGCCCTGCGAACCGGTGACCCTGACCGTGCTCGGCCCGGCGGGGGTGGCCGGGTCGGTCATGGCGACGGGGACGGTGCCGGCCTGCCGGGAGACCGAGACCTGGTCCACGCTCAGCACACCGCCGGAGGTGGTGGCGGCGACCGGCGTCGTGACGCCCGCGAGCGCTCCTGGCAGCGAGCCGCCGATGGCCAGGTCGAGGCGGAGGTAGAAGCCGTGGTGGAGGGCGGCCCGCCACGCGGTGACGCCGACCTGGCTCTGGCGCACGACCCAGGTCTGCCTGCCGTCGAGGTAGAAGCGGACCTCCTCGTCGGTCTTGGTGCGGTCGATGACCTGGCTGTACTCGTGGTAGCCGCTCCGGCAGCCCTCACAGGTGGCGAAGCCGCTGGTGCGGCCGTTGTACTCGTTGCACACCCCGTCGGGGGCGGTGCCGCAGTGCAGGGTGTTGGCCAGTTGGTCGCGGCCGTTGACGCCGGTCATGATGTCGGTCTCGCCGACGGACGGCCAGTTGTTGTGGTTGCCCCGGTAGGCGGCGCCGGTCGCCCGGAAGCCGGGCCAGTAGCCCAGGGCGTTCGCGACGTCGGGCTGCTTGAGCCGGGCGCTGAACCGGAGCATCTCGCCCGGCTGCGGCGCGAAGTCGGTGCGCTGGGTCTCGATCCGGCCGGAGGTCCAGTTGCCCGCGCCGTCCTTGATCGCCTTGATGTTCAGGTTGCCGGCGCCGTCCAGGAAGACGTTGGCCGTCGAGGCGCTCATGGTCTCGACCTCGCCGGTGCCCCAGTTCGCGGCACCGCCGGGATACTGCGTTCCGGTGCGCAGGATCCAGCCCGCGGCCGAGGGGGAGGTGCCGGCGGGTCCGGTGAAGTCGTCCTTCCACACCTCGGTCCAGGTGCCGGGCTCCTCGGGCTCCTCCGGTTCCTGGGGACCGCCCGTGCTGCCGTAGACCTGGAACTCCCACAGCGAGTAGCCGTAGCCGGTGCCGCGGGCGGTGCCGTACATCCGCACGTACCGGCCGGAGCCGGTCACGTCCAGCGTCTGGGTGCCGCCGGTGCCGGTGGTGGTGGAGTAGACGTCGGTCCAGGAGGAGGCGTCGGCGGAGGTCTGGATCTTGAATGCCCTGCCGTACGCGGTCTCCCAGGTCAGCACGACCCGGCTGATCGTCGCCGTCGCGCCGAGGTCGACCTGGAACCACTGCGGGTCGCTGAACGAGCTGGCCCACCGGGTGCCCGTCAGGTTTCCGTCGACCGCCGCCGACGCGTTGTAGGCGGCGCCCTCGGACGACGAGGCCGTCGCCGGCCTGCCCTGCGACAGCAGACCGTCGGCGGCCGACGCCGGGCTGATGAACGCCAGACCGGAAACGACCAGGCTCGCCAGGGCGGCGATGACCAGGCCCAACCGGAACCGGCCCGAACTACGAGCTGGATGCACGATCTCTCCTCACAAAGGGGGTGCCTGCCGTACCAGGACGGGCAGGGGGAGGAGAGCGCTCTCCGTAACCGAGGGTGCCCCTGGAAATCGGACAGTGTCAAGGCTCTTTCCCGCACGGGTTCGAAACGCGCCGTTTGACGCGCCGGAAACCTCGACGCGCCGTAAGTGCCGCTAAAAACGCTTTTCCACAGGTAAGGCCCCCTTTCTGGGTGGCGGAGACCCGTGGACGACTCGTATCAAAGACGTGAACGGCATATTTCAGTTTCAGTCATCCTCTTCTTGACAAGCCGTGAGGGCGAGGAACAAGCTGAACGGAGAGCGCTCTCCCATCCGCCGTTCCCAACGGTCACCCCCACCCAAGGAGAGGGCATGCACTCATCCCGAAGTCCGGTCGGATTCCGCCTGGGCCTGATCGCCGTCACGGTGACCGCGCTCGTCGCGGCCGCCCTGGCGATCATCACCCCCGCCGTCGCGGCGGACGCCCTGCTCTCGCAGGGACGGCCCGCGACCGCCTCCTCCACCGAAGGGGGCGGCTACGGAGCCGGGGCTGCCTTCGACGGCAACAACGCGACCCGGTGGTCCAGCGCCGCCGCCGACCCGCAGTGGCTCCAGGTCGACCTCGGCGCCACCGCGACGGTCTCCCAGGTCGTCCTCGGCTGGGAGGGCGCCTACGGCAGGGCGTTCAAGATCCAGGTCTCCAGCGGCTCCTCCCCCTGGACCGACCTCTACTCCACCACCACCGGCGCCGGCGGCACCCAGACCCTCAACGTCTCCGGCTCCGGCCGGTACGTGCGGATGTACGGCACCGCCCGCGGCACCGGCTACGGCTACTCGCTGTGGGAGTTCAAGGTGTACGGCACCGGCGGCGCGGGGACCACTCCGCGGCCGAAGCCGACGTTCACCGACGAGGTGACGCACCACGAGTTCCAGGCCAACTGCTCCCCGACGGCGAACCGGCCCGACGACCCGATCGTCTACCCCGGCCTGCCCGGCGCCTCGCACATGCACACCTTCGTCGGCAACAGGACGACCAACGCGAGCAGCACGGCGTCGTCCCTCCTCGGCGGCGGCACCTCGTGCACCAACCCGCACGACAGGTCGGCCTACTGGTTCCCGAGCTTCTACAAGGGCAGCCAGCTCATCGAGCCGACCGGCAACCAGGTCATCTACTACAAGTCCGGCATCCTCGACTACTGGCAGGTGCAACCCTTCCCCCAGGGCCTGCGCTTCGTCGTCGGCAGCCCGACCGCGACGCTGGCGGAGTTCCGTGACTCCCCGGGCACCGTCGAGGGCTTCGAATGCGGCGACATCTCCCGCAGCTGGGACATCCCGACGTCCTGTGTGGCGGGCAGCCAGGTGAACGTCCGCTACCAGGCGCCGAGCTGCTGGGACGGCGTCAACCTCGACAGCCCCAACCACAAGAGTCACATGTCCTATCCCGCCGACGGCTACTGCCCGGCCACCCACCCGGTGGCGGTGCCGATGCTGGAGTTCAAGATCGCCTTCCCCGCGAGCGGTGATCTGTCGCAGGCGCGGCTGGCCAGCGGGCGCGGCTACACCTGGCACTACGACTTCTTCAACGCGTGGGACAACCCCGCCATCCTCGACGCCCTGGTGACCCACTGCATCAACGGTGGCCTCCAGTGCAACCCGCGCGGCTACGACCTGTACAAGCCGCACCGCGGCGCCGCCCTCACGGAGAACTTCGAGCTCCCCTGACCGCGCGTGCCCGGCCCCGGCCCCGGGGGCCCGGACCCCGGTTCCCGGCGACCGGGGCCGGGCACGTGCCCCCTCGACACGGAGAGGTTCCCCGGAGGACGCGCCGGCCTCCGCGCCGCGATCCCGGGCATTGACAGCGCCCATCGGGGCGGTGACGCTGGGAACACGTCGGAGAGCGCTCTCCAACAGCGAAGGGAAACCATGTGATCATCGACGAACTCGACCGCCTGGTGGAGAAGCTGGACCTGGAGCGGAAAGTACGGCTGCTCACCGGGGCGACCGTGTGGTCCACCCACGCCGAGCCGGGCATCGGGCTGCGGGCCATGGTCACCTCCGACGGCCCGGCCGGTGTGCGCGGGGAGGGGTGGGACGAACGGAGCCCCTCCCTGACCCTGCCCTCGGCGACCGCGCTGGCCGCGACCTGGGACGACGATCTGGTCCGGCTGCTGGGCGGGCTGCTCGCCGCCGAGGCGCGGCGCAAGGGCGTGCACGTCCTGCTCGCCCCGACGCTCAACCTGCACCGCTCGCCGCTCGGCGGGCGCCATTTCGAGTGCTACTCCGAGGACCCCCTGCTGACCGGCCGGATCGGCGCCGCCTGCATCCGCGGCGTCCAGGCCGGCGGGGTGGCGGCCACCGCCAAGCACTACGTCGCCAACGACTCCGAGACCGAACGGCTCACCCTCGACGCCCGCATCGACGAGCAGACCCTGCGCGAGCTGTACCTGGCGCCGTTCGAGGCCGCGGTGGAGGCGGGCGTCTGGGCCGTCATGTCGGCCTACAACGGGGTGAACGGGACCACGATGTCGGAGAACCCCCTGCTCGCCGACCCGCTCAAGGCGGCGTGGGGCTTCGACGGGGTGGTCGTCTCGGACTGGGGAGGCGTCCGCTCCACCACTCCCGCCGCCCGCGCCGCGCAGGACCTCGCGATGCCGGGACCGCAGGGCCCCTGGGGGGAGGCGCTGGTCGCCGCGGTGCGCGCGGGCGACGTGCCGGAGGCCGCGATCGACGACAAGGTGCGGCGCCTGCTCCGGCTGGCCTTCCGGGTCGGCGCGCTCGATCCCGGCCTCCCGGCGGACGGCCACGCGGCCGCCTCGGACCCCGCCCCACACGAAGACCACGGCCCCGCCCGCGCGCTGCTGCGCCGGGCCGTCGCCGCGGGCACCGTGCTCCTGCGCAACGAGGACTCACTGCTTCCCCTGGATCCCTCGCGCCTGCGCAGGGTCGCCGTGCTCGGGCCGAACGCCGCCGCCGTCCGGATCCAGGGCGGCGGCAGCGCGGGGGTCTACCCCCTCTCCGTCTCGACCCCTCTCGACGGCATCCGCGATGCGCTGTCCGGAACGGCGGAGGTGGTCCACTGCTCCGGCGCGCACCCCCGGGACCGGCCCACTCCGCTGGGCACGGACAACGCCCGCAACCCGCTGACCGGTGAACCCGGCGTCCTGGTCCGGCTGCTGGACGCCGACGGCGCCGAGATCCACGCCGAGCACCGGCTGACCGGCCGCATCCTGGAACCGGCGCGGATCGACTCCGCCGCCGCCGTCGAGATCCGAGCGCTTCTGAGCCCGGAGACGGACGGCCTCTGGGAGCTGGCCGTCGCCGGATGGGGCCACGTCCTCCTGGAGGCGGACGGCCGCGTCCTGGTCGACGAGGAGGTGGAACGCGACACCGACGACCCCGCCACCGTGCACCTGTCCCCGCCGTACCGGCGCGCCCGGCTCACGATGGCCGCGGGCCGGGACGTGGAACTCGTCTCCCGGCGGCGGCTCGACCCCGGTGGCGGAGTCGCCTCCGTCCTGGCGGCCGACCCGCCCCGGCGTGACGACGAGGCGGAACTGGCCGCCGCGGTCGAGCTCGCCCGGACCTGCGACGCCGTCATCGTCGTGGTGGGCACCACGGAGGAGATCGAGAGTGAGGGTGTCGACCGCGGGAGCCTGGACCTGCCGGGACGCCAGGACGAGCTGGTCCGCGCGGTGGCCGCCGCCAACCCGGCCACCGTCGTGGTCGTCAACTCCGGCGGCCCCGTGCTCCTGCCGTGGCGCGAGGAGGTGCCGGCCGTACTTCTGAGCTGGTTCCCCGGTCAGGAGGCCGGGCACGGCCTCGCCGACGTCCTGTTCGGCCGCGCCGAACCCGGTGGCCGGCTGCCCACCACCTGGGCCGACCGGGCACTCGTCTCCACCGTCCCCACGGGCGGGACGCTCGCCTACGCCGAGGGCCTGGACATCGGCTACCGCGCCTGGCTGCGGCGGCCCGAGCCGCCCGCGTACTGGTTCGGGCACGGGCTCGGTTACACGTCCTGGTCGTACGAGAGCCTCTCCGTTCCCCCGGACGCCGCCCCCGGCGAACCGCTCTCCGTCCGGGTACGGCTGCGCAACACCGGCGGGCGGGCCGGGCGCGAAGTCGTCCAGGTGTATCTGTCCCGGCTGGAGACCGGGGTGGTCCGTCCCGCGCGCTGGCTGGCCGGCTACGCCACGGCTGACGCGGGGCCGGGCGAGGTCGTCGACGTCACGGTGGACATCCGGGCGCGGGCCCTCCAGCACTGGTCGGCCGAGCATCGCACCTGGCGGACCGAGGAGGGCGCCTTCACGGTGCTCGCCGGACGCTCGGCCGCCGACCTGCCGTTGAGCGGCACGGCGCTCCTCGGCACGTGTCCTCCGTCCCGGCCCGAACCGGTCGGAGAACGCTCTCCCATGCTGCTGAAGGCCCCCTGACACCCTCCCCTCCCTTCGGGGAGGGGATTTCCCACGGTCGCCCACGAGGGTTCCCGTTTCACCGCCGGTCGCCCCCCAGGAGAATTCCCTTGAACGAAGGTCTCCCGAGAATCTCGGGACCCCCCACCCTGGAGGACGTGGCGTGGACGGCGGGAGTCTCCCGCGCCACGGTCTCCCGCGTGATCAACGGAATTCGCAACGTCGATCTCGAGATCCAGGAGCGGGTCAAGCAGGCGATCGTCCTCACCGGCTACGTTCCCAACCAGGCCGCGCGTTCCCTGGTCACCCGGCGGACGGGGGCGATCGCTCTGATCGTCTCCGGGGCCGGAGGAGGCGAGGACGACTCGTTCCCCCACCGGGTCTTCGCCGATCCGTTCTTCGGGCGCGTGGTCGGGGGCGTCGTCGGCTTCCTGCGCCCGCTGGGCATCTATCCGACCCTGGTGTTCGCCGACACCCCGCAGAGCCGCGACCAGGTCATCGGCTATCTGCGCCAGGGCAACGCCGATGGGGCCGTCCTGGTCTCCATCGGCACCGAGGACACGCTGCCCAAGCTGCTCGCCGACACCTCGCTGCCCGCCGTGCTCTTCGCCAGACCGGCCCGGCCGATCCCGATCACCTACGTCGACGTGGCGCACCGGACCGGGGGCAAGCTGGCCGCCGACCACCTCTTCGCCCGCGGCTGCCGCAGGCTGGCGACGATATCCGGCCCGCTCGACGTGCCCGCCGCCCAGGACCGCCTGGCGGGGTTCCAGGATGCGATGGCCGTCCACGGCCATCCTTACCTCCCCTGCGCCGAGGGCAACTTCACCCTTTCCAGCGGGGAGGTCGCGATGGAACGACTGCTCGCCGAGCACCCCGACATCGACGGCGTCTTCGCGGCCAACGACCTGATGGCCCAGGGCGCGCTGCTGGTGCTGCGCCAGCACGGGCGCCGCGTGCCCGGCGACGTGGCCGTGGTGGGCTTCGACGACAGCAGCGCGGCGCTGGCCTGCCGCCCGTCGCTCACCACCGTCCGCCATCCCGTCGAGGACATGGCCGCGGAGATGGGGCGGCTGCTGCTCACCCACATCGAGCGGCCGGACCAGCCGGTGACCTCGCGGATCTTCGAGCCCACCCTGGTGATCAGGGAGTCGGCCTGACGGCCGCCGGTGCCCGGCCACGCCGAACCCGGCGGGCGGGGGCGGGGGGAACGCGAACCCGGGTTCGGGGGAGTGCCCCCGAGCGGAAGCGCCGCCGCGGTGAGAGGGCGTCGCCGTGAGAGGGACGTCGCCGTGAGGGGACGCCGGTGACTACCTGGCGATGGACCAGCCGTGGATGCGCTTCAGGGCGAGAGCGACCTCGACGAACCGCTCGCCGTCCAGGATCGAGCCCTCGCGCCGGATGTCGTCCTCGTCGAGGGTGAAGACCCGGTCCAGGCGCAGGTAGGAGACGCGGTTCTCCCTGTCCCAGCGGCCGGGGCCGAGTTCCAGCCACTCGGCCGGGTCGTCGCCGCCGCGGCTGGACAACATCATCGCGAGCAGCTCGCGCTTGTGGCGGCCGACGACCAGCAGGGGCCGGTCCTTGCCCCGCTCCGGATCCTCCTCATAGGGGACCCAGGCCCAGACGATCTCACCGGGGTCGGCGAGCCCGTCGAGGTCGGGGGAGTAGCTGAGGGTCGCCGCCCGGTCCACGCGGTAGACCTCCCGGACTGCGCCGCGGGCCGGCCTGGGGTCTTCGCCATGATCATTCATGTGGACAGCCTATTGGAGGTCGCACATTTCGACCAAAGGGCCTTTAGGTGTCACCGACACGGCCAAAGGGCCTGTGTGCGTCGCCGGCCGTACGTTTCGACCAGCGGGTCCTGCGCCTCACCCCGGCCGCGTGCCTCACCCCGGCCGCGTGCCTCGCCGGCCCCGCTCCGGCCACGGGCCCCGGCCGGAAAGAGACCGGAAAGAAGAAAGGCCTGGCTCAGAGCTGAGCCAGGCCTGGATCGAGTCTGGCTCAGCCGCCGCTCTTGCGGCGGAAGGAACGCTTGCCCCCAACCGGGCCGTGGGCGCCATGGATCTTCGAGGAGTTCTTCCCCTTGCCCCCGGCGCCCGCGTCCGTCTGGGCGAGCTTCTTGCGCTCCAGGGCCTCGCGGAACTTGCGCTTCAGCTCATCCTCGGAACTTTCGGGTTCCGGTGTGACCTCAGACATACGGACCTCCTGATCTGGACGGGCAGTCCAACCCCGGCCAACTCGAACATCCTCTCACGTTCCAAACGGGGACTCGGTTCGGTCGATACGGTGTCCGGGACCGCCGCCGACCAGGGAGCTGAGCGAGCCACTGAGGCTCGGCCCCGGTACGCTGTCCTCGCTGCTGAAGCGTCTTGAGATGATCGGCTATATCCGGTGGTGGTACGACGGCCAGGACGAGCGCGTCCTGGTGGTCACGCTCAGTCCGGAGGGCCGGAAAGTCGCGCGGCCAGGCGGAGAGGATTCCGCCGGCGGTCATCGAAAGCCCGGGTACGACCTGGAGGAGCTGCCGAAGCTCCACCGGCCGCCGATCCGGGCGATCGCCACGGCGCACGCGCATTACTGATCCACGGAGAGGACGGGAAAGATCATGGCTGGTAGTCACGGAGGAAGCCCCAAGTCTTGGCTTGCGGTGATCATCATTCTGGCGGGGTTCACCGTCGGTGGCGTGGCCCTGTGCCTCGGCCCCAACTGGATGTTCTTCTGGGTGGGGGCCGGGATCGTCGCGATCGGCGGCGTGGTCGCCCTCGTGGTCGACATCTTCTCCGATGTGATCGTGGACGCGCCCCGGATGCCGATGGACCAGGCCCACCGCGGCCACTGAGCCCCGATGGGTCACGGTTGAGGCCGATCAGACCGGACGGCAGGCCGATCAGGTGCCCCGCAGAGCCTCCTCGACGGAGGGGGAGAGCTCAAAGGCGGGGCGCAGGCCGGTGATGGCGAGGATCCGCTCCAAGGTGCCGTGGACGCCGACGAGGGTCAGACGGGTGCCCAGGGCCTGGCTCCGCTGGAGACTCAGGATGAGCTCTCCGACTCCGGTGGAGTCACAGAAGGTGAGTTCGGTGACGTCGATGACGACCACGGAGGACACTCCCGACTCCCAGGCCTTGGTCATCTCGCTGCGGAAGACGGGGGCGTGCTGGTAGTCGAGTTCTCCGCGGGCCTGGACGACGAACGCCGTGCCGTGCGGACTCGATGACGCTGTGAAAAAGGGCATGCTTCACTCCTGAAGCCCGCGGGTGGCAGGGCGGACTGCTTATGTCCTACCAGTTCCGCGGCCGTTATGACGTACGGAGCTCCAGGAGCCGGTAGAGCAGCTCGGGACGTCCCAGCCCGCCGTACTGCGGAACCCTGCGGGCGATCCCGCTCTCCGTGAGGTATTCCAGGTAGCGGCGGGCGGTCACCCGGGAGACGCCGATCGCGGTGCCCGCGGCCTGCGCGGACAGGCCTTCGGAGGCCTTGCGCAGTTCGGCCAGGATGGCGTCGAGGGTGGCCGGGGTCATTCCCTTCGGCAGCGGATTGTGCGCCGGGCCCCACAGGGTGGCGAGGGCGCGGTCCACCTCGCTCTGGCCGCTGGCCTCGCCCGAGCCGTCCACCGACGACCGGAACTCCGCGTAGCGCATGAGTTTCTCGTTCAACGAGGCGAACGTGAACGGCTTGAGCAGATACTGGGCCACCCCGACCGACACCGCGGACCTGACCACCGACAGGTCGCGCGCGGAGGTGATCGCGATGACGTCGGACAGCACGCCGGCGGCCCGCAGTGCCCGGCACACCTCCAGGCCGTGCATGTCGGGCAGGTAGAGGTCGAGCAGGATCAGGTCGACCGGGTGCCGCCGCAGGAAGCGCAGCGCCTCCCCGCCGGTCCTGGCCACCCCGTCCACCCGGAAACCGGGCACCCGCTCCACGAAGAGGCGGTTCGCCTCGGCGGTGATCTCCTCGTCTTCGACGACCAGCACCGAGATCATGAAACGCGCGCTTCCCGCGGCAGCGGCAGCCGTACGGTGAACACCGCGCCCGGCCCGTTGCCCACGTCGATCACGCCGCCCAGGCGGTTCACGGCCTGCCCGACCATGGCCAGCCCGAGGCCCCGGCCGTCGCCCTTGGTGGTCCAGCCCTGCTGGAAGGCCTTGCTCGCCGTGGCGGGGTCGAGCCCCTGGCCGCTGTCGGCGACGCTGATCAGGAAGGTCGTCTCGTCGGCCCGCAGGGACACCTCCACCCGCGCGGGCGGGGCGCCCGCCATGGCCGCGTCGACCGCGTTGTCGATCAGGTTGCCGAGGATCGTCACCAGATCCCGGTCGTCCAGGTCGATGTCGTCGAGCTCGGTGTCCGGGCTGATCACCAGTTCCACGCCGCGCTCCCCGGCCTCGGCGTTCTTGCCCAGCAGCAGCGCGGCGAGCACGGGCTCGCGCACGGCCCCCACCACCCGGTCGGTGAGCTGCTGCGCCGCCTTGATCTCCGCGGTCGCGAACGCCATCGCCTGTTCGGTGCGGCCCAGCTCGACGAGGGTGATGACGGTGTGCAGCCGGTTGGCCGACTCGTGGGCGGTGGCCCGCAGGGAGTCGGCGAAGCCTCGTTCGGCGTTGAGCTGCCCGGTCAGGGACTGCAACTCGGTGTGGTCGCGCAGGGTGACCGCGATTCCGAGTGAGCGGTTGCCCGACCGGACCATGGCGACGTTCACCACGAGCGTCCGCTCTCCTGTCATGTGGATCTCATCGGTCCGGGTCTCCCCGCTCGTCAGGAGCTCGGCGAGGGAAGGGGCGAGACCCAGTTCGGTGACGTGCCGCCCGCTCACGTCGCCGTACAGGCCGAGGAGCTCCCCGGCGCCATCGTTGCACAACGTCACCCTGCCCGCGTCGTCGACGAGCAGCAGCCCTTCCCGTACGGCGTGCAGGATCGCGTCGTGGTACTCGTACATCCGGCTGAGCTCGGCGGGGCCCATCCCGTGGGTCTGGCGGCGCAGCCGGGTCCCGACCAGGTAGGTGCCGATCCCGCCGACGGACAGGCCGAGCAGGCCGATGAGCGCGACGCCGGCGATCTGTCCCCGGGTCCTCACCCCGATCTGGTCGATCGTGATGCCCGCGCTGACCAGGCCCTTCACGGTGCCGTCGGAGTCGCGTACCGGCGCGACGGCGCGGACCGAGGGGCCGAGGGTGCCCGTGTAGGTCTCGGTGAACGTCTCGCCCTTCAGCGCGCGCGTGGTGTTGCCGAGGAAATGGCCGCCGATCTGGGCGGGGTTGGGGTGGGTGTAGCGGATCCCGCTCGGGCTCATGATCGTGATGAAGTCGACCCCGGTCTCCAGCCGGACCCGTTCGGCGTAGGGCTGCAGGACGGCGGAGTCGCCGAGGCCCGCCAGGACCGAGGGGGAGTCTGCCACGCTGACGGCCACCGCCTCCGCCCTCCTGCTGGCCTCGTCGCCGAGCAGGTCTCCCGCCTGGGAGAAGGCCAGAAGCGCGCTCCCCGCCACGGTGACCCCGACCACGACCGTCTGCAACACGAGCATCTGCCGGGCCAGACTCCAGCGGTGTATCCGTCTCGGCAGTTCTCTCATGTCCACAACCAAAATGTACGCAATGGTGACTTGGATCACAGGGGGAGGACATAGTCGCTCGGCCAGAGTTTTTGTCTAGACCCGGAAGACCGAGTGTCTCTTATGTCCCGAGATCGTACTCATTATCTATATATTGCAGTAATTGTCGCAGTGGTCGTTGGGATCACCGTCGGGCTCGTCACCCCCGACCTTGGCGTGGCCCTGAAGCCACTGGGCACGGCCTTCGTGGCGCTGATCAAGATGATGATCAGTCCCATCATCTTCTGCACCATCGTCCTCGGCGTCGGATCGGTCACCAAGGCCGCCAAGGTCGGCAAGGTCGGCGGCCTGGCGCTCGGTTACTTCCTCGTCATGTCGACCGTCGCGCTGGCCATCGGCCTGATCGTGGGCAACCTGGTCGACCCCGGCCACGGCCTCCAGCTCACCGACGAGCTCCGCAAGGCCGCCGAGGCCGAAGCCGCCAAGGGCGGCGAGAGCGACACGGTGACGTTCCTGCTGGGGATCATCCCCACCACGCTGGTGTCGGCGTTCACCGAGGGCCAGGTGCTGCAGACGCTGCTCGTCGCGCTGCTCACCGGATTCGCCCTGCTGGCCATGGGGGAGCGGGCCACGCCCATCCTGAACGGCATCGGGCACATCCAGCGGCTCGTCTTCCGGATCCTCTCCATGATCATGTGGGCCGCCCCCGTCGGCGCCTTCGGCGCGATGGCCGCGGTGGTCGGCGCCACCGGCGTGGACGCGCTCAAGAGCCTCGGCGTCATCATGCTCGCCTTCTACGTGACCTGCGTGCTCTTCGTGTTCGGCATTCTCGGGCCGATGCTCTGGATGGTCGCCAAGGTCAACCTGGTCTCGCTGCTGCGCTATCTCGGCAGGGAGTTCCTGCTGATCCTGTCCACCTCGTCCTCGGAGTCGGCCCTCCCCCGCCTGATCGCCAAGATGGAGCACCTCGGCGTGAGCCGTCCCGTCGTCGGCATCACCGTGCCGACCGGATACTCCTTCAACCTGGACGGCACCGCCATCTACCTGACGATGTCCACCCTGTTCGTCGCGAGCGCCACCGGCGCACCGCTGTCCTTCGGCGAGCAGATCTCCCTGCTGGTCTTCATGATGATCGCGTCGAAGGGCGCCGCCGGCGTCACCGGCGCCGGTCTGGCCACCCTCGCCGGCGGCCTGCAGTCGCACCGCCCCGACCTGGTCGACGGAGTCGGCCTCATCGTCGGCATCGACCGCTTCATGTCCGAGGCGCGGGCACTGACCAACTTCGCGGGCAACGCGGTCGCCACCGTCCTGGTCGGCACCTGGACCGGCGAGTTCGACCGGGAACGCGCGGCCGCGGTGCTGTCGGGGCAGGCGCCCTTCGACGAGACCACCCTCCTGGACGACGACAACGACCCCCCGGTGCCGCCCGCCGAGCGGTCCGACCCGGCGCTGTCGCCGGCGTAGCCGTCACCGCCCTTCCGAACGGCCCCCGCGAATCCGAGCCGGCCCCCTCCCGGGGGCAGGCGCGGTGAATCCTCGTCCCGCCGGTCGGGCAGGATGAGGAGGCGCACGCCCGGGGCTCCCCGCCACGGGACGTCGACGCGCCGGCTCGTGACGGACCGCGCCTCCCGTGGCGGGAACCGTGGGCCCGCGAGCCTCACCCGCCTGTGCCTGCCGAGGAGACCGCGCCATGCTCTTTGCCGTCGACCTGACCCGTGGAACCGTCGAGAGGGAGGATGGATCCGCCGAGGCGGATCACTTCGGCGGATCCGTCCTCGGGTTGCGGCTGCTCGCCGAACGCACACCCGCGGGACTGGATCCGTATGATCCGCGGGCGCTCGTCTACATCGCGGCCGGCGTGCTGGGAGGCGTGCGGGGACCGGGGCTGGCCAAGTCGGTGTTCCTGGCCAAGTCGCCGCTGACCGGGGTGGCCGGAGAGACTCACGCGCTGGGGCCGTTCGCGGCGGGCCTTCGCGGCGCGGGCGCCGGGGCCCTGGCGATCACCGGACGCGCGGAGGCGCTCTCCTACCTTCTGGTCACCGGCGGCCACGTCTCGATTCACGCCGCGGGGGAACTGCGGGGGCTGGGCACCGCCGCCACGACCGACGCCCTGCGCGCCCGCCACGGCCTGGCCGCCCATGTCGCGGCGATCGGGCCGGCGGGGGAGAACCTGGTCCGCTACGCGAGCGTGGTGACCGACCACGCCTTCGCCGCGGCGAGATACGGCGTGGGCGCGGTCTTCGGCGCCAAGAACCTCAAGGCGATCGTGTGCGTGGGAGACGCCGAGGTTCCCGTCGCCAACCCGGACGCGCTGGCCGGCCTGGCCGCCTTCTACCGGGAGGCGATCCCCGGCAACCGGCTCGCCGCGCTCCAGCACGGCGAGCCCGGGTTCGCCGGGTGGGTGGGCGACATCCCGGATCCCGGCTACGTGGCCGTGCGGAACTTCTCCGTCCCGGGTGAGAACGGCCTGCGGCCGATCGCCCCGCACGCCTACGACGGGCGGGCGGTGGCGACGGAGGGCGGGTGCCCCGGCTGCCCCAACGACTGCCTCAAGGTGTACGCCCCGCCGGGGACGCCCGAGCGAAGGTCCGGCGGGCTGGGCCAGGAGGCGGTCCTGTCGCTCGGCTGGAACCTGGGGATCGACGACCTCGACACGGTGCTCGGCGCCAACGCGCTCTGCCACGACCTCGGCCTCGACCCGGTCTCCCTCGGCGGGACGCTCGCCTTCGCGATGGAGTGCGCCTCCCGCGGCCTGCTGCCCGCGGGACCCGCCTTCGGTGACGCCGACGCGCTCGCCGGTCTGGTCCGGGACGTCGCGCTGCGAGGCGGGGCCCTCGGAGACCTGCTCGCCGAGGGATCGGCCCGCGCCTCCCGTCTGATCGGCCCCGAGGCGGCGCCGTACGCGATGACCGTCAAGGGCGCCGAGGTGCCGTGTTTCGACCCGAGAGTCCAGCCGGGGATCGGGATCGGCTACGCCGCGGCTCCGAACGGGCCACGCTATGACGCGCTGGAGCACGACCTCGACTTCGATCCCGACCTCGGCCTGCCGTACTCCTTCCCCGAGGCGGCGCGGATCGGCGTCGAGCCCGCCGAGGCGGTCGCGCTGGACGCCGAGCGGGGACGCCGCAGCGCCCGTCTGCTGCGGCTGTGGAGCGCCCTGGACGCGCTCAACCTCTGCGTCTTCGCCGGTTCCCCCACCAGGCCGCTGACGATCGGCCATCTGACGTCGCTGGTCACCGCCGTCTCCGGAGCGGGGTTCACCACGGAGGATCTGCTCGACATCGGTCAGCGACGCCTCGACCTGATGCGCGCCTACGCGTCACGGGAGGAGGGCGGGCCCGACGAGCTGCCCGGACGCTTCCACGACGAGCCGATCACCTCGGGGCCGTACGCGGGCGCGGTGCTGGCGCGCGACGCCTTCGCGCGAGCGCGCCAGAGCTTCTACGAGGAACTGGGCTGGAACGCCCCCGCGCTCGGGTAGCGACCGCCCCTTCCCCGGCCCCGGGCTCCCCGGGTTCGGCCGGACCTCCCGGAGCTCGACCGGCGCCGGTCCGGCGGGACGTACGGATCATGAGCCCGTAAGCTCGGTGGCGTCGACGCCACCGGCAGGACGCCGTGGCACGCTCACGCGATCGACCAACGAGGAGGGGTGAATGTCCGTCATCGATTCCCACCAGCATTTCTGGAACCTGGAGACGGGTTCCTACGCGTGGCCGACGGCGGAGGTGGAGCCGATCTTCCGTACCTTCGTCCCGGAGGAGCTCATCCCGCAGCTCGCCGCCGCGGGGGTGGACCGGACCGTGCTGGTCCAGGCGACGGACTCCTACGCCGACACCGATGCCATGCTGGCGCAGGCGCAGGCCCACGACTTCATCGCCGCCGTGGTCGGCTGGGTGCCGCTGGACCGGCCCGGAGAGGCGGCCGAGGCGCTGGAGCGATACGGCAGGCATCCGAAGTTCGCCGGGGTCCGGCACCTCATCCACAACGATCCCGACCCCGACTGGGTGATCCGGGAACCGGTGATCGAGGGACTCGGCCTCCTCTCCGCCGCGGGGCTGCCCTTCGACGTGGTCGCCGTGCTGCCCAGGCACCTGGAGCATGTGCCGGTCCTCGCCGAGCGCGTGCCGGGTCTGCGACTGGTCATCGACCACCTGGCCAAGCCGCCGATCAAGGAGAGAGGCTGGGAGCCGTGGGCGTCGCTGATCGCCCGCGCCGCCGAGCACCCCAACGTGTACGCCAAGGTCTCCGGCCTCAACACCGCCGCCGACGCCGAGACCTGGACCGCCGAGGATCTCCGGCCCTACGTCGAGCACGCGATCGAGGTGTTCGGCCCCGAGCGGCTGATGTTCGGCAGCGACTGGCCGGTGGCCCTGCTCGCGGGCGACTACGCCAAGGTGTGGAAGGAGACCGGAGTGCTTCTCGCGGGCCTCGCCGACGCCGACCGGGACGCCGTCCTCGGCGGCACGGCCGCCCGCTTCTACGGGATCGGGGCCTGACCGCGGGATCACGGCCGGTCTCGGCGGCACGGCCGCCCGTTTCTACGGGATCGGGGCCTGACCGCGGGATCACGGCCGGTCTCGGCGGCACGGCCGCCCGTTTCTGCGGGATCGGGGCCTGACCGCGGGATCACGGCCGGTCTCGGCGGCACGGCCGCCCGTTTCTGCGGGATCGGGGCCTGACCGCGGGATCACGTGCGGGGTGGGAGCGCGGTGGCGGCCGAGACCGGCGTGGACGGCGGCGCCGTGGTCACGCCCGTGCCGGACCTCGTCCGCGACCGGCCCCGTCCGGCGAGGTCTCCAGGGGTCGCGTGCGGGCACGATCGAGGCGGGGACCGCTCAGGCCGGCCTGCGCAGGAAGTCCAGGCTTCTCGCCAGCGGGAGCAGGTCGACGCCGAGGCGGCGCAGGATCGACACGGAGGCGTTCGAGCCGTCCGCCAGCAGGCCCCTCAGCAGGTCCTCGTCCGTCACCCGTGCGGAGGAACCGCGCCAGTTCCCGGCGACTTCGACGACCTTTCTCGCCCTGTCCGTGAGGGGGAGGTCGCCGACCGGGCCGATGAGCGTCACGTTCAGCGGGCGGACTCGGGAGCGGCGCAGCCGCCACGCCGACGGGTCGTCCCGCCGGACGGGGATCCGGCGGCGGATCTCGTCCAGGTCGATGCCGAGGGTGGCCAGCAGCTCACGATCGCCCGACCGGTTCTCCGCCGCCCGGCGCTTCGCTATCTCCGCTCGGACCGCCTCGGGGGTGACCGTGAAGCCCGCCACCGGCCAGGACTCGGCCAGGGCGAGGAGGAACATGTCCTCGTCGAGCGTGGTGCGGCCCTCGTCGAGGGTCAGAAGACCGGCGCGGACGGTGATCCGTCGGGCCTCCGGGGTGAATCTGGCGAACATCGTCATCTCCCGCCGTCGATGATCCGGTGTGCGTGCTTCCTGTGTGCCGTCTGCCGTTTCACGCCGAGTGCCGCGGCGATGGCCTCCCATGACGATCCTTGGAGCCGGGCGCTGGTGACGTGTGCCGCCTCAAGCTCCTCCAGGAGCCTTCGCAGGGCCGCCACGGCCGCCAGCGCGGCCACGGGGTCCTTGCCGCCGACGGCTTCGGCGAGTTCGTTTACCGATCCCATGGTGTCAGCATATGCTGACACTTTATTTTTGTCAGCATATGCTGACAGGCTTTTCCTGCGACCGGCGACCGGCGACCGGCGACCGGCGACCGGCGACCGGCGACCGGCGGCGAGTGGCGGGCGGCGGCGAGTGGCGGGCGGTGGGAAAGTGGTCATCGGGCGGCCGGATGGCCGCCCGGTCGCTGTGCGGGCTCATCGGCGAGGCGATAACGTTCGGGGGTGGACAGGATCTTCACCGTCAAGGAGGCGCGGGCGCTCATGCCCGCCCTGCTGAAGCGGACCGATGAGTTTGTGAGCATGCGCGGAAAGCTGGCCGAGCTCGCCCACGACCTTCGCGAGGACGGTGTGTCGGAGTCCGGCGGCCTGCCGGAGGCGAAGGCGCTCGAGGCGCGCCTGGACGAGATCCTCGGCTGGTTCGAGGCGGAGAGCATCGAGGTCAAGGGCATCGCGCCCCTGCTGGTGGACTTCCCCTCGACGCTCGGCGGGGTGTCGGTCCGGTTGTGCTGGCTCGAAGGGGACCGCGACCTGGCCTGGTATCACCGTTCCGAGCTCGGATTCGCCGGCCGCCGTCCCCTTCCCTGAGCGGGGCGGTTACTCGATCACAAGGCTGACGGGGATGTTGCCCCGGGTGGCATTGGAGTAGGGGCAGGTCTGGTGGGCGGCCTCCACCAGGGCGGTGCCCTCCTCGCCGTGCAACGCGTCGGGGAGTTCGACGCGCAGCGCCACGCTCAGCCCGAAGGTCTTCTCTTCCCGCACGAGGCCCACCTCGGCGGTCACCGAGACCTCGGAGACGTCGAGCTTCATCCGCTTGCCGACCAGTTGCAGCGCGCTGGCGAAGCAGGCGGCGTAGCCCGCCGCGAACAGCTGCTCGGGGTTGGTGCCCTCGCCCGACCCGCCGAGCTCCTTCGGTGAGGCGAGTGTCACGTCAAGCCGGTTGTCCGAGGACACCGCTCGTCCATCGCGGCCGGAGGCGGTGGCGATGGCGGTGTAGAGCGCGCTCATGGACTCTCCTTCTAGATTTATGTTCTGCATATTCATTGTGCACGATTTGATTGCCGGTCGGAGACGATCAAGGAGCTCGGCGCCGCCCTGCGGCTCGACTCGGGAACGTTGCCGCCGCTGCTCAAGAGGCTGGAGGCCGCCGGGCGCCGCCTCGCCGCCACCCTCGGCGGCGCTCTGTGACGGCCACGGCCGAGGACGCGCGCCGTGCGGTTCTGGCGCTGCTCGGGACCGGGTGACGTTCCGGGCGGAAGGGATCCGTCGGCGCGGAGGCCGATCGGCCGGGGCGGGGGACGGCCTGGTCGGAGACGTTAGGAAGCCCACATATCTCCTTGAGGCGGTCTGGGGCATGAATTTACTCGCCACATAAGGGATATTGTATACCGTATACAATATAGTTCGGTTCATCCCACCTATCTGGGGAGACCAGTCATGCCCTTGAAACCGAACCCCTTGTCAGACGAGGCCCGACGCGAGCTTCAGGACTGGGCCGCGCTGATGGTCGAGACCCGGAAGCTGGAAGCCATCATGGAGGTCCTGCGGAATCCGCAGGAGCCCTTCGTGTACAGAACCCTGGCCCACAAGCTTCATCTCTGCATCTACATCCTGTACCAGATCTACGACTGGATGCTGATCCACCAGCACGAGCTGGTGATGGACATCCTCATGCCGTTCCACTGCCCGAGGTGTGCCTACCGGATTCATCCTCCGGAGATGCTGGGCACCCCCGGCTGAGAGGACCCCGCCGTGGCGGGGCCTGTCTCGGCTGATGCGACGTTCCTCGTCGGAGACACGGAAGTCCCTGCCGGCCCGAAGCCCTCCTTCGGTGGACAACGCGCCCGTGACCTGTGGCCGGGGTTCAGGAGGTTCCGCTGAGGTGGACCTCCCGGGCCAGTTTCGTCACCTGGCCGGTGGAGCGTTGCCAGGTGGTCGTCGAGGGGTGGGCGGTGAGCAGGACCATGATCCAGCGCTCCTTCGGGCCGACGAGCCCGGTGGTGTGCAGCACCGGGCGGCCGAAGTCGGGGACCGGGTGGACGGCGGCGGGTGTGACCCGCGCCGAGGCGGCGGCCGGCGTCGCGGGGAGTTCCGCGGTGCGCGAGAGCTCCGCGGTGGTGACGGCGGGCGCGGCGGGGAGCCCCGCGGTGTGGGAGAGGCTCGCGGTGGTGACGGCGGGCGTGGCGGGGAGTGCGGCGGTGTCCGACGTGGTCTTGAGGACGGTCGTCCGCCTGCATCGGGAGGGAGGCGTCGAGCCGTATCCGGACCAGCCCTGCTTGACCGCCCACGGGCCGCGGACCCCACGGGGGATCCCGAAATACTGGTCGAAACCGTCGGAGCCGCACTGCTCGGCCTTGCGCAGGTGGCCGAGGATCAGGTCGCTGACCCTGGGGGCGGCGCGGTCGAGCAGGTAGCGGTAGGTCTTGGCGATGTCCAGTGCGCTGATCGAGGTGTAGCCCCAGAAACCCGGCCAGCCTGAGGGCGGGGGAGCCGTGTCGGTCAGTCGCAGCTTGCGTGCCACCCGCTCGATGATCTTCCCTTGGCCTCCCCGGTTCCAGAAGGAGGTCGCCGCGTCGTCGTCGCTGACCCGCAGCATGGTCTTGAGCAGCGCGAGGTCGCCGGTGGAGACGCTCTTGTGCGACTCCAGGTAGTCGATCGCGATGAGGATCTTCACCGCCGACGCGGAGCGGAACTTCCGGTGGGCGTTGCGGTGTGAGGTGATCTTGCCCGTCTGGCGGTCGAAGACGACGTATCCGGCGGAGACTCCCGTCGGCACCTGCGGCGTGCTGGGGGCGGCGGCGGACACCGGTCCGGTGGCCGCCAGGAGGGGGATGGCTGTCGCGAGGATGGTCAGGAAGCGCTTCACTCGCAAATGCCTACCAGATCTCCGTGGGGCACGCCGGGCGGGCGAGCGGATCCAGTCCGCCAATCCGTTCTTAAAAACCAACTAAACATGTAGAGATTATGGGGTTTGGTGTTATCATTGAGACATGTCGGCAGCTTCTCTCCACCTCGCCGTCGCTCTCGACGGAGCCGGATGGCATCCGGCGGCCTGGCGTGACCCCGCCGCCTTTCCGAAAGACCTGTTCACCGCCGCCTACTGGGCCGCCCTGGTGGCCGAGGCCGAGCGCGGTCTGCTCGACTTCGTCACCATCGAGGATTCCCTCGCCCTGCAGAGCACGCGTCACGAGGGCCCGGACGGACGCACCGACCAGGTGCGCGGGCGTTTCGACGCCCTCCTCGTCGCCTCGCGGATCGCACCGCTGACCGGCAGGATCGGGCTGGTCCCCACGGTCACGACGACGCACACCGAGCCCTTCCACATCGCCAGTGGCCTGGCCACCCTCGACTACGTCAGCGGCGGGCGGGCCGGATGGCGCGCGCAGGTCTCGGGGCGCGGCGCCGAAGCCGCCCACTTCGGCCGCCGGGACATTCCCGGGCTGCGGCCGGAGAGCCTCGACGACCCCGAGACGGTCCGTCTCATCCACGAGTTGTTCGACGAGGCCGCGGACGTCGTCGAGGTGGTGCGCCGCCTCTGGGACAGCTGGGAGGACGACGCGGTCATCCGCGACGTGCCCACCGGCCGCTTCGTCGACCGCGACCGGTTGCACTACATCGACTTCGAGGGATCGCGCTTCAGTGTCAAAGGGCCCTCCATCGTCCCGAGGCCGCCCCAGGGCCAGCCGCCGGTCACCGCCCTGGCCCATGCCCGGGTGCCGTACGAGTTCGCAGCGCGCGGCGCCGACGTCGTCTACGTCACGCCGCACGACGCCGAACAGGCGCGCGCTATCGTGGAAGAGGTCCGGGGAATCGGCAACGACGTGCTGAAGATCTTCGCTGACCTGGTCGTCTACGTGGGCGAGGACGCCCGCGAGCGCAAGGCCCGCCTCGACGAGCTCGACGGTGCCGGCCACGTCTCCGACGCGGCGATCTTCACCGGCACGCCCGGCGAGCTCGCCGACCTGATCCTGGACTGGCGCCGCGCCGGCCTGGAAGGGTTCCGGCTGCGGCCCGCCGTGCTGCCGACCGATCTCGGCGCGATCACCAGGCGACTGGTGCCGGAGTTGCAGCGGCGCGGCGCCTTCCGTTCCGGGTACGAGGCGGCCACGCTCCGCGGTCACCTCGGACTGCCCCGTCCCGCCGGCCGCTACGCGGGGAGCCGCCGATGACTCCCTCTCCGGCCCCAAGCCCGGTGTCTCCACGCTCAAGGAGATTCGATGAAGCAGGTCATCCTCGCAGCCCACTTCCCGGGCGTGAACAACCACACGGTCTGGAGCGATCCGGCCTCGGGTAGCCAGATCGACTTCGCCTCGTTCGTCCACCTCGCGCGGACCGCCGAACGCGGCAGATTCGACTTCTTCTTCCTGGCGGACGGCCAGCGGTTGCGCGAGCAGCGCGGCAGGATCCACGATCTCGACGTGGTCGGCCGTCCCGACGCGCTCACCGTGCTCGCCGCCCTCGCCGCGGTGACCGACCGCCTCGGCCTGGCCGCGACGATCAACGCCACCTTCAACGAGCCCTACGAGATCGCCCGCAAGCTCGCCACCCTCGACCATCTGTCCGGTGGCCGGGCCGGCTGGAACATTGTCACCTCCTCCGACGCGTTCACCGGGGAGAACTTCCGCAGGGGCGGCTTCCTGGACCACTCCCAGCGCTACGAGCGCGCCGAGGAGTTCCTGCGGACCACCCGAGAGCTCTGGGACTCCTGGGTCCCGGAGGATCTCGTCGCCGATCCCGTCGCCGGCACGTTCGCCGCGGCGGACGCGGGGGCGTTCACCCACCACGGCGCCCAGTTCGACATCGGCGGCCACTTCACCGTGCCCCGCAGCCCGCAGCGCTACCCGCTGACCCTCCAGGCGGGCGACTCCGAGGAGGGCAGGGAGTTCGCCGCCTCCACCGCCGACGCCGTCTTCTCCCGGCACAGCACGCTGGAGGCCGGTCAGGCCTTCTACCGCGACGTCAAGTCCAGGCTCGCCGGACACGGCCGGTCTCCGGACTCCCTGAAGATCCTCCCCGGGGTCACGTTCGCGCTCGGCGACACCGACGCCGAGGCCCGGGAGAACGCCGACCACATCCGCCGCCAGCAGGTCAGCCCGCAGACCGCGATCCTGCTGCTGGAGCAACTGTGGAACCGTGACCTGTCGTCCTACGACCCCGACGGCCCGCTGCCGGACATCGATCCGGACGTCTCGGAAGACTCGATCATCAAGGGCCGCGCCCGGATGCACCGCGATCCGCTGAAGACGGCCGCGGAGTGGCGAGCCCTGGCCGAGGCGAAACGGCTGGGCATCCGTGACCTGATCATCGAGGTCACCGGCAGGCAGTCCTTCATCGGCTCGCCCGCGCGGATCGCCGAGGAGATCAACGAGTTCGTGCAGGCCGACGCCGCCGACGGCTTCATCCTGGTGCCGCATCTCACGCCGACCGGTCTGGACGGCTTCGTGGACAGGGTCGTGCCGCTGCTGCAGGAGCGCGGGGTCTTCCGCACCGACTACGAGACGACCACGCTACGCGGCCACCTGGGGCTGGAGAACGACCTGTGACCTCCTTTCCCGGGCCAGAGCCCGCCGAGGTCTCCACGCTCAAGGAGGTTCGATGAAATTCCTCGCCATCACCCTGATCGCGCACGGGCCGAACCCGATCACCGGCGAGCTGAAGTCCACCAACGCGCGCCTGCGCGAGGTCGTGGAGAACGCGGTCCTGGCCGAGGAGCTCGGCTTCGACGGCTACGGCGTCGGAGAGCGGCACGAGCGCCCGTTCATCTCCTCCTCCCCGCCGGTCGTGCTGAGCCACATCGCCGCCAGGACGTCCACGATCAAGCTGTTCACCGCGGTCACCACGCTGAGCCTGCTCGACCCGGTCCGCGCCTACGAGGACTACGCCACCCTCGACCACCTGTCCGACGGCCGCCTGGAGCTGATCATCGGCAAGGGGAACGGCACCGCGCAGGCCCAGCTCTTCCACGTGACCGCCGAGGACCAGTGGGACCGCAACCGGGAGGGCTACGAGCTGTTCCGCCGCCTGTGGCGGGAGGACAAGGTGACCTGGTCCGGCAGGTTCCGGCCCTCCCTGGAGGAGGCCGAGACCTGGCCGCGCCCGCTGCAGCGGCCGATCCGCGTCTGGCACGGCAGCGCCACCAGCAGGGAGTCGGTGGACCTCGCCGCGCGGTACGGTGACCCGCTCTTCTCCGCCAACGTCAGCAACCCGATCGAGCCCTACGCCGAGCTGATCCGCCACTACCGGGAACGCTGGGAGTTCTACGGCCACGATCCGGCGGACGCCCTGGTCGGCGCGGGCAGCGCGGGCTTCCACACGGCCAGGACCTCGCAGGAGGCGATCGAGACCTACCGTCCGATCTTCAACGCCCGGCTGGAGCTGTTCAGGAAGGTCGGCGTGACCCCGGTCTTCCCCACGCTGGAGGACGCGATCGAGCGCGGCTCGATCCTGGTCGGCAGCCCACAGCAGATCATCGACAAGGTCCACCGTTGTCACGCGGCGTTCGGGCACGAGGTCATGCACCTGCAGGCCGACGCGGACGGCCTGACCGACAAGCAGCACCGGGCCGGGCTCGAGCTCTTCCAGGCCGAGATCGCCCCCGTACTGCGCAGGGAGATTCCCAGCAGGCCCTTCCCCCGCCACGGGGACCCGCGGTCCGCGAGTCCGCGGCCCGCGAGCCCGCAGTCCGCAAGTCCGCAGTCCGCGAGCCCGCAGCACGGGAGGCAGTCATGACATCCCTGTCGATCCTGGACCTGGCACCCATCCCCTCCGGAGGCACGGCCGGCGACGCGCTGCGCAACACCCTGGACCTGGCCAGACGCGCGGAGGCGTTCGGCTACCACCGCTACTGGGTGGCCGAACACCACTTCGCCCCCGGCGTCGCTAGCGCGGCTCCCGCCGTGCTGATCGCCCTGGTGGCCGCGGCGACCAGCACGATCAGGGTCGGCTCGGGAGCCGTACAGCTCGGCCACCGGACCGCGCTGGCCGTCGTCGAGCAGTTCGGCCTGATCGACGCCCTGTATCCGGGCCGGATCGACCTCGGCCTCGGCCGGTCGGGCCAGCGCAGGACCGAGCTCGCGGAGCTCGCGAAGAGGACCCCGCCGCCGCCCAAGCCCGCCAGGGTCGTGGACGGACTGCTCATCCCGGAGGGGTTCTCCTTCGCCGCGCTCGCCGCGTCGCCGCTCTTCGCGCTGTACGGCTCGCTGCTGCAGCAGCCGGGTGCGGAGAGCCCCGACTTCGCCGATCAGGTGGACGACATCATCGCGCTGCTGGCCGGGACCTACCGGTCCGCCGAGGGGCTGGCCGCGCATGCCACACCGGGGGAGGGCGCGAAGCTGGAGCTGTGGGTGCTGGGCAGCAGCGGCGGGCAGAGCGCGCAGGTGGCGGGGGAGCGCGGGCTGCCGTTCGCCGCGAACTACCACGTCAGCCCGTCCACCGTGCTGGAGGCGGCCGACGCCTACCGGGCGGCCTTCAAGCCCTCGAAGACCCTGACCGCACCCCATCTGGTCGTCTCCGCCGACGTGGTCGTGGCCGAGGACGACGACACGGCCCGCGAGCTCGCCTCGCCGTACGGGCTGTGGGTGCGCAGCATCCGCACCGGCGCGGGCGCGATGCCGTTCCCGTCGCCGGAGGAGGCCGCCGCTCACGAGTGGACGGAGGAGGACCGCGCCCTGGTCGCCGACCGGCTGGACACCCAGTTCGTCGGCTCGCCGCGGACCGTCGCCGAGAGGCTGCGGGTCCTGCGCGACGTGACAGGCGCCGACGAACTGCTCGTCACCACCATCACCCACGACCACGCCGACCGGGTCCGGTCCTTCGAGCTGCTCGCCGAGGAGTGGGCGCGGAGCTGATCGCGCACCCGGGGACCACCCCGGCCGGGGCCGCTCCCCGGCCACCGTCACCGGCCGGATCATCCACGTCAACGGCGGTGTCTTCGCCACGCGATGACCGCATCCACGTCGTGGCGCCTTCGGTCCCTTTCGAGCGAGTGTGTGAGCGGCGGCGTGACGATCCGGTCCGCCGCCTCGGCGAGCGCGGCGTTTCACCCGGCACGAGCGTGAAGGGCAACGTGGCGACCCGCACCCTCGCCCGCCACTGCGCCTGACCCGCCGCCGGAGCCCGCCACAGGTCGGGCGCCGCTTGGGGCGGCGTTCGGTCAGAGGTCTTCCGGCATGTCGGTCATCTGGTTGAGCAGTGGCACGAGCTGCTCTTCCTCGTAGTCCAGGTGCCTTTCCAGCTCGCCGGTGAGCCGGTCGAGCTCGGCTGCGATCGCGTCCGCGTCGCCGGTGGCGACCAGGGCCCGTACCTGGGCCAGGAGACGTGCCACCACATGGTGTTCGCTTCGCAGCCGGGCCAGCACATCGGCCAGTTCGGGGTGCCGGTCGGCGAGGTGGGGGAACAGCACGTTGTCCTCCCCTGTGTGGTGCAGGTGCAGGGCCTCGCAGAAAGTCAGGCAGTGCTCACGGAGCCCGGTGCCGAGGCCGGTGCCGCGTGAACGCCGTAGCTCGGCGAGGTCTCCGCGGAAGCCGTCGTGGAGCTTCACCAGCTCGTCACCCCACGCGATGAGCCGTTCGGACGTCATGCCATCTCCTTGGTCAGTACATCGGGGACGCGGGCCGGCGCGCCGTGCGCGTAGCCGAAGACGGCCGAGACCAGGGCCGCGACCGCCGAGGCGGCGAAGCTCCATCCCGGGCCCGAGCCGGAGAGCAAGGCCGCGGTCACCGCGCCGGCCAGGCTGCTGCCGACGACTCTGACCAGCGCGTTCACGCCGCCTGCGGCTGCTGTCTTGGCCGGTTCGACGTGCTCGACCGACATGGTGCCGAGCGCCGCGTACCCGAGGCCGATGCCGACGCCGAGCACGGCCGCCGCGCCGTACAGGTCGGCGGAGCCGCCATGCGAGAGGCTCAGCCAGAGCGTGGCGGCGGCCACCAGCAGGGAGCCGGTGCCGACCATGGAGGAGGAGGAGAACCTGCGCATCAACCGGCCCGCCGACAGCGAGACCATCAGCATGAGCAGCGCGGTCGGCAGCAGGTACAGGCCGACCTGGAGCACCGAGGCGCCCAACACCTGCTGCGCCACGGACGACAGCGTGGTGATCGCGGCGAACAGGGCGAAGCCGAGCAGCATCGAAGCGACCGTCGCGCCGACCGTCCCCCTGTGCAGGAGCATCGGGATCTCGATCAGCGGTGACGCGGTGCGGCGGGCGGTCACCACCCAGACGGCGGCCAGCGCGACGGCGGCCCCGAGCAGCCCGAGTGTGCCCGGCGAGGTCCAGCCCCAGGCCGTGCCCTTGCTGATGGCCAGCAGCAGGCAGATCAGCCAGGCGGCCACCAGCGCCGCGCCCACCAGGTCGGGACGGCCGCCGGGCGAGCTGCGCGCGGGCTCGCGCACGACGACCGCGACCAGGGCGAACGCCGCCGCGCCGAGCCCGGCCAGGATCCAGAACAGCGCCTGGTAGGTGCCGCCGACCAGCCCGGCGAGGATCATGCCCGCGCCGCTGCCGACGCCCATCATGGCGCTCAGCACGCCGATGGCCGTGGGCAGGCGGTCCCTGGGCACGGACTGCCTGGCGATGCCCATGGCCAGCGGCAGCAGGGGAGCGGCCATGCCCTGCAGCACCCGGCCGGCGATGAGAAGGGGAAGCGTGGTGGCCACGGCGCTGAGCAGCGACCCGGCCACCAGCAGGGCGAGCGCCACCAGTGCCACGGGATGTCTGCCGTACAGGTCGCCGAGGCGCGACAGCAGGGGGATGGAGACCGCGCCCGAGAGCAGCGCGGCGGTGAGGGTCCAGGAGACGGAGGTCAGCGGCGTGTGGAGCCGCTGCTGGAGGACGGGGAGCATCGGCACCATGGCCGTCATCTGCAGCGTTCCGACGGCCACGGCGAAGGCGAGTACGCCCATGGCCGGCCAGGGGGACTTTTTATACATGTATAGAAAGTAACATGGCGGTATGTCAGCTCGCACGGGACGGCCCCCGAAGATCTCCAAGGCCGAGATCGTGTCCGCGGCGCACCGGATCGTTGACGCGGAAGGCCCCGAGGGCCTGTCCATGCGCAGGCTGGGCCGAGAGATGGGCACCACCGCGATGGCTCTCTACCACCACGTGCGCGACAAGGAGGAACTGCTCCGGTTGCTCCTCGACGACTACGCCGCCGGACTGCCGAAGCCCGAGCTTCCCGAAGATCCCGCCGAGCGCATCGTGGCCGCCGCCGCGGCCATGCGTGACGCGGTGTCCGGGCGTCCGTGGATCGTGGACGTGCTCAGGGCCGACGACCTGTTCTCCATCCGAGCGCTGTGGTACCCGGAGACGATCATCGACGCGGCGGTCCGCGCCGGGCTCGGCACCGAAGCCGCCGTGGACGCGTACCGGATCATCTGGCACTACACGGGTGGCGAGATCGCCGCGCGGGCCTCCGCGGCGCGACGACGCCAGGACGACAGACCGACCTACCGCAGCCGGACCTTCGTCGACCTTGACGCCGAGGAACTGCCGCACCTGGCGGCGCTGGGCCCCAGGTGGGAGGAGCTGGCCGCGCGTGACACCTACGACAAGGGCGTGCGTGCCCTTGTGAAAGGCCTGCTGGAAGGGGCCGCTTCGTGATGCCCGGAGCACGAGCGTGGTCGGAGCGGGGAGACCGGGCCTCTGTGTGAGCGGAACCGACTGTGCGAGCGGAACCGACGGACCGGCCGACCCGGCTCCAACGGAGCTGCCCACGCCTCAGCGAGGCCTCACCGGACTTCGGCGCCGTCCGCCGTCACGCACGCGAACCCGAACCCGTCAACCGGCTCGGCCACTCCACCCGGCATCGACCCCCAGCGTCCCCACGCTGATCATCCTTCAGGGAACCGGACCCATCGGACGGAAGGGTTGAGCCGGACGTGGCACGGTCGCTGGAAGCCTGGGTCCGGAATCGGAAGAGATCCCCCGCACCGGACAGCGAGGTCAGGCGCGTTTGGCGATGGCGGTGATGAAGGGCTGGACGAGCCGGGCGGCCAGCGGGCCGAACGCGGCGAGAATGAGGACGTAGGCGGCGGCCAGCGGGCCCAGATCGGGGTGGACCCCGGCGGTCACCGCGAGTCCGGCGATCACGATGTTGAACTCGCCGCGGGGGATGAGCGCGATTCCGGCCCGCGCGCGCCCGGCCTTGGCGATGCCCGCCCGGCGGGCGGCGTACGCACCGGTGAGCAGCTTTGTGATCATGCTGATCACGGCGAGCAGTACGGCCAGCCCGGCGACCGGGAGGATCTTGGTGGGGTCGGTCTGCAGTCCGAAGAACACGAAGAACACCGCGGCGAACAGGTCCCGGAGCGGGGTCAGCAGCGCCTGGGCGTCCTCGGCGAGTTTCCCCGACAGCGCGATGCCGACGAGGAACGCGCCGACGGCGGCCGAGACCTGGAGCTGCTGGGCCACCCCGGCGACCAGAAGCGCGAGGCCGACGACCTTCAGCAGCAGCACCTCGTTGTTGGGGCTGGACACGAACGCCTCGATGAACCTGCCGTAGCGGAGCGCGACCAGCAGCACCACGCTGACCGTGGCCAGCGCGATCGCCACGGTGACCGCGCCGCTGGCGAAGCTCAGCCCGGCCAGCACGGCCGTGAGGATGGGCAGGTAGATCGCCATGGTCAGGTCTTCGAAGACCAGCAGCGACAGCACCACCGGGGTTTCCCGGTTGCCGATCCACCCCAGGTCGGACAGGACCTTGGCGGTGATGCCCGAGGAGGTCGCGTAGGTGACCCCCGCCATGGCGAGGGCGGCGACCGGCCCCCAGCCGAGCAGCAGCGCGGCGATCGCGCCGGGTGCCGCGTTGAGCACCAGGTCGACGATCCCGGCCCGGGCGTTGCCCTTCAGGCTGGTCACGAGCTCGTCGGCGTTGTACTCCAGGCCGAGCGTGAGCAACAGCAGGATGACGCCGAGTTCGGCGCCGACCGAGATGAACTCCTCGCTGGTGGCCAGGGGCATGATGCCGCCCGTGCCGAAGGCCAGGCCGGCGATCAGGTAGAGGGGGATGGGGGAGATGCCGACGCGTAACGCCAGCGCGCCCAGGATGCCGAGCCCGAGCAGGACAGCACCGAGCTCCAGGAAAAGAATTGCGATGTGCACCCGATGCCCTACCCGTGGGCCAGGATGTCGGAGACGGCGGAGGTGCTCTCCGGGCTGCCCACCACGACCACCACGTCGCCGTCGGCCAGCTCGAAGTCGGGGGCGGGGCTGGCGACCACCTGGCCCTCGCGTACCACGGCCACGATGGACGCGCCGGTGCGGGTGCGGACGCGCGCGTCACCCATCGGCCGTCCGGCGTACGGGGTGCCGGGCAGGATAGGCAGCTGGAGGCTGACCAACCCCTCGACCTCCCGGTGCAGGGCGTTCAGACGCTGGACGATGCGGGGGGCGCCGAGCAACTCGACGAGCGCGTCGGCCTCCTCGTCGTTCAGCTTGACGGTCTCGCACGCGCGGTCGGGATCGGCCGAGTCGTATATCACCAGGTCGCGACGGCCCGTGCGGTGAGAGACGATCCCGATTCGCCGGCCAGACCGCGTCGTGAACTCGTGCCGCAGTCCGATTCCCGGCAACGCCGTCTGTTCGACCTCCACGGTGCTGACCCTCCACCTGTGCATACATATGGGGCTTTTATTTGAATCTACCAACTATCTGACAGGTTGGGGCGGTGTCGGGCGGCATGCGATGATCTATATAACATGTATTTCCGATTGACTTTGTGGGTTATATGTCTGACGATGGGTTGTGACCCAGTCTCCAGCCGTGAATGAGGTCTCTCGTGTCCGCTCCCGTCATCGACGTGGGGGTGCGGAGCCGGGCCGTACGGGCGCGTCCACGCGTTCCCCGGCCGCTCGCCGCCGCTTGGCAGCGCATGCTCAGCCCGCTGGTCATCGTCGTCGTCTGGCAGATCGCCAGCAGCGCCGGCCTGCTCCCCGAACGTCTCCTCGCCTCACCGGTAAAGATCGTCACCACCGCCGCCGACCTGATCCAGGCGGGTGTCCTGCCCTCGGCGATCGCGACCTCGCTGCAACGCGTGGCGATCGGCTTCACCCTCGGCGCGCTGGCCGGGATCGGCCTGGCGCTGATCGCCGGGCTCAGCCGGGTGGGGGAGAACACGGTCGACCCGCTGCTGCAGATGCTGCGGGCGCTGCCGCTGTTCGGCCTGATCCCGCTGTTCATCCTCTGGTTCGGGATCGGCGAGACGCCGAAGGTGGCGCTGGTCGCCCTCGGCGTGGTCTTCCCGCTCTACCTCAACACCTTCGCCGGGATCCGCGGAGTGGACGGCAAGCTCGCCGAGCTGTCCCAGGTGCTGCGGCTGCGCCGCTCGGCGATGATCGCCCACATCGTCCTGCCCGGCGCGCTGCCCCAGACCCTCGTCGGCCTGCGGCAGAGCCTGGGCGTCGCCTGGCTGGCGCTGATCGTGGCGGAACAGATCAACGCGGACGCCGGCCTCGGCTACATGATCAACGATGCCCGTGAGTTTCTGCGCACCGATGTGATCGTCGTCGGCCTGATCGTCTATGCGATCTTCGGCCTGCTCACCGACGCGCTGGTGCGCCTACTGGAGAGGAGGGCCCTGTCGTGGCGACGGAGCTTCCTGTCATCGTGACCTCGGACCTCGGGACGGCCACCTCGGGTTCCGAGACCGCCGCGCCCCGGGATTCCAGAAGGGCCGCGATCCCGGCGCCGACGGTGAGGGTGAACGGCCTCACCCGGACCTTCGGCGAGCGGCGGGTTCTCGACGGCGTCGATCTGGAGATCCGCCGGGGAGAGTTCGTCGCCCTGCTCGGCCGGAGCGGTTCGGGCAAGTCCACGCTGCTGCGGGTGCTCGCGGGGCTCGACCCCGGGGCGAAGGGCGAGGCCGAGGTCGACGGCACCGTCGCGGTGGCCTTCCAGGAACCCCGGCTGGTGCCGTGGAAACGGGTCCTGGCCAACGTCGCGCTCGGGCTGCGGACCCCCGACCCGCACGCCGCCGCGCTGGCGGCGCTGGAGGAGGTCGGGCTCGGCGAGTTGCACGGCGCCTGGCCGCTCACCCTGTCCGGAGGAGAGGCCCAGCGGGCCTCTCTGGCCAGGGCACTGGTCCGCGAGCCCGACCTGCTCCTGCTGGACGAGCCGTTCAGCGCCCTGGACGCGCTGACCCGCATCACCATCCACCGGCTCGTGCTCGATCTCTGGACACGGCACGGTCCCGGCATCCTGCTCGTCACCCACGACGTGGACGAGGCCATGCTCCTGGCCGACCGCATCCTGGTGCTCGACCGGGGCGTGATCGCCCACGAGTCCAGGGTGGACCTGCCCCGGCCTCGCCACCGCGATCATCGAGATCTCATCGCCCTGCGCTCGACCCTGCTCACCAGGCTCGGCGTCACCCCGGAGGGAACAACGTGAAACGCCGTGTCGCCATTCTGATGGCCGCCCTGCTCCTCACCGTCACGGCCGCCTGCGGCGGAGGCGAGGAGCAGGCCGTACGAGCGGACGGCTCGGTCGACCTCTCCCAGGTGACGCTCCGGGTCGGGGACCAGAAGGGGACGGGGCTGCAGGCGCTCCTCACCGCGGCGGGACAGCTCAAAGACGTCAAATACAAGGTCACCTGGGCCCAGTTCACCTCCGGGCCGCCGATCCTGGAGGCCATCAACGCCGGTTCCCTGGACTTCGGCGCGGTCGGCAACTCCCCGCCGGTCTTCGCCGCCGCCGCGGGATCGAAGATCTCCATCGTCGCGGTCTCGGAGAAGGGCATCGGCGGCCAGGCCATCGTCGTCCCGGCCGATTCGCCGATCAAGACTCCCGCCGACCTGCGGGGCAAGCGCGTCGCCGTGGCCAAGGGCAGCTCCGCCAACTTCCACCTGCTGGCCGTACTCAAGAAGGAGGGGTTGACCTTCGCCGACATCCAGCCGCAGTATCTCCAGCCCCCGGACGCCCTGGCCGCGCTCTCCTCGGGCAAGATCGACGCCTGGGCCATCTGGGATCCCTACACCGCCCAGGCCGAGGCCCAGACCAAGGCGCGCATCCTGGTCGACGGCGAGGGCTACGCCAACGGATTCGAGTTCCAGATCGCCGGCCAGGACGCCCTCGCCGACCCGGCCCGCTCGGCGGCGCTGGGCGACTGGGTGGCGCGCATCCGCAAAGCCCACGAGTGGGCCAACGGCCACAAGGAGGAGTGGGCGAAGGTCTTCTCCCAGCTCACCGGTGTGGACCAGGCGGTCGTCTCCGTGGCGATCGACCGCGGCCAGTTCAAGGACCTCAAGCTCGCAGGGGACGTCGTCGCCCGCGAGCAGCTCGTGGCCGACGCGTTCAGCGAGGCCAAGCTCATCCCCGTCCCCGTCAAGATCGCCGACGTGGTCGACACCCGGTATGACGCGGCCCTGGAGAGCACCCCGTGACGCTTCCCTCGCGGCCGGGGAGCCTTCGGGCGACCGGCCCCGATGAGGCCGCCGGAACGCCCACCTCGCGGTTCGGGCCGGAGACCATTCATATTGGAGGCATTCGATGAAATTCCACTGGTTCCTGCCCACCTCCGGCGACAGCCGGGTCCTCACCGGTGGCGGACCCGGCCTCCTGCGAAGGTACGGGCGCTCCGAGTCGGCCCCGTTCCGGCCGCCGGACATCGAATACCTGGCGCAGATCGCCCGTTCGGCCGAGCAGCTCGGCTTCGAGGCCGTCCTCACCCCGACCGGCACCTGGTGCGAGGACGCGTGGCTGGTCACCGCCGCGCTGACCCGTGAGACGGAACGGCTGAAGTTCCTCGTCGCGTTCCGGCCCGGCTTCATGTCGCCGACCCTGGCAGCGCAGATGGCCGCCACCTACCAGCGGATCTCGCGTGGCAGGCTCCTGCTCAACGTGGTGACCGGCGGGGAGACGGCCGAGCAGGCCAGGTTCGGCGACCACCTCTCCAAGGACGAGCGTTACGCGCGGACCGACGAGTTCCTGTCGATCGTGCGCGGAGCGTGGAGCGGCACGCCGTACGACTTCACCGGCAGGCATTACCAGGTCGACGGCGCGATGGTCGCGGAGGTGCCCGAGCTCGTCCCGGAGATCTACTTCGGCGGTTCCTCGCAGGCCGCGGGGCCGGTCGCGGCCAAGCACGTGGACGTCTACCTGACCTGGGGCGAGCCCCCGGACCAGGTGGCCGAGAAGATCAAGTGGATCCGCGGGCTGGCCGAGGAGAAAGGGCGCGAGATCCGGTTCGGCATCCGGCTGCACGTGATCACCCGTGACACCGAGCGGGACGCCTGGGCGGAGGCGGAACGGCTGCTGGCCGCGCTCGACCCGGCGGACATCGTGTCGGCCAGGAAGACGCTGGGCCGCAGCGAGTCGGTCGGGCAGAAGCGGATGCTGGAGCTGCACGAGGGCTTCGCCGGCGGTACGGCCCGCGATCTGGAGATCTACCCGAACCTCTGGGCCGGGGTCGGCCTCATCCGCGGCGGCGCCGGCACGGCGCTGGTCGGCAGCCACTCCCAGGTCGCCGAGCGGATCGAGGAGTACGCCTCGCTCGGCATCGAGGAGTTCATCCTGTCCGGCTACCCCCACCTGGAGGAGGCGTACTGGTTCGGCGAGGGCGTGCTTCCCCGGGTGGCCAAGCCCGCGCTGAGGTGATCGGGGTGGTGACACACCCCGCGCGGGTGCAGAGGTGATCGTGGTGGTCGTCACCCGGACACGACCCGGCCGTGGCCCGCGTGAGGCCCGCGCCGGGAGGAGTCCCGGCGCCCGTCCGCTCAGCGGTGGGTGAACCGGCGGGCGATGCGGCGGCCGATCTTGTTGTCGGCGGTCACGTCGACGAGGGCGACGACCAGAGCCACCAGTACGAAGGCGATGGTGATCAGCAGCCCGTGCCGGAACGCCAGGGCGTAGTCTCCGTTCGACGAGGCAGTCGTGAAGAACACCGAGCCGACCGCCGCGATGCCGATGGAGGAGCCGATCCGCTGCCCCGTCTGCAGGACGCCGCCGGCGGTGCCGGCCCCGGCGACCGGCACCTCGGACAGGGTCAGGGTCTGGTTCGGGGAGATCACCAGGCCGCTGCCCAGGCCCGCGGCGAGGAGCGGCACCGCGATCGCCCAGCCCACGTGCTGGCCGGGGATCAGCCGCACCATGAACTCCGTGACGGCCAGCGAGACGGCGACCAGCACCAGCCCCCACACCACCAGCGGGCGGCCGAGCCGGGTGATGATCCGGCCGCCCAGTACGGAGGTCACGGCCGATCCCACCGCGAACGACGTGGTCGCCAGACCCGCCTCCAGGGCCGAGTAGTGCAGGCCGTTCTGCAGGTACAGGGTGAGAATGAAGAAGATCGCGGTGAAACCGGCGAAGTAGAGTGCCGCGAGCAGGGCGCCGAGAGCGTACGAGCGCCTGCCGAACAGGGACAGGTCGACGACCGGCCGGTTATGCCGTCCGTACCGGCGTTCCCAGATCACGAAGCCGGCGATCACGGCGAGTCCGGCGGGCGGCAGCAGCCACCGCTCGGGGCTGTGCCACTGCTGGCCCTCCACGAGCGGCAGCAATATCAGCACGACGCCGACGGCGAGCAGCAGCACGCCCACGGGGTCGATGCTCTCCCGTTTCCGTTTCTCCGCTTTCACCAGCGGGATGTAGCGGTATGCCAGGGCCACGGCCAGGATGCCGATCGGCACGTTGACGTAGAAGACGAGGCGCCACCCCTGCTGCTCACCGCCGAGAAAGATGAGCAGCCCGCCGAGCAGCGGTCCGATCGCGGTCGAGATGCCGATGGTGGCGCCCAGCAGGCCGAAGGCCCGGCCTCGCTCCGAACCCCGGAAAAGCTGCTGGATCAGGCCGCTGACCTGCGGATTGATCATCCCGCCGGCCACCCCCTGGACGAGGCGCGCGAGGACCAGCCAGACGGGGTCCTGGGCGATCCCGGCCGCCGCGCTGGTCAGGGTGAAGAGGACGACGCCGAAGATGAACGCGTTGCGCCGGCCGTACATGTCGCCGAACCGGCCGGAGGGCACCAGCACCAGCCCGAAGGCCAGGGCGTACCCGGACACCACCCACTGCAGCGTGCTCTGCGGGGCGTCCAGGCCGGTACGGATGGTGGGAAGCGCCACGTTGACGATGCTGACGTCCAGCAACGTCATGAAACCGGCGACCAGGCAGACGGTCAGCGCCTTCCATCGACGAGGGTCCGCACCCTCCTGACCGTATGTGGCCGGAGCCTCGCCCGGCTGGGCACCGGCGCTCATCCGGCGGTGCACCGGCGCGGCGCACCGGTCCACGTGCCCTGCCGCGCCGAAGCGACCGAAGGGGCTGGAATGGCGGGAGCGACCGGAACGGTCGAAGGGGCCGGGCGGCCCGCGTGCCCGACCGCGACGCCCGCGTCTCGGTCCAGGCGGCCCGGCTCCGCGTGCTTCGAGCTTCCCCGTGGCACGGGCAGTCGGCTGAGGACCGGCATGACCGCCTCCTTCCGCACTTCCGGTGGGACTTCGCGCCATAACAGGCGCATATCTACCCCTTTTGGACATACAAATCATATGTTGGAGGCAAATCGGGCCAATCACGAGCCGGGTCCCCCCGGCCGGAGGAGCGATGAGGTCACGGCCACCGGCGATCACAGCCGGGACGAGGCGCCGATCGCTCCGGCTCGTCGCCCGCCGTACCGCCGACGGAGAACGGCGTGGTGACGTCCTCGCACGTCAGGCGGGCGGGGGCCGCGAGAGACTCTCACGCCGAGAAAAACGGTTGTGGCGGAACGACGGGCTCAAGCATGATCCAGGTCATGGATCTCGTCGCGTCTCTGCCTGCCTTTGTCCTCGCCGTCGTCCTGATCTCGGCATCACCGGGTCCCGCGATGGCGTTGATCTTACGCCGTGCTGCGCTGCACGGTTTCAGGGGAGCGGTGCCGACGGTGCTGGGCCTGGAGGCCGGCCTGTACGCCTGGGCGTTGTTCGCCGCCGCCGGTCTGGCGGCTCTGGTGGCCGCCTCGGAGGTGGCCTTCCTCGTTCTCCGCGTGGTCGGTGCGGGCTTCCTGCTCTACCTCGGGCTGAAGTCGTGGCGCGCCGTGTGGCGGAGCAGGAGGAGCGGGACGACGCCGGAGCTCGCCGAGGACGCGCTGTCCGGCCCCGAGCGGAGCTGGTGGGGAGCCTTCGGCGAGGGAGCCCTCGTGATGCTCGCGAACCCGAAGGCCGCAGCCTTCATGATCGCTTTCTACCCCCAGTTCGTGCCGGCCGACCGGCCGCTGTTCTCCACCACCGCGCTCCTCGCGCTGCTGCAGGTGGCTGTCGAGATCGCCTTGTACCTTGCCCTGGCGGCGGTGGTCGGACGCGCCGGAGCGTGGTTCCGCCGGTCCGTGGTCCGCCGCCGTCTGGAAGCGGTCAGCGGCGCCGTTCTCATCACCCTGGGCCTGCGCATGGCCGCCGAGACCCGCTAGCCCCGTTCTCCGCACATCGGCGATCCTCACCGGAGGCCCGCGAGCGCCACGCCCGCGCGGCCTCCTGACACGACCCTCGCGACGGCAGGGCCCGCCGGTCACGCGCGGACGGCCCCCGCTCTGGAGACCGTCTCGACGATCTCGTCCCAGGACGCGCCCGCGGTCAGCAGGACGGTGAGCAGGATGCGCGCCTTGTACGGATGAAGGAAACCCGCGCCGGTCAGCCCCCGGGCGAGGAGATCGCTCTCGGAACCGGGGTAGCCGTAGGTGCGGGAGAGCACGGATCCGGCGCCGGTGCGCGAGGCGAGCAGGACGGGCATGCGCCCGGCGAGCTCGGTCAGCGCGTCGAGGTAGCTTTCGGGCACGTGGCCGACCCCCATCGCGGCGACCACCAGGCCGTCGGCGCGGTCCGCGACCGCCCGCAGGATCTCCCCGTCGTCGCCGAGGGTCGCGGTGACGAGGGCGACCCGGCGGAAGCCCGCCTCCGGTGCGAGCCGTACGGTGACCCGCTCGCCCGGAGCGGAGAGGAACCGCGCCCTGCCCTCGACGAGGTGGCCGAGCGCGCCGCCGTTGGGAGAGGCGAAGGTGGCGACGCTGGTGCTGTGGGTCTTGCGGACCCGGCAGGCGGCGTGGATCTCGTCGGCGAACACCACCAGGCAGCCGCGCCCGTGTGCGGCGGGATCGGCCGCCACCTCGATCGCGGCGAGCACGTTGGCCGGGCCGTCGGCGCCGGCCATGGTGGGATTGCGCATGGCTCCGGTCACCACCAGCGGGGTCCGGCCGGTGTGGAGCAGATCGAGGAGGTAGGCCGTCTCCTCGATGGTGTCGGTTCCCTGGGTGATCACGACGCCGTCCGCGTCGCAGTCGCCGATCGCGTTCGCCAGGCTCCTGAGGTCGTCGAAGCTCAGGGAGGCGCCGGGAAGCCGGCGGAAGTCTCGCGCCTCGATCTCGACGTCGAGATCGGCGAGTCCGGGCACCCCGGCCAGGAGCTGCTCGCCCGTCAGCGTGGGCTGGACGCCGCCACCCTGGGCGCCGGGGGTCATGGCGATCGTGCCACCGAGCGAGAAGAGCGCGATGCGGGCGGACACGACCACTCCTTTCGACGTCGACGATCGTAGGCGGAGCCTAACGGGGGCCGCCTCGCGCTCTTCCTCCGGGGCCGACGGCCGATTCCGCGACGGGGCGGGGCGGGCGACGAAACTCTCCCTTTTCCCTTTCGAATCGCAGCGCCTCACGACGCGATCCGTTCCTTGTGCGGTCCATGGAAATGAGTTGGTGAGCACCGGGGTTTGCTCTCGGAAGGCCGAGGAAAGTGCACTAGACAAGCCAGGCCCGATGGACCTCACGCTGCCGGTGACGGCCATTTGCCCCATTTCTGGTCGCAATCGCAATCAGGTGGCGAGTGTCATCCCTGCACATGACCGGAAGGCGCATGACGTGGACGCTGTGGATACCGCCGGGACCACTCGGAGGTTCGAGAGAACGGGTCCGGTGGGGCGGCGGCCGGAAAAGGAGCCGGAGACGGGCGGGCTGCGGACGTGGGAGTCGAGGGCTCCGACCTATGAGGAACTCCGGCCCTTCGGCCGCCGTGAGACTCCGGGATTTCCCGTCTACAAGGATCTGGAGGAGCGCTTGCTGCGCGCCGGGGCGCATCCGGATCCTGAAATCGCGTACGTCATGGCGACGTGTTCGGCCTACGCCTACGCGGGCCCGGAGACCGTCTCCATGATCATGGCGAGGCTGGGACTTGAGGGCAACCGGTGCCGGATGATCCAGTTGTCCGTCGACGCGCTGTTCCTCCGCTCGACGGCGTTCGTCATCCAGAGCAGGAGCGGCAAGGTCGCCATCCTGTGCTACAGGGGCACGGAACCGTTAAGCCTCATCAACTGGATGACGAACCTCGACCTTGAGCCGGAACGGATCAGCTACCAGATCGGAGATCGCCACCCCACGGTGCACGGCGGCTTCTACCGCAACACGCGGGCGACGCGCTACGAGGTCATGAACACCCTGCGGCGCGCCTGCGAACGCGGGCCGGCCGGCGTCTCGTCCTCCGACGGCGCCCACGGCCCCGGCCTTCCCCCGATGGAGGGCGGCCTTGAGGCGCTCTACATCACCGGGCACAGCTCGGGCGGCGCGATGGCCGGGCTCATGGCCGTCATGATGAGACACGAGAGCAAGTATCGGGAGGTGTTCGCCGACCGTCTGAAAGCGGTCTACACCTTCGGCCAGCCGATGATCGGCAATCCCGATTTCGCCGAAGCCTGCCAGGACGACGAATTCCTTCGGGAGAAGGTCGTTCGCCACGTTTACAACGACGACATGGTTCCGCACCTTCCGCCTGCGGTGTCAGGGCCGTTCCAGCACTTCGGGCGCGAGTACCGGTATCGGGTTCCGCGTCGTGACACGCTGACGGGCCTGCTGGGATATCTCGGCCATTCCTCTCCGCCCCCGGAGGGAGAATGGAGGGAAAGCATGAACCCGACCTCCCAGACTTCGGGTGTCTCGGCGATACTTCTGGCCAATCTGGCGTTCGTCGCCGGGAAATTCCAGTTGACCCGCTCGCTGCCCACCGCGCTCTCCGTCGAGGATCACTTTCCCCGGCACTACATCTCGTCGCTCGTCCCCCGCGGAGTGCAGAACGAATTCGGCGACTGATCCTCTCCGACCTGTCGGGCCGACGCGTGGGGCCGACGCGTCCGCGACCGAACCTCGGGCCCTCTTCCTCCGTGGGCTTTCCCCGCCGGGCGGCGCGGTCCGCACGCGTGTGAACGACGCGAGCGCGTTGACATCCACTCCGTCCTGAAGGGCGGCGATTCCCGTCTGCCGCGGGTGCGGCTCCGGGCGGGTTTCCGCTTCGTAGCCGGAGGCGCGCGAACGGTGATCCCGGTAGGTAGATTCGGGGAACCGAGAGAAGGGCTGGTGGCGCGGTGGCCGACTTCGACGGGCGGGACCTCCGGTTACGCGCATACTGGGACCGCCAGGCCGTGACCTACGACCGGCAGATGGCGTTCGCCGAGCGCCGCTTCTTCGGCGACACCCGCGAGTGGGTCTGCCGGCAGGCTTCCGGCGAGGTGCTGGAGGTCGCGATCGGCACCGGCCTGAACCTCGGGCACTACCCGGACGGCGTGCGGCTGACCGGCGTGGAGTGGAGCGAGGCGATGCTCGCGGTGGCCCGGCGCCGCGCCGGGCCGCTCGGCCTGCGGACCGACTTCCGGCAGGCCGACGCGCAGGAACTGCCCTTCCCCGACGCGTGCTTCGACACGGTGGTCTGCACGTTCTCGCTGTGCGCGATCCCCGACGAGTCACGGGCGCTCACCGAGATGGACCGCGTGCTGCGACCGGGCGGCCTGCTGCTGCTGGCCGACCACGTCGCCTCGTCGTCCTGGCCGATCCGGGTGCTGCAGGCGGCGGCCGACCTGGTGAGCGTTCCGTTGCAGGGTGAGCACTTCCGCCGCCGCCCGCTGCCGCTGGTCCGCGCCATGGGATTGGCCGTGGAACGGCACGACCGTTTCAAACTCGGCATGATCGAACGCTTCGCCGCCCGCAAGCCCTTTGCCTGACGCCCGGGTGACCGGCGGACGGGCGGAGGACGTCGGGTCCGTGACGCCTCTGGTCGACCGGCCGCGCCGGAGGCCTCACGCGTAGAGGAACCAGAGGCCGTAGGGCGGATAGGCCGACCCGGTGCTGACGAAGGTGCAGGTGAACGAGGTCCAGTAACCGTTCTGGACCCCGTGGTTCCCGTATCGGTAGCAGTCGTCCGAGCCGTAGTAGACGTTCCGGAGCACGGCGGCCTGCGCGGGCGCCACACCCGTCGAGACCGCCAGGCCACCGGCGAGGGCGACCGCGGCCAGCAGGGTTCGTACTCTGCGCATCCATCCTCCTGTGAGATGAGCGAAGTCCACCTCGGGACCTCGTCCGGACCGGCCGGAACCCGGCTTCCCGACCAAGCCGACCGGCGTCGAACCGGCTGGCGTCGAACCGGCTGGCGTCGGGCCGACGACCGTCGCGATGACCACCGTCGAACCGGCCGGCATGGTGAAGCGTCGCATCGGAGGCCACGCGACGACAGGCCGTGCCCGCCCTCACCCGGCTCGGAGGGGTGTGACCTGGCACGACCGGTGAGAGAACGTGCCGCGATCCTGAAACGTTCAGGGGCCCCGCGATCATGACGGCGACGACGGGGAGAGCCGTACACCACGCGTGCGCACCGGCGACACGCGCTCGTCGTTCCGCGTCACGTCGAGGGGACCGGGACACACGGAGAAGTCCCCGACCCCGCGCAGAGCGGGATCGGGGACTTCTCCGGGAAAGCGGCCTGACGACTTCCGGGCGGTCCGGCGCTCAGTCGGTCAGCGGGCCGAACTCCTTACGGGTGTCGATCACGTCGCCGAAGAGCTCCCAGCGCTCGCCCTTGAACTCCATGAGCTGCATGGACTCGATGGGGAAGCCGTCATCCGCCGCGGTGTTCAGCGTGACTCCCGGCAGCAGCATGTCGACCTGGACGTTCTGAAGCGCCCGCAGGGAGTCGCGCAGTCCCTCGCGGGTCGGGCACTTCACCGCCTCCATCGCCTTCTGGAAGCTGCTGGCCGCCGCCCATCCGAAGGCGTGGTAGGGAATGGTCGGATCGGCGTCGGGCGCGTACTGCTTCATCTTCTCGTTGTAGAGCTTCATCTCCGGGTCGTCCGCCCACTTCGGATCGTTGGGGTCCTTGTAGTACGTGGACGACACGACGCCCTGCACGTTCTCGAAGCCGACCGGCTTGAGGACGGTGACCGAGGCGGCGACGTTGTTGACGATGTGCAGCGGATTCCAGCTCGTGTTCTTGGCGTCGGCCGCCAGCGCCTGGGAGCCGAACTTGGGCGTCGTCACATTGAGCAGAACGTCTGCCTTGGACTCGGCGAGGTTGCGCATCTGGGGGTCCACGCTCGGGTCGGAGACCTCGTAGCTCTGCTCCGCGACCACCGTGACCTGGCTGCCCTCGATGGCCTTCTTGAACCCGCCCAGCAGGTCCTTGCCGAAGTCGTCGTTCTGGAACAGCACCGCCACCTTGGCGTCGGGCCGCTCCTGCTTGAGGTACTGCGCGTAGACGCGGGCCTCGGAGATGTAGTTGGGCTGCCAGCCGATGGTCCACGGGTGCGCGGTGTCCGTACCCCACATCGACGCGCCGGTCGCGACGAAGACCTGCGGCACCTTCTGCTGGTTGGTGTAGTCCCAGGTCGCCGCCGTCGAGGGCGTGCCCAGCGTCTGGAAGAGCGCGAACACCTGCTCCTGCTCGACGAGCCTTCTGGCCTCCTCGACGGCCTTGGGCGGCTGGTAGCCGTCGTCGCGCACCACGAACTCGACCTTGCGGCCGGCGATGCCGTTCTTCTCGGCGTTGACGTAGTCGAAGTAGGCCTTGATGCCCTTGGGGATGTCGCCGTACGCGGAAGCGGGCCCCGAAAGAGGGTAGATGCCGCCGAGTTTGATGCTCGTGTCCGTGATGCCGGTGGTCTGCTGCCCCTGGCATTCCCCGGATCCCGACCCCGACGCCGCCGTGCTCGGCGTGGCGGCCTCTCTCCCCCCGCAGGCCGCCAGGGCGACCAGCAGGGTCGCCGTCACCGCCGTACAGCCGATCGCAGATACCCGCATTTCCTACTCCTTCCGGAGAATCTTTGTGATCGAGCGCGTCACGCGCCCCGCCAGTCCGGCAAGACCTGTCGGAGCGACGTACATCACCGCGATGATCAACAAGCCGAAGATGACGCCGGGCGCGGCGTCGTTGACGTCCTGGGAGATGCTCGGGACGAACATCATGAACAGCCCGCCCAGCAGCGGTCCCGCGAACGAGCCGAGGCCGCCGACGACGATGCTCGCCAGAAGGGTGATCGAAAGCGTGAGGACGAACGAGTCCGGGGAGACGAACCCGATGACCCACGTGTAGACGCAGCCCGCCGCCCCCGCGAACATCGCGCTCCACGCGAAGGCGAGCGTCTTGTAGAACGACAGCCGCACGCCCATGACCTCGGCCGCCGCCTCGTTGTCCCGGATGGCGTGCAGGGCGCGGCCGACGCGCGAGCGCAGCAGACCGTAGGCGAGCAGGAAGGCGAGGACGGCCACGGCCAGTGCCAGGAAGTACAGCCACTGGTCCTCGGCCAGCCCCGTCCACGCCGGCGGTACCGGTTTGCCGAGTGTCAGCCCCATGGAACCGCCGGTCAGCGCCTCGAACCGCTTGAGCAACGGCACGAGGAAGACGGCGATGGCCAGTGTCACCAGGGCCAGGTAGAGCCCGCGCAGGCGCATGGCGGGCAGGCCGAGCGCCAGGCCGATCGCGAACGCCACCGCGGCGGCGATCGGCAGGGTCGCCAGGTGCGGCAGCTCCCACCGGTCGAGCATGATCGCCGACCCGTAGGCTCCGACGGCGAAGAAGGCGCCGTGCCCGAGGGAGATCTGACCGGCGTGCCCGACGAGGAGGTTCAGTCCGAGCAGCGCCACCGCGTAGACCAGCACCATGGTGAGCTGGAAGACGCGGAAGGGCACGAGCTGGAACGGCGCGTAAAGGGCCACCGCGAGCAGCAGCGCCACCGCGATCCACCGCCAGTGCGCGGTGGCGACGCGCGCCAGGGACCGCCCACGGGTGGGTACGTCCGCTCGCACGGCCTTCTTCTCGGTCACTTCCGCCGGCCCGCTCATGCCCTCTCCACCACCGCTCGGCCGAACAGGCCCTGGGGCCGCAACAGCAGGATGCAGAGGATGATGACCAATGGCACGCCCACCTTGAGGTCGGATCCGATGAAGCCGACGTACGCGCCGGCGAGCGTCTCGGCGACGCCGACGATCAGGCCGCCCACCACCGCGCCCAGCGGACTGTCGAACCCTCCGAGGGTCGCCGCGGCGAAGGCGTAGATGAGGACGCCGCCCATCATGTTGGGCTCCAGGAAGAGCAGCGGGGCCACCAGAACGCCCGACACCGCGCCGACGGTGGCGGCGAGTCCCCAGCCGAGCGCGAGGGTCCAGCCCACCCGGATGCCGACGAGCCGGGCCGAGGAGGGATTGGTCGCCACCGCGCGCATCCCCAGGCCGATCTTGGTGTGCTGGAAGAGCAGGTACAGCAGGCCCATGACCAGGCCGACCACGACCAGGATGCCCAGCGTCGAATACCCCACGCTGAGCCCGCCGGCCTCGATCGCGCCGCCGGGGAACGGATTGGGGAAGTCCTTGATGAGGAACGTCCAGATCCATCCGGCGGCGGCGTTGACGAAGATGAACAGCCCCACGGTGACGATCACCACGGTCAGTTCGGGGGCGCCCTCCACGGGACGGATGACGACCCGCTCGATGAGCATGCCGCCCGCGAAGGACACCGCCAGCGTGAGCACCAGTGCCAGCCAGAACGGCAGGCCCGCGGCCGTGAACTGCCAGGCGATGTAGGTGGAGAACATCGCCAGCTCACCCTGGGCGAAGTTGACGATCCCGGTGAACTGGTAGATCAACACCAGGGCCAGGGCCAGGCTGGCGTAGATCGCGCCCGCGCCGAGCCCTTCGATGATCTGCTGCAGGAAGCCGGCCATGTCTAGACCCGGTATCCGAGGTAGGACTGGGCGACCTGTTCGTCCGCCCTGATCTGCTCCGCCGATCCCGACAGCACGATCCGGCCGCTCTCGAGGACATGCGCCTGTTGGGCGACGCTGAGAGCGAGATGGGCGTTCTGCTCGACGACGACCACGGTGGTCCGCTCCTCTTCGTTGACTGCCCGCACGATGCGGAAGAGTTCCTGGGTGACCATTGGGGCGAGGCCGAGGGAGGGCTCGTCCAGAAGGAGCAGCCGTGGCCGCAGCATGAGCGCCCGGCCGATCGCCAGCATCTGCTGCTCACCGCCGCTGAGGCTGCCGGCCACCTGCGTCAGCCGCGTCTTCAGCACCGGGAAGTAGGTGTAGACGCGCTCCAGGTCGTCGTTCACCGCGCCGCGCCCCCGGCGTACGAAGGCCCCCAGGCGCAGGTTCTCCTCGACGGTCAGCGGCATGAACGTGCCGCGCCCCTCGGGCACGTGCGCGACGCCCTGCCGGGCGAGCGTGTCCGGTGAGCGCCCGGCCAGGTCGGCTCCGTCGAGCCGGACGTCGCCGCGCACCCGGACCATGCCGGAGAGCGCCCGCAGCAGGGTGGTCTTGCCCGCTCCGTTGGGTCCGAGGATGGCGCATATCTCCCCCTGGCCCACGGTCAGGCTCACACCGTGCAGGACCCGGGCGCCCCCGTAGCCGGCGCGCAGGTCCGTGACCGTCAGAAAGGCGTTCTCGCTCATATGGCCGTCCCCAGATATGCCCGCATGACCCCGGGATCGCGCTGGACCTCCGCGGGCGGCCCCTCGGCGATCTTGCGGCCGAAGTCCAGGCAGACGACCCGGTCGCAGATCCCCATCACGAAACCCATGTGGTGCTCGACCACGACCACCGTCACGTCGAACTCCTCGCGGATCGCGCGAAGGGTGTCGGCGAACCCCTCGACCTCCGCGGAGTTGAGCCCGTTGACGGGTTCGTCCAGCAGCAGCAACGCGGGGCGCCCGATCAGCGCCCGAGCCAGTTCCACCCGCTTGAGCGTGCCGAACGGCAGCCCCGACGCGGGGTGGTCGGCGACCTCGGTCAGCGCCAGCCGATCCAGGATCCTGTCCGCCTCGGCGCGGAGCCGGTTCTCCTCGCGGCGGACCGTCGGCAGCCACAGGGCCGCGGTGAGGAAACCGGCCCCTCCGCGGTGGTGCGCGCCGACCAGTACGTTGTCGCGCACCGACAGGTGCGGGAACAGGCCGAGGTTCTGGAAGGTCCGCGCGATGCCCGTCCCCGCGATCGCGTGCGGCGCCATGGCCAGCAGGTTCTTTCCCTCGTACAGGACGCTTCCCGAGTCGGCGTCGTATCGCCGGGTCAGGCAGTTGAACAGTGTGGTCTTGCCGGCGCCGTTCGGTCCGATGAGCCCCACCATCTCGCCGCGGCTCACGGAGAAGCCCACGCCATCCAGCGCGGTGATGCCCCCGAAGCGAACGGTAAGATCGTGTACCTCCAGCATCCGGCCTCCTGGGCGCAACGAGCGGAAGAACAATGTTCTGAAGTTCTGGTCAGCGTAGGATCCGCCCGCAAGGAACCGCATTGGGCACGGCCACCCAAAATGTGACAGGGGTGTTGTCCGCCGCGCACAGCGTGTGTCTCGGACCGGTTACGACCCGTTGACCGCCAGGCCGCAACCATGGATCATCCCGGCATGTCCAGTGGATTCAGCACGGAAGCACTCACTGGTACGGAAGCGGTCCGCGCTGAACGCGCACGTATCCTTTCCGAACTCCTCAACGACCTAGACGAGCTGGCCGGCACCGCGGCCAGGACCATGCGGGCCGAGATCCCCGCGTACGCGGCTCAGGACGAGACGTTCCACGCCGACGTGCGAAACCAGGTGACCCAGCACTACCGCAGCAAGCTGGCCGTACTGCTCGAAGACCGCACGGTGACGTTCGACGACATCGCCTTCACCCGCCGGGCGGGGATGCGGCGGGCACGGTCCGGGGTCGCCCTGGCCGACTACATCAACGCCTTCCGCGTCGGCCAGCAGGTCTTCTGGGAATCGGTGGTCAAGCGCGCCGGCCGCTCGTTCGCCGGTCACGAGGCCGCGCTCTCGCTGGTGACTCCGCTGATGCGCTACTGCGACTTCGCCAGCACGCACGCCGCCAACGCGTACATGGAGTTCCAGCAGTACGCCACCGCCGAGGCGGTGCGGGAGAGCAGGGACCTGCTGGAAACCCTCCTGGCGGGGAACACGCCGACGCGCGGACAGCAGCTCGCCGCGGCCCAGGCGCACGGCCTCGGGCCCGACACCCGCACGCCGTTGCTCGTGCTGATCGCGATTCTCCTGCCGCGGACCGCCAGGTCCGGGGGAGAGTCCGTGGCGACGGGCCCGGACCGCGGCGCCGACGCGCGGCACGCGGCCTGCGCGGCGATCGCCCGGACCGCCGGGAACGGCACGAGGACGCTGTCGGTCGTACGGCAGTCGGAGATCGTGGCCATTCCCGCGCTCGGACCGGGGGTCGACGCCGAGCAGCTGTGCGACCGGCTGCAGACGGTGCGGGAGAACCTCCTCGGCGAGGGAATCGCCCTGGCGATGGGCGTCAGCACCGTGATCGCCGGAACCGCCCAGATCCCGCAGGCCTACCAGGAGGCTCGCACGGTGCTGGAGTTCCTGCCCGAGGAGGGAGGGGTGGCGGCCCTGCCGAGGATCACGGCCTTCCAGTATCTGGCGCTGAAGGCCGACGACACCGCCCGGCACCTGGTCGATCCGCGGATCACGGCCCTTCTGGCCGAGGACCGGGCGCGCGGCGGCGTGCTCACGGCCACGATCCGGGCCTTCGCCGCCGACGACCTGAACCTGCGCGCCTGCGCGGAGCGGCTGCAGATCCACCCCAACACCGCCCAGTACCGCCTGCGCCGGATCCGGGAGCGCACCGGACGCAATCTGCGCCGCATCAACGACCTCCTCGATCTGCTCGTCGCGATCGCGCTTCAGGACACGCTGTCGCCGGGCACCAACCTCGATGGGAAAAGACTGGCCGCCGCGACCAATGAGAGCGGCGGAAGCCAGACGTACGGTCGTTTCCATGAATCTCGCTGACCGGCTTCACGCCGCCGCCGAGCGGCTCACCGGCAGAGCGGTCATCACCCTCGACGAGGCGGAGATCACCTACGACGGACTCGAACTGATGAGCGCGCGCGTCGCGTCGCTGCTGCTCCTGCGCGGGATCGGCGTCGGCGACCGGGTGGCGGTCATGCTGCCGAACGTCCCGGAGTTCGCCGTCGTCTACTACGGGATTCTCCGGATCGGAGCCGTGGTCGTCCCGCTCGACCCGCTGCTGAAGAGACGGGAGATCGCCGCGTACGTCGGTGACTGCGGGGCCCGGCTGCTGATCGCCTGGCACGCCCTCGCGGAGACCGCCGAGGCCGGTACCTCGGGCACCGGCGCCGACTGCTTCTTCGTGGTCCCCGAGGAGTTCCGCCGGCTGCTGCGCGGGGTGGAGTCCGAACACGAGATCGTCCAGAGGGCGGGCGACGACACCGCCGTCATCCACTACACCTCGGGGACGACCGGCCGGCCCAAGGGCATCGAGCTGACCCACGCCAACCTCGTGAGCAACGCCACGACGGTGGCCCGCATGCACGCCCTCGGAGTGGACGACGTCGTCCTCGGCGCGCTTCCGCTCTACCACGCCTTCGGTCAGACGTGCTCGCTCAACGCGACCGTCCACGCCGGCGCGCGGCTCACGCTGCTGCCGCGCTTCGAGCCGGGCCGGGCGCTGGAGGTGATCAGACGCGACGGCGTCACGGTCTTCCAGGGCGTGCCCACGATGTACATCGCGCTGCTCGACCACCTCGGGGTCTCCGACCTGTCACTGCTGCGCCTGTGCGTCTCCGGCGGCGCCGCGCTCCCGCTCGACGTGCTGCGGGCGTACGAGACGCGGTTCGACTGCCTGATCATGGAGGGGTACGGCCTCAGCGAGACCTCCCCGTCGGCCGCGACCAACCGCGCCGGCCACGGCCGCAGGCCGGGGTCCATCGGCTGGCCCATCAAGGACGTCGAGATGAGGGTGGTCGACGAGTTCGGCCGCGAGGTGCCGTGCGGCCACGTCGGTGAGATCGTCATCCGGGGCCCCAACGTGATGAAGGGCTACTGGAACAACCCCGCCGCGACCGCGGAGGCGATCCGTGACGGCTGGTTCCACACCGGCGACCTCGGCAGGGTCGACGACGACGGGTTCTTCTTCGTCGTCGGACGGCGCCGCGACGTGATCATCCGGGGTGGCCGCACCGTGTATCCCCGGGAGGTGGAGGAGGTCCTGCACGAGCACCCCGCCGTACGGCACGCGGCGGTCGTCGGGGTTCCCCATCCGGAACTCGGGGAGGAGGTCGCGGCCGTCGTGGTGCTGCGGGCACCGGTCGAGGCCGACGACCTGCGCGCCTTCGTGAGGGAGCGGATGGCGGCCTACAAGTATCCCCGCCACATCTCCTTCGCCGACGAGCTTCCCCTGAGCCCCACCGGCAAGATCCTCAAACACGCCATCGCCCTGCCGCTCGACGCGACCGCCCCGCCCACCCGAAGGAGATGAGCACCCCGCCCGACCGGCTCCTGATCTCCCGATTGTCAAGTAGATCCCAGGCCGGATGAGGAGTGCTCATCCGGCCCGCGTTACCAGACCGGGTAAGTCCTCATTCACCGCGAGACGGAGCTGAGATCCTCGGCGAGGGTGCGCACCTCATTGTGGAGAATACGCAGATCACCAGCCGTCGGGTTGAGCTCGTAACCGTGGTAGTGACAGGCGGCGCTGAGCGCGGCCCACGCTCCGGCAGCACGTCGGGCACTGGCCGCATCGGCGTACTCCGTCAGGCAGAGCACCTGCGTCCGCATGCCGCATCGCTCCACACCTGGCTGGGTGCGGAGCCAGAAATCACTCATGCATGTCTCCAGTGCCTTCCGGAGCAGGAACGCGGTTGTGCGCGGCCAGGGCCCCTGGTCTTCGGAGCGAAGGACCGTGTCGGCGTCGTCGAGCAGGCGTGTGCAGGTCAGCATCTCAGTTCACCTCTCGGAGGAGCCGGGCCAGCTTGGTCACGTACTCGATCGGATCCTTTCCGGTGCCGCGGAAAGCGGCATCGAAGTCTCCCTGGTCGTGGGCGCCCCTGTTGCAGGCGCGAAACACGTCCCCGGCCCATCTGCCGATGGTGCGGTTGAGCCACCCGACCACCTCGCCGGGCTCGACGCCGAGGGCCAGGGCGGCGATGTCCGACGACCTGCGTGTCTCGGCGATCCGCCGCTCGACCGCGTCGTGGTCGGCGTCCGCGGTCAGCAGCCGCCGCCGGGCGACCTCGACGAGGGCACTCTCCAGCGCCACCCTGCACAGACCAGGCAGAACGGCGGGCGCCACGCCTGCGGGGAGCCCTGGATCGGCGAGGACGGAGCGGGCGTCCTTCAACGCCCGCTCAACCGGATCGTCGGAGACCTCCACCTCGACCTGGGAGCGCTCCTTGCGCCGCACCTCCAGGATCGTCGCCTGGATGCGCAGGCGGTGGATCGCCTCCCTCAGGCGGGTGTCATGGGTGAACACGACCACCTGCCGGAACTCCGCCACCGCCTCCAGGACCTGGGCCAGGCCGTCGACCTTGCTCGGGTCCATCGACTGCACCGGATCGTCGATGACCAGGAACCGGAAGGGGCTCTCCTTCGCCAGCGCCCGGGGCAGGAACAGCGAGAGCGCCAGCGCGTGCAGCTCTCCCTGGCTCATCACGCCGAGAGCCGCCCCCGACACCTCGTCCACCGTCACGTCGAGTTCGACCTTGCGCTGGGTACGGTTGCCCGCCAGCCGGATCTCGCCCAGGCTGACGTTGCTCTGCTGGCGCATGATCGCCCAGTACATCCGGGCATCCTGCCCCTGCGCCGACATGCGGGCCGTACGGAGGTCGTCGTGAACCTCGTGAAGCCACTCGTCGGCGGCCTTGACCAGCGGCAGCCGGATCTTGGCCTCGGCGGCCCCGCGCGCCTCCCGGCACCACGCCGTCACGGCCCCGGCGAGCTCGCTCCACCGGTCGTCCTGGTCGGCGAGGCGCTTGACGGCCTCGTCCCTGCTCAGCCGGCACTCCTCCGCCAGCCGCAGGCCGACCTCCACGAACCGCTGGACATCCTCGCCTTCCCGGCAGGCCTGCCACTGCCGCCAGGACGCCGTGAGTGAATCCGGCAGCCCCGCGGGTGAATCGCCGATCAGCCGATGCGCCGCGGCCCAGGCGGACCGCGACTCGACCCGGGCGGCATCGGCGGAGGCGGCCTCCCGGCGCAACCGGGTAACCTCCGCCTGCGCGCGTACGGCCCAGGCCTCGTCGAGGCGCCCCTGCGTCTCGCAGACCGGGCAGGCCTGGTCGTTCTGATGCCTCCGGTGATGCGCGAGCGCCAGGTCAAGCAGCTCGGCACGCTCACGAGCATCCTCCGCCGAACCACGCCGAACCTCCTCCAGGGTGCGCGCGGCCGCACGCACCCGCTCCGCCGCGTCTCGTACGGACTGCGGCTCGGGCCCCGCCAACTCCGCCATACGGCGAAGGGCCCGCAGCTCCGCATGCGCTCCGTCACCGATGGCGAGCTTCTCCACCACGGAGAGGTCGGGGTTGCTCTTGCTCAGCTCGGCATAGGCGGCACGCGCCCTGGGGTCGTCGATGGGGGCCAGCCCGCTGAGTAGGGGGACGAGAGCCTGACGAGAGGCCACCACCTCCTTGCCGAAGGCGTTCTTCTGGTCGCGGAGCGTCTTGCACGCTTCGGAGAGCGAACCCAGCCCGAGGATTCCGGAGACCTTGTCATACAGGTCGGACGGCTTGTCCAGAGCGTTGCCCAGCTCCGCGTAGGGCAGGAACGGGCGGTAGGCCGTCAGCGCGTGAGCCAGGTTCAGCGTGCTCAGCGGGGCGGGCCCCTGCCCGGAGCGACGCACGACCGCAGCCGAGTCCTCTACTTTGGTGCCGGTCCATTCCCGGCGGACCATAGTGGGCCGGTCCTCACCCGAGACCAGCAGCTCCACCTCGATCTCGGGGTTCGCCTGGCTGTGGAGGTTCTTGAAGCTGCTCGTCCAGATCTGTGACTTGGCGTTCCAGCGCGAGTTCTGGCCGGTCAGGGCCATCTCGGCGGCTTCGGCGAAGCTGGACTTGCCCGAGCCGTTGCGCCCGATGACAACGACGAGCCCATTGCCCTGGGGGAGCTGGAGCCGGGCCGATCGGCCGATGCCCCGGAAACCCGCGACGGTGATCGCACGCAGGTAGATCCCGGTGGGGGAGCCGGATGCCGTCGGTGGGGGCTCGCCGAGGGCCGACAGCACCGCGTCCTTAGCCTCAGCCGGGAGCCCGGACTCGGCCAGCCGAGCCTGGATGGTGTCGTGGAGCGTTACATGTGCTGGGGAAGAGGACACAGATTCTCCTGGTGGAGCGGGGGAAGAGCCGATCGAATCGTCGGCCGACGATGTCCAGTGAAGCATGTGTGACTTCAGTTCACAACTTTCTTTATTTATTTTGATGTATCCCGTCGCCGAACGGCGCAACCAGCTCTACCTCGGTCTCGAGGTCGGTTGTTCTTGATGTCCTCGAGGATGGCGAGGTCCCACGCGCGGACGCCTCCGTTGTCATTGCGAGAGACGACGGCCCAGTGTCCCTGTCTTGACTGTGAAGGTGGAGTCGATGTCAGAGTTGTGGCTGGGGTCGTCCTCGTGCACGTGTTTGGTGATGCTCTTATCGAGGCGGCGGACGGTGGTTGGGTCGAAGATTCGATTTGTGCCGCTGGCTCAGCCGCTGATCACGACGGATCGGCCGTCGAGCCCGCCCTCGTTGCGAGGTCCTTCGTCGCGGACCAGTTCGGACAGGGACACCCCGTCGACGTATTCGCTCACGATGTACGACTGGTCGCCCGCCATGTCAATGGCGATCACGCGTTCCGTACAGAACGGCGCGACCTGTCGAGCGGCCGCTGCTTCGCGGAGGAACCGCTTACAGGCACCCGGATCGTCAGCGAAACGAGCACGTAGAACCTTCGCCGCGAACTTCGCTCCCATCGACGATTCGCCAAGGTGGACCACGCCTCTCCAGGGGATCGGGACTTGATGAACAGAATGGCGATCCCGATAGGTGTCGTAGGCGGGGGTATCGACGTCGATGGCCCGGAAGGTGATCCCGACCACAGTGATGCTCTCCTGGCGGGCGAGGGGCTCCCTGCTGATCGCAGGTTGAAAGGCCCTGTCGTACATGTGAACCGAACTGGTGATCCGCTCGTGAAGGCCGATCGCAATGTTTTTATGTAATTATCTACTTTTAATGCTAAAGATCATGATATGACTGGAAACGCTAGGGAATTGCATAGATCTTGAGCAAGAGCAACTTGGAACGGTCCCTTCATCGCACTTGCCGATGAGTCGGCGGCCAGCAAACGGCGCGGCGCCGTTGTGGCCTGGATCCCGCAGTCCGGGTTGGCCTGTGGATGGGGGCCCTTCATCGCCTGCCTGGATGATCCCCGAGCAAGAAACATGCATGCAGGCTGTGAATCCAGATCACGAGATAAAATCGACTATTGTAGTTTTTTGGCATCGCCTGTACCTTCCCTATACACAAGAGTCGATGTTGTGGCGTGAGGCACTCGGGCCGCGGCCTTGCGAGATCGACTCCAAGCGGTAAGTCCATCTATCTGTGCTGACCTCTAGCGTGCTCCGCTGGAGATGGAGGTGGCCTCGATCGTGAAACGGAGCCGTCACAAGGAGAGCGAGCCCGAACGCCATGCGCCACTGGGGTTGCTCTCGAAGTTCGATTCTTTCCAGCAACTGGATCAAGTGCTCGCGAGTGCCGCAACCAGAGTGAGCGCTGACGACTTCCTGGCCGCCGTCAGGCACTATCCCCCACAGGTACGGCAAGCGATCTTCCACCAGGTAGGGCTGTCTCACCAGAAAGCGATGACCCCGTCGGTCGCCGCGAATCTCGTGCGCGTGCTAAACGCCTCAGACGCCAAACGATTATCGCTCGTCGGCATCCTGAGTGCCTTGGCTATCTGGGCTTTCGGCAACACCGATGAGCTGTCCGCCGAGGACTGCGGCCTTCTACTGAGTGAGGAAACCGCGGAGAAGGTGTTGAGAGAGGCCGGCGGCATCGGAATGGCGCTGCGCAACATGGCACAGATGCCTGGCAATCTGGTCGACCTCATTCTCGCGGATGCTCTTCGGCGAGACCTTCCTCTCTCTCCTGTCGCACTGGGCATGCTCGCCGCGTCAGCCCACAGGCTGGGAGCCGAGGCTGGGGGCGTTGTGGAGAGGCTGTGGCGGCAGGTCCAGAGCGACTCACCCGAATTGCCGGAAGCTCCTGCTGGAGCCGACGTCCTGGGTGCAGTGGCCCTAGCGCTCATGCAAGCGCCTCACGACCATGTCGTGGTCACCGAAGAGGAGGAGAGCGCACCAATGTCCGAAGATCACCGGATTGATTTTCCCGCTCAGGACCTACGGCGCTCCTTGGAACAACTCAGGGACTGCTTCGGAGCAGCCGCCGGAGCGGCTGGACGGGTTCATGAGGCGCTCTCCAGTGGCCTGCGTCCCTCCGACCCGGATGTCGACATGATCGCGCGAGTCTTGGACGAATTCGACGAGGTTCGAGACCAGATCCAGCGCATCAGCTCGGCTGAGGTGACGACGACCGTGGTGGACGAGCTGGAGCGTGCCCTCGATCAGGCCGAGGTCGTACAAGCTCAGGCTGACCGCGTGGGTGCGCTGGTACATCTCCAGGGACCGCCGCTTCTCGATGGGCTGCTCGCCGAAGTTCGAAAGGCGGCTGCTGAAGGCTCCTCTGCCGGGCTTGAGGCCCTTGCCGGTTTGATCGAACTTTCCGCTGACACGGACGCGATCCTGCTCGCGGATGAGCTCGAAGATTCTGCGAGAAGGGAACTGCCCTCGCGGTGGCAGCCGGTGATCCGAGCTGCCCTGAATGGACGGCTCAAGGTGGAACTGCCATTCGCCGATGATGTCTCCGGGAAGGCTCCAGCTAAGGACGAAATGTCGGATGAGAACGACGAGGAAGAGGGCGACGAGGGGGGCGTGACACCTCCTGCTTCCGCTCCCGACGCCGGGCCACCGGCAGGAGAGGCTGTCGTCGATCCAGACAGCGTGGAGGAAATATCAAACCTGGCTGATCTGGACCGCATGCTGGAAAGCCGGTTCGGATCTCAGCCCGAGGCACGCCCGGCTCAACCGCGTAACGTACGCCCGAAGGCGTCCGTCGTTCCGGAGGCCTCAACGGCCGAGGAACCGGCGCTCCCTTATGCGGGATCGGTCGCTGATTCCGAAGCATCGTCTCCCGGGAACTTCGGGGAAGAGGAAGTCGCAGCACTTCGTGCGCAGCGTTTCGGCCTGGCAGCCTGGATCCGAGTCGCGGTGGGGCGTCCGCACTCCGAGATAGCCGCACGGCGCTGCGCCGCTCTGGCCGTCGATATGAGCGCGTTCGCTGGGCGGCTCTCTGCGGCATTCAGCGAAACGGCCCAGCAGATCGTGACCGACGATCTGAGTGGTGACGCAGCGGGCCGTCTTTTGGCCTGGGCGGCGTCGATTCGCGCGGGGCTGGTCCATCCCACCCCCGAGTCGGCGCGCTTGGTGGAGGAGTTGGCTTCTACGGTCCTGCCATATCCGGCCATGACGGCATGCGGAGAGGCTTTCAGCCAGGCACTGCGCTCCGGCGTCTATCTGGTACCGGGACTCTCCGATCAGATGCGTGACTCCGCGGAAGCTGAGCGCGATCAGGATCGCGCGACCGCTACCTGTTTGCGTCTTCTCGAAGAGGGACCGCACAGAAGGATCAAATTCGCTCTGGCCACCGGGGTGTGGAAGTCGCTCATCCAGCCGGAGGGGGCCGTGGGCGAGCTGGTCGGCGTCGCGGCCCGCAACGACACCGGGCTCCTGAAAGAGACCGTCGAGAAGCTCGATAAACTTCGCGCGGCCGACGAGATCGACAGACTGATCGACCGTGAGGCGAAGCGTTCAGCGGGGTCTCGCAACAACAAGATCATTGCAGGGGCGCGATCCAAGCTGGTTGAAATGATCGATGAGGCGTTGGAACACGTCGCAACCTGGGCGACCGCCGTACAAGGCGTTCATAGCCGGCGCCGGGACGGGTCGAGCGAATGGCTGTTCCAGGGGTTGGCGAAGCTCCGGCAGGAGGTCGGTCCCCACCGGGCGACCCTCCGTGAGGAGTTTGACGCTCTTGCCAAGGCTGGGGATCCAGCGCTGGCGGCGGCCGCGACGGGAGCGGCCTACTTGATCACCGACACCCTCCATCTGCTTGACGGTGCGGTCTTGAGCGAGACGGAACCAACGGTGGCCGCCGTGCTCAACCAGGATCTTCTCTTCGCTCCCGAGGTGGTGGTCGATCCGGAGAGCCTGCGACCTCGAGAGATTCCGACGCTGGAGGCGCTGGCCCGGATCGCGACAGCGGACTCACTCGACTGGCGAATGGCTTTCGACACCCGAGCCGCGCGGGACGACCACGAGGGGACGCGCGCCGTGGTCACGGTGCTCTCACGCCAGGATCCCGACCTAGCGGCGAGCCTACGGCAGAAGAGGGACGCACTCGTTGTGGATGCGAGAAAGCTCCGGGACCAGCGCGTGGAGGCCGCCAAGGATCAGCTCGCCGGCTGGCGCAGGGATGGAGTGCTCACTGAGGCGGATGCGACGAGGATCGTGAGCAGGCTTCAGGCACTGGCCGAGTCCGGCAGGGAGGACTTCGGCATCATCACGGAGAACATCGCGGCACTGGAGTCCAAGGCCAAGGCCGTCCGTGCCGCACAGATCTCTGCTGAAGAAGCCCGGCTGGATGAGAAGAGCAGCGATCACCCTGATGTGCGAGCGGCCGCACCCCGCATCAGGGAGCACATCGCTAGAGGCGATCTGACGACCGCACGTGAGTGCATGGCTCAGGCGGAGGCAGGAAAACCGCTTCCTACGACCCAGAAGGCCGTTGATCACTTCAGCCGCTTCTTCCCGAGTTTTCCTCAGGCGTTCGAGAGCATGTCCTTCCTTTCCTCGGGGGGACGGGCACGGAAGCGGGAGAGTGACGAATGGGTCAAAAGCCTCATGGAGGCTATTCAGATCGGTCGCGATGTCGCCGATCCGGACCTGCACCGCGTTATGTCCGAGGCCCAACTCGACATCCAGGCGCTGCCTCCCGGCCGGCGTGAGGAGTCCAAAGAAGGGCTGCGCCTGTGGAAGACACTGGCTCTGGGACGCAAAGCCGCAGGCAACCTGGAAAGTGCGATCAAAGCCGTGCTGCGGATGATCGGACTGGAGGGTCTTCAAGAGCCCGGAGTCGAGGCGCCGAATCGGCTGTGGGTGACTCTGAACGAAGTCCGTTTCGGTGACGCGTTGCTTCCGGAGTTCGGGTCGAAGATGAGCCCATCGGGAAACAGCCTGCGGCTGCTGTTTGTCTGGCGCAGGCCCGGACCGCAGCAGCTGATCGAATGGCTAAAGGACGAGCCCCAGGACCGGACTGTCCTGGTGTTCTATTTCGGAGTGCTGTCCCCGAACCAGCGTGAGCAGCTGACCACGGCCGCGCGCAGGCGTCCCCGTCCGGTCGCCGCGGTGGTGGACGACGCAGCGATCAACTACCTCGCCGCCCTGCCCGAGGCGAGCTGGACCGCCACGGTCAACTTGCTCGCGCCGTTCAGCGCGGCCAACCCCTATGCCCCCACCGGGGATGTGCCGATGGAGATGTTCTACGGTCGTTCCTCCCAGTTGGAGAGCGTGACCAGCAGTTCGGGTTCGTCGATCGTGTACGGCGGACGCCAGCTCGGCAAGTCGGCGTTGCTTCGCGAGGCCGAGCGGAGTCTCCGTAGAAGTGATCCCGACCGCGTTGTGATCCTGGAGACCATCCAGGAGATCGGCAAGATCGTTCCGGAGAGCGCACTGTGGCCGCGCCTGGCAGGCAGACTCGCCGAAGCAGGGGCGCTCCCGCAGTCGGGGGCTTCGCTGAAGGATCGTGGAGAAATCTGCCGGCTGGTCAGGCAATGGATGGAGCAGGACCCGACCCGGCAGGTGCTGATTTTGCTCGACGAGGCGGATGCCTTCCTCAACCAGGATGCCGCCAACGCGAAGTTCACGAACGTGGAGGCTCTCCGCGATCTCATGCGGGACACAGACCAGCGAGTCAAGGTGGTCTTCGCCGGCCTCCATCAGACCGCCAGGTTCAAGGGCCTTTCCAACCAGCCCCTGACGCACCTGGGGACGCCGATTCCGATCGGGCCGTTGGACCCACAAGATGCCTTCGATCTGCTTACACGCCCTTTTATGGCGCTGGGTTTCCGTTTCCAGGCCACCTTGGCGGCGCGTATCATCGCCGAGGCCAACAACGCCCCCGCGCATATCCAGCTCTTCGCCGAAGCCCTGCTGAGGCGGCTGCGTCGGATGCCGATCCACGGTGGCGGCCTGCCGTACGAGATCACGCGTGAGGACGTGGACACGGTCTGGCGGGACAAGGCACTCGAGGTCGGGTTCCGGGACCGATTCGAGTGGACGCTCGACCTGGACAAGCGCTACAAGGTGATCGCTTATGCGGTCGCGTTCCATGCACTGTCGAACGGCATGGACGCGACCATCAGCGTACAGAAGCTGCGGGAGGAATGCCTCACCTGGTGGCCCGCCGGTTTCAAGAAATGCACCAGCGATGATTTCCGCGGACTGCTGGAGGAATGCGCCAACCTCGGTGTGCTCTCCTCGGACGTCGACGGATATCGCCTCCGCACGCCCCACGTGCTGACCCTGCTGGGGGGCGCGGACGAGGTCAACACCATCCTTTCGAAGGCCGAGGAGTTCGAACAGCCTGACTCCTTCGACGCTCACTCCTATCGGGCTCTTTACCGGAACGGCCCCGACCGGTCCCCGCTTACGGGAGGCCAGGTGACTCGCCTGCTGAGTCCCGGTGACAGCCTCCATCTGATCACGGGCTCTGAGGCCCTGCACATCGAACGCGTCGGTGCGGCGCTGAAAGAAGAAGCTGAACGTCAGCACGTCGCCCAGGTATGGCGGGTGGGGAATGGATGCACCTTTGAAGGCGCTGTCCAGCGAGCCAGGGACAGCGCCGGCCACGGCGTCGTGGTCGTGAACCTTGCGGGGCGTTCGTTCGAGCAGGCGACTGAGACTCTCAAGAGTGCGGCGAGCGCCGTATCGTCGGGAGGCCCCGGAACGTTGGCGGTGGCACTGGTGGCACCGCCCGAGCTGATCCCTCTCTGGCTGGCTGTGGGCACGGATACGGGTGAGCTCTCGCGTCTCGCCTGGGTCATGGAGCTCCGGCGTTACGACGAGCCGGACGTACGCCAGTGGATGAACGACGCCGATCTCGGCTATCGCAATCCGGCCAGTCAGGACGCGCTGCTGAAGCACACCGGTGGGTGGCCGCTCTTGATCAGTAAGGTTGTCGAGGGCCAGCCCGCTGACCGAGACCACGCGCTTGAGCGCTGCCGCGACTGGATCCGGGCGAACGCCGGGGAATTCATCAGAGCGACCGGCGTGCTCAGGGACTCCACGCTCCGGCAGGCCTGGCAGCAGATGATTGAGGTGGGTCCGGCGCGCCCGGATGAGCTCGCCGAATATCTGGAGGAGATGGCCGGTGATGAGGCCACCGATCCGCTGCATCGGGACAGTCTCCGCGCCAACGGGTACCCCTCCTGGGCTGCCCTGGTCGAAGTCCTCCGTCTACTCGGTGCACTGGAGCCGAGAGACGACGGTACCTTCGCCTGCGAGCCGGTCCTGGCCGCGGCGAGCGATTGGCTGGAGGGCCGCGCATGACAGCCGACCCGCTGTCCCCGCTGCTGCGCGCGACAGCAGAGGTTATCCTCACCCGTCCCGCGATGGCGGGATACGGAGGTGGTGCCGAGGCATTCGTCGCCGATCACAGGAGCATGCTGTTCGACATGCTCACCGAGTCGACGGAGCTACGGCAACTCAGCCGGGAGCGTCTGCGGATTCCTCGATCGAGGCAAGCCGAGCGGGATTTCGCCGAGCTTTTTCTCCACTCCGATTCGGCGGTGCGGGCGGCCGCGGCCAGGATCGCGGAGTCAGCCGCGAGAAGATCGTCCGACACGGCTGCAGATCGCAGGCTCCACCGTCTGAACGACAAGAACAAGCAGTTGCAGGAGAAGCTGCGGACGGCCACCGGGCGGCATGACAACGCGCTGGCCGACGCGGAGAAACACCGTGAGGCGGCGCGCGAGGCGGTGGAACGGGCCGATCGGCTTGATGTCGAGCTCTCGGCGATGCGGCGGCGGCTTCGTGACGTCAAGTCCATGGCGTCGGCGCTCCTCGCGCTGCTCCAGGAGGAGCCCCTAGAGATCGAGGGCGATGCGAGGAGTCGCGACCCACACCGGCTGCCAGAGGTGTCGGCGGAGTCCCGGCCATCCCCGCTGGAAGTAGCGGCGCAGGCTGCCGGAATCAATCCCGAGTCGTTTGTCTCCGCACTCCAGGCGCTGATCGAACCTCCGAAGCCACCGCTCACGGCTACGGTGGTCGTCTCCCAGGAACGCGACCTGAGGGTTGCGCCGCTGGGCGGCGGGACGAAGATCGGCGGCTCGTGTCTGCTGATCGAGGCGGGAGACACTCGCATTCTGGTTGACGCGGGACTCGTTCCGGGAGACCCGTCCGAACCGCCTCCGGAGATCGAGCGCGCGCTGGACGGCCCCATCCACGCCGTTGTGGTGACGCATGCCCATAATGATCACTGTGGGTACGTCCCAGCGTTGGCCGGCCGGTCGCCGAATCTACGGATCATCGCCACGCCGGAGACCACGCAACTCATGCCGGCGATGTGGCTTGACTCCGTAAAGATCATGAACCAGCGACAGCGGCTGGCGAGTGACTGGGGGGTAGAGACGGAGCCGCTCTACCCGCGTGAGGCGATCGCCAGGGCGACGCAGCGCTGCGAGGAACTGGCCTTCGGCGTTCCACGCCGGGTCGGCGACCTGACGGTGGAGCTGTTTCCGGCCGGCCACATCCTGGGAGCCGCCGGAGTCGTGGTGCGGGCCGGAGAATCCCGTGTCGTCGTCACCGGGGATATCTCAGGGTTCCGGCAGGAAAGCGTCGACGGCTACAGCATTCCTGATTCGGCTCGATACGCTGACCTGCTCATCATGGAGTCCACCTGTTGTACGGAGGATCACCGTGATCGCGACGGCATGGTCGGTGATCTCGTCAGAGCTGTGGAGGGGGTATACGCCGAGGGGGGCCGAGTGCTCATTCCGGCGTTCGCCCTCGGTCGCGCGCAGGAACTAGCCCTCATCATGCGAGGCCACCTTCCGCACATTCCGGTCCTCGTCGACGGTATGGCCGCCGACATCAGCAGGTCGTTCGAGACCGTGACCGCAGATGGGCCTCGCCGACTTTCGATCTTCGGTGACAATGTGAGTCGTGCCAGGCCCGGCGACCTGGATGAGTTCACCCGCGGAGTGGTGATCAGCACCTCAGGAATGCTCTCCGGCGGTCCCGCTGTGCGGTGGGCGGCCAGAATTCTCCCGGATCCGAAAAGTGCTCTGTTTCTCTCCGGCTACCAGGACGAGGAATCACCGGGCAAGCGACTGCTGACATCCGCGCGGGACAGTGCGCCTCACCTGGTCATCGATGACATGGGCGAGGAGAAGAAGATCCCGATCAAGGCGCGGGTGGATCTGATGAGACTGTCCGCGCACGCCGACAAGCGGGGACTGCTGGAGATCGCTGACGAGGTGTCGGCGCGCGAGGTGATGCTGGTCCACGGCATGGCCAAGCGCCAACTCGGGTTCCGTGAGGTTCTCCGGGTGCGTCGGCACACCACGACGGACACGAGGGCCTGGAGAGCGACCTAATACGTCGTGCGGTTACCAGGCCGGGCTCAAGAGTTTTCAGGGGCGTGTTCCGCCGCATTTTAAAGACCGGCCTGGTAACCACACGACGAGTGTTCGGCTGTCGTACTCATGCCCAAGGGCCAGACACAAAATTTCGTCCTTGAGCTCTCAGCTGAACCCATCCATAGACTTTTCGGTGCGATTCCACCTTCAGATTTATATCTACAGAAAATTTTCCTGGGTCATCCTCTTAGTACGGATAATTTCCATGCGTTCTTATGATTGGTGGCAGGCACGGCTCACCAAGGAGTTCTTCGGTGTCGATCAGGCCGGTCGCCCACTGTTGTTCTTCGTCGATGACCAGGAGGCCGTGCGGCTTCACGGCGACGCGAAGGTCACCGACTCCATCGACGACCTGTGCACCGCCGTCGCGCAGGAGGCCATTGACTGGCGTGGCGACGCGTACCGGCAGATCTACCGCGAGGCCCTTGTCTGGAAGCGGTCCACCCAGGAGGGGCCGCCCCCATGCCTGCCGCTCCTCGCGGTGTGCGTGCTGGCGGCGACGCGGATGCGGGGTGAGGGTGGGCGAGGTGCTCATGCCTACTACGTTCGGCTGGCCGAACTTCTCCGTCCACCGCCCGGGTTCCAGCTGGACGATCACAAGAAACATCTCCAGCGCGATTACCAAACAGTGGAGACCTTCTGGAAATACCTCGACGGGTGGCTTAAGGAGCGCGAGGGAACGCGGGGATTCAGTACGCTGCACACATCCAAGGGGCGGGAGCGCATCGGGTATGCCCAGTCGCAGGCACTCGTGTGCGCCGCCGATCACGATCGACTGGCTCCGTTCTTCAAGGAGTGCCAGGTACGCGAGCCGGTCGCCCTTTTACGAGGGCTGCGGATGTGGAAGGGCCGACCGCGTCTCTCCGCCCGGCTTCGGGGTGCCCTTGACAAGAACAACGAGGACAATCTTCTCGGCCCGCTGCTGATCTCCATCGCCGAGTCGGACAGTCGCGTTCCCCCTGTCCCGAACGGGCTGCGGCGGCTGCCACTGCGGATCACCGCGATCGACGATCCGCGGAACGGCTGGACGCTGCAATGGCGAGCGGAGCGCGTCGACGGCGTCGACGGGGACGCGCTGACACACTCTGGTGGCCACCTCGTCGTAGCCGCACGAGACACAGGAGCCCTGTATACGCTCTCAGGCGACCTGCCAGATCTCTGCCAGGGTCTCACCGCGGGGGTTACCGCGCGCGGCGAGCGGCTGGGGATCAGCCTTCAGCCCCGGCGGCACCCGCTCATCCTCCAAGAGGATCCCTTGGGTGGATGGACGGAGGTCGAAAAGGTCGTGCCTCATACGCCCTCCCTCATCCTCTTCGACAGGCAGGGCGAGGCGGAAGCCCGAAGCCTCGTGGCGCGGGAAGGCTTCTCGTGGGAGGAACCTGAGGAAAGCTCCGTAGACGGCTGGTTCGTGGCGGCCGACGTCGAGTTCACCGAAGGTGCCGGAGCCAGAGCACGCAGGCCCAGACTTACGGGTGGTCTGCACCTTCGGCTCACCGGAGAGCGACGGCACTACCTCGTGGGAGGCGAACCGGATCTGGTACTCCCGCCGGGGGTGGACGTCGTTCGGCTCGACGGCGCACCGATCTCCATTACAGGAGAGCGCACGGAGCTTCGCGGCCGGGGACTCGCCGCAGGTGAGCATATGGTTGATACCGAAGTTGGACGGCTGACTTTTCACCTGCACGCCTCCCAGGACATCGTTCTCGAAAAGACGAATTCGCCAAAAGCGAATTCCGAGCAGCCCTTGGTACAGGTATCCACGGTGATCGACGCTGAGGGCCGCCACACCGATCTGGCCTCGACGGAACCGCCTGTGTGGTGGCATGAACGTCACACAGGGCTGTGCGGTGAATCCAGCGCGATGGAGATCCCCGACTCTGCGGTCTGGCTCGTGATCGATCACCCGGACGGAACCATCGAGGTGCGGATGAGCCACTCGGAAGAGCCACGAATCACTCAGGTCACTCCGGCGATGCGGAAGTTCTGGAAAGTCATGTTCACGATCGAGCGTCCGCCGCCAGAGAAACTCTGGAAGAGATACCTGAATGCGGTGCTCATGGGTGGTCGTGGCCGTGGCTGACACTCCGCACGCCTTCGACCCGGACCTGTTCGTTTCCTGGCTCGCAGAGGTCGGCTCGGGACGGCTGGACCGGCTCCGCCGCGATGCGGCCTGGGCTGCCAGGACCAACGGCAGCGAGGCCTCTCAGTGGATCGAGTCGCTGGAGGTGCTGGGGTTCCTCCGCCTCAACTGGACCGCGCGCACCTGGCGGACTCAGGCGTTGACACTGACGGCCCTTCCCGGTGAGACGGGCGTGACCCTGCTTACCGGGACCCGTCCGGCCCCAGAACACTGGATGCGCCTGCCGGGCGTGGTTGTAAACCGGCGTCAGCAGGAGACCCAGATCCAGCTGCCGTCGACGGTGTGGTTCCAGGGGCACGACGAGCAGGCAGGGGCAGCGCTCGGAGCCACGCTGAAACCGTGTGCCGCGGAGCGGATCGCGGGTGAGTTGACTCCCCTGGTGCTGGGACAACCGGGGCCGGGGCCGGCTCGAAACACTGATCTAGCCCCTTTTGACACATTGTCCGGACGGTTCGGATGGCCAAGACCGACCCCGTCTCCGCGCGCGGGATTGTATGAATATCTCCTGCATGGGCGGATCCCCCAGCATGCCATCTTCCGCAACGGCCAGTGGTACCCCGTCGACAGGAGCGAAGGGATCTGTCTGTCGTTGCCACCTGGCGCTTTTCCGTTCCGTTGGCGAGCGGAGCCGGGTAAGGGAACACGGCACAATCTGGGACGACTCATCGTCGATCACCGGGCCGCGCTTCCTCGCAGGCAAAGGGAAGCAGCGGTCCTGTGCACGGGGCTGCCGCCGATACGGCTGACAGAGGGCCATGCCTATGACGGGGTGCCGAAATGGATCGCCGAGAAGATCGCCAAGTCGTCGCGCCGAAAATTGGAGATTCAATGAGTGAGCTCGATGTGGCTCAGACCTTCGAAGCGCTGCGTGAGGCGTATCTGCGGTATTACGACACGGCGTTCCGGCTACGGGATCCACGGTTGCGCGCGGAGCGGCGGGCGTTGCTGGACATTCCAGGCGGGATGTATACGGAGCCGTACGTGGAGGTCCGACCGGAGTACGCGACCACGGGTCGCCCCCTCGCTGAGTCGGTGGCACGCGCGGGCGCCCCTGCGGAGCTCGCGGACTTCGCACAATTGGGGTTGCTCGGCGCGGACCGGGAGCTGTACACGCATCAGGAGCGGGCGCTGGTCTCGGCCCTCATTCCGGGGCGGAATGTGGTGGTGACGGCGGGGACCGGGTCGGGAAAGACCGAGGCGTTCCTCCTGCCGATCATCGCGGACCTCCTCAAGGAGTCCCGGTCGTGGGATGGCACGCCGGGGACGACAGAGCGTTGGTGGGAGCGCTCAAGCGCGCCGTACGTGCCGCACCGGGCCGGTGAACGGGGGCGACCTCGGGCCGTACGAGCCATGGTGCTGTATCCGACGAACGCCCTGGTCGACGACCAGCTGGTGCGATTACGCCGGGCGTTGGACGGCGACGCGGCGCGGGCGTGGCTCGATGCCAACAGGGATGGGCACCGCTTCTACTTCGGCCGGTACACAGGGGGGACCCCGGTGCTGGGCCGGCCGGAGCAGGAAGGTGCGGTCAGGCAACTGCGTGAGTTCCTCCGGGAAGCCGAAAAGCGGAGCCGTCAGGCGGCGAAGGCAGAGGACGACAACACCCGGTATTTCGCACCCCGACCAGGTGGAGCGGAGATGCTGTCGCGGTGGGACATGTACGACGCGCCGCCAGACCTGCTCATCACGAACCATTCGATGCTGAACATCATGCTGCTGCGAGATCGCGACGCGGGATTCTTCGCGGACACCAGGCGGTGGCTCTCCGAGACGCCGGAAGCCCGATTCACGCTGGTCGTCGACGAGTTGCACATCCACCGGGGCACAGCCGGGACGGAGGTGGCGTATCTCATCCGCAACCTCCGGCAGCGGTTGGGGATCATGGACCACCCGGAGCGGCTGCGGATCGTCGCGACAACGGCGTCGCTGGACTCCGAACGGGACCGGGGGTTTCCTGAAGAGTTCTTCGCGGTCGGCCAGGACAAGTTCGACTTCATCCCGGGGGAGCTGGCGGTGGGTGGCGGTCGTACGGTCCCTCTGCGCGATGCCACGGTCGCCCCCACGGAGAAGGTCCGCGGACATCTGTTCTTCCGCAATGTCGCGGGAATGTGGGCGTGCTCGGATCCGGCATGCCCTCAGATCCCCGGTGGCGTGTATGAGGGACGGGGGATCGGCCGGCTGTACGAACGGCCGAGGATCTTCTGCGGGTGCGGTGCCCGAGTGCTGGAGCTGCTCTTCTGCCGATCATGCGGGGACACCTTCCTCGGTGGGTACGCCCCCTGGGACGCGTTCGACCGTGCCGCCTTCGACTCGCACCTTCTTCCGGACACGCCGGATCTATCGAGGATCCCGGATCTGGCCAGGCCAGACCGTACGGCCCACAACTACGTCGTGTACTGGCCGCGGACCACTCAGCAGCAGGCGAACGACAGAAACACCTTCCAGAGGGGGAAGGGCGCGGTGACCCTCTCCTTCCGCCTTTCCGTCCTCGACCCCCACGCCGGCACGCTCGCCAACAGGGAGGAGGGTGCGACCGGCTGGAGCTTCCACATCGAGTCCAGCAAGGACCCGGAGACAGGGGAGCCCCGAGTCGACCTCGACAAGCTCTCCCCGTTCCCGTCCGGCTGTCCCTCGTGCGCCACCGACTGGGAACGCACCAAGAATCGCACCGTCGGCGTCCTTCCCCTCACTCATCCTGACCGGCAGATGTCTCCCATCAGTGCCATGCGCACCGGGTTCGAGAAGGTGAATCAGGTCCTCTCAACGGAGCTCGCGGCGCAGTTCGACGATGCCGCTGACCGGAAACTCATCGTCTTCTCCGACAGCCGGCAGAATGCCGCGAAGCTCTCCGCGGGTCTGGCCCTGCGCCACTATCAGGACCTCGTACGGATCTTCGCGCTACAGGGGACCCGGGAGCAGACCGTCAGCGGCGACGACATCGCCCAGGCCCGGACCTCGGGCAACAAGGTCGACCTCGATCGGCTCGCCTCGAAGGATCCGGACGCGCTGAAAGACCTGCGGCTGGCCTGGCTCGACGATGACGAGGAGGCCGCCGCGGTCGCCGCAGCGAAGCTCACTGCTCCGCTCCGCCTCGACCTGCTCGCGAAGACCTTCATCCACCGGCGACTGATGACGCTCGGCGTCAACCCTGCCGGGCCGAAGCCCTCGGTACAGCAGCCAGGTGGCACCGACTGGCACGGACTCTACGACTGGAAGGTCCGCCCGATTCGGCTCATCCCCGGGCTGTCGGACGCGCTGCGCGACACCGTCCTGAGCGCCGAGGCCGACCTCCTGGAGAATGCCGTGGAGGCACTGTTCTCTGGCTCGAACCGTGACTTCGAATCGCTGGGGATGGGGTGGATCGACGCCGCTGACCCGCGAATCGACACGAAACTCGCCGGGCTCGGCCAGGGCAGCCTGCGGGTTCTCGCCGAGCTGCGACGTTTCCCCGGCCTGCGCGATCCCTACACCTCAAGCGTTCCCAAACGGCTGAACAGCTACTGGAAGAAGGTCGCCGAGGTCCATGGCCTCGATCCCGGTGACGTACGCGACCAGGCGGAAGCCTACTGGCGGGGCATCGTCGCCGATTTCCTTGTCGATCCCGCGAAGGTCGCTCTCCGCCCCGCCGAGAATCACGCATGGCTGTGCGGGATGTGCGGTCGGCAGCATCTCGCCGCGAGCGCCGGCGTGTGCACGGGCTGCCGGGCGCGGCTCCCCGCGGAACCGGAGGCGTTGAGAGCGACCGAGGACGACTATTACGCCTGGAAGGCCGCGACCGCGTCGGGGGCGTTCCGCTTGAACTGCGCGGAGCTGACCGGACAGACCGGCCGGGTCGAGGCGCAGCGACGGCAGGCCCGGTTCCAGCGCGTCTTTCTCGATGAGGAGGAGCAGGCTCTCGTTCACGAGCTGGACCTGCTCTCGGTGACGACCACGATGGAGGCGGGGATCGACATCGGGCCGCTGTCCGCCGTGGTCATGGCGAACATGCCGCCCACCCGGTTCAACTATCAGCAACGGGTCGGCCGTGCGGGCCGCCGGTCGTCGCCGGTCGCGGTGGCCCTCACCGTCTGCCGGGGGCGGAGCCACGACGAGCACTACTTCCGCAACCCGGGGGCGGTGACCAACGACCCTGTTCCGGCGCCCTACCTGGCGCTGGACCGGCGGGAGATTCTGGAACGGACCGTCGCGAGCGACACGCTCCGAATGGCGTTCGCGGCAACCGGCATCTCCGCCGCCGACCGCACCGGGGGTGTCCACGGTCAGTTCGGCAGCGCCGCGAAGTGGACCGACGCCGAACCCGTCATCCGCCGGTGGTTTCGCGAGAACCCGGACCAGATCACTTCGAGCGCCGCCGCGTTCACGGCCTTCACGACGTTCACTCCGGGACGATTCGACGGAGAGTGGGCGGAGCGGCTTCTCGACCGCGTCGGGGAAATCGCCGCCCTGCCCGGGGAGAGCGAGGACCTCGGCGAGCGTCTCGCGCATCTCGGGGCACTTCCCATGTTCGGGTTCCCCACCCGGGTGCGGCAGCTCTATCTGAAGGAACCCGACCGCTCGTATCCATGGCCGCCGGAGGCGACCGTGGACCGGGACCTCGCAATGGCCGTATCGTCCTTCGCCCCCGGTAGCGAGATCGTGAAGGACGGCCAGGTCTTCACGGTGGTGGGCGTCACCGACTTCACCCCGAACTCCTACGGCAAGCCCAGGGCGATCGCCGAGCCGCTCACGAATCCACGACTGATCGGACTGTGCTCCACGTGCAACCACCTGGGCGCCGGGGTGGAAGGGCCGTGCCCGCTGTGCGGCTCTGAGCGATTCCGCGTCGTGGACCTGCGGGAACCAGCGGGGTTCAGGGCCAGTCCTCCCCGCGACTTCGACGGAAACTTCTCCTGGTCGGCCCGTATGGTGACCGCCCGTGCCACCACCGACCTGAACGCCCTACGCCACGAGACGTGGCGCTCCGCGGAGCTCTACACGGGGCCGGGGAAACGCTACATCGTCAACGACAATGACGGCGGCGGCTTCGCCTTCCGGAAGGCCTCCGGAAGCTGGGGCGGTTATGTCGTGCCCCAGGATGCCGACCCGACGGCGAAAGGGTTCGGAGACCCCGTCCAGGCCGCGCTCGGGGCCGTACTCCCCACGGACTTCCTGTTCGTCGGGCCGCGAGCGACCAGTGATCCCCTGCGAGGGCTCCGGCTCGGCCTGGATGAGCCCAGGCCCCGATACCGAGCGGATCTCCATCAGGGCCGGCGAGCCGCCTGGTACTCCCTGGCGTTTCTGCTGCGCACCGCCGCCGCGGAGTTCCTCGACGTCGACCCGCGAGAGCTCATCGCGGGCGTGCACCCGGGACCGCACCGTGAAGGGACGGCACTGTACGCGTTTCTCGCGGACGCGCTGGAGAACGGCGCGGGGTTCAGCACCCACCTTGGCGAGGTCGCCTCGGAGTTCACCGGGCACGTCGCCCGGTTCCTCGAAGATCTCACCGATCCAGCACACGCGGATGCCTGCGAAACGTCGTGCTACGGCTGCCTGCGGGACTACGACAACATGGTGTTCCACCCGCTGCTGGACTGGCGGCTCGGCGCGGATCTGTTCGCCGTATTGTCCGGTGAGCCACTCGCCCTGGCGAGCTCGGCGGTGAAACGTGAGCGAGTGTCGCTGGGAGGACTGCGGGCGCTGTACGACGGGGACTTCCTGCTCCCGGACGCGGGGGTCATAGGGGTAAAAGTACGGCGCACGCCGTATGCCATCGTGGCCCGCCACCCCTTGGAAGCGTGTGAGGAGAGCTTCGTGAGCCCCCGGCTCCAGCCCGCGCTCGACGCGGCGCTCGCCCATGCGGGTGACCCGTCGCGGGTCATCATCACGGACTGGTTCACCGCCGAACGCAGTCCGTTGTTGATCGTCCAGCAGGTGGCGCCCCGACGCAGGCGGAACCGCGATGGGGATCGATGAGACCTGGCTGTCCCCGCTGGGCGGGGGTCTTCGATGGGCCGTAGTCTTCGGTTCTGTGGCGAGGCTCACATGCTTATGGGCAACAGATCGGCGACCCATGAGGACACGGACATCCACTTCGTGGAACTAGGCATGGATACGCTGGACCGCACATCATCCGGATCATTGGAACATGAACCTCAGGAAGCCATACGATGCGTCCCGCACCTGACGACGTCCTGTTCGAGTATGACTCCGTCGGCGCGAGCACAGGCGTCGAGCTGGAAATCATCGAGGCGATCGACGAACCTTTCGACCCAGAGCGGATCGATGTGGTCACAAGGACTCCCACCGTGGACTTGGTGCTGTCGCGGATCAGGACCAAGATGATCGACCTGGCGCCGGACTTCCAGCGCCGGGCCGACATCTGGAACCAGAAGCATCAGAGCCGTCTGATCGAGTCTCTGCTGCTGAGAATCCCGCTGCCCACCCTCTATGCGTCCGAGGACGAGGGCGATGTCTGGACCATCGTGGACGGGATTCAACGGCTCACCACGATCGGCCGCTTCATGGATCCGAACAGCATCGGGCGGGAGCGGTTGACCCTCCAAGGGCTGGAATACCTGGACTACAACGGATGCACCTTCGATGATCTCCCAGGACGTCTGCAGCTGCGGTTGCGAGAGACCGAGCTGGTGGTGCACCTGATCCGTCGGGGCACCCCGGAGGCCGTGAAGTTCAACATCTTCGCGAGGATCAACACAGGTGGTCTGCCGCTCTCCCGCCAGGAGCTTCGGCACGCCCTCATTCCGGGACCTGCCAGATCCATCCTCGGCGAGCTCGCCGAGTCCGTCTTCTTCCTCCGGGCGACAGATGAAAGCGTCAATCCGGAACGGATGGCAGATCGAGAGATGGTTCTCCGTTTCATCGCGTTCTGGCTGGTGTCTCTGGACACTTATTCTCACGCGGACTTCGATCATTTCCTCCGTGAGGCTATGCGAAGCGTCAATAAGATGACAATAGCTGAAATAGAGGATATTCGTGATCATTTTGCCCGGTCAATGAAAGCCGCATACGCCGTTTTTGGTCATTATGCCTTCCGTAAGCGCTATCGGGGAAATGATCGAAAGTTTCCCATCAATAAAGCTCTATTCGAAGCTGTTGCGGTGAATCTCGCCAGGCAGGGCATCAGAGATCTGGGTACGCTGATGGATCGGTGTGACATGGTTCAGGATGGTCTTGTCAACCTTCTTACCGACGATCCCGAGTTTGAACGGTCCATATCCCAAGGGACTGGAGACATCAGTAAGGTGCGTCGGCGTTTTAGTTCGGTGAAAGATCTCTTTGATGGAGTGGTGAATGCTCGACCGGCTTGACATCGTCAACTTCAAAGCCTTCGCAAGCGCTGCCATTCCCCTGGGCGCGTTCACCCTGCTCTCCGGACTGAACTCGGCGGGTAAGAGCACGGTCCTGCAGTCTCTCGCGCTGCTCCGTCAATCCCAGGTGGCCGGGTTGCTCGACGGGAGCGCCGGCTCGGGTTTTCTCCTCAACGGTGAGCTGGTGGAGCTCGGCACGGGCCGCGACGTGCTTCATGAGAACCACATCGACACCGGCGGGGAAGGTCCGCAGATCGTCCTTTCGGTTGTCGAGGACGGTGTCATCCAGACGTGGACCGCCGCCTACGGTCAGGAGAACGACCTCCTGCACCTTGATTCGGGCACCACTCACCGTCCGGCAGGTCTGTTCGGCCCCAATTTCCAGTATCTCAAGGCGGACCGGCTGGCCCCCGCCGTCAGCTATCCCCGATCACATGAGATAGCGGTCCGACGAGGGTTCCTCGGCTGCAGAGGGGAGCACGCGGTCAACTTCCTCCGGCATCGCCAGGACGAACGGCTGGCCTCGCCACGGCTGCACCATCCCGAGGCTCGGTCCGCTTCGCTGCTCGATCAGACAGACGCTTGGATGCAGGAGATCTGCCCCGGCGTGAACTTGCAGGCCGCCACCATCGAGGGCACTGACCTGGTAAGGCTCGGCTATCGCATCGGCGTCGCCGGCCTGCCCACGGCACTCTCTCATCGGCCCACCAATGTCGGTTTTGGCCTTTCCTATGTTCTGCCCATCGTGCTGGCCTGTCTGTCGGCTGTGCCGGGCAGCTTAATTCTCCTGGAGAACCCGGAGGCTCATCTGCACCCCCGAGGGCAGACGGTGATGGCGACACTTGCCGCAGCCGCGGTGGCCGCCGGAGCGCAGCTCATCGTGGAAAGTCACAGTGATCACGTCCTGAACGGCCTACGGCTGGCAGTGAAGCGTGGAACACTTGCGGACTCCGCGGTGAAACTGCTCTATTTTCAGCGTCAGCGCGACGGGATAGAGGTTCTTAATCCGATGCTGGGACCGGACGGCATGATCTCAGACTGGCCTTCCGGGTTCTTCGATGAGTGGGAGCACTCGCTCGACCAACTTCTGGGTTGACCGTTTATGAGGAGAAAGACCCCCCGTGCCCGTTTTCCTCTGTCTCAACGAGCTGTCCTGTGCCTCGAATTCCGACGAACGTAAAATTGACGAGGCGATGGGTGCTTTCGTCGATTTGCTCCGGCAATGCCGACGTTGGCGGCAGGACGTCTCTTTGATCTCTGCGTCGCCGCTCACCACGCTGGATCTTGCCGCTGGATATTCGATATCCCAATGGATGGGAAATCCGCGAAATCGAGACCGATGGCAGTTCCTCCGTCTCATGCAGAACAAAGCCCCATTCAGCTCGGTGCATTCCGGTATCGAAGGCGAGGTCGAATACCGGTTCGCTGAGAGCCGTACTGACGGGATCGGGACCGCTCACCTGATCGACGGCCTCGCCGTCAGCCTCCCGCTCGAAGAGCGCTGGAACCGCGAGTGGATTACCCCGAAGCGGAGCGCCCTGGAGGAGAGCGACGACGGGGTCCTCCATCTCCATGAGGAAGAAGTGGAGGTCAGACATGCTTCCGCGCTCGAACACCTGACCGTTCACGAGGAGTGGGCGAAGGCGACGGGGCTGGCCGACGTCAGGACCGGTCAAGCTCTCTGGGACTCTCGCGCCGACTTCTTCCCTCACCTGCGGTTTCTCCATCGGGTCGAAGAAGACCTCAGGACACTCCATCATTACTGGCTGGCCCCGGTCAAAGATCTACTGCTGGGGCTGGACGCCTCTCTGAACGCATGGAACACCCAGAAATCCCCCGAACCGGCCTGGCACACCAAGGTCACACCTGAGTCCGAAACTCGGAGGCGCCTGTGCGGGTTCACCGACCTGGATGGGATCACCAGGGTGTTCGACCTGCATGCCCGAATGACGCCGAACGTCGGCCGCCTGCATTTCCGGCTCTGTCGCGAAAACGGTACGGCGGTCATCGCGTATATAGGGCGGAAGATTCAAAGCTGACCTGGAGACCCATGGCCATCAGGAGGCCAGAGTTCGCCAAGCGCGATGCCCGCCGTTTCATCGATAGCCGCCTTCGACGTCGACGGCGCAGAACGGATGCCGGGGGTCGCGTCCGCAGCCGGGGCAGGCGGTGCCGTCGGTGATGTCGGCGGTCAGTTTTCGGAGTATGTCGTCGAAGCGGCGGAGGTGTTCGTAGTCTCCGAACGCCGGGTCGGCGGCGAACTTGGCGCAGTAGACGGCGAGGGCCAGGGGAGCGTGGTGGACCAGGGCCTCGGAGATTCTCTTCAGCAACCGGGAGCGTAGCCAGGCTGGCGCGGAGCGGTAGTGCTCGGGGAGCCTGGCGAGCATGTCGCCGGCCATCCGAGTCAGCTCTTGCGGATTCGCCGGAGGCGTCGTGACGGCGCCTGGCGCGGTGCGGCCCGCACGCTTGCCTATGGCGAGAACGGGCGCGGTACGGTCCGCACGCTCGCCTACGGCGAGAAGGAGAGGGGTTTTTCTGATCTTCTTGGGGTGCTGGTCTTCTTGCTTGTCTGTTCTTCTTATAGGGGTGGATTTTCCACCGTTGGTTTTTCCGTCGTAGGTGGTGACCTGGGATTTCCCGGTGTGTCCGCTGGTCGTGGCCAGCGGCGGATTTTCCGGCGCGGGCGAGGCCGGGACGACTCCCTTGCCCGGAGCGGATGCGATGGTTTCGAGCTGTGGTGACCATGGGTCGCAGAGGATGTAGTCGACGCCGCCGAGCGTGCCGTCGCGGCCACGCTCGCGCTCGCGCAGGAGGTAGCCGTACGCCTCCAGCTCCCTGATGGCGGCCCGGATCGCGTCACGGCCGTCGGGGGCGGCGCAGATGATGGTCTTCTCCGACACCCTGAAGCCGGCCGCGTGGGAGGTCAGCCAGGTGAGGACGCCGCGTGCCTTCCACGACAGCCGCCTGTCGCGGACCCACTGATTCGAGATCTGGGTGAACCGGTCGGCGGGGCGTTCCGCGCGCCGGATGCTCCGTCCACCCTCCGAAACCGAGGGAACGGACCGCGGGCGCGTGCCGGTTGCCTGGTCGGAGGAGATGTTTGATACGGGCGCGGGCGCGCCGGTAGAGTCGAGCATGGATCTTTCTCCTGGTGTTGTCAGGGTGATTGATCAAGGCCCTGGGTCGGTGCTCTAACACCGGCTCGGGGCCGTTTTTGTTGTCCAGGTGACAGGGTTGCCGATCAAGCCCTTCCGGGCGTTATGGCATGGTCCGATCGCTGGTCACATCTGCTGTTCGTTGATGGTGTTCGTCGTCTCGGTCTTCCTGCTCACGCCGGCTTGATGGTTTCCGGACAAGCCATGATGAGGTGGGTCGGCCTACAGAAGGAGACCGACCCACCCCTTGGTAACACACCGCGACCGTACGTTTCTGCTTGTCTCGGAACATGCCCGATCCATCAGCCTCCGTACGGTCCCATAGGTGGCGTTTAGACCCGGTACTCCAGCCACTCATGCGCGGCACACGCCATCCGCTCAACCCATGGAGCCGGATCGTTGCCCGCGATCTCATCCCACAGCCGGACGTTCGCCCAGGCGAAGACCTCGACGCCCCTCTCGGGTGCGCTCGACCACGCGGGCGTCTGCACGACGACTCTTTCCGCCTCCTCTGCGGTGTGACCCCCCGCTATCAGGCGCAGGACGAGGCACGCCGGGTCGATCCATCCGGCTCCTCGGGTAGGCCATGCCCAGTCGATGAGCAGGGCTCTGCCATCCGTGATCAGGACGTTGAGCGGGTTGTAGTCGGTGTGTAGGAGCCGATCGCCCCTGAGCCACTCCAACTCCTCCGGGGCGGCCACGTATGTTCGCCAGCGATGCTCGGCAACCGTCACCGGCAGATCCGGGCAGGGGAGGTTTCCCAGGGTCATCACGGTGTCGACAAGCGGGGCAAGATCCGGCGATCCAGACTGGAAGTCAGCGTGGCAGCCGTCAACGGCCTCGAACCCCAGGACATCCCACTCGCCGTCTATGCGCCACAGCAGGCGAGGGGACAGGCCGTGGACGTGCGGGTTGATCATCGCTTCCATGTCCTGGGTCCACCTGCGGGGATAGTCCCGGTGCAGCCCTTTGACGAACACCTTTCCCGATGAGGTGTCCAGCAGCGCCGCGATCGCGGAGTTGAGCCCTTCCGAGACCGTTTGTGATGACCACACTGAACCGGTGTGCTTCTCGATGGCAGCCCTGGTCTCGTTCGGAAGGTCGTCCCAGTGGATGCGCGCAACCGCCATAACTCTCCGTTCCTCACGTCGAAAGGGCCGCCCCACGGCCATCGTAGGGCGGCCCTCACCTCGGTACTTTTCTAGTAGGGCTGATCGTCACCGGCAGAGCAGGAACACTTGTTGGAGTCAACGAGCGTGTTCAGGTCCGCGATGAACTCGATCTCCGGTCTGTCGGCGGGTCTTGTTCCGACCTCTACGAAAATGGCGGTCACTCGGCTTTCACCTCCTCTCTTTCTTGGTGCTGGCAGTAGTTCCGCAGGGGCGACTTCGCCTTGCGGTAGAGGGTGACGAGCGGCATGCAGGTCCCGCACGAGCCGCTCAGGGTGCAGCCGGTGCATCCGCCCTGGCGCAGCATCAGGGAGTCAGCGATGGCGCCGAGCCGGGTCAGCCCTTCAACGCCCTCATCCATCAGCGGGATCTGCGGGTCACGGCCGATCTTGCAAATGCTCGCCATGCCGTGCGGATCGACATGGAAGAAGGTGTGACCGGCGTGGCAGCCGGTGAACGGCTTGCGCTTGCGCAGGTGCTCGATCGACTGCGAGGGGAGGGTTTCGGGGCCACCGTAGATCGTCGGCGACATGTTCATGAAGGCGTCGTGCGGAATCCCCCACCCCTCGGCCATCGCCTGCATCTGTTCCAGCTCGTCCTTGTTCGTGTTGGTCACGATCAGGCTGAGCTTCAGCGGAAGACCGGCCTCACGCGCCGCTGCCACCCCCTTGATGAACAGCCGGTAGGCCCCTCGGCGGCGGGTCAGCCCGTCGTAGCTCGCTTCGGTCGCGCCGTACATGCTGAGCGTGATGTCGTGCGGCCGATGAGTAGTGAGCAGGTCCAGGATCTTCGGGCTGGCCAGGCGAGAGCCGTTGGACAGGATGGTCAGCATCATGCCGAGTTTGTAGGCCAGGCCGTACACCTCGGGGAACAGCTTGTCGATCATCGGTTCGCCACCGGTGAGCTGGAGCCACAACACCCCGGCGTCACGCAGGATGTGGAGCAGCTTCTCCCGGTCGGACCACGCCAGCCCCTCGAACTTTTTCAGCCCGAGGTAGCAGTGCTCGCAGTCGTAGTTGCAGCCCAGGTTGAGTTCGTACGTCGCCCGAACGTATCCGTAAGGAGACTCGGGCCTGATGAGGACCGTTTCGGTGAGCGGGCTCCCGGAGATGTCGTAGGCCCAGGACGTGAAGACGGCGTCGGTGAACCACGCCGGCGACGACATGGCTTTGGTGAGTTCTCGGTACTTACCCTCGGAGATCTTCAGGCCTCCCGGACTGCCAGGGCGAAGCACCAGGTACTCGCCGAGAAACGGACTCACGATGAATGTGTGCATGGTGGGCATCTCGTCCTCCAGGCTGTTCGCTTGTTACGGTCAACAGCTCCCGCCGAACGACGGCATCCGGCGAGAAAATGAGCCAGGAGCTGTCCAGCCGACTCCTGGCCAGGCGTGACGGCGCCACCCCTCCCAGAGCCGCCGCCACGCCCGTCTATGGGTCAGGACACCTGCCGCAACGACACTCGCAGCCAGGACCGGTTTTCAAGCCGGGTCTCGGCTTCCAGGTTGCGGGCCAGCTCCATCAAGGTCGGCCCGCACCGCACATCGGACAGGCCATGCTCACGTCCGTATGCCGACATGGCAGCGCGCCGCACGGCATACCAGCCGTCCCCGATCCCCTCGGAGATCGTCCAGGTGCGCCCGTAGTGGGCCTTCAGCTCTGCCAAGGTCACAGAGGGCTCCCGGTGATCGGCTTCGACGGCGGAGACTGCTTGCACAGGCGGGCGTGGTGGAAGGCGATCCGTTGCGCGATGCGATCGGGTTCGGCCGCTTGCTGTGAGGCGTAGACGGCATGCCGACGCCTCGCGTCCCAGTCGTGTCTCTGCGGATGAGACACGCCCTGGTTGTTCCGCGTCCCTGTCACGGGAAGTCCTCCTCATCGCCTCACGTCGGGGTATCGACGCTAGGCGCGGACGAATGTCAACGACGTCTGAATCCTGACCCCCTATCGTCGTCTGAAAATTGACCCCTCTCGCGTATTTGATCGTTACTGGTCGTTGCTGGGATTGGCCGCGGGCACGCGGCCAAGGTCACGGTTTTTGAGGCGGTAGCTGTCTCCCTTCAAACTGATGACTTCGGCGTGGTGGACCAGCCGGTCGATCATGGCGGCGGCCACAACATCGTCGCCGAACACCTCGCCCCAGCGTCCGAAAGGTTTGTTGCTGGTGACGATCAAACTGGCCCGCTCATAGCGACTGGAGACCAACTGGAAGAACAGATTGGCCGCCTCCGGTTCGAAGGGGATGTAGCCGACCTCGTCCACGATCAGCACCGGGATCCGAGACAACTTGATGAGCTCGCCCTGCAGCATGCCGGCGGCATGGGCATCGGCCAGCCGGGCCACCCACTGGGCGGCGGTGGCGAAAGCGACCCGGTGACCGGCCTGACACGCCCGGATCCCCAACCCGATGGACAGATGGGTCTTGCCGGTGCCGGGCGGGCCGAGGAAGACCACGTTGTCCTTGGCGGTGACGAAGTCCAGCGCGCCCAGATGCGCGATGACCTCACGCTTGAGAGAGCGCTGGTGGTCGTAGTCGAAGTCCTCCAACGCCTTGCGGGCCGGAAAGCGGGCGAAGCGGATCCGGGCCTCGCCGCCGTGTGATTCCCGGGCGGCGACCTCGCGTTGCAGGCAGGCGGCCAAGAACTCCTCATGCGTCCAGGACTCGGCCCTGGCCCGCTCGGCCAGCCGATCGATGGAGGCCGCCAGGGATGGGGCCTTGAGCACCCGGGTCAGATAGGCCAGCTCGGCCGCGACGTTGCGGCCGCTGGTCGTGGTGGTGGTGTTCGTGCCGGTCGCGGTCATCACGCCACTCCCTCGATGCCGAGCAACGCGTCGTAGTCACTCAACCGACGCTGCTCGACCTCAACCTCAGCGGGGGCCCCGGCTGTGGCCGGGGCAGGGGTCGTGCGCAGGCCGGTGCGGCGCATCGCGGCGGCCACCTGCGCATGCAGCGCATCGGTGATGGTCTGGTGCGGCGCCCAGCACCGCCGGTGGCGGGCCACCAACTGCCCGCCGCAGGTCACCGTGACCTCCTCCAAGGAGGCGACCACCTCCACCAGACGGCCGATCACCGAGGGATGGACCGAGTAGTCACACGAGGCGATCCGCACATAGTGATCACGCGCCAGCCGAGTTGAGGTGCGCCAGCCCACGGCCGGCGCGATCGGCGGCAACGCCACCATCGCCGCCAGATCGGCGTGCAGCCGATCCAGCGGACGGCACTGGATACGCCGGTGATGGCGGCTGTTGGCCCGGGGCAGCCAGGCGGCCAGCTGGGCGTTGAAGTCCTGCGGCGAAGCAAAATCGCGGCCGGGCAGAAACGAGGTCTCCAGATAGCCGTTGGCCCGCTCGACCAGCCCCTTGGCCTCGGGATCTCCCGGACGGCACTGCGCGATGCGCACCCCCAGCGCTCCGCGAAAAGCATGGGCGTCCGCGGTGAGCTGCGGTTTGCCGCCCCGCCACTGGCCGATCGCGGACTCGTTGTCCCACACCAGCGTCTTGGGCACCGCGCCCAGCTCCGACAACAAAGCCCAGTGCCCGGAAAACAGATCCCCCGCGGTGCGCGAAGGCAGCATCCGGGCCATCATCCACCGCGAGTATCCGCTGACGATGACCAGCACCGGCGGGCTGGCCAGATGCCCAGCCCCCACCGGCACCTTCACCGGCGGAAACCACAGATCACATTGGGCCAGCTCGCCCGCGTGATAGGTGGTCCGCGACGCCGGATCGACCGGCTGGAACTGCGGCCGCAGCACACGGATCCGGTCTTTGAGGACCGTGAGCGAGCGCTCCCAGCCGATCCGCTCGGCGATCACCGTCGCGGGCATGGTCGGAAACTCCGCCAGCAGCGCCCGGATCCGCGGTTCGGCCGCGTCCACGATCGATCCCTTGCCCACCCGCTCATATGCTGGCGGTGCATCGGCCGCCAGCGCCCGTTTCACGGTGTTCTTCGAGATGCCCATATGCCGAGCGATCGCCTTGATCGGCATCGTCTCGGCTCGATGCAACCGGCGGATCTCCGCCCAGTCCTCCACCTTGATCACCCTCCAGAGTGACTACAAGGGGGGTCAATTTTCGGCCGTCGCCACGGGGTCAGTTTTCACCCGTCGTCGACAACGAAGAGAACGACCCGAACTCTCAGCTCGGGTGAGCTGTCAGTTCGGGTTACCGGGCCAGTAGGCCAACCCGTTGGGCCATGGCCTGTATCTGCGGCGAGTAGGTGGGACGAGCCCGTTTTAGCAGTCCACGGATCAGGTCGCGGGCAAGGATGTTGTACTTCAGATCCTCCGGCCCGCTGGCCTCGGCCGTAAGGAGGTGAATAAAAACGGCCGCATCGTCGCGGCGCTGGTCATAGCAACGCGCCACTTCCAGGGCGAAAGTTGTACGTCGTTCCAGCGATGGAAGATGAGAGACAACAACGTCGTCCGCCAGGCGCAGCGCTTCGGCTGTCTCGCCCGCCTCCACCTCGATGCTGACCGCATGAAGACCGACATTCGGTACGCCGAACACGGTCCATAACACGTTGTGGCCACCTGACTGTCGTGTAGCAGGTAGAGCACGCTCCCGCAGCCGATCACGAGCCGTCCAGAAATCTCCTCTTCGGACTGCCGCGATCGTTGCCACCAGCCACAGCGCGCCTTCCACGGCAATACGTGCATGTGAGTCCGAAGGCAGGTCGTTGTGAAGTGCTTCGATGGCGTGGAGTGCGACTTCTTCCGCACCTTCCGCTTCGCCCTGCGACAACAGGATCTGTCCGAGATTCCATTTGGCCACGGCGACGCGCAGCGGGTCGTCGGTTTCCTCGGCCGCGACCATCCCTCGGTCGGCGACCAGCAACGACAGGTCGGGGCGTCCGATTCGCTTGGTGAAGGTCCGTAGGAAGAAGTACAGGTCCGCCGAGATCCGGTAAGCGTCGCGGCGCATTGCCGCGTCGCCCGTGGGCCGGAGTACGCGCGTTACGAACTGCACGTCACGCAGAAGGTCGGGCACCAGAGGAGCTGCGTCGGTGAACCGGGTGGGAGATGTCTGCCACAGGCTCCAGATGGCGCTCACTCGTTCACGAAGCTCGGCCAGTTCAGGCAAGGGCTGATCGGACGGGATGGGGGCGTAGGAGGTGAGAACCCGCTGCAAGGTTCTTCCAACAGGGTGGATCGCGCCCTCTTCCTCGAACGCCGGCTCACCGAGCAGCGTGGAGACGGGCACATTCAGCACGCGGGCGAGTCGATGCAGGAGTGGCATCGCCGGTGTCTTCAGGCCCCGCTCGATCTGCGACAGGTAGTCCTCCGTGATCCCCGCAAGACCCGCGACCACGGCCTGTTTCTTCTTCTGGGCCTTGCGGTAGAACTGCACCCGCTCGCCCACGGGGATCTCAGACACGCGCGTTCTCCCCTTCACCTCTGGACGGCTCTCTGAAGCAGTATGAAACGTGCAGGCCGAAGAAACAGCAGGAGAGGCGAACCATGTCCGCTGTCCGATTGGTGTTGTGGGACATCGACCATACGTTGATCACCTCGGGTGGGGTGGGAAGCGAGGTCTTCCGTACCGCCTTCGAGACGGTGACCGGCTGCCCGATGACGCAGATGGCCGAGGTCACAGGAAGAACAGAGCGTGTGATCTTTCGAGAGACCCTTGAGCTTCACGACCTGGAAGATCCGGGTGACTACTTCGACAGATTCGCCCAGGCCCAGGCGCGCGGGTACTGGGAGCGCGCGGAGGACATGCGGCGCAGAGGTCGCGCACTGTCCGGCGCACCGCAAGCCCTCAGAGCACTGGCTGAACACGGTGACGTCGTCCAGTCCGTTCTCACCGGCAACACTCGACCGTCGGCGCTCGCGAAACTACAGATCTTCGACCTTCATCGGCACATTGACTTCGACAGCGGTGCATACGGTGACGACGAGGAGCTACGCACGAAGCTGGTGCCCATCGCCCGCGCCCGTGCGAACGAGCGGCATCACTTCGACTTCGACGTGAGCACCACCGTTCTGATCGGCGACACGCCGAGCGATGTCCGCGCGGCCCTCGACGGCGGAGCCCTCGTGATCGGAGTCGCGACCGGGAAAAGCTCGCCGGAAGAGCTTGCCGAAGCGGGCGCACACCACGTGCTCTCCGATCTCTCCGACACCACGGCCCTTGTCCGTGCCGTCGTCACAATCGAACAGTTGAATGGTTAGCGTTCTGCGTTTTTGACTCGTCAACATACAAGGCCAGGGCCTCAAGGCATCTGGACTACCACGGCATGCGCCATGCCGCACAGCCTGCCGATGTCGGGGTCGGCCTGGGCAGTCATGATCTCGGAGTGGCAGTCTGTGCGGCCGATCTTGAAGCGTGGCTTTGCCATCGAGCAGCCGTTTCCCGCTGACGTCCGGTCCACCTATGAGCGCCTGGTTCAGACGGGATATACAAGCCGCCTGATCTGATGCGGCTGTCGATACACGCCAGCAATAGGGCCGCTGGAGATCGCTGATCAGGCGTCGGTGCGTGAGGTGTGGTCGGCCCATGGGGCGACCCAGGCATTCGTTCGGCTTTCGTCAGATACTAGAGCAAACCATCATGTGAAGCCATAAACAGGATTATAAATATCAATGTGGCATTAAACATCGTGTGAACTACATTCACGAGATAATCGATGTATGCTCCGATTATGCTGATTTGGGCGCTCCCCGGTCCCGTATACGACGGGGCGACCCTGCCCAAACGGTCAAGGAGAAGGGCGCCACGTGGCGAAGCTGACGTTGCCGCAGTTGGAGCGGCATCTACTCGGAGCGGCGGACATCCTCCGCGGCAAGATGGACGCCTCGGAGTTCAAGGAATACATCTTCGGGATGCTCTTCCTGAAGCGCTGCTCGGATCAGTTCGGGGTGATCCAGAGCGAGCTGATCGAGAAATTGGAGCTCGGCGGCCGGAGCAGAGAAGAGGCCGAGCAGGCCGCGGACAACCCGATGTTCTACGAGAGCAGTAGTTTCTTCGTCCCGGAAGGGGCCCGGTGGCCGCACATCAGGGACGCCTCTCGGGGAAAGGGTGTCGGCAGCCTGCTCAACAAGGCGCTCAGCGAGCTGGAGTTGGCCAACTCCAAAGCGCTCGAAGGCGTTCTGGAGCACATCGACTTCACCAAGAAGGTCGGTCAGTCCACGATCCCGGACAAGCGGCTCCAGCAGCTCGTTGACCACTTCGGCCGCTACCGGCTGCGTAACGCCGACTTCGAGTTTCCCGATCTGCTCGGTGCCGCCTATGAGTATCTGATCGGCGAGTTCGCCGACTCGGCGGGCAAGAAGGGTGGAGAGTTCTACACCCCGCGTGGCGTCGTCCGCATGATGGTCCGCTTGGTGAAGCCCGGCCCGAACATGCGCGTCTACGACCCGTGCGCCGGCTCGGGCGGCATGCTCATCCATGCCAAGGAGTACGTCGAGGAGCACGGCCAGGACTTCCGTGACCTCACCCTCTGTGGGCAGGAGTACAACGGCGGCACCTGGGCCATCTCCAAGATGAACATGATCCTCCACGGCGTGCTCAACGCCGACCTGCACAACGACGACACTCTCGCCAACCCGCTGCACACGCAGGGCGGCGAGCTGACCCGCTTCCACCGGGTACTCACCAACCCACCGTTCTCACAGAACTATGTCCGGGACGGCATCGAACATCCCGAGCGGTTCAAGTACGGCTTCGCGCCCGATACCGGTAAGAAGGCGGACCTGATGTTCGCCCAGCACGTGCTTGCCGTGCTCATGCCCGACGGCATCGGCGCGACGGTCCTGCCGCACGGCGTGCTCTTCCGCGGCGGCAAGGAGAAGGATATCCGCGAGGGCATCATCAAGGCTGACCGCCTGGAGGCGGTCATCGGTCTCGCTCCGAACCTCTTTTACGGCACCGGTATCCCCGCCTGTGTCCTGGTCCTGCGCGGTACGGCCCAGCGCCCCGAGGAGCGGCGCGGCAAGGTGCTGTTTATCAACGCAGACCGCGAGTACACCTCGGGCCGCGCGCAGAACTACCTGGACGCCCAGCACGCCGAGAAGATCGTCGCCACCTTCGAGGAATACCGCGACATCCCCGGCTTCGCCCGGGTTGTAGACATCAAGGAGTTGAAGGAGAACGACTTCAACCTCAACATCCGCCGCTACGTCGACAACACCCCGCCGCCCGAGCCTCAGGACGTCCGCGCCCACCTGCACGGCGGCGTCCCCAGGGCTGAGGTCCGCGATAAGGCCCACCTGTTCGCCACCTTCGGCATCGACCCGGCGACGCTGTTCGCCGAGCGGGACGCCGATTACTACGACTTCCTGCCCGAGGGCTGGCAGCGTACGGCGGAGCGGCTGCCGTCGCTGGCTGAGCCCGCCGAGGCACGGCTTCGCGAGGCGTTCTCCGACTGGTGGTCTCGGCATAGCAAGCGCCTGGCCGAGCTGCCCGAGAGCCGGAAGGTCATGGAGATCCGGGCCGAGCTGCTGGAGTCGTTCGTCGCGGAGCTGAAGCCTTTCGGGCTGTTGGACCGGTTTGAACTGGCGGGGACCGTGGCCGCCTGGTGGGGTGAGACTCAGTACGACATCAAGGCGCTTGCTCTGAACGGTTTCGAAGGTGTCGTCGAGGGCTGGCTCACCACCATCGAGAGCGCGTTCGCGCTGGATGAGGAAGAGGCGGAGTACTGGGACAAGCAGAAGATCGCTGCCGAGAAGCGCAAGGCCCGTGACCACCGGGTCGTCCCGGCGCTGATCCCGGAGTATCTGGCCGAACTGGAGGAGGCTGAAGCTCGCTATGCGGAGCTGAACGCCCAGTACAAGGTGGCGACCGCCAAGCCCAGTGAGGAAGACGAAGAGGCGGATGAACCGGAGACCCAGCTCAGCGCCGCCGAGCTGAAGCAGCTCAAGTCCGACGTGACCGCCGCCCGCCGTACGGCCGGGGACCTTGAGGCCGCCTTCATCCCCCGCCTCTTCGAAGCCGCCAACGCCCTCACCGACGACACCCGCCTCGGCCTCGTCCTCGACGTCTTCCATACCGCCCTCGCCATTCGTCTGGGCTCTCGTACGGTCATCGGCCGCCGAGTGCTGGAAGGTGCTTTCCGTACCTGGGTGGACAAGTACGCCGTTACCCTTCGAGAACTTGAATCCCAACGAGAAATCGCTGTCACCCGTCTTGGGTCCTACTTGAAAGAGCTCGGTTATGAGTGAGTGGGAACAGAAGAGAATCCATGATCTCTTAACGCGGCATTTCCCTGGAGCGTGGGGCGAAGAGCCCGTACCCGGACGTGGATCAAATGTTTCCGTCCTGCGTTCTATCAACCTCGATAATGATGGGCATGTAGATATATCTACAGGTGCTCTTCGCAGATTCTCCTCCCGGGAACTGGCTGATAGACGCCTCCAGGACGGAGATCTTCTTCTTGAGGCATCGGGTGGCGGGCCAGGTAAACCCGTTGGAAGGGTTGCGCTCTTCCGCCAAGAAGGCGATGGGGCTTACGCAAGCTCGAACTTTTTCCGAACTCTTCGAGTTGACCGTCGAGTGGCGGATCCATCATTTCTCGCCTGGCGGCTTCATTGGTTGCACGGACGGCCGGAGATTTGGCGCTTCCAGCAGCAAACCACAGGAATCATCAACCTCCGCTACGCGGACTACTTGAACACGCAGATCTTTCTCCCACCTCTAACTGACCAGCGGCGGATCGCGGAGATCCTCGACACCCTCGACACCCAACTGGCGATAAGCGCTCAGATCGTCGATAAACTGTGGGCCAAGCAGGCGGCGATCACGGATTATCAGCTGGATAATGTCGCGGCCAAGGAAGCGTCTCTGGGCATTTTTCTTGCTCTATCACCTCGCAATGGATTTTCTCCAAAGGAGGTGGACGACTGGACTGGTTTGCTCGCCTTGGGGCTAGGGTGTCTGACCTCCAGTGGATTCGCGCCTCGTCAGCTCAAGAACGTTCCCAGTCGCGATTCTAGAAATTCTGCGGCTTTTCTCGGGGATGGCGACCTGTTGATGAGTCGCGCCAACACTCGTGACCTTGTTGGCCTGGTAGGTCGTTATCGTGACATAGGGACACCCTGCATTTACCCCGATCTGATGATGAGGCTCACGCCCACATCTAACTGTCGGACAGAGTTCCTGGAGATCGTTCTTCAGAGTCCCGAAGTGCGACGACAGATCCAGGCCATGTCACAGGGCACGTCCGAGAGCATGGTCAAGATCAGCGGTGCCACGGTCAAGCAGTTGTTAGTTCGTGTTCCTGAGATTCCAGAACAGGACCGCATCGTCAAAACCAGAGAGACGGGACACAGGGGCATCCAAATCGAGCAGGAGCGCGGCAAGAAGTTGGCTTTGCTCAAGCAGGGCCTCATGGAGGACCTGTTGACGGGACGCGTGCGCGTTTCGCAGGCGGAAACCGTACTGGAAGACCTGTAAGACCGGCATGGGGCAGGCCACAACCCACCCCTGGCCGGGGGCGATTTTTCGGGGGACACGTCAATAAGCGATGAGATGACAACGGGAGCGCGAGTCTGATGTCCAGTCTGGAATACACCCTGGTGGAGCGCCCCCTCATTGAGCAGTTCACGGCGATGGGCTGGAAGCATCTCGAAGGCGCCGTGCACGGCGCGGTCATCCCGATGAACCCCTTCGCCTCCGGGCGGACCACCTTCGACGAGACGATCCTCGAGGACCGGCTCCGAGACGCCATCTACAAGATCAATCTCGACTCCGACGGCAAGCCCTGGCTGGACGACGCCCGGATCGGCAGCGCGGTCAACGCGCTCACCCGCATCCCCTCTAGCAGCCTCCTCGAAGCCAACCAGAAGGCCACCGATCTACTGATCAAGGGCACGGTCGTGGACGGCGTGCAGGGCTGGGAGGGCGGCAAGGGGCGGCCGGTCCACTTCATCGACTGGAAGACGCCGCAGAACAACGAGTTCACGGTCGTCAACCAGTTTCGGCTGGACATCCCCGGCACCCAGGGCAAGCCGATCATCCCCGACATGGTGCTGTTCGTGAACGGCATCCCGCTCGTCGTTGTGGAGTGCAAGGAGCCCAGGACCAGCAACCTGGAAAAGGCCGTCAACCAAATCCTCGACTACGCCGAACAGCGGCCCAGCGACAGCCGTACCGGCAACCAGAAGCTCTTTCACACTGTGCAGCTCACGATCGTGAGCAGCGGCGAGGAGGCCAAGCTCGGCACTGTCACCGCCAGGTTCGAGCATTACGTGCCCTGGCGTGACCCGTACCCGCTGACCAGGGAGCAGCTCGCCATGGAGCGCGGCAAGACCCCCGCCCAGCTCAGCCGGCAGGAGATCCTGGCGGCGGCCGTGCTCAACCCCGGCAGGCTGCTCGACATCGTCCACAACTACGTGACGTTCATGACCACCGACCAGGGAAAGACCATCAAGGCCGCCCCGAGATACCAGCAGTTCAGGGCGGTGGACAGGACGATCAAGCGGCTGCGGACCGGCAAGACCCGGGCTCATGACGGCGTGCACGACAGGCGCGGCGGGATCATCTGGCACACCCAGGGCTCCGGCAAGAGCCTCACGATGACCTTCCTGGTCCGTAAGCTCCGCTCCACCGGCGACCTGAAGAACATCAAGGTCGTCGTGGTCACCGACCGCACCCAGCTCCAGGGACAGCTCAGCGAGACCATGAACCTCAGCAATGAGAAGGTGGACATCGCCAAGAGCGCGGCGCGGGCCAGGACGATTCTCGCCAAGCACGGGCCCGGCGTGGTCTTCGTGATGATCCAGAAGAACCAGGACGGTGGCGGGGGCAGCGAGGGGCTGGCCGCGGGAGTGGCGCTGGGTGAGGTGAACGCCGACGAGTCGATCATTGTGCTGATCGACGAGGCGCACCGTTCGCACACCGCCGCGCTCGGCGCCAATCTCCGGGAGGCGCTGCCCAACGCGGCCAGGATCGGCTTCACCGGCACGCCCATCATGACCAAGAAGGGCCTGCGGAAGACCAGCGAGGAGCTCTTCGGCAGCTTCATCGACAAATACCGCCTCAAGGAGGCGGAGGAGGACGGTGTGATCGTGCCGATCCTCTACGAGGGTCACACGGTCAAGGGCGCGGTCCGCGACGGCCGGGATCTCGACGAGGTCTTCGAGGAGGACCTGGACGAGCTGACGGAGGAAGAGCGGGAGCAGCTTCAGCGGCGCTACGCCACCAAGGGCCAGGTGTCGGTGGCCGAGCAGCTCATCGCGGCCAAGGCCAAGCACATGCTGCGGCACTACGTCGGCAAGATCCTGCCCGAGGGCTTCAAGGCACAGGTCGTCGCCGCCGACCGGGAGGCGACCGTCCGCTATCGCGAGGCGCTCATCGCCGCCAGGGACGAGCTGGTCCGGGAGATCGAACGGCTGCCCGAGAAGATCCTCCAGACCCCGTCCGACGAGCTCAAGCCGCGCCAGGCCTACCTGGTGAACGCCGCCCGCCACCTCGACCTGCTCAAGCGCATGGACTTCGTCCCGATCATCTCCGCCGGAGACGCCCATGACGAGAGCCGCTACAGGGAGTGGACCGAGCCGGAGAAGCAGGCCAAGCGGATCGAAGGCTTCACCACCTCGTACGACGAGTCCGACATCGGGTTCGTCATCGTGAAGTCGATGCTGCTGACCGGGTTCGACGCGCCGATCGAGCAGGTCATGTATCTGGACCGGAACCTGCAGGAGGCCGAGCTGCTGCAGGCCGTCGCCCGGGTCAACCGGACCTCCGACGGCAAGGACTTCGGCTACGTGGTCGACTACCGCGGCGTGGCCAAGAACCTGCTCGAAGCGCTGCGGATCTACGCCCGCGACGACTTCGACACCGACGACACGCAAGACGTCGAGAACGCGATGAAAGACCCTCGGGCCGAGATCGCCAAACTGGAGCCGCAGCGGGACCGGCTGCGCCTGATGTTCAGCAACCTGGAGGACATCGAGGACTGCGTGCAGCTGCTGGCGGATCCCGAGCTGCGCGACAGATTCAACGTCGCGCTCACGCGCTTCCTCAAGACTGTGAACGCCGTCCTGCCGGATCCGGCGGCCAAGCCGTACCTCGCGGACGCCAAGCGGTTCACGGTGATCAAGATGACGGCGACGCGGCGCTATCGCGACGATGGCGGCGAGTTCGACCCCGCCGCGTACGGTGAGAAGATCCGCGCGCTGATCGACGAGCACATCACGTCGCTCGGCATCGAGCAGAAGCTCCCGCCGATCGCACTCACCGCCCCCGACTTCGCGGAGAAGGTGGAGGCGCTGCCCGGACCCCGTGCCAAGGCATCGGAGATGGAACATGCCATCCGGTACCACATCAGCATCCACCTGGCCGAAGACCCGGCCCGTTACCAGCAGCTGAGTGAGCGGCTGGAGGAGATCCTGGAGCAGCTCGCCACCGACTGGGAGCAGCAGGTCATCGCACTGCGCGACCTTCTGACCCAGGTGAAGGATGAGCAGCCGGAGAACCCATTCGGGCTCAGCAAGGTGGAGAGCGCGCTGTACGGAGTGATCCTCACCGAGACCGCCACCTCCGCCGACGACGCCCAGAGCGAGCACCTCGCCGACGTCGCCAGAACCCTGCACCGGGTCGCGGCCGAGACCATTCACCGCACTGACTTCTGGAGCGCGGGCAAGCAGGTGGATCAGGAGGACTTTCTCCGACGCATCTTCCGCGTCCTGGACGATGCGAGGGTCGGCGAGTTCAGCCAGCTCCCCAAACTCGCCGCTCAGCTCTTCGACGTGGTCAAGAGCAACCGGCAGTACATCCCCAGGAACTGAGCCTGGCATGCTGATGACCGTGAGTGATTTTCCTGGTGTCCTGCACGTCTGCGATCTTGACGTCAATGTGTCGGTGAGCCCGCGCCGCAGAAGCGTGCGGCTCACCGTCGAACGGGATGCCTCGGTCAGCGCGGTCGTCCCGCCTCAGGTGTCCCGTGATGAGCTGGTCAAGGTGGTCGAGGCGAAGCGGTCCTGGCTGTACGGCAAGCTCGCCGAGCGGCGTGAGCTGGGGGAGTCCCGACCGGACAGGCAATATGTCTCCGGTGAGGGGTTCTCCTATCTCGGCAGGTCCTATCGGCTGCGGATCGTCGACCCTCCATCCGAGGTCCGGCTCGTCCGCGGGCGTCTGGAGCTCAGCAGGGACGGCGGGGCCCGCGAGCTGGTCCGGTGGTACAGCCGGGTCGGTGAGGCCTGGCTGAAACGGCGGATCAAGCCGTGGGCCTCACGCATGGGAGTCGACGTGGTCGGTCTGCGAGTCTTGCCGCTGGGGTATCGCTGGGGGTCGTGCTCCCCCTCGGGGGCGGTCAACATTCACTGGGCGACGATGCAGCTGCCGCCTACGCTGGTCGACTACGTCCTGGTCCACGAGCTGGCCCATCTGCTGCGTCATGATCACAGCGCGGAGTTCTGGCGGCTGGTCGAGCGGACGATGCCCGACTACGAGGACTGCCGTGAGCGCCTGCGCCGTCTCGGCCCCGACCTGTGGCTCCCGGCGGAAGGACGATGATGCGAGACGATGTCACGGTCAATGCCGCCGACGTCGCGCGGCTCGCGGACGTGGGCCGGGCGGCGGTGAGTAACTGGCGCAAGCGTTTCGACGACTTTCCGCAGCCGGTGGGTGGCACAGCCACCAGCCCGGCGTTCTCCCTGGGCCAGGTCGAGCAGTGGCTGCGCCGACATGGCAGATATGTCGAGGTGCCACCTCTGGAGCGAATCTGGCAGTGGCTCCGGACCGTAGGAGACGATCTTCGCCTCGGTGAGGCGGTCGGCTACACGGGCGCGTTTCTTCTTTACCTACGGCGAGACCCCTCGGGCTGGAAGAAGCTCTCTCGCCTCAGTGACGACCAGATGCTCAAGCAGCTTCCAGCCGCTGTCTCCCGAACGGTGACAGATCTGCCCGGGGAGCTCTCGCACGAGCTGGAGATTGATCCTGCGCTGATCCGTGCCATTGCGGAAGTCGGAACGGAGCAGGGGTTCGCTGAGACCTTCGAGGAGATCTGCGCTCGCTACGTTGACGCACACTCGCGACGGCTGCTGGTCACTCCGCAGAAGGTGGCCAGGCTGATGGTCAGGATCGCCGGAACGTCCGGCGGGACCGTCATGGATCCGTCATGCGGCATCGGCACGCTGCTGCTGGCCTCGGAAGCCACCCGGGCCTTCGGCCAGGACGTCAATGAATCGGCGGCCCGGCTGACAGCGGTCCGGCTGCTGTTACACGACACCGAAGCCGTCATCCGGTCGGGTGACTCGTTGAGGGCCGACGCCTTCCCGGGGGAGCGGGTGGACGCGGTCGTGTGCAACCCGCCGTTCAACGATCGGGGCTGGGGTTACGAGGAGCTGACCAGCGATCCACGCTGGGAGTACGGTCTGCCGCCACGAGGCGAGTCCGAGCTGGCCTGGCTCCAGCACTGTCTCGCTCACGTCCGACCCGGTGGGCTCGTCGTCATCATGATGCCGGGTGTCGCAGCCAGCCGTCGGTCCGGCCGGCGGGTCCGAGGCAACCTGCTCCGGGCCGGCGTGCTGCGCGCAGTCATGACGCTTTCCGCCGGGGCCGCACCCGCGTCCAGCGGTGCCCCCGACCTGTGGGTGCTCCGCCGCCCCGACCTTGATGATCAGCCTACCTTCGACGTGCTCATGGTCAACGCGGGTGAGGATCTCGAACTCGCGGAAACCGCATGGCACGCCTATAACGACGGTGCAGAGCTGCCCGACGCCAGCCGTACCGTGCGAATCATCGATCTGCTCGACGAAGAGGTCGCACTCACTCCCGCTCACCGGGTTAGCGGCCTGAGTCAATCGAAGCCGTCGGCGTTCATCGAGGCTCGAAAGCATGCGATGGCAGCTCTCGCGCGACTGGACATCCCCACCTTGACCCCGTCGGCGCGGCGGCGGGAGCTGCCGATGACCAGCGTCGGGGAACTGGCCAGAGCCGGAGTGGTGACCGTTCATCAGGGGCCGCTCAAAATGGCCACTGAGGAAGGCTCTCTCCCCGTCCTGACAGCCAAAGACCTTATGCTCGACCGTTCTCCCAGCGGATACACCGAGGACGAACCGGGGCTGGTCGTCATCGAATCCGGAGACGTCGTCGCTCCGCTCATTCCTCGCGGTGACCCGGTCATCCGTGTGGCGAAGGAGACCGGAGCCGCGCTCGGTCCTCAACTTCTGCTATTTCGGGCGGATCCAGAGCGACTCGATCCACACTTCCTCGCAGGATGTCTCAGAGTGACGGGGGAGGCCAGCACGCGCCTCGGGTCCTCTGCTCGAATGGATCCTCGGCGGGCTCAGCTTCCGCGCCTGCCCATTGACGAACAACGCATATACGGTGACGTCTTCCGAAGGCTTATCGCTTTTGAAGAGAACGTCCATGAGATCAGAAGGATCAGCGACAGCCTGGTACGGCTCGGCCTCGACGGCCTTCTCGATGGAACTCTCCAACCCGAGTAGTTTCTCTCTGTTGATCCCTTTGTGACGCCCGGAGGCGTGGTGGTTGAGCGTACGGTCATCCTCGAACGGTACGAACTGGACGAGGTGCACCTTGGCAAGGGAGGCATGGGAGAGGTCTGGGGAGGTTACGACAAGCATTTGGACCGGCGCGTCGCCGTGAAGTTCATCCTGCTCCCTGACGGTGTCGCCGACCCAGAACTGGAGCGGAGATTCACCCACGAGGCGATGATCATGGCGCAACTGGATCATCCTGGAACGCCCGCCATCCACGACGCGGGGACGTTCGACGATCCCCGACGCGGACGGCGCCCGTTCATGGTGATGCAGTTCGTCGAGGGCGTGACGCTCGACTTCGTCATCGACGAGCAGGGGCCTCTTTCCGTCGGCTGGGTCGCCGCGATCGGGACTCAGGTCGCCGCGGTGCTGAGCGCCGCCCACGAACGGTCGATCCTCCATCGGGACCTGAAGCCCTCCAACATCACGCTTTGCCCCGACGGCACGCTCAAGGTGCTCGACTTCGGCCTGGCCATGCTCCATGACCCGGAGCTGTCCCGGCTCAGCCGGACCGGTCAGATCCTGGGCACCGCGTCATACATGCCGCCCGAGCAGGTCCGCGCCGGGTCGCTCGCGCCGCAGAGCGACCTATATGCCCTCGGGTGCGTCCTGCACGAACTGCTCACGGGCCGGAGACTGTTCACAGGGCCCACCGAGTACAGCGTGTACGAGCAACAGATTCACACCGCGCCCCCTCGCGTGCGACAGTTTCGGTCCGATGTGCCACCCGAGCTGGACGAGATCATTCTGTCGTTGCTGGCCAAGCGCATCGAGGACAGACCTTCGGATGCCGGTACGGTCCATGACCGGTTGCTTCCCTATGTGACAGGTGTGGGGCAGCTTCCCGGGATCACTGTGTGCGGGCCCAGCCCCCGGCGCATGTACGCCCACGCGGTCAGCCGGGTCTTCACCGGTGTCGCCGATGGTGTGACCACACATGCCGCATCCGTGATCTCCCGGTCTTCGGGCGACGGGGACTTCAGCAGGGGCGACATCGAGCGGGCGCGCCGTGAGGCGATGTCGCTCGCCCGCGACTCCCGCTACAGCCAGGCTGTCGAGGTGCTCGCCGCCGTCGCCGAGCCCGCGGGCCGGGTCCTCGGTGCGGAGGATCCAGAGGTGCTTAATCTTCGCGGGCAACTCGCCAACGTGCTCTTCGAGGCCGGCGATCATCGCCGCGCCGCCCCTGCTTTTCACTGGCTCGCAGTGGATCTAGCGAAGCAATATCACCCTCATGATGAGCGGGTCTTCCAGTGCCGTATGCAAGAAGCCACATGCCACGCACATATCGGGGACAGCGGTCTGGCGCTCCGTCTGATGAACGACCTGCTCGCCGACGAGCTGCACGTCTATCCGGAGGATGACCCGCGGACTCTGGAACTGCGACGGCAGATCGGCGAACTGGAGAAAAGTACGGGCGATGTCGAATCCGCGAGCCGTACACTCACCGATCTGCTCGACGATCTCAGCCGTCTGTACGGCTCCGACCATTCGGCGGTGGTCAGGGTGCGAGAGAGCCTGGGCCACCTGGATCTCTGATGACGACGAGGGGGAGGGCGAGTGAACGAGTTTCGGGTCACGGCCCAGCGGTCCGAGGGCTGGTGGGCGCTGGAGGTTGAGGGGCCGGGATTGAGGCGTCCTGCGCATACGCAGGTGCGGCGCCTCGATCAGGCGGAGGAGACGGTGCGCGATCCGCTGGCACTCCGCTTCGACACCGACGTCGACGGTCGGCTTGCGGCTACCTGGCGGATCATCGTGGTTCCCGTCCTGGGGGAGGATCTCGCCGGCCGCGCTCAGTCGGAGGCGTGCTGCCAGTAGGGGTCGCGGTAGAGCATGACGGAGGTGCCGCGGAGCAGCTCGTCCGGGGCGGAGACCAGCACGAGCTCGCCGTCCGCTTCGAGCCGTCGCAGGATGTCACGGACGCGCGGGCCCACGGGCAGCCGGCCGACCGGAAGGCCGAGGAGGTCCCGGACCGTGTCGGCCACCTGTGAGAGCCGGAAGGGCTCGGTGAAGCCGGCGATCACCTTGCGGACGATCTCGACGGGGATCGCGGTCTCGGCCTCCACGTAAGCGAGTTCCCAGGTGAGCTGCGCCTTGCGCCGGCCGGTTCCGGCGCAGGCCGTACACGGCTGGGAGAAGCTGGGCAGGATGTTCTCGACGGTGGAGCCCAGGCAGGTGGTGCACTGGTTGGTCTCCGCCGCGTGCAGTTCCGCGGCCGCCCGGTCCGCCAGCTGCGTGCCGCAGAGGCACAGGTAGACCCGGAATCCGCCGCGGACCAGGACGCGGTCGTCGGCGTCGTCGGGGATCTCTTCCCACAGCGCGGTGATCGTGTGCTTTTTCATCGTTTGTGACTCTATCGACCCAAGCCTTCGCTCAGAAGCCGAACCGGGACGAGTCTCATCGGAGCGCTCCACAGCCACTCTTCGGTGATGTAGGTGGCGGTCAGCAGCGTCATCAGGGCCAGCGCGCGCTCGATCGCGGTGGAGGGGTGCGCGCCGCGGTCGCCGAAACGGCACATCCACACCTCGAACAGGCTGTTGTCGCTGAGCTGCTCGTGAACCGAGGGCCGCGCGACGGCGAAGCCGTCCCGCCAGATGTCGACCGAGGGACTGGCGGACGGGAACGCCCCGGCCAGGATCCCGCCGCCGGTGGTGACCATCCGGCCGACGCCGTCGTGCACCGGCAGGATGCCGCCGCTCTGGAAGAGCACGACCCCGCCCCCCGGCGGGCTGGCGATCCGCAGGACCTCGACGGGGGAGCTCTGCTCCGCCTTCCACAACTCGGTGGGATCCACCGGCGGGCAGAGCTCCGGCGCGGCGCCCAGGCGCCGGATGATCTCGTCCTCGTCCACTCCGCCGACGAAGGCGACGCAGAGGTCCTCGTTGTAGGTCTCGTAGGAGAACATCATCTCGTCGACGGTGTCCTGAAGCTCGCGCAGCCGAGGGCTGACGCGGGGGGCTCCGGGAAGGTGGACGAACAGGTCGGCGAGCTCGGTGAACATCGCCTGGACACCAGGGGAGCGTCCGGCGATGCACGGCCGCCAGGGATCGGCGCCCGCGTCGAGGAGAGCCTGGACGGCGGCGTCCTGACCGTGCCGTACGGCCTCCCACAGAGGGGTGGCGCCGTCGCCGTCGATCGGGTCCACCGCGGCCCCCGAGTCCAGGAGCAGCTCGATCACCTGGACCGCTCCCTCCTGGGCGGCCTGGTGCAGCGGCGTCGAGCGCAGCCAGGGCAGCAGCCGGCCGGGATCCAGCCCGTCTGCCAGCCGTTCGCGGATCTGGGCCAGATTGCTGTCACGCCATGCGCCGATGTCCTCGGCCCACTCGTCGTCGCCCACGGTCATCCCATCTTCTTGCGCTGATCAGATCCAACCAGGAGCGAACGACAGTCTTCGATCAGAGCCCGGCGTGACAGACGGTCGGAGACGCGGGTGGTCTCCGGCAGACGGTAGCGGGGGGTCAGATTGAGGACGTTGTGGCAGGCCGTGTCGAGGTCGACGCGGTGCCCGACGGAGACGAAGACGGGTTTGACCCCCCGCTGGGTGCGGAGAACCCGTCCGACGACCTCGCCGTCCAGCGTCAGGTCGGTCCAGGATCCCCGCTCGGGGGCGGGGTCGGGGTAGGCGCCGACGAAGGTCGTCTTGCCGACGCCGATCGTGGGCAGCCCGGTGAGCACACCCAGATGGCAGGCGAGGCCGAAGCGGCGGGGATGGGCCAGGCCGTACCCGTCGCAGACGATCAGCTCGGGGGTGACGGTCAGGCGGTCCAGGGCTTCGAGCAGGGCGGGGATCTCACGGAAGGCGAGGAGGCCGGGGACGTAGTCGAAGGTCACCCGCCCGCCGACGGTGACCTCCTCGACGGTCTCCAGCGTCGTGCCGTCCAGCACGGCCACCGCGGCGGCCAGCCGTTCCCCCCGGTATGCCACGTCCACCCCCGCGACCCTGGAGGGCCGGCGAGGGCCGGGACCCGTGAGGTCGAGCAGTGATCTGAGCTCGTCCTGAATGGCCTCGGCCTCTAGGACAGTACGTGGCGTTCGTACCTTCATGTCTCTATGATCGCCATTTTGGGTCACGGCGTTATATCGCAGGAATGTCCGGCTGTTTTTGCCATGGCCGGTGAAGCCGTGGAGGAAGGGGCGTGAGTTCGGCGCGCGGGTCGGTTCGCGCGGGTTCCGGCTCACCTCGCCCTGCTTGCCTGTTGATTTGAAGAGAACTTAGGGTGCGTGGACAGATCTTCGGGGAAAGGGCCGTCCATGTCAGTTCTCGTAGCGTTCAGCGTGACTCCGATCGGCGCGGGGGAGGACGTCGGCGAACTCGTCGCCGAGGCCGTGCGGGTGGTCCGCGCGTCGGGCCTGCCGAACCGGACCGACGCCATGTTCACCACGGTCGAGGGGGAGTGGGACGAGGTCATGGCCGTGGTCAAGGACGCGGTCGCGGCGGTCGAGGCCCGCTGCGGGCGGGTCAGCCTCGTTCTCAAGGCCGACATCCGGGGCGGGCAGGAGGGCAGGCTGGACGCCAAGGTCGCCACCATCGAAAGGCACCTCGCCTGACGGCGCCGGCGGCGTTCACGCCGATCCCGCGAACCGGACCACCGGAGGGACGCTTCCAGCCGGCGCCGCCGTGCGCTCCCCGGCCGTCGCGGTACGCCGTGAGCGGTTGGCCACCCGGGCCGCTCCCTACCGGGTGGCCCAGGCGCCGCCTCTCGTGAGCGAGTCCGGCCACCCGGGCCGGGCTCGCCCTCGTGAAGCCGCCCGGCCACCCGGGGGCCCCTTCCCGCCGTCGCGGCGGATCCGGGTCGCCCCCTCGGCGGCGGACGGTCGCGTCAGGAGCCGATGATGCGGTGGCCGGTGATTCGTTGCGCGGCGATCCTGACGTAGAGCTCGCGCTCGTCACCCGCTCGGAAGTCCACACCCGGCCCCGTCACCGCAGGCAGTTCCTCTTCGGTGACGGGGTGGACGGGACCCTGGATGAGCACGCTCCATCCTTCCTGCTCGGCCTCGTCGATCTGGTCCACCTCGAAACCGATCGTGATGTCGGCGTCCTGGAGACCGTCACGCAGGTCCTGGTCCATCGGGCCGCCGGCCTGGGTGCGGAAGACGACCGCCCCGTCGTGCACCATGTAGTCGACCGGGAGCACGGTCGGTCCGGGCACGTCGGCGAAGGCGATCCTGCCGGTCCCGCCGGGAGCGATGAGGTGCATGCACTCGGCCGGGTCGAGCTCTTGCGAGGCGGGCCTGTCGTGGCCGGGAGGCTGGGGCACGTCACCGGCGATGAGGTCTCCGCGCGTGGTCTCCAAGGCGTCGGCGAGATGGGACAGGGCGCCTTCGGTCACGCCGACGGGATTCTCCTCGATGTAGTCGACCGACCCCGGGGGGATGCCCGTGCGTTTGTCGAGTTCCTCACGCGTCAGGCCGAGCCGTTCGCGGTGGAAGGCGACACGCGGGCCGAGGTCACCGGACTCGGGTGTTGTCTCGGACATCGGCACTCCCTGCTTTTCGTGGATGGCGGTACGACTCGTGTTTCGGGTGATCTCGGCGGGCGTCGGCTACGTCAAGGCCGATCGCCCGTATCACCAAGTGTTCGCCTTGGCCGGGTGGTCCGACATGGAATGCCGGTAAGGAAGCTGTCACCGAACACTCCCGATGGCTTCTGAGCAGGTCCGTAAAGCGCCAAGAACGGCTTTCTCAATCTTTTTGGATTTCCGAGACACCTTCGGATATGTGCCCAATATTGAGGAGGATTCCGCTGTTCGTATCCGACGACGATTCGGCGCCCGTCGTCTCCCGCGAAACAGCCGGATGTCCGGGGGCGCTTTCCGCCGGTGATCCACGGGTGGAGCCGGGTCGTCACGGCACCGCCGGACACCTCCGGCATCGAGCCCCCACATCGATCGAGCTCCCACATCCTGAGACCGCGAAGGTCGCGTCCCGGATCGGCGTCGCCCGGCACGTCAGCGGGCATCTCGCCCACAGCGAAACGGGAACACCTCCGGAGCAGGGATCGTTTGCCTGAGCGGGCGACTTCAGGAGCGTGGGCCGATGGCGGCAGGCAGATCGATCGGACGTGTCCTCGTGGGCGGGCTGGCGCTGGCCGCCGCGGGATGGGCGCTGAGGAACATTCCGGCGGAGCTGGGCGGCCGGGCCGAGGGAGAGCGGCTGGAGCGGATGCGCCGCTCGCCGCAGTTTCATGACGGCGTCTTCCGCAATTCCCTGCCCGGAGCCGTCGCGCCGTCGATGGAGAGCGCGCCGGCCGTCCTGCTGAACATGATCCTCAACGCGGAGGAGCGCCGCCCGTCCGTGCCGGTTCCCCTGGTGACCTCTCCGGCCGTCGCGCCGTCCGCGACGGGGTTGAGCGTCGTCTGGTACGGCCACGCCACCACGCTGGTGGAGATCGAGGGCCGCCGCGTGCTCATCGACCCGGTGTGGAGCCGTCGGGCCTCGCCGACGCAGCTGGCCGGTCCGCGACGCCTGCATCCGCTGCCGGTGCCGCTGAGCGGCCTTCCCTCGCTCGACGCGATCGTGATCTCGCACGACCACTACGACCATCTCGACCGCGCGACGGTTCGCGCGCTCACCGCCATGCAGGCGGCGCCGTTCCTGGTGCCGCTGGGGATCGGCGCCCACCTGGAGCGCTGGGGCGTGCCCGCCTCACGGATCATCGAGCTCGACTGGGACGAGGAGGCGAGCGTCGCCGGCCTGCGGTTCGTCGCCACCGCCGCCAGGCACTTCTCGGGACGCACCTTCACCCGTAACACGACCCTGTGGGGCTCCTGGGTGATCGCGGGCAAGGACAAGCGGGTCTTCTACGCGGGCGACTCCGGATATTTCGACGGCTACGCCGGAATCGGCGCCGCGCACGGCCCCTTCGATCTCACCCTCATGCCGATCGGCGCGTACAGCCCCGCCTGGCCCGACATCCACATGAACCCGGAGGAGGCGGTCAACGCCCACCTCGACCTGGGCGGCGAGCTGCTCCTCCCGGTCCACTGGGCGACCTTCGCGCTCGCCATGCACCCGTGGGCCGAACCCGTCGACCGCCTGTGGCGCGAGGCCAAGGCCCGCGACGTCCGCCTGGCGATCCCCCGCCCTGGCGATCGCATCGACACCGGCGACGCGCCCCTGGTGGACAGCTGGTGGGAGCTGCTCCACGGCGGGGAGACCGGCCGATCGCGATAGGCGCCGGACCGGCCGGGACTCCGGCCGGTGGGTACGGACGACAAGGTGGCGCCGAGCCCGCGTCGCGCGCCCGGGCCGCGTCGAGAGGCACGGGCGAAGCCGGCTGTGACCGGCGACTGTCGTGCGTGGCCTCGGACACCTGAGCGGGCGACGCGGTTCGGGATCGGGTCAGCCCTTGATCTGGTGGGTGATGGACGGGTCGGTGATGGCGGTGTCGTCGGCGAGCAGGAACGCCTTGGACATGATGACCGCGAGCATGCCGCCGTCTTCCTCGAACGGCAGGAAGACCTGGTCGAACGAGCCCCGGGGGACGATGCACAGGTAGGCGTCGTTGGGCTCCATCAGGATGTTGCCCGATCCCAGGTGGATCCTGTAGGTGCGGAGGTCTCCGCGGACCCTCAGGAAACGCTCGGTGAGCTCGACCCGGTCGGAGATGCGCAGGCGGGGGAGCAGCCGGGTCAGGGCGTCGCGGCGGACCTCGGCGCTCTCGGTGAGGTCACCGAAGTTGTAGGACTGCCAGTAGTCGCCCTGTCCCTGGGGATCGAGACCGACGGAGGAGACGCCGACGGCGAGGTCGGCGTCCCGCATGATCTCTGACAGGACCAGCGGCGGCACCTCGGTGAGAGGGACGGACTCCCGCGGTTCCACGCCGGTGCGGTCGAACCGGATCGGTTCGCTGACACAGGACGAGGCCGGAGTGCCGTAACCGTCGGTCTCCCAGGAGCCCCACGGCAGGTGCATGTTCCAGCGCGCCCGCCAGCCGGGGACCTCCTTGACGGCCTCGCCCTGCTCCGAGCCGCCCGCCGCGTCCCAGTGGCCGAGTGAGAGCCCGGTCCAGCCGCGCTCGGACAGCAGAGCCTTGGCCTGGCCGTACCGCAGCACATGGCCCGCGAAGCGGTTGGAGAACGTCCCTGTCTGCTCCTCGGCCGGGGTGAGCAGATAGACCTCGCGAAAGGCCTGCTTGAACGGCTGCCGCAGCCCGATCTCCAGAAGGTGGTCGCGCCAGCTCCGGACCTCCTCGACGGCCGCCTCGATGGGATGCCAGAGCTGCATCGGGGTTTCGGCCCGGGGCTGGATCCGGCGGCCGAGCGGATCGGTGAGCTCCCAGCCCTCGGCGGTCCTGACCGGGATCCCGGCGGGGCCCTGCAGGATCTTCCAGATCAGCCGCCTGCCGTGGACGCCGGTGACGGGGTGGTCGAGGAAGAACTCCTCGACCTGGTTCCAGCGCCAGAGCCGGTCTTCTGCGAGTGCCCGCTCGACGCGGAGTCGTTCGGCGGGCAGGGTCTTGCGCATCTCCGCGAGAGTGCCCCTGAACTCGGCGACCAGCGCGCCATGACTCTCTCTGACCGCTTTCGGCGCGGACTTGACGGCCTTCCCCGCCGGGTTGAGAAAGGTCAGCGTCGGGGTGCCCGTCTCGGTCAACGCCAGACGAAGGACGTGCTCGCCGGCTTTCTCCTCCCGGACTCCGTCGGGGCCGAGCCCGAACGTCGGCACGGTCCGGTCGAGCAGTTGCTCGCGGTTCAGACCGGCCTGCGCGGCCACCGCGTCCAGTATCTGTGCGACCTTCGCCAGGATCGACCTTCGCCTGACCTTGGTCTGGAGCCGGGCAAGCGGAGCCACCACCTCCAGGCCGCCGCGTTTGGCCAGCACGCCCAGGGCGGCGTTGGCGAGCATCTCGCTGCGCGGATTGGGCCCCGACCCGCCGATTCCGGTGCCCGCCGCCAGGGCGATCTCACCCAGCAGCGGGACCACCCACGGCTCGTCGATCAGCTCGCACGTCCACACCATGCCGCGCAGCGGGGTGGCGGTGCGCGGGTGCAGATATGTCGTCACGGTCCGCTCGTAGTCGCCGTACCGATGCAGGGTCGTCGTCTCCCGATAGGCGGGCAGCCGGCCCAACATCTCCCGGATGAGCGCGGCGGCGTCCGGAGTGAGAAGGGTGGCGGCCCGCCGGAGCCAGGTGGCACTGGGGCGGGCGGGGGTGGCGGTGATCCAGTGATGCAGCAAGGGGAGTGTCTGCGGGCCGCCGAGGCGCACGCCGTACTCGGCGGTCATCAGAGTGGCGAAGCCGTCGCCCTTGCCGACCAGGCAGGTGGCGGCCTTTATGGGGTCGTCCTCTGAGTGCTCGGCGAGGAGGACGTCCAGGTTGAGTTTGTCCTGCGAGTTGAACCATCCACGGCACCTGTTCAGGAGCTCCTGGACCTGGCGCATCAGGGGGAGATGGCGGCGCTGTGCCTCGTGGGAGAGCTTTCTGGTGACGGCCAGCGGGAGGACCAGCGGGGACCCGGGGTCGCGGTCGAACAGGATCGGCTCGACCGAGGCCTGCCAGAGCAGCTCGATCTCGTCACCGGTCCAGGCGAGTTTCCGCTCGGCGACGCGCAGGGCCAGCGATACCGGATCGCGAAGGTGGTCACGCTCGCGGGTGTGGGACAGGTTCGTCCGCAGCTGCGCCCACACTCCCATCGCGCGCCACTGCGCGTCGCCGATATCGGGCCCGAGCACGGAGACGACCTTCTCGGTGAAGGGCTGCACGTGCCATTGCCGCTCTGGCACGTAGAGCTCGTCGAGCCGGGCGAACACGTCCACGCGGGTCTGGTCGATGTCGTCACTGAGCCAGCCGAGCTGCTCGGGGGAGAGCTCGTCGAGGAGACCCAAGCCGCTCTTCGCGGCTGGGGCGAGCCCGGCGAGCGGGGGCACCGGATCGGCGGCGGGGTCGATCCGCTCGGACAGGTCCGGTGGTGTGGACCCCTCCGGTGGCCTGCCGCCGGCAGTCTTGTCCCGGAAAGTGTCCTGAGTCATCGGTGATCTCCAGCGGTAGGGGGTGCCCTACGACTATCAGCCGGCTCCGACAAAACACCGGAGGAAGCGCTCATCCAGGCGAAGGCCGACGCCCCCTTCCCTGTGGGACGGGGGCGTCATACGCTCGATCCGACGCCTGGGAGGAGCCCATGGATACGGCCAAACGCCGCGCCTGGGCCTGGACGTGCGGCAGTCTCGCCGTCCTGGGCGCACTGGTCGCGGTGATGGGATGGGGTCTGTCGCCGGCTGTTTTCGCCCGCTATCTGAACCTCCTCGGTGGCGTGGTGCTCGTGGCCTCGCTCTTGAACCTGCTCGCGATTCTCGCCGCCTCTAAACCCGAACGGTGATCGTGCCTTACCCATGGGAGTTCCCCTGCGGGGAGGAGGCCGATCACCGGGAGTCTTCCGGCGAGGCGCGGACCGACAGGCGGGTGCGGACGACGAGATCGTGGAGGACCGAGGCCGAGGTCGTGGTCTCGGGAAGCCGGGAGACGTCCCTGGCCCCCTCTAGCTCCGCGGTGAGGCCGGCGACGTCGTGCGCCAGCCGTACCCGGTCCGGCGCGTCACCGGGCAACAGGCCGTGCTCGGCGACACGTTTGGCGGCGATCAGCTCCTGGTGGACCGGGGAGGTGGTCACCACCAGCGGGGAGAGCAGTTGCTCCAGCACGTAACCGTTGCGGCGTAGCAGTAGGCGGCAGAACTTGGCCAGGTCGTGGGTGACCAGGTCCACCTCGACGCCGTGCCGTACCCAGGAACGGGTGAGGGTCTCCTCGCCCGTGCTCAGGCCGATCACCTCTTCGAGCGGCAGCAGGTGCACGCCGCGCAGGTCGACGTCGGAGTCGGACGAGGGGAAGCCGTACAGGTGCGCGCCGCTGACCGTGGCGAAGGCCGCCGGGTGCTCCTGCTCGGCCGGGATCTCGGCCAGCCAGGCGGGCAGGGTGACGGTCACAGGGCGGCCTCTCTCGTGTTGATCAGGTATTCCTCCACGCGCCGCCGGTCGGGCTCGGCGGGCAGCGCGCCCGGGTCGTCGAAGCTCGTGACCAGTTCGGAGCGCCAGCGGGTGACCTCGTCCCAGGAAAGCTCTCCCCGTCGTACGGCGAGCAGCCGGTCGCGATGGGCGTCCACCCGGACCAGGGGCTCGCCGTGGCGGGCCAGGTGCAGGCCGCTGAGCAGCAGCCGGATCATGTGCATGGCCTGCTTCCACCGGGGGCGCTCGGGATTCAGGCGGCGGAACTGGGCGTCGGCGTATCCGACGAAGGTCCGGTGGGCGCGACCGGACAGGAAGGCGTGCCGGATGGAGAGCAGTTCCTCGCCCGCCGGAGTGGTGTGCTCGACGACCGGCGACCACAGGCACTCCAGGATCGTCGGGTTGGCCTCCAGCGCGAGCCCGCAGAAGCGCTCGACCTCCCAGGAGAACTGCTCGGGCAGCGGTCCCTCGACGTGGGTGGGCGGCTTGGCCAGCCGCCAGAACGACCGGGTCGGCGCCACGAAGACACCGCGCCGGTCGACGTCGGACTCCTCGGTCTCCAGGCCGTAGGCCCGCGAACCGACCACCACCGACAATATGGAGTGAGGCGGGAGGCACCGTGTTTGCATCCGCACAGACTGCCAGGCCGGTGCGCGTTCGCGACACGGGGTTTCCGGCGCGGCCGTCCCCCTGGCCGCGCCGGTCACCCGGTCGGCTCAGGAGCGGCCATGGCCGGGAGCGGGCCGCACCGGCCTCATCTGTCGCCTGACGCGAGGCGCTTGCCCAGCCGTTGTGCCGGAGTCTCCACGAAACGCCAGGTCAGCGCGCTGAGTCCGAGCAGCAGCCCCACTACGCCCGCCAGAGCAACCAGTCGCAGACCCAGCGGCGCGGACAGCGGCTCGGGCCAGAACCGCTGGACGCTTTCCAGCAGCAGCGGGTGAAGCAGGTAGATCGAGTAGCTGACCAACCCCAGCCAGGCCAGAGCTCGCGGCGCATTCCGATGCCGCAGCGCCATCCCGGCGGCGAAGGTGATCCAGGCGGCGGCCATGGCCGTCTGCAGGCCGAACTCGTCGCGCGCCAGCCAGATCCCGGCCAGCGGCACCAGGACCACCCATCCGGCCTGTCTCCAGGAGATCTCGCTCTGCTCAGCCCGATACAGCGCCGTGCCGGCGAACATGGTGGCCAGGATCAGCAGCCCCTGCCAAGGGCCGGGATAGCCCTGATTGACCATCAACAACCCCAGCACGGTGACCCCGATGACGATCGCGCCCGCCTGCCGTACCGCGCCTGAGCCCTTGAGCACGGCGGCCAGGCCCACCGCCACCAGCGCGGTCACCAGCAGCGTGACCGTCAGCATCCGGCCCGACCCGCCGGCCGACAACAGCGTGACCGGCAGCGCGCCCGCGCCCAGCACGGCCACCGCGGCGAAGCCGAGCGCCGCCGTGGTGCTCCTCCGGTTCACGCCGAAGGTGAACATCACGGTCAGCAGCAGGTAGAAGGCCATCTCATACGACAGCGTCCACAGCACGTTGACCAGGTTCGGCATGTACAGCAGGTTCTGCAGCATCGTCAGATGACCCAGCGCCAGGGAAACCGGCCGGGAACCCCACCAGAGGTGCAGGTCGTCCCAGCCCACCGCCACCAGCAGAGCCATGCCCGCCACGCATACACCGAACAGCGGGTACAACCGGAAGAAACGAGAGATCCAGAAGGCCCGCACGCTACCTCGCCGCTCCAGCGACGCGGGCACGATGTAGCCGCTGACCAAGAAGAACACCATCACCCCGTACCAGCCCGGCTCGAAGACCGCCTTGACCGGCTGCCGCGCCTCGGGGAGCAGCGGCTCGAGCGCGTGCTCCACGACCACCACCAGAGCGGCGATGCCACGCAGGGCGTCGAGCCATGCCAGGCGGCGCCTGGTTTGCTGCGGTGCTTCCTGAATTGTCGGCATTCGGCTCATGCTAGCGATCAACGTCTGCAGGCCGGGGCGCGATTAAGGGGTTCGTGGCCTCCTTCAAACGTGGGGCGGTTCGAAGACGCCCTTCGCATCGGCAAGGGCCAGTGCGGCCAGGGTCATTCCGTCTTCCAGCTCGTTCGCGGCTGCCATGGCCCGCAGCTCATGCAGCGGGACCCATCGCGACGCGGCGACCTCCCGCCTGTCCTGAGGGCGGCCGGAGGGATCGGCGACCTCCGCGAGCATGATCGCCACGCGACTCGCCAGCAATCCCGAGTCAGGAGTCTGCATGCCCAGGAGGCGTACTTTCGCGGCCTCGACGCCGAGTTCCTGCCGGAGCTCGGCCCGCGCTGTCACTTCAGGGTCCGGATGCCGTCCGAAGCCGCGAGGCAGGCCCCACTGCCATGCCCCCAGCGGGTAACGGTAGGTGTACACGAGCCCGACCGACCCGGCGTGGACGGGCAGAATCACGACACCGGGGCCGGTCCCCACGTGAACGATTCTCAGGTAGCAACCCTGCGCGCCGTCAGGGAACTCCACCTCGTCATCGAAGACCTCGACGAACCGGTTGGCGTAGGCGCGCACTTCGCGCACACGGCGTATAGGTCGCCGCGTCACGCGGTCGTCCCCCTCGACGTGCTGCCCCTTACCTCGAGCACCGTTCCCAATGCCTTGCGGTGCATGGCGAACCGCCTCCCACGCTGGGTGACCGCCCTACCCCCCTCGGCAAGCTCCGGGGCTATTGTGAGCAGCCCCGCTGTCAGGATCGCGGGCACGATCGGCATCTGTACCATGGTCGTCAACCCGACGCCGGCCCCGCCCCAGGTGCCCTTGTGGACGAGTCGCATCCACCAGGTCGACGCCCCTCCACCCCCGCCGCTCGACGCCGGTACAACGTCGGCACCACGGCCGAGAATCCTGCTTACACACTTGACGTGAGCGGCCAGAGCTCTCTCAGCCGCGACGACATCCTCGCTGTCGAGCGCGGCGTTCAGCTTGTCCAGCCCATTCCAGAAGTCCGATCGGGCACCGCCTCTCTCTCCTCGGCACGCGCGCTGTTGAAACAGTGCGGCCAGGCCCTCCTCCACATGGCTCCTCAGCTCCTTGACCTCCTCGCCGGGCGACGGCCCGTCGCCGGTCCAAGCCTCGAACACCGAACCTTCTTTGCCCTGCGGTATCGACACGGTCAGTCCTTCTGTCGCCGCCGCGTAGCCCGCCCAGGCGAGCTTCTGGGCGATACCCCTCGCATGGAGCCGCTCGTTGCCGAGAGTCAGCTCGGTGGAGAAGGTCACGGGGGCGATGCCGATGGAATCCGCGACGATCATGTTGTAGAGCGTGTCCACGAACTCGATCACCAGGTCCAGCCGTTCCCGGCCGATGATCTCCTCTGGCGTGCGTCTCTCCGGGTCGGCGGGCCAGGGTTCGAGAGCTCGTAGCAGGCTACGTTGGCTGAGCAGCCCGCTGCGTCGCGGGTCGAGCCGGCGGATGGCGCCGGTCAGGTCCTCGTGCACTTCCTTGGCCTGCCCGCTGAACCAATGAGCCGTCTGGGCCGAATCGTCAACGAAGTGGTTGAGCAGTTCCGCGAGCCGGGCCTGCCCGGGCCGAGGGCGGGCGGGAACTCTGGGGAGGTTCTGGAAATTCCTTTCGACACACTTCAGCGCCTGAGCGCGTTCGTCTCCTATCCAGCCGCTCTGACACAGCTGTTCGAGCCTGGTGATTCCGGCTACCTGGCCGGCGGGCAGGGTGCGCAACTCCGGTAGCAGTGAGCTCACGAACGGGTTTTCGCGATCGTGGACACGGGTGAGCATGCGGGTCACCGCGTCGTTGTAGGTGCTCGCGTTGTAAAGGTGGAGTCGGAAGGGATGTTCGTCCTTGGCCGCCGAACCCGCCAGGTCGCGGGCACGGAACACGGTCTTCGCCACCCGCAGGAAACTCCACGAGTCAAAGGCGTAGGACTGTGGGACCACAATGTCGCGGCCCAGCGCCAGCGTCAGAAGCACTTCGAGAAGAACCTCCAGTTCGTGAAGCTCACGTCGTTGTTCTTCTTCGGCAGAGCCGACCGCGGTCGAAGCGAGCCAGGGTGTCCGGACCGAATCGAGAGACTCCAGGTACTGATAGCCGGTCAAACGCGGCGTGGTCATGTGCATTGCCCTCCCGTGGTCGTGTGCGTCGTCTCGCCTCCGTTCGGAATACCCAGATCTGGAGACGGGCGCACGGGCCGATCCGCGAGCCGGTGCCGTCTCCACCACCGTCGACGGCCGCCGGGTCGTGACCGAGGCCGAATCGCACGGTGAATCGGCAGGCCTATGAGCAAGCTCCACGCTTCCGCCTCCGCGCATGCCATCGAAGAATCGGTCCAAGGGCGGGTCCTGGTGGTGGCCGGACGAGAACGGGTGCTTGGAATCGAGCCAGGGGATTTTGGCGGCAAATCGCTCGGCAAATCGCTCGGCGGATCTGCGGATGTCAATCCTTTCTCGTCAGGTTGATTGAATATTCAGCTGATTGATGGTCTGAGATGTTCGCGGATCCCCAGGTTAGGGGTGATCGTGCCCACCGGCGTGAAACGCGCCGAAAATTCCACGTAACGCGTGATAGTCGCTTATTCGTTATACCTTCAATCTTGCAGGTCAAGATTGCTTCGACGAGATTGACCGGAGTTGTCAGGTTCTCGTCGACCCTCTGGGAGTTCTCCTCGATGAACAAGTGGAAGACAGTCCTCATCGCGCTGGCAATGGCCGTGCCTTCCGGCGTCCTGCCCGCCGCGGCCGCGCAACCCGCCGCCGCGTCCCCCGCCGTCGCGCGGCCCGCGACCGCGCCGATCGAGAACAACGAGACCCAGCCGGTCTACTCGCGGACCGACGCCCTGACCGAGACCGTGTTCGTCGAGGTCGCCGGAGTCGACAGCGACGCGGACGGCCGCCCCGACCGGGTCGCGGTCGACATCATGCGGCCCAGGGAAACCGCGTCGGGGTTGAAGGTCCCGGTCATCATGGAGGCCAGCCCCTATTACGCGGGCGGCAACGACGTGCCCAACCACGTCGTGGACCTCGACGGCTCAGACCCGGCGGGCATGGAATACCGGCACAACAAGTTCAACGACCTGCGTGACGAGATGTTCGGTCTCGACGACTCGAGCGCGGCCCGCGCGATCGCGCAGCCGTTCACCGGTTACTACGACAACTACTTCGTCCCTCGCGGCTACGCGGTCGCGCTGGTGGAGAACCTCGGCTCGGGTCGCGCGACCGGCTGTCCGACGACCGGTCTGGACAACGAGGCCGCCGGGCCCAAGGCCGCGATCAACTGGCTCAACGGCCGGGCTCGCGGGTTCGACGTGGCCGGAAACGAGATCAGGGCCGACTGGTCCACCGGCAAGGTCGGCATGATCGGCGTCTCCTACAACGGCACGCTCCCCAACGCCGTCGCCGCCACCGGGGTCCAGGGACTCAAGACGATCGTGCCGATCGCCGCCATCTCCTCCTGGTACGACTACTACCGCGCGAACGGCGGCGTGCTGGCCCCGGGCGGCTACCAGGGTGAGGACGCCGACGTGCTCGCCCGCTACGTCCTGACCCGCGACGACGCCGACCAGGCCTGTGGCGCGCTCATCGACCGGATCGAAAAGGACCAGGACCGCGTCACCGGCGACTACTCCAGATTCTGGGACGAGCGCAACTATCTCAACGACGTGCGAAAGGTGCGCGCCAGCGTGTTCCTGGTGCACGGTCTCAACGACTGGAACGTCAAGACCAAGCAGGCCGTCCAGTGGTGGAAGGCACTCGCCAAGGAGGACGTGCCGCGCAAGATCTGGCTGCACCAGGGCGCCCACTTCAACCCGTTCTCCTTCGCCCAGCGCAACGCCGAGTGGCTGCGCCAGCTTCACCACTGGTTCGACTTCTACCTGTACGGCCTGCGCAACGGCATCATGGACGAGCCGCAGGCGGACGTGGAGTCGGGTCCCGGCCAGTGGGCTCAGCACGACTCGTGGCCGCTGCCGGGCACCCGTGACGTGCGGCTGAACCTGTCCGCCGGGATCTACGGCAAGAACGGCGCCCTGAGCGGCAGCCGCCCCCGGGGTCACGCCGCCGAGTCCTTCGTCGACCAGAACGTCCGCACCGCCGAGCAGCTCGCCGCGAACGTCGTGACCACCGACCCCAACCGGCTGGCCTACCTGTCCAGTCCCATGACCAGGGACGTGCGCCTGTCCGGCACCCCGAAGGTCTCGGTGAAGGCGGCCTTCCAGGGCGGGCGCTCGCCGTACCTGACGGCACTGCTCGTCGACTACGGCACCGACGCCCGCGCCTACGGTTCGGTCGTCTACGGCGCCACCCCGGTCTGCTACGGCCAGGGCGTGCCGGGCGACACCGGCTGTGCCAGGCTCGCCGAGCACGTCACGGTGACCGCCCCCTACAAGATCATCACCAGGGGCTGGCTCGACGTCCGCAACCGTGAGTCCGTCTCCCGGACCGAACTGCTCCGCGAGGGTCGTTTCCACGACTTCGACGTCGACCTCCAGCCCAACGACTACATCGTCAAGGCCGGCCACCGGATCGGTGTCGTGCTCATCTCCACCGACCGCGACTTCACCCTTCGCCTGCCCGCCGGAACCGGCGTCTCGGTCGTGCCCGCCGACAGCTCGGTCACGCTTCCCCTGGTCGGCGGTCGCTCCGCCCTGGATTAGTCCTTTCAGCCGGGCGGGCCGCCGCGGGGGAGCCGATCCCCGGCGGCGGCCCGTACGGATTCCGGTTCTTGACGGCGAGGCGGCGCGCTGATGGAGTAAGCGGCGATATGCTCCGTTTGAGAAGCTCACTACCGGTCTGGTGGCATCGGTGGATGCCGTTCGCCCTGGTCATGGTGGGGCTGGCGGCCGTCGGGCTCGCCGCGGGCGGAATCCGGCTCGACGCCGCTCTCGACCTGGACGTCCTCGTCCCGGATCTCGACGGGCGGAGCCCCGCCCCGGTCCTGGATCGGAGCATCGGCGTCCTGCCCGTGGGGGACGACCCGATGGGAGAGTTCTCCTTCTGGGCCCTGGTCGTGATCGGCGCCGTGATCGCCGCGCCCATGATCGTCATGCTGATCCGGATGCTCACCCGTTCGGACGATCGCCCGCCCGCCACCCGCCCGGCACGGGAGCCCGCACGGGAGGAACCGGTGGCCGCCGCCGGCGAGGTGCGGGCCGCGCTCCGGGCGGCCCTGTCCGACCTCGACGCCGGGGACGACCCACGCCGCGCGGTGATCGCCTGCTGGCTCCGGCTGGAACACGTGGCCGCCGGGGCCGGAACCCCGCGACTGGCCGCCGACACCGCCGCCGACCTGGTCACCCGGCTGCTCGCCGCGCACCGGGTGGGCGAAACCGCGCTGGGCCGCCTCGCCGACGCCTACCGCCAGGCGCGGTACGCCCCGCACGAGGTGACCGGCGCGCTGCGCGTCACGGCCCGGCGGGCGCTGGCCGAGGTGGACGCGGAGCTGTCACCGTGACGGTCGTCCTGTGGCATCTCGGGATCCTGGCCGTCGCCGTCACGCTGGCCGTCGTGATCGTCCGCCGGATCCCGGTCGTCTCGTCGAGGCCGCCCGCACCGCCTCAGGCGACCCGCGCCGCGGAGGCGGCGGACCGGGCGTTCGCCGCGGTCCGGTGGTGGGAGCACCGGCTCGCCTCCACCCGGGACGACCTGCCGAGGTTCCACTCGCTCGTCCAGCGCCGCCTGGCCGAACTCGTCGTGGAACGGCTCCGCCGGCGACACGGCACGACCGGACCCGCCCGCGCCGCGGAGATCCTGGGCGCCGAACTGCACGAACTGATCACCGTCCCCCTGACGGCGGTCCCGACCCGCGCCGAGCTGGCCCGCCTGATCGCGCGCATCGAGGAGATATAGACATGGAACTCGCCGACGTCGGCAGGCACGCGGGCGAGGTGATCGACCGGGTCAACACCGTCGTGGTCGGCAAGCGCGACGCCCTGGAACTGGTACTGGCCGGGATCCTGGCCGGCGGCCACGTGTTGCTGGAGGACTTTCCCGGCCTGGCCAAGACCCTCACCGCCCGCTGCTTCGCGCAGGTCCTCGGCCTGGACTTCACCCGCCTGCAGTTCACCCCCGACCTGCTGCCGGCCGATGTGACCGGCTCGTTCCTCTACAACCAGCGCGACGGCGACTTCGTCTTCCGCGAGGGCCCGGTCTTCACCAACCTGCTGCTCGCCGACGAGATCAACCGCACCCCGCCCAAGACGCAGGCGGCGCTGCTGGAGGCCATGCAGGAACACCAGGTCAGCGTCGAGGGCGTCACGTATCCGCTGGAGGCGCCGTTTCACGTGCTCGCCACCGCCAATCCGATCGAGTACGAGGGCACCTACCCCCTGCCCGAGGCCCAGCTCGACCGGTTCCTGCTGCGGGTGTCCTTCGGTTACCCGTCCCCGGAGGAGGAGTGGGCGATCCTGGGGCGCCGGATGGCCCGCCGTACCGAGGAGACCACGCTCGAACCCGTCGTGGACGCCGCCACCCTGAAGGAGATGCAGCGGGCGCTGGAGGACGTGGCTGTGGAGGATTCGGTCGGCCGCTACATCGTCGACCTCGTGTCCGCCACCCGAGACCACCCCCAGCTCCTCCTCGGCGCCTCCCCCCGCGGCTCGCTCGCCCTCCTGCTGACCGCCCGCGCCTGCGCGGTGCTCGACGGCCGCGACTACGTCATCCCCGAAGACGTCAAGCGGGTCGCCCCCGCCGCGCTGTCCCACCGGATCGGCCTCCGCCCGGAGACGTGGCTCCGCCGCGTCGACCCCATCTCGATCGTCGAGGAGATCTGCGCCCGCACCCCCGCCCCCGCCTCCGGGCACCTTCCCGCCTACACCGGTGGCACGTGATGTGGACCTCCACTCCGGCGCTGCGGCGTGCCGTCGTCCTCAGCGCCGGGCTGTGCCTGCTCGCGACGACACTCGGCCGGGTGGACCTGCTGGTCATGGCCGTGCCGTTCGCCCTGGGCACGGCCCTCACCCTGCGCTCCCGGCCGGCGGGGCCGCCCCGGGCGGCCATGCGCCTCGACGACACCGACATCGTGGAGGGCGGCGACGTCAGCGCCTCGGTCACCGTGGACGGTGACCCCTCGGCGCTGTGCGTGGTCAGCCCCGTCTTCTCGCCCGGCCTCGACCAGGACGTCGGGCACCACGTCGCGGAGGTGCCCGCCGAGGTGACCCTCGCCGGTACGGCCCGGCGCTGGGGCGTCCACTCGCTGGGACCGGTACGGGTCCGGGTGATCGCCTGCGACGGGCTCCTGGAGTTCCCCGAGCTGGTGCTGCCCCCCAGGACCGTGCGGGCCCTGCCGTCCGCCGAGCCTTTCGCCTCGCACGCCTTCGTGCCCCGAGCCGACGGGATGTCCGGGATCCACGGCTCCCGCCGGTCCGGCGAGGGCGGTGAGCTCGCCGGGGTGCGGCCCTACCGGCCGGGCGACCGGCTGCGCCGCATCGACTGGCGGACCACCCTGCGCACCCGCGAGCCGTACGTCAACGCCACCCGGCCCGAACGCGACGCCGAGATCGTGCTGCTGCTGGACGTCCTGCACGAGGCGGGCGGCGACGACGGTACGGCGAGCGTGCTGGACGCCACGGTCCGGGCCGCCGCCGCGATCGCCGAGCACTACACCCGTCAGGGTGACAGGGTCTCCCTGACGGAGCTCGGGCCCCGGCTGCGGAGGCTGCGTCCCGGCACGGGCCGGCGGCACTACCTGGCCCAGCTCGCCTGGCTGGCCGACACCAGGGTCATGCCCGGAGGCTGGGACGCGCTCGGCGACCGCCCGCCGCTCGCCGGCCGGCCTGCCTCGAACGCCCTGATCATCATGCTGACCCCGCTCCTGGACCCGCGCAGCGCCACGGCCCTGGCCACCCTGGCCCGCACCCGCCGCTCCCTGATCGCGGTCGACACCCTGCCCGCCGGACTTCACCACCGGACCGGGACCGAGTGGTCGGACCTGGCCGAGCGGCTCTGGCGTCTGGAACGCGAGAACATCATCGGCCGCCTGCGTGAGGCCGGGGTTCCGGTCGAGGTCTGGCGTGGCTCGGGCAGCCTGGACGCGGTCCTGCGAGACGTCGCCCGGATCGCCGCGGTGTCGCGATGAGCACGCTGCACTCGCTGAGCTGGCGGGCGATGGTGTGGGCCTGCGGAACCGCGGCCCTGCTCGTCGCGATGCCGCCGGACTACCGCGCCGGGATCGTGATGCCGCTGTTCGCCGCCCTGATCGGCCTGCTCGCGGCCGCGGAGCCGGAAAGCCCCTGGGTGCTCTCCCTGGAGGTCGCCACCGTGGTGGCCTGGCTGCTGACCACCGTCGTGTACGGCTACGCCCCGTCCTGGATCGTGGCGCTGGCGATCGGGGCGCTCCTCTACATCCACCACGCCATGGCCGCCCTCGCGGCTCACCTCCCGGTGCCGGCGCGCATTCCCCTGTCGCCGCTCATCGCCTGGCTGGGCCGGCTCGGGGGCGTGCTCGCCGCGTCCGTGGCCCTGTGCCTGCCCGTCACCGCGCTGGCCGGCGCGTCCCTCGCGATCCCCTCGGCCGTGGCCGTCGTCCTCGGCGCCGGGGGAGCGCTCGGCGTCGCCTACGTTCTGACGAGGCCGGAGAAGGAGGGACGCGGACGCGCCGAACGGCCGGGCACGGCGGCCACGGCCCGACCGGGTGCCAGGCCGCGCGTCCCCGGACGTCAGTCAGCGGCCTTCGGGGTGATGACCAGGGTCCGCAGGGCGCGGACCAAGCGGTCCGCGTCCGAGCCGGAGAGCGGGGCGAGGAACTGACGCTCCATCTCCTGGCGGGCGTGCTCGGCCCGGCGTAGGCGGTCCTGGCCCGCCGGTGTCAGCTGCACGGTGTTCTTGCGCCGGTCCTGGGCACTGCGGTGGCGCTCGACGAGGCCCTTGCCTTCCAGCGCGTCGACGAGCGCCACCATCGTCGTGCGGTCGACGCCGAGTCTGCCGGCCGCCTCCAGCTGGGACAGCGGGGATTCGGTCGCGAGCACGGCCAGGATCGCCAGCTCGCGGCCGTCGATTCCGAATGGCGCCAGCGCGTGCGCGGACGCCTCGGTCAGTTGCAGATATGCGTGCTTGAGCAGATAGCCCAAACGGGAGGCGAGGGGATTGGACGGTGCGTCGCCGGTCATGCCCAGCATCTTACCCGAGCGCTGATAGTCAGCTTCGCTGACGATCGGCTATAGTGACGGAACTGCCACCTCCAGGCGGTGGCACGTCGAGTCGAAGGGCGCGTACACATCGTGAGCGACCAACACCAGGGCGGGGTGACGTTCGGCATCAAGACCACCCCGATGCGCGTCTCCTACGAGGAGATCCTGCGCGTGTGGCAGGAGGCCGACGCCCTGCCGCAGATTACGGACGCATGGCTGTGGGGCCACCTGATGCCGATCGCGGGCCCGAGGGACGGGCAGATCCTCGAAGGGTGGACGCTTCTGAGCGCCCTCGCCGCGCAGACCCGGCGACTGCGGCTGGGGCTCCTGGTCACGAGCAATCGAATCCGTCAGCCCGCCGTCCTGGGCAAGATCGCCACGACGGTCGACGTGATCTCCCGGGGCCGTCTGGTCATGGGCCTCGGCGTGGGCGGCACTCGTCAACCGCCCAACGCCGGAGGCGTCGCAGGTGAGAACCCCGCCGTCGCGGAGTACGACGCCTACGGCCTGACCTTGGTCCCACCGGCCGAGGGCATCGCCCGCCTGGCGGAGACCATCGCCATCCTCAAGTCCATGTGGACGCGGGACGTCTTCGACTTCCACGGTCGCCACTACACCCTCAAGGGCAACCGCAACGAGCCCAAGCCCGTCCAGCGACCGGGCCCACCGCTGCTGGTCGGCGGCTGGGGGACCCGGACCCTGCGCCTGGTGGCCGAGCAGGCGGACATTTGGAACATCCCCGGCCCCCCGCACAACACCCTCGACTACATCGTCCAGCGCGGCCGCGTCCTGGACGCACACTGCGAGGCCATCGGCCGGGACCCGCGGGCGATCACCCGCTCCGTGCAGTACATCGTCTCCTACGACGACCCCGCCGGTGACCGCAAGGCGATCCTGGATCTCATCGCCGCCGGCCTGACACACATCGTGCTCAGCCTGCGAAGCCCCTACCCCGCACAGGTCGCACAGCGGCTCGTCGACGAGATCATCACTCCTGTGCGCGAGGCCCAGTGCGCTTCGAAGGCATAGGTCCTCATCGGCCCTGTCGGCTACTTGCCGTATTTTGCGGGACTTCCACGCCCCAGGCCCGCTTCCAGCGAGCGTATCGACGTCGTGTCTCCTGAACGCGGGACCGGGGCACCGCTCTTTCGGCGTCAGCGCAGTCGCGATCTCGCCGTCGGCGCCGGCCTCGGAACCTGAGGCGGAGCGCTCAGCCGGGTCCGCCGGCGCGTCCAGGGGATAGATCGTTGCCACCACCCGGGAGGACGGACGAGCATGCGCGCCTCTCGGAGGCCGGGCCGAGATCGTCTTTTCCTGCAAATTATTTGCAGTTACTGTAATGTGCAACTGCTTTTTCTTTGCGAGAGTGTACCGAGCTCGATACTGTGATCTTGTGACCAGAGACTTCACGGTGTTCCCGGCTTCCCCGGGCGACGGGGATGTGGTCGGCGAGATCCACGCGGAGTCGTGGAAGGCCGCCTACGCCGGCTTCTTCTCTCCGGAGTTCTTCGCCGAAGCGGTAAGGCGGCGGCGCCACAAATGGCACGACGTGCTCGCCGAGGGCAAGGACACGGTCCTGCTGGCCGCCCTGGACGGGCGCTCGCTGGCCTACTCCTACTTCGGCTCCTCATCGGAGCGGCCGGAGTCAGCGGAGATCTTCGGCTTCTACGGTCACCCGGACGGCTGGGGAAGCGGGGTCGCGAGTGCCCTGATGACCGCCTCCCTGCGAGGGATGCGCGAGGACGGCTTCGGGCGGATCCATCTGTGGACGCTACGTGACACGCCCCAGTCCCGCCGCTTCTACGCCAAGAGCGGCTTCACGGAGTCGGGTGCGGTCCGCGGCCACGACTTCGGTGACGGCAACCCGGTCGAGCAGATCGAGTACGAGCTGATCCTTCGCTGAGGGTCCGAGAAGCCCATGATCGCTCGCGTCCGGGCCGGAGCCGAAGAGAGGGTCCGGCCCGCCACGGCCGATCGTCCGGTCGCGAACCCTGATCATTTGCCGGACAGTCCCTAAGGCCTGACCCTGGCTTGTCCCTGACTTTGGCCCGCACCTCTGCCGCCGGGCCGTACCGGCGCATAGCGTGGTGGGCATGGGACGAATTCTGTTGATCGTGGCGGCCGTGGTGCTCGCCTTCTTCCTGCTCGGCTCGCTCCTGGGCATCATCTTCGGACTGCTCAAGTGGGCTCTGATCATCGGTCTGGTGGCCGTGGTGGTCATGTTCGTGGCCCGGCTCTTCCGCTCCTCCCGCGTCCGGGACTGATCGCCGGCCGGTGGGCTCCATCACCGGGTGATCGTGTAAAGCCCTCGAAAAGGGGCACGTGGCCGGTGTCCGATTCCCTCTCACCGCTCAGGGAGCGGAGAGAGGGATACTGGACATAAGGGACGGGACGCCGACTTTCGCGGGCTCCCGCCCGTGCCGCGTGTGGCCGAGGCCGTGGAAGGCCGGTCCGTTCTCGCAGGCGCGGGCCGTGCCGCGGACCGGCCCCCGTCCGGGAGCTCTCAAGCCCGACCGCCCCGTTGTCCGAGGGCGAGGGTTGCCGAGGAGGTACCGATGGCGATCGCGACGATCAATCCCACCACCGGGGAGACGCTGAAAACCTTCGAACCGCTGAGCGAGCAGGAGCTGGACGAACGGCTCGCGCTCGCCGCCGCGGAGTTCGAGACCTACCGGGCCACCGACTTCAAACAGCGGGCGGCCTGGATGCACGGCACCGCGGACCTGCTGGAGTCGGAGCAGGAGCGGGTGGCCCGGATGATGACCACCGAGATGGGAAAACCCCTGGCCCAGGCCCGGAGCGAGGTGGCCAAGTGCGTGAAGGGAATGCGTTTCTACGCCGACCACGCCGAGGCCTTGCTGGCCGACGAACCGGCGGACGCATCCGCCGTGGGAGCGCGGCGGGTTTACGCGCGCTACCAGCCGCTGGGGCCGGTGCTCGCGGTGATGCCGTGGAACTTCCCCCTGTGGCAGGCGATGCGGTTCGCCGCCCCGGCGCTGATGGCCGGCAACGTGGGGCTGCTCAAGCACGCCTCGAACGTGCCGCAGACCGCGCTTTACCTGGGCGAGTTGTTCACCAGGGCGGGTTTCCCCCGGGGCTGCTTCCAGACGTTGCTCATCGGGTCCGAGCAGGTCGAGCGGGTGCTGCGCGACCGGCGGGTGGTGGCCGCCACCCTGACCGGGTCCGAGCCGGCCGGCCGGTCGGTCGCGTCGATCGCGGGCAGCGAGGTCAAGAAGACCGTTCTGGAACTGGGCGGTTCGGACCCGTATATCGTGATGCCGTCCGCCGACCTCGACGGCGCCGTGTCCACCGCGGTCACCGCGCGGGTGCAGAACAACGGCCAGTCCTGTATCGCGGCCAAGCGTTTCATCGTGCACGCCGACGTGTACGCCGACTTCACCGAGCGGTTCGTGGCGCGGATGGAGGCGCTGCGCGTGGGAGACCCGGCGGACGAGTCGACCGACGTGGGGCCTCTCGCCACCGAGCAGGGGCGTGACGATCTGGAGTCGCTCGTGACCGACGCGGTCGTCCGCGGGGCGCGCGTGCTGTGCGGGGGATTCACTCCCGACCGGCCGGGCTGGTTCTACCAGCCGACCGTGGTCGCCGAGGTCACCCCCTCGATGCGGATCTTCTCGGAGGAGGCGTTCGGCCCGGTGGCCTCGCTGTACCGGGTGGAGAACATCAACGAGGCGCTCGCGCTGGCCAACGCCACCGACTTCGGGCTCGGCTCCAACGCCTGGACCACCGACGAGGGCGAGCAGGAGCGTTTCATCGCCGACCTGGAGGCGGGCGTCGTCACGATCAACGGGATGGTCGTCTCCTATCCCGAGCTGCCGTTCGGCGGTGTCAAGAACTCGGGCTACGGCCGGGAGCTGTCCGCGCACGGCATCCGCGAGTTCTGCAACCTCAAGACCGTCTGGGTCGGCTGAGCCGCGGGCGGGATCCGGGGCCGCCCCATCCGGGAGACACCTGAGAGCGTCTCCCGGATGGGGCGGCCCCGTCACGGCAGGGGCGGATGGGGCCCGGTCAGCACCCTGAGCAGGTGGGTGACCTCGCGGGCGACGGCGTCACGGCCGCGCCCGAGATATTTGCGGGAGTCGACGACCTTGTCGTCGGCGGCCAGGTGATCGCGGATTCCACGGGTGAACGCCCTGTTCAGATGGGTCGCGATGTTGATCTTCTTCATGCCGTGCCGTACGGCTTCGCGCAACGTGTCGTCGGGCACGCCCGAGGAGCCGTGCAGCACGAGCGGGACCGGTACGGCGGCGCGCAGCTCGGCGATCAGAGCGAGATCCAGCACGGCGTCCTTGGTGGTCATGCCGTGCGAGGTGCCGACCGCCACCGCCAGGGCGTCCACGCCCGTCCTGCTCACGTAGGCGGACGCCTGGTGCGGATCGGTGCGGGCGCCGGGCGCGTGCACTCCGTCCTTGCCGCCCACCTCGCCCAGCTCGGCCTCCACCCAGACGCCACGTTCGTGGCACCAGGCGGCGATCTCGGCGGTGCAGACCAGATTCTGCTGATCGGGCAGTGCCGAGGCGTCGAACATCACCGAGCCGACGCCGAGCGCCACCGCCTCCTCGACCAGCGCCCGGTCGGTGGCGTGGTCGAGATGGACCGCCACCGGCACCGACGCGGCGCGGGCCACGGCGAGCGAGGCCAGGGCGATCGGGGCCAGCGCGCCGTGGTAGCGCACGCAGTTCTGGCTGATCTGCAGGACGACGGGGACCCCGGCCGCCTCCGCTCCCGTGACGATCGCCTCCGCGTGTTCCAGCTGGATGACGTTGAAGGCGCCGACCCCGGTCCGGGCGCCGCCGATGATGTCGCCGATACCGGCCACGGGCATGATGAACTCCGATCTAGGACACGTTGATCCGGCGATGGACGTCCTGGAACGTCCCGTGGTCGATCTCGCCCGCCACGGGCGTGGCCACGGCGGCGGCACCCAGGGCGGCGGCCAGCCTCAGCCTCTCCGGCCACGGCGTTCCCTCCACCACCCCCATCGCCAGCCCCGCCACGAGGGCGTCGCCCGCCCCCGTCGGATTGCCCGCCACCCTGTACGGCATGCGCGCGCGCCAGGTCCCCTCGGCCGTGACGGCCACCAGCCCGTCGTGCCCCATGGAGACCACCACGGCCGCCGCGCCCGCCTCTCTCATCAGCTCCGCCTGCCGTTCGGGCCCCGTGGCCCCGGCGGGGGATGCCCGTGCGAGTTCCTCCAGGTTCGGCTTGACGATGGAGGGACGCCCGGTGGGGGCGTGCCTGAGGGCCTCACCGTCGGCGTCCACGAGTGCCGGGATCCCGCGATCGGCCGCGCGGGCGGCCAGCGTCGCGTAGAAGTCGGCCGGAACCCCGCGCGGCAGGCTTCCGGAGAGCACGACGGCGGCGGCCCCGGTGAGCGCCTCGTCGAACCCGTCGAGGAACCGCCCGAGCTCCTCCGGCGTCACCAGCGGCCCCGGCTCGTTGAACAGGGTCGTCCCCGAAAGCCCGGTGACGGTGAGGGTGGTGCGGGAGTCGGCGTCGACGGCCGTCAGGGCGTGCGGGAGCGCGGAGGCGGTGAGGTCGATCGCGAGGGCCTGCCCGGTGGGGCCTCCGGCGAGACCGAGGACCAGGACGTCGTGGCCGAGGGCGGCCAGGACGCGGGCCACGTTGACGCCCTTGCCGCCCGCACGGCGGTGGGGGCTCTGGACGCGGTTGACGCCGTTCCAGTCGACCTGATCGATCCGGTAGGTGACGTCGAGGGCCGCGTTCAGGGTGACGGTGACGATCACACCGTCCGCCCCGCCGCGGCGCGGCGCCGGCGCTCGGGCCGTGAGGCGGTCCCGGTCCCGGCGTGAGGGGTCATGCGGCGTTCCTTCCTCACGCGAGTCCCTGCCTGTCCAGGTGAACGACGGTGTTCGTGGTCCGGGCGCGTTCGGCGGCCCACACGACGCGATGGGTGGCGAGGCTCGTGGCCGCGTCGGAGGAGAGCAGGGTGGGGTCGCCGGTGGAGACGGCGGCGAGGAAGGCCTCGGTGAGCGCCCTGTCGCCGCCGCTGTGGCCGTCGGCGGCGGACGAACCGGAGCCGCCGTGGCCGTCGATGCTCTCCTCGTCTCCCGTCCGGAAGTCGACCAGGCGCAGGGTGCGGCCGTCGCCGTCGATGTAGCCCCGGGTGCCGAGCAGTCTGGTGCGGCGGTGCTCCATGGGCGTGAAGGCGCTCATCGTGAACGAGCAGGTGGCCCCGCCGGGGAACTCCATGTTGACCACCTGGTGATCCACGACGGTGTTGTCGCAGGCGTAGACGCAGCGGCCGTACGGTCCCGTGCGCAGTGCCTCCAGCACGCCGGCCTCGGTGTGCTTCTCGGTGACCGCGCTCAGGGGCCAGAACTCGCGGGCGGGATCGCCGAGGCAGCCGAGGTAGAGCCTTTTCGCCGAGTACGGGCAGTCCGCTTCGATCGGGCAGTCGACGCAGCGGTCCGCGGCCTCGGCGGGGCGCTCCTCCGCCCGGAAGTGGTTCAGGTCGCCGAAAGAGCTGATCTTGGCTGGTGTGTCGCCGAACAGGTGGATGAGCCAGTCGATGTCGTGGCAGGACTTGGTCAGGAGCATGGGCGCGGAGGTGTCCTCGCGGCGCCAGTTGCCCCGGACGAAGGAGTGGGCGTGGTGCCACCATCCGACGGGCTCCAGGTGCTGGACGCTGACCAGCCGGCCGATGCGGCCCTCGCCGAGCAGCCGTTTGAGCGTCCGCGTGTACGGCGTGTAGCGCAGGACGTGGCAGACGGCCAACATGATCTTGTTGCGCCGGGCCGCGTCGGCGATCGCGGCCGCCTCGCGCTCGCTGGTGGCCATGGGCTTCTCCAGGAGGAGGTGATAGCCCAGATCGGCCAGCCGTACGGCGGGGGCGGTGTGCAGCTGATCCTGGGTGGCGACGACGGCCGCGTCGGCCAGCCGCCCCGCCGCCGCGAGGTCGGCCCAGTCGGCGTACACCTGCTCAGGGGGGACCCCGAACTCGGCCGCCGCGCTCTCGCGGCGGTGGTGATCCGGCTCGGCGATCGCGACCACCCGCCCGGTGCCCGCCGCCAGTGCGTGCCGCGCGTAGGACTGCCCGCGTAGCCCGGCCCCGACGAGGGCTAGAGTCACCCCAGACATGTGGACCTTTCCCTCCATAATTACGCTGGAGTCCACCATTATTAGTCGTAATGAAGCGGATCTCAAGGGGGCGCGATGGACGAAGGCCTGAGCGGGGGAGACCTCTCCCGGCTCCGCCGGCTCAACGCTCTCGCGGTCATCGGGGTCTTACGCGGAGAGCGGGCGCTCACGCTCACCGAGGTCGCCCGGCGGACGGGACTGTCCCGCGCCTCCACCGAGGACGTGGTCCGCGAGCTGCTGGAGCACGGCTGGATGACCGAGGCCGAGCCCACCGCGGGCACGGTGGGACGTCCGGCCCGCCGCTACCGGTTCCATTCGGACGCGGGCCGGGTTCTCGGCGTCGACATCGGCGGTCACAAGATCCTGGCACTGGTGGCCGACCTCGACGGCGCCGTCACGCACACCGCCAGGACCGCCGTCACGCTGAAGATGGGACGCAGGCAACGGCTGGCCGCCGTGGACCGGACCGTCAACGCGGTCCTGGCCGACGCGGGCCTGGCGGCCACCGAGGTGTGGGCCTCGGGTGTCGCGACGACGGGCCTGGTCGACGCGACCGGGCGGGTCATGCTGTCGGAGGCGCTGCCGGAGTGGACGGGCGTCGATGTGGCCTCCCACGTCGGGCGGCTGGTGAGCGGCCCCGTCCTGGTGGAGAACGACAGCAAGATCGCGGCGCTGGCCGAGTCCTGGCGCGGAGTGGCCAGGTACGCCAAGGACGTGGTCTTCATCCTCGCGGGCCTGCGCACCGGCGCGGGTCTGATCATCGACGGGAAGCTGCACCGGGGGTTCGGCAACGCCGCGGGCGAGATCGGCTCGCTTCCCGCGGCGAGGTGGGTCCAGGCCCCGGACCACCTGAGATCCTGGACGGGCGACGGCTCCCACGCCGATCCCGACACGGTGATGGAGGACGTCTTCCTGGCCGCCCGGGGCGGGGACCGCAAGGCGGCCTCGGCCGTGCGGCGCTACGTCAGGGACATCGCGGTCGGCGCCTCGGCGCTGGTCCTCGCGCTCGACCCCGAACTGGTCGTGATCGGAGGAGGGTTCTCCCGGTCGGGGGATCTGATCCTCGAACCGTTCCGCCGCGAACTGGACCGCTGGTGCATCCGCACTCCAGAGGTCCGCGTGTCCGGCTTCGGCGACGAGGGAGTGGCGCTCGGCGCGGTCCGCCTGGCGCTGAACCACGTCGACTCGGTGCTGCACAGGCGAGGCGAGCTCGCCTCGCCGAAACAATTCCTGGCGGGTGGACGGTCCCGCGACCGAGTCGAACCTTGACTTAATTTCCATGGACTCCATGATTAGTTGAAGCTCGTGGTCACGGCAGGGGGCGGCCGGCCGGGGACCGGCGTGGAACGCGGGGCGGGCGGCGCGCCTCGTTCACGGGAGGATCGGGAATGCGGAAGTCGACGCGGTTCGGCGCGGCCCTGCTGGGCGTGCTGCTGGTCGTCTCCGCGTGTTCGGGCGACGGCGAGTCCGACGCCGCGGGCGGCCGTGACAGGATCACGCTGTCGTACGCGATCTGGGACAACAGCCAGAGACCCGTGATGGACGAGCTGGGCAGGGAGTTCACCAGGACCCACCCGGACGTCACGATCGACGTCCAGCTCGCCCCCTGGACCGACTACTGGACCAGGCTCAGGGCCGCGGCCGGCGGCGGAGCGGCGCCCGACGTCTTCTGGATGAACGGCCCCAACTTCCGGCTCTACGCCTCCAACGGGATGCTCCGGTCGCTGGAGAAGGAGATCGCCAGGGACGGGGTGGACCTGTCGGTCTATCCCAGGCCGCTGGTGGACCTGTACACCCTGAACGGCGAGCGCTTCGGCCTGCCCAAGGACATGGACACGATCGGTGTCTGGTACAACAAGGCGCTGTTCGACGCCAAGGACGTCGCCCATCCCGCGGACGACTGGACCTGGGCCGACTTCCAGTCCGCCGCGGCCAGGCTGACCGATCCGGCCGCGGGCGTGTACGGCACCGCGGCGATGCTCGGCAGCTTCCAGGAGTGCCAGTACAACACGATCGCCCAGGCCGGGGGACACGTGATCTCCCCGGACGGGAGGAGATCCGGCTACGACGACCCGAGGACGATCGCGGGACTGCGGTTCTGGACCGACCTGATCAGGGCGGGGCGGTCGCCCGACCTGATGAGCATGACCGACACGGTCCCGCTCCAGCTGTTCGAGGTGGGAAAGATCGCCATGTACTGGGGCGGTTCGTGGAACGTCGCGGAGTTCTCCGCCAACGCCTACACCAGGGGCAGGGTGGACGTGGCGCCCCTGCCCAGGGGCGAGAGGCGGGCCACGGTCATCCACGGGGTCGCCAACGTCGTGTCGGCCACGACCGGGCACCCCGAGGAGGCCTGGCAGTTCGTGAGGTTCCTCGGCTCCAGGCAGGCCGCGGACATCCTCGGCAGGAAGGGCCCGATGCCGGCCCACACCGGCACGCAGGACGCCTGGGTGAGCGCGCACCCGGAGTTCGACCTGCGGACCTTCGTGGACGCGGTGGCCTACGGCGTGCCGTACCCGGTGTCCGCGAACACCGCCGCCTGGAACGAGTCGGAGCTCACCCACCTCGCCAGGGCCTGGACCGGCGAGGTGCCGGTCGAGGAGGCCGCCGCCGGCCTGGCGGCGGAGATGAACGCCCTGCTGTCCAGGGAGAGATCATGAACGCCCCGCTCCGGGGAACGTCGACGAGTGCCCCGCTCCGGGTGACATCGACGAAAGCCCCGCTCCGGGTAGCGACATGACGCTCACGACGCGATCGGGTGACGCCCGTGCCGAGCGCGGCGCGCCCCCCGACAGGAAGCCCCGCCACCCGGGGGGCCGGGGACGCGGGCGGGTCGCCGAAGCGCTGTGGGGATACGCGTTCATCGCCCCCACCGGGATCGGCCTCGCCGTGTTCCATCTCTGGCCGGTCCTGCAGACCGCGTACTTCTCGCTGACCGAGTGGGGATACTTCGGCGGTCACACCTGGACGGGACTCGACAACTACGCCCGGCTCCTCGCGGATCCGGAGGTCGGCCGGGCGCTGGTCAACACCCTGGGCTACACGGCGCTGGGACTCGCCGGGATCCCGCTGGCCATCGTCTTCGCCGCGCTGCTCAACCAGAGAGGACTGCGCGGGGCCGGGGTGTACCGCACGCTGTTCTTCCTGCCGGTGGTCACCATGCCCGTCGCCGTCGCCATGGCGTGGAGATGGCTGTACAACGGCGATTACGGCCTGATCAACCACGGCCTGTCCCTGGTCGGCGTCGACGGGCCGCACTGGGTGGCCGACCCCGCCACCGCCCTGTACGCCCTCGCGGCCGTGGGGATCTGGAGCGGCCTCGGCTACAACCTGATCATCTTCCTGGCCGGGATGCAGGCGATCCCCCGGGAGTACTACGAGGCGGCCGAGATCGACGGCGCCGGCCGGATCACCCAGTTCTTCAGGGTCACGCTGCCCCTGCTGTCACCGACGGCGTTCTTCGTCTCGATCATCTCGGTGATCGGGTCCCTGCAACTGTTCGACCTCGTCTACGTGATGGCCGGATCGGGGCCGGCGGCGCGTGCCAACCCCGCCTTCCCCCGGCTCCAGACGGTGGTCCAGCTGTTCTACGACAGGGCCTTCGTCACCAACGACCGCGGCTACGCGGCGGCGATCGTGGTGATGCTGCTCCTCCTCATCACCGCGATGACGGCCGTCCAGTTCCGGCTGCAACGACGGTGGGTGCACTATGCGTGAGCCCAGGGCCCGTCTCGGCGCGCACGTGGCGCTGATCGCCGCTTCCCTGGTGATGGTGACGCCGTTCGCCTGGCAGATCGTCACCTCGCTCAAAACGCTGAGCGGTGCCACCCGGGTGCCTCCCTCGTTGCTGCCCGAGGGGCGCTGGGAGAACTACGGCCGGATGTTCGAGCTGCTGCCCTTCGGCCACCAGTTCCTCAACACCGTGCTGATGGCGGCCGGCCGGACGGTCGGGCAGGTGCTGCTGTCCTCGATGGCCGCCTACGCCTTCGCCCGGCTCCGATTCCCCGGCCGGGGCCTGCTGTTCGGGGTGTTCCTGTCGGTGCTGATGGTTCCGCCGCAGCTGTTCGTCATCCCGCAGTACGAGATCATGTTGTCGCTCGGCTGGCTCAACACCCTGCAGGCGCTCATCGTCCCCGGCCTGTTCAGCGCCTTCGGGGTCTTCCTGCTGAGGCAGTTCTTCCTCGGGCTGCCCCGCGAGCTGGAGGAGGCGGCCCGTCTCGACGGCGCGGGGCCGCTGCGGATCTACTGGTCGATCATGCTGCCGCTGGCCAGGCCCGGGCTGGTCGCGCTGTCGGTCCTGGTGCTGCTGTGGTCGTGGAACGACCTGCTCTGGCCGCTGGTGGTCAACACCGATCCCGAGCGGATGACGCTCTCGGCCGGACTGGCCTCCCTCCAGGGGCAGTTCAGGACCGACTATCCGGTCCTGATGGCGGGTTCGCTGGTCGCCTCCCTGCCCGTCATCGCCGTTTTCGTCTTCCTGCAGCGTCAGTTCATCCAGGGCATCGCCCACACCGGTATCAAGGGCTGAGAAACGCACGGAGCACGACATTTTGGACGCACCATTTATGTGGATTTATCCCATGAAACATGGAAAAGTGCGCCCGTGCCGAATCAGCGAACCGGTCCAGGTGGACAGTCACCCGACAGCCGTCTCGCGTCCGTCTTCCGCGCCTCCTCCGAACTCGTCGCCTGGATCGCGACCCCGTGGGCCCTGTGGTCCTTCTCCATTCCGCTCGCGATCCTGTCGGTCGTGGTGCTCATCGGCCTGCCGACGGTGTTCACCACCCCCGGCGACAAGGCACACGGGATGATCGCGGTGCCCGGGGCGGTGACCATCGCCCTGGTGCTCATGCAACTGGCCGCCGCCGTGATCTCCTCCTGGGCCGCCTGGTACCCGGCGATCGCGATCGTGGTGAGCGTGCTCGCGGCGGCCTGCCTCGTCACCGAGATCCCGCGCTGGCGCTGGCTCGTGACGCGGAGATGACCGTGTGACCCGTCCTTGACGGAGATCAGCCGGGTTGGTCGACGCCGGCCTCGGCCCGGGAGACGTGCTTGAGCCGGAGGTCGTCGAGCAGGATCCGGGTCGCGGCGGATATGGCGTCCACGGCCCGGTCGAAGGCCTCGGCGTTACGGGCGGAAGGGGAGCGGAAACCCGACACCTTGCGGACGTACTGGAGCGCCGCGGCTCGCACGTCGTCGTCGGTCACGTCGCTGGTGTAGGGCTCGCGAAGGGTCTTGATGCTCCGGCACATGGCAAGACGGTACGCCGTGTCCGGGCGTCCGCGCGATCCTTTCGGGCATCTGCCGCCGCGATCCGGAACCGCCGACGGCCATCGTACGGATCTTCGTCCCGTACGTCCTGTCGCGGAGCTCCGACGGAGCGCGCCCCTTCCGCGCGGCGGTGAGGCGAGAACGGACCGGCCCGCCAGAGGGGCAGGCCCCTGGGGGTCGAGCGGGCCGGTCCGGGATCATGGGATGGAACGGCGCAGGGCCACCGTGTCCTGCAGCACCTTGAGCGGGTCCTGGCGGTCGATCAGCAGACGGCGCATCAGGACCGCGATCTCGCGCATGCCGCCGGGGCCGAAGCCTCGTCGGGTCACCTCCTGGGTGCCGATCCGCAGGCCGCGCGGGGGTTCGCCGGGAGCCTGGCCGGGCAGGCCGACGCCGCTGAGGTAGACGCCGCCCTCGGCCAGCAGCCGGGCCGCGCCGCCCCCGCCGCCGAACGCGGCGGCGTCCACCGCCACGTGGTGGGAGGCGGTCCAGCCCAGATCGGCGGCCGCCACGGTGAAGCCCTCGCCGTCCAGCGCCGCGGCCAGGGAGGCGGCGCCGGCCATGCAGCGGTCGGCGTAACCGGGGCCCCCGGCGGCGTGCTCGGCGGCGGCGACGGCCAGCGGGGCCAGCCGGGAGGCGTCGTAGTTGGCGGTCAGCCCGGGATAGGCGGCCGTCGACACCCGGCGCGCGAGGTTCTCGTCGCGGGTCACGACGGCCGCGCCCGGCGGGCCGCCGAAGGACGTGTAGGTGGACATGGTCACCAGGTGCGCGCCCTCGTCCAGCGGTCGCTGGAACCGGCCGGCCGCGATCAGCCCGGCCGTGTGCGAGGCGTCGTAGACCAGGAACGCCCCCACCTCGTCACACGCCTTCCGGATCCGGGCCACGTCGTGGGGGAACAGCATCAGGCTCGCCCCGATCACCACCAGCGTGGGCCGGTGCCTGCGCAGGAACGCCGGCAGGGCGGCGTGATCGACGTCGAACCGCCCGGCGTCGTAGGGCAGGTCGACCACTCGCAGGGCGCGGATCCCGGCCGCGCCCTGGGCGTGGTGGCTGGTGTGGCCGCCGGCGTTCGCGGGCAGCACCGCGATCGTGTCGCCCGGCAGGGTGAGGGCGCTGTAGCAGGCGAGGTTGGCCAGCGTCGCGCTCTGCAGCCTCACCTCGGCGAACTCGCCCCCCATCACCGCCGCGACCTGGAGCGGGGCGAGCACCTCCAGCACGTCCAGCTCGTCCAGACCTGTCTGGAGCTTGTCCCCGGGCCACCCCATCGACGGGCGGCTGCCCAGGGAGGCCTCGTGGGCCGCGCGGGCTCGCGGGCTCATGGTGTTGGTGCCGGCGTAGAGAACGATGCCGTCCTCGTCCAGACGGCCCCGGTGCTCCGCCAGCACCGCGTCGACCAGCCGGGTGATCTCGTCGAGGCCCAGTCCGGCCAGTTCGGACTCCAGCTCCGCCAGGCGTCGCTGCGCCCGGGGCGGTGCCCAGGGCGCGACCCGGCTGCGCTCCTCCACGACGGTTCCTCTCACGGGGTGATGGGTGTGACGGTATGGCCCACGCCGAGAGGAGTCATCGTCCCGCCGGTGGAGATCCTTCCTACATCTGTAGGATCTGAGAGTGATCGCGGACGACGTTCAGGACCTTCTTGAATCACTGGCCGTGGCCGTCGGCCGGGGCATGTCCGTGGACGACCTCGAGGGCCGGGTCGTCGCGCACAGCGCCCACCACGGCGAGGTCGATCAGGTCCGGGCCCACGCCATTCTGTCACGGTCGGTTCCGGCCGAGGTCGAGGCCTGGCAGGAGGCCCACGGGGTGACGAAGACCTGCGAGCCGGTCCGGCTTCCGGAGAATCCGGAGCTGGGCATGGCGCCGCGGCTCTGCGTGCCGCTGCTTCACCAGGACAGGCGCGTCGGCTATCTATGGATCATCGAGGGCGCGGGCCCGCTGAACGCCGAGGAGCAGGCCAGGGCCGTCCACGACGCCGCCGTGATCGCGGCCCTGCTCGACGACGGCGGGAGTTCTCACACCCTGCGACGCCTGCTCACCGGAGAGATCGCCGTACGGCGGGCGGCCGGAGTCCTCGGCGAGGGACCGCTGCGCGTCCTGGCCCTGCGCAGTGATCCCGCGAACCTGCGCGAGGCGGTCGGCGCGGAGCTCGTACGCATGCGCCGGCCTCCGGCCTTCACGATCCTGGACCGGCACGCCGTGCTGCTGCTGAACCAGCGCGAGGACGCGCAGGCTCTGGGAGAGCGGCTGGCCGCGGGCACCGGGGGAAAGGTCGGGATCAGCGCGGTCCACCCGGAGCTCGAATCCGCCCTGGAGGCCCACCGGGAGGCGATCGCCGCTGCCAGGGCCGCGGCGGCCGAACCGGGGCTCGGGGCGGTCGCCCGCTGGCCCGATCTGGGCGTCTACCGGCTGATCGCCGAGCCCACCGCGACCCCGATCGCCGCGCTGCGCGAGCATCCGGCGCTCATGGTGACGCTGGAGGCCTACCTGGACGGCGGGGGAGACGCCCAGGAGACCGCCCGGATGCTCCACCTGCACCGCACCAGCCTGTACTACCGGCTGGGAAGGATCGAGGAGCTCACCGGGCGGAGCCTGAAGAATGGGGCGCATCGGTTAGAACTCCATCTCGCGTTGAAGCTGATTCGCTGGAATGCGGTGTAACGGCACATAAACCGGGCACAGCTCTGCGGTGCTGGAGTTGATCGGCGGAATTGTCACTGTCATGGTCGTGCTCGTGATAGCCGGGCTCGCGCTGCTCATCGTCTCGGTGGTCGTGCTGGCCGCCCTGGCGGTGTTGGCCCTGATGACCTCCCGGGAGCAGGATGGGAGTACGACTTCCCGGAGGTAGACGGTGCGGCAGCTCAGCGCGGTGGACACGCAGTTCCTGAATTTCGAGACCTCGACGAACGTCGCGAACATCGCGGGGCTGGCGATCCTGTCCGGCGGGCTGACCCGCGGCGACCTGGTCTCGCTGCTGGCCCGGCGGCTCCACCTGGCCGCGCCGTTCCGCCGGAGGCTGGTCTTCGTGCCGTTCGGTCTGGATCATCCGTACTGGACCGAGGAGACCAGGATCGACCTCGACTACCACGTGCGCGAGATCGCGCTCCCCGCGCCGGGCGACGACGAGCAGCTGGGCGAGCAGGTGGCCAGGCTGCACGCCCGCCGGTTGGATCGGCGCCGCCCGCTCTGGGAGATGTACCTGATCCACGGCCTCGCCGGTGACCGGACGGCCCTTTACATGAAGGTCCACCACTCCGCTGTCGACGGGGTCACCGGCGCCGACGTGCTCGCCTCCCTGCTGGACACCTCGGCCGAGCCCGCCGAGATCGAGATGGCGCCTCCGGGTGAGCCCGAAGAGCGGATCGAGCCCCGGGAGATGGTCGCCAGAGGGGTGGCCAGGGCCGTCGTCAACCCGGCGAACACGGTGAAGTTCCTGATCAACGCCGTTCCGCACCTGGACGAGATCCCCCTGATCTCCCAGGTGCCCGGAGCGGGGCTGGTCTCGCGGATCACCCGGGATCTGGTCAACCGCCTGTCCGGTGGCACCCCGGTGCCCGCCCTTCCCCGCCTGACCGTGCCCCGCACGCCCTTCAGCGGCAGGATCACCGCCCACCGCCGGTTCGCCTTCACCACGCTGCCGCTGAAGGACGTCAAGCAGGTCAAGAACGCCTTCGGCGTCACGGTGAACGACGTGGTGATGACCGTGTGCGCGGGGGCGCTGCGGCAGTGGCTGCTCAAGCACGACGCGCTGCCCGAGCAGCCGCTCGTCGCCGGGGTGCCCTTCTCGCTCCGCGTTCCCGGCGACCACAGCGTGGGCAATCAGGTCACCATCATGATCACTACTCTGGCCACGCAGGTCGCCGATCCGCTGGAACGGCTGCTGGCCGTACGGGACGCGATGGAGCTGATCAAGGATCGCTCGTCGCTCGCCCCGGCGCGCTGGCTCCAGGAACTCAGCGACATGATGCCCTCGGCCCTGACCGGGCTGGCGGCCCGGGCGGCCTTCAACCTCTTCGCCGGGAGCGCGGGACCGATCAACGTTGTGATCTCCAACGTTCCCGGCCCGCAGATCCCGCTCTACGTGAGTGGAGCCCGGCTGCTCTCCTATCACCCCGTCTCGGTGGTCACCGACGCCAGCGGCGGACTCAACATCACGGTCTTCTCCTACGACGGCTCACTGGACGTCGGCGTGATCACCTGCCGGGAGATGGTTCCCGACGTGTGGACGGTCACCGACTACCTCAGGGACGCGCTGTCCGAGCTCAAGCTCCTCGCTGAGCAGCAGTGACAGACCGGGGGCGTCCTCGACGAAGTGCAGGATCTTCTCCAGGCAGACGATCGAGCCCCGCTCGTGCCTGTTCACGAAGCGGATGTCGTCGGCCAGCGCCTGCATGATGAGCAGGCCGCGGCCGTGTTCGGAGGTGGGGGACGGGGAGGACGACACTCCCGGGAAGTCGAAACCGTTCCCCGCGTCCACCACCTTGATCACGCAACGGTCACGGCAGAGTTCGGTGCTCACCATGTAGTCGTCGCTGGGGGTCGCGTGCTGGATGACGTTGGAACACGCCTCCGAGAGCATGAGCTGGATGTCCTCCCGGATCTGTGGCACCACCCCGAGAGCACCCAGCGAGGCGTCCAGCAGTTGTCTGATGACAGGAACACTCGCGGCGTCACGCGGTAGACGCAACGCGATCGTGGCCTCCACAGTCTCCTCCTTCACGGCTGACGACTAGAGCCTTGCCCCACCTTGGTCGTCCTAACCGAACAGAGGTGATCGTGTCTGCGCGATGATCTCCAGGGACCCCCGGGACCGCAGGGGCCACAGGGATTGTCGGGGTTCGGATGTCTCCGGAACCCCCGCGGCCGGGGGACGGTCCGTCCCGCGACCGCGGGTGAGTTCCGGCGTGCGGGCCTCAGCCGGAGAATTCCGACGTGCGGGCCTCAGCCGGAGAAGGCGTCGACGGCGGCCTGGTTGAAGGCCTTGAGGTCGTCGGGCTTACGGCTGGTGATCAGGGTGTTCGGGCCGGATCCGCAGACCACGACCTCCTTGTCCTCCCAGGTCGCGCCCGCGTTGCGCAGGTCGGTCTGGAGGCTCGGCCAGGAGGTGACCGTCCGGCCGCGCACCACGTCGGCCTCGACGAGGGTCCAGGGCGCGTGGCAGATGGCCGCGACGGGCTTGCCCGCGTCGAAGAAGCCCTTCACGAACCGGACGGCGGCCGGCACGGTTCGCAGCATGTCGGGGTTGGCGACGCCGCCGGGCAGTACCAGCCCGTCGAAGTCGGACGCCGACATCTCGTCGACCGTCGCGTCCACCGGGAACCGGTCGGCCTTGTCGAGGTGGTTGAACCCCTGGATCTGCCCCGGTTGGGTGGAGATCAGCTTGGGGGTGCCACCCGCCTGCTTGACGGCCTTCCACGGTTCGGTGAGCTCGACCTGCTCGACGCCCTCCGGCGCCACGAGGAACGCGATCGTCTTGTCGTTGAGCATGGGTTCCCCCTTTGATATGCGGTTATGTCCTTCAGGGGCGGGTCATGCCCGACATGGGGATGTCTATGCGAAGGGCATGGATTCAAGGGCGAATTTTGCGACGACGCAGACCTGACGCGATGAGCCGGGTGACGAGTTCGCGCGAGGACACGGCCTGCGCGCCCAGCGCGACGGCCCGCTCGTAGACGGTCTCGGGAACGTCGTAGTGGTCGCGGTCGAACGCCCGCGGCGGCACGCCCAGGCGCGAGGCGAAGGCGTGCAGCTCCTCGGCCGAGCTGTCGCTGACCAGATGTGACCAGAGCAGATCGCGGGGACCCGGCCAGTTCGGCGGGTCGATGAGCACGCTCACCGCTGGATGAGTTCCAGCGCGACCTCCAGGGCGGCCGCCTGGCGCTCGTCGTCGGGGAGTTTGTCGTCCTTGAGCATGAACCAGGCCGCGTGCATGGAGAACAGGGCCATCGAGTTCTTCAGCCGGGTGCTGGTCGAGTCGTCCGGGTCGACGAGGAAGGTGATCAGATCGAACATCCGGTCCCGGGTCTTCTCCATCACGGGGTGATGCTTGAGCGCCGTCTGGTTGCGCTCGGAGAATCGCATGACCTCGTGGTGCCGTCCCCGGTGCAGGTCCTCGGAGTAGCGGCGGATCAGCTCGCGCCGGGTCTCGTCGGTGCGCGGCTGGGTCTCGGCCCAGGCGATCAGCTCCTGGACCGCCCGCAGTCGATCCTCCGCCAGGCTGGTGACGATGTCGTCCTTGGTCCTGAAGTGATAGTAGAGGGCCGCCTTGGTCACGCCGAGAGCCTCCGCGATCTCCCGAAGCGAGGTCGCCTCGTACCCTTGCTCGATGAAGAGCTTCAGCGCGATCTCCTGAATGCGGGTCCGGGTGTCCGGGTGTTCCCTCATAATCCCCTCTGGGCTTAATCGGCTTGACGGTCTGAAAGTAGCGGCTTACATTTCCATCGTATCCGACGCTAGCCGGTCGGCAGGTAAGCCAGAGATTCTTTTCCTCGTAAAGGGGGGACGGAAGTGACGGAGACCGCAGCCGCACCGAGGCGACGGCGTGAAGTCATGGTAGTGCTGCCGGGCCTGATGCTCGCGATAGCCCTGGCCATGCTCGACAACATGATCGTCGGTACGGCGCTGCCCCGCATCCTCGGCGATCTCGGCGGCCTGGCCCACCTGTCCTGGGTGGTCACCGCCTACGTGCTCGGCACCACCGTCTCGACCCCCATCTGGGGCAAGATCGGCGACCTCTACGGCAGGAAGAACATCTTCCTCGCCTCCATCGTGCTCTTCATGATCGGCTCGGTGCTCTGCGGCCTGGCCGGGTCCGCCATGCTGGGCGGCCCCGCCGACGGCATGGCCCAGCTCATCGCCTTCCGCGCGATCCAGGGCCTCGGCGCCGGCGGTCTGCTGGTCAACGCCATGGCGATCATCGGTGACCTCGTCCCGCCCCGCGAGCGGGGCCAGTACCAGGGCCTGATGGCCGCCGTGATGGCGCTGGCGATGATCGCCGGCCCGCTCGTCGGAGGGTTCATCACCGACCACCTCGACTGGCGCTGGGCCTTCTACGTGAACCTGCCCGTCGGGTTCGTCGCCCTGGCCCTGCTGGCGGTCAAGCTGAAGCTGCCCACGTACCGCACCGAACACCGCATCGACTGGCTCGGCGCCGCCCTGCTGTCGATCGGCATCACCGCGCTGGTCCTGATCACCACCTGGGGCGGCAACGACTACGGGTGGACCTCGCCGCAGATCCTCGGCCTGGGGGCACTCGCCGTGGTCGCGCTGGCGCTGTTCCTCCCGGTCGAGCGCCGCGCCGCCGAGCCGATCATGCCGCTCAACGTGTTCCGCGACCGCAACTTCACGCTGATCTCGATCGTCGGCTTCCTGCTCGGCTTCGCCATGTTCGGCGCGATCAACTTCCTGCCGCTGTTCCAGCAGACGGTCCAGGGAGCCTCGGCCACCAACTCCGGCCTGTTGCTGCTGCCGATGATGGGCGCCTCCATGGTCGTCTCGCTCTTCGTCGGCCGGGCCATCACCAAAACCGGCAGGTACAAGGTCTATCCGGTCCTCGGCGGCGTGATCATGGCGCTCGCCATGTGGCTGCTCTCCCTGATGGACGTCAACACACCCTCCTGGCAGACCGGCGTGTTCATCGCGGTGCTCGGCCTCGGCATGGGCTTCCTGATGCAGACCACCATGCTGATCGCGCAGAACAGCGTGGAGCAGAAGGACCTGGGCGTCGCCAGCAGCGCCTCCACCTTCTTCCGCTCCATCGGCGGCTCGTTCGGCGTCTCGCTGTTCGGCGCGATCTTCAACAATCAGCTCACCTCCAGCCTGACGGACAGGCTGGGCCCCGCCGTGGGGGACAGGCTCGCCACCGGCGGCGGCCAGTTCGACCCCGCGGCCATGCGGCAGCTGCCCCCGGCCGTGCGGGCCGGTTTCCTGGAGTCGCTGGCGACGTCCATCTCCAGCGTGTTCTGGTGGGCGATCCTGTTCGCCGTCGTGGTTCCGATCGCCACGGCCTTCATCCGGGAGATCCCGCTGCGCGGAGGGTTCGACAAGGCGGACGAGACGCAGAACCCCGTTCCGGTCGTCGACTGACCGGCCCCGGCGAGAGGCGCCCGGCGCCAAGTCGCGCCCCAGCGAGATGCAAGCGGTGCCCGGCACCATGAGGCCATGACGACAAGCGCACCCGCCGCCGGGTACCTGACCCGGCGGCCCCTGGTGGAAGACGCGCGGGAAATCCACGAGCTGATCTCGCTCTGCGACACCCAGGTGATCGGCAAGGCCGACATGACCCTCGACGACGTCACCGACGAGCTGAACGAACCGTCCTTCGACAGGGAGGCCGACGGCTGGGTCGTCCACGACGGGACCGGTCGCCTGGTCGCCTGGGCCTGGGCCCGCCGCAAGGGCGGCAGCGACAACGTGGACATCGACGTGGTCGTGCACCCCGACGCGCCGGAGCTGACGGACGGGCTCTGGGACACGGTGACCGAACGGGCCAGGCGGATCGCCACCGGACTCGGCCATGACAGGGCCGTGGTGGACATCGGCCTGTACCGGGAGGACAGCGGCAAGCGCGCCGTCGCCGCCGCCCGCGGGTTCGGCGCCGCCACCGGTTTCATCCGGCTCCGGGCCGACCACGGGGCCTCGGTCCCCGAACCCGGCCTTCCCCCGGGGGTGTCGGTGCACGACGGCCTCACCGAGGAGGTGCGCCGCCAGGGCCACGCCGTCCAGCAGGCCGGCTTCGCCGACCACTTCGGGTTCACCCCGGTGGACTACGACGAGTGGTACGGAGAACTGGACTCCTCGGCCAGCTCCGACTGGTCACAGCTCACGGTCGCGCGGATCGGCGATGAGCCGGTGGCGATGCTGCTGGGCACCGACGCCTTCGCCGGTGACGAGAACTGCGGCTACGTGCGCCGGCTGGCCGTGCTGCCGGCCTTCAGGGGCCGCGGCCTGGGCCGGTTCATGCTGCGCGCGGCGTTCGCCGCGGACGCCCGGCGCGGCCGGGCCGGCACCTACCTCCACGTGGACGCCAACAACAGCACGCCCGCGCTGGACCTGTACCTGTCGGTCGGCATGCGCCAGGTGCTGGCCATCGACGTCTGGCGGCGTACGGTCTGACCTCCGGGTACGGCCCCGCCGTACCCCGGGGCTCACCGCCGCCGGAGCAGCGGCGGCGCGCAGGCCCCGTGACCTCCGAGACCCGGCTCATCCTCCAGGGGGCCGGCAAACGGGCAGGGCGTGACGCGCGGCGCCGTCCGGCGAGCACCTCTGTCCGCGGCCGACCATGGAGGCTCGCCGCGGACAGAGGCCGAAGGCCAAGGCGAAGGGGCGCGACTACCTGGAAGAGCTCTTCGTCTCCAGCTTGTCATCGCGGCAGTTGCGCGGAGCGGACACCGGGTTGCAACGCACCACGGCTCCGCCGGGAAGCTCCGCCACACAATCGCTGTCGTACCGCGCGGCCATGCCCACCGTCGGGAAATCCGTCGTCACCATCTGAGCCCCACTGGCCAGCGCGATGTCAACCCGGCTGAACTCCTCGTTCTTGACCGTGCTCATCGGCTCGTCCGATCGGGTACGCACCATGTAACCGCGCTCGACCAGGTCGCGGATCGTCGCCGCGTTCGCGCCCCGCGGGTCGTTCACCATCGTGATCGCCGCGTCCGGGTCGCCGGGGATGCCGGTTCCGGCGGTGACGGCCTCGCCGGCTGGGGGGTGGATGGGGGCGACGGTGGATCGGCGGGTGTGCGGGCATGCCCCCTGGCTGGGTGCTTTGCGGTGATTTACGGCGTTTCTCGGGCGGCTGTCGCCTGCCGTTCACGGACTGGCAGCCGGAGGACTGCTTACTAGACGAGTAAGTCCGATGTCTGGGGCCGGTGACCGGGCATGAAGAGAGGGCGTTCAAGATCATGTTGTGACGCAAGACCTGAACACCCTCTTGACCGCACTATATGTGAAGATCGACGACAAGATCGGAGGAAGCCGATCGATGGGCAGGCCGCCGCTGCTCAGCGACTCCGAGCTCGTCTGCCTAGCGGTGGCCCAGGCGCTGCTCGGTCACCACTCCGAGGCCCGCTGGCTGCGCTTCGCCCGCACGCACCTGTCCGGCATGTTCCCGTACCTGCCGCAGCAGTCGGGCTACAACAAACGCCTGCGCGCGGCATTGCCCCTGGTCAAGCAGATGATCCGGGAGCTGGCCACCGACAGCGACTTTTGGTTCGACAACCACTGGATCGTTGACTCCACACCGGTGCCGTGCGGGATGTCGCGCCCAACCGTGCAGCGCTCGAACCTGGCCGGCTGGGCCGGCTATGGCTACTGCGCCTCACACTCCCGGTTCTTCTGGGGCCTGCGGCTGTATCTGGTGTGCACCCCGACCGGCATGCCGATCTTATGGGCGCTGGCCAACCCGAAGATCGGCGAGCGGGAGGTGCTGGCCGCGATGCTCGAGGTCGATGCCGGCCTGATCGCCGAACGCGAGGGCATTCTGCTCATCTGCGACAAGGGTTTCGCCTCCAAGCCTTTTGAGAAGGAACTCGCCGCCCACGGCATCGACCTGCTGCGTCCCTCCCGCAAGCGGGAGAAACAGCGGCACGGCGAGCCAATGCTCAAGAAGGTCCGCCAGCTCATCGAGTCGGTCAACGACACTCTCAAAGGCCAACTCGACCTGGAACAACACGGCGGACGGACCTTCGAGGGCGTCGCCGTCCGCGTCGCCCAGCGCATCCTGGCGATGGCCGCGGCAATCTGGCACAACAACAAGACCGGAGCCCCGGTCACCCGCTCGCTGATCGCCTACGACCACTGATCACATCGGACTTACTCGTCTAGGGCGAGTTATATAGACAACTTGTCCAACCCGGGTACCGATCGAGCGGAGCCCGGGCGGAGAGGACCCATACTCCCGTGCCACCCCTCCTTGGCGCCGTGACAGACGGCGACACCATCGCTCTCACCTCTCCGACCAGCCCTCATGAGGGTGACCGGCTGACCTTCCACTGGACTGTCGGCGTCCCCGATCCCACGAACTGGATCGGCGTCTACGACGGCGACCGGCAGCCCGGCAACGGCGGTTCGCTGGTGTGGGTGTACACACCCGGCGCCTCCGGCGACACCACCCTCGACACCTCCGGCCTGAGCGGCGGCCCCTACACCGCCTACCTGCTGGCCAAGGACGGCTACGGCGTCCTCGCCCGCACCGCCCCGTTCTCCTTCGTTCCCAGACCTGTCATCCCGCGTCCGCACGCGGCCGTGGACTCCCTCACCACCGCCCCGCAGGACGCCGGCGCGGCGTTCTCCGTCCGCCTGGGCGGGCTGTGGATCAGGCCGGAGGGCAACCCCACCGGCAACGCGACCTTCAGCCGCCTCGGCGGCGCGCCCTGGCTGTCGGTCGCCGCCGACGGCACCGTGACCGGCACCGCCCCCGTCTCCGCACCCCGCACCCCCGGGCAACTGGTGGTCGGCGTGCGGGACAGCGTGGCCGGCACCGACACCGTCACCGTCCAGGTGCCGGTGCGAGCGGCCAGGGACCGCGTCCAGGTCAAGATCGCAACCTTGAACCTGTGGGACGCCGGATCAAACGTGGAAGACCTCCTGGAGAAGCAGCTGCGCGTCGTGCTCACCCAGGGCCTGGACCTCGTCGCGCTCCAGGAGACCGGCGGCACCGCCGCCCGCGCGCTCGCCGAGGCACTGGGCTGGGAGTTCTACCAGAGCGACGGCAGCCTCGGCATCGTCAGCCGCCATCCGCTCAGCGAGCCCACGGCCCCCACCGCCGACCTGCCCGCCGCGGCCGTCACCGTCCGGCTGCCGGGCGACCGCACGCTGCGGCTGTAGACGGCCCAGCTGGACGAGGCCGACTACGGACCGTACGCGGTGCGCTCCGGCCGGACCGCGGCGCAGGTGGAGGCCGCCGAGAAGCTGACGCTTCGCTACCGGCAGGCTCAGGCGCTGCTGGCCACGATGCGCCGGGACCTCGCCTCCGACGTCCCGGTGGTCCTGGCCGCCGGCCTCGCCTCTCCCTCCCACCTGGACTGGACGTCCCGTACGGCATCCGCGCACGGCGGAGCCGGCCGCGTCCGCTGGCCGGTCACGGACGCACTGGAGCGGGCAGGTCTGGTCGACGCCTTCCGCGACGCCCGCTCCAATCCGGTGAAGGACCCCGGCACCACCTGGTCACCGGTACGGCCGGAGCACGACGGCGGCGGCGCCGAACCCCAGGACCGCATCGACCAGATCCAGTACGCGGGGAAGCTGAAGGTCCTGGAGGCCCACAGCCTGTACACCGGCTGGCCGCGGCCGGTGCCGGACACCGCCGCCAACGGATGGCCCTCCGACCACGCCGCGGCCGTCGTCTCCTTCACCCTGCCCGCCGCCCGCTGACCCCCGATCGACCGAAGGAATTCCCCTCGCATGACTGAGATCAGCCGCCGCGCCTTCATGGGCGCCACCGCGGCGGCCGGAGCGGCCGTCGCCGTAGGGCTGCCCGGCACGGCCAACGCCGCGGACCACCGGCACGGGAGCATCGCCGACGTCAAGCACGTCGTCATCCTGATGCAGGAGAACCGCAGCTTCGACCACTACTTCGGCGCCCTGAACGGGGTGCGGGGCTTCGAGGACCGGCAGACACTGGTCTTCCCCAACGGGGACTCGGTGTTCCGCCAGCCCGACAGGGGGCGCACCGAGGGCTACCTGCTGCCGTTCCGGATGGACACCACCAAGTACAACGCGCAGAACGCCGGCGGCCTCCCGCACGACTGGGACACCGGTCACACGGCCGTCAACGGCGGCGCCATGGACAAGTGGGTCTCCGCCAAGGGCGAGCGGACCATGGGGTACTTCACCCGCCAGGACATCCCCTACCAGTACGCGCTGGCCGACGCCTTCACCCTCTGCGACGGTTACTTCTGCTCCATGAACGGCCCCACCGACCCCAACCGCCTGTACCTGTGGTCGGGCACCGCGGGTCCCGGCCGCGACGGCACCACCGGCCCGTGGACCGACAACACCCCGGTGACGGACAACCCGGTGGCCGACTGGACGACCTACGCCGAGCGGCTGGAGAAAGCCGGCGTCAGCTGGCGCGTCTACCACAACCCCGACGGCTCGGACGACCGCAACGGCGACTACGACGACAACGCGCTGTCGTACTTCAAGCAGTTCCACGCCTTCCCGAAGGACGACCCGCGGTACGTCAACGCGATGACCAGGTTCGACCTGACGGCGTTCGACCAGCACTGCAAGGACGGCACCCTGCCCACGGTCTCCTGGCTGGTGGCGCCCTACCTGTTCTGCGAGCACCCGGCGGCCAGTCCCGGCTACGGCGCCCACTGGGTGAACACCGCCCTGCAGTCGCTGTTCTCCAACCCCGAGGTGTGGGAGCACACCGTCTTCCTGCTGATGTACGACGAGAACGACGGCTACTTCGACCACGTCATCCCGCCGTTCCCCGAGCCGGGCACGCCGGACGAGTTCGCCGGCGGCAAGCCCATCGGGCTCGGCAGCCGGGTGCCGCTGTGGGCCGTCTCACCGTGGTCGCGCGGCGGCTGGGTCAACTCCCAGGTCTTCGACCACACCTCGGTGCTGCGCTTCCTGGAGCGCGTCACCGGTGTCCGGGAGCCCAACATCTCGGACTGGCGGCGCGCGGTCTGCGGCGACCTCACCAGTTGCTTCGACTTCACCAAGCCCGACTACAGCATCCCGCGACTGCCCGACACGGTGGCGCTGATGGCCGCGGCCGACGCGAACAGTTCGCTGCCGGCGGTGAGGCCACCGGCGGCCGGGCAGCAGACGGAGGCCGTCCAGGAGCCCGGGGACCGGCCTCACCGCCCCCTTCCCTACCGCCCGTGGGCGGACGTGTCGGTGGACCGCAAGAGCGGCAAGGTCACCTGCACCCTTGTCAACGACGGCACGGCCGCCTTCCACTTCACGGTCCTGTCCAACCTCGCCCTGCCCTTCACCGGCACCCCGTTCACGGTGGCACCGCGTTCCTCGCGGACCTACGTGTGGGACGCCACGGCGACGGACGGCCGCTACGACTTCACCGTGCACGGCGCCGACGGCTTCGTGCGCCGCTTCGCCGGCACGGTCGTGCGGGCAGAGCAGGACGACGTCGCCGTCCCGTCGGTCCAGGCGAAGCCGCGCAACGGCGGGCACAGGGAAACCGCCTCGATCGAGTTGAAGCTGATCAACGACGGCGGAGCCGAGGTCGCCTTCACGATCACGCCGAACGACTTCGGCGGCAAGCCGCAGACCGTCTGGGTCGGGCCCGGCGGTCACGCCCAGCCGACCTGGGCCGGTAACGGCGGCCGGTACGACTTCACCGTCACGGCCGGCACCGGCGACCGCTTCGCCCAGCGCTACGTGGGCACCCTGCACGACGTTTGACCCTCGGCCGGCGCGGTCCGTCACCCCCACCTGCCCGCCGGGACGGGTGACGGATCGTGGCGTGAGCGCCGCAGGCCGTGAGGCCCGCCCCCCGAAGCCGGGCCGGCCTCACGGCGGGAGTCCTCACCCGGCGGGGGTGACCCGATGCTTGGAGAGGTGGGCCAGCACCGCCTGGTTGGCCTCCCAGCCGTCGGGAAACTTCACCGGCACGCCCAGCTGGACGGGCTCGGCCGACGGGTGGGCGTCCAGGAGCTCGGGGATGCCCGCCCTGGCGACCACGACGCACGCGTGGCGGTGCCGGGAGGTGAGCACGCACAGCCGCCCCGACTCCAGGTGGAAGGCGGTGGCGTCCCGTCGTCCCGAGAGGGGGTGGAGCACGATCGTCACGTCGTACTCCCGGCCCTGGAGGCGGTTGGCGGTGTCCACGGTGATCTCCTCAGGCACCCCCGCGGCACGGATCGCGGCGACCTGGTCGCGATGGGCGGCCCCGATGGCGATCCGCGCGGCCGTGACGGGGTGGCTGCCGCGCTCGGAGTGCGCGACCGGCCCCCGCTGCAGCAGCCGCACCGCCAGCACGGCGGCGGCCTGTACGGCCTCCGCGTCCGTGCGCACGGTGTGGCGGCTGGGCAGCTCGTACAGCGCCCAGCCCGAGGCGGCCGCCTCCTCCAGCGCCAGGTCGTAGGAGGTGCGCATGCCGTTCACGGTGAACTCCAGCGACCGGTCGGCGTGGTCCGTCCCGGCGCGGAATCCGGTGAACGGGTAGAACGCCTCGGAGACCACCGGCGCCGCCGAGGCGGGAAGCCGCCAGGAGACCGGCAGCCGGTGCACCGGCAGGTCGGGGTTGTGCCGCAGCAGCACCGAGACCGCGCTCTGCACCGGATCCCACGACAGGCCCGCCCAGCGGTCGCCGTCCACGATCGAGAACGGGTCGAGCTGGCCCGGATCGCCCACGAACAGCGACCGCTCGAACAACGAGGCGATGCGCAGCAGCTTGTCCGAGCGCATCTGGTAGGCCTCGTCCACGATCGCCCACGGCCAGCTTCTGTCGCCGATCCAGGCCCACTTGTCGGCGGTGGCGATCACCACGGCGGGGTCGCCGAGATCGGGCAGCTTGCCCGCCACCGAGACGTTGGAGTGGGCGAGGATGCGGCCGGGCGTGATGTAACCACTGGCCGACAGGCGGCCGATCGGCAGGTCGGGGTGTTCGAGCGCGAGCCGCTCCACCAGGTCGTCGACCTGCTCGTTGGTCTGCGCGACGATCATCAACGGCTCACCGGTCTCGGCGATGTGCCCCGCGGCCTTGACCACCAGCGTGGACTTGCCCGCGCCCGGCGGGGAGTCCACCACCACGCCCCGGTTGCGGGGCAGGTCCGCCAGGACCGCGCCGACGACGGCCGCCGCCTCCTGCTGCGGTGTCAGGGCCGTCCCTTTCGTCCGCCGGACGGCGGAGGACGTCTCCTGCGGTTCTGTCAAGACCATTCCTCCTGGGCGTCGTCGTCGCTGGGCACGTATTCCTCCGGGGGGCCGCCGTGGGTCCACGGCGTCTGCTCGGGGTCGGGGAGCGACGCCGAGGACTGGAAGTCGTCGGTCAGCGAGGTGTAGGTGATCCGCTCGCCGGGTTCGGGCACCGTCCCCGGGGCGGGCGTCTTCCCCCGGCCCATGCCCTTGGTGATCTTCAAGGTGATCTCCCCGTCCGCGATCTCGACGATCTCGGCGGCGTGGCCGCGCCGGTCCGGGCTGCCGACCGTGGTGCCGGTCGCCAGCCGTACCGGATCGCCGGTCCGGACGGTGATCAGTGGCCGCAGCTTGCGTGAGCGCCCCTCACCCTCGGTGTGCTCGGGGTCGGCGGCCGTCACCGTCCCGGCGAACGCCTCGCCGGTCAGCCGGTACTCGGCCATGATCAGCGGGTCGTCGTGGGCCCGCTGCACGTCGTAGCTCGCCCGTGCCCGCTCCAGCCCCGCCAGGCGCGCGGCGGCGCCGACCGCCCCGTCCCTGCGCGCCTGCGGAGGGCCTCCCTCGCCGATCCGCTCGACGAACCGGGTGAACGACCCGCGGTCGATCTCCCAGCGGTCCTTCACCCGCCCGCCCTCGGGCAGCGCGCGCAGCTCCTCGACCGCCCGCCACATCAGCCGCCAGGTCGGTTCGAGCTGGGTCCGCAACGCCTGGGTGACACGATCCACGGCGCGGTCGGTCGGCGCCTCCTCGTAGGCGCTCACGGCGGGCCCGAGCACCTCGTTGTCGAAGCCGGGGTCGGTGACGGGCCCGGCCGGCGGCCAGAGCAGCGGATCCTCGGCCTCCTCGGCCGCACGCCGTCCCGACATGCCCGCGGGCGGGGCGATCCACCCGAGCAGCGCCGCCAGGTTGGCGTCCTCCAGGCCGCTCTGCCCGGTCGCCCAGTGCAGGCTCAGCGCCTCGGTCGCCGCGAGCAGCAGGGAGGAACCCGGCTGCTGCGACCGGTCGGCGAAGTAGGTCAGCCACCGGCCCAGCAGCGGCACCGACGGATGCACCGGGTAGGGGCCGTCGGCCCGGCGGAACCGGGTGGACCGGCCCAGCAGCCCGGTGAACGCGATCGCCGACCGGTTCGGCACGAGGATCTGCGGCGCGTCCAGGCACCGTTCGTAGGGCTCGCCGGCCTTCCGCTCGACCGTCTCGGTGGTCTTCTCGAACCCCTCGATGTACGGCAGGAACACCTCGGCCAGGTCGGCGGCGAAGGCGAAGCGCAGATCCCGGTTGCGCGGCTGGGGCACGACGAGCAGCCGGGGGTGGTGGGGATCGGTGCCCACCATGGCGCCCAACGGCGCGGCGGCCTCGCCCGCGAGTTTGAGCGGGATGAACACCAGCGGGCGGGGGGCGATGTGGCAGTGCCGGACCGTGGTGATCCGCTGCGCGGAGCCGTCCCTGACGGCCCGCAACTGCGCCAGCGCGGTCAGCGCGCTCATGGTCCCTCTCCCCTCGGCCGTGCGGGTGCGGTGCCGCCGGAGGCGTTCGACGTAGAGCATCCTTGCGCAAGCGGTGCGTCCGACGCGGAGCATCCTTGCGCGGGCGGCGTGTTCGCCGCAGGGCGTTTTTGCGCAAGCGGTGCGTCGGACGCGGAGTTTCCTTGCGCGGGCGACGTGTTCAATTCAGCGCCTCCTCGCGCAGGCGGTCCGCCAGCCGGAGCAGGCGGGCGATCTCCTCCTGGCCCTCCGCGGGCTCAAGGGTGCCCTCCGCCAGGCCGAGCGCCTCGGTCATGCGGGAGACGCCGCCGAGCTGGTCGCGGATCTGGCGGCCCAGCAGGTCGGTGGAGCCGTCGCAGCGGGCCTCGTCGCGGCAGAACATGCACATGTCGCAGGTCGACAGGCAGTCGGGCGCGTAGCGGGCGGGCACCTGGCGCAACGCCCCGGCCAGCTCGTCCGCCGGACGGGTGGGGACGCCGTCCGGGTCGGGGACCAGGTCGAAGGTGAGATCCCGCGGCAGGCCCTCCAGCAGGCGGTCCACCCGGGTCATCCTGGCCAGCTGCCGCTTGAGCACCGCGAGCTGCTTGCGCACGTCCACCAGCGCGGCGGCGGGCCGGTTGGCGAAGTTCTCCGGGCAGACGAGCACCACGTCGTGGGAGACGCGCTCCGGATCGTGCCCGAGGTCGGCCATGAGCGTGCGCAGCGCCAGCACGTAGACCGCCGCCTGCCGGGCGGCCGCCGCGACCTTTTCCGGCTCGGCCTGGCCGTCGATCAGGCCGAAGGACTTGATCTCCACGATGCGGAAGCGCCCGCCGATCTGGAAGGCCACCACGTCGGGCTCCAGGTACGACGTGTGACCGGCGATCTCCAGGCTGAACAGCGGATGGTCGTAGAACACCGCGGTGCCGTCGTCCTCGCGCGCGGCCCGGTCGATCAGCGCCCGGGTGTGGGAGTGGCGCAGGTGGGAGCCGACGCTCTCCACGTCCTGGTAGCCGACCTGGGCGATGGGCAGGCCGAGCAGCTCCCGCAGGAGGCGCAGCAGTTCGGCGCAGCCGTTCTCCTTCACCAGCGCCTCGAACACGTTTCCCCGGGTGATCGCGAACTGCGACTGTCCGAACGGGGCGGGGAAGCCCAGATGCCTGGCGACCCGGTCCTTGTCCACTCCCGCGGCGTCCATCAGGGCCCGCCGGGCGCAGCCGGGATTGGCGGCCAGCGCCGCGATGGCCCGCGCGTCGTGCGGGTGGGACGGCATCGGCCCCCGCAGCTCCTCCAGCCTGTTCACGAGAGGGCTCCCTCGTCCGGCCTGTTCGGGAACGGGCTTTCATCCAGCCTGCTCAACAGGCCCCCCTCAAGGTGCTCATCGTGGCGGCGCCGAACAGGCGCTCCACGTCCGGTAGTTGTCTGGCCACCCGCGCCGCCACCTCGGTCCGCTGCGCGGTGTCGGCGGCCCTGTGCACCTCCAGCTCGGCTCCGGCCGCGCGGATCGCGGTCGCGGGATCGGCCGGGGCGAAGCCCTCGACGGCGCCGGGGATGTTCTGCGCCATCCGCGACAGCAGCCGCAGCGCGCCCATGGGCGGCTCGGCCAGCCGGGTCAGGTGCTCGGCGATGCGCATGGTGGAGGTGAGGAAGTCGACGCGGGGGCTCAGGGGCCCCAGCACCCGCAGCTCGGGCGCCCAGCTGCTGTCGGCGAGCAGCCCCCGGGCGGGGGAGAGCCGGTCGGTCAGCGCGGCGCACAGGTAGTACGGCCGGGCGTAGGGATCGCTGCGGAAGGAGCGTTCCTCGTCCCGGCGCAGGCTGGTGAGCTGGGAGCCGCGCAGCTCGCGGGAGAAGAACGCGTCGTTCACCGCCACGATGAGCTTGGCCGAGGTGGGCACGCCCAGCAGGGCGAGCGCCTGGTGCACCTGCTCCCTGATGGGCAGCAGCGAGGCTTCGGGCTCGCGGAGTTTCGGCGGGGGCTCCTCGGCGGTGATCGCCTCGTCCCAGGCCTTCTCGGCCCGGCGCAGATCCCCGCGCAGCGATCGGGCGAGCGAGTTCTCCTTCGCCTTGACCGCTCGTCGCACCTCGGCGCGGAGCTCGGCTATCCGCCGTTCCAGCGCGTCCAGTGATTCACTCACGGCCCGGATCGTAACAGGAGTTCCACCAGTCTCCCTTGAATTCCAGCTATTTCCAGCATTAAAGTGCAGGCCATAGAACGGTAATAGCGGGGCGAAAGGGGCATTTAATGCGCAACCTATCGCAAGGTCGGGCCGTCCACCTGCTGGACGTGGAAAACCTGACGGGTGCCGCGCGCCCCGCCACCAGAGACGTTCAGACCATGATGAGTCACTACCGCGAACAGGTGCCCACCGGCGGCATGGACCAGTACGTCGCCGCCGTCAACCACGGCGCCCTGGTCACCGTCGGCCTGGCCCTGGCCGGGGTCCAGCTCCTGATCCGCTCCGGCCCCGACGGAGCCGACCGGGCGCTGGGCGAGGTGATCCGTCTCGACCACCTCGACGACCGCTTCGAACGCGTGGTCATCGGCTCCGGCGACGGCATCTTCACCGACCTCGCCGGCTGGCTGTCCGGGCGGGGCGTCATGGTCGTGGTGGTCTCCCGCCCGAACGCCCTCAACCGCAGGCTCCGCCGTACCGCGGGTCAGGTCATCTCCCTGGACCTGGCCGCCTGATCACCCCTGTACGGCCGAAATCACGGGTCAGACCGTCTCCGCCGGCCTGACTGATCATCCGCCATACGGCCGGGACCACGGGTCGGGCCGTGTCTCCATCGGCCTGCCCGATCGCCCGCCGGAGAGACGCGGCTCGCCCCCGGAGGCGTGCGTCACGCTTCGATGCGGTCGGCTTCGACCCGCGGGAGGATCTGGGGCGGCAGGGGCCGGGAGTGCAGCACGTCCAGACGCGAGACGGCCCGGGTGAGCACGACGTAGAGCCGGTTGAGTCCCCGCGCCTCGGCTTCGACGACCTCGGCCGGCTCGGCCACCACCACGTGGTCGTATTCGAGGCCCTTCGCCATCGCCGCGGGGACGGCGGTGACGCGGGCCGCGGGGGCGTCGGATGCGGGATCGTCGAGCGTGGCGACCGCGACGCCCTGGGCTCTCAGCGCCGTCGTCAGCCTCTCCAGGGTGGCGTCCGCGGCCATCACCGCGATCGAGCCCTCATGATCGAGGGCCTCGCGCACCGCGGCGACCGTGGCGCGGGCGAGGTCGGGGGCCTCACGGATCCGGAGGCGGCCGTCGGCACGGAACGAGCGGGTTTCGGGCACGTCCGCCGCCAGCGTCTCCAGCAGGCGGTTGGCCATCGCGACGACGGCCGCGGGTACCCGGAAGCCGAGGGTCAGGGCGATCAGCTCCGCCCTCGGCCTGCCGAGATGGCCGAGCTGCTCCCGCCAGCCGCGAGCCGCCCACGGGGTGGTGCCCTGGGCCAGGTCGCCGAGCACCGTGATCGAGCCGTGCTCGCTCCTGCGGGCGATGGCCCGGCACTGCATCGCCGACAGGTCCTGCGCCTCGTCGACGATGACGTGGCCGTAACCCCGCGGGCGCTCCAGAAGGCCCGCGACCTCGTCGACGAGCACGGCGTCGGCCGCCGACCACCTGGCGCTCTTGAACGAGCGAGGAGGACGCGCCCACAGGATCGCCGCCTGCTCGGCCGGGGTGAGGACCCCCTCCGCTGCCCTGGCCAGCGCGGCCGGGTCGCCGAGCAACCCCGCCACGACCTCCTGCGGCCGGACGGCCGGCCACACCTCGTCCAGGAAACCGGTGACCGCCCTGTTCATCTTCCGTATCCACGCGGCGTTCGGGGTCTGGCCGCGCGACTCCGCCTGGCGCCGCAGGACGGCGACGGTGCGCGACAGCACGCGCTCGCGGCCGACGTCGTACGGCGTCGCCTCCCGGCGGGCGCCCTCCACGATGCTCCGGAGCTCCTCCTCCCGCACGCGCCGGCGGTAGGAGCCGTCGGGGACGGTGATCGGCCCGCCGGGTTCGCGCACGCGCTCGTAGAGCGCCCGGCGCAGCACCGCCGCCATGCGGACGTCGTGCTTGACGGCCGCGGCCTCCTCGCCGTCGGCGCCGCGGAGCGGTCCGCGGGCCAGCAACCGGTCCACGGTCGTCTGCTCGACGTCGACCTCACCCAGCGCGGGGAGCACGGCCGAGATGTAGCCGAGGAACGACTGGTTGGGGCCGAGGATCAGGACGCCCGCGCGCGAGAGCCGCTGCCGGTGGGTGTAGAGCAGGTAGGCGGCCCGGTGCAGTCCCACCGCGGTCTTGCCCGTGCCGGGCGCGCCCTGCACGCAGATCGACTCGTCGAGCCCGGCGCGGACCAGCTCGTCCTGTTCGGGCTGGATCGTGGCGACGATGTCACGCATCGGGCCGACGCGGGGGCGTTCGATCTCGGCGGCCATGATCCGGCTCGCCGTTCCCAGTTCCTGGCCGTGGCCGAGACGCTCGTCCTCGAAACCGGTCAACGTGATCGGCTCCTTCGACCAGCCGAAGCGGCGGCGGACGGAGACGCCCTGCGGGTCCCGGGCACCGGCCCGGTAGAACACCCTGGAGACGGGCGCCCGCCAGTCGATCACCATCGGCTGCTGCCCGGTGTCGCCTGAGACGTGCCGCCGGCCGATGTAGTAGCGCTGCCCGCGGTGCTCGCCCGAGTCGAAGTCGAGGCGGCCGAAGAAGGGAGGGCCGTCCGGCTCCTCGGCCAGCTCTTTGGCGAGGCTCTTGAGGTGGCGTCCGAGCCTCTCCGCGCTGTAGCGGTCGCCCGCCACCCGCTCGCCGATGACGACGTTCAGCCGCACGCCGTCGATCATCCGGAGCAGGGCCGCCCCGCACCTCGCCAGGTAGGCCCGCTCGTCGTCGAGCTCCGTGCCGATCATCACACACCACCCCTAAAAACTTAACCGGGTTAAAATATTAACCCAGTTGCGCTTCTGTTAGGTTGAATGGGTGACGGGACTTCGGGAACGCAAGAGGCGGCAGGTCCATGAGGCGATCTCCACGGCGGCGATCTCCCTGTTCCTGGACCGGGGATTCGACCAGGTGTCGGTCGCGGAGGTGGCGGCGTCGGCGGGGATCTCCAAGCCGACGCTGTTCAAATACTTCGCGACCAAGGAGGACCTCGTCCTGCACCGGATCTCCGACCACCAGGGCGAGGCGGCCAGGGTCGTACGGCGCCGCGAACAGGGCGAGGCGCCGCTGGCGGCCCTCCACCGTCACTTCCTGGCGGGACTGGACCGGCGCGAGCCCGTGACGGGGCTCAACGACATCCCCGAGGTGCTCGGCTACCATCGGATGATCTTCGAGACGCCCAGCCTGGCGGCCCGCGTGCTCCACTACACCGCGACGGACGAGGAGGCGCTCGCCGAGGCGCTGGCCGAGATCACGGACGAGCTCACCGCACGTCTCGTCGCCGCTCAGGTGGTCGCCGTGCAACGGGTGCTGGCCCGCGGGAACTGGCTGAGGCTGGTGCGGGGGGAGACGGCCGAGCAGATTCACCCCTCGGCGGTCGCCGCCGCCGACCGCGCCTTCCGGCTCCTGCCCGAACTGGGCTGAGGGCCTTTGCCTGAACTGGGCTGAGGGCCCCTGCCTGAACTGGGTTGAGGGCCACTCAGGCCCGTACGGATCGCCGGCGCGATTCCGGAACCGGCCGCGGGCGTCGTCGGCGGGGCCGGACGGATCTCACGGCAGACGGCCCGGTGACGGCGCATAGCCCCTCGCCACCGGGCCCTCACAGTCTGCTCGGTGAAGCCCGGCGATCGTTGCGTCCCCGGAGCCGGGGGCGCGACGACCGCCGCGACGGAATCCTAGGCCTCGACCTCCGAGCGGTCACCGGACCAGAGGGTGTGGAAGGAACCGTCCCTGTCCACCCGCCGGTAGGTGTGGGCGCCGAAGAAGTCCCGCTGCCCCTGGATCAGGGCCGCGGGCAGGCGCTCGGCCCGCAGCGCGTCGTAGTAGGCCAGCGCGGTCGAGAAGCCGGGCGCCGGAATGCCCAGCTCGGCCGCCTTCACCACCACCCGCCGCCACGATTCCTGCGCCACGGTCAGGGCATCGGCGAAATACGGCGCGGCCAGCAGGGTGACCGGCTTGGTCTCCGCCTCGTAGGCCTCACGGATGCGGTCCAGGAAGACGGCCCGGATGATGCAGCCGCCCCGCCAGATCGTGGCCAGCGAGCCCGGGTTGATGTCCCAGCCGTACTCGGTGCTGCCGGCCCGGATCTGGTCGAACCCCTGGGCGTAGGCGACGATCTTCGAGGCGTACAGCGCCTGCCGTACGTCTTCCGCGAAGCCCTCGCCGGCAGATCCGGCCGTCGCGCCGGCGGGCCCCGGCAGGCCGCGGGAGGCCTCCCGCAGTTCCGCGTGACCGGAGAGCGAGCGGGCGAACACCGCCTCGGCGATCCCGCTCACCGGGACGCCCAGGTCCAGTGCGATCTGCACCGTCCACCGGCCGGTGCCCTTCTGCTCGGCCTGGTCGGAGATCACGTCCACGAGCGGTTTTCCGGTGCCCGCGTCGACCTGCCGGAGCACCTCGGCGGTGATCTCGATGAGGTAGGACGACAGCTCGCCCTGGTTCCACTGCTCGAAGACGTCCGCGAGCTCGGCCGGACTCAGGCCGAGACCCTGCCGGAGCAGGTCGTAGGCCTCGGCGATGAGCTGCATGTCGGCGTACTCGATGCCGTTGTGCACCATCTTGACGAAGTGCCCGGCGCCGTCGGGGCCGATGTGCGTGCAGCAGGGCACGCCGTCCACCTTCGCGGCGATGTCCTCCAGCATGGGGCCCAGAGCCCGGTAGGACTCCTTCGAGCCGCCGGGCATGATGCTCGGCCCGAGCAGCGCCCCCTCCTCGCCGCCGGACACACCGGCGCCGACGAAGTGGATGTCACGCTCGCGCAGCGCCGCCTCACGGCGACGGGTGTCGAGGAAGTGCGCGTTCCCGCCGTCCACGATCATGTCGCCCGGTTCCAGCAGGGGCGCGAACTCCTCGATGACCGCGTCGGTCGGCGCCCCCGCCTGAACCATGATCAGAACGCGCCGGGGGCGCTCCAGCGCCGCGACGAGCTCTTCCGGAGTGTCACAGGCGACGAAGGTGCCCTCGTGCCCGTGCTCTTCGATCAATGCCTTGGTCCTGTACTGCGACCTGTTGTGTACAGCTACCGTGTGTCCGTGCCGGGCGAGGTTACGGGCGAGATTCGCGCCCATCACCGCCAGTCCCGTTACACCGATCTGTGCCTGAGTCATCCTCTTGCACCCCTTTTCACGTCCAAGAATGACAAGTCTGCACCGTGAACGGTTCGGAGGATGCAAAGGGGTTGTGACACGACCGGCCCGGACACCCAAAGGTGGTCCGGGCCGGTCGCCTCGTGAAGAGGATCGGAGGGGAATTACAGAAGGTCGCAGGAGGCGGTCAGCGGCTGCTGAGCGTCGGTAGTCCTTGCTCGTTCACGGGCGGGATGATGGTCTGCCCCCGTAGCCAGTGGATCGTGCGGATGACCCCGTCGCCGTAGCCGGGGGAGTGCTGACGCCCCCGGCCCAGCTGGCGGGAGACATCTTCGGCCGCGGTCTCTTCCCTCCCGAGGTTGAGCCCGGTCGGTCCGTGCATGGGGCGCGGTGTGTCGCGGATGGGCGACTTCGTGCGGGTGCCGAGCACCCACTCACACACGGCGATCGTTCCCAGGCACCAGGCCCCGTCCCACTCGGTCGGGGCGTTCGGCCGGCCTTCCTTGGCCCGCTCGATGATCCGGTTGAGCTCCTCGTCGCTGCGCACTACCACACCACGCCCGCCGACCAGGTGTCCCCAGCCTCCGGGAGGCTGGCGACCGGGGATCGGAATCCCGTCCTTGGCACCGATCAGCCATCTCAACGCGCTCACGACACCGTCGGCCGGAATGATCCGGCCCCGGCGCTCGACCCGCTCGGCGGCGTCGATCTCCGCACGCGCGTCGGCGACGGTCGGCACGCCTCCCGTCGTCGGGCGGCCGCTGATCGGCGCCTGGTCGCGCTTGCCCAGAGCCCAGAGAATCGCTTCTCCCTGCCCGGTCGGAGCCGACTCGGGGTAGGCGGCCTCCCACTCCATGATTGCGTCGAATACTGCCGTAACGTGTTCCGGCGGTCGCCGCACAGCGGGGCTCGCCTCGCTCTCTGCGGTCGTCATGCTCCCACCGTACGAGTAACTCCCTCGCCGTTCCAACACGGAGCCGCCTCATCCGGGCCCGAACGGGTCGCATCCGGGACGGAAATCAGCCCTTCAGGGACGGAACCGGATGCCGGGTTTCTCCGAGCCGAGGATGCCGCCGAGACAGCGATAGGTCCTCGTGCCGCCCTCGAACTGCTCCTTCGAGGGCGGCAGGACCGTACTTCGCCACGTGGCGGACGCGGTGGCGCGAGCGTCTCCATACCGGGACGCGAGCAAGATCGACTTCGCGCACACTTTTTTTACCGTCGGATGTTTTTCCAGGGCCCGCGAGTCGTAGGTGAGAGAGTCCGCGGGCAGGGGAGCGATCGCGTAGGTCTCCCAGGAATGGGACTCCTCGCAGGCGATCCTTTTGGCCGTGACGTCGCCCATGACGTCGAGAAGGCCGCTCCAGCACTCCGCCTCCTTCACGCACGCGGCCCGCGCGCCGGGCACCGCCGCCGCGGGACAGGCGGCCGTCACCGTGAGAACCTCCGTGGCCCTCGCGGGGACCTCTCCGTTCCCCGCGCCGGCGTTCCGGGGAGCTTCCCCCTGGGACCAGGGCGGTGGCGGTGGCGGCGGCCCGAACAGGTTCGGGCCGTTCTCGAGGAACATCAGTCCGACCCCGGCCACCAGCAGGATCAGGAAGGCCGCGGTCACCGCGACGAACACCCGGGTGTTCGTCGAGTCCTGCGCGACGGCGGCCCCAGCGGGCGGCTGGGTGCTCGCGACCCTCCGCAGGCCGGGGGAGGTCGGATGCGCGCGGGCCTGCTCCCCGTCCGCGGCCGGGCGGATCGGCGGCGTGCCGTACGACGAGGGTGCGCCCGCGAGGGGCGACGCCGGCGGGGGGAGGGGGACGGAGCGCCGCGAGGACCGGGACGCCGGGGCGCCGTGATCCAGACGCAGGTCGGTGAGGGCGTCCCGCACCATGGCGGCGGACGGGGTGCGCTGCCCGGGATCGGTGACCATGGCCTGCCTGAGCAGGTCGGTCAGTTCCGGCGGCACTCCCGGGATGTCCGGGATGGGCAGGCGGTGCAGGGCCATGACGACCGCGATGTTGACCACGCCGCCCTCCGGGAACCTCGGTGGGCGGCCCGACAGCAGCGCGTAGAGCGTGGCGGCGAGGGAGTAGACGTCCCCGGCGGCGGAGGGCTCGGTCAGCTCGAACGCCTCGGGCGGGGCGTAGGCCGGGGTGAGCGACTCACGCGTCACCGAGACCTCGGCGCCCGAGGCCGACATGGCGGCCAGGCCGAAGTCGGCGAGCACCACGTTGCCGTACCGGTTGATCAGGATGTTGGCGGGCTTGATGTCGCGGTGCAACACCCCGGCGTCGTGCGCGGCCGCCAGCGCGTCGGCGATGCGGATGCCGATGTCGGCGACCTCGGCGGCGGGCAGTTGTCTCTCGGCCCGCATCCGATCCGACAGGGACCCGCCGGGGCACAGCTCCAGGACCATGTACGGTCGGCCGTCGGGCAGGACCCCCGCGTCGTAGACGTGGGCGACGTGCGGATGGCCGGAGAGCGCTCCGGCCGCGGTGACCTCGCGCATGAAGCGGCGCCGGTCCCGCTCCGAGACCAGCACCCGGTTGTCCACCTTGAGCGCCACCTCGCGCTCCACCGCCAACTGCCTGGCCCGGTAGACGATTCCGAAACCACCCTGGCCGAGCACACCGGACACCTCATACCCCGGTACTGCAATGGCACCTGTTTCGGCCACTCGCCACCTCCTGAAGACGAGCGGCAGATTATCGGATTTTTACTTTTATTCCGGGTGCATAAGCCTTCTCGTGCAAGTGAGGAGCGGTTCCGCACCACCTGCGGGGTTCGTCCGGCCTCCTGCCAGGCTCATCCGGCTTCCGGAGGAGCGGCTTACGGTCAGTGTTTCGCCGGAGCCGTGATTCGCGTTACCTCTCCCGCGGCATTCGGAGTAAGCCTTATGCCGTCTTCCGTCTTCCGTCTTCCGTTTTCCGGTGTGATCTGTCGCGGTCCGGTTCTCAGGTCCGCCAGATCAGCACCATGGCGCTGTCGTCGTCGCCGTGGCTCAGCTCCTTGATGAGAGCCGCGGCCTTGTCGTAGCCCTGCTGGACGAGGATCCCGGCTTGGCCGAGCAGCCGGTCGATGCCGGCGTCGACGTCGGCGCGTGCTCCCCACATCCCATCGGTGAACAACATCAGCGCGTCACCCTTGCGCAGGGTGCCCTGGACGCTGTCCCACTGAGCGTCGGGTACGACACCCAGCGCGATGCCGTGCGCCGCGCTCGGCTCCCATCCGCCGCTGCCCCGGCCGAACTTGGCGGGTGACGGATGGCCGGCGCAGGTGATGACGTAGCGCCCGGTGCTCAGGTGCAGGCTCAGATGTACGGCGGTGACCAGACCCTCGCGCCCGTCCTCGCGAATCAGGTAGGCGTTGCACGCGGGCAGGAACCGGGACGCGGGCACGGCTCCGAGCAGTCCGCCGAAGGTTCCGGCGAGCATCATCGCCCGGCTGGCGGCGTCGCCGCCTTTGCCGGAGACGTCGACGAGCGCGACCTGAAGGTTGTCGCCCTCCTGGCAGGAAACCAGGAAGTCGCCTCCGAACAGCGATCCGGGGGCTCGCCGGATGACGGCCTTACGGCCCCAGCCGCGAGGCAGCGTCGGCATCTGGCACATCCTCTGCAGCCGCTGTTTCAGCTCGATGAGGGCCTGATCTCCGCGCAGGCCGTAGATGCCGACGCCGCCGCGCATGTGCGACAGGCGCAACGCCAGCCCTGCCACCACAATGAGCGCGATGAGCTGGCCGGGTTGTACGGCCACGGTGAGCGTGATGATCACGGATATGACGGACACCATGGTGAGAAGGCCCATGGCGGGTAACCGCAGACGCAGGCCGCCGAGCAGCAGGATCGGGGCGAGCAGAATCAGCGGCGCCCATCCGGTGCCCATCGTGGCGCTGAGGGGACCGACCGCGAGTGCGGCGGCGGTCAGGGTGACCAGCAGCAGGCGGTAGCGGGCGACGCCGGGCCGTCGAAGGATGAACGTGCCCCTCGCAGGTGGTCGTCCTTCGCCCGAGGCGGCGTAGAACACCTCTTCGCCTGGGGACCACACGCTGCGGACGATCTCTTCTACGGGCATCGGCGTCTCGCCTGCGGTAGAGGGCTGGTGAGGGCGATTTTATCGGTAGGCCGCCTGGTCGGCCGGGATGAATCGCCGTGGTGGAGCCGGTTGATTTGACGAGGTAGACGGGTGTCCATAAGGTTCACCAGACCCGAGGGAGACGACGGCAACGTCGCGTCCTCGGAACCTCCCCGATCACATCCACTCTTTTGGGATATTTGTGCCCAAAATGGCCTGATTCGACATGAATCGAGTGGTGGACTAGGTTGGAGGGGTTGCTCCGGAAACGGGGTCGCCGGAATTCTATGAAGACCAGCAAGATCGAGTCAATCGCTTCAAACAAGCGAGTTTGACACGAAAAAGCGGGTCTGAAAGAATAAAGGCACAACGAAAGAACACAATAAAACAAAACGAACGCCCCGGATGGTCGGGCCCTGCGGGTTCTGATTCACTCCGGTGTACGCGTCCGTTTCTTGAGAACTCAACAGTGTGTTAAAAGCCAGTGCATGATGCACAACCCCGTTCATCCCACCCGCTGGGTGGGGGACGGATTCCTTTGGTTGATACACGCGCCCCTCTTGTGTGAGGGGCGGGTGCTTTCAGCTGGGGTGAACTTTTTCAGACATTGTTTGGAGAGTTTGATCCTGGCTCAGGACGAACGCTGGCGGCGTGCTTAACACATGCAAGTCGAGCGGAAAGGCCCTTCGGGGTACTCGAGCGGCGAACGGGTGAGTAACACGTGAGTAACCTGCCCCTGACTCTGGGATAAGCCCGGGAAACTGGGTCTAATACCGGATACGACACCTCCTCGCATGGGGTGGGTGTGGAAAGTTTTTCGGTCAGGGATGGACTCGCGGCCTATCAGCTTGTTGGTGGGGTAACGGCCTACCAAGGCGACGACGGGTAGCCGGCCTGAGAGGGCGACCGGCCACACTGGGACTGAGACACGGCCCAGACTCCTACGGGAGGCAGCAGTGGGGAATATTGCGCAATGGGCGAAAGCCTGACGCAGCGACGCCGCGTGGGGGATGACGGCCTTCGGGTTGTAAACCTCTTTCAGCAGGGACGAAGTTGACGTGTACCTGCAGAAGAAGCGCCGGCTAACTACGTGCCAGCAGCCGCGGTAATACGTAGGGCGCAAGCGTTGTCCGGAATTATTGGGCGTAAAGAGCTCGTAGGTGGCTTGTCACGTCGGGTGTGAAAGCTTGGGGCTTAACTCCAGGTCTGCATTCGATACGGGCTGGCTAGAGGTAGGTAGGGGAGAACGGAATTCCTGGTGTAGCGGTGAAATGCGCAGATATCAGGAGGAACACCGGTGGCGAAGGCGGTTCTCTGGGCCTTACCTGACGCTGAGGAGCGAAAGCGTGGGGAGCGAACAGGATTAGATACCCTGGTAGTCCACGCTGTAAACGTTGGGCGCTAGGTGTGGGGACCTTCCACGGTTTCCGCGCCGTAGCTAACGCATTAAGCGCCCCGCCTGGGGAGTACGGCCGCAAGGCTAAAACTCAAAGGAATTGACGGGGGCCCGCACAAGCGGCGGAGCATGTTGCTTAATTCGACGCAACGCGAAGAACCTTACCAAGGCTTGACATTGCCCGGAAACACTCAGAGATGGGTGCCTCTTCGGATCGGGTGACAGGTGGTGCATGGCTGTCGTCAGCTCGTGTCGTGAGATGTTGGGTTAAGTCCCGCAACGAGCGCAACCCTTGTTCAATGTTGCCAGCAACACTTTCGGGTGGTTGGGGACTCATTGGAGACTGCCGGGGTCAACTCGGAGGAAGGTGGGGATGACGTCAAGTCATCATGCCCCTTATGTCTTGGGCTGCAAACATGCTACAATGGCCGGTACAGAGGGCTGCGATACCGCAAGGTGGAGCGAATCCCTAAAAGCCGGTCTCAGTTCGGATTGGGGTCTGCAACTCGACCCCATGAAGTCGGAGTCGCTAGTAATCGCAGATCAGCAACGCTGCGGTGAATACGTTCCCGGGCCTTGTACACACCGCCCGTCACGTCACGAAAGTCGGCAACACCCGAAGCCCGTGGCCCAACCAGCTTGCTGGGGGGAGCGGTCGAAGGTGGGGCTGGCGATTGGGACGAAGTCGTAACAAGGTAGCCGTACCGGAAGGTGCGGCTGGATCACCTCCTTTCTAAGGAGCACCGACCGTGCAGCGCAAGCTGCGGGGTCTACGCCGTGTTCGTGAGCGTTCGTCTCACGCATGGCACGCTCATTAGTGGAGCACTGGCTATTCGGTTCGGCGGGATCGCTGACCGGCAAGTACCGCCCACGCTCTTCGGAGCATGGGAGTGGGAACGACGGTTTCAGGGGTTCGGCCGGGGTGAACACACTGTTGGGTCCTGAGGAAACGGGCCGCTTTCGGGTCACCGCCGTCGGGTGGTGGCCTGGGTAAGTGGCTGCTCGCCCCTGTTGTGGGGTTGGGCGCCGTTGGTTCCTCGTTTGCGGGACCGTTCTCCTGCCACATCGGCTCATCACCTCTTCGCGGGGGTGTGGGTGTCTGGTGGTGGGGTGGATACGGTCGCTGTTTGTTGTTTGAGATTTGCATAGTGGACGCGAGCATCTTTGTGGCCAAGTTTTTTAGGGCACACGGTGGATGCCTTGGCATCAGGAGCCGATGAAGGACGTGGGAGGCTGCGTTAAGCCCCGGGGAGTCGCCAACCAGACGTTGATCCGGGGATGTCCGAATGGGGAAACCTAGCACCAGTCATGTGGTGTTGCCTCCGCCTGAATGTATAGGGCGGTTGGTGGTAACGCGGGGAAGTGAAACATCTCAGTACCCGTAGGAAGAGAAAACAAATAGTGATTCCGTGAGTAGTGGTGAGCGAAAGCGGAACAGGCTAAACCGTTCGCGTGTGATAGCCGGCAGGCGTTGCGCGGGCGGGGTTGTGGGACCCTCTAGCAGGAACTGCCGTTTCTGCAAACAGTAAAAAATCCTTTCGATAGTCGAAGCCTCTGGGAAGGGGCGCCGTAGACCGTGAGAGTCGGGTAGGCGAAATCGGTTGGACTGTTTGAGGGGATCCCAAGTAGCACGGGGCCCGAGAAATCCTGTGTGAATCTGCCAGGACCACCTGGTAAGCCTAAATACTCCCTGATGACCGATAGTGAACAAGTACCGTGAGGGAAAGGTGAAAAGCGCCCCGGTGAGGGGTCGTGAAATAGTACCTGAAACCGTGTGCCTACAAGCCGTAGGAGCGTAAACACTTTTCGGAGTGTTTGTGATGTGACTGCGTGCCTTTTGAAGAATGAGCCTGCGAGTTATGGTGTGTGGCGAGGTTAACCCGTGTGGGGGAGCCGTAGCGAAAGCGAGTCTGAATAGGGCGTTTGAGTCGCATGCTGTAGACCCGAAGCGGAGTGATCTAGGCATGGGCAGGTTGAAGCGCGGGTAAGACCGCGTGGAGGACCGAACCCACCAGGGTTGAAAACCTGGGGGATGACCTGTGTTTAGGGGTGAAAGGCCAATCAAACTCCGTGATAGCTGGTTCTCCCCGAAATGCATTTAGGTGCAGCGTTGCGTGTTTCTTGCCGGAGGTAGAGCACTGGATGGCTAATGGGCCCGACAAGGTTACTGACGTCAGCCAAACTCCGAATGCCGGTAAGTGAGAGCGCAGCAGTGAGACTGCGGGGGATAAGCTCCGTAGTCGAGAGGGAAACAGCCCAGACCACCGACTAAGGCCCCTAAGCGTGTGCTAAGTGGGAAAGGATGTGGAGTCGCAGTGACAACCAGGAGGTTGGCTTAGAAGCAGCCACCCTTGAAAGAGTGCGTAATAGCTCACTGGTCAAGTGATTCCGCGCCGACAATGTAGCGGGGCTCAAGTACACCGCCGAAGTCGTGGCATTCACACGTATGCTGAGCCTTTGTGGTTTAGGTGTGTGGATGGGTAGGGGAGCGTCGTGCGGCCGGCGAAGCGGCAGAGTGATCTAGTCGTGGAGGCCGTGCGAGTGAGAATGCAGGCATGAGTAGCGAATCAGAAGTGAGAAACTTCTGCGCCGGATGACCAAGGGTTCCTGGGCCAGGCTAATCCGCCCAGGGTAAGTCGGGACCTAAGGCGAGGCCGACAGGCGTAGTCGATGGACAACGGGTTGATATTCCCGTACCCGCTACGATGCGCCAATACTGAATCCAGTGATACTAAGGGTCCTTAAGTCCCTCGTTTGCATCCTTCGGGGTGTGTAGGGGTGAGGCTGAACGCCTGGCCTGAACTGGTAGTAGGTAAGCGATGGGGTGACGCAGGAAGGTAGCCCAGCCCAGGCGATGGTAGTCCTGGGGTAAGCATGTAGGGAGAGAGGTAGGCAAATCCGCCTCTCATGTAATCCTGAGATGTGATGCCGAGCCGATTGTGGCGAAGTGGGTGATCCTATGCTGCCGAGAAAAGCCTCTAGTGAGTGTCGTGGCGGCCCGTACCCCAAACCGACTCAGGTGGTCAGGTAGAGAATACCAAGGCGATCGGGTGAACTGTGGTTAAGGAACTCGGCAAATTGCCCCCGTAACTTCGGGAGAAGGGGGGCCTCCGCTGGTGATCAGACTTGCTTTGTGAGCTGGTGGGGGTCGCAGAGGCCAGGGGGAAGCGACTGTTTACTAAAAACACAGGTCCGTGCGAAGTCGTAAGACGATGTATACGGACTGACGCCTGCCCGGTGCTGGAACGTTAAGGGGACCGGTTAGCGCACTTCGGTGTGCGAGGCTGAGAACTTAAGCGCCAGTAAACGGCGGTGGTAACTATAACCATCCTAAGGTAGCGAAATTCCTTGTCGGGTAAGTTCCGACCTGCACGAATGGCGTAACGACTTCCCCGCTGTCTCAACCGCAGACCCGGCGAAATTGCACTACGAGTAAAGATGCTCGTTACGCGCAGCAGGACGGAAAGACCCCGGGACCTTCACTACAGCTTGACATTGGCGTTTGGAACGTCTTGTGTAGGATAGGTGGGAGACTTTGAAGCTATCACGCTAGTGGTGGTGGAGTCATTGGTGAAATACCACTCTGGTCGTTTTGAACGTCTAACTTCGGTCCGTGATCCGGATCAGGGACAGTGTCTGGTGGGTAGTTTAACTGGGGCGGTTGCCTCCTAAAGAGTAACGGAGGCGCCCAAAGGTTCCCTCAGCCTGGTTGGTAACCAGGTGTCGAGTGTAAGTGCACAAGGGAGCTTGACTGTGAGACCGACGGGTCGAGCAGGAGCGAAAGCTGGGACTAGTGATCCGGCGGTGGCATGTGGAAGCGCCGTCGCTCAACGGCTAAAAGGTACCCCGGGGATAACAGGCTGATCTTCCCCAAGAGTCCATATCGACGGGATGGTTTGGCACCTCGATGTCGGCTCGTCGCATCCTGGGGCTGGAGTAGGTCCCAAGGGTTGGGCTGTTCGCCCATTAAAGCGGTACGCGAGCTGGGTTTAGAACGTCGCGAGACAGTTCGGTCCCTATCCGCTGCGCGCGCAGGAGACTTGAAAGGAGCTGTCCCTAGTACGAGAGGACCGGGACGGACGAACCTCTGGTGTGCCAGTTGTTCCGCCAGGAGCATGGCTGGTTGGCTACGTTCGGAAGGGATAACCGCTGAAAGCATCTAAGCGGGAAGCTCGCCTTGAGATGAGGTCTCCCACCACGTGAGTGGGTAAGGCCCCCGGGAGACGACCGGGTTGATAGGCCGGAGGTGGAAGCACGGTAACGTGTGGAGCTGACCGGTACTAATAGGCCGAGGACTTGACCACAAAGCAATCGTGCTCTGAAGGTCAACCGATGGTGGTTGTCGCTGCGCTCTGTATCCTTCGCCGGGTCCGGAGCAGCGCGTGACCGCTGGGGTTGGTTGGTAGGAGGGCAGTGTTGCCCGCGTCCACTATGTGATTCTGAAACAGCAAACACCGCCCCCCACGGCAGAGTTGGTGGGGGTGTGTGGTGTTGATAGTTTCATAGTGTTACGGCGGTTATGGCGAAGGGGAAACACCCGGTTACATTCCGAACCCGGAAGTTAAGCTCTTCAGCGCCGATGGTACTGCACCGGGGACGGTGTGGGAGAGTAGGTCGCCGCCGGACAATCTTTGAGAAGGGTCACCCCATGCGGGGTGGCCCTTTCTTCATTTCCAGCCCCCTTTTTTTCGTTGAGGGCTTTCCCAGGGTTCCCTGCGGTTTTCCCTGGGGTTTTCCCTGGCGGCTTTTTGCCTGCGGATCCACCGCGCGGACCTGAGGGTTTTCCCCAGGCTTGTGCCGGAATTCTTTCCCGGGCCGGCCGTTTCGTGTGCGGGTCGTTTCCTCGACCGATCCAGCCTGTTTTTCCGCGACTTCACAGGCACATCAGTCTCTGCGCTATGGCCGTGGTCTCTCCGGCAGCGGACGAGTTGAGCTGGATCACTATCTGGCGGCGTCCGTCCTCGCTGCTCATCGCGACCCCTGAGTAACCGTGGATCATCCCAGAATGGCTCCATACGCGAATGCCGCATGGCAGCTCGTCGGAGAAGACGCCGAAACCGATTCCGTTCTTACGAATGAGAGCCTTTCCTCCGGGCAGGTCTCCGTTGAACAACGCCCGATAGAAAACCGCTACGTCGTGCGCGGTAGATACCAGCCCGCCGGCTGACCAGAAGATCGAGGAGTGCACGAGCGTCGCTCCCCGACTCTCGCCGTGCTCGCCCTGGGCGAGCTTTTGCGGCAGGAGGTCGTCCGGTAGTTCTGTGGCACTGAGCCCGAGCGGTTTCACGATCCGCGTGCGGAGCGCTTGCTCGTACGGCTGACCGGTGGCCTTCTCGATGATGGAGCAATGATCGAAACCTGTGGATCTGCCGGGGAGGGGTGTACCTTCCCGGATCATCCGATGATGGTTTCGAGATAAGGCCGACGTTGGCGCGTCGGTCGGGAAGGCACACCCGTGCCGCTCACCGTAGTGCCCGAACCGCCCGCTGACGACAGCTCATCGACGGCCGCCGCCTCCTCGTTGATCGATGAGATCGTCCGTGAGGGCGCCCGTAAGATGCTGGCCGCCGCGTTGCAGGCCGAGGTGGACGCCTACATCGCCGCCTTCGCTGACGAGCGCGATGCGGCCGGTCGCCGTCTGGTGGTGCGTAACGGCTCCCATCAGCCGCGCGAGATCCTCACCGCGGCCGGCGCGATCGAGGTCACGGCCCCGCGCGTCAACGACAAGCGCATCGACGAGCAGACGGGTGAGCGTCAGCGGTTCTCCTCATCGATCCTGCCGGCCTGGGCGCGTAAGACCCCGCAGGTCAGCGAGGTGTTGCCGCTGTTGTACCTGCACGGCCTGTCCTCGGGCGATTTCATCCCCGCGCTGGGCCAATTCCTCGGCTCGACCGCGGGCCTGTCCGCGCCGGTGATCACTCGTCTGACCGAGACCTGGAAGGGCGAGCAGCGCGCGTTTGCCGCCCGCGACCTGTCCGGCGCCGACTACGTCTACCTGTGGGTCGACGGCATCCACGTCAACATCCGGCTGGAGGAGCACAAGCTGTGCCTGCTGGTGATGATCGGGGTGCGCGCTGATGGCCGCAAGGAACTCGTCGCGCTGAGCGACGGCTATCGGGAGTCGGCTGAGTCGTGGGCCGATCTGCTGCGCGATGCCAAAAGGCGCGGGATGCGGGCGCCGGTGCTGGCGATGGGGGACGGTGCGCTGGGGTTCTGGTCCGCGCTTCGGGAGGTGTTTCCGCAGGCCAGAGAGCAGAGGTGTTGGTTTCACAAGATCGCTAATGTGCTGGGGGCGCTGCCGAAGTCCGCTCACCCCGCAGCGAAGAAGGCCCTGGCCGAGATCTGGAACGCCGAGGACAAAGACCATGCCCAGGCCGCGGTCAAGGGCTTCCAGGCCGCCTACGGCGCCAAGTATCCCAAGGCCGTGACCAAGGTGGTCGACGACCTCGAGGAGCTGCTCGCCTTCTATGACTTCCCGGCCGAGCACTGGGTGCACCTACGCACGACCAACCCGATCGAGTCGACCTTCGCCACCGTCCGGCACCGCACCAAGGTCACCAAGGGGCCCGGCTCACGCGCTGCCGGGCTGGCCATGGCGTTCAAGCTGATCGAGTCCGCCCAGGCCCGCTGGCGCGCGGTCAACGCCCCTCATCTGGTCGCGCTGGTCCGCGCCGGGGCGACCTTCACCGGCGGCAAGCTCGTCGAACGACCCGACGACCACGTCCCATCCGCAGCCGCTTAAAAGATCTTGATCCACAGGTATTGACGATTGCTCCGATGATGAGCCCGAGCAGGATGAAATTGGTGTTGGAGTAGCGATAGTCGCCGCTTTCGGAGAGTTTGCCCACGTAGCTCAGCAATGTCCGGGGCGGCCATCTCCGTGAGTGCTCACCGCGCTCCAGGATGGCTTCCATGAAACGGGGAGTGGTGAGATAGTCCGGTATGCCACTGGTATGCGTCAGTAACTGCGTGACGGTCACGGCATCGGCGCCCGGCAGGATTCCGGGCAGTAGGCGCCCGAGTGTGTCGCCAAGGGCGAGTTTCCGCTCGTGAACCAGTTGGAGCACGAGCGTCGCGGTGAATGTCTTGGTGATGCTCGCGATCCGGAAGCGGTGGTCCGGCCGCATCGGGTCTCGTGCCGTCGCGTCGGCGAATCCGGCCGCTGCCTCCCTCACCTCGTCGCCCTCGCGAAAATGGACCGTCGCCCCAGGTGATCCGGCGGTCACCAGATCGTCCGCACCGGCCTGAACGGCGGAGGCGTATCCGATTCGTGGGGGTTCGGTCTCCGGGGTGGGAGGTGTCTGGGAGCACGGGCTCATGGCGATGACCAGTGAAATCGATCCGAGGCGGGTCGCGCGCATCCGATGGCCCTCCATTCGCCGTGATCGTGACGGTACAGGTGTGGCCGGATATAGGTAAGCCCGCCCGATGGAAGCGGAAGCCGGGCGGGCGTGGCTCATTACAATGTCGATGATGACCAAGCGGCACGCCCAACCCGCGCCCGGCGGAGAATCGTCACCTGCGGCACAGCGAGGGAAACCAACTCATGATCTTCATTGTCGTCAAGTTCGCCGTCCGTCCCGAGCGAAGCGATGACTGGCTCTCGCTCGTCGACGACTTCACCCAGGCCACGCGGCGGGAACCGGGGAACATCTTCTTCGAATGGTCCAAGAGCGTCGACACGCCCGACGAGTTCGTCCTGGTCGAGGCGTTCGCCTCGTCCGCCGCGGGCGAAACGCATGTGAGCTCCGAACACTTCAAGACCGCCATGGCCTGGATGCCCAAGGTGATCGCGAAGACCCCGCAGATCATCAACGTCGAGGTGCCCGGTGAGGGCTGGTCACAGATGGCGGAGCTGACCCCGGCCTCGTAGAGCGTCGAGACGGACCCGGGCCGGTGATCTCGCACGGGCGGGCTCGCGGCTCATCACGGCGAGATGCTTTCCGGCCTTGCGATGCGACCGGAACGGCCGACGGGCGTCGATGAGATCCGTACGGCTCGCCCTCCGTTTTCGGGGAGTGCGAGCCGTACCAGGTCATCTGTTTTCGGGGAGTGCGAGCCGTACCAGATCAGAGGTCGAGGTCCTTGACCCGGGGGTCGCCCTCGTCGGCGAGATAGTGGTCGGGCCGGGTGGTGTCGTCGCCGTCGGCCACCTTGGCACCACGGGCGATGACCGTGGCGAGCGCGGCGACCGCGAGGTTGACGGCCAGCGCCACGACGCCCGCGTAGATCGTCATCTTGGTGTCCAGGCCCAGCTTCTCCAGCGGGAACGCCGATCCGGCGAAGTGCAGCTTGCCGGTGGCGGGGTTGCCGATGTTGTAGAGCATGAGCATTCCGGCGACCATTCCGGCGGCCCATCCGGCGATCAGGCCGATGCGGTGGAACCAGCGGGTGTAGAGCCCCAGCGCGACCGCCGGGAGCGTCTGCAGGATGATGATGCCGCCGATGAGCTGGAGGTCGATGGAGAAGCCGGTGTCCAGGAACAGGATGCACAGCACCGCGCCGACCTTGACGAGCAGTGAAGTGATCTTGGAGACCCGGGCCTCGTCGGCGTCGTTGGCGTTCGGCCTGATGTACTCCTTGTAGATGTTGCGAGTGAAGAGGTTCGCCGCGGCGATCGACATGATCGCCGCGGGGACCAGCGCACCGATGCCGATCGCGGCGTAGGCGACCCCGGTGAACCAGTCGGGGAACATCTGGTCGAACAGCTGCGGCACGATCGTGTTGTTGTCCGTGCCGATGGGGGTGATCCCGGCCGCGATGGCCATGTAGCCGAGCAGTGCGATCAGGCCCAGGAGCAGGCTGTAGGCCGGGAGCGCGGACATGTTCCGCTTGATCACGTCACGGTTCCTGGAGGCCAGCACGCCGGTGATGCTGTGCGGGTAGAGGAAGAGCGCGAGTGCCGAGCCCAGGGCCAGGGTGATGTACTGCAGCTGGTTGTTGGCGTTGAGGAAGATGCCGTCGCCCGGTGCGGGCGAGGCCGCGAACTTGGCCTGGGCGTTGTCGAAGACCGCGTCCCAGCCGCCCAGCTTGATCGGGATCACGATGATCGCGACGATGATCACGATGTAGATCAGCGTGTCCTTGACGAAGGCGATCAGGGCCGGGGCGCGCAGGCCCGACTGGTAGGTGTAGGCGGCCAGGATGGCGAACGCGATGATGATCGGCAGATGGCCGGTCACCCCCATCGACTTCAGCACGGCCTCGATACCGACGAGCTGGAGCGCGATGTAGGGCATCGTCGCGACGATGCCGGTGATCGCGATCAGCAGTGCCAGCGTGGGGGAGCCGAAGCGAGCCCGGACGAAGTCGGCCGGCGTCACGAAGCCGTGCACGTGCGAGACCGACCAGAGCCGGAGCAGCACCAGGAACACGATCGGATAGACCACGATCGTGTACGGCACGGCGAAGAAGCCCATCGCGCCCGCGCCCCAGATCAGCGCGGGCACGGCCACGAAGGTGTAAGCGGTGTAGAGGTCGCCTCCGACGAGGAACCAGGTCACCCACGGCCCGAAGTTCCGGCCTCCGAGGCCCCATTCGTCGAGGCTGGCAAGGCTGTCCGGACGGCGCCAGCGCGCGGCCACGAACCCCATGCCGCTGACGAGCAGGAACAACACGGAGAAGACGATGATCTCGGTCAGGTGCTCGTTCACCGGTCATCGCCTCCGCTTGGTCATCTGGTAGACGACCGTGGTGGTCACGACGCCGACCGCGATGCAGGCGAATTGGAACCAGTAGAACAACGGGAAGCCAAAAAGCCGAGGTTCATCGGAATTGTAGAGAAAGCTAAGTAAAGGTAGGACGATCGGTAAAATCAGCAGCCAATTCCAGGGACTGCGATCGCTTCGATCGCTCCCATTGGGAGTGGTCAACATGGCCTCCTCGAGATGGAGAGGGGGATGGTCGGCGGGACCATCTCCTTCGGCTGACCGGCAGCGTAATTACATGACCGTTTCATTCGGGTCACCGAGCGCCGAGCGGATCGGTTCGCGCGATGAACGGTAGGGCCGCCCCTCCTTGTCGCCGTCGCGATCGGCGCCTCGGACGACAACGTCATCCCGGCGGAGGACCGATGGACCGGCGCCCACCTCGCCGTTGTCCAGGACGGGCGGGCCCGCCCGCACGTCGTGACCGACGCGGCGCGAGACGCTCCCCGAACCACCCAGCCGACCAGGATACGCACGTGAGGCCGTCCGCCGCTTCCGATGGCCACTCCGTGCGTGCTCGGCGTGTCCGGGAACCCTGCCCACCTGGTGATCGTTTGTTGTTCGGTCTCATTCATCGCATGAGCAGGAGAGGAAAACGTGATCTTCAAACGGATGCTGGGGGCCCTCGGTGTCGGGGCGCCTTCGGTGGACACCGTCCTGGCCGCGTCTCGGGTACAGCCCGGCGGGCTGGTGCACGGAGAAGTGCGGATCAAGGGCGGCGACTTCGACGCCGACATCGAGTACATCGCGCTGGGGCTGGTCACCCGGGTCGAATCTGAGCACGGCGAGGGTGAGCAGATCGGCCTGATGGAGTTCCATCGCGTGCAGGTCTCGGGACCGTTCAAACTGCGCACCGGTGAGGACAAGGTCGTCCCGTTCGGTTTTCCCGTTCCGTGGGAGGCGCCGATCACCGAGATCGCCGGTCAGCACCTGCGCGGCATGGCCATGGGCGTGCGCACCGAGCTGGCCATCGCCAAGGCGGTCGACAAGGGCGACCTGGACCCGCTCGAGATCGAACCGCTGGCCTCCCAGGAGGCCGTGCTGCGGGCGTTCTCGCAGTTCGGGTTCCAGTTCAAGGGAGCCGATCTGGAGCGGGGCCACATCTACGGCATCAGGCAGCAGCTGCCGTTCTTCCAGGAGATCGAGTTCTACCCCCCGCCCCAGTACTCCGGGCAGATCAACGAGGTCGAACTGACCCTCGTCGCAGGCCCCGGTGGCCTGGACGTCATCGTGGAAGCCGACAAGCGCGCCGGCCGTTCGAGCACCGACGCCATCGGCCGCTGGCAGGTCAGCCACGACCAGGCCCTGCACCGCGACTGGGCATCGGAGATCAACGGCTGGCTGGCCTCTCTGGCCCAGTACTCCCACGGCGGCTTCCACCAGGGCGGCCACGACCCGTACGCCCACCACGGCGGTGGTCACCGCGGCGGGCACCACGGTTCGGGGATGGGATCGGTCGTGACCGCCGGAGCGGCGGGACTGGTCGGCGGCTACGTGGTCGCGGACATGGCCGAGGAGTTCTTCGAAGGCGAGGAGGGCGAAGAGGAGTGACCGCCCGGGGACCCGCCCGGTGAGCCCGGACGGGACCTGACGGGATCCGGTGGTGACGGCCCGCCTCGCCTGGCGCGGGAGGGGGGCCGTCACCACCTGCCGGGGCGATGTGGGCCACGGCATGGGCCTGGAGCGGTGACAGGTCGTGGCCGACCACGATGTCCACCTCGGCGCGCATCGCGTGACCGATCCGGCGGGGCCGTACCGCCCCCTTGACGTCCTCAGTCGCGCGTCGCCAGGATCAGGTCGGACGCCTTGATCACCGCGATCACCTCGCTGCCCTGAGACAGGCCCAGCTCCCGCGCGGCCTCCATGGTGATCGAGGCCACCAGCCGTACCCCGCTCGCATCCAGCTCCACGTTGGCCGTCGCCTCACCGTGGGTGACGGCGGTGACCCGTGCCGGAATCTTGTTGCGCGCACTCAACAGCATGACAGGCTCTCCCTGATCGAAATCGTTCCCTGCCTCCCCTGTTCCCCCTTCCCGGCACATCACGGCCACGGTAAAACCGGTGTTCACCTGAGAAATGCCAACGAGGAGTCGCGATCGTCACGAGCGCGCCGACCGTTCATCGGGAAGGGGGTGTTCGGGAATCGTCCCGCGGCGACGACGTCCGCCCGGCCGTATCCACCCCCACGGCGCGGATTCCTCACGTACCGGTCGCGTCCACCCCCACGGCGCGGATTTCTCATGTATCGGCCGTATCAATCCTCATGGCGCGGATTCCCCGCGTATCGGCGTGCCCACCCCGTGGTGCGGATCTCCGTACCGTGAACCCGCCGGTTCCGTGCTCGGCTACCGGCGGGCGGCGATGGCGAGGAAACGGTGTTCCGGGTCGTCGTAGCCGGTCAGCTGCCACCCGGTCTGGTGCATCGATCGACGCAGGGGCGCTTCGGCGAGAGGCTCGTCGGGGCGCAGGGTGCGGCCGTGGCGGGCGGCGAGAGCGGCACGTCCCGAGGGATGGAAGAGGACGAGCCGGCCACCCGGCCGGGTGATGCGCGCCAGCTCGTGAAGGCACGCGTCGGTGTCGGGCAGGTGCGTGATGAGCCCGGCGGCGAACACCGCGTCGACGGACGCGTCGGTGAGGGGCAGGTGCCGGGCGTCGGCGAGGACGAGGGCCGCGTGCTCGGCGCGGCCTTGAGAGCGGACCTGTTCGAGCATCTCGGGGGTCAGATCCACCGCGATGACACCGCCGCGGGGACCGACGGCGCGGCGGAGGGCGGGTAGGGCGCGGCCGGTGCCGCAGCCGACGTCGGCGACGACGCCGCCTTTCGGCAGACCTGCCTCGGCGATCGCGGCGGCGTAGGCGGGCAGGTCGTCGCCGAACTTGGTGTCCCAGGTGGCGGCGCGGGTGGCGAAGAAGGCCCGGCTTTCGGTGACGTACCACCGGGGGTGGCCGGCCAGCCGGGCGGCGACGTGGCGGATCACCGGCCAGGCCGGATCGTTCAGGTCGATGACGATGTCAGCGTCGGACTTCGCGTTCCCGGGCCTGGTGGACGCGGTGCGCAGCCGGATCACCACGTCCCAGCGGTCGCGAGGTGGGTGGGCCCGCCAGTGGGAGCCTTGTGCCACCACGACCGCGTCGGCGTCGCACGCGGCGCTCCAGGTGTCATCGCCGGTGGACGGGACGGTGTCGAACAGGCGGACGCAGGCGCGTCCTGCGGCGTGGACGGTGTCCGCGAGGCGTTCGGCGACGATCAGGTCCTGCTCGCCGCCGCCGTCGACCACCACGTACGCCGGTCCGGCCGGGAGCATTTCAGCGACATTCCGCAGGAGTTCCTCCCATCGGAGAGCCTGGGCGGCGGTCATCGCCCGCGGTGTGGATACCGGTGTCACGTCGTCAGCCATACGTCAATCATGCAGATGCCGCCTTGACATGGCTAGAAGGCCAGGAGACGCGAGGGCTTTGAGGACTTTCGGGTCGATATCACGAGGGGCGACGTCTCGGTGCACAGCCGGTGGAGCCCCGGGGGAGACCGTCTCGCGAGGACGCCTCTCTCCTCGCGCCGCGAGTGGTCACCGCAGGGGGGCGGTGCTGTTCCTGGCGACGAGCAGGGGAGGCACGGTCAGCCGCTCGCGTACGGGGGCCTCGCCCGTCTCGATCTGCCGGAGCAGCACCTCGATGCTGCTCCTGCCCACGGCGCCGAAGTCCTGCCTGACGCTGGTGAGCGGCGGGGAGAAGAACTCCGCCTCGGGGATGTCGTCGAAACCCACGAGGCTGACCTGCTCGGGGACTTTCACTCCTTCCTCGGTCAGCGCGCGCAGCACGCCGAGGGCCATCTGGTCGTTGGCCACGAACACCGCGGTGACCTGGTCGGCCATCGCGGCGAGCAGACGGCCCGCCGCGTATCCCGAACGCGGGCTCCAGTCGCCGGCCAACGGCGTGGGGACGGTCCGGCCGGCGGCTTCGAGGGCCGTGCGCCAGCCCTCGATGCGGCTCTCGGCCTCCAGCCAGTCGGAGGGGCCGCTGACATGCCAGACGGTCTGGTGCCCCAGCTCCAGCAGGTGCTCGGTGGCCAGTCGGGCGCCCTCGATCTGATCCACGCTGACCACCGACATCTCGCCCTCCTGCTGACCTTCGACGGCCACCGCGGGCATGTCCCGGGGCAGGCCGTCGAAGGCGCGGGCCGCCAAGCGCCGCGGCGCCACCACGACGATCCCGTCGACCCCCTGGTCGGCCAGATAGCCGATCGCGTCGCGCATGCCCGCCGCGTCGACGGTGCGCAGGCTGACGATGCTCACGAAGTAACCGGCCGCCCTGGCCGCCTGCTCGATGCCGTCGACCGTGCTGGCCGGGCCGTACAGCGTGGTGTTGAAGCCGACCACGCCCAAGGTCCGGGTGTGGCGGGTGACCAGCGCGCGAGCGACGAGGTTGCGGCGGTAGCCGAGCCGGTCGATCACTTCCAGGATCCGGGTGCGCGTCTCGGCACGAACGTTGGGATGCTCGTTGAGCACCCGCGAGACCGTCTGATGAGAAACGCCCGCCGCCTTGGCCACATCGGTCATCACGGGGGAGCGGCGCTCGGTACGTGATCTCACCGTCCGTTCCTTCCGTCATCTGGGCACGTCTGTGGACGTTGGCAAGGGGTTCCCGCGAGAGGGTCCTCCGGTCACGATCCTGCTCATACCGAAGGGCGCCGTTAACCCTTTAGGAAAACCTTTTCGCTGAGAGGGTGTGCGCCCGGTCGGGGCGCGTGGTACGTGCCATGCAGAAAATAGCCTGACCGAACGGGGTAGAGCAAGGGCGACGGTGCCTTCCCGCCGACATCGACTCACACCGGACCCATGCTTCGAAAACCTTTTACTTTGGTTTCAGATGGTTTCCGCCCGAAGCCGGCCCCGGAGCCTGATCGCTGCGGTCGGGCTCCGGCTTCTCCCGAGGGCCGTACGGCACCCGGGCGCCGGGGCGCGTGCCCCGCCGCCGGGTCGGCGATGCGGTGAATGGCAGGTCGCCACCGGTGGTGGCGCCGGTGGCGATCCTGAGCGCGGTGATGCCGAGCAGGCGGGGCCTAGTCGGCGCCAGGCGCCTCGTGCGCGTCACGGTGGCCGGGATCGACGGCGAGCACGACGTGGAGGAGGTCCTCGATGGCATGGGCGAGGCGCCGGTCGGACAGTTCGTAGCGGGTCTGACGTCCCTCGGGCGCCGCGATCACCAGGCCGCAGCCTCGCAGGCACGACAGATGGTTGGACACGTTCTGGCGGGTCAGTCCGAGCTCGTCGGCCAGCCGGGCGGGGTAGGTAGGTCCTTCGAGCAGGGCGATCAGTATCCGGCAGCGGTTCGGATCGGCCAGCGCCCTTCCGAGCCGGGCCATCGCGTCAAGGCGGGTCGCGGCGGTGAACATGGCAACGACGATACACCGATTGCTGTATATACAGTGGCTAGTGTATAAACACTGGAAGCTGTACTGACCAAGGAGGCGCTGGATGGGACACGGACACGGGCACGGCCACCCCCGGGCGACGGGAGCCGCGGCATACCGCGGTCGCCTGGCCGTCGTGCTGGCGCTGACCCTCGTCGTGTTCGTCGTCGAAATCATCGGGGCGGTGCTGTCGGGCAGCCTGGCCCTGCTCGCCGACGCCGGGCACATGGCCACCGACGCGGCGGGGATCGCACTGGCGCTGTTCGCGATCTGGGTGGCCGGCAGACCGGCCGGCCTCCAGCGGACCTTCGGCTACCAGCGCGCGGAGATCCTCGCCGCGGCGGTCAACGCGGTCGTGCTGCTCGCCCTGAGCGTCTACATCCTGTACGAGGCCGTCCGGCGCTTCAGCGACCCCGAGCCGGTCGGCGGCACGGTGATGCTGGTCGCGGCCGTGGCCGGCCTGGTCGCCAACGCGGTCGGGTTGTGGCTGCTGCGCCGCGGACAGGCCGAGAGTCTCAACCTGCGGGGGGCCTACCTGGAGGTTCTCGGCGATCTGCTGGGGTCGGTCGCGGTGATCGTGGCCGCGGTCGTCATCGCGCTCACCGGCTGGACGAGGGTGGACCCGATCGTCTCCGTCGTCATCGCCCTGCTGATCGTGCCCCGCACCTGGAGCCTGCTGCGCGAGGCCGTGGACATCCTGCTGGAGGCCGTTCCCAAGGGCGTCGACCTGCAGGAGGTCCGGCGGCATCTGCTGGAGGCGCAGGGCGTCCTCGACGTCCACGATCTGCACGCCTGGACCATCACCTCGGGCGTCCCGGTCATGTCGGCCCATGTCGTGGTGGAAGAGCAGGTCCTGACCAGCGGTGACCTCGGCCAGGTACTGGACCGGCTGCACGAGTGCCTGGCCGGCCACTTCGACGTGGAGCACTCCACGCTGCAACTGGAGCCTGCCGGGCACGCCGACCACGAAGGCGCCCGGCACCGCTGAGGCAGGAGATCGCGTCCTCACGGTGAACGGCGCCCGACGACCTCGGCGCGGGGTGCTCGGTCACCTCACGGATGCGTCCATGGCCCGGCGCGTGCCCGCGCTTCATATGCCGTCCGATCCCCGGCGAGTACGGCCCGCGTGCGACGGCCGGGAAATGCGGAGGTGACATGGGGCCGGGTGCCCGTTGAGTGTCTTTTGTCCGGATGACAACCTTGAAGCATGAGGTACTCCGACAGGGGCGGGGGACTGTCCGCGCAGGAGCGGGTCAGACGCGAGAGGCTGCGGTTCCGGGCCGCGGACATGTTCGCGGGGAAAATGGAGCCGCCGCGGGTGGCCCGGTTGCTGGGAATCACCCGCAAGTCCGCCTACGAGTGGTACGCGCTCTGGAGCCGGGGAGGCAAGGCCGCGCTGGCCTCCAAGGGCGCCGCCGGCAACGGCTGCAAGCTCACCGACGAACAGCTGACGTTGCTGGAGAAGGCCCTGGAGGAGGGGCCCGCCGCCTACGGCTGGGACGATCAGTGCTGGACCGCCTCACGCGTGGCCGTGCTGATCGCTGAGAGATTCCACGTGTCCTACACCGCGCGTGGGGTGGCCTACCTGCTGTGCCGACTGGGCTGGACCGGTCGCCTCCGACCTCGGCGCGGCGGACCGTCCGGCGGATGAGGCGCGGCCCTCAAACCGGAGAGGGTGAGAGAAGGCCGGAGAACCCGGCGTGGCCTGTCGTCCGCGGTGCGGGCGACCACCGCTCCGACCGAGAAACCGGCTCGGCTGTCTCGTCGGCGTGTCCGGCCGATTTATCGGATTCGTCACCTAGAACGGGCTTTTGATCTCCATTCAGGTGTAACCTCCGCCTTTCTTCAGTGATGATCCCGGACCAAGGCTTTGTTCTCTCTGGGGTGAACGTACGGATGACCCTCAACTAGCGTCTTACATGACGCCGATTCGCCATATTTCCGGGAAGCCGGGTCGGCGCTCTGTAAGCCCAGGCAGCACGCCAGGCTCAAACATCAGACACGGAGTGATTTTTCATGTTCAAGCACGCTCTCGCCGCCGGAACATTGGTGGCTTCCACCCTCATCGTCGGCCTGACGGTGTCGGCCCAGCCTGCCGGCGCAAGCGCGACTCAGGAATCCGCCGCCACGTCCGAGAACTCGAGCGCCAGCGGCAACTTCTTCATCGATCCCTTCAACCCTTATGGCTACGGCCGGGTTTACTACAACACCCTCGGCTACGGCCAGGTCTACTACAACCCTTTCAGCTACGGCCAGGTCTACTACAACCCTTACACCATCTACCGCTGGTAGTTCATTAGCGGTTGATTAATTCCACTTTTCTGCTGAGTTTTCACATTTGCCCCTGGTCAGCCGTATTGGCCAGGGGCATCCTGCGGGACAGAGCCGTTTTGGACCGTGATCCCCGCGGTCTCACCGAGAGACCCGTCTCAGCAGGTAGGTGTCCATGATCCAGCCTTTGCGTTCCCGAGCCGCGGCGCGGACGTCGCGGATCTGGCCGGCGACCTCCGTGACCGCTCCGGCCACCAGGATCTCGTCGGGGGTGCCGAGATAGGCGCCCCAGTAGATCTCGAATTCGGCGGCGTCGGGAAGGGTGGCGAAGGCACAGCGGGCGTCGAGCATGACGACGATGTCGTCGGCCTCGGGGACCTCCAGGGCCAGGCGGCGGCCCGTGGTGATGTGCAGGGGCCGCGCGATCCGGGTCAGGCCGATGCGGTGCCGGGCGGCCAGAGCGGACACGCTGCTGATGCCGGGCACGACGTCGTAGACGAATCGGACCGCGCCCCGATCCAGGACCTCCTCAAGGACGGCCGGCGTGCTGTCGTAGAGGGAGGGGTCGCCCCAGACGAGAAACGCGCCGGTCTCGTCGTCGCCGAGCTCGTCGCGGATGAGCCGTTCGTAGACGCCGGCGCGGCGTGATCGCCAGTCCTGGACCGCGGTGGCATAGGCGGCGCTGGTCCGGTCGCGGTCGGGATCACGGGCCTTGACCAGCCGGTACGGCGCGCGGGCGTGCGCGTCGACGAGGTCCTGCCGGAGCCGGATGAGATCGTGCCCGGCCTCGCCCTTGTCCAGGATGAAGAACACGTCGGCCGCCGCGATGGCCTTGACCGCCTGGAGGGTGAGGTGGTCGGGGTCTCCCGCGCCGATGCCGACGATGAGAATTCGCTTCACGAGGAAGAGTCTGCCGCTGTCGTGGAGAGACCGGCGCGCCGGACGGCCGCGCGGACCATGGTGAGGGACCTCTCGGGGGCCGCGACCCCCGGCGATCCGCCGGCTCGGCGCGCGGACCACGGTGAGGGATTTCTCGGGGGCCGCGACCCTCGGCGATCCGCCGGCTCGGCGCGCGGACCACGGAACGGGGAGCTGGGTCCGCTATGTCCTCAGTGACCGTTCGTGCGACCATGACTGGTGAAGGCGACGGCGGAACGAGGAAGCCGGTGTGAATCCGGTGCGGTCCCGCCACTGTGATCGGCGAGCGGATCCCGAACAAGCCACTGCCCGCGTGCGGGTGGGAAGGCCGGGACGAGCATCGACCCGAGAGCCAGGAGACTCACGCGGTCGCCTCCTCACGATATGGGGCGGATCTCCCCAGGAGAGGACGGTGGCCGCCATGTGGTCCTACCGGCAGTGCGCCCTTCGGCCTGCCCGTCGATCGGGGCCGTCCCGGTGATGCCACGACCCGCGACCTCCCGTCGCGTCGCAGGCGTTCTGTCCGAGGTGGCGACGATCAGCGCCTACTTCGAGCTCGAAACGGGACCGCTCGAATCCGGGTGGCTCCCGCTCACCGAGCTGCTCACCGGCCCGAGCGTGCTGTCGGGCAGGATCGCCGAGGTGGCGCGACGCCTGGGCACCACCGAGGACCTGGTCGCCGCCTCCATCTTCTTCCAGGGCCTGGCCGCTCGCCTGTGGTCGCCGGTCATCGGTGCGGCCGTCACCCGCGGGGTGCTCGTCGACCTGGCGCCGGACCGCGCGTTCTGGCGTCCCACGCCGAGCGGCCCGCTCCCGCTGCGAGTCGCCCACCCGGAGGGCTGGGAGATCACCGACCCGAACCGGGCGGCCGAGCCGATCTACCGCGTCGTGGTCACCGGGCTGCTGGAGCCACTGGCCCGCACCACGCGGGAGGTCACCAAGATCGCCCCCGGTCTGCTGTGGGGCAACGCCGCCTCCGCGCTGGCCGGGACCGTCCAGGCGATCGCCCGCCGCCATCCGGGACACGCCGCCGGCGCGAGCGCGCTGGGGCGCGAACTGCTTTCCACGGGGGTCCTGGAAGGCGGCGGTGAGCTGGCCGAACCCGCCCCGGGACACTCGTTCTTCGTCCGGCGCAGCTGCTGCCTGTACTACCGCCTGCCGGGCGGCGGCATGTGCGGCGACTGCGCTCTGATCGATCCGGAGATCCGCCGCGAGCAGTGGACGCGAGCCGTACGAGCTGCCCGGGGAGCCCCATGAGCCGCTCGGCCGGCCCTCCGCGTGTCCGGGAACCCGCCGGCGACCGGCGGGTTCCCGGCCCGCCCGCCCGACCGGCCGGGGCGAACCCCGTGCCCCTGCCTCGAACCGTCATCTGACCTGCTCGAATGCACCGGCAAAGGATTCACGTGCGCATGAGGAAACCGGCACCATGCAGGATCGTCGTCTGCCGCGGCTGCTGCTGCGGCGACCCGGGGAAGGTGGCCGGACTCGACCACGCCGAGCAGGTCGCCCGCTTGTCCGAGACCGCCGCGGTCCGCGTCACCGACTGCCTGGACGTGTGCGAGCGGGCGAACGTGATCGTCGTCCAGCCGTCGGCCGCCGGCCGCGCCGCGGGAGGCCGTCCCGTGTGGCTCGGCCTGGTCAACGACCCGGACGCGGCCGAGGACATCGCGGCCTGGGTTCGTGCCGGTGGCCCGGGAGTGGCCGAACCGTCCGACATCCTCAGCCTGTACGTCTTCACCCCGCCCCGCCGTGTCCGCACCGCGCCGGCACTTTCCTGACGGTGGCCCGCCGGATCGAGGGGCTCGGGATTTCCACCGTCATCCCGATGACACGGAGACCCCGCCGGCCGAACGCGATCGCGTCCCCGGCCGACCGGTCCCGGATCGGCCGCCGCCGTCCTGTCCGCTCTCCGTCTGGAGACGGGGGAGTCCGGCGGGCCCCGGCGAGAGGGGCGTCACGAGCCGGGCTTGATCTCCGTGCCCTGCGCGGAGACGAGGCGCCATCCCGCGACGGAGTCGGAGACGAAGACGTGGGTGTACCGGCTGCCGGCGGTGAAGACGGCGCCGTCGGCGCCGGTGAAGTTCATGCCGGTTCGCCCGACGACGATGCCGACGTCTCCGATACGGCGGACGACGGCCTCGTCCGGGAAGGACTGCACGGCCGGAAACCGGACGGTTCCGGATGACATCAGACCGAGCAGGTCGGCTCGGGTCACGGTCGCGCCGTTGTCGATGGCGACCATGACGAAGTCGTCCGCCAGCAGGTCGTCCAGGCAGGAGAGGTCGGCGGCGACCAGGGCGTCGAAGAAGCTCCGGTCGCGGTCGAGCAGGAGGGCGCGGTCGTCAGGGTCGGCCAGGATGGTCATCGGCGTCCGTTCCAGGATGCGGGGACAGGAGCTTTGAGGCTAAACCTTGACATTGGCGACAATGTCAACAGGAACCTCCTGACCGGAGCACCGGGGGCACGCTCGCCGGGGGCGTTCAGAGGCTGCCGACGAACAGCTCGGCCTCGGCCTGACCCATGCCGGTCTCGCCGCGTACCAGGTGGATCGCCTGCGCCGTGCGACCGGCGGCCTTGAGCTCGCGCACGCGGGTGGCCAGGTCGGGACCGGCGTGCGGCAGGGCCACGGGGGAGGGCCGGAACGGGGCCAGCACGGGATGGCTCCACATGGGGTGCCCCAGGGCCACGGCGTCGATGACCTTCTTGGACTCGGACAGGCCGAGCCCGGTGTGATGGCGCAGCGCCTTGATCGCATGGATCTTCTGTCCCTGGCGCGTCAGCCGCGTGACGAGCTCCTGCAGATCCTGGGGCGCCGGCGGCATCGGCGGTGGAAGGGACGCCCTGTCTCCCCTCCGGGCGACCACGACGACACCGAGGACGATCGCCAGGATCACCGCGAGCAGAGCGGCGGCGATGAGCAGCTCTACGGGTCCGATGTTCGGCACGAACCGCATCGTATGACGGGTCCGCGCACGCTGTACAGGAAGCGGTCCGGCCGTTGACGCGACCGCCCGCGCCGTTCGGCGCCGGCCTCGGGACGGGCGGAAGGCGGGTGCCGCCTCGCTCGCTCCGGGCGAGCGCCCATGACCGGAGCATCGGGGAGCCGCGCCGGCGAGGTCTCCTCGTCCGCCTTGACGGGCGTCTCGTCCAGCTCGGCGGCAACCGCCGTCGTGCGCTTTCACGCGTTCACGAACGATGATGAAGACCGCTTGCCGCAGCTTCGTGAGCGTCCTTCCAGGCTTGCCGGCCGCCGGAACCGGTAAGGGCGTGAACTCGATCGCCCGGTTCGGGTGAATAGAGATGACCGTGCCCCCCGCCTCGTGAGAACAGAGGCCCGATGAGCGGAGCCATGTTTGATCGCCGACGCACAATGCGCCCATACATCGGACCGCACCGACGACGCGGAGCTGATCCGACGGTCCCGAGACGAGCCCGACGTGTTCGCGACCCTGTTCGACCGTCACGCGCCGGAGCTCCATCGGTATGTCACCCGCAGGCTGGGTGACTCCATCGCCGACGACATCGTCGCCGACACCTTTCTCGCCGCCTTCGGAAAGCGCGGGCGCTACGACGTGACCCGGCCGGACGCCCGTCCCTGGCTGTACGGCATCGCCGCCAACCTCGTCGGCAAGCACCGCCGGGCGGAGGTCCGGGCCTACCGCGCGCTGGCCCGGACCGGTGTGGACGAGGTGGCCGAGAGTTACGCCGACCGCGTGGACGCCAGCGTCACCGCCTCGGCCGCGCGCCGGGAGCTGGCCGGCGCGCTCGCGACCCTGTCAGGGGGCGACCGGGACGTGCTGCTACTGATCGCGTGGGCCGACCTCAGCTACGACGAGGTCGCCCACGCCCTGAGCATCCCCGTCGGAACGGTGCGCTCACGGCTCCACCGGGCCAGGAAGAAGACCCGCGCCGCGCTCGGCGGCGCCGACCCCACCGCCATCGAAGAGGAGGCCGACCGTGGATGATCTGACAGCGCTCCGCGAACTGCGCGCCGAAGCGCCCGAGCCGGACGCCGGACGGCTCGCGGCTCCTCGTGCCCGACTGGTGGCCGGAACGGGTCGCGCCGCCGACCGGCGAAGGTTTTTGTTCCCCGGCCGTCCGGTGCTGCTCGCCGGTGCCTTCGGCCTCGTGGCGGCCCTGGTGCTGACCCTCGTCCAGATCGACAGGACCGGTGAGATCGGCGGGGTGCCTCCATCGGCGGCGCGGTATGCCAGCCCCTCGGAGGTGTTCGCGCAGGCCGCCCTCGTCGCGGAGACGCGGTCGACGGGCACGTCCCCGCGTCCGGACCAGTGGCAGTACAGCAAGACCCTCTCCAGGCAGCCCAACGGGGATCCGGGCGACGGGACCACGATGGAGCGGTGGATCCGCTACGACGGAAAGCAGACCGGCGGCTACGACGTCGACGGACGGTTCCGGATCAGCGACGTTCCCCCGGACCCCGGCGACGACGACCTCTCGCCCCAGCAGTACGACAGGAGGCTCCGCGAGCTGCCCACCGACCCCGACAAGCTCCTCGCGCAGGTCCGGGACGACAGGCACTGGGTCGAGTTTCCGGTCGAGGAGGGGGTGACGCGTACGGCGGAGGATCCCGACGCGCGCGCCTTCCGGGTGATCTCCGTCTACCTGCAGCAGCAGGCGATCATGCCGCCGAAGCTGGAGGCGGCGATGTACCGCGCGCTGGGGAGGATCCCCGGAGTCGGGGTCGAGGTGGGCGTCGAGGACGGTGCGGGACGCAAGGGCCTCGGGGTGTTCCGGGAGGCGGCGGGCGCGGAGACGCGGCGATATCTCATCCTTGAGCCGCGGACCTTCCGCTATCTCGGTACGCGCATGGTGTGGCTACGCGACCAGATGACGGGGTCGGAGGTGATGTTCAAGGCGGGCAGCGTCTTCACCGTCGCCGAGCTGGCGTCGGGCATCGTGGAGAAGGCCGGGCAGCGCCGGTAGCGGGTGGCCGGGGGCGACCCCGGCCACCTTCGCCGTCCGACGGCACGTCCGTCGACCGCGTCGCGGGACACACCGGGGTCTTCGTACGGCATCGCGGGACACGCCGCGGTGAGCAGATGAGCAGGTGAGCAGGTGAGCACGGGCGGGCCCGGCGGTGACGCCGGGCCCACGTCGTCTCACGGGCCCACGTCGTCTCACGGGCACGCTTCCCCGGCGGCACGCGACGGCTCTTGTCAGGCTGCGCCTGACATCGTAAGATCGCGGTCATCATTGTCAGGCACAGCCTGACGGCCATCGACCCAGGAGGACCCATGGCGGCCCAGGCCCTTGCCGATCGTGCGCTCCGTTGCTCTTTCTGCGCGAAGCCGCAGACCGAGGTGGACAAGCTGATCGCCGGTCCCGGCGTCTACATCTGCAACCTGTGCGTGGAGCTCTGCAACCAAATCCTTGAGCAGCAGCTCCCGCGACCGGAGCGCGCCGAGGCCGGCGAGGGCGATGACGCCGACGGCCTGACCTCCGAGCCTCCGGAGGTGCCGGAGATCCCCTGGCCGGACAAGCTGACCGACGAGGAGATGCTCGACCTCCTGCCCCGCACCGCCGCGGCCGGCGCCCAGATCAACGCCAACCTGCAGCTCTGGGTCGGGCGGCTGCGGGAGCACGGCGTCACGTGGGCCAGGATCGGCGCGGCCCTGGGGATGACGCGGCAGTCGGCCTGGGAGAGGTTCTCCGGGGAGGAGTAGGCGGTGCGGAGCCGGGTGGCGGGGCTCCGGCGCGGCGCGAAGGCCGTGGACATCGCGCGTCCCGCCCGGCCGACGAGTTCGACGTCCGGCACGCGCGACGGCTCCCCCGCCGCGGGGGTCAGAGATACGTTCTCGCCAGGCCGGCGGGCGTGTCGCGTTCCCCGGCGGCGACGCCGGGGGGAAGGGCGGAGTCCAGCGTGGCCAGTTCCCCGGGTGTCAGGGTGATGTCGGCGGCGGCGGCGTTCTGCTCCAGGTAGGTGCGCCGTTTGGTGCCGGGGATCGGCACGACGCCCTGAGCCATCACCCAGGCCAGCGCCAGCTGCGACGGCGTGACGCCCTTCGACGCGGCGAGATTCTTGAGGTCCTCGACGACGGCGAGGTTCTTGGCGATGTTCTCCGGGGCGAATCGGGGCAGGTGGCGGCGGGCGTCGTCGGGATCGAGGTCGTCGACACGGGTGATCCGCCCGGAGAGGAAGCCGCGGCCCAGCGGGGAGAAGGCCACGAAGCCGATGCCGAGTTCGCGAAGGGTCTCCAGGACGCCGTTGTCCTCGGGCTCGCGGCTGAACAGGGAGTATTCCGACTGCACCGCGGTGAGCGGGTGGACGGCGTGCGCCCGCCGGATCGTCGTGGGGGCGGCCTCGGAGAGCCCGATGTAGCGGACCTTGCCGGCGTGAACCATCTCGGCCATCGCGCCGACCGTGTCCTCGATGGGCACGTCGGGGTCGACGCGGTGCAGGTAGTACAGGTCGATGACGTCGACGCCCAGGTGCTTGAGGGACCGGTCGACGGCCCGGTGGGCGTGGGCGGGGCTGCCGTTGATACCGCGGCCGGTGCCGTCGTCGTCGAACTCGGTGGCGAACTTCGTGGCGATGGTGACCTCGTCACGGCGGCCGGCGACGGCACGGCCGACCAGCTTCTCGTTCTCGAAGGGACCGTAGGCCTCCGCCGTGTCGATGAAGGTGACCCCGAGGTCGACGGCGCGGCGGAGGGTGGCCAGAGACTCCTGCTCGTCGCGGGCGCCGTACCAGACACTCATGCCCATGGCGCCGAGCCCTTCCGCGGAGACGGTCAGACCTTGGGATCCCAGTGCAAGAATCTTCATTTTTTTACGATGCTCTCTCGATAAAAGTTGATTTTTCGTTCTATTGCGGCCAGGTGCCCCTGGGTCTCACGGAGCTGGGCGAGGATCCGGTCGCGGTGAGCCTCCAGTACGGCGAGGCGTTCGGGTTCGGTGTCCTTTTCCCTGCAGACCTGGGCGAAGGCCCGGATGTCGCGAATCGGCATGCCGGTCCGGCGGAGCATGACGAGGCCGGCCAGCCAGCTCAGATCCTGTTCGAAGTAGCGCCTCCGTCCGGAGGGCGCCCGGTCGGCGGGCGTCAGCGTCAGCCCCTCCCGTTCGTAGTAGCGCAGGGCGTCGACGCTCAGCCCGCAGGCGGCGGCGGCCGCGCTGATCGGCAGCCCCTCTTCGGGGACCTCCACCTCCGGTGTGAGCCCGGTAATCGCCGTCTTCATGCGTTCACTCTCCATCCTGGAGCGCACACCAGGTCAAACCAGTTCACGTAATGCGAAAGTAAAGCTTGCCTTCGAGGAACGCGTCACGGTTCCGGCCGCCGCGACGAGTGTCCCCGTCCGAGGGGTGTCACCTCCGGCGGCGGTGCCGTACCTTGTGGCGATCGTCGAGAGGAGTGTCGCCGTGGGCGCGACCAGGAATACCGAGATCTACCTCAAGGCACGCGACCTGCTTCTGGGCCTGCGCGGCGACTACGCCAGGGCGGTGGAGCAGTTCGCCTGGCCGGAGCTCGAAGGGCGTTTCAACTGGGCGGTGGACTGGTTCGACGTGATCGCCCGGGACAACGACCAGACGGCACTGTGGCTGGTGGAGGAGGACGGCTCCGAGGCCCGGTACACCTTCGACGAGATGGCGCGGCGATCGAACCAGGTCGCGGCGTTTCTGGCGGAGCGGGGCGTCTCCCACGGCGACCGGGTGATGCTCATGCTGAACAACCAGGTCGAGCTGTGGGAGTCGATGCTGGCGGTGATGAAGCTGGGCGCGGTGATCATGCCGACCACCAGCGCGCTCGGACCGGTGGACCTGGCGGACCGCATCGACCGGGGCGGTGCGCGGTACGTGGTCGCCAACGCCGCGGACACCGCCAAGTTCGACGGAGTGGCGGGGGAGTACGGGCGGATCTGCGTGGGTGAGGCCCCGGCGGGCTGGGCGTCCTACCGGGACGCGTACGCCTTCCCCGGCCGGCCGGTGGCGCACCCGGGCACGACGCCGGAGGACCCGCTGCTGCTCTACTTCACCTCGGGCACCACGAGCAGGCCCAAGCTGGTCGAGCACACGCAGATCTCCTACCCGATGGGACACCTGTCGACGGCCTACTGGATCGGTTCGCGTCCGGGGGACGTGCATCTGAACATCAGCTCCCCGGGCTGGGCCAAGCACGCCTGGAGCTGTTTCTTCGCACCGTGGATCGCCCAGGCCACGATCTTCGTGTACAACTACCGCCGGTTCGATCCCGGCGCCCTGCTGGGCCAGATCCGCCGCGCGCGGGTGACGACGTTCTGCGCGCCGCCGACGGTGTGGCGGATGCTGATAAAGGCTGATCTGTCCGGCGGCCCCGGCGACCTGCGGGAGGTGCTGTCGGCGGGTGAGCCGCTGAACCCGGAGGTGATCGAGCAGGTCCAGCGGCAGTGGGGGCTGACGCTGCGCGACGGCTTCGGTCAGACCGAGACCACGTTGCTGATCGGCAACGTGCCGGGAATGCCGGTCAAGCCCGGTTCCATGGGTCTGCCTCTCCCCGGGATGCCGGTGTCGCTGGTCGACCTCGTCACCGGCGGGCAATCGGACGAGGGCGAGATCTGCATCGACCTGAGCCGCCGTCCGGTCTCGCTGATGACGGGTTACCAGGGCGATGACGAGCGGCATTCCGAGGCGATGAGAGACGGTTACTACCACACCGGGGACGTGGCGGTCCGCGACGCGGACGGTTACATCTTCTACATCGGGCGCACCGACGACGTGTTCAAGGCCTCCGACTACAAGATCTCGCCGTTCGAGCTGGAGAGCGTGCTGATCGAGCACCCCGCGGTCGCGGAGGCGGCCGTGGTGCCGGCTCCGGACGAGCTGCGACTGGCGGTGCCGAAGGCATATGTCGCGCTCACGGCGGGGTGGGAACCGGACCGGGAGACCGCGCTGGCCATTCTGCGTCATGCCCGGGAGAAGCTCGCGCCGTTCCAGCGGGTGCGCCGGCTGGAGTTCTTCGAGCTGCCGAAGACGGTGTCGGGCAAGATCCGCCGGGTCGATCTCCGGGGCCGCGAGCAGGACGCCGCGGCCGGAGGCTCCTCCCTCCCGGAGTGGCGCGACGAGGAGTTTCCCGAGCTCCGCGAACCGCGCTCCTGACGCTCACCCGTTCGGCCCGGGGTCGTGACGGGAGGCCGGCTGCCCCTGCCGGCCTCCCGTCACGGGTCGGTGTCAGCCGGGGTTACCGGCGTGGGTGAGGGTCTCCCACGCGACGAAGAGGACGTTCGTCCCGGCCGGACGCTGCTGCTCGGTGAGCTTCTGCGTGTTCGTCATCGCGATGCCCATCCGGTTGCCGAGGGCGTTGAACCCGACCTCCGTGACCGGGCCCAGGCCAAGGGTGAGATCGCCCTTGCACAGCGAGGACGGCACGGCCGCGCCAAGCTGGTACTTCGACTGGAGCCCCAGCGCGTGGCGCAGCCGCTCGCTGATCTCCGGGTAGAGGTCCTGGCCCTGGATCCGGGTGGTCTCGGCGAAGTGCGAGATGGCGGAGAGGCCGTACCCGGTGTGGACGAAGTCCCGGCAGGTCTCCTGGGTGAGGCCGTCCACGAACGTGGACTGCCCCTGCCAGTAGCCGACGATCTCGGCCCTGGTGTCGATGCCGCTGCCCGGAGGCGCCTTGGGAAGCGCGCCGTCGGCGCTGATGTAGATGAAGGCGGGCACGCGGCCGCGGAACTTGCTCACGGCCTTGTCGTAGGCGGCCCGGTCCTCCAGGAAGACCGAGATCCCGAGCGCGGCCTCCATCATGGTCAGTTCCCAGTTGCCGTTGCTGTTGGAACCGTTGATGACCTTGGGCAGGTAGACGTCGCGCAGCATGGTGGAGAAGCGGCTGACGCCGGCGGCGGACCAGCCGGTGTAGGTGTACCGGATGATCTCGGCGGCCCTGGGCCACGAGGAGCCGGCCCACCCGGTCTGCAGGGGCGCGTTGGTGTTGGTGTGATCCTTGATCACCGCGGACCAGGCGTCCATGATCTCGATGGACTTCCTGGCGTACCTGCTGTCCTGGGTGATGTACCAGGCCAGTGCGAGGGTGTAGGCGGCGAGCGCGTCCTGGCGCTCGTCGGTGCAGCCGTTGTTGGGGTTGGAGTACGAACCGCACTCCACGACGGCGCGCGGCTTCGGGGTCCGGGACAGCGAGGCCAGCGAATGGGCCATCATCTGGTCGTAGGCGCGCTTCCACGGCTGGGCGCCCGCGTTGACCTTCGACCGGACGAAGTCGAGCTGGCCCTTGCCGACCAGGACCCCGGGATGGGTGAAGGTCGCCGGGGCGGCCTTGACGGCCGTCGTCGTCGGGAGGGGCGCGGCGCCGGCGGCGGGGGCGGCGATGGAGGCGACGGCGAGAGCCGCGGCGCCGATGACCGCGACGGCCGTTGTGCGGACACGTCTGAGCATGGGGAACTCCTCGCTGGCCACAGGCCAAGGGGGTGGCGAGAGATCTCGGCCGAGGGCCTCGATGACCGCCCATCCAACTCAGCTCGACAAGCGCCCGTCAAGGTATTTAGGAAAGTTTCCTAACATTTAAGGTGGTCATCGGAGTCCCTTATGGATGGGGCGTAGGTGAGACGTAATCGATCAGAAGGGGCCTCTTACCGCAAACATGCACGAGACATGACCAAGGGCGCGACGCGGGCACGTTGCATGATCACGGTTTTCGCCGGTACGCTTTGCCCATGCGATACCTCGACACCCTTCAGTGGTGGCGCCGCTTCTGAGCGGCGCAGGTTTCGCATTCGCGAGAGACAGACGGCCGCCCAGGGAGGTGGCCTTTTGCGTTTCCACCCCCCTCTGGCCTTCAGGGAAACCAAAAAGGGGCGAGACTGCAGTGGAGACCAGCGGATATACCACCGCCGGGGGCATCGAGGTCGAGGTCGAGGCCTTCGACGTGCCCGAGACGGTGCTCGAGGATGTCGTCACGACGCTCGGCGAGCGCCGCGGGGGAGTGCTCTCCTCCGGGATGGAGTATCCCGGCCGCTACAGCCGATGGCATCTGGCCTACGTCGACCCCTGCATGGAGATCGTGGCCAGAGGCCGCAGGATCTCCGCCCGCGCGCTGAACGCGCGCGGCAGGGTGGTGCTGCCCGTCGTCGCGTCCTGCCTGCTCGCCGCGGGCAAGCCGACCGGGCAGCCGACGGCGGATCACATCGAGGTCTACGTCGCGGAGTCCGAGGACATCCTTCCCGAGGAGATGCGCAGCCGCCGTCCCACGGTGTTCACCGCGATCCGTGAGATCATCGCCGCGTTCAAGGGCGAGAACGAACACCTGGGGCTCTACGGCTCCTTCGGATACGACCTGGCCTTCCAGTTCGAGCCGATCCGGCAGGTCCTCGCGCGCGCCGAGGACCAGCGCGACCTCGTGCTGCACCTGCCCGACCGGGTGATGGTGATCGACCGCAAGCGGGAGACCAGCAAGGAGTACCGCTACGAGTTCACCGTGGACGGTCTCTCCACCCGGGGCCTCGCCCGCGAGGGGGAGAGCGTCCCGCTGCCCGCCACCCCCACCGAGATCCCCGCCGACCCGGAGAAGGGCTCCTACGCCCAGGTCGTGGCCGCGGCCAAGGAGAAGTTCGTCCGAGGCGACCTGTTCGAGGTCGTCCCCGGTCAGGTCTTCCACGCCCCCTGCACCGACCCGGCCGCCTTCTACCGCGGCCTGCGCAAGGTCAACCCCGCGCCGTACGAGTTCCTGTTCAACCTCGGCGAGGGCGAGCACCTGGTCGGCGCCTCCCCGGAGATGTACGTCCGGGTCAGCGGCGAGCGCGTCGAGACCTGTCCCATCTCCGGCACCATCGCCCGGGGCAGCAACCCGATCGAGGACGCCGACGCGATCCGCACCCTCCTGTCCAGCGTGAAGGAGGAGTCCGAGCTGACCATGTGCACCGACGTGGACCGCAACGACAAGTCCCGAATCTGCGTGCCGGGCAGCGTCCAGGTCATCGGACGGCGTCAGATCGAGATGTACTCCCGGCTGATCCACACCGTGGACCACATCGAGGGCCGCCTGCGGCCGGAGTTCGACGCCCTGGACGCCTTCCTCACCCACATGTGGGCCGTCACCGTCACCGGGGCCCCCAAGACCTGGGCGATGCAGTTCATCGAGGACCACGAGGCCACCACCAGGCGCTGGTACGGCGGAGCGGTCGGCTTCATCGGCTTCGACGGCTCGATGAACACCGGCCTGACCCTGCGCACCGCGCAGATCCGCGGCGGCGTCGCCACCGTCAGGGCCGGGGCCACGCTGCTGTTCGACTCCGACCCCGAGTCCGAGGAGCGGGAGACGGAGCTCAAGGCCAGCGCCCTGCTCGGCGCCCTGGCCGCGGTCGGCGCCCCGCAGGGGCAGGCCGTGGCCGAACCGGCGGGAGAGCGGCCGGGCGAGGGCATGAAGGTGCTGCTCGTCGACCACGAGGACTCCTTCGTCAACACCCTGGCCGACTACTTCCGCCAGCAGGGCGCCGAGGTCGTCACGCTCAGGCACGGCTTCCCCGCCCCGATGATCGACGAGATCGCCCCGTCGCTCGTGGTGCTGTCGCCGGGGCCCGGCTGGCCGTCCGACTTCGGCCTGCCGGCGCTGGTCGGGGCGCTCTACGAGCGCGGCCTGCCGGTGTTCGGCGTCTGCCTCGGCCTGCAGGGCATGGTCGAGCAGGCGGGCGGCACGCTCGACCTGCTCTCCTACCCCGAGCACGGCAAGCGCGGCCAGGTGAGACGGATCGGCGACAGCGCGCTGCTGGAGGGGCTCCCCGAGGAGTTCACCGCGGCGCGCTACCACTCGGTCCACGCCAAGGAGCAGGGAGTCGTCGGCTTCACCACCACCGCGCTCACTCCGGACGGGGCGGTGATGGCGATCGAGGACGTGGCGAGGCGGCGCTTCGCCGTGCAGTTCCACCCCGAGTCGATCCTCACCGCCCGGGGCGGCGCCGGAGCGATGATCATCGCCAACGTTCTCAGGCTCTGCCGTACCTCTGTGTAAAGAGCCACGAGATCACACTGGGTAGTCGTATGGTTCTCCTGAGGTGAGAACTGCGGGCGGATCGGCCATATCGATCCGCCCGCAGCCATGGGAGGAGCCGGCATGAGATCGGACGACGCGCTGCCCGTCGAGCTTCCCGACACGGTGCGGGAGGCCCTGCTGGCCCCGCTGATCGACCATCACTGCCACGGAGTGCGCCGCGACGACCTGGCGCGGGGCCGGTTCGAGATGCTGCTCACCCAGGCCGGCACCCCCGCCCCTCCCGGCACCACCCACTTCGACACCCCGGCGGGCGCCGCGGTCCGCCGCTGGTGCGCGCCGGTCCTCGACCTGGATCCGCACGTGCCGCCGGCCGTCTACCTGGCCCGCCGGGCCGAACTGGGCGCGGCCGAGGTGAACCGGCGGCTGCTGGGCGCGGCCGGGATCACCACCTTCCTGGTCGACGGCGGCCCGGGCGGTCCCGACCTGCTGTCGGCCGAGGAGATGGGCCACGCGGGCGGCGCCTCGGCCGGGGAGATCGTCACGATCGAGCAGGTCGAGCTCGACGTCGCGCGGACGGCGGCCTCGGGCGTCTCCTACATCTCCACCCTCACCCAGCAGCTCGTGAGCCGGGCCGCCCGGGCCGCCGGGCTCACGTCGTCCGCCGCCTACCGGCAGGGCCTGGGCCGTGACCCGGCCAGGCCCAGCAGAGGATCGGTGATCGCGGCGGCCACCCGGCGGCTGGCCGGGCCCGCCGAGCGGCTCACCGACCCGGTGCTGCTGCGTCACCTGCTCTGGGTGGCCGCGGACGTGGCCAGGGAACGCAACAGACCTCTGCGGTTCCACATCGGCTACGGCGATTCCGCCCCGGACCCCCACGGCGGGGACCCCTCGCTGATGATCGGATTCCTCCGGGCGGTGCAGCCGATCGGCGTGCCCGTCATCCTGCTGCACTGCTATCCCTTCCACCGCCAGGCGGCCTACCTCGCCGGTGTCCTCCCTCACGTCTACGTCGACGTGGGCCTGGCCCTGAGCTGCACCGCCGTGGGTTCGGCGGCGGTCATGGGGGAGCTGCTGGAGCTTGTCCCCTTTCACAAGCAGCTGTTCGGCTCCGGCGGCCACGGGGTGGCCGAGACCTGCCACCTGGGCGCGCTGTACTACCGGCGGAGCCTGGCCAGGGCGCTGTCGCTGCGGCTGGCCGCCGACGAGTGGAGCGTCCCGGACGCGGCTCGGGTGGCCCACATGATCGGCTCCGGCAATGCCCGCCGGGTATACCGGCTGTAGACCGCCTCGCTCAGAGGGCGGACCCCCCGAGCATGGTCCGCCCGCTCCGAGGCGAACCGCCGCCGGTGAACACGGCCGGAGGGGCACCGGGTGAGAGGCATGATCTTTTTTCGGCCACCGGTCGTGCGAGGGTCCGTCGGCAAGATCGGCGCTTCCACGGTTTACGATATGGCGCGAACCACGGATGAGGGGGAGCCAGTTGACGGGTTATGAGGCAGAGGCGCGTTTTCTCGACGACGTGACCGTGGAGTTGGTCAAGCACAGCGCTTCCGACTCCGACGTGCTCTGGGCGGCTCGGGTGTCGACCGCGGGGGAGAAGTCCCTTGAGGAGGTCGGAAAGGACCCGGCGCGGTCCAAGGGGCTGATCAACTTCCTGATGCGCGATCGGCACGGCAGCCCGTTCGAGCACAATTCGATGACCTTCCTCATCGGCGCGCCGATCTTCGTCTTCCGCGAATTCCAGCGCCACAGGGTCGGATGGTCCTACAACGAGGAAAGCGGTCGTTACCGGGAGCTTGAGGCCAATTTCTACGTTCCGGGGGCGGAGCGGAAGCTGGTCCAGGAGGGCCGCCCGGGCAAGTACGTCTTCGTCGAGGGCAGCGAGGAGCAGCACAAGATCACGGTAGAGACGATGGAGGCGTCGTATCGGCAGTCGTACGCCGCCTACCGGGAGATGCTGGAGGTCGGGATCGCCCGCGAGGTGGCCAGGGCGGTGCTGCCCGTCGGCCTGTTCTCCACGATGTACGCCACCTGCAATGCCCGCTCGCTCATGCACTTCCTCTCCCTGCGCACCAAGAACGAGCAGTCCAAGATGCCCTCGTTCCCGCAGCGGGAGATCGAGATGGTGGGGGAGAAGATGGAGGCCGCCTGGGCGGAGCTCATGCCCCTCACGCACGCGGCCTTCGTCGAGGCCGGCCGGATCGCACCCTAGACGGGGCGGGCGGGGCGTGTGTCTCGGCGCCCGGTGGCGGGGAACGGCCCGGCTGCCGGGATGCCGAGTGTCCTTGTAGAAGAGAAGGGGGCCGGCGGCGAGGGGTGTCACGCACGGACGTCTTTCCCCGGGCCGGGCCCGTGGTGTCATGCCGTGACGTGTTCCGCCGGATTCCACGAAAGGTGAGTCGCCGATCTCGGACGTCGTTCAGGGTTCGCCCTGGACGATGTCCCGGTGGATGTTGGCCAGGGGCACCCCGGTCCGCTGGAGCTTGCGAACGGTTTCGTTGACCATGTCGGTGGGACCGCAGATGTAGATGTCGTGGTCGGCCCAGGAGTGGAACCGTTCCATCACGTCGGACACCCTGCCTCGCATGCCGTCGTAGCCGGGCTGATCGGAGACCACGGGAAGCACCCGCAGCCACGGGAAGGCCGACTCCATCCGGACCAGGTCGGTCAGGTCGTAGAGCTCGTGGGCGTGACGCGCGCCGTACAGCAGATGGATGTTGGGACGCTGTCCCGAGGCGATCACGTGCTCCACGATGGCCTTGATCGGGGCGAGCCCGGTGCCTCCCGCGACACACAGGATGTCGCGCCCCGAGCCGGTGGGGGTCATGGTGCCGACCGGCGGGCCGAACGTCACGGTGTCGCCGATCCGCGTGTGCTCGACCAGCGCGGTCGAGACCCACCCCCCGGGGATCGCGCGGACGTGCAGGCGGACGGTGTTGTCCTCCCGTGGCGCGTTCGCGATGGAGAACGTGCGCCAGACACGCGGCCAGCGCGCGGTCTGCACGTTGACGTACTGTCCCGCCAGGTACGGCAGGGGCTGGTCGAGCCGCAGAGTGATCACCGCGATGTCCGGTGTGCGGCGCTCGTGGTCGATCACCTCGGCGAGCCACCAGGCGGGGGAAACGCCGGAGTCCGCCTCGGCTGACTCGATCATGAGATTGGCGGCCGAGGTGTACGCGGTCACCCAGGCGGCCTCTATCTCCGCGTTCCAGGTCTCGGCGGAGAAGTGTTTGATCGTGGACAGAAGCGCGTTGCCGACCGCGGTGTAGTGCTCGGCGACCACCCCGTACTTGCGATGGTCACGGCCGAGCTGGCCGAGGTACGAAGCCAGGCTGTCGGGGCTGTCCAGGCTCCAGACGATCCTGGTCAGCGCGCTGAACAGGCGGTCGCGCTGGACGTCCATGGCCGGTGGGAACATTCCGCGCAGGTGCGGGTTCCCGGCGAACAGGCGGCCGTAGAAGTACGCCGCGGCCTTGTCCGCGACGGGCTCGATGACGGCGAAGCTTTCCTTGACGAGACGCGGATTCAAAGACATTTACCGAACCCACCCTAATTGATCGGATCAAAGTCCGATCATGCAGATCCACCTCCCTGACGGTTCCGGGTGATGAGTGACCTGTGGCCCCGGCGCACGTGGTCGCTCGAATTTGAGTCTTCCATCACCATGTAGACGTCACAACCGTTTCTCAGCAATATGGTGCGAAATCAAACTATCCGTAATGGGAAAGTTATTTTCCGTGACCGCCTCGCCGACCCCGGGTGAGGTAAGCGAATAAGGATCACATTCGCCCGAAGTCACCGATTTAATGATGATGAATATCCTTGTCGCGTCTCCCTTCGACGGTTCCCCGAGCGGGCTCTCCGTCCGAGGCGAGGCCCGGGTGCTTCGAAGGAGGAGCACTCATACCCGGAAGGCGTGACGTAGCCGAAATTTTGTGCGCCATGATAGGGATGCTGCTGAGATGGGATGGGTGCTGCCCGAAACAGGTGGTGCCACCTTGCGCACGGTCCCCTGGAGAACGCATGCCCCGACCCTTGATCGGTATCACCGCCTACCTTGAGGCCGCCCGCTGGGGCACATGGGTCAGGGAGGCTGTCCTGTCGCCGCCCTCCTACGCCCGGGCGGTGGAGAAGGCGGGCGGCCTTCCGGTGCTGCTGCCACCGCTGAATCTGGGCGGGATCAACGACTACGTGAGCGGCCTCTCCGGTGTGATCCTCGCCGGTGGGGGTGAGCTCGACGCCACCCTGTACGGCGCCGCCTCCGAAGATCGGGTCGAGGCTCCCCAGCCCCACCGCGACCGCTTCGAGCTGGCGCTGGCCCGCGCGGCGGTCCAGGCCGACCTGCCGCTGCTGGCCGTCGGCCGGGGCATGCACGTCCTGAACGTCGCCCAGGGCGGCGCCCTGATCCCCTGGCTTCCCGAGGTGGTGAACCACGACCGACACGCCGCGGCCGGCCGTACGCACGTCATCCAGATCAGCGTGTCGAGCAAGCTGGGCAAGGCGGTGGGCGACCGCGCGGAGGTGACCGCGCCGCACCACCAGGCCGTCAAGCGGCTGGGCACCAACCTGCTCGCCGTGGCCTGGGCGGACGACCAGATCGTCGAGGGCATCGAGCTCCAGGGGCACCGTTTCGGCATCGGCGTGCAGTGGAACCCCGAGCGCGGTGAGGACAACCGGCTCGTGGAGGCCCTGGTCGCGGCCGCCCGTCACTGACCCGGCCTTCTGACCCGCCACGCCCGCCTCTCGCCCGGCCCGCCGCGCCTCTCTCGTTCGGTCCGCCGCCCGCGCGGCAGGCCCCTTCGCCCGGCTTCTTCTCCCCCTCGCCCGCCGCGCCCGCCGGGCGGCCTCGGACGTCCTCTCCGGCGCTTCCCACTGCGAGGGACTCGCGCCGAGTAAAGTGCGATCATGTCGTTGCACCCGCAGGCCGAGGCCTACCTGAAGCTGCTTCCGGCCGACGCGACGCCCTTCTTCTCCGAGCTGACGCCCGAACTGATCGCCGAGATGCGGACCATGGACGCCTTCGTCGAGCAGCGGGGGCCGATCCTGCCGCTACCGCTGGTCCGGGACGAGGCGGTCGCGGGGGTGCGGGTCCGGATCTACCGCCCCCAGGACGGCGACCACCCGCTTCCCGTGATCGTTTACTTCCACGGCGGAGGCTGGGTCTTCGGCGACGTGGATCGCAACGATGCCCTCGGCCGGGATCTGGCGGTGCGCAACGGCTCGATCGTGATCTCTGTGGACTACCGGCTCGCCCCCGACCATCCCTTCCCCGCCGCGGCCGACGACGCGTGGAGCGTGGTCAAGGACGTCTTCGCCCGGCCGGAGGCCTACCAGGCCGACCCGGAGAGGGTCGCCGTCTGCGGTGACAGCGCCGGCGGCAACGTCGCCGCGGTGGCCGCCTGGCAGGCCAGGGACGCCGGGCTCCGGCTGGCGCACCAGGTGCTGATCTACCCGGTGGTCGACGTCGCGATGGACACCGAGAGCTACCGGACGTACGCCACCGGCTTCGGGCTCGGCGCCGGCGAGATGGCCTGGTTCATCGCGCAGTACGGCGGGGACCCGGCCGACCCCAGGCTGGCCCCGGTCCGGCTCGCCGACAAGGCGGGCCTGGCCCCGGCGACGGTGATCACGGCCGAATGCGACCCGCTCCGCGACGAGGGCGAGGCCTACGCCGCCCAGCTCGCCGCGGCCGGGGTCCCGGTGGAGCTCAGACGCTACGAGGGGGCCATCCACGGCTTCTTCGGCCTGCCGGGCTGTTTCGACCAGGCGATCGAGGCGCGTGAATACGCCGCCGCACGGCTCAAGGAGGCGTTCCGTTGAAGGAGTACGAGAAGTTGAAGATCGACTGGGCGGCCGACGGGGTGCTCAGGATCGTGATCAGCGAGCCGCGCAGGCTCAACGCCGTGGACATGACCGGGCATCGCGAGCTGGCCGAGATCTGGCGTGACGTGGACCGCGACGACGAGGTGCGCGCGGTGGTCATCCGGGGCGAGGGCGAGGCGTTCTCCTCCGGTGGCGACCTGTCGATGATCGAGGAGATGATGCGCGACCACGGCACGCGCATGCGCGTCTTCGCCGAGGCCCGCGACATCGTCTACAACGTGCTCAACTGTTCCAAGCCCGTCGTCTCGGCCATCCAGGGACCCGCGGTGGGCGCGGGCCTCGCCGTCGCCCTGCTGGCCGACATCTCCGTCGCGGGCCGTACGGCGCGCATCATCGACGGCCACACCCGGCTCGGCGTCGCGGCGGGCGACCACGCCGCCATCGTCTGGCCGCTGCTGTGCGGGCTGGCCAAGGCCAAGTACCACCTGCTGCTGTGCGAACCGGTCACGGGTGAGCAGGCGGAGGCGATGGGCCTGGTCAGCCTCTGCGTCGACGACGATCAGGTGCACGACAAGGCCGTGGAGATCGCGGTCCGGCTGGCCGGGGGATCCGCCGAGGCGATTCGCCTGACCAAGTACACCCTCAACAACTGGCTCCGCCTCGCGGGACCCTCCTTCGACGCGTCCCTGGCCATGGAGTTTCTCGGCTTCACCGGCCCGGATGTGGCGGAGGGCGTGCGGGCGCTGCGGGAGAAGCGCCCGCCCACCTTCGACTGATTCGGCTGACAGGGCCGACCGGGAGAGAAGAGGCCGCCCGGTTTCAGGCGGCCGGACGCGCATCCGGTTTCAGCTCTCCCGGGAAGAAGTTCCGCGATCCGGCGCAAGATTTCGCTCTCCGCTCCGACAGCGTCATGAACGAGATGCCGACGAGCGAGAGGATGACCACGACATGTCCGTCACCGTGGTGAAACCAGGTCCCACACGAACGGGAGCGCGGCCCTGGCCGGCGCTCGCGGTCCTCGCGAGCTTCCAGCGGGCGAGCCGCGGCAGCGGCGACTGATCCGCGCGACACCGGGGAACAGGCCGGGGCCCGGTCACCTCGAAGAAGACGAGGGGCCGGGCCCTGAGGAAGGCGCAGGAGCCACCGCCGGGAGGATTTCCGGCGGGACCTACGAGAGGCCGTCCTGGAAACGCTTGTTCAGGGAGGCCAGGCCGGGCTCGAAGACGCCGCGGGTGAAGATCTTGTTGAGCTTCGCCTCGTCGTCGGCCTCGAAGGTGGCCGACCACTCGATGAACGCCTGGCCGCTGTCGGTGACCGGGGCGACCCGATAGGTGGCGCGGTAGTTGGTGACCGCCAGCGGGGACTCCAGGATCTCGTAGGTCGCGGAGCGGGCGTCGTCGTCGAGGACGAGCAGCCGCTCCCTGAAGAGCCCGCCCGGGCCCTCCATCCTGCGCACCGCCCCCGGCTGTGAGTTCACGCCCTCCTCTATCACGCAGGAGGTCATTCCGGGCAGCCACTCGGCCAGGTTGCCGAAGTCTCTCAGGTAGCTCCACACCTCGTCGGCGGGGGTGTTGACCACGGTGCTGGCGTAGACGGACATCGACCACTCCCTCGTGCTCGCTCAGATCTGCTCAATGGTCTTCCCCCGCGGCGCGTCCGGCAACCGGCTCAGAAACTTCTGGGCAGCCCGAGCACCTGGGTGGCGAGATGGTTCAGCAGGAGTTCCTCGGTCACGGGGGCGACCCTGCCGATGCGGGCGTCGGCCAGCAGCCGGGCGACCGGATACTCCAGGGAGTAGGCCATGCCGCCGTGGGTCTGGAACGCGTGGTCGGCCGCCTCCCAGGCGGCCTGGGAGGCGGTCAGCTTGGCGATGTTGGCCTCGGTGCCGCACGGCCGGCGGCTGTCGAACAGCCACGCGGCCTTGTAGAGCATCAGCCTGGCCAGTTCGATCTTGGCCTTGACCTGGGCGAGCGGGAAGGCGATGGCCTGGTTGGCGCCGATCGGGCGGCCGAAGACCTCGCGCTCCTTGGCGTACCGCACGGCCACCCTCAACGCGACCTCGGCGCCGCCCAGGGCGGAGGCGGCCAGCAGGATCCGTTCGGGGTTGAGGATGTCCCACAGCACCCGCGCGCCCTGGTCCACCTCGCCCACCACGTTCGCCGCGGGCACCCGCAGCTCGTCGATGAAGACCATGTTGGACGGGGTGGTGTTCGCGCCCATCTTCGGGATCGGCTGGAAGGAGAGCCGCCCGGCGGCGACCGCGTCGGGGACGTTCACCAGCAGGACCGTCAGGCCGTCGCTGCGGGGCTTGGCCTCGGCGGCGGGAATGGTCCGGGTGACCAGGAGCATCCAGGTGGCGCGCTGCACGCCGGTGATCCAGATCTTCCGGCCCGTGACGACGAACTCCTCGCCGTCACGGCGGGCGAAGGTGGAGATGCCCAGGGCGTTGGATCCGGCGTCCGGCTCGGTCAGGGCGAAACAGGTCTCCAGCTCGCCGGTGGCGAGCCTGGGCAACAGCTCGCCCCGCTGCCACGGGCTGCCGTGCCTGGCCAGGGTCATGGCGCCGAAGCCGGGGGTGAGCACGTACGTGAACGCAGAGCCGCCGGCCGAGCCGGACGCGGACAGGGTCTCGGTGGCCACGGCCAGCTCCAGCAGGCCCTGCCCGCCGCCGCCGTACTCCTCGGGCACGGCCAGACCGAGCCAGCCCCCCTTGGCGAGCTCCGCCCAGACCTCCTCCGGCCAGCGCTTGTCGTTCTCGCAACGCTGCCAGTAGTCCAGGTCGTAGCGCGCGCAGATGTCGGCGATGCCGCGCTGGACGGCGAGCGCGCTCTCGGGAAGGGTGAAGTCCACCGCGATCAACTCCATTCTGGTTGCGGGCGCAATCGTAGAACGATGTTCGGGTAACACTCCACCGCTTCGCGAGGGCGGTCGGCGCGGGCCGTCCGCCCGATCAGCCCGAGGCGTCCGCGTGCTCGTGCGGCCTGCGCGCGTGATAGACGAAGGCCGGCGGCACGTTGCCCCACACGGTCCGGCCCAGGACGACCTCCTCGAAGGTGTCGGTCAGGCGCTTCTTGAAGCGCCGCGCGGGCGGCAGCCGCTTGGCGAAGCTGTAGGCGAAAGTGGTGAAGGCCGTCTGGGGTCCCATGATCGCGACGACGGCGTTCAACAGGTTGGTCTGCGTCTCCGAGGAGAACGCCGCCCAGGGGAGCCCGCTCACGATCACGTCGGCCTTGCCGAGACCGCGCTCCTGGAGCAGTTGCGGCAGCCGTACCGCGTCGTCGACCACGACGTCCACCTTCGGGTTCCGGTCGGCGAGGAACTCGGCCAGCTTCGGGTTGATCTCGACGGCCAGGTGGTGTCCCCGGCCTCCCAGCCGACGTTGGATCTCGGCCGTGAACGCGCCCGTGCCGGGACCGAGCTCGACGATCACGGGATCGCCCCGGTGCGGAACCGGTGCGGTCACCGCCTCGGCGAGTCGTCGCGAACTCGGCGCCACCGCTCCGACGGTCCCCGGGGAGCGCAGCCACTGGCCCAGGAAGAGCGTGGTGTCTTTCGTCATGCTGTGAAGGGTAGAGGGTTCGCGCGGGCGGCGAGTACGCCGCCCTCCCGCTCCGGGAGACCCGATGGACGCGGGGAAGACGGCGCCGGGAACGACGTCCTCCCCATGCCTCACCAGGTGTCCTCACCGGCCCTCGGCGAAGGGGAGGCGGGGCCGGGGGGAACGACGCCCTCCCCGCCCCCGCCGGGCGCCCTCAGAGGCTTTCGACGGGCAGGTAGACCCGGCCGCCCTCACGGGAGAACTCCTCGGACTTCTCCCTCATCCCGGCCTCCAACGCCTCGGCGTCGGTCAGGCCGCGCTCCTCGGCGAACCTGCGCACGTCGTGACTGATCTTCATGGAGCAGAACTTCGGCCCGCACATCGAGCAGAAGTGCGCGGTCTTGGCCGGGGCGGCGGGCAGCGTCTCGTCGTGGAAGGACCGGGCGGTGTCGGGATCCAGGGAGAGGTCGAACTGGTCCTCCCAGCGGAACTCGAACCGGGCGTCGGACAGGGCGTCGTCCCAGGCCTGCGCGCCGGGGTGGCCCTTGGCGAGGTCGGCCGCGTGCGCCGCGATCTTGTAGGTGATCACGCCGGTCTTCACGTCGTCCTTGTTCGGCAGGCCCAGGTGCTCCTTGGGCGTGACGTAACAGAGCATGGCCGTGCCGTACCAGCCGATCATCGCCGCGCCGACGGCCGAGGTGATGTGGTCGTAGCCGGGGGCGATGTCGGTCGTCAGCGGGCCGAGGGTGTAGAACGGGGCGTCGTCGCAGAGCTCGCGCTGCAGGTCGACGTTCTCCTTGATCTTGTGCATGGGGACGTGGCCGGGCCCCTCGATCATCACCTGGACGTCGTGCGCGTGGGCGATCTTCGTGAGCTCGCCCAGCGTCCGCAGCTCGGCGAACTGCGCCTCGTCGTTGGCGTCGGAGATCGACCCGGGGCGCAGGCCGTCGCCCAGCGAGAACGCCACGTCGTAGCGGGCCAGGATCTCGCAGATGTCGGCGAAGTGCTCGTAGAGGAAGCTCTCGCGGTGGTGGGCCAGGCACCAGGCCGCCATGATCGAGCCGCCCCGGGAGACGATGCCGGTCCTGCGCCGCGCGGTCAGCGGCACGTGGGCCAGGCGCACCCCCGCGTGGACGGTGAAGTAGTCCACGCCCTGCTCGCACTGCTCGATCAGGGTGTCGCGGTAGATCTCCCACGACAGGCCGGCCGCGTCGCCGCCGGCCTTCTCCAGCGCCTGGTAGAGCGGGACGGTCCCGATCGGCACGGGGGAGTTGCGGATGATCCACTCGCGGGTGGTGTGGATGTTGCGCCCGGTGGACAGGTCCATCACGGTGTCGGCGCCCCACCGGGTGGCCCACGTCATCTTGTCCACCTCCTCCTCGATGGTGGAGGCCACGGCGGAGTTGCCGATGTTGGCGTTGATCTTCACCAGGAAGTTGCGGCCGATGATCATCGGTTCGCTCTCCGGGTGGTTGACGTTGGCCGGGATGATCGCCCGTCCGGCGGCCACCTCGGCCCGGACGAACTCCGGGGTCACGCCCTCGCGGATCGCGACGAACTCCATCTCCCGGGTGATCAGGCCGCGCCGGGCGTAGGCGAGCTGGGTCACCGGCGCCCCCGTCGCCCGCAGCGGCCGGTCGCCGCCGCCGGTGAAGACCGCGTCGAGGGAACGGAGGTCGCGGGCCCAGGAGTCCCGGTCCCGGTAGCCGTCGTCGCCGGGCTCGGCGGGACGGCCGCCGTACCGGGCCGTGTCGGCCCGGTCCAGGATCCACTCCTCCCGCAGGCGGGGCAGGCCGCGGGTGATGTCGGTGACCTGGGACGGGTCGGTGTAGGGGCCCGAGGTGTCGTACAGGGTGACCGACTCGCCGTTGGTCAGGCGCACCTCGCGCATGGGGACGTTCAGGTCGCCCTGGTAGGTCTTGAAGCTGGAAATACGCGCGGAAGTCATCGCGCAAACTCCCTTCGCCGGCATTATCCGGAGCAGGTTCTAGCGGTCGGCGGCCGCAGTAGCCGTCCTCTCAGCCCGGTCCTCCGGGCTCCCGCGTTGGTTGATCAAAACCATAAACGCTCCCTCGTCCGCCCGCCATCCCCCATTCGCAGCCGACGCAGTAGTGTCACCATCAGGTACGGGGAGGGAGACATATCGGTGAATCCGGAAGCATCGGGGGCCGAAGATCGAATCTGGACGGTTCCCAACGCGTTGAGCCTGGCGAGGCTTCTCGGCGTGCCGGTCTTCCTCTGGCTGGTGCTGGGCCCCCAGGCCGACGGCTGGGCCGTCGCGCTGCTGATGCTGGCAGGGTTCTCCGACTGGCTCGACGGCAAGATCGCACGGGCCTGGAACCAGACGAGCAAGCTCGGCCGCCTGCTGGATCCGCTGGCAGACCGGCTCTACATCCTGGCCACGCTGTTCGGCCTGGCCATGCGCGGCATCATCCCCTGGTGGCTCGCGCTGGCGATCCCGCTGCGGGACGTCATGCTGCTGGGAATCCCCCTCATCCTGCGCCGCCTCGGGTACGGCCCGGCGCTGCCGGTGCACTTCCTCGGCAAGGCGGCCACCGCCAACCTGCTCTACGCCTTCCCTCTGCTCTTCCTCGCCCACTACGACGCCTGGTACGCGGATCCGGCCCGATTCGTCGGCTGGTCGCTCGCGATCTGGGGAACAGGTCTGTACTGGTGGTCCGGGGTGCTGTATTGGGTACAGGTGCGTCAGCTCATAAGCGAGGCTAAACGCCTTAAGAGGTGATCTGTGAAGGCCGTTGTGATGGCGGGCGGGGAGGGAACTCGGCTCCGGCCGATGACCGCGAACCAGCCCAAACCTCTATTGCCTGTGATCAACCGGCCGATCATGGAGCATGTGCTGCGGCTGCTGAAACGGCACGGCTTCACCGAGACCGTGGTGACCGTGCAGTTCCTGGCCGCCCTGGTCCGAAACTACTTCGGCGACGGCGACGAGCTCGGGATGAGCCTGTACTACGCCACCGAGGACACGCCCCTCGGCACCGCCGGCAGCGTCAAGAACGCCGCCGACAAGCTTCGCGACGAGCGCTTCCTGGTCATCTCCGGTGACGCGCTGACCGACATCGACCTGACCGACATGGTCCGGTTCCACCGCGAGAACGGCGCGATGGTCACCATCGGGCTCAAGCGCGTCCCCAACCCGCTGGAGTTCGGCATCGTCATCGTGGACGACCAGGGCCGGGTGGAGCGCTTCCTGGAGAAGCCCACCTGGGGTCAGGTCTTCTCCGACACCGTCAACACCGGCATCTACGTGATGGAGCCGGAGGTCCTCGACGAGATCGCCGTAGGAGAGTCCGTCGACTGGTCGGGCGACGTGTTCCCGAAGCTGCTGGAGCGCGGCGCCCCGCTGTACGGCTACGTCGCCGAGGGCTACTGGGAGGACGTCGGCACCCACGAGAGTTATCTCAAGGCTCAGGCCGACGTGCTGTCGGGCCGGGTGAAGGTGGACATAGACGCCTTCGAGGTCTCGCCGGGCATCTGGGTGGCCGAAGGCGCCTCGGTGGACGCCGACGCCATCCTCAAGGGCCCCCTCTACATCGGCGACTACGCCAAGGTCGAGGCCGGGGCCGAGCTGCGCGAATACTCCGTGCTGGGAAGCAACGCCGTGGTCCGCGAGGGAGCATTCCTGCATCGCGCGGCCGTTCACGATAACGTCTACGTCGGCCCGAGCACCCACCTGCGCGGCTGCGTCATCGGCAAGAACACCGACCTGATGACCGGCGCCAGGGTCGAGGAGGGCGCCGTCGTCGGCGACGAGTGCATCATCGAGGCCGAGGCGTACATCTCCTCCGGGGTCAAGATCTACCCCTTCAAGACCATCGAAGCCGGGGCGGTGATCAACAACAGCGTCATCTGGGAGCCGCGGGGCCAGCGCAACCTGTTCGGCCCGCGAGGGGTGTCCGGGCTGGTCAACGTGGAGATCACCCCCGAGCTGTGCGTCCGGCTGGCCAGCGCTTACGCCACCACCCTGAAGAAGGGCGCCTCGGTCATCACCTCCCGCGACTCCTCCCGCGCCGCGCGGGCGTTCAAGCGGGCCGTGATCAGCGCCCTGAACGCCAGCGCGATCAACGTGCTCGATCTGGAGGCCGCCGCGCTCCCCGTCGCCCGCTTCCACACCGCCAGGGAGAAGGCCGTCGGCGGCATAGCGCTGCGCACCACCCCCGGCGACCCCCAGAGCGTGGACATCGTCTTCATGGACGAGCACGGCGCCGACCTGTCTCCGGCGGCCCAGCGCAAGCTGGACCGGGTCTTCGCCCGGCAGGAGTTCCGCAGGGCCTTCCCCGGCGAGATCGCCGAGCTCAGCTTCCCCGCCAGGGCGGTGGAGGACTACACCCACGAACTGCTGCGCTGCGTGGACATCACCGGGGTCCGCGACGCGGACATGAAGGTCGTGGTCGACTGCGCGGGCGGCACCTCCTCGCTCGTCCTGCCCAGCCTCCTCGGCAGGGTCGGGGTGGACGTGCTGACCGTCAACAACAGGCTGGACGACGCCTCTCCCACCGAGACCTTCGCCGAGCGCCGCCGCGACCTCCAGCGCCTCGCGGAGCTCGTCAGCTCCTCCAGGGCGGCCTTCGGGGTGCGGTTCGACCCCGTGGGGGAGCGGGTCGCGCTCGTGGACGAGATGGGCCAGCTGATCAGCGAGGAGCGGGCCCTGCTGGTGGTGCTGGACCTGGTCGCGGCCGAACGGCGCGGCGGCAGGGTGGCGCTGCCCGTCACCACCACCCGGGTGGCCGAGCAGGTCTGCCGGTTCCACGGGGTGCAGGCCGAGTGGACCTCCACCGCGATCGACGCGCTCACCGCCGCCGCCAGAAGGCCGGAGATGGTCTTCGCGGCGGACGGGCGGGGCGGCTTCATCGTGCCCGAGTTCGGCCCCACGGTGGACGGCCTGGCGGTTTTCCTGCGCCTGCTCGGCCTGGTGGCCAGGACCCGGCTGTCGCTCAGCCAGATCGACGCCAGGATCCCCGAGGCCAAGCTGCTGCGCCGGACGGTGCCGACCCCGTGGGCGGCCAAGGGCGCGGTGATGCGATCGGTCATCGAGGCCGCCGAGCACCACCGCATCGACACCACCGACGGGGTGCGGGTCGTCGCCGAGGACGGGAGCTGGGCGCTGGTGCTGCCCGACCCGGCCGAGGCCGTCACCCACCTGTGGGCCGAGGGGTCCGACGTCGACTCCGCGCAGGTCATGATCGAGCACTGGGCGCGAGTGGTGGAGGAGGCGGCCGGCGGCTGACGGGCGGTCACCCGGTCCCGGCCTCCCGGCCTCCCGGCGAACACGGCGGACGCGGCGAACACGGCGGATCACCTGGACACGAAACCCACAGCAAACACAGCGAATACAGCGCGGCGGCATGGACCGCGGGCAGTACCCGCTGTAACTTTGTCACCGACCGAACCCGCGGTCCGCGTCAGCCTTGACCTTCGCGTCTCATCACTGTAGGTTGCGACATTCGCAGTCTGAAAGAACACTTGAGAAGCGAAGAAGCGAGGCGCGCATCCTGAGCACCGTTGCCGCGTCTTCGCGGTAGGAGGCCGAGCCGATCGATGCCGAGCGTCTACTGCACGCAGTGCGGTCATGCCAACCCTGAGGATGCCCGTTTCTGTTCACATTGCGGGTCGCCGCTGAGCAGGGCCGAACCACCCGGAGACAGCACGTCGACCATCTCCCTCTCCGGGATCGAGGCCTACGAGGCGGAGACCGGAGAGACGCTTCTCGCCGAGCGGCAAGCCGTGGAGCAGTTGCCCCCGGGCACCGCGTTGCTGGTCGCCATGCGCGGTCCCAACGCGGGCAGCCGTTTTCTCCTGGACAACGACCTCACCACAGTGGGCCGTCATCCCGCGAGCGACATCTTCCTCGACGACGTCACGGTCTCGCGGCGTCACGTGGAGTTCTACCGGCACGGCGGCGCGATGTTCACCGTCCGTGACGTCGGCAGCCTGAACGGCACCTACGTCAACCGCGAGCGGATCGAGGAGGTCCCGCTGTACGGCGGGGACGAAGTGCAGATCGGCAAGTTCCGCCTGGTCTTCCTCACCCGTGGCGCCGCTGGAGGATGATGAGCTCGCAGGCCGCTCGTGCGCACATGAGCATCGGGGAGGTGCTCGCTCTCCTGCAGAGCGAGTTCCCCGACGTCAGCATCTCCAAGATTCGTTTCCTGGAGGGCGAGGGGTTGATCGAGCCGGAGCGCAGTCCCTCCGGCTACCGCAAGTTCACCTACGCCGACGTCGAGCGGCTGCGCTACATCCTCAGCGAGCAGCGTGACCGCTACCTGCCGCTGCGTGTGATCAAGGACCACCTCGAGGCGGCCGATCGCGACGATCGGCCGGTCTCGAAACCGCGGGCCGTCCCCGACGACGCGCCCCCCGAGGTCCGTCTCAGCCGCGAGGAGCTCCTCGCCGCCGCCGAGCTCGACGAGGAGACCCTCACAGAGCTGGAGGACTACGGCCTGCTGGCCGCCGTGGCCCGCCACTACAACGCCGAGGCGCTGGCCGTGGCCCGCAGCGTCGGCGCCCTCGCGGCCTTCGGCCTGCGGGCGCGTCACCTGCGGGCGGTCAGGGCCGCCGCCGAGCGCGAGGCCGGCCTCGTGGAGCAGGCCGTCGCCCCTCTGCTGCGCCGCCGGGGGCCGGGCGCCATCGACCAGGCCGACGAGACGGCCAGGGAGATAACGGGCCTGCTGCTGGAATTGCACGCCTCACTTCTGCGTTCGGGCGTTCGTGGGGTCCTGGGCCGGTGAGAACCTGACCAGGCACTCGTACCCCCACGAGTGTTACGTTGAACAAACCGGTCGGAATCCAGCGAAGACGGAGCAGCCCGTGTTGCAGATGGAGGTCGTGGGCGTTCGGGTTGAGATGCCCTCCAACCAGCCGATCGTCCTGCTCAAGGAGGCGCAAGGAGAGCGCTATCTACCGATCTGGATCGGTATGACTGAGGCCACGGCGATCGCCATGGCCCAGGCCGAGGAGCCACCGCCCCGGCCGCTCACCCATGACCTTTTCCGTGATGTGCTCGACGGGCTGGGGATCCGGCTGAGCACGGTCAACATCGTCGCGCTACGCGACGGGATCTTCTTCGCCGATCTTGTGTTCTCGAACGGGGTCGAGGTGAGCGCCCGTCCTTCGGACTCGATCGCCTTGGCACTCCGCACCGGCGCACGCATCTTCGCGAGCGAGGAGGTGGTCCGGGAAGCCGGGGTGATCATTCCCGACGACCAGGAGGACGAAGTGGAGAAGTTCAGGGAATTCCTTGACACGATTACGCCCGAGGACTTTGGTCGCGCGGGGTAGGTATTTCGGTGCATTTACGCTTCACGACGCGCCGGGTGGGGTCGTTGACTGAGCTTGGCCCCAGTCTTACGGTGCAAGTGAAACCTGCGGCCGTGCGCAAACCCCCAGATCAGGCCGTGGGATGAGAGAAAGCCGGAGGTCCGCGTGGCGGTCAGCAGCGGCGAGGATAGAAACGCCGATCAGGATGACCCGGAACGGCGCCAATCGGCACGTCAGCGCGCGGGTGAAGAAGGTCTGCTGTTCGACGGGCAACCGGTGAAAGTGCCCGCCGACATCGGATACAAAGGTGCGACGGCCTGTGCCGCGGTCGGCATCACCTACCGGCAACTGGATTACTGGGCGCGCACCGGACTGGTCGAGCCCACCGTGCGAGCCGCTCACGGTTCGGGTTCCCAACGGCTGTACGGCTTCCGCGACATCCTCGTGCTCAAGGTCGTCAAGCGGCTTCTCGACACCGGCGTCTCCCTCCAGCAGATCCGCATCGCGGTGCAGCACCTGCGTGACCGCGGCGTCAACCACCTCGCCCAGATCACGTTGATGAGCGACGGGGTGAGCGTCTACGAGTGCACCTCGCCCGACGAGGTCATCGACCTGCTCCAGGGCGGTCAGGGCGTCTTCGGCATCGCGCTCGGACGGGTGTGGCAGGAGGTGGAGGGCTCCCTCGCAGATCTTCCCGGCGAACCCGCGGAGTCGGGCGAGAGCCCTTTAGAAGATCATCACGCCGATGAGCTGGCCCGTCGTCGCAGGGCTCGCCGTACGGGGTAAAGTTGTCTCGCCACTGACACCGTGCGGGAGAGACCCCGACAAGATCGGGGCGCCGAAGGAGCAACCTCCCCGGAATCTCTCAGGCACCCTGTACCGCGCGGATGAGGCAACTCTGGAAAGAAGGCACGTCCGCCAGACGTGTCTCACCGACGGTGAAAGTCTCCCCGGCAGGGAAGGCGAAGCTCTCAGGTCGAGGTGACAGAGGGGGAATCCGGCATACGCCCGCGCCCTGCGCCGGTCTCCACCGCATCGGGAGGCTCTCCATGACCGACCTGTCACCGCTCAGTGAGCTCATATCTCCGCCGTTCGCGACCCGCCACATCGGGCCTGACGACGCAGCCCAGACCCGCATGCTGGAGGCGGTCGGATTCGCCTCCACCGCCGACATGATCGCGGTGGCCGTTCCGGAGGCGATCCGGGTCTCCGACCGGCTGAGCCTGCCCCCGGCGGCGAGCGAGCCCGAGGCCATCGCCGAGCTGCGCGCCCTCGCGAAGCGCAACAGCGTGCTCACCTCGATGATCGGCCTCGGCTACCACGACACGATCACCCCGGGTGTCATCCGCCGCAACCTCCTGGAGAACCCGGGCTGGTACACCGCGTACACGCCCTACCAGCCGGAGATCTCCCAGGGCCGGCTGGAGGCCCTGCTCAACTTCCAGACGGTCGTCTCCGACCTGACCGCGCTCGACGTCGCCGGCGCCTCCCTGCTGGACGAGGCCACCGCCGCGGCCGAGGCCATGACCCTGGCCCGCCGCGCGAGCCGCACGACCACGAACGTGTTCGTGGTCGACGCCGACGCGCTGCCGCAGACCAAGGCGGTGCTGCGGACCCGGGCCGAGCCGCTCGGCATCGAGCTGGTCGAGAACGACCTCACTGGCGAACTCCCCGAGTGCTTCGGCGTGCTCGTCCAGTACCCGGGCGCCGGCGGCCGGGTCGGGGACTTCCGCGCCGTCGCCGACGCCGCGCACGCGATCGGCGCCCAGGTGGTCGCCGCCGCCGACCTGCTCGCCCTCACCGTGCTCGCCGCGCCCGGCGAGCTCGGCGCCGACATCGCGATCGGCTCCTCGCAGCGCTTCGGCGTCCCGCTCGGCTTCGGCGGCCCCCACGCGGCCTACATGGCGGTTCGCGAGGGACTGCAGCGTCAGATGCCCGGCCGCCTGGTCGGAGTCTCCCAGGACGCCGACAGGCGCCCCGCCTACCGGCTCGCCCTGCAGACCCGCGAGCAGCACATCCGCAGGGAGAAGGCGACCAGCAACATCTGCACCGCGCAGGTGCTGCTCGCCGTGATCGCGGGCATGTACGCCGTCTACCACGGTCCCGAGGGGCTGCGCCGGATCGGCCTCCGCGCCCACCGGCACGCCGTCGTGCTCGCCGAGGGCCTCCGCCAGGGCGGCGTCGAGGTCGTGCACGACACCTTCTTCGACACCGTGCTGGCCAGGGTGCCCGGCCGCGCGGCCGAGATCGTCGCCGCGGCCCGCGACAACGGGATCAACCTGCGCCTGGCCGACGCCGACCACGTGGGCGTCACCTGCGATGAGAAGACCGAGTTCGTCCATCTGGAGCAGGTCCTGGCGGCCTTCGAGGTCAACGGCGCGGTCCTGGCCGACCTCGACTCCACCACGCACGACGCCCTGCCCGCCGCCCTGGTGCGCACCAGCGAATACCTGACCCACCCGGTCTTCCACAGCCACCGCTCCGAGACGGCGCTGCTGCGTTACCTGCGCAAGCTCCAGGACAAGGACATCGCGCTCGACCGGTCGATGATCCCGCTGGGCTCCTGCACCATGAAGCTCAACGCGACCACCGAGATGGAGCCGATCACCTGGCCGGAGTTCGCCGGGCTGCACCCCTACGCTCCCGAGGACCAGGCCAGGGGCTACATCGAGCTGATCGGGGAGCTGGAGGGCTGGCTGGCCGAGGTCACCGGCTACGACGCCGTGTCGATCCAGCCCAACGCCGGCTCCCAGGGCGAGTTCGCGGGCCTCCTGGCGATCCGCGCCTACCACAAGGCGCGTGGCGAGGGGAGCCGGGACGTCTGCCTGATCCCGTCCTCCGCGCATGGCACCAACGCCGCCAGCGCCGTCATGGCGGGCATGCGCGTGACCGTGGTCGCCTGTGACGACAACGGCAACGTGGACCTCGCCGACCTCACCGCGAAGATCGAGAAGCACCGTGACCGGCTCGCCGCGATCATGGTGACCTACCCGTCCACGCACGGCGTGTACGAGGAGACGATCGTCCAGATCTGCGAGCTGGTGCACGAGGCGGGCGGCCAGGTCTACGTCGACGGCGCCAACCTCAACGCGCTGGTCGGCCTGGCCAAGCTGGGTGAGTTCGGGGCGGACGTCTCCCACCTGAACCTGCACAAGACCTTCTGCATCCCGCACGGCGGCGGCGGCCCCGGCGTCGGCCCGGTCGCGGTCCGCGCTCACCTCGCCGACTACCTGCCCGGCCACCCGCTGCGCGACGACTCCCCGGTCGGCCCGGTCTCGGCCGCGCCGTACGGCTCGGCGGGCATCCTGCCCATCTCCTGGGCGTACATCCGGATGATGGGCGCCGACGGGCTCAGGGCGGCCACCGAGCAGGCCATCCTGTCGGCCAACTACCTGGCCCGCAGGCTCAGCCCGCACTACCCGGTCCTCTACACCGGCCGCGGCGGCCTGGTCGCCCACGAGTGCATCATCGACCTGCGCCAGATCACCAAGGAGACCGGCGTGACCGTGGACGACGTGGCCAAGCGGCTCATCGACTACGGCTTCCACGCGCCGACCATGTCCTTCCCCGTGGCCGGCACGCTGATGATCGAACCGACGGAGAGCGAGGACCTGGCCGAGCTCGACAGGTTCTGCGAGGCGATGACCGCGATCCGGGGCGAGATCGAGAAGGTCGCCTCCGGGGCGTACGACAAGGTCGACAACCCGCTGCGCAACGCCCCGCACACGGCCGACTGCCTGGTCGCCGACGAGTGGGCCCACCCCTACACGCGCACCGAGGCGGCCTACCCGCTGGCCTCCCTGCGCGACGGCAAGTACTGGTCGCCGGTCCGCCGCATCGACCAGGCCTACGGCGACCGCAACCTGGTGTGCTCCTGCCCGCCGCTGGAGGCCTACGAGGACTGATCCACCCGGTGCGGCTCACCTCGCCGGGTGAGCCGCACACCCGTCGCCTATGGAGGGGGACGTGCGTGGCCCCGAGTCGTTAGGCTCGGGGCGTTTCCTTATTCCGGGGAAGGACCTTGCATGCCAGAGGTGGACACGCGTCCCTTGCACACCGCGCGGAAGCTGGCCGAGGCGGGCGATCTCGACGGCGCCGCCACGATCTTCGCGGAACTGGCCGCCGATCCGGCGGAGCCCGACCGGGCCCAGGCGGCGGTGGGTCTGGCGGTGGTGCTGGAGGAGAGCGGAGACGTGCCGGGAGCCCGTGCGGCCGCGCGCACGGCACTGGGGACCGGTCACCCGGAATTCGCCGCGCAGGCCGCCTGCCTGCTCGCCGGGAGCTTCGAGCGGGAGGATCTGGTCGACCAGGCCCGGGCCGCCTGGCAGGCCGCGCTCGGGCTCGGCAATCCGGCCTACGTCCCGCTGGCGCACATGGCCCTCGCCAGGCTCGCCACAGGGGACCAGGAGGCGGAGGAGGCGCTGCGGGCGGCTCTGGCCACCGCCGACCCGGAGATCGCCTCTCGGGCCGCTCAGAGGCTGGCCGAGGTGTTCTTGGAGGAGGGCGAGGCGGGCGCGGCCGCGGAGGTGCTCCTGGAGGCGCTCTCGGTGCCGGAGGTGGCCGAGGTGCCCAGGTTACGGGTGATGCTCGGCATCGCCCATCTGGAGCTGGCGTGCGCCGAGTTCTCCGCGGCGGTCGAGGAGGGCGGCGACGTCGAGACCAGCGCGCTGGCCATCGAGCTCCTGGCCCGCACGCTCCCGCTCAGAGGGCGTGACGAGGACGCCGAGCGGGTGTGGAGCTACGGACTGGAAAGCACCGACGAGGAGCTCGCCGCCGAGGTCCGTCTCCGGCTCGACCGCGACGCCTGAGCCCCGTGGGGGGCTCAGGTCTCAGTCGCGGCCGCGGTCGCGCCGGTTGCCGATCGCGTGGGCGAGGTTGATCGCCACGATGCCCACCCAGGCCAGCAGCAGCCCCGCGGTGCCCGCCTCCGTCGCGGCGATGGCGGTCAGCGGGATACCGATGCCCATCGAGCCCAGCGCGATCGGGATCGAGGGATTGCCGCTCTTCTTCCGCGGCGGGGCAGAGGGGTGGGGCGGGGCCCCGGCGGCGTGCATCTCGGCCCGGACGCGGTGGGCGATGCTCTGGTCGAGGCGCTCGACGAACGACTCGACCAGGGCGGCCTCGTATTCCGGGCCGAGCTCCCGGCGGGCCTCGATGGTGGCTCGCATGTCCTGGCGAATATCTTGATAGTCCGGCACTCTCTGATTCTCCACGTGAGTGCGGCCCTTGGTATCAGCCGTTAGGACGAGATCTGTGTCCACTCCGAGTTCGAGACGCGTGTCCACCGCGGTCGCGGTGCCGCCTGTGGAGATCGTGACTCCGCACGGCCCGGCCGTCGCGGAGATCGACGAGGTCGCCGCGGCCCGCTTCCTGCTGGTGCTCACCCACGGTTCGGCCGGGGGAGTGGACGCCCCGGACCTGCTGGCCGTACGGGACGCCGTGACGGGAATCGGGGGCGTGGTCGCGCGGGTGCTTCAGCCGTTCCGCATGCGGGGCGCCCGGGCGCCGGGGTCGGCGGTCAAGCAGGACGAGGCGTGGGAGGCGCTGGTGGCCGCGCTTCGCGGGCGCTATCCGGGGCTGCCGCTCGTGCAGGGCGGGCGGAGCAACGGCGCCAGGGTCGCGTGCCGTACGGCTCCGCGGGCCGGGGCCGAGGCGGTCGTCGCGCTGGCGTTCCCGTTGCACCCGCCGGGCAGACCGGAGCGGTCTCGCGCCGGGGAGCTGCGCGCGGCGGGCGTGGACGTGCTGGTGGTGAGCGGAGACCGAGACCCCTTCGGCGTGCCCGAGGCGGCGGACACCGCGCGACTGGTGGTGCTTCCGGGGGAGGGCCACGATCTCAAGAAGGCCCCCGCCCGTGTGGGGGAGGCCGTCGCCGAGTGGCTCGATGTGAGGATGCGGCCGGGCTCGGCGTGATGGTCGGAGCGTGACGGTCAGACGACGCCGGCCAGTGGACGGTGCGGCTCGATGACGGCGCCGTCGGGCAGGAGCTCGCCGGTGTCCTCGAACAACACCACACCGTTGCAGAGCAGGCTCCATCCCTGCTCGGGATGGGCTGCCATCGTGCGGGCGGCTTCGCGGTCCAGCGCGTCGGCGGACGGACAGGACGGCTCGTGCGGGCACATCGGCGTGCCTCCGGATCTCTCGTGTCGGCTCGCTGGGGTCGACATCGGACAGCCGGTGGGGACCGTCCCCGATGGGACTCCGTTTCCACGCAGGACGGGGAGACGAGCATCTGAAATGGTTGACGTATGGCCGTGCGCGCCCCGGACAAAGTGAGGCCCGCACATCAGGAACAAGTGTGCGATCTGATCCCACCCCGGCGACATAGTCCGTTAGGACTGTTTGCGAACTGCTATCGGGTGAGTCCCTCGGGAGCTTTCGGGGGGGTGTGACCTATCGCACAGCATGCCTCATGGAATGATACCGGGCCAAGCGTGACACGCCGCCAGTCGCTCAAACCCTCCAGAACAAGTCTCCGGCATGGCTCAGTGCCTGGTCAACCCCGCCAGGAGTGCGTCCAGGCCGAGTTCGAAGTCGGCGTCGGACCTCGGATCGCCGCCGCCCTGCGACGGAGGGCGCCATGGCCCATCATGATCATCCGTTGGCTCGGCCCAGCCGGACTGCTGCACCTCCACCGCCACCGCGCCGAAGACGTAGGCGCGCAGCGCCCGCACGGCCTCCGGCGCGTCGCCGAGCCCCGCCTCGGCCAGTTGGTCGGTCTGCTCCCTGATGGCGAGCGCGGTGCGCCCCTTGGGCGGCTTGGTCAGCGCCAGCGCCAGCACCCCCGGGTGCTCCCTGAGCGCGTCCCGGCTCGCCCGGCACCAGGCCTTCGCGCATTCCTGCCAGCTCCCGCCGGGCTCGACGTGAACGGCGGTGACGTGCTCGGCGAGCGCGTCCATGAGGGCGTCCTTGCCGCGCGGCAGGTGATGGTAGATGGCCATCGCCTCCACCTGGAGCGCGTCGCCCAGCCGCCGCATCGTCAGCCGCCTCAGCCCCTGGCTGTCGGCGATGTGCAGGGCCGCATCGATGATGCGCTCCCTGGAGAGCGGGACGGGTGGTCGTTTGGCAGGCATACCGAGCATCCTGCCACCCTTGACCTTACTGTGTAAAGGAAGGCGCGCCGGACGGCTCGATCCCTGAGTGCGTGAGACGGAGGGGAACGGCGTAAGCTACCCGAGATGCGGGCCGGTGCCCCGGTTTTCACGCCGGAGGCGAGAGCCAGGAGCCGTGACGTGCCGGGGAAGGTCCGGCGGACAGATGAGAGAGGGCAGAAGATGGCGTTTTTCCGACCGCGCGTGAGCCGGGAGGCGGAGGTTCGTCACCACGCTGACCAGGAGGTCGGGAAGAGCTTCCCCGAGCTTCTGGAGAAGGCGCGGACGGCGGAGGCCGCGCTGCGCCGGACACAGGCCGACCATGCCTCTCCCCAGGAGCTTCGAGCCGCCGGTCTGGCCTTCGACAGTGCGCTGACCGAGGCGCTGCGCAGCGCCGAGGCCAGTCAGCGGGCGGCGTTCGGGATCAAGTCCTACGACGACCGGATCCGCCGCCGCAAGGGCAAGGCCACCCCGAAGGGCGCCGAGTGGACCGCCGAGGTCAACCGCCTGCGCACTCTGCGTGAGCAGAACCGCCTGACCGGCATCGCCCGGGTTCCGCGCCCGGCCGCCTCCGGGCGTCCCGAGGCCGCCCCCGCTCCCCTCCGGGTGCCCGGCGCGAGGTGACCCCCCGCTCCTTCTGCCGAAGGGGCGACGACGATTCGATTCCGCACCCACCGCGACCTGTCGCGGTGGGTGTCGTCGTTCATCGGCCGGTACAACGGGCAGGAGCCCGGAGTCTCCCGCACATCCCGCCGGGACGGGGCGGGACTTTCGGCCGTCCGGCGGCGAGACCGCCGATGCCGATCGTCAACGGGATCGTGCCAACCTGGACAGGCTGATCGCCCACGGGATCACGCGGGCTCGGGCGCTCCGTCAAGACGAAGGCGCCGCCGCGAGAAGAGCTCGCGGCGGCGCCTCGCGAAGCGGTCAGCTGGCCCAGTCGAGCAGCGGGCGCGTGTTGCTGGGGTGGCGGAGCTTGGAGAGGGACTCCTTCTCCAGCTGGCGGATCCGCTCACGGGTCAGCCCGAGGTGCTTGCCGATCTCGTCGAGGGTGTGGGGCTTGCCGTCGACGAGCCCGAAGCGCAGGGCCATGATCTTGGCCTCCCGGGGGGAGAGGTTGCCGAGCACGCCGCGCAACTGCTCTCCGAGCAGCTGGCGGTCCACCACCTCGGAGGCCTCGGGGGAGTCGACGTCCTCGATGAGGTCGCCGATGGTGGTCTCGCCGTCCTCGCCGATGGTGGCGTTGAGGCTGATCGGCTGGCGGCTGGTGCGGAGCAGTTCCTCGATCTGGTCGGGGCTCTTGTCCAGCTCGATTCCCAGCTCCTCCGCCGTGGGCTCGCGGCCCAGGCGCTGGTGCATGTCGCGCTCGACGCGCGACAGCTTGGAGAGCATCTCCAGCACGTGGACGGGCAGGCGGATGGTGCGGGCCGAGTCGGCGAAGCCTCGCTGGATGGCCTGGCGGATCCACCACATGGCGTAGGTGGAGAACTTGTAACCCTTGGTGTAGTCGAACTTCTCGACCGCGCGGATCAGGCCGAGGTTGCCCTCCTGGACCACGTCGAGCAGGGCCATGCCGCGGTCGGTGTACTTCTTCGCGACGGAGACGACCAGGCGGAGGTTGGCCTCCAGCATGTGGTCCTTGGCGCGGCGGCCGTCCTCGGCCACCCACTCCAGATCGTCGCGCACGGCGGCGGACAGGCCCGGCTGGGACTCCAGCTTGGACTCGGCGTACAGGCCGGCCTCGATGCGCTTGGCGAGCTCCACCTCCTGGGCGGCGGTGAGCAGGGTGCGGCGGCCGATCGACTTCAGGTAGGTGTGCACCGAGTCGCCCATGACGGACGACTGGTCGTCCAGGTCGATGGTGGGCTCGGCCTCGAGCTCGACCTCGCCGGAGGGAGTCCACTCCTCGTCGTCGATCTCCGCCTCGACGTCCTTGGGGGCGGTCTCGGTCTTGGCGGTCGCCGGCTTCTTCGCGGTCTCGGCCTTGGTCTTGCGCCCGGCGGTCTTGCGGGTGCTCTTGGCCGCGGACTTCTTCGCGGCGGCGAGGGGAGACTCGTTCTCGGCCGCCAGGCTGACTCCCGCCTCGGTGAGCTCTCGCAGGATCGACCTGCCCTCGGCTGGGCTGATGCCCGCCTCGGCGAAGGCGCGACGCAGCTCCGCAAGGGAAAGGTGGCCCTGGGCTCGCCCTCGGTCAAGGCACTGTTCAAGGGCCGTCGAGGTCTCAGATGAGGTCGCCGCGGCGGTTTGGGGCATGAGGACACCTCCTCCATCACGGAGTCGTCTGCGTACAGTTTGTTGGGTGGGGTGCTGGGGGTCCCTCAACGCACCAGTACCAATAACCCCGACCAAGAACTTTCTGTTCCCGGTTTGACTCGGAAAATATGATGGATGGGTTGTCGTCCATGCCATCCACCCCGGTCAGGGGCGTGTGACAGGCCTATTCGGTCACGTTCACCGGGCCTTCGGGCATGGGCATGGGCTGCGCCCCCTCCAGGCGGGCGTCGGTCCAGTATCGCGCGGTCTGCCCCGGGTCCGGGTTGATCTCCCTGGACACCACGTCGTCCGACGGGGGAGGGGTCTCTCCCGAGGGGGGCGGGCTCTGGGGCGAGGAGGTGCCCGGCTGCCGCGGCTCGACGGGGGTGCGCTCGCCGACCTTCTCGATCTTTCCGGTCCCGCCCTTGATCTTTTCGATTCCGCCGTCCGCGGCGGCCGCCGCGACGGACATGCCGCCGACGAGGACCGCACCGACGATCCCAGCGGAGACCCAGGTCTTGCGGGTTACGTTCATCGGGCTCGTCCTTCCTGCTCCGGCTGCCTCTTGGACGTGCGGAAGCACCTTCATGGTTCCCGTTGAAGACCATAACGGAGGGCCGCGAGGTCTGGCTTGCCATTAGGCAAAAGCGGTATTTCGGACAGAACAATCAGCTCGGCGGGGGCCGCGTAGGCGGGGAGCCGCTCCTTGGCGAAGGCGCGGAGCTCGGCCAGGGGCGGGGGCGCGGAGGAGACCACGACGGCCACCACCCGCTCGCCCCACTCGGGGTCGGGGCGGCCGACCACGGCGACATCGGTGATCGCGGGGTGTTCGGCCACGACGGCCGCCACGGTCGCGGCGACGACCTTCTCGCCGCCGGTGTTGATGACGTCGTCGGCCCGTCCCAGCACGCGTAGCCGCCCGTCGGCCAGCGTGCCGAGGTCGGAGGTGACGAACCAGCCGCCGTCGCGGGCGGCCCGGGTGAGGTCGGGGCGGAGCCGGTAACCGTGGAACAGCACCGGGCCGGAGATGCGGATCCGGCCGTCGGCGCCGACCTCGAGATCCACGCCGTCCAGAGGAACGCCGTCGTAGACGCACCCGCCGCAGGTCTCGCTCATGCCGTACGTGGTGACGACCCGGCCGCCGGCGGCCTCGGCCGCCGCGAGCAGCTCCGCCGGAGCGGCGGCGCCGCCGAGCAGGATCGTCTTGAAGACCGACAGATCAGCGTGAAGCAGGCGCCTGAGCTGGGTCGGCACCAGGGAGACGTGATCGGCGTCGGCGGCGAGCACCGCCTCGGGGGAGAACCCGTCGTGCACGATCGGCTCGGTCTCGCCCAGCAGCGATCGGACGAGCACCTGCAGGCCGGAGACATGGGAAGGGGGCAGGCAGCACAGCCATCGCTCACCCGGGCGGGCGTCCAGGCGGCGCAGCGAGGCGGCCGCGGAGGCCCGCAGGGCGTCGGCGGAGAGCTGCACGCCCTTGGGGACGCCGGTCGAGCCGCTGGTGGCGATGACCAGGGCCACGTCGGCGGACACCCCCACGCCGCCGGGGTACCGTACGCCGTCGACGTGGGTGGGCCGTAACGCCTCCAGCGTCGCCCGCAGCGCGGGGGCGGGCAGGTCGGGGGACAGGGGCAGGACGGCGGGGCCGCGGCCGTCGAGGGCGGCGCCGACGGCCCGGAACAGCTCGGGCCCGGCCGGGGACATGATCGCGTGCAGCTCCCGGTCCACGGAAGGCCACTCCCCGTGCATAGGAATGGTCATCATAGTCGTAAGGTTAGTGCCGACAGGCTGGGGAGCGGCCCCGGCGCGGCGGAGAGGGCGAGGCGATCGTGAGCACGGAGCCAGTCGAGCTGAGCACGGATGAGCGAGCGGTGAGCGGGGAGACCCCCGAGACGGTGAGCGCGACCGGGGGCACGGTCGACTGGAAGCCGTCGGGGCAGTACGAGGACATTATCTACGAGACCGCCGAGGGCATCGCGAAGATCACGATCAACCGTCCCGAGCGGCACAACGCGTTCCGTCCGACGACGCTCTTCGAGCTCAAGAACGCCTTCAACATCGCGCAGGAGGACCCCGAGGTCGGTGTGATCATCTTCACCGGCGCGGGCGACAGGGCCTTCTGCTCGGGCGGAGACCAGAAGATCCGCGGCGACGACGGCTACGTCGACAAGTCGACCCCGCATGTGGGCCGGCTCAACGTGCTGGACCTGCAGGTGCAGATCCGCCGCTGTCCCAAGCCGGTCATCGCGATGATCGCGGGTTACGCCATCGGCGGCGGCCACGTGCTGCACGTCTGCTGCGACCTGTCCATCGCCGCCGACAACGCGGTCTTCGGGCAGACCGGCCCGAAGGTCGGCTCCTTCGACGGCGGCTACGGCTCCTGGCTGCTGGCCGAGACCGTCGGCCTGAAGCGGGCCCGCGAGATCTGGTACCTCTGCCGCCAGTACGACGCGCAGACCGCCCTGAACTGGGGCCTGGTCAACGCCGTCGTCCCCCTCGCCCGGCTGGAGGAGGAGACGGTCAGCTGGGCCAGGGAGATGCTGGAGAAGTCGCCGCTGGCCCTGCGCATGCTCAAGGGCGCGCTGAACGCGGTGACCGACGGGGCCGCGGGGATGCAGCAGTTCGCCGGTGACGCCACCCTGCTCTACTACATGAGCGAGGAGGCGCAGGAGGGCCGCGACGCGTTCAAGGAGAAGCGCGCCCCCGATTTCGGCAAGTTCCCGCGTCGGCCGTAATGGCAGAGGTGATCGGAGCGGGGTACGGTCCTGGAGGACGTCACCTCGTGATGGAGGAGGCGCCGGCCCGCCGCGAGGCGGGCCGGCCGGTGCGTATGCGAATGCCCAGGGAGGCACTGCGGTGAACCCCGCGACCGCGCTCGCGACCGTGCTGGTCGACGAGCTTGCGCGCTGTGGCCTCACGGACGTGGTGCTCGCGCCCGGCTCGCGCTCGACGCCCCTGGCCCTCGCCGTGCACGCCGACAGCCGCATCCGGCTGCACGTGCGCGTGGACGAGCGCTCCGCCTCCTTCCTGGCGCTCGGCCTGGCACGGCGCAGCGAGCGTCCGGTGGCTCTGATCTGCACCTCCGGCACCGCGGCGGCCAACTTCCATCCGGCCGTCATCGAGGCGCACGAGTCGGGGGTGCCGCTGCTGGTGCTCACCGCCGACCGGCCCCCCGAGCTGCGCGACACCGGCGCCAGCCAGACCATCGACCAGATCAAGCTGTACGGCTCGGCCGTCCGCTGGTTCAGCGAGGTCGGCGTGCCCGAGGACCGTCCGGGTCAGGTCGCCTACTGGCGCTCCCTGGCCTGCCGCGCCCACCAGCGCTCGCTGGGTCCCTACGACCCGGGGCCGGTCCACCTGAACCTGGCCTTCCGTGAGCCGCTGGTCCCGGACGGTGACACCTCCTGGTGCGAGTCGCTGGAGGGCGACGCGACAGGGCCGTGGATCCGCGCCAGGGTGGCCTCCCCGCCCGTGGCGCTTCACCTGCAGCCGACGCGGCGGGGCGTGCTGGTCGTCGGCGACGGCGCGTCCAACGTGCGCAGATACGTGGCGGCGGCGGGCATGGCCGGGTGGCCGGTCCTGTCGGAGCCCAACGGCGGCGCCCGCTACGGCGACCACGCCATGTCCGCCTACCACTTCCTCCTCGGCACCCCCGAGTTCGCCGACAGGCACCGGCCGGAGGTGGTGGTCACCCTGGGCCGCCCCAGCCTGTCCCGGCCGCTGCTGAGCTGGCTCAAGCAGGCCGACGAGCACGTCGTGGTCGCCCGCGACATGACCCGCTGGCCCGACCCGACCCGTTCGGCGACCCAGGTGGCCCAGGAGGTGGAGATCCCCATTCCCGCGGGGAACGACGCCTGGCTGCACTCCTGGCGCCGCGCCGACACGGCGGCCAGGGGCGCGATCGACGAGGTGCTGGACGGAGCCGGCCTCAGCGAGCCGCGCCTGGCCCGTGACCTGGTGGACACGCTGCCCAACGGATCGCTGCTGTTCTCCGGGTCCTCCATGCCGATCCGCGACCTGGACCAGGCGATGCGTCCCCGCAGGGGCCTGCGGATCCTGGCCAACCGGGGAGCCGCCGGGATCGACGGCGTGGTGTCCAGCGCCATGGGCGCGGCGCTGTCCCACAACGGCCCCACCTACGCCCTGATGGGTGACCTGACCTTCCTGCACGACCAGAACGGGCTGATCCTCGGGCCCCGTGAGCCCCGCCCCGACCTGTGCCTGGTCGTGGTCAACAACGACGGTGGCGGGATCTTCTCGCTGCTGCCCCAGGCCGCGTTGCGTGATCCGTTCGAGCGGATCTTCGGCACCGCGCACGGGGTGGACCTGGGCTACGTGGCCGCCTCCACCGGCACGCCGTACACCTTCGTGAACGAACCCGGCCAGCTGGCCAAGGCGTTGCGCGGGGAGGGGCCGCGGATCGTCGAGGTGCGCACCGACCGGGAGTCCAACGCGACGCTGCACGCCATGATGCGCGACGCGGCCCACGCCGCGATCCGTGACCTCATGTGACGTCGCGGCGCAGGGTGATCAGGCGGGCGGCGAGCACGATCGCCACGACGTAGGCGGCGAACAGCAGCCCGCCGCCCCAGGCGGGCAGCAGGTCACCGCTCTGCAGGGTCATGCCGCCGACCGCGCGGGCCGCCCCCGTGGGCAGCCATCGGCCGAGCTCGGGCAGGAGCGAGGAGAGAAGGTAGTCGCCGAAGACGAACCACACGGCCGCCACGACGATCGCCGCGACCTGGTTGCGGATGAGGGCGCCGAGCGCGACGCCGAACACGGCGTACAGGGCGATGCTGAGCGTCGTCCCGGCCAGGACGGCCGGCAGGTCCGGCGTCGTCATCGGGTGCCCGCCCGCGGCGAGCAGGGCGGCGCCCGCGCCGAACGTCACCAGGGTGGACCCGGCCGCCACGAGCAGGCCGATCAGTCCGTAGGCGACCAGTTTGGCCGTCACCACCCGGCCGCGCACGGGTGTGACCAGGAAGGACCAGGTGATCGTCTGGTGGCGGTACTCCCCGGTCATGCCGAGGACGCCCAGGACGAAAGTGAAGATGTAGGCCTGCTGGGCCATGTTGTAGACGTTCTCCACCCGCTGGTCGAGCGGTACCGGGCTGTCCAGGTTCATCAGTGACACCGACAGGAGTGCCCACAGCGCGCAGAACGCCGGGGTGATCGCGGCCAGGATCCAGACCGCGCGGTTCGAGCGGGCCTTGAACAGCTCCGCGTGGATCAGGCGCTTCATCCGGTCACCTCCAGGTAGAGCTCCTCCAGGTCGGAGCCGGCGGGCAGCGGGCCGGCGAAGAGGAGCCGTCCCGCCGAGATGATGATCACTTGGTCGGTGATCTGCTGGATCTCCGACAGCACGTGGGTGGAGACCAGGACGGTGCGTCCCTGGTGGGCGTAGGCCCGCAGGAAGCCGCGTAACCAGCGCATGCCCGCCGGATCCAGGCCGTTGGCCGGCTCGTCCAGGACGAGGATGCCCGGATCGCCGAGCAGGGCGGTGGCCAGGGCGAGTCGCTGGCGCATGCCGAGGGAGAAACCGTGGACCTTCCGGTGGGCCGCGCCGGTGAGGTCGACCTGGTCCAGGACGTGTGCCACGCGTGAGGGGTCCAGCCCGGCGGCGACGCGGATCGCCTCCAAGTGGGCGTGGGCGGTCAGACCGGGGTGGAAGGCCGTCGCCTCCAGCACCGCGCCGACCATGGTGATCGGCCGGTCCAGGTCGCGGTACGGCGCGCCGCCGACCGTCGCGGTGCCCGTCGTGGGGGTGACCAGCCCGAGGATCATGCGCAGGGTGGTGGTCTTCCCCGCCCCGTTGGGACCGAGGAAGGCCGTTATCGCCCCCGGTCCGGCGGTGAACGACAGGTCGTCGACGGCGTGGACGTCGCCGAACGACTTACTCAGATGGACGACATCGATGGCTGACATGATCTCGACGATGACACCCGGGAAGGGGGAGATTCGTGGCGTCTGCGGTGGAGATGCGGATGTCCATCCCGGGACGGACGCCGTCCCCCTCCGGGGTGGGGAACGACTCCGTGGGGGCGCTGTGATGGCCCCGTGAAGGCTCTGCGAGGACAGGGCCGTTCGCCCACGTCGTGGTTCCCGTACGGGCCGGGGCGATGATCGGAGGGGCCGTTCTCCCCGGCCGTGGGTGGAGGGGGTCTCCACCCACGGGACCATGGTCACGCCCTCGGCGCGCCGGTAGCGTGACGGCGTGGCCTTCTTCGCTCGCCCCTTCGTGCGCCGGGCCTTCGTCGTGCTGCTGGTCGGGCAGTTGATCTTCGGCGCGGTCTACGGCCTGGTGGACGTCACGACGCGCTGGGGGTGGCCGGGTTTCGCGCTGGCGTTGCCCGTCGGCGCCGCGGCCGTCGGCTGCCTGCTGGGTGCGCTGGCGCTGGAGGGGGACAGGCGCAACTCCATCCTGCTGGCGGTGGCCCTGCTCGGCGGGTTGACCCTGAACGGATTCGTGCCCTACAGCGGGATGGCCTTCCTCTACGCGATGGTCTACGTCGCGCCGTTCAGGACGGGGGCCTGGGCCGCGGCCGCGCTGGCGGTGTTCGACATGGCGGCCTTCGCGGGCATCTCCCTCCTGACCGGGATGGAGCTCGGAGCCATCCTGGGGAACGTACTGGGCCTGACCTACTCGGCGATCCTCGCTTTCGTGATCCAGCGGCTCGGGGAGACGCGGAGGCAGGGCGCGGAGATCGCCGACGCGAGGGCGCGCGAGGCGGTGCTCGCCGAGCGGACCCGGCTGGCCAGGGAGGTTCACGACATCCTGGCGCACTCGCAGTCGGCGCAGATCGTGCATCTGGAGGGGGCGCGGCTGCTCCTGGAGCGAGGGGGTGATCCGGCGGCGACCCTGGACCGGGTCAATCGCGCGGTCGGGCTGGCGCGGGCCGGACTGGAGGAGACCCGCAGGGCGCTCGACACGCTGCGGGGGGAGGAACTGCCGCTGACCGAGCGGCTGGAGCGGCTCGCGGTGGAGTTCCGGTCGGCGACCGGGGCGCCCTGCTCGATCTCGGTCGCCGGGGAGTTCGACTCGCTGGAGGCGGGGGCGAGGATGGCGGTGGCCAGGACCGCCCAGGAGGCGTTGACGAACGTGCGGAAGCACGCGCGGGGCGCGGCGGTGTCGGTGGCGTTGCGCCGTCTAGGGAGCTGGTGCGAGCTGGAGGTGCGTGACACCGGGGGCACCCCGGATCGGCTGGCGTCGTCGGGGGGCGGCTACGGCCTGGTGGGCATGCGGGAGCGAGCCGAGCTGATCGGCGGGTCGCTGGCGGTGGGGGCGGGCGCGGAGGGGTTCAGCGTGTTGCTGCGGGTGCCCGCGTGACGGCGCCGGGGGGTCTCGTGACCGCGGGTGTCTCCGGGACGACGGTGGGGGGTCATGCGGTCTCGGGGGCCCGTACGACTCCCGTTCGCGGGAGTGGTCTCAAGGTGAGGAGCGTGGCCCGGTGACCGTTCGGGTGGTGGTCGCCGACGACCAGACCGTCGTCCGCGAGGGTTTGGTGCTGTTGCTCGGGTTGCTCCCCGGCATCGAGGTGGCGGGAACGGCGTCCGACGGGCAGGAGGCGATGCGCCTGGTCGCCTCGCTCCGGCCCGACGTGGTGCTGATGGACCTGCGGATGCCCCGGATGGACGGGGTGGAGGCCACCCGCCGGATTCGGGCGGACCACCCGGACGTTCAGGTGGTGGTCCTGACGACCTACTCCGACGACGAGTCGGTGTTCGCCGCGCTGGGCGCGGGGGCGCGCGGCTACCTGACCAAGGACACCGACGCCGAGTCGCTGGCCTGCGCCATCACCACCGTGGTCGAGGGGCAGGCCCAGTTCGACCCCGGGATCCAGCGGCGGCTGGCCGAGGCGGTGACCAGGGGCCGCCACGTGCCCGGCCTGCCCGACGGGCTGACGCCCCGCGAGGGCGAGGTGCTGCGGTTGATCGCGGCGGGGCGGTCGAACGGGGAGATCGCCGGCGAGCTGTTCATCTCCGAGGCGACGGTCAAGACCCACGTCAACAATCTGTTCGCCAAGGCGGGCCTGCGGGACCGAGCCCAGGCGGTGACCTACGCCTTCCGGCACGGTCTGGCGCCGGGTAAAGAGTGAGCCGTGGTTTCCGGTACCGCCCGGCCGTCGGCGCCTCCGTGGTGAGGGAGATCGTGGCGTCGGGCTCCGCCCCGGCCTGAGAGGGGCGGTCGGGACGCCGCAATAAGGTGTCTGTCATGCATGTCGACGCGTGGCTCCAGGCGATCTCTCCGCTGTGGATCTGTCTCCTGGTCGGTTTGGTGATCGGGGTGGAGAGCCTGGGCATTCCGCTGCCCGGGGAGATCGTGCTGGTCAGTTCCGCGCTGCTGGCGGCGCAGGGGGCGGTCGACCCGATCTGGGTGGGCGTCTGCGCGAGCGCCGGAGCCATCGTCGGTGACTCGATCGGCTACGCCATCGGCCGCAAGGGCGGCAGGCCCATGTTCGACCGGTTGGGCCGCAGGTTCCCCAAGCATTTCGGTCCGGGGCACATCGGCAGGGCGGAGCGATACTTCCAGCGTTACGGCATGTGGACGGTGTTCTTCGGCCGGTTCGTCGCGCTGCTGCGCATCCTGGCCGGTCCGCTCGCGGGTGCGGTCCGGATGCCGTACTGGAAGTTCCTGATCGCCAACGTGCTCGGCGGGATCGTCTGGGCGGGCGGGACCACCGCGGTCGTCTACTACCTGGGCAGGGTCGCGGAGAAGTGGCTCAAGGGCGTCTCCTGGGCGGGGCTGGCGGCCGCGGTGCTGGTCGGTGCCGGGACCATGCTGTTCGTCAGGCGCAGAGCGGCGAAAACGGCCGCGCAGGAGGCTTGAAGCCGGCGGACTGATTACCAGACCTGGGGATGTGCGATCGCCGCGGTGCGGTCACGGTGGGTAGGAGGAATCACCGTGAAGGGAAGCGCCATGCGACCTGATATCACTCTGACCGGCCACGAGCCCGTGTCCACCTTCCATACCTATGCCGAGGCCCAGCGGGCCGTGGACTATCTGTCGGACCAGCGGTTCCCGGTCGAGCACACGATGATCGTCGGAGTGAACCTCCGGCTCATCGAACAGGTGCTCGGGCGGCTGACCTCTCTGCGGGCGGCCGGGATGGGCGCCGCCTCGGGTGCCTGGTTCGGTCTGCTGATCGGCCTGTTCTTCGCGATCTTCGCCAGGGGCTTCCCGATCGCCCTGCCCCTGTGGGGTCTGATCTGGGGCGCCATAGCGGGAGCGATCTTCGGGCTGATCGCCCACGCGCTCACCGGAGGGAAACGGGACTTCCTCTCCTCCAGTTCCCTGGTCGCCGAGCGTTACGAGGTCCTGGTCACGGCCGAGCACGCGGTCGAGGCGCGCAAGCTGCTCGACGCCGGCCTGCCCCAGGTGCAGCGAGAGGCTTCCGGCAACATGAGAGACCTCCCATAACGGAGGCTTCGCGCAAGGTGGGAGAACCTCCGGTGAGGGACGGCGGTGCGGACGGAACCGTTCGCACCCCCGGGAGCCGGACGCCGGGTTCGCCGCCGCGGCCGGAGAGACCCCCTGAGGGCCGAGCCGGACGAAGACGGGGGAGTCCGTTCACGAGGTCTGCCGTACCCGGCCGCTCCGGCATGCGGCCCATCGAGGCATGGAACCGTCGGTTCTGAGGACGCGGCGCCGCCACCGCCCGGCGAGTGTCGGCGTCACAGCGCATGTAGGTGTCGATATCGGCGCATACGCGAGGGTCGGCGCAAACAGGAGGCCAAAATGGCTAAAGCAGTTGGAATCGACCTTGGCACCACCAACTCGGTCATCGCCGCGATGGAAGGTGACAAACCCACGGTGATTCCCAACTCCGAGGGGGCGCGCACGACGCCGTCGGTGGTGGCGTTCACCGAGCAGGGAGAGCGTCTGGTAGGGCAACTGGCCCGCCGCCAGGCGATCCTCAACCCCAAGGGAACGATCTATTCGGCCAAGCGTTTCATCGGCCGCCGCCACGACGAGGTCGCCAGCGAGCTGAACGCCGTGTCGTTCGACGTGGTCTCGGGGCCGGACGGGGCCGTTCGTTTCACGGTCTACGGAAAGTCGTACGCGCCCGAGGAGATCGCCGCCGCGGTCCTGCGCAAGCTCGTGGACGACGCCTCGAAGTTCCTCGGGGAGAAGGTCACCGAGGCCGTCATCACCGTGCCCGCCTACTTCAACGACTCCCAGCGCCAGGCGACCAAGGACGCGGGAAAGATCGCGGGTCTTGAGGTGCTGCGGATCATCAACGAGCCGACCGCGGCGGCCCTCGCCTACGGCCTGGACCGCAAGGAGAACGAGACCGTGCTGGTCTTCGACCTGGGCGGCGGGACCTTCGACGTCAGCGTCCTCACCGTCGGTGAGGGTGTCGTCGAGGTGCTCGCGACCGCGGGTGACACCCACCTGGGCGGGGACGACTTCGACCGGCGCATCGTCGACCATCTCGCCGACGAGTTCCAGCGGGACAACGGCATCGACCTGCGCAGCGACCCCCAGGCCCTGCAGAGGCTGTTCGAGGCGGCGGAGAAGGCCAAGGTCGAGCTGTCCTCGGTCACCCAGACGCAGGTCAGCCTGCCCTTCATCACCGCGGACGCCTCGGGGCCCAAGCACCTGAACACCACGCTCAGGCGGGCGACGTTCGAGGAGATCACCGCCGATCTCGTCGAGCGCTGCAAGGGTCCGGTCCAGCAGGCCATGTCCGACGCCAAGCTCACCGCCGACGACATCGACGAGGTGATCCTGGTGGGCGGCTCGACCAGGATGCCCGCCGTACAGAACCTGGTGCGCCGCATGACGGGAGGCAAGGACCCGAACATGACGGTCAACCCCGACGAGGTCGTGGCGCTGGGCGCCGCGGTGCAGGCGGCCGTCATCAAGGGCGAGGTGAAGGACGTCGTCCTGCTCGACGTGACGCCGCTCTCGCTGGGCATCGAGACACTCGGTGGGATCATGACCAAGGTCATCGAGCGGAACACCACAATTCCGGCCCGCCGCTCCGAGGTGTTCAGCACCGCGGAGGACAACCAGACCGCCGTGGACGTCGTGGTGCTGCAGGGCGAGCGTGAGCGCGCCGCCGACAACCGGGTCCTCGGACGGTTCCGACTGGAGAACATCAGGCCGGCGCCGCGCGGCGTACCCCAGATCGAAGTGACCTTCGACATCGACGCCAACGGGATCCTGAACGTCTCCGCCAAGGACAAGGACACCGGCGCCGAGCAGCGCATCACCATCACCGAGAGCTCGACCCTGGACCAGAACGAGGTCGAGCGGATGGTCGCCGACGCCGAGCGGCACCGTGACGAGGACCAGCGGCTGCGGCAGCTGATCGACGCGCGCAACGAGCTCGACAGCGTCGCCTACCAGGTGGAACGGCGCCTGGCGGAGCTGGGGGACGCGGTGCCCGTCCATGAGAAGGCGCGGGCCGAGATGCTGGTGACCGACGCCCGCGAGGCGGTCAAGCAGGAGGTTCCGCTCGATCGGCTCCGGGCTCTCACGACCGACCTGCAGCAGTCGTACCACAGCCTCGGAGCGTCGGCCTCCGGCCCTTCGGGCGGTCCCGGCCGGCCGGGAGAAGGCGCTCAGGGAGCTCAGGGTGGCCAGGGCGGTCAGGGCGGTCAGGGCGGGAACGACGACGACGTCATCGATGCGGAGTTCACGACCAATGAATGAGCGATCCGAACCAAGGGAAACCGGGCGCACCGAGCACGCCGTCCCGGACGAAGGCACCGCGCGGGAGCGGAGGGCCGGTCCGGGCGCCGGCATCGGGCCGGAGCGGATGACTGAACCGGAGACCGGCGCCGCGCGGGAGCGGGGAGCTGAGCCGGAGACCGGCACCGGACCGGATGCGGCAGGGCTTCGGCAGCGGATCGAGGAGCTCCAGACACAGGTCTCCGACCTGGAGGACCGCTGGCGACGCGCTCTGGCAGACCTGGACAACCTTCGCAAACGCGTTATCCGGGACGTTGAGCGGGTGCGGGCCGACGAACAGGCACGGGCGGCCGCCGAGTGGTTGCCCGTCCTGGACAACCTGGAACGCGCCCTCGAACACGCGGAGACCGATCCCGCGTCGATCGTCGAGGGGCTGAAAGCGATCCGGGACCAGGCCCAGGACGTGCTCTCCCGCCTCGGCTTCGCCCGCCGCGACGACGCCGGGACGATGTTCGACCCGGCCAGGCACGAGGCGGTGGCCGTGCTCACGCAGGAGGACGCCCCCGAAGGAACCGTCCTGCACGTGATAAGGCCTGCCTACGGAGACGGCGAACGGCAGCTGCGGCCCGCGATGGTCGTGGTGGCCAAGGGGGAATGATGCCCCCCGGACGCGACTTCTACGAGATCCTCGGGGTGCCGAGAAACGCGAGCCAGGACGAGATCCAGCGCGCCTACCGGAAGCTGGCACGGGACAACCATCCCGACGTCAACAAGGACCCGGCCGCCGAGGATCGGTTCAAGGAGGCGTCGGAGGCCTACAGCGTCCTGTCCGACCCGGCGACCCGGCGCCGCTACGACGCGTTCGGCGCCGACTTCCGCCAGGTGCCCGAGGGCGTGGACCCGGAGACCTGGGCGCGCGCCCGAGGCCGGGCCGGGCAGGGCAGGGCAGGGGCAGGGGCCGCGGGGTTCGGCGGGGGGTTCGCCCAGGACATCGACCTCGAGGATCTCCTCGGAGGCATCTTCACCGGTCGCGGGGGCCGGGCGGGCCGGAACTGGGGGCCGATCCCCGGCGCCGATCAGGAGGCCGAGATCGAGCTGACCGTGGAGGAGGCCTACCACGGCGGCCGGCGTTCGATCGTCCTGGGCGACTCGCGCAGGCTGGAGGTCGGGATTCCCGCGGGTGTGACCGACGGGCAGCGCATCAGGCTGGCCGGGCAGGGAGGCAGGGGCGGTGACGGGGCTCCCGCCGGCGACCTCTACCTGATCGTCAGGATCGCGCCGCATCCCCGCTACCGGGTCAAGGGCCGCGACATCTACGTCAACCTCCCCGTCACCCCGTGGGAGGCGGCGCTCGGCGCCTCCGTCGTGGTCGAGACCCCGGGGGGCGAGGCCAAGGTCAAGGTGCCCGCGGGCACGTCCAGCGGCCGGCGGCTGCGATTGCGCGGCAGGGGGATGCCCAGCTCCCGGGGCAAGCCGGGTGACCTGTACGCCGAGGTGCGGATCATGGTTCCGCCACGGCTGTCGGAAGAGGAGCGGCACCTGTTCGAGCGGCTCGCCGCGGTCTCGACGTTCGATCCGAGGAGGCGGTGATGACCTACTCCCTCACCAGGCCGGACCGGCTGGACCTGGAGACGTTCGCCAGAGCCACCGGGACCCATCCGGAGCTGGTGCGCCGCCTCGTCGTTCTCGGCGTGCTCGAAGCTCAGCGCGACGCCGCCGGCCGCCTGTGGTTCCCGATACCTGAACTGCGGGTCATGGCGCGGGTTCAGCGCCTGCGCGCGGGATTCTCGCTCAACTACGCCGCTCTCGGCCTCGTGGTGCATCTGCTGGACCGCATCGCCGAACTGGAGGCCGCCCTGCGCGACCGTTCCCGGCCCCAAGGAGGCTCTTCGTGGACCTGAACCAGCTGACGCAGAAGTCGCAGGAAGCGCTGCACGACGCCCAGACCAAGGCCCTTCGCTTCGGTCATACCGAAGTCGACGGTGAGCACCTGCTGCTGGCGTTGCTCGACCAGCCTGAGGGGCTGATACCCCGTCTTATGCTCGCCGCCGACGCCGACCCCAACCGGCTCAGGGAGGAGCTGGAGGCCGAGCTGAGCCGCAGGCCCCGGGTCAGCGGGCCCGGGGCCGAGCCCGGCCAGGTCTACGTGACGCAGCGGCTGTCACGCCTGCTGGAGGCGGCCAAGCGCGAGGCCGACCGGCTCAAGGACGAGTACGTCTCGGTCGAGCACCTGCTCATCGCCCTGATAGAGGAGGGGAACGAGACCGCCGCCGGATGGCTGCTGCACCAGAGGGGGCTGAGCAGGGACAACTTCCTCAAGGCGCTCACCTCGATCCGGGGTAACCAGCGGGTGACGTCGGCGATGCCCGAGGTCGCCTACGAGGCGCTGGAGAAGTACGGGCGCGATCTGGTGGCCGACGCGACGGCGGGCAAACTCGACCCGGTCATCGGGCGCGACGCCGAGATCCGCCGTGTCATACAGATCCTGTCCCGCAAGACCAAGAACAACCCCGTCCTGGTCGGCGATCCCGGAGTGGGCAAGACCGCCATCGTGGAGGGTCTCGCCCAGCGGATCGACAACGGGGACGTGCCCGAGGGACTCAAAGGAAAAACGATCTTCAGCCTCGACATGGGCTCGCTCGTGGCCGGCGCCAAGTACCGGGGTGAGTTCGAGGAACGCCTGAAGGCGGTGCTGAGCGAGGTCAAGGCCTCCGAGGGGCGGATCCTGCTCTTCGTCGACGAGATGCACACGGTGGTGGGCGCCGGCGCGGCGGAGGGCGCCATGGACGCGGGCAACATGCTCAAACCCATGCTCGCCCGCGGCGAGCTGCACATGATCGGGGCGACGACCCTCGGGGAGTATCGCAAACACGTCGAGAAGGACGCCGCCCTGGAGCGCCGCTTCCAGCCGGTGATGATCGACGAGCCCTCGGTCGAGGACGCCGTGTCGATCCTGCGTGGCCTGCGCGAGCGGCTGGAGGTCTTCCACGGGGTGAAGATCCAGGACAGTGCCCTGGTGGCCGCCGTCGTGCTGAGCCACCGTTACATCTCCGACAGGTTCCTTCCCGACAAGGCCATCGACCTGGTGGACGAGGCCTGCGCGATGCTCCGTACGGAGATCGACTCCATGCCGGCCGAGCTCGACGAGCTCACCCGCCGGGTGATGCGGCTGGAGATCGAGGAGACCGCACTCGCCAAGGAGGAGGACACCGCGAGCAGGGCCCGCCTGGAGGAGCTGCGCAGGGAGCTCGCCGACCTGCGCGCCGGGGCCGATGCCATGCGCGCGCAGTGGGAGGCCGAACGCCAGGCGCTGCGCACGGTCCAGGCCCTGCGCAGCGAGATGGAGCAGGTGCGCGCCGAGGCCGAGCGGGCCGAGCGCGACTACGACCTCAACCGCGCGGCCGAGCTGCGGCACGGCAAGCTGCCCGAGCTCGAACGGCGGCTGCGGACCGAGGAGGAACGTCTGCTCAACAAGCAGGGCGTCGCGCGCCTGCTGCGCGAGGTCGTCACCGACGACGAGATCTCGATGATCGTCTCCAGGTGGACGGGCATCCCGGTGAGCCGCCTGCAGGAGGGGGAGCGGGAGAAGCTGCTGCGCCTCGACGAGATCCTGCACGAGCGGGTGATCGGCCAGGACGAGGCGGTGCAGCTGGTGGCCGACGCCGTCATCCGGGCCCGTTCCGGCATCAAGGATCCGCGCCGGCCGATCGGATCGTTCATCTTCCTGGGCCCGACGGGGGTCGGCAAGACCGAGCTGGCCAAGGCGCTCGCGGAGGCGTTGTTCGACACCGAGGACAACATGGTCCGCATCGACATGAGCGAGTATCAGGAGCGGCACACGGTCAGCCGCCTCGTCGGCGCGCCTCCGGGCTACGTCGGATACGAGGAGGGCGGTCAGCTCACCGAGGCCGTACGACGCAAGCCCTACTCCGTCGTGCTGTTCGACGAGGTGGAGAAGGCGCATTCCGACGTCTTCAACACGCTGCTCCAGGTGCTGGACGACGGGCGGCTCACCGACGCGCAGGGCAGGACCGTCGACTTCCGCAACACCGTCCTGATCATGACCTCCAACATCGGCTCCATCTACCTCCTGGAGGGCGTCACCCCGGGGGGCGAGATCAAACAGGACGCCAAGCAGCAGGTCATGGCGGAGCTGCGCTCCCGCTTCCGTCCCGAGTTCCTCAACCGGGTGGACGACATCGTGATCTTCAAGCCGCTCACCCCCGAGGAGATCGAGCGCATCGTCGACCTCATGCTCGGCGAGCTGCGCGGCCGGCTCGACCGGCGGGGGATCCGGCTGGAGGTCTCCGAGGACGCGCTCAGGTACATCGCCGAGCGGGGATACGACCCCGTGTACGGCGCCCGCCCGCTGCGCCGGTTCATCGCGAGGGAGGTCGAGACCCGCATCGGACGTGCGCTGATCACAGGGGAGGCCCAGGAGGGCTCCGTGATCCGGGTCGGCCTCGCCGGCGGAGAACTCGTGGTCACCTACGAATGAGGAGGACCGGCCATGTCATCGCGCATCGTGCAGTGCAAGAACTGCGGGAAGAAGAACCGCGTGCCCGCGATCGCGGCGGGCGCCGCGCCGGTCACCGAACTGCGCACCTGGGTGGAGGGCGCGCTCGCCTCGGCGGGTGCGACGGCAGGCGGGAAGGATGGCTGAGATGGACACGTTCACGGAGACGCCCGACCATCACGGAGCATTTCCCCGGTTGAGCGACGAGCAGATCGACAGGCTCACACCCTACGGAACCCGCCGGCCCACCCGGGTGGGCGACGTCCTGATCAGGCAGGGCGAGGACTACCCGGAGTTCTTCGTCATCCTGGCGGGGAAGGTGGCCGGCGTCGACGACGAGCAGGTGACCTGGGTGCACGGGCCCGGTCGCTTCCTCGGCGAGCTGGGGCTGCTCACGGGCCTGAAGGCCTTCCTGGCGTCGGTCGCCTGCGAGGCGGGTGAGGTCCTGGCGGTTCCGGCCTGGCGCCTGCGGGAGATCGTCGCCCGCGACTGCGAGCTGGGGGACCTGGTCCTGCGGGCCTACATCATCCGCCGCTCGTTGCTGATCACCAGTGGGTCGGGCCTGAGGGGCATCGGCTCCCGCTACTCGCCCGACACCCGGAGGCTACGCGAGTTCGCCGCCAGGAACCGGCTGCCGCACCGGTGGATCGACCTGGAGGAGGACAAGGACGCGGAGGCGCTGATCCGGAACCTCGGCATCACGTCGGAGCAGACCCCGATCGTGATCCTGGGCGGCACCCGGGTCCTGCGCAATCCCGGCAACGCCGAGCTGGCCCGCGCCGTCGGCCTGCCCATGCCGGCCGCGCCGGAGACCGTCGCCGACCTCGTCATCGTGGGGGCGGGCCCGGCGGGCCTGGCGGCGGCGGTGTACGGAGCGTCGGAAGGGCTGAGCACGGTGATGCTCGACGCGGTCGCGCTCGGTGGGCAGGCGGGCACCTCCTCGTGCATCGAGAACTATCTCGGCTTCCCCCTGGGCATCTCCGGCGCCGAACTCACCGAGCGGGCCGTCGTCCAGGCCGAGAAGTTCGGCGCGTCCTTCGGGCTCCCGGCCGAGGCCGCCTGGCTGGAGCGGCGGGACGGCCACTACACCGTGGGCCTCGGCGAGGGGCCGCCGGTCCACGGTCGCACGGTGATCATCGCCACCGGAGCGCGCTACCGCAAGCCGGCGGTGCCGAGGCTGGAGGACTTCGAGGGCAACGGCGTGTACTACGCCGCGACCCTGGCCGAGGCCGGGCTCTGCAAGGGCGAACAGGTCGTGGTGGTGGGCGGTGGAAACTCGGCCGGCCAGGCGACGATCTTCCTGTCCGAGCACGCCTCCTCGGTGCGCCTGCTCATCCGCGGCGAAGCCCTCGAGCAGGACATGTCGCACTATCTCACTGATCGGATCAAGAACAATCCCCGGGTGGACGTGATGCTCCACACCGAGGTGTGCAAGCTCGTCGGCACCGACGGCCTGGAGGCCGTCATCGCCGAGAACAATCAGACCGGAGAGCGGACGCGTCTGCTCACGCGGGCCATGTTCGTGTTCATCGGCGCGGACCCGTGCACGGCCTGGCTCGCTCCCGCCCTCGCCCTCGACGACAAGGGATTCGTTCTCACCGGGTTCGACGACGGCCTGCCCCTGGAGACCAGCCTGCCGGGCGTCTTCGCGGCGGGCGACGTCAGAAGCCAGTCGGTCAAGCGGGTCGCCTCGGCCGTGGGTGAGGGTGCGATGGCGGTCCGGCTGGTGCACGAGCACGTCGCACGCGAGGCGTCTCAGCCCCTCGGATGAACGCTCTCCTCCGCGGAGCGTCTGGCCAGCTCGACGCGCGAGCGGATGTTCAGCTTGCGGAAGACCTGGCGCAGATGGAAGGCGACGGTGTGCTCGCTGATGAACATCTGCTCGGCGGTCTCCCGGTTCGTCAGCCCCTGGGCGACCAGATCGCAGACCGCGTGCTCGGTACCGGTCAGGCTGGCCCACCCCGATACGGGGTGATCGGTCCTCACCCAGTGACGGCGGCGCTCGCCCAGCGCCCGCAGCCTGCCCCGCACCCGCGCCTCGTCACGCGTGGCGTCCGCGGCTCCGTACCAGGTGAGCGCGTCGTTGAGACGGTCGACGGCCAGGTCGCGGGAGCCGTGGTCCACGCTGAGCAGCACGCCGAGATCCTCCGCCGCCGAGGCCCTGGCCCACGCGCCGGCGTGCCCGGCGGCGGCCCGGCCCAGCGCGTCGGGGTCGTGGTCGCGCAGGCCCCGCGCGTGGACGGCGGCCACCGCGGGACCGGACAGGGTGGGATTGTTCCAGGCGAGGTGCTCGGCCGCGTCGACGACGGCGTCGGCCCGCTGCGGGTCGCCGGTCGCCATCGCCACCCGTACCAGCCACGCCGCGGCGGTGGGATCGCAGGTCAGCGCCCCGGTATGGCCGGGCAGCGCGTCGTAGACCTGGCCGAGCGAGCTCATCGCGGCCTCCGCTCCGTCACGCGCCTCGCTGATTCGCCCGGCCGTCAGCTCCGAGCGGAACCGCGCGTACGGCGCCATGCCCCGGGCCGACCCGGCCGGATCCCTTTCCATGAACCTGACGGCGCGGGGAAGGTCGCCCGCGCGCAGCGACGCCAGGCCGAGCACCGCCACGGCCGAGGAGACGAGGGCCGGATCGCCCAGGACGCCCGCGGCGGTCAGGCCGGTCTCGGCCCGCTCGATCGCGCTGTCGAGCCGGCCCGCGGCGAGGGCCAGCCGGGCGCGGAGGACGGCGATCCCGGCGGCCCACAAGGGCTGTCCCACCGCCTCCGCCTCGGCGCTCGCCGCCGCCGTCTCCGCCTCGTCGAGGAGCCAGAGATCGGCCAGCATCGTCGCCAGGACGGTCCGCGGCTGGGGGCGGCATCCGTCGGCCGGTCGTTCCACGGCTTCACGGGCCAGATCGAGAGCGTGCGAGAGCCTGCCCTCGTCCCAGGCCAGCAAGGACAGGTCCACCGGAGACCCGGCCGTGGAGCCGCCGGAGCCGCCGGAACGCCGGTACGCGGGGGTCGGGCGGGTGGGCGGGTTGTGCTCGATCTGGTGGTGCAACGCCTGCCGTACCGGCGGGGGCACCCTCTCGACGACCGATCGCCACAGCAGTTCGTGCCTGAACACCAGTTCGTCCGCGGTGGCGACGAGCACGCCCGCCGCCAGCGCCTCCCTGAGCGCGGGAAGCAGCGCGGTCGGAGTCTCGCCGAGCAGTTCGGCCGCGTACGTCGGCGAGAACGAGCGCCCGAGCACCGCCGTGGCCTCCAGCAGGTGCCGGGTCTTGGTGCCGAGCTCGTCCAGGCGCCGCCGCACGGCGGTGTGGACGCGCCGTGGCAGCGCCGACCCGGTCAGCCGGGCGACACCGCCCTCGACGCGGACGCAGTTCTCCTCACGCAGCCCGGTGAGGAGTTCGGAGAGCAGGAGCGGGTTGCCGCCGGCCTGAGCGGCCAGCACGGCCAGTTCCTCCCCGGCGGGAGCGCCCAGCACGTCGGCGGACAGCTCGGCCACCGCGCCGTCGTCGAGCGGGTGCAGGAGGATCCGGGTGGCACCCTCCTCCTCCAGCAGGTCGAACAGCCGGTCGGCGTCGTCGTGGCCCGGGGCGGTGCGGCGGGCCAGGAGCCACGACACGGGACGCGACGCCAGCCGCGCGGGCAACGTCCGCAGAGCCATGAGCGTGGCCGGATCGGCCCACTGGAGATCGTCCAGGGTGACGAGCAGCGGTCCGGAGTCGGTTCTCTCCTTCAGCGAGGTCTGAACCTGCTCGGCCAGCCACAACAGCAGGCCGGAGCCCTCGGGAAAGGGGAAGGTGTGCCTGGCGGTGATGATGGGCGCCGGTGACTCCTCCAGGGCGGACAGCAGCGGTCCCAGCGGCATCAGCCGCCCCAGCTGGTCGGCCCGTCCGGCCGCCACCGCGATTCCTCGCGCGGAGGCGACGCTCGCGGCTTCGAGGAGGAGAAGGCTTTTCCCTATCCCCGGCTCGCCCTCGACGAGCGTGACGCTCTGGTGCGCACTTGAGACGGTTCTCAGCAGTTTGAGGACCGCCGCCCACTCACTCCTCCGGCCGCGCATTGCCCTGTCCTGGATCTGAGGTCATGGCATGCTTCCTCCATGTTGATCCTACGTGTCCTCTTCCCGCAGGATGAAGCGGTGCACGGAAGAACCACCAGGTCAAAGCTATTTTTACGGGGTTTGACCTGGTGGAGGGCGGTTCGGGCCGGTCAGCGCTCGATGAGCGTGACCTCCAGGGAATAGTGCGAGGCCCGGTAGACGTGGGAGCCGTACTCAACGGCCCTGCCCTGGTCGTCGTAGGTGGTGCGGAGCATGGTGAGAAGCGGCGCGCCACGTCGCTCGCCGAGCAGTCCGGCCTCGGTCGCGGTGGCCGCGCGCGCTCCGATGCGCTGGTTCGCCACGCGCATCCGCACCCCGGCCGCGCGCAGCAGCTCGTAGAGCCCGCGTTCCGAGAGGTTCTCGGCGGTCAGCGGGGCGAGGCCGATGGGCAGCCAGTTGTGCAGCAGCGCCAGCGGCTCTCCGGCGGCGTAGCGGATCCGCTCCACGCGCAGCATCTCCGTGCCGATCGTGACCCCGAGGATCGCGGCGATGTCCTCCTGGACCGGTGCGGGCTCCAGGGTCAGCACCCGGGTGGCGGGCTCCTGACCGGCCCTGCGCAGGTCGTCGTAGAGGCTGGTGAGTTCCACCGAGCGCTTGACCTGGCCGTGGACCACCTGGGTGCCGACGCCTCTCTTGCGCACCAGCAGGCCCTTGTCGACGAGATACTGGATCGCCTGGCGCACGGTCGGCCGGGACAGGCCGAGCCGGTCGGCGAGCAGGATCTCGTTGTCCAGCCGGGAGCCGGGGGGCAGGTCGCCACGCCGGATGGCCTCGGAGATCTGCTCGGCGACCTGGAAGTACAGCGGGATCGGGCTGGCCCGGTCGAGATCGATGGCGAGCTTCGCGGTCATCCGCCCTCCCGTATTTACGCTCCGTGATCAGGCTATCGGACATCAGAATGTCATGACAAATGACCGCTTCTGCTTGGCGGAGACACGCCCGGGTGGGCGGAGGCCGCCTACGGCAGTAGTGTCGGTTCATGGGATGTGGCCCGACCCGGACGGTGGGTATAACCGGGAGGATGACGCCGCGCGACATGGTGAGTATCCTGGGTATCAGAATTACCCATTGAACCTGTAGGAAATGCGGGTAAGGTAATGGTCTCGCCACACGAAGGAGCAGCCATGAGCCCGGAACCGGGGGCCGAGAACCCACTGGTCACCGCGGTCAGGGCCGCGAGCTGGATCCGTTCGGCGGCCGTGGACGACGAGCGGGGCCGTCACTGGCGAGCCAACCCCGACCCCCGCGGCCGGGCCGCCATGCCCGACCACCCGCTGTCGCTGTACTCCGGAGCGGCCGGGATCGTCCTGTTCTTCCTCGAACTCGCCGCGGCCACGGGAGACCAGAGCTACCTCGTCGACGCGAGGGCCGGAGCCCGATACCTGACCGCCACCTGGCGGGACCAGGCCGACCTCTCCCTCCACCACGGCCTGGCGGGGGTGATGTTCGTGCTCGCCGAGGCCGGATGGGCCACCGGCGACGACTCCTTCGAGATCGAGGCCGGGGCCGTCGCCGACCACATCGCGCGCAGCGCCCGCCCGATCGACGGCGGCCTGGGCTGGACCGGCGACCCCGCCCAGCGCGGCGACGGCGGGATCATCCTCGGCCTCCTGCACGCCGCGGGCATTCTGGGAGTGCCCGCCTACCAGGAACTCGCGGTCGAGGCCGGCGCCCGAATCGCCACCCTCGTCGTGCCCGGCCACCGCTTCGGCGAGGGCGCATGCGCCGACCTTCCGCTGGACGCCGTCACGCCGGGTTTCCTGTCCGGTACGGCCGGCACCGCCTTCCTGCTCGCCCGCCTGTACGGCGTGACCGGGGAGAACGCCTTCCTGGGCGCCGCCAGGAGGGGGGCCGACTTCGTCCGGGCGGTCAGCACCGTCACCGAACGATGCGCGATGATCCCTCACCACCTCCCGCAGGGCCGTGACCTGCACTACCTCGGCTTCTGCTCCGGCTCCGCCGGGGTCGCGCGGATGTTCTACGAACTGCACCGGGTGGCGGGCGACGCCGCCGATCTCGACTGGGTCGAGCGGCTGGCCAGAGGGATCGCCGTCAGCGGCGTGCCCGCCCGCCAGACGGACGGCTACTGGAACGCGGCCTGCCAGTGCTGTGGCGCGGCCGGGCTGCTGGAGCTGTTCGTCGGGCTCTGGGCGGCCACCGGTCGTCAGACACACCTGGAACTCGCCCACGCGCTGGGGGCGAACCTGATCGGGCGGGCCACCGGCCACGATGATCAGGGCTCCCGCTGGTACCAGGCCTATCGGCGGTTGCGGCCCTGGGAGGTCACCGCCGACACCGGCTACATGGTCGGCGCGGCCGGGATCGGAGCCGCGCTCCTTCACCTGGACGCCACCGCGCGCCCGGCGGAGGCCCGGCGGCTCATCCTGCCCCCCGACAACCCGTTCCCCGCCATTCCGCTGCCCAGCGCGACCCTCCGCAGTTCCTGAGGATCCTGAAGACCGTGTCGGCGCGCGAAGCCCACCAGCACAGGAGATGTGGCGTGACCAGCGTCGATTCCCGCTTCGAGGCACCCTCCGGCAGGAGGTACCGTCGAACATCGGGCCCTTTCCCGGGCTCGACCCCCCGCGTCCGCCCCTCGACGCCGAATCCGACCCCCCGCGTCCGCCCCCCGACGCCGAATCCGGCACGCCGGATCGCGCCCCTCCTCGAAAAGGGGCAGCAGCCGCCGGCGCTCTCGCGCGGGAGGCCCTGAAGACGATCTGCCCTCATCGATTGTCCAAGGGTGACCAAAACTCGTGACCATGATTGGTGATTCTCCGTGAGTGCTGCGCAAGCCTTGCCTAACGTCGGTGCCGTGCTGACTATCGAGGACTTCCTTCCCGACCCCGAACGTTCGGCGGTGGCGATCGAACCGGCGGAGCCGGGCGAAGGCCACTGGGCGGGTGCCCCGAGCGCGGTGGCGAGCGACGGGCTGATCTATCTCGCGTACCGGCTGCGCCGGCCGATCGGTGAGGGGCGCGGTTACGCCGTCGCCGTCGCCCGATCCTCGGACGGCGTGCGGTTCGAGACCATCCTCACGATCGGCCGGCAGGAGATGGACACCGAGTCGCTGGAGCGGCCCACGCTGGTCCGTACTCCGGAAGGCCGCTGGCGGCTCTACCTGAGCTGCGCCACCTACGGCACCAAACACTGGCGGGTGGAGGTGCTGGAGGCCGACGACCCGTCCGGCTTCGACCCCGGGAACCGCCGGATGGTGCTGCCCGGCGACCCGAAGACGGGCGTCAAGGACCCGGTGATCGTACGGCGGGGCGACATGTGGCACCTGTGGGCCTCCTGCCACCCGCTGGCCGAGCCCGAGGAGGCCGACCAGATGGTGAGCGACTACGCCACCAGCGCCGACGGGCTCGAATGGATCTGGCAGGGCACGGCGCTCAGCGGCCGTCCCGGCCTCTGGGACGCCCGGGGGGCGCGGATCGCCGCGGTCCGTTTCCTGGGCGACCAGGTGGTGGCCTTCTACGACGGCCGGGCCACCGCGGCGGAGAACTACGAGGAGAAGACCGGTGTGGCCGTCGGTGTCGACCCGGCGGTGCTGACCCCGGTCGGTGCCGTGCCCGCCGCGGCCTCGCCGCACGCGGGCGGTGGCCTGCGCTACCTGGACATCGTGGACCTGCCGGAGGGCGGGCGGCGGCTCTACTACGAGTACACCCGCGCCGACGGGGCGCACGAGCTCCGCACCGAACTCCGCTGACGAGGGCGCGCGACCTCCCGTGCGGCGCCGCCGCGCCGCACGGGCCCCGCGCCGGACACCGGCGGGGCGTACGGGCTCCGGTACCGCGTGGTTCGTCGCGGTACGGGCTCCGCGCTACGGCTGCGGGCGCCCGTTGCGGGCCTGGCGCTGGCCGGCGGGGCGGGTGCCCACCAGTCCGCCGGAGCGCTCGCGAGGACGTAGCCAGTCGCTGAAGTCCTCGCCGGTCACCTTCTGGAGCAGCGCCACGTCCTTGGCGAAGTAACCGATCAGCTGCTCCCGCTGGTCCCAGGTCAGAGGCTGGCGAGAGCGCGCCCGCTGCTGCAGCCGCTGCTCCAGCGGATCGGTCAGGACTCCGCTCACCCTCGACGGCAGGAACCGGCCGACCGCCGACCCGACGCGCAACGCCCGGGACAGCACGCGGTGCCCGCGCGTCGACTCCGGGTGCGCGGTCACGTTCTCCCGGGGAACCTCGGTGATGACACCGGTCTCGACCCCGAGGAAGCGGCAGATCCGGTCCAGGGTTTCGGCGGGCCGGTCGACCAGGTCCCGGTAGCGGAAGACCAGAACCTGTTCGCGGGGGAACAGGGTGAACAGGTGCGCCAGCTGCTCGCCGTACCTGCCGAGCCCGCGGTAGTGCCAGAACGGCGCCCAGCCCGCCGCGATCCGGCGTTGCTCCTCCTCACAGGCCCGCAGGATGTCGCCGATCGGCTCCAGCCCGGCCGACCACAGGTGGGTCCAGTTGGAGTGGGCCCGCTCCACGGGGTCGCGGAGCACCACGATGAGCCTGGCGTCGGGGATCGCGGCCCTGATGCGCCGCTGCGCCGCCAGGTCGTAGAGGTAGAGCGGGGTGGATTCGCCGGTCAGCGTGCCCGGTGGGGCGGCGCTGAAGAGGGCCTCGTAATCCTCTCGCCGCCAGATGTGCTCGCGGTAGGTCTGAACGTCTCCGGGCCCGCCGCGGGTCGGCGGTGGGCCGTCGGTGAGGAAGAACTTCGGTTCCTTCACCGGTGACAGGAAGAGCCCCGGGTGCCGGGCCAGCGCCGCGTGCAGCGCGGTGGTCCCTGATTTCGGCGCCCCGATCGTGAGGAAATCCGGCATGGGCATCACATTACCCTTAATTCCTACTAATATTATGGCAAATATAGTCTTTTCTGGAGCGAAGGCAAGTGCCCGACGGCGGGAGAATCGCCGCGTGCCGGGAATTCGGTGGAGAGGGCTTGGGGCGTCGATATCGGTGCCCAGGTCATTCGAGGCGGGCCACCTCGTTTCACTCGATGAACGTGAAGTTGGTGTTCTCCCAGGCCACGGCCGGGAGGTCGGCGCCGTCGTCACGACCAGGATACCCTCCTCGAATTTCGCGCCCGGCGACATGTTGACGCCATCGCACCATCACTGACCTGGCCATCTTTCAGGCATGCTGTGCGGTTGCAAGTCCTAATGTCACGACAAATCATTGACATTTAGTTAATGCGTTGGTTACAAACCAGAAGCGGGAAAGATCCGGCGACGCAACGCACGGAGGTTACCGATGAAGTGGACAACAGGGCTGGTCGTGGCGGCCATGCTGGGGTTCTCCGCCCTGACCGGTTGCTCGGGCGGGCAGGCCGACGGGCAGGGCGGCGGAGAACCGGCGGGCGCGGCGACCGCCTCGGGCCCGGCGGCGGCCGAGGGCGGTACTTTCGCGGTCATTACCCACGCGGGTTCGGGAGACGCCTTCTGGGACGTGGTCAAGAACGGCGCCGAGGCCGCCGGCAGGCGGTACGGGGTCACGGTGAGTTACCAGGGCGACGGGGATCCCGCCCGGCAGTCCCAGCTCGTCGACCAGGCCGTGAGCCAGAAGGCCGACGGCGTCGTGGTCTCCATGGCCAACCCGGACGCGCTGAAGGAATCGGTCGAAAAGGCCGTGGCCGCCGGGATTCCGGTGATCACCATCAACTCCGGCGGCGACAGGTCCCGCGAGTTCGGCGCGATCACCCACGTCGGCCAGTCCGAGGAGGTGGCGGGGCGCGGCGCGGGGGAGAAGCTCAAGGCCGAGGGGGTCTCCAAGCTGCTCTGCGTGATCCACGAGGCCGGCAACGTGGGCCTCGACCAGCGGTGCAACGGCGCGACCGCGGGGCTGGGCGGCACGGTCGAACGGCTCCAGGTGGACGTGGGCAACCTCGCCGACGCCACCTCCAAGATCAAGGCCCGGCTCCAGTCGGACACCTCCCTCAACGGCGTGCTCACCCTCAACCCGGCCGTGGCCGTGGCCGCCCGTGACGCGATCGCCGACGGCGGCTCCACCGCCAAGCTCGGCACCTTCGACCTGTCGGCCGACGTGGTCACCGCCATCAAGGACGGCGAGATCCTGTTCGCGGTGGACCAGCAGCAGTATCTCCAGGGCTGGTTGCCGATCACCTTCCTGACCCTCTACAAGGACAACCTCAACACCGTCGGCGGGGGCCTGCCGGTCAACACCGGACCGGGGTTCGTCACCAAGGACAACGCCGAGCAGGTGGCCAAGCTCGCCGAGAGCGGCACCCGGTGACGGTGGCGGACGAACGGCTCGCCCGGATCGGGGTGGCCCGGCGGCTGCTGATCCGGCCGGAGCTCGGCGCGGTGGTCGGCGCGGTCGTGGTCTTCGCGTTCTTCGCGAGCCAGTCGGCCACGTTCCGCTCGGTCGAGGGCGTGGCCAACTGGCTGGACCCTGCCTCCACGCTCGGGATCATGGCGGTGGCGATCGCGCTGCTGATGATCGGCGGGGAGTTCGACCTGTCGGCAGGGGCGCTCACCGGCACCACCGGCCTCATCATGGTCATCCTCGCCACCCGGTACGGACTCTCGATCTGGGCGGCGATGCTCGTCGCCCTCGTCGCCGCCCTGCTGATCGGGTTCGTGAACGGGCTGATCGTGGTCCGCACCAAGCTGCCGAGTTTCATCGTCACACTCGGCACGTTCCTGATGCTCCAGGGGATCAATCTGGGCGTCACCAAGGCCCTCACCGGGACCGTTCAGGTCAGCGGCCTGCGCAGGGCCGAAGGATACGAGGAGGCGCGGGCCCTGTTCGCCGGGACGATCCCGGTCGGCGGGACCGACTTCCGGGTGGCCATCCTGTGGTGGGCAGGCGTCACCGCACTGGCCACCTGGGTGCTCACCCGGACCCGCGCGGGAAACTGGATCTTCGCGGTGGGCGGCGACGACCAGGCCGCCCGCGCCGTCGGGGTCCCCGCGGAGCGGACGAAGATCGCACTGTTCATGACCACCGCCGTGGCGGCCTGGATGGTCGGCTCGATCATGGCGCTGCGCTTCACCTCGGTGCAGGCCAACTCCGGCATCGGCCAGGAGTTCGTCTACATCATCGCCGCGGTGATCGGCGGTTGCCTGCTGACCGGTGGATACGGCTCCGCCGTCGGCGCCGCGATCGGTGCCGTGATCTTCGGCATGGCGGACAAGGGCATCGTCTTCGCCGGCTGGGACGCCGACTGGTTCACCTTCTTCCTGGGCGCGATGCTGCTGCTGGCCACTCTCGCCAACCGGTTCGTCCGCCGCTACGCGGAGGAGGTGAGACATTGACCGCGACCGATGAGCCCCCCGCGGGCTCCGCCGTCCTGCTGGAGGTCCGGGCCGTGGGCAAGACGTTCGGCGGTGTGATCGCGCTGCGGGACGTCTCGACGCGGGTGTGCGCGGGGGAGGTGACCTGCGTCCTCGGTGACAACGGCGCGGGAAAGTCCACGCTGATCAAGATCCTCGCGGGCATGCACGCCCCCGACTCCGGCGAGTACCTGGTGGACGGCGTTCCCGTCGCCTTCACCAGTCCCCGGGACGCCCTCGACCGGGGGATCGCCACCCTCTACCAGGACCTGGCGATGATCCCGCTGATGTCGGTCTGGCGGAACTTCTTCCTCGGCTCCGAGCCCACGCTCGGCCGGGGGCCGTTCCGCCGCTTCGACGTGGCCGGGGCCAAACGGGTGGTCCGCGAGGAACTGCGGTCCATGGGCATCGACATCCGCGACGTCGACCAGCCCGTGGGCACCCTGTCCGGCGGCGAGCGCCAGTCGGTGGCCATCGCCCGAGCGGTGCATTTCGGCGCCCGCGTGCTCATCCTGGACGAGCCCACCTCCGCCCTGGGCGTCAAACAGGCCGGGGTCGTCCTGCGTTACATCGCCCGGGCCCGTGACCGGGGCCTCGGCGTCGTCTTCATCACCCACAACCCGCACCACGCCTATCCGATCGGCGACCGCTTCCTGCTGCTCAACCGGGGCGCCGGCCTCGGTGAGTACGGCAAGGCGGACATCACCCCCGAGGAACTGACCTCGCTGATGGCCGGGGGAGCCGAGCTTGAGCAGCTCGCCCATGAGCTGAGCAGGGGGAGCCCTCCGCCTGCGGACGATGAATCCTCGCAATGATTCGCAACATTATGCAATTGCGATCAAAAGCTGCCGTACCGTCATCAATGGATATTTGACCTGCCAATGATGAGGTGATGGCAGATGGCGACCTCCACAGCCCGAATCAACGAGGCCAAAGGCATTCTCGCCGCCCGGCTCCGCGCGATCCGCGCGGACGCCGGGCTGACCGGTCGAGCGCTGGCCAGCAAGACCGGCATGGACCACACGAAGATTTCCAAGATTGAGAATGCCGTACAGATGCCGAACCAGGCCGACATCAAGATGTGGTGCCGAGCGTGCGAGGCCGAGGAGCAGGTGGTTGATCTCATCGCGGCCGCACAGAACATCGAGGCGATGTACACCGAGTGGCGACGGCTGGAGGAGACGGGACTTCGCCACGTGCAGTCGTCGTTCCTGCCGCTCTACGAGAAGACCCGCCAGTTCAGGGTCTGGCAGCACTCGGCCGTCCCGGGCCTGATCCAGACGCCGGACTACGTGCGCGCGCACCTGCGGGCCATCATCGACTTCCGGGGCATCCCCGACGACATCGACGCGGCCGTGGCCGCCAGGCTGAAACAGCAGGAGATCCTGCGCAGCGGCAGCAGGCGGTTCGCGTTCATCATCGGTGAGCAGGCCCTTCGCACCCCGGTGGTCGAGCCGGGGCCGATGGTCGTCCAGATCGGACGGCTCGCCGAGCTGACGTCCGGCGTCGCCAACGTCAGTTTCGGCATCATTCCCTCGGCCGCCCGGCCGCCGATCATGCCGCCGGAGAATTTCTGGATCTACGACGGTGACCGGGTCCGCGTCGACACCGTGCCCGGTCAGATCCAGCACAAGGCGCCCAGTGACATCGCCGTGTATGAAAAGGCGTTCGAGACGTTGAGCGGTGCCGCCGTCTACGGCGAGGACGCTCGTCGTCTCCTGGAAACGGTTGCAGGAAAATTCAACGCAACATGACGCAACACTGTTGAGGTGGGCATTATCTGGTATTTAGCGTAGTTTGCGTGCCCCCCATCTTTCCGCACAGCGGTCTTTCCAGAGATGAGATCATCCGAGCCGCCGAAGCGCTACAGATCGAGCTGGCCCTGCTGAACATCCCGGCGGACGTACACGAGGTCACTTACGGACAGGTGCTGATCTCGGTGTACCACGGGCTTGTGGCCCACACGGACGGCCGGTACATCTGGTGGACCAGCCCCGAACCCAGTCGCGGCGGCGGCCCTCTGCGCACCTACGCCAGGAGTCCGGCGAGGGCCGCCGCCAGGATCGCCGCCCACTACGAGATCGTGCAGTCCCGCCCCTTACCCGAACTGCCGCACGGCCGGCTCCTCGAAAACCTCGTCGTGGCCCGGCATGCGCTCCGAGTGTGACGCCGCGAAGATCGAGGCAGCCGCTCAGGTGCAGGCCGGCACGTACGGATGGCTGGTGATGTGGAGACAGTGGCGGCGCTGTTTCACCGCGTGGGAATGCCGTGACCCCCAGCAGGTCCGGATCATCGAAGCTCTCACGGTCGACGAGTTGTGCGACCGCATGCAGGAAGTCGAACTGGAGCTCTGGCAGGCTTCCCCTTCCCTGCCCGCGTCATGGTCGTTCTCCTACGACCTGCCGCTGAGGTCTGCCAGGTAGAACGCCGTGGCCCCGGGACAGATCATCGATCTCCGGGGGACACACTCAAGGGAGACGTAACGTCTCCCGGGGTCACGGCCACCAACCGGAAGTTCGCACACGTCACAGGCCCTGAGCTTCCCCCGTGGCACGGCCGCCTCACCTGAGTCGACCCTGTGTCGGCTGGGAAGGAAGTGCTTCGTGCCCGAGCCTCACCCGATTGAGTTCTGTCAGCTTTCCGTATCGGGTCACAAAAACTGGGCCGCCGCAACCTCGTCAACGCCGCCACCGAGGAGGATCCGGTCCACCGGGCCTTCACGGTGGAAGCGCCTGACCGGCTGTGGGTCAGCGACATCACCGGGCACCTGTAGGGACGGCCACTGGCGCCGCTGGTGCTCTGACCGGGAACGTTCACCGGGTTGAGCCACCGGGAAGCCGGCCGGTGGCGATTCCGCTCTTGTTGTCGATCGTGGTGGCGTCCACCCCGGCGCCGCCGCAGCTCAAGCTGCGGCGGTGCCAAACGCCGGGCGGCCGGGAGCCGATCCGTCGATCAGCTGACACGGGCGGCGATGGTCCGCGCGCACACCAGGGACTCGGTATGCGTCGTGTCCACCTCCAGGTCGTACATCACGCCGTCGTGAACCACATCCGCTTGCAACGCAGCCATACCCTGGACCCGATCTCCACGTGCGACCTCGCGGCCCGCGGCGACCGCACTCTCACACCTCACACCGACCCACAGCACGTCCAGCCCGTTCAGAGCCTTCTGCCACCGCTGCTGGGACGAGGCTCCGCCGAGAAAGACGTCATCGATGATGACCCCGGCGCCGGCACGGGCCATGGCCACGACGCCCTCTATCCAGGCCGCCTCCAGCGCCCGGAAGCCCGCCCCGACGCTCACCCCGCCGTCGGCCGCGATCTCGATCCCCTCGTCCGACGCCTGCATCCTCGCGGGCATCGCGTCGACGAATGAATCGATGCCGAACGCCAGCCACGGATCCGGAAGAACGGCCTGCAGGCACCGTACGATCCCGGACTTTCCCGAGCTGGAACCACCATTGATAATGATCATCTGAGTCCCCACCCCGCCACAGTAGAGCTTCCCCCACACGGCACGAAACGGATTTCGGCGGCCCCTGCCATGCAGCGCTTTGCGACCGTCACGTTGACGGTCGCAAATGCGCGGACCTTGTTCATGAGGTCCGGCCCTTCTTGGCCGCACGGGGTTCACGGCAGATCTGGCGCGTGCCACGAACGAGGGGTTGCAGGTCAGATGTCCCGTCTCATCCAGAACGAGGCAGGTGAGGCGTCCTGTCGGCCGTCTCACCGACTTGAGGCAGGTGGTGACCCTGCTCGCAGTCCTCTCGCGCCGAGGAGAGCAGGAGATCGACAAAACGGGACACAAGGTAAGTAGGATCGTCCGCGTGGATCTGGACGACACCGCCGCCCGGCTCGGGGTTCCCGTCGAGGACGTCGACCGTGTGCATCGGCTCGCCGGCGACCGGCCGTCGGCTCCGCTGCCCGCCAAGGCCGATGCGCCGGCGCTCCTCGACCGGCTCGCGGTGCGGCCGGACGACGCCGCCGAGATCATGGCGGGCTGGCCCGACCCGGACTCTCCACTGTGGACTCCGGAGCTGCGCTGGCTGCTCGACCTCTCGATCGCCCTGGTCCGCGCCGATCTCGGGGGCCACGGCTGGCTGTCCCCCGGTCCGGAGCTGCCGCGCGAACGGGGTCCCGCCTGGCGGCATCTCTACGTGTACGCGTACCTGGCCCTGGTCGACGTCGTCACGGGGTACCACCGCGACCACGGCATCGCCGATGCCGTGTCATGGGTGACCCTCGCGGACCTGGGCCGCAACCTCGCGATCGACCGGCGGATGCACCGCGAGGGCTGGCCGGTCATGCAGAGCTGGCTGACGCTGCACGCGCGCGGCGGCGTCTACGAGCTGGGCCGGCTGCAGCACCACCGCGGCGGCACCACCATCGACCTGCACATCCCCGAGTCGGGGCCGATGACCCCGGAGGCGGTCGCGGCGTCGCTCGACGAGGCCCGCGCGTTCTTCCCGCGCCATTTTCCCGACGAGCGCTACACGGCGTTCTCCTGCGGCTCGTGGCTGCTCGACCCGCAGCTGCTGGAGTACCTGCCCGGGGACTCCAACATCGTCCTGTTCCAGCGGAGGTTCGAGCTGGAGCCCTACGAGGAGCCGGAAGGGCTGGACGCCGACGTCGAGGTGCTGCGGTTCGTGTTCCGCACCCTGAGCACGCCGCTCGACCGGCTGCCGCGCCGCACCGTGCTCCAGCGCGCGGTCATCGACCACCTGAAGGCCGGCCGCCACTGGCACTGGCGCCGCGGCCGCTTCCCGATCTGGTAGTGGCGTCCTGTGGCACCCGTGCGGTCCTGGACGCGGTGTTCGGGCCGATCACCGACGGGGAGACGACCTATGCGCCGCGCCTGCTGCGCGGCCTGCGCGAGGGCATGATCGTGCCGCTGGACCGGAACGTAAGTACCGGTTCGAAGGCATCGTCGGCACCGTCGTGCACAGGCCCTGCACCTTCCTGAGCGTCTCGACAATCTCAGGTCACGAAGCGGGGGCTTTGCTGTGCAGGGGAACGTTCGTCGCCGAGCGGGAGGGGCAGCCGGCCGACGGATAGACCTCGGGAACGTGAAAGAGCCCCCGCTCACCTCCGAAGGGGCGAACGAGAGCTCCTTGTGCCCTCGGCCGGATTCGAACCGGCGTCCACGCCCCGAGAGGCGTGTGTCCTCGGCCACTGGACAACGAGAGCGGCCCGGCGTTGAGACCCTACGGACCTCTCACCGGAAGATCAGGCTACCAGTCGCGTCAGCCGGGGTTTCCGATCGGCGTGGAGTCAGGCCGCTTCCGGTCCCGGCCAACCATGCACCCCGATGCCAACACCATCGAGGTAAAGAGCTACACCCGCCGCCGTGTACGCCACCGTGTTGTCCGGCAGCCGGTCGGCTGGAACCCAGTCGACCCGGCCGCATTTATGCGGCTCGGCGTTCACGACCTCGCCGTCCCAGACATCGGCGGCGAAGAAGAACCCGACCCGGGGTTCACCCTCCGGCGACAGATGGTGGACGACCGTGACCGGCCGCAAATCGGCGGGGTCGATGCGCACCCCGACCTCTTCGCGGACCTCCCGGACGGCGCACTCCACCACCGTCTCGCCGGCCTCCAGATGCCCGGACGGCAGACAGTACAGGCCGTCGGCGTACCCCGTGCCCTCTCGCAGGCACAACAGAATCCGGCCTTGGCGTTCGAGGATCACGTGAACGTCGACGGTGACCTGATGGCGTTGCGTCACAGCCACTCCTCATCGTCGCGAAAGCATGGATACGAGACCATGGCCTTGCCGTCACGCCAGGCGGCTCCCGCCGTTCGCCCGGCTCGAACATCCGGGGCCGGGAGCCGCCTGGATCCTGCATCGCCCCGCGTGAGTCAGTCCTCGTCGACGACGGCAGGGGCGTGATCGGCGACAGAGACCTTCAGCTGGGCCGAGGAGGTCAGCACACTTCCCACCGGCGCCTCGGCCTTGGCCGCGTCTATGACGACGCTGCGCTCACCGAGGTACATGTACGTTTTGCGGTCGAAGATGTACTCCTGCCGCTCACCGATCACCGGGTCGACCCTCGCCGCGGCGATTCCCTTACGGCCCACCGCGTCCACGGCATTGTCAACGGTGATGACACCGGGAATCGCCGCGGCCGCACGGAACAGGGCGGCACGCTGCGCCGCGGGCAGGTATGCCTCCGTGAGCAGGTCACGGACCCGCCCCCAGGCGTCGGTATCCGCTTGGGCGTTGTGTCCCAGGTGGCTGTAGAGATGCTCGTACATCTTCGCCGGCTCGGTCGGCAGACGGCTCACGTAGGTGTAGTCGGAACGCAGGTATTCTGCTCGGTCGTCGAAGTCGGCGAGCTTCGACGGGCCGTGGCGGCCAACGTCCTCGCTGGCCTCGGGTGAGAGGGGCCGACCGGGAAACGGTTTGGGCGGCAGAAGCTCACTCTCGATGACTCCACCGGTCGCATCACCTTCTACCGGTAGCCAGACCTTGCGTTTTGTTCGGTACAGGTGTATTTCAGGACGTCCTTTACGGTCTTGGCCGGCGGAGGGGTTCATCGTCTGCGACTCGAAGACCAGGAACTGGCCGGGCTCCGGATACAGTTCCGGAGTCTTGCCCACGTTGTCGGCCGCCCGCTTGAGCACTTGCGACGCCGCCATGGGCATCGTGTGAATGGTCTGGGGAGCGTCTGGTTCCGAGTCGGTGACGATCGTCAGGGTCCCGGCTGTCACCGTGGCGACGGCCAGCCCCGTGAGGCCCAGTCTCAGGCGGTTGGTGAAGCGCGGACGCCTGACGGCGCGCTCCACGCCCGCGGACGGTTGATCGGCGATGGCGGCCAGCAGCCGGTTCTCCTGAGTCTGCAGTTCGGTGAGGTCGCGCCGGGGGATCTCCGAGCGGAACCGCTTGAGCTGCGTCATCTCATTCATAGACGGGTTCCTCGCTAACGGTGGCCATGGGGTTGATCTCGCCGAGTTCTTTGCGGAGTTTGTTTCGAGCCCGGTTGATGCGTGATCGCACCGTTCCGAGGCGTACGCCCAGCGCCTCAGCGGCCTCTGGATAGCTGAGGTCGCCCCATGCCACCAGGAGCAACGCGTCGCGATGCCCTTTCGGGAGGGCCGCCAGGGCGTTCGCGAGGTTGCGGCGGGAGGCTTCGGCGATGAGTCGCTCGTCGGTGCGTTCGGTGAACGGTGCCGTCACCGGGTCGACTCCGGTGCGCTCGAGGATGCGTAACTGCCGCACCTCGGTTCGCCGATGTCGCCCCATCAGGTTGGTTGCGATCCCGTACAGCCAGGGCCGTGCGTGCGGGCGGGCGAGGTCATAGCCTTCCCGCTGCCGGAACGCCGTCAGGAACGTCTCCGCCACCACGTCTTCGGCGGCATCCTCCCCCAGCCTGCGGGCGACGTAGCGGGTGATATCCGGGGCATAGCGGCGGAAGACCTCGGCGAAGGCCTCGGGCTCGCGCCGGGACCGCTCGATGAAAGAGGCATCATCGGCCTCTCCTCGGCTGGTCTCATTCATTCTGCGGGGCCTCTCGGGCTTTGGATCAGGACGTCCGTTGTTGCCGAATCGGCCGCAAACGGTTCCCGCCGGTGCCGGGCCCCTTCATGGTCGTTCCTCAGCCGTGGTCTGCGGGGGCAGTACAAGATCATCCGCCGGGGGAGAATTGGCCGGCCGACGAGGCGTAGGTGGCTTCCCGGTCCGTCGTGATCGCGACTCCCGGTACCTCCGCCGACTGGAAGGCGGAGATCTACACGGCTCCCACCCATAGCCTCTGTGCTGCCCAGCCCGATTCCGTCCTCGTCTGCACCGGGGCGAACGGTACCGCCGCCGACGAGCCCTTCGCCGTGATTGTGTCCTAGCACCGCGAGGCGGGCTCCATCCTTTCGGGCAAGAGCCCTGATGTGAACACCCTCGTGTTGTGACTCGGCAGGGCGGGGCGTGAAGGGGCCGGGTGCCCCGTATGAGGGTGTCACAGACCAGGAGGGGTGCCACGACGCGTGGCACCCCTCCGTCGTATCCACCGTGGCAGGGCGTGGTGCCCGCCGGTACCGCGGCACGGAGGCGCAGCCCGGACAGGCACGTCAGATATCGGTTCGCCCCTGGATGTGACGTCTCCCGGAGTCACGGCCCGCCGAGGGCGGCTGACTCCTAGTTGCCCCACTCAAGGAGCCAGACCTGCCCGTCCGCCCCATAGCGGTTCTTCTGCCACGGGCCTGTCCGGGTGGAACACATGCCGGTGCTGGAATCGTAGGAGGTGCAGAAATGCCATTGCTCCCCGGCGTCCCAGGCGTTCCAGCCCACCCCGTAGTTCGTGCGGCTCGCACAACCCTCATACATGTAGCCGGGCGAGCCCGTGCCGGTACAGCTTGTCGAGGTGTGTGTGATTCTGGTGCCGTCGCCGCACCACGTGTGATAACCGATTCCCGCGCGGGCGACCGAATCATACGTCTCCAGAGACCAGCACCCTGAAACGAGATCTCCGGCGCTGTTCACGGGGAAATCGTCGGTGGGGGCGGGAGTGCTCGCGGCGGCTTTGTTCTGAGAGCCGTCGACCAGGGTGGGAGGGGTCTCCTTCTGGTGGGACATGTCGATGAAGCGATCCAGTCCCTTTCGCCGGATCTCGGTAGCCGTCAGAGCCCGGACCTCGCGCTCGGGAGGCGGCTCTGCCACCGAAGCCCGCGGTGTGGGTGAAACGCCCGGGGTGTTCGGCGGGGCCGGAGAGAAAGCTCCGAGACCGAGGACGGCGGCCGCCGCGAAAGCGCAGCTGATCGCGGTTCGGACACATTGTCGCTTCGATGGCATGCGGCGTGCTCCTTATGCAAAATTACGCGCCCTGGCGAGGTCTGACGGCATTTCCACCCGCGGCGCGACCTTGACAGCACAGGAAATATATAGACCCCTCTTTCGCCAGGTGAAGGATTTGTTTTTCGGAAGGGTAAACGAAAATTTCCCCGTTCCGGCGGCGATGGATCTTGCGTGCTTTCGGGGTCTGTGATGCCGCGCATTCCGTACGGCAGAAGGCCTCTTCGGTGGACCGGGTCGGTGTGGCGCGGCCTCTCCTCGGTGGTCCGTTCGCCGAGGCGGCCAACGCCTACGTCGGCAGGGCGGCGGGCGCGCCGGAGGAGATCGACGAGGCGGCGCGGCGACGGTGATCGGGGCCGCGGACCGGTGTCCGAAGACGGTTTTCAGTCGATATTTGATGAAATATAAGCATTGGCGTTTTTCATCAATTATGATCGTTTTCGATCATTGATATCACGATTTTTGGTCTTATCAACCGATAGTGACCAATGAATTACACCCCCAGAAGGAAGCGCATGTGAGGCGGGTTCAGGCGACCCCCACGACCGGCGATGCGGCATTCGCCCACCGGCGAGTGTCACCGGAAGTGATCGGAGTCATTTCTGCATGTTCCTGATCTACCGCTGCCCCTCGCGTGCGGGACATGATCGTGAAAGGAATACATGAAGAGGCGATTGTTCACCGTCGCGCTCGCGGTACTCGCGCTGACGACCTCGCTCACGCAGCCGGTCCTCGCGGAGCCGTCCCCCGCTGAGCCGGCCGCCGCGCAGGTCGCGACCTCGGGATGGCGCCCCTCCGCGCCGATCCGGTGGACGGAGTGCGGCGCCACCCACGAGGACGAGTGCGCGACCCTGAAGGTGCCGATCGACTGGAAGAAGCCGAGCGGGCCGACCCTCGACCTGGCGGTCGGCCGGCTCAAGGCACTGAACCCGGCCAAGCGGATCGGCGTGCTGATCGCCCACCCGGGCGGCCCCGGAAGCTCGGGGATCGACCCGTTCATCCTTGAGCGGGTCATCCCGGACAGTGACCCGATCCGGCAGTACTTCGACCTCGTCAGCCTCGACCCCCGCGGCGTCGGTCACAGCACCCAGGTGGTGTGCAGCGAGGATCTGGTCAACCGCACGCCGTACACCTATCCGGCCGATGAGGCCGAGTACCGGGCGTTCCTGCGATTCAACGCGGAGCTGTCGAGGGACTGCCGCGAGCGGACCGGCCCGCTGTTCGACCACGTGGACACCGCCAGCGCGGCTCGCGACGTCGACGCGATCCGGGTGGCGCTCGGCGAGCGCAGGATCAGCCTCTTCGCGATCTCCTACGGTACGCAGGTCCTCCAGCAGTACGCCGAGCTGTTCCCCGGGAACATCCGCGCGATGGCGATCGACTCCAACATCGACCACAGCATCACCTCCGCGTGGCAGTACCTGAAGACCACGACGGAGGACTTCGAGGGCAGCTTCCTCGAATTCGCCAAGTGGTGCGGCGAGACCGCGGCCTGCGCGCTGCACGGCCGGAACGTCGTCGACGTGTGGGACGGATTGCACGCCAAGGCGACGGCCGGCGACCTGATATTTCCCTCCGACGGTTCCCCGATCTCCGCCGAGGACCTGAGGCGGATGCTGTTCATCACCATGTACGACCCCAGGGAGTGGTTCGATACCGCCGGCCTGCTGAACGCCCTCGACGCCAGGGGGGCGTCCCTGATGCCCGCGGGCATCACCAGGGCGGAGATGATCAACAATCCCTACCCCGCCATCTGGTGTTCCGACTGGACGTGGGACGTCACGAGCTTCTCCCAGCTCGACCAGTACCGGCGGCGGCTTGAGACGATCGCCCCGCACACGAAGATCTCACCGTTCTGGTCCGACGTGGTGGGCTGTCTCAACTGGCAGGGCCCCGTGTCCAACCCGCAGCGCAGGCTCAAGATCAGCGGAACCCCACCCATCCTGATGGCCATGGCCCGCTACGACGTCGCCACTCCGGCCGCGTGGAACCGTACGGCCGCGCGGCAGATCCCGCGATCGGTTCTGCTGGAGTACGAGGGCGCCGGGCACGGCCAGTTCCGCAACAGCGCCTGCGTTCACGACAAGATCGTGAAGTACCTGATCGAGCTCAGGCTGCCGCCACGCGGCACCCGCTGCGCCCCCGAATACCTGACGCAACCGCCTACCGCGACGGACTCGGCGAGGAAGCAGCCGCTCACCCGGACCGACCGCCCCCTTCACACCCGCTGATCTCCGCGTCACCCCGGCGGCGCCCGTGGGCCTCCGTGGGCCTCCGTGGGCCTCCGTGGGCCGGAGCCCGATCCTGGCCGGCGGCACCCGGGACGGCAGGTGACGGAACCGCGGAAACGGCCCGCCCACACCGGTGAGGGGCGGGCGGGCCGGGGAGCGTCGGCTGTCAGGCGCAGGTGTATCCGGACGGAAGCGCGGTGCTGCCGTTCGGGCGGCTCACCTGGAAGCCGACGCTGGCGGTGGCGGCTCCGGGGGCGAGGGTGCCGTTGTGGCCGGCGTTCCTGATGGCCACGGTCTGCCCGCCGGCGGTGACGGCGCCGTTCCACGAGCCGGTCAGCGTGTGCCCGGCCGGCAGGGTGAAGGTGACCGTCCATCCGGTGATCGCCGAGGTGCCGGTGTTGGTGATGGTCAGCGGCTGGATGACGTATCCGGTGCTCCACTGGGTCTGCACGGACGGAACGGCCGTGCAGGTTCCGGTGGACGCGCCGGGCTGGGTGGTGACCTCCGTGGTGTTGGAGACCGGGGAGGTGTTGCCCGCGGCGTCCCGTGCCCTGACCTGATAGCGATAGGTGGTGCTCGGGGTCAGGCCCGTGTCGCCGAACGTGGTCGTGGTCGAGGTGCCGGCCTGGGTGAAGGTGCCGCCGCTCGCGCCGGGCGCGCGCAGGATGTCGTAGCCGGTGACGCCGGTGTCGTCGGTCGAGGCGGTCCAGTTCAGGGTGGTGCCCGTGGACGTGGTGGCCGAGGCGGCCAGGCCGCCCGGGGCCGTCGGCGGTGAGGTGTCGCCACCGCCGCCGCCGGTGGTCGTGGTGAAGGTGACCGGTTGTGAGGTGGCGGACAGGTTGCCCGCGCCGTCCCGTGCCCGCACGTACACCTGGTACTGGGTGTTCGCGGTCAGTCCGGTGAGGGTGATCGAGGCGGTGGTGGACTGGCCGATCTGCGGGTCGGTGGCTCCCTGCTCGCGGTGGACGTTGTAGCCGGCCAGGCCGGAGCCGCCCTGGTCGGTGGAGGCGGCCCAGGTCAGCGTGGCGCCGGTTGCGGTCACGTTGGACGCGGCCGGGGTGCCCGGCGCGCTCGGCGGGGTGGTGTCGCCGGCGCTGCCGAGGGTCGGGGTCTGCCAGTCTCTCCACTCGGCCAGGTTGCCGAGAGCCCTGGACGAGATCCTGATCGCGCCTGGGGCGTTGCCGGTCTTCAGCAGGAATTTCTGGATGTTCTGCTGCAGCGGGGTCCTCCACTCAGACCTGTTGGCGCAGTGGCTGCCGTCCTGGACGTCGGACCAGTAGGTGATGTTCTCTCCCGCGCCGAGGGCTTTGTAGACCTCGGCTCCGCCCAGGGCCGCGACGCTCGCGGATCGGGGGCCGAGGTTGGCGATGTGGGGGTTGTCCATGATGAACAGGCCGCGGGGGGCGACCATGGCCACCATCTGGTGCGTGTCCACCGGCAGCCTGGTCGGGCTGCTCGTGAAGGAGCCGAACGCGTCGCCCAGCCACGGCTGCTCTCCGTAGGCGCTGCTCAGACTCTGGGCGCCTTCCCCGGGGATCCCGCGGAAGATGGGAACACCGGCGCTACCGGATTCGATCGGCATGGTCAACGCGATGCGCTGATCGAACGCACCGGCCACGAAGGCGCCCTTTCCGAACCGCGAGCATCCGGTGACGCCGGTCGCGTCCGCTTTGAGAATGCTGCCGTCCGACTGCTCGATGACGTCGATGATCCGGCTCACCCCCCAGCCCCAGGCGAGGAGCAGCCCCGTGCTGCTGGAGGAGCCGTAGATGCTGTAGAACGCGCCTTGTTTGTTGTTTCGCGGCGTGCCCTCGCGCCCGACCGCGTAGGGGTCGTAACTGATGACGGCGGCACCGGCCGCTCTGATGGCGGCCGTGTCCGCTCCGAATCCTCCCAGGACGACGACGGCCGGGAAAGGTCCGGAACCACTCGGCAATGAGACGCTCGCCGAGAAGCTGGAGCTCCTGCCGTTGTGGTTCACGTTCACGGTGATGCCGGTTCTCGAGACCGTCCCCGTGACACTTGCCGGCTTTCCGGGCTTCTCGCCGTAGACGAACCTCTCCGACAGCCTCTTGGTCTCCTCCCGCCGGCACCGCCACTCGGACGTGGTGGAGATGCGCGTACCGTCCAGTTTTCTGAAGGGGTCGGGGAGCCTGGAGTTGGTGGGCAAGGATCCTGCGTCGGGCAGGCCGGTCACCGCGCAGTCGGCGCCCTCGTTCTCGACTCCGACGGCCGCGGCGGCCTCGGTGGATGCGACCGTCACCGTTCCAGCGACCGAGAGCATCACCGCTACCGCCAGAGCGACGACCCTCGAGCGGATCTGAGAGCGGGTCAAGCTGATGATCACTAGGGCTCTCCCTTCCGGGTGGGATGTTGGCGATCAGTCTGAGAGCCCGCTCGAAACACGTCAATGTTGATGCCGAAATGTTTCTAAGATCAATTTTCCTTCACATTGCTGAGCTGGAAATATCTCTGTGAGAATTCCGAAACTTTTGGAAACTAGCTGAAAACGAGAGGCGTTCTCTCGTGTTCGCTCCGGAACTCCGAAAATTTCGCCCCGGCGCGGGTGGCTATGAGGCCTCGCCCTCGCGCAGGTTCGGAATCATCAGGCTTCCACGTGCGGGTGGTCTCGGGCGCATGCCCTCGTCCTCGGCGTCCGCGCTCGGGACCCGTGTCTCGGAAGAGCCGCCGGGGCCGGCGGCCGGGGAGGGGGCGCGTGCGGGGAGGCGCAGGACGAAGCGTGCTCCTCGTTCGCTGTCCTCGATGGTCAGGGTGCCCTGGTGCGCTTCGGCGATCTCCCGTGCGATCGCCAGTCCCAGCCCGGTCCCTCCCGCGTCCCGGTCGCGTGAGGCGTCCAGCCGGGTGAACCGGTCGAAGACCATCTCCCGGTGTTCGACGGCGATTCCGGTGCCGTCGTCGACGACCTCCAGGATCGCCGTCGGCCCGTCGGCCCGCACGCTGACGGTGATCTGAGAGGTGGCGTGACGTTCGGCGTTGTCGAGCAGGTTGACCAGCACCCGGGTGATCCGCAGCCGGTCACAGTCGATGAGGACGTCCGGCCGCAGATCCTTGACGATCTCCACCCGGTAGGTCCTGCGGTCCAGCTCGGCGCCGACCAGTCGGTCCAGCTCGGTCGGCTCGCGGCTGAGGGGGGCGCGTGCGTCCAGCCGGGCGAGGGTCAGCAGGTCGGTCACGATCGCCTGCAGCCGGTCCAGGCCGGAGAGCGCCGCCACGGTCATCTTCGGCCAGTCGGTGTCCTGCGGATACATGAGCGCCTCCTCCAGCTGGGTCCGCATGGCGGTGATCGGGCTGCGCAGGTCGTGCGAGGCGTCCGAGGTGAAGCGCCGTAGCCGCTGGTAGGCGCCCTCAAGGCGGTCCAGGGTGTCGTTCACCGTTTCGGCCAGGGACTTGATCTCGTCATACTTCCTGGGCACCGGGACCCGGCGGTCGAGGCCGGTGGCGGTGATCTCCGCCAGTTCCGTCCGGATGGCGTTCACCGGGGCCAGGGCCTTGCTGAGATCACGGAACGTCCAGGCGGTCATCATCGTGATCACCAGCAGGGACACGCCGACCGCCAGGAGCAGCGCCGTGGAGTCCCCGTACCAGGGGACCACCGGAACCGCCACGTAGAGCAGCCAGACCCCCTCCGGTTGATAGACCTTGTAGGAGACGACGGTCATGCAGCCCTTCAGCCCGGCAGGAGGGCACAGCACCCGTGCGGCGCGCACGTCCTTGCTGGTCGAGTGGAAGGTGGCGATCGGCGGCTTGCCGGCGAGCTGACTTGTCGCCGCGACCGCCCGGCCATGGGCGTCCACGACCTGAATCGCCGCGCCCTTGACGTCCGGCAGCACGGGCGGGAGGGGCCCCTGCCTGATGAGGGGCACCACACGGTTCCAGGCCCCGGTGGCCAGCATCTGGGCGCTGGCGGCCTCCTTGCCGCCCGCGAACAGGAGGAAGAGCAAACTGACTCCGACGCACACCAGCGTCGCGACGACGGCGGTCGCCAATGTTCTACGGGCACGGAACGACGACGGGTACCAGTTCGTCATCCGACCCCCCGTACATCGCTCACCTCCGATAAGTCAAAGAACCGCGATATCCAGCAGTAACGTCCCGAAGTAAGGTAAAGCTTTGGGGGGCGGGCACCCACGCCGCGGACCCGGCGACCGCGCCGACGTCCGGTCGAAGAGCCGGAAGACCCTCCGGAAGCCGGGTCGCGGCCCTCGGGCGAGGCCGGCCACCCGTGCACGGAGAGGCCCGCGCCGGCGGTCAGTCGGCGACGAGTCGCGCCCTGTGCCCTTCGTGCTCGCGCTGCCGCCGGACGACGTAGGTGCCCGGCGGGCAACCCGTGGCCCCGTGCTCGGGATGCAGCAGGTGGGCGACGGCCGAGGTCTCGAAGACGCCGATCGCTAGCCGGTCGGGGTCCGAAACGTCGGGCGTCCACCGGCAGGCGATCAGCCCGCGAGGTGGGCGAGCATCGCCCGGCGGAGGTCCTCCTGGATCGCTTGGAGAACCTCGGGGCGTGGCCCTTTGAGATAGAAGTGGTCACCGCCGAACATCCGCTGGGTGAAGCCGCCCGCCGTGGCGTCCCGCCAGGCGGCGATCTCGTCCGGATCGACCTCGGGATCGGCGTCACCGCACAGCGCCGACACATGGCATGACAGCTCCGGGCCCGGAAGCGGGGTGTGCCGTTCGTTCAGCTCGAAGTCGGCTCGCAGGCCCGGAAGGAACAGCCTCAGGAGGTCGCGCCGGCCCAGCACCTCCGAGGGGGTGCCGTTCAGCGTGCCCAGCTCGGCCATCAGCTCCTCGTCGCGCAAGTCGGAGAAAAGCCGGCGCCGGGTGGGCAGGTGCGGGGCCCTCCGGCCGGAGACGAAGAGAACGAGCGGGCCGCCGGAAGGGCTCGCGGAGAATTTCCGGGCCATTTCCCACGCGACCGCGGAGCCCATGCTGTGACCGAAGAACGCGAACGGCCGATCGGCGTGTTCCCGCAACGCCTCGTACAGCGGGCCGACCAGCTGCTCCATCCGGTTGAACGGCGTCTCCCGGATTCTCGACTCGCGCCCCGGCAGGACCACCGGACACACGTCCACCTCGGGTGAGAGCAGTTCGTCCCACCCGTGGAACAACGCCGATCCGCCGCCCGCGTGCGCGAAACAGAACAGCCTGACGTCGGCGTCCGGTCTGTTCGTTCCCCTCACGATCCACTCGCCGGACAATGGCCGTCCTCCTTCGCGTCAGGGAGAGATCCAAGGTAACGCGATCCGCGCCGGCCCCCGCCTTCGCCCGGTTGCCGATCATGGCTTCCACGGCGCCGTTGACGACGGCGCCGGTGCCGCCGGACCGGCTGATCCGCCGGGGCTTCGCCGAGGGCGAGCCGGAGATCGCGCGGACGACCGTCGTTCTACGGCTGGTCAAGAGGGATCGGCTCATCGTGCACGTCCATGAGAACACCACTTGACCTGTGGTTATCCTGAACGGCAGGACATCGTGCGGGGCGGGCCACCGGTAAAGGCCCGGGGGAGGAGGCCGGACCTGTGGCGCCGCAGTGCTTCGTGCCCGCATCTCAGAGATCACCGTCCTCCCAGAGACCGCCATGATCGCCACCGAGATCCGGAGGCTGCCGATCGGCGCCGCCTTCGACCGGATGCCGTTCACCCGCAGACACGTCCTGATCGCGCTGGCGCTGTTCGTCGCGTTCGTCATCGAGTCCTGGGAGCAGGTCGCCCTCATCTACGTCGCCGGAGACTTCGGGACGGCCTTCGGGGTCGACGAGGCCGGGGTCGGGCTGGTGCTGTCGGCGGTCGCGCTCGGCATGATCCCCGGCGCCCTGGTCTGGGGCCCGCTCTCGGATCGGATAGGCCGCCGGCCCACCTGCTTCTGGTCCCTGATCGCCTACGGGGTGATCGCGTTCGCCTCGGCGTTCTCCCCGAACGTGACGACGCTGATGGCGCTGCGCGTGGCCTCCGGCTTCGCTCTGGCCGGCGTCTACACCGTCACCTTCCCCTACTTCCTGGAACTGCTGCCCACCAGGAGCCGGGGCAGGGCGACGGTCTATCTGTCGATCGGCTGGCCGGTCGGCGTGCTCGCCGCCATCGCGGTCTCGGTGACCCTGGGGGACATGGGCTGGCACGGGGTCGTGATCGCCAGCGCGCTGGTGGGGTTCTGGGCTTTCGCGATCCGGGCCTGGGTGCCCGAATCGCCCTACTGGCTGGCCACGCGGAACCGTCAGGCCGAGGCGAAGGCGGTGCTGCGCGAGCTGGGCAGCCCCGACGCAGGCGAGGTTTTCATCGTCGGCGTCAAGCGGGTGGGCCGCCCCCTGGACCTGCTCCGCGGAGAGCTCCGCCGGGTCACCCTGCTGATGTTGCTGCTCAACTTCACCTTCAACTGGGGCTACTGGGGCCTGCAGGTCTGGCTGCCCACGCTCATGCGGGGAAAGGGCATGAGCCTGGACGCCACCCTCGGCTTCGCCGCGCTCAGCGCGCTCGTGACGATCCCCGGCTACGTCAGCGCGTCGCTGCTCACGGGCCGCTTCGGCCGTAAGAAGGTCTTCCTGTGCTACGTGGTGGCCGCGGTGCTCGGCGGCTTCTTCTTCGCGGTCGCGTCCACGACGGCCGGCCTGTACGCCGGTAACTTCATCCTGTCGTTCTTCAGCCTGGGCGCCTGGGGCGTGTGGAACACCTGGAACGGCGAGTTCTACCCGACCGCGATACGCGGCACCGGCTACGCCTGGGCGACCGCCGCCCAGCTCGTCTCCACCACCGTCGCTCCGGCGGCCGTGGGCCTGCTGCTCGCCCGCGCCACCGGGTTCACCGCGACGATGCTGGTGATCAACGCGTTCATGGTGATCACCGCGCTGCTCGCCCTTCCGCTGCCGGAGACCGAGGGGCGTGGTCTGGAGTGATCCTCGGCGTCGATCTCGGACGACACGCGACGGTGACGGTGGCCGTCCACGGCAACGTCCTGACCGAGGTGCGGGTGGCGACCGGCGCGTCCGGGGCCGTGCCGGTCGTGACGTACCCGGACGGGGCGCGGCGGGCGCCGTCGGCGACGCCCAGGGCCGCGGCGGTGGCGGTGGACATGGACGGGGTACGGCGGGCGCCGGTGGCGGCGATCCGGGTCGCGGGGCCCTGCCCGCCGGGGCTCGGCCCGATGGTGGGCTGGCCCGAGGACTCGGGAGTGGCGACGGTGGTGCGGGGCGGGCACAGCCTCACCGGGCGGCCGGTCGCCGAGCTGGACACCGCCGCGGTGGCTCGCTTCGCGGCGGAGTGCGGCCTGACGGACTTCGCGGTGACCGCGACCGGGTCGCCGGTGCTGCCCCACCACGAACTGGCCGTGGCCGAGATCATCGCGGACGAGGTGCCCGGGGCGCGGATCACCCTGTCGTACGAGTTCGGCCGGGCCGGGCTGCGAGAGCGGGAGAACAGCGCGATCCTGAACGCGGCGCTCGGTCCGCAGGCGGCCGTGATCGCCGACCGGATGATCCGTGACCTGCCGGGGGTGTCGGTGTTCTTCGCCAGAACCGGGGCGGGACTGGCCTCCACGCACTACTTCCGCCGCTACCCGCTGATCTGCTACCTGGGCGCCTTCACCTGCGCGTTGCGCGGTGGCGCCGCGCTGGCGGGACTGGACGAGACCGCGGTCCAGGAGCGGGGGATCATAGTGCGCACCGGCCTGGTGACCGGGGGGAAGCCCAGGCTGGGTGATCGGCGCGACACGTTCGTCCCGCTGAACGTGCGGCTGCCGCTGGTCGTGTCGGCGTCGGAGGGGATCGCGGTGGGGCCTTTCGCCCGGCAGGCGGGCCCGGGCTGGAAGGTGCCGGAGCAGGCCGAGCTGGCGGTGGCCTACGGGGCGGCACTGGCCAGGCCCTCGGTCGACGTGGAGCGGATCGTGCAGGCCAAGGGCCGCGCCGAGCTCGACCGCGCGATCGACGAGGCCCGGGACGAGGCGCTGACCCGTGCCGTGAGCGCCGGAGCCGCCCCCGGCTCCGCCCGGGTCACCGACACGATCGTCAACGCGTTGTCCTACCTGCCCGACGGCCTCTTCCGGGTCGAGATCAGGGCGGAGGGGGCGATCATGTGAACCACCAGAGCGCAGGAAAGGCGCCCCCGAAGATCGACCTGACGTCGTTCGGCGCCTTCGCCGCCGGATCACAGCTGTTCGCCACCGGCGCGGCCGAGCTGTCCTTCCACCTCGCGTCCGACTGGGCCAGGTCGGTGCTCGGGGAGGGGGTGAGGGTGTGCCGGGCCGCCGATCTGCCGCCGCGGACGCTCTGCGCCGCGGTCTGCCTCGTCGGCTCCAGCACGGCGCTCGGCGAGCGCCTGCCCACGGGCAACGAGCCCGTCCAGGTGATCCGCGGGCTGGAACGCAGGCTCGGCCAGGAGATCGGCGCCGTGGTGGCGCTCAACCTCGACGCCGAGAGCGCGCTGCTCCCGGTGATCACCGCGGCGCTGCTGGACATCCCGCTGGTGGACGGGGACGGCAGCGGGAGGGTGTTCCCGCTGCTCAACCAGAGCACCTACACCCTGGGAGGGGTCAGCGTCACGCCGCTGGTGATGGCCGGTCCCGCCGATGACGTGGTGGTGCTGGACACCGGGCCGGACCGGGTGGAGGAGCTGATCCGCCCGCTGGTCCTGGCCCTGGGAGGCTGGACGGTGACCGCCTGCTACCCGATGACCGCCGAGGTGCTGGCACGCGTCGTGGTCCCCGGCACGGTCAGCCGCCTGATGGAGGCGGGAGTGCCGGGAGCGCCGCGTTCCATCGCCGCGCCGTACGGCGTGCGGACCCTGTGCAGGGGCCGGATCGCCGCGGTGGAGACCAGCACCGGGCACGGCATGGACCTGACGCTGCCGTCGCTGCCGTCCAGCATCGTGGTCGAGGAGAAGGAAGGGCTCGGCAGGCTCATCCGGCTGGAGGCGCACAATGAGATCGTGTTCGCCCTGGTGGACGGGGCGATGGCGGCCATGGCGCCCGACCAGATCTGCATGATCTCGACGGTGGACGGCATGGCGGTCGACGTCGACAAGGCGGTTCCCGGACTGGAGGTGGAGGTCATGGTGGTGAGAGCGGCGCCGGTGTGGCACACCGGGGAAGGCGTCGCGCTGGGAGGACTGCGGGCGTTCGGGGTGCCGTTGTGACGGCGGGCGCGCCCGGCGTCGACGGACCGGGGGAGGTGCTGTGATCGAGTCGCGGGGGCGACGGGACTGGGAGGTTCCGGTCACGGTGGCCGAGCTGGTCAACGGGGGGCCGCTGGCCGGGGCCCGGATGTGGGGCACGGGGGAGAACCCGGTGCGCCAGGTCCGGATCGTCGACGACCTGACGCTGTTCGGTTCGGTGCCGCCTCATACGGCGGTGGTGCTGGTCGGTCAGGCCGCCGCCGGCGGCTGGGCGGTGGAGATGGCCATGCGCAGGGCCTGGGAGCAGGCCGCCGCGTGCGTCATCGCGTCGTCGGCCGGAATGAGCGCCGGATCCGGTGCGGGGCTGGCCGAACGCCTCGGCGTGACGTTGATCTTCGTGGACGAGGATCCGCTGGTGACGGCCGTGCGAGTGGCCTCGGCGGCGGCCCGGCCCGAGGCGGCCAGGACCCAGCTCGTGGCCCGCTGCGCGACCAGGCTGGCCGAGGCGGGTGCCTCGGCCCGGCGGGTGCTCGGCGTGCTCAACTCCGAACTCCAGGGGAACGCGGTGGCACTCCTCGACCCGTGGGGTTCGCACCTGGCGGGCCGCCGCGCGCAGGGACCCTCACTCGCGGAGGTGGACATCCCCGACGCGAGCGGCGGCACGCTGGCGGTCCTCGTGGCCCACGGCTCCTTCCAGTCTCCCGGCTGGCCCTCGGTGGTGAACGCCGTTCTGGGGCTGGCGGTCACCCCGCTGGTCGCCTGGGCGGCCACCGAACGGCTCGCCGCCGAGCGGGACGTCGCCCTGCAGTCGGCCCTCGCCACCCGGTTGCTCACCCTCGCCTCGTCGCGGGCGCGGGCCTCCGTGCGGACGGGGGACGTCCGGGAGGGGACGGGGCCACCGGGGACGGCGCAGGGCGCGATGCCGGAGGGGGAGGACCCGGAGGCGAGCGGGGACGGAACGCTCGCGCGGGCGGTCGCCCTCCACTGGCCGGTCGGCGGTCCGCTCACCGCCTACGCCATCCGGTGCCACGACACCGACCTGGACGATGTGCGGATGGTCGGGTCGGTCATCGCCGCGACCGTGGGGCCCGGCCCCGTGCTGCGCCGTGACGAGAGCTGGGCGGGATGGTCGGCGCTGCCGCCCGACCGGCTCGCCGGCCGCCTGGCCGAGTGTCTCGCCGCCCTGCCGGTGCCCTGTGCGGCGGGAGTCGGCACGCAGGTGCCCGACCTCGGCGTCATGGAGGAGTCGCTGCTCGGGGCGGAGGCCGCCGCGTTCGTCTCCCCGGCCGGCGTGGTCGCGAGGGCCGACCGGATGGGCCCGGCCAAGCTGCTGGCCGCCCTGCCGGGCGGCGTCCTGCGCGCCCCGGCCCAGATGATCCTGGACCCGCTGCTGAGCGTGGACCGCGACGGGACGCTCCTGGAGACCCTCACCGCCGTCCTGGACGAGGGCGGGGCCTCCCGCGCCGCCGAGCGGCTCGGCATCCACCGCAACACGGTCACCACCCGCCTGGAGCGGATCCGCGCCGCGGGCTTCGACGTGGACGACCCGGGGACCCGGCTGGCTCTCCACCTGGCCGCCCACGTCCTTCGGCCCCGGCCCATCCCGTAGGCCGACAGGGGGAGAGGCCCTGTCGGCCCACGGGACGCGGGGTGCCCGGTCAACGTTCCGTTCCCACCTTGATGATCAGGAACCCGTTGTCGTCCACCGAGGCCAGGCAGCCGGGGGGGATCACCGTGGTCGCGGTCTCCTCGACCACGATCGCCGGGCCGGTGAGCTCGCCGCGCAGGCCGCTCCGGCGCAGGATCGGGGTGGGGTGCACCTCGCCGTCGAAGATCACATCCCGGACGATCCGCGCCTCGTCGCACGGCTCGTCGAGGACGGCGGAGACCCGGGGGAAGGTACCGAAGCCGGTGCTGCGAAGCATCACGAACTCCACCGGTGCCTCGGGGGCCGCGTGGCCGTACCGCCTGAGGTACTCCTCGGCGTGGCGGGTGGCGATCCGCTCGGCGAAACCGGGGACACAGGGCTCGTCCGCGCTGTCCAGGGGGACGGTCAGCGCGTGGTCCTGGCCCTCGTAGCGCATGTCCACCGCGTGCTCGACGCACATCTGGGAGGCCTCGATGTTCTGCCCGGTCAGCGCGTCGAGGGTCCGGGCCTCCAGCTCCAGCAGCCGGGCCGCCATGTCGGCGCAGTTCAGGTCCTCGCCCGCCCGGAAGTAAGGGTGGGTGAGGTCGCGCCGGACGTCGGCCTCCAGCATGCCCCAGGCGGAGAACGCGCCGGGGAACCGGGGGACGACCACCTCGGAGATGCCGAGCTCGCGGGCGATGAAGACCGCGTGCATCGCGCCCGCGCCGCCGAAGGCGAACAGCGCGAAGTCGCGGGGCTCGACGCCGTGCTCGACGGTGAGGGTCCGGATGGCCTGGGCCATCTTGGCATTGGCCATGCTGCAGATGCCCTCGGCGATCTGGCGCGTCTCCAGGCGCAGCTCGCGCGCCAGGTTGGAGACCGCCGTGCCGGCCGCCCGGGCGTTCAGGGACATCAGTCCGCCCGCGAACCAGGCGGGGTCCATCCGGCCGAGCACGACGTTGGCGTCGGTGACGGTCGGCTGGATGCCGCCCTGGCCGTAGCAGGCGGGGCCGGGCACGGCTCCGGCGGACTCGGGGCCGACGCGCAGGGTCCCCGCCTCGGCGTAGGCGATGGAGCCGCCGCCCGCGCCGATCGTGTGGAGGTTCACGGTCGGCATCAGCACGGGGAATCCCTCGACGTGGGCGTCGGTGCTGATGTCGGGACGCCCGCCGACCACGAGGGAGACGTCGAAGGAGGTGCCGCCCATGTCCATGCAGATGGCGTTCTCGCGCCCCAGGAGCCAGGTCGCCGCGACCCCGCCCACGGCGCCGCCCACCGGCCCCGACAGCAGGGTCTGCAGGGGCCGCCGCCTCGCGTAGGAGGCGGTGACCAGGCCGCCGGAGGACTGCATGACGTGCACGGGGACCTTCAGGCCGCGCTGGGCGGACCGTTCCTCGACCATGCCCAGGTAGCAGCGGACCGTGGGGCCCGTGTACGCCTCCAGCACGGTGGAGGAGGTTCGCTCGGCCTCGCGCCATTCGCGGGCGACCTCGTGGGACAGGACGACGAGGGTCTCCTCGTCCAGCTCCTCGGCGAGGATCTCCCTCACACGGATCTCGTGGGCCGGGTTGGCGTGGCTGAACAGCAGGCAGACCGCGATCGCGTCGAAGCGCTCGCTCCTGACCCTCCGGGCGGCCGCGCGGACGGCGTCCTCGTCCAGGGGGATGAGTTCCTCGCCGCACCGGTCCAGCCGCCCGGGGATCTCCACGATGTCCGACCTGGGCACCAGGGGTTCGGGTCTACGGCACCGCAGGTCGGTCACCGGGTCCCCGCTGCCCGGGGTGACCTGGTAGACGTCCTTGACTCCCTCGCTGCTCAGCAGCAACGTGCGTCCGCCCTTGCGCTCCAGCAGGGCGTTGAGACCCTGGGTGGTGCCGTGGACGAAGTGAGAGATCCCGGACAGGTCGTCCACGACCTGCCCGAGCGCGGAGAACACACCCTCGACCAGGTCGCCGGGAGTGCTCGGGACCTTGGAGGCCATCACGGCCCCGGTCCTCTCGTCATAGCGGACCACGTCGGTGAAGGTACCGCCGATGTCCATGGCGACTCGGTAACTCATGTCCTGGACCGTATGCGCAGCGCCCCGCCGGGCCCTTGTGCGAGGTGCATGGTGTTGTGCGATTCACCCGTGCGTTCCGCCCGTGCCGCCGGGGACGGGCGGCGGACCAAGAAAGGACAAGCGGGAAAAGAATCGGCTAAGCCGCAGGTCAGAGGGGTTGAGGCCCCGCGTGGCCCGGAGGACGGGAGACGCCCCGACAGGCCGATAACCTGTTCAAATGTCTGTGCCGTACCTGACGCTGGAAGACATCACCGAGCACGAGACCGAGATCAAGCGGTCTCGATTCCTCTGCACCCTGGCGCCGGTGTCCTCCGAGGAGGAGGCGCGCGCCTTCGTCGCCGAGTGCAAGGTGCTCTACGCCGACGCCTCCCACAACTGCTCCGCCTACGTGATCGGCGGAGATCGGCGGGTCCAGCGGGCCGACGACGACGGGGAGCCCGGCGGCACCGCCGGGACCCCGATGCTGGAGACACTGCTGCGCCGGGGACTCGGCGACGTGGTGGCGGTGGTGACGCGTTACTTCGGCGGCGTGAAACTCGGCGCGGGGGGCCTGGTCCGGGCGTACGGCTCGTCGGTCGGCAAGGCGCTGGACCTCGCGCCCCTGGTCGAGATGGTGCCCGCGAAGGTCATGACGGTGATCGTGGACCACATCCGGGCGGGACGGCTGGAGAACGATCTGCACGCCTCGCGGTACGAGGTCAGGGAGGTCGTCTACGGCGCCGAGGTCGGCTTCCGCGTCGCGGTGCGCGAATCGGACCTGGCCGCCTTTCCCGGCTGGATCGCCACGCTGACCTCGGGCCACGCGGTGATCGAGCCCGGCCGGACGCTCTACCTCAGGGGGGCCTGACCGCCTCTCCCGGGGCACCTGAGGTTTTCCGCACCCCGGCGCTGGGGTGCGTCCGCGGCAGACGTGATGTGATCCGCATGCGCGCCGCGTTCGGATCTACGTAGCCTTGTGTGCATGAGTTCACTGACAGCCGATGGAAGCGCCTTGATTCTGAGTTCACCCGATGCCACCGGAATCGCCGGATGGGCGGTCGGTCTTATGGAAACCCTGGGGGCGCCAGGGGCGGGATTGGCCATCGCGCTGGAGAATCTGTTCCCACCGCTGCCGAGCGAGGTGATCCTCCCGCTGGCCGGGTTCACCGCGAGCAAGGGGAGCATGAGCCTGTTCGACGCGGTGCTCTGGACCACCCTGGGGTCGGTGATCGGCGCGCTGGCGCTCTACGGCCTGGGGGCGCTGCTGGGCCGGGACCGGGTGGTGGCCATCGCGGCGAAGCTGCCGCTGATCAAGGTCTCCGACATCGAGAAGACTGAGGCCTGGTTCGCCAAACACGGCAGGAAGACCGTCTTCTTCGGCCGGATGATCCCCATCTTCCGGAGCCTCATCTCGATCCCGGCGGGGGTCGAGCGCATGCCGATCATGACGTTCACCCTCCTCACCACGCTGGGCAGCCTCATCTGGAACACGGCCTTCGTGATGGCCGGATACCTACTCGGGGAGAACTGGTCGCTGGTCGAGAACTACATGGGGATCGTGTCCAAGGCCGTCCTGGGCATCGTCGTGCTCGCCGTGGTGGTCTTCGTGGTGATACGGCTGAGGGACCAGCGCAAGGGAAAGCACCACGCGCGCCCGTGAGCGTCGCGATCAGGGCCTGCCGGGCGCTGGCCGGGCACGCGCTCGGAGTTCCGGCGGCCCTGGTCGAGCTGGCCTTCCTCATCCTCGCCGGCCCCTTCCTGCTCCTCTCCCGGGCGCGCCCGCGCGTGCTGGCCGGGGCCGTACGGCTGGCGGACGCCGAGGTCGTACGGCTGAGGCTGTTCGGCGGGGTGGAGGTGTCCGGCTACGACGGGCGGCGGGCGCTGCGCTACCTGGCGAGGCGCTGGCCGATCGGCGTGCTGGGCGGCCTGGTGCTCGCACTCCTGGTCTTCGGGGCCGGCCTCGGCGTCCAGCTCGCCTGGCAGTGGGGCCGGGGCAGGCCGTTCGACGACATGGAGCCGACCGCGGTCCTCGTGCTCTACTTCCTGGTCGGCGGGCTGGTCCTGCTCTTCCTGGAGATCATGGGATTCATCGGGCTCGTGGCCCTGGAGCGGCAGGTCGCCCGGCAGGCACTCGGGCCGAGCTCCACCGAACTGCTCGAACACCGCATCACCGAGCTGGCCGAGACCCGCGCGGGCATCGTCGCGGCCGTCGACCAGGAGCGAAGGCGCATCGAGCGCGACCTTCACGACGGCGTGCAGCAGCGCCTGGTCGCGCTGGCCATGCTGCCGGCCTGGCCCGCCGCGTGGCCGCCCTGGACGGCCGGTTCCGGGTGGACAGCCCGCCCGGCGGGCCCACCACGGTCACCGCGGAGCTCCCGTGCGGGTGATCCTGGCCGAGGACTCCACGCTGCTGCGCGAGGGGCTGATCCGGCTGCTGGTCGAGGAGGGCCACGAGGTCCCGGCCGCGGTCGGCGACGGCGAGACGCTCCTCGACGCGGTGGCCGAGCACCGGCCCGACATCGTGGTCGCCGACGTCCGGATGCCGCCCACCCACACCGACGAGGGGCTGCGGGCGGCGCTGGAGATCCGGCGCCGCTGGCCGGGAACGCGGGTGCTGGTCCTGTCGCAGTACGTCGAGAAGCACTACGCCACCGAGCTGATGAGCGGCGACGTGGACGGTGTGGGCTACCTGCTCAAGGACCGGGTGGCCCAGGTCGCCGACTTCCTCGACGCGCTCGACCGGGTCGGGGCCGGGGGAGCGGCCTTCGACCCCGAGGTCGTGCGGCAGCTTCTCGCCCGCACCACCCACGTCGACCCGCTGAGCCGCCTCACCCCCCGTGAGCGCGACGTGCTCGACCACATGGCGCAGGGCTGCACCAACGCCTCCGTCGCCGAACGGCTCCACGTCTCCCAGAGCGCCGTCGAGAAGCACGTCAACGCCATCTTCGACAAGCTCGGGCTCCTGCACGTCACCGGCTACAGCCGGCGGGTTCTGGCCGTGCTGCGCTACCTGGGCTCCTGACGGCTCCCGGCGGCCTTCCCGGTCAGAGCTGGAGCGCGTCCTTCTCCTCGGCGGTGGTGAGGTCGCTGGGCCAGAGCCGGTAGACGTTGAGGTGCGTCTCGTAGTACTTGTCCGTCTCGCCCACCCACTGCATGCCGATGCGCCTGGACGTGGCGGCGCCGCGATCGTTGTTCACCCGGACGACCGCGACGAGCTCGTGGGCGCCGATGGAGAACGCCCACCCGGCCAGGGCCCGGGCGGCCTCGGTGGCGTAGCCGTTCCCCCAGGAGCCGGGGGCGAGCTGCCAGCCGATCTCGATGTCCTCCTCGTCCGGCGGCAGGTATCTCAGGGAGAGGCCGCCGACGACCCGCTGGTCGGAGGTGCGGACGATCGCCCAGCGGCCCAGCGGGGGGATCAGGGCGTCGCGATTGCGAACCCATGACTCGAGCGTGGTCCGCATCGCCTGTTCGTCGTCGATCTGGGTCATCGCCGGGGAAAGCCACCGGGTGACCTCTGGCGCGCCGTAGACGGTCAGGGCCTCGGCGGCGTCGTCGGGGCTCCAGTCACGTATCGTGAGGCGGGCGGTGGTCAGTAAAGCCATGATCTTCCTCTCCCTGACGAGTGGGCCGGCTGCGCGGCGATGAAAGAAAGAACGTCGAGCAGAAGAAAGCTTTGGTTTTCTTGCGGGAAATGTCCGATGTCTTGCCCTTGTGAGGGTACGCCCATGTGCCGGACGGCGGACAGGCGCGGGTGGGGAAAACGGGCGCCCGCCCGACCGGCGCGGTTCACGTGGGAGTCAGCCTTCCAGGGCGTACTGCATCGCGCGGAGCTTGGCCTGGGCCTCGGCGAGCTCGGACGCCGGATCGGAGTCGCCCATGATGCCGCAGCCGGCGAACAGCCGGGCCCGGGGGCCGTCGATCTGGGCGCAGCGCAACGCGATGCCCCATTCGCCGTCGCCCCGGGCGTCGATCCAGCCGACCGGCCCGGCGTAACCGCCGCGGTCCATGCCCTCCAGTTCGCGGATGACCTCGAGCGCGGCCTCGGTGGGCGTGCCTCCGACGGCGGCGGTCGGGTGCATGGCCGCCACCACGTCCAGGACCGAGGCCCCGGCGGAGAGTCGTCCGGTCACGGGGCTGGCCAGGTGCTGGACGTTCGGCAGCATCAGGAGCTCGGGCTCCTCGGGGATCTTCAGCTCGGAGCAGAGCGGGCTCAGCGCCTCGCGCACCGACTCCACCGCGCAGGTGTGCTCGTAGCGGTCCTTCGCCGAGGCGAACAGGGCCGAGCCGCGCGCCATGTCGTCGGCCCGGCCGGTGCCCCGGGGGATCGTGCCGGCCAGGACCAGGGACTCGATCATCTCCCCGGTACGCCGTACCAGCAGTTCGGGGGTGGCCCCGATCAGGCCGGCGCAGGAGAAGGTGTAGCAGTCGGGATAGCGGCGGGCCAGCCGGGTCAGCAGCAGGCGGACGTCGATCGACCGCTCCGCGGTGGCGGTCAGGTCGCGGGCGAGCACGGTCTTCTCCAGGCGGCCCGACCGGATCCGCCTGACGGCTCGCGCCACGGCGTGCTCCCACTCGGGAGCGGTCAGGCTGCCGTCGCCGTACCGGATCCTGCCGGGATCGCGGAGCGGGGTGACCAGGTCGAGCCGCTCCTCGCCGACGGTGGTCAGCCATGCGCGGCCGTCGCGGCGGGCGAGGATCGTCTGGGGCACGACGAGGACGGAGCCCCGGGAGTCGGGGTCGAAGGTGAACGAGCCGAAGGCGACCGGTCCGGAGCCGGGGGTCCGCACGTCGTCGTCGACGTCGGCCTCGCCGAAGATGGTCGACAACCAGTCGCGGGCCCAGTCGAAACGCCGGGGACCCGGCGGTACGGTCACACGTGCGGCCTCGCCCCAGGCGACCAGCCCCTCACCATGTCTGATCCAGGCATAGGGGGCTGTTTCGGGCAGTTCGGCGAACAGGTCGCCGGGGTCGCCGACGGGGGTGGTTCGCACCACGAGGGGACGGGTCAATCCGAGCGCAACACTCACCTCCGCCACTCTATGCCGGAATCTGAACGTGTTCGACGAGGCCCCCGGAACCAGCACAGCCGCCACGTTCTGTCAAGAAAACCAAGGCACTCGGTCAATGGAGCGCACCGCGCTGTCCTGCGGTGATACATCCGAAGCAGACGTGATCTCTCAGCCGGAGGTGCCATGCTTCGCAGGACTGTGACCGCATTCACAGGCGCCGCGTTCCACAGAACTGTGATCGCATTCACAGGGGTGACGGCGCTCACAGTCGTCTTGGCGGCCCCCGCCGGAGGCGCCACGGCCACGTCGTCGCGACCGGTGGTCATGGCGGCGCTCGGAGACTCGATCAGTGCCGGGTTCAACGCCTGCGGCTGGTACGTCCCCTGTGTCTCGCGTTCCTGGTCGATGGGCGACCACGCCTTCGTCCAGAGCCACTACCTGAGGCTGCGGAGCCTGGACGAGAGCCTCGCCTGGCAGAACCTGAACTTCGCCGTCCCCGGGGCGACCAGCGCCGACCTCGCCGGGCAGGTCGAGAAGGCGGTCGCCCGCGGCGCGGACTACGTGACCATCCTGGTCGGCGCCCAGGACGCCTGCGTGTCCGAAGAACGCCTGATGACCCCCGTGAACGTCTACGAGAGGCGAATGGCCGAGGCCCTGACGCTGTTCCGGGCCGGGCGGCCCGGCGGCAGGGTGTTCGTGGCGAGCATCCCCGACCTCAAGCGGCTGTGGCGGGTCGGCAAGGGCGACCTGGTGGCGCGCGGGTTCTGGGCCGTCGGGCGGATCTGCCCCACCATGCTGGCCAAACCCGCCTCGACGTCCGCGGCCGACCGGGCGCGCCGCGACCGCGTGCGGGCCAGGGTCGCCGCCTACAACGCCGTCCTCGCCAGGCTCTGCGTCGCGTACGGCCCGGCCTGCAGATCCGACGGCAACGCCGTGTTCAACCAGTCCTTCACACTGGGCCACCTCAGCAAGTGGGACTACTTCCACCCCAACGAGGCAGGCCAGAAGCTGATCGCGCAGAAGACCTTCGAGGCGGCCCGCGGATGGATCACAGGGGACGACCGGCAGCCGATCCCCGTCCCCTGACCGTCACCCGGCGTTCACAGCCAGCCGTTGTCCCGGGCGGTGCGGGCGGCCTCGACGCGGTTGCGGGTGCCGGTCTTGCCGATCGCGGCGGACAGGTAGTTGCGCACCGTGCTCTCCGACAGGTGCAGCCGAGAGGAGATGTCGGCGATCGTCGCACCGTCGGCCGCCGCGGCCAGCACGTCCCGCTCGCGATCGGTCAGCGGGTTGGCGCCGGTGCTCAGCGCGGCGGCGGCCAGCGTGGGATCGATCACCTTCTCACCCGTCAGGACCCTGCGGATCGCGGCGGCCAGCTCCTCCACCGGCCCGTCCTTGACCAGGAACCCGGCGGCGCCCGCCTCCATCGCCCGGCGCAGGTAGCCCGGCCGGCCGAACGTGGTCAGCATCAGCACCCGGCAGCCGGGCAGCCGGTCGCGCAGCCCGGCGGCGGCGTCCAGGCCGCTGATCCCCGGCATCTCGATGTCCAGCAGCGCGACGTCGGGACGGGCACGCAGCGCGGCGGGCACGACCTCGTCTCCCGTGCCGACCGTGGCGACGATCTCGAGGTCGTCCTCCAGATCGAGAAGCAGGGCGAGCGCGCCGCGCATCATGCCCTGGTCCTCGGCCAGCAACACTCTGATCATGGAATCGTCACCCTCAGCAGGAAGCCGCCGTCCTCACGCGTCTCCAGCGTCCCGCCCAGGGCCGCGGTCCGCTCGGCCAGGCCGCGCAGCCCGTTGCCGAGGGTGCTCGCGCCGGGCCCCCGGCCGTCGTCGCGGATCTCCAGCACGGTTCCCTCCAGCCTGATCTCGCAGGTGCGGGCGCCGCTGTGGCGGACGACGTTGGTCACCCCCTCCCGTACGGCCCAGCCCAGCAGGGCGTCCAGCTCCGGGGCCGGCCGTGCGCCGGGGACGGTCACCGCGGTGCTGATGCCCGCGTCGGCCAGCGCGGTGCGGGCGGACGCCAGCTCGGCGGCCAGCCCACGGCCGCGATAACCGGTGATCGCACCCCTGACCTCGGTCAGCGCCTCCCGGCCGATGGCCTCGACGTCGGCCGCCTGCCGGGCCGCCGCCTCCGCGTCGTGCGGGGCCAGACGCCGCACGACCTGCGCCTTGACCACCATCACCGACAGGGTGTGCCCGAGCAGGTCGTGCAGGTCCCTGGAGAACCGCAGTCGTTCCTCGGCCACCGCGGCGTGGGCCAGTTCCTCGCGGGTCCTGTGAAGCTCGGCTATCACGGAGAACAGCTTCAGGACGATGCTGACCACCAGGCCGCCCGCGGCCGTCCCCCAGACGGACAGGGAGATGTTCTCCCAGCTCGATCCGTTCCACCACATCGCCACGGCCAGCGCGACGGTCAGGGCGGTGAGAACGGGGTAGACCGGCCCGTCCCGCATCACGACCCCGCAGGCGATGGTCATCAGCGGCGCGAGATAGAACCAGCCCTCCGCGACGGCCGTCAGCAGCAGGAAGGTCACCAGCACGAGGGCGACCAGCGTCCCGGTCGCGGCGCGGCGCCGGCCGCGGAAGGACAGCGTGACGGAGAGCGCGTAGAGGGCGACGAAGAGGGCCAGGCAGAGCGCGGCCGGGGCCGCGGGCCGGACCAGTCCCTCGGCGAGCTCGCGCACCGGCGGATAGGCGAGCAGCAGCCAGGGATGGAACGCGAGCGCGCCGAGGTCGCCGGGCCTCCCCGTCACGCCGGATCCCCGGCCTTCCCGGTCGCGCCCGGGAATCTCGGGCTTCCTCGTCACCTGATCATCCCTACCACGCGGCGCGCCCGGCCCGGCGGTAATCGCCGGGCCGGGCGTCGCCGGCCCGGCGGATCGTTACCGGTTGCCCGGCTCCCCGGCTCCCCGGCGGAACAAGCGCGTCAGGACTCGTTCAGGTAGGTGAGGACGGCGAGGACGCGGCGGTTGCCGTTGTCGTCGTCGGTGATGCCGAGCTTGCCGAACAGGGAGGTGGTGTACTTGCCGATGGCGCTCTCGCTGAGGAACAGCCGCCGGCCGATGGCCTGATTGGACAGCCCCTCGGCCATGAGGCCGAGCACGGAGTGTTCGCGTTCGGTGAGCTGTCCGAGCCGCCGGCTGGAGGATCCGCTGGACAGCAGTTTGGCGATGACGGCCGGGTCCATGGCGGTCCCGCCGCCGGCGACGCGCTCCAGCGCGTCGATGAACTGGTCGGCGTCGAACACGCTGTCTTTCAGGAGATAGCCGATGCCACCGGAGCCGTCGGCCAGGAGTTCGCGGGCGTACAACTGTTCGACGTGCTGAGAGAGAATCAGGATCGGCAGCCCGGGAACCTCGTCGCGGGCGGCGAGAGCGGCCCGCAGGCCCTCGTCCGACTGGGTCGGCGGCATGCGGACGTCGACGACGGCGACATCCGGCCGCCACTTCAGCAGCGCGTCGAGCGTCTCGGGTCCGGTGGTCGCCGTCGCCACCACCTGGTGGCCGTACGCCTCGATGAGGCGGACGATCCCGTCGCGCAGGAGGTAGAGGTCTTCGGCTACGACGATTCGCATGGCACCGTCATTCTCACGTGGGTCGGTCCGCCCGCCGGGCTGGTGATCTCCAGGGTGCCGTCGAAGACCGCGAGGCGGCGGCGCAGCCCATCGAGTCCGCTGCCGGCTCGCACGCCGGCCCCACCCCGGCCGTTGTCCTCGACATCCACGACGATGCCGGTGCCGTCCCGGTCGATGGCGATTCGTGCCCGGGTCGCGTGGGCATGCTTGACCGCGTTGGTCATCAGTTCGGCGGTTCCGAAGTACAGGGCGGACTCGATCGGCGGGTCCAGGAGCAGCCGGACGTCGGCGCTGACAGTCGCCTCAAGCGGGCTGTCCAGGGCGAGAGCGCGAACGGCGTCGATGAGCCCTCGCTCGTTCAGCACCGACGGGTTGATCCCCTGGACCAGTTCGCGGAGCTCGGTCAGTGACGCGGTGGCGCCGGCCCGCGCCTCCCTCATCAGGGCCTTGGCCTGGTCGGGGTCGGTTTCCATCAGCTTCTCCGCGATCGCCAGGGAGAGCCCGAGCCCGACCAGGCGGGCCTGCGCCCCGTCGTGCAGGTCCCGCTCGATCCGGCGGATCTCGGCGGCCTGCGCGACCGTGGTGTCCGCGCGCTGGGCCGTCAGCTCATCCACCCGATCGGCCAGCGCCATCGCGGGCGAGGGGCGCAGGAAGCGGACGGCCACCGGCTCGACGGGCCGCCAGGCGTACGGGGCGCCGGCGATCGCCACGACCAGGCCGAGCACCCCGATGAGACGCGTGGAGAGCTCCGGCTGAGAAAACCCGAGGACCGCCGCCGCGACTCCGGCGGGCGGAATGGCCGCGATCACGCCCGCGGTGATCGGCGCGATCCCCATGAAGCGCAGGTCACGCCAGACGGCGGGATCCCTCCATCGGATCCGCATTCTCTGATCCATGAGGGCGTCGCGCCTGGTGCGTTCGTAGCTGAAGCCGTTCCACCAGTACCCGGTGGACATCCGCGTCACCGGCCCGGCCTGCCGGTAGCCGGCGGGGATGACGGTGTCCGTCCATGTCGCGACGAGGGAGCGGAACATCCGGCAGACCGGACGCGACAGGACGAACGTGCCAATGCACGCCCATATGAACGGCGCGATCCACGTCCACGCGTCCGCGCCCCACCAGATCCACAGTGCCACGGCGGCGGCCCACACGGCCGGGACCAGCATGCTGACGACCACCACGACGCACGCGCGCGCGAACCCCACGCAGGCACTCGCCCCCCAGGCTGCCGGCTGTCTCATGGTCCTCCTTCCTCCTTCATGATCCGACCGCGGGCATCCGTAGGGCCCGTATTGGGACGAATCATCTGAAAATGGTGTGGAGTCCACTATGCAGCGCACGGAGTCCGATTCACATCGAATCGGCATCGGAGTGGGCCTGGACCCACCCGATCGTGCGTACAGGCCCATACGGCCTCACCCCGTGCGCTCCCCGACGCCGAGTCCTCACGGACATGACGAAGGACGGAACGCGCCCCTCGGGAGGGAAGGCCGAGGGCCGCCGGGCTCGCCCGGCTGCCGACGGGGCCGCGGGTCGTGGTCAGGCCGTGGTCAGGGACATCGTCTCGGCGTACCGGCGTGCCAGTGCGTGCGAGTTCTCCAGCGAGGCCTCATGGAGGGGCAGCAGGTGCCGGAGGGGTTCCATGACGGGCGCGTAGGTGAGTTCGGGGGTGATGGTATGGACGTCGAGGGCCATGAGGCCGGGGTCGCCGAGGATGCTCTCCAGCGCGGGGACGAGGAAGTCCTTGCCGTGCTGGGGGGCGCCGGGACCGTAGCCGCCGCCCCGGGCGGAGACGATGACGGCGGGCCGCCCGCGGGTGGGGACGGCGTCGCCGAGGCCGATGGTCCTGCCGACGATCATGATGTGGTCCAGCCACGCCTTGAACGCCGACGGCATCGAGTAGTTGTACACCGGCACCGCGAACAGGTAGGCGCCGGCGCCCAGGAACTCCTCGACGAGTTCGTCCTGCGCGGCGGCGGCGGCCTGCTGCTCCGGGGTGTGCTCGGACGCCGGGGTGGTGCGGGCCGTGACGCCCGCGGCGTCGAGGTGGCGGACGGGGTCGAGGGCCAGGTCGCGGGTGACGATGTCGCCGCCCCAGGCGGTGGTGAAGGTGTCGGCGACCTGCCGGGAGAAGGACGCGCTCCCGGAGACGGAGGAGTCGATGCGGAGAAGGTAGGACATGATCGTGCTTTCTGTGTCGGTACGGCGGTCGGTACGGCGGTCGGTACGGCGCGGAGCCTGGTGGCGGTGCGGGCGGCGTCCTCGGAGATCTGGGAGGGCGGGCCGCCGGCGCCGACGACGAGGTGGACCTCGCGGCCGGCCCGCCGGGCGCCGGGGGCAGCGGGTGTCGGTGAGACGGGGGCGTTCAGCGGGCGGGGCGCTGAGGGACGGCGCAGCCGTCCGGGCCGCAGAGACCCTCCGCGTCCGCGATGACCGGAAGCGGCCGCGGGGCGGGGTGACTTTCCCGCCAGGCCCGGGTCATCGCGGCGAGCAACCGGTCGGTGTCGAGGGCGCCGGGGACGGCGTACGCGCCGTCGATGACGAGGAACGGCGCGCCGCGGGCGCCCAGGCGCTCGGCCTCGCGCTGGTCGGCTTCCACCTGTGCGCGGTAGCGCCGCTCACGGAGCGCCTGGGCGGCCTCGCCGCGGTCCAGGCCCACCTCTTCGGCGAAGTCGAGGACCTCGTCGAGGGTCCACAGCTTGCGGGCCTGTCCGAAGTGGGCGCGGAACATCGCCGTCCACACCTCGTTGCCGCGGCCCTGGGCGGTGGCGTGGGCGAGCAGTTCGTGGGCGTGGTCGGTCGGGCCCAGGGTTCGCTCCAGCGCGTGGTAGGGGCTCAGCCCCTCCGCGTGGGCCGTGGCCTCGATCGAGGTCAGGAGCTTCTCGCCGGTCGCGGTGGGCATCCCGGCCATCTGGAACAGCCGGCGCTGGGTGACGCCTTCACGGGGAAGGTCGGGGTGGAGCTGGATGGAGCGGTGGATCACCTGGACGTCGTCGGCGTGCTCGAAGCGATCCAGCGCCAGGCGCAGGCGGTTGTCCATCAGCCCGCAGTACGGGCAGACGATGTCCGCCCAGAGTTCGATCTTCATGGGGTGCCCTTCCTGACCGCTTACGATCTGTTCGCAACCCCACTGTGCATTAGTGTGACAATCGGTACAAAAGGCACATTCATGTGTGCGATCGGGGAAAAGGCGGCGGCTATGAGTGCGAGCAAACTGGGAGCGACGCGCACCGATGTGCGCGCGAACGTGCGGCGCGTCCCGGGCCCGTGCGCCCACTGGGGCGACCAGGACGCCGACTTCATCCGTGAGATCCTCGATCTCGTCGGCGACAAGTGGAGCGTACTGATCATCGGCACCCTCGCCGACGGCCCGACCCGATACTCAGACCTCGCCTATGCGATCCCCCGCATCTCCCAGCGGATGCTCACCCTCACTCTCAAGCACCTGCAGCGCAGCGGACTTGTCGATCGCACGGCCTACCCCGAGGTCCCGCCCCGCGTCGAATACGCCCTGACCGACCTCGGCACCTCGCTGCTGTCCACCGTTCTCGCCCTGGCCGCCTGGTCCTCCGACCACCACGCCGAGATCCGACACCACCAGACCGCTTTCGACGCCGCCGGCGCACCACGGAACGCGTCCTGAAGAGGCCTGCCCGCCCGGCGAGGGCACGGTGCCATGGCCGGGCGGACGGTCTCTCCACCTCGGCGTGCGACGCCACGTCACCCCGGCCCGGGGGCGCCGGTTCGCGAGATCGCACTCCATCGCCGCAGGGACCTCGGTTCAGGTGTGCCTTTTGCAGGACTGGCCCATGACCATCTGGAGCTCGCTGGGGTGTTGGATCGAGGCGCAGGTGTAGACGGGGGCGCGTTTGGAGGTGAAACCGATGGAGTTCTTCGCGCCGAGAGGATTGATCCGGCAGCCGCTCCCCTTGATCACGGGGAAGAGGCGGTCGACGGTGAATCCAGGCCCGGGGAACGGCCCGCTGGAACATTTGTAGTACGGCTGCGGGGCGTCGGCGTGGACGACGGGCGCGAGGACGAACGGAATGGCGAGTGGGACGGCGAGTGCGGCCGTGGCCAGGGCGGCGCGGTGAACATGGGACATCAGGGGCTCCTTCGTGTATCGGCACCCGGCCCCGCACGTGGTGTGACATGAGCCGGTGGCAGGTGTCTCCGGCATCGGCACGCCATCCGTCCCCGGCACGTGCTGGTGCGTGGGGAATCACGATGGTGTCCGACCAGGCAATGTCACTATAAGCACGCCAATGGCTACATCGCGTGACGACGCTCCTGCGTTCGCCCGGACGATGGACAATTCTGACCGGTCACGGCCCCGCGGTGTCGGGAAGGCCGTCCGTCGTCCTCCGCCCGGTCGGGAGGTCTCCGCACGTCTCCGGCCATGAGAGGTGGGTCACCGGACGCGCACGACGGCAGCGGAACGGCGGGCGGCGGGCCGGGCGGGGATCCGGGCGGACCGCACCCCCGCCGGCGCTCAGCCTGACAGCGCGGCGAGTGCGGCCGCGGTCTCCACGGGCTTGGAGAACATCGGCCAGTGACCGGTGGGCACCTCGTCGAAGCTCCACTCCGGTCCGGCGAGCGCCGCGAAGAACGGGTGGTCGGCGGCGATCATGGCGTGGACCTGCTCCAGCGGGAACGAGCAGGAGATGAGCGTTTTGGGTAGTTTGTCCGCGCCGCCCGTGAGGGTCAGCGGCTGGGTCATGGCGCCGTACGGCTGGGGGGTCGCGCGGGAGGCGAACCACTCGCGCTCGGCCTCGCCCAGACCCTCCAGTCCGGCCCCGGCCCGCTCCTGTTCCTCCCAGGAGATGAGCGGGTAGGCCGTCCCGCCGCCCTCCTCGGCGACCCGCCTCTCGATGAAGGCTCGCCACTCGGGCTCGTTGAGGTCCATCTGGGTCATGCCGTCGGGCTGCGGGCCGCTGTCGACGTAGACCACCCGGGCGACGCGCTCGGGGATCCGGTCGGCCGCCCCCGTGACCGGGGCGCCCGCCCCGCTGTGGCCGACGAGGATCACCTCGTGCAGGTCCGCGAAGACGATGACGTTGACGATGTCCTGAATGTGGGTCTCCAGGTCGACGCCGGGACCGGCCAGGTGCGCCCGGTCGCCGAGTCCGGTGAGGGTCACCGCATGGACCTCGTGACCGGCCTCGCGCAGCGGCCGGGCGACCCGCTCCCAGGCCCACGCGCCGAGCCAGAAGCCGGGGACCAGGACATATGTGCTCATTTTTTCTCTCTCCTTCGTTGCTTGGTTCTACTCTAAGATCAAATCCGGACAGAATCGGTCCTGATTTTGCGAGGAGTTTCGATGACCGTCACCCGAGTGCTCGCGCTGCTGGAGCTGTTGCAGGCCGCTCCCGGTCTGACCGGGCCGGAGCTCGCCGTCCGGCTGGAGGTCGACGAGCGGACCGTGCGCCGCTACGCGGTGCGGCTGTCCGAGATCGGGGTGCCGGTGGAGGCAGAGCGGGGCCGCTACGGCGGCTACCGCCTCCTGCCCGGCTACAAGCTGCCGCCGCTCATGCTCACCGACGACGAGGCCACGGCCGTCGTGCTGGGGCTGATGGCCGGGCGCCGGACCGGGCTGGCGGTGGGGGAGACGGCGACCGAGAGCGCGCTGGCCAAGATCCAGCGGGTGCTCCCGGGGCCGCTGCGCGAGCGGGTCGAGGCGGTGTCGGCGACGCTGGATCACACCGGGACCCCGGCGCGGGCGAGCACCCCGCAGGCCGGGCCGTTGCTCGCGCTCGCCGAGGCCGCCCGGAGCCGGGTCACCGTACGGCTGGCCTACCGGTCCTGGCGCGGAGACGACTCCGAGCGCGACCTGGACCCCTACGGCATCGTCTTCCACTCCGGGCGCTGGTACGTCGCCGGGCTCGATCACGACAGCGGGGAGGTACGGACCTTCCGGGTCGACCGGGTGGCGAGTGCCAGGCGCACCGAGCGGGCGTTCGACGCTCCCGACGGCTTCGACCCGGTGGCGCACGTGGTCCGATCGTTGTCGGCGGTGCCGTACCGGCATGAGGTGAAGGTGCTGCTGGCCACCACCCTGGAGGAGGCGGCCGGACGGATCCCGGCCTCCGCGGCGGCACTGGCCGAGACCCCCGACGGGGTGGTGATGACCGCCAGGGCCGAGCGGCTGGACGGGATGGCGCAGATGCTGGCAGGGCTCGGCTGGCCGTTCACCGTGATCGCACCGGACGAGCTGCGCGGGGAGGTCAGGGCGCTGGCCGGGCGGCTCATGGAGTCCGCGGGCTGAGCCCCGCGGGCGGCGACGCCTACGGCTGAGCTCTCAGCCGGGGTGGCAGGGACGGCACCGGGAGCCGGGGCCGGGCATCCGGGTTGGGCGTGTGCGGCGGATGCGTGGCCAGGCGGTCCAAGGCGACCTCGATCGCCTTGTCGAGCTGGGTGTCGACGCCCCTGGCGTAGTCCTGCGGGGTGATGTCGATCTCGATGTCCGGGTCGGTGCCGTAGTTCTCCACCCGCCAGCCCACGTCGTCGAAGGCGAAGGAGAACTCCGGCTGGGTGGTGACCGTGCCGTCGGCCAGCTGGTGCCGGGGCCAGATGCCGATCACACCGCCCCAGGTGCGCTTGCCGATCAACGGGCCCAGGCCGAGCACCTTGAAGGTGTGACTGAAGATGTCGCCGTCCGAGCCCGCCCACTCGTTGGTGATCGCGACCATCGGTCCTCGCGGCGACTCGTCGGGATAGGGCTCGGGCACGCCCCAGCGGGGGAAGTCGTAGCCGAGGCGCCGCCGGGAGAGCTTCTCCAGCAGCAGGGCCGACACGTGGCCTCCGCCGTTGAAGCGGACATCCACCACCAGGCCCTCGCGGTCGTACTCGGCGAGGAAACCGCGGTGGAACTCGGCGTATCCCTCCGGGCCCATGTCGGGGATGTGCAGGTAACCGATCCGGCCGCCGCTGAGCTCGTGGCAGCGGGCCCGGTTGGCCTCCACCCAGTCGCGGTAGCGGCCGGGCTGCTCGTCGCCGATGGCCCTCACGGTGACGGTCCGCTTTTCCTGCCCGCGCCTGATCGTGAGCTGGACCTCCTGGTCGGCCTGATTGACCAGTCGCTCGTCCGGGCCGGCCTCCGGGCCGACGGGCTGGCCGTTGACGGCCAGCACCACGTCGCCCGGCCGTACGTCCACCCCGAGGCGATTGAGCGGTGAGGTCGCCTCGGGGTCCCAGCGGTCGCCGTTGACGATCCCGGCGATCCGGTAGTGGCCGTCCTCGAAGGACCAGTCGACGCCGAGCTTTCCCTGCCGGTAGTGCGGCCGGGACCGGTAGGCGCCCCCGCTCTCGTAGGCGTGGGAGGTGCCGAGCTCGCCGAGGAGCTCCCAGAGCAGGTCGGAGAACTCCCCGCGGGTGGTGACGCGATCCACCAGCGGCAGGTAGCGCCGGTAGACGCCGTCCCAGTCGATCCCGGCCATGTCCTCGCTCCAGAAGTTCTCCCGCTGCAGCCGCCAGGCCTCACGGAACATCTGACGCCACTCGGCCTCCGGGCGGATGGACACCTTGACCCGGTGCATGTCGACCCAGCCGCCCGTACGGTTCGACGAGTCGTCCTCCTCGGGCGTCTCACCCGCCCTGATCACTCGGAGCCGCTTGCCCGCCTGATAGAGCAGGGTGGCGCCGTCACGGCCGAGCTGGAACTCGGACACGTCCCCGACCAGGGTCTCCTGCTTCTGCTTGGCGAAGTCGTAGAGGTGGAGCGTGCCGTCGGAGGAATCGGAGGAGTCGGCGTAGTCGTCGCCGAGGCTGCCCTCGACGGGAAAGGTGAGGTAGACGGCCTTGCCCTTGATCCCGGCGATGCGGTCGTAGCGGCCCTCGGGGACGGGAAAGCCGGCGACCCGGTTCTCGATGCCCTCCAGGTCGATGACGACCTCGATCTCCTCCTCGCCGCCGCCGTCGTCGTCATCGTCGTCGTCCTTGAGCGGCCGGGGCTCGGGGACGAAGGGGGAGCCGACGTCGGCACGGAGCGCGACGGCGTAGGGGCGGGAACCGAGGGGGAAGCCCAGGGCGGACTGGAGCTCGTCGTAGACCGGGTTGAAGACGCGACGGCCGATGAAGTAGAGGTAGTCGCCGCCGGGGTCGAAGGAGGGGCAGGTGTCCCACAGCACCGGTCGGGTGGCGAAGGACGTCTCGCCGGTCTCGACCCGGCACAGTTTGATCGCCATGGTCTGCGCGGTGTCGCGGCAGGCGTAGGCGAGCCAGCGGCCGTCGGGGGACCAGGCGAGGTCCTCGATCGCACCGAACCGGCTGGAGTCGACCACGGTGCTCCTGCCGGGTTCGCCGCACCGCGCGGTACCGGTGTCCTCCATGGAGCCGGCGTTCCGTCCGGGGCCGGTGGTTTCCTCGGGGCCGGTGTCCTGCGCGGGATCGGCGTTCCGCGTGGGGCCGCCGCCTTCCGCAGGGCCGGTGTCCTCCTCGGGGCCGGTGCCCTTCGGGGAGTCGGCGTCCGCGGTGAGGCCGTCCCCCCTCGGGAGATCGACGATGATCAGCTCGTTGCGGTGGTTGGCGATCGCGACCCTGTCGGCCCTGGGGGAGACCTCCAGCGCGGTGACGCGGCCGGTGTCGAGGTGGTCGAGCCGGACCGGCTCGGCGCTGCCGTCGGCGGTGAGCACGACCAGCACCTCGCGATCACCGTCGTCGCTGGCCGCCGCGATGAGCCGCTCGCCGTCGTTCAGCCAGTTCAGCAGACGGTAACGGACGCCGTACAGCGAGCCGTGCTGGCGCACCGGCCCCTCCCAGGCTGCGAAGGAGAACGCCTTGCCCCGGGTGGTGACGGCCAGGCCGCTGCCGTCGGGGTTGAGTGTGGCACTGTCGAGGAAGTCCTCGGCCGGGGCGAAACGGCGGTTGCGCTGGGTGCGTGAACTGCGCAACCGCACCTCGATCGGGCGGGACTCGCCGTCCTCCACCAGGTGGAGCTCGGCTCCGGCGTGGTAGACCAGCCGGTGGCCGTCGCCGGACAGGTTGCGGGCGTAGTAGTCGGCGTGGTCGGAGTGCCTGCGCAGGTCGCCGCCGTCGGCGGTGCAGGAGTAGATGTTGCCGACGCCCTCGTGGTCGGAGACGAAGTAGACACGGTCCCCGCACCAGCAGGGCGAGGCGAGGTTGCCGGGCAGGGCGATCAGCCGCCGGAACCGCTCGGTGCCGTCGATCTGGATCCACAGATCACCTACGGTGCCGCCCCGGTAACGCTTCCACCGGGCGGGATCGGCGGTGTTGCGGCCGAGCACGATCTGCGGGCCGTAGGAGATGGTGTTGGCCGGGCCGTACGGCAGGCGCTCGGGGATGCCGTACGGCTGGACCCGATGCAGCCAGTTCTGTCCTTCGATGGGCTGGCACTCGTCGCTGGCGTACACGATGGCGCCGTCGGGGTCCCAGCCGGTGACGGTGGAGCGTGCCCCGTGGTAGGTGACCCGCCGGGCCGCGCCGCCGTCGGCGGGCATCACGTAGACCTCTTCCGGCCCCTCCTCGCGGCCGACGAAGGCGAGCTGGTCGCCGCGCGGGGAGAACCGGGGATATCCCGCCTCGGCCTCCCCGGCGGTCAGCCGGAAGGCCCTTCCGCCGGTGGTGGACACCATCCACAGATCGTCCTCGGCGGCGAAGACGACCATGTCGCCGAAGATCGTCGGAAATCGAAGGTAGGCGGGCATCGTGTCGCTCCATGATCGGGTGGCCGGGAACGACTCCGGTCACCCGATCATGATTTCACGCTCGTGATGACCGGGAGCAACCCGTCCACCGAGGTAGCCCTGCCCGGCCCCGGCGGCGCATCGGAGAGGCTGCTCACGTCATGCCGGACTGTGATCGAATGCCACCGGCCATCCACGGCTGACGGAGAACCCCAGGCCCGCCGCCGGCGCCTCCGTGGGCGGGGCCGAGGCGGTGGCGACCTTCCGCCCATGTACGGATGTTCCCCGGCCGATATGACCATTTAACCTATTAATTAGGTAGGTTTTATGTGGTAGAAAGATCCAATGGGATCTTCCTTGAGCCCGGCCGTGGAGGCCGGGCCCGCGAGTGTGGTTCTGCGAGGGGTCGGCCGAACGTTCGGCGTCCGGGCGGGCGCAGCCGGCCACGTCGTTCTCCGTGATCTCGAACTCGAGATCGTCCCCGGTGAGATCGTGGCGATCCTCGGGCCCTCCGGGTGCGGCAAGTCGACCCTGCTCCGGCTCGTCGCGGGTCTCGACGAGCCCACCAGCGGCGACGTGGTCGTCGAAGGCAGGAAGGTGCGCGGCATCGAAGAACGGTGCGCCGTCGTCTTCCAGGAGCCGAGGCTGCTTCCCTGGCTGGACCTGGTGGGCAACGTCGCCCTCGGGCTGCCGAGGGGCACACCTCGCGCGAGCGGCCGCGAGGCCGTACGCCGCTGGCTGGAGGTCGTGGGCCTCGACCGTTTCCATCGGCACCGGCCACGGCAGATCTCCGGAGGCATGGCCCAGCGAACCGCGCTGGCCCGTGCCCTCGCCCGGCGTCCGGGCGTGCTGCTGCTCGACGAGCCGTTCGCCGCGCTCGACGCCCTCACCCGGCTGCGGATGCAGGACCTCCTGGCCGACGTCCAGCGACGCGCGAACACCACGGTCCTGCTCGTCACCCACGACGTCGACGAGGCGCTGCACCTCGCCGATCGCGTGATCCTCCTCGGTGGGGAGGAACCGCACGAGGGTGCGACGGTTCTGACCGTGCTCGACGTCCCCTACCCCCGTCCCCGAGACCGCGGTCACCCCGAACTCGCCGCCCTGCGCGCGGACCTTCTTGACCGCCTCGGCGTTCCCCGTCCCACCCCCTTCAAGGAGACCCCGCGATGATTCGCCGCCGAGCCTTTCTTGTCTCCACCCTGCTCGCGACCCTGGTGACGGGGTGCGCGTCCGGAGAGGGCACCGCCGCCCCGGCCGCCGGGGCGCTGCGGCTCGACTACGCCTACTACAACCCGCTCAGCCTTGTCGTCCGCAAGCAGGGCTGGCTGGAACAGGAGCTTTCCGCCAAGGGGACCAAGGTCACCTGGGTCCTGTCGGCGGGGAGCAACAAGGCCAACGAGAACCTGCGCGCCGAGACGATCGACGTCGGCTCCACGGCCGGGGCGGCCGCACTCCAGGCCCGGGCCAACGGCACCGCCATCAAGGCGATCGAGGTGTACAGCCGGCCCGAGTGGGCGGCGCTCGTGGTGGCCAAGACGTCCTCCATCACCGGCATCGCCGGACTCAAGGGCAGGAAGGTGGCGGCCACCAAGGGGACCGACCCGTACTTCTTCCTGCTCCAGTCACTGCACGAGGCGAAACTGACCGGGGCCGACGTCGAGGTCGTCAACCTGCAGCACGCGGACGGGAAGACCGCGCTGGAACGGGGCGACGTGGATGCCTGGGCCGGGCTCGACCCGCTCATGGCGCAGAGCCAGATCGACGCCGGATCGAAGCTGATCTACCGGAATCCGGCGTTCACGTCGTACGGCTTCCTCAACGCCCGCGAGGCCTTCATCAAGGACCACCCGGATCTCGTGCAGTCCGTCGTCAACGCCTACGAGAAGGCCCGAGCGTGGATCGGCGCGCATCCGGACGAGACCGTGACGCTGCTGGCCGAGGAGGCCAAGCTCTCACCCGAGATCGCCAAGCTCGTGCTGACGGAGCGCACCAAGACGGAGATCAGCCCGGTGCCGGGCCCCGAGCAGCGCGCGGTGCTCGAACGCATCCTGCCGATCCTGGTGGAGGAGAACCAGGTGCGCTCGGCCGACGAGGCCCGGGCCGCGCTCGACTCGCTGTTCGACCCCGCCTTCGCGGAGAAGGCACACGCGTCATGACCGCCGGCACCGAACGGAAGCCGGTGATCGCGACACCGGAGCGGGTGCGTGAGAAGCCCGGGTTCCCCCGTCTCGGCGGAGTGGCCCTCGGGGTGCTCGTGCCGCTGGCGGTGCTCGCCGCGTGGCAGTTCGCCACGGTCGCGGAGGCATTCACGCCGAGCCAGTTGCCGCAGCCGCTGAGCGTGCTGTCGGCGCTGGGCGAGCTGGTACGGCGAGGAGAGCTGTGGCAGCACATCGCGATCAGCGTCCAGCGGGTGCTCATCGGGTTCGGCGCCGGGGCGGTGGCCGGGCTGGCCGGTGGCGTGCTCGTCGGCCTGTACCGGCCGGTCCGGCGCCTGCTGGCGCCCAGCATCGCCGCGCTGCGCGCCGTCCCCTCCCTGGCCTGGGTCCCGCTGCTGGTGCTCTGGCTGGGGATCGGGGAAGGGCCGAAGATCGTCTTGGTGGCGATCGGCGCGTTCTTTCCCGTCTACACCACCGTGTCCTCCGCGCTCGCCCACGTCGACCCCCACCTGGTGGAGGCCGGGCGGGCCTACGGCCTGCGCGGCCTGGAACTGCTCACCCGGATCCAGCTGCCCAGCGCCGCGCCCGCGGTCTTCGCCGGGCTCCGGCTCGGCCTCGCGCAGGGCTGGTTGTTCCTGGTCGCCGCCGAGCTCATCGCGTCGTCGAAGGGACTCGGTTTCCTGCTGATCGACAGCCAGAACACGGGACGTACCGACATTCTCCTGCTCGCCATCCTGCTGCTCGCGCTCTTCGGCAAGACAGCCGACGCCGTGCTGGGTCTGGTTGAGCGCCGAGCCGTACGAAACAGGTTCTGAAAAAGATCTGCGATCTGGAATGTCTAGATCGTCGAGAACGCTGGGAACCGCCCAACACCTCCTCCGTCACCTTCTCGCCCCTACGGCCGGGGCATGATCGACCGCTTTGATCGCGTTGGCGAAAAGAAGAAGTAAATCAAGACCCTCGGAACGGATAATGATCTTCATGATTGGGCAGAACGTCGGCACACGCCTTGCTTTCCCGGGAGGTGCGGCATGGCCTGGTCGCAGGACGAGGAGCGGATGCTGCTGCAGATCGAGCGTCACCTGATAGACGAGGACCCGCGACTGGTCGCGCGGCTGGAGTCGTTCAACGAGCGCGTTCAGCGCAAGGAGGGCGGCCGGCGCAGGCGTGATGCCAAAAACAAGGAGGGGAAGCGGCCGGCCAGGCGCCCCCGCCGATCGACGGTCATCATCATGTTCAGCTGGCTGCTGATCGCGACACTGATCGCCATGCTCCTCATCATGGTCCTGCGCCACGAGGCCGCCGCTCTTCCCCTGTGAGCCCGATCCTCGCGGTGGCCCCCGCGCTCCCCGGCATCGGCGGAAGCCCCCGGCGCCGGCGAGAGAATCAGTTCAGGGCGCGCAGGAAGTCGGCGGCCACCGGGGCGGCGACCGTTCCGCCGCCCTCGCCCTCCTCGACGATCACCGCGAAGGCCAGATCGCCGCGGTAGCCGATGAACCAGGCGTGTGTCTTCAGGTCGTCCTGCGAGCCGTACTCCGCGGTGCCGGTCTTGCCCCGGGTGCCGGACGGCAGGCCCGCGTCCTTGGCGGTTCCCATGGTGACCACCGCGGACATCATCTGACCGATTTCGGACGTGATCCCCTCGGGGAGCGGTTGCGGTTCGGTCTTCTGCTTGATGGAGGAGACCAGGGTCGGCGGGCGCCAGGTGCCGTCGGCCAGCGCGGCGGCGGCCGAGGCCATCAGCAGCGGGCTGGCGGTGATGCGGCCCTGCCCGAAGGACGCCGCGGCCAGTTCGGCGTCGCTCTGCGGCGTGGGGAAGCTGCCCTTCGTCGCCGGAACGCCGATGTTGAGCGGTTTGTTGAAACCGAACAGCTCCGCGGTGTCCGTCAGCTTGTCGGCGCTCAGCCGCTTCTGGGTCAGCGGGGCGAAGGTGGTGTTGCAGGAGTAGGCGAAGGCGGCGGAGAGGGACACCGAGCCGTACTGGCCGTGGTGGGAGTTGCGGATCGGCAGGCCGCCCACCTTGACGTCCTTGGGGCAGGTGACCTGATCGCCGGGGGACATCCCTCCGGCCAGCAGCCCGATGGCGGTGATCGCCTTGAAGGTCGAGCCGGGAGGGTAGTTGCCGTCGAGCGCCCGGTTGAAGCCGCCCTTGTTGTTCACCACCGCGAGGATCTCGCCGGAGGAGGGTTTGATCGCGACCAGGGCGGCGGTCTGCTTCAGGTCGCGGACCGCGCCGGCGGCCGCCTGCTGGACCCGCATGTCCAGGGTGGTCTCCAGGGCCTCGCCGCTCTTCCCTTCGATCTTGTCGAGGGTTTTCACGGTCTTCTTGTCCGCGCCGACGAGATCGATCTCGGTGGAGGGGGTGCCGGCCAGGCGCCGCTGGAAGGTCTGCTGCAACCCGCCCCTGCCGATCGCGTCACCCGCCTTGTAGGAGGAGCCCAGGCTCTTGACGTCTTTCGCCGTGGCCTTGTCCAGGTAGCCGACGAGCTGCTGGACCGAGCCGCCCACGTCGCCGCCGTCGATGCGGTCGCCCTCGGCATCGGTGAGCTTCGCGCGCTCCGGCCAGGTGGTCTTCAGGGCGAAGGCGGTGCCCGCGGTCAGGTCGGGGTGCACGGCCGCGGGGGACCACGTGACCCGCCAGTTGCGGTCGACGACCGCCAGGTCGATGGTGCCGGAGTAGCTCCACTCGCCGATGTTCTTCAGCTTCAGCGTGGTGGTGTAGCTCGCCTGCCCCTTGCCGTCGCCGGTCTCGCGGACCGAGCCGAGCCGTACGGCGGTGCTCTCGACCCCGAGGGCCTTGCTCATGTTCTCGTATGTCTTGTCGAACGCCGGGTCGGCCGCGCCGAGCTCGGCGCGCATGGCGGCCAGGTCGCCCTTCTGCCACGCTTGGGCGAACCGCTGAGCGGTCTCCTGGGGGGTGCCCCTGGTGTGCAGGTACCACCACGCGCCGCCGCCGGCGGCCCCTGCCACCAGCACAACGGTTATCGACGTGATCGCGATCGTCTTGCCACGTGGCATTTGAACCACCCCCAGTTCTCCAAGCCTGAAGTGCCGCAGCTTAGCGTTATCAATGCGACATATGGCTACAAACGACTATTTGTCCTTATTCCGGCTTGGTGTATAGGACTCCACGTACTCCTGCCCGGACAGTGCCCCGATCGCCGCCATGATCTCGTCGGTCACCCTGCGCCGGTCGCGCGCGCTCCGCTCCGAGCCGGTGAACGTCAGCGGCTTGCCGATCTGCACCTTCACCCTGCCGAGCTTGGGCACCGAGGCGCCGATCGGCAGCACCTTGTCGGTGCCGGCCATCGCCACCGGGATCACCGGTGCGCCGGTGGCGAGGGCCAGCCAGGCGACCCCGACCTTGCCGCGGTAGAGGCGGCCGTCGGGGGAGCGGGTGCCCTCGGGATAGATGCCGAACAGCTCGCCGTCCTTGAGCACCTGCGCGGCCGTGTCGAGCATGTCCTGGGCGGCGGTCGGGCTCTGCCGGTCGATGCTGATCTGACCGGTGGCCCGCATCCACATCGCGGTGGCGGGGTTGCCGGTGAAGTACTCGGACTTGGCGACGAAGCGCACCTGGCGCGGAAGCACCAGCGGCAGGAAGGTCGAGTCGACGATCGACAGGTGGTTGGAGGCCAGGATGGCCGGGCCCGACCTTGGCACGTGCTCCTCCCCGGTGACCGTGGTCGGCCACAGCAGGTGCAGGACGGGGCCGCCGAAGATCTTGGTCAGGCGATAGAGCACAGGCTCTCCTCATGAGACGGGTTCACAACGCTGGGTGGTGTCCCGATAGCCGTTAGATGTACGCACCCGCGCAAGCGAGGACTCTACCTTTTTAGTGCTTCTCCAAGGCCATGGGCCTCTTCCAGGGCGAACCTAGGGATTTTTCAAAGCGAACTCAGAAAAACGAGACGCCCCGTGAGCGAAGGCGCTCACGGGGCGGACGTTTGGTGCCGATGTGGCGGTCGCCTCCTCGGCGAGAGGCACAACACGGCTCCAGCCGAACGGTATTCCGTGAAGGCGGTAATTTGCGGCCCGGGGGACACAAACCACATCGGCACGATCACTCTAACGGACGTCTGCGGGTGGTTATTCCGTTTCACGGTCAACGGCGTGTCCAGTGGGGCTGGGCCACACCCGCCACCCGCAGGTCACGGCCCTTGAGAGCGACCTCGGCGAACTGCCACAAGATGGCCCCGGTGGGCGCGTGGATCACGATCGAGGGGCCGAGCGGCATCTGCAGCAGGCTCCGTCCCTCCTCGTCGATCCGCCAGCGCGGCACCCCCGGCGCCAGGAACCGCTCCAGCGGCACCCGGTGGATGGAGGCGACCTCGTACGGGTCCCTGCGAGGCCGTTGCCGCCCGCCGAACGCCACCACCGGAGTGATCACGAATCCGGAGTCGGTGACGAAGTCGTCCAGCAGCCCGGCCACCTCCACGCCCCGGATCGAGACCTCCTCGTCCAACTCCCGCAGCGCCGCCGTCAGGGCGTCCTCGCCCTCGTCCAGCCGTCCCCCGGGCAGCGCCCACTGCCCGGCGTTGCGGCCGTGCGCGGCCCGCCTGATCACGATCGTGTACGGCCCGCCCTCGTCGTCCTCCAGCACGCACACGGTGACCGCCGCGTGCCGCAGGCCGTCGGTCAGCGGCAGGGCTCCCCGCCGCCGGAAGGCGGCCAGGTTGGCGGCGATGCGGGGACGAAGCTCGTCGGACGGGGGCAACAGGGCCATGGCGACCACGATCGCACACGAACACCGATGAAAGACCGGGCGGTTCCCGCCCCCGGAAACGGACGGCCGGACGTCACCGTCGTCCGGCCAGGTCCCGCTGTCTCGGGCCGGGCGGCGGCGGGCGGTCAGGAAGGGGCCGTTCGAGGACGGCCGGCGACAGGGGTCGCCGCCTTCCCCGCCACAGAACGGCGACGGTGACGAGCGCGGAGATCGTCAGCAGGACGCCCAGCAGAATTTCGAGAAGCACGGCGGTCGACATCAAGCCCTCCTTCGACCACGCTGCGGACACGTGACCCTGAGGGCGAAGGTCTTCCCACACCCCCGTCTCGCACGGGGGCCACCCCGCCGGGCTCCTGCTCTCAGGGGCCGTGATGACGATCGGGGCGTCGGACGGTGGGTACTCCCCTCCGCTTCGATTCCACTATCCGTGCGGCTCGGACTCCCGTCAAATGTCCGCGACCGGGTTGGGGTGGTATCCCGGCCCGTGGCTGGCCTACCCTGGGACGACGAGGGGAGTACTTCCCAAGAGCCGATCCGGTCAGTACGGACGTTTCAAAACGTCCCCGGACGGCCGCCCGCAGGCACGGGTGAAGGAGACCTCGAACGCCAAGCACGTTCGAGGAGGTTTCATGCCTGCTGAGGCAACTCTGTTGTTGGACAATCTTGAAACGATCGGTTCACCGCAACTGTGGACGATCACCGTGGCCGCTCTGGTGGCACTGCTGGCCCTGGACTTCATGCTGACCCGGCGTCCCCACGAGGTGCGGATACGCGAGGCGGTGGGCTGGTCGGTCTTCTACCTGGCCCTGCCTCTGGTCTTCGGCGTCTACGTATGGCTGTCCTTCGGGTCCGGGGTGGCGACCGAGTTCTTCACCGGTTACGTGGTGGAGAAGTCGCTGTCGGTGGACAACCTGTTCGTGTTCATGCTGCTGCTGTCCGCCTTCGCGGTCCCGACCGCGCTGGCCCAGCGCGTCCTGCTGTACGGCATCATCGGGGCACTGGTGCTGCGTGCGATCTTCATCGCGCTGGGGGCGGCCGTCCTGCAAAGCGGTACGTGGGCGTTCCTGCTGTTCGGCGGGATCCTGATCGTCACCGCCGGCAAGATCCTCAAGGACGCGCTGAGCGGGAAGGAGCAGGAGGTCGACATCTCCTCCATGCGCACGATCCGGCTGTTGCGGCGTTTCATGCCGGTCACCGACGACTACCGAGGCTCCCGCCTGGTCGTCCGTGAGGGCGGCCGCCGCGCTCTGACCCCGCTGGCGCTGGCCATCGTGGCCGTCTTCGCCACCGACATCGTCTTCGCCGTCGACTCGGTGCCCGCGGTGTACGGCGTGACCGAGGATCCCTTCCTCGTCTTCGCCACCAACGCCTTCGCCCTGCTGGGCCTGCGGGCACTCTACTTCGTGCTCCGCAGCGTCCTGGCGAAGCTGCGGCACCTGAACCACGGCCTCGGCATCATCCTGGCCTTCATCGGGATCAAGCTCGTCCTGCACTGGGCGCACGGTGTCTGGACCTGGGTCCCGGAGATTCCCACTCCGGTCTCGCTGGGGGCCATCGTCGCGATCCTGGCCACTGTCACGCTCACGAGCGTGTACGCCAACCGCCGCGACGCGAAGCCCGCCCCCTTGGCCACGGCCGGCCGAACCTCCGGGAGGTGACCTGATCCGGCGCGTCGCCGTCGAGTCCGGAAGACTGGCGGGGTGACTATCGAGAACACCCGTCCGGGGCCGCCGGAGACCAGCCCTTCCATCGTGCTGCTCACGCTGGCGCACCGGATCGAGTCCGAACTCGGCACCGCTCTTGTGCCGCTGGGGCTGACGGTCGGCAGGCTGGGCCTGCTCGGGCACATCGCCGGCGTGCCCGGTGTGTCGTTCAGCGACCTGGCGCGGATGTCGGGGATCACGGTTCAGAGCGTCCATACGGCGGTGAAGGCGCTCTCCGGCGCCGGGCTGGTTCGTGACAACACCGCCCGCGCCGGGTCCGCCTCGGCCATCGAGGTCACGCCCGAGGGCGCGAGTCTCATGCGAGAGGCGATGAAGGCCGTGGCCGGGGTCGACGAGCGGTTGTTCGGCCCGGACGCCGACCCGATCCAGCGTCAGGTCGCCGACGTGGTGCGCGCCGCGTTCGGGGGGCCTCCCCGGCCCTGACCGGGCGGGCGAGGCGCCCCGGGGCGGTCCGTCCCCCTTCGCAACCTTCAGGCACACTGAAGCATCTGTTAGGCTTCAGTATGTCTGAAGGTTGCGAAGGGGGAGTCGATGGAAGGGTTTCTGCTGTCGGTGCATGTGCTCGCCGGCATCGTGTTCGTCGGAGGCTCGGCCGTCGCGGCGAGTCTGTTTCCGCGCTACGCCCCGGTCGCCACGAGTGTCGCGGTGGGTCCGGCTGCCGAGGGGGTGCCCGCCGGCCCGCGACCGGAGGCTCCGGGAGACCGTAACCGGGCCGTGGCCGTCGCGCTGCACCGCATCACCCGCGGCTACGGCGTCTTCGGCGTCGTCGTGCCCGTCGTGGGGATCGCCCTGGCCCTCGTCCAGGGCCGGATGGGCGAGATCTGGATCAACATCGCCATGATCCTCACCGCCGGCGCGGGCGGGCTGCTCGCCCTGTACATCTGTCCGCGTCAACGGGACGCCCTCGCCGACCCCGACGACGGCGGGCGGCTGCGCACCCTGAGCATGCTCGCCGGAATCTACAACCTGCTGTGGGCGACCGTCGTGGTCCTCATGATCGTCCGTCCGGGAGCCTACCCGTGAGCTCGGTGAACACCGCTCCGCCTCGCGAACCGGACGGCTCGGCGGGCGCGGGCGGCCGGGAAGCCCGCCGCTCAGGTGACCGGGACGATCCTGGCGTCGAGGAGACGGCCGTCCTCGATCAGCAACAGGCCCAGGGTGCCGTGGGGCTGGCGGCGGCGGTCGGTGGGTGATCCCGGGTTGAAGATGCGCAGGCCGTTCTCGCTGTGGTCGAGGGGGATGTGAGAGTGCCCGAAGACCACCAGGTCGGCCCCGGGGAACCGGCGCCGCATCCGGGCCGGCCGCCCCGGCGCCGCACCGCTGTCGTGGATCATCGCCACGCGCAGCCCGCCGAGATCGAGTTCGAGCGTCTCCGGCGCGACCACGTCGGGCCCGTCGTTGTTGCCCTTGACCACGTGGACCGGCGCGTAGGCGGCGAGCTCGTCGAGCACCCCGGCGACGCAGACGTCACCGGCGTGCAGGATCACGTCGGCGTCCCGGAGATGCTCGGCCACGCGCGGCGGGCATGATCTCCACCGCCGGGGCGCGTGGGTGTCGGACAGGGCCACGACCTTCATCCCCACAGCGTCGCACGCCCGCGGCCCCGCCGGGGTGACGGCCCGCGGGGGGTGCCGTCCGGCGGGCCGTACCGTGTCCGGAACGTCTGGAGCGCCCCCCCGTGACGGCGGCCGGTCAGGGGATGACGGTGGGCACCAGGCCGCCGTCGACCCGCAGCGCGGCGCCGGTGGTGGCCGAGCCGGCGTCCGAGCCGGCGTAGTGGACCAGGCCGGCGATCTCCTCGGGCCGGATCAACCGCCGCAGGAGCGAGCCGGGGCGCTCCTCGGCCATGAAACGCCGTTCGGCCTCCTCGAACGGGACGTCCGCCCCGACACGATCGGCGATGAACGTCGCGACGCCCGGCGTGAGCGTGGGCCCCGCGAGTATGGCGTTGACGGTGACGCCGGTGCCGGCGACCTCCTGCGCCAGGCCGCGCGACACCGCGAGCTGCGCGGTCTTGGTGACCCCGTAGTGCACCATCTCGCTGGGGGTCATCAGCGAGGACTCGCTGCTGATGAAGATCACGCGGCCCCAGCCGCGCTCCACCATCAGCGGGGTGTAGTGGCGGGCGAGGCGCACCCCGCTGAGGACGTTCACCTCGAAGTAGCGTCGCCACTCCTCGTCGGTGATCTCGAAGAGCGGGACGGCGCCGAAGATGCCGAGGTTGTTCACCAGCACGTCCACGTACGGCACGGCGTCGAACACGATCTGTGCGCCCTCGGCGGTCGCCAGATCGGCCGCCACGGGGAGCAACGCGTCGTGACCGGTGGCGGAGCGGACGCGCTCGGCCGCGGCCTCGGTGCGTTCCCGGTTCCGGCCGTTGATCACGACTGTCGCGCCGTCGCGGGCGAAGGCGGTGGCGATGGCCTCGCCGATGCCGGAGGTCGAGCCGCTGACCAGCACGGTTCGCTTGTTTGTCTCATTCATGCCCCGTTGTCTTCCCCCGTCGGCATGCTCTACGCCGGCCCGTCTCCCCGATGCTCCGGCCGTGATCCGCCCGTGGTCCGCGCCGGTCCGGCGGGGTGAGACCACGGGCGTGCCCACCGCCGGCCGTCGCTCCCACCGGTCGCCGTCCGGACCGGCCGGCCGCTGATCACCGGGCGCCGGGCGCCGATTCCCGGGTTCCCGGGTTCCCGGGGCGATCAGACGCGGGGGTCGACGTGGATCTTGGGTCCGGGGCCGGAACCGGCCGGGCGCGATCCCGCGAGGACCTCGCCGACCTCGTCGAGCCCGACGGTGGCCGCCACGAGCGGTCGCGGATCCACCGCTCCGGAGGCGTAGTGCTCGATCGTGCCGGCGAGCCCTGGGGAGGCGCTCAGGATCCCGACGGCCGTGACGTCCTTGAGCACCATCGTGCGGGTGTCGACGGTGCTGGGGCCGCCCGCGAGGCCGATGTAGACCACTCGTTTTCCCGGCTCCACCAGGTCAAGGGCCCGGGCCGGCAGGCCGGAGGCGTTGGAGGCGTCGATGACGGCGTCGAACGGCAGCGCGGGAAGCCGGTCCGCGGTCCACGCGCCGTGCACCCCGAGCGTGCGGGCGAAGTCCAGCGACCGCTGGGACAGGCCCATGACGTGGACCTCGGCGCCGTGGGCGAGGGCGAACCGGGCGGCGAGCAGGCCGATCGTGCCCGGTCCGAGCACCAGCACCCTGGCCCCCGACTCCAGATCCGCCCCCTGTACGGCCCGCAGCGCGTTGCCGCCCGGCTCGACCAGGGCGCCCGCCGTCGCGTCGACCGTGTCCGGCAGCGCGTGCAGCGCCGTGGCCGGGACCGTCATCCGCTCGGCCAGGGCGCCGGGCCACCCGCCGCGGATGCCGATCTCGAAGCGGTCCTCGCACACGTGCTGCAGCCCGCTCAGGCAGCGGCGGCACCGGCCGCAGCCGAGCATGGTGTCACCGGTGGCGCGCCGGCCGATCCAGGACTCGTCGACGCCGTCACCGACCGCGGAGACGGTCCCGCACCACTCGTGCCCGAGGCGCATCGGGTATTCGGCGTGACCCTGATGGAGATAGGCCATCTCGCCGGTGAAGAATTCGACGTCGGTACCGCAGACCCCGGCGCGCTCGACGTCGACCACGACCTGACCCGCCCCCGCGACCGGGGGTTCGACGTCCTCCACCGCGAAGCGGCGGGGCCCGGTGACGACGAACGCTCTCACTCGCGAGCCCTTCCATTTTGACATCCTCCTCTGCCTGAAAGGGCAGAAGATTCCAACGGCACCTACCCCACCAGGAGAAGGTCACGTTGAGGTTCGCGGTTCACCGGCCCGCCCAACGGCAAGCCTCCCCGCGCAGCCACCGCATATCCCTCGGCGGTATCTCGGATGTTCTTCGCCGCGTTGACATCAGCATGATCCCGATGCTTGCAGGCCACGCACCGGAAGAGCGCTTGGCTCTCGCGACTCTCCCGGGCGATGTGCCTGCACGCGTTGCAGGTCTGCGACGTATACCGCGGATCAATCTTCCACACCCGGCCCGGAGCCTTGTGCTCCAGCCGGGCCGCCAATCGCTCCCACCCGTTGGCCAAAATGCCCCGGTTCAATCCCGCCTTCTGCCGCACGTTCCTACCCGGCGCCTCCAGGGTGCCCTTCGCCGACCGGGTCATCGCGGAGACCTTCAGGTCCTCGATGCCGATCACGTCGAACCGGCGGGCCAGATCGGTGCTGATCTGCTCCACCCAGTCCTTACGCCGATCACCCTCCCGGGCCTTCAACCGGGCGATCGCCACCTTGACCTTGGTGCGGCGCTTGGACCCGGGCTTAGCGCGGGCCAGGGCGCGCTGCAACCGCACCAGCCGCTTCTTTTCGGCCTCACCCAATGCGGGAACGGTCAGCAGGTCACCGGTGGACAACGCCGCCGACACCACCACCCCCCGATCCACGCCGACGACCGCACCCGTCCCCGGGGCCGGGATCGGCTGAGGGATGAGCGCGAACGCCACGTGCCAGCGGCCCGCCGCATCCCGGGTGACGCGGAAGGACTTGGCCTCCCCCACGGGGCGGGACCACCGGAATCGCACCCACCCCACCTTGGGGATCCGCACCTGGCCGCCCTTGCGCGACAGGCGGCGCACATCACCCGCCTTGACCGCGACGATCCGAAACCCCTCACCGCGACCACGCCGGCGCCACCTCGGCCGGCGGTGGGTCGCACCGAAGAAGTTCGCCATCGCCTGGTGGAAGTCCTTCAGCGCCTGCTGCTGGACGATGATCGATCCGGCGGCCAGCCACTCGCAGGCGGCGCGGGCCTCGGTGAGCTGGCGGCACTGCTCGGTGAACCCCGGCGCCGACGCCCGCCCACGCTGCCAGTGGGTGTGTTGTTCCACGGCCAGGTTCCACACATACCGGGCGTGCCCGCAGTGCTCCAGCAACACCGCCTCCTGGGCGGGTGAGGGTCGCAGCCGGTAGCGGGACACACCGAGCAACCTACCGATTCCCACCGACAAAAACCGGGAGACCACTATGGGTGACCGTTCTGTGTTTTCTTCCCGTCCTGAAGGACGGGACCTCCATGCTGTAGGTGTTCGGTGAATTTCGGATATTAGACTACCGTTCCAGAAATGGGGTCAAAGGTGCAAAGGGGGGCAAATATCTGATGGTGGAGCAACGCAGCTCTCAGTGGTATGCGGGGACCGATCGGAACGCCTACATTCACCGTGCCTGGATGCGACGGGGGCTGCCGGCGCACGCCTTCGACGGCCGCCCGCACATCGCGATCGCCAACACCGCCTCCGATCTGACCCCGTGCAACTCCCACCTCAACGAGGTCTCCGAGAGCGTCAAACAGGGGATCTGGGAGGCCGGGGGCGTCCCGATGAACCTTCCGGTCGTCTCCCTGGGAGAGACCCTGGTCCGGCCCACGGCGATGCTGTGGCGCAACATGGCCGCGATGGCGACCGAGGAGATGCTGCGGGCCAACCCCGTCGACGGCGTGGTGCTGCTGGGCGGCTGCGACAAGACCATTCCGTCCCTGCTGATGGCCGCGGCCTCCGTCGACCTGCCCGCCGTGGTGTTGCCCGGTGGCCCCATGCTGACCGGAACCTTCCGTGGGGTGGCCCTGGGCTGCGGCACGGATGTGTGGAGGCTCAGCGAGGAGGTCCGCGCGGGCACGCTGTCGGAGAAGGCGTTCATGCGGTCGGAGTCGTCGATGATCCGCAGCCGGGGACACTGCAACACCATGGGCACGGCCTCGACCATGGCCTGCGTCGCCGAGGCGCTCGGCACCGTCATCCCCGGCGTCGCCGGCACCCCCGCCCCCGACAGCCGCCTGCTCCAGAGCGCCCACGACACCGGCCGGCTGGCCGTCGAGCTCGTCGAGCGGGGGCACCGCCCGAGCAACCTGCTGAGCAGGGGCTCGTTCCTCAACGCGATCGTGGCGCTGGCGGCGATCGGCGGATCGACCAACGCGGTGGTGCACCTGCTGGCCATCGCGGGACGGCTCGGCATCGAGCTCTCGCTCGACGACTTCGACCGCACCGGCGCCGCGGTGCCGCTCCTGGTCGACCTGCAGCCCGCGGGCCGGCACCTGATGGAGGACTTCCACCGCGCGGGCGGGCTGCTCGCCGTGCTGCGCGAGGTCCGCGACCTGCTGGATCCCGAGGCGCTGACCGTGACCGGCAGGCCGCTGACCGAATACCTGGACGACACGCAGATCTGGGACAAGACCGTCATCCGGCCGCGCGGCGAGCCGTTGCAGAGCGCCGCGGGCATCGCCGTGCTGTACGGCAACCTCGCGCCGGGCGGCGCGGTCGTCAAGCCCGCCGCGGCCTCGCCCGAGCTGATGCGTCACCGCGGCAGGGCCCTCGTCTTCGACAGCGTCGAGGACATGCACGCCCGCATCGACGACCCGGATCTCGACGTCGACGCCTCCTCGGTGCTCGTGCTGCGCGGCTGCGGCCCCAAGGGGTACCCGGGGATGCCGGAGGTGGCGAACATGCCGTTGCCTGCCAAGCTCCTGGAGCGGGGAGTGCGGGACATGGTGCGGATCTGCGACGGCCGGATGAGCGGCACCGCGTACGGCACGGTGGTCCTGCACGTGACGCCCGAGGCGGCGGCGGGCGGCCCGCTGTCGCTGGTCGAGACCGGCGACCCCATCGTCCTGGACGTCGAGGCGAGGCGGCTGGATCTCGACATCCCGCAGGAGGACCTGCAACGGCGGCGGCCCTCGGAGGCGATGCTGGCGGGTTTCGCCTCCCCCTCCCGGGGGTGGGAGCGCCTTTACATCGATCACGTGATGCAGGCCAGCCAGGGCGCCGACCTCGACTTCCTGGTCGGTTCCAGCGGGGACCGGGTTTCCCGCGAGTCCCACTGACGGGCCCGCTCACCGGCGGGGGAGCGTCCCCGCGATCACCTCGCCCGTGCCCCTCGCGGGCGCGGCCTTGCTCCAGAACCTCCTGATGCCGGTCAGCTGCCGGAACCGGGAGTAGGCGATCTCGTACGGCTCGCGGCCGTCGTCGGGGACGAACAGCCGGGGCCGGAACGAGCGGCGGGCGACCTCGCGCAGCTCGGTGAGGGAGCCGATGCGGCCGTCGGCCATGACCTGCATCAGCAGGTTGCCGATCCCGACCGCCTCCACCGGCCCCGCGAGCACGGGGCGCCCGCCGAAGTCGGCGGTGAGCCGGCAGAGCGTGTCGCTGGAGGCCCCGCCTCCCACGAGGTGTACGGCCTCCACCCGGCGGTCGCTGAGGAACTCCGCCTGCTCCAGGGCCCACCGGTGGGAGCACGCCAGGCTCTCCAGGACGCAGCGCACCGTCTGGGCGCGGTTCGCGGGCGGGGGCTGGCCGGTGGAAAGGCAGAAGGCCGCGATCCTGGCGGGCATGTCACCGGGCTGGAGGAACGCCGGGTGATCGGGGTCGATCAGGGACCCGAAGGGCGGCGCGGCGGCGGCGTCGGCGACCAGATCCGCGTACGAGGTCCGTGAGCCCCACACCCTGCGGCACTCCTGGAGCAGCCACAGGCCGTTGAGGTTGCGCAGGAACCGCACGGTTCCCATGACGCCGCCCTCGTTGGTGAAACCGGCGAGCCTGGCCTCCCGGGTCGTGATCGGCCGATCGACCTCCAGCCCGGCCAGTGACCACGTGCCGCAGGAGATGTAGCCGACCGAGCCGGAGGAGACGGGAAGCGCCGCCACCGCGGAGGCGGTGTCGTGACCGGCCACGGCGACGACTGCGATTCCCCCGGGACCCCCGGAGCCCTCGCCGCGCAGCGGGCCGGCGACCGTACCCGGCTCGACGACCTGGCCGGTGAAGAGGTGACGGGGGAGGCCGAGCCGGGCGATGAGGCCGCTCGACCACCGGCCGGTCCTGGCGTCCAGCAGCTGGCTCGTGCTCGCGATCGTCCGCTCGGTGAGCGTCTCGCCGCTCAGCCAGAGCGTGAACAGATCGGGCAGCATCGCCAGGTGGTCGGCCACCTCCAGCAGCGGGGAGGAGGCGTGTGCCAGTAGCTGGCAGGCGGTGTTGGTCGGCATGGGCTGGACGCCGGTCACCTCGTAGTGCTCCTGGGAGGAGACGAGGCCCACCAGGCCCGAGGCGTAGGGGTCACGGTGGTGGCGGGGGTTGGCCAGAAGCCGCCGGTCGCGGTCGAGGAGCGCGAAGTCGTTGCCCCACGCGTCCACGCCCACGCTCGTGACCCGGCTCCGGGAGGCGGCCAGCGCGATTCCTCTGCGCGTCTCCGCGAGGAGGCTGAGAACATCCCAGTGCAGATCGTCGAGAATGCGGACCGGCCGGTTGGCGAAACGGTGCACTTCCCTGACCGAGAGCCGTTCACCATCGAATTCGCCGGTCAGCACCCGGCCGCTTTCAGCTCCGAGATCCACGGCCACATAGGCAGGCACGGTCCAAGCGTAGCCTGAAAATCCATATCGGAATGGGTTGTATATTGAATGGTCTGACAGTTTCTTGTCAGACTGACGGCTCGAATGTTCCAGCCTGGCGATTACAGCGGATCAGACGGATATCCGGTCTGCGAGATTCCGGCATACGGCCTTCCCCGGCACGGCGGACATTCTCCGATGGACTCGCCGTGACCATCGTCGCCGCCGGCTCGCGGCCGGTCTCTTCCCGAAGCCCGCCGACATGCGGGGACTGATCGGCCATGCTGAAAATGTGAGACCAATCGCCGGTGATTTCAATGAAACCCTGCTCGTCGGTAATAAAAAGCTGCTGCGATACGGGCCGGTCTCGTTTTCCGCACGTCGGGCCGACGTCTGTCTGTGCCCGCCCCGAGGCCGGTCTCGGGGCGGGCAGGTTACCGGTCGTCGAAATTCGGGGGCGCGGGCTCACGGCTTCCGCCAGGGGAGGAGCCGGCCGACTGTCGGCTCTGAACGGAACGGGCGCGACGCCGGCGAAGGCCGATGGCCAGGACGAAGGTGGCCACGAGCACGACCAGCCCTCCGATGACGCCCAGGAGGGTCAGCAGGTTCGAGTCCGGCGAGACGGCCAGGCCCATGCCGGATCGCGGGAAGGTGAGGGTGGCGGTGACCGTCCGCTTCACCATGCCGCTCGTCAGGGTCAGCTCCGCCTTCCACGGGCCGTCCGGCATCCGCTGGTCCAATGTCACGGTCACCGGTGCGGCGTTGTCGGGGGCCAGCGTGACGCCCAGGTCGGCGGAGAACGGCCCGGCACGCAGGCCACCGGGCCCGTCTGACAACGACAGCGTCCCGCTCATGTCCAGGGTTCGCTCGCCGGTGTTGCGGACCGTGGCCAACAGTTGCGGCCTGCCGTCCGGGGCGCGCATGGGCGTCAGCTTCTCGATCTGGAAGTCCGACGGCGGTTCACCCCCGAGCCCGATGTTGAGGTAGACGCGGATGCCGACCCGGCTGATGACGCGCACGCCGTGAGCGTCGTCGGGCTTGGCGACAGCCTGTGCCCAGACGACGCCGTACCGTTCGCCGAGCGAGGCGGTCGGCGGCACCTTGATCGTGACTTGGGCGGTCTCGTTCCCGCCCGCCGGCACGGCGACCGAGGGCCGATCGAGTGACATCCAGCTCGTCAGCTCGTTCTGGGCGTGACCTCTCGCCATGCCGAAGCTGTTGTGCACGATATCGGCGGCGGCCGGGTACAGGGCGAGGCGCTGCAGCTCGTCGGTGGTGTTGGAAACCTCCAGCCGTCGCTTGATGACGGTGCCGGGAGAGACATGGTCGACGATGTACATAAGCGCCCGCGGGTCGTCGCGGCGGGCGACGGGCGCCTCGAGCAGCCGGATGCCGATCGTGCCGCGGGAATCCTCCCCGGCGGTCCGGTTCGCGCTCACAGGCGTGCCGATCGCGATCGAGCAGAGCGCGACCAGCAATGTCAGCGCGAACCGTCCAGCGATCCGGTTATGCCACCTGATGTGTCACCGTTCCCGTGTAGGTGCCGAGCTGTGCCGTGATGGGGACCCTGACCACCAGGGTGGGGTTCCATGACGCCGTGCTGCCGCCGGTGCCTCCCGAGTGGGAGAAGGCCGGTATGGCGGTGATCGCCGTACCGGTCAGGGGGACTTGGTCGTCGGTCGTGGGCTGGCCCGGGGTGAAGGTGCCGCCGCCGGTCTCCGATCCGGGGAGGGAGTCTCCGGACCAGTAGGACACGGCGCCGACGGGGATGGTCAGCGCGCCGTTGGTGAAGGCCGTCGAGTACACCGTTGCGTCCCAGACCGATGTAGCCCCGCCGCGGGTGTCGGAGACCGCCACCACGCCGAGCTGGTTGGTGATCGTGCTTCCCGGAGCGCCGTCGCCGAGATCGACCGGACCTGCCGGGGCGGTGATGTCCAGGCTGCCCGCGGTCACGTCGAACGTGACAATGGTGTCGGCCTCGGGGGCGGCCATCGCGGGTGCCGCGAGGGCGAGCATCAGTGCACCCGCGCTCGCCGAGGTGAGCATGACGAATCTCTTACGCAAGGTCTCTTCCTTCCGAATGATCGAACGGATCCATCCGGGGGGTGAGCAGGAGATGGATCTCTCCCTACCTGCAGTGATCACCTTAAATCGCCAATGACTACGAAGCGTGACGATGACGGCAAAGGGTCGGTCGGGACATGTGCTGGTAATGACGAAAATGCCGGAAGAGCTGGGCGGTGTCCGGATCTGGCGTCGGAGCGGTGAGACGGTGGGGAGGCACCGTGGGCCGGGCATGACGCGGCCCCGGCGCCTGTACGGAGCCGGGGCCGCGAGGGGTGGGGATCAGGACCTGGTGATCGTCACGTTGTCGACTCCGGCCTCGACGAGGCTGGCCGTCGAGGCGTCGGCGGTCTCGATCAGGAGCCGGATGGTCTGACCGGCGTAGCTCGACAGGTTGACCGTCGCGGTCTGCCAGGCTCCGGCGCGGTTGGAGGCCGCGCCCAGCTGCTGGAAGACCTGGGTGCTGGTGGCGCCGGACAGCACGCGCACCCGGAAGTAGTCGGCGCTGGAGGCGTTGTTGAGGTGGGCGAGATACCAGGACAGATTGAGTGTCAGCGTCCCGGTGGGCAGGGCGATCTCGGGCGATCTGATGCTGGTCAGTCCGCCGTCGACGTCGTAGTCACCCGCGGCGGTGCCGGCCAGGCGGCCGGTCACCAGCCCGTTGGTCCCGCTGACGGTGGTGCCGAGCTGGAGGGCCGTCCCCGAGGCGGTCGCCGCGGGGTCGCCGCGCTCCCACACGCCGGAGGTGGCGGTGTCGGTGCCGCTCGCGTTCGTGGTCCAGCCGAGGCCGGTCTCGAACGTGTCGTTGAAGACGACGTTGCTCGCCGCACCGACGGTGAGTGTGAACGTGGCCGTCCTGTCGACGCTGGACCCGTCAGCGGTGACGATCACGCTGTAGGAGCCGGAGGCCGTGCCCGCGGGGACCGAGATCGTCAGGGTGGAGGAGCCGCCCGAGGTCACCGAGGCCGGGCTGAAGGAGGCGGTCGCGCCCGAGGGCAGGCCGGACGCCGAGAACGACACGCTCTGGGCGCTTCCCGAGGTGGTCTGCGTGCCGACCGTCGCGGTGGCCTGCTGGCCGGGCTGCACGTTCGCCGAGGTCGGGTTGAGCGTCAGGGAGAAGTCGTTGCCCGACGCGCACGAGGCGGGCTCGCCCGACGCGGCGGGAACGCTCACCGCGGTCCAGGCCGCCTTGGTCGCGTTGAACTCGGCACAGGAGCCGGGGAACAGCTGGATCGCGGCTTCCAGCGAGGCCCTGCGGACGAGCTGGTGGGTCCAGGTCGTGGTCTTGCGCTGCAGCGCGCCCATGAAGATCTGGCCGGCCTTCTGGATGCCGATCCCGGTGACGGTGGAGCCGTTGCAGGTGGGGCTGACCGGCTGCCCGTTGGTCGGGTTCGTGCCCTGGGAGAGCAGGTAGAACCAGTGGTTCTGCACGCCCGCTCCGCGGTGCACCTCAAGGCTCGGCACCGAGGAGGAGTAGCAGTCGGGGTGACCGGAGACCTGTGACGGCCTGTGCATGTAGCGGATCGGCCCGTTGCCGGACAGGTTGACCTCCTCGCCCACGCTCAGGTCCGGCGGGTCGTACTGGGCCGGCTGGTTGGCGTAGAACTCGGTCAGCGCGCCGAAGATGTCACCGGTCGACTCGTTGAGCCCGCCCTTCTCGGTGCTGCCGCCCGAACCGCCGGGAGTGGTCTGGAAGATGGCGTGGCCGAACTCGTGGGCCACCACATCCATCGGGGTCGCCTGTCGCTGGCTGTCGGACGAGCGGCCGAAGTTGGTGTAGCTGCCGTTCCAGAAGGCGTTGGCGTCGTTGAGCCCGACCCTGATGGGGAAGCCGCCGCCGGTGCCGTTGATGCCGTTACGGCCGAGCCACGCGCTCAGCATGTCCCACTGCTTGCCCACCGCGTAGAGCGCGTCCACGCAGGCGGTCTCCAGGTTGGTGCCCGTGGCGTTGCCCCAGCTGTCGTCGGGCCCGGTGTAGGCGGTGCCGCCCTGACCGCCGCAGCGGACGCCCGGGCGGGCGGGGTCGGTCATGGAGTAGGTCGAGCCGGACTGCGTGGTGCCGATGGTGACCGGACCGTTGTAGTAGCCGGAGCCCTGGCCGTCCTGGACCTCGTCCCACTTCTCGACGACCTCACCGGTCTGGGCGTCGACGAAGACGTGGAGCTTGCTCTCGCGACCCTGAGCCGTGCCGTTCACGACGACCTCGTAGGCGAGCCGTCCCGCGCCCTGGGCCATCACCGTCAGCTTCGGCGCGGTGACCTCGGTGACCTCGGTGCCCTCGCCCTTGGCGATCTCCGCGGCCCTGTCCACCGGCACCTTGGGGAGGACGCTGACGTTCAACGGCTCGTTCTGGGCGATCGACGTGCTCAGCACCCCGCCGCTGGGGTTGGTGACGACGACGAAGTCGCCGCCGTAGACCGGCAGGCCGGAATAGGTGCGGGTGTAGGAGACGTAGTTGAGCCCTCCCTTGCCCGCGACGGCGCTGTGGCGGAGGAACTTGTCCCTGGCCGATGCCTTGAGGACGGCGGGCTGGGCTTCGACCATACGGTCGGCGGCCTGGGCGGGGGTGTCGGGAGGAGCCAGGGCGGTCAGCCCCGCTGCTCCAGCCGATGCGGTGGACAGTGACACGACCACGCTGGTCGCCGCGGCCACTAGCGCAAACGCAACAGAGCGTTTCACGCGGTACTCCTTCTGCTGGGCGACGGGACCACGAACTCTTTTGGAGGGCGGTCGTGACCCGTCGAACCTTCTGGACGCGAGAACTCGCCGTGAAATCCGCGAACGCCGCGCGCTGGCGTTGACGGAAATTGGGGCGGAGAGGCTCGCCAGTACTGGTGGGACTGATCCGCATTTGACTCCATCCGCCCCTCTTCGTCAATGTTTTGGTAAACAATATTGAATTCACTGTTTGGCATTAGTTGAGTGATTTACCTGACGTGCCTGATCAGTGCAGTGATGGCCGATTTAGGACAGCGGGCGAGTTGTGGGCCCTCGACGTCCGGTGGACGCTGATCAGCGCCTTCGCACCGCCCGCCCGCGAGCGCCGGACGGCCGGCGAATCGCCCGGCCGGTCCGCCCCGGCGTATTCGATCGCGACGACGGCGGGCGCCGGACCGCGGGCTCCGCCCGCGGCGTCCCGGGGACCCCGAAAGTCTGAAATTTTCTTTTAAGACATCTCTGGGTCTTGAAACTTGTAACCATTACGCGATTGGGTTCGGGGGTGCCCCCACACCACCGTCTCCGCCTCGCGGCCACCGCCGTGCTCGCCCTCACACTCACGTTCGGCGCGGCCGGGCCCGTACAGGCCGACCCGCCGCCCCAGCAGACCCTCGCGGAGGACGCGCCGCCGGCGTCGTCCCAGCCCGCCCGCTCCACGCTGCTCGTCGCCCCGCCCACCGGGCGGCTGGAGACGGCGAAGAGGACCCGGCCGGTCGCGCCGGGCATCACCCTCACCTCCTTCGACCGCTACGACAGCGCCGGCTGGTTGCGTGCCGACACGATCTCCGCCGATCTCACGGGCGGCGCGAGCGCCGGCTACCTGTACTCCGGCGAGGTCTCGAAGGACGAGCCGCTGTCCGTGCCGGCGGGAAGGGCCCGCGCCGTCGCCGCCGTCAACGGGGACTTCTTCGACATCAACAACTCCGGCGCGGCTCAGGGCATCGGCGTCCACGAGGGCGACCTCGTGCAGAGCCCGATCGCCGGCCACGACAACGCCGTCGCGATCACGGCCGACGGGGTCGGACGGGTGCTGCGGATGTACTTCGACGGCACCGCGTCCCCCGAGGGCGGCGCCCCGATCACGCTGACCCAGTTCAACCAGCTCATTCAGGACGACGGCGTCGGGCTGTTCACCCCGCTCTGGGGCTCCTACGGCAGGGCCCGCGCGGTCGAGGGCTCGGACGCGGTCACCGAGGTCGAGCTCAGGAACGGTGCCGTCACCGAGGTGCGAGCCTCCGCCGGGAGCGGCCCGATCCCCGCGGGCACGACGATCCTGCTCGGCCGGGACGCCGGGGCGGCCGCGCTCGCCGCGCTGAAGACGGGCGACCGCGTCGAGGTGAGATACCAGCCGAAGTCCTCCGACGGCAGGACGGTCGAGGTGGCCGTCGGCGGCAGCCAGGTCCTCGTCAAGGACGGCGTCGTGCAGACCTCGGCCGACAACACGGCCCACCCGCGCACCGCCGTCGGGTTCTCCGCCGACGGCCGCAGGATGTACCTGCTGACCGTCGACGGCCGGCAGGCCGACAGCAGGGGCGTCACGCTCACCGAACTCGGCGCGATGATGGCCGAGCTGGGCGCCCACGACGCGCTGAACCTCGACGGCGGCGGCTCCTCGACGATGCTCGCCCGCGAGCCCGGCTCCGCCGAGGCCCAGATCGAGAACAGTCCCTCCGACGGAGGCGAGCGGCACGTCCCCAACGGCCTCGCGCTCTACGCACCCGCCGGAAGCGGCAGGCTCAAGGGCTTCTGGGTGGAGACGGCGAGCGACCCGGCCAGGGCTCCGGGCGCCGGGCCGGTCAGCGGCGGTCGTCCCGACCGGGTGTTCCCCGGGTTCACCCGCGAACTCACCGCCGCCGGTCACGACGAGACGTACGGCCCCGCGGCGGGCACTCCCTCGTGGCGGGTGAGCAAGGCGGTGCACGGCCTCGTCGATCGCGGCACCTTCCGCGCGCTCCTGCCCGGGCAGACGACCGTCACCGCGTCGCGCGACGGCAAAAAGGGAGAGATCGATCTCACGGTTCTGCAACCCCTCGCGCGCGTGGGCGCCACGGCCGACCTGGTGGGCCTCGCGGGTGCGAACGCCACGGGGACGTTCGGCGTGGTCGGCTACGACCGCAACGGCAACTCCGCCCCCATCGAACCGGCCGACGTGCGGCTCGACTACGACAGGGAACTGCTCGACGTCGTCGCCTCCGAACACGGCTTCTTCACCGTGAAGGCGAAGAAGGAGGTCGGTTCGGGCCTGGTGACGTTGAGGGCCGGCGGCTTCAGCACCGCGGTGCCGGTGACCATCGGATACGAGAGCGTCCCGGTCGCCGACTTCGAGGACGCGGGATCGTGGACGTTCGCCGCGGCGCGCGCGACGGGCTCGCTGTCGGCGACGCCGGGCCAGAGCGGCGGCGGGCTGAAGCTCGCCTACGACTTCACGCAGTCGACGGCGACCCGTGCGGCCTACGCCTCCCCGCCCCAGCAGGTCGTCGTGCCCGGCCAGCCGCAGGCGTTCGGCATGTGGATCCACTCGACGGGCAAGGGGGAGTGGCCGAGCCTGGAGTTCTACGACGCGCAGGGGCAGTCGCAGATCCTGCGAGGTCCCTACCTCACCTGGACCGGCTGGAGATTCGTCGAGTTCACCGTGCCGCCGGGGACGAATCACCCGCTCAGGCTCCGGCGCTTCTACGTCGCGGAGACCAAGGCCGACCAGAAGTACACCAACGAGATCGTCGTCGACGGGCTCGTCGCGAGGGTGCCGCCGTCCCTGACCGCGCCGGTGGCTCCGAGGACGGCCGACCCGGTGGTCCGCACCGGGGCGGAGGTCGCGGCGATGCCATGGCGGTTCGCGGTCATGTCCGACGCCCAGTTCGTGGCCCGGAACCCCGACAGCGACCTCGTCGCGGCCGCCCGCCGCACCCTGCGGGAGATCAAGGCGGCCAGGCCCGACTTCCTGCTCATCAACGGAGACCTCGTCGACGAGGCGTCACCTGAGGACTTCGCGCTCGCCAGGCGGATCCTCGACGAGGAACTCCACGGCGAGCTACCCGTCCACTACCTGCCGGGAAACCACGAGGTCATGGGCGGGAAGATCGACAATTTCCGGTCGGTCTTCGGCGACACGTACGGCAGCTTCGACCACAGGGGAACCCGTTTCGTGACCCTCGACACCTCGCGGCTGAACCTGGGGGGTGGAGGGTTCGAGCAGGTGGCCATGTTGCGCGAGCGCCTTGACGCGGCGGCGAAGGACCCGTCGATCGGCTCGGTCGCGGTGCTGTTCCACGTGCCGCCGCGCGATCCGACGCCCGGCAAGGCAAGCCAGCTCGGCGACCGCAAGGAGGCCGCGCTGGTCGAGGGCTGGCTCGCCGACTTCCAGCGCACCACCGGCAAGGGAGCCGCCTACATCGGCGCCCACGTCGGGACCTTCCACGCCTCGCGGATCGACGCCGTGCCGTACTTCGTCAACGGCAACGCGGGCAAGAACCCGGCCACGGCCGCCGACGACGGAGGATTCACCGGCTGGTCGCTGTGGGGGGTCGATCCGGTGAGCGAGCAGGAGGCGGCGCACGTGCGCCGCAACTGGTTCGCCGACGCCCCGGCCTGGATCGGCACGCAGGTCCGCCCGCACGTCGACGAGCTGACGCTCACCGCGCCCGCGTCGGTGGAGATCGGCAGGCCCGGCCACGTCGCGGCGAGCCTGTCACAGGGAACCCGTACGGTGCCCGTCGCCTATCCCGCGTCGGCGGACTGGTCGGGCTCGCCGAACCTCCACATCGGCACCCGCGCCGGGGCGAAGTCGCGCCATGTCGCGGTGCTCGATCCCGCCACGGGAACGCTCACGGCGCTGCGCGCGGGACAGGTCGTCGTCGCGGTCACCGTGAACGGCGTCACCCGGCGGTCGACGGTCACGCTGTCGGCGCGGGCGGCGGCCTGACCTGAAGACCCGCGCTGCCCCAGCGGTCCGTGGGTCCGCTGGGGCAGGGCGGTCGAATCGCCGGCGAGACCCTCTGTGATACGGCCAGGCCGTACCACAGAGGGTCGTCACGGTCGCGTGTGAGCGGCGCGCCGGCGGCCGCGCCCGAGGAAGACGACGGCCAGCCCGGTCACGCTCAGAACCAGACCCGCCGCGATCGCCACAGGGAGGAGATCCGCCTCCGTCGACGCCGCCGCCACGCCGGCGGAAGGCGGGAAGCGGATGGTCGCCTTGGCGAGGCGTTCCACCAGTCCGCTCCGCAGGCGGATCCGTGCCTGCCACGGCCCATCGGGCACCTGGTCCCCGAGGGCCACGGTGGCGGTGCCGGTGCCGCCGGGCGGGAGGGTCGTGCCGGGCTGGACGTCGAACGATCCCGCACCCATGCCCCGTGGACCGTCCGAGAGCCGCAGGTCACCGGTCAGATCGAGGGCGCGGCCCCCCGTGTTGCGCACCTGGGCGAGGAGTATCGGCCTGCCCTCGGCCGTCCGCTGGGTGGTCAGCGTGTCGATGGTGAAGTCCGTCGGCGGCGCGTCACCAGGGCCGATCGAGAGATAGATCCGGACGCCGGCACGGTTCACCTCGCGGATGCCGCCGGGCGGCGTGATCGTGCCCACCTCGGCCCACACCATGGCGTAGCGCTCTCCGGCGGAGGCGTCGTCCGGAACGGTGACGGTCACGGTGGCCCTGGAGCTGGTGTGCGGTGCCAGGGACAGCCTGTGGGGAGTCGTGGATGTCCAGGTGGACAGCTCGTTGGAGGCGCGACCGTCGGCGAACGCGAACCTTCCGTCGCTGATCGACGCCGCGGCCGGATAGATCGCCACCCGCAGAGGCTCGTCGGTCGGGTTGGACACCTCGAGGTGCCGGTTGATGACCATGCCTGGTTTGAGGTGGTCGACGATGTAGCGCCGGGCCCGTGGATCGGCCCTGGTCACGATAGGTACGTCGACCGGCCGGATCCCGATGCCGTCCGGTGCGGGCCGGGCGGATGCCTGCGAGATGCCGGTGGCCGGGGCGAGCGCGGCGGTCATCAACAGGGCCAGAGCGGTGAGACGGCGAAACACGATTGTCGCTGATCCCGGCTAGGCCACCGAGTGGGTGATCGCGCCGGTATGGGTGCCGGCGAGCAGGGCGAGGGCGGCGGACGCGGCGGTGCCGAACAGCGGACTGCGCATGGTGGATCCCCGAACCGTAGTGATGCGGAAGGTGGAAGAGCCTTCGAAAGCGAGCTTCTCCATTCGAAGTGGATCAAGTCTTCAGAAGCTAACACGATCCGTTTTCAGTGCTTTACTCTCCGTGTTCGCGTTGAGGTCAAAAGTCTCGTCAACTTCGCCGGCGGCCTTCCGGGTCTGGTTCCGGCCGGGGTTGTTAAAACGTAATAAGCGGAAGCTCCTCGCACGGCCCGTCGTGCGCGGGTGAGCTGGCCTGGCGGGATGCCGCGATGCGGCGCCGGAGGTCGTGTAACGCTAAGGAAACGGCATGTTCATGCTCCATTGACACCCGTCGGAGCTTGGTTCTACTGTCCACCACAACCCGTTAAATCGTTTTTGGCAGGAGCTGCTGGTGGGAGAAACCGGGACAGAGCAGCCCACTCTGGCGCTATCACATGTCAGCAAGGCCTTCGGCGCGGTACGGGCACTACGAGACGTCTCGCTGGAGCTCTTCGCCGGTGAGGCACACGCTCTCGCCGGAGAGAACGGCGCCGGAAAGTCGACACTGGTCAAGACGCTGGCCGGGGTGCATCGCCCCGACAGCGGCCAGATCCTGCTGGACGGCGAGCCCGTGGTCTTCCACGGACCGGCCGACGCACAGCAGGCGGGCGTCGCCGTCATCTACCAGGAGCCGACGCTCTTCCCCGACCTGTCGGTCGCCGAGAACATCTTCATGGGCCGCCAGCCCCGGGGCGGTCTGGGCCGCATCGACCGCAGGGCCATGAACGCCGAGGCCGACAGGCTGTTCGAGCGGCTCGGCGTCGGGCTCGACCCGCAGCGCCCCGCCCGCGGCCTGTCCATCGCCGACCAGCAGCTCGTCGAGATCGCCAAGGCCCTGTCCAGGAACGCGCGGGTGCTCATCATGGACGAGCCCACCGCCGCCCTGTCGGGCAATGAGGTGGCCCGGCTGTTCAACGTCGTCAAGGCGCTGCGGGAGCAGGGGTGCGCGGTACTGTTCATCTCCCACCGGCTGGATGAGATCTTCGAGCTCTGCCAGCGGGTCACGACCCTCCGCGACGGCGCCTGGATCGCCGGCGAACCGGTCGAGGGCCTGACCCACGACGACCTGATCCGGCGCATGGTCGGCCGTGACCTGGACGCCCTCTACCCCAAGCAGGAGACCGTGCCGGGCGAGGTCGCCCTGAAGGTGGACCGGCTGACCAGGGAGGGCGTCTTCGCCGACGTCTCCTTCGAGGTGCGAAGGGGCGAGATCGTGGCGCTGGCCGGCCTGGTCGGGGCCGGTCGCAGCGAGGTCGCGCGAGCGATCTTCGGGATCGACCGGTTCGACGCCGGATCGGTGACGGTCGGCGGCACCCGGCTGCCCGCCGCCTCCCCGACCGCCGCGATGGCGGCGGGGCTGGCCCTGGTGCCGGAGGACCGGCGCCAGCAGGGGCTGGTCATGGAACTGTCGATCGAGCGCAACATCGGGCTGGCGGGCCTGCGGGATCTCAGAAAGGGCCCCCTGATCTCGCGCGCCGCCGAGCGCGACCGGGCCAGGGACTGGGCCGTGCGGCTGCAACTGAAGTTCGCCCGGCTCACCGACGGGGTGGGCGTGCTGTCGGGCGGCAACCAGCAGAAGGTCGTGCTGGCCAAGTGGCTGGCGACCGGCCCCTCGGTGCTGATCGTCGACGAGCCCACCCGGGGCATCGACGTCGGCACCAAGGCCGAGGTGCACCGGCTGCTCTCCGAACTGGCCGCCCAGGGAATCGCGGTGCTGATGATCTCCTCCGACCTGCCCGAGGTGCTGGGCATGGCCGACCGGGTGCTCGTCATGCACGAGGGGCGGATCGCCGCCGAGATCCCCCGCGCCGACGCCACCGAGGAGAGCGTCATGTCCGCAGCGACCGGGAGGGCCGCATGAGTACGGCGACGGAGGCGGTGGCGGGACGCAGCGCCCGCAACCTGGTCGACCTGGTCTTCCGGGCGCGGGAGCTGAGCCTGGTCGCGGCCCTGGTGGTTTTGGTCGGCGTGACCGCGGCGGCCAACCCCAACTTCCTGTCCGGTCAGGGCGTCAAGGACATCCTGCTCAACACCTCGATCCTGGCGCTGCTGGCCGTGGGCCAGTCGGCGGTGGTCATGACGCGGAACATCGACCTGTCCGTCGGCTCGGTGGTCGGCCTGGTCGCCTTCTCCGCCGGAGACTTCCTGTCCGCCGATCACAGCAGGGGCATCGTCTCCGTGGTGATCCTGGGAGTCGCGATCGGCGCCGCCTGCGGGCTGATCAACGGCCTGCTGGTCAGCTTCTGCCGGGTGCCCGCGCTCGTGGTGACCCTCGGCACGCTCTACGTCATCCAGGGCATCGACTACTACCTCGCCCACGGACGGCAGATCAACGCGGTCGACCTGCCGGCGGGCCTGCTCGACCTGGGCAACGGCAGCGTGCTCGGCGTGCCGTACCTGCCGCTGATCACCGTTCTCATCATGCTGGCCATGGGCTTCTACCTGCGCTCCTACCCGTCGGGCCGGGAGTTCTACGCCATCGGCTCCAGCCCCGAGGCCGCGCTCCTGGCGGGGATCCCGGTACGGCGGCGCGTCCTGGCCGCCTACCTGCTGAGCGGGTCGCTCGCCGGCCTCGGCGGCGTGCTCTGGCTGGCGAGGTTCGGCACGGTCGTCGCCGACTCGGCGAACGGCTGGGAGCTCCTGGTCGTGAGCGCCGTCGTCGTCGGCGGGGTGGCCATCACCGGCGGGGTGGGAAGCGTCTACGGCGCGACGCTCGGTGCCCTGCTCCTCACGACGATCGGCAGCGCCCTGGTGGTGCTGCGCGTCAATCCGTTCTGGCAGCAGGCCGTCACCGGCGCGCTACTGCTCCTGGCGATCAGCGTCGACCGGGTGCTCGCGCTGCGCGTCGCCCGGCTGCTGCGAAGGAGGAACGTCCGCGGTGTCTGAAACAACGTCCGGGGCCACGTCGGCCCAGAAGGCGTCTCCCGCGCCGCCCGCCCCCGGCTCCGGGGCCTCCAGACGAGGCGCCGGCCACCTTCTCCGCTGGGACGTGCTCGTCACGGCCCTGCTGCTGGTCGTCTTCCTCGGGGGGTCGTTCACCTCCCCGAGCTTCGCGAGCGCGGGCAACCTGTCGTTCGCGCTCGGGGACCTCGGTGAGATCGCGCTGATCGCCCTGGCGATGACGATGCTCGTCGTCGCCGCCGAGGTGGACCTGTCGGTCGCCTCGGTGCTGGGCCTGTCCAGCGCGCTGGTGGGCTCGCTGTGGGACGCCGGTTGGGCGATCGAGACGATCATCCCGTTGGTGATCGTGGTCGGGGCGGTGTGCGGCCTGGTCAACGGTCTCCTGGTGACCCGGCTGGGGCTGCCGTCCCTGGCGGTCACCATCGGGACGATGGCGCTCTACCGGGGGCTCGCCTACGTCGTGCTCGGGGACAGGGCCATCGCCGAGTTCCCCCAGCAGTACGCCTCCCTCGCGGTGGACGACGTGCCCGGCACCCCGATCCCGTATCCGGTGGCGCTGTTCGTCGTGCTGGCCGTGGTGACCGCCGTCGTCCTGCACTCCACCGGTTTCGGCCGGTCCCTGTTCGCCATCGGCTCGCAGGAGGAGGCCGCCTTCTTCGCCGGGATCCGGGTCAAGCGGATCAAGCTCGTGCTGTTCGTGCTCTCCGGCACGATCGCGGCCTTCGCCGGGGTCGTCTTCACCCTCCGGTACGGCAGCGCCCGCGCCGACAACGGCGTCGGCATCGAGCTGGCGGTCATCGCCGCCGTGCTGATCGGCGGTGTCGACTTCGACGGGGGCAAGGGCACCCTCGGCGGTGTGATCGCCGGGGTGCTGCTCATCGGCCTCCTGCGCAACCTGCTCATGCTCAACGACGTGACGACCGAGATCCAGTCGGTCGTCACCGGCCTGCTTCTCATCGTCTCGGTGCTCACCCCGCGCCTCGCGGCCGTCGTACGGCAGCGGCGCCGATCGCCGGTCCCGTGAAACACGTCAGCCAGAACTCATCAAGCGAGATCCACAAGAGAGGAACAATGGTGACAAAAGCCCCCCGGCGGATGGCTTCAGCCGTCGTCGCCGCGAGCCTGCTCGTCCTGGGCCTGGCGGCCTGTGGCGGGACCACCAAGGACTCGGCCGCCTCCGCGGCTCCCGCGGCCCCCGCGTCCTCGGCTCCCGCCAAGGCCGACCCGAACGCGCCGATCAAGGAGGGCTTGAAGATCGCCTTCCTGCCCAAGCAGATCAACAACCCGTACGAGACGATCGTCGACAAGGCGGGCATCGAGGCCGCCGCGGAGTACAAGGGCGACGCCAAGGAGGTCGGCCCGTCCGACGCCTCCGCCTCCTCGCAGGTCTCCTACATCAACACGCTGACCCAGCAGGGCCATGACGCCATCCTGATCGCGGCCAACGACGCCAACGCGGTTTGCGGCCCGCTCCAGCAGGCCAGGGCCAAGGGCATCAAGATCGTTTCCTATGACTCGGACGCCTCCAAGGACTGCCGGGACATCTTCATCAACCAGGCCAACTCCGAGGAGATCGGCCGCAGTCAGGTCAAGCTGCTCGCCGACATGATCGACCACAAGGGCGAGATCGCGATCCTCTCCGCGACGGCCAACGCGACGAACCAGAACACCTGGATCGAGTTCATGAAGGACGAGCTCACCAAGCCCGAGTACAAGGACATGAAGCTGGTCAAGGTCGCCTACGGCGACGACGACGACCAGAAGTCCTTCCAGGAGACCCAGGGACTGCTCCAGGCCTACCCGGACCTGAAGGGCATCATCTCGCCGACCACCGTCGGCATCTCCGCCGCGGCCCGCTACATCTCCGGCTCCAAGTACAAGGGCAAGGTCGTCCTGACGGGCCTCGGCACGCCCAACCAGATGCGCCAGTTCGTCAAGGACGACACCGTCCAGAAGTTCGCGCTGTGGAACCCGAAGGACCTCGGCTACCTCGCCTCCTACGCCGCCGCCGCGCTGGCCTCCGGCCAGATCACCGGCGCCGAGGGCGAGGTGCTCAAGGCGGGCAAGCTCGGCGAGCGGACCATCGGCAAGGACGGCGAGATCATCCTCGGCCCGCCGTTCACCTTCGACGCGGCCAACATCGACCAGTTCGACTTCTGAGAGACGCCTCCTGCGGCTCGCGCCTGTCGGCACGGGGAGGCGCGAGCCGCAGGAGGAAGGAAGGCGTTTCATGCAGCGTGTCTGCTTCCTGCTGAAGGTGCGGCCCGACCGCCTGGACGAATACCGCGAGCGGCACCGGGCGGTGTGGCCCGAGATGCAGGACGCCCTGCGGGCCACCGGCTGGCACAACTACTCACTGTTCCTGCGGCAGGACGGGCTACTTGTCGGCTACCTGGAGACCGAGGACTTCGACGCGGCCCGCGAGGGCATGGCGGCGACCGAGGTCAACGCGCGGTGGCAGGCCGAGATGGCGCCGTTCTTCGAAGACCTCGACGGCAGGCCGGACGAGGGGTTCGTGACCCTCGTCGAGGCGTTTCATCTGGATTAGGGATTTCAATGATCAAGGATTTGCTGCGGCGGCAGCGCATCGAGACACCGTCCTGGGCGTTCGGTGACTCCGGCACCCGCTTCAAGGTCTTCGCCCAGGCCGGAGTGCCCCGGGACCCGTATGAGAAGCTCGCCGACGCCGCGCAGGTGCACCGCTTCACCGGGGTGGCCCCCACGGTGGCGTTGCACATCCCGTGGGACCGGGTGGCCGACTACGCCGACCTGGCCTCACGGGCGGCGGAGCTGGGGGTGGGCATCGGGGCGATCAACTCCAACGTCTTCCAAGACGACGCCTACATGCTGGGCAGCGTGACCAACCCGGACCCGAAGGTGCGGGCGCGGGCGCTCGATCACCTGCTGGAGTGCGTGGACATCATGGATGCCACCGGCTCAGCGACGTTGAAGCTGTGGTTTTCCGACGGCACCAACTATCCGGGGCAAGACGACATCCGCTCCCGGCAGGATCGGCTGGCGCAGGCGCTGGAGCGGGTGTATGCCCGGCTGGGGGCGCATCAGCGGTTCTTGCTGGAGTACAAGTTGTTCGAGCCGGCGTTTTATGTCAGTGATGTGCCGGACTGGGGCACGGCGTATGCGCACTGCCTGCGGTTGGGCGACAAGGCGCAGGTGGTGGTGGATACCGGGCATCACGCGCCGGGCACCAACATCGAGTTCATCGTGGCGTTTTTGCTGCGGGAGGGCAAGCTGGGCGGGTTTGATTTCAACTCGCGGTTTTATGCCGATGACGATCTGATGGTGGGGGCGGCGGATCCGTTCCAGTTGTTTCGGATCATGTTCGAGGTGATCGGCGGGGGTGGGTATGACGCCGAGGCGAATGTGGCGTTCATGTTGGATCAGTGTCACAACATCGAGCCGAAGATCGCGGGGCAGATCCGGTCGGTGATGAATGTGCAGGAGGCCACGGCCAAGGCGTTGCTGGTGGATCGGGCGGCGTTGGCGGTGGCGCAGGCGGCGGGGGATGTGCTGGGGGCCAACGCGGTGGTGATGGATGCGTATAACACCGATGTGCGGCCGTTGCTGGGGCAGGTGCGCACCGAGATGGGGTTGGATCCCGATCCGATGGCGGCGTATGCCCGGTCGGGGTATTTCGAGAGGGTCCGTGATGAGCGGGTCGGCGGCGCCCCCGCCGGCTGGGGCGCCTGATGAGCGGGGCCGAGCGGACAAGAACTGACAGGAGAGAACAACGATGACCATCGCCCTCAACCGGATCGACGCCCCCCGGCCCAAGGTGGGGCTGGTGGCGGGAGGACTCGGAGCCTACTGGCCGCAGTTCCCGGACCTGCTGCCGCAGCTCCAGCGCTCCTCCGAGCGGGTGTCGGAGCGGATGCGCGAGCTCGGTTGCGACGTCATCGACGTCGGTTTCATCTCCGACGCCCAGGAGGGCGCCGTGGCGGCGGAGAAGCTCCGCGCGGCCGGTTGCGACATCATCGTCGGCTTCCTGACGACCTACATGACCGCGACCATGCTGCTCCCCGTCGCGCAGCGCAGCGGCGCGCCGGTACTGCTGATCAACCTGCAGCCGAGCGAGTCGATGGACCACGAGACCTTCGACACCGGCCAGTGGCTGGCCTACTGCGGCGCCTGCCCGCTGCCGGAGATGGCCAACACCTTCATCAGGGCCGGCATCCCCTTCCGATCGGTGTCGGGGTACCTGGAGGACGAGCGGGCCTGGGCCAAGATCGGACGCTGGGTCAAGGCCGCCGGGGTGCGTGCCGCCCTCCAGCGGGGACGGCACGGCCTGATGGGCCACCTCTACCCCGGCATGCTGGACGTGGCCACCGACCTGACCCTGATCCCGGTCAACCTCGGCGGGCACGTCGAGGTGCTGGAGTTCGACGACCTCCGCGTACGGGTGGAGAAGGTGACCGACGCCGAGGTCAAGGAACGCACCGACCTCGCCAGAGAGGTCTTCGAGCTGGCCGACACGGTCAACGACGACGACTTCTCCTGGGCCGCCCGCGTCTCGGTCGGCCTGGACCGGCTCGTCGACGACTTCGCCCTCGACAGCCTGGCCTACTACCACCGGGGCCTGGACGGCGAGATCCACGAGCGTCTCGGCGCCGGCATGATCCTCGGTGCGTCCCTGCTGACCGCCAGGGGGATCCCCGCGGCGGGCGAGTACGAGCTGCGCACCTCCCTGGCCATGCTCGTCATGGACCGGCTCGGCGCCGGAGGCTCCTTCACCGAGTTCCAGGCGCTGGACTTCCTGCGGGGGCACGTCGAGATGGGCCACGACGGGCCGGCCCATCTCGCGATCAGCTCGCAGCGGCCGCTGCTGCGCGGGCTGGGCGTCTACCACGGCAAGCGCGGCTGGGGCGTGTCGGTCGAGTTCGACGTCACGCACGGCCCGGTGACCGCCCTCGGCCTGCTGCAGAAGCGGGACGGGAAGTTCGCCTTCGTCGTCTCCGAGGGGACCACGGTGGACGGCCCGCTCCTGCGGATCGGCAACACCACCTCGCGGGTGGACTTCGGGTGCGACCCCGGCGAGTGGACCGACGCCTGGAGCGCGACCGGCATCTCCCACCACTGGGCCCTGGGCACCGGTCACCGCGCCGCCGAACTGCGCGCCGTGGCCGACCTGCTCGGCATAGAGATGGTCGTGGTCAATCCCTAGGAGGCCGGTGTCGAGCGGGTCGCCCCGAGCATGTGATCGTGCCGGTGACCCGCTCGGATCCGCCGAACGCGCCCGTCCGGCCCTCCGGAGGCCCGTCAGCGGAGTCGGCGGAAGAACGCGCGGACGTCGTGAGTGAACAGGTCCGGTTCTTCCATGGCGGCGAAGTGGCCGCCTCGGTCGAATTCGGACCAATGGACGATGGTGTTGTCTCGTTCGGCGAGCCGCCGGACGGGGCGGGCCAGGTCCGCGGCGAAGACCGCCACTCCGGTGGGCGTCGCCGGCGGCTCGGTGCGCGGAGGGTGGGAGGGATGGAAGGCTTCCCAGTAGTGGCGGGCCGATGAGCCCGCGGTGGCGGTGAGCCAGTAGAGCATCACGTTGGTCAGGAGCCGGTCACGGGAGACCGCGTCCTCGGGCATGTCGGTGGAGTCGGTCCACTCTTTGAACTTCTCGACGATCCAGGCAAGCTGTCCGACCGGGGAGTCGGTGAGCGCGTAGGCCAGTGTTTGCGGCCGGGTGCCCTGGATCTTCGCGTAGCCCGACATCTCGGGTTCCGCGCTGATCATCCGTTCAAGCCGCGCTTTGTCGTCCTCGGTGAGCTCGGCCGCCTCGGCCGGGTCGCTGGGAGGCAGCGTCAACAGGGTGTTGAGATGGATTCCTATGACGTGGCCGGCATCGATGACGCCGAGTTCCCGGGTGATCGCGTGTCCCCAGTCGCCGCCTTGCGCGCCGTAGCGGTGGTAGCCCAGGCGTCGCATCAGCTCGGCCCAGGCCCCGGCGACGCGGCGCACATCCCAGCCGTCTTCGCGGGTCGGCCCGGACAGTCCGTAACCGGGGATGGAGGGGATCACCAGGTGGAAGGCGTCGGCGGGGTCACCACCGTGAGCGCGGGGGTCGGTCAGCGGCCCGATGACGTCGAGGAACTCGATGATGGATCCGGGCCATCCGTGGGTGACCAGCAGCGGCAGCGCATCGGGTTCGGCGGAGCGGATGTGCAGGAAGTGGACGTTGGTGTTGTCGATCGTGGTCGTGAACTGGGGGATCCGGTTGAGGTCCGCCTCGTGTTCCCGCCAGTCGTAGACGGTGCGCCAGTACTCGGCCAGCTCTTTGAGGTAGGCCAGCGGCACTCCGCGGGACCAGCCGGCGCCGGCTGTCTCGTCCGGCCACCTGGTCGCGGCCAGGCGGCCGGCCAAGTCGTCCAGGTCCGCCTGCGGGATGTCGAGGGTGAAAGGGCGGATGATGGTCTCCCCACGCTCACTCATTCCGCCTCCTCGCTTTCGGGCTCGCCGGCGACCGCGCGTGCGGTCGCCACATCGTTCTCGTCCAAGCCCTCGTAGCCACTGCGCCGGTGCTGCTCGGCCTGGTCGTCGATCCACCGGCCGTGCGTCTCCCACGCGGCTTGCTTGCTGGTCCCCAGGGCCGCACCGATCTGCGACCACGAAGCGCCGGCTCTCCGGGCGGATCGCACGGAGAGCTGACGTCCGTAGCCCGCCTTCCGTGCGATCACCTCGCCCAGCGCGAGGAGTTCCAGCGCCTCGTCGCGCGCCAGGGGCGCCGTGCCGGGATCGGTGGGTGTGAACCGGGGGTCGTCGTCATCATCGAACGCTGAGGCCAGAGCATCGCGGGTGCGCAGTCGGTCGTAGCGGGCGACGGCGGTCAGCAGCGTGAACCGGCCCTCGAGGTCGTCTGGAGTGGACATGATCCCAGCATCGCGTCAAGTTGATCTGACGTCAAGTTGATCTGACGCAAATCGGCCTGTCGTCGTCCCCTGCCGTGGGACTTACGGACGGACGGCGACTTTGACTGCTTGACGGGTGTCCATGGCCTGGTAGGCGCGCGCAACGTCGTGCAAGGGCATCTCGGTCGGATGGCCCCGGGCGTTTTCCCCGGGTGGCATTCAGGTTGCTCCGGTCGTGCGGCGTTACCCAGACACCCCCTCTGCCTACGCCCGGCGGACTACCACCGGCAGGGACAGGCTGGCGGGCCCCGACCGGGCCCACCCGGCGCATATTGGGGGCATGGCCATCCACCCCGACCTCCGCACCGGCCAGGCAGCCGTGTCGGGCCCCGGCCATGAGCGGCACCTCGACCCGCGCACGGAGCTGAGCGAGTTCCTGCGCACCCGCAGGGCCCGGCTGAAGCCGGCCGACGTGGGGCTCGCCGAGTACGGCCGGCGGCGCCGGGTGCCGGGTCTGAGGCTGGAGGAGCTGGCACGGCTCGCCGGGGTCTCCATGGCGTATTACACGCGCCTTGAGCAGGGCAACGGCCGCAACGTCTCGGTCGAGGCGCTGGACGCGATCTCCGGTGCGCTCGAGCTCTCCGACGCGGAGCACGCCCACCTGCTACACCTCGCCAAGCCGAAGCAGCACAGGCGGCGGCCCGCGCCGCAGCGCCAGTGGGTGCGGCCCGCGCTACTGGAGTTGCTGACGGCGATGGAGGGCGTACCCGCGTATGTGTGGGGCCGCCGCCGTCCTCGGCGGCGGCGCCTGATCACTGTTATCCCTCTGGGCGGGCGCGTCGGGCCATGAGGACCGGTCGTGTCCATCGCCCGGCCGGTGTCTCCGGAGGGGCGTTGACATCGGCCTAGATCTTCGACACGCTCCTGTTTAGAACTTTATTCTAAAATTGGGAGGTTGCATGAGCGGCATCGTGTCGGGGCGGGTGGTCATCGTCACCGGGGCGGCCCGGGGCATCGGGCGCGGTCACGCCCTGGAGTTCGCACGCCAGGGCGCCAGGGTCGTCGTCAACGACCTCGGCGCGAAGGTGGACGGCACCGGCTCGTCGGAGGGACCGGCGGGAGAGGTCGTCGACGAGATCCGGGCGATGGGCGGAGAGGCCATCGCCAACGGCGAGGACGTCTCCGACTTCGACGGCGCCGGACGGCTCGTCCAGGCGGCGATCGACCACTACGGCGAGCTGGACGTCCTGGTCAACAACGCCGGCATCCTGCGCGACCGGATGCTGGTGAACATGACGATCGACGAGTGGGACGCGGTGATCCGGGTCCACCTGCGCGGCACCTTCGCCCCGATGCGGCACGCCGCCGCCTACTGGCGCGAACGGTTCAAGAGCGGGGCGGACGTCGACGCGCGCATCATCAACACCACCTCCTCCTCGGGCATCTACGGCAATCCCGGCCAGGGCAACTACGGCGCGGCCAAGGCGGGCATCGCCTCGCTCACCGTCATCGCCTCCCAGGAGCTGGCCAGGTACGGCGTGACCGTCAACGCGCTCGCCCCCACCGCCCTCACCCGGATGACCGAGAACCTCATGTCCGGAAGGCCCAGGCCCGTCGCCACCGACTTCAACGCCTTTCAGGCCGACAACGTGGCCCCGCTGGCCGTCTGGCTGGCCAGCGAGGAGGCCAGGGAGATCACCGGCAGGGTCTTCAACGTCAGAGGCGGCGTGATCAGCGTGGCCGAGGGCTGGCAGGCGGGGCCGGAGGTCGACAAGGGATCTCGCTGGGATCCCGCCGAGCTCGGCCAGGTGATTCCCGGCCTGGTCGGGAAGGCGGCGCCCAACGCGCTGCAGAACGGCAGGAGGCCGTCGTCGGCCACCTGAGGCCGTCCACGACGGCGAGCGCCGGCGGGGTCATCCGGTTCGGCCCCGCCGACGCCGTTCAGCCCGTCCGGAGCGGGCCGCGGCGGGGTTTCTCAGCGCGCGGTCGGCGAGGGTCATCACGAGGATGAGAGCGCTGACGGCGATGAGGATGAGGGCGATGGTGTGCAGCCCGCCGTCCGTGACGTCGTTCTTGAAGGCGATACCGGTGATCGTGGAGGAGGCGATGGAACCGATGTAGCCGAAGGTGCGGAACAACCCGGAGGCGGTGCCGATCCGCTCGGCCGGGGCCTGGGTGTAGAGGGCGGTCTGGTTGCCGATGGACGTGGTGCCGAGGGCGACCCCGAAGAGCATGGTCACACAGACGATGGCGATGACCGGCGCCGTCGCGTCCAGGAACAGCATCCCGATCGAGCCGGCCAGGGAGGAGACGGCGGCGGCGATGAGTGCCCCGCGTGTCAGGTCACGGCGGGCGACGGCCTGGGACACGAGCACGCCCAGTCCGGTCATCGGCAGGACCAGCAGGCCGACAAGCTCGGAGGAGAACCCTCGGCCGGCCTCAAGCCACTGGGTGACGCCGTACAGCACGGTGTACACGCCCAGCAGAGTCAGCCCGCTGCGCAGGTAGGTGCGGGTCAGCGCCAGGTTCGAGGCGAGGAGCCGTACGTCGAGGAAGGGGCTGGAGGCCCGGAGTTCCCAGACGGTCAGCGCGGTGGCCAGGACGATCGCCAGGGCGAGGGCGATCCAGTTCGCCTCGGGCAGCGACATCAGGAACACCAGCAGCGAGGTCATGGCCCCGCCGAAGCCGGCGATGCCCGCGATGTCGATGCGGGCGCTCAGTTCGCGCAGGCTCCGCGACCGCGTGGAGGGGACGTCGCGGGGGATCCAGGCGAGTGTCATCGCCAGGGCGGCGAGCGCGAACGGGATGTTGATCAGGAAGGTCCAGCGCCATCCGGCCGCGCCGACGAGCAGGCCGCCGAGGGGCAGGCCGAGTGCGATGGTCGCCTGTCCGGTGATCGACAGCGCACCCAGCACTCCGCCGGGCGGCTCACGCATCCCGGCCGCCGCCGCGCGACGCCGGATCAGCAGCATGGCCGTCGGATAACCGGCCGAGGTGCCGATGCCGATCAACACACGTGACACCAGCAGCATTGTCAGATTCTGGCCCAGGGCACCCAGGACGCCGCCGGCGAGCACGAAGAAGGCGCCGGCCAGGAAGATCCGGCGGGGACCGAACTCCTCGGCCAGCTTGCCGGCGGTCGGCTGGGCGATCGCGCTGGCCAGGTAGAGGGCGGCCACCAGCACGGCGGTATTGCCGACCGAGACGCCCATGGCGTGGGCGATCGGCGTGAGGGCGGTGGCGATCAGGGAACTGTTGATCGGGTTGAGGGCGGAGCCCATGAGCAGCGGTGCGGTGAACCGCCACGAGAACGGGTCGCCCTCCTCCTTGAGCCCGGCCTTCTTGGACCCGGCCTTCTTGGACCCGGTCTCCTGGGGGGCCGCGTTCCGCGCGATCGACCGCGAGCTCGCGTGCTCCGCCCCGGCCGCTCGGCGGCGGATCACCGTGGCCCGGGTTCGCCGGTCCGTTCCTGCCGGTGCCCCTGGTCCTGCGGGTCCGGGTGAGGGAGGTCGCGGAGCGGGTCCAGGCGGCGGATGAGCTCGATCGCGGCCTCGGTGATCTGTTCGGCGTCCTCCCGGCTGTCGGAGGTGGCGACCTCCCGGCCCGCCTCGCCGATGATCGTTGTCAGGACGGCGACGGTCAGGCGGTCGAGGGGGGCGCTGCCCGCCCCCAGCAGGACCGCGTTCTGCCGGACCCACGTGCGGCCCCGGGTACGGCGCATCAGCTCGAATCCCGGTGGCACGTCGCCGTCCATGAACAACCGGGCCAGGTCCCGGCGCTCCCAGGAGCCCTCAAGGAAGGCTCGGGCGCCGGAGACGAACAGTTCGAGGGGATCGTGGACACCCGACTGGCGGGCCTTCGCCACCGCCCCGGCCGCGTTCTCCTCGTGCTCGGTCTGGTGGTTCTCCCACAGCGCGAGGAACAGCTCGGTCTTGCCCCCGAAGTGGTGGTAGAGGCTGCCGACGCTCAGCCCCGCGCGTTCGACGACATCGGCCACGCCGGCCTCGGCGAAGCCGCGTTCGGTGAAGACCTCCCGCGCGGCCTGAAGCATGCTCTTACGGGTCTGCGCCGTGCGGCTCCACTCCCAGGCACCAGGCTTGCGTGTCATCGGGTCCTCTCCGGAGGTGTCGTCACGGTCGTCCTCAAGAGTAAAGGCAATAATTCTAGAATTTTGTTTTGACCGGGCGTCCGAAGGCGGACTCTCCGATCTTCGAGCGGGATCCTCCGCCTTCAGGGGTCAGAGTCTCCCGCGCAGTTCGCCGAGCCTGACAAGGGTGAACTCGTAGGCGTCGTGGCCGAACGACAACCGGGGCGGAGGGGGGTCGGCGTCGACCGCCTTGATGATCGCCATGGCCGCGTGTTCGGGATCGTCGCCGTCCGATCCCACGCTCTCGCGGACGGCCGCCCGCCGGGTGCCGGCCGTGGGCGTGCGACCGAGCTCCTCCGCCAAGGCGGTCTCCGCCCGCGGACAGAGGATCCTGCCGATGTGAAGCTCGCTGGGTTCGACGAGGAGGACCTCGTCGGGTAACCCGAAGGCGCTGAGCCCCGCCCGGCGGATCTGATCGCCGGGGCTTCGCCCGGCCGCGGCGAAGCAGCCGACGCCGGAGTTGTTGACCAGCACGTCGATGCCTCCGAAGGCCGACATGATCCGGCCGATCGTGGACACCACCTGCTCATGGTCGGTGACGTCGAGTTTCATCGCCAGTGCGTGGCGGCCGCCTTCCCTCGCGAGGTCGGCAACCTGTTCGACGTCGCGGGCGGTCACAACGACTCTGTGGCCGTGAGCCAGCACGGCCTGGGCGAGATGTCGGCCGAAGCCGGTGGAGCAGCCGGCGATGAGCCAGGTTTTCACGATGTTTCTCCCCATCGGATGAGCGCCGACTGGTTCGGTGAGCCGGCCACGATCCGCACGGGGCTGCGCGCCGTCTCACGAGAGGCGGCCGTTGTGGCCGTCCTTCCACTAATAACGCCGGTCCGAACGTCTTCCGAGACCGTGCGGGTGCCCAGTTTGACCTAGGAGACGAATACCTAGGAACGGAGCACCCCGTCGCACCGGGCTGGGAAACGGCGGAGCACCATGGAGCTATTGGCCCGTCACTGAACCTTGGACGGGTAATTGATCTCCTGGGGTGAACCCGTCAGGCTGGCTGCTTCCGCAAGATAGGGAGGTGGTCATGGCGCGCCGACCAGAGGTGTTCGTCCGGCCGTTGTCGATGGAGGAAGGCCGCAGACTGCAGCGGATCACGAGGACCGCGAAGGATCCGATCAAGTTGCGGCGGGCGATCGTGGTGATGATGTCCGGCCAGGGCCAGTCGGTGCCGGACATCACCTCGTTGATGCAGGTCGGTGACGACTACGTCCGTGATGTCATCCACGCCTTCAACGAGCGGGGGTTTGACGCGCTGGACCCAAAATGGAGCGGGGGCCGTCCCCCGGCGATCAGTGAGCGGGTGCGTGAGCGCATCTGCCTGATCGCCAAGACGGTCCCCGCTGAGTGGGGCATCGCCGGCATGTCGACCTGGAGCCTGCGCACGCTGGCCGAGCACCTCATCGCCCGAGGGGTGGTGGCGGCGATCAGCCGCGAGCATCTGCGGCGGATCCTGCGCAAGGGCGGGGTGAGCTGGCAGACCACCACGACGTGGAAGGCATCCACCGACCCGCACTTCATCGCCAAGATGCGACGCGTGCTGAAGCTGTATGACAGCCCGCCCGCTGATGGGCGGGTGATCTGCGTCGATGAGCTCGGGCCGCTGAATCTGCTGCCGCGTAAGGGCAAACGGTGGCGACCTCAGGGTTCACCGGCCCGGCTGCGGGCCACCTACCATCGCTACGACGGCGTCATGCAGATGATCGCGGCCCTGGATCTGGCCACCGGCAAGCTGTTTTACCGCATCCGCAAACGCAAACGCTGGCGGGAGTTCTTGTCCTTCCTCAAGACGCTCCGGGCGCGCTGGCCTGGCGAAAAACTGCATGTGATCATGGATAACTACTCGCCGCACAAGCACCGCGAGGTCCGCGCCTGGGCGGCTGCCAACGATGTCGAGCTGGTGTTCCTGCCGACCTATGGCTCGTGGTTGAACTGGATCGAGTCCGAATTCGCCGCCTTGCGCTACTACGCCCTCAATGGCACTGATCACCGCAGCCATGCCGAGCAGAACGCGGCGATCGGCGCCTATGTGCGCTGGCGCAACGCCCAAGCCCGGCCCAAGACGAACTTCGCCGCCAGCTCACCCATCAGAAGCTGGACCAGTTACCCGGCCAAGGTTGCGTGACGGGCCACTATGACCCGAAACGCTGAGCTCATGGAGTTCTTGCGTAACCGGCGAGCTCGAATCAAGCCCGAATCGGTCGGGCTGCCCGCGGCCATGCCGTATCGGCGGGTGCCCGGCCTGCGTCGTGAGGAGCTGGCGCGGCTGGCCGGGGTGAGCGCTGACTACTACACCCGTCTGGAACAGGGGCGGAACATCACCCCGTCCGAGGCCGTGCTGGACGCCCTGGCCGTGGCGCTGCGGCTGGACCCGGCCGAGCGGGCGCACCTGTTCAACCTGGCCCGGCCGCGGCCCGCGTGCGTCCGCCGGCAGGTGGCCCCGCAGGGCGTCCGCACGGGCCTGCACCGACTCATGGACGCCCTCCCCCTGCAGCCCGCGTACGTTCTGGACCGCCGGATAGACGTGCTGGCCTGCAACGTCATCGGACGGGCGTTGATGGCCGACTTCAACGCCATGCCGTGCAAGCACCGCAACCTGGTGCGCTGGATGCTCCTGGACGAGTCCACGCGGGTGCTGTACCGCGACTGGGCGGCCGTGACCTCCCAGCTCGTGGGAATGCTGCGGTTGAGCGCCGGTCGCCACCCGAACGACCGGCGCACCGCCGAGCTGGTGGATGAGCTGAGGACGAAGAGCGAGGACTTCCGCCGCTTCTGGGCCGCTCATCGCGTCGTCGAGAGCACCTTCGGCAGGAAACGCTTCCGCCATCCCCTGGTCGGCGACCTGGAACTCGACTACGAGGTGCTGACGATGGCCGCCGACCCTGACCAGCTGCTGGTCGTCTACACCGCCGAACCCGGTTCCCCCTCGCAGGAGGCCGTGAACCTGCTGGCCGGCTGGGCCATGCCGGCTCGGATACTCCGAGGCGCGGCCGGCGAGCCGGCCGCCTGTGAGGAAAGGCTCGGCCGCCGAGCCGAGCCGGTGCCCCGATCCGGTTCGAGAACCGCGCGGGTGGAGGGCGGCGCGGGCACGCGCGGGGGAAACGGGCATGACGCGCCGGGGCCGCGACGTCGTTCCGGGCTCTGATCAGGCGGGGCTGGGGATTCCGTTGCCCCGGCGGCCCCGGCCGGCCAGGACGTCGTCGAGGGAGGGGAGAGGTTCGGAGTCGCGGGGGCCGGGCTGGGCGAGCTGGACCAGCACGCCGTGAGCCTCCTTGGGGTGCAGGAACACCTCGCGCCACCTCGGGTCGCCCAGGTTGAGGCCGTGCAGGCGGTAGCCGCGCCCGGTGAGCAGGGACACCGCCCGGTCGATGTCGTCCACGTGGAAGTTGAGGTGGTGCACGCCGCCCCTGCCGCGGGTGAGCTCGAAGAAACTGTCGAAGAAGGTGGATCCGGCGAGCGGCTCCATCAGTTCGATCTTGCTGCCGCCCGGATAGGTGAGCTGCATGGCCCGGTAGCCGCCGAGCTGGTGGTCGCCGCCGCTGCGGAAGGTGCCGCCCAGCAGATCATGGTAGATCGGCAGGAGATCCCTGATCCGCGGTGCGGCGACGGCGGTGTGGTCGAAGACGGCGTTGAGTTCCCGGAGCTGACGGAGTTCCGGGAGTTCTGGCGAGACGTGCACGTGGGCTCCTTGCGGTACGGACCGGTGAGCAGGCCAATCCTAGAATGACATTCTAGGAGAATTGGGGCGCCATGTGAGGTGCGAGCCGGAGAACGCGGTCACCGCGCCGGCGAGACCGAGGTGACCGAACGTCGGCACCGGCGGCACACCCGCGCCTCTCCGGCGCGCGTCGAGGCGAGGTCGCGCCGCGAAAGGACGTGATCGCGTCCGGTACGCCGGGTTCCCGAAGCCGATCAACACGATTAACGTGACGAGGAAGGTCTTCGAGCAGAGGGGCGTGGCGAGATGCCGACGATCTGTCTGATAGGGACGCTGGACACGAAAGGGCAGGAGTACGCCTGGCTCCGTGAGCGACTGCGCGATCTCGGCTGCGAGGTCGTCCTGGTCGACGCCGGGGTGGGTGAGTCGCGGGTGGCGGCCGACATCGACAACGGCCGGGTCGCCAAGGCCGGGGGTGCCGACCTCGAGGCGCTGCGCGCGGCCGGCGACCGGGGCGCGGCCGTCACGGCGATGGGCGAGGGCGCCGCGGTGATCCTGGCCGAGCTGTACGCCGGGAACCGGCTCGACGCCGTGCTCGCGGTGGGCGGCAGCGGCGGATCCTCGATCGCGGGCCGAGCCGTCAGGGATCTGCCGATCGGCCTGCCCAAGGTCATCGTGTCGACCATGGCCTCCGGCGACGTCTCCCCCTACGTGGGCGCCAAGGACGTGACGCTGATGTACAGCGTCGTCGACATCGCGGGCATCAACCGGGTCTCCGGGCGCATCCTCGGCAACGCCGCGGCCGCCGTGGCGGGCATGGCGCGCGTCGCGGTCCCCGCCGACGCCGACGACCGCCCGCTCGTCGCCGCGTCGATGTTCGGCGTGACCACGCCCGGAGTCGACGCCGCCAGGGAACGCCTGGAGGAGCTCGGATACGAGGTCCTCGTCTTCCACGCCACCGGATCCGGCGGGCAGGCGCTGGAGGCGCTGGTCGGCAGCGGGCTGATCGCGGGAGTGCTCGACCTCACCACCACCGAGCTGGCCGACGACCTGGTCGGGGGAGTGCTGTCGGCGGGGCCTGGGCGACTGACCGCGGCGGGCGCGAACGGCGTGCCCCAGGTCGTCGCCCCCGGAGCGCTGGACATGGTCAACTTCGGTCCCAGGGACACCGTGCCCGAGGGCTTCGAGGGGCGGCTGTTCCACATCCACAATCCGACCGTGACGCTGATGCGCACCACGGCGGGGGAGATGGCCGAACTCGGCCACCAGGTGGCAGGGAAGCTGCGCGGCGCGACCGGTCCGACCATGCTCTTCCTTCCGCGCGGGGGAGTATCCGCCCTGGACTCCCCGGGGCTGGCGTTCCACGACCCGAAGGCCGACCAGGCCTGCTTCGAGGCCGTACGCGAGGGCCTGCGAGGCTCCGCCGTACGGGTGGAGGAACTCGACCTGCACGTCAACGACCCCGGCTTCGGCCGTGCGATGGCCGACCGGCTGCACCTGATGATCTCCTCCGGAGGGGCGGGATGAACCGCGACGACGTTCTCACCAGGCTCCGCCGTACCGTCGCCGAGGGCAGGCCGGTCATCGGGGCGGGCGCCGGAACCGGACTGTCCGCCAAGTGCGCCGAGGCCGGCGGCGTCGACCTGATCATCATCTACAACTCGGGCCGCTACCGGATGGCGGGCCGCGGCTCGCTCGCCGGGCTGCTGCCGTACGGCGACGCCAACCAGATCGTCGTCGAGATGGCGGGAGAGGTGCTTCCCGTCGTCCGGGACACCCCGGTCCTCGCCGGGGTGTGCGGCACCGACCCGTTCCGGCTGATGCCCAGGTTCCTCGACCAGCTGGCCGACATGGGCTTCGCCGGCGTCCAGAACTTCCCGACCGTCGGCCTGTACGACGGGGTCTTCCGCCAGAACCTGGAGGAGACCGGTATGGGCTACGACCTGGAGATCGAGATGGTACGGCTCGCGCACGAGCGCGACCTGCTCACCGCGCCCTACGTCTTCGACCCCGGCCAGGCGCGGGCCATGGCCGAGGCGGGCGCCGACGTCCTGGTCCCGCACGTCGGGCTGACCACCGCGGGCAGCATCGGCGCGGGCACCGCCCTGACCCTGGACGAGTCCGTCGAACGGGTCCAGGCGATGCGTGACGCCGCGGTGGCCGTCCGGCCCGACATCCTCGTCCTCTGCCACGGCGGCCCGATCGCCGAGCCGCAGGACGCGCGTTACGTCCTGGAACGCACCCGGGGAGTCGTGGGCTTCTTCGGAGCGTCGTCGGTCGAGCGGCTGCCGACCGAGCGCGCGATCACCGAGCAGGTCAGGGCCTTCAAGTCGCTGAAGTTCTGAATCACCGGTCCACGTGGACCCCGAGGGAAGCTCTGAGGAGATGTCGTGCATGTGAGCCCGGACGCCGTACCCACGATGGCCTTCGACTGGGGGTTCATCAAATGGTTCGTCACCCCGTCCACCGTCGAGGGATCGGGCAGCACCTTCGGCGAGGTCATCGTCAACCCGGGCCGCGGGCACGCCCGGCACAACCACCCGGACGCCGAGGAGATCCTCTACGTGATCTCCGGCGAGGCCGTGCAGACGGTCGCCGACGGCGAGCCGTTCACGATCAAGGAAGGCGACACCGTGCACATTCCCGCGGGCGCCTACCACTCGACCTTCAACGCGACCTGGCGCCCGCTGCGTCTGATCGTCACCTACACCCCCGGCGGTGAGGAGAAGGCGCTGGAGGGCGCACCCGACCTGCGCGTCCACGAGGCGGGCACCGTGGCGGAGTGGCGCCAGGCCTGATCGCGACCTTCCCCGAGGCCACGACGTCGCCGGGCCCGTCCTTTCGTTCCAGGGCGCCCCGCCGCCCTTGTCGGCGGGCGGGCGGGCGATCAGAATGGGGAAGACGATCACCGGTTTCGTCGTCGGCGCCGGACGACAGGGTCCGGCTCGGCGGTCCGGGGAGGTCGGACCCCGGCGACCGGGCCCGGCGCGGCCAGCTGAGGAGAAGAGCATTGGACGTCGAAGTCGTCGGACGCGTGCTGTCGACCCTGCCACAGGACGACGACCACCCCTACCGCACCGGGCCGTGGCGGCCGCAGACCACCGAGTGGCGCGCCGAGGACCTGGAGGTGATCGAGGGAGAGATACCGGCGGACCTCGACGGGGTCTACCTGCGCAACACCGAGAACCCGGTGCACCCCGCGCTCGAGCGCTACCACCCCTTCGACGGCGACGGCATGGTCCACGTCGTCGGCTTCAGGGACGGCAAGGCCTTCTACCGCAACCGTTTCATCCGCACCGACGGGCTGCTCGCCGAGCGGGAGGCGGGAAAACCGCTCTGGGCCGGGCTCGCCGAGCGGCCCGCCTCCTCGCCGCGCCAGGACGGCTGGGGCGCCCGAGGCCGGATGAAGGACGCCTCCAGCACCGACGTCATGGTCCACGCGGGCGTCGCGCTCACCAGCTTCTACCAGTGCGGAGACCTCTACCGGCTGGATCCGCTGACCCTGGAGACACTCGGCAAGGCGGAGTGGGGCGGGGCCTTCCCCTACGACTGCGGGGTCTCGGCGCACACGAAGACCGACCCGCGCACGGGCGAGCTTCTCTTCTTCAACTACGGCACCGGCGAGCCCTACATGCACTACGGGGTCGTCGACGCCGACGACCGGCTCAGCCACTACGTGGAGGTCCCGCTTCCGGGGCCGCGCCTGCCGCACGACATGGCCTTCACCGAGAACTACGCCATCCTCAACGACTGCCCCCTGTTCTGGGAGCCCGAGCTGATGGCGAAGGGCCTGTACGCGGCGCGGTTCCACCCCGAGCTGCCGACCAGGCTGGCCGTCGTGCCCCGCCGAGGCGGCGGCCGGCCGATCCAGTGGTTCGAGGCCGATCCCACCTACGTCCTGCACTGGGTCAACGCCTACGAGGAGGGCGACGAGATCGTCCTGGACGGGTTCTTCCAGGATTCCCCCGAGCCCGGGGACACCGGTGAGGGCGGCCTGTATCAGCGGATGTTCCGCTTCCTGGCGCTCGACCGCATGCAGACCCGGCTCCACCGCTGGCGGCTGAACCTGGTGACGGGCCGGTGCGCGGAGGAGCGGTTGACCGACTCCGTCACCGAGTTCGGCGTGCTCAACAACGCCTACGGCGGCCGTCGCCACCGCTACGCCTACGCGGCGACCGGGCTGGAGGGGTGGTTCCTGTTCGACGGGCTGGTCCGTCACGACCTGCTCACCGGGACCGAGGAGCGTTTCGGGCTGCCCACCGGCGTGTACGGCAGCGAGCCCGCGATGGCGCCGCGGGTGGGATCCTCCGCCGAGGACGACGGTTACCTCGTCACGCTGACCACCGACATGAACGAGGATCGTTCCGAGTGCCTGATCTTCGACGCGGCAGGGGTGGCCGACGGTCCGCTGGCGCGGCTCAGGCTTCCCGAGCGCATCTCCAGCGGAACCCACGCCACCTGGGCGGCGGGCGAGTCGATCCCCGGCTGGCGCGACGCCGAGTCACCCGCCCACGCTCTGCGGCTATGACGTGGCACCGGGGGAGCCGGACCGCATCCGGATGACGGCGCCATATCCACGAGGCTCTTGATCGCCGGCGGCCGATCAGGAGCGAACGCGACACCGGTTGAGGGGTTGCCGTTCCTCGGGGTGAAGGAGGCCGCCGATCCCAGAGTCCGCGCGCCGAGCCGGGAGGCCACCCTCCAGCCGGTCTTCTCCGGGGTCAGTGCGGGTGGTCGTGGTCGTCCGGGTGGTCGTGGCCGGCGGGACGCCGGGTCAGCGTCCGGGCGCGCGCGGTGACCTCGCCGGCGAACACGATGCCGCCGTCGGCCAGCACGTCCTCCAGTGCGCCCAGCCAGTTCCGGTAGTAGTTCCAGCCCTCGCCCTCGGCCGGCGCGGACTCCCAGGCCGCGATCCGGGCGATCAGCGCCGCCTGGAACCGCGGCCAGGTGAACACGCCCGCCTCGTGCAGGGCGACGGCCATGCCGAAGGCGCGGCTCTCCCACGGTTCGGCGAACACCAGCTCGCCGTTGGAACGCGGCGGCGCGGCCGGGCCCTCGATGTCCAGCGGGGCGGTCACGGCGCTTTCACCCTGGCCACGCCGACCATCGCGTCCCGGGTGACCAGCGGCACGAGCTGTTCCTCGGACAGGTTCTCGGTGCCGGCCGGCCGTTCGGGCAGCACCAGCCAGCGCACCTCGCTGCTGGAGTCGCGGATGGTGATCCGCACGTCGCCGGCGAGTTCGAGACCCATCTCGGACAGCACCGTGCGCGGCTCCCTGACCATCCGCGCACGGTAGGCGGGGTCTTTGTACCAGCTCGGCGGCAGGCCGAGCACCGGCCACGGGTAGCACGAGCACAGCGTGCAGACCACCACGTTGTGGACGGTCGCGGTGTTCTCCACGACAACGATGTGCTCGCCCTGCGGCCCCCCGAAGCCCAGCTCCTTGATGGCGGCGGTGCCCTCGTCGAGCAGCCTCCGCCGGTACTCCGGGTCGGTCCATGCCCTGGCGACCACCTTGGCGCCGTTGAGCGGGCCCACGCTGGTCTCGTACCGGGTGATGAGCCTGTCCATCGCGGCCGGGTCGACCAGGCCCCGCTCGGTGAGCAACTGTTCGAGGGCCTCGGCGCGCAGCGCCGGGGGAAGGCGTTCGGCGGATCCGTCACCGGTCATGCGATCTTCTCCAGATAGCTCTCGAACAGGTCGGCGGTGACCGCGAAGGGGTCGGTGCCGGCGCCCCACAGCTCGCGGGAGTCGAACCGCACGGAGTAGACGTACTGCGGGTTCTCGCCCTGGAAGTGGGCGTTCGTGTCCGGCAGCACCGCGGCGGGCTGGATCAGGTCGACGACTCCGGCGTGCCCGCGCACGTAACCCGGCAGCCTGGTGTGCCCGGGCGGTGACATGTTCCTGGCGCGCACCCGCTGGCCCACGGCGAAGGCCGGAGGGGTGTCCACGGTGCGTAGCGAGCTCTCGGCGGCCGGGGCGCGGCCGGGGCCGGCGGGTTCGGGGACCGGCGGTTCCCCGACGTGTTCGCCGCGCAGGTTGCGCGCTCGGGCGTCGATCGCGTCCGGCGCCAGGACGGCGCTCTCGGTGAGCATCAGCTCGGTGCCGTTGAGCCAGCGGCCGTAGTAGCCGTCGTCCAGGTAGGCGCTCCGGTCCAGGCGCTCGATCGCATGCCGGAACGCGTCCATGTTCCATCCGGAAAGCCGCATGGAGAAATGTCCCAGCGCGAACGCCCGGCCCTGCCAGGTTTTCTCGAAGACCGGTTCGTCGTCGCGCGGCGGATGAACGGGGCCCCAGCCCTCGGTGCCCCCCATGTCGGCGATTCCGTCCATGTCATCACCTCTCGTAGATCTACGATGACAGACAGACGTTTAGCGGAACGTATGACTCAGGTTCGGTGCGGGTGAAATTCGCCGACAGGGCGGTTTCCGATCTGAGCGGCGGCGCCCGTCGGGAATACACGCGGTTCCCCGAACGCCGGTTTCCGCCGGGTTGAGATCCGGTCCGGGTGCCTTCGCCGTAGGGTGATCGCGTGGCGAACAGGTTCCGCGGTGGTGGCAGTTATCTGTACATGTCGAACGGGGGCACCGAGGTCTTCGTCGAGGTGCTGACGCTCGCGGTGTCCGCTCTCGCGAGCCGGGAGTGGGAATTCCGATTCGCCGCACTGATCGCGGAGCAGGACCAGACCGCCTTCGGCAGGGGAGTCGTGGGGTTCGACCTGGAAGACCTCGACTGGGGAGATGCCCCCGCCGAGCACACCACGAACAAGGGCTTCGTGGTGGAGGTCGTCGACCTGGCGCTCAGCCGCCACCGCTGGGACGAGCTCGGCTACGATCCCCCCTTCGTCCAGGACTCCCTGCGGCGGTTCCGCCAGATGGTCAAGGCGTTCGACCCGTCCACGGCCGTTCCGGAACCACGCCGGTTCCCGGTCCCGGAGGAGGTGGTCGCCGTCTCTTGCGTACGCCACCGGGTCCTTTCCCCGCTGTCCTATTACCGGGGGTGTGTCTTCTGCGGAGACGACAGCCTCGCCTGACCGCGTTCTTCGGCTGCGGACGGCCCGCGCGGCGGTGCCAGGCGATCCCAGGGGGAGCCCGCTTTCGCGGTGCGGCAGCCGAGACGGCGCGTCGTGCGGTCCGCGCCGTCTCGAAGCCGTCGAGCGCCGGCTGGGGCGGATCCTGCGCCAGGAGCCACGTTTGCGCAGGTCACCGCCGTACGGCCCGGCGCCGGCCCCAGATGACACATCCAAAAAATCGGCATAAATGCGTCATAGTGCACACTGGCCTATAAATGTGACTTTATACGCAGAAAAGAACATTTCACCCATCTAGGTTGAGGCATGCGTTGAGAACAACGCACCACCACAAAGGGGAAATGACATGTACAAGCTCACCCGAAGCCTCGCCACCGCAGTCGCGACCCTGGCCATCGCCGGCGGCGTCATCGCCTCCACCGGAGGAGCCGCGTCCGCGGCCACCGCCGCCGCCACCGCCGCCGCCACCACCGCCGTCGCCACCGTCGCGAACGCGAGCGTGACCATGAACACCCTCAACCGCGGCGGGCGCTACCACTTCGACGGACACCGCTTCTACCGCTGGTCCGGCGGTCGCTGGAGCGCCGTCTCCTTCGACTACGCCCGCGACCACCACTACAGCCGCGACCACCGTGACCGCGGCTTCAACCGCCACTAGGGCGACGAGGTGCTCGGCCGGCGTCTTCGGACTCCAGGTCGAGTGCCCGGCGATGCCCCACCCGGCGGGGGCCGTCCGCCGACGATCAAGCAGATGTGCTCACGCGTCTCAGCGCTGATCGTCGGCGGACGGCCCCCGTTCCATCGGTTCGCCGGTGGCGGCGTCGTCCTTGGTCCGTGCCGCGCGTCAGCCGCTCCTCACCGACAGTGACCGTCCGTGCGGATGCGGTACGGCGTGGGCCGGGTCGCAGGGGCCGGGCTCACTCACGGTGACGTGAGGTCGACGCCGAAGAGGTCGTGCAGGCTTTGGCGGCCGATGTCGGTGAGGCGGACGGCGCGGGTGGTGTCGGTGCGCCGTATCCAGTCGGCTTGCGTGAACCGGCCGAGCAGGCCGCGGCCGAGTGCTCCGGCGAGGTGGTGGCGTTGCTCGCTCCAATCGACGCAGTAGCGGACGGGCCGTCGGCATATCGGCAGGTGCAGGCCGAATCCGGTGAGGAGTGCCTCACCGGATTCGGTGAGGGTGTAGTCGACGTCGTGGCCGTAGCCGGTGGGCTGGTCGTGGTGGGCGCGCGCGAGGTCGAAGGTGCCGTCCCCGCCGCTCAGATGGCCGCGTTCGATCATCGCGGACATGAGTTCGACGCCCAGGCGCCCGGCCAGGTGGTCGTAGCAGGTGCGGGCCTCGCGCAGCGCCCGGGCGCGACTTTCCTGACGGAGCGAGCGGATCGGTGCGGCGGGCGCGAGTTGTTGCAGGGCCTCGATGAGGTGCGCGACGGCGGGCCCGGCGAGGTGGTAGTAGCGGTGGCGTCCACGGGCCTCGACGGCGAGCAGCCCTGCTTCGGTCAGTTTGCCCAGGTGGCTGCTGGCGGTGGCGGGGCTGACCCCGGCTTCGGCGGCCAGATGGCTGGCGGGCAGGGCCCGGCCGTCATCGAGGGCGAGCAGGATCCGGCATCGCCCGGGGTCGGCGACCAGAGCGCCGATCATCGCGATGTCGGTGTCTCCGCCCACCTGGAGTACGGATTCCAGCTGTCTCATATGGCCAGATTAAGCCCGCCTCTATTTGACGGCCATCGAAGCGTTTCGCCGTTAACGTCGGGGTATGACAGCCCTTGCGAAGGCCGAGCGCCTCCCCCAGGGGAGGGATCGCGACTGGCCGGCGGCCATGAACCGCGGGATTTCCGGTCGCGCCTTTTAGGCATGTGCGTTTGCACGGATCGAAAATGCGGCGTCGAGCGTCAAGATCGAGACGGCCGTGTCGTGACCCTTCGAGGTGCGATCTGCGGCGCCATTGTTCAGTTGGCGGGTGCGCGTCACTATGAGTCGCCGCCGTCGTGCCGAACGTTCGCGTCGGCAGAAAGCCGCCGTCGTGCCGAACGTTCACATCGGCGGATCGCAACGCGTTTCCGCCGACAGGCGGATCAGGAGCCCCTCTGTTTCCGGCCGCTGCCGGAATCGACGGCCTGCGCCGGCCAGTTGCGGAGCGCGACGTCGAGTGTGTCGAGCACTCGACCCCAGGATTCGTCCGCACCGCGTGGATGATGGCGGAAGCCGCCTGCCCGTTCCAGGCTCACGAACCCGTGAAAGGTGCTGCCCAGCAGCCGGACCGCATCGGTCTGGTCGGGTTCCGCCAGCGAGTAGCCCCGCAGGATGGCCCGCGCCATGTCCGAGTGTCGTCGCGCGGCGCTCGCCTTCGCGGTCTCCGGGTCGAGCTCGACCTGCGTCGCCGTGTATCTGCCCGGATGCTCCCTGGCGTAGTCGCGGTAGGCGTCGGCGAAGGCGACCAGCGCGTCCTTGCCCGCCCGCCCCGCCAGTGCCGCCGCGACCCGGTCGGCGAGCTCGGCCAGGGCCAGCACGGCCACCCGGACCCGCAGCTCGTGCGCGTTTTGGATGTGTGAGTACAGGCTGGCGTCCTTCACGCCGAACCTGCGCGCCAGCTCCGAGACCGTCACGTTCTCCAGCCCCACCTCGTCGGCCAGTTCCGCCGCCGCCTCGGCCAGCAGCTCGACCGTCACTCCGGCACGCGCCATGCGCCGTCCTCCATTCCTAGGGCTCCTAGGATAATTCATAATCATTTGCGGCACGGGCATACGTCGAATAGTTTCATGGCTATGAGGTCAATCAGCGAGGACGAGATCCGCGCCTCTTTTGTCAACTGCACCAAGGGCGAGGCCAAACGCCTTGCCGTACCCAGGGACCTGGATGCCCGGCCGTGGGACGACCTCGACTTCCTGGGCTGGCAGGACCCCTCGTCGCCGGGGCGCGCCTACCTGGTCGCCGAGCACGAGGACGGCCTGGCAGGGGTGGCACTGCGACGGGCCACCTCGCATGCCGGACAGGTGCGGCGCAGCATGTGCTCGCTCTGCCTGACCACGCACACCGGCGACGGCGTGTCGCTGATGGTCGCCCGTCTCCCCGGCGGCGGCGGCAACTCCGTGGGCACCTACATCTGCACCGACCTGGCCTGCTCCCTCTACCTGCGCGGCAAGAAGGACGTCGGACCCGGTGGGCGGATGCACGAGTCGCTCACGCTCGAAGAGAAGATCCACAGGACCTCGGCCAACGTGACCGGGTTCCTGCGGAAGGTGACCCAATGATCGACATCCTCGTCGAGCCCGGCCTCGTGCGCGGTGCGCCGGAACCGGAACGCACCGGGCACGGCCCGCTGTCGCACCGGCTGCCGGCGGTCCCGGCACCATCCGGCCGACGCTGACCCTCGCCCGAGCCGGGGCGGAGCCCGTCACCCTGAGGCCGGGTGATGACACCCCGCTCGACCCGTTCACCGCCCGCGCCGTGCGCGAGTGCGGCTGCGGCGTTCTCCGCGCGCACTTACCGTGAGGATCGGCGACGCGTGATAGACGGTTCGTCTTTGATGACTTTGTGATGATCAGCCCTGACGTTAGGAGAAAGCCGTGCCCGAGCTGGGACAACATGTTCTTGGAATCCCCACGGAAGGAGGGGGCAAGGTCGTCCTTCCCTTCCTGACCCGGGAACAGGCCGAGAAGATCAAGGCTTCTTTCGCCGATGTCGCACCGGTCGCCGGGCAGAAGAAGGCGAAGGCGCGGGCAGGGATGAAGAAGACCTGTGGCGACTGCGGCGGAGCGGGTGGTCACGACAAGGAACGCGAGACCACGACCGCCGGAGGAGGCGCCGTCGTCACGACGGTGTGGGTCGGCTGCCGCCGGTGCAAGGGCGGCGGCCGGGTGGCGGGCTGAGATCGGCAGGGACGTCTGGTGACCCGGCCACGGCGAACCGGCGACGTACCGGCCGCCGGCTCGCCGGCCACGGCTCTCGGTCACGCTCTCCGGCCCGGCGTGGCGGCCCGTGCCGCCGCGCGGATCAGCCGGCGAAGAGGAGAAGCAGGCCCGCCACGGTGTAGAGCACCATCAGCACCAGGAGGGGGATCTGCCCGATGACGGCCGTCCGCCTCGGGAACAGGACCAGCGCGCGGTCGTGGGCGAGGACGGTGCCGAGCACGTGGCCGATGACGATGACCGTCACCTGGAGCACGGCGATCCCGGCGGGGGTGGTGCCGGCCGCGTGGACGGTCCATCCGGCGGTGCCCAGCCAGTTGGCGCCGGTGTCCAGCGGATCGGAGAGCAGGGCGAGGGTCCGCTGTCCCTCCAGGAGGAAGAGCGAGTAGTAGTGGGCGATCACGTACCCGACGGCGATCGGCACGATCGCGTGGGCGAGCTCGCCCGCCGTCGTGCCCGGCTCCGCCGCGCCCCAGCGGCCGGCCAGCGCGGTCGCACCACGGTACGCCGCGAGCACCAGGCCGATGACGACGACCAGGCCCGCCGTCCCCATCACCGGCGCCGGCATCGAACTCTCCTGCACGAGGCGCACCCAGATCGGGGCGTTGGAGAGACTGTCGTACATGGTGGACCCGAGGAGCACCACCACCAGCACCGTCAGTCCGGGCACCGGCCGGAGTCCGGCCATCCCGTCGAGTGAGTTGCGCCAGGCCAGGACGCCGTCGCGACGTCTCTCCACCGGGGAGAGCCTGCCGACGAGGGAGCTGTAGACCTCGAACGCGTCCGCGTGGCCGAACCACCGCGACCCGAAGAGCACCGCTCCCGCGAGCATGAGCACGGCGTACGCCGCGAGCCAGGTCCCGATGACGGGCAGGGTGGCCCGCTCGGGGGCGACCAGTTCCAGCCACACGAAGGCGAAGAGGCCGGCCGCGGCGGGCCAGTGGCCGAGACCCGGCGGCAACGGCCGCAGCCCGGTGCGCGGGTCGCGCCCGAGTCCCTTGCAGACCAGCAGGTGCAGCGTCCGCAACGGGTTGAGGGCACGCCACACCGGGCCGAACAGCAGCGACAGCGGCGCCAGGCCGACCCAGAACAGAACGTAGAAGACCCCCGCCGTGGGATTCTCGGCACGGTCGGGGCCGAAGATCAGACCTACGCAGAAGTACGCCGCGGCGACGAGCCCGGCGATCCGCCAGAGCCACGGCCACGCCGGAGAGGCCACCGCCCGCCGGAGGACGGCGGGCAGCGGGCGGCCGCGGCGAAGGTCGCCGCCCAGCCGTGGTTCGGTCCACAGGGCGCCGAGCGCCGCGAACGACACCAGCAGTGCGAGGATCGCGCCGATCAGCGCGGCCTCGAACGGTATCGGCAGATCCTGCCGGCCGCCGATACCGTGAGCCAGTAGCATCCCGCGGGCCTAACGCACCACGAGCTGGAACAGCTGCAGATTCGTATCATGTGTCTCGACCTCGAACAGGCCGTCCCGGTCCGCGACGAACTCGATCGTCACGGGAGTGCCGGGCTTCAGGTCCGCCGCCTTGTCGTAGCCGTGCACGTGCGCCACGTCGGCCACGTCACCGGTCACGGCGATCCGCACCGTCTGGCCCTTGGCCACGTCGATCCGTCCCGGTGGCGGGGTCACGGTCTGACCGGCGATGGTCACCGCGATCTCCTTGACCTCCGAGGCTCCGGGAGCGGCACTCGACGCGCCGCACGCCGGCATGGCCATCAGCAGCGCCAGGCCGAGCACGGCGGCGAGCAACGGGCGGAATCGGGCAAGGGGGAACGTCATGGCTGTTCTCCTGGGGGGCGGTGAGGACGGCGGGTCAACGTCGCTTGGCGGCCTTGGTGCGCCGTGCCTTGCGCGGCGGGGCCGCGCGCTGGGCCGGCGTTCTCGCCCGGGGCCCGGCGGGATGCGGCCGGGTCGTTCCCGAGGGCGAGGGCCGGCGTGCCGCCCGGACCACCATGACCCCCACGCCGGCGACGAGGACGGCGGGCAGCAGCCACACCATCACGCCGGTGCCGGAGTCGGTGGGGGGCGCCGGCTGAGATCCGGCCTGGGGTGTGGCGGGCGCGGACTGCGGCCCGGTCTGCGGTACGGCAGGCGACGCGGGCTGGGGCGTGGTGGCCCCGAACGCCCTGGTCGGGGTGGGGCCGCCGTGGCCGAGCGCGGCCAGCAGGGCGGGGTTGGGCGGGTTGGTGGGGGCCTTCCAGCCCTTGGGCGGCGCCGAGGTCTTGCCCGTGTAGGTGAACCGGACCTCCCCTTGGACCGCCTCGCCGTCCGAGGCGACCGACTGGTAGCGCGCGACGTACAGGCCCCGCTCCGGCCAGTGGGCAACCGGGACCTTCGCCGGGAATCCGGTGTGGTAGAGGCTCGGTTCCCAGACGCCGTTGATGAGCGTGTACTCCTGAACCGGCTCGTCGAGACGGATGGGCTCGCCGTGCGACCAGGGCCGGTCGACTCGGACGCCGCTGGGGGCGGTGAGGGTGAAGTACGCGTCGGCGGAGGGCTTCTCGGTGAAGTAGAGCGCGAGCGACTCCAGCGGGGTGGACACCGTGCTGTCCTTGGCCGGTGTCGACACCACGAGCTGGCCGTGCGCGGCCGCGGGTGTCGTGAGGGCGGTCAGCGCGACGCCGGCGACGAGGGTCAGCACGAGCAACCGGTCCAGCCACCGCGCCATCGCCGCCTCCGCTCTCCGCGTGGTAGAGCCCACCGGCCGGGAGAACTGCGGAAGACTCCGGCCGGTGGAGACCAATTCCCGCTGAGAGTAGCGACTTTTGCTTGTTTTGAACAGAACTATGCTCACATTTACCGTTATGAGCAGTGATTTCGGTTTATGCAGGTACGGCTTTGTCTCTGCCGCGAAAAAGCGCGCGGCGGGAGGAGTGAAACCGGCCGCTCCGGCGAGGCGCGCCGTACCGAACCGAAGGAGGCGTGAGCCCGGCGCCAGGCCGGACTCACGCCTCCATCACGTCGTACGTCGTACGGGGTCAGTCGTCGGGGATCAGAAGAACGTGTTCTCCTCCGGCACCGGCAGGTTCAGCTGCTGCGGGCCCTGCCACCTGGACGTGTCCTTCGGCACGTCACGGCTGGTGAGGAGGGTGAGCGCCAGCGGGATGTCGACCTTGCTCTTGGCCAGGTCGATGGTGACGTTCGCACCGGTGGCCGTCTCGCCGCTGTAGTTCGAGTCGGTACCGGCGACCACGAGGCCCAGCCTGTGGCCCTTCTTGAAGATGTACTCCTGCGGCAGGGTCTCCCACTTGACCTGGCCGTAGGTGCCCGGCGTCAGCGGTGAGGGCGAGCTGAGCGACTGGCGGTTCTGCACGTCGATCCAGCCGCGGGCGACGATCTCCAGCGGGCGGGTGGCCAGGTTGGTGACGACCTTCTTGTAGCAGGCGTCGTCGGCGGCCGTGCTCTCGCCGTGGCAGCTCTCCTCGGTGAGGTTGGTGACGCCCTGGTTACGACGCCAGTCGACCCGGGTGTCCTCGCCGAAGTCGACGAGAAGCGCGGTCAGGTTCGAGGTGGGCTTGTCGAGCGCGACGCGCAGGTCCACCACGGGCGTACCGGACAGGCGCAGGTCCAACGGCAACGCGCCGGTGGTGAAGGCCACCCTTCCCGGCTTGGTCGTGCCGACGTCGGCCACCATCGCGTCCTCGGACTGGCGGACGTCGGTGAACGTGGCGGTCTGCCCCTTCCTGGCGGAGATGAGGCCGAACGAGCCGTCGGCCGCGGGACGGAACGGGACCTTCAGGGCGAGCGGTGCCGGCCAGTCGCGCTGGGTGATCCAGGTGTTGAGGCTGGTCTGCACGTCGGCGCGGGGCTCGCGCATGATCTCGTTCTTCACGCCGAGCAGCCAGTAGTCGAACCAGCCGTGCAGCGTGTCGACCCAGATGTCCCGGCGACCCTCGAAGTCGAAGGGGTCGACGTGCTGGTACTGCCCGACCCAGATCTTGCGGGGCACGTTCCTGTCGGCCAGGGCCTGCCACCACTCGGAGAAGTGGTCGGGCTTGACGTTGAGGTCGTTGACCGTGTGCACGGCGAAGACGCTGGCGCGCACCTTGGAGACGTCGGCCAGCGAGCCGGAGATGTAGTCCCGCTCGGCCCAGAAGGCGTTGTAGTTGCCGGTGTCGTCGCCGTCCTCGGCGTCCATGCGCGCCCGTACGGCCGCGCACTTGGCGTCGGGGTCGGTGTCGACGGTGTTTCCCAGCCGCGACATGTAGTTGTAGTTGTAGACCACGCCGTTGGAGCGCTGGTACTTGTACCACGAGCTGATCGCCGAGATCGGGACGATCGTCTCCAGCCCCTTCACCCCGGTCGCCGCGACGGCGTTGGCCAGCGTGCCGTCGTAGGACTTGCCGATCATCGCGGCCTTGCCGGTGGTCCAGTTCGCGGCCGCGGGCGTGCCGTCGGCGCGGTAGGCGGCGGCGCGGCCGTTCAGCCAGTCGATGACGGCCTTGCCGCCCAGCACGTCGGCCGGGCCGCCGACGTCGGGGCAGCCCTCGGACCCGGTGGTGCCGATCATGTCGACGTGGAGGACGGCGTAACCACGCGGCACGAAATAGTTGTCGTAGAACAGGGGGAATTTCGTGATGTTGCCGTTGGCGTCGTAGGTCTTCCGCTCGGCCTCGTTGCCACGACCGGAGTTGTCGTAGTACGGGCTCTCGTCGATGATCACCGGCACCTTGAGCCTGGGGCCCGACTCCTTGGGCCTGATGATGTCAACGCGGACCCGGTCCAGTTTCCCGTTGGAGTCGCTGTCGACGCTCGACTCGACGTAGACGGACTCGCGGATGGCGTCGGCGTAGGAGAAGACCGGCTGGGTCCGCCCCTGCTTGACGGTGATGGAGGGCTCGGTGTTCGCGTGAGCCGGGGTTGCACCCGCCGCGACAACGGCGAAGGCGATGAGGACTGCTCGTAACTTTGGCAAGCGGAGCCTCCAGAGGAGCTAGGGAAACATCCGCAATCTTCACGAGTGTCCTGTATGGCCGACAAGATCCTTTACACGTTCGACATCACCCTGGTCCTGGTATGTGACATGGCGCCGACGGTATGGATCCCTCATGGATTGTCGGGATCGGTGGGGGATGGATTCGCGTGCCACGGCCCGCCGGTTCCCGATCCGATCGGGAGCCCGGGCCGACGGCGTCGGCCCGGGCTCCCGCGTTCGTCGGGCCGCCTACGCGCCGGCCGTCACGGGAACGAGCCGCTAGGTGGATATGCAGTACTCGAAGGGACTGTTGTAGGAGAAGGAGCCGGCCTTGCCGCCCCATTTGACGCACTTGTCGAGCGCGTAGCCGCGTACCGGGCCGGCGTAGTGGGTGACGTTGCCGGAGTGGGTGACCCGGCGTTGGCCCTGTACCTCGAGGTAGGCCGTGGTGGCGGTGGCCTTGCCGAGGGACGAGTTCTTCATGGTGGCCACGCAGTTGTTGTCGTTGGCGGTGTTGTAGAGCAGGTAGACGGTGCCCGCCGAGCCGAGGGCCGCGCTGTCGACCAGCGTGTAGCCCTTGCCGCAGACCGACTGCGGGGTGTTCGGGTTACCGCCGCCGTTGACCAGTTGCATGTATCTGGTCCAGTCCCACTTGGGGCCCGGGTCGGTGTGCGTCGCACCGGGCACCTGGTTGTGCCCGACGATGTGGGCGCGGTCCTTGGGGATGCCGTACCGGTCGGCGATGCTGCGGGTCAGCGCGGCCGACGCGCGGTACATCGAGTCGGTGAACCAGGAGGCGTTGTCGACGAAGCCCTCGTGCTCGATGCCGACCGACCGGCTGTTGTAATTCCCGGCGTGCCAGGCCCGGTCCTTCTCACGGACCATCTGGGTGACGGCGCCGTCCGAGGAGCGGACGACGTAGTGGGACGAGACCTGGGACGCGGGGTTCTGGAACCAGGAGATCGTGCCCGCGTAGGAGCCCTGGGTCACGTGGACGACGATCCGGTCGATCACGTTGCTGGACGGGCGCTTGGAGACGGCGTAGTTGGAGGACCTGGCCGCCACCCAGCGGGCCGAGGGGTAGTCCACGGCCGCGGCGGCCAGGGTGCCCAGATCACGTGCCGTGCCGTAGCCGCCGCGGTCGAGCTGCACCGTCCGCGCCGTCGTGGTCACAGCCTCGCCGCCGGTGGTGACGGCTTGTACCCCCTTGGCCAGCAGTTCGTAGACGGTGTCGGCGTACAGCCGGGACACCTCGGGGGTCGAGGCGTTGCCGTACTTGGCCACCGCCTGATACCACTTCCCGGGGTCCTTGCGGGCGGTCGCGTCCAGGCCGAGCTCGTCGGCGTAGGCGCGCAGCACCGCCGCGCCGCCCACGATGTTGGCCGCGTCGTCGGCCTTCAGCGCCGCGACCGGTTGCCTGGTCAGTGTCGCCGCGCGTTCCAGGGTGCGGCCGGCCGGGCTGCTGACCAGGTGCATGACTCCGTAGCCGCCGCTCGCGCTCGGCGCGCCGCCGTGCCCGTCGAGGTGGGTCTCGGCGTATCCGAGCGTGACCAGCAGGTCGCGGGGCACCTCGTAGGTCGCGGCGGCGCGGGCGAAGGCCGAGTCCAGGGTGCCCGCCGGGGCGGTCTGAGACGGTGGGGCCGTCGGGGCGGTACTGGCGGGCGGTCCCGCCAGGTGCGCGAGAGGAAGAAGTGAGCCTGCCAGCAGCATGGCTAAACGACGGAGTCGGGGCATCGGGGGTATCTCCTAAAAGGTGGGTTCGTCGAAAGGGCTGTCTCCGCCGTCGGCCGACGGCGGAGACAGCCCCTCGTCGTTGTCAACCGCAGGGTTCGAAGGGACTGTCGGACGCACCTCGCAGCGTGGGCGGGCGGGACGGGTCATCTCCTGCGATTGCGGCGGGCATGGCCTTGACGGGGAACGTGCCCTGTCTGTTGGATCTCTCCGAATGACACTTGCCGGGGTTCAGTCGCACAGGGAACATCAAAAATGGGTTTAAAGATCTGTAAGGGTCAAATGACATAACCCGCATGAATGGTTGCAACGCCTCCTCGGGAGGGGTAAGTCCGGTCATGGTGATTGATCAGCCCGTATTCAGCGTGCTCGGTCCGCTGGACGTCCGGATCTCGGGACGTTCTCTCCACCTCGGGGGCACGAAGCCCCGAGTCCTGCTGGCCTCGCTGCTGCTCGACGCGAACCAGGTGGTCACCGCGGACTTCCTCGTCGAGGTGCTCTGGCCACGAGACCGCCCGCAGTCCGCCCACGCGAACCTCCGCACGTACGTGAGCTCGCTGCGTGGCGGCCTCAAGGCGACCGGCGCCGGAATCCGGGCGCACCCGCGCGGCTACGCGATCGAGGTGCCGGCCGAACACCTCGACCTCCTCCTCTTCGAGGACCTGATCGCCGGAGCGCGGGCGGCCGGCCGTACGGAGGAGGCCCACGACCGGCTGTGCCGGGCGCTCGCGCTGTGGCGCGGCACCCCGCTCGCCGACCTGCCGAACAGCCCGCTCTGGGACAGCCGCCTGCGGTCGCTCACGGAGGTACGGCTCGCCGCGGCCGAGGAGCTGATCGACCTGAGAATGGACCGGGGCCGGTACGCCGACGCGATCGGCGAGTTGCGCGGGCTGCTGGGAGAGCACCCCTTCCGGGAGGACCTCTCGCAACGTCTGATGCTCGCCCTGCACCGGAGCGGGCGGCAGGCCGAGGCGCTTCGCACCTACACCGCGATCAGGCAGCGGCTGGTCACCGAACTCGGAATCGAACCCGGCGCGGAGCTGCGCCGGGCACACGCGGTCATTCTGGCGGGGGAGCCCCCTCCGGCCACGACCCTTCCCACCCCTCACCAGCTCCCCCCGGACGTTTCGGACTTCACCGGCCGGGCCGACGCCGTCGCCGCGCTCAGGCGGGCGCTCTCGCCCCGGGAGCGATCGCCGGACGGGCCGCCTTCGGTCATCGTGGTGGCGGGGCCGCCGGGGGTGGGCAAGTCGGCGCTGGCCGTGCACTGCGCGCACGCCGTCCAAGCCGACTACCCCGACGGGCAGCTCTACCTGAACCTCGGAGGCACCGCGCACGAGCCGGCCGATCCCGGCGAGCTGCTGGCCCAGGCGCTGCGGGCGCTGGGCGTCGGAGAGGACGGCCTGCCGCACACCGTGCACGAACGGTCCGCGCTGTACCGGTCCCTGCTGGCCGGACGCCCGATGCTCATACTCCTCGACGACGCCGCCGGAGCCGCGCAGGTGCGCCCGTTGCTGCCGGGCAGCGGTTGCGCGGTGCTCGTGACGAGCCGGCGGCGGATCACCGAACTGCCCGGCGCGACGCGGCTGGAGCTGGACGTGCTGCCGCAGGAGGAGGCCGAGGAGCTCCTGGGCAGGATCGTGGGCGCCGAGCGGCTGGAGGGGGAGCGGGAGGCCGCCGCGGCGATCGTGCGCTACTGCGACCGGCTGCCGCTGGCCGTCAGGATCGCGGGCGCGAGGCTGGCCGGGCGGCCGGGCTGGTCGCTGCGCGTGCTGCGGCAACGGCTGGACGACGAGTCGGGCAGACTCGGCGAGCTGTACGCGGGGGACCTGGAGATGCGGGTCAGCCTCAACCGGAGCTACCGGCTGCTGCCCGACGACGCCGCCATGACCTTCCGCGCGCTCGGACTCCTCGGTCCCGGCTCCCTTCCCGGCTGGGTGGTCGACGCCGTGCTGGACCGGCACCGGGCCGACGACGTGATGGACGTGCTGGTCGACGCGAACCTGTTGCAGCTGGCCGGGACCGACCTGATCGGGCAGCCCCGCTTCCGGCTGTACGACCTGCTCCGCTGCGTCGCGAGGGAGAAGGCCGGCGGCGACCTCGAACGGCACGCGCTCACCAGGGTGTTCGGGGCGTGGATGGCCACCGCCGAGAACGCCAGGGCGCGGCTGCCCACCACGGTTTTCAGCATGACCTCGGAGAAGGCCGTCCGCTGGAACCTGGCGGGCGACACCGTCGGACGGCTGACCGCGGACCCGCTGTCGTGGTTCGACGCCGAGCACGACGCGCTGGTGGGCGCGGTACGGCTGGCCGCCGACACGGGAGCGGCCGAGTCGGCGTGGGGACTCGCCGCGGTCCTCGTCCCCTACTTCGACCTGCGATGTCACTTCGACGCGTGGCAGTACACGCACCGGATCGCCCTGGACGCCGCCCGTCTCGCCGAGGACCTCGAGGGCGAGGCGGCCATGCTGCGCGGCCTGGCCCAGGTCTGTCTCTACCAGGACCGTTACGCCGAGGCGGCGGAGATGTTCAGGCGATCTCGTGTGATCTTCCGCGAGCTGGGCGACACGCGGGGGGAGGCGACCTCGATCTGCGGGCTGGGGGCGGTGAACCAGTTCTGCGGTGAGCATCGGGTGGCCCTCGGATACTTCCGCAGGGCCCTCGCCATGTTCCTCGCCACGGGCAACCGGAGCGGTGAGGCGTACGCGCGGCAGGCGATCGGGCGGGTCTGCCTGGAGCTGGGCGAGCCGGGCCAGGCCTCCGAGTGGCTCGAACAGGCGCTCCGGCTGGCCAGGGAGCTGGGTGACCCCCACCGGGAGGGGTGCGTGTCCATGCAGGTCGGGCGATTACACGTCCTGGCCGCCGACGCGGACCAGGCGATGCGCTTCCAGGGGCACGCGCTGGACATCTTCGAGAGCCTCGGCGACCGCCACTGCGGGGCCTACGCCTTGCAGGGCCTGGGCGGGCTCCAGGTGGTCCGCGGCGAGCGGTCGCACGCCTCGGCCCAGCTGGAGAGATCTCTGGTGATCTTCCAGCAGCTCGGCGACCGGAGCGGGGAGGCGGCCGCGATCCAGACACTCGGCGAACTGCATCACTCCGCCGGCCGTGCCCACCTGGCCAGGGACTACCTGCGCCATGCCAGCACGCTACGGCGCGAGCTGCGCGGAGGCGCCGACCTGGCACTGAGACCCATAGCCGGTCCGTACGGCCCTCCGTCGCGGGGATGACGAACCCGGGGGGCCGGTGGGGTTCTCGCGGAGGTGCAGCAGGCCGCCGGAGACGCGCGCGAGGGCGGACCCCATCGGATCAGCCTTCGTGCGCCCGCTGCTCCCCGGCGCCGAGGAGATCCCGGAGGAGGGGCAGGAGTTCGTCGGCGGTCGCTCCGGAGAGGTGCTCGAAGGCTCCGGAACGGCGGCTGAGGATGACGCCGGTGAAGGCGGCGACGAGCAGTTCGGCGCGGAGGTCCGCCTGCTCGTCGCCCTCGCGGGCGAGGCGTTCGCGCAGCGGTGCGACCAGGCGGTGCTGGAGCTCAGCGCGGGCGGCGGCCTGGGCCTCGGCGTCGCCGTAGGGCCGGATGCCGGCCTGGATGACCGGACCGGGACCGTGGCGGTCCATGCGGTCGAGCAACGCGGTCAGCCGATCCGGATCGAGAAGGTCGGCGGGGATGTCCGCCTCGGTGCGAAGGACCGCGATGAAGAGCTGAGCCTTCCCCCCGAAGTATCGGGCGATCATCGTGGGGTCGACGCCGGCGCGTTCGCCGATCTCACGTGCCGACGTCCGGTCGAACCCGCGATCGGCGAACAGTTCGCCCGCCGCGCTCAGCAGCCGTTCGCGGCTGGCCGCCGAGTCGCGGCGGCGCGGAGTCGTTTCCTTGGGCATGGGTCAATCCTCGTGCCTGGTGGCCTGTGGTCGCCCGGTCGGGCGATGCTCTTGATCTACCGCACGTCGGTCTCCACCGCCACCTCCCGGACGGCGGGAACGGTCGTGCGGGCTCGCAGGCGGGGCAGCACGAGGGTCACGGCGGCGGTGAGGACCCAGACACCGCAGGCGACGAGCCCGGCGACGGTGTAGCCGTCCCCCTCGGGGAGGGCCCGGCCCGGCGCGGTGTGGGCCTGGAGCACCACGGCGCTCAGCGCGCTGCCGACGGCGAAACCGACGTAGCGGAGCACCTGGTTGAAGCTCAGGGCGCTTCCGGTCTCGTGGGCGGGCACCGAACCGACGATGAACCCGGGAAGAACGGCGAGAATGCAACCGACCCCGAGCCCGGCGATCCCCATGACGACGACGATCTCCCACAGGGCGCCGCGCGCGTAGGCGAACATCAGCATGCTGAGCACCATCACTCCCGACCCGAGGGGCAGGACGGTCCCGGCCGAGACGCGCCGGACCAGGGCGGGTGCGATCTTTGAGGCGGCGAGGCCGGCGGCGGAGAACGGGAGCAGGACCAGCCCGGCCACGGAGGTCGAGGCGCCGAGCCCGTAGCCGCTGCCGAGCGGCGTCTGGACGAACCTCGTCACCAGCGAGACCAGGAGGTAGAACCCGACTCCGGTCAGCAACACGGTCACGTCCGCGGTGAACACCGTCCGCAGGCGCAACAACCGCACCTCGACGAGCGGGTGCGTGCGGCGCAGCTCCAGCAGGACCCAGCCGGCGAGCCCGGCGAGCGACACGGCGCCGGCGATGACCAGGCGGGCCGAGGTCCACCCCCAGCTCCCGCCCTCGCTGACGGCGAGCAGCAGACCGGCCAGTGCCGCGCCCAGCAGGACCGCGCCGGAGACGTCGAGGCGCCGGGGCGGGTGGTGCGCCGAGGACGGCACCACGAGCGCCGCGACGGCCAGCGCCAGGGAGCTCACCGCCGCGCCGAACCAGAACGCCGCGTGCAGGCCGCCGTACTGGGCGATCAGCCCGGTGATCGGGTAGCCGAGGCCGATTCCGGCGGCGGTGGTGATCGACAGCGTCGCCACGGCCGGACGGGCGCGTTCCACCGGAAGAGCGTCGCGGGCCACGGCCATGCTCAGCGGGATGAGCCCGAGGCCGACCCCCTGAAGGCCGCGTCCCGCCAGGAGGGAGGCGAAACCCAGCGGAAGAGCCGCCAGCACACCGCCGAGGGTGACGATCCCGAGGCCGGCCAGGATCACCGCCCGGCGGTGTGGCCCGTCGCCGAGCCGGCCCATTACCGGGGTGGCCATCGCGCTGACCAGCAACGAGACGGTCAGGGACCACTGCGCGTCGCTCAGGGAGACGTTGTTGGCGGCGGCGACCGCGGGGATGAGCGGCGCCCCCAGACTGCTGATGACGGCGACCACCGTCCCGACGAACACCAAACCGGGAACGAGGGCCCGGCCGGGCGCTCTCTGGGCCTGCTGCTCGCTCACATTCGTTCCCCTAAGTCTACGGTCGATGTCTACATACGATGACATATCGTATTTTGCAGGTCAAGCAAGGCAAAACTCCTGGTCTTTCAGGTCAAACGCGTGTCAACGAGTGGCAAGAAGGCATGCGTCACGGCCCGCGTGGACGCGACAAGGGAGCGCGGAACCCCCGGCCCCCTCTCCGGGGCGGAACGCGTCGCGGTCCGAGCGAGGCGCCGCCTGTCACGGGGCGACCGGTGCCCGGGCGGATCTCCGGGCCGCGCGGGGTGGACGCTCGCCGGGGCCGGTTGACAGATCCCGCGCCAATGGAGATCGTTTCCCGGGAACGGGCCGACCCTTCCCTCGGACCGATGGCGGAAGGGCGCGGTGGAGTTGATCCTTCGGGGACTGGTTGCCGGTGCTCTCGTGCTGGTCGCGGGAGCGCTCTGGGCTCGCGGGCGCTACGTGGTGATCACCGTCAGCGGGACGAGCATGACCCCGACGCTGGCCGACGGCGATCGCGTCCTGGTACGGCGGCGGAGGCTCGGCCAACTGAGCCGGGGTGATGTCGTCGTGCTCGAACCCCCGCTCGATCCCGGCGGTCGATACGAGCCCGGACCCGCCGCCGCGACCGGTGGGCGCTGGAACATCAAACGGGTCGCCGCGCTCCCCGGTGATCCGGTGCCGGCGGGGATCGCCGCGGGTGACGGGGTGTCCCGCGTTCCCTCCGGGATGGTGGTGGTCCTCGGGGACAACCAGGACAGCGTCGACTCCCGGCAATGGGGGTTCTTTCCCACGGACCGGCTGCTGGGCGTCGCGCTGCGGCAGCTGGGCGGGCCGGCCCTGTAGCCGACGGCGAAGGGGTGGGTGAGGAAGGCAGAACGGTGAAGTTTCGACTCCTTGGCCCGGTGATGGTCCAGGCCGGTGAGCTCCCCGTGAGGATCGCGGCGCCGAAACAGCGTGTGGTCCTCGCCATGTTGCTCGCGCGTGCCGGGCACGTCGTGCCGGTCCGATCGCTGGTGGCTGAGATGTGGGACGATCAGCCACCCCGTTCGGCGGTGGCGAACCTGCGCACCTATCTCATGCAGTTGCGCAAGCTGCTGCCCCCCACCGCCGAGGAGACCGTCGAGCGGCTGGTCACCCTGGACGCCGGTTATCTGCTGCGGGTCGAGCCGGACGAGTTCGACCTGTTCGCGTTCGAGGCGCTGTCCGCACGCGGCCGCCAGGCGCTGGCCCGGCGGGATCTCGAGATGGCCCAGGACGCCTACACCCAGGCACTGGCGCTGTGGAGAGGGGCGGCGGCCGAGGACGTGCCCCTGGGGCCGACCCTGCGCGAGGTGGTCGCCCGTCTCACCGACCAGTACTTGAGCGCGGTGGAGGAGTACACGGAGATCCAGTTCGCGCTCGGCAGGCCCATGGCGACGGTCAAGCGGCTGCGCGAACTGGTCGGGCAGCACCCCCTGCGGGAGCGGCTGCACGGCCAGCTCATGGTGGCCCTGTACCGGTGCGGTGACGTGGTCGGCGCGCTGGACGTCTTCGGCGCGGCCCGCCGGATCCTGGCCGAGGAACTCGGACTCGACCCCGGCCCCGAGCTGTGCCGCCTGCACCAGGCGGTCCTGCGCCGGGACGCGGAGCTGATGTCGCCGGTCGGGCTCCGGGCAGGGGAGGACACCGTGACCGTGAGAGCCGTTGAGGACACCCCGGCCGTGGCCGTGCGGGCCGGCGACGGACGCCCCTGCCCGCGCCAGCTTCCCCGGGAGCCCACGGCGTTCGTGGGCCGGTCGGCCGAACTCGCCCGGATGCTCACCGTCTTGCGCGGCGGCCCGGAGCCGGGCGCCGGGTCGAGGGTGCTGGCGCTGCACGGCCTGGGCGGGGTCGGCAAGTCGGCGCTGGCGTTGCGGGCGGCGTACGCGGTGACGGACCGTTACGCCGACGGCCAGCTCTACGCCGACCTGCAGGGATCGAGCCCCGGCCTGCTGCCCTTGAGCCCCGCCGAGGTGCTCGGCCGTTTCCTGAGGGCCATGGGAGTGCCCCACGGAGACGTTCCCATGGCACAGGCGGAAGCGGCCGCCCAGTACCAGTCACTGCTCGCCGACCGGCGGGTCCTGGTCGTCCTCGACAACGCCGTCGACGCCGCCCAGGTGGCGCCGTTGCTGCCGGCGGGCGGCGGCTGCGCGGTACTGATCACCAGCCGGACGGCGCTGACCACCGTGGACGCCGTGCCGGTCGCCGTCGACGTGCTCGACGAGGCGGACGCGGTGCGGATGCTCACGCTGCTGGCGGGCCAGGCCCGGGTGACCGCCGAGATCGAGGCGGCGGCCGGCATCGTGCGCTGGTGCGGACACCACCCGCTGGCGCTGCGCATCGCCGGCGCACGTCTCGCCGGCCGTCCCGACTGGTCGCTTGCGCGGTTCGGTGAGCGACTGCGCGACCAGCGACGACGGCTGGACGAGCTGCGGGTGGCGGACCTGGGTGTCCGATCCTGTTTCGAGGTCGGTTACGCGGCACTGACGAGCGGCTCGGACCGGGCCACGGACGCCGCGGCGCGTGCCTTCCGGCTGTTCGGGGTGTTCGCCGTGCCCGAGGTCAGCGTCGGGCTCGCCGCGGCGCTCCTCGACGCGGACCCGGAGGTGGCCGAGGACGCGCTCGACCGGCTGGCCGAGGCCCGACTGGTCGAGCCGGTCGGTGACGGGCGGTTTCGCATGCACGACCTGCTGAGGCTGTTCGCCGCGGAGCTGGCCGCCGTCTACGACCCGCCGGACGAGCGCGCGCGGGCCGTCCGGCGGGCACTGGACTGGTACCTCGACCTCTGCCGGCAGGTGAACGAACTGATCCAGCCACACCGGCGGTTCGGCGACGCGCAGCGGCCGGTCCCGCAGGAGAGCGGGACGGCCCTCCGTACGCCCGCCGAGGCCGCGCGATGGCTGGAGACCGAGATGCCGTGCCTGATCGCGGCCGCCGTACAGGCGGCGACGAGGCAGCCCGAGATCGCGTGCTTCGTCATCCATCTGATGCCGTTGATCAGGGCGCTGGCGACCAAACGCGGCCACTGGAGCGAGCTGGAGACCGTCGCGCGACTCGCGCTTGAGGTGGCGCGAAGGCAGGGAGACCGGGCGGGGGAGGCGTCCGCGCTCACGATGCTGGGGCTGGTGGACTGGATGGCGGGCAGGTCCGATGTGGCTCACGACCGCATGCACCACGCGCTCAGGCTCTGGCGTGAGCTGGGCGACCGGGAGTCCGAGGGGATGGCGCTGCACAATCTCGGCTGGCTGAGCATGCGCGCCGACGACTTCGACGCGGCCCTCGGCCACATCACCGCCGGTCTGCTGCTGCTGGAGACGCACGCACCGCATCGGATCGGGGCGGTCAGGCACAATCTGGGCGAGGTTCTGCTCCGGCTCGGCCGGTTCGCGGAGGCGGTGGAGTGCTTCGAGAAGTGCCTGACCATCCGCAGATCGGACGGTGACCCGCTGGGGGAGGGCATCACCCTGGCCGCGCTCGGCCGCGCCTACTGCCTGCTCGACCGCAGGAGCGAGGCGCTGGCCGCGTTGGGGGACGCACTGCGCCGCTGCCAGGAGACCGGTAACCGGGAGGACGAGTGGGAGGTACTGCTGAGCAGGTCCGAGATCTGGCTCCGGTGCGGCGAGCCGGCCTCGGCCTCGGCCGACCTGGCCCGGGTCCTGGAGCTGACCGCGCAGGCCGGTGACGCCTACGGCCAGGCCGCCGCGGCCCGCCAGCTCGCCAGGGCGTACGCCGCGCTGGACGACTCACCTGCCGCGACGCGGGAGGCCGACCGGGCCGAGGAGCTTTTCGCCGACTCCGCGATGCGACGGGATCCGGTATTGGAGAAGCTGCTCACCGTCCGGTTGTAGCTTCGCTGTATCGGCGCTTGTATTTCCCCAAAATAGCGTTCTGGTCAGACCACATCGCTATGAAGGGAGTGGGGCAAATGACCGATCTTCTGGCAAGGCTCGGTGACCGGGTGCTCGAGAAGCTGGCGCCGAAGGCGACCGCGAAGGCGGACACCAGCTATTACGAGGCCTGCTACTGCAGGGAGCGCACCAAGTACAGGAAGCTCTGCCACGTCGTCGGCGGCAGGTCCTCCTGCGGGCCGTGCGCCAACCCCACCCTGTGCTGACGTTCTCCTGACGCGGGATCGATCAGGGCTTCGCGGTCTGGCGGCGTTCGAAGCCGCCGCCAGACCGCGGAGGACGAGGGGGTGGGACGGGCAGGATGCTCTATCTGATAATCACGTGCCGGATGCTGCTGATCGGTGTCTTCGTGATCGCGCTGGCCGGCAAGGTTCGCGGACGCGCGGCGTTCGACGGGTTCGTGGCCTCGATCGTGTCCCTCAGGGTGCTTCCCGGAGCATGGTCGGCGGTGGCCGCGCACGTCCTGGTGGGGGCGGAGGCCGCGGTGGTCGTCCTGCTGGCGCTGCCGTCCACCGTGCCGCTGGGATTCGTGACGGCTACCGGGATGCTCGTTGTCATGACGGCCGGCATCCTGATCGCCCTGCGCCGGGGACAACGGACGCCGTGCCGATGTTTCGGCGCCTCCGCCAAGCCGCTCGGCCGGGTGCACGTGGTGCGCAACATCGCCCTGGCGGTCGCCGGGGGTGCCGGGTTCACGGCTGGAGGTGTCGTCGGCGGAGCCGGCTCCTCACCGCATCCGGCCGGTATCGCCCTCGCGCTGGTCACCGCCGCCGTGGGCATCCTGTTCGTCACGCGGCTGGACGACCTGATGGAGCTGTTCGCCGCTCCTCTATCACCTCGACGACCTGCCGGGTCCGCAGGCCCGAAGTCCTGAAGTGAGGTTGCCCGATGAATTTCCTGATCGCCGCCGTCGTGTTGCTCGGTGCGCTGTGCCTGCTCAACCTGCTGGTCACCTTCGCGGTGCTGCGCCGTCTGCGCGAGCACACGGCCGAGCTCGAAAGCCTGGCCGGCCGTACGCCGCTCATGCCGTACGTCCCGGTCGCTCTGATCGGACGCACGCTGCCCGCGAGCGGTGCCGTCCGCCCGCAACTCGTGGCGTTCTTCGATGTTCACTGCGACACGTGCCACGAGCGCGCACCGCAGTTCGCCGTCGCGGCCCGCAGCCGCACGGCCCTGGCGGTCATCTCCGGTGACGGCAGGGAGGCCGACGACCTTGTCGAGATACTCGGCGACGGGGTGAGCGTCATCACCGCGGAGGCCGCAGAGAGCATGGTGAGAGCGCTCGGTGTCGAAGCCTTCCCGACGTTCCTGCGTGTCAGCCCGGAGGGTACGGTCCTGGAGGCGGGGACGGAGCTGAGCGAGCTGAAAGGGCTCGGCGAGATGGCTCCGGTGATATGACGGACTCCCGGATTCCGGGCGCCGAGCCACGTGGGGGCTGGCTACGGCGCTCACTGCGGCAGGCCGGCGCGGTGGCGTTGCTGTGCTGGCGGGCCGGCCCAGGTCTGGCGCTGTCCCAGCTTGCGGTCACCGTCGTCGGCGGCGTACTGCCCATGGGCGCCGTGTGGATGACGAAGCTTCTCATCGACGAGCTGGCCTCCGGCGACACGAGTGGTGTGCTGCCGCCGGTCGGCGGCCTCACCGTCATAGGGCTGCTCTCCGGGGTACTGCCGCATGTCATCGCGTACCAGCAGGCCGAATCGGAGCGCAGGCTGGATCGCCTGATGCAGGACCGGCTGTACACGGCGGTGAACCGGTTCCAGGGTCTGTCACGGTTTGAGAATCCGGCGTTCCTGGACAGGCTGCGCATGGCGACCCAGGCGACGGGAAGCGCGCTGACGCCCCTCACGTCCGGACTGTTCGATGTCGGGCGCAACGTCATCACCCTGGCCGGCCTCCTGATCGCCCTGGCCGTGCTGAGCCCGCTCATGGCGGGACTGGTGGCGCTGGCGGCGATCCCCGCCCTGGTCGCGCGGCTGGCATTGGAGAAACGGCGGATGAGGATGTTCGCCGGGCAGTCGGCGACGGTCCGGCGGCAGATCTTCTACTCCTCCCTCATCACCGACGTGGAAGCCGCGAAGGAGGTCCGGCTCTTCGGGCTGGGCGACTTCCTCAAGGACCGGATGTTCAGAGAACTGTTCACCGTCCAGGCGGGTGAGCGGCGGCTGGACCGGCGGGAGGCGATCACGCAGACGCTGCTCGCGACGCTCTCCGCCGTGGTCAGCGGAGCGGGCCTGATATGGGCGGTCTACGCCGCGGTGAACGGCCGGCTGACGCTCGGGGACGTGACCGCCTTCGCCGCCGCGGTGGCCGGGACGCAGGGCGCGCTGATCGCGATGGTGGAGAACGCGGCCAACGCCCGCCAGGCACTGTCGCTGTTCGATCACCACGAACAGGTGACCTCGCTGCCCGACGACCTGGGGCCGCTCCATCCGCGGGCGGAGGGGACGGCCGTCGCGTTGCCCGCGCTACGACGGGGCATCGAACTGCGCGATGTGTGGTTCCGCTACGCCGAGGATCATCCGTGGGTGCTGAAGGGAGTCGACCTGACGATTCCCCATGGCTCGTCGGTCGCGCTGGTGGGACTCAACGGAACCGGTAAGAGCACCCTGATCAAGTTGCTGTGCCGGTTCTACGATCCGTGTCGCGGGGCGATCCTCTGGGACGGTGTGGACATTCGCGAGGTGCCGCCGGCCGAACTGCGCGACCGGATGGGTGTGCTCTTCCAGGACTACATGAGCTACGACCTGAGCGCGGCGGAGAACATCGGGGTGGGGGAGATCGGAGCCCTGCCCGACCGCGCCCGGATCCAGGCCGCCGCCGAGATGGCGGACGTCCACGAGATCGTCCAGGCGTTGCCCCGGGGTTATGACACGATGCTCAGCCGGATCTTCTTCGGGTCCGAGGACGAGGATCCGCAGGCGGGAGTGGTGCTCTCGGGAGGCCAGTGGCAGCGCCTGGCGCTGGCCCGCGCCATGCTGCGCGAGCGGCGCGACCTGCTCATCCTCGACGAGCCCAGCTCGGGCCTGGACGCGCAGGCCGAGTACGAGGTGCACCGGCGGCTGCGTGAGCATCGCGCCGACCGTACCAGCCTGCTCGTGTCGCACCGGCTCGGCGCGGTCCGCGACGCGGACCTGATCGTCGTGCTCGACGACGGCCGGATCGTCGAGCAGGGGACGCACGACGAGCTCACGGCCACGGGCGGGGGATACGCCAGGCTGTTCGAGATCCAGTCCAGGGGCTATCGCGAGGACGCCGGCGTTCAGTGAGAGCCGGTCGTGCGACGGCGACGGCCCGTGGAGGCGGGCGCCGTCGCGGCGGCGTCACGGGTGACGACGCCGGCTGACGCGCTGTGGCGGGCCGGCGGCGTGGCCGCGCGCCGTTTCCCGGTCGGAGTGCCCGGCGACCGGTGTCGTCAGGTTGCGGGGGGAGCCGAGCTCTCGCGGACGACGAGGTCGGTCGAGAGCTCGACCCTGCGCGGCTCGGGGGTCTCGCCTCGGGCGATGCCCAGTGTCGCGGCCGGGGCCGGCATGGGTGTGCAGTACGGAGATCACGATGCTGGCCTCCGCCTCCCTGACCGCGTTCTCGGTACCGCGGATAAGCTCCATCGCCTACGAGCTCTCCAGTTCGGCGAAGATCAGGTCGATCATGCCCGCCGGTCCGTCCGCGCTCGCGGTGCGCCGGATGTAGCCATGCTCCTGCACACCACGCGCACGAGCACCACTCGGGCCGAACAGGGCAGTGCTTGGGCCGCTGCTTGCGGCGGTTCTCGCCATGGCCATCTATGGCTCAGCCGTAGACCTTTCCGGATTTTCACTTCAGCCGAGCTGGAGAGCGTGCAGCAGTTTCGTCAGAAACCGTACTTGTAGAGCTTGATGCCTTCGGCTCTCCGAAAATGAAAAATTCTCAACAATTTGATGACCTCTCCAAAAATTTGGAAGCTGACCAAAAATGCCTTGGAATAGTGCCGTCGCGGCTCCTTTTTTAAGAACTAAATTATAGCTCCGCATTGGGTCGTGTGGCTCCTAGAATCGCCGCATGAGTACAGTCCGTGAGCGGGAAATGCAAAAAGAACTCATCGCCAACTCTCGGCAGATCCACTATGGTGCTGAGACGCTTCTCCTTAGGCAAGGTGATCCAGGTGACAAAGTGGTCATCATTCTCAAAGGTCAGGCCAAGGTGGAGCGCTTGGAGCCAAACGGCGAATGTGGCGTTCTCGCCTTTCGCGGGCCGGGAGAGATCCTGGGGAGGACTGCCGTCCTGCGGGGCATCAGTCGCTTCGCGAATGTCGAGACGCTGGAGCCGTGCAAGGTCGCCGTCATTTCCGCCGAAACGTACCTCAAATTCATGACGAAGAGCGAACTTGTCGACCAGGTAGCAGAGCATGCACGCGGGCGCCTCATCGAGTCGATGATCGTGCAAGGGAAAGGTCGCCCCCTGGACAGGCTGGTGTTCGCCCTGGCTCGTCTTGCCGACCGGGACTGGAACGGCGCTGGAACCACCACACAGGTCGTGCTGCACGCTACCCGTACCGATCTCGGCCGCCATCTCAGGGTCGGCCGGAACACCATCTCCAAGTTGCTCGAACAACTGGAGGGCTTCGGTGTCGAGGCTCGCCGGAACGCGATCACGATCACCGATCTTCCAACGCTTCGCAAGGCCGCGAGAGAACTTGAGATCTGAAAGGGAGAAAGTAGCCATCATGAATGAAGAACCATTCAAACGTTCGAACTGTAGTATTCCGATGCCGGATTATCGGGGTATCGTCGCGGTGGATGCCGAGGGCTTCACCAAACGCTCTTCCGTCGAACATGAGATCATTGCTCAGGTCATTCCAAAAATCCTCGAATTGTCATTCAATCGTGCTGGTCTGGCGGGCCTCTGGCGTGACCGCGAGTTCCCCGCTACTCGAGGAGACGGGTATGTGTTCGGGTTCAATCCGAGCATGATGCCGCATGTCATTTCTCCGTGGCTCAAGGAGCTCCAGGCTGTTCTCTCCGAGCGCGCTCTGACCCCGACCCCGATCCGGCTTCGTGTCAGCCTGCACATCGGACCCCTCCCCGTCGAAGGTCTGGAACACGACGGCAACGGCACCCCCCGCAACGACGCCCACCGTCTGCTCAACGCGGACCAGAACAAGACGATCCTTGCCGCGGCAAGCCCGCACGTGACCCGAATGGTGGCCATCCTCTCCAACATCTGTTACGAGGATGCGGTCCTCAGCGGCCGGACACTGCATCCTGATCATTTCATCGAGGTATCGGCGACCGTTCGGGGCAAGGGGTTCGAGCAGCGGGCATGGATCCACATACCGGCTCCTTCGGGCAACCTTCTTGACCGCCGCCTCATGGAGGAACCGCCTCCGGATGTTATGCCGCGGCCTCCCGCCACCGACCGGCCGAGGCGCCAAGTACAAGAGATCAACTGGGTCACCGGAGGAAACCTGAACAACGGAGTCATCCATGGTGACCAAGCCATTACCCAATTCCATTGACGGCGTCTTGAGCATGCTCCGCCGGATACGAGTGAGACCCAGATCACACGTTCTGTGCACTCGCAGTGCCGAAGTCCGCTGGGCGCCGTCAGACACTCATGCCGACAGGAGAGCCAGGGCTGCTAAACGGCCTCGGCTCGTTCCCGAGTCCATGGAGGTCATCCATATGAACCACCCGACCCTGCACGTCTTCCACACCAGAACCCGCATTCGGCTGCATCCCGGGCTCCATCGTTTCCACGACGAGCTCAGCGTCGCTGCCCTTGTGGCCACCGCCCGCGCTCCCGTAACCGCCCAGAATCCTGCCCCCTACGCCCTCGTCCCGTTGCTTCTCCCTGACCTTGCGAGGATCCAGACCGGAGGCCCAACCACGGTCGACCACGGTGGTCGCGATGCCTGAGACTTCGTCCTCCGAGCCCGTCAACCCGCCGCACTTGTACATCGCCGTCAACAACGGTCTCATCGGTGGAAACCAGAGCCTGAGCAGCCATCTCCTGGCCGGTCCGGACCTCCGAAACGGCCGAGGGCTGCGAGGCAGGCTGCCCGCGAGCCTGCTTGCGGACGCTGTTGAGGGGTTTGTTACTCCCGACTGGATGGCGAGTGCGCAAAAGAAGAGCCGCAATGGAATCGTGCTTCTGGCGGGTGGGCGTGGAACCGGCAGGCAGACGGCCGCGCTGAACTTGCTGTGCGGCACGCACGGCGCCGCCGCCTCCGTTCATCACCTCGACGACGATCTCGATTTCGGCACCTGGCGTCCGATTCTTGGCGAGGCGAACGGGTACCTGGTCGAAGGCACCCTCGGCGGCCTTGTCAGAAATCGCGCGGCCCTTACCTCGATCGGTTCCCGATTGCTTGAGGCAGACGCTGCGATGGTCGTCATCCTTCCGGACGATCCCGAACTGGTGGCCCAGCTGGAGGACTTCCTTGGCATGGCGCCGGTCCACTGCACACCGCCGGTCGCCGAGCAGATTTTCCACGCGAAGCTCGCCGCTGCCGTCCCTGGGGAGGAGGCGCGGCAACGGCTGCTTGACGGGCTCCCCGCGGAGCTGTTGCCGGAGATCCTTCCTCCTGGCGCCTCTCCTCGCGACGCACTGGATGTGGTGGACGCGGTGATCGCCACCGCAGAATCCCTCGAGGCCGCAGGTACACGCGCCGCACGCATTCGGGGAATCCTGGCCGAGCGGGCCGATCGCGAGATCGCGGTGTTCCTGCCAAGCTGGCTGGAGGATCCACAGGCCCGGAACGCGCTTATCGCGGCGGTGGTTTTCACAGGCTCCAGCCCTCAGACCATCGCAGAGCAGGCTGAACGTCTGTCGTTGAAGGTGGAGGGGGCGTCCTGTGACCCTGGCATCTCCAACCGAGGAAGACAGCATTCCATTTCCGCGCTGCTGCGCCCCATCGGTGTCCGCACCGACATGGTTCGGCGCCCCGGCCGATCCCCGGAAACCCGCGTGGCCTTCGCTCGTTGTCAGTGGCCCGGGGCCATCCTGCGGCATGTGTGGCGCGGGCCGTTGGCTGATCTCCTCGTCCCCTGGTTACGGAGCGTCGAGGAGCGCGAGTTGATCGAGCGAGCAGGATGGGCGCTCGCCATGTCGGTTCCGCCGGAGCGGGGAACCGGACGGCTGAACCGGATCCGGGTCTGCGCGATGTCCGGCGGGCCCTCGGGGCGTGCCGTAGCGGCCAAAGCATTGCGGGTTCTGGTGAACGACCCGGATCTTTCGCGGGAGACCGCAGGTCAGCTGGGAAGCTGGGCCTACGAACGGGACTGGCCCCTACGCTGCGTCGCGGCCCTCACTTGCGGCGGCGGCTCCGAGATCGCTCCGCTCGGGCTGGCGTTAGGGCTAATGCGCAAACTCATTCGGGGTGCGGAGGTGGAGCCCCACCGCTACGTCGACCGCGCTGTGGACAACGCACTGCTCGATCTGTTTCGCCGAGGCGACCGGCGTGCCGTGCTCCGAGTGCTGCGCGCCTGGACGGAGTCCGAGGGCGCAGAGGCAGGTTACGCGACCTACATCCTGCCCAAACTGCTCCGCTGTGATCTGGCCTGGTTTGGAGCGCAGTTCGCGGACGACGAGGTATTCGCCCTGACTGTCCTGCTGATCAGGCGGACGCTAAGGGCTCGCGGACCGGGCGGCACCCTCCGCGACACGATGCTGCGCTGGCATCGCGTCGCGGCCGGGGACTCGAAGCACGAGGCGGCCGTCGACGCAGTGCTGTTCGCTGTCGGTGACGACCGGCATCCCAATGTTGGGCGGTTTCTCGACGTGATCAATCGACACGACTGAGGAGTACTCATGGCACTTCACCCGTGGGGCGTCTTGTCTCGCATGATCGACGAGTGGATCGTCTCGGGGGAACACCCCGGTCTGTCCGTCAACTCCGGCACCGGCCGCGTCCGATTGACGGTGAATCAGGCCCGGGATGCGGTACGCGGCGTCGGTGGTGACACAGGGCTGCGCGACGCGGTCTGGCGGGAGGCGATTCTCGAGGCTCAGCGAGACGCGCCGGGAGACGAGATGGGGCGGCTGTTCGCCGTCTGGTTGGCGGAGCCCTGGATGCGTCGCGCCCTCTCTCTGATCTCCACTCGGCTGCGCGTAAGTCACGAGGATCTCGAAGCCGAAATGGTCACCTCTTTTCTGGAGGGTTTGACGGCCGCCAACGTTGAACTGCCCGGTGTGGGCAAGCGGCTCCTCAAGTCCGCAGCCAACAGGACCTGGTCCGCGGCTCGGAGCGGTGCCAGGGAGATCGCCACGGAAGATCCCTCTGTATTCGCACAGCTGGACGACCTGGACCTGTTCCCCCGAGACGGGTGGGAGCTGGAGATCGCTCCGCCGGCACGGGAGGATGGACTCTCTGCCGCGATCCGCTTCGCAGCCTCGCCCGCACAGGTCGAGGGCGAACGGCTCGGGACGCTCGCCCATCGGCTCGGGCTGATGGACATCGTCTATCGCGCGCGGCGCCCCGCCGAAGGCCGCCCCATCGGAACTCTGTCATTGCGTCCCGTGGGTGCCGCCCGATGACCGAGACACCGCTGACCTTCGCCGAGGTGTTTGGCCTCCCTCTGGCTGTCGACCTGCGCACCGCCGCCAGGGCCCTCGGCATCTGTCCTGGTACCGCCTACCGCCTGATCCGAGTTGGGAGCTTTCCCTGTCCCGTAGTCCGGGTTGGCAACCACTACCGCATCCCGACCGCGTTTCTACTGAACACCCTCGGCATCGACCAGGTCCCGGTCTACGCCGAAGACATGGAGACGGGCGCCAGATATGCCGCCCGAGAGACAGAGGAGAATTGATGAGCGTCATGGCCCCACCCGCCCTCGCGGAACCGCCGGAGAAGCCGGAGCGCGTGTGGACGTGCTTCGCCATCGGTCCGATCGGCGATGCCTTTGCGCCCCCCGACAGTCCGGAGCAGAAGACCTACGAGGATGCCCTGGAAGTCTTCGAGCACGTCACCCTGGCCGCCTGCCGAAAGTTCGGCATCAACCCGGTCCGCGCAGATGATCTTCCTGGCTCGGGCGAGATCAACGAACAGGTCTGCCGCAACATTCTGGAAGCCGACATCGTCATCGCCGATCTGGGTGGCGGCAACGCGAACGTGATGTACGAGCTCGGGTTACGTCATGCCACCGGGAAACCCACGATCCAGCTCGGTGAGCACAGCCAACTCCCATTCGACATCTCGACCATCAGGACCATCAGGTTCGTCCAGGTGAAGGGCGGCCTGATCAAGGCCCGCAAGGCCCTTGAGGGCGCGCTGGAGGCAGGCATGCGCGATGGGTTCGACCTCCTGACTCCTGCCAGGGTCATGCGGGGGCAGGAGATCGAACCCATGGCGGTCGATCCCGTCCTAGCGGAGGACGCCCCCGGTTTCCTGGACAGCATTGTCCTGCTCGAGACCGAAATGGAGGCGATGACCGGAGACCTGGAGGAGATCGCCTCCTCTATCGAGACCATCGGAGCGCTGTCGGAGGCATCCGGGCCCGATTTGAGCCGGCTCACCCATGAAGGCGCTCCGATGAGCGCCCGCCTGGCCGTGGTCGCCAAGTACGCGATGGCCATCAGTAGCCCGGCCGATGAGCTGGAGGCGAGCGCCAAGCGGTTCGCCAAGCGGATGCAGGCGATCGACGGTGGCGTGCGAGGCATCCTGAATTTCGTCGCTGTCACCCCGCGCGATGACCGTGCGGAGGAACTCGATGAGTTCCTCAACGGCTTGATCGGATTGGCTGCATCGGCCCGGGGAGGCGTCCAGGAGCTCAACGAGTTCGGCACGATCGTCGACGGGGCCAGCGGTCTCAGCCGGCATCTGCGGAAGCCGCTGGTGAAGATCTCCTCTGCGGTTGGGAAGGTGTCCTTCGCAGCAGCCCGCATCGATGAGTGGGCCGAGGCTGCCCACTCTCTGCTGTAGCAATGTGCGGAACGATACGGACTCGCAACGCCGAAGGGCGTTGCGAGTCCTTCGTCGTCAAGCTCCTCTCAGCCTTGGGGACTGCGGCTATCCAGCTCCGTCCCTAGACTGGTCGAACGTCTGGACCGAGGTGAGCACGCTTTTCGCTGGAATGCATATCCTCGTCCGATGCCTATAGAAGGTCACTCGTGTAGCTGTGACGGTCCGAGCAGCCGGGTGCCGTCGTGGTGGCGTACGGCCGGTACGCGGTCGTGGTGCATGGCATCGAGGACGCGGACGGCGAATGCCTCGGATGCGAGTTTCTGGACCTCTTCGGCAGTGACCCAGCGGAAGGCGCGGGCTTCGTCGGTTTCGGTGAGTCGGCCGTCGATGACCTTGCAACGGAAGACCAGGGCGACGATGCCCCGCGTCATGTTCTTGTAGACACCGGTCAGGGTGACGGGCTCGATGGTCAGGCCGGTCTCTTCTCGAATCTCTCGAAGCAGGCCGGTGGTGATGTCCTCGTCGCGTTCCAGGACTCCGCCGGGAGCTTCCCAGTGATTGTTGTCTCTGCGCTGGATAAGGAGGGCACGCCCCTGGTCGTTGATGATCACACCTGCCACGCTGACGGAGTGCGTGTTGTGGTGATCCATCGGATTACCTCCGGGGCTGCTGATCGCTATTCTCAAACTGCGGTACATGTATGTATGAGTTGAGGAGTTGGGTGTGGCCGAGCTGCTGTTGCCGGATCTGGACCCGACCAGTGACCGGGCCGTCTTCCGACAGATCGCCGATCACATCCGTGATGCGATCGAGCGTGGCACCCTATCCGAAGGTGACAAGATCCCTTCAGAGGCTCGGCTCATGCAACATTACGGCGTCGCACGGATGACTGTTCGCAACGCACTCCAGGTCCTCCAGGGCGAAGGGCTGACGGTCGCCGAGCATGGGCGTGGTGTCTTCGTTCGGGCTCATCCTCTGGTGCGACGGCTGGCTTCTGATCGTTTTGCCCGCCGCCACCGCGAACGGGGCAAGGCCGCGTTCATCGCGGAGACGGAAGGAACGGGTGGGAAGCCATCTGTCGACTCTTTAACGATCGCCGAAGAGCAGGTGTCGGCGGAGGTGGCCGAGAAATTGGGGATCCCCCTGGAAGATCATGTGATCCGGCGGTCACGCCGGTATCTGATCAACGGTCAGCCGGTGGAGACGGCCGTCTCGTATATCCCGGCGGAGATCGCTCGGGACACGCAGATCGCACTGCCAGACAGTGGTCCGGGTGGGATATATGCCCGGCTGGAGGAATTGGGGTACAGGCTGGATCACTTCGTGGAGGAGATCCGTTCCCGGATGCCGCTCCGCGATGAGGTGCGGGCGCTCAAACTGGCGCCGGGCGTTCCGGTGTTTCGCTTGGTCCGTACGGCTTACGCCGCAGACGGACGTGCTGTGGAGGTGTGCGACACAGTGATGTCCAGCGATGCCTACGTGCTTTCGTACGAGCTTCCTGCTCGATAACACTTGACGAACTCGTCTAGAGGAGCCATAAATGATATGGCATCCTTACTCCTCTAGACGAGTAGATATCTTGATGGATGTGCTGGCGGTACGAAATCAGCAGACCGAAGGGCTACATCCATGACAGATCGGCGTGTGTCTCGTAGAGAGGAGAGGCGGAACGCCTCTCTCTGGTGCGGATTTCCTGTCTGGCCTGACGAGGCTTCCTATAACGGACACTCGATGTATCAGGAGCCGCGTTCTGCTTTAGGCACGGGGTAGGAGCGGTCATGGAGGAATCGATCAGGCCGCTGGTTCCCATGGGGATGACTTCGCTGGAGACCGCGGAGTTACTTCGGCGTGAGCTCGCCGTTCAGCAGATTACCTGCGATATCCATGATGGGTACGACCTGGCGCTGGTGTCGGTTTGGGTGGGCCTGGTCGTCCGGTGTGACGGGGAGCGGTTCTGGTGGCGCATCGGGTGGAGCTTTCGGCATAGCCGCTTCGTCTACGCCTGGCACTCTGCCACCGACCCCGAGCGGGCCGCACAGCGAATCGCGGTGCTGTACGCGGAACTGCGGGAGCAGCACATGCCGCCCTGGCTGGTCCCGAAGGTCGCCGGGATGGATCATGGGCCGCGCTGAAGGGCAGGCGTCGTCGTACGCCGAACCGATGATCTACGGGGCGGGGTTCACCGTGCTGCCCATGTCCGAGGAATGCGTCAGCCCGCGGCACGTCTCCACGCTTCAGCGGGACCATGCGCGGCTGGAGTGGCGAACGCCGGACGACATCTTAGAACGGGCACGTCCGGAGGCGTGGACATGCGCGTGCCGGGCCACGTTCTACGAGCTGCATGTCAGCGCTGGCCGAGGGTTCATTCGGCGGATCCTCCAGCATGAGGACGGTCCTCGGATTCATGAGACCCGGCTGTGGCGGATCAGTGAGGCTCGGGCCGTTTGGTCGGCATTATTGGCCGGGCAGGTTCGGTAGGCGAGTATGGCGGGCGCCGTAAGTCTGTACCGGCGCACGCCTCTTGGTAGTTGTTCTGAGTTCGTACGTGGGTTCAGTTCCCGGGCGGAGTGCCCGGCGACCGGTGTCGTCAGGTTGCAGGGGGAGCCGAGCTCTCGCGGACGACGAGGTCGGTCGAGAGCTCGACCCTGCGCGGTTCGGGGGTCTCGCCCCGGGCGATGCCCAGTGCCATGCGGGTGGCGAGGAAGGCCATCTCCTCCAGGGGCTGGCGGACCGTGGTGAGCGGCGGCCAGGCGGACTTGGACAGGGGCAGGTCGTCGAAGCCGACGACGCTCAGGTCGTCGGGCACGCGGAGCCCGCGCTGGCGGGCGGCCTCGAAGACGCCGAAGGCCTGCATGTCGCTGCCCGCGAAGATGGCGGTGGGCCGGTCGGGGAGCGAGAGCAGGGCGTGGCCGTGGTCGTGCCCGGAGCCGACGAGGAAGTCTCCGTTCATGATCAGCGATGGGTCGACCTTGACCCCGGCGGTCTCCAGCGCGGCCCGGTAGCCGTCTATGCGGGCGCGGCTGCACAGCATGTCGGGTGGCCCGCCGATCATGCCGATCCGGCGGTGGCCGAGCTCCAGGAGGTGGCGGGTGGCGGTCAGGCCGCCCTGCCAGTTGGTGGCGCCCACGGAGGCCACGTCGGGGGCGGGCTCGCCGTCGGGGTCGATGACCACGAAGGGGATCGAGCGGGCGTTGAGCTGGCCGTACTGCTGGGCGGAGAGCCGGGAGCTGACGATGATCACGCCGTCGGTGCGGCGGGCCGCCAGGCGCTCGAGCCAGTCGCGGCCGGGGCCGGCGTGGGTGTGCAGTACGGAGATCACGATGCTGGCCTCCGCCTCCCTGGCCGCGCTCTCGGCGCCGCGGATGAGCTCCATCGCCCACGGGCTCTCCAGCTCGGCGAAGATCAGGTCGATCATGCCCGCCGGTCCGTCCGCGCTCGCGGTGCGCCGGATGTAGCCGTGCTCCTGGAGCAACTGCTCGACCCGCTTGCGGGTCTGGGGCGAGACCTCGGACCTGCCGTTGATCACCTTGGAGACCGTGGGAGAGGAGACGCCCGCCTCCTCGGCGATGTGGGCGATCGTCACCCGGCGCTTACCTGACATGCCAGGCAGCATATCCGAAAGCTTTCGGAGTGTCGCTCGGTGGCCTGCGATGGACTACATCCCCTCGTGAAAGCCCCACTTTTCGGGCTGTCGAGGGCCGGCGGGCAGCCTGTGGCGGTTTTGGTTTTTGAAACTTTCTGAAATCAAATGAAACATTCCATGGCCCGTCGCGAGAGGGTCGGTCGTGGACGACGACTCGGTCCTGTCTGGTCTCCGCTCCGGCCTTTGATCCATCGGATGGGGAATCCACGGCCCGCCGGATGGGGGCGGCGGTTGTTTCCGGCTCGGGGGAGTAATTCGGTCCTGGGGCGTCATGAAACTTTCAGAGAAACCCCGGGCGGCCCGTGAGACGAACGCCGCTCCGCAAGGGAGGGCCTTCGCGGTCCGGCCTCCTTCGTCTCGTCGCTATTGACGTGGGATGGAAGACCTATCTAATGTCACGGAAGCGAAATATTCGGAACATATCCGAAACATTTTTAGCCGTTCGGTGAATCGTGCTCCTCGGCAGGCGGTTCCCGGCGAGTGGCTGAGGAGATTTGATGCCCGACAACCAGATGCTCCTGCGCGTGAACGGATCCCGCCTCGTCGACTCCTCGGGAAATCCGGTACGGCTGCGCGGGGTCGGCCTCGGGGGCTGGATGAACATGGAGAACTTCATCACCGGCTACCCCGCCAACGAGTCGACGATGCGCATCGCCGTGGGCGGCGTGCTCGGGGAGGAACGCGCCGCGTTCTTCTTCGACCGGCTGCTGACCTCGTTCTTCGGCCCGGAGGACGCCGCGCTGCTCGGCGCGATGGGCGTCAACTGCGTCCGGATCCCGGTGAACTACCGGCACTTCGAATCCGACGACCGGCCGATGGAGGTGAGGGAGGAGGGGTTCCGCCATCTGGACCGGGTCATCGGGTTGCTGGGCGCGCACGGGATCTACAGCGTGATCGACCTGCACGCCCTGCCCGGCTCGCAGAACCAGCACTGGCACTCCGACAACCCCACCCACGTCGCGGCGTTCTGGCAGCACCGGCACTTCCAGGATCGGGTCGTGCACCTGTGGGAGTTCATGGCCGACCGTTACCGGGACAACCCGTGGGTCGCCGGGTACAACCCGGTGAACGAGCCGGGCGACGTGGCCGGCCGGGTCGTCGGGCCGTTCTACGACCGGCTGGTCAAGGCGGTCCGCGCCGTCGACCCCGCGCACGTGCTCTTCCTGGACGGCAACACCTACTCCACCGATTTCACGATCTTCCGCGAGGTGTACGAGAACACCGTCTTCGTCTGTCACGACTACGCTCTCGCCGGATTCGCGCACGGCGGGCCGTACCCCGGGTACACCCGGGGGGAGTGGGTCGACCGCGGCCATCTGGAGCGGGCCTTCGAGAAGCGGACCCTTTTCCAGCGGGAGACCGGCACGCCGCTGTGGGTGGGGGAGTTCGGGCCCGTCTACACCGGGAATCCGGAGATCGACGCCCAGCGTTACCGGATCCTCCGCGACCAGCTCGCCATCTACGACGTCCACGACGCCGGCTGGTCGCTGTGGACCTACAAGGACGTCGGGCTGCAGGGCGTGGTGCACGCCGACCCGGCGGGGCCGTACCTGAGCCGCTTCGGCGCCTTCATCGGCAAGAAGCACCGTCTCGGCGCCGACCGGTGGGGCTCGACGATGGAGGAGACGGCCGACGACCTCGCGCCCCTGCACCGGCTCATGGACACCGAGGCCCCGTCCTGGAACCCGTACCCGTGGGGCGCGCGCTACCAGGTCGACGACCTGATCCGGCACATCCTCATCGCGCAGGCGCTCGTCCCCGAGTACGCGGAGCTCTTCCGCGGCCTGTCCGAGGAGGAGCTGGCCGCGCTCGCCGACTCCTTCGCGCTGGCCGGTTGCGTACGGCGGGAGCCGCTGGTCGAACTCCTGACCGCCGGCCTCGCGGGGCGGACGGGACCCGGCTCCGGAGCCACCTCGTAGCGGTCTTCGCGACGCCGCGTAACAGCTCGACAACAGCCGTTGATCCGGCCGGGAAGCCGCTATAGCCTCACGTCACCCACAGAAACTATCGATATATGATCGAAAGTTTCGTTGATCAGATGCGAGTGGTGATGAGCCGATAACGGGCTCCGCGACGTGAGAGCGCGCGCGTCACGCGTCCGCTCCCGGCCGGACGGCACCGATGAGGGTTACCAAAACAACCTGGACATCTCCATCGAAAAGGAAGGGATCATCGTGATCTCGTTAGGTCGACGGAGCGTGGCGCTGCTGGCAGCCGCCGCGCTGCTCCTGGGGGGCTGCGCAAGCGAGGGCGGAGGCGGCGGAGGCGAAACCGGACAGGCCGCCTCGAAGACGATCGAGTGGTGGCACATCCAGAACATCGAGCCGATGCTGCCCGTGTGGCAGGCGCTGGCCGACGAGTACCAGAAGGCGCACCCCGGCGTCACCATCAAGATCACGGCCCTGGAGAATGAGGCGTACAAGGCCAAGCTGACCACGCTCACCCAGTCGGGCTCGATCCCCGACATCTTCAACACGTGGGGCGGCGGCGTGCTGCAGCAGCAGATCGACGCCGGGCTGGCCAAGGACATCACCGCCGACATCGCCCCCTGGGTCGGGACGCTCACGCCGGCCTCCGTGCAGCCCTACCAGTTCGACGGCAAGACCTACGCGGTCCCGTTCGACGTCGGCATGGTGGGCTTCTGGTACAACAAGGCGCTGTTCGCCAAGGCGGGCATCTCCGAGACACCGACCACGTGGACCGCGTTCCTCGACACCGTCAAGAAACTCAAGGCGGCGGGAATCACCCCGATCGCCCTCGGGGGCAAGGACAAGTGGCCGGGCCACTACTACTGGGCCTATCTCGCCATGCGCGTGGCGGGCCTTCCCGCGCTCAAGCAGGCGGGCGCCGACGCCACCTTCACCGCACCCGAGTTCGTGCAGGCCGGCGAGCGCCTCAAGGAACTCGTCGACCTCGACCCCTTCCAGAAGGGCTTCCTCGGCGCGGGGTACGGCGTGCCCGACGGGCAGGCCGCGCTGATGGGCGGAGGCAAGGCGGCCATGGAACTGATGGGTCAGTGGGCGCCCACGGTCCAGCGCGACGCGTCGGGCACCCCCGACGGCATCGGCGAGGACCTGGCCTTCTTCCCCTTCCCCGCGGTCGAAGGCGGCAAGGGTGACCCGTCGGACGCCTTCGGGGGCGGCGGCGGGTTCGCCGTCGGCAAGGACGCGCCGCCGGAGGCGGTCGACTTCCTGAAGTTCATCTCCAACCTCGACAACCAGCGCAAGGTCGTGGCCACCGGGGCGTTCCTCCCGATCGTCAAGGGAGCCGAGGACGCCATCAAGGACGAGAAGCTCGCCTCGGTGTCCACGGAGCTCGGGAAGGCGGCCGGATTCCAGCTCTACCTCGATCAGGCCTACCCGCCCGCCGTCGGACAGCAGGTGAACGACAGCGTGGCCGAACTCATCGCCGGGACGCTCGGGCCCAAGGAGGTCACCGACGCCATCACCGAGACGGCGCAGAACCAGTGACGGGTGACCGGGCGAGGAACGAGTAGGGGACGAGCGCGAACGATGAGTGCACCGAAAGGCGTGTCCGAGCTCAGCCCCCCGGCCGGCGAGCGGCCGGGGGACGCGGCGGCGTCCCGCGCGGCCACGAAGGAGGCGGGCACGCCCGATCGGCGCCGGCGGCGCGAACGGCGCCGCGGCTGGGTGACGATCACGCTGTTCCTGCTCCCGGCACTGGTGCTGTTCTGCCTGCTGGTCCTCGCGCCGATCGTCATCGCCGCCTACACCAGCCTGTTCAAGTGGAACGGGCTGGGCGGCCTGCCGACCGACTTCGTGGGGCTGGACAACTTCGTCCGGCTCTTCGAGGACAAGGTCTTCCTCGGCGACCTCCAGCGCGGCCTGATCCTGATCGTCCTCTCCCTGGTGATCCAGCTGCCGCTGGCCCTCGCCATCGCGTTGCTGCTCAACCAGCGCATGCGCGGCCGTGCACTGTACCGGGTGGTGTTCTTCGCGCCCTACGTCCTGTCCGAGGTCATCACGGCCGTCCTGTTCACGATGGTCTTCTCGCCCACCCGGGGCCTGGCGAACCACATCCTGAGCCTGGTCGGACTGGACAACCTGGCGGCGACCTGGCTCGCGGACCCGTCCCTGGTCCTGTACTCGCTGTTCCTCGTCATGACCTGGAAGTACTTCGGCTTCCACATGATCCTCTACCTGGCGGGGCGGCAGGGCATCCCCAAGGAGCTGACCGAGGCGGCCGAGATCGACGGGGCGAGCGGCTGGAAGGCGTTCTGGTACGTCACCCTGCCGCTGCTCGGGCCGACGATCCGCATCAGCGTCTTCCTGGCCGTCATCGGGGCGATCCAGCTCTTCGACCTGGTGTGGGTGCTCACCGAGGGAGGACCCATCCACGGCTCCGAGACCATGGCCGTGACGATGTTCCAGCAGGGTTTCAAGCGCTACCAGGTCGGCTACGCCAACGCGATCAGCGTGGTGATGGTCCTCATCAGCCTCGTCTTCGCGCTGGGCTACCAGCGATACGTCCTGCGCCGTGACACCGAAGGAGCGATCACCGTTATGCGAGACCAGCGATGACCGGGCGGAGCGCCCGGGCGAAGGCGCCCGGCCGGCGGCCGGGCGCGCGGTTCCGGGGTCTCATCCTGCACGCGATCGTCATCGTGCTCGGGGCGTTCATCGTCGTGCCGATCGTCTACGGCGTGCTCGGCGGCTTCAAGGACAACGCCCAGCTGACGGCCAATCCCTTCGGGCTGCCCTCGCCGTGGGTCTTCTCGAACTACACCGACCTCTTCGTCTCCTCCTCCTTCTGGCGCCCGCTCGGCAACAGCGTGCTCATCGGGGTGAGCACGACGCTCCTCGTCGTCAGCGTCTCGGCACTGGCGGCGTTCGTCTTCGCCCGCTTCGCCTTCAGGGGAAGGGAACTGATCTTCACGCTCTTCTCCGTCGGGCTGATGTTCCCCTTCGCGGTGGCGATCCTTCCCCTGTTCATCCTGCTGCGGACCTTCGGCCTGCTGGACAACCCCCTCGGGGTGATCCTGCCCCAGGCCGCCTTCGGCCTGCCGGTGACGATCATCGTCCTGCGCACCTTCTTCAGGAGCATCCCGAGGGAGGTCGAGGAGGCGGCGACACTCGACGGATGCACCGCCTACGGGTTCTTCTGGCGGATCCTCCTGCCGATGGCCCGGCCGGCGCTCGCCACGGTGTCCGTGCTCGCGATCGTGGCCAGCTGGAACAACTTCATGCTGCCGCTGGTCGTCTTCAACGACCCGGACCTGTGGACCATCCCGGTCGGGGTCCAGCAGTTCCAGGGGCAGTACTCCGATGACACGGCGCGGGTCCTGGCCTACGTCGTCCTCGCGATGCTGCCCGCCCTCGGGTTCTACTCCATCGCCGAACGCCATCTCATCGGCGGACTCGCGGCCGGGGCGACGAAGGGCTGATCCATCACGCTTCCCGGCCCGACCGTGCGCGCCGTCCCGACCCTGGCGGAGGCCGGGGCGGCGCGCACGGCCGGGGCGGGACGAAGACCGCGGGCATCGACGGGGCCACTCCCTCCGCTCCGGGAACGCGGCACCCGGACCCGTCGATGCCCGCTCGATCGCTGCCTCCCGTCTTTCCCGGGAACAGTTCTTTATTTGCCACAAGTCGGAGGTGATTATTTATATATAGTTTTGTATGGTCCGCGAAGGGAGAGCCGGCATGGCAGGGGATGAGATCGCATGGCTGCGTGCCCAGCGGGCGGAGATGACCGGCACCGACGGTGAGCCCGAGTGGCGCCGCGCCCTCGTCGACGCGCTCCTGAGACGGTGCACGGCCGAGGACGGCCTCGGTGGTGCGAGCCGCGATGATCTCGACGAGGCGGCCGACCACGCGGGCTGGCTCCTCGCCCACGACTGCGGGCAGTGGTCCTTCTCCCTCGTGGGCCGGGCGCACGAGGTCCGCTGGGAGGTCCTCGGCGATCCCGCCGATCGGGACGTCGCCATCACCATGCTCTCCGAGGCCGACGACCTTCGCTCGGAGAACGCCTGGTTCAGCGCGGCCGATCACGCGGCCCTCGCCGAACTGCTGCTGAGCCGGCACGAGGACCGGCGGGTGCCCTACGACCTCGATCTCGCGATCGATCGGCTGCGGGCGGCCCTCGACGGATGCGACGACGACGAGCGGGCCGCCCTGTATCTGCGCTACCGGCTCGGCACGGCGCTGGCCCTGCGCTCCGGCCGTCCGGACGCCACGGGCACCGACCGCTGTGACGCCGCGAACCTGCTCGCGCGGGCACTCCCGTGCCTCCCCGAGGGGGATCCGGCCACGTACGAGACCGCGTTCACTCTGGGAAGGCTGCTACGGAGAGGGGCGGCTTCCGACGTCGGCGAGACCGTCGAGTGGACCCGCCGCGTGCTCGGCGAGCACGGACTCGCCCTCCTGCGAAAACACTCCGTCGAGGAGATCGAATGGACCGTTCCAGACGATCCGCTCCACCCGTCGGGAGACTCTCCGTGACCCTCTCCCCGCTCCGCAGGCATGAGCCCGGGACACGACGACCGGTCGCGGCGGGCTTGATCAGCCGTCCTCCCAGAGGGCGGGCCTGATCAGCCGTCCTCCCAGAGGCGGTCTTCCGGCGTGCTCGGCGGCGCCTCTCCCACCCGGATCGCCACGGATCTCGCCTCGGCCAGGAGAGGATGGCCGTCGCTCAGCGACGCGCGGCCGTGGGCCAGGGGACGCCGGTCGAGCAGCGGCGCGAGCAGCGAGGAGACCTCGTCCACCCGGCCCGCGCCCACCCGCAGGAGCGCGAGGTTCAGCCGTCCCGCGAGGACGAGGGGATGGCAGGCGTCCACGGACTCCCCGCCCATCGAGATGAGCGCGGCGCTCGCCGCCTCCGCCTCGCCGTCGCGCCCCAGCGCGTGTGCGGTTCTGGCGGTCAGGAGCAGCCTCTCCGCCTGGCCGGGGAAGTCGTCGTCCAGGTCGCGTTCGGTCTCGGCGAGGGCCGTGAGCGTCCGCGCCGCGGCCGTCGCGTCGCCGAGGGCCAGCTGGGCGGCGGCCTGAGCGCGCCGCGTCGCCCGGTCGGGGGGCAGCGACCGAAGACCGGCGAGTGCCTGGGCCGGTTCTCCCGACGCGGTGAGCGCCAGGCAGCGGACCAGCGCGGCCTCGGCGTGGAGTTTCGGGGAGACCTGCCGTGCGAACCACTCGGTGGTGACGACGACATCGGTGAGCAGCCGTACGGCCTGCGCGGGAGACCCCGCCGTCAGCTCGATCTCCGCCAGGCGCACGATGTCGTACTGGGGCCAGTACCCCTCGGGCGTCAGCTGCCGCGCGCGCAGCCGGAGCGCCTCGGTCAGGTGGTGCCGTGCCTGTGCGGGGTGGCCCGCGGTGAGCAGTGCCTCGGCGAGCGTCACCCCGGCCGAGGCCGTGTTGACGTTGTCCTGGCCGAGGCGTTCTTCCCGATCGGCCAGCACCGCCTCGGCGAGGGTCACGCCGGTGACCGTCCGCCCTGCCCTGGAGGCGGCCCTGGCCATCGCCTGATGGGTGAGGGTGAGGCGCCGCCAGGCCGGGGAGATCTCCGTCGCCGAGACGCCCCGGGCCTGCCTGCCGTACATGTCCTTGAGCGCGCGAAACCCCTCGCCCGGCCGGCCGTCCTCCACCAGCGCCTCGGCCAGGTTGTGCTCGGCTCGCGAGTGGTGGGAACTCGCGCCGTCGGGCGCGGGGAACTCGTCCGCGACCCGCAGGGAGTGCTCGAAGCAGGCTCTCGCGGCAGGTAGGTCGCCCAGGCGCAGCAGGGCGAGCCCCCGCCTGCCGGTCACGTCGCCCAGGGCCCGCCGTTCGGAGGGGTCGTCGGCCAGCAGGTCCGTCAGCTCCCCGCCGACCTCCGCCGCCCGCGCGAGCAGGGGGCCGTCCAGCAGGACCTGGAAGACCACCTCGAGGGCGTGCGCCCGGGCACGGTCGCCGGCGCGTCCGGCGAGCTCGGCGCCCCGCTCGGCCGTAAGCAACCGCTCGGTCCACTCGCCGGCGAGCGGGACGAGGTCACGGGCGAACCAGTGCGCGGAGAGCGCGGACGCCTGATGGTCGACCGGGCCCTCGGGATCGTCGGTCATCGAGCGGAAGGCCAGCTCCGACAGGCGCTCGGCGCTCGCCCCGGCCCAGCCGGCGGGCGGGACGCAGACGGCGAGCGCGGCACGTTCCAGCCGGGGGGCGAGATACTGCGCGTACGCGGTGACGCGGCCGTCCCACCCGCCGGCGGCCGTGGCGCCGTAGACCTCCGTCACCTCCCACGACGGCTGGCTCTGGCTCGCGGACAGGCGTTTCTCCGACGTCGAGATGTCCCCGATCCCCAGGCGCACCTGGTCGAGCATGAAGCGCTCCACCTGGTGGAAACGGGCCACCCTGCGCAGCGCCGCGGTGACCGGTCTCTGGGCGTCGAGCAGGGAGCGCGGCGGCCCGGCGTCCCGGCCGCCGGCGGCCTCGCCGGCGAGGACGGTGTCGCTGGCGGTGAACTCGTCGAACGCGTGCTTGACCGCCAGGGCCACGAGCACGCGGCGGCTCCTGACCTCGTTGTACAGCCAGACGGCGCTGCGTCCCCGCTCACGCTCTCCGCCCCGGGGCAGCCGTACGCGCTCCGCGACGTCCTCGGCTCGCACCTGGTGGTAGTCGCCGTGCCGGAAGGCGTCGGCCGAAGCCGCCGCGATGGCGGCGAGCCTGCGTTCCTGCGCCGACACCTTTCACCCCTGATTCACTGCATATGAATATATTTCACTATGGTTCGGCGCAGCATAAGGGCAGGAGTTGACTGTCGCAAGGGGGTCTGACCGCCTTCGTGGGTTCTCCGGTAGGGGAGTCACACGTCGTCCCGCCGTCGGGCGGGCGGAGACTAGCTCCCCGGGCCCGGCCGGCGGCGCAGGAGGTCCGGCAGTCTCCGTGCGGCCGAGACGATCGCCGTGCCCGCGGCCGCCACCGGCAGCTTTCGTACGGCCGTGATGACCGCCGTGCCCGCGGCCCCCACCAGCGGCTCCCGTTCCTCCTCGGCGGTGGGGCCGGGGTCCGGCGTGACGGGCCCCGCGCTCCCGCCGCGGCACGCCTCCAGTTGCGCCGCGAAGGCCAGGCCGAGGAAGAGCGCGATCGAGCTCAGGAACGACCACAGCAGCAGCGCCATGACGGCGGTGAGCGGGCCGTAGGTGGCGCCGAAGGTGCCGCTGCTCTCGATGTAGAAGGCCAGCAGCAGGGTGAAGACCGTCCACAGGGCGATGGAGACCAGGGCCCCGAACGCCAGCCAGGTGTGGCCCGGCTGTCTTCGCCGGGGGGCGGCGCGGAACAGCACCGAGGCGGACAGCAGCGCGAGGAGGAACCCGAGCGGCCAGCGCACCAGGTTGTAGGCCTCCATCGCGCCGTCACCCCACTCGTAGACCTGGGCGAGGGCTCGCCCGATCGCCCCGCCACCGACCATCACGGTGAAGCCGACGGTCATGAAGGCGCCCGCGGACAGTGCCATCAGCAGGGCCCTGCCGTACTTGCGGTGGAACGGGCGATCGCGTTCGACGCCGTAGATGCGGTTCGCCCCGCGTTCCACCTGGGCCATGGCGCTGGTCAGCGAGACCAGCGCGGTGATCAGGCCGAGCCACAGGGCGACAGCGCCCCCGGTGTGGCCCGCCTGCCGGTGGCTGTCGGCGAGCACGTCCCTGACCGCCTCGACCCCCGCCCCCGGCGCGAGCCGGCTCAGGGTCAGCTCCAGCACCTTGCCGAGCTGCCGCTGGTTGACCATCGCGCTCAGCCCGACCAGCGCGATGGCGCCGGGAATGATCGAGAGGCAGATCTGGAAGGCCAGTGCCCGTGCGTTGGTCAGGCCGTCGCCGTACCTGAATCGTGTGAAGGAGTCACGGACGAGATGCCAGCGGCCGTACTTGCGCAGGGTGTCCCACGCGTGGTCGGCGGAAAGCTCCTCACCGTTCATGCTCCGTGTCTGCGGAACTTTCGTCGCGGTGCCCATATCAAGCACCTGCTACCCGAAAAGCGATGGTGCGAACAGGGAAGTCCCTTCCTGCTCCGCGACCGCGAACACTTGATGTCTCCGAAAATCGGGGTAGGGGAGGGGCATGGCTGAATTCCTGACAGATATCAAGGAGATCCGAGCACGAGCCCGTGAGGAGATCGACAGGGGGCCGATCACGTCCGCCTATGGCGGTGACCTTCCTCGGGTGATCCAGGTGTGCAACGAGGCGCTGGCCACCGAGCTGGTCTGCGTGCTCCGATACAAGCGCCACTACTACACCGCCTCCGGGATCCACGCCGGGGCGGTGGCCGCGGAGTTCCTGGAGCACGCGGCCGAGGAGCAGGAGCACGCCGACCGGATCGCCCAGCGCATCGTGCAGCTCGGCGGCGAGCCCGATTTCAATCCGGACACCCTGACCGCCCGCTCGCACGCGCAATATGACGACAACCTCGACCTGATCGAGATGGTCAAGGAGGATCTGATCGCGGAAAGGATCGCGATCGCCTCCTACACCGAGATCGTCAAGTGGCTCGGTGACGACGACGTGACGACCAGGCGCATCTTCGAAGACCTGCTCGCCCAGGAGGAGGAGCACGCCGACGACCTCAAGTCCCTGCTGGAGAGGCTCCCCGGCGCTCTCAAGAGCTGAGCCCGGCGGCCGGACGCCCGTACGGCGAGGTGAGCCGTACGGGCGTCCGGCCGACGCGGCGTCTCGGTCCCGGCGTCTCGGTCCCGGCGGCGAGCCGGCCGATCGACGCGAGCGGTTTCGACGGTGACCCTCTCGATTCCCCCGGCGGGTGGGACACCGGGCGCCGAGGGTGACCGGAGCCTCACCGTGATCGTGGACGGCGCCGCCGCCGTGATGGGGCGGTGATCGGTCTCAGATGCGGGGCCGAAGGGTGCGCCGGACGACGATGCCACCCAGAGCGAGGGTGGGGATGAGCAGGATCCCCGCTTCGGTCCACTGGAACCGCCAGAACCTGCTCTCGGGGTGGAATTCCACCGTCTGCCGATAACCCTGACGGAACGAACACGTGGCGTACTCCGTGGTTCCCGGGTCCGTCCCGCAGGGGACGGCGAGCGCGAGCTCCACATTCTGGGAGGTGAGCCTCGTGCCGCTTCCGTCCGTCCAGAAGTCGTCCACAATCATGGAGTCATCCGGTACGGAGTTACCCGCGACGGTGGTCTGCACGGCCCGCTCCGGAGTCGCGTAGAAGGGCGGGGCCACGCGGAGTCCGAAGAACACCACCGCGCACACCGCCAGGGTCACCCCCATCGCCGGCAGGGTCCGCCGGAACAGCGCGCCCAAGGCCACGCCGAGCACGAACGCCGACAGCCACCACACCGCCGGAAGGACGCCGACCAGGCGGAACCAGCTCTGGCCGAGGTAGTTGACGGGGAAGGCGGGAGCGTCGAAGACGGTCAGCCACGCGTTCACGGTGGCGCCCAGTGCCAGCCCGCCGAGCGTGACGGCGGCGCCGAGCCCGCCGATCTTGGCGATCAGCCAGCGGCGTCGCGTCACCGACTGGGTCCAGGTCAGCTGGTGCGTGCCGCGCTCGAACTCCCCGGCCAGGAGCGGGGCGCCCCAGAAAGCGCCGATCATCGCCGGGGCCAGCAGCGGAAGCAGCGCGAGGATGTCACCCACCGACCACATCAGCCCCATCATCCCCCTGGTATAGGTGACGCAGGCGGACACGTCCGACATGCAGTCAGTCGCCGGCGGAGGGTTCTGGGCGGCGAACCCGGCCGCGCTCAGGCCGTTGACGAGCAGGGTCACGCCGAGAACGGCCAGCAGCGCCGTGGTGACGAGCACCTGCGTGCGATGCTGCCGCCAGGTAAGCCACAACACTTCCATGTCTCCTTGAAGATCAGTAACCGGTCAGGGCCGGACGAGGCAGCGAGGTGGCGTCGGGACGGCGCAGGTAGGCCAGTACCAGCTCCTCCAGGCTCACGCCGCGGGCGCTCCATCGGGGGTCGTGCGACGGCGCCCCCGGGCCGGTGCGCACCAGCAGGGCGGCCTGCCGTTCGCTACGGCTGTCGCTGATCACCGGCATCCGGGCCGCCATCGCGTCGGCGGACCCGGCCGGGCCGGACAGCATCCGGTGAGCGGTGAGCAGCTCGTCGATGTCGCCGCTGACCTGGACCTGGCCGCGGTTGAGCACGACCAGCCAGTCGCAGGTGCCGTCCAGGTCGGACACCACATGGGAGGAGAGCACGACGGTCATCCGCGTCTCGGCCACCGCCGCCATCAGGGAGCGCATGACGTCGTGCCGGGCCACCGGGTCGAGGTTGGCCAGCGGCTCGTCCATGACCAGCAGATCCGGCCGCTTGGCCACGGCGACGGTCAGCGCCACCTGTGCCTGCTGACCTCCGGAGAGCTTGCCGATCCTGCGGTTCAACGGGATGTTCAGCTCCGCCAGCCGCTGCCGGGCCAGGGCGTCGTCCCAGCCCGGATTGAGATGGTGTCCGAAGCGGAGCATCTCGGCGACGGTGAAGCCATCGTAGAGGGGTTTGTCCTGAGCCAGGAACGCCACCCGCGCGAGGGCGGCCGCCCGTTGCCCGACCGGTTCGCCGAAGACGCGCACGCTTCCACGAGTGGGTGTGATCAGACCGACGGCCAGGTGCAGGAATGTGGACTTGCCCGCGCCGTTCGGTCCGACGAGCGCGACCACCCGGCCGGCGGGGACGGACAACGAGCAGTCGCGCAACGCCCACGTGCCCCGGTACCGCTTGGTGAGTCCCGTGGACTCCAGGGCCGCCGGGCCCTGCGCGGGGGCGGCGAACTCACCGGATCCGTCGCCGAACAGCCGTACCGTCCGATCCGCTGTCATGCGGTCTCCTCCCGGAGGGAATCGCTGAGCATCGAGGTGAACAACGCCTCCATGTCGTCCGGGTCGAGCCCCGCCTCACGACAGTCGCGCAGCCACCGGGCGAGATCACGGCGCAGCCGGGTGTGATCGGCCGTGGACCCGCCGCCCAGGGATCGCTGCACGAACGTGCCCAGCCCGGGCCGGCCGACGACCAGGCCCTCGCGTTCCAGCTCGCGGTAGGCCTTGGCCACCGTGTTCGGATTGATCGCGAGGTCGGCGACGACCTCTTTGATCGTCGGCAGCTGATCGCCCGGCATGAGCACACCGAGCCGCAGGGCGTGTTTGACCTGATGCACCAGCTGCAGATAGGTCGCCACACCGGAGCCCGGGTCGAGCTGAAGGTTGATCACCGCCATACCCTTTCACTATTAGATTAGTAAAAGGGTATGGATGTCCGCGATCTTCGTCAAACCGGCCCTTCGCTCGAAGAGGCCTTCCGGTCGCGGAGCCCGGCGCGCGGACCGGATCCGGGGATCCCTAGCCGGTCGTGCAGGACATCTGCGGTGCGGGGGAGCCGGTCCCGGAGGAGATGAAGCCGAAGGTCGCGGTCGCCCCGGGGGCCAGGGAGCCGTTCCACGCGGCGTTCCGCGCGGTCACGGCCGATCCGCTCTGGGTGAGCGTGGCGTTCCACGCCTGGCTGATCTGCCCGCCGGGGAAGGTCCAGCTCGTCGCCCAGCCGGTGATCGGGACGGTACCCGCGTTCTTGACGACCACCTCGCCCTGGAAACCGCCCGACCACTGGTTGGCGGTCCTGTAGACGGCCGTGCAGCCACCCGCCGGGGGCGGGACGGTGGGAGTCGGGGTGGGGGTGACGGGCGGCGTCGGGGGCTGGGTCGGCGGGACGGTCGGGCCGCCGTCGAGCAGGGCGGTCAGGGCGGGGAACCACCGGTCGGAGATCTTCTGGTCGCCCGACGCGTCGGGGTGCACCCCGTCGTAGGTGTCGGCCGCGGTGCTGAAGCCCGTCCACTGGTCGACCACGACGACGGGTGATCGCGCGGTGGTCCTGGCCGCCGCCCAGCCGGGGATCGCGGCGTTGAGCGCGGACGTCCGCTGCCCGCACTCGGCGCAGGTGGGGGGATCCATGGGGATTATCTGGGCGACCAGGATCTTCATGTCGGGATTGCTCGCCCGCATCTGGTCCACCAGCTTGCCGTAGGCGGACAGGATGGTCGCGGTCGGGCGGTTGCTCCAGACGTCGTTGGTGCCGAAATGCATCATCACGATGTCGGGCCGGGTCGCCGAGAGCCAGCCGGGAAGCTGGTTCTGGTCGGCGACGCCGGTGACCAGCGCCCCGCCGTGACCCTCGTTCTCCCCGTCGTAGGCGAGGCCGCAGCCCTGGGGCGGGAGCGTCCCCACGAAGTCGATGTCGGTGTGGCCGGTGTTCGCGAGCCGGTTCCACAGGATGGCCCGCCAGCACCCGGGCGAACCGGTGATCGAGTCGCCGAGTGCCATGATCCGGATGGCCGCGGCCTGCGCCGGCACCGCCGTACCCGCCAGAAGGAATCCGAGGGTCGCGGCCATCGCCACCAGAACCGTCAGAACCGAGTTGCTCCCGTGCGTCGTCCGCCGCATCGTCCGCTCCCGCCGTAGTCGGCCCGATGCTAGGCGGCTCCCCGCGGAGCGGGAAGCCATCGGCCCGTCACGAAGGCGCCGACCTGCGGCGTCGAGGGCCGCAGGGGTGTAATTTTCAGCGATCCCGCCCCCGGCGGCGGCGCGGAGGGCAGGGGCCGCGGCCCCGGTCCGGCGTCGCGACCGAACGGCGAAGGTGGTTGCCGCACACCCAGGAACGGGCAACCCAGGGTGAAGCCTGTCCTGGTTGAAAGAGCTCGCATGACCGACGATGAATCCACGGGCATCACCACGGAAGCCTCGAAGCCCGCCGATCACCTGTCACCCCGACATCACGAGAGGAACCACGCTGATGTATGTGCACCTCTACGACATCAACGGCTGGAAGGCCCTGTTCGTGGCCTTCGACGTCCTGTTCGCGGTGTTGATGCTCGGCGGTGTCAGCGTTCTGATCCATCACTCGTACCCGAACGGCCCGCACGGCTCCGGTCGTTCGTCCGAGGAGAAGCGGCTCTTCAGGCGGTTCGCCAACGGCGAGATCGACGACGACGAATACCGGCGATGCCGGGAGACCATCCGCGCCTCCTACCGCGAGGCGGCCGGCTCGCCGGGCATATCCGGGAACCGGGCCGGTTCTCAGTCGCCGTCGATGACGGAATCCGTCTTCGGCTGCGGGGGAGTCGCCGTTCGCTCGTCCAGGAGACCGGTCGTGACGCGCGCTTCGGACTCCCCGCCGCGATTTCCGGCGTCGGCGGAGGCCGAGGACCCGGCGAACGACGTCGCCGTGTAGTCCTTGAGCTCGATGTCCGTGGCGAACCTGTCGGTGAGCCTCATCATCGCCTGGAACAGGAACCTGTTCTTGAACAGCCGGTTCCGCATCCTGATCCCTCTCCGCGTCGCCGGGGCGAGGAAACGGCCGGCACCGCCCTGCCTGGCCACCTTGGCATAGCCGTGGAACGCCTCCTCGTACTTCCGGAACGCCACCCGGTGGTCGCCGCCGGCCGCCGCCAGTTCCCCGGCCAGCACGTACGCGCCCACGATGGCCAGTCCGCTGCCGAAGCCGGCCAGGGTGTTGCCGTAGGCGGCGTCGCCGATCAGCGCCACCCGGCCACTGGCGTAGTGGTCGATCTCGACCCGGCTGATCGAGTCGAGATGGAACTCGCGCGCGCCGGGCACCCTGTCCATGAGCTCGGGGATCCGCCAGCCCGCGTTCCGGTAGGCGTCGATCAGGATCCGTTTCCGCCGGTCGACGTCGTCGCGGTCGTAGTCCGGCCGCTCGGAGGCGAAAACGAAGAACGCGGGCGCCTTGGGGCCGCCGACCGCCGCCAGCCTGCCCGGCTCGTTGTACATCACGGCGTCGGGACCGACGTCGAGGTCCAGGTGGGCCAGGGCGTAGTGGTAGCCGAGAAAGCGCACGTACTCCGATTCGGGGCCGAAGGCCAGGCGCCGCACGTTGGAATGGATGCCGTCCGCGCCCACCACGAGGTCGAAGGTGCGCGGTACGCCGCGCTCGAAGGTGACGTGCACGCCGCCGGCCGTCTCGGTCAGCGAGGTGACGGAGTCACCGAAGACGTGCTCGCAGCTCTCCGAGGTCTTGTCGTACAGCAGGGCGGCGAGGTCACCGCGGAGGATCTCCAGGTCTCCACCGGAGAACTCGCCGGGCATGACCGCCAGTTTCCTGCCGTTCGCGTCGACGATGGTCTGGTCGGTCCCGCCGGTCCGGTGCCGCCGTACCTCCTCCAGGATCCCCATGCGTTCCAGCACGGTGAGGTGGGTCGCGCCCTTGAAGTCGACGGCCTGGCCACCGGCGCGCAGCGCGGGCGCCTTCTCGACGATGGTGACGGTGCAGCCGTAGCGGTTCAGCCAGTAGGCGAGTGCGGGGCCGGCGATGCTCGCACCGGAGATGAGGACGGTGGTGTTCTTCATGGTCACGAGCTTCGCGAGGGCCGCTGACAGCTCATCGACCACCGGCTGACAGTTACGCGTCCTCGCCGTCGAAGACTGTCAACGCCTCCTGCCGGCGCATCGCGGCCCCGCGGGCGAACGCCGACGCGAACGCCTCCGGGCCGACGAGATCGCGGGCGCCCAGGGCGATCCGGGCGACGTCGGGGTCGCCGGCCACCGCCATACCGCGCAGCGCCACCGCCACACCGAGCAGCAGCGCCGCCCGCTGTCCCGCCCCCGTCAGCAGGGCGGCTCCGGCCTGGCCCTCGGCGGCGTCGGCCAGATCCGTCGTCAGCGGCGACCTCCGCGCGGCGGCCAGCGCCTCGTGATGGCGCAGCCGCGCCTCGGCGATCTCGCCCTCGGCCTCGGCCAGCCGGCCCAGCGCGGTGAGCACCTGTGCCCGCGCTCCCTCGGCGCCGAAGATCCCGCTCTCCGAGGACTCCGTGGCGTGCAGGGCCGTCTCCAGCCGGCGCCGGGCCTCGGCCAGGTCGCCTTCGAGCCGGGCGATCTCCCCCAGCCCCACATCGACCGATGCGGGCACGCCTGGCCGGCCCGCCTTCCGGGCGAGTTCCCCGGAGCTCCGGTAGTCGGCGGCAGCGGCGGCGAGATGACCCTCGCGCACCAGCCCCTCGGCCCGACGTCCCAGCACGTCCGCATGATCGCTCTGGCTCGCGCCCAGTGTTCGGGCAGCGCCCGTGGCACGGCGTGCGCCACGCACATGACGTACTCCTCCTCCAGTCCCGGGACCGGCCGGGCGGTCGCCTCAAGGAGCTCGGCGGCCGCCTCGCCGGCGTGACTGTGCCGCCCGCTCAGCCACCAGTACGCGGCCAGCGCGGTGATCAGCCGCAGCGCCGTCTCCCGGTCGTTCGGCACGGCCCAGCGCAGCGCGGCCATCAGGTTGCCGTGATCGGCGGAGAGCCCGGCCAGCCAGAGGAGCTGTTCGGACCGGCGAAGGTGGGGATCGGCGCGCTGGGCCAGGCCGAGGAAGTACCGGGCGTGGAGGGCGGCCAGGTGATCGCGCTCTCCGGTCTCGGCCAGCCGTTCGGCGCAGAACAGCGAGATCGTGTTGAGCATCCGGTACCGGCCGCCGCCCATCTCGATCAGCGACTTGTCCACCAGATCGGCCAGCAGTTCGGCGGCGCCCTCCACCTCGCAGACCGCCTCGACCGCCTCCGAGGAGGCGCCTCCCGCGAACACGGCGAACCGTCTGGCCAGCGTCTGCTCCCGCGCCGTGAGGAGGTCCCAGCTCCACTCCACCGCCGCGCGCAGGGTCCGATGCCGGGCCGCCGCCGTACGGTCGCCGCGTGACAGCAGCCGGAACCGGTCGTTCGCGGCCAGGCGCGCGTCGATCTCCTCGACGGTGAACGACCTCAGCCGCGCCGCCGCCAGCTCGATGGCCAGGGGCAGCCCGTCCAGGGCCGAGCAGATCCGGGTGACCGCCTCGGCATTGCCCTGCCCCACCTCGAACTCCGGCCGTACGGCCGCCGCCCGGTCGGCGAACAGCCGCACGGCCGGATAGGCCGGTGCGTCGGACGCGGGGGAGTCCGGTGACGGGACGGCGAGCGGGGCCAGCGACACCAGCGTCTCGCCGACGATGCCGAGGGGTTCGCGACCGGTGGCCAGGACGCTCAGCCTCGGGCAGGCGCTCAGCAGGTCACGGGCCAGCGTGGCGGCGGCGGCGATCACGTGCTCGCAGTTGTCGAGGACGAGCATCAGCTCCTGGTCGGCGAGCGCCGACACCAGGCGCTGTGCGGGGTCGGGCGCGCGTGGTGACGGGAACGACTGAAGCGCGACCTCGCGCAGCCCGAGTGCGCCGAGCACCGCCTGGGGCACCTGGTCGCCGCGGTCGAGAGGGGAGAGGTCAACGAAGCACACCTCGCCTCGCGTACGTCCGGCCGCCTCGATCGCCAGCCGGGTCTTACCGGTGCCGCCGGGACCGGTGATCGTGATCAGCCGGGAGTCGCGCAGCGCGTCGATCCGCTCAAGCTCCCGCTCGCGCCCCACGAAGCTGGTGAGCTGCGCCGCGAGCCGCTGCCGGGGCGCCGGCCGCTCGGCGCGCAGGACGGACAGGTGGACCGCGGCGAGTTCGGGCGAGGGGTCGGCGCCGAGTTCTTCGGCGAGCAGGCGGCGGACCTTCTCGAACACCGCCGACGCCTCCGCCTGACGTCCCGTCGCCTGCAGGGCGCGCATCAGCTGCCCGCTGAGCCGCTCCCGCAGCGGATGCTCGGCCACCAGCCTCCGCAGCTCGGCCACCGGACTGCCCTCGGGAAGGGCGAGCTCCGCCTCGATGAGGTCTTCCGTCGCCGCCAGCCGGAGCTCCTCCAGCCGGGCCACCTGAGCCTGCCGGAAGGGCAGGTCGGCCAGGGCGGGCCCCCGCCACAGATCGAGCGCCTCCCGCAGCGGCTCCGCGGCGACGGCGTGACGGCCCGCCGAGATCAGCCGCCGCCCTTCGCGGGCGAGCCGCTCGAACCGGTGGACGTCGACATCGCCGGGGTCGATCGCGAGCCGGTACCCACTCGCGTGAAACTCGATCAGCTCCGGGGGCAGGTTGCGGCGCAGGCGGGACACCTGGGCCTGTACCGCGTTGACGGCGCCGGCGGGCGGTGCGTCGCCGTACTGGCCGTCGATCAGCTGTTCCATGCCGACCACCCGGCCGGCGTTCAGCAGCAGCATCACCAGCAGGGCGCGCGGCCGGGGGCCGCCCACGGCGATCGCCTCACCGGCGGGGGAGCGGACGACCAACGGCCCGAGGATGCCGAACTGCGTGACTCCACTCCCCCGTGAACGAGGGGGCTTCTCGCTAACCCTCACGGGTGTCGCGAAGGACCAGCCCGATCCTCTTGACGTTCAACGCGCCGACCACGTCCGCGTTCGCAGTGTACCCGCAGACGACACAGACGAAATCGGCCTGGGTCAGGCGGTTCTCCCTCGCCAGGTGCCCGCACCCGGGGGCGGGACACGTGCGGGAGGTGTTGGCCGGATTCACCGCGATCACTTCGCGGCCGGCGCTTTCAGCCTTACTCGCGAGGATCGTCAGGAACACCCCCCAACCCGCATCCACAATGCTTGTGGTCAACCCGGCCTTGGCCGCCGACCCATTGCGGAGGTATGCACCCGTCCGCTCAGGATCGGGTCGGGGGGCAGGGGCTTTGGTCATGTTCGCGATACGCAGATCCTCAACCGCGATCACATCGCAGGCGCGCACCACAGCCAGCGCCGTCTTGTGCGCATGATCGGCGCGTTGCCGGGCGACCTTCCTGTGCAACCTCCCGATCTGCCGGGCGGCCTTGGTACGCCGTTTCGACCCGCGCCGGGTGCGCGCGTATACCCGCTGCGCGGCGGCGATCCGGTCGGCTGCGGTCTTCAAATAGCGCGGGTTGGCGACGTGCCCTTGGCCGTCGGTCACACCCTCGATCGGTTCGGAGGCCGTGGTGAAGTGAACGATCCCCATGTCGAACCCGGCCTGGCGGCCGGTGGCGGGCAACGGCTCGGCGGGCACGTCGTCGCACGACAGGATGACGTACCAGCGGGTGCCTTCGCGTTTCACGCTGATCGTTTTCACCGTGCCGCGCACGGTCCGGTGCTGGTGAACGCGGAGGTGTCCGATGCCGAGCAGGCGAAGGCGGGTGGCGGTGGGGTCGTGCGGCGTGGAGTCCCAGGTGGCGCCGTTCTTCGTCGCGGGCCACTCGATCGTGTCGAACCGGCCCCGGCCCTTGAAGCGCGGGTAGCCGGGTGTCTGCCCGGCTTTGATCCGGTGGAAGAACGCGGCAAACGCCCGATCCAGGCGGCGCAACGTCTGCTGTTGTGAGCCCGCCGACCAGCGCCCCTGACCGTTCGGGTCGGCCGCACGGATGTCCTTCAACTCCGCCGACTGATCTGCGTAGCGGACGCTTACCCCGGCTTTGCGATAGGCGGTCCGGCGGTGCTCCAGCGCGGCGTTGTACAGGTCGCGGTGGTCATCCAGGCACGCGGTCAGCGCGGTCTGCTGATGGGTGGTGGGGCGGAGCAGGAACTTAAACGAACGCCGCACCCCCATCCCACCCCCGCTTCTTCAACTCGAATGCTTGTTCTGGTTGTATCACTTTTGGTGTGCCCGGCATGCGCGTTCGAGGAGAAAGGGCGCGGATTCACCCGCCGGCTGAAGCAGGCGGTACCCTCCGCGCAAACCCGATGGCGTCGATTGTTCCCCATGCGGATCGGCGGGTGGAGACGGCCGGGGCCGGTTCGAGCGCGCTCAGGCGTCCGGGACGAGCGGTGAGGGGGCGCCGGGTCCGGCGCCTCTCCGCCCGCCCCCGAACTCAGAGTTCGGGCGGTGTTCCGTGCGTGCCCTCCGCGCCGGGGGCCTCCTGCTCCTCCGGCAGGGCGTCGGGATGGGCGGCGACGAACTTGTCGAGGACCTCGTCGGTGATCTTTCCGCGGGGGGAGACCTCCAGCCCTTGCTCGCGCGCCCATTCGCGAACGTCGGTGTTGGTGTACCCGCGCAGCCGGGGCGCGGTGTCGACGGCCTTCCTGGAGCGGGTGGCCTGCTTGACCTCGCGGGACCTCTCCAGGATTCTCTCGATGAAGGCCAGGGCGTCGCAGAGCCGTTGCTGGTTGCCGTCGGACAGATCGATGGCGAAGGTCCGGTCGAGCAGCGGGAACTCCCTGCGCATCACGTCGGATCCCTCGGAGTTGTCGAGGTCGTCAACCAGGATCACCTTCTGCGCCATCTGCCGTCCTTCCCATGGATCTTGATCGGTGTCGCCCGTGGCATCATGCCGCTTCCGGCCGGATCGATCATGCTCTTGGTCTGTTGTTTGTCGATCCACGGCCCTTTCCGGGCCCTGCCGGTCCGGGCGGGGACGGGCGCCGCCGGCCGTCGAGGCCGCCGCGCCGGGGGCGGGGCGGCGGAGTCGACGCAGGCGACGGGCCGTGCGTTCACGGCCTCTTTCCCGGCGGTCGCGGTGAAGGGGAGGTGCTCCCGTAACAGGGACGGAGTTGACGCAGTGAGTGTTAGCGCTATCACTGAATTCGGTCAAGAACCCCATCCTTTTTAACAGGAAAAATGCGGTTATACGGGAGGGCGAGATCTGGGCTTGACACCTTGGGCTGTTATCGCAAACACTCAGATGCCCCAGTGTGCGCAACAGCCGGGCCACCGGATCGGAGATCGCCCTCCGAGACGGCCCCGGTGCCCGCCCGCGCAGTCGTTCGTCACCAGAAAGGCGCTTGTCTCATGGGATCCCTCCGCGCCGGATCGGCCCATGTCATGGCCACTAGCGCAACCAAAAGCAAGCGATAGGTTAGTGAGCGAGGAGACGATGACCGTACCCCTTACCCGGCTCCGTGAGGAACTCACGGAGCACCACCGGCAGCTTGTCGCCTCAGAGCTGGTCGTGTGGACCGCGGGCAACGTTTCCGCGCGGGTCCCCGGCGCGGAGCTGATGCTCATCAAGCCGAGCGGCCTGCCGTACGAGGAGCTGACGCCGGACTCGATGGTCCTGTGCGACCTGTACGGCGAACCCGTGGACGGCGGGTTGAAGCCGTCGAGCGACGTGTTCGCGCACGCCTATGTCTACCGGAACATGCCGCAGGTCAACGGCGTGGTGCACACCCACTCGACCTATGCGACCGCGTGGGCGGCACGGGGCGAGGCCATTCCGTGCGTGCTGACGGCGATGGCCGACGAGTTCGGCGGGGAGATCCCGATCGGCCCGTTCGCGCTGATCGGCGGGGACGACATCGGCCGGGGCATCGTCGAGACCCTGTCGGGTCACCGCTCGCCCGCCGTGCTGATGCGCAGCCACGGGGTGTTCACCATCGGCGACTCGGCGAAGGCGGCGGTCAAGGCCGCGGTGATGTGCGAGGACGTGGCCCGGACCGTGCACATCGCGCGGCAGCTCGGCCAGACCCTCACGATCGCGCCGGGGGACATCGACAAGCTTTACGACCGCTACCAGAACGTCTACGGGCAAGGAGTCGACAGGTGAAGTCCCTCGAAGAGCGCGAGATCTGGTTCCTCACGGGAAGCCAGGCACTCTACGGCGATGACACTCTGCGCCAGGTCGCCGAGCAGTCGCGGCAGATCGCCGACGCCCTGAACGACGCCTCCGGCGTCCCGGTCCGCGTGGTGTGGCGGCCGGTGCTCACCGACGCCGAGTCGATCCGTCGGGTCTGCCTCGACGCGAACAGCTCGGACGCGTGCGTCGGCGTGATCGCGTGGATGCACACGTTCTCGCCGGCGAAGATGTGGATCGCCGGGCTCGACGCGCTGCGGACGCCGCTGCTGCACCTGCACACGCAGGCCAACGTGACCCTGCCGTGGAGCTCCATCGACATGGACTTCATGAACCTCAACCAGGCGGCGCACGGCGACCGGGAGTTCGGCTACATCCAGTCGCGGCTCGGGGTGCCCCGCAAGACCGTCGCCGGGCACGTGAGCGACCCCTCGGTGGCGGAGCGGATCGGCGCGTGGGCGCGGGCGGCGGCCGGGCGCGCGGAGCTGGGCTCGCTGCGGCTGGCCCGGTTCGGCGACAACATGCGTGACGTCGCGGTCACCGAGGGCGACAAGGTGGAGGCTCAGCGGCGGTTCGGCGTGTCGGTCAACACCTACGGCGTCAACGACCTGGTGGCGGCGGTCGACGACGTCGCCGAGGACGAGGTGACCACGCTGGTCGGCGAGTACGCGGACACCTACCGGCTCGTGCCCGAACTGCGTTCCGGCGGGGACCGGCACGACTCGCTGCGCTACGCCGCGCGGATCGAGCTCGGCCTGCGGCACTTCCTCGTCTCCGGCGGCTTCGGCGCGTTCACCACGAACTTCGAGGACCTCGGCGGGCTGCGGCAGCTCCCCGGCCTGGCCGTCCAGCGGCTGATGGCCGACGGCTACGGCTTCGGCGGCGAGGGCGACTGGAAGACCTCGGTACTGCTGCGCACGCTGAAGGTGATGTCCGCCGGGCTGGCCGGCGGGACGTCGTTCATGGAGGACTACACCTACAACCTGGAGCCGGGGCAGGAGCGCATTCTCGGCGCCCACATGCTCGAGGTGTGCCCGTCCATCGCCGAGGGCGTGCCCTCGTGCGAGATCCACGCGCTGGGCATCGGCGGCCGGGAGGACCCGGTCAGGCTCGTCTTCGACGCCGAGCCCGGTCCCGCGGTGGTCGTGGGCCTGGCGGACATGGGAGACCGGTTCCGGCTGGTCGCCAACGAGATCGAGGTGGTCGCCCCCACCGAGCCGCTGCCGAACCTCCCGGTGGCCCGTGCGGTGTGGAAGCCGCTGCCCGACCTGCGCACCTCCACGGAGGCGTGGCTGACGGCCGGGGGCCCGCACCACACCGTGCTCTCCGCCGCCGTCGGCGTCGAGGAGCTCGCCGATCTCGCCGACATGGTCGGTGTCGAGCTTCTTGTCATCGACGCGGACACCAAGATCCGGGAGTTCGCCAAGGAGATCCGCTGGAACCAGGCGTACTACCGCCTGGCCCAGGGCTTCTGAGAGGCTCCCGATCCGGTGCCTGGAGAGCGGGCACCGGATCGGGAGCCTCTCCGGGGGGAAGGTCCGGCGCTCTGGGGGACTGTCACTGCGACGGCAGCGCCCGGTGCAGGACGGCCCGGACCCGCTCGATGAGGGGGTCGTCGTCGTCCGCCCGCCAGACGAGATGGAGCACGGTCTCGGTTCCCGCCAGTGGCCGGGGTATGACGCCGACGCGCCGCAGCGCGCGGTGGGAGTCGGCGAGTACGGCGGCGCCGAACCCGGCCGCGACCAGGGCGAGGATCGTCTGGATGCTGCGCCCCTCCGCCCCGATCCGAGGGACGACGTCGGCGTGGTGGCACAGGGCGATGATCTCGTCGTAGGACCGGGGCGAGACGTCGCGGGGCCAGACGACCAGGGGGATCCGGCCGAGCGCCGACAGCGGGACGGGATCGGTCCCGTACGCCAGGGGATGGCCTTCGGGCACGAACAGCGTCAGTGGCTCGCGCCACCAGACCTCGGTGGCCAGGCGTGCGTCGCGGAGGGGAAGCCGCTGTACGGCGAGATCGCAGCGGCCATTCAGCACCCCGGTCGACATCTCGGTGTCGTTGAAGCTCTCCTCGAGCTGCAGGTCCACCCGGGGAAGTTCGCGGCGCAGCCGTCCCAGTGCCGCACCGAGCGGGCCGTTGATGCCGGAGCCGGCGAAGGTCATGGTCAGCCGCCCGCTCAGGCCCTGCCCGGCCAGCCGTACCGCGGCGAGGGCGGCTTCGGTCTGGGCGAGCACGGTGAGCGCCCGCTGGACGAGGATCTGGCCCGCCTGGGTCGGCGCGAGCCCGCGGCCGGTGCGTTCGAAGAGGGTGGTGCCGACCTCCCGTTCGAGTTCGCGGAGCTGGCGGCTCAGTGTCGGCTGCGTCAGGTGCAGCCGCCGCGCCGCCGCGCTGACGCTCCCCTCCTCGGCTATCGCGACCACGTAGGCGAGCAGCCGTAGTTCCATTCATACCTCCCAGGCATGGGAAGTATAGGGAGCATGCGTAATCGGGCGGGCTCCGGCGTGGTGCGCGACAGGATCGAGTCATCGCACCGGACGACATCTGAAGGAGAATGAAATGAACCGCCAGGAGCGCTACGAGTACGGCATGCGGGTCCTTGAGCAGGTCGACGGCGAGGCCGGGCAGCGCGTCGTGGACTCGCTGGCCGATGTCTCGCCGGAACTGGGTCACCAGGTGGTGGCGTGGGCGTTCGGGGACATGTACTCCCGTTCCGAGCTGTCGCCGCGCGACCGGCAGTTGGTCACCCTCGGTGTGCTCACCGCCCTTGGGGGGTGCGAGATCGAGGTGGAGGTGCACGTCAACGGCGCGCTCAACGTCGGCCTCACCCCTGCGGAGATCTCCGAGGCACTGTTGCACTCCGCCGTCTACTGTGGTGTGCCGCGGTCAATCAACGCGACCCTGGTCGCCAAGAAGGTCTTCGCCGAGCGCGGGCTGCTGCCGATCGCCAACACCACCGTCCACGTCCTCGATCGCCTGCCCGAGCCGCCCTCCCGGCCTCGATCAATGACGAAACAAGGCGTCGAGTTCGCTGAAGTCCAGTGAGCCGTCCAGAGCCGTGAGACTTCCCGCGCCGAGCAGTTCGGCAGCGGCTCTGCGGGCCGCGGCGTAGGCAGCCTGGGCCAGTCCCGTGCCCAGGCTGACCCTGCGCACCCCCGCCTGCGCGAACTCGGTGACACGCGGCCCACCGGCGACGGCCATCGCGTTGACCGGCAGGGGCGATTCGGCGCAGAGAGTGCTCAGCACGTCCAGATCGAGCAGGCCGGGAACGAAGATGCCGTCGGCTCCCGCCGCGGCGTATGCCGCCGTGCGCGCCAGCACCTCGCCCAGCCGGGCGTCGGACGGGCCGATCGCGAACAGGAAGACGTCGGTGCGCGCGTTGACGAACAGTGCCGGCAGGCCCGCCGCCGCCGCGGCGTCCCGGGCGGCGCGCAGCCTGGCGCTCTGTTCGGCGACGTCGAACAGTGGACCGCCGGCGGCCGTGGAGTCCTCCAGATTGACACCCACCGCACCGGCTTCGATCACCGCCCGCACGGTCGCGGCGACATCCGCCGGGCCCGGTCCGTACCCTCCCTCCACGTCGACCGTCACCGGCACGTCGACGGAGTCCACGATGCGCCGCGCGGCCTCCGCCATCTCGCCCCGGCTGAGCCGTTGCCCGTCCCCGCGACCCAGGGACCACGACACGCCACCGCTGGTCGTGGCAATCGCCGTGGCACCGGCCGCGGCGATCATCGCCGCGCTGGCGGCGTCCCAGGCGTTGGGCAGCACCAGCACGGACTCAGCGCTCAAGGTGCGAAACAGCCGGGCCTTGTCGGCCGCGGCGCCAATGGAGGGGGAGATGTCAACAGACATATGCATGACCGCCTTCGCGTCGTTCCGCTTTCCGGCACCCTGCCTCGTGGGCACCGCTCATGGGATGCTGCCGGGCGGGGAAGCGAGCGTCCATTGATTAAGCTCGGACCGAATCCTGGAGCGACGGAGGCGATATGAAGGCGCGGCTGACCTTCTCGGTGAACGATCTGGCCGAGACCCGGTTCGCCGTCTCGCCCATGTGGGAGGTCGTCACCGGTTGCAGAGTGCTGAACGCCGCTGCGGTGGCGGACCCCCATCGCGGCTGGGCCGACCAGGTACGTCCTCGGCTCGCAGCCGCGGGTCTCGATCACGGTTGGCTGGCTGACATGATCCCGCCCGTCGGCCACCTCCCTGACTTTCTCAACCCCGCACCGGCGACCGCGTCCCCCGACCTTTCCGACGAGCTGGCCGCCATCGAGGCCACCGACCCCGAGCAGGTACGGCGGGACCTCGACCGCCTGGCCACCGAGCGCGACGGCCGGTTGTCCTCCCGGCTGCGGAGCCTTCACCGGACCCCTCGGGCCTACCTGCCGCGGATCGTCACGGAGATCGAAACCTACTGGCAGCTCGCGATGGCGCCTTACTGGGCCAGGATCCGCTCGGTGCTGGAGGCGGACGTCTTCCATCGGGGCCGCCAGGTGGCCGAGCAGGGTACGGCCCAGGCCCTCAACGAGTTGCACCACACGGTGCGCTGGGCCGGCGGTGGCCTCCACCTGGTGCAACGGCACTGCGCCATCACCAGAATCGAGACCGGGGCCGGGCTGCTCCTGGTGCCGTCGGTCTTCGCCTGGCCGCGCGTGCTGACGCGTTCCGCCGGATCGGAACCACCGCAGCTGGCCTACCCGGCGCGCGGGATCGGCACGTTGTGGGAGCGTCGGCCCCATGAGCGCGTGGAAGCCCTCGCCGCCGTGATCGGCAGGTCCCGCGCGCTGATCCTGGTCGAGCTGGACTCACCCACCTCGACCACCGAACTCGCCCAGCGGTCGGGCCTTTCCGCGGCGGGTGTGTCCCAGCATCTCACCGCACTGCGGGCCGCCGGCCTGACCAGCACCCACCGGGCGGGCCGCTCGGTACTGTACGCCCGCACCGGCCTCGCCGATGCTTTGCTCACCGCGCAGGCGTGAGAGCCCGCTCGAAGCAGGGTTTCGCCGGACTTGCCGAGCGGGCGTTGTGACCACGCTGGAACGCCGGACAGGCGGCGGTCGCGGCCTGCGGCCGCCGTCGGCGCGTCCATGACCGGTCCTTCGTGATTCGCCCGCGTGGCCGGTGATCAGGGTGTCGCCGTTCGGGGCAGGCGCCTCAACGGCGCCACCGTGGTTTCCACCGTGGGCCCGCTGGTCGACCGTTGAGTGACACCCCGTATTTTTACGTCCCCGGCGGTTACGATCCGCATCGTTCGCGGCCCGGTCGGCGAGGAAGTGTGGACCTTGCCCCTGGGTGAAGCCGCAGCATCGTGGTGCCGGTCGTCCTGACCGGCACGAGGAGGTTGGGTGTGGGGCTGCTCACGATCGGGGCGTTCGCCCGGGCCGCGCGACTGTCGCCGAAGGCGTTGCGACTGTACGACGAGCTCGGGTTGCTCCGGCCGGCCGCGGTGGACGGGGAGTCGGGGTACCGCTTCTACGATCCGGCGCAGCTGGAGCGGGCCCGGTTGATCGCGTGGTTGCGGCGGCTGGGAATGCCGCTGGCCCGCATCCGCCAGGTGTGCGACCTGGAGCCTGAGGCGGCGGCCGAGCAGGTCGCCGCCTACCGGGCGCTGTTCGTGGCCGAAACCGCCGCCCGCGAACAGCTGGCCACCTTCCTCGTCGACTATCTGTCAGGAAGGGGAAGTGCCGTGGAAGACGCGGAAACCATGATCGGGATTCGTTACGCGGCCCGGTCGGAGCTGGGACTGGTCCGCACGAGCAACGAGGACACCGCCTACGCGGGCACCCGGCTGCTGGCGGTGGCCGACGGGGTGCGCGGGCCGGGCGGTGATCTCGCGAGCGCGGCGGCCGTCGAGGCGCTCAAGCCGTTGGAGACGAGGGCCGTACCCGCCGGTGACCTTCTCGGCGCGCTCACCGACGCGGTCGGTCAGGCCGACCGGGCGATCCGGGACATCGCCGGGTCGACCTCGTCCGGCGAGGCGGTCACGACGCTGACCGCGATGCTGTGGTCGGGTTCCCGGCTGGCGCTGGTGCACATCGGTGACACGCGGGCGTACCTGCTGCGCGACGGCGAGATCTTCCAGATCACCCACGACCACACCTACGTGCAGTCGCTGGTCGACGAGGGCGACCTCAGCCCCGAGGAGGCCGCCTCGCATCCGCAACGCTCCCTGCTGGTCCGCGCGCTCACGGGTACGGGCGGGTCCCAGCCGGACATGTCGCTGCACACGGCCGCCGCCGGCGACCGTTACCTGCTGTGCTCCGACGGGCTGTCCACCGTCGTCCCGGAGGAATCCCTGCGCGGCGTGCTGAGCGGCGCGGGTGACCCCGAGCAGGTCCTCGACGAGCTGGTCGGGCTGGCGTACGCCGCGGGCGCACCGGACAACATCGCGTGCGTGGTGGCCGATGTGGTGACCCTTTGACCGGATTCCGGCTGGTCGGCCGAGCCCGCCGCGACGGCGGTGCGAGAAGGTGAGGGCGTCGGCCGCCCGCTCCTTCGGCACGTACACGCTCGACCGGCGTCCCCTGGAGATCCCCGCCTACCGGAGGTTGCAGACCGCCTCGGCGGTCTGCGCGGTCGGTGGCCTGCTCACCGCGGCGACCGTCGCCATGATCATTCGGGCGGTGCCCCAGCTCTGGCACCACACCGCCCCGAAGGCGGATCGCCGTTGACATCCTCCCCTCCCCGGGGGCTTTGGACTTCGGCGCGGCCCGCAGCCGACGCCGGGCGCGGGCCGGGCCGGGCCGCGGTTCTTCGCCGCGGTGCGCGCGACGAGGTCCTACGGCCGTCCGGTTCTCACGGACGATCGGGGTGGTGAGCCTGTACGGATGACCGCGGCGCGGACACCCCGATCACCTCACGCCCGGACGTGGTGATGCCGCTTCGGGGGCGACTCGGCCGGCGGTGACCGTCAGCACCATGAGGGTCGCGATCGCCCCACCGACCACCATGACGGTGGAGGGGGAGGCCGCGTCCACCACGACACCTCCGAGCAGGGCGCCGACGGCGATGGTGGCCTGGAAGGACGAGGTGAAGAGGATGGAGGCCGCCTCCGGCGCGTGGGGGGCCGAGGTGGAGAACCAGGTCTGCGAGCAGACCGGGACGGCACCATAGGCCAGCCCCCACACGACGAGCAGCACGATCGCGCCGACGTCTCCCCTGCCGAGGACCGGAAGCAGCAGGGTCGCGCCGGCGATCATGCAGCCGCTGACGACGAACGTGGCTCGCAGGTTACGTGTCGCCGTCATGCCCGCGATGAAATTACCGGCGATGCCGACGATGCCGTACACGAGCAGGAACGTGGTGATCAGACCGGGGCTTACCTGGGTGACCTGCTGGAGGAAAGGAGTCACGTAGGTGTAGGTCCCGAAATGGGCCATCACTATGAGAAAGGTCAGAACAAGCCCGGCCCGGACGCCGGCGCCGCGGAGCAGGTCGCCGAGGACCGCCAACCGCGTCACCTGGACGGCGGGCAGCGGCGGCACCAGCACGAGCAGCGCGAGGAACACCCCCACCGTCATCACCCCCATGACGACGAAGGCCGTCCGCCAGCCTGCGAGGTGCCCGATGAGGGTGCCCGCGGGTACGCCCAGTACGGATCCCAGCGGGACGGCGGAGAAGATCACCGCGGTCGCCGTGCCGACCCGCTCCGTTCGCACCAGTCGTACGGCGAGGCCGGCGCCGATCGACCAGAAACCACCGATGACCAGCCCGACCAGGACGCGGGAGATCACCATGACCCAGTAGGCCGGTGCGGCGGCCGCGAGGAAGTTCGCGACGGCCAGAAGGAGTATCAGGGCGCACAGCATCAAGCGCCGGTCGAACCGCCCGGTCACGACGGTGACCGTCGGGGCGGCGATCGCGGCGAGAATGCCGGGGATCGTCATCATCAGGCCCGCCGCGCCGTCGGAGACGTCGAAGTCGGATCCGATGGACGTCAGCAAGCCGATCGGCAGGATCTCGGCGGTGACGATCGAGAAGATCCCCAACATCACTGAAACGACGGCCAGCCAACCGATCAGCGGTGATCGTGCCGGCGCGGCCGGGGCGGGGGTAGAGGTGGTGGTCGTGGGCATGAACCCAGTCCAGCAGCGATCATGGCCGTGTGCTGGCGGGTTTGAGACCTCACCGTCAGATCCCGGAGCGAGCGGCCCCGCACGCAACGCCGACCGGGTTCCCCCGTGCAGCCTGGCCGGGGCCCCGGTGACGGTGCCGCAGGTCAGCCGCAGGCTCGCCGTCCTGTCGCCCGCGCCGTGGCGCGCGTTCCGGTAGGGCTCGCGGGGACGGGCGGCCCGGCCGGCCGTGATTGTCGTCGCGCCCCGGTGCCCCGTCACGCCGCTGAGCGTGACAGCCGGGCTGTTCATGATCTGCACGTGCACGTGTGGCCGGTGGAGTTGCCAGGGTTGCCGCAGTCCGCGATCGACTGCCCCGTCGTCACCTTCTCGCCGGCGGCGACGCGAACGGAGCCGGCCCGCAGATGCACGAGGGCGGCGGGGAACCCATTGCACCGGCGCTGTGATGTGGTCCGGCTTTGGGGCCAATGGAATAGCCGGTACCGGTGAGAACAATCATGGTTGGCCAACGACCGGTCACGTATCCTGTGCGGCTTTGGCAAGGCCCCACGGATCGGTCGAATTTCATATGGATACGCGGGCCGAGAGTCTGTTCCTGTCGCATTCCGGCTGTACCTCGATAACGAAGAAAGCCTCGCGGAAGCGAGGGCTTGTCTTCACGGGTCAGGACGTAGATCTGGATACCCCGCCGTTGGCGGTGCTGCATTTACCATGTGCCGTCGTTGGGGGCCCGATCATCGTCGGCGGCGAAATCAGAGTTGAGATTGTCATGCTATATCAACCTATGCGTGTTGATTCAGAATATGCGGACCCACCGTCAATACTTGTCGTCCAATCAGCCTCCCGGCTCTTTCGCCGTTTCCATCATCCGGCCGACCAATGCATTCGCCCGGGTCTGCCACCGAGGAGGCTTGGACGGCGGTCGTCGACACGGGCTCGGTCAGGAGCATGCCGTCTTTCGTATCTGAGGCATCCAAACGGATGCGTCATGCTCAATGAGACGTGCCTCAGGTAGGGAGGCGGAACAAGAAGATCGGCTCATTTGTTTTGTCGGGCATTCCTGGGCCGTCGGCCCCCCGGCGCGCCTTCCATGATCGCTCTGGAACTTATGGGTCAAATCCGACATTGGAAGCATTTCATAGTAAAACAATCAATAAGGGTCTAACATCATCAATGGTTGGATAATAAGACAGCAAAAGCCGTCAATATTCGTTTGTCGCATGACATCCGAGGAAACTATGACAACAGGGACGATCTATAAGTGGTCATCCCGATCATTTTCCGATAATTCTGGAAATATCAGAATCGGGGCAACCGATCCTTTTAAGGGGAAATGTAATGCCCGACATCAAAAATGTCATCGCGGGGCTCGCGATCAGCGCGGCCCTGGCCGGCGGAGTCGTGAGCCTGAGCGCGGCGACCACCGCCGCCAACGCCACCGCCACGGTCACCGCAGGCGCGAGCGTCGCCAACTGCGGCGGTGGCGGCTGGGGCTGGCGCCGCGGCTGCTGCTGCCACCACCACCGCAGCTGCCACCACCGCAGCTGCTCCAGTCACCGCGACCACAGGAGGTTCCACCTCAACGTGAACCTCAACAACAACAACACCACCTTCAGCGAAGACGAGCGCCGCCGCGACGGACGCGACGGACGCGACGGCCGCGACCGCCGGCGCTCCGAACCGGTCAACAACACCAACAACAACAACAACGCGACGCCGTAGGCGAGTGAAATCGCCGATCAGGCATTGGGGGCCGTAAGGGCATCCAGCTCACCCGCGAGGCGAAGGACCCGCAGCGAGCCCAGTTGAAAATTCTGCACTTCCAGCTGTGTTCGGGAACCTTGGGCCACGGCGCCACCTCCTACGGTCACGCATTCGCCAACAGGATGATTGTCCTAGGGCGCCCGGCAGTAGGCGTCGGGTGGTGGGGCGGCCGTTCCAGAGCGCGGAGCCACGCGGCGGATAAGATCTTGAGTGTGAACGTCGCATCACACGACGATGATCTGGTGGCGGCGGATTGGCTGCACCCGTCGCCATCGGTCTTCCTCGGCGAGGTCACCGGGGCCGGCATCCACCGCGCCATCAACAGGGCCGGCCACGCAACAGCGGTCCGCGGCCGGACTCAGGCAGCCTGGCCGGCTTGGGCCGGCCACCATGAGCAGGTGCGCCCGTGGGCGTCGGCCGGCTTGAGCGGGTCCCGATGACCACGACCACCTGTCCCGGGTGCGGGCTGGTGGCCCCAGCCACGGGTGGGCCGCTCCCTGACGAGCGCAGGGCGTCGGCCGAGTGCTGGGAGCGCTACGGCGAGCTACTGGCACGCTCGTACACCATCGCCGAGTACCGTCATGTCCACCAGTTGATCGTGGACGCATACATCGCGCAGCACTCCGGCGACAGTAGCCGGCGGGGGATCCAGGGCCTGGCGCTGTGCCTGATGACGCTGTGCCTGTTCGTTGAGGGCGAGGCCGATCCGCGCGACGGTCCAGCGCTGCACAAGCAGATGATGGCCGGCCGCCCGGACTACTTCCACTGGCTGCGGCCGCCGCAGCAGCACGGCCTGATGACCGCCGTCGACGTACTCGCCGCCCGTGACGCGGTCGAGCATGAGCGACTCGCCTGGGCTTGGGGCCGCGACGTGTGGCGGTCGTGGTCGCCACACCATGCCACGATCCGCCGGTGGAATGCCCGGGCCCTGGCAAGGCCGGGGAGCTGAGGCCGGACACAGCACGGTGCGGCGTCCGGTCTCGTTGGTCCGCGGCTTGGCCGCGTCCCGGGGCGGGCACCAGGAGAGCGAGCGGTCGTTCTCCTGCCGGGTGTGCCGGCGCGGCCGGCGTCAGTCGGCTCGCAGGAGGGTGTGCAACTCGGCGGTTTCGAGGATGTGGGCCCGTGAGGGAAAGACCTGACGGAGCAGGACGTCATGCGCTTCGGGGTCAGGGTCGGCGACGCCGTCGGCCAGGACGTAGAGCCGGTAGTCGCGGTCGGCCGCGTCGAGGACGGTGGACAGGACGACGCCGCTGGTACTGATGCCCGAGATGATCAGAGTGGTGATGCCGTGTTCGCGCAGCCGCTGATCGAGGTCGGTGGTGGACAGGCCTCCGTAACGGATCTTACGCACGATGATGTCTCCGTCCTGGGGAGCGAGACGTTCGTGGACAGCGGTGTCAAGGTCCGCGTGGTGCATGAGACGGTGCTGGGCGATCGGTGCGAAAGATCTGTTGGTGGGCGGGATCGCAGCCCAGTCGGCCTCGGTGAAGCCGACCCGGACGTAGGCGACGGTACCGCCCCTGGCGCGAACGGCGGCGATTACCTTTTCCATGCGTCCCAGCAAGGCTTCACTGTCGCTTTCGGGGAGCAGCGCGAGGATCGCGGGCTGATAGTCCATGACGAGCAGGGCGGTGTGTGCGGGGTCGAGCGTGGGGGCGGTGCTCATGAGAGTGTCTGCCTTTCCGGTGGTGCCTGGTCGGCGTTCTTGAGGTGGGACGTGCGGTCGTGTCGAGGGAGGAGGAACGGACGGGCCAGTCGCGAGCCGATGAAGCCGCCGATGCGGGGGGCGCCGAAGGCGGGGTCGCACCGCCAGGGTGTGGACCCGAGGTCGCCGAGCATGAGGACGGTGAGCGACGCTCATCAGCGCCGCGAACCGGATCAGGTCCATCGCGATCATCACCGGCCGTTCGCGCCGGAACTCCACCCACGGCCCGAGCGGCACCGCGACCACCGCCCCGACCGCGAGCCCTGCGGCGGCCGGAACCGGCACCTCGACAGGCCCTGCGTCCAGAGCGGGAATCGCGATCGGGGCGAACGCGTCGAACGCGAGCCATGCGCCGGACGCGCTGACCGTATACGCGGCCCAGAACCACGTGAACCGCCGCCCAGGCGAACTCCCCCAACGCACACCCGCTATCTCTGCGAAACAACCATTCGTTGACTTGAGAGATCAAAACGTGCGGTTGATAAGCTCGTCAAACAACGCCTGACCGAAAGTTCACAACTGTAAGTTGTGAACTAAGATCGGCCGGTGCGGATCTCGATGCTGTGCGCACGTTCGTCGCCGTCGTGGGCACCGGCCGGTTCCAGCACGCCGCCGCAGACCTGTCGATCCCCCGGCAGGCCGTCTCCAAGCGCATCGCCGGACCTGGCTCCCCGGCGCCCGTGGTCCCGGTGGACGGCTGATCATCCCGGTCGGCCGCCCTGATTCCGAGATTCACGGTGGCTCAGAGCTCCCTGATCGGTCATACTCCGCATGAAGCAAGATCCATTTCTGGATCTGCGGCCTATGACCGAGGAGATCAGTCATTGGACACCGGTTCGCGCACTGACAGTCCGGGGCTGGTGGTGGCCAAGGGAATCCTGCGATACAGCGGCCACGCTCTCCGGGAGCAGCTCACCCGACGGCCGGCGACCCGTTCGACGGACGTGCCGGTGCGGACAAGGGAGGTCACCGGCGAATGGCTGACCGCCGTCCTGTGCGGTGAGCACGCCGGCGCGGCGGTCGAGTCCCACGGCCTGGAGGACGTGAGCAACGGTACGTCGAGCCGCTGGCGGGCCACGGTCGTCTACAACGCCGCCGGTCGCGACGCGGGCCTGCCCACGGCGCTCTTCGCCAAGACGAGCCGGAGCTGGACCCAGCGCCTGCTCCTGGGGATGGCCGACGTGCTCACGGGTGAGCCGGGGTTCTACACGCACCTCCGGCCCCACCTGGACATCGAGGCGCCCCACGGCTATCACGGAGCGGTCGATCCGGCGTCGGGGCGCTCGATCGCGCTGATGGAGGACATCGTCGCCACCAAGGGGGCGACCTTCTGCACCCCGCAGACCCCGATCTCCCTTGAGGAGATGAAGGGCCTGCTCGCCGACATGGCGGTCTGGCACGGACGGTACTGGGACGACGCGGAGCTGGATCGGCATTCGTTCCTCCGGAAGACGCCGGAGACCTTCATCGGCAACCTCGCCAAGTTCGCCGGGCTGGAGAAGCGCAGCCAGGTCGGGGTCCAGCGCGCCAAGGCCGTGATGCCCGAGGCCGTCCTGCCCCTCCACGACGACCTCTACCGAGCGCTCTGGCGATCGCTGGAGCTGGCGGGTCAGGGCCCCCTGACCCTCCTGCACGGCGACTCGCACATCGGCAACGTCTACAAGACCCGGTCCGGCCGGCTGGGGTTCGGCGACTGGCAGGTCGTCATGCGCGGCAGCTGGGCCTACGACGTGTCGTACACCATCGCGACCGGGCTGGCCGTGGAGGACCGGCGCGCCTGGGAACGTGACCTGCTGGCCTTCTACCTGGAGCGGCTCGATGCGGCGGGAGGCACGGCGCCGGACGTCGAGGCCGCGTGGCTCGCCTACCGCCGGCAGATGCTCTGGTCCTACTTCGGCTGGCTGCTGTCCATCGGACGCAGCGCGATCCAGCCGAAATTCCAGCCCGACTCGATCAGTCTCGGCATCCTCGAACGCGCGTCGAACGCCCTCCTGGACCTGGACACCCTTGGCGCGGTCAACGGTCCGGACCCCGCCTAGATCCGTCGCCGGACCGTCCGGACGACCGCTGCCCGATGTCCGCCCACGACCGGTAGGCCCGCTCCGACTCCGGAGCGGGCCTGTCGGTCGTGGGCCGCGAAGAACCTGGATCCGGCTCCGTCCCGGGTTCACCGGACGGCGCCGGCGAGCCGGAACGTAAAAATTAAAGCCCGTGCATGGAAGCCGGTGGGTGAGCCGGGGCGGGCGTGGCCGTCGGCCGCAGGGCTCGGATCCCCGTCCAGGGCGAGGGATTCGTGGCATGGGGTGTCCGCGGACAAGAAATGAAGGAAAGTTACATTAAACACGCGGGCTTTGGAAATTATTGACTCAGGTCGCCGAGTGAACGTAGTGTCCGGACAACCCCGACGTCCTGGCCTGGCAAGACTCCCCGGAGTAGTTCATGAAGCGACTAGCAGTGGTAGCGGTGTTGATCGCCCTCACCACCGCGGCGTGCGGCGGTGGTGCCGGAGGCGGCTCCGCCGCGAGTGACGGCGGTGTGTACACGACGATCGACGCCCTCAAGCCGGGCCTCGACGCGAACGCGCCGATCAATCCGTACAACCCCAAGGGCAACGCCTTCCAGGGGTACAACTCCGAGTGGCTCGGGTGGACCAAGAACAATCTGACCGACTCCGACGAGTTCTACCCGGGCGTCGCGGAGAGCTGGAAGATCGCTCCTCGCCAGTCCTCGATCACCATCAATCTCCGCCCGAACGGCAGGTGGTCCGACGGCACGCCGATCACCGCCGAGGACGTGAAGTTCTCCATCGGCCTGGCCTACACCCAGGGCGGCACCGCCTACGCGCTCGACCCCTCCGCGGCCGGTACGGCCTCCGACATTAAGATCATTAATGACCGGACGATCAAAATCACCCAGTCGGCGAAGAACCCGAGCAACTCCTTCGTCCAGGGCGTGATGGAGACCTTCATCGTCCCGGAGCACGTCTGGGCCGGTGTGCTGCCCGCCGACTTCTGGACCAAGCTGAAGACCGCGCAGAGCGACGCTCCCGGGGCCGACGCGGCGCGCGCCGAGATCACCAGCCTGGCCGACAAGGTCATCGCCTTCGCCCCGCCCAAGGACGTCTCCGCGGGGCCGTTCGCGCTGGCGCGGGTGAACCCCGGTGAGGCGCTGCTGGTCAAGAACAAGTATTTCTACAACGCCGCCAACGTCGCCCCCGACAAGGTGAAGATTCTCAACTACACCGGCAACGAGCAGGTCTGGAACTACCTGATCTCCGGGCAGCTGGACAACGCGCCGTTCACCGCGCTCCCCGCCAACGTCATGAAGCGCATCGTCCAGACCTCGGGCAACAACGTCGTCAAGGGGTACTCGCCGGTCGGCAACGCGCTGGCGTTCAACCAGTCCAAGAAGCCCTACGACAACGTGCACGTCCGCCGGGCGCTGGCCTATCTGATCGACCGCGCGCAGGTCACGAAGGTCGCCTCGCCGGAGGGCGGCGTCGCCGCGCTGACCACCTCCGGCATGCACCAGGAGGCCGCCGAAGCCTGGCTCGGCGACAAGCTCTCCACGCTCGACCCCTACACGTTCAACCCCGCCAAGGCCGCGGAGGAACTCAGGGCCGCGGGCATGCGGAAGATCGGCGGCAAGTGGGCGATGCCGGACGGCACACCCTGGAAGATGACCATCAACGTGCCCGCGTCGTTCTCCGACTGGGTGTCCGGGGCGAAGGCCGTCACCAGCCAGCTCAACGACGCCGGGATCGACGCCCAGGTCGTCAGCACCGCCGACTACCCGCTCTACCTGCAGGAGATCGCCCAGGGCAGGTACGACGTCGGATTCTGGCTGGTCGCGCTCGGGCCCTCGCCGTACAACATCTACCAGCGCCTGTACGGCGCGTCGAACGGCTGGCAGCTCTTCGGCGGCAAACTCAAGCACGTGGCCCCGGGCACGGAGGGCAACTGGATGGGCGGACCGGAGACCCTCGACGTCAAGGGCGTCGGCAAGGTCGACCCCGGCGCGCTCGCGGTCCAACTGAACTCGGCCTCCGAGGCCGAGCAGAAGAAGATCATCGGGGTCCTCGCCGAGGCCACGAACCAGGACCTTCCGGTGATCCAGATGTGGGACTACGTCAACACCCAGTTCGTCAACACCACCCGCTTCACCGGTTTCCCGCCGAACAACAGCGACACACTGCGACTCACCTCCGGTGTCTGGCTCCAGCTCGGTCTGATCAAGAGGAAGCAGGCATGACGACGCTCATCGGGGCCCGGCGCCTTCCCGGGGTCAACAACGTCGTACGGCGGCTGGCGGGCCACCTGGTCCGCGGATTCGTCATGATCCTGGTGGTCACCACGATCAGCTTCGTGATCATCAGAAACATCCCCGGCGACCCCCTGCTCGCCCGCTACGAGAGCCTGGTGGAGCAGGGCATGTCGCCGGAGCAGGCCCAGCGGGCCACGGCCGCGCTGTACGGCTTCATGCCGCGCGGCACCCTGTGGGAGCAGTACGTCGACTACATGAGGGGCCTGATCCACCTCAACCTGGGACAGTCGCTGAGCACGCCCGGCGTGCAGGTCACGACGCTGCTCGCCTCGGCGGCCGCGTGGACGATCGTCCCGGTCCTGGTCGGCACCCTGCTGAGTTTCGTGGTCGGCATCACCATGGGCGTCTACGCGGCGATGAGGCGCTCGGGCATGCTCGGCGACCTCCTGGCCATCTCGGGCTCGCTCCTGCACGGCCTGCCGCAGTACGTCCTCGCGCTGCTGATAGCCGCGATCTTCACGACCCTGCTGCCGATCTTCCCCGCCGGCGGCACGGCGGACATCCTGTTCGAGCCCGGCTTCAACGCCGGCTACATCGGCTCGTTGATCCAGCACGCCACACTGCCGATCGTGACCTACGCGCTGGCCAGCTACGGAGGCTGGATCCTGGCGATGAAGTCGAGCGTGGTCACGGTGCTCGGCGACGACTTCATCCTCGCCGCCGAGCTGCGCGGCCTCAAGCGCGGGATCATCTTCCGCTACGTGGCCCGCAACGCGATCCTGCCGCTGTTCACCATCCTCGCGCTCTCGCTGGGCATGCTCTTCGGCGGCGCGATCTTCATCGAGATGATCTTCAACTATCCGGGGCTGGGGCTGCTGCTGATCAACAGCATCACCAGCCGTGACTACGCGCTGATGGGCGGTGCCTTCCTGCTGATCACCGTGGCGATCGTCGTCGCCAACATCGTGGCGGACATGCTCTACACCGCGATCGATCCGCGCGTGCGGAGCGGAGGGGAGACCGCCTCATGACCTGGCGACACGACGGAGGCCTCGGCGCCGTGATCCCGACGGTCACGCGACCGAAGGAGGGGACCGCATGACCGCGCCGACCATCATCCCGAGCGGTACGCGCACGCCCGGTGGCGCCCGCGCGACCCTGAGGCGAAACTTCTGGCGCGGTGTCTGGCGGGTGCTGCGGCGCAAGCCCAGCCGGATGCTCGGCGTGATCATCCTGGCCGTGTTCGCGGTCATGGGCGCCTTCGGGCCGCTGTTCTACCCGGCGCAGCTGCCGCGCGACAACAACGCGCTCTACGCCTCGCCGAGTTTGATCCACCCCTTCGGCACCGACTTCGAGGGCACCGACGTGCTCGCCCTGGTGATCACCGGAGCGCGGTACGTCCTGCTGACCGGACTGATCACCGCGGTCATCGCGATCGTGCTCGGCACCGGTGTCGGGTTGTTCGCCGGGTTCAGGCGAGGGCGCTGGGACAGCCTGCTCATGCGGATCACCGACATGAATCTGGCGATCCCGGGCCTGCCGCTGCTGCTGGTCCTGTCGACCGTGTGGAAGTTCACCGGCGCGTTCGAGATGGGACTGGTGCTCGGTCTCCTCGGCTGGGGCGGCGTGGCGCGTTCCGTGCGAGCCCAGACCCTGTCCCTGCGCGAGCGCGGCTTCATCGAGGCGGCCAAGGGGCTGGGCCTGTCCACGAGGCACATCATCGGCAGGGAGTTGCTGCCGAGCATGGCCCCCTTCATCGCGATGAACATGCTCATCGCGGTGACCGGCGCGGTGTACGCGCAGGTGGGACTGTTCTTCCTGGGTGTGCTGCCGTTCGACGCCAACAACTGGGGTGTGATGCTCAACCTCGCCGTGTTCGGGGGCGGCGCGCTGACGACCACCGCCGCGCTGCCGTACCTGCTGGCGCCGTTGCTGGCGATCCTGCTGCTCACCCTGGGCATCGTGCTCGTCGTCGACGCGATGGACGAGATCTTCAATCCCCGGCTGCGGGAGGAGTGACGGATGTTCCTGTTCCCCACGAAGAAGGCACCGGATCCCGGACGGACGGCGTCCGCTCCCGAGGGGGAGTGCTTCCCCGAGGAGCCCGGCGGGACCTCGCTCCCCGGGAGGCCTCAAGGAGCGTCGCCCGTGAAGCAGGCGCCGGGAGTGCGCGTCAACGACCTCTCCGTCGTCTACCGGACCCCGGCGGGGGAACTCCCCGCCGTCGCCGGGATCGATCTGGAACTGGTTCCCGGGACGATCACCGGCGTGGTCGGCGAGTCCGGCTCGGGGAAGTCCACCCTGGCGCTGTCGCTGCTCAACGCCGTTCAGCCACCCGGCAGGATCAGGTCGGGCAGCGTGGAGATCGACGGTCTCGGCGACGTCGTCCAGCTGGGCGGGAACGACCTGCGCAAGGCACGAGGACGGCACATCGGATACGTCTTTCAGGCCGCCCAGAACTCCCTCAACCCCCTCAAGACGGTCGGTAAGCAACTCCTCGACCTCGGGCGCTCGCACGAGGTGGACGACCTGCGCGCACTGGTCAGGGACGCCAAGGACCTGCTCGGCCGGATGGGGCTGGACGGCGCCCGCGTGCTCGACTCCCACCAGCACGAGCTGTCGGGCGGGATGCGCCAGCGCGTGGGCATCATGCTCGCGCTGGTCCTCAACGCGCACCTCGTCGTGCTGGACGAGCCCACCACCGCACTCGACATGATCACCCAGGCCACGATCCTGCGGATCATCCGCGAGGTGCACACCGAACGCGGGCTCACCACGCTCGTCATCACCCACGACCTCGGCGTGGTGGCCGAGGTCGCCGACCGGCTGGCCGTCATGTACGGCGGGCGGGTGGTCGAGCAGGGGCCGACCATGGAGGTGCTCGGCGCGCCCCGCCACCCCTACACCCAGGGCCTGATCCGGGCCATCCCGCGTCTCGTGGGAGACATCGGCGAGGCCCGGGCACTACCCGGCCGCCCGCCCACGCTTGGGACGATCCCGGCGCGGGGATGCGTGTTCAGAGAGCGTTGCCATCTGCGCATGGACGTCTGCGAGACGGAGGAGCCGCCGGTGGTCGCCCGCGGGGAGTGGATCGTGGCGTGTCACGCGGTCGCGGCCGAGGCGGAACGCGGCAGGCGGACGGCCGCGGCGGGGGCGCAGAGGGTCGCGAAGGCGCACGGAGCGGAGAGGAGGCAGGGGTGATCACGGGAGAGGGCATCACGAAGACCTTCAGGCAGCGAGGCGGAGTCCTCGCCGGGCGGGAGGTGAGAGCGTTGCGCGGGGTCGACTTCGCCATCAGGAAGGGCGGCGCGGCCTCGTTCATCGGTGAGTCCGGTTCCGGCAAGACGACGCTGGGACGGATCATCGCCGGGCTGGAGAGCCACGACTCCGGGGAGATCACCATCGACGGCACCCCCATGTCACCCCTGCGCCCGAGGCAGCGGGAACCGTACTTCCGCCGGATCCAGCTCATCCACCAGGATCCGTACTCCGCGCTCAACCCGACCCGCACGATCCACCAGACGCTGAACGCGCCCCTCGACCTGCGGGCCAAGTGGACCCGCCGTCCGCGGTCGTGGGTGGAGGGACGGGCGGAGGAACTGCTGGAACTGGTCGGGCTCGACCCCGGCTACGTCCTGCCGCGTTATCCCCACCAGCTCTCCGGCGGCATGCGCCAGCGGGTCGTCATCGCCCGCGCGCTCACGGTCGATCCGGAGATGCTCGTCGCGGACGAGGCCGTCTCCATGATCGACGTGTCGCTGCGGCTGGGCATCCTGGCACTGCTCAAGGACCTGCGCGAGCGGCTCGGCGTGAGCGTGCTGTTCATCACCCACGACGTGGCCACCGCCCGCTACATCGGCGAGGACGGTGAGCTGTACGTCATCTACCGCGGACAGGTCGTCGAACGCGGTCACGTGGAGACGATCATCTCCGATCCCGTCCACCCCTACACGCAGTCGCTGCTGTCGGCCATTCCGGTACTGCGCGGCCTGGAACGGCCGGGCGAGCAGCCGGTGGTGCCGACCGAGGCGCTCGACGAGGGCCGCGACGACGCGGGGTGCCTGTTCGCGCGGCGCTGCCCGTTCCGCACCGGCCGCTGTGAGTCGGAGCGCCCGGAACTCGGCCATGACGGGGGCATGCTCCAGGAACACGCCTGCTTCCACCCCCGGCGCCGGAGCGTCGTCGCCACGCCGGTCGGCCGAGCATGAACCCCGTGGGAGAGGTCTACGACCCCGCCACGCGAGCCGTCGGAGGAGCCGTCACGGGAGAGGCGACCGGCGGCGGGGCGGCCGCGGGCCGGGCGGCCGGTGGCGGGTTCGGCCGGGGTACCGCGCGAGGTGACGGCGGTTCCACCCCCGCCGAGGGGATCCGCGAGGCGGTCGCGGCCGACGCTTCGGCGCTCGGCGAGCTCGCCGGGGCCGCGCTCACCCTGGACGCCGAGGAGGCGCCACGCCTGGTGGCGCTGCTCTCGGCGCCGCCGCCGGAACGCCGCTGGACCGCGCTGGTGACCGGCGATCTCGACGGGGTGGTGTTCGCCTCGATGTCGGCGCGTGACCGGTCGGTGGGGCACATCGACCTGCTCGCCGTACATCCGGCCGCCCGGGGCAGGGGCGCGGGACGGGCGCTGGTCGCCGCGGCCGAGGACTGGCTGCGCGGCGAGGGGGCGGCCGAGGCCCGGTTCGCCGGAAATCCACCCTGCTACGCCTGGCCGGGCATCGACGTGCGCTACACCGCGGCGGCCTGCCTGGCCGAGAGCCTCGGCTACGAGCGCTACCACGCCGCCTGGAACATGACCGCCGACCTGACCGCTCCGCTGACGACGGACACCGATCTCGCGCGCCTCGCGAGGGAGGGCGTCACCGTCCACGCGGCCGGTCCCGCCGACCGCGCCGCCGTGCGCGCCTTCGTCCGGGAGAACTGGAACGAGAACTGGGCGTGGGAGGTGGAGCGGGCGACCGGCTGCCATTACGCCTCCAGGAGGGGGGAGATCCTCGGTTTCGCCGCGTGGGGCGCCAGGCCCGCCTGGTTCGGCCCGATGGGCACCGCCCCCGCCGCGCGAGGCCTCGGCATCGGCCGGGTGCTGCTGCGCCGCTGCCTCGCCGAGCAGCGGGACGCGGGCCTGACCAGCGCGCAGATCAGCTGGGTGGGGCCGATGGGGTTCTACTCCAGGGCCGTCGGGGCGCACACCGAACGGGTCTTCTGGCTCTACGGCCGCGGCCTGTGACGGCGGCCGGATCCGGCGACACGACGGCGCGCGTGACGAGACCTGACCTGTGAAAGATTATCTACACAATAGAAGTGTGATATGAAAATTAGCGACATGAGACGACATGATTGATTCACTCGCTGCTCTGGCCACGGAACAGAGCGATCCGCGCTACAGCCAGATCGACCGGCTCTCCACCGAGCAGGTCGCCCGATTGATGAACGCGGCCGACATCACGGTGCCCGCGGCGGTGGCCGTGGTGGTCCCGGAGATCTCGGCCGCGGTCGACGCCGTCGTCACCCGGATGAAGGCGGGGGGACGCCTGTTCTACGTGGGCGCCGGAACGTCGGGCCGGCTGGCCGTACTGGACGCCTCCGAATGCCCGCCGACCTTCGGCACCGACCCTGAGCTGGTGCAGGGAATCATCGCGGGCGGCGAGCCCGCGCTGACCCGCTCGGTCGAGGGCGCGGAGGACGACGACGCCGGGGGAGCCGCCGCGATCACCGAGCGGGAGGTGGGCGCACTCGACTCGGTGGTGGGGGTCTCGGCCAGCGGCCGGGCGCCGTTCGTCCTCGGGGCGCTCGCCGAGGCGGGCCGTCGCGGGGCCCTGACCGTGGGACTGTCGTGCAACGCCGGAACCCCGCTCTCCGAGGCGGTGCTGCACCCGATCGAGGTGATCGTCGGCCCGGAGGTGGTGACCGGCTCGACCAGGCTCAAGGCCGGGACCGCGCAGAAGCTGGTCCTCAACATGATCTCCACGATCGCGATGGTCAGGCTGGGTCGGACCTACGGGAACACCATGATCGAGGTGTCGGCGATGAACTCCAAGCTCGCCGACCGGGCCGCCCGGATGGTCGGCGACATCACCGGCGCCGAGCTCCCTGTCATCCGTCCCGCGCTCGAGGCGGCCGGATGGAACGTGAAGATCGCGGTGCTGATGATCGAGCACGGTCTCGACGCCGACGACGCCCGGACCCTGCTGGAACGTCACGGCGACCGTCTGGAGGCGGCGCTGGGGGCGGACAGGGCGCAAGGTGCCTGAAGCCCCGGCCGTGCTCGGCGGGATCCTGGAGGCGGCGGTGCCCCGCGTGTGCTCGGCCGCGGTCGCGGTGATCGCCGTGGCCGGGACCACGGTGGCCGCCGCCGCGGTGGGGGAGACCGTACGGTACGCGACGGTCTCGGAGGAACTGGCGGACGACCGCCCGCCCGCCCGCCGCGACTCGATCTTCGATCTCGCGTCGATCACCAAGCTCTTCACGACGGCCGTCATCCTGTCGCTGGTCGACGAGGGACGCCTCGATCTGGACGAACCCGTCGCCACCTGGCTGCCCGCCTGTTACGCGGGGGCACCGGAGGTCACCCTGCGGCACCTGCTCACCCACACCGCGGGCCTGCCGCCCGGGCGCAGGGCCCACGAGGAGATCCCCGGAGACGGTTCCGAGATCCATGCCTCACGGATGGAGCTGATCCTGTCGACGCGGGCGCTCCACCCGGTGGGCGGGCGCTACCTCTACTCCGACGTCGGGCTGATCACGGCGGGGCGGGTGGCCGAGATCGCCGGGAAGGCGTCCCTGGACGCGCTGCTGCACGCCCGGGTCACCGGCCCGCTGGGCCTGCCGGACACCGGATACCGGCCCGCCGCGTCCCTGCGCCCTCGGATCGTCGCCACCGAGGACAAGCCCGAGCGACTCGGCTCCGGATGCGTGCGCGGAGAGGTCCACGACGAGACCGCGTACGGCCTGGGCGGGGTCGCCGGGCACGCCGGGGTCTTCTCCACGGCCGACGACCTGGTGCGTTTCACCGAGGTGCTGCGCACCGGAGGCGCCCCGATCCTGAGTCCGGAAGCGGTCGCGGAGATGACCCGCGACCAGGGGGCCGAGGGCGCGGACTTCCGCCACGGCCTGGGGGTGCGCATCGGCGACCCCGCCATCGTCGGCCCGCTGACCGGCGGATACGGCCACTCCGGCTTCACCGGGACCTCCCTCGTCGTCGATCCCGCACGCGCTCTCACGGTCGTCCTGCTGACCAACAACGTTCACCCGCTCCGTGGCCGCGCGGGCATCCGCGACCTCCGCCACGCGGTCGCCGCCGAGGCCCTGCGCCTGTCCTGAACGCCGTGCCTGGCCGAAACGTCACCAGAAGTCCGATAGAATCCCTTCGCGGCGCCGGTTGACCACACGCCCGCGCCCCTCGGTCTCTCTCGACAAGGCCACCGTTCACCACCGCGCCGGGCTCCACCCGCGCCACCGGAACGCCGCTCCGCGGTGAGGTCCTGCCATCGTCGCCGTTCACGGCTCACGGTTTTCCCGGTGTTCCACGCACCGAGGCTCGCCCTCCGCCTGACCGGCCGTGACGGCCGTCAGGACGACTCCTCCGCCCTGCCGGGCGTTCGGCTCCCTCCGGATGAGGACGCCGTGACGACCGTCGGGACGACTCTCCGCCCGGCGGCCCGCCCGCGGGCGGCCCTCGACTGTGCCGACCCGTTCGTCTGAGGCGTGCCCTCATCGGACGGTGCGGCACCGCTGCGCCGATCCCGTCCGGCTGGGGCACGCCCTCACCGGAGCGGTCGGAGCGGCACCGGTCACACCCCTTCGGAAACCCATGACACGCCGGCCTGCCTGGCCGGCTCCCAAGGAGCGCTCGATGAAACTCGGACTCACCTGCCCCCGATTCACCTGGCCCGGCGGCGACGCGGCCATCGCCGAGAGGTTCGCGGCCGTCGCCCGCGGCGCGGACGAAGCGGGGCTGCACAGCCTCTGGGTGATGGACCACCACTGGCAGATCACCAACTTCGGCGCTCCGGAGGATCCGATGCTGGAGGGATACAGTGCCCTGGCCTACGCCGCGGCCCTCACCCGGCGCGTCACGCTGGGAACCCTCGTCACCGGCGTCTCCTACCGCGAACCCGGCCTGCTGGTGAAGCAGGTCACCACTTTGGACGTGCTGTCGGGTGGCCGCGCCGTTCTCGGCATCGGTGCCGGCTGGTACGCGGAGGAGGCCCGCGGCCTCGGCTTTCGTTTCCCGCCGACGGCCGAGCGCTTCGAGCGCCTGGAGGAGACGCTCCAGATCGCCAGGCAGATGTGGAGCGGCGAGGAGAAACCGTACGAGGGCAGGCACTACACGCTGGAGCGCACGCTCAATTCGCCGCAGGCCCTGTCCAGGCCCCATCCGCCGATCCTGATCGGCGGCAGCGGGGAGAAGAAGACCCTCCGCCTCGTCGCCGAGTACGCCGACGCCTGCAACTTCCTCCACGGCGCCGACGTGCGCCACAAGCTCGACGTGCTGCGCGCGCACTGCGCGCGTCTGGGGCGCCCCTTCGAGGCGATCGAGAAGACGCTCCACATGCGCATCGCCGACGACCAGAGCGTCGATCAGAGCGTCCAGCGCTGCGGCGAGCTCGCGGCCCTCGGCATCGACCACGTCATCGCGGCCGTCCCCGACGCCGCCGACGACTCCTCCCTGGCGCGTCTGGCCGAGCTCGCCTCACAGGTCTCCGGGATCACGCCGGCCGGACGCTGACCGATGGGACGCGCGACCCTCGCAGGATCCCTCTGCCGTCCGGGACATGCTGTCCGCCTGGCGACGGGCCGGCTCCTGACCGAACCGCGCGGGTGCCCGAACGCGCGGTGACGAGTTGTCCGGTGATGTTCCTCGTAGGACGCGAGTTGCTGCGATCATGTCGGTATGACGCAGAAGGTTCCGGATACGGGTAAGAGGCTGAGCCGGCAGGAGATCTCCGACGCCGTCGGCGACCTGGGCTGGCGCTATGTCCTGGGCACCGTGCGCACGGCGGTGCCCGTGGCGTCGCTGGCGCAGGCGGCCGACGTCGCCGCGCGCGTGGTGGCCACGGCCGGTGACGACGGTGACGGAAGTCTGTGGCTGGACGTCCGCAGGGATCGAGTGGTCCTCACGCTGCAGTCGCTCGAGGTCGGCCGGGTGACGCCACTCGAGGTCGAGCTCGCCGGCCGGATCTCCGAGGCGGTGAGCGAGCTCGGGCTGCGCACCGGCGCCGACGTCGGTGCGCGGGATACGCGGTCGATCCAGATCCTGGAGCTCGGGATCGACGCGCTCGACATCGCCGCGATCCGCCCGTTCTGGAAAGCGGTGATGGGTTACGACGACGAGGCCGGCGCGTCGGGGGAGGAGGACCCGCTCGTCGACCCCCTCGGGCAGGGACCGGCGATCTGGTTCCAGCAGATGGACGCGCCCCGGCCGCAGCGCAACCGGATCCACTTCGACGTCTCGGTCCCGCACGACGAGGCGCCTGGTCGCATCAAGGCCGCGCTGGCGGCGGGCGGGGTGTTGCTGTCCGACGTCCGGGCGCCCGCCTTCTGGGTGCTGGCGGACGCGGAAGGCAACGAGGCCTGCGTGACGACATGGCAGGGAAGGGACTAGGGCGCGTATCGGGTTGTGATCAAGGGGTGGTCCGGGTGAGGTCTTTGATCCAGATCATCGCGGCGCGAAGGTGGAGGCCGGCGAGGTAGCTCTCAGGGGTCTTGTCGTAACGGGTGGCGATGCCTCGCCAGGCCTTGAGCTTGTTGATCAGCCGTTCGACGGTGTTGCGCTCCTTGTACAGGTCGGCGTCGTAACTGACGGGCCGACCTCCCTTGCTGCCCTTGTTCTTCCGGTTGGCAGCCTGGTCCCTCTTCTCCGGGATGACCACCTTGATGCGGCGTTTCCGCAGGTAGGTGCGGTTGCCGCGGGAGGAGTAGGCCTTGTCGGCGGCGACCGCACCGGGTCGGGTGCGGGGACGGCCGACCGGCCCGCGGACCCGTATCTTCTCCAGCACCGGGATGAACTGCGGGCTGTCGGCGGCCTGTCCCACGGTCAGGACCAACGCTAGCGGGCGGCACTTGCGGTCGGCGGCGAGGTGGACCTTGCTGGTCTGCCCGCCCCTTGAGCGTCCGAGCCGGGCGGCTTTCAGCCGGAGCTTGTCCATGCGTCCACCAGTTTCGCGTGATCTCGACCAGACCCTAAAGGGCGCCGTGGCGGCTCGCTAGCCTCCGGATAAAACGGGAATACGCGGCTTTTCGCCACCAATCGTCAACCTGGAGAAACATGGCGTGAGAAAGCCTTCCGCTCCTTCGCCCGCCAGCCGGTCGCCGGGTGCGCACCCGGGTTCGCCACGCTGGGCGTGGCGGCCGTCACCGTCGCCGCGCCCTGGGCACGCGCCGCACGCGCATGATCACCCGGTCGGAGCCACTCCACGCCCCGGCTGTGCGGTGCCGCAGCCGGACCAAGGCCGGGAAGGTGTGCGCCATCGCCACCGGCGGAGGCCGATGCGAGCATTGCCACGACCAGGTCGACGCCGCCGCGCCCGCTCCGCCTCTGGGCATATCCATTGGATTTTCGGCGATCACCGCCGGGACCCCGTACAGCGGACGGCCGTGGTCATCGCTCTGTGACCAGCTTCAACGCTTTGGAGTCGATTTGGATCGTATTTGGATTAGCACAACCGAAGCTTCTCGCCATGAACATCCCCCTCCTGTCCCGCAGTTTGTGGACGATGCTCGCGGTCACCGTCATCGCCTCGGGCCCGGTCACCGTCTTCTCGACGCCGGCCGTAGCGGCCGAGCTATCTCGTCCAGCCATCGCCTCCGAGGCGCAGGACGAGCTCGGTAACTCGGCGCGCAACCATGAGTCGCCGGCACCGGCCGTCACATCGGTCGAGCAGAGTCCGTCGCCCGGAGACCCGCCGCTGCCGAAGTACCCCGGTCTGCCGCCGGACGGACCGACCCGACTGCTCGCGGTGACGACCACGCCCCTGCCCTGCGACAACAACGGCGCCGACAAGACGGTGACCCGGAACCAGGTGCTCACCCGAGCGCGCGACTGGCTGAACGTCGGCATCCCTTACAGCCAAGAGAGGTGCTATCGCAACTCGTACGGCGACTACCGCACGGACTGCTCCGGATTCGTCTCGATGGCGTGGGGCCTCGGCGGATCCGGGGGCGCCTTCTGGACCGGCAACCTGATGAACAGGGCGCGTCAGATCCCCCGCAGCGACCTGCAGCCGGGGGACGCGCTCCTGCGGCATACCGGCGATCGGGACGAGAATCACGTGGCGTTGTTCGTCCGATGGGGGGACAGCGCCCACACGCAACCGGTCGTCATCGAGCAGACCGGCAGCCAGGGCACCGTCTCGCGCACCTGGACCGCCGGCAACGCCGGCCTCTATACGCCCATCCGCTACGACAACATCGTCGGCGGAGGAGGGGCCGAGGCTCCGGCGATGATGCGTGATGACGGGGACGGCACCATGACGATCTGGCGGTGGGCCTCCAGCGGCGCTGCCTTCGCCCGTTCCACCAATTACGAGTCCGGTGGTTGGAGCACGACGGCCACGGGTGATCGCGTCGCCGCCGGGGACGTCGACGGTGACGGCACCGATGACATCGTGGCCGCGTATCCCGACGCTGATGGTGGCTTCAGCTTCCATGTCTGGAAGAACGGCGGCGCTTACGCCGGCAAGTGGTACACCTCCTCCGGTCCCTTCGCTTTGAACCCCGTCGGCGGACGCCTCGTCCTGGGCACCTGGTAGCCGGTTGACGTGTGGTGTGACGGTGGGCCGGCGCCGGACCGCGACGGCCCACCGCTGACAGCACCCATGACGCGCGACGTGGTCATGACCGGACACGTGCTGTGCGCCCTCGACGAGCCGGACCGAGACGGGGACATCTTGTGGCCGTTGAGGTGCCGGCCTCAACCGACGCCCACGCCTCCGTTCACGACAACGTCCGCCGCGCCGCCCTCCGCTCGCCACCACACATCGGCGACCCGCTTACGGGTGGGGAGCCGTCTTTTCGCATGGGCGTGGGTTCGTCGTCATGGCCCTTCCTCCGCTGCGTGATGCGACGAATCCGAAGGCCAGTTCTCCAGCAGGAGGTGGAGGCCGTTCAGTGCCTGCTCCCAGGACCTCTGCACGTCGCGGGAATGGCTGAATCCACCGTTGGCCTCCAGGTTGATGTAGCCGTGGAAGGCACTACGTAGCAGGCGGCCCGCGTCAGTCAGGTCCGGCTCGACCAGCCTGTACGCGCGCAGCATCGCGTGGGTCAGCTCGATGGTGCGGATATAGACGGTGGACCGGGCGAGGAGGGCAGGGTCCAGCTGGACCGCCTGGGTCGCCGCGTAGCGGCCGGGGTGGGCCAGCGCGTAGTCCCGGTAGGCGTTGGCGAACGCGACCATGGCTTCTTTCCCGGACCGACCCGCGACCGCCGCAGCGATGCGGTCGGCCAACTCCTCCGCGGCGAGCAGCGCGACCCGTTCCCGTAGATCCCGAAGGTTCTTGACGTGCGAGTACAGGCTGGCGTCCTTGACCTTGAAGCTCCGTGCCAGCGCGGACACGGTGATGTTCTCGAACCCGACGGCGTCCGCCAGTTCTGCGGCTGCCTCCGTCACGCGCTCAGATGTCAGTCCCGCACGAGCCACGCGCACCTCCACTTTGCCTAGGGCTCCGAATATTTGCCTAATATACCTAGGCAATGTAGCGTTCGGCGCCATGAAAGCAGTGAGTGAGCAAGAAATCCGCACGTCGTTCGTCAACTGTTCCCGAGGGGAGGCCAAGCGGCTGGCGCTTCCGCGGGACCTGGCCGAGCAGCCCTGGGACGATCTGGACTTCCTGGGCTGGTGCGACCCTGGCGCGCCCGATCGCGGTTACGTCGTCACCGAGCGCGGCGGCGAGGTCGTAGGGGTGGCGCTCCGCGTGGTCACCCAGCAGCGCGGGCGTCTCCACCGCGGCATGTGTTCCCTGTGCCTGACCACACACCCCGGCAACGGCGTCTCCTTGATGACCGCCCGGCGAGCGGGTCAGGCCGGCCGGGACAACAACTCGGTCGGCGTGTACATGTGCACCGACCTCGCTTGTTCCCTGTACGTGCGAGGCAAGAAGATCCCCGACCTGGGCGGGCGCCTCGAAGAGTCCCTGACCGTGGAGCAGCAGATCGATCGCACCGTGGACAAGCTGTCCGCGTTCCTGGACAAGATCCTGGCATGAGCTGAGACGGCCTCGATCGGGCGGCCGCGGACGCGACCCTGCGGGGCGCTACCGGCCGGCACATGGTTCAAGGAACTCCGCCCACGATCGTGGCCGCAGGGACTCGGGGCCCGTACATGGGCATACACCGAAGCCATTTCGACAACGCATCAAGAGGAAGAAGATCACTATGAAGCGCAGCGGATTCGTCGACGAACGGTTCGGCGCGCTCGCAGACGCATTCTCCCAAAACTTCGAGGAATACGGTGAACTCGGCGCGGCCGTCACCGTGTTCGTCGGCGGACGCAAGGTTGTGGACCTGTGGGGCGGGGTCGCGGACGGACGGACCGGTCGGCCGTGGACACAGGACACGGTCGTGCCGGTCTTCTCCTGCGCCAAGGGCATCGTCAGCATCTGCGCCCACCTCCTCGCGCAGGAGAGAAAATTGGATCTCGATGCCCCGGTGAGCCGGTACTGGCCCGAGTTCGCACAGCACGGCAAGGAGGCCATCACGTGTCGCATGGTCCTCGGACACCGGGCGGGGCTCCCCACTCTTGACCCGCTGCTCAGCTTCGAGGAGATCGCCGCCTGGACACCGGTGATCCACGCCATCGAGGAGCAGGAACCGCTGTGGGAGCCGGACACGGCGTATGAGTACCACGGCCATGTCTTCGGGTTCCTCATCGGCGAGGTCATCCGGCGCATCACCGGGCTCACCCCTGGCGCATACTTCCGCCGTGCTGTGGGAGAGCCGCTGAGGCTACGGGCCTGGATAGGCCTGCCCGCCGAGGAGATGGACGACCGTGCCCGGCTCGTCGAGGCCGAAGGGCGCTCTCCGATGCCAGGACCTGAACACCTGCTCACCCGCATCGTGACGATGAACGGCGCGCTGGTCTTCCCCGGTCTCGACGAGCCGCACGGCTGGAACGATCCGGCGCTGCTCGGCATGCAGTTGCCCGGAGCGGGCGCCACGGCCTCAGCGAGCGGACTCGCCGGGCTGTACGCGGCGGCCGTGACCGGCATCGAGGGCCAAGAGCGGCTGCTCACACCGGACACCGTGACGGACGCGGTCCGCGAGGTTTCCTCCGGCAAAGGATGGTTGGGCTTCGACGCCGGGGCACGCTGGGGCTCGGGCTTCCTGCTCGACTCGGCCTTCCGGCCGATGCTGGGGGAGCGCAGCTTCGGCAACGACGGAGCAGGCGGACAGTTCACCTTCGGTGACGACGAATTCGGCGTGGGCTTCGCATACGTCGCCAACCGCATGATCGGCCACGGCGACGCCCGCGCCAACCGTCTGATCGCGGCTGTGCGTAAGTGCCTGATCGACGATTGAGCCGCACGGAGGCCTTGCGGGTACGTCGACGGGAAGAGGCGCTCGACGATGGGCGAACCCAGCTTTCGTGCACCGCCGGGGAAGGACACGAAGGTACTACGCGCCGCGAGCCCGGCCACGGCCCGGCGCCATCGTAGGCGACCACCCCCCTTGGCTTGTCCGTCCTCCGGGGGTCAGGTTGGCGGATCCGACTTGATGCGGATGGAACGATCTGGGAATCCCGCCTCCGAACGGCGCTCGTTCGCGTCCATTTCCCGTTCAGTGCGCCGCCGTAGCTTTCCACCATCACGTCATGAGAGGTGGAAAAAATGGCACACAACAAACCGACGATCGTGCTCGTGCACGGAGCCTTCGCGGACGGCAGCGGCTTCACCACGATCGTCAAGCGGCTTGTCGCCGACGGCTATCCGGTCGTCGCCGCGCCGAACCCGCTTCGGGGGCTCTCCTCCGACGCGAAGCAGGTCAAGGCACTACTGGACAGCATCGAGGGGCCGATCGTACTGGTCGGCCACTCATACGGCGGGGCCGTCATCTCCGCCGCCGCCACCGGCAATCCCGAGGTGAAGGCGCTGGTCTACCTGGCGGCGTTCGTGCCGGAGACGGGCGAGAGCGTACAGGAACTGGTCGAGAAGTTCCCGGGCAGCACCGTGGGCGAGTCACTCAAACCCGTGCCGCTGCCCGATGGGCAGGTCGACCTCTACATTGACCCGCGGGTGTTCCATCCCCATTTCGCAGGGGATGTGCTCGCCGAGGAAGCCGCGCTCTTCGCGATCGCGCAGCGCCCGGCCACCGGCGCCGCCCTCGGCGAGCCCGCCGCCGGACCGCAGGCCTGGCACACGATCCCGAACTACAACCTGATCAGCGGTGCCGACCGGATCATCCCGCCGGCGGCGCAGGAGTTCATGGCTCAGCGCTCCGGCGCGCAGGTCCAGATGGTCGAGGGCGCCTCGCACCTGGTGTTCGTCTCACGTCCGGGCCCCACCGTGGCCCTCATCGAAAAGGCGGCGAGTGAGAATACGTAACGGAATGCTCGTCGGCCAGGGGCCGCGGGTCAGAGGCTGCGGGCGGTGATGTCGCCGTTGGAGGTGGTGGCGCGGATGTCCAGGTCGGCGGTGCCGTCGTTCTTCAGGGCGTTGGTGATCCGGCCGTAGGAGGTGCCGGCGTCCAGGGCGGCCGAGACTCCGGCGGCGGCGCCGACCGAGATGTCACCGGACTGGGTGCGCAGCACCACCGTGCCGCCCATGGCCTCGGTGATGCGGATGTCGCCCCGTGCGGTGCTGATGTCCGCGGGGCCGCCCAGCCGGCCGACCTCGACGTCGCCGTCGAACGCGGTGAGGCGGAGGGCGGCGGCCTCGTCGATTTTGATCTGGCGGTAGGCGCCGTCGAAGGTGACGTCGCCGAGGCGGCCGACGCCGCGCAGTTCGGAGCCGGCGGTGGTGGCCTTGATGTGGGAGCCGGTGGGCAGTTTGACGGTGACCTCGATGGATCCGGAGGGGCCGAAGAGCTGGTGGCCGGACTGGGGGGTGTGGATGTGCAGGACGCCGTCGGTGTAGGCGACGGCGGTCTGCTCGGCGATCTTCACGTCGCGGTTCTTGGTGGGGTTGGTGGGCCGGATCTCGACGGTGGTGTCGGCCCGGTCGGCGGCGATGAGCTGGATGCGTCCGGCGGGGATGTCCAGGACGGTGGTGATCGGGGCGGGGGTGGTGAAGGTCTGCATGGTGTGCTCCCTGCGCTGTGCCGTGTTGTTTCTGACATGGGAAACGCTACGTTGCTTTCTATATTCAGGCAACAAGCTTGTTGCGAACAATCATCATTATTGCAGGTAGATGCTCGAAAATCGTTGCGATGGTTTTGAATAGAATGCAACAGTGGCTCTCTGGTGTGTTGCGATGGTATGAGGGTGAACGCTATGGCGAAGGCGTCGGGGACTACGGAGGAGATCGCGATGCCGGCAGGCTCGCCCGCTGACAAGGACGCCGCGGTGGAGGCACGGCGGGTCGCCGAGCGGCTGGCTCGCGACGCCGAGGCCGAGCGCGAGCCGAATGTATTCTGCTTGCCCTGTTCGGAGCGGTCCGTGATCCTGGGAAACGGGTATGGAGCCGCAGTGCACAGGGGTTCCGCACCCCCCCGGGCCGAGGAACACCCGGCATGTGGACAGGCTAGGGTGCCCGGCTATGACCGAACCTTCCTACCTCAACACCACCCGGACTTCCTATGACGGCGTCGCCGTCATCTATGCGGAGCTTTTTCGCGACTCCCTCGGAGGGCTGCCGTTGGAGCGTGGGCTGCTCACCGCATTCGCCGAACTGGTTCAGGCCGCAGGCGGAGGCCCAGTGGCCGACCTCGGTTGTGGCCCCGGCATGGGGACTGCCTTCCTGCGTTCCCTCGGGCTGGACGTCTTCGGCGTGGACCTGTCGCCGACGATGATTGAGCTGGCCCGCAAGGAGTACCCGGACATACGGTTCGACGAGGGGTCGATGACCGGGCTGGACCTGCCGGACGGAGGCCTTGCGGGCGTCGTCTCTTGGTACTCCATCATTCACACGCCGCCTGAGCGACTGCCGGTGGTGTTCGCCGAATTCGACCGGGTGCTGGCACCGGGCGGCTACCTGTTGCTCGCTTTCCAGGCGTCCCGCGAGGGGGCCTCACATGTGGCTGAGCCGTTCGAGCACAAGGTGACGTTGGCGTACCGGTGGCCGATCGACGGTGTGGCGGAGCTGGCGCGCAGGGCGGGGTTCGTCGAAGTCGCCCGGTTGCTGCGCGAGCGGGAGGAGTTGGAGAGGTTCGAGGCCGGTCATCTGCTGTTCCGTAAACCGGCGAACCCCGAGAAAGCCTGAAAACAGGCGTTTCCGCGGCCGGAGACGGTCTGATCTCGCGGGCCAGGATCGGGAGGCTGGGTGCCGGTCTGCGCACCGCCTCGAGTTCTGGTCCGGGCCGCGGTCAGGAAGCCCCGATGACATCGGACGGCAGATTCGCCCCGACCGACCCCACCGGCCCCGCCCCCGTCCGGACCACACCGGAAGACAACGCTCTCAGTAGCCGACCGTCACGCCGGCCACGTGAATCGGCACGTCAAAGAGGCCGAATAGTGATAGTCCCGAATTAGGCTGACGCCGGTCGCGGTCCGCCCGCGGCACAGCACCGCCGCGGCGTCGTCATCGCCCGCCCATGGCTCGGGGAGCCGGACGGGCGTTTTTGGTGTTCGGCAATGCCGAACGCGCGGTACGGTTGCGGCGTGGGAGAGACGATTCAATCCGTCGAACGCGCCGCGGCCATCCTGCGGCTGCTCGCGTCCGGTTCGCGTCAGCTCGGCGTGGCCGAGCTGGCCACGGCGATGGGACTGCCGAAGGGGACGCTTCACGGGATCCTGCGCACGCTGGTGCACGTGGGTTTCGTCGAGCAGGACCGGGCCAGCGGCAAGTACCGGCTGGGTGCCACGCTGCTCGCCCTGGGCGGCAGTTACCTTGACCTCAACGAGCTGCGGGCACGGTCGCTGAACTGGGCCGACGGCCTGGCAGGGAGGAGCCGGGAGAGTGTGTGGATCGGCACCCTGCACGAGGGCCAGGTGCTCGTCATCCATCACGTGTTCCGGCCCGACAACAGCATGCAGGTGCTGCAGGTCGGCGCGCACCTGCCGGCGCACGCCACCGCGCTCGGCAAGGTGCTGCTCGCCTCCGATCCCTACACCGACCCGGCGCGGCCTCTCGCCGCCTGCACCCCGCGCACCCTCACCGAAGCCGCCGCCCTGGAGGCCGAGCTCGACCTGGTGCGCACGCAGGGATGGGCCTGTGACCTGGAGGAACTGGAGGAGGGCGAGGTGTCCATCGCCGCGCCGATCAAGGATCACGGCGTGGTGGTCGGCGCGATCGGCATCCGTGGCGCCATCGAGCGGCTCACCGCGGACGGCGATCCACAGATGGAGCTGGTCTCCTACGTGCGCGACGCGGCCCGCGCGATCAGCCGCGACCTGGCCCGCTGAGCGCGCACGCCCCCTCAGATGCACGCCCCCTCAGATGCACGCCCCCTCAGATGCACGCCCCCTCCGGTGAACGCCGCCGAAACGTGCATAAATGTCCGGAAACGTCCGGGAAACTCTGTTGACTTGCTCCGATGACCGAATAATATTCCCCTCAGCGTTCGGCGATGCCGAACCATCACTCAAGAACTTGCGAGGAAATCCGTGCCCCGACAGGACTACGTCGCCTCCATCGACCAAGGCACCACGTCGAGCCGGTGCATCGTGTTCGACCGGGACGGCAGCATCATCTCCGTCGCCCAGCGCGAGCACCGCCAGATCTACCCGAAGCCGGGCTGGGTGGAGCACGACGCCGAGGAGATCTGGCAGGCCGTCAGCGGCGTGCTGGACGAGGCGATCGGCGGCGCCGGCATCGACAGCGGCCAGATCGCCGCGCTCGGCATCACCAACCAGCGGGAGACCGCGGTGCTGTGGGACCGCGCCACCGGTCGGCCGGTCTGCCCCGCCATCGTCTGGCAGGACACCCGCACCGACGCGCTGGTCCGTTCCCTCGCCGCGCACGAGCAGCTGTTCCGTGACCGCACCGGGCTGCCGCTCTCCACGTACTTCTCCGGGCCGAAGGTGCGCTGGCTGCTGGACGGCACGCCGGGGCTGCGTGAGCGGGCCGAGCGTGGCGAGGTGCTGTTCGGCACCGTGGACAGCTGGCTGATCTGGAAGCTCACCGGCCGGCACGTCACCGACGTGACCAACGCCAGCCGCACCCTGATGATGAACATCCACACCCTGGACTGGGACGACGAGCTGCTCGACGTGCTGGCCGTGCCCCGCGCGATGCTGCCGCAGATCCGCCCCTCGTCCGAGGTGTACGGCCGCACGGCCGCCGGCATCCCGGTCGCCGCCGCGCTCGGCGACCAGCAGGCCGCGCTGTTCGGCCAGGCGTGCTTCGCGCCCGGCGAGGTCAAGTCCACCTACGGCTCGGGCAGCTTCCTGCTGATGAACACCGGCCGCGAGCCGATCGCCTCCAAGCACGGCCTGCTCACCACGGTCGGCTACCAGATCGGCGACACCCCCGCGGTGTACGCGCTGGAGGGCGCGATCGCGGTCACCGGCTCACTGGTGCAGTGGCTGCGCGACAACCTCGGCCTCATCTCCACCGCCGCCGAGATCGAGACGCTCGCCCGCACCGTGGACGACAACGGCGGCTGCTACTTCGTGCCCGCCTTCTCCGGCCTGTTCGCCCCGCACTGGCGGTCCGACGCCCGCGGTGTCATCGCCGGGCTCACCGCGTTCGTCAACAAGGGCCACATCGCGCGGGCCGTACTGGAGGCCACCGCGTTCCAGACCCGCGAGGTGGTCGACGCGATGAACGCCGACGCGGGCCTGGCGCTCACCTCGCTGCGCGCCGACGGCGGCATGACCGCCGACCACCTGCTCATGCAGACCCTCGCCGACGTGCTCGCGGTCTCGGTGGTACGGCCGATGGTGGCCGAGACCACCGCGCTCGGCGCCGCCTACGCCGCGGGCCTGGCCATCGGCTACTGGCCGGACACCGACACCCTGCGCGCCAACTGGCACAAGGCCGCCGAATGGCAGCCGCGCATAGGCCCGGAGGTGCGCGAACGCGAGTACCGCAACTGGAAGAAGGCGGTCGCCCGCACCCTCGACTGGGTCGAGAACTGACCCCGTCCGTACCGGCGACGGTGCATCAGCTCTCCGCCGGCCCGCCCGGCGACCTCCGTACGAAGGGGACACATCCATGACCATCGCCACCCGCGACCTGCGCGCCGCGACCCGTGAGGAGCTGTCCGGCACCGGCTACGACCTGCTCGTCATCGGCGGCGGCATCCTTGGCATCGCGGTCACCTGGATGGCCTGCCAGGCCGGGTTGCGGGCGGCCATGGTGGACGCCGGCGACTTCGCCGGGGCCACCTCCAGCGCCTCCTCCAAACTCGTGCACGGCGGCCTGCGGTACCTGCAGAACGGCAACCTCAAGCTGGTCGCCGAGAACCACCGGGAGCGCCGCGCGCTCGGCGCCGACGTCGCGCCGCACCTGGTGAAGCCGCTGCAGTTCGTGGTGCCGATCTACCGCGGCGGCCCGCACGGCGCGGCCAAGCTGGGCGCCGGGGTGTTCCTGTACTCGGCGCTGTCGGCGTTCGGCGACGGCCTCGGGCGGCTGATCACGCCGCGCCAGGCCGTGGCGAAGGTGCCCGCGCTGCGCACCGACGGGTTGCGCGCCGCCGCCGTCTACGGCGACCACCAGATGAACGACAGCCGCGTCGCGGTGATGACGGTGCGCGCCGCGGTGGACGCCGGCGCCGTGGTGCTCAACCACGCCGAGGTCGTCGGCCTGCGCACCCGCTCCGGCCAGGTGTGCGGCGCCGAACTGCGCGACCGCCTCAACGGCAGCGAGTTCGGCGTCGAGGCCAGGCTGGTGCTGAACGCCACCGGCCCCTGGGTGGACCGGCTGCGCCGGATGGAGGACCCCGGGGCCGCGCCCAGCGTGCGGCTGTCCAAGGGCGCGCATCTGGTGCTGCGCCGCGACGAGCCGTGGAAGGCGGCGCTCACCACGCCGATCGACCGGCACCGGGTGGCGTTCGCCATCCCGTGGGAGGACCACCTGCTGCTCGGCACCACCGACGAGGCGTACGAGGGCGACCCCGCCGAGGTGCGCGCCACCGACGCCGACATCGACCAGATCCTCGCCGAGGCCGGACTGTCGGTGCGCACGGACCGGCTGCGCCGCGAGGACATCACCTACGCCTTCGCCGGGCTGCGGGTGCTGCCCGGCGGCCCCGGCGACGTCGCCGCGGCGCGCCGGGAGACCGTGGTCACCCGCGGCCGTGGCGGCATGCTCTCGGTCGCCGGCGGCAAGTGGACCACGTACCGGCACATCGGCCGGCACGTGCTGAACACGCTGTCCCGGTTGCCCGGCCGGCCGCTCGGCGACGACCTGGCCGACATCCTGCCCGCGGTGCCGCTGCCCGGGCTGGCCAGCCCGGACGCGGTGGCCATGCGGCTGTGGACCGATCGCGAGCCCGGCGCCCGGATGGAGCCGCTGGTCGCCCGGCACCTGGCCACCCACTACGGCACCATCGCCTTCGACCTGGCCCGGCTCATCCGCGAGGACCCGGCGCTCGGTGAGCGCATCCACCCCGGCGGGCCGGACATCTGGGCCCAGGCCGTCTACGCCCGCGACCACGAGTGGGCGGCCACCGTCGACGACGTCGTGCGCCGCCGCACCACCCTGACCGTCCGCGGCCTGGACACCCCCCAGGTCCGCGAGCGCATCTCCGCCCTGCTCACCTAGGCCTGACCCCGCCTCTCACTCCCCGGCAACCCCCCTTACAAGTAGGTACCACCATGAAGCCCCTTTTGCGCCGCAACGGATTCTGGCTCGCCCTGTCCCTCGTGCTGTGCCTGATCTCCGGCATCGGCGCCTCGTTCGTGCAGACGGCCGGCGGCAGCGTCACCATCAAGGACATGCGCTGGGAGACCCGCTCGGGCCACCTGCTGAGCGCGCTGCTGTTCAAACCCGACTCCGCCACCGCTGAACGCAAGGCCCCCGCGGTCGTCGTCAGCCACGGCTGGTACAACACCCGCGAGATGCAGGACCTCAACTTCGTCGAGCTCGCCCGGCGCGGCTACGTCGTGGTGTCCATCGACATGTACGGCCACGGCAACTCCGATTACCTGCCCGAGGGCACCGAGGCCGTCGGCGGCACCGGCATGTACGACGCCGTGCGGCTCGTCTCGGACCTGCCGTACGTGGACGCGAGCAAGATCGGCGTCAGCGGCCACTCCTTCGGCGCCCGCGCGGTGAACTTCTCCGTCGCAGAGGACAACGCGGCCCCCGCGCCGCTCATCGCCGCGGCGCTGCTCGTCGACAACGACCCGACCTACCGCGACCCCGAGACCAAGCAGTACGCGAACATCTACGGCACCCGCGACGTCGGCCTCATCCAGGCCCAGTACGACGAGTTCTTCTTCCGCAGCCGCGACGCCGACGGCAACGTCGTCACCGTGCCGCGGGACTACCCCTCGACCCCCAACGCGCAGTCGTTCCTGCACTTCGGCGCCGACCCCGCGCAGGTCACCGACAAGCGCGTGGCCGGTCAGGTGTACGACCAGAACGGCGCGATGCGCGTGCTGTACAGCCTGAACCAGACCCACCCGTGGGGTCACACCTCGGCCACCGCCGCCGACCGCCAGATCCAGTTCTTCCAGCAGGCCCTCGGCGCGCCGAACCCCATCGCGGCCGGCTCCCAGGTGTGGCAGTTCAAGGTGGCCTTCAACACCCTCGGCCTGATCGGGTTCGGCATCTTCCTCGTCGCGTTCGCCCAGGCGCTGCTCGGCACCCGCGCCTTCGCCGGGCTGCGGAACACCGCCGTGGCCGAGGCCGTGCCGACCACCCGTAAGGGACTCGCCTGGTTCTGGGGCGGCCTCGTCGTCGCCGCCGTCGTGTCCGCCTTCAGCTACGTCTGGCTGAGCCAGCGCGTCGACGACTTCGCCCCGGCCGGGTTGCCGCAGGAGGCGCCGTACTTCATCGGGCTGTGGGCCGCGGTGAACGGCGTCGTCGGGCTGATCATCATGGCGCTCGCGTACCGGCTGTTCGGCCGCGGTAACGGGCAGGACCTGCGAGCGCTCGGCGTGCTGCCGGGCTGGCGGGCGTTCTTCCACGGCATCGGGCTGGCGCTGACCGTGGTGGTGGCCGCGTTCGCGCTCGTGTTCGTCGTCGACTACTTCTTCACCACCGACTTCCGGCTCTGGGTGGTCGCGGTGAAGACGTTCACACCGGACAAGATCGGCATCGCGCTGCTGTACCTGCCGCTGTTCCTGATCTACTTCTTCGCGAACTCGCTGGCGATCAACAGCTTCAACCGGTTCACGCTGCGCGGCAAGGAGGGGTTGAACACCGCGGTGCTGGTGCTGTTCAACTCGCTCGCGCCGCTCGTGCTGGTGATCGTCCAGTACGGCACGTTCTTCGTGACCGGCGACCTGGTCGACGGGTTCGGCGGCATCTACAGCATCTGGCTGTTCCCGGTCGTGGTGATCCTGGCGGTCGCCGCGGTGGTGTCCCGCAAGATCTACCGGACGACCGGCAACCCGTACATCGGCGGCTTCATCAACGCCGCCGTGGTGGTCCTCATCTCGGTCACCAACACCCTGACGATGGCGTAACCGTTCTCGACGCCGTCGAGCGAGCGGCGGCCGCCCGGGTTTCCGGGCGGCCGCCGTTTTGTCATTCCAGGCCCGGCGGAATTCCAGGCCCGGCGGAGGACGGTGTCACGCGTCGGGCCGCCGCAGGGGACGCATGCTGTCGCGGAACACCCTGGGCATGGTCCACTACTACGTGGTACCGTATAGTGGTACTCGGTGCTACGGAGTACCAGGAGATCGAAGAGGACCCACGATGGACGACCTGACGGAGATGCTGAAGGGCACGCTTGAGGGCTGCGTGCTTGAAATCATCGGCAGCGAGGAGACCTACGGGTACGCCATCACGCGCCGGCTGAACGACCTCGGCTTCGCCGACGTCGTCGAGGGGACGGTTTACACCATCCTGCTGCGACTGGAGAAGAACGGGCTCGTCCAGGTGACGAAACGACCGTCCGGGCTGGGCCCGCCGCGCAAGTTCTACGCGCTCAACGACGCGGGGCGCGACGAGCTCGCGAGGTTCTGGGCGAAATGGGAGTACGTCACATCGCGGATCGACAAGCTCAAGGAGGGCGGGAGATGAACTTCTGGGAGACCATGACAGGCAGCGATCTCACCAGGGAATGGAAGGCGTTCGAAGTTCGGGCCGCGGTGTTGCCGGCCGACCACCGGGCGGCGTGGGAAGAGATCAAGGGTCATCTTTTTCCCTACGGGGACTTCACAGGTCGAAACCTGATGCCGATTCTCGACAGCGCTCTGGGACTGCTCGAGGAGACGGCGGCCGATGGGCAGAGCATTCACGAGGTGCTGGGTGACGACATCGGGGGCTTCTGCGCGGCGCTGGCCGGCGGAGAAGGGGCCCGGAGCTTTCGCGACCGGTGGCGCGAGCAGTTGAACAGGAACGTCGCAAGGAAACTGGGCCGGCTAGGAGGCTGACGTGGGCATCCAAGACATCATCGAGGGCAAGAAGCAGTGGCGGGCGTACAAGGCGCGGGTCAAGGCGCTCCCGCCGGACTACCAGATCGTCTACAAGGAGATTCAGAGGTACCTCTTCAAGGTCGGGCCGATCGACTTGTTCGACGGGTCCCTGCTCTCAGGGATCGTCGATTTCTTCGAGGAGGGCGTCGCGGCCGGCAAGGGAGTCCTGGAACTCATCGGCGACGACGTCGCCGCCTTCTGCGACGACCTGGTCAAGGACTCGCGCACCTATGCGGACATCTACCAGGAGTCCATCAGCGGGGAACCCGGCACGGCCGAGAAGTGACACCCGTCGGCCCGAGAGTACGAGGTCTCAGATCATCGGTGCCGTATCGGCCCAGAATGTCGATCTCGGCGGGGGCGACGACTTCACCGGCCCCGATCCCGATGGCAGGGGCGCTGTTTTGAAGGGCTTCGGGCTTGCCCGGGGAATCCAGCTCGGCGCGGGCGAGGTGATCAACGGGGCGGGTGACTTCGCCGACGCATCCATCGAGCGTCAACTCGCGTATCACCCGCGCGACAAAGGATGAATGTGTCAGTTTTCAGCAGTGTCTCCCGGCTCGAACTGGGGGTAATCGTCAAGACCTGTGGATCGGCGGTTGCCTCGGAGGGCTCCAATCCGCAGACGAAAATGAGGTGCGCGCGACCTCTGGCGCTGACAAGCTGCGCCGGTGAACCGTGAACAGATCTCCAGGATCGCCCATGCCGATCATCCAATAAAGTCTCCGCTCGATGACGACTCGGTGCGCCGGTTGCTGGAACGCGGCGTCTCGCGCGGCGACGAGCGTGTGCTCGACCTTGGTTGCGGCGGCGGGGAATGGCTCCTGCGCGCCCTGGCCACGCATCCGCACCTGCACGCCGAGGGCGTGGACATCTCCGAGGACGCCCTGGCGCAGGCCCGCCAGGCAGCGAGCCGCCTCGGCGTCCAAGAGCGCCTCGTCCTGCACCACCAGGAGGCCGCAGACTTCGTTTCTTCGGAGTCGTTCGACCTGGTGCTCAGCGTCGGGGCCACGCATGCCTTCGGCGGTCTGCTCCCCACCCTCGCGGCGGCACGCAAGCACCTGGCTCCCGGCGGCCGCGTCCTGATCGGTGAGGGGTTCTGGGACCGCGACCCTTCTCAGGAGGCCATCGAGATGCTCGGGGACTTCACCGACCTGGCGACCACCGTGGACCGCGTTGTCGCCGATGGGTGGGTTCCTGTCGACGGGCACGTCAGCACGCGTCGTGAGCTGGACAACTATGAATGGGCCTGCTGGGGGTCACTGGCCTCATGGGCCCTGGACCACTCTGCCGATCCGGGCAGCTCGCACGTGCTTGCGACAGCCACCACCCGCCGCTCCGAATGGCTGCGCGTCTACCGGGACACCTGGGGCTTCGTCTCCCTGGTCCTGCGTCAGACGTCCGACTGACCCTGGATAGGCCCTGGTGTCCAAGCTCAATCCCGACAGCTCGCAGCGCCGCGCGGCCGGGGTACAGCGGTCTCGTGGTTCGACTCTCGTCCTCAGGCTGCGTGCGCCCCGGGGCGTTCGACGAGTTGGCCTCGTTTGAAGCAGGCTCCGGCCCGGACGAGCGGCACCAGGTGAGCGCCGTTAACGCAGGAACTGCTCCAGCGCGGGCACGAAGTCTCCAGAGGAGAGTCCGTGCAGATAGAGCAGGGGTAGCACGTCGGCGACCTTCGGGGGCTTACGGCACCATGGCGGCAGGATCGCCGAGGAGAACCGCTTGCGCTCTCCGCTGGCGGCGTCGACGCGCTTGTCGTTTATTCGCGGAGCTCGCACCTCGACGACGCCGGCCGAGGTTGTGACCTTCCGGGTCGGTGGTGGCCGTTGCGCACGGCCAGTCGGTGGCGATTTTCGCCGATCGAAGCGTTCAGTCACGGCAAACGGGCCGTACGTCTGTGCCGTCCGAGGCTGATGGGCAAAAATGGCGCGTATGTCTACCATGCCCGAAAATCATGCCGAGGCTGCACATTCGTCCCGATTCAACGACTACGACAGGATCGCCGAGGGGTATGCGGCCGAGAACGAGACCAGCCTCCTGAACGCGTACTACGAGCGGCCCGCGATGCTGGAGCTCGCCGGGGACGTGACCGGTCGGCGCATCCTCGACGCCGGTTGCGGCTCGGGCCCCCTGTTCCACGCGCTGCGCGATCGAGGCGCCATCGTGACCGGCATCGACGCGAGCGCCGGGATACTGGAGCTGGCCCGACGGCGGCTGGGCGCCGGCGCGGACCTGCGGGTCGTCGACCTGGCCGGCCCACTGCCCTTTTCCGACGAGGCGTTCGACGACGTCATCGCGTCCCTGGTGCTGCACTACCTGGAGGACTGGGGACCGACACTGGCCGAGCTGCGACGCGTGCTGAGGCCTGGCGGCCGGCTCCTCGTCTCGGTCGATCATCCATTCGCGATCACCCTCATGCGTCACATGGCAGGGGAGAAGCCCAGCTATTTCGAGACCCGTATCCGGACCGAAGAATGGACCATGGGCGGGCAGACCGTCCAGATGAGCTTCTGGGACCGGCCGCTGCACGCGATGACCGAGGCCTTCACCGCGGCCGGCTTTCGCATCAGTGTCATCAGCGAACCGCCGTTTGTGCCGGAAGCCCGCGAACTGTTCCCCGAGGAGTTGCGCGAGATCACCGGCCAGAGGTTCCTGGGCTTCCTGTTCTTCGTTCTCGAAGCCGGCTGACGGCGCCTCGTAACGATCGATTGTGGTGGCTGAGCGTTTCAGCGGGCGATTCCCGCCAACTGAAGCGCTCGGCCACACGGGTGCGATCACCTCGGGCGCGAGGAGGAAGAGAGCGAGCCGGAGCGGATGGCCGAGCAGGCAGGTCACCGCCGAGCGCATCGCGGCCGCCGAGCAGGCCGCCCCCGAGCGCGTCGAGTGCGTCAACGACACCGGCCACGAAGCAGGATCAACCCGGTGCGGGGCAGATGGCGGAGCTCGCCGGCACCCGCATAAACATGCTCGTTATGCATCTATGCACACTATGCATCTTTGGGTGTAGCCTGGCGGGCAGACCCGCCAGCGACGGGCGGCCGAACCGTGCCCGCCCGAGAAAAGGATGTGGTGATGACGACTTCCGGCGAGCAGACCGAGACCAGACCGACGGCGAAATCCCCTACCGCGATGCGCCGACTGCTGTCCGCGGACATGGTCGAGCGGGGCGGATGCCCGTTCGACCCGCCGCCCGGTCTGCGGCAGCGACGTGGACAGGGACCGGTGCAGCCGCTGAAGCTGCTCAACGGTGCTTCCGGCTGGCTGGTCACCGGCCTGGACGAGACCCGCGCCGTCTTGAGCGATCTCCGCTTCAGCTCTGACCGGGTGCGTCACCCCGACGCCACCCAGCCGCACCAGGGCGGGCAGACGGCCGTCGCCGCGCAGGCCGTGGAAAGCCGCACCGACGGGATGTTCGTCTTCATGGACCCGCCGGAGCACACGCGGCTGCGGCGGCTGCTGACCGGCCAGTTCACCGTACGGCGGATGCGGGCGCTGGAATCGCGCATCCGCGAGATCGCCGTGGAGCACATCGCGGCCATGCAGGCCGCAGGCACCGAAGCCGACCTCGTGCCCGCCTACGCGCTGCCGATTCCCTCGCTGGTGATCTGCGAGATGCTCGGCGTCGACTACGCCGACCGGGCCGAGTTCCAGGAGCGCACCGCCGTCGCGCTGAACGCCAACGCCGGTGACCAGGAACGGGCCCACGCCGGCCTTGAGCTGTATGCCTTCATCCAGGAACTGGTGGCGGCCAAGCGGGCCAAGCCGGCCGACGACATGCTGTCGGGGCTCGTCCATGACGCGGACCCGCCGCTGACCGACGCCCAGCTGACCGACATGGCCCTCGTCCTGCTCGGCGCCGGCCACGAGACCACCGCCAACATGCTGGGCCTGGGCACCTTCGCGCTGCTGGAGCACCCCGACCAACTTGCCGCGCTGCGCGCCGACCCCGCCCTCATGGACACCGCGGTCGAGGAGTTGCTGCGGTATCTGTCCATCATCCAGATGGGCGTCAGCCGGGTGGCCACCGAGGACGTCACGCTGGCCGACGTGAAGATCGAAGCGGGTTCCACCGTGATCATCGCGACGCCCGAGGCCAACCGCGACCCCCGCCACTGGAGCGAGCCCGACCGGCTGGACGTGCACCGGCCCCGCAGCCCGCACCTGGCTTTCGGGCACGGCATCCACCAGTGCCTGGGCCAGCAGCTCGCCCGGGCGGAGATGAAGGTCGGTCTGAGCGAACTGCTGACCCGGCTGCCCAAGCTGCGCCTGGCCGTGCCCGCCGACCAGGTGCCGCTGCGCAACGAGATGCTCATCTTCGGGGTGCACTCCCTGCCCGTGACGTGGGCCTGACCGATCCCCTCTAGGCTGGGTTGCCGTCCTCGAGCGGCCGAGGCCCGCCGAGACCGCGGCACGCCACGCGAACAGAAGGGGATCACCATGGTTCGCCTCGACCCGCCGGTCACGGCGGCCCGTGCCGTTCCCGCCACCGGCACAGCGGCCGCGGCCGGGCGCCGCGAGCGTAAGAAGCTGGCCACCCGGGCCGCTGTGCGGGAAGCGGCGCTGCGCCTGGCGCTGCGCGACGGCGTGGAGAACGTCACCGTCGAGCAGATCGCGAGTGAGGCCGACATCGCGGTGCGGACGTTCTTCAACTACTTCTCCAGCAAGGAGGAGGCGGTGGTGGCGGCGGCCGCGGCCGGCGCCGAAGCGCTCATCGCCGAGTTCCGGGCCCGGCCCGGCACCGAATCGGTGTTGCGGGCGCTTCGCGAGGCGGTGATCGCCGTCGTCGACCAAGGTGATGCCGCCGGCCATGATTACGTCAAGGCGCTGCAGCTCATCCGGAGGACGCCGTCGCTCGTTCCTCACCAGCTCGCCGTGCTGGCGGCTCAGGAAAAGGCGCTCGCCGACGCCATCGCCGGACGCATCCAGCCCGGCATCGCGGCCCGGGGCCAAGACCGGCACCACGGCGGACCCGCCTCGGGCGGGATCTATCCGGCGCTGTGCGCGGCGACGGCGCTGACGGCGCTGCGCGTCGTCATGGGACGGTGGCTCGAACGCGCCGACGGCCCGGACGACACGCCGCCCATGGCCGTCCTGTGTGACGAGATCGACGAGGCGATCGCCGAGCTGGCAGCCGGGCTGGACCGGCCCGGAGCGGCGGACGCGGGTGGTCCCGCCGACGCCCCTTGAGGGCGGGACCCCCCACGGGCGAAACGCGCAGGTCATGGCCACAGACTCCTACGTCCTCACGCCGACCGTGACCGGCGCGCACCGCCTTCCGCTCGTCTAGACGCGCGTCCGCGTCGCGGCCTGCTCCCGTCCGCCGAGCAGCCGCTCGTGCAGGGTGCGGGCGGTGCGCACGAAGTCGCTCGACCCCTTGCGGGCCGCCGCCTCCGCGACCGCGGGGACGGGGCCGCGCGCTCCGGCCCAGAGGGCGGCGCCGGTCGCGAAGGAGAGCGCCTGGGTGTGCCCGGAATGCGGCCGCTCGTCAGGTCCTGGCAGGTAGACGGGCAGCAACCCGGTCATGATCTCCCACACCTGCCGGTGCGCGCCCTGTTTCACGCATTCCTCCAGCGCCGAGCGTACGTGGCTCATCTTGGCCACGTCCCTGCGCAGGGACAGCCCGAGCTGCCGCCCGCACTCCACGGCGGGCAGGCAGCCGGCGGCGGCCGCGCCCAGCAGCAGCCGCCGACCGCGCTCGGGCCAGGCGAACATGCCGATCTCGGTCAGCTGGACGGAGATCAGCAGCGCCGTCGCCTCGCCCGTCGGCCCGTCCTGGGAGAACAGCGCCGCCACGTACTCGTGGAAGTAGCCGGCCCGGTCCCAGGTGTTGAGCAGGTGCGGCAGGAGGTGCATGGCCACCGCCTCCCGGTCCGAGGGAAGCGTCAACCGCCAGGAGTCCATGTACAGGCCGTGTCCTTCGCTCGTCCAGGGACGCGGGTCGGACAGCAGCGTGTCGATCAGTGCCAGTCCCGTCGGCTCGATCCGGATGCGGGGGTGCAACCGAGGACTGTGCTCGCCCTTCTGCCGGTCGTGGGTGTAGTCGCCGCCGGCGTGCGACCAGTCCACGCGCAGCTCCGGCTCCGGCCGGTCGGCCAGCCAGCGCGCCAGCGTGGCGCCCGCCTCCGAGGTCAGCTTCCCGGCGCGGTCGATCACATGCGGGTCGACCGCGCGCGGCAGCCGCAGCAGCGCCTGTCCCAGATCGGCGGGAAGGGCCTGGACGCCGGCGTGCTCGTACCCCTCCAGGCGGGCCACCAGTTCGGCGGGGTCGAGGTGGCCGGAGGTCAGGGTCGGGGTGGCCAGCAGGTACGGCGGAAGCGTCCCGGCCTTCAGCGCGGTGTGGATCTCGGCGCAGCGCAACAGCATGGCGTAGTGCGGCGGTGAGACGTGGTGCGGGTCCGGCAGCCGGTCTCGCGGCCTTTCCTCCTCCTTGCCGCGGCCCCTCCAGTGGCCCGACGTCATGATCGACACGCCCAGGATCTCCGCTTCGAGCGGCGGGCCCTCCTTGAAGTGCTCCAGGTTGCCCAGCGGAACGCCTCTTTTCGTGAGGCTCGCGGTGATGCTCTTTCGCATCTCGGCGGGCAGCCGGCCGAACTTCACCTTGACGTCGCCCTCGGCGGTGCGCACGCCGATGACGTGCCTGGCGTATTCGGGAGCGTGTTCGGGCTCGGGGACGGGCGGTTCCTCGCCGGGGTCGGCGGCCTCGCGCAGCAGCGCCTCCGTCCACTCCTCAAGGCGGCACCATTGGCGCAGCTCGTAGATGCGGCCCCGGCCGGGGCGCGGCCGCTTGGACGGGTCGCGGACGAAGCCGTCGAGCCACCGTTCGAAGGCGATGCCGTCGTCGACCCGGTTGTAGGCGGCGGTCAGGTCGTCGAGCGCCGGCGGGAACGGCTCGCGGGCGAGCGGCTCGAACGGCGGCAGCGTCCCGGGCTCGAATCCGTCGGCCGCCTCCGGCTCGGCCGCCACCACGCCGTACGCCTCCGACAGCCGCGCCGCCAGCTCCGCGGGCAGGACGCCCGCCGCCTCGCGCACGGCCTCGGCGCCGGCGGGCGTGAAGCGCCCGGCATGCTTGATGGCCAGGCGCACCGTGCGCTCGCGCACCTCGTACGACTCGCACAGGAATGCCGAGGCGAGCGCCGAGGCCAGGTCGTCGAGGTCGCCGGTCGCGTCGCGGACGGCCTGGTCCAGGAGGGTCAGCCCGGCACGCACGAGCTTGCTCTCGGGACGGAACAGCAGCGCCGACACCGCCTCACCGACCTCCTCGCCGCTCAGCTCGCCCGCGCCGCGCAGCTGCCGCAGCGCCAGCTCGGCCACCGGGCCCGGCGCGGCGGGCAGCAGCCGCAGGTAGTCGCGGGCGCGGTCCTTGCCCGGCGCCGGGGCGAGCATCTCGTGCAGGCGGGCGAAGAACCGCAGGTCGGTGGCGCTGCCGCCGCGCAGGAACCGGCGCACACAGCCGCTGACCAGCGGCTCGGGGGCGAACCGGCCGGCCGCGACCGCGGTGCGCAGCGCCCCCAGCCAGGTGCGGCGGCCGGCGTTCCAGGAGGGCGGGTCGACGTTGTCCTCGCGCAGCGCCCGGCCCACGCCCTCGGCCTCGAACAACCGGGGCACCAGGTGCTCGGCCAGCGGGTCGTGCTCCAGGTCCGGTGGCTGGGACACCCAGGCGATCGTGAGCGGGTCGTGGCCGGGTGGGACGGCGCCGGTGCGGCGCAGCAGCTCCAGGGCCAGTGGCATGCTGTCGTCCCTGGCCTGGGCCCGGCTGCCGCGCAGCCGCAGGGCCAGCCGTACGGCGAGGTCGGCCTGCCACTCCGGCGGCCGCGCGGCGATCACACGCAGCAGCGGCTCGGAGTCGAGTGACCGTCGCCAACGGGTGAGGTCACGCCGGTAGAGCCAGGTCGCCACGGTCGCCGCCCCGTCGAGCACGCCCGCGCCGGCGATCCGCATGGACTCGATCCATTCCTCGCTGCCGGTCCACCTGCCCCGGCGCCGGTCGTGTTCCTCGGCCGCTTCCCTGGCGACGCCGATGTGGCCGGGCAGCTCGCGAGCCACCTCGCGGCGCCCGGCCTTGCCGAGGGCCAGCACGGCGTCCGCGACCAGCGCCGGGTCGCCGGCGGCGATGGCCGTGCGCACGCCCGGCCAGGACCCGTTCTCGGGGGGTGTCGTCATGCCGCACACCATAGAGATCGGCTCCGACAGAACCCGATCATCCCCGAGGGGCGTCTACGGGTCGAGACGTGGTAGCCGTCGCGGAAGGCCCAACGCCGGCGCCTCCTCCTCACCCGCCCCTGTCGTCTTTCAGGACAGGCGTTTCTCCCGGCGGTACGGGCGATCGGACGCCCGGTCGGGTCGCGAGGTCGCATCTCCCCGGCTCCACCTCGCGCCGATCGGCTCCGGGGGTCCGTGACGCCCTTGGCATGAACTTGGAGTAGACGATCGCTTGACTCGAACCCAGGGTAGCCGAACGTTTGCTCAGAGTGATTACGGTGTAGAAGGTCACATGCCAACCAACCCTCAGCACTCACGGGAGCATCATGTACATCCGTACCGCGACGGCGCTGGTCGCCGTCGGGCTTTTCTCCGCCCTGACCACCGCCGCCACCGCCTCGGCCGCCTCGGCCTCGGCCCCCGCCGCGCCGGCCCCCTGCGCCCAGGAGCACCTCGCGCTGATGGAGGCCGAGGACAACCTCGCCAAGGTCGACGCCGTCCCGGCGGTCAAGAACGCCTACGAGGCCATGATGAAGGCACGCGACGCCGCGAACGTCGACAAGCTCTCGCAGCAGATGGCCCAGCACGAGCTCAGCGCCAACGCGCCGGCGTTGGACCCCGCCGCGAAGAAGGCGCTGGACGCCTACAACGCCGCCGGGGCCAAGTACATGCAGGTGCTCAGCGCGGAACTCTCGAAGGTCACACCGCGTCAGCAGAACGCCAGGGACACGCTCAAGAAGTGCCTCAAGGCGAAGTCCTCCTGAACCCGGGCCGCATGACATGATCCGGAGTTCCCGAGACCATGACCGGGGTTCGGTACGTCGTGGGATCGGGGGGCCTCGGCAGAGGCCGGGCCCGGATCGTCGCGGACCCCGGTGAGAACCGAAGCGCCTCCCGGCTCAAGCCGGGAGGCGCTTCGGTTTCCCGGACGCCGGGACGGCGGGGTCGTCCGGCGCCGGGGGAGGTTCAGGCGGGAAGGCCGGTGAGGGCGGCCGCGGACGCGCGGTGGGCGAGGAGGGAGTCGCGGATCTCGCCGGCGCGGATGGCGGTGGTGGACAGGAGGGTGGAGGTGATGCCGTGGGTGTGCTCGGTGCCGCCCTGGAGGTAGATGCCGGCGGTGACCTCGGGGCTGAGCTCCACGCGGTGGTCGCGGCCGACGCGGACGGCGTCCTCCTCGTCGCGCATGCAGAGCTTGGCCGCGTCGCCGAGAAGGGTGCCGATGTCGGAGGGGCGATAGCCGGTGGCGTGGACGAGGACGTCCACGGCCAGGACCCTCCGCTCACCGGTGGGCAGGAACTCCACGGTGACGTCCAGGCGGTCGTCCAGGACGCGGACGTCCCGGATGCGGGAGACGTTGAGGATGCGCAGGCGCTGCCGTCCCTGGACCTTCTCGCGGTACGTGGTCGCGTACAGGGACTGCAGGAGGTCCACGTCGACCACCGAGTAGTTGGTGCTGCGGTGGTAGTCGAAGAAGGACTGCTTCACCCCGGGCGGGGCGTTGAAGTAGATGTCGACCGCTTCGGGATCGAAGATCCGGTTGGCGAAGGGGCTGTCGTCGGCGGGGGTGTAGCCGTACTTGGCGTGGACCGCGCAGACCTCGGTCTCGGCGAGGGTGCGGTGAAGGTAGTCGACCGCCTCGGCGGCGCTCTGCCCGGCGCCGAGCACGAGGGCGCGACGCACCGGGGTGCCCGCGGCGGCCAGTTCGGTGACGCGCGGGACCAGCTGGCTGGTGTGCCAGACCCGGTCGGAAAGAACGGTGTCCGGCGGCAGGTGGGGTTCCAGACCGGTGGCCACGGAGATGTTGCGGGCCCGGCGCAGGATCGTGCGGGCCGGGTCGTCGGGGTCACGGCTGACCACGTCGAACCAGCGGACCTCGCCGTCCTCCGTCATCACCGGCTCGACGGACAGGACCTCGGCGGAGTAGGCGACCAGGTGCCTCACGCGGGCGGCCGCCCACTCGAAGTAGTCGTGGAACTCCACCCGTAACGGGAAGAGGGTCTTCTGGTTGAGGAAGTCCACCAGCCTGCCCCGCTCCTGCAGGTAGCACAGGAAGCTGAAGTCGCTCGCCGGGTCGCGCATGGTGACCAGGTCCTTGAGGAAGGGGACCTGCATCGTCGCGTCGTCGATGAGCATTCCCCGGTGCCAGCCGAAGTGCGGCTGCCTCTCCAGGAATCCGGCCTGTAGTCGTTCCGCGGTTGGAACCCTTGCGTTGTGCTCCTCAACAGCTATGGCCAGTGCCAGATTCGAGGGTCCGAAACCGACCCCCAGGATGTCGTAGATGCTGTCCGGACCACTGTGCAGTGTGTCGTCCACCGCGGCATCGCCTCCCTATGCGGGCCACATCTTAGATAAGGTTAGCCTTGCCTTGCAAGAATGCATATCAAGGAGAGGATCCACCATGCGGGTCGTCATGTTCGGCTACCAAACCTGGGGTCATCGCACGCTGCAGGCTTTGCTGGACGCAGGCCACGAGGTGGTCCTCGTCGTCACCCACCCCAAGAGCGACCACGCCTACGAGAAGATCTGGGACGACTCGGTCGCCGAACTCGCCGAGAAGAACGGCGTCCCCGTGCTGCTGCGCTCGCGGCCCGACGACGACCTGATTCGCGCGCTCCGCGACGCGGCGCCGGACATCATCGTCGCCAACAACTGGCGGACCTGGTTACCGCCGGAGATCTTCGACATCCCGCCGCACGGCACGCTCAACATCCACGACTCGCTGCTGCCCGCGTACGCGGGGTTCTCGCCGTTGATCTGGGCCCTGATCAACGGCGAGAAGGAGGTCGGCGTCACCGCGCACCGGATGAACGCCGAGTTGGACGCGGGTGACATCGTGCTGCAACGGGCCGTGCCGGTGGGGCCGCGCGACACCGTGACCGACCTGTTCCACCGGACGGTCGACCTGATCGAGCCGATCGTGCGCGAGGCACTCGACCTGATCGCCTCCGGCAGGGCGCGGTGGGTTCCGCAGGACCGCAGCAAGGCGAGTTTCTTCCACAAGCGATCCATCGAGGACAGCCGGATCGACTGGAACTGGCCGGCGGAGGACCTGGAGCGGCTGGTGCGCGCCCAGTCGGACCCGTACCCCAACGCGTTCACCCACTACCGAGGGGAGCGCATCCGGATCGTGTCGGCGGAGGTGTCGCAGGCCCGCTACGGCGGCACCCCGGGGCGCGTCTTCATCCGGGAGGGCGACGGCGTGGTCATCGTCACCGGTCTGAACGCCCGGAGCGGGCAGTGGCCCGGGTTGGTCGTCAAGCGGCTGCGCACCGACGACGGTACGGAGCACGCGGCCGTCGACTACTTCCAGACGATGGGCGGCTATCTCACCTCCCGGCCGTGAACGCGGTGCTCAACCGGTCGCGAGGACGGCACGCGGCCGAGTGCGACGACGGCACCCGGCCGGGTGTGAGGACAGGGCCCGGCCGGTCGTGAGAGCGGCACCCGGCAGGACGTGACGACGCTGCTCGGCCGGATGCGGGGGACCAGGGCCCGGCCGGGGAGGGTGACGACGGTGCTCGGCCGGGCGTGGGCGCGGTGCTCAGCCGGCCGTCCCGGCGGACGCCTGCACGTCTGAGACGTCGTGGTGGCGGCCCATCGGGATGATCAACGGTGTGTTGCTGACCGGATCCGTCGTGACCTGGCACCGCAGATTGAAGATCTCCTCCACGGACCGGGCGGTGATGACGTCGGCCGGGGCGCCCTCGGCGACGATGTGGCCCGACTTCATGGCGATGACGTGGTCGGCGTACCGGCAGGCCTGGTTGAGGTCGTGGAGAACCATCACGATCGTACGGTTCTCACGCCGGTTGAGGTCCGTGATGAGGTCCAGGACGTCGATCTGGTGGGCCAGATCCAGATACGTCGTCGGCTCGTCCAGCAGGAGCACCGGGGTGCCCTGGGCGACGGCCATGGCGATCCAGGCGCGCTGGCGCTGCCCGCCGGACAGTTCGTCGACCGCGCGGTCGGCGAGGTCGGTCATGCCCGTGGCGGCCAGCGCGCCGTGGACGGCCTGCTCGTCGAGCTTCGACCACTGCCGCCACCAGGTCTGGTGCGGTGAACGGCCGCGGTTGACCAGGTCGATGACGGTCAGCCCCTCCGGGGCCACCGGCCCCTGCGGCAGGATGCCGAGGCGCCGGGCCAGTTCCCTGGTCGGAATGGACTGCAGGGCACGGCCGTCGAGCTGGACGGCGCCCTGACGCGGGGTGAGAAGACGGGCCAGGGCCCGCAGCAGCGTGGACTTGCCGCAGGCGTTGGCGCCGACGATGGCGGTGATGCGACCCGGCGGGACGACCAGGTCGAGGTTCTCCACGACCAGGCGGCTGTCGTATGACAGGGAGAGGCCGCTCGCCCGCAGGTCCGGATCGGTGGTCGACATGGGTTCAGCCTCCTGAGCCCGCGCGGTTGGCGCGGATGAGCAGCCAGAGTAGGACCGGTGCCCCGAGGACGCCGGTGACGATCCCGACCGGCAGTTCCATGCCGGAGATCAGCGTGCGCGCGATGAGATCGCTGGAGAGCACGACCAGTGCCCCGGCCAGTCCCGAGGCGATCGGGGGCGGCCAGGCGGTGCGGGCCATCCGCTGGGCGATCTGCGGCGCGGCGAGTGCCACGAAGGCGATCGGCCCGGCCGCCGCGGTGCCGAAGGCGATCAGCCCGACCCCCGTGAGCAGCAGGGCCAGGCGGACGGACTGCACGCGGGTGCCGAGGCCGGCGGCGACGTCGTCGCCGAGCTGGAGCGTGCGCATCAGACGGCTCAGCATGAGCGCGATCGGCACCAGCACCACCATGACGGCGGCGAGCGGGACCGCCTGGTCCCAGGTGCGGCCGTTGAGGTTGCCCACCAGCCAGCCGAGCGCGGCCTGCGCCTGGAACTGCCCGCCCCTGGCCACCAGGTAGTCGGTGGCACTGGTGCAGATCCACGACACCCCGATGCCGACCAGGACGATCCGGTAGCCGGTGGTGCCGCGCTTCCAGGCCAGCGCGTAGACGAGCAGGGCGGTGGTCAGCGCGCCGAGCAGCCCGAAGGCCTGGGTGCCGAGGCCGCCGCTCCAGCCCAGCACGATGCCGGCGACGACGGCGGTGCCGGAGCCCTCGGTGATGCCGATCATGTCCGGGCTGGCCAGCGGGTTGCGGGTCATGGTCTGGAACAGCGCGCCCGAGATGCCGAAGGCGACGCCGACCAGCAGCCCGACCGCGGCCCGCGGCAGCCGCAGCTCCCGGACGACCAGCAGGGTGCCGGGGTCGCCGGAGCCGATCAGCGCCTTCATGACCTGGGGCAGGCCGATCGGGTAGTCGCCGGTCGAGACGCCCCAGCAGAGGACGAGAAAAGTGGCGACGGCGAGCGCCGCGCACACCGAGACCAGCCGGAGCCGCAGGATTCCGGAGACGGGCGGCGCGGCCAGCCGGAAGGTCCGGTGGGAGGGAACGGCGTCCGCGCCGGATCGGAGCCGCGCCTTCTTGAGGTTCGAGGGATCGAGAGGAGGGTCGTCGGAACGGACCTCGGGAGACGGGCGGACCATGCTCACACCTCCGCGAGTCGGCGTCGACGGACCAGGGCGATGAAGAACGGGCCGCCGATGAAGGCGACGAGGATTCCGGCCTGGATCTCGATGGGCCGGGCGATGACCCGCCCGATGAGGTCCGCGGTGAGCAGCAGGCAGGGCGCGAGCACCGCCGACAGCGGCAGCAGCCAGCGGTGGTCGGGGCCCAGCCCGGCGTGCTGGGCGAGGATCCGGGCGACGTGCGGGACCACCAGCCCGATGAAGACGACGGGGCCGATGACCGTCACCGCCGCGCCGGTGAGCAGCGTGATCGCGACCACCCCCTGAAGCCGTACGAGACCGAGCCGCTGTCCCAGTGAGGCGGCCACGTCGTCGCCGAGCGCCAGGCTGTTGAGCGCGGGCGCGCAGGCCAGTGCCAGCACCGTGCCGGCGGCGACGAACGGCAGGATCTGGAGCACCACGTCGCCGCTCTGGTCGGCGAGCGAACCGGCCGCCCAGAAGCGGAAGCGGTTGAGCGCCTCCGGGTTGGTCAGGACGACGGCACTGGTGATCGAGGACAGCAGCGAGGTCACGGCGACCCCGGCGAGCGCGAGCTTGACCGGCGTCAGGCCGGAACGCCCCAGCTTGCCCAGCAGGAAGACCAGGACGCTCGCGATGAGCGCGCCCGCGAACGCGAACCAGATGTATTCGAACAGCGACCCCAGCCCGAGCACCGCGACCGACAGCACGATCGCGAAGGAGGCTCCGGCGCTGACGCCCAGCAGTCCGGGGTCGGCGAGCGGGTTGCGGGTCAGCGCCTGCATGAGCGCACCGGACAGCCCGAGGGCGGCGCCGGCCGTGAGGCCCAGCGCGGTGCGGGGCACGCGTACCGACCAGATGACGTTCTCGACGAGCCCGCTGCCCGGGTGGCCGAGAAGCGTCTGCACGACCTGGTCGAGGGGGACGCTCCGGGCGCCGAGCGCGATCGACAGCAGGCAGAGCGCGACGAGGAGGGCGCCGAGCAGCACCACCAGAAAGGCCGGGCGCAGCCTCTCGCTCCGGGTCACCGAGCTGTCTCCACTTTTCAACTTCCTTAGGTTAGGCAGGCCTTAACTTTAATGCCCGGAATCGTACGGTCTCTCCCGACGGAGGGTCTATCTACTTAGGTAATGCTTACCTTAGTATGTGGCGGTCGTGGCTCGATGTGAGCCGGTTCCGCTCAGCTTGGGAGGCTCGGTCACCTGTGTCCGCTATTGAAGAGGCGACGGCGTACTGGGATCGACGGCTCGCTCCGCTTCCGCAGGAGACGGCCCTTCCGGTTGACTTCCCGTATCCGCCGCTGCCCGCGGGGGAACGACGGACGCGTAGCCGCATGCTCACCGTCACCGCGCCCGAGGCGTCCCTGCTCGCCGCGTACGTCGCGCTGCTGCACCGCTACGGCGGGTCGGGTGACATCAGCGTCGGGTACGACGGGTTGCCGGTACGTGTCGAGGTGAGTGGCGACACGACCTTCGGCGAGCTGGTGCGGCGCGTGACCGTCGCCTGTGAGGAGGCGCGCGCGCACCGGATGCCGCTGTCCGCGCTCGTGGCCGGGCTGCGGCCGGAACCCACGCGCGGCGGCGGGCTGTTCTTCAACACGGGCTTCAGCACCGGTACGGGTTCCGGCACGGACGTCGTCAACGGGTTCGACGCGAGCTTCGATCCCGGTTTCGGTCCTGGCGCGGGTTCCGAGGCGGGGGAGACCGCCGGACCGCTGGATGTGGCGCTGGAGGTCTCGGTGCGGGAGGCGCGCGTCAGCTACCGCCCGGACCTGTTCGAGGCCGCGACCGTCGACCGCCTGCTGGGCCACTACGCGACCCTGCTGGCCGACGGCCTGGTCCGGCCGGACGCCTGCGTCGGAGAGCTGGAGCTGCTGGACGCGGAGGAACGACACCGGATCCTCGTCGAGTGGAACGACACCGGCCACCTCGTCCCGCCGCGCACCTGGCCGGAGATGTTCGCCGAGCAGGTCCGCCTGAGGCCGGACGCCGTGGCCCTGGTCTTCGAGGACACCCACCTCACCTACACCGAGCTGGACGAACGAGCCAACCGGCTGGCCCACGCGCTGATCGCGCGTGGCGCCGGGCCCGAACGCGTGGTGGCCCTGGCCCTGCCCCGATCGGCCGAGCTGATCATCGCCGAGGTGGCCGTCCTGAAGTCCGGCGCCGCCTACCTGCCGGTGGACACCGACTACCCCGCCGACCGTATCGCCTACATGCTGGCCGACGCCGCGCCCGCCTGCCTGGTCACCACCGCCGACACGGTGGCCGACATCCCCGCGTGCGACGGGATGGAGCCGCTGGTCCTCGACGCGCCGGAGACCGCGCGGGAGTTATCGGCCCGTCCGGACCACGACCCGGCGGAGACCGACCGGGGGCCGCTGTCCGTCCTCAACGCGGCATATGTGATCTACACCTCGGGTTCCACCGGCCGCCCCAAGGGCGTCGTGCTGTCTCACGCCGGGGTCGCCAAACTCGTGGCCACCCAGAGCGAGCGCTTCGGCGTCGGACCGGACAGCCGCGTCCTGCAGTTCGCCTCGCCCAGCTTCGACGTGGCCTTCTGGGACCTGTGCCTCGGCCTGCTCTCCGGCGGCCGCCTCGTCGTCGTACCGGCCGAACGCCGGGTGCCCGGCGCACCGCTCGCCGACTACGCGAACGCCAACGGCATCACCTTCATGATCCTGCCCCCGGCCCTGCTCGCCGCCATGCCGGACGACGTCCACCTGCCGCCCGCCGCCACCCTGCTGGCCGGTACGGAACGCGTCTCGCCCGAGCTGGTCGGCCGTTACGCGCGCGGCCGGATGATGTTCAACGCCTACGGACCGACCGAGGCGACCACCAACTCCACCCTCGGCCTGTGCGACCCCGAGATCCCGTCCGGCTCCATCGTGCCCATCGGCGTCCCCGACCCGGGCACGCGGGCCTACGTGCTCGACGCCCGTCTCCGGCCGGTTCCCGCCGGGGTCACGGGAGAGCTGTACCTCGGCGGTGAGGGGCTGGCACGCGGCTACCTCGGACGGCCGGATCTGACCGCCGAGCGGTTCGTCGCCGACCCCTTCGGGCAGGCGGGGGAGCGGCTGTACCGCACGGGCGACCTGGTGCGCTGGAAGCCCGACGGGCGGCTGGAGTACCTCGGCCGCGTCGACGCGCAGGTGAAGATCCGCGGGTTCAGGATCGAGCCCGGTGAGATCGAGTCCGTACTGCGGGGGCACCCGGCCGTGGACCAGGTCGCGGTCGTGGTCCGCGAGGACCGGCCCGGCGACCGGCGCCTGGCCGCGTACATCGTCCCGTCGCTCGAAGCCGAGGCGGGCCACGACGAGACCGAACGGGTGGGGGAGTGGAAGGACCTCCACGAACTGCTCTACTCCGCCGCCGGCTCCGAGGGTTTCCAGGAGAACTTCGCGGGCTGGAACAGCATGTACGACGGCCTGCCCATCCCGGTCGAGGAGATGCGGGAGTGGAGGGACGCCACGATCGGCCGCATCGAGGAGCTGCGACCGCGCCGGGTGCTGGAGATCGGCGTCGGCAGCGGGCTCATCCTCTCCCGCGTCGCGCCCGGCTGCGAGACCTACTGGGGCACGGACCTCTCGGAGGAGGCGGTACGGGCACTGCGGGCCCAGGTCGACGCGGTACCCGAGCTGGCAGGACGGGTCGAGCTGCGGGCCCAGCCCGCGCACGACGTCACCGGACTCCCCGAGGGCCTCTTCGACACCGTCGTCGTCAACTCCGTCGCCCAGTACTTCCCGAGCGCCGAGTATCTGGCGGACGTGCTGCGGAAGGCCGGGACGCTCCTGGCCCCCGGCGGCAGCGTCTTCCTCGGCGACGTGCGGAACCTGCGCCTGCTGCGCTGCCTGCGAGCCGCCGTCGAGACCCGGCGCGTCGCCGATCCGCAGGACAAGCAGGCCCTGCTGGCGGCCGTCGAGCGGACCGTGGCCTGGGAGGGCGAGCTGCTGCTCGACCCCGACTTCTTCGGGACGCTGGAGGATTTCGAGGCCGACATCCGCGTCAAGCGGGGTGCCCACCACAACGAGCTGACCCGTTACCGCTACGACGTGGTGCTGCGAAAGCGGACCACCGTCACACCGGTTCCGGCCGGCACGGAGGAGATCCGCTGGGACGACCTCGGGAGTCTGGACGCGCTCGACGCGCACCTGACCGCCCGGCCCGCCCGGCTCCGGGTCACCGGCCTCCCCAACGCCCGGCTCACCGAGGACCTCGCCGCGCTGTGCGCCCTCGACGACAGCAGCCGCCCCGCCGTCCACGCGGACGACACCGACCCCGAGACCCTGCACGCGCTCGCCGCCCGGCACGGCTACCGCGTGGCCGTCACGTGGAACGGCCACGCCGACGACGGCGGCCTCGACGCGGTCCTCGCCGTCGGGGACACGCCGCTCGGCGACCTCTACCGTCCGGGCGGCGCCTTCCCGCACGCCAACCGGCCCGTGCCGTTCCGGGATGTCACCGCCCTGATGAAGACCCTGCGCTCCTACGGGGCCGAGTGGCTCCCCGACTACATGGTCCCCTCGGCGTTCGTCCCCCTCGACCGGCTCCCGGTCACCCCGAGCGGAAAACTGGACGGCGCCGCGCTCCCGGCTCCCGACTACGCCGCCCTCAGCTCGGGCCGCGCTCCGCGCGACGCCCGTGAGGAACTGCTCTGCGCGCTGTACGCCGAGGCGCTTCACCTGCGGTCGGTCTCCGCCGACGACGACTTCTTCGCCCTCGGCGGCGACAGCATCATCGCCATCCAGCTGCTCGTCCTCGCCCGCGGGGCGGGACTGCGGCTCACCTCCAGGGACGTCTTCCGGCACCGTACGGTCGCCGCGCTGGCCCGGATCGCGGTGGACCGCACGGACACCGGGAACGCCGCGAACGCGAGGGAAGAGGCGGGCGACGTCCCTCTCGTGGAGCTGACCCCGGCCGAGCTCGCGGAGGTCCAGGGCGACCACCCGGTCACGGTCGAGGACCTGCTGCCGCTCAGCCCCCTCCAGGAGGGCTTCTTCTTCCACTCCCTCGTGGACGGCTCGGACGGCGACGCCTATGTCGTCCAGCAGGTCATCGAGCTGGCCGGCCCGGTCGACGGCGAGGCCCTGCGCCGCGCCGCCCAGAACCTCCTGGACCGGCACGCCCCGCTGCGCGCCTGCTTCCGCCGGCTCCCGGACGGCAGGGCCGTGCAGATCGTCGCCGGGCGGCTGGAGGTGCCCTGGCACGAGGTGGACCTGTCCGCGCGGGACGCCGAGGCACAGCGGTCGCTCGTCGACGCCGTCACGGCCGAGGAGCGCGCCCGCCGCTTCGACCTGGCCCGGCCGCCGCTGGTGCGCTGCGCGCTGGTACGGCTCGGGCATGACCGCGGCCTGCTGGTGCTGACGTTCCACCACATCGTGGCGGACGGCTGGTCGCTGCCGGTGCTGCACCGCGAGCTGATGGCCTCCTACGGGGCCGCCCCGGCCGCGCTGCCCGAGGTGGCCCCCTACCGCGACTACCTGCGCCGCCTGTCGGCGGCGGACCGCGACGCCGCCCGCGCGGCCTGGCGGACCGCGCTCGCCGGGTTCGACGAGCCGACCCGCCTGGTCGACGTCCCGGCGGACGGCGGGCCGCTCGGGTCCGAGCAGGTCCGCATCGAGCTGTCCGAGCACGTCACCGCCCGGCTCGCGGCCCGCGCGAGGGAGCACGGGGTCACCCTCGGCACGGTCGTCCAGAGTGCCTGGGGTCTGCTCCTCGGGCGGCTGACCGGCCGTCAGGACGTGGTCTTCGGCACCACCGTCTCCGGCCGTGACGCCGAGGTCGACGGCATCGAGTCCATGGTCGGCCTGTTCATCAACACCCTGCCGACCCGCTTCCGGTGGGAACCCGCCGACACCCTGGCCGGCCTGGTGGGCCGGCTCCAGGACGAGCAGGCCGGGCTCCTGGACCACTGGCATCTCGGTCTCGCCGAGATCCAGCGCGTCGCCGGGCTCGCGGGCGGCGGCGAACTCTTCGACACGCTCGTCGTCTTCGAGAACTACCCGGCCGGCACCGGCCTCGCCGACCCCTCCGGCACGGTCCGCATCACCGGGCACGCGTTCCACGACGCCGTCCACTACCCGCTCGCCCTGATCGTCAAGCCGGGCCGCCGGCTCGACCTGCGCCTGAAGCACCACGTCCGAAGGCTGGACGGCGAGGCCGTCCGGCGGATCGCGGACCGGCTGACCCGGATCCTCCAGGCCCTGGCCGCCGACCCCGGGCAGATCGTCGCCGGCGTCGACCTGCTGTCGGGCGGGGAACACGCGCGGGCCCTGCCGGAGGGGGAGGGCAGGCCCGTCCCCGAGACGACTCTGGCCGCCGCCTTCGAGGCCCAGGCGGCCCGCACCCCGCGGGCCACGGCGGTCGTCTACGACGGCGAGAGCCTCACCTACGAGGAGCTGGACGCGCGCGCCGAGGCGCTGGCCCGCCTCCTGCGCGCCCGGGGCGCCGGGCCGGAACGGATCGTCGCGGTCGCCGTGCCGCGTTCGGCGGAACTGATGGTCGCGCTGCTCGGCGTGCTGAAGTCCGGCGCCGCCTACCTGCCGATCGACGTGGACTACCCCGCCGACCGCATCGCGTACATGCTCACCGACTCCGGCGCGAGGACGGTCGTGACGACCGCCGCCACGGCCCCGCGCCTGCCCGAGGCAGACGGCCTCACCCCACTCGTCCTCGACGCCTCGGCCGATTCGGCTGACGCCCCTGTCCCGTCCACTCCGTCAGGTCCGCCCGCCGCGGCAGACCTGTCCGATCCGGCTGTCCCGACCGGTCCTGCAGACCTGCCGGGCCCGGCGGACGGCGGCCGAAGCGCGGATTCCGTCCCGGTGGCCGCGGGCCCGGACGATCCGGCGTACCTGATCTACACCTCCGGTTCGACCGGCCGCCCCAAGGGCGTCGTCGTCACCCACCGCGCCATCGTCAACCGGCTGGTGTGGATGCAGGGTGAGTACGGGCTGCGCGCCGACGACCGGGTGCTGCAGAAGACGCCGTCCAGCTTCGACGTGAGCGTCTGGGAGTTCTTCTGGGCGTTGTGCGAGGGAGCCGCGGTGGTGCTCGCCAAGCCCGACGGGCACCGCGACCCGTCCTACCTGGCCGGGCTCATCCGCGAACAGCGCGTCACCACGATGCACTTCGTGCCGTCGATGCTCGAAGCCTTCCTGGGAGCCGACGAGATCACCGGTGATCCGTCCTGGGCCGCGCCCCTGCGCCGCGTCCTCAGCAGCGGGGAGGCGCTGCCCGGTGCCGCGGCCGCGCGCTGGCAGGCGCTCACCGGGGTGCCGCTGCACAACCTGTACGGGCCCACCGAGGCCGCCGTCGACGTCACCCACCACGCCTACGACGGCTCGGCGGACACCACCGTGCCCATCGGCCGCCCGGTGTGGAACACCGGCCTGCGGGTGCTGGACTCCTGCCTGCGCCCGGTGCCGGCCGGCGTGCCCGGCGAGCTGTACCTGGCCGGCGTGCAGCTGGCCCGGGGCTATCACGCCCGGCCCGGCCTGACCGCCGAGAGGTTCACTGCCGATCCGTACGGTCCGGCCGGCAGCCGCATGTACCGGACCGGAGACCTGGTGCGTCTCCGCGAGGACGGCACCGTCGAATACCTCGGCCGCACCGACCGCCAGGTCAAGCTGCGCGGCAACCGCATCGAGCCCGGCGAGATCGAGGCCGCCCTGGCGAGCCGGCCCGCCGTCGCCCAGGCGGCGGTGACCGTCCACGGATCGACCCTCGTGGCGTACATCGTCCCCGCGCGGGACGGGCGGGGCTCACCGGATCCCTCCGTCCACGACGGGCGGGTCTCGCTCGACGTTCCCGCGCGGGACCGGCAGGGCTCGCCGGATCCCTCCGCCCACGACTCGCAGGAGTCGTTCGACGTGGCCGCGCTGAGGGCGGCCCTCACCGAGGCGCTGCCCGCGCCCATGGTGCCCGGGGCGTACGTGCTGCTCGACGCCCTGCCGCTGACCCCCAGCGGCAAGCTCGACCGCAACGCGCTCCCCGCCCCGCAGGCGGTGCGCGCCGAGTCCCGCGCCCCGCGCGACGAGCGCGAACACGTCCTCACCGAGATCTTCGCGGCCGTGCTGAGGCTCGACGAGGTCGGCGTCGACGACGACTTCTTCATGCTCGGCGGCGACAGCATCACCTCGATCGGCGTCTCCAGCCGTGCCCGCCGGGCGGGCCTGGAGGTGAACCCCCGCGACGTCTTCGAGCACCGCACCCCCGCCGGTCTGGCGGCGGTCGCGGCGACGGCCGCCACGACGGCCCCCGCGGCCGAACCCCGGGACCCGGGTTCCGCCTTCGCCCTGACCGAGGAGGAGACCGAGCGCGTGCACCGCCTCGGGGGCGGCTCCGTGGAGGACATCTGGCCGCTGGCGCCCCTGCAGGAGGGGTTGTTCTTCCACTCGACGTACGACGACGGCGCCCTGGACGTCTACACCGTCCACGAGTCCTTCGACGTCGCCGTCCGCCTCGACGCCGGGCGCCTGCGCACCGCCGTCGGGGCGCTGCTGGCCCGCAACCCCAGCCTGCGCGCCGGGTTCACCAGCGACGGCCTGCGCCAGCCGGTGCAGTTCATCGTCGGCGACCCCGGGATACCGCTCGAAGAGGTCGACCTGTCCGCGCTGCCCGCCGACGCGCAGGACGCGCGGCTGCGCGAGCTGATGGACGCCGAGCGGACCCGCAGGTTCGACCTGGCCCGGCCGTTGCTCTTCCGGATGCTGTTGATCCGCCTCGGCGAGACCCGCGGCGACCGGCTCGTCATCGGACGGCACCTGCTGCTGTGGGACGGCTGGTCCGCCTGGCTCTTCCTCGACCAGCTCTTCGCGCTGTACGAGACGGACGGCGACGGGCGTGAACTGCCGGACCCCGGCTCCTACCGCGACTACCTGACCTGGCTGGAGGCCCAGGACACCGAGGTCGCCACCCGGGCCTGGCGCGCCGCCCTCGGCGGGCTGGACGAGCCCACCCTGCTCGCCGCGGGCCAGGGTCTGGAGCCGGTCATCCCGGAGAGCCTGGACGCCGACCTCACCTCGGAGCTGAGCGGCCGGCTGCGCGACGCCGTCCGCGGGCACGGCCTGACCCTCAACACGGTGCTCAACACCGTCTGGGGGCTGGTGCTGGCCGGTGCCACCGGCCGCACCGACGTCGTCTTCGGAACGACGGTCGCGGGACGGCCGAGCGAGGTGCCGGACGTCGAGAACGTCATCGGCATGTTCCTCAACACCGTCCCCGCCCGCCTCGCCTTCACCCCGGCCGAGCCGGTGCTGGACCTGCTGCGGCGCGTCCAGGACGAGCGCCTGGCCCTGATGCCGTACGAGTATCTGGGCCTGGGCGTGCTGCAGGCCGAGACCGGCCACCGGCAGCTGTTCGACACCCTCTTCGTGCTGCGCAACAGCGACACCGAGGAGCGGCTCGCGGAGCTCTCCGACCGGCACGGCGCCACCGCCGTCGCCAACGTCGACGCCACCCACTACCCCGTCAACCTCATCGTGACGCCGGGGGAGCGGATCCGGGTCACCCTCGCCCACCGGCCCGACGTCATCGCCCGCCCGCGAGCCCAGGCGCTGCTGGACCGCTTCGTCCTGCTCCTGGAGCGGCTGGCCCACGACCTGGACGCGCCCGTCGGCCGCCTCGACCCGTTGCTACCCGCCGAGCGCGCCGCGCTGGAGCGGGAGTGGGCCGCGGGCCGCGTGCCCGTCCCGCGGGAGACCGTCGCCGACCTGCTCGCCGCCCAGGCGGTCCGCACCCCAGAGGCGACCGCGCTCGTCTTCGGCGACCGGCGCGTCACCTACGCCGACCTGGACGCCCGGATCAACCGCATGGCCCGGCTGCTGCTCGCCCGGGGAGCGGCACCGGAGAAGATCGTCGCACTCGGCCTGCCGCGCTCCATCGACATGGTCGTCGCGCTCTTCGCCGTGCTGCGCACCGGCGCCGCCTACCTGCCGCTGGAACTGGACCACCCGGACGACCGGCTCACGACGATGCTCGCCGACGCCCGGCCGGCGCTGCTGCTCTGCACCTCCGCGGTCTCCGCGCGCCTGGGGGGCGACCCCTCGGCCGGCCCCGGCGTCCTCCGTCTTTCCGGAGGGCCCGACGGCCCCGGCGTCCTGGACGTCCCGCGCGTCGCGCTCGACGACCCGGCGACGGCGCGGGAGCTGGACGGGCTCTCCGGCGACCCGGTCACCGAGGCCGACCGTCCCCGCTTCAGCCTGGAACACCCGGCGTACGTCATCTACACCTCCGGGTCCACCGGGCGTCCCAAGGGCGTCGTCACGCCGTACCGCGGCCTGACCAACATGCAGCTCAACCACCAGAAGGAGATCTTCGCCCCGGCCATCGCCTCCGCCGGCGGCCGGCGGATGCGCGTCGCGCACACGGTCTCCTTCGCCTTCGACATGTCGTGGGAGGAACTGCTCTGGCTGGTCGAGGGGCACGAGGTGCACATCTGCGACGAGGAGCTGAGGCGTGACGCCGAGGCCCTGGTCGCGTACTGCGAGACCCACCGCATCGACGTCGTCAACGTCACCCCCACCTACGCCCACCTGCTGATCGAGGAGGGGCTGCTCGAAGGCCACCGTCCGCCCCTGGTGCTGCTCGGCGGCGAGGCGGTGCCGGAAACGGTCTGGAGCCGGCTCCGCGACACCGAGGGCACCTACGGCTACAACCTCTACGGTCCCACCGAGTACACGATCAACACCCTCGGAGGCGGCACCGACGACAGTTCCACCTCCACCGTCGGCCGCCCCATCCGCGGCACCCGCGCCCACATCCTGGACGCCTGGCTGCGCCCGGTCCCCGACGGAGTCCCCGGCGAGCTGTACATCGCCGGCATCGGCCTCGCCCGCGGCTACCTCGACCGGCCGGGCCTGACCGCCGAGCGGTTCGTCGCCGACCCCTACGGCGAGCCCGGCGAGCGCATGTACCGCACCGGCGACCTGGTGCGCCGCCGCGCCGACGGCAACCTGGACTTCCTCGGACGCACCGACGACCAGGTCAAGATCCGTGGGTACCGGGTGGAACCGGGCGAGATCGAGACGGTGCTCGCCCGGCACCCCCAGGTCGCCCAGGCCGCCGTCATCGCCCGCGACGACCCCTCGGCCCCCGGCACCCAGCGCCTCATCGGCTACGTCGTGCCCGCCGAACTCACCGGCGAGGAACGGGAGTCCGCCGAGCGGGAGCGGATCGACGAGTGGCAGGAGATCTACTCCGACGAGTACGAGCAGATCGGCACCGCCGTCTTCACCGAGGACTTCGCGGGCTGGGACAGCAGCTACGACGGGCGGCCCATCCCGGTCGAGCACATGCGCGAGTGGCGCGAGCAGACCGTCGCCCGCATCCGGGAGTTGCGCCCGCGCCGGATCCTGGAGATCGGCGTCGGCTCCGGCCTGCTGCTGTCGCGCCTGGCGCCCGACGCGGAGGCGTACTGGGCGACGGACTTCGCCGCACCCGTGATCCGCAAGATCGGCGAGGACCTGCGGCGCGACCCCGAGCTGGCCGCCAAGGTCGAGCTGCGCTGCCGGCCCGCCCACGTGACCGAGGGCATGCCCGCCGGCTACTTCGACACGATCGTCATCAACTCCGTCATCCAGTACTTCCCGAGCATCGACCACCTGACCGAGGTCATCCGGGGCGCCATGGGGCTGCTGGCGCCCGGGGGCGCCCTGTTCGTCGGCGACGTGCGGAACCTGAGGCAGGCCCGCGCCTTCCACACCGGCATCCAGCTCACCCGCTCGGGGGAGAACTCCGACCCCGAGCACGTCCGCCGAGCCGTCGAGCGGAACCTCGCGCTGGAGAAGGAACTCCTCGTCGACCCCGACTACTTCACCACCCTGGGCTTCGGCGTCGACCTGCGCACCAAGCGCGGGCACCACCACAACGAGCTGACCCGTTACCGTTACGACGCCGTCCTCTACCACGGTGAGGCCGACGTCCGGCTCGGAGACGAGCCGGTGCTGGAGTGGACCGACGGGCAGATCCGGTCCGGCGAGCCGGTGCCTGGACGGATCGATGGGCCGATGCCGGAGGCCGACGGACCGGTTCTGGAAGGAACCGCCGGCCCGGTGCCGGAGTCTGCCGGCGGGCTTGTGCCGGTGTGGGCCGACGGGCCGGTGTGGGCCGGCGGCCTCGCCCGCCACCTGCGCGAGCGGCGGCCGGAGCGGTTGCGGGTGACCGGCGTCCCCGACGCCCGCGCCGCCGGCGAGCGCGGCGCCACCCTGACCGGGGGAGTGGAGCCCGAGGCGCTGCACGAACTCGGGGCCGAGGAGGGCTACCGCCTCCTCACCACCTGGTCGCGCGAGCCGGGCCACTACGACGCCGTCTTCGTCCGGGGAGAGTTCCGGGTCACCGCGGGCCTCTACCCGCCGGGCGGCGGCGTGGCCCCGTACGCCAACGTCCCGACGGCGACGCGAGACACGAGCGGTCTCGTGCGGCGGCTCCGGGAGGACCTGCGGCGGCAACTGCCCGACTACATGGTCCCGGCCGGCTTCGTCACCCTCGACCGGCTGCCCATGAACGACAACGGCAAGCTCGACGTGCGGGCGCTGCCCGAGGCCGAACCGCCGGTGCCGCTCGCCGGAGGACGCGGGCCTCAGACCGCCCGCGAAGAGGTGCTCTGCCGCCTCTTCGCGGGGGTCCTGGTCCTGCCGGAGGTCGGCGCCGAGGACAACTTCTTCGACCTCGGCGGCCACTCGCTGCTCGCCACCCGGCTCATCAGCCGGGCCCGCACGGACCTGGGCGCCGAACTCGCCATCCGCGACCTGTTCGAGGCCCCCACGCCCGCCCTGCTGGCCGTGCGCGCCGACGCCGGCCGGCCCGCCCGCCCGGCCGTCGCACCGATCGCGGAGCGCCCCGAGCGGATCCCGGTCTCCCCGGCACAGCGGCGGCTGTGGCTGGCCGAACGGCTCAGCGGCGGCGACGCCTACCACTTCCCGCTGGTCTTCCGGCTGCGCGGGACGCTGGAGGCCGACGCGCTCCACCAGGCGCTGCGCGACGTGGCGGGTCGTCACGAGGCGCTGCGCACCGTCTTCGCCGAACACGAGGGCGAGCCGTACCAGCTGATCGTGCCCGCCGCGGAGGCGGAGCCGTACCTCACCGTCGAGGACTGCCCGCAGGAGGAACTGGACGCCCGGATCGGCGCGGCGGTCGGCCGCCCGTTCGACCTGGCCACCGAGCTCCCGCTGCGGGCCGAGGTGCTCCGGGTGTCGCCGGACGACCACGTGGTGGCGATCGTGCTGCACCACATCACCACCGACGAGTGGTCCGACCGGCCCTTCCTCGCCGACCTGGACACCGCCTACCGGGCTCGCCTGGAGGGCCGGGCGCCGGGGTGGGCGCCGCTTCCGGTGCAGTACGCCGACTACACCCTCTGGCAGCGGGGACTCCTCGGAGAGCCCGCCGACCCCGGCGGCGAGGGCGCGCGGCAGCTCGCCTTCTGGACCCGGGCACTGACCGGCCTGCTGGAGGAGATCCCGCTGCCGCTCGACCGGTCCCGTCCCGCCGAACCGACCGGTCGCGCCGGCACGGTGCGCACGGAGCTGCCCGCCGAGACCGCCCGAGCCCTGCGCGCGATGTGCGCCGAGACCGGTACCAGCATGTTCATGCTGCTCCACGCGGCGGTCGCGACCCTGCTGCACCGGATGGGAGCGGGCACCGACATCCCGCTGGGCGCCCCGATCGCCGGGCGCACCGACAGCGCCCTGGACGACCTGGTCGGCTTCTTCGTCAACACGCTGGTGCTGCGCACCGACCTGTCCGGCGACCCGACGTTCGTCGAGCTGCTGGACCGGGTCAGGAACGCCGACCTGGCCGCCTTCGAGCACCAGGACCTGCCCTTCGAACGGATCGTGGAGGCGGTCAACCCGCCGCGCGTGCCCGGCCGCAACCCGCTGTTCCAGGTCATGATGGGCTATCACTACCGCCCCGGCGGCGATCCGCGGGTGCTGGACCTGTCCACCGAGTGGTGGCCGGCCCGGATCGAGACCGCCAAGTTCGACCTGGACTTCACCTTCGTCGACCACGTCGAGGAGAACCGCGTCACCCTGCTGCTGGAGTACGCCGAGGACCTCGCCGACCGGGAGACGGCACGAGCGCTGGCCGACCGCACCGTGACCTTGCTGGGCAGGCTGGCCGCCGATCCGAGCCTGCCGGTCAGCCGGGTTCCCGTACTGACCGAAGAGGAGCGCGAGGCGTCCACGGGCGCCTGGAACGACACCGCGCGACCGGTGGAACGGCGCACGGTCCCCGCGCTGTTCGCCGAGACCGCCCGGCGGAGAGGCGACCGGGTCGCACTGGTCGTCGACGGCCGCCGGATGACTTTCGGCGAGCTGTCCGCCAGAGCCGGCGACATCGCCGCGCTGCTGCTGAGGCGCGGGGTGACCGCCGAGAGCGTGGTCGGACTGGCCCTTCCCCGGGCCGAGATGGTGCCGGCGATCCTCGGGGTGCTCGCCGCGGGCGCCGCCTACCTTCCGCTCGACCCCGGATATCCGGCCGAACGGCTGGAGTACATGCTCGACGACGCGGCACCGGTGTGCGTGCTCACCACCTCGGCCATCGCCCCCAGGCTCCCCGCCGGGCGCGCCGGGTCGCTGCTGCTCGACGACCCGCTGACCCTCGCGGAGCCGGCGGACCATGCCCGGGACGAGTCCTTCCCGGGAACCCGGGCCCTGCCGTCCGCCGTCGCGTACGTCATCTACACCTCAGGTTCCACCGGCAGGCCCAAGGGCGTGCTCGGCACCCACGGCGGTCTGAGCAACCTGTTCGGCTCGAACCACGAGGACCTCATCGAACCGGCCCGCCGGGCCGCCGGACGCGAGACGCTGCGCGCGGTGCACGCCGCGTCGTTCGGCTTCGACGGCTCCTGGGAGCCGATGCTCTGGCTGCTGGCCGGTCACGAGCTGCACGTCGTCGACGAGAACACCATGACCGACCCGGCCGCCCTGCTGGCCTACCTGGACGACGAACGCATCGACTACGTCGACGTCACCCCCACCTACCTGCGGGAAATGATCCACCACGGCTTCCTCGACCCCGGCCGCTCCCGCCCCGGAGTCGTCGTGGTGGGCGGCGAGGCCACCCCCGCCCCGCTCTGGAACCGGCTGTGCGCGCTGCCCGGCACGGTCGTCCACGACATGTACGGACCGACCGAGTGCGCCGTCGACGCCTACGGATGGCACAGCGACGGCCGTCACCGCGGCCTCCGGCACGACGGCTCCGCCCAGGGCGCCGGCCGTACCGGGCCCTGGGCCGCGCCGGTGGCCAACACCCGCGCCCACGTGCTGGACGCCACGCTGCGGCCGGTCCCGGCCGGCGTGCCCGGCGAGCTCTACGTGGCCGGTGAGGGCCTGGCCCGCGGATATCTCGGTCGTCCGGGGCTGACCGCCGAGCGGTTCGTCGCCGACCCGTTCGGGACGCCGGGCAGCCGGATGTACCGGACCGGCGACCTGGTGCGCCGCCGCGCCGACGGCACCCTCGTGTTCCTCGGCCGGGCCGACGACCAGGTGAAGCTGCGCGGCTTCCGGATCGAGCTCGGTGAGATCGAGACGGTGCTGCGCGCCCACCCCGACGTGGCGCACGCCGCCGTGGCGATCCGCGAGGACACCCCCGGCGCGCGGCGGCTGGTGGCCTACGTGGTCCCGCGGTCCGGGCCGGACGGCCCCTCCGATGCCTGTCCCGGACGGGAAATCGACTCCGCGAAGCTGCGGGCGCACCTCGCCGCCGCGCTGCCCGAGCACATGGTCCCCGCGGCCTTCGTGCGGCTCACGGCCCTGCCGAGGACGGGCGGCGGCAAGCTGGACCGCCTCGCGCTCCCCTCCCCGGATCCGGCGGCCGCCACGTCCGGGCGGCGCCCCCGCGACGCCCGCGAGGAGATCCTGTGCGAGCTGTTCGCCGCCGTGCTGGGGGCGGACCAGGTGGGGGTCGACGACGACTTCTTCGCCCTCGGCGGCCACTCCCTGCTGGCGATGCGGCTGATCAGCCGCATCCGCACGGCCCTGGGCGCCGAGATCACCCTTCGTGCGATCTTCGAGGCGCCCACCGTCGCCCGGCTCGCCGAACGGCTGCGGGAGGAGAAGCCGGGCGGCATGCCCGCCCTCCTGCCCGCCGTCCGGCCGGAGTTCCCGCCGCTGTCCTTCGCCCAGCGGCGGCTGTGGGTCCTGCACCGGCTCCAGGGCCCGAGCCCCGTCTACAACATCCCGATGGCCTGGCGGCTGTCGGGCCCGCTGGACGCGGACGCCCTGGGGGCCGCGGTGCGGGATCTGGTGATCCGGCACGAGAGCCTGCGCACGGTGTTCCCCGAACGGGACGGACACCCCCACCAGCTCGTTCTCGACCCCGGCCTGGTCCACGTCGTGACCCACACCGAACGGGTCACCGAGGCCGAGCTTCCCGGAAGGCTGGCCGAGGCGGCCGGGCAGGGCTTCGAACTCGACCGCGAACCGCCGCTGCGGGCCTGGGTGTTCCAGGTGGCGCCGCAGGAGCACGTGCTGCTGCTGGTGGTTCACCACATCGCCGGTGACGAGTGGTCGGACCGGCCTCTGTGGGGCGATCTCGCCATCGCCTACCGCGCCCGCGTCGAGGGCCGGGAGCCGGGGTGGGCGCCGCTGCCGGTCCAGTACGCCGACTACACCCTCTGGCATCGCGACGTGCTCGGCGACGCCGACGACCCCGGCAGCCCGCAGGCCCGCCGGCTCGCCTTCTGGCGGCGCGCCCTGGCGGAGCTGCCCGAGGAGCTGACGCTCCCGACGGACCGGCCGCGCCCCCAGGAGAGCGGTCACCGAGGCGGGGTGGTCGGCCTGTCGCTCGACCCCGAACTGGAGCGCGGCCTGCGACGGCTCGCCCGAGACCAGGGCGTCAGCATGTTCATGGTGGCCCAGGCCGCCGTCGCCGCACTGCTGCACCGGCTGGGAGCGGGGGAGGACATCCCCCTCGGCGCGCCGATCTCCGGACGCGTCGACGAGAGCCTGGAGGACCTGGTCGGCTTCTTCGTCAACTCCCTGGTGCTGCGCACCGACCTGTCCGGCGCGCCGACCTTCGGCGAGCTGCTGGCACGGGTGCGCGAGACCGACCTGGCCGCCTACGAGCACCAGGACCTGCCGTTCGAGCGGCTGGTGGAGGCGATCAACCCCGTCCGCTCGCTGGCCAGGCACCCGCTGTTCCAGGTGATGGTCGTCTACCTGACCGGCCGGGGCGTGGCCCCCGACCTCCCGGAGCTGTCCGCGAGGCCGGAACCGCTCGGCCAGGAGACCGCGAAGTTCGACCTGAGCTTCGACTTCGTCGAGCAGGGCGACGGCAACGGCATCCAGGGCTGGATCGAGTACAGCGCCGACCTGTTCGACCACGACACGGTCGAGCGGATCGCGCGGCGGCTGGTGCGGCTGCTGCACCAGGTCGTCGCCGACCCCGGCCGCCCGGTGCGCGAACTGGAGGTGCTGGACGAGCGGGAGCGCGAGCTGGTCGTCGGCGAGTGGAACGACACCGCGCGAGCGGTGGAGGCGACCACCCTGCCGGAGCTGTTCCGCGCCCAGGCGGCACGGACGCCGGACGCGCTCGCCCTGGTCTCCGGCGAGGAGCGCCTGACCTACGCGGAGCTGGACGCCCGGGTCGAACGCGTGGCACGGACGCTGGCCGGGATGGGCGCCGGCCCCGAACGCACGGTGGCGGTGGCGCTGCCGCGCTCGACGGAACTGGTGGTCGCCCTCCTGGCGGTGCACCGGACGGGCGCGGCGTACCTGCCGCTGGACGCCGACTACCCCCGGGAACGCGTCGCGTTCATGCTCGACGACGCCCGTCCGGTCTGCGTGCTGAGCGACGGACTGCCCGACGGGCCGCCCGGGGAGTTGCCCGGGTCGTACGACCCCAGGCACCCGGCGTACGTGATCTACACCTCCGGTTCCACCGGCCGTCCCAAGGGTGTGGTGGTGCCGCACGAGGGCATCGTCAACCGCCTGCTGTGGATGCAGGACGCCTACGGCCTGACCGCCGAGGACCGGGTGCTGCAGAAGACGCCGTCCAGCTTCGACGTGTCGGTGTGGGAGTTCTTCTGGCCGCTGATCACCGGGGCGGCGCTGGTGGTGGCACGGCCGGAGGGCCACAGGGACCCGGCGTACCTGGCCGGGCTGATCCAGGACGAGCGGATCACCACGGTGCACTTCGTGCCGTCGATGCTGCGGGCGTTCCTGCGGGAGCCGGGCGCCGCGCGGTGTGGGGGGCTGCGCCGGGTGATGTGCAGCGGGGAGGCGCTGCCCGCCGACCTCGCCTCCCTCTTCCACACCGTGCTCGGCGCCGAGCTGCACAACCTGTACGGGCCGACCGAGGCGTCCGTCGACGTGACCGCCGTCCGGGTCCTGCCCGGAGCGGGAGGCGTCCCGATCGGACGGCCGGTGTGGAACACCAGGACGTACGTGCTGGACGCCGCGCTGCGCCCGGTGCCGCCGGGCGTGGCCGGGGAGCTGTACCTGGCGGGCGTCCAGCTCGCCAGGGGTTACCTGGACCGTCCCTCGCTGACCGGTGAGCGGTTCGTCGCCGACCCGCACGGCGCCCCCGGCACGCGCATGTACCGCACGGGAGACCTGGCGCGGTGGAGTCCTGACGGGTCGCTGGAGTTCCTCGGGCGGGCCGACGACCAGGTCAAGGTCCGGGGCTTCCGGATCGAGCTCGGCGAGATCGAGGCGGTGCTGTCCCGCCACGAGGCGGTGGCGCACGCCACGGTGGTCGTCCGCGAGGAACGGCTGCTCGCCTACGTCGTCCCGGCCGGGGGCCGGGACGCCCCCGGGGCCGCGACCCTGCGCGACCACGCCGGCGCCGCGCTGCCCGAGCACATGGTCCCGGCGGCCTTCGTCACCCTGGAGGCCGTTCCCCTCACCCCGAACGGCAAGCTCGACCGCAGGGCACTGCCGGCGTTCGACTTCGCGGCCGAGGTGACCGATACCCTCCCGCGCACCCCACGCGAGGAACTGCTGTGCGAGCTGTTCGCCGCCGTCCTCGGCCTCGAACGGGTCGGCGCCGAGGACGATTTCTTCACCCTCGGCGGTGACAGCATCGTCGCCATGCAGCTGGTCGGCCGGGCCCGCGCGGCCGGGCTGGTGATCAGCCCCCGGGACGTCTTCCGGCACAAGACGGTCGCCGCGCTGGCCGCCGTCGCCGGGGCGCCGGGCGGCGCGTCCCTCGCGTCCCCCGCGTACGCCGCCCTCGTCACGCTCACCGACGACGAGCGCGCCGGGTTGCCGGCGGGGGACGCGGAGATCCTGCCGCTGACGCCGCTCCAGGCGGGCCTGCTGTTCCACGCCTCGTTCGACTCCGGAGCCGACGGGCCAGACGTCTACACGGTCCAGGTGTCGTACGACCTCGACGGCCCGCTCGACGCCGCCCGGCTGCGCGAGGCCGGGCAGGCGCTGCTCGACCGGCACGACAACCTGCGCGCCGGCTTCCGCTACCTGTCCTCGGGCCGTCCGGTGGCCGTCGTCCCGCGCACGGTCACCCTGCCCTGGCGCCAGGTGGACCTCTCGGGGTTGGACGAGGCGGACCACGAAGCCCGGTGGACTCGCTGTCTCGCCCAGGAACGGCGCCGTTTCACGCCCTCCGAGCCGCCGCTGCTGCGGCTGATGCTGGCCCGCCTCTCCTCGGGACGGCACCGCCTGGTGCTGTCGCACCAGCATCTGCTGCTGGACGGCTGGTCGGTGTCGCAGCTGATGCGCGAGCTGTCCGAGCTGTACGCCCACGGCGCGGACTCCTCCGATCCGCTCGGCCGGAGGGCGGATCCCTCCGGGCCGCCGGCCCCGTACCGGGACTTCCTCGCCTGGCTCGCGCGACAGGACGCCGAGGTCTCCGCCGACGCCTGGGCCGAGGCACTGGACGGACTGGAGGAACCCACCCACCTGGTGCCCGCCGATCCGAACCGGGCCCCGATCGTGCCCGAGACGCACACCACGCACCTGACCCGGGAGCTGACCGAGGCGCTGACGGCTCTCGCCCGGTCCCGCAGCCTGACCGTCAACACCCTGGTCCAGGGCGCCTGGAGCATCCTGCTGTCCCGGCTCACCGGCCGCGACGACGTGGTCTTCGGCGCGACCGTCTCCGGGCGGCCCCCGGAGCTGGACGGCGTCGAGTCGATGATCGGCCTGTTCATCAACACGGTCCCGGTCCGGGTCCGCGTCCGTGACGGCGAGTCCCTGTCGGCGTTCCTCGACCGGCTCCAGGACGAGCAGTCCCGGCTCATCGCCCACCAGCACCACGGCCTGGCCGACATCCAGCGGCGGGCGGGGCTGGGCGAGCTCTTCGACACGCTCGTCGTGTTCGAGTCCTACCCCGACGCGGGAGGGCCCGCGCTCGGGGCCGGCGGCGGCCTGCGCACCGTCGTGCGCGACCACCGGGACTCCACCCATTACCCGTTCGCCTGGGCGGTCGAGCCCGCCGACCGGCTCGTCCTCACCGCCGAGTACCGGCCCGACCTGTTCGACCGCGCGGCGGCCGAGCGCATGACCGCCTCGATGGTGCGGCTCTTCGAGGCGATGACGGCCGACGCCGGACAGCTCCTCGGCCGGGTCGACATCCTCGGCCCCGCCGACCGCCACACCGTCCTGGAGACCTGGAACGACACCGGCCTGACGGCGGCGCCCGGCGCCCCCGCCACCGTCCCTGCGCTCTTCGAGGCCCAGGCGGCCGCCACCCCGGACGCCGTCGCCGTCGTCTCGGGCACGGTCGCCTGGACCTTCGCCGAACTCAACGAGCGCGCCAACCGGCTTGCCCGCCTGCTCGTCGAGCACGGCGCGGGCCCGGAGGAGATCGTCGTCCTGTCGCTGCCGCGCTCGGCGGACTTCATGCTCGCGATCCTCGCCGTGCTGAAGTCGGGCGCGGCCTACCTGCCCGTCGACACGGACCTGCCCGCCGGGCGGATACTCGACATGCTCGACGACGCCCGGCCCCGGCTGATCCTGACCAGCGCGAAGCTCGCCGGAGCCCTGCCGGACAGCGAGGTGCCGCGACTGCGGCTCGACACCCTCGAAACCGCCGGACGGCTCGCCCTGCAATCCGCGGACGACCTCTCCACCGCCCCGGACCCGCGGCACCCGGCGTACGTGATCTACACCTCCGGCTCCACCGGCCGTCCCAAGGGTGTGGTGGTCTGTCACAGCGGCGTCGTCAATCTCTTCCACAGCCACCGCCGTACGCTCCACGACCCGGCCAAGCGCGCCACCGGCCGCCGCCACCTGCGCGTCGGCCACGCCTGGTCGTTCTCCTTCGACGCGTCGTGGCAGCCGCAGCTGTGGCTGCTGGACGGGCACGCGCTGCACATCGTGGACGACGAGACGCGCCGCGACCCCGAGCTGACGGTCGCGGCCATCCGCGAGCAGGGGCTGGACTTCATCGAGGTCACGCCCTCGTTCTTCGCGCAGATGGCCGGCCTCGGCCTGATCGAGGACGGTGAGTGCCCGCTCGCCGTGGTCGGCGTCGGGGGTGAGGCCGTACCGGACTCGCTCTGGAGCGACCTGGCCGGTCTGCGCTCCACGGAGGCGTTCAACCTCTACGGTCCCACCGAGGCCACCGTGGACGCTCTGGTCGCCCGGATCCGCGACAGCGAGTCTCCGCTGGTCGGCCGCCCGGTCGGCAACGCCCGCGCCTACGTGCTCGACGCCGCCCTGCGGCCCGTTCCGCCGGGGGTCACCGGTGAGCTGTACCTCGCCGGCGCGGGCCTGGCCCGCGGTTACCTCGGCCGTCCGGGCCTGTCCGCCGAGCGGTTCGTCGCCGACCCGTTCGGGACGCCGGGCAGCCGCATGTACCGCACCGGCGACGTGGCCCGCTGGAACGACGGCGGGCGGCTGGAGTACGGCGGGCGCGCCGACGACCAGGTGAAGATCCGCGGGTTCCGCGTCGAGCCGGCCGAGATCGAGGCCGTACTGGACCGGCACGAGTCGGTCGCCCAGGTCGTGGTCGTCGCCCGCGAGGACCGGCCCGGGGTCAGGCAACTGGCCGCCTACGTCGTCCCGGCCGGGAGCGGCGCGTCCCCGGGTCCGGCCGGGGACAGCGGGACCCCGATCCCGGCCTCGGCGGGGAACACCGGGCTCCCTGACCCGGCCGCCCTGCGCGCGTTCGTCGCGGCGCTCCTGCCGGACTACATGGTCCCGGCGGCGGTGGTGATCCTGGAGGAGCTGCCGCTGCTGCCCAACGGCAAGCTCGACCGGAAGAGGCTCCCGGTGCCGGAGTTCACGTCCGCCGCCGGCGGCCGCAAGCCGTCGGGCGACGTCGAACGCGCCCTCTCCGCGGTCGTCACCGAGGTGCTCGGCCTGTCCGAGATCGGCGCCGACGACGACCTCTTCAGCCTCGGCGGCGACAGCATCGTCGCGATGCGGCTGGTCAGCCGGGCCCGCGCGGCGGGCCTGAGGGTCACCCCGCGCGAGGTCTTCCAGCACCGCACGGTCGCCGGTCTGGCCGCCGTGGCCGTCGCGTCGGGCCCGGACACCGGGAGCCGGACGGGGGAGGGAACGGGCGTGGTCCCGCTGACCCCGATCATGCACGCCATGCGGGAGCGCGGCGGTCCGATCCGGGGGTACCACCAGGCGGCACTCCTGCAGACCCCGGCGACCCTGGACGAGCCCGGACTCAGGTCCGTGCTCCAGGCCGTCGCGGACCGGCACGACATGCTGCGGGCCCGCCTGGAGCGGACACGCGCGTCCTTCGGCGGGGACGGCGCCGAGCGGTGGTCGCTGAGGGTGCCCGCCCCGGGCACGGTGGACGTGGCGTCCTGGCTCGTCCGGGTCGACACGTCCGCACTCGACGCGCCGACCGGCGAAGCGGCCGGCGCGGCCGTTGAGGACACGGCGCTCCGCGCGGTCATCGCCGAGCACGCCCGCGCCGCCCGGTCCCGTCTCGACCCGGAGACGGGCGACATGGTGCGGGCGGTCTGGTTCGACGCCGGACGCGAACGCCCCGGACGGCTGCTGCTGCTGATCCACCACCTGGCGGTGGACGGCGTGTCCTGGCGCGTCCTGCTGCCTGACCTCGCCGCCGCCTGGCAGGACGTCGAGGCGGGCAGGCCGCCGGTGCCGGCTCCGGTCGGCCTGTCGTTCCGCCGCTGGTCGGAGCTGCTCGGCGAGCGGGCCACGGATCCGGCCCGCGAGGACGAACTGCCGCTGTGGACCTCGATCCTCGCAGCCGACGACCCGCTTCCCGTGGCGCGGGCCCTCGACCCGGACCGGGACGTGGTCGCCACCTCGCGGCACCTGTCCCTCACCCTGCCCGCGGACCGTACGGCGCCGCTGCTCAGCCGGGTGCCCGCGGCCTTCGGGGCGACCGTCAACGACGTGCTGCTGACCGCCCTGGCACTGGCCGTCGCCAACTGGCGCCGCCGGGCGGGCGTGCGGGGTCCCGGCGACGCGGTGCTGGTGGACCTGGAGGGCCACGGCCGCCAGGAGGAGCTGGCGGGCGACGCGGACCTGTCGCGCACGGTCGGCTGGTTCACCAGCGTCGTCCCGGTCCGCCTGGACCCGGGCGCCGTGGACCTGGCCGACGCGCTCGCCGGCGGTCCCGCGCTCGACGAGGCACTGGCCCGGATCGGGGGACACCTGGCCTCCCTGCCCGCCGCCGGCATCGGCCACGGCCTGCTGCGGCACCTGAACCCGGTGACCGGGCCGGAGCTGGCCCGCCACCGGGAGCCGCAGATCCAGTTCAACTACCTGGGCCGCTTCGGCCTCCCCGAGGCGACCGACTGGTCGTGGGCGGCCGAGTCGGAGGCCGCGGAGCTGGGCGACGATCCGCGGATGCCGATGTCGCACGCCCTCACCGTCAACGCCCTGACCGAGGACCGGGCCGGAGGGCCGGAGTTCGTCGCCTCCTGGTCCTACGCCTCGGGGGTGCTGACCGAGGAGGCGGTCCGGGACCTCGCCGAGACCTGGTTCCGGGTACTACGGGCCCTGGTGGACCGCGCGGAGGTGCTGGAGGCCGGCCGCTGAACCGAACCGGCCGATGGACCGGCGCGTTCCCATGTACGACGCCAGATCAACTCATTCACGCACAAGAGGAAGAGGAAGCCGATATGAGCAACCCGTTCGAGAACCCCGACGGTGTCTACTCCGTGCTGGTCAACGACGAGGGGCAGCACAGCCTGTGGCCCGAGTTCGTCGACGTCCCGGCCGGCTGGACCGTCGTCCACGGCCCCGCCACCCGTCAGGAGTGCCTGGATCACATCGAGGCCAACTGGACCGACATGCGCCCGAAGAGTCTTGTGGAGCAGGAGGGCTGACCCGGGGAACGCGCGTACGGGAATCAGGGTTTACCGCGTTCCGCTCGGCTCCGGGCGAAGCTGGTGGTCCGGCGGGATGCGGTAGACGGACACGTGGGAACGCGAGTCGGCGGTGAAGTCGGCTCCGGACCAGTCGGCGTGCCTGCTCTCCACCTCGAACCCGGCCAACTGGGCCATGAGGTCGAGCTCGGCCGGCCAGATGTAGCGGTGCGGACTACGGGACAGCCGGGTCTGCCCGCTCTCGTCGAACCTGAAGTGGTGCGACACGGCGTGCTGGCGCAGGACGTCGTAGGTGTCCAAGCCGATGTAGCCGGGCTCGCAGAGCCAGACCGTGGCCTGCCGGCCCGGCGGGAGCCTGCGCAGCTCGGGTACCCAGAGTTCGATCACGAACCGGCCGCCGGGTGTGAGGTGGCGGGCGGCGTTGCGGAAGCACTCGACCTGCTCGGCCTGCGTGAGCAGATTGGAGATCGTGTTGAAGACGAGGTAGACGAGCGCGTACTTCCCCGGGGCGAGGGCGGTCGCCATGTCGCCGACGACCACCGGGATCGTCGCTTCGTCTACCTTCGTTCGCAGTTGGTCGATCATCGGGGGTGACAGTTCGATGCCGGTGACGGGCACTCCTCGCTCGGCGAGGGGCACGGCCACGCGGCCGGTTCCGATGGCGAACTCGAGTGCCCGCCCGGTGCCCGCGAGTTCGGCGAGGCGGTCCACGGTCGGCTCCAAGACCTCGGGCGCGAACATGCCGGTGCCGGGTGTGTCATAGCTCCGAGCGGTATCGACGTTCCAGATCTCCTCCTGTTTCATGCCGCCAACGATGGCCGTGGGTGGAGGAGTTGTCCAACGGTTTAGCCCGGGCGGTGAACGGCGCGAGCGTCACCGGCACCACCCGCGACGGTCAGGCCACCCCACGATGGGTCCGGACATAACCCACATTTCAGCCAGGCTTCAGTCGGCGTCCGCTCGTGACGGGAGCGGGTGCCGGGTAAGGCCGTTCCTCGCCCGCCACCTGTCCGTGAACAGCGGCGAGACCGCGAGCTCCCGGACGTCGAGCCTCGGGCCGGGCCGCGAGCGGACGGCTCCTTGACTGTCCGGCTCGACGCGCCCTTGACGTATTCGTGTGGGTACGCCTATGTTTCCGAAATATTAATGCACCATTCTGAAAGTTTCAGCCCCCACGATGACGCCGTCCGCTGACAGCGTGGGGTGACGCCGTCGTCGGCCGAGGGGATGCATGAGCGATCAGCCGTCACACGACACGAGCGCCACATCGAGTGATTCCGCACGATGGCGAGATATCCGGTCCGATCCCATCGGCCGAGACGAGACGCCCCATCCACCCGGAACACCGGCCGAGAAGACCACCCAGCCTGTGGGGCGCCGGCCGCGGCCGCCGGCGCGTTCACCGGAGGCACCGGGATGAGCACGGTCAGGACGGTCGACGTGTCATCCGGCACCCGGGATCCCCACGAGACGAAGCCCGATCCCGCCCGGAATCGCGCCCCCCGCCGTACCTGGCGTCAGGCGCTCCGTCGCGACTGGCAGCTGTACTCGCTGGCGATTCTCCCGCTGCTGTTCTTCGCGATATTCCGGTACCTGCCGATGATCGGCAACGTGATCGCCTTCCGGAAGTTCGAGCCCGGCGGCAGCGTGCTGGGCGAGGAGTGGGTGGGTCTGCGCTACGTGCGGATGTTCCTGAACGACCCGACGTTCTGGCAGGTGTTCACCAACACGCTGGTCCTCGGCGCGCTGACCCTGCTGTTCTGCTTCCCCATGCCGATCGTGCTCGCATTGCTGATCAACGAGGTCCGGCACCGGCGCCTCAAGCGGTTCGTCCAGTCGGTGTCCTACCTGCCGCACTTCCTCTCGATCGTGGTCGTGGCCGGCCTCGTCGTGGAGTTGCTGTCGGGCGACGGGCCGGTGAACCAGATCCTGCGCGTGGCGGGCGACGATCCCATCACGTTCATGCAGCAGCCGGAATGGTTCCGTACGATCTACGTCTCCTCGGAGATGTGGCAGACCGTCGGGTGGGGGACGATCCTCTATCTCGCCGCGCTCACGACCATCGACGACCAGCTGTACGAGGCGGCCCGGATCGACGGCGCCGGCCGCTGGCGGCAGACCTGGCACGTGACCCTGCCCGGCATCCGGCCGACCGCGGTCGTCCTGCTGATCCTGAACATCGGCGCGTTCATGGCGGTCGGGTTCGAGAAGGTCCTCCTGCTCTACAACCCGCTGACGTACCCGACCGCGGACGTGATCTCCACGTACCTGTACCGCATGGGTGTGGTTTCCAACAACTTCAGCTACGCCACGGCGATCGGCCTGTTCGAGGCCCTGATCGGACTGACCCTGGTCCTGTCGGCGAACCTGATCTCCCGTCGCACAGTGGGGACGAGCCTGTGGTGACCATGGACAGGACCAGGGGCTACCGCGTATTCCAGGGAGTCAACGCCGTCATCCTCACCGGCGTCGTGATCGTGACCCTGTACCCCTTCCTCAACGTCGTCGCCCGCTCGTTGAGCGACGAGAACTTCATCCGGTCGGGTCAGGTCAACCTCATCCCCCGCGGGTTCACCCTCACCACGTACGAATACGTGATCTCCGACCCGACGTTCTGGACGAACTACCGCAACACGGTGGTGTACACGGTCGTCGCCACGTTGATCGCGATGTTCATGACCACCTGCTACGCCTACGTCCTGTCCAAGAGACATCTCAAGGGCCGCACGTTCCTGATCGGGATCGCCGTCTTCACCATGTTCTTCTCGGGCGGCATCATCCCCAACTACGTCCTGATCACCAGCCTCGGGCTGAAGGACAGCCTCTGGGCCATCGTCCTGCCGAACGCCATCAGCGTCTTCAACCTCCTGATCATGAAGGCGTTCTTCGAGGGACTGCCGGTCGAGTTGGAGGAGGCCGCCGCGATCGACGGCATGAGCACCTACGGCATCCTGCTCCGGATCGTGCTGCCGCTGTCGAAGGCGGTGATCGCCACGATGGTGCTCTTCTACGCCGTCGCGTTCTGGAACTCGTGGTTCTCCGCCTTCCTCTACATGAGTCAGTCCGATCTCTTCCCGGTGACCGTCTTCCTGCGCAACCTGATCGCCGGAGCCACCGGCGCGTCGTCCGTCGGCGCCGACGCCATGAACATGACGGTGGCCGCCAACATCAAGGCGGTGACGATGGTGCTCACCATCCTCCCCATCCTGGGGATCTACCCCTTCGTCCAGCGGTACTTCGTCACGGGGGTCACGCTCGGCGCGGTCAAGGGATAGGCCCCGCCTCGGTCGCTCTCCACCCCACTCGTTTTGAGAGAAAGGACTCCCATGTACCAGATGAACCGGCGTCAGGCGATGGTCTCGATAGGTGCCTTCGCCGTACTCGTCGGCTGCGGCAGTGACGATTCCAAGCCGCAGACCGACAACCTCTCGGCGAACCGGGACGGCGCGATGCCCAACTACGGCGCCGGTAGCCAGTTCAAGGCAGCCGCGCCGCTCTCGTTCACCGTCCTCTACAACAACCACCCGTTCTACCCGATCAAGAACGACTGGCTGTTCTGGTCGGAGCTCACCAAGCGGACCAACGTGACGTTCCAGTCGAGTGTGGTGCCGCTCAGCGACTACGAGAACAAGCGCAGCCTGGTGATCGGCGCCGGTGACGCCCCGCTCATCATCCCGAAGACGTACCCCGCTCAGGAGACCCCCTTCGTCGCCTCCGGCGCGATCCTCCCGGTCAGCGACTATCTCGACCTGATGCCGAACTTCAAGGAGAAGGTCGCCAAGTGGAATCTCCAGCCTGACCTGGACACGCTCCGGCAGTCGGACGGCCGCTTCTACGTGCTCCCAGGGCTCCACGAGAACCCCTGGGTGGACTACTCCCTGGCGGTCCGTGCGGACATCCTCGAAAAGCTCGGCCTCCAGATTCCGCAGACCTGGGAGGAACTGCGCACCGTGCTGAAGGCGCTGAAGGAGGAATACCCCGACTCCTACCCCCTGTCCGACCGCTGGGGAACCCTCACGCCCGGCGCCAACCTGCTGAACATCATCGGCATCTCCTACGGCGCCCCCGGCGGCTGGGGTTACGGGGAAGGGGTGATGTGGGACCCCGCTGTCCAGAAATTCGCCTTCACCGGTGCCATGGAGCAGTACAAGCAGATGCTGCAGTACCTCAACACGCTGGTGAAGGAGGAGTTGCTCGACCCGGAGAGCTTCACGCAGGCCGACGACCTGGCGATCCAGAAGCTGGTGTCCGGCAAGTCCTTCGTGATCAGTTCGAACGCGCAGACGCTGGTCAACGAGTATCGGCCGCCGCTGGAGAAGGCGAATCCGGAGGCCAGGCTCGTCAAGATCCCCTTACCCGTCGGCCCGCTCGGACCCATCAAGTACGGGGCGGGGAACACCCGCCTGGAGAACGGCGTCATGATCTCCAAGAAGGCTCGCGACAGCAAGAACTTCGTCGCCATGATGCAGTTCATCGACTGGCTCTGGTACTCCGATGCGGGTCAGGCGTTCTCCAAGTGGGGTGTCGAGGGGGTCACCTATACCAAGGAGGCGTCCGGGAAGTACAAGCTGGCATCGGACGTCGACTTCGTCGGGCTCAATCCCAAGGCGCCGAAGCACCTGCAGAAGGACTTCGGTTTCTCCAACGGCGTCTTCGCCTACGGCGGGGCCACCGAACTCCTCCAGTCGACCTTCTCCGAGGAGGAGGTGGCGTTCCAGAAGGTGATGAACGCGAGGAAGCCCGTGCCGGTGCCGCCTCCGCACCCGCTCACCGACGAGGAGCGCGAGCAGGTGACGCTGTGGCAGACACCGCTGAAGGACCACGTCACCCAGAACACGGTCATGTTCATCCTCGGCAAGCGCGACTTCGGCGAATGGGACGCCTACGTCGCCGAGCTCGAAGGGAAGAACATGTCGTCCTTCGTCAACATGGTGAACGCCGCCCACGAGCGCTTCAAGAAGCAACACGGATGACGGCCGCGCCCGGTGCGGGGCCACCGGCTGCCGGGTGCGACGGAACCGGCCGGTGTGGTGAGCGAAGGACAGTGATGCGGACCGAGCCGGAGTCTCCCCGATGATCGATGCGACGGCCGGACGCCGGTTCGGGGAAGGACCCCTCTCCCGCGCCTGCGCGCTCGTCTACACCCTGCTCGTGGTCGAGCTCCTCCTCCTGACCGCCGTCGTGCCCGGACTGGTCGGGCTGGTTCTGCTCGACCGTGACGCCGCCAACGTCCCGCTGGCCGCGGCCTGCCTGCTTCCGGCCGGTCCCGCGCTCTCGGCCGCGTTGTACGCGTTGCACCATCGTCGCCGCGATCTCACCGATCTTCATCCCGCGGCGGCGTTCTGGCGCGGCTACCGGGCCAACGTCCGCGGGGTCGTGAAGCTCTGGGTCCCGTGGCTGGTGTGGCTGGCCGTCATCGGGTCGAGCCTCGGGAACCTCGCCGCCGCCGGAGTCCCGGGGTGGTGGGCCGTGCTGTCGGTCCTCATCGCGCTGGCGGCGACCCTCTGGGTCGCCAACGCGCTGGTGATCACCTCCCTGTTCGCTTTCCGGGCGAGGGACGTGGCCCGCCTGGCCGCGTACTTCCTCACTCGTTCCCCCCGGGCCACGCTGGGCAACGCCGGCCTCCTGATCGTGGCGGCCGGCGTCACGCTGGTCGCCTCCGAGGCGGCGTCGGTGCTGCTGGCGTCGGTGCTCGCCTCGATGCTTCTGCTGAACAGCCGCCCGATGATCGCCGAGGTCCGCGACAGATTCACGACCTGAAGCCGCGGACCCCCGTCACCGAAGACCACCCGTCCGGACCGGCCGCCCCGACGGCCCCGCACCTCGGCCGAAGGAGCCCTGTGACCCTCTACGAACCTGCCGACGTCCACCCGGCGTGGCTGCCGCCGGAGGTCTTCCGGGCGATCGGCTCGCGTCGTACGCTCGTGCGCGGCGACGGCCCCCTCGTCGACACGGTGGGGGAGGAGGTGGCGCGGGCCTGCGCCCGGTACGGCGGCGGCGTGCGGCACTCCGCGCCCGGCGGGACCGGCGACCGGGACACACATGGTGACCGGACCGGCGAGCCGTTCGACCTCGTGTTCGCGCTCTCCGCGGCGGGGCCCCTGCCGGCCGTCGTCGAGACGGTCCAGGCCGAGTTCCGGCGGCGCCGCGGACCCGGCGAATCCGGCGGCCGCGCGATCGGTGACGAGGGGTTCGTGATCGCCCGCCACGACGGCGTCACGGTGGTGCTCGCCGACGAGGCGGCAGGCCTGCTCCACGGCCTGTTCCACGTCGTACGGCTCGGCGAGACGGCGTTCGGGGCCGCCCGGCCGCCGGAGCATCACCGGCCCGCGATGCCCCGGCGCATGCTCGATCACTGGGACCACGTCGACGTGCATCCGGTGATGGGCCAGGTCGAGCGCGGCTACGCGGGCGGCTCGATCTTCTGGCGGGACGGCGCCCCGCGCGGCGACCTGGGACGGGTGCGGGCCTACGGGCGGCTGCTGGCCGCGTGCGGGGTGAACGCGATCACGGTGAACAACGTGAACGTGCACGCCACGGAGGCCCACCTGCTGACGGACCGGCTCGGTGACGTCGCCGCGATCGCCGGCGAGCTGAGGCCGTACGGGATCCGGGTGCATCTGTCGGTCGGTTTCGCCTCGCCCGTCGTCCTCGGCGGGTTGCCGACCGCCGACCCGCTCGACGAGGACGTGCGGACATGGTGGGCGGGAACCACCGAGCGGGTGTACGAGACGATCCCCGACTTCGGCGGCTACGTGGTGAAGGCCGACTCGGAGGGGCAGCCGGGACCGTTCGCGTACGGGCGCGACCACGCCGACGGCGCGAACGCGCTCGCCGACGCGCTGGCGCCGTTCGGCGGGGTCGTCCACTGGCGCGCCTTCGTGTACGACCACCGGCAGGACTGGCGCGACCGGTCGACCGACCGGGCCCGCGCGGCCTATGACCACTTCGCCCGGCTCGACGGGCGATTCCGGGACAACGTGGTCATCCAGGTGAAGCACGGCCCGATCGACTTCCAGGTACGGGAGCCGGTGTCGCCCGTCGTCGCGGCCATGCCGGCCACCCGCGTGGCCGTGGAGCTTCAGGTGACGCAGGAGTACACCGGTCAGCAGCGGCACGTGTGCTATCTCGCCCCCATGTGGAGCGAGGTGCTCGGGTTCCGCCCCTGGGGACACGCCGGCCCGACCGTGGCCCACCTCGCCGGCGCGGTGGCGGACGGCGAGGGAGGGGAACACGACGGGCGGGCGCCGGGCGGGGGCGGCGGCCTGGTCGGGGTCTCCAACGTGGGAGACGACGCATACTGGACCGGCCACCCGCTCGCGCAGGCCAACCTGTACGCGTTCGGCCGGCTCGCCTGGGCGCCGTGGACGGATCCGGCCGAGATCCTCGACGAATGGATCGACCTCACCTTCGTACCGGTGGCGACGGGCGATCCCGAGGGGCTGCGGCGCACCCTGCACGCGATGATGGACGACTCCTGGCGCACCTACGAGAGCTACACCGCGCCGCTCGGCGTCGGGTTCATGGTGCGTCCCGGGCATCACTACGGTCCCGACGTCGACGGGTACGAGTACACGCCGTGGGGCACCTACCACTTCGCCGACCGCGACGGCGTCGGGGTGGACCGCACCCGCGCCACCGGGACCGGGTTCACCGGCCAGTACCCGCCGCCCTGGTCGGAGGTGTACGAGTCGCTCGAGCGCTGCCCCGACGAGCTGCTGCTGTTCTTCCACCACGTCCCGTACGGGCATGTGCTGCACAGCGGGTCCACCGTCATCCAGCACATCTACGACACCCACTTCGCCGGGGTGGAGCGGGTGGCCGAGCTCCGGTCGCTGTGGGAGACCCTCGCCGGCACCGGATCGGTGCCGGCGGCACTGCACGCCCGGGTGACGGACCTCCTCGACGAGCAACTCCGCTGCGCGCGGGAGTGGCGCGACCAGATCAACGCCTATTTCCTCCGCAAATCAGGGGTGCCCGACGTCCACGGCCGCCGCATCCCTTGATGCCCAGGCCCGGTCCGCACCGTCCCCGCTCGTCGTCCTGTTCTTCGGCCCGCGGCGGGTTTCCGGCTCAGCGGCATCACCACGGGAGTGTCCCACCATGACGAACCCTCGAATGGACGGCTTCAGGAACCGCGTCGGCGGCCTGGCGTTCGGCGGTGACTACAACCCCGAACAGTGGGATCCCGGCGTCTGGCGCGAGGACGTGCGGCTCATGCGGCAGGCCGGCGTCAACGTCGTCACGCTCGGCGTCTTCGCGTGGGCCTCGCTCGAACCCGAGCCCGGCGGGTACGAGTTCGGCTGGATGGACGAGGTCATGGACCTCCTCCACGACAACGGCATCGCCGTCGACCTGGCCACCCCGACCGCGGCGCCCCCGGCCTGGCTGACGTACCTGCACCCGGAGGTCTTCCCGATCATGGCGGACGGCGAGCCGTTCGGGTTCGGGAGCCGTCTGCACTATGACCCCTCCTCGCCGATCTACCGCCGGTACGCGGCCGGCATCACCACCAGGCTCGCCGAGCGTTACTCCTTCCACCCGGCACTGGCGATGTGGCACATCGGCAACGAGCACGGCCCCACGGCGTACAACGAGGCGAGCTCGGCCAACTTCCGGCGGTGGCTGAAGCGCAGGTACGGCGATCTCGACACCCTCAACGAGGCGTGGACGACACGCGTCTGGAGCCAGGTCTACACCGACTGGGACCACATCGAGGTGCCGAACATCCCGCGCACCTGGATGAACCCCAGCCGCATCCTGGATTTCAAACGCTTCACCTCCGACGCGCTCCTGGAGTGCTACCTCGCCGAACGGGACATCGTCCGCTCCTTCCGCGACGACATCCCGGTCCTGACGAACTTCATGCGCTTCTACCGGAACGCCGACTACTGGAGGTGGGCTCCGTTCCAGGACGCCGTGGCCCTGGACATCTACCCCGACCCCGCCGATCCCGACTCGCACGTGTCGGCGGCCTTCCAGTTCGACCTGTTCCGCTCCCTCAAGGGAGGGCAGCCGTGGATGCTCATGGAACAGGCGGCCGGCGCGGTCAGCCAGTGGAAGCTCAACGTGGTCAAGGAGCCCGGACGGATGCGGCTCGGCTCGCTCCAGGCGGTGGCCCGCGGCGCCGACTCGGTCATGTTCTTCCAGTGGCGGGCCGCTCGCGGCGGCCAGGAACGCTTCCACTCCGCGATGCTGCCGCACTCCGGGCCCGGCTCGCGGACCTTCCGCGAGGTCACCGACCTCGGCCGCGAGGTCGAGCTCCTCGCACCCGTGGCGGGGACGACCGGCCGCGCCGAGGTCGCCGTCCTGTTCGACTGGAACGGCTGGTGGGGGTTGGAGGAGGTCGCCGGGCTGCCCCGCAACGACTTCGGTTACGCCGACACCGTCATGCGCCACTACACGCCGCTGTGGGAGCGCCACCACGCCGTCGACGTCGTCTCCCCGCACAGCGACCTCGCTCCCTACCGGGTGCTGATCGTGCCCAACGCCTATCTCATCGACGACCGGGGCGTGGAGGCGATCACCGCGTTCGCCCGCGCGGGCGGCACCGTCGTGATGTCCTTCTTCTCCGGGGTGGTGGACGAGTGCAACCGGGTCCGCCCGGACGGCTACCCCGGCGCCTTCCGCCATCTCATCGGGGCCAGGATCGACGAATACTGGCCGGCCCGCCCTGGCGAGCGGTTCACCGTACGGTTCGCCGACGGGCACACCACGACCGCGAGCTGGTGGCGGGAGGACCTCCACCTCGAGACGGGAACCGCTCTGGCGGTCTACGCCGACGGACTGCTCAAGGGCCGCGCCGCGATCGTCGCCAACGCCTACGGCTCCGGCCGGGTCGTCTACGTCGCCACTCTGCTGGAGGAGACGGCCTTCGCCGAGGTGCTGCTGGAGGAGGTGCGCGCCGCGGGCGTGGAGAGTCCTTTCCCCGGCGTGCCCGCCCAGGTCGAATGCGTCGTGCGCGCGGACGAGCGGGAGGAGTACCTCTTCCTTCTCAACCACGACGCCGAACGAACGGCCGCCGTTCCCCTGACCGGCCGGGGAACCGACCTCCTCACCGGAACGCCGGCCGCCGAAGAGATCACCCTGGCCCCCCTCGGAGCCGCGGTGATCCGCAGGACACGGCAGGCGCCCGTGTGACGCACCCCCCGGCAGCACCACGCGCGGCCGGCAGGGGAACGGGCGCCGTTGAGTCGGCGGGGATCCGGGCCGCGGCGGTGGCCTCCGGCTCGGGAACGGCGGGCGATCATCCCGAACGGCACCCGGAGAACGCGGAGGGCCGGGCCGCGAATCGGCTCGCGGCCCGGCCCTCCTTCTCTCGTGGCGCGTCAGGCCGCCGGCTCCTCCACCTTCGTGGCGGGGTCGCCGTCGACGGCCGCCGCGAGCTGCGGAACGAGCCGCTCGATGACGTACGGCAGGCTCAGCACGGTGACGAACGAGAAGGCCTTGCCGTAGTCGGTGGATTCCCCGATGAAGACCTCGCGGCTCTCCTTCGCCACGTTCAGATCCTTGTAGAGCTTGTCCTCGTGCAGCGCGGCCGGGCCCTTGACGAGGTCGGGCACGGTCCACACGATCGCCTTCTGGTCGAGCAGGTCGCTGCGCTCCTTGCTGATGCTGGCGCCGAACTGGTCACCGATGACGGTGTCGAGATCGGACGGCAGTGTGAAGCCGAGCGAGGTGAGGGTGCGCGAGCGTGAGTCCTGGCTGCCGTAGACGAAGAACCCCTCGTACGGCGTGGCCACCACGGCACCGGCCCCGGCGAACTCCGGGTGCTCCTTCCTTGCGGCCGCGAACGAGGCGGTGACGTCCTCGACGAGCTTCCTGCCCTCGGCCTCCTTGCCGAGGGCCTTGCCGATGATCTCGGTCTGCGCCTGCCAGGGGATGCCGTAGTCGTTGTACTCCTTCGGCTGGGCCACGACCGGGGCCAGCTTCGACAGGGTCTCGTACTGCTCCTTGGTGAGGCCCGAGTACAGCGCGAGGATCAGGTCCGGCGCGAGCGCGGCGATCTTCTCGACCTGCGGTCCGGTGCCGGTGTCGGTGAGCATGGTCGGCACGGCGGCGGAGCCCAGCTTGCCGGTCGCCCAGGGGCCGATGGCGCCCTTGTAGCCGCCGAGCCAGTCGGTGGTGCCGACCGGGACCTTGCCGAGGGCCAGCACGGCGTCCTGGTCGGTCAGGCCGACCGTGACGATCCGCTGGGGTTCGGACGTGATGGTGGTGCTGCCGAACTTGTTCTCGATCGTCACCGGGAAGGCGCCGCTCCCCGGTGCGGCGGCGCCGGAGCCCGCGGTGCCGGGAGCGGCGGCGGGGGAGCCGGAGCCGGAGCCGCACGCGGCGGCGGTACCGGAGAGCAGCAGCATGGAGACGAACGCCGCGGCGAGCCGGGCGCCTCTCAGGGAGCGGAGCATCAGGGGGTCCTTCGTTTTCTCGTCAGACGGTGGACGCGTTGGGTGTGGAAGGTCAGAGGGGAGCGGCGGCGTCCTGGGCGGGGGAGCCGGCGGGTGGTGCAGTGTCATGCGAAGGAGCGGCGAAGCGGGTGTCCGACCACGCCCCCCAGAGGGCGGCGTAGGTTCCGCCGGCGGCGCGCAGCTCGTCGTGCCCGCCGCTCTCCACGATCCGGCCGTCGTCCATGACGACGATGCGGTCGGCGGTCGCGGCCTGGGTGAGCCGATGGGCGACGATCAGGGCGGTGCGGCCCTCGATCGCCCGCTCGGTCGCCTTCTCCAGGACACGGGCCCCGGCGCTGCCCGCCTCGGCCGTCGCCTCGTCGAGCACGGCGATCGGCGGGCCGGCCAGGACCAGCCGGGCGAGGGCGAGGTGCTGGACCTGCGTGGCGGTGAGGCGGTGGCCGCCCTCGCCCACGACCGTTTCCAGGCCGTCGGGCAGGGCCTCGGCCCAGGTCAGGGCGCCCACCCGGGTGAGAGCCTCGCGCAGCTCGTCGTCGGTGGCGCCGGGGCCGGCCAGCCGCAGGTCGTCGGCGAGCGGCCCGGCGAAGACGTGCACCTCCTGGGTGACCAGGGCCACCGCGGGGCCGGTCCCGTGCGGTCCGGCGACGGCCAGCCGTACGGAACCGGTGGTCGGCCGGTGGATGCCGGCGATGAGCTTGGCGAGCGTGGTCTTGCCCGCGCCGCTGGCGCCGACCAGGGCCACGCGCTCCCCGGATCGGAGCGTGAGGTTCACGTCGTGCAGCACGGGCCGGCCGGGCTCGTACGCGTGATCGACCCCGGTCACCGTCACCACCTCGTCCAGCGGGGCGGTGGGTTCCGGCGACCGCGCGCGCGTCCGCTCCGGCTCCTCCACCGGCCGGTCGGCGACCCCGACCAGCCGGGCGAGGCTCGCGCCGGCAGACTGCGCGTCGTCGATCAGCACGAGCGCGGAGTTGATCGGCGTGAACAGGCTGTGGAAGTACAGTGCCGCGGCCGTCGCGGTGCCGATGGACGTGGATCCGCTGCGTACCAGGAGGAACCCGACCACCAGGACCGCGGCCAGACCGATGTACTCGCCCAGGTGCAGACGGCTGTAGAACCGCAGCATCAGCCGGACCCCGCGCATCGTCAGCTCCACCGCGGACCAGGATCGCCGGGTGACCAGCTCGGTGTGCTCATCCTCCAGCCGGAACGCCCGGACGGTGGAGGCGCCGCCGATGGTATCCAGCAACTGCTGCTGCTGGACGCCGGTGGCGACGCGCTGCTCGGCGTAGATCGAGGAGGCTCTGCGCACGTACCAGCGCGCGGTGTGCGCCTGGATCGGCACCGCGAGCAGTGCCGCGAGCATGAACCGCCAGTCGAGCACCGCCAGCGCCCCCAGCGTCAGCACGATGGCCAGCACCGAACGGACCAGCTCGGGAAGGGCGCTCCGGATGGCCTCGGCCACCAGCGAGACGTCGCCGGTGATGCGGGCGGTGAGGTCGCCCGAGCCGGCCTTCTCCAGTTGCTCCAGGGGCAGACCCAGGGCTCGCTCGACGAACCGTTCGCGCAACCGGGCGAGCACGGTCTCCCCGAGCTGCGAGATCAGCGACAGCCCGAGCGCGGTGGTGATTCCCTGTGCGACCGCGACGAGCACCAGGAGCACCGCCGGCATGGTGAGCGCCTCGACCGGGCGGCGGACGGTGACCAGGTCCACGATGTGTCCCAGCAGCGGCTGCGTGAGCAGTCCCACGACGGTCGCCGCGACCATCACGACGAATCCGCCGAGGAGCAGTCCCCGGTGCGGGCGCAGCAGCTCGCGGACGACGGCGCGGGTCCGGGCCGGGGTCGCGACGGGCAGCAGCTCCCGAGCCCCCTCCGGCGCCCGCGCCGCGTCCGCCTCCCGGTCCCGTGAGGTGTCCGGGGTGTCGGCTCCGGCCGGATCCGGCATCTGGTGGTCCTCCGTGGTGGTCGTCGTCTCGGCCTTCCCGGTACCGGGGCCGCCGCTCACGCGAGGACCGCCGTCCGGTAGGCGGCATGGCGTCGTACCAGGTCGGCGTGTGAGGCCGTGTCGGTGATCCGGCCGCCGTCGAGCAACACCACCCGGTCGGCGACCGCGAGCAGCGCGGGGCTGGTGGTGACCAGGATCGTCGTGCGGCCCCGGCGGATCTCACGGATGCCGGGGGCGATGCCGGCCTCGGTGACCCCGTCGACCGCGGTGGTCGGATCATGGACCACCAGCACGGCCCGGTCGGCGGCCAGAGCCCGGGCGAGGGCCACGCGCTGGCGCTGCCCGCCGGACAGTGAGTGCCCGCGCCCGCTCACCGCCGTGTCGCCGCCCCGGGGCATCGCCCGGACGATCTCGTCGGCTCCGGCCGCGGCCATCGCCGGTCCCGGATCGGCCGACCCGGGACCGGCGGCGCCGACATTGCTCCACAGGGTGCCCTCGAACAGGTCCGCGTCGTGCTCGGCCACCAGCACCGCCAGGCGGAGGTCGGCCGGGTCCAGCTCGCGCAGCGATACGCCGTCCAGCTCGACCACCCCGGCCTCGGGGTCGGCCTGCCGGCTCAGGCAGCGCAGCAGGGCCGCCGCGTCCGCGGGGTCGGTCGCGGCCACGCCGAGCAGCTCGCCGGGCGCGACGTCCAGGTCGACCTCGCGCAGCCCGCCGTGACTGACGCCGCGCAGCCGTACCTCACCCCGTACCGGCAGCGGCAGTCGCCCGCCGCCTGCCGTGACGTCCGGGGGCGTGGACAGGACCTCGGCGATGCGCGCCGCCGACGCTCGGCCCTGGGCGAGATCGGCGTTCACCCAGGCGAACACCTCCAGCGGGCCGAGCAGGAACAGCGCGAGCCCGACCGCCGAGACCAGCTGGCCCAGGCTGATGTCGCCCTGGACGGCGAGCCGCCCGCCGACCAGCGCGACGACGGCGATGAAGCACCCGGTCAGGGCGAGCACCGTGCCGTTCTGCAGGGCCTCCGCCCGCGCCGCGCGCAGGGTGGCGACCAGCGAGACACGGCTGGTACGCCGGTAGCGGTCGACCGCCGCGTCCTCGGCGCCGATGCCCTTGAGCACCCGCAGCCCGGCCACCAGGTCGGCGGCGACGCCTGACGCGTGCGCGGCCCGCTCCTGCTCGGCCTCACTGCGACGTTCCAGCGGCTTGCTCACCAGGTGCCCGAGCCAGAGCAGCACCGGCGTTCCCAGCAGCACGATCAGGCCGAGCGGGAGGGAGATCCACAGCAGCACCACGGCACCCACGAGAAGCCCCATGATCGCCGATATCCCGAACATCACCGCCAGGTTCACGGCGCCGACCCGCTTGGCGTCCTCGGTCGCGATCGTGGTCAGGGCGCCCGGCAGCCGGCCGTTCTCGGCCCCGCCGCCGGGGTGCAGCACCCGCCGTACGAGCTCCACGCGCAGCACGTGACCGGCCTGTTCGGCGGCCCGTTCCCCGGCGCGGGCGCCGAAACGGAAGCTGTACGACAGTCCCACGTAGACCACGGCGAGGACGGCGAGCCAGAGCAGCAGCGCGCTCACCTCGCCCCTGGCGACGGCCTGGTCGATCACGATGCCGATCAGGACGGGGACCAGCGCCTCCCCGGCTTGGTGCCCGGCTCCCAGGAGTGAACCGAGCGCGACGTCCCGCCGTTGCCCCCTGATCGCACGCCTCAGGACATCTCGTCCCGACGAAGCCGCCAAAACCACCCGTACTCCTCAGGAACAGCCCTATCAGGAAATTTAGGTAAGGCTAGCCTACATTTGCAGCGGTGGGCCAGTCCTGCCGGTTTCCGGCCGGCGGGCTCGCGTGCTCGCCGATCCGGATCGGGCCTCCCTCGCGCGCGCCTCCGACGGGTCGAGCCGGGCGAATGAACTGGACTTGCCAGTCCAATTTTTGGCGTGCATATTGGACCCGATGGTCCACCCGGGGCGGTGGACCTCGTCAAACGCCGGAAAACCCTCGAACGCGGAACAGGCGTCGGGGGCGCGTAAAGGAGATCACCACGATGGATTTGCGACTCAGCGGCAAGCGGGCACTCGTGACCGGATCGAGCAGCGGGCTCGGTGAGACGATCGTCAAGCTGCTGGCCGCCGAAGGCGCCTCCGTCGTCGTCCACGGACGGGACGAGGCAAGGACCGCGGCGGTGGCCACGTCCATCCGTGAGGACGGCGGTGACGCCGCCGTCGCCATCGGCGACCTCGGCACGGACGCCGGCGCCGACGCGGTCGAGGCCGCGGTGACCGGAGGCGGGCCGGTCGACATCCTCGTCAACAACGTCGGCGTCTACGACATGACGATGAGCTGGACCGGCTCCTCTCCCGAGGACTGGGCCGAAATCTACAATGTAAATGTCATCTCCAGTGTGCGAATGATCCAGCGCCTCGTTCCCGGCATGCGTGAGCGCGGATGGGGACGGGTCATTCAGATCAGCAGCGTCACCGGCGAGCTGCCCGCGGCGAGCCAGCCCCATTACGCGGCGACCAACGCCGCTCGGAACACCCTCGCCACGTCCCTCTCGCGTGAGCTGAGGCATTCCGGGGTGACGTCGAACTCCGTCGCGGCGGGAGGCGTTCTCACCCCCGCCATCCAGGAATTCCTGGTGAACATGGGTCGGCGGAACGGCTGGGGGGAGACCTGGCGGGAGATCGAGCCGAACCTCGTCAACGGGCTCTCGCCCAACGACGTCGGCCGCGTCGGCCGGCCCCGCGAGTACGCCGACCTCGTCGCGTTCCTGGCCAGCCCGGTGGCGGGTTACATCACCGGCGCGACCTTGCGCATCGACGGAGGCTGGCACGACGCGTGACCGGACCGGCCGACACGCTCATCGCCACCGACGCCCTGCTCGTCACCTCGCCGCCACCGTACGGAAGACCTTCTGTCCTGGTCCCGGGAATGCCGGTCCTGGCGCCGCCGTTGGGAGCCGGGTTCGGCCGAAGCGCGTCCCCCGCCGCCGACCGCCCGCAGGCCCCCGGAATCTTGGGGAGATCGCCCAAATGCGGATCTTGTCGGCCTTGTCTGCGAGCATGCCGGGCATGGGAGATTTGACGTCACCGGCAGACCCGCGGCAGTGGGCTCCGGCCGGGAACGGATACGAGCTGAGCCTCGACGACGACAACGAGCTGATCTGCCGTGACGACCGGGGCGCCGTGCACGAGCCGATACCCCGGCAGGCGCTGGAGACCAGGGCCTACCCGGCATGGGCGCTGGTCCACGACCCTGCCGGTGCGAAGACGGCTCTGGCCACCGTCCCCGTCCTCCATCGGGCATCCCGCGCCACGTCCGGCGACGCGGCGGACATCTACGGGCGGTTGGCCCGCGGCCTGCCCGTCGAGCAGCTGCCGGTCTTCTGGGAGCATGCCGCCCGGGCACTCCTGCGGGCGGGCGACGCCAAGCGGGCCGCCTCCGCGTTCGGCAGGGCGCGCGAGGCCGAAGAGACGCACTCACTGCCGATCGAGGCCGCCTCATGGTGCGCGGCCCACCTGGAGTTCGCGGCGGCCGGTGCGCTGAGCGGCAAGACCGCCGGCCGGTTCGCGGCCGGGCTGCGAGACCGGTTCGAGCCCAAGCCCGCCCTCGACGCGCTGGCCGAGCTGGCCGAGGTCCGCACGCGGAGCGGGCTGCCGCCCTGGCCGGAGCTGCCCCGCCAGATCACGACGCTCGCGGAGGCCGCCGGGAACGAACCGGCCGACGAGCGGCGGCGCCTCATCGAGCGGCTGCTGCCGCTGCCCGCGTTCCGTCATGCCCCCGCGGAGCTGTGGAAGGCGCTGCGCCCGGAGCTCGTCTCGCTGGCGAAAGCCTCGCCCCGGGTGCGGAGCATGCTGCTGGAGCTGTTCCCCTCCGCCGACGGGATCGACGGCTGGTGGCTGGAACTCCTCGGAGAGTGCGAGGCGCTCGCCGCCCTGACCGGCGACGACGCCTACGGCGTGGAGCCCTCGGACGGCGCGGCCGGCTGGCTCGGCCGGGCGGTGCTGCACGCTCAGCGGCCTCACCGGGACAGATACGCCAGAACCGTGCCGCGGGAGTTCGCCGCCCTCGTCGTCTCCATGAGCGCCCGGCTCGCCGCCGACGGCGTCCCGGTGCGGCTGGACGGGCTCTCCAACGGCCGCCGCGAGATCGATGTCCGGGTCCTGGAGACCTGCCTGGCGCACGGGGTGCCCGTGGCGGCCCCGGTGCCGGACGCCTCCCTCGACTTCTCCGTCTGGCTGTCGGACCGGGACGCGGATGAGGACATCCCCGCGCTCGCCGCCGACCCGGGCTTCGCGCCCCTGGTGCGCAGGCTCGTCGACCGGCCGGGCAGGGACAACCTCGCGCGGGTGCCCGCGCTGCGCCCGCTGCTCCGGACGCCGTCGGCGGGGGCGCTCATGCGGCATCCTCTGGACGACGAATCCCTCGTCAACGCGCTCTACGGGCTGGTCGGCAGCGTCAGCGCCAACAGAACCCTGTCATCCATCCAGGTCGCCGACGCCTTCCTGAAGGGCTCACTGAGTCAGGACCAGATGGAGGAGGCCGGCGCCACGAAGTGGCCCCAGATTCGGTGGGAATCGCTCATCGGCCGGATCGGCGGGGTGGCGTTTCGCGCGGCGGCCGCCTCGACCCGCCCCGAACGCCGTGAACGGTTGCTGGCCCTGCTGGAGGTCTGGGCCGAGACCGTGTTCGCGGACCCGGACGCGCCGCTGCGCGTCGGCGTGGTGGAGGCCGAGCGGAGCGTCGTCCGCGACGAAAGCGGTGCGGCCGTCGCGACGGGGTGGGTCCACCAGGTCGGGCGTCGTTTCGTCGACCTGCGCACCGGTGAGGCGGATCCGCCGGCCCTCGGGACCGTCCTCACGGTGGCCGGCGTCCCGCGCGGCTGGGGCGACGCCGGCCGGTTGCGCCGTCTCGTCTCCCTCGTCCGCGAGCGCGGTCCGGTGCCCTGGGATCGCGAGGCCGTCGACCTTCTCGCGGAACGCACCGGGCTGAGCCGTGCCGCGGCCGCACTCGTCCTCGCCGGAATCCCCGGCGCCGGCAGCTACACGCTGCCCTTCCTCGACGCGACGGAACGCGGCATCCTCCAGATCAAGGCCGCGGAGGTCGACGACGCCCGTGTGGAGCTCGGCAAGCCGACCGACGAGCAGCGGCTCGATCTTCTGGCCGGCGCGCTGCCCGAAGACCCGGAGCGGCTGTGGGAGCCCGGCGGGCTGCGCGCCGTCGCCGAGCACGTGGCCGAGGGGTGGATCGAGCGGTTCGGCCGCAGACCGCGGATACCCGAGGAGACCCTGGCCGCGGCGAGGGCGCTGGGGACGCCGACGATGTCCGGCGGCGATCTGTGCGCGGCGCTCGCCGACCCGCGCGGCCTTCCGCTCCTCACCGCCGACCTCGACACCTGGCTCGAGAGGGGGCGTCACATGGTAGACGTCGCCGGCGTCGAGAGGAGGGTCCCGGAGTTCAAAGAACTCCTCACCACTCTCGCCAAGGGCGTCCGCTGGGCCTATGCCGAACTTCCCGCCGGTGACCCCGTCCGAGACGGTGCCTGCGACACGGTGGACCTGTTGTGGGAACGGCTGGCCCATCCGGGCCTGCTGCTGGAGGCGGGACTGCCCGGACGGGAACGTGACCGGCCCGAACAGCTGCGGGCGCTCTTCGGCGACGAGCCCTATCGGAGCCGTGAGCCTCTCGGGGCGGACGTCGTCGACGACGGGTTGACCGTCGCGCTCCTGGGCCGGAACACCTCGTTCGACGACCGTGCGAGGCTGTTCTTCCGGCCCGCGCTGTTCACCGAGGACTCCCGCTCCCAGACCCTGATGACCACGCTCTGGTACGGCAGCCGGGAGTTCACCGCCGTCGAATGGCTGCTCGACGACGCCTGCCGGCGCATGACGGCGCGGATCCGGTCCGGTGCGCTGCCCGGTGGCGCGTACGAGGCGAACCCGCGGGCCGTCGTCCCGGACCTCGTGGCCGAGGTGGGGGAGCGGCTGGGCCTTGAGCCGGACCCGGCGGCCCTCTATCTCCAACTGCTCGCGCTGCTCGCCCCCACCGACAAGAACGTCCGCCTCTGGAACGGCTGGACGCCGGCCCGTCACAAGGGCGCGGTGGCGGTCCTGGCCGGGCGCGGCCTGGTGGTGGAGGCCAAGCGGGCGCGCGCGGGGCGCGGCGTGTTCCTGCCGGGCGGCTGGGCGAAGGCGGACAAGCCGCACCTGCCGGTGGAGACCTGGAAGGCCGGGCCGTACGGGCTCACGCTCTCCGGCGACAAGGTCAGCGGTGAGTTCCTGCCCGCCAGGCCGCTGCCGGAGTTGTTCGCCGCCGCCTGGCAGCGCGTGCTGGACGGTGACGGACCCCGCTGACCCCTCGTCTCACCGGGGTGGCCTGCCCTGACCTCCGTCTCATGGAGCGGGAGGTCGGGGCATGCGGCGGATCCCGCCGTGTATGACGCCGGACCGGCCGTCACGCCATCGCCGGCGGCACGGTCCGGGCCGCCGGCACGTGGCGTCTTCCGTCAGGTGGTGCCGCGATCAGCTCGGTCCGGGCCTACGGCGCGCGGCGTCTTCCGTCAGGTGGTGCCGCGATCGGTCAGAAGAGGGTCAGCGGTTCGACCGGAACGGGTTCGGGCAGCGGCTCGATCCCGGGCAGCAGCGCCCGCACGTCATCGTGAAAACGCCGGGCGAGCATCGGCGCGTCGGCGTTGTCGGGGGTGTGGATGAACACCGTCGGCGAGCGGCCTTCGCGCAGCCATCCGGCGACCGTGCCGATCCACGGCTGCCAGCCCTCGACCGTGCGCGCCGTGTCGTCCCGGCCGAGATAGCGGACGATCGGACGGTCGGTGAGGGCGAACGCCCGCCGTGGCACGCGCGGTTTCTTCGCCCACGCGTCTCGCTCGGCGTCGCTGGTCGGGGGACTCCGGAAGAGGGTGTCGGTGTCGAACGGGATCCACTCGGCATCGGAGCCGGCGAGAACGCCTTTGAGCAGCCGCTCGGATCGCGCGTCGTCGAAGAACGCGCGGTGGCGGACTTCGACGGCGTACCTGTGCGAGCGGGGGAGCCGGTGGAGAAAGCCCGCCAGGGCGCCGAGGTCGGTCGGGCCGAACGACGCCGGCAGTTGGATCCAGAGGGCGTGGGCTCGCGGCCCGAGCGGCTCGATCGCCTCTAGAAACGATCGGAGCTCCTCGTCGACGCCGGTGAGGCGGCGATCGTGCGTGATCGACTTGGGCAGCTTGGCCACAAAACGGAAGCCGGGGGCGGTCTGCCGGGCCCACGACTCCACCGTGCTCCTCGTCGGTGTCGCGTAGAACGTCGTGTTGCCCTCCACCGCGTTGCACCAGGTCGCGTAGGACCGCAGGCGCTCCCCCGGAGGAAGCGGATGGGGCAGGAAGCGTCCCTGCCACGCCGTGTTGGACCACATCGCGCATCCCACATGAAGCCGCATGGCCTCGACGCTATCCAAGGTTCGCAGGAGAGAGGACCGAAGGGGTACCGCCGCCCGTGCCCGCCGTACGGCGGGCACGGGCCGGGCGGCTCACTTCACGATGATGGCGGCGATCTTGCTGATCGGCTCGGCCAGCGCGTTGATCGCGTCGGAGAGCTCCTTCAGCTCCTCCTTGGACAGCTCGTTGTGCAGCCTCCAGCCGTCGCCCTTCTGGTGGGAGTCCAGTGCGGCCTCGGCGGCGGTGAACTTCTCGTCGAGCGTCTTGACCAGCTCGGGCGAGCGCTCCTCCAGCACCGGGCGCAGCGACTGGACGGCCGCCTTGGATCCCTGCAGGTTGGCGTCGAAGTCCCACAGGTCGGTGTGCGACCAGACGTCCTCCTCGCCGGTGATCTTCCCGGTGGCCACCTCGTCGAGCAGTTCCTTTGCGCCGTTGGCCAGCTGGACGGGGGAGAGCTCCGCGGTGTTGGACTTGTCCACGATGGTCTTGACGTCGGTCATGAGCTTGTCGGCGATCGAACCGTCCTTGGAGACGTCCTTCTTGATCCACAGGTCCTTCTCGATCCTGTGGTAGCCGGTCCACTTCTGACCCTCCTCCAGGTCGGCCTCGCGCGCGTCGATGGCGGGGTCGAGATCGCCGAAGATCTCCGCGACGGGCTCGATGCGCTCCCAGTAGGTGCGCGCGACCGGGAAGAGGTCCTTGGCCTTGTCGATGTCGCCGGCCTTGACGGCGTCGACGAACTCCTGGGTCTTGACCAGCAGCGTGTCGCTCTGCGACTTGACGTAGCGCTTGTAGCTCGCGGTGGCGTCCGCCAGCATGGCGTCGTCGGTCAGCGGCGTGTGCTCGCCGCTGACCTTCAGCGGGTTGCGGATGCCATCGCCGATCATGCCGGGCTTGCAGGCCGTCTCGTAGGTGCCGGCGGGCAGTTCGACGATGACGTCGCGGGTCAGGCCGGGGACGATGTTCTCCACCTCGCCCATCACCCGGTCGCCCGGCGCGTAGACGTAGAACTCGGTGACCTTGGAGCCGCCGTTGGTGATGGCGAACGTGGAGGTGCCGGAGCTCACCTCGCTGACGGCGACCTTGCACTCGGTGTCGTTCGCCGCAACAGCGATCTTGCTGTCCTTGGCGGGGCCGGCGCTCGCGGCGGTGCTCGCCTGCTGGGGCTCGCCGGAGCAGGCGGACAGTGCTGCCAAGGCCAGCCCGGCGGCGACGAGGGTGATGGACGTACGCATGGTGCTCCTATTTAGGCAGGTGTCGTGACGGCGGGCGCCGGGCGCTTGGACTGCGGGCGAAGGAAGAGAATCAGCGTGGGCACCGCGTAGACGACCCAGGCGATAGTCTCCAGCACGGTCGGCTGCGGAGTGATGTTGAACATGCCGGCGACCAGCGCGCCCCACCAGGAGTCGGGGGGAAGGATGGCGCTGATGTCGAAGGCTTGGGTGGAGAGACCCGGAAGGATGTTGGCCTCCTGCAGGTCGTGCACGCCGTACTTGAAGATGCCGGCGGCGACCAGGATCAGCAGCAACCCCGTCCAGGTGAAGAACTTGGTGAGATTGACCTTGAGCGCGCTCTTGTAGATGCCCCAGCCGAGCACGATCGAGGTGAGGATGCCCAGGCTGATGCCGATCAGCGGGGTGGCGCTCGTGGTCGCGCCCTGTACGGAGGCGAAGAACAGCAGCGAGGTCTCCAGGCCCTCGCGGGCCACGGCCAGGAACGCCATGACGGCCACGGCGACCGGACCGAGCCGGATCGCCTCGCCGAGCTTGGTGCGCAGGTCGCCGGAGAGCGACCGGGCGGCCCGGCGCATCCAGAAGATCATCCAGGTGACGAAGACGGTGGCGAGCAACGAGGTGATCGCGTCGAACAGTTCCTGCTGCTGGTGTCCGAGGTGAGCCGCGGTGAAGGTGAGCAGCGCGCCGAATCCGACGGCGAGCACCACCGCGGCGATCACCCCCGCCCACACGAGGAAAAGGCGGTCTTTGCGATCGCCCTTGACCAGGAACGCGACGAGAACGGACACCACGAGCGTGGCCTCGAGCCCTTCGCGCAGGCCAATGAGGTAGCTGGCGAACACCGTCACTCCAAGGGTCATTAGGAAGGCTTGCCTAAACTAGGGCAGGCAAACCTTACTTGATATGCCCTCAAGTTTCCTTCGTGGGGTGTATCGAGTCAAAAATGACACACTGTCCCTAGAGTCGGGATCTTGGTGAGGACCCGGACCGGACATGATCATCATCCACGCCTGTCGGCGATTCCCGCCCCTGAGCGGTCGGCGGCTCGCGGCGGCCTGCCGTCGTAAGCTGGCGACATGACGCACGTACCTGACCCGGCATGCGCGGTGGCGCACGGCGACGCGCGGCCGGACAGCGAGACGCGCACCCTGGTCGCGGTGTTCGCCTCCCCGGTCGCCGGGTTCCTGCTCAGCTTCGGCGCCGAACTGGGGTTCCGCACGCTACTCCTGGAACCGGACCCTGCGCTCGCGCCCTCCGGAGCCCTGACCTCCGCCGGCCCGGAGCTGGACGGCACGGCCGATGTCGTGGTCACCGACCACCATCGCGCCGAGGTGGGGACGGTACTGCGAGACGTCCTCGCCCGTCCGGTCCGGTGGGTCGGCATCATGGGCAACCCGCGCCATGAGGGCCCACACGTCAAGGCACTCGCCGAACTGGGCGTGCCACCGGAGAAGATCGCCCAGGTCCATCGCCCCGTGGGTCTCAACATCGGTTCCCGCACGCCGCCGGAGATCGCCCTCGCGACTCTCGCGGGCCTGCTCGCCGACCGCAACGGCCGTCCGGGTGGCTTCCACTTCTGAGACACGGCACGCGACACACCCGATCCCGGCGCGCCGGCCGCGGCCTTGCCGAAGACGGCGGGGTGACAGAGGGCTCCAGGAAAGCGGCGGTGCGACGGGGCTGCCCTAGAAAAGCGGCGGGGTGACGGCCGCGTCCGCCGGGATCGGCTCGCCGGGCGCGAAAAGCCGGATCACCCCGTACTCACCGTCGTATCCGGGGTCCCGGATCACCTCGCCGCGACGCAACCGGCGTACGGCCTCGGCAAGCGGCAGGGAGCGGGCCGCGATGTCGTCGATGGGCGTGTTCTCCAGGATCGCCAGCTCCGGCCCCAGGGCGGCGACGAGCGCGTCGACCTCCGCGAGCACCTTCTTGCTCGTCGGTCCCACGCCGAGGACCTCACCCACGATCTCCTGGAACGGGACGAGACTGCGGAAACCGGCGGCGCCGTCCGGCCGCACGGGCTGCTTCCGGTCGGCCAGCTCTTCGACCCGGCTCAGCACCCCCACGGTGAGCGGCTTGCCGCACACCGGGCAGACACCGTCGCGCCTGCGCGTCTCCTCCGGGGTCATCCGGACGCCGCACTTGCGGTGCCCGTCCAGGTGGTACCTGCCCTCCTCGGGAAAGAACTCGACCGTCCCCTCGTACCCGGCGCCGGTCCGCAGCGCGCGCAGAATCGCGAAGTAGTCCAGGCCAACGTCGAAGACGGTGGTCTCACGGCCGATCCTGGGCGGTGAGTGCGCGTCGGAGTAGCTCACCATCCGGTAGCGATCCAGGCCGGAGACCCGCCAGTTCATCTCGGGGTCGCTGGACAGCCCGGTCTCCAGCGCGAAGATGTGGTCGGACAGCTCGCCGTAGCACTCCTCGACCGTGTCGAACCCGGACTTGGAGCCGAACACCCCGAACCACGGCGTCCAGACGTGCGCCGGCACCAGATAGGCGCCGTCGCCGCAGTCCAGGGTGATCTCCAGCAGGTCGCGGGAGTCCAGGCCAAGGGTGGGCCTGCCGTCCGAGCCGAGGTCGCCGATCTGGGCCAGCCTGCGGTTGAACGCCTCCGCCGCGTCGAAGCCGGGCAGGTACACCAGGTGATGGATCTTGCGGGTGCGCCCCGCGCGCCGGTAGACCGTGGAGATCTCCACCGACAGCATGAACCGCACCGGGTCGGAGGCCACGCTGGGCGGCAGCCTGCGAGAGGTGTCCTTGTCCAGCTCCGCGCGCAGCCGGAACAAGCCGGGCTCCGCCGGAACGAGGGACTCACGGAGGTGGTCGAACCAGACCGGATGGGTGAAGTCGCCGGTGCCCATCACAGTGACACCCTTGCGCCGTGCCCACAGCGTCAGGTGCTCCAGGTCGCTGTCCTTGCTGCAGGCCCTGGAGTATTTCGAGTGCATGTGTAGATCGGCGTGAAAGCGCACCTATGACATTTTGTCACAGGTCGAACACGCAGAGCCTGAAGGTCCACCAAGCCGACTCCGTCGAACTCGGGGTACATCAAAGCCTGCAGCAATCCCGGCGCGGTTCACCTGGGCCAAGCTCATGGCAGCGGGCCTGACCCTAACTGCCGATGATCTACGCGCCTACGGGACCCTGGCGGCCAGAGCAGAGCAATCGTCAATACCTGTGGATCAAGATCTTTTAAGCGGCTGCGGATGGGACGTGGTCGTCGGGTCGTTCGACGAGCTTGCCGCCGGTGAAGGTCGCCCCGGCGCGGACCAGCGCGACCAGATGAGGGGCGTTGACCGCGCGCCAGCGGGCCTGGGCGGACTCGATCAGCTTGAACGCCATGGCCAGCCCGGCAGCGCGTGAGCCGGGCCCCTTGGTGACCTTGGTGCGGTGCCGGACGGTGGCGAAGGTCGACTCGATCGGGTTGGTCGTGCGTAGGTGCACCCAGTGCTCGGCCGGGAAGTCATAGAAGGCGAGCAGCTCCTCGAGGTCGTCGACCACCTTGGTCACGGCCTTGGGATACTTGGCGCCGTAGGCGGCCTGGAAGCCCTTGACCGCGGCCTGGGCATGGTTTTTGTCCTCGGCGTTCCAGATCTCGGCCAGGGCCTTCTTCGCTGCGGGGTGAGCGGACTTCGGCAGCGCCCCCAGCACATTAGCGATCTTGTGAAACCAACACCTCTGCTCTCTGGCCTGCGGAAACACCTCCCGAAGCGCGGACCAGAACCCCAGCGCACCGTCCCCCATCGCCAGCACCGGCGCCCGCATCCCGCGCCTTTTGGCATCGCGCAGCAGATCGGCCCACGACTCAGCCGACTCCCGATAGCCGTCGCTCAGCGCGACGAGTTCCTTGCGGCCATCAGCGCGCACCCCGATCATCACCAGCAGGCACAGCTTGTGCTCCTCCAGCCGGATGTTGACGTGGATGCCGTCGACCCACAGGTAGACGTAGTCGGCGCCGGACAGGTCGCGGGCGGCAAACGCGCGCTGCTCGCCCTTCCAGGTCTCGGTCAGACGAGTGATCACCGGCGCGGACAGGCCCGCGGTCGAGCCGAGGAATTGGCCCAGCGCGGGGATGAAATCGCCCGAGGACAGGCCGTGCAGGTACAACAGCGGCAACACCTCGCTGACCTGCGGGGTCTTACGCGCCCAGGCCGGCAGGATCGATGAGGAGAACCGCTGACGCTCACCCGTCTGCTCGTCGATGCGCTTGTCGTTGACGCGCGGGGCCGTGACCTCGATCGCGCCGGCCGCGGTGAGGATCTCGCGCGGCTGATGGGAGCCGTTACGCACCACCAGACGGCGACCGGCCGCATCGCGCTCGTCAGCGAAGGCGGCGATGTAGGCGTCCACCTCGGCCTGCAACGCGGCGGCCAGCATCTTACGGGCGCCCTCACGGACGATCTCATCGATCAACGAGGAGGCGGCGGCCGTCGATGAGCTGTCGTCAGCGGGCGGTTCGGGCACTACGGTGAGCGGCACGGGTGTGCCTTCCCGACCGACGCGCCAACGTCGGCCTTATCTCGAAACCATCATCGGATGATCCGGGAAGGTACACCCCTCCCCGGCAGATCCACAGGTTTCGATCATTGCTCGCCAGAGCATCCGGCTGGCACGCCACCTACTACCCGATTGAATCCGTGCCCTGGTAGGGGTCTCGCTGTTCGGAGGATGCCGGATCGACGAGATCCGCCGCCTCGAACTCGACTGCATTCGCTGGGACGAGGCCGTCGATGAGTCCACCGGGCAGCCCTACAAGATCTGCCTGCTGCACGTGCCACCGAACAAGACCTCTCGAGTCTTCTCCAAGCCGGTCGGCCCGATCATCGGCGAGCTCATCCAGGCAGGGCAGGCCGTGCGCCCACGTCAGAGGGAGACCGAGACACCGTCGTAGCACTCGTCGAACGCCTCGCCAGCATTCCCGCGCCGGCAGGACCCACCCCTGGGGAACTGGGCACACAAACAGCGTTCATCCCCCTGACGTCTCTGCGAACAGCCTGCCTGAGGGCCCGTTATGAGCTTCCCCATCACGTTCACGCGTCCGGGGACAGGTCAGCTCACCGAATCACTGAGGTCGGGTCGCCCGCAGGGCCCCGGCAAAGTCGGTTGGGCGGCTCTTGATCATGTGAGGCCGAGGAGGGCCAGAGGGCGGGTGGCGTCTCGGGAGAGGTGCCGGATGGCCTGGGCGAGGTTGGTCGCGCCGGTCAGGCGCAGAACGCCGATGGCGAGGTTGCGCAGGGCGGCCATGTTGCGGGGTGCGTTGCCGGTGCGGGCTTGGGAGTGGTCCTCGCCGTAGGTGACGTCGCGGACGTAGTGGAGCCGATTTTCGATGCTCCAGTGGCCGCGGATCCATGCGGCGAGGTCGGCGGGGCTGGCCTGCCAGGTGGGCAGGCTGGTGATGGCGTAGACGGTCACGGTTCGCCATTTGCCCTGCTTCAGATCCCTGACCTGGCGTTTGATCTGCATGGCTTGGACAGCGTGCGGGAAGAGCAGGCCGGCTTTGACGGTGAGCACCTTCAGCGTGCGGCGTTCCTCGCGGCCGTGTCCGCGATCGCGCCGGCGGTCGGCAATGGGGACCCGTTTCCACAGCAGGCGTTTGAGCTGGGTGTGCAGGCTGGGCTGATTCTTCTTCACGATCAGTATGTAATGGGCGTTCTTCTTGGTCACCAGGAAGGTGGCATGATCGCGCTGGGTGTGCAGCGCGTCGGCGGTGAGGACACATCCGTCCAGGTCAAGACCTTCCAGCAGGGGCTGGAATCGGGTGATCTCGTTCGTTTTGCCGTCCACGTCGGTCTGGGCCAGCACCAAGCCGGAGTTGTGATCGAAGGCGGCCAGCAGGTGCACGGTGCTGTGTTCGGCCAGGCGAGCACCGCGTAGCGCCTTGCCATCCACCGCGATGGCCTGGCGTTGTCGGCCGCGCCCGGATGTCGGGGCGCTTTCGGCGTGTATCTGCAGGCGGGCGGTCAGCCACCCAGTGAGGATCGCATCGAGCATGTCGGCGTCGACAACCTCCAGCAACCGGCGGATCGTCGCCTCGTGTGGTGGCCGATGAGCTCCGATCACGGGGTCGCGTCTGACCTCCAATATGGCCTGGACCTGGACTGGAGCATCAGCGATCCATTCGCCGATCGCGGTGAAGGACCGCGCTCCGGCCAGGACCGCCGCTGCGGCCACTGCCAGTACCGAAGCCAGCGCGTGTCGGATCCCGCGTCGATCGCGCGGATCGGGAACCTGCCGTAACTGATCCAGCAGGCTGGCGTACTCGGCGACTACGACGGGCATGGAGTCGCAGCTCACTTCGGCCAGTTGGTTCAGGGCAGGGTTGATCGGCAATGATGAGGGGGCAGGCACGGCCTTCTCTGATCATTTGGCGTAGAGAACCTCATGATCTCGAAGATCGTGCCTGCTTGCTTACCGGCCGGCTTCGCGTCCGTCACTCCGCGAACCGGACATCACATCATTCAACGCCACTATGCCGGGGCCCTGGGGTCGCCCGAGGATGAGATTCCTTCGGGCGACCCGACCTTACCGACACTCACTCTGAGGGCGCGTACGAACTCGAGTGAGTAAGAGCCGAGTACCGATGCCTTAGAATTCCTAACAGAATGAGGTCGGCAGCGTCCGGGAACATGGCCAATCGTCGAACCGAGGGTGAGGAAGGGTGAGCGGCCACCGCGGATTGTCCCCGATGAGACCCGGCAACGTATCGAGTCGCTGCTACCCACGATCGAACGCCGTTACCGCGATCCCGGACGCAAGCAGAGCCTCATTGGGCATGGGGACCGGAAAGTGAACAGGGAGTACGACAGGCACAAGGTCAGCCGTCCCGCGTCACCCCGCGACCTCCCCGTCGGGCGGCGACAAGGAGTGCGATAACGCTGGCCGCATAGGCGACGGGCGCCAGCGCCCAGAGCCCTCCCTCCGGGTGCGTACCGAAGTGGAAGTCCGGTTGACTGCCGGCGAACATGTCCGCGGTGGCATCCGCCGGCGGAAGGGTTATCGGAAGTTCTCCCAGCACGAGCCACAGATGGAGCAAGGCCAGGACACCGCAGATCGCGCTGATAGTGCCGACCAGCGTGCGAGATCTTTTCATGGCGGCGACGCCCATCAAAAGCGGCAGGACGCCGATGACAAAGACGTCCAGAGCTATGAAGTCCCGGTTCGAGACCCCGGGAAAGAAAGTGGCGAGCATTGCCAAAGGCAAGGGAAGGGGAGACCCTCCGCTCTCCGTCGTGGCGAGCAACGCCCACGGCACCAGCGAAGCACTCACTGCCACCACGAACCACGCCTGCGAGCGACGGTCTGTTGGCACGTCCTTCCGCATCAGCATTGAAAGATCGTATAGGACACTTCCGGAGTTGCCCCAGTTTGGGTAGACGGCCCACTCCAAGGACCAATCATGTTCCCAGACGCGGCCGACCTCATTCTGTTAGGAGTTCTTAGGCCGATCCGTGGGCCGCCGGTAATATGATCATCGCTACTGCCAATTTCTGTGTTCTACCAGTCCCGGAGGCCGATAGCGCTTGTACAGGGCGCCCTGTCATGGGATCGGGCGGTCACTGAGCCGGCAGCCGTGTGGCCGCTCGGGGCGTTCGCTTGTCCAGCCGGCTTCAGGTGCCCACGCCTGGTAGTACATGGCCGTCCCCTTCTCGATCCCCTCCGCGCTCTCGGCTGCGCTGGAAGTGTGGGCCAGGATGGTGCCGGTCTGCGGGTCGAGGATGGTGGAGTACCGCTCGGCCACCTCGTCGTCAGCGCCGAACTGGGCGGAGAAACCCTCGCTCTTCACGAAGGTGACCCCGATACCCGAGCGCCCCAGCGGGTCGGTGGCCGAGCCGCCCACTGTGGTGGTCGGCAGTGCGGCCAGAAGGCGGAGGGCGGCCGCCCGGACCGGGGGCTTGACCGGCAGTTCCAGCAGCGCCGAGGCTCTGGAGAGGAACTCCTCGTAGCTATCCCCATCCTGACTGGCTTTCCAGTAGGTCCGAAGTTTTTCTTGCAGCCGGACGGCGTCGTCGGGCAGTGCTGCGAGGTCGGTGAGCGTAAGTTCGCCCAGTCGCCGGTCATCGAGCACGCCGCCAGGTTCGGTCGCGCGTGTATACACACATTTTGAGGAGGTTGTGTGCAGCCGTATCTGCTTACAGTCCTGCACGCGGGTGCCCGGCGTACACACTTTCTGGACCGTGGCTGGAGAGCCGACCGCCCGCCAGGTGCGCTCGTCGGCAGGAGTGGCGGGCCGGGTGAACTGCTCCCGGCTCTCCACCTGGACAGGGTCGCGGGGGTCGCGCGGCTGCCAAAGGTCGATCCGTGTCGAGGAGAGCACATTGAACCTCTCGCCGCCCGCCTGGACTCGTATCAGCCCGTTGTTGAGCAGAGGCCTGAGCCAGTAGACGCCGCTGTCGTCCGGCAGTTGTACGACCTGGTCCGCCAGCCGGAGCAGGGCATCGTTGCGGCCGGCCGGGACGAGCACCGGTGCGGGGACGAGTATGGGTACGGTGGCCAGGTTCACCACCAGCGTGACGACAGCCATAACGACGGCAATCGTGGCCGTGGCCGTCCCCAGGGCCCATCCCCAGGCCAGGCGGCGCCGGCCTGCCACCGGGAGCCAGGACAGCCGACGGCGCGCGGGCGGGGTCGCCACGATCTCCTCAAGCAGGTCATAGACACCCTGGCTCAAGCGCGGCTCAGCGGAGCCGGCGGCGGGATCGATGGCCGACATCATGCGGTCGATCTTGCTCATCGGGTCTCTCCCCTCAAAACGGAGATCACATGGAACTCGTCTGTCGTCTCGAGCAGCCGAGTCAGCCGCTTGCGGGCCCGGTACAGACGCAGCCGGGCGGCAGTGCTGCTGCAGTTGAGCACCTTGGCGATCTGTGGGCCGGTCAGTTGTTCCCAGTAGGCCAGCGCGAGTACCTCCCGTTCTGCTGGGGTCAAGGTGGCGAAGGCGGTGTGGACTGCCTCGGCTTGTGAATGGGCAGGCATCGTCCCCCGACCGGCGGCCAGTTCGTCACGTAGCCGCGAGGCCAGCGCGGTGCGGCGTGACTCCCCGCGCCGGTGGTTGGCCAGGACGCGGCGGGCCGCGCCGTACAACCACAACACGGTGGCCTCTCCCGCGGGAACGCTGTCCAGCCGCCGCCACGCGACGAGGAAAGTCTCCGCGATCACGTCGGCGATGTCGTCGGGCGACTCGGTACGACGCAGCACATAGCGATGGATCGCCAGGTAATGGGCGAGGTAGAGTGCCTCGAAACGATCGCGCGCGCCGGAGGGCCCGCGTGGATCCTGCACAGGTGTCTCCTCATCAAAAGGTGCTAGAACACACCAGCAGGTGTCCGGCACCTCCGGAAGTGTTTCATCCCCAGGTCAGAGCCTCGCGGCGCCGGTCGCCTTCGAGCTGGCCAAGGACGATCCCGTGACTCGCCATTGAGATCGTTTCCCGGCGGCCCTGCCAGGGCCGCCCGGCACCAGCGGGGATCGCATCGACGAACTCGACCTCACCGACACGGTCGTAATCCCCTTCAAGCCCAGCAACACGCGACGAGACGATCAGATCACATGCGTTCCGAAGGCCCCATCGACCCCAGCGCAACCACGGCCGTTACCTCACATTCGCAATAACGTGCCAGTACTTCCTGAACGCTTAATGGCTTACTTAAGCCGACGGAGAAGACAATGAGTTGCATCGTCAGCTTGGTAAGCTCCTCCGGATCTACCCTGTAGAGAAGATTCTCGCCGATCAGTGCTTGACATTCCCAGATGATCGGCTGCCCCTGCGACTCATCTGGCGTTCTCATCGGCTGTTCATACAGTTCGGCGGGTACGTGATGCCCTCGGTCCGCCTGTTGAGCACCTATATTCTCTCGTGCTCGGCTTGCCGGAAAGTGTTGACCCGGCCTTCTCCTCCTTGCTGCAGGCCCTGGAGTATTTCGAGTGCATGTGCAGATCGGCATGAAAGCGCACCTGTGACATTTTGTCACAGGCCGAACATGAAAGCCCGGAAGCGCGCCTGAACCCGATCTGTCCCTTGAGATGCCGGCCGCCCTCCAGTGTGCAGCCATGCCGAACTTCCTTCGGTGGCAACAGATGGTCCACGCCACCGGGGCTGTGCCCAATGAATCGCCCCAGCCTCGATGGAGGCTCTGTGGTCTGCCCCGGGTCCTGTGGAGGTGGTGTGCCCCTGGTCTCCATCGAAGCCGGGGCGATTCAGCCCCGCCATCCAGGGCCTTGGAGGTTGTTTCCCAGGAAACCCATCGGGGACACCTGTTGACCTCGAAACCCGGTAGCGTCAGGCCATGTCAGCATTTGCGATCATAGGCCTGATCCTGCTCGCCCTACTCGCCGTTTTCCAGATCGCCCTTGCTGCCGGAGCGCCTTTGGGCCGCTTCGCCTGGGGCGGTCAGTACGACGTGCTGCCTCGAAACCTGCGGATCGGGAGCGTAGTCGCGGTCCCGATTTACGTTGTGTTCGCGCTGTTCCTACTGAGCAAAGCCGGCCTGGTGTCGATCATCGGCGAGCCGCTGTTGACGATCGGGATGTGGGTGATCGTGATTTACCTGGTGCTGAATTCGGTGCTGAACCTGTTGTCGCGCAGCAAGTTCGAGCGCTCGGTGATGACACCGGTCGCGCTGGTGCTGGGGGCGGTGTTCCTGGTGGTGACGTTGACCGCGTAGCAGCGGGCACGCTGGCGCGGTGTCGACGTTCGAGCCACTCCGCAACTTGCGACATCGCTCGGGCGGCTCCGATTGCCTTCGCCGACCGGTCGCCCACCTGGGCAGCGCTTGTTCAAATTCATGAGGGGTTGGATTGGTGGCTGATGCCCAGGGGGCCTTGCCCCAAGGCCGGGTAGTTAGGGCTCGCAGAGAAATAAGCCGTAGCTTGCCGGGTTTGCGTTCGTTGAGATGGTATGGGCGTGACGCAGGAAACGGTGGAGACGCTGAGGCTGAAGTTCGGGACGATTTTTCCTCATCTGGATGAACGGCAGCGGCGGCTGCTGATGGGGGCCGAAGCTCGTGCCTTGGGGCATGGCGGGATCCGGGCGGTGGCCCGAGCTGCGGATGTCCGTGAGGCGACGGTGTCGTTAGGAGTCGATGAGCTGGACTCAGGTACCGAGCCGCTGGGGCGGGCGCGCCGCCGGGGTGGGGGCCGCAAACGCCTGGTCGATCTGGACCCCGGGCTGCGGCCAGCGCTGCTGGCCCTGGTTGAACCGGACGAACGGGGCGATCCGATGTCGCCGTTGCGGTGGACCACCAAGTCCACCCGCACCCTGGCCACCGAACTGACGCAGCAAGGACATCGGGTCAGCGCCGATGTCATCGCCGACCTCCTGCGAGAGGAAGGATTCAGCCTGCAGGCCAACGCCAAGACCATCGAAGGCAAGCAGCATCCGGACCGCGATGGCCAGTTCCGCTACATCAACGAGCAGGTCACGAGCTATCAGCACACGGGCGATCCGGTGATCAGCGTGGACACCAAGAAGAAGGAACTCGTCGGGGAGTTCAAGAACGCGGGCCGAACCTGGCGGCCGGTGGGCGAACCGACGGCCACCCGCACCCACGACTTCCTCGACCAGAGCCTGGGCAAAGCGGTGCCGTACGGCATCTACGACCTCACGGCGAATGCCGGCTGGGTGAACGTCGGCACCGACCACGACACCGCCGCCTTCGCCGTGGAGTCCATCCGCCGCTGGTGGAAAGCAACCGGCAGCAACGACTACCCGCTGGCCACACGCCTGCTGATCACCGCCGACGCGGGAGGATCCAACGGGTATCGCACCCGAGCCTGGAAGTCTGAGCTGGCCGCACTGGCGGTGGAGACCGGGCTGGAGATCACCGTGTGCCATTTTCCGCCCGGCACCTCCAAGTGGAACAAGGTCGAGCATCGGCTGTTCTCGCACATCACCATGAACTGGCGGGGCCGACCGCTGAGCAGCCACGAGGTCATCATGCAGACCATCGCCTCCACCACCACCCGCACCGGGCTTCGCGTGCACGCCGACCTCGATATCAGCATCTACTGTCTATCCCCTGAAAACGTGGAGATTCGGTTATGCGGCGCTGGCCTCCTGAAGCCTCGCTCTGGCGGCTATTCGAGCGGTCATGATCTGCTGCTCGTAGACGATCGGTGGTAGCCCGTCAGCGGCGCTGTGTCGTCGGCGAGCGTTGTAGAAGTCAGCGATCCAGGTCGCGATCTTCAGCCGGGCTTCGGCCCGGGCGCGGAAGCGGTGTCGGTGCACGTATTCGACCTTGAGGGTGGAGTTGAACGACTCGGCGGCGGCGTTGTCCAGTGCACAGCCGACCCGGCCCATCGACTGGACCACGCCCCAATGCCGGCAGGCTGCTTGGAAGCGGGCAGCGGTGTACTCGCTGCCGCGATCGGTGTGGAAGATCACCCCGTCGACGTTCCCGCCGCGGGTGACAGCGGCCATCTGCAGGGAGGCAATGGTCAGCGCCGCATCGTGATGCTCCGACATCGCATACCCCAGCAACCGGCGGGAGAACAGATCCTCGACCGTGGCCAGATACAGCTTGCCCTCGTCGGTGACGATCTCGGTCACATCGCCGCACCACAGCACGTCCGGCGCGACCGCAGTGAACGAGCGCCGCACCAGGTCAGGGGCGGCAGGCCGTTTGCCCTGCCGGGTCAGCGATCGGCGTCTCCTTGGTGCTCTGCCGGCTAAGCCAAGCTCGGCCATGCGCTGCGCGACGGTGTTCTCCGATATCCGCCATCCCTGTTCGTGTAGGTCACGGGTGATGCGTGGGCTGCCGTAGGTGCCGCCCGAGGCGGTGAACTTCGCCGCAATCTCCGCGTCGAGATCCTTGCGGCGCTGCTGGCGGGCCGTTGGCGCCCGGTCGCGCCACTTGTAGTACCAAGACTGCGAGACACCCAAGGCCCGGCAGGTCACCGCGTGGGGGACGTCGTGCTCGGTCTTCTGGGAGCTGATGAAGGCCGCCACGCTTACCGGCCCGTCGCTTCCTTGACCCACAAGACCACGGAGCGTTTGAGGACATCACGCTCCATCTCCAGCTCGGCGCGCTCCTTGGCCCACTCCGCCCGCTGCCTGCGCAACCTGGCGAGCTCTTCCCGCTCGGATCCGGACAGTTCCTCGCTGCCGGCGTTCTGCTCGCGGGCCAGCCGGTCCATCTGCACCCAGTTGGCCAGCGTGCCCGCATTGATGCCCAGATCCTTGGCGACTTGCGCGATCGACTTTCCTGTCTCCCGCACGATGCGCACCGCGCCCGCCCGGAACTCCGGATCGAACCTGCGTCTGGTCTCTCCCACGACCCAACCTTCTCCTTAGGTCAGATCTCCACGATAGAAGGGGAAGGCCACTACCCGACCGGCATCACCATCAGCGACAGGCAGATGGACGCTCTACCGTTGCAGCGTCACGACTGGCACGGCGATTGGAACTACACGCTGCGTCCGCAGGCTTACGCCCAGGTCAACGATGTCCCGGACCCGTTCGACCAGCCGAGCCCCGACCTGGCCTGGCTCTGTCACCCTGCCCTGACCGGACTGACCGGCCCGGGCTGGGACACCCTGATCGCCACCCTGCTGACGCTGCATGACCAGCAGCGCGAAGCACACCTGGACAAGCGACGCGGGCACCGTCCGCGCATGGCCGCTCCCGGCACCGGACGCCGTCCCATCCTCACCCTCGCCGACCGGCTGCTGAGCGCCCTTGTCCACTACCGGTTCGGCTTACCCCAGGTCGCCATCGCCGAGTTGTTCACCGTCCGGCCCGAAACCCTCAACCGGCGCATGCGTGAGACCCGGCAACTCCTCCAGCAGGCCGGGTACACCATCCAGCCCAGTCCTCATCGCCTGCCAACGCTGGAGGCTCTCTACGATCTGGCCGCGGTGGAAGGCATCATTCCGCTACCGAAGATCAAAGCTGCGTGTTAATAATCTGCGAGCCCTTAAGGCGCTCGTGGCGCTGTCAAGCACGTGAGTTCCCGGGACGTGGGAACGGAGATCCAGTAGACAGGTGATCTTCCACAACCAGCCGTCGAAGAACTGGATCTCCGTTGATCACTGAGTCTGCCAGGACTGCTGTGTCCAGCGCTATCAAGACGAGTAACTCGCCCTGGCCAGCAGCCGAAGGGGTGTTCGCGCCCGGGCATTTGGGCGAGCTGACCGCGCTCGTGCCGTTCGAGCTCGTCGATGCGGTCCTTCACGAGACACGCAAAGTGCAGCGCCGGCTGCGCGCTCTGCCCTCGCGGGTCGGGGTCTACTTCCTGCTGGCCATGTGCCTGTTCCCCGAGATCGGCTACCAGCTGGTCTGGCAGAAACTGACGGCCTCGCTGACCGCCCTGCCCGTCGTGATGCCCACCGCCAAAGCCCTGCGTGACCTGCGCCGCCGGGTCGGCAGCGCACCGATGCGCCGCCTGTTTGAGGTGCTAAGCGGGCCGCTGGCACAACCCTCAACTCCCGGGGTGCGATTCGGGCCCTACCGCACGGTCTCCTTCGACGGCTGCAGCTCACTCAAGGCCCCCGACACCGCCCGCAACCGGGCCTGGCTCGGCAGCCCAAGCCGCGGCGGCTACCCCCAACTGGAGCTGATGGCCCTCGTCGAGACCGGAACCCGGGCCCTCATCGGCGCGGTCTTCGGCCCCACCAGCGAAGGCGAGAGGAGGCTATGCCCGGCGCCTGCTGCACCTGCTGACGCCGGACATGCTCGTGTTATGGGACAAAGGCTTCGACAGCAATGCCTTTCTCACCCAGGTCAGTGCCACCGGCGCACAAGCCCTGGGCCGGCTGCGCAGCAACCGGCGCACCCCCGTCCTGACTGTGCTCGCCGACGGCTCCTACCTGTCGACGATCGGCACCCTCCAGATCCGCATCGTCGAAGCCCGCATAACCGTGACCTGCGCGGACGGCACCACCTTCACCGGCTCCTACCGCCTGGTCACCACCTTGACCGACGCGGCCCGTTATCCGGCTGCGGCCCTGGTCAGGCTCTACCACCAGCGGTGGGAACACGAGTCGGCCTACTACGCGCTGCGTCACACCATCATGCAGGGACGAGTACTGCGCTCGGGCGACCCGGCTGGGTGTGAGCAGGAGATGTGGTCGGTGCTGACGCTTTATCAGCTCCTTCGCACGGTGATGGTCGACGCCGCCGAGTCCCGGCCCGGCACCGATCCGGACCGCTGCGGTTTTTCCATCGCCCTGCACACGGCCCGCGATCTGGTCGTCCAGGCCGCCGGCATCACCGCCTGCGGCATCACTCTGGTTGGGACCATTGGGCGCCGCCTCCTGGCCAACCTGCTTCCGCCCCGCCGCCTGCGGGTGAGCACCCGCAAGGTCACGTCACCGATCTCCCGCTACAACGACCGGCTCGACGACGGCCGACCCGACCGCAGCCGCCCCGTCACCGCTCTGTCCATCGCCATCCTTGCGGCTCCGCCCTCGCAGGCCCCCCTGCCCGCGGTATCGCGAGACGACCGGCTGGCCGCACTGACCGACCGCCGCAGACAACGGGTCCTGGCCCTCCTCCAGCAAGATCCCAGCCGCTCCTGGCGGCAAGGCTGAGGCGTTCTCGGCTGCTGAGACGGTCGCAGCCCTGCAGCGGGCTGGCAGTAGAGGCCACCCCGATGCGGAGATGACAAACGCGACCCCTGATGATCGTCGGTGTCTAGCCAGTCGATCAAGAACAGGGGCCGCGTTCGCGTGCCATCATTCCCGATCAACGTGCTCGCCCGCCACTTGGAGCACGTCCCCGCTTTCGACCCATCGACCGATCTGCCCGCGCTGGCCGAGGTACTGGGCACCCTGCCCGACCCACGCAGCCACCGCGGACGTCGCTACCGACTCGGCCCACTGCTGGCCCTAACCCTGCTCGCCGTACTCAGCGGAGCCACCTCCATAGCGGCGATCAACAGATCCATCCACGGATACGACCCGGACATCCTGTCTCGTGCCGGGCTCCCCGGCACCGTTCGCCTGGCCGCCAGCACCCTGCGGCGACTACTCGCCCGCCTGGACGGCGACGCCTTCGACACCGCGACCGGCACCTACCTGGCCACCCTCGCCGCCGGCGGCCCGCCCGCCACCGACCACCCCGAAAGCCGACCACCGCTGACCGGCCTGGCCATCGACGGCAAGACCCTACGCGGCAGTCGCACCGCCAACGGCACGGTGCACCTGCTGGCCGCCTTGCGCCACGACACCCAGACCGTCGTCGCCCAACGCCAGGTCACCGCCAAGAGCAACGAGATCCCTGCAGTTGCGCCCCTGCTGTCCGGCCTGGACCTGTCCGACGTGGTAGTCACCGCCGACGCCCTGCATACCCAGCACGCCCATGCCCGCCAGATCATCGACTCCGGCGGCCATTACCTATTCATCGTCAAAGGCAACCAGCCCACCTTGCACCGCCGGCTCAAGGCTCTGCCCTGGCGCCACGCCCTGCTCAACGACCGCACCGATACCCGCGGCCACGGCCGCCGCGAGATCCGCCGCATGAAGATCTGCACCGTCCGGCCCGGCCTGCCCTTCCCCCACGCCGCCCAGGCCATCCAGGTCAAACGCCGCCGCACCGACCGCCGCACCGGCAAAACCACCATCGTCACGATCTACGCGATCACCAGCCTGCCGCCCGGCCGCGTCACCCACGCCCACCTCGCCACACTGATCCGCGGCCACTGGAGTATCGAGGCCCTGCACCACATCCGCGACGTCACCTACCGCGAAGACGCCTCACGCGTTCGGACCGGCACCGCCCCACGGGTCATGGCGAGCCTGCGTAACCTGGCCATCGGCCTGGCCCGCTTGATCGGCTGGACCAACATCGCCGCCGCCATTGACCACTACCGCAGCCACCCCACGGACGGCCTTCAGCTACTCGGTCTCACAACATGAGAACGCTTCGGCCCTGCTCCTGGCGGCCCCGCGATATCGCCTACCACCTGGGCGACATCACCCTGGGCACCATGTACCGGCAGCTCTCACGATGGGCCGAAAGCGGCCTCATTCTCAAGATCGGTTCCGGCCTTTACACCGCCACGACGCACTCGCAGACTCCCTTGCCAAGGCCGCGAAAACGCTAACTACCCGGCCTTGGGCCTTGCCCCTGAAGTGTGGACACCTTGAGTACCGGATGATGGAAATCCGGAGACAAATGGAGTGCGACATTCTGCGCCGGGCGCGAAGTATTTCGCGGGCGAGACGAACTGGTGAGCCGCTTTCAGCCGGCAATCCCGGCGCTTCAGTACCGTCAGTAATGCATGGCGGCGGAATCCACGCGGTGGATCCAGACTGATTTCGCGGCGCACCCTCCACCGCAGATCACGCGCCCAAGACTTGCTCCGCCCTGGGAGCCCTACGCGACCTCGCCACACCGGATCGCGGACTGTCAAGGAAGACGGCCGCGATACGACGGAAGCCGGCGGAGGTCGGTCGGGGTGGAGCGGCAAAAATGCGGCGTTCCTCATGAATACGTACCCGCACCCAGAGTTGGTCTCATTAAATCGTACGCATGTCGGATAAATGCCTTTTGCGGAGCTAGATGATCAAGACAATTTGTCCACCATATAACGGCATTCAAGTGCATTTTGTGGCGAACAAGTCTCGCCCCAATAAGTCATGTCAAAAAGGAAAATTCGATGCATAATGCGAGCTATCGGATCCGAGATCTAATGATTGATATTGTGACTATTTGCCAAAAAGGTCGCAAACTTGATGATATTGCGACTTGACGTAGACATGCGAAAGTTAATAGGTAAGTCCAATATCATCAACAAGAGGGTAATCGAGCAAAAGAAGATGAAGATCGCCGTTTATCCAACGATGTGCGAGGAAATCAAGATTGTGCAGAGATGATCCATAAGGATTATCGGAGACGTTTTCTAATTGATTTAGAAACGTTTAAGTAGGGGTAATCGATCCTTTTAAAGGGGATACTTCATGTCCGAGCTCAAGGGTGTCGTCGCAGCATTCGCCGTCAGCACAGTGCTGGCAGGCGGAATTGTTAGCCTCGGCGCCGCGACCGCCATCACCACAGCCAGCGCCACAGCCAGCGCCAGCGCCACCCAAGGCACTTTGTTCGATTGCGACGACGATTGCGACGACGACTGCGACGACGCCTGCCACCGTTCCTGGCATCGCCAGTTCCAGCGTTCCTGGCACCGCCAGCGAAGCTGGCAGCGTCAGTTCCAGCGGTCGCTGCAGCGCCAGTCGCAGAATCTTACCCAGAGGGTCAGCATCAATCTGGGCGCCTCCGACCTTGAGAGCCTCGCCGTCGCCGTCGCCAAGCAGAGGGCCGAGGAGGAGCCTGAGCTCATGAACAAGCTCGACACCGACACCAGTAACAAGGCTGAGGCTGACCTCGACGCCAACGCTGAAAGCCAAGGCTGATGCCGACACCGGAAACAAGGCCAAGGCCGGCACCGGCACCGGGGACTGGACCAGCGACAACAACGACGTCGAGAGTGTCCTCAAGGACATCGAGGCCAGACTCGACGCCGGCCTGAGGGACATCGCGGCTAGTGCTGTGACCGCATGGGTTCGCCGGGTTGGTGGTGGATGTGGGGTGACGTCCGATCCGACCGCTGGAAGGCGCGGTGGCTGAGCCTGTCCGCGTCCGCAGACTGACTGACCAGGAGGGGCAGCGGCTACAGCAGATCGTGCGCCGGGGCAGCACCGACTCGGTGTGCTATCGGCGCGCGATGATGTTGTTGGCATCGGCCTGCGGGAACCGGGTGCCGGTGATCGCCCAGCTGGTGCGGGCCGACGAGGACACCGGGCGCGATGTGATCCACCGGTTCAACGAGATCGGCCTGGCCTGTCTGGACGCCTCATCTTCAAGACCAGGTTCGTCGGTGAACTCCCTGGCCCGTACTTGGAACGCCTCGCCCAGGTTGGTGAGGGTGTTGGCCAGGTCGAAGAGCGCAAGCCGTCACACGGCTGCACCTTACTGCGGGAATCTTCCGCATCCTGTGGCCTCACGGCGAGTTCGTGAGGCCATTCGATGGCAAGCCGACCCGTACCGCAGGGCCGCCAGGCCGGGGAACGGAAACGGTGCGGCAGCCTTACGGAGGGATCGTCGTGACTTCCGGAGAGGTTCTCGGGTTCCGGCTGTCCGCCTGGTGAACGTGGCGCGTGGGCGGTGCTGGCCCGGACCGGCCGAAGAGCCGTAGCCGGGCCGGCTTGCCGCCCGACGCGCGGCGAGACGCCGAAGGCGGATCACCTTTAACCCTGTAGAGAAAGAAGGTTCTCGCCGATCGGCACATGACGTTCCCAGACGTTCAACCGCTCCTGCGGTTCATCTGGCGCTCTCGTCGGCTGTTCACGCGGTTCATCGGGTACGTGACGCCTTCGGCCCGCCTGTTGAACGCCAGACGTTCTCTCGTGCTCGGCTTGCCGGAAAGTATTGACCTGGCCGCCTGCTATTTACTGCAGGCCCTGGAGTATTTCGAGTGCATGTGCAGATCTGTATGAAAGCGCACCTGTGACATTTTCTCACTGGTCGAACACGCAAGGCCTGAAAAGAGCCTGAACTCAACCCGTGGCGTCGACCTGGGGCGGCGAGGAGGTCACTTCTCGAAGTGGTTACCTTCAACCATGGTCGGAGCGCTTCGTTTTCTACGAGTCGGTGAGGACGTAGAGCAGCGTGGCCATGCTGGTGCCGCTCACGATGTCGCTCTTGCCGACCGACTCGCGGCGGTCGGCGAGGGGCACCCACTCGATGCGTTCGGCCTCCCATGCCTTGGTCGGCGGGCCGATGTTGGGATCAAAGAAGGGTGAACCCTTCATCTCTTCGGGATCTCACCGCGTTTTAAGATCCTCCGGCTTTCAGGATCTCTGAGACGATTATGAAACTGATTCCCATAATCCCGCTGACCGACGCGACGACGCTGATGGGCAGACCGTTTTTGCTCGGCATTCCCATGTGTCTTAGAATGGCCAACGCGACAAAGCAGACCAGCATCGAAGCCATGCCGGCCGCTGTCAGCCATTCGAGTCCCGGTGCGACAAGAAGAACCACGCCCCAAATCGCGGCGACACCGACCACGGTGTAGGAGGCAAACTTCGGGAACACGCTCCTGTCCGCTGTATTCCGCCGAGCCTGTGCCTTCATGTTCCGAAATCGCTGCGCTCGCAGCCGCTTTTCCCTCTTGTTCGATCGTTGTTTCGACTTGTTCACGCACTCTCCTCCGTGCCGCAGAGTCGCCACACCGTGAAACGGTCAACGCCGGATTTTGGTTCCAATCATGTAGCGTCTGAAATTCCTGTACAGCACCGAAAATCGGCTTCGTACGTGATCGGCTCACCTTGGCGACCTGCTCCGCGGGCGGATCCTTGACCCTGTAGAGAAGGTTCTCGCCGATCGGCACATGACGTTCCCAGACGCTCAACCGCTCCTGCGGTTCATCTGGCGCTCTCGTCGGCTGTTCACGCGGTTCATCGGGTACGTGATGCCTTCGGCCCGATTGTTGAACGCCTGATGTTCTCTCGTGCTCGGCTTGCCGGAAAGTATTGACCTGGCCGCCTCCTACTTGCTGCAGGCCCCGGAGTGTTTCGAGTGCGTGTGCAGGTCGGCGTGAAAGCGCATCTGTCTCATTCTGGTACAGGCCGAACACGTAAGGCATGAAGAGTGCCTGAAATCGATCTGTGGCGCTGAACCGGGGGATGCGACGATCGCTTCTCCACCCAGGGCCGCTGTTGTTCATGCGATCTCCGATCCGCCGAACGCGCTGCGCTGGATGTCGAGCCGGCCGTCCGCCGCTCCCGAGCCTGTCCAGGTGACATCTTGCTTACTTGTGGACCGATCCGGTCGCCGGCCTGGGCCGCATGCCCTGATGTCTGGCTCCTACGAGTTTGTGAAACCGGGTTTGACCTTGACACGGCGTCAAGGTCTTAACCTCGATCTTTCGTGATCTTCGTGTGGTCGGCTGTCAATGGCCAGGTGCGTGTCGCCGCTGGTGGCCAAGAAAAAGTCCCCAGCTCTTCGTAGTTGACTACTTCATGGTGGGTCGTCCTGGGCCTCGGATGCGGGCCTGTCGCATGCGGAAGGACTCGCCCTCGGTGACCACGACGATGCTGTGGTGTAGGAGCCGATCCAGCAGGCTGACCGCGGTGGTGTGCTCGGGCAGGAAACGCCCCCACTGATCGAAAGGCCAGTGCGAGCCGATCCCGAGCGCGCGGCGCTCATAGGCGGCGGCGACGAACCGAAACAGTAACTGGGTGCCGGTATCGTCCAGCGGAGCGAATCCCACCTCGTCGATGACGACCAGATCGGCGCGCAGTAGATTCTCGATCACGCGGCCGACGGAGTTGTCGGCCAGACCCCGATAGAGCGTCTCGACCAGCTCGGCGGCGGTGAAATAACGGACCTTGTAACCGGCCTGGATAGCGGCGACGCCGAACGCGATGAGGCTGTGGGACTTGCCGGTGCCGGCCGGCCCGACCGCGCAGTAGTTCTCCGCCGCTCGAACCCACTCCAGCGAGGCCAGGTAGTCGAACGTTGCCCGGGGGATCGAGGAGGCGGCGACGTCGAACTCCTCGATCGTCTTGATGACCGGGAACGCGGCGGCCTTCATCCTCATTCGGGCGTTGGAGGCATCCCGAGCAGCCAGCTCGGCATCGATGAGCGTGCGCAGGAACTCCTCGGGGTTCCACCGTTGCGTGCGGGCAGTGAGGAGCAGCTCCGGTGCCAGAGCCCGGATCGTTGACAGCTTCAGACGGCGCAGCCCGCCATCGAGGTCGGCGGCCAGCGGCGGAAGAGCGGGCGCGGTCATGACACCTGCCCGATCTGGTTGAGCTTGTCGAGGGTATAGGCCGACAGCGGCCGGGTCGGCACCTGCGGCAGCTCCAAAACGAGGGCCTCTCCGGCCGGGCAGGGCTGCGCGGTTCCGGCTCCAGCGGCCAAAATCGAGCGCACGTCCTCGGCCCGCCAGCGGCGAAAAGCGACTGCGCGCTCCAGCGCCGACAGCAGGGCCGCTTCGCCGTGCGCGGCACGCAGTGCGGCCAGCTCCTCCAAGTCAGCGGCCAGGCGGGTGTTGCCGGAGGCGGCCGAGGCTGCCAAGAACGCCTCCGCGACCGGGCCGAGTCCCAGGAAGGTCTTCTCCGCCTCGGTCCTGGGTCGGGCGGGGCGGCGTGGTGCGGGCCGGGGACCGCCGTAGTGTGCGTCGGTGACCGCTGCCTCGCCGGGAGCGACCGGGACGTGCTCGGCGACGATCTCACCGGTGGCCAGGTCCGAGACCAGCAGCCGCCCGTCGGCCTCCACGACGGCGACGGCGGCGCCGATCAGCCGGGTCGGCACCGAGTAGCGGGCCGAGCCGAAGCGCACGCATGAGAGTTTGTCGACCTTGCGGGTGGCCGGCGCCTTGCCGATCGCGGGCCGCAGCGACGGCAGCGCGCTCAGCAACTCGCGCTCAGCGGCCAGTCGCTCGACCGGGATCGCGCAGATCTCCGAGTGCGGCACCGCGTTGACCTCGGCGCACCACTGCCGCGCCGCGACGTTGGCCGCCGTCAGATCATCGAACGGGGCGTGCGGTGCAATCAGGTCACGCTTGGCATAGCCGACCAGGTTCTCCACGATCCCCTTCGATTCGGGATCAGCGGCCTCGCACCAGTCCGGCCGAAAGGCGTAGTGCGTCGCCAAGCGGACGTAATCGGCGGTCGGGATGACCTTGTTGGCGACCACGCCGCCCTTCAGGCAGCCCATCCGATCGGCCAGCACCGCTTTGGGCACCCCGCCGAGTTCTTCGAAGCATTCAGCCAGCATGGCCAGGGTGGTGGCGGCCCGCTGGTTGTCGGCGAAGCGCACGAACCGGATCCTGGACCAGGCCAGCACCGCGCAGAACACGTGCAACCCACCGCCGGCGTCCCCCCAGTCGATGACCAGCATCTCGCCCGGCGTCCAGATCGCCGGACGCCGCCCGCGATGGTGATCGCGCCGCCAGGTCTTCTTCGCTGATGCGACCAGACGCCGCAGGTTACGCGCCGATCCGGTATACCCGGCGGCCTGGGCCAGCGGCAGCAGCCGTTTGGCCGAGATCTTCCCCGCGGTGGCCTGCACCTTGCCGGCTACCAGTTCGGTGACCGCGTCGAAGTTGTGTTCACGGCGTTTGCGGCAGGTCGGCTTGTTGCCGGTCAGGGAGCGCTCGATGATGCGTCTGACGGTCTTGTGCGTGGTGCCGCATATCTGCGCGGCCCCGCGATAGGTGCCTACCTCGCGGTAGGCGGCGATGATGTCCATGACTTCCCCCGAAGATTTCATGGCCGAACAGACCCCCTGAGCGGTGATCTCGTGACTGGCTGACACCGTCACGATCACCGCTCAGGGCACACACCTCCCGACGACACGCGAACGAGAAGCGGGGACCTAAATCGGCCATCAGTGGTGACCTCGAACTGGCCACCTGTGGGGACTTTTACATGGCCACGGACATCGGCTGAAGCATTTGGCTGAGGCGTGATTTCGCTTCCTGGTCAGCGTGGTGGCCCGGCTGTCGCGCCGGGTGGGCGGGGTTCCACGAGCCCGTGGGTGTCCTTTCTTGGTCGGTGGAGCGGCTTGATGCTGGTCAGGGCGGTGCCGGCAGGGCTTGCAGGCGGGTGACGGCGGCGATGATCTGCGGTGCCCAGGGCCATCGGGCGGCGATGCGGAGCCGGAGCCGCCGGCCGCCGTGGACCAGGCGTCCGGCGACGGCGAACAGGCGCAGCCGCAAGCGTTTGGGCTCCCAGCGGCGGGCCGGGCCCTGCAGGGCGAGCATCTGCATCCAGGCCATGAGGTCGCCGGCCAACGCGACGATCTCGCACCACATCTGGTTCTGGGTGAAATCGTGCAGCGGCAGGTTGCGCAGGCCGGTGTCCTTGGCGCAGCGGATGCGGTCCTCGGCGCGGGCGCGGCGACGATGGCGCAGCTCCAGATCGGCGAGCTGGCCTTGCTTGGTGTTGGTGACGAAACAGGTGAAGCGGTGCCCGCCGGGGTCGGTGAAGCGCAGCCGCGCACCGGGGTGCGGGCGCTCCCTGCGGACGATGACGCGCATGCCCTTGGGCCAGGAGGTCAGGTTCGCCAGGCCGGTGATCTCGGCGACCCAGGCGCCTGCTCTGACCTGCCCCTCGGCGTCGTAGGCGGGTGTCCACGCGCTGGCGGGCAAGCGACCGATCGCGGCGCCGATGTCGTCGGTGATGGTGAAGCCGATGGAGTATTTCAACCACCGGCCTGGACGGGTCAGCCAGGTGAGGAACTCATGAGTGCCGCCGCCTGAGTCGGTGCGGATCAGAATCTGACGGCGTCGGGCCCGGGGCAGTTGGGCCAGGGCCAAGACGGTGGCGTTGATGTGGTCGGTGGCGGTGTTGGAGCCGGCGTTGCCCGCTCGCAGCACCAGGGCCAGTGGCTCACCGGCTCCGTCGGTGCCGTGGTCGGCGAAGGCGGTCATGGGGTGGAAGCCGAAGGTTTTCTTCCAGGTCGGGGTGGCGTTTTCCTTCTCAGAGTGGGCGATGACGATGGTGGCGTCCAGATCGATGGGGATCAGCTGGCCGTCGGCTCCGGGCGCGGCTGACGCGGCGAGGGTCCAGGCGTGTTCACGGGCGATGGCGCGTGCGCGTCGAATCGCTTTCAGGGCTTTGGCGGTGTCGGTGGCGAGCCGGTCGATCAGCCGGGAGACGGTCGGGTCAGAGGCGATGGGGCCGAACAGTTCCGGCTGAGAGCGCAGTATCGCGATGTCGGCCAGGCAGTCGCCTCCCAGGGCGAGGCTGACGGCGAGATCAGCGATGATCTTTCCGGGATCGTGGATCGCGCGGGCCGGTCGCCATCGTTGCAATTGCTCCGACAGGGCCTGGTCCAGGCCGGTGACGCGCAGCGTTTCCAGCAACAGCAGCGCGCCTGATTGGGAGATGAGCCCGGAGCCGTCGGCGGACATGACGATCTTGGGTCGCGAAGCGATAGTCTTCACGTGAAAAGTGCCTCTTGAGCTGGTGTGGACGGGACCTTAGACAAGTCCGATCATCCCAGTTCAAAGGCACTTTTCTCATGTAAACGATCAAGGCTGGCGATATTCACCGTGAAAGCCCGAGGTTAACTGTGGGCATGCGGATCGGAGAACTCGCCGCGCTGCTGAGGGTGTCGACCCGGACGGTGCGCTACTACCACCACCAGGGCGTCCTGCCTGAACCGTCCCGCCGTGCCAACGGCTACCGCAAGTACGGCATGCGCGACGCCATCGCTTTGGCGCGCGTCCGCCGTCTCGTCGATCTTGGGCTGAGTCTGGAGGAGGCGCGCGACATCATCAGGGACGACCGGGCCAGGGATCTGCCCGAGATCCTGCGGGAGATCGACGCGGACCTTGCCCAGCGAGAGCAGGAGATCTGGGTCAGACGATCCCGCCTCGCCGATCTGCTCAGGCAGGCCGAGGTGGGAGCTCTGGGTCCGGACGACACCGCTTCGCCCGAACTGGTGGCCTTCCTCCGAGAGGTCGACGTCCCGACGTCGAAGTCGGCGGCGTGGGATCGTGACCTGCTGGTGCTGATGGATAGCATGGCGCCGCCGCCTGGTGTCGAAGGCCTTCGGCCCCCGCAGCCTTGCCGCACTGCGCCCGCGCGTCGAGCAACTGGCCGCCGGCTATGTGTCGGCGGTCGCCGGCGGCGGCCCGCCCGCCGATCTTGTCGCGGAAATCGCCACCCCGCTGTCGATCACGGTGATCAGCGAGCTGCTCGGCGTGGGGATCGACGAGCGCGAGCGATTCCGCGCCCTGGCTGACGCCGCGAGCGCCGCGGATTTCGTCTTCGGCGCGGAAGAGGACATGGCCGCGGCCGCACAGGCGTGGGACGCGCTCGGCGGTTACGCCGCCGGACTGGTCGCGGCCAAACGCAAGGAACCCGGCGGCGACCTGCTCAGCAGCCTGATCGCGGTACGCGACACCGACGACGGGCGGCTCAGCGACACCGAGCTCATCGCCATGACCACCACGATCGTCTCCGCGGGCTACCTCTCGGCCACGAACGCCATCTCCGTCGGCGCGATCCGGCTCCTTACCGAAGGGCGACTCGCCACGCTGGCCACCGCCGACTCCGACCAGGCTGACGCGACCGTGGCGGAAGTCCTGCGCATGCAGGCCGGACTGACCGGCGAACCGTTTCCCCGCTATGCCCACGAAGACCTCGAGCTGGCCGGCGTCCCGATCAGCGCCGGCGACCTGGTCCTCGTCCGGCTCGAAGCCGCCAACCGAGACCCCGGGCACTTCCCCGAGCCCGACCGGTTCCTACCCGGACGAAAGTCCAGCCCGCCCTTGGTGTTCGGTCACGGGCTGCACCATTGCCTGGGCGCGCCGTTGGCCCGCCTGGAGGTCGGCGCCGCCCTCAGCGCGCTCGCCCGTCAGCTGCCCGGCCTTCAGCTTCAGGATCCGGTCGACCACATCGAATGGACCCGCCACGCGGTCGACATCGGACCCATAGCGCTCCGCGTCACCTGGTGAGCGTTCGAGACGAACCTACGACTGGAAACAACGCGGCGTAGGGACCGATGCAGGACGAAGAAGCAGCCAGGCGCCGGATGCCCTTGGCTGAGGACGTTGCCTCAGGGTTCCGTCAAGGGCGACAAAAAGCGCCCCGGAGCGGTCACCTCGAGCTTCGGGGCGTTCAGGCTGTTCAGATGATCGCCACACCCATCCTGGTGCTCAGCGCAGCGGCGTCTGCCACCCCGCCCGGGTCCGCGCCACCGTCGAGCGGGTGACGCCCGCCGCCGATGTCGACTGATGTCCGCCACCGGTGTCGACGCCATCGCTGGGTCGTCGCACCACAGCACGCTCTCCTGCAACCCGGGCGCGCTGCACCCGGCGCCGACCCGATCCCTCACCGCACGTCAGGAGACCCGATGAGCACCCCGCGACAACGCCTCTACCTGCTGCTGCTCGCCGTTGGCATCGTCGTGCCCTATCGCCACGCCATCGGCTGGCTCGGAGAGCACGGGCTCGACCTGCCACGCTTCGTCGACGACATGGTCGCCAACGACGTCGCCGCGTTCTTCGGCTGGGACGTCGCCATCGTGGTGGTGGTGCTGCTCGCCGCGGCCGTTACCGACCGCGCCCTGCGCGTCCGCGATCGCGTGTGGGTCGTCGTCGGGTCGTTCGCCGGCGCCTCGGTCGGGCTCCCGCTCTACCTGTGGCTGCGGGAACGCCGGCGGCAACCTATACGGGGTGCCTTCGGCCTGCCTGTTGAGCGCCCGACGTTCTCTCGTGCTCGGCGTGCCGGAAAGTGCTGACCTGGCCGCCCCCTCCTTGCTGCGGGCCCTGGAGTGTTTCGAGTGCGTGTGCAGGTCGGCGTGAAAGCGCATCTGTCTCGTTCTGTCGCAGGCCGAACACGCAAGGCCTGAAGAGCCTGAACTCGATCTGTGGCGCTGAACCGGGGGACACGACGATCGCTTCTCGAATCAGAGCCGCTGTTGTTTTTGTGACCTTTGATCGAGATGCTCTGAGGACGGCATGCCGGTGAGCGGGCCCGAACCGAGTGGACTTTAGGAGTACTGGCGGCGGAGGTACGAATGCTTGGGTATGGCTTTGAGTGGATCGTATTTATGCTGCTGCTCGGTGGGCTTTTCCTGGGCGTCGTCTATCTTGTGACGAGAGTTCTGATCCGTCGTTACTCGGGCGACCGCTGGCCAAGAATGTGATCATGAAAGCTGGTCTGCCCTACCCATCCAGGCTGTCACCACGTCCCCGGCTGAACGGTCGTCATCAGCGGCGCGTTTCGCGTCCAGCGGACTTTTCCCTGTAACTGCTCAGGGCGGTACGTGATCGCCTTACGCGGTCCGTCCGTACTCCAGTTGAAGCAGGACGAGGGCTGTGGCGGCGATCCGGGTGATCCGGCTCGGGTCGAGGCTGACTCGGCGCGGGGCTTTGGATGTGGTCTTGACCAGGGTGTTCGCCCGTTCGCCGATTCCACGGATGCCTCGCAGGAACTGGTTGAACGCACGCTGAGACTCGGTGAGCGGGCCGTGACGGCCTGTCACCGTCGCTCCGGCCCCGGCGAGGTCATGTCAAGGGAGAGGGCGGGATATCCTGCCTGCGGTGCCTCACCACGTGACCGGAGGAGTCGATGCTGGGATGACGGCAAGGCGACCGATGCCCACACAGGACGACGTGCTCGGATACTTCGACACGCTGTCGAACTGGGGACGGTGGGGCGACGAGGACGAGCTCGGCACTTTGAACCACATCACCGACGACGTCCGGCTGGCGGCGGCACGGGCCGTGCGCCACGGCAGGAGCGTGTCGTGCGCGTGGGAGGTTGCCGTACCGGCGGAGATGGAGCGGTCGACGACGACGTGCCCGTGCGCCGCCGACATGCCGGGTGCCGAGAACATGCCGGTGTCGGCATTCCACAACGACCGGCGCTGGGGCTTTTCGTCCGAGCGGCTCGGCATCACCTTCCACGGCAACACCATCACCCACGTCGACTCGCCGTGTCACCTCTTCTGGGACGGCACGATGTACAACGGGCGGTCGCACTCGTTGGTCGACGCCGCAACGGGATCGGCGTGGGCGGCCGTCACGGCGGCGGCGAACGGGATCATCACGCGTGGTGTCCTGCTGGACATCGCGAGGGTTCGCGATGTGCCGTGGTTGGAGCCGGGGCAGGGTGTGTTTCCCGACGATCTCGAGGAGGCCGAGCGTCGCCAGGGTGTGCGGGTGCGACCCGGCGATGCGGTACTCCTGCGGACCGGCTATGGCCGCTTCCGGCACGAGGCCGGTGAGGCCGGCGGTTTCACGCAGGCCGGCTGGCACGCGTCCTGCCTGCCGTGGCTGCAGGAACGGGGGGTCGCGCTGATCGGCGCTGACACCCCCCAGGACGTTCAGCCGTCGGGGTACGAAGACATATTGATGCCGGTTCACGCCGTGAGCCTCGTCGCGATGGGTCTGTGGCTGCTCGACAACTGCGATCTGGAGGTGTGCGCGACGACGGCTGCCGAGCTCGGCCAGTGGGACTTCCACCTCGCAGTCGCGCCGGTCCGCTTCGCCGGTACGTCCGGCAGCCCGGTCAACCCGATCGCCACATTCTGACCGCGGTTCACGAGGGGGTGCGACGCCGTGAAGGACCCGGCCCGCACCTGGAACACGGTCGTGGAGGACACGCCGTGCTGGTCGGGAACCAGGCGGCACGAGCGCCTCAGGGCGAGGTGTCGCAGCGAGCGATAGCTGTCGGCCGGACTGACGTCGGATACGCCGGCCGGCCGCCCCGATCAGGACCGAGCGGCTCGTGCTGCGCGAGTCGCAGGCTCGTGATCGTGTGGCGTTCGCCGAGCCGTTCGACTCGTCGGAGGTGGTAAGCAGTGCCCTCCAGCTGTGTCCTCGGCGATGTTCTTCCCGAGACGTCGTGTGGCAATGGCAAAATCACTGGCCATGGACGCGAACGCTTACCTCGGCCTCCTTTCTCGTGTGGAAGCCGATCCGATCGAGGTTGATTGGGAGGTAGTGGAGTCTCACGTCGGCATCGCGCTGCCCTCGGACTACAAGGCCCTTGCCGCGTACGGCCCGCTCGACATCGGCGACTTCGTCTGGCTGTACACGCCATGCGTTCAGGAGTACGAGTTCAACCGGCTCGACGCCTTTGACTACGTCGGCTGGTTGGAGCAGACGCACCGCCACTGCCGCATCGTCGCCCGAACGGTACCGCCGCACACGCCGCCACCATTCCACCCCTCGGAAGGTGGGCTGCTCGCCTGGGGAAGTACGCGAAGCAGCTCTTACCTGTTCTGGGACACCTCCGCGTCCAAGGACCCGGACCGATGGCCCGTCGTGATCTTCGAACAGGACTCCGCCCTCAAGGGCGACAACCCCTGGCTCACCCTCGACACCCCCCTGTTTGAGACCTTGACGCTCATCCTCAGCGAGGGGATCTCTCTGCCGAGCGGCCAGATTCTCGGCCCGCTTCTGCCGGTTGCGCGCAGGACCCGCTTCCTACGGGCGGCCACGCCCTGGACCCCACCCGAGAAGTCACCCGAACGGGTCCCGGAAAACGAGCGCCGGGCCGCACTCACCGAGGGAGCCGGCCTCGCCGCTCTCCGCCTCCTTGCCCCGCCGCCCGAAGATCCCTATCTCGGCGAGCTCACCTGGGAAGAGGTGTTCGCGACCCTCGGCACGCGGCTGCCGTCCGAGTACGTCGAGCTGATGGACGTCTACGGAACCGGCTGCTTCAGCGGCTGGATGCGGTTCGTCGCACCCCTGCGCGGCGACCGGTACGGTCTCGTCCAGACGGCGTCCGTGGTCAGCGACGGCTACCGCGACCTCCGAGAGTCGTTCCCTGAGGACTTCCCTTTGGCCGCCTGGCCGGAGCCCGGAGGCTTCCTGGCGTTCGCCAACTCCATCGACGGTGACGAGCTCGGATGGCTGACCCAGGGAGACCCCGACCGATGGCCGGTCATCGTCTACCCGCGCCACGACGACCAGGGCCCTCCGCTGCCCGGTACTCTCACCGAGACCCTCCTCGACTGGATGCGCGGCCGCCTCGACGCCGCAGGCTTCGCGACCCTCGACCCGGACGACGACCCGCTCGAGTTCCTCGGATTCGTCCCGAACACCGCCGACGACTTCGCCGAGCTGGAACGAGAACGCCGGGAGTGGGAGAGCCAATTCACCGCTGACACATCGGAGCCACCGGCGCAAGGGACCGCGTGACCGCTTCAGCGGTGTGCGTGGGGCACCATGGCGATCCTGTCCCACAGGCCGGAGGGGTCCTTGTGGTCTCGTGCCTCGCCGAAGGCCCTTCGGCCTGCGTCCGACCCTGCCGGCGTTGGGCATTGGCCCTGGAGACGAGGTCGTCGTCCCCTTCTTTGTTGACGCCGGAGCCGTTTGTCCGGCTGGCACCACCCCGATCTTCGCCCTGCAGAGCCAGGTATGTGCGAACGTGCGCGGGCCGAAAGCAGTGTTCGACGATGGGCCGTGGTGCGTCCGGCGCGGTGCGCCACGGTGATCCCAACGGGTCGCCAATCCGGAAGTAGAACGTCCGCAACCGGCTGTAGCGTGTCCCCGCGACCATCATCGACGCTTACGTGGGAAGGTGCACCGGTGTGATCTCGAACAGGGGGCATGTGGTGGGGAACCGCTATCGAGGCGCCCGATCCCGGCGCTTTGGCGAGGTTCTACTCCGAGCTGCTCGGGTGGCCCATTGGCCATGAGGAGCCGGGAACGACGATTCTCGCGGCTCCTGAGGGGTCCATTTATGTCGTGTTCCAGCAGGCGACCGGTTACCAGGCTCCCGTCTGGCCGCCTGTCGATGGGCAGCAGCGTCCGATGATGCACTTCGACTTCCAGGTCGGAGACCTGGACTCCGCGGTCGCCGAGGCAGTCGCCCTCGGAGCTTCGGTCGCCGCGGAACAGCCGCGAGACAATGTCCGGGTGCTCTTCGACCCGGCCGGTCACCCCTTCTGCTTGTGTCGCGACGACGGCTGATCGTGCGACCGCTCATCGGCAGGAGCGGACATACCGGCCGGTGGATGTGATCTGATCATCGCGACGGCACACACCGGTGTCGTGGATTTGCCGCGTTCGCTCGCGGCGGGCGGCCGCTGTGCCGGGTCGGCCAGGGTGGTAGCTGACAGCCTGGGAAACGCCCGAAACCCCGGGCCTCCTGACCTGAGGGCACCCCGGCTCGGAGCATCCACGAAGAAGATCAACGGCTGGTGCGGGAATTCGCCGGGGCGCAGTCAGCCGGCGTCATCCAACTGTTCGGCCAGTTGCTTCAGCCCACCCTTGATGAGCTGCCCGTACTCGTCGTCGCCAAGCGCGCCGATCCCGGCTCGCGCCTGCTGCAGGTGCTCACGGGCACGATCGAGATCGCCCAGCTTGCGATAGCAATCGCTCAAGTTCAGGTGCAACGACGGATACAAGCCGGCCACCGAAAGCGGCACTCCGGCTTGGGCCACCCGCTCATCGGTGATCAGGCCGACGGCGGCAAGCGCTCGCAGATCCCACATCAGCTCCTGGTGCACGTCGTCCTGCACATCGGCCATCGAGTGGGCAAGGACGCACACATGCAGCGGGTCGCCTTGCTCGCCGCCGATGTCGTCCCAGATCTGCGCGAACAACTCGCGCGCGGCTTCACGCTGGCCTTGGCGGTGGTGCAACTCCACCCCCTGGCCGATTCGGGTCATCGTCGGGTCGGGGGTCATGGGCGGCTCCTTCACCTGTACAGGGCACCGAATACATATGTCTGATAAGCCGCGTTCGAGGCCGGGATGGCGATTCCTTGATCAGCGACTGGGGTCGTTGGGGCTGCACGAATAACCGGAACGGACTCGCCTGGCGCTCTGAACGCCTGACGAGCCCTGAGTCTTTCTACCTGCTTGCACAGGAATGAATGACCTTGTCCCAGCCTACCGATTTCGCCTCTGATCAGCGGCCAAATCTGATCGGCGTAAGGCTGAGACGAAGGCCGTGGGCTTCACCGGGCCACGGGTGCCTGGCTGTCGTGCCTGCCGTCATGGCCGTCCTCCCGCCTGTTCGCGTCGCAAGGGAGGAGCGGCCGGCCGAAGGGGCGCCAGGCCACACCCATGAGCACGGCCATCATCACCGCTGACATCCAGAAGGGCCCGGTGATGCCGATCCAGCGGGCGATGGATCCGCCGACCAGGGCGCCCAGCGCGGAGCCGCCGACGGCGAGCGTCATGTACACGCTCTGGACGCTCGCAAGGCCTGGAAATACGCCTTCTCGGGCCGTGCTCCGACCGCCGCGGGACCGTCGTTGAAGGAGATCCACGGTACGGAACGGATGCCCCGTTCGTATACGCCGGCGAGCTCGGCGCGCACCTCGTCCGCTGCCGCGTCGTTCCGATCGACTCCGATCTCGGCGGCCAGCCGTTCCAGGGTGCCGAGATCGGCGATGTTCAGTCCGTCGGTGAAATGTGCTCTGAACAGCCGCTCGGCCATGGGCTCGGCCAGGCCGCGGGCCGCGGCCGAGGCGATGAGGCGGTGTGCCTCGAAGGTGTCCGCGGCCACCGCCCGTTCGTAGGCCAGGGTCACACCGTCTCGTACCGCGTCCGCCGCCGCCTGCCGTGTCTCTGCCACCACGTGCTCTCCGAATCTGGCGGTCAGCACGTCCAGCAGTGGCTCCCCGTCGAAGTCCGCGTCGGGGGCGAGCAGGAAGGGCTTGACGGCCACCTCGACCTTCGCGCCGTCGGCCCGCACCTTCTCGATCGCTCGCCTCAGCCGTACGAACGCGATGTAGGAGGCCGCGCAGATGACGTCGAGGACGATCTCGACCTTGACGTTCTTGGTCTCGGTTCGTTCCATGTGGGGAATCTCCGCTCTCTCAGTGCTCGCCGGATCCGGGCCGGACGTTCCGCAGCAGGGTCGCCGCCAGGACCGCGAGCGCGACGGCGACGGCGGCTCCGACGGCGGCTGTCGTGTGCAGTCCTTGGACGAAGGCCTCACGGGCGACGGTGAGCAGTGCCGCCCCCGCCTCTCCGGAGAGTTCTCCGGCCACCGCCACCGCGCCGCCGAGCGATTCGCGCGCGGCCTCGTCATCCACGCCGACCGGCATGGTGTCGGCGATCTGGCCGCGGTAGACGGCGAAGCCGATGCTGCCCAGCACCGCGATGCCCAGCCCGGCCCCGAGTTCGGTGCTCGTTTCTGAGATCGCGGACGCCGCTCCGGCGCGCTCCGGCGGGGCCGCCCCGACGATCAGGTCGGTGCCCAGGGCCGCCATCGGCCCCAGTCCCAGGCCCATCACCGCGGATGCCGCGACCAGGATTCCCAACCCGGCGGTCGCACTGACCAGCAGGAGCATCCCGAGACCGGCGGCTGCCAGGAGCAGGCCCGCCGCGATGACAAAGCCGGGGCGCAGCCTGGCCGCCAGAGCCGGAGCGGTCATGGCGCCGACCATCAGACCGGCCGCGTTGGGCAGCGACCAGAGACCGGCCTGCAGCGGGGAGAGCCCGTTCACGAGCTGGAGGTACTGCAACGTGAACAGCGGTGAACCGGCCATCACGAGAATACCGACGGTGAGCAGGGCGGCCGAGGCGCTGAAGGTGCGTTCGCGGAACAGCTTGAGGTCGAGCAGCGGGTCGGCGAGCTTGCCCTGCCGGCGGATGAAGACGAGCCCGGAGGCCAGTCCCGACACCACGAACGCGACGGGTGACCAGCCGAAGCCGTGCTCGGCCGTCAGCTTGAGTCCGTAGACCACCGAGAGTACGGCCATCAGTGACAGTGCGACGCTTGCCAGGTCCAGCCGGCCCGCCTCACGGTCGCGGTGCTCGGGCAGCAGCACCGGGCCGAGTACGAGCAGGATCGCCATGACCGGGACGCCGACCAGGAACGCCGACCCCCACCAGAAGTGGTTGAGCAGGAATCCGCCGAGTAGGGGACCCAGCGCGCCGCCGACCGCGAAGGCGGTCATCCAGACACTGATGGCGACCGTACGCTGCGACGCGTCGTGGAACATGGTGCGGATCAGGGAAAGCGTGGAGGGCATCAACGTCGCGCCGGCGATTCCGAGCAGCGCCCGGGTCGCGATCAACATCTCGGCACTGCTGGACAGAGCGGCCAGCACCGAGGCCACGCCGAAGGCGGCGGCGCCTGCCAGCAGGAGCTTTCTCCGTCCGACGCGGTCGCCGAGTGTCCCCATGGTGATGAGCAGGCCCGCGACCAGGAATCCGTAGATGTCCATGATCCACAGAAGTTGCGCGGTGCTTGGCTGCAGGTCGGCGCTCAGGGATGGAACCGCCAGGTGCAGCACGGTCATGTCCATCGCGACGAGCAGGGTCGGCATGGCCAGTACCGCCAGGCCGGTCCACTCCTTCTTGCCCGCTCGGGGTGTGGCGATCGTGGTCATGGGGGTCTCCTGTCTGTGGTCGTGAATCCGGGTGCCACTCAGCGCCTGCCGACAGCCGAGTGCAGCGCCGTAAGCAGGGAGTCTTCGGACGGAGTGCCGGTCAGCGCGGGCCGGCCCTCGAACTGGAGGATCGGGATGCCGTGAACGCCGAGACGCCGGGTCGACTCGAGCTCCTCGCGTGTCCGCGCGGTGCCTTCGTCGCTCCAGCCGACGCCGACCTCGGCGGCGAGCGTCTTCAGCGTGTCGAGGTCGGCGAGGTTGAGCTGGTCGGTGTGATGTGCGCGGAACAGCCGCTCGGCCATGTCCTCGCCGCGGCCCTGCGCACTCGCCACCGCGATGAGCCGGTGCGCCTGGAAGGTATTGGAATGGACCGCCCGTGCGGGGTGGAAGGTGAGTCCTTCGTCCGAGGCGAGGGCGGCGATCCGGCCGATGGAATGCTCGGCGTCGTCGCCGAACGCGTGCCGGAGCACGTCAACCTTGAGCCGGCCTTCGACTGTCGCGTCCGGAACCAGTTGGTACGGGCGGAAGGTCAGCTCCGCCTGGCCGCCACCGGCACGGAAACGGGCAAGGGCCCGCTGGAGGCGGGCGTAGGTGAAGTACGACCACACGCACGGGATGTCGAAGACCATCTGCACATTGACCTTGGGGTCCATGGGCAGCAACGCTAGGAGCGGTCCCATGACCGGGGCCTCTGTCGACTGACTGGGTTTCGCCGCCCCGGTCGACAGATGTCCAAGCAGTAGGATTCCGGGCATGCTGATGGGGCGGGGCGCGGAAAAGGCCACGATCGACCAGGTGCTCGCCGATGCCCGTTCCAGCCGTGGCAGCGTGCTGGTGATCCGAGGTGAGGCGGGGATCGGCAAGTCGGCGCTGCTGGACCATGCCGCCGCGGCGGCAGCCGACATGCGGGTGATGCGCTGCGCCGGGGTCGAGTTCGAGAGCACGCTGCCCTTCGCCGGCCTGCACCAGCTCCTGCGCAGGTTCACCGGCCGCCTCGACTGCCTTCCGGCAGCGCAGACGCAGGCGTTGCGGGCGGCCCTCGGGCTGGGATCGGCCGCCGGAGGCGATCGCTTCCTGGTCGGTCTGGCCGTGCTCACCCTGCTCGCGGACCTGGCGGAAGAGCGACCCCTGCTGTGCCTGATCGACGACGCCCACTGGCTGGACCGGTCCTCGGCGGAGGCCCTGCTGTTCGCCGCCCGCCGCCTTGAGACCGAGCGGGTAGCGATTGTCTTCGCCGCGCGTGACCTGCACGCCCCCGAATTCCCCGCGCCCGGGCTGGCGGAGCTGCGACCGTCTCGACTGGACGGTGCGGCCTCGGCGGACCTGCTCGCCCTGTACGCCGCGGACCTCGACCATCACCGGCGCGCCCATGTTCTGCGCGAGGCCGAGGGAAATCCGCTGGCCCTGCTCGAACTCGTCACCGCGCAACGCCAAGGCCGGTCGGGCTCGCCGTACTCGGCGATCTCGACAACCGGCAAGATCGAGCAGGCCTTCGCCGACCGGATCGGCCGCCTTCCTGAACGGACCAGGACTCTCCTGCTGGTGATCGCGGCCGACGACAGCGGCGATCCGGCCACGGTGTTCAAGGCGGCGGCCCACCTCGGCGCGACCGTCGCCGACCTTGAGCCGGCCGAGCGCCACAGCTTCGTCCACCTGCACGAGGACCGGCTGACATTCCGCCACCCACTGATCCGCGCCGCCGTCTACCACAGCGCCCCGGCAGCGCGGCGAATCGCCGCGCACCGCGCTCTCGCCGCGAGCCTGCATGACGATCGTGCGGCCTGGCACCTGGCCGCGGCGACGACCGAACCCGACGAGCACGTCGCCGCGTCGCTGGAGAGAAGCGCCCAACGGGCACAGGATCGTGGCAGCCACGCCGCACTGGCCAGAGCCTACGAGCGCGCCGCCGCCCTCAGCCCCGACCCCCGGGACCGGGGCCGCAGACCGTCGGCGGCGGCGCGGGCGGCGCTGGAGGCCGGACAGGTGGAGCACGCGGGCTCGCTGGCGGAACGGGCGAGCCTCCATCTCACCGAACCGGTCTCGCTGGGCCGCATGGCCGAGGTCCGGGCCATGGCCGCCGACCTGCAGGGAGACCTGCACAAGGCGCACTCGATCCTGTCCGACGCCGCGCGGTCGCTCGTTGAGGTGGCGCCCGACATCGCCGGGCGCATGCTGGTCCAAGCCGCAGGGTCGGCCTGGGTCGCCGGCGATCCGTCGGCAGCAGAGAAGGCGGCCGACCAGGCCAGGACACTTCCGGCGGCGCGGCGCGCACGGGCCATGGCCCATCTGGCCTCGACGGACGTTACGCAATGGTCGGCCGCCGTGCGTGAACTCGACGAGGAGGAACCGGAGGGCTCGCTTCGGGCCGCCGTGTGGGCGGCATGCCTGACCTCCTTCCTGCGTGATGACCAGCGCGCCCTGCGCCGCGCCTTCACCGTCGAGCAGAAGTGCCGTACCCAGGGAGCGATCGGTGTCCTGCCGCACGCTCTGCTGGCACTGGCGAGCAGTCAGGTGAACCTCGGCAGGCATCGTGAGGCGCGCGCCAGCGGGCTGGAGGGCATGCGCGTCGCCGAGGACACCGGCCAGCTCAGAATCCGGGCGCACCTGGCAGCGGTGCTGGCGCACCTGGCGGCGATCGCCGGAGAGACGGAACGGCATGCCGAGTTAGAAGCGATCATGGACACGGTGGATCTCCCGGACCTTAGGCACGAGGCCGCGCGGAACATGATCATGCTGGAGCTCGGCCTCGGCAGGTACGACACGGCCGCCGACCGGCTCGCCGGCCACTCCACCGAACACGAGCTCCCGGGTTCGTGGCTCGCGGACCACGTGGAGGTCGCGGTTCGCGCGGGCCGGCGCGGGACGGCGGACAAAGCGTTCACCCGCTACGTGACATGGGCCGACCACATCAGGCAGCCCGCGATCGACGCGATCGTGTCACGCTGCCGTGCGCTCATGGCCGATGATCGAAAGGCGGAGCCCCACTACCGACACGCCCTGCGGCTCGGGTCCGCACCGTTCGAGCACGCCCGCACCCAGCTTCACTACGGCGAGTGGCTGCGCCGCGCGCACCGCCGCGTCGACGCCCGCCCCCACCTCCGTTCCGCCGTGGAGACCTTCCGGCGGCTCGGCGCCACCCCCTGGTCCGACCGGGCCGGCAGTGAACTGCGTGCGACAGGCGAGAGCCGTACGACCTCCCACCAAGAACCGGACCTGCTGGGCCGTCTCACACCGCAAGAACTTCAGGTGGTACGGCTGGCCGCCACGGGCCTCAGCAACAAGGACATCGGCGCTCAGCTGTTCCTCAGCCCCAGAACCGTCGGCTATCACCTTTACAACGCCTATCCCAAGCTGGGTGTGGCCTCCAGGGGCGAGCTGACCAAGCTCGACCTGGTCGGATAGCCGCGCGCAGGGGCCGTCGACGGATCCGGAGGCGGGCCGGGCCCGGGGCCGGCCGCCTTCACCTTGCGACGCCCCGCCTGTGACCAGGCCCGCTCTCACGCCAACCTCGCGGACGCGACCCGGCACGCTGGTTGGGACACCGACCCGGACAACGCCGGGTCGGACCGCTTGACCCGTCGTACGACCGGTCGCCGCAGATCAGAGTGTCAGCCGGCGGGTGATGCCGATCGAGTCCAGGAACGGCACATCGTGGCTCGCGACGATCAGCGCACCCTCGTACGCCTCCAGCGCCGCCGTGAGCCGTCTTACGCTCGCCAGATCCAGGCTGTTGGTCGGCTCGTCCAACAACAGCAACTGCGGCGCGGGCTCTGCCAGCAGCAGCGCCGCCAGCGAGGCGCGGAAGCGCTCTCCGCCAGAGAGGGTGCCGGCCGGCCGGTCGGCGCTCGCCCCCCGGAAGAGGAAGCGCGCGAGCCGCGCCCGGATCGCGTTGTTCGTCGCCCCGGGCGCGAAACGGGCCACATTCTCGACCACGCTCAGTGAGTCGTCCCGTACGGCCTCCACCGCCTCGTCGAGGCGCTCCTTCGCCTCCGCGAGTTTCTCGGTGTGCAGGATCCGGTGCTTGCCCGCGGACTCCTGCGCGGCGCGCTTGCGCGCGTTCATGACGATCCGCGGCTCCCGTTTGGTGTCGTACATCTTCTGGCCGTACCGCGCCCGCCTGGCCAACTTGACCTGAGCATCGGACAGTTCCCGCTTCTGCCGGTGCACGTCGGCCTCGGCGACCCGCACCATCCGCTCGGCCGCCTCCTGCTCCTGGGCCAGCGCCTCCTCGTACGCGGAATGGGCCCCGCCGTACCACCGCACCTCGCCGTCCCGCAGATCCGCGATCTGGTCGACCCGCTCCAGCAGGGCGCGGTCATGGCTCACCACGACCATCACACCCGACCAGGAGTCCACGGCCGCGTACAGCCTCTCCCTGGCAACCAGGTCGAGATTGTTGGTCGGTTCGTCCAGCAGCAGGATGTCGGGGCGTGCCAGCAGGAGCGTGGCGAGCCGGAGCAGGACACACTCACCGCCCGACATCTCGCCGATGGTGCGGTCGAGGCCGATGTGCCCGAGTCCGAGCTGGTCGAGGGTGGCGCGGGCCCGTTCCTCGACGTCCCAGTCGTCGCCGACCGCGGTGAAGTGCTCCTCGCTCGTGTCACCCACCTCGATGGCGAGCAGCCCGGCTCGCGTGGCGGCGATGCCGAGGGCCTCGTCCACCCGCAGGCCGGTGTCGAGGACGACCGTCTGCGGAAGGTACCCGATGTCACCGGCGGTTTTGACCGTGCCTGTGGAGGGGGTGAGTTCGCCGGCCAGCAGCCGCAACAGAGTTGATTTCCCTGAGCCGTTGAGTCCGATCAGGCCGGTTCTGCCTGAGCCGACGGCCAACTGGAAGCCGTCGAACACGGTTGTCCCGTCGGGCCAGGCGAAGGAGAGTGCCGAACAGGTGAGAAAAGTGGGGGCGTGAGACATACGTGCCTCCGGTCGCTGCGAGGAGAACAGGTCAACGGATGGAGACACCGCGAAGGGGAGAGGGTCCCGGTCGGGCGGACGGCTCGACGGCCGAGGTCGCACACGAGCACGCGGACAGCGACGAACAGACGCTGTGCGGCACGGTGTCTCAGACCTCAGACGAACAACGCCCTACTCCGATCGACGACAACGAGGATTCCTCACCATACGAACGGGGTGTGGGGGTGTCAACGCGATTACGCGGACGCCGGAGACGTCTGTGCACGCGCAGTAGAAGTCCACGCCGTCGTCGGTGGGGACCTCCAGGCGGCCGGGCAGGCCGGTCGCGCCGGGAGAGGTCGTGGCCACCGGTTCCCGGGGAGCGGGCTGAGGTTTGGGGAAGGTCACCGTGACGCGGCGGTTGCGGTGCTTGCCCTCATCGCTGTCGTTGCTGTACAGCGGGCGGCGCGAGCCGTACCCCTCGGTCTGGAAGCGGACCCCGTCCCTGGACAGCAGCGCCGACAGGGCCTGCCGTACCGCCTGGGCGCGGTGCAGCGACAGCGGGTCGTTGACGGCGTCGTCGCCGGAGGAGTCGGTGTGGCCCGCCACCGTCACCACTGTGGCGGGGGAGATGGTGTGATGTCTGAGATGGCGGAGCTTGGTCATGGTCCTCGACTGTGGTCGACGGGGGCGGTCGCGAGCGGACCGGGACTGGCGCAGCATTTTGCCGGCCTTCTCTATCTCGTGTCGCCCGGCCGGCGGGCGGTCGCGTCGGCGACTCCGAACGGGGTGTCGAAGCGGCTGACGCCGACCCGACACCCCGTTCGACGTCCACGCGGCGCGCGTCTTCGTTCTCATCGAGCCGCGGTATGGTCTCGGCTCAAGGACCCGACGGGCTCGCGAGGCGGCGCGCCGGGCGGGTGCCCGTCGCCGGCGGGTGCCGCCTCGCTGCGGCGGGCGGCCGAGATGACCAGGGCCGCCGGCAGCGCGGTCACGACTGCCGTTACGGCGAGTGCGGTCCACGTGGCCGCGTCGGGGTGGACCAGCGACTGGCCGCGCATCGCCTGCCACGTCGTGATGGCGAACAGCGCGGTGTAGCCCAGGATGACGACCCCGGTCAGCCGGGCGCGCACGCGTTCGCCGCGCAGCCAGCCGACCCGGGCCGCGAGGGCGGTGAGAAGCAGCACCGCGAGCACGAACACCTGGATGGAGTGCAGGCCGATGAAGTGCGGAACGCGCAGGTCGCCGCCTACGGTGCTCCAGTTCGTGACCGGCATGCCGTCGCCGTCCGGTGCCCCGACCCCGTGCTGCCCCAGCAGCGTGACCGGGTTCCCGTAGGCGTCCTCGGCCGTCCGTGGTCCGGTCGCGGACCACCCGCGGATGAAGGACGCCAGCGCCATGCCGATGACGGACAGCCCGATCCCGGCACGCAGGGCCCAGGTGAGTGCCGTGTCGCCGACCCGCTGGAACAGCAGCATGACGGCGATGAGCAGGCTCGCCCCGAACAACCCGACCACGCCTGAGGAGAAGACCACCTGCCCGATCTGGTTGAACGCGTCGGTGTTGACGTTGAAATGGCTGTAGGTGCCGCGGGCGGCCTGCACCGCGATGAAACCGACGTCGATCAGCCCGGTGACGGCGAAGGCCGTTCCGAGGGCCCACATCGTGCGCCTTGCCCGGTGAAGTTTCGGCAACAGCCAGGCGAGCGTCGCGCCGTAGATGACGAACGACACCCCGAACTTCAACGGCTTCGCCCAGATCGATGCCCGCATCAGCTCACGACCGTACGAGGGGCTGGTCGAAACGAAGGTCGGCGCCGGCACGGTGGTCGGCGTCCGTACGGTTCGGGAACGGCAGGCCGGCCCGACCACGCAGCCAAGCCCGCGGCGAGCCGACACCCCCAAACAGACACTGAACCGCAGGCATGTGCTCCTAACCGCCATCGCGATCGCCGACCGTGAAGGACTCGACGCCGTGTCCATGCGGCGATTGGCGTCGGAACTCGACGCCGGTGCGATGTCGCTGTACCGGCACGTGGCGAACAAGGACGAACTGGTGACGCAGATGGTCGACGAAGTCTTCGCCGAACCGGAACTGCCCACCCCCGGGCCGGAGGGGTGGCGAGCCAAACTCGAACTGATCTCCCGCCGGCAATGGGAGTTGGGGCGCCGACACCTCTGGCTGCCCAGGGCCGTCTCCTTCACGCGCCCGTTGCTCGTGCCCAACATGATGGCCCACACCGAGTGGACCCTGCGCGCGCTCGACGGGCTCGGGCTGCCCATGACGACGCGAATCCGTGAGGCGCTCACGCTGCACGCGCTGGTCGTCACCACCGCCCTGTCCATGGCCGACGAAGCCGAAGCGGAGCACGAGACCGGAGTGACGCTCACCCGGTGGCGACTCGCCCAGCAGGGCCGGGCGGACGAACTCCTCGGCCGCGGACGATTTCCTCTCCTGGCGGCGATTCCCGAGGAAACAGTGTCGGACCTGGACGGACTGTTCGAGTACGGCCTCGCACGTCACCTCGACGGTTTCGCCGCCATGCTGGAGAGAGGATCCCGAACGAGGTCGTGAAAGTCGCCGTTTCCCGACGTTGAGCACGACTGCCGTCCTTGCCGGCCGGGCTCCCGGCCGCCGCACGCTTTCGAGTCATACGGATGCCGCACGTGGCGCGTTCAGGGGGAGAGGGCCGGTGGAGGGACCTGAGCGACGACGGAACGGCCGAGGCCGAGGTGCCGGTCGCCGGTCCGGGCCGCAGGTCGGCGCAGCGGTCGAGGAGGGCCGTCTTCGACAGCCCGGCCGGCCGTCTTGCCGATACCCGGCTCCCGCTCACCACCAGAGCTCCGCTTCCCCCGGAGCCGACCGTGGTGAGGAGGTCGTCGATGACCGAGGCCCTCCGCGCCTCGCCCGCACAACATGCCAAAAAGTACCTACCGGATGACCTAATCAAATTCATCAACGAACAGTCGAATTGCCTAAGGGTGACGGATTCCCCGTCCAGTGGATCTCCGTACGTTTGTGACCAGCAAGAACACGACACGGAGGAATCCACCATGAACCACATCGACCAGCTCATCGCCCAGTACATCGCCACCTGGAACGAGACCGACCCGGTCACCCGCCGCGCGACGATCGAGCAGATCTGGGCCGAGGACGGCACCTACACCGACCCGATGGCGGTCGCCGAAGGCCGCGAGGCGATCGACGCCACGATCGCCGCCGTGCAGGGCCAGTTCCCCGACTTCGCCTTCACCCTGGCCGGCCCGGTGGACGCCCACCACGACATCGCCCGCTTCACCTGGGAACTGGGCCCGGTCGGCGGCGAGGGCCTCGTGGTCGGTTTCGACGTCGCGGTACTCACCGAAGACGGCCGCATCAGCAAGGTCCACGGCTTCCTCGACAAAGTCCCCGCCCAGATCTGACCCCCGATACGGCCCGCGGAAACCCCCGACCTGCGATACGCGGCGGCTCACCACGGATCGACCTGAGCCTGCTCCACCAGCGGGCGTTCCCGGCCGGGATGACCGTCTACCTGCTCTGTTCCATGACGACGGCGTCGTCCTTCCTCATCCGGGCGCTCTGTCTGCAGACGGGTCGGCGTGCAGGCGCCGCCGTTTGCGTCGCGGCCGTCTCCGGCACCCAGCGCGGTCCGCGCCTCACGCGTGAACAGGAAAGGGCGGGGCCGCGCATCACCTATACGTAATCGACGCGGCTACGCGTCGGTTGCTCGTATCAAGCCACGTTCCACTACCAAGGAGTTGCGACGATGCCTTTCTTTGATACCGCCGACGGCACCCGCCTGGCCTACGAGGACTACGGAACCGGCGAGCCCATCGTGTTCGTGGCGAGCTGGTCGCTGGCCTCCGATATGTGGGAGTACCAGGTGCCGTTCTTCGTGGAACAGGGATACCGATGCGTGCTGCTCGACCGGCGCGGGCACGGTGGCTCCGATCGGCCCGGTAGCGGCTACGACTTCGACACCCTCGCCGACGACATCGCCGGCCTGATCGAATACCTCGACCTGCGCGGCGTGACCCTGGTCGGGCACTCGGCCGGTGGTGCCGAGGTGGCCCGCTACCTGGCCAGGCACGGTGAGGACCGGGTCGCCAGGGTCGCCTTCGTCTCGGCGATGCTGCCGTTCGTCATGCGCACCGAGGACAACCCGGAGGGCCTGCCGATCGAGCTGTCCGAGGCGGCCGTCAAGCAGTTCCGCACCGACCGGCCCAAGTGGTTCGCCGACCGGGCGCAGGGCTTCTACGCCACTCACCTGGGCAACGACGTCTCGCCCGCCCTGATCGAGCAGGGCGTGCGCCGGTGCCTGGAGACCGCGCCGATGGCGGGCATCGAGTTGTGGCGTGCGACCGCCCGCGCCGACCATCGCGAGGGGCTGCGCCGGATCACCGTGCCGGCGCTCGTCGTGCACGGCGCCGCCGACCAGTCGGCCCTCATCGACGTGACCGGGCGGCGTACGGCCAAGCTGATCCCCGGCTGCGTCTACAAGGAGTACCCCATGGCCGGGCACGGCTTGTTCGCCACCCACATCGACCAGCTCAACGGCGATCTGATCGAGTTCGTCAAGGGCTGACGCGGGGTCAGGCAAGGTGGTGCGGGCGGGTGAGCGGCAGCTCCGGCGCGGGCGGCCAACGGCAAGATCGGAGAAAGCCTGCTGATGGACAGGCCGGCCCCGATCGCGGTCAGCGACCGGAGCGGTGCGGTCGCGAACGTCATCTGTCTCCTCCAGGCGTCCAATTTTTCATGACCGTCAACACGCCTGGGCCGCCCGGGAGGTTGCCCGCCGGGTTGGTAGAATTATGAAAAAGGTCTGGGTCTGTCGGTGAGCACCGCAGTTCCTCCCCTCGTACCACCCCATCCTCCTTGTTCGCAGCTGCCGCCGACGGCATGGTCCGCCGCAGCCGTGTGCGCCTGCGGGCGTCGGCGGCCTGACGCGCACGCGCCGGATCGCGACGTAGGATCCGCGGCCGGTCGCCGATGGATATGAGGAGGTTGGAGATGCCACTTATCGAGGTAAAAGTCCTAGAAGGAACATTCGGTACTGAGGAAAAGCAGAGGATCGTACGCGACCTCACCGAGGCGATGGTCAGGATCGAGGGCGAGAACCTGCGCTCGATCACCTGGGTCGTCGTCAGCGAGGTGAAGAGCGGTGACTGGGGGATCGGGGGAAAGCCCTACACGACGGAAGACGTGAAGGCGCTCGCCAAGGGCGCGACGGACGCCTGATCACGCGGCGGCGGTTCCCGGGGCCGGCCAATCTTCGAATTCATCGAGAGCTGGTACGGCCTGTATCGGCTGCACAGCGGCCTCGGATGTCGCAGCTCCGCCGACTACGAGACCGTATCTGCGGACTGAGCACCACACCAGTGGTGTCCGTCAGAGCGGAACAAGCTCAGCCGCCCCGGCAGACGATCACTCGTTCCTCTTGGCTCCAGGTCACAGGCGTCGACCGACGGTGAGGACGACCGACCAGTGGCGGGTGAGTCGTGCGTCCGGGCGTGTGGCGAGGAGACGCCGTATCTCCCGGTAGAGGAACTCGTTCTTGGCCGGCTCCATGGCGATGTGGCCGGAGAACGTGTTGAGCAGGGCGATGTACTCGTCTGCCGTGTAGCGCGACCCCCATACGTAGCGCCGGGTCTCCACCACCGTGAAGTGCCCGGAGGCATCGATCTCTGCGGCGACGGGATCGGGCGTGTCCTCGGGCAGCGGCGGTGGCCACGGGCCGCCGTCACCTTCGCCGATCTCCTCATAGACCTTCTGGATCTCGGTGAAGAACGGGTCGAAGTCCGCTGGAAAGGCGTGGTCGGCGTTCCACACGGCCACGTGGCCGTTCTGGGCAAGCAGCGTCGCTGCTTTCGCGTACTTGATCTTCGGGTCCACCCATTTCCATGCCGTGGCCGCGTAGACGAGATCGAAGCGGGCGCCCGCCGTCGGCTCCCAGTCTTCGAAGGACGACGTGATCACGGAAACGCCGGGGAATCCGGCGAGGCGGTGTCGTGCCTCCGCCGCCAGGGCGGGGCCGAGTTCGATCGCGGTGATGGGGAAGCCCATCCGCGCCAAGGGCGGCGTGGCCTTGCCCGGCCCACAACCGACTTCGAGCAGGTGCTGGGACGGCGTGACCTTCGTGATCGCAAGCAGATCGGAATACAGCTCGTCCGGATAGTCGGGGCGTGCGTCTTGGTAGATGTCAGCCGCCTTGTCGAAGGTGGCTCGCAGCCGAAAATCGGGGAACATGATCCAATTCTGACGGTGCGGCGACGCCGCTGTCACCCGCATATCCTGCTCTGATCGGATGCCCAGTGGGGCCCTGATCTGGACGTTGCGCCCCGGCTGACAGGGGGAGGGCTAGCGGGATTCACCCGGGCAGGAGATCGGCGGACGTTCCCCTCGCCCCTCGCCCACCGCCGATCCACGTCACGCCGGCGCCTCGGTCGCGGCACAGAGTGCCTGCGAGATCAACATCGATCCGACGGCGAACGTCAAGGTCCCCTGGACAGTCGTCGTACTAGATCGACGACAGCAGCGCCAAGGATCCGATCGTGGAGGATGGCCGATGGCGCGTCGTACAGACAAGGAAACCGTATGACCACCACCGCGCTCATCGTCGGCGACCTGCAGGCGGGCATCGTGGACGACTACCCCTTCGCCGCCGGAGTGCTTCCTGTCATGGAAAAGGTTCTCCCCATGGCCGGAGCCGCCGCAATCCCGGTGATCTTCATATGTTTCGGGCTCCGGGCCTCAGGCCTTGACGTGGCAGCGGGAAACCAATTGATCAGCGCCTTGGCTGGGCCGGGGTGACGCTATTGCTGCTTTGCGAGCCACTCGTCGAAGGTGGTTGGCGCGATGCGGGCGCCCTCGCCGGGTAGGAGTACGTCGCCGGCCATCTCCGGACCGAGCAGCGATGACCACGTCGGTACGAGCTTGACCGCGTGTCCGCGCGCGTCGTTGGTGCGCCGGGCCATGTCCACCAGGTCCTGCGGCTCAGGGCCGGCGACATCGCGGTAACGCCCCTGCGGTGCGCCTGTGGCGATCTCGGTGAGGATGTCGGCCACGTCCGCGGGCGCGATCGGCTGGACGAGCAGCGGTGGGATCGCGGCGGCGCCGTCCTGCTCGGTCCAGCTCGTCACCGCCGCGGCGAAGTCGTGGAACTGCGTGGCGGGAACGATCGTCCACGGCACCGGGCCCTCGGTCACGAGGCGCTCCTGCTCGCGCTTGCCGGCGTAGTGCGCGTTCCCCTCAACACGATCGACGCCGACGATCGAGAGCAGCACGTGGTGACGGACACCGGCCTGTTCCTCGGCGGCGAGCAGGTTCCGGGTGGTGGTGCCGAAGTACGCCACCGCGTCGTCCCGGTCGGCTGCCGTGTGGCTCGTGGCGTCGATGACGGCCTCGACGCCGGTCAGGGCGGCGTCGAGGCCGTCGCCGGTGGTCAGGTCCACGCCGAGTGAGCGGCTGATGCGCACGACCTCGTGTCCGGCCTGTTCCAGGACGGCGACGGCGCGGGCCCCGATGTTCCCGGTGGCTCCGGCAACGGCGATTCGCATGGTCCTCATGGTGGTCTCTCCTCTGTCTTGCATGCTGCCGCTCACGCTATCTCGGACTAAAAAGATCCGCAATGTCTGAGATAGTATCGGGCTTATGAAGCTGCCTGTGAGTACGGAATGGCTGTTGCACTGCGCCGCATCGCTGGCGCAGCTCGAGGCAGGGGCCACCGCGTCGGCGGCACAGCTCGCCCAGTACTTCGACCTGCCGGTGGCCTATCTCGCCAAGCAGCTACAGGCGCTGGTCAAGGCCGGCGCGCTGGCTGCGACAACAGGCCCGCGCGGCGGGTTCCGGCTGGCCCGGCCCGCTTCCGAGATCACGCTCCTGCAGATCGTCGAGGCGGTCGACGGTGTGTCCTCGCCCTACGAGTGCCGTGAGATCCGCCAGCAGGGACGGGGAGCTCTGCCCGCCGAGGAGTGTCAGAACCCCTGCGTCCTCGCCGAGAAGATGGCCGAAGCCCACGAAGCCTGGCGGAACAGCCTCGCCGCGACCTCGCTCGCTGAGATCATCGCCGCACTGCCCCCATCGGCCCCACCCCGTACCCGCCTGCGCCTGACCGGAACGTCCTAGCGCATCCGTCGCTGCATACGACAGCCGGAGGCCTGGCCGCGGACGGTGGGATGGTCGAGCGGGATGCGGGTGATCCCCGCATCGGGAACTCGTTGTTTTCGCCGGGGCGAGCGCTCGTCCTCGCTCCTGGACCGGCTCGGTGGCCAATCGCGCTGTTAGGGTTACGTGTTGATCGAGAGGGGCGAAGACGGCGCATGGCATCGACCGAGTTTCGTATCGGCGGGGACTTAAGTGTACGGCGGCTCGGGTTCGGGGCCATGCAGTTGCCGACCGAGCCGGGCTCCGCCCGTGAGACCTCTCTCATGGTCGCCCGGCGGGCCGTCGACCTGGGCGTCACGCTGATCGACACCGCCCACCTGTACGGCGGAGGAGCCAACGAGGAACTCCTCGCCGAGGCCCTGCACCCCTACCCGGACGGCCTGCTCATCACGACCAAGGTCGGCGTCGCACGAACGGGCCCCGCGGGCGAGTGGAAGCTCGACGGACGGCCGTCCATCCTGCGCGACCAGGTAGACCAGGCCCTGCGCCGGCTCCGCGTCGAACGCATCGAGCTGCTCCAGCTGCACCGCATCGACCCGGAGACACCCCTCTCCGACCAACTCGGCACGCTGCGGGACCTCCAGACCGAAGGCAAGCTCGGCCGGATCGGACTGTCCGAGGTCACCGTCGCCGAACTCGACCAGGCACGGGAGCTCATCGACGTCGTGAGCGTGCAGAACCGCTACAACATCCTCGACCGCGAGCACGAGCCCGTGCTCGCGGCCTGCGAAGCGGCGGGGATCGCGTTTCTCCCGTGGCGGCCTGTCGCGGCAGGGGCGTCGGGGGCGAAGGCCGAGATCGCCGCCGTGGCGGCCGAACTCGGCGCCACCCCCACGCAGGTCGCGCTCGCCTGGCTCCTCGACCACTCGCCGGTCATTCTCCCGATCCCGGGCACCGCCCGGATGGATCACCTGGAGGAAAACCTCGCTGCGGCTCAGCTCCACCTGCTCCAGGACCACCGCGACCGCCTGGACCGGCTGTCCGAGCCGGCATAGGGCTCTGCCTCTTTGGTCGTGATCGGAGCCGGCTGAGGATCCGCACCCACGCTGTCCGGAGTACGGCGTGGCCGGCCACGTCCCGTACGCTGGACACGGATCTTGTCCAGGACCGGCTTGAATCGGGTGCAATCCGTCCGCTGTCCCGGCGTGACGATCAGCGACAGGGGCGGCACTTTCCCTCCGCCGCCTGCGAGGTCAGGTTCCCCTTCACCCCGGCCCGCCAGGTCGGCGTCACCGCCGCGGTGCGGCCGCCGGTCAGCACGTGCTCGCGCAGGCTGACCGGCTTGGTGCGATAGCGCGGCTTGGGCGGCGGCCCCAGGCCGCAGTAGGTGAGCGTCTCGGGTGTGGCATGCGCCCGATGTGCGGTGACCGCACCCTTGGCCTGCACCACATAGCCCACGCCGCGCTCGGCTGGCGCGCAGGTGGTCCTTGCTGATGAGGACTCTGGCTCACCGGAGGCGCTCCGTGACCGAATCCAACGGACCTGTTTCCGACCTGCACGGGCAGACCTGGCCTCACCTGAGGCACGGTCGCGTGGCATCAGAAGTCTTCGCAGGTCAGCGACACGCCGTTGGTTTGTTTCACGGCCATTGCTACGAGGATCCTCTATTCTCGGCTACAGCGAGATCATCATTCGTGCGGCACGTGACTTCGAGACGGTCTTCGGATATGGCACGCTCCGCAGTTGGGAGAAGTACCGCCGCGCGTGGCTGGAGAAAGGGCGGCCGGGACGCAGCGAGTCGCGCCCTCGTGGGTCTCGATCCTTGATCCCGTGACACCTGTCAACGGCACGCCCGCCCGGTTGTGACATCAGATCCGGGCGTGGCCGATCCGCAGCGACAAGCTTCGCAAGACGGCGCCCTGAGCTGCTGTGATCCTGGAGGTAAAAGAGAGGGACGCATGAGGAGCCTCATCTCGGCCGGGCTACGACACGCCAGAAGTTTCGGGCCGGCAGGGCCTCCGGTGGAGGGTTTGGCGTCCTTCTCCGTCGTGACCGTACTCCTGGCCTCCCTCCTGTCCTTGCTCCTGGCCGGGTGGTCCGGCGCGAGTGCCGCGCAACCGCAACCGGCGGTGGCTCTCGGCACGGCCGCGAGATTCGCCGTTCTGGCCGGCGACTCCGTTGTCAACACCGGTGACAGCACCGTCACCGGTGACCTCGGGGTGACCCCAGGCGTGACGGTGGCCGGTTTCCCGCCCGGGAACGTGATCGGGACGGTCCATGTGGACGACGCCGCCGCCGTCCAGGCCCAAAGTGACTTCGCCATCGCCTACGACGACGTCGCCTCCCGCACGCCCACCGACACCGTGCCCACCGATCTCGGCGCCACCACCCTGACGCCAGGGGTCTACACCTCGGTCTCGGGCACCTTCAGCAACACCGGGAACCTCACGCTGGACGCCCAGGGGGACCCGGACGCGATATTCATCTTCCAGACCGTCTCCACCCTCCTGACCGCAGCCGCCAGTACGGTGACCCTCACCGGCGGCGCCCAGGCGCGCAATGTCTTCTGGCAGGTCGGCACCTCGGCCACGCTGGGAGCCGACTCCACCCTCGCCGGGAACATCCTCGCGCTGGCCTCGATCACCGCCGGCGCCAACATAGTCATCAACGGCCGCGTCCTGGCCCGTGACGGCACCGTCACCCTGGACGCCGACACCATTACACGCCCCGCCGGCACCCTGTCCATCAGCGTGCCCCAGAACGCGGACCTAGGTTCCGCACGAGCGGGCAGCGCCGGAGTTTCGGCTCCGCTCGGTGAGGTCACCGTGACCGACACCCGCTACGGCCCCGACACCGCCTGGATCGCGACCGTCAGCTCGACGACCTTCACCACCGGCGGCGCCACCGCATCCGAGACCATCGCCAAAAGCTTCATCAGCTACTCACCCGGCGAGACCACGGACACGACCGGGGACGCGACGTTCGCCCCCGGCATCACCGGCTCCCTCAGCTCCGCGCGCACGGCTTTTTCCGTCTCCGACGGCACGGGCGAAAACTCCGCCACCTGGAACCCGACGATCACCGTGACCCTGCCCGCCAGCGTCGTCGTCGGCGAATATACCGCCACCATCACCCACTCGGTCGCCTAACCGACCGTTTCCAATGTGGGCGAGCGTTGGGGCTTCGGCAGTCGCATGGCCGTCGGGCGTTTGCGGTCAGGGCGCCGCATCCGTCGTATCGAGTAGTACGCACTGATCGAATTTCATGCAGCCGCGCTTCAGGCAGTCCGCAACTGCCTGCCGCAGGGCCTGAGTCTGCGCGATGTGTCGATCGAGTTCGGGCAGCTTGCGCGTAGCCGTGTCCCGCCACCGGCGGGTAGCGGACGGAGCGGTTTCATCGGCCGGCAGGTGCGCGATCCCTGTTCGGGGATCGGGCCCAGCCGAGGATCGATGTAAAGCTTTCTAGACATGAGGTCAAAGATTTGTTACTTTCGAAATGTCAAAGATTCTGTACATGAGGAGCCGGTCATGACACTCGAGGAGAAACGGGCCTGGATCCGGCTGGTGGTGGCCGTCGTCGCGTACGGCGGTTACGTGATCGTGGTGTCAGGCCGGGCCGGTGGGCAGCCGCTGGCCGAGGCGCCCTATGCCGCGGCGCTGCTGTGGAGCGTCGGGGCGGCCGTCGTCGCCGCGATCGTGGCCGAGGTGGCGATCGGTGTGGTGAATCCGAAGGCGTCCCTGGTCAAGGACGTGCGGGATCGGGAGATCGGGTGGCTGGGTGATCACGTCGGCCAGTCGTTCGTGGTGATCGGCGCGGTCGCGGCGATGCTCATGGCGATGGCCGGGTGGGAGCGGTTCTGGATCGCCAACGTGGTCTACCTGTGCTTCGCGCTGTCGTCGGTCCTGGGCAATGTCACCAAGGTCGTCGTGTACCGCAGGAGCCTCCCTCAATGGTGAAACCGACCCGTGTGACCAACCGCATCCGGGCACTGCGTTTCGCGCACGACGAGATGACCCAGGCCGAGCTGGCCGAGCGTATCGGCGTGACCCGGCAGACCGTCATCGCCATCGAGCAGGGCCGGTACTCACCGTCCCTGGAGATGGCCTTCCAGATCGCGCACGTGTTCAAGGTCCCGCTTGACGAGGTGTTCCAATACCCCGGCTCCCAGGAGGAGACGAAATGAAAGCGATCGCTCAGGACGTGTACGGTTCGGCGGATGTGCTCCGGTTATGCGAGGTGGACCAGCCGTCGGTCGGCGAGGACCAGGTGCTGGTCCAGGTGCGCGCCGCCGGGGTGGACCCGGGCGTGTGGGTCTGCATGACCGGCCGGCCGTACGGCGCGCGTGTCGCGTTCGGGCTGCGGCGGCCCAGGGTGGCGGTGCGAGGCAGGGCGCTGGCCGGGGTGGTGTCGGCGATCGGTTCCGGTGTGAGGCGGTTCCAGCCCGGTGACGAGGTGTACGGCACCGGCGCGGGCGGCACGTTCGCCGAGTACGCGACCGCCTCCTGCGAGAAGCTCGCGCCCAAGCCGCCCAGCCTGTCGTTCGAGCAGGCCGCCGCGGTGCCCATCTCCGGGGTGACCGCGCTGGAGTGCGTCCGCGACGGCGGCAGGGTGCGGGCGGGGCAGAGGGTGATGGTCGTCGGCGCGGGCGGCGGCATCGGGTCGTTCGCGGTGCAGATCGCCAAGGCGTTCGGCGCGAGGGTGACCGGTGTGTGCAGCACCGGCAAGGCGGAACTGGTGCGGTCGCTCGGCGCCGATGAGGTGATCGACTACACCCGTGAGGAGATCGACCGCGATGGGCCACGCCACGACGTGGTCATCGACATCGCGGGATGCCGTCCGCTGTCGCTGCTGCGGCGCGCCCTGACCCCGCGCGGGACGCTGGTGCTGGCCGGCGGCGGGCATGACGCCGGCGGACTGCTCGGTGGCTACACCCGTCAGTTGCGAGCACCCCTGGTGTCGATGTTCACCAGCCAGCGCCTGCGCGGCCTTGCCTCCAGGGAACGCGCCCAGGAACTGGAGGAACTGGGCCGGCTGATCGAATCCGGTGCGGTCACCCCGGTCGTCGACCGCACCTACCGCCTCGCCGACGCCCCCGACGCCATCCGCCACCTCGCCGAAGGCCACCCCACCGGGAAGATCGTCATTGCCATGGGATCAGGGGCCGGCCGTACGCCCGGTGACTGACGGTCCACCGTATCCGATCCCGCACGCCGCTCGATGTGGCCGGCGCCCCTGACGCCGGGCCGTCTCACTCGGTGATCGCGGTGCGGTGGTGCCGTTCGCGCCATCTCGCGTAGACGGGGCTGAGCCGGCAGTTCGCGGTGTACTGGTCGGTGACCCGCTGGGCGATGGCGTCGCCGAAGGGGGCGACGGGGCTCTTGTGGTGCCAGGTCAGGATGTGCCGGTACCAGAGAGGGTTGCCGGCGATGGGGCGGACGGCGATGCCGGGCATCTCGTCGAAGGTGGCCTGGCAGAGGCTGACCGCGCGCCCCGCGCGGACGATGTCGATGAGCAGGCGGCCTTCGGCTTCGTAGGGAGTCCTGGCCTGGACGCCTGTCAGGGCGAGGGCCGAGCTCCAGTACTCCCTGGTCCTGTCGTCGTTGGGCTCCGGTACGGCCCAGTCCTCTTCGGCCAGTCGGTGGAGGCTCACCTCGTCGAGGACGGCCAGCGGGTGGTCGGCGGGGAGCAGGGCGAAGACCGGTTCGGTGACGACGGGGTGGAGGACGACACCGGTCCGCGGGCCCAGTTCGTAGCCGGGGCTGTCGCCGACGACGGCGGCCTCCAGCCGGCCGGCGGCTACGTCGTCCACCAAGGTCAGCGGCGAGCGCCACGCGCGTGAGGTGATCTGGGCTCCGTGGACCAGCTCCTCCACGGCGGTGATGAGCCCGCCGAGCAGCGGCGCGTTGACCGAGCCGAGCCGGACGCGGCGAGTCCCTCGTTCGCCGCGGGCCGCCGTGGCGGTGGTGTTCAGTAACTCGTCGACGCTCGGCAGGAGGGCTCGGGCGCGGGTGAGCACCATTTCGCCGAATTCGGTGGGGGTCACACCCTCGTGGCGGCGGTCGAAAAGCCTGCCGCCGAGCATGATCTCGATGCGTCCGAGCTGGGCGCTGAGGCCAGGCTGGGTCAGCGCCAGTGCGGTGGCGGCACGCGTCAGGCTGCCATGGTCGGCGATTGCGCAGATCACCCGCAGGTGGCGGATCTCCAGCTCCATAACATCACATTATGGGCAAATAAGATCTTCCATCGATGAAGTCCCCTATTGAGACTATGTAATATGTCACACTATATCCTCCACCGTGGCGAGCGGTCCGCCCCTCGGTTCGGGCGCCTGCTGTTGCCGTTGGCCACGGCCGCGCTGGCGCTGCTCACCGCGCTCCCCGCCCAGGCGGACGGCTCCCAGCCCGACAGCGTCCAGGCGAACGCGGCGCAGCAAGCCGCCCGTAAGCCCGCGGCGCCGGCCGACTGCGCGCTGCCCGGCAGAACCGGGTGGACCGACGAGGGACACGACACCGACCCGGCCCAGTTCCTGCGTCCCGACGGTAAGATCCGCGCGGCCATGCTGTTCGTGGACTTCCCCGACGCGCCGGCCACCGAGTCCACCACCGAGGACGCCGCGCAGCTCACACCCGCCGCGGACTGGCTGCGCGAGGCCTCCTACGGTGACGCGCGACTCAGCATCACGCCGATCAATCGCTGGATGCGCATGCCGCAGAACGCGAACACCTACGGATTCGAGCGCGGCATCACCTTCGAGCAGCACGAGCTCTACGTCGGCCAGGCCGTCGCCGCCGCGGACCCGTACGTGGACTTCGGCGACTACGACATCGTCTACGTGGTCCCCACCAAGGCGGCCGGCGCGATCACGTTCTCGCCCACCTATCTCTTCGACCCCGGCACCACCGGAGTCGTCGCCGACGGTAAGCGCGTCAAGTGGGCCGTGACCTTCGGCCAGGACATGTGGCGGTGGGGCTTCAAGGTGCTCAGCCACGAGACGGGCCACATCTTCGGCCTGCCGGACCTGTACGCCTTCAGCGGTGAGACCCACGGCTACGTCGGAGGCTGGGACGTCATGGGCCTCATCAGCGGGGCCTCGCCCCGTTACTCGGGCTGGCATTCCTGGAAGCTCGGCTGGATCGACGACAAGGAGGTGGCCTGCCTGGACGCCGCGGGACAGAGCACCGTCAAGCTGAGCCCGATCGAGAGCAAGGGCGGCGGCACCAAGCTGGCCGTCGTACGGACCGGGCCCACCACGGCCTACGTCGCCGAGGCCCGGCGCGCCGAGGGTCTTGACTCGGCCGCCTGCTCCTCCGGCGTCCTCATCTACAAGGTCGACTCGGCCGCGCAGACCGGCGCCGGACCGATGCGCGTCATGGACTCCACGCCCGGCTCCACCCCCGGAAACGGGTGCCTGCCGCTCGACGACGGTGCCTACCAGCCCGGGCAGTCCTTCACCGATGCCGCGACCGGCGTCCGCATCGACGTGCTGAAGGCCAACGGCGGCCACACCACCGTACGCGTCAGCCGGACGTAACCCCGGTAGGAGATTGTGGCCTTCCTGTCGCCCCCGGCAGGAAGGCCATCCTGGGCGAGGGGCTGATCCCTCTGTGCAAGGTTCCGCAATTTCCGGAAAAAGGATCTTCGGACGAGAGTCTTCGGAACGGCATTCGGCTCGTCTGCTCTAGGTTCGGTGGTGCCCCCTCCACAAAAGGTGAGGTGGCCAAGATGGCGGAAGCTTCGGTGGGTGGGCAGAGCGGGGAGAACTCCGTCCAGCTCGGGGGCTACCGGCAGGAGCTGAAACGGACGCTGGGTTCCTTTCAGGTGTTCGCGATCTCGTTCGCGTTCATCTCGGTGGCGGTCGGCATCTTCGCGACATACGACGATGTGTTGCAGAACGCGGGGCCGATCGGGATCTGGCTCTGGGTCATCGCGGCGGTAGGACAGGCCCTGGTGGCGTTGATCGTCGCGCAGTTCGCGGCCCGTATCCCGCTCAGCGGCTCCTCCTACCAATGGGCCTCGCGGCTGGCCAACCCGAAGATCGGCTGGGGGTTCGGCTGGCTGACCTTCTGCTACCTGGCGATCGCCGTGGTGGCGGTCGACAACGCGCTTGCCAGCCAGGCGTTCATGCCGCTCATCGGCCTGGAGCCGGACGAGGGCACCGCGCGCCTGATCACGCTCGTGGTACTCCTCATCCAGGTGTTGATCGCGGTGGGCTCGACGCGCATCGTCAGTTTGATCAACGCGAGCGCGGTGGGGCTCGAACTGGTGCTCGTCGTGGTGGTGGCGATCATGCTTTTCGTCGCTGTGGCGATCACGGGCGACGGCGCGGTCGGCAACCTCACCTCGCGCGGTGTCGCCGAGAACGCCTCCGACTATTTCGCCATCGGAGGTGGGCTGATGCTCGCGATGCTCATAGGCCTCGCCACGCTCGTCGGCTTCGACGCCGCGTGCTCGCGGATCGTTTTCGCGATGTCGCGCGACTCGCGTTTCCCCGCCCACCGGCTGATGCGGCGGGTCGATCCGCGCACGCACACGCCGGTCCCGGCGACGATCCTGATCTTCGTCATAGGCGTCGTCCTGATGGTCGTGCTGCCGGGCGCCGCACTGCTGGAGCTGATCACGGCGGCGACGATTCTCCCAGCGATCATCTACGGCTTGACGGTCATCCTCTACCTGGGAGTGCGCAGACGGCTGGATCGCAGGAAGGGCGCGTTCGACCTCGGGCGCTTCGAGCTGCCGGTCGCGTTCGGCGCGCTGACGTGGTCGGTCGTCGCGTTGTTCATGCTGGCGGTGCCGGCGGGGGCGTTGGTCCCCGTCCTGATCGTGGTCGGCCTGCTTCTGGCGGGCGGGCTGTTCTTCCTCGGCCTGCTGGTGTTCAACCGCGAGGCCCTGGAGACCGAGCCTGGAGAAGTGAGCGTCTTCAGGCATTGACCGACATCGACCGGCAATGAGCGCCGGCGTCGACGAGCCGGCGCTCATCATCGCCCGGGACCATGGCCGCCGCGCGATGACCGCCGTCTGACCGTACGACCGGGGCTTGGGCGGTTTCGCAAGGGGGCGGTCGCGCCGCCCGGTGCCACGGAGTTGTCGTCGGAGCAGCAAGGACGCCCCGGAGCGATCACTTCTTTTCCGGCGGTCCGGCCGCCTATCTGCTCGGGATGACGACGGCGTCGGGATTGCCGGGAGCGTAGACGGTGATGCCCTGGGGGAGGGACTTGAGCTTGTCGATCTCGGCGCAGGCGGGGCACTTGTCATAGCCGTTCTGCCTGGCCCGGTTGGCCTCCGCCTCGGCCTTGGCCTGGTCGACCTTCGCCCGGGCCTCGGCGACGCCCGCGGCCGCCGCGAGGGAGGTGTCCACCGACCGCTGGACCTCCTGGGGCAGGGTCACCCGGACCAGGTTGAAGCGCAGGCCGGTGAGGAAGGCGCCGCCGAGCATCTGCGGGAGATCGCGTTCCAGGGTGGCGTTGACCCCCGCCTGCACCTTGGCGACGTTGGCGTTGCTGCTCCTCGGCTGCAGTTCCGCTTTTGGGAGTGGCATCGCGGCGCCGCCGGAGTCACGCTGATGCGGACCGTGCCGGACGTCGTCACAAAATCGCCGATCCCGGAGCCTGACCGGCCGAAACGGGCGCCCTCGCAGCAAGGGCGCTTCGCTTCGGTCTTCCGCACAGGTCTCTTGACGACCGGATCCGTGCTCTACGCCGGCCTTTTGACGGCCGAACCCGCCGCGGCCCGCTCCCGGGTGACGTGGCGCCGCCGGGTCGGCAGTCCGAGCGTCGGGTTGGCGACGCCCCAGGCGGCGCCCTTGCAGATCAGTTCCTTGTAGACGGCGGCGAGCCGTCCGGTCAGCACCGCCCCCACGGCGCGGTCGTCGGCGGTGACGTACTGGATCAAGCCCTGCTTACGGCCCAGCGAGACGCACTGGTTGAAGTAGCGGATCGGCGCGTTCGGGAGCTTCCCGCCGGTCAGGCGCGCCGCGATCGCGTCGGCGGCCTGCCACGCGGCCGGAGTTCCCGAGGCGCACGACATCCGCAGCGGCTTGTCCCCGGGGCCCATCGCCATGGCCGCGTCGCCGACGGCGTACACGTCCGGGTGCGAGACCGAGCGCATGGTCCCGTCGACCACGATCTGGCCGGTGCCGGTGACCTCCAGGGCGGTCGCCTTCGCGATCGGGTGGACCGCGAAACCGGTGGTCCACACGGTGACCACGGCCGGGATGACCTTGCCGTCGGCGGTGGCGACGCGGTCGGCTTCGACACCGGTGACGGCGGCGTGCTCGTGCACGGTGATCCCGAGCTTGCCGAGGGTGTTCCGCAGGTGCTCGCGGCCCTTGGGCGAGAGCCAGTCGCCGAGGCCGCCACGGACGGCGAGGGCGACGTCGAGGTCCGGGCGGGCCTCGGCGATCTCGGTCGCGGCCTCCAGGCCGGTGAGGCCGCCGCCGACGACGACCACGGTCTGTCCGGCGTCGAGGCGGGCCAGGCGCTCGCGCAGCCGGAGTGCTCCGGGGCGCCCGGCGATCTCATAGGCGTGCTCGGCGGTCCCGGGGACGCCCTGGGTGTTCCAGCCGCTGCCGAGGGCGTAGACGAGCGTGTCGTAGGCGAGTTCTTCGGCGCCGTCCGCGTCGATGACGGCGACGGTCTTGTGGTCGGCGTCGATGCCGGTGACCTTCGCGATCCTCAGTTCGACGCCGGTGCCCGCGAACATCTCGCTGAGCGGCCGGGGCCTGAGGTCCTGGCCGGTCGCCAGCTGGTGCAGGCGGACGCGTTCGACGAAGTCGGGCTCGGCGTTGACGAGGGTGATGGCGACGTCCTCGCGGCGGAGCCGCTTGGCGAGGCGGCCGGCGACGATGGCTCCGGTGTATCCGGCTCCGAGGACGAGGATGCGGTGCTGCATTTCCTTGCTCCTGTCTTGCGCGGGTTCGCCCCTTGAACCGGGCAGCCCGCCGTTTCCTGACAGGAACGCGATGTGAAGCACCTCACATAACGCTCAGAAGGCGTGGAACAAGGGCTTCCCGTGGTCGGCGGCCGCCCAGTGCGCGGTCGCGCGTTCGAGCTTGTCGGGGTTGACCTGGTTGTGGACCGCGGAGATGCCCTCGGCGGTGACCTCCAGGCACATGACACCGACGACCCGGCCGTCCACGACGGCCACGGCTGCGGGGTCGCCGTTGGCGGTCCAGACGTAGACCTCGGGCGCGCCGCCGGCCAGGGCGCGCTTGGCCTCGCCGGGTTTGAACAGGCCCCTCAGGAACTTCGCGACCGCGACGGCGCCCTCGACCGCCTTGGCGCGGGCCGGGATCTTCCCGCCGCCGTCACCGATCGAGATGGCGTCCTCGGTGAGCAGGCGCACGAGCGGCTCGGTCCGGCCGCTGGTGGCGGCCGTCAGGAACTCCTCGACGATCCGCCGGGCGGCGGCCTCGTCGACCTCGGTGCGGGCTTTGCCGTCCGCGACGTGCTTCTTGGCACGGTGGAGGATCTGCTGGCTGGCGGCCTCGGTGATGTCGAGGATCTCGGCGATCTCCCGGTGCGGGTAGTCGAAGGCCTCTCGCAGCACGTACACCGCCCGTTCGTTGGGGGAGAGGCGCTCCATGAGGGTGAGGACCGCGTACGAGACCGATTCGCGCTGCTCGGCGGTGTCGGCCGGGCCGAGCATCGGGTCCCCGGCGAGCAGCGGCTCGGGAAGCCATTGGCCCACGTACGTCTCGCGGCGCGCCCGCGCGGAGGCGAGCTGGTTGAGGCACAGGTTGGTGAGGACCTTCGTCAGCCAGGCCTCGGGGACCTCGACGCGGTCGACGTCGGCGGCCTGCCAGCGCAGGAACGTCTCCTGCACGGCGTCCTCGGCCTCCCCGGCGGAGCCGAGGAAGCGGTAGGCGATGGCATTCAGGCGCGGCCTGGATGCCTCGAACCGGTCGACGTCGTCCGCGGTCAAGGGCATGACCCGATCCTATGGGGGCAGAGTTACCGAAACCTCCTCCAGGAGGCTCGCTCGCTACCCCACGATCGAGGGGCCACCACGCCTGCGTCGCTTGAGGTCGCCGAGGTCATCCTCCTGCTCGCCACCGGCGTCCTGCGGATGGCGTGAACCGGCCGAGAAGGGCCGCCTTCCGCGTCGGCGGACGGCCCCTCCTCCGGGATCGAACCGCTCCGGCTTCGAGGGAGACGAGCGTTCAAGGGATCGTTCAGGCCGGAGGCGAACGGATAGCATGCACGGATGTCCCCGGTGCGTCTGCGTCGTTCGGTCCGCGCGGTCGTCCTCGACGAGGACGACCGCATCCTGCTGTGCCGGTTCGTCTTTTCCAAGCCGGCCGGGACGATCGTTGTGTGGGCGGCGCCAGGGGGAGGCGTCGATCCCGGCGAGGCCACCCTTGTCGCCCTGCGCCGGGAACTGCACGAGGAGACAGGACTCACCGTTGACGCCGATCCACCGCATGTCTGGCACCAGGAGGTCATCGACCCCGGACACGCGGTCGGCTATGACGGAGTGATCAACGACTACTTCCTTGTCCGCACCGCGTCGTTCAACCCCCGTGGCGCGATGTCCGATGACGAACTCGCCGCCGAGAACATCGTCGGCTTCCGCTGGTGGCGGCTGTCGGACATCGCGGACTACCGCGGTCCCGACGTGTTCTCACCGCGCGATCTGGCCACGCCGCTGGCGGCGCTGATCGCCGACGGGGTTCCGGCCAGACCTGTGCCGTTCGGCCTGTGATTCTGGCGCGCGACCTCGGACGACACCGCGGTCGCATCGGCCGGGACGCGGCCGTCCACGGGGTCTCTCCGGACGCACCGCACCGGCGGGCGCTGTCCGGTGCCCGCGTACCGATGTGACCACAAGGAGGTTCGCCATGACGATTCCGGTGACGGGGGCGACCGGCAATGTCGGCCGTAACGTGGTGGACCGGTTGGTACGGACCGGCGCGACGGTGCGGGCGCTGACCCGTGACCCGGCCGCCGCGCGTCTGCCCACCGGAGTGGAGGTGGCGCGCGGTGACCTCGCCGACCCGGCGACACTGGGGGACGCCCTTCGAGGTGTCGAACGGATGTTTCCTTTCCCGGTGCCGGAAACGGCGCGGCATGTGGCCCGCCAGGCCCGCGAGGCCGGCGTGAGTCACGTGGTGGTGCTGTCGTCGGCCGCGGTGACCGCCGGCTACGACACCAGCTTCCACCTGCCGGTGGAACAAGCCGTTGAACAGGCCGGCCTGTCCTGGACCCACGTGCGCCCCGGAGAGTTCGCTTTGAACAAGCTGTTCCTGTGGGGCCCGTCCATCCGTTTCGAGGGCGTGGTGCGCGACCCGTTCCCCGATGCCGTCGAGATTCCCACGCATGAGGCCGACATCGCCGATGTCGCGGCCGTGGCGCTGCTCGACGACGGTCATGCCGGCAAGGCGTACATCTTCGCAGGCCCTGGCCCGGTGACACATCGCGAGCAGGTGGAGGCGATTGACCGGCTCCGGAAATGCTCGAACCACCTCCCACCGGTAGACGGGTTGATCACCACAATCCCGCCCGTCACAACCGGGGGCTCCGGGTGCCGTTCGATCACGACCGCGTGGCGTGCCGGCTCGCCCAAGGGCGAAAAGGGATCGGCTATGGTTCGCAAGAATCAATCGCCGCATCGATGGCCGCCCGTGCTGCTTCGTGGTTCTCCACCAGCGCGATGCTGTGATCTTCTCCCGGAATTCTGATCAGGTGACGGCGGTGCTCTCGGCCTAGCCTGTGGAAAAGTTCGGCGGCGTTCGCCGCGATATCCGGCCGTCCCTCCTCTGCGACTATCCAGAGCTTCGGCCCGTACGACTTTACGGACAGAGGCAGAACGGTGCCGGACGGCTCTTCTATCGACGTCGCCGGAGAAACGGCGATCACGGCGCAGGCGGACGGTTCCGACCCGGGCGCCTGGGTGCCGTCGCCGTCTGGATATCCGCCGTTTCCTTGACCGGCGGCCAACGCGATGGGCGCCCCGTACGAGGAACCCATTACGGCTATCTCCTGTGCTCCCGTTTGTTTCATCCAGCGTGCTGCTTCGACGGTGTCGTCCACATACTTCCGGGCTTCCGGTTCTCCCTCGCTGGACGCCACCCCGCGCCGGTCAAAAACGAGAACCCTGACCTTTAGAGAAGATGCGATTCGTCTCGCCTCTCCCAGCCAGTCGCAGAGCGACTGGTCGAATCCATGGACGACTATCACGCCGACCCGGGAGTCAGGAGAACCGATCACTGCCGCACCCAGGCGAACCCCGTCCTGGGCGCGGAGAGTCACACGCGTGGCGTTGGCGGGCGCATTTTCGCATTGGTCCTGTAGTGATGCGGTGGGTGCCCACCGCTGGGGCTCCCCGGGTGAACACGCGCCGAGGAGCCCCAAGGACAAGAGAGCGGGTATCGCCTTCATGCCGTAGCCTCTCGGGGCTTGGCTGCTTTCAAGGCCGTTTCCTGCCACCTGTGGTTCTTGCCTGAAGCGCACTGATTCTCCTGATCGAGATTGCGAGAGATTGCGAGCCGGTGACGTGCGGCTTTTCCGTCGCGGGGAACGATGTGCGCTCCGCGATCCGCCCTTCCATCGCGCCGCACCATCCTCCCGCACGACCAAGGTGTTGCGACGACCGGTTGAATCCGCCCGGCGACACGGGGCCGTTCTCCAGATGGCGTCGACAGGAGGATCGGATGTCCGCCAAAACGGAACAGGCTCGGTTCTGGATCGACAATGCGTCATGCGCGTACGGTACGGAAATGGGATCATCAATCGCTCGTTACCAGAACATCCTGATGGACAGCACCCGCTGGGACGACATCGCGTTTCGGGACGGGGACATCGTGATCTCGGCCCCCTCGAAGTGCGGTACGACCTGGACCCAGATGATCTGTGCGCTGCTGATCTTCCAATCGACCGAGTTCCCCCGGCCGCTTGACGCGATATCGGTGTGGCCCGACTATCTTCTTCACCTGCGCGAGGAGATAGTGACCGAACTGACCGCGCAGCGGCACCGCCGATTCATGAAGACTCACGTTCCGCTCGACGGACTTCCGTACGACGAACGGGTCACCTACATCTGCGTGGGGCGCGACCCGCGAGACGTGGCGATCTCCTGGGACAACCACATGGCCAACACGAACTTCCCGGCCGTGATGGCGCTCCGCGCGGCGGTCGTCGAGGCGGAGAAGGCCGATGCTCCGCCGCCCGACCCGCTGCCTGAGCAGCCTGAGTCGGCCCAGGGCCGGTTCTGGCTGTGGGTCGACACCTCCGAGGGCATAGTCGGCCTCCGGCCGATGCTGCACCACCTCTCCACCTTCTGGCGGATGCGCGACCGGCCCAACGTCGTACTCCTGCACTACCAGGAGATGCAGGACGACCTTGAAGGCGTGATGCGCCGGCTCGCCGCCCGGCTCGGCATCGAGGTTCCCGAGGAGAAGTGGCCGGAGCTGGTCAGGGCGGCGGGCTTCGGCGAGATGAGGAATCGGGCGGACGAACTGGCGCCCGAGGCGAGGGTGTGGATCGACCGCAAACAGTTCTTCCGCCGGGGCGCGAGCGGGCAGTGGCGCGAGTTGCTCGACGCGGACGACCTTCGGCACTACCGGGACCGGGTCCGGGAACTGGCCGGCCCGCGAGTGGCCGACCCGGAACTGGTCAACTGGGTGCACCGAGAAAAGATCTTTCCGTAGCCGCGCCGGTCACTTCTCCGTAAGACCTCCACGGCCGCCCGACCTGAAATACCACGGGAAAGGTTCGCCGGCCGGGTCATTCCGAGTGGTCAGACTCGGCGGAGCCTGCGGATCGGCGGGATGAGCAGCAGGGCGGCGCAGACGGCGGCGGTGACGCCGGTCGAGACGAACAGCAGGTCCCGGGGGTCGACGATCGAGGAGACCGGGCCGACGAGGGCCTGGCCCACGGCCACCCCCGAGACCGAGCCCGCGACCTCGTAGGCGGTGACGCGGTTGAGGACGTCGGGGGCCACCTGGGTCTGGACGCTGGTGGACCACATCACCGACCAGAACGCCCAGGAGGCGCCGCCGATCAGATGGCCCGCCATCAGCAGGGGGAGCGGCAGCTCCAGGGCGACCGACAACGGGATGCAGGTGAAGCCGATCAGGGCGACCCCGCCCGCGGCCAGGGGGCGGGCGGGGCGGAAGCGGATCGCGACGAGGCCGCCGAGCACGGTGCCGGTGCCGAGGGCGGCCATCGCCCAGCCGTAGGCGGCGTCACCGAGGCGGTCGCCGATCAGCTGTGAGCCGAGCGGGATGGAGGGGCCGAAGACGAGCATGCCGAAGAAGACCCAGACCAGGATCACCGACCACATCCAGCTGCGGGAGCGGAACTCCGTCCAGCCGCGCCGCAGGTCGAGCAGGACCGTCGAGTGCTCCCTGACCCTGGCGGCGGGGGCGATCCTGATCAGGGCCAGGCAGAGGCCGCTGACCAGGAAGGTGGCGGCGTCGAAGGCGTAGACGGCGCCCGCGCCGGTCAGCGCCATCAGAAGTCCGGCCAGGACCGGCCCGCCGAGCTGGGTGGCGGCGTCAGCGATCTTGAGGGTGCCGTTGGCCCGCTGGGGGTCCTTCGCGACCAGCGGGACCATGCCGTTGACTCCGGGCTGGAACATCGCGGCGGCCGTGCCGGACAGCGCGGAGGCGACCATCAGCAGCCACAGCGGCGGGGTTCCGGTGAAGAACGCGACGGCGAGCACGCTCTGGGTGAGGATCCGCACCAGGTCCGCGCCGACCATCATGGCGCGTGCGCCGACCCGGTCGGCGAAGACCCCGCCGAACAGAACGAACAGCACGAAGGGCGCCGTCCAGACGGCAAGAACGTACCCCACACCCGAAACCCTGTAGACGGCCCCGACCGCCAGCGCGGTCGCGACCGGCATCATGGCGTCGCCCAGCAGTGACACCACCCGGGCGGCGAAGTAGAACGAGAAATTCCTGGTCCAGAGCGTGTCCGGAGTGTTTGAGGCGGCTTCACGATCGAGGATCGCGGTCATGTGGCGAACTCCATGATCCTTCATTCTGGACATCCGCGCGTATCCACACAGAAGCCATGAACGACATCATTGAGTACATTCGTGCCATGAGGCATCGCGTGGTCGCCCTGGTCGGCCCGACGCAGGAGATGTATCCGGTGACGTGCGCGTCCGCCGTGTTCGGCTATCACGGCCCCGACATCCCCCGGCTCTACGACTTCCGGCTCTGCGCCGAGCGGCCCGGCCCGATCCCGACCACGATGGGCGCCGACATCGTCGTCGACGACGGCCCGGAGGCCCTGGCGGAGGCCGACACGATTCTCATCGCGGGCTGGTGCCCCGGGCCGGACATCTCCGCGGAACTCGGCGAGGCGGTCCTGGCCGCCCACGGCCGCGGCGCGCGGATCGTCGGGATCGGCTGGGGCATTCACCTCCCGGCGAGCCTGGGCCTGCTGGACGGCCGCGGCGCCGCGGCCCACTGGGAGCTCACCTGTGAGCTGGGCCGGCGCTACCCGAGGGTCCGCGCCGACGCCACCGTCCTGTACGTCGACCACGGCGACGTCGCGACCGCGGGCGCCTCGGCCACCACCGTCGACCTGTGCCTCAACCAGGTCAGGCGCGACCACGGCGCCGCCCTCGCCATGCGGATCGGCCGGCACCTGTCGGCGGCCCCGCACCGGGAGGGGCGCCAGCGCCAGTATCCCGCGCTGCCGACGACCGGGCCGGTCCCCGACTCCCTCGCCCCGCTGCTCGACTGGATCACCGCCAACCTCGGCCGGCCGTTGACCCTGGAGGACATGGCGGCCCGGTCGGGGATGTCGTCGCGCACCCTCAGCCGCCACTTCGCCGAACAGCTCGGCATCTCCCCCGGCCGCTGGCTGCTCGACCGGCGCATCGCCGGCACCCGGGCCCTCCTGGAGGAGACCGACCTGCCGGTCGAGACGATCGCCCAGCGTGTCGGCCTCTCCTCCGCGGTCAACCTGCGCCGCCGTTTCCGCAACGCCCTCGACACCACCCCGGCCGCCTACCGCCGCTCCTTCCGCTGACCGCGGTCTCAGCCGCTCCACCCGCGTGCCCGGCCGTCGGCGGCGCGGTGAGCGGCCGGCCGTTCATCGGACGGGGGCGGCGCCCTTCCGCAGGGCGGCGTCGGCCTCGGCCTGGACCGCGTCCAGGTCGTCGGCGATCTCGGCGCCCGTGACCGCGTCGGGCAGCGCGTCCTCCATGCGCCGCAGCGGCCGGTACCACAGCCCCAGCGCGCCCCAGAGCATCAGCAGCGCGCCGCAGACGGTCAGCAGCAGCCCGACCCCGCGCCCCGGCCCCACTCCGACGACGTCACCGATGATCGTGTCCGCGAGAGGACCGCCCGGGACGAGGAGCGGGCCGAAGACGTCGTCGGCCAGCAAGGGCGCGGTGAGGAACGCCAGCGGTGTCATCGACACCGCCAGCATCTGGTTGGTGGCCAGCACCCGGCCCTGCAGCTCCAGGCCGACCTTGAGCTGGATGATCGCGAGCCAGTGCGCGTTCAGCACGCTGAGGAACGCCCACGACACCAGCCCGCCGAAGGCCGCCAGCACCAGCGAGGGCCGCAACCCGACCAGCAGCACCCCGGCCCCGAACCCGATCACGAAGCCGACCATGCCGATCGCGCGCCGCTCGGTGCCGCTCCAGAACACCATGATCAGGGAGCCGAGCACCGCGCCCAGGCCCTGCAGCGCGGTCACCGTGCCCACCCCCGCGGCGTCGCTGAACGACAGCACCGCGGGCACGGTCACGGCCAGGGCGAGCATGCTCAGGTAGTTCTGCACGACGAAGAACACAATCATGATCAGCAGAGGGCGGCGCCGTACGAGGAAGCGCCAGCCGCCGATGATGGCCTGACCGAAGGACTCCTCCATCCGGTGGAACAGCCGGTCGGGGAAGCGGACCAGCAGCAGCGTGCCGAGTCCGGCGAGGAACGTGACGATGTTCACGGCCACCACGCCGTGCAGCCCGACCATCGTGATGAGCGCGGCGCCGCCCAGCGGGCCGACGAACATGCCCAGGCCGGTGCCGAGGTTCGCCAGCGCGTTGGCCTGCATGAGGTACGGCTTGGGCACCAGCTGGGCCACCGCCGCCAGATAGGCGGGCCGGTGGAAGGCCGTCACCAGCGACAGCAGCCCGGCGATGATTCCGACCTGCCAGACCTCCAGCCGTCCCAGCCACAGCAGGATCACCAGGACCCCGGTGGCCACGGCGGAGACGCCGTCGCACACCAGCATGACCAGCCGCCGGTCCACCCGGTCGGCGACCGCGCCGCCCAACGGCGCCGCCAGCAGCGACGGCAACAGGGCGAGCATGGTGATCAGGGCGTAGTCCAGCACCCGGCCGCTTTCCTGGTAGGCCCACACGCCCAGCGCGAAAGAGGTCAGTGCGGCGCCGAGCAGCGACACGGTCTGTCCGGCCGCGACGGTGTAGAAGCGGCGCAGGCTCCGGCGGGCGCTCTGGCCCGCGACCTCGACCTCCCCGATCGGCTCGGGCAGGTCGCCGCCGGACCAGCGGTCCAGGTGTTCCTCGATCAGCCCGGCCAGGGTCCCGGCCTGATGCTTGAGGAAGTAGTGACCGGCCCGGGGGATCGTGGCCAGCTCCACCCGGTCGGCGAACGCCCCCCACTCGCGGTGGCGTTCCTGGTAGAGCTCGGTCGCGCGGTCCCGCTCGCCGATCACGCACAGCAGCGGCGCCTGGAGCCTGCGCTCCTCGAAGGTGGGGGAGCCGAGGCGGCGGCTGAACCAGGCCTGTGCCTCCCCGACGTCATGCCGCAGGCCGCGCAGCACGATCTCGGTATCGCCGAAATCCTCGTCCAGGGCGCCCAGCGTGCGCAGGAAGTCGCGCTGGGCGCGGTCGGAGGCCCAGCGGTGGGCGGGGAACCTCCGGTTCCACCAGGCCGACAGCCGTCCGGGCAGCCGTGCGTCGGGGAAACTGCCGCCGACGAAGACGCCGGCGACCGGCTTCCCGGACGCCTCCAGCCGCAGCGCCAGCTCGGTCGCGGCGGCCGAGCCGACGCAGTGGCCGTACAGCGCGATCGGGCCGGAGACCTCGGCCAGCTCGGCCACGAGCCGGTCGGTCAGCTCCGTCATCGACAGCATGGCCTCGTTGGGCCGGGCCGGGTCGTGCCCGGGCAGCTCGACGGCGAGCACCGCCGTGGTGGGGGAGGTGCGGGCCAGCTCGGCGACGAGCGGCCGGTAGGCGGCGGCCGAACCGCCGCCGTAGGGCAGGCAGACGAGGGTACGGGTCGCCACGCGCGGGCCGGCCAGGCGGTGCAGCAGCCCGGCCGGGGCCTCGGCGCCGCCGTCGAGGTGGGCGGCCAGCTCACGGATCGTGGGCCGGGTGAACAGGTCGATCACGCGCAGCGCCGGGTCGATCTCCCGGACGGCCCGCACCGCACGGAAGGAGTCGCCGCCCAGCGCGAAGAAGTCGTCGTCGACGCCGACGTCCTCCACCTCCAGGATGCTCGCCCACACCGCCGCGATCCGCAGTTCGGCCGGGGTGCTCGGCGCGACCCGCTCCGCGGCGGGCGTCGCCTCGGGAGCCGGCAGGCGGGTTCGGTCGACCTTGCCCAGCGGGGTGAGCGGCAGCTCGTCGAGGACGACGATCGCGGACGGGACCATGTAGTCGGGTAACCGCTCACGCAACCCCGCCCGGACCGCGGCGAGGTCCACGGAGGCGGGCGCGACCCAGGCGACCAGCCGCTGGGAGCGGCCCTCGCCGATCGGCAGCACCGCGGCCTCCCGGACCCCGGGCCGCTCCTGCAGGGCGGCCTTCACCTCGCCCAGCTCCACCCGGAAGCCCCTGATCTTGACCTGGTCGTCGACCCGGCCGAGGAACTCCACGAGTCCGGCGGAGTTGAGACGGACCCGGTCGCCGGTGCGATAGCAGCGGCCGGTCCCGGTCACCGGATCGGGGACGAACCGTTCGGCGGTCAGGTCGGGGCGGTTCAGGTAACCGCGGGCCAGGCGGGGGCCGGCCACCCACAGGTCGCCCGGAACCCCGGCGGGCAGCGGACGGCCCGCCGGGTCGACGATGTAGCAGTCGACGCCGGGCAGCGGGCGGCCGAGCGGAACCGACCCCGACCCCGACGGCGAGTCGGGCACCCGGCCGCCGAGCACCGAGACCGTCGTCTCCGTCGGCCCGCAGTGGATCTGCACCTCCAGGTCGGGGCGGGCGGCGCGGATGCGTTCGGCCAGCTCCCACGACGTCGCCTCACCGGCGAGGATCAGCAGCCTGCGCGGCAGCATCCGGACCAGGTCGCCGTGGGCGGCCAGCAGCTCCAGGTGGCTGGGCACCATCTTGATCACATCGACGGGGTGCGCCGTGAGATAGGCGGCGTACGCCTCCGGATCGACGGCGGCCTCCTGGTCCACGAGATGGAGCGCGGCGCCCCGGACGAGCGCGCCGTACAGGCAGGTCATCACCAGGTCGGCGGCGACCGTGGAGACCACGCCGTAGGACTCGTGGACGTCGGGCACCAGCTCGGTCAGGCCGTGCAGGTAGTGCATCGCCGACCGGTGCTCGATCGCGGTGCCCTTGGGCCGTCCGGTGGAGCCGGACGTGAAGATCACATACGCGAGGTGACCGGGGGTGACGTCGACCTCCAGGGGCTCGTCGGACCCGGCGGCCAGCAGGTCGGGCAGGACCAGCGCGCCGGGGACCCGATCGGCGTGCTCGCGGTCGGCCAGCACGACGCGCGCGCCGGCCGTCTCCAACATGTAGGCGAGGCGGTCGCCGGGGTAGACGGGATCCAGCGGCATGAAGGCACCGCCCGCCCGCAGCACGCCGAGGAGCGCGGGGACCAGCCCGCGGTGCCGGTCGACCAGCATGCCGACCGGTTCGTCCGGCCGCACCCCGGCCGCGACCAGGTGACGGGCCAGGCGGTTGGCCAGCCGGTCCACCTCGCCGTAGGTGAGCGACCCTGAGACGTCCACCACGGCGGTCGCCTCAGGCCTGCTCCGTATCCGGTCGCCGATCACCACATGCAGCGGCCGGGTCAGGTCCATCCGCGTCGGGGTGCCCGAGACGAGGGGCCCGGTCACCGGCTCCAGCGGTACGGCCGCCGCGGGCGCGTCCAGGTCGGCGAGCATGCCCTCCAGCAGGTTCAGGTACCAGCCGGCCATGCGCCGCACGGTCGACTCGTCGAACAGGTCGGTGCGGTAGGCGAACTCGCCGTCGTACTCCTCGCCCTGGTTGACGAAGGCGAGGTTGAGGTCGTACTTGGCGGTGCGCAGCGGGGCCTGCACGTGCTCCACGGCCAGGCCGGGGAAGTCCAGCGCCCGCGGGGGGTCGTCCAGGACGTTGAGCAGCACCTGGAAGATCGGGGTGGTGGCGAGGTTGCGTTCGGGGTGCAGGTGCTCCACGATCCGCTCGAAGGGCACGTCGCGGTGGGTGAGGGCGTCCAGCACGGAGTCCTTGGTCCGGGCCAGCAGCTCCCGGCCGGTCGGCTCGCCGGATCTGTCACCGCGCAGGACGAGCGTGTTGACGAAACAGCCGAGCATGCGCGCGGTGTCGGGGTGGAGCCGTCCCGCCTCGGGCACGCCGACCGGCACGTCGTCGGTGCCGGAGACCCGGCCCAGCAACTCCTGCCAGGCGGCCAGCAGCACCATGAACGGCGTGCAGCCGGTCTCGGCGGCGACCTCGCGGACCCGGGCGGTCAGCGCGGGCGCCAGCCGTACCGGGACGGTGGCGCCCGACCAGTCGGCGACCGACGGCCGGGCCCGGTCCACGGGCAGGTCCAGGACCGGTTCGAGCCCGGCCAGCCGTTCGGCCCACCACGCGAGGTCGCCCTCCGGCTGCCCGGCCAGCCACGCCGCGTAGTCGGCGTACAGCACCCCCGGCGGCGCGGGCGGCTCGGCCAGGCCGAGCCGCGCCGCGTACAGGGCGGACAGCTCGGCCAGCGCCAGGTTGCGCGACCAGGCGTCGAAGGCGATGTGGTGCACGGTCAGCGCCAGGACGTGCTCGTCGGCGCCGGGGAGGCGGAGCAGCAGGGCGCGGGAGGGCGGCTCGGAGTCCAGCGCGAACGGGCGGGCGAGCTCCTCCTGCAGCCGCGCCTCCAGCAGGTCGTGGTCGTCGAGGTCCTCAACCGTGATCGGGACCCGGCCGGCGTCGACCGGGGTGGCGCCCTCGTCGGTGACCAGGCTGCGCAGCACCTCGTGCCGGTCGGCGAGGTCGCGTACGGCGCCCAGCAGCGCGGTGGTGTTCAGCGGGCCGCGCAGCCGTACGGCGGCGGGCACGTTGTAGGCGGCCAGGTCGTCGAGCTGGTCGAGGAACCACAGCCGGGCCTGGGCGGGGGACAGGGGGTCGGGGCCGCCGGTCGCCTCCCTGGCGGGGATCACCGGGGCGGCCTGAGCGGCGCGGCGCGCGGCCGACAGCCGGGCCGTGAGGGCGCTCCGGTGCTCGTCGCTGATGGTCACGATGTCTCCTCCGTCGGTCTCATGACCGATTCACTGTTTCCGGTGACGACCTCGGTGAGCTTCGTCATGACCCCGCCTCCAGGTCGGCCAGGAGCAGGGATTCGAGCCGCACGGCGTAGTCGGCCAGCGTCCGCCGTTCGAACAGCAGGCGCACGGGCACCCGCAGGCCCAGGGCGTCGCTCAGCCGGGCCGCCACGAGGGCGGCGGTCGCGGAGTGACCGCCGAGGGCGAAGAAGTCGTCGCGCGCGCCGAGACCGGAGCGGTTCAGCACGGCGGCCCACACCTCGGCGACCAGCAGCTCGGCCTCGGTGCTCGGCGGCACCCGCGAGGCCTCGTCGCCGGGGTCGGGCAGAGCGGTGCGGTCCACTTTGCCGGAGGCCGTGACGGGCAGGGCGTCCAGGAGCATCCAGCGGCGGGGGACCATGTAGTCGGGGAGCCGGGAGCTCAGGCGCCGCTCCAGCTCGCCGGTGTCGGTCTCCGGTGGCGCGGCGAGATAGCCGACCAGGTGGTCGCCGCCGTGCACGGTCACGGCCGCGTCGGCGACGCTCTCGCGGAGCGCGGTCTCGATCTCGCCCAGCTCGATCCGGTGGCCGCGGACCTTCACCTGCTGGTCCCGGCGGCCGAGGAAGTCGAGCGTGCCGTCGGGCCGCCAGCGGGCCAGGTCGCCGGTACGGTAGCGGCGCCCGCCCAGGGGGTCCTCGGCGAAGGCCGCGGCGGTCAGCTCCGGCCGGCCCCGATAGTCCCTGGCCACGCCGGCGCCGCCGATCCACAGCTCGCCGGGCGTCCCGGCGGGCAGCATCCGGCCCGCCCGGTCGAGCACGTAGGCGCGCTCCCCGGCCAACGGCGTGCCGATCGAGACCTGGTCGCCGACCGGGGCCGTGACCTGGATCATGGTGGAGTAGATCGTGGTCTCGGTGGGGCCGTAGGCGTTCCACAGCTCGGCGACCCGCTCCAGCAGGTCACCGGCGAGGGCGGGGTCGAGCACCTCGCCGATGCTGACCACGCGCACGTCCCCGCCGCGCCAGCCGGAGGCGACCAGCATGCGCAGCGTCGTCGGGGTCGCGGTCATCAGGGTGACCCCCGCCTCCTCGATCCGCCGCGCGACGGCCCGCCCGTCAAGCGTGTCGTCACTGCCCAGCAGTTCCAGCCGCAGGCCGTGGCACAGGCTCACCCACAGGTCGAAGCCGAACACGTCGAACGAGAACGGCGTCAGGCCGAGCATCACGTCGCCGGGCCTGATCCCCGGGGCGATCGTCATCGAGGCGACGAACGCGGCGAGGTTGGCGTGGGTGATCTCGACGCCCTTGGGCCTGCCGGTGGAGCCGGAGGTGTAGAGGACGTAGGCGAGGTCGCCGGGTTCCACCTGTGAGAGGTCACCGGGATCCACCCCGTCCTGTACGGCCTCCGCCGACGACTCGGCCAGGTCGACGACGGTGCCGCCCAGCTTCGCGGCCACCGCCAGTCCCTCGCCCGCCGCGATGATCACCTTGGTGGAGGAGTCGTCGACCTGATGGCGGAGCCGCTGGAGCGGATGGCCGGGGTCGAGCGGGACGTAGGCGCCACCGGCGAGCAGCACGCCCAGCAACGCCGCGGGGAGATGACGGTCGCGGGGCAGGCACACGCCCACACAGGCACCCGCGGCCGCCGGGCCGAGCGCCGCGGCCACCCGCCGCGACCGGTCGACCAGCTCGCGGTAAGTGAGGACGCCGTCGGCGTCGACGACCGCCGGGGCGTGCGGGTGCCGTTCGGCGTGTTCCAGCACCGCCTCCACCACGGTCCGCGGCGCGCCGGCGGGCAACGGCACGCCGGTTCCCGCCGCCAGCAGCGCCGCCCGCTCCTCGGCGCCGACCACCTCGAACGCCGACAGCGGCCGGTCGGGGTCGGCCAGCGCGTCCGCCAGCAGGCGGACCAGGCGGTCGGTGAGGATCTCGGCCCCGGCCCGGTCCAGGTGCTCCGTGTCGTACTCGACCTGGAACTCGGACCCGGCCACCGTGTCGTTGACGTAGACGATCAGCGGCGCCTGGGCGCTGCCCGCGTCCAGCTCGCCGATCAGGTCCACGCCCACCCCCTCGCGCTCCAGGCGGAGAGGGATCTCCGACGGCTGGATCGAGAGCGTGACGGGCGTCAGCACCGCGCCGGGCGGGCGGTCGATGCCGCTGACCTCGGTCCGTTCCCGCCCGGGCAGCGCGCGGTGGTCCATCGCGCGGACGGTCACGGCTCCCGCGTGCCGTACGGCCGCGCGCAGCGTCAGCCCGTCCTCCAGACGCAGCCGTACCGGGACCACGTCGACCAGCAGGCCGATCACAGCCTCCAGGCCCTCCTCGGCGCGATCGGCCACGGCGGCGCCGAGGACGACGTCACGCCGGTCGGTCAGCCCGGCGACCAGCATGCCGAGCACTGTCAGGTAGACGGTGAACGGGGTGGCGCCGCAGTCGGCCGCGAGCTCGGCGACCCGCGCGGTCGTCGCCGGGTCGATCCGGCGCACGAGGCGCTCGCCGCGCAGGTGGCTGAGGCCGTCGTCCGGGCGGGGCAGCAGCTCGTACGGCGGGACCGTTCCAGCGAGCTCCTCGGCCCAGAAGGCCCGCAACGCCTCGGTGTCTCCGGCGGCCGCCTGCTCGCGCAGCACGACGTCGCCGATCTGGAACGCCGGCTCCGGGACGCTGCCGGGACGGGTGAGCTCGTCGAGGAGCTCCCGCATGACGACCCCCAGCGACCAGCCGTCGAACGCGCTGTGGTCGGTGAGGAGCACCAGCTCCGCGCTGTCCGGCCCTGACCACAGCAGGGTGGCCCGCAGCAGCGGCGACTCCCGGGAGAGGTCGAAGTCATGGGCGACCGCGGCCCGCCGAAGCTCGTCGGCCTCCTCCGCCGAAGCCGGGCGGTGCTCGTCCAGCGGCACCGGCACCGGCGGTCCGACCTGGACGGTCACGTTGTCCACGACGGCGGAGCGCAGGGCCTCGTGGCGGCGCACGATCGCGTCCAGCGCGGCCCGCAGCGGCTCCGCGGAGGTGAGGCCGCGCAGCCCGAGCCGGAAGGCGATGGCGGTGGCGCCGGGGTTCTGGCTGACCTCGCGCATCAGGCACATGCCGAGCTGGGTGCCGGTCAGCGGATAGCCGGTCCGCCCGGTATGGCGGATCAGCGGCGTCACGGCGGACGGAGCGGCCTCGGCGACGTACGACGCCAGCTCGGCGATCGTGGGCCGCGCCAGGAACGTCGTCAGCGGGACGCGGACCCCGAGGGTCTGCGCGATCCTGGCGCAGATCCTGGCGGCGGCCAGAGAGTGCCCGCCCAGGTCGAGGAAGTGGTCGTGGACGCCGACCCGCTCGACGCCGAGCACCTCGGCGGTGATGGCGGCGAGCCGGCGCTCGGTCTCGTCGCGGGGGGCGGCGTACGCGGTCCCGGTCGCGCCCGCGGCGGAGGAGGCCGGGGCGGGGGAGCCCTGGACGGAGGAGAACGTCACCGCGGGCAGGCGGGAGCGGTCGGCCTTCCCGGTGGGACCCACGGGGATGGTGTCGAGGAAGACGATCCTGGAAGGGATCATGTAGTCGGGCAGCCAGTCGCGCAGCCAGGACCGCAACCGCCCGTCGTCGAGGCCGGGACCGGCCGGTTCGACGTAGGCGACCAGCCGCCGGGTGCCCTCCTCGTCGGTGGGGGCGAGCACGACGGCATGGTTCACCAGCGGGTGGCGCACCAGCCTGCCCTGCACCTCGCCCAGCTCGACGCGGAAGCCCGCGACCTTCACCTGGTCGTCGATCCGCCCCTCGTAGAAGTAGAGCCCGTCCTTCCTGCGGACCAGGTCGCCGGTGCGGTAGTGGCGCACGCCCTCGGCGTCGGTCACGAACCGCTCGGCGGTCAGCTCGGGCCGGTTCAGGTAGCCCCGGCCGACCAGCGGACCGGCCACCCACAGCTCGCCGAGCTCGTCGTCGCCGAGCGCCTCGCCGCCGGTGCCGCGCACCGACAGCTCCGACCAGGCGTACGGCGTGCCGATCGGCGGCTCGTCCGTCCCGTCCCTGGGGATCTCCTGAGCGCAGCAGTGCACGGTGCACTCGGTCGGCCCGTACAGGTTCACCATGCGCCGCACGCCGGGGTTGGCGAAGACGCGGTCGGCCAGCGCCCGGCTCACCGGCTCGCCGCTGGAGAGCACCGTGCGCACACCCGGGGGCAGGGGCTCCCGCAGCAGCGCGGTCAGCGCCGAGGCCGCCGCGCTGATCATCGTGACCTCGTCCCTGGCGGGCAGGGTGTGCAGCGCGAGGGGGTTCTCCGCCATGATCACCGTGCCGCCCAGCAGCAGGGGCAGGTAGAGCTGGGGGACGGACGGGTCGAAGCAGACCGAGGTCGAGGCGAGGAAGCCGGACAGCTCCTCGGCGGTGAAGTGGTCGGCGTCCCAGCGCAGCAGCGTCATCACGTTGCGATGCTCGATGGCGACGCCCTTGGGGCGGCCGGTCGAGCCGGAGGTGTACATGAGATAGGCCAGATCAGACGGGTCGCTCGGCAAATTCGGATCGTTCCACAGCCGGTCGTCGATCATGTCCGTCAGGATGAGGCCGCGCTCGGGGAGCCGCTCCGACAGCGCCGCGGAGGTCACCGTGTGTGACACCCCGGCGTCCTCGATGATGAACTCCAGACGGTCGGCCGGGTAGGTCGAGTCCAGCGGCACGTAGGCGGCGCCGGTCTTCCAGACGCCCAGGAGCGCCGCGATCAGCGTCTCGTCGCGGTTCAGGCACACGCCGACGGCCGAGCCCGGCCCGACTCCCCGGGAGATGAGTTCGTGGGCTATCCGGTTGGCCTGGACGTTGAGGCCGGTGTAGGTCGTGCGGGCCGCCCCGGCGATGATCGCTGTGCGGTAGGGGGTTCGTCGCACCTGCTGTTCGAAGGCCTTGTGGACCGGTTCGAGCAGTGCAAGGTTGCCAGCCAACTACGATCTCCATCTTGGTGTTCGGAAAAGGATGCATGGGTCATACGCGGGCAAGAGTGACAAAGAGAGCCCGACTTAGGTAGGCCAAAATCGCTTTTTTACCCTAATGAGATTTAGTTGGGTATAATTACCTTTGAGTAGCATTTCGACTACCTTGCGATATATGGCACCCCGTGGATGTCGAGGGATTAAAGGTCGCACTTAACGACATGTCGACCATATGTAATTAATCACTTTTTTCGGTCAAAACATGACATTGCGCAGGAAGCTCATCGGTGGTGGATCGTCGGTCTCTCGGGGGAAGGCGGCCGCGGGAGGTTGCGGGGACGGCCGATCGGATTTGGGGCCGGCGGCTTTCGGGCAGGCCGAAGTGCCGCCATCGCGACGGTCATTCGACCGCCTTCGATCGCGTTCGGTGAACTTTCATGGATATCCATGCCGATCGGGGCAATGTATCCAGATGGGCGATATCACCAATTTTGGTGTCTAGTGTCGTCTTCGCAGGGCATTCCTCATTTTCTTGTGAGAAGACGTTGCTGGACTAATATTGTGGGTTTTGTCTTGCAGATGACTTGGAAACGGCTTAAAGCGCGTGGCAGAGCCTTCCAACAGGCCGTTTTCCACGGATCGAGGGAGACCGCCGGAAGGCCCGCGCGGACGAGGGCACCACGGAGCCGGGGGCGCGCCGCTCCGTGAGGCGCCCGGCACACCGGCGGGCCTTCACACGACGGAACCGCATGCCGGGCGGTGCTTGACCCGAGCCTTCCCCGGAAACGACCGCGGGCACGTCCGGCCCTTCAAGGGCCGGACGTGCCCGGCGAAGCGTCGTCCCCGCCCGTGAGATCACGAGCGGGGTGGGGGTCACCCCCGGTTCTTCATCCCCCGGTAACGGCGGATGAGGGCGTTGGTGGAGGAGTCGTGGTCAAGCTCCGGCTCGGCGTCGCTCTCCAGTTCGGGGGCGATCCGGCCGGCGAGCACCTTGCCGAGTTCCACGCCCCACTGGTCGAAGGAGTCGACCCCCCAGATCGTCCCCTGGGTGAACACGCTGTGCTCGTAGAGGGCCACGAGAGCGCCGAGCACGTGCGGGGTGAGCCGCTCGGCGAGCAGCACGTTGGTGGGGCGGTTGCCCTCCATGACCCGATGCGGCACGACGTCCGCCGGGGTGCCCTCGTCCTCGACCTCCTGCCTGGTCTTGCCGAAGGCGAGCGCCTGCGCCTGCGCGAAGACGTTGGCCATCAGCAGGTCGTGGTGGTCGCGCAGCGGGTTGAGGCTCGCGCCGAATCCGATCAGGTCGACCGGGATCAGCCGCGTGCCCTGGTGGATGAGCTGGTAGAAGCTGTGCTGGCCGTTCGTGCCGGGCTCACCCCAGTAGACCGGTCCGGTGTCGTAGTCGACGGGGTCGCCGTCGCGGGTCACATGCTTGCCGTTCGACTCCATCGTGAGCTGCTGGAGGTAGGCGGGGAACCGCTTCAGATACTGCTCGTACGGCATGACGCCGACGGTCTGTGCCCCGAAGAAGTCCGTGTACCACACGGTGAGCAGCCCCATGAGCACGGGCAGGTTCTCCGCGAGCGGGGCCGTGCGGAAATGCTCGTCCATCTCGTGGAAGCCGGCCAGCATCTCGTGGAAGTGCTCCGGGCCGATCGCGACCATGGTGGACAGGCCGATGGCGGAGTCCATCGAGTAGCGCCCGCCGACCCAGTCCCAGAAGCCGAACATGTTGGCGGTGTCGATGCCGAACTCCGCGACCCGTTCGGCGTTGGTGGACACCGCGACGAAGTGCCGTGCGATCGCCTCGTCCGTGCCGAGCTGGCCGATGACCCAGTCGCGCGCCGATCGGGCGTTGGTGAGGGTCTCCAGCGTCCCGAAGGTCTTGGAGCAGACGATGAACAGCGTCTCGTCGGCGAACAGGTCCCGGGTCGCCTCCACGAAGTCGGTGGAGTCGACGTTCGACACGAACCGGAACGTCAGGTCGTGCCTGCCGTAGTGGCGCAGCGCCTCGTAGGCCATGACCGGCCCGAGGTCGGAACCCCCGATGCCGATGTTGACGATGTTCTTGATCGGCTTTCCGGTGTGGCCCTTCCACTGGCCGGAGCGCACGCGTCTGGCGAAGTCGGTCATCCGGTCGAGCACCCCGTGGACCTCCGCGACGACGTCGGTCCCGTCGACGACGAGCGAAGCGTCCTTCGGCATCCGCAGCGCGACGTGCAGCACCGCCCTGTGCTCGGAGGTGTTGATCGGCTCGCCCCGGAACATCAGGTCCCTGCGCTGCTCGACCTCGGACTCCCGCGCGAGCTCGGTCAGCAGGCGCATCGTCTCGCCGGTGACACGGTTCTTCGAGTAGTCGAGGTACAGCCCGGACGCCTCAGCGGTCATTCGCTCGCCGCGTCCGGGATCCTCGGCGAACAACTCACGCAGGTGGCGATCGCGGATCTCGGCGTGGTGCCGCTCAAGCGCCTTCCACGAGGCGCGGTCACGGAGCGGGATGGTCGGCATCGGCAGGTCCTCCGGTAGCTGTGGGAATAGCCGCGGGACGGGTCAGGTCCTGCGGGACGCACGGGGCGGAACCCTCCTCATGAGAGCACACCCATGCTCCCTGCCCGCGGACGGCACGCGTATCCGAGGGGCCCGCGGCACCCGTCCGGGCACCGCGATCCACCGCGCTCCACCGTGCTCGTTCGTCGGTCGGCCGAGGGCTCACGGACGTACTTCCGGGGAGAGCCAGTGGCCGGGCAGGGCGAGCCGGTCGGCGGTGGGCGGTCCCCAGCCGCCGGGCTCGTACGGCTCCGGCGGCTGGTGGCCGAGGGCGGGATCGACGATGCGCCAGGCCTCTTCCACGTTGTCCTCGCGGGCGAAGTGGCGGGGGTCGCCGGAGAGCGCGTTGGACAGGATCCGCTCGTAGGCGCTCTCCGTCCTGCCGAGCGCGGTCGCGAAGTCGACGGAGACGGGCACCTCCCGGGTGGCGTTGGCCTCACCCGGTTTCTTGGCGAGCAGCTCGAAGGTGACACCCGGGTCGGGCTCAAGCCGGAACCGCACGATGTTCGGCTGAGGGCGGGCGGCGTCGGCGGGCAGGAAGAGCATGCGCGGCGGGGGGCGGAACTCGACGACGACCTCGGTGCCGGTCACCGCGAGCGCCTTGCCCGCCCTGATCACGAACGGCACGTCCGCCCAGCGCCAGTTGTCGATCCACAGCCGCAGGGCGATGTAGGTCTCGGTGGTCGAACCGGCGGCCACCCCGGGGGTGTCGAGGTAGCCGGTGTACTGGCCGCGCACCACGTCTTCCGGGGCGACGGCCCGGATCGCGCGCAGCAGCCGATGCTTCTCGTCGCGCTCCGCCTCGGCGCCGTCATCCGCCGGAGGGTCCATGGCCAGGTAGGTCAGCACCTGGATCAGATGGTTCTGCACCACGTCCCGCAGGGCGCCGACCGCGTCGTAGAACGCCCCGCGCTCGGCGACGTCGAACGCCTCGGCCATGGTGATCTGCACGGCGGCGATGTGGGACCGGTTCCAGACAGGTTCGAGGATGCTGTTGGCGAACCGGAAGACCAAGAGGTTCTCGACGGATTCTTTGCCGAGGAAGTGGTCGACGCGCAGCAACCGCTCCTCGGGGAAGTATCGGTGCAACTCGGTGTTGAGCCGCTCGGCGGAGGCGAGGTCCTGGCCGAACGGTTTCTCCACCACCAGCCGGCCCCGGGTGTTCAACCCCGCCGAGCCCAGCCCGCGGGCGGTGGGCACGAACAGCGGAGGCGGCATGGCGAGATAGTGCACGGCGAACGCGTCGTCCCCGATCCGCCGCCCGATCTCGGCGAACGTGGCGGCGTCGGTCACGTCGCCGGCCACCAGGCCCAGCTTCTCGGTGAGCGAGCCGAGCACCTTCTCGTCCACCTGGCCGTACGCGGCCGCGACGCTCTCGTGGACGTGTCGCCGCAGCCCGGCCGGGTCGAGGTCGCCGCGGTCCACACCGATCACCGGGACGTCGAGCATGCCGCGGCCGGCCAGTCGGTACAGCGCCGGAATGATCATTTTTTTGGCGAGGTCGCCGGCGATGCCGTACACCACCAGGACCTGCCCCGACCGTGCGGTCGTGGTCGTGTTCACGATTTCCCTCCCCCCGCGCCACGCCAGGACGACGCCTTCGCGTGCCGGGTGACCGGCCGGGGTCTAGGGGGCTTCTATACCCACCGCCCCCGTGGTCTCACGCCGCGTCAGGGCAGCGCGGACCTGACCTTTGCCATCTGCGAACGGTCGCGGATCCGGCCTTCACGAACCCGGGCACCGTACGGCACCCGGGTCGATGAGCGGCTGTGATCGTGTCCGAAGGGGGACTCAGTCCGCGGTGCGGTAGTGGTAGCCGCATACCTCGCTGAAACCCGTCCGCTCGTACAGCCGGAGAGCCGGGAGGTTGTCGTGTTCCACCTGGAGATACATGCGGTCGGCTTCGTGCGCGCCGGCCCAGCCGGCCAGCGCGGCGAGCACGCCGCCGGCCGTGCCCCGCCCGCGCGCCCCGGGAAGTGTGGCCATGCCGAACACTCCCGCCCAGCCGGTGTCGGCGACCACGCGGCTCACCGCGACGACATCGTCCCCGATCATGGCGCAGGCGTAGGCGCACGGCAGCTCCACCCGATCGAGCATGTCCCACTCGGAACGGGGGTCGCCGCCGTGACCGTGCACGGCGTGCCAGGTCTCGAACCACGCGCGGGTCGGGCGGTCGTGCAGCCGAACCCGCGGCGAGCCCGCCGGCGCCTGCCCCAGGACACGCGCGGTCGACGCCACCTGCAACGACACCGATTTCCGGCGGCGATAGCCACGCTCCGCCAGGAGGGTGCCGAGCCCTTCAGGGCACGCTCCCGGGCTGATCTGAACCCGCGTGGCCGTGTCGTGGCCGGCGTAGAACTCCTCCGCCTCGACGACCCTGCGCACCAGTTCGCCCGGCTCGGCGTCACCGTGCGGCAGCACCGTCCCGACCCACCAGGAACGGCCGGGGGCATGGCGCAGCCACCACCCCTCGACAATTTTGACCTGCTCCGCCGGAAGGGCCCGGGCCGCTCTCTCCTGCAGGCCCCTCACCAATTCCGGGCTGCTCACGGCAGAGGGCATCGACACGTACATACCTCCGAAAACCATCAAGAATTGGACATATGTCGATTTTGGCCCATCCAAACCACCCCTGAAGCACGCGCCGAAGACCACCAAAAACCTCGCCGGCGAAGGGACGCCCCTGGCGGGAACGCCCCTCGTCGCCGTGCGCCGGAAGGGCGGCCACCCGGGCGTCGTTCGTGCGGGCCGGCGCCCGGGCCCGATGATCGCCCCCGGGAGGCTGTCCCGCCTACGGCATGACCCCGCACAGGGTGTCCAGCGCGCCCGCCCACGCGCTGTCCGAGGGAGCCGCGTAGTTGACCACCAGCGCGTCCTGCTCGGGCAACCGCCGGCCGGAGCCGGCCACCTCGTAGCGGAACTGCGCCATTCCGCTGACCGCCAGGCCCTGCCGGGCCGCCGCCTGGACGACCGAGCGCTCGGTCCCGCGCGGGAGTTCGAGGACCACCTGCAGCCCGGCGGCCATCCCGGTCACGCGGACGCCGGGGGCCCGCCGCGCCAGAGCCGCGACCAGTTGGTCGCGGCGCCGCCGGTAGCGCAGCCGCATCGAGCGCACATGGCGGTCGTGCGCGCCCGACGCGATGAACTCCGCGAGCGTCAGCTGCTCCAGCGCGCTCGACATGTAGTCGAAGTGCCTCTTGGCCGCGAGGATCTCCGGGACCAGTTCCTCCGGCAGCACCATCCAGCCGAGCCGCAGCCCCGGCGCCAGTGACTTGCTCGCCGTGCCGAAGTACACCACCCGCTCCGGGTCGAGGCCCTGCAGGGCGCCCACCGGCTGGCGGTCGTATCTGAACTCCCCGTCGTAGTCGTCCTCCAGGATCAGCCCGCCGGTGGCACGCGCCCAGTCGACGGCCGCCGTACGCCGGTCCGAGCGCAGCGCGACCCCCGTCGGGAACTGGTGCGCCGGTGTCATCAGCACCGCGCCGACTCCGCTCAGCCGCGCCAGGTCGCCGGTGCGCGCGCCGTGTTCGTCGACGTGGAGGGGCGGGGTGCGCAGGCCGGCGCCGGTCAGCAGGTCGCGATAGATGTCGAGGCCGTACGACTCGACGGCCACCGCCCGTACCCGCCGCGCCCTGAGCGCCTGCGCCATCAGCGCCAGACCGTGGTGGAAACCGGAGCAGACGACGACCCGCTCCGGCTCGGCGTACACCCCGCGGACCCGCGCCAGATAGTCCGCGAGGGCGGTGCGCAGCTCTATCCGGCCGAGGGCGTCGCCGTAGCCGAAGGCGTCGTGCGGTGCCGCGGTCAGAGCGCGGCGGGCCGCGGCGAGCCACTGTGTGCGGGGAAAATCCGCGAGGTCCGGCGAACCCGGCAGCAGGCCGTACGTGGGACGGTGCCGGGCCGGTCTCGCAGGGGGCGCGGCCCTGCGCGGCTCGGCCCGCTTGGCCACCCGGGTCCCGGAACCCTGCCGGGCGGTGAGCCAGCCCTCGGCGACCAGTTCGGCGTAGGCGTCGGCCACGGTGTTACGGGCGACGCCGAGATCGGCGGCGAGCGAACGGGACGACGGCAGCCGGGTACCGGGCACCAGGCGTCCCGTGCGCACGGCCTCCCGCAGGGCGCCCGCGAGCCCGGCGCGCAGCCCGGATCCGGTCGGTTCCAGATGCAGGTCGACACCGAACGGGGAAGACGGGGCGGACGCGGAATTGGCCCGGGAATTCGTCATGGAAATGGACCATATCCCAGTGCCACTGGACGCGTAGCGTTGCGGATATGACAACGAACGGAACGCACGAAAGCAAGGAGCGCCTCCCGGAACACGCCCCGCGCCTTGACTGGGCGAAGCTCGCCCCCGAGGCGTACAAGGCCATGATCCGTCTTGACACGGCCGCCGGGCAGGGCGTCGAGCCGACCCTGCTCAACCTGGTCAAGATCCGCGCGTCCCAGCTCAACCACTGCGCCTTCTGCCTGGACATGCACAGCAAGGACGCGCTGGCGGCCGGCGAGTCGGCGGAGCGGATCATCCAGCTCGACGCGTGGACGGAGTCGAGGCACTTCTACACGGCGAAGGAGGTCGCGGCGATCGAGCTGACCGAGGCGATCACCGTGCTCACGGACGGCTTCGTCCCGGATGAGGTGTACGCGAGGGCCGCGAACGAGTTCGACGAGACCGAACTGGCCCGGCTCATCGTCGCGATCACGACGATCAACGCGTGGAACCGCTTCGGGGTGTCCACCCGGATGGTCCCCGGCCACCACACGCCGGGCGCCTGACACCGGCCGGGCGGCCCCGCATGATCGTTACGGGGGCATCGGGGGCGGGTCCGGAGGCAGGCGGCGAGCGCTGGGCGAGAGGGGCCGACCAGCGCCGTCTTCACCACTCCGGATCGACCACCCCGTCGAGGTCCGGTGACGGGCCGCTGCGTCAGGCCGGTGTGTCGAGCACCGATCGAGCGGCGACGCACGGGTCCGTTCCGGGTGACGTCTCCCGGATCTTCGTCGCCGCGCGCGTCGCGATCCGGTGGAAGGCCGCCTGGTCGGCGGGCGAGATTCCGTCGAGGATGCGCTCTTCCGCGGCCGAGACGCGGGTTTCCGCTTCGGCCAGGACCCGCCGTCCGCGCTCGGTGGCGACGATCCGGCGCGCACGCCGATCCTGCGGGTCGAGCCGCCTTTCGACGAGGCCGGCCTCGACGAGGTCGTCGATGAGGTAGACGAGCACGGTGCGGTCGATCGCGAGGCGCTCGGCCAGGGCCTTCTGCCTCTGCGGCCCGCCATGGGCGACGGCCGAGAGCACGTGGTAGCCCCTGCTGCTTCCCGGCATGCCGTGAAGCACGTCGCCGACCTCTTCCTGCCACGCGCGCAGGACCATGCCGAGGGACCAGCCCAGGTTGGCGCCGGCGGCCTGCTCTCCCGCCGGGAGCGCGTCGGCCGGGTCTTCCGTCATGTCCGCAGGATACCAGGAATGTGTTGGTTAGTAGATATGTTGTCTCTAATATAGATTGGAGGAAAGATTAGCTGCATGGCAACACGATATCGAGGGCCTTTTAATGCCTGACTACGGACACGACCTGTTGTTCGGCACGTTCATCACCCCTTCGGCGCACAACCCGGCCCAGGCCGTGGCGCTGGCCGAACTCACGGAGGCCGCCGGCCTGGATGTCGCGATGTTCCAGGATCATCCGTACAACGCCGACTTCCTTGACACCTACACCCTGCTGACCTGGGTCGCGGCGAAGACGCGGCGCATCCACGTCTCGGCGAACGTCATGAACCTTCCGCTGCGGCCGCCCGCCGTGCTCGGCCGCGCGACGGCGAGTCTCGATCTCCTGTCGGAGGGCCGGTTCGAACTGGGTCTCGGCGCGGGGGCCTTCCCCGACGCCGTTCAGGGCATGGGCGGCCGGCGGATGACGACCGGCCAGAACATCGAGGCGCTCGACGAGGCGATCGACATCATCCGGGGCGTCTGGAACGACCGCGAGCCCGGCCCCCTGCGCCATGAGGGGAGGCACTACTCGATCCCGGAGATGAAGCGCGGACCCCGTCCCGCGCACGACATCGGCGTCTGGCTGGGCGCCTACCAGCCGCGGATGCTGCGCCTCACGGGACGCAAGGCCGACGGATGGCTGCCGACGCTCGAGTACATCCGGACTCCCGGGGTGACGGAGTCGAACCAGATCATCGATGACGCCGCTCTCGCCGCGGGCCGCGACCCGAGCGCGATCCGGCGGTTGCTCAACCTCCTCCGGGTGGGCTTCTCCCCGGCCGGACGCGGATACCTGCAGGGGCCGCCGAAACAGTGGGTGGAGGAGTTGCTCCCCCTGGTGCTCGACCACGGCTTCTCGGCCTTCCTCATCGGCCAGGACGACCCGGACGTCATCCGGACCTTCGGCGAGGAGGTCGGGCCCGCTCTCCGCGAGGAGGTCGCCCGCGAGCGCGCGAGGGCCGGTGCGGACACCGGGCCGAAGCGCCCGGCGACCGTGCTCGCCAGGCGGCACGACACCATCGACTACGACGCCCTCCCGGAATCACTCGCGAGGAAGGTCGTCGAGCCGGGAGACCGGGCCTACGACGGCGTGCGCCACACCTACACCCGCACCGGATCGCCGGCGCTGGTCATCCGCTGTGAGAACGCCGACGACGTCGTGGAGGCCCTCGCCTACGCACGCGGCCAGAACGTCCAGATCTCGGTGCGCAGCGGCGGGCACGGCATCAGCGGCCGCTCGACCAACGACGGCGGCGTCGTCATCGACCTGTCGAAGATGAACGCCGTCGAGGTGCTCGACCGGGAAACCGGGCGCGTCCGCGTCGAGCCGGGCGCACGCTGGGGACACGTCGCCCGCGCGCTCGCGCCGTACGGCCTCGCGATGAGCTCGGGAGACTACGGCGACGTCGGCGTCGGCGGCCTCGCGACGGCCGCCGGGATCGGCTATCTGACCCGCAAGCACGGCCTCACCATCGACCACGTCACGGCGGCCGAGATCGTCGTCGCCGACGGCCGCAGGCTCCGCGTCGACGCCGGCCACCATCCGGACCTCTTCTGGGCGATCCGCGGCGCGGGCGGCAACTTCGGCGTCGTGACGGCGTTCGAACTCGACGCCTACGAGGTCGGGAACGTCGCCTACGCGACGATCGTCGCCGACGCGAGCGAGACGGCGGACTTCCTCGTCGAATGGGGACGGCTGGTCGAGGCCGCCCCGCGTGAGATCACGAGCTTCCTGTCGCTGTTCCCGGCTCGGGGCGGGGGAGCGGTGACCGCTCAGATCACACTCGTGTACGCGGGCGACGACGTCGAGGACGCGCAGAACGCCCTCAGCCCGTTCCTCGGCGCCGGGCCTGTCATCGACCAGCAGGCGCAACTCGTGCCGTACCACCTGACCGTCGCCCCGGCAGAGAACGAGCACCGCGGCCACGGCCTCGCGGACACGCGGAGCGGCCTGATCGAGCACCTCACGAGGGAGGCCGCCGAGGTCGTCGAAGCGATGATGAGGTCGGGCGACATCATGGTCGTGCAGTTCCGTTCGATGGGCGGCGCGGTGAGCGACGTCCCGGGGGACGCCATGGCGTGGTCGCACCGCACCCAGAACTTCTCCGTGCTCGCCGCGTCGGCACCGAGCCAGGTGGCCGGCCTGGACGCGAACTGGGCGCGACTGTATCCGCACCTCGACGGCATGTACCTGAGCTTCGAGACGGGCACAGACCCGGGCCGCCTGCTCGACGCCTTCCCTGAGCCGGCCCTGACCCGCCTGCGCGAACTCAAGGCCGAGTGGGATCCCGACGAGGTCTTCAACCGCAACTTCAACATCACACCCGCGCCCTGACGGTGTCCCGCGCGCCACACCGCCCGCCGGGACGGCATGGCGCCCTTGCGGCGGTCCGGGTCACATGTGCCGGGAGGGGGGCAGGTCGAAGTCGTCGTCGCGCGTGCGCAGCAGGGCGACACCGGCTCCGGCGAAGCCGACGGCGCCGATCGCCAGGCCGGCGGCGGCACCCACCTGGCCGGGGATGAACGGGTGGGTGACGGCGCCGACCATGAGCGCGATGCCCATCCAGGCGGGAGCGACCCGGCTGCGCCAGAGCGCCGCCCCCAGCAGGCCCAGGCCGATCGTGAGCCCGAGGATGAAAAGACCGGAGGTGATCGAGACCAGGGGCGTGGCCCACAGCGCCTGGTCCAGCTTCTCGACGGTGGTGAGGTCGAGTTTCTCCTGCACGGTGAGAAGCGCGAGCGTGTTGTCGTCGGGAAGCGTCGGGAAGGCCGACAGGAAAGCGGACAGCGACAGGAGGGCCCCCGCGGTGGCCAGCCTCGGGGCTCCGCGACGGGACACCCACGCCACCGCGAACGCTGCCGGGACGAGACCGATCACGAACACCGCGTTCACCCATTGGAGGGAATCCGCGAGCTGCCGGTGCGCCGCGTACGCGGCCACCGTGTCCTTGAACCCGGTGCCGCCCGCGACAGGGCTCAGCAGGGTGTGGATCGCCAGGGCGAGCATGGGCAACGGCGCGACGACGGCCAGCAGGACACGCCAGAACCGGCGCAGGTCTCGCGGCGGTCTGCCGGCGGCGGTGTCGGTGGTGGTGGGGCTCTGGTCGGTGGACATGGTCGACTCCTCGGGTCCGGGCCGGTGAAGGGATCGGTGCTCAGCCTGCGGCAGGGAGTGGACCACCTCACAGGTGGCAGACCCTCGGGCCGGCCGGGTGCATCACCGGCGGGAAATGGTGGCCCGCCACTACTCGGCTGGGGGTGATCGCCGGGAAGATGAAGCAATGACCCGTTCGCGCCGACGGCGCACCATGATCGCCGCCGGGGTGCTGTTCGGGATCGCGCTGACCGAGGTCGCCACGGCCGCCATCGCCGGCGCGGCGTCGAGTCTCGACTGGGAGCGGTTGCTCGACCTGCTGGTGGTCACGAACGCGACGATCGGGCTGGCCCTGGCGGTGGCCGGCCTGCCCATCGCCGTGCACCGCCCGGCCAACCCGATCGGCTGGCTGCTGCTGGCACTGCTGATCGTCCTGACGCTGTTCGCGCTGGATCCCCTGCTGCCGGACAGCGTGCTCACGATCTTTCCGATCGCCCTGGTGCCTCTGTCGATCAGCGTGGCGATCCTGCGTCACCGGCTGCTCGACATCCGGCTCGTGTTCTCCAGATCGCTGCTCTACCTGCTGCTCACCGCCGGCGTGGTCGGTGTCTACCTCGCGATGGTGGCGGCCCTGGAGCAGGTCCTGCGCGAACAGGTCGCCCTCGGTCCCTCGGTGCTGGCCACCCTGCTGATCGCGATGGGGTTCAACCCGGTGCGCGTATGGCTGCAGCACATCGTGGACCGCGCCGTCTACGGCGCCAGGCAGGATCCGGTGCGCGCGCTCGCCGAGGTCGGGGCGCGACTGGGTGAGGTCGGGACGACCAGTGGCACCGGGCTGGCCGGCATTCTCGAGGCGCTGTGCCGGGTCATGCGCCTCCCCTCGGCCGCCATCGTGCTCCGCGGGACGCAGATCGTGGCGTACGGCGAGGCGCCGGCCGCGCTGCACGCGACCCCGCTGGGTCAGGGCGACGAGAGGCTCGGTGAGCTCGTCGTCGGCCTGCGCTCCGGAGAGTTCAGGCTGGACCCGAGCGACGAGCGGATAATCGGCCTGCTCGCCGCGCCGATCGCCGTCGCCGTGCACGCCGGCATCCTCGCGGAGGAACTGCGACGGTCCCGGGAACGGGTCATCAGCGCCCGGGAGGAGGAACGCCGCCGGCTCGTGTACGACCTGCGGCCACCCGCGCTGGACAGCATGGGCCTGGTCGGTGCGCTGCGCGAGTACGCGACGGTGCTGTCCCGGCGGGCCGACGCGGCGCCGCTCCAGGTCACCGTCGACGCGCCCGAACCGATGGCCGAACTGCCCGCCGCGGTGGAAGTCGCCGCCTACCGCATCGTCACCGAGGCGCTCACCAACGTCACCCGGCACTCCGGGGCGTCCACCGCCGTCGTCACCCTCACGATGAACCCGGACACGCTGCACGTGGGAGTCCACGACGACGGCGCCAACGCGGGCGGCGACTGGAGGCCGGGCGTCGGGCTGACGTCGATCCGGGAACGGGCGGCGGAACTCGGCGGGCGCTGTACGATCCGGCACGACCGCGGCGGCGGGCGGGTCGACGTTCACCTTCCTCTCGCGACCGCCTCGGACGGACCGGCGTCGGGCATCACGCTCCCCGACGGAATCGGAGGACCGGCATGACCCTGAGAATCGTCGTGGCCGACGACCACGCCGTCGTCCGGGAAGGACTGCGCGCGCTGTTGTCCGCCGTCGACGGCTACGAGCTGGTCGGAACCGCGAGCACCGGCACGGAGGCGGTGCGTGCCGCGGTGACGCTGCGACCCGACGTCGTCGTGATGGACATCCAGATGCCCGGCATGACCGGGATCGAGGCCACGAGAGAGATCGCCCGGGTCGTTCCGGCCGTCGCCGTGCTCATGCTCACCATGTTCGAAGACGACGATTCCGTCTTCGCCGCGATGCGGGCCGGCGCGCTCGGATACGTGCTCAAAGGCGCCGACCCCGACAACATGATCCGCGCCATCGCCGCCGTCGCCGCCGGTGAGGCCATTTTCGGCACCGGCGTCGCCCGCCGGGCACTGACCTACCTCACCGCCCCCCGGCGCGAGGAGCCCGCGTTCCCCCAGCTGACCCCGCGAGAGCACGAGGTGCTCGGCCTGATCGCCACCGGCCTCGCCAATCCCGCGATCGCCACCCGGCTCAGGCTGGCGCCGAACACCGTCAGCAACCACATCTCCAGCATCTTCGCCAAACTGCAGGTCGCCAGCCGGGCCGAGGCGATCGTCCGGGCGCGTTCCGCCGGCCTCGGCGAGTGAGCGGGACCGGGAAGCGGCCGCGTCACCGGGGGCGGCGGGCGAGGTACACCAGGGCGGGGGGCAGGTTGCGCCATACCGTCCGGCTCAGCACGACCTCCTCGAACGTCGTGTGAAGGTCACGGAGGTGCCGTCGCGCGGGTGGCGCCCACCGGGTCCAGGTGTAGGCGAACTGGGTGAACACGCCGCCGGGGGACAGCGAGCCGGCCACCAGCGGCAGCAACGGCACGCCCGCCGCCGGCCGGAACGCGACCCACGGCAGCCCGCTGACCACGACGTCCGCGGACAGGCCGCGCTCCGCCATCAACGCGAGCAGGTCGGCCGCGCTCGCGTGCACGACCTCGACGCCGGGGAAGCGGCGGCCGAGGAACCCGGCGAGGCGCGGGTTGAGCTCGATGGCGAGATGGCGGCCCCGGCCGCCCAGGCGATCCTGGATGAACCGGGTGAACGCCCCGGTGCCGGGGCCCAGCTCCACGATCGTCGGTTCTCCGCGCTCGGGGATCGGCACGGTCATCTGCGCGGAGAGCCGTCGCGAACTCGGCGCGACCGTGGCGGTCAGCAACGGCGATCGCAGGAACTCGTGTAGCAGGGACGTGCTCGCGGAAGCCTCAAGGCCGGGGCCGGTCGGTCTCACCATGTGTGCTCCAGGGTCGTGGCCGCCCGATTCGTACGCTCATGGTGCCAACAGCGCGATCACCGTCATCACGGGTCCAGGGTGAACAACGGGAGACATCTCGCGGAGTTCCCTCCTCCGGCGCTCCGGGTCGTGTTCCTGCCGGTCACAAACGTACGGAGCTCTTCCGGGCGGGGAATCCGTCACCCTTGGGCTGTTCGGCTGGTCATGATCGAATCTTGATAGGTACTGTTTCGCGCATGGTGTACGGGCGAGACGCGCTGCCCGAGCCGCAGCGGCGCGCGCTGGAGGGGGCGTTCGGACTGGCCCACGCGGACGGGACGGATCGGCTGCTCGTCGGGCTCGCCGTGCTCTCGCTCCTGGCGGAGGTCGCCGAGGACGGGCCGGTGCTGTGCCTCTTCGACGACGCGCAGTGGTTGGATCGTTCCTCCCGCGAAGCGCTGGTCTTCGCCGCCCGGCGGCCATACACCTGGCCGCGCAGTGCCGCGCCGAGGGAAGCATCGGCGTCCTGCCGATGCTGCTGTTCTTCCTGGCCCAGGCCGAGCTCCTCCACGACGGACGCCATCACGACGCGACGGCCACCGCCAGTACGGCGCTGCGCATCGCCGAGGGCACCGGCCAGCACCAATGGGTCATTCACCTCAAGAGCGTCCTGGCCTACCTTTCCGCCGTACAGGGCGACGAGAGGCGGTTTCGGGAACTCACCGCCGACGCGTTGTCGGGCACGGTGCCCATGCGGGGCGCCCTGTGGGTCGACTGACCCCGCAGGAGCTACAGATCATCCGGCTGGCCGCGCAGGGCCTGTCGAACAAGGACATCGCCGCTCAGCTGTTCCTCAGTCCTCGCACCGTCGGCTACCACCTCTACAAGGCGTATCCCAAGCTCGGCGTCGCCTCCCGCGGCGAACTCACCACGCTCGACCTGACCGACTCGGCCTGACACCGGCGGAGCGCGACCGCGGCCGGCGGTGCGCACCCCGCAATCTACATTGCCTTTTTATATAAATTATGGATACAGTTTCGCGGGTGGAGACAGGAACGGGCGGGCAGCGGCTGAACGTCGACGAGCTGACGACGGTGATCGAAGACTTCAACACGCTGTTCATCCGACTTCCGACGGTGCAGCAGTTCGGCTTCAGCTCGTTGTCGGTGCTGCACACGCTGTCCCGGCGGGGGCCTACGCGACTGACCGCCTTGACCACGACGGAGCAGCTCACACAGCCGGCGATCACGAGCCTCGTGAGCCGTCTGGAACGTGACGGCCTGGTCGAGCGTCGCCCCGATCCCAGTGACGGCAGGGCCGTCCTGGTGGCGTTGACGGACGCCGGGGCCGAGGTCGTGCGGGCACGCCACGCGAACCGGGTGACCCGGCTCGGGCAGCTCATCGCGGATATGGACGACGAGCAGCGCGACGCCATCGCACGTTCCGTTCCCGCGCTGCGCCGCGTCATCGAACTCGCCACATCCGGCGACAACCTGGGAGCCGACTCATGACAGACGCGTCCTTCCCCCTCCGGCCGGCTCCGATCCACGTCCGGGACGACGTGCTCAAGGACCTCACCGCCCGGCTGAAGGCCACCAGGTGGCCGCCGGACGCCGGCAACGAGGACGGCTACTACGGCCTGCGGCGCACTTACCTGCAGGAACTCGTGGAGTACTGGATCAATGAGTACGACTGGCGCGCGGCGGAAGCGGCGATCAACGCCTACCAGCACTACAAGGTCGACGTCGGCGGCGTGCCCGTGCACTTCATGCGCAAGCCCGGCGTCGGTCCCGACCCCACGCCCCTCATCCTGTCCCACGGCTGGCCGTGGACGTTCTGGCACTGGTCCAAGGTCGTCGACCCGCTGGCCGACCCCGGCGCGTTCGGCGCCGACCCGGCCGAGGCGTTCGACGTCATCGTGCCCTCCCTGCCCGGCTTTGGATTCTCCACCCCGCTGACCGGCCATCCCGACATGAACTTCTGGAAGATCGCCGACATCTGGCACGAGCTCATGACCGGCGTCCTCGGCCACCGGAGGTACGCGGCGGCGGGATGCGACGTCGGCGCACTCGTCACCGGACAGCTCGGCCACAAGTACGCCGACGAGCTCCTCGCCATCCACATCGGCTCCGCGCAGAAGCTCACCATGTTCAACGGAGACCGCGCCTGGGACCTCTCCGGCGGCCACCCCATCCCCGACGAGCTCCCGTCCGACATCCGCCGGCGAATCGTGGAGCTGGACAGGCGGTTCGCCGTCCACCTCGCCGCGCACGTGCTCGACCCCGCCACGCTCGGCTACGGCCTCACCGACTCACCCGTCGGCATGCTCGCCTGGATCCTGAAACGCTGGGCCGCCTGGTCGGACAATCACGGCGACATCGAGAACGTCTTCACCAAAGACGACCTGCTCACCCACGCCACCATCTACTGGGCCGGAGACACGATCGCCACCTCGATCCGCACCTACGCGAACAACAACCGTTACCCCTGGCAGCCTGTGCACAACCGCCGGCCGGTCATCGAGGCACCCACCGGCGTCACCTTCGTCGACTTCGAAAACCCGCCGGGCGTCACCACCAACGAGCAGCGGGTGGAACACTTCCTCAACAGCGACCGCGCGGCCTGGTACAACCACGTCAACATCACCGCCCATGACCACGGCGGACACTTCATCCCCTGGGAGATACCCAACGAGTGGGTCGACGACCTGCGCCGGACCTTCCGCGGACGCCGATAGCCGCCGACCCGGCGTTCACGCGGTACGGGCGCCGGGCTCGGAAAACGCCTTGGCCGGGGGAACGAGGGGCTGGCATCCTTCCAGGATGCGCATCACCGACGTGACCCCTGACCGCGGAACTCTCGGACGAGACCTGCTCGCCATGCAGCACGCGGCCTACGCCGTCGAGGCGAAGCTCATCGAAGACGACCGGATCCCCCCGCTGCACGAGACCCTTGAGGACCTGTGCGCGGAGCGGTTGACGTGGCTGGGCGCCTTCGACGACGACCGGCTGGCCGGGGCCGTGGCGTGGTCGGAGACGGCGCGGACGGTGGACATCGACCGGCTCGTCGTGGATCCGGGCATGCACCGGCGGGGGATCGGGGGCGCGCTGGTGCGCGAGGTCATGGCGCGGGCGGGCGACCGCCGGATCGTCGTGTCCACCGGCAGGGCCAACGTGCCCGCCCGCACGCTCTACGAGCGGCTCGGCTTCGGCAGGGTCGAGGACGTCGAGGTGATCCCCGGCCTGTGGATCACGAGGTACGCCTACCCCGTTTGAGGCCCGCGCGTTCGGCGTCGCTGTCGCGGGGTCGTGACGTCAGGTCCGCCCACCTCTCCGCGGCGATGACGGCGGCCCAGGTCGCCGTTCACCGGTGGCCGAACCGGATCGGTTCCCCCACCGTTACCCGCTATCCCGGTACCCGGGCGCGCAGGGCCTGGACGGACCAGTCGAGCACCGGAGCCAGGCTCTCCGGGGCCGGCCAGCCGTTGATCACTGCGAGCCGCCGAAGATACAGCTCCCTGCGGGGGTCGTTCGCGGTCTCCAGCAGGGTCAACAGGCGGCGCCGCAGGTCGGCGTCGTCGGGGTGGCCGAAGGCGCGCGCGTACTGAGCCGTGATCGCCCCGACGACCGGGTCGGCCCCGGGCGAGAGCGGGTCGATCCCGGCCGCCAGGGCCGGGCCCGCCTGGTCGCGGACCATGGCCGCGGCGTCGCGGCGCGGGACCGTGAGGTCGCCCCGGGCGTGTTCGGCCGCGTGCTGCTCCGCCGTCCGCCGCATTCCGGCGCGAAAATCCGGGTCCTGAGACAGTTCGGCCAGCTCCACCCACGCCTCGACCTGCTCGGCCTCGGGGTTGTCGGGCAGTTCGGGGGTCATCGTGCGCATGATCCCCGCGAATCCGGGGTGGGCGTCCAGGCCGCCGAAGACGGCGTCGAGGAAATCGCCGATCAGACGTCGGCGTTCGTCCTCGGAGAGCTTGGCCAGCTTGTGCATGAGATCCATCTCCTCAGGGGTCGACCCGCGCCTGGCCACCACCGTCAGCACCGCGCGCCGCAGGCGCAGCGTGCGGACCTGCACCGCCAGTGCCTCGGCGTGCGCCGCGGCGACCTCGGGAAGCGAGACCTCCCGGTTCACGACCCTGCGGATCGTGGGAAGGTCCAGTCCCAGGTCGCGCAGCGTCCGTACGAGGTCCAGGCGTGCGACGGCGTCGATGTCGTAGAGGCGGTAGCCGGCCGGGCTACGGTCGGTCGGCGGCACGATCCCGCGGTCGGAGTAGAACCGAATGGCCTTGACCGTCAATCCGGTCCGCCGGGCCAGGTCGCCGATCGAGTAGAGCGTGTCGCCGTCCATGCCCTCCACCCTCGCGCCTCCCCTTGGAGGAGACTCAAGCCCATTCGCCCGCCGGCCGCAAACCACACCTCATCCACGCGTGATCGCCACGTCGACGCGGCCCGGTGACCTCGGCCCTTCCGATCGATGCGAGTTTCCGGCGCCGAGGTGTCACAGAACAGGACGCTGTCCTGTCTTCCAGCAGGACGGACCCATGGGACGACAGGAGCGAGACCTTGCCACCAGCAAGTGCCAGGATGCGGATCCGGATCCGGATGAGCGCGCGTCCGATCGACGAACCGCACCGCGTCTCGAGCCAGCTCGAACTTCTGTTCGATCTCACCTTCGTGGTCGCGATCGCGGCCGCCACCGCCCAGCTCGCGCACAGCATCGCCGACGGTCACGGAGCGGCCGGGCTCGTCCCGTTCCTCCAGGTCTTCTTCGCGATCTGGTGGGCGTGGATGAACTTCACCTGGTTCGCGTCGTCGTACGACACCGACGACGTCGCCTACCGGCTGCTGACCATGGTGCAGATGGCCGGGGTGCTGGTCCTCGCCGCCGGGGTGCCGGCCGCGGCCGACCACTCGGACTACCGTGCCGTCACGCTCGGCTACCTCATCATGAGGATCGGGCTCGTCACCCAGTGGGTGAGGGCCGGGGTCGAGGACCCGGCGAGGCGTCGTACCGCGCTGCGCTACGCCACCGGCATCACCGTCCTTCAGGGGGGCTGGGGACTTCACCTCCTCCTCGCGGCGACGGGTGTCCTGTCGTCGTTCACCCAGCTGCTGTTCTTCGCCGGCCTGGCCGTCCTGGAACTCATGGTGCCGCGGTGGGCGGAACGGGCCAGGGCCACCAACTGGCACCCGCATCACATCGCCGAGCGCTACGGCCTGTTCACGATCATTCTGCTCGGCGAGAGCGTCCTGGCCGCGACCAAGGGGCTCGAGGGAGCGCTCGAAGGGGCCGAGATCAGCGCTTCCTTCGTCACCGTCGTCGTCTCCGGGCTGGTCCTGTTGTTCGCCCTGTGGTGGCTGTACTTCCTTACCCCGGTCGGCGAAGGTCTCAGCGACCGCCGCCATCGTTCCTACCTGTGGGGATACGGCCACTACGGCATTTTTGCGGCCCTCGCGGCCCTCGGCGCCGGCCTTGAGGTCATGGTCGAGCAGACCGGGCACGACGTCGGGGCCTCACCCCTCGCGATCTGCTACGCCGTCGCGATCCCGGTCGGCGTGTTCCTCGCCTTGCTGTGGATGGTCCACGCGCCCATCATGGCGGAGCCCGTCATGCGTCCCGCCGCGGTCCTGGGCTGCGCCGCCGTCGTCCTGCTCCTGCCGCTCGCGGTGCCGTGGATCGGAGTGGCCGCCGTGGTCGCGGCGATCGCGGCCGTCTGCGTCCTGCTGATCACCGTCACCATCGCGCCTGAAACCGCCGGGCGATCTCGCCGATGACCGGCCGGCGGTCAGACCGGCCGGGGTTCCGCGCGCTCGTGGCTCTGGGCGGCCTTGTTGCGGCGGCGGGTGTCCGTCAGGAACTCGTCGAGGGCGTCCCTGGTGGCCCGTAAGGCCGCGTCGGAGGTGTCGAAGGTGCGCTGGGCGATGCCGACGAAGATGCAGTCGACGATCAGGAGCTGGCTGATGCGGCTGGCCAGCGCGCCCGGCCGGAAGGCGGTCTCCCTGCCGGCGGAGACCAGGACGTGGTCGGCGAGTTCGGCCAGCGAGGAGCGCGGGTTGTTGGTGATGGCCACGGTGGTGGCTCCGGCCTTGCTCGCGAGGCGCATCGGCCCGAGCACGTCGGGGGTCTCGCCGGTGCAGCTCACTCCCACGGTGACGTCGCCCTGGCGTACCAGCGCGGCGCTGGTGAGCGCGAGGTGGGCGTCGGTGAAGGCGTGGCTGGACAGGCCGATCCGCATCAGTTTCTGCGCCATGTCGACCGCGACGAGGCCGGAGGCGCCGACGCCGTAGACGTCGACCTTGCGGGCGGCGGCCATGGCCTCCACCACCGCGCCCAGCCGGTCGGGGTTGAGCTGCGCCGCGGTGTCGGCCAGTGCCTCGGACTCGGCCCTGGTCACCTTCGCGATCACGTCGGTGAGCGGGTCGTCGGGTCCCAGGTCACCGGGGACCAGCCGTTCGGGCTCGTCCCTGGCCACCACGGCGGCCAGGGCGAACCGCAGCTGGGAGTATCCGGCGAAGCCCAGCGCCCTGGCGGTGCGCACGATCGTGGCCTCGCTCGTCCCGGAGACCGCGCTGAACTCCGTGATGGTGCTGCGGGCCACCATGCCGGGATCGTCCAGGATGAGACGGGCGATGCCCCGGGCGGCGGGGGTGAGCGAGGGCAGGACGGCCCTTACCGTCGCCACCAGGTTCACGGGTGTGGGGCCGTCGTGGTCGTTCATGCGTACCTCTCGTGTCAGGGCCACTTTATTGGCCCTTGGTCAGCCATTGAGCGACAGCACGGGCCGATGCCCGAGAAATGCCATTTGTTGTGACGTATACGGCGCCGGTGGGCTCGCCGGGAAGCCCGGTCTCGACCACGATGGCGTCGGAGCGCAGCCGGACGGCCCGCGCCAGCAGGTTCCGGACCCATGCCTGGCGCCGGGCGTCGTGTGCCACCAGCACGAGCGGTCGCTCACGGTCGCCGAGGTCGGGGAGTTCCGCCGCCTCGGAGGCGACGGCGTACGCGACGGTGCCCGGTAACAGCTCGGCCAGGGCGCCGGCGACGCCGGTCAGGGTGTCGGGGTCGACCGCCCGGCTCAGCCTCGGGGCGATGTCCACGACCAGGGGCGGCCGTGAGAGGCGGGCCTCGTGACCGTCGGCGGTGACCACGCGCATGGCCGCGCGGGCGACCTCCAGGCCGAGGTCCCCGTCCTCCTCGCGGTCCTCGCCTTCTCCGCCGGGGTTCGGCGTTTCCCGAGCTTTCCTGACGGAGGCGTTCTCGGCGTACCAGCGGGCCAGGGCGAGCACCCGCGCCGCCGCCTCGGCCAGCCGATCCTCGGGAAGCCTTCCGTCGTGTACGGCCTCCACGATCGCGTCGCGCAGTTCCCGGACGGTCTCCCCGTCGGGGGAGGTGATGCCGGCGCAGATCGCGTCCACGCCGGCGGCCAGCGCGCGGACCGCGATCTCCCCGGGCGGGTGGAGGGCGGCGACGGCGCCCATCTCGATGGCGTCGGTGACCAGCATGCCGTCGAAGCCCAGCTCCTCGCGGAGCAGCCCGGTCATGATCTTCCTGCTCAGCGTGGCGGGGTGGTCGGGATCGAGCGCGGGCACCAGCAGGTGACCGCACATCACGGCCCGGACCCCGGCCTTCACCGCGGCGGCGAAGGGCGGCAGGTCACGCTCCCGGAGGAGGCGAAGGGAGGCGTGCACGGTCGGCAGCGCGTGGTGGGAGTCGGTGACGGTGTCGCCGTGGCCGGGAAAGTGCTTGGCGCAGGCGGCCACCCCCGCGTCCTGCAGGCCGGTGATCCAGGCGGTGGTCTGGCGGGAGACGAGCCCGGGGTCGGGCCCGAAGGAGCGGATGCCGATCACCGGGTTGGCCGGGTTGGCGTTGACGTCCGCCACGGGGGCGTAATCCAGGGTGATGTCGGCCGCGGCGAGGAGACGGCCGATCTCCCCGGCGACCCGCTTGGTGCGTTCCACGTCGTCGACCACGCCCAGCGCCCGGTTGCCCGGCCAGGAACTGCCCGTCGCGGCCTGCAACCGGGTGACCGATCCGCCCTCCTCGTCCACCGCGACGACCACGGCCGGATTCTCCTCGCGTAGCCGGGCGACGAGCTCGGCCGTCTGCGCGGCGCCGGTCAGGTTCCGGGCGAACAGGACGGTCCCGCCGAGGCCGTCGGCGAGTTCCCGGAGCAGCCAGCGGGGCGGAACGGTGCCCTCGAAGCCCGGCTGGAGTACGGTCAGGGCCAGCCGGGCCAGGTCGGGACTGCGATGGGGCATAGGGCCACCTTCTCGCTGGAAGCGTCACGGAGCAGATCACACATCAATGACAATTTATTTCATCATAATTGCTTTGAAGGTAGCTTTCTGTCATTCTCGCGAGCGAGACCTCCGTGACCAGCTTCGTGTTCGTCCCACGGCACCTGGTCCGTGGCCTCACGGCCGGAACCGCCAGGAGCTGAACACCCCCTTGGAGTCCGCATGAGCTCACCCGACCGGCGTACCGTCCTGCGCGGCCTCGCCCTCGCCGCCGCGGCGACCACAGTGTCCCTGCCCGTCTTCGCCCCGACCTCCGCCTCCGCCGCGGCCGATGAGATCGCCGCCTCGGCGGGGGGAGCGCAGCCGCTGCGCCAGATGCGCGGCATGTGGATCGCCTCGGTCGCCAACATCAACTGGCCGTCGAGGACCGGGCTGAGCGCGGACCAGCAGAAGGCCGAGTATCTCGCCTGGCTGGACCTGGCGCAGGCACGCAAGCTGAACTCCGTGTTCGTCCAGGTCCGGCCGACCGCCGACGCCTTCTGGCCCTCGCCGTACGAACCCTGGTCGCAGTATCTGACCGGCGTCCAGGGGCAGAACCCCGGCTACGACCCCCTGGCGTTCGTGGTCGAGGAGACCCACAAGCGGGGCCTGGCCTTCCACGCGTGGTTCAACCCCTACCGCGTGTCGATGCAGGCCGACCCCGCCAAGCTGCACCCCGACCATCCGGGCAGCAAGCACCCCGACTGGATCGTCGCCTACGGCGGCAAGCTGTACTACAACCCGGGCATGCCCGAGGTCCGCGCGTTCGTGCAGGACGCGATGATGGACGCGGTCACCCGGTACGACATCGACGGCCTGCACTTCGACGACTACTTCTACCCGGTCAACACCCCGGACTTCGACGACAGCGCGGCCTACGCCCGGTACGGCGGGGGCTTCCCCGACCTCGCGACCTGGCGGCGGAACAACGTGGACCTGCTCGTGCGGGAGATGCAGCAGCGGGTACGGCGGGCCAAGCCGGAGATCGCCTGGGGCATCAGCCCGTCCGGCATCTGGCGGAACAAGGCCACCGACCCCCTCGGCTCGGAGACCAGCGGCGGCCAGTCCTACGACAACCTGCACGCCGACACCCGGGGCTGGGTCAAGAAGGGCTGGCTGGACTACATCGCGCCGCAGCTCTACTGGTACATCGGACAGTCCAACGCCGACTACGCCAAGCTGGTCCCCTGGTGGTCCGACGTGGCGGCGGGCACCGGCACGCAGCTCTGGATCGGGCAGGCGGCCTACAAGGCGGGGGCCGCGGGGCAGCCCGCCGAGTGGTTCCAGCCGGGCGAGCTCACCAGGCACCTGACCCTCAACCGGGATCACCCGCAGGTCGGCGGCGATATCTGGTACAACTCCGGCGACGTGCGCGACGACCGGCTCGGGTCGATCAGCACCGCCGTGACCGATCACTACACCCGGCCCGCGCTGGCTCCGTTGCTTCCCCGGCTCGCGAAGGGCAGGGCACCGCTCCGTCCGCTGCTCGTCCGGGCGCAGAGGGTGAACGGAGGCGTCGAGCTGAACATCCGCGCCGCCGGCAGGGACGTCCCGTTCCAGTATGCGATCTTCCGCCTCGACCGGAGCGCCGGGCCGGAGGACTTCACCGACGCCCGGCACCTGGTCGCGGTCGTTCCCGCGGGCCGGGACGTACGCTGGGTGGATTCCGCGGGCACCAGGGGAACGTATTACTACGTGACCGCCGTGGACCGTCCCGGACGCCAGAGCCCGCCGAGCTTCGGGCGCCGCGTGCGGTGATGACGTCCGGTTGAGAATCCCCCCGCGACCCCGCCAGGGGCCGTCCCCCCGCGGTGATCCGTCAAGAGTTCGGAGGCACCGAGGAGATCGGGGAGGGACAGCGGGTGCGGGTGCTCGGGCTGATGTCGGGGACGTCTCACGACGGGATCGACAGCGCGATCGTGGAATGGTCGATGACCGCCGGGGTGCTCACGGGGACCGTCGAGCACACCGGCACGCGGCCGTACGGGCGGGAGCTCCGCGAGCGGATCCTCGCCGCGCTCCCGCCGAACCCGACCGGCATGGCCGAGGTATGCCGGCTCGACACCCTGATAGGCCAGGCGTTCGCCGACGCGGCCGAGGAGTGCGGCCCGGTCGATCTCGTGTGCTCGCACGGGCAGACGCTGTTCCACTGGGTGGAGAACGGCCGGGTGCGGGGCACCCTGCAACTCGGCCAGCCCGCCTGGATCGCCGAGAGGACCGGCGCGCCCGTGGTCTCGGATCTGCGCGTGCGGGACGTGAGCGCGGGAGGGCAGGGCGCGCCGCTGGTCTCCCGTTTCGACCTGCTGCTCCTGGCCGGGCTGCCCGGTGCGAGCGGCGCGCTCAACCTCGGCGGGATCGCGAACCTGACCGTGCGAGATCCCGGAATCGCCTATGACACGGGTCCGGCGTCGGCGCTGATGGACGCGGCGGTGTCCGCCGCCACGGGCCGGCCCTTCGACGAGGACGGCCGTCTCGCCGCGGCGGGGGAGATCAACGAGGACCTGCTGCGCGATCTGCTGGCGGAGCCGTACTATCGTGAGCTCCCGCCGAAGAGCACCGGCAAGGAGCTGTTCCACCCGGGCTACCTGGCCAGGATGGCCTCGCCGTACGGGGCGGCCCTTCCCGATCTGCTGGCGACGCTGACCGCGCTCACCGCCGAGACCGTGGCCACGGAGATCCGCAGGCACCGGCTCGAGACCGTGGTGGTCTCGGGAGGCGGGGTGCGGAATCCGGTCCTGCTCGGCATGCTGCGCGAGCGGGCCCCGGAGGCCCGGATCACGCCGAGCGACGAGCTCGGCGTGCCCGCCGACGCCAAGGAGGCGATCGCCTTCTCGTTCTTGGGCTGGCTGACGGCGCACGGGCTGCCCGGTACGGTCCCCGGCTGCACGGGCGCGTCCGGAGCGCGGATCCTCGGCACGATCACCCCTGGCCGGGGCCCGCTCAGGCTGCCCCCGCCCCTCCGCGGCGCACCGGACCGCCTCGCCTTCGTGGGGAGCTGACGTCCTCCCCCCTGCCGAGCCCGACCCGCACGCCAGGAGAAACGGGGCATCCGCCCTATAGGTCCGGTGAGCGCCTGGACGCGATCCTTCGATCGAGGACGCGAGGGTCCGGGGGACGCCGGTCGGGCGGTGAGATCGACAGGTCCGGAGAGGGCGCGGGGATGGAGTGCGAGGTGTCCTGCTCCGCCTCGGAGACCTCCGCCGGCTCGGCGGGCCGGTCGTCCCTGGAAACCTCCACGGTCTCGGCGGGCCGGTCGGTCTCGAAGAGCTCCGCGACCTCGGGGGGCGTCGATCGTTCCAGGAAGCGGAGCAGTTCGACGGGGAAGGGCAGCACGAGGGTGGAGTTCTTCTCGGCGGCGACCTCGACGACGGTCTGGAGCAGGCGCAACTGCAGGGCGGCCGGGTGCGAGGTCATCGTTTCGGCGGCCTGGGCCAGCTTCTTGGAGGCCTGCAGCTCACCTTCGGCGGTGATGACGCGGGAGCGCCGTTCGCGTTCGGCCTCGGCCTGCCGTGACATGGAGCGTTTCATCGACTCGGGCAGTGACACGTCCTTGATCTCGACGCGGTCGATGTGCACGCCCCAGCCCACGGCTGGGTTGTCGATCATCAACTCCAGCCCCTCGTTGAGCCGCTCCCGGTTGGACAGCAGGTCGTCCAGCTCGCTCTTGCCGATGATCGAGCGCAGCGAGGCCAGCGCCACCTGGCGAATGGCGGACTCGTAGTCCTGGACGTTGACGATCACGCGGACCGGGTCGATGACCCGGAAGTAGATGACGGCGTCCACGCGGACGGTCACGTTGTCGCGGGTGATGGCGTCCTGCACGGGCACCGGCATGGTGACGATCTGCATGTTGACCTTCTGCAGACGGTCGACGACCGGCACGATCAGGACGAGCCCGGGCTTGCGGAGCTCTTTGCGCACCTGCCCGAACCGGAAGACGACGCCCCGCTCGAACTGCTGGACGATCCGAGCGCTCGACGCGAGCAACATCGCGACCACCACCAGGATCACGGTCAGCGCATAGATGATCATTCCGTCCTCCGATGTCCGCCCTCGGTCCCGCCGCTCCGGCGCTTCCGGCACCTCGAAGGTCCGGATCGGCGGCCGGTGCCGTCGGCGCCACCCGTGGCGAGCGGTCGCGGGGCGGCGAGGACGGGTGCCGCGGTTCGCGGACTCGTGCGTGGATTCCCGGCCGCCAGGCGGCGCCGGATCCCGTGCGACACCTCGCGTTCGTGATCACTGAACACGACGACCTCCCGGGGGGTCTGTCCGTCGGGTGTTATCTCGCTGAATGTGCCCGTTCGGATACTTCTATCGTAGCACGATACAAAGTATCCGATATGTACTTTTCTTCCCCTAAAGGTGGGGTGGCACCCCTCATATTGCGTACGCATCCCGGGGGCGGATACAAATATGTCGTATCACGATATACTTTCCCTGGATGAAACAGGAGATCAGGCGAAAAGGGGACCTGCTGTGGTGACGGCGGAAGGCGGGGGAGGGGAGTTCGAGCCCCTGACGAAACAGGATTTCGAGGCGTTGGCCCGGTTCCGCTTCGGGATCCGCCGTTACCTGCGCTTCAGTGAGGAGACGGTGCGCAGGGACGGTCTCACCCCCCAGCAGTACCAGCTGCTGCTGTCGCTGAAGGGGTTTCCGGGCAGGGAGTGGGCGACCGTGCGGGAGCTCGCCGACCGGCTCCAGCTGCGCCACCACAGCGTGGTCGAACTGGTCGACCGGGCACAGGGGCAGGGGCTCGTGGAGCGGGGCGCGCACCCGAGCGACGGACGGGCGGTGCGGGTTTCGCTGACGCCGGAGGGGGAGCAGGTCCTGGTGCGCCTGAGCGCGCTGCACCGCGATGAGCTGCGGCGCATGGACGCGGCGCTCGCCCTCCCGGTCTGGCACAGCACGCAAGGGGAGGGGAGCGCGTCCGCTCCGTGACCCGGCGAAGGGCGGTACGGGTGGCCGTCAGGCCGACTGCCGGATCACCAGGGTGGGCTCGAAGATGACCGAGGTCACCCGCCGCTCCGGCTCCTCGACGTGGGAGAGCAGCAGGCGGGCCATCTCCGCGGCCATGTCCTCCATGGGCTGGCGGACCGTGGTCAGCTGGGGACGGCAGGCGAGGGCGGCGCTGCTGTCGTCGAAGCCGACCACGGCGACGTCGTCGGGTATCCGCCGGCCGTGGTCGCGCAGGACGAGGAGAGCGCCCTGCGCCATCAGGTCGTTGGCGATGAAGACGCCGTCCACGTCCGGGTGCTCCGCCATGAGCCGCTGCATCGCGGTCTCGCCGCTGTCATGGCTGAAGTCGCCCTCGACGATGGGGATGTAGGGATGGCCGTGCCTGGCCATCGTCTCCTGGAACCCCGCCAGCCGGTCCTGGCTGGCGGGAACGTCGAGAGGGCCGGTGATGGTCGCGACGCGCTGACAGCCGCGGGCGACGAGGTGCTCGGCGGCCAGGGTCCCTCCCGCCCGGTGCGCGACGTCGACGTAGCTGATGGGGATCGGCCTGGGCGGCCTGGCGAAGAGGACGGCGGGTAGCCCGGCGTCGACGAGGAGCTTCGGCAGCGGGTCCGCGGCGTGGCTGGAGACGAGGAGCGCGCCGTCGGCGTTGCCCTGCCGGAGGTAGGAGATCACCTGCTCCCGGCTCTCGGCGGTCTCGGCGAGCATCAGGACCGGGTGCATGCCGAGGGGGCGCAGGAAACCGAGGACGCCGCTGGCCACGCGGCCGAAGAACGGGTCGCCGAAGACCCGGTTCGGGAACGGATCCTCCTCGCCTTCGCCGCCGGCGCCGGAGACGACCAGGGCGATCGAGCCGGTGCGGCGGGTGACGAGGGAACGCGCGGCCCGGTTCGGGGCGTACCCGGTGGTGACGATGGCCTGGCGGACCTTCTCCTGGATGTCGGGATCGACGTTGCGAATGCCGTTGATCACGCGAGAGACGGTCGCGCGGGACACTCCCGCCACCCGGGCCACGTCCTCCAAGGTGGACGAGCTCGGTATCGACGGGAGGTCTTCGCTCATGAGAGCTTTTATAGCATATGGGAGAGCGCTCTCCATCCAGGTCGGCGGCCTTGTCCAGGGGAGGGCCGTCGCCGGTGCGGCCCGCGGTCCCCGCCCCTCTGCGGAGGGCCCTTTACCCGAGAACCGCTCCCGCCGCCGGGGCGTCGCCGAAAGACCGCCGATGGTGGGCTCTGTCTGTTTCGGTCGGGCACGGAGAAGATTTCGCGCCGTGGAGCGAGGCTCTGGCACGGTCCGATTCGCGGTGGGGGACACCTCAGCGCTCGGAGAGCGCTCTCCCGACTTCCCCGCCGAGGGCTCGACGGGCACCCCGCCGACGATCTTCGAACGTCCCGCGGGACAGGCGTGCCGTGGTTTCGGGGCCTGACCGTGAGGGGTCTCCCTCTCCCCCCGGAGAGCGTGGTCTCCGGAGGGGCCGGAGCCGATGATCGCGGGGCGCCGGAGGCGCTCCGCGGGGCCGGGCGGGTGCGGTTTTCAAATTTTCTGAACGCCGATCATGGCCGACGACATGGCCTGGGACCTGTGGTTTTCGTTGGCTTTGACCGATAAATCACTGGTTTATGGGGGGATCGGTGTTCAGGGTTCATGTTCGTGACCCTTTTCTGTGGGCACGTCCTGAATGTGAGGGAATGTGAGGCCCGGCGACACCCGTGTGGCAATAGTGACCGGCGAAGAAGTCCCCGTTGTCTCGGACTTCGTGAGCGGAGCGACTGCATCGGTTCCGGCGGCACCGCGGACGGGCCTTCCACGTGGATCATGGCGGACCCGTACAGCGGTTCCCGCCGGCGAGTCGGGGAATTCTCATGCTGCCGACCGCGGTCAGGTGACCGAAGCAGTGAGATCCCCCTCGTGCGTAGTGTCACGGCATCGCGACAGGGATGAGGTCGGGGATGAAGATCATTGGGATTGCTGGCAGCCTGCACCCGGGGGCGTACGTCTGGAGGCTGCTGGAGGCCGCGTCGTGGGAGCTGCCGGCGACGGCGGACTTCGAGATCTGGGAGGGACTGGACCGGATACCGCCCGTCGTGGACGGCGAGCTCCCGCAGCCGGTGGACGAGCTGTACCGCATGGTGTCTGAGGCGAACGGCATGCTGATCACGGCTCCGGCCCACAGCACGCTGCCGGTCCAGCTGAGCAACGCGCTCGGCTGGCTGTCGTCTCCGCGTGCCGGCGCGATTCTGCTGGGAAAGCCCGTGGGGGTGGTGACCGCCTGCCTGCGTCCCCACGAGGCGATGTGGACGCAGACCCACCTGCGACGGGCACTCGGCGCCGCGGGCGCGATCGTGTACGGCGCGGATCTGGCGGTCTCCTCGGGCCGCAGCCGCTTCGACGCCACCGGCAAGCTCGCCGACAAGGAGTTCCGCGGCCGGTTCCACAAGGTGCTGGACGAGCTGTGCTCGCCGTCGCTCGCCAAGGCCCGGACGTGAGGGCCGGGGGGTGCCTGTACCAGGATCACTAAACTGACCGGGTGGTTCAGTCGAGCTGGATCGGAGGCGGCGCGATGGGCATCGGCCGGATCGGTGTGTGGCACCCCCTGTTCGGACGGGCTCCGGTGCAGGCCGTACGGCAGGCGGCGACGGAGATCGAGGAGCTCGGGTACGGCGCGCTGTGGTTCGGGGAGGCGCCGGGAAGCAGGGAGGCGTTCAGCACCGCCGGGATCCTGCTCGCGGCCACCCGGACCATCGCCGTCGGGAGCGGCATCGCCAGCATCTGGGTGCGCGACGCGACCGCCATGGCGACCGGTGCGGCGGCGTACGGCGAGGCCTACCCGGGGCGGTTCGCCCTGGGCGTCGGGGTCAGCCACGCCCCCATGGTCACCCAGCGCGGACACGACTACAGGCGTCCCGTCGCCGCGATGAGCGCGTATCTCGACGCGATGGACACCGTCGTGGGCGATCTGCCGTTCGCCCCCGACCCGCCCACGCCCAGGTTGCTCGCCGCGTTGCGGCCACGGATGCTGGAGCTCGCCAGGGACAAGGCCGACGGGGCCCACCCGTACTTCGTGCCGCCGGAGCACACCGCGATCGCCCGCGAGACCCTCGGCCCCGGCCGGATCCTCGCTCCCGAGCAGGCCGTGGTCCTGGAGAGAGACCCGGCCGAGGCCAGGAGGATCGCCCGTGCGCACATGGCGATATATCTGACCTTGGGAAACTACGTCAACAACCTGCGCCACCTCGGCTACGCGGACGAGGACTTCGCCGGCGGCGGCAGCGACCGGCTGGTGGACGCGATCGTCGCGTGGGGAGACGCGGACACCGTCGCCACACGGGTCCGCGCGCACCTCGACGCCGGGGCGGACCACGTCGCCCTCCAGCCGCTTCCGCCGGACCTGCGCGGAGGGGTCGCGCAACTGACCGAGCTCGCGGCCGCCCTGGACGTGCGCCCGGGGGCGTAGGCACGATGTCGAGGACGACCCGCCGTGCCGTGTGAAGGTGGGAAGGGGGAGGTCATCGTGGGTAACGCGGATCAGGAACGGGCATTGCGAGTCCTGGAGGCGGCGCTCGACCTTCGCGTCCCGGTCGTCCGGCACAGGCTCAGGAAGTTTCCCGAGGGCGCGCCGTTCCTCTGGCTGAGCTATCCCGGAGCGGGTGACGCGGCCATTTTCCTCGACAGACGTCAGTGGATCTACCTGAGCGAGCCGAAGCGGGGCGGGGTGGCCGTCCAGCTCGCCGCCGGCCAGGTCGACGACGATCCCGCGCTCGTCGTCGAGCGGCTCCTGCCGGTCATGACGCCGCCTCCCCGGCACAGGAGCGCCCTGAAGCGCGCGCTGGTGGCCTCCGGGGTCGGCCTCGCCGCGGGTGTGGGGGTGGGCCTGCTGAGCGCGGTGCTCATGGCCATCCTCGTCGCGGGCAACGACCGCTTGCTCACGAGCACGAGCATCGTCGTGGTGTACGTCCTGTCCGCCCTGCTGGCGGTCGCGGCGGGCCTCTGGCTGGGCTGGCGCTGGTGGCGGCTGGGCTGAGGTGAGCGTGGTCGCCGTTCCTGGGGGCAGGGACCGGGGAGACGATCACGCGAAGGAGCGACATGGCCGAGTTACTGGCGATCTACAACGAGGGAGCGGGAAGCGCGGACGACGACGTCAGGACCGCCGTCATCGAGACATTGCGCGGCGGCGCCGACGTGGTCGAGGCGCCCGTCGGCGAGAAGGACCTGGAGGAGATGCTCGACGCCTGCCCCGGCCGTGACGTGGTCGTGCTGGGCGGCGACGGGTCGCTCCACGTGGTGGTCTCCACCCTGTACCGGCGCGGCGAGCTGGACACCCGGACGGTGGGGCTCGTCCCGCTGGGCACCGGCAACGACTTCGCCCGAGGGCTGGGCATTCCGCTGGACCCCCAGGTGGCGGCACGCGTCGTGCTCGCCGGACGGCCTCACCCCCTCGACCTCCTCATTGACGACGAGGGCGGGGTCGTCGTCAACGCGGTGCATCTCGGCGTCGGCGCGGAGGCGTCCGAGCAGGCCAAGCCGCTCAAGCCCGGGCTCGGGCGGCTCGCCTACGCGGTGGGCGGGCTGCTCGCGGGCGTGCGCAGCCCCGGCTGGAGGCTGCGCGTGACGGTGGACGGCCGGCAGATGGCCGGGGAGGACCCGGTGCTCATGCTCGGCATCGGCAACGGCGTCACCATCGGCGGCGGCACCCCGCTGACCCCCCGGGCCAGGCCCGACGACGGCATGGTGGACGTCGTCGTCGCGCTGACGACCGGGCCGCTGGAGCGGCTCGCCTACGCGCTGCGGCTACGCCGGGGGCGCCACCCCGAGATGCGGGGAGTGACCACCGGCCGCGGGCGCGAGGTGACCGTGGAGGGTGAGGCCGTACCGGTGAACGCCGACGGCGAACTGGTCGGCCGTACGGCCAGGCGGCGCTGGACGGTCATGCCCGCCGCCTGGCGGATGTTCACCTGAACCGCGCCGGGACCCGTTCCCGGTTCAGCTCAGCCGGGCGTGCGCGTAGGCGGTCATGGCGTCGCGCATGTACTCGGCCAGGCCCTCGGCGACCTTCTCGTAGTTCACCCGGAACCGCTCCTCCTGCGCCTGCATCCGGGCCAGGTGCAGATACTGCTCCGTGGTCGGCGTCCAGGACTCGCTGAGGTGCCGATAGTGGACGTCGAGCTCGGCGAGGACCTGCGGGGCGTCGACGGGGGTGCCGGTGAGCATGTGCTCGGCCATCCGTATCATCCCTGCCGTCGCCTCCCGCTGCATCCGCTCCAGCTCCTGCGGAGTGCGGCCGGCCAGGAGTTCCTGCTGCCCGCTCCGCTGCCACTGCTCCGGCCACCGCTCGCGGGCGTCGGCCTCGTACCGTGCGCCGTCGAATCCCTCGAACAGGTTCTCCGGTCTGCTGATCTTGGACATGGTCGTCTTCCCTTCGTTCCGCTGAAGTTCGGCGATGGTGCGTTCCACCATGCGGGTGACGTCGTCCAGCCGGTCGCGCTCCGCCAGCAGGCGCCGGTGGTGCTCGCGCAGCGCTACGACGGGGTCGGTGTGCCGCTCGACGATTTCCTTGATCTCGGTCAGGCCGAGACCCAGTTCGCGCAACACCAGGACCTGCTGCAAGCGCAGCAACTGGTCCTCCTCGTAGTAGCGGTAGCCGTTCGCGCCGACCCGCGCGGGCGGCAGCAGCCCGATCTCGTCGTAGTGGCGCAGCGTCCGGGACGTCACTCCCGACATCCGGGCCACCTGCGTGATCGACCATGCCATGACCGGCTCACCCGTTCTTGTCCATCGCCGAGCCGGTGCTTTCCGGCTCGTTCACGACCGTAGGAGTTGACGCAACGAGAAGGTCAAGAGTGATCAGGAAGCGCGACTTCCGCAAGGCGGTCACACGCGGGCGACGAGGTCCTCACAGCGAGGCGGGGGGCCGGGGCCCGCCGGGGAGTTCAGATCACGGGGTCGCCGATTCACCTGCGCGGCGCCATCCGGCCCGGAGAGGGTACGGAGACGGCGCGCAGGTGAATCTCACCGACGAGGAACGGAGCCGCGGCCTCCGCCCCTGAGGATCCGAACTCGGAACACGCGCTAGCGCCGGTCCATCACGATGGCGCCGTTCTGGACCACCAGCGCCACCCGGGACCGGTCGGCGAAGATCGACGGATCGTCCAGCGGGTTGCCGGCGAAGGCCACCAGGTCGGCCCGCTTGCCCTCCTGCACCGTGCCGACCTGGTCGCCGATCCCGAGGATTCCGGCATTGACGCTGGTGGCCGACACCAGCGCGGCCATCGGATTCTCGATCTTCGACCTGAGCACCAGCTCGTACCCGCGGCCAGACTGGTCGGGCCCGATCAGGTCCGACCCGAGCCCCACGCGCACACCCGCCGCGCGAGAGGCCAGCAACCCGTCGGCCTGCCCCTGCATCGCGATCCCCAGCCGCTCCGAGATCGACGCCGGCACCCCGCTGGCCGCCGCGTTCTCCGCGAGGGCGTGCACCACCGCCAGCGTCGGGACGTGCGCCACCCCGTTGGCCGCCATCAGCGCCGCCGTCTCCTCGTCGATCTCGGAGCCGTGCTCCACGCACAGCGCCCCGGCCTTGACGGCGTTGCGGATGCCCTGGTTGTTGTGCGCGTGCACGGTGACGTACGTGCCGCGCGCGGCGGCCTCCTGCACGGCCACCGCGATCTCCTCCACGGTGAACTGCGTGTCGGTCAGCTTGTCGTGCTTGGACACGACCCCGCCGGTGACGCAGAGCTTGATGAACTCGGCGCCACGCCTGAACGACTCCCGCACGTTCTTACGCATCTCGTCCGGCCCGTCCGACAGCAGCGCCATCGACCGCAGCCCCGGGATGTGGTGATCGTGCCAGTCGGCGGTCGGCTCCCAGTCGGCCGCGAAATACCCGTGCCCGCCCGTCTGGCACTGGATGGGACCGCACTGCAGGATCCGCGGCCCGCGCACCTTTCCCTGTGCGACGACCGCGGCGAGACCCCCGTCGATGCCTCCGACGTCCCGCACGGTGGTGAACCCGGCCTCCAGCGTCTGCGCGCAGTTCGCGAACATGTCCGCGGCCAGTTCGGCCACCGACAGCTCCCGCCGCAGGCTGGCGTTGATGTCACTGCTCAACCCCAGGTGCACGTGCGCGTCGATGAGCCCGGGCGTGAGGGTCAGCCCGTCGCACTCGACCACCTCGGCCCCCGCCGGAGGCGTCCCGCCCACCCGGACGATCCGCCCCTCGTCGACCTCCACCGCCTGCCCCCGAACCGGGTCGCTCCCGCTACCGTCGATGACCACCGCGCCGCTGAACCACGTCGACATGCCGTTTTCCCACCCTTTTTCGTCTTATAAGGCTTATATAGGCGTTCACCCAGCGTCCACGCCCGGCACCCCGCTCCGCTACCTCCGAACGTCGGACATTTCCCCCTCCGGCTGCGACAGATGATCCGTTGACCGCACGATCCTGCCGGGCGCGTACGGGCGATTCCTGTCCCGGGTGGCGCGGTGGAGGTCGAAGCGGCTCCGCGGGACGTCCAGAAGTCTCGGAGCGTGGCCGTCGGCGGTAAGTGAGCCGGAGGGAGCCGGTCACGCCGGGGGGTGGAGGTGGGCGCGCCGGCCGTCGCGATCGAGGATGCCCAGGATTTCCGCCGGTCCGCCGTGTGCCTTGATGGCGTGGGGGATCATGGTGGAGAACTCGGCCGCCTGGCCGGTCTCGACCTGGATGGTGCGCTCGCCGAGGATCAGCGTGATGGTCCCCGACAGGACGGTGAACCAGTCCGTGCCGGGGTGGACCGCGAGCTGATCGGCTCCCTGGCCATGCGCTTCGTCGGTGATGCGCATCTTGGCGACCGTGATGCCGGCTGACCCGGATCCGCGGTTCAGCGGCCAGGTGGTCAGCCCGTGCCGTTCGTCGCACCGAGGCCTGATCACGACGTCGTCGTCGTTGACGGTTTCCACCAGCTGGTCGAGCGAGATGTCCAGGGCGCGGGCCAGTGAGATCAGCTGGTCGAGGCCGATGCGCCGGTGGCCGGTCTCGATCCGGCTCAGGGTGGAGGGACTCAGGAAGGCGCGCTCCGCGAGGTTGTCGAGTGACCAGCCGCGTGCCTGTCTCAGACCTCTGATGCGCATGCGGACCGTACTGTCCACATCGCTTTCTTGCGTCATGCGCAAGAGTGTAAACGATAGGCGCAATGCATGGTTATCGTCGAAATATGAACACCTCTCACCAGGACCGGAACCACCCGGGGTCCGACCTCCTCGCCGAACTCCTGGAACTGGACGCCGAGGTTCTGCGGGCTCATCTGTCGGAGCTGACCGCCTGGCTGGGTGAGCTGGCCGATCGGGAACCTCGCCGCATCGTCGATCTGGGCAGCGGGACCGGGACCGGCGCCATCGCCCTGGCGCGGCGTTTCGTGCGGGCCGACGTGACGGCCGTGGATCTTTCCCCGCGGATGCTCCATCGACTGTCGAAGAAGGCGTCCCTGCTCGGTCTCGCCGACCGGGTCCTCGGCGTCCGGGCGGACCTGACGGAGGGCTGGCCGGCACTCGCCCCCTGCGATCTGGTGTGGGCGGCCTCCTCCCTGCACGACATGGCCGACCCCGACCGCGTTCTGGCCGGAGCGTTCGACGGCCTGCGGCCGGGCGGCCTCCTGGCCGTGACCGAGATGGACTTCTTCCCCCGCTTCCTGCCCGACGACATAGGCGTGGGCCGTCCCGGCCTGGAAGCCCGCGTCCACGCCGTCCTGAACAAGGGGCCGGCCGCCGACTGGACGGAGCACCTGGCCCGGGCGGGATTCGTCCTGGAGGCCGAACGCCCGTGGGCCGTCGACCTGCCCACCCCTCTGCCGGCCGCCACCGGCCGCTACGCCCAGGTGTGCCTGCGGAGGCTGCGCTCGCATCTCGACGGCCGGTTGCCCGATGAGGACCTGGTCGCCCTCGACACGGTCATCCACGGCGACGGCCCCCACGGCGTCCTGCGGCGCGAGGACCTCACCGTCCGGACCGTCGGACCACGTGGGTGGCTCGCCGGCCCTGACCGTCCGGCGGGCGGCCGCACCCGTACGGATGCCCGCCCCGGTCACCACCGCCCGCTCGCCGGCTTCTCCGCGGGGCCGGGCGCGGGCGACGCCGCCGGAGCGGCTCACCCGTGCGGTGGGCATCGGCTCCGGCGGGGCTCCCCGGCCGGTTCAGCTCAGTGACGCCGACACCAGGTTCCTGGCCTCCTCCTGCACCCGCGCCAGATGCTCCGGTCCCTTGAAGGACTCGGCGTAGATCTTGTAGACGTCCTCCGTGCCGGAGGGACGGGCGGCGAACCAGGCGCTCTCGGTGGAGACCTTGACCCCGCCGAGGGCGGCGCCGTTGCCGGGGGCCGCGGTCAGCACCTGCGTGATCGGCTCGCCGGCGAGGGTGTCCGCGGTGACCTGCTCGGCCGAGAGCCTGGCGAGCACCGCCTTCTCCTCCCGGCTCGCCGGGGCGTCGACCCGGGCGTAGGCGGGGTCGCCGAACCTGGACACCAGATCGCCGTAGTGCTCGCTCGGCGAGCGGCCGGTGGTCGCGATGATCTCCGCGGCGAGCAGCGCCAGGATCAGGCCGTCCTTGTCGGTGGTCCACACCGAGCCGTCGCGGCGCAGGAACGACGCCCCCGCGCTCTCCTCGCCGCCGAACCCGAGGGAGCCGTCGAGCAGGCCCGGCACGAACCACTTGAACCCGACGGGCACCTCCATGAGCCGCCTGCCCAGATCCGCCGCCACCCGGTCGATCATGCCGCTGCTCACCAGCGTCTTGCCGATCCCGGCGTCCGCCGGCCAGCCGGGCCGGTGGGAGTAGAGGTAGGAGATCGCCACGGCGAGGTAGTGGTTGGGGTTCAGCAGCCCCCCGTCGGGAGTGACGACGCCGTGCCGGTCGGCGTCGGCGTCGTTGCCCGTGGAGACGTCGAACGCGTCGCGGCCGGCGATGAGCGAGGCCATCGCGTACGGCGACGAGCAGTCCATCCGGATCTTGCCGTCCCAGTCCAGCGTCATGAACCGCCACGTCGGGTCGGTCAGCGGGTTCACCACCGTCAGATCCAGCCGGTGCCGCTCGGCGATCTCCCCCCAGTAGGCCACGCTCGCCCCGCCCAGCGGGTCGGCGCCGATGCGCACCCCCGCCGCCCGGATCGCGTCGAGGTCCAGCACCGAGGGCAGGTCGTCGACGTAGTGGCCGAGGAAGTCGTGACGGCCGGTGGTGTCGGCGGCCAGCGCCCTGGTGTAGGGAATCCGCCTGACCTCCTTGAGCCCGTCCGCGATCAACGCGTTGGCGCGGTCCTGGATCCACGAGGTGGCGTCGGTGTCGGCCGGGCCGCCGTTCGGAGGGTTGTACTTGAAGCCGCCGTCGCCGGGCGGATTGTGCGAGGGGGTCACCACCACGCCGTCGGCCGGTCCCGCCGTACGCCCCCGGTTGTAGGTGAGGATCGCGTGCGAGACCGCCGGTGTCGGGGTGTAGCCGTCCCGGTCGTCGATCAGGACCGTCACGCCGTTGGCCGCGAAGACCTCCAGCGCCGAGACCCGGGCGGGCTCCGACAGCGCGTGGGTGTCGGCGCCCAGGAACAGCGGGCCGTCCACCCCCTGCGCCGCGCGGTACTCCACGATGGCCTGGCTGGTCGCGAGGATGTGGTCCTCGTTGAACGCGACGTTCAGCGAGGAGCCACGGTGCCCCGACGTCCCGAACGTCACCCGCTGACCGACCTCCCCGGGGTCGGGGTGCAGCGCGTAGTAAGAGGTCACCAGGCGGGCCACGTCGACAAGATCGGACGGCTGAGCGGGCAGTCCCGCTCGTTCATGCGTCATGAAAATCTCCCAAGTCATCCTTGCCAACCGTATCTACCCTTAAATTCAAGGAGACCGCATACTCGATCTCGTATGCGCGGGAATCTCGCGGGTGATCCCCGGAGCCGGTCGGCCGCTCCCGGCCGTGCGGCCGGTGGATCTCCGCATCACGACCGCTTCCGTCCCCGAAGCGCGTCGCGCCCGCTTCCGTCCCCGGAGCGCCCGTCGGTCGAAGACCCGCCCTGCGAAACACGCCGATGATGAACGGAATACGCCGTTGACAACGTTGTCATCGACGTCATACGTTCACCTTGTTTGTCGTTTCTGCCCGGTTTGCTTACCCGAATCCGCGAACCCTCAACGCCGATACATCGGAGGAATCCGTGAACAGCCGTGTGGTGGCCGCACCGGCCACCGCCAGCCTCTCCCCGTTCGGAAGCGTCGGCGAGGTCCGGCTTTGACCGCCCTGGCGATCGACATCGGGGGCACCAAGTTCGCCGTCGCGCTCGTTCACCCCGACGGGACCATGACCCGGCGGGCGGAGCTGCCGGTGGGACCGGATCCCGTGGCGACGCTGGCCTCGCTGGTCCGCGACACCGCGGTCGCGGATCTGACCGGCGTGGGAATCGGCTCCGCCGGTCCCATCGACTCCGTTGCCGGCACGGTCAGCCCGGTCAACATCCCGTCCTGGCGGGACTTCCCGCTGGTCGACACGGTGCGCGAGCTTCTCGCCGGGCTTCCCGGCCCTCGCGGCGTTCCCGTCGCGCTGGCCGGAGACGGCCAGTGCATGGCGCTGGGGGAGTGGTGGCGAGGCGGGCACGGCGGCTCGGGCTCCCGGGTCATGCTGGGGATCGTGGTGTCCACGGGGGTGGGCGGCGGGCTGGTCCTGGACGGCGTGCCGTACCTGGGACCGACGGGAAACGCCGGTCACATCGGACACATATCCGTGGACCCGAGGGGCGAGCCCTGCCCCTGCGGGGCGGTGGGATGTCTGGAGACCGTCGCCAGCGGCCCCAGCATGGTCCGCTGGGCGCTGGCGAACGGCTGGACGTGCCCGGCCGCGCACCCGGACGCCAAGGCGCTCGCGGCGGACGCCGCCCGCGGGGTCCTCCCCGCGCAGCGGGCCTTCCAGCGGACCGCGGACGCGCTGGCCTCGGCGATCCTCACCACGGCCGCCCTGTTCGACGTCGACGACGTCGTCATCGGAGGCGGTGTGGCCGCGGCGGGTGAGACACTGCTCGCCCCCCTTCGCCAGGCGGTCGCCAAGCAGGCCGGACTCGGCTTCCTGCGACGCCTCACCGTCGAGCGGACCTCGCTGGAACGTGACGCGGGTCTGTACGGCGCCGCCGCCCTGGTCCTTCCCTCCGAGGAGAGAACGCCTCACCGGGGCACTTGAACGCCGTCGGGGGACCTCCTCCGGCGCGGAGCAGATCCTAAAACGTCGAAGGGACCTGGGATGAGCCCACTCGCCGTCCAGTTGTACTCCGTGCGTGAGCAGGCGGCCGTCGACCGCCGTGCCGTGCTACGGCGCATCGCCGACATCGGGTACGGCGCGGTCGAGCCGTACGACCCGCACGTGGATCCGGTCGGGCTCGCCGCCGACCTTGAGGAGGCCGGGCTGACGGTGTGCAGCGTGCACGCCCCGCTGCTCGACGAGCGCCGTTCGAGCGTGCTCGCCGCGGCCGTCGTCATCGGGGCGGACACCGTCATCGTGCCGGCGGCCCCCGCGGAGTGGTTCGCCGACCGGGACGGGCTGGAGCTGGCCGCCCGGAGCATCAACGAGGCGGCGGACGAGGCGGCCGGCCACGGCCTGCGGCTCGGATACCACAATCACTGGTGGGAGCTGGAGCAGCGGGTGGACGGCCGTCCCGCGCTGGAGGCGCTGGTCGAGCTGCTGGCTCCCGAGGTGCTGCTGGAGGTCGACGTCTACTGGGCGGCGACCGGTGGGGTCGACCCCTCGGAGCTGCTGGCCCGGCTGGGTGAGCGGGTGCGTTACCTGCACGTCAAGGACGGGCCGGCGACGAAGGAGGGCCCGATGACGGCGGTGGGCGCGGGCGGCGTGCCGATCGTGAGCGCGCTGACCGCCGCGCCGGACGCGGTGCGGATCGTGGAGCTGGATCACTGCGCCACCGACATGGTCGAGGCACTGGCCGACAGTCACGCCTACCTGACCGGCCTGGTCGCCGCCGGGCAGGTGAGCCCGTGACGAGCCCGCTCGGGGTGGCGATCGTCGGCTGCGGCACCATCAGCCACCAGTATCTGAGCAACCTGACCACCTTCCCCGACGTGCGGGTGGTGGCGTGCGCCGACCTCGATCCGGACCGTGCCCGGGAGGTCGCGAGCCGGTACGGCGTGCCGGTGGCGACCACCCCGGAGCGGGCGATGGCCCACCCGGACGTCGAGCTGGTCGTCAACCTCACGATCCCGTCCGCTCACGCCGAGGTGGCGATGGCGGCGGTCGGGGCCGGACGCCACGTCTACAACGAGAAGCCCTTCACCCTGGACAGGGAGTCCGGCGCGGAGCTGACCCGGGCCGCCGAGGCGGCGGGGGTGCGCCTGGGCAGCGCTCCCGACACCTTCCTCGGCGCCGGCCTGCAGACCGCGGCCCGGCTCGTCGCCGAAGGGGCCATCGGCACTCCGCTGACCGCTCTGACGCTGCTGCAGACCCCCGGCCCCGAGGCGTGGCACCACAGCCCGGAGTTCCTGTTCCAGCGGGGCGCCGGGCCGCTGTTCGACATGGGCCCCTACTACCTGACCGCCCTCGTGACGCTGTTCGGCCCGGCCGGGCGGGTGGCCGCGATGGCCCGCCGGGCACGGGAGGAGCGGATCATCGGCTCGGGCCCCAGGGCCGGGACCCGCTTCGCCGTCGAGGTCCCCACCCACACGGCGGCGCTCCTGGAGTTCGCCGCGGGGCAGGCCGCCACGATGATGTTCACCTTCGACTCGCCGCTCCACCGTGCGGGGTTCGTCGAGATCACGGGCACGGAGGCGACCATGGAGGTGCCCGACCCCAACACCTTCGGCGGCCAGGTACGGCTGCGCCGGGCCGGCGGCGACGAGTGGATCGCGCTCCCCACGCCGGGAACCACCGCCGGTCGCGGGCTGGGCGTGCTCGACATGGCCCAGGCCATCCGCGCGGGCCGGCCGCACCGCGCCACCGGAGAGCTGGGCCTGCACGTCCTGGACACGATGCTGACCATCGCCGAGTCCGCCGAGCGGGCCGAGTTCCTCAAGGTCGGCAGCACGTGCCCGAGGCCCGATCCGCTGCCCGAGGGGTGGGATCCGGTGAAAGGCGACGGGTGAGCCCTGAGGCGGGCGGCGCCGCGGGCGCGGCCTGACACGACGGCGGGACGGCGGTGGGTGAGCCGTCCCGCTCGTTCGACCCGCTCACCTGGATCAGGCGGCGGGGGAGACTCCTAGGGAGTACGGCCGGCGGCCCGGGGGTCGCCCGTGGCAGAGTCCTCCAGGCGGGCGCGGAGCCGGGTCCGGATCTCGTCCGGTGTGTAGGCCTGTCGCCTTCTTTCGGCCCGCACCATGACCACGCCCGTGGCCGCGACGCCGGCGACACCTGCCAGACCGAGTACCTTCCACCATCGCATGTGCCTACGCTAGCGGAATGCCCGGCAAGAGCATCAGCCTCGATGAGGCCGCGAACCTGACCCGTACCGGCGACGTGTGGCTGTTCCGCGGCCGAACCGTTCCCGACCGAGCCATCCAGACCATGACGAACAGCCCCGTCAACCATGTCGGCATGTCCGTCGTCATCGACGACATGCCGCCGTTGATGTGGCACGCCGAACTCGGCCGTTCCCTGCCCGACCTGTGGTCGGGAGTCCACCAGCGCGGCGTCCAGCTGCACGACCTGCGCGACGCGGTCTCCGTCTGGGCCACCAGGTACGGCCAGCGTGCCTGGCTGCGCCAGCTGGAGCCCCAGACCTCCCGGGAGATGGACGACGCCGTCCTGCGCACCGTCGCCCGCCTGGACGGCACGCCCTTCCCCTCCACGGCCAGGCTGGCCGGACGCTGGATGAAGGGACGGCTGCCGAAGATCCTGAAGCGGGGGGCGGAGGAGAGCGCCCTGGAGAGCGCCTACTGCGCGGAGGTCGTCGCCGTCACCTACGAGGCCATGGGGCTGCTTCCCGGCGGTCGCAGGCCGAACTGGTACGACCCCGGCCGATTCTGGAGCGGGGACGACCTCGAACTGTCCGGAGGGTTCCAGCTCGGGGGAGAGATCACGGTGAAGCTGGGGTAGGTCTGGGAGAGGAGCGGAACGCGGACGCGACCCCCGGCGGCTCGCCACCCGAGGTCAGAGGTGGCCGATCCGGCCGCTCCACGTCGTCGTGATTCGAGGGGGAGGCGTCATGCCGGACACAGTGGTGGTCATCGGCGCGGGGCTCGCGGGCCTCGCGTGCGCGATCCGGCTGCACTCCGCCGGGGTTCCGGTCCGCGTCATCGACGCCGCGGGCGAGGTGGGCGGTCGCGTGCGCACCGACATCGTCGACGGTTTCCGGCTCGATCGCGGTTTCCAGGTGTTCAACACCGCCTATCCGGAGGCCGCCCGCGTTCTCGACGTCGGCGCGCTGAATCTGCGCGCCATCCCCTCCGGGGTGATCGCCTTCGACAGGGGGCGTCGGGAGCGTTTCATGCTGCCCTGGCGGCATCCCCGGCACGCGCTCAGCGGCCTGCTGGCCGATGTGGGGTCGCTCAGGGACAAGGCCGCCCTGGCCGCGCTGACCACGCGCGACGTCACCTTCCCTCCCGAGTTGCTGCGCCGTGACCCGGACCGCACCACGGAGGAGGAGCTGCGGCACCGGGGCATCTCCTCCAAGATGATCGAGAAGCTGATCCGCCCCTTCCTGGCCGGTGTCTTCCTCGAACGGGAGCTTGAGACCTCCAGCCGCTTCTTCAACCTGATCTGGCGGTCCTTCGCCCTCGGCACGGTCGGGGTGCCCGCCCTCGGCATGGGCGAGATCCCCCGCCGGCTCGCCGAGCGCATCCCGCCGGAGGCGCTGAAGCTCGACACCCCGGTCCTCGCCGTGACGGACGAGGGCGTGGAGACGGCGGGAGGCGAGACGATCCCGGCCCGCACGGTGGTCGTGGCGACCGACCCGGCCATGGCCGCGGCCCTCTACCCCGGGCTGGAGATCCCGGCGATGCGCGCGGTGACGACCTTCTACCACGCCGTCCCCTGGTCCCCCGCCGACGATCCCACCCAGATCGTGGACGCGGAGGGCCAGATCACCGACACCCTGGTCATCACCGACGCCGCGCCCGAGTACTCCTCGGACGGCCGCGCCCTGGTCTCCACCTCGGTCCTGGGGCTTCTCTCCGACGCCGACGAGCCTCGGGTCCGGGCCCGGCTGGCTCAGATCTACAGGGCGAACACCTCCGCCTGGGAGCACCTCGCGACCTATCCGATCGAGGCGGCGCTGCCCGCGATGACCCCGCCGTTCCCGATGCGCCGCCCGGTCCGTTTCGCGCCCGGTCGCTACGTGTGCGGCGACCACCGCGACACCGGCTCCCACCAGGGCGCCCTGGTCTCGGGCCGCCGGGCGGCGGACGCCGTACTGGAGGACCTGGGATGAGCTCGGGCGAGCCGATCCCCGCGGGGCCGGGCTCCGGGGAGTCCGAGGCGGGCCGATCGCGGGCGGCCGGGGCTCAGGCGAGGCGTGCGGGGAACCCGCCGGTGGCGATCGGGCCCCAGCGTTGCGGGGTGAGGCGCAGCAGCGACTTGCCCTGGCGGGTCATGGCCTCGCGGTACTCGTCCCAGTCGGGGTGCTCGCCGGAGATCGACCGGTAGTAGTCGACCAGGGGCTCCAGGGCCTCGGGCAGGTCCAGGACCTCGGCCGTGCCGTCCACCTGCACCCAGGGCCCGTCGAAGTCGTCCGACAGGACCACGACGCTCACCCGGGGATCGCGGCGGGCGTTGGCCGTCTTGGCGCGCTCGGGATAGGTGGAGATCACGATGCGGCCCTCGGCGTCGACACCGCATGTCACGGGGGAGGCCTGCGGTGTGCCGTCACGGCGTGCCGTGATGACGAGCGCGCGGTGGCGCCCACGCAGGAATTCCAGTAGCTGCTCACGTGAGACGACCTCGTTGGTCGCGATCTTCGGGCTCATGTTCCCACTGTACGGCGACGTGTCACAGCTGTTCACATCTGGTCATTTAGGGAGATATGTGGTCAAGAGTCGTCTAGTGGGGTATTTGTCACCAATGTGCAGGGCATTGATCTACGAATAGACCGATGAGCACGTCGGGACCCGCTTGGCGGATCCGGAAGGGCTCATCCGCCCAACCAAGGAGATCAACGTGAAGAAGTCTCTTCTCGCCTCGGCTCTGGCAGCGCTCACCCTGGCAGCAGCCCCGGCTGCCCAGGCGGCCACCACGAGTTCCTTCCTCTTCCTCTCTCCTGCCCCAGCCCCCACGGACATGCCGTCGCCCACGGACATGACCTCGCCCACCGACATGCCGTCGCCCACGGACATGACCTCGCCGGGGGCCACGGCCTCGCCGGTCGGCCCGGGCTGCGCCTCCCTGCCCACGTCCGGACCCGGCAGCGCCGCCAGCATGGCCACGGAGCCGGTCGGCACCGCTCTCGCCGCCAACCCGGAACTGTCCAGCCTGGCCAAGGCCGTCGACGCGGCCGGACTGACCGAGACACTGAACTCCGCCAAGGACATCACGGTGTTCGCGCCCACCAACGCGGCGTTCGACAAGATCCCGAAGGAGGAGCTCGACACGATCATGGGCGACAAGGACAAGTTGACCAAGATCCTGCAGAACCACGTCGTCGAGGGGAGGAAGGCCCCCGCGGATCTCACGGCGGGACCGCTCACGACGCTCGGCGGCGGCACCCTGACCGTCACGGGCTCCGGTGAGGACTACACCGTCGGCGACGCCAAGATCCTCTGCGGCAACCTGCAGACCTCCAACGCCACGGTCTACCTCGTCGACTCCGTTCTTCTGCCCGGCGCCGAGGCATCGGCGACACCGAGCGAGAGCGCGAGCTGAGGAGCCGGAGGGGTGCCTGCCACAGGCGCCCCTCACCAGGTCCTCCGGCCGATGAGAGGCCTCGCCGGCGAGCACCGCGCCCGTTGACGGTGAACGGGCGCGGAAGGCGGGCGTCACGGGCCCGGGGGACGGCTTCGAGCGAGGCCGCGGAGGCCGGAGGCGACGGCTCGCGAAGTCTTCGGACGGCGCGATCCGCGTCCGGGGCGACTCGACGCCGGCGAGGACACGGGCCGGCGCCGGTCAGCCTTCGGTCTTCCTGGCGATCCCGACCATGGACCAGGTCCTGTCCCGGCCCTGGACGGTGAGCGGGTTGTCGGGACGCCAGTCGCGCGTGTAGACGAAACCGGGCTCCACCAGCTCCAGTCCGTCGAAGAAGCGCAGCACCTGCTCGCTCGTGCGGCCGTCGCCCTCCTGGCGGCCGAGGATCCTCCGGTAGATGCCGACGATCGGCTCCATGACCTCGGGGCGCCGGTCGAAGACGACGTGCCCGAAGGCGAAGGCGCTGCCGACCGGCAGCGCGTCGCGCAGGACGGCCACGCACTTGAACGGGTCGTCCTCGTCCGGGATGAACTGGAGGGCGGACGCGATCAGGACGGCCACCGGCCGGTCCAGGTCGATGAGCCGTCTCAACTCGGGATCGGCGAGCAACCGGCGGGGGTGGAGGACGTCACCCTCGACGACGGCGGTGGCGGGGTTGGTGGCCAGCAGGGCGCGGGCGTGGGAGAGCACGACCGGGTCGGTGGAGACGTAGACCACGCGGGCGTCGGGCAGGAGCGCCTGGGCGACCTGATGGACGCTGTTCTGCGTGGGCAGCCCCACGCCGAGGGAGACGAACTGGGTGATGCCCTGCCCGACGAGATAGCGCACCCCCCGGGCCATGAAGTCCTGGCCCTCCCTGGCCATGGTCCTGATCTCGGGCGCCAGGGCGAGCACCTCCTCCGCGGCCGCGCGGTCGGCGGCGAAGTTGTCCTTGCCGCCGAGGTAGTAGTCGTTCATCCGGGCGACGTTGGCCACGCTCGTGTCCAGACCTGCCGGTGGCCGCCGGGCCGCGTCGCTCATACGTCATCTCCTCTGCCGCCTGTCGCACCGGCGAGCGGTGCCGCTCGCGAACGGAGGTCGAGACACAGGTGAACGGGGAAAGCTCCGATCATTTCTGGCGGCAGTCTATCCATGCTTTACGGCCGATTCCGCCGACCACCCATACGGAATCGGGCCGGTGGGGCACCGCGCCGCCGGGTCGCCACCGCGGGACGTAGACCACCCCGGGTTCGACGAGTTCCAGCTCGCCGAACAGGAGTTCGACCTCGGCCCTGGTGCGCAGGTTGCCGCGGCGCGGGCCGGTGATCGCACCGTGGTTCTGGTAGAGGGCGGCGAGCCGCGCCGTCGTCTCCGGGCACAGGTCGGAGACCGCGTGGGAGATGGCCATGTAGCTGCCCGGCGCGATCGCCTTCCGGAGGCCGGCCGTGATCCGCATGGCCTCGACGTCGTCGGGGACATCCGCCAGGACCGAGAAAAGGAGGATCGCCACGGGCCGGGACAGATCGATGACGCCGCTGAACCGCAGATGGGAGAGGAGCCGCTCGGGGTCGCGGGCGTCGGCCTCGACGACCGCGGCCAGGTCCTCGTTCTGGAGCAGGGCACGGGCGTGGACGGCGACCACCGGGTCGTTGTCGACGTACGCCACCCGCGCGTCGGGGGCGGCCGCGCGGAGGATCTCGTGCACGTTGCCCCGGGTCGGCAGGCCGCAGCCGATGTCGACGAACTGCCGGATGCCCGCCTCGACGAGGAACCGGACCGCCCGGCCGAGAAAACCGCGTCCCTCTCGCGATACGACCGGAAGGTCGGGAGCGATCGCGAGTGCCTGCCGCGCGATCGCGCGGTCGGCGGCGAAGTTGTCCTTGCCACCGACGAAGTAGTCGGCCATCCGTCCCGAATTCGGGGTCTTGGGGTCAAACCTGAGGCGCTCAGGTTCTGACGACGCCATGACGTTCTCCATCCAGCGGATCGGGCTTCCGCGGACAATATCCGTCTTAAGCCGACTATGGGGCTTATTTCCCTAAGTCCGCTTTTTGGCATTGGAAAGGCAGGATCGTCAGTGACAGGCCTCCAGGCGGCGCGCGGTCCTGTGCGGAAGGGCGAAGGCCGCCCACACGGCCTTGCCCCGTGTCTCCAGAGGAGCCCAGCCCCACATCTCGCTGACCCCCTGGACGACCTGCAGCCCGCGGCCGCCCTCCGCCTCGTGGTCGGGCTCGCGCAGGCGGGGTCCCTGGTCGCTGGGGTCGGTGACCGCGCACAACACCGAGCGTTCGGTCCGGCACAGGATCACCCTGATGTCCGGGGCGGGCCGGGGGTGGAGGGCGCCCCGCGTGCCGTGACGCACCGCGTTGGTCACCAGCTCGGACACCACGACGCCGGTGTCGTCGACCAGCTGCTCCAGCCCCCACGTTCTCAGGGCGGTGGAGGTGAACTCGCGGGCGGTCCGCGCCGCGTAGGGGGCGTGGCGGAGACTCCACACGGTCATCCGGAGCCGGTCGGCATGGGTTTCACCGTCCGCCCACGGCGGCGGGGAACCCGGCGGGAGCATGTGATCGAGCATCGACAGCCACCGTTCCCATCCTCCGATCTCAGATCGGACAGGTGAGGCTCCATGTCTTTGACAACCAGTCATCGGCGACCTTGGTGAGGGGTGGCGATCGCGTAACGAAGGCAATCCGTCCCGTCATCCTGCCCGTCATGATGTGCATAAGCAAGTACAAATGCACGTGCATCTGCACAAAGATATATGCTCGTACGTATGTTCCCCTGCCTGACGGGTGAGAGGCGACGATGAATCAGCTGCGCAGCGGTATGTCGGCGGCTCTGCTGGACGGGGTCGTCTGGCGCAAGAGCCACTTCAGCAATCCCAGCGGCAACTGCGTGGAGGTCGCCGAGCTGCCCGACGGCAGGGTCGCGATGCGCAACTCCCGCGACCCCGAGGGGCCCGCGTTGATCTACACTCGCCGCGAGGTCGACGCATTCCTCAGAAGGGTGAAGAGCGGCGACTTCGATGACCTTGTCACCGGAAATGGTTGAAGAATAAAGTTCTGTATAGCCGAAAATGCGCGACCGGAGTACCGTGAGGGATCTCGAAGGCACGAAGAGTAGGTAAAGGCTCGCATTCCGCGCTATAAGGACTGTAGATGATCGCACCTCACGCCGGCGGTGAGCGAGTCAGCTCCGCGCCCGTGGTTCCGCTCCGGGGCAGTTCGACCGTGTTGAGAATCGTGCTGGGCGCCCAGCTCCGCAGGCTCCGCGAGCAGCGCGACATCACCCTTGAGGCGGCGGGACACGTCATCCGCGCCTCGCATTCGAAGATCAGCCGCATGGAGCTCGGCCGGGTGAGCTTCCGGATCAGGGACGTGGCCGACCTGCTCACGCTGTACGGCGTGACGGAGGAGAGCGAGCGGGAGCCCCTGCTGGCCCTCGTCGGACGGGCCAACGTCACCGGCTGGTGGCACAACTACAACGACGTCCTGCCCAGCTGGTTCGAGACGTACGTGGGCCTGGAGGAGTCGGCCACCGTCATCCGGAACTACGAGGTCCAGTTCGTGCCCGGCCTGCTCCAGAGCGAGGGCTACGCGCGGGCCGTGATCCGGCTGGGGTTCCCCTCCGCCTCCGAGGAGGAGCTGGAGCGGCGGGTACGGCTGCGCATGGCACGCCAGAGGCTGCTGCGCGGCGAGGAGTCGCCCCACGTGTGGGCCGTGCTGGACGAGGCGGTGCTGCGTCGCGCGCTCGGCGGGGCCGAGGTGATGCGCGGCCAGATCGACCACCTCCTTGAGGCGCTCGAACTGCCCAACGTGACCGTCCAGATCGTGCCGTTCAGCGTCGGCGGCCACGCCGCGGCGGGAGGGCCCTTCAGCATCCTGAGGTTCTCCCAGCCCGACCTGCCCGATGTGGTCTACATGGAGCAGCTGACCAGCGCGGTCTATCTGGAGAAGCGGGAAGAGGTCGACAGCTACCTCGAGGTGATGGAACGCCTGTGCATCGAGGCCGAACCGGCCTCACGCACGCGGGAGATCCTCCTCCGGATCCGCGAACAGCTATAAAAAAGCCGTGAAACGGCCAAGTCGGCAACCATTCGGCCGGGCCGTACGACAATTATTAAATGAAATGTCTCGTGACCGGTGCGACCGGCTACATCGGGGGGCGGCTCGTTCCCGAACTGCTCGACGCGCGTCACGAGGTCCGCTGCATGGCGCGGTCGGCCGGCCGCCTGCGCGACCAGCCGTGGGCCGCGCGGGTGGAGATCGCGGAAGCCGACGCGACCGACGCGGAGCAGACGAGGAAGGCGCTCGACGGGGTCGACGTCGCCTACTACCTCATCCACACGATGGGCGGGGGAGAGGACTTCGCCGACGCCGACCGCCGCGCGGCCACCACGTTCGCCGCCGCGGCCAAGGAGGCGGGAGTGGGCCGCATCGTCTATCTCGGCGGCCTCGCGCCCAACGAGGACCTCTCGCCCCACATGCGGTCCCGCGTCGAGGTGGGGGAGATCTTCCTGGGCTCCGAGGTGCCCGCAGTGGTGCTCCGGGCGGCCGTCATCATCGGATCGGGTTCGGCCTCCTTCGAGATGCTGCGCTATCTCACCGAACGGCTGCCCGTGATGACGACGCCGCGATGGGTGAGGACCAGGACGCAACCCATCGCGATCCGCGACGTCCTGCGCTACCTCGCGGCCTGGGCGGACATCGAGGAGGAGGTGAACCGCTCCTTCGACGTCGGCGGCCCGGACGTGCTGACCTACGCCGACATGATGAGGGTCTACGCCGAGGTCGCGGGGCTGCCCCGCCGGTTGATCATCCCGGTCCCGATGCTCAGCCCCGGCCTGTCGAGCCACTGGGTGGGGCTGGTCACCCCCGTTCCGGCCGGACTGGCCCGCCCGCTGGTGGAGTCGCTGCGCAACGAGTCGATCTGCCGGGAACACGACATCGCCGATCACGTCAAGGACCCGGCGGACGGCCTGATCGGGCTGAGAAGGGCCGTAGAGCTGGCCCTGCGGCGGATCAGGGAGGCCGAGGTCCTCACGCGCTGGTCCTCGGCCTCGACCCCCGGGGCGCCGAGCGACCCGCTGCCGAACGACCCCGACTGGGCGGGCGGCAGCCTCTACGTCGACGCGCGGGCCCGCCGCGTCAAGGCGTCCCCGCAGGCACTCTGGACGGTGATCGAGGCGATCGGCGGCGAGAAGGGCTGGTACTCCCTGCCCGTCGCCTGGCGCCTGCGCGGCCTCCTCGACCGGCTCGTCGGCGGCGTGGGACTGCGCCGCGGACGCCGCGACCCCCGGCGGCTCCGGGTGGGAGACTCCGTCGACTTCTGGCGCGTGGAGGAGGTCGAGCCCGGACACCTGCTGCGCCTGCGCGCGGAGATGCGCCTGCCCGGTCTCGCGTGGCTGGAGCTGCGGGTGCTCCGGCAACGGGACGAGACCGTCTACGGCCAGCGCGCGATCTTCCATCCCCGGGGCCTGGCGGGCCATCTCTACTGGTGGTCGCTCAAGCCCTTCCACGTCCTGATATTCGGCCGGATGCCGCGCAACGTGGCGGCCACCGCCGAGCGGGGCGAGCCGTCCGGCGGCGCCCTGCCGGGGACGGGTGCCCCGCGCGCGGGCCCCGCCGGAACCGGGGACGCCCGCGGTCAGGGCGCCCCGGAAACCCCGTAGGCGTCCCGGCACGCCAGGTGGGCGCGGCAGCCCGCCGTCGTCAGAGGGGGGCGTCGGCCCGCCGTACGTGCAGGTGACCGTCCCTGGGGAAGGGCGGCCGGGCGGGCAGGACCTCGTGGAACCGGTATCGGGCCTTCTCCGCGACGCGGCACGACGCGGTGTTGTCCACCTGGTGAAGCAGTTCGAGACGTTCCAGCTTGTCGGCGGCGAAGGTGTCGAAGGCCCACACGGTGAGGGCCTCAAGCGCGCGAGGGGCCACCCCCCGGCCCCGGGCGTGGGCCGCCGTCCAGTAGCCGACCTCGGCGGACCCACTGTGGCGGTCGGTTCTCTTCAGCACCACGTTGGCCACCAACCGGCTCTCGCTCTCGCTCTCGCCGGAGCCGGTCCGGTCCTCGTGCACCGCGAAGCTCAGCCGCTCCCCGGTCTCCCAGCCCCGCCTCTGGACGTCCAGCCACCGCACCGCGTCGTCGACGCTCTCGGCGGAGAGCGTCGTCCAGTGACGCAACACGGGGTCGCGGTACACCTCGACCAGCGACGGGACGTCGCCGTCGTTCCAGGGGCGCAGGAAGAGCGCGGGAGCGGACGGCGTGGCCTCTGCCCGCAACGCGACGGTCATCAAAGTCCTTCCCTGGGCGGCGGCCGGTGGCGAGGGGCGTCGTCCACCACGTCGTTCACCTTCTCACAGCTCTCCGCGTCGACAACGTCGACGTCCGGGGCCGGCACCGGCGGTGCGACGTCGACGCGGGGTGAGCTCCCCTGATCGGGAGCGAGCCCGAACGGGTTACACGCCGGCGGTCTGCGGCGCATCAACACGCACGATGGTGGCCAGCACCTCGTTGAACGCCTCGGTCGAGGTGGGATGGTTGTAAACCGCGTCACGAAGCTCCGACGCCGTGATGTCGTGCCGGATGGCGAGCGCGACCGTGTTGATCAGCTCCTGCGCGTCGACGCTCAGCAGAACGGCGCCCAGGATCTTGTCGGTGTCGGCGTCGATCACGAACTTCATGAATCCGCGGGTCTCCTCCACGATGTAGGCGCGCGGCATCGCCACGATCTCGGCCACGGGCTCACTGGCGATCTTCACCCGGTATCCGGCCGCGCGGGCCTCCTTTTCGGTGAGCCCGACGGTGGCCAGCGGCGGAGTCATGAACAGGGTGCGCGGCACCGCGACCCGATCGGACACCGAGCGCCGGCCCTGGCCCAGAAGCTGATCCAAGACGACCCGGCTGTCATCGAGGGACAGATAGGTGTGCTGCGGCCCGCCGCGCACATCGCCCAGGGCGTAGATGTGCGGCTGGCTGGTGCGCAGATACTCGTCGACCTCGACCGCGCCGTGCGCGGTGGTGCGGACCCCGGCGGCCTCCAGCCCGAGATCACGGGTTGCCGGCGCGCGCCCGGTGGCGGCCAGGATGGCATCGACGTCCAGGGTGTACCGGCGCCCGCCCGCCTCATAGATCACGCTCGCGCCGTGCGCGGTGTCGCGTACCTCGCTGACGTGCGCGCCCTTGATGATCTCGATGCCGTCGCCGGTGAGGATGGCCTCGGCGACGGCGGCGGCCTCGTCGTCCTCCCGGCTCAGGATTCGCCCGGAGGCTTCGAACAGGGTGACGTGGGCGCCGAACTGACGGTAGATCGAGGCGAACTCGATGCCGATGTAGCCGCCGCCCACGATCGCCAGCCGTTCGGGCAGGGTGGTCGTCTCGATCAGCGCGGTGCTGGTCAGGGTGTGCTTGCTCTCGCGCAGGCCCGGGGTGTCCGGGATAACCGTTTCGGCGCCGGTGTTGATCAGGATGGTCGCGGCGGAGACCAGCAGGCGTTCGCCGCCGGCGTCGACGCTGACGGTGTGCGGATCGAGGAAGGTGGCTCGGCCGGTGAGGACGGTTGAGGTTTCGGCGTTGTTCAACGCCTCGTAGTTGCCGCGCCGAAACAGCGCGGTGAGAGTTTGGACCTCCTTGACCGAGCGCGCGTACCATTCCTGCGCCGAGTCGCTCTCCCGGCGCTGACCGGCGTGGTGGACCAGTGCCTTGGTCGGTACGCAGCCGACGTTGGGGCAGGTGCCTCCGTACATCCGCTGCGACTGCTCGACGAGCACCACGCGCTTGCCGAGGCGGCCCATCGTTTTCGCGACGGCCTTGCCGCCCTTGCCGAAACCGATGACAAGAAGATCGGCCTGAAGAGTGTCGTTGGTGGTGTCCATACCTCCAGTCTCGATATGTAGAATTGAGCTCACAAGGCTTATTAATCTCATTTTTCCTCACGATCGTCTCATCATGGATTCAGTCAGTCACCTCATCCGCCTGGCGAGACTGCAGGCGATCCTGGACAAGCGCTGCCTTCTCGCCGGTGCGACCGTCATGGACGTGCCCCCGCAGGGCGAGGGCAAGGCGCACTTCCACGTCCTGCTCGACGGCGCGTGCGTGCTCGAGCTTTCAGATCGGCGCATCGAGCTTCAGCCGGGCGACGTCGTGCTGCTCCCTCGTGGTACGCCGCACCGCATCCGCACCACCGGAGCCGGGCACGAGCAAGGGGTCGTCGAAACTCCCGGTGGCGCGTTCTCCACCATCCGCAGCCGGGCGGGTGAGAGCGTGATCGACCTCTTCTGCGGGCACTACTCGTTCGGTCCCGGCGCGGGTGCCATGCTCTTTCGGAGCCTTCCCGACCCCTTGCGCGTGTCCTTCGCGGAGTCCGGCGAGGCGAATGAGAACGTCCGGATGCTGAGCGCGATCATGCGGCGGGAGGCGCAGAACGACGGGCCCGGCACCGCGGCCATTCTCTCGGCGCTCTGCAACGCGCTGCTCGCGATGGTGCTGCGGAAGTCGAACGGACGACTCGCCGAAACAGCGTTGTGGACCGCCGCCCACGACGAGCGGATCCGTGCCGTCATCGACGAGGTGTTCCGGGACCCCGGCGGCGAGTGGCCGATCGCGCGCCTCGCACGAGTGGCGGCGATGTCGCGGGCCACATTCATCCGGCACTTCTCCCACAGCACCGGAATGACCGTCGGCGCGTTTCTCACGCACATCCGGTTGATGACCGCAGCCGAACTTCTCGTCGACACCGAGCTCACGGTCGCCTCGGTCGCCGCCGAAGTCGGCTACCGTTCCGAGTCCGCGTTCAGCCGGGCGTTCCGCATGGCGACCGGGTCGACGCCGGCCCGGTTCCGCCGGAATCTCGAACACGCGGTGTGAACGATTGTCGTGCGCAGGCCGACGGCTCGGGCGGCCGACCTCACCCCGCAGGAGTACGTGGAGGGAGGCAGGGACCTGGTCAGGAGGATGGAGTCTCTGCGGCCCAGGTGGCTGGCTCTGCTGGGCGTCACCGGCTACCGCTCGGCCTTCGGCGTCTCCGGTGCGGTGGTCGGCCGCAATCGGAGACCGTCGGCGGTGCGCGCGTATGGGTCCTTCCGAATCCCAGCGGCCTCAATGCTCACTATCCGCCTCAGGTCCTCGCGGTCGAGTTCGCCAGGCTCCGTGTGGCGATCGGACTGCCGGACCGCTCGGGAATCCTGGGCGACGGTCCGTTCGACAGCCGGCAGTCGTAGTAGCCGAGCATGCTCCTCGGTGTGATCTGCGGCCGGCTTCCGTGGTCGCAGGTCGCCCATGTCCGTTACCGAGACCTTCCGGGCACGGAGATCGCCCCATGGGGTGATCCGATTCCCGATCCAAGAGCACATCAGACGGCGGTGGCGCCGGCGTCGACATTGATCGTCGCACCGGTGAGGTAGCTCGCGCGCGGGGACGCGAGGAACAGGATGGCCTCGGCGATCTCGTGAGCGCGGGCGGTGCGGCCCAGTGGCGACGTCCTGGCGATGTCCTCGATGCTCTCACCCCATTCGACGAGCACCCCGTCGGTCCTGGTCGTGCCGGGAGCAACGGTGTTGACCCGGATGTGGGGGCCGAATTCCGCGGCCCACGTGCGAGTGAACGAGGCCAGCGCGGACTTCGAGGCGCTGTAGACCGATGCTCCGGGTATTCCCTTGGACGTGGCCATGGTGGTGACGTTGACGATGTTGCCCCGGCCCTTGCCGAGCATGTGCGGCACGAGTTTGGCGACGAGGAAGTAAGCGCCGCGCACATTGGTGTCAAAGATCTTCTGGAAGCCCGCGACATCCTGCTCGATCGTCAGTGCGACCGGGAAGGCTCCGGCGTTGTTGACGATGACGTCGACCGGGCCACTCTGCTCGACCAGCGAGTTCACCGAGTCCAGGTCGGCCAGGTCGGCCTGGATGAAGCGCACGCGCCCGGTGTCGTTGATCGCGTTGACGGCCTTCTTGCCCCGCTCGGTGTCACGACCGGTGATGATCACCTGCGCGCCCTCACGGACGAACAAACGCGCGGCCTCCAGGCCGATTCCCGCAGTTCCGCCGGTGACCAGCACGATCTGGTTTGCGAATTCCATGTTGCCGAATCTCCGTTTTGGTTGACTTTCCCATCGCCGGTAAGGGGGCTCACCCGTACGGGGCGGTGCTCCTTTTGGCGGCTCATCGATTGCAACTTCCACCGGTGATTCGCTATTGCCGATTGGATCCCGCTATTGCCGATAGAGGCCATAAGCACGGCCGCTGGCTGAATCCGGCCGCAACCGCACACCAGGAAATCGACAACAATGAGGACGTGGAGATACGAGAGATGCGCGCGTTCGTGACCGTGGTGGAGGAAGGGAGCTTGTCCGCCGCGGCCCGCAAGCTGCATGTGAGCCAATCCGCGCTGTCACAGACGGTGCAGGCGCTGGAACGCCGGCTCGGTGTCCAGCTGCTCCTGCGCAGCCACACCGGGGCACGGCCTACCGGCGCGGGCAAGGTGCTGCTTCAGGAAGTTCGCGAGCTCATCGGACATCATGATCGAATCGTGGCCGCTGTCAGCGGGCTGCCTGCGGCCACCGGGTTGCTGAGAATCGGTGTGCCGCTTGAGTTTCCCGTCGATCTGTTGCCGACCGTGCTCACTGAGTTGAGCACGGTACATCAGGACTTGAGAGTCGAGGTCCGGCACTCTTCGAGTGTCGTGCAACTGGCCGCGTTGCAGGCAGGCGAGCTGGACGTGGCGCTGGTCCGGGATCGGCCGGCAGATCCGTGTTTCGACGCCGTGCTCGCCGTCGAGGAGTCGATGGGGGTCATCCTTGCCACAGCACGTTCGGAGGAGATCGCCGAGGCCGCCGGTGTCCGGCTGCACAGGCTCGCCGGACTGGCATGGATCGGCTTCGCACGGTCGGACACGCCGGCCTGGTACGACCAGGTTGCGGCCACACTACGCGGTCACGGCGTCGCTGTCGCCGACCAGCCCGCCGACGAGGATCGGCCGGTCACTCCCGAGGTGAAACTCGCGGCCGTCGGCACGGGACGAGCATTCGCGTTCGCCTCGCCCGGCTGGGCCCGCCCACTGCCCGAGGGCATGGTGTGGCACCCGCTGATCGGCGATCCCATCGTCCGCAGAACATGGGCGGTCTGGTCGGCCACATCGCGGCAACGCGAACTCGCCGCTTTGATCGCCGCCCTCGATCTCACTATGCGCTGAATGCTTATGGGCCGTGGGTGAGGGCGAGGACTTTCCGGGAGGCCGAGCCCGAGCACCGGGACCACCTCGAGCACTACCCGATGGCTACATTTGCCGCTTCGTCCGGCCCGACTGGAAGCTCCCGTACCGCGACCAGACCGTCCTCTCGCCGGTGAGTCTCTGTTCGTGCCACCTTCGCGCCACGCCCTCGTGTATACGAAACGCTGCCTGTAAGGCGTTTCGCCATGGTCGAAGCGAGGCGGTTTAGCCTGGTCGTATGAGACAGCCATCGGAATCCGCACCGCCCCGGGCCGTGACCGGCCAAGGCTCCGGCATCGCCGGTCCGGGGAGCCGCCGGATCCCGCTCGCTCTCGACGGCGCCGGCTGAGGGCGGCCGTCGTGGACAGCTTCGGCGACGCCCTGATCGGCGACTGGCACCGTGCGGCCCATGCCGCGGTCAAGGCGACGGCGCTGTTCCTGACCGCCGCGGTGGCGTTCCGGCTCACCGAGCGCCGGACCATGGCGGAGTTCGCCCCGTTCGACTGGGTCGCCGCCGTCGCGGTCGGTGCCATCGTGGGACGCACCGCCACCGCGACCGACGCCTCATGGCTGACCGGCACCGCGGCGCTACTGGCGCTGCTCGCCGCCCACGCGGCCATCACCAGGCTGCGGCTCCTGCCGGCCATCAGCCGCCTGGTCGACCCACCACTGCGGATCCTGATCCACGACGGGCACGTCAACCTGCGCAACCTGCGCCGTTGCGGGCTCACCAGAGCCGATCTCGACGCCGTGCTCCGCCAGCACGGGCACCACAGTCCGGACGGCATCCACCTCGCGATCTTCGAGGCCAAGGGCGCCGTCTCCGTCCTGCCGCACCCCCCGACCGCACCACCGGACCCGGTCTCTCCGCCCGGGGGCGGACGGTAGCACCGCGCCGCCGGGAGATTTCGCGGCTCGCCTGATCTTTGGAACTACTGAGCCGTATGGTGAAAAAGTGTTTGATGCCCATTTGAGGGATGAAGGCGGTTGATGGTCGACTATGACGTCCTGGTGGTCGGCGGCACCGGCGTGGACACGATCGTGCGTGTCGACGCGCTGGCCATACCCGGGGGAGACTCCGCCGGCGTCCCTCCGATCCACGACTACGTGGGCCACTCCGGGAACGGTGTGGCACTCGGTTTCCACGCCCTCGGCCTGCGCACGAAGTTCGTCGACTTCATCGGCGACGACCCGCAGGGACGGCTAATCCTCGACAGGTACGCCGCCGTCGGGCTCGACGTCAGCCACCTGCCCGCACCCAACGGCACACCGCGCAGCGTCAATCTGGTGGACGCCCGGGGACGGCGCTTCTCCTTCTACGACGGCAGGCACCCGGCTGATCTGAGGCTGCCGCCCGAGTTCTACCTGCCCTTCCTCGAACGCTGCGGGCACGTGCACATATCGCGTGCCTACCACCCCGGCACCGTGTTCGACGACGCCGAGCGCCTCGGCAGGTCCGTCTCGACGGACCTGCACTCCTGGGACGGCCGCGACCCCTGGGCGCGCCCCTATGCCTTCCGCTCCGACCTGGTCTTCATGAGCGCGGCGACGGTCGGGGACCGGTGCGAGGAGGTGATGCGCCACATCCTCGACGAGGGTCGCGCCGCCGTGGTCGTCGCGACCGGCGGAGCCGACGGTTGCCGGATGCTGGTACGCGCGGACGGTGTCGTACGGGCCTTCCCCGCAGTGACGCCCGAGCGGCCCGTCGTGGACAGCAACGGCGCGGGCGACGCGTTCAGCACCGCCTTCACCCGGTCGTGGCTGGCCGGCGCGGAGCCGGAGGAGTGCGTGCTGGCGGGCTCGGTCTCCGGGGCGTACGCCTGCGGCAGCCCGGGCACCCACGAGGAGATGATCGATGCCGCCACGCTCGACGCCGCCTGTGCCCGCCTGCGCCACGCGCGGCCGGGTAGGTGAGTCTGTTTTCCACGATGACGCCTCAGGGCGTGCTCCTTTCCGACTCGCCGGTGTGGAACGCCCGGCGGTAGGCGGTGGGGGAGGTCCGCATGATCCGGGCGAAGTGGTGCCGGTAGGTCACGGCGGTGTCGAAGCCGGTCGCGGCCGCGATCTGTTCGACGGAGGCGGCGGTGGTCTCCAGCAGGGGGAGGCTGGCCTGCACCCGCTGGACGATGAGCCAGCGGATGGGGCTGGTTCCCGTCGCCTTCGCGAAGTGGCGCAGGTAGGTGCGCGTCGACATGTGCGCCTGGCGGGCCAGGGTCTCCACGGTGAGAGGTTCGGGGAGGCGCTCCAGCGCCCAGGCCAGGTTCCGGGCGATCCGGTCGTCGTCCGGATCGGCGGTCACGGGCGTCTCGATGTACTGGGCCTGCCCGCCGTCGCGGTGGGGCTGGATGACCAGCCGGCGTGCGACGGCGTTGGCGATCGCCGCGCCGTGGTCCTTGCGGACGAGGTGCGTGCACACGTCGAGGCCGGCCGCGCTGCCGGCGCCGGTGATCACGTCGTCCTCGTCGACGTAGAGGGCGTTCGCGTCCACCTGGACCTTGGGGTAACGGCGGCGCAGCAGGTCGGCATGGCGCCAGTGGGTGGTGGCCCGGCGTCCGTCGAGCAGCCCGGCGGCCGCCAGCGCGAACGCGCCGGAGCAGATGGAGACGACGCGCGCCCCCCGCCGGTGCGCCCGCCGCAGGGCCGTGGTCAGCTCCGGCGCCGGATCGCCGGTCACGTCGGGGACCCCGGGGACGATGACCGTGTGGGCCGCCGAGAAGGCATCCAGGCCGTGCGGGGTGTTCAGGAACGCGCCGCCGATGACGCGCACCGGGCCCGGTCCCTGCGCGCACACCTTCAGGTCGTACCAGGGGACGTCGAGTTCCGGGCGGGGCAGGCCGAACACCTCGGTGACGATGCCCAGCTCGAAGGCGGACATGCCGTCGTAGGCCAGCACGGAGACGGAACGGCCGGGGCGGGTGATCTGCAGGACGCGCATGGCGTTAACTTAGCGAACGGCGTCGTTCACGCCACTGTCGGAGGGGCCTGCGCTCCCGCCAGGATCGTGGGCATGTCCTCCTCGCTTTTCATCCCGCCGGCCGCGCCGGCGCGGGCCGCCGCCCACTTCGCGGCGCGGCTGTCCTTCGAGACCGATGTCAGTGACGTGCACGCCGACCTGGAGGCCCGTACCCCGGGGCTCGTCGTGGTCGACTCCCGCGACGCGCGGGCCTGGGAGCAGGGCCGCCTGCCCGGCGCCGTACACCTGCCGACCGCGGAGATCGCCGCGCGGGCGTCGCTCCTGATCGAGCCGGGCACGGTCGTCGTCACCTACTGCTGGGGGCCCGGCTGCAACGGCGCGACCAGGGCCGCGCTGGAGTTCGCCACGCTCGGCTACCGGGTCAAGGAGATGATCGGGGGCTATGAGTACTGGGTGAGGGAGGGCTTCCCGGTGGAGACGGCCGCCGGGCCTCGCACCCGTCCCGTCGACGACCTGACCGCCCCGTCGTCCGGGATCGCGTGCGGCTGCTGACATGAGCGGCGGCGCCCGGAGGCCGGACGCGGACTCCGGGCGCCGCCGCCCGTACGCCGCCCGGTGGCGACGCGGGCGGAGACACCGCGGTAAACGTACATAACTCGTTTTGCATCTTGAATCGGCACGTTATGCCTGTAAGTAGACAATGGCACTTCGTTCAGTGACCGTGCAATTTCATAAAGTTGCGAAAAGGCTTTCTTTCTATATCTCTAATCTCAGCCAAATAAACCCGTCCATTGGCTGGTGCGTGCGGGTGGTTCGCCTATATGGTATTTAAGGCCTAAAAGGCTTGGACATTGAGTGGTAATTCAACGGAACTGTTTCGCCCCTGATCCACGGCCGGCGCACCCCCTCGGTCCCGTACCTCCCCGGGCTCCCTCCATGCCGCCCGGCGAGCTCTGCGCGAGTGCCGCCCGACGCGACCCCACGCAGCTAAGGAGACCTCATGAGGTTCGGACGGGCGAGTCGCGCGGTCATCGCGGGCGTCACCGCCGCCCTGGTGCTGAGCGCCTGCGGCGGCTCCGGCGAACCGGCCGGCACCGCGGCGGGCACGGGAGGCCCGGAGAAGACCCGGCTCACGGTCGGCGCGCTCCCCATCCCCGACTCGGCCGCGCTCTACATCGCGAACGCGAGAGGCTTCTTCAAGGAAGAGGGCCTCACCGTCGCCATCGAGCCGGTCGTGGGCGGTGCGCAGGCTCAGCAGGCCCTCATCGGGGGTTCCCTGGACGCCACCCAGACCAACTACGTCTCGACCTTCCTCGCCGTCTCGGCCGGGATCAAGCTGAAGGTCGTCTCGGACCTCTACCAGGCCGCCCCGAACGCGTTCAACCTCATGGTGCCCAAGGACTCCCCGATCAAGACGCCCGCCGACCTCAAGGGCCGGAAGATCGCCGTCAACAGCAGGAAGAACGTCGGGACCCTGGCGGTGGCCGCTCTGCTCAAGACCCATGGGCTCACCGAGGCCGACGTCGAGTTCCTGGAGTTTCCCTTCCCTGACATGGCGGACAAACTCAACACCGGCATCGTCGACGCCGCGTGGATGACCGAGCCCCACCTGACCGCCGTCCAGAAGACCATCGGCGCCGGCAAGCTCGCCGACACCATGGTCGGCCCCATGGAGGGCTTCCCCATCGCGGGCGTCGTCGTCACAGAGGACTTCGCGAACAAGAACCCCGCGACGACCGCCGCCTTCCAGCGGGCGATCGCCAAGGCCCAGCAGATCTCCGCCACCGACCGCAAGGCCGTCGAGGAGATCCTGCCGACCTACACCAAGATCGACACGGCCACCGCCGCCGTCATCACCCTCGGCTCCTTCCCCACCAGCCTTGACCAGACCCGGCTGCAGCGGGTGGCGGACCTGATGCTGGAGCAGGGCTACCTGAAGAGCAGGATCGAGGCCAAGGCACTCCTTTCCGGAAACGCCGGGTGATCAGGCGCAATCCCCTCGACAGCAGGCTGTTCTGCGGCGCCGTCGGCGTCGCGGTGCTGTTCTGCGCGCTGGAGATCGCCGGTCGGACCGGACTGATCGACCCGCTCGCGTTCCCGCCGGCCTCCGCGGTGGCGGGCCGGGCGGCCTCGCTCGTGACCGACCCGGAATTCCTCTCCGACGTCGCCTCGACCCTCGGTGTGTGGGCCCTCGGCCTGCTGGCCACCGTCGCGGTCGCGGTACCCGCCGGATTCCTGCTCGGCAGCCTGCCCCGCGTGGAGAGCGCGCTCCGGCCGATCATGGAGTTCCTCCGCCCCATCCCGTCGATCGCGCTGATCCCGCTGGCGCTCACCCTGTTCTCCGACAGGTTCGACATGAAGATCACCCTGATCGTCTACGCGGCGACCTGGCCTGTCCTGATCAACACGATGTACGGCCTCAAGGACGTCGACCCGCTCGCCAAGGAGACGCTGCGCAGCTTCGGATTCGGCCGGCTGGCCGTGCTCTGGTGGATATCGCTGCCGAGCACCGCGCCGTTCATCGCCGCCGGCGTCCGGCTGGCCTCCGCGATCGCGCTCATCGTGGCGATCAGCGTGGAGCTGCTGGGCGGCGGCTCCGACGGCATCGGCAGTTTTGTCCTGGAGACGGCCGGCGGCCTGAACCCGATGGAGCACATCATCGCCGCCTCCGTCTGGGCCGGCGTCATCGGCGTGGTCACCAACGGCCTGTTCGTGCTGGCGGAGCGGCGGCTCTTCCGCTGGCACAGCGCCCGTACGGAGGTGGCGTGATGAACGGCGCGCTGCGCGCCGCCGGCCGTCTGTGGCCGGTGCCGGTGGTCCTGATGCTGTGGGAGGCGGTCACCCGCGGCGCGGAACTGCCGGCCTTCCCGCCGCCGTCGCGGATCGCCGCCGCGATGCACGAGATGTGGCTGACCGGCCCCGCCGAGCGGCTCTGGCTCAGCGACGCGGCGCTGACGAACATCCCGGCGAGCACCGGACGCCTGCTGGCCGGGTGGGCGCTGGCCGGAGTCGCCGGAGTCACGCTCGGGATCGCGCTGGGCCGTTCCCCCCTGCTCTTCCGCTTCGTGGACCCCCTCATCCAGTTCGCCCGGGCCGTCCCCCCGCCCATGCTGCTGCCGTTCTTCATGGCGTTGTTCGCCATCGGCCCGCGGATGCAGATCAACGTGATCGCGTTCGGCGTCGTCTGGCCGATTCTGATCAACGCGTGCGAGGGGGCCCGGCACGTCGATCGCCAGCACCTGGACGTCGCCAGGGTCTTCGGGATGCCGGGCGGGCAACGACTGCTGCGGGTCATCCTGCCCTCCGCCATGCCGAAGATCTTCGCCGGGTTGCGGATCAGCCTGTCGCTGGCGCTGATCCTCATGGTGATCTCCGAACTGGTGGGCAGCACCGACGGGATCGGCTTCCAGCTCCTGGACGCCCAGAGGTCGTACGACCTGGCGGGCGTGTGGGGGGCCATCGTGGCGCTGGGCGTCCTGGGATACGCGTTCAACGCGGCGTTCCTCGCGGTCGAACGACGGGTCCTGTCCTGGCACCGCTCCGCCCGGCAGACGGCCTGATGACCTGCCGCACCCGAGATCGCGGAACGGGCCCGCCCAAGCAGGCTCGCACCGGCCTGCGCGCGCCGTCCGCACAGGCCCGCCGGGTCTCTCCGGCCGGCGTGCCGTACCCCACCGCTCGTCAAACCGGCGTGCGGGACATCGAACAGGTCCGCCGAGAGATCGAATCTGCGTGCCGGACGAAAGGATGACGGATGAACGACCCGCAAGCGCCGATCTGGGATGCGATCGGCGGGGTCTCCCGGTTCGCCGCCCTCGCGGCGATGGCCGAACTGGGCTGCGCCGACCACCTGCGAGAAGGTCCCCTGAGCGTCGGCGAGCTCGCGGCGCGCTGTGACGCGGACCCGTCCGCGCTCGGCAGGATGCTCCGCCAGCTCGCCTCCATGGGCATCGTCGCGACGACGGCTCCCGGGGTCTACGAGCTGACCGAGGCGGGCTCCACCCTCCGCGGAGACACGCCCGACTCGTTGCGTCCCGCCGTACGAATGATCATCGAGGAGGGCTTCTGGTACGGGATGGGCAAGCTCCCTCTGAGCGTGCGCACCGGCAGGTCGGGCTTCGCCGCCCACCACGGGCCCCTGTACGGCTACCTCAAGGCCAACCCCGAGGCCGGAGCGCTGTTCGACGACTACATGATGTCCAGGGCCTGGCCGTTCGCGAAGGCCGTGGCGTCCCGCTACGACTTCTCCGGCGTGCGCACCCTGGTGGACGTGGCCGGAGGCAAGGGGCACATCCTGGCCGCCGTCCTGAACGCCTACCCGGGGATACGCGGAGTCCTGTTCGACCAGGAGCAGGTGGTCAAGGGCGCCCCGGAGTTCTTCGCCGAGGCCGGCCTCGAAAACCGGTGTGAATACGTCGGCGGCGACTTCTTCGTCGCGGTCCCCGCCGGCGGGGACGCCTACCTGCTGGGCAGTGTGATCCACAACTGGTCCGACGAGGACGCCGTGCGGATCCTGCGCAACATCAGGAACGTCATGGCCGACGACGGCCGCGTCCTGCTGGTGGAGATGGTCGTCCCCGACGACGACCTCCCCCACGTCAGCAAGGACCTGGACATGCGGATGCTCGCCCTGTTCGGCGAGGGCATGGAACGCAGCACCTCCGAGTACGGCGAGCTGCTGGGCAAGGCCGGGTTCCGGCTCGCCCGGCAGATCGAGCTGCCGGGCGGGGCCGCCGTCGTGGAGGCACTGCCGAGCTGAGCCGCCCGGCCCCGGACGACGGCCGGGGCCGGGCGGTCCGAGGTGAGCGCGAACGCGCTCACCTCTCCGCATTCGATGAGTTCGCGGAGGTCCGGACGGCGCCGGCATCGCCGTCGCGGCATCGCGGATCAGGAGACCTCGCGGTGCGGAAGGGACCGCAGGGTGCTCAGGACGGTGTTCGGGACGTCGGCGAAGAAGCGGACCGAGGTGACCTCGGCGAGGCCGCCGAGGGGGCGGACGACGGTGATCGGTTCCGTCAGCTCGACGATCACGTTGGTCTGGGAGGACACCGCCACCCCGAGCCGCCCGTCGGCCACCATGACCATCCCGGACTCGTTGTAGTTGCGCGACAGCCGTACCGAGGAGATCAGGTCACGGGGGATCCGCAGGTCGAAGTACACCCCGTAGCGGATGCGCAGTTCCCCGGAGGTGACGACATGCGGGCGGGTGACGCAGGCCGCGCCGAGCGCCAGCACGAACACGATCCCGTAGAGGTGGAGCACCAGCACCACGAGGCGCGGCCCGGCCGGAACGCCGGTCGCCATCAGCAGCAGATCCAGGACCACCGTCTCCACGATCATCACGAACAGGAACGCCACCAGGGTCGGCGTCTGCTCCTTCGAGTACGCCACGGCCGTGGAGCCGGGCGGCACGCTGTGGCGGCGTCGCGCCACCCACAGGACGAGGCTCGCCAGGCCCTTCAGCTCGAACTCCATGACCTTGATCACCTGTATGGGGACCAGCCGGCGAAAGGTCGCCCGGAGTGCCGTCCGCCGGTCCGCGCCGCCCCGGCGTTCGGCGCCGAACAGCCGGTACGCGGTCACCCCCTCCAGGACGAGCACCGACACGACGGCCAGTTCGGCCACCACGATCACCGGGACGGGCAGCGACACCCCCGACACGAGCAGGACCGCGAGCAGCAGCTCCGCGGGGAGTACGGTGAACATCGCGGCACGCGCGATCCGGAGCATCACATTTTCTCCCTCAGTGAAATCATGAGCAGCCGGAACACCTCGATCTGGGCGGGGGACATCTCGGCGTGCATCGTCTCCATCCATCGCCTGCCGTCCGTGCTCTCGGTGCTCTCCGCGCTCTCCGCCGGACCGTCTCCGGGCGGGCGCAGGGGATCGGGAACCGAGTCCAGGTTCGCGACCATCACCGCCGCCATCTCGTCGGGGACGTGGGCGGCGAGGTCGGCGGCGAGCGCGGTGACGCGGGGATCACCGGCGTCCGCGTCGGCGAGTTCGTCGAGCCGCCTGTAGAGGAGAGCCGTTCGCGCGAGGGCGTCGGGCTCGGAGAGCGGGCGCATCATGTCGAGGATCCGGGCCCGGTCGGCCGGGTCGGCCACGGTGTCCATCAGCGCCAGCAGTTCGCGGTCGATCTCGGCGAACTTCGAGCCCTCGGTGTGGAGGCCGCGCAGCACCTTCGCCATGTCGGGGGACACCGTCGAGTCGGGGTGCAGGTCCACCTCCGCCAGCAGCGCGGCCAGCCGGTCGCGGCTGAGGCTTATCGCCTCCTGCTGCCTGGCCAGGTCGGCGTCCAGCTCGACGAGCACCTCACGCAGTTCCCGGCCCCGGTCGTCGGCCAGCACGTCACGGATCTCGTCCAGTGACAGGCCCAGTTCGGCCAGCCGCCGTACGCGGGCCAGGGCGACCGCGTCGCGCAATCGGTACTCCCGGTAGCCGTTGGCCAGCCGTACCGGTTCGGGGAGGAGATCCAGATGGTGGTAGTGGCGCACGGTCCGGGTGGACACCCCGACCAGCGCGGCAAGCTCGCCGATCCGCATGCCCTCATTAGAAACGTTGACGCTGCGACAAGGTCAAGTCGGCGCCCGCGGCCACTCGCCCCCGAGGCCGGAAGGTCTTCCCGCGCGGCGGATCGGCCGCGTGCGTCTCCCCGCGGCGGCACCCGGGAACCGCTACCGGGAGACGCTCATGACTCGAGCTTCCTGTTCTTGTTCTTGGACGCCTTGCGCTTGACGTCGACCCCGCCCATCATGGCGAATCCGGTGACCACGATCGTGGGCGCGTTCGGCCGGCCGACCCCGCTCGCCTCATGACCGAACCCGCCCATGAACCCGATCCCGTTGACGAACACCTCGGCGTCCTCGGGCACGATCACCTCGATGCCGCCCATGAGGGCGAACGCCCGGATCTTTATCTCGCGGTCGGTGAACACCGCCTCACGCAGGTCGATCTGGCCGCCGCCCCAGAAGGCCAGGGCGGTGAAGTTCCTGGGAGCCCGCCAGCGGCCGACCCGTTTGAAGCCACCCATGACCCCGATGGCGACGGTGCTGGTCGGCGCACCCGACTGCCGGCCGGTGTAGTTCTGGGCGGTCGCCGGAGAAGTGAGGTCCGGCAGATCGCGGGTGAGAAGCTCCAGGTCGGCGTAGGTCTTGGCGGTGTAGACCGCGCTGAGCCTTTCCTGGAACTCCTCCATGGTCAGCCGGCCGTCGCCGGCCGCGTTGCGGAGGATTGAAGCAGTGTGGTCGCGGTCGCCGTCAGCGGCTCGTATTTCCCGCGGATCCCGGTCCGGAAGGGTCGCCATACCTTGGAGACTAGATGATCGGATCCGGCTCGGTAATGTGGGTCCGCGCCCCCGTTCCGCCGTCCGCCGCAACCGGTGGGCACGGCGCCGGACCGGTCGTCTCCTCGGCGGGGTCATCGCCTGGGACGCGCGCTCCTCGTCCGCTTCGGGTCGTACGCCGCGTCGCGCGCCGTCATGCTGACCGTCCGCTCGCGGGGCTGCTCGGGAATGTTGCGGTTGACCAGGTCGCTCAGGCTGGACGTCCGGTCGATGATCTCCATGCCCAGGGGGGAGAAGGTGGCGGGGGTGAAGACCAGCGGCGCGAGCAGCGGGTTGGTGAAGGCCTGTGAGAACGCGTCGATGGCGATCAGGCGTTGCATCAGCGGCGGCAGGATCGAGCCCGGTAACGGGTCCTCGGCGAACAGCCCGACGTAGAACTCGACGTCGTCGACGCTCCGGTACAGGGCCGAAAGCTCCCGCCGGACGCGCGGGTCGGCGGAGATCTGGCCGAAGGAGGTCAGGCGGGGGAAGCCGCAGCAGGCGCGGTAGTCGTTGAAGGAGGCCAGGTGGAGCGTGCGGGCCTCGGCGATGCTGAGCGCCTCGATGTGCAGCAGGTCGGGGGCGGTGTTGAAGAGGCCGATGCGCCCGGCCCGCTGCCGTGAGGAGTCTTCGAAGACCTGGCCCAGGCCGTGCTCGGTGAGCAGGTTGTTCGCCGCCAGGGTGGATAGCAGCGGCAGGTTCAGTCCGGCGACGAGCAGCGTGGACGGCAGCAGGCTGTGCCAGCGGTACACGAGGTTGAACTCGACGCTGGCGTGGTTGGTCCGTTGCCAGTCGGCCTTGGAGAAGGCCGGGGGGTCGGTGAAGAAGCGGAACCGGTAGGCCGTGATGTGGTTGATGTACTCCTCAAGCATGATCTTCAGGAGGAGGACGATGGCGATGTTGCGGGCGGTCTGGAACAGGCGCTCGTCGTCCCAGCCCGGATGGCGGCCGGCGAGGAGGCGGGCGATCCTGTTGTGCTCCCGGAGGAAGAGCACATTGATCATGGTGAAGCCGATCTGGACGTTGGCCCGGTCGCTGCCCATCGCGAACAGGGTGTCGCGCATGCCCCGGGGCATGTCCGCGAAACGGACCACGCTCAGCCCCTCGAACTCGGGCTTGATCTCGCCGTCGGAGCACAGGTAGGGCGGGAACTCCCCGTCGTTGATCCGCTGCGTCTTGAGCAGGCCGCCGGAGAAGGTCCTGAGCCTGGCGGTGACGGCCGGGGTGAGGCCGTAGACCTGGTTGAGGTCGATGTCGTGGGGCGAGGTGTTGACGGCCGGATCGCGGGGCGCGGTCGAGTCGCCGCGGACGAACCCGTCGGTGAACCACTGGGCGAAGTAGGCGAAGAGCACGGTCGAGCGGGGGCAGTGGATCGTCTCGCCCTCGCGGGCGAAGAGCCGGGCCGTGTCCGCGGGCGCGGGGAGCCCTTCCCCGGCCGACGGCGTGGGCGGCAGGTGGCGCGACCAGTAGGTCCGGTCGGTGAGCGAACTCCACGAGGTGTAGGGGGAGAGGGTGCTGAACGGATACGGCCGGGCCGGCAGCTTGGCGACGGCGCGATTGATCAACTGGCGGTTGGCCAGGTGGCGCAGGGAGGGCGTGCGCTCGACGAACCGCCATGCCGCGGCGCCGCTGGAGCCGATGGTGTATTCGATCCAGTTGCGCAGGCCGATCCGGTCGAGATCGCGGTTGATCATGAGTGTCGCCTCCAGTGCGTGGCCGAGCCCGAGCGGGAAGCGGGCAGGGAAGGGGCCGGTGCGCGACCAAGAGGTAACACGAAGCGTGAGTGTCAGTCAACATTCGGTAATCGGCCGAGGGTGTTCGCGGGTGAGGCCGTACCGGTGATCGGTGCTTGAATTACTTTGTGAAGGGCGGGGCCTCGCGACGGCCGGAGCGGGGCACAGGCCCCGAAGGCCCAGGCCTCACCGGAGCCTGTCCGCCAGATGCCCGGCCAGGCCCTCGGAGGCCGCCTTGACCATCTTCAGCACCTCGGCGAAGCCCTCGCCGTCGCCGTAGTAGGGATCGGGAACCTCGGCGCCCTCGGGCGCGGCCGGGTCGAACGAGCGGAACAACCGCACGTCGGCGTCGTCGGGGGCCAGACGGCGCAGGGCGCGCAGGTTCTCGCCGTCCATGGCCAGCACCAGGTCGATCCGGCCGTACCAGCCGCCCAGGAACTGCCTGGCCCGGTGCGAGGAGCCGTCGTAGCCGTGGTCGGCGAGCACCGCGGCGGCACGCTCGTCCATCGGGCTGCCCTGGTGCCAGCCCCCGGTGCCCGCGCTGTCGACCGTGACGAGGTCGCCCAGGCCGTGGTCGTCGAGGGTCTTCCTCAACACCACCTCGGCCATCGGGGAGCGGCAGATGTTTCCCATGCAGACCAGACACACGTGGTAGCTCATGCCTACCAGGATGCCGCCGGCGCCGTACCGTCGCACCTTCGGGTCCGGGCGCGTGCCAGGACGGATCCGGTCCCGACGGGCGGCGCAGCGAGGTCCCGGCGGGCCGTGCGGCGAGGTCTCGCCGGGGCCGTCGCGGTCACGCGAGGGCGGGACACCGGGAAGGACCGAGAAGGACGTGTGCCTTCCCGCGGGGGCGGTGCGGCGGATCGATCGGGCGTGCTGTTCGATGGGTCCGTGGACGGGCGTCCGCCTCCGGCCCGGTTCGGCCGGCGGACCCGTGCCGCACCGGCCGCGGCGGGCGGCCTTCCCGGAGCCCGGGGAGGCGATCCGTCGTCGGGCCCCCGTCACGGCTACCATGTCGCCCGGTGGGGGCACGGAAGATCCCGGCGCACGACATGGAGACAACAGGAGGGGTGGGAGTTGAAGGACCTCGGAGAGGGATTCCGCGCCTTCTGGCAGGAGCGTCACCTGTGCACGCTGACCACCGTGCGCGCCGACGGCACGCCGCACGTCGTCCCGGTGGGAGTGACGCTGGACGTCGGCTCCGCGACGGCACGAGTGATCACCTCGGGCGGCTCGCACAAGGTTCGCCACGTGCTCGCCGCCGGAGACGAGGGCGCGGCGGTCGCGGTCTGCCAGGTGGACGGGCGCCGCTGGTCGACCCTTGAGGGGCGCGCGGTGATCCGCAGGGATCCCGCCTCGGTCGCCGACGCCGAACGCCGGTACGCCGAGCGCTACCGGCAACCTCGGGAGAACCCCGCCCGCGTCGTGATCGAGATCAGCGTCACCCGGATACTGGGCAATGTCTGACCTCGTTCCCGTCACCGCCGCCGTTCCCGTCACCCCCGCCCCCGTCACCGTCGTCGGCCTCGGTGCCGACGGCTGGGAGGGTCTCTCCCCGGCGGCGCGGCGTGAGCTGCACGCCGCGGAGGTCCTGATGGGCAGCGCCCGGCAGCTCGCGCTCGTCCCTGAACCGGCCGCCGAACGCGTCGCGTGGCCCTCGCCGCTGCTTCCGGCCCTGCCCGCGCTGATCGCCTCCCACCGGGGCCGCCGGGTGTGCGTGCTGGCCAGCGGCGATCCCATGTTCCACGGCATCGGCACGACGCTGGTCCGGCTGCTCGGCGCGGACCGCGTGCGGGTGCTGCCGCATCCGTCGGCGGTCTCCCTGGCCTGCGCCCGGCTCGGCTGGGCCGCCGACCGGGTCGAGGTGGTCAGCCTCGTGGCGCGGCCGGTCGAGTCGCTGCACACCGCGATCCACGCCGGCCGTCGCGTCCTGGTTCTCAGCGCGGACGGCCGCACCCCGGCCCGGGTGGCGGAGCTGCTCACCGCGCGCGGGTACGGCGGGAGCCCGATGACGGTCCTGGAGCGTCTCGGCGGAGCCGAGGAACGCGTGATCTCCGGTACGGCGGGACACTGGTCCCCGCCCGTGACCCACGATCTCAACGTCGTCGCCGTGGAGTGCCGCGCCGACGCCGGTGCGGTGCCGCTGCCGTGCGTCCCGGGCCTGCCGGACGAGGCGTTCGAGCACGACGGCCAGCTCACCAAGAGCGAGGTGCGCGCGGTGACGCTGTCCCGGCTGGCGCCCGCCCCCGGCGAGCTGCTGTGGGACGTCGGCGCGGGGGCGGGCAGCATCGGGATCGAGTGGATGCGCGCTCACCCGTCCAACCGGGCGGTCGCGGTGGAGAACCACCCCGAGCGAGCCGCCAGGATCGCCCGCAACGCCTCGACGCTGGGCGTCCCCGGCCTGAAGGTGGTGACCGGCGCGGCTCCCGCCGCGCTCGCGGGGCTGGAGGAACCCGACGCGGTCTTCATCGGCGGCGGGGCGACCGCCGCGGGGATGGTCGACGTCTGCTGGGAGGCGTTGCGCCCGGGCGGGCGCCTGGTGGCCAACGCGGTGACCGTCGAGTCGGAGACGGTCCTGGCCTCCCGGTACGGCGAACTCGGCGGCGACCTGGTCCGGCTGGCGGTCGGCAGGGCGGCCCCGGTCGGAGGCTTCACCGGTTGGCGGTCCATGATGCCGGTGACGATCTGGACGGTCGTCAAGCCGTTCCCCCGGACTCCGGACGGCGACGGCGTGTGACGAAGTGACGGCGCGTGGCCGGGGAGAGGCCGCGCCGGGCCGGGATGTGCTCAGAAGGTCGCGTTCGCGGGGACGCACAGAAGCGGCGTCCTCGCGTGGAGCGCGTGTTCGAGAGGTGTCGAAGTGGGCCCTGTTCAAGGGGAGTGTGTTCGGGTGAGACGTTTTCAGTCGGAGGGTGAACGATGACGGTGCGGTTCGTCGGGGCGGGTCCCGGGGCCGCGGACCTGATCACCGTGCGAGGGCAGCGGGCGATCGCGTCCTCGCCCGTGTGCCTGTACGCCGGATCCCTCGTCCCGGCCGAGCTGCTGGAGTCCTGCCCGCCCGGCGCGCGGCTGGTCGACACCGCGAGGATGGCCCTGGAGGAGATCGTGGCGGAGCTGCTCGCCGCCCACGAGGCCGGGCACGACGTGGCCCGGCTGCACTCCGGCGACCCGTCGGTGTTCAGCGCGATGGCCGAGCAGATGCGGCGGCTGGACGCGGCCGGGGTGCCCTACGAGGTGATCCCCGGCGTGCCCGCGTTCGCCGCCGCCGCGGCGTCGCTGAGGCGTGAGCTCACCGTGCCCGGCGTGGGGCAGACGGTCGTGCTGACCCGGACCTCGGTGCGGGCCACGCCCATGCCCGACGGCGAGGATCTGGACACGCTCGGGCGCAGCCGGGCCACGATGGTCCTCCATCTGGCGGTGCAGCGCATCGAGGCGGTCGCCGGGGAACTCGTCGCCAACTACGGCGCCGACTGCCCGGTGGCGGTGGTGGCCAGGGCCAGCCGGGACGACGAGGTGATCCTGCGCGGCACCCTGGCCGACATCGCGGAGCAGGTCCGCGCCGCGGGGATCCTCCGTACCGCGGTGATCGTCGTCGGCCGGGTGCTGACCGCCTCCGAGTTTCCCGACAGCCATCTGTACTCGGCGGCCCGCTGCCGTGACTGAGCCGGCCGTCCCGCGGCGGCCGGGGACTGCCGGCCGCCGCGGCCGGGCCCGCTCATCCCGCGCGGCCGACGATCACCCCGGCGCGGTCGATGACCACCACGTCCACCTCCACCGGCGCCTCGCGCAGCACGCCGACGGCGGTCAGGCGGGCCCGTTCGGCGATCAGGTCGCCCAGCGGCAGGCCCTCCTCCTGGCAGAGCCGGAGGGCGTGCAGCGCGGTGTTGGCGGCCAGCACCCGCTCGGCCAGGCCCGGAGAGCCTCCCGCCGAGCGGGCGATCTCGGCGAGCATGCCGGGGTTGACCTGCGAGCGCCCGGAGTGAAGGTCGAGGTGACCGTCGGCGAGCTTGGAGAGCTTGCCGACGCCCCCGGCGACGGTCAGCCGGGGGACGGGGTGCCTGCGCAGGTATTTCAGCACGGCTCCCGCGAAGTCGCCCATGTCCAGCAGGGCGTCGTCCGGCAGCCCGTACAGCTCGGCGGCGACCTTCTCCGACGTGCTTCCCGTGCATCCGGCGACATGGGTGTAGCCCGCGGCCCTGGCCACGTCGATGCCGCGCCGGATACTGTCGATCCAGGCCGAGCACGAGTACGGCACGACGACGCCGGTCGTGCCGAGGATCGACAGCCCGCCCAGGATGCCCAGGCGGGGGTTCCAGGTGCGCAGGGCCAGCTCCTCGCCGTGCTCCACCGAGATCTCCACGACCACGTCGCCGCTGCCCCCGTGCCGGGCGGCCACCTCGGCGACGTGCTCGCGCATCATCCGCCGGGGCACCGGGTTGATGGCCGGTTCGCCCACGTCCAGGGGGAGTCCGGGCTTGGTGACGGTGCCGACTCCCGGGCCCGCCACGAACACCGTCCCGGTGCCGGGGGCGCCGTGCCGTACCGTCGCGGAGATCAGCGCGCCGTGCGTCACGTCGGGGTCGTCGCCGGCGTCCTTGACCACCGCCGCCATGGCCCGGCCCTCCGCCAGCTCCTCCCTGGCCAGCGCGAACGCGGGGCGCTGCCCCTTGGGCAGCGTGATCTCCACCGGGTCGGGGAACTCGCCGCTCAGCAGCGCGGTGTAGGCGGCGGCGGTGGCCGCGGTCGCGCAGGCGCCGGTGGTCCACCCGTGGCGCAGGGGCGCGCTCATGGTGCGAGGATCGGTCGGCATGGCGGGGCGAGGTCCTGTGACGGAGGGCGCGGAGGGCGCGGCGGGGGACACGTCGCGACGTCTCGTGGCGAAGGAGACCGCGGGGCGAGGTCCCGCGGTGGAAGATACGCGGTCGACATGGAAAAGGGGACGGTGTGCTGAACATCCTGGTGCTGGGCGGCACGGACGAGGCCAGGCGGCTGGCCGCGGCGCTCGCCGGGCGTGCCGGGACACATCTGGTGTCCTCTCTGGCGGGCCGGGTGCGCAATCCGAAGCTGCCGGTGGGGGAGGTGCACGAGGGGGGGTTCGGCGGCCCCGAGGGGCTGGTGGCCTGGCTGGCCGAGCGCCGGATCGACGTCGTCGTGGACGCCACGCACCCGTTCGCCGCGCGGATGACCGCCTCGGCGGTCGAGGCGACGGGCAGGGCGGGCGTGCCGCTGCTGATCCTGCGGCGCCCCGGCTGGCAGGAGGGTCCCGGTGACGACTGGCGCTGGGTGCCCTCGCTCGCCGCCGCCGCCGAGTCGCTGCCCGAGCTGGGGGAACGGGTGTTCCTGAGCACCGGCCGCCGCAGCCTGCCGGTCTTCGCGGGCCTCGACGGCCTGTGGTTCCTGGCCCGTTCGGTGGACCCGCCGCAGCCGCCCCTCCCGCGCCGCCTGGAGGTGCTGCTCAGCCGCGGCCCGTTCACGGTGGAGGGGGAGCTGGCCCTCATGCGCGAGCACCGGGTGGACATGCTGGTCACCAAGGACAGCGGCGGCGAGATGACCACGGCCAAGCTGCTCGCCGCCCGCGAGCTCGGGCTTCCGGTCGTGATCGTACGGCGCCCGCCCCCGCCCGGCGGGGTCACCGCGGTGGAGACGGTCGAGGACGCGGTCGCCTGGCTGGAGACCGTGGCGGGCGCCGGAGACGTTCACGCCGGGTAGCGGGGAGGTGTTCACGCCGGGTAGCGGCGGGGGGTGAACACCACCCGGCCGCCGTCGCCCCGCTCGGCCACGCGGGTGGTGGAGGACCCCACGATCAGCAGGCAGCGCATGTCGACCACGGCGGGATCGAGCTCGCCGAGCGTGGTGAAGGTCAGGCGTTCCCCCGCTCCGCCGACGTCGCGGCCGATCACGACGGGGGTCTCCGGCGCGCGATGCTCCAGCAGCAGGTCCCGCGCGGCGGCCACCTGCCAGGTGCGGCTCTTGGAGGCCGGGTTGTAGATCGCCAGGACCAGGTCCGCCTTCGCCGCGGCGCTGATCCGCTCGGCGACGACCTCCCAGGGCTTGAGCAGGTCCGACAGCGACAGCACGCAGTAGTCGTGACCCAGGGGCGCCCCCGCCCGGCTCGCCACCGCGTGCGCCGCGGTCAGGCCAGGCAGCACCCGCACCCGGACGTCGGCGAACCGTGGCTCGCACGCCACCTCCAGCACCGCGCTGGCCATGGCGAACACCCCGGGATCACCCGAGGAGACCACCGCCACCCGGGATCCGGCGAGGGCCAGCTCCAGCGCGTGCGCGGCCCGTTCGGCCTCCACCCGGTTGTCGGTGGGATGGCGGAGCTGGCGCGGGTTGGGCGGCACCCGGTCGAGGTAGGGGCCGTACCCGATGAGCTCGTCGGCGGCGGCCAGCGCCTCCTGCGCCTCGGGCGTCAGCCACGGCCGTCCGGCCGGGCCGAGCCCGACCACGACGACCTCGCCCGAGGTCCCGGCGGCCGAGGTCTCGCTCTCCCGCGCGGCCGCGGCCGGCGCCGCGTTGGCCGGGCTCGGGATCAGGGCCAGCGAGAAGTACGGCACGCTGTCCGGGTCCACCTCGGCGAGCGGGGCCAGGCGCTGCCCGCCGGTGGTGGCGCGCTCCACGTACCAGGCCTCGTCGAGGCGCCCGGCCTCGGCCAGCGCGTCGCGGACCTTGGTGAACGTCCGGCCGAGTTTGAGCACCGCCGCCGAGTCGGTGGCGGCCAGGCGCTCGGCGAGGACCTCGGCCGGGAGCGTTCCGGGCAGCACGGTCAGGATCTCGTCCCGTTCGACCAGCGGGCGCCCGAGGACCGCGGAGGCGCCGCTCACCGAGGTCACGCCGGGGACCACCTCGGTGGTGTAGCGGTGCGACAGGCGCTTGTGCATGTGCATGTAGGAGCCGTAGAAGAGCGGGTCGCCCTCGCACAGCACCACCACGTCGCGCCCGGCGTCCAGATGGGCCGCCAGCCGCACCGCGCAGGCGGCGTAGAAGTCGTCGATGGCCCCCTGGTAGCCGCCGGGGTGGTCGGTGGTCTCGGTGGTGAGGGGGTAGATGAGGGCTTCCTCGATCTGGCCGTCCCGCAGGTACGGCGCGGCCACCGACCGGGCGATGCTCCGGCCGTGCCGGGCGCTGTGGAACGCGATCACGTCCGCCTCGCCGATGAGGCGGGCGGCCTTGACGGTCACCAGTTCGGGATCCCCGGGGCCGAGTCCCACACCCCAGAGCCGTCCGGTCAGCATGTCGCTCATTCGTCCTCGCTCGCTATCGCGTTGACCGCGGCGGCGGTCATCGCACTTCCGCCCCGGCGGCCGTGCACGACCAGGTACTCCAGGCCGGCCCCGTGTTCCGCGAGGGCCTGTTTGGACTCGGCGGCGCCGATGAAGCCGACCGGTATCCCGAGGACGGCGGCCGGTCGCCCGGCGCCCTCCTCGACCATCTCCAGCAGCCGGAACAGCGCGGTGGGCGCGTTGCCGATCGCGACCACGGAGCCCTCCAGCCGCTCCCGCCACAGCTCCATGGCGGCCGCGCTGCGGGTGGTGCCCAGCCGTTCGGCGAGTTCCGGCACGCGGAGGTCGCCCAGCGTGCAGATCACCTCGTTGTCGGCGGGAAGGCGGCGCCGGGTCACCCCCGAGGAGACCATCGTCGCGTCGCACAGCACCGGGGCGCCCGCCCGCAGGGCCTCGCGCGCCGACGCCACGACACCTGGAGACCATCCGAGGTCGGTGACCAGGTCGACCATCCCGCAGGAGTGGATCATGCGGACCGCCACCTGGGCGACGTCCGCGGGCATGCCGCTCAGGTCCGCCTCGGCGCGGATGGTGGCGAAGGAACGGCGGTAGATCTCGGCGCCGTCACGGACGTAGTCGATCACAGTTCCCCTCTGGCGGCCGTCATCGCGGCCGCGGTCTCTTCGATGTCCGCACAGGCTAGGCTCCGGCCGTCCAGGTCCAGGCGGTACCCGTCGCCGGTGGCGACCACGTCCGCGACTCGTCCCCTGGGGCGACCGCAGCGCCTCTCGCAGCCCGCCCAGTGCACGGGGAGCGTACCGGAATCAGCCGGTTCGTTCCGTACCGAGGTGATGGCGAGGGTCGCGTCGGCCCGCACGTCCGCCAGCGACTTGGCGCAGCCGGGACGGCCGGTGCAGGCGGTGACGCCGATCCACGGTGAGGCGGGGTCGGTGACCAGACCGGCCTCCGCCAGCCGGGCGGCCGTCCCGGCGACCTCCTTCCGGTCCAGCCGGGGCAGGACCATGCCCCGCCACGGGGTGAGCCGCAGCTCTCCGCAGGACGCCAGGCCGGCGAGCAGTTCGGCCTGGGCGGAGGTCAGCCGTCCCAGCGGCACCGCGACCCCGAGGGCGACCCGCCGGTCGGCGGACGCGCGCGGTCGTTCGACGACGCCCACCGGCCCGAGCCCGACGGGGCGAAGCCGCAGGGGGGCGGCGGACGCGGCGGTCCCGGCGGCCCGTGCGGGGTCATGGCCGGGGAGCGGCGGGTACTCGCCGGAGCGGGCGCGCATCCGGGCGGCGACCCGTGCGGGGCCGTCCTCCAGCTCGCCGATCCGCCAGGCGGTGATCTGCTGGGCGGCCAGTTCCGCGAGGAACTCCTCGGCGGCGGTGAGCAGGGCCCGCACCGCCGCGTCCAGCAGGACGCGCAGGCCGCCGTCGACGCCCGCGAGGACCACCGCGGCCTCGTCGGGGCCGGTCGGCAGGATCGTGGCGTCGGCGCCGAGCCCGGCCACGTCGCCGCGGCCGTCGTCGAGCGCGAACATGAACCGTCCGGGAAGGGCGGCGAGGGCGGGCCGGGCGCACAGGTGCCGGTCCAGCTCGGAGATCAGCGGGCCGACGTCGGTGATCCCGCCGCCGTCGAGACCGGTCAGGGGGGAGGCGAGGACGTTGCGGATCCGCTCGTGGGTGGCCGAGGGCAGCAGGCCCGCGGCCGCCATGCGGGCCGCGAATCCACCTCCCTCGCCCAGGCCGCGCACCTGGACGTTGGCCCGGGAGGTCAGCTCGATGACACCGCTGCCGTACGTGGAGGCGGCTCCGGCGAGTTCCCGCAGCTGGGAGGTCGTCAACCGGCCTCCGGGAACGCGGACGCGCGCCAGGCCGCCGTCGGCGGCGGCGTGCACCTGGAGCGCCCCGGGACATGCGTCAAGTCGCGATCGTCCGGAAAAGTGTGCAATGACCACGCTCAGGATGTTAACGCCAGTTTCTTGCAAGGAAGGGGACTGCCGTAGTGTCATCATTGCGATGGCAAAAGGGAGGAAGCCGGTGTGAGTCCGGCGCGGTCCCGCCACTGTAACCGGGGAGCGAACCCCACCCAGGTCACTGTCCGACGACGGACGGGAAGGCCGGGGTGAGCACCGATCCGGGAGCCAGGAGACTCCAGCCGTCGTAGCCGACGACGACCCGGGGCGAGGACCCCGAGGGAGGAAGCCCTGTGCGCTTTTCGCCGTTCCCCCGCCACTTCGTGGCACCCCTGAGCCGTACCGTCCCGCCTTCGCCGTTCCGCCACCCTGTGGCATCCCCTGGGCGTACCGCCCCGTTCTCGCCGTTCCGCCACCCTGTGGCATCCCCGGGCCGTACCGTCCCGCTTTCCCTGGAGTGTGGCGCGTGATCCTCCTGCTTTCGACCTCCGACACCGACCTGCTCAGCGCCCGCGCGAGCGGCGCCGACTACCGGCTGGGCAACCCCGCCCGGCTCTCCGCCGAGGACCTCCCGCCCCTGCTGGAGGGCGTCGACGCGGTGGTGGTCCGCCTGCTGGGCGGGCGCCGGGCCTGGGAGGAGGGACTGGACGCCCTGCTCGCCGGGCCCCGGCCCGTCGTCGTGCTCGGCGGCGAGCGGGCGCCCGACGCCGAGCTGATGGAGCTGTCCACCGTGCCCGGCGGGGTCTGCGCGGAGGCGCACGCCTACCTGGCCCACGGCGGGCCCGCCAACCTCGTCGAACTCCACCGGTTCCTGTCCGACACCCTGCTGCTCACCGGGCACGGGTTCGCCGCGCCCGCCCCCACCCCGAGCTGGGGCGTGCTGGAGCGCGAGAGCCGTCGCCAGGACGGGCCGGTCGTCGGGGTGCTCTACTACCGGGCCCACCACGTCGCCGGCAACACCGCCTTCGTCGAGGCCCTCTGCGCGGCGATCGAGGACGCGGGCGGCCGGGCGCTGCCCGTCTACTGCGCCTCCCTGCGCACCGCCGAGCCCGGCCTGCTGGAGGCGCTGCGCACGGTGGACGCCCTGGTGGTGACCGTGCTCGCCGCGGGCGGGACCCGGCCGGCGACCGCGTCGGCCGGCGGGGACGACGAGTCCTGGGACGTCGGCGCGCTCGCCGACCTGGACGTGCCCATCCTGCAGGGACTCTGCCTGACCGGCAGCCGGGCGTCCTGGACCGACAGCGACGACGGCCTGTCGCCGCTGGACGCGGCCACCCAGGTCGCGATCCCCGAGTTCGACGGGCGGATCATCACGGTGCCGTTCTCCTTCAAGGAGATCGACGAGGACGGGCTGACCGTCTACGTGGCCGACCCCGAACGGGCCTCACGCGTGGCGGGCATCGCGGTGCGGCACGCCGTACTGCGGCACGTCCCCGCCGGGGAGCGGAAGCTCGTGCTGATGCTGTCGGCCTACCCCACCAAGCACTCCCGGATCGGCAACGCCGTCGGCCTGGACACCCCCGCCAGCCTGGTGCGGCTGCTGGCCGTGCTGCGCGAACGTGGCTACGACATCGGCGCCGAGGGCGAACTGCCGGGCGTGACCGAGCAGGACGGCGACGCGCTGATCCACGCGCTGATCGCCGCGGGCGGGCAGGACGCGGACTGGCTCACCGAGGAGCAGCTCGCGGGCAACCCGGTGCGCATCGCGGCGAGCCGCTACGCCGAGTGGTACGCCACCCTGCCCGAAGACCTGCGTACCCGGATGGAGGAGCACTGGGGCCCGGCGCCCGGCGAGCTGTTCGTGGACAGGTCACAGGACCCGGAGGGTGAGATCGTGCTGGCCGCGCTGCGCGCCGGCAACGTCGTGGTCATGGTGCAGCCCCCGCGCGGGTTCGGCGAGAACCCCATCGCGATCTACCACGACCCCGACCTGCCGCCCAGCCACCACTACCTGGCCGCCTACCGCTGGCTGGCCGACGGCTTCGGCGCCCACGCCGTGGTCCACGTGGGCAAGCACGGCAACCTGGAGTGGCTGCCCGGCAAGTCCAACGGGATGTCCGCCTCCTGCGGCCCCGACGCCGCGCTCGGCGACCTGCCGCTGATCTATCCGTTCCTGGTCAACGACCCCGGCGAGGGCACCCAGGCCAAGCGGCGCGCCCACGCCACCCTGGTGGACCACCTCGTCCCGCCGATGGCCCGCGCCGACACCTACGGCGACATGGCCCGGCTGGAGCAGCTCCTCGACGAGCACGCCTCCATCGCGGCGATGGACCCGGCGAAGCTCCCGGCGATCCGCGCCCAGATCTGGACCCTCATCCAGGCCGCCAAACTCGACCACGACCTGGGTCTCGCCGACCGCCCGCACGACGCGGAGTTCGACGACTTCCTGCTGCACGTCGACGGCTGGCTGTGCGAGGTCAAGGACGTCCAGATCCGCGACGGCCTGCACGTGCTGGGCCTCGCCCCCGAGGGCGAGACGCGGATCGACCTGGTGCTGGCGATGCTCCGCGCCCGCCAGATGTGGGCCGGCAGCGAGGCCCTTCCCGGCCTGCGCGAGGCCCTCGGCCTGGCCGAGGACGGCACGGCGGGGCGGATCGGCACGGACGAGGCCGAGACGCTGGCCCGCGCGCTGGTCGAGGCCATGGAACACCGGGCCTGGGAGCCGTCCGCCGTCGCCGACGTCACCGCCGCCGTCCTGTCCCTCGACACCGTCGCGGGTGTCATGGGGGGCACCGTGGTGGACACCGGGCAGGTGGAGCGGATCCTGCGGTTCGCCGCGACGGAGATCGTGCCCAGGCTGGCGCGGACCACCGACGAGATCGACGCGATCCTGCACGCCCTCGACGGCGGCTACGTGCCGGCGGGACCGAGCGGCTCGCCGCTGCGCGGGCTGATCAACGTGCTCCCCACCGGCCGCAACTTCTACTCCGTCGACCCCAAGGCGGTGCCGAGCAGGCTGGCCTGGGAGACCGGCCAGGCGATGGCGGACTCCCTGCTGGAGCGCTACCGGAACGACACCGGCGACTGGCCGCGTTCGGTCGGGCTGTCGGTGTGGGGGACCAGCGCCATGCGCACCGCCGGGGACGACGTGGCCGAGGTGCTGGCCCTGCTCGGCGTGCGCCCGGTGTGGGACGAGGCCTCACGGCGGGTGACCGGGCTGGAGCCGATCCCGGCCGGGGAGCTCGGCCGCCCGCGCGTGGACGTCACGGTCAGGATCAGCGGGTTCTTCCGCGACGCGTTCCCGCACGTCGTGGCGATGCTGGACGACGCGGTACGGCTGGCCGCCGCCCAGGAGGAGCCCGAGGAGCACAACTACGTCCGGGCGCACGTGCTCGCCGACCTGGAGGGGCACGGCGACGAACGCAGGGCCACCATGCGGATCTTCGGATCCCGTCCGGGAGCCTACGGCGCCGGGCTGCTACCGCTGATCGACAGCCGCAACTGGCGCGACGACACCGACCTCGCCGAGGTCTACGCGGTGTGGGGCGGCTTCGCCTACGGCCGCGGCGTCGACGGCGTCCCGGCCAGGCAGGACATGGAGACGGCCTACCGCCGGATCGCGGTGGCGGCCAAGAACGTCGACACCCGCGAGCACGACATCGCCGACTCCGACGACTACTTCCAGTACCACGGCGGAATGATCGCCACCGTCCGCGCGCTCACCGGCAAGGCCCCCGCCGCCTACATCGGTGACAGCACCCGGCCGGACGCCGTCCGCACCCGGACGCTCTCGGAGGAGACCTCCAGGATCTTCCGCGCCCGGGTGGTCAACCCCCGCTGGCTGACCGCCATGCGCAAGCACGGCTACAAGGGCGCCTTCGAACTCGCCGCCACGGTCGACTACCTGTTCGGCTACGACGCCACCACCGGGGTGGTCGCCGACTGGATGTACGACAAACTGGCCGAGACCTACGTGCTCGACCCGGAGAACCAGGCCTTCCTCGCCACGTCCAACCCCTGGGCGCTGCACGGCATCGCCGAACGGCTGCTGGAGGCGGCCGGCCGGGGCATGTGGGAGCACCCCGACCCCGACATCCTGCGCGACCTCCAGGAGGTCTACCTCAAGTCCGAGGGAGACCTCGAAGACGGAGCCTGACCGGCGCGGGGCGCCGAATGGTCCACTCGGCGCCCCGGCGGCGCCCCTTCGACTCCTCGCCCGCCGCCCCGCCCCCGGTTGGGAGCGGCGCGCGAGGAGTCGAAGGGGCGGGTCACGCTCCGCCCGAGGTCGTGATGCGCCCGTACAGCACGAGGGCCCAGGTGAGGCAGCCGAACGCGGCCGTGGACGTCACCGTGCGGGCGACGTTCCAGTAGACCCACGTCGACTCGAACCGCTCGCGCACCGCCGCGAGATCGGCGATCCGGCCGGGTTCCCCGGCGGCGTCGAGCGCGTTGTTGAGCGGCACGTTGACGACGGCGGTGATGACGAGCGTCGCCCCGTACATGACGGCCGCGGCCACGATCCAGGGCAGCAGGGACCGCCCGTCCTCGCGGAGATGGAGCACCGCGGCCAGGATGATCAGCACCAGCGAGCCGATGAAGCACAGGAAGAACCAGCCGTTGAGGATCGCCGTGTTGATCCCCTGCATCGCGTCGACGAAGGTCCGGTCCTCCGCCCGGCCCAGACCGAGCATGACGGAGCAGGAATAGGCGTAGAAGAGACCCGCCACGAGCCCCACGGTCATCGTGGCCGCGATCAGCACCACGGGCCGGAAAAACCCCAACATCTCAACCTCCATGATGTGAATCAAATCCTTCAGCACGACATCGCACGCGTTTCCCACGGAGATTCTGGGCTTACGAGCAGCCGCGGGAAAACGGAGTTCGTGCGCGCGGCCGCCGGCGTCCTACCGGCCGCCCCAGACACCGGTGGCGGCGGCGTCCCGCGCGTAGTCGGTGAAATCCCGGGGCTCCCGTCCCAGGGCGCGCCGGACGCCGTCCGTCAGGTAGGCGTTGCGGCCGTCCAGGACCCTGGCGAACAGGTCGAGCAGCGGCGTCGCGTACTCGGCCGGCACGCCGTGCTCCGCCAGCGCGGCCGCGTACTGCTCGAAGGAGACCGGCACGTACTCGACCTCCCGCCCGGACGCCTTGGCGATCTCGCCGGCCGCGTCCGCGAAGGTCAGCAGCCGGGGGCCGGTCAGTTCGTAGAGCTGCCCCGCGTGCCCGTCCTCCGTCAGCGCCGCGACCGCGACGTCCGCGATGTCCTCCACGTCGATGAACGGCTCCGCCACGTCCCCGGCGGGGAACGCGACCACGCCGCCGAGCACCGGTTCCAGCAGGTAGTCCTCGCTGAAGTTCTGGCAGAACCAGCTCGACCGCAGGATCGTCCACTCGGCGCCGGAGCCCCGCACCGTCCGCTCGCAGGCCAGGGCCTCCTCCTCGCCCCTGCCGGACAGGAGCACCAGCCGCCGCACACCGCTCTCGACCGCCAGCGCGGTGAACGAACGGACCGTGGCGACGGCGCCGGGGAACGCCAGGTCCGGCTGGTACGACAGGTAGACCGCGTCGACGTCCTTCAGCACGGGCGCCCAGGTGGCCTGGTCCTCCCAGTCGAACGGCGGCTCGCCCGAGCGGGAACCGGCCCTCGGAGACAGGCCCCGCGCCGTGAGCCGCTCCACCACCCGGCGGCCGGTCTTGCCCGTGCCGCCGAGGACCAGCGTCGTTCTCTTCATGTGATCGTTGTTCGTCATGCTTCGAGTAAAGCCCCTCACAGTGAGACGGAACATGGTTGAGAGGCTCAATTCCATGTTCCTGCGTCTAGGATCGAGGGGTGGACGCATTCACCGGTCTTTTGGACGGCCCTCGGGCCAGAGGAGCGTTCCTCCTCCGTTCGATCATGAACCCGCCCTGGTCCCTCCGCATTCAGGACCGGGCGCCGCTCACCCTGGTGGCCGTCGTGCGGGGCGAGGCATGGGTGGTCCCCGACGACGGTGAGCCCGTACGGCTGCGCCCCGGGGACGTCGCGATCACGCGCGGCCCCGAGCCGTACACCGTCGCCGACGACCCGGCGACACCGCCCCAGATCGTCATCCACCCCGGGCAGCGCTGTACCACCCCGGAGGGGGAGGACCTGTCCCAGTCGATGAATCTGGGCGTCCGCACCTGGGGCGACCCGGACGGCTCGGCGGGCTCGACCGTGATGCTCACCGGCACGTACCAGATGGGCGGAGAGATCAGCCAGCGGCTGCTCGAAGCGCTGCCCACGCTGCTGGTCCTTGAGGAGGACGCCTGGGACTGCCCCCTCGTCCCGCTGCTCGCCTCCGAGATCGTCAAGGACGAGCCCGGCCAGGAGGCGGTTCTCGACCGGCTGCTGGATCTGCTGCTCATCGCCGTCCTGCGGACCTGGTTCGCCCTCCAGGAGGCCGAGGCCCCGGCCTGGTATCGGGCGCACAGCGACCCCGTGGTGGGCAAGGCCCTGCGGATGCTGCTCAACAACCCCGCCCACCCCTGGACCGTGTCCACGCTGGCCACGGGGGCCGGGGTGTCCCGTGCGGCCCTGGCCCGCCGCTTCGCCGAGCTGGTCGGTGAGCCGCCCATGACGTTCCTCACCGGCTGGCGGCTGGCCCTGGCCGCCGATCTGCTGCGCGAGCGGGACGCCACCGTCGGCGCGGTGGCCCGGCAGGTCGGCTACGGCAGCTCCTTCGCGCTCAGCACCGCCTTCAAACGGGTGCGCGGCATCAGCCCGCAGGAGCACCGCGTGGGGGCGTCCGGGAGGTGATCCCCGTCCCTCCGGCCCGCACCGGGAGGGACGGGGATCTCAGCCGAGCTCCGAACGTCCCAGCCGCCAGTAGCCCATGAAGGCGACCGAGGAACGGTCGATCCCCGCCTCCTGCACGAGGTGGCGGCGGAGCGTTTTGACCACACCGGCCTCGCCCGCCAGCCAGGCGTAGAGTCCGTCGCCGCCCGAGACCTCCGGGACGTCCCAGAGGGTGTCCGCCTCGATGTCGACGTCCTCCAGGTCCGTTCCCGTCGTCGTGCCGGGTGCTTCGAGCCCGGCGAGGACGTCGCGGACGGCGGGTATGAGCAGGTCGCCGTGACGGGCTCCGCCGCGGGACAACCAGGTGATCTCCACGCCCGGCCGGACGTCGAGGGGGAGTACGTCGGCGGAGCGGGGAACCTCGAGCAGGACCGTGGCCCGCACGCCGCCGGAGAGCGCCTCGGCGATGGTGGTGATGGCGGGGACGGCCGTCTCGTCGCCGGCCAGCAACAGGTGCGACGCCCCGGCGGGCGGAGCCCACTCCTGGCCGCCGGTGGGGCCGAGGTGGGCGGCGTTGGGGCCGATCACCACGACCCGGTGGCCGGGAGCGGCGTGGATCGCCCACCGGGAGGCGGGACCGGTCTCGCCGTGGAGGACGAAGTCGACGTCGAGCTCGCGCAGCTCCGGCCGTACGGCGCGCACGGTGTAGGTGCGGATCGGGTTCTGCAGCTCCGCGGGGAGCGCGCGCCAGCGCCGGTACCAGTCGTCGCCGTCGCCGACGGGGGTGAAGCCGCCGCAGGACAGCGGGAAGACCACCTTGATCCGCTGGTCGAAGCCCTCGTCGGCGAAGGCGGACAGTTCCTCGCCGCCGAAGGTGACCCGCACGAAACTCGGGCTGAGCCGTCGCGTCCGCAGGACCTCCACGTGGAAGGGCCGATAGGCGGGGGCCTCCGCCGTACGCTCCATGGTCTGCTCGCTGCCGGCTGTCATCGCGCCGCCTTAGCTCGGAAACATCGTCGCGAGAAACTTAGCTTTGCCTAACCTTATTAATCAAGCCGGTACGGCTCACGCCTCCGCCGCTTTCTGCGATGGCGCCCCGTCGAGGTATGAGGGCGAGCCCTGACCAGGACGAACGTCATTCCGAGGATGAGGGTCAGCAGCGCCGCGACGGGGGCCGCCTCCAGGGAGATCGGGAACCTCCCCGGATAGTCGGTCAGGATCATGGAGCCGGGCACGAGCGCGGGGCGGACCTCGATCCGCCCCGCCGCCTGCAGGACGGACGCGTCCTGTCCGGCCGTGACACCGGCCAGGTTCTCCTTGACCTTGCGCGGCGACCCGTAACCGACGACCTTGCTCTCGTCGCGTGCCTTGCGCTTGAGCCAGACCCCGTCGACGTTTCCCTCGATGGTGTGGATCGTTCCACCCTCCACCCGCTCGACGACGCCGACATGGTCGATGCCCTTGATGTCCTTGCCGCCCGACCAGTCGAAGAAGATCAGGGACCCGGCCTCGGGGGTCTGCGACCACGCGCCCTGGGTCTCGAACCAGCGGGCGTGGGAGGGCGTCCAGGCGAACTGGCCGACGAACTCCTCGACGTCCGCCCGCTCGGCGGCCCAGGCGATGAACATGTCGCACCAGGGAGCCGTCTTGTACTGGGGGTCCTGGTCGACCGTGAGCGAGTACCACTCGCCGAACTTGCTGTGCTGTCCGGGCCCTTCCCTGTATCCGAGCTCCGGCTCCATGATTCTGAGCAGATCGTCACCGATCGGATCCATGGCCGTCAGCCACCCCGTCCACTCCGCTGCGCCCTTCCGTGAAGGGTGGTCACCGTCCGACAACGCTGGACTTTATTCGCAGAAAAATGGAAAAGTGGGGATATTCCAACAAATAACTACACCAGGGGGCCGTCGAATACCGGATTTGATGGAGGGGGTGAACGTCGGCCTTTCATCGTCTATCATCGTCCGCCTGCCGCCTGCCGCCTGCCGCCTGCCGCCTGCCTGCGGTCCGCGTCGGCGTCCGCCGTACGCCCGCCGTACGCCCATCGGCTCGGGGAGTGGGAGAACGGGCACCGCCTGGTCGATAGCATTTGACATCCTCCTCTGCCTTTCGGGCAGAGGATTCCAACGGCACCTACCCCACCAGGAGGAGGTCACGTTGAGGTTCGCGGTTCGCAGGCCCGCCCAACGGCGAGCCTCCCCGCGCAGCCACCGCATATCCCGCGGCGGTATCTCGGAGGTTCTTCGCCGCGTTGACGTCAGCGTGGTCCCGATGCCCGCATGCCACACACGAGAAGAGCGCTTGGCTCTCGCGACTCTCCCGGGCGACGTGTTTGCACGCATTGCAGGTCTGCGACGTATACCGCGGATCAATCTTCCACACCCGGCCCGGAGCCTTGTGCTCCAGCCGGGCCGCCAACCGCCCCCACCCACTGGCCAGAATGCCCCGGTTCAACCCCGCCTTCTGGCGCACGTTCCGACCCGGCGCCGTGATACTGCCTTTCGCCGACCGGACCATCGCGGAGATCTTCAGGTCCTCGATGCCGATCACGTCGAAGCGGCGGGCCAGATCGGTGCTGGTCTGCTCCACCCAATTTTTGCGCCGATCACCCTCCCGGGCCTTCAGCCTCGCGATGGCCGTCTTGACCTTGGCGCGGCGCTTGGACCCGGACCGGGCGCGGGCCAGAGCACGCTGCAACCGCACCAGCCGCTTCTTCTGCCCTGGACTCAAGGTGGGAACGGTCAGCGGCTCACCGGTGGACAACGCCGCCGACACCACCACCCCCCGATCCACCCCGACCACCGCACCGGTCCCCGGGGCCGGAATCGGCTCCGGGATGATCGCGAACGCCACATGCCAGCGCCCCGCCGCATCCCGGGTGACGCGAAACGACTTCGCTTCCTCCACCGGGCGCGACCAGCGGAATCGCACCCATCCCACTTTGGGGATGCGCACCTGGCCGACCTTGCGCGACAGGCGGCGCACATCACCGGGTTTGACCGCGACGATCCGAAACCCCTCACCGCGGCCACGCCGACGCCACCTCGGCCGCCGGTGGGTTGTGCCGAAGAAGTTCGCCATCGCCTGGCGGAAGTCCTTCAGCGCCTGCTGCTGGACGATGATCGACCCGGCGGCCAGCCACGGCGAGGCGGCGCGGGCCTCGGTGAGTTGGCGGCACTGCTCGGTGAACCCCGGCGCCGGTGTGCGCCCGGGCCGCCAGTGGGCGTGTTGTTCCACGGCCAGGTTCCACACATATCGAGCCTGCCCGCAGTGCTCCATCAGCGCCGCCTCCTGGGCGGGTGAGGGGTGCAGCCGATAGCGGGACACACCGAGTAACCTACCGATGCCCACCGACAAAACCGGGGGATCATCATGGGTGGCTGTTACGTGTTTCCTTCCCGTCCTGAAGGACGGGACCTCCACGCTGCAGGTGCTCGGTGACAGGACACGAAGGCGGATTGGGTTTCTATGTTCGACGACAAGACGCAGGAGACCCTCCGGCGTCTTCTGGACCTCGCCGAGCATCCCTCGACCCCGCAGCCGGAACGGACCCTGGCCATCACGCGGATCCGGGCGCTCATCATGGTTCCGGACGGCGACGCCCGCCGGGCGCCGGTCACCCCGGCGATGGAGGCCGACATCCTCAAGAAGATCAGGCCGCTGACCCGGCAGGTCGACGAAGCCCTGGTCAACGAGGTGCACGGTGACCTCTACACCTTCAGCACCCGCTACCGGGTGATCGGCGAGATCGCCGACGAGATGGCCGTCCTGCTCGAACGCTGGAGTGCGGTCGTCCCGGAGAAGCGTCACCGCTACGAGGAGACGGTCAGGGTCGCCGCCTCGAAACTCGCCTACCTCCTGGAGCGACGCGACCTGTTCCGCAAGCCGAAGTGGGGCAACCGCCCGCGAACGAAGTAGTCCGCGCCGACCATCCGCCGCGGCCACCGGCTTCGACACCCGTTTCCGCCCAAGACCGGGTCTACGCCACCGACCACCCGCGGCGGTGACCGCCGGACGGTTCACCGGCCGTGCACCGCCTCCGCAGGGGACAGGGAGCATCGCCGGACCACTACGCGACCTGGCCGGAGCCTTCCTGGCGCACGCGGTGACGATCCCGTCCCGCGAAGACCGGCTCACGGCCGCACCTTAGCGCGACGCCCCCTCTCCTCCCAGGTCAGAGCCTTCGAATCCCAGGCCGGAGCCCTTGAACAGGGGAGGCCGGATCAACCAGTCGAGGGCGGGACCACGACTCACCGCGGGCATTTCACATGAAGCCAGAAATATCCCCTTGAGTTTGAGTCGCAGCGTGGTTTACAGTTCAAACCAGAAGTTTGAAGCGCAAACTAGTTTGAGGGTGGGCTCATGGACCGGCTTGAGGACGACGAGAGGCCCCTGAGCCCCGAGGAGACGCTCCGGCTGATCGAGAAGCAGCAGGTCAGGACGAGCGTGGGGCTCGGCGGCAACCCGCTGATGATGTACACCCCGTGGGGAGTCGCCTGGCTGGTGGGTTTCGGCGCCCTGTTCCTGCACTACACCTACGGTTTCATCACCCAGAGCGTGGCGCTCGCGGTGCTGTTCCCCTTCATGCTCCTGGCCATGGCGAGCAACTCCCTCACGCAGTGGAAGGGAGCGGCCGGCCAGGTGCGGGGCAAGTCCGGGGAACAAGGCATGATGTACGGCTTCGCCTGGGCCTTCGGCTTCGCCTGCATGGGCGCGCTCGGCACCCGGCTCAGCCTCCTGCTGCCGCCGGACGAGATCGGCCTGCTCTGGGGGGTGATGTCCATGACGATCGTGGCCGTCCTCTACATGGCCGGAGGCGCGCTCTGGGGGAGGCCGACGATGTTCTACCTCGGCGCGGGGGTCGCGGTGTTCAACGTGATCGGCGCCGTGGGGGGCCCTGCCCTGCACGCCCTGCTCATGTCCGTCGGCGCGGGCGGCGGGTTCGCCGCCGTCGGCGTGGTGCAGTGGTGGCGGCAGCGGGACAGGACATGACCGCGCACGAGCTCGACCCCGTCATCCACGCGCAGGCCCGGCTGAGGGTGATGACCACGCTCAACGCCCTGGGCGAGGAGAACCAGATCACCTTCCCGGGGCTGAAGGACCTGCTCGGGATGACCGCGGGAAACCTGTCGGTGCACCTCACCAAGCTTGAGGAGGCCGGCTACGTGGAGATCATCAAGACCCACCGGGGGCGCACCCCCGCGACCTACGTCGCCCTGACCCGGCAGGGGCGCCGCGCCTTCGAGGACTACACCACCGCCATCCGCGAATTACTCGACCTGACGTAGAACCCGACGGAGAAGAAGAGGACCCCCCATGGCAGAGATCCTGGCTCGCACCGTCGAGGCCACCCGGAGGTACGGCGCGGTGACGGCGCTGGACCGGGTCTCCCTCGACATCCACGCCGGAGAGCTGGTCGGACTGCTCGGGCCGAACGGCGCGGGCAAGTCCACCCTGGTCAACCTGTTCGCCGGACTGCGGCGGCCGACGTCGGGCACCGTCGAGCTGCTCGGCGGCTCGCCCCTGGACCCGGTCCGGCGCCGCGGCGTCGGGGTCACCCCGCAGGAGACCGGCCTGCCGCCGACGCTGCGGGTCGGCGAGTGCGTCGACTTCGTGGCGGCGCACTTCCCCGCCGCGGTCGCCCGTGGGGCGTTGCTGGAGCGGTTCGGCCTCGAGGACCTCACCCGGCGGCAGATCGGAGGATTGTCCGGCGGGCAGAAGCGACGCCTGGCGGTGGCGCTGGCCTTCGTCGGCGATCCCCGGCTGGTCTTCCTCGACGAGCCCACCACCGGGCTCGACGTCGAGGCCCGTCGCGCGCTCTGGGACGGGATCCGCCACTTCCACGCCGAGGGCGGGACCGTGGTCATCACCAGCCACTACCTGGAGGAGATCGAGGCGCTGGCCGAGCGGGTCGTGGTGATCGGCGAAGGCCGGGTGCTCACCGACGGCACCATGGACGCGATCCGGGGCCTGGTCGGCATCCGCCGCGTCACCCTCACCAGCGCCGAGCTTCCCGATCTGCCCGGCGTCCTCGGCGTCGAGCACGACGGCTCCCGCACGCACCTGCTCACCGCCGACGCCGACGCCCTGGTCCGCGAGCTGGTCAGGGCCGATGTTCCCTTCTCCGATCTGGAGATCCGGCCCACCTCCCTCGAAGAGGCCTTCCTCACCATCACCGCCCGCGAATCCCAGACGGCCTGACCCCGCCCCGTTCATCAACAGGAGCTTGTGATGTCCCTCGTTCTCACCCATGCCCGATACCAATTCCTGGAGACGGTCCGCGTACCGATCGCGGTGGTCGGAAGCGCGGCCTTCCCGGCGATGTCGATGCTGTTCTTCGTGGTGCCGTTCACCGGGAACGATCCGGTCGCGGCGACCTACTCCACCGGGGCGATGCTGGTCTTCGCGGTCATGTCGGCCTGCCTGTTCACCTACGGCATCGGGGTGGCGGAGGATCGGGCCCAGCCGTGGGATCCCTACCTGCGCACGTTGCCGGCCGGGCCGCTGGCCAGGTTCACCGGACGGATCCTCAGCGTGATCGCGATCATGGGGATCGCGATGATTCCCGTGTTGCTCATCGCGGCCTTTCTCACCGAGGCGACGGTGACCCCCGCACAGCTGGTGCTCGGCCTGGCCGCCGTACTGCTGGGGTCGATCCCCTTCACCCTGATGGGCCTGTTCATCGGCTACGCGCTGCCGTCCAAGGCCGCGATCGTCGTCGCCCAGGTGGTGTTCTTCCCGATGGCCGTGGGCGCCGGGCTGCTCACCGGCCCTCCGGCGGGCGCCCCGGAGTTCATCCAGATCATCGCCCCCTACCTGCCGGCCCGGGGAGCGGTCGAGCTGGTCTGGGCGGCGAGTACGGACTTCCCTCCCAACGTGCTCTCCCTGGTGATGCTGGGCGTGTGGGTCGTGGTCTTCGGCGCTCTCGCCGTCTGGGCCTACCGCCGTGACGAGGGCCGCCGTTTCTCCTGACGCCCGCCTCCGGGGAAGACCGGCGGAGGAGGCCGCTGTCACGGGGTCACGGCGGCCTCCTCCGTCCTCATCTGATCTACATTGTAAAGGCGTCGGCCGGCTTTCCTCGGAAAGCCGGCCGACGCCTTTCTCGCCGAAGCCGCTGGGAACGAGTCAACCGGGCGTTAGGACTCCACCGTGTGAACGGGAAGGCCGTCGGCCCCGCACCGGACCTCGACCTTGAGCTCCGACCGGTCCGACTCGAACTCCACCTCCGTCTGGCGCGCGGGACCCGGTTCGACGTCGTCGACGGAGTATCCCTGGGCGGGACTCCAGGAGCGCAGGCGGACCAGACCGTCCTGGCAGACCGCGACCACGGTGCCGCCGCCGGTGCTGAGCACCTTCGCGGGAGCGGACGGCTCGGGGGAGGCGGCCGAGGACGGCAGGGGCGGGCGGGTGGCGGCGGCGATCAGCTCCGCGCGGACCTCCTCCGGCGTCAGGGCGTGACCACCGGCGCCGGTCAGGGAACCGCCCAGCACGTTCAGAACGGTGACTCCCGCCGCCGTCGCGACGAGCGCCGTGGCAAGCCAACCGGTCACGGCCAGCAGCAGCCGCCGGCGCATCGCCATGCTTTCTCCCCTCCGGTGTCACGGCCGGGCTAAGACAACGTCCATCCTGCCATCGATGTCGTCGTTCACCGTTTACGGTGTCATCACATGGCGGAAATCCTGCTCATCGAGGACGACATGACGATCCGTACCGCTCTCACGCGAGGGCTGCGGGAGCTGGGTCATGTCGTCTCGTCGTCTCCCACCGCTCTCGACGGCCTGCGCCTGGCGATGCGTGACCGGCCCGACCTGGTCGTGCTCGACCTGGGGCTGCCCGACCTCGACGGGGCCGAGCTGTTGCGCATGCTCAGGGCCGTGAGCAGGGTGCCTGTGATCGTCGCGACCGCTCGCGACGGCGATGCCGAGATGGTCCCCGTCCTCAACGCGGGAGCGGACGACTACGTGGTCAAGCCGTTCAGCGCGGCGCAGCTCGACGCCCGGGTCCGGGCGGTCCTGCGCCGGACGGGCGACGACCCCGCTCCCGACACATCGGTCGCGATCGCGGGACTGCGACTGGACCCCCGCTCTCGTGACGCGTTCCTGGACGGTGCGCCGCTTGAGCTGACGCCCCGCGAGTTCGACCTCCTGCACTTCCTCGCGACTCGTGCGGGAGAGGTGGTGACCAAGAGGGAGTTGCTGACCGAGGTCTGGCAGGTGCCCTACGGCGGAGCCGACAAAACCGTGGACGTCCACCTGTCGTGGCTGCGGCGAAAACTCGGCGAGACCGCCCAGAATCCTCGCTACCTGCTCACCGTGCGCGGGGTCGGTGTCAAGCTGGTCGATCCCACATGAGGCGCTGGCTGGCCCTGGTCATGGCGGCCACCACCTCGCTGGTGCTGATCGCGCTTCTGGTGCCGATGGCGTTGCTGATCGGCACCGTCGCCGAGAACGGAGCCGTCAACCGGGCGACCGACGCGGCGGAGTCGGTCGCGGCGGCGGTGAGCACCCTGACCCCCGAGGAACTGGCTCTCACGGTCGAGCAGGTCACGGCGTCGGGAGGGTATCCCCTGACGGTCTTCCTGCCCGACGGCAGAACGCTCGGCCGCCCGGTTCCCCGATCGGACGCGGTTCGCCTGGCGGCGCTGGGGCGCAGCGTCACGGCGCGGGTGCCCGGCGGCAACGAGGTCCTGGTCTCGGTGCAGAGCCCGTCGCTGGGAGCGGTGGTGGTCCGGGTGTTCGTGAGCGAGGCGGATCTCAACCGGGGCGTGCGGGAGGCGTGGATCGGGTTGCTGGCTCTCGGGCTGGCACTGATCGTGCTGGGTATCGTGGTGGCGGACAGGCTCGCCAGGACCGTGACGACGTCGATCGCCGCCCTGGCCGAGGTCTCGCATCGCCTGGCGGGTGGGGAGCTGGCCGCGCGCGCCTCGGCGGAGGGCCCGAGAGAGGTCCGGTCGGTGGCGCTGGCCCTCAACCATCTCGCCGGGCGGATCGACGATCTGCTGGCCGCCGAACGCGAGTCGGTCGTCGATCTCTCGCACCGCCTGCGCACCCCGCTGACCGGACTGCGGCTGAACGCCGAGGCCCTGACCGACTCCGGTGAGGCGAAGCAGATCGGGGCCCGCGTGGACGATCTGGAGCGGGCCGTGACCTCGATCATCAATACCGCCAGGCGGCGTTCGCCGGTGCGAGAGTCGTGCGACGCCACCTCGGTGGTGGTGGATCGCGTCCGGTTCTGGTCGGTGCTGGCCGAGGACCAGGACCGGGAGATGAGACTCGACCTTCCCTCGAAGCCGCTGCCGGTCGCCGTGGCCTCGAACGAGCTGGCCGCGTGCGTCGACGCGTTGTTCGGCAACGTCTTCGCGCACACTCCCGAGGGGGTGTCGTTCGGGGTGCGGCTCGGCCCCGGCGCGGAGGGCGGCGCGAGCCTGGTCGTGACCGACGCGGGACCCGGTTTCGGGGCCGAGTGGCTGGTCCGGGGCAACAGCGGCGGCGATTCGACCGGCCTGGGGCTGGACATCGCCCGCCGTACCGCGGAGTCGTCAGGCGGCTCGCTGAGCGTGGGCGCGGCTCCGGCGGGCGGGGCCGTCGTCGAGGTGACCTTCGGTCCGCCCGCATCGCCTTAACCATCCCTTAGGGTTCCCGCAGCACGGCTCTATCGTGGCGGGCGGCACGCTCGGAGGCATGAGAAGAACAATGAAACTCACCGTGGCCACCGTTGGACTGTTCACCGCTGTCGCCGGCGGCGGTGTCGCCTTCGCCGCGAGCGCGATGCCCACCCCCTCCGGGGGAACGACCACCCCCGCACCGGCGAGCCCGACGACTCCGCGTACCCCGGAGCCCGGCGAGGCCGAGGCGAAGGTCAAGCGGGAGGCGGCCGTCAAGATCGCTCAGGACAAGGTGCCCGGCGCCCAGGTGACCGAGGTGGAGTTCGACGGCGACGAGACCCCCACCACCTGGGAGATCGAGCTCCGCAAGGGCACCGTCGAGCATGAATTCGAGATCGACGCCACCACCGGTGCGATCCTGGAGCAGGACCAGGAGAACGAGACGGGCACCGATCAGGACGACGATCAGGACGACGACTGAGGGGGCCGGTAACGCCACGAGGCGGCGGCAGGCCGGATTCGACGGCCTGCCGCCGCCTCCTGTCCCGCCCGTCCGCGTTCGCGTCCGGATCAAGGGGGACCCGGCCTCCGATCGAGGGGGGTGTGCGAGCCTGGACACATGGCAACTGCACGCTGGAACGGCGAGGTCATCGCGGAAAGTGACGACACCCGGATCGTGGAGGGAAACCACTACTTCCCTCTCGACTCGGTGTCCACGCAATACCTGAAGCCGTCGGAGACCACCACCGTCTGTCCCTGGAAGGGGACGGCGAACTACTACACGCTGGACGTGGGGGGCAAGGAGAATCCCGACGCCGCCTGGTACTACGCGGACCCCAAGGCGGAGGCCGCCGAGATCAAGGACCACGTGGCGTTCTGGAACGGTGTGGAGGTCACCGCCTGAGCCCGTCTCGTCGAGGGGGCGGGGCACCGATCGCGAAGTGGCGGCGTCACCTGACACCGCCACTCGCCTGCCCGTGACCGACCGTCCTTTGGTACTCGCCCTTCGTGCTGCCTGAGGACCGGGCCGGGCATCCGCGCGAAGCTGAACATCTCAGCGGGATCGCCCCTGGGGCAAACTCATCGAAACCCCGGGAAAGGTCTTCTCCGGCCGACGGTTGTCCCTGAGAACGCGGTCACGCCACATGAGGTGACCGCGTTTCCGCCGGTGCGAGGTTTGAATCCCTCAGCGGAGGAACTGTCGGGTGTATGGACGCACTCGCGCGCATCGACGCCTACTGGCGGGCGGCCAATTACCTGTCGGTCGGCCAGATCTACCTGCTGGACAATCCGCTGCTGGCCGAGCCGTTGCGGCCCGAGCACATCAAGCCCCGGCTGCTGGGGCACTGGGGGACCACGCCGGGGCTGAACTTCTGCTTCGCGCACCTCAACCGGATCATCGCCGACCGGGATCAGGACATGATCTACATCGCCGGTCCCGGGCACGGCGGCCCCGCGGCCGTCGCCCACGCCTGGCTGGAAGGGTCCTACACCGAGAAGTATCCGGACATCTCACGGGACGCCGCGGGCATGCGGCGGCTGTTCCGGCAGTTCTCCTTCCCCGGCGGCATCCCCAGCCACGTCGCCCCGGAGACGCCCGGTTCCATTCACGAGGGCGGTGAGCTCGGCTACTCGCTGGCCCACGCCTACGGCGCCGCCTTCGACAACCCGCGTCTGGTCGTGGCCTGCGTGATCGGCGACGGAGAGGCCGAGACCGGGCCGCTCGCGGCGAGCTGGCACTCCGGCAAGTTCCGCGACCCCGGCCGTGACGGCGCCGTCCTGCCGATCCTGCACCTGAACGGTTACAAGATCGCCAACCCGACCGTCCTGGCCCGCATCCCGGAGGAGGAGCTGCTCAAGCTCATCCAGGGATACGGCTTCAGCCCCCACGTCGTGGCGGGCGACGATCCGTCGGCCATGCACCAGATCATGGCCGAGACCCTGGACGTGGTGTTCGACGAGATCGCCGAGGGCGACCGCCCACCAATGATCATTCTGCGTACGCCGAAGGGCTGGACGGGACCGAAGGAGGTGGACGGACTTCCGGTGGAGGGCACCTGGCGCTCGCACCAGGTGCCGCTCTCCGCGGTCCGCGACAACGCCGATCACCGGGAGATGCTGGAGGAGTGGATGCGCTCCTACCGGCCCGAGGAGCTCTTCGACGCCGAGGGAAGGCCCGTCGCCGAAATCCTCCGGACGGTGCCCGAGGGGTCGCGCCGGATGAGCGCCAACCCGCACACCAACGGGGGCGAGCTGCTGCGCCCGCTGATCCTGCCCGACTTCCGCGACCACGCCGTCGAGGTCAAGACCCCCGCCTCCGCGCCGAGCGAGCCGACCCGGGTGCTCGGTGCCTTCCTGCGTGACGTCATCGCCGCGAACCCGGACAACTTCCGGCTGATGGGGCCCGACGAGACGGCCTCCAACCGGCTGTCGGCCGTCTTCGAGGTCACCGGCCGGGCCTGGAACGCCGGGACACTGCCCACCGACGAGCACCTCGCTCCGGGCGGGCGGGTGATGGAGGTGCTCAGCGAGCACCTGTGCCAGGGCTGGCTGGAGGGCTACCTCCTCACCGGGCGCCACGGGTTGTTCAACTGCTACGAGGCCTTCATCCACATCATCGACGCCATGTTCAACCAGCACGCCAAATGGCTGGAGTCGTCGAAGAGGATCCCCTGGCGGCGGCCGGTGGCCTCGCTGAACTACCTGCTGTCCTCCCACGTGTGGCGTCAGGACCACAACGGCTTCAGCCACCAGGACCCCGGCTTCCTGGACGTGGTGATGAACAAGAAGGCCTCGGTGGTGCGCGTCTACCTGCCGCCGGACGCCAACACGCTGCTGTCGACGGCGGATCACTGCCTGCGCTCGCGCGACTACGTCAACGTGATCGTGGCCGGAAAGCAACCGGTGCTCGACCTGCTGCCGATGGACGAGGCGGTCGCGCACTGCACCCGGGGGCTGGGCATCCTGGAGTGGGCGTCCACGGACTCGGGACAGGACCCGGACGTGGTGCTGGCCTGCGCGGGTGACGTGCCCACCCTGGAGACCCTGGCCGCGGCGGCCATCCTCCGCGAGCACCTGCCCGAGCTGAAGGTGCGTGTGATCAACGTGGTCGACCTGATGCGGCTGCAGCAGCCCTCGGAGCACCCGCACGGCATGGCCGACGCCGAGTTCGACGCCCTGTTCACCACCGACCGGCCGGTCATCTTCGACTTCCACGGTTACCCCTGGCTGATCCACCGGCTGATCTACCGCCGCGCCGGCCACGAGAACTTCCACGTGCGCGGCTACAGGGAGGAAGGCACCACGACCACGCCGTTCGACATGGCCATGCTCAACGACATCGACCGCTTCCACCTGGTGATGGACGTCGTCGACCGGGTCCCCGGGCTCGGCACCAGGGCCGCGCACCTGCGCCAGCACATGGTCGACGAGCGTCTGCGGGCCCGCGCCCACACCCGCGAGCACGGGGAGGACCCGCCCGAGATCCGTGACTGGGCCTGGCCGTACTGAGCCCGGACGGGGCCGGTCGTTTGACCTTCGCGGCAGGGGTATAGGGGACGTCGATGCAGCTCACATCGTTGGGGAGGCGAAAATGACCGCTTTCGGATATTTCCTGTCGAGCGAGGAGCACAACCCCCGAGAGCTTGTACGGCAGGCGAAACGCGCCGAGCAGGCGGGGTTCGAGGGACTGTGGATATCCGACCACTTCCATCCGTGGCTGGACGTCCAGGGTCAGAGCTCGTTCGTCTGGTCGGTGATCGGGGCGATCGCCGAGGCGACCTCGCTGCCCATCACCACCGCGGTCACCTGCCCGCTGGTCCGCATCCATCCGGCGATCATCGCGCAGGCCGCCGCCACCAGCGCGGTCCTGTCCGAGGGCCGGTTCCGGCTGGGCATCGGCACCGGGGAGGCACTCAACGAGCACATCGTCGACTCGCGCTGGCCTCCGGCCGCCGAGCGGCTGGAGATGCTCGAAGAGGCGGTCGAGCTCATGCGGGACCTGTGGAGCGGAAGGCTCGTGACCCATCGAGGCACCCATTACAGGCTCGACACCGCCCGGCTGTACACGCTTCCGGACGAACCCCCGCCCGTCTACATGTCCGCCTTCGGGGAGAAGTCGGTGCAGCTGGCCGGGCGCATCGCCGACGGTTACATCTCCACCCGCCCGAACGCGGAGATGGTGGAGATGTTCCACAAGGCCGGAGGCGCGGGCAAGCCCGCCCAGGGCGGGCTGAAGGTCTGCTACGCCGCCGACGAGGCCACGGCCCGCAAGACCGTGCACCGGCTCTGGCCGACCCAGGGCATCAAGGGCGAGGCGGCGCAACTGCTGCCCCTGCCCCGGCACTTCGAGGAGCTCGCCGAGACGGTGACCGAGGAGGAGGCCGCCCAGGGCTCGCCCTGCGGACCCGACCCCGCGGTGCACATCGAAGCGATCAAGAAATACGCGGACGCGGGCTTCGACGAGGTCTACATCAGCCAGATCGGCCAGGAGCAGGACGCCTTCTTCGAGTTCTACGCCAAGGAGGTCCTGCCCCGGGTGCGGTGATCGCCGGCTTCCCCGTCCCCGGATCGGACCCCGCACGGCTACGAGATCTTCCACAGGAGGCGGGAAGGAGCCGCCAAGGCCCCGCTCGGCCCCCGAACCGGAAACCCCAGACGAAAAACCTGAGAAGAAAACCCTGAGACGAAAGGAACGTCGTGGACGCGATCGTGCTCCTGAAGGACGACCACAAGACCGTCGAGAAGCTGTTCAAGGAGTTCGAGAAGGCCGGAGAGCAGGCGTACAAGAAGAAGCGGGAACTCGTCGATCAGATGATCAAGGAGCTCACCGCTCACGCCTACATCGAAGAGGAGATCTTCTACCCGGCCGCCCGCGAGAGCGTGCCCGCGACCTCCTCGCACGTTCTGGAGAGCGTGGAGGAGCATCACGTGGTGGTCTGGATGCTCTCCGAGCTGAGAGACCTGGACCCCAAGGACGAGCGGTTCGACGCCAAGGTCACCGTGCTGATGGAAAATGTCCGCCACCACGTCGAGGAGGAGGAGCAGGAATGGTTCCCGCAGGTGCGGGAGGCCATGGGGCGCAAGGACCTTCAGGAGATCGGCGAGCGGATGGAGAAGGCGAGGTCCGAGGCGCCGCGCGATCCGCTCGCGCTGAGCAGCGCCGGCACGTGAGGGTCCGTCCCGCCGGAAGACGACGGGCAGGACGACGGGCAGGGTGAACGCCCCGCGGCCCCGGTCCCCGAAAGGGGACCGGGGCCGCGTGCCGTGTCTCCCCCGGAATGGTCAGGGGGCCTGCTCGGTGACGAGAAACGCGACGCCCCCTCCCTCGTCGACGTCGGCGTCCAGCGACTTGTCGTCGAGCATCTCGACGACCTGGGGGTCGAGGAAGAGCCGGGCACCCTCCGACTCCACCACCTTGTCGGTCGACTCGGGGCGTTCCACGATCGAGAGTACGAGCGAGCCGGTGCCGTCGCTCTCGGACGAGATGCGGACTCCGGTGTCGGGGGAATCCATCGCCTGGGCGCTGAGATCCCTGATTACCTGGGCTGCGGTGTCCGTCAATGTGAGCATTGTCACTCCTTGTCGGTATCGAAGCTTGGATTCCTCGCCCTTGCCCGCTCTCATCCGGCCCAATCATGCCGCCCCGGCTTTTTCCCCCGGCGGACGCGACCGGTCGATCAGGTGATCGCGGGCCCCGCGTGCCGCCGGGGCACGGATCGCCCGCGACGACGGCGCCTCCCGCGCGTCCTTGTGGAGTCCGCCCCGTCGTCGATCGTTCGCGTCGTCGCGGCGGCCCCGTGAGCGGGTCAGTCCTTCCGGCTGAGCTGGTCGACGCGCTCGGCCGCCTTACGCGCGGCGATCAGGACGGGGTCCCACACCGGTGCGAACGGGGGAGCGTACGACAGGTCGAGCCCCGTCATGTCCTCCACGGTCATCTCGTGCCAGACGGCGATGGCCAGGGCGTCGATGCGCTTGGCCGCGCCCTCCTGGCCGACGATCTGGGCGCCCAGCAGGCGGCCCGTCCCGCGGTCGGCGATCATCTTGATCTTGATCTGGCGGGCACCGGGAAAGTAGCCGGCACGCGTGGTGGACTCCACGATCTCCTCGGCCGTCTCGAACCCGGCCTCGGCCGCCTCGGCCGTCGTCAGGCCGGTGCGCGCCACCTCGTACTCGCAGATCTTGGAAACCGCGGTCCCGACGACTCCGGGAAAGGCGGCGTACCCGCCGCCGATGTTGACGCCCACGGTGCGCCCCTGCTTGTTGGCGTGGGTGCCGAGCGCGATCGCGACGGGCCGCCGTGAGACCAGGTGGAAGGTCTCGACGCAGTCACCGGCCGCCCAGACGCCCTCGACGGCGGTGCGCATCCGCCGGTCGGTCCGGATCCCGGAGGTCTCGCCGACGGGAATGCCGGCGGCCTCGGCCAGCGCGCTGTTCGGGCGGGTGCCGAGACCGAGGACGACGAGGTCCGCGGGCACGGCCCGGTTCTCGGTGCAGGCGGCGGTGACCCGCCCGCCGGACTCGGAGAAGCCCTCGATGCGCTCGCCCAGGTACACCTCGACCCCCAGGCCGCGCAGGGCGTCGGCGATCAGGGCGCCCATGTCCGGGTCGAGCGTGCTCATCGGCTGCTCGGCGGCGTCGATGAGCGACACCTTCAGCCCTCGCCGTACCAGCGCCTCGGCCATCTCCAGCCCGATGTATCCGCCGCCGACCACCACGGCGGTGCGCGGGCGCCGGTTCTCCAGCTCCTGGAGCAGCGCGATGCCGTCGTCCAGGTTCTGCACGCCGTACACCCCCTCCGCCGTGGCGCCGGGCAGCTCGGGGCGGTGCGGCACGGCGCCGGTGGCGACGACGAGCTGGTCGAACGGTTCCCAGTACCGGGTGCCGCCCTGATGATCCTGTACGGCCACCGCGCGGCGATCCAGGTCGATCTCGACGACCTCGCTGTCCAGCCGCAGGTCCATGGACAGCTCGTCCCGGAAGACCTCGGGCCGGCGGGCTATCAGGTCCTTGACGTCGGTCACCTCCCCGCCCACCAGGTAGGGGATCCCGCAGGCGGAGTAGGAGACGTGCCTGCCCTTCTCGAAGGCGACGATCCTCAGGTCGTCGGGGCCGCGCCTGTCTCGCGCCTGGGAGGCCGCGCTCATCCCCGCGGCGTCGCCGCCGATCACCACCAGTCGTTCGGTCATCGCCCCATCATCCCCGTGAATCGCCGATGCCGTGGGCTCCCTCCCCGCGGAGCCCGCAAACGACCACGCCGCCACCGCCCACGCGGATGCGATCTCGGTGACGACCCACGCCACGCGGGGAATCCCGGGCGAGCCGGGCCCGCGTGGGAACCGCAGGGGATTCGCCGGACGGCACCGTTTTCCATGGAAAGGGAAACGGGAAGTCCTCGACCATCCGAAATTGCTTGTCCGAGTATCACGTCAGGGTTTTCCGCCCGGGATGGATTCGCGTTCTTTCCAAGGGAAAGGTGTCATTCGGCAAAAAATAGAATCGCCTATCGGGAAAGGTAAAAACAGGCTGTTCGTCGCTTATGCGGGTCGTCAAGTGATGCGGAACGCGCGTAAGGAAACCGGCGATGATGGGAGAAGACGGTCCGCTTGGTGACAGAATCAACGTAGATGATGTGATTCTGGTCGGACGGAGCAGCCGCCGGTCCGTGGGGTGCCGCTCACGTCTCCGGCGGAGCCGGGAACACGGAAAAGGACGTGCCGCGATCGATCGGACCGGTGCGTTTCCCGGTTTTCATCGCGTTTCACCGCCGAGGCCGAAAGGGACCGCGGCCGTGCCCGCGGTGAAGGGGCAGCCGGAGCCGGCCGCGGGCGTCGCGCGAATCCGCGCGGTGTGCCCGCGGATCGGGCGGCGTCGAATTCGTCCGTCTCGTAAAGAGCGTTCCTCACCAGTTCGACAGAAAGGGTGTCTGCCATGGAAAGCAACAGCCGGCCACCGGCCGGGACGGATTTCGACACGGCGCGGCAGTTCGCCAGGCAGCTCCGGGTCGACTCGATTCGATCCAGCACCAGTGCCGGGTCGGGGCACCCGACCTCGAGCATGTCCGCCGCGGACGTCCTCGCGGTGCTGGTCGGCCGTCACCTGCGCTACGACTGGGATCGGCCCCACTCCGACGCCAACGACCATCTCATCTTTTCCAAAGGTCACGCCTCCCCCTTGCTGTACTCCATCTACAAGGGAGTGGGAGTGGTGTCCGACGAGGAGCTGATGACGGGATACCGGCGCTTCGGCTCCCGTCTTGAGGGCCACCCCACCCCGGTGCTGCCCTGGGTCGACGTCGCCACCGGCTCGCTCGGCCAAGGACTGCCCGTCGGCGTCGGCGTCGCACTGGCCGGCAAGCATCTCGATCGGATCCCCTACCGGGTCTGGGTGCTGTGCGGGGACAGCGAAACGGCCGAGGGCTCCATCTGGGAGGCCCTCGACAAGGCCTCGTACTACCAGTTGTCCAACCTGATCGCGATCGTCGACGTCAACCGTCTCGGCCAGCGAGGACCGACCGAACTCGGCTGGGACATCGACGCCTACACACGCCGCGCCGAGGCCTTCGGCGCGCGGGTGCTGACCGTCGACGGTCACGACCTCGCCGAGATCGACGACGCGTTGACCACGGCCGCGGACGGTGGCGGAGCCAAGCCGACGGTGATCCTCGCCCGTACCGTCAAGGGCCGCGGATTCTCCGAGGTCGAAGACCACGAGGGCTGGCACGGCAAGCCGTTCCCCAAGGACATGGCCGTGCGGGCCATCGCCGAACTCGGCGGCGAGAGCAACCTGGTGGTGCGCGGTCCGCTGCCCGACGCGGCCGCCGCCCCGGCCATCACGCCCTCCGAGCCGAGCACGTCGTCGTTCATGCCCCGGTACTCGCCGGGCGACAAGATCGCGACCCGCAAGGCCTACGGCGAGGCGCTGACAGCGCTCGGCGACCAGTATCCGAACGTGGTCGCCCTCGACGGCGAGGTGAGCAACTCCACCTACGCCGAACAGTTCGCCAAGGCGTACCCCGGCCGCTACTTCGAAATGTTCATCGCCGAACAGCAGCTCGTCGCCTCGGCGGTCGGCTTCAGCGTCCGTCACTACATTCCCTTCGCCTCCACCTTCGCGGCGTTCTTCACCCGGGCCTACGACTTCATCCGGATGGCCGCCGTCTCACAGGCGAACGTGCGTCTCGTCGGCTCGCACGCGGGCGTCGAGATCGGCGCCGACGGGCCGTCCCAGATGGCCCTGGAGGATCTCGCGATGATGCGGGCCGTTCAGGGGTCGACGGTTCTCTATCCCAGCGACGCCACCAGCACCGCCGCCCTCGTGCGCGCCATGGCCGACACCTCCGGCGTCAGCTATCTCAGGACCACTCGCGGCGCCTACCCCGTCCTCTACGACGAAGACGACACCTTCCCCGTCGGCGGGTCCAAGGTTCTGCGGTCCGGTTCGGCCGACGCGGTGACCCTGATCGGCGCCGGGGTCACCGTTCACCATTGCCTGGCCGCCGCCGACCGGCTGGCCCAGGACGGCATTCAGGCTCGCGTGATCGACCTGTACTCGGTCAAGCCCGCCGACAGCCGAACACTCCATGCTGCCGTGGCGGCCACCCAGGGCCGGCTCGTCGTGGCCGAAGACCACCATCCCGAGGGCGGCCTCGGCTCGGCCGTGACGGACGCCCTGCTGAGCGAGGGGGCGCAGACCTTGCGCCTCGCCCACCTGGCCGTCCGGGAACTGCCGGGCTCGGGCACCACCGAGGAGCTGCTGGCCGCGGCGGGCATCGACGTGCGGCACATCGAATCCGCCGCACGCGCCCTGCTCGCCGAGGGCTGATCCTTCACCCTCCGGGGAGAGCGCTCACGCCGGCCCAGGGGAGGGGGTGGCGCCGCGCCGGGGTCTCCTGAGGCCTGTTTCGAAAGTGAGGTGGGAAACCGATCAGCGCGGCTGAAATCGGGCCGGGAGTTCCACCCCGGTCGCTGCATGCAAGCGGAGCATGTCCTGGTGGTCCTTCTCCGAAGGTTGGTAACCAAGATGACAACGAACCTGTGTCGAGGCATCGACGCAGGAGACCGGACGATCTTTGATCATGCCTCGGACGGGAGGTGGATAGTAGAAGGAACTCCCGTCGGGCTGCGCTTGTGTTCCGCCGCCGTCAGGGGCAGGGGTGATTGGATGCAGGTCGATCTCACGTCCTCGCGCATCGGCGACGGCGACGGCGGCCGGCGGCCAGTCCCGAAGAAGGCGGTCATATCCGAGCCGGCCCAGGACCATCCGAACGGCCTCCACCTGCGGCAATGATATAACCAGATCAAGATCCGAATGCTCCCGCGTCGTCTGGCCGACGAGAGCGTCGATGCCCCATCCGCCGTCGACCCAGGCCGTGAGATCGGCCTCCTCCAGGGCGTCAAGCACTTTCAATACGTCCGTTTCGTTCATCACGTCCCACATGATGGCATTCAACTCGGACAGCCTGGAGCTGATTTGTGAACACGCCTGGTGCGACGTTCCTTGGTCGTTCGACGTCGCCGAAACCCAGGTCGCACTGTGCGGACGGCGGCGCGATGGCGATGATGAAGTCATCGACGACGGCCGTCAGCCGAAATCCGAGAAGCACTCACCGCTCTGCCACCCGGACAAGCACCGACGCACGAAGATTGGGACTGTCTCGCCGCGCACCTGCGCTCCGTCGTCGGCGGACGGATCGACGAGTTGTTCGGCCTCCTGAAGGAATCGGCATCCCCAATGAGCCACAGCGCATCCGAGCCCAGGGCGTGTTTCAGAAGTCGGTGTAGTGGCTGATGTGTAGTTCGGCCGGGAAAAGTGTCGGCCGTCTTGACCTTGTCATTGGCGTCATGGTCTGAAGATTTCTCGCATGGACAGCTCACTGCAGGACATGGTGGTTATCGTTACCGGAGCCGGCACGGGCATCGGCCGTGCGACGGCGCGGATGTTCGCGGGCAAAGGCGCGCAGGTAGTGGCGGTGGGCCGCAGGGCGGAGCCGCTGGCGGAGGTCGCGACCGGCTATGACAGCATCCATCCGGTGATCGCTGACGTCACCGCCGAGGATGCCGCGGAGAAGATCGTGCGCGGCGTCATGGATTCACACGGCCGGTTGGACGTGCTGGTCAACAACGCGGGGATCGTTCGCAGCGCGGCGCTCGGGATGCTGACCCGGGATTTGATCGAAACGCAGATGGCGACGAACCTGGTCGCGCCGATGCTGCTGGCGCAGGCCGCGTTGCCCGCGCTGGAGATTCGTGGCGGAGTGATTGTGAACGTGAGCACGTCGGTCGGGCAGCGTGCTTGGCCGGGCAACTCGGTGTATGCGGCGACGAAGGTCGCCCTGGAACTGCTCACCCGTAGCTGGGCGGTGGAGTTGGCGCCACGCCGGGTCCGGGTGGTCGCGGTGGCACCCGGCGGGATCGATACCCCGATCGGTGAGCATCAAGGGCTGTCGCCTGAGCGGATGACCGCGGTCAGGGAGTGGCAGATGGCCCACACGCCGCTGGGACGGATCGGTCGCCCCGAAGAGGTGGCGTGGGCGATCACGCAACTCGCCTCGCCGCAGGCCTCGTTCGTCACGGGAGTGGTGCTCCCGGTGGACGGCGGGGCGGTGGTCGCGTGATAGGACTGGCGGCGGAGGTGGGGTCGGTGCGTATCGGCGAGTTGGCACAGGCCACGGGCACGACCGCGCGTGCGCTTCGGCACTACGAGGATGAGGGGTTGATCACCTCCAGACGGGCACCCAACGGCTACCGGATCTACGACGAGGACGTGGTGGTGCGGGTCCGTAACATCCGCCATTTGCTGGTCGCCGGTCTCACCCTGGGAGATGTCCGTGCGTTCCTGCCGTGCCTGGATGGTGACGTGGTGGCCGCGCCACCGTCGGACAGGGGAATTCAGATCGCGCTGGATCGCCTCGCCGTCCTTGATGAGCGCATTGCCGTCCAGATCGAGGCACGCGACCGGTTGGCGGCGACGCTGCGTCGGGTGACCGAGGGGAAGATCCGCTCGGTTGCCTGATCCGCGTTCCACGGTCACAGCCACTCGTTGATGGTGGCGATGATGACGGTGGCCTCGAAGCGGACGGCGAGTTTGTCATATCGGGTGGCCACGGCTCGGTGGCGCTTGAGTCGGTTGATCCCGCATTCCACGGCGTGCCGGCTCCCGGTGGTCGAGCTTGCATAACTTCGGTGGCCTGCCACCACGGATCCCGCGGTTCTTGCGGTGGCGGAGCTGATCGGTCTTTTCCGGGATGGTGCAGCGGATGCCACGCCGTCGCAGGTGGGCGCGGTGGGCGCGGGAGCCGTAGGCCTTGCCGGCGCGCCGGTGCGGCCGGCCTTCAGAAAGCAATAAATAGGACAAAACGGTCAGATGGCAGGATGGCGGTATGACCTATCGAGGCCCGCTGGAGATGACCGAGGAGTTCCCGTTCGATGTCCTGCCGGAGCACCTCGCGTTGCTGCGCCGCGCGCGCATCACGTGGGAGGGCTCGGAGGGGGTGGGCGGGGCTCCCGGCCTGGACCGCTGGACGCCGTTCGGAAGCCTGGACGTGTACGGCGACATCGCCGCCACCGTGGACGGCCGGACCGACGGCGCGCACGATCCGGCCGCCGAGTCCCGCTATGACGGACTGCTCCTCGACCTGACGTTGGTGTTGGAGATCGTCTTGCGGACGGGGCGGTTCGAGCCCGGTCGCTACGTGCGCTCGCCGGCCGGATCATGGCAGCCGCCGCCGGACCAGGGGTGATGTCTCCGCGCGGCGCGCTTCCCCCCTCGTCCCGAGTCGCGTCCGCGCTCGTCCGGGTCTCCTGACCCATGGCCTTGCCCCTGGTCAGGGACAGGGTGATGCCGCTGTTTCGACAAAGCTCCGGAACCAGGCGATGCCTATCCCATAGAAGATCGGCCATATATCTGCAATATTTCATGCTTATATGGCAAAGAACTGGGTGATATTCGTCACCCTCACGTCGCGAGTCCGGGGTACCTGGACCGGTCCAGCCCCGCCGGAGGGAGGGTGGCGCCCCCAAGGATCAAAAAGTGCCATCCGAAGCGCCGGAAATTATGCCCAATAGGGCATAGAGTTCTCATTTGGCACCCCCGGTGCGAGGTTCTGCCCATTTGGTATGACACTCGGTCGCAAAATTTGTGTAAATGCTTGCGCAGTCTGTCGTATACTTGCGTCCATGACGCGCAGGCTTGCTGAGGTAGCCAAGAAGGTCGGGATGAGCGAGGCGACGGTGAGTCGCGTGCTCAACGGCAAGCGTGGCGTCTCGGACGCGACCAGGGACGCCGTGCTGACGGCACTCGACGTCCTCGGCTACGAGCGCCCGACCCGCCTGCGCGGTGACCGCGCCCGGCTGGTGGGCCTGGTTCTCCCCGAGTTGCAGAACCCGATCTTCCCCGCGTTCGCGGAGGTCGTCGGCGGCGCGCTCGCCCAGCAGGGCTTCACCTCCGTGCTGTGCACCCGGACCGTGGGCGGGGTGTCGGAGTCCGAATACGTCGACCTGCTGCTGTCCCAGCACGTCTCGGGGGTGGTCTTCGCCGGCGGGATGTACGCCCAGGGGGACGCCTCCCACGAGCACTACGAACGGATCCTGGAACGGCGCCTGCCCACCGTCCTGGTGAACGCCGCGGTCGAGCATCTCAGCTTCCCGCAGGTCTCCTGCGACGACGTCGCCGCCGCGGAGATGGCGGCCGGGCACCTGCGAGCCCTCGGGCACGAACGCATCGGAATGGTGATGGGTCCCTCCGACCACATGCCCTCCCGCCGCAAGCTGGACACCTTCGCCGCGTACGCGCAGGTCCACGGCCTCGAGTTCGGCCCGGAGTCCGTCGAGCACGCCATGTTCTCGCTGGAGGGGGGACACGCCGCCGCCGCCAGGCTGGTACGGCGGGGCTTCACCGGCCTCATCTGCGCCAGTGACCTGCTCGCCCTGGGGGCGGTACGTGCCGCCAGACGCGCGGGACTGACGGTGCCGCGCGACATCTCCGTGATCGGGTACGACGACTCGGCCCTGATGAACTGCACCGATCCGCCGCTGACCACGGTGCGCCAGCCGATCGACGCGATGGGCCGCGCGGCGGTGGACCTGCTCATCGCCCAGATCGACGCGGCCGCCGTGCAGGGGGACGAGCTGTTGTTCGAACCCGAACTGGTGGTGCGCGCCTCCACCGCCCCGGCGATCCGCAAGCCCCTGGCGGCCTGAAGGCCGCCCCCGCCTCACCCGGGCCTCACCCCGTCCCCGGTCCGCGGCCTGATCGCTCCGGCCCGGCGGTCTCGCTCCGCGGGTCCGCCGCGAGCCGGCCGTTGCCGTCCGGCGGTCCCGGGCGCCGTCTCGTTCCGCGGACGCGTTCCGGTCCGGCGGCCTTGGTTCGGCGGTCCTCGGGGTGCCGTCCCGTTCCGCGGGCCCGTTCCTGATCGACCGGCCACCGACCGGTCACCGGCCACCGACCGGTCCGGGGCGCGGGCCCGTTTCCGGCGCGACCGGTCCGGCTCGCGGGGCATGCGGGTCGCGCGTTCGTTGTGGCCCGTGACCGTTCCGGGCTGCAAGCCTGTCGCAGCCTGATCATCTCGGGGCCGTCGTGCCGGCCGCCCGGGTTGCCCGGTCACCGCCGTCGGCGGGTGTCTCCGGCGGAGTTCGCCGCTAAAGATCCTCACAAGAAATCGACACCGGTGGGCATCTTCATGCAAACGATCAATCATCTGCTCCGTCGTATGCCCGTTTCTGCAGGTCAGTCCGTATTTCGCCTGGTTGCCGGAATATTACGGACCGATAGCCGACCGTTCACTGTCACTTTTTTGCATCACTGATGACGAGCTCTTGCTACTCCCTGCACGCCTCTATATGTTTCTCGCAACCGACCCGCCAAGGAGTCTCCTCGATGAAATCCCGCAAGCTCTCGATGCTGTTAGCCGCAGCGATCGCGCTCACCGCCGCCGGGTGCGGCTCCAGCGACTCCAACAGCTCCGGAACCGCTCCCACCGCCTCCTCGAGTGGCACCGCGGCCGGCGGGGAGGCGCCGGTGTCGATCACGGTCAACTGCATGCCGCCGAAGACGAACGCGGCACAGCGCGCGACCTTCGAAGAGGACATCGCGGCCTTCCAGAAGCTGTATCCCCACATCACCATCTCCAAGGCCACCGACGCCTTCCCCTGTTACGAGCCGCGCACCTTCGAGGCCAAGCTCGCCGGTGGCGAGCTTGAGACGGTCTTCTACGTCAACTTCCCGAACGTGGGCCGCCTCATGGAGAGCGGGCAGGCCGCCGACCTCACGCCCTACACCAGCGAGCTGAAGACGTTCGCCGACTACAACAGCTCCCTGGACCTCTTCAAGAAGGACGGCAAGGTCTACGGCCTGCCGACCGACGGCTACGGCATGGGCCTGGTCTACAACAAGGAGGTCTTCACCAAGGCCGGCCTCGACCCGAACACCCCGCCCAAGACGTGGGCCGAAGTGCAGGCCGCCGCGAAGAAGATCGCCGGGCTCGGTGCCGGTTACGTCGGGTTCGGCGAGTACAGCGGCAACAACGTCGGCGGCTGGCACTTCACCGCCTCCCTCTACGGCCGCGGTGGCTCGGTCATCACGGACGACGGCACGAAGGCCGCCTTCAACACCCCCGAGGGCAAGGCCGTGCTGGAGAACCTCAAGCAGATGCGCTGGGCCGACAACAGCATGGGGTCCCGCCTCTACATCGACTGGCCGGCCCTGATGAAGGCCATGGGCGCCGGCAAGATGGGCATGATGCTGGGTGCGCCCGACGTCCTCATCGGGCTGCGCAACGACTTCGGCGGCAAGTTCGAGAACTACGCGGTCACCGCGCTGCCCGAGGCCAAGAGCCTGTTCAACGGCGGCGCCGGCTACATGATCAACCCGAAGTCCACCCCGGAGCAGATCAAGGCCGGTATCAAGTGGATCGAGTACGAGTTCCTCACCCCGGGCAAGGGCCAGCTCGACTACGTGCGGGCCAAGGGCGCTGACCTGACCGTCGGCCAGCCCTACCCCGACCTGTACGGCGCGGACACCCCGTCCGGCCAGGCCGTCAACGAGCTGCGCAAGGCGAACGCCAACATCGACGCCGCGCAGTTCGCCGGCTGGGTGGAGGGCTCCAAGGGCATCCCGGCCAAGGCGGAGCCGGGTCCGTACGCGCAGGAGATCTACAAGATTCTCGACACCCCGATGTCGGCCGTGCTCACCCGCCAGGACGCCAACATCGATCAGCTTCTCGCCGACGCCGAGACGAAGGTCAATTCTCTGCTGACCTCGAAGGGCTGACCGTTCGATACCCCGGGGCGCCGACCGTCACCAGCGCACGGCCGGCGCCCCGGCAATCATGTCGAGATCGGAAACACAACGATGACCACAGTGAGTACCCCGGTAGCGGACCGCAAGCAGCGGCAGCCCACGAAACGGCGGCGCTCTGTCAAACGCAATCTGACCGCCTACGGCTTCCTGTGTGGCGCGCTGATCTGTTTCGCGTTCTTCTCCTGGTACCCGATGGTCTGGGAGGTCATCCTCAGCTTCCAGCAGACCAACTTCGTGGACCCGCCCGTGTGGGTGGGGCTGGAGAACTTCCGGACGGTCTTCAACGATCCGGCCTTCGCGCCCGCCTGGATCAACACCGCGCTGTTCACCCTGCTGGCCCTGCTGTGCGGCTACGCGATCCCCTTCGTCATCGCGCTCGTCCTCAACGAGCTGCGGCACGCGCGCGCCTACCTGCGCTTCATCGTCTACCTGCCGGTCATGCTGCCGCCCGCGGTGGGCGTCCTGCTGTTCCAGTGGTTCTACGACCCCGACTACGGACTGTTCAACCAGATTCTCGGCTTCTTCAGCCTGCCGGGGCTGCAGTGGCTCAACTCCACCAGCACCGCGCTGATCTCGCTGGTCATCGTCTCCACCTGGATGAACCTGGGCAGCGGCACGCTGATCTACCTCGCCGCCCTGCAGACCATCCCGAGCGAGCTGTACGAGGCCGCCGAGCTCGACGGCGCCGGCCTCTTCAAGAGGATCAGGCACGTCACGATCCCGCAGACCAAGCTGATCCTGCTGGTGATGCTGATGCTGCAGATCGTGGCGACCATGCAGGTCTTCATCGAGCCCTACCTGCTCACCGGAGGCGGCCCCGAGGACGCCACGATCAGCGTCGTCTACCTCATGTACCAGTACGCCTTCAACTTCGGCAACCTCAACGCCGGCAACGCGCTCGGCCTGATGCTCATGATCGTGCTCATGACGTTCTCCGCCATCTACCTGCGCCTCTCGCGCGACAACACGGTGTGAGGGGATAACCGTGTCCAACATCACCATCACCCCGGGCCGCCCCGCCGGCACGCCGCCCGCACCCGCGGGGAAGGACCATCGCAGGCGCGCGCCCCGGCGTCCCCGCAAGACGATGAACACGCAGTTCCGCACCGTGGTCTCGCCGCACCAGCTCAACACCACCCGCGGCCGGATCATCTACTGGATCGTGCTGGTGGTCGTGGTGGTGAGCTTCACCGCCGCGTTCGTCTTCCCGCTCTACTGGATGATCACCGGTGCGATGAAGTCCGCCGAGGAACTCAACGCGATCCCGCCGACCTTCCTGCCGGAGCACATCTCCTTCGACGGCTACCTGGAGGCGTGGGACCTGCTCGGCCTGGGCACGCTGCTCGGCAACACCGCCCTCTACGCGGGCGGCGCCTGGCTGCTGACGCTCGCCATCGACGTCACGGCGGCCTACGCCCTGTCCAAGCTCCGCCCGATATTCGGCAAGGTCATCCTGGCCCTGATGCTGGCGACGCTGATGATCCCGCCCATGGTCATCATGCTCCCGGCGTACCTGACGGTGAAGGACCTGCCGATCTTCGGCTGGAACCTGCTCAACACCCCGTGGGCGATCTGGCTGCCGGCCGCGGCCAACGGCTTCAACATCTTCCTGCTCAAGCGGTTCTTCGACTCGATCCCCAGGGAACTGCTCGAGGCCGCCGAGATCGACGGCGCGTCGCCGGGGCGCACCCTGTGGTCGGTGGTGATGCCGATCTCCCGGCCCATCCTCGGTGTGGTGTCCATCCTCACCGTCGTGAACGTCTGGCGGGATTTCGTCTGGCCGCTGCTGGTCCTGCCGGACAGCGAAAAGATGTCCATCAGCATCGGCATCGCCTCGCTCTCCTCGCAGATGCCGCAGAACGTGCTCATCGCATCGCTGGTGATCGCGAGCATCCCGACCATGGTCGTCTTCTTCATCTTCCAGCGCAGCATCATGGCCGGCCTCACGGCCGGCAGCCTCAAGGGCTGACTTCGTCACCCACACTCAACCGCGAGGAGTTGTTCCAGCATGTCGGAAACGTGGTGGCGGGGAGCCGCGATCTACCAGGTCTATCTGCGGAGTTTCGCCGATGGCAACGGTGATGGGATCGGGGACCTGGCCGGCCTGCGGAGTCGCCTGCCCTATCTGTCAGACCTGGGGATCGGCGCGATCTGGCTGAACCCCTGGTATCCGTCACCGATGGCCGACGGCGGCTACGACGTGGCCGACTACCGGGACATCGAGCCGTCGTTCGGGACGCTGGCCGAGGCGGAGCGGTTCATCGAGGAGGCGCACGAGCTGGGGATCCGCATCATCATCGATGTGGTGCCCAATCACAGCTCCGACCAGAGCGCCTGGTTCCAGGAGGCTCTGGCCGCCGGACCGGGGTCGGCGGCCAGGAACCGGTTCTGGTTCCAGGACGAGCCGAACGACTGGAAGTCCATCTTCGGTGGCCCGGCCTGGACGCAGGTTCCCGACGGGCAGTGGTACCTGCACCTGTTCGCTCCCGAGCAGCCCGACTTCAACTGGACCAACCCGGAGGTGCACCAGGAGTTCCACGACGTGCTGCGGTTCTGGTTCGACCGCGGTGTCGACGGCATCCGCATCGACTCGGCCGCCGTGCTGGTCAAGGATTTCGACGGCGGCGACCCCGAGGGCTACACCGACCTGCCCGAGGTGCACGACGTCTACCGGAGCTGGCGCCGCCTGTGCGACGAGTACGACGAGCGGCTTCTGATCGGCGAGGTCTGGTTCCCCGACCAGGAGCGTTTCGCCCGCTACCTGCGCCCCGACGAGCTGCACACCGCCTTCAACTTCGACTTCCTGGGCAGCCCGTGGGACCCGGCCGCGCTGCGCACGTCGATCGAGCAGACCCTGGCCACGCACCAGCCACTCGGCGCTCCGGCGACCTGGGTGCTGTCCAACCACGACGTCGTCCGCCCGGTCACGCGGTACGGCAGGGCCGACACCTCCTGGGACAACGGTAACCGCAGGGACGGGGCGCCGTCCGACCTCGAGCTCGGCTACCGTCGCGCCAGGGCGGCGGCGCTGCTCGCCATGGCGTTGCCCGGCAGCGTCTACATCTACCAGGGAGAGGAACTCGGCCTGGCGGAGGTCGAGGACATCCCCGACGCGTTCCGTGAGGATCCGATGTGGCACCGTTCGGGTCACACCGTCATCGGCCGGGACGGCTGCCGCGTGCCGCTGCCCTGGTCGGGAGACGAGGCGCCGTTCGGGTTCGGAACGGGGACGCCGTGGCTGCCGCAGCCGGAGGCCTGGAAGAAGGTCACCGTCGAGGCCCAGCAGGCCGATCTGGGGTCGATGCTCAACCTCTACCGCACCGCCCTGCACCTTCGGCGCGAGTGGCTTGACGACGGTGGCATCACCTGGCTGGACCTCGGTCCCGAGGTGCTCGCCTTCACCCGGGAGTCCGGTCTGACCTGCGTCGTCAACCTGGCCGCCGACCCCGTGAGGCTGCCGCCCCACGAGGCCGTCCTGCTGGCCAGCGGCCCCATCGAGGGCGACGAGCTTCCCTCCGACACCGCGGTGTGGCTACGCACGACCTGATCACCTCGCCGTCCCGCGAAAAGCGGGTCGTCCCCTCGCAGGAGGAGGGCCGGTACGGCCGCCCGCCGTACCGGCCGCCGCCTCGTCGGTCGCCCCCGGCCTGTGCGCTCCCACGCGGGCCGGGACGGCCGTTTTTTCGTTCCGGGGGAGGGCGTCGTCGCGCCGAGGGGCATGCCGATACGCTCTGCCGGGCGATTTCATGACTCGGGGGTTTTGGTGGGTGTAGCGGATATTGTCCTGTTGCTGGTTGCCGCGACCGGAGCGGGATGGGTCGACGCGGTGGTCGGCGGGGGAGGGCTGCTGCAACTTCCCGCGCTCCTGCTGGCGGGGGTCTCGCCGGTCCACGCGCTGGCCACCAACAAGTTCGCCTCCATCTTCGGCACGGCGTCGGCCGCCGTCACCTTCGCCAGGACCACGAAGATCGACAGACGGGTCGCGGTGCCCGCCGGGCTGAGCGCGGTGGCGTTCGCCGGGCTCGGCGCCGTGTCGGCGACGGTCATCTCCCCGGACGCGCTGGCCCCGCTGGTGATGGCCGTCCTGATCGGCGTGGCGCTGTTCGTCACCTTGCGCCCGGCTTTCGGCACCCACCTCCGGCTTCAACTGCGCACCCGTGCCCGCGCCCTGGCCGTGATCGCCGTCACCGGCGTGGGGATCGCCTTCTACGACGGCATCCTGGGCCCCGGCACGGGCACCTTCCTGGTCATCGCCTTCACGACGATCCTCGGCATGGACTTCGTGGGCGGTTCGGCCCACTCCAAGATCATCAACTCGTGCACGAACCTGGGCGCCCTGCTGGTCTTCGCCTCCCAGGGCCACGTGCTGTGGCTGCTCGGCCTGGCCATGGCCGTGTGCAACGTCGCCGGGGCTCAGCTCGGTGCCCGGATGGCCCTGCGCCGGGGCGCCGGGTTCGTGCGGGTCGTCCTGCTCTGCGTGGTGGTCGCGCTGGTGGCCAAGCTCGGCTACGAGCAGTTCTCCGGATAGCCGGGCCCGTGCCGGTCGGTTCCCGTTCACCACGGGGGCGTGGTCGGCGACGGAGACCTTGAGCCGCTTCTCCACGACCTCCGGATGAAGGGCCCGGCCACGTTCTTTCCGGCCGGGCGGAGACTGTCATACGAGGAGCCCCCGAGGCCGCCCGCGGACCGGCCGGGTGGTCGCACCCCCGATATGGCCCGTCGTCTGTTTACTTTGTGAAGGGCCTGGTCCTGAGCGCGAACGCCGCCAACGCCACGAACAGGGCCAACAGGGCGGGGATCGCCAGCGCGCGGGGGAGGCCCAGGAGTTCGGCGGCGCCGCCGATCAGCACGGGGCCGCTGAGGAAGCCCACGTATCCCAGGCTCGCCACGCGGGCCAGTGCCTGTCCGGCGCGGACCGGGTCGCGCCGTCCGGCCGCGGAGAAGACCTGCGGGACGATGCAGGACAGTCCCGCGCCGAAGCAGCCGAAGCCGATCACTCCGGCGATCGGATGACCGATCAGCAGAGCCAGGCCGAGGCCCGAGGCGGCCAGCACCCCGCAGCCGCGTACGAGTGTCACCGGGCCCAGCCAGACGGCCAGCCGATCTCCGGCGAGCCGGCCCGCGGTCATCATGATGGAGAAGGCGGCGTAGGCGGCCGCGGCGAATCCGGCGGAGCTGCCGAGGTCCTCAAGCAGGTAGACCGAGCTCCAGTCGGCCGCCGCGCCTTCGCCGATCATGCAACAGAACGCGAGGACGCCCAGGAGGAGCACGCCGTGGTTCTTGCCCGCCGGGCCGGCACCGGCCGGAGCGGGCTCGGCGGTCAGGGAGAGCGCCCAGCGGGCCGCCCAGAACGCGAGCGCGACGATCACGACGGCGACCGCGACGAACGTGGTGCCGGGGCTGAACGCGGCGTGGGCCAGCAGCCCGCCGGAGGTCGCGCCGAGGAACCCGCCGATGCTGAACACCGCGTGGAACGACGACATGATCGGCCGGCCCGTGGCCTGCTCGACCTCGACGGCGTTGGCGTTCATCGACACGTCCAGCGTGCCGTGCACGGCGCCGAAGGCGAACAGCGCGAGGGCCAGGGCGACCAGGTTCGGCATGTAGGCGGGCAGGATCAGAACGACGCTCTGCGCGAACGCCATCGGCACCATCACCTTGACGCTGCCGTAGCGGTCGACCAGGCGGCCGACCACCTGCATGCCGGCGAGCGCCCCGGCGGCGATGCCGAGCAGTCCGATGCTGAGCTGGCCGTCGCTCAGTCCCAGCTCTTGCTTGATCGCTGGAATTCGTGCCGTCCAGGTGCCGATGGCCATGCCGGAGAGCAGGAAGAGCAGGTAGAGCGCGATCCGGCCGCGGACGAGCGTGGCCCGGTCGAGGGGGAGGACGTGCGTCATGGAGGGGCTCCAGTCAGGCGGTGGTGACGAGGCGGCATCACGGGGAGACCCGGTCAGACGGTGCGGACGGCGACGCCCGCGGCGGTGAGGGCGTCGTGCTCGGAGCCGGGGAGCGCGGTGTCGGTGACGAGCATGTCGAGATGGGCCAGGGGGCAGACGGCGCCGAAGGCGGTGCGGGTGAACTTGCCGGAGTCGGTCGCGACGATGACGCGCCGGGCCGAGGCGATGGCGGCCTGCTTGACGGCGACGTCGGACAGGTCGTGGGCGGTGAGGCCGTGCTCGGCGGACAGCCCGCAGCAGCCGATGATCGCGGTGTCGAAACGCAGGGAGCGGATGGAGCTCTCGGTCAGCGGGCCGGTGAAGTTCAGCTCGCCGGGACGGACCTCGCCCCCGGGAAGCACCAGGCGGATTCGCGGAGCCGTACTGAGCTCGCCGGCCGACTGCAGGGAGAGCGGCAGGACCGTCATGCGGCGGTCTCGGAGCGCGCGGGCGATCTCCAGGGTGGTGGTGCCGCCGTCCAGCAGCACGGCCTCGCCGTCGGCGAGCAGCGCCGCGACCTCGACGGCGATCCGCTGCTTGACCTCCACCGCCTCGCGCTCGCGCACCCCGAAGGGTGGCTCCTCCCCGCGCAGCAGCAGGCTCACCGCGCCGCCGCGGATCCGTCTGACCACGCCCTGCTGGGCGAGCTCGTCCAGGTCGCGGCGGATGGTCATCTCCGACACGGCGTGCTCGACCGCCAGTTCCGCCACCGAGACGGCGTCGCTGACGCGTAGTGCGGACATGATCGCCCTGATCCGATCTGAACTCTCCATGTGTTTATTTGAACATCGATGATGTGAGATTAGCAAATCGCGGGGCAGGGTCCTCCGTTCGGGCCGGTGCGACGGGTCCCGGCGGATGGGCTCTCGGTGACAACGAGGGCGGCCTCACCCGCCGCCCGATGGTCCCGGCGCGTCGTCCGGGGCTGTTCGGGCCCGTGGCACCGACCCGTGTGGAGGGTCGACAATGGGTGTCGTGCGTGCCAGCCGTCTGTTGTCCCTGTTGTTGCTCCTGCAGACCCGGGGGCGGATGACGGCCCCCGAGCTGGCGGGGGAGCTGGAGGTCTCGATCCGGACGATCTACCGGGATGTGGAGGCGCTGTCGTCGGCAGGGGTCCCGGTGTACGCCGACCGCGGGCCCGCCGGCGGGTACCGGTTGCTGGACGGCTACCGCACCCGGCTCAACGGCCTGACCACCGAGGAGGCCTCCTCGCTCTTCCTCGCCGGGCTGCCCGGTCCCGCCGCCGAGCTCGGGCTGGGGGAGGTGGCCGCCAACGCCGAGCTGAAAATGCTCGCCGCGCTGCCGCCCGAGCCGCGTTTCCACGCCTCCCGGATGCGCGAGCGCTTCCACCTGGACATTCCCGGCTGGTATCGCGGTGCCGACAAGGCGCCGTCCTTCCTCGGCGAGGTCGCCGAGGCGGTGTGGGACCAGCGGCCGCTGCGCATGGTCTACCGTCGCTGGGGGCCGCGCGACGTCGAGCGCCTGGCCCACCCCTACGGCCTGGTCCTGAAGGGAGGGTCGTGGTACATGGTGGCCGCCGCCGACGGGGGAGCGCCGCGCACCTACAAGGTGGAGCGGATCCTCTCCGCCGAGCTCCTGGGCGGGCGCTTCGAGCGCCCCGGCGACTTCGACCTGACGGCGTACTGGCAGCGCTACACCGAGGAGTTCCGGGCGCGGATGTACACCGGTGAGGCCCTGGTCCGGATGGCGCCCGGCGTCGAGCCGATGCTGCGCTACACCCTCGGCGCGGAGACCGCCGACCCCGCGCTCGCCGCGGCCGGTCCGCCCGACGAGCACGGCTGGGTCGTCCTGCGCCTGCCGACCGAGTCCGTCAAGCACGCCTGCTGGCAGCTGCTACGCCTGGGCGGCGACGTCGAGGTCCTCGGGCCGCCCGAGCTGCGCGCCCAGATGGCCGCCGCCGTCGCCAGGCTCTCCGAGCTGTACGGCACGCGCGGGGAATGACCGCCCGCCCTTATTCGATCTACTTTGTAAAGGGGCGCGATCGTTGTGATCGTCAATGTGCGGGCCCCTGGGTGCCGGCGGTGATGTCGTGGACGGTTTCCCAGAAGCCGCCGCCGAATGAGGCGCTGGGCTCCAGCAGTGTGCGGCGGACCGCCCGGGCGTGGGCCGGACGCGCGGCGACCAGGGCGGAGGAGCCCTGGGGCGTGACGGCGACGATCTGCTGCCGGCCGCTGCCCGGTTCGCGTCGCAGCAGGCCCCGTTCGGCCATGCGGGTCAGCTGGCGGGAGAGGCGGGCGCGCTTCCAGTCGAGCATGGCGCCCAGTTCCTGCTGGGCATGCGCCCGCCGCCGTTCTCGATGACGCGGGAGAGAACGGCGAAGTCGGCCACCGAGATGCCCGCGACGTGGCGGATTTCCTCCCCGATGGCCTCCAGTACGGTGTCGTGGGCGCGTTTCCACGCGGTCCAGCGCGCTGTCTCGGCCGGGTCGAGCGGATGTGTCATGCGTCCCAGATTACGTGCCGAGTTGTCATGTAAACAGACGAGTGGAAGCCTTGTTTACATGACAACACCGGGGAAGTCCTCAGTACTGATCACCGGCGGCGGCTCGGGAATCGGCCTCGGCCTGGCCCGCCGTTACCACGCGGCCGGACACCGCGTCATGATCACGGGACGAAGCGCCGACCGGCTCGCCTCGGTGGCCGACCACGTGCCCGGCATCGAGACTTTCACCAACGACGTCGGCGTCCCGCAGGACCGCCGGCGTCTCGCCGACCACGTCCGGCAGGTCATGCCGGAGCTGGACGTACTGATCAACAACGCCGGGATCCAGCGGCGCGTGGGCATCGCCTCGGACCACTCCGACTTCGATGAGATGTCCACCCGGTTCGCCGTGCCGGTCCTCAAGGGCCGGTCGTACGGCAGCGTCGCCGCGGTCAGACCGCCTCAGGCGCCCGTCGGGCTCGATCCTGCCGGGTGATCGCGGGGGAGGTCGCCAGGCCGAAGCCGGTGATGGGGAGGCGCTGCCCGTCGGCCGGGTGGAGGAGGTCCGGTTCGGTGGACGCCACCTGATCTCTGGGGAACCCCGGTCCCCGGAACAAGGGGTTCGCTGCGCCGAACGCCTGTCCGCCGGAGTCGTGTCGGATGTTCGGCGGCTGTCACGCTGTTCGGCGGCCGGGCCCGCGGGCGACCCGGAGCCGGTTCACCGCCTCGACGACGGGTGCAGCGCCGTCCTCCGCCGATACCCCGACCGACAGGGCCTGGGCTCGCTGCCGGTAGACCGGGTCGGTGACCGCGGTGGTGAGGGCGGCGGCCAGGCGTGCGGGGGTCAGGCGGCGGAACGGGATCGCGGCCGGGGCCACGCCGAGTGCCGTCAGCCTGGACGCCCAGAACGGCTGGTCGTTCATGACCGGCACGGCCACGGCGGGCACTCCCGCCCGCACCCCGCTCCCGGTGGTGCCGCCGCCGCAGTGGTGGGCGACGGCGGCCATGTGGGGGAACAGCCAGTCGTGCGGCACGTCGCCGACCGCCAGCACATCGTCGGAGAGGCGTCCACGCAGGCCGGTCTGCAACACGCCGCGCAACCCGGCTAGCCGCAGCGCCCGCACGGCCAGATCCGTGTACTGCTCGGCCCGCGCGCCCGCCAGGCTGCCGAAGCCGACGAAGACCGGTGCGGGCCCCGACGCCAGGAAGTCGCGCAGCACCGGATCCGGCCGCCAGTCCCGCGGCTGGAGCGGCCACCAGTAACCCGTGACCTCCAGCCCCGGCCGCCAGTCGGCCGGGCGCGGCAGCACCAGCGGGCTGATCCCGTGGAAGACCGGCCAGCGTGTGCTCTCCCGGCGCCGGTAGAGGTCGCGCGGGGTCATCGGGGGCAGCCCGAGCCGGGCCCGCATCTTCGTGCTCATCCCGGCGAGCAGCGGGCCGGCGGCGGGCACCTCGAACGCGAGCCGGGCCGCCCTGCGGTTCCCCCAGCGCCCGAGCGACCCCCGGAACAGGCTCATGACCGGCGGGAAGTCACCCGTGGGGTCTATCGGCTGCAGGTGCACCCCCATGCTCGGCACGCCCATCGCCTCGGCGACATGAGAGCCCTGCGCGCCCGCCACGCCCAGCAGGAGCAGGTCCGCCTCCTGCCGCTCGGCGATCTGGGCCAGGCCGTCCATGAGCTGCTCGCTGTACTCCTTGAACGCGCTGATGGAGATGCGGCCGGTCAGCGCGGAGAGCGGATCTCCGGGAAGTGGCAGATGCTCCAGGCCCGCGTCGGTCACCGGTTCCGCGTACGGCTCGTGCGCGGCGATGGCCACCTCGTGCCCGGCCTCGCGTAAGCGCACCCCCAACCCCGCGTACGGTGCCACGTCCCCTCGCGTACCGACTCCGATGATCAGAACTCGCATCCGCGTCACCACCCGTGTCGTTTTATCATGCAGTCGCATGATAAACGGGGCGGTAAGCTTTTACCATGCACTCGCATGAGAAAGTGGTGAGCCATGCCGAAGATCGTCGACCATGACGACCGGCGGCGGCACATCGCCGAGGCCGTGCACCGCGTCATCCACGGCAAGGGCATGGAGAGCGTCAGCCTCAGAGAGGTCGCCGCCGAGGCCGGAATGTCCATGGGCGCGGTGCAGTACTACGTCACGACGAAGAATCACATGCTGCTGCTGGCGCTGGAGCACATCGGAATCTGGATCGGCAACCGGGTGGCGGTCGTGGCCGCGCGCCGGTCCACGCCGTTCGACCTGCTGCGGGACCTCGTGCTGGAGTTGTTGCCGCTGGACGACGAGCGCAGCTACCTGAACCGCATCGGGCTGGCGTTCCACGCGAGCTCGGTGGTGGACGACGACCAGGCGGCGGCGATGCGGCTCGGGCTGCCGCTCCTGCTCTCCTTCTTCGCCGAGCAGATCAGGGCCGCCCAGGCCGCCGGGCAGCTCGCCGCCCACCTGGACGCGGACAAGGAGGCGAGCATCCTGTACGCCTTCTCGCAGGGCATCGTGAACGCCACCCTGGTCGGGCACTACACGCCCGAGGAGGTCGCTGCGTTGCTCGACTACCACTTGGCGCGGCTTCGCGCGGAGTGACGGCCGGCTTCGGCCTTATTAATCTACAACGTAAAGGCCATCCTTCGGAAGTTCAAGATCACTTACAGTGGACTGAAGACCTCCACCAAAAACAGGGTCATGGCAGTCCTGCCGAAGAATCCAACACATATAGCTCTGAGCCGCGGTGACAGGCCGACACCGATGAGCACCTGCTGACGCTCGCACTCAAGTGCTTTCAGCGGCTGGGCCGCTTCGCCAAGGCCCGCGAGATGCCGCCCGTGGTGGAGCACGTACGGCGCTGCCTGGAACCGGGTGAGGACGTCGCGCCGGTGTATGCCTCGCCGCGTACGGCGGCGTGGCGGTGGGCCTGCCACGGCTGTTGTACGGCTGTCAAAGGCGCAGCCCGAGGGGCGCCGCTCCCACGAGGCCGCCGTCGATGATGAGGTCCTGACCGGTGATGTACGACGCGTCGTCCGAGGCCAGGAAGGCGACGGCGGCGGCGACATCGTCCGGGTGGCCGAGTGAGCCGAGCGGCACCTCCGCTGTGATGCGGGTCTCCGCGTTGGGGTCGATGGCGGACCGGTACATCTCGGTCTCGATGTAGCCGGGGCTGACGGAGTTGACGCGGATGCCACGCGACGCGAGGTCGGTGCCGAGCGTGCGGGCGAGATTGTGCACGGCGGCCTTGCTGGCGGCGTAGATCGAGGCCGCCGGGAGGCCGCGGTGCAGGGTCCAGGAGGCATTGATGACGACGGCGCCTCCGTCGCCCATCAGCGGCAGCGCCTTTTGGATCGTGAAGAACACTCCCTTGAAGTTGATTCCGACGGTGTGGTCGAAGTCCTTCGGGGTGAACTCTGGCCTGAAGTCCGCAATTCCGGCATTGGCGAAGACCGCGTCGAGGGTGCCGCGCCAGGTCTCGCCGCGTCGCATGAGGAGGTCGAGGTCGGCGTCGACGCTGACGTCCGCGCGGACGGGCAGGACCCGTTCGGAGCCCAGGCGTTCTGCCGCGGTGTCGAGGCGGGCCTGGTCGCGGCCGGTGATGATGACGTACGCACCCTCATCGAGGAGTCTGCGTGCGGTCGCGAAGCCGATGCCGCTGGTGCCGCCGGTGATCAAAACTGTTTTGTTCGTGAATCGCTTCATGCCGACGATTCTCGAGCGGTGCGAGCTTACGCGGCAGTGTTGGCTGAACCTGGGTCTGACACCACCACCAAGCGCTCCAGCAGGGCCTCCGTTCCCGTCCCGGGGGCGGGGGTGTGCAGCGACAGGCGGTGGCCAGGCAGTTCGGGCAGCGGCAGGATGGTGGCCTCGAAGGTCAGCGTCCCCAGGCCGGGAATCTCCAGGGCCTTGGTGCCGTGGGTGGGGCCGCCCACGGGGAGTTCCGCCCAGATCTCGGCGAAGGCGGGGCTCGCGGCGCACATGTCCGCGGCCAGGCGGCCGAATTCGGGATCGTCCGGGTAGCGGGCGGTGTCCGCCCGGAACAGGCCGATCATCGCTCGCGCCGCGTCGTGCCAGTCCACGGCTGCCGCACGGTAGCGGGCGTTGGTGAAGAAGCTGACCAGGCAGTTGTGGTCGTACTCGTTGCACTGGAACACGATCTCCGCCGCGCGGTTGACCGCGAGGACGTTCCAGTGCCGGTCGATGACGTACGCGGGCCGCGGCAGCCAGCCCTCCAGGAGTCGCCGCACGGCATCGGGGACCCGGCCTTCGGAAGGCGCCGCCTGCGGCGGATTGAGGCCGGCGAGGAGGTACAGGTGCTCGCGCTCGGCGGGCTCCAGGCGCAGCACCCTGGCGATGGCGTCCAGGACGTCGGCGGAGACGTTGATGTCGCGTCCCTGCTCGAGCCAGGTGTACCAGGACACCCCTACGCCGGCGAGCACCGCCACCTCCTCTCGCCGCAGCCCGGGCGTACGGCGGCCCTCGCCTGCCGGCATGCCCACGTCAGCGGGCGTCACCCGGGCGCGCCGCGACCGGAGGAATGCGCGCATCTCGGAGCTGCGCCGCTGCCGCGCATTTGTGGAGAGCCGGGAAATACCCATCAGGTCATGCTATGTCGTGATTAACAGACCTCGCCCGTACGGCGCGCTCACACGTGTCGCTGCCCGGAGGTGTTGCCGACCGGGCCGCCTCGTGTGCGAGCGCGCTGTGCCGCAGCGTTTTCTGGACAGAGGTTGGGCCTTCACCCCGAGGTGTGGACATCTTGAGTGCCAGATCATAGAGATCTGGAGACCAAGGAGTTCCTCGTGGCCATGAAGGCCTACTCAGTTGAGTTCAAGACAGACGCCGTCGCGTTGTATCTGTCGGACCCGTCGCGGACGTACGCGTCGGTGGCCAAGGACCTGGGCGTCAACCGTGAGACGTTGCGCCTGTGGGTGCACCAGGCGCGGTCTGCCGGCACTGCTCCGAAGACGGGCTCGGTGAAGAGGCCGCCGACGGGATTGGTAACCTCCGGCAACGTGCTGGAAGAGGAGAACAAGCAGTTGCGGGCCCGGATCCGGGAACTGGAGCTGGAGCGCGAGATTTTGCGGCGGGCGGCCAAGTATTTCGCCGGGGAGACGAACTGGTGAGTCGCTTCCAGTTCGTTGCCGATCACCGTGACGCCTTCGGGGTGAAGCGACTGTGCCGAGTGCTGGAGGTCTCCCGGTCGGGGTTCTATCGGTGGGTGGCCGCCACACCGGCGAGGGCGGTGCGGACGGCGGCCGACGCTGCGCTCGCGGCGGAGATCAGGCAGATCCACGCCGACTTCGATGGCACCTACGGCAGCCCGCGGGTGACTGCCGAGCTGCGCGATGCGGGCCGGCGGGTCAATCACAAGCGGGTGGCGCGGATCATGCGGGTCTTCGGCATCGTCGGGCTGCATCTGCGTAAGAGGGTCCGCACCACGGTGCCCGAGCCCTCCCATCAGAAGATGCCCGACCTGATCAAGCGGGACTTCACCGCGGCCGCGCCGAACCAGCGGTACGTGGGCGACATCACCTATCTGCCCGTCGGTGAGGGACAGTTCTTGTATCTCGCGACGGTGCTGGACCTGCATTCACGTCGCCTGGCTGGTTGGTCGATCGCCGATCACATGCGCACCGAGCTGGTGACCGACGCGCTGCGGGCAGCCGCCGCCACGCGGGGTGGTGACCTGGCCGGGGCGGTCTTTCACTCCGATCACGGGGCGCAATACACCTCCGCCGACTTCGCCGCCGTGTGCAAGGAGTTCGGTGTTCGCCAGTCGATGGGCGCCGTCGGGACAAGCGCGGACAACGCTGCCGCCGAGGCGTTCAACGCCACTCTCAAACGCGAGACGCTGCAGGGCGCCAAACGCTGGTCCTCGGCCCGCCAGGCTCGCCTGGAGGTCTTCAAGTGGATCACTCGCTACAACACCCGAAGGAGGCACTCCAGCCTGAACTACCTCAGCCCGATCACCTACGAGCAGCGGTCCGATAGGGTCCTGCTCGCCGCATGACAGCTGGTGTCCACATTTTGGGGCCAAGGCCCGTTTCTGGGCGGCGTCGCGCCCGGTCGCCAAGGCGTCCGAAGTAGACGTTTCCGGACGCCGGACGGCTGGACTTGCAACGTCGCATGTCAGAGGCTCGACGGCCCGAATCTGCCGTATTCCGGAGCCGCCGCGTATCGCAGTTGATGCGAATCGGCGACATCGCATGCTCCCGGCCGTACAGCTGGATGTCGTGTTCGGCGAACATGGCCGCGCCGGCCTGTTCGACGGCCCGCCGGAGTGCCGGCAGGTGGATGTGGAAGATCGGCGTCTGTGGCGGATCGGGATGGACGCGGGCGGCGCCGTCGGCGTTGACGGCCGCCGCGATCGCGATGGCGTGCTCGCGGTAGGCGGGCATCCGCTCAGTGACCGCCGCACGGGCGGGGCGGGGTCAGCCATGGTCTCGCTCCACTTCGATGCGAATGTCGTGCGCTACAGGATCTGATCCGACACCGCCGGGCGTCGGGAGCACGGGGCTACTTCGGCTGCCAGCGGCCGATCTTCTTGGCGACGAGGGTGGCGCCGAGGCGCTCGTAGAAGCGGTGCGCGCCTGCGTTGGCCTCGGCCACCTCCCAGCGGATCACCTTGCCGTCGGCGGCCTCGGCGATGGCCCGCATGAGCTGCTCACCCACGCCGTTGCCGCGTTCGGTACCGGTCACGTACAGGTCGTCCAGGTGAAGGTAGTCCTGGCCGGACCAGAAGCTGACGCGCTGCAGCCAGGAGACGTAGCCGATGGGGTGGCCGTCCCGTTCGGCAATCAGATAGCCGACCTCCGGGCGGGTGAGCAGCCGCTTGAGGTCGTCGACGCTCACGGTGACGCCCCAGGCTTGGTCTTGATGTCCGGCCAGGCCATGGATGAGGTCGTGCACGGTGGCGGCGTCATCGGGGGCGGCGCGACGGATGGTGATCACGGTGGTCCTTCCACGTACGGGTTCAGGAAGTGGTGGGGGTGCTGTCAGGCCGGCGGCCGCCCGCAGGAGCGGGCAGGCCCGGTGGTATCGGGCCGGTCAGTGGCCAGGGGTGCCGCCGGTGGGCGGGACGTGGCCCAGCTGACGCAGCGCCAGGATGGCTGCGCCGGCGGCGATGAGAGGTCCCGGGCGGATGCCCGGGAGGGGATGGCCTGCTACCTGGACAAAGTCCAGACGCTCGGACTGGAACAATACCGGGGTTAGGTATTTGCGTCAGCGAAAGAAACCCTACCCCGGATGGGTATAAAGGGAATATGCGGGTCCGGTGGAAAACGAAGCGTTCGGAGGGGGTGGGTCAGCCGTGTTCGGCGTGCTGGCCGTGGTCGGTGACCTGGGCGTCGAACCACGCGTGCAACGCTGTGACCAGGGGCGCGTCGGAGGTGGTGTAAGTGATCCGGGCGCCTGCGGGCAGTTCGGTGTAGCGGATGTCGACGCGGCCGTGGCCTTGTTCCAGCTCGCGCAGGCCCGGCATGTCGGTGCCGTGGATGGAGGCGGGGTCACCGTAGTCGCCCTTGCCGAACCCCGCCGCCTCCTCGGTCAGGTGCTCGCGAATCAGAGCGACCTGCTCGATGTCGGCCGGATCCTCGGAGGTGACCGTCTGCACGCCGCCGGTGGCCGACTTGGCGAAGCGGTGCGTGGTGCGCTCCAGGTCGAACGGCATCACCGTCCGGCTCCTGGCTGCGATCTCGGCCTGCCGGGCGGCCAGCGCCTGTTGTTCGTTGCGACTGATGAGCACGTACACGGTCGCGGCGACGACGATGAGCGCGAGCGCCGCGATGAGCGCCTGGGCGCGCCGATTCTTAGGTTTCATCTATGGCCTCCGTGAGGATGGTCAGGGCGCGCAGCACGTCGGCGCGTTCGCCTTAGGGGACTCGGTCCAGGACGGCGGAGAATCGCTCGGCTCTGGCCTCGGCCAGCCGGGAGGCAGCCTTCACCCCGTGCGGGGTGAGCCGGACCAGCACCCCGCGCCCGTCGTCGGGCGCGGGGGTGGACAGCGTGCTCTGACAGACTCTGCGATGTGGAAGCCCGGACGGTGAGCCGATGAGTTGGTGGCAGGGGCTGCTTGGGTTCGCCGCGGGCCTGCTCATCTCGGTGGTCACCACTCCGGTCGGGGTGTCGGGCGCGGTGTTCCTGCTGCCGGTCCAGCTCAGCGTGTTGCAGGTGCCCAGTCCGGCGGTGACGCCCACCAACCTGCTGTTCAACGTCGTGGCCACCCCTGGCGCGTTGCTGCGGTACCGCAAGCGCGGCCATCTGGGCGGGTCGCTGACGCGCCTGCTGGTGCTCGGCACCTTGCCCGGCGTCGTCATCGGTGCGATCGTGCGGGTCTTCCTGCTGCCCGGCGCCCAGGTGTTCCGTCTCCTGGTGGCCTGTTTGCTGTTCCCGTTGGGCCTGTGGTTGTGCGTGCGCACGGTGCGCTCACCTGGCCGCCACAGCGCGCCCGATGATCCCTCCGCGCGTGCTGTCTTCGCGCTCGCGGTGGTCGTGGGGATGGTCGGCGGCATGTACGGCATCGGCGGCGGGTCACTGCTCGGACCGATCCTGGTCGGGCGTGGCCTGCCGGTCGCCAAGGTCGCACCCGCCGCGCTGGCCTCGACGTTCCTCACCTCGATCGCGGGAGCGCTCACCTACGCCGTCCTGGCGCTGGCCACTCCCGGCGACATCGCGCCGGACTGGGCGCTGGGCCTGGTGTGCGGACTGGGCGGGCTGATCGGCGGCTATCTGGGCGCCCACCTCCAGCCACGCCTGCCAGAGACCGGACTGCGGCTGCTACTGGGAGTGTTGGCCATCGCCCTGGCCGGCCTCTACGTCGTCCAAGCGCTCAACTGATGGCCGTGCGGGGCAACGGGAGCCGGCTCCCGCGTTCAGCCGTCGCGGTTGACCCACAAGAACGGGCTCAGCATACGTTTTCGTTCCGCTGCGCTTGGTTGCGGCCGACCGCTGGAGAGGGAACCAGGGCGCAAGTCGTGGGGCGTCCGGGCGCAAGCACGTTCCGCCCCCAGACGCCGGGTACGGATAAAAGGCGTGGCCTAGGTCGCTGGGTGCTTGGTACGGTCGCGGCCATGGCGATCATGGGGGCTCCGGGATGGATGGTTCGACGTGCGGGCACGGGCGACGTGGCTGGGCTCGTGCGGCTTGCGCGACGGACAGCGTCCGTCGCTGATGAACCGGATGTGACCAAGCGACTCAACGGGTGAGGAGCGCATCCGTGTCCCCCGTTCCCGCGGCCCGCATGAGCGGGCGAGCCTGGGCTCTGCTGCTCATCCTGTGCGGCACGATCTTCCTCGAGGGCAGCGACGTCGCCATGCTGGCCGTTGCCGTTCCCACCATCCGCGCCGACCTCGGCCTGACCACCGGCACCGCTGCGTGGGTGATGAGTGGCTACGTGCTGGGCTACGCCGGTTTCACCCTGCTTGGCGGCCGCGCCGCCGACCTGCTGGGCAGGCGGCGGATGTTCCTCACCTGGCTGGGCGTCTTCCTGGTCTTCTCCATGCTGGGCGGCTTCGCGACCGACGGCTGGATGCTGGTCCTGGCCCGGTTCGTCACCGGTGTGGCGGCGGCCTTCATGACCCCCGCCGCCCTGTCGATCATCACGACCTCGTATCCGCAGGGGCCGCAGCGCGACAAGGCCCTGCTGGTCTTCGCCGGCGTCGGCGCCGGCGGCTTCTCGCTGGGCCTCGTCATCGGCGGGCTGCTGACCGAACTCGGCTGGCGCTGGGTGTTCTTCGCCCCGGTGTTCTTGGCCGGCGCTCTCCTGCTGGCGGCGCTCAGGCTGCTGCCCGCCGAGGCCCGCCCCGAGCCCGTGCATCGCGGCTACGACCTGGCCGGCGCGGCCAGCGCCGCCGCCGCGATGCTGCTGCTCGCCTACGGCATCGTCCGGCTCGAGCACGGCGGCGAAGGGCTCGGGCTGACCATCGGCGCGTTCGCCGCCGGGCTGGCGTTGGTGGCGGCGTTCATCGTGATCGAACGGCGTGCCAAAGCGCCGCTCGTCCGGCTGGGGATCTTCCGCAAGGCCGCGATGGTCCGGGCCAACCTCGCCGCGCTGCTCTTTCTGGGTGCGTTCTTCGGCTTTCAGTTCATCGTCACGCTCTACCTGCAGGAGTTGCGCGGCTGGTCCTCCCTGCAGACGGCGATCGCGCTGATCGCGATGGGTTGCGACGCCGTGCTGGCTCCCATCCTCACCCCCCGCCTGGTGAACCGGTACGGCCACGCCCGGGTGATCTTCGGCGGCTTCCTGCTGGCGATTGTGGCGTACGGGCTCTTCCTGCTGGTGGAGATGGACTGGTCGTACGCGGCGATGTTCCCGACCCTGATCATCTCGGGCACCGCCTTCGCCCTCGCCTACGGTCCGCTCACGATCGCGGCAACCGACAGCGTGGCGGAGGAGGAGCAGGGCCTGGCCGGCGGCCTGCTGTACACCTTCACCCAGTTCGGCTCGGCGGTCGGGATCTCCGCGGCGACCGCGGTGTACGGGATCGCAGTGGCCGGCGCCGATGGCTCACCGGGCGCGGTGCTGGACGCCTACCGCACCGCGCTCGTCGTCCCGGTGGTCATGGTGCTGCTGGGGGCGGCGGTCTCCGCCTTCGGCCTGCGCGACGCCAGGCCCGCCGACCAGCGATCGCAGCTCCTCGATGCAAGCCTCTGACCTGCCCCTTCTCTCTGGTTTGTGGTTGGTGACACGTTTTTTACGGCACTCCTATTTGTCGCTCTCCCCGTCCGGACGCCTGGAGCGTGCGGCCTCGTCAGGGCCTGGCGGTGACCTGTTCCGGTGACCAGCCGTCGTTCTCGGTGGCGTCGATCACCAGCCCGGTCTGCACCAGGTTGGCCGGCTCGATCGCCGCCTCGTGGCGAGTCACGAACGCTGCTTCGTCGCTGTTCTCGTTGCTGGGAAGTTCGTCGTAGCCGGGGATCACTGCGGACGGCAGTCGGACACCGTGTCGGCGCACGTGGTCAGCTCCCTCATAGGTGAGCACGTATCGCCATCCGTCACCGCCGGGGCGGGCCGGGCCGTCCGCGGGCAGCCGGCCTCGGTGGGAGAGCGCTGAGGTCGGGACAGTTATCGCTCCCGGACGGTGTAGGTCAGGTGCGTCACCCTTGGGGAGGGCTCCGCGCGGACCGGCTCCAGGGCCACGCGGCCCGCGTCCACGCCCTCGAACAGGCGGACTCCGGAGCCGAACAGCACGGGTGAGAGCGCGATCGAGAATTCGTCGATCAGGCCGGCGTTCATGTACTCCAGGATCGTCGCGCCGCCGCCCGCGATGCGGACGTCGCGGTCGCCGGCGGCTTGGCGGGCCTGGTCGAGGGCGGACTTGATGCCGTCGTTGACGAAGTGGAAGGTGGTTCCGCCCGGCCGCTCCCAGGGGTCACGCTTCTCGTGCGTCACGACGAAGACCGGCGTGTGGAACGGCGCCTCCTGCGGCCACATCTGCTCGCCGGCGTCGAACATGCGCTTGCCCATGACATTCGCGCCGGTGCGCTCGAACGTCTCCCGCACGATGTCGTCGTCGCGCCCTTCCTTACCGCCCTCGCCGAGCTTCAGGTTCTCCCGGAAGAACCGCAGCGGGAAGATCCACTGCTGTAGTTCCATCCACTGCCGCTTCATCAAGTCCTCGGGGGACTCGGGCGCGATGAACCCGTCCAGCGACATCGACACGCTGAAGAACACCTTTCCGGCCATCAGTCCTCCGCTCCCTTCCGAACGGTCTCGGTGACGTAGGCAGCCAGGTTGCTCAGGGTCTGCCGGCCACCCTCGATCGCGTGGTACTTCTCGACCGCCTCGTCGCGCTGCTCCTTGGTGGGGAACACCGTGTGCATCTCGATCCGGGTCGCCGTGCCGTCGGGCTCGAACGTCAGGACCGACTCGAAGGCGTTCGGGTCGTCGCGGGTCTCACCGTGCAGCATCGCGATCCGTTCCGGCGGGGCGAGCTCGATCCAGGTGATCCACTCTTGGTAGTCCGTCCCGTCCGGTCCGTGCATCACGAAGTCCCACTCTCCGCCGACGCGGAACTCGAAGGACCGCGTGGTGGTGGTGAACCCCTCCGGTCCCCACCACCTCGACAGGTGCCGGACCTCGGTGAACGCCTCGAACACCAGCTCCCGTGGGGCGTCGATGACCCGGGAGATCACGATCTCGCGGTCGGCCGTCGCGGACTGCGCCGGCGCTCCTCGTCCCATCTCGCTCATCAGCTATTCCTCCTGTCTTGCCTGCTTGAGGTCCTGCACGTAGGCGTCCAGCCGGTCGAAGCTCTCGTTCCAGAACCGCTCGAACCCGCCGGTCCACTCGTGGACCGATCGCAGCCCGCGGGCGTCAAGGTCGTACAGGCGCTGCTTGCCTGCCTTGCGGTCCCGCACCAGTCCGACCTCCCGGAGCACCCGCAGGTGTTTGGACGCCCCCGGCTGGGTCATCCCCAATTCCTGGGCCAACTCGGTCACCGGCCGCTCACCCGCCCGCAGCAGCATCAGGATCTCCCGGCGCTGCGGCTCGGCGATCGCGTTGAAGATGTCCGACGTCGTCGCTGCTCGTGCCATGGGTGCCATCATATGCCCATATCGGCATGCGTAAAACCGGAGGAATCAGGCAGGCCTTGTCAGATGACGATCGTGACCCTTGCCGGCGGCTGCCGCCTCCTCGCCGAAGCCGAAGCGTCCGACGACACCGACGAGCGAGCAGGGCGCCTTCGATCCGAAAGCTATCGGCGGGTTACCTGTCACCGGGTTCGCCGCTCGTTGACGGCACCCCTACGAGGGGTGCCACTCTGGCGGCCTCGCGTAATCAACTGTCGCCTATTCGGCTGTGGTTGAGCCCGAGGTCGTCACGGGGAGTGGTCGTCGCCTGGGGTATAGCGGCTCCACGGGCTGCCGGAGGCAGTAGCGATGCGGCTGGTCTGCTGGTCGGTTGGGCGAGGACGGGAACAGCGATGCCGCTGTCACCGGTCAGCGGGCCCGAGGTGATGGTGGCGGACACGGTGATGGTGCCGTTGAGCGGGTCGGTGTTGATCGCGAAGTCGAACTGGCTGTCCGGGCCGGTGTTCCAGTCGATGGTGCCGCTTCCCTCGATGCTCAGCAGCAGGTTGCAGCCGTGTGGGACGTCATCCACCACCTTAAGGATGCCCCGATCCTGCCCTTCGCCGAGCACTCCTCCTTCGGCTGCGCCATCTGCGACCCGGTGATCGCGCTCTGGTGCTTCGCCGGCGGGCCGTCCGTCCTCGGCCGGCTCCGCGCCCGCCGGCCCGCTGGCTCTGTCTTTCGGACCGGCGGCCATACCCGCCTGCCGGGCTCATGGCCAGCGTCGTCACACTTGCGCCGGCGCTGGCCTCATGGGTGAGGCGGCTCGTTCACGACGCGCACATCATCGAGCCTCGCCGCCCCCGTCAGCCCGTTCCGCCAGGCTGTGTGCGAGGAGGATCTCCGCGGCGGCCCGTGCGTGCCGGCCGTAGCCGGCCTCGCCCAGCACCATGGCGCGGCTGGCCGCCCCGTCCGCGAGGGTGACCAGTTGCTCGGCGAGTACGGCGGGGTCGCGGCAGCCAAGCTCCGTCAGCAGCGCGGTGACCAGCTGCACCATCCGCAGTTTCTGCTCGCGGGCGTAGGAGTGGACCACGCTCCCGGGGTCGGGGAACTCCGCCGCGGCATCGATGAACGGGCACCCGCGCACCGGGGCCGCGTCCGCCACGGGCAGGTCGAACAGCTGCAGGATCCGCTCCCACGGGGAGAGGTCCTCGCGGGTCAGCACGCTCTCCAGGGTGTTGCCCGATGAGATGAGGTCTTGCAGGTGGGCGATCACCAGGTCGTTCTTGGTCCGGAAGTGCGCGTAGAGCGTGCGTTTGGACACTGGAGCCTCGTCCGCGATCTGCTCCATGCCGGTCGCGCCGATCCCCTGGTTCGCGAACAAACGGGCGGCGGCGGCCAGGATGCGCTCACGTCCGCCGCGCCCCTGCCGTTGCGGTGTTGTGGCCGTCAGCATGGACCAAGTGTACGCCTGCGTTTACTTCACTTCGTGCGTGGTGGTAGCTTCACAGCAGGAGGTAAACGCTTCCGTTTACTTAAGTCGTTGTTGAGGAGCGTCCCATGAACCGGGCGGAGACCTTCGAGCTGAGCAGCCAGGCCGAAAGGCTGATCCGTGGACGTCGTGCCACGCGCGCGTTCCGGCCGCAAGCCGTACCCGAGGAGACGGTGCGCGCGATCTTCTCCCTGGCCGGCGCCGCGCCGTCCAATTCCAACGCCCAGCCGTGGCAGGTGGAGGTGGCCAGCGGCGCGGTGCGTGACCGGCTGGCGGACGCCCTGCCCAGGGCCCACGCCGAGCGGCGCGTCTCGGTCGACTTCCCGTATTCGGAGGACATGTACTCGCAAGTGCACCAGGCCCGGCGAGCGGAGTTCGGCGCCGAGCTCTACGGCGCGCTGGGCATCGGTCTTGACAACCACGCGGCGCGGGCGGCCTACGACGCCGAGAGTCTGCGCTTCTATGGGGCGCCGCACGTGGCGTTCCTGTTCGTCACCGGCGACGGCGGGCCGCGGCTGGCCGCGGATGTCGGCGCCTACATGCAGACGCTGCTGCTGGCGATGACCGCGTACGGCGTGGACAGCTGCCCTCAGGGGCTGCTGAGCTTCTACGCCGACACCATTCGCGGCGAACTCGGCGTCACCACGGGAAAGCTGCTCGTCGGCATCTCCTTCGGCTATGCCGACGAGGCCGCGCCGGTGAACCAGGTCACGACTGGGCGGGCCGCACTTGAGACGACCACGGCCTTCCACGAGTGTGAGTAGTTGAGGTACGGAAAGTGCCGCTGAGATTGATCTTGCTGGAGCTGGCCGACTCCGTCGGCGCTTCGAGCTGACGGGGAACGGAGCCGGCGCGCAGCTCGCGCAGGTCCGGGATGTGGTTGTACAGAGTGCCCGGGGAGACGCCCAGTAGTTTCGCGATCGAGGTGATGGAGCGGCCCGGGTCGGGCAGCAGGTCGCGGGCGGCGCGAACGATCTCCTCGGTGGCGACGCTGGGGCGTCCGCCGACCCGGCCGCGGGCGCGGGCGGCCGCGAGGCCCTCCTTGGTACCGATGACGATCAACTCGCGGATGAACTCCGCGAGCGCGGCGAAGACGTGGAAGACGAGCCGTCCGCCGGGGGTTGGTGGTGTCCAGGTTCTCGTGGGGGGCGGACTCTGGCGACCTCGCGTAATCAACTGTCGCCTATTCGGCTGTGGTTGAGCCCGAGGTCGTCACGGGGAGTGGTCGTCGCCTGGGGCATAGCGGCTCCATGGGCTGCCGGAGGCAGTAGCGATGCGGCTGGTCTGCTGGTCGGTGTAGCCGAGCATCCGGGCGATGACCGGTGCCGGTGCCTGAAGAACCAGGTGCCGTAGTGCGGCGGCCCGGCTGTTGAGGGTGGCGATCTGGTGGGTTCGCAGTCGTTGTTCAATGGCGTCGGTGGTCATGGGCTGGCCGCCGAGGCGGCCAGGGAAGAGCCAGCGGGAATTCTGATTGGTCGCGGTGCTCAGGTTGAGGCGCTGGTCGAGGTGGCGCAGTAGCAGGGTGGCGAAGGGCTCCGGGACGGGTGTGGCTGGGTCGCCGAGGCGGAGGCTGACGTGGCCGTCGTGTTGGACAACGTCGTCGATGGTCAGACGCAGGATCCGAGTCAGAGGCTGGGCATAGAGCAGCACCATGACGGCGGCGGTCCGGGTGAGCAGAGGGATCTCGTCGTCGGTGAGGAGACGGCGCAGGGCGGCCAGGCGCTGCTGCTGGCTGATGGGCGCGGGGTTGGTGGTGGGGTGGTGCGGGAGTGCCAGCCGGGGCAGGAGCTTGGTCCGCATGGCCCACCTGAGGAAGGCGTGGGTGAGGCGTCTGGCGGTGTAGGCGCCCGCATACCAGCCGTCGATGTCGGTCTGGTCGCAGGTGGCGAGGGTGCGGCCATGCTGGTCTAACCAGGTCAAGAACGCGATGGCCTGCAGGATCTCGCCTCGGGCCTGCTGGGTTTGCTTCTCGGTGATCGGCCCGTGTTCGGCGAACCGCCGGAGCCGATGGAGGCAGTGCCAGGTGGCGAACCTGGCCACCAGCTGCCGGCCATCGGGTTCGGTGATCTGGTTGAGGGTGTCGCGCAGCCACCGCTGGAACAGTATGAGGTGCCGGTCTGCGGGCGAAAGGACGCCGTGCAGCATCAGAAGGTCGCGCAGGTAGGCCCGAACGCCAGGGCGACATCACGTTGAGCGTCTCGTGCGTGAGGGGTGTGGCCGGGTCGGCCAGGGTCCGGAGCATTTGATGAACATGGGGATGACGGATCCACTGAATGCCCGCCCGCGGGTTGCCCATCGCGCGAAAGCCGTCGAAGAAGGGCAGCAGCTCGGCCCGAATGCTGCCGTCTCCACGGTTCAGGACAGCTCGCAAGTCTTCGGCCAACGCGCAATGGCCGCAGAGCCCGCGTCGGTATCTCCGCCCCTCTTTCCCGCAAGCATCGCAGGTCAGGCCGGGTCCGCTCACTCTTCGGAACGAAGGCGGGCGCGCTTGGGCCGCCGGGCGTTGAGATTGACCGGGCCGTCGTCGGTCGCGGTCTTGCGGACGATCGCATTCTCGGCTTTGGTGGCGATCAGTTCGGCCGGGGTGCAGGTGAAGATGTCGCAGAGCGCGGCGAGCACCGGCAGAGACAGGCGTTCGGGAACACCGGTGGCCAGGCGGTGGACTTGGGAGACCGACAGGTTGATGCCGCGCTCGACCAGGAGCGGGACCAGGTCGCTGATGGTGAACATGCCATGGGCGGCCATCACCTCTCGTAGCCGCCACTGGTAGCTGACCTGGCGTTTCATCGAGTCCTCCGGGGCGGTTCAAGGGCGGCGGCCAGGGTCTCGTCCAAGGCCCGGCGCAGGGTGCGGGTGCGGAAGTCCGAAGACACGCAGGTGTAGAGGGACGTCGTGCTGGCGTGCTCGTGTCCGCATTGGAACTGGACGAACATCGGGTCACGGCCCGCCTCGATGAGGTGCGTGACGTAGGACCTTCTCAACCCGTGAAAGTCCAGGCCCGCATCGAGGCCAAGGGCGTCGCGGTAGGCGGCGAACCGGGAGTTGATGCGCTGCAACCCGATCCTGGCGCCGCGCTCGGACGGCCAGAGCGCCGACATGCCGGGGACCGCCAGCAGCGGCCGAAACTCGGTGACCCACTCGTCCAGGATCTCGGCGGTCCAGGTCCAGACCGTCACCACGCTGCGCCGTTTGGGCGGTGAGCCCTTCTTGGCCTTGCCATAGCGGACGTGGAGCAGGCCATAGTCGCCGAACTCGGGGCCGTGCGGGTTGCGGCCAAGGTCGCAGACATCCAGCATCCGGGTCTCGTTGCGTCGCAGGCCGTAGCTGTAGGCGATCTTGAACAGGGTGGCGTCCCGGAAGGCCGGCAACCACCCTTTGCGCCCCCGCTCTCGCGCCGTGGTCACCTGATCGTCTGCGTAGTCGAAGAAGTCCTGCAGCTCATCAATGGTGAAGGCCCGCTTCTCGGGCCGGGCCTCAATCTCCTGGACATGCGCCGCGGCGTTCCACTCGTGCACCACCTGGATCGGATGGGCGCCGAATCGCTGCTCACATACCGCCGACCAGTCGTAGGCCGGGTCGACCACGTATCGGCAGAACAAGCGCAGCGCATCCTGATAGGACCGCAGCGTCGAGTGCGCGCAGCCCCGCACCGCCCGCAGATCCCCGAACCACTCATCGGCGTGCTGCGGCGTCCACTGCCAGGGGAACGCCTCGGCGTGCTCGCCGAAGGCCCTCAGACGCCCTTCCCTCTTCTCGATCGTGGACAGCGCCAGGTTCCTGGCCAACTGCTGGTTGCGCCAACCGTCCAGCATCGCCTCGAACACCTGCTCCTCAGGCCGAAGCAGCGCAACTCCACCGACCAGATGCAGCCCCGCAGTTCCTGGGGCAAGCCCGTCCACGCCCATGGAGGCCTCCTCTGACGACTCTCCGTCAATCGCATCTGACGCGAAATTTTCGCATCTGACGCGAAGCGCCGATCGTCATTCCAGGTCAGAGGACCATTTCGGCATGTGAGCCTCCGCTGCAGCTCAGAGCCTGATAACCTCACCAGCCGCACGTATCTCTCGTGATAACTCCAGCTCACGACACCCTTTCCCACCAGGCGATTCAAAGGGGCGCAAGCAGTCGCCAATTCGCATCCACTGCGATACGCGGCGGTTCCGGAATGCGGCAGAAACGGGCCGCGGCGGGGCGCGGACCAGACAGAAAAGGCCGCCTGACTCCAGCCACCTCGATAGAACGAATTTAAAATGAGTCACCCCGTTTACTGGACAATCTCCGCGCGTTATGGCCAGCGGTCGAGCGAATAGTCGGTGGACGGAGGAAACATGATGAGAATTGAGACATCTATCTCGTTGCGCGAAGTGGCATTTCATGTCCTTGCCAGTGGAGTCGATCCGGTGCCGACCATGCTGACCTGGGGCTGGCCATTTTGGATGGCAGAAACGGGTGCGTGACTTCGGCCAATGAAGGTGGCCGTTTCGGCTTTCCGGCGGATGCGGCGACCTGTGTGGGGACGAGCGTCTGCGGCAGGCCGTTAGATTCACATTTGTGGAATGGAATTTTCAGGCGGCCGAAGACCTCGCAGCCGCATTGTGTGCCGGTGAAGTGAGCTCGGTGGAACTGGCCGACGAGGCGATCGCCCATCTTCCGCCTCGTCGGCTCTCTCGCGGTAGGCCTGCCACATCTGGTCGCAGCCGTGGCAGATCTTGCGGGCGAGACGGTGCCTCGGTTCCTGGACGGTGAGCCGCTTGTTGAGTTTGCGGCGGTAGGTGTTGTCTATCGGGTCGAGGATGCTCAGCGGGTGGAGGGTCTTGTCGATCCGGCCGTACTCGGCGAACGCCTGACCGAGCGGGGTGGGGTGTCCGTTGCGGGCGAACATGCGCAGCAGGTCGTAGACACGGACCTGGTTGGTGACCAGCGACCCGGCGACCCGGCGACCCGGGTCATGTCCACCACCGCGTGTGGATCTTCTTCCGGTTGATCTTGTTGCGGGCGATCGCTTCCGGCGGCCCGTAGCTGCCAGGGGTGTGCCGTCGGGCAGGTCGGTGCGCCAGAACCGCTGGTCGCCCAGGTCGGCGAAGCGGGGCGCGAACCGGTAGCCGGGCATGGAGAAGATCCCGAACACCATGTCCGAATCGGACGCCTGGTCGGTCATGACCACCTCGGGTTTCGGCCCGGCGTCGAGGTTGATCAGACAGTCCGGGATGCACAGGGAGTCACGCGGCGTGCCTGGCACCACCACCTGTCCGATCCCCATCACCTGGTCGTTGACCGCGTTCAAAGCGTGAGACCAGTAATCAACTGTTTTAGGAGGGATGTGCGTGAAAGGGTTGCTCACTCTGACCTGTGCAGGTCAGTTCATGGTGCTGCTCGACAACACGGTCGTCGGTGCGGCCCTGCCCGATATGCAGCAGCGGCTCCATATCGGGCTGACCGGCCTGCAGTGGATCGTCGACGCTTATGTGCTGCTGGTGGCCATGCTGCTGCTGTCGGGCGGCGTTTTCGCCGACCGGTTCGGCCGCAGGCGGGTGTTCCTGGCCGGGGTGGCGGTGTTCACGGCCGCGTCGGTGGTGTGTTCGCTCGCGCCCTCGATCGGTTGGCTGATCGCCGGGCGGGTGCTGCAGGGCGTTGGGGCCGCGGCGCTGAGCCCCGCCTCGCTGGCGCTGCTCGTCGCCGCGTATCCCGCCCCGGGGGAGCGCGTCAGAGCGATCGGGTTGTGGGCCGGGTTCAGCGGCATCGGCCTGGCCGCCGGACCGCTGGCGGGCGGGATCTTGGTGGAGGCTTTCGGCTGGCCCGCCATCTTCCTGGTCAACGTGCCCGTCGGGGCGGTCCTGCTGCTGGCCGGGCTGCGCGTGCTGGGGGAGTCTCGCAACCCGAGCGCGCCGCCGATCGACGTCCCCGGCACGGTCCTGTCCGCCGCGGGCGTGGGCGCGGTGACCTACGGCCTGATCGAGGGCGGTTCCCGCGGCTGGACCTCGCCGGTGATCCTGGGCGGCTTCGCCGCCGGGCTGGTGCTCCTGGCCGTGTTCGTCGTGGTCGAGGGTCGTGTGTCGACGCCGATGCTGCCGCTGCGGCTGTTTCGTCAGCGGCTGTTCACGGCGTCCAACACGGCGATGGTCGTGGTCGGGTTCGCGCTGATGGGGTCGTCGTTCTTCTTCTCCCAGTTCTTCGTCTACGTTCAGGGCACTTCGATCCTGGTGGCCGGGCTGCGGACCCTGCCGGTCTCGCTGGCCATGGTGATCGTCAGCCCGTACGCGGGCCGGTTCGCGGCCAGGTACGGCTTCCGCGTCGTCGCCGGCGTCGGTCTGGCGCTGGCCGGGCTGGGGCTGCTGGCGCTGGGCTTCGTCCACGCCGATACCGGCTACGGGAACGTGTGGTGGCGGCTGGCGGTCGTCGGCATCGGGTTCGCGCTCACCATGTCGCCGCTGACCGGGGCCGCCATCCAGGCGGTCAGCCCGCGGGAGGGCGGCCTCGCCTCGGGCGTCAGCAGCACCACCCGGCAGATCGGCGCGGTGCTCGGTGTGGCGGTGCTCGGGGCGATCGTCCACACGCGGGAGTCCGGCGGCGCCTCCTTCGAGTCCGGCCTCAACAGCGCTTTCCTCGCGGCGGGTGCCGTGACGCTGGCCTGCGCCGTGTTCACCGGCCTGTGGCTGACCGCGGACCGGACACCGAGGGGCGTCCGGGCCGACCCCTCAGGAGGCCAAGCGGTCAGTGGGCCGCCGCTGACAGCTTCTCCCCGCCGGCCCACGTCTTGAGCCGCTCGGCGTAGGAGGCCTGCTGTAGGCCTGCTGGGTGATCCGCGGCCCTTCGGTGCCGACGAACACCCGCAGCGGCGAGCAAGCCGCCGGTTATGGGGCGAAACTGTGAGATCCACCATCACCGAGCATTCGGACGGTTCTGATATCCGGCGGTCGTTCCTCGGATCAGCGGGTGATGAGGTGGACGGGTGTTACCTGCCGGCAGTGGGCGATGACGTCGAACCAGGCGGAGAGCGAGTCGCCGGACAGGTGATGGGCTGCGTCGTTGTCAGGGTCGTAGACGGGACCTATCAGTCGCGTCCTGGTCGGCGCGTCGAGCCAGGCCTGGACCACGTCGGGGCCCTCGGCGCGCAGATCCAGGAAGAAGGCGTCCAAGCCGGCGGCGCCCAGGGGTGCCTCGGCGAAGTCCGCGGGCGGGGCGGGGACACGAGAGGGGAGGGAACCATGGTGAAAGGTCAGCCCGAGGGACAGGTAACCGGGCCCGAAATGTTCGCGCAGATGACTGCCCGCGTTGCGGTGCGTGAGTGGCGGAGACGGCGGGGAGAGGGTCCGAGTGGCGCCGTTGGCCGTGTGGGCCATGCCACCCCAGTAGACGATCTTGTCGCCGGTGTGTTCGTGCCACCGGATCGTGTCCTCGGCCAGGCGTCGTTCGATGACGTCCCCGACCATTCCCTGTAGGGCGTCGAGGCGTGGCGCGACCTGCTGGGGACGGTCGGGGACGCCGGCGAAGCGGACCGGGTCGGCTGGGTGACGTTCGTTGTGGGCGCGCATCCACCGGATGACCTCAAGGATCTCCTCGGTCTGCCAGAAGGACCGGGCCCCGGCCAGCAACGCTCGCGGGTCGCCCTGTCCGGTGCGTACGTATTCGTCGAGTTTGAGGCGTCCCGCGTCGTCGCCCTCCAGGGCGATCGAGCGAAACCCCAGTTCCTCGACCAGGAACCTCAGCATTCGGTGGGCGATGGCCGACAGCTCGTATGTCTGGCGGGCCGATGCGCCAAGGGCGACGACCGTGGCATCGCGCGTCGTCTCGCGCAGGGGCGCCAGATCGGTGAGCGGGGCTTGGGGGTCGAGGGTGGTGAGGGGATGGGCATTGCGCCTGATCCACTGGGGTACCGTTTCGGTCATCGCGGTCTCCTTGATGGACGGGTTTCAACGGTTCGTGCGTCGGGCTCAGGCGGCGTAGGGGCGGGCGGTCTTGCCCTCGCGTAGCGTTCGGGCCCACCAGGTGAGCTGGTCGAGCATGGTCTTGGCGGCGCTGTTGCAGCCTTCAGGACTGGTCGGGGCTCCGTTGTCGTCGAACTGGTTCCAGGCGTTGTGGAAGCTGACGGTGTCGCGGATGCCGACCGCGTGTAGTTCGGCGAAGACCAGACGCAGGTGCTCGACTGCTCGCAGTCCGCCGGAGATGCCGCCGTAGGAGACGAAGCCGACTGGTTTGACGTGCCACTGCGGGCCGTGCCAGTCGATAACGTTCTTCAGGGGCGCCGGAAAGCTGTGGTTGTACTCCGGTGTCACGATGACGAACGCGTCGGCCGCGGCCAGCCGCGGGGTCAGCGACTTCAGGGCTCGTGCCGCCTCCGGCGTCGGCTCGGTCCCGAAAGCCGGCAGCACCATGGGGAGCCGGATCTCGGCCAGGTCGATGATGTCGAGGTTCAGGTCCTCGTGCGGGCGGGCCTGGTCGGCGAACCAGCGTGCGATGGTCGGGCCGAACCGGCCCTCTCGGACGCTGCCGACGATGACGGCGAGCCGGATCGGCTTTTCAGGCATGGTGGAGCCTCCACTGGTGGCAGGGGTTTGGGTGCTTGTCGCGCCGTGTGAACAGCCTCGTACTTAAACCAAGGTTCACGTCAAGCTAGGGTTGTCCCGTGCCGGAATCCGCGATGATCGCCAAGGAACTGACCATCGGCGAGCTGTCCGAGCGCAGCGGTGTGCCGACCTCCGCGCTGCGCTTCTATGAGAGGCAAGGACTCATCGCCAGCCGCCGTACGACCGGTAATCAGCGCCGCTATCACCGCAGCACGCTACGCCGGGTGGCGTTCATCTGTGCCTCGCAGAGCGTCGGCATGCCGCTGTCGGTGATCGGGGGAGTGCTGGGCTTTCTGCCGGAGGGCGTTTCGCCCACCCGGGAGTTCTGGTTCAAGGCGTCGGTGTGCTGGAGCGAGGAGATCAACGCTCGTATCGAGAAGATGGAGCGGATGCGCGACCGGTTCACCGAGTGCATCGGCTGCGGCTGTCTGTCGTTCGAGGAGTGTGCTCTGGTCAACCCCGGGGACACTCTCGCCGAACACGGGCCGGGTCCCCGCCGCCTGCTGGAGCCTTGAGCTGAGTTACCTGTCACTTTGTGGCAGCTTCGGGAACCCAGAGCTTATTTCTTATACCTGTGGGCCGATGGTATCCACGTCACCATTCCGCCTGGCCGCGCGCCTGCCCGCCCAGGCGCGGTCCGCTGGTGAACACGCTGGTCACAGGTTCGCTCTGGAAGACCTTTCGCCGAGGCTCTGGCCATCATTCGTCTGATCAGGCGGCCGGTACCACGTTGTGGTTGATCCGGAACATGTTGGCCGGGTCGTAGGTCCTCTTGACGGCCATCAGGCGCTCGTAGCGTTCCGGGCCGTAGATCGCGGCGGCGTCGGTCGCCTCTTCCGGGGCGAGGTTGTTCACCAGTCGCCGGTCGCCCTGCCATGGTTTCATGCCGTCGAGCAGCGCGGCGACCGACTTCTTGAGCCGCTGTTCCTGCGCCAGCGGGCCGACCTCGACGCCCAACAGGCTGTACGGCAGGCCCCTGGTCGCCACGGCGTTGGGTACCGCGGGCTCCCGGTCCCAGGCCCCGCCCAGGGCGCGCAGTTCGGCGATCCACAGGGTGGTGTCGGAGTCCGGGCCGACGAGTTCGACCAGCTTGTCCTGTGCCTCCGCGGGGAACTCCCGCAGCATGATGCCCCGTTCGTAGTAGGGCAGCGATTCGGTCGGCTCGTTGTGGATCGATGCGACCTCGGTGTACGGCATGTCCCGCACGGTGTCCAGGACTGCCGGAGCCACCGCCCGCAGCGGCGCGATCATCCGTTCGCCGTCCGCGGCCGTGCCGTTGTAAGCGAACCGCAGAGACACCACGAACGCCCCGCGTAGCGGTTCGGGCAGTTCGGGCAGCGGTGGCAGTCGCATCGCCGCGAACGAGGAGACCATGGTCTCCGGTGTGCCCGAGTACCAGGCGGTCCAGGCTCGCAGCACGTCGGCCATCCGCTCACTGGGGAAGTAGATGCCGCCGCCGTAGAGGCGGGGCACCGGGAACAAGGCGAATTCCAGCGCGGTGACGACTCCGAAGTTGCCCTTGCCGCCGCGCAGCGCCCAGAACAGTTCGGGTTCGGATTCCGCGTCGGCATGCCGCAGTTCGCCGTCGGCGGTCACCACCTCGAGCGAGCGCGCATGGTCGGCGGCGTAGCCGTGGGAGCGGCCGAGGGTCGGGCTGAGGCCGCCGCCCAGGGTGTAACCGGAGACTCCCACCGTGGGATTCGATCCGTTCAGCGGAGCCAGCCCGGCCTTGGCCGCCTCCGTGATGACCTCGGACCATATCGCTCCGGCGCCGACCCGGGCCGTGCGGCTGACTGCGTCGATGGCCACGTCATTCATCCGACGGGTCGCGATCACGACGGAGCCGTGCGCCGGGCCGATCATCTGGTGGCCGGTGGTCTTCACCAGGATCGGCCGGTGCTGCTCCGCCGCGAAAGCGACGGTGGCCTGGACATCGGCCGCGCTTTCCGCCACCACGATCGCCGCGGGCGCCAGGTCGTGATTCAGGTTGAAGACGGCGCGTTCGTCGTCGTATCCCGCGTCGCCCGGCAGCAGGACCGAACCTGCCACCGCGGCCACGAGGGCCGCGGCATCTTCCGGCAGGACCGGCGGCAGGGATGAGTCGGTGAAAGTCATGGCATATGTCCTGTTGCTAGTGCGAATTTTCGACTTTTGCGCTCCCTGTTCTTGGGGGTTCCGCGAGGCGCAGTCTGTTTGTGATCTATAGTGCCGCGACCTCGTTGTTGTGTGCCGCCTTCATCTAGCCATAAACCACTCAGATCCGGACATGCAACTTCAATTGTGACGTTTTCCGTGCCAGCGTGCCGTGCGGGACGGGCTGCCCTGCGGTCGACTCCGGCGGTCCCTGCCGGTACGGCGTGCTTCCCGGCACATGCCCGTACCCGCCCCGCGACTGCGCGGCGGGGCGGGTACGGGCATGAGAACGTCGTGGCGCGGACCCGGTCAGCCCGGGGCGAGGCGGCTGAGGTGCTCCCAGGACCGGTACAGATCCGCTTGGGCCTGGTCCATCTCCAAGACGTGATCGAAGGACCGGCTGCCGACGATCAGCCGTCGGGGCGGGTCCGGCAGTGAGGCCAGCTCCATGATGACCGGAGCGGCGGTGCCCGGTCCCGGGGTGACGGCGTCGCCCCACATCGCCTCCATCTCGGTGCGCAGGGGCTGGTACCGCGCCAGGGGTTCGGTGGTCGTGGTGCCGGTGGTGAACAGGCCGGTGTCGTAGCCGCCCATCTGCACGATGGTGACCTTGACGCCGAACCCCTCGACCTCCATCGCCAGTGCCTCGCTGACCGAGTCCAGCGCGGCCTTGCCTGCGCCGTAGAAGCCGACGGTGGCCATGCCACCGCCGCTGCCCATCGAGGTGACCTGGAGGAGCCGTCCCCCGCCCTGGGCGCGCAAGTAAGGAAGGACCGCCTGGGCCACCCACACAGCGCCGAAGAAGTTCACATCCAAATGCGCCCGGATCTGCTCTTCCGTGGCTTCCTCCACCATCCCGTAGAGCATCGCGCCGGCGTTGTTGACGACAACGTCCAGCCTGCCGAACGCGGCTGCCGCCCGCTCCACCCCGTCGAACACGCCCTGACGGTCGGTGACATCCAACGGAAGCGGGACAAGCCGGCCGGGGTACTTCTCGGTCAGTTCCTCCAGGGGCCCGACGTTGCGGGCGGCAGCCACGACGCGGTCACCGGCCGCCAAGACGGCCTCGGTGAAAGCCCTGCCCAGGCCGCGGGATGCGCCGGTGATGAGCCAGACTCTTGCATTCGTCACGGCACCTCACTCTCAGTAAATAAAACGGTTCGTCTCGGTTCGTTTTGAGTTTAGAGTGTTGCTCTCAATCCATCAATACGGATCGTCTCGTTTAGTTTCATGGATAGGCTGAACGCATGTCCAACGAGAAGGGGCCGGACCACTCCCGGCGCAAGGAACGGTCCCGGCAGGCGATCCTCGCGGCCACCCGCGCCCTGGTCGCCGAGGAGGCGTACGAGAAGGTCACCGTCGAAGCCATCGCTGCCCGTGCCGGCGTCGGCAAGCAGACGATCTACCGGCGGTGGCCGTCGAAGAGCGCGGTCGTCTTCGCTGCCTTTCTGGCTCTGAGTGAGGATGCGGACGGGCAGTCGGTCGCGCTGCCGGACACGGGAGACCTTGAGGCGGACCTCAAGCTTGTCATGCGCGCCACGGCGGAGGAGTTCGCCGACCCGTCCTTCGACCGGCTGATCCGGGCCCTCAACACCGAGATCTCCAACGATGCCGAGCTGGCGGCCCAGTACCGCGAGAAGCTGGCCCAGCCGCTGGAAGAGGCGAAGAAAGCACGTCTGCGCAGCGCCCAGGAAGTCGGCCAGCTCGACGCCGACGCCGACCTCGACCTGGTCCTCGAGGTGCTCTACGCCCCCCTCTTCCAGCGGTGGCTGCACCGCAGCGGTCCGCTGACCGCCACATACGCCGACTCACTTGTCGACGTGACCCTCAGAGCTTTCGGCCCCTGAACAGGTCGGCACCGTGGTCGCTTCACGGTCTGTCGCAGATGACCACCACGAGCCGTGCGCCGTGTGCAGACACGTCGCCGCAGGTCGCCGGGCACCAGGTTGGGGCACGTCGCGCCGACCCGAGCGCCGCTCCCGGTGGGGAGACGCGCCTCAATCCGTCGTCCAGCGACGCAGTTTCTCGGGGTTGCGCACTACCCAGATGTGCTTGATCCGGTCGCCCGCGACCTCGAACGCGAACACCGTCACGGTGACGCCGTCCCGCTGAGCCACCAGACCGGGCTGACCGTTGACCGTACGCTCCAGGAACGTCATGTTGCCGGGCCTCCGGTCGGCGAGCTCGACCCAGGCGCGCGCGATCTGCTCGCCGCCTTCGATGGGGCGCAGGAAAGTGGTGGCGAGGCCGCCGCCGTCGGCGATCGCCGTGGCGTCGGGGTCGAGCAGGCCGATCAGGGCGTTGATGTCCTTGGCCTCCCATGCCTGCTTGAAGTCCCTGACGATGCCGGCACGCTGGGCCGCCGGGGTCGCGGAAGGCTGCGAGGCCCGGATACGGCGGCGGGCCGAGGAGGCCAGCTGGCGGCAGGCCGCCGGCGTGCGGCCGACGATCTCGGCCACTTCGGCGAAGGAGTGGCAGAAGACGTCGTGCAGGATGAACGCGACGCGCTCGGCCGGGGTCATCGATTCGAGCACCACCAGGAAGGCCAGGTTGACCGACTCATCCAGGGTGACCCGGTCGGCCGGGTCGACGGTGGTGCCGGCAGGCCGCCCGGTGCTCCGCTCCGTACGTTCGGGTAGCGGCTCGGGGATCCATTCGCCTACGTAGGTCTCTCGCCGGGCCCGCGCCGAGGAGAGCACATTGAGGCAGATACGGCCGGCGACCGTCGTCAGCCAGGCGCCGGGGGACTCGATGGCCTCCTGCTGCTGCGGGGACATGGTGTACCAGCGGGCGTAGGCCTCTTGAACGGCGTCCTCGGCCTCGGCCAGGGAGCCCAGGAGCCGGTAGGCGATATTGATCAGCTGGCGCCGCTCGCTCGTGATCGTGTCCTGGCCGGGATCGGGCCGGCCGTGTCCTGGCCGGGATCGGGTGGTCATGGTGCCGACGGCTCCCTTGGTCGCATCTGCCCTCACCAGTTCGACAACACAGCGCACCGGAATGTGAGGCCGGTGCGTCGCCTCACATTCCGGGGGGCCGCGTTGTCGGACTGCTGAGACGAACACATCATCCAGCGCACAGGAAGCTCAGAGAGATCATGACTACCTCAATTCCGGCGACACCGTTCGCCGACCCGGCGCTCGCGCAGCGCCTGGAGCGGGCGGCCACGGCGCTGACCGCACACGGTTTCACCGTGGAAATCCTCGACGACGCCGCCGCCGCGCGTACTCGCGTCAAAGAGCTGATACCCGAGGGCGCCAGCGTGTTCACCGGGGCCAGCGAGACCCTCCGCCTGTCCGGCATCGATGAGGACATCAACAGCAGCGGGCGATACGAGTCCGTCAAGGAACGCAGCAGGACAATGGACCGCGCCACCCAATTGACCGAGATCTGGCGGATGATCGCCTGCCCCGACGTCATCGTGGGCAGCGTCGCCGCGGTCACCGAGACCGGATCCCTTGTGGCCGCCTCGGCCGGCGGAAGCCAGCTGGCCGGCTACTCGGGCTCCGCGGCCCGCGTGATCTGGATCGCCGGGGCGCAGAAGGTGGTGTCCGACCTGAGCACCGCGCTGCGGCGCGTCGAAGACCACTGCCTTCCGCTGGAAAACGAGCGCGCCATGAAGGTCTACGGACAGCCCAGTGCCCTCAACCGCCTTCTCATCCTCAACGCGGAACCCCACCCCGGGCGCGGCACCGTCCTGCTGCTCCGCGAAACCATCGGATTCTGAACCACCGGCATTCCTCGCAGGGGACCCGATACATCGGCGCCGGGCACTCCGGTCCCGCGGCCAGGTCTCATCGTGCCGGCAATGGCAGGACGCCAACGAACCCCTCAGCACCCGCCCGGACCCGCTCGGCCGGTGACGCCCTGGTCAGCACGGACGGGGGCGTCACCGCCGGCACCGCCGCGCCCCTGGCCTGCGAAACCAGCCCGGCGGCTTGACGGCGGCAGCGCCCGCGACGCCCCCGAACGTCGACGACTCGTCAGGGCTCGAGGTCGGCCACGCCCTTGCCGCTTGCGATGTCGAACGGCACAGAGACCTGGTCGTGCGCGATCAGCCAATGGTCGTCGGTCTTCCGGAAGCAGAACGTGGCCCGGACCCACATGCCACTCGTCGCCGTCCCGTTCTTCAACGTGCCGCTGAGCCGACCGAAGCCGTGGCCGAATGCCACGTCATCGCCCACGGTGAGTGTCAGGTCGCGAAGCTCATAGTTCACATCCTGGAAGAGCGTGAACACCTTCGTCCAGTTCGCCGTCTTCGCCTCTATCCCTACGTGCTGCAGCGGCGGCTCGACGTCGAAGGAGACGACGTCTGTCGCGTAAAGCCGCCTCAGGCCCTTGAGATCCTTGGCGCGGATTCCTTCGACGATCTTCTCGACCTGCTGCTTGATCTTGGCTTCGTCTACCTCGCGGTGCGCAGACATCGCTACCCATCACTTCCCATCGGTGTGGAACCTTGGCTTGTCACCGGTTCGACGACACAGCACCCCGGGATGTCAGGCTCGCGGCAACCGGCACCTCCCGGCAGTACCACCGGTGAGCACTGTCCGCTGGGGACCCCTCGATAGGTCACGTGTCGTCTTCGTCGCCGACGGCCGCGCCGGGGTCGCGCAGCTCGCGGATCGCACCGGGGGCAGGTCGGGCAGGACGAAGCTGTAGCGCCATGGACGCCCAGGTGTTTGCTGAGGCCTACCGGCCGCCCGGTCCCCGTACGGCAGGCCCGGCGTCCGGCGGCAGGTCCGCCGCGATCAGCGCGAACGCCTCCTCCAGGGTGTCGGTCTCACCGATGCGGCCCGCGCCCGGAGCTCCCAGGACGAGGAAGTGTCCGTTGTCATATGCGTGATCAATCCGTTCCCAGGGCGTCTGCTTGCCTTGTCAGGTCTGTTGCGATGTCGTCCCAGTCCGGTCCGTGCAGCCACAGGTTCTCGGCGGCTTCTCGCATCAGCGCCGGTTCGTTCGGCCGCTGCAAAAGCACCAGCCGATAGGACAGGTTGCGTACCCAGACCGGCAGAAGGCCGTCAACTACGTGCGGGCATAGCTCACGCAGCATGGCGAGGATCGAATCCGCGCCGGCGAAGGTCAGCTCCTCGACGAAGTAGTGCTCTCGGTGTTCGAGGTCGCACTTCGGCGTGGGTCGGTACTCGTCTCCGTAGAGACACCGGGCGTGCTCCGTCAGCGTGCTGTGCATGTTGTGGAGCCTACGACGCCCTACCGTCGGTGGGCCGGTACGCCATCGGCACCGGCCATCGCGGGACGTCGTGTGAGATCCATGGGCGGGCGCCGCGCGAGCCGGGGGTACCGGTGGGAGCGCACCACGCCCGCGTTCTCAGCCCAGACGGTCGGCCTGGTCGAGCAGATATCGCTGCTCGACCAGGTTGCCGGTCAGGGAAGCCGCCTCACGGTACAGTCTCGCCGCGTCGGCCGCGTCGCCGGTCATCTGGAGCAGGTGGGCGCGCACCGCGCGTTCACGCTGCCGGATCAGCGGGTCCTGGCCGAGCTGGAAGCGGCGGTTGAGGTCGTCGAGCAGGGCCAGTCCTCGAACCGGCCCGTACGCTTTGGCCACGGCCACCACCCGGCTCAGCCGTACCGGCGGGATGGGGTTGAGCCGTTCGAGCCACAGGTAGAGCGCCGCGATCTGCGGCCAGTCGGTCTGCTGCGGCGAGGTCGCCGCGGCGTGCACGGCCGCGATCGCCGCCTGCAGCTGGTAGGGGCCGACCTCGCGGCGGTCCCAGACGCTGTCGATCAGCTCGGTGCCCTCGCGGATGAGGTCGCGGTCCCATCGCGTCCGGTCCTGCTCGTCCAAGGGCACCAGCTCGTCGTGGCCGCTGGTGCGGGCGGGACGACGGGCCTCGGTGAGCAGCATCAGCGCGAGCAGGCCGGTGACCTCGACGTCGGCGGGCACGGAGGCGTGGAGCATGCGGGTCAGCCGGATGGCCTCGCTGGTCAGGTCGATGCGGGCGAGCCAGTCGCCGGTGGAGGCGGTGTATCCCTCGTTGAAGATCAGGTAGAGCACCTGCATCGCGGCGGCCATCCGGCTTTCGCGGTCGGTGTCGGTCGGCGGGGTGAAGCGGGCGCCGGCGCGGGCCAGCCGCTGCTTGGCGCGGCTGATCCGGGTGCCCATGGTGTTCTCCGGGGTTCCGTGGGCATGCGCGATCTCGGCGGTCGTGAGGCCGCCCACGGCCCGCAGCGTGAGCGCCACCTGGGAGGTGGCGCTCAGCGCCGGGTGGCAGCAGAGCAGCAGCAGGGCGAGGCTGTCGTCGGTCTCCCGTGCGGTGCCCGGCCGGCGGTCCGGTTCCCGCATGGCCAGCTCGGCGACGCCGGCCTCCTGCTCACGTCGGCGCCGGGACTGGTCGGCGCGGAGCAGGTCGACCATCCGTCGATAGCCGATGCGAATCAGCCAGCTGCGTGGGTTGTCCGGCACGCCGTCGGCCGGCCAGATGCGGCTCGCGGTGAGCAGTGCCTCCTGTACCGCGTCCTCGGCGACGTCGAAGCGGCCGAAACGCCGCACCAGCGCACCGAGCACCTGTGGCGCCTCGACCCGCAGCAGGTGCTCGATGTCGGCGTTCATGCTCGCGTGCGCCTTTCCCGCCGCCCTGCCGGCCGCCGGTTCGGCATGGTCGGTCACGCCGTGAAGTCCTCACCCATGATCGGCCGGATCTCGATCGGCTCACCCAGCACCTCGACGATCCGCGAGACGATCTCCACGGCTCGTTCCTGGCTGGCCACGTCGATGACGGCGAAGCTGGCCAGGACCTCCTTCAGTTCGGCGAACGGCCCGTCGGTCGCCACCACGCCGTCAGCGGTCTTGCGGACCGTGGTGGCGACCGCGGGGTGGCCGAGGCCCTCGCTGCTGACGAACTCGCCGGTGGCGATCAGTTCCCGCTCGAACTTCTGGTAGGCGGCGAACGCCGCCAGCGCCTCCTCCGACGGGGTGTCAGCGGTCGCGGCGTCCCAGGCCGCGGCCGGGGTGTGGCTGAGCAGTAAGTACTTCATGGTGGATCCTCTTTCGAACGTTCGGGAAAGCGTACGCGAGGTCAGGCGGAGCGGCGCAGGGACAGGGCCAGGACGGTCGTCCAGGTGAAGGCGACCAGGCCGTTGACGGCGATCTGGATGCTCATGTGATCGGGCGACATGGGCACCAGCAGGACGAGTCCGGCGGCGCCGCTGCCGATGGCCGCCGGCACGGCCCGGCGGCGGGCGCATCGGACGGCCAGCACGATGGCGGCGACGGCCAGCGCGGTGAAGGAGACGGCGGCCGCGGCCGAGTGCGTGATGCTGTGCCAGGACATCTGAGCCACCGGCCCGTCGGGAGTTCCGGCGGGAAAGCCGTTTTCCGGGTCCATGATGAACACGCCCGCGGCGATCATCCCGGCCCCGAAGATCCCGACGAGGATGGGCAGCGCCCGCCGGCCGATCCCCTCGGTGACGGTGCGCCTGATGCCGCCGGTCAGTGCCAGGGCGCCCAGGCCGGCGAGGACGAACGTGGCGATCTGGATCCAGCCGAGGTCTCCGGTGGAGAGCTGGCTGATCGGATGGCGGGTGATGTCGAAACCCTCGCGGGTGAGCATCTGGACGGTCGCCGAGGTGAAGAACACCGGCCCGGCCAGAGCGCCGGCGAGCAGCAGGTGGCCGGTCGAACGGCGGACGGCGGGGACGCCGGTGGCGGCCGGGGTGGTGGCTGCGGTGGTGGCCATGACTTCCTCCTTGAGGGGTGGGTTCCTGCCGCTACCTCGGAGCCGGATCCGGGCTCTCGACGCGGCCGCGATGTGATCTGAAACACACCCGGATCGTGTCGAAGCGCGTAAGCGGGCTCCGAGGTACCGGCAAGCGGTCACCGAAACCACAAGGAGAATGAGATGTCCGAGATGACGGAGACCTACCAGCCGAGCGCCGATGTGAAGGCCCTGGATCGCCTGGTCGGCACCTGGGCGATCACCGGCGGCGCTGAGGGAACCGTGCGGTACGAGTGGATGCCCGGCGGATTCTTCCTGCTCCAGCATGTCGACCTCACCCAGTTCGGCCAGCCTGTCACCGGTCTGGAAGTGATCGGAAACCTGCGCCCGTTCGGCGAGCCGGCCGGCACGGACGTGATGTCGCGCTTCTACGACTCGACCGGGAACACCCTCGACTACGTGTACGAGCTGACCGGCGACAAGTTGATCATCTGGGGCGGCGCGAAGGGCAGCCCCGCCTACTACGAAGGCATGTTCAGCGCCGACGGCACCACCGTCACCGGCGCCTGGGTCTACCCCGGCGGAGGCGGATACGAATCCAACATGACCCGGATCTGACCTCGGCTCATGTCGCCGACCTGAGCCGATCTGAGCCGATCTGAGCGGCCGGGACGAACGGGGAGCGCCTGGTCGGCGGTTCGATGCCGGAGCGCGGGCATCGAACCGCCGTCCGGCGGCCAGGTGGAACCGAAAAGTCGATCCGGTACGCCGCCGTTGCGAAGGACGCCCACACCACGGGGTGCCGTTGACGAGCGTGCTACCGGGACGACCCGGTTGGTCGCTCAGACCAGGCGACGGCTCTCCTGGAGAGGGTGAGCGCCCTGAGCCGTCACGCTCTCCATGACACCCCGTTGACCTACGGCTTCTTGCTCGTTCGGGGCGGGTGACACGTTCGTTGACAGCACCCCTGTTTCAGGGCCGGCTCGTCGGCCAGGTCGGACGCGACTTCAATGGCGATCTCGATCGCTCGGGCCGCCAAGGGGGAGTGGGTACGGCCGGCTCGCCAGTGCAGGCAGATCTCGCGTGGGGGAATGGCCGGTCGCAGCTCGTGGACGCGGAGCCGGTCGTCGGACTGGGCGTCGGCAGCGTGGATGGCGAGCCACGGCAGCACCGCCGATCCCATCCCGGCGCGCACCATCGACAGCAGCGTCTCGTTGCCTGCCGTACGGAAGACGATCTTCGGGTTCGCGCCGGCGCGGGTTAACGCCTCCTCCATCCTGGGCTGGTCGCAGGTCGACGGCCAGGCCACCAGCGGTGCGCCGTCGAGCCGTTCCAGCGGGACGGAATGCTCGGAGAAGGTGCCGCGACCGGCCACCAGCAGGTACGGATCGTCGAGCAGCTTGACATGCTCGACGTCGCCGTTGAGGGGGCCGTCGTAGAACAGCAGGTCGAGATCGCCGATCTGAGGCGCCTCCGGCTCTTCCTCGGACAGCCGGATGTCGCAGCCTGGGTGCTCGTCGCGCAGCCGACGTACGACGACCGGCAAGATCACCGTGGATACGCTCTGGAAGGTGCCGATGTCGATCCGGCCGTCGCCGGCCTGGAACCGGTCCACGGCCTCGGCCAGGGCCGCCGCCTTCGCCAGCAGCTCGCGTCCGTGCTCGAGGACGACGGCGCCGAGCGGTGTGATCCGCACCGGTCTGGGCCCACCCGGTCGATCGAACACCGGGCCGCCGACAGACCTCTCCAACGCGGCGATCTGCTGGCTCACGGTCGACTGGGTGTAGCCGAGGCGGGCCGCCGCCCGGCCGAACGAGCCTTCCTCGGCGACAGCGGCCATGGCGGCCAGGTGCCTCAGTTCGAGATCGGTCACGGGTTCCACCGTACGCCCGGCCATCGCTTTTAGCGATCGAATTGATCGGAAACAATCGCTTTTCACGATGGTGCTCGGCTCCTAGCGTGGCTGGCATGACAGCGACCACCGTTGCACCGGCAAAAGATCGAAGCCCTCTCCTGCTCGTCGGGGCCACCCTGGCGATCGTCTACGTCGTCTGGGGCTCGACCTGCCTCGCGATCCGGATCATGGTCGAGCGCTCCGAGTTCCGCCTGATAAATCCGGGTTCCACCGATCAGGGGAGAGTCCAATGAGCACATTCGTGTTGATCCACGGCGGAGGAGACGTCGGATGGTCCTGGCACCTGGTGGAGGCCGAGCTCCGGGCGCGGGGGCACGACGTGCTGGCTCCCGACCTTCCGGGTGACGACGAGTCGAAGACCCTGACGGACTACGCCGACGCCGTGGTCGAGGCCGTCGGTGACAGGCAGGACCTGGTCGTCGTGGGCCACTCGTTCGGTGCGTTCACCGCCCCGTTGGTCGCCGATCGGCTGCCCGTCGATGTGCTGGTCCTCCTGGCCGGCATGATCCCGTCGCCGGGTGAGTCGCCGGATGAGTGGTGGGCCAACACCGGCTTCCAGAGCGCGGTGGAGGAGCAGGCCAGGCGCGACGGCGGTTTGACCGGCAGCGCGGATCCATTCGTGAGCTTCTACCACGACGTACCGCGGGAGCTGGCCGAGGAGGCGATGGGCAAGGAGCGCGGCCATCCGTCCAGGGCCGCATCGGCCGCTCCGTGGCCGTTGGACGCGTGGCCGAACGTGCCGACGAGGTTCGTGCTCTGCGGCGAGGACCGCTTCTTCCCGCCCGACTTCTTTCGCCGGCTGGTGCCCGAGCGCCTGGGTACCGTCCCCGACGAGATCGCGGGCGGCCACTGCGTCGCGCTCAGCCGTCCCGAAGAGGTGGCGGACATGTTGGCGGGCTACGCGGCTACCGCGGCTACCGCGTCTGCCACGAGGGCCGAGCAGTGAACCGTTCCTCGGCGGCGGCCGGCCCGCCGGGCACCAACGTGTCGAATCGGTATCGAGAGGATCCGGTGACGGTGATGTCCAACCAGGAGGGTACCCGGATGCGGCCGAACTCCGCGCCGGCCGTGGGTGAGCACGGGACCAGGAAGACGGACCTGTTCGACTACGACGCAGAGTTGCGGCTGCACAACGAACTCTTCCGTGCCGCTGCCCGCGTCGGCTCGCGCGACCGTGTGCTCGACATCGGCTGTGGTACGGGGCAGTCCACGCGCGAGGCCGCCCGCGCCGCCGTCACCGGCAGCGTGGTAGGCGTCGATCTCTCCGCGCCGATGCTCGAACGGGCCCGTCAGCTCAGTGACGACCAGGGACTGCCCAACATCGCCTACCAGCAGGCGGACGCTCAGGTTCACCGCTTCCCATCGACGCATTTCGACCTTTGTATCAGCAGGTTCGGGGCGATGTTCTTCGCCGACCCGGTCGCCGCGTTCACCAATATCGGGCGCGCTCTGCGCCCCGGAGCGCGCCTCGTGCTGCTGGTCTGGCAGGATCGCGACCGCAATGAATGGGCCTCCGCGATCCGCCGGAGCCTCACCGCCGCAACGGCCGCACCCGCCCCTCCCACCGGCGGTCCGGGCCCGTTCTCACTCGCCGATCCGACCGTCACGCAAGGCATCCTGGCGGCGGCAGGCTTCACGCAGGTCGGCTTCACCGACGTGCGCGAGCCCGTCTTCTACGGTCCGGACACCGCCACCGCCTTCGACAACGTGCTCCGCCTGCGGGAATACGAAGACCTGCTTGCCCACCTCGACACCGCGACAGCCGAGCACGCACGCACGCGGCTACGCGCCACCCTCGCCGCCCACAACACCGACAGCGGTGTGTACTTCGACTCGCGTGCCTGGATCGTCACAGCCCGCCGCCACTGACCACCGCACCCAATCCTGCGGCCTTGATACTGGCGCTCCGCCGTACGGTCCGTCCGGCTGAGGCTCCTTTCGGACGTGCTCGATCCGCAGAGATGGCATCTTGTCACGGCAAAATCTGTGTCCCTCGCAGGTCACGTCTCTTTGGAAGCGGGCGAAGCGAACAGCCCGTGTCGCTCTCTTCGAAGCGCGTGGTGTCTCTTTTGGCGCTCCCCGAGAGGTTAGTAGGTGATGAAGATCACTCGTTTGGGGCGCAATGGTCGCCTCGGCGCGTGGAGAGAACCGACTGGCGGGCCGCCGCCGACGGGGGCTGGTCTTCCCCGGCCGCCGCGCACTCTCGGGGAAGCGAGCGATCATCGGCTGACGCTCGCGCCCCAGCCTGCCAGGGCGAAGTATGCCGCCGCGGGCCGGAAGGATCGGGCGAATGCTCAACCCGTGGCGAGGAATCCTTGATCTTGCCGGCGATCGCGGGGTAGTCGGATCCGAACCAGATCATGTGGCCATCGGCCTGGCTTGCCACCAGTTCGGCCCAGGGCAGGGCCGTGGCGAGGGATTCGGCGTGGGCGAAGGGAACCGAGCGGTCCGTGCGGCTGGCGATGATCAGGGCGGGCTGGCCAACCTGGGCGGCGCAGTCGGGCACAACCAGCATGTCGTTGAGAAAACCGCTGCCTGAGCGCATGAGCCCGAACAGTGCGAGGAGTTCGGCCCGGTCGTGCTCGCTCAGGCCGGCCACGACGTGGCGGATGGGCAGGGTGGACAAGTCGCGTAGCAGCAGTCGCAACCCTGCCTGCGGTGCAATGCGCATCAGCAGGTGGACGGCGGCCCAGGTGGCCGCCTCGATGCCGGCGTTGAATACCAGCCGGCCCCCCAGGCGGGTGCGCCGGTCCGGCCAGGGCAGGAACCCGACCGCACTTTGCAAGATCAACCGCTCCACCAGGTGCGGATGACGTGCCGCCATGGCCAGGGCGGTGCGCCCGCCCGCCGAGATGCCCACCACCGCGGCGAGCCGGCCGACCCCCAGATCGCGGCACAGCTCCGCGGTGACGTCGGCGAAGGCGGCCGACGTGGTCGACGCCCGCGACATGGCCGCCTGGATGCTCACCGCCGCCGATCGTGGCATCGGTGGCGCCTTCACCGTGACCGGCCGCCCCGGTGCCGTCACGATCGGAGAACTGCTGGAGACGGCGCTGAAGGTGACCGGGTTCAACACCGAACTGGTGTGGGCGCCCGCGGAGCTGCTGGAGGCGGAGGGCTTGCCGCTGGGTATGGAGTTCGGGCTCCGATTCCCGCATGACCCCGCGCCGACCGGCCTGCACGACGCCGACGTCACCGCCGTCTTCGCCGCAGGACTGACCTGCCGCCCGTTGCGGGACACGATCGCCGACACCTGGGCCTGGCTGCAGGCCGAAGGAGATCCCATATCGCGCTTCGACGCGCCGTCGCCAGATACCTGGCTCGATCCTGTCAAAGAGCTGCACGTTCTCGACCGGCTCTGACGCCACCCCAGATCACCACCCAGCTAAGGAGTCTCATGCGCGTCATCATCATCGGAGCAGGCATCGCCGGCCTGGCCGCCGCCCTGCGGTTGCGCCAGATCGGTTGGGAAAGCCTCATCATCGAACGCGCGTCCCAGCGTCGCGGCGGCGGTTACGGGGTTGCCTTCGGCGGCATCGGCTACAACGCTGCCGAGCGGATGGGCATCTTGCCCGCGCTCAAGGACAAGGCCTTCATCACCAAGGAGCTCATCTGGGCCGCCCCGGTGAAGTTGGAGGCTAGATCGCTTGGTTCTCGATCGCCAGGCCGCCGTCGGCGGTTGATCGGTGGAACGTCTCCTCGTACTCGGCCGGAGGAACGTTCCCGCAGTAAGAATGTAGCCTTTCAGAATTATACCAGGCAACCCATTCCATGGTGGAAATCGTCACATCCATGACGCCTTTCCAGCCGCCATGGAACTCGATTATCTCCTTCTTGTAGAGACTGTTGAGCGACTCCGCAGCGGCATTGTCATACGAATCGCCTTTGCTGCCCACAGAACGAGCCGCACCGACCTGGTCGAGCCGTTCGGCGTAGCGGATAGAAGTATATTGAACGCCTCTATCGGAATGGTGAACAAGGTCATCGATGACGCCTCCACGCGCCCAGATCGCCATTTCCAGGGCGTCGAGTGCCAGATCGGTGCCCAGGTGGTCGGCGACCTGCCAGCCGACGATCCGACGGGAGTACAGGTCCTGGACGAACGCGGTGTACACCCAGCCGGAGGCGGTGGCGACATAGGTGATGTCCGCGACCCATCGCAGGTCCGGCCGGCCCGCGGTGAAGTTGCGTTCCAGCAGGTCACCGGGTCGATCGGCGCCGGGGACGGTGGTCCGGGGCCGTTTGCGCGACCAGGTCGCCCCGCACAGGCCCAGCTCGCGCATCAGCCGCTCGACCGTGCACCGGGCGACCGTGACGCCCTGGCGGTTGAGCTGGCCCCACACCTTCCGCGCCCCATATAGGCCACGTCCCGGGCCGTTCCACACTTTCAGGATCTCCTTTTTCACCTCTTCGTCCCGGACCGCACGAGCCGACGGATTCGACTCCCGTTTCTTCGCCGCCCAGTACGTGGACGGCGCGAACTCCAGCACGGCACAGATCGGCTCCACACCGAACCGTTCGCGATGGGTATCGATGAACTCGACTAGCGCGGCAGTCTGGGATCGAGTTCCCGGGCGAAATACGCCGAGGCGGCCTTCAGGATCTCGTTCGCCCGCCGCAACTCGCGATTCTCACGCTCGAGTTCGGTGATCCGCTGGGCGTCAGAAGTCGATGTCCCCGGGCGCTTCCCGCCATCGACCTCGGCCTGGCGCACCCAGGTCCGTAGCGCCTCGCGGTGCACCCCGAGCTGGTCTGCGACCCGGGCCAGCACGCCCGCCCCCTCACCGGCCGCACGCAGCTCGAAAACCATACGGACAGCGCGTTCCCGCAGCTCAGGGGCATACTTCCTCGGTGGTGCCATAACTCCTCACCCTTCCAGGTATCGGAGCCTCCAACTAACTCGGGGTGGCCCACATCTATCACAAGGCCAATGGGCAGCGGGGCTTCTCCCTGACCCGCGAAACCATCGCGGCCACCATGGGCAACCGGTCGATGAACATCCTGCGCGGTGACGTAAAGACCGTCTTGTATGAGGCGGTCCGCGACACGACCGAGATCCGCTTCGCCACCACCATCGATGCCGTCAACCACGATGAGCGGGCGGTGCACGTCACCCTCAGCGACGGCAGCATCGAGCACGCCGATCTGCTCATCGGTGCCGACGGCCTGCATTCGGCCACCCGCGCGCTGGCATTCGGCCCCGAAGAGGACTATCGCCTCGACCTTGACCACATGGTCGCCGTCTACATGCTCGACAAGCGGCCAGCGGACATCGCGGAGGGAACCACCGGCACCCTTTCCGCGGGCGGCCGCACCGTTGCCGTGATCAGCGTCGCAGACGGCAGGAACGTCGCCTTCTTCGGCTACCGCACCGATCGCAGCGCCGCCACACCGGCCGACGGCCCGCACAAGGTGCTGCCCGCATCTACGGCGACATGGGATGGGTGGTGCCCGAGGTCCTCGCGGGCCTGCAGACAGCCGAGTCCATCTACTTCTTAGGCTTAGAGGGCATCTGATCTTGTTGCGGAATGATCTGTCCATATCGGAGCGACGGTTCGGTCGTTGACCATCGCATGGCTTCCCGGCGCGCCTACCGCAGCGACTTGTCCGACGCCCGGTGGGCGTTGATCGAACCGACCTTGACGGCCTGGCGAGCGGCCCGGCGCGGGCCGGGTACGGCAGCGCGTGTGCACGACCTGCGAGAAATCGTGAACGCCATCTTGTACAGTTACGCATCTTCCGGCGCGACCGAGTCGGAGGATTCATCCACGAATACCAGCAGGTCACATGACATGACAGGGTATTCGGCACCCACACCCTACTTCAGGCACTGTTGCATGGTCTTCAATCGCGATCCCGTGATCGGGCAGACCCGGATCTCGCGGCCCTCCTCGTCGAAGACCTTCCGGCGCCCCAAGGGCCGGTCGAGCGTGACGGGCACAGAGATGACCCCGCCGGTACCGATGGAAGGACGCGGCCACAACTCGTCCCGCCACTTCTCAAGCAGCGTGCGTTCACGTCGCGGGCAGACATCGCGAAGCACTACCCGGACCCGCACGCTCGTCTCGAACTCGGCCGCTTCAGCTTCGTCAGCCTTAAGGCATTCCGTGGAGTTCATCCCACTGACCGCACGCAGGATGAGGACCCGTCCTTCCACCTCGACCGTGTCGATCCACCCATTGAAGGGTGGTTCAGCCGGCCGAGACTCCCGTATGGAGACCGCCATGGAAATCGCGACGGCCAACACCAGGAGGCAGCACATGCGCCACAGGAAGGACGGGCCCAGGGGATTCATTTCTTGTAGATGTCCTTGCCGACGGCCTTCATCACGTCATGGAAGTCAGTGAAGTAAGTCACGCAGGTGGACTGGACAGGCTTGTCATCGCCTGCTCCGCCGCTGAAGATGCCCTTGGCCACCACGTATCCATCACTCTGGCGGAAAGTGTAGACCGGCGCGCCTGAATCACCGGCGACCGGGCACGTGCCGGTTTTCTTGCCGACCTGAACCCACCGCACCGTGCCGTCGTGTTCCCTGGTTTTCGGGTCTGTATAGTCGACCTTCCAGGCGATGTCGGTGACCTTGAAGCGGCAGATCTGGCCGTTGGATTCGGGATTCGGGCTGGCGCCGCCGATGCAGTACTGGTCGCCTTCCCGAGCGCGGACCGAGAACCGCCCGCCCACCCATTCCTTGACGGATGAGTCCCTACCGCCGATGAAGATGGTGGGGCTTGTGACCTGGCCGAATCCCGTCCGCATCAGGGACACGTCGCCGTAGTAGGTCGGCTGGTTCGGCCGTTTGATCGTTCCTTGACCGTCCCGCCAGTTCGTCCATTCGATGACGCCGGCGTCCCAGAGTCGCCCGTCTCCCTCAGCGCAGTGCCCGGCGCTCACCACGAGGTTGTCGGCCGCGCTCCCCATAGCGAATGCGGTCGTACACGCCCCGGCTTCGGTGAGATCAGACTTATAGGAAACGAACTTGGAACCGCCGTTGAGCTTTCCCGTGTCATTCTGCCGGCTGTCCGCGGCGGCGGAGACGGAGGCGGAGGACTTCGTCCGAACGTTCAGGCGCGGACGGTCACTCTCCGAACGCAACCAGATGGCGACGTTGTACGTGCCATACCGGTCCGCCAGCGCCCTACGCAGCCCCGCGGAGGCATCGGTGGACTGCACCACGACCAGGTTGCGCTCGGGCCAGACCTGCGTGGCGAACAGCGCGGTTCCCGACGGGATCGTCCCGTCCAGATCGAGCACCTGGTCAATGATGGTGTTCAGCGCCTGGTAGCTGTTGGCGACCTCGGCGTACCGGGGAGTGATCGAGTACGGGGTTTCCGCGGCGGCCACCTCGGCAGTCCTGGCCGCCGGCGAATCCTCGCTCTCGAAACCGATCGCGAAGGTCTCGTCGGCGTCGCCGTTGTCCAGCGCGATCCCAGTCAGGGGACTGTACGGTTTTCGGCTCTGTCGCAGATTCGGTGGTGACGGAGCGTTAGGCCAAGAGGATGCGGTGGCGGAGCAGTTTGAAGCCGGCGCGGCCGTGCATCTGGCGCATGATGCGCTTGGTCTTGGTGTTCACGCCTTCGGTGCCGCCGTTGTGATAGGGCAAGGTGACGGCTGCACGGACGGCGTCGTGGTCCTGGTCGAGGCCGCGGCTGAAGGCGTGTAGATGAGGGAGATCGGCGGCCCGGGCGGTGGCGATCCACTCATCGAGGCGGTCGGCGTTGCCTTCGCGCGGCCGCATCAGGTCGGCGAAGCCACGGACGAGCCCGGCCAGGTCGATCATCTCGGGGCAGGTGGCGGTGAGGTCGTCCAGCAGACACCGATGCTCATCCTTAAGGTTGTCGGGCCGCGTCAGCAGGAGCCGGGCCAGCCGACGTGGTGAGATGGGCGGGCGGTCACCTTCGACTCGGCCTTGGGTGATGTAGCGGTAGAGCAGGTTGAAGCTGCCCTGGTAGCCGAGGGCTTTGATCTCGGTGAACAGGTGCAGGACGGGGACGGCGGGGTCTTCGGCGCGGCGGCGTTTGAGGCGGTCGCGGTAGGGGTCGACGAGGGTGGGCCGGTACTGCGGGGCGCGGTGCAGACGCTGCGGTTCGGGCACGCGCGCGTAGCGTTTAACGGTGCCCAGGGACAGGTTCAGCCGGCGCGCGCATTCCAGCAGGCCGACGCCCTTGCCGAGCAGGTCGTGGACCTGGTGCCAGCGCTCGCGGGTGCTCTGCACGCGCTGGCCGTCCTGCAGTGGCGGTCCGGCCTTGGCCCAGCAGGCACTGTGCGCGGCGACCGCCTTGGCGACGGCCTGGCCGAGGTTGTGCCATAGGTGCCAGCGGTCACCAACCTGGATGGCGTGTGGCAGCGCGCGGCGGATGGCTTCGGCGTAGGCGCCCGAGCCGTCTCGGCACACGATCTTCACTCCGGGATGGGCGCGCAGCCAGGCTTCCAGCGTGTCGGCGGTGCGGTCGGCCAAGACGTCGATGCGCCGGCGGGTCTCGGCGTCGATCAGCACGGTGGCTTAGCGGTGGCGTCGGCGCAGGGCGAAGTCATCCACCCCCAACACCCGAGGTACGCGTGGCGGTGGCAGGGACAGGCGCAGCAGGAGGCACAGGGCGGTATGCCGCGACAGGCGAACGGCCAGCGCGGATAAGACCCGCTCGCCGGCACGTCCGGCCAGTTCGCGGACCACAGCGCCGATCTGGCAGACCAGGCGGGGTGTGCGGCGTTGGTAGCGTTCCAGCACGCCGGGCAGCTGTTCGCGGAAGGTCTGGCGGCAGCCGCGTGTCGGGCGGACCAGGCGGCGAATTCGCACCACCACGAGCACGTGGCGGGCGTCGACCGGGGCATCGGCAACGGTCCTGTCGTGATAGCCGTGCGCCCGTGCTGTCTCGGCGCCGCACTTCGAGCAGGAGACCGGTCCCTCCGGGGTACGTGCCCGCACCTGGAGCTGCTCGCCCTTATCCGCCACGTCCTCCACGATCAGCGGCGATAACCCCGAAAACATCACATTCACGAGTTCCTCGACACTATGCATGTGAGGGGCCACGGTGATTCCGGACAGCCGTCTTATGGGCGTAGCCTATGCGGCTGGTTGGGCTGAAAGGGACTCGTTGAGTACCTCCAGGGGCGGCCGGTAGCCGAGCGCCGAGTGCAGACGCCGGCGGTTATAGAACCCTTCGATGTAGCGGATGACCTGCCGTCTTGCCTTGACCCGGGTGGTGAAGACGAAGCGGTGCAGCCATTCGTTCTTGAGCGCGCCGAAGAACGACTCGGCCATCGCGTTGTCGTAGCAGACCCCGGTGCGGCCGACCGAGCGGCGGATCTGCAGACCGGTCAGGAAGCGGCCGAACTCCTCAGAGGTGTAATTCGAGCCGCGGTCGGAGTGGAAGACCGCATCGGGTTCGATCAGGCCGGTGCCGACCGCCATCCGGACCGCGTCTTTGATCAGCTCGGTGCGGTAGTGGTCGGCCATGGCCCAGCCGAGGACCGCCTTGCTGTGGCAGTCGATCACGGTGGCCAGGTAGAGGAAGCCTTCCCAGGTGGGGATGTAGGTGATGTCGCCGACCAGCTTGGTGCCCGGCTGGGTGGCGGTGAAGTCGCGGCCGACCAGGTCGGGGATGCCGCGAAAGTCGCCTGCTGCGGTGGTGACCGGCCGGAAAGCGCGTGCTTGAGCCGGAACGAGGCCTTGCTCGCGCATCAGGGCGCGGACCAGCTCGGCCGAGCAGTGCTCGCCGCGGCGCAACAGGGCGGCGTGGACGCGCCGGTAGCCGTAGGTCTCGTGTGAGTCGGCGAAGATCTCGGCGACCAAAGCGGCCAGCAGGGTCCGGCGTTGCGCGGTGGCCGAGGTCGGCCGCTCACGCCACTCGTAGAAGCCCGAGCGGGACACGCCCAGCCAGGTACACATCCTGGCGATCGCATGGTGAGCCTTCTCCGCGTCGATGAGCTCGTACTTGGCGAGCGTCATCGACTCTCGGCCGCGAAGAAGGCGGCCGCTTTTTTCAGGAAGATCAACTTCTCACGCAGCTCGGCGTTCTCCCGCTCCAGCTCCCGGATTCGCGCCCGCTGCGGCCCGGAGACCGGCTGCTGCTCGTCCTGCGCGCTCGTGATCCGGTGCCGGTTCACCCAGCTGCCCAGGGTGCTGGCGTTGATGTCGAACTCGCGCGCTACCGCCGCGACCGTGCGATCGTCCTCCAGCACCATGCGAATGGCTTCGTCCTTGAACTCAGGTGAGAACTGCCTGCGGCGCCTTGTCACGTACCTACCTCTTCCAGACTTCTGTCAGCTTATGTAGCCGACTGTCCGGAATCCGCTGGGCACCTCAATGACTCAGCGTGGCGCAATGAGACGTTCCGTCACCACCGAATCTGCGACAGAGTCGAGTCGGCTTGAGGCGCGGTGCTCGGATTTCTCTGAACCCGTCTCCTCAAGCCGCTCGCCGAACCCGCCGTGCGCCTTTCAACGCAACGGGCTCTCCACGGACTCTGCCGTCATATGGGTGAATTCCAGGGATTGGGGATGTTGTTGCTCCGCCAGCGGTAGCGGGTCACCGCCACCTTGGCGATGTCGAACAACTCGGTCCCGCCCGTCGCCGTGATGGGCAGCCACCTCCCGGTTGGGGTGGTGAAATGACGTCGGACGTCCTTCCAACTCCAGCGGTGCCGGACCTGCAGCATCCGGATCAGCCTCCACCACACGAACTGGTGAAGTGCGGAGAACCGGTCCTTGGCCACGGCATGCTTGAAGTAGTTGGCCCAGCCGCGCATGATCTGGTTGAGCCTGATCAGCACGGATCCCAGGTCTTGTTGTGACTTCCTATGGGTCAGGGCACGGATCTTGGCCTTCAACGACCGGATGGGCCGGTCGGCGATGAAGGTATAGACGTGCCACTTATCGGTTCCCCTCTTGCGGCGCCACCGGATGCGGAACCCCAGAAAGTCGAACCCATCGCTCAGATGCGCGATCTGGGTCTTGGCCGGTGACAGCCGCAGCCCGATCGGTTTCAGCACTTTCGCGACGTCCTCGCGCACCACCTGCGTGTCGTGCTCGGTCCCATGGACCAAGACGACGAAGTCGTCGGCATAGCGGACCAGCCGCCATGTCGGCAGACCCTTGCGGCGGCGGTATCCGCGCCTGCCCTCACTCGACATCGACCCGCTGCTCTTCCACGGCTCCATCAGATACTCATCGAGCACCGACAAGGCGATGTTGGCCAGCAGCGGAGACAGGATGCCACCCTGCGGCGTCCCGGTCGTGGTGCTCTTGTTCTCACCGAGCTCGGTCAAGATCCCGGCTTTCAAGAACGCTTTGACCAGCGCCAGAATGCGTTTGTCCTTCACCCGGGAACGCACCCGATCCATCAGGGCCGTGTGGTCGATCCGGTCGAAGCACGCCTCGATGTCCGCATCCAGCACCCACCGATAGCCTCGGGTGCCGAAATGATGGATCTCAGCGATCGCATCCTGAGCACGCCGGTTGGGCCGGAACCCATAGGAGACCGGCTCGAAGCCGGCCTCGAAGATCGGTTCCAGCACGAGTTTCAGCGCTGCCTGCACGACCCGGTCGCTCACCGTCGGAATCCCGAGGGCGCGGACCTTTCCTGACCCACCCGGTTTGGGGATCTTACGTTCCCGCACCGGCAAAGGCCGGAACGAACCATCCTTCAGGGAGGTTCGCAGGTCGTCCAGGAACCCCGGAACACCGATGCGCTCCTCGACGTCGGTGACTGTTAGGCCGTCCACGCCGGGAGTGCGTGCCCCGCGGTTGTCCGCAACCCGATCGAATGCCACGAGCAGCGTGACCGGGTCATGCACGAAGTTGAACAGGTCGTCGAACCGACGGCCAGGATCAGCCGCCGCCCAACGGTGAAGTTTGGCCTGCATCTCCGATACCCGCGACCACGACCCCACCGGGGCCAGGACGCTGGCGCTGCCATTCGGCAGCGCGTCTTTCGGCATTACAGCCTCCTCTCTTCTCGAATCCGCTGCCGCCCTTCGCCATGTGACCGGCTCTCCCGGCCCCGGACTACTACGGCGGCTCCGCCCCACCCGGCCCGTTCAGCGGTCGATGTGCCTATCCCGGCCGACAGGCTGGATGCCCGTGACCTGGAGCTGCGACCGAGTGGTTCCCGTGTTCACCGTGATTCGCTCGACGAAGTAGGAGCCCGACTTTGTCCCTGCGGCATCGCCATGAGTACGCCGCAGACCTTCCCCATGGCCTCCCGGGAGCAATCGTCAATACCTGTGGATCAAGATCTTTTAAGCGGCTGCGGATGGGACGTGGTCGTCGGGTCGTTCGACGAGCTTGCCGCCGGTGAAGGTCGCCCCGGCGCGGACCAGCGCGACCAGATGAGGGGCGTTGACCGCGCGCCAGCGGGCCTGGGCGGACTCGATCAGCTTGAACGCCATGGCCAGCCCGGCAGCGCGTGAGCCGGGCCCCTTGGTGACCTTGGTGCGGTGCCGGACGGTGGCGAAGGTCGACTCGATCGGGTTGGTCGTGCGTAGGTGCACCCAGTGCTCGGCCGGGAAGTCATAGAAGGCGAGCAGCTCCTCGAGGTCGTCGACCACCTTGGTCACGGCCTTGGGATACTTGGCGCCGTAGGCGGCCTGGAAGCCCTTGACCGCGGCCTGGGCATGGTCTTTGTCCTCGGCGTTCCAGATCTCGGCCAGGGCCTTCTTCGCTGCGGGGTGAGCGGACTTCGGCAGCGCCCCCAGCACATTAGCGATCTTGTGAAACCAACACCTCTGCTCTCTGGCCTGCGGAAACACCTCCCGAAGCGCGGACCAGAACCCCAGCGCACCGTCCCCCATCGCCAGCACCGGCGCCCGCATCCCGCGCCTTTTGGCATCGCGCAGCAGATCGGCCCACGACTCAGCCGACTCCCGATAGCCGTCGCTCAGCGCGACGAGTTCCTTGCGGCCATCAGCGCGCACCCCGATCATCACCAGCAGGCACAGCTTGTGCTCCTCCAGCCGGATGTTGACGTGGATGCCGTCGACCCACAGGTAGACGTAGTCGGCGCCGGACAGGTCGCGGGCGGCAAACGCGCGCTGCTCGCCCTTCCAGGTCTCGGTCAGACGAGTGATCACCGGCGCGGACAGGCCCGCGGTCGAGCCGAGGAATTGGCCCAGCGCGGGGATGAAATCGCCCGAGGACAGGCCGTGCAGGTACAACAGCGGCAACACCTCGCTGACCTGCGGGGTCTTACGCGCCCAGGCCGGCAGGATCGATGAGGAGAACCGCTGACGCTCACCCGTCTGCTCGTCGATGCGCTTGTCGTTGACGCGCGGGGCCGTGACCTCGATCGCGCCGGCCGCGGTGAGGATCTCGCGCGGCTGATGGGAGCCGTTACGCACCACCAGACGGCGACCGGCCGCATCGCGCTCGTCAGCGAAGGCGGCGATGTAGGCGTCCACCTCGGCCTGCAACGCGGCGGCCAGCATCTTACGGGCGCCCTCACGGACGATCTCATCGATCAACGAGGAGGCGGCGGCCGTCGATGAGCTGTCGTCAGCGGGCGGTTCGGGCACTACGGTGAGCGGCACGGGTGTGCCTTCCCGACCGACGCGCCAACGTCGGCCTTATCTCGAAACCATCATCGGATGATCCGGGAAGGTACACCCCTCCCCGGCAGATCCACAGGTTTCGATCATTGCTCCCTCCCGGTCGGCATCGGCAAACCGGCCCAGGAGTTCCCCACCGGCCTTCGGCCGACAGGTGCGCACCGCGTCCTGCCCAGATCCGCCAGGTTCGAGCAGGCGTCCAGTGAAGGGACTTAACGACGTCGGTTCCTCTCGTACTCCTCTTCATCATGCTCACCGGACCCGCACCATCTGGCAGTACTGGCACGTCCCGGCTTTGTCAGGGCTGCTCCCGCCCTCCCCGGCATCACCCGGACCAGGCTGCCCCCAGCTTCACCGGCCTGCTACGACAGGCCGAAGGCGAAGGTCTTCCACCTCCACTCAAATCACAGCGCCTCACGGCGCACGCCGTTTACTGGACAGACCCCTACCTGGACCTCAACAGGCTCGAAGGCACCGAGACCGAAGGGATAGAAGTAAACGATCATGGAGTGACCCTCTCATCTCGATCAAGAGCCGACACATACGGTTACGGTACGAATCCATGAGAGTCACCTTGTCAGGCTGTGAGGCGTACGGAACTAGCACGTCAACTCTCCTGCGCATCCATTGCAGCCCCGGCCGGCTCGACCGCGCCATGGCGGGCACGCGCCAGGTCCTCCGCATCTGACGAGCCGCCGCTGCCTGCGGCGCACCGGCACCGGGCGGTGCTGTCTGTTTCCAGTAAAAGGGGATCCATCGTGAGCACTGATCTCAACCACTGCGACGCGACCGAGCTCGCCGAGCTGATCCGCACGAGGAGGGCTTCCTCCGTTGAGGTGGTTCAGGCGCACCTGGAGCGCATCGAAGCCGCCGATTCGAGGATCAACGCCGTCGTCACGCTTGCCGACGGTGCGCTGGACGCCGCGAGGGCGGCGGACGAGGAGCTCGCGGCGGGCGCGGAGGTGGGGCCGCTCCACGGCGTGCCCTTCACGGTCAAGGACTCGTTCGACACCGCCGGGGTGCTCACCCAGCGCGGTTCGCCGATCTTCGCGGGGCGTATCCCGGACACGGACGCCACCAGCGTGGCGCGCATGAAGGGGGCCGGTGCGATCCTCCTGGCGAAGACCAATCTCCCGGAATTCGCGTACTGGATCGAGTCCGACAACCTTCTGACGGGCCGGACGAACAACCCCTGGGACCTCGACCGCAGCTCCGGCGGTTCGAGCGGCGGGGAGTCCGCGGCGATCGCGGCAGGGATGTCGCCGCTGGGTATCGCAAGCGACCTGTCCATCTCGGTGCGCGGACCGGCGGCCGACACCGGTATCGCGGGCCTCAAGCCGACGCACGGGCGCATCCCGATGACGGGGGTCTGGCCACGGGAGCCGCGTCGTGACTGGCACGTCGGTCCCATGGCCCGCACCATCCGCGACCTCGCACTGGCGTATTCGATACTGGCCGGTCCTGACGGCGCCGACGGCTTCGCCACCGTTCCGCGCGAGTTCGACGCCGGCCTGGGTGCCTCGCCGGACCGGCCCGTCCGCGTTGGCTGGCTGGTCGACTCGGGACTCGGTCCGATCGACGCAGAGATCGCGGCAACTGTGCAAGAGGCCGCCGACGCCCTGCGGGGGGCGGGGGTCCGGGTCGAGGCCGTGGGGATCCCGGCTCTTGAGCGTGACAACCCTCTCGAACTCTTCACCCGGCAGCACGTCATGGAGATGAAACCGGCGTTCCGGGAAATCACCGCCGGTCACGAGGACCAGATGTTCACGTACTCCACGTCCATGCTCGCCGTACCCGACACGTCCGTGGAGGACTACGTCCTGGCCGAGCAGGGCATCGAGCGGCTTCGGGACGGTTTCGCGGAGTACTTCCAGCGGTACGACGCGCTGCTGCTCCCGGTGACGTCGATCCCCGCGCACGCGCACGGGCTTACACAGTTCACCGTCGACGGCCGGACGGTGAACGCTTTCCATGTGATGTCGGCGACCGTCCCGTTCAACCTGACCGGGCTCCCGGCCCTGTCCATGCGGTTCGGCACGAGCAGCGACGGCATGCCGATCGCTGTGCAGCTGGCGGCCAACTGGCACTCAGAGTCGACGATCCTGTACATCGCCTCGCTGTTGGAGTCGCTGAGCCCGGTCCGCAACCAGCATCCCGCCCTCTGACGGCCGGGAGGGCCGATGATGAACGCGACGGCCACCAGGGGCCGCAGCACGGTGGCGATCACGTGCGCGTTCAGCACGGCGGCCCTTGACCCGTCCATGACACGGAGCCGCCGCCGGTCCGGCGGGCGCCCGGGGGTCAGGTGCCGGTAGCGACCGGGCTGGCAAGGATGATCGGGTCGGGGGAGAGCCAGGGGCGTACCCACGCCTCCTCCTCGCGCAGGACGAGCTCGCCGCAGCCGTCACACACCCTGCCCGGGGTCGTGACCTGGCCGCACCGCTGGTGGATCACCTGCATCGAGCCGGTCGGCTCGGCCGGCTCGGTGTGCTCCTCGCCCCAGACGGCCAGAGCGTGCAGCACCGGCAGTACCTCGGCCCCCGCGGTCGTGAGCCGGTACTCCTGCCGGGTGCGCCCCCCGTCGCGGTACGGCACCCGCGCGAGCAGTCCGGCCTCGACCAGCCGGGCGAGCCTGTTGGACAGGATGTTGTCGGCGACGCCGAGCTCTGCGCGGAAGGCGTCGAAGCGGGTGGTGCCCAGGTTGGCGTTACGCAGGATGAGCAGCGTCCACCGCTCGCCCAGCAGACCGACGGCGCGGCCGATCGGGCAGGGAACGGGCACCTGTGGCGCTGTTGTCACATCGGCCTCCTTTCGAACCCACCACTGGCTTGCGTTAAGCAAGTCTAGCTCGAAAGGCCGGAAAGGGGGGCGGCCCCTCGCCCCATGGCGCTTCGACCTGGCATGCGGCGTCACGCCGCTCACCGCGCGACCGCCTCGTCATTCCCTTCAGGCGGTGTGTCCTTTGACATCGAGTGTCGTTCGCCACGGTGTGCTCGCCGGGGGCAGCCGATTCGGTGTCAGGCGGCCTCGGCGACGGGGCGGATGACGATCTCGCTGACGTCGATGGAGGCGGGTTGCTCGATCGCGTAGGCGATGGCCTCTGCCACGGTGGTCGCGGGCATGTTGAGCTTGTCCGCCAGGGTGCGCACCCAGGCCATGGTGTCGGGATCGCCGCCCAGGGTGTTCAGCTCGGATTGGGTGAACGACGGGCTGATCAGGGTCACCCTGATGTCCTGCTGCTCCTTGCGGAGCCCTTCGGCCAGCGCGCGGACCGCGAACTTGGTGGCGCTGTAGACGGCGGAGTTGGGTACGACCTCGTGGCCGAGGGTGGAGGACACGTTGATCACGTGGCCCGACCGTTGCTCGCGCATCAGAGGGAGCGCGGCTGCGATGCCGTACAGGGTGCCGCGGAGGTTGACGTCGATCATCTGGTTCCACTCCTCGACGCGCAGCGCGTCGAGGCGCGACAGCGGCATCACGCCGGCGTTGTTGACGAGGACGTCGATGTGCCCGTGCCGGCGGTGGGCCGCCTGCACGAAGGAGTCGACGCTGTCTGCGCTGGTCACGTCGAGGAGTGTGTGTTCGGCCGAGCCGCCGTCCTCGCGGATGGCGGCGGTGAGGGCGGCGAGCCGGTCGACTCGCCGGGCGCCGAGCACCACATGGTGTCCCGCCCCGGCGAGACGCCGGGCGGTGGCGGCACCGATGCCGCTGCTGGCTCCGGTGATGAGGACGATCTTTCCGGTCATTTTATGTCCTTTGGTTCGTGGCTTACGGGTACGAGTGCGCGCTGTCCGCACCAGGGGAGCCGCCAGGGGAGCCGACAGAGGGGTCCAGTGCGCCCAGCACGCGTTGCAACATCACGATGTCCTGGCGCGCCTCGGCCCTGTCCAGGGTTTCCAGCCCCGCGTGCACCGCGCACATCCGGCGCACCGCCTGGTCGGCGATGTGCCTTCCGGCCGGTTGCAGGCGGACGAGCTGCCCGCGTGGCGTCTGCGGGTCGAGATGCCTGCTCACCAGGCCGCGTTCGCACAGCCGGTTCACCTGCTTGGTCACCGCGCCGGAGGTGACCATGAGCCGGCGGAACAGCTGGGTCGGGCTGAGCGCGTAGTCCGGCGGGGAACGGCGCAGAGCCAGCAGGATCCGCATTTCGGAGGGCAGAAGGTCGTACTCCTTGGCGAGTTGTGTGAAGTCCTGTTCGAGGAGCTGCGCGATCCGGTGGACCGCTGATGCCAGCACGATGTTGGTGACGTCGAGGCCCGGCAGTTCGCGCTGCCAGAGGGCGGCTACCCCCATGGGGTCGGGTCCGCTGACGCGCGGTGTTTCGTCGTCGGGGTCCTGGCGGTCGGGGCGACCGGGACTGAGATCCGCATCTCTCACAAGCTTGTGACCACCAATTCTTCCTGGGAAACCATCTTCCTGGGAAGATAGCGAGCAAGCCGGCTGTGCGCAAGTGGGAGGGGGCGGCTGGTCGCACGGGCGGCGGCAGCCCCCCGGCGCGGCTTTCGCGGGGGGCGTCGTATCCCCATGCGTCGCCGGAAGGTCGGGCCCTCGAACGCCGAACCCTGGCTTGCATTTGAGAAGTGTCAAGCGTAGCGTCGCACGTAGAGCGACTTTTGTTTCGAAAGTCATGTCGGTCGGCAGTCCTGTCCTGGAGGAGATGCGGGAACCGCGCCCTGCCGTACGGCGACGCCGGCTCCGCCCACGGAGCGAACTGCCACACCTGCCCGCACCGGTGAAGGGGGAATCACCATGACGGCCATCCAGACCCACTCCGTTGAGGACGTCGCGCGCGAGGTCCACCGGCTGACCGTGGACACGGGCATGCCGTTCGCGGCCTTCCGGGAGAGGTACGAGCGGGCGGTGCCGCCGCTCGACATGGCGAAGTACGAACGCCTGCGCCTCTCCAATGCCGACTGGGCCGCCGTCCTGCGAACCGTCGCGGAGAACGCGCCCCACGGCTTCATGATCTTCTGGAGCCTGGACAACACGGCGATCATGCACGGATCCGGTGACCGGTGGCACAGCACGCAGTACCTGATGGGCAACCACACCATCGCCCAGCGGATGTTCCACCACGATCCCGGCATCCTGCTCTACGCGCCTCTGCGTACCACGATCTACGAGGACACCCGCGGGGTGACGCGTTTCTCCTTCGACCAGCCGAGCGCGCAGTTCGCCTCCTTCGGCGATCCGCAGATAGCGGCCGTCGGCGTCGAACTCGACCGGAAGGTCGCCGCTCTTCTCGACCACCTCGGCGTGCCCGTGCCGGAACGGCTCGTCCCGGCGGGCGCCCGTACGAGGTAGAGAGGGGTGGCGGACATGGAGCAGACCTTTCTCGGTGTCGGTTATACGAGGGACCGCGCCGGGCTGCCACTTGAGGCGGTACGCGTTCCCGTCCCGCGGCCGGCGGCCGACGAGGTGCTGATCCGCGTCGCCGCTTCGTCGCTCAACCCGCTGGAGTACAAGCTGGCCGACCTCAACTTCATGGGACGGACGCCTCCCGTCGTGCTCGGTTTCGACCTCGCCGGCGTGGTGGCCGATGTGGGCCGTGACGTGGAGGGCGTGGCCGTCGGTGACGAGGTGGCCGCCATGGCGGGCCTGAACGGTGACGGGGGCTGGGCCGCGACGGGTGGTGACGGCGATTCCTACGCCGTCGCACCGCGGTTCCTCACCGCCCGCAAGCCGCCGTCCGTGAGCTTCCGTGACGCGGCGGCGCTTCCCATGTGCTTCCTCTCGGCTTTCGCGGGTCTCTACGGGGCCGTCCAGCCCGGTGCCACGGTTTACGTACCGGGCGGTGGGGGCGGTGTCGGGCATCTGGCCGTGCAGATGGCGGCACGTGCCCTGGACGCCGGGACGGTGATCAGCAGTGGTGGCAGGCCGCAGTCGATCACGCTGGCCCGGCAGTCCGGCGCGCACTTCGTCTTCGACTACAAGCGTGACGACATCGCCGCCGAGATCGCGGAGCTGACGGACGGCCGGGGCGTTGACCTGGTCTTCGACACCACGTACAGCGAGCAGAGCTTCGCCGAGACCGCGAAGACCGTCCGGCGGGGTGGCAGCTGGATCGTGCTCGGTGTCGGCCCCGGCAGGACGACCCGCCTGGCCGAGACGCACAGCCCGGTGGACGCCATCCTGGCCGGGCGCGAAGCCAGGCATGTCAACGTCAACCTGCTGCGCTACTTCTCCGAACCCGCCATGCTCGACGGCGAGGCGCGTGGCTTCCTCCAGCGCGGGATGGACCTGGCGATGGAGTGGGCGACGAAGGGACTCGTGATCCCGCACGTCAGCCAGACCGTCGACAGCACCGTCGAGGCGATCAGCGCCGGACTGCGGTCGCTGAAGGAGGGCGGCGAAACGCTGGGCAAGATCGCGGTGATCGTGGATCGCGACCTGGCCGCGGGGACGTGAGGGCTCGTCCCTCGCGACCCCGCCGGGTTCTCCGTCATCGGGGTCAGGAAGCCACCTCGCGAAGGGTGTCCTCAAGAAGGACGTCGAGCTCTTTCGCCACCGCGTCCACCTCCAGGTCGCCGAGCTGCCCGAAAACATCGCTCGGACGGTGCCGTCCCCGTGCGAGCGTGGCCGTCACCATTGATACGGCAGATACTTCCCGTCGAGGGTGATGACGACCCGGTCACCTGCCGGGTCGGGCACCCGCTTCACGTCCAGGCGGAAGTTGATGGCGCTCATGATGCCGTCACCGCACTGTTCGTGGATCAGTTCCTTGATGGTGGGCCCGTAGACCTGGATGACCTCATAAAGCCGGTAGATGGTCGGATCGACAGGGACGGGGGAGTCGAACGCTCCGCGGGTGGGCTGCAACTGGAAGGCGAGGGCGACGTCTTCGCCGAGTTCAAGCAAGGCCGCTGCCGTCGCCGCCTCGTCCTTGCTCATCGGGTGCTGGCCGAGCAGTGCTGCCGTGGTCCACGCCAGGGGCCGGCCGACGGCCTTGGCGAGCTGGTCCCATGTCACGCCGGTCACCACCTTGGCCTGACGGACGGCTTCTGCTGCTTCTTGCTTGGTGACCACGGTTTCTCCGTTGTTGTCGACGGTTGCCGAGCGCATGCTCATCCGCTGGGTATCTGCGGGAAGACCAGGTGGTTGTCCCCCTGTACGGTCCCGACCCGCGCGCCGGGACCGTACGGGGCCGGTTGTCAGGTCCGGGTGGAGTAGGAGTGGGCGCCTGTGCCGGCGAGGCCGCCGCCTTGGACGATCAGGTATTCATCGCGGATCGGCTCGCCGTCCAGCCAGTTCTCCAGGATCTCCCGGGTCCCGGCGGCGTATCTGGCCTGGGCCGACAGGGAGGAGCCTGAGATGTGCGGGGTCATCCCATGGTGCGGCATGGTGCGCCAGGGGTGGTCGGCGGGGGCGGGCTGGGGGTACCAGACGTCGCCCGCGTAGCCGGCCAGCTGACCGCTCTCCAAGGCCCGGACGATTGAGTCGCGGTCGGCGATCTTCGCCCGGGCCGTGTTGATCAGGTACGCACCGCGCTTCATCGTGGAGATGAGCCTGTCGTCGAACAGGCCCTCGGTCTCGGGGTGCAGCGGGGCGTTGACGGTGACCACGTCGCAGTGCGGGACCATGTCCTGCGTGCCGGCGTGCCAGGTGAGGTTCAGCTCCTCTTCGATCTCGCGGGGCAGCCTGTGCCGGTCGGTGTAGTGCAGGTGCACATCGAACGGCTTCAGGCGGCGCAGTACGGCCAGGCCGATCCGCCCCGCGGCGACGGTGCCGATGTGCATGCCCTCGACGTCGTAGGAGCGGCTCACGCAGTCGGCGATGTTCCACCCTCCGTCGAGTACCACCTGGTGAGACGGAATGTAGTTGCGCACCTGCGACAGGATCATCATGACGACGTGCTCGGCGACGCTGATGCTGTTGCAGTAGGTGACCTCGGCGACGGTGACGCCGTGCGTGATGGCCGCGTCGAGGTCCACGTGGTCGGAGCCGATGCCCGCGGTGATCGCGAGCTTCAGCTTCGGCGCCTTCGCGATGCGTTCGGCCGTGAGATAGGCCGGCCAGAACGGCTGGGAGATCACCACGTCCGCGTCGGGCAGTTCGCGGTCGAAGACCGAGTCCGCGCCTTCCTTGTCGGAGGTGACGACCAGGGTGTGGCCGCGCTCCTCGAGGAAGTGCCGCAGGCCCAGCTCGCCGGAGACACTGCCGAGCAGGTGACCGGGGGTGAAGTCGACGCCCTTGGGAGTCGGCAGGGTCTGCCCGCCCGGGTAACCCGCGAGCGTCGGCAGGTCGTCGCGCGCATAGGTCTTGGGGTATCCGTCGATCGGGTCGTCATACAGCACACACAGAACCTTGGCCATTGCCGCTGCTCCTTGTCGGTGGGGGTGATCTCACTCTCCGCCAACGAATATCCACAGGTCAAAGCGTTTGCTTCTATCCACTGATAGGCAGCGTCTATACGTGGGTGCTCGCCGAGCCAACGCCTCGCGGGGGTCGAGAGCAGAGGCGACACGGGTCTCCGCGAGGCGGCTCGCGTCACCTGGCAGGGCGGCCGGCTCGTGCTTTTTTCATCCTTCCGGGCGCGTGACGTCGGCGGTTTCCACGAGGAACTCCTGACCCTAGGCTGACCGCGCCTGCCGTACCGGTGGTGCGGTCAGTGGCGGCTCGTCGCGCTCGGAGGAGCCGGACTCGGGATGAGCCCGGCCGGGCCGGACGGTGACCGCCTCGATGAGGCGTGACGCGAGAGCCGCCGCCTGGGCGCGAATCTCCGGGATCGCCGTCGTCTCGTACAGGCTTCCGCGCAGCATGGGCCCCAGCGTGAAGACCCTGCCGTCGGAGTGTCCCGTCGCGTCCAGGACCGCGCCGCCCAGGCCGGCGTCCAGGCCGAGCCGCAGCCGATCCGGCCGGGCCGTGCCGCCGGCGATGAGGGAGGCGAGGAAGGGATCACGGGCGATGTCGGACCCGGGCCCGGTGGCGTTGACCAGCCAGCCGACATCGAGCTCCCGAACGGCGCCGTCGGCCTCCACCTGGGCGCGCAGTCCGTCGGGGACGGCCGTGGCCTGGAGCACCTGTCCGCGGAGCACGCGAAGGCGGCCGGTGGCCCGCAGGTCGGCGATGCGGGTGGCTGTGGCGGGAGGAATCCGGTGCCGGTGGACCTCCCAGTAGCGGGCGGCCACACCCAGAAATCGCCTCTGGTCATCCGGGGTGAGCCGGGCCCACAGCCTCTGGGCCTGCGGGCGCAGGCCGTCCACCACGCCGTGCCAGTCGCCTGCGTTGTCCTTCACCGCCAGGCGTACGGCACGCAGCAGGTCGGCGACTCCCAGTGGCCCGTCCGGGATCGGCACCGGGACCGGAGACGGCGGGGGATACGGGTGCGTCCGGGGCAGCAGAGCGTGCCGCGACACCGCGTACACCACCGTGTCCGGGTGCGCCCGGGTCACGGTGACCGCCACGTCCACCATGGTCAATCCGGTGCCCAGGACGAGCACCGGCGCGCCGTCGCAGATCGGGTCCAGCGCGTTCGGCGCCCATGGATCGGCGATGTGACGTGGACTCGCGGCATCCGCGAGGTGCGGCCACGCGGTCGGGGTGCGATTGCCCAGGGCCAGGACGACGGCGTCGGCGTCGACGTGCCCGCCCTGCGACAACCGGACCCGCACGCCCGGATCACAGGTCAGGGCGCTCGCCGTACCGGTCACCCTGCGGACCACGCGCAGAGGCCGATCTTCGGCGGCGGACAGCACGTCGCGCAGGTAGCGCCCGTACACCTGCCGCGGTAGGTAACCGGAGCCGGCGATGTCCAGCCCCCTGTCATGGGCCCACCGCAACAGATGTCCGGGATCGCCGTCCAGCGCGCTCATCTTGTCGACACAGGCGTTGAGGAGGTGATGCGGATCGGTGGTCGAGTACGCCTGCCCCAACGCGTGCCGTCCGTACTGGTCGATCATCACGACTTCCAGCGGCATGGCGAGCGCCCGCGCCCGGTGAAGAAGATGGACTGCGGCCAAGGTGCCGCTCGCGCCGCCGCCCACGACGGCAACCGATGGAGAACCTGCCACACGATCCATGATACCCCACTATATCTGTAGGATATAAAGGATAGCGTGCGCCGAACGGCTCCGCTCGGAACGACCCTGACCGGACGAGGGGCTTCGGTCGGCCACCGAACGGCGTCAGTTGATGGCGCTCACCTGCAGGAACACCATCGTTTGCGGCTCCTGACGCGACTCTTGACGGCACCCCGACATGGGCCGGGTGTCGCAGGGCACGATCCGGAAGCTGCCGGTGGAGTTCGGCCCCGAACGCAGGGACCAACCGGCTAACCGCAAACGTGAGGGCGGCCGGGGAGGCCGCCCTCACGCCTTCAACGCCCAGACCTACAAGCGGCGCAATCTGGTCGAACGATGCTTCGGAAAACTCAAGCGCATTGGGAATTTGCTTTGAATTCAGCGCCGACTTCCGAAGCCGATACAGCTCTTGAACGCCGGCGACGGCTCCTGCTTCCGTACCGAGCACCCAAGAGCGGCGCGATACCAGCGGAATGCCGACCAAGACCGGAATCGCTGGATTTCCCCGGCCGGTCGCGAATGGTCAAACGAGGTTCGGGATCATATCTATGATGCCGCAGTGACGTGGGTCCAGTTCCTATAGAACGCTCCCGCCGGATATGTGCGCAGCGTCACGTGATTATTGCTGGTGTCGATGGTACCGATTCCCCCTGATCCGTTGGCTGAGTTGTACCACAGGATCCGGTTCCCCACCGAAACAACGCGGTTCCAGTTGGAAGCGAACGATCCCGCCGGATATGTGCGCAGTGTCAGGTGGCTATTGGTGGCGTCGATGGCACCGACTCCACCCGATCCGTTGGCCGAGTTGTACCACAGGATCCGGCCCCCCACCGAAACAACGCGGTTCCAGTTGGAAGCGAACGATCCCGCCGGATACGTGCGCAGTGTCAGGTGACTATTGGTGGCGTCGATGGCACCGACCCCACCTGACCCGTTGGCCGAGTTGTACCAAAGAATCCGGCCCCCTGCAGCAACGACGTGGGTCCAGTTGGAAGCGAACGATCCCGCCGGATACGTGCGCAGTGTCACATGGTTATTACCGCTGTCGATAGCACCGACTCCACCCGATCCGTTGGCCGAGTTGTACCAAAGAATCCGGTTCCCAGCAGCAACGACGTGGGTCCAGTTGGAAGCGAACGATCCCGCCGGATACGTGCGCAGTGTCACATGGTTATTGCCGGTGTCGATGGTGCCGACGCCGCCTGATCCGTTGGCCGAGTTGTACCACAGGATCCGGTTCCCCGTAGAAACGGCGTGGGTCCAGTTGGAAGCGAACGCGCCCGTCGGATATGTGCGCAGCGTCACGTGATTATCGCCGGTGTCGATGGTACCGATGCCGCCTGATCCGTTGGCCGAGTTGTACCACAGGATCGGGTCCGTTGACTGGACGCCGGCATCATTTGCGGCAACCGCACCGACCGGTGAGACTGTACCCGAAAAGGCGAGGGTGGCGAACACAGCAATTACGATCGCTAGGACGCGTTTGCGTTTACGTGGCATTCCTGATCCTTCCGATGAATGAGACTGGTCGTAGGTATGCGCAGGAGTGGTGTGGATTCGTGACTGGTATGAGATTGATGGTCGAACACTTGGCGAAGGTCGTCGGGTAGTGGGTCGGCGGCAATAATGGTGGGGACGGCGATTCAGGTGATCAGTCCGGCACCCGCCACCGATGCCGATAGCGGCGGCGACACCTTTGGCATCACCGGTGCTGGGCTGGAGGCCAAGGCGCTCGGGTGAGCGTCGGCTTCCACGGACTGCGGGGTGTTGCAGTCACTCCTTCCTTACTCGCCGGGCGTTATGGTGCTGGTCAGCTGGGTGCTGGGGGTGCGCATAGGCGCTGCCAACAGGTTAAAAACGCGTTCTTCCAGGGCCAGGTCGCGCTGATCTTTAAGATCGTGCGGCGGGCGCGGGAGACCAGGCAGCAGTGGTTCATTGCCTACATCGGGTATTGCCGCGCGTATTTCTCACTGTCACGCGCTGGGGAGCCCGGCATGCGAGTAGCGCCCTACTCGAAGTCTGCAGAAGGACGTGGCAGAGACGTCAGCTTCCGCACAACGGCGCGGCGAAGCCGGTGCGCCCTTGGTTATCCCGGGACCTGGGCGGCGGCGGTGAAGGTGAACACCGATGTTGTGGGGCGGCCGGCCTGAGTTGTTCTTCTGGGGCCGTCGGCTTAGAATTCCAGGCAGCGTCGCGTGTCGGTGGCGGACTGCGTCAGGCATGGAGGCGTCGGATCCGGAAGGCGGTCATGATGACCCTTTCCCCGTTCCCCACCCGTGGGTGAGAGCGAGAAGAACAGGCTCATAGCCTGGAACCTTGAACTGCAGGCGGCGCATCAACGCCTGCATCGAGCACTGCGCCTCGCGCGTGAATCCCTGGAAGCCGGGGACACCGCCTCGGCACGGGCAGACCTTCTGCTGTACTGCAAGGGATTCTGCGCCGCTCTCGACGGGCATCACGTGCGCGAGGACGTCGGGCTCTTTCCCGAACTGTCCGCGCGCCATCCGTCGCTGCGGCCCACGATCGCCAAGCTCCAGCAGGACCACGAGATGATCGCGATGCTGCTCGGGCGGTTGGACCGCACGATCACCTCGGACGCCACGCCGAGCGAGCTGACCATGCACCTGGACGGTCTCTCCGCGATCATGGAGTCCCATTTCCAGTACGAGGAGCGCGAACTTCTAGGCGTCCTGTCCACGCTGAACCTCGACGCCGATCCGCATGACCTTCTCGGACCGCTCTGATCTCGGCCTTCCATCCCGTCGTACTGCCCGTGATTCGACGAGGCGACCTTCACCGGTGAGGCCTCGTTCGCCGCGACAGTGGTGGTAGTCGTGAGAGGTGATCATTGCTGGCCCATCGGGTGGACGGTCGATGGGCGGCGCAACGATACCGGGATGCTGATCGAGGAATTCCCGAAGGCGGAGGCCGTTTCGTAACGGCTTTGCTGAAACTCCCTGGATAACTCTGATTATCCGGGGAGTCTGAGTATGATCTCCCCGGATAACATCGATCCGGGCCTGGAGCTAACCCCGAAAAAACTCCCCGGATAATAAGGAGAGGTGCCGAAGGTGACCGCGACAGCCGATGACCGCCTCGACAATGTGGTGCCGATCCGGTCCGGTAACGATCTCGCGGCGGCCGCCGCCTCGGCGCTCGCCGCGTTCACCGCGCACCTGGATCGCTGCGCGCTGGCCGCCAACACGGTGACCGCCTACCGGCGACAGGCCCTCGCGTATCGTGACTGGCTCCTGGCCCGGGCCGCCGAGCACGTCGATGCTTTCGCCGACCGGGTCGGTGCCGAGGCCTCCGTCACCGCCTGGCGCCGGCACCTGCTCGGCGGCAGCGCCTCCCCGGCCACCGTCAACCAGGCCCTGGCCGCCATCACCCTGCTGTATGAACACGGGCCCGGGCTGCGGCTGGCGGTCAAACGCGCTCGGGTGCCCAAACCCGGCGCCCCCGAGGCTCTGACCCGGGCGCAGGAGAACGCGGTGCGCCGGGCCGCCGACCGGCGCGGACCCCGCGACGCTGCCCTCATCGCCGTCCTGCTCGGCACCGGCGCCCGCGCCGAGGAATGCCAGCGCCTGAGCATCGCCGACGTGCCCATCACGGCGCGCAGCGGCACCGCCCGCCTGCTCGGCAAGGGCGATGAGGTCCGCACCGTGCCGCTGCCGATCCCGGCCCGCGAACGCCTGTCGGCCTGGCTGCTGGCCCGCACCGAGTTGCTCACCGCCCGGCCCGCCCTGGCCGAGACCGCTGGCGACGGGCTGTGGACCGGCCAGCGCGGCCGCCTGTCGGTCGACGGGGTCACCGACGTGGTGCGCGCCGTCGGAAAGGCCGCCGACCTTCCCGGGCTGCGCCCGCACCGGCTGCGCCACACCTACGCCACCCGGCTGCGCGAGGCCGGCGCCGACCACGCCCAGATCCAGGCCCTGCTCGGACATGCCTCCATCGAGACCACCGCCCGCTACTTCCGGGCCTCGGCCGTCGAGATCGCCGATCTCATCGACCGTGCCCTCGACTACTGAGAACTAGGCACATGTTTTTCCTCAACGGGATGTCAGTAGCTACGAAGTGGAAAGGGTTCCCCCTGTGCGTCGCTGGGATGTCTGGTGGCTGGTATCGCGCAAAGTGGCCGTGTAGTGCATCGCGGCCGGTGGGTTGAGGTCCGGGCTCTTTTCTGATCCGGCGATGTACAGGTCGCGGTTAGACGCGGTGTTATTACGCGTTTCCTCTGTGTCATTATTTGGCTTCGCGGTTCCGTAACTCTTAGTTACCCGACGCACACGAATGCGGGAATGATCTTTCTTAAACCTGGAATCTCGTATTTATTTTCTCCCGACAAAGATCTTGCGTCCCGGGATTCTCCATGTGTAACTTCTGATCGTTTGTTAAATTGCGGACTCCGAACCGTCGTCCCCGGCATTGCTTGGGTTTTTGGCGGGCTGGGGTAACGCGAGGACGCTGGTTCTCGCGCTGACTTGTTCGGAGGGTGACGGCGTATGCGCCGTACTTTGTCATGGTCGCGTTCGGCAGGGCGGAAGGCCTGGGTGACGGGGGCGGTTGTTACGGCGTTGCTGCCCGGCCTGTTGTTGTTCCAGGCGGTTCCGGTCACCGCTGCAGTACAAGCGGTCACCTCGATTCAAGGCAGCCCGGACTCACCTAAGCAATTGACCGGTTCGGCGAATGGCCTGCCATCTATGGCCTCGACTGAGGCGACCAGCGCCGATATTAAGTTGGCCAAGCGCGATCCGAAGCCTCCTAAGGGCGCGCTTCCTCCGGAAAGTCGCCATAAATTTACGGATGAGCCTGCCACGGGCGGCTTGAAGTCGCCTCCACCTCTTCCCGGTAAGAAGGACCGAGATGACAAGGTGGCTGAGACTACGGCTTTTTCCGACGGGGAAGCATTATGGTCCACCTCGGAAAGCCCGGCCATGGAAGACGCGGAAGTGCCCTCTTCCGCGGAGCAGCCATCACGCGTAGGGGCTGCCGAATCGGTGCCGTCGGTGTCGAATGTGAGGATGAATCCGGGGACGTTGTCGTCGGGGGTGTGGGTCGCCTCGACGTTGACCCCGTATCTCGAGGCGCTCCCGGCGGATCCGGGTGGCCGTGATGTGAGGGTCTCGGCTGAGGTGGAGCATGATCCGGCTGCGCCGGCGGGTCAGGGGTCGGGGTATATCTGGTCGGGGACGAGCACCTATTTCAACCCTCCGGGCTACCCGGTGTCGGTGCAGATTCCGGCCGGAGAGCTAACCGATGGGTGGCTGGTGCGCTGGCGGGTGCGGGGTGTCACCGATGGTTCTGGGGTGGTCGGCCCTTGGTCGGCCTGGCAGAGCATGCGGGTGGATGTTCATAAGCCGTCGGTGTCGAACTTGGTGATGAGTCCGGGGACGTTGTCGTCGGGGGTGTGGGTCGCCTCGACGTTGACCCCGTCTTTCTCGGCGAAGGTGACGGATCCGGCTGGCCGTAGTGTGAAGGTGTCGGCTGAGGTGGAGCATGATCCGGCTGCGCCGGCGGGTCAGGGGTCGGGGTATATCTGGTCGGGGACGAGCACTTATTTCAACCCCTCGGGTAACCCGGTGTCGGTGCAGATTCCGGCCGGGCGGTTAACCGATGGCTGGTTGGTGCGCTGGCGGGTGCGGGGTGCCATCGATGGTTCTGGGGTGGTCGGCCCTTGGTCGGCCTGGCAGAGCATGCGGGTGGATGTTCATAAGCCGTCGGTGTCGAATGTGAGGATGAATCCGGGGACGTTGTCGTCGGGGGTGTGGGTCGCCTCGACGTTGACCCCGTATCTCGAGGCGCTCCCGGCGGATCCGGGTGGCCGTGATGTGAGGGTCTCGGCTGAGGTGGAGCATGATCCGGCTGCGCCGGCGGGTCAGGGGTCGGGGTATATCTGGTCGGGGACGAGCACCTATTTCAACCCTCCGGGCTACCCGGTGTCGGTGCAGATTCCGGCCGGAGAGCTAACCGATGGGTGGCTGGTGCGCTGGCGGGTGCGGGGTGTCACCGATGGTTCTGGGGTGGTCGGCCCTTGGTCGGCCTGGCAGAGCATGCGGGTGGATGTTCATAAGCCGTCGGTGTCGAACTTGGTGATGAGTCCGGGGACGTTGTCGTCGGGGGTGTGGGTCGCCTCGACGTTGACCCCGTCTTTCTCGGCGAAGGTGACGGATCCGGCTGGCCGTAGTGTGAAGGTGTCGGCTGAGGTGGAGCATGATCCGGCTGCGCCGGCGGGTCAGGGGTCGGGGTATATCTGGTCGGGGACGAGCACTTATTTCAACCCCTCGGGTAACCCGGTGTCGGTGCAGATTCCGGCCGGGCGGTTAACCGATGGCTGGTTGGTGCGCTGGCGGGTGCGGGGTGCCATCGATGGTTCTGGGGTGGTCGGCCCTTGGTCGGCCTGGCAGAGCATGCGGGTGGATGTTCATAAGCCGTCGGTGTCGAATGTGAGGATGAATCCGGGGACGTTGTCGTCGGGGGTGTGGGTCGCCTCGACGTTGACCCCGTATCTCGAGGCGCTCCCGGCGGATCCGGGTGGCCGTGATGTGAGGGTCTCGGCTGAGGTGGAGCATGATCCGGCTGCGCCGGCGGGTCAGGGGTCGGGGTATATCTGGTCGGGGACGAGCACCTATTACAACCCTCCGGGCTACCCGGTGTCGGTGCAGATTCCGGCCGGAGAGCTAACCAATGGGTGGCTGGTGCGCTGGCGGGTGCGGGGTGTCACCGATGGTTCTGGGGTGGTCGGCCCCTGGTCGGCCTGGCAATCGATGAAGATAGACGTACTGCCATGGCAATGGGCCTCACCAGAAGACAACACCCAGGTCGGCTCTCTTCGGCCGACGCTAGCGGCCTATGCCAAGCCAAGCGCTTCCTCTATGCCGGTGTCGTATTGGTTTCAACTGTGTAAGGGCACCCCGCAGCGATGGGACTGGTGCGAGAGCTCTCCATCATGGAGTAACGCGTGGAGTTGGCAGGTACCCGCCGGAAAGCTCAAGTGGGGCGAAACCTACTCCTGGTACGTGCAGGCAAGCACCAGTCTTGCCACGGTCACCTCGCCATGGCGGACGTTCACCACCTCGCCGGAGCAAGGCACGATCAACTCGCTGCTGGCCTCGGGAACCAACGGGCGCGACTTCGACCACGTGAGCGGCAACTACACCCAGTCGGTCACCGATGCGACCGTCGCCGCGGCCGGGTTGCCGTTGTCGGTCACCCGTACCTACAACAGCCTTGATCCTCGCGCGGATGGGGCGTTCGGTGCGGGCTGGAGCACCCGCTGGGACATGCGGGTGCTGCCTGAGCCGCACACCGCCACGTTGCTGCTCACCTACCCCGATGGCCGTCAGTTGCGTTTCGCGGCCAAGGGCGACGGAACCTACGTGCCACCACCGGGGACGCACGCCACGCTGGCCGAGGTCACCGGGGGTGGCTGGCGGTTGATGGACACCTCCTCCACCTCCTACTGGTTCGACAATGCCGGTCGGCTGACCAAGGTGAGTGACCGCCGCGGCCGGACCCAGGACCTGGTCTACGGAACCGATGGCAAGCTGGCCAAGGTCACCGCGCCCGGCGGCCGGTCGCTGACCTTCACCTGGACCGGCAACCACGTGTCCACCGTGTCCACCGACCCCCTCGATGGTGCTGCGCTGACCTGGACCTACACCTATACCGGTGACGCCCTGACGAAGGTCTGCGCACCCGGTGCGGGCACCGCCTGCACCGTCTACGCCTACACCAGCGCCTCGCGCTATCGCAGCGTGATGACCAACGCCGCTCCCACCGGGTACTGGCGGCTGGGTGAGGCGACCACGAAACTCGGCGACAAGATCGTCAGCTCGGCGGACTGGAACGCCGGTGACGCCGACGCCACGCTCGCCGGCGCCTCCTACAACGTCAGCCCGGCCACCCCCGGCGCGCTGGCCGGCAGCGGCGATGGCGCGATGCGCTTCGCCGGCACCGCCACCTCCACCTACGTGCAACTGCCCTCTGGTGCGATCAACGGACGAGGCGGGCTGCTGGCGGTCGAGGCGTGGTTTAAGACCACCGGCTCGGGCACCGTCATCGGCTACCAGAACTCCCTGCAGAGCAACTTCACCCCGGCCGTCTATGTCGGCACCGACGGCAAGCTGCGCGGCCAGTTCTACACCGGCAAGACCGAGCCGATCACCTCGGCCGCCGCGGTGAACGACGGCGCCTGGCACCACGTGGTGCTCTCGGGAGCGGAAAACACCCAGACCCTGTTTTTGGACGGGCAGGTCGTCGGCACGCTCAGCGGTGAGATCACCCACCTGGACCAGGGTGAGGCGCGTCTTGGGTATGGCTATGCCTCCCCGTCCTGGCCCGCCACCGTCACCACCGCCGGGGCCTTCCCCTTCACCGGAGACCTCGATGAGGTCGCCGTCTATGGCAAGCCGCTCGGGCTGGCCGAGGTGCGCACCCACTACGCCGCCCGTCTGGCGCAGCCGCAGATGACGACGGCGACCCTGCCCTCCGGGCGGGTGCGGGCGAGTAACACCTTCGCCGCTGATGGCGGGCGGCTGCTCACCCACACCGACCACAACGGCGGCACCTGGAAACTCGGCGCGTTGCAGTACGCCAAGACCGGCACCGAAAACGGCGTCAACGCCTCCACCGTGGTCACCGACCCCCGCAACGACACCTTGAGCTATGTCAGCGACGCCACCCGCAACCACCGGATGGTGTCGCAGACCGACCAGCTTGAGAAGGTCACCAGCTACGCCTACGACACCGCCGGAAACCCCGCGAAGATCACCGATCGCAACGGCAACGTCACCGAGCTGTCCCACAACGAGCGCGGCAACCTGATCAGCCAGCGCACCTGCCGCACCGCAGGCAGCTGCAACACCACTTACTTCACCTACCACGTCAACGAGGACAACCCGTTCGACCCCCGCAACGACCAGCTCACCGTGTCGCGGGACGCGCGGTCATCGTCGGCAACCGATAACACCTACGCGACCAAAATCACCTACACCGAGTTTGGTGAACCGGCCAAGCAGACCACCCCGGCCACCGCGGACTTCCCCGACGGTCGCTCGACCAGCACCACCTACACCGACGGCACCGAGGCGGCCGTCGGCGGCGGCAACACCCCGGCCGGGCTGGTGAAGTCGGAGAAGAACGCCAAGGGCGAAGAGAGCACCTACCGCTACACCGCCGCCGGTGACCTGGCCGAGCAGCGCACCCCGTCCGGGCTGGTCATCACCTCCGTTCGTGACGCTTTGGGCCGGGTGACCTCGCGCACGGAGACCTCTGCGGCGCACCCGGATGGGGTGACCTTGACCTTCACCTACGACGGCCTCGGCCGGGTGCTCACCCAGACCGGTGCCGGGGTGAAGAACGAGGTCACCGGCGTGACCCATACCGCCAAGACCACCTCCACCTACGACGCCGACGGCAACGCGCTCACCCAGAGTCTCACCGACCTGACCGGCGGCGATCCGGCGCGCACCACCACCTCCACCTACGACGCGCACGGCCGCCTTGAGACGGTCACCGACCCCGAGGGCGGCGTGGTCCGCTCCACCTGGGATGTCACCGGCGCCCGTACTTCGACGACCGACCCGCTGGGCACGGTGCTCACCTTCGGCTACACCGAGCGCGGTGAACCGGCCTCCACCACGCTCAAGAACTGGACCGGCAGCCCGGTCAGCCCGCAGGCACCCCAGGACGTGGTGCTGGAGTCCAAGTCCTACGACCCGGCAGGCCGGCTGGCCTCCCAGGTGGACGCGATGGGCCGCAAAACCTCCTACACCTACTTCGCCGACAACAAGCTGTCGCAGGTGATGGCCGATGATGCCCGGCTGAACGGCTCCACCACCACAGAAGACGTGGTGCTGGAGGACAACACCTACGACGCGGCCGGTAACCTGATCAAGCAGGTCACGGGCGGTATGAAGGCCACCGACAACAAGGCCATCACTGAGAACGTCTACGACGCCGCCGGCCGGCTGACCTCCACCACGTTTGACCCCGCCGCGCTGAAGCGCAAAACCGCCTACACCTACGACGCGGCCGGCAACGTCACCAAGAAGGACCTCACCGGTGCGGGCAGCACCCGGGTGGAATCCACCACCTACGCCTACAACCCCTTAGGCCAGGTGACACGGCAAACCGTGGAGAACGGCGCCGACGACCTGGTCTCCACCAGCACCTACGACGAGCGCGGCCTGCTGATCACCACCACCGACCCGCGGGGTAACGCCACCGGCGCCACCGCGGCGGACTTCACCACCACGATGCGCTACGACAACGCGGGCCGGCTCATCGAGACCACGGCCCCCCAGGTGAAGGTCGACAAAGCAGGATCCACCACTGAGAGCCGGCCCACGGTCAAGCAGGGCTACAACACCATCGGTCTCGTGACCCAGGCCGTCGACGCGGAAGGCCGCACGATCACCTCGGCGTTCGACAAGGCCGGCCGCCTGACCTCGACCACCGCCCCGGCCTACACCCCACCGGGCACAACCACACTGATCCCCACGACCAGCTACGACTACGACGCGGCAGGCCGCCAGATCAGCGTCACCGACCCGCGCGGCTATGTCACCTCCACCACCTACGACGCGCTCAGCCGCCCAGTGCGGGAGACCGCCCCCGGACCGGACGGGCCAGGCGGGCAATGGGTGTCGACCTATGACCTGCTGGGCGAACCGCTCGCGGTGATCGACCCCACCGGTGCCCGGGTCGAGGCCACCTACGACGACCTCGGCCGCACAATCACCACCACCCAGATCGAGCGCAAACCCACCACCGCCGCGCTCACCACCAAGCTGACCTACGACAGCGCCGGAAACCTGATCACAAGCGTCGCCCCCGGTGATAAGACCACCAGCTACACGGTCAACGCCGCCGGCCAGGTCACTGCCGTTACCGACCCGAACCTCAACAAAACCAGCATCGGCTACGACGTCCTGGGCCGGCAGACCAAGGTGACCAACCCGCTGGAAAACGTCACCGAAATCGAATACGACCTGGCCGGACGCCAGATCGCCGCCAAGGACCTCACCCGCACCGGAGCGGTCGTCCGCACCCTCGGTGTCGGCTACGACCCGGCCGGCAACCCGACGTCCACCACCTCCGGCGAGGGACACATCACCCGCCAGCAGTTCGACGCCCTGGGCCGGATGACCGCACTCATCGAGCCGGTCTCCACCAACAAGTCGATCACCTCGACGTTCGGCTACGACGCCACCGGCGCGCGCACCCGCACCACCGACGGCCGCGGCAACACGACCTGGACCAGCTACAACACCCTGGGCTTGGTCGAGTCGGTCATCGAGCCGGCCACCGCGGCCCATCCCAGCGCGGCCGATCGGACCTGGACCACCCTCTACGACGCCGCAGGCAACGCCACCTCCAGCCTGCAGCCGGGCGGGGTGCGCATCGACCGCACCTTCGACCCTCTCGGGCAAGTAGTGAAGGAAACCGGCACGGGGGCCTCAGTGACCACCCCTGAGCGCACCGTCAGCTACGATCAGGCCGGCCGAGTCACCGCGATCGGCGACTACAGCCTGGAATACAACGACCGCGGCCTGCTGACCAAGGCCTCCAAGGCCACCAACCAGATCGCCGCCTACACCTACGACGCCCTGGGCAACCCCACCCAGCGCATCGACGCCACCGGCATGGCGAACTACACCTGGGATGCCGCCAGCCGGCTGAAGACCGCCGGGGACCCGGTGACCGGGCGCACCTTCACCTACGACTACGACAAAGCCGACAACCTCCTCAGCAAAACCTCGGCCAACCCGGTCAACGCCCAGGCCTACACCTACGACGCCGCCAACCGGCTCACCTCCCAGACGCTGAAGAACAGCTCCGGCTCCGAACTGTCGAAGATCGCCTACGGGTGGGACAAGGACGACAATCTCACCTCCAAGACCACCTCCGGCACCGCCGGCGCGGGCACCAACAGCTACGGCTACGACCACGCCGGACGGCTGACCTCCTGGACCGCCCCCGGCGGCGCGAGCACCGCGTACGGCTGGGATGACGCTGGCAACCGCACCAGCGCCGGCAGCAAGACCTTCACCTACGACGAGCGCAACCGGCTGACCTCCGGCGCCGGCGTCGACTACACCTACACCCCCCGCGGCACCACCGCCACCGAGACCAAAGCCGGGGTCACCAAAAACCTGACCTTCGACGCCTTCGACCGGATGATCATCGACGGTGAGGCCTCCTACGGCTATGACGCGCTCGGCCGGGTGACCTCCCGCACCCAGGGCGCCACCCAGCAGCGCTTTGTCTACTCCGGCCTGGACAACGACATCGTCACCGTCACCGACGCCGCCGGCGCCACCCAGGCCAAGTACGGCCGCGACCTGTCCGGCGGGCTGCTCAGCCTGCAAGAAGGCACCGGCCCCGCGCTCGGCGTGATGGCCGATCTGCACGGTGACGTGGTCGCCACCTTCTCCGGCACCGCCCTGGTCGACTCGACCGCCTACGACCCGTTCGGCGAGGTCACCCATCGCTCCGGCACCCAACGCACGCTCGGCTACCAGGGTGAATACACCGACCCGGACACCGGCAAGGTCAACATGAACGCCCGCTGGTATCAGCCCGGCACCGGCGCCTTCGCCTCCCGCGACACCGTGACCCTGGACCCGAACCCGTCGGTGCAGGCCAATCGCTACACCTATGCCAACGCGGCGCCTCTTACCGGTATCGACCCCACCGGGCATTCCTGGCTTGCAACCGCTCCCTCTATTTCGCTCAGCGATCCGTATGCTGTTAACAGCGGGTACATCTGCAGTTCGGGCATGTGTTTTGAAACCGACGCCAGGGCCAGATGGTGGGCTGACTACACCACAGCCCCTGGCTACGATTATGAGAATCGCCCGCATCTCTCAGATGATGAGATCGAAAGACTGGGTTTTGAATACATGCCGAATGGTCGGCCCGTGCCCAAAAGGACGGACGATCAAGTGATTGACTTCTGGTATGCGAATGAAGAAGCGCAGAATGACTACATGTCAAAATACGCACCTATTCATAGCGATAAGACACTTTCAATTCTGTGGGCGGTGACTGCTGCATACCATAACCAGTATCCCGTGAAGGATCCAGGCGATTGCGTAGAGCATGGACAGGGATGTGCGGAAGGCGTATACAGCAAGTCCGTTAAAGATGGTCGTACCGCCATGCATCGAGCTGCTGACGAATTCGCTCGACAGTGGGCCAAGGTCAAGGGGCCAACATGGCGTGATATAGATGGTTTAAGATATGCAACCCTTAAGAAGACCATTAGCGAGGAAAAAGCTCGCGAACAGGTTATGAATTTCAAAGAAAGATGGGTAAAGGGTTACAAGGATGTAATCTCCGCCGCAGCCGCATACTTCGGGGTTCCGGCTTGGATCTTGGCCGGTATCGCGTTCAACGAGGTAGGTGGCGACCCTCCCGCGATCGATGACCTTGCGCTCCAGGCCCGGTACATGTTCCAGGGGAAAGCGGAGGCCATGGCGACTTCGCTCGGACCTGTTTCCATGCAGATCGGGCTGGCCGCTCAAATCCTTGGCTATAAATACGAAAATGTAAATACGTTAGATATGCAGGCTATTGTCAGAACGTTGAAGAATCCTGCGTCAAATCTATTTATTGTTGCGTCCTACATCTCTACGCTGCGTAGCCAAATGGGAGGCGGCTACTTGGGCGATGGGGAGGCAACGTGGATCGCAGCGGTCTATAATGGAGGGCGCGAGCACTGGGACTCCATTAAAGCACAACGTTACGCGCGCGATTTTATGGCAGCCAAGCCTATCGTGGTGGGAATCCTTGGCGGCACTAGGTGAGGAAGGTCCATGGTTGATCAAGTTGAGGGCAGCTACTCCTCGAAAGATGTTCCAGGCGGGGAAGCGAAGCATGCGGCACGCACATTAGTTTGGGCACTGTTGTTTTCGCTAAGTGTGTTGATTTCTCTCGTGGGCTTCCTTATTGATGTATATGATTACAGTTGGAACACCGGGGAGTCTTTAGGTGTAGATTCTGACGCTCTTCTTGTGGCACGATTGATTTTCTATACTGCTATCAGCATTAATATGCTGTCTATGGTTATAGCCCGTACTACATCAATGCGAATTGCATCTCTTGTGCTTGGGGTTGCGGTAATTGCGCGGCTGGTTTCGTTGCCCGGCTGATCTCTACCCGCACGGAACATAAGGTAGAATGGACTCGCGATGACAAATCCTTTGGGGTGTTGATCCAATATGTTATTTCCGAAATGGGTCAATTGTAAAAAATAAGGGCAAATGCTCGTGCTTAGTGTTCTAGTAACATTTTGAGATAGGGTTGGGATTTGCGCTGGTCGTGGTATCGCTGAGTAGTGATCTGGTGGCGGTGTTGCCATCCAGAAAGCGCTGGGCCGCCTCCTCGGCGCCACTTGAAGCCGAACGCCGCATGGAGACTCGGGCCGTCGCCAAGTCGACCCTCCACGGCGTGCCGTTAACACCGCTGCTTTACAGTCACCTGCGGTAGTGAGCTATGAACCAGTGGAAGCTGGATCTCTGGGGTCGGGATTGGTGTTGCCTGTGCGGAGTTCGCGCAGATCGGGGATGTGGTTGTACAGCGTGCCCGCGCTGACCCCGAGCAGCTTGGCGATCGAGGTGACCGAGTGCTCGGGGTTGGGCAGCAGATCCCGGGCCGCGCGCAGGATGTCGGGGGTGATGACGGTGGGTCGGCCGCCGACGCGGCCGCGGGCCCGGGCGGCGGCCAGTCCCTCGCGGGTGCCGGAGATGATGAGCTCGCGGATGAACTCGGCCAGCGCGGCGAAGACGTGGAAGACCAACCGGCCGCCCGGGGTGGTGGTATCCAGGTTCTCGTGCAGTGAGGTGAAGCCGATCTCGCGGCGGCGCAGCTCGGCCACCGTGGTGATCAGCTCCTGCAGGGAACGCGACAGCCGGTCCAGCGATGGCACGACGAGGGTGTCGCCGGGCTGCATGAACTCCAGCGCCGCGGCGAGTTCGGCCCGCTCGGCGCCGGCACCGGACTTCTTCTCGGCGAACACCCGCCGGCACCCGGCCGCCTTGAGCGCGTCGAGTTGCCGTTCCAGGTTCTGGCCACCGGTGGAGACCCGGGCGTAGCCGATCTTGATGCCGGTCGGGTCGGCGGGTTCGGCGGCGAGCAGTTCGGCGGGATGCGGGGGTGCGGTCACCCCGGAATTCTCAGAAAACGGTGCCAGGAGGTTGTTGGCGACCCCTGGTTTTTGAAGGGGTTTTTGGGACCTGTGGAAGCCCTCTACCATGATCGTCAATAAACGATCGTTTATTCGAGGCCGCCGACGACCGCCAGCTCACCAAAACCATCAACCACTACGGCCGCGTCGACCTAGCGCTCCGCAGTCGTCTGGGATGTCGGTCTTCTCTGACCCGAGTGGAGGGTCTGTAGGGCTGGCCGGTGCCGGCCAGGGTAGAAGGCTCAGAGGCCTGTATCTTCCCGCGTATCGAAAGCGCCGCGCGCGCGTTCGATGGCGGGCATGTGCTCCGAGGCCCACGCCAGCAAGACGTCAATGGGCTGCCGCAGGGTCTTGCCGAGCGGCGTGATCCGGTACCTGACCGCCACCGGACGCGTGCAGACGACCTCGCGTTCGATCACCCCGTTGCGCTCAAGTCGGCGAAGAGTCGCGGTCAGCGACTTCTGCGTGACTGCGGGAATGGCCCGGCGCAGCTCGTTGAAGCGGCAGGGGTGTTCGCAGAGCTCGTTGAGTACACCGAGGGACCACTTGTCGAGCACCTGATCGAGGAGTTCGCGGTGCGGGGCGTCGATGCGAAGTTCGCCGTCGGTATCCATGGTGAAACCTAGTCTCGTTGAAGTGTCCTTCTTGTACTAGATATCTTACGGATACCTACTTTGAGGAGAAACGGCCATGACTGTCCAGCACTTCACGCCGGAAGGCATGATGCAGCCCACCCCCTACCACCACGTGGCCGTCGGCAAGGGCACGACTCAGGTACATGTCAGCGGGCAGGTCGCCCGCCAGGCCGACGGAACCCCGGTGGCCCCCGGCGATCTTGCCGGGCAGGTCGCCCAGGCACTGCGGAACACCGCCCTCGGCCTGGCGGGCGCGGGCGCCTCGTTCGCGGACGTGCTGCGCCTGACGTTCTACGTGACTCAGTGGAGCCCGGAGAAGATCGGCGACTTCATGGCTGGAGTAGAGGCTGTCGCCGAAGAGATCAGCCTCCAGCTTCCCATGCCGCCGGCCAGCCTCATCGGTGTCGACTACCTCTTCGAGCCGGATGTGCTCGTCGAGGTCGAGGCAACCGCACTGCTCGACTGATTCGGCACACATGGCGGGCCCTGCTCACTGCCGGACCGCGTGAGGTGGGCCGGGCGATGGGTGGTGGAACAGGCCTACGGCATCCCGGACCTGCACCGCCGCCTGGTGCGCGGCTATGAACACGATCCAGCCAACTTCGAATCGCGGATGTAATGGGCGATGACCGACGTGATGACCCGCCGGCTGACGGGCACCTCCACCCCCACCTGGCGCGTCACCTGAACGCCCACACCTTCGACCCCGGCACCTGGCTGCTGGACCGGATCGACGCCCGCGAGCAGGTGCTGACCAGCCAGATCGAGCAGACCCAAGCCCAGATCGAGGAATTGACCGGCCGCCTGCGGGACCTCGATCAGGACCTCGATCACGCCTTCCCGATGATCACGTGAGATCTCAAGCATGACCGACGCGCCAACGTCGGTCGGGAAGGCACACCCGTTGCTCACCGTAGTCCCTGACTCCAACGGCGGCGATCGTCGTCCTGCGGACAGCTCCTCCTCCTCGTTGATCGATGAGATCGTCCGGGAGGGCGCCCGCCGGATGCCGGCCGAAGCGCTGAAGGCCGAAGTCGACGCCTACCTCGCCCAGTTCGCCGACGAACGTGACGAACACGGCCGCCGCCCGGTCGTCCGTAACGGCTCCCATCAGCCACGGGAGATCCTCACCGCGGTCGGCGCGATCGACGTGACCGCACCCCGTGTCAACGACAAGCGCATCGGCCCCGACACCGGCGAGCGGCAACGGTTCTCCTCCGCCATCTTGCCGCCGTGGGCGCGCAAAACTCCCCAGATCACCGAGGTGTTGCCGCTGCTCTACCGGTACGGCCTGTCAGTGCCCGCCTTTCTCTGCGGTTGCGTTTTAGGGGATGGAGGGTTTCTGTCATATGTGGCATTCTCTTCATCGTCCTTGAACGCCTTGCTGTTGGGGTCGGGATTGGAAGGGGTCTTAACACGCAAGAGGATTTTGAGAAACGGGGTTCAGCAGCTGCCAGTCAACTCGGTGCATCACCGTCGTTGCTGGTGATGCCCCGCAGCCAAGCCAAGACCTCCAACGATCGTTCCAGATCACGCTGATGTACCTCCGGGCGCGTTTCCGCTAGTCGGCGATAGGTCTCGGTGGCTTCGGTGCTGGCGGCCAGGCCCTCCTCTCGCCGCCCCAGCTCACCCAGTCGGTTCGACAGGTTGTTCAGGCTGGTGGCGAGGGCGGAGGAGCCGGTGTGGGTTCGGTGGTAGGTCACCAGACGCTGGGTGAGGCGGGCGGCCCATTCGGCCAGGGCGTAGCTGATGGGGGGAAGTCCATCGGCCCACCGCTGCAGATCGGCGGGATCGATGGCCGGGGCCTGGAGCAGGCGCAGCAGCCGATCCCCTACTCCCTGCACGGTGACCGACGTGAAGCCGGCCACCTCCGTGCGGACGCCGGTGGTGGCCGGTGGGGCCAGGGCGGTGTCCAGCAGGTCGGCCAGCGCGCTCATACGCACGGTCAGCGCGTTGTCCAACCCAACGCGCCGCAGCAGCCGCTCCGGCAACCCCGCGGCCAAAGCCGCCCAGGAGTGCCCCGGCGCGACCGGCGCGGTGGTGACGTCCAGGACGACGGCGAACGCGCGGGCCGCATCCCGGTAGGCCCCCGCCCGACCAGAGGGGTCGGATTCCAAGGCCGGCAGGACATTGACGGGGGTGCCGTCCAGCAATGCCTCGGCTGTCGCGGACATCGCGTTCAGGTTGTCCCACCAGGATCCGGCGGTACGGGCCAAAAGCAGGATCTTGATCGGGGTGGCGCTGTGATGCTGGGCGCAGGCCTTCAGCAGTGCCTGCAGTTGGCCGGTTCGGGATTCGGCGTAGTCAACGATGATCAGCTTTACCTCTTCCAACGCTTGGGGGGAGGTGCGGGGGTTCAGCCATACCGTCGCCCAGCCCGCCTCGGTCAACTGGCCGGCCAGGCGGGTCTTGCCCTGGCCGCCGACGCCGTGGATCAGGTGCGCGCCGAACCCCGGTAGCGCTGCCCAGGCGTGCAGTTCGTTGACGTGGGATCGCGGCCGGGAGATGGCCGAGCATCGCGCCTTCACCGGCGCGACCACGATGCCGGTCTCCTTCTGCAAACCACGCAGCCCCTGGCAGCGAGGAACCAACAAAAACACCAACCGGCTCCTGTGCCAGTACCTGCCCAAGGGCGCGGATCTACGCACCTTCAGCCAAGACGACCTGGACGCCATCGCTGCCGAGCTCAACAATCGCCCCCGCAAGATCCATGGCTACGGCACTCCGGAAGAGATCTACGCTGAGATCCTGAACAGCGGTGATGCATTGATCCTTTGAGCACGTCATCGTTTGACGACAGACGGGCAGGGTTCGATCCTCGGTCGCAGGGTTGACCCTGGTGAGGGTGTCCAGCCTGCCCGTTTCCGCCGCCCCGTTCGGCCTTACGCCCTCGCGGCCGCCAGAGGCCGGCGACGGCGCCCGCTCTTCGCCCCGAGGCAGTGCCGTCCGTGAGTGTGAAAAACGGCGGCCATGGCCAGGCCTCGGCTCTGCCAGTCGTTGCGGACCACGTACGGGATCTTGAGATCACGAGCAGCCCATGGCAGGCTCATGCCGCATGATCGATGAATTCGCGAAAGACAACCTGCACGAGAGACTGCGGCGGGACCGCAAGGCGCTGCTCTGGAAACTCGACGGCTTGTCCGAATACGACGCCCGCCGACCTTTGACAGCGACCGGGACCAACCTCCTCGGCCTGGTCAAACACGTGGCCACCGTCGAGGCCAGGTACTTCGGCGAGGTCTTCGACCGCCCTTCCCCGGAACCGCTGCCCCGGTGGCAGGACTCCAACGGCAGCGATCTGTGGGCGACCGCGGACGAGACCCGCGATCAGATCATCGGGTTCTACCGGCGCACGTGGGAACACTCGGACGCGACGATCAACGAGCTTCCCCTCGACGCCCCCGGCCACGTGCCGTGGTGGCCGGAGCCTTATCCCAACACGAACCTGTTCGCCGTCATGGTCCATGTCCTCGGCGAGTCCAACCGGCATGCCGGGCACGCCGATATCCTGCGCGAGGGCCTCGACGGCCGGACCGGGGTGCGCCCCGAACACGAGAAGCAGATCGACGAGGAAGCCCGTGCAGCCTACTGCGCGAAGATCGAGCAGGCCGCCAGGTCGGCCGCACCAATCAAGGCTTAGTTGGACATATCAGGCAGCCTGACATCAGCCCCCTACCGGCGCTTGCGATTTCCGAGCACCTCGGCCACCTGATATGCCCGCGTCGCCCGATGTGGGCGTTCAGTCCACGCCTTTGTCGTCCTCGTCCAGCTCGGGCGCGTCCGGGTCGCGCAGCGGGCGCAGGGAGCCGGCAGCCGGGGTCGTTGTCGGTCGCCACCATCTCCGGCCTGACCCCGCCGTCCAGGTTCAGCAGCGCGTCCAGGATGTGCAGGGAGTCGCGCGGGGTGCCGGGGACGACCATCTGCCCGATGTCCGCGACCTGGTCGTTTACTGCGTTGAGCCAGGTGATGCCCCGCTTGAACCCGAAGTACTTCGGCGACGGCGCCGCGCTGACGGTCCGGACGGGGACGACGAACCGCAGTCCGTCGACCGAGGCGAGCAGGCCCTCACCCCAGAACTTCACGATGGGCACCTTGGCCTGGGCGGCGATCAGCCGCGCGTTCGTCGCGGCGATCGTGTCGGCCCGCAGGTAGTACTGGTCGACGTGCACGAGCCGGGCCCGGGTCAGCGACTCATGGGCGGGGTTCACCACCGGGACCAGGCCGATGTTGCACGCCTCGGACACCAGCAGCGCGACTACCGAGGTGGACAGGTCCTTCATCCGGGTGGTGCCATCCCCGAGGTGCACGAAGGCGTCCGGGAAGCCGGTCCAGGCGTTCACCTCGAAGTCGAACTTGCCGTACGACACCGCTTGTTCGTCGGTCAGGAACTCCACTGGCATGAGCGTGAAGCTATCGGCGCCCGACCCTGATAAGGGATCTTCCGCCGAACCCCGCCGCCGGGCCTGTCACCTGTGCTAGACGCCATGATCACCGGCTTAGCGTTAACCGCTGTACCGATGTTCCAAACGCCACTACAGACACTACGGTCGTCGGTGAGCTTGCGGAGCCACTGGCATTGCCTCGAAGATCGTCAGATGGACATGTTGCCCAAAGTCGACGCCCTGCTCGTGGTGCGTACCGACTTCTCTGACCAGGAACGATGGCAGGCCGTACGAAACACGCTCGGCGACATCGACAAGGACGGCTGGGCAAAGGAGTTCGAGGTCGTCGAGGACCCCGCCTATCAAGGCCTCACCGCGCAGCAGATCCTCGCCCTGCTCCCGGACGGATACCAGGACCCGATCCTCGTCATCGCCGACAAGGTCACCGTCGATTCGCAGGAGATGCCGTTCCTGGTCATCGAGCTGGAAGTCACATGGGAGATGCGCGTCATCCCCTCCGAGATCCCCGGGATTCACGCCAACCTCTCCATCGGCAACATGGACTTCGGCGAGTTCGCCGAGAGCGCCGACGCGGACGGCGTCTTCCGCGGGTTCCACGACTGAACCGCCACGCCTCCGGCGAGCACGGAACGTCACCAGTAGGGCCCAGGGGAACGACAACTCGCGACAGTTGAATACGCGAGCCCACCAGTCAGTACCGCAGGCCCATGGGGGTTAAGCAGCGCCATGATCAGACTCAGGGCCGCCTGCCGCTTTCAGTTGCTCGAGTAAAGCGCCGAGGCTCTTCCCGGGCTGAGGCTCTTGTGACGGTGGCAGGTCGGCGATCGCGCCCACCAGGAACGGTCCGTCCAGCAGATCGGCGGTGAACGTCACGCCGGTGAGGCGGGCCGCCATCGCGAACATCCGCGCGAGGCCATGCCCGGACAGGTCGTCGTAGCGTTGATCCCCGTCCTCATCTGAGCCCTCCTCGAGAGGCAGACCGAACTCGCGCATGAGGCCGGCGAGCCGGTCGGTGTCGGCACCGGAGCGACGCTCGGGAAAAGTCGGGTCGAAAGCCGTGAGCACCATGCCGTCCGCGGCGTAATGAAAGTAGTCGCAGGCATAGTCATGCCGCAGGACGGACACCACGTCGGTATCGGCCGACAGACGCTCCAGCGTCGGGTTGCCCGTCCCCGACCAGCCACACGGCTCCACCGCCGCGCACCCGTCGCCGGTTGCGACCACTCCGACATAACCACCTCCCTCACCACCCTCGGTCACCATCGTGAAGTCGGAGACTGCCAGCTCCAACTCGGCGAAGCTCATCTGCGTGCTTGTACGGGCGCCGAACCGGCGCAGCACCTCGGCCGGGTCGAGCCCACGCACCAAGGTCACGCAGTAGATCTCGCCGAGCAGGTCGCCCCGATCGCCGTACGGCGGTTGCAGCCACCGGAACGGCGTCAGCGCATCGATTGTCATGTCGCGATCTTGGCAGGCCCCACCGACATAGTCAGGCCCACTTCGCCCTTCCGCGCGCACCTGCTGCCCGAGAGCCCGGCTTGTTGCCGCCGGCATCACGGAAAGTCACTACCACGGCCCTCGGCATCGAGAACTCGCGATAGTCGAATAAGTGACTCCACCAGTACCGAGGCCGATCACCAACCTGGCCGCCGGATGCATCAGCGCCGCCGGCTCGGTCATCTGCACCTACGGCGGGGTGCGCTTGCCGGTAGGCGCCGATCAGGGTGGCGGCGGCGCCGAGCCAGTTCGCGTCGCCGGTCACGGGGTACGGCTACCGCGCGGCAAGGAACTCTTCCAGCGTCAGCGGCTCGTCTGCCTCCGCGACCTCATCCAGTCCGGCCCGCCCGGCCGATCGGCCGGGCGGGCCGGTTCTTCATGAAGCCCGAGCTGCGGGCTTCACAGGAGTGCGCGTCAGTCGACGACGATGGCGCCCGGGGGCAGGGGCACTGCGCCGTTGGTGTCGTTGACCGTCACCGTGAACTTCTTCGGCTCGCTGATGTTGCCCGCGGCGTCGATGGCCCGGTACTGGATCTCGTGCTTGCCGTAGCCGGGCTTGAAGTCCGGGTAGGACTGCTCGAACGGCGCCTTGGTGAGACCGCCGGTGCCGAGGTTGCCGTAGGCGATCTCCTTGATGACCGTCCCGGACGGGGTGAAGCGGTACGGCGTGCCCTCGGACGCGTCCGGCCAGCCGTGGTAGTTGAACCAGCCGTCACCGTCGAGCTGGAACTCGATGACGACGTAGCCCTCCTGGTTGTCGGTGGCGTTGAGGCCCATCTCGAACCACTCGTCGAACTTGTAGCTCGGCGTGCGGCCGCGCTCGCCGTTGGCCGAGACCGGCTGGGACAGCGCGTGCGTCACCTCGGGCGCGACGTTGTCGACGGTCCAGGTGAGCGTGTCGGTCGGGCCGCGGTGCCTTGCCGGGTCGGACACCGTCGCCGTCAGCTGGTACGTGCCCGGCTTCAGGCGCAGGTCGGCGAGGTTGAGGTTGCGGCTGTTCTCCCGGTTGTGCAGCGTCTTGCCGTTGAGCTTCCAGGTGACGTCCAGGACGCGGTCGCGCGGGTGGGTCGTCTCGACGTACACGACGTCCTTGCCGCCGACGGGGTGGGTGGTCGCCGTCGACGAGGTGAACTCGACCGGGCTCGCCTCGGGCGGCGTGGAAGCGCCCTTGGCGGCGGGCTCGGCGATCGTCCACTGCCGGGTCTGGGTGAGCGTGCCGCCGTCGGCCACGGCCGGGTCGCGTACGTCCTTGGTGTCGTCGGACACCGTGACGGTGACGGTGTCGCCGGGCCGTACGCGGTGCTTCTCGAGGTCGAGGTTCCGGCTGTTGTCGGTCTTCTTGACGGTCCTGCCGTTGACCGCCCAGGTGACGGTGAGCTCGTGGTAGAGCGGGTGCATCGTCTCGACCCAGAGCACGTCCTTGGGGGAGACCGGCTGGTCGGTGGGTGTGGAGTGCAGGGACATCTGCGCCACGTCGCGCCGGCCGGAGATCTTCTCGATCATCCGCTCGCGGCCGACCTGGTCGAAGTGGTAGCCGATCCATCGCATGATCGAGTGCTCGCTCGGCCGCCACACGTTGGACGAGCGGGTCATGCCGCTCTCATAGCGGTCGATGATGCCGCCGGACAGGCTCTTCTCACCCAGCCAGCGGTACCACTTGGCCTGCTGGTCCAGCATCTCCTGCGTGGTCAGCCGGGTGTGGTGGATCGACGTCGGCTCGGTGTCCGGGTGCACGCCGCCGGGGACGTTGCGGGCGCTGTACGGGTACTCGTCCTGGAGCTGGCCCAGCGAGTGGCCCAGCTCGTGCGGGCTGACCAGAGGGCCCTGCGGCGCCTGGCCGGTCGTCGTGGCGTTGCGGCCGCCGATGCCGCCGTACGTGCTGGTGTTGGCGATCGTCAGGGTCTGCCGGTTCTGGGCCGTCACACCCGGGATCATCGACACGTACTGCTCCAGCGCCTGCTGTCCGCCGGTGCCGAACGTGACGCCGCGGGCGTTCACGCCGGCCGGGCAGGTGGACGCGTACTGGAGCTTCAGCGGCGTGTCGCGGCGGACGTTGCCGTCGTCGGGGTCGCAGCTGATGCCGGACGCCCCCGACACGATCTCGATCATGTACACGTTGAAGTAGTCACGGTAGCTGCGGAACGGCTCGATGCTCCACTGCACGTTGAGGTGCTTGTCAACGTCGTCGCGGAACTGCTGCATCTCCTCGGCCGTGTAGCCGTCGCCTAAGATGATCAGGTTCAGCCGTTCCTCCGGCGGGCCGGTCACCTGCAGCGGCACCACCGTCGCCGACCCGACGTCCGCCGACGCGGCGATCGCCGGGACCGCCGGGACCGCTCCCATCAGCAGCGTGCCCAACAAACCGACCGCACCCACGGCGGCGGCTATCCTCCGCTTGGCCATGGTCACCTCACCCTCATTTGCAGGAGGCGGCCAGCCGCGCGGAGTGCGAGCCTCGGCCCCCCACCTGGGACGGTAGCCACGACAGATCGGTACAGCATCGGGCAAATGACGAATATTCGGACGGCCTTTTCCGTCGTCTGAAGAAACGGGAAGCGTAGGCGCGAGGCCGCGGCTCCCGATGTGCCCGGGTTCGACGGTGCCGTCGTCAGCGCGGCGGCCGGCGAAGAGGCGGGCGCCGGACATGGCGTTGCCGACTCAGGAGGAAGCGGACTTCGGGCGCCTGGTCGTAGAAGTTCCAGGCGGTGTTCTGCCGGCCGGAGGATTGGCCGTTGAGGCGGGTCTTGAGGAACCGGGTGGTGAAGCGGGCGGCGGCCGCGGTGAGCTCTCCCCGCCGGCGGGCGGTCATGCGCTGGAGTCCTTGCAGGAGTCGTCCCGGCGGTTGCCGAGGACGGCGGCCCATTCGATGGCGTGGACCAGCGGGGAGGCTTGGCCGAAGGCTCCAGTGGCCGGCAGGAAGACGGCGAGGACAAAGCCGCTGATCCACCAGCCGGAGCAGTAGACGCAGGAGATCAGGGTGATGAGGGCGGTGCGGACGCTGGAGCCGATCGCTACGGCCGGCTGTTCGCCGCTGTCAGGACAGCCGGAAGCCGGCTGGATGCGGTGACGCCGAGCTCGCGCAGCATCGGATGTGCCTTTAGTTGGGGCCGTGGTACGGCGGATCCATCAGCCGGAAGACGGACTTGAAACCGGGCACACCGCGCTTGATCTCGACCGGTCCCTCCCAGATGTGCGGATCGTGGCCCCCGGCTCCGCCGGGAGGAAACAGCGGTGCCGGGCGCTCACCCCGGTAGCAGTACCAGAGAATCCGGCCATCCCTGGTGAAGGCGTAAAACACCCCGTCGGGTCCGGCCACGACCTCCTGGAAGCTGTTCCAGCCGGTGCCGATCGCGATATGCGGTCCCCAGTCATGTGTGCCGGTGGCATATCCCCTGTGGTGGTAGCGGGTGAGAATTCCGTCGGTGCCAATGGCGAAGATGACGCCCTGCCCCCCGGAGAAGACCTTCGCGAACGAATGCCACCCCGAACCAACCACGACCGGACCAGACCAGGTGGTGTCATTACCGCCGTTCGCGGCCCCGTTGTGCTTGTACCAGACCAGCGTGCCGTCGGGCAGGATGCCGTAGACGACATATTCGCCCCCTGAGAAGATCGCCTTGAAGCCGTGCCAGCCGCTGCCGACCTGACGCAGCGCTCGCCAGGTCAGTGAGCCAGTGAAGCAGCCATCGTGGCCATACCAGACCAGCGTGCCGTCGGGCTGGGCGCCGTAGATTGCGGCCCCGCCGCCGGAGAAGACCGTGGTGAAGCCGTGCCAGCCGTTGCCCACCTGCTTCGGGCCCTGCCAGGTGGTCGAACCACCGGGTTGGCTTGACGACTCGTTGCGGTACCAGTGTAGGTCGCCGTTTTGCGCGATGACGTAGAGGATGGCCGACGGGTAGACCTTGGTGTCGGGAAACCGGCCGATGAGCTGCTCGCGTACCGAGCCCGTCCTGGCCACCCGGTCAAGCGTCACCGCCATCTCGTTGAGGATGTCCACTCCTGCGTCGGTTTCCATCTGAAGTTCGGTGTGCGGGGTGCCCAGCGAGGCAGGGTTGATGGTGCACAACACGTTGTCACCGGGGGTGATGATCTCGAAGTTGTCCGCCGACATCCTGCGGTCCGTCATCCAGTCCCGCACCTCGAAGTAGAAACGACAGGTCCGGTCCACCGGCTGCCGATTGAGCGAGATCACCCAGGCCCTGATCCGCCACTTGATGTGCTCGGTGATCGAGGCGGGGACCGAGGCATTCCCGTCCGCGTACTTGTCGAACTCATCGTGTACCGAGACGGCCTGGAGGTGACGGCTGATCCTGGGCGCGTCGCCGTCCAGTCGGTGCCGCTGCTTCGCGTCGACGACCACTTGTCGGGCGGCGAGCCAGGTCAGCAGCCCGAGCAGGTAGACCGGCAGGGTCGGGACGTTCTTGAACCGCAGCCTCTCGAGGTCTATATGCCCGTCCTTCTCGACCACGTCCGTCCAGCGCCAGAGGTCGAAGTCGTGTCGGAGGAACGCGTCGATGACGACACCGAGCTCATTGGCCACGTCCACGGCCGTGTCCACGTCACTTGGCGAGTCAGCGAAACGGAGCCTGAGGCGTTCGATGTCATCGAGTTGGGCATCGACGCGTGCCTGGACGTTCCGGTTGGCCTCCTGACCCTGTTCTAGAGCCAGTTCGTCGATCCGCTCGTCCAGCCTGGCCAGGTCTGCTTTGAGCGTGTCGATCTCCTGTTTGAGGCGCGCCACGGCGTCGTCAGTGGAGCCGCCGGCCAGGAAGCCGATGACACCGGACACGAAGCTGATCAATCCGACGACAGTCGGGGCGCCGCCCAAGGCAAGGCCCCCCAGGGAGATCAACATCTTGACGCCGCCCTCGGCGAACTTCTGCTCGTCATCTGCCATGGTGGAATCCTCTTCGGTCGTCGATGGGCGGTGGGCACGCGCACCATCGCGGTCGGCAGCGAGATGGAACTCCGAATCAGCATGTTCCCGATCGGCGGGGCCGCATTTCGAAAACCGATTCGGTTATGACCTTGACATCGCCTTTGAACACTAAGGGCTCGCAGAGAAATAAGCCGTAGCTTGCCGGGTTTGCGTTCGTTGAGATGGTATGGGCGTGACGCAGGAAACGGTGGAGACGCTGAGGCTGAAGTTCGGGACGATTTTTCCTCATCTGGATGAACGGCAGCGGCGGCTGCTGATGGGGGCCGAAGCTCGTGCCTTGGGGCATGGCGGGATCCGGGCGGTGGCCCGAGCTGCGGATGTCCGTGAGGCGACGGTGTCGTTAGGAGTCGATGAGCTGGACTCAGGTACCGAGCCGCTGGGGCGGGCGCGCCGCCGGGGTGGGGGCCGCAAACGCCTGGTCGATCTGGACCCCGGGCTGCGGCCAGCGCTGCTGGCCCTGGTTGAACCGGACGAACGGGGCGATCCGATGTCGCCGTTGCGGTGGACCACCAAGTCCACCCGCACCCTGGCCACCGAACTGACGCAGCAAGGACATCGGGTCAGCGCCGATGTCATCGCCGACCTCCTGCGAGAGGAAGGATTCAGCCTGCAGGCCAACGCCAAGACCATCGAAGGCAAGCAGCATCCGGACCGCGATGGCCAGTTCCGCTACATCAACGAGCAGGTCACGAGCTATCAGCACACGGGCGATCCGGTGATCAGCGTGGACACCAAGAAGAAGGAACTCGTCGGGGAGTTCAAGAACGCGGGCCGAACCTGGCGGCCGGTGGGCGAACCGACGGCCACCCGCACCCACGACTTCCTCGACCAGAGCCTGGGCAAAGCGGTGCCGTACGGCATCTACGACCTCACGGCGAATGCCGGCTGGGTGAACGTCGGCACCGACCACGACACCGCCGCCTTCGCCGTGGAGTCCATCCGCCGCTGGTGGAAAGCAACCGGCAGCAACGACTACCCGCTGGCCACACGCCTGCTGATCACCGCCGACGCGGGAGGATCCAACGGGTATCGCACCCGAGCCTGGAAGTCTGAGCTGGCCGCACTGGCGGTGGAGACCGGGCTGGAGATCACCGTGTGCCATTTTCCGCCCGGCACCTCCAAGTGGAACAAGGTCGAGCATCGGCTGTTCTCGCACATCACCATGAACTGGCGGGGCCGACCGCTGAGCAGCCACGAGGTCATCATGCAGACCATCGCCTCCACCACCACCCGCACCGGGCTTCGCGTGCACGCCGACCTCGATATCAGCATCTACCCGACCGGCATCACCATCAGCGACAGGCAGATGGACGCTCTACCGTTGCAGCGTCACGACTGGCACGGCGATTGGAACTACACGCTGCGTCCGCAGGCTTACGCCCAGGTCAACGATGTCCCGGACCCGTTCGACCAGCCGAGCCCCGACCTGGCCTGGCTCTGTCACCCTGCCCTGACCGGACTGACCGGCCCGGGCTGGGACACCCTGATCGCCACCCTGCTGACGCTGCATGACCAGCAGCGCGAAGCACACCTGGACAAGCGACGCGGGCACCGTCCGCGCATGGCCGCTCCCGGCACCGGACGCCGTCCCATCCTCACCCTCGCCGACCGGCTGCTGAGCGCCCTTGTCCACTACCGGTTCGGCTTACCCCAGGTCGCCATCGCCGAGTTGTTCACCGTCCGGCCCGAAACCCTCAACCGGCGCATGCGTGAGACCCGGCAACTCCTCCAGCAGGCCGGGTACACCATCCAGCCCAGTCCTCATCGCCTGCCAACGCTGGAGGCTCTCTACGATCTGGCCGCGGTGGAAGGCATCATTCCGCTACCGAAGATCAAAGCTGCGTGTTAATAATCTGCGAGCCCTAAAGTGAATCCGTTCGCGCAACAAGGTCTGGCCGCTGATGCCGCAATGAGCACTATGCCAACATGTAAGACAAGCGTCGCCATATGCGTACAGATAGGCTTGTTGGAACTCCAGCCGGGTCAAAGGAGTGGGCCCGACCAGTTCGGGATCGTCGGAGTACTGCGCCCGCGTCTTTTTCGACAGCGACGCCCATGACGGACACCGCGCCGGCGATCGCACCATCATCGGCACGCCTTTATGGGTGCGACATTTCCTTCCCTCAAGCGTCTACTTCTTAGCTAAGTGACAACGCAGACGCCAGGACCCGCGGGTGGGGATGAGATGGCGACCCAGAAGCCGAGAGGTGCCGCACCGTGATTCATCCGCACGCAGCCCGTACCAGCGCCGAGTTCGCCGCCGCTTGGTGGGCGAATTATTTCTGCGCTCCTGGTGTCGACGCCGGCAACCTGGATGAGGTCGACCCGCCAGCCGCAGTACTCGAGTCCCACCATTGTGGCGATGCCAGGATCAGCGGTAGATGTGGAGTTATCCCAAGGCCGGGTATTTAAGGCGCTCGTGGCGCTGTCAAGCACGTGAGTTCCCGGGACGTGGGAACGGAGATCCAGTAGACAGGTGATCTTCCACAACCAGCCGTCGAAGAACTGGATCTCCGTTGATCACTGAGTCTGCCAGGACTGCTGTGTCCAGCGCTATCAAGACGAGTAACTCGCCCTGGCCAGCAGCCGAAGGGGTGTTCGCGCCCGGGCATTTGGGCGAGCTGACCGCGCTCGTGCCGTTCGAGCTCGTCGATGCGGTCCTTCACGAGACACGCAAAGTGCAGCGCCGGCTGCGCGCTCTGCCCTCGCGGGTCGGGGTCTACTTCCTGCTGGCCATGTGCCTGTTCCCCGAGATCGGCTACCAGCTGGTCTGGCAGAAACTGACGGCCTCGCTGACCGCGCCGCCAGCCGTGATGCCCACCGCCAAAGCCCTGCGTGACCTGCGCCGCCGGGTCGGCAGCGCACCGATGCGCCGCCTGTTTGAGGTGCTAAGCGGGCCGCTGGCACAACCCTCAACTCCCGGGGTGCGATTCGGGCCCTACCGCACGGTCTCCTTCGACGGCTGCAGCTCACTCAAGGCCCCCGACACCGCCCGCAACCGGGCCTGGCTCGGCAGCCCAAGCCGCGGCGGCTACCCCCAACTGGAGCTGATGGCCCTCGTCGAGACCGGAACCCGGGCCCTCATCGGCGCGGTCTTCGGCCCCACCAGCGAAGGCGAGAGGAGGCTATGCCCGGCGCCTGCTGCACCTGCTGACGCCGGACATGCTCGTGTTATGGGACAAAGGCTTCGACAGCAATGCCTTTCTCACCCAGGTCAGTGCCACCGGCGCACAAGCCCTGGGCCGGCTGCGCAGCAACCGGCGCACCCCCGTCCTGACTGTGCTCGCCGACGGCTCCTACCTGTCGACGATCGGCACCCTCCAGATCCGCATCGTCGAAGCCCGCATAACCGTGACCTGCGCGGACGGCACCACCTTCACCGGCTCCTACCGCCTGGTCACCACCTTGACCGACGCGGCCCGTTATCCGGCTGCGGCCCTGGTCAGGCTCTACCACCAGCGGTGGGAACACGAGTCGGCCTACTACGCGCTGCGTCACACCATCATGCAGGGACGAGTACTGCGCTCGGGCGACCCGGCTGGGTGTGAGCAGGAGATGTGGTCGGTGCTGACGCTTTATCAGCTCCTTCGCACGGTGATGGTCGACGCCGCCGAGTCCCGGCCCGGCACCGATCCGGACCGCTGCGGTTTTTCCATCGCCCTGCACACGGCCCGCGATCTGGTCGTCCAGGCCGCCGGCATCACCGCCTGCGGCATCACTCTGGTCGGGGCTATCGGGCGCCGTGTTCTGGCCAACTTGCTTCCGCCCCGCCGCCTGCGGGTGAGCACCCGCAAGGTCACGTCACCGATCTCCCGCTACAACGATCGGCTCGACGACGGCCGACCCGACCGCAGCCGCCCCGTCACCGCTCTGTCCATCGCCATCCTTGCGGCTCCGCCCTCGCAGGCCCCCCTGCCCGCGGTATCGCGAGATGATCGGCTGGCCGCACTGACCGACCGCCGCAGCAAGCGGGTCCTGGCCCTCCTCCAGCAAGATCCCAGCCGCTCCTGGCGGCCCCGCGATATCGCCTACCACCTGGGCGACATCACCCTGGGCACCATGTACCGGCAGCTCTCACGATGGGCCGAAAGCGGCCTCATTCTCAAGATCGGTTCCGGCCTTTACACCGCCACGACGCACTCGCAGACTCCCTTGCCAAGGCCGCGAAAACGCTAACTACCCGGCCTTGGGAGTTATCCCGGTTTGGTGGACACATGATCTCTGGGGGAACCCCGGTTCCCGGAAGAAGGAGTTCACTGTGCGGTGTTGAGCGCGGTGACGGTCCCGTACCGGGTTTCGAGCCGGCGGCGGAGTCGTCGGAGTAGTCGTACGGCACGTGGCAGCCGAGTTCGTTGTCGATGTGCCACAGGGCGAGGGCGAGGTGGTCGCGGTAGCGCTCGGCGATACGCCGGGTCATCGTCAGGGCGTAGCGGCGAAGGATCGGCGAGGAGACCGAGTAGGCCCAGCGGGCTCGCTCGCTCATCCGCTCCAGCTCGCCAGTGCTCGGCGTCGGCGAGGTTCTCGAGCTCGGGCAGCTGCTCGACGGCGCGTTCCCGCGCTACGTCAACGACTGAGCGGCCCGCACGCTGGGCGGGCTTCCCTCCTCGCTCATACCAACGTCATCGGTGATGCCCGCCGGCGGCCGCCACCCCTGCCGCACGCTCGGCTTTCACCGCGCGGGCCTCGGCGTCACTCGACCTCGCGCCCGGCGGGTTTTGATCTCTCACCGCAAGGGGGTTACCGCGTGATCCATCCCGTCTGCCTGGGCTCCGCTCTACCGGGCCAGGTTGCCGGTGTCGGCTCCCCCTCGCGTGTACCTACTTCCGGTAACCTTCCTCGCCCGCTGGTTGTCCTACCAGGGGTGCCGCATCTCTTAATGGCACCCCTGGTTCGTGTGAGGAGCAGCAACGGGTCAGTCATCTTCGGGATCTGGTGGTTCCGTGGCCGGTGTGATCTCTCGTGGCGTGGCGATCCCTCCGGTGAGTTGAAGCCCATGGGTGAGCGTGTAGTCGAGCTGCCTGGCCAGACGAGGGACGCTCGTCGCGGGCAGGTAGGCATCGGCGCCGGCGTTGAGCAGGCGTTGGACCGGGCCTTGGTAATTGACTCCGAGCTCGGGGTCCTCGATTTCGGTGATGATGACACGAGCTTTTGGGAACATCGCTCGGAGACTGGCGATCAGCTGCGGGCTGCCTGCCGGTGCCAGCAGCACGTCGGCCGTTGCGGGAGCCGCGCGCATGTCGAGCACGATGTAGTCCGCCCCCAGCTGGGTGGACAGCGACATCCGGGCCGCCTTTGACAGCTTCATCGCGGTGGCGACGACGGTCACGCTGTCGTAGTCGATCGGTGGTTGGTCATCGGTCTCCTCTGGCGTGTCGCGATCGACGACGGCGCCTTGAACCACGTCGATGGTGCTGGAGATCGTCGCGATCGACGCGCCGTCACGCGTGACGATCAAGTTCTCGCCGGGCTCGAGGGCGTCGATGAGCGCCACGACCTCTTCGGGAAGGCGGGTCACGTCGATTCGCTGCGTGGAGCGTGGAGCGCGTTTACGGATCACCATGCCTGGAACACATTCACGGCTGCGAGGGCACCCTGCGTCATGCGCACCTCCGGTCGTCTATCCAAAGGCCCGGCCATGGTGACATGGCTACCTGCCCCAACAGTGTCGTTCAACCAGATGATCACATGAGTTCCCTCCGGTGCTGTGATCTTGTTGGATGCCATTACACGCCCATTGGTTCCATGCCGCGCCGGAGTTTCCCTCATCGACTGTGTCTGCGCCCATCATGGGATCGGGCCCAGGGTCATGATCGGGTCCAGCTCCGATCCAGGAAACGTTCGTCCCCTACTCCGATCAGATCTGGACACGCCCGTGGTGACGGCCATGCCAGGATGATCCGCATACCTCCCACGATCGAGAACTCCGCCGGGCCCGCCGACCAGGCCGCGGCCAACGACTACGACGGCTTCGCCGAGGCGTACGCGGTCGAAACCGAGGCCGACCTCATCAACCGCGTGTACCTGCTCCCGGTGACCTTCCTCGCCCGCTGGTTGCCCTATCGGCACGAGGAGAGTCGTTCTCGGCGTTCTGGGCTGGTAACCCCTGGGGCAGGCAGACAGGATGGATCACCGGTCTCCCGCACCACCACCAAGCAAGATCGTCCGCGCCGACCTTCCCCATCCCGGAGCCTGCCCGCCCGGCGAGGGCATGCCCTCGACCCCGGGTCCGGAGGGCATGACAGGACTCCCGGAGCGTCGGGCGGCCGTTAAGTCGTGACAGGACTCCCGGAGGGCGACACAATCCGGGCATGCGAAGCCGTATTGTTGCCACGGTATTGTCGGCGCTGGCCCTTGCCGCGGCCCCGGCGTGCACGCCGGGAAGCGCCGGGATGCCGTCACCGGCGCCCGTCGCCCGCGTGGAGGTCCTCAGGCAGACCCCCGCCGAGATCACGCGTACGACGGCGAGCCTGCGCCGGGTCGACGACCTGCCGATGTACCGGATGGCCTATCACGGCGGCTACGACGCCGAGGCTCCGCTCACCGACGAGGAGCTGGCCCGCCCGGCAGACGGCTGGGCCTGCTCGCTGTTCCATCGCGAGGGCGAGTTCGGCAGGAACTTCGACTGGGACCCCAGCCCGGCGATGATCGTCCGCGCGCGTCCGCCGGGCGGTCACGCCTCGGTCTCGCTGGCCGACGTCTCGTACCTGTTCGAGGCCGGCCACGGCGCGCCGGACCTCGCGGACCCGCAGGACCGGCGGCGGCTGGCGCACGCGGTGCTGGCGCCGTTCGACGGCATGAACGACCAGGGGCTCGCCATAGGGCTCGCGGCGGCGCCGGACGCGCGGCTGCCCGCCGCGAGGCCGGGGAACGCCACCGTCGGGGGCCTGCGGATCATCCGGCTCGTCCTCGACCGCGCCGCGAGCGTGCCCGAGGCGATCGAGCTGATGCGCCGCTACGACATCGACTTCACCGGCGGCCCGCAGCTGCACTATCTGATCGCGGACAGGGCGGGCAGGTCGGCCGTGGTCGAGTACGGCGAGGGCCGGGTCAACGTCCTCGACGAGCGCTACCTCACGAACATCGCTTTGACGGGAGCTGACCGGGCCACCAAGCTGGCCGACCGCCGTTACCGCCTCCTGGCCGAGGGCGGCCGTACGGAGGCGATGGAGCTGCTCCGGAAGGTCGCCCAGCCGCACACGCGCTGGTCGGTCGTCTACGACCTGGACGCCGGCACCGGCCGTCTGGTCACCGGCCAGCGCTGGGACCGCGTCCACGAGATCGGCCTCGCCCCGGAGCCCCCGGAGTCGTGACCGCCCTCCGCGGCGTTCCCGCGATCGGCCGAGGCTGACCGCCCGCGGCGCGACTCAGCGCCCGGGTAGGTCGAGTCCCATCCGGCTCCGGTACTGGTGGAGCCACGTATTCAACTGTCGCGAGTTGTCGCTCCCGTAGGGCCGAATAGTGACGTTCCGTGTCTTCGTCGATCGAGCACGAAGACACGATGGACTTCGCCGGCCTCTCCGCCCCCGGATGAACGAGGCCGCGTGGCGCGCTCGGCCTCAGGGTCAGGTTGCGGTCATAGCAATCGGGCGACCAGGCCGTCGACGTAGTCCGGGGTGAGCGGTCCCGCTCCGAACAGGACCCGGATGTACATCGGGGCGAGGATGTGGTCGAGCACGCCGAACGTGTCGGGTGGGTGCTCGCCGCGTTCCCGAGCGCGATCGAGCATGGCCTGTAGCAGCCGGGCGCGGGGTACGGGGCCCGGCGATCTGCGGCCGCACCGTGTGGACGCGAGTGACCGGAAGCGTTGCCGCAGGCAGGCGGCGGCGGGGCCCGAGGGCCCCGGCTGCGTGCCCGCCGGGATGGTGTGTCAGACCATGGCGAGCCGGTCCACCAGCAGTTCCACCCTCGGCTCGGTGTCTTCCGGCGGCAGCCGTCCCGACCGGGTCAGGGTCGCCAGGCCGTGCAGGGACGCCCAGAACATCTCGGTGAACAGCCCCGGGGCGACGCCGTCCCCGGCGACCTCGCCGAGGCTCTCCAGCAGCGCGGCGAAGGCGTCCTTGAGAGGTTCCGGGGTTTCCTCCTGTGCGTACGCGAGGCCGCCGTCGAGCTGGAAGATGGCGTCGTAGACCGCCGGGTTGCGTTCGGCGAAGTCGAGATAGGCGCGGGCGAGGGCGTACACCCGGGCGCGCGGGCCGTCCGCGGCGGCGGTCGCGGCCCGTACCGCCGCGGCCATCTCTGTGGCGCCCTGGAGGGCGACGGCGCCGATGATCTCCCGCTTGCCGCGGAAGTGGCTGTAGAGGACGGGTTGGCTGTATTCGATGCGCTCGGCGAGCTGGCGGGTGGTGACCGCGTCCCAGCCCTGCTGCTCGGCGAGTTCACGGGCCGTCGCCACGATGAGGCGCTCGCGCTCCGCCCGTTCGCGCTGCTTGCGTTCCTGTACCGACATGGTTCGATCCTAGCACCGCTAGACAAGGGAGCGTCAGCAGTACTAGTGTTGCTCTATCAGCTAGCAGCACTAGATTTAAAGAGGGTCATCATGCTCAACGCACTCGAGGTCGTCACCATCGTGGTCGTCGGTGTGATGGTGGGGGTGGAGTTCTCCGTCGCCTTCGTCATCAACCCGATCCTCAACGCCCTCCCGGAGGACAGCGGCCAACTCGGCCGTGCCCACGGGGGCCGGATGCTCGGCGCCGTGATGCCGGTCTGGTACCTCACTTCGCTCGCTCTTGTCGCGGTCTGGGCCATCGCCGGATGGCACCACCACGGCACCGGCCTCGTCGTCACCGCCGGCGCGCTGCTGATCCTCAGTGTGGTCATGTCGCTTCTGCTGCTCGTTCCGATCAACAACCGGGGCAAGACGTGGACCCCTGACAACCGGCCTGCCGACTGGAAGGAGCAGATGAACCGCTGGGACCGCTTCCACTACGTCCGCGTCGCCGTCATCATCGCCGCCTTCGCCCTGCTGGTCGCCGCCCTCACCTGAGCCCGCGGGCTCACCCGCCCGGTCGTCAGCCGCAACCACTCGACCGTGCGCCCGAAGTGCGGCACCGCCACCTCCATCTACATCCAGGACCCGGACACCAACACCCTCGAACTCCGCTGGTATCCCCAGCACGCGGGCGCCGGCGACACCCACTGACCGATAGCGAGAGGAAGTGCCGAGAACGGCCAAGCTGCAGAGTCTCGACCCGCACACGCCGATGTTCGCGCAGTTCAAGGAGAAGACCGGGCCCATCGTCCTGGCCAACACCTTCTTCGTCCCGAAGGAGAGGACTGAATCGTTCCTGGCCCTCTTTCGGAGGCAGGCCGAGTTCGTGAAGGCTCAGCCGGGGTTCGTCTCCCTGCAGATGCACAAGGGAACGGCGGACAGTCAGCTTCTGATGAACGTCGCGGTCTGGGAGTCGACCGAGGCGCTCGCCACGGCGTTCGGCGGCCCAGAGTTCCAGCGCATGGCGGCCGAGTTCCCCGACGACGTCGTGTCGTACCCGCACATCTTCGAGCAGATCGACGTATGACACGGCGGCCGCGTCCGGGGGAGGGCAGCCGGAGAGACCCCGCCCTTCCCCGGGCAGTCACGCATCCATGCACCATGCCGGGCCGCCAAGGCCACCGAGCACCCCACCACGCGTAGCCCCGCCCCCGAACAGGAGTCACTATGACCGTGGAACTGAATCACACCATCGTCCCCGCCCGTGACCCGCAAGCCTCGGCGCAGTTCCTGGCCGAAATCCTCGGCCTGAGCGTCGATCCGCCGGTGGCGCACTTCACGCCGGTCACACTCATCATGCGCGCCTGCTCACCGGGAGATCGGTAAGGGCCGCCGCATGGGTGGTGTGGGTGACGGTGATGGCTGTCGGACTGTGATGTCGTAGACCGGTGTCTTTACCGTCCCGTCCAAGCCGGAGTGTCATCGACGTCCCACTCCAGATTGTCGATCACGTCGACGACCCCGTTCACCCGGTGGATCATTCGCGCCGCGAGTTGGGCGTCGCCGCGCCGGTGCATGCGTCCGGTCAGTGTGACGATGCCGTGCGCGACGGTGGCGGTGGCATCGTTGGGCGCGGTCCACAAGGAATGCCCGAGAATGTTCTCGCGCACCTCTTCGGTGATGTCGGCGTCGCTGCGGACGAAGACCTTCAGCAGGTCATGACGACTGACGATGCCTTGAAGAAGCCCGTCGGCATCCACCACGGGCAGTCTTTTGACTCCGTGTTCGGACATGAGGCGTACCGCGGACACGATCGAGGCGTGCGGCCGGATCGTGACCGCGGGGGCGGTCATCAGCTCGGCGGCGGTGTCGCCACGGGCCTTGGCTCGGCCGTCGCCGCCTTTCTGGCCCAGGCGGTGGCGCAACCGGGTGCGTAGCGGCGGCTGGTAGCCCTCGCGGTAGTACCGTTCCTTGAACTCCTCTTTGTGCAACAGGTCCACTTCGGAGACGATGCCGAGGACGTGCCCTTCGCCGTCCACGACGGGGAGCGCGCTCACACCATGGGCGATGAGCAGCTCGGCGACCTCCTTGAACGGGGTGTTGCCGTTGACCGACGTCACCTGCGTGGTCATGACGTTCTTGACCGTCGCGTGCATCGCTGAACCTCCCTCGCGCTGCGGGCCCACACTTCAACCAGACAGACCTGCAGGTTTGCTCTTTTGCATTGATTCAGCCGCCATCAAGGATGGGTCGGCCTGCCTGTCCCTATCGGGTCCTCGGATCTCCATCTCACCGTGACAGGGGCCGGGCCGGGCAGAGGCCACACGTCCCTGATGCTGAGGTCTTTCGACCTACGTGCACGGCAACATCTCGAACCGACCCCGCGTCTGTCCTCCAACGGCCGGAAGAGGTGGAGGAACTGATCCGATCCAGAGTCGAAAGTCCCGTAAAACAGGGCCTTCAGGGCTGGGCGCGTAAGTCGTATGGCACTGCCGGGAAACCCCGGAAAACGGTGTGCTTAAGCCAGACAAACCAGAGCCCACCAGCCCCCGGGAGCGCAACCATGACGATCACCAAAGGCCACCGCCAGAGCAGCCGCACAGATCTCACCACGCCCATCATGGACACCACGCCCGTCATGGACACCGCCCCGGCAGAGATCGCGACCCGTCCGGCCGGCTACGTCTGGGCGATCGCCCGCATCAGCCTGGGCTGGACCTTCCTGTGGGCGTTCCTGGACAAGTTCCTCGGCTGGGGGTTCGCCACTCCGGCGGATCGCGCCTGGATCGCCGGCGGCAGCCCGACCACGGGCTTTCTCAAGGGCACCGGTGAGAACGCGCTCGGCGGCTTCTTCAGCGGCCTGGCCGGGCAGGCGTGGGTCGACTGGCTGTTCATGATCGGTCTCCTCGGTGTCGGTGCCGCGCTCATCCTCGGCGCCGGCATTCGGATCGCCGCCATCACCGGAGGTCTGCTGCTGGTGCTCATGTGGGCCGCCGCGCTTCCGCTGGAGACCAACCCGTTCCTGGACGAGCACCTCGTCTACGCCGTCGTGCTGGCCGGGCTGGCGCTGACCGGCGCCGGTGACGTCCTCGGCGTCGGCGCCTGGTGGGGCCGCACCTCGCTGGTCAGGCGCCTGCCGATCCTGAAGTGAATGACATTCAAACACCTGGACGCCCACTCCTCGCCGGGGTGGGCGTCCGCACGTATGGGTGCGAAACTTGGGGTATGGCGAAGATCGAGCCCGGTGCGTTGATCCCGCAGATGCGCTTGGATGAGCTGCTGGCGGAGCTGCGGGTGCGCCTGGAGGCCGTTCTGGCCACCCGCGACCGGGTACACGCGCTGTTGAACGCGGTGGTCGCCGTGGGCAGTGATCTGGACCTGGAGACCGTGCTGCGCCGGATCGTGGAGACCGCCACCACCTTGGTCGACGCCACTTATGGCGCTCTGGGCGTAGCCGGTGAGCAGAGCACGCTGATTCAGTTCATCCCGGTGGGGTTGAGCGAGGAGGAGATCGCCAAGATCGAACACTGGCCGCACGGACTCGGACTGCTGGGTCTGCTGATCAAACAGCCGCAGTCGCTGCGACTGACCCACATCTCCGATCACCCCGAATCTTATGGTTTTCCGCCGGGCCATCCACCGATGGGCTCGTTTTTGGGGGTGCCGGTCCGGGTTCGCGACGAGGTGTTCGGCAACCTCTACCTCACCGAGAAACGCGGCGGCGGGGAGTTCGACGAAGAAGACGAGGCGATCGTCACCGCGCTGGCCACCGCGGCCGGCGTCGCCATCGAAAACGCCCGGCTGTATGAGGAGACCCGCCGCCGGGAGATGTGGTTGCAGGCCTCGGCGGAGGTCACCACCAGCCTGCTGTCGGGAGCCGATCCGCACCGGGTGCTCACCCTGATAGCACGGCGGGCACGGGAGATGGCCGGGGCCGACGTCGTGGCGGTTCTGCTACCGGATGACAGCGGGCAGATCCTGCGAACGCTGATCGCCGATGGGGAGGCCAGCGATCAGGTGGCCCATGCCGAGGCGCCGATCGCCAATTCGCTGGCGGGCCGCGCCTTCACCAGCGGTGAGCCGTTCATGGTCACCGACCCGGCCGAGGCGGAGATACCTGTTGTGATCGCCGAGTACATCTCGCTCGGGCCGGTGGCCGCCGTGCCGATCGGCGCGTCGGGGAGCGTACGCGGGGTGCTGTCGCTGGGCAAACGCTCGGGCCGTATCCCGTTCAGCCGGGCGGAGTTGCGTACCCTGCACTCCTTCGCCGGTCAGGCCGCCATCGCCCTGGAGCTGGCCGAAAGCCGGATGGACGCCGAGCGGCTGAGTTTGCTGGAAGATCGCGACCGGATCGCCAAGGATCTGCACGACGTGGTGATCCAGCGGCTGTTCGCCGTGGCCATGACGCTGATGAGCACCATGCGGCTGATCGAGCGGCCGGAAGCCTCGGCGCGGGTGCAGAACTCCATCGATGAACTGGACGGCACCATCCGGCAGATCCGCTCGACCATCTTCGCCCTGCAGTCTTCCCCCCAGGACGGTGAGGTGAGCCTGCGCGCGCAGATCGTGGCCCTGGTGGAGGGGGCACGGGGTCACCTGGGCTTCATGCCGAGCCTGATCATGGAGGGCCGGCTGGACAGCGACGTGCCGCCGCAGATCGCCGAGCACCTGCCGGCCGTGCTGCGCGAGGCACTGTCCAACGTCGTACGTCACGCCAAAGCCTCCAAGGTCGAGGTCTCGGTGGAGGCCGGCCGGGAGCGGCTCACCCTCGTCGTGGCCGACAACGGCGTCGGGCTGTCCGCCGATGGCAGGCGCAGCGGGCTGCGCAACCTCCAGGAACGAGCTGAACGGCTGGGGGGGTCCTTCAAGATCGGCTCCCCACCCGAGGGCGGCACCCGAATGGTCTGGAGTGTCCCGTTCGGCGAGGAGAGGTCGTAGAAGCGATCGGCAGGTTCCTCACCATGGTCACCGCCCAGAGTGACAGCCGGCCGGAACACGTCACAGCCGGTAGGCCTTGCGGGGCGCCGCTGCCGCGCCGCAGGAGTGAAGTTTCCTTTACCGCGGGCGACCGGCCTTCAGCTGTGCGGCCAGCGCGGCCGCCTGGGTGCGGCGCTGCATGCTGAGTTTGGACAACAGGTTGGACACGTAGTTCTTGACGGTCTTCTCGGCGAGATACATCCGTTCGCCGATCTGCCGATTGGTCAGTCCCTCACCGATCAACTCCAGGATCTGCCGTTCCTGCTCCGACAGCGCGCTCAAAGGGTCCTTACGGGCGGCCTGCTCGCGCAGCCGCGCCAGCATGGCCGTGGTGGTCTGCGGATCCAGCAGCGACTGGCCACCGGCCACCGTCCGGACCGCGCCGACCAGATCCGAGCCGTGGATCTGCTTGAGCACGTAACCGGACGCGCCCGCCATCACCGCGTTGAACAGGGCGTCGTCGTCGGCGAAGGAGGTCAGCATCAGGCAGGCCAGCTCCGGCATCTTGGAGCGGACCTCCCGGCAGACGTCCACTCCGTTGCCATCGGGCAGGCGCACGTCCAGAACCGCGACGTCCGGCCTGAGCGCCGGAATGCGGGCTACCGCCGACTCCGCGGTTCCCGCCTCGCCGATCACCTCGATGTCGCCTTCGGATTCCAGCAGCGCGGCCACGCCGCGGCGCACCACCTCATGGTCATCGACCAGGAACACGCGAATCATGTCTTGAACGCTAACGTCCTCGCGGCCCCGGAGGTAGGGACCAAGGTCCTCAGTACTCCAGCCATATAATTTGATCTTGCTGGTGGGGATCTTTCAACACCGCTCCCCGGTAGGAGTGTTGTCCCGGTCCCAGGTGAGTGCGTCGATCACGTCGACCACCCCGTTGACCTGCCGGGTCATCCACACCGCGATCTGCGCGTCCTTGCGCAGGGCCATCCGCCCGCTCAGCGTCACCACGCCGTCCTTGACCGCGACCTGGACCCGCGAGGTATCCATCCACAACGATCGCACCAGAACGTCCACGCGAACCTCGCGCTCGATGTCGCGGTCAGAGCGGATGAACACCTTCAGCAGGTCACAGCGGCTGACGACGCCCACCAGCCGGCCGTGCACATCGACCACCGGGAGCCGCTTGACACCGCTGCCTTCCATCAGGCGGCCGGCGGCCACCACCGAGTCGTCCATGGAGACGGTGATCGCGGGAGCGCTCATCAACTCCCGAGCCGCCTCGCCCTTGGCCCTGTCCACGCAGAACTCCCGGCCCGACGAGGCATGCGGCTGGTAGCTCTCGCCCAGGAACGGCTCCCTCAGCTCTTCCTTGTGCAGCAGATCGGCCTCGGAGACGACACCGACCACATGGCCGTCGTCGTCCACCACCGGCAGGGCGCTCACCGCGTGAGTGAGGAGCACCTGGACGATGTCCTTGAAACAGGTGTTCTCGCCAACGGAGATCACCCGACAGGTCATCACGTCTTTGACGGTGACATGGTGCATCTCTGCCTCCAACGTGCCCGCGGGTGATACGGGCCGGCACGGTCATCGAAACCGCCTGCGAAAGAGCGACGGTCACACCGAATGTTCAGATGATCCGTCGACGGTTCATTTCGCTGCGTGGTCGTCCGACGGTGGCGAACAAAGCCGGGCGATACGACTCACATCCGGCAATGCGCCGCGCTCTTCGGCGGCGGTTCGGTTCTTACAGGCAGCATCGATCACCCTCAGGGCATCCCCTAGAGTCCAAGTGCCCTTTCGGGTAGGGACTGTCGGCTCTAAGGGATACGGCCGCACCGATCAATGAACATCTCAATGAACGTCGCTTTGCCCAGCCTTGACGCGGCGCCGACCGATTCGGTGCCGGCCGTCCGCCTCCCGAGGAGGCCTGTAGATCAGGGCCTCCGAGCCGCTGCCGGTGTGGTGGCGTAAACCTCTGTTCGAATGTTCACCGGCCGCGGCTCGAAAGGGACCTCTTTCCGATGAGAAAAGGACTTTCGCCCTTGAACGCGGCGAGCAAAGGACCCTGGCGTGCTGAGCGCACAGACCGGACCGTGGAGGCATACCCCTGGCAGGAGGTGATTCGATGCGTTCCTTCAGCCATTGGATCATGCGCTGCCTGCGGCTTCACCGTTTTGACGGCAATCCTTTGCGCAGGCGCTCGGATCGGATCGAGACACTGGCCGTGCTGATGACCTTGGTGGTCTTTATCGCCGGACTGTGGCCGATGGTCGCACTCGGCCGGCAGACATATGCGAACGGCCTTCGGGCGGAAGTCGGCGACCCGGCTCATCAGCGGGCGGTCGCCGCCGAAGTCGTGGACAAGCCCCATGCGCCATGGCGCGCCACCGGAAGCTGGACGCGGACGGTGCGGTGGATCGCTCCGGGAGGAACTCTGAGAACAGGTCAGGTGCTACTTCCGACGAGTACGCCGGCCGGGTCCCAGATCAAGATCTGGATTGACGGAGCAGGCAGACCGGCGGCTTCCCCGCAGAACCACCAGAGAACGATCGTGGTCACCGCGTCCACGATGATCATGGCGGTGATCTGGGCTGTGATGATCCTGTCGCTCTGTCTCGCAGGCGTTCGGGTGCTGCTGAACCGGCGTCGTGACGCCGCATGGGAGAAAGAATGGATGCTTGCCGACCAGCGGTGGCGCAGGCCAAGGCAGAGCTGATCAGCTGATCACAGGAAGGATCCGGCCGATTGTGTCGGGCGGTGATTCGGAGTCCGCATTGGAGGCCGCCGCACGGGGATGTTGCGGAGAGGCCGGGGCGCAGACGTGCCGACACCCTGACATGAACGACCGCGCTCAACGTGGATCCATGTGGCTTTGAACGACTCTCCCGGCCGTCGCTGTCGCTCTGCCAGGGAAGCGTCGCACCGGCGTATCCGGCGGCGCGGGCGGCCCAGCGCGCCTCGGGCAGGCGACGCCACCGGTATTTCAGCAGCGCCCGGATGATTACGTAGCCGACTTGGCGGAGCTCACGGGCCGTGCCAGATGCGGCGGCCGGTGATCTCGGCAGGAGTGATCTTGACGTAGAGTTCGCGGTCGCCGCCGGCCCAGGGCCGGACGTTCAAGGTCATCACAGCCGCCTGTTCCTCGGCGGTGGAGACGTGGTGGACACCACCCCGGATGAGCACACTCCAGCCTTCGCTGTTGGCATCGTCGATTCGATCGACCTCGAAGGCGATTTTGAACTCGACGCCGTTCACCCCGGTACTCAGGTTTGCGTCGAACGGGCCGCCGAAGGCGGTGCGGAAGATCACGGAGCCTTCGTGAAGGACATAGTTGACCGGCAAGATCATCGGTCCGCCGAGGTCGTTGAAGGCCAACCGGCCGACTCCGCCGGGGGAGATGAGCCGCAAGCACTCCTCGGTGTCCAGTTTTTCCAGCTCAGGATGCCAGGCGGCGGTGCCTCGCCCGGGCGGCAGGTCGATGGTCTCGCCGAGTAGCTCTGCGCTGCTGGTGTCCAGAGCGTAGGCCAGGCGGTTTATGGTCTCGATGGCAGGCGCGGCCGCCCTCTGCTCCACGTAGGCGAGGTAGGCGGGGTCGATTCCGGCGCGGTTGGCCAGCTGCTCCCGGTCCAGGCCGAGGCTTTCACGTCGCCTGGCGATCCGGCGGCCGAGGTCACCGGGAGCATTGAGGCGTTCAGCCATGGGATTCTCCCAACAAAAGGTGGATGTCGTCGGCGGAGACCGGGTGCGCAGCGGTGGCCGATTCTCCTTGCCGTTGTAGCGTTCTTGAACTTCTTCTCATACGGCGGGTCTGCTTCGGGTACGACGCCGAACCTTCACCGTCGGCCTCTGAGGATGTCCTTTCATTGAGAACGCTATGGCGAGGGGAAGCGGAGGGAACAGGGCCAAAGGTCCTGTTCATTGCGGCCGGGAGACCTTATCTGTTCAGGCGCTTGACTTGGTGAGGTCCACACCCCGTGCGGGCAATCTGGGGAAGGTCGTCCACGAGTTTCGCCACGCGGACGATGTGATCCTTCAGGGCGGAGGTATCGGCCACCGGGCGGCCCCCGTATCCGAACAGGAACGGCGCGCAGTGCAGTTCCTGGATCATTTCCGTGGCGTCCTGGCCGGTCAGCGGCGGGGTGCGGAAGGCGCGGTCGGTGAGCAGTTCGGCACTCACGCTGCCCGTCGGCGGTCAGATCGACCGGGTCGGTACCGGCGGCCGCACGCAGCCGAGAGCGCGTCTGCTGCTGGATGCCGGGTGACAACTCCGGTACGGCGGGACACCGATCGATCCGGACACGCACCTCGCTGCCCGTGAACTCGCGCGTCATCGCAAGACCGAGATCGGCAAGAACCTTCAGCGTCGCCCCGTTCCCGGTGAGCACCTCGGCCATCAGCTCGCTCACACTGTGGGCCGCGGCGTCGATCGCCAGATGTTCCAGCAGGAGGGTGCCGAGGCCACGCCCGTGTACGTGGTCGTCGATCAGGACGGCCACCTCGGCGGAGGTGCGGTCCACCAGGTCGTGCAGGGCTGCGCGGTCTGTGCTTCGCAGCGGTCTGACCTGGGTGATCTCACCGTTTCGAAGTAGTGCGTCACCTTCATCAACGCTTGACATGATGCAGGCTTTTCCCGACGCTCGACGCCATGTCAGGGGTCCTTCGGCCCCACCGCCCGGCTGAAGATCACCAGCCGGGACCCGGTGACGAGTTCGGGCCGGATACGAATCAGGTGATCTGTCGTGCCGGACACCCACGGACGCAACAGCCGACGATATCGGGTGATATCCCCCTCATCATGGATCAGGCGGGCCATTCCGACGATGATCACACTCCAACCGAGATGGTCGTCCGGGTCGATCGCGTCCGCTTCGTAGGCGACCACCGCGTCATGGCCGTCGACCGCCATGGTGATGGCCGCGCCCAGGTGAGTGCGGATGATGATGTCTCCGCCGTCGATGACGTGGTTGACCGGCTGGATCGCGGGGAGCGCGTGCATGGTGAACACCACCCGCCCCATCGCCACGTCGGAGAGCAGGCGGAGGGACTCCTCCCGAGAGAGGCGCCGCAGTTCTCGCTCATTCATCGCACTCTCCGTGTTTCATAGATCCACCGTGGCATCTTCCCCCGCATGTTCCGCTAGGGACCAAAGTCCCGACGGCGACATCATTCGTCCCGATGCCGCTGAGTCGGCATTAATCGGACATTCGCGTGCGAAGGGCGGCAGCCGCCGACGCAGTCTGGATCTCACCGCGGACCCGGTGGGAAAGCCGGGTCAATCGCTCGCCGGTGCGGGCGACGGGCTGGCGGTAGGGGCCGGAAGTCCCTGCCCCATGGGCCTTTCGGCCGCTGCGGAAAACGCCGGTGACCGGTCGAATGGAAGGAGAACCCGAGGAGGTCGATATGACAGCGCAGGTAGTGGTGGGCGCGGACGGCTCGTCTCCCGCCGATGACGCGGTCGAGTGGGCCGCCGATGACGCGGTGCGGCGCGGGTGCGCGCTGAAGATCGTTCATGTGTGTGAGCCGTGGACCGGTGATATCCCGCTGCAGACTCCGCCGGGGTTTCGTGACTCCATCACCGAATACGGCCAGAGCGTGCTGGAGAGCGCGGCCGAGCTGGCGCGTGGGCGCGCCCCGCATCTGGAGGTGGATACCGTGCTGGAGGCGGGCCGGGTGGCGGAGGTCCTGCGAGGTGAGGCCGAGGACGCCGAACAGGTTGTGGTGGGCAGCCGCGGGCTGGGCGGATTCACCGGGTTGCTGCTTGGATCGGTGTCTTTGGCTCTGGCCGGGCAGGTGGCCACTCCGGTCGTGGTCGTCAGGGGCGCATCGGAGCAGACCCGCGGTCAGATCGTCGTGGGTTTCGACGGCTCGGCCCACTCGGAGGCGGCGCTGGCGTACGCCTTCGAGGAAGCCTCCCGCCGCCAGAGCAAGCTGCACGCGATCCACACCTGGCAGATGCCCGTCGTAGGACCGGGCGCCTTCGTCTACACGTCGCTGATCGAGGACATCCGGGCCGCCGAGCGGCGCGTTTCCACGGACACGCTTACTGCCTGGTGGGAGAAGTATCCGAAGGTCGAGGTCGAGCAGACGGTGGTCTGCGGGCACCCGGTCGACGTCATCTGCAAGGCCTCGGCCGCCGCGGACCTGGTCGTCGTCGGCTCCCGAGGGCTGGGAAGGTTCGGCTCGGCCATGCTGGGCTCGGTCAGCCACGGGATCTTGCACCACGCTCGCTGCTCCGTCGCGGTGGTGCCGCCGTGGGGGAGGTGTGATGGATCCACATAACGTCACGGTGGCGCAGGTGATGAGCCGGACGCTGGTCGTCGTCGAAGACGACGAATCTCCGCTCCTGGCCTGGGAGATCATGCGCCGCGCGGGTATCCACCACCTGCCGGTCGTCGACAAACATGGCTGCCTGCGCGGGGTGGTGACCCGCGAAGACCTCACCGCCCACTGGTCCGGTGGCCCGATCGAGCAGTCACGCATGCAAATCCACGCGTTGCTGGCCGATCGCCGTTGTCCGCACACCACTCCCGGCACGCCCCTGGCCAACGCCGCGGCAGCCATGATCGACGCCGGTGTCGACGCGATCGGGGTCCTAGGGGAGGACAGGAAGCTGATGGGGATGATGACCGTCACCGACGTGCTGCGGGTCGTGGCCGGCCGCATCACCGAGGACAAGGAGCCGCCGAAGCTGATGACGGGGATGTTCCGGCTGGTCCCGGTACTGCCGTCCCACGCCCCCGTGGGATGACGCAGAGCTCATTTCGCCGATTCACTCCCCTTACCGACCTTCGATGCGACGTAACGATCGCACCTGAGTGGGTGTGCCCATGAGACGAGAGATCATCGTCGCGTTCGACGGATCGCCACACAGTCGCAGCGCCATCGAGTGGGCGGCGAGGGAGTGCAGGGCGCGACGAGCGGAGTTGACCGTCTGCCATGTCTGGGACGGTCCCCGCGCTGAGTGCGAGGCAGTGATCACCGAGCAGCAGCGCAGGCTCGCGGGCCGCATCCTGTTCGACGGCATGGGACTGGCTGAGCGGCTGCTGTCCGGCCGGGAGGTGCGTTCGATCCTGATCCGGGGAACCCCCGGGCCGGAGTTGGTCTCGCTCAGCCGGGCGGCGGAGATGCTGGTGGTCGGCTCCCGGGGCCTCGGCGGAGTCGCTGGACTGCTGATCGGCTCGGTGAGCGCCCACGTCGCCGCCCACGCGCTCTGCCCCGTGCTCGTCATTCCGCAAGCAGAGCCGGCCTCGCGGCCGTGTCCCGCGACCGTCGTGGTGGGAGTGGACGGATCCACCGGCTCGCTGGCGGCCCTGAGGTTCGCGCTCGGGCATGCCCGCATCCACCGGTTGCCGGTGCACGCGATTCATGCGCGGGCACAGACCTCGCCGCGGCCCGAGCAGGAGGTTCAGCAATGGGTCGCCGAGGCCATGGCCGCGCTGCCCAGAAACCATTCCAGCCCGGTCGTCACCACCAGCACCTTCAGCGAACCGCCGCTCGCCGTCCTGTTGTCCCACAGCCGCCACGCATCGCTGCTAGCCGTCGGATCCAGAGGACTGGGCCGTGTCCGGGCCCAGATTCTCGGCTCGGTAAGCCAGGAGCTACTTCGGCGAGCCTCATGCCCGGTGGCGGTGGTCCGGTCGTGACCATCGAGACAACCGAACGCAGTCAACTCACGAAGCGGCCTCCTGCGGGAGGTCCATGGATTTCTCACCGAACGCCTGCTCCCGCACGAACGAGCTGAGGAACAGCGGCTGTATCCGGCGATGGGGCACATTCTCGGCGGTCCCGAGGTCACGATGACCATGAGCAGGGCGCATGCGGAGATCGAACGGCTCGTGCGCCGGCTGGGCCGCCACCTCGCCCTCGCCGAGGACGGCGGAGTGCGTCCGGAGCAGCTCGACGATCTGTGCGCCTGCCTCTACGGCCTGCACGCGGTGCTCCTCCTGCACTTCGACCAGGAGGAAGAGGCCTACTTCTCTCTGGCCTCTCTTTGACCGCGGGTTCACCGGCAGGGCGAAGCTCATCTTGTGAGGGCAGCTCACCCAGAGCAGGACAGACCATAAGTCCTCCTGATCAGGGACTTTCGCCGGTGACGCTTTCCGAACCGCTCCGTGATTGTCGTAGTGAGGAGGTTCATCATGAAGGTCGGAGAAGTCATGGGCGACACGGTGGTCGCGGTGCGGCCGGAGACGTCGTTCACCGAGATGGTCGACGCCATGCGGCGCTTCAAGGTCGGCGCACTCACCGTCATCGACGCCGACGATCACCCCATCGGCGTGGTCTCCGATGATGATCTCCTGCTCCGGGAGACCGATTCCGGCGGGCGCTCAATCAGCGTCTTCGATAGCTACAAAAGACGTCAGGAGCACCGCAAGGCAGCGGGCGGCACGGCCAGAGAGGTGATGACCACCCCCGCGATCACCATCACGAAGGACACCGCCGTCCAGGACGCGGCACGGCTGATGCACCAGCACCGCATCAAGCAACTGCCCGTGATCGACGCGTCCACTGGACACATCACCGGCACCGTCTGCCAGAGCGACCTGCTCAAGGTCTTCATCCGTCCGGCCGAGGAGATCGAACGCGAGGTCATCAAGGTCTGTAACCAGCTCTACATCAACCCGGAAAAGCTGATCGTCGGCATCGAAGCGGGCGTGGTCACGCTGACGGGCCAGATCGGGTTCCGCTCACAGATCGCACGCCTGGTCGCCGCGGTCCGTGGGATCGAGGGCATCCTCGACGTCGAAAACGCTCTCACCTACCGATCCGATGACCTGGCCCCTATTCCACCATTCCTGTGACAGAGGTGAAATCATGAACGTCCGTGCAACCGAGGAGATCGCCTCGGTGGTCCGTGCGGCGGTTGAGGCCGCCAGGTGGGCGCCGTCGGTGCACAACACCCAGCCATGGTCCTTCGTCGTCGACGGTGATGAGATCGCGCTGCGTGCCGACAGCGACAGAAAGCTGCGGGTCGGCGACGTCGCCGGCCGGGAGTTGCTGATCAGCTGTGGTGCGGCCCTGATGAACGTGCGGCTCGCGGTGCGCGCGCTCGGTTATGAGCCGCGGGTGCGCGTGCTGCCCGACCCCGACCGCCCGGCCCTGCTGGCGACGGTACGGCCGGCTGCGGCCGTGGCCGCCGACGAGGACGCCCTGCTGCTGCATGCCGAGATCGAACGCCGCCGCACCCACCGGGCCGGCTTCACGAAGCTGCCAGTTCCTGAGCGCCTCATGGAGGTGCTGGTGGCCGAGGCGAGCACCGAGGGGGCGCGCCTGACGCCGGTCCGCTCCGAGCCGGCCGTCCGGGTGCTCGCCGCGATCACCTGCGCCGCCCAGGACGTGCAGTCTCAGAACCGGCTGCTGTCGCTGGAGCTGATCCGCTGGGCGCGGCCGCCGGGAAGCTCGCGCAAGGACGGGGTGCCGGCCGAGAGCTACCCGCGCGAGCCCCGGCGGACTCGCCCGCACTTCGCCCAGCGTGACTACGCCCACGGCCATCCCTGGGGCAGTGACGCCGACCAGTTCTTCTCCGCCTCCACCGGGGTCGTGGCGGTCCTGACCACGAAGGGCGACTCCCGCCAGGACTGGATCGCGGCCGGCCAGGCACTGCAGCGTGTCCTGCTGCACGCCTCCGCCCACGGCCTCAGCGCGGCCTTCCACACCCAGGCGTTGGAGATGTTCCACCTGCGGGAGTTTCTGCGCCAGGAGCTGTGCTCGCAGGAGTACCCTCAGATGATCATGCGTCTGGGCATCACCTTCGACGACACCAAGGGCGTCCGGCGCCCGGTGACCGACATGCTGGAAGAACACTGACCGAACCGGGCTGAGAAGCCCTAAAAATGATCTAGGAATGCCGGTGATCATTTACAGGTTGATCACCGGTGCGAGGAAGGGGGAGCAGCCTGGATCGGGTCTGTCAATCAAACGGCTCTGGCACGAATTCGGTGGTGACCGAGCGTGTGGCCTGGCAGGGTGATCTTGGTGTGCTTCGAAGATCTTGAGAGTGCTGTTCCCGCAGTCGGCCGATTCTCTACAGTCCCGCCACGTTCTGAGCGGTGGGCGGACCACGAGATGGCCCGCTGCAGGGCCTCGGTCGGAGAGGGTGCTCGTCATCCGATACCCGGGCCAAGTTCTCGGCGAACGCGAGGCACTGCAACGCGGAGGTACGGTCACGTGAGAAACGACTGTCCAGGCTTTGGAATCGGTCACGGTACTCACGATCGACGTCATGAAGTTCGCCGACTCTCTGGAAGGACATCCTTCCGCGTCGCTCGCTTTGATCAAGGAGCTTGGTGCTCGTGCGCACGACGGCTCCTGGGATGTCTTTGCCCCGTAGCCGGAGGAGTTCTGGGCTGTTACCCGGGGTTGCTTGCCGGTGGGCGGGTGGGGCCGGGCGATAGGGGGAGAAGGCCGAGGCGCCCCAGCCATGCTTGGACGTCGGCGTCGGCGTCGTTGACCTGCTCGCCGCGGACGGCGAGGCCTTCGGCGAAGATCGCGCCAGGGCATGAGGCGGCGTAGCCGCGTGCCGTGGTTCCCAGCCCGCTCATCGCGTGGGTGGTGAAAGGGATGACGGTCTTGCCGCGGAAGTCGAGTCCCTCGGTGAACGTCGACATGATCATGGGTGCGCGGACGTTCCAGATGGGGCTGCCCAGCAGCACCGTGTCGTAGCGATCCATCGACGGCGAAGGGCCGTCGACGGCTGGACGGGCGTCGGCGTTCTGCTCGCGGACGTTGCGCTCGACGGTCGGGGAGTAGCCATCGGGGTAGGGATCGGCAGGCAGGATGCGGTGCACATCGCATTCGATGTGCCTGCTGATCATCCGAGCCAGCACTTCGGTGTTGCCGACCGTGAGGCGAGTGCGCCCACCGTAGTGGTAGTTCTCGCCCGCCCGGGAGAAATCGGCCAGGAGAACGGCCCTGCCCGATGGTGAGGGCGGGACCCGGTGTTGCGTGGCCGGACGCGGCGAGAGCGCGGAGCAACCGCTCACCTGCATGCCGGTGATCACGGCCGTTCCTGTGATGAGTGCGCCGCGAAGGAGCGAGCGTCGCCCCGGCGCGGCGGACGGCGTGTGTCCCATCTCGGCGCGGTCAGTCGACGCGTCTGGTGCCGAGCCGGCCGGCGATGGCGGGGTCGCGGTGGTCGAAGTCCAGCGAGGACCCGGTGTCCGGGGCGGCGATGCGGGCCATCTGGTCGTCGGTGAGCTCGAAGCCGAAGACATCGAGGTCGTCGGCCATCCGGCCGGCGTCGGCCGACGTGACGTCACCGCGATCTGCCGCTGGATGAGCCGGCGGAGGCCGGCGCGTCGGTGACGGCTCGGTCTCATCCGGCGGGATCTGGAAGACGCCGAAACCCAGGAGGGGCATCTCCAGGCCGTTGTCCAAGGTGACGCTCTGCATGGGTTGCCCTTTTCGTGGGGGGTGGTGAGGATGGCACGGACGGGGCTCGGGCCTGTGACGTGGGTCAGCGCTCCAGCATGCGCAGGGCGGCCTCGGTGTGGGTGTCACCGGAGGCCGGGGGCAGGCCGGCGAGCTTGGCGAGTTGTTCATCGGTCAGCTGGACGGCGTCGGCGGCGGTGTTCTCCTCAACGCGGCTGACGCGCTTGGTGCCGGGGATGGGGGCGATGTCGTCGCCTTGGGCCAGCAACCACGCGAGGGCGACCTGGGCCGGGGTGGCGCCGGCCTCGGCGGCGACGGTTTGGACCTCGTCGGCGATACGCAGGTTGCGCTGGAAGTTCTCACCGGTGAAGCGCGGGTTGTCGTGGCGGAAGTCGTCTTCGGCGAAGCCTTCGGTGGAGCGGATCTTCCCGGTGAGGAAACCGCGGCCCAGCGGTGAGAAGGGCACCAGCCCGATGCGCAGCTCGCGCAGCAGCGGCAGCACCCGCTCCTCCAGGCCCCGGGTCCATAGGGAGTATTCCGACTGGACCGCGGTGATCGGGTGGACGGCGTGGGCGCGGCGGATGGTCTCGGGTCCGGCCTCCGACAGGCCGATCGTGCGGATCTTGCCCTGCTCGACCAGCTCGGACAGGACGCCGACGGTCTCCTCGATGGGTGTGTCCGGGTCGACCCGGTGCTGGTAGTACAGGTCGATGTGGTCGGTGCCCAACCGCTTCAGTGAGCCTTCGACCGAGGTGCGGATGTTGTTCGGACTGCTGTCCAGATTCCAGGGGCCCGCGCCGGCGTGTGCGATCAAGCCGAATTTCGTCGCCAGCACCACCTGGTCACGGTGCCCCTTCAAGGCCCGGCCGAGAAGTTCCTCGTTGGTGTAGGGGCCGTAGATCTCGGCTGTGTCGATCAAGGTGACGCCTAGCTCCAGGGCCCGGTGGACGGTGCGGATGGATTCCGCCTCGTCGGTGCCGGCGCCGGTGTAGCCGTGCGACATGCCCATCGCGCCCAGTCCGATCCGGGAAACCTCCAGGTCGCGCAGCTTGATGTATCGCATGCCGTTATCTCCTTGTGCAGATGATCTGTCGGGCGTAGCGCGACATTAGGGTGATATGCCCGGTCTGTCGCTCATTGCCATTATTACGTAGGGTAATTACTCGCGTGACATCAGTAGGTTGAGGGCTCGCCTGCCGTTCGTCCTCGCCCATTCAGTCTGCTCTCGCGGCGGTCGCGGTGACAGGCCGGGTGGTTCGGGGTAATGGCAGGGCCCCTCAGATGAATGCCGCGCAGGTCAGCGCGGTGTGACACCGGAGATATGGCACATCGGCACGCCTCTGACGCAAGCGGCCCGGAGCTGGGTCGTTTCCTGTACGCCCGCCGTACCCAGACCAGCCCCGGCCAGGTGGGCCTCACCGTCGGAACCGGTCTGCGCCGGACCCCGGGACTGCGCCGTGAGGAGGTGGCCGAGCCCGGTACCCCCGACCATGACGCGCTGCTCCTGCTGGACATGACCGCCTCCCACCCTGCCGCGGGCCTCTCCACGCGAGACCGGGAACAGCCCAGGACCCAGCCGTGACCGCGCCACTCACCTAACCCTGAGGGCCGCGCGGGTCGTCACGACCGGGCGCGGCGCGTCATGTCCATGCTGCGGCACCACCGCCCGCCCACTGGGTTTCAGTGTCACACCGTGCTGACCTGCCGGAAAGCACGATGGGGGCCCTGTCATTACCCCGAACGGCCCGGCCTGCCACCTGCGCCGAATGAGGGAGAAGGTGGAATCACGGCCCTCTGCAGCATCCCCGCCGACGTTTCGATCGCCGGTTACGACAACACGCTCCTCGCGGCCCTGCCCAATATCGCACTGACGAGCGTCGACCAAGACGGGGCCGTCATGGGGCGCACGGCGGGACGGCTGCTGCTGGAACGCATCGAGGGACGCATGTCGGCGGTGCGCTTCTCCGTGACGCCCAAACTCGTCATTCGCCGCTCGACGGCCCCGCCTCCCATGTGACTTTCGACGAGCCTGGGCGTCGCGGGCGACGCCGCGCGCACACCAGCCCGAGACAATTGGCGGTCACGCCACCGGGAAAGGCGTGAAAAGTTCTTCGGCCGTCGCGCTGTCGGCACGACCGCTCGGCTTCGGTCCCGCACGCGCGGACGCGGCCCGCGTCATACCGGTCGATGCGAAGGACGGTGACGTGAGTACGAGAAAACAGCGGTGAGCCACTGGCGGGGGCGACGAACTCCATGGGTGAGAAACCACACTCTGGAGTTCAGCGTTAAGGAGTCGTACCAGAATGAGCCGGATGGATCGATGCCTGTCTGGTTTGCCGCTTCCCATGCTCGGGCGCAATTACGCGGGCGTCCGGGACCCGCGATTCGGCCGGACGGCTTGTCAGTGGCCCGCGGCGCCTACTCCGGCCGCAGATGCCCAGGACAGGGCGCGCAGGCATCCCGAGCGGATGTCATCGAGGTGCGGGGCGAGTTCTCCCGGGGTCTCGCCTTGGAAGCCCTGGCGTACTGCGGTCAGGCCGGGGCCGAGACGTAGGTGTAGTCCCCAGGTGAGGTGGACAGTGGCGAAGCCGAGGGCGGCGGAGTGGCGCATCTCGGTGTCGGCCAGGTCACTGAGGGCTTGGCTGTAGACCTCGAGGAGGGCCGGCTCGTTCAGCTCGCCGTGGCCGCCGAAGGCGCGGTAGAGAGAGACGAAGGTGCCAAGGTCGAAGCCCACGGGGCCGACGCCGACGTGCTCCCAGTCGATGAGGACGAGGGCGTTGTCTCGGTCCAGGCCGGCATTGCGCGGAGTGAGATCGCCGTGGACGAGAGTGGTGGGTAGCGTGGCGGCGCGTGAGTTCAGCTCCGCAGCCGCGTCCAGGCAGGTGTGCAGGGCGTGGACCTGCTCGCGAGTGAACAGTGCCTTGAGCTGCGGCTCGTGGGCCAGGGCGTCGAGGTTGTCGTGGCCGGCTGGGATGTGGTGGGTGTAGGCGGCGTAGCCTTCGTGCTCCAGCCAGGGGGTGTCGAGGAGGTCGGGGTGCAAGGCTCCTGGGACATATAACAGCGCGGTGCGCAGGGCGGTCGTTGTGGCGGTGGTGGGGTTCCAGGGCTGGTGCAGGGCAGCGCCGATGTCGCGCATGACAATCCAGGCGAGACCGTCGTGGCTGACCACGGTCGCGTCCGGCGGTGTGGCCAGGCCGCGGGGCAGCAGAGCGGGAATGCCGCTGCCGAAGAAGTGGGCTTCGCGGCGGTCCAGTTGGCCATCACGCGAGTCGAGCAGGGACTGGTGACCCCAACCGGGGATCTTGACGATCCACTGGGACGGGCAATCGTCTGGTGCGGTGGTGCTCACCCCAAGGACTGCTGCCTGTCCCAGTCCGGGCGACAGGTCCCGCACCGAGAGCACGCGCGTTCCGGCTCCCCATGCGCCCTCATGGGATGCGAGGACGGCCTCGATCGTCTCAGCGCCGGGCAGGTCACGGTCGGTCATCTACTTCCTTCCTGACGTGGTCCGCGAGTGGGTCTCGGACGAAGAGCATCCGACCACAGGTGCGACGGGAATGTCATGCCGGTTTCGGCACGACCCCGGTCGCTGACGCTTCGCCAGGAGGTTCTGCCAGGCAGGCGTGGGGATAGGGGGATAGGCAGAGGGGCAGGTAGTCGGCGGCGGCCTCGGGGGTAAGCGGCGCCGGTTCGGTGACAGCGGCACCGGTGACTACGTGCCTGGCGTCCTGGACGGCTTGCTCGTATTCCGCGTCAGAGCCTTAAAGGGGGGCGCAGGCCGGGCCGTCCCCGGTCGATCGAGGACGGGCCGGCGGCAAACACCACCTGATCACCGACGCCACCGGCATCCCACTGGCTGCCATCTTGACGGGCGGCAACCGCAACGATGTCACCCAGCTGGTGCCGCTATCGGAGGCGATCCCGCCGGTGCGCGGCAAGCGCGGACGGCCCCGCCGACGGCCCGACGTCCTCTTGGCCGATCGCGGCTACGACTACGACAAGTACCGCAGGCAGGTTCGCGCCCTGGGCGTTCGCCCGCTCATCGCACGGCGCGGCACCGAGCATGGCTCTGGCCTGGGTAAACACCGCTGGGTCGTCGAGCAGGCCTTCGCCTTGCTCCATCACTTCCGCAGGCTGCGCATCCGCTGGGAAGTTCGTGACGACATCCACGAAGCCTTCCTCAGGCTCGGCTGCGCCCTGATCTGCTGGCGCCGTCTCAGCTCATTGTTTTAGCAGTTCTTAGGAGGGCGAATGTCATTCCCCCGGAGGCGTGTAGACGGTGTCGCCTGGGCGCATCATGACGATCTCGCCGCCGCGCGCCTGCTCCGGCCCGACGCTTTCGGCGTCCCAGAGGGCTTCCCGATCAGATCGGCAGGCGCCGCCCCATGGACAAAGCAACGAGTGGTACGACGGTGACGGGGTCCCTGCCACCGGTCGCGTCCAGCGTGACCAGCCGCTCCTACGTCGCCTGCTGCGCCGCCCGACCGCGAGTGTCGCCCGGCTGGGGGAGGGCTTTCACGGTGCTGATTGCGGCGGGCGCTGGAGGAGCACACCAGGCCGTCCACCGTGCTTGTCCTTTGGCGGGTATGGCTGATGACCGGGGCAGGAGAGCGGGGGGCGATCTGGCGATGGGGGAGTCGTCGGCGAGGGTGCACGTGGCCGAGTTGGCGTCATCTGCGATCCGCAGGCTCTTGTTACGGAGAGGGGATACGCCATCGGATTTCTTGTGGGTGCGGTCGAACAAAGTCCACTTATTAATCTACATTGTAAAGGCATCGTCGGCAGTTCACGCAGATACCGCAGTGGGGAAAGGATCAGCGGCAAGACCGGGATCACCGCACCGATGGCGGCCAGCCACAGTGTGGGGGGTGGTCCGAGTAGTTGGCCCAGCACGCCGATGAGGGCGCCGATCGGGGTGGTGCCCCAGACGAGGAAGCGCATGGTGGCGTTCATCCGGCCGAGCAGGTGCTCGGGGGTCAGTCGTTGGCGGAAGCCGACCTGGGTGACGTTGTTGACCACGACGCAGCACGAGATCACCAGGTAGGCGAAGGCGGCCACCCACAACAGCCAGCCGGGCTGGGCCATCGGGGTCAGCAGTTGGAACGGTGCGGCGATCGCGATCGGGACCCGGATCGCCGGGCCCTGGCCGATCCGTGCAGCGATCTTCGCGGCCGTCAGCGCACCGGCGAGGCTCCCCACCGAGGCGATCGAATAAAAGAGCCCGATCGTGCCGACGGACAGGTGCAGCTCTCGGGCCAGCCGACCAGGCCGCCCTCGCCCAGGAGCTGTACGACACGCGAGACAAGACCGTCCAGCAGATCGCGGACCTGTTCGGGGTGCCGCGCTCGACGGTGTACGGCCATCTGAGGGACGGCACCGTGCCCCGCCAGCCGAAGAAGGCACTGGAGGGCGTAGTCGGCCCTCCACTGGGCCCATGCCATCAGCCCAAAGTAACTAAGAGTCATATTTTATAACCTGATCAGCCGCCGCGTGCGTCCGGGCCGGTTTGGTCGGCGTTCGCGGCCGATTCGCGAGATCTCACGCGTTGCTTCGTTCCCGGCGTGAACGGCGTTTCCGCTGAATCAGCAGGAACGTGATGGCCGCGAGTGCGGCGAGGACGATGCCGCCGGCCAGCGCCGCCATGGGGTAGGAGCTGGTGTCCATCTCCGCCTTGATCGCTTGCGCCGTCCCTGCGGCGGGGAAGTAGATGGTCGCTTCGGCAGTGCGTTTCGTCAGCCCGCTCTCCAGACGGATGTGGGCGCGCCACGGGCCATCGGACACCTGCTCGGTGAGGGCGGCGGTGACGGATCCGGCATGGCCGGGAGCGAGTGTCGTGCCCGTTTGGAGCGTGTACGGGCCCGCGCTGTGGTACTGGCTGCCGGAGCTGCTGGTCAGTTTCACGTCGCCGCTCAGGTCGAGTGCGCGGCCTCCGGTGTTGTGCACCTGCGCGAGAACGCTCTGCTGACCGTCCGGTGACCGCTGGGCCGTCACGGAGTCGATGGTGAAGTCCGACGCCGGAGGGTTGCCGGGGCCGACGTCCAAGTAGATCCGGATACCGACGCGGTTGACCTGGGCGACGCCGCCATCGCGCGGCGCGGCCTTGGCCGCCTCGGCCCAGATCATGGCGTAGCGCTCTCCGGGAGCGGCATCGTCTGGCACGGTGATGGTCGCGGTAACCGCCGAGCGGCCCTGCGGCGCCAGGGTCACCTCATGCCGGTCCGTGGTGGTCCAGGTGGACAGCTCATTGGCGGTGTGACCGGCGGCGAACTGGAATTTCTGGTTGCGGATCTCCCCCGCGGCCGTGTAAATCGAAACGTGTTTGGGCGAGCCGGTCGTGTTGAACACCTCGACCTGCCGGTGGATGACGGACCCCGGCGCGAGGTGATCGATGATGTAGGCCCAGGCCCGCCTGTCGGCTCGGGCCGCGACCGGTGCTTCGAGCAGGCGGATCCCGATGCCGCCCGTCGATGACTGGGCCGCCGCCTGCGCGGGCTTGTCGAGCGTACCGGCGGCCGGGGCGAGAATCCCGGCCACCAGCAACCCCACGACGATGCTGCGAAGACGCACGATTGTCTCCGGATCCGTTTAGCCGACCGACTGGGTGATGATGCCGGAATATGTTCCTCCGACGGCCGCGGGCGGAATCGTCACAGTGAGCGTCGGATTCCAGGTGGCGGTGTTGTCACCTGTGAGCGCGGTACCGGTGAACGCGACGCGCGGTATGTTGAGGACGCCACCGGGGCCGGGCGTGAAGGTCCCCTCGCCGGTCGTGGCGGTGGCCTCTCCGGGGGAATAGCTGACATTGATGTTCGGGATGGTTTCGGGCTCGGTGCCCCCGCCGGTGGTGAAGTCGGTGGAGATGGCGGTCGCGGTCCAGGAGCCGTTCAGGGTGGCGCGCTCGTCGGTCACCGTGACCGGGCCGATCTGCCCCGAGATATTGGGGGTGCCGGATTCCACCGAGCCGAGGTTCACTGTCCCCGGCGCGCTGATCGTCAGACCGGCGGTCGTAATCGAGAATGTGACGACGGTGTCTACGGCCAGGGCCGGTAGGGCGGTCGCGGTGACCAGGCCGACGGCTGCGGTGACCACCCAAAACGGTTTACGCATTTTTTGATCCAATGTTCAAGCGAGTGTGAAAGGCGAGGCGCAGCTCGGACACTGACCTAAGGGATCAAGCACGTTGACATACTGCTACGCCTCGTAGCAGATGGTAGCTCTCGGTAGTTGCATCAAGATCAAGGTGAAACGCGCGCATTCGCCGAAATGCCGTTTCGTGGCAATGAATTGCCGAAGGGCACAGTCCTCCGGCAATGGGCCCACGAACTACACGCCCCTATCCAGAGGCAATGTCCTGTAGCGAACAGTGCGGTCTCGGTGTTAGCCTCCATCCCCCAGCGGCTCGTTCTCGCGGCGGATGAGCGCCAGGTAGAACGCGGTGAGCCAGTTCCCGGCATGCAAGTAGTCCTGCGGACCGGTCGCGGGGAGCTTGCGCACCTCGTCCAGGGTCCCGACCCGGCAGGTCACCGGGCCCTCCTGCGCGGTGCCGGCGGCGAAGAGCGCGGATCCCACCTGCATGGCCAGGACCCACGACTCCCAGGTTCTGAGATCGCCCGCCACCGAGTCCTGGAGGCAGTGCCACTTCGCCGCCGACAGTGCGGACGGCAGCGCGTCCCAGCGGTCGTCCTCGGACGCCTCGATCCCCTCGACGGCCTCCTGGGCAGCCGCGACCACCGGCTCCATCAATGTGGGCGTCCTGCCCCTGAAGCCCGGTGGACTGTACTCATGGGTCTTCGACGTTGACGAAGAGCAGCTCGCGTCCGCTGCGTTCGCCGTGCGAAGTATGCCCGCGTGAGCCGAGGGGGCCAACGGGGGCACACGGCATCGTGATCAACCGCGAAACATCGAGAACCGTCGAGACGGCCCGTGCGGGTCGCCAAGGTGGCCCTTAGCAGGGTGGCGCCGGACCAGCCGACACGCCCCACAGCGTGCCTCCGCCGCCGGCGAGCCCGCCGAGGAGGGCGGCGGGCCCCCGGACAGGACGTCCGGGGGCCCGGCGGGGCAGGTGAGGGGTTCAGCGGGTGGTGTAGGCGCGGATCACCTCCTGCCTGAGGGTGTTGCCCTGCTTGTCGGAGGCGTTCAGCCGCAGGGAGACGAAGCCGTTGCCCCCGGACTCCCGGTCGAGCTGCGCCCGGTAGGACCCGGCGCCGGTGGAGGTGAGCCGCCGTACGGGCTTCCAGCTCGCGCCGTCGTTGTACGACACCTCCAGCGCGACGTCCTTGACGGCGCCGCCGGCCGCGCCCGCCTGGTGGTACAGCGTCAGGCCGATGGAGGAGGGGTTGCCCCGGTTCTGCTTGTCGAGCGCGATGTCGTAGTCGGCGAGCAGCAGCGGGATGACGGTCTTGACGCCCTCCGCCGCGCGTTCCGAGGTGAACGTCCAGACCGAGCCGGTCCTCGTGGACAATTTCGCCCAGGTCGCCTGGTTCTCCACGGTGTATTCGACGCGGTAGCCCGCCCTCTCCGCCGAGAGCGCGACGGTGCCCGTGGGCGTGTAGTCCGTCTCCGTGAGCAGTTCGTCTCCCTTGTACACCTTGAACTTGGTGCGCAGTCCCCGCTCGAAGTCGCTCGTGTACGCGGAGGCGGAGTTGCGGCTCGCGTCCACGAAGCCCTTCATGGAGACGAACAGCAGGTCGTCCTCCCTGCGTACCGGGCTGAGCGGGTTGACGCCCGGTGCCAGCGGCTGCTTGAACCAGGTGAGGTCGGTCTTCTGTCCCGCCCGGTGGTAGACCCGCATCACCGGGTCGACGAGCTCCACGAGCGGCGTCTCGGGACGCGGCCACGTGTAGCCGTGCGGCCGCTCGGGCGTGGTCACGCCGCTGTTCCAGCGCACCTCGGAATCCGGGACGATGTAGGTGACCTGGGTGCGGGGCGTACGGGGCCGGGACCGGTTCGTGGTGACCGAGAAGGTGTCCCAGGGCTCGAAGGCCCAGCGTGCCTCGTTCGCCACCACGTCACCGGCGAGTTGGGTGCGGAATTCGGCCTCCTCCCTGGCCAGCGACCTGGTGTTCACGACGTAGCGCAGGTCGTCGGGCACCCGGTCTCTCTCCCGCAGGAACAGGTCGTACTGGTAGGGGCTCACCACGACGCCCTTGGCCACGACCGGTACCGGGACGCGGCGCGCCAGGGCGAGCAGTTTCTCCCCCTCCTCCCGTGACAGCCACACCGTCGGGACGGTGAGCTTCATGACCACCCCGCCCGGGGAGGGGTTGGCGCCGGGGCGGTCGTTGTAGATCGCGACCATTTTCGCGCCCGCGGCGGCGGCGTTGCCGGACTGGACCGCGACCGGGATCGCGTCGCTCCGCCGGATCAGGGCCAGCTTGCCGCGCAGGTTCCCGCCCCTGAGGTCCTCGGGCCTGCCCTGTCCGGCGTCGGCGGCCAGCAGCAGCTCCGTACCGTCCAGCCTGGGCATCTCCTCGAAGTGGTCGCTGAACCACTGCGGCGCGTAGTAGTCGGGGTTCAGCTCGATGCCGGGTGCCTTCATGGTGACGGCGGGCGCTTCGAGGCGCCATTGGGTACCGACGGAGAAGACGCCCTTGGTGACCTTCCTGGTCGGCTGGACGAACAACCGCTCCTCGATCAGCGCCCCCGGCATGAGATACGTACCGCCCAGGATCGGGGTGTTCCCCTTCAGCGCCGACCGGTACCACTTGAGGTACGCGGCGGCCCCCATGTTGCGCTTGGTCTCGTGGTCGGGGGTCTGGACCTTGACCTCGACGGCCTTGCGGGCGTCCAGCACGATCTCGGTGTTCTTGGTGATCCGCGTCTCCGGGTCGCCGACCAGGCTCACGTTCAGCGGCGTCGCGTCCTCGGGCGTGCCGTCCTCCCACGCGGGCATCGTGAAGAGGTGGCCGAGCACGGAGTAGGTGCCCGGCCGCACCAGCAGGCAGGTGCCGGAACCGTACTGATCCGCGGAGCAGGGCAGGGCGGCGTCGTTCGGCAGGACGCGGCCCACGTTCGTGCCCCGCTCCAGGTCGAGCACGCTGAACCCGCCACTCGCCGTACGGCCGTCCCTGGCGATGCCCTTGATCCGCAGCTCCACGCGCGGCTCGTCCATGTTCCCGGTGAGCAGTGTCCGCACGCCCCCGCCCTGCGGCGCGCTCGCCACCAGTTCCTCCCGCAGCAGGCCCATCGGGGCACCGGCGGGGTCGAGCGTGACGGTGACCTCGGCCGTGCCCCCGGCCGGGAGGGTGACCGTCGCCGGTGACACGGTGAACGTCCCGGTCGTCTTCAGCGCGAGTCGCACGGGCGCGGTGGTGACGTTGCGGTAGGTGAGCGTACGGACGACCCGGTCGCCGCCCTTGATGACGTTGCCGAAACCGAGCGCGCCCTCGGAGGCCACGACCGGTACGGCGAGCGCGGCGGCGACGTCCACCCGGCCGCTGCCCTGCTCGTCGACGGTGGCGCCGTCCTGATGCCTGGCCGTGCTCGTCATCAGGGCCTTGAGCTCGCCCGCGCGGATGCCGGGCCTGGCCTGCCGCAGCAGGGCCGCGGCCCCCGCCACGTGCGGGGTGGCCATGGAGGTGCCGGAGACGGCGGTGTAGAACTCGCCGGCCTCCTCGCCGAGCAGCGTCCCCTCGGCCCGTGCCGCGACGATGCCCACGCCGGGCGCGGTGAGGTCGGGCTTGACCGAGAAGTTAGCGGATATCGGGCCTCGGCTGGAGAAGTCCGCTAGCCGGTCGGCGCGGTCCACGGCGCCGACGGTCAGCGCCGACGCCGCGTCGCCGGGGGTTCCGACGCACCCGTCACAGCCCAGGTTGCCCGCCGCGATGACGAAGAGCGCGCCGTGGCGCCGCGTCAGCTCGTCGACGGCCTCGGTGAGCGGGCCGCCGGGCTCCGGGCTGCCGAGGCTCATGTTGACGACGTCGGCGCGCTTCTCGGCGACCGCCCACTCCATGCCGTCGATGATCCCCGACGTGCTGCCTGAGCCGTCCTCGCCCAGCACCCTGCCGTTCAGGAGCCTCGCGCCGGGGGCCACGCCCTTCAGCCGCCCGCCGGAGGCCGCCCCGCTGCCCGCGATGGTGTCGGCGACGTGCGTACCGTGCCCGTGGCGGTCGCCCGCGTCGTTCTCCCCGGTGAAGTCCCGTGCGTCCGCGATCTTCCCGGCCAGGTCGGGGTGGCCCGCGTCCACGCCGGTGTCGAGCACCGCCACGGTGGTACCGGTCCCGTCGAACCCGGCCGCCCACGCGGCGGGCGCGGAGATCTGCGGGACGCTGTGGTCCAGGGCGACCCGTACCCGCCGGTCGAGCCAGATCTTGTCGATCCCCGCCAGCGGGGCGGCCAGCGGGTTCTCCGTACGGTCTCCCTGGCCGTTCTCGCCGCGGGCGAGAGCGGCCAGCGCGCCGCCGAGTCGCGCGGCCTGTTTCTTGTCCACCGACATCCCGGCGCCGCCGATGCTCTCCAGGCGGTGCGTCAGGGTGGTCGCCGGGATCGCGGGCGGTGCCGCGGCGGTGGCGGCGAGGGTCCGGTCGGTGTAGGTCGCGATCAGCGGAACCGTCCCGTCGGCGGAGTCGGCGCCGCCCTGGCCGATCAGCGCCGTCACGTTGAACAGCTCGGGATCGAGCCGGTTCGGGACCAGGCCGATGACGTCGCCCGGGATGACGCTGAGTTCCCCCTTGTCCTCCAGCACCTGGAAGGCCGGGATGTGGCCGCCCTCGCGGGGGGCCGGGGTGACGGTGGCCGTCTGGCGGCCGTCGTCGAGGAGCCTGACGTGGACACGGTCGCCGGTCACCAGCGTGACGTCGAGGGTGTCCGGCTTCGCGGTGAACGTTCTCGGTTCGGCCGCGGCGGTGTCCGGGCCGCCCGGGCTGTTCTTCGCCTGGGCGTTGCCGATCGCGGCGGACGCGGGGGCCCCGAGTGCGACACCGCACGCCGTGGCCACCGCGACGGCCGTCATCCATCTCCGCATCAACGGACCTCCGGAATACGATAAGTAGATCGACCGAATTACTAGCGGCCAAGGGCTGGGCGTGTCCATGCTTCTCGGCTGGCCAGAACATGACTTGTCGCAAACCCGTCACGCGAACGTGACAGGACTCGCCTACGTTCGACTCGCACGGCGAGAAGACTCGGAGGGGGACCGGCGTCATGGATCGGCGGCTGCTGGACGGGCTCGGCGTCACGGCGACCGAGGAGGGGGCCTACCGGGCGCTGCTGCGCCACGGCCCAGCCACGCTGACCGAGCTGGCCGCCGAGACCGAGGCGTCGGTGGCCGGGCTGCGCCGGATGCTGCCGCGCCTTGAGGACCTGGGCCTGGTCGCGCGCCTGGCGGGCCGTCCGTTGCGGCTGGTCGCCACGCCCCCGCACCTCGCGCTGGACGCGCTGGCCGCGCGGCGCCAGGAGGAGATCGCGCACAGCCGCGCGGCGGCGGCCCTGCTGACCGCCGAGGTCGCCGACCGTACCGGGCCGCAGCCCGAGGAGCTCGTCGAGGTCGTCATCGGGCAGGCGGCCGTGGCCAGGCGCTACCTCCAGATCGAGCGCAACGCGACCGAGGAGTTCCTCGTCCTGGTGCACCCACCGTACGCCGTCGACATCGGCGCCGATTTGGAGGAGTGGGCTCCGCGATCCTGGGCGAGGGTCCGGGGGATCTACGGCCCGCGCGCGTTCGAGGACCCGGGCATGTTCGAGCACACGCGGCGGGCGATAGCCGAGGGCGAGCAGGCGCGTCTCGGTCACGTCCCGATGAAGCTGGCCGTGGCCGACCGCCGGGCCGCGATCCTGCCGCTGGGCTCGGAGGAGGACCGGGCGGTGGAGAGCGCGCTCGTCGTGCACCCCTCCGCCCTCCTCGACGCGCTCGTCGGGCTGTTCGAGGTGCTCTGGCGGACCGCCACCCCGCTGCGCCCCGCCGCGTTCCGGTCTTTCGCGTCGGACCTGGGTGAACCTTCACAGGCCGGGGCGCTCCCGGTGGCCCCGCTGGGGGACTTCGACGCGGACGTGCTCGCGCTGCTGGCGGCCGGGCTGAAGGACGACGCGATCGCGCGGCAACTGGACGTCAGCCTGCGTACGGTCCAGCGCCGGGTGCGTTCCCTCTGCGACCACCTCGGCGCGGGCACCCGCTTCCAGGCGGGCCTGCTCGCCGCCCACCAGAACCTTCTGGGCGGCTGACACACCGCCTGTCCAATTGATCATGAATGGCCGGCGGGCCATAACAATCCGCTGAGATCAGGTAGCGCTCAGCGAGGCCGGGTCGATAAGCCCGTGGATACCGATGCGGTGCCGGAGACGCGCTTCACCGTTCGACGTCGGCACCCGAGGTTCAAGCGCGGGGCCGCGAGATCAGGAGTAGCAGGTGGACCGACAGGGCGGGCAGCGGCCCGATGGCCCGGTCTTGTCGCCCGGCCAGGTCGCCGCGGCCCAGGACGGCGCGCGCGGCTGGGTACGCCAGGCGACCGTCCTGTCCGCGCGGGGGCTGGGGTGGGCGACGCCACGGACGCTGCTGGCGGGGTTGTGCGCCAGCGCGCTGGCTCCCCTGGCCGTGGTCGAACCGGGCCCGGAGGTGGCATTGGCCGGAATCCTGGTGGCCGGGTCGGTGGGGGCGAACCTGCTGTCCGATGTCATCGGGGCCTCCCTGGTCGCCGCCGTCGCCAGAACCCGAGGCGGTGCGCAGGCCGACGCCCCGTCTCCCGGCGATGGCGTTTCGGCCGCTGAGCCGGGTGAACATGTGGAGCGGGTGGAGCGGGAACTGGCGGCCCGCCTGGAGGAGATCCTGCGAGCCGGTGATGCCCGCGCCGACGCGCTGGCCGAGGTGCTGACCGTGGTGCTGAGCGAGGTGCAGGCCACGCAGGTAGTGATCGGCGAGGCGATCGCCCATGGCGATGGGCGGCTGCTGGAGGAGATGGTCGCGGGCTTCGCCGCGCTCGGCGAGCAGACGGCGGCGCTGGCACCGATGCTGGGACGGCTGGACGCGGCGGCCGGGCGAATCCAGCAGGCCCTGTACCGGCAAGATGCCGAGCACCGCTTCGACCGCGACCATCGCCGGCGGCAAGAAGCCTTGCTGGTGGTGATGCGCGAGCAACTGAGCGGAAAGCTGAGCGCCCTGGAGCGCCGTCTTCCCGCCGGACCGGGCCCGCTGCCGGACACCGGTGGCGGTGCGGTGTGGGTGGAAGGCTGTCCGTACCAGGGGCTGGCGCCGTTCGGCCCGGCCCAGGCGGGCGTGTTCTACGGGCGGGGCCAGTCGACCGCCCGGCTGGCGGCGATGGTCACCGCCCGCCCCGGTGGCGGGCTGATCGTGGTGACCGGCGCCTCGGGGGCGGGCAAGTCCTCGCTGCTGCACGCCGGGCTGCTGCCCGCCCTGGCCACCGCGCCCCCGGGCGATACCGGCGGCGGCGCGTCCTGGCCGCAGGTGACCTTCACTCCCGGGGCCCGGCCGCTGCAAGAGCTGGCGGTGCAGTTGGCGGTGCGCTGCGGCGCCGACCCCGACACCGTACTGGCGGAGCTGCACGCCGATCCGGGCCGGGCCGGGGCACGGGCCCGGCAGCTTCTGGCCGCCGAGGCGATCCGCCGCCACCAGCACGGCGCGACCGGTGAGGGCCCGCCGCGGCTGGTGGTGGTCGTCGACCAGTTCGAGGAGGTGTTCACCGCCGCCACCGGCGCACACGCCGGGGAGGCCGAGGCGTTCATGGCCGCGCTGGAGGCGATCGCCACCGGGATCGGTCCGGCCGATACCGGCGCCGGTCCACCGGATGGGGCTCGCCGCGGCACCGGCCGCCGGGGTGGTGAGCCGGCCGGGGTCGTGGTGCTCGCGGTGCGCGGTGACTTCGTCGACCGGTGCGCCGCCCACCCGGTGCTGGCGCGGGCACTGGAGGAGCGTGTGTTCGTGCTGGGCCCGATGAGCGAACAGGAGTTGCAGCGGGAGATCGCCGAACGCCTCATCAGGGCGTTGACGCTCACCACCGCCGACGGCCACGTCACCCGGCGCCGCGTGACGTGGGGGGAACTGGCCGCCATGTGCGAGCCCGAGCGACCGCGGCCGGTTCGGCAGGTCATCGAGAGCTTCGCCGCCGCCCGGCTGATGGTCACCGGCCCTCCCGCCCCGACCGGGCCACCGGAGCCGACCATCGAAAGTGCCGTTGCCCGCGATCCTGCGGCGGCACCGGCTCTGACCGCGGCCGGCACCGTGGAACTCGCCCACGACGTCCTGGTGAGCGCCTGGCCGCGACTGCGTACCTGGGTGGAAGACGATGTCGCGAGCCGGATCCTCCTCGGTGAGATCACCACGGACGCCGAGGAGTGGGCGCGCCTCGACCGCCACGACTCCGTGCTCTACCGGGGGCCCAAACTAGCCGCCGCAGAGGCGGCGCGGATCGACTGGATCACCGATCCCGATCGATCCCCCGTCCTGCCCGGCGTGGCGCAGGAGTTCCTGCGGGCGGGGCGGGCCGGGGAGCGGCGGCGTATCCGGGTCCGGCGCGGTGTGGTGACCGGGCTGGTCGCGTTGCTCGTCACCTCGCTCGTGGCGGCGGGACTCGCGTTCGCCTCGGCCCTCACCATCACCAACGAGCGCAACATCGCCCTGTCCAAGCAGTGGGCTTCCGACAGTGAGCGTTTCCTCCACTCCGCCCCGGAGTCCTCACGCCGGCTGGCCGTGATGGCCGCTCGGATCGCCGCCACCGACGAGGCCGAGCACGCCCTGCTGAACGTGATCTCCTACCCTGGCCTGCGAACCGTCTCCACGCGGCTGTCCTCGGGCTTCGTCCGTTATTCGCCGGATGGGCGAAAGGTATATATAGGTGCGTATCCACTGCCGGAGGTGCGCGATGCCCGAACGCTTGAGGTGATCCGGAGAATCGACGCCTTGGCGAGAGCGTGGCACATCGTCCCGAGTGACGACGGACGGGTGATCGCCGGGCATGATTCCATCGGCGTCACCGTCTGGCGCGACGGTGGCACGACGCTCAGCGCGCTGGTTCCGAAGGTCACCTCCCTGGATCTGAGCCGTGACGGAACCCTGCTGGTGGTGGGTGACGGCGACGGCGTCCTCCACCGGATAGACGTCCACTCCTGGGAGGCGGTCGGCCCCCCGATCGCCTCCGGTATGTCCGACGTGACGGCGATCGGCATCAGCCCTGATCGCCGGACGATCGTGGCGGGCGACGACAAGGGCGCCCTCCGGTCCTGGGACGCTCGGACCGGGGAGTCACGTGGCCGGCCGATCGAGAATCCAGGAACGCTGAAGAAGGTGGAAACGCTCGCCTTCAGCCCCGACGGACGGTACGTGGTGACCGCCCGCACCGGCGGGGGCGTGGACCGCTGGGACGTCTCGACCAGGAAACCCGGTTTGAACGCCGGGGTCTCCTACTTCCGCGAGGACACGATGCCAAGGGCACTGACGGTCGCTCCCAGCGGGAGAGTACTGGCCATTGGCGGCATCGACGGCGTCATCCGCCTGTGGGACCCGCTCTCCGGGCAGGAGCTCGGCCAGCCCCTCGTGGGACATACGTCATCCATCCGGTCCATGTCCATCAGCCCGGACAGCCGCACGTTACTGAGCACCGCCTCCGACGGGACGATGCGTTCGTGGGACATCGGCGTGCGCCAGACGACGCCTCACCCCGTGACCGACGCCGTTGAGGACGAAAGCGGCACCATCACCCGGGTCGCCCTGGACCGTAGCGGGCGGCTACTCACCGCGAGCAACGAATCCGGAGCACAACTGTGGGACCTCACCACGAGCACCAGGGCGGGCCCACGTTTCCCGCTCAAGGACATCGCCCGGATATGGCTGGCCGGCGACGGATCACGGTTCGCGACCGCCTCGGGCGACGGAGCACTCCGCCTCTGGGACGTCCCGGGCCGCCGCATGCCGGCCGTCCACCCCATCGACCACACCAACCCCGAAACGCTCGCGGCCTTCAGCGCCGATGGTTCTCATTTCGGCTATGTCACCTATAAAGCGTTCGAGGTGCTGGACCTTCGTTCCGGGCGACAGGCCAGGTATCCGATGAGTGAGATCGCGGAAAGTCTGGCCCTCAGCCCGGACGGGGGCACCGTCGCGTTCACCGTTCAGGGAGTGATCCGGCTATGGCGGGCCGGAAGCCCGTCCGCGTTGCCGGCGGCGCTCGCCGGTCACGCGGGGACGGTACGGTCTCTCGCGTTCAGCCCGGACGGCGGCCTCCTCTGCTCCCGGTTCAGGGCGGAGCCGGCGGTGCCGCCTGACGAGTTCCCGGAATACGTCTCCCCGTGCGCGAAGTCCTGAGGTGAACCCACCGGGGTCGCTGGAGGCTTGGACACACCCTCGGCGCGGTTCGTCATCCGCACGGGGTTCTCGGCCGCCAGTCGCGCTTCGACGGGTTCACGGCCGAGATCGTCGTCGAGACACCATTGGTGAGTGGCCGTGCCGGCCCGGAGGCCGCCGGGTTCGGCGCCTTCCTCGGCGGCTGGCTGGCCACCACCTACGACCTGCGCACCCCGCTCTACGCCGCCGCCGGCCTCCTCCTCACCATGACCGCTGTCACCGCGACCATGACCGGCAATCGCCGCGTCGAGACCGCACTGCGCAGCGCGCGCCCGAAAGCCGACCCGGCCGACCAGGACCCCGCCAAAGAGATCGCTGTGCAAACCACATCCAGGTGACGGTCATCGCAACGATCACCCGGCCAATGAAGAGCACGGTGTAGCCCTGATCCTCGACGCCTACCGGCGGTGGGAGACTTCGCCGCCCGCCGGCATCCAGGCGAACCGCTGTGACGCCTACGTCGTGATGGCCGCATGGCGCGGCCCCCACCCGGGAAACCGGAGGGGCTATGGCTGGCCTGCCCGGGTGTGGGTTGGTCGCGATGGCGGCCTCGGCCGCCCACCTGCGTACGAACTCCCACTCTGAGCCCCACGCCTCTTGCTGCAGAACGCCGTCGCCGTCTTCTGGGCGGCCTGACGCGTGAGCGGCCCCCGTCCCTGGACGGAGGCCGCTCACCGGCTGACGACCTCGTCTCTCGGGGCGGCCGTCACCCCTGCCCGCGGCGGGCGCTACTCGCCGCCGGCTTCCACGATCATGAACTTGGCCGTGCCCACCGACATGTTCCCGGCCTTGTCGGTGGCCCGGTACGACAGGGTGTGCGCACCGGGCTGGTTGACCGACAGCGGCTGTGTGTACGCCGCGAACGGCTGGCCGTCGAGCGAGTACTCCACGGTGTCCAGCCCGGAGCCGACGTCGCTCGCCGTCAGCTTCACCGTCGCCGAGCCGACGTAGTTCCAGGCCCAGTCCTGGGTGCCGGTGAGCGCGGCCGACACCTGCGGCAGCGTGGTGTCGTCCTCCGGAGCCACCACGGTGAACCTCAGCGTCGCCACCGGCGAGGTGTTTCCGGCCTTGTCGGTGGCCCGGTACGACAGGGTGTGCGCGCCCGCCTGGTTGACCGACACGGGGGACGGGTACTCGGTGTAGGCCCCGCCGTCGAGCGAGTACTCCACCGTGGCGACCCCCGACTCGGTGTCGCTCACCGAGATCATCACGGTCGCCGAGCCGACGTAGTTGCCCGCCGAATCCTGCTCGCCCGACAGCTGCGCCGAGACCTGCGGGGGAGTGGTGTCCTCCTCCTGCGAGGCCGCCACCGTGAACTCCACCGAGTCCACGGGCGAGGTGTTGCCCGCCTTGTCGGTGGCCCGGAAGGTCACCGTGTGCGCGCCGGGCTGGTTGACCGACAGCGGCTGTGTGTACGCCGCGAACGGCTGGCCGTCGAGCGAGTACTCCACGGTGTCGACCCCGGAGCCGGTGTCGCTCGCCGTGATCGTGACCGTCGCCGCGCCCACGTAGTCGCCGTCCGCGTCCTGGTCACCGGTCACCTCCCCGGTGACCTCGGGCGGAGTGGTGTCCTCCTCCTGCGGAGCCACCACCGTGAACTCCACCGAGTCCACGGGCGAGGTGTTGCCCGCCTTGTCGGTGGCCCGGAAGGTCACCGTGTGCGCCCCCACCTGGTTGACCGACACCGGGGCCGAGTAGGCCGCGAACCCCCCGCCGTCGAGCGAGTACTCCACGGTGTCGACCCCGGACTCGGTGTCGCTCGCCGTGATCGTGACCGTCGCCGCGCCCACGTAGTCGCCGTCCGCGTCCTGGTCGCCCGCCACCTGCGCGGAGACCTGCGGTGCGGTCGTGTCCTCGCCCCCGCCTTCGGTGACGACGAGTTCGCCGGTCATCTGGCCGTGACCGGGGATCACGCAGTAGAAGCGGTACTTGCCGGGGGTGAGGTTCACCTGGGCGATGTGCCGGCCGCCGCCGGCGTCGAAGGGGCTGGCGATGATGTTGAGGCTGACGTCGTGGTTGTAGCCGGGGGTGGAGGTGTCGAACGTCAGCGTGTGCGTCATGCCGGTGGTGTTGCCGGTGGCCGCGCTGTTCTCGAAGACGATGGTGGCGGGGCCCGCCGTCGCCGATTCCGGCGTCGACTTGTAGGCGGTCATGCTGTCGTCGGCGGTCCAGGTGAGCACCTGGTCGGCCGCCTGCGCGGCGGTGAGCTGCGTACGGGGCTGCGCGGTGGCCTGGACCGACGACAGGAAGAGCGCGGGAAGCGCCACGGCGAGCAGCACCACGGCGAGGCGCGGTGCCGTCACCGCTCCGGACGCCCGCCGCAAGGCTCTGATCACGAGGGAGGGGAGAGATCCGACATGCATGTGTCGATGCACCTTTCCGAGCTGGGGTGGAGTGCCGGGCACGGGGAACGCTCCCCGGCCCGGCACCCGGCCGGTGTACCGTCCTAGAGTTCGCGCACGCGGATGTTGCGGAAGTCGATCACGTCGTTGTTGCCGTGGTTCTGCAGCCCGAGGAACCCGCTGATGAACTGGCGCAGGTCCGTGGGCGGGTCACCGGCGCGGGACGACGCCTTGCCCGGCGTGTTGTCGAACTCGCTGATCACCGTGCCGTTGCGGATGATCGTGTAGTGCTGGCCGACCGCCCGGACCTCGTAGTCGTTCCACTGGCCCTTGGGGGTCACCCCGGCCCGGCTCAGGCCGTTGGGCGAGAAGTTGTAGACGGAGCCCGTCTTCTGCGGCTCGCCCGTGTCGCCGTCGTAGATCTGGATCTCGTGGCCGCAGAAGATCGCGACCCACGCGGGTGACGTGCGCGCCGAGCCGACCGTGCCGCAGCTTCCGGCGGGACGCTGCTCCAGCGGGGTCCTCGGGTCCGGGAACCGGACGAAGACGCCGCTGTTGGCGCGATGCGGGTCGGGCGAGCTGTCACGGAACTGCATCCGGACCGAGAAGTCCGCGTAGGCCTTGTCGGAGTACCACAGCATGCCCAGACCGCCGGAGCTGCGGATCGTGCCGTCCGGCTGGAGGGCGAATCGCCCGGACGGGGCCTGGCTCCAGCCCAGCAGCGACGACGCCGTGCCGTCGAAAATGGACTGGTACCCGCTCACCTTCCCGACCTCCGACTTGGCGCCGGCGGTGCGCAGCGCCTCCGCCTCCTGTGCGGTGATGACGCCGTCCTTGAGGAGCTGCTTCACGACGGTGTCGAGGTGCTGGACGAACTGGTTGCGGTTCTTCCAGTCGCGCTCGTCGTCGATCAGGTCGTTGATCGTGCAGCCGCCGCCGGCCGCCTTGTTGCGCACGCCGGTGAAGGCGTCGAGCAGCTGCACCGTCGGCCGGGCGTCGGGCGCGGCGCAGCCGACCGTGACAGCGATCTTCCCGGTGGCCTGCTCGCCGTCGGCGTAGGTGACCTTCAGCGTCGCCTCGTAGGTGCCGAAGCCGGCGTAGGTGTGCGTCGGGTCGGCCTCCTTCGACGGCGCGCTGCCGTCGCCGAAGTCCCACTCCCACGCCACGCCGCCGGCCTTGGCGCTGGAGAACGTCATCGTCCTGGGCTCGGCGTTCTGCCGGGCGGGACGCGCCACGGCGGCGTCCGGGTTCGGCGTCGCCGGGCCGCCCTTGTAGGTGACGCGGACCAGCTTCTGGTTCGCGTGCAGGCTGAAGAAGCCGCCGGCGTAGTCGAGCATGTAGAGCGCGCCGTCGGGACCGAACTTCGCGTCCATCCACGACTGGAGCTGGTTGGCGCCGCCGCCGCCCGGGATGATGTTCCGCAGGTCCTCGGCGAACGCCGGCCGGCCCGCGTCCCGGGCGGTCTCCGGGTTCACGGTCACGGCGACGCGGTTGTTGCCGTTGGACTGGTCACCGATGAACCACTTGCCGTCCCAGTACTCCGGCCACGCGACCCCGCTGCCGGTGTCGGTCTGGGAGCGGTGGTAGGTCGGGCCCGACATGACCGCCTGGCCTCCGCCCTTGAGGTAGGGCATGGTGAAGGTCTCCTCGCCCTGCTTGTAGGTCGGGAGACCGCTGCCGTCCTGCCGCTCCGGGTAGACCGGGCCACCGCCCTGCGGCGAGTACCAGATCATGTTGTCGCGGGCCGGCGGGATGTCGACGAGGCCGGTGTTGCGCGGCGAGGTGTTCTTCAGGTTGTCGCAGTCGTACCACTCGGCGGGCTGGGTGGCGTTGCTGTTGCTGCGGTCGCGGTAGGGCTGCTTGTTGCCCATGCAGTACGGCCAGCCCTGGTTGCCTGCGGAGGTGAGAACCGTCACGGTCTCGTACTTCGCCGGTCCCCACGTCTCGCTCGGGCCGCCGGCGTCCGGGCCGACCCAGCCGGCCGTGATCCAGTCGTTCTTCTTGTCCCACTCCAGCCGCGCGATGTTGCGGACGCCCATCACCCAGATCTCCGCGCGGGTCTTGCCGCCGCCCTCTTCCTCGCCGGTGAACAGGTTGCCCTCGGGGATCGTGTAGGTGCCGTCGGGCTCCGGGTGGATGCGGAGGATCTTGCCGTTGAGGTCGTTGGTGTTGCCGGAGGTACGGCGGGCGTCCTGGAACGAGGTGCCCTTGTAGTCCTGGGTCCAGTTGTTCCCGGAGTAACCGCCGGATCCACCGGAGGAGTTGCTGTCACCGGTGCCGATGTAGAGGTTGCCGTCCTCGTCGAAGGTCATGCCTCCGCCCGCATGGCAGCAGCTGTGGATCTGGGTGTCCCACTGCAGGAGGTCCTTGCGGCTGCTCTGGTCGATCGTCTGGGTCCGCGAGTCGTAGTCGAACCGGGAGACCGTCCGCTTGCCGATGCGCCTGTCCCGGTCGATCGACGCGTGCGGCATCCAGTACGCGTAGATCCAGCCGTTCTCCGCGAAGTCCGGGTCGAGGGTGATGCCGACCAGGCCCTCCTCGTTCTTGACCAGCTCGTCGCCGCTGCCGCGGTTGCCCATGACGGGCAGCGTGGTCAGCAGCTTGACCTGCTTGGTCCTCGGGTCCCACTGGTGGATGGTGCCGCAGCCGAGGCCCACCTTCGGGTCGTTCCAGTTGGCGATCGGGCCGGTGGCGCATGCCGCCTTGCCGATGTAGAACACCTTGCCGTTCGGCGCGATGGTCAGGCCGTGCGGCTCGCCGATCTGGTCGAGCTGGCCCTGCGTGTTCGGCGCGGTCAGCCGTTCCGTGGTGTAGTTGGCCGCGATGGTCGCCTGGCAGTCGCCCCGGACGATGCCGGTCGCCCACCGGATGGCGCCGGCGAGGTGCGTGCGGAACTGCTTGTCGCCGGTGTAGCTCGCCGCGGTGCCGCCCATGCCGGTGTAGAAGGACCGGCCGCCGTCGTAGTCACGGCACCAGGAGACCGGATGGAACGGGCCGTTGCCGTTCATGCTCGGGTTGTAGGTCCACTCCTCGACCTGCGCGATCGTGTGGACCTTGCCCACCGGATTGGGGTTCCAGCTCAGCCATTTGTCGGTCCGCGACAGGGTGAGCGGAAGTCCCTCGTTCGCCGGATGCCGGCGGTCGAGGATGTCCACGACGGCCTTCTGCTCCTTCGCCTCGGGGGGAGGCGCGGAGTCGGGCCCGAACAGCCGCAGCTCGGCGAGCTGGGTCAGGGGCTCACCGCTGTTCGCGGTGACGTTGAGCCGGTAGTACTGGTACGCCGTGGTGTTCTCGAACTTGTACTCCTTGCTCTGAGCCCGCTGGGGGAAGGTCTCCCCGCTGCGCTTGTCGAGATCCGTCCAGGTCGTCCCGTTCTGCGAGCCCTGGAGGGTCCAGTCCTTCGGGTCCCGGCCGGCGGAGTCGTTGGCCGACGTCAGCGCGTAGTGCGCCACCGCGACGGGCTTCTCCAGCTTGCCCTGCACCCACCCGGTCCGCGTCCGGGCCAGCCACTTGGTGTCGTTGTCCCCGTCGAAAACCTTGTCCTTGGTCTCGTTCGGCGGGTTCTCCGCGCTCGCCGCGGTCTCCGTCACCTTCTCCGCGATGGGGAGGGCGCCGACGGGACGGGTGCCGATCAGTTCGGTGAACCAGGCGGAGTCCACCTGCGCGCGGGCGGCGTCGCGGATGCCGACGAACCCGCCGCCACCCCTGATGTACGCCTGGAAGGCGGCGAGCTGCGATTCGTCCAGGCTCACGCCGTTGGCGGACAGGAACACCACGCCGCGGAACCGCGCCAGGTTGTCGGCGGTGAAGAACGCCGGATCCTGGGCCTCCTCGACGGAGAACCCGTTCTTCTTGCTCAGTTCCCTGATCGCCGTCGCGGCCGCCCGCACCGGGTCGTCCTGCTGCGCGGCCTGACCGCTGAATACCAGCACGTTGACGGCGGGCTTCTTGGCGGCCGGGGCGGGGGCCTGTGCCTGTAGCCGAGCCTGTGCCTGGGCCGGCACGGCGGTCGGGGTCGCCAGTCCGAGCACCAGGACGGCACTCGACATCGTGATCAGTACGCGTCGCCAGGCGGGTGGTCGGGGCGGTGAATAGCCTGTTCGACCCATCATTGCTCCTTGGGATCGAGGGTGATTCAGGACCGTTTGCGGACGAGTTCGGGGGTCGGCCGCGGTCCGGGGGGGGTGTCGACGTCTGTGTGGAGCCGTGCTCGTACGGCATGGGGCGACCGGATCCGGTCTCGGGGGCGGCCCGGGGCCGGGCGGACCGTGCGCGGCCGTCAGTGGCCCGCGTGGTCACCGCCCGAGTGACCGCCGCCCGGTTGACCCGGCACGTTCCCGTCCGCGTCCGTCACCGTGAAGATGCCGGCCATCCCCATGTCGGAGTGGCTCTGGACGTGGCAGTGGTACATCCACGCCCCCGGGCCGACACGCTCGCCCGCGATCAGCTGGAAGCCGAACGACTCGGCGGGTCCGGTGATCTTGGTGTCGATGATCCGGCTCGGGTCCTCGAGGCTCTCCAGCATGCCGGTGCGGTTGTCGGCCCAGCGGTGCCCGTGGATGTGGAACGTGTGGTAGAGCTCGCCATGGGTGATCACGATCCACTCCACCCGCTCGCCGACCTTGGCGACGAACTCCGGCGCGTGGTGCGCGGGGTGATTGTTGATCATCATGTCGTTGAAGACGACGGTGAACGTCTTGTCCGGCCTGACGTCCTTCTTCCGCCGGACCACCAGCGGGCCGTACAGCCCCTGCCGGATGCCGCCCGTGCCGTGATCGGTCCCCACCACGTGGTCGTGGTAGTGCCAGTAGCCCGCGCTGCCGGGCTCGATGCCGGCGCCGCCCCCGCGCCTGCCCTGCGCGTGGGTGCGCCAGATGTAGGTGCGCCGGCCGCCGGGCTCGACCACGCTGTCGTTCAGTCTCGTACCGTCGCTGGCCACGTCGTAGTCCACCCCGTGGACGTGCAGGCTCGCCGTCACGTCCAGGTTGTTGACCATCTCGATCTCAAGCGTGTCGCCCTCGACCATCTCGATGAGCGGCCCGGGAATCGTGGCCTTGCCGGGCTCCAGGCCGTAGCCCAGCCGGCCGTCCTCCAGTCGCTCGGCGTACAGGATAATGCGGCGGACCGCGCCCATGGTCGTGCCGGCCGTACCGGCCTGGGCCGACGCCGCGGTCTGACTCGCTGTGACCAATGGTGCCAACGCGGCAGCCGCCGCGGACGTGGTGAAGGCACGCCGGGAGAGCAGGCTTTTCGCCATGCCTCTGCCTACCTCGGTCATGGTTCCCCAATCGGTGACGCTTACGTGAGGGTGACTTGCGGGTGCTCGGGACACTGCTTTCGCGCGACGTGGGTCTAGGCCTGGACCGGTCGCGTCGTGATCGGTGGTGTCGTAGGGGGTGGTGAGATCAACATCCGATCGAAGTACGCGACATTTTCGGCGAAATGTCAAGAAGTATCGCTGGAAGAGTCAGAACTTCTGCTCATATCTGGCCAAAGGTGGATACGGCTGTTACGGTGGCCCCAAAATCGAAGTTCTCCGCATCCCCCACGTCCGCACCCCCCGCCCCATAACCCCTGGTCGCCGCCCCTCCCGGCGAGCCGCATGGTGAATCCGCTCATGCTCGCACCGACTCGGCCACACGCCGCCGCCCTGCCGCCGCCCTGCCGCCGCCCTGCCGCCGCCCTGCCGCCGCCTCTCGGCGGCCCTCCCGCTGAAGGCCCGTCACCGCCTGTGCCGGCCATCGGCTCGTCCCCGCCGCACCCCGCCACCTGGCACGCTTACCGGCTGCGACCCATACGCCCTGGCCTTCGGGCGGATGGCGTGGGGATGCCGAGGGCTCGCGGGGGCCGAACGCGGCACCCAGCCGCTCCGATCCCGTTGTGCAGCGATTCAGTTCTTATGTCGAAGCTCATGCAAAAGATGCCGGGGATCGCGCGGGAAGTGGCCATCACGGCCCACAGGATGCTGGCGGGGGCATTGCTGCGTGAGGGGCAGGCTCATCTTGCCGAAGTCCCAAGTGCCGTCCTGTGTGCGCGCCGGTCTGCTCCGGCTTCCTTTGTGACAGAGCGCAGGCGGCATCCGTGCCCTGTCAAGGGCCCGGCGTAGGTGCCGTTGACGGTCGTACGATCAAACGGCGCGCGGATGGCCATCCGGGAACCTGGTCAGGGCCCGGCGCCGGGGAAGCCCGGCCTCCAGGAAGTACGGCCGAGCGAAGCGTGGACCTTGCTGGTCAGCCCGCCCCGTGAGCGGCCCAGTTCGGGCGCCGTCAGCCGGGCGCGGTGCCGTCGCCGTAGTCGGCGGCGGGCTGTGGTCTCGGCATCGCCCTCGCGAGGCTTCCTCGTCTGAGATTTTTGCCCCTTTCGCGGAGCCTCTTTTCCACCGCGGCGGCCTTTTCCAGCTCCTGTATCAGCTGCGGATCGAGTGCCGTTCCGGCGGCGTGATGGTGCACACGAGCCGTCGTGGAATCCACGCCGACTCGTCCTAACAGATCCATTCTGAAAGAAAGAGGAACAAGAAGATGACATCGCTCAACAACGCGACCGTCCTCATCACCGGCGCCAACGGCGGAATCGGCGGCGCACTGGTCGAGGCCGCCCTGAAGCGAGGCGCCGGTCGCGTCTACGCCGCCGCACGCAACCCCAAGGAATGGCACGACGAGCGCGTCGTGCCGCTGCAACTGGACCTGACCGACCCCGCCTCGATCGAGCGGGCCGCGGGCGAGGCCGGCGACACCACCATCTTGGTGAACAACGCAGCCGTCTTCCCCCGAGGCGACCTGCTGAGCGCCCCGTTCGACGACATCACCGCGACCATCGAGACGAACCTGATCGGACCGATCCGCCTCACCCGCGCCCTCGCCCCTGCCCTGCGATCGGCCAAGGGTGCGCTCGTCAACGTGGGTTCCGTCCTCAGCTGGTTCGCCGTCGGCAAGGCCCACAGCGTCTCCAAGGCCGGCCTGTGGATGGCGACCAACGCCCTGCGGCTCGAATTCGCCCCGGACGGGGTACAAGTGCTCGGCGCCTACTTCGGCCCGACCGACACGCCAATGCAAGCGGGCAACGACACGGCCGGCATGCACCAGCCGTCCGACGTCGTCGCGTCGGTGTTCGACGCGCTGGAGGCGGGCGAGAACGAGGTCCTCGTCGACGAGACGACCAAGGGCGTGCATGCCGCACTCTCCCAGCCCGTCACCGCCCTGTACCCGGCTCTCGCATCCCGATAGCCGAGCGGCTCGGGCGCACGGCCTTGCGCCTGCCTTGTTCGACCACGCTCAGCACCGAGCGGCAAGACCGTGTCATCGATGCCGTCCACCAGGCGGCCTGACCACCTGTGCACGCCCGGCGGCCACAGGGCCGCCGGGCGTGTCATCGCGATCGACTGAGAACTGCCACGAAACTGTCAGTGGCGATTTGCCACGAGGTGTCAGTGCACAGGTCAGAGCGCAGCCATCGCGCTGTCGACCCGAGCGACGGACGCGGGCATCCCCGGGCCGCGAGTGCTCCCCAACCAGGAAGGAAAGGTGATCGACGACAGCACCCCACCGGCGGTGTCGGTGTGGGAGTGGATGCCCGGCCACGTCTCCACCCTGCTGTCGCCGCCGCAGCTGGCCGCAGCCGGTACCGCACTGGGCCGCATCCACGCCCTGTTCGCCGGCCTGCCGGGCAGCGCCCCGGCTGAAGGGCCGGCGGGGCAGCGGTGGCGCGACATCGACGTCGACGACATCACCGCGACGATCGACCAGCTCCTGGAGACCATCGCCGGGCGGATCGACGCCGGCGACGGCGATGCATTCGACGTCGAGGCGCAGCGCACCCTGCTGGAGCGCCGCGACCAGCTCGTCCACGTCCCCGAGCTGGTCGCCGGCCTGCCTGCGGACCTGACCGTCCAGGTCGTGCACGGCGACTACTCGCCGGTGAACCTGCTGTTCGTCGGCGAGCGCCTGTCGGCGGTGCTGGACTTCCGGCCCCCGGACCCGTTCCTCCTCGCCTACGACCTGGGCCGGATGGCGTTCTACCCCAACAGCGTGACCGGCGATGCGGACTGGCTCGGTGCCGCCGCCACCCTGATCGGCGCCTACCGGCAAGAGCACCCCGCCGTGGCGGCCGCTGATGTGCGCACCTGTGGGCGGGTCGCCCTGTTGCAACTGCTGAAAAGCCTGTACGGGGTGCGGCAGCACTACCTCAAGCCGGGTGTGTTCCAGGACGACCTGGACGCGTTCTGGCTGCTGCGGCACCGCGCCGTGAGCGTCCTGCCGGCCGACCTCGCCGCGACCGACACACTCCTGGCCGGGCCGGCCGACGACTGATCTAGGCCCCTTCCGACCAGCCGCTCACCTCACCCGGCATCACCCCGAAAGGCTCCCGCGGGTGAGTCGTCCGGGGTGAGTACCTTGCCCTGATCCTCCGGCTAGGGGGTACGCCGGAGGATCAGAAGTCTCAGAAGGTCACGGTGATCTTTCCTGCCAGGCTGCCTTGGAGGAAGCGTTCGTGTGCGGCTTGAATCTCGTGCAGGCCGAAGGTGGAGTGCACACGCAGATGCAAAGAGCCGCGGTCGACGAGCTTGGCGAGCTCGTTCAGTCCCGCGCCATCCTCCTGCACTTGGTTGACGGTGGTACGGACACCGCGTGCGGACAGGTCGGGGACCGGCCCGGCTTGGGTGGCGATCGACGCATATCGGCCGCCGTCAGCCACGGCCTCGTTCACAAAAGCCCCGAAGGTGTCGAAGACCGCGTCATAGCTGCGCTCTTGAAGATCGCGACTGTCGGTGGTGACGAGGCCCGCGCCGTGGCCATGGGCGAACGCGACCTGCGCGTCCCTGGAGACCAGAGCGTCGACTTCGACGCCGCGTGCGCGAGCGATCTGCAGTGCCAGCCCTCCAACTGCACCTGCGGCACCGGCGACCAGCAGCCGCTCTCCAGCAGACACCGCAAGCCAGTCCAGTGTCTGCAAGGCCGTCAGCCCGGGAAGCGGCAGGGTGGCTGCCTCGACCAGGCTGACCGCCTCCGGCGCGGCGGCTACCGCCTGCGCCGGAAGCGCGACCAGGTCGGCCCAGGTTCCCCGGCCGGAGCTGAGCTGGTGCGACATCGCGATGACGCGTTCCCCGGCGCAGATCGCTGCTGCCGCCGTCGACCACGATGCCGGCCAGGTCCCATCCGAGCGTCATCGGCAGCGGGGGTGTTCCCTCGCCGATGGCGCCCTCCCGCGTCTTGTCGTCGACCGGATTGATGCTGGTCGCGACTGTCCGGATCACCACCTCCTCAGGACCTGGTTCAGGCTGGGAAGCCTCGACGAGACTGAGAACGTCGGGTGTGCCGAAGCGATCGATCTGTATGGCACGCACGGGAGAGCCCTTTACACGACTGCTACTGACGGGCGGTGCAACACCTTCAGTGATCACGAGATTCCCACCCTGCCGCTGTTCAACGCGCCCCAGAGCCGATGGGGAGGCGTTTGCCCATCTCGGTGGTGGCCGGCAACACGGGGCAGGTCCTGGGCATGGGCTAAAACGTGCCCGGCGACGATGAGGACTTCAGAACGTGGCTTCATCGGCGGTAGCCGACCACCACTTCACTGCCCGCTGTTGCCCGCAGCAACCGAGCGAGGACGAAAGCATCGCTGGAGATTTTCCTAGCGGCGGCTTCGCCGGCACCCCGAAGACATTCCGGACTGCGCCTGCGGCGCTCATCGAAGTCCCACAACAGCACGAGCTCCCCGCGGACGCGGACGCCGCGGCGGTGACGGTGGAGGCGTGGACCGGGCCGACCGCAGCCGGCGCGATGAACGCGGCGGCGACCAGGGTGGCGGAAACGAGCAGGCGTTTGAGCAAGGAGCGCTCCCAACGTGAAGTGACAGGGCGCCTGTGAGACGACCGAGTCGCCGCCCGCGGCGTGGGCCTGCCGTTTGGCTTGTGCATACGCTGCCATCGTCGCCATCGTCGCCATCGCGTCGGAGGTTTCCGCCTCCAGGCCGCGGCCTTGGGATATGCCTCCAGTAAAGCGGCGATCTCGGGGTCGGCGTTGATCTCCAGCAGGGGGTAGCGGTCACGGGCATCGGCGAGCAGGTCGGCGAACGTCGCCGAGACGGCGTCGTCTTCGATGGGGTCGGGCGCCAGGTGCGCCGCGTGCACTCGCAGCGCCAGCAGGCCGCGCTCGCGTACCGCCCGGTCGCGTTCTTCCTCGGCCTGTTCCAGCAGCCGGGTCAGGAGGTCCCGTTCCTCTGCGCCGGTGCGGTGCGGGGTGTCGCCATCATCGCGGACCGCATCGCATTCACCGGTGGCGGGGCCGGGCACCAGCCTGCTCAGGCGTTTGGTCTCGCGAGCGGCGACAGCGTGGTCTCCGCGGGCCCGCTCGGCTACCGCCGCCAGGGTCGCATTGTGCTGGCGGGCGGCCGTGAGCTCGGCCTGCAACCGGGCGTTGTCCGCCTGGAGCGTTACCACCTCCTGCGGCGAGAGTTTCGGCTCGCGGTGCGCTCGAGTAGCTGAGCGGACAGCTGCATCAAGATCCAGCGAAATGGGTGCCGGGCACCCAAAGGGACAATCTTCGCGAAACGCTTAAAGCGCAACAAGATCGTCCTCGTGGAGTATACGGAATTGTTGGCTTTGCGCCAGTTGGATTTCACTAGAAATGGGGCAAACCGAACTTGCCCTCTCTTGGGTAAACTGGCGATAAACTGGACAAAATTGCCTTAAGTTGCACGACTAATGTATAGGCGATCGACCAGCCGATCAGCCCCCGCTCCCGAAGCCGCTACCAGGCACAACCCGGCGTGCAGAAAACTGCACGCGGTAGCGCCGCTGACAGCTCCATTCCTCCCCGAAGACCCGGCAGAAGCGTTCGCGCGGACCAGGCAGTCGATGCGCAGTCGCTTTCCTCTCTCACCGTTCTCCGGCTCGCCCCTTGCGGCCTGTCCGGCTGGCGCGCGGCCGACTGTCCAGTCCGTCGACCGAGCGTCAGCGAGGGAGTTGACCGGCGGCAAGCGTCGGCCACGCTCCAGGCCGTGGGCGAGCTAGCTTTGCGGTGACGGGCTCCGGGCCGCGAGGTGTGCGACCCGGAGCCCATCACTACGTAGATTTACGGAAGGTGCGGGGGGCTCGAACGCGTCGCCCTTCTCGCCCGGGCGGCGTAGGCCATCGGAGAGACGATGAGGGGGCGGTCCGCCCCCCTCACCGTCATCACCCGGTCAGTGAGCATCCCGGGCGGAAGGCGCGCTCAGCGGCACAGTTTGGTCAGCCGCGTCGTAATCTTGAGGCCCGCTTGTTTGGTGGGGCCGTTCCACATGGTCCCGGTTACGCTGACGATCCTACTGCGCAGGACCGACCATGAACCGTTGATCGGCTTGCCGACCTTCGTCAGCCAGGCTCTCGCGTCGGCGGATGCCTTGCTGCAGGAGTCGGCGGCCACCTGGGCCGTCGTCGCCTGCGAGGTCTCGGATGCGTGGGCGGCCGTAACCGGCAGGGCGATGGCCGCTGCGACCAATAGGGGGGCAGTCATGATGCTGATACGGCGAAAATTCAAGATCTTCCCTTTGCGAATATCGTGATCAACTAGAAAGGTCGCCTAACGGCGTAGCTGGGGGTGCCATCGTTTATCTGGGGGCAGACCAAACGCGGGAGAAAAGGGCAGTGGTTCGCACCCAGGACGGCGAAGCGCGACTTATCTGGGGTTCTTATCCTCCTCGCAGATCGGAGAGAGATGATCTTGCCAGGCAAGTAGCAAGTATGGCAAATAAGGCACGTGAGCCTGTTCGGGCATTTCGACCGAAACGCCTGAACACGGTCAGGAAAGGGGTCCCGGTAGCAATCGCGGAAAATCCAACGAACATACCTCTGACCTGAGGTGATGGCTGGGATTCTGAAGCTCCGGCGAAGGAGAAGGGGTGCCGGGACTTATCCGTTCGACGCCCCCCAGTGCAGCAGCTTCTGACCCCGCCCACCGGCTCACCGGTCGTGCTTTTCGGAGGGAGGTTCAGAGGCCGCGGCGGTACCGGACGGCGACCACGGAGATCCAGAGCATCGCGGTGATGGCGCCGACGGCCAAGGTCAGGGATCCGGCCTTGCCGCCGGTCATCGACCAGCCGTTGCCGAGCAGAAGGGCGGTGCCGGCGACGCGGGAGGCGATGGCGTGGCCGAGGTTTCCGGCGCGACTGAAGTGGCGGCCCAGGACGTAGCAGGCGGCGATCAGGGCGATGAAGGCGATCGAGCCGGAGGCCAGGTGGCCGTAGGTGTGCCAGGTGAGAGTCTCGGGCATCCCGGAGGGGGTGCCGACGGGGAAGCCGTCGGCCGGGTCCATGACGAAGACCCCCGCGGCGATCATGCCGATGCCGTTGACGCGGACCAGCCGGGGCGCCCACGTGCCTCCGGGGGAGCCGTGCATGGCCCGGCGCAGGCCGGTCGCCCCGGCGATGGTCAGGACGCCGGCGACCAGGAAGTTGGTGATCTGCAGCCAGCCGAGGGAGCCGTTGCTCAGCATGCTCAGTGGATGGCGGATCAGGTCGAAGCCTTCACGGGTGGCGGCCTGAGTCAGGGAGACGACCGCCCACAGGGGCGCCGAGACGACCGCGCAGATGAGCAGGGAGCGGGTAACGGCCGAGGGGGAGGTGGCGGTGGCGGCGGGGATCTGGACGGCGGTCATGGCCGAGGCCTTTCATGGGGTCTGTCTTCTTCGGTTCTCGCTCACACGTCGATCCGGTGATGTGACAGGGAATGGCTCCGTTCCCTGTCGCATTGGATTGTTCGACGCGTAGGCAGAGCAACGGAACTCAAGGAGAAAACCCATGCGCTACCTGATGATGTCCAAGGCCTCCGACACCGCCCCCGACGAGAAGCTGTACGTCGAGATGGCCAAGTTCGTCGAGGAGCTGACCGCGGCGGGCGCCCTGCTGGCCACCGGTGGCCTTGAGCCGGCGGGCGTCCGCATCACGTCCTCCGGCGACACGATCACGATGACCGACGGGCCGTTCGCCGAGGCCAAGGAGGCCGTGGTCGGCTTCGCGCTGATCGAGGTCCGTTCCAAGGAGGAGGCGATCGAGCTGGCCCGCCGCTTCCGCAGGATCGTTGGCGACGGAGAGAGTGTGATCCAGCAGGTCTTCGGCCCCTGAGCCGCCCACGGCACCGTCCCGGCTTGCGGGCGAGTCGGGGCGGTGCTGTCATCATGCTGTGACGAACGTCCATCGCACCATCGACGCGGTCTGGAAACTCGAGTCGGCAAAGATCATCGCTGGGCTCACGCGGATGGTGCACGACGTCGGCCTCGCCGAGGAGCTGGCTCAGGAGATCCAGGCGTCCCGCTCCGCCGCGAGGATCGGGCCCTCGGGCGAACCCGTCCAGTTGCACGAGCAGAACCGGGGGCGCTGGGATCAGCTCCTCATCCGCCGTGATTTCCTCGCGATGCTGCGCGCGCGGGAGCTCGGCGGCACGCCCGGCTTGTACGTGCTGCAGCTTGACGGCATCAGACGTGAACTCGGATCAGTGCATTCCCTCCAGAGAGGCGCCCCCTTGCGTGACCTTGGCCCATCGCATTCAGATTGCCCATGCCTAAGGCTCCGATGGGCCGATATCGCCTCCGGCCCCCGCGTTTCAGTCCCGCTCACCGCCATGAACAGCGGTGATGGCCTGTGAGACCTATCCGCGAGGCGATCGCTCCCCTAACCGTCCGGGACTTTCGTCGCTACTACTTCGGACATACCGCCTCGACGTTCGGGGACGCACTGACCCCCTTGGCGATCGCGTTCGCTGTCTTGCACCTCACCGGATCGCCCGCCGACCTCGGCATCGTCGTCCTGAGCACCCGGATACCGATCATCGCGCTGAGCCTCCTCGGCGGCGCCCTCGGCGACCGCTTCTCCCGGCGCAACGTCATGCTGGTCGCCGACCTGATGCGCTTCCTTGCTCAAGGGGCCACCGCGGCGCTTCTCCTCAGCGGAACGGCCCGCATCTGGATGATCGTGGTCCTGCAACTCATCGCGGGCATGGGATCCGCCCTCTTCAACCCCGCCTCTGTCGGCCTTGTGGTCTCGCTCGCAGGCAAGAAACGGGTGCAGGAAGCCAACTCGCTTCTGTCGATGTCGCGCAGCATCACCTCGATCCTGGCGCTCAGCGTGGCCGGAGCGCTGGCGGCAACCGTAGGGCCCGGCTGGGCGATCCTGATCGATGCGGCCACGTTCCTGGTGAGTGCGGCCTTTCTCTCTCGCCTTCCTCGCGCTGTCGCCACGCAGCGACTGGCAGCGAGCACAGGGCTACTGGCCAGCATCAAGGGAGGCCTCACGGAAGTCACCAGGCGATCGTGGCTGTTGGTGTCGGTCATCCATGTGGCGTTGACCAATTTGATCGTGGTCGCGCCGTTCCTGGTGCTCGGCCCGTATGTGGCAGACGAGCATCTCGGCGGAGCACCGGCCTGGTCCGCGATCGGCATCGCGTACGCCGTCGGAGGACTCGCCGGTGGCTTCGTCGCGGTTCGATGGAAGCCCTCCCGGCCCGTGGGTGCGGCTTTGGCGGTGTTTCTACTGATGACGCCGCTGCCAGCCCTCCTGGCTGTACCCGCCACCCTCTGGCTGCTGCTGCCGGCCGCTTTCCTGGCCGGCCTGGAAGTGGTGATCTATAACGTTTTGCAGACCACTATCATCCAGCGCCACGTTCCCGACCATCTCATCGCCAGGGCCAGCTCCGTCGTCACGCTGGGCTCACTCGCGGCGGCACCCTTGGGCATGGGGCTCGCCGGACCCGCGGCACTGGTATTCGGCAGTGGCACCGTCCTTGCGGCCGGCGCAGTCCTGGCCATCCTCATCACCGTAACCGCCCTGCTCGTTCCATCGGTGTGGCAGATCAAAGACGGCCTTGGGGAAGACGAGCAAGCGGAGCCGGCCGAAGCCGCCCGGACCGACGCGGACGGAGCGACGGTCGCATCCCAAACGTAAGCACCGGGAAACGATCACTGTGCGTCCGGGAAGCGATCATCGAACCCTCGGATCCGTGCAGCTCAGCCATACTCGTGAACACCCCCACCTGAACTCAGAGCTGCACTCAAGACCCTCACCGACATCAAGAGTGAGCCAGAACCCATTAAATCCACGCACAACACGGACTTTCCCCAGGTCATAGCGAGGGAGCGAGCTACCAGGTGGGCTCTCCGAGGCGTGTCGTCGTCGACAGCACCTGGCAGCCCATGCGGTGGACGGCGTCGAACAGTGTGGCGCGAGCCCGCGCTTCGTCTTCGGCCGGGAAGGCGACCAGGATCTGGTGACCGTAGGCCGTCTCGTAGGTCAGCGACCAGCCGAGGTCCGTGGCGGCGAAATGGTCTTGCCGGTAGTCGTCCCCGTCGTCGTTCACGCCCCGGTCGGCCGTGGGCGCGAGCGCGTCACGGAGGATCCGCAGCCGCTCAAGGTAAGGCAGCTCGCCGTCGGACAGCTCGATGCGGACGTGTTCGCGCTCGCGAAACGGCTCGAACCACGGCGACGCCGCGACCTCGCCGGGCAATATCGTCGTGGTGATCCGTCCACTCAACCAGCCGTGGAGGAACTCCACCGCGCCGACGTCCTGCGCGTCGTAGTAGACGTTGCGCGGGTTCCAGACCACGACCTTCCAGCTGTCCGGCTCTCCGTCGGTCAGCCAGCAGAGCGAGTCACCGTTGTCGGTGCCGGCCCACTCCAGCAGCCCGCCGGGTTCCGGATAGAACGGGTACGGGCATTCGTCGGGATACTGCTCGCGGTAGGACCGTTCTCTGTCCAGCAGCCGTTGTGCGTGCTGGACCAGCAGGTCGCGGGCACCGAACGGGGTCAACGGCGTGATGAAGCTGAGAAACTGGCCGAGCCCGTATCGTTCGATGAGGGCCTTGAAGTCGGTGGGCAGCCCAAGCCCGAGGGTGGCCTCGACCGCGCTCCAGTCGCCGTGCGCGTCGACCGGTTCCACGGGCGGCGGCACAAAGCGGATCAAGTCATCAATCGCTGTCATGGCCCGTAAGCGTAGTGGCTGATGATCAAGCTTCTCGTCCCGTCGACCAAAGATCCAACCGTGGTGTCCGTCCACGTGGGGCGAGGATCGGACCCGCCTCTTTCCACGCGGGGGCCGGCCGCGGCGTCGGATCGACACCCATGCCCGGTGCCACGTCCTGTCTTGCCGGGGGAGGCGCTCTCAGGCCGGCCGGTAGGTGCTGTTGGCCGCTGTCCGCCGGATGATGAACCCCATCGCCGAGTAAGAAATAAGCTCTGGGTTCCCGAGCGCCTCCCCAGGTCGCCCAGCCCCAGGACCAGGGCGTTTTTCGCGTAGAGCACGTTGGCCTGGCAGCTGAAGGGATCTCGGGATCGGTGAAGCTTCTCCCTCGTTGCTGAGGTTTTTGTAGCGGTGGTGAAGCCGAGGAGTCGCGTGCCGGCCCTGGTCGAGGACGGCACGATCCGGTGCCGAGTGTTGTCCTGACAGAGAATGCCTACTCACGCGGGGAGCGGTTCCGCACACCAGTTCAGCCGCTCGCGAGACCGGGGCGACCTCCGTCGCCTGCCCTGGGCACTGCCCGGTGCCGCTCCGGGACCGGCCGGCCGTAGGAATCCCTGGGTTCCGACGAACCCAAGGATGCATAACTTCCCAGACCACCCCAACAGTTCAACGTCGGCCCTTGGGTTCGCAGGAACTCTGGGGTTTCTAGACGAGTAAGTCCGATGTCTGGGGCCGGTGACCGGGCATGAAGAGAGGGCGTTCAAGATCATGTTGTGACGCAAGACCTGAACACCCTCTTGACCGCACTATATGTGAAGATCGACGACAAGATCGGAGGAAGCCGATCGATGGGCAGGCCGCCGCTGCTCAGCGACTCCGAGCTCGTCTGCCTGGCGGTGGCCCAGGCGCTGCTCGGTCACCACTCCGAGGCCCGCTGGCTGCGCTTCGCCCGCACGCACCTGTCCGGCATGTTCCCGTACCTGCCGCAGCAGTCGGGCTACAACAAACGCCTGCGCGCGGCATTGCCCCTGGTCAAGCAGATGATCCGGGAGCTGGCCACCGACAGCGACTTTTGGTTCGACAACCACTGGATCGTTGACTCCACACCGGTGCCGTGCGGGATGTCGCGCCCAACCGTGCAGCGCTCGAACCTGGCCGGCTGGGCCGGCTATGGCTACTGCGCCTCACACTCCCGGTTCTTCTGGGGCCTGCGGCTGTATCTGGTGTGCACCCCGACCGGCATGCCGATCTTATGGGCGCTGGCCAACCCGAAGATCGGCGAGCGGGAGGTGCTGGCCGCGATGCTCGAGGTCGATGCCGGCCTGATCGCCGAACGCGAGGGCATTCTGCTCATCTGCGACAAGGGTTTCGCCTCCAAGCCTTTTGAGAAGGAACTCGCCGCCCACGGCATCGACCTGCTGCGTCCCTCCCGCAAGCGGGAGAAACAGCGGCACGGCGAGCCAATGCTCAAGAAGGTCCGCCAGCTCATCGAGTCGGTCAACGACACTCTCAAAGGCCAACTCGACCTGGAACAACACGGCGGACGGACCTTCGAGGGCGTCGCCGTCCGCGTCGCCCAGCGCATCCTGGCGATGGCCGCGGCAATCTGGCACAACAACAAGACCGGAGCCCCGGTCACCCGCTCGCTGATCGCCTACGACCACTGATCACATCGGACTTACTCGTCTAGGCCCGGTGCCCCCGACGCTACGGCCAAGTGACAAGTAGGAGCGGTAAGAGAGGATGACGTGTCATCGTTGTGACGACGAATCTGTCATCACTTTGACGACATCTGGAAGATGGTGCCGTGAAGTCTGCATACGACCTCGCCGACCCCGACGACGCCCGGCGGTTCCTCAACGACGACCCCGCAGGCGAGTATCGTTGGCAGCCGCCCGGCAGCGAACCCATCTACGTCGACCAACTGGCCTCACTGCTGCAATTCACCGAGCCGCGCCCGGACTCCCATACCCTGACCGGCGACGAGGCGCCGGCCGGGCTCACGTTGCTGGCAACGCTGCGGGACTGGCTGGCCGACGCTGAGCCCGACCTGATCGACGCGGCCCGCCGGGCCGGGGTCACCTGGGAGGATCTCGCGCCGGTGCTGCGCGTCGCCGACCGTCGCGCCGCCCCATGTCGTTCGCTGCGTGTGGAACCGGCCGACATGTGGCCATGCGGTGACACGAAGCTCTTGTTCCGGTCACCACGGCACTGATCAGTGGTCGGGCAGATCGACGAGGAGACCCGTCCGCAGGAAAGCGCCCACGCACCGCGCAGACCGCGCGGTGCGTGGGCGACATCGGCCGGCGATCACCCGTAGAGCGAGCGGGCTCCCGGACTGTCGCCCTTGAAGCGTCGGCCCGCGGCGATCTCCTCGCCGACCACCGACCAGACGGTCTCGTCGTCCTGGAAGGGAAGCGGGTCAATGCCGCTCGTCTCCTGACGGATAAGCGCGACCTCGCGTTCCAGACGCTCGAAGTCGGCTTCCTCGCCGCCGCCGAAGGTGAACCCTTCCAGCAGTCGCTGGAACCGGAGGGCGACCTGGACGAGGGAGGAGACGTCCGTATGGAGTTCCCGCACGATCTCCTCGTCGGCGTCCAAGGCGTGCACCTTTCCGGAAGCGGGGTCGAGGGCGAGGTGGGCGTTGAGCAACCAGCCGATGACGGGCCATTCGCCCGCGCCCTCCGAGGCGTCCTCGAAGTCCTCGACGTCAATGACGTCCTGGACGAGGGGCAGGCGGCCGGAGTCCTCGACGGGCTCACGCAGCCGGAGCGTCCCGGTGGGGACGCCGACGGTCTGCAGGAGGCTGGCGCCCTCGGTGTCCGCGGCGGCGGGCGGAAAGGCGATGGAGGGCAGGGTCGTGAGACGGTCCTCGCCGAAGACGTCGACGAGTTCGCTGCGGGTGACATCAAAAAGCACTGCCGAAACTCCGAACTGGACGGCGACACGGGCGCCGTGGGACCGTCAGTGGACGGAAGCGGTCACAACAACAGCGTCGCGGATCGAGGCGCTTTCGGTGTCCTTGATTCCGCCCCGCTTCTAGACGAGTAAGTCCGATGTGATCAGTGGTCGTAGGCGATCAGCGAGCGGGTGACCGGGGCTCCGGTCTTGTTGTTGTGCCAGATTGCCGCGGCCATCGCCAGGATGCGCTGGGCGACGCGGACGGCGACGCCCTCGAAGGTCCGTCCGCCGTGTTGTTCCAGGTCGAGTTGGCCTTTGAGAGTGTCGTTGACCGACTCGATGAGCTGGCGGACCTTCTTGAGCATTGGCTCGCCGTGCCGCTGTTTCTCCCGCTTGCGGGAGGGACGCAGCAGGTCGATGCCGTGGGCGGCGAGTTCCTTCTCAAAAGGCTTGGAGGCGAAACCCTTGTCGCAGATGAGCAGAATGCCCTCGCGTTCGGCGATCAGGCCGGCATCGACCTCGAGCATCGCGGCCAGCACCTCCCGCTCGCCGATCTTCGGGTTGGCCAGCGCCCATAAGATCGGCATGCCGGTCGGGGTGCACACCAGATACAGCCGCAGGCCCCAGAAGAACCGGGAGTGTGAGGCGCAGTAGCCATAGCCGGCCCAGCCGGCCAGGTTCGAGCGCTGCACGGTTGGGCGCGACATCCCGCACGGCACCGGTGTGGAGTCAACGATCCAGTGGTTGTCGAACCAAAAGTCGCTGTCGGTGGCCAGCTCCCGGATCATCTGCTTGACCAGGGGCAATGCCGCGCGCAGGCGTTTGTTGTAGCCCGACTGCTGCGGCAGGTACGGGAACATGCCGGACAGGTGCGTGCGGGCGAAGCGCAGCCAGCGGGCCTCGGAGTGGTGACCGAGCAGCGCCTGGGCCACCGCTAGGCAGACGAGCTCGGAGTCGCTGAGCAGCGGCGGCCTGCCCATCGATCGGCTTCCTCCGATCTTGTCGTCGATCTTCACATATAGTGCGGTCAAGAGGGTGTTCAGGTCTTGCGTCACAACATGATCTTGAACGCCCTCTCTTCATGCCCGGTCACCGGCCCCAGACATCGGACTTACTCGTCTAGGGGTCGTCGCAACACAGTGATCAACTACTGGCGGTAAGAAAGCATAGCGAGACGAGCGGGTGCGGCGGCGCGCCGCCGCACCCGCTCACCGCCACCGCCACCGCCAGCGCGAGTACGGGCAGCAGTCCATGCCCCTCAGAGGCGTCGTCATGCGATCCAACTTGACGCCTCAACGGTTGTGACTGCCGCGCGCCCATAAGTAGGTGATCGGTATATATTGATCACATGAGACAGATGCAGGAGCCGACTTTCCTGATCCTGACCGCGCTAGCTGCCGGTCCGCAACACGGATACGGCGTCATCACCGACGTGGAGCGCATCTCGGACGGCCAGGTTCGCCTGCGCGCCGGCACCTTGTACGCCGCTTTCGACCGACTCCAGGAAGAGGGCCTGATCACCGAGGACCGAGAGGAGATCGTCGACGGCCGGGTGCGCCGCTACTACCGGCTGACCGGCGACGGTGCGGCGAGACTGGCGGCGGAGGCCGAGCGGATGCGCAGGCACGCCAAGGCGGCCACCGCACGCCTGCGCGCGATCGGCTTGGGAGGAACGGCATGAGCCCGCTCGAAGCCCGCTACCGGCGGCTGCTGGCCTGCTATCCCCGCGACCACCGGGCGCGGCACGAAGCGGAGATGATGGGAGTGCTGCAGGCGGGGGCACGGCCCGGACAGACCCGCCCGGACCTGGCTGACGTGGCCGACCTGCTGCGGGGTGCGGCACGGGTGCACGCCCGGCGGGCCTTCGGCGCGGTCTCGGCGGGCGCCTGGCGCGACGGGTTGGCCGTCGCCGTGGCGCTGTGGCCGTTCCTGGTGCTGGTCGCCGAGGTGGCGACCGTGTCGCTGCGGTTCGCCGAATCCCTGCGTTACGGTGCGGCCTTCCTGGAGCAACCGAGCTCGATCCGTTTCCTGACCGAGCCGGCCCTGGTCGCAGCCCTGCCCGCGCTGGCCGTGCTGCTCGGCCGACGATGGATCGCCGTACTGGGCATGGTCGCGTACGTGCTGTACCAGGCCAACCACCCCTACCTCCTGGATCTGGACACGCTGTTGTTAGCCAACTACGGTCCGGTCCTGCTGGCCCAACTCGCGGCCGTCGCCATCGCCTTCGCGCCCGCGGCGTATCGCGCTATAACGGTCATTCCCCGGCGGGCTTTCCTGCTGTGGGGGCCGCTCGCCCTGGTGGGGCTCACCGCCAGCAAGGCCATCATGCAAGCGCGATGGGTGGAGGCGATCGCCGACCACGTCAGCACGGGCTGGAAGCCGATGCCGTGGCTGATCGTGGTCGCGCTGGCGGCCGGGTGCGCGTGCCGCTCCGCCGTGGGCCGGCGGGCGGCGCTGCTGTTGTTCCTGCCCGCGGCGGCCCTGGGCGACCTCGGGGACCTGCCGTCGATGCCCACCTCCACCGCCCTCGCCCAGTGCGGATGCGCGGCCCTGGCCTTCACCGCCGCGGCTGCCTTGACCCGGCGGCGGAGCGGCCTGAGACGAGCCCCGGCTTCCTGAGAAAGAACGCTCAGCGGATCAACAACCAGGCAGCCTCGTGCCGGCCGCGAAGGTGTGTCGCACGGCCGTGCCGTCCCGGACCGTCCAGCCCGCGATGGAGATCGCGGTGCTACCGATGTTCACGATCTCGACGGCCTCGCCGGCACCGACCCAGGCCAGACTGCGCTGCTCGCGGATGCCTTGCCAGATCAGCCAGGCTCCGCCGATCTCGGCGAGTGCGGCCAGGGCGAACAACACCAGGGAACGGACGATCGTCATGGCAGGTAATACAGCGCATCCCGGCAGCCGGCCCTTCGCCGGGCCACCTGGGTCGCTGCCGGGGCTGGTGCAGCGTGGCGGGTGTTCAGCATCCGCAGCTTCCGGCCGCGCGCGAGGCGCGGCGGCGGTGCAGCCACCACATGCCCGCCGCGGCGGCGACCAGTAGTCTGGAGGCGGCCAGCAGCGTCTGTTCGGCCAGCGCGGCGCCGGCACCGGCGAGCAGCCCGACGCCGATCAGCACCGGCAGCGCGCAGCATGCGGCGCACGCCAGTACGGCCAGGGCGGCGGTGACCTTGCTGCGCAGCGGTGGCCCGCCGCCGTTGGCGTCCGGGTCGCCCGCCGCTCCAGGCTGTCGGCCGACAGTAGGCAGGGTCACCGGGACGGGCCCGGCGGGGGCGCGATGGTCATGGTGGACGCTCACTGCGGTCAGTTCTCCTCAGGGGTACGGCTCGTGGCCAGGTCGGCAAACGGCAGAGGACAGTCGGGGCAGGTGCAGTGGGTCAGGCTGTCGCAACCGGCGCTGACCACCGCGTTGAGCGCGCCGGATGGTGGTCAAATCAGCGATCCGCGCGTCCACCTCGGCGATCTTTTCCTGAGCGCGTTCGCGCAGGTCGGGAGTGGGGTGACCGCGCCGGCCGGTGTCGAGAAACTCGGCCACCTCCTCCAAGGTAAAGCCGAGCCGCTGCGCGGCCTTGATCACGGTCAGCAGGGTGACGGTCTCGGGCGGGTAGGTGCGGTGCCCGCCTGGGCTGCGCGCCGGTTCGGCGATCAGTCCGCGGCGCTCGTAGTAACGCAGCGTCTGCAGGTTGACGCCGGCGCGTTCGGCCACCTGTCCGCTGCACAGCCGCATCCTGGCACCCCTCACCGGACGCGCTCTCGCCGGGCGGCCTATTCTTGGTCTTCTTCTTGGGCCGCCCCGGTGAAGTTGGAGGCTAGATCGCTTGGTTCTCGATCGCCAGGCCGCCGTCGGCGGTTGATCGGTGGAACGTCTCCTCGTACTCGGCCGGAGGAACGTTCCCGCAGTAAGAATGTAGCCTTTCAGAATTATACCAGGCAACCCATTCCATGGTGGAAATCGTCACATCCATGACGCCTTTCCAGCCGCCATGGAACTCGATTAGCTCCTTCTTGTAGAGACTGTTGAGCGACTCCGCAGCGGCATTGTCATACGAATCGCCTTTGCTGCCCACAGAACGAGCCGCACCGACCTGGTCGAGCCGTTCGGCGTAGCGGATAGAAGTATATTGAACGCCTCTATCGGAATGGTGAACAAGGTCATCGATGACGCCTCCACGCGCCCAGATCGCCATTTCCAGGGCGTCGAGTGCCAGATCGGTGCCCAGGTGGTCGGCGACCTGCCAGCCGACGATCCGACGGGAGTACAGGTCCTGGACGAACGCGGTGTACACCCAGCCGGAGGCGGTGGCGACATAGGTGATGTCCGCGACCCATCGCAGGTCCGGCCGGCCCGCGGTGAAGTTGCGTTCCAGCAGGTCACCGGGTCGATCGGCGCCGGGGACGGTGGTCCGGGGCCGTTTGCGCGACCAGGTCGCCCCGCACAGGCCCAGCTCGCGCATCAGCCGCTCGACCGTGCACCGGGCGACCGTGACGCCCTGGCGGTTGAGCTGGCCCCACACCTTCCGCGCCCCATATAGGCCACGTCCCGGGCCGTTCCACACTTTCAGGATCTCCTTTTTCACCTCTTCGTCCCGGACCGCACGAGCCGACGGATTCGACTCCCGTTTCTTCGCCGCCCAGTACGTGGACGGCGCGAACTCCAGCACGGCACAGATCGGCTCCACACCGAACCGTTCGCGATGGGTATCGATGAACTCGACTAGCGCGGCAGTCTGGGATCGAGTTCCCGGGCGAAATACGCCGAGGCGGCCTTCAGGATCTCGTTCGCCCGCCGCAACTCGCGATTCTCACGCTCGAGTTCGGTGATCCGCTGGGCGTCAGAAGTCGATGTCCCCGGGCGCTTCCCGCCATCGACCTCGGCCTGGCGCACCCAGGTCCGTAGCGCCTCGCGGTGCACCCCGAGCTGGTCTGCGACCCGGGCCAGCACGCCCGCCCCCTCACCGGCCGCACGCAGCTCGAAAACCATACGGACAGCGCGTTCCCGCAGCTCAGGGGCATACTTCCTCGGTGGTGCCATAACTCCTCACCCTTCCAGGTATCGGAGCCTCCAACTAACTCGGGGTGGCCCAAAGTGTCCGCTCCTGAATATCCCCGCCCCAGGACCCACCAGATGCAGGGGGCGGCCGTGCGCCCATCCCCTTCGGCGGCAACCAGGCTTATGCGCCGGCCCGCAGGGCCTCCTGCGAGTGCTCCGGATGGATGATCGCCATTCGTCTAAGCAGGTCTGAGCGGGTTTCAGTCTGAGGGGGTTGGCTCTATGTCGGTGGTGAAGGACGGAACGATGTTTCCGTGCGGGTCGACGTCGATGATGGCCATGTCGTAGGAGTGCTTCAGGGGCGCGGCGACCTGACCTTGCGGATCGGTGTCGATCACGAGCACGCGGTTCCTCGGCAACGCATCCACGACGGGAAGCTCGGCGCGCGTCTTGGTCTTGAACTCGCCGCCTTGGCGGATCTCATCCATAGGGTTCACGGACACCGCCCTTTCTGGCTGATGGAGTTCCGCGTACGTCTGCTGAGTCCTTCGGTGGGGCAGATTGCCCGGTGCGTGCCGGGTCGGCATACATCTGGCCCCTGCGCCTGGCGGATTCGAGGCGCTTGCGCCGCTGCTGGGCGCCGTGGCCGCGGGCGGTGACCACGTGGACGGAGGCGCGGACGGTGGCGGTGATCTCTCCCGATGCGATCCGCTTCTCCACGCTGATCCGGCTGTGCGACGTGCGCGTCTGCCAGCCAGGCGACCTCTTCAGCTACGACCCACCCGAGCACAGCCCTACTACGTAAGCCAGAGGGCGAGAACGGAACAGCTTAGGCCCTCGCCGTCAGGGCCGGTTGGTGGAGAACGGCACCCGCCCCAGCCGGCTGGCGATCTCACCGGCTAGGTAGCCGGCCGCCACTTGCGCCAGCAGCGGTGAGAACTCCTCACGCACTCCGCCGCCCACCGGCAGCAGGGTCCTGGCGGCCGCCGCGAGCTCGCTGTCACCGTCCTCGCCGACGGCGATCACGGTGCGGCCGAGGGTGCGGGCCTGCCGTGCCACGGCCAGCGCCCGCTGCCTGGTACGGCCCGGCGGAGCGAACACCACGGTAGGCATGTCTCGCGGGCGGGCCAGCACTTCCACGTGCTCCCACTCCTCGAGGTCCTGGGCGGCGGCGAACACTCCGGCCGCCTCGACGAGTTTGGCGGCGGTGAACTGGGCGCTGCCGTACCCGGGGCCGCTGCCCAGCATCAGCATCATCGGGGAGCCGGCCACCTGCTCGGCGACCTGGGCGCAGCTGTGCCGTACGAGGTCGACGGTCGCCGCCACGGCGTCGGCCACCGCGGCGAGCTCGGCTCCGGCGTCGTCGGCTTCGCGGTCCCCGAGGTGGCCGCGGGCCCGGCCGATCTCGATCGCGACCATGTACAGCGTCAGGAGGCTGGCCTGGAAGGTGCGGATCCCCGGGCATGGCAGTAATCCGGTCAAGGGCAGCACCAGCGCGTGCTCGGCGGCCCGCGCCACGGCGCTGTCCGCGGTCGAGGTGACGGCCAGCGTCCAGGCGCCCTGCGTGGCGGCGCGTGCGAGCGTGTCGACGACCCGGGCGTTGCCGCCCGAGGCGGAGACGCCTACCACGAGCGTGTGCACTCCCGTTCGGCGCTCCCACGGGGTGCCGTACTCCAGCAGGCGCAGCGTGCTCACCGGCTCGCACGCCACCCCACCGAAGGTGTGGAAGGCCATCTCGGTGGCCAGCGCCGCGTGCAGCGAGTCGCCGTTCCCGGTCACAACCACCCGCAAGAGGCCATCCCACCCCTGTTTGCTCGCCCGTCGCCGTACGGCGTCGGCGACCACGGGGTAGCACGCGCGCAGGTCCGCGCTCAGCGCCGCGACTTGGCGGGGGATCTCCGCCAGCGTGTAGGGAGAGGGAGAGGTCATCGTCATGCTCGCCTTCCTCTGCTGCCGACCGTCACCGCGCCCGGCGTCGTTCAGTCTTGGGTGTCTCGGTTACCGCTGTGCGGAGCGCACGATGTCCACGTACGCCGCCACCTTGTCCTTGTCGATCACGCCGCCCCAGCCTCCGCTCTCCAGGCAGGTGCCGACGAACGCCCCGTCCGCACCCTCGGCTGATCCCAGCATGCGGGCGGCGTTGCCGTGATGGGTGTGCCCGGCCAGGATGACCGGCAGCCCGGGGCAGGCCGCCCGTACGGCGGCGATCATGCCGAGGGTGATGTCGTCGTCGCGGTGGCACAGGGAGACCGCGTCCGCGCCGGCCTGCCAGGCGGTCGCGGCGACCTCGGCGACCGTCCTGCCGCCGCCGAACCAGGAGAAGTGCATCGACTCGATCTCGGCGATCAGGGCGATGCCGTGTGCGCCGATCTTGTTCCGGTACTCCGCCACCGCGAGCGGGTCGCCCTGCATCAGCCCGCCCGCGGTCATCGTCGCGCCGACCAGCGCGCCGACCCGGGTGAAGTGGCCGCCGGCGACCTGCGTCACCGCCAGCGATGCCTGCACGGCGTTGCGCATCAGTTGCGCCCCGATCCGAAACTCGGGCCCGGCCGTCTCCACGACGGCGCGGGTGATGAGGGCCATGGCCGCGATCCGCGCCGGATCAGAGTCCGTTCCGGCGGCGTACACCCGGTCCACGGTCTGGATCAGGCACCCGTCCGCGCCGCCGTCCACGAGCGCCCGCGCGCAGGCGACGGCGCGCTCCACGATCGGCTCGACGCCGCCCCCATCGTGATACGGGGTGCCGGGCAGCGGCGGCAGATGGATCATGCCCAGTACCAGCTTGCCGCGCCCCAGCCACGACGCTCCGCTCGAATCCGGCATGGCCACCGCTTCCGCCTCGGGACCGCCCGCGAAGGACGGTCGGCTCCAAGATCTCCGGCCCTTCCCACCATGACACCGTTCCAGCCGCTCGCCCACCCTCCGATCGCGACGAAGTCCCGCGCATCGCGGGCCGCCTACCACCGCCGCCCGGGCGCACCCATGCAGATCGGGGGGTTCACCGGCCGCCCGGAACGAGGCCGGGGGTTCGTGAACGCGGGGGACAGCGGAAAGGGGGTTCGCAGGTCACGGGCCGCAGCGCCCGCCTGCTACTCGACGTCTTAGGTTCGAATTCCTCGACGCGCCAGCACGATTGGCGGATGCGCCGTCTTGGTGTCATCGGGGGTGGGCGTTCGTGATTGCCCACGTTCCATGATCCGAATCTCGGCCGTTCCAGACCATGGTTGTCAACCTGCGAACGGGTGGTGTTATCAGGTCCCGGGTCGTATCGGGTGCGGTGGGACACGTGCAGATGACGACGAGGTCCGGGACGGTGTCGTCCAGGGTGGTGACGACACTTGGAAAGGCGTCCCATATCAGGAACGGCCCCTTCACCGGGGGCGACGACACTCGCACGCGTACGGCCGTGCGACTTTGACGGTGCCATGTCGCCGTCAGGCAGCGGGTGGTGGTCCGCTGGGATCGGTGCCTTCCTCTCGCCGTAGAACCGGGGTACGCGTGGTTGGTCTGGTCGCCGCGAGGGACACTATGGCGCGGTCAACGCGGTTGCGATCGTCGTGCCGTGGCGCTCCAGCCACGCCTCCTGGCGTTTGAGCTCATCCCCGGCGCCTTCCTGCCACATTCGAGCCCAGCCTCCGCCTTGCGCCTCGGCGATCTGCTTCATCGAGTACCAGGCCCGTCTCGACCGCAGCACGGCCACCTCGACGAGCCGAGCCCGATCCGTGTCCGACATGCCGTACGCATCGGCGAGGATCCGGCAGCGGCGTGGCACGTCCACGTCCCGTAGGGGCGGATCGGCGTCGGCGGGATCGCCCAGCGGGGCCCAGGAGAACATCATGTTGCACACCTCGTCGACCCTGGAGACGGGCTTGGCCATGTCGAAGTCGATGAGGGCGACGGCCTGGCCGTCTCGGAACACGACGTTGTCGGGAGTGAGGTCCATGTGCCCGACCAGTTCGACCGGATAGGGCGGCGCGGGCGGCATGCCCGGCGGCTCGGTGAGTTCGCCGAGCCCTGCGAAAGGCCTGACCCCTTCGGGGAGGACGAAGCCGGCGACCGCGTCGTCGTAGGCCCGGACAAGGCGGCCGACCGAGGCCATCCGCTCCTCGTCGGCGATCCAGGCGGGCCGTGGCCGTCCTGCGACTTCGCCGGGGATGAACGTCAGAACCTCGCGCCCGGCCGCGTCGATGCCGAGAAACCTCGGAGCGCCCGCGAACCCGGCCGCCTCCAGGCGATCGAGCAGGGCATGAACGAGCGGGGCGTTGAAGCCGGCCGGACGCCGTACCGTATCACCGACGCGCACGACGCCCTCGGTGACCTCCCCGCCGATCAGCGCGAACTCGGGTTCGGAATCGAAGGGTTCGGCGTACGTGGCGGAGCTCATAGCGGTTCCCCTCTTCGATTCGGCCAAGTGTTAGACCGTACGGCACACGGGCTTGATCGAGTACCGCAACACCTCGCCGAGGAGGGAATGGCGTCCATACAATCCGGGCGGGACCATCCAGTGGATGAAGCCGAGGCGGTGGTGCGTCCCGCGCCGTTCACCGGCCGCGGTCCGGTCCGTGTCGCCGAGCGGAAGAACCGCTCCGGGTGGCCTGCGACGGAGCAGGGCAGTCAAGCGGCCATCACGACCGCGCTCCTGGGCGCGGTCGAACCCGCCGCCGCCACGACCACGGCTTTCGCCAGCCTGGTCCTGAACAAATGGTGGCGTCAGTTTGGGGGCTGCAGGAACAGGGGCACCTGAGCCGAGTCGGCCTCAACCGGGTCGCTGCCGGGCTGCCGGGCGCGCGGAAGCACTGGGAAAGGCGAGGGGGCGCAGCAGTCGCGCGAGGCTACGCAACGAGAACGGCGCCTCAAAATGCTCTCTCGCAAGCCCAGTTCATCGTGCCGAACATGACCTTCAGCCAGCTCCCGAGCCTCGTCTCCATCGAACTGGACCTGGGCACCGGGGGTCGGAGTGCAGCGGAACGAAAACGTACGCTAAGCCTGTTCCCACAGGTCGCTCGGCATCGTTCTCAGAAACGGTCCATTCCCGGAGCAAGATCAAGAGGGCGTCCAGGACGCGTTCCGGATGCCCAATCCACTCTCACAACTCGTTCTCACGCAAAAACGGGGAACCGCTCCCTCTGAGAAATGTTTGTGAGAGCATCCGGAGGCATGACCGCCCCTGCCGAGTCCGCCCCGAGCGACGCCGATGCCGTCGAACGCCACCGCTGCCCCCGCTGCAGCGTCGAGTGGTTATGACGGCTTGGAACGGCCCCACCCGGACGGCTTGACCTGGACCCATGCGGCCTCGCTGGTGATCTTGAAAATTCGATGTCGGCCTGAAGCGGCCCCACCCCGGATGTGGCATCCGAGGGGATGTGACGACCCCGCCCGGGATCCGGAGCGAGGGCGTCAGCCGCACCGCACACCCCAGCCCTCACACCCGCTGAGCGGGCGATGCACTCGCCTGGCAGGGGTCCGGGGGCGGCAGCCTCTGAGTAGGCCCAGGACTCCCAAAGCTCCGGCGAGGAGCACGGTGAGGGATTGTTGAGATCACCCGGTAGGCAATTCGGTGCGGGGAGACAGGGCCCTTGGCCGCCGGGTTCGAGTTGTGGGAGGCGGTCGGCTGTTGGGAACTTCCGGCGGTTGCACGCGGGCCCGAGGTGCGGCAAGGCAATCACCACAACCCTTGCCGCACAGGTCCACCTACCTTGCCCCTCGCCGGAGCTTTGAAAGTTCTGGGCCGAGTCCAGAGACCGGCCCATTGTCGTCGGCTCCGCTTGGCCCAAGGTGGGGCCGAATCAAGCCGTCACGCCAGTCCATGAAGATCGTTAAGTGGGTCCAGTTCAGGCCGCCGAATGGGGCCAACTGGAACCGTCATAGCCAGTCGAGCCCGGCTCGCCCTGCCGCTCCCGCGGCGGCGCGGTGGCCGGCACCTACCACACCGGCCGCTTCACCCAGGTGCCCCGGCTCGCCAAGCTCCTGCGTGTGCCGACTCCGGCCGACCGCGGACCGGGACAGCCCTGGCGGCCCGGCACGCCCGCCCCACTCGCTGTCGCACCCGACACCCCGACCGCGGACATCCGCATCGGCTACGCCCGCTGCTTCACGCTCACCCAGGAATTGCAGTCACAGCTGGACGCCCTGGCCGCGCACGGCATCGGCCGCGACAAGATCTTCTCCGAGAAGATCAGCACCCGGGTGCGGGTGCGCCCGCAGTTCGAGGCGGCGTTCGCCCTGGCCCGCCAGATCAAAGGCCACGCCCCGCACTGCCGGGTGATCTTCACGGTGTACGAGATGAAACGCCTGGGCCGCGACGCCGCCGAACTCACCGCGCTCGCCGATCACCTCACCGCCCACGGCCTGGTCCTGGAGATGCTCGCCGGACCTCTTCCCGGCACCTACGACCCCACCGGGCCCGGCCGCATCTTGTTCGGATTCTTCGCCGCCATGGCCGAGACCGAACGCGAGAACATCCGCGAAGCCACCCTCGAAGGGCTCGACGCGGCCGCCCGCAAGGGCAAGCACGGTGGTCGTCCGCCCCTCATCACCGACGACATGCTCCATACCGTGCTCCGACGCAAGGCCGCAGGCGAGTCCGTCGAGTCCATCGGACCCGACCTGATCATCGGAACCGGCAAACGCAAAGGCCGAAGCCCGAGCCTGGCCAGCATCTACCGCGCCCTCGCCGAACACGACAAGGCCCAGACCTACCCCGACGCCATCGCCATCGCCCACGCCGATTTCATCACCTTGCGGCCCACCGGCGTCTCCACCCTTCATGCGACTACCTCAACCGTGATTTAGCCTTCGCAGGTCGAGCGGCATCTCGGTGGTAACGGTGGCCCTCCCTGCCAAAATGGACAGAGGTAGCAAGTAGTCATAAAACTCTGTATCGAGGGCGGGGAAGGAGACATCCCTTCGTGGAAGCAAGCAAGCTGGATCCGCAAATCCCTGACCCGCAGGTGCGTGAGCGGGCTGCGGTCGGGCCTTGGCCCCAAAATGTGGACACCAGCTGTCATGCGGCGAGCAGGACCCTATCGGACCGCTGCTCGTAGGTGATCGGGCTGAGGTAGTTCAGGCTGGAGTGCCTCCTTCGGGTGTTGTAGCGAGTGATCCACTTGAAGACCTCCAGGCGAGCCTGGCGGGCCGAGGACCAGCGTTTGGCGCCCTGCAGCGTCTCGCGTTTGAGAGTGGCGTTGAACGCCTCGGCGGCAGCGTTGTCCGCGCTTGTCCCGACGGCGCCCATCGACTGGCGAACACCGAACTCCTTGCACACGGCGGCGAAGTCGGCGGAGGTGTATTGCGCCCCGTGATCGGAGTGAAAGACCGCCCCGGCCAGGTCACCACCCCGCGTGGCGGCGGCTGCCCGCAGCGCGTCGGTCACCAGCTCGGTGCGCATGTGATCGGCGATCGACCAACCAGCCAGGCGACGTGAATGCAGGTCCAGCACCGTCGCGAGATACAAGAACTGTCCCTCACCGACGGGCAGATAGGTGATGTCGCCCACGTACCGCTGGTTCGGCGCGGCCGCGGTGAAGTCCCGCTTGATCAGGTCGGGCATCTTCTGATGGGAGGGCTCGGGCACCGTGGTGCGGACCCTCTTACGCAGATGCAGCCCGACGATGCCGAAGACCCGCATGATCCGCGCCACCCGCTTGTGATTGACCCGCCGGCCCGCATCGCGCAGCTCGGCAGTCACCCGCGGGCTGCCGTAGGTGCCATCGAAGTCGGCGTGGATCTGCCTGATCTCCGCCGCGAGCGCAGCGTCGGCCGCCGTCCGCACCGCCCTCGCCGGTGTGGCGGCCACCCACCGATAGAACCCCGACCGGGAGACCTCCAGCACTCGGCACAGTCGCTTCACCCCGAAGGCGTCACGGTGATCGGCAACGAACTGGAAGCGACTCACCAGTTCGTCTCCCCGGCGAAATACTTGGCCGCCCGCCGCAAAATCTCGCGCTCCAGCTCCAGTTCCCGGATCCGGGCCCGCAACTGCTTGTTCTCCTCTTCCAGCACGTTGCCGGAGGTTACCAATCCCGTCGGCGGCCTCTTCACCGAGCCCGTCTTCGGAGCAGTGCCGGCAGACCGCGCCTGGTGCACCCACAGGCGCAACGTCTCACGGGGCCTTGGCCCCAAAATGTGGACACCAGCTGTCATGCGGCGAGCAGGACCCTATCGGACCGCTGCTCGTAGGTGATCGGGCTGAGGTAGTTCAGGCTGGAGTGCCTCCTTCGGGTGTTGTAGCGAGTGATCCACTTGAAGACCTCCAGGCGAGCCTGGCGGGCCGAGGACCAGCGTTTGGCGCCCTGCAGCGTCTCGCGTTTGAGAGTGGCGTTGAACGCCTCGGCGGCAGCGTTGTCCGCGCTTGTCCCGACGGCGCCCATCGACTGGCGAACACCGAACTCCTTGCACACGGCGGCGAAGTCGGCGGAGGTGTATTGCGCCCCGTGATCGGAGTGAAAGACCGCCCCGGCCAGGTCACCACCCCGCGTGGCGGCGGCTGCCCGCAGCGCGTCGGTCACCAGCTCGGTGCGCATGTGATCGGCGATCGACCAACCAGCCAGGCGACGTGAATGCAGGTCCAGCACCGTCGCGAGATACAAGAACTGTCCCTCACCGACGGGCAGATAGGTGATGTCGCCCACGTACCGCTGGTTCGGCGCGGCCGCGGTGAAGTCCCGCTTGATCAGGTCGGGCATCTTCTGATGGGAGGGCTCGGGCACCGTGGTGCGGACCCTCTTACGCAGATGCAGCCCGACGATGCCGAAGACCCGCATGATCCGCGCCACCCGCTTGTGATTGACCCGCCGGCCCGCATCGCGCAGCTCGGCAGTCACCCGCGGGCTGCCGTAGGTGCCATCGAAGTCGGCGTGGATCTGCCTGATCTCCGCCGCGAGCGCAGCGTCGGCCGCCGTCCGCACCGCCCTCGCCGGTGTGGCGGCCACCCACCGATAGAACCCCGACCGGGAGACCTCCAGCACTCGGCACAGTCGCTTCACCCCGAAGGCGTCACGGTGATCGGCAACGAACTGGAAGCGACTCACCAGTTCGTCTCCCCGGCGAAATACTTGGCCGCCCGCCGCAAAATCTCGCGCTCCAGCTCCAGTTCCCGGATCCGGGCCCGCAACTGCTTGTTCTCCTCTTCCAGCACGTTGCCGGAGGTTACCAATCCCGTCGGCGGCCTCTTCACCGAGCCCGTCTTCGGAGCAGTGCCGGCAGACCGCGCCTGGTGCACCCACAGGCGCAACGTCTCACGGTTGACGCCCAGGTCCTTGGCCACCGACGCGTACGTCCGCGACGGGTCCGACAGATACAACGCGACGGCGTCTGTCTTGAACTCAACTGAGTAGGCCTTCATGGCCACGAGGAACTCCTTGGTCTCCAGATCTCTATGATCTGGCACTCAAGATGTCCACACCTCGGGGTGAAGGCCCGTCCGCCGATACACCGCGGCCTACAAGGCCCGGATCCTGGCGGAGTACGACCAGCTCGACAAGGCCGGCAAGGGCGCGCTGATGCGCCGGGAAGGCCTGTACTCGTCGTTGATCTCCAGTTGGAAGACAGCCCGAGACCATGGCGCGAGCGAGGCTCTGGCCCGGCCGGTCGGCCGCCCCAAGGCCGATCCACGCGATAAGAAGATCGACACGCTGGAGGGCGAGGTTGAGCGGCTGCGCGCCGAACTCGACAAGACCCGCCAAGTGATCGAGGTGCAGGGAAAGCTCTTCGCGCTGCTGGATCAGTTCGCCACCGGCAGCGAGGCACCGACGGGCCGGGGCGAGCAGTGACCGAGATCATCGAAACCGCCCAAGCCGAGGCGATTGAGGAACTGACTCCGTTGCTTGGGCGGCGCAACGCGTGCGCGGCGGCCGGAGTGCCACAGGCCAACTGGTATCGCAAGAACCGCACCAGCCCCGCCCCGGACCGGCCGAGCATCCCGCGCACGCCGCACCCGGCCGCGCTCTCGCACGGTGAGCGCGAGCGCATCCGCACCGTGCTGAATGAGCGGTTCGCTGACGCGGCCCCGGCCACGGCGTACTTCACGCTGCTGGACGAGGGCACCTACCTGGCATCCGAATCCACCATGTACCGGATCCTGCGCGAACACGGCGAGGTCGGCCGCGATCGGCGCCGTCAGGCCACCCACCCGGCCAAGACCATCCCCGAGCTATTCGCCGACGCCCCGAACCGGGTGTGGGCCTGGGATATCACCAAGCTACGCGGCCCGCACAAGGGCATCTGGTACCACTTGTACACGATCATCGACATCTACAGCCGTTGCGTGGTCGGCTGGATGGTCGCCTCCCGCGAGTCGGCCGCGCTGGCCAAGCGGCTGATCGCTCAGACCATCATCAAGCAGAAGGTCAACCGTGACGCCCTGACCCTGCATGCCGACCGCGGCAGCTCGATGAAGTCCAAGACCGTCGCCGAGTTGCTCATCGACCTGGGCGTGGCCAAGTCGCATAGTCGCCCCAAGACATCCAACGACAACCCGCATATCGAGGCGAGCTTCAAAACGCTCAAGTACTGTCCGGCCTTCCCAGGCCGGTTCGGCTCGATCGAGGACGCCCGCGCCTTCTGCCAGGACTTTTACACCTGGTACAACCAGGAGCATTACCACTCCGGGATCGGCTACCACCACCCGGCTGACGCGCATTACGGTCGCGCTGCCGCCGTCCGAGACCGCCGCGCCCACGTCCTGGCCACCGCCCAAGCCGCCCACCCCGAACGCTTCGCCAGCGGCGGCGCCCCCACCCCTCCCAACCTGCCCGGCCCGACGTGGATCAACAAACCCAAACAGGACCAGACGGACGAGCAGAAGGACACACCAGAGAAGCCGACACAGAATTAGCCCAGCTCAACTGCCTTGATCAAATTGACAGGTTCCGGTCGGGATGTAGGTGATGTCCCCGCACCAGCGCGTGTCGACCGCGGCCGCATCCGGCTGGAACGCACGGCCAATGAGGTCGGGCCTAACGGCCGCGGACGGATCGGCGATCGTGGTCACCTGCCGACGGCGCCGGTGACGGCCCTGCAACCCGGCCGCTCTCATCAGCCGCGCCACTCGGCGCCGGCCACAGCCAGTTCCTTCCCGCTGCAAGACGGCGTGGATCCGTGGAGCGCCGTAGGTGCCGCGCGAGTGTCGATGGATCTCGGTGATGCGCTCAGCCAGGTGCCCATCACGCACCGCACGAGGACCGGTGGTGCCCTGGCAACGGGCATAGAAGGCGGCTCGGGAGACTCCTCGCAGCTCACACGCCCGTTTGACGTTGTGCCCGCTCTGCTTTTCCGCCTCAATGAAGGGATGCACCCTCACCGGGTCTCCTTCGCGAAGAAAGCTGTCTTAGATTCAGACGATCAACGCAACGCTGCTAGTGGATGGGTGGATCGTGGCTCGGATGGGTCGGCCGGGAATGTCGGACGCGATGAAAGAAGACTTATGGCGGCGGTGGCGCACCGGTGACTCCATCAGCGTGATCTCCCGGGCACTGGGCAAGCCCCCAGGGTCGGTTTTCACGGTGCTGAAACGGAACCTGTCAATTTGATCAAGGCAGTTGAGCTGGGCTAATTCTGTGTCGGCTTCTCTGGTGTGTCCTTCTGCTCGTCCGTCTGGTCCTGTTTGGGTTTGTTGATCCACGCCGGGCCGGGCAGGTTGGGAGGGGTGGGGGCGCCGCCGCTGGCGAAGCGTTCGGGGTGGGCGGCTTGGGCGGTGGCCAGGACGTGGGCGCGGCGGTCTCGGACGGCGGCAGCGCGACCGTAATGCGCGTCAGCCGGGTGGTGGTAGCCGATCCCGGAGTGGTAATGCTCCTGGTTGTACCAGGTGTAAAAGTCCTGGCAGAAGGCGCGGGCGTCCTCGATCGAGCCGAACCGGCCTGGGAAGGCCGGACAGTACTTGAGCGTTTTGAAGCTCGCCTCGATATGCGGGTTGTCGTTGGATGTCTTGGGGCGACTATGCGACTTGGCCACGCCCAGGTCGATGAGCAACTCGGCGACGGTCTTGGACTTCATCGAGCTGCCGCGGTCGGCATGCAGGGTCAGGGCGTCACGGTTGACCTTCTGCTTGATGATGGTCTGAGCGATCAGCCGCTTGGCCAGCGCGGCCGACTCGCGGGAGGCGACCATCCAGCCGACCACGCAACGGCTGTAGATGTCGATGATCGTGTACAAGTGGTACCAGATGCCCTTGTGCGGGCCGCGTAGCTTGGTGATATCCCAGGCCCACACCCGGTTCGGGGCGTCGGCGAATAGCTCGGGGATGGTCTTGGCCGGGTGGGTGGCCTGACGGCGCCGATCGCGGCCGACCTCGCCGTGTTCGCGCAGGATCCGGTACATGGTGGATTCGGATGCCAGGTAGGTGCCCTCGTCCAGCAGCGTGAAGTACGCCGTGGCCGGGGCCGCGTCAGCGAACCGCTCATTCAGCACGGTGCGGATGCGCTCGCGCTCACCGTGCGAGAGCGCGGCCGGGTGCGGCGTGCGCGGGATGCTCGGCCGGTCCGGGGCGGGGCTGGTGCGGTTCTTGCGATACCAGTTGGCCTGTGGCACTCCGGCCGCCGCGCACGCGTTGCGCCGCCCAAGCAACGGAGTCAGTTCCTCAATCGCCTCGGCTTGGGCGGTTTCGATGATCTCGGTCACTGCTCGCCCCGGCCCGTCGGTGCCTCGCTGCCGGTGGCGAACTGATCCAGCAGCGCGAAGAGCTTTCCCTGCACCTCGATCACTTGGCGGGTCTTGTCGAGTTCGGCGCGCAGCCGCTCAACCTCGCCCTCCAGCGTGTCGATCTTCTTATCGCGTGGATCGGCCTTGGGGCGGCCGACCGGCCGGGCCAGAGCCTCGCTCGCGCCATGGTCTCGGGCTGTCTTCCAACTGGAGATCAACGACGAGTACAGGCCTTCCCGGCGCATCAGCGCGCCCTTGCCGGCCTTGTCGAGCTGGTCGTACTCCGCCAGGATCCGGGCCTTGTAGGCCGCGGTGTATCGGCGGACCGCAGCCCGCTCACGCACCTGCGGGTCAGGGATTTGCGGATCCAGCTTGCTTGCTTCCACGAAGGGATGTCTCCTTCCCCGCCCTCGATACAGAGTTTTATGCCTACTTGCTACCTCTGTCCATTTTGGCAGGGAGGGGACCCAGGAGGGCTGGGTGTATCTGGCGGTTGTCATCGATATCGCCTCACGCCGGGTGGTGGGCTGGGCCACCGCCGATCACCTGCGCACCGAGTTGGTTGCTGATGCCTTGAGCGCGGCCTGTCGCCGGCGTCGCCCCACCCAGCCGGTGATTTTTCACTCGGATCGCGGCTGTCAATACACCAGTGGCGCCTTCGCTGAGTTGGCTGGTCGTCTCGGGGTTCGGTTGTCGGTCGGCCGGACCGGCCAGTGCTGGGACAACGCTCTGGCCGAGTCGTTCTTCGCTAAGTTGAAGGGCGAACTGCTCGGCGATCGCCCCTGGCCCAGCCGTGCCGCGGCCCGCAGCGCGATCTTCGAGTTCATCGAGGGCTGGTACAACCTGCACCGGCTACACAGCAGCCTCGGTTACCGTAGTCCCGCCGCCTACGAGGCCGCGTACACGGCCTGACCACCACACCAAAGGTGTCCGTCAAAGCGGAGCAAGCTCAGTGGAACCTCGCACGGTCGGTCGGCATCTTCATCAGGAATCAGTACATGCAGCAGCCCGCCGCCGTTCTCCCCCATCTCTGTAAGCTCGACGCTCCATCCGTCGTCAGGTAAGCAGTAGTGATTCACGAGTTGGTAGAGCTTGCCGCCGACCTTCATGTACTCGGGTGTCATGAGGTAATCCTTTTAGCGCCTGGCCTGGTACGGCTGACGCCGGGCTCGCTCAGTACTCGGCGTAAATCTCGATCACATTGTCTTCGGGATCGCGGAAGAACAGCGTCCGGTGGCGCCACCCGGGCAGGTCCGTCGGTTCCCTGACGATGGTGACGCCCTTGGCGACCAGCTCTGCATGGCAGGCGTCCACGGCAGGGGGCGGCACGCGAAACGCAAGCTGGACGGCCGCGGCTCCTGACGCTGAAGGGCCGTCGTTCCAGGCCGGCCCCTGCCCCCTTGGCCGTAGGGTCAGCAACGTGGCGCCCACCCTGAAGCTCACCCAGTTTTCGAGGTCGAGTTCGACGGGAAAGCCCATCACGTCCTCGTAGAAGGCTCTCGTCTCCTTCATCTTCTCGCAGAGCAGGATCGTGTAGTCGAAATTACGGATCTCTTTGAGGCTCATGCTGATCATTCTTCCAGCGAAGAGCAATGCTCAGAACCTGTGGGTCGGCTCGGGGGCGTACCCTCCCGAGTGATCGATTCGAAGGTCACTGAGTAGGCCGACGTTGGCGCGTCGGCTGGGAAGGCACGCCCATGCTTACCGTAGTCAATACCGTCGGCACGACGTCGAACGGATCTTTGATTGATGAGATCGTCCGGGAGGGGGCGCGGCGGATGTTGGCCGCCGCTCTGGAGGCCGAGGTCAACTCCTACTTGGCCGAGCTGGCCGACGCTCGCGACGCCGACGGCCGTCGTCTGGTGGTGCGCAACGGGTTCCACGGCGAGCGGACGATTGCCACCTCGGCCGGACCGGTGCAGGTCAAGGCGCCGCGAGTGAACGACAAGCGGGTAGATGCCCAGACCGGGGAACGCAAGCGGTTCTCATCGGCGATCTTGCCGCCGTGGGCCCGCAAGACCCCGAAGATATCCGAGGTGCTTCCGCTGCTGTATCTGCATGGCCTGTCCACCGGCGACTTCGTCCCCGCTCTGGAGCAGTTCCTCGGGTCGGCCACCGGGCTGTCATCGGCGACGGTGTCGAGGCTGACGTCTCAGTGGACCGACGATCACAAGGCGTTCCAGAAGCGCGACTTGTCGGCGACCGACTTCGTCTACGTCTGGGCCGACGGCGTGCATCTGAAGGTCAGGTTGGACCAGGCCAAGGCGTGCGTGCTGGTTTTGGTAGGCGTCCGAGCCGACGGCAGCAAGGAGCTGATAGCCCTGGATGAGGGCTACCGGGAGTCGTCGGAGTCGTGGGCGAATGTGCTGCGCGACTGCGCCCGGCGCGGGATGCGCGCCCCGCATCTTGCCGTCGGCGACGGCGCGCTGGGCTTCTGGAAGGCGCTGCGCGAGGTGTTCCCCGAAACCAAGGAACAGCGCTGCTGGTTTCACAGAAGCCGTAAGGAATCAACGTGTCGTGTCGCGGCTTGGTACTGCGGCGAGGAGGTCGGCTGCGGTGCGGTAGCGGGTAGGTGCTCGGTCTGGGGTGTGGCCCTCTTGTTGGAGGAGGGGGCGGGTTTCGCGGATGACGTTGCCGATGGCGGATCGGCTGACGTCGCCGAGGGCATCGGCGAGGACGTCGATTGTGCAGAGTTTCCGCTGGTAGAGGATCGTCAGCAGGACGCGTTCACTATTGCCGATCTTCTGGGGGAAGATGCCGCCCCGGGCTCCGGGCTGGCGGGGGCCGCCGCGGCGTTGGTAGCCGAGGCGCTCGTTTTGAGCTGTTTGTCGGGCGGCGAGTTGCTTGATGAGGTGATCGAGTTCGGTGCGGGGCAGCCCGGTCAGGGCCGGGTCAGACAGCCGTTCGATGATCGTGGTTCGTGCGGGTTGCAGGTTGCTGTCCAAAAAGGCGAGCAGCGCAGCGGAGGTACCGAAACGGACCGGTGCGACGCCGGGGTGGTAGCTGTCGTCTTCCAGCACCCGGCGGGTCTCTCGGACGAGGTCGCTGATGCAGACGTCAGTGACTTCCAGCAGGTCGGCCAGCACTTTCATGGAGCAGGCCTGACGCTGGTAGAGGAGTGTAAGCAGCAGGCGTGCGGCGTCGTCGAACAGGGGCGTGACGCGGAGTCTGCCGGTGGCGCGGCGGGCTCGTCCGCTGCGTTGCTGGCTGTGTCGTTCCTGGGTGCGGGCGGCCTGAGCGGGGGCGAGCCGGGCAGCCAGTCGTTCGAGTTGTGTGGTGTTCAGGCCGGTCAGCCGTGGGTCAGCCAGGCGTTGAAGCATGGCTTGACGGCGTTGGGCGGGACCGTTCGTCTCGCCGGCGGCCGTGGTTGCGGTGGTCTCGGTGGCGGGCTGGGGGTGGAGGGTGTAGTTCCAGGTGCCGTGAACGAGGTGCCGCTCCAGCGGCAGCGCGGCGAAGCGTTCCTTGCTGATCGCGACGCCGATGGGGTAGTCGCCGGGGTCCAGAGTGGCCTGGACGCGCAGCCCGCCACGAGTGCGGGTCGCCGCAATCGTCTGGACGACTACTTCGTAGCTGGTCAGGGGCCTGCCTCGCCAGTTGAAGGTGATATGGGAGAACAACCGGTGTTCGATCTTGTTCCACTTGGAGGTGCCGGGCGGGAAGTGGCAGACCGTGATCGATAGGCCGGTCTCGGCAGCCAGCGCGGCCAGCTCGCTCTTCCAGACGCGGTAGCGGTGGCCGTTGGAGCCGCCCGAGTCCGCGGTGATCAGCAGCCGGGTTGCGTCGGGGTAGTCGAGGCTGCCGCGGGCCTTCCACCAACGGCGGATGGACTCGACCGCGAAGACGGGGGTGTCGTGGTCGACGCCGACGTTCACCCAGCCGGTGTTGGCGGTGATGTCGTAGATCCCGTACGGGATCGCCTGCTCCACGTCCGGGCCGGTGAAGAAGAAATGGTGGTCCTCTACCCGCACCGGATCACCCTTGGGCCGCCATTCCCGCCCGGCCATCGGCAGCCGGCCGAGCTGCTCACGTTTCTTGGTATCCACGCTGATCACCGGCTGGCGGTCGACCTGATGCTGTTTGACCTGCTCGTTGATATAGCGGAACTGGGCGTCCCGATTGGGATGCTGGGTGCCCTCGAGCGTCTTGGCGTTCGCCTGGAGACTGAAACCGGCCTGGCGCAGCAGACGCCCGACCGTCGGAGCGGAGACCAGATGCCCTTGGCGGGTCAGCTCTGCGGCCAGATGCCGCAGAGACTTCGTCGTCCAGCGCAACGGCGACTCAGGATCACCCCGCTCCTCGGGTTCGACCAGCGCCAATAACGCCGGTATGAGACCCGGATCCAGGTTCTCAGCGTTCTTGCGGCCACCGCCCTCCATCCGCACCCGCCCCTCTGGAAACGGGTCCTGCCCCTCCTCCAGCTCAAACACGCCCCGGCGGACGGTGGTCTCGCTCACCCCGGCCAGCCGCGCCACCGCTCGGACTCCGCCATGTCCGAGCAGGCGGGCCTCCGCGGCCAGCAGCAACCGCCGCTGCCGCTCGTTCAGATGCGGCAACAGCACCTCGAACTTCAATGCCAGCTGCTCCAGCACCTCGGACAAGATCGCCATAGCAGCACATCGAACCCCAAACCGGGAATCGTCGTGTTATTTCCTTACGGCTTCTGTGAAACCAGCAGCGCTGAGCCTTGGCCTGCGGAAACACCTCACGCAACGCACCCCAGAACCCGAGCGCCCCATCGCCGACGGCGAGCACCGGGGCGCGCATGCCGCGCCGCTTGCAATCGCGCAGCAAATCCGCCCACGACTCGGTCGACTCGCGGTAGCCATCAGACAGCGCGATGAGCTCCTTGCGGCCATCGGCGCGCACCCCGATCATCACCAGCAGGCACAGCTTGTGCTCGGCCAGCCGGATGTTGACGTGGATGCCATCGGCCCACAGGTAGACGTAGTCGACACCTGCCAGGTCACGGGCGGCAAACGTGCGTTGTTCGGCCGCCCACTGCTCGGTCAGCTTGGTGATCACCGGTGCGGACAGGCCCGCGGTCGAGCCGAGGAAGGGCCTTCACCCCGAGGTGTGGACATCTTGAGTGCCAGATCATAGAGATCTGGAGACCAAGGAGTTCCTCGTGGCCATGAAGGCCTACTCAGTTGAGTTCAAGACAGACGCCGTCGCGTTGTATCTGTCGGACCCGTCGCGGACGTACGCGTCGGTGGCCAAGGACCTGGGCGTCAACCGTGAGACGTTGCGCCTGTGGGTGCACCAGGCGCGGTCTGCCGGCACTGCTCCGAAGACGGGCTCGGTGAAGAGGCCGCCGACGGGATTGGTAACCTCCGGCAACGTGCTGGAAGAGGAGAACAAGCAGTTGCGGGCCCGGATCCGGGAACTGGAGCTGGAGCGCGAGATTTTGCGGCGGGCGGCCAAGTATTTCGCCGGGGAGACGAACTGGTGAGTCGCTTCCAGTTCGTTGCCGATCACCGTGACGCCTTCGGGGTGAAGCGACTGTGCCGAGTGCTGGAGGTCTCCCGGTCGGGGTTCTATCGGTGGGTGGCCGCCACACCGGCGAGGGCGGTGCGGACGGCGGCCGACGCTGCGCTCGCGGCGGAGATCAGGCAGATCCACGCCGACTTCGATGGCACCTACGGCAGCCCGCGGGTGACTGCCGAGCTGCGCGATGCGGGCCGGCGGGTCAATCACAAGCGGGTGGCGCGGATCATGCGGGTCTTCGGCATCGTCGGGCTGCATCTGCGTAAGAGGGTCCGCACCACGGTGCCCGAGCCCTCCCATCAGAAGATGCCCGACCTGATCAAGCGGGACTTCACCGCGGCCGCGCCGAACCAGCGGTACGTGGGCGACATCACCTATCTGCCCGTCGGTGAGGGACAGTTCTTGTATCTCGCGACGGTGCTGGACCTGCATTCACGTCGCCTGGCTGGTTGGTCGATCGCCGATCACATGCGCACCGAGCTGGTGACCGACGCGCTGCGGGCAGCCGCCGCCACGCGGGGTGGTGACCTGGCCGGGGCGGTCTTTCACTCCGATCACGGGGCGCAATACACCTCCGCCGACTTCGCCGCCGTGTGCAAGGAGTTCGGTGTTCGCCAGTCGATGGGCGCCGTCGGGACAAGCGCGGACAACGCTGCCGCCGAGGCGTTCAACGCCACTCTCAAACGCGAGACGCTGCAGGGCGCCAAACGCTGGTCCTCGGCCCGCCAGGCTCGCCTGGAGGTCTTCAAGTGGATCACTCGCTACAACACCCGAAGGAGGCACTCCAGCCTGAACTACCTCAGCCCGATCACCTACGAGCAGCGGTCCGATAGGGTCCTGCTCGCCGCATGACAGCTGGTGTCAACATTTTGGGGCCAAGGCCCGAACTGACCCAGGGCGGGCACGAAGTCACCCGAAGACAGGCCGTGCAGATACAGCAGCGGCAACACCTCGGTGATGCGCGGGGTCTTGCGCGCCCACGGCGGCAGGATGGATGAGGAAAACCGCTGCCGCTCGCCGGTATCGGGGTCGATGCGCTTGTCGTTGATGCGCGGGGCGGTCACCTCGATGGCGCCGGCCGCGGTGAGGACCTCCCGCGCTTGGTGCGAGCCGTTGCGCACGACCAGGCGGCGGCCGAACTCATCGCGCTCGTCGGCGAAGGCGGCGATGTAGGCATCCACCTCGGCCTTCAGCGCTTCGGCCAGCATTCGGCGGGCGCCCTCACGCACGATCTCATCGATCAGCGACGGCGAGATGGAGCTGTCGGTGAGAGGGCGATCGCCGCCGGCGGGGTCAGGGACTACGGTGAGCAACGGGTGTGCCTTCCCGACCGACGTTGGCGCGTCGGTCATGCTTGAGGTCTCACATGATCATCGGGAAGGTGCACCCCTTCCCGACAGATCCACAGAGTTCAAGCATTGCTCCTCGAACTGCACCTCAGATGAGTTCGGCCGGTTCCTGACCGGCTTAGGAATCCGTCGCTCGGTCGGCCGCACCGGTGTCTGCTATGACAACGCGATGGCCGAGTCGTTCTTCGCCGCGATCAAGAACGAATGGCTCCACCGCTTCGTCTTCACCACCCGAGCCAAAGCGAAACGGCAGGTCATCCGCTACATCGAAGGGTTCTACAACCAGCGGCGCCTGCACTCGGCGCTCGGCTACCGGACGCCGCTTGAAGTGCTCAACGAGTCCCTTTCATCCCAACCAGCCGCATAGGCTACGCCCATAAGGCGGCTGTCCGGAATCATCGTGGCCCCCCAGGTAGCCCTTGCTGGTGCCGATGACGTTGTTCCAGCTCGTGCTGTCGGTGTTCAGGGTGGCCGCGTCCAGGGCGTTCGGACTGTTGCAGTGTCCGGCGGTCACCAGGAATTTCTTCGAGCGGTCCGGGCGTCTCATGGGAAATGCCGTGGAGCAATGCCTGGCATTACTGGCGGGGTTTCCCCAGGCCGAACCGCCCCAGTACGGATACCGGTCCCGCCAGCGGTCGGGTCCGTCCTGCCGTGTCGCTTGGGGGACCTGACGAACTGTCACGGTATCGCCGTAATCGGCCGCCAGAACAGCCCTGGCATCGTCGGTGATCGTCTCCAGGCCGACGACGACCGCGTTGTGCTCCCAGTCCATTCCCGTGGTCACGATGGGGACCGAGGCGACGGAGCGGCGCTCCATGATCTCATCGGAGATCCGGGCGAGATCCGCGAAACTACGGCCGACCGACACCACCGCTCCCTTTGAGCCGACCGAGGACCGGGCCGTTGCCCGTGTCCGTTCTGTCGCGCCGGTCGGGACAGCGGTGACCACCTGGCCACTCGCCCGGTCATACCAGGCGCCGGCCCACTGGGTCGGCTCGGCGAGCACCGATCGATTGACGGCCTCGATGGTCTCGATGGCCGAGTCCGAAGGCGGAGCCACCGGTGGCGTCGCGTCGGCCAGGCCGGCAAGTGGACGGTTGTTGTCGTTGATCGCGTGAGCGGGACCGGCCAGGGTCAGAAACGCCGTTGCCGCTGTGATCGACGAGACCAACAATGTCGGTAGGACTCGCCTTCCTCTTCTGGCCGACGCTACGGCGAGAAGGCGCCTCGTACCTAAATCCTTCACATCTGCTCCTCTTGCTGCTGACCGGAGGGCGGGGGCATCGCCTTGGCACCGGCTCGCGCGTGCGCATTGCCACTGACATGACGAAGCCGGCCTTGTAGCGGGGAAGTGGGGGACCGCCAACGGCGGACGTAGGGGTGTCCCATGAATTTCCGATCGATGCCATCAAGATCAGAAAATTTACGGTCCCGACCGTAAACAGGTGTGCGATGATCTGTCAAGGATCAATAAGGCATATGAGCCGCTCTGGCGTGCCTGTAGCGTTCCAACGCTATTTACGGTCGGGGCTGTAATCCTCGCATCGAGGATCAGACGTGAGGGTCTCCCATGTCGCCGACTCATCGCGGCGACCAGCATGAACGGCTGCTCGAACGCCGGCTTTTCGGACGCCCTCCACGACAACGGCCGACTACGGCCCACGTTTGTGCTCCCCGCGTGAGGTGTACGGTCGGTAGCCCCTCACCGACCAGGAGAACGTCGTGCGCATCGCCATCGCCGGGCTGGCCACCAGCCACCCCTACACCGACGCCCGCACCCTCGCCTCCCACGCCGACCTCATGGTGTGGGAGGAGGACCGGGCTCGGCTGGCCCGCTTCACCGAGGAACATCCCGGGGCCGAGGTCGCCGCCGGGCTGGACGATCTGCTCGCCGCCCGCCCCGACGGAGTGGTGCTGACTGTGCCCAACCCGGGGGTGGCTCCCGCGCTCGCCCGGGTGCTGGCGGCGGACCTGCCGTGCTTCGTCAACAAACCGGCCGCCGCGACCGCCGCCCAGCTTGCCGCCGTCGACGTGGCGGCCTCTTCGCGGCCCGAGCTGGTGTTGTCCACCTCGGTGCTGCGCTTCGCGCCCGCCTTCACCGCTCTGATGGCCGAGGACCTTGGGGAGGTGCTCTCGGTGCGGGCCACCGTACGGCACGACGTGGGCCTGTGGGCGGGTGGCCACAACCCGTGGCAGGACGACCCGGCCGTGGGCGGCGGCACGATGGTGACCATGGGCGTGCACGGTGTGGAACTGCTGGTCGCCCTTCTCGGCCCCGCCGTGAGGCTGGCCGGGGCGGCGGCCGCCACCCGCTCCTACACCGCTCTGAAGTCGGAGGACACCGGCGTCATGGCGCTGGCCTGGGAGAACGGCGTCGTCGGCACCGTGGAGGTCGTCGGGGTCACCGACGAGGAGTCGTACACGGTCAGTGTCCACACGCGCGCCGGCACCCATGAGGTCGTGGTGGAGCCTGGGCCGGACCACCTCGTCGGCCTGGGCTACCGGGGCACCGTGGAGGCGTTTTTGTCCATGGTGGGCGGCGCCCCGAGCCCGGTGCCCTGGGAGCAGACCAGGTCCGTGCTCGGCACGCTGGTGGCCGCCCGCGAGGCCTGCGCCTAGGATCCCGTCCGCCCGGCACGCCGGGCGGGCGTTGACAGCCGAACTCGCATCCAGTTACGGTCTGGACCGTAAATGAGAGTGAGGAGTTCCGCGTGCGGACCATCGCAGAGCTGGAAGAACGCCTGTCGCGCCCCCGTGACGGGCTGGTCGAGGATCTGGGCAAGCTCGACGGCGACATCATGGTGCTCGGCGCCGGCGGCAAGCTGGGCCCCAGCCTCGTCCGCCTGGCATTGAACGGGGTCAGGGCGGCCGGAGGCGGCAAGCGTGTCATCGCGGTGTCGCGTTTCTCCGAGCCGGGCCTGGCACAGGCGCTCAGCGACGAGGGCGCCACGGTCGTGGCGGCCGACGTTGCCGACGAGAACACGCTGCGGGAGCTGCCCGACGCGCCCAACGTGGTCTTCCTCGTCGGGGCCAAGTTCGGCACCCAGGGGCGCGAGCACGCCACCTGGTTCACCAACGCCTACCTGCCAGGTCGCGTGGCCGACCGGTTCGCGGGCAGCAGGATCGCCGCGCTGTCGACGGGCAACGTCTACCCGCTCGTCCCGGTCACCTCCGGCGGTCCCACGGAGGACTCGCCCACCGGGCCGGTCGGCGACTACGCCATGAGCTGCCTGGGCCGCGAGCGTGTGCTCACTCATTTCGCCGAGGAGCGCGGCACGCCGACGGCACTGATCCGGCTCAACTACGCCGTCGAAATGCGCTACGGCGTGCTGGTCGACCTCGCGCAGAAGATCGTCGCCGGACAGGCCATCGACGTGACCACCGGCCAGGCGAACGTGGTCTGGCAGGGCTACGCCAACGAGGTGACGCTCCGCTCGCTGCTGCTGGCCTCCGTCCCGCCGTACGTGCTCAACGTGACCGGACCCGAGCTGGTCTCGGTACGGCAGGTCGCCACCGACCTCGGCCGCCTACTGGACAGGGAGCCGGTCTTCGTCGGCGAGGAGGCCCCCACGGCGCTGCTGTCCAACGCCTCGCGCTGCCACGGTCTTTTCGGCTACCCCGATCTCACGCTCGCCGAACTGGTCGAGCACACCGCCCGCTGGGTGAGTGACGGGGGGCCGCTGCTGGGCAAGCCCACCAAATTCGAGCGCCGTGACGGCGCGTTCTGACCCGCATCGGCGAGTGCGAAAGGGGAACGTACGTGCTCAGCACGGCACCTGAGAGACAGGGCTCCGTCCACGACCTGTTCCGCAAGGGCATGGTCATCCCGGCGCACCCTCTGGCGCTGACCGAGGACCGGCGGCTCGACGAGCGGCGGCAGCGGGCGCTGACTCGCTACTACGTCGAGGCGGGGGCGGGCGGCCTGGCCGTCGGGGTACACACGACCCAGTTCGCGATCCACGGCACCGGCCTGCTGCCGCCCGTGTTGGAGTTGGCCGCCGAGACCGTCCGAGGCTACGAGCGCGAGGTGGTGCTGGTGGCGGGCGCGACCGGCAGCACCGCGCAGGCGGTGGCGGAGGCGGAACTGGCGGCCTCGCTCGGCTACCACATGGTGCTGCTGAGCCCGCACCGCGAGCTGGACGAGGACCAGCTCATCGAGCGGACCCGCGCGGTGGGGGAGGTGCTGCCGGTGATCGGCTTCTACCTGCAGCCCGCCGTCGGCGGCCGGGCGCTGACCCGCGACTACTGGACGCGCCTGGCCTCGATCGACGCGGTCGTCGGCATCAAGGTCGCCCCGTTCAACCGTTACCGGACGCTGGACGTGCTCCACGGTGTGGTCAGGGCCGGGCGCACCCGCGAGGTGGCGCTCTACACCGGCAACGACGACCACATCCTGTCGGACCTGATCACTTCGCACCGAGTCGTCGTGGACGGTGACGAGGTCGACGTCGAGTTCGTCGGCGGTCTCCTCGGCCAGTGGGCGGTGTGGGTGAGGCGGGCGGTCGAGTTGCTCGACGAGGCGCGGCGCGCCCGTGGCGGCGACGACGCCGCCGTGCGCAGGCTGCTCACCCTCGACGGGCACCTGACCGACGCCAACGCCGCCATCTTCGACGCCGAGCACGGCTTCCACGGCTGCATCCCCGGTATCCACGAGGTGTTGCGGCGCCAGGGTCTGCTGGCCGGGCGCTGGTGCCTGGACCCGGAGGAGGAGCTCTCCCCCGGGCAGCTCGCCGAGATCGACCGGATCTGGGCGGCCTATCCGTGGCTACGCGACGACGAGTTCGTCGCCGAGGGACTGGACCGGTGGTTGCGCTAAAGGGTCAGGCGGTAGAGCGTCAGCGGGCGGCCACTGGAGCCGCTGGAGAGGTTGCCGGTGCGTTCGGCCAGCCCGGCCAGCTCCAGGCGGTGCAGCATCCGGCGGGCCGTGCGCTGCTGCACCGCGAGCCGCTCGGCGATCTCGCGGGTGGTCAGCGGCTGATCGCCCACTGTCGCCCGAGCCTCCAGCAGTTTCTCCAGCGTCGCCACCGACAGGCCCACCCGGTGGGCCAGGAGCGGCAGGTTCGTCTCGCTGGCCGGGGGCGGGGCGACCGACTCCAGCACGACGTCGGTGTCGGCCCGCAGCGACAGCACCGCGGCCACGTCGCCGATGCGCCGTGCCCTGGCCAGCGCCCTGCGGGCCAGGCTCTCGGCCTCGGCGGCGCTGCGGCCCAGACCGAACCCGGCCCGCACGACCCGGCTGTAGGCGGCCAGCCGCGACAGCATCGGCAGGCTGGAGAAGCCGCCCGTCGCGTCGTGCAACGGGCCGCGGGTGGTGACCAGCAGATGGATGCCGCCGCGGAAGGCCGCGAGCGTGCCGCCCAGCGCGGTCGCCTCGCGCAGCAGGCCTTCCTCGCCGTCGAGCTCGATCAGTCCCAGCGCGATCTGCGCGTCCTCATGCGCCTGGCCCTCCGCGGACATCAGGAGCTGGCGCAGGGCGACGCGGACCGAGTGCACCGACGGTGCCAGGCGCAGCACGGGGAGCTTGCCGCGCAACGCCTCGTGCACCGAGCTGAGGCAGGTGATCACGACGTGCTCGCCGCCGCGACGGTGGAAGGCGATGGCCGACTGCGAGGTCGTGCCGCTGCGCCAGGGGAGCACCCGCAGCTCGTCGGTGGGCAGGCCGGCCTCGGCGAACGTGGCGGTCACCTCGGCGCTCGACAGGGTGTCGATGGACAGGCGGGTGACGTCGTGGCCCTGGTGCTGGAGCCGTACGAGGGCGCTGAGCAGGGTCGCGCCCGAGTAGTCAACGAACGTGGCGGGACGGGTGAGGACGTCGGCCTCGTGCGCGAGCATGTGCGGCACGATGCCGGTGAACAGCCAGCCCTCCACCGCGTTCGCGTGCGCCTCGACGATCGTGGGCGCCTGGGACTCGTGGTCGTAGTCGAGCCGCAGGGTGCTCACACCCGGTTGTTCCTCGCAGACGGCCGCCACGTCGTCGACCAGGTCGTGGGGGCCGACCACCCCGATGAGGATCCCCACTGAAGCCTCCTGGCTAAATTACGGTCAAGACCGCTATTACTTTATCTCGTGCGAGGTGTTGCGTGACTCCGAAGTTCCCCAGCGCCGCGGAAGCGGACGGCAGGACACTCGGCGACGAGGAGGTGGCCGCCGTCGAGCGGGTGATCCGCTCGGGGATGCTCAACTCCGTGTGGGGCACCGAAGCCAAGGCGCTCGAACGCGAGATGGCCGAGTTGTGCGGCGCCCGGCACGCTGTCGCGTGCAGCTCGGGCACCGCGGCTCTGCACCTCGCGGTCGTGGCGGCCGCCCCCGATCCGGGCGATGAGATCATCACGACGCCCATGACCGACTTCGGAACCGTGGCCCCTATCTTGGCGCAGAACGCGGTCCCTGTCTTCGCCGACGTCGATCCACTCTCGGGGAATCTCGATCCGGGCGCCGTTCGGGCCGCGATCACTCCGCGTACCAGGGCGATCATGGCGGTGCATCTCTTCGGCGCCACCGCGGCTCTGGACGAGTTGCGGGTGATCGCCGACGAGCACGGGCTCATGCTGATCGAGGACTGCGCGCAGGCTTGGCTGGGCGAGTTGCCCGACGGACGGCCGGTAGGCGGTGTCGGCGAGGTCGGCTGCTTCAGCCTGCAGCAGTGGAAGCACATCACGTGCGGCGACGGCGGCCTTGTGATCACCGATGACGACGCGCTGGCCATGGCGATGCGCCTGTTCTCCGACAAGGGCTGGGACCGGGCCGGCGGGCGGCACCACCAGAGCTTCGGGCTCAACTACCGGATGACCGAACTGCAGGCCGCCGTGGCCCGGGCGCAGTTGGTCAAGCTGCCCGGGGTGGTGGGCGCCCGGCGGCGCTGGGCTCTACGGTTGCTGCGGGAGTTGGCGGGGCTGCCCGGCCTCGCGCTGCCCGACCCCCGCGGGCACGCGTGGTGGTACTTCCCGGTCGTGCTGCCGGGCGGGGGAGCGCGCGAGCTCGCCGCCAGGTTGGCCGCCGACGGGATTCCGGCCCGGGCCGGGTATCTGGCCGAGCCGCTCAACCGGGCACCGCTGTGGGACGGGCCGATGTACGGCACGTCCCGTTTCCCCCTGACGGCGCCGCCCACCGCCTGCCCCGAGGCGGACCGCCTGGTCGGTGAGACGCTGCTGATCGTGGACCTGAACGAGAACTACACCGCCGACCACGTCACGGCGATCGCCGAGGGGTTTCGGCGTTACGTTCGGATATCGGGCATTGACCCCTTCTGACGGTGGTCGCTAAATTTCGGTCTGGACCGGTATTGACGATGAAGCCGGTATCACCAATGAGAGGAAGGCTCCGATGAGGAAAGTCGCACTCACCGGCCTCGCGGCCGCCCTGGGAGTCACACTCGCCGGATGCGGCGGCTCCGGCTCAGGGTCGGACAAGAGCACGGTGACGCTGTGGATGTATCCCGTGATCGGGGACCAGGCCAAGAGTCAGGCGTTCTGGACCAAGGTCGAGAAGGACTTCGAGGCCAAGAACGCCACGATCGACCTCAAGATCGACCAGCAGCCCTGGGACGGACGCCAGGAGAAGGTCACCACGGCACTCGCCTCGAAGAAGGGCTTCGATCTGGTCGTGCTCGGCCCCGACCAGATCCCCCAGTACGCCCAGCAGGGCGCGCTCGCCCCGGTGGACGACGTGGTGGCCCCCGCCAAGGCCTCCTTCCTGCCCAACGCCCTCACCGCGCTGACCATGGACGGCAAGCTCTACGGCGTGCCGATCTACCAGACCGTCACCGCGCCGATCTACAACAAGAAGGTGTTCGCCGACGCGGGCGTGACCGATTTCCCCCAGACCTGGGAGGCGTTCAAGGCCGCCGCGCCCAAGCTCGCCGCCCAGAAGGTCGCGATCCTCGACTACCCGGGTGCCCCCGAGGTCGGCCTGAACCAGAGCTTCTACCCGCTGCTGTGGGGCAACGGCGGCAGCGTGTTCGCCGCCGACGGCAAGACCGTCGCCTTCAACGGACCCGAGGGCGTCGAGGCCCTGCAGTTCCTGCTCGACCTGCAGAAGCTGGGCGGCCTGCCGGAGAACGCGGCGACCAAGAAGAACGACATCGAGGGCGGCCCGCTGGCCGCGGGCAAGACGGCCGTCTACCACGCGGCCACCGCGCTGCAGGCCACCCAGTTCGGCGCGGCCATCGGCGATGACAACGTCGGCGTCGGGCTGCCGCTGGAGAGCAAGAAGAAGGTCGCGTTCGGCATCCCCGGCGGGCTCGTGCTGGCCAAGCACTCGCCGAACGCCGAGGCCGCCAAGAAGTTCGCCGCCTTCCTGTCCTCGCCGGAGGTCTCGGCGGAGCTGGCCAAGGAGTCGGGCTTCTTCCCGGCGCGCACCGACGTGACCGTGCCCGGTGCCTCCCCGGTCGTCCAGGAGTTCGCCAAGTCGCTGGAGTACGCCTTCCCGGGTGACACCCACCCGATGGCCCGTCAGGTGATGGCGCTGATCGTGCCGGAGATCCAGGCTGCCCTGCTCGGCAAGAAGGACGCCAAGACGGCCCTCGACGACGCGGCCCAGGAGGCCAATACGCTGCTGGCCAACGGCGGCTGAAGCGATTCGCCCCCTTGTCCCGGCAGGGGGCCGTTATGTGCGAAAGGCGTGAACCTGTGCGACAGCGCATGCGGGACCCCATGATGGGCCTGCTGTTCGTCCTCCCCATGCTGGTGCTCTTCCTGATCTTCAGGTTCGTACCCATCCTGGGCGCAGGGGGCATGAGCCTGACCGATCTGAACCTCGGCGGTGAGTGGAACTTCATCGGCGTCGACAACTACGCCCGGTTGTTCGACGATCCGAAGTTCTGGGACAGTCTGCGGATCACGCTGGTCTATGTCGCGATCTATGTGCCCCTGACCGTTCTCATCGCGCTCGGCACCGCGCTGCTGCTCAACGCGGTCGTCTTCATGCGCGGGCTGTTCCGGGGCATGCTCTTCCTGCCGTACGTCACCAGTTTCGTGCTGGCCGGCGTGATCTGGCGGTGGATCTACGAGTTCGACGGAATGATCAACGGGCTGCTGGACAAGCTCGATCTCGGCCCCGTCGGCTTCCTGGAGGAAACCGCCCTCGTCCTGCCCGCGCTGGCGGTGGTGTCGGTGTGGAAGGGCTTCGGCTACTCCATGTTGATCCTGCTCGCGGGCCTCAAGTCGATCCCGACCTCCTACCTGGAGGCGGCGACGGTCGACGGGGCCGGGCCGTGGCAGCGGTTCCGCCGGATCACGCTGCCGCTGCTCAGGCCCGCCCTGTTCTTCGTCGTCATCATCGAGACCATCGGAGCCTTCCAGACGTTCGACACCATCTACGTGATGACCGGTGGAGGGCCGGCCAGGGCGAGTTACACGCTCATCTACGGCCTGTACGACCAGGGTTTCAGATTCTCCAACCTCGGCTACGCGGCCACGATCGGCATCGTGCTCTTCGCGCTGGTGCTCGTCGTGTCGCTGGCCCAGCGCCGCCTGCTCGATCGGGGAAACGCATGACGCTCACCGCCACCCGACCCGCCACCTCGGCCGTGAAGCCTCCGGCCAAGTCCCGGCGCAGGTCCTTTCCCTGGCCGCTGTGGATGCTGCTCGCGCTCGTGTCGGTGATCACGGTCAGCCCGTTCTTCGTGATGTTCGTGGTGGCGCTGTCGCCGCCGGGCGAGCCCACCCTGCCCGCCCGATGGCCGGGGTCGCTGTCCCTGGACACCATCGTGAACCTGCTGTCGTCCTCCGGGTTCGTCGGCTGGACGGTCAACACGGTGATCTACGCGCTCGTGTCCGTGGTGATCATCCTGCTGACCGCGTCGATGGCCGGCTATGCCTTCGCCAAGAAGCGCTTCCCCGGACGCGACACCATGATGTGGGCGTTCCTCGCGACGCTCATGGTGCCGTTCCAGGCAACGCTGATCCCGATGTTCGTGCTGATCTCGGAGCTCGGCGGGGTGGACACGTTCTGGGGTCTGATCGTGCCGACGCTGGCCAACTCGCAGGCGGTCTTCCTCATGCGGCAGTTCATCCGCGACCTGCCCGACGAGCTGTTCGAGGCGGCCAAGGTCGACGGGGCTTCCGAGTGGCGCATCTACTGGCAGATCGTGATCCCGCTGACCAAGCCGATCCTGGCCACGCTCGGGGTGTTCGTGTTCCTGTGGCACTGGAACGACTTCCTGTGGCCGCTCGTCATGGCGCAGTCGGACGAGATGCGCACCCTCACCGTGGGGCTGGCGTCGATGCGTACGGAGGGTTCGCCGCTGGCCGTGCTCATGGCCTCCGCCGCGCTGTCGGTGCTGCCCTGCCTGCTGGTGTTCGCGCTCCTGCAGCGCTACCTGGTCAACAGCATCGCGATGACGGGGCTCAAATAAAGTGCTTTAGATGGATATGTCATTACAGGCCGCGCGGCTGCGGGAGCAACTGCGCGGCATGCTGCTCGCCGCGGCGGCCACCCCCATGACGGCCTCGGGCGAGGTGGACCTCGACCTCGTGACGGCCTACTTCCGCGGCCTGATCGCCGACGGCGCCGACGGGCTCGCGGTGCTCGCCCACACCGGCCGCGGTCCCTTCCTGCCCCCGCCGGTACGGTTCGCCGTGATCGAGCGCGCGGTCTCCCTGGGCGTGCCGGTGCTGGTCGGCGTCGGCGGCGCCCCTGATGAAGTGCGGCCGGGCGGGGTCACGGTCACCGTGAGTACGGCGCGACCGGACGATCCGGCAGTCTCCCAGGGCGCGTCCCCGGGTTCGACGGAGCGGGTCGTCGAGGAGGCGCGGGTCGCCGCCGCGCTCGGGGCCGTCGGGGTGCTGGTGTTTCCCTCCGCCGAGGACCGGGTCGCCCTGCACGACGCCGTCTGGCGGGGCGCCGGACTGCCCATGATCGCCTTCGACCTCTACACGCTGCCCTGCCCGCCCGCCGTATTGGAGGAGATCGTCCGCCACCCCGGGGTGGCGGGGCTGAAGACGGCGCTGCTGTCGGACGCGATGGGATGTCAGGAGGCGATCCGGATCACCCGCGAGGCGGGACGGCTGGCGATCACCGGGGAGGACCGGATGTTCGGCCCGTCGCTGCTGTGGGGCGCCGAGGCGGCGCTGGTCGGACTCGCGGCCGCGCGGGTGGGCGTCACCCGCGACGTGATGCGCGCCTTCGCCGGGAACGACCTGCGGGAGTTCGAGCGGGCGTCGGCGCTGCTCGACCGGCTGGCCGCCGCGACGTTCACCGCGCCGATGGAGGGCTACGTCCAGCGCATGCTGTGGCTGGCCGCCGCCGAGGGGCGCATCCCGCGCTCGCACGCCTTCGACTGCTACGGCCCGGTGATGGGAGAGGACGAGCGGGCGAGGAAGAAGGCCGCGCTCGCCGGGATGTGACCTGCCCGAAGGTCCCTCAGCCGACCGGGAGGCTGAAGAAGGTGGGGGTGTGACCTGCCCGGGGACCCCTCAGCCGATCGGGAGATTGAAGAGGGCGGCGGCGTTGCGCCAGGCCAGGAGGTCGGCCGCGTCGCCGGTCAGGCCGGCCGCCGCGACGGAGCCGAAGGCGGAGGCCGGGTCGATGAGCGTGGAGTCGGTGCCGAACAGCAGCCGTTCCGGGTCCACGGCGGCGGCGACCTCCGCGATGCGCCCGGAGGGGAAATGCGACCAGCACGGCTCCAGATAGAGGCGGTCACAGGCGCGGGCGGCCTCGATGGCGTGCCGGTAGCCGTCCGCGCCCATGTGCCCGGCGATCACACGCAGGCCGGGTGTGTCGAGGCAGACCTGGGCCAGGTCGAGCACGGAGGCGCCCCAGGTGTGCACCAGCGCGGGGACACCCGCGGACGCCACCAGGGCCAGCGCGTCGCGCATCCGCGGAGAGGCGACGGGGGAACCGGTGTACTCGGTGTGGATTTTCACGCCGACGAACCGGCCGGTGGGCAGGTAGGCGTTCAGGTCGCGCTCGGCCTCGGCCAAGCGGCGCGGGTTGACGGTCACGTAGCCGTACAGGCGGGCGGAGCCGGGCGCGGAGTCCAGGTGGGCGGCCAGGGCACGGTTGCCCGCCGGGGCGTCGTAGATGACGGCCTCGGTGCCCGACACGATGGCCAGGTCGATCCCGTAACGGTCCATGGCCCGGATCGTCAGCGTGGAGACGTCCATGGTGAAGAACCACGGACCCCAGTGTGCGTGGACATCTATGATCATGAGGGTTCCCCGAGGAGCAGGCGACGGGCGTTGCCTCCGGCGACGAGCGCGACCTCGTCGGGCTTCAGGCCGCCGGTGCCCAGGCGCAGCAGAGGAACGAGCGGTTCGTAGTACGGCGTGCGGGAGCCGAACAGCAGGCGTTCGGCGCCGAGTTCGCCGGCGACGGTCTCCAGCGCGTCGGGGGAGTTCAGCAGCCGGGTCGAGGTGTGAAAGCCCGGTTCGTCGGCGGCGGTCACGAGGAAGTCGCCAAGATGGTAGAAGTGCGTGTCGAGGAAGACGACCCGCAGGCCGAGACCAGCGAGCGGCCGCCAGAACCGGCGCACGTCACCCCCGGTCAGCACGGTCAGGTCCAGTGCGGCGGCCCGTCCGGCGACATGCCGCACCGAGGGGAAGCCCGCCTCGACCCCCTGCTCGTCGGGGAAGAGCCGGACCGCCCGCATTCCCAGGGCGGCCAGCCGTTCCATCTCGCGGACCGCGCCCAGCGGGTCGCGTAGGTCGAGGGCGCCGACGGGCACGATCCCCGCCGGGGTCGCCGAGGCGAGGGTCTCGTCGTTGCCCGACACCATGTCGAAGAGCGCGGCCCGCAGGCTGGCCACCGCGCCCGCGGTGATGCCGTGGCGGGCCAGGACGCGCGGGGCGGGCTCCGGTGGGAGGTCGCGGTCGGGGTAGGCGCCGCCGAGCACGTCGGCGTCGAGCGTCACCACCAGGTCGCCGACCAGTTGCCGGGGGTCGAAGGGCATCATCCGGGCATCCTTCCATTCGTATACCGGTCATGACCATAATCTTCCGGTCTGACGGGCTGCAAGGCGGGTGACGCCGATGGTCTCTGTTCGTACAATTGCAGTCGAGGCTGCGCGAAAATGGCTATCGCCAGGAGCATCCCTGATCCGGCTCGCCTCCCGCCGCCAGGCCTTGACTATCATTAGGGTCCGAAGTTAGATTTCGGCCTGTGCCGAAATATAAACCGGCCGAACTGGTCGACGCACACCGGCTCATCGGGCGGGTGCCCTTCGACGACCTGCCGGAAGACCCCCGCCCCGACATGGACCGGCTGGGCATCGAGCGAGCGTACGTGACGCACACACTCAGCCTCTACGCCGACCCCCAGGCCGGCAATGAGGCCCTGCTGGAGCTCGACGACCCCCGCATGGTCCCGGTGCCCGTGGTGGTGCCGGGAGTGCCGGGGGCCGGTACGCCCGGGGGGGTAGAGGAGGTGCTGGGCTGGGGCGTTCGCCTGGTCCGGCTCTGCCCCGAGCGCCACCGCTGGGAGCTGACCGGCCCCACCGCGCTGCGTTGGCTGGCCGCGCTCGGCCTGCCCGTCGCCGTCGACTTCGAGGAGACCTCGCCCGCGCAGCTCCTCGCCCTGGCCCGGAGCCTGCCCGATCTGCGCATCCTGCTGCTGAACCCCGGCTACCGCCGGCTGCGCGTGATCGCCGAGCTGATGACCGAGATCCCTGGCCTGTGGCTGGAGATCGGCACCGTCAACACCCAGGGCGGTGTCGAGTGGCTGGCCGAGCGCTTCGGCGCGGCCCGGCTCGTGTTCGGCACCGGCGCGCCGGTCGCCGACGACTGCGGGCCCCGCTACCTGCTGGACCACCTCGACCTGGGCCAGGACGACGTCGACCGGATCGTTGCCGGATCGCTGGAGGGCCTGCTGTGATTCTCGACGCGCACGGCCACATCGGCAGCTGGCCCGACTTCCTCATCCCTGACCCCTCCGCCGAGGGCCTGATCGCCACCATGGACGAGGTCGGCATCGCCGCGACCGGCATCAGCGACCTGCTCGCGGTCGGACCCGACGCCGTCGAGGGCAACCGCCGCGCCTTCGCGGCCGCCGCCGCCCACCCCGGCAGGTTCGGCGTCTGGCAGGTCTACAACCCCCACCACCGCACCCCGCTGGCCGACGCGCCCGGCGTCTGGGGCGTCAAACTCCATCCCGACGTGCATCAATGCCGCCTCGATGACCGGTTGTACGAGCCGGTGTGGGAGCTCGGTCTGCCCGTGCTCGCGCACGGCCAGACCGACTCGCCGTGGAACTCCCCGGAGATGTTCGCCACCGTCGCCGCCCGCCACCCGGAGGTGCCGCTGCTCATGGGGCACGCCGGGCTCTGGCCGTACGGCTTCCGCGGTGCTGCCGAGGTCGTGGCCGGCCACCCGTCGGTCCTGCTGGAGATCTGCGGATCGAAGATGACCGGTCGCTGGATCGCCCGCCTCGCCGCCCTCACCGGCGCCGACCGGGTCGTGTTCGGCACCGACGCCTGCTTCCTCGACCAGCGCGTCGGCTTCGGCCGGGTCGCGCTCGCCCCGCTCCCGGAACCCCACCGGGCGCTCATCCAGGGCGGCAATCTCGCCCGCGTCCTCGGCCCCCGTCTCGTCCGCCACACCGGAGAAACGTCAGCATGAAACTCGCCATCGACGGTGGCACGCCCGTGCGCACCGAGCCGTGGCCCTCGTGGCCGCCTCCGCTGTCCGGCGCGCAGCGCGAGCTGGTCACCGAGGTTCTGGAGAGCGGCCTGTGGGGCGCCACCCAGGGCACGCTCTGCGCGGACCTGGCGGCGGAGTTCGCCCGCCGGTCCGGCGCGCCGTACGGGGTCACGGTCGCCAACGCCACGCTCGGCCTGTTCGCGGCACTGCGTGGACTGGGGGTGGGTCAGGGCGACGAGGTGATCGTCCCGGCCTACACCTTCGTCGCCTCGGCCACCTCCGTGCTGCTGGCCGGAGCCGTTCCGGTGATCGTCGACGTCGAACCGGCGGACCTGCACCTGTCGGCCGGGGCGGTTGAGGCAGCCGTCACCGGCCGGACCGCCGCGGTCATGCCGGTCCACCTGGCCGGCAGCCCGGTGGACATGGACCCGCTGAACGCCGTCGCCGTGCGGCACGGCCTGAAAGTCGTCGAGGACTGCGCCCAGGCCCACGGGGCGACCTACCACGGCAGGCCCGTCGGCGGACTTGGCGACGCCGGGGTGTTCAGCTTCCAGTCGAGCAAGGCGATGACCGCGGGCGAGGGCGGCGTAATCGTCTGTCGTGACGAGGCCGTGCACGGTGCGATCTGGTCGGCCTGCAACGTGGGCAGGCGGTTGGGCGGTGAGTGGTACGGCCACCCGGAGGTCGGCTGGAACCTGCGCCTCACCGAGATCCAGGCGGCGCTGCTGCTGCCGTGGCTGGAGCGGCTGGAGGAGGAGATCGCGCGGCGTGAGGCCTTCGTCGCCGCGCTCGACCTTGGTGACCTCCCCGTGAGTGTGCTGCCTCAGCCCGCGGGGACCACCCGCGACTCACGCCACCTGCTGATGCTGCGCGTGGAGGCCCCCGTTGAGCGGGAGTTCCTGCTCGCGGCGATGGCGGCCGAGGGAGTGCCGCTCGACGGCGGCTACCCGCCCCTCGGCACGATGGCCGCCCTCACCGATGCCGGGGCGCGGGTCGAGCCGTGCCCGGCGGCCGAGGAGGCCGCGCGGAGCGTGGTGTGGGTGCGCCAGCAGATGCTCATGGACGACGCCTCCGGTCCCGTAGACCTTGCCGAGGCGCTGGCCAAGGTGCTCGCGGCCCGGTGATGACCGGCCTGGACGGGGCTCGCGAGCATCCGGTCGTGGTCGGCGCCGCCCGGTGACGGAGGTTTTCTATTCGTCAGGGGCGGAAGTGGGTGATGCGGAAGACACCGAGCATGTCGCCGGAGACGGCGCCGACGGAGGAGAAGGAGGCCTCGGCGCCGACCCAGCCGTGGAAGGCACCGTCGTCGTCGATGATCTGCAGCATCGGCTTCACGTGTGAGTTGCCCGTGTAGCAGGATTCGCTGCGGACCTTGGCCAGGCAGGTGCACCAGTGCCAGTAGGTGTCGCGCCGGTCGTAGCTGGAAACCTTGACGACGTAGTTCTGCAGCGAGCTGTCACCGCCGCCGCCCGGCGTGCCGCCGTAGCCGGGGCAGCCGCTCTCCTGGCAGACGGCGGAGGAGTTGGGCTGGCGATAGGTCAGGCACCAGGTCGTCGTGGTGCAGGTGGTGTAGGCGGTGTGCGTCCAGGTCTGGCCGGTGGAGGAGCCGAGCTGGTCATGCGCCCAGGTCTTGAGGTCCTGCTTGAGGGTGCCGGGGAAGGATCGCACGCTGCTCATCGCCCGGCGCTCGGTGAAGGGACTGTTGCTGCCGAAGCCGTAGCCCTGGCCGTACTGCTGGGCCTTGGTGTCGTACTTGTAGGTCAGGCCCGCCATCCCGGGGCCGTCGGTGACATACCACTGCTGGGATCCGCCCTGGGTGTCGGTCCAGTTGATGGTGACGACGCCGTCGGCCACGCCGAAGGTGCCCGTCCTGGACTGGTTCGGCGCGCCCATGAACCCGCCGGCGGTCAGAACCTCGCACGGCCGGACCAGAGTGGGGGCGGCCGTGCTGACCGGCTGCGAGCAGTCGCCCGACGGCACGGTACCGGTGCCGGCGCGCCGCACCGGCGTGGTCTGCGACCAGTGGTAGACGACGGCGCTGACCGAGCCGTTCATGCCGAAGGTGTAGCTGCCCAGGCTGACCCAGTTCGAGTGCGAGGTCGCGCGCAGGTGGCCGAGTGCGACGACGAAGTAGGCCTTGCCGCCGGGCAGCGCGGCGGCTTGGGCGGGGGCGGCCAGGAACGGGAGGAGGAGCAGGGACAGGAGAAGCAGACGCATGAGTCTTTCCAATTCGGTCGTTACCGAAATTAACCCTTGACGGAAAGATTAGCTGTTTCTAGGTTTCCGGTCATGACCCTAATCAGGAAATTCTTAGCGATCGTCGTCGCGGCATCCGCCGTGCTGGCGCTCCAGGGACCCGCCGAGGCCCGCGCCCGAGGCAAAATCACCGAGCTGGGCGTCCCGTTGCAGGACGTCCTGCTCATCGGCGGTGTCGTCGCTCCCGGTCCCGGTGGCAAGACCGTGTTGTGGGCGGCCTCCTCGGGCGTCCCCGCCCATCTCAACGCCATCGACCCGGCCACCGGCGCCGAGGTGGCCCGCTACGACCTGCCGGGCGCGGGCGGCTCCTGGGCCGTCGACGTCACTCCCGACGGGAGCGTCTACGTCGGCGGCTACGGCGACGGCCGTCTCTACCGCTGGACCGAGCAGGACGGCGTGCGCGACCTCGGCCGCCCGGTCGCCTCGGAGAACTTCATCTGGACCGTCGCACCCGGCCAGGGCGCCACCGTCTACGGCGGCACCTCACCCGGCGGGCGGCTGTTCGGCTACGACCCCGCCACCGGCGTGCGCGACTACGGCAGGCTGTCTCCCACCCACGCCTACGTCCGTAGCGTCTCCACGGCGGGCGGCAAGATCTACGCGGGCATGGAGGCCCCGGCTGCCCTGTTCGAGGTGGACGCCGCCAGCGGCGTCTCCAAGCAGCTCCCACTGCCCGACGGCTTCGACCCGGCCGGCCAGTGGGCCTACGACGTCAACGCCATCGACGGCTACCTGTACGTGCGGTTCGGCAGTGCGAGCCCGGGCCCCATGCACGTGTGGGACATCGCCGCGGGCGCATGGGTCGACACGCTCGACGCCGCCCACGGCCTCGACGTCTCCGCGCCCGACGAGCAGGGCCGGGTCTACATGATCAAATCGGGCGAGCTCGTCCGCTACGACCCGCGCACCCGTGCCGTCACCGGCACCGGCATGCCGATCACCGGCCGCGTCGCCAACTCACGCGGCATCGGCTGGGCCGAGCTGGGCCTGCCCGACTACCCCGGCAGGAGCATCGTCGGGATGCTCTGGCGCGGCCTGATGTTCCGCTACAACCCGCAGACCGGCGCCAAGTCGTTCGTGCAGACCGCCGTACGCGGCGAGCCGATCGACATCACCGCCCTGTCCGAGGGCCCCGACCACCGGATGTACGCCGGTGGCTTCCTCAACGGCGGCTTCGCCGCGATCGACCCCAAGACCGGGCAGACGCAGGAGTTCCACACCTTCTCCCAGAGCGAGGACATGGTCTCGCACCAGGGCAAGCTGTATGTCGGCGCCTATCCCGAGGCCCGCGTCTACGCCTATGACCCCAAGCTGCCGTGGAACAGCACCGAATACTCGCCCAGCCCCGAGGCCGGGCCCGCACCCAACCCCGCCAGGCTCTTCGACTTCGCCGCCGACAAGCAGATCAGGCCCCGCGCGATGGTCTCGGCCGGGAAGTACCTTGCCGTCGGCACCATGCCCGACCTCGGCCAGCTCGGCGGGGTGTTCGCCCTGTGGGACCCGGAGAAGGGCGTGCTGAAGACCGCCCAGCGCAACGTGGTCAAGGACCAGTCCATCGTCTCGCTGGCCTACCGCGACGGCGTCGTCTACGGCGGCACCTCGATCTACAGCGGCCAGACGGCGACCCCGCCGACGCAGACGGAGGCCAAACTGTTCGCCTGGTCGGTCCGGGAGAACCGCCTGTTGTGGGAGATGACGCCTGCGCCGGGCAAGCCCGCCATCTCAGGACTGACCTTCGACGCCCTCGGCCGGCTGTGGGGGATCGCGGGCGGCGAGGTGTTCGCGGTCAGACCGCTGCTGCGCAAGGTCGTCTCCCGGGTCACGCTGTCGGACAGTAAGAGCGCCGCCGGGCAACTCGTCTACAACCTCCGCGACCTCACCCTGTACGGCACGCACGCGGGCTCATCGGTGTTCTCGCTCAACCCGCTGACGGGGCGGCACACCGTATTGAGGGAAGGACCTGTGCACCAGCTCGCGGTGCACAGGTCCGGGGACGTCTACTTCGCCGAGGGGCCGAGGCTCCTGCGTTACGAGCCGCAGATCCGGTAGGTGTAGAAGTTCTCGTTGCGGGACAGGTAGAGGTGCCCGTCGGGCGCCTTCACCATGAGGGAGATCGGCCGGGCGATCAGGCTGAAGGCCAGTGTCGTCCGGTCGACTTTGTAGACCTTGCCCTGCGCCTTGGCCCAGATCGCGCCCGCGTGGGCCTCGATGCTGGTGTCCAGCCAGACCTGCGTCTGCGCGGCCCAGGGATACTCCTGGTGCTTGGCCGTACGCAGCGTCTGGCCGGTCGCCGGGTCCATCTCGAACACCGCGTCGGGCGTCATGCCCCACAGATGGCCGGTCTCGTCGAAGGTGATCGAGCCGAGCGCCAGGTCACCGGGCACGGGCGCGGTCTTCCACTTCACGGTGTCGGTCGCGATGTCGTAGGCGAACACGTATGCGGCGGTGTCGAGCGGGCGGCCCAGCCCGCCGAAGGCGGAGGTCGCGCCGTAGACGACGCCGTCGCGGTAGGCCAGGCCGATGATGCTGTGGTTGGGGATGATGTTCCGCCTGATCACCGTGTTGCCGGTGGCGGGGTCGTAGAGGCCGAGCGCGCCACCCGCCGCGCCGGTCTTGGGCACGGTGCCGAAGGCCAGCAGGTCGCCCGCCGAGACCATCGCGAACGGCCGGTCCTGCTCCTGCTCGGTCAGGCTGAGTAGCAGTTTGGGCTCGGCGCCGTCGAACTCGTAGATCCGCGCGCCGGGGTAGACGCCGAGGTACAGCTTGCCCTTGTGGGTGACGATGCCCTCGCTCTGACCGACGTTCGGCCAGAACTGCGTCTGGCCGGTCGCGGTGTCGTAGGCGGCCAGGCCGCCGGTGAAGAAGCCGCCCCCGTAGATGCGGCCGTCGGGGCCGACGGCCATCGACCGGACGCTGACGGGCTGCCCGGTCAGCGTCGTCTCGAACGTCGTGGCCTTACCGCGCTTGAGGTCGTAGGTCCACAGTTTGCCGGTCGAGGCGGTGCCGACCAGCGTGCGGCCGACCCAGCCGAGCGTGCGCGCTGCACCGCCGCCGAAGTCGGTGAAGCCCAGCTTCGTGACCCGGCCCTTCTTCAGGTCGACCTTGACCAGCTCGTCGTTCTGGAAGAGATAGGCCTCGTGCCCGCGCACACCGCCGCCCACGGTCAGGCTGTCGACGTCGTCGATGACGTGCGTCCAGCGGCCCTCCTTCAGGTCGTAGATTCCCATCGGGTTGGTCGACAGCGTGGTGACGAACCGCACCAGCAGGTAACGCCCGGCCACGTCGAGGTCGTAGGCGTAGCCGGCGCCCTCGATCGGGGCGTCGATGATTTTCTTGGTGACGCCGTCCGGTCCCACCACCGCGATCTTCATGGTCTGGGAGCCGATGCCCACGTAGAGCGTGCCGTCGTCGCCGGTCGCCAGGTCGCGGACGAACTGCTGACCGGGGACCGGGCTGCCCAGGTCGGTGGTCTGCCCACTGGCCACGTCATAGCGGAACAGCTTGCCCGTGGGGGAGGTGCCGCCGTAGACGTACCTCCCGTCCGGACTGGCCTCCACCGTCCAGACGAAGGTCTCCCCGGGTACGGCGATGCCCGCCTCGATCACCTGGTCGGTGCTCGGAACGTAGCGGAACAGGCGGCCCATCGCACCCACGGTGGCGTTGTAGGAGCCCACGTAGACCGAGTGGTCGGGGGCGACGGTGACCGCCCACGAGCCCAGCGCGAGCGGCAGCGGCCGCTCGGCGATCAGCGTGCCGTCGAGCGCGTTCCGGATGCCCAGCAGCGCCGGGCCGGACGCGCTGGAGGTCACCGAGTAGACGCGCGGACCGTCCGGATAATCGGCGTCGAGTGCGGTGCCCGCGGTCGTGGCGCCGACGAGCGGCATTGGCCCGAGGATCTGAAAGCCGCAGCCGGCCGGAGGAGCCGCTGCGGCGGTCTGCTCGGCCAGGGCGGGAGTGGGAATGAGTAAGAGGGCGGCGGCCACGGCCGCCAGACGAAGTCTCACGATGCCTCCATGCTAGTTAACGGTCCCGACCGTAATTCCATTGAGGCTCACTGGCAAGAGGCGGTCAGATCTTAAGGTGAAGGCGCATCATTAGGGCCTGTTCGAAGTTCGGATCTTAGGTGGGCCGCAGGCTTCGGATCCATAAGATTGCGCCTCGCAGGTGGAGCCCGGCCAAATAGCTTTCCGGGGTCTTATCGCGTAGCTCCCACTGTCCCCGGGCCGCGCCGGGTGGGGTGGCCCACCAGCGGGGGATGAACACATGCTGGGGCCCAGACGACCCTGACCGCGGTCCGGCAGGAGACCGCCGCCGTCCGCGCCGAGGCCGCCGCCGAGCTCGCCCAGGTGCGCGCCGAGGTCGATCGGGTGGCGGCCGAGCTGCGTCAACGGCTCGCGACCGCAGTAGAGCAGCACGACCAGGCCCGTATCGAGGAGCAGCAGTACTGTCAGGGCATGTGGGCGGCGCAGCTGTCCCGGCTCTCACCGGAGTCCGGACACAGAACCCGCAGCCCGCCAGCCCCACCGATCGGCCATCTTGGTGGGGTGAGCCAGTCGACGCCGATTCACAGCCCTGGCTCGCCGAGCACCTCACCGCTGGCGACCTGGCGGCCTGGCACCTCCACGCGACATGCGAAGGCATCGCGCTCTTGCAGCGGGCAGCCGCGCACGCCTTTCCAAACGCTCCGCTACCTCAACGTCTTACCCTCACTGAGCCCGCGCCCGCCGTCGGTCCGAAGCCCGAGCTCGTGCTCGGGCCGACGGCGACCCAGCCGCTCCAGGAGAGTCACCCGTGAGCGAGCCGACGCCTCTGAGCTACCTCACCGCCGATCTGTACCCCGCCAGCGGCGCAGCCCCCATCAGCGACACCTTCATCCAAGCCGACGCCTCTGTGCGGTTGACCACCAATGTCGCTGCGGCCGCCGCATACGCCCGCGACCTGCTGTGGTGCTACGCGCGCCCGCGGCCGCGCCCACCCGCAGCCCGGCAGCTGAGCGTGCACCACGCACCGCAGCTGAATACCACACGGCTGAACGCACTGTTTTCTGCAGCCCCGCGCCGGGGGATCGGCCCGAACCTGAACGCCGCCGTCCTGCCCGGCGAGCACGGCCACCCTGTACTGGGTCGAAGATCAGATGACGCTCATCTGCGCATCCGCTGACCTCGGCGAGGTGGCCGTCTACTGCGCGAGCCCGCAGGCGGCCTCTTTCTGGTGTCACCGGCTGACCCGCCAAGCCATGACCGGGCAACTCCTGGCGGATGGTGCGGTGTACGCGCACGCCGCCGCCCTGTCCATCACCGGAAAGGGTGTGATCATCTGCGGGCCCCGCGGCGCCGGGAAGAGCACCACACTGCTGGCGGCGCTGCGGCACCTGGGCGCCGACTACGTCACCAATGATCGCCTGCTCATCCAGCCCGGCAATACCCAGCTCACCGCCTACCCCTGGCCCGACCGGATACGCGCCGGCGTCGGTATGCTCAGCGCCATCCCCGAACTGGCCGACCTCATCCCCGCCCCGGCCCAAAACCTGACCGCCGAGCAGTTGTGGCGCTGGCCCGACAAGGTCAGCATCCCGCCGCAGGACTTTCCGCGGCTGCTGCACGGTGGAGCTCTCGCCGCCTCTTGCCGCCCGCACCTGATGGTGTGGCCGCATCTGGACCCCGCTCGTACTGGCGCGCGCGCCACTGCCGTCTCACCGCACGAGGTCGCGCATACTCTGGCAGCGACCCGCTTGTTCATGCGCGATCTCACCGGTGGCGTCAGCTCCCGCATCAACCACTGGTTGTTTCCCGCCCCTGGCGGCCCGCAGCGCGTAGATGCTGCCGTCGCCGCTTTGGCCGAGCAGGTGCCCTGCTACCGGATCCAAGCCGGAGGAGACCCGCGGGCCATCGCCGAGCAGCTCGACACGCTGCTGACGGTGATCCGGTGACCGTCGAGCCCCGCCTGAGGCCCGCCCCCGTACCCGGCGACAGCCGCGCCGCCGATGAGTCAGCGGCACGTGCTGGTTTGACCCTGCTGTGTCGGCCCGGCCCACGCTGCGCCGACCGGCGGCAGCTCTCGCTCCTTTTGCCAGCGTCCACCGGCTGGGGATGCCTGCTGCAGAGCGCCATCGAACACAAACTGGTGTGCGTGCTGGCCGAAGCCCTCACCCATGAGGACCTGGCCGAGCAGATACCCGCCCGCACGGGCCCTTTCCCGGGACCAGGGCGAGGCCGCCGGCGCCCACCTGCCGCCGCACCTCGAACGCTTCGACGACCAGGCGGTGTCCCCTCCCTGCCAAAATGGACAGAGGTAGCAAGTAGGCATAAAACTCTGTATCGAGGGCGGGGAAGGAGACATCCCTTCGTGGAAGCAAGCAAGCTGGATCCGCAAATCCCTGACCCGCAGGTGCGTGAGCGGGCTGCGGTCCGCCGATACACCGCGGCCTACAAGGCCCGGATCCTGGCGGAGTACGACCAGCTCGACAAGGCCGGCAAGGGCGCGCTGATGCGCCGGGAAGGCCTGTACTCGTCGTTGATCTCCAGTTGGAAGACAGCCCGAGACCATGGCGCGAGCGAGGCTCTGGCCCGGCCGGTCGGCCGCCCCAAGGCCGATCCACGCGATAAGAAGATCGACACGCTGGAGGGCGAGGTTGAGCGGCTGCGCGCCGAACTCGACAAGACCCGCCAAGTGATCGAGGTGCAGGGAAAGGGGCCTTGGCCCCAAAATGTGGACACCAGCTGTCATGCGGCGAGCAGGACCCTATCGGACCGCTGCTCGTAGGTGATCGGGCTGAGGTAGTTCAGGCTGGAGTGCCTCCTTCGGGTGTTGTAGCGAGTGATCCACTTGAAGACCTCCAGGCGAGCCTGGCGGGCCGAGGACCAGCGTTTGGCGCCCTGCAGCGTCTCGCGTTTGAGAGTGGCGTTGAACGCCTCGGCGGCAGCGTTGTCCGCGCTTGTCCCGACGGCGCCCATCGACTGGCGAACACCGAACTCCTTGCACACGGCGGCGAAGTCGGCGGAGGTGTATTGCGCCCCGTGATCGGAGTGAAAGACCGCCCCGGCCAGGTCACCACCCCGCGTGGCGGCGGCTGCCCGCAGCGCGTCGGTCACCAGCTCGGTGCGCATGTGATCGGCGATCGACCAACCAGCCAGGCGACGTGAATGCAGGTCCAGCACCGTCGCGAGATACAAGAACTGTCCCTCACCGACGGGCAGATAGGTGATGTCGCCCACGTACCGCTGGTTCGGCGCGGCCGCGGTGAAGTCCCGCTTGATCAGGTCGGGCATCTTCTGATGGGAGGGCTCGGGCACCGTGGTGCGGACCCTCTTACGCAGATGCAGCCCGACGATGCCGAAGACCCGCATGATCCGCGCCACCCGCTTGTGATTGACCCGCCGGCCCGCATCGCGCAGCTCGGCAGTCACCCGCGGGCTGCCGTAGGTGCCATCGAAGTCGGCGTGGATCTGCCTGATCTCCGCCGCGAGCGCAGCGTCGGCCGCCGTCCGCACCGCCCTCGCCGGTGTGGCGGCCACCCACCGATAGAACCCCGACCGGGAGACCTCCAGCACTCGGCACAGTCGCTTCACCCCGAAGGCGTCACGGTGATCGGCAACGAACTGGAAGCGACTCACCAGTTCGTCTCCCCGGCGAAATACTTGGCCGCCCGCCGCAAAATCTCGCGCTCCAGCTCCAGTTCCCGGATCCGGGCCCGCAACTGCTTGTTCTCCTCTTCCAGCACGTTGCCGGAGGTTACCAATCCCGTCGGCGGCCTCTTCACCGAGCCCGTCTTCGGAGCAGTGCCGGCAGACCGCGCCTGGTGCACCCACAGGCGCAACGTCTCACGGTTGACGCCCAGGTCCTTGGCCACCGACGCGTACGTCCGCGACGGGTCCGACAGATACAACGCGACGGCGTCTGTCTTGAACTCAACTGAGTAGGCCTTCATGGCCACGAGGAACTCCTTGGTCTCCAGATCTCTATGATCTGGCACTCAAGATGTCCACACCTCGGGGTGAAGGCCCCTGATCTGGCTGCGTGGCCTGCTGGCGCGCCGCACCGGACGGCTCATCGCGGCGGCGGCCGGCATCGCCGTCGCCGTCGCGCTGCTGGCCTCGCTGGGCGTTTTCCTTTCGGCGGCCAAATCCACCATGACCGCACGATCCGTCCAGCGGGTTCCGGTGGACTGGCAGATCGAGGTCCAACCCGGCGCCGACCCCACCGCTGTGGCACAAGCCCTCCAGCACGCTCCCGGAATCGAGGCCGTCCGCCCGGTCGGCTTCGCAGCCGTCACCGGGTTCGAATCCCGCCAGGGCGGCCAGGTACTCACCACCGGTGCCGGACAGGTGCTCGGCCTGCCCGCCGACTACACCGGGGTCTTTCCCGGTGAGCTGCGGCCCCTCACCGGATTCCCGCAAGGAGCGCTGCTCGCCCAGCAGACAGCCGCCAACCTGCACGCCGGTCCGGGCGACACGATCACCTTGCACCGTGCCGGGAAGCCCGACGCCACCGTCCGAGTGGACGGCATCGTCGACCTGCCCGAAGCGGACTCCCTGTTCCAGAAGATGGGCGCCCCTCCGGGAGCCCAGCCCCAGGCCCCTCCGGACAACGTGCTGCTGCTGCCGGCCGATCAGCTGGAGAAGCTCTATGGCGCGCCGCCCCGCCAGCAGTTCCACGCCCGGCTGTCTCACCGCCTGCCCAACGATCCCGCGGCCGCCTACGAGCAGGTCACCGGAGCGGCCCGCAATCTGGAGGTGTGGCTGGCCGGTGCGGGACTGGTCGGTGACAACCTCGGCGCGGCCCTGGACGCCGCCCGCTCCGACGCCCTCTACGCCCAGATCCTCTTTCTCTTCCTCGGCCTGCCGGGCGCGATGCTCGCCGCCCTGCTCACCGCCGCGATCACGGGGTCGGGAGCGGTACGGCGCCGCGCGGACCAGGCCCTGCTCCGCACCCGGGGAGCGAGCACCCGCGCGCTGGTCCGGCTGGCCCTGGCCGAGGCGATCGTGGCCGGCGTGGCCGGCGTGCTCGCCGGGCTGGGTCTGGCCGCGACCATCGGCCTGCTCGCCTTCGGCTCGGCGGGCTTCGGCGCGACGGCGGTGACGGTGGCGGGCGGGGGAGCGCTCGCGGCCATCGCCGGTCTGCTCATCGCGGGGGCGACGACCCTGCTCCCGGCGGTGCGGGACGCCCGCACGATCACCGTCGCCTCCGCCCGCCGCACCATCGGAGCACCCCGGTCGCCGTGGTGGATGAGGTACGGCCTGGACGGCTGGCTCCTGCTCGGCTCGGCGGCGGTGTTCCTGGTCACCAGCCAGAGCGGCTACCAGCTGGTCCTGGTGCCCGAAGGCGTCCCGCAGATCTCGGTCGACTACTGGGCGTTCGCTGGCCCCGCGCTGCTGTGGGCTGGTTCTGGCCTGCTGATCTGGCGGCTCACCTATCTGACACTCGGCTCGCGAGGCCTGATCAGGAGGCTTGCCCGGCCTCTCGCCTCCGGTCTGGCCGGCACCGTCGCCGCCACCCTGTCTCGGCAGCGGCGGCTGGTCACCAGGACGGTGGCGATCGCGGCGCTGGCCGTGATGTTCGCTACCTCCACGGCCACCTTCGACGCCACCTACCGCCGGCAGGCGCTGGCCGACGCGCAGCTCACCAACGGCGCCGACGTAACCGTCAGCGAATCGCCCGGCGCTCAGATCCCCCCGTCGCAGGAACGTCAGATCGCCGCCGTCCAGGGCGTGGCGGCGGTGGAGCCGCTCCAGCACCGATTCGCCTACGTCGGCGCCGACCTGCAGGACCTGTACGGCATCCGCCCCGCGACCCTGCCGCGCACCACCCGGCTGGAGGACGCCTACTTCATCGGGGGCACCGCCCGCGAGCTGATCGACCGGCTCGCCCGCCGGCCCGACGCGATCCTGGTGAGTCAGGAGACCGTCCACGACTTCCAGCTGCACATCGGCGATCTGCTCCGGCTCCGCCTCCAGGACGGCCGCACCAAGCAGTTCCACGACGTCGACTTCCACTACGCCGGCATCGCCGCCGAGTTCCCCACCGCTCCGCGCGACAGCTTCCTGGTGGCCAACGCCGCCTACGTGGCAGCGCAGACCGGCTCCGACACCGTCGGCGCCTTCCTGGTCACCACCGACGGCACGTCCGCCCACACGGTCGCCGACCGGCTCCGCTCCGCACTCGGCCCACAGCCGCAGATCACCGACCTGGACACCACCCGGCGGGTGATCGGCTCCAGCCTCACCGCCGTCGATCTCGGCGGCCTCACCACCATCGAGCTGACCTTCGCCCTCGGACTCGCCGTCGCCGCGACCGCACTACTACTGATCATGGGCTTCACCGAGCGGCGCCGTACCTTCGCCCTCGCCACGGTCCTGGGCGCGCGCTCCCGCCAGCTCGGCGCCTTCGTCTGGACAGAGGTCCTTCTCGTCGGGGCCGGGACCGCCCTGTTCGGAGGGCTGGGCGGCTGGGCGCTGTCGCAGATGCTGGTCAGCGTCCTCACCGGCGTCTTCGACCCGCCGCCGAGCGCGCTGTCCGTGCCCTGGACCTACCTCGGTGGCGTCGCCGCCGTCGGCGTTCTAGGGATCGCGGGCGCGGGGACGGCGGCCGTACGAGCCGCCCGGCGCCCGCCGTTGACCGTCCTGCGAGACCTGTGATCGGGGATACCTCATGAAGCAGCCCCAGACAGCCGGCCACCGGGAGAGAGCGTCCGCTCCCTCGATCTTCGGAGCGCTCCGCCTGCCCGTCCTGCTGCTGGTTCCCGCCGCCGCCCTGGGCACACTCTCCAGGGCACCGGGCTGGACACGCACCGACCTCCGCCTCGACGAGATGGTGCAAACCGTCCGCACGCCATGGCTGACGGTGATCGCCCGGGGGCTCGACCTCGCCTTCTCCACGATGGCGGCGATCTGCCTCATCGCGTTGCTCGCGGCCGTGCTGATCGCGGTCGGACGGGGCCGCACCGCCGTGGTCACGGCCTCGGTGATCGCAGCGGGCTGGGGCGCCAATTCGATCTTCAAAGCGGTGGTGGCCCGGCCACGTCCGCCCCTCGACCACCAGCTCGTTCTCCAGTACGGCCACGACAGCTATCCCAGCGGGCACGTGTCCATCACGGTGTCCATGGTCATGGCCCTCGGTGTCCTCGCCTACGGCAGTCGCTGGTTCCGTCCGGTGGTGATCGTGGGCGTGGTCCTGGTGACGGCGCAGGCACTGGCCCGGCTCTATCTCGGGGTGCACTATCCGAGCGACGTGATCGGTTCCCTCCTGGTCGCGCCTGCTGGAGCTCTCACAGTGATCGCGTTGTGGCGGCGGTGTCTGGCACGTTCCCCCGGCGACGGCCAGGAGCATTCCGCGGCCACGGAGGGTTCGCGGTGATGCGCCGCGCGGGTGCACCCGGCGCCGCAATCCGGCCACCGGGTGCACCGCTCGATCCAGGGTCGCCGGGAAAGACCGGCGGCCGGTGGAAGGATCGGGGCTTTTTCCCGGTGCCGGTCTCACCGTCAGACCGGCACCGAGGGGTGACGTCCTACCCTGCGGAGCCTTCGGGAGTGGCGTCCTGGGCGGTGCTGTCCTCCTGCTCGCCCGCTTCGCCCTTCTGGTTCGTGCCGTCCGCCGTCTCGCTCTGCTCGGTCGCTCCCTCGGAGGTGTCGCCCTTGGGCTCGGCCGACTCCGCGGGTTCGGTCGAGTCCGCCTGCTCGCCCGTCTCGCCCTGTTCGGTTGCTCCCTCGGAGGTGTCGCCCTTGGGCTCCGCGGATTCCGCGGGTTCGGTCGAGTCCGCGGGATCGGGCGTGGGCGCCACCTGGACCGGATGGAGCCGGGTGCCGGTCACGGCAGTGCCGGCGGGGGATTGCGCCGCCGCGGACGAGGCGGCGCCGAAACCGACCCCCAGGGTGAGGATCGAGGCAGTGATCAGGGCGCCTACGGTGATCGGGGTCTTTCTCATAGTGCGGTTACTTCCCTTCGTGATGTCGCTGACGTGTGGCGACGCTAGCCACGCATAGATGTAGGGAAGGTGTGACGTGCGCTTACTGGTCGTCGAGGACAACGCGCAGATGGCCGTTCTCCTACGGCGCGGTCTGACAGAAGAGGGCTACGCGGTCGATGTGGCCACCCACAGCGAGGACGCCCTGTGGCGGGCGACCGAACACGACTACGACGCGATCGTGCTGGATGTGATGCTCCCCGGATTCGACGGATTCGAGGTCTGCAGGCGTCTGCGCGCCGCCGAGCGGTGGGCGCCGGTGCTGATGCTGACCGCCCTCGACGCCGTGGCGGACCGGGTCCAAGGCCTGGACGCCGGAGCCGACGACTACCTGGCCAAACCGTTCAGCTTCCCCGAGTTGGCGGCCCGCATCCGCGCCCTGATCCGGCGTGGCGCCCACGAGCGGCCCGCGGTGCTCCAGGTCGGGGACCTGCGACTGGATCCGGCGTCACGGCGCGCGTGGCGCGGCGAGACGGAGATCGAGCTCGCGGCCAAGGAGTTCGCGGTCCTGGAGCTATTCCTGCGGCACCCCGGCGTAGTGCTGAGCCGCACCCAGATCCTGGAGCACGTGTGGGACTTCGCCTACGACAACGTGTCGAACGTCGTCGACCAGTACGTCGGGCTGCTGCGACGGAAGATCGACCGGCCGTTCGCACGCGCCGATCTGGAGACCGTGCGCGGCGCCGGTTACCGGTTGCGCGATCCGTGCGGGAGTTAGCGTGCCGATCCGGATCCGGCTGCTGCTGGCCTACCTTCTCGCCACGATCCTTCTTGCCGCGGGCGGGGAGGTGGTGTTCGAACGACAGATGCAGACCGGCCTGATCGCCTCCATGGACGCCGCCCTGGAGAGCCGGGCGGAGGAGGTCACCCAGATCGTGTCCGAGAACGGCGCCGCCCTCGACTTCCAGGACGAGCCGGAACGGATCAGTTCATCGCGAGCCACGTTCACCCAGGTCTTCACCCCGGGCGGAGCCCTGGCCGTGGCGTCCGAATCCATCGGAGGCAGACCGCTGCTCACCCCCGCCGAGCTGGATACCGCCCGGCGCGCCCCCGGCCACCTCACCCGGGATCTCAACGGCGAACCGCTACGGCTTCTCACCCAGACGGTGGCCCGCTCCTCCGGCGTCTGGGTGGTCCTGGTCGGCGGCTCGCTGGAGCCGGCGACGGCCGCGCTGGCCCGGGTGCGCCAGGATCTGGCGGTGGGCGCGACCGGCCTGGCCCTCCTCGGCGCGGCCGGCGTCTGGCTGCTGGCGGGTACGGCCCTGCGCCCGGTGGAGCGGATGCGCCGGACGGCGTCGGACATGCACGTCCGCGACCCGGCGGCCCGCCTCGACGTGCCGCGCACCCGAGACGAGATCGCCGCGCTCGCCCTGACCTTCAACGACCTGCTCGCCCGCCTGCAGTCCTCGTTGTGGCGGCAACGCCGTTTCGTCGCCGAGGCCGGGCACGAACTGCGCAGTCCGCTCGCCGTACTGCAGGCGGAGCTCGACCTCGCCACCCGGCCCGGCCGCAGCAGGGCCGAACTCACCCTGGCGGTGGCAGGTGCCGCGGAGGAGACCAGAAGGCTCACCCGGCTCGCCGACAACCTGCTGCTCCTCGCCCAGAACGACGAGGACGCACCACTCACCCGGCTCCAGCGGCTGCCTCTGGCACCCGTCCACCTGAAAGAGCGCCTGCAGCAGGAACGCGAGCGCCGGACGGCCGCTGAGCCGCCCGCGGAACCGCCGCAGTAGCCACCCTGGTGAAGCTCTGAGCAGCGCTGATGTCTCTACACAGGTTGCTCGCAGTGAAGCAAGAACGACGATCATGCCTCAGATACGTGAGACAAAACGCCGAATGCCTCAGATTGAATGAGACACCCAGCCCGATCCTCCCCGAAGGCCGGTAGCGTCCGGAGCGCCACCGGTTAGGCGGCCAGCCAGCAGCTTCCGTTCTCGGTTCAGGTCCGGTGCGAGCCGCTGGCGTGGTTCGCCTGCCTAGATGGGTGCTCGGGCGTCGCGTTACCGGGGTGAGGCTGTCGGGGTGACCCAGTAGCTTCGCCTCAACGCCCGTGTGGCTCAGTGGATAGAGCGTCGCGCTACGAACGCGAAGATCGCAGACATCCGATCTGCCTAACCTGTCAAGTCATGTCCGACTGGTTGCTTCTGCAGGGTGCTCTTCAGGGAAGGTTGCGGAAGACGCCTGAAGCTTTGCCGATCACTCCGGTGGCCAGGAGCGGGCCGCCGGGGACGGCCGACAGCGAGGTCAGTTCACCGCCGGATGGAACGCTGGTCCAGTGGCCGGAGGGGTCGCGGTGGGCGAGGGCGGAGTCGTAACCGTTGATGTCGGTGGAGCCGAGAAACCAGTGGCCGCCCCTGCCGTCGGGGACAGGTGGGAGGTCACGGACCATGCGACCGGCCTTCGCGGAAGTGTCCTCGCTGCGCCAGCCGGAACCGGTCTGGTAGAGCAGGAACGACGACGCCCCGATCTCCCCGGTGATCCAGATGCCGGACGGATCGGCGGTGATGGCGGTCAGCCGAGGGCCGGTCGGGTCGGGCGGGGAATCGTCGGACGGGGGCGGGGCCTTCGGTAGCGCCGCGGTCAGGTTGACCCGAGTCCAGACTTTGCCGTCGAAGTGGTGCACCCAGGGGGCGTCGCCGTCGAGGGCCCAGATGTCGGAGGCGGAGCGGGCGTTGACCCGGAAGGCGCGGAAGGAGACACTCTGTTCGGACCAGGTGGCGCCGTTGTAGTGCCAGGCCGTGTGGTCGCCGAAGACCCACACGTCGTTGTCAGCGGTGACGGCGAGGCTCCCGGCCGTAGCGGGCAGCTTCTGTACGATCGTCCAGGCGCGTCCGTCCCAGCGCAGGACGGAGGTGTTGTCCTCGCCGGCCAGGGCCCACACGTTGGAGGGGGCGGACGCGGCGACCGGGCCGATGCCGCCGAGTTTGCCCAGGAAGTCGCTTTTCGTCCAGCGGTCGCCGTCCCAGTGGAAGGCTGTGGGACGGTGCGGGCCGTCGACCATCGGAAGCCAGGCGCCGATGCCGAGGATGTCCCAGCCGAAAGCCCAGGCGTCGTGCTCGCCGGTGGCGATGACCTGTCCGTAGGTGACCGATGACTGGGCGGCCACCAGTTTCCAGCGGTCGTTGCCGTTGTCCCAAGGGGCCGTCCACCAGAGCCAGAGGCCAGCGGCGGCTGCGACCGCCGCGACGGCGGCTGTCCACTCGAGCCACTGTCCGGTGGTGGCCAGCTTCAGAAACATGATCGAAGCGTATAAAGGCCGCCAGAACGGCGCGTGAGTATTCGTACTCAGCTGGATGAGCGTAGGGCCAAGAGCCGTCCGTGGCGATGGGGTCGTTGCCGGTTCCCTCTTTGGCAGGCTCGGGTGAGACATGGGGATGAAGTACCCTTCTGAGCTTCGAATAGGGCGAGACAGGACCGTTGACGATCGTGACTTTGACTGCTGCCGACCTGGGTGCCGGCGTGCGTGATGATGGAAGTGTGAGTTCGGAGCCGGAAGGGCCGCGGGCCGAGCGGCCCAGGCGGCGGAGGTTCAGCGCGGACTACAAACTGCGGATCGTGGCCGAGTACGACGCGTTGACCGAGCCGGGCGCCAAGGGTGCGCTGCTGCGCCGCGAGGGGCTGTATTCCACGCACATCCTGGACTGGCGGCTGGCCCGCGACCACGGGGCCCTGCAGGCGCTGGAGCCCAAGCCGCCGGTGCGCAAAGACGCCAAGAGCCCGGCGGAGAAGGAAGCCGACAAGCTGCGGCGGGAGAATGAGAAGCTCGCCGCGGAGCTGGCCAGGACCAAGAAGGCGCTGGCGATCTTGGGAAAAGCACACGAGCTCTTGGAACTGCTGTCCGAGAGCGAGGAGCCCAGCACGCCGGCGAAGCCGGACGCGTGATCAACGAGGCGTTCGAGCAGCTGGAGCGGATGCTCGACACCACGAACGCCTGCCGGCTGACCGGTATCTCGCGGGCGACACTGCACTCGGCGGCGCAATCCCCGGCCCGCCCCGGTGGCCGCGCCGCGGCCGGCCCCGCCCAACGCGCTGTCGCGTGATGAGCGCCATGCGGTGCTGGAGACGCTCAATTCCTACCGGTTCATCGATAAATCCCCGCCGCAGGTGCAAGGCTGAGGCGTTCTCGGCTGCTGAGACGGTCGCAGCCCTGCAGCGGGCTGGCAGTAGAGGCCACCCCGATGCGGAGATGACAAACGCGACCCCTGATGATCGTCGGTGTCTAGCCAGTCGATCAAGAACAGGGGCCGCGTTCGCGTGCCATCATTCCCGATCAACGTGCTCGCCCGCCACTTGGAGCACGTCCCCGCTTTCGACCCATCGACCGATCTGCCCGCGCTGGCCGAGGTACTGGGCACCCTGCCCGACCCACGCAGCCACCGCGGACGTCGCTACCGACTCGGCCCACTGCTGGCCCTAACCCTGCTCGCCGTACTCAGCGGAGCCACCTCCATAGCGGCGATCAACAGATCCATCCACGGATACGACCCGGACATCCTGTCTCGTGCCGGGCTCCCCGGCACCGTTCGCCTGGCCGCCAGCACCCTGCGGCGACTACTCGCCCGCCTGGACGGCGACGCCTTCGACACCGCGACCGGCACCTACCTGGCCACCCTCGCCGCCGACGGCCCGCCCGCCACCGACCACCCCGAAAGCCGACCACCGCTGACCGGCCTGGCCATCGACGGCAAGACCCTACGCGGCAGTCGCACCGCCAACGGCACGGTGCACCTGCTGGCCGCCTTGCGCCACGACACCCAGACCGTCGTCGCCCAACGCCAGGTCACCGCCAAGAGCAACGAGATCCCTGCAGTTGCGCCCCTGCTGTCCGGCCTGGACCTGTCCGACGTGGTAGTCACCGCCGACGCCCTGCATACCCAGCACGCCCATGCCCGCCAGATCATCGACTCCGGCGGCCATTACCTATTCATCGTCAAAGGCAACCAGCCCACCTTGCACCGCCGGCTCAAGGCTCTGCCCTGGCGCCACGCCCTGCTCAACGACCGCACCGATACCCGCGGCCACGGCCGCCGCGAGATCCGCCGCCTGAAGATCTGCACCGTCCGGCCCGGCCTGCCCTTCCCCCACGCCGCCCAGGCCATCCAGGTCAAACGCCGCCGCACCGACCGCCGCACCGGCAAAACCACCATCGTCACGATCTACGCGATCACCAGCCTGCCGCCCGGCCGCGTCACCCACGCCCACCTCGCCACACTGATCCGCGGCCACTGGAGTATCGAGGCCCTGCACCACATCCGCGACGTCACCTACCGCGAAGACGCCTCACGCGTTCGGACCGGCACCGCCCCACGGGTCATGGCGAGCCTGCGTAACCTGGCCATCGGCCTGGCCCGCTTGATCGGCTGGACCAACATCGCCGCCGCCATCGACCACTACCGCAGCCACCCCACGGACGGCCTTCAGCTACTCGGTCTCACAACATGAGAACGCTTCGGCCCTGGGCCGGACGTCAGGTAGATCGGCGAGGCCTGCTTTCCCGGCGCCGTGCGCGGACGTCCCCGGCACTGGTGCTTTTTCTAATCGTCGCCGGCAGAAGGCTGCATTCTCGTGCCATCTCAGGCTGGCGTTCTCGGGGCCTTCGGTGCCCTGTTCGCCGCCGCCGACCTCGCCTTCCGTGGCGCCTGGTTTCGGATGAAGATAGGCAAGAACCTCTCCTGTCCTGCGGGTTTCTTCGATGAGACCCGCAACTGCGCGGGGTTTTACTCGCACACAGGGTGTACGTCCCAGGTGTCTCAGCGCGCCTACCGCAGCCGCCTCAAGAGCGCTTGAGCCCTTCGCCTGTAAAGAATGCTGAGCTCCTCTGCCTGGGGGACAGATCGCGCTGCGGTTTCCCGCGGGCTGCGTTCTCATAGGAGCGTTCGTTATGGGCGGGTGAGGAGTTCACCGGGTGAGCCGGCGAGAAATTCAGCCGATCTCGGCGGCCGGGGGAGCCGGGAAGCCGAGGTCGGTCCGGGCGACGTTGTTGATGAAGTTCGTCGGCAGAAACTGGGCGGACAGGCTGACGGTCTCGATGATCTGCGAGTCGGTGTGGCCGGCCTGTCGTACAGCTGCGAGATCGGCGTCGGCTACCTTGCCTCGGGTTTCGGTCACCTTCTTGGCGAAGCTGACCGCGGCTTGTCGTTTGTCATTGCTTGATCGGCCGCGGGCGCACCGCGCGATTTCGCTAGCCAGCATGTGGCAGAAGGTCGCGGCGGCGTAGTAGTGGGCTGATCGGCAGTAGGCGCAGTCGTTGACCCCCGAGACCGCCAGAGCGATGCCGTGGCGGTCTCGGCGTCCAGGGTCCAGGGTCCAGCTCAGCACACCGCGGCGACGCAGTCGATCTCGATGTCGAAGGTTCCCGGCCAGGCGGGAACGGCCACGAAGATCCGGGCGGGTGGAGCGGTGGGGAAGTACCGCGCGTAGATCGCGTTGACCGCGGCGAATTTCTCGACCGAGGTGCAGTACACGTTGCATTTGAGCACGTTGTTCAGCGATGACCCGGCCGTCTCCAGGCAGAGTTTCATCTGCTCCAAGACAAGCTCGGTCTGGCGTTCGATGGAGGCGCCCTGGACGACCTCTCCGGTGTCGGGGTCGAACGGGGGAAAGCCCGACACATAAAGGGTGTCGCCGCTTCGGGTGACGGCCGAGGTCGGCGCCTTCCATCGTTCCAGATAGGTTGACAAGGGCTCGACCCGGATGATTTCCCTTTTCATCACTGCTCTCTTCTTCACCCGATACGGGCCACTCGATGATGCGCTCGCCCGGGGAGTCCGGGGAAGACGTGTGGTTATCGCGGTGTGCTGTGGTTCGTCCAAGTGGCGGCCCATCACGCCTGCCCCGGATGAGACCGCGGCGGCGGTGCCGCCGATGATGTGCGTGAACCGGTCGTCTTCGCCTCGCGGCTCAGGGCGCGGGCTTTGGGGTCGGAGGGTTCGCCGGCGGGCCGCAGGGATCGCCACAGCAGCGCGGCCGCGTAGGACCGGTATGGCGCCCATCCGGTTGCCATGTCGCGCACCTGGCCTATGGCGGGCAGTTCGTCGAGCTTCCAGGCCTCGCGGATGGCGCGGCGGACGCCGCCGTCGCCGGCGGGTAGGACGTCGGGCCGGTGGAGCTGGTGGATGAGGAATGTCTGCGCCGACCACAGGCCGATGCCGTGCACCGCGGTGAGCGCGGCGATCACTTTATCGTCGTCGAGGGAGGTCATGTTCTCGATGTCGATCAGCCCGCTTTTCTGCCGCTGGGCCAGGTCCAGGATGTAGGCCGCCTTGGCCCGGGACAGGCCGCATGCACGCAACCGTTCTCCGCCCAGCCCGATGACGCCGTCGGGGGAGGGGATGGTGCCGGTGGCCGCGGCGATCCGGTCGAAGACGACGAACGCCACGGTGGCGGAGATCTGCTGTCCGATGATGTGCAGTGCCATCGCGGCGAAGTGACTCGATCCGGTGCGTCCGCCGTCGTGCCACTCGAAGGGATCGGGCCGGCCGTACTCGTCGAGCAGGCGCGCGAAGACCGGCTCGCGCTCGGCGAGGTAGCGGTACTGGTGCTCGAACGCGCTGATGATGACTCCTCCTGTGTCGCCGTCCGGCGTCGTGGTCATTCGGCGACGTCGTAGGACTCCACGACGCGCTCATCCAGCAGCGGGAAGATCTGATCGACGACGATGCGCTGGAAGTGCGGTGCCGCCTGGTGCGCGGCGAACGCCTCGCGTGAGACATACCGTTCCAGTACGACGACCTCACGGTCGTCGTCGAGTTGCCTGTGGGGCACGAAGGAGATGTTGCCCGGTTCGCTGCGGACGGCCTCGGTGATCTGCCTCAGCAACGGCAGGACCTTGTCCTGATTCCCAGCGGAGATCGTCAGGCGGGCGATCACTCGCAGTTCGGACATGGCTCTGCCTTCCTTCCTTCGGTCGGGATCTGGTGAGGCGGCCGTCGACGGCATGCCTCCTCCGTGACCGGTCAAAGCGGCGCGCGTGCGATGTGCTGCCGCTTCGGCGGCTTATCTCTGTATGACCACGCTAGCGTCGTAATACTTCGAGCCCGCTCGAAACATCGGGTGCCGCATCGGCTCGAGTGCGCACCATCGCCACGCACGGCGGGCAACCCGATGGGAGCGGTTCAGAGTCTCGAGATGACCCGTGCGACCTTCGCCGGTGGCCGCGTCGGTGCCGTCGTGCGGCTCAGGAGCGCCATACCTGGATGAGTTGCCCGGCCAGGGCCGGGAGGTCGGGCGCGATGAGGTTGGGCTGCGGCAGGGAGGCGACCGGCAGGGGCGCGTTGCCCGGCCGGGTGACCAGACCTGCGGTGTAGCCGGCGCTCTGCGCTCCCACGGTGTCCCAGACGTGCGCGGCGACCATGAAGCAGCTGGACGGCGGAACGTCCAGTTCCTGGGCCACCAGGTGGTAGACCTGCTGGGCGGGTTTGTAGGCGCGGACGGTCTCGATGGTGAACTGCCGCTCGAAGAAGTGCGCGAGACCGGCGTGCTCCAGCGGGCTCTGCCCGCCGGGGTTGGACGGGGAGTTCGTCAGCGTCACCAGGCGAAAACCCGCGTCCTTCATCCGACTCAGCCCCTCTTCCACGTCGGGGTGGGCGGGCATGGTCAGCATCGCCTGCCGGATCTCCTCGATGTCGGCGTCGGAGACCCGCACCCCGTGGATGTCGCCGACCATCTTGAGCAGCCCCTGGCCCAGGGTGAAGTATCCCTCGTACAGACCGGACAGGGTGACGGTCATCGAGTACATGATCAGGTGACCCAGCCACTCGCGCATCACCCGCTTGTCACCGAAGATCTTCTCGAAGAGCGGGTTCATCGACTCGAAGTCGATCAGTGTCTCGTTGACGTCGAACACCAGCACCGACGGCTCCCCGCCGATCCACTCGGCGCCGTTCGACCTCCGCTGGGCTGTGGCTGTTGCCAGGTTGCGGTTCATGGTTTCGCTTCCCCCTGTTGAGTGATCTTCAGGCGGTCAACCGCCCGTTCTCGGGTGTCTGGTTGTCTGGTCGGCCGGATCGGCTGCTGCGCGATCCGCGTTCCGGTCCTCGCCCGTGCCCCCGGTGACGGGGCCGGTATGCGGCTCTGAGGCGTTCATTCACCAGTCGGCGGCGGCCACATAAGGCCGGGTCCAGACGGTGACGTGCAGCATCACGGACTTGGTGAAGGCGGCGTGCATGCGGTCGACCTGTTCGGCCGAGGCGCCGCCGGCGGCGAGATAGTCGCGGGCGGTGGCGATGACGACGGCGGTGAAGGCGAGCAGGTAGCGCATCGGGATGTGGTCGAGGGAGTCGGCGTGGTCGGTTTTGTTCTTCTTGTCCCGGGTGTGGCGCAGCCCGATCTCGTGCTGGTAGTTCAGCCAGTCCTGATCCAGCGGCCGGGTGCAGGCGTCGATGATGAACCGGTCGAAGCGTGGCTTGGAGGCGGCGCCGTAGGCGGGGTTGGGCGTGCCGTCGGGGTAGCCGGAGTAGGCGCGCATGAACGGCAGTTCGCCGAGCCGCTTGCGGTAGGCGGTGACCATGTCGTCGGCCTGGTCGGCCAGCACCCGGGCGGCCTCGATCAGGGCCTGCTCGTCGTCGGGGGTGAGCCCCACCACGGCCTTGAGCCGCTCCAGGTCCTCCAGCGTCAACGGTGAGACGGCGGCCTCACCGGTGCCGTAGGTGTAGCCCGGGATCTCCTCGGAATGCTCGGTGACCAGTTTCGGCGTCGGGGTGTGGTCACTCATCGTGTGATCACTCATGGCAAAGGTCCCTTTGCTCGGTATGGCGACTGCTCGGTATGGCGCCGCAGATCGCACCTCGAAGGGTCACGACGCGGCCGTCTCGATCTTGACGCTTGACGCCGCATTTTCGATCCGCGCAAACGCGCACGCCCACAATCGCGACCAGCCCGTAGCCCCCAGGCCACGGGCTGGTCGCGATCCCTCCCCTTGAGGAGGCGCTCGGCCTTCGCAACGGCTGTCATACCCCGACGCTAACGGCCAAACGCTTCGATGACCGTCAAATAGAGACAGGCTTAATCTGGCCATATGAGACAGCCGGAATCCGTACTCCAGGTGGGCGGAGACACCGACATCGCGATGATCGGCTCTCTGGTCGCCGACCCCGGGCGATGCCGGATCCTGCTCGCCCTCAAGGACGGCCGGGCCCTGCCCGCCGGCCGCCTGGCCACCGAAGCCGGGGTCAGCCCCGCCACGGCCAGCAGCCACCTGGGCAAACTGACCGAAGCGGGACTTCTGGCCGTCGAGGCCCGTGGACGCCACCGCTACTACCGCCTGGCCGCGCCCGCCGTCGCCCGCCTCATCGAGGCCCTGCAGCAGCTCGCGCCTACCCTGCCGATCGGCTCGCTACGCCAGGAAAGATGACGCCACCTGCGAGCTGACGGCCTCGATACGCGAAAGGAACATGGCATGACCGCCGAGATCACCGTGCAGGAGAACACCGAGGCACGCACCTACGATGTGTTGATCGCCGACCGGGTGGTCGGCGCGATCGTCTACGAGCACGCGGGTCCGAGGGTCGTGTTCACCCACGCGATCGTCGAGCCGGAGTTTCGGCGGCGGGGTGTCGGTTCCACCCTCGCCCGGGGCGCTCTCGACGACATCCGGGCCAAACCGAGACGACAGCGAGAACGGTCTTCATGGTGATGTCTTCCGATTCTGGATGGTCATGTGCCGGGGCCGATACCGAAGCTCTCGTCAAATCCCTGCCGGCCGGCCCGGGTGATGATCACGGCGCGGCTGTCGTCGGAGCGCTGGATCCAGCCCAGTTCGATGAAGCGGTTGAGTGGCTCGCGTCCGAGTGCTCCGGACAGATGAAGGCGCTGCTCGCTGGAGTCCATAGCGCCCGCGGGCCTCGACCAGGAGCAGGCCCGCCGCGGTGAGCTTGCCGAGGTGGCTGCTGGCCGTGGCCGCGCTGACTCGGCATCGGCGGCGAGACGATTTGCCGGCAAAGATCGGCCGTCGGCGAGCGCGAGGAGAATTCGGCATCGCGCCGGATCGGCGACCAGAGCCCCGACAGCGGCGATGTCGACGTCTCCGCCAAGGGAATGCGGGGAAGGTGCCCACCCGGCTGGTGGTTCTTTCATGCGATTACCTTAGATTCATCCTATTTTGACCATCGTCGAACCAACATGCCGGATACCGGCCGCGAGCCGGGTCGGGGCTTTAACGTGAGGCGGATGTGGGAGGTTCGCCGTCGCGCCTGGCGCTCACTCCCGGCCGCTCACGTAGCCACCCGCACTCACCCTCACCCGGCGGAAATCCCCCATCTGCGTTTCGCCGATGACGACGGGGAAACGCTCCACCGGGGGTGCTTCGGTGTCTTCACCGCATCGGCTCCCGTTCGGGCAGTTCGGCCGCACCGCTGAGCGAGCGAACGCCGACCTCGCCCGGCCACGAGCCGACCAGGGCAAAAGAACGGGAAATCAACCATGAGTGAGATCCTCAAGAAACTTTCCGGCCACGGCGTCTCGATCTGGCTGGACGACATCAACCGGGATCGGCTGCGCACCGGCACCCTGGCCGATCTGGTCCGAAACCACAGCGTGGTGGGCGTGACGTCCAACCCCACGATCTTCGCCTTGGCGCTCAGCAAGGGCGACGCCTACACAACCCAGCTGCACGACCTGCAAATACGCGCAGTAGACGTGGGCGAGGCCGCGCGTTCCATCACCACCTACGACATCCGCTGGGCGTGCGATGTATTGCGCCCGGCCTATGAGGCCTCGGCCGGCGTGGACGGCCGGGTCTCGATCGAGGTCGATCCCCGCCTGGCCAGAGAAACCGAGAAGGCCATCGCCGAGGCGCGCGTGCTGTGGTGGCTGGTCGACCGGCCCAACCTGTTCATCAAGATCCCGGCCACCGTCGAGGGCCTGCCGGCAATCACCGCATGCCTGGCCGAGGGCATCAGCGTCAACGTCACACTGATTTTTTCGTTGCAGCGCTACCGCGCGGTCATGGACGCCTGGCTGGCCGGGCTGGAGGCCGCCAACGCCAAGGGCCTGCCGGTCGCGGCGATCGAGTCGGTGGCATCGTTCTTCGTCAGCCGGGTGGACACCGAGGTCGACAAACGACTGGATGCGATCGGCACCGCGCAGGCCGCGGCGCTTAAGGGCAAGGCGGCCGTGGCCAATGCCCGGCTCGCCTACGCCGCGTTCGAGGAGGTGATGGGCACCTCGCGCTGGGAGGCGCTGCGTACCGCCGGCGCCCATCCACAGCGGCCGCTGTGGGCCTCGACCGGCACCAAGAATCCCGCCTACGCCGACACCCTTTATGTGGATGATCTGATCGCCGCGGGCACGGTCAACACCATGCCGGAAAAGACCCTGAAAGCGATCGCCGACCACGGCGAGGTGAGCGGGGATACGATCCGCCCGTTCTATGAGGACGCCCGGAACGTGATGGCCGCGTTGAAGGAGACCGGGGTCGACTACGACGATGTGGTGCGGGTGCTGGAAGACGAGGGCGTGGCAAAGTTCACGGCCTCCTGGAACGAACTGCTCGACACCGTGGCCACCGAGTTGAAGAAGGCGTGAACGCGCTGAGCGTGCCATTCGCTGAGACCGAGGCCGCTCTGTACCGTTGATAACCAACCGCACCATGTCGGTCGTGCGGCCGTGGCCGACCAACAATCGATGGAGAGCCTCGCCGGCAGCGGCTCGCTGGATGCGACGTCGATGCCCGATTTCCCGTTGTCTGCGAGCGGGCAAGCCGGAAAACCAGCCCTGGTGCATCCTTCTCGCGTCACCCGGTACGGCTCACGCAGCAGCCGGGACGCGGTCTCGGAGGTGTTCACACACATCGTTCCTCCGCGCGTTCCGGTACCGGTGGTACCGGAACGCGCGGAGGATGTGCTGTGACGTGCCGGTCGCGGTGGTTGTCCGGCCGCATCGGTGACGGTGATGCGGCCGAAGGGCTCGGCTAGTTGCGGCCGGCCATCACGCCGCCGTCGACGTTCCAGATGGCGCCGGTCACCCAGCTCGTGTCGGAAGACAGCAGGAAGGTGATGGTCGCGGCGACATCGCGGGCGGTGCCGACTCGGCCGATCGGGTGGAAGCCGTCGAACCCCCGCAGCGTCTCGTCGATCTGCTCGGGCGCGATGAACCCTTCGTAGAGCGGGGTGGCGACGACGGCGGGTGCGACCGTGTTGACGCGGATGTTGTGCTCGGCCAGCTCGATGGCCAGATTGTGCGTCAGCGCGTGCAGGCCGGCCTTGGCCATCGAGTAACCGGTCGCCGGGGTGGCCGCGATCGCTTGGTGCGCCCACATGCTGCCGACGTTGACGATCGCCCCACCGCTACCGCCCGCGATCATGCCGCGGACGATGGTTTGCGTCAGGAAGAACGTCGCTCGGTTCAGCTCCAGGTAGGCGTCGTAGTCAGCGCCGCCGTAGTCGAGGAAGGGCTTGGGGATGAAGAACCCTGCCGCGTTGACCAGCAGCGTCGCGTCGTCGTGTTCGTCGGCCAGTTGCTTTTGCACCGCCACGACCTGATCGCGGTCTGCGAGGTCCGCGGTGATGCCCCATGCCTGCCTGGTGGCTGACAGCTCGGCGACGGTCTCGGCGACGCGCTTTTCATCGCGGCCGATGATCACGGCGCTGCCGCCGCGTGCGACGACCTCGACGGCCGTTTCACGGCCCATTCCGCTACTGCCGCCGATCACGATAAGTTTGCGGCCCTCGAAATTCTCAGTCATGGAATTTTCCCCTTTCGGATGACTCATCGCGCCCTGTGCACGTGACAAGACGACGACCAGGACCGTTCGAGCCGTAGTGGCTCAGGTCCTCATGAGCAGGAGTTCGTTCCTCGTTGAGACGTCGCTCTTTTCTCCGCGACGGTCCGCCGGAGAATGCGTGCGGTGATGTTTACGGAATCGGTGGCGGTTCGCGGTGACGACCCGCCGAATCGACCTCCCCGGCGTTGCCGGCGGCGTCAGTCTCCCCAATACCGGTGCTCGCGCCAGGGGTCTCCGTAGTTGTGGTAGCCGGCGCTCTCCCAAAAGCCCGGCTCGTCGTCGTGCAGTAGCTGGATGCCGCGTACCCACTTGGCGCTTTTCCACAGATACAGATGCGGGACGAGCAGCCGTGCGGGCCCGCCGTGCTCAGGAGCGAGGTCGGCGTCGTCGTAGCGGACGGCGATCCACGCCTGGCCTTCCAGCAGGTCGTCCAGCGGCAGGTTCGTGATGTAGCCACCATAGGAGTGCGTCAGCGCGTAATCGGCGGTGCTCTCCACCTCGGCGAAAAGATCGTCCAGCGACACGCCCTCCCACACCGTGCCCAGCTTCGACCACTTGGTGACGCAGTGCAGGTCGGTGGTGAACCGCTGAAGGGGCAGCGAGAGCAACCCCGCCCAGTCCCACCGGTGTTCCCGGCCGGCCTCGGTGGTGATGGTGAACTCCCACTCCTCGGTGGGCACGCGCGGTGTGGGACCGGCCGACAAGACCGGGAAGCCCCTCGGTGAGATACTGTCCTGGTGGCAGGTCCGGCTGGTTCTCACGGCGGCGCCCGGAGAATCCTCGTGATATGACGGCCACGGCGTTCACCCCCTCTGTGTGAACAGCAGCGCGCCGGCAAATGAATCGGCCGACATTCGCCTATCGGATATACCTCGCGGCACCCCCGCCGCCAGCTTCCCGGCAGCGGGCGGCCAGGCGATGGCAACGCTACCGGCGAAACCCTTCGACACCGGTCAAAGCGACCGCAGGGGCGGTCACGCGACGGCAGGCGGGTCGCACCACCACCCTGCGGGGCGGGCCATGTGACGTTTCCTGCCTGCGGCGCGCCACACGATGGCCGTCACGTGAGGTGTGATTCCAGCGCGTGGTCGCCTCAGGCCGATCATGGTCACCCTCGGCGGGCCGGAACGCCACCGGGCCTCCGCCTGATCCTTATCCGCGGCAACCGCGGGCGATGGCGCTCGGCTAACCTCGGGCTTTCACGGTGAATATCGCCAGCCTTGATCGTTTACATGAGAAAAGTGCCTTTGAACTGGGATGATCGGACTTGTCTAAGGTCCCGTCCACACCAGCTCAAGAGGCACTTTTCACGTGAAGACTATCGCTTCGCGACCCAAGATCGTCATGTCCGCCGACGGCTCCGGGCTCATCTCCCAATCAGGCGCGCTGCTGTTGCTGGAAACGCTGCGCGTCACCGGCCTGGACCAGGCCCTGTCGGAGCAATTGCAACGATGGCGACCGGCCCGCGCGATCCACGATCCCGGAAAGATCATCGCTGATCTCGCCGTCAGCCTCGCCCTGGGAGGCGACTGCCTGGCCGACATCGCGATACTGCGCTCTCAGCCGGAACTGTTCGGCCCCATCGCCTCTGACCCGACCGTCTCCCGGCTGATCGACCGGCTCGCCACCGACACCGCCAAAGCCCTGAAAGCGATTCGACGCGCACGCGCCATCGCCCGTGAACACGCCTGGACCCTCGCCGCGTCAGCCGCGCCCGGAGCCGACGGCCAGCTGATCCCCATCGATCTGGACGCCACCATCGTCATCGCCCACTCTGAGAAGGAAAACGCCACCCCGACCTGGAAGAAAACCTTCGGCTTCCACCCCATGACCGCCTTCGCCGACCACGGCACCGACGGAGCCGGTGAGCCACTGGCCCTGGTGCTGCGAGCGGGCAACGCCGGCTCCAACACCGCCACCGACCACATCAACGCCACCGTCTTGGCCCTGGCCCAACTGCCCCGGGCCCGACGCCGTCAGATTCTGATCCGCACCGACTCAGGCGGCGGCACTCATGAGTTCCTCACCTGGCTGACCCGTCCAGGCCGGTGGTTGAAATACTCCATCGGCTTCACCATCACCGACGACATCGGCGCCGCGATCGGTCGCTTGCCCGCCAGCGCGTGGACACCCGCCTACGACGCCGAGGGGCAGGTCAGAGCAGGCGCCTGGGTCGCCGAGATCACCGGCCTGGCGAACCTGACCTCCTGGCCCAAGGGCATGCGCGTCATCGTCCGCAGGGAGCGCCCGCACCCCGGTGCGCGGCTGCGCTTCACCGACCCCGGCGGGCACCGCTTCACCTGTTTCGTCACCAACACCAAGCAAGGCCAGCTCGCCGATCTGGAGCTGCGCCATCGTCGCCGCGCCCGCGCCGAGGACCGCATCCGCTGCGCCAAGGACACCGGCCTGCGCAACCTGCCGCTGCACGATTTCACCCAGAACCAGATGTGGTGCGAGATCGTCGCGTTGGCCGGCGACCTCATGGCCTGGATGCAGATGCTCGCCCTGCAGGGCCCGGCCCGCCGCTGGGAGCCCAAACGCTTGCGGCTGCGCCTGTTCGCCGTCGCCGGACGCCTGGTCCACGGCGGCCGGCGGCTCCGGCTCCGCATCGCCGCCCGATGGCCCTGGGCACCGCAGATCATCGCCGCCGTCACCCGCCTGCAAGCCCTGCCGGCACCGCCCTGACCAGCATCAAGCCGCTCCACCGACCAAGAAAGGACACCCACGGGCTCGTGGAACCCCGCCCACCCGGCGCGACAGCCGGGCCACCACGCTGACCAGGAAGCGAAATCACGCCTCAGCCAAATGCTTCAGCCGACCACACGAAGATCACGAAAGATCGAGGCTAACGCCGCTGCCGGCCGCGTCTTTCCTGGCGCTTCCCGGCGAGGCGAGCGCGCGGCCACCGCCCACCAGACACTTTGACGGGTATCGAAGAATTCCGCTTTTATCGTGGACGAATGAGACGCTCACCGGTCGAATACGTTTCATCTCGACCGGCGAGCGCCACGGGCCCGATCGAGTCGGATGCCTCACTCGAATCCACCTGTCCAAGGTCCTGCTCAGCGCGCTGGGTGAACACCGCCCGGCGTAAACTGACCATGCGCAGGACATTCGCGACGCACCATGCGAAGGGATACCTGTATGACAACGCAACCCGTAGCCGTCGGTAATCTCCAGATGGTGGGGGCCTCAACGCTTCGTTTCGGGCTGGCGCTCAACCTGATGGTGATCGGGCGGCTCAAGTTCGAAGACTACGAGGTCGAGAACATCCGCCCCTTGATCACCTCGAGTCCGCCGTTCTCGCGGCTTGCCACCATGTTCGGCGAACAGTGGCTGGCCAGGCTCATCGGCATGACAGTGGGCCACCCCGAGTTAGTTGGAGGCTCCGATACCTGGAAGGGTGAGGAGTTATGGCACCACCGAGGAAGTATGCCCCTGAGCTGCGGGAACGCGCTGTCCGTATGGTTTTCGAGCTGCGTGCGGCCGGTGAGGGGGCGGGCGTGCTGGCCCGGGTCGCAGACCAGCTCGGGGTGCACCGCGAGGCGCTACGGACCTGGGTGCGCCAGGCCGAGGTCGATGGCGGGAAGCGCCCGGGGACATCGACTTCTGACGCCCAGCGGATCACCGAACTCGAGCGTGAGAATCGCGAGTTGCGGCGGGCGAACGAGATCCTGAAGGCCGCCTCGGCGTATTTCGCCCGGGAACTCGATCCCAGACTGCCGCGCTAGTAGGGCTTGGTTAGGTGGGGACGGGCTGGGCGTGTCTGGGTAACGCTCGGCGGCAGGTGGGGCAGATTCCGGCCCAGCACGCCAGGAGTAGTTGCAACTCGGCGATGATCCGGTAGGTGCTCAAACCGCAGCCGGCACTTTTGGGTCGAGCCGCTCCAGGGTGCAGAAGGCGTGTGCGACCGAGGCCAGGGTCACGTGATGGTGCCAGCCACTCCAGGTGCGGCCCTCGAAGTGGTCCAGACCCAGGCCGGTCTTCAACTCCCGGTAGTCGTGTTCGATGCGCCAGCGGATTTTGGCCAGGCGCACCAGGCGCCGTAGCGGGATGTCTGCCGGGAGGGTGGACAGCCAGTATTTGGTCGGCTCGCTCTCACCAGGTGGCCATTCGGCCAGCAGCCAGCACACCGGCAGATCCTCGCCCATGTGCGCGCGGCGGATCCGTAGCCCCGCCGGCCGTACCCGCAGCGCGACAAACCGTGAGCGCAACGGCCCCTTGGACCCGGCCCGCCAGGTCACCGCGTGCAGCGCGCGCCGTCCGGCGGCGGTCACGATCTGCTGGGCTGAGCGCGGCTTGTCTCGATAACGCGGCACCGGCCGCCGCCCAGTCCCCGCATACGGCGCGACCGTCCGGCCGGCATCGATGCCCAGCAGCGCGGTATCGGAGCGCACCCCCACCACGTAGCCGATGCCACGCTCGGTCAAGCCCAGACGAAAGGCCCCGTCTTGGCCATAGCCCTCATCGGCGACCACCAGCGGCGCCTCCAGCCCCCAGCAACACAGCTCATCGATCATGTCCAAAGCCAGCTGCCACTTGGGCACATGAGTGATGTCCGCGGGGATCCGGGCCCGTTGCCTGCGCGCCGCCACCGCGGCCGAATCCTCCGTGCGCGGTGAGGCCGCATCCCACCCCTCGGGCACGAACAGCCGCCAGTTCACCGGACAGGACGCGACGTCGGTGACCAGGTGCACACTCGGGGCGACCTGGCAGTTAGCGGTCTTGCCCAGCGCCCCGCAGTACTGCGGGGCCACTCCCGGCGACTCCTCACCATCCTTGACAAAGGACACATCATCGACCACCCAGGCGGCCGGGTTGATCGCCGTGTCCATCCGCCAGGCCAGCTCGGCCAGCACCAGTTGATGTGACCAGGGGGCGTCGGTGAGAAACTGCTGCAGCCCCTGGCGGTCCACGCCCAGCCGGGCCGCCATCGGCTCCATCGATTTACGGGCCCCGTCGGTCAGCAGGCCGCGCACATATCGTTCGCCCCATCGCCGCTGATCAGCACGGGCGAAACAGGAGAACACCTCGGCGGCGAACGTCTCCAGTCGCGCCCGCACGGCCTCGAGTTCTTGAGGGGTCATCTTCCCTCACCCCCAACGCAGGTGACATACCGTCTCCTACCCGAGGTAACCAAGTCCTACTAGTGGCCCGTCACTGAACCTTGGACGGGTAATTGATCTCCTGGGGTGAACCCGTCAGGCTGGCTGCTTCCGCAAGATAGGGAGGTGGTCATGGCGCGCCGACCAGAGGTGTTCGTCCGGCCGTTGTCGATGGAGGAAGGCCGCAGACTGCAGCGGATCACGAGGACCGCGAAGGATCCGATCAAGTTGCGGCGGGCGATCGTGGTGATGATGTCCGGCCAGGGCCAGTCGGTGCCGGACATCACCTCGTTGATGCAGGTCGGTGACGACTACGTCCGTGATGTCATCCACGCCTTCAACGAGCGGGGGTTTGACGCGCTGGACCCAAAATGGAGCGGGGGCCGTCCCCCGGCGATCAGTGAGCGGGTGCGTGAGCGCATCTGCCTGATCGCCAAGACGGTCCCCGCTGAGTGGGGCATCGCCGGCATGTCGACCTGGAGCCTGCGCACGCTGGCCGAGCACCTCATCGCCCGAGGGGTGGTGGCGGCGATCAGCCGCGAGCATCTGCGGCGGATCCTGCGCAAGGGCGGGGTGAGCTGGCAGACCACCACGACGTGGAAGGCATCCACCGACCCGCACTTCATCGCCAAGATGCGACGCGTGCTGAAGCTGTATGACAGCCCGCCCGCTGATGGGCGGGTGATCTGCGTCGATGAGCTCGGGCCGCTGAATCTGCTGCCGCGTAAGGGCAAACGGTGGCGACCTCAGGGTTCACCGGCCCGGCTGCGGGCCACCTACCATCGCTACGACGGCGTCATGCAGATGATCGCGGCCCTGGATCTGGCCACCGGCAAGCTGTTTTACCGCATCCGCAAACGCAAACGCTGGCGGGAGTTCTTGTCCTTCCTCAAGACGCTCCGGGCGCGCTGGCCTGGCGAAAAACTGCATGTGATCATGGATAACTACTCGCCGCACAAGCACCGCGAGGTCCGCGCCTGGGCGGCTGCCAACGATGTCGAGCTGGTGTTCCTGCCGACCTATGGCTCGTGGTTGAACTGGATCGAGTCAGAATTCGCCGCCTTGCGCTACTACGCCCTCAATGGCACTGATCACCGCAGCCATGCCGAGCAGAACGCGGCGATCGGCGCCTATGTGCGCTGGCGCAACGCCCAAGCCCGGCCCAAGACGAACTTCGCCGCCAGCTCACCCATCAGAAGCTGGACCAGTTACCCGGCCAAGGTTGCGTGACGGGCCACTAGTAGGACTTGGTTACCTCGGGTAGGAGACGGTATGTCACCTGCGTTGGGGGTGAGGGAAGATGACCCCTCAAGAACTCGAGGCCGTGCGGGCGCGACTGGAGACGTTCGCCGCCGAGGTGTTCTCCTGTTTCGCCCGTGCTGATCAGCGGCGATGGGGCGAACGATATGTGCGCGGCCTGCTGACCGACGGGGCCCGTAAATCGATGGAGCCGATGGCGGCCCGGCTGGGCGTGGACCGCCAGGGGCTGCAGCAGTTTCTCACCGACGCCCCCTGGTCACATCAACTGGTGCTGGCCGAGCTGGCCTGGCGGATGGACACGGCGATCAACCCGGCCGCCTGGGTGGTCGATGATGTGTCCTTTGTCAAGGATGGTGAGGAGTCGCCGGGAGTGGCCCCGCAGTACTGCGGGGCGCTGGGCAAGACCGCTAACTGCCAGGTCGCCCCGAGTGTGCACCTGGTCACCGACGTCGCGTCCTGTCCGGTGAACTGGCGGCTGTTCGTGCCCGAGGGGTGGGATGCGGCCTCACCGCGCACGGAGGATTCGGCCGCGGTGGCGGCGCGCAGGCAACGGGCCCGGATCCCCGCGGACATCACTCATGTGCCCAAGTGGCAGCTGGCTTTGGACATGATCGATGAGCTGTGTTGCTGGGGGCTGGAGGCGCCGCTGGTGGTCGCCGATGAGGGCTATGGCCAAGACGGGGCCTTTCGTCTGGGCTTGACCGAGCGTGGCATCGGCTACGTGGTGGGGGTGCGCTCCGATACCGCGCTGCTGGGCATCGATGCCGGCCGGACGGTCGCGCCGTATGCGGGGACTGGGCGGCGGCCGGTGCCGCGTTATCGAGACAAGCCGCGCTCAGCCCAGCAGATCGTGACCGCCGCCGGACGGCGCGCGCTGCACGCGGTGACCTGGCGGGCCGGGTCCAAGGGGCCGTTGCGCTCACGGTTTGTCGCGCTGCGGGTACGGCCGGCGGGGCTACGGATCCGCCGCGCGCACATGGGCGAGGATCTGCCGGTGTGCTGGCTGCTGGCCGAATGGCCACCTGGTGAGAGCGAGCCGACCAAATACTGGCTGTCCACCCTCCCGGCAGACATCCCGCTACGGCGCCTGGTGCGCCTGGCCAAAATCCGCTGGCGCATCGAACACGACTACCGGGAGTTGAAGACCGGCCTGGGTCTGGACCACTTCGAGGGCCGCACCTGGAGTGGCTGGCACCATCACGTGACCCTGGCCTCGGTCGCACACGCCTTCTGCACCCTGGAGCGGCTCGACCCAAAAGTGCCGGCTGCGGTTTGAGCACCTACCGGATCATCGCCGAGTTGCAACTACTCCTGGCGTGCTGGGCCGGAATCTGCCCCACCTGCCGCCGAGCGTTACCCAGACACGCCCAGCCCGTCCCCACCTAACCAAGCCCTACTAGTCGAGTTCATCGATACCCATCGCGAACGGTTCGGTGTGGAGCCGATCTGTGCCGTGCTGGAGTTCGCGCCGTCCACGTACTGGGCGGCGAAGAAACGGGAGTCGAATCCGTCGGCTCGTGCGGTCCGGGACGAAGAGGTGAAAAAGGAGATCCTGAAAGTGTGGAACGGCCCGGGACGTGGCCTATATGGGGCGCGGAAGGTGTGGGGCAGCTCAACCGCCAGGGCGTCACGGTCGCCCGGTGCACGGTCGAGCGGCTGATGCGCGAGCTGGGCCTGTGCGGGGCGACCTGGTCGCGCAAACGGCCCCGGACCACCGTCCCCGGCGCCGATCGACCCGGTGACCTGCTGGAACGCAACTTCACCGCGGGCCGGCCGGACCTGCGATGGGTCGCGGACATCACCTATGTCGCCACCGCCTCCGGCTGGGTGTACACCGCGTTCGTCCAGGACCTGTACTCCCGTCGGATCGTCGGCTGGCAGGTCGCCGACCACCCAGGGCCGAAGCGTTCTCATGTTGTGAGACCGAGTAGCTGAAGGCCGTCCGTGGGGTGGCTGCGGTAGTGGTCGATGGCGGCGGCGATGTTGGTCCAGCCGATCAAGCGGGCCAGGCCGATGGCCAGGTTACGCAGGCTCGCCATGACCCGTGGGGCGGTGCCGGTCCGAACGCGTGAGGCGTCTTCGCGGTAGGTGACGTCGCGGATGTGGTGCAGGGCCTCGATACTCCAGTGGCCGCGGATCAGTGTGGCGAGGTGGGCGTGGGTGACGCGGCCGGGCGGCAGGCTGGTGATCGCGTAGATCGTGACGATGGTGGTTTTGCCGGTGCGGCGGTCGGTGCGGCGGCGTTTGACCTGGATGGCCTGGGCGGCGTGGGGGAAGGGCAGGCCGGGCCGGACGGTGCAGATCTTCAGGCGGCGGATCTCGCGGCGGCCGTGGCCGCGGGTATCGGTGCGGTCGTTGAGCAGGGCGTGGCGCCAGGGCAGAGCCTTGAGCCGGCGGTGCAAGGTGGGCTGGTTGCCTTTGACGATGAATAGGTAATGGCCGCCGGAGTCGATGATCTGGCGGGCATGGGCGTGCTGGGTATGCAGGGCGTCGGCGGTGACTACCACGTCGGACAGGTCCAGGCCGGACAGCAGGGGCGCAACTGCAGGGATCTCGTTGCTCTTGGCGGTGACCTGGCGTTGGGCGACGACGGTCTGGGTGTCGTGGCGCAAGGCGGCCAGCAGGTGCACCGTGCCGTTGGCGGTGCGACTGCCGCGTAGGGTCTTGCCGTCGATGGCCAGGCCGGTCAGCGGTGGTCGGCTTTCGGGGTGGTCGGTGGCGGGCGGGCCGCCGGCGGCGAGGGTGGCCAGGTAGGTGCCGGTCGCGGTGTCGAAGGCGTCGCCGTCCAGGCGGGCGAGTAGTCGCCGCAGGGTGCTGGCGGCCAGGCGAACGGTGCCGGGGAGCCCGGCACGAGACAGGATGTCCGGGTCGTATCCGTGGATGGATCTGTTGATCGCCGCTATGGAGGTGGCTCCGCTGAGTACGGCGAGCAGGGTTAGGGCCAGCAGTGGGCCGAGTCGGTAGCGACGTCCGCGGTGGCTGCGTGGGTCGGGCAGGGTGCCCAGTACCTCGGCCAGCGCGGGCAGATCGGTCGATGGGTCGAAAGCGGGGACGTGCTCCAAGTGGCGGGCGAGCACGTTGATCGGGAATGATGGCACGCGAACGCGGCCCCTGTTCTTGATCGACTGGCTAGACACCGACGATCATCAGGGGTCGCGTTTGTCATCTCCGCATCGGGGTGGCCTCTACTGCCAGCCCGCTGCAGGGCTGCGACCGTCTCAGCAGCCGAGAACGCCTCAGCCTTGGCCGACCACCTGGGCACCGATCTGGCACTCGACGCCCTGGAAATGGCGATCTGGGCGCGTGGAGGCGTCATCGATGACCTTGTTCACCATTCCGATAGAGGCGTTCAATATACTTCTATCCGCTACGCCGAACGGCTCGACCAGGTCGGTGCGGCTCGTTCTGTGGGCAGCAAAGGCGATTCGTATGACAATGCCGCTGCGGAGTCGCTCAACAGTCTCTACAAGAAGGAGCTAATCGAGTTCCATGGCGGCTGGAAAGGCGTCATGGATGTGACGATTTCCACCATGGAATGGGTTGCCTGGTATAATTCTGAAAGGCTACATTCTTACTGCGGGAACGTTCCTCCGGCCGAGTACGAGGAGACGTTCCACCGATCAACCGCCGACGGCGGCCTGGCGATCGAGAACCAAGCGATCTAGCCTCCAACTTCACCGGGGCGGCCCAAGTCGCCACCGAGACCTCCGGTGGCGTGCACTGCACCCGGCCCATATCCGCCAGGTTGGAGCCGGTACAACGATTACGGGGCTTCAAGCACTGGTTCCTCTCGTACGGCTTCTCATCTTGCTTGCCGAACCCGTACTGTCTGGCAGTACCAATACGTCCCGGCTTTGTCAGGGCCGCTTGCCATCCTTCCGCGCGTCTCCGCGGTCAGACTGCCCTCGGCTTCGTCGGCCTGCTGCGACAGGACGACGGCGGGGATCTCTCATCCCCACACGGAAATGGTGGCGCCTCGTGGCGCACAAGGGCTGCGTTGTAGCCGGTAGCCGCCCCGGCCTCCAGGACCTTGTGGCCGGGCTGCGCGTCCAGCTGCTGCAGCTGGAGGGCAACGATGGACGGCGCGGAAATGCAAGAGATCATCTCGCCGGTCTCGTCGTGCTTCACCGACACGGCGTCGTCGGCGTAGGCAGCCTCGACGTCGGCGTCGGGAATGAACCGGTGACGCTCCACCTTCCGGAACGCTTCGATGACCTCAGGGGAGCGCAGGTGGCCGGAGTCGGTGAACCTGGCCACCATGGCTTCGCGCAGTTCGGCGGGATCAACGGTCGTAGTGCTGGTGGTCTCCACCTTCTCGAAGGTAGAGGGTACGGGTGCGGACCGGCGGGTGAACACGGTGGACACGGTAGCCAGTTCGTCATCTCCGAAGGCGACCTGCCAGCCCAGCCAGGCCGTCGCGGCCTGCTCGGCCACGGGTACGGCGGCGCGGTTCATGGTGAACAACAGCAGAATGCAGCGCTCTTTGGCCGGAGGGCTACCGGTCTCGGCCAGCACCGCGGGGCTGTCGGCGCAGAACACCTTATGAGCGACAGCCGTGCTCTCCGAGCCGCCGAAGGTCTCGGTCGTCGGCTCTGGCCGCCCCAACCGATAGATGCGGGAAGCGATCACGTTCCATCGTTAGGTGCTGGTGGGCCGCTGCAGGGAGCGCGTGGCCTCAGCCAGGGTGGGGTGGATGGTGAACAACGCGGTCAGTCCGGTGGTGTCCAAGCGCTCACGTACGGCCTGGTGCACTGCGGGTGCCGCGCTGCGAGCAGAACCGGCCGCGACGATCACAGAGGGCCGGTACGGCATGTCCGGGGATTGCGTCAGGTCAGCAAAGTGCCCCGAAATCCCCGCTCATAAGCGATGATTTCGCCCTGTTGCGGAAGTCTTCACCTCCGACCGTCCATACCACCCAGATTCGAGGACTCCTGTGACCTTCGACAAGAGGCCGTCCGGCATGACCGATCCGACACCGAAAGGAAGGGGCATCCGCGCAGCCGGCATCTGGCCGCTGGTGCATGCCGAGCGAGCGGCCCTGGCGGCCGACCTGGCGGATCTGGCCGACGAGCGGTGGGCAACGCCGTCGCTGTGCACGGGGTTGACCGTGCGCGACGTGCTGGCGCACCTCACCGCATCGGCGAGCCTCAACGGCGTGCGGTGGCTGGCGGGCGTGATCCGCTGCCGCTTCGACTTCGACAAGCAGGTCGCCATGCGGCTGGCCGAGCAGTTGGGCGCGACACCAGCCGAGACGCTTGAGAAGTTCCGCCGCGTCATCACAAGCACCACCAAGCCACCTCTCCCCGTCATGGCGTTGCTGGGAGAAACGATCGTGCATGCCGAGGACGTGCGGCGACCGCTGGGCATTCGCCACGGCTACCCGATCGAGACCCTCACCCGGGTAGCCGAGTACTACCGGGGCTCAGACCAAGTCGTCGCCGCCAGGAGACGGATCGCCGACCTGCGACTCGTCGCCACCGACGGCCCCTTCACCACCGGCTCCGGGCCGCTGGTGTCCGGCACCACCCTGGCACTGGTGATGGCGACGACCGGGCGCTCGGTGTACTGCGATGAACTTGACGGCGACGGCGTCGAAATCCTGCGCGATCGGCGCGACATGAGGTGACCCAGAGTTCGAAGCTCGCCCAATGGGTTCTCTGGTTGTCGCAGGGATCGGCCGGGGCGACCATCGCGCAACGCCTCGCAAAGGCTGGAGGGCATGGTATGGGCGCGGTTGACCACCACGGCGTGCAGCCGGTAGCCGAGTGTCCAGGACACGGCTCTGTCCCAGGCCGGCCTGGGCAGCCGTCCGTCAACCCGCGCCGGTAGGACTATCCCGAGCGCGTCGACCACGCTGTAGGTCAGGTCACGAGCCGAGCTGACGTAGGGCGTTGGCCACCTTCGTCGCCCAGCTCGCGCAGCTGACCCCCGAGCAGCGCGCCCGGCTCCGCGAACCGTCCTCATGATCGCCCGCTTGGTGCGGCGCCGCTGGATCGCGCCGGCCGTCGTCGGCCTGGCCCTCGCCGCCCGCGCGGCGATGATCGCGGGCCTGATCCCGTGCCCGGCGATGACGGCGGCCCAATGCGCAGGCGCGGTGGTGGCCTTTGGGGCCGCCGCCCGCGCGGCCGCGATCGTGCTGCGCGCCCTCTACCTCGATCTCGCTCACTCGCGGATTAACCCTCAACGCCGATAGCCAGGGCGGATCGTCCTTCTGCCTCAGCGTGGAGCACCACGTCACCGCAGGTCAGGAGCAGGTTCTTTGGATTCTGCTCGATAGCTACCGGGACCCCCAGCAGTTCCAAAGCCACGTCGCCATGGCCAAGACCACCACGGAGAGGGCAGCCTGCTGGAGCAGACGCCGTCTGCGCCCCACGATTCAGGCCGCACGGTACCGCGCATGAGCCGGGGCGCCGGTCGATCGAGGAGGGCGGGGAGAAGGGGGGGCTGACCATCGGGCGGCCTCCGAGCAGGGGGAGGGGGAGGGGTTTTCACGGTGCTGATTTCTGCAAGCGCTGGAGGAGCAGGCCAGGCCACCCCGTGCGTGTCCTGTGGCAGGTGCGGCTGATGGCCGGGGCAGGGGAGTGGAAGGTGATCTGGCGATGGGGGGCTTCGGCGAGGGTTCTACGTGGGCGAGTTGGCGTCGTCTGCGATCCGCAGGCTCTTGGTGCGGAGCGGAAGAGCGCCATCGGGTTCCACGTAGGCGTGGCTGAACAAAATCAGCTTATTAATCTACATCGTAAAGGCGTCCGGTTGATTTCAAGATCATTTACAGACGACGGAATTCCACCAACGCGGCGAGAGCCATAAGGTCGTCTGCCAAACCGGTGAGGTGCTCCAGACGGCCATCGCGGCGACTGACGGGTTGGTTTCCCACCACTTCAACGTGAGAAAAACCTTCCCGGACCCGCAGGGAGGTGTCGTCGACAATCCCAACGAATTCTGCGCCAACTTCCTATACGATGGCGCAGCCAAAAATCCGCTGTTTTTGGTCCGGACGTCGATATGAACTTCTTCTTCACCATCGACCCGGAGGGCCGGACGGTCTCGTTGCGTGAAGCGACAAATGCATTCCCCGGCTACGAGGCATATGCCAAGGTGGACGGCGACCCATCAGTCGTCCTTTTCCGGCACCGGCACTCGCTTGACCCGGCTTCTGGCCTGCCCGGCGGTGCCGATCAGCTGATCTCGGCCGCCGTTGATGTCTGACCGGGCGACTGCAGATGGGAAACTCTGGTTCTTGAAAGCCCTGATGTGTCTGCCGATCCGGGGCAACTCCACCCGGAAGCTACGGCTTATTCAGCGGCAAGCCCTTAACGTGGCCTTGCGTCTTGCCCGTGGCCCCCGCCAGTGTCATGATCGCCCCAAAACACTATCGAGACGATCCGGCAGCATCGGTTATCGACGTCGAGGTCCCTATCCGGGAGCGGTAGATGGCAACGTTTTCGCTGATTGATATCGTCAGCCCTTACGTGCTCGGCGGCGCGGCCATCGGGGAGCCGTTTCATGAGCTGCTGTCGGTGCTGTTCGTCACCGAGGTGGAGAGCGCCTTCGACGACAACGGCGTTGTGGTCAGCGGCATCGCGCGGTTCAGCGCCGAGGTCGCGGCCAACCCTCCCGTCTACACGCCGCCCGCGACGATCAGCTGGCAGGGCGCCCTCGCTGTGGACCACAACACGGTCCGCACCCCGGGGGCGTACTGGGACTTCGCCGACATCGCCATCACCTTCCGGCTCAGCATCCCGCGCCAGTCGTCTCCCGCAGCGGATGCCGTGCTGGCCGGCGGTCTCGGCGACCCGGGGGTGCAGAACCTACTGTCAAGCCTCGGGCAGGGGCAGCCGGCTCCCGGCACACCCGCCGCCGACGCCCCAGGCACAGTGTTCCACCTCGACCTGCTCATGGACGCGGCCACGCTCCATCTGCCGTTCCTCACCGGCGCGAAACTGTTGCCGGACGGACGCTTGGCACCGGACTCCGGAACGCCCGAAGTCACCCTTGTGATGCCCAAGATCAAGCTGTCGTTCGCGCAGACAGCGGGGGGCCCGGGCACCGACCCGTTGTTTACCATCGGGCTCGACTCGTGGGCCGCTCACGACATCGACGACCCCGCCGGGGCCGGGTACGGCGAACCGCTGCGGATGAACCCGTCCTACGCCCTGCTCGGACCAGCCGACTGGTTTGGCTTCGGGTTCGCGAGTGTGCTGGTCGACCTCTCCGGAACGGCCACGCCGCCCGAGCTCATGGCCAAGTTCGGCATCGGCGAGGACTTCCGCGGGCTCTATCTGCCCGACGTGCGGGTCTTCCTGCAGCCCGGTGGCGCCACGGGCCTCGCGTTCGACGTGTCGGCCCGCGAGTTGCTGATCGGCATCGGGCCCGAGGGCGGGGTCTCCGGCATCTTCGGGCTCGACGTGGTCAAACCCGACAGTCCCCAAGCCGGGACGGTGACCGTCTACGACGACTTCGGTACGATGATCCGCCGAGTTGAGATCCCCGACTCTCCTGGTCCTGGCCCAGCACCCGTGCTGGTGGTCGATCCCACTCCGGTCCCCGCGAGCCCCAAATGGGTCGTGGATGTCACGGGCGGTCAGCCGCCGTACAACATCAGCGTCGACGGCCAGGTGCAGACGAGCACCGCAGTCGCCGTGACGATTCCCGTCGGCAGCAAAACCAAGACCGTCGAGGTCGTCATCACCGATGTGCACACCGCCCAGCAGCGGCACGCGACATTCCCCCTGATCCTGACGGCGGGATCGCTCACGGCGCCGCAAGGGTCTGTGCCGGGTGCCGCTTCGTACTCGACATGTCCGACCTGGATTGAAGGTCGGCTGGACGGCGGCTGAGTGCTCCAGTCCCTCCCCAGACAGCCCGACCGGCCAACTGGAACACTCCGGCACAGTCGGCGGGCCGCCGGGGCAGATCTGTCACCTTGCTGCCAAGATCACCAGGGTTTCGCCGTGGCGGCTGAGGCCCTATCGGTTCTGTAGGGTCTCAGTCTTCGTGACATCTTGATCTTGCGTGACCTGCGGGTTTCCGCACTGTCTCACTGATGTGGCGGCCCACTTATCTCACGATCATGGCGGTTTCCTCACCTGCGACGGTCTGATTTTCCGGGCCGCCGCGCACCACTTCAACGGCCTGTCGGGAAGCCTTCCAAACCCGGCACCCACTCACCGACGATCGGAGTCCCTGGATCGGACTGCAAAGATCAGCCGAGCGTGAACGTCCTGGCGCGGATACGGCGCCGGCTGGGAGGGTGGACCTCATGATGGAGGACTTGCGGGACGCCGAGCGCCGACTCCAGGCCGCGCAGCTCGCTGGAGATGTCGAGGCGCTGGATCGGCTGCTGGATGATCGGCTGATCTTTACCTTCGGTGCGAACGTTGCGACCAAGGCGGACGATCTGGAGCTGCACCGCACTCGGGCGCAGGTGGTGACGAGGGTGGCCGAGGAGGAGTTGACCGTGCTCGCCGATGGGCGCACCGGGGTGACGTGGTTTCTCGGCACCGTCGAAGGGACCGTCTCCGGTGCGCCGTTCGCGGCCAGGATGCGCTACACCCGTACTTGGCTATACGGCGAGACGCACGGCTGGCGAATCATCGCCGTGCACGCCAGCACGACCGATTGACATAGCCGACACGTTGTCCGACGACCGGCCGGCCGGATGGTCGCCGGCGAGGTTCGGCCGCCCCCGGGGGGCAGGCCGATGCTGGAAGCCAGGCTATCCCGGCAAGATCAAGGACTGGATCTTGGTATCCCAGCTCCGGCCCATGCACGAAAGGATCAAAGCCAGTACTCAGAGACAGCCTCTCACAGAGAGGCTGTCTCACCGATCTGGCACATGTGCCAGATCGGTGACAAGATCGTTGAAACCCTACAGGTTCGTCTAGAGGCCGACTCCGCGCATGGGGTTGTCGTTCCATTTGTCGACCTGGCGGATGTAGCCGGCCACCACGGGGGAGCCCTCGGCCCAGCGGCCGTGTGCGGTGATCGCCGACATCGGGGCCCCGGCCTTGGCCGCGGACGTCGCCCCGCCGGCGCGCAGCCCGTGCGCGCTGTAGCCGTCGGCCTTCTCCAGGTGCGCTGCTGCGGCGGCGCGTTTGACGATGAGGTTGATGCTCTGGCGGTAGGCGGTGGCGCGGGAAACCCCGTGGTCACGGCCGAGGGCGGCCCGGTCGGTGCCCTCGCCAAACCAGCGCGGTCCCATGACCGCCTGCGCAAAGCAGGACAGCGCCCGAGATCCCGTGCGGGTGCCCAGTCGCCGGCAGCGTGGAGAGATGGTGAACCCGGTTCCCGAGGAACGTCGAGCCGGCTCGATAGGTGATCACGTGGAGCTTTCTGGCTGAAGAAGACTTGTGGTGAGACCTCTTCCACCGAAAGCTCCACGTCTATTTCACCGGCATCGCGATCCATCCCGGTTCCTGTCGCAATACCACTCTGGCGACATCAAATCCCAGCCGTCTGGATCGACCCTGCTGAGATCACCTCAATGGCTCCACTCCGCTGTCAATGTGCCTCGCACCCCGGCGGCCGCAAACCCCGAGTCGAGGCATCCTGCCACCGCGCATGCCCTCTCGTGCGCGCGCTGAACTTCCGGTTCACGCGCGTCCCACGATGTAGATCGACCGCACCTGGGTGTTGCCCTTGGTTTCGACGTATACCTTGTAATCGCCGACGGTGTAAGTGCCGGCAGCGTTGTTGTTGATGGTGAACGTGGCCGTCACAGGAGACTTGCTACCGTCGATGTGGGTCTGCTTCACCGTGATGGTCAACTCGTTCTTGTTGCCCTTCAACTTCTTCACCACCGCTGACGGCTTGGCATCGATGACCGCGTTGTCGACTGTCACGTAGACCGCGTCGGGCGAAGAGAACTCCGCGTTCTTGTGCCCATCACCGAACAGGAAGAAGCCCCGTTGTTCGACGGCTCCGCGCCCGGGGAACGGATCTGGGTTTGAGGCCAAGTACGTCGGATTGACCGTGTACAGGTCCGTCTTGGAATCCGCGAGGATGCCCTGCACCCCGGTGTACGGGGCATCGGTGATCGCGAGGTTGACCGACAGGTAGATGGCGTCGGGGTTGTTGGCCGAGATGCGCGAGGAGAAGTACTTGTCCGCGCTCTGCCCCGCAGGAACGGCCAGCGGCACAACCGCGTCGCCGACGAGAATGTTGAACCGGAAGTCGCCGTAGCCGCCGGCCACGAACTTCGCCCAAGCCGCGTCCGACATGTAGTCGGGGCGCTCCACCTTGAACTCCAGGCGCATCGGCGACACGTACGTGGTGTTCAGGTACTCGGTGTCGGTCAGGGGCAGGTAGACCCCTCCCGGGGCGTGCCCCAGTGCGAAAGCCGAGGCCGTCGGAGCCGAGTTGCCGCGCCCGTTCCACATCGGGATGTTGAACGAGGTGGCGCCGAGCAGGGCCTGGGTGCCCAACTGGCTCCTGCCGACAGCGGCCGACGCGTCCTTGTAGGTTCCGATCGTGACGTCGAGCAGGTCGAGGTCCGCCCGGTCGGAGTTCAGCCCCGGGATGCCTGCCCACATGAACTTGGCACCGGCGGGCCCGGAGTACCGGGCCATCTCCAGCATGCCATCGGCCATGATCTTGGTCATCTGCACTGCCGAGTCGACCTTCATCCGCTCGTTGGCCGTGTGCCACCAGCGCTCGTTACCCGGGATCACCGCGCCGAAGGCGGTCATCTTATTGCGGAAGCTGCTGGCCAGGGTGCCGCCGGTCGTGCCCTGCGGATAGACCACGTTCCTGAGGGAATATGGATCCGCGAACTCCTTCGGGTTGCGGTTGACCGAGGCTTGGTAGCTCCCGAACTGAAGAGCCGTCAGCGGGTTGTCGTGAGTGACGTACAACCCGGCGCCGACGGGCGAGCCGAGGTTGTCGATGGTGAACCCCTTCGCCTGGAAGGCGGCCGTGACCGCCGTCGTCGCCTGGCTGGAGTCAGCCGCGGTGACGTGCATGCTGCGCACATACATCGGCATGCTGAGGCTGCCGGAGGCGTCCGTGTAAAGGCTCGTCGGGGTCTCCGAATTGATGCCTCCCATGAGGGCGAAGGTTAGGTTCGGGGTGCCGTTGCTCGGGTTGCGCAACAGGCTCGCCGGGATGCCCATGTACTTGCCGATATAGGCTTCGCCTTCGACACCGTCGCGGAAGAACAGGTCGGCGATGCCGTCGGCGGCTTTCTTCAATTGCATGTCGGCGGCCGTGATTCTCAGTGCGCCGAGTCCCTTGGAGAGAAGGAACATCCCCCACACGACGGCATTCTTGCCATACTGCGGGGTCGGCATCTCCATCGCCACATCGGTGTTGATCTCCAGCGTGAGCGAGTCGCCGGTGATCGTGGTCTGCACCTTGGGGGTGGTGCGGGGAGCAGCCGGGAGCCAACCCTTCGTGGTCGCGGCGGCGGTGATCGCCGCTACGAATCGGTCGCGCTCGGTGGAGCGGACCCCCGCCACGTCGAGGGTGAAGGTTGCCCGGGAGGCGATCTGCGTGGTGCTGCCGTAGGCGATGTCCTTGAGCGTCGGATCGCCTTCACGCAGGGTGACGCCGGCTGTGGCATCCGTCAGCCGGAAGGCCTTGGTGCTGTCTGCGGACAAGCTCATCGACACCGACGGGGTCACCGATCCGGAGTTGCCGACGATGACCGGGAACCGCGAGTCGGAGGTGTAGGCCGCGATCGGGATTTCCTCCCGGTTGAGGTTCTTGTAGGCCCAGTTGTCGTAGAAGCTCGGGTTCGAGTTGTACGGGATGGGCTGGAAGGTGGCGGTGTTCGTCGTCGAGGGCGTGCCGGGACCGCCGTCTTCGTAGATTCCCATGACGATGCGGATGCGTCGGTCGAGGGGCAACCCCGCCTCGAGCAGCGCCTTGGCCGCGAGCAGCGTCGCCAGCGTCGGGCCGCTGTCGTCCTGCATGCCCGCCCCGTAGACCCAGCCGTCCTGGACATAGGGCGAGTGGTACGCACCAGGAGTGCCGAGGTTGCCATCGGCGTCCCGCCAGCGCGCCAGCTGGGCCGGCGAAACGGAAGCCGTCGGCGAGTCGAGGTGGCTCAACGCCATGACCATCTCCGGGGCGTCCGGGTCACCGATCTCTGCGTAGACGTACTTGTCGGGCTGGCGTTGGACGACCACCGGAAAACCCAGGTCGGTGGCCAGCTTGACCACCCAGGCGAGCTTGGCGACCTTGCGGTCGTACTCGTTCTGGTTGGCTTCGGTGTTGCTGACCGGGAAGGGGTACGCCGTCGCGGCCGTGCCGCCTCGGGAGATGGAGTCGTAGCTCGACCCGTCCAGCATCGCCCCGATCAGACTGAGCGGGTCGTAGGTGCCGTCCCCTGCCCGCGCATTGTTGACGCGTCCAGCCAACGCCTCGACTTCCGCGTGGATCGCGTTGCGCTCGGCATCGGTCACCGACAGATCGTAGGTGACACTCGGCTGGAAGCGCTTCTCGCCGAAGCCGGTCGCGGACGCGTTAGCCGCTGCACCCATGGACAGGAGCAATGACATGCCAAGTGTCAGTGCAAGAGGCTTCTTCCGCATTACCGTGATCTCCCTGAAGGGTCAGACCCAAAAACGTCGGATGATCTTCGTTGTACGCGAGACCCTTTCAGGCTCTTCCCAAGCTTGTCAATGAGGTGATCTCGTGCGCCCAGCAGAACTGGAGGTGAAGCCGTGACATAGCGGCTGATCTGCATGTGGGGGGCCACGATGATTCCGGACAGCCGCCTTATGGGCGTAGCCTATGCGGCTGGTTGGGATGAAAGGGACTCGTTGAGCACTTCAAGCGGCGTCCGGTAGCCGAGCGCCGAGTGCAGGCGCCGCTGGTTGTAGAACCCTTCGATGTAGCGGATGACCTGCCGTTTCGCTTTGGCTCGGGTGGTGAAGACGAAGCGGTGGAGCCATTCGTTCTTGATCGCGGCGAAGAACGACTCGGCCATCGCGTTGTCATAGCAGACACCGGTGCGGCCGACCGAGCGACGGATTCCTAAGCCGGTCAGGAACCGGCCGAACTCATCTGAGGTGTAGTTCGAGCCGCGGTCGGAGTGGAAAACGGCGCCTGACTGGAGCAACCCAGTGCCGGCCGCCATCCGGATCGCGTCCTTGATGAGCTCAGTGCGGTAGTGATCAGCCATCGCCCAGCCGAGAACCGCCTTGCTATGGCAGTCGATGACCGTGGCCAAGTACAGGAAGCCCTCCCAGGTGGGGATGTACGTGATGTCGCCGACCAGCTTGGCGCCCGGCCGCTCAGCGGTGAAGTCACGCCCGACCAGGTCGGGGATGCCGCGATAGTCGCCCTGCACGGTGGTGGTGGGCCTAAACGCCCGCATCTGGGCCGGGGTCAGGCCCAGCTCGCGCATCAAGGCGCGGATCAGTTCGGCCGAGCAGCGCTCGCCACGACGCAGCAGGGCGGCGTGCACCCGCCGGTAGCCATAGGTCTCGTGCGAGTCAGCGAAGACTTCGGCGACCAACTGGGTGAGCAGCGCGCGGCGTTGCGCGGTGGCCGAGGCCGGCCGCTCGCGCCACTCGTAGTAGCCCGAACGAGATACCTGCAGCCAGACGCACATCCGGGCGATCGCGTGGTGGGCCTTCTCCGCATCGATCAGCTCGTACTTGGCGAGCGTCATCGACTCTCGGCCGCGAAGAAGGCGGCCTTAGATTCAAACGATCAACGCAACGCTGCTAGTGGATGGGTGGATCGTGGCTCGGATGGGTCGGCCGGGAATGTCGGATGCGATGAAAGAAGACTTGTGGCGGCGGTGGCGCGCCGGTGACTCCATCAGCGTGATCTCCCGGGCACTGGGCAAGCCCCCGGGGTCGGTTTTCACGGTGCTGAAGCACCATGGCGGCATCGCGCCGGCCGAGCGGGTGCGCCGGGCCGACCGTTTGAGCGCCGAGGACCGGGAATCGATCTCTCGCGGCATCGAGGCTGGAGCCTCACTACGTTCGATCGCCATGTCGATCGGCCGCCCGGCATCCACGGTGAGCCGTGAGGTCGCCCGCAACGGCGGCCGAGTGAAGTACCGTGCGGTCGCCGCCGAGCAACGCGCTCAAGAGCAGGCACGTCGCCCAAAACCGTCCGCCCTGCAGGACAACCCGGTGCTGCGCCAGCTGGTGATCGAACTGCTCGACAACGAGTGGTCCCCGGAGCAGATCGTGGGACATCTGCGGCTGATGCACGCCGGCAACCCGCTCATGCGGATCAGCCACGAAAGCATCTACCGCGCGATCTACACGACTCGCTGGAAAGTGATCCCGCGTGAGCTGTGCACCAAGCTGCGCACGCGCCGTCCCATCCGCAAAAACAAGAAGAACACGGTCAAGGGCCAGTGGCGTTCCCAGATCATCGGGGCACGGCCGATCGAGGAACGGCCTGACGCAGCCAACGCCCGAACCGAGCTCGGCCACCTCGAAGGCGATCTCATCGTCGGAGCCAAGAACAGCCAGGTCGCGACGCTGGTCGACCGCAAGTCCCGCTACCTGACCATGGTCGCGCTACCCAGCCGTCACACCACGACGGTCATCCCTGCCCTGCAGCAGGCGTTCTCACTGATGGATGCTCGCCTGCTCAGCACTGTGACCTGGGACCGCGGTATGGAACTCGCCAGCCACCAGCTACTGACCGAAGCGACCGGCGTCGACGTCTTCTTCGCGGCACCGCGCAGCCCATGGCAGCGGGGCACAAACGAGAACACGAACAAACTGATCCGGCAATATCTACCAAAAGGCATCGATCTGAGCCTGTACAGCCAAGCTGACCTCGACGCCCTGGCCGCCCGACTGAACAACCGCCCCCGCAAGTGCCTCGGCTACCGAACCCCGGCCCAATGTGTTGCCTTGACTCTTTGAATCTAAGGCCGCTTTTTTCAAGAACACCAGCTTCTCGCGCAGTTCGGCGTTCTCCCGTTCCAGCTCCCGGATCCGGGCTCGCTCCGGTCCGGAGACCGGCTGCTGGTCCTGGCTGTGCACGATCCGATGCCGGTTCACCCAGCTGCCCAGGGTGCCGGCGTTGATCCCGAACTCGCGGGCTACAGCCGCGACCGTGCGATCGCCCTCCAGCACCATGCGGATGGCTTCTTCCTTGAACTCAGGCGAGAACTGCCTGCGGCGCCTTGTCACGTACCTACCTCTTCCAGACTTCTGTCAGCTTATGCAGCCGACTGTCCGGAATCTGCTGGGCACCTCAGGGTCGATCCGGACAGTTGGGATTTGATGCCGCCAGAGTGGTACTGCGACAGGAACCGGGATGGATCGCGATGCCGGTGAAATAGACGTGGAGCTTTCGGGTGTCGCTCCCCGGCCGCGCCTTTGCGTCAGGTCCGCACCGCCTCGTGGGAGCGCCATCGGTGGAGCGCGTCGGCCAGGGCGACGAGCGCGGCGAGGGCCAGGCCCGCCCAGCAGTTCCAAAGCCACGTCGCCATGGCCAAGACCACCATGGCGAGGGCAGCCTGCTGGAGCAGACGCCGTCTGCGCCCAACGATCCAGGCCGCACGGTACCGCGCATGAGCCGGGGCGCCGGCCGATCGAGGAGGGTGGGGAGAAGGGGGGCTGACCATCGGACGACCTCCGAGCAGGGGGAGGGGGAGGGGTTTTCACGGTGCTGATTTCTGCAAGCGCTGGAGGAGCAGGCCAGGCCACCCCGTGCGTGTCCTGTGGCAGGTGCGGCTGATGGCCGGGGCAGGGGAGTGGAAGGTGATCCGGCGATGGGGGGGGGGGTCTTCGGCGAGGGTTCTACGTGGGCGAGTTGGCGTCGTCTGCGATCCGCAGGCTCTTGGTGCGGAGCGGAAGAGCGCCATCGGGTCAGGCGTCAAAGTTCCCAGCATGACAAGATCCTCGATCGCCCCTGAGCACGCGTGGGTCGCCCGCGCGGAGGGTCCGGTCACCGGTGAGCAGACCCGTGAGATCTCCCGCATCGGCACGGCGACGTTGCCTGCCCCCACGTGGATCACCGCCGAGGCAGGACCCTGTGGACTGGCCCCGGCACTGAATGCGTCGCCCTGCGATGAACGCCTACCGCAGGCGCGCCGTGGCCTGGCGTTTGATGATCACGCTCGGGTTCTTCGCCTTGGCGGCGCTGGCAGCCTGGCTGGATAGGCCACGAGGGTGGTCTGTCGCCGCCGCTGCGAGCCTGTGCGTGTGGTTCGCGTACTGGTTGGCCAGTAGTTCGGCGACGTATGCCGACCCGAAGCGGCTGCAGGAACTCAGCGCAGCGGCCAGGGCGCTTCCTGCCCTCGCCATGCTGGAGGGCAAGAAGGCGGCATCAGCGGCTGTCATGGACCTTGCGTTGCTGCTGGGTGCTCTTGGAGGGGGCGACGAGGGTGTAGGTGGTGTCCCGCTTCGGGGCGTCGGCGGCATCCAGCGGCAACGACCACACTCGTAGGTTGCCCGCGCGCGGTCATGCTGTCCGGCATCGCTGGCGATCCAGCCGGTGATCTGGGCGAACTCGCGAGCCGTTGCCGTACCCCGATCACGCCTCAGGACGCGCGGCAGGATATGTCGCGCGTGGGCATCTTGCCGTCGACCAGGTAGCTCGTGGCGGTGTTCCACGCGCAGGCGTTGTCGCCGAGGACGTAGGCGCCGTGGCCGCTGCCGTCGACGCTCACCAAGCGGGCGCGGTCGCCGAACCTCTCGCGGAGCATCTCAGCGCCGTGGTGGGGGGTGGGAATGTCGCGCTCGTTCTGGACGAGCAGGATGTTGGTCGGGCCCTCGTCGGTTATCTTGACCGGGGCCTCGGCCGGCTCGTGGGGCCAGTAGGCGCACGGCGTGATGTTCGCGGCGGCCGCGCCGTACAGCGGGTACCGTTCGCGGTCCTGGGCCACGGCGCGGCGATACGTCTTCACGTCCTCGGGCCAGTCGACGTCGTTGCAGGTCACGGCCAGGAACACCGTCCAGGTGTTGTCAAAGGGCGACGGGCCCGGCCGGCTGGGCTGGACTGCTGGCTGACCGCCGGTGAGCAGGGTCTGCCAGAGCTGCGCCGTCGGGGCGTACTGCGACTCCGTGTAGAGAGCGGCGAACGTGGCGGCCCGGAAGGTGCCGCCGTCGCCGCCCGGCGTCGGCTTCTTGTCGAGGTATTCGGCGATCTTGAAGTATGTCGCCCGCACCTCCTCCAGCGTGCGGCCCAGGCCGTAGCTGTCGTGCCGCCTCGCCGCCCACTTCGCGAAGGCAGGGAAGGTCTGCTCCATGCCCAGGGCGTAGCGGCGCATGTCGTCGGAGTCGAGGTGGGTGTCGCCGTAGTTGCTGTCGAGCAGGATCCGGTCGGAGCGCTCCGGGAACAGCGACGCGTAGGCGGCCCCCAGCGACGAGCCGTAGGAGTATCCGAGGAAGTTGGTCTTCTCTTCACCGAGCGCGGCGCGGATCCGGTCCAGGTCGCGAGCCGTGTTCGCCGTCGTCAAGTGGCGAAGGTAGCCTTTGCGGTCGTTCTTCGCGCACTGCTCTGCCACTCCCTTGACGACCTTCGCCTGCTTGACGACCGCCGCATCGTCGACCGCGTACGGCGGGACGTTGCCGAGGTACGGCCCGTTGGTGGTGAATCCGCAGCTCACCGGTGCCGAATGCCCGATCCCCCTGGTGTCCATGCCGATCAGGTCGTAGCTGTCCGTCACACTCGTGGGCAGCCCCCGTTTCACCAGGAACCCGGCGAACGCCAATCCGGGCCCGCCCGGACCACCCGGGTTGAGCAGCAGGACTCCACGCCGCTTGCCCGGATTCTTGCTGGCCAGCCGGGAGATCATAATGTCGATCTTGCCGCTCGCCGGATCGGCGTAGTCCACCGGCACCGGCACGGTGGCACAGTCCAACGTGGACGGTGCGGCCTCGGCGACGACCTCCTTCGGACACGCACCCCACTTCACCTGCGTCGTGGGCTTGGCCGTGGCGGGCGCCGCAGTCAACGCACTGGCGACGCCGATCACGGCCATCACCGCCAGATTTCGTGCCGCGCTGCGATGCATGGTCATGTAACTCCCCTCATCGTGCCGTTTGCGACACCGAGCTAACAGCGTGTCCTCGGGACACGGTCAAGAAGCGCCACGCGATCCGGCCACCGAGCGGTTCGAGACGTCACGCGCTTTGACTGTGTCCCTACGTCATGGTGTGGACTTGTGTCAGGGACGCGTGGTGGAAAGCCCGCAGCCTGAAGACGACGGGGGAGGCAGGCAATGGCGTGGAGCAATGAGCTGTGGTCCCGCCCTAGGTGGTAGGTGCCTGCGGGGGTTGTTCAGAGGGGATGGGGGTTGTCGGGGCGGTAGCTGGCTTTGATGTGGACGCGTTCGCCCTGGGGGCCGAGGATGCTGAGGAATTCCACGGGGTGTTCGTCGGCGTTGCCGAACCAGTGCGGGAGGTGGGTGTCGAATTCGGCGACTTCGCCTTCGGCGAGGATGAAGTCCTTGTCGCCGAGGACGACGCGTAGGCGGCCGCGTAGGACGTACAGCCAGTGGTAGCCCTCGTGTGAGCGGGGGTCGGGTTCGCGGCCGTCGGTCAGGCCGGCGGGCAGGATGTGCTTGAACGCCTGCAGCCCGCCGGGTTTGCGCGTCAGCGGCACGACGGTCATGCCGTTGTGGGTGAAGGGCTGCGGATAGATCCGGGGGTCGAGATCGGCCGGAGCGCCGATCAACTCGTCGACCGGCACCTGGTAGGCCCTGGCCAGGGGCAGCAGGAGTTCCAGGCCCGGTTTGCGCTGCCCGGATTCCAGTCGGGACAGGGTGCTGATCGGGATGCCGGTGGTCTCTGACAGGGCGGTCAGGGTGGCGCCGCGGCGACGGCGCAATTCGCGCAGCCGGGGGCCGACTGCGGCCAGCACGGCGTCGAAGTCGTCGCTCATTCGTTCACTATGCCTGCGTTTTGCATTTTCTGCAAAGAACTTTGCCCGATTGCCGATATGGGTGCACCTTGGCTTCGGAGGTGGTCACGATGACCCTGGATTCCCAGGTCAACAACGATGATCAGTACGACGTAGTGGTGGTCGGCGGAGGCCCGTCCGGGTTGAGCGCGGCGCTCATGCTCGGGCGCGCCCGAAGGTCGGTGCTGGTGATCGACAACGGCTCCCGTTGCGGGCGCCGGCTGTGGCGCCCCGGCCGGTGCCGCGTGCGGAGTTCCTGACCGCGCTCGGTCTTGCGCCCACCCCGCATCCGAGCGGGCTCGGCGCGTACATCGCCGCCGATGCGACCGGTCTTACTCCGGTTCCCGGCGTGTGGGTCGCAGGCAACCTCGTCGACTCGAACTCGCGTCTGCGAACAGATCATGGGCGACCGGCGTCACGGCCTGTGACCCCCCGCGGCGGGTACCACGCTCTGACCAACGGCTCTGGCACGCCGGGGGCCGGCACCGCGCGGATCCCCCCGGTCAGTCTCCTGGCCGCGGTGTACTTCGCACCCGATCGCCAGGCCGAGCGGCGAGCCGGCGTCGGCCGCCGTACCCCGGCAGCGAACCCACGCCGACGACAGCCGCCTGAGCGCACCCCACGCTGACCGTCACCAAGCAACCAACGAGAGGACTGAGCGCCATGGATGTCCAGTGCTGGGACGAGATGTACCGCAGCCACGACCAGGTATTCAGCGGCAACCCCAACGGAGTGCTCGTCGCCGAGGTCAACGACCTGCCACCGGGCCTAGCGCTCGACGTCGGATGCGGTGAAGGCGTCGACGCACTCTGGCTCGCCCGGCGCGGCTGGCAGGTCACCGCAGTCGATGTCTCCGAGACCGCCCTGCAACGTGCCGCCGCCGCTGACACCGACATCAAGGGCCGCGTGGCGTGGGCACGGGCCGACCTCACCACCACGCCGCCCCCCGCAGATGCCTTCGACCTGGTGTCCATCCATTACTTCCCGCTCCGTCGCCAGCCAGGCCACGCGGCGCTGCGCGGCCTTGTGGATGCTGTCGCCCCCGGCGGTACGCTGCTCTTCGCCACCCACGCCCTCTCGGATCTGGCCTCGCGCCAGGAGGACGGCTTCGACCCCGCCGACTACTACCAGCCGGACGACATCGCCCAACTCCTCGACCCCATCTGGGACGTCCTGATCAACGAGACCCGCCCCCGTATCGCGCCGGCCCCCGCCGGCACACACCACACTTACGACACCGTCCTGCGAGCACAACGTCTGTCGTGAGTCCCCCTCGCCTCACTCTTCGTCATCGAAGCAGTTTCATCACAGCAGAGGTCTCTTTGTCCCATCCCAATGCCCGGCTCACCCTCCACGGCAGACGGCTCCTGGTCGACCGCGTTCGTGCCGGCAGACCCGTCGCCCATGTCGCCGACGAAATGGGCATCTCCCGCGCCACCGCCCACAAAGTGGGTCCGCCGCTGGTGAGCCGCAGGCGACGCGGGGCTGTATGACCGCGCCAGCCGGCCGTTCCCAGGTGAGGGTCGAACACGCCGTCGAGGATCGTTGCCCTCACCCGCTCCGGGAACTGCTCCGCATACACCGCCCCCAGTTGGGTGCCGTAGCTCTGACCAAGGAACGTCAGTTTCTCGTCGCCGGGCGCAGCCCAGAGCACATCCATGTCACGGGCGGTCGTATTCGATTCCGGGCGTGCATGTAACGATCAGAAGAGCCGTGGCCATCAAAGCCGAGGCTCGCGGCGCCGAATCGTCGAGGGATTGGGCGACCTGCATGGTCGGTCATGCGCGGTCCTCCCTTGCTGGGAGTGGGGTGGCCGAGGCGCTCCTGCGATGAAGGATGCGAAGAGGTCCGACACGCATTCGCGCAGGGCCTCAGCGAGGGCCACGTCGGCCACGCTTACAGAACAGAATCGCCCTCGGGCACGAGGACGATGCCCCGGATCGAATCCGGCGCAGACACTCGCCAGGCGGACCGGTGACGTGCTCGCTCCGAACCGGCCGTACGAGCGATGTGTTGACCGTGTCCCGACAACATGGTTTCTCCTTTCAGACAACCCACGGGGGAACAAAGGAGAGGACATGACCGTCAACACCCCTGGCGAAACCGCGACAGGGGCGTCCGGCTGAAGGCGCCAGGGTGGTCGGAGATCCTGGCGGGAGGCGCCGCTTACGGGGCGTCCTTTCTCCTTGTGGCCGTCCTGCTGCCGCTCGTCAAAGACGCCGCCGTAGCAGGCGTCGTCCAACGATGGCCGCTGCGACGAGAGCTGGAAGGGCGTCGCGAGCCATCAACACCCGAATACAGCCCCGATCCGGGGCGACAGAAAGGCCGTCATGTCTGACACCGAACTGCGCAACATCGAGGCGCTCAACGCCCATGAGTCCGACCGCATCGCAGTGGTCACCGGCGCCAGCCGTGGCATCGGCGCGGCCATCGCCAGCCGTCTCGCCGCCGACGGATACACCGTCGCCGTTCACTACCGCCAGGACTCGGCCGCCGCAGCCGGCGTCGTCGGAAAGATCATCGCGGCCGGCGGCGCGGCGTTCTCCTTCGCCGCCGACCTGGCCGCACCCGACACCGGCACCGCGTTCTGGGCCGCCTACGATGCGGCTGCGGGCTCGCTGCGCGACGCTCCCGTGCGGGTGCTGGTGAACAACGCCGGGGTCGCCCTGCACGGCGCCATCGAGGAGTTCGATGCCGAGGACTTCGTCCGCCAGCAGCAGATCAACACCACCGCGCCGTTCCTGATCATCCAGGCTGCCATGCCTCGCCTGGCCGACGGCGGGCGCATCGTGAACATCTCCTCCGGCGCCACCCGCGTCGCCTTCCCCGACCTCATCGGCTACACCATGACAAAGGGCGCCATCGAGGCCCTCACCCTCCCCCTCGCCCAGCACCTCGGCCCCCGCGGCATCACTGTCAACGCCGTCGTCCCCGCCACCACCGACACCGACATGAACGCCTCCTGGTTGCGCGGCAACCCCCACCTCATCGCCGACATCGCCGCACAGAACGCCCTCGGCCGCATCGGCGAACCCGACGACGTCGCCGATGTCGTCGCCCTCCTCGCCTCCCATGACGCCCGGTGGGTCACGGGACAGGTCATCGACGCCACCGGCGGCTACCGCTTGTAGAAAGCGTCCCTCCGGTGCCAACACCGCAACCGCGTTGCTCGTCCCGCTCCTCATCACGCTCGTGGGGGCGTTACGAGAGCTGACAGGCGCGCACCCCGTCGACTTGTGTACCGATTGGATTAGAAGTACCTGCGGTCGGATTCTTACCTTCGGCGACGGCCGCCACGGCGAGATCGTGGGAGGGCGTCGCACGTCATCACCATCCGAGTACACAACCCCGATCCGGGGCGGCAGAGAGGGCAATCATGTCCGACACTGAACTGCGCGAACTTTTCCAGCGCTACATCGATGCGCTCAATGCTCATGAGTTTCACCGCATGACCGAGTTCATTCACGACGAGGTCATCAAGAACGGCCGGCGGGTCACGCGGGACGACGTGATCGCGGAGCTGGAGGGGCACGGCAATGCGGTACCCGACTTCACTTGGCGGGTCAAGGACGTCGCCATCGACGGTGATCGCGTGGCGGCCCGTCTGTTCAACAAGGGCACGCCCGCGAAGGAATGGTTCGGCGTGACCCCCACCGGGGCCACGATCGAGTATGCCGAGTACGCCTTCCACAAGGTCCGCGATGGGCGCTTCTATGAGATGAACTGTCTGATCGACGCCCAGGCGGTGCAGCGTCAGCTGGGCTCCTGACGTCCAGGGTCGGCCCTCGTCAGCATCTCCGGGAACGGTTCGCGCGCCACGCATGGTCGGGCGGGCCCGCGGGTTCCCGAAGGGTGGCGCCAGCCACGGCCCAGAGATGCAATTGCACGCGATCATGGCCGCGACTCGGGCCAAGGTCCTGATCGCGTTCGACGTCCCGGGCCGTTGATGAGGCTCGGGACGTCGGACGCGAGCGTGCCCGCCGCCAGTTCGGCTCCCGACGGCACCATGCTCGGACGTGTCTGCTGGCCCTGATATGCCGGGCGGGCGAGATGACCATGCACTCTGTGAGCACGGGAAGGAGACGACGTGGCCTGGAGTACACGCGAACTCGCGGAACTCGCCGGCACCACGGTAAACACCATTCGGCACTACCACCGGCTCGGCCTGCTCGACGAGCCCGAGCGCAGGTACAACGGATACAAAGAGTACGGGGTGCAGGATCTCGTGCGCCTTCTGCGCCTCCGACGGCTCGTCGAGCTCGGCATGCCGCTCTCGCAGATCGGAGAAGTCGGCACGGGCGGGGACAGCACCCCGGACGCACTGCGACAGCTCGACACCGAACTCGCGGCACGCATCGAGCGCCTGCAGAGAGCCCGGTCCGACATCGCGGCCATCCTGCGCGACAGCGCGCCGGCCGACGTGCCGGCGGGGTTCGAGTCCGTCGCGGCACGCCTGTCCGAGGCCGACAGCTCGATCATCCACATCTACACGCAGCTCTACGACGAGGATGCGATGACGGACCTGCGGCACATGGTGGAGGCCGACACCGATTCCATCGGCGACGACATCGACGCCCTGCCGCCCGACGCGGACGAGGAGACCCGGCAGCGCCTCGCCGAGAGGCTCGCGCCGATCCTCGCACAGAACCTCATCGACTACCCCTGGCTGAGCGATCCGGTGGCGCATCTGTCGAAGACTGAGCATGTCACGCAGCAGACGTTCATCGACGCGGTGATTGAGCTGTACAACACCGCCCAGCTCGATGTACTTCACCGCGCCAGCATCCTCGCGCACGAGCAACTGCGCATCGCGCGCGAGGCGAATGGCGACGACTGACCGTCGCCTCCCACGGGGTTTGACCACGTTCCAAGAACACGGTCTCTACTGGGGCTGAGTCGAAACAGATCGCGATATCCGCGACACGCAGCCTGAGGAGCCCCTGAGGTGCCCAGCGGATTCCGGACAGTCGGCTACATAAGCTGACAGAAGTCTGGAAGAGGTAGGTACGTGACAAGGCGCCGCAGGCAGTTCTCACCTGAGTTCAAGGACGAAGCCATTCGCATGGTGCTGGAGGGCGATCGCACGGTCGCGGCGGTAGCGCGCGAGTTCGACATCAACGCCAGCACCCTGGGCAGCTGGGTGAACCGGCACCGGATCACGAGCGCGCAGGACGAGCAGCAGCCGATCTCCGGGCCGCAGCGGGCGCGAATCCGGGAGCTGGAGCGGGAGAACGCCGAGCTGCGTGAGAAGTTGATCTTCCTGAAAAAAGCGGCCTTAGATTCAAAGAGTCAAGGCAACACATTGGGCCGGGGTTCGGTAGCCGAGGCACTTGCGGGGGCGGTTGTTCAGTCGGGCGGCCAGGGCGTCGAGGTCAGCTTGGCTGTACAGGCTCAGATCGATGCCTTTTGGTAGATATTGCCGGATCAGTTTGTTCGTGTTCTCGTTTGTGCCCCGCTGCCATGGGCTGCGCGGTGCCGCGAAGAAGACGTCGACGCCGGTCGCTTCGGTCAGTAGCTGGTGGCTGGCGAGTTCCATACCGCGGTCCCAGGTCAGAGTGCTGAGCAGGCGAGCATCCATCAGTGAGAACGCCTGCTGCAGGGCAGGGATGACCGTCGTGGTGTGACGGCTGGGTAGCGCGACCATGGTCAGGTAGCGGGACTTGCGGTCGACCAGCGTCGCGACCTGGCTGTTCTTGGCTCCGACGATGAGATCGCCTTCGAGGTGGCCGAGCTCGGTTCGGGCGTTGGCTGCGTCAGGCCGTTCCTCGATCGGCCGTGCCCCGGTGATCTGGGAACGCCACTGGCCCTTGACCGTGTTCTTCTTGTTTTTGCGGATGGGACGGCGCGTGCGCAGCTTGGTGCACAGCTCACGCGGGATCACTTTCCAGCGAGTCGTGTAGATCGCGCGGTAGATGCTTTCGTGGCTGATCCGCATGAGCGGGTTGCCGGCGTGCATCAGCCGCAGATGTCCCACGATCTGCTCCGGGGACCACTCGTTGTCGAGCAGTTCGATCACCAGCTGGCGCAGCACCGGGTTGTCCTGCAGGGCGGACGGTTTTGGGCGACGTGCCTGCTCTTGAGCGCGTTGCTCGGCGGCGACCGCACGGTACTTCACTCGGCCGCCGTTGCGGGCGACCTCACGGCTCACCGTGGATGCCGGGCGGCCGATCGACATGGCGATCGAACGTAGTGAGGCTCCAGCCTCGATGCCGCGAGAGATCGATTCCCGGTCCTCGGCGCTCAAACGGTCGGCCCGGCGCACCCGCTCGGCCGGCGCGATGCCGCCATGGTGCTTCAGCACCGTGAAAACCGACCCCGGGGGCTTGCCCAGTGCCCGGGAGATCACGCTGATGGAGTCACCGGCGCGCCACCGCCGCCACAAGTCTTCTTTCATCGCATCCGACATTCCCGGCCGACCCATCCGAGCCACGATCCACCCATCCACTAGCAGCGTTGCGTTGATCGTCTGAATCTAAGGCCGCCTTCTTCGCGGCCGAGAGTCGATGACGCTCGCCAAGTACGAGCTCATCGACGCGGAGAAGGCTCACCATGCGATCGCCAGGATGTGTACCTGGCTGGGCGTGTCCCGCTCGGGCTTCTACGAGTGGCGTGAGCGGCCGACCTCGGCCACCGCGCAACGCCGGACCCTGCTGGCCGCTTTGGTCGCCGAGATCTTCGCCGACTCACACGAGACCTACGGCTACCGGCGCGTCCACGCCGCCCTGCTGCGCCGCGGCGAGCACTGCTCGGCCGAGCTGGTCCGCGCCCTGATGCGCGAGCAAGGCCTCGTTCCGGCTCAAGCACGCGCTTTCCGGCCGGTCACCACCGCAGCAGGCGACTTTCGCGGCATCCCCGACCTGGTCGGCCGCGACTTCACCGCCACCCAGCCGGGCACCAAGCTGGTCGGCGACATCACCTACATCCCCACCTGGGAAGGCTTCCTCTACCTGGCCACCGTGATCGACTGCCACAGCAAGGCGGTCCTCGGCTGGGCCATGGCCGACCACTACCGCACCGAGCTGATCAAGGACGCGGTCCGGATGGCGGTCGGCACCGGCCTGATCGAACCCGATGCGGTCTTCCACTCCGACCGCGGCTCGAATTACACCTCTGAGGAGTTCGGCCGCTTCCTGACCGGTCTGCAGATCCGCCGCTCGGTCGGCCGCACCGGGGTCTGCTACGACAACGCGATGGCCGAGTCGTTCTTCGGCGCGCTCAAGAACGAATGGCTGCACCGCTTCGTCTTCACCACCCGGGTCAAGGCAAGACGGCAGGTCATCCGCTACATCGAAGGGTTCTATAACCGCCGGCGTCTGCACTCGGCGCTCGGCTACCGGCCGCCCCTGGAGGTACTCAACGAGTCCCTTTCAGCCCAACCAGCCGCATAGGCTATGCCCATAAGACGGCTGTCCGGAATCACCGTGGCCCCTCACCCCCGTGAATCCCATCGAGCCCCTTGTCCGTAACTTCCAAGATCTCGTGGCTCAGGTTCCCGACGTCGTCCAGCCCCTCATCGTCATGGTTGCCGGAGCGATCCCGTTCATCGAGGGTGAAGGAGCGTCGCCGATCGGCGTCCTGGGTGGGATCCATCCCATCGTCGCCGGCATCGCCGCGGCTTCAGGGAACTTCCTCTGCGTTCTCGCGGTCGTGCTGCTCAGCTCGCGGGTCCGCACCACCGCGGTGGCTCGTCGCGCGCGCCAGATCGAGACGCCCGCGGAGCCCAAGCCCGAGTCGAAGGGACGTCAGCGCTTCCGGAGGTACCTGGTCCGATTCGGCGTGCCCGGCGCGAGCATCCTCGGGCCCCTGGCAATCCCGACCCAATTCACCTCCGCCATGCTCATCGCGTCCGGCACGCCGCGAGGGTGGGTCCTGCTGTGGCAGGCGGTGGCGATCGTGCTGTGGACGACCGTGACCACGACGCTGATGTGGATCGCGGTCAACAGCGTCATCCTGGCCTGAACGCGCACACCGCAGTCCACCGAGAACGAGAAAGGAAAGAACGATGATTCAGCAACCGGAGGAGCCCCTGAGCAGTGCGGGCTCGGAAACCCCCGGTGAAGCGGCAACGCCCGGCGTCCCCACGCTTGCGGAAGATCTCCTGCTTCTGCTGTTCCAGCCGAACTCCGGTCTGCGGCAGGGCACGGGAACGATCGCCGGGGAGAACACACTCTTCTACGTCCTCGCAGGCGCGGTGCTCGCGGACCTCGGTCTCGGCGAACACGTCCGCACCGGAACCGGAAAGGTCGGCACCACCACGGTCGAGGCCGTGGCGGAGAACCCGCCAGAGGATCACATCCTCCGCTCCGCGTGGGAGTACGTCGCCGACAAGCCCCGCGGCGTCCAGACGGTGCTCGCCGCCATCGGCCCGACCTTGCGCGGACCGCTTCTGGACAGACTCGTCGAACGCGGCGACATCCGCCGCAGCACGCGCAAAGTGCTGGGCCTTTTCGATACGAGCGTGCTCGAGGACGGCGGCAGCGGCCGTCGCGACGGCCTGCTCGCCGACATTCGGGCGGTGCTCGTCGACGGCGCGGATGCATCGCCCCGTGCCGCCGCCCTCGCGGCCCTCGTCTACGGCAGCGGGACGCTGCCGCAGTTCGATCCGGAGATCCCCTGGACCTCTCCCGTGATCACCCGCGCCGAGGAACTCAAGAAGGGCAACTGGGGCGCCGGCGCTGCCGCGGCGGCTGTGGCGCGCACCGTCACCGCGACCATCGTCAACAATGTCATCATCGCTGCGGCCGTGCTGCCGCGCGGCTAGAAGTGGACATGCGCTCCACGCTCGCGTCCGATGCCGGCGTCTGATGCAGCGTGGAGCCGCGCACCACAGCGAGCCACGCCAACTGTTCTCGGACGAGTCGGTCGATGCCGTACGCCGGACCCTCGAGGCACGCCCCAACGCCGCACTCGACGAGGAGCTCCGTGACCTTCCGGGGATGCCGAGACACCATGCGGCGGGTCCTCGCCGAGCAGATCGCCCCGTTCATCGAAGGCTCGGCCACCGGTAACTCGGTCACGTTGAACCCGCTCCCAGTCGTAGCGGGTGGCTGTCGCTCTCGATCGGCGGCCAGGTCACCTCAGTCACGCGCCTGGCGCGGTGTGGAGTTCCCGGGCTTCAGTGAACGTTCGCCTGGATGGCCTTGGCGATCGGCGTCGGGCCCTGATTGAGTTCGAGGATCTGCCGGCGGATCCGGGGTTCGTGGAGCAGTTCTGCCAGGGTGGCGGCGACATCTTCGCGTGAGATCTCGTCGTGCGGCTGCGCCGGACCGAGGGCGATCGCTCCGATTCCGGTGCGATCGACGAGCATGGATGGCCGGAGGATCAGCCAGTCGAGGTCACTCTCGCTGACGGTAACGTCGATAAGCTTCTTCACCGCGAAATAGAACTCCGCGTCGCCGTCGAGGTCCTGGCCACGCCCGGCCTCGGGGAGCACGGACACCAACACGAAGCGATTCACGCCGGCGCGCCGCGTCGCTTCAAGAGCTTTCACCACGCCCTCGCCGTCGATGGCGGATGTGACCTCCTTGGCACCCCCGTTCGATCCGGCGGTGTACACGACGGCGTCGATTCCGTTAAGCATGGACGCCAGGGAGTCGGCGGTCATATCCGCGAGCTCACCGACGCGTGCATCGACGCCCCGCGCCGAGAGATTGGCTCTCTGCTCGTCGTGACGTACCAGGCCGGAGACATCGTCGCCTCGACCGGTCAGATTCCGCGCAAGAAGCCCTCCAACGGCACCGCTGACTCCGATGATGAATACCTTCATGAGTACTCCCGTCTTTGGCGCCGTTCTGATCGGCTGAGATGAGGACGCGCGGCGGTGGTCGGGGCGTCTCAGCCTTCCTGCGGGGTCGCGCAGGTACCGCGGAGGACGTTCTGCAGCAGCAGCCGCGGGTGTGTACCGGCTGTTCCGGACGGGATCGTTGCCACGAAACCGATGCTGATCGTGTCGTGGGCCTTTCTCGGCTTCTGTGGGCGGGGCTCCATGGAGCTCGTGCGGGTGCTCGAGTCCTTGCCTGTGGTGGGTTCGCCGGGCGCAGCTGTAGTCATGGACATTCCCTGTAGTGGCTCGGCGCACGCTCCGTCGAACGTTCACCTGTCTGGTCCGGTCGCTGCCGTGTCGTCATGCTCGCACCTGTGGCGCTGCCTTCGCGTCGGTAGAAGCCCCTTAGGTCGTCGTCGCTCTCACCATCGTGCCGCGAGGTAGGTGCGCGCACGTCAGTCTCGGTGCGGACCCGACCAGCGGTGGGGCGGGCACGCGCACCGGTCAGGGAAGGTTCAATTCCTTGAGCTGACGGCGGGAGGTAATGCCCAGCTTGCGGAAGATGTTGCGCAGATGGGCTTCGATCGTGCGCGGGCTCAGGAACAGCTGTGCGCCGACCTCCCGGGAGGTCGCCCCGGTGGCCACCAACCGTGCGATGTGCAGCTCGTGGGCGGTGAGCGCGTCGGCCGGCTGGGCGGTCCGTTTGCGCGGGTGCTCGCCGGTGGCACGCAGCTCGCGTTCGCCGCGCGCCGCGAACGCCTCCGCGCCCATGTCCGACAGAAGCTCGTGGGCGGTGCGGAGTTGTTCGCGGGCTGCCTGGCGGCGGCCTTCGCGGCGTAACCACTCGCCGTAGACGAGGTGGGTACGGGCGAGGTGGCTGACCATCCGGCACTCGCGGAGCCGCTCGATCGCCTCGCGATAGTGGTCCTCAGTGGCAGGCCCCGTGCTGGTCAGCGCTCGAGAGCGCGCCGCCAGCCCGAGCGCCCACTGGGTGCCGCTGGCGCGGGCTCGCGAGCTGAGCAGCTCCAGCGCGGCTGCCGCGCGGTCGGGCTGACCGGCGCGGGAGGCCGCCTCGATGAGCTCAGGGAGGGCCAGGTTGCTGTGCGGAAGCTCGTCGGAATCGCACGCCCGCGCCGCAGCGTCTTGTGCTGCTGGGTAGTTGCCCAGACCGTTGTGGAGCACTGCCAGTGCATACTGGGCCAGGGAGGCCTCGGTGCCCGCCCCACGCGCGCTCGCCTCCTGAACACTGGCGGTGTAGAGCTCGGTGGTCTCGGCTCGGCGGCCGCGCCACGCAGCCAGTATGAGCCGGGCGTGGCGCAGTGGCACGGCCCCGGTTGCTCGCGTGATCGCGGTCTCCTCGGCGGCCAGCTCGGTGGCGTGGGCGAGCTCGCCGGTGAACACCAGCGTGGCGGACAGGAGGATGAGTGCGGCGGGGAGCGTGGCCAGCGCACCCGCCTCTCGAGCGAGCCGGACGTTGCGGCTGGCAAGCACGTAGACGAGCTCGTCGTCGAAAAGTGCCACCGCGGTGCGGCTGGCGAGCCACAGCCAGCGGCGGCTGTCGCTGCTGTCCACAGCCTCGGCGTGTGGCCCCCGGCCGCGGAACGCCTCCAGCGCCCGGCGCAGCCCGGGCACGCCGGCCTCGTACCCGTGCGTGAACGTCGTCACCAGCCCGTCGAGCAACAGATCTGCGGGCCCTGGCCACCCGGCCGGTGCGGGTGCCGCCTGGGCGGCTTCGGCTACCTCCAGCACGCCGCGGCCGTGGCCGAGGCCGCCGAGGATGATCGCTGCGTCGAGCGCGTGCAGGTAGGTCTCCCGGGACAGCGCGGCGTCCAGCGGCGCGAGCGTCTTGGCGGCATCCAGCAGCATCCCCGGCACCTCGCTGCCGCGCGTCAGGTGGAACGCGATCTGGGCGCGCAGCAACTGGGGGCGAGCACGCTGGAGAGCGTCCAGCGGCCCGGCCTCTGCGACCGTCAGCAGTTCTCGCGCGGCTTCGGACGCACCGGCCTCATGCTTGGCGTGCGCGGCTTCGAGTGCCCGCCTCGCACGGGGGACGGGATCGGGCGTCAGCTCAGCCGCCTGCTGCAGGAACGCGGCCGACGCGGCGAATCCCCCGCGGGCGCGCGCGCGGGCCGCCGAACGCTCCAGCTCCGCGGCGGCCTCCTCGTCGGTGCCCAGCACCGCTCGCGCACGGTGCCAGGCCCGCCGGTCGGGGTCGATCTGCGGGTCCGTACCGGCGGCCAGCGCGCCGTGCGCGCGGCGACGGTTCGGCGGTGCGGCCGCCTGGTACACAGCCGATCGCGCCAGCGGATGGCGAAACCGCACCCGGGTGTCGATCTCCAGCAACCCGGCGGTCTCCGCGGGTGCGGCTGCCTCGCGGGTGATCCCCAGTTCTGCGGCTGCGCGCCACAGCAACGCCACGTCGCCGGTCGGCTCGGCCGCGGCGACCAGGAGCAGCAGCTGCGTCTCGTCCGGCAGGGTGCCCGAGCGGCGCTGGAAGCTGTCCTCGACTCGGCGCGGGACGTCCGGCACGTCGGGTAACTCGAACCCGCCGGCCAGCTGTGCCGGCCGCACGCTGAGGGACAGTTCCAGCAGCGCCAGAGGATTGCCGCGCGCTTCGGCGACGATGCGGTCGCGCACGTCGTCATCCAGCGGTGTCCGGACTGCGGTGGTCAGCAGCGCCCGCGCATCGGTCTCGCCGAGTCCGTCGAGGCGCATCTCGGGCAGCCCGACGAACGAGTGAGCGTCACTCTCGCTGGAGTCGCGCACCGCGAATACCAGCGCCAACCGCTCGGCCCCCACCCGCCGTGCCACGAACGCCAGAACCTGCGCGGACGCCTGGTCCAGCCAGTGCGCATCGTCGACGAGGCACAGCAACGGGCCCTCCTCGGCGACCTCGGCGAGGAGGTTGAGGGTAGCCAGCCCGACCAGGAACCGGTCCGGTGCGGCACCGCCTTGTCTCCCGAACGCCACGCCGAGGGCGGTCTGCTGCGGGTCGGGCAGCGCATCCAAGCGGTCGAGCAGGGGCGCACACAGCTGGTGCAAGCCCGCGAACGCGAACTCCGTCTCCGACTCCACTCCGATCGAGGACTCCACTCGAAACCCCGATAGGCCCGCAGTGTCACGGGCGTGCTCGAGCAGCGCAGTCTTCCCGATACCGGCTTCCCCGCGCACCACGAGGGTCCCGCTGCGCCTGGCCCGTGCCAGGGAGAGGATTTTCTCGACCGCTTCGCGCTCAGAGCGCCGGCCCAAGAGATCCGTCAGTTTCCGCTCCCGTCAGTCCGGACGCCCCCGTCCGTCCCGGAGTAGATAGTCGTCATACGCAATTATCCCTTACAGGACCCACTGTCGTCCCGACCCGAAGCGCTCCGGCCGGACCCGGCCCTCCGTGCTCGCCGGATGTCGCGTGCCGAGGCGGTCCCAACCGGCGCCGGGGGTGTCGGACATGAGTCTTCCCTTTCTGCAGACCCGGGTCGGGCGGTATCTCGTCGTGAGGCTCACCCCGCGGAGGGCGTCTCGTGAGGGAGAACGCGGGCCTGGTGGCTTCTGCTCCGACCGGCCACGGGCTCAGCTCCGCGATCCTCGCACGCAGCTCGGCCTCTTCCTCTGGCGAGCGACGCTCCTCGTCCATGCAGTTGATCGCGAAGTTGGCGTCGAGAAGCGTCGACCACACCCCGTCAGACCCGCGGTCGCAGAAGGCAGCCATCTGCTTGAAAGAGCGTTGGAATCCCACGTAGATGGCCAGGCGCTGCTCGGTCGCGTCCGCGCGTGGGTCGAGTGCTCCGTCGAACACCATCGCTCGGACGTTCTCAGGGAACTGCTCCGCACAAACGCCTCCCAGCCGCGTGCCGTAGCTCACGCCGAGAAAGGTCAGCTTCTCGTCACCAAGAGGGGCGCGCAGCACATCCATGTCACGGGCAACATCCCGCATCCCCACGGCCGCCAGGACCTTCTCACCGCCGGCCCCCTCCGCGCACTTCTCGACGAGGGTCGCGGTGTCCTCCGTCGTCCATGCCCCGACGTGCCCAACAGAGTAGTCTTCGCCTCGCTGGCGTCACGCTCCGCATCAGAAAAGCATCGAACAGCCGGCATCGAAGCGCCGACTCCGCGCGGATCGCACCCGACCAGATCAAATCGCTCCAGCAGGGGTGAGCCGGCCAGGTTGGGGCTGAGGGCGGCCGCGATCAGCGTGCCGGAAGCGCCAGGGCCTCCGGGGTTAATCACGAGAGATCCGACCCGCTGCTCCAGAGAGCACTGAGCGGGTGCGCGCAGAACAGCGATCCGCATGCGTGTTGAGCAATTGTCCGATCGCTGGTCGGGTTCGCGCGGCCAGCAACCGTTCGCCTCGCGGCATGGTGACGACTGGCGGAGACATAAGGGCCTTCCACCGACGCGAACGTGCCGCCACAGGTGCGAGCGTAACAACACGGCAAAGACCGGACGCAGGCGCGTCCGGAGGCCGACCGTCCCTACACGATCGAGAGACCTCGAAGGAGTATCTCGTGCTTCCTCATCGCGAACAGCGAGCGCTCTGGCACGGCACGCCCTTCGGCTTCCGCGCCCGAGGAGGAGAGGAGAGACCGTGACGTGGAGCACGCGTGAGCTTGCGGACCTGGCGGGCACGACGGTGAACACTGTGCGGCACTACCATGCGCTCGGACTGCTCGATGAGCCCCAGCGCAGATACAACGGGTACAAGCGATACCAGGTACGCCATCTGGTCTGCCTGCTGCGAGTACGGCGGCTTGCCGAGCTGGGCGTACCGCTCTCGCAGGTCGCTGCGGTCTGCGGGGACGGCGCCGACCCAACGGATGCGCTGCGAGGCCTCGATGCGGAGTTGCGGGCGGACATCGAACGCCTCCGGCGAGCCCGATCCGACATCGCGGCGATCCTGCGTGACAGCGCGCCCGTCGACACGCCCCAGGGGTTCGAGCCCATCGCGTCGCGACTCTCCGAGGCCGACCGCTCGCTCCTTCACATCTGCACACGCCTCTACGACCAGGATGCGATATCGGAACTGCTGATCATGGTGGCCGCGGAGCCCGGCGCCGTCAGCGAGGAGTTCAACGCGCTGGCGCCCGACGCGGACGACGCCACGCGACAGCGCATCGCGGAGCAAATCGCAAGCGAACAGGTGAACTGGCGCTCCGCCGACCGCCCCTGGCTCAGCGATCCGGCCAGACACCTGTGCAACAGCGAGCATGTCACCCGGCAAACGCTCACCGAAGCGCTGATCGAGCTATACAACCCCGCCCAACGCGAGGTGCTTCACCGCGCCGGTGTTGCCGCAGACGAGCCGTTGCGCGCCCACACGAGGTGAACGACCTAGACGACAACTGACTTGGGCTACTCCTGCAGCGGTCCGCACCGTGCGTCGCCCAGCGCTCACGACGAACCCAAGGAAGAGGGAGCGAACACGTCCCGGATGCGGCGCTCCCGTCGCCAGCCGCCCGGTACAGAATCAATGCCTGGTCTTGGAACTCTCGGCTTGACCGCGTGGTGGGAACACAGTGTGACATAAGGCCAAGAACACCATGTCGCAGATCGGATACATCACCGTCGGGACTGCGAACAGCACCCGGTCGAGGTCAACACCGCACTGCGCTCCTTCCTTGCGCGTTCTCAGCCATGGCCTCGGCACCCCTTAGCAAGAATGGACGCACACGATGTCACTGAACTCCGAAGTCGCCCTCAAAGGACATATCACCTTGGTGGCGCGGGCTGGACGCCCCCGAGGGATCAGGCGCGGATCGCACTGGGCCCTCGCCGATGCCGGCGCGGACGTCGTGGTCACCGACGTTGGCGTGGCGCGCACCGACCTCGAGGTCGAGGGGCTCGGTGATGGCCTTGCGGAACTCGAAGAGTCCGCCCAGCTCGTCCGTGAGGGTGGTCGGCGGTCTCTTGCGCTCGGCCTCGATGTCACAGACGCGAGGCTGCCGCGAAGGTCCTCGAGCGAGTTCGCGACGAACTCGAAACCGTGGACGTTCTGATCAACAAAGCAGGAACCGGCATCGGGCCGTTCCTGGAACTCTCCGACAGGGACCTCGCCATCTCCTGGTAGGTCAACGTCGTCGGTCAGGTCCGTATGGCTCGTGCAGTCTTGCCGGGGATGATCGAGGTCGCGTCGACCCTGGGCCTTGCCGCATTCGGCGGATGCGGGGCTACGTCTTGGCCAAGCATGCCATCGTCGGGCCGGCCCCGCCTGCTTGCGCACGCGTTCGGCTCGAAAGGCATCCGCACCAACGCCGTCGCACCCGGATACATCTCCTCCGACCTGGGCGAGGCAGAGCTCAGGCGCACAGCGTCGGCAGCGACGAAGAGCGCGCTGGCTGCAATGCTCGCGGAGATCCCCACTCGGAAGGGTCGGCCACCCTCAAGACGTCGGCTCGGCTGTGGCCTGGCTCGCGGGCGAGGGTGCGGGCTTTGTCAATGGAGCGAGCTTGCCGGTGTCCGGAGGACAACCGGGCGGATTGAGCTGGTTGCTCGGGCGCGCAACCAGATCACTTACGGAGGAGACAACCCGTGCCAAGGAGCTCGAGCAAGGTAACTGGGGAGCCGGAGCCGCCGAAGCGGTCGCGCGCACCGTCACCGCAACCATCGTCAACATCGGGTCGGTCTCGCGACGATTGTCCAAGGATGACATCCAGCCTGATTCCGGATCCGCCGCCGAGAATCACCCAACGCCTCGACACGGCGCATCGACAAGTTCAGCAGGGACGGGGATTCGAGTGAGCAGTTACGCAGTGACGGGATCGGCATCGGGGATCGGCGCCGCGGTGACCGGGCGACTCCGTGCCGCCGGACACTCCGTGATCGAGGTGGATCTGCACGACGCCGACATCCTCGCCGACCTCGGGACACCGGAAGGCCGCTCGGCAGCGGCCGCCGGAGTGCTCGAGCGGTCCGGCGGAGTACTCGACGGCGCGGTCCTCGCCGCCGGGATCGGCCCCTCACCCGGTCCCGACCGCCCACGGAAGATCGCGCAGATCAACCAGCTGGGCACGGTCGAGCTGCTGACCGCCCTGCGGCCGGCGCTTTCGGCGAGCGGCGATGCCCGGGCCGTGGTGTTCGGCAGCAATTCGGCGAGCGTCACCCCTGGAGTGCCCCGGCGGGTGATCCGCGCCCTGCGCGCCGGTGAGATCGATCGAGCGGTGCGGACGCTGCGACTGTTCGGGCCGGTCGCCCCGAACATCGCCTACGCGGCGTCGAAGATCGCGGTGACCGACTGGGCACGCCGGGCGGCCGTGACTCCAGCGTGGGCCGGTGCCGGGATTCGGCTCAACGTGCTCGCCCCAGGACCGGTGCGGACCCCCTTGCTCAACGAGGAGCTCGCGAACCCGGCCGCGGCCAGAGCGTTCCGCGCATTCCCCATCCCGGTCGGTGGAGTGGGTGACCCCGGACACCTCGCCGACTGGGTGATGATGATGCTCTCGCCCGCGGCCGCGTTCCTGTGTGGCAGCGTCATCGTCGTCGACGGTGGCTCCGAGGCGTGGCTCCGCGCCGGCGAGTGGCCACGGCCCGTCGCCCTCTGGCAGGTGCCCCGCTATCTGTGGCGTTATCGAGCCTTCTCCCGGTCCTCGTCCACCCGATCACCCTGAACCGCCGAGCGGGCTTCTTCGCCCGGTCCTTCCGTTAGCCCGCCGTCCCCTGACCCGGATCGCCACCACCGCGACCGACGGCCTACCAACGCAGTGAGTGTTCGAAAGCTCCGCCACCGGAACCGCTTCGGCTCCTTCCCCGGGAGGTCTGGCGACGTGGTCGCGCCGGGTGATCGGTCACGTCGCGACCACGTCGACCACGAATGGCGGAGAATCCGGCTCGGCTGTGCTCCGGTCGCTCCCGGGCCGGTGCGGGCCGGCTCCCGCTCAGGTCGGCCCGACGACGCTCAACGCGACGTATGGGCGCCCAACGCCACGAACGCGCCCGCATCTGGAGCGAACGCGGACACGGCTGGGGCCGACCAGCCCCAACGGCATGACACTCGAAAGCGAACGGTCGCCGCGCTAGGCCTCAGCGATGGCACGTCCCTGGTCGTCGAGCTTGGCCGCCAGGCCGAAAGTCGCGTAGATGTTGAGGTCCTGGAAGACCGAGTTCCGGGTGATGCCCTCGTCGGTGACGGTGAAGATCTGGAGCGTGTGCAGGTCGTATCCGTCGCCGACGTGCTGGTAGGCGGCGAATCCGGGCTGGCCGCCGTTGGCCGCGACCTCCTTGAGGAGCCAGTCCTTCCCAGCCGCCCCGAAGACCCATTCCATGAACAGGCCGTAGTTGCTGCGGCCGGAGAACCAGTTGAGCATCGGCGGCATCTCCATGATCACGTCCTCGGTGAGCAGCCGCTTGAGGCCCTCGACGTCGGCCAGTTCGAATGCCTTCATGTAGCGTTCGACCCAGGCGCGCTGCTCGGCCGCGGACGGTTCGCTGACCCGTTCCTGCCGGACCCCGACCTCCTTGACGCGGGTACGGGCCCGCTGCAGGGAACTGTTCACCGACACGACGGTGGTGCCGAGGATTTCCGCCGTTTCGGACGCGGAGAAGCTGAGCACGTCACGCAGGATCAGCGCACCGCGCTGACGCGCCGACAGGTGCTGCAGGGCGGCGGCGAACGCCAAGCGCAGGCTGCTGCGGTCGATCACGGCCCCAGCCGGATCGCCCGCCTCCAGCAGCGAGTCCGGCAAGGGTTGGAGCCAGGCGGCGTGCTCTCCCTGGACGAGCGGCCCAAGCGGATCCGACGCGGCCACCAGCCCTGACGGCAGCGGTCGGCGACCATGGACCTCCAGGGCGGTCAGGCAGACGTTGGTTGCGATCCGGTAGAGCCAGGTGCGCAGTGAGCTGCGGGTATCGTCGTACTGCTCCCGCGCCCGCCACGCCCTCAGGTACGTGTCCTGGACCAAGTCCTCGGCCTCGTGAGCCGAGCCGAGCATCCGGTAGCAGTACGCCGTCAGCTCCGTCCGGAACGGCTCGATCCGACGATCGAAGCCTTCCTTCCCCGTCATCACGCCACGCTCCATCTCCACTGCCGCCGCAGCCACCATATCTGGCGACTGCAGTGAGCATCCGCTATGGGCGGATAGATCACCCCGCGCGGTCATCAACGGCCTGGCCATGGTATACATCCCAGATGTTGGATAAACAGTGTGGTTCCTGAACGCCGCTCGTAGGGAGGGGCGTCGGTACGAAAAGTCACGCCAAGGGGGCGGGAACAAGGTCCTTGGCGTGCCTTTTCGTTCGGATGCGTCTCCTGGGTCGTCCGGGTTGCTGTGGTGCAAGGTCCGAGGCGCCCATGCGAGGGCATCTGGCCCTCGGGGAGTGAAGTTCTTACAGCTCAGAGCGATGCAGGGCTTTCGGTCCGATATTCGTCATGGCCCTGCACATGTCACTGCTGGTTACAGGGAAGGGCTCACTGCGCAGGCGCCAGCACCGGGCTGTTGTGATAGGCGGCAATCAGCCACTGGCCGTCCCGCTTCTCGAAGACCCACGTCGCGTTCACCTTACGCACGTCGTCTGGGACCTCGGTCTCGCCGGGGAACAGGATGGCGGATTCGCTGATGACGATCGCGCCGTCCCTGCCGACGAAGCGGATGCTGAGCCGCTTGTTGTAGGTCGAGCTGCCCTTGAGCGGCCCTTCGAAGGCCAGGGCCATGTTCTGACGGACCACGTCACGGCTGTCGCGGAACGAGCCGGTCATGATGGCGGTCGCGTCCGCGGTGTAGTTGGCGACCATGCCGTCGGCGTCGCCAGCCTCCCACGCCTTGTAGGAGTCAACCAGTACGGCCTGGATGGCGGCCTCGTCTGCCGCACGACTGTTCGACATTGGATTCTCCCTTGTGATCGGTTCGCCCGGAGTACCCCGGCGAGCTCGTGAGTACATACCGGCGGTGGGGTCGAAACTCATCGCGGCGGATGAGAATCCGTCTCTACGTCTTCGAAGGCGGCCTGGCGGGCGCCGTTCCGCCGGGCGTGCTGCTCCGCGCGGCCCGCGATCTGCTGCCCAACCCCGAGCACTCCATCACCTCGATCGCCAAACTGCTCGGCGTCGGCGTCGGCACCCTCTACAACCACATCCCCGACCTCCAAGAACTGCGCGCTGCACGCCAGCAAGCGATCGAGAGCCAGCCCCGTACGTCCTGACCAGCTCGCATGCGCCCCTCTGGTCTGGTTATGTCACTCGTGGTGGCACTCGCACCCGCCAAGATCAATCTCACCGACAATGGCTGTACTGCTGTTCCTCAACCCCGGCTCAGCGGCGCGATCGCGGCGACGGCGGTGACCATCACCACCCGACGTATCCGTGTATCGGTCGGGGCATCGTCCTGCGCGTGGTCGTCGATGGTCAGATCCGCTTCCCGGCTTCCCGTCGCTTGATCGCGCGGCCGACGAAGGGCTTCGCGATCAGCGCCGCGACGAGGAGGCCGAGCGCTACATGTTGTAGGGCCCCATTGTGGGTGAAGAACCCCGTGATGCTCTCAGGAAGCGTCGTGAAGAGGCCGAAGTCGAAGTAGTACAGCCCGATGTAGGCGAGGAAGACGGTCGCGGACAGGAGGATGACCGCGGTGAGCACCAGGTCGAGGGTCTTCATAGTCCCTCCACGATCGCGTCCGTCGCCTGCCCGGGGTAGTGACGTGGTGTCACATCGTCCGGTGACACCCCGCCACTGCACGCGTGGCGGACGGTGGGATGCGATGGGGGCATGACATCCCAGTCGGCCCCTATCGAGAACCCCGCACACGTACCGTTCTGGCGACGACCCTTCCGGGTGATCCGCGAGAACATGCGCGCCTATCTCGTCGTCAACGCGGCCGCCTACGGCCTCGCCATCATCGGGTTCGTGATCGGACTCGTCTTCCCCGACCTCAGCGCGGCACGGTCTGCGTCCCTGGAGGAGGACGGCACCGGCGAGCTGGTGCGCTGGCTGGTGAACACCCCGCCGCTGTTCGCGCTCACGATCCTCGGAGTCAACCTCTTCCGGCTCAGCGCGCTGACCATCGTGCTTCCGTCACTCATCGTGCCCTTCGCGGGGCTCGCGTTCTTCGGCTACTGGTCGGTCGAGACCGGCATCACGCTCGTTCCGGCATCCCCCCAGGGATGGGTGGCGCTCATTCCTCACTCGCTGACCCTCGTCATCGAGTTCCAGGCGTACGTGCTTCTTCTGCTCGGTGCGTACCTCCTGGGCAGGCACTGGCTGTTCCCCCGCACCGTCGGCGCGAAGAACCGACGCCAGGGCTATGTCCGAGGCCTGCAGCGGATCGGCCTGCTGGCGCTGCCGGCACTCGCGCTGCTCATCGTCGGCGCGGTGTGGGAGGCGTACTCACTGCGGTACTTCGTGTACCCGCTCAGTCAACTGCTGCTGTGATCCCACCGGCAGACCGGGTGCTCACAGGCCGCCCGGGCACGCCGGTGGTCCTCAGAGGAGTTGTCGGTGGTTCCCTCAGAGGAACTCATCCCGACGAAAAGCCCTGGCGGGAAGGCGCATCCTCGAGCACCGGCCGCCTCAGGACTCGTCGGTTCCCTGGCACGGGCGATCGCCGCGGCGCGGGAGTTCACGCCGAGCTTGACGAGGATGGCGGAGACGTTGTTCCGCACGGTCTTGTCGCTCAGCACGAGACGGGCGGCGATCTGCGCGTTCGTGAGTCCGGTGGCGACCAGATCGAGCACCTCGTGCTCGCGCGCGGAGAGCTGCGGGAAGGGCGAGCCGGCGGGCGCGGTGCGCTGCCGGGAGAAGTAGCGCTCCATCCGCTCGGCGAGTTCGGCTCCGAGGGCTGTGCGAGGCCCAGGCTACGAGGACTTCTCACGGCGGCCTTCGCCCAGATGTACGGGCAACTGGACCCGGCCTGGCTGAGCGAGCGTATCCCCGGCGCGGTCGTGGAAATCGCTCCCGCGACTACGCACTACCCCCATCTGGCCGATCCCGCCTGGTTCGTCAGGCTGCTGACGGCATTCGCCGACCGGAGTCACATATAGGACTGGTCGGTACTGAATAGTTCTGTACCGATTGGTAAACTCGTGTGATGAGTGGTTCCCGAAGCACAGTGATGGGCCGGCCCCGGGGTTTCGACATCGAGGAGGCGCTCGAGCGCGCCATGCGGGTGTTCTGGGAGCAGGGGTACGAGGGCTCCAGTCTCACCGGTCTGACCGCCGCCATGGGAATTACCAAGACCAGCATGTACGCGGCCTTCGGCAACAAGGAACAATTGTTCCGTAAGGTTCTGCAGCGGTACACGGACGGCCCGGCCGGTTACTTCGAGGATGCCTTGGCGCAACCGACCGCGCGGGCGGCGGCCGAGGCGCTGCTGCGCGGATCGGTCCGCACGTCGACCCTTCCCGAGGGCTTCGCGGGGTGCCTGACCATCCAGGCCGCGCTGCCGGCGTGTGACGAGAACCGTCCGGTGCACGACGCGCTCGTCCAGTTTCGCAACGATGCCGTCGGGCGGCTCGAGCAGCGGTTCGGTCGTGCCGTCGAGGAGGGCGACCTGCCGGGCGACGCGGACCCGAGGCGGCTGGCCCGTTACGTCATGGCGCTGGCGTTCGGTATCCCCGTACACGCCGCCAACGGCCTCGGCCGCGCCGAGCTCGACGAGATCGTCGACCAGGCGATGCTTTTCTGGCCAGGAGTCTCCTGACCGGCCCGTGCCGTCGTCCTCAGCCGCGCGCGAGGCGCAGTTGCTGCTGGGCGAGGACGCCGGCCCGGCCGAGCACGTCGATCTGTGCGGTGTTGTATAGCGCGACCACGGCGTCGACGAAGGTCTGCTGGGTGACGTGCTCGCGCTTGGGCAGGTGCCCGGCCGGATCGCTCAGCCAGGGATAGTCGACGAGGTGCCGTGCGAGGATAGGCGCGAGTTGCTCAGCGATGTTCTGCCAGCCCGCCAGGTCCGCAGCCTTCGGGGCAGCGCGGAGCATGTCGACGCCGACCGCGCGGAAGTCCGCCGGCTGCCGCCGACGCCGTGGGCGGTGACCGGTGTACCTGCGACGGGTCCCGGCCTGTAGCTCACCTCCTCGACATCATGACCGGACGCATCTCATCCGGGAAAGCTGCCGTCCTCCATGCCGCCGACGGTGGCGAGGTCACCGTTGTTCAGGCTCTCTTCCGGTGCTCACGCTCGCCATCATGACGATCGGTGGGGCAGATCCCACACGCGAGCGCCAACGTCACGATTCGCCCCCGGTTTGACTGTGTTGCCGGAACACAGTCTTCACTGATCCGCGCCGGGACAACAGCGTCAAGACCACAACCCTGGGAGTGGGCATGGAGCGAAGGCGTGGCGTGGGTCTGAGACTGGCCCTGACGGTGACGATCGGTTTCGCCGGCGCCGTGGCGGCGGTGCCGGTCGCGACCGCCGGTCAGAGCCTCGGCGCGGGTGTGCCCGCCTGGGGCGCCTGCCCGGCGCAGGTCGCGGCGGCATCTCCCTCTATCCAATGCACGACCGTGCCGGTGCCGCTGGACTACCGGAAACCCGCCGGCGTGACGATCGACCTGAAGATCTCCCGGATCGCCAGCGTGAACCCGCAGCAGCGGCGCGGTGTGCTGCTGCTCAACCCCGGCGGCCCCGGCCTGGCCGGGCTGGACATGCCGGCCCAGCTGGTCAATCGCGGCATCCCGGCCGGCGTCCTGGACGCCTACGACCTGATCGGCATGGACACCCGCGGGGTCGGCAACTCGGCGCCGGTGGACTGCAAGTTCACCGGCGAGCAGGGCTAGGGCCTTCACCCCGAGGTGTGGACATCTTGAGTGCCAGATCATAGAGATCTGGAGACCAAGGAGTTCCTCGTGGCCATGAAGGCCTACTCAGTTGAGTTCAAGACAGACGCCGTCGCGTTGTATCTGTCGGACCCGTCGCGGACGTACGCGTCGGTGGCCAAGGACCTGGGCGTCAACCGTGAGACGTTGCGCCTGTGGGTGCACCAGGCGCGGTCTGCCGGCACTGCTCCGAAGACGGGCTCGGTGAAGAGGCCGCCGACGGGATTGGTAACCTCCGGCAACGTGCTGGAAGAGGAGAACAAGCAGTTGCGGGCCCGGATCCGGGAACTGGAGCTGGAGCGCGAGATTTTGCGGCGGGCGGCCAAGTATTTCGCCGGGGAGACGAACTGGTGAGTCGCTTCCAGTTCGTTGCCGATCACCGTGACGCCTTCGGGGTGAAGCGACTGTGCCGAGTGCTGGAGGTCTCCCGGTCGGGGTTCTATCGGTGGGTGGCCGCCACACCGGCGAGGGCGGTGCGGACGGCGGCCGACGCTGCGCTCGCGGCGGAGATCAGGCAGATCCACGCCGACTTCGATGGCACCTACGGCAGCCCGCGGGTGACTGCCGAGCTGCGCGATGCGGGCCGGCGGGTCAATCACAAGCGGGTGGCGCGGATCATGCGGGTCTTCGGCATCGTCGGGCTGCATCTGCGTAAGAGGGTCCGCACCACGGTGCCCGAGCCCTCCCATCAGAAGATGCCCGACCTGATCAAGCGGGACTTCACCGCGGCCGCGCCGAACCAGCGGTACGTGGGCGACATCACCTATCTGCCCGTCGGTGAGGGACAGTTCTTGTATCTCGCGACGGTGCTGGACCTGCATTCACGTCGCCTGGCTGGTTGGTCGATCGCCGATCACATGCGCACCGAGCTGGTGACCGACGCGCTGCGGGCAGCCGCCGCCACGCGGGGTGGTGACCTGGCCGGGGCGGTCTTTCACTCCGATCACGGGGCGCAATACACCTCCGCCGACTTCGCCGCCGTGTGCAAGGAGTTCGGTGTTCGCCAGTCGATGGGCGCCGTCGGGACAAGCGCGGACAACGCTGCCGCCGAGGCGTTCAACGCCACTCTCAAACGCGAGACGCTGCAGGGCGCCAAACGCTGGTCCTCGGCCCGCCAGGCTCGCCTGGAGGTCTTCAAGTGGATCACTCGCTACAACACCCGAAGGAGGCACTCCAGCCTGAACTACCTCAGCCCGATCACCTACGAGCAGCGGTCCGATAGGGTCCTGCTCGCCGCATGACAGCTGGTGTCCACATTTTGGGGCCAAGGCCCCTATCCCGGCAACGTTCCGCCGTGGGCCAAGGATGCCGCCACGGTCGCGGCGGACGCTCAGGTCGCCCGGTCGGTCGCCGAGCAGTGCGCGGCCAACGACACCGACGGCCGGATGGCCCACATCTCGACGGCCAACACGGCGCGGGATCTGGACCGGATCCGGGCGGCGCTGGGCGAGGAGAAGGCGAGCTTCTTCGGGCTCTCGTACGGGTCGGCGCTGGGCGCCGCATACGCCTCGATGTTTCCCGCGACGACCGACCGCGTGATCATCGACAGCAATCTCGGTGACACCGCGCTGACCCGTGCCGCCCTGCGCCGGTTCGGGCTGGGCGCGGAGCAGGCGTTCCCGGACTTCACCAGGTGGGCGGCGGAGCGACACAGCGCGTACGGGCTGGGGCGCACGCCGAAGGAGGTGCGCAACACGTACTTCGCCATCGGCAAGCAACTGGACCGGGAGCCGATTCCCGGTCTGGACGGGCGCGCCTTCCGCAACTTTACGTTCCTGGGCCTGTACAACGACACGACCTACCCTCTCCTGGCTCAGTTGTGGCAGTCGCTGAAGGCGTCTGACGTGGCGGCGGTCAAGCGGCTGATGACGACCCGCGGCGGCCTGCCGGCACCGGACGCCCAGCCCATCCCCAGTTCCAACGCCTTCTCGGCGTTCCTGGCCGTGACGTGCAACGACAGCGAGTGGGCCGGCAGCGTCGAGGCATACCAGCGCAGCGTCGCCGAGGACCGCGAGAGGTACCCGGTCTTCGGCGCGGCGTCGGGCAACATCAACGCCTGCGCCTTCTGGTCGCTCGGGCCGTCCGAGCCCCAGGTGAAGATCAACGACAGGGGACCGGCCAACATCCTCATCATGCAGAACCGGCGGGACGCCGCCACGCCGCTGCAAGGTGGACAGATCTACCGCAGGGAGTTCGCCAAGCGGTCCCGCCTGGTCACCGTCGATGACAACCGGCACGGCGTCTACGTCTACGGCGGCAACGCGTGCGCTCTCAACATCGGCACGGCCTGGCTGGTCGACGGCCGGCTCCCGAGGGACACGAACTGTGAGCCCAATGCCTGGTAGTTCACTCAAGAAGCAGTTTTAGCGCGGGGAGGACGGCGGCCGCGAGGACGACGTTTCATGCCGCCGGTGATCAGGGCGGTCTTGTCGGTGAAGCGTGTCATGCGAGTGCTCCAGAGATCCAGTCAGCGGCCGTGGCCAGCCAGTCGGGGCGGGCGTTGCCGAGCAGGTGGTCGCCTTGTGGCAGGGACACGTAGCGCCCGTGCGGTGCCAGGCGGGCCAGCGGCTCGCCGTTGGTCACGCCGGGGATGACGTCCTGGCCACCGTCGATGACCAGCAGCGGGCAGGTGATCTGCGGGGCGAGGGCGGACAGGTCCACCTGGCCGGCGAAGCGGCGGGCCGCTTCTTCGCCACCGGCCCGCTGGATGAGGAGATCCCGTACGGGAGGTGGCAGGACGTCCCAGTGCAGCCGGAAGGGGCCACTGACGGTGACGGCGGCCGCGACGCGGCTCTCCTGGGCGGCGCTTTCTGCGACGTAGTAGCCGCCGAGGCTGAGCCCGACGAGTCCCACGTTCCGCGGGCCGAGTGCGTCGATGACCTGGCCGATCACGTGGTGGTAGTCGGCGCGGACGGTGCTGGTGGCGGCGAGCGCGCCCTGTCCCGGCCCGTCCATGGCGAACACGGCCGGGCCCCGGTGCAGCAGGGCGGTGACGACGTCGTGGAACTCCTCCTTGCCGGAGTCCAGCCCCGGAACCACCACCACCGTCGCGGCGGCATCGGCTGGGCCGTGCAACCAGCCGGTGAAGCCCGGCCCTTCGATCCGGCGCGCCTGCGGCTCCAGCAACTCCAGCGCCCGTCCCATGGCGGTGTCGGCCTCGGCCGCCGCGAGCGCGCTCTGGCGGTTCGGTCCCAGGGTGGCGAAGTGGAACCAGCGCGCCGCCGCCCGGAGGTGCTCGCCCGTTGAGATCGCCGTGGCCGCCTGCCCGGCGCGCGCCAAGTGCTCGCGTGCGGCGCGCATGAAGGCCTCGCCCCACTGGTCCAGGTCCGTCAGTTCGCCGGTGACGCGCAGGTACTCGTGCGGGTCCAGCCCGGCTCCGGTGGCGCGTGACAGGTTGGCGGCGGCGAAGTCCGTGGCGCTCATCGCGATGCTCCGATCGTCAGTACGGCCTTGCCGCGGATCCGGCGTTCCCGCAGGTCGACTAGGGCGTCGGCGGTCCGGCTCCAGTCGGCGGTGCGGCCGATCTCGGGGTGCAGCCGCCCGCCGGCCGCCAGACGTACCAGGGTGGCCAGGTCAGGACCGTACGGCGTGCCCGCGTAGTGGAAGTGCCGGATCACGGCGTTCTGCGGCCCGGCCAGCAGGTCGAAGAAGTTCACCGTTGCAGGGGTACGGCTGGCCTGCCCGAACCACACCAGCAGGCCAGCCGGCGCCAGCCGGGCCAGCGCGGCCGGGAGCGCGTTGCCGCCGGTGGACTCCAGCACCACGTCGAACGGCCCGTCCGTCTCGTAAACGTCGTGCACGATCGCGGCGGCGCCCAGCTCGCGCAGGCGCGCGCCGCGCTCTGCCGTGGCGGTCACCGCGGTCACCTCCGCCCCGGTTGCGGCGGCGAGCTCGGTCAGGTAGTGCCCCACTCCGCCGGAGGCACCGGTCAGCAGCAGTCGCCTGCCCGTCACGGCGCCGGCCGTGCGGAGCAGCCGCAGCGCGGTGATCCCGGCCAGTGGCAGGGCGGCCGCCTGCACGGTGGTGAGCCCGTCGGGCAGGACGGCGATCGAGTGGGTGGGCACGGCCGCGTACTCGGCCCATCCACCCATGGGTGGATGGCCCACCACCCGGCTGCCGGCCGGTGGGCCCGAGCCGTCGGCGGCGGCCTGCACGACCAGTCCTGCGACGTCCTTGCCCGGCTGCAGACCGGGCTCCGGCGTTTCCAGCAGGAACGTCTCCCCGCGATTCGGGGAGAACGCCTCAACCTTGATCAGTACCTCGTCCGGGGTGGGCACGGGCTGAGCGGCCTGGGCGAACTCCACCGGCCGCGAGGCATCTCCCGTAGGGATCAATCTACGCATGCCGCCATGAAACCGGCGAGCGGACCGCCTGAGCCAACAACGGACGCGAGGAGCTGACAACCATGGGTTGTCGCCTATGGTGACAGCCGTGGACTTGGACCTGGCGCAGGTGCGCGCGTTCGTACAGGCGGCAGGAGAGCTGCACTTCGGCCACGCGGCCGAGGAGCTGTCGATCTCCCAGCAGGCTCTCTCGAAGCGGATCGCCCGCCTGGAGTCCACGCTCGGCAGGCGCCTGCTCGACCGCGGCGGCCAGGGGGTGCGCCTCACCGAGGCCGGCCGGCGTTTCCTGGAGCCCGCCCGGCAGGCGCTGGCTGCCGCCGACCTGGCCGTGGCGGCCGTGCTGGACACGCACCGCCCGCTGCGGATCGACGTGTGGGGCCACCTGTACGCGCCCATGCGCACCCTGGCCCAGGTGGCGACCGGCGAGCCGCGGCTGGAACTCGGGCACGGCCGCGACCTGCCGTCGGTGATCACCGCGCTGCTGCACGGCGACATCGACGCCGCCTTCGGCCGCGTCCACGCGCCGCTGTCCGCCGAACTGACCCATCGCCTGGTACGGCTGGAACCCGTGGACGCGATCCTCCACACTGATCATCCGCTGGCGAACGCGCCCGCGATCCGTCCGGCGCAGTTGCGCGACGGCGTGCTGTGGACGCCTGGCGCGCTCCACCGGCTGGACTTCCTGCATCGCTTCGCCATGGCCTTCGGCATCCACGAGCACGCCGAAGGCACGAACCTGGGACTGGACCACTTCCTGGACGATCTGGCAGCCGACACGCACCGCTTCAGCTTGCTGCCCGCAGACATACCCCTCCCGCCGCATCCGGCGATCCGCTCGGTCCCGCTGATCGACCCCACACCGCTGTACGCCTGGTCACTGCTCTGGCGCGGCAACGGCGGCCACCCACTGCTGGACACCTTGACAAGCGCCTTCGTGACGGAGGCCGAGCGCAATCGGTGGCTGGAATACGATCCCACCCGCGATTGGTTACCCGAGCGCCACAGCACGGACGCCGGCACATCGACTCCATCGTGAGGAGCCTGGTCGGCCAACGGGTCGAACGCGCCGCATGAAAGTTGGCGGCGACGCGGCCGCTCCGGTGGTGGGCGGCGTCATACGACAGTGATCGAGTCGACGTTCGCCACGGTGCGACACCGCACCAAAGTCACCAAGGGACCCGGCTCCCGCGCGGCCGGGCTGGCCATGGCCTTCAAACTCATCGAGTCAGCCCAGGCCCGCTGGCGCGCGGTCAACGCACCCCATCTCGTCGCTCTGGTCCGCGCCGGAGCGACGTTCGTCAACGGACTCCTGGTCGAATGGCCCGACGGCCAGGTCCCATCCGCAGCCGACTGGAAACTCTCGATCCACAGATCTTGACGATTGCTCCAGCGTGCCCAGACTTCTTAGCTATCCACTAGCGAATGTGGGGCAGGAGTGGCGAGATAGCCGCCAACTCAGCGCCTAACCTGTCCGACAACGATGAGCTTCTGCCGGCTTGGAAGCCCCGTGCAGCGACGGACATCAGCGTTCGACGAGACCATCTCTTCATCGCCCGCGTTTCCGCCAAGCTGAACACGGTCTCCATCAAGAAATCTCCCGACACCCTTGACGTCCACGCCGCGACGACCATCGACGACAATCGGTTCGGTGCCAGGCGGCCAGATGGGAATGTTGATGCCGTCGCCCGCCTGCAGAATCACACATTTGCTCGCCGCATGGTAGGCGAGCCGACTCTCGATCCCCACCGCGCCAGTGTCTCCGCCGGTGTGCACCAGGATGACCGGATCACTGCCGATTGCCTGGGTCCCCCCGGAAGTGGCCGAGCAGGCGGCGACCGCCGAGCAGAGCAGCAGGGCCACGCCCTTTTTCCAAGACATGGAAACCATATTCGAGTCCAGATCACCAATATGGGAATGGCCCAGCGGCAAAGCTGGGCCATTCAGATTGCGGCTTTCTGGTCAGCAGGTGGGACATGTCTATACGTTCCAGACGGTCCCAAGCCCGGTTGAAGGCGCTGGTGCAGTTAAAGATCGTTCCGGTGGTGCCGCTCGCGAGAATTCCGCCACCGTGGAGGTAGGGGTCATCGGCTGCGGCACTGGCCTTCTGACCAACGGGCGTGGCGGGACGAAGGTTCAGGTCGTCGCTGACCTTGATCTCGATGCGCATCCGGGGGTTGACCGGAGGCTGGAACTGCAGGGCGGAGAGCACAGCGCCGCGCTGCCCCGGATCTTTTAGACCCTTCTGCGGCTCGACCTCGAAGTGAATGACGCCGGTTTCGATATCAGGGGCACTCTTTGCTGTCTAACCGATCATCCCGCCCGAACTCTCATCAGCAGCGGTGAATCGGGGAGGCTGGGAATGGCGCAGGTGTAGCCGGGCGGAGCGCGGGCGCATGATGAGCGCGGCGACATAGTACGTGCAGGGGACGGGGCCGGGGTTGACGTAACCGTGTTCGGCGTCGGCGGCGAAGTAGGCCGAGTCTCCTTCGCTCAGTTCAACGGTCTGGTCCGCGACGGTCAAGCGGAGCGTACCGGACTCGACCACGACGTACTCGTGCGAGCCCTGAGCGTAGGCCGGAAACCGGCCGGCGTCGCAGCCCGGGGGCAGCGTGGTGCGAATCCATTCGAAGTTCACGCCGGGAACTACAGGGGTGAGTATCGAACGGCGCCATCCGCCGGGCTCGTCGACGGTGTCCTGATCGGCGGCGCGGCGCACGATGACATGGCGATCCTCCGGCTCGGTGACCAGTTCGGCGAGGGTCACGCCGAGGCCGTCGGCGATGCGGCCGAGTATGACCACGGTCGGCGCCTTCTGGCCGCGCTCGACTGAGGACAGCATGCTCACACTGACGTCGGCTACGCCCGCCAGCTGCTGAAGGGTCAGGTCCCGCAGGTGCCTGAGCTTCTGTACGCGCAGCCCCAATGCTGCCAGATCCACCATTGCTCTATAATAGCAGTTAGTTTCACTATAGAGGAAAAACTGAGGATTGTCGTGACCAGCCCCCACCCCACCATCCGCGCTGCGGCAGCCGAGGATTTGCAGGCCGTGGCCAGGATCAACGCCCACTACGTCGCCAACAGCGTCGCGACCTTCGACGAGACGCCGCGCGCCTTCGACGACTGGCGACGCTGGCTGGAAGAGCTCGCCGAACGCGGCCTGCCGTTCCTCGTCGCCGACCTGGCCGGCGAAGTGGCCGGTTACGCGTATGCCGGTCCCTGGCGTCCCAAGCCGGCTTACCGGCACACCGTCGAGAACACGATCTACATCGCCCCCGGCCACCTCGGGCGCGGGCTCGGCAAAGCCTTGCTCGAAACCCTGATGGCCGAGTCCGCCCAGGCCGGCATGCGCCACATGATCGCCGTCATCGCGGACACGGGCAACGACGCCTCGGCCGCCTTACACCGCCGCTTCGGCTTCACCGAGGCGGGCCGACTGACCGGCGTCGGCTACAAGCACGGCCGCTGGATCGACACGCTGCTCATGCAGCGCCCCTTGGTGGGATGACCGGGTCCGGACGGCCAACCGCGACGCCCTGCTCCGCGGCCACCGCCTCCGGCTAGACGAACGCATCGCACACTTGCAGGCCAATGGCCACGCACTGGACAACAAGATCCGTTATTACGAGCATTTCTTGGGGGGCGCATGAACCGCGAACAACATGTTGTTCCCCGGAAAATCGCTGTGTTAAGGAGTTCGAGCGCGCCGAGGCCCTGGCCAAGAGCAACCAGGAGTTGGAGAAGACCCACCGCGCCGAGCTGACCCAGGTGCGCGAGGAGGCGGCCGACCACCTCGCCGCAGAGCAGGAACGCACGAGCAGGTCCGCGCCGAACTCACCGCCCTCCGGAAGCAGGCCAACGCCGTGCACGTCGAGCTGGCAAAGCTCCGCCAGACCCACGCCGTCGAGCTGGCCGCCGCCCGTTCTGCCGCCGAGACCACGCGGGAGGCGCTGGCCCACGAGCGGACCCAGCGGGCCGCCGCCGAGGCCGCGCCCCGCAATTCCAGCCAGAACGTCTCATCGGCTTTGCTCGCTCCACGCACTGCCTGCACCAGCTTCTTGAGCTCGGCGTGGTTGCGAGGGGCTGTGCGGGTGTCAAGGTTCAAGGCCATGTTCCGGGTTCTTCCTTCTGCCCTGGAGGGCGTGAAAGGTCACACTAGGTTCCTGGTGTCTCACGGCGAGATTGGCCATCGCGCGGGGGCCGCGGAGGGATCCGCTCGGGAGGTAGTGCAGCGATTCCTGGAGGGTCTTCGAGGGGGTAGGTCCTAGAGTCTGTCTGATAAATGATCATGGCTGGTGCGGTTAGATGATCGTTCATGGTGAGACGCGGTGAGCTGACCGATAAGGCCTGGCGGAGGATCGAGCCGTTGCTACCGGTTACGGACGGGCGGGGCCGTCCGTGGAGTGGACCGTCAGCATCGACTCCACCATCTCCCGGGCTCATCAGCATGCGGCCGGCGCCCGAAAAAGGGGCATGACGGCGGGACGATCAATACGAAGGAGTCGCAAAGGCGGCAGGCCCTCGGCCGTTCCCGGGGAGGATTCACCACCAAGCTCCACCTGATCACCGAGGGCCGAGGGCTGCCGATGACCCTGCACCTGACCGGCGGGAACGTGGCCGACTGCACCGCGTTCGAGGCGGTGATGGCCGCGCTACGGCTGCCCCGCCGTGGCGCGGGGCGCCCTCGTACCCGTCCCGATGGTCTCCTCGGTGACAAGGGCTACTCCTCCAAGAAGATCCGCGCCTATCTGCGCCGGCGCGGCATCAAGGCGGTCATCCCCGAGCGAAAAGACCAGCTCGCCAACCGCAAGCGCAAAGGCGGCCAGGGAGGCCGTCCACCCGCTTTCGACCGTCAGAGCTACAAGCAGCGCAACCTGGTGGAACGTTGCTTCGGCAAGCTCAAGCAGTGACGGGCCATCGCCACCCGCTTCGACAAACTCGCCAGCCGCTACCTCGCGGGCGCCACCGTCGGTTGCCTGATGCTCTGGCTCCGCCACGCCGAATTGTCAGACCCTCTCTAGGCCCCCGCCTCGGTGCCGGCCTGAGGCGTGACCTCGGTAGAGGTGGAGAACGGGAAGTACTCGCCGCCGTCCCATTCCTTGGCGATGTGCACGCCCTGCTCGGCCAGGGGGTCGGTGGGGGCCAGGACCCGGTTCCATCCGTCGCGCAAGATTGCCTCGGGGACGTCGTGGTCGGGGTGTTCACGAGTATGCCTGACCTGGTACACGAGCAAGGCTCTGAAGATCGCTTCCCGGATCTGGGTTGATCGTTTCCCGGGGATCGAGACTGTTTGGTCGGCTTGGGGCTCCTGTTGCTGGGATTGGCCGCCGGCATGCGGCCGAGGTCACGGTTTTTGAGGCGGTAGCTGTCCCCCTTCAAACTGATGACTTCGGCGTGTGGGCCAGCTCATCGGCTTGATAGGTGCTCCGTGACGCCGGATTGACCGGCTTGAGCTGCGGCCGCAGAACGCAGATCCGATCTTTGAAGACGGTGATCGGGGACTCCCAGCCGATCCGCTCGGCGATCACCGTCGCGGGCATGGTCAGGGCTGGAATAACCCAGGATGGGCCGTGCTTGAGGCCGCGTCACGGGACCGTGGCCTGTCGGGCGCGGAGGGCCCGGAGCTTGTGGCGGTTGCCGCACCGCTCCATCGCGCACCAGCGCCGGGCGCCGGGGCGGGAGGTGTCGACGAACACCAGCGGGCAGTTGTCGCTCGCGCACTCGCGGATGCGCTCGGAGAGCGGCCCGGACAGCAGGTCGATCATCTCCCGCGCCAGCGTCGACAGCACTTGCGCCGCCCGCACCGGCGGCGCCCACCCCGCGGTCGTGGCGTCGGCGGCGAGCTCGGGGACCAGCGGCGCCGCGGCCGCGATCCGGTTGATGACGGCGACCGCCGCGGCAGGAAGGGCGCGATGCGCCGCCCGGGCGTGCGCCGCGTCCCAGATCGCCTGTCGGAGGGCCTTGGCCGCGGTCAGCTCGCGGGCTGTCACGGGGACCGTCATGACCGCGGCCAGCGGCGGCTGGGCCAGCCATTCGCCGAGATCGGCAGGCTTGTGGAGGGTTTCGAATATCGCGTATTGGCCCTCGCCGCCGGTGTGGGCGAAGTCCAGGCAGAGGGCGCCGGCGTCGAACCGGAACGACCCGCCCTTGGGATCGTGCAGCACTCGTCCGGTTGCGTGCGTTCGCATGAAACCACTATAACTGGTGCCGCACACCGAAACCCCTTTAACTGGTTTCATCATCGAAGGAGACAGCGCATGGGCGTACGGCACATCAACCCCGAAGGGCTCCACCGCAGCCCGGCTTTCAGCCAGGCCGTCGTGGTCGAACAGCCGACGAAGACGATCTACATCGGCGGGCAGAACGGCGTTGACGCCGACGGCAAGGTCGTCGGTCCCACGGTCGGAGAGCAGGCCCTGCAGACCTTCCGCAACCTCGCCACCATCTTGGAGAGCGAAGGGGCGAGCCTGGCGAACATCGTGCACTGGCGCATCGCCGTGGCGGACGGCCACACGTTCGACGAGGGGGTGGCCGCCTTCCAGCAGGTGTGGAACCGGGCCGACCCGCCTCCGGCCATCACGGTCCACGTCGTGTCCGGCCTGGGCCCCGGGTACCTCGTCGAGATCGACGCCGTCGCCGTCGTGTGACGCCCTGGTTATCTGGGGTGCCGAGAAGGCGTCAGGCATGTCCGCCACCTGCCGAAATCCTTTCTCAAGGATCTCGCTCAGGCCCGGCCGTACGTGTCGTGTTTCAGCGTTTCAGCGGTCACGCTGCCTCAGACGCCCATCGGGCTCGACGCCGGGGGCCGACGAAGGATGCCTGCGGCGGCGATCGCCCCAGCCTGTACCGGCCAGCGATCGTCACGGCCGCACCCCGTCCCCGAGCGGGTGTCCAGGAAACGTTTCGACCGAAAAGTTTCCTGCCCGCGTTCAGGTGTTTCGGTCGAAACACCTGAACAGCCTTACTTGCCCGACGAGATCATTTTTCGCTGGCCCGGGAGGAGTCAGGAACCCCAGATAAGTCGTGCTTCGCCGTCCTGGGCGCGAACCGCTGCCTTTTTCTCCCACATTTGGTCTGCCCCCAGGTAAACGACGGCACCCCCGGCTACTCTGTCAGATGATCTTGCTAGGTGATCATGGTATTCGTAAAGGGAAGATCTTGAATTTTCGCCGTATCAGCATCATGACTGCCCCCCTGCTGGTCGCAGCGGCCATCGCCCTGCCGGTCATGGCCGCCCACGCATCCGAGACGTCGCAGGCGACGACGGCCCAGGTGGTCGCCGACTCCTGCAGCAAGGCATCCGCCGACGCGAGGGCCTGGCTGAAGAAACTCAACGAGCCGACCACCGGTTCATGGTCGGTCCTGCGCAATAGGATCATCAATGTGACGGGGGGCATGTTGAACGGCCCCACCAAACAAGCGGGCCTCAAGATTGCGACGCGGCTGATCAACCTGTGCCGCTGACCGCGCCTCCCGCCCGGGATGCTCGCTGACCGGGTGATGACGGTGATGACCTACGCCGCCCGGGCGAGAAGGACGACGCGTTCGAGCTCAAGAGTCGGGGCATCCAGGTCAACGCCATCAGCCCGGGAATGATCGACACGCCCGGACTCGACGGGGCCATCGGCGCCGACGCCGAGCAGGGCAGACAGGCCAAGGAATATTCAGCGGCGACGAGCAGGCCCATCAGCTTGCGCTGCCGTTCATCGCGGGTGACCTCGGCCGCCACCGCGTGGTGGCCGAGGCACCTGGGCACGCCACCGATGCAACACGCCTTCGAGGATGGTCAACGTGCCTTACCTGCCTGAAATGATTATCTCGTTCTGACCTGCACGAAGAGGCCGAGAACCCCAGATAACTTCGGGGACGGGGCTACTTCCGGGTGCGAGACCATCAACCGGTCGCCGGGTTGGCCCGAGTTTGCTACCGGGTGCGACCCGGCAGCGACACCACGTGAAGGTCATCCGTCATCACCCGTTCTGGGCCTGGCGGTAGTAGATGCCGTCTGCCCGGCGGTCGAGCCGCCGGCGTAACCGCCCCCGGCCCCGCACTCATCCGCTTGGTCCGGGCCAACGGCGGTTACGCCGGCAGGCTCATGCGCTGGGCCCGCACCCGGCTGCGGCTCATGGTGCGGGTCGCGAAGCGATCCGACGCCGCTGTCAGTACTGCTCCGGCGCTGGGTCGTCGAACGCACAGCGGCCTGAATCACCCGATACCGATCGATGCCGCTGCTGCGTCCGCAACGACGAACGACTACCGCACCATCATGAAGCCATGGTCCCGCTGGACCATTAACAAAATCATTGGATCATGACAAACGTAGCTGATGCACCGCCTTCGGGGCGGGGTCCCACCAAGCCGCCCACCCCTGCCTGGTCGATCGTCGGCCTGGTCTGTCTAGCGCAGTTCATGATGGTCCTCGACGTGTCGATCGTGAACGTCGCGCTGCCCGCCATGGAATCCGACCTCCGCCTGAGCGTCGAAGGGCTGCAATGGGTGGTCAACGGCTACATCCTCACCTTCGCCGGATTCCTGCTGCTGGGCGGCCGGGCGGCCGACCTCTACGGACGCAGGCGTACCTTCGTCGCGGGCCTGGCCGTGTTCGCGATCGCCAGCCTGGCCGGCGGGCTCGCCACCACGCCGGAGCTGCTGATCGCCGCGCGGGCGATCCAGGGGCTCGGCGCGGCCGTGGTCGCCCCGGCCACGCTGACGATCCTCATCGCCTCGATCCCCGCCGGGCCGGCGCGGGCCAGGGCCATCGCCACCTGGGGCGCGGTCGGGGCGGCCGGTGGGGCGGTGGGGTCGCTCGCCGGCGGGCTGCTCACCGACTACCTGTCGTGGCGCTGGATCCTGCTGATCAACGTCCCGATCGGGGTGGTCGCGATCATCGCCGCGCTGCGACTGCTTGCCGAGAGCCGCGACCTCGGCACCCGCGGGCTCGACCTGACCGGTGCGATCACGGTGACGCTGGGGTTGTCGGCGCTGGAGTTCGGGATGCTGCAGACCCCCGCGTACGGCTGGGGGGCGGCGCGCACGCTGATCCCGATGGGCGTGGGCGTGCTGGCACTGGCCGCGTTCGTCCTGGTGCAGGCCAGATTCGCGCGGGCGCCGCTGATGCCGCTGCGGGTCTTCCGGGCCCGTTCGGTGTCCGGCGCACTCCTCGTGCAGTTCCTGCTGGGAGCCGCGGGCTTCGCGGTCTGGTATTTCCTGTCCCTCTACATGCAGCGGGTACTGCACTACAGCGCACTCCAGGCGGGCCTGGCGTTCCTGCCGCACACCCTCGCCATCATCGTCGCCTCCAAGGCCACACCGCGGCTGATCGGCCGGCTCGGCCTGCGTCCGCTGCTGGCCGCAGGTGCGCTGATCTCGGCGGCGGGTTTCGCCTGGCAGGCCATGATCACACCGGACAGCGGCCTGCTCACCGGCATCGTGCTGCCCGGCGTGCTCGTCACCGGCGGGATGGGCCTCACCTCCGCGCCGATCGCCATGGCCGCCATGGCCGGGGTCGCCCCCGGCGAGGCGGGGCTGGTCTCCGGCATCCTCAACTCCTCCCGTCAGATCGGCGGCTCGCTCGGCCTGGCCGCGCTGACCACCCTGGCCGCGGCCCACACCGGCGCACCGACCTCCGGGTACGCCCTGGCGTTCGGGGTCTGCGCCGGCGTCGTGACCGCCGGGGCGGTGGCGGTGCTCGCTCTTCCGAAGACCCCGAAGGTACGTGCCTGATGCGCGCGATCGTCGTCAAGGGAAGTGAGGCCGGCGTCGCAGTGATCTTCCCAGTAGGCGAGGTGGCCAGTTGCTGGGAGCTTCGGCGGTGAACTCTGTAATCCCTGGCGGACAAGATCGGTCCGCTATCTCTGGCAGGGTGGGCGACATGGATGTGGCAAACGATGAGGAGCGGGGGACGACGGAGCGGGTGCTCACCCTGCTCGGGCTGCTGCAGCAGCGCCAGGTCTGGACCGGGCCCGAGCTCGCCGACCGGCTCGGGGTCACGCCGCGCACGGTACGGCGTGACGTCGAGCGGCTGCGCACGCTCGGCTACCTGGTGCATGCCAGCCGGGGGGTCGGCGGCGGCTACCGGCTCGGCTCGGGGCAGGATCTGCCGCCGCTGCTGCTGGACGACGAGGAGGCGATCGCCACTGCGGTCTCGCTGCTCGCCGGCGCGGGTGGCGCGGTCGCCGGCGCCGGTGACGCCGCCCTGCGGGCGCTGACCAAGCTCGACCGGGTGCTGCCCGCCCGGCTGCGGCACGAGGTGCGCGCGCTCTCCGGCTCGGTGGAGTCCTTCGGTGGAGGCGGCCGTAGGCTGGTCGACCTCCCAAGGTGCTCATGACGCTGGCCAGAGCCTGCCGCGACGAGGTGGAGGCCGGCTTCGCCTACCCGTCCGGGAGCGAGGTTCGACCGAGGTGGGTCGAGCCCTACCGCCTGGTCGCCTACGACCGGCGCTGGGACCTCCTCGCCTACGACCTCGATCGCGACGACTGGCGCGGCTTCCGCGTCGACCGGATGACCGAGGTGTCCGCACGGACCAGGCGCTTTCGCCCGCGCGCGGCGCGCGACGCGGCGGCCTCCAGCCGAAGGCACTCGGAAGCGGATAGGAAGTTTTGAGTTATTTGTCGTCCGTCACGGCGGGCTTAGGGCCGGCAGAACGTCGTTCTGATCATTCGGTCGTTCGGCAAGAGGTGGAGAATCCCATGCCGGGCACGGTAGCGTCCACGCTGCCTCGAGCACCCTCCAGAAGCGCGCTTCCTCATCCGCGGTCGGAAGGCATTGATCATTCCTGTCCACAGTCATCGGCAGATACTCAACGGCCCCTCCTGCAGACACGGTAACCCCCTGCGCTCCGGCCCTGGTCACGCTTCATCAGGTGACCGCGAACGTGCTCAGCGTCAAGGTCGACTGGGGATACGCGATGAGCCGGACCGCTTCGGTCGATCCCGAGGTCGCGCGTGTGCACGCCGTCGGCTTCCTGCTCAAGGACACCCCCGGGAACTGGCCGCCGCCGTACGACCGTCGCGGAGGGCCAGGCCATGCTGTCCCCATCGTCATCAAGCGGCTGATCACCTCGTTCGTCGGCAAGACTCCCTCCCGCACGGAGCCCGCGCGCAACCAGCTCGCGTCACCGACCGCCAGGGAGGAAGACGTGGTCAGGACACTGGCCCGTGGCCTGCCGAACGCGGAGATCGGGCGGAAACTCAAGCTGACAGAGGCAACGGTGAGGGCGCACGTCAGCCGGCTTCCCGCCAAGCCGGGCCAATAGGGTGCAGGCGGCGATCCTGGTGCACGACGCGGACCTCGGCTGATCGGGGTACATCTCAATCTCCGCCGCGAGCGCCGCATCGGCGGCAGCCCGAGCGGCCCGTGCCGCCGCGGCGCCCAGCCACCGGTAAAACCCCAGTCGCGCTCCAGTTCCCGGATCCGGGCCCGCAGCTGCTTGTTCTCCTCTTCCACCACGTCATCGGACGTTACCGATCCGCCGGCGGCTTCTTCACCGGGCCCATCTTCTTGACGGCCGTGCCGGCAGATTGCGCCTGGCGCACCCACAGGCGCAGCGTCTCACGATTGACGCCCAGGTCATTGGCCACCGACGCATACGTCCGCGCCGGGTCCGACAGGTACAACGCGACGGCGTCCGCCTTGAACTCAGCTGAGTAGGCCTCCATGGCCAAGAGGAACTCCTTGGTCTCCAGATCTCCATGATCTGGCATTCAAGATGTCCACACTCCGGAGGGAGGGCCCATCGTCAATGCGCTGGCGTATCGGTTGCGGGCCGGGTGCGCCTGGCGGCTGCTGCCGCACGACTTGCATCTACCTGGCCATGTCATTCACCCTGCTTCATCGCCTCACCCGGGGCCAACCTAACGCTTTCAGACACCCTCTAGCGGCACGACTGGCGCCGCAGGGCGATGCGGTCAGCCGTCCAGGAGGTTTGCAGCCCAGGATCAGGACGGACCCGCGTCGGGATGGTCTTCAAGGTAGGACCTGCCCCATCTGTCGAGCAGATTGACGATCTTCTCCAGGCTCCGGCCCGTGCACGTGAGGGAGTATTCGACTCGGGGTGGCACCTCGCGATAGACCATCCGCGAAAGGATCCCGTCCTCCTCCAGTTCCCGAAGTTGCCGGGTGAGCATACGTGGGGTGATGCCGTGCATTTCACGCTTGAGTTCACCGAACCGATGCGTGCCCTGCAGCAGTTTGTACACGATCGCCAGCTTCCAGCGTCCACCGAGAATCTCCATGGCGACCTCTACCATGCAGTTGTCCGGCTTGTTATACAGATCGGTGCGCACCTCGGTACCTCTATTGGTATACAGATTGACACTACGTCACAAATAAGACAGTACTTGCATGATACGTAGTAATGTTTCCAAGCTGGGGCCCATGCATCAGAACGAGAGGTCTCATCGGCCTTCCACTGCTCAGCGGCCTCGCAAGTGGGCGGTCCTCGCGGTGATGTGCGCGAGCCTGTTCCTGATCGGCATCGATCTGACCGTGCTGCACGTCGCCCTGCCCACCCTGACCAGGGAGTTGAGGCCCGGCGCGAGCGCGGTGTTGTGGATCGTCGACATCTACTCGCTCACGGTGGCCGCACTGCTGGTGACCTGCGGCACCTTGGGCGATCGGATCGGCCGCAAGCGCATGGTGCTGGCCGGGTTCGCCGTGTTCGGCATGGCCTCCGCCGTCGCGGCGGTCTCGGCCACGACCGCCCAGCTCATCGGCGCAAGGGTGCTGCTCGGCGTAGGGGCGGCGATGATCATGGCGGCCACGGTCGCGATCATCAGGATGGTCTTCCCCGACGCCCGCGAGCGAACGATCGCCCTCGGGGCGTGGACGGCGGCGCACAGTGCGGGCACCATGCTCGGCCCGGTCCTCGGCGGTGTGCTAGTGGAGCGCTGGGGGTGGGGCGCGGTCTTCCTGGTCAACCTGCCCGTCGTGGGTCTCGTGCTGGCCATCGGCGCTCGGCTGATCCCCGAATCCAAGGCTCCCGCGCCGCGCCGCTGGAACCCGGCGGACGCCGCGCTGTCCATTGCCGCTCTCGGTCTCATGGTTTATGGAGTGAAGCACGTGGCCGAACAGCCGTTGACGGTGTCGGCAGTCGCCGGGTCGGCCGGCGTAGCATTTGCGGTGATCTTCGTGCTGCGGCAGCGGCGTGCCTCCGATCCGCTGCTGGACCTGTCCCTCTTCGCCAACCGCCGGTTCACCGCCGCGACGGTGTGTGTACTCGTCTGCTTCGGGTGCTACACGTCGCTGCTGTTCTTCCTCACCCAGTGGTTCCAACTCGTTGACGGGCTCACTCCACTCCAGGCCGGGCTGGCGCTCATGCCGCTGGCCGCTGCCAACGCGGTGGGCGCGGGCGCGGCACCATGGCCGGCTGCGCGTTTGGGACGCCGATCGATCGTGGCGGCGGCGCTGGCCGCCCTCGGCGCCGCATTGGCCGTTCTCCCGCTGGTCCTGGGCGGGCCCGCCGTCCCCATTGTGCTGATCGTCGCGGGGGCGGCGGCCGGGGTGGTGATGACGCTCGGCGCGGATCTGGTGATGTCTGCGGCCAGTGAGGAGCACGCGGGACAGGCGGCTGCCATCCAGGAGACATCGTTCGAGCTGGGGGCGGGGCTGGGCATCGCGCTGCTGGGCACGGTCGTGTCGGTCGTCTACCGCGTCGCGCTGCCCGGCCCACCTTCCGAGGCGGGTGACTCGCTCGGCTCGGCGGTCGCGATCGCAACAACGCTCGCTCCGGGGCGGGCGGCCAACCTGCTCCAGGCGGCACGGGAGGCGTTCCACTCAGGCCTGAGCACGGCGTTGTGCGGCGCTGCGGCGTTGCTCTGGCTGACCGCCGTCATGGCCATGGTGTTGTTGCGGGACGCACCCGGCCATAGCGAGGACATTCGGCTCCGTAGGAGCGATCCGGATCACCGAGGCCACCATGAACCATCCGGCCCGTGTGTTCGAGATCGACGGCAATGAGGTGGAGCTTAGCTCACGCACATACACCGTGACCGGCCTACTCGACCTCGGCACCTCGCCGTCCTCGCTGTACGTCGCTGGAGTTGTGGAAGGCGAACGCCCTACCCACGACACCGACTCCCACAGCACCTTGTTGCGGACCTTGGTGCAGAAGATCGCGGCGCGGACCGACGGCTCCAGCCCGAACCTGAGTCTGGCAGGCTGGAGCCCTGCGACATGGCATCGGCTAGATGCCCGGGCCTCGCGGCAAGAACTTTTGCGTGGAAACGGAGTGACGAGATGGTAGATACCGAGCGTGATACGGCATTGGCTCAAGCAGTGAGGCTGCGCGAAGAGAGCAAGCGCGATGAAGCACGCGAAAAACTCCTGGCCCTGGCAGAGCGCTACCCGGACGATGCGGAGATCGCCTACCAGACGGCATGGGTCCACGACACGCTGGGCCTGGAGGCCGAGGCGGCGCGGTTTTACGAGCGGGCGCTGTCCACTGATGGGCTCTCCGCCGAGGACAGGCTCGGCGTGTTTCTCGGTCTGGGCAGCACCTACCGCGTCCTGGGCAGATACCAGGAAGCGCTGAAAACGTTCAAGCAGGGGCTGGAAGAGTATCCGGGTGACAAGGGCCTGCGGACGTTCCAGTCGATGGCGCTCTACAACGTGGGCGACGCTCGCGAGGCTGTGTCCAAGCTACTGAAGCTAGTAGTAGAGGGGCAGGTTGTGCCAGAGTACGGCCGGGCGATCTCTTACTACGCCGACAATCTCGACGAGATCGTCTAAGGCCCGTTTGGAGTCGTGATCACGTGGCTGGGAAAAGGATTGGACAGGTGCGGGCCTTGACGGCTTTTTCATCTTGATGCCCTGGTCGTACGGGGTTCGTGGAGCACAGTGGCGGATGAGAGGGGCTCCCGACAAGATAGTAGCCGACCAAGATCCGACGCCCTAACCCTCCGCCCGGCCTGCGGCTCATCACGCACCCGGCCGAGCTGGCATCCCGCTCCACCCAGGCCTTGGTCCTGCTGGGCACGCTGACCACCTGGCCCGCTGAATCCCATGACCATGCCGGACATCCGTCCACCAAAAGCTCGGCTGACCGCTCGTCCGCACGCGGCGCGGACGGCCTGAGGCGGTTCAGCCGGCCACGTCCATGCGTTGTGTGCCGGCGACCGGCAGCAGGCGCAGCGCCTGCCCCGAAGTTGGCGGTATCGGCCTGCTACGGCCTTGACCAGATGACAAGATCGTCCGCGCCCCACCCCTCCTGCTTCTCCCGCAGTGGTGGATCTGGCCAACGCCCGCCGGCGCGCCGCCCACATGGCCGCCAAACCCACGATCCTACTGCCCGACAACGAAAGGAAACGACCCCTTCCCCTGGCTGAACTGCCACGCATCTGCCAGAAGTCGACCATCACGCTGCGCCCCGGCGACCTCGGCATCAAAGACAAGCTCCATCAAGACCGGCACTACCCCACCCCCAACTGGCAGGACGCCTACAAGAGCATCCGAGCCAACACCGAAGGCGTCAACGGCAGAATCAAGGGCCACCACATCGATATCGGCGACCCCATGAAACGGCTCGCGCACGGCCGCGTGGCCCAAACGCTGCTGACCGCGCTCATGGTCTGTCTGGCCAACCAGCACATCCTGCTCAGCTGGCGGCAAGCCCACGACCGCACCGAGGAGCCCGCACCTCAGGACACGACAACGCCTGACGAGCACGACCCTGCCCCGCCCGAGGCCGACAGCAGACCGCCGCCTCGCGAGTGATCCGTCCCGCCACCAACCGCACAACACCACGACGACCGTTGGGTTTCGCACGCCCGCCGGCCGGTCCCACACGCGCTCACAGCGGTCCACCACCACCAGCGCCCTCCGTCACGGCCACCGCACGAGCCGAAATCAGCCCGCTTAGCGGCCCCAGGACCTCGGAAACGATGAGATCCCGCCCGATCAAGCGATCGGACGGGATCTCGTCAGCTGTTCCTGAGCTAACTCAAGAACAGCTCCTTGTGGGGTGTTCACGAGCAGGCGTGGCCTGCGGCGGAAGAGGGGTTCGGGTGATCGCTTCCCAGATCCACCGTGATCGTTTCCCAGCGCGACAGACCGGCGGGCGGCGTGTCCAGAGGCCCGGACCCCTATTCGGGGTCGGAGGAGAACACGTCTGCTCCGTCCACTGGCCGGCAGGCGTCCACGGGCCCCTGGGCGATATTCAAGCTCATCACCCGGGGGCCGTACGGGTCACCGGAGGGCAAGGCGGTCACTCGGCTCGGCGGGCGGCGCGTCCAAGGGACAGGCACCTATTCTCCGGGGACAGAGGACTCAGGGATGGAGGATTGGACGACCCTCGGGTCGTCTACCGGCAGGCAAGCGGCTACGGGACCGTCTGCAACCTTGAAGTCCCACCCGCCCTCCGTATCGAAGGAGCCCGCGAAGGTCATCACCAAAGTCTGGCCGGACTTGATCTGGTCCCCGTGGAGAGTGAAAGAAAGCGCGTCCGATCTTGAATTCCATTTAGTCAGGTTCTTGGTCTCCTCCTGCGGCCGGTACCGGGCGCGTGGCTCTTTGCACATCTTTCCGGCCGGTAAGAGGTCCACCACCGTCGGTACGCCGGAGGCGCGCAGATCCTCCTGCAGTCTCTTGTCGAAGTCCTTGGTATAGAACCGGTCCCTGAACTCGATGGTGATCGTGCCGTCAGGGTTCTTGATCACCGCGTAGGCGGGCGCTTCGGATCCGATCAGTGTCGGCGCGACCAGGCTCGCCACGACGGCCGTCACCGCCACGGCGCCGCCCAGCGCGAGTCGGCGGCCGCTCAGTCCTGGTAGTCCCGGCGTTCGAGCAAGCCCCCGCGCTGCTCGACCGGTGAGAGGGAACCGCGCCCATCGCGGCTTTCGGGTGGTGGCTTCTTCGAGGAGCCGGAGTCGCTGGCGGGCCAGGGACTCCGGCGGCTGGTGTTCCAGCTCCTTGATGAGGGTCTTCAGCTCATCCATCGATGTCCTCCTTCAATGGGTTGACGCCGCCCAGGGCCTCGCGCACCTTGCGACGGGCTCGGTTGAGCCGTGATTTGACCGTGCCGACCGGGATGTCGAGTGCTCGGGCCGCCTCCTCGTAAGTCATGTCGCTCCAGGCGACGAGAAGCAGCACGTCCCGATCGCCTCGCGAAAGCAGCGAGAGCGCGTGGAGCAGAGCCGGCCGTGATCCCTCAGCGGTGAGGTCGTGCGTGATCGCTTCCTCTGGCCCGTCGACGCTCCGAACGGGGTCCTGCCGTTCCAGGGCGCGGTAACGGCTGACCTCGGTCCTGCGATACCGGGTGATGAGCTTGGTCGCGATTCCGAACAGCCACGGCCGGGCATCGCGGTAGGAGAGGTCGTAGGACCCACGCCTCCGAAACGCGATCAGGAACGTCTCTCCGACGAGATCCTCGGCAACCTCGGGGCCGAGCCGGAAGGAGACGTACCGGTAGAGCATCGTGCTGTAGCGGTCGAACAGGGCTGCGAACGCCTCCGGGTCGTCGAGGGAGCCCGCGATGGTCCCGGCGTCATTCACCGCGCCCAGCGTGTCAGTCACCATGGAGGACCTTGTCCGATCATGAGAGCCCTTTCTGTGATGTCGTCGGCTATGTCTTGCCACGACCACCCTCAAGTGTTCACGGGTCGGCATGGCGCCCTTTACTGCCGCTCGTCAGGGGGTTCGCGGCCCTACCCGGTGGGCGACGGTGTCGGCTGCGGCGAGAAGGATCTTGCGCTCGATGGTGACTGTCAGTGCCTTGTCATTTACAGCGTGGAGTTGCAGGACTGCATGGCGTGAATGCAACAGTCGGCGGCGGTCTGGGTGAACACCTTCTTCACCTGGGCGACAGCGGCGTGGCAGGGGTTGCCTACGCGTTGTCGGGGCTATTCGACCAGCTAGTAGGACTTGGTTACCTCGGGTAGGAGACGGTATGTCACCTGCGTTGGGGGTGAGGGAAGATGACCCCTCAAGAACTCGAGGCCGTGCGGGCGCGACTGGAGACGTTCGCCGCCGAGGTGTTCTCCTGTTTCGCCCGTGCTGATCAGCGGCGATGGGGCGAACGATATGTGCGCGGCCTGCTGACCGACGGGGCCCGTAAATCGATGGAGCCGATGGCGGCCCGGCTGGGCGTGGACCGCCAGGGGCTGCAGCAGTTTCTCACCGACGCCCCCTGGTCACATCAACTGGTGCTGGCCGAGCTGGCCTGGCGGATGGACACGGCGATCAACCCGGCCGCCTGGGTGGTCGATGATGTGTCCTTTGTCAAGGATGGTGAGGAGTCGCCGGGAGTGGCCCCGCAGTACTGCGGGGCGCTGGGCAAGACCGCTAACTGCCAGGTCGCCCCGAGTGTGCACCTGGTCACCGACGTCGCGTCCTGTCCGGTGAACTGGCGGCTGTTCGTGCCCGAGGGGTGGGATGCGGCCTCACCGCGCACGGAGGATTCGGCCGCGGTGGCGGCGCGCAGGCAACGGGCCCGGATCCCCGCGGACATCACTCATGTGCCCAAGTGGCAGCTGGCTTTGGACATGATCGATGAGCTGTGTTGCTGGGGGCTGGAGGCGCCGCTGGTGGTCGCCGATGAGGGCTATGGCCAAGACGGGGCCTTTCGTCTGGGCTTGACCGAGCGTGGCATCGGCTACGTGGTGGGGGTGCGCTCCGATACCGCGCTGCTGGGCATCGATGCCGGCCGGACGGTCGCGCCGTATGCGGGGACTGGGCGGCGGCCGGTGCCGCGTTATCGAGACAAGCCGCGCTCAGCCCAGCAGATCGTGACCGCCGCCGGACGGCGCGCGCTGCACGCGGTGACCTGGCGGGCCGGGTCCAAGGGGCCGTTGCGCTCACGGTTTGTCGCGCTGCGGGTACGGCCGGCGGGGCTACGGATCCGCCGCGCGCACATGGGCGAGGATCTGCCGGTGTGCTGGCTGCTGGCCGAATGGCCACCTGGTGAGAGCGAGCCGACCAAATACTGGCTGTCCACCCTCCCGGCAGACATCCCGCTACGGCGCCTGGTGCGCCTGGCCAAAATCCGCTGGCGCATCGAACACGACTACCGGGAGTTGAAGACCGGCCTGGGTCTGGACCACTTCGAGGGCCGCACCTGGAGTGGCTGGCACCATCACGTGACCCTGGCCTCGGTCGCACACGCCTTCTGCACCCTGGAGCGGCTCGACCCAAAAGTGCCGGCTGCGGTTTGAGCACCTACCGGATCATCGCCGAGTTGCAACTACTCCTGGCGTGCTGGGCCGGAATCTGCCCCACCTGCCGCCGAGCGTTACCCAGACACGCCCAGCCCGTCCCCACCTAACCAAGCCCTACTAGTGGCCCGTCACTGAACCTTGGACGGGTAATTGATCTCCTGGGGTGAACCCGTCAGGCTGGCTGCTTCCGCAAGATAGGGAGGTGGTCATGGCGCGCCGACCAGAGGTGTTCGTCCGGCCGTTGTCGATGGAGGAAGGCCGCAGACTGCAGCGGATCACGAGGACCGCGAAGGATCCGATCAAGTTGCGGCGGGCGATCGTGGTGATGATGTCCGGCCAGGGCCAGTCGGTGCCGGACATCACCTCGTTGATGCAGGTCGGTGACGACTACGTCCGTGATGTCATCCACGCCTTCAACGAGCGGGGGTTTGACGCGCTGGACCCAAAATGGAGCGGGGGCCGTCCCCCGGCGATCAGTGAGCGGGTGCGTGAGCGCATCTGCCTGATCGCCAAGACGGTCCCCGCTGAGTGGGGCATCGCCGGCATGTCGACCTGGAGCCTGCGCACGCTGGCCGAGCACCTCATCGCCCGAGGGGTGGTGGCGGCGATCAGCCGCGAGCATCTGCGGCGGATCCTGCGCAAGGGCGGGGTGAGCTGGCAGACCACCACGACGTGGAAGGCATCCACCGACCCGCACTTCATCGCCAAGATGCGACGCGTGCTGAAGCTGTATGACAGCCCGCCCGCTGATGGGCGGGTGATCTGCGTCGATGAGCTCGGGCCGCTGAATCTGCTGCCGCGTAAGGGCAAACGGTGGCGACCTCAGGGTTCACCGGCCCGGCTGCGGGCCACCTACCATCGCTACGACGGCGTCATGCAGATGATCGCGGCCCTGGATCTGGCCACCGGCAAGCTGTTTTACCGCATCCGCAAACGCAAACGCTGGCGGGAGTTGGGCCTTGGCCCCAAAATGTGGACACCAGCTGTCATGCGGCGAGCAGGACCCTATCGGACCGCTGCTCGTAGGTGATCGGGCTGAGGTAGTTCAGGCTGGAGTGCCTCCTTCGGGTGTTGTAGCGAGTGATCCACTTGAAGACCTCCAGGCGAGCCTGGCGGGCCGAGGACCAGCGTTTGGCGCCCTGCAGCGTCTCGCGTTTGAGAGTGGCGTTGAACGCCTCGGCGGCAGCGTTGTCCGCGCTTGTCCCGACGGCGCCCATCGACTGGCGAACACCGAACTCCTTGCACACGGCGGCGAAGTCGGCGGAGGTGTATTGCGCCCCGTGATCGGAGTGAAAGACCGCCCCGGCCAGGTCACCACCCCGCGTGGCGGCGGCTGCCCGCAGCGCGTCGGTCACCAGCTCGGTGCGCATGTGATCGGCGATCGACCAACCAGCCAGGCGACGTGAATGCAGGTCCAGCACCGTCGCGAGATACAAGAACTGTCCCTCACCGACGGGCAGATAGGTGATGTCGCCCACGTACCGCTGGTTCGGCGCGGCCGCGGTGAAGTCCCGCTTGATCAGGTCGGGCATCTTCTGATGGGAGGGCTCGGGCACCGTGGTGCGGACCCTCTTACGCAGATGCAGCCCGACGATGCCGAAGACCCGCATGATCCGCGCCACCCGCTTGTGATTGACCCGCCGGCCCGCATCGCGCAGCTCGGCAGTCACCCGCGGGCTGCCGTAGGTGCCATCGAAGTCGGCGTGGATCTGCCTGATCTCCGCCGCGAGCGCAGCGTCGGCCGCCGTCCGCACCGCCCTCGCCGGTGTGGCGGCCACCCACCGATAGAACCCCGACCGGGAGACCTCCAGCACTCGGCACAGTCGCTTCACCCCGAAGGCGTCACGGTGATCGGCAACGAACTGGAAGCGACTCACCAGTTCGTCTCCCCGGCGAAATACTTGGCCGCCCGCCGCAAAATCTCGCGCTCCAGCTCCAGTTCCCGGATCCGGGCCCGCAACTGCTTGTTCTCCTCTTCCAGCACGTTGCCGGAGGTTACCAATCCCGTCGGCGGCCTCTTCACCGAGCCCGTCTTCGGAGCAGTGCCGGCAGACCGCGCCTGGTGCACCCACAGGCGCAACGTCTCACGGTTGACGCCCAGGTCCTTGGCCACCGACGCGTACGTCCGCGACGGGTCCGACAGATACAACGCGACGGCGTCTGTCTTGAACTCAACTGAGTAGGCCTTCATGGCCACGAGGAACTCCTTGGTCTCCAGATCTCTATGATCTGGCACTCAAGATGTCCACACCTCGGGGTGAAGGCCCGTTCTTGTCCTTCCTCAAGACGCTCCGGGCGCGCTGGCCTGGCGAAAAACTGCATGTGATCATGGATAACTACTCGCCGCACAAGCACCGCGAGGTCCGCGCCTGGGCGGCTGCCAACGATGTCGAGCTGGTGTTCCTGCCGACCTATGGCTCGTGGTTGAACTGGATCGAGTCAGAATTCGCCGCCTTGCGCTACTACGCCCTCAATGGCACTGATCACCGCAGCCATGCCGAGCAGAACGCGGCGATCGGCGCCTATGTGCGCTGGCGCAACGCCCAAGCCCGGCCCAAGACGAACTTCGCCGCCAGCTCACCCATCAGAAGCTGGACCAGTTACCCGGCCAAGGTTGCGTGACGGGCCACTAGCGGGCGTTCTGTGCGGCGGCCAGGAGATCTCGTACAGTGATGATCAGCCCGTACATGGTGTGGTCGAACGCTTCGTCGACGCTCATCAGTGGAGCGGCGGCGACCGCTTCTCGCAGGTGTGGGACGGTCAGGTGGGGATGCGCCGCCAACCAATGCGGCGGTACGGGAGTGTTGTCCATGACCGGGTAGCCCAGGTCCTGGCGGTAGTCCACGAGGAGTACGAATCCGAACACTCGTATGGTGAGGTCACGGTGCACGATCTGGGCCTCGGTGACGCTCAGCCCGATCGTCCGCAACATTCCAAGGAGCGCGTCGGTGTGAGTGAGCCGGTCTGGATGGATGGCGGGGTCCCGGATCTGCTCATCCAACGAGACCAGCAAGGCGCGGGGGTAGCGCCGGTAGGCCGCACGAAGCGCGGTCCCGTACTCGGCGATGCTGTGTTCCCACGCTTGCGGATCCAGGCGAGGCACCGGCCATTCTGCCGCGAACAGCTGTGACGCACGGTCGACGATCTCTTGACGGTCATCGACGTAGTTGTACAACGCCCGGACCGTCACGCCGAGGTGGTCGGCGAGCAGGCGCATGGTCACCTCCCGGAATCCGCGCGCACCGGCCAGGTCGAGCATCGCCTGACTGATCAGGTCCTTCGTCAGCGTCGGGCGGCCCTTGCGGGTGGGCGAACGCCGACGGCGGCGTGGGCCGTCGATGCTGGCGTCGTCGGATTGGCGGGGCACCGTCCGATCTTAGCCAAACCTTAAACTTCACGCACCGTTGACTTTAGTGGAGTGCTACGCCACTCTCACTAAGGTGACCCTTACCAACACGGAAACGCGCGAGGTCCTCGCGTGAACCCCCCGGAAACCATCAACCCCGCGCAGGCCGGCCGTGCACGGGCGATCCTCGGCCTGGTCATCGCCGGGACAGCGCTGGTCGTGATCGACATGACGATCGTGACCATCGGCCTGCCCGAGATCCAAGCCGAACTCGGCGGAACCCTCGCCGGCGTTCAGTGGGTGATCGTCGGCTACATGATCACGATGGGAGCGGTGACCCAGGTCGCCGGGAGCTTGTCCGACCGGATGGGCCGGCGCCGCATATACCTGCTCGGCATCGTCGTGTTCACGATCGCATCGATCGCCTGCGGCGTAGCCCCGAACACCGTGCTGCTCGACCTCGCCCGTGCCTTGCAGGGCATCGGCGGGGCCATCCTGATGGTCAACGCGCTGCCCCTGCTGTCGCATCAGTTCGAGGGAGAGCGGCGCAACATGGCGATCTCGACCTGGGGAACCGCAGCGACCGCGGCGAGCCTGGCCGCCCCGCTGCTGGGTGGCGTGCTCGTCGACGCGCTGAGCTGGCGCGCGATCTTCCTGATCAACGTACCGATCGGTGTGGCAGCCCTGTTGATCGGGCTGCGGACGCTTCCCGCCGACGCCCCGGCCGGGCATGAGCGGGGCCGAACCGACTGGGCCGGCGCCGTACTGCTGATCACCGCACTCGCCTTGGCCACTTTCGCACTGCTTCGGGGCGAGCAACAGGGCTGGGGCTCGGCGACGACGCTGGCCCAGTTCACCGTCGCGGTGATCCTGTTCATCGTCTTTCTCCGCCTCGAATCCCGGGCCGACGCGTCGATCCTGGACGTCAAGCTGTTCCGCAAGCCCGCCTTCACCGGTGCCGCCCTCGCGGTCTTCATGTCCCGCGTCCTCACCATCGGCGGGACCGTCTACTTCGTCCAGTACTTCCAAGGTTCGTTGCACCTGAGCCCCACGCAGAGCGGTCTGCTGCTGATGCCCGTATTCCTCGCTCAGATGGCGGCGGGCATGCTGGGCGGGAAACTGCTGAGCCGGTTCCCCTCCGGCTACGTCATCGCGACCGGATACGCCTGCAAAGCGGTGGGCGCCGCTCTGCTGGCGTTGGCCTTCACCCCCACGATCCAGCCGTGGCTACTGACCCTCCCCCTCCTCATCTGGGGCATCGGCGGCGGCATCGCAGGTGCACCGGTCATGGCCGTCGCGATGAACGTCACGGACAAGGACCGGGCCGGCATGGTCGCCGGAACGATCACCAGCCTCGCGTCGATCGGCGCCGGCATCGGCACCGCCGTCCTCGGCCTCGTCTACCAGACTCGAATAGCCGGTGCCCTCGCCACCGACTCGGCCCTTCCGGATGGGCCACGCGATGCCGTCCTCGCCGCCGCGGCGAACGGCGACATCCAACGCATCATGGAACTCACGCCCCTGGAGACCAGGACAGCCGTCGGGCATGCCCTGGCGACCGCCATCGCCTCCGGGGCATCAGCCGTGCTCTACTGCTCTGCAGGACTGGCCGCCGTCACCATGGCGGCCGTGCTGATCCTCATCAGCAAACGCAACCTTCCCACCCCCGACAAGGGCAGAAAACCTGCGGCTGGAACAGACCCCGCGCCCGCAGGCGACCGAGGGTGATCCAGCGACCGAAAGCAGTAGCGCGGGTGTGTCTGCATCGCTGGGCCACGGCGAGACTGGGCTTGATCTGGTTTGACGGACATCCGAGATCAGGGGTTCATCCCCGGAAGGATGTCCATGATGGAGAGCATGGGGAAGAAGAAACCGCGCCCTCGCCGTTCGTTCACCCGCGAGTTCAAGACCGAGATCGTCGAGTTGTGCCAGCGAGGCGACCGTTCGATCGGCCAGGTTGCCAAGGACTTCGATCTGACCGAGACCGCGGTCCGCGACTGGATCCGCCAAGCCGAGGTCGATACCGGCGATCGGGACGGGCTGACCAGTGGTGAACGCGAAGTGGGCCACCCCGAGTTAGTTGGAGGCTCCGATACCTGGAAGGGTGAGGAGTTATGGCACCACCGAGGAAGTATGCCCCTGAGCTGCGGGAACGCGCTGTCCGTATGGTTTTCGAGCTGCGTGCGGCCGGTGAGGGGGCGGGCGTGCTGGCCCGGGTCGCAGACCAGCTCGGGGTGCACCGCGAGGCGCTACGGACCTGGGTGCGCCAGGCCGAGGTCGATGGCGGGAAGCGCCCGGGGACATCGACTTCTGACGCCCAGCGGATCACCGAACTCGAGCGTGAGAATCGCGAGTTGCGGCGGGCGAACGAGATCCTGAAGGCCGCCTCGGCGTATTTCGCCCGGGAACTCGATCCCAGACTGCCGCGCTAGTCGAGTTCATCGATACCCATCGCGAACGGTTCGGTGTGGAGCCGATCTGTGCCGTGCTGGAGTTCGCGCCGTCCACGTACTGGGCGGCGAAGAAACGGGAGTCGAATCCGTCGGCTCGTGCGGTCCGGGACGAAGAGGTGAAAAAGGAGATCCTGAAAGTGTGGAACGGCCCGGGACGTGGCCTATATGGGGCGCGGAAGGTGTGGGGCAGCTCAACCGCCAGGGCGTCACGGTCGCCCGGTGCACGGTCGAGCGGCTGATGCGCGAGCTGGGCCTGTGCGGGGCGACCTGGTCGCGCAAACGGCCCCGGACCACCGTCCCCGGCGCCGATCGACCCGGTGACCTGCTGGAACGCAACTTCACCGCGGGCCGGCCGGACCTGCGATGGGTCGCGGACATCACCTATGTCGCCACCGCCTCCGGCTGGGTGTACACCGCGTTCGTCCAGGACCTGTACTCCCGTCGGATCGTCGGCTGGCAGGTCGCCGACCACCTGGGCACCGATCTGGCACTCGACGCCCTGGAAATGGCGATCTGGGCGCGTGGAGGCGTCATCGATGACCTTGTTCACCATTCCGATAGAGGCGTTCAATATACTTCTATCCGCTACGCCGAACGGCTCGACCAGGTCGGTGCGGCTCGTTCTGTGGGCAGCAAAGGCGATTCGTATGACAATGCCGCTGCGGAGTCGCTCAACAGTCTCTACAAGAAGGAGCTAATCGAGTTCCATGGCGGCTGGAAAGGCGTCATGGATGTGACGATTTCCACCATGGAATGGGTTGCCTGGTATAATTCTGAAAGGCTACATTCTTACTGCGGGAACGTTCCTCCGGCCGAGTACGAGGAGACGTTCCACCGATCAACCGCCGACGGCGGCCTGGCGATCGAGAACCAAGCGATCTAGCCTCCAACTTCACCGGGGCGGCCCAAAGAGTTGACCGCGCTGCGACGCGAGAACCGCCGACTGCGCGAGGATGTCGACATCCTCAAGCGGGCCACGGTGCACTCAACAGATCAGCGCAACAGCGGGGCGAGCCTATCGGCTGGAGTGTCGAACTCAAGGGTCTTGCGAGGCCGCGTGTTCAGCTTGTAGGCGATCCGGTCAAGGTCGTCTTGGGTGAGATCGGCCATGCTGGTGCCCTTGGGAAAGTACTGACGCAGCAACCGGTTCGTATTCTCGTTCGTACCGCGCTGCCAGGGGCTGCGCGGATCAGCGAAGTAGACCTGCAGCCCGGTCGCCGCGGTGAGGTCTTTATGCCCGGCCAACTCCATGCCGCGATCCCAGGTCAACGACCTGCGGACCTGCTCGGGCAGCCGGGTCATCGTCGCGACCAGGCCTTTGGTGACAGTGTGCATGTCGCGGCCGTCGAGTTGGATCAGCACGGTGAAGCGGGTCGTGCGTTCCACCAGCGTGGCGATCTGGGTCACCCCCTGGCCCAGCAGTAGATCGCCCTCCCAGTGGCCGGGGATCGCGCGGTCCTCGGCCTCGGCCGGGCGCTGACTGATGGAGACGGCGTCGATGATCTGGGAGCGCCACTGCCCGGTGACGGTGTTGTGGATGTTGCGGCGGGTGGGCCGGCCCGAGCGCAGGTGCTTGGTCAGTTCCTTGGCCAGCACGCCGCGGGCTTGAATGAACAGCGACTTGTAGATCGTCTCGTGGCTCACCCGCATCCCCGATCCCGGCTGGTAGGTCTTGGCCAGGTACCCGGCGATCTGCTCGGGTGAGCAGTCTTGGCCCAGTTTCTCGGCAACCAGCCACTGCAGGGCCGGCCGCTGGGCCAGTAGGCACGGCTTGGGCCGCCGGGCCCGTGCCCAGGAGCGGTCTTCGGCGTCGACGGCCCGATACCGGGCGACGCCCTTGGTACGGGCGATCTCCCGGCTGATCGTCGAGGCGGGCCGGCCCAGGGCGCGGGCGATGGACCGCATCGACTCGCCCCGCGCCAGGCCGCGGGAGATCTCCTCACGCTCGGCGAAACTCAGCGTCCCAGGCCGCTTTCGCCGCAGCGGCGGGACATATCCGCCGTTGGATTTGACGACCGTGAACACCGAGCCCGGTGGCTTGTGCAGTGCCCGGGCGATCTGACTGATCGACTCACCGGCCTTCCACCGGTCCCACAGCTCTCGCTTTTGCGCATCCGACATCCCCGGGCGGCCCATCCTCGCCACGCAACACCTCCGCGATCATCATCCCGAATGGTGTTGCGCTGATCGGTTGAGTGCACCATCGAAAAAGTAAAACTCGGCGACAAGGTCCTGGCCACGAATCCAGAAACGGGAGAAACCGCCCCCGAAGAAGTCACCGCGCTGATCACCGGGCAAGGGATCAAGAAGCTCGTCCACCTCACGGTCGACACCGACGGCGAGCACGGCACAGCGACGGCCGCGATCACCGCGACAGACGGTCATCCATTCTGGATTCCCCAGCTGCACCAGTGGCTGAACGCCGGCGAACTACAGCCGCGTATGTGGCTCCAGACCCCCACCGGCACCCACGTTCAGGTCACAGCGGTCAGGAAGCGGACCACGCCGCAACGCGTCCACAACCTGACGGTCGATTACCTCCACACGTACTATGTACTCGCAGGAAATACGCCGGTGCTGGTGCACAATACCGGGCCAGGCTGTAGTCCGACGGCAAGGATTCTAGATCAGGCGTAGCAGAAATGGAATACGCCTGAAAATCTTGAGCATGTAATTGATCCAGCTAAACATGGATTTGAGGACCTAGTAGCCAAAACTGGGGGCCGCGAAGAAGCCCTTCGCACCATTATGAATAGCCTTCGTGGCGCCAAAGATTTGCCAGCTGCAGGAAAGTGCGAAGTGAACCGAGAAATCGGGGGCGAGACAGTAACAATCCGAGGAGCAATAGTAAACGGAGTTCCCAAACTCGGCACAGCATTAATTCCCGAAAAGTTCCCCGGATGGCAGCGGCTGCAATACGCGCCCGAGAAAATCTCAAAAAGTCAAAGAAAGCTAGCCATGATCACATTGGAGAGGGCGACTACCCGGAGGTTGCTACCATGCCTATTGCAATAACTCCTCGCCCAATAAGCCTAAGCGAGAGAGCCATAGTTGAGCTAATCCTCGCTAACGAATTCCCCGGTGCGTCTGAATTGCGAGCCCAAGTGGATCTCGTTCGGGTGGTTGCACAATGGGGAGCTGGTTCAGTGAGCGTTGATCTGATGGTACGGGAGGGTACTCCTCGTTCACTGGAAGCCAGTGGTGTAGTTCCGGTAAATGCGACAGTCGTTGATGAATCAGGATCGCTTTTCGGGGAGATTCTCCTTTGGGTCACCGATGGATATCTCTCGGCAATTGAATATGCATGGTACGGAGGCGAGCCGCCAAGCACCCTTCCAGACGCTAAAATGGTCTCTATCGAAATGCGACCTTAGCCCATTAGGTTATGCACGCCCCCTTTTCTGGATGCATTGAGTCACCCTTTAGTTGCAGCTAATTAAATAGCGATTTTGTCTTCACGAAAATGCCAGGAAGATTCACCGGGTAGCATTAAGATAGGGCTCCACGGAATTTGATGGCTACGGTTATATAAAAATAAACAGAGAAGCCTTGTTTAAAATAACGAATCGTTGCCATCGTTGGGCTAGACGATACTATCTAGATAGTCGCGTACGACCTGTAGGACGCCTGGCTCGTCCTGCAGGTCGACGGCGATGCGCTGGCCGTTTAGGAAATGCTAAGTAACTGGACCACTATGACGCGCTCTTGCAGCTAGGCCTCCCGGTAAGCATGGCGGCCAAGCCGAGGAGTTCAGTCCGCCCAGGCCGCGGGCATGGCCTGGGTCCGCGTTCCACCATCTCAGGAACGGTGACTCGGTCAGGGGTAAACGATTGTAAATCTGCAGCGAGATGTCAGTGCCACTCACCTGCACATTCTGCATGAGGTGTCAGTGAGGTGATCTCAGCAAGATCAATAAGGGCGGTTGCGATTCGATGCCTCTAAAATGACGTCGGCAGACATGAATCGGGATGGATCGCGATGCCCCTGAAACAGGCGTGGAGCTTTCGGTAGAAGAGGTCTCACCACAAGTCTTCTTCGATCCAGAAAGCCCCACGTGATCACCTATCGTGCCACGCTTGACGTCTCTCGGGAGCTGGTTTGCCACCTCTCCCTGCTGCTGTCGGCCGAGCGCCGCCGACTGGGCACCCGCTCGGGTTCTCGGGCTCTGACCTGTTTTGAGCAGGCGGTGATGGGGTTGCGCTGGTTTCGCGACCGCACCGACCGGGCTGCCCTCGGCCGCGACCACGGCGTCTCCCGCGCCACCGCCTACCGCTACATCGACGAGGTCATCGACGTCCTGGCCGACCAGGCGCCCGATCTGCACCACGCCCTGCGGCGCGCCACCGACGCCGGCCTCACCCACCTGATCTTGGACGGCACCGTCATCGCCACCGACCGCTGCGCCGAGAAGACCATCAGCGTCAAAGGTGAACCCATCGACCTGTGGTACTCCGGAAAGACCCGCCACCATGGCGGTAACATCCAGGCGCTGTCCGCGCCCTGCGGCCTGCCGCTGTGGGTGTCGGCCGTCGAGCCCGGATCGGTGCACGACCTGACCGCCGCCCGCACACACGTCCTGGGAGCGCTGTACAAAGCCGCCGCCGACGGCCTGCCCACCTTGGCCGACTCCGGCTACGACGGTGCCGGCATCGGCATTCTCACCCCGGTCAAACACCCCGCCGACGGCCGGCCCCTCGACCTCGACACCCGCACCCGCAACGCGCTCCTGCGCGCCCTACGCTGCCTGGGCGAACGCGGCTTCGCCCTGCTCACCCAACGCTGGCGCACCCTCCAGCGCATCACCGCCAGCCCCAGCAGAATCGGCGACGTCGTCAAAGCCGCACTCGTTCTCACTCATTTCGAACACGGCTACCTGAAATGAAAGTCGCTGAGATCACTTCAGTGGATCTGCATATGCTGTCAGTGGAGTTGGCCCGGTTTGGTGGACGCCTTGGTCTGCCCCGGGTCCTGTTGAGTCGCATTTCTGGATTGTCATGCCACAATGGTCGTTTTCTCGAATTCTATCGGGGTCAGCATGCCAAGGCTGCTGTGCCGTCGTTGCCGGTTATGCCAGATCTCCAGGTACTCGAAGATGGCGTTGGCGAGCTCGATCCGGGTATTCCAGCGTTGACGGTCGAGCAGCTCGACCTGCATACGAGACCAGAATGCCTCAATCATGGCGTTGTCGTAGCAGTCGCCGGCACTGCCCATCGAGGGCACCAGACCGGATGCCTTGGCACGCTCGGTGAAGGCCCAGGAGGCGAACTGGCTGGACTCAACCGGTCGTCGCAACGCTGCTGTTCAGCAGCAAGTTTAGATGATCACTGAAGGCTTCTGCCGGCGTTTTCCATTCGAGGGTCTTTCGGGGCCTGGTATTGAGCGCGAATAGGCGTCCAGCACGACCGCGCAGTAGACCTTGCCCTCGCGGGTGGGATGCTCGGTGATACTGAGCCGATCATAGGTTTTGGTACTTGTTGGGTGGCGGTGGGAGATCGCGTTCCGGCGGGGACATGCTTGGAGTATGGCCAGAAAAGGTCGCAGAGCGACGTTCGAGGAGAAGGTCTTCGCCCTCCGGTTACTGGGAGGGAGCATGTCACCGGATCGGGTGGCTGAAGCACTGGGAGTAGGCCGCGAATCGGTGTTTCGGTGGAAACGCCAGGCGCGGGCGGGCGGTATCGAGGCGCTACGGATCAAGAAGGCGCCGGGCCGGCCACGGCGGCTCACCCCCGGCCAGGAGCAGACCATCAAGGCGGTGGTCCGTGACGTCACCCCCCGTCAGGTACTGGGCACGGCCGTTGTGCTGTGGACCAGGGCGCTGGTGGCGATGGTGATCGCGGCCTGGTTCGGGATCGACCTGTCGGTGACGGCGACCGGGCGGCTGCTGCGCGGGCTGGGCCTGTCGCCACAGCGTCCGGCCTACGCCGCACTCCGGCGTGATCCGGCGGCCATCACCGGGTGGACGACGGTGGCCTTCCCGGCAATCTGCCGCCGGGCGCGCAGACGCGGGACAGTGGTGTTGTTCGCCGACGAGATGAGCATGCGTGTCGATCACCGCTGCGGCACCACCTGGGCCCTGGTGGGGCAGACGCCGGTCGTGTCAGCCGGGGCGGGTCGCCGGTCGGTGAAGATGTTCTCGGCGGTCGGGGCCGACGGCACACTGCGCTATCGGCTGGGACACGGCGCGATGGACCGGTGGGCGTTCCTCGGGTTCTGCGCGCAGCTGCTGCGCACCATTACCGGGCCGATCGTTTTGATCGTCGACGGCTCGTCGATTCATACCGCCCGAGCGGTCGGTGATTTCGTCGCGCGTACCGGCGGGCGGCTGCGGTTGTTTTTCCTGCCCGCGTATGCGCCGGAGGTCAACCCCGATGAGTGGGTCAACCAAAACGTCAAGGCCCGGGTGGCGCGCCAGGCGGTCGCCGATGAGCATGAGCTGGCCGCGGCTATGCACCGCAGCATGCGCCGGCTGCAAAAGCGTCCCGACATTGTCCGGGCCTTCTTCGCCGATCCGCATCTGGCCTACATCAGCCCATAACACGGATAGTCCCAAAACTTACGATCGGCTCAGTATCGGTGACCCACAACTGATTCGGACCGGTCCGGGAAAAGGCCCGGTCGACCAGGTCGGTGGCGATCTGGTCGGGCGCAGACCGACGCCACCTGGGTCGGCCGGTGACCCCGGCCAGCCCGGCCCGGCGCATCAGCAGTTCCACTGCCCCGTGCCCGACCAACACATCCTGGCCCAGACGCAGCTCAGCATGCACGCGGCGAGCACCGTAGGTGCCACGGGAGTTCTGATGGACCTCAATGATCAGATCGGTCAGCCAGGCGTGCCGGATCGTCCGCTGCGAGGGCGGTCGGCCGCGCCAGGCGTAGTAACCCGAGACCGAGACCTGCAGGATGCGGCAGCCGACCTCGACCGGGATGGCTTCGCCGGCCATCACCGCGACGGCCTCGAAGCGCCTTTTGGGGGCACCACCTGGCGCACCAGCTCGATGGCACGACGAGTGGCCTGCAGTTCGGTCTCCAGCTCGGCGATGCGCCGCTTGGCCGCAGCCAGTTCGGCTTTCTCGCCGCTGGTCAGGCCGGGCTCCAGGCCGCGGTCGATTCGGTCCTGGCGTCGCCAGCTGTAGATGGACTGGCTGCTGATCTCCAGGTCACGGGCCACGTCGGTGACCGTGCGGCCTGCCTCGATGAGATCCAGCACCTTGCGCCGGAACTCCGATGGGTAGCCACGCCGTCCCATGCCACTCTCCTTTCAACGAGTGGCACAAGAATCCAAGAATCCGCCTCCACAAGACCAGGGGCACACCATCGACTCCACCGAACTCGGGGTACATCACACGTGGAGCTTCGCTGGTCCGCGTCGACCAGGCCCACCTCATCACCGGGAGCAGGAGCAACCCGCACTTGATCGAGCAGCAAGCCGACCATCGCCTGCCGGCTGGAGAAGTCCGCCGCCACCCGTTACTTCGCGAGCTCCCTCAAAGCGACGGAGTCCCTGCCGCCGGTCGCGTCCAGCATGACCAGCCGCTCCTACGTCGTCTGCTGCGCCGCCCGACCGCGAGTGCCGGCCGGTTGGGGGAGGGCTTTCACGGTGCTGATTTCTGCAAGCGCTGGAGGAGCAGGCCAGGCCACCCCGTGCGTGTCCTGTGGCAGGTGCGGCTGATGGCCGGGGCAGGGGAGTGGAAGGTGATCCGGCGATGGGGGAGTCGTCGGCGAGGGTTCTACGTGGGCGAGTTGGCGTCGTCTGCGATCCGCAGGCTCTTGGTGCGGAGCGGAAGAGCGCCATCGGGTTCCACGTAGGCGTGGCTGAACAAAATCAGCTTATTAATCTACATTGTAAAGGCGTTCGATCGAGTTCAAGATCATTTACAATGGACTAAAGACCCATCCACCAAAAGCAGGGCCGTCAGACGCGCCCTGCGGGTGGATCTGCCCGCCGAGGTACAACAAGATGATTGATGGGGGACCGGTAGGGTGAACTGTGGGCTGGGGCCACCTGTACCTGCTCGGGAGCTTCTGAAGTTGACCCGGTTTGGTGGACACCTGAGTTCTGGGGAACCCTGGTTCCCGGAAGAAGGAGTTCACTGTGCCGAACAACTATCCGCCGGAGTTTCGCCGGCAGATGGTCGAGCTGGTGCGCGCGGGACGATCGCCGGAGGAGCTCGCCAAGGAGTTCCAGCCCTCTGCGCAGTCGATCCGTGTCTGGGTGCGCCAGGCCGACCTTGATGACGGCCACCGCCAAGATGGGCTGACCAGCGCCGAGAAAGACGAGCTGGCCCGGCTGCGCCGCGAGAACAAGCTTCTCCGCGAGGAGAAGGAGATCTTGCGTAAGGCCGCGGTTTTCTTCGCACGGGAGACGGATCGGCCGAGATGAGATTTCGGCTGATCGACGCGGAGAAAGACCACCACGGCGTCTCCCTGCTGGCCCGGGTGCTCGGTGCCCTCGCGCCAGGGCTACTACGCCTGGACCAAGCGCGGACCCTCGATCCGCGCCCGCCAGGACGCGGAGCTGACCGAGAAGATCCGCGCTCACCATCAGGCCTCCGATGAGATCTACGGGGCGCCGCGGATCCACGCTGACCTGCGCGAGATCGACGGCATCGGCATCGGGCGCAAACGGGTGGCCCGGCTGATGCGCGCGGCCGGGCTGGCCGGGGTATCCCGGCGTCGGGGTTGTCGCACGACGATCACGGATCGAAAGGCGGCCGCTGCCTCGGACCTGGTGAAGCGGAAATTCGAAGCCGACGAGCCGAACCGGATCTGGACCGCCGACATCACGTATGTGCCGACCTGGCAGGGCTTCCTCTACCTGGCGGTAGTGCTCGATGTGTTCTCGCGGCGGATCGTCGGCTGGGCGATGGCCGAACACATGCGCACCGAACTGGTCACCGACGCCCTGGCGATGGCGATCCATCAGCGCCGCCCCGAGGCCGGGGTGATCCATCACAGCGACAAGGGCGGTCAATATACCTCGATGGCGTTCGGCCGGCGCTGTGAGCAGGCCGGCGTGCGTCCCTCGACCGGTCGCACCGGCACCTGCTTCGACAACGCCATCACCGAGAGCTTCTTCGCCTCGCTGGAATGCGAGCTGATCGACCGGCGGACCTTCCGCACCAGGTCCGAGGCCGAGCGCGCGGTCTTCGCCTACATCGAGGGGTTCTACAACCCACGTCGCCGCCATTCTGCCAACGGCCAACTCAGCCCCGCCGAATACGAGCGACGCCAAGCCCTCAAGCCCATCCACGAAGACGACTACGCTGCCGCGTAGCCGAAAGCCCTGACGTGTCTACCAAACCGGGGCAACTCCACCGTATTGGCTGCGTTGCTCGGCGGACAGAAAACTGACCGGCATAGGGGGCTCCAGGCATGCCAGGGCGCCCCCACCTCGCACGCCGCGGTGGGGGCGCCCTCGAATATCAGCAGCGGTCAGGCCAGATGATCGACGTGACCGATTACGTGGTGAATTGTGCCAGTCTCACGCCAGTCATGATCACCGTTGTCCAGCTCACGATGGTCGGGTTGCACGCGTGTCAATGGTCCCGCGCCTGTGCTCTGGCTCCGTGCAGAGCCACCCGGGCCCTGCACGTGCCTGTCCTGCGGGGAGCCGGTGGGAAGCAGGGGCCCGTTCGGGTGCGAATGCCGTGACGGGGCGGGGGTCGTCTACGCGGTGGTCTCGTAACTAATAGCCCTTGAGTTGCTTCGGGCTTCTTCGGTCTCTTCAGCCCCAGGACTTGGGCCTATCTGCTGGTACTCCGGCTTCTTCGGGTGTTGATGAGATTTCGGGGATTGTGATCAGAGAGATTCGGAACGAAATCCGGCGTTTAAGGGGGTTCCCCTTGGTCAGGGGCCGCTGCCTTTTCCTGCGGCCCGCACACCGCCCGCGCCCGCCTCGGCTACGACCGCGCCCATGTCCTGCTCGAGAAGTACGCCGGCCCGTCCAGCGGGGTTTTCACCGTGGGAGCTCGTCCGTCCACTCGGTGGTCACCGAGATATACGAGTTGCTCATCGCCGCACCTCCTTCGGCGGTCAGCAAGATGTTGGCGCGCGTCACCCGGGCGGCCTCGGGATCGACGACCATTCTGATCTCCAGGCTCTCGGAGAGCGGGATCAGCAGTTCCTGCCCGCCCTCGACCGCCCCCGCGTTCTTGACCCCCGGCGTCGCAGCGAGGGCCTCGAATGCCGCCGAACGGACCTGCGCGGGCGTCGGCAGCTCCGTGATCAGGGTGATCAGCGGGGAGACGAGCTCGCCTTGCCGATCGGCGGGGAGCATGGCGCTGTCATGGCGGGGTAGCCCGGCGATGCGCTCCTTCAGCTCCTCCGGATCCGATGGAAGCCCTTCGAGTTCCTCGAAACCGATCTCAGCGCCCATGAGCCTGAACGGGGCCGGGTCCCCGACGACGACGCCGGGAGTGGCGTACGGCGCGTTCCTGGACCAGTGTCGGCCGTCGCGGGCGGTCCAGCTCTCCTCCACCAGAGGCGCGTCCGGGCCCTGCCCCGTACGCGTGATGTGCCAATAGGTCCCCGTCCCCTGGGGGATGTGCTCGGCGCTGGTCGCGGCCATGAGCAGGACGTCCCGGCCCGAGACCGGCGCGGCGGCGAGCGGAAACAGGCTGGTAACGATCACGGCGACGGCCACCGCGGCGGCGACCGCCATGCCCAGCACCGGCAGGAGCCGACCGTGGCGCCCGACGGCACCTGCCCGCCACGGCAGGCGCCGGACACCCTGGGGACGGACAGGACGCGTTTGGGGAGCGGCTGTGGCGGGGTCCTCAGCTGTGATCAAGATGAGTAGCGTTTGTGCCTCCGCGTCGGAAGGGTGGCCTCCCGGCTGTCCGGGCGTGACCCGGGCCAGCGCCCTCGTCATGGCGTCGATCTCGTCGGTGTTCTTCACAGCGACCTCTCCGCCGGTGCAAGCCGGCTTTCCGGGGTTGAACGGATGCCCGCATCGGTCAGCGCGCGGGAAAAGCGTCGGCGAGCGCGGTGGAGCCTGACGCGTACGACGTTGCGCGACAGGCCCAGCGTCGTGGCGATGTCCTTGTGGTCGAGGCCCTCCCAGGCGACCAGCGCCAGCAATTCCCGGTCGTCGTCGGGCAGGGCCCGAAAGATCTGGGTGATCGCTTCCCGTTCGAGCCTGCTATCGGGGGAGTCGGCGTAACGGTCGGCCATCTTTACATCGAGCTCGGCACTGCGGGCCTTGCGGTGACTCTCTCTACGGTGGTGGTTGGCCAGCACGTTGCGTGCCACGCCGTAGAGCCATAACGTGGCCTCTTCCCCTGACGGCAGATCGTCCATCCGCCGCCAGGCGATCGTGAAGGTCTCCGCCACCACGTCCGCAGCATCCTGCGGCGAGTCGCAGCGGCGCACGGCATACGCTGTGATCTGGCCATATGTCTCCCGGTAGACGGCCTCGAATCTGGCCAGCCGTTCGTCAGGCACGAGCGGTTCCCATGAGCGATTCCTTAGTCAGCACGAAATACAGACATGCTTCCTATGTGTCGAGCGAGCCCATCATTACGCGCCAACCTAAAGAAGTTTCAGCGTGTTGGTGTAGCGCAGAAGCGGTGTACCTCGGGTTCTCGGAAACGCTCGATTGCCAGAGAAGATCACCAGCAGGCCACGGAGCGCCAGTCTGAGTCCCGGAGAGGCTGATTTCTTTCTCAGAACTCGTTCTCAATCGCGGCCGACGGCACCTACTCCGGGCAGCTCCTGCCGGGTGACTACCAGTCGAGGTCTCCAGGAAAAGTGTGGAACCCTGAGCCGGGCCGACCTCATCGCACTGTCTCACCGGTACGTCCGACGCCTCGACGCTGGATGCGCTTCCCAGCACCATGAGGGCGCGCCGCGCGGCGGGCCGGGCCGGTGAGTGATCGGGCGCGCGGTCGCGGGGATGCTCCTGGGTGAGGGGTCCTGTCTCATTGCATCTGAGGCACCCCGCGTTGTGTCTCCGGCCTCGGTACCGGGCAAGGTAGGCCGTCGGGAGAAGGACCGGCACAGCCGGAACCTCGCCCGACGGCCTACCTTGCCCAGTCTGGAACCCCTACAGCATGCGGGGGCCGAGAGCATGAAAGGCTTCCACGAGGGCCTGAATAGCGCCGCGCCGGTCGGTGCGCCGGCGTGCGACGTAAAAGACCACTGGGTCAGCGCCGGTCAGCGTCACCGCCCGCAAGCCAGAGCCCAGGAACGGAGCCATCTCCGCCAAGGTGGCTATCACGGCTGTGCCATCGGCGGTTTTGCGCAAGACGCGGGTGAAGTCCCCAGCGTCGAACTCGACCAGGCGCGCCTCGCGACGTGGCCGAACATCCCCCAGCCAGAAATCGCTCATCCACTCATCGGCACCAGCCGGGTTGTACAGAAACGGTTGCTCGCTAAAGTCCCCCACGTTCATCGCTTCGACCTCGGCGAGGGGATGCCGGGCTCCGACCACACCGATGCGCGTGGTGGTCATCGCCAGGGGGAAGGAGTCCACAGCGGGATGTCGCACCGGCGCAGTGGTCCACAGAATATCCACCCGATGCTCAGGCAGGCAGTGGGTGAGCGCCGGAAAGGGAACGTCCCGACTCACCAGCCGGATCTCGGGGAAGTTGAGACGAACCTCTCGCGCGATGCGGGTCAGGTCGAACTGTCTCAGAAGCCCGCCGACGCTGGCGGGAACACCGATCCGTAGGGTGTAGCGAGCGGGGGTGGCCCGAGCGCTGTCACGGGCGGCGTTGGCGTGAGCGATCAAAGGTCCGGCGGCGATCGCGAACCGCCTGCCCGCCGAGGTCAGGGCGAACACATTCGCAGGGTCCCGCTCGACGAGGGTGACCCCGAGTTGTCGTTCCAGACGTTGGATGCGCTTGGTCAACGCCGATGAGGTCAGGTGCAGCCGCCCGGCCGCACGCCCGTAGTGCTCCTCCTGCGCCAGCACCAAGAAGCTGGCGACCAACCCGAGATCCAGATCCATACGCGCTCCTGCGGTGTGGATGAGCCGGGCGACCGATGCGAAATGCCGAGTGAGGGATCTCGGCTCAGTGGTCGTTACTTCTAAGTATCCGGAAATTGTCAAGACTCGATTCCTCGTGAGAACGAGGAAGGGCCGCGCCCTGCCGCTACGCGTAAAACGAAGTCACCGGCATCCGGACTGCGGCCGGGATCCTCCCATACGTCGATCCCCTCGCAGGTCCACTCGGCCGGTAACACTCGACGGTCAGCAGAAGGGGAGTCAGTGAAATCAATCAGGAGAGGTCGCCTCATCGGTGCCCTCGTGGCGGCGATGGTCCTGCTCGGGGCCGGAGCCCCGGCGGCGAACGCCACGACGACGAAAGCGGCGGTTAGCTCCGCCCAGGCTGCGGCAGCATCCACGGCGGTGACGGCGAGCCTGGACATACCCCCGAGTGGGCGACGCAACTACGTGAACAAGCAAAGCAGCAAGTGCCTGAATCTCCCCAGTGGCGCGACCAACGATGGGGCAGGGGTGACCCAGTGGACCTGTGGCGGCTACATGGACCACAAATGGGAGGTGGAGCCGCACCTGGGCGCCTACCGAATCAGAAACGCCAACAGTGGAAAGTGTCTAGCCCTTCCCGGTGGCAGCACGGTGGCCGGGACCCAAGTTATCCAGTGGACCTGCGGCGACTGGGCGGACCACCGGTGGACTTTCCAGCGGCAGTCTGACGGCAGGTACCAGATTCGCAACTCCAACAGCGGGCAATGTCTGGCGATCAAAGACGGCGTCGTATACGACGGCGCTGCGGCGGTCCAGTGGCCCTGCGGTGGTTGGGGGGATCATTTCTGGTCGTTGAGCCCCGCGTGATCACTCCCACGTGAAGTTTCCACGTCACGTGGCCTCCGTCAGCATGACCGGTGATGTTCTTGCCCTACCTGCATCGCTGCATGCGAGGAGAGCTCCGCGAGGGGTGAGCGCTATCACAAATTGAGGGGCGGGAACCTATGTGGTTCCCGCCCCTCTTCGAGGGTGGCCAGGATGAAGGAACAGCGGAGCAGCCGGGCGAGGTGCCCGGCGACGAGCTCGGCCAGGGCGGACACGCCCAGATATTGACGCAGCGGCTGGTTGTCGAAGCGGCGCTGGCCGGGGGATGGCCCGCCGATCGGGTCGGGTGTGGTAGGAGCGAGGCGAGCAGGGTTCGGTGCGGCCCGCCCCCGGTGGGAGTGAGTCGGCCGTAGCCGTGGACCTCGATGGCGTGCGCGCGGCGTAGCAGGGCGCCCGCCTCCTTCGCCGCGCGCAGCATGGCCGGGTGCGGGGTGGAATCCCAGGTGTCCAGGAGCTCACCTGTCCCGGTCAACGGCAGGCCCGGGCAGCGGGTCTCGACGCAGATCGACGCGTCATGCCACAGGACTTCCGGCGCCGGCCTCCGGAGTCGGTGCTCGCGCAGTTCACCCAAGTATCTCTTCGAATTCGGCAATTGTTCCCAGGCGCCTACGGGCCGGGGACGGGACACTCGATCCGAGCCCGCTCTCCGGAAGGAAGGCGGGACCCGGCCCAGCACGCCTACTCGAAGGGTTGCCTGTTGATCAAGACCAGCCTCCGCGCGTTCATGGCGGCGATCGTCGTCCTCGTGGCGTTGCCGATCAGCTTCGCCCCGGCGGCGCACGCCGCCACCGTGCCGTCGCAGGGTTCGGCCACTCAGCTCGACGTCGGCAACTGGAACGTCGAGTGGTTCGGCGACACAGGCACCGGCCCGACCAACGAGGCGCTGCAGCAGGCCAACGTTCGCGACGTCATGGCCGGTGCCAACATGGATGTCTGGGGCCTGTCCGAGGTCGTCAGCACGTCCGCGTTCACCACCCTTGTCTCTGGTATGCCCGGCTTCACCGGGGTCCTGGCCAACAACCCGATCGTGACGAACGGGCCGCAGTACTACTCCGACTTCAGCAACGCCGAGCAGAAGGTCGCGCTCGTCTGGCGCAGCAGCATGGCCAGCCTGGTGAGCGCGAAGGTCATCCTGACGAGCCAGAACAGCAACTTCGCCGGTCGCCCGCCGGTCGAGTTCACACTGCGCGGCACCTTCGACGGCGCGACCCGTGACCTCGTCTTCATCGTCGTGCACGCGAAGGCCGGCTCCACCCAGGACGCGTTGAACCTGCGCAACCCCGCGTCCCAGGCCCTCAAGTCCTACCTCGACTCCACCTACCCGACGCAGGACGTCTTCGTGATCGGCGACTGGAACGACGACGTCGACACCTCCATCACGACCGGGAACGCATCACCGTACGCCAACTTCGTGAACAACACGGCGCGTTACGGCTTCCCGACACGGGCGCTGTCCTTGGCCGGAGTCGCCTCGACCACAGGCTTCCCGGACTTCATCGACCACCAGCTCAACACCAACGAGGTCAACGCGAAGTACATCGCGGGCTCGGCGACCGCGTTCCAGCCCCAGGCCTACGTTCCGAACTACGCGGCCACGACCAGCGATCACTACCCGGTGCTGGCCCGGTACAACTTCACCCTCGGCGGCGGAGGCGGCACCAACCAGCCGCCCACGGCCGCGTTCACCCACTCCTGCACCAACCTCACCTGCGCCTTCACCGACGGCAGCACCGACGCCGACGGCACGATCGCGGGCCGCAACTGGATCTTCGGCGACGGCCGGACCTCGACAGCTACGAACCCCTCGCTCACCTACGCCGCGGCGGGCACCTACCCGGTGCGCCTTACCGTGACCGACAACGGCGGCGCCACGCACACCACGGCCCAGAACGTCACGGTGACCGCGGGCGGCGGCGGTCCGGCCAACGTCATCATCAACGAGGTCCTCGCCAACGAGCCGGGCAGCAGCACCGCCGGCGAGGCCGTCGAGATCGTGAACACCGGTGGCACCGCGATCTCCATCGCGGGCTGGACGGTCCGGGACGGCACGGCCGTGCGACACACCTTCGCGGCCGGCACGACGCTGCAGCCCGGCAAGGCGATCACCGTGTTCGGGGGAGCCTCCAGCATCCCCGGTGGCATCGTGGCCGTGGCGGCGAGCACCGGTGACCTCAACCTGGCCAACAGCGGTGACCAGGTGATCCTCCGGGATGCGGCCGGTGCGACGGTCCAGTCGATGACCTACACCTCGAGCCAGGCGAGCTCCGACGGCGTCTCGATCAACCGCAGCCCCGACGGCTCGGCGACCGGCGCGTGGGTCAAGCACAACACGATCGGCTCGCTGACGCGGTCACCTGGCCAGCGCGCCAACGGAACCGTGTACTGAGTCAGCACCGAGACTCACCACCCCGGGGATCGTGGCGCCGCACGGCGCCACGATCCCCGTCGTTTACACCGATCCGGCCTGCCCACAAGTGTCGCGGCGTCGCATCGCGCGGCGATGGAGGGACGGTAGCGGTGGCACACCGGGATGCGTCGACAGACGGCGCCGAAAGCACGTAAGATCACGTCGCGCTGTCTACCTTGTTGAGCCTTTGCGCCGTTCCAAGGGCAGGACCGTCAGAACTATCAGGTACTCCTCGCGGCTGAGTCGTCGCCGTCGAGCGCTTCCTGCACAGGTTTCCATCCGATGCCGGGCTCTGGTGAGCCCGGCGTATGACGTCGACCCCCCCAGGAGTCATAAGTGGATCATTTACAGGCTGCACTGGAGGAGCTGGCGGCAGGACGCGGTCCGGGACTGTTCGCGCTCGTGGCGGATGCCGGCGAAGTGGTGTTCACCGGCAGCGTGGGCACCGCCGATCTGGATCGCCCGCGTCCGATCGAGGTCGGTGACCGCTTCCGCATCGCGAGCGTGACCAAGCCCTACCTTGCCACGGTGGTGCTGCAACTGGCAGATCAGGGGCGGCTGTCACTGACCGACACCCTCGACCACCGGCTTCCTGGTCTGCTGCCGGGCGGCGAGGCCCTCCACTCGGGTCGGCGCCACTAGGGGAAAAGTAGCGAGAAAGACCAGGTCAAAGCCTCCGGGCAGGATCTATGAGCAGGATGCGATGCCATAGCACTCCGCAGTCGTCGGGGATGCCGGTCTTCTCACGAGGCCGATGAACAGCCACGATGTGGTCCGGGATCTCCGTCAGATGATGAGATCCGATCACTCACAGCTACTTTTCCCTTGGTGGCACCGACCCGAGTGGAGGGCCGAACTGTGGGTGCGGCCGGAATATGGCAGCAAGACACCGCGCCGGAGTGATGACCGGCCAGAAGCGGGGGCGGGGTTCTGTCGGCTCCCAGAACGGCGTATTCCAGGCCAATGCAGTGAGGCAACCGTGGGAGCCGATCCGGTCCCGCGTTGGGTACGGGCACCCACAGCCGAACCCCCGATGTACGGCCCCATCGCCTGACCTGCGGCTTTCGGCGGATGTGTCCCCTTTCTTGCGCATTCCGGTGGCACCCGTACTAGTGAGTGAAGGGGTCGTAAGCGGGGAGTCCATAAGACCAGGCGTCTCGGATCTTCCCTCCGGTACGCCGCGATGAGAAACTGCGGACGGCGACTGGCCGCCAACGGTCCGGACCGCCGGCACGCGACCCGGGGAGGGGCCACGATGGCGTCGGAATCACGTCCGGTCACCGACGACCAACTGCGGAGGGCCGTGGGCAAACCCGCCGCGGATCAGTGGGCCGACGACACCGATCGAGCGCTGCGGGCCAAATGGGGTGATCCCAAGAACCTGGAAGCGATGCTGACGGGCGTCCCCGCGGGAGAACGACGCACCTGGTGGGTGCAGCAGCTGACGAGGCACGCGCACGAGCGCACCGAAGCGTTCCACCTGACGGCAGGTGCACGCCGACGCGAGCTTGCCGAGCAGGTGTTCGCGCTGCTGCAGGCGGTGGAGCCCCGGCCGACCGAGGACGAGGTTGCCAGGCCGACTGCGGAGTTTCGCAGCATGGTCGCGGGTCTCGCCCCGGCCACTGCGGCCGGACGCGAACTGCTCGCGATGGCCGCGGACATCGACGCCGCCGTCACCGAGGTGGTCGACCGCGCACCGACATTGGACGAAGTACGCGCCCGCCGGGCCAGCCAACTCACTCTCGCGTGCGAGGAGGCGAGGGCGGATCTGGCGCGCGTTGATCAGCTCGTGGCCGGCGTCCCCGAGATGACGGAGCCCGGCATCGCGAAGTTGGTCATCGAACTCGACATCGACCTCGACGCCGACCCGCCCATCACCCGCACGCTGCGGGTTGCCATACCCAACGAGCGCCGCCCCGGCGAGCAGGCAGACCGAGCCGTGTGGGAGGTGCTGGAGCGAGCGCTGCGCGACGACGACGTGAAGAACCTGTCCATGGAGAAGCTGCGCCAGGCGCTCGTGGCTCCCTTCAACACGGCGGTGAGCGCCGCGATGTCGTCACAGCTGAAGGCGGCCCGGCTGAAGCGGGCGGTCGACGCGCGCGTGGCCGGGTACAACCAGCGCTTCAGGTTCCCGAACGAGCCCGCGGTCGAAAGCCTCGAATACTTCTTCGTGCACTACGGAAGGCCGGCGGTGGAGACCGTGTACGACTACGTCCGCTCCGCGTCCGAACAAAACGCCTGGGCGTTCTTCCGGCGGACGGTGTACCTCCAGCCGATCGTCATCCCCATCTTCGAGGAGTTCGGCCTGAACAACCCCCCGAAGGATTTACTACGCGAGTTGTGCCAGAGGATCGGGAGTTCGCCTACCGATCAGGAGACTTCCATCCGATCAGTGGTCCAAGAGCTATGCATCATGACCGTCGGCATACCGGAGCCGGGCGACCCCGAGGGCGCCTGAAGTGTAGTGGCGGATCGGGGCGATAACGGGCATCGGGGTTCTCCAGGTTCGAGGTCGAGCGGGAGGTGGATCGGAGGCACGGGCCCGCCCTAACGGTGATCTCGCGGACGGGCATGGTCTGGGTGATCAGATTGACGCCTTCCCATGCCCACCAGGATTGCCAGTGGATGTCCTGTGGAGGGCCATCTCGGAGAGCGTTGTGAGCAGCTATCCGGATCTCGGGACAGCTATCGGTTGTGGGCCTGGTCGTCTCTGGAAAGCTGGGCGAGGAATCGCCGGACCGCGCGGGGGTTGCGCAACAGGTGGGTGTCCGCGTGGGGAGCATGCGCGGTGATTGCCTGCGTCATGCGGGGGAGACCGCGTCGCCGGTAGGCCCAGACCCAGCGCCAGAAGTCGGCACGTTCGCGGCCTCGCCGGATCGTCCGCCAGGCACATCGTGGGAAGGAAAAGTCCAGCACGATGATGGTGTCGGCCATCCGGAGTCGCACGTCGAGGGCGGTGTCGTAGGGTCCGAGGTCGCCATCGAGGATCCAGGCGTCCTGCTGGACCAGCTCCTGTTGACGGGCCGCCCATCGGCCGGGAGCCGTCGCGGTGAGACCGGGCCCCCAGAACAGCGTGTCCAGTTCAATGACGGGCAGCTTCGCCACGTCGCCCAGGCGGCGAGCGAGGGCCGATTTGCCCGCGCCGCCACGACCGAGGATCACTACCCGTCTCATGCTCTCATGATGACCCGGTGTTGGGGTCGATGTTGGACACGGCACGGCGACCGTTAGCGATCATGCCTCAGACGGGTGAGACAAAACACCGGATATCTCAGGTTGAGTGAGACGGGACAGCAGATTTGCAACTCGTGCTCCTCATGAGGGACGCGCCATAACTTGTGGGAATTTACATTCCCGGTAGTTACCTTCAGCCGCCCTTAGCGCAACAGACAGCATTTATTAATTTTGAATTTCCAGAAAATCAAAACGCTAGACTGGAGCGGTGGAAGAGTCGGGCGCGGTGACGCCGTGTAAGCACTGTGGAACGCCGATCGAGCAACGCTCCGGGCGAGGGAGACCTAGGGCGTACTGCCTGCAAGGTGACTGCCAGGCTGTGGCGAAACGCGAAAGGGAGATGCGGCGGGCGACGCCAGGGCTGGAGGGGGCGCTGGCTCGGGCGGAGGAGTTCTACGAGCGCATGGAGAAGGGGATGACCGCGGCGATAGCACCGCTGGCGCAGGTGCTGGCCGATGAGCTGAGTCCGGCCGGGGTGGAGGCCAAACTAAGCGCGGTGCAGGCCGAGGCCCACACGCGGGTGGCGATAGCGCGCACCGAACGGGAACAGGCCTTCGAACAGGTACGGCTGGCCCGCGAGGCCACCGGACACGCCCGCCGCGAGCGTGAGGCGATGGCCCAGCAGGTGGAGGAGGCCAACGCCGAGCGGGACGTCGCGCTTGCCGACGCCGAAACCGCCAGAGAGCAGGCACTGGCCGCGCTGCACGAGGCGGCCAGCACCGAACGCCTCGCCAGACACGCCGAGCAGGAGGCCACCCGGCGAGCCGAACGGGCGGAGGCGGCCAGGGACGCGGCGATCCAGGAGATGACCGAGAAGGTGGAGGCGGCCGAGACCGAAACGCGCCAGGCTCAAGCGCAAGCCGTACAGAATCGGCAACAGGCCGAGCAGGCGCAGACCGAGCGAGACCAGGCGCGGAGCGCCGCCAAAGCCGATCGGGACGCCAGGGCCGAGGCCGAACGTGCCGCCGCGGCGGCGGCGGCACGAGCTCAGGCGGCCGAAGCCGAGCGGGACCGGGCGCTGGCACGTGCCGACGCTGAGGCACATGCGCGGGGTCAGGCCCTGGCCGAGACAGCCGAGGCACGAGCTCGGGCGGCGCGCGTGGACAAACAGGCCGCAGAGCTCGAAAAGCGGACGGCACGCCAGCTGGCCAAAGCCGAAGAACGGGCCACCGAGAAGATCTCCGAGGCACAGGATCGCGCCGCGGCAAAAGTGGCCGAGGCGCATGCCGAGCGTGACAGCGCACGGATGCAGCTGGCAATGGAACAGATGCGGCTGTCTGACCTGCGCGAACAGGTGGAGGTGCTGCGCGCCGAAGCCGCCCGGCTCCAAGAACGCGCGATCACCGCGGAGCTGCGGGCAAAGGCGAAGCCCGACGGTTCCGGAGGTCAAAAAACAGCGGAACGATGATCGGGGATTCCGGAGGCCGGGGGCCTCGCGGCTGGCCAGGCTGGTGGCGCGGGAGCGGGGCGAGAGCGAGAGGCGGCGGTTGTGGCAGGCGCTGCAGCCGTGGCGCCGCTCGTCGCCCGCCGGGCCGGGCGTCGCCGGTCGCACCCGGATCGCCGGTGGGCCGCCATCGCCCGGCTCTCCTCGAACGCCCCGCGTCGCCGCTGCTCACTCCTCGCGAGAGAGCACGGGCCCCTCGCGAGAGAGCACGGGCGCGAGGTCGGGGCGTTTGGCGCTGCGGCCGTCGCCCGTGGATCTGCCCCGCATGCGGCGGTAGATCCACGGACCGGCGAAGCCGGCGACCCAGCGAAACTCCGTCCCCACAGTTCGCAGGCGGCCGCGTGGGGCGACCGGTACGAGCGGGACCGACCAGGTGTCGTCGCTGCCCGGGAGCTCGAGGGCATGTGCGAAGGCCGCGGCCATCCGGGCGTGGCCCAGGGGACTGGCGTGCAGGCGGTCGACGCTCCACATCCTGGCGTCGGTGGCGAAGGCGAGCGAGAAGGTGTCGATCACGGTGACGCCGTGGCGGGCCGCGGCCTCGCGGATCCGCTCGTTCAGGGCGAGCACGCGGGGGAGCAACCGCCGGGCCAGGGGCGCGATCTTCGCGATGTCGGGGTAGGTCACGGTGACCACGTGGGCGCCGGCCGCGGTGAGCGCGGCGAACATCTCCTCCAGACAGCCGGCGATCTCGGTGGCGTCGAAGCCCGGCCTGACGAGGTCGTTCATCCCTGCCATGACCGTGACCAGGTCGGGACGGAGCCGCAGTGCGGGCCCGAGCTGTTCGGCGTGGACCTGCGCGGCGAGGCGGCCCCGTACCGCGAGATTGGCGTAGAGCAGGTCCGGATCGGCCTCGGCGAGATGCTCGGCGAGACGATCGGCCCAGCCGCGGTAGCCGCGGATGTCGTCACCGTCGCCGAGGCCCTCCGTCTGACTGTCTCCGAGCGCGACGTACCGGGTGAACGTCCTGGCCGCCCCCTGGGGCGCTGCGCCGTACGTCATCGGCCCTCCTTCGGGTGGCTCGCCGCGCGGGAGCGGAGCAGGGCGGCGGTGCTCAGGCACCAGTCGCGCATTTCCCGCTCCAGGCGGCATCCGGCCAGGTAGGTCAGGTACGGGCCGACCCGTTCGGACGAGCGGAGGAACTCCTCCTCGTCGAGGTCGCCTCTAAGCCGCCGCATGCCCTGATCGAACAGCGCCAGCTTGGCGGTGGCCTCGGCGGCCCGCTCGTCGAGCTGGGCCAGCACAGGGGCGGGGTCGAGGTGGTCGATGGCCTGGACCTTCACCGCCAGATCGTCGCGGATGGACAGCGGCTTGGACGCCGCCGCGGCGAAGGCCGTGAGCTCGTCCAGTCCCGCTTCGGTGACCGTGAAGACCCGTTTGTTCGGCCGGTCGAGCTGGATGACCTGCCTCCCGGAGATCATCCCGCTCTTCTCCAGCTTCGCCAGCTCGGTGTAGAGCTGCTGTGGTGACGCGTACCAGAAGTTGGACACGCCCACGTCGAAGATCTTGGCGAGCTGGTAGCCGGTGTACTCCCCGTCGAGCAACGCCGCCAGCACCGCATGCCGCAATGCCATGAAACAGACTATCTACTCAATTTCATGACTAGTCAAGAAATATAGAACTGAACGGCTTGAGGTGCCGGCTTCCGAGGGCGACGGCGAGGCCCGCCCGAGGGCCGGTGCTCCGGGGGAGTGCTCGACGGCGGCTGTCGCGGCGCGCCCGTCGCGGGACTCCGACCGGAAGACGGTCGTGTGGTCAGGTGCGCGAGCAACCGGAGCCTCTCGTAGGAGGGGGAGCCGCGCTCGGCGTGGTAGGCGATGAGCATCTGCCCGGGTGCGCCGGGCAGTGCCGGTTTCTCGTAGTGGAGATCGAGGTGCCGATCTGCGGGTGAAGCAGGCGAGTGACGCCGCTCGTCTTCTTCCGCACGTCCTGGCGAGCCCAAAGGGTCCGGAACCGTTCGCTGTGCGGGCTGAGTTCGCCGATCAGCTCGGTCGGCCGGGGGTCGTCGACGGCGCCGCCGATGACCGACCGCAGGTAAGCGACGGCCTTGGTTGACCCGCCACTACAGGCAGCTCCTGGCCGACACGGCGGCCGGGGTCGACGCCGGGTACCCGGCCCACCACCGATCTGACCCTTGAGAGCGGACCGCCTGTGCTCAAGGGGCGCAAGGGCGCCGAGCGGAGCAAGGAGGCGCTCAAGCTGGAGGAGGCCGTGCACGAACGGCTCCCACAGCGGGACCTGCTCGACATTCTCACCCGCACCGCCTACCAGACAGGCTGGACCCGGCACCTCGGCCCGGCCTCGGGCTCCGACCCGAAGGTCAAGGAAGCGCTCGGCCGGTACGTGCTGATGGTGTTCACCTACGGTACGTTGCTCGGCCCGGCCCAGGTTGCCGCGCACATGCGCGGCAAGCTCATCGGCCACAACGACCCCGACTACCAAGAGAAGATCATCAAGTTCAACGAGCTGCTGGCCAACTGCGTCATTTACTCGACCGCTCAGGACATCACGGACGCGGCCAACGCCATCGCCGCCGACGGCCACCCCGTCGACCTCGACGACCTGGCCACCATCTCTCCCCACATCACCCACGTCATCCGCCGGTTCGGCAACCGGATCCTCAACCTGACCCCGCCGGCCGCCAACCCCACCACCCGACTCGACCTCGAGTCCCAAGTCTTCTTCGCCCCATAACTGGCGGCTTGGTCGCCGCTGCGGGTGTTCGTCGGCACCGAAGGGCTGCGGATCACCCAGCAGGCCTACAGCAGGCCTCCTACGCCGAGCGGCTCAAGACGTGGGCCGGCGGGGAGAAGCTGTCAGCGGCGGCTCACTGACCGCTTGGCCTCCTGAGGGGTCGGCCCGGACGCCCCTCGGTGTCCGGTCCGCGGTCAGCCACAGGCCGGTGAACACGGCGCAGGCCAGCGTCACGGCACCCGCCGCGAGGAAAGCGCTGTTGAGGCCGGACTCGAAGGAGGCGCCGCCGGACTCCCGCGTGTGGACGATCGCCCCGAGCACCGCCACACCGAGCACCGCGCCGATCTGCCGGGTGGTGCTGCTGACGCCCGAGGCGAGGCCGCCCTCCCGCGGGCTGACCGCCTGGATGGCGGCCCCGGTCAGCGGCGACATGGTGAGCGCGAACCCGATGCCGACGACCGCCAGCCGCCACCACACGTTCCCGTAGCCGGTATCGGCGTGGACGAAGCCCAGCGCCAGCAGCCCCAGCCCGGCCAGCGCCAGACCGACGCCGGCGACGACGCGGAAGCCGTACCTGGCCGCGAACCGGCCCGCGTACGGGCTGACGATCACCATGGCCAGCGAGACCGGCAGGGTCCGCAGCCCGGCCACCAGGATCGAAGTGCCCTGGACGTAGACGAAGAACTGGGAGAAGAAGAACGACGACCCCATCAGCGCGAACCCGACCACGACCATCGCCGTGTTGGACGCCGTGAACAGCCGCTGACGAAACAGCCGCAGCGGCAGCATCGGCGTCGACACACGACCCTCGACCACGACGAACACGGCCAGGAGCACCAGCCCGGCGGCGAAGCCGCCCAGGATCACCGGCGAGGTCCAGCCGCGGGAACCGCCCTCGATCAGGCCGTAGGTCACCGCGCCCACGCCCGCGGCGGACAGGACCGTGCCGGGGACGTCGATCGGCGGCGCGCTCGGGTTGCGGGACTCCCCCAGCACGCGCAGCCCGGCCAGTAGCAGGACCGCCCCGACGGGCACGTTGACCAGGAAGATGGCGGGCCAGCCGAAAGCCTCCACCAAGATCCCGCCCGCCAGCGGTCCGGCGGCCAGGCCGATGCCGCTGAACCCGGCCCACAACCCGATCGCTCTGACGCGCTCCCCCGGGGCGGGATACGCGGCGACGAGCAGCGCCAGCGAGGCGGGGCTCAGCGCCGCGGCCCCAACGCCCTGCAGCACCCGCCCGGCGATCAGCCAACCGATCGAGGGCGCGAGCGAACACACCACCGACGCGGCCGTGAACACCGCCACCCCGGCCAGGAACACCCGCCTGCGGCCGAACCGGTCGGCGAAAACGCCGCCCGACAGCAGCAGCATGGCCACCAGCAGCACATAAGCGTCGACGATCCACTGCAGGCCGGTCAGCCCGATATGGAGCCGCTGCTGCATATCGGGCAGGGCCGCACCGACGATCGTGTTGTCGAGCAGCACCATGAACTGACCTGCACAGGTCAGAGTGAGCAACCCTTTCACGCACATCCCTCCTAAAAGCAGTTAGTGACTGCGTTAACATAGACCGTCATAGAATCTAACGCAAGTATCGACTGCGTTAAGGTGGCGGTATGGATGAGCAGGGGCGGGCCAGGCGGCCCGGCGGGCGCAGCGCCCGGGTCCGCGCGGCAGTGCACCAGGCCGTTACCGAGCTGGTCAGGGAGCGCGGCTACGGAAACTTCACAGTCGGCGACATCGCGGCCCGCGCGGGCGTGGCCGACACCAGCCTCTACCGCCGGTGGGGCAACCTCCAAGCCCTGCTCAGCGACGTGCTGCTGACCCGGCTCAACGCGCAGTCGCCGATGCCTGACACCGGCAGCCTGGCCGGCGACCTGCGGACCCACGCCGCCAACGTGGCCCGTGAGGTCACCGGACCCGACGGCCTGGCGCTGGTGCGGCTGACCATCGCGCTGTCAGGCGAGGGCCAGCAGGGCCTCCAGGCGCGCGACGAGCTCCTGGCCGACCGCACCAGGCAGTTGCAGGCCATGCTCGACCGCGCCTGCGGCCGCGGGGAGGACCCGCCTGACGTACTGGAGGTGCTGGACCATCTCCTGGCGCCGATCTACATGCGCGTCCTGTTCGGCGCGGGCCCGCTCACCCCTGACTACCTCGACGGGTTGGTCGACCGGTTGCTCGCCTGATCCAGTCCGTCGCGCTGTGGAACAGCCGCTACCTGTCGACCGGCGTCGGCGAGCTACGCCCCCATCACTTCCCTGCCAGTACCAGTGTCAGCGGGGGGCTTACCGTCGGTGACGATCCGCCGCATCATCGACCTCATGACTCAAATCTTGCAGACACCGTTCGGATTCGCCTCGACCTCGGCCGAGGTCCTGGTCGGCGTGCACCTGTCCGGCACCCGCGCCCTGGTCACCGGCGCCTCCTCGGGGGTCGGTATCAAGACCGCTCGCGTCCTGGCCGGCGCCGGAGCCGCCGTCGTGCTCGGCGTGCGCGACATCGACGCGGGCAAGGAGATCGCCGCCCGGATCTCGGAGTCGACCGGCAACCGGGACGTCGGCGTCGGCCGTCTCGACCTTGCCGATCTCGGCTCTCCGAGAACACGCACGGCTGAGATACGTAGCCGTATTCTGCTCCCCGATCCTCGCCGTGGACGTGGAAGCTCGCATGCCCGAGCTGGCCCATGAGTTCGGCCAGGTCGGTGGTGCTGGTGAGGCTGTCGTAGCCGGCCTCGGCCGGAGGCTTGTCGCTGTGACCGAACCCGCGCAGATCGGGGGCGATGACCGTGAAATGCTCGGTCAGCAGCGGGATCAGCTTGTACCAGTAGAAATGGTTCTTCGGCGTCCCGTGCAGCAGAAGCAGCGGTTCGCCTTGCCCGGCGGTCACGTAGTGCATGCGGATGCCGTTGACGTGCGCCCGGCCGTGCGTGACCGGATCTCCCCGATGATCGTAGATCTCAGCCATCGATCGCTCCTTGTGCGAATTCTGTGCAGATCATCGCCTAAACGGCTAGGGCATCCCGGCAGGCTGGTTGGTGTGCTGCGCCCCTAATGCGGCCCACGCCGGAATCAGCTCAGCCACCCGTCCATTTTGATCACTCTCTGTGATCAAAATGCTTCGAATCATACGATTGAGGTCGTGGAAGGGGGCTGAGACCCGCCGAGAGTCGGTTCTCTTCGAGCTGATGCACCTGGGGCGCCACACTGGCGACCCCGCGTAATCAGCTGTCGTGTATTCGATGCCGTGCTGCCTGCCATCGTTACCGAACGTAGTCGTCGACGAAGGATACGACGGTTGCGGGCTGGCCGGTCATCTAGCGTCGGGGCGGCGCTTCTTCCCTTCCGGAGTGAAGGTGAAAGTGTCCCTGAACGGTCCCGTCCCGCAGCGAACCGCGAGGAGGACGGGCTCGCTGTAGACCGGCGGCCAGGTCGACTCGGCATCGGGGGCGGTTCCGTTCCAGAGATGGAAGAAGAGCATCGGTTCCTCTACCTGCTCGGTCAGGTAGCCGAGCGTCTTCCCATAGAGGGGGTTGCTGCCGCCGAAGAGCACGGAAGGCGCACCGAAGGTCTCAAGCACCTCGCTGAGCACGCGGTCTTGGGCAACCCAGATGCTTAGTTCCTGGCGCATGGACTCGTACTCGTCGGCCGTCAGCACTCTGTCTGCTTCCAGCCACCCGCGAGCACGGACGAATTCCGCATAGACCGAGGCCACGCCGTATTCATAAGCATCGGGCACCAACAAAGCTCTGAACGCTCCGGTCACACCGATTGAGGTGAAGGCCCCCCGAGACTCCATCGCCTGCTGCTCCTTGGCCCACGCCTCGTCTTGGCGCTCCGTGTAGACCAGGTGATCGAGGAGCAGCTGTAGAGCTATTTCCCCACCGAACATCCCAGGACGGCGAAGTGCCATGTTGAGCTGGCCAACGAGGTAGTCGCGAATCTCAGTGGAGGAGCGTGGCCCGGAGGATGCTGTCATAACATCATCTTCGCCTTTCGCGGACCCCGTGAAGGTCACTGGGCGTGGTCGTCACCTGGTGCGTAGCGGCTCCAGGGGCTGCCGGCGTCGGCGGCGAGTCGGGCGGTCTGCTGGTCGGTGTAGCCGAGCATCCGTGCGACCACGGGGGCGGGCGCCTGGAGGACGAGGTGCCGAAGTGCGGAAGTCCGGCCGTTGAGCGCGGCGATCTGGTGATCGCGTAGCCGGCTCTCGATCGCATCCGTCGTCATGGGCTGGCCACCACGTCGGCCGGGGAAGAGCCAGCGGGAATTCTGGTTGGTGGCGGTGGTCAGGTTGAGCCGCTGGCCGGTGTGCCTTAACAGCAGCGCGGCGAAGGGTTCCGGGACGGGGGTTGGAGGATCGCCGAAGCAGAGCCTGACCTGGTCATCGTCGTGGAGGACGTCGTCGATCGTCAGCCGCAGGATCCGGGTCAGGGGCTGGGCATAAAGCAATACCATCGTGGCCGCGACGCGGGTGAGCAGAGGGATCTCCTCGTCGGTGAGAAGTCTGCGCAGGGTGGTCAGGCGGTGTTGCTGGCTGATGGGTGCGGGGTTGGTGGTGTTCTGGTGCGGGAGCACGAGCTTGGGCAGGAGCCTGTCGCGGATCGCCCATCGCAGGAAGGCGTGGGTGAGGCGGCGGGCGGTGTAGGCGCCGGCATACCAGGCGTCGATCTCGGCCTGTCGGCAGGTCGTGAGGTCGCGTTCTCGCTGATGGAGCCAGCTCAGGAATGCGATGGCTTGGCGGACCTCGCCTCGGGCCTGCTGGGTCTGTTGCTCGGTGAGCGGCCCGCGTTCGGCGAACCGCCGGAGCCGATGGAGCACGTGCCAAGTAGCGAACCGGCTGACGGGCTGCCGGTGCTCGGGTTCGGTGACGTCGGCGAGTGTCTCGCTGAGCCAGCGCTCGAACAGCATCAGGTGCCTGTCGCAGGGTGACAGAACGCTGTGCAGCATCAGCAGGTCGCGCAGGTAGGCGACCGATCGCCACGGAGCCATCGCGTTCAGCGTCTCATGAGTGATCGGCGTGTCCGGGTGGGCCAGCGCGGCCAGCATCCGGTGGACGTGGGGGTGGCTGATCCAGTTCACGCCTGCCCGTGGGTTGCTCATTGTGCGAAAGCCCTCGAAGAAGGGCATCAGCTCAGGCCGGATGCCGCCGGTTCCGTCGTCGAGGGCAGTTCGAAGGTCGGCGGCCAGCGCGCAGTGGCCGCAGAGTCCGCGCCGATATCGGCGGCCTTCCCTCCCGCAGTCTTCGCAGATCAGCGGCGGTCTGTTCATGCTTCGGGACGAAGACGGGCGCGTTTGGGCCGCCGCGCGTTGAGGTTGACGGGGCCGTCGTCGCCGGCGGTCTTGCGAATCGCCATGTTCTCGGCCTTGGTGGCGATCAGTTCGGCCGGGGTGCAGGTGAAGATGTCGCAGAGCGCGGCGAGCACCGGCAGAGACAGGCGTTCGGGAACACCGGTGGCCAGGCGGTGGACTTGGGAGACCGACAGGTTGATGCCGCGCTCGACCAGGAGCGGGACCAGGTCGCTGATGGTGAACATGCCGTGAGCGGCCATGACTTCTCGTAGCCGCCACTGGTAGCTGACCTGGCGTTTCATCGTGTCCTCCGGGGTGGTTCAAGGGCGGCGGCCAGGGTCTCGTCCAGGGCCCGGCGCAGGGTGCGGGTGCGGAAGTCCGAAGACACGCAGGTGTAGAGGGACGTCGTGCTGGCGTGCTCGTGTCCGCATTGGAACTGGACGAACATCGGGTCACGGCCCGCCTCGATGAGGTGCGTGACGTAGGACCTTCTCAACCCGTGAAAGTCCAGGCCCGCATCGAGGCCAAGGGCGTCGCGGTAGGCGGCGAACCGGGAGTTGATGCGCTGCAACCCGATCCTGGCGCCGCGCTCGGACGGCCAGAGCGCCGACATGCCGGGGACCGCCAGCAGCGGCCGAAACTCGGTGACCCACTCGTCCATGATCTCGGCGGTCCAGGTCCAGACCGTCACCACGCTGCGCCGTTTGGGTGGCGACCCCTTCTTGGCCTTGCCATAGCGGACGTGGATCAGGCCATAGTCGCCGGGGCCTTCACCCCGAGGTGTGGACATCTTGAGTGCCAGATCATAGAGATCTGGAGACCAAGGAGTTCCTCGTGGCCATGAAGGCCTACTCAGTTGAGTTCAAGACAGACGCCGTCGCGTTGTATCTGTCGGACCCGTCGCGGACGTACGCGTCGGTGGCCAAGGACCTGGGCGTCAACCGTGAGACGTTGCGCCTGTGGGTGCACCAGGCGCGGTCTGCCGGCACTGCTCCGAAGACGGGCTCGGTGAAGAGGCCGCCGACGGGATTGGTAACCTCCGGCAACGTGCTGGAAGAGGAGAACAAGCAGTTGCGGGCCCGGATCCGGGAACTGGAGCTGGAGCGCGAGATTTTGCGGCGGGCGGCCAAGTATTTCGCCGGGGAGACGAACTGGTGAGTCGCTTCCAGTTCGTTGCCGATCACCGTGACGCCTTCGGGGTGAAGCGACTGTGCCGAGTGCTGGAGGTCTCCCGGTCGGGGTTCTATCGGTGGGTGGCCGCCACACCGGCGAGGGCGGTGCGGACGGCGGCCGACGCTGCGCTCGCGGCGGAGATCAGGCAGATCCACGCCGACTTCGATGGCACCTACGGCAGCCCGCGGGTGACTGCCGAGCTGCGCGATGCGGGCCGGCGGGTCAATCACAAGCGGGTGGCGCGGATCATGCGGGTCTTCGGCATCGTCGGGCTGCATCTGCGTAAGAGGGTCCGCACCACGGTGCCCGAGCCCTCCCATCAGAAGATGCCCGACCTGATCAAGCGGGACTTCACCGCGGCCGCGCCGAACCAGCGGTACGTGGGCGACATCACCTATCTGCCCGTCGGTGAGGGACAGTTCTTGTATCTCGCGACGGTGCTGGACCTGCATTCACGTCGCCTGGCTGGTTGGTCGATCGCCGATCACATGCGCACCGAGCTGGTGACCGACGCGCTGCGGGCAGCCGCCGCCACGCGGGGTGGTGACCTGGCCGGGGCGGTCTTTCACTCCGATCACGGGGCGCAATACACCTCCGCCGACTTCGCCGCCGTGTGCAAGGAGTTCGGTGTTCGCCAGTCGATGGGCGCCGTCGGGACAAGCGCGGACAACGCTGCCGCCGAGGCGTTCAACGCCACTCTCAAACGCGAGACGCTGCAGGGCGCCAAACGCTGGTCCTCGGCCCGCCAGGCTCGCCTGGAGGTCTTCAAGTGGATCACTCGCTACAACACCCGAAGGAGGCACTCCAGCCTGAACTACCTCAGCCCGATCACCTACGAGCAGCGGTCCGATAGGGTCCTGCTCGCCGCATGACAGCTGGTGTCCACATTTTGGGGCCAAGGCCCCCGAACTCGGGTCCGTGCGGATTGCGGCCAAGGTCGCAAACATCCAGCATCCGGGTCTCGTTGCGTCGCAGGCCGTAGCTGTAGGCGATCTTGAACCGGCAACCAGCCCTTGCGTCCCCGCTCTCGCGCCTTGGTCACCTGATCGTCTGCGTAGTCGAAGAAGTCCTGCAGCTCATCAATGGTGAAGGCTCGCTTTTCGGGCTGGGCCTCGCTCTCCTGGACGTGCGCCGCGGTGTTCCACTCGTGCACCACCTGGATCGGATGGGTGCCGAATCGCTGCTCACATACCGCCGACCAGTCGTAGGCCGGGTCGATCACGTATCGGCAGAACGAGCGCAGCGCGTCTTGGTAGGACCGCAGCGTCGAGTGCGCGCAGCCCCGCACCGCCCGCAGATCCCCGAACCACTCATCACCACTCATCGGCGTACTGCGGCGTCCACTGCCAGGGGAACGCCTCGGCGTGCTCGCCGAAGGCCCGCAGGCGACCTTCTCGCTTCTCGATCGTGGACAGCGCCAGGTTCCTGGCCAGCTGCTGGTTGCGCCAGCCGTCCAGCATCGCCTCGAACACCTGCTCCTCGGGCCGAAGCAGCGCAACTCCACCGACCAGATGCAGCCCTGCGGCTCCTGGCGCAAGCCCATCCACGTTCATGGAGGCCTCCTTTGACGACTCTCCGTCAATCGCATCTGACGCGAAATTTTCGCATCTAATGCAAAGCGCCGGTCGTCATTCCAGGTCAGAGGACCATTTCGGCATACGGGCCTTTGCTGCAGCTCAGAGCCTGATAGCCTCGCCAGCCGCACGTATCTCTCGTGATAGCTCCAGCTCACGGCACCCCCTCTCAATCAGGCGATTCAAGGGGCACAAACAGTCGCCAATTCGCATCCACTGCGATACGCGGCGGTCCCGGAATACGGCAGAAACAGGCCACGAGGTTGATCATTGGTCGTTGGAATCCCGAGGTTCGCGCTTGTTGGTGGCGGTTTCCGAGGGTTTGGGTGGCATCGATCGACCGGACGGCGTATCCGAGGTTCACGCGGGCGGTGTCGGCGAGGGAACTGGCGGAGGTGTTCGCTCCGTTGCAGGCGCCCTCCTCCCGAACGTGTCCCCAGCCGCCAACTAGCGGCGCGGTCCTACTCTCGGAAGTTTCGTCTCTCAGCCGTGCGTGTTCTCGGAAGTCGTGGCCGTCTCCGCTGCCAAGAAAACAATCTTCTCTGAAGTCCGGTGACCTGCGCAGATCGGCTTACCTTGGGGCTGGGGCCCCGTTCGGGAGGAGGGCGCCGGGATGGGCGGTCAGGCCCCCCGTGGCCGATCCCGGTGACGAACGGGGGCAGGTAGACGCCGTCCTTGCCGGCCTGTCGAGGACCGCCGGTTCGCTCACCAGGCGGTCGGGATGGAAGTTGAGCGTCACACGCAAGCCGGGATCAACCGGGCCGTGGCTGAGGGCGCGTGCGTGTGCCGTACCCACGCGGTCAATCCGGCCGAGCGATCAGCCCGCACTCCACCGCGACAGCCGGCCCCGCGCATTGATAGGATACGACTGTATCCTTTCAGAGGAGATGAGGTCACCATGCGCGCACCCGACCGGCCGTCGGCCTTCACCAGCGACTCCGCCCGTGACAAGTACTTCGCCGTCTATGACCGAGTGCTCGGCGAGCTGTGGCCGGTGCCGGTGGACGCCATCGACGTGGAAACCCGCGCCGGTAGTGTGCGGATCCACCGGGCCGGGCCCGCCGAGGGAGATCCGGTGCTCCTTCTGGCCGGTGCCGGCGGGAACGCGCTGGCCTGGTACCGCTACATCGAGCCGCTGGCGCGCACGCGCCCGGTCTTCGCCGTCGACCCGCTCGGCGAGCCCGGCCGCTCGGTTCAGAGGCGGCCGCTCGCGACCGGTGCGGAGGTCGGCGGCTGGGTCACCGACGTACTGGCCGCGGTTGGCGCCGAGCGCGCGCACGTGGCGGGTTTCTCCGCCGGCGGCTGGGCCGCGGTGGAACAGCAACTCGGCGGGGGCGGCCGGGTCGCGGCGCTGACGCTGGTGGACCCGGGCGGCTTCGCGCCGTTGCCCAGGCGGTTCATCCGCTGGGCCCTTGCCGGTGCCATCGCCTCCATGCTTCCTCGTGCGTTGCGACACCGCATGGCCGGCGTCGTGGACAACGGGGTGCTGCGCGAGGATGAGCTGGTGGAGCTGATGCGGGTCGGCTGGTCCTTCCGCCGGCGGGTGCCCATCCCGCCCGCCTATACCGACGAGCAGATACGCGAGGTGTCCGTGCCCGTGCAGGTGCTGCTGGGCGCCCGCAGCGCACTGCTCGACGCGCGGGCGCTGGCCGCGCGGCTGGCCGACATCGTGCCGTCCTGGCGGGTGGAGATCGTGCCCGGCACCGGACATTCGCTGCCCGTCGAGGCTCCGGACCTGGTCGCCGAACGGATTCTCACCTTTCCCGGCCAGGCGCGGCCCGGGAGCACACCTCCGAAGCACGGCACGAACAACAGGTAGGAAACGGGCATGCCCCGACAGGTGGATCATGATGAGCGGCGGCGCCAGTTGACCGAGGCGCTGCTGCGCATCGCCGGCACCCGCGGCCTGCAGGCGGTGTCGATGCGTGAGATCGCCGCCGAGGCCGGGGTCTCACTGCGCGTCGTCCAGTACTACTTCACGAACAAGCAGGCCCTGCTTGAGTCCGGCCTCACCGAGCTGGGTGCCCGTATGGACCGCCGGGTAAAGCAGCGGGCCGCCACCATGGGAGAGCTGACACCACGAGGCGTTTTCGCCGCCGTCCTCGGCACGATCCTGCCCTTCGACGAGCAGAGCACACTGGACTCCATGGCCTGGACCGCCTACTACACCGCCGCCCTCACCGACCCGGCGCTCGCCGCGGTCGGGCTCACCCTGCCCAACGCACTGGAAAACTTCCTCACCGTACGGTTGACCGCCGCGCAGCAGGCCGGGGACATCGCCCCCGATCGTGACCCGCGTACCGAAGTCGCCAGCCTTCTGGCTCTCGCCAACGGCCTGACCTCCAGCGTCCTCAGTCAACAGCGTAGCCACGAAGCCGCCGCCAAAATCATCGACTACCACCTAGACCGCCTGTTCGGACCGGCGATCTCTTGATCCACGGTACCTCCCGCGTGGTCGCCCCGGCGGCCGGGCGCGGCGAGCCGGGCGTCCGCCCCCTCGGCGGGCCGGTGCGAACTCCGTGTCACTTCTCTCGCCCCGCTGTTGCCTCCGCGGCGGCCCGTTCGCCGGATTCGCCCCGGCCGCCGACGCTCAAATGATCGGGGGGCGGCCGGCTCGGGTCAGTCGTAGCACGGTGGTCCAGGACATCGGCCGGCGCTGTCCGTGTCCGCCTTTGAGGCCTTCCCGCAGACCGGCGAACCAGACGGCGAGGTTCGCGCGGGAGCGGATCCGGGTGATGCTGAGCAGCGTCCAGGTCGCCAGATAGACAGGGATCAGGGGGGCGGGCAGGCGGCGGTAGGCGAGCCAGACGCGATTGCGGGCGACAAGGCGGTAGAAGGTGGTGTGCCGGGCGGGGTCGGTGGCGGGGTGGTGGATGACGATGTCGGGCGCGTACCAGCCGGTGCGCCCGAGGTCCCACAGCCTCCAGCTCAGGTCGATGCCCTCGTGGAAGAGGAAGAACCGGCCGGGCCAGCCGCCGGCCCGCTCGTAGTCGGCGCGGCGGATGAGGACCACGCCCTCGGCCATGACGGTGATGGTGCCGGGCCGGGTGACGTCGCCGGCGCGCAGGCGCGGGACCCAGCGGCGCAGGGTGACGCCGGTGTCGGGATCGGCGATGCGGGGCTGGATGTAGGCGGCTTCGGGGTGGCGGCGAGCTTCGGCGACGAGCCGGGCGAGAACGTCAGGGGCGGGCAGGACGGCGTCGTTGTCGAAGAAGAACACGAACTCGCCGCAGCCCGATCCGGCCAGGGCGTCGGCGCCGACGTTGCGCCCCTGGGGGATGCCCTCGTTGACGGGCAGGGCAACGGCGCGCACGCCGGCGGGCACCTGGTCGGGCTCGACCCCGTTACCCACGATGATCACACGCGACTCGACGTCCTGCTGGGCGAGCAGGGAGGCCATCGCCTGCGGGAACGCGAGGGGCCGATCGTTCATGGTGAGGACCACCACATCAACGGTGGCCTTCGGGTCGGTCATCACGTCTCCCGGATGAGGTGAAGCGCTCGGCGCGTCGAGGCGGTGCCGGCTGCCGGGGGACAGGCGAGGCGGTCTTGTTGGCTTCTGGTCGTCCTGCTGTCATGTGTTCGTCACCGTGCTGTGGCCCACCCTAGCGCCGGAACAACCGCATCGGCCCCAAAGCCGCTCCTCGCGGTCCCGTCCTGAACGCTCCCGCGAGCGAGGCGGCGCGGAGCGCAGGAGCGTTCGCGCCCGGAGACCTCAGGGGCGGGTGCGGTAGTGGTAGGTGTGCGAGCGCACGAAACCGACCCGGGCATACAGCCGACGGGCCGTTTTGTTGTCCTGTTCCACCTGAAGGTAGAGCCGCTCGGCCCCCTGCTCGGCCGCCCAGCGGGCACCGGCCCCCAGGAGGGCGGTGGCGACGCCCCGGCGCCGGTACTCGGGGCGGGTCGCCATGCTGAAGATCCCCGCCCAGCCCTCGTCGGCCACGAACAGGGCCATCCCCGCGACACGTCCGCCGTCGGAGACGGTCAGGAGAGCGGCGGGCTCGACGGTGTGGGGGAGAACGGTCCCGCCGACGGCCGCGCTGTCGAGATGGTCGTCCAGGTCGGCGAAGATCCGCGGCCACTCGCCGCGGTCGGTCACGGTTTCGACCGTGGCGGCCGGCGCGGTGGCGGCGATCACTTCCCCAGTGGAGGCGGTGAGCACCGAGGTCTCGCCCTCGATCCGGTAGCCACGGGCGGCCAGGAGCGCGTCCAGGTCACGGTGGTGTTCGGCGGGGCTCACCTGGACACGCAGGGGGGTTTCGCGCTCCCGGTAGAACTCCTCCACTCGATCGACGCCGGTCGCGCGGTGGAGCGGGGGCAGCGCGGAGTTCCAGCGCTTCCGTTTCACACCCGGCGTGTGGCGGAGCAGCCAGCCCTCGTGTTCTTCGAGGTTCGAGGCCGGCCAGACCCGGGCGGCGCGGCGCTCGACCTGCCGGGCCTTGGAGACACGGCAGAGTCCCACCAGTTCGGGGACCAGCGTGGCGAGCAGGTCGTGGTCTTGCCTGCGGGCGGGTTCGTACTCGGTGACGCCCAGCCCGACGATCTCGAACCGCTCGGCGAGGGCCGCGACCTGCTCGACGAGCTCCTGGGGGAGCGTGCCCCCGGGCTCCGGTGCGCCGACGGAGCCGAAGACGTCCGGGTCGAGGACGTCGAGGTCGATGTGGATGTACAGGGCCGCCGTCTTCTCGCCGGGTGCGGACCGGCCGGCGATCCCCGTCGCCCGGGCGAAGTCCGACTCCGCGGCGTCGAGGGCCCGGACCCCGGCCAGGACGACCTGTTCCGGCCGGAGCACCTGATCGGGCACCAGCTCCGGCGGGCCGTCGCCGAGCAGCGTGCGCAGCACCATGCCGTGGAAGGCGCCCGAGGGGGACGAGTCGGGCGTGTTGAGATCGGCGTGCGCGTCGAACCAGATCACCGTCAGCCGCTCGCCGTACCGGCGCAACGCCGCCGCGATCGGTTCGAGTTCCACGCCGCAGTCGCCGCCGACGGTGACCACGAGCCCGTCCCGCACGCGGTCCAGCGCGGTACGCGTCCGCTCGGCGGTCTCCTTGAGCGTCCCCGCGACCTGTATCCGGACGCGTTCGGCCTCGGGGATCATGTCGCCCAGCAGGGCGGCTCCTTCGGCGAGCCGTACGGCGGTGGCCGAGCCCGACCCCTGCCACTGCGGCACCTCGACGACCGTCACCTCGGACAACTCCTACCCCCCTTGATCGAGGTCATAGTATGACGTGGTCCGATCGCCCTGGTCCACAGCCTGCGGCGGCCCCGGTCCTCGGCTCGCGGATCGCGGCGCTCCTCCCGGTCGCGCGGCACCTGCGGAAAGGCGCCGGCCGTCGCCCCTGCTCTCGCGCGGTGCCCCGCGGGGACCCCTATGGCCGCGAGCGCCGGCCGCGACCGCAGAGACATCTCATCGTCGAGCACGACAACACGTTCGGGGTCATCATGCGGGTGACCGGCCCGGGAGTCGTGCGCGTCGGCGACACGGCCACGATCGGCTGAGGTCGCGCCGAGACCGTACTCGGTCGTCGCGCTGTCACTCCTCGATGCCGGTGTCGGCGGGAGAACGACGATCTCCCGCGACGGCGTCCGCCGGCACCGCCCGATCCAGGTCGCGGAGCGTCTCCTGCCGCAGGCGCAGCGCCGCCGCGGTGACGTTCTCCTCCAGGTGGGTCCGCACGCGGGTGCCGGGGATGGCGATGACGTCGTCGCCGCGCGACAGAACCCATGCGAGGGCGACCTGTCCCGGCGACGCCCCCATCGCGGTGGCGATCGTCTCGACCTTCTCCAGCAGCGTGAGGTTGCTGTCGAGCGATCCGTCCTGGAACCGCGGGAAGGCGTGCCGCAGGTCCGTCTCCGGGATCTGGCCGGCCGACCGGACGGTCCCGGTGAGGAACCCGCGGCCGAGCGGTGCGTAGGCGACGAAGCCGATGCCCAGCTCCCGGACCGTCGCGAGCACGCCGTTCGTCTCCACCTGCCGGCTGAACAGCGAGTATTCCGTCTCGACCGCGGACAGCGGCGCGCTCGCATGGGCGCGGCGGATGGTGTCCGCCGCCGCTTCGCAGATGCCGAGATGGCGGATCTTTCCGGCTGTGACCAACTCACCCAGGGCGCCAAAGGTTTCTTCCACGGGCACCTGGGGATCGATCCTGTGCTGGTAATAAAGATCGATCCGATCGGTGTTCAGATTACGCAGTGAACGCTCGACACTGAGGTGATCTCAGCAAGATCAATAAGGGCGGTTGCGATTCGATGCCTCTAAAATGACGTCGGCAGACATGAATCGGGATGGATCGCGATGCCCCTGAAACAGGCGTGGAGCTTTCGGTAGAAGAGGTCTCACCACAAGTCTTCTTCGATCCAGAAAGCCCCACGTGATCACCTATCGTGCCACGCTTGACGTCTCTCGGGAGCTGGTTTGCCACCTCTCCCTGCTGCTGTCGGCCGAGCGCCGCCGACTGGGCACCCGCTCGGGTTCTCGGGCTCTGACCTGTTTTGAGCAGGCGGTGATGGGGTTGCGCTGGTTTCGCGACCGCACCGACCGGGCTGCCCTCGGCCGCGACCACGGCGTCTCCCGCGCCACCGCCTACCGCTACATCGACGAGGTCATCGACGTCCTGGCCGACCAGGCGCCCGATCTGCACCACGCCCTGCGGCGCGCCACCGACGCCGGCCTCACCCACCTGATCTTGGACGGCACCGTCATCGCCACCGACCGCTGCGCCGAGAAGACCATCAGCGTCAAAGGTGAACCCATCGACCTGTGGTACTCCGGAAAGACCCGCCACCATGGCGGTAACATCCAGGCGCTGTCCGCGCCCTGCGGCCTGCCGCTGTGGGTGTCGGCCGTCGAGCCCGGATCGGTGCACGACCTGACCGCCGCCCGCACACACGTCCTGGGAGCGCTGTACAAAGCCGCCGCCGACGGCCTGCCCACCTTGGCCGACTCCGGCTACGACGGTGCCGGCATCGGCATTCTCACCCCGGTCAAACACCCCGCCGACGGCCGGCCCCTCGACCTCGACACCCGCACCCGCAACGCGCTCCTGCGCGCCCTACGCTGCCTGGGCGAACGCGGCTTCGCCCTGCTCACCCAACGCTGGCGCACCCTCCAGCGCATCACCGCCAGCCCCAGCAGAATCGGCGACGTCGTCAAAGCCGCACTCGTTCTCACTCATTTCGAACACGGCTACCTGAAATGAAAGTCGCTGAGATCACTTCACTGGACCGCACGTAATCCGGATGACCGTTCGGGCCCCCGATGACGTTTCCGGTGTCGTCCATTTCCGCCCCGCCGAACTTCGTCGCTATCACGGCCTCGTCGCGACGTCCCTTCAGTGCCCGGCCGAGTAGTTTCTCACCGGCAAAGGGACCGTACACATCGGCCGTGTCGAACATTTCGACGCCCAGCTCCAGAGCCCGTCGTATCGTGGCGATCGATTCGCTTTCGTCCGCGGCGCCGTATGCCCCCGTCATTCCCATGCATCCCAGCCCGACAATTGACGATGTCAGACCAAGATTTCCTACCTTGCGCTCTTCCATGTCATTACCCGTTTCATCGGCGGTCGTCCGTTCGGTGCAGAAACAGGAAAACAGCTTTCCGGACGTGAGGCCATGCGTTAAATGGCCTCACGATACCTAGGAATGCGAGTGCTACCATGGATTGATGATCATTTCGTCGGGGCGGCGGCGGTGACCGGGGCCAGGAACGCCGCGCTGGGGGCGTTCCTGCGCACACGGCGCGCTCAGGTCGAACCGCACGACGTCGGCCTGCCGGCCGCCGACCGGCGGCGGGTGCCGGGTCTGCGCAGGGAGGAAATCGCCCAGCTCGCCGGGGTGAGCCCCGACTACTACACGCGGCTTGAGCAGGGTCGTCAGCGGACCGCTTCGCGAGCCGTGCTCGACGGCGTGGCGGGGGCGTTGCGCCTGACGGCCGACGAACGGTCACATCTGTACACCCTTGCCGGGGTCGCCGACGCCGACGGGATCTCGCCGGGCGCACCCGCACGAAGGACCGTCGACCGCAAAGTGCAGCGTGTGCTCGATCTGCTGGACGACACTCCCGCCGTGCTGTTCGGCCCGTTCATCGACGTCATCACCGCGAACAGGGCGGCGTCATTCCTGTTCGCCGACTTCAATACCATGCCCGCGCGTGAACGCAACGGCCTCAGATGGATGCTCCTCTCGTCGGCGGCGCGCGAACTCTACGGCCGAAGCTGGGAGGACGCGGCCACCGAAATGATCGGCATGCTGAGAATCGACGCCGGCCGCATCCCGGATCATCCCCGCCTTGCCGAACTCGTCGCGGAGCTGAATGACGAAAGCGCGCTGTTCGATCGCGTGTGGCAGGAGCACCGGGTCTCCACCTGGCTACATGAAAGAAAGATCCTGCGACACCCGGGTTTCGGCGACATGGAATTCTTCAATGAACTGATCACACTGCACAGCGCTCCGGGTCAGACCCTTGTCGTGATGATCCCCGCAGACCCGGTCACCTTCCGGACGGCGCTGCGAGCCTGAACGCGCTCATCCCTGTAGGACGGCGGTCTCGCGCCGTACCGGAAGCCGCGCCGGAACACGCGGGTGGTTCGGGCGCCTGCTGTGCCGGTGGCGCGGGGGGTTGGGGAAGGTCGTCGAGGAAGCCGGCGGTGGGCACGAAGAACACGGTGCCGGTCGCGCGGCACCCGCGGAAGGCACCGGCCGTCGCCCCTGCTCTCGCGCGGGGCAGGGCGGTACCTTTCCGATCCGGACCGTAGGATCGAGCTATGTATCGGGGAACCGTCGACGGTCTCTATCGCTGGCCCGTGAAGTCGTTGCGCGGCGAACGCGTCCCCGCGGCTCTTCTCGATCATCGCGGGCTGGCCGGCGATCGGGCGTACGCGCTCATCGACGAGCGGCCCAACCACGCGGGCAGCCGGCTGACCGTACGGCAGTCGCCCGGCATGCTCGCCTGGGAGGCGTCCTACCCTGCCACCTGCGACGGGTCCCCCGAGCCTCCGGGCCCGCCGGTGCTGTACTCCGCCGGCGGCGCGGCGTGGGCGTGGGACGATCCCGAGTTGCCCGCCGCGCTCTCCGAGTCCTACGGCATCCCGTTGTCGATGCGCGCGGCCGACGGCCAGCAGGATCGCGGCCCGACCGTCCTGGTGACCTTCGAGGCGTCCCGGCGCGCCCTGGAGGCCGAGCTCGGCGCGGAGGTCGACCTGTTGCGATTCCGCCCGAACGTGCATCTGGATCTCGATGCGCCCGTGTTCGCGGAGGAGTCCTTCGGCGAGGGAACCGTGATCACGGTGGGCGAGGCCGTCCTGGAGGTGACGGGTGATCATTCGGGCCCGTGCATCCGGTGCGCGGTGCCCAGCTGGGACCCCCATGGCCGCGAGCGCTGGCCGCAACTGCAGAGACATCTCATCGTCGAGCACGACAACACGTTCGGGGTCATCATGCGGGTGACCGGCCCGGGAGTCGTGCGCGTCGGCGACACGGCCACGATCGGCTGAAAGTGGCGCCGCGCCCGTGCTCCGGGCCTGCCCGAGGCACCGTCCCGACCACCCTGGAGAAGCCGCCATGACCCTGCCTGAGCACATCACGACCTGGCGCGACGCCCGTTACGACGTGCCCGTCAGCCGGCAGCTGGAGCGCTACAACGAGCTGGCCGCCCAGAACGCGTCCGCCCGCGCCCGCGTCGAGCTGGTGGCCCGGGGGGCCTATGACCCCGCCCGGCACGGAACCGGGGACCGGCCCGCGCTCACCGTGGCCGAACACATCGAGCTGCTGGCGCTGGCGGAGTGCATCGCGCGCACCGTACGTCACCCCGCCAACATCCATCACGCGCTGCTGGCCGGGGCCACCTGGGCCGACATCGCCCTCGCCGTCGACTCCGACGAGTCCGCCGTACGGCGGGACTACCGGCAGTGGGCCGACGACCAGTACGACCTCCACCGGCACTATCCCAACCTCGGCATGACCGCCGACGAGCACGCCGCCGCGACCGCCAGAGCCGCCCAGAACACGACGGATGCCTGAGCGGCCGAACCTCCTGCCTCGGCCGCCTGGAGGCACACCGGTGACTCACGACGCCGGCGACCGCCGGGGATCCGGGCGAAGGGCGGCGAACACGGAGAGTCACTGACATCACGCAGTGTTACCTTGCGGCTCATCATGCGGGCCCAGGCAGCGCATCCCGGTGCATCCTGGTACGCGCCGCAGCCGCGGCATCCCACGACCGGGCATGGGGGAATAGCATGGTTTGTCTCATAGTTGTGGAGCGAACGACGCAACGTGGGCGATCATCGCGTTCGTTGGCGGCTTCTAAGGAAACGGCATCTCGCCCGGCCCGAGTGGGATCGCATCGACTCGGCCGCCCTTGGCCTCGTCCGGCCGGGCAGGCTGGACGGCGAAGGCCACGGTACCTGCCGCAAGCCGTTCGAGCACTCAGACGAAGGAGCATAGTGATGACCGGAACGACTGAAGTCGCGATCCTCGCCGGAGGCTGCTTCTGGGGGATGCAGGATCTCATCCGCAAACGCGAGGGCGTGGTCTCCACGCGGGTCGGCTACAGCGGCGGGGACGTGCCGAACGCGACCTACCGAAACCACGGATCCCACGCCGAGGCGATCGAGATCGTCTTCGACCCGGAGAAGATCTCCTACCGGGATGTGCTCGAGTTCTTCTTCCAGATCCACGACCCGACGACGAAGGATCGTCAGGGCAACGACATCGGAACCAGCTACCGCTCGGCCGTCTTCTACACGAACGACGAGCAGAAGCGGGTCGCGGAGGACACGATCGCCGACGTCGACGCCTCCGGCCTCTGGCCGGGCAAGGTGGTCACCGAGGTCACGCCGGCCGGGCCGTTCTGGGAGGCCGAGCCTGAGCACCAGGACTACCTCGAGCACTACCCCAACGGCTACACCTGCCACTTCGTCCGGCCCGGCTGGAAGCTCCCGCATCGGGACGAGAAGATCAGCCGGTGACGGACGGGCGTCGCTGACGCTCCCCCTCCGCGGGGGAGCGTCCGCTTGGATCACGCCGGACCGCTGCCGCCGGGCGGTCCGGCGGCCACGGCGCGCGATACGCCGGGCCGCGGCCGCTTCCCCGGAGAACCGGCCGCTCAGCCGCGCCAGCCGCCCTCGTCCACCCCACCGGGCACCTCGGCCGCGGGGTCGTAGGGGGTCCGGGTGAAGACGAAGGTGTTGAGATCCAGGTGGCTGAGCGAGCCGTCGGCCCGGCGGACCACGCGTAGCGTCTCGCCGGCGTAGTAGCCGTCCAGCCCGAGCCAGGTCCCGTCGCCCTGGGCGGCGAACCGGGAGGCGCGGCCGGCGGCGTTGACCGGGTCGAGGGACACATCTCCCTGCGGCAGCAGCCGCAGCGCGTACGTGCTGGGCCCCCAGTACCACGGGCCGGTCAGCTCCAGCAGGCCGGTGTCGGCTCCGGTGGGCTCCCATTCGGCGGGCAGACGCGGCTCGTGCTCGTCGAGGATGGCCAGCAGCTCGGTCAGCAGGCCGCGGCTCATCCCCGAGGTGGAGTTGGCCATGAAGAGCACGCCCACCTTGTCGGCCGGGTCGGCCCACACGGTGGCCAGGAAGCCCGGCATGGAGCCGGTGTGCCCGGCCAGGCGGCGGCCGGCCGCGCGGGTGAGTTGCAGGCCCAGGCCGTACCCGCCGGTCCAGGCGTCGCCGTCGTCGACGATCGCGGGCTCGCGCATCTCGGCCACCGTGGCCGGATCGAGCACGCCGCCGGTGTCTCCGGCCACGAACGCCGCCCACCGGGCGAGGTCGGCGGGGGTGGACCACAGCTGCCCCGCCGGGGCCATGGCGACCGCGTCGTGCTCGGGCTCGGGCAGCAGCACGTCGGCCCACGGGTGTACGGCGTAGCCGGTGGCGTGCGGGGCGCGCGGCCGGGGCGTGGTGTCGTTCATGCCCAGCGGCCGCAGGATCTCCTGCCGTACGGCCTGCGCCCAGTTCATGTCCCTGTGCCGGGCGACCAGCTCGCCCAGCAGGCCGAATCCCAGGTTGGAGTAGTGGTAGCGGCGTCCCGGCCGGTGCCGGGCGGTCTCGGGGCCGAGCCGGGCGATGAGCTCTTCCACCGGCACGCCCGGGGTGCGCTCCCACCACGATCCGGGCGACTCGGCGCTCAGTCCGGAGGTGTGCGACAGCAGCTGGGCGACGGTCACCTCGCCGATCGGGATGCCGGGGATGTGCTTGGCGATCGGGTCGAGCAGGTCCACGCGGCCCTCGTCGCGCAGCCGCATGACCACGGTGGCGACCATGCTCTTGGTGATCGATCCGATCCGGTACTGGGTGGTCTCGGTGGGCGCGCTCCCCTCCACCCGGCCGCGTGAGCCGAACCAGGCGAGCCGCCCGTCTCGCACCACGGCCACGGCCAGGGACGGCAGCCGGGACTCGGCCTGCTCCACCGCGACCCTGCGCAGCAGCGCGCGGGCCGTACTCTCCAGAACCGGCGACATCAGATGATTCCTCCTCGGTATGACAAAGTCGCCTCAGATTAGTACCGCCGGGGTCCCGGCAGGTCAGCGGCAGGGGCGGAAGTCATACCAGCAGGCGCACCGCCGCGACCAGCGTGAGCGCCACCGTGACCCACTCGAAGACCTTCGGGTCGATACGGCTGATGATCATGCGACCGGCCGCCGCCCCGGCGAGGACGGCGGGAGCCGTCAGCGCGCCGAACGCCAGGGTGGCCGGGGTGATGAGACCGAGCGCGACGCTGAAGGGCACCTTGAACGCGTTGAGCGTGAGGAAGAACCACGCGCTGGTCCCGAGGAACCCCAGCATCGGCAGACCCGCCGCCAGCAGGTAGAGGGCCATGATCGGCCCTGCCGCGTTGGCGGTCATGGTGGCGAAGCCGGCGAAGACCCCCGCGAGGGCGGCCACCGATCGATGGTGGGCGAGCGAGGCGTCGGAGCCGCGGCGCCGGTTCCAATGGTGGACGATGAGGATCACCAGCAGGATCCCGCCGATGAGCCGTCTCATCTGCGCGTCGTCGGCCCAGCCGACGACGAAGGCACCGGCGACCACCCCCGCGACCACCCACGGGGAGAGCCTGATCAGCCTCGGCCAGTCCGCGTGACGGCGGTAGACGGTCACGGCGACCAGGTCGCCGACGAGCAGCAGCGGCAGCAGGACGCCCGTGGACTGCTTGGTCGGCAGGACGAACGCGAACAGCGCGACCGCCACCGTCCCCGCGCCGGAGACGCCGGTCTTGGAGAAGCCGACGAGGAACAGGGCGAGCAGCACCACCGCCCACTGCAGGGCGTCGAGGGCGGGCATCAGCCGCGCCGCCGATGGGCCGCCCGCGCGGGTGATCGGTGTCGCGGCAGGCCTGCGGACTTCATCTGCTGCCCGGCGGACGGCCGCCGGACGTGCGCGCGCTCAGAGGGACCGGTACATGATGTGCAGGCCGACATAACCCCTGGCCGGGTGACGGAAGCCCTCCGGCAGGGTCGCCAGCACCTCGAAGCCGAGCGAGCGCCACAGTGCCACCGCCCGGGTGTTGGTCTCCACGACGGCGTTGAACTGCATCGCCCGGTAGCCCTCGGCGCGTGCCCGGTCCAGGACGTGTTCGCCCAGGGCCCGTCCGACGCCGTGCCCGGCGTGATCGGGGTCGACCATGAAGCTCGCGCTGGAGATGTGCGAGGCGGGCCCCATGTGGTTGGGGTTCATCTTGGCCGTTCCCAGGACGGTCCCGGCGGGGTCGACGGCGACGACCGTGCGGCCCGGAGGCTCCAGGAGCCACATCGCCCGGGCCTGGTCCTCGCTGACGTCGCGATCCCAGGTGAAGGTCTCACCCGCGGCGATGATCCGCCGGAGGAAGGGCCAGATCGCCGGCCAGTCGTCGGACGTGGCGTCCCTGATGAGCATGAGGTCCAGCATGCTGGCCAGGATGAGGGATCGCAAATCGATTTAGCACGATATAAGGGGATTTGCGAGGGATGATGATGGCCCGGACATCACCCGGGCCATCATCACCGAGGTACGGCAGCGCTAGGACATGGCCACGGTGGTGCCGCCGCTGACCGGCGAGGCCGTGGCGGGCGACGGCCGGCCCTCACCCCATCCCCTTCTCAGCCGACCGGCACGGGCTGAGGGGCAGGTGGGCAACGACTGCCCACCTGCATCGAACCGGCCTCGCCCCATGAGCCATGTCATGCCCGTACGGACGTCAAGGGCAGACCGGGGCAACGCAGAATCCGGGTGGCGGGGTCGCGCCCGGGCCCGGCGCGACGCGCAGGACGATCACCCCGTCGTTGTAGGTCTGCGCCGCCGTCACCGACCAGCCGGGATCGACGCGGGAGGCGGGCACGTCATCCTCGAAGCGAACGCCCTTCTCGTCACCTGACAGCGGCCAGTCGAGGCCGTAGGCCACCTTCAGGTCGTGCTCGCGCACGACGCGCACCGCCTCGGCCACCGAACGTCCCTGCAGCTTCACCCCGGCCAGCGCCTCACCCGGCCAGCTCGCGTCGGCGGGGTAGGCGTACTTCTCACCGGGCTTCGCCGGGCGGCTCAGGCTGACCTCCGCAGGCCCGGAGATGTCCGCGGTGACGCGGAAGGCCGTAAGGCAGTTTTCGACCCGCTCGGGGCAGTTGCCCCCGGCGAACACCGCCTGTGCGTCGGGGTCGGTCTTCTCGAACCCGAAGACGGAGCCCGGCGGCATGTGCGGCGAGACGGGGCTCAGCGTCACCGTGAGGTTGTCCAGGCCGACCTTGTGGAAGGCCTTCCGCAGCTCGGCGGGGTCGGGATTCCCGTCGGTGAAGTAGAAGGCGTACTCGTCGCCGACGCGGTCGATCGTCACGGCCTGGCTGGCGTACACCTGCTCGGAGGCTTTGAACAGGGACGGCCCGACGACAATGCCTCCGGCCAGGACGGCGGCCGCGGCCAGGCCGAGCAGGGATCGGCGAGCGGAGGGCATCAGCCGTCGCCGGGCCGGGACGTGCTCCAGTACGACGATCTCCGCCAGCAGCGCGTCCGCCCCCGCGGTGGACGCCCGGCCGGCCAGGTCCTCATCCAGCACTGTGGCGATCTCGCCGGGGTCGAGCCCCTCCCACAGAGCCAGGGCCAGCAGCTCACGGTCGCCGTCGGCGAGCAGGTCCATGGCCTCACTCACACCGTCCTGCTCACCGTGGTCGGAGGGGGCGGCGTAAAGGTGTTCGATCTCGGCGGTGAGTTCGGTGTGCCGGGTGCGCCTGCGCCGCTCGCCGCGGCGGTGGTTGGCCAGGACCCGCCGAGCCACCCCGTACAGCCATAACGTGCCGCCCTCACCGTCGGGAGTTCGGTTATCCGCCGCCAGGCGATCACATAGGTCTCGGCCACAACGTCGGCCGCGTCCTCGGGAGAAGAACACCGCCGCACGGCGTATTAACTAATAACCCTTGAGTTCAGCTGGGCTTCTTTTGTCGCTCCAGCCCCAGGACCTGGGCTTATGAGCTGGCGCTCCGGCTTCTCCAGGTATTGATGAGATTTCAGGGATTCTGAAGGTCTATCGTTCTGGTCGTTCGTCTTGCTGTGAAGCTGAAGGCGAGGAGGCCGGAGTTGGCGCTGGCAGTGGTGAAAGATCTGCGGGTTGCAAGAGCTCCGGCGACGGCGGAGGATCTTGAGGCCCTGGAGACCGACGTGCTGGCGGGTTTCGTGCTGGCACGAGCGGCGGCGGGACTGTCGGACGGGACGATCTCTTCCGACGTGATGCACCTGGAGCAGGTGCGGGCCTGGTTCGGCCGGCCGCTGTGGGAGATGGATCCCTCCGACGCCGATACGTACTTCGGCAAGGTCCTACGCGTCACGGCGAAGGGCACCCGGCTGGCGCGGGCCCAGGCAATCAAGACGTTCTTCCTGTTCCTGGAGCTGCGGCACAAGGTCGAGATCCACCAGATGACAGGCAGAGTCGTCGAGTGCCCGATCGACGAGATGAACCGGCCCCGCGGCCATCAGCAGGCCAAGATTCGTATCCCGCCGACCGCCGAACAAGTCACCCGAATGTTCTCGGGCTGGCGGGAGGAATTGTCGACCTGCCGGAAGTTCGGTCCGGCCGCCCGGAACTACACGGCCTGCCGGCTGATGGCCGATGTCGGGTTACGCGTGAACGAGGCCTGCAAGCTCGACCTGGCCGACGTCAAATGGCATCTCGGCCGTTTCGGCAAGCTCCATGTCCGTCACGGCAAGGGCACCCGCGGCTCAGGACCGCGTGAACGGATGGTCCCGCTGATCAACAACGCGGGCGGGACACTGCGCTGGTTCGTCGAGGACGTGTGGGGCCAGTTCGGCGACGACCACACCCGACCAGGTGTTCCGCTGCTGCTGTCGGAGCGCAAGAACGCCGACGGCACCGTCTCCCGGGTCGGCGACGAGACCATCCGCGCCGCGCTTGCCAAGGCGGCCACGGCGCATCTGCCGGACTGGCCGGACGACATTACGCCCCATGTCCTGCGGCACTTCTGCGCCTCCCAGCTCTATCTGGCTGGGATGGATCTGCTCGCGATCCAGGAAGTCCTCGGCCACGCCTGGATCGCCACGACCATGAGATATGTTCACGTCCCTTCGACTCACGTCGAGGACGCCTGGCTCGCAGGTCAAGCGCGTGCGGCCACCAGATTGGAAGGACTACGGCGATGAGGTGGAACCTGCGCCTGGCGGCCGCCAACCGCGGCATCTGGAAGGCGTCCGAGCTCCAGCGGATGCTTGCCGAGTACGGCCTGAAAATGAGTGCTGGAAAGATGTCCGGGCTCTGGTCGGGCGAGCCGGCCAGCATCAAGCTCGACGACCTCAACGTCATCTGCGCCGTCCTCGGCTGCGGGGTCGAGGAACTCCTCATCGCCGAGCCCGACAAGGTCAAGCGCGTCGACGAGCAGGCCGAACAGCCTGCGGCGGTCTCAGCGGGAGGCCCGTCGGTGACGCCCAAGCGCAAGGACGGGCGGTCTCTGCCGCCGACGTGACCGAGATCGAGCCGACGCCGATGCTGCCTAGAAGCTGCACAGATTGCCTGGCCTGGGGCATGTTGTCCGCCCCGCGATGCGGGGCCTGCGCTTCGTTTGCCTTCCGCCTCCCGACCGGCCGCTGCACGGGATGCGGTCGCCAGCTGCCGCTGCGCGAGGGCTACTGCCGGTTGTGCTGGTGCCAGGCCCGCCTCGACGCGGAGACGAGCGGCCCGGCTGCCGGAGTGCGATCACTCCTTTCCCGAGGCAACTCTCACCAGCTCTTCTTGGCTCATCTGATTCCGCTCTGGGGCCGGAAGCGGCGGGCGAGCACCCGGATCCGCAACCCGAGCGGGCGGATCGGTCGCCCTCCCAAGCCGGTCCCCATCCCGGCAGCGCGTCCCCCGAGCCCGGGAACGCCATTGCGGCTGTTTGACCTTCCTCGTGACTACTCGCGGTTCGACGCGCGAGAGCGCCTCGGCCTGGACGACCCGCTGATGGCCTGGGCCCGCTGGACCATCCACATCATCGGCGAGGCCCGCGGCTGGAAACGCGGAGTCCGCGACGACATCGAGTACGGCCTGGCCGTGCTGCTGGCCGACCGGGTCGACGGGGAGCCCGTCCTGCACTCGGAGATGTCCCCCTTCCTGCGCAAGCGGGTGATCGGGGTCGGCCGCACCACCGACGTGCTCAAGCGCATGGGCATGTTCCGCGACGACCGGCGGCCCTCATTCGAGGACTGGCTCACGGGCCTTGGCCCCAAAATGTGGACACCAGCTGTCATGCGGCGAGCAGGACCCTATCGGACCGCTGCTCGTAGGTGATCGGGCTGAGGTAGTTCAGGCTGGAGTGCCTCCTTCGGGTGTTGTAGCGAGTGATCCACTTGAAGACCTCCAGGCGAGCCTGGCGGGCCGAGGACCAGCGTTTGGCGCCCTGCAGCGTCTCGCGTTTGAGAGTGGCGTTGAACGCCTCGGCGGCAGCGTTGTCCGCGCTTGTCCCGACGGCGCCCATCGACTGGCGAACACCGAACTCCTTGCACACGGCGGCGAAGTCGGCGGAGGTGTATTGCGCCCCGTGATCGGAGTGAAAGACCGCCCCGGCCAGGTCACCACCCCGCGTGGCGGCGGCTGCCCGCAGCGCGTCGGTCACCAGCTCGGTGCGCATGTGATCGGCGATCGACCAACCAGCCAGGCGACGTGAATGCAGGTCCAGCACCGTCGCGAGATACAAGAACTGTCCCTCACCGACGGGCAGATAGGTGATGTCGCCCACGTACCGCTGGTTCGGCGCGGCCGCGGTGAAGTCCCGCTTGATCAGGTCGGGCATCTTCTGATGGGAGGGCTCGGGCACCGTGGTGCGGACCCTCTTACGCAGATGCAGCCCGACGATGCCGAAGACCCGCATGATCCGCGCCACCCGCTTGTGATTGACCCGCCGGCCCGCATCGCGCAGCTCGGCAGTCACCCGCGGGCTGCCGTAGGTGCCATCGAAGTCGGCGTGGATCTGCCTGATCTCCGCCGCGAGCGCAGCGTCGGCCGCCGTCCGCACCGCCCTCGCCGGTGTGGCGGCCACCCACCGATAGAACCCCGACCGGGAGACCTCCAGCACTCGGCACAGTCGCTTCACCCCGAAGGCGTCACGGTGATCGGCAACGAACTGGAAGCGACTCACCAGTTCGTCTCCCCGGCGAAATACTTGGCCGCCCGCCGCAAAATCTCGCGCTCCAGCTCCAGTTCCCGGATCCGGGCCCGCAACTGCTTGTTCTCCTCTTCCAGCACGTTGCCGGAGGTTACCAATCCCGTCGGCGGCCTCTTCACCGAGCCCGTCTTCGGAGCAGTGCCGGCAGACCGCGCCTGGTGCACCCACAGGCGCAACGTCTCACGGTTGACGCCCAGGTCCTTGGCCACCGACGCGTACGTCCGCGACGGGTCCGACAGATACAACGCGACGGCGTCTGTCTTGAACTCAACTGAGTAGGCCTTCATGGCCACGAGGAACTCCTTGGTCTCCAGATCTCTATGATCTGGCACTCAAGATGTCCACACCTCGGGGTGAAGGCCCCACCGGCAAGCTCGACGGCCTTGCCCCTGGGATCAGCCGGGACGTCGAGGCCTGGCTGCGGATCCTGCACGACGGCGGCCCGCGCAACAAGGCACGAGCCCCGGCGACCGTCTATGGATACATGGGCCGGATTCGGCCGATCCTGCTGACCTGGTCCGACCGCTACGACCACCTCCGTGAGGTCACCCGCGACGACGTCCATGCTGCGCTCGATCAGCTTCATGGCCAACAACGTCGCCACGCCCTGATCTCGCTGCGGTCCTTGTTCTCTCGCGCCAGGAAGAACGGCGCGATCTTCCGCGATCCCACCCGCGGCCTCAAAGTCGGCCAGCACCCCTACGGAGTCCTGCAGCCGCTGCTCTCAGACGACATCGACCAGTCCGTCCAGGCCGCCATGACTCCCGCGGCCCGAGTCATGGTCGCGCTCGCCGGAGTCCACGCCGCCCGCGCGGCCGAGATGCTCGCATTACGCCTGGACGACGTCGACCTCGGCAACCGCCGCATCATCATCGCCGGACAAGCCCGCCCGCTCGACGACCTCACCCACCGGCTGCTCCTCGACTGGTTCCGCCACCGCGCCGCCCGCTGGCCCGACACCGCCAACCCGCATCTGCTCGTCAATCACATAACAGCCACGACCACGGCGCCAGCCAGCGGCCAGGGCGCCTCGCTCATCCTTCACAGGCAGGCCGCCACCTTGGAACGGCTGCGCATGGACCGGATCCTCGAAGAAGCTCTCGCCTGTGGTGGCGACCCGCTCCACCTTGCCTCGGTCTTTGGCCTCGACACCAAGACTGCGATCCGTTACGCCGACTCCGCCCGCGAGCTGCTCACCATGGCCGCAGAAGAACAAGACCCTGCGCATTCAGGCGAACCCAAGGGCTGAAACCATCCATGATGTGTGAAGACCTTTAAGTTCAGCCTGATGAACCTTCAGTTCGCATGAACTCTGGGGAATCCCGGGGTACGGCCGGAGTACGCCAGAAACACACCGCGTGGTGTCGGCGTCGCGTCTGACGTCAGCGCTTGCGTCGTCGGGCGGCGGGGTGGTGCTGGGGGTCGAGCTGCAACCGAACGGAAAACGGCGTTAGTGGGTCGGCCTGGCCGGAGTTATCGCCGTTCACCGTTCCGATACAGGTCGCCGCACTGCGGCGGTTAGCGGGTCCGGCGTCGTGCGGCGGAGTCGGCGTCGGCGTCGGCGGTGACCTGTGCGGAGGTCTGTTCTCCGAGTTGGACGTACCGGCCGAGGCTGCCCAGGTGCAGGTGCCGGGACTTGGCTTGGAGCTCGGGGGCGGTGCGGCCGTCGACGGCCAGGTGCTGGAGCGCGGAGTGCCGCAGCTGGTGGAGCGTCCACCCGGTCCCGTGCGGGTCGAGGGCGGCGGTGGCCTGCTTGAACAGGTATTCGGCGCGCGGGTAGGACAGCCGGCCGCGCCCGGTCTCCGGGCAGATATCGGCGGCCGCCGGGGCGCGCGATCCGGCGGCAGGAGCGCGCCGGTCGGCGAGGAAGAGCGGCCCGGTGGTGCGGCCGCGCAGGAGCCGGGGCAGGAGGCGGGCGTTGCCGGTGGCCCAGTGCACGTACTCGGTCGCTCCGCCTTTGGAGGTGACGCGGCCGCGCCGGAACTCCAGGTCCAGGTCCTCGATGTTCAGGGACAGGAGTTCCTCGGCTCTGGCCGCCGTTTCGTAGAGCATCCGCCACAGCACCCGCTCGCGCAGGCCGTGCCGGTCGTCGGTGAACAGCTTGTCCAGCCGGGTGCGCGGGATCGACCGGTCGCCGCGGCGGGCGGGCTTGCGCCGTTCCAGTCGGCGTCCCGGGTTAGTGGTGAGGATCTCCTGTCGTCCGGCCCAGGCGGTGAAGGAAGTGAGCGCGGACAGGTGCCGGTTCCAGGTAGCGGCCGCCGCGCCGTCCCACCTGTTCATCACCGCGGCGTAGTCCTCGGGCGTGAGCACCGCGGCGGGCCGGTCCCCGGCGAGCGTGGCCAGCCGGGCGAGGGTCTCGGCGTAGCTGTCACGGGTGGTCTTGGTCTGGACGGAGTCGAGGTACCGGTCGACGGCGACCGCGACGGACTCGCCGCCGGCGGTCTCGGCGGGCGGGGTGGGGAACGGCACGACCATCATCAGGAACCTCCCGCGCCGATGTGACACATAACATTGCCGAGTCGCCCTCGGCCCGCCGCTCGGCGAGCTGGGCCGGAGCACGGCGACGGAGGCCAGTGTGACAGGTAATACGAGTTCTCTGTCACATCTGACTGATAGTGGCGGCGAGCCTGACCTGCTGGTCCGGGGTTTTCGCACGCCGCCGGTCGCGGGCCCGCTCCGATCGGCTCAGAATTTCAGGCCTGGCCTGAAATTCTGCCGTCGCCCGCGGACACGTAGGAAGTGAAAGCCCGCAGCGTTCGGAAGGTCTGACGAGGATGACGCGTGAGTGAACAAGACGACCGGTCCCGGTTTGAGGCGGTGTACCGGCGAACCTATGAGCAGATCCTCGGATATGCCGTGCGGCGGTGTTCCTCTCCCGAGGACGCCGCTGATGTTGTGGCCGAGACCTATGTGATCGCCTGGCGGCGGATATCCGAGCTCCCTGACGGTGAGGCCGGCAAGCTCTGGCTGTACGGCGTGGCCCGGCGGGTCCTGGCCAACCACCGCCGCGGCGAGCGGCGCAGGCTCACCCGGCACGCCGAACTCACCGACGAGGTCGAACACCTCTACACCGCTCCCTCCCGCCACAGTGAGCGGGACGGCGTGGATGAAGCCATGGGCATGCTCGCCGACAGCGATCGTGAGCTGCTGGCCCTGACCCTCTGGGAGGGGCTCGACCCCGGCGAGATCGCCACAGTGCTGGACTGCTCGCGCAACGCCGCCCGTATCCGCCTGCACCGGGCCCGCAAGCGCTTCGCCAAGGCCCTGGAGAAGACCCGCCCATCGGCCGCCCGTTTCGCGTCACGGCCGCTCATCGAGAAGGAGTCACGGTGAATAACGACCAGATCTTCAAGGACCGGGCGAGGGTGCTGGATGAGGACCTGGCCGGCCGGGCGTCCACCGCGGGGGCGGACGCGCTGCTGGCGGAGATCGTCGTGTTGGAGCGCGTTCCGGCCCGGCGGCGGCTCCTGCTCTCTCCTGGCCGCGCTCTGCTCGGCCTGGCCGCGGCCGCCGTCGCGGTAGCGGTCATCGCCCCCGCGATGCTGTCTGACAGCACGGTCTCCGTCGCACCTCAGCCCAGCACGTCGGGGTCCGCGACGGCCGAACCGACTGCCCGGCAGATCCTGCTCGCTGCTGCCGTCGCCATGGAGAAGGCCCCTGCGAGCGGCGACTACTGGCGCATCGCGACCGTCAACCAGTGGATGTTGACCGACCCCACGCGCAGCTATGTGCTCGAGGGCAGTCGGTCCCTTGAGACGTGGCTGGCGAAGCGGCCGGATCTGCAGTACTGGCGCATCGGCCAGGATCTCGGCGTCAAGCCCGCGACCCCGCAAGACGAGGCGGCCTGGCGGGCCGCGGGCTCGCCTACCAGCTGGCGATACCCCAAGAACATGAAGACGGAGGAGCTGTTCTCCGTCCCGTCCAAGCCGCTGGAGGCAGCGGCAGGTGAGCGAACCGCCGAACGGCTTCACGGCAAGTGGAAGGGCTCGGCCGGCGACATGGCGGGGGACTCGGACTTGATGACCTGGAAGGAGGTGCGCGCGATCCCGAACGAGCCCGAGACGCTCCGGAACTACCTGGAAGAGCGCATCACCCGGCAGCTGACGGCGGACCCTGACCCCGGGACAGACGTAGAGGAGGCGACGGCGCATATCCTTCTGCGAGACTGCGTGAGCATCATCAGTGGCCTGCCGGCCTCGCCCGAGGTTCGTGCATCCGCGTACCGGATCCTCGCGTCTCTGCCCGGCATACGGGCCGAGGGGGAGATGACAGACCCGCTCGGCCGACGCGGGCAGACACTCAGCTATCAGGAGGAAATAGAGCCGGGCCTGTTCACCAAGGTTCAGCTCGTGGTCGATCCCAGCACCGGCCTGCTTCTTGCCGAGGTCAGGACGAACACAACCAAGCTCGCGAACGGACGGCAGGCGGAGCTGCGTCTCTCCACCTCCTACCAGGCGATCGGCTGGACCAACGAACGCCCAGAACTGCCCACGCATCGGAACTGAGTCGCTCACCAATCCGCGCGCGAGGGCCGGCATAGGGGTCGGCGGCGCATCGTCTTCTTAGTGATCACCGCCGCCAGGCGCTTGCCAGAGCTGGTGGCGGGCAAGTAGTTGGGCTGGTAAGCCGACGGCGCCGAGGCCACATCGTCGGGCACGACGATGTGCTGCCAGGTCGGCTCCTGGCGCGGTGGTGGCGGTGGTGGCCCGCGCACGGCGCGGTCCACCACCGCCTTCTTCAGGATCGCTGGGCAGGTGTCGCTGAGGGCTGGGGGTGCGGTGCCGGGCCCTCTTGCGCTCGTCTTCTTGCAGTCAGGCCGGGAACAGCACGCGGGGTTCGAGGTCGAGCCGGGTCGTGGGGTTCTGCTCCGGCGGGGTTAGGTCGAGCGTCCAGTTGCCGAACCGGCGCACGGTGTGGGTGATGTAGGGCGAGACGGTGGCCAGGTCGTCGAGGTCGACGGGGCGGCCTTCGGCGGCGATGTCGTTGGCGGCGTCGGTGATGTCGCAGGCGGTGGAGTAGATGACGCAGTTGGCGATCAGCTCGTTGAACTTCACCACCTTCTCCTGGTGGTCGGGGTCGTTGTGGCCGATCATCTTGCCGCCGAACATCAGCCAGTCGGCGAAGCCGTGGAAGGCCTCGTTGCGGTTGGTGACCTGGGTGATCTGCTCACGTAGCTGCGGTTCCGACAGGTAGCGCAGCAGCGTGATGGTGCGGATCGCGCGGCCGAGCTCGCGGAAGGCTCGATACAGGCGGTTCTTGCGGGAGTGGTTGCCCAACCGGCGCAACAGCGTCACCGACGACAGCCGGTTCTCCCGGATCGAGATCGCCGTGCGGAGCAGGTCGCTCCAGTGGTTCTCGATCAGGTCCCAGTCGACCGCGTCGTCGCCGAACAGCGAGTCGATGTGGGCGTAACGGGTTTTCTCGTCCGGCCGGTAGAAGATCAGGTCGTGCCAGTTGCGGATGCGGGGCAGCAGGTCGAATCCCAGCAGCGCGCCGAGGCCGAAGACCGGCAGCGCCTGGCCTTGGGTGTCGGCATGGATGGTGTCGGGCTGGATATCCGATTCGTTTCGCAGCAGGCCCTCAATGATGTAGACCGCCTCCCACACCCCGCACGGGATGAAGCGGCTGAACAGGGCGATGTAGGTGTTGGAGACGTGCCGGTAGGCGATGCCGCCGTATCCGCCGTACCGGATTGACGTTTCGGCCAGCAGGTTGTTCTCCCAGGTGTCGATCTGCGAGCCGTCGGCCGCGACCGTCTTACCGTCGCCCCATACGCTCGCCACGTCCAGCTTGGCGAAGGGGCCTTCACCCCGAGGTGTGGACATCTTGAGTGCCAGATCATAGAGATCTGGAGACCAAGGAGTTCCTCGTGGCCATGAAGGCCTACTCAGTTGAGTTCAAGACAGACGCCGTCGCGTTGTATCTGTCGGACCCGTCGCGGACGTACGCGTCGGTGGCCAAGGACCTGGGCGTCAACCGTGAGACGTTGCGCCTGTGGGTGCACCAGGCGCGGTCTGCCGGCACTGCTCCGAAGACGGGCTCGGTGAAGAGGCCGCCGACGGGATTGGTAACCTCCGGCAACGTGCTGGAAGAGGAGAACAAGCAGTTGCGGGCCCGGATCCGGGAACTGGAGCTGGAGCGCGAGATTTTGCGGCGGGCGGCCAAGTATTTCGCCGGGGAGACGAACTGGTGAGTCGCTTCCAGTTCGTTGCCGATCACCGTGACGCCTTCGGGGTGAAGCGACTGTGCCGAGTGCTGGAGGTCTCCCGGTCGGGGTTCTATCGGTGGGTGGCCGCCACACCGGCGAGGGCGGTGCGGACGGCGGCCGACGCTGCGCTCGCGGCGGAGATCAGGCAGATCCACGCCGACTTCGATGGCACCTACGGCAGCCCGCGGGTGACTGCCGAGCTGCGCGATGCGGGCCGGCGGGTCAATCACAAGCGGGTGGCGCGGATCATGCGGGTCTTCGGCATCGTCGGGCTGCATCTGCGTAAGAGGGTCCGCACCACGGTGCCCGAGCCCTCCCATCAGAAGATGCCCGACCTGATCAAGCGGGACTTCACCGCGGCCGCGCCGAACCAGCGGTACGTGGGCGACATCACCTATCTGCCCGTCGGTGAGGGACAGTTCTTGTATCTCGCGACGGTGCTGGACCTGCATTCACGTCGCCTGGCTGGTTGGTCGATCGCCGATCACATGCGCACCGAGCTGGTGACCGACGCGCTGCGGGCAGCCGCCGCCACGCGGGGTGGTGACCTGGCCGGGGCGGTCTTTCACTCCGATCACGGGGCGCAATACACCTCCGCCGACTTCGCCGCCGTGTGCAAGGAGTTCGGTGTTCGCCAGTCGATGGGCGCCGTCGGGACAAGCGCGGACAACGCTGCCGCCGAGGCGTTCAACGCCACTCTCAAACGCGAGACGCTGCAGGGCGCCAAACGCTGGTCCTCGGCCCGCCAGGCTCGCCTGGAGGTCTTCAAGTGGATCACTCGCTACAACACCCGAAGGAGGCACTCCAGCCTGAACTACCTCAGCCCGATCACCTACGAGCAGCGGTCCGATAGGGTCCTGCTCGCCGCATGACAGCTGGTGTCCACATTTTGGGGCCAAGGCCCAAGGCGTTGATGACGTCCGCACACGCTTGGTCGATCTTGGTGGCGGTGGTGTGCTTGTTGCCCGCCAGCGACAGCTCGTGCACGCTCACCGTGCCGCGCATGTGCGCGGCGACTTGGGCCGGGCCCAGCAGCGTCCCGTAGGCAAACGCGGTCAGCACGTACCGGGCCATCGCGTTACGGATCTTCGGGTCGGAGCCGGAGGCGGGCCCGAAATGGCGGTACCAGCCCAGCAGGTAAGCGGTGCGGGTGAGGATGTCCAGCAGCGCACGCTGCGGCAGCCGATCATGGATGGCGGCCTCCAGCTCCAGCGCCTGGGGCCGCCGGTCGGCCCCCTTGCGGCGGCGCAGCACCGGCCGGCCGCCCTCCAGCACCAGATCGGTGTTGCCCGGGTACCCGACGTCAACCACTGCGGCTATGGCGGACAGCTTGTCGCGGTAGTGCGCGGTCAACGCGCTCGCCTCGACCGGGATACCCGCCTGAGCACAGAACGCCGGCACCAGCGGCCGGCACTCCTCCCACGACATGAGCTGATCGTGCAGATTGGCGAAGGAGTCCGACCCGGCCACGGCGATGTCGCCGGAGCGCAGCTCGGCCACCAGGTAGGAGAACACTCACACCTCCAGATGGCGGCGCACCAGCATCCCGGGCCGATTCTTGTCCCGCAGGACCTTGCGCCACTGCCCGGAGGCGAAGGCATCGACGTTGATCTTCAAGGTGGCTGTGACCGGATCACCCGCAGGGTCGGGCCGCTCCACCGTCATCTGCTCGGGCACGAACGCGGCCTTGGCGCCACGCAACGCGCGCAGGAACTCCACCGCCTCCAGCACGCTGCGCTCGGCCGTGGTGGCCTCCAGCTCGATCGCCTCGACCAAGGTGAACAGCGCCGCGCGGTGGGAGCGATAGTGCTGATCCAGCAGCGGCAGGTAGTTGTTGCCATGGTGCGCCGAGATCGCCTCATGTGCGCCAGCCAGCGCCTCCACGCCACCGGCCCGCTCCAACGTCTTCAGCACCAGGTGCCCGGCCCGCTCCGCGACGTCATGCGCCGCCACCGGCGCCGGTGAGGCTTCACCGGCCGCCGGGTCACCACTGCCTGCCGGGACCAGGGCGTCGCGCACCACGGACAGAACGTCGCCGAACACCTCCAGCAGGCGCTCGGACTCCGCCCGATGGGCTTCGCGCAGCGCCTCCAGGTGATCACGGCCCTTCTTGTGAATGGCCGCCATGCGCTTGCAGAACATGGTCACCACGTCATCGCGGACGCCGGTAGCGACCGTGTGGACGAAGCTCACCAGCAGCGTGAACCGCTTGTCCTCGCCCACCTTGCGCATGTCCGCAGCGTCGGTGACCCGTGCCTCCCCAGCGAAATGCGCGACCTTCCCCGGCGGCACCGCCTTCAGCCACGTCCCGGTCGCACCGATCGCATCGATGTCGCCCAGCAGCGCCAGCCGCTCCTTGAACTTGCCCAGCGACGCCGCCTGGGCCACGTCCTTCAACCGGTCGAACTCGCTGCGCCGACTGACCGGATCCACCACCAGCAGACGGGCCAGCCGCGCCCGCGCCGCCGCATCCAGCCGCCCCGCAACCGCCTGGAAGAACCCGGTGTTCACCTCGGCGCGGATCGCCGCGGTCATCGCGTCCAACGTGGTGTAGCCGGGTAACTCACATCGAGCGCGGACCAGTTCCTCCAGCGCCACGTTGATCAGGTCGGCCGGGTTGTCCTTGGACTGCACGGCCTTGCGCACGGCCTCCTCGGCGATCCGCCGGACCCGGGCCGCCTCATATGACACACCCATGCGCTTGCGAACGAAAGCCCGATGGCGACTGGCCGTCATGGGCGCAGCCTGCCGCAGCTCCACCTCATCGGCCAGCCCCAACGCCCCGCGCACATGTTCGGACACGGCCGCCGGCACCTCAGCGATCTTCGGGAAGTACCCCAGCCGCTGGTAAGACTTCAGCCACACCACCAACATCAACAGATGATGCTCATCCTGGGTGTGGCCGCGCGCCCAGCTCACCTCGGTATCGGTCGGTGTGAAGTTCTCCACCAGCTCTCGCGCCGAGACCACGCGCGCGAAGCGTGGATACGCGGTTCGGTCTATCGAGGTCACCAGTAACCTCCCAGACCATCATCAACATGACGACGCCCACCCTAACGATCAGCCGTCAGGCCGCGGTGTGTTTCCGTCGTATTCCGGCCGTACCCGTATCCGAGGAGTTGCTCATAAGTTCGCCGGTACGCCGTCTCGAACCGGGACCGGTCGTCGTGTTCACTCACGCGTCATCCTTGTCAGACCTTCCGAACGCTGCGGGCTTTCAGTCCCTACATGTCCGCAGGCAACGGCAGAATTTCAGGTCAGGCACGAACGACTGAGCCGAGCGGAGCGGGCCCACGACCCGCGCCGGCTCGACGTCCGCCGGGAGACCCGCCCGGATCGGTCCACGACCGCGCACCGCCCCGGGCGGTGCGCACACCTCATCGGCCGAGGTCCGCGCCGGCCAGCGAGAGCACAGCGCTGAGCGCGGCGGAACCGTCGAGGAGCGCTTGGGAGCGAGCCGTGATGCCGGCGTCCCTGGCGGCCAGCGCGGAGACGACGTCCTCCAGCCGGCGGGCGCGCCGCAACTCCGGCATGAGGGCCCGCAGGGGGGCGATGCGGTACCCGGCCCTGCGCAACTGGTGAACGATCCGCGCGTCCCGCACCTGGGCCGGTGCGTACCGTCGCGTTCCCCGCGCGGGGTCGCGGTCAGGGACGACGAGCCCCTCGGCGTCCCAGTGCCGCAACGTCGAAGGGCGCACGCCGAGGGCGGCGGCGAGTTCGGAGACGCTCATCGCGTCCGACGCGCGCACGTCTTCGATCGGCTCCCCGGAGATGGCCCGGGCGGCCTCCTCGGCCTTCCTCAGTTCCGTGCGCTCCGCGTCGAGCCGGGCGTGCGCCGCGTCGAGAAGGGCAAGCACCCGCGCGAGGGGGAACCGGTGGACGGCCCGGACGATCTTCTTGGCCTCGACCGGGCCCACGCCCGCCGCGAGGGCACGGTAGGCCAGCGCGGACCGCAGATGTATCTCCCCGTAGATCCGGTAGCCCGTGGCCGTGCGCGTCGCCGACGGCAGCACACCGTCACGCTCAAGGTTGCGCACCTGTTGAACGGAGCACCCGGCGCGCCGCGCGACATCGACAGTACGCATGTCCCGTGATTTGAGACCTGACACCCCGAAACCCCTCAGTCTCAGCCTCAAAGTCTCCACAAGCACCTTAATGCAACGCTGGAGCACATGACCATAGACGAGATCATCGGCTTCACAGACGGCCTCGACGGCGTCCTGACCTTCCGCTCGGAACCCGGCGACGGCTCGCCGGAGGTCAGCTGGGGCGACACCTTCTTCTACTACTCACCTGACGGCGTCGTCCCGGCGGCGACCCAGCCCTTCGCGACGATCGTGACCAAGAACTACCCCGGAGACGAGGCGTCGCGCCTGGACCGGCCGGACACCTTCCGCGTGAACATCTCCGCCGGGAAGGAGGCGTTCATCCGGTGGGCCGGTCACGCGCCACGCGAACCGGCCACCGTCGAGGTCGACCCCGGCGCCGCCGACACCGTGATCGCGCACCCCGTCTACGGCGCCGTCGGCTGGCTGGCGGTGGTGAACCCGGGCCCGCGGACCGAGGAGACGACCCGTGAGCTGCTTCATGAGGCCTATCGCCTCGCACGCTCGCGCCATGAGCGGCGAGCGGGCGCGAACCAAAGGTGACCTTCGATCGGCATCGGCGGAGCCGCCGGTGCGCGGCTCCGCCGATGAACCTCGGGGGGAGCCGGTCAAGGCGCCCCGAGGTCGGCCCGGTCAGCGACGGGCCACCACCGCCGCGTCGTACCGGCCGCTCAGCTGTCGCTCTTCCAGCCCGTGCAGAAGCTCGCTCCGTTGAACCGGACGCACGCGCGCATGTGATACCCCTTGTGCAGCAGGTCGTTGGAGAAAATGTTGTTGAAAGGACCGCACTGCGTCCAGTTGGCGCCCCCGTCGGAGGACCGGTCGACCCACGTCTGGTCGCCGGAGCGGTAGCCGCTGCGGACGGCGGCGAAGGAGTGATCGCTCAACCGCTGGTTGACCAGCGCGACCCGCACCGTCCGCCCGCCGTGCGTGACCGTCCGCGAGATGACGTCGTGATTCGCGATGCTGTTGCCGGGGAAGCTGCCGCAGTTGGTGTCGGCCGACGCCGCCGGCGCCGTCACGGCCAGCACCGGGAGTGCCAGAAGCGCCCCGGCGAGAACGGTGAGCCCCCGGTTGCGGATACCTGACATGGAAAACCTCCTGTAGATGAACGGAATAGCGCCGAGCAGTCCTTCGACCTCGGGCAAAAAGATAAAGATCACCGGTTTCCCGGTGGTTTCCCGATGGTTTCGCGGCCGGCGACGCAACCGTTCCCGCGGCGGTCGCCGTGGTGCTCCCGCGGGCCGCGCGAAGGGTGTCACCCACTTTCCTTTTCCGAGGTGGCGGCCGAGCTGAAAGTTTCACCTGCGGCCGCGCTCGTGGAAGGGAGCGCGCGCCGGGTCGTCGCAGCCCACGAGGGGTGCGGTGGGCGCCGATCCCTCCCGGGAGGAGCGGGGCGACCTTCTCGCGATGGCGTCAGGGCCGGATTGCCGATATGTGATGAGGGTTGTGAAAGCGCTTTCCCAATGTCGTGGTCCTTTCCGTACCGTGACCGGTGAAGCGCGTCGATTCGCTCACCGTAGGGAAGAGCATGTCCGGACCCTCACGATCGCCCCTTCGCCGCTTACGCGTGATCTGCTCGGCGGCCGTGGTCGCTCTCGCGGCGACCGCGACCTCGGTCGTCGTCGCGCAGGCCGCCGCGGCCGGCTGCCGCGTCGCCTACTCCGTCTCCACCCAGTGGTCGGGAGGGTTCACCGGCACCGTGACGGTGACCAATCTCGGCGACCCGATCAACGGCTGGAGGCTGGGCTGGGGCTTCACCGCCGGTCAGCAGGTGACCCAGGCCTGGAACTCCACGGTCACCCAGAGCGGCACCCAGGTGACGGCCGCGGACGCCGGGTACAACGCCGCGCTGGCCACCGACGCCACCGTCTCGTTCGGCTTCAACGCCTCGTGGAACAACACCGCCAATCCCGTCCCGGCGGCGTTCACCCTCAACGCCGTGGCCTGCACCGGCTCGACCGGCCCGACCCCCACCGTGACCCCGACGGTGCCTCCCACCGTGCCTCCCACGGTGCCGCCGACAGCGCCCCCCACGGTGCCCCCGACGGTGCCGCCGACCCCGGCCGGTGACTCGCGGCAGGTGGAGGACCTCGACCGGGGGCTGATCAGCGCCCGGTCCGGCAGCGGCAACTTCGTCGCCTGGCGGCTGCTGGGCACCGACCCCGCGGAGGTGGCGTTCAACCTGTACCGCGGCGCGACCAAGGTGAACGCCTCGCCCATCACCGGCTCCACCAACCACTTCGACGGCGGCGCCGCGGCGGACGCCTCGTACACCGTGCGCCCGGTGATCGGCGGCGCCGAGCAGGCCGCCTCCGAGTCCTCCCTGCGCTTCACCGGCGGCGCCTACCTCGACGTGCCGATCCAGCCCCCGGCGGGCGGGACCAGCCCGGACGGCGTCGCCTACACCTACGCCGCCAACGACGTGAGCGTGGGCGACCTCGACGGTGACGGCCGCTACGAGATGGTGCTCAAATGGGACCCCTCCAACGCCAAGGACAACTCCCAGTCGGGCTACACCGGCAACGTCTACGTCGACGCCTACCGGCTGGGCGGCGGCCGGATGTGGCGCATCGACCTCGGGCGCAACATCCGCGCCGGTGCGCACTACACGCAGTTCCAGGTCTACGACTACGACGGCGACGGCAGATCCGAGATCGCGATGAAGACCGCCGACGGCATGGTCGACGGAGCAGGAAGGGTGATCGGCAACTCCTCGGCCGACCACCGCAACTCCAGCGGCTACGTCCTGGCGGGCCCGGAGTACCTGACCGTGTTCAGCGGCCAGAACGGCGCCGCGCTGTCCACCGTGAACTACGACCCGCCCCGCGGCACGGTCTCCTCCTGGGGCGACTCCTACGGCAACCGCGTCGACCGGTTCCTGGCCGGGACCGCCTACCTGGACGGCCGGCGGCCCAGCCTGATCATGGCTCGCGGCTACTACACCCGGACCGTCGTCGCGGCCTGGGACTTCCGCGACGGAGCCCTGACCCAGCGATGGAAGTTCGACTCCGCCGCCTCGGGGAACTCCGCGTACGCGGGACAGGGCAACCATCAGCTCTCGGTCGCCGACGTCGACCGCGACGGCAGGGACGAGATCGTCTACGGGGCCATGGCCCTGGACGACAACGGCCGGGGCCTGTGGAACACCGGTCTCGGTCACGGCGACGCGATGCACGTCGGTGACCTCGACCCGTCCAGGACGGGCCTTGAGGTGTTCAAGGTCGACGAGGACGCCTCCAAGCCCAGCTCGTGGATGGCCGACGCGCGCACCGGGCAGATCCTGTGGCAGACCGCCGCCGGCGGCGACAACGGCAGGGGAGTGTCGGCCGACATCTGGTCCGGCAGCCCCGGAGCCGAGTCGTGGTCGGCCGCGGGCGGGGCCGGGATCCTCAACACCCAGGGCCAGAACGTGGGCCGCAAACCCTCCTCGATGAACTTCCTGGCCTGGTGGGACGCCGACCCCGTGCGCGAGCTGCTCGACGGCACGCACATCGACAAGTACGGCACGAGCGGCGACAGCCGCCTGCTGACCGCCGGCGGGGTGCACTCCAACAACGGCACCAAGTCCACCCCGGCGCTGTCGGGCGACCTGCTCGGCGACTGGCGGGAGGAGGTGGTCTGGGCGACCTCCGACAACACCGCCCTTCGCATTCACACCACCACCGCGGTCACCACTCAGCGGATCTTCACCCTCATGCACGACGTCCAGTACCGCACCGCGATCGCCTGGCAGAACACCGCCTACAACCAGCCGCCGCACCCGAGCTTCCACATCGGCTCCGGCATGGCGGCCCCGCCCAGGCCGAACGTCTACGTCCGCTGATCTCCTCGATCACCCCGAACCGCCCTCGGCCGTCGCGACGCACGATCGACGAGGGTCCTCATCCACCGGTCCCGGCCGGAGCCGCGAACCCGTCGAGGTCGAACAGGCCTCGACGGTGCCGAGCCCGTCGAGGCCCCGTCGAGCGTGTTGGGCCCCGTCGATCATCCGGAGTGTCCCGGCCGGGGAGGTTGTCGCCGAACTTTCAGCGGTTCGGCGACGATCTCACCCGGCGGCGAGCTTATCGGGGTGCCGTTAACGGACGTGTCGCCAACCGCCAAATACGGGCGGCCCCTTAACTGACCTGCTGTAATGCCCTGCCGCTTCGGGCGTATCCAAAGATATGGAGCGTCCGCCGTTAGGCATGGATGAACTGGTCGACCACTGGACGGTGCTCAGCGACGAGGCCGACCTGGTCAACGCCAAGCACGAGAACACCCGGCTGCCGTTCGCGTTACTGCTGAAGTACTACACCCAGCACGGGCGTTTCCCTCGTGGCCGGAGCGACTTCCCCGACGAGGTGGTCGACTACGTCGCGCGCCAGACCAAGACGTCGCCTGGCAGTGTGGGCCTGTATGAGTGGTCGGGCCGGACGATCGAGCGACACCGCCGAGAGATCCGCGATCATCTCGGTTTTCGGGAGTGCTCGGTCGCCGACGCCGACAAGCTGATCGACTGGCTGGCGGTCAACGTCGCGCACGCCGAACGGCAGTCGGACCGGGTTCGTGAGGAGCTGCTCAAGCAGTGCCGGACTGACGCGACCGTCACCCTGCTGGCGGCGCTGCTGGTCGAGCGGGAGCGTACGGCGGTCGCCTCCGACTCCACGCATTTCCGGGCGTGGGATCAGAACTTGTTCACCGAGTGGCACTCGCGGTATGGAGGTCGCGGAATCTTGGTGTACTGGCACGTGGAGCGCGGCTCGGTGGTGGTGCACTCGCAGACGCTCAAGGCGTCGGCCTCCGAGGTGGCCGCGATGGTGGAGGGTGCCATCCGGCACGGCACCACCATGAAGGTCGAAGGCAACTACGTCGACTCGCACGGGGAGTCGGAGCCTGGTTTCGGGGTGACGCGGCTCCTCAACGTGGACTTGCTGCCGCGCATCAAACAGATCAACCGCGTCAAGCTTCACCAGGCCGACTACGGAGACCTGGCCCGGTATGCGAACCTGGCGCCGGCGATGACCCGACCGGTCCGCTGGGACATCATCGCCACCAACTACGACCAGGTCATCAAATACGCCACCGCGATTCGCACCCGCACCGCCTCCACCGAGGCCATCTTGTCGCGCTTCACCCGCACTGCCTCTCACCCGGCATACCAGGCGATGCTGGAGATCGGCCGTGCCGTACGTACCACGTTCGTCGCCCGCTACCTACGTGATCGCGACCTGCAGCGAGAGATCGAGGAAGGGCTGAACGTGGTCGAGGCGTGGAACCGCGCCAACGCGGTGCTGTGCTACGGCCGCGGTGGCGAGATCTCCACCAACCGGCGCGACGAGGTGGAGATGACCGCGCTGTGCCTCCGCATCCTCCAGGCCGCGCTCGTCTACGTGAACGTCCTGATGCTGCAAGACGTCCTGGCCGAAGAGAGGTGGGCTGCCCTGGGGTCCTGGGACTATCCGGCCGAGAATTAGCGCTAACGACTGAGTCGCAGCTCAGAGGGTGTTTCGGTCAGCGGGGCTGGTCCCGGGTGGTCCATCCGTGCTTGGTGATGAGCTTGTCCAGTGCGTGGCGGAGTTGGTTGATGCGTTCGTGGGCGTCGGGGCCGCGGATGCCGATGGTGATTGTGGCGTCGGTCGCGTGGTAGGTGGTGTGGCGTCCTTCGGCTGCGCTGCGGGCGGCCGCGTGGATCCGGCCGCGGAGCCGGGTCGCTTTCCGGTGGTCGGTCTCGCGGTCCAGGCCGTCGATGGTGAGGTAGCACAGGAAGGGGCCGGGGTCGGTCAGCGGACCTTCGGGGAGCCCGGCGTCGAGGGCTTGGCGGATCTTGGCCCGGTCGGTGCTGGTCATCGGGCGCCGTCCGAGCCAGTCCGGCCAGCCGTCTGGCCGGATGGGTACGGTGTGCGCCAGTTTGATCCGTTCGGTTGGAGCGTCTTCCGTCGCCTGGGCAGAATCGGCGGTCGGGTTCTCAGCGTCGCCGTCTGGGTCGCGCTGCTCGTTGGTCATTTCAGATGGGGAGGCTCATCGGTCGACGGTGAGGTGGCGTAGGGCGTTGTGCTTGTCGTCGTCGGTGGGCTGGCTGTAGATCCTCAGGGTCTCAAGTCTTGAGTAACCAGCTATCTCGGCGACGGTGACGAGGTCTTCGCCGCCGCGGATGAGCTGGGTGACGAAGGTGTGCCGTCCGATGTGCGCGGTGATGTCGTCGTCGAGGCCGGCGGCCTGGCCGATGGCGGTGAACACGTCGGAGGCGCCGCGGGCGGTCAGGCGGCCGCCCCGCCGGTTGAGGAACAGGGCCTTCTCGGTGGCGGCGTTGCTCCACGTGGGCCGTTCGTCAAGCCAGCCGGTCAGTGGTTCGCGGAGCTGCGGGTGGATGGGGACTTCACGGATCTTGCCACCCTTGCCGTAAACGACCAGGACGCCCTTGCGGGCCGACATGCGGACGTCGGGGACGTCGAGGGCGACGGCGTCGCCGATGCGCAGCCCGGCGTAGAACGGCAGGAGGGCCAGGAGCCGGTCGCGGGTATGCGGCCAGTTCTCGATGGCGCGCAGCCACCGCACCTGCGCGTTGCCGTCGAGGGCTTTGGGGGCGGTCTTGGGCAGGTCGTCGCGGCTGATGTCGCCCTTGCCGAGGCCGAGCCGGATGTGGAAGTCGTCCAGGGCGGCGAGGGCGTTGTTGCTGTAGCGGACCGACCGTTTGGGCTGCGCGTCGCGCAGGAGGTGGAGGCGGTAGTCGCGGACGGCCCAGTCGCGGGCCTTGGGGTTGGTGAGCGGGTCACCCTTGGACCGGCGGCCGGCGGTGGGCGAGGCGAGCCAGGCGAGATACATCCGGACCCGCGAGATGTAGGTCCGTTTGGTGTCGGCGGCGAGCGGCACGTCGGTGAGCGCCGCGGTGTAGGCGGTGAGGAAGTCGGCGTAGTCGTCCGGCAGCGCGGTGGGCGGTGCCCCCCTTCGCTTCGTCGTGGAGGGTGCCTGTGTGTTCTCGGAAGTTGTTTCCGGGGGTTGTGATCCGGCGGGGACCGGATTCTCGGAAGTCACTCCTGGATCATACTTCCGAGAACCAGTCATTCTCGGAAGTTCGAAGCCGGTCAGGCCGGGACGCCGATCCTGGACCGATTGCAGGTCGGCTTGCCCCACTGGCGCCAGGCTCGGGCGACGTCGATTCGTGATGCCGCGGTTCCGGCTGAGGCCCGGCTCCGACTCAGCCTGCGGAGCCATACGCCCGCAGGAAGGCCCGGACCCCGGCGGCGGTCAGCCGGTCGGCCTCCTCCTGCGGAAGCGGGCTGACACCCCAGTAGGACCGTTGCGTGATCTCGGTTGAGATCAACGCCATGAAATGGACGGAGGCCTGGGCCGGGTCGCCGTGGACGTCGATCAGGCCACGGCCGTCCAACGCTGCCATGGCGGAGGTCAGCTCACGGCCCACCGCGCGCGGCCCGGCCTCCTGCCAGGCGTCCAGGACCTCGGCCGGGACGTGCCTGGCCTCCGCGGAGATGTGCCGCACCAGCGAGAAGTGGTCGCGGAAGTCCGTCATCAGGCCGACCCAGGCGCGGGCCAGAGCGAGCAGGTCGCGCTCAAGGTCATCGGGGCGCGGCGGGCGCTCCAGATCCAGGTACCTCCGCAGCTGCGCGAGCTGCTCGTCCCTGACCTGCCCCGAACTCCACTGCATGACGGAGCGGAACAACTCCTCCTTCCCGCCCGGGAAGTGGTTGTAGAGGGTGCGAGTCGAGGCGCCGGCCTCAGCGGCGATCGTGTCGATGCCGGCCCGGGAGTAGCCGTCCCGTCCGAAGACCCTGCAGGCGGCCTGTACGATCGCCGCCGCCTTGTCCACCCGGCCCCGCGGCGGCTGTGCCGTCGTTGTCTTGTTCGTGGAGTCCATGCTGGTCATCGCTTTTTCTCCTGAGCGTCGGCCGCTAACTACAACAGTGGTTGTTATTTCTGCAACCACCGTTGTATCTTACCTGAGCGTGCCGCGAACAGCGGCAATACAACAAGGCAATCAGGGGAATAGCCATGTCTCACACCGTCCGCACCAATGAGGCCGCCGGCGATGCCGCGCTACGGGTCGCCGTCATCGTCGGAAGCGCCCGCGGTGGCCGCGCCGGCCTGTCGGTCACCGAGTGGTTCACCCGCCATGTGAGCCACCGCACCGACATCGAGTTGGACGTCGTCGACGTCGCCAGCCTGGATCTTCCCGTATCCATGCCCGGCTGGGACGGCCTCCCCGCCCCCGCCCCAGAGACCCAGGCCGCTCTCGCCGGAGTCACCCCGCGGCTGGCCGCCGCCGAGGCCTTCGTCGTCGTCACACCCGAGTACAACCACAGCTTTCCGGCCTCGCTGAAGAACCTCATCGACTGGCACTACACCCAGTGGCAGGCCAAACCGATCGGCTTTGTCTCTTACGGCGGGCTGGGCGGTGGGCTTCGCGCCGTCGAGCAGCTTCGGCAGGTCTTCGCCGAGCTGCACGCCATGACCGTGCGCGACTCCGTCAGCCTGCACGGGCCCTGGTCCGGGCTGGGCGCGGACGGCAGGCCGCTCGACGCGGCGGTGTGCGAGGGTGCCGCTAAGAACATGGTCGACCAGGTGTTGTGGTGGGGCCGTGCGTTGCGCACCGCCCGCGCCGAGCACCCGTACGGTAAGTGACGGGCGATGAGTACCGTCACCGCAACCCCCCGGACCGCCGGAACCACTCCGGGCCTGGCCGGCATCCTCACCGTCGTCATCATCGGTTCGATCATGTCCGTACTGGACGTCACCATCGTCAACGTCGCCGTGCATCCGCTGGCAGTGGCGTTCGACGCGCCGCTCGCCACCGTCCAGTGGGTGGCCACCGGCTACACCCTCGCTCTCGTCGCCGTCATCCCGGTGGCCGCCTGGGCGATGGGCCGTTTCGGTGTCAAGCGCAGCTACCTCACCGCGATAGTCCTGTTCACCGTCGGCTCCGCGCTGGCCTCGCTGTCGTGGAACATCGAGACGCTGGTGCTGTTTCGGGTGATGCAGGGGCTCGGCGGCGGCCTGCTGATGCCGGTCGGCATGGCAATGGTCATCCGGGCCGCGGATCGGGAGCGGATGGGCGGGGCGATGGCGCTGCTCGGCATCCCGGTGCTGATCGGGCCGGTGAGCGGGCCGATCCTGGGCGGCTGGCTGATCGACGCCGCGTCCTGGCACTGGATCTTCCTGGTCAACCTGCCCGTCGGCGCGGTGGCCCTGGTGCTGGCGGTGCGCCTGTTGCGGCGCGACGAGCCGCAGCCGGTGCGGCGGCTGGACGTGCCGGGTCTGCTGATGTTGTCGCCGGGCCTGGCCCTGCTGATCTATGGCCTGTCCGCCGGCGGCGAGCGTGGCGACTTCACCGCGCCGGGGGCCATACTGCCCGCCGTCGCGGGACTGCTGCTGACCGCTGGGTTCGTCGCCCGTGGCGTGACCGCCCGTCATCCGCTGTTGCGCCTGCGCCTGTTTCGCGACCGCACGTTTGCCGCAGGTCTCGCCACGATGGTGCTGTTCCCCTGCGGCTACTTCGGCTCGATGTTGCTGACGCCGATGTACTACCAGACGGTCCGGGGGCTGAGCGCCACCCAATCCGGCCTGCTGGGCGTCCCGCTGGCCGTCGCCGTCGGTGTTTCGATGCAGATCGCCACCAGGCGGATCGACAAGGTGTCCCCGCGGCTGGTGATCGTCTCCGGCATCGCGGTGGCCACGCTCGGCCTGTCGTTGTTCGCCGCTCAACTCGGGGCGGATGCGCCCTATTGGCGGTTGTGCGCGGCGATGCTGGTCATGGGAGTCGGCGTCGGCATGACGATGATGCCGGTCAACACGACGGCGACCCGCGGGCTGGCCCCCGACGACGTTCCGTCCGGCAGCACCCTGGCGAACATCGTCTCCCAGGTCGGGATATCGATCGGCACAGCGCTGCTGTCGGTGGTGCTGGCGTCGAACACGATGGGTTCGGCGGGCGGCGCGAAGCAGGCTGTTGCGTTCCAGCACACCTACTGGTGGGCGGTGGCACTGCTGGCTCTCGCGGTGGTGCCGGCACTGCTGCTGCCCTCGCGGCGGCGGCGCCCCGGCGTCCCATCAGTTTCGGCATCGACAGCTCCGCCCCCGCACTCGGTGATTCCGAGCAAGCGCAGCCTCAGATGAGGGCCCGCAACCAGATAGCACACCGGCGACCGGCACTCGCATGGCGAACCCGGTTTCGCCGACCACTCCTCCGGAAAGGCGCACCACCCATGTACGCAGTCAGGCTTTACGAGTTCGGGCCCGCTGAGAACCTTCGGTACGAGCAGATCGCTTCGCCGGTTCCTGGTGAGGGGCAGGTCCGAATCGACGTGCAGGCCAGCGGCATCCACTTCATCGAGACGACATTGCGGGCCGGTCGCGGAGTGGGACCTCATGCCGCCCCTGTATTGCCCATCGTTCTGGGTGGTGAGGTCGCTGGTGTCGTGAGTGCGCTGGGCCCGGACGTTGACGAGAGCTGGCTGGGCCGCCGAGTGGTCAGCACACTTAAGTCTTACGGCGGCTACGCCGAACAGGTGGTGACCGCCATCGGCGCCCTTCACGACCTCCCCGACCATATGACCGCAGACACTGCGGTAGCGATGATCACCACGGGCTCGACTGCGCTCGGGATTCTCGACAGCGCAGATGCCAAGCCCGGGGATGTCGCGCTGGTCACCTCGGCCGCCGGTGGCATCGGCGCCCTGCTCATACAGGCTCTGCACCACCAGGGCGTCATTGTCGTCGGCGTGGCCGGCGGGCCGGAAAAAGTTCTGCAAGCCACGTTGCTGGGCGCCGACATCGCTGTCGACTACCGTGACCAACAATGGCCGGACGCGGTGCGCGACGCCCTTGGCGGCAGAGAACTCAGCATCGTGTTCGACGGCGTCGGAGGGTCCGCGGGCCGCCAAGCCTTCGACCTGCTCGGCCTTGGCGGGAGATTCCTCCTGCACGGCTGGTCATCGGGGGCCGCCACCCGCATCACCACTGATGACATCATCGAGCACGCCAGCACCGTCACCTGGGCGATCGGCCCACAGATGCTGCGACGTGCCGGCACCATGCACGAACTGCAAGCCCGCGCGATCCGAGCAGCCGCCGATGGTGCACTCCAACCGTTGGTCACCCGCTACCCCCTCAACCGTGCCGGCGACGCACACGCCGACCTGGAGAACCGCCGTGCGGCGGGAAAGATCGTCCTTATCCCTTAGCCCGTTTACAGGACGCTGCCACACTGGCGGGCCATCCCCAACCGATGGGCATCGGGCGCCATGATCTGCACGGCGTATACACGCCCTCGGCGAGCCCTCCGGCCTACGCACAGCCGGCGAGCGATGGGCCGCCGCAGTACGATCACAAGCGTCCAGATGTTGAAGTAGGTAGCAACCGGGAAGGTGGCGACGGGCGAGCTCGGCGGTGAAGTTGTGTTGCAGCAGCCTGATCGCCGTCATCGCCGCGACCAGCTCAACCGGGGAGGTCAGCTCACCCGGCCCTCGCGTACCTCTCCTATCGCGGGTCACTCCTCTTTGTCGGCGGCTTTCGGGTCGCGCAGCTCGCGGAGCCTTCCGCCCAGGTCAGGACGGTTGAACGGGTAGAACCCATGGAAGTTGATGTGCTCGAACAACAGAGGGCTCAAGCGGGCGCGGATCGCGGGACTGATGCCCAGCCCACCGGCCTCCAGCTTCTTCACCGCCGCGTCAATGTACAGCGAGTTCCACCACGTGATCGCGTTGAGCCCGAGGCCCAGCGCGCCCACCTGGTCCTCCATCCCGCGCGCGTACCCTCTGATCAGGCGGCCGAGGTTGCCGAAGAACACGCGGCGGGCCAGGAAGTGGCGGGACTCGCCGATGTTGAGCTGGGCACCGATCATCCTTCTGTACTCCTCCACGTGGAGGACCTGCAGCAGATGAAGTGTCTTGAAGATGCGGCCGTAGTGGGCGAAGGCGTTGCCCAGGCCGGTGAGGCGGCCGTCGGCGGTCATCATGCGGATCAGGTCATGGGCGCGGACCTGGTTGGTGGACAGTGACCCGGCGACCCGCACCATGTCATCCCACTGGGAGAGAATGGCCGGTAGCGACACCCGCCGCAGGCCCAGGGTGTTGAAGTCGCCCCACCCGTTGGTCTGCTTGGTGCCCTTGGTGAGGGTGCCCTCCAGCATGGCGGTGTCGATCCACCACAGCTGGGTGTCGGAGATGTCGGCATGCCTCGGCGCGAACTGGTACCCGCAGACCGCGAACATGCCGTACACGATGTCGGAGTAGGAGCCGGTGTCGGTGATGATGATCTCCGGCTGTTCAGTGGCGTCCAGCCGGTGGATGGCGTCCAGGATGAACAGCGAGTCGCGCAACGTGCCGGGCACCACCAGCCCACCCAGGCCCATCACTTTGTCCGAGACGACGTTTAGCCAGGTCGCGCCCCTTGAACGTTTACCACGGCCGAAGTAGAGCGGCGACGGCCGAGCGTAGAGCGACCGGACCGGCACCACGAAGCGCATCCCGTCGGCGGAGGCGACCAGCCCGCCGCCCCAGTCGGCGGTGATATCGATGCGGGCCTGGGAGTCGACGAGCCGCGCCGAGGCCGCGGCAATGCCCTCGCCGTGGAAGTAGCCCTTCTCCACCCCGATCAGCCGGTGCTGGGTCAACGCCGCCACCCCGGCCTTGGTCACCGGGACCAGGCCGACGTTGCAGGATCTCGCCACGGTGAGCGCGGCCAGGGTGATGTCCAGGTCCTCGCGGCGCACGTGCGAGCCGGAGATGTGCTCGAACCCGTCGAACATGCCGGTCTGGCCGTGTACCTCCAGCAGCAGCTCGGGATAGTCGATACGCGGCAGCATCCCAGCCACGGCGTCGTGCACCGCGGCGAACCCCTCCGGTTCGGGGGCGGCCTCCAGCCGCGACATCTGCAGCTTGCCACCCTTGACGCTCACCGATGGGTTGGCTGCCAGCCCGGCCGCGACCTGCTTGTAGGCATCGTCCAGGACCCCGGCCAGCTCCCGCAAGTGAGCGGTGGGCTCGGCGTCCAGGCCAAGCGCGGTCAGTACCGTGGCGCGCTCACGCACCCACAGCCGCTCCTCAATCAGAGCGGCCCGCGGGTTACCCCACTTGTCCGCGCCGACCGCGTACACATCCCGCCGCCGCAACGCCCCATGCAATGCCTCCAGGATGCAGAAGGTGTAGGCAGGCCGATCGATCAGCGGCGGATCCAGATTCGGATTGCCAAACACCAGCCGCCGCCACGACCCGGTCACCAAATCCTCGAACCCCTTGATGTGCTCGGTGCCGGGTTTGCGTGCCGCCATCAGCTTCGGCAACGCCTTCAGCGCGGCGACGATCTGGGAGCCGGCCGCCGTACACCCCCACGGGATCAGCGAGGCGAGCATGTCCACGAACGGCCTTACCGTGCCGTACCGGTCCACCAGCTCGACCCGCCACTCCAGATAACCGTCGTCCTCGGTGGAAGACAGCGGCGTCAGCTCCAGCACCGTCTCGACGGCGGCCGCCAACTGCTCACGGGTCACCACCTGCTCGACATGGTCCAGCACCTCCGCCGCCGTGGTCACCTTCTCTCCGCCGTCGTCCTCGGCCTGGGTCTGCGGGGTGTCCATCACGATCGTCCACGCGGCTGCCAGCCGGGCAGCGGCGATCCGCAGCCGGGGCAGGTTCTTCAGCTTCTCCTTGTCCCCGGCCCGGCTGGCCCGCGACAGCAGCACCGTCGACATCAGCAAGTCGAACAACAGCAGCGCGTCGTCGACCGAGGTGCCCTCCAGCTCCCGCACCGTCGCCAGCAACGTGGCGACCCGCCGGTTGGCCTCCAGCGCCTTGATCTTCGGGGCCTTGGCCGTCATCCCGCGCCGGGCCAACTCGGCCAGCTTCACCGGCGCCACCGCCGAACAGTCCACCGCGCCCGTCCCGAGCCCCAGCACGTAGGCCGCCCGGTCCAAAGCGTCCGACATGCCCGTCCCCGACAGCCTGGTCACCGCGGTACGCATCCACTCAAGCGTCGACACCTTCTTGCCGTCCGGCACGGCCAGCGCGCCCACCAGCTCCCGCCGCATATGCACCGGCGCCGCCTCGGTCAACACCTTGTTGATCGCTGACAGCTCGATCCGCCGTATCTCGGTGACCAGCCGCGACAGCGTCGTGATGCCCGGCAGCAGCACCTGGTTCTCGATCAGCCACAGCACCGCCCGGTCGAACAGCTCCCGCCGCGAGTCACGGGTCTTGCGGACCCGGGAGGCGATGAAGTCGGCTATCTCGGCCTCGATGTCGGCGAACTCCCGGTACTCGAGCGAGTCCCGGATCTGCCACGCGTGCTCGTACGGGGTCTGCTGCCGGTCCCCGTACAGCTTCACCGACGACCAGTCCTCGATCCCCAGCTGCTCGGCCACATACCGGACCACCACCTCCGGCACGGCGTCCGGGCCGGAGTCGGTCAGGAACGTGCCCAGCATCCGCACCGTGCCCCATTGGATCGACCAACCCAGCCGGTTATGCAGCCGGCGCTTCTCCCTCGCCAGCTCCAGCGCCTTGCCATCCAGGAAGAAGAACTTCTCCAGCTCCTCCGGCGTCGGGTCCACCACGAACCGGCCGTACCGGCCCACCTGCTCGTCAGACAAGTACTCATGCGGCACGGTCCGTCACCATAGGCGAACAAACCACCACTACCCAGCAGTGCGCCCAAACTGAGAGCGACTACCCGATTATCGCCCCGACACCCCAGATGACCTGCGGCTCAGTTGTTAGCGCTAATTCTCGGCCGAATAGTCCCAGGACCCCGCCCTGCTCACCCCGGTCGATCGGCGCGGCCTGACCCCGCTGTTCTGGTTGCACGTGCGCCCGTACGGTGAGGTGCGCCTCGATCTGAACGCTCGGTTGAGCATCGGCACCCTCGGCGCGCTGGGAGTGGGCTAGCGGCGCGAGCGTGTCACGCGGGTGACGAGAGCTGCTTGCCCGTCTGCCCCCCGGATCCAGCCGCGGGCTCGGCGCTGCCTTCCCCGGCTGCTCAGGGCGGCGGGCGGGGACTGGCCGGTATGGTCAGCTTGAAGATCGAACATCTCGCATGCTCAGCGTGATGCGCGGGAATTGCACCGGCATGGGGGGGTTGGTCCGCCTGTATGTTCCACGCTTCCCCCGTCCTGCCGGTGCCGAGGATGTGTTCCGCTGCCGCGGCGACGTGGTCGGGTTCGGCGATGGCGATGCCGTGTCCGGTGAGGGTGTCGCGGTGGGTGGCGACGAGACGGGTGTCGGTGAACCCCGGGCACAGTGCGTTGGCGGTGATCCCATCGGGCTGTAGGAGCAGCGCCAGCGAGCGGGTGAGGCCGATCAGCGCGTGCTTGGCCGTCGCGTAGTACGGGTCGGGAGACGCCGTGATACCCGCGAGGCTCGATGTGATCAAGATGGCGCCGCCGCCCCTATCCCCGCCGCCATGGCGCAGGTGGGATATTGCGGCGTTCGCGCCGTAGACGGGGCCGTCGAGGTTGACGCGCATCGCGCGGTGGTACTTCTCGGCGTCGAAGTCGTCTCCGAGGCCCTGCCCGGCGGGGGTGGCGGCGTTGAGACAGACCGTGTCGAGCCGGCCGAAGCGGTTCACGGTCTCGGCGACGGCGGCCTGGTTGTCCTGCAGGACGGAGACGTCGGCCTGGACGAAGTGGCAGCCGGTCTGCACGGCCAGGTCGAGCCCCTTACCGCGGTCGAGGTCGGCCACCGCGACCTGGTGGCCGGCGGCGGTGAAGCGGCGGACCATCGCCGCGCCGATACCGTGCGCTCCGCCGGTGACCAAGATCGCGCGCGGGTCAGCCATGGTTCCTCAGCAGGGCCAGGGCGCCGCTGCGCCTGCCGTGCAGCATCACGATGCCCTGGGCGAGCGCGATCAGGACGATCAGCGCCGCGGGCACGCTGTCCACAGCGAGGGTGTAGGCGAACGCCACCCGAATCACCGCATCCAGCAGGAACGCCGCCCCCCACGCGAGGCTGGCCAGCATCATCCAGCGGCGAAACACCCGGTTGCCGGCCCACAGCGAATCGACCCTCCGCGCGACGCCGGCCGGGCTGACCTTCCCGGCCACGTCCAGCAGGAACGGCCGCCCGGTGGCCAGCGAGGCGAGGATCCACAGCCCGACCGCCCCGGTCAGCCAGCTTTCGCGGGCCGGCAGGACGCGGGCATCGCCGGTGACGAACGCCACCAGCAACGACAACGCCATGCTGACGATGACGAACACGGCGGTCGCGTCGAGGCGGCGCTGCCTGGCCCACGTCCAGCCGATCCCGGCCGCGGGCGCGAGGGCGGCCAGCAGCAGCGCCAGCCACTGGTTCACCCCGGCGCCGCGCGCCAGGTAGAACACGGCCAGCGGGATGACGACGTCCAACGCCAGCGCGAGCACCGCGCCGGAGCGCCGCTGATCGGTCACGGCCTTGCCTCCTTCGTGGTCGCGTGCCGGAACAGCGACACCAGGTCCCGCGCGTAGGCGTCGAGGTCGAGGTCCGGGATGACGCTGAGTTGCGGGCCGATGACGTCAATGGCCGCGCGGACGGTCATGGCCATGGTGCGCGTGTTGAAGTCGCGGAATTCGCCGGCGCGCTGCCCGCGTTCGAGGAGGTCCTGCAACGGCGCCAGGCTCGTGCCGTACACCGACGCGTCGTGCGTCAACTGGGTGCGGCCGTCCTCGTCGGTGAAGTTCATCGCGATCGCGGTCAGTACTCGCACCTGTTTGCGGTGCGTGTCGATGTAGGCGACGTTGGCCTCGATGTAGGTCTGCAGCTCCGCCGCCGCGCTCTGCTGACCAAACCTTCCGCACCCCACAGATGATCTTGTCGAGAATCGAACGATTCTCGACACCACAGCCCGACAGGCTCCGGGCCGCCCCTTCCCGCCTTCTCGACCTGTTGAAAAACGTGTTGAGAAATCTGGGTGTTCAGTAAGTGCGTCAGCACCCTTTTCTGTACGCTTTCGGGTCATGGAACTCCTCGCCGAGCCTGTGCTGCCCTACCCCCACGCCCGTAACGACTGCATCTTGTGCCGCGAGATGGACGCCGACTTCGAGATCGTGGAGGGCTGGAACCACCGTCCTGGACGTCGGGCCGACCACCTCGCCGGTTCTGCCAGGGCTGCATCGGCCGTTGATGGTCACCCAGGCCGCCTATGGTCGCGGCAGCCAGACCTCCCCTGGTGAGCTGCTCGCGGTGACCGTCGCCATGCTGGCCCCCGGCGGCGGCTCGTGGTGAACACCACGGCCAGGAACCTCGCGCTTCCCGAAGGTCCGCTGCTGGAGGGATCTCTCGGCGAGGACCCGCTTGCGGCCGAACCCGCGGGCCCCTCAGGGGCGCTGGTCGGCTACGCCCGCGTCTCTACCCGCGGACAGCTCCTAGACCGCCAGATGGCCGCCCTCACCGCGGCGGGTTGTATCCGCATCTTCGCCGACAAGAAGTCCGGCAAGAACATCGAGCGCGAGGAGCTGTGGAAGGCGCTGGACTACCTGCGCCCCGGCGACACCCTCGTGGTGCCCTCGCTGGATCGCCTGGGTCGCTCCCTGCAGGACCTCATCTCGATCGTGGCGGGGCTGCGCAAGCGCGGTGTCGGCTTCCGCTCCCTGCACGAGGCGCTGGACACCACCACCCCCGGCGGCCGGCTCGTCTTCCATGTCTTCGCCGCGCTCGCGGAGTTCATCCGCGAACTCATCGTGGAGGGCACGCACGAGGGCCTGACCGCCGCCCGCGCTCGCGGTCAGCGTCTGGGACGCCCGCCGGCGATGACCACCGAGCAGATCCGGCACGCCCGCGACCTGCTCACCCGGCCGGAAAACACCGTCTCCTCCATCGCCCGCCTGCTTGGCGTCAGCCGCTCGACCATCTACAAGTACGTCCCCGAGCTCACGACGACGGCCCGCCCTGCCACCGGTCAGTCGGCGGCTGAGCTCGAAGCAGACCACTGATTATCCCAGCTCAGAGCAGGTTTGGCGGTTGGTAGCACGTTGGTTAACAGCACGTCTGCCGTGAGTTCAGCCAGACTGAAGGACCTTCATCGAGAACACGCGCCGGTTCGGTTGATGAGGTCCGAAAACGCGGAGAGTTCGGTCAAGATCTCCGAGCATGACAGTCTAATTAAGATCACGGCTGGGTGCCTGATCGAGTTCGTCGGCGAGCAGGTGCTCGGCGACGGCGGTGTATCTGGTGGCTGTGCTGTGGGAGATTCCGAAGACCAGCGACAGGTGGAGCGGGTCCGCCCCTGCGGTGAGGGCTTCGTGGAGGATGCGGTCTTTGCGTATGCGATCGACGCTGCACCCGACATGGTTCATCCGCGCCTTCACGAATTGTTGGCTGATCGGGCCGATGCCATGGGCGGTCTTGTCACTAATGAGGACGTGTGGGTTGTTGGTGTGCGGCCAGGTGGTGCGACGATGGCGAAGCCAACGGCGTAGCGCTCGATGGCTGAGGTCTCCGAGTCGCTGGCGACGGCCGGCGAGAGTGATTCGCCGGTTGGCCAAATCGAGGTCATCGAGCGTTAGGTGCCGGATGGCTCCAGTGCGGGCGGCATTCTCGGCGGCCAGGGCGATGATGACTCGACCGGCGAGGTCGTCGGCCAACTGCTCGATGGCTTGAATTTCTTCATCGGCCATCGGGATCAGGGAGAAGTCCGCGGAGCGGACCTTCAGGCCGGTCGTCGGGTTGGAGAAGATCAGGCCGCGCTTCTTGGCGAATCCGAACAGCGATCGCATCGCGCTGGTCGTGGTGGCGCGTCGTGAGCCGCTGAGCGGTCCGAGCGCTGCGCCGATGTCGAAGCGGGTGACCTCCCGCAGATGGTCGTAGCGCGCCGCCCAGTCATCGAGGAACGGTCGAACGCAACTGAAGTAGACATGGATGCTGGACGCGGACCGAGGGCGCGACCTGGCGTCGCCATCGAGCAGAACCAGCAGCCACTGCCGGACGGGATTGATGAAGCCGGGGGTGAAATGGCTGGTGGCGTGATCGACCCAGGATCTGATCGCCGAAACGGAGTCGTCGTGGAGCAGGTCAAGGTCGGTGAGCACTTCGACGAGCCGAGGACGCGACACCCAGCGGTGCGGTCGGGATCGGACCTCGCTGAGCGGGACGCGCTCACCTGCGGGAAGGCCCGTCAGCACCATGACCAGCCCATCCAGCACGCATCTGGTGGTCGAGGGGTTCCAGTCGTGGGCTTGGCCGAGTTCCTGAGCGTGACGTGCCGCTGCGCGCAGCACCGGATCAGTTGCGGTCAACGCCGGATGCTGCCAGCGAGGCGGGACCGGCTGGCCGTTCTTGCGCCGGTAGTAGAAGGCCAACGCTGAACAGGAGTGGCTGCAGTAGACCTGATCTCGGCGTCGCTTCTCCGGCAACGGGTTGGTGCAGTGCGGGCAGTTCATCGAGGCGGTAGCGACCGTCCGGCGCCGGTGCGCGGGGTGACTGACCGAGTTTGGCCGACCGCCGCAGTTTCGTCATCGTTGTGGTGCCGCGGCTCGGCCACGCTCTCGGGTTCGGGGATCAGCAGTTCCTCGACACCGCAGCTCAGCACGGTGCAGATGACGTCGAGCTCGTCGAGCTTGACCACGTTGGGGCTTCCCGACCACAGGCCCGACATCTTGCCGGCGCTGATGACCAGGCCCCGTTCGGCGAGCATCCGCTGAAATTCGCTGGCCTTCCAGATCCCGCGGTTCGCGGCAGCCAGACGCAGGTTCCATTTCATCGGGTAAGTCCTTTCCATCGGTCGGCGACGCGGCGCTGCCCGGTGACCCAGGCGTCTTCGACGTGGGTGGCATGGACGTGGATGTACCTGGCCGTGGTACCCGTCCAGGCGTGGCCGAGCAGTTCTTGAACCGCGAACAGGTTCATCCCGGCCAGATACAGCTGGGAGGCGCAAAAGTGCCGCAGCACGTGCGGCGTTAGCCGTCCCGACCAGGTCGGCAGATGCCGGTCGACGGCGTCGATCAAGGCGCGGCGAAACACGTCCGCCGTGGCGCGGGTGCAGGTGCCCTCGGCGTTCTTGCGCTCGGAGGGGAACAACGGGGTGCGAGGGCCGGACAGATCGAGCTCGAACAGCCCAAGGACGTCTTCGATGAACCAGCGCAGGCTGCGATCGGCGCCGTTGATCAGAGGCTACCAGCCGTGGCTTGGGCCCCTTGCGGCGAGATCCTTTCCCGTGGCGGACGTTCAGCTTGCCGAACCGGCCCAGCTCCCAGCGCACGTCGTCCAGGTCCAGCATCCGGGCCTCGTTGATCCGTAACCCGACATCGGCGACCAACCGGGCCACGGCGTAGTTGCGGGCCGCCGGGGCGAACTTGCGGCAGCTCAGCAGCTCTTCGCGCCACCCCGCGAACAGCTGCTCGATCTCCTCGGCGGTCGGCGGGATGCGCAGCTGCGGATCCACTGATAACCGCGGACGGTTGACCTCATCGAGCGGACACTCGACGACCCGGCCGGTGAGGTTATGCAGCTCAACCTTGTGCCTGAGCTCCAGAAACCGGAAGAACACCGTCAGAGCCGCCGCCCGCCCGGTGCGGGTGGAGGGCTTGGCATCCCGCAGCACCTTGCCGAAGTAGACATCGGCGTTTTCGGGCTGCATCTCCCACAGTGGTCGGCCGAACCAGTCTCGGATCAGCTCCAGGTGATTGGCATCGTTGCGGATGGTGCTGTCGGTCAGCCCGGCTGACGCGCGAGCCAGCACGAACCCTGCCAGGACGTCGATCTCGAAGGCGGCAAGATCTTCTTTGCTGTTAGGGGCTCGGTGCTCGCGTAGATCTCGTACGACTCCCAGCGCCAACCCACACCTCCCGACTTCACCCGCGCCGCCGTCTCATCACTCCTGCGACAAAAGCTTCACGGAGAGTGAAGTTACTTCGGCGTGTGGTGATCGATCCAGCAAACGGAAGAAGACGCAGTTCGCAGGCAGAGAACGTGCAAGCAGAGAAGGGTCCAGCGCCCTCAACTCAAGAACTGTTGCTTACCCATATCGGCCGCTCCGGTGAGGACCCGCTGGTCGCGATGTGCGGCGAACGGTCCGCGAGCAAGCCGACGTGCGGGTATGAGCGGGATACACCGGAAACCCGCCGTAGGGGCGTGACCTTGGGCAGCTGGCGGGTGACCGCCCGTCTGCCCCTGGATGAGACCTTCGCGACGAAAGAGCCTCGTGACGTGGACGCCCCCTGTACGGCTGCCGGCCGCCGCACCTCCGAAACCACGGGCAGCCGCGCTGCGGGAGGATGCCGGTGAGCATCCGCGCAATCGTCGCCGACGACCAAGCCCCGACCCAGGAGGGCCTGAGCCTGCTTCTGTTGTCCGAGCCAGGTCTGGAGGCCGCGGCGACGGCATCCGACGGGTTCGAAGTGGTCGAGATGGCCAGGCGGCACCGGCTCGACGTGGTGCTGACCGCCACGGGACGGCCGGACATCCCCCGAAATCACTTCAGATATCACGATGACAGTGCCGACGGCTCGGCTAGATCACCGACGCCGAACGCCCCACCGGCCCGGTGCCGATGGTCCCGCGCTGCTGCTCGATCGCCGCGGCGGCCGGCGGGGGATCGAGGACTTCACCGTCGAGGGTGGGCGAGGGCGTTTTCGCGTTCCAGAGAGCATCAAAGCGAGAGATGCTCACAAGTTGCATATTGATCACTAAAAGCAATGGATCAGATTCGCAGGGCTACGGTCGAGGCCCCAACCCCGTGAAGGGTCCCCATGAAACGAAGCGCCAACGTGTCCCTGCTCGCCCTCGCTCTCGCCGCGCCCCTGATCATGGCCGCACCGGTAGAGGCCGCCGCCGTGCCGAAGGGCACGAAGAAGGCCACTGTCGTCAAGATTGTGGACGGTGACACGATCGACGTCCGCTTCACACGAGCCGGTCCCGTCATCCGCGTCCAGCTCCTGGAAGTGGACACCCCCGAGCGCGGAAAGTGCTGGTTCAACACCGCAACAAAGCGCACCGCGGCGCTCTTGCCTGTCGGCAAGGCGACATATCTGCTCGCGGACAAGGACCCGAGGGACCGCTATGGCCGATTCCTGTACTACGCGTGGAACGCCGGCAGCGTGTTCGTCAATCGCAACCTCGTCCGGTACGGGTACGGCAAGGCGGTGCTGTACAAGACGAACGACAAGTACATCAAGGTGCTGCGCGCCGAGCAGGTCAAGGCCCAGCGGGAGCGGCTGCGCATCTGGTCCGGCAAGTGCGACGTCACCAGCACCTCGACTCCGCGGCCCGTCGCGTCGCCGGCCCCGAGTCCTGATCCGCCGTCGGGCGAAAACGATCCACGCTTCCCCACATGTGGAGCGGCGAATGACGCCGGCTACGGGCCCTACCGGCGTGGAGTCGACTCCGAATACGACTGGTACGAGGACCGAGACCGTGACGGAATCGTCTGCGAACGCTGATCTCGGCGGATAAGGAGCCCTCGTCGTCCTTCCCTCCGTTCTGGTGGTCGTCGCAACACCCCGCATCAGGGGGTGCGATGGACTTCGAGGCCTGGGGCCAAGGCAGTGAGATGGGACGCCACATCACTGCGGTACAGCGGTGAACAGCTCGTAGCTGTGCCCGTTGGGATCGCGCACGTACACGCCGCGGCCGCCGCCGAGGTGGTTGATGTCGCGGTCCCAGCCGTTCACGGGACCGGAGCCGTAGTCGATCGTCGGTTTTCTTCTGAGCCGCTCCATGACCGCGTTGAAGGTGTCGTCGTCGACCAGGAACGCGTAGTGGCCGGGCTGGGGCCGGTGGCGATCGTCGAAGTCGAGGGTGAGGTCGTCGTTGACGCTGACCGGCGCGAACGGCCCGGAGGGCGAGCCGACTTGCAGGCCCAGGAGGTCGGCGAAGAACGCGGCCGCCACGTTCCGGTCGGCGGCGGGGACGATCAGGTGGTTCATGACGATGGCCATGGAGGTCCCTTCTCCGGTGAAGGTGTATGCGGTTCGCACACAATCATATGTGCGTATCACATGCAAATTGCCGTAGGGTGCGAGCATGAAAGAGGGGGACGACGGAGGGCCCGCGCTGTTTCGCCTGGTGCGCTTCTGGTCACGCAGGTGGGCCGGACGGGCATCGGAGGAGCTGACCGGCGAGCTGCGTCACGTGCAGCACATCCTGGTCGTCGAGGCCGTGGCCACGAATGCGTGCCCGGCCCGCGCGGCACCCGTCGCCGAGGCACACGAGGCGGTCACCGTGGGCACCGTGGCGCACCGGCTCGGACTCGATCATTCGGGCGCCAGCCGCATGGTGAGAGACGCGGTCGAAGCGGGCTATCTCGTCCGCGCCACCTCCGAACGCGACCGGCGCCGCGCCTCCCTGCGGCTCACGGAGAGCGGGCAGGAATTGCTGGTGAGGGCCAGGAAGTGGCAACGCCGATCCTTCGAGGAGCTGACCGCCTCCTGGGCCGAGCATGACCGCCGGCGGTTCGCGAGCTATCTCCAGCGTCTGGCCGACGACGTCGGCGCGTAGGTGCCACGACCACGGCACGAAGCCGACTCACTGGAATACGCCTTCGAGACCGCGGGGGCCTCTTCGTCGCTTGAGCCGGTGGGTGACCATGAGGTCCGGTCCCTCACCTCGCGGGTGATCTCGAGCCGTCCCGCGAGGTGAGGGGAGGTCAGGGGACGGGGATCAGGTCGGGGCCGACGATGTGCCCCTGGTGCGTGTCGGGCTCGTTCTGGTCGTGCCGGAAGTGCCCGGCGTACCAGACGACGACGTTGGTGCCGCTGACGCTCTCGCCGTTGACGAACCGGTTCAGCATGGCCTGGTTGTTGTCGCCGACGTTGCCGTCATAGAGCTCGGACGGACGGTGGCGCAGGAACCACAGGTCGGCGACGCCGTACGGGTCGGTGGTGTTGTCGTGCTCGCCGGGACGGATCCGGTATCCGCGCCCGCTGGTCTTGTCGGTGACCTGCCAGAACCGGGCGGGCGCACGCCGTTTGCGGGCGACCTCCTGCACGATCGGCACCGCTTCGGAAGCGGCCGAGCCGGTGTCGTTGAACTGCTCGATCACGTCGTTGGCGGAGCCTTCCACATCGAAGTCGAAGCGCCAGTAGACGTGGTGGCGGTGGCGCATGCAGGTGCGCGGGTTGCGCACCCCGGCGAAGCCGAAGCGCGGCTTGATCGTGCCGCCGTCGGTCAGACGCCACTCCGAGGCGTACCGGTACCAGCCGGCGGCCACCTCGCTGACGATCCTCAGCTCCCCATCCGCGTGGTGGAAGGCCACGCCCTGGAAGTTGCCCGCGTCGTTGTCGGGGCGCTCCAGGATGGTGCGGGGCGGCTGGGCGCAGATCCGCCAGCCCCAGCCCACCGGGTCGCTGCCGGTCGCCGAGAAACGGGTCTCCTCGTACTGCCAGTCGCGGTAGGTGACGCCGTCCTCCTCGTACTGGACGTTGAGGATCGGCACGTGTGCCTGGCGCAGCACGAGCCGGCCCCGGTAACGCACCTCCCGCAGCTCCACCCCCGAGCCGTCGCCGGGGTCCTGGGGCGCCGAGGCACGGGGCCGCACCACGATCATGTTCCACAGCTCGGTGTCGCCGTCGACGACGCGCAGCCGTACATGGTCGGGGCCGCCCCGGTCGCGCAGGCTCTCCACCGGGGTGGGCAGGTGCGATTCGCAGTCGTCGGGATGCGCCACGACGCTGACCCCGGCCGGGGACCAGTCGACGCTGCCGGCGGCGACGTCCACGGCGACGATCCGGTGCCGGCTCTCGCCCGAGGGGGAGTAGAGGCCGAGAGTGGGGCGGCGGGTGGTGGTGCCGTCGGGGTTCTCCCGGTCGGCCAGGGGCGGCATCGGCTGGTAGATCAGCACATCGTCCCCGGCGGGGAACCGCTCGTCGGCCCGCAGGATCGCCGCGGCGGCCCGGAGCTCCTCCGGCCGCGGGTTGGGGCGGTAGGCGCTGGGCAGCACCTGCGCCTCCTCGGGCCGGTCCAGGGTGCCGCGGAGCTCGACCCCCCGGTTGGAGAGCGGGTCGAACACGTTGGCCCGGAACCGGGCCCCCTCGTCCGGGTCGTGCCCGAGTGCCGTCGCGGCGCCGAGGAGCAGCGTCGCGGCGTCGGTGCTCCGCAGATGAGCCAGCACGGCCGGATGCGCCCCCGCCACCTGCCGTACCCGTTCCGCCGAGAGCCCCGCCCGGGCCACTGCCTCGATGATCACTCGTGCGGTCATGATGATCTCCCCGTCACAGCGTCCGATGGCCGATGTCCCCCGACATATTCCGCGCATCACTGTCATATCGCCCCGGTGTGACGCTGGGAAGCCCTCTGATATGCGGGCGGGTACGGGCCGGGCCGCTCAGCCGGTGCGCGGCGGGATGTTGAAGTTGACGCGGAACGTGTTGCCCGGGTCGTGGATCGCCTTCAGCGTGGTCAGCCGGGCGAAATCGTCCGGCCGGTAGGCGGTGCGCACGACGGCGGGGTCGGTGTCCTCGACGCCCAGGAAGTTCAGGTTCCTGCCGCCGGTGCTCCACGGGCCGATCTCCTCAAGCAGCCGATCGCGCTGCTCTCGGCTCCGCGGGGCCGGGTCCGTCCCGGTGTACAGCGAGAACGCCGCGTCCCTGCCGCCGACGCAGTTGGGCGCCTTCGGCGGGCGGCCGTAGGCGCCGCCGAAGTGCCGCAGCTCGGTGATGAACGGGGGCCGGGCGTCCGGCCCGGCGCGGGAGACGAGCGTGTCGACGGCGGCCGGCTCCAGCTCGCGAAGCAGCACGTTGCGGTCGCAGGCCTCGTACGGCGCGCCGGTGGGCTCGTGGTGGATGGTGCCGACCTCGGCGTAGGGCATGTCGCGCACGGTGTCCAGCAGCCGCGGGCCGAGGGCGCGCAGCGGCTCGATCAGTTCCTCGCCGCCGTTCTCGCCGCTGAAGGCGACCCGGACATGGGTGACGAACGCGCCCCGGAGCGGCTCCGGTACGGCCGGCAGATCGGGGTTTCGGCTCAGGAGCACCGAGGAGGCCATCTCCTCCGGCACCGAGCGCGTCCATTCGGTGTAGGCGTGCAGCACCTCGGAGGTGGCCTCCCCGGGGAAGTACAGCCCTCCGCCGTACAGCCGCGGCACCGGAAACAGCGTGATCTCCATTCCCACGACGATGCCGAAGTTGTCCTTGCCGCCGCGGACCGCCCAGAACAGGTCGGGGTCGTGGTCGGCCGACACCTCGCGCAGACGGCCGTCGGCGGTGACGAGCCGCACCCGCCGTACGTGGTCGGCGGCGAACCCGAACCGGCGGCCGAGCAACCCCGCGCCTCCGCCCATCGTGTAGCCGACGGCGCCCACGTTCGGGCTCGATCCGTTGAGCGGCGCCAGCCCGTGCGGGGTGGTGCGCTCCAGCACCTGCCGCCACCTGGCCCCGGCCTCGACCCACGCGGTCCTGCCGGCCGGATCGACGGTGACGCCGTCCATCCGCCGGGTGTTGACCAGTACCGCGCCGTCGGCCGCCCGCGAGGGCCCGTGGCCACTGGCGAGCACTCCGGCGGCCAGCCTCCGTTTCGCGGCCAGCCGCACGGCGGCGGCGACGTCCTCCTCGCAGGCGGCGGCGACGACGTACGCGGGCCGCGACTCGACCGCCCGGTTGAGCCCCAGCCGCTCGTCGTCGTATCCCTGCTCGTCCGGTTCGAAAATCTGGGTTGCGGTTGTGTGCATGCGGGTCAACGTAGCCAGATGAGGTGCCGCCGGTATTGCAGGAATCGGACGCGCCGCCCGGCGTCCCCTGCCTCCTGCGGGCATGCGAGCGCCCCGCGCCTGCGGGAGGGGCACGTCTTTCTCCGCGGGTCTCTCCACGGGCCGGATCCGCAGGGGCTCACGATGATCTGCATCGGTGCGTGAAAGCCGCTCGCCCGGATCCCCGGCCGCACCCCCCTGGTGGGCGATCGCGCGGGGGTTCCGGCTTTGGGGAGCAGGTCGACTGGGGCACAATACCCCCCATGACCACTCCTCCGGCAGAACGCGCTCCCGGTACCGTGCTGGAGGCCGTCCTCGAACGCATTGTCCGCAAATGAGTAACGTGTGATCGTGCATGTCCCCCCAGGTCAACAACCCCTGATCCCCGCCATCGGCTACATCCGCGTCTCGATGATGCTGGAAGAGAAGATCTCTCCCGACATCCAGCGAGCTTCAATCAAGGAGCTGGCTCGCCGCCGTGGCTTCCGCATCATCGAGTGGGTCGAAGATCTCGATGTCTCCGGCAGGACGTTCCAGCGGAAGATCATGACGGTCATCGCTGACGTCGAGGCGGCCAGGGCCAAGGCGATCCTCGTCTGGAAGTACTCCCGGTTCGGACGCAATCGGACCGGCAATCAGCTCAACCTCGCCCGCGTTGAGAAGGCCGGCGGTGAGCTGGTCTCCGCGACTGAAGAGATCGACGCCCGTACAGCGGTCGGCAAGCTCACCCGCGGCGTGCTGTTCGAGCTGGCCGCGTTCGAGTCCGACCGTGCCGGTGAGCAGTGGGGCGAGGCGTTCCAGAACCGTCTTGCCCGTGGGCTTCCCCCGCTCGGTGCCGCCCAGTTCGGGTACATCCGGCGCGGCCGAGCCCGTCACCCGCTCTACCACGACAGGACCTTGGCCGCTCCCGAGGACGGCCCGGAACGCTACGAGCCCGACCATGCAAGCGGTATCGCTGGCATTCTCGCGGACTGCTACGACCGGTGGATCGCCGACCGGAGCTTCTCCGTCCTGGCCGACTGGGTTAACGCTCGCGGCGCCCGGACGACAAGCGGCGGGAAGTTCAGGCCGAGTGAGCTGGCGCGGGTCATGGATCGGGGTTTCGCGGCTGGCCTGATCTGCGTCCACCATCGCGACTGCCGGTGCGCCAAGCCGTCGAGCTGCCGCAACAAGGAGTACCACCCCGGCGCGCACAAGGAGGTGATCAGCATGGAGACGTGGGAGACCTACAAGAGGTACCGAAAGATCACCTCGGCACTGCCGCCGCGCGCCAGGAGAGCCGTCTATCCAATGTCCAAAATGTGTAAGTGCGGCTACTGCACCAACACCATGTACCCGCTCAAGGTCAACCACAGTGGCCGCATGGGGTGGGTCTGCGGGTCGATCTACCGCAAGCGTTACGACGTTCCCAGATGCGGAACCCGGTTTGTGACGATGGATGCCGTCGAGGAAGCGGTTCAGCAGGTGCTCGTCGAGTGGGTGCCAGAAATCGAGGCCGCGGCGGCTCTCGCAGCGGCTGGCCTGCAGGTGGTCACAGAAGCTGAGGAGTCCCGGCCGGAAGCGCTTCGCCGTGAGCTGGAGCGCATTGACAAGGCGCTCGAACGGCAGACCGAACTGCTGATCAACGACGTGATCCCGCAATCGTCCTACGAGCCGGTGAGGGACAAGCTGCTCCGCGAACGCGAAGAGGTCCTGGACGCGCTCGCCGAGTTCGACGACCTACGAGACCCGATCGACCCGATGGATTGCGTGCCGGTGATCGAAGGACTCATCCAGGAGTGGGACAGCCTGCCTGCTGATCGGCTGCGGAACATCCTGGCCGAAGTGATCGACCACGTGGACGTGTACCGGGAAGATCCCACTACGGCGTGGATCGTCGTTCACTCGGTGTGGGGGGAGTCCAGGCGTCACAACCTGAGCGCTCGTTTCAGCAAATGGAAACACCGCGCAACTGTGGAATAATCCGGCAAATCCCGAAGGGAGAACTATCGGCTGAATGAGAAACGGCCCGCAGTGCGGGCCGCTCCTGAAGTAACCACTTCACGCGATTGCATCCTGCTCTGGCTTTGGTCGGCGACGAGCGGGACGCTTCGCGGTGCCCCCATGGGGACCTTGCATTCGGAGTACAAGATAACACGCCTGTCGTCGGTTTGCGAAAAAACCGAAATAGAGGCGCGTCGCTGCACGTCAGCGCGCACCTCCATCACGTCCACAGTCCAACCCGTCCTCATGGACGGGCAGAAACTTGCACCCACCCGCGCCGCGTGGCTCGACGCGGTGGACTACCTCGCGCGTGCCCACTGCAATCGCCAGCGGCACCGCAACCTCATGCACCTGGCGTGGCAGCTCGCCACCCGCACCGACGCCACCATGATGACCGCGCCCAAGCGCGGCGCCACCTGGATCGTGCTCGGCGAAGAGGTCGGCGTTTCCCGCCGCACCATCGCCTACCTGGTCAAGTGGCTGCGTGAGCACGGGCTCCTCGTCGTCGTCATGCCCGGCTCGACGCCTCGCACCAGGCGCGGCAACCTGTGGGGCCGGTTCGACGACGGCCAGGGCAACCTCGCCACCGAGTACGCTCTGACCGCCCCGGCCGAACTGCTGGGTGATGACGAGCTCCAGCCCCTCAAGGTCGACGCGGTCGACGACGCTGACGAAGTGCCCTGGCCCGTCGAGACCGTCACCGAGCGCCCGACGTTTTCCCACGTCAGCGAGGGTGTGGAGAATCTTTGCACTCCCGTAGTTAGTGGTTTATCTCTTGCAAGAACTCTCCCTAACGCGGGCGCGCGCGACAACTCCGTGACCACGGAACCGGCCGTGTCCTGGCCACGTCTCGAATCGCCTGGAACCAGGAAAGATCAACTCGCGGCGTGTGAGCGGCTCCGTACGGACAACGGCATCACGCTCGGCATTCTGTCGGTGAAGGACCTGCGGTCGATGCTGCGTCTCGCTTTCGCTGCGGGTTGGACTGTGGCCGACGTGGAGCACGCGCTGAACTGGCGGCCGGACGGCCAGCACTGGGGCGACATCGACCCGGGGCGGCTGGCGGGGACGGTCGAGCGGAAGCGGGGCATGCGGTCACGGATCCGTCACCGCATGGGCCTGTGGATCGCTGCGGATGGCACGCCGCTGGTGCGGTCGGCGTCGCAGCAGGCCGCTGACGAGGAAGCCGCGATGTGGCAGGAGGAGGAACGGCGCTTGGACCTGGCGTTGAACGGCGAACCCGAGCCCGAGCCAGCCGCCCAGGTGGTCGTCTTGAAGGCGCGGCGCACACCGACTGAGGAGTACCTGACCGCGCGGGCAACGATGGAAGCACGACTGAAGGAAGGCGCATGAACACGAACCCGCAGGTGCCGGAGCATCTGCTGAACCTGGCTCAGCGGTTCTTCGCCGCTGGGTGGAGCCACGCCGATGTGGTGGAGGCGCTGAACAACCCGCCGGACGGTGTCGCCCGGGTGCTGGGGGATCCGGCGCGGTGGGAGGTCGCCAAGGCCCGACTGTCGCTGTGGATGGACAAGTCGCTGCAGCCGGTCCTGTCGCCGTCGCAGCGTCGTGCCCGTGCGAACTCGGCGAAGACACGAGCGCAAGCGCTCGCACGAGCGAAGCGGGCCGAGCACGGGCAGGCCCGGCCGGTCGACCTGGCGGCCACGGTCGCGCATGCTCGTCAGCTCCTCGCGGAGGCCTCGCCGGCCGCCGCGCGGGCGATGGCCACCCGGGCGAAGAAGTCGGGGACGCGCAGAGATCCGGAGCGGTGGAACCGAGCGGATGAAGCCGCGGCGGCCGCGGTGGATGCGGGGGCGCTGGCTGAACCGTGGGCGCTGGAGGAGCCGGATGAGGATCCCGTGGAGGTGGCACGGCGGGCGGCGTACGCCGTGGCGTTGCGGCGGGCGCGGTGGGAGCGAGCTGGACGGGGGAGCGAAAATGCCGCCGGTTAACGGAATTTGCGCGTCCGTTCGGTTTTTGCAGATCAGGCGCGAGGGAGCACCGGGGCCCGTCGCGATGTTCGCTTTCTCCGCTGAGGCTTGCGCTCTTGCTAGCCCGTACGCGTGGCCAGAATCGCGCGTGAGCGCTCTTGGGCGTAGCTCGCGTGTCGTCGTTCGCGTCGCGTTCTCAAGCGCTCTGAGACGCTCTGAGACGTTCGCGGATTCGCGTCTCAGCACGCCAAAGGGTCGTTTTGTAAATCTGACGAACATGTGAGAGGATCGAGACGTTCCAAAGCACTCCTGAGCTGCGGAAACGTCCCAAAAACGCTAGCGGTTCCGCTAGCAGAAAGGCGCGAAATGACCACCGCCACCGCGACCCAGGCCCGGCCCACCACCGGCGCCCTCGGCGAGCAGCTCCTCACCCTGATGCGCGCCCTCGACAGCGCCGAAGACCAGACGCTCGCCCGCTGGGACGGTGCCTACGGCGACGCACAGGAGGCCCTGATCAAGCTCCTCGGCACCCAGCGCTGGCCCCGGGGGATGGCCATGGAAGCGATCAACTACGCGATGACCCAGGGCGTCACCCTCCGCGAGGCGATGTACGCCAACCAGACCGGCTGACCAACCCCGACCGGAGGAACCCCGATGCACAACCGGACCCGCGCAAAGCTCGTCGCCACCCCCGACCAGGCCGTGAACAACTACCTGCGCATCGCCGCTACCTCCGCCGCGCTGGTCCCGCAGCGCAACCTGGAAGACGCCGAAACCTCCCTGACCCGGGCGCAGGAACGCGACCGCGAGCACCGGGGGTTCAACGGCACCGCCGAGCACCGCCAGCGCTGCGAACGCTCCTACGACAAGGCCAAGCGGGCGGCCGACCTCGCCTGGCGGATCGAAAACGCCGCCTGCGACGCCGCACGCGGCAGCGACCCGGCCAAGTTCGAGCTCGCCGCCAACGAGGTCGCATCCATGTGGCGCGACTACTACGCCCGGAACGCGGCACCCACTGCCGACCGGTAACCCAGCTCCACCCGACCAACCCCCCCTTCCTGTCGCTAGCAACATTGCTAGCGACAGTCCCCCAGAAAGGCACCGCCGTGGCACCTACCCCCACCCTGGAGCAGCAGTCGATCATCGACGCCGCCCGCGACGGAAACACCATCACTGTCCAGGCTGGGGCAGGCTGCGGAAAGTCCAGCACCCTCGTGGCCACTGCCAAGGAGATGCCGAAAGAGCGCATCCTGTGCGTCGTCTACAACGCCAGCGTCCGCCGCGAGCTGATGGAGAAAATGCCATCGAACGTGGACGTCCACACGAACCACTCCTACGCGCGGCGCATCGTCGCCAACCACTGGCGCCACCACCTCGACCGGATGGGCGGCTCAACCGTCAACGGCGTCCAGATCCCCCGGCGGCAGACCTCCAAGCAGCAGGCCAACATCCTGGGCCTGTCCGGCTCCGCCTGGATCAACGGCGACGTCAAGCTGTCGGCTGCCCAGCAGGCGAGCCTCGCCATGGCCTCCATCGACGCCTGGTGCAAGACGGCGGACCTGGAGTTGGGCCCCGAGCACATCAAGGCCCCGGCGAACATTAACGACCCGCAGGACATCGCCCGCCTGCAGGAGCTCATTCTCCCGATCACCGAGAAGGCCCGCGCCGACATCCGTTCCAAGGACGGCAAGCTGATCTGGACGCACGACTACTACCTGAAGATCGCCCAGATCGTCGTCGCCAGGGCGAACCTGACCCTCCCGTACCGCCTGATCATGGTGGACGAGTGCCAGGACACCAACGGCGCCGCCGAGAGCCTCTACCTGGGCACCCAGTCCTCAACGCAGCGGATCATCGTCGGCGACTCCGCCCAAGCGATCAACGGGTGGAACGGCAGCATCGACATCCTGAACACGTTTCCCGCCGACAAGGTCCTGACCCTGACCAAGTCGTTCAGGTTCGGCCCGGCCATCGCTGAGGAAGCCAACAAGTGGCTGCAGCTCCTCGACGCGCCGATCCGCCTGCAGGGCCACCCCCCGGTCGGCTCCACCATCGGCCCCGTCGACCGCCCCGACGTGGTCCTCACCCGCACCAACGCCGCCTCCATGGCCGAGGTGTTCGCCATCCTCAAGGCCGGCGGCTCCCCCGCTTTGGTCGGCGGCGGGGAAGAGATCGCGCGCATGGCCGAAGCCGCCGTCCTGCTCCAGGCCGGTCAGCTCACCGACCACCCGGACCTGTGCGCCTTCGCTGACTGGGCCGACGTGCAGGAATACGTGGACACCGACTCACGCGGCAACGACCTGCGGGCGTTCGTGGAACTGGTCGACAACTACGACGCCGAAACGGTGAACCGCGCCGCCAAGCAGGTCAAGAACGCCTCCAAGGCCCGACCGGGCGACACGATCATCTCGACCGCCCACAAGTCCAAGGGCCTGGAGTGGGCCAATGTCCGCGCGGGCGGGGACTTCCGCCAGCCCAACGACAACACCAGGACGCCCGGCCGCCTGCCGGTGGAGAAGGACGAGCTGATGCTCGACTACGTCACGGTCACCCGCGCCATGAAGCGACTCGACCGGGGTTCCCTGGCCTGGATCGACAACTACGTGTGACCCGTTCGCCTGCCGCTAGCAATTCAGATAGCGGCAGGCGTTCACCCCCTCACCCCTACCAATCTGAGGAGAGAGAGGCCCCCGGTGGAATCCCCGAACACGACCCAGACGTTCGGCTCCGTCACTATCACCTGGAAAGGTGACCCCGGCGTCGAGATCGACTCGATCCACTTCGACGACCAGAAGTTCGAGGCGCGGATCGCCGCGCTGGAGGCGTTCGCGAAGTTCGGCCCCGACCACGTAATGGGCATTGACCGCCGCCTCGCCGAGGCGCGTCGCTGCCGGGCTGCGGCCGAGACGCACTACGAGCCCGAGCTGTTCGACGCGGACATGTGGCTCGACCAGGCCGAGCGGGTCGCTGACCTCATCACCGCCGAGGAGTTCCGCGCCCGACACGAGGCGCGGAAGCGACCGCGGACCGTGTGCGGGCGCCGGGCGATCGACGAGCTCCGCGCGACCGGCGTGGCCCGCCGGTACCGACCGGCCGAGCCGGCCGCTGCCTGACCCACCTACCTCACCACTCCTTTTCACGGAAGGCACGAAATGACCACGATCAAGACCAGCCCGGTCGAGCTGCGCGGCGCTGACCTGTTCTGGTACGCAATGGACCGCATCAAGGAGGACGGCGCGCTTCGCACGGCGGAACGTCCCGGGCGCGGCTCCTTCTACACCCGCTGGCACCAGGGCACCTGGCGGTGCCTCGTCGGTGACGACCGGTGCGGCACCGCGCTGTGCCTCGCCGGGTACGTGTGCTACATCACCCGAGGCAAGTGGCTGCTCACCACCGACGGCAACGGCAACCTCTTCCTCAACGGCAAGCCGCACCAGCCCGGCAACACCTACTCGGAGGACCTGCTGCTCGCCGAGCCGGACGACAATGAGAACTGGGTGAGGCCCTGGGGCGACGGCAGCATCCTCGCCATCACCGCAGCGGAGCGAGCGCTTCGGCTGCTCGGCCTCGCCACCTCGGACTCCGATGAAGGCGACCTGTTCCACGGCAGCAACAGCTACGAGGACTTGGAGCTGATCGGGACCGAGCTGTTCGGCCTCCGCCCCGCCGCTGCCTGACCAATGTTCTGGTGCTGGCCCGGCCACCCAACCGGGTCAGCACCCTTACCGCTATCACAACAGATAGCAAGGAAGGCAACCAACCCATGGGAAGCACCTACACGCGTAAGCGTCCCCGCGCCGACTTCACCCCGGAGGAGCGCGAGGCGTACAAGGCGCGCAAGCAGGCTGACAAGCAGATCGCGATCCACGCCAGGGAGGTCGGCGCCGCGCTCCTGTCGCAGAGCGTCGAGCTGATCGACGGCTTCCGGGTGTACGCCTCGCGCGTCATGGGTCACCGCACCCTCGGCAACGCCCTCGGCATGCTCGCGCAGAACCCGCAGGCCACCCGCGTCAACTCGGCGTTCTTCTGGGGCAAGGAGGGCCGGGCGGTCCGGAAGGAGGCCGAGTCGATCCGGGTCCTGGCCAAGCGCAAGGGCAACAAGATCGTCGAGTCCACGAACGAGACCACCGGCGAGACCGAGCAGACCGTCGAAGGCAAATGGTCCGGCTGGACGGCCGAGCGGGTGTTCGACGTCCGCGACACCGTGCCCAACAAGAAGCCCTGCAAGCACTGCGGCACCGAGCCGGGGGAGACCTGCCCCGACTCGTGCGCGATGTACGAGCCCGTGACCGGGCCGGTCCCGACGCGGGAAGAAGTCGAGGAGCTCCTCGACAGCATCCTCCGCGACGCAGGCGGTTTCTGCCTGGAGTTCCTCGACGCCGAGGACAGCGACGAGGACGACGGCGAGTGAACCCGAACACGAAGACCGGCCGCGCGCAACTCGCACGCCGCGCCCGCCGGAACGGCCACTTCGACCACCCGGCCAGGCCCGGCCAGCCGCGGCGCCTGGAAGTGCTCTGCCCGCTGTGCCTACAGATGGCCAGCACCGCATGGGAGAGCGGCAAGACCACCATCGCGCTGCTCGACGCCGCCATGGACAACCACCTGCTTCACGACTGCACGAAGGGACCACAGCAATGAGCACCGACATCCTGCGGAAGCGTTACGTCCTCGCCGGAACCCCCGGATGGGGTGAGCACGACCACGCGATCCGCACGCAGGGCCTGGCCGTCGTCAACGCGCCCCGGCCGCTCATCGGTAACCCCACCTGGTACGGCGAATGGATGCACGGCCGCCACTACGCGGCCGGGAACCTCGACGACCTGGCCCAGCACTGGCGCGCTGACGACGCCGAGCTGCTGGTCGAGATCACGCCGCAGGCCATCGTGCGGAAGATCTACACGCACTGCGTGGGCCGGAACTACGACGTCGCCGCGATCATCGCGGAGTTCCCCGAGCAGTTCGGCACCTGGGCCAATGGCCTGAGCCTGCCGTGGGACGACGCATGGCTGAGCGTGCCGTTCCACCCGGCCCCGAAGAGCCGTGACGCCTTCACCCGCATCCCGGTGTGCGAGCACGGCGTCCAGGCGCAGGCGTGGTTCCTGCAGGTCGTCCGGCCCGGTGACCCGATGCCGGAAGACCTGGAGATCGGCTCCATCGACAAGGACGACCCGGCCTCCCTGCTCAAGGTGAAGACCCGGGCCGCTGCGATCGAGGGCCGCGCCGATCAGTTCCAGCTCGGCTACATGCACCGGGACCTGTGCCGCACCGCGGACAACCCGGCCGTTATCTGACCTGCACCACCGAGGGGGCGGCGGCCACCCACCGCCGCCCCTGCCCGACCAACCCAGAAAGAGGAAAGTTGATCACGATCAAGCACAACCACGAGGACGGCACCCTCGTGTACGGCACCGTCAAGGGCGACGGTGTGTACGACATCATCCGCAAGTGGGAGAACGGCGGCTTCAAGTTCTTCCCGTCCCTCCGGATGATCGGCCTGCGGAACTCCCGTGACCGGATCGCTGACCGGTGGGCCATCAACGCCGCGGCGAAGGCCCTCCGCGAGGCCGAGTTCGAGGTCACGGTCGAGATCGACGACGAGCACCGCGACCGCGCCCAGGTCCTGGAGGACAAGGCCGACCGGCTCGACGACCGACGCGACGCGCTCGAATCGAGGGCCGAGCGGCACGCCGGCAAGGCCGCGGCCGCGCACGAGCGAGCGAACCAGATCGGCGAGCGGTTCGCTGGTGGTCAACCCATCCTGGTCGGCCACCACTCCGAGCGGGGCGCGCGGCGCGACCAGGCGCGCATGCACCAGGCGATGCGGACCAGCATCGCCGAAGACAAAGAGGCACAGAGCGCTGCCGGGCGCGCCAACGCGGTCGGCAACCAGATGCGTCGCTCCGCGACTCCGGCCGTGACCGCGCGCCGCATCAAGACGGCCGAGTCTGAGCTGCGCAAGATCCAGAAGTCGCTGGACGGCTACAAGCGCAGGCACCTCGACCACAAGGGCAAGCCGTACTACACCGAGATCCACGAGCCCGCCAAGGGCGACTACCGGGAGATGCAGCTCTCCCGCAAAGCCCAGCTAGAGAACCAGCTCGAATACGACCGGGCGCAGCTCGCCGCCGCAGTCGAGGCAGGCACGTTCGTCGAGTGGAGCAAGCACAACGTCCACGTCGGCGACCTCGTCACCTACTGGATGCGGGACCGGCGCCGCCGCGTCGTGAAGGTCAACACGGTGACCGTGAGCGTGGAGTCCGGCTACTCCTGGCCCGACAAGGTCAAGTTCACCGACATCCTCGCTGTCGAGTGCCCGCACAGCGAAGACGGCCCGGCCGTCACCGCGACGAACCGGCCCGCGAAGAAGGCGCCGGCCGAGCCGAAATTCGAGGTGCCAACGATCGACGTCGAGAAGCTGAAGGCCGCTGCGCAGACCCTCAGCAACATGACGGTAGGCGCTGACCGGGAGGCGTTCGTGTCCCCGCCCGCCGTGGTGGAACAGATGATGGAGCTCGCCGACATCCAGCGCAGCATGACCGTCCTCGAACCCTCGGCTGGCACCGGCAACATCGCCGCGGCCGTCGTCGACGCGGGCGCGATCGTGGATTGCGTCGAGATCGACAACGGCTTTATGGAAGTCCTGGCGTCTCGTGTCCCTGGCGCGAGCCTGCTGTACCGCCATGACTTCTTGGAGACGGACACGGCGCAGCTCGGCACCTATGACCGGGTGGTGATGAACCCGCCGTTCTCCGAGGGCAGAGACATCGCGCACGTCACCCACGCCCTGCAGTTCGTGAAGCCGGGCGGCCGGCTCGTCGCCGTCATGGGCGCGGGCGTGTCCTTCCACAAGGTGAAGGTCGCCGTTGAGTTCCGGCAGCTCGTTGAGGACCGAGGAGGCGAGATCATCCCGCTTCCGGAAGATGCTTTCAAGACGTCCGGGACGACCGTCCGGACAGTCATCGTCGTCATCCCCTGCTGACCCCATTGGCGCTAGCCGTACTGCTATCAGTACGGCTAGCGCCGCCTCTTCACAAGGAGATCGCATGACCTGGAACAGCGGACCCGCCAGCGACAACTTCTACGCGCCGGTCACCGCAGCCATCGACGAGATCAACGCCCGGCTGGGCTGGCCCGGACATCGCCCCGAGCCGTGCGCGGGCCACATGGTGCACGAGCACCAGCGCATCGACGGCATCGACGTGTCCGGCGGCGGGGTCGTCGACGTCGCTGTCGCCGGGATCACGGTCGGGACCGGGGAGCGCTGGGGCGGCATCGGCAACGCCAGTGTCCGCTGCCTGCTGCCGCACACCTCCCAGCTCGACTCGCCGTATATGACGGGCCTGCACCAGGGCGGCGCGCTCAACGCCTTCCAACACCACCTGCTCGTCACCCACGGCACCCACGTGTACGGCTGCCGCTCCTGGTGGGCGCCCCGCGACCGGTGGTGCCGCATCTGCCAAGCGGCGTGACAACACCCACCCCCTGCCTCTGAAGGAGAACCCGTGCGCATCGACCCGGACCGAATGATGACCATCACCCTGACCCATGAAATCTGGGATCACATCTGCGACCGGCTCGGCGACTACGCCGACCAGGCCGAAGACCAACCCATGCTGGGCGACTGCTTCGACTGCGACAGAGCCAGACCCGGCAAGTGCCCCCAGCACCAGGCCGAAGCCGAGTACGGCGCGGAGGTCCGCGGCTACCGCGACCAGATCGTGGCCCAGCTCGGCGCCCAGAACTCGACGGTGGCCAACCTGGTGAAGTGGGCCGACCTGCGGATGGACATCGGTCTTCGCAAGGTGCTGCCCGACACGCACAGAGATGTACGAAACCCGCTGATGCTGCATGGAGACATCCTCACCATCGGCGAACTCGCCGCCCGCAGCGACGACGACCTCCTCGAAATCAAGGGGTTCGGCAAAGCCAAGCTCGCCCGCCTCAAGTCCTTCCTGCACGGGCTGGCTCAGAGCTGATGCACGCGCCGCTGTACCTGACCCCGCCGTCGACGGAGAACATCCGGGGTGCCATTGCGCCGCCCGCACCTCTCGACGCATGGGACGGCGGCTACGACCTCGCGTCGTGGCTCAAGGTGCCGCAGCAGCGGAAGCCACCGACCCCTGCTCCTGACCAACAAGCCCTGTTCTGAAAGGACACAAACATGGAGAACTACGCCCTGTTCGACCCCGAGCCGACCGCCGAGCCGGCCGAGACCGCGCAAGGTTGGATGAGCGTCACCCGCCGGAAGGTGACGTTCATCGTCGAAGACGATTTCGCGGCCGCCGAGCCCATCGTCCGGGCAGGTCAACGTGACTTCTTCCCCCGCAGTGTCTACTGCCGGTGGGTCTGGAGGCCCATACACGGCTGGGACCTGGACCTGTACGAGCTGAGCGGACCTAACCGGAAAAAGGACGGTTCGGCTGGCCTGATGATCGTCACCGAACGCAGGCACGGACTCCACCCGGAGACGTGGGCCAACCTGCCGGACTGGGTGTTCCTGGCCATGGTCGCGACCCGCCCGGACTGGGAGCCGCCCGCGGCTCACCTGCAGCCCGCTGAGGGCGTGGTCGAGGCCCTCATGGGGGAGGCGGAGGCCGACAGTGAGTAAGCAGAGAGACGAGCGGATGGAGCGGTATCTGCAGCTCCTGCTGGAAGGCGTCGAGAATCCTGTCGCGCTGGCGCAGCGGATCGGCGTGAGCGAGCGGACCATCTTCCGGTACGAGAAACAACTCGGCGTGAGCAGGGGCCGCAGAGTTGTCCGCTACCACGAATACAAGCCGCAAATCCTCGCGCACCTGCAGGCATGGCCGAACAGCAGATTCTCCGCGTGGGACCTCACGAAGGTTCTCCGCCTGGACGGCGTTGGCTTGGTCAAAAACGCGCTCCGGCACCTACACGAGGAAGGGCTGGTTCAGGCCATCATCGAGCCTCGCGACCCCAGCACACCGCAACAGCTCGTCACCAGGTGGCAGATCGCGCAGGCGCAGGTGGAAGCCGCATGAGCGGGGAGCCGCGCGGCGCTGTCGCATGGCACACCCTGTGGCAGACGGTCCGGCATGGCGAGGAGAGCGGGCTGTGGTGCATCTACATCACCCATCCCGGTAACGAGCTCGGCGGGAAGCATCCGACCTCGACCGCGCCTGAGCACCGGCCGACCGTGCTGCATTGGTGGGGCAAAAGCCGGGAGAAGGCGACCAAACGCGGCGCATGCCTGGGCTGCGAGTGGGAGGGCCAGGACCGTCGCACGGAGAAAGACGCGGTCGAGGACGCTCACGACCACGCCTGGCCCGGCTGGCGGAACCTGCCCGGTGTGCTGCCGCCGTCGTCCACCGCCTTGTACGAAAAGAAGGTGTATGAGCGGTGGCTGGCCGAGGTGAAGCGCGCTTACCCGATCGGCTGGCTGGAGGCCGGCGGGCCGATCGTCACTATCCGCCGCGACTCAGCCTTCTCGCGGCACGAGCCGGGCAAGGCCCCCGGCGGCGGCTACGACCTGGCCGCCACCTACTTCCGGGCCAAGAAGATCCGGGACAATCATGCACAACCGACCCTCGATATGGAGTTCCCCTCATGACCGACCTGACGAAGTGGCCGAGGCTGCTCGTCGCCGGTGACCCGGTGACGCGCGAGCAGGCCAACGAGATTCTGATCCGCACCGACGACTGGTTCATGACCGTCAATGACCAGGCGTGGAAGGTGGCGGTGAAGGGCGTGGCCGCCGAGTACGGCTTGCCGATCGAGCCCCAGGGCGGCGGCATCGAGGCGCTACGGGCGAGCTGGGCCGCGACGAGAGAGTGGCGCAAGCGGATGGGCATCCTGCGGCTGCACTACCTGGACAACGCGCGTATCGCGTCGTCGTGGATCGGCGGCCCGAAGGGCTGGTGCGACTGGGACGGGCAGATCGGCTGCTCCACGTACAACGTCGGCAAGTGGCCGACCGTAGAGGAGCTGACATCCGACTGGGAGACCATCGCCGCGGCGTTCCCGTACCTCAAGCTGCACGCCCAGGTCGTCGACAACGAGGGTGATGGCAAGGCGGCGGCCACGTGGGCGGTCAGGGACGGTCGCGCCGCGCTGGTCGAGCCGGTCGACCTCGTGACCCCCATGCAGCATCTCGACGAGCTCGACGTGATCGGTCGCATCCTCGGTCTGGGTGGCGAGCGTGGTGTCACTCTGGAGCGGCTGCGCGAGGCCCTGGACCAGGTCGCGAAGGCGGCGCTGTGAGCGAGTGGACCGACCGGCAAGACCAGCTCCTCGATGAGCTGTACGCGAAGGTGCCCAGCACGGGCTGCAAGGGCCTGTGTCAGGAGCACTGCACGACGATCGCCGGAGGCCGGCGTGAGGCTCAGCGCATGGCCGAGGCGGGGTTTCAGCTCCCGACGTCGGTCGCTGCTCTGGTCCGGAAGCGACGAACCGTGGTGGCTACGTCTGAGCCGTGTGCGGCTCTCGGTGGCGACGGCCGGTGTCAGGCGTACGAGGTGCGTCCGCTGATCTGCCGTCTGTGGGGCGCGGTCGACGGCCTGCCGTGCGAGCACGGATGTATGCCCGAGGGCGGTCGGTTGACCGACACCGAAGCGGCGCAGATGATCAAGCGCATCAAGAACATCTGAAGCGTCCAAGGTGCCAGCGAAAGGGCTGGCCTATGGAGAGTCATCGGGCCTAGCACGCAGAAAGGCCGCCACCCTCGCGCGGTGGCGGCCTTTCTGTGGCCTTTTCGCTGGTCCGGGGTCAGCATACCTCGCTGTCGGGCCGGTGGGGCGGGGCGTCAGGTGCGCTTCTTCGGGGCTCTGCGTTCGCCGGGAGTTTCCGGGTACAGCGGGATGTTTTGCTTGCGGAGCCATGCTTTGAGCGCGGTTTCCACGATGTCCTGGGGGCCGGTGGCGGTCTCGATACAGGCGACGGTGAGCCGGTCGTTGGTCTGGTGGCTGATGCGGGGCGCGATGGGCTGGTCGTCGATTTCCTCTGGGCTGCGGCGGGTGCGCTTCTTGATGCTGCGTTCCCGCTTGGGCCGGGTGCCGTCTGGGCTGAGGGGCGGCTTCGCGTCGGGCGGGATACCGAGGAAGTCGAGGTAGGCGATGAGGGCGGCTTCGACGATGCCGCTGATGCCGAGGCCGGTGTGTTCGTTGGCCGCGGTGAGGCGTTCGTTGGTGTGGTAGGTGATGCGGGTGCCGAGGGTGGGTTTGTCCTGGCGGCGTTTGGTGCGCAGAGAAGGTGCCGCTTGCGGTTCCGCTTTCGTCGCCTTGCCCTTGCGGGTGGCTGTGGCTGAGGTGCGGGACATGGGCGGCCGTGTCTCCTCTGGTGGGTGGAGTGCTGACTCTCTACCTTCCCGCGTTTCGGTTTTTTCTGCAAGCGACACCGCTTGCGTTTCGGTTGGGCCGTTGACCAGGGCGCGACGGAGTGTCCGACATGGCCGCTGATGGCTTACGCGCGAGCCTGAGTGCTAGCGTGAGCGTTTTTGATCATGAGTGCTGACGGAGGAACGTTTCGCGAGTCTTGGCCGCTCAGAGAGCGTTTCAGCACGTCCTAGGGTTGTTGCGAAACTCTGACGACCATGAGAGGATGAGACAAGATCGAACAACACGCGAACGTGAGAAAAACCCAACTCACGCTAGCAAAACCGCTAACACCAACCCACCGGAGACACCCAGTGACCGACGCCCCCGCCGCGAAGCTCGAACTCATCCGCAAGCTTCTCGCCGTCGCCGAACACCCCGGCACCCCTGCGATCGAAGCCGAGACCTACCGCGAGCGCGCCTACGCCCTCATGGCCAAGTTCGGAGTCGAACGCGCCCACCTGGCCGCCGCCGGAGAAATCACCGACGAGCTCGCCAGCATCCCCCTCATCATCGACAAGACCCACCAGGCCGAGCGATGCGCCCTCCTCAGCGCCATCGCCAGCGCCAAGCACTGCCGCACCCTGCTGTGGAAGCTCGACGGCAAGACGTACGTGATGGTGTCCGGCTACCAGAGCGACCTCGACGCCGTCCAGATGCTCTACGCCTCCCTGGCGCTGCAGATGGCCAAGGAAGTCGCCACCGTCACCCCCGCCGGGCGCAAGGGCCTCGCCACCGCCCGCAAGAGCTTCATGGCCGGGTTCGCCAGCCGCGTCGGGGAGAAGCTCCGCGACGCTGAGAAGGCCGCCACCGTCGAGACCACGCACGTCGCGGGCCGGTCCACTGACCTGGTCCTGCGTGACCGCGACGCCGCGGTCTCCGACTACTTCGACCGCATGACCCCCAACGCTGGCTCGGTCAAGAGGCAGAAGGTCGGAGACACCAGCGCCTACTTCGCGGGCCGCGAGGCAGGCGACCGCGCCGACCTCGGCGGCAGCAACCGCAATCGCGTCGGCACCGGCCAGCGCGCCCTCAACGCCTAAACCACCGTTCGACGGGCGGGCGCTACCCGGCGCCCGCCCCTGACCAACCCAGAGACCAGGAGAAGCGTGGACACCGAACCCGTCACGTTGAACATCGAAACGGCCTGCACCGGGTGCAAAAAGCCCATCTGCAACGACGCCGACAACGGCCGCCCCGACGACTGGGATCACACCGAGGAGAACCCCACCCACTGCTACCCGCCGACCCCGCCCGACGACATCAAAGAGGCGCTGCCCCACGAGACCCGCAAGATCCGAATGAGGGCCGAAGAACTGGTCACCTACCAGTTCGACCTTGAGGTCCCGATCCACGTCGGAGTGACGGCGGATGCGTTGGCCGCCTACCTCGACGATCATCCGGACCTGTGGGTGGACCACCTGGGCGACGACAGCTTCTACAGCTGCTCCGACCGGGAAGTCATCGGCGACCGGACGTACTACACCGACGACGCCGGTTACCTCGAAGCCCTGGCCAGCTTCTCCGTGAAGCATCTCCGCCTGCTGCAGAGATGGCTGACGGTGCCCTGCCCGGTATGCAAGGCCGTGCCCGCCGACGACGACACCACGCACCGGACGGTCGCCTTTGCCGAGCCCGCCGAGGAAGGCGACGAGCAGAAGGTCAACCAGATCGTCGCAATCGCATGCGACGGCTCCTGGGTCGTCGAACCGAACCGCCTTGGAATCTACGACCTGCACTGGAAGGACTGGACCAAGAACGCTCCGGTCGTCGAGGCCACGCTCGTCGACGCCCCCACTTCCTGACCACCCTCGCGGCGGCCGTGTCGTACGGCCGCCGCATCACCCCAGAAAGGACGAGGCAAGAAATGCCTTACGTCGACGATGCCGAGCTGCAGCGGATGCAGCGGGCTCACCAGATACTCGCCAGCCGCGGCTACGACATCATCGCCGCGCTGCGTGGCTTCGCCGAGTACATGACGAAAGCCTCCAAGGAGCACCAGGCCGCGCACGCCGCAGGCGCCGAAACACCGTTGGTGACCAACGAGGGCTACCGGGTCATGGCCGAGCTGTTCGCCACGAACGCCGAGCGGGCGGAATCCCTGGCCACCGCGATCGACATCTGGAGCACCGTCGACCCGGAGTCGGAGGAGAAGCCCGCCCCGGTGACGTTGCCCGGCCGGCTGCGCCCCGACCTCGCCCGCCCGGCCTGGCCCGGCCCGCTGGCCGCTGACGCTAGCGGAAAGGCTGGCGACTGATGGCCCGCATCACCGACCTGTTCGACGAGGACAAGCTGCGGTGCCTCGCGATGACGGCGGCGGAAGTCGTCGATCAGCTCGACCACGGTGACCTGCTCAGCTTCCTGTCCGAGCGGCAGATCGAGGTGGCCCAGGAGGCGTACCGCGAGCTGATCGAACTGCCTGACTGACCCCTGACCTGGTGGCCCGGCAACCCGGCCGGGCCACCACCCCTCACCCTTTCGCCCTGTTCTGAGGAAGGACACCATGGACGACGACCCGCAGACGGCGCCGACCGGCGAATGCCGGTTCTCCGTTCACTATCGGACGGTTGTCAGGCCCGAGCCGTTCGAGCCGACCGTCGCGGACCCGGACTATCACCTGCGGTACTGGTACTCCTGCGCCTGCGGTGATGTGGGGCCGCTGCGGTCCCGAGAGAACGACTCCGCTGAGGACGGGTGCGACCACGCCTATCCCGGTTGGCGGGACATGCCCGTGATGGAGTCTCGGCCGTACGAGGGCAAGCCGCTCGCGAGGTGGGAGGCAGCCGCCCGCGTCGCGTACCCGCCGGGATGGTTCGACCGGGGGGGTCCGGTGCGGGAGTACCGGACACCTGGCGGTAACCGTCACGTTCCTGGCTACGCGCCCGGCGGCGGGCACTGCATGGCCGTCATGAGGATGGCCCGCGAGAAGACCGCCCCGGTGGCCAAGCCCCTCCAGTCCTCTCTCTTCTAAATCGGCGCCACCACGTGGGCCGCCACCCCGTCCTGGAACATCCAGGCACACCCAACCCTTACCGGCCAAGCCGAAAGGACACCCGCATGACCAAGTACGTCTTCCTCGACACCGAGACCACCAACCTGGACCCCGACCTGGGCGACCTGTGGGAGATCGCCACAAGCGTCTACAACACCACCCGGCCCGAAGATGGCGACCAGGAGTCGTGGTGGCAGGTCCGGGCGGACATGCGCTACGCCGACCCCAACGCCACCCGGATCGGCGGCTACTACGGACGGGCCGTCGTCCTGGACAAGCCGGTCGGTCAAGGCGTCCAGCTCGCCTGCACCGACTCGATCACCGGGAGGAAGGGCGATCTGCTCGGCAACTACTCCGCCGAGCAGATCGCCCTGGAACTCGCCAAGCAGCTCGACGGCGCAATCATCGTCGCGAACAACCCGGCGTTCGACCGGAGGTTCATCGAGAAGTTCCTGCGGGAGAACGGGCAGATCCTCACCGCATCGCACCGGATGGAGGACATCCGGGTCATGCTCACCGGCTACGTCCACGGCCGCCTTTCCCTGATGGACGGCAAGGTTGACGAAGCGTTCAGCCCTGAGACCGCCCCGTACGTGCAGGACTGGCTTGCCGGTGCCACGAAGACGCTGGCATGGGAGATCGTCGGCGTCAGCCAGGATCCGGCGACCAGGCACACCGCGCTCGGTGACGCCCGCCTCGTGCGGGACGTCTTCAAGGCCATCACCGGAGGTATCAAGCGATGAACCCCGAACAGTATGCGGCCATGCGAAAGCTGATCGACGAGTACTACGACGGGAACGCGACGGGGGCCTTGCTAGACCTCGCTGAAGTCGGCGAGGTCGCCGTCAACTACCTGGACCGCGATTGGTTCATCAGCTACCTGGACGAGTTCCACGGCGTGCAGCTCACCGATGAGGGATGGGTCGCGCTCGTGCCTCACCTGGAAGGCTACGACGCGCACATCTGCGCCAACGTGTTCCCGAACGTGCAGAACGAGTTCGCCGCCGAGGCGGCGTTGAACGCCGGACTCCTTGAAGGTGATGAGGGATGAGCGGCGACGCGAGCGGATACATCACCCGCGACGAAATCGCCCAGGTGGTCGGGCTGCTGCTGGTCCGGCCCGGCGAGCCCGCCGAGCTGGCCGAGACGGTAGACGTCGATGCCACCACCGTCAATGGCGAGCACGAGAACCCCCTCACCCTGTACCGGGCGTGCGTCAAGATCCAGGAGATCCTGGACCAGGCCAAGAAGGACGCCAAGCACTACGAAGGCACCTGGCAGGACCACATGCCCTACCGGCCGGAGCTGTTCGCCGTCGAATACGCCGACGATTACGACTTCGACAAGAACGAAGGCGGACAGGAGTACAGCTACATCGAGGACGCCGACGAGGCCGAGGACCGGAGCGTCGCTCTCGGCATCGTCCAGAAGCTCGTCGACCGCTTCAACATCGAATGGGCGGAGGTCGAGCCATGCTGACCGGGGCGGTCTCCGTGCTGGCCGATGAGCTGCGCCATACCGGCGTCGCTCACGCCACCAGCACCGAATACCGGCTGACCATGGCCGACAAACTGGTGGCCGCGCTCGACCGTGCTGGCTACGACGTGGTGGAGCGGCGCCGCAGGAAGGACGCCGACCCCGCGCCGGCCGTGCCGCCGATGGTCCTGGCGGGCCACCCGCTTCCCCCGGGCGGGCTGCAGGTGGGTCTGCGTGTTCAGCGGTGGACCGAACCGGCCCCTCGGGGCAGCGGTGCGCTCGTCAGCAAGGCACCGTGCTGCGACCGGAACGTCTGGATTTACCCGGACGTGGCACCGGAGACGTGGGAGTTCACGGACACCAACACGCGGGCGGTGTGCCCGTTCTGTCGTGCGGTCTACGAGGTGGACCTGACCGCGGACCTGGATGGGGGCTTCTGGGCGGTGTTCACCGTGGAGCGGCTCTCTGTCGCCGTGGTGAAGCGGCCCGGCACGAGAAAGGCAACGCGATGATCACTGAGTGGGATGTCATCTTCCTGGTGTACGCGGCGGGTACCGCCTACCGCGCCCCCCGCATTCTCAAGCGGTGGTCGCTGATAACGACCTGCGACCCGCTGGAGCTATGCGACGCGTGCCGCGACGAACGTAAGCGCGTCATGGTCGAGGTCGACGGCTGGGAGCCTTTCGGGCCGGTCGGTGTGCCGCTGATGGTGCTCCTGGAGGCGATGAGCTGGTACCTCAAGCCGATCGCTCCTGCTCTCCGTAAGGCTGTCGGGAAGGAACCTTGGCCCAAGTGCTCGAAGGGCACGTGCCTGGCCTACACGAGGAAGAAGGCCACGGTATGAGCGACAAGCAGGTGCGGTACGGCACGCCGTTCGTCGAGTCGGAGATCCTGATGGCCATCGGCAACCAGGACGCGGAGCACGCCCGCGCGCTCCTGCAGGGGATGACGCCCAGCGAGCGCCGCACCCTGGAGCGCCAGTGCGAAGAGGTCGCCGGTCTCATCCAGGTCATGCGAGAGGACGAAGAGTGAGCGGCCTGTTCCAGGTGATCGCCGTGCACTGCTTCTTCCACTGCGGCCACGTCGAACGCGGCATCACCCCGGAAGGGCCGCACAACGGCATGGAGCAGCACTACAGGAAGCGGCACGCCGACGACATCGAACGCATCCGCCGCAACTACCTCATCTCCATCTACTAGGAGCACGACAGTGAGCACCGACGAAATGCCGCACCGGACGTTCCCCTGCGGGCCGTGCCCGTGGCAGGTGACGGCCGAGCCAGGGAAGTTCCCCGCCGAGAGATACGAGGAGCTGCGCGCCACGTGCCGGCCGAACGCGGCCGGTATCCCGCCGCTGCCCGGCACCCCGATGTTCGGGTGCCATGTCGGTGACCCGAAGACGGGAGAGGACCTGGCGTGCGCCGGGTGGCTCGCCGTCGAAGGGTTCGAGCACCTGGGCGTGCGGCTCGCCCTGTCCGATGGTCGTATCCCGGCGTCCGCGCTGCAGCCGGGCGGCAACTGGCCGGAGCTGTACCCGTCGTACGAGGCGATGGCTGCGGCAAACGGGGTCGCGACCAGGGAGGACGTACCGTAGGCGGTTGACGCTAGCTGTATCGCTCGCGGTACAGCTAGCGTCTCCCCTCATGCTCCGACCGGGAAGGACGGCGTTGCCCGAGAACTCGAACCCGCTGTGTATCGGCCCCCGCTGCGGCGGCGGCGGTGAACCCCGCCAAGCAGACGACGGCCGACTCATCTGCAAGGGCTGCGTGACCAGACTGCAGCGCGACCTGAGCATCACTCCGCTGCTCATGCGGTGGCTCGAACAGCACAAGGCCCCGGGCCAGGGTGGCGGCGAAAAGGTGTCCGGATCCCGGGAGGCCGGCACGCCGACCCGGCTGGACGTGCTGGCGATGCTGCATGACGGGGCGGCGCCGATCCACGGCGACGACGACGACCAGATCGGGCCGCCGTCCATCCCGTCGACGCTCAAGAACTGGGCGTGGCTCATCTCCGAGCACCGCGGATTGGTCTACCCGGAGCGATCCGACGTCGCCGAGCTCGCTCACTGGCTGCTGCTCCATGTCGACTGGGCCACCTCGAGGCCATGGATTGACGACATGCTTGGTGAGATTGGCGCGTTGCGGAGGTGGGCGCACTCGCTTGCTCCGTGGGCGGTGCATGTTCAGGAGCTCGTCGGGCCGTGCCCGTACTGCGACATGCGGACCCTGATCCGGGTCTCGGGAGAGCGGTACATCGAGTGTGACGGCCGTGAGGAGGTCGGCGGCTGTGGCGGCCTGTGGACGTATGAGGCGTATGAGGATCATGTAGCCGCCCTGGTGAAGGCGGACAAACGACGCAAAACGCGAAAGGTCGAAGCGAAAACAAAACGAGGTATGGCATCATGATGTTCATGACGGAACCGAAGAAGCCGAACCCCGGGCGGCTCCCCCCTGCCGAGCAAAGAGCCGCCGCGGAGAAGGCCTTCGAGGAGGCGGCCCGCGCCTACTACGAGGCCATCACGGAACCCACCAGGGTCTTCCACGAAGCCCTCGTCGCCGCATCCGGCCCACCCGAAGGGGTGCCCGGCAGCGACCAGAAGTCCCTGGTCACGCGCCGCCAAATGGTGAAGATCACCCAAGGAGCCGACCCGGCAGGAGAAGGCCTCACCCTCCACGCCGTCTGCAAGCTGATCGACGAGACGCTGGCGAAGCAGGCGCAGTAGAGGCCCACCCCCAGACGCAACAATGAAGCCCCGGCCACCGGCCGGGGCTTCCTGCTTTTCACCGATTTTCGTGTGCCGCGCGGTGATGCACCTAGCGGTTTATCGAGCCGGCCAGCTCGACGCCGTGCTCCAGGCCGAGCGCGTACGCCTGATCGGGCTCACGGAGCTGACGCTGAAAGGCCCTCAGCGCGGCCAACGCCACGGCGTTGATGGTCGCCACGATCGCGATGCTGTGCAGCCACAGCAGGTAGATCACGGGATACGTGGTCTGTTCCAGGCTGAGGGTGACCCATCCGGTGGCGACCCCCGCCGCGATCCAGCAGAACCCAGCGATGGACACGGACGTCAGAAAAGCGCGGTCGGCGCGAAGCATAGGAATCCCCCAGTAACGGACACGGTAATCACGGCTATAACCAGTTCTTCGTCGCGAAATGAATGAGCTGTCCCCGAGTGCCGACACCTGCCAACTCGCGCATCCGCGCAATGGACCGGCCCACGGTCCGCGGGGAGCACTCACACAGGCGGGCGATCGCATTGTCGGTTTCGCCAGCGACGACCTGCTGCAGGATCCGCCGGTCCTGCACGCCCAGCTCCTGAGGTGCGCGGACGATGTCGGCGTTGTACGGGATCGCCCGCTCCCATTCCTCCTCGAAGCGGGCGATCTGGCCTGCGACGAGCGGAGGAGCTTTGATCATCATCATGGGCAGGCCGCCCCGCTCCTCCAGCGGCGTCAGCGCGACATCATCCGCGACGAGCAGTTTCGTCGGCAGCCGGTGAGGAGTGAACCGGATCTGTGCCCCTCCCCACCGCATCGTGTTGCGCAGGCCCTCCATGACGGAGGGGCTCGACATGACCTCCTTCTCGTAGACCACTCGCCGCCGGCAGTTGAGGTCGCCGATGGGGACGGTGCTCTGCTCGGGAGGGAGGGGTCCAGCGAGAGGGAGGAACGGTCCAGTGATGAGCTGCATCCACTCATGCCTGACGGTGCCCTGCAGGTAGTCGAAAGTGTCCGTGACCTCCTCTCGGCTGGTCAGGATGGACACGGTTTCGCCCATGCTCCTGTAGTGCTCGCTGGACTCGTAGCGCTGGTCCAGGTTCTGCATGAGATGCGTCAGGCGTTCCAGGGTGTCGGCCGCCTCCGCCAGGGCCTCGCTCAGCGCGTGACGTGGGCGCCGGGCGCGGGGTGGGTCACCGACGATGAACCCGTTCTCCCGTAGCCAGTCCAGAGTTTGCTCTGGGTCCTCCACGACGCCTTGTAGGTCTTCCGCAGAGGTGGGTCCGTTGTCGATTAGGTATTCATAAAGGTGCAGCTCACGGCTGTCTCCCTGTAGGGGCACGAAAAGATCCTTGTGAGGGGGTGGTGCCGGTTGAGGAGATCCCTATGGAACCGCCTCGGCTGGGTTGGTTGGTGTAGAGGGTGTTACATGCCGCCCGTGGTGTTGGTGCCATTCACGGGCGGGCTCACGGGCGGGAAGGTGCCCGGCGTGGCCGTGGGCGTGGGTTCCGTCGCCGGGATGGTGGTGACGGTGACGACGGTGGTGATGTGGGTCTTCGTGATCACCTTGCTGCCGTCAGGGTTGGTGACGGTCTGGGTGGAGGTGGTCACGGTCTTGGTGACGCCAGGGTCGGTCGGCGTGGGGGTGGGGGTCGGGGCGATGGTGGGGGTGGGGATCGGGGTGGCGGTCGATTCGTCGGCGTAGGCCGCGGTGGCTCCGGACAGGATTATCGCCAGGGCCAGGGCGGCGGCGGGCAGACGGAGGCGGCCGAGGTTAGACATGCGTGTACTCCAGGGAGATCGTCGTGGTCGGGAAATCGTTTCCCGTGGGTGCGCCGACGTGACATGACCATGGTCACGGACTGCGTGACAACTAGTTGTAAAGCGTCCGAATCATGTTCGTCCAGTAAATGTCATGACTAAAACCTGTCATGGCTAATGTTGGCCATGTGAGCGCACGCCTTCGGCAAGCGCACACAAAAGCCCTGATATCGGCGCCATGACGCGAGACACACGGGTTTGGTTGACCGGCGATCCCTTGGAGTTTGCCTAATTTATGGTGTCCGTAATGTCACGGAATCCTGTGTCCGCAATGTCACGGCGTTCCGTCTCGCATGATGTCCACCTGTTGACGGTCGAGGTCAAGCATGAGGTTCACCTTCCGCATGAGCACCTCGACCATCGCGTTCCGCTGCTTTTCGCTGAAGGGCAGAGCGTTGATCTCTTGGACCGCCCGTTCCAGCCGCTCGATCGTTTCCTTGGGTACGCCGCTCACGATAGGCGCGCGGCGGCGTTCGATCTCTTGTCGCAGGAGTTTGCCGGCCTCGGCCCGGCCGACTGCTTCCGCGTCTTCCGGGGTCGCGCCGACGACGAGGCCCATGAGGACGAACTCTCGGTCGGGGATGGGTCTCTTGCCTTGCTCGTAGTTGGCCCAGGTGCGGTCGGTGAACGGCTTCGTGGTGTAGGTGGCGAGCATCTCAGCACATCGGGTGACGGTTAGAGGCCCTTCGAGTCCCCGCTGGGTGCGTCGTCGCTGGATAAGGGCGGCGTCGGGCGGTAGGGCGGTGTCGTCTTGCGGCGAGGGCAGCACGGCAACCTACTTCCTTCGGTTCTTGTCGGGATCTTCGGTTTTTGCGGCACGGCGCAACGGTACCAGTTGGTGCGCGAAACGGCACGCTTTTCGCGAAATGATGGTTACTGAACGTAATTGTCCGAAGATTCGCGAAATTTCGCGAAACGACTTGAGTTTCGCGAACAACCGTGTAACGTCGTCCTTGAAGTCGCGTTGATCTTCAAGTGAAGATCACGAAGCAATCGGGAGGTGCCAATGACCAGCGCAAACACGGCAACAACGCCGGAGCAGGTCGTCGCGGACCTCATTGACACCCGCGAGCCGACCGGCGAGCTGATGCTCACCGTCGACCAGGTCGCGAAGGTGCTCGGAGTGACCGCCCGCACCGTCCTGTACCTCCTGCAGGACAACCGGCTCAGCTACATCGCCACCGGCAAGCGGAGCTACCGCATCCCACGGGTACTCCTGACCGAGTACCTGCTGGAAAGCTTCGTGCCCCGGCAGGTCGCCGAGGCCGAAGAGACGCTCGCCCAGCTCCAGCAGGCCATACAGGACAGCAGGAACGAACTCGCCGACCTCGCTGTACGCATCGCCATGGCGAAGGCCGAGCTCACCGAAGCCGACATACCCACCCAGCGTCGACGGTCCACCCAAACCGTCTCGTGACCAACCCACCGACCACAGATAAGGAGAAGAACACCGTGACCGCTCTTGCTAGCACCATCGCTAGCAACAAGCTTCCGTATGACCGGAAGCTGGCCATCGTCGCCATGCGCGCCGCCCGGCACTACACGTGCCCGGCGTTCGCTCCGCTGCGGGGACTCCTCGTTGATCTCCTCCAGGAGGACGGGCATGCGCCCGTCCACGCGGACGAGCACGCCGACAACCTCATCAACGCCGCGCTCGGCGTGATGGCCAGCATCGAGGCCGACGAGCCCCGGACGGTCCCCTGGCGGGGAGGCCCGGACATCGGCGAGTACGCCGAGGCCATGTACCGCCTGGAGCGTGGACTGTGAGCCGACTCGCAGCCCCCGCCATCGAGGAACTGGTCGAGGCCACCGCTGTCAGCGACCTGGACGAGGCCACTGACTGGCCCGAGGCCGAAGACCTGGCAGTGTTCCCCGAGGTCTACCCCTGCCCGGAGTGCTCGGCCATCCAGAAGGTCAACAAGACCGGCACGATCCGCAAGCACAAGGTGAACAAGGGCGACGTGCTGCCCTGCACCGGCTCCGGAGCGCCGATCCTCACCGCCCGGATCCCGCGCCGCTCCAAGGCCGGGTTCTATAAGGACCCCGCCACCGGCGTGCTGCTGCGGTCGGTGACGACGATCCTCAACCAGGGCACCAGCAACGAGGCGCTGACGTTCTGGGCGGCCAAGGTCGTCGCCGAGACCGCGATGGACAACGTGTCCGACATGCTGCGGGCCTCCCGCACCGAGGATGACCGGGCCGAGTTCATCAAGTGGCTCAAGCAAGAACCCACCCGCCGCAAGGACGAGCGCGCCGACGTCGGGTCCGCGGTGCACAAGCTGATCGAGTGCAAAGTCCTCGGTGAGCCCGCGCCGATCCGGCTGCTGGCCAACCCAGACCTCGCGCCGTACATCACCCACTTCAACAAGTGGGTGGAGGAGTGGGAGATCGACTTCTACGCCTCGGAGATGGTCGTCGCGAACTACGACGACCCGTTCGCCGGGACGCTCGACTACCTGTTCTACTCCCGGCCGCTCGCGAAGAAGCTCGGCGTGCCCGAAGACACCATCTTCCCCGGTGACACCAAGACCGGCGGCACGCTGAACGGCACGACCTACGACGGCAGCGTGCACGGCGTCTACGCCTCGGCCGGCCTGCAGATGGCCGCCTACCGGGCGGCCCCCTGGGGCTGGCTCCGTGACGGCGAGCGCGTCAAGCTGCCGCCCCGGCACGACGTGGGCGTGATCCTGCACCTTCGCCCGGAGGGCTACAACCTCTACCCCGCGAGGTGCGGCGACGACATGTACGAGGTGTTCCAGATCGTTCGCCGCCTCGCGGAGTTCAACACCGGCCTCGCCAAGAACGTCATCGGCGAGCCCCTGACCCTCGACGACGAGACCAGAGAGGAAGCAGCCTGATGGGCGGTCGCATCATAGGCATGCAGCACAGGCTCCGCACGATCGGCCGGATCCGCCTCGGCACCTACGAGGGGCGACCGAAGGCGTCGGAGTTCTTCATCCCGACCTCAGAGTTCGAGCAGCCCATCCGAGGGCTGGCCGACGTCTACGGCGGCGACGTCGAGCAGTGGAAGCCGCAGGGCGACGGCGGCAGGCAGTGGCGGCTGATGAACCCCGATCTGACGTCCCTCGACGCGATCCTCCCGCCCGGCCGTGACCCTCTCGACCAGGCGTACGAGAAGTGGTCGCGGGGCGGCAAGCAGGCCCGCTGCAACGGCGAGACCGTGGAGAACCTGAACCGGCCCTGCGTGTGCAAGGCGCAGTGGGGGCCGAGGTTCTGGGAGAACCCCGACCTCCCGAAGGACCAGGCGTGCAAGCTCTACACGCGGATGAACCTGTGGCTGGGCGAGGTCGAGGACATCGGGACGTGGCTGCTGGAGACCAAAGGGGCGAACGCCGGGGCGGAGCTGCCGGGCTTCGTCGACATGGTTGCTGGCATGTTCGGCAACAAGGTGGCGGTCCCGATCACCATCTGGCTTGTTCCCGGCACGGGCCGCGAAAAGGGCAAGGTCAAGCGCTACACCAAGGTCTCGGCGTCGATCCGGGGCATGACCTCCGGGCAGGCGGCGGCGCGCATCATGGCCGCCGCGCCCACCCTCGCGGAGCTGGGCGCCGGGGACGGCGAGGACCGGCTCGCGATCGAGTCGGCCAAGTCCGACCAGCCCGACTACATCGCGATGATCGGTGTCGCGCAGACCCGTGACACGGTGATCGAGCTGTGGCGGAAGGCCAAGGCCGACCGTGACGTGTGGACGACCACCGGCAAGCAGATCGAGGCGGCGGCAGGCGCACGGGTCAAGGAACTCGAACGGATCGCTGAGGCGTGGAAGAACGTCGTCACCGCCTGGGCGGGCGGCGACATGGACGCGCTGCACCGCACGTTCACGGACTTCACACGAGGACGGAAGATCGAGGAGGCCACAGCTGAGGAGCTGGAGGCGTTCCTCGCGACGATCCAGGCCCCCGAGCCGCCCGCGGAGCAGGCTCCGACCGTGCAGGCCCCCGCCGGCCGCGCCGCCGAGGATGTCGTGATCCCTCCGGATGACGAGATCGAGGACGCCGAGATCGTCGACGATCCCGAAGACGTCCCGGTGTCGGAGGCGCGGCTGACCCCGCTCAACATCGCGATCGGCGAGCGCGGCATCACCTCACACACCGGTAGGGGCAGCACTGCCGCGAACAAGGAGGCGAAGGCGGCGTGGCTGACGGAAAAGGTCGGCCGCCCGATCACCTCCACCCGGGACCTGACGGAGCGGGACGCCGACAAGGTGATGAAGATCCTGCAGGGGATGCCGATCACTCACCCGGCCAAGCAGACCAAGGCCGCCCAGCAGGAGCAGCAGCAGGACCCGGCCGCGCGCCGGAACTACATGCTGGGCCTGTTCGCCCAGATCGGCATCACCGCCGTGGAAGAGGTCCTGCGAGACATCAGCGCCATCACCGGTGACATCGTCACCGCGGCCGCCCCGCCGACCCCGGAGCAGGTCCAGGCGGCCATCGACGTCCTGGAGTCCGCTGACGGCGACGACGGCACCTACGACGCGATGGTCTCCGCCATCCAGGAAGCCCGCGCCGAGAACTGACCCCCTGTTTCACCCCCGGCCCGTACCCAGGGCCGGGGCACCAACCCTCCCTCTCAAGGAGAACCGCAATGGCAGTGCATCCCATCTACGCGCAGTACACCCCCCTCGTTGCTGAGGAGATCGCTTACGTTCGCAATGAGAACGAGGTGGTGCTCGCCATTGGCTCGTACCGGATCCCCTCGTCGGCGAACGACCTGACCCAGCTCGGCGAAGTGGCCGAACTGATCCGCAAAATCAGGGACGAAGCTGACCGTGGCCACCGGGATCTGCTGGCCAGGATCGCGTTCCTGAAGCAGCAGGAGCAGCACCGGGCGCTGGCCCACGCCACGCAGCAGGGCGCGACCGCGGCGGGCGCCATGTTCCGGCGGCCCTGCTCGTGTGGCGCGTCCGATGACCAGCGCCTGGTGCACCGTCTCGACGGGCCGTGCCACCCGGTGTCGCCTGAGGTTCAGCCCTGCTCGACGTGCAACGGGACGGGCTGCCCGGACTGCTCCAGCACCGGCCTGGCCGTCCTGAACACCCAGCAGTCCGCACCGGCCCAGATCCACCAGTTCCCGCAAGCCCCAACCGCTCCGGTGTCCCTTCCGACACCGGCCAACTGATCTCCAACACAGAAAAGGAAAGACACATGGCTGACACCCTCCGCAAGGGCGACATCATCGCCCACGCCGTCTCGATCGCCGACATCAAGGAGGAGGCGTTCAAGGCGGACCCGAAGCTCATGGATAAGGCCTATGTCGCGTTTATGGCTGCCATTCAGGACAAGGTCGCCAAGGGCAACAAGGTGCGGATCACCGGGTTCGGGTCGTGGGAGCTGGTTCACAAGCCCGCCCGCACCGCCCGCAACCCCAACACCGGGGAGACGGTGAACGTCGCCGAGACGTGGAAGATCCGCTTCAAGACCTCCCCGAACTTCGAGGGCCTGGCCAAGGAAGCGCAGCAGAAGAAGGCGGCCAAGCCCTGATGCAAGCACGAATGTTCCGAGGCGTCGGAATGGTGCGGGTGTTCGCCTCCTGGGATGCCAGGAGGCGCACCTTCGGCGCCTACGCCAAGGACATCAACGACACGATCATGTGGCAGATCGGCCAGCTCGCCGACCTGCCGACGATCGGGGACCTGCGGAGCGCACTCCAGGCGCGCCGGATGGATCTCACGATCGAGGTGGCTGCTGCTCTCCTGGGTGACCAGGAGGGCGGCACCGCCGCACCCCTCGCGAGCACTACAGATAGCCGGAAGTTACAGGGAGTTGTCCAGTGATCGAAGGCCCCATGGAGGCGGCCCTCTTCATTTTCGTCGTGGTCGTCCTCGGCATCGCCGTCGTGTTCGGCTACCTCGGGCTCGCTGCTGGCGACACGCGACCCAGCCGCCACGAGTGCCAGTGGGAGACGCTGGCGGCTACCCCTCTACCCCCGTTCCCGTTCCAGCACGCTCAGACCGCCGTGCTCAAGCGGTGCGACGGATGCGGCGAGCTGCAGACCATGAACCTGACCGGGCAATGGACGCTCACCCAGCTAACCAGCGCCGCCGGCCTAGTCGACGCGGACGGCACCGCCGCGGCCGAGGAGGGAACCCGATGAGGTTCCTCATCCCGGTGATCGTCGTCGCTGTGGTCGCCGTCGCGGTCGTCGTCGTCGTCTGGATGACGACCCGCACCCCGGACGCCCGCCGCGCCAAGCAGGAGCTCGTCCACACCCGGGAGGAGCTCACCCGCTACGAGGAGTTCGTCGCCAGCCTGTACGCCCTGGCGATCCAGAACCAGGACATCGACTACTTCGCGCAGACCGTCACAGCCCAGGTCCGCGCATTCCACACCAACCCCTCACCTCGGAAGGTCATCCGATGAACCCCCGCAAGACCATCCCCCTGATCGCGCTGCTCGCCTTCGCCGCCACGGCGTGCGCCTCCGTCAACACCGAGCCCGATGAGACGGCGGTCGTCTACTACGGCGCGATGGGATCCGCGACCAAGTTCGAGAAGTGCGTCAACCCGTCCAAGAGGGAAAGCGTCAGCATCAGCGACAACTCGTGGACCTACCCGGCAGGGCAGCGCACGTTCGACTTCTCCGGCTCTGAGGGTGCCGAGTCCAAGCCGCTGGAAGTCGTGTCCAAGGACAACGTCAAGATGACCGTTCCCGGCGTGGTGACGTTCGCGCTCAACACCGACTGCAAGACGCTGCAGCAGTTCCACGACCGCATCGGCCGGAAGTTCAGCGCCTTCTTCTACGGCACCGGCCTGGACCGCAGCGAGGCCGGATGGAACCAGATGCTCAGCACCTACCTGCGGGTTCCGCTGGATCGGGCGCTCGACGCCGCTTCCCAGGAGTTCGAGTGGCGCAAGCTGTTCAACGACCCGGCGACGAAGCAGGCGTGGGAGAAGCGCGTCGGGGAGCTGGCGCGGGGCTACATCCAGGAGACCGCGCGCGGTCAGTTCTTCTGCCAGCCCAGCTACGCCGGTTCCGGTGACTGCGGCGACATCGTCCTGACGATCCAGAAGCCCGAGCCGCCGGAGGAGCTGGTGAAGGCGCTCGCGGCGGTCGAGGCCGCGAAGGCGCAAAACCTCGCCCAGCAGCAGATCAACACGAAGGTCGACACCGAGCTGGAGTCCATGAGGAAGCTCGTGGACGTCCTCGGTCCGGAGGCGTACGTGCAGCTCAAGGCTGTGGAGTCCGGTAAGGCAACGGTCGTCGTTGGCGGCAGCAACGGCGTCAACGTCAACGCTGGCCAGAAGTAAGCCGGGGGAGGGCCGCGCTACCCGGCGCGGCCCTCATCCCCCTGAGGAGAGACGTTGAAAACGAACCTTGTCCTAGTCGTGTGGCTGGCACTCGCGGCCGCCCTGATAGCCCTCAGCTCCGTGTGGTCCCCGCTGAGGTACACGCTGATCACCATTGGCGCGATCAGCATGGCTCTCACCGCGCTGTTCGTCGGCGAGGGCATCGCCCAGGACGTGCGCCGCGCCGTACGGAAGCGCCGGAACGAACGGCGCATAGAGCGGGAATGGGCCCGTTTCAACCACAGGGAGGGCCGATGACGCTCCCCAACGTGATCGGGCCGATCCCGGCATGGCACTGGGATGCCGCGTGCGGCAACCTCGGCAAGCTGTTCGGATCCAAGGAGCCCGAGGACATCGCCCAGCAGAAGAAGGTGTGCGCAGCCTGCCCCGTGCTGGCCAAGTGCAGCGAGCACGCCAAGGCGACTCGGAAAAACCAACTGCCGGACCTGGTCGTGGCCGGACTGACACGAGAAGAACGCCGCAGCAGCCCGGTCGACGGCGGCCTGGTCGACGAGCCCCGCGAATGCCTGGAGTGCGGCGACGAGAAGCCACTGGAGCAGTTCGTGAAGAAGACCAGCATGACCGGCGGGCGGTCGCGGGTGTGTAAGACCTGCACGAACAAGCTCGCGCGAGCGGCGTACGCGGCCCGGAAGGCGGCGGCCCAATGACCGCCCGGATCTGGCTCTACGACGCGGCGGTGAAATCCCCGTATGACGCGGCCCCGGAGGCCCGCTTCCTGTTCGACGTGCGGACGGTCGCTCACGCGCGGGAACTCGCGGCGGCCATGCACCCGGACGCGCCGCCGCTGGCCGCGCTGGTGGTGACCCGGTGCGAGTACGGCACGTGCGGCAGGACGAGCATGATCTCGGAGGAGCACGCGCCCACGATCGAGCGCGCCCGGGAGCTGCTGGCGGACGAGCGAGCCTTCCACGGCGGCTGGTATCAGGCCCTCTACCAGGGGCGGCTGGCAGACATCTGCCAGTGGCATTACGAGGTCGACCGGGAGACGAACATGTCTCAGCCGGTCGGCACGGAGGCCGCCAAGCGGCGGGCCGCCGAAGCGGCGCCGGTCGGCGGCGACCAGCTCGACCTCTTCGGGAGCATGCTGTGACCGAGCTGCTGATGCCGGAAGAGGCCGCGGACTGGATCCGCCAGCACGTCTGGACGGACGGCATGCGCCGCGTCGAGTTCCAGGTCAGGCCCGGCTTCTACACCCGGTGCGAGTGCCAGCGCGACGTCTGCCACCAGTGCAGCCGCGGCGTGCATGAGAGGTGCAACGCCATCCCGCGCCAGAACCGCGAGGGGATGATCGCCGACAAGTCGGGGGTGGCCCCGGCGTGCTTCACCGAGCGAGACCGGTACGAGCACGTCACGATCGACGGGGCGCCGCAACGTACGGTCGTCGCCCAGGTGTGGCTGGCTGACCGGATCTGCCGGTGGGCCTGCCGGTGCGACTGCGCAGGCACGCTGCCGTTGTCGCTGATCAACGCGGGCTGGATCCGACGAAACGCCTGGACGCGCACCTTCGCTGACCGGATGGTCCGCCAGTACGGCGACCGGTACGAGCAGTGCCCATGCCAGGAAGACGTCAGCGAGGAGCAGAGCGGCGACTGCCCGCCCCCGAGCACCACCGGTATCCCGGACGGCTGGCTCAACGGCGGGACCATCTTCGACCAGCGCTGCCAGCTCCTCCCGCCCATCGCCGTGTGGCTGGCCGACCGGACATGCCGGCCGCTGCCCAAACGTGTGCCTCCTGTCGCTGTCCCCGGCGGCGAGCAGGACGCACTTCCCGGTTTCGACATTCTGAGAGGAACACGATGAACAACGACCAGCACGACGCCCCCGGCCCGTTCAGCAACCGGCGCAAGAAGAAGCCCCGGAAGATCAACGGCAAGAAGATCGTCAAGCAGAAGAAGACGCAGGACTACCCGTTCCCGAGGCACTCCGTCATGTGGAACGGCGAGGTCGTTTGCATCGTCGAGGGCTACGGCGTCACCGAGCAGGACCTGGCCAGCGCCCGCGCGATGGTTCTCGGCTTCTCCCACACGGGAGGCATGTGATGACGGACGCGGGGTTCATGACCAGCCCAGCCCTGGAGGGTGATGTCGATGGCAGGTAACACCACCGTGCGGAAGCCCCGGACCTACGTGGAAGGTGCCCGGCATGGGACGCTGACCGGCTACACCGAGGACCTGTGCGGCTGCGAGAAGTGCCTTCCCCTCGCGACCAAGGTCCAGAAGATGTACCGCCTCGGCCTGAAGCTGAAGGTCGACGCCGCCCCGGTGCGCAGGCGCATCAACGAGTTGCGACGCACGATGAGCCTGCAGGACCTAGCCAACCAGTCCGGCCTCACCAGGGTGACGATCACGAAAATCCAGTACGGCAAGCAGGCCGGGGTGCTGCGGGGCACCGCAGAGAAGATCTTCGCGGTCACTCCGATGAACGGGAAAAACATGCTGATCGACGCGACCGGATCGCGTCGCCGCGTCCAGGCGTTGACCGCCATGGGCTGGACCAGCGACGAGATCAGCGTACGCATCGGCCAGCAGAACGGCAGCACACGAACGAACCTCACCGACGTCCTGAACAACCCCAGGGTCACCCGGGGCCTGGCGGACTCGATCATCGCCGTCTACGCGGAGATGAGTGCTCAGAAGCCGCTCATGGGATTCGGCAATCGCCGCGCCAAGGCCCGCGCGCAGCGCAGGAAGTGGGCGCCGCCGCCGGCGTGGGGCGGCGCGAACATCGACGACCCGGCCGCCCGGCCGGACTGGGAAGCGGTGCTGTGCGAGTTCGTCGTGTGTGGTCGCTCAGTGAGACCAGGGCGGAGCCACTGCGGGCAGTGCGGGAAGTGGCTGGAGGAACACGGCACGCTCGACGGCTACGTCCCGTCGAGGAACGGGGAGGCGCTCGTGGAGAACGCCCGGTTCATTTCGCGCGCCGAGGGCCTATCCCTGAGCGAGGAGACCGAGGCGACGCTGGTCGCGGAACGGCTCGGCGTCCCCATGCTGACGATGAAGCGGGCCCTTGAGCGGCGCCCGCAGAAGGACCGAAACACCGACACGCAAGCAGAACTGCTAGCGGAACTATCAGGAGCAGCGAAGTGAGAGGAAAAGCCAGCCTCAGACCCCCCGAGGCGGCGCGGCACTTCGGCGGCTGCCGGGAGTGCGGCAAGGTCCGGTATGGCATGAAGAAGGTGGCCAAGCTCGCGGCCAGGCAGCTCCACCCGGGCCAGAACCTGCGGGCGTACCGGTGCGGCGACTACTGGCACTTCGGCCCTGCGGCGGTGGCCAAGGAGAACCGCCAGCGGATCCTGGGCGCGCGGCCGTACCTGGTCATCGTCGACGAGTGCGTGCGCTTGCCGTGGGAGACATCATGACGCGCCCCATCACCCACAAGGACGGCGACCGATGAGCTGGGACGACTTCGACTTCGACTACGGGTACGGCCGCCGCCGGATGTCGTCGCGCAAGGTGGCGATCGGCGCGATCGGCACACTGGCAACGATCGTCATCGGCGCCGCAGTGGTCGCCGAGATCAACGACGACGACACCGACGACGACGCCGTTACCGCCGTCTGCGTCGACCCCAACAGCATGACGGACGAAGGCCTCGTCATCGTCGACGACCGGTTCTGCACCCCGGACGGCTCCCACAGCGGCTACGTCTACGTATTCGGCGGCTCGTCGAGTGGCAACCGGATCAGCGGAGGAACCACCTTCCGCCCGGGCGACGTCACCATCACCACCCGCAAGGGCACAGTCATCCAGCGCGGCGGGTTCGGCGGCCGCGGCGGAAGCGGAGGAAGCTGATGATGAAGCGACCAAGGCTCAACGTCGACCAGCGCCAGTACCTGGGCCTCATCCTCGACGAAGCGTTCGGCACCGACGTCAGACCGGAAGCGGCCCGGCTGGTGCTCGGCCGGTTCTTCGCGGCGCTGTCGGACTGGTGCGAACCGGACTTGTTCACCCTCGGATACACCGGGTGGCGGGAAGCGGACCGCGACCGGGTGCGGGAGGACCTGACGGAGATCCGGAATCAGGTCGGCCCGATGCGTCTCATCGTCGGGTTCGACCCCGAGAAGCGCACCCCGACCGGCGGCGACATGCACGCCTACGACTGGGGCCAGGAGGCACCGGGCGTGATCGTGGAGTGCCTGCCCGCGCCGTGGGACATCCCCGAGCTGGCCAGGTCTGCCGGGCCGTACCGCAACGGGGCGATCGTCGAACGAGTCCTCGCGGCCACTGGCTCGAAAGCGATGTTGGCCCACCTGCACCCGTCATCACGAGGCGCGGCCGGCACCGCCGCGTACGCCAAGTTCCGGCGCCTGGACGTAGTGAGGAGGTCAGCGGTATGAGCGCAGACCCGGTAGATGGCCAGATACAGGCGGCGACAGAGCACGCGCACCGCATCGTTACCGGTTTTTACAGAGGCCCTAGGGTGCTCGGCCCGCGCGGGTGGGTGGACCACATGTCGGACGTTTTCACGACCGCCTACCACCAATTCCCTCAAGAGTGCGGTCACCTGCGGAACCCTCAGCCGGTGTTCGGCACGCTGCGGGAGATGGGCTTCCTGCGGTGCCAGCCCTGTTTCGACGCGTACACCGAGGCGGAGACGTGGTCGACGTGCGACCGGTGCGGCGCCAACCGCGGCGACGTGTCCAGTAGCGCCGTGACGAGGGGGCCGTTGGTTCTGATGCTGCATCTGTGCGCTTCGTGCACGGCGGCGTCGTTGGCCGAGCAGGAGTAGACGAGCCGTGTTCTCCAAGGTGCACATGAGCTCCTGCGGTGACCCGAGGAAGGGCCGCAGAGGTAGGCGCTTCTGCGACAAGAAGGTCTGGTGGACGAAGACCCAGACCGGCAACGCGGACTTCGCGGTCAACCTGAAGGAGGACCCGAAGGGGAACACGGCGGTGTGGTGCGACGCGACCGGGACGCTCCGGTCGCGTCGTATCACCGACGAGCGTCCGCTGATGCGGCATGAACGGCAGATGATGCCGCACGTCGCGACATGCAAGCCCCCGCCACGAAGGACCGCGCCTCCTCCTCGGCCGCCGCGGCCGCCACGGCCCAGGCCGGCGGCGGGGGAGTTCTACGCGCGGCTCGACGTGCCGACCACCGCGACGCCCGACGACATCAAACGGGCGTACCGGCGGCTCGCTCGCCAACTTCACCCGGACGCCAACCCCGGTGACGAGGCGGCGGCCGAACGCTTCAAGGGGGTCACCGAGGCGTACACGACGCTGTCGGACCCCGCTAAACGCGCAACGTACGACTTGACCGGCCGGGCGCCACGCCCAGGTCGTTAACGCATATCAGGAGAGACCACATGGAAGATGACGACACCCTCGTCGCGGGGCAAGACCTCGTCGACGAGGCGCAGGAGCTGGCCGGCGTGTATCAGATGGCGCTGATGCAGGGGATGAAGCGCAGCCCTGGCGACCTGCAGCAGGCTCGCCGGTACGCGCTCGGCAGAGTCGCCGGAGTCGTCGCCGGTCAGGCGGTCGCGGTGGAACGCCACCGGATCGCGTTGGCGTTGATGCGTCGCTCGGTCAACCTCGGCCCGGGTGGTGAACACCGCATGGTCGACCTCGGCCAGGGACGGCAGCGCCCCGCTGACGACCCGCTCGTGGAAGGGCTGCGTGAGGTGGTGCCGTGGCGGTGGCTGCGGCACGGCATGGCCAGAGTCATCTACCGTGTCCTGGCTGAGATGGTCCGTCATGACCAGGTCTGATCTCCCTTCCCTCAAGGGACCTATGCACGACGACGGGGGAAGTGATGGCCGAAAGCCTGGTCGGGGAGGTGTGCGCCTGGTTGGAGACGCCCGCAGCGGAAGGGTTGACAGGGGCCGAACGCCTGGTCCTGCTCATCATCGCGGAGCGGTGCAATAAGACGACTCGGAAGATGTGGGCGTACAAGGGTGACGGCAAGACGCTGACGGATGTCATCGCCGCCCGGGTCGGCGTCGAGGTCGACTCGTTGACGAAGGTGTTCCGGCGTCTCGCGTTGCGGGGCCTGGAGGTGCGTGTGCCGATCGCGACGAACAGCCGGGGGCAACCAGTGTTCGCCGTCCGGGGGCGCTCCAGCGACTACATCCTGCCGTTCCTCCCGGCGTCGTACGAGCTGCCACCACCGGGAAAGACCGGATCACCGTCCGGGCAATAAAGGGTCGGGGGGCTGTGGATAACTCGTCCACGAGCCCCCCAAACCGGCCAGAAAGCCCGGATGAGAATCCGGGCAATCACGGACGAGGATCCGGGCAATCGCTCGGAATGCCCGGACGAGGATCCGGGCCCATCCCTATAAAAGCTTCCCTATCTATCCCTATACACATAGATCTCTCCGTACGTGGCTTAGGTGGAAGGGGGAAGATCACGGCCCGGAGAACGCGGAAGATGACGCAAGCGCTCACGCAAGCACGAAGGACCACGACATGACCCAGCCCGCCATCCGCTACGCCTACGGCGCCCTCGCCGCCCTCCTCGTCGAAATGCGCGAAGACTGGGACATCGACCAAGTCCTCCGCGAGCTCGTCGGCTGCCCCTGGTCACACCGACTCGTCGTCGAGTCCGTCCTCGCCGCACGAGACGAAGACGGCCCACGCCTCCGCGTCCGCGACGCCATCGTGAAACTCCCCTCCCAAGCCCAACGCATGCCCCCCGAACAGCTCGCCGCCTGGCGCGACCACGCCGACCGAATCCTCAACCGCCACCGACCCGGAGACGACACATGAGCTGCCTCATCAGCCTCCGCTGCGACACCCCACGCTGCGGCTCCCACGTCTACTACGTCGCGAGGTCCCCAGTACACGCCCGAGAGCAAGCCGCTCTCGACAGAGGCTGGACCTACACCGCCGGCCGCGACCACTGCCGGGCCTGCACAGCCAGGCGGACCCCAGACGCTCCCCTCGTCGCTGAGCACTTCCCCACGAACAACGCGACACGAGAAACGGGCCAGAAACACGTCTAGAACGCTCTCAGACGCAAGCTAAAGCGCTCGCGCGTCCGATCCGACCAAAGACACGGGGGCCACGCTCCGAAACGCTCAGAGAGCCACGTACGGATCCGTAAGGGAAAACGCAGCAACACCACCAACACCAGTCACAGCAAATGACCGGTTAGCCAAGACACAAGGTCGGCGGTGCCCTCGCGAGGCGGCTTGGGCTCGCTGACGACCTTCGGGCGCGGTCGCGGGCGCGACGGCACGCACCCCTTCTGACCTGGGAAAACAGGTGTTACATGATCGTGATCCGTAAAGGGGCCATAAGGGTCGTCAGGAAACCTGATGGGGCGTAAGCTTTAGCTATGAACAAAACGATGAAAGTTCGGGGGGCGGCGGCTGCGGCGATTGCCGCCATCCTGATCACGGGCGCGGTACTTCTCCCGGCGTCGTACGCGGTCGCCGCCGGTGTGCCTGCCCTCGCCGCACCCTGCCCGGACCCCTTGCCGGAAGGCACGGTGTGCGTGACGGCCGACCCCACGGCGACCGCGACCGTGACCGAAAAGGCCACGGTGACGGCGACGGCGACGGCGACCGCCACGGCGACCGCCACGGCGACCGCGACCGCGACCGCCACGGCGACCGTGACGGCCACGGCGACGGCGACCAGGACGGCCACGGCGACCGCCACGGCGACCGCCACAGTCACCCCGTCACCTTCGGTCTCGGTGAGTTTCGTGTCCGCTCAGCCGCTCCCAGCGGTTCCGGTCCAGACTCCTCCGGTGCCGTCACCTCCGGTGCCTAGCCCGGTGTTCGCCCCAGCGGCGACCCCCGCGTGTGCGACTCCTCCGCTGGTCGGCGTGGCCTGCATCCCGCAAGCTGCGCCACAGATCAACACGACGGATGCCACAGCCGCTCAGCTTGCGGCGATGGATACCCCCATCCGTCTGGCGATCACTGCGGCTGGACTCGCCGTACTGGGGGCGATCGGAACCGCCATCTGGGTCGTGAAGCGGGGAGCGAAGCACGCCCCATCACGCAAGCAAAAGCGCAAGCGTAAGCCCGCTACCCGGCGGGACGTCGAAGGCGACGAAACCCTAGTCGCCTAACCAGCCCAACCAATCAGGACCGCCCGCATCAGGGCGGGCGGTCCCCTACCCCTCAAGGGGAGATCATGACCGAGAACACCACCACCGCCGCCGCCCCCGCCGAGGTCAAGCTGACGCTCTCTCTGGAGCTCGCGACCGCCCTCCTCCCGACCTTCGCCTGGCTGACCAGGGCGGAGACCCCCAAGGGCGGATCGGCGCGCGGTACGGCGTCCTTCTGGTCCTTTGTCGGCGGGATGCGCCCCAGCATCGCCACCCTCGTCAGCCTCCAGGCTGAGAACAAGCTGCACGGTGACGCGTTCATCGGTGAGGCTCTTATCGAGGCTCCGGAGGGGGACGACTTCCCCGCGACCTACGTCTACACCCAGGGCACGGGCAAGGCGGCGAAGCGCTTCACGACCCGCCAGTTCCACGGCATGTGGATCTTGGGTGTGGACGACAAGAGCCCGCTTGCGATCCCGGCGGGCGTCACCGTCTCCGACCTGACCAAGGCCATCACCGCCGTCATGCCTGACGCCATGGAGCAGATCAAGGCCCAGCGTGAGGAAGCCCGCAAGGCTGCCGAGAAGAAGGCGGCGGGCGACTTGATGGAGAACACGATTAAGGACCTGGTCGCAGCTATCGAGGTCGCGAAGAAACTCGGCTTGGACATCACCGCGCAGTCGGCCATGCTCGCCGCCTTCGAGAAGGCGAAGGCTGAGCAGGAGAAGGCCCAGCAGTAACCACCGCGCCGGGCGGCGTACCCGCGCCGCCCGGCTTCCCTCCCAACCAACCTAGCTAGGAGATCCATCCATGTTCCGCAACACGACCCCCACCAACCAGCTCATCATCGAAGCTTCCGAGGCGTACGCGTTGACCCTCGCCGTCCTGTCCATCCCCGTCGGCGTCGCGGTCGCGATCACCCGCGCTAACAAGCCGGTCGTGATCCTTAACCACGACGTCAGTTGCGAGGGCGTTGAGCACGCCCTGCGCTACTACTCGGAGGGGATCGCATCGCCGCTGGTCGAAGCTTTCGAGGCCGCCCACGCACTCTCTGAGTGCACCCAGGACCGGCTTATCGCAGGTGGCGTGCCTAACGGCCCGATCGAGATCGTTAACAGGGCTGAGATAAAGCGCCTTCACAAGATTCTGCTGAGCACGGAGGAGACGATCCGACGCGAGATCGTCAAAGAGTTCCTCGCCGGTCTCAGCTAGTCTCTGAGCTGGTCAAACGCACCCGCTAGCCATAGTGCTAGCGGGTGCTTTTGCGTTCCCAGGATCACGCACCCCCCCACCCCCCCCGGGGGGAGGGGGGCCGGGGCCGGTGTGTGTCGCTGTTTGGCTGGCTTTTGGGGGGTGTGTGGTGGTGTCGTTTTGCCGTGGTGGTGTGTCGGTGTGTGTTTGTTTGGGGGGTTGTGGGGTGATGATGTGGGGTGTGTGGGTGGATTTTGATGGTGCTGCGTGTCGTGCTGGTGTTGATCGTTCGACGGTGGGCCGGTGGGTGGCTGGTGGTCATCTTCGGTGTCTGGTGGTTGACCGGGTGTCGGGGGAGCCGCGTGCTCGTCGGCCGGGGGAGGCGGGGGGTCTGGTGAATGTTCGGGAGTTGTTGGAGTTGGAGCGGGTGATGCGTGGTCGGCGTGGCCGGCCTGGTGCGCGGTTGCCGCTAGCGTTCGGGCTTGCGTCTGGTGAGGAGGGTTCTGGTGGCTGGTAAGCGTGCGGTGAATGGTGTTGGGCCGGTGGGTCGGGTGGTTGCGGCGAATGTGCGTTTGTTGCGCCGGGGGCGTGGGTGGTCGCAGCAGGAGTTGAGCGAGCGGATGGCCGCTGCGGGGCGCCGGTTGTCTGATGTGTCGGTGACGAAGCTGGAAGCCGCCGCGGATGCGGGCGCGCTGCGGATGCGTCATGTGGATGTGGATGATCTGGTGGTGTTGGCGCGGGTGTTCGAGGTTGAGCCGGTGATGTTGTTGCGGCCGTTGGAGGTGCGGACGGTGGTGGAGGTCGCGAAGTGGGTTGAGTAGCGCTGAGGGTTGAGTCTCGGGGGCTCAACTCCCAGCGTTGGGGGTTTCTGGGAGCTGGTTGGGAGTTGGTCGGTGTGCGCGAAAAGACCTCACGGATTTCTGCGATCTTGCGCTCTAACTCACGATAATGTCTCTTATCGTGAGTTAGAATCAACGTAGTGATCAAGTAATTCGCAAGATCACAAATCGCGAGTGAGTCACCCAGCTCACACGCACTGACCAACCCGCTAGCAGAACGGCTTGCAACATGACCGCGACTCCCCGCCCCGTCCTCGACCCCTGCGTCCTCACCGCCGCCCCCGAGACGGCGCACTCCTTCAACGTCCCCACGTTCCCCGGCCTGACGCTCCTCGGTCAGGCCAGCTTCTCCTGCCGCACCGATGAGGCCGACGTGACCGGCGTGTGGCGCAACGACAACACCGGCAAGCTCTACTACGCCGACGACTGCGACGCCGAGTGGATGCCGGTGCCGAATGACGACCTCACCCGAGAGGACCTCATCCCGTGCACCGTCGACGAGCTCCAGGCCCACCTGGACAAGCGGCTCAACAGTGCCGAGTGGATCGACGACCGCGCGACGTTCGCTGACGCCATCTCCGCGCTGATGGACACCGTCCGCAAGGTGAGCGCCAGGCCCGACACCGCCACCCTCCAGCTCCCCGGCTTCCCCGGCTTGACCCTCCTCGGTCAGGTCAACTTCGCCTGCCACGCCGAGGAGGTCGACCTCACCGGAGTGTGGCGCGACGACGCCACTGGCAAGCTCTACTCCGGCAGCGACTACTACGCGCTGTGGATGGGCGTGCCCTCGCGGTCCTGCCTCGAACAGCACGAACTCGTGGAGCGCACCCCCGACGACGTGGAGTGGTACCTGAACGACCGGCTCGCCAGGGTCGAGGGGATGGACGACCACGCCCCGTGCATCGCCGCCATCGCGAAGCTGATGGACGTCGTCCGCACCCCCTGACCAGTTCCACCCCCCGGCCACGCGCCGGGGGCTTCCCCTCACCACCCCATGGAGAACCCCATGAACGACAAGCCGATGTATGGCTTCAACTACGACGGCGCAGGACTGGAAACGACCCGGAGAGCGCTGCTGGAAGGAGGTCTCGACCCCAGCGGCTACCTGCTGACCTACCTAGAGACCGGTGTCCGGGTCGAGCACGACAACCCGGAGACGGTGCGCGCCGCGCACGCCGCGCTGTCTCTGCTGAGCCGGCTCGGTCGGTGCTCGATGCTGACCCTGCCCACCGGGTGGGCACCCGAGACCGAGACCGCTATCTTCCGTTACGAAGCGGCCATGCGGGTCATCGCCGACGAGTTCGAGGCGGCCCAGCGGGCCATCGCCAACCAGGCCCGGCGCATCGTCGAGCAAGACCGTTCCGAACGCGCCCCCGATCGGAAGATGTGGAAGGCAGCTCTGCGTATCCCCGTGGGACGGGAGGCGGAGATCTGGCGGCTGCTGGAGGAGCGCGGCGTCGAGGTGTATCGCGTCTGGGAGGTCCAGTGGACGCCTCGCTCCGCCGAGTCTGAGGCCGGTGCCTGATGAGCGACTTCACCCGGAAGATTGTCGACGACCAGGCCGAGGGCGAACGCTCCAGCCTGGTGCACTACCTGCTGACGGGGGAGCACGGCACGATCGAGGTGCTGTTCATGCGGCCCCCGGAGAATGCTCCCCTCCTCTGGCAGGAGACCGGCGGTTGGCACGGCGGCGGTCTCGCCTACCACGCCCCGTTCCCCTACCAGGTCGGCCAGGAGCCGCGCGAGACCCCGTGCGAGTACGTCCCGGGCGGCCAGTGCTTCTACGACGTGTCGTATACGGGCTCGGAGAGCATCCTGCGCCAGTGGTGGGACGCGGGCCGGGACGACGACGTGGTGTGGCGTGCGGCTGAACTGCTGTACCGGGAGTTCTTCGTGGACATGACCCCGGAGGAGCACCTGCGCACACCGGAGGAGTTCCTGGAGGCTCTGGCCAAGCTGGTCGACGACGAGGAGACGGGGAAGTGAAAGCCTTCACGGTCGCCCGGTGCACCTTCTACCTGCGTGAACCCGGCCAGCGCGGCGGCTTCCAGTACACCAATCTCAACCAGCAGTTTCCGCCCGGAGAGGGCCTGCCCACGACGATGCCGCCCCAGATCGGGGACCTGGTCGGGGTGGGTACGGAGCTGTTCCGGGTCGTGAACCGGGAGTGGTCCTATCCGGCGCCCGGGTCGATGTATTGGCCATCCGGCCAGGGCCCATCAGGTCCGACGAACCTGACCCTGATGGTCGAGCGCGCCGAGGGGATGTTCATCGACGAGGAGGCAGCGACGTGACCGGTGAGGCGAAGGTGCCAGACGACATCAGCTCCTTGTGCGGTGACTGCGCTGTCGCGCCTGGCCAGGGCCATGATCTGCGCTGCGATGTGGCGCGATGCCCGTACTGCGGGACTCAGCGCTACGACTGCTTGGAGGGCATCGGCTGCGAGGAGGGCCGGAAGGCGGACCGGCCTGCCATCTGGAAAGGCCGGTGGGATACCGACATCGCGACCGAGCGGTACGGCTTGGCCAAGAGTGAGATCTACCGCTTGATCGAGGCGGGGCTGTTCGTGTGGGACCGCGATGATCAGGGGTGGAAGCTGCGGGAAGGTGCCGAGTGACCGGGGAGCTGGAGCTCCAAGGCGGTGGCGAGCTGGTGTCCGCCGAGGACGCCGCCCGCTGGGCCCGGCTCGTCGAGCTCGACGAGCTGGCGGAGGAGTTCGAGCCCCGCAGCGAGAACACGCTGCGCAGCTACGCGAGCGACTGGAGGGTCTGGGAGCGGTACATCGCCGACGTGGGCATCCCGCTGGAGGCCGGCACACCGGGCGCGTTCTTCGGGTTCGTGATCTGGAGGGGCAAGGAGGGCGCGGCTCCGTCGACCATCCAGCGGAACATGTACGGCGCGGCGGTGTGCCTGCGTGAGCGCGGGGTTGACGTACACCCGAACGGCCCGAAGAAGGCGAAGAAGGCGATCGACGCCCTCGTGCGGATGCTGGCCGAGGCGGGCGAGGAACGCGGCCGCGGTAAGGCTCCCGCGCTGACGATGATGCAGCTCCGCATGATGTCGAAGGCGCTGCCGGACACCCTGAAGGGCCTGCGCGACCGGGCGATCCTCACGGTCGGCTTCGGTATGGCGGCGCGCCGGTCGGAGCTGGCGAACCTCCGTACGCGCGACGTGGTCGTGACGGAGAAGGGCCTGCAGGTGTTCGCCCGGTACGGCAAGACCGGCGCCCGATCACCTGCGATCAAGAAGGGCGAGAACGAGTGGACGTGCGCGCAGCGCGCCTGGCAGGCGTGGGCGGCGGCCTCGGACCTCGACCCAGACGGGCCCGCGTTCCAGCGCTTCAACCGGCACAAGATGATGGGTCCGATCAGCGCGCAGGGCATCGGGATCGCCATCGCAGGCGCGGCCGAGGCGGTGGGCTTGGTGGGCATCACCGGGCACAGCATGCGCGCCGGCCTCGCCACGGCGGCGCGGGAGGCGAAGCACGACTACCGGACGATCGCCGAGCAGGGCGGATGGGCGCCGAACTCGACTGCGCTGCACGAGTACCTGCGGATCGTCGACCAGTGGGCGGACAACGCCACGGCGGGGATCGGAATGTAAGTCCCCTCCCGAACAGACGGAACCTGAGACCATGACTTTCCCCGATATGCAAGGAGCTTGAGGTGGCCAGCAAGCCGAAGAAGAACCGGTCCGCTCGCGACAAGCAGCTCGAACGGCAGCGCGCTCAGCGCCAGGCGAGGAAGCTGCAGAGCTTGTCGCCGCTCCAGCGCCTGCAGCCGCCGTTCAAGCTGTACGAGGAGTGGTTTCACGTCGGCGACTACGCCAAGGACGCGATCGTGCACTCGGCCCGTTTCGACGACCGGCTCGACGACACTGCCAAGGACCTCGCCGATGCGTTCGTTCGGCTCGGCCCGCGCTATCACGGCGTGGTGCCCAAGGCTGCAGTGTTCCTTGACCAGCAGATTCAGGAGGGTGTCATCCACATGGCTGTTCCGGGCGAGCCTGGCTCCTACCAGGATGTGCCGCTGATCGAGATGGCCGCTGGCGTGTCCAGTCCTGACACCCAGGAGGAACTGCGACGGCTCCGCCCGGACGAGATGCCCGAGGACAGCATGCCGATGACGGACGAGGGAGCGGCGATGGCTCTCCATGAGCTGCACGCGCTTGGCTATCTCATCGTGGACGACGATTTCGTGGTCAACGTCGCCTTCCCCCCGAAGACTCCCGGCGGCAAGTGGTGGCTTAACGGCCAAGCCGAACGGTAAGCAACACGCCCAGTGATGGACGCCTGCTTGCGGTGACTTGACAACAGTGCATATGCTGTCCGCCAGAGTAGAACACGCATGCCAAAGTGCTTGCATGACTGCACGTATGCGTCTCTGAGCCCGCGCGTGACGGACGTTCTCAACCCTCCGCGTGCTCTCCCGATCCCCCAGCGTTGATCTTGCTTAGAGACGCTCTCAGACGCTCAAAACTCAGAAGGCCCCGGAACCATCACGGTCCGGGGCCTTCCTCATGCCCCCGGCCCGGCGCGTCACTGCGTTATGGGGGTAGCGCGGACAACGCGCCGGGCTGGGTCACCACCCTCCACCCCTCGGAGCTCCCTCATGTACTGGCACACCTCCGACCACGCCAAGCAGGACGGCCGCAAACCCGGCGTCCTGGCCCACCGCGGCTTCTGGCTCCAAGACGTGCCCCGGCTCATGCTGTGGTGCCGACCCCGTGGCCACCGGCCGGTCGTCGACGGGTACGGCCCCCACGCGCGAGGCCTCGACGCGCGCCGCTGGGTGGCATGCGACCGGTGCGGAGTCCGGCCCGACCCGCAGGGCAACCTTGACCCGGACGCCTGGGCTGTCGGCCAACGTTACGACGGCGAGTTCGACCAGGGGGAGCGGCACGTCCTCACCACCGAGCTGGTGCAGAAGGCCATGAACCGCCTCCGCACCGGCCACAGCCTGCCGGGAGCGTGGCCGAAGCGCCCGACTGGCACGCTTGGCGGCGAGCTGCTCGTTGGCAAAACGTTCGGCGTGTTCTCCGTCGAGGTGAAGGTCGGCAACGCGGGCAGCGAGCAGACGCTGGCCGCGCACCTGCGGATCATGCCGCTGGGCGCCATCTACCTGCACACCGAGCGGTTCGGCACCTGGTTGCAGCGCCGCCTGATCCCGACCGGGTATGAGTCGCGGGTCATCGGCCTGAGCCTCGACGGCTGGCGGCTCTCCTGGAAGATCTGGGCCAAACGGAACTCCTGGTCGCGGGACACACTCCGCTGGCAGGACGGCTCCCTGAACCTCGACCTGGTGGAGCGGCTGTTCGGGCCGAAGCGCTACTCCTACGAGGACGCCGCCGGCCCCGAGTTCGCGCGGGTGCGGATGCCCGGCGGCGGCGGCGAGTACCAGATGCGGCTACAGCTGAAGCGGCAGCGATTCGGCCGCCCGAAGTCCCGGCGCCCGGTCATGTCGTGGTCCGTGGAATGGGAGTCCGACCGGCCGGTCCCCGTGCAGCCCGGCAAGGGCGGCATCACCGGGGGCTCCGTCAAGGTAACCGACCGCGCCGTGACGAACGGCCTGTGGATCGCAGACGCCTGCATCCAGCTCTGCGCCTCGGTGGCCGAGCAGCGCGTCCGGTACGACTACAGCCCGGCCGAGGAAGGCAGCGACCGATGAGCGCCATGAAGGCATACCCAGAGACGATCGCCCGCGTGTGCCACGAGGCGAACCGCGTCCTGCAGATCGCGGCAGGTGAGAAGCCGTCACCGCACTGGGACCAGGCCCCCGACTGGCAGACCTCCCCGGTCATCCAGGGCGTCGAAGCCGCTCTGGCCGGTGCCACACCGCAGGAGCTCCATGAGACGTGGTGCGACACGAAGCGCGCCGATGGGTGGACGTACGGCCGGTACAAGAACGCCAACACCAAGACGCACCCCTGCCTCGTGCCGTACGAGGACCTGCCCGACGAGCAGCGGATCAAAGATCACATGTTCTATGCGATCGTCCGCGCCATGTCCACGACCGACAGCCCCCGGGCGGAGGTGTGATGCAGCGCCACATCGAGTACATGCCGCTCCTGGACCTCCCGGCAGCGGCGCGGAACGCCAAGGACCACGACTTGGCCGCGATCCGCGCCTCGATCGAGACGTTCGGCTGCGTCGTCGCCGGAGAGATCGATGAACGCACCGGCCGGCTGGTCGTCGGCCATGGCCGCAAAGAGGTCCTGACGGCGATGGTCGACAGCGGCTCAACCCCTCCCGAGGGGGTGCGCCTGGCCGAGGACGGCACGTGGCTGGTGCCGATCGTACGTGGCTGGTCCTCGCGGTCCGACGCGGACGCCGAGGCGTACCTCATCGCGAACAACCGGACCAGCGAGAAAGGCGGCTGGGACGAGGCCATGCTGGCTGAGTCCCTGCTCACCATCCAGGAGGCCGACGCGGGACTGCTCGTCGTCACCGGCTACACGGCCGACGACCTGGCGGACCTGGACGCGGCGCTGGGAGCGGCGCTGGCCGGAGACATGGGCCCGGCCCACGACGCCGATGACGACGACGAGGCCATGCCGCAGGCGCAGGCACCTTCGGGGTTCCGCGAGTTCGACGAGGCGATCGACGTGGACTTCCGCTGTCCCTCGTGCAGCTACGAATGGAGCGGGAAGCCCAAGTGAAGCCGCTGTACCGGATCCCGTCGATGGCGGAGATCGCCGCCACCCCATGGAACGGCTTCAACGCGATCTCGACGTTCTCCGGGTGCGGCGGCTCATCGCTCGGCTACCGAATGGCCGGATTCCGGGTGCTGTGGGCGTCGGAGTTCATCCCCGCGGCCGCCGAGACGTACAAGGCGAACGCGGCGCCGTACACGGTCCTCGACACCCGCGACATCCGGAAGGTGACTGCGGCTGAGATCCTGGCCGCGACGGGCCTGGGCGTCGGCGAGATCGACCTGGTGGATGGGTCGCCGCCGTGCGCGTCGTTCTCCACGTCGGGTAAGCGCGAGGCCGGGTGGGGCACGGTCAAGCAGTACTCCGACACCCAGCAGCGCACGGACGACCTGTTCTTCGAGTTCGCTCGCCTGCTGCGGGACCTGCAGCCGCGCACGTTCGTCGCGGAGAACGTCGCGGGCCTGGTCCAGGGGACGGCGAAGGGCTACTTCAAGCGGATCCTGAAGACGCTGCGCGAGGCTGGTTACCGGGTGACGGCCCGGCTGCTCGAAGCGCAGTGGCTCGGCGTCCCGCAGAGACGGCAGCGGATCATCTTCGTCGGGGTCCGTAACGACCTGGGCGTGGAGCCTGTCCACCCTGCTCCGGAGCCGCATTACTACACCGTCCGGGATGCGGTCGGGGACCTGCCGGGGGCGTTCAACGACCTGGACAACGACCCGGAGACGGGCTACCCGATCACCATCCGGGGCTACTCGATCGAGCGGCTGTGGCGGCAGCTCAGGCCGGGCGAAGGCCACCCGGCGAGGCTGAACTTGAAGCGGCTCAGCTTCGACCAGGCGTCCCCGGTCATCGTGGCCAGAGCCGGAACGAAGGGCACGGCCGCGCTCACGCACCCGACCCACCCGCGTTACCTGACGATCCCGGAACTGCGCAGGATCGGCGGGTTCCCCGACGACTTCGTGCTCACCGGGAACTACGCGCGCCGCTGGGAGCGGATCGGGCGCGCGGTGCCGCCGCCGATGATGGCCAGGATCGCCGGGACAATCCGAGACAAGATCCTCATTCCGCTGCGGGACGCGGAGACACCATGTGCGGAGTAGCGGCGATCCTCGGGAAAGCGAACCTCGCGCTGGCCGCCGCCCGGCTCTCCCACCGTGGGCCGGACGCGGCGGCAGTCGTCACCGTGGCGGGCGTGACGCTCGCGCACACGCGGCTCGCGATTCAGGACCCCGGCGGCCGATCCGACCAGCCGTTCCGCGACGGCCCGGTGACGATCGCGTACAACGGCGAGATATATAACTCTGCTGACCTGCGGCTGGCGGTCGAGCGGGCCGACCCGGGCCGGGAGTGGAAGACGACCGGCGACACGGAGGTCCTCGCGGCCGCGCTGAACGTCCTCGGCCCGGACACGGCGCTCCCCATGGTCAACGGCATGTTCGCCGTCGCGTGGGCCGACGAGCGGCGGCCGGGCGTGCTTCACGTCGCGCGTGACCGGCACGGGGAGATCCCGTTTCACCTGCACCTGGCGCAGCCGGTCGCGGTGGCGTCCGAGCTGAAAGCGTTCACCGCGATGGGTCGGCCGGTGACGGAGAACAGCGTCGCCGACGTCCCCGCGGGGTGCTGGGCGGCGATCAGCCGTAAGGGCATCGCGTGGACGCGCTACCACAAGCAGGGGTGCGCGCCGGCGGCGTCGACCCTCGCGAAGGCAAGTGCCGCGCTGAAATCGTCCCTGGCGCGGGCCGTACGGCGGCGCCTGATCTCGGACGTGCCCGTGTGTTCGCTGCTGTCCGGCGGGATCGACTCGGCCGCGATCACCTACGAGCTGGTCCAGCACCGGCCGGGCCTGGTCGCGTACACCGCCCGCCTTGACCCGAAATCCAGGGATCTGCGGTGCGCGCGCGAGACCGCCGAGCAGCTCGGCATCGAGCTGGTGGAAGTCGACATCCCGGTGCCCACCGCATCGGACCTGGCCCGGGTGGTGTCCGTGATCGAAATGCCGTACAAGGCGCAGGTAGAGATCGGGTGGGCGTGCTTGCGCCTGGCCGACGCGATGCGCGGCGACGGCTTCAAGGTCACCTACTCCGGTGAGGGGTCCGACGAGCTGTGGGCGTCCTACGGCTTCGCGTACCACGCCCTGCAGACGACCGACTGGCACGTCTACCGGCGTGACCTGATGGCCACGCAGGCGCGGAAGAACTTCCCCCGCGTCAACAAGACCTTCATGGCGTCGAGCGTGGAAGGGCGCCTGCCGTTCTGCGACCCCGACCTTGTCGACCTCGCGCTGAGCCTGCCCAGACACGCGGTCGCGGACGGCAAGGCCCACCCGAAAGCCGTCCTGCAGCACGCCTACGCCGGGCTGCTGCCCGACTCGGTGGTCCGCCGCCCGAAGGTCGCGTTCCAGGACGGACTCGGCTTGAAGACCGCGATCACCCAAGTGCTGCACGACCCGGGCCGGTTCTACCGGGCCGAGTACCGGCGCGTCGTCCGGAGCGAACCATGACCGAAGACAGCGACATCGCCCATCAGTTCAACGCTGGCGGGTGGGAGTTCACCAGCAACGTGGTCGAGGTGTTCGACGACCACGTGCGCGCGTCCGTGCCGCACTACGACGTGATTCAGGACCTGGTCGCCGAGACCACTGACTGGCTCGTCCCGGCCGGCGGCCTGGTCGCGGACCTCGGGGCGTCGACCGGCATCACGGCCCAGCGGATCATCAAGCGGCACCCGGGCCGCGGTATCCGGTTCGCGCTGTACGACGAGCAGCCCGCGATGCTCGACAAAGCCGCGATCGAGCTGCGGAACCTCGGCGAGCACGACATCACGCTCAGCGCGGCCCGCATCCAGGAAGCGCCGCTCGCGCACGCGAACGCGGACCTGACGCTCGCCCTGTTCACGCTGCAGTTCCTCTCCTGGAAGGACCGGCTGGACGCGCTGCGCCTGGCCTGCGCGCACTCGAACGAGACGGGCGCGCTGATCGTCGCGGAGAAGATCCGGCCGGTTGACTCCCGGTGGGCTGAGATCGGCACCGACGTGGCGCACGACTACAAGGCCGAGCACGGGATCACCGACTCGGCGATCCGCGCGAAGGCCCGCGCGCTGCGTGGTGTGCTTCGGCCTTACCCGCAGGCCGCGACGATGCAGGCGATCACCATGGCGGGCTGGCACGCGCCGGAGGTGCTGTTCCGCTGGCATTCCTGGGCGGTCATTGGGGCGTTCGCGGCTGCTCAGTGAGCTTGCGTTCCAGGTCGGCGAGCGCCTCGTCGGGTGTGTCCCCGACTCCGACCGGGCTCGTGTTGGAGCTCCACCAGTCGTAGGCGATGCGGTCGCCGCCGTAGGCGTCCTGCGGGATGTCCCACGGCTCTCGCGGGAACGCGGCCCACAGGCCGCCTTCGTACCGGCCGCCGTGGCGGGTGGCGATGATCGTAACCGGGCGCATGCGGCCATTGTCTCGCACCAGAGGGGAGACAGCCGTGTGGTTCGACGAGCGCCCGCCCCCGGACTGGACAGTGGAGCTGCCGATCGGGATGGAGTTGCTGAACTCCAATCAGCGGCTTCACCCGATGGTCAAGGCCCGGCTCACGAAGCTGCTGCGCCGCGCTGGCCACGCCGCGGCGAAGGCGCGCGGCGTACCCCACTTCGACCGGGTGTACGTCGTCGGAGAGGTGCGGCCCGTCGACCGGCGCCGCCGCGACCCGGGCAACTGGTATCCATCCGCGAAGGCCGCCGTGGACGGGCTGGTCGACGCCGGCGTGCTCGACGACGACGACCACACCCGCCTGGTCGGCCCGGACATGCGGCTCGGCCCGGTCGTGAAGCGCGGCCAGCTTGCCCTGCACCTCTGGTACGGCTCAGAGGTCACCGACGTACTGGTAGATCCGCTCGCCCCGGTCGTTGGTCGAGCCCGTGTGCCGGTAGGCCGGGTGGCCGGTGGGGGCCACAGGGTTCGGTTCGTCTTCGGGCGAGTACAGCCTGATGGACGGGCTGGGTTTCCTCGGCATCCGCCAGGTGTCGGGCCACCTGCAGTAGCCGATATTGACGCGCTCGCCGTCGTTCGGGCCGCCGAGTAGCTGGATGACCTTCGGGCCCACGTCGTAGAAGTCAGCGAGGTCTCTCACCAGGTGTTCGCCTCGACATGCGGCCTCCGGTAGGCCCACTTCTCGTCGCAGCTCGCCATGTGGGCCTCGATCTCGTACTTGCCTTCCCCGGCCACGGCGCACGGGGTGCAGCAGTACTGGACGCCCTTACGGACGGCCCGCTCACAGTCGGGCTTCTCGCATCCGTAGTAGATGTCCCAGTCGATCCGGATGGGCCAGGACGGGGTCGGACGGTGCTTCTCCAGGCCGTCGACGTCGATCAGGTACGGCTCGATGTCGTAGGTCATCGCGTCACCTCCGGGTGGTCCGTCATCAGGTGGTCGTCGGCCTGCTCGATCACGGCGTTCGTGGGCATCGGCCCGCCGAACTCGTCCTCGACGCGGAACCCGCACGAGCAGCGGAACCAGGATCGGCCGGTGCGCGCCACCACGGCGATCCAGCCGAGCTCGTCGACGTCGGTCAGCTCGTGCTCGATCTCGTAGGCCACTTCCGCAAGCGGAACTGCTTGCGTCATCTCTGTCTGCATACGCCCTCCAACTGCCGATCTAGAAACGGGGGTCCCCTCATGGTCTCCAGCCGCCGCCGGGCCTCGGCCACCGTCGTCGCTGAGCGTAGAGCCAAAGCCGTCCAGATGCGCATCGCGGGCGTCAGCCCCACGGTCATCGCGGAATCCCTCGGTTATGCCTCCTCGGCCGCAGCCGTCAAGGACATCACTCGCGCGATGCAGAAGGCGGCCAAGGCCGAACAGATCGCATCCGAAGAACTCCTGAAGATGGAGATCGACCGGCTGGACCGGCTCATGGCCGGTATCTGGTCCAAGGCTCTGCAGGGCGACGTCAAGGCCGTCGAGCAGGCCGAGAAGCTGATCACGCGCCGTTGCAGTCTGCTGGGCCTCGACTTGATCAACCGCAACGGGTCGGAGAGCTCCGACGCCGTCAGCCTGCTCGGGGCGCTGTTCGCGCAGATGCAGGCCCGGCACACCCCGGCCGGGTTGCCAACGGTGGAGATCGTCGATGCCATCGAGGCCAGCGAGGACGGCGAGTGAGCAAACTCGCGCTCGTCACGCTGTCGCCTGCGCAGGAGCGCAGCATCGCTGAATCCACGGCCCGCATCAACATCTGGACCGGCAGCGTCCGATCCGGAAAGACCATCGCGTCCCTGCTCAGATGGCTGATGTACGTAGCGCAGGCCCCGCGCGGCGGCCACCTGGTCATCGTCGGTAAGACCGCGGACACCATCGCGAGAAACGTTTTCGAGCCGCTGATGGACCCGTCGCTGACGGGACCGATCGCTAAAAGGATCTTCTTTACGCGCGGCGCGCCGACGGCCAACATCCTCGGCCGCCGGGTGGAGATCATCAGCGCAAACGACGTGCGCGCCGAGTCCCGCCTGCGTGGCCTGACCTGCGCGGGCGCGTACGTTGACGAGGCGACGCTGATCCCTGAATCGTTCTGGGACCAGCTCCTCGCCCGCTGCTCCGTCACCGGCAGCAAGATCTTCGCGACGACGAACCCGGACGCGCCGAACCACTGGCTGAGGAAGAGGTTCCTCCTCAGGTCGCATGAGCTGGACCTGAAGTGGTGGCACTTCATCCTCGACGACAACCCCGCGCTCGACCCGGTGTACGTCAGCAATCTGAAAAGCGAGTACACGGGCCTGTGGTACCGCCGATACGTCCTCGGCGAGTGGTGCATGGCCGAAGGCGCGATCTTCGACATGTGGGACCCGGAGCGGCACATCGTGGACTCGATTCCGCTCATGGAACGGTGGCTCGGCGTCGGGATCGACTACGGCACCGTCAACCCGTTCTCAGCGATCCTCGCTGGAGTGTCCACCCCGGACAGGGAGGGGCAGCGCAGGGTCTATCTGGTGTCGGAGTGGCGGTGGGACTCCCGCCTGGAGCGCAGGCAGCTCACCGACGCCGAGTACTCCAAGAAGGTCAGCGAGTGGCTGGACAACGTCCCCGACACCTACGGCCCCGGCACCCGGGGCGTCCGGCCGGACTGGATCATTGTTGACCCCAGCGCGGCGAGCTTCGTGACCCAATTGCATCACGACGGGATGCTGCCGCAGCTCGGCGACAACTCCGTGCTCGACGGCATCCGCACCGTGTCCAACTTGATCGCCGCTGACCAACTGCGGGTGCACCGCTCCTGCGCGGGCTGGCTCGGTGAAATCGGCTCCTACTCCTGGGACGACCGGAAAGCCGAGAAGGGCGACGACGCTCCGGTCAAGCTCGATGACCACAGCCTCGACGCCGGCCGGTACATCCTGCACACCACGCAGGCGGCATGGATGCCGCTGATGGAGGCCGTCTCGAACTTCTGACGCTAGCTCTACCGCTGGCGTTACAGACCCCGCACTCCACCGGGTGCGGGCGGCTCCGCGCTGACCTTCCGCAGCGCGTCGAGCCTCGGTGCTCTTGGCCTCCGCGCAGTTGAGGGGCTGCGCGGAGGCCAAGACCACCTAATTCATCTCACCCCGTGAGGAGAGTCATGGCTGATTTTCAGTTCAACATCAGCAAGGGCCGCGCCGTCGAGCTGTACAACCGGGTCAAGACCGGCGACCCGGCCGACAGCGCGCTGCTCCTGGTCGTCCTGGCCGAGGAGGACGTTGAGTCCGATGCGGTCCTCAAGGACAAGGACACGCTGGCTGACGTCCTCGCGGGCGCCACCAACGAGGCGACCAACGGCGGGTACGTCCGTAAGGTCCTGACGGCGGCTGACCTCGGTGTCCTCAGCCCTGACGACGCGAACGACCGCATCGACCTCGACATCCCCGACCAGACGTGGACCAACGTCCTGCCGGGCTCGAACTGGGCGAAGATCGCCATCTGCTACCGGCCAGCGACCGAATCGGCCGACAGCGAGATCATCCCGCTGACCAGCCACGACTTCCCCATGATCCCGGACGGCTCCAACATGGTCGCCCAGATCGACTCCGTCGGCTTCTTCCGGGCGGTGTGACGACATGGCCAAGTACTTCGCGGGCGCGGCCGGTGTGACCACTGGAACCGCCAAGAAGACCCTGCTGCAGATGCTCGCCGGGGCGCAGCGCAACGGCCTGTACGAGGCAACGATCAGCTTCCGGGGCGTCTCCGGCATCGCGCAGCCGGTGCTCGTCACCGTCGAGCGACAGACCACCGCAGGCACCGGCGGCGCCAACCTGGCCACGAACTGGGGCCCGAACCCGATCGACCCCGCCTCCCCGGCCTCGGTCAGCACCTTCCTGCAAGGGCCAGCCGCCGCGGTGTGGACGGCAGAGCCGACCTCGGCCGAAGTCCTGGCCGCGATCGAGATTCACCCGCAGTCCGGCGTGATCTACCAGATTCCGCTCGGCGACGAAATCGTGGTCAACGCGGCAGGCCGGATCGCGATCGTCTGCACCGCCGCCGCCGCTGTAGCCGCCACCGCGACCATGCGCTGGCGCGAGGGCATCTGACGGCTTCTCGCTGATTGGGGGTCGCCGTGGCGACGCTTATTGAGGACTTTGAGGACGCCACGTACGCATTCCCGATTACGGGCGGGTGGACACGGTCCAGTCAGCTTGCGTCCTCCGGCTTTTATTCGCTCCGCAGCGCGACCATCGCAGACAGCGGAGTCTCGGAAGCGGTGATCCCGTTGCCCGCCGGGGCGACGGAGGTCACCTTCCGGTACCGCGTCTCCTCGGAAGAAAAATACGACTTCTTCCGCTTCTTCATCGGCTCAATGGAGATGCTGGCCGTCTCGGGCGATGTGGCGTGGACGCAGGCCGCTACCTATGACGTGACCGGCGCGTCCGGGATCTCCTTCCAATACACCAAAGACCCCTCGCAGCCCGGGGGCCTGGACGCCGCCTTCGTCGACCAGATCACGTTTACGGTGCCCGACAGTGGCGGCAGCGCCGAGGTCAAGCGGGTCGCGGCCCGCTACACCGGCACTGCCACCTCGTTGACGCACACCATCTCGTGGACGGCCCCGACCCCGGGGACGCGGCTGATCGTGGCGGTCAACAGCCACGTCAGCATTTCGTCTGTTTCGCCTGGTTGGGTGAAGGACGGAGGCGACGACGCTCGGGCGTTCTTCTCGAAGATCTCCACAGCGGCGGATACGTCCATCACGATCACTCTGGCTACAGCTGATCCACGGTTGTTCGCCACCGTGTATGAACGCGACGACTGCCAGGAGCTGATGCCTCAGGCTGTGGGCCAGACCGGCGGCTTCAGCGTGACCTCCCTGTCGGTGAGCGGCACGGTGCTTCCAGCGGCGGCCGGGCGGGTGTTCGGCATCGCCAAGTCTGGCACCGGCGTGGGTGGAATCTCCTGGTCACCGTCCATGGCCTTGGACTACAGCACCAGCGGGACGAACAACTACTGCTCCTTCTCCTCCGGTCCGATACCGGTACCCGGATCACGGATATTCACCGCCTCGGGCTACACCTCCACCACCGCGTTTTTCGCGTCGATGGCGGTCGCCTGCTACGGCAACCAGCGCGCCGCCCCCAGGGCCCCGAGACCGTCCTCCATCGCGGCCATGCGCGCCGCTACCTGGTGATAAGGAGGTAGCGGATGCCGCGTCTTGGTCGCGGGTTTCCGGCGAGATCGGTCGTCACCGGCCGGGTCCGCAGCGACGTCATCATCCTCCCGTTGGGGCAGGTCACCGAAACCGGCACACCGGGCGCGATAACGCCCGGTAAGGCTCGCGTAGCCGGTCAGGTCACCGAGAGCGGGACCGTTCAGCCGGTCGGCCGGACGAAGACCCGCCTGCTGGGCCTGGTCGTCGAGGCTGGCGAGACGCGCCCGGTCCAGCCGGTCAAGGCCCGCTGCGTCGCGCAGGTCGTTGAGACCGGGACGGTGTGGGACTTCGGCCGATCGAAGATCGCACCTCTGGGCCTGGTGGCCGAGACCGGGCAGGCTCTGCCGATCAGCGCGACCGTCCGCGTGAACCTGGTCGTCGAGACCGGGCACGTTCGGCCGATCATGCCCGTGAAGGCCCGCCGCCTGGGCCTGGTCGTCGAGACCGGGCACACCCAGCCGATCGCCTTCGCGATGAGTCACCGCCTGGGCCTGGTCGTTGAGACCGGGCAGGCCAGGCCGGTTCACCGGGCCAAGGCCCGGCAGCTCGCGCAGGCCACCGAGACCGGCACCGCTTGGCCGATCCTGCGCCGAACACCCCCGCTGAAGGCCAGCCCGCCGTGGGTGGCGTGGCAGGCATCCTCCCCGCGCACCGACTGGTCCGCGGGCTCTCCCACTACGTAGGAGGTCTCTGCAGTGGAACCGATCTCCTCGCTCTCCCGCCCGTATTTGTACATCCAGGTCGACGGCGCATCCGGATCCGAGGAGGTGGAGATCGCCTTCACGAACCCTGGCGGCGAGCCGGCCGAAGACGACTGGCTCACCGCGGAGTGGGCCAGCAGCACCGGGACGGGTGCGCGGGCGCGCATTCTCATCGGCCCCGGCGGCGCGGTCGCTCTGCCGGACGGCACCTACATGGCGTGGATCCGGGTGAACGGAGCCGTTGAACGGCCCGTGCTCCCGTCCGGCCTCGTCCCCATCACCTGATTGAGACCCCCGTGACTGTCGACGAAGCGGTGAACCATGCCGCACGCCTGCTGGAGCAGGCCGAACTGGAATTGACGAACCTGCCGCTGATGGAGCGGCTGGACAACCTGGCCAGTTCCTGGCTCTCAATGGCGCATCTGCTGAACGAACGAGAGGTGGTGTGATGCCGCTCCCCACACACGACCAGGAGTGGCCGCCGCCGCATATGCGGGCCGAGATGCGCCTGTACGGGCAGCATGGGGCCTGGTACTCCGGTGACCCTGACCGGCTCGCTGAGGTGTACGGCAACGGTGCGGTGACGCCGGGCCTGGGCCTGGACCTCAAGGGCTGGGATAGGCCGCTGCAGTTCGCGGGTGGCGCTATTGGTCGCGTCGCCCGCTGGTTCTGGGGCAGTCCGATCCCGGCCGGGCAGAGTCGCAGCACGAAGCTTCACGTTCCGTTGGCGGCGGATATCGCCTCCAAGTCCGCGGACCTGCTGTTCAGCGAGCCGCCGACGCTACGCGCGGCCGGGAAGAAAACCCAGAAGCGCCTCGACCAGATCATGAACGAAGGCTCGGTGTACGCCGGGCTGCTGGAGGCCGGCGAGCTGTGCTCCGCGTACGGCGGGTCGTATTGGCGGGTCGGCTGGGACACCGAGATGGCCGACTACCCGGTGTACGACTCGCTGCCCGCCGACAGCGCGGTGCCTGAGTTCCACTCGGGTCGGCTTCGCGCGGTGACGTTCTGGCGGGTCGTGGGGGAGGACCAGAAGGTCGTCTGGCGGCATCTGGAAAGGCACGAGAAAGGCCGCGTCTACCACGGCCTTTACCAGGGTGACGACAGCCGTCTTGGCCACCCTGTGCCGTTGGAGGAGCACCCGGCAACCGAGGGGTTCGCCGCGATCGTAGACGCGGACGGCGGGTTCGACTCCGGCTATCCAAAGGGCTTGCTTGTTCACTACGTGCCGAACATGAGGCCGCACCGGACGTTGCGCGGCACCAACCTGGGCCGCAGCGACTACGCCGGGGTCGAGCCGCTGATGGACGCCCTGGACGAGACCTACACGAGCTGGATGCGTGACCTGCGGCTCGGCAAAAGCCGGATCATCGTGCCCGAGGTCTACCTGCAGAACACCGGCCGCGGCCGGGGCTCGTACTGGGACCCGGACCGGGAGATCTACTCCGGTATCGGCATGCTGCCGCCCGCGAACGGCAGCGGCAACATGATCACTCTGTCGCAGTTCGAGATCCGCGTCGAGGAGCACTGGAAGACCGCCAAGACCCTCGTCGCGGCGATCGTCCGTGGCGCTGGCTACTCGGTGCAGTCGTTCGGCGAGGCCGGCGAAGGTGTCGAAGCCACCGCGACGGAGATTCACTCCCGTGAGCGGCAGTCCCTCACCACACGCGGCCGGAAGATCGGCTACAACACTCCCGCTCTGGCATGGCTGGGCGAGTGCCTGCTGTCGGTGGATCACTACATCTACAAGACGAAGGTGTCCGGCGAACGTCCGCAGGTCGAGTGGCCGGACGGCGTGTTCCTGGAGACCGAGGGCGTCGCCCGCACCGTGGACCTGTTGAACCGCGCGCAGTCCGCGTCCATCGACACCCGTATCCGGATGGTTCACCCGGATTGGGACGAGGAGCAGGTCGGCGCGGAGAAGCGGCGCCTGCGTGACGAGCTGGGCCTGAACGTGCCGGATCCGGCGACGTTCACCGACCAGATCATCCCCGACGAGGCTGACGACCTCTGATGGCTGAGGCGATAGCGGCGGTCGAGGAGCGTATCGAGCTCGCCATGGCGATCTCCGCGACGTACGCCGACGCTGAGGAGCACCTGTTCGAGGTCATCGGTAAGGCCGTAGCGAAAGGCACCAGCCCGCAGTACGCCGCTGACCGACTCGCTGCGATCAAGGAGCTCAGCGCCCAAGCGGAGAAGGTCCTCAAGGATCTGGAAACGCTCGCGTCTGAACTCCTCAAGAAGGGCGTCACCCAGGCATGGGAAGACGGCCTGCAGCGAGCGGCGGAGGAACTGGACCAGTTGGGCTCGGAGGGTGCTCTCACCCCCGGGCAGGGCCTGGTGCAGCTTCTGAAGGAGTCGCTGGGCCTGCTGCCGCCTCTGACTACGGGCGCTTTGCGGATGGTCAACGACATCTACCGGCAGGTGATTGCGGAGACGACGCCGTTGGCGTTGACCGGCGCGGTCACGCGGTTGCAGGCGACGACCGCGGCGCTGCAGAAGTTCGCCGCGAAGGGCATCAGCGGGTTCGTTGACTCGAAGAACCGCACCTGGTCTATCTCGGCGTACGCGGAGATGGCGGCCCGGACGGCGATGGCGCGGGCGGCGAACGAGGGGCATCTGTCGACGCTTCGGGAGAACGGCCGCGACCTGGTGATTGTTTCGCGGGCTCCGTACCGGTGCCCGGTGTGCAAGCCGTGGGAGGGCAAGATCCTGTCTCAGGCCGGCACGGCGGGGGACCGGAAGGAGACGAATGTCCTGACGGGCAATCCGGTCACGGTGAAGGTCGCGGGGACCGTTGCTGATGCTCGCGAGGCTGGGCTCCAGCATCCGAACTGCAAGCACACCTTCTCGGTGTATCTGCCTGGTCTGACGAAGCCGCCGCCGAAGCTGATGACGACGGGCACGTACGAGGACTCGCAGGAGCAGCGGCGCCTGGAGCGGCAGATCCGTGGGTGGAAGCGGCGTGCGGCGGCGGCCCCGGAGGGCAGCTCGGAGAAGAAGGCCGCGAACCAGCACGTCAAGGCTTATCAGGCGCAGATGCGTGAGCACCTGGACAAGACGGGACTGCTGCGGCAGTCGGCTCGTGAGCGGGTTCGTCCTGATGAGACGACTTCGCCGGATCTTCATCCGTCGTTGGTGCCTCCGAAGCCGAAGCCGAAGCCTGCTCCGCCGACGCCGACGCCGACGCCGACACCTGCGCCTGCGTCGACACCTGCGCTCACGGGCGTCGAGGCCGGCGACTTCAGCAAACTCCGCCAAGTCGGCGGCCAGGGCGGCAGCAACCCGGGCGGCCTGTTCGAGGACGAGAACGGCAACCGCTACTACGTCAAAACCCAGAAGTCCGAACAGCATGCCGCCAACGAGATCGCGTCCACGCGCCTCTACGCCGCAGCAGGCATTCGCGTTCCGGAGATCCACCGTGGTCGCGGAGCGCCGGGCCTTCCGGACGGCGTGCAGACTGCGAGCCGCATCATCGACGGCGTTCAGACGACTCCCGAGAAGCTACGGGGCCCAGCTCGGGAAGGGTTCGCCGTCGATGCGTGGCTGGCGAACTGGGACACCGCTGGTCTGACGTTCGACAACATGCTGCTGACCGACAGCGGCGACGTCGCCCGGATCGACACCGGCGGCTCGATGCTGTTCCGGGCGCAGGGTGATCCCAAGGGTGACGCGTTCGGCGACACGGTGCCCGAGTGGACAACCATGCGCGATAAGGGCACGGCGCCCCAGGCCAGCCGACTCTTCTCTGACATGACCCCGGCCGAAGAGTTGGCCGCCCTCAAACGGGTCGAGCAGGTCACCCCAGACGCGATCCGCAGCATCGTGGCTGACTCCGGGCTTCCGGAGAGCATCGCGGACAAGCTGATCGCACGCCGGGCCGACCTCCTGCAGCGCCTCCCCGCCTCCGACCGCCGTACGTCTTCGATGCGGGACGCTGCTCGCCACCGGACGAACTCCGAGGGCATGCGGTGGCTTCAGGACAAAATGCCCGCGATCCCAAGTGACCAGTGGGTTCGCGAGGAACGTCGGGCGATCTGGGATTACACCGGTAACTCCTTCACGTCGATGAACAACGCTCTGCGGCGGGGAGGCGGCAGCTCCGCGACCATGAAGCGGATCGACGATCTCGACAAGGCGATGACTCGGCAGAAGGTTCCCGAGTCGGTCATCGTGCATCGAGGTGTTGACTCTGGCTACACCCAGGCCAACGGCGTGGACATCAACTCTCCGGACGAGATGTACGGGCTGATCGGCCGGGTCATGCGGGACAAGGCGTACATGTCCACGAGCGTGGGCCAGCGGGCCGCGTTCACCTACCAGCCGATCAGGCTGATGCTGCGTGTGCCTGGCGGCCACGAAGCGATCAACGTGGACGGGCTTTCGGCGAATCCAGGCGAACGCGAATTGCTCTTGCGTCGCGACACAACTTACATTGTTCATTCAGTGTATAAAGTGGGCTCGAAATGGTTCATTGAAGCGGAAGTCGTCCCCGATGATTGGTTCGATGACGCGCCGCTTGACGATTGGCAGCCTGACGCATTCGGTGACGCCCACACCGGCTACTAAACGTAGGGGGATGATGTAGGAATGGCTGAGAACGAGGAACCCGTACATCCGCGGTTCACCGAGACCATCACCGTCGTCGGCAGGACGGCGAGCACCTACAGCAGCAAGGCCGCCAACAAGGACGACGTCCGCCGAGCGTCGCTGAGGGACCGGGCTGGCCAGGTCCTCGGCAACGTGTGGACGGATGGCCAGGAAGCGGCCGGGTTCGTCCCGAGCGAGAACGCGGGCATGGCCGGTATCACGGCGCAATCGCGGCTGTGGGGCATTCTCAGGAACGCCTACGCCTCGGGTAGACCCGCCCGCGATGTTCTCGACCCCGCCCTGTACGCCCCTGAGTTTGAGCTGGTCGTCGACTAGCTCATCCCGCACCACCACGTGAAAGGCCCGCCCGGTGCGGGCCTTTTTCATTTCTAGGCGCACCCCACCAGGTGCGCCTTTTTTCATGCCGCCCGCAGGCCGGGCGGTGTGCGGCGCCCGCAGGCCGGGCGGCACATCACCGATTCAAGGAGACATCCATGGCTGACGAGGCGATCGAGGTCAACTCCACGGAAGACCGGACCACAGAGCCCGCTCCGGAGGCGACCACCTCCGAGCAGGTTCCGGTTGTCGAGGACGGAGAGAAGGGCAAGCCGGACGCGCGGAAGGTCGACGACCTGCCCGCGTGGGCTCAGGCCGAGCTGCGTCGTGCTCGTAATGACGCGGTGAAGTACCGGACGCAGCTCCAGCAGCAGACCGAGCAGCAGGCCCCGGCCGGGCCGTCCCCGGAGGAGATCGCCGAGCAGGCCAAGGCGGAGCTCGCGCAGCAGATCGGTAAGGCCTTGGGCTTCGTCCAGGAGGAGGAGAAGCCGGTCGATCCGAAAACCGTGATCGACACGCTGACCTCCGAGCGGGACAACACGGCCAAGGAAAGGGACGCCGAGCGGGAGCTGCACCGCCGGACGCAGGTCGAGCTGGGGGTCCACCGGACCTCGTTGAAGCTCGCGGCGGACGGCGACGCGCTGCTCGACTCCCGGTCGTTCCTTCGCAGTATCAAGGACCTCGACCCTAACGCTGCTGACTTCGGCACCTCCCTGGAGGAGCGGATTCAGCAGGCGATCGAGGACAACCCGAAATTCAAGGCGGCGTCCCTGGTGGGTCCGCCTGCCCGATCCGGAGGGGAGTTCACCGGCGGGCCCGGTGGTCGATCCGGCGATTCCGAAACCAAGTCCGTCGACGACTTCCGGAAGGCGCGTCGCGCCTCGAAGTCCAACACCAAGGAGTAGCCCACCATGGCTAACACGTTTCTCACTCCCACTGTGATCGCCCGCGCCGCGCTGGCCACCCTGTACGAAACCACGGTCATGGCGCAGCTCGTGCACAGGGACTACGACGAGGAGTTCGCCGCGCGGATCGGCGAAACCGTCAACGTCAGGAAGCCGGCGGTCTTCACGGCGCAGGAGTACGTGCGCGCGAACGGTATCCAGATCCAGAACGCGCAGGAGACCAGCATCCCGGTCACCCTGAACCACTTCGCCGACGTGTCCTTCGCGGTCACCACGGAGGAGCTCACGCTTCGGATTGAAGATTTCGGGGTGCAGCTCCTCAACCCGGCGATGGAGGCCATCGCGCAGAAGATCGACCGGGACATCCTGGCCCTGCGGGACGACGTCAGGCAGGAGGTCGGTGTCGTCGGACAGTTCCCGGCGAACCCGGCCGGTGCGAACGTCAAGCCCTTCAGCGACCCGCGTACCGCGATCGACGCCAGGCGAGTGCTCAACCAGCGCAACGTTCCCAGCGCGGACCGCTACATGGTCGTCGGTCCGGAGCTTGAGGCGCTGTGGCTGCAGGACGACCTGTTCAACAGGGCGGACGCGAGGGGCGACACGGACGGTCTGCGTGAGGCGTCCCTCGGCAGGCGTGTCTTTGGTTTTGATCCTTACCAGACGCAAAACATCAAGGTGCCTGCTCAGACCGTCGGCAACTCCACCACGGAGGTCGGCGTCGCCTTCCACCGGACCGCGTTTGCCCTGGTCACGAGGCCCCTGGTGCTGCCGCAGGGTGCGGCCAACGCCGCTGTCGCCTCGTACAAGGGTTTCGGTCTGCGCGTAGTCATGGATTACGACATCGACAAAAAGCAGGACGTCGTCAGCATCGACTGCCTGTACGGCACCAAGACCCTGGACTACGACCGGGCCGTGCTCATCAAGGGCGCCGACGTCGACTGATCCATCACGCTAGCGCTTCAGATAGCGTCTCCGGCCCGCCCACCCCCGGGGCGGGCCTCCCATCTCCAAGCCTCACGGAGGGAGCACTGATGGGTTACCAGGTCTACACAGTGGATGGACACGCTGGCGAGATCGACCTGTCCGCCGTTCGCACGTTCACCAAGGAATACCGCGTTCCCGAGGGCAAGTCCGGCACCTACATGGTGACCAGGATTCCGAGCGGCTGCACGGCCATCGCCGTGCGCGCCTACCGCGCTGGCGGGACGGGCGGCACCGTCAACGCCCAGCGCAACGGGGGCGACCTGCTCGCCGAGAACCTCGCCACCGCGACCGATGGGTGGACGGGCTGGACAGCGCTGCAGAACGCGGCGTTCGCAGCAGGCGACACCCTGTCCGTCACCGTCGCGGACCCCGCCGGCAGCCCGGCAGAGGTGATCGTGCAGGTCGATCTCCGAGTGAATCCGTAGGTGGCTCGCATGTACGTCTACCGCAACAGCAACACGGGTGACTGCTGGGAGACCCCGAAGCGGTCAGTCCGACTCGATCACCTGTCGAACTGGCTGCTGATCGACGCCCCCGAGGAAGCCCCGGACCCCGACCCGGAACCGGTGCCCGCGCCGAGCACCGTCACCATCCCCATGGTGCCGTCGCGATCCACGCGGCCTCTCGACACCGAGCCCAAAGCCGAGTGGGTCGCCTACGCGGTCCACTGCGGCATGGCTGAGAAGGACGCCAAGGCGCTCAGCAAGGCGTCGCTGGTGAAGGAGTTCGGCCAGGAGGAGGACAACGATGGCTAGAGCTGATCTGCCGGTCACGCCGATGACCCGCGCTGGCCACGACCTGGCGGGCGCGCTGCCCACGCTTGCCACCGTGGACGGCCACATGTTCGTGAACAACGGCCGCCGCATGGTTCGCGTGAAGAACAGCAACGGCGCTGCGCGGACGGTCACGGTGCAGATCCCCGGCGAGGTCGAGGGGCAGCCCATCCCGGACCGCCCCTACACGGTGGAGGCGACCACCGGGGACCTGCTGATCCCGCCGCTGCCCGCGATCTACAACCAGGCCAACGGCAAGGTCTACCTGGACTACTCGGACCCGGCCGGCCTGTCGGTCGAGGTCCTTGAATTGCCTGCGGGGTAGCCCATGCCGACCTACGCCACGGCAGAGGACTATCTCGACTACACCGGCAAGTCCGGTCCGGCCGACATCGAGCGGCGGCTCGCGCGGGCGTCGGAACGTATTGACGAGATGCTGGCCAACGCCATCTACGAAACCGACGCGCAGGGGCTTGCCCTGGACGCGGAGGAGCGGGACGCGATGGCCCGCGCGACATGCGCTCAGGCCGCGTGGACGCTCGCCGTGGGAGATGAGCACGGCACAGCGTCGGCTTTCAAGGACGTGTCGATGGGGTCCGTTCGCCTTTCCAGGGTGGAGAGCAAGGACGGCTCCGCGCCTCGCTACGCGCAGGACGCGGTGTCGATCCTTCTACGGGCCGGGTTCCTGATCGCGGTGATGACCTGGTGACCGCCATCCCGGATTTCATGTTCCGGCACGAGGCGGTGATCGAGCCGCTGATGGGCGAAGGCGCGTACGGGCCGGTCTTCGGCCCCCCGGTGACGGAGCCGTGCCTCGCCGACGACAAGCGCCAGCTTGTCAGGGACGCCACCGGCCTGGAGATCGTCTCGGACACGACGCTGTATTTCAAGCCCGGCGTCGTGTGCCCGCCCGGTAGCCGAGTCACGGTCAACGGCCGATCGACCACGGCCATCACATCGCTGATCCGCGACGGCGGCGGCCTGCCCACACCTGATCACGTGGAGGTGGCGCTGAAGTGAAAGACATCGATATCAAGCTGGACCTTCACGTCAGCCCGGCCGTGTTCGACCAGAAGACCAAGACCGCGGCCGAGCGGGCGCTTAGGGACGCCGCCGAGCACGTCCTGGGGGTGGCGAACACGCGGGTGCCGATCCAAGAGGGTCACCTGCAGAACTCGGGCGCCACGTCCGTGGACCGCTCGGAGATGCGGGCCTCGATCAGCTACGACCAGCCATACGCGGTGGCTCAGCACGAAAACCTCGACTGGAAGCACGCGCCCGGCCGCCAGGCGAAGTACCTGGAGACGGCCCTGGAAGAGGAAGCCTCCGCCGTGCAGGCGCTCCTGGCGCAGCAACTCAAGGAGCTGTTCCGGTGACGCCACCACCGCAGGGATGGACGCGGCTGCTGCTCTCGGGCCTGGGGCAGCTCCTGGAGGACGAGGGCGCCGGCGACTGGAACCCCGAGGGGATCTACACGCCCGAGCAGACCGCCATCACGCTCGGCGGGTTGCCGACCGCACCGGACCTGGCCATCGCGATCGCGGCGTACGGCCTCGGCCAAGCCGGTGACGACATCGAGCAAACCGACAGCTCAGTGCTGGTGCAGTTCCGTGTGCGAGGCGGCGGCTCGGATCCTCGTGTGGCCGACGACCTCGCGGACGCCGTGTTCAACGCCGTGCACGGCCTGTCCGAGTACCGGCTGTCGACAGGGGTGTTCGTGCTGCTCGCCGAGCGGCGAATCATCACCCCGCACACACGGGACGGGTCGGGCCGGGTGGAGAGGGCCGACAGCTACGAACTGCGGTGCGTCCGGCCGTCCCCGCACCGGCCCTAACTGTTTCTGAACCACTGCCGCTAGCGAATCTGCTGGCGGCTTTTCGCATGCGCTCAGAAGGAGAAGACATGACGCTGCGCAGCCTCCTCGCCAAGGACTGGATTGTCGAGGTCAACACCGGCACGGCGGCCACGCCGGTCTGGACCCCCGTCAAGGGTCTCACCGAGTTCAGCGAGGAGATCAACACCGAGACCGAGGACGACAGCGATTTCGACGGCGACGGCTGGGCCTCCCAGGTCGTCACCCAGCGCGGGTGGACGCTGACGCTCAACGGCAACCGCAAGCGGGACGCCGACGCGGTGACCTTCGTGCCGGACACCGGTCAGGAGTTCCTGCGGGAAGCCGGCCACGAGGTCGGCCCCGGCGCGGACATCCAGTGCCGTTGGTACCGCCGTGACGGTTCGCCGGACGCCTACGAGGGTCGCGCCGCCGTGGACTACAAGGGCGCGGGTGGCGAGACCACCGACCTGGAGCCGTTCGAGTGTGAGCTCCTCGGCCAGGGCAAGCCCGTCAAGATCACGAACCCGGCGGCGGCGTAGCCCATGGCGAAGCTCAAGGCCCTCGACGCGTTTCTCGACACCACGCTCACCCTGCCGATCGGCGGCAAGGAGTACACCATCCCGGCGCCGTCCGCGGAGACCGGCCTGCTCTGCCAGAGGCTCATGCAGGCCGGTGTCGCCGCCGCGAACGGCAAGCAGGCTGACCTCGCCGACCTGGACGACGGCGAGGAGCTCGACCTCTACCAGCGGTGCCTCGGCCCCGTCCATGGGGAGCTGCTCGCAGACAAGGTCTCCTGGCCGGTGATCAAGCTCGCCGGTGTGACGGCGTTTCTGTGGATCGCTGCCGACCTCGACACCGCGACGCGGTATTGGGAGTCCGGTGGCAGCCCGGAAGCACAGGCCCCGGACCCGGCGACCTCATCGGCGGCGGCGAGTACGACGAAGTCACGGGGCTCTACGAGTGGTACGAACCCGCGCCAAAAGGCCTCACGTGGGAAGGCGTCCTGACCCACTGGGACCTGATCGAGGCGGACCTGCACAGCCACTACGGGATCGACCTCGACGCGCCCGGCGTGCTGACGGGTCGGTCCTGGCGGTGGCTACGGGTTCGGATCCTCGGGCTGCTGGCGGAAGACACCCGGCTGTCTCGTCAGCTCGCCCCGCCTCCCAGTAAGGCAACCAGCCGCAGACGCGGCATCCCCTCCTCCGACTGACCAGCACTGACGACCAGGAGGCGGGCATGGCGATCAACATTGGTGACCTGTACGCCACCTTGTCATTCCGAGACCAGATGACAGGGCCGTTCAGCAGGGCCACCGCTGGAATCAAGGTCAACGCGACGGGGATCCACGCCGCCCTGATCGCCGCCGGGATGGCGGCCGGACGCATGTCGTCGGCCGTCGTGTCGGGGGCGGCGTCAACGGGCAAGGCCATCGCCTCGGCCGGGGCCAAGAGCGGCGCGCTGCTGGCCGGGGTGGGAGCGGCCGGAGTCGCGGTCGGCGGCGCTGTCGCTTTCGCTTTTGCTGGCGCCGCGCTCGGGATCGCGAAGCTCGGCATCAACGCGGCGATGGCCGCACCAGCGGTGAAGGCCGCTTTCGGTGATCTCAAGACCTCGGTTCAGGCGGACATGGCGGACGCCGCGACGGTGTTCCAGGCGCCGCTGATCCAGGCGGCCGGGTCGCTGAAGACGATGTTCTCCAGCGAGATCGCGCCTGCCTTGCAGGGCATGTTCACCGATCTGGCTCCGCTGATCGGTGACTTCACCTCCGGGCTGGGCGACTTCCTGCAGCCGATGCTGCCGGCAGTCTCCGGACTCGTGGCGGCGGTCGCTCCGATGCTCAGCCAGCTCGCCGGGAGCCTCGGTACCTTCGGTGGGCAAATCGCTGGGTTCATGGAGCCGATCACGCAGGCGTTGAGCCAGAACAGCGGTCTTCTGGCGACCCTGGTAACCGGGATCGGCGGGGTTCTGCAGTCGATAGGTCCGGTGCTCGCCGCCCTGGTCCAGGTGGCCGGGCAGGTCGCCGGGCCGCTTTTCGCTGCGCTGGCCGGGGTTGGTAACGCGCTATCAACATCGCTTGCGCCAGTTCTGATCCAGCTCGGGCCGGTCATCGCTCAGATCGTGACGGCTTTCGGGGCGATCCTCACCGCCGTGATCCCGCTCCTGCCGCCGTTCCTGCAGCTCGCGGCCACCCTGGCGACGTCGCTCATGCCGGTGCTGGTCCAGATCGCGCAGTCCTTGACGGCGGCGCTGCAGCCCGTTCTGGTGGCGCTGCAGCCGGTGCTGGCTCAGGTCGCGTCCGCGTTCGGGCAGGTCATCACGGCTTTGCTGCCGATCTTGCCGCCGCTGTCGCAGCTCCTGGTCGGGCTTCTACCGCCGATCGTGACGATCATCAAGGCGCTGACCCCGGTTCTGACGTTGCTCGCTGGGGTCTTCGTGAAGCTGGTCGCTGCCGTCACGCCGTTCCTGCCACCCCTGATGCAGCTCGCGACCGCCGTGATTCCCCTGGTCCTGAGCGCCGTGCAGGCGGTCATCAAGCTTTTCCAAGGGGACTTCCGAGGCGCTTTCGACTTGATCAAGAACGCGGTCGGCGTCTTCGGCAAGACCGTCACCGAGGCGTTCAAGAAGCTGCAGACCCTGGGCTCGGACATGGTCAACGGCATCATCCAGGGATTCCAGAACACCTGGAACAAATTCACCTCCTCGGTCGGCAACCTGATCAACGGGTTCCTCGGCTGGATCAAGGGCCTGCTCGGCATCAATTCGCCGTCCACGGTCTTCGCTGAGTTCGGCATGTTCTCCGTGCTCGGCCTGGCCAAGGGCATCAAGGACAACGAGAAAATCGCGATGAGCGCCGCCAAGATCATGGTCGACAAGGTGCAGTCGGTGGCCCGCGACGGGCTGGGCCGCATCGTGGGGACCGCGACCAAGTTCGATGTTCCGCTGCCGAAGCCGAAGAACACCATCGAGGGCAGCACGGGCAACGGCGGGTCCGTGGTGGCCATCGAGGGCGGCGGAGGGTTCAGCGGGCAGAACGCCGCAGCCCGAGCATCCCAGGTGACGGTGCACGTCACGAACAACTACCCGCAGGCCGAGCCCACCTCCAAGACCGTGAATAGGGGCTTGCAGTACGCCGCGGCGGCCGGCCTCGTCTCCTGACACCCGGCTCGCGCCTCACCTCCTGAAATCCCAGCCCATGCGGACCTTTCAGGAGGTGAGACGTGGCGCTCAACGTCGGCGACCTGGTCGCCACGATCAGCCTGCGGGACTACCTCACCCCCGGGCTCCGCCGGGCCCTGAACGACCTGCAGCGGTTCGCGGGCCAGTTCGGCGGCATCTTCGGGTCGATCGGTGTCCAAGCCGCCTCGATGAGCGCAGGAGTCGGGATCGCCGCGGCGTCGGCGGCCACAGCGCTCGGCGCGCTCGGCGTAGCCGCAAGCAGTTCCGCTGTCATCGTCGGAGCCAGCTTCCTCGGGGTCGTCGGCGTGCTCGGCGGGATCGGTATCGCCGCGGCCGCGCAAGCGGAAGGCGTCAAGCTGGCGTTTTCCGCGATGGCCGACAGCGTCACGATGGAGCTGAAGCGAGCGGCCAGTGTGTTCGAGGCCCCGCTGGTGCAGGTCGCCGCGAACCTGCATTCGATCTTCGCGCAGATGATCGCCCCCGCGCTGACTCAGATGTTCGGCCAGATCGCGCCGCTGCTGGGACAACTCACGACGGGCCTGGTGCAGTTCCTCCAGTCGGCGCTGCCCGCGCTGCAGCACATCGTTGCCGCTGCCGTGCCGGTCCTGTCTCAGCTCGCCGGCGTGATGGGCATCTTCGGTGCGCAGCTCGCCGGGTTCTTCGGCGTGATCGCGCAGGCGGTCGCGGCGAACTCGGGTGCGGTCGCTCAGTTCATCGTCGGCGTGGGCTCGATCCTCCAGGCCCTCGCCCCGCTGATCGCCACGCTCGTCCAGGTGGGCGCGCAGCTCATGGGGCCGGTCATGGGTGCCCTGGCGATGATCGTGCAGGCCCTCGGTGGTGCGCTCATCCAAGCGCTTACGCAGGTCGCGCCGCACGTCGCCGTGCTCGTCGTGAGCCTCGGCCAGCTCGTCGCGGCCATGGCCCCGCTGCTGCCGCCGCTGGTGCAGCTCGTCGCGATTTTCGCGACAGCGTTGATGCCGGTACTGGTGCAGGTCGTCTCAGCGATCACCGCCGCTCTGGTGCCGGTGCTGGTGCAGCTCCAGCCGGTCGTCTGGCAGCTCACGACCGCGTTCGGGCAGTTCCTCTTGGCCGTGATCCCGCTGCTTGGCCCGCTGGCGAATCTGGTTGCGCAGATCGCCACGGCGCTGCTACCTGCCCTGTCGCCGCTGTTGCCGCTCGTCGGGCAGCTTGCGGCCGTCGTGGGCGGGGCGCTGGTTCAGGTCCTCGGTGTGCTCGTGCAGGCCATCGCGCCGATTCTGCCGTTGCTGACGCAGGCCGCGGTCCTGGTCGGCACGGAGGTCATGCGTGCGGTGATCATGCTTACGCCCGCGCTGGTTCAGGTGGCTCAGGCGTTCACGTCGCTGTTGCCCGCCGTGACGCCGATCCTGCCGATGCTGCTGCAGCTCGCGGTGTCGCTTCTGCCTCCGACTGTGCAGCTTGTTCTCTCGCTCGCTCCGATGCTGGTCCAGCTCGCATCAGGGTTCACGCAGATCCTCTATGCGGTCATGCCGCTGCTGCCGCCGCTGGTGCAGCTCGCGGTCACAGTGCTGCCGCAGGTCATCACCCTGGTGACGCTGCTCGCGCAGGGCCTGTCGTACGTTCTGGGCCCGTCAGTGCAGATGATCGTCTTGGTCGTGAACGCGATGGTGCAGACGGTCGCCGCCGCGTTCGGGTGGCTGTATGACGTGCTGATCGGTCACAGCATCATCCCTGACCTGGTGCGAGGGATCGGCCAGTGGATCGGCGGGACGCTGGTCGGCTTCTTCATGAACCTGCCGGGACAGATCGTGTCCGCAGTCGGTGACATCGCCTCGGTGATGGGCAACATCGGCGTGGCCGTGATCAGCGGCCTGTGGAACGGCATCGTGTCCATGTGGGACTGGTTCCGGAACTCCATCCTCGGGTTCTTCTCGCAGATCATGCCGGACTGGGTGCGCCAGGCCCTCGGTATCTCCTCGCCCAGCCGGGTGTTCGCTCAGATCGGCCAGTTCACGATGCTCGGCATGGCGCAGGGCATGCAAGGGTCGGCCGGGCAGGTGCTGCGCACGGCCCGGAACATCGCTGGGCAGCTAAGCACAGCGTTCTCCCCGGAGCTGGCCGTGCCGGTCGGGCCGGGCGGGGGAGTGGCCGGCGGCGCCGGGCCGGGGAGAGGCGGGGGCGTGGTGTTCAACTTGACCACGATCAACCCGCAGGCCGAACCGTCATCGCAGACGATCAATCGTGGCCTGCAAATGGCCGGTGCACTGGGGGTGGTGTGAGTGGCGACGTACGTCCTCGACGGTGTCCCGCTGGATCATCCGAGCGGGTGCTGGAAGTTGAAGAAGGGCACCAAGCGCCGGCCGTTGCCGGGGGTGCGGGCGGCGAACGTGGCCGTGGCGGGCCGGGCCGGTGAACTGCCGATCATGAGCCTCGACCATGAGGCGACGTCGTTCGGGCTCGCGCTCACCGTCTACTCGCGGACCCCGTCCGGGGCGGACGGCGGGGTCGAGCAGATGGAGGCCAACCTCGAAGCGCTGGGCGCGCTGCTCGGCGTGCGGCACCGGCTGATCACCTGCAAGTGGGTGGCCGGGTCGATCATCCGCGTCGCGGGCGTGACCGTCGAGGCCGTGTCGGAGCCGGAGGTCAATGTCGGGGCGGCGCTGGCCAGGTTGACCGCCGTGGTGAAGGTCCCGGGCGTGTACTGGCGGGACGAGGTCGATTCGACGTGGACCGGCACCCTGCCGGGGGCCGCGCAGATCGTGACCCCGCTTGCCGGGTCCACGGGGCCGGTCACGGATGCGCTGGTGCGGGTGACCGGCCCGGCCGTGCATCCCTCGGTCGTCGACGTGGCCACCGGGGGCACGGTGTCCTACGCGGAGACTGTGCTCGCCGGGCAGCACCTGCTGATCGACTGCGGGCAGCTCAGGGCCGCGATCGTCACGACCGACACGTGGGACCTCGACGAAGGGACGGACGTGACCGGCGACATCAACGCCACCGGCCCGGGGTCGGCGTTCCGGTGGCTACACCTGACCCCCGCGATGGCGTTGGGCGACCCGCACTCGCGGGCCGTCTTAGTCAGCGCGACGGCGTCGAGCACGTCTGGCGCGTCGGCTCTGAAGATTCGGGGCCGTCGCTCCTACCTGTGACCCAAGCGACTCGATCTTCACAGGTGGCTGAGCCCAACCGTCTGTGACGCCCTGGGCGAAGGCGTCGACGCACTCCTGGCACATCGGGACCTCGTTGCCGTTCGTGTAGTGCCACACCCTTGTCGCCGCAGGCCGCGGCTTACTCAGGTGCATCTTGCATACGCCTTCCGCGCGCATCTGGGCGTTGACCTGGGCGACGTTGGCAGCGTGCATTGCCTCGATTTGAGGGTTCATGGCCGCAGACTACTGGCGCGTGCCGAGGAACTTGTAGACGGTACGGCGCGAGAGGCCCGTGTGGTTGATGATCGCCTGAGGCTTGATCGGTGACCCGTCCTCGACGGTTGCGCCTGCGGCCTTCACGGCGGCTTCCATGTAGCGCATCACGTGGTGGAGCTGCTGGCGGGTCGTGTCGAGTTGCTCGGCGAGATGCTGGAGGACCTGCAGGGCGTCGACCTCGGTCTCGAAAGCGAAGACCGGGTCGATGTTCCAGGGCAGCGCGCCATCGATCTGGTTGTCGAACAGGCCGTCCACGTCGTGGATCGTGACGAGTTCCATGTCCATTACGCCTCCCAATGTGTCTACTGGTAGACACATTAGAGTGCGGCACCCCATCTGTCTACCGGTATACATGATCAGGGGGTGGGCGTGTTCGACCTCCGTCTCGTCGCATACGCCCCGAACGGCGACAAGCTCGGCCTGCTCCCGCACCCGCTCGCGTTCCAGGCCGGGCAGCCGCTGAACGACGTGCCCGCCCTGGCCCTGCGCTACAGCCGCCACGCCCTCGGCGCCGGCCTGCTCGCGCAGCCGTGCGAGATCGCCATCGAATGGTCCGAAGACGGACAGACGTGGACCGAATCCCCGGACTCGCGGTTCCTGCGGATCAAACGAGGAATGGACGTCACCGACGAGACCGGTGTCGAGACGTTCGAGATGCCTGGCTACGGCTGGCAGCTCCGCAAGGTCGTGCTCTACCCAGGGCCCGCGCCGCTGGTCGATGGCAAGAGAGCGTTCACCTCGGCGACGCCCGGCAGCATCCTGCAGACGTTCCTTGCCGAGGCGCAGGAGCGAGGCGCGCTGCCCGTGCTCGACTGGACGTTCAACACGGAGCATGACAGCGATCACAAGCCGTGGAACAAGATCCTGACCATCTACTACCAGCCGGGCCTGGACGCGCTCACGACGCTGATCAACCTCGCTGAGCAGTCCGTCATCGACTTCCGTTTCGAGGGCCGGACCCTCCACGTCTACAACGCGGACACCAAGCTCGCGCGTGATCGGACGACAGCACCCCGCGTGGACCTGCGGCTCGGCCGCGACGTGCTCGACGCCCCCGACACGGGCACCTTGGAAGACGCCGCGAGCGCTGTGCTCGTCGTGGGTGACGACGGGTTCCGCCGGTCGTACGGCTCCAGCGCGACCCTGCCGTGGGGCCGGTGGGAGAACTTCATCGGCCAGGGCGGTGTTTCCGACGAGGGGACCGCGTTCCTGCTCGCTGAGTCGTCGCTGCAGCGCGCCGCCCAGGAGCGGGTGCAGCACACCCGTGAGATCACGCCGAACGGGGCGCGGTGGCTGCCGTGGCGCGACTACCAGCCCGGAGACAAGGTCATCGCGCCCGCGAGTCGCGGCACGCTGGCTCCGCTGAGGGTCCGGCAGATCACCCTCACCAAGGACGCCAAGGGCGTGGTCGGCGGCAACGTCATCCTGAACGACCGCTTCTTGGAGCAGTCGATCCGGTTCGCGCGCCGCACCGCCGGGATCGTCGGCGGGTCGACGGCGTCCGGTGGGTCCGGTGCGCAACCGGCACCGCCGTCACCGCGCGGCCGTACGGCCGCGAAACCCGCAGGGCTGATTGTGAACCCGATCACCTACGTGGATGCGTCCGGGTTCGCGCAGGGGCAGATCACCGCGACGTGGGGTCCGGTGCTCCTGGACGTGACGGGCGAGGCGATCGACATCGACAGCTACGAGCTGTTCATGCGGTTCAACGTCGTCGGCGCGCCCTGGTTCCTCGTCGCGACCACGGAGCCGGGCAGCACCACGGCGACTTACAGCCCGCTGATCGTGGGCAGGGAGTACGCCTTCAAGGTCCGGGCCACGAGCCAGGGCGTCAAGGGGCAGTTCTCCGACGAGTACGCCGTGGCCATCGACGACGACGACACCCCGCCGCCCGCGCCAGCCGCGCCGGTGCTGTCCACCCGGCTCGGCGTGATCCACGTCGCGTGGGATGGGATCGGCGTCGGCTCGGCGCCGATGCCGTCCGACTTCCATCGGGTCCGGGTGTGGATGCAAGACCCGCTCGACCCCGGCGCGGCCGAAGTCGGGTACCTGCAGGCGACTGGGTCGATCGTCGTGACCGGCCAGCCGTACGGCGAGCTCCGCGAGTTCTGGCTGACCGCCGTCGACCACGCTGGGAACGAGTCGGCGAGGTCGAGCACAGCGACGATCGCCACAGTGCCGCTCGTCGACGGAGACGCCGCTGAGGAGTCGATCAGCACGGGCGCTCTGATGGCGAACGCCGTCACGACGGACAGGCTCGCGGCTGGTGCCGTCGAGGCCGGGAACATCGCGGCCAACGCGGTCACCGCCGACAAGCTGGAGGCGATCCTGGCCCTGGCGACTCGGATCGTCGCCGGGAATCCGCTCGCGGCCCGGGTGGAGCTCAACGCGACCGGCCTGGCCGCGTACGACGCAGGCGGCACGCAAACCGTCCTGGTCTCGTCGACCGGTTCGGTGAGCATCGTCGGGCAGCTCGCGACGGGGCTGACGGGCAACAGGATCGTCATCAACCCGACCGGCGCGACGCAACCGGAGATCCGTTTCCTTCCGGGCACCGGAACGAACCCGGCCCGGATGTACGTCGACGGGTCGTTGTACGCGGGCGAGGCGACGATCGTCACGGTGTCCGGCGTCAACGGCGCGAACACCGCGCAGTGCCGGGTGGTCCACGCGGCCACCGACTACCGAGTCCACATCGTCAACCCGACATCTGGTCTCGCTGGCGGCGGATACCTGTTCCTCAAACCGAACGAACTCGAGGTCGGATACAACGACATCGGCGCGAACCTGAACCGCTTCAAGTTCTCCGCCGCGTCGACCGAGTTCGCCGGGAAGTGGTCGTTCACGGGCAACGAGGCCGGACTGATCATGCGGGCGGTGTCGCTGACGGGCGCTTCGTCGTACTTGGTGAACTGGACATTCACGATGGCCACGGTGCCGCGTGTGGTGTTCACCGCGGACAACCCGACCCCGGAGCGGTTGAGCTTCTGCATGCGTAACCCAACGACGACGAACTTCACGCTGCGCAGCAGCGAGAGCGGCCTGGCCACGCCGACTGTTTTCACGATCTTGCTGAACATGTGGGCCTGGCGAATGTGATCGATGAAGGAGGACCATGTTTTGGATCAACGGGGATTCCGTTACCCCTGATGTTGCCGCGCTCGATGAGGCGGCCGTAGAGGTGCTCAAGAGCCCAGGAATGATGTGGGGAATCTTCCTGCCTGACGGATCCACCGTGTACCGCCCCGGTGAGCAGTGGTACGTCGCGTTCCGTGTCCCGGTCTCCCCGACGACATACCGGTGGGCGGTGGAGCACTTCGAGCATCCGCCCGAGGGTTTCATCGACCCTTCCACTGCCGCGCAGGACGCCGCGCAGGCGTTGGCTGACGGTAGCAACACGGTCGTGGTCCGGCGCTACAGGGACTACGAGGAGACGGTCACGTTCACTTTCAGCGGCGTGGCGATCCCGTCGGCCGAGTGGTGACGATGCCGGTCCAGCAGTGGCGTATCACTCAGGTCCGCGAGGTGAGCAGTCCCGGCGAGGACGCGTGGCTGATCACCTACGAGCCGGTCGACGGCGACCCGAGCTCGGGGTTCGCTTCCTACGTGCCGAAGGAAGCGATCGAGGTTCGGGCAGCGGAGTACGGCCTGGCCACCGTCGATGAAGCCCTGGACGTGATCCTGCATGCGGCGTTGCTCGCGCCCGCTCACGCGGCCGGGGAGCTGGACATGCCGGCGCCCGGCCTGCTCGACGTCGAGGCCGCTCGCGCGCAGGTGACTGAGCAGCTCGCCATCTGCAAGGAGCGTTACGGAACCATCACCGCCGCGGCGGCGGGGGCCGCCCGCGCGGCCAAGGCGGCTGATCCGCTGCAGGTCATCCGGGATCAGACGCGGATCGACCCGATCAAGACGGCGGCGATCCGTATGGAGATCGACCGATTCAGGCTCAGCAACAGGGAGTGAGCATGACCGACGTGTCGGTGGATCTACAGAAGACAGTGGCAGCGCTGCGCCAGAGGTACAGCGCGCAGGTTGATGCGCTGACGTATGAAAACGCGGTCCTGGCGACCGCTGTGGAGCAGCTCCAAGAGCGCGTGAACCAGCTTGAGCAGCAGTTCACGGGGGCGGTGAGCGGGGGGTTCGGTGCCTGACCTCATCATTCCCGGCACCCCGCAGCGGTATGGGCTGCGGCTGGTCGTCTACTCCCCGAACGGGCCGCGCCTCGGCGTGTTGCCCGAGCATCTGGGTTGGGACGCTGGGATGCCGCTCAATGACGTGTCGTCGCTGCGGTTGGCCTACAGCTCGGTCGCCGCCGACGCCTCCCGGCTCGCACAGCCGTGCGAGATCGCCATGGAATTCTCCATCGATGGCGGCCCGTGGCTGGAGCCGGAGAACGCCCGGTTCTTACGGATCAAGAGGAGCGGCGACGGCACGGACCAGACCGGGACGCGGTCGTATGACTGCCCCGGCTACGGCTGGCAGCTCCGCAAGCTCGTGCTGCATCCCAACCTGGCCATGGTCGACGGCAAGCGCCCGTTCAACTCCGTCCCAGCCGGGGCGATTCTGGCAACCCTGGTTGCCGAGGGGCAGGCGCGCGGCACTCTGCGGTTCCTGGACATCGACTTCACGCCGGACGAGGACTCGGACGGGCGGCCGTGGGCGAAGATTCTGACGCTCGGCCTGGACCCGGGCACCGACCTGCTGACGCTGTTGATCAACCTGGCCGACCAGGGCGTCATCGACTGGTGCATGCAGGGCCGCACGCTGAGGGTCTTCAATGAGGGCACCGTGCTGGCCCGCGACCTCGCCTCCGGGGCGGGGCCGGTCGAGCTGCGGCTGGGACGTGACATCGACTCAGCGCCGGACGACGCGACGTTCGAGGACGCCGCCTCGTCCATCCTGATCGTGGGTGAGGCCGGCCTGCAGGTGGAGGTGACCAACCCGTCCGCGGTGATGCCGTGGGGGAGGTGGGAGACCTACCAGAGCCAGGGCGGCGTGACAGACGAGGGCACTGCGCAGCTCCTTGGCCAGAACGCGTTGGAGCGGGCGGCCGGGGAGCGGGTGCAGCTCACCCGGTCCATCAAGCCGTATATGGCGCTATCACTACCGCTTGCGCATTACGCGCCCGGCGACTACATCCGCGCGCCCGGCGACCAGAGCGTGATGCAGTCGCTGCGGGTCCGGCAGATCACCCTGTCGTGTGATGCGTCTGGGCTGATCAGCGGCAACCTCACCCTCAACGACCGGTTCTTGGAGAGAGACATTCGGCTCGCCCGCCAGGCGGCGGGGATCCTCACCGGCGGCGTCGCCTCCGGAGGATCGGGCGCGACCCCGGCTCCGGACTCCAGCGGCCGGGTTCCGGCCGCGCCGGTCGGGCTGATCGTCGAGCCGGTCGCCTACCTCGACTCATCGGGTTACGCCCAGGGCCTCGCCGTGGTGACGTGGGCGCCGGTCATCGGCGACGTCAACGGCGTCGCGGTCACCGTCGACGGCTACGAGGTCTACGCCCGCCGCAACGAGGAGGGCCAGCTGTGGTTCCTGGTCGCGCAGACCGCGCAGGCCGACACCACGGCGGAGGTGTCGCCGCTGGTCGTGGGCTGGGAGTACGGCTTCAAGGTCCGCGGAGTCAACGACGGCGTGAAGGGCGAGTTCTCGGCGGCTGTCGCCGTGCTGATCCCGGACGACCCCTACGCGCCGCCCGTGCCGAGCACGCCGGCGTTGTCCACCCGGTTGGGTGTGATCCACGTGGAGTGGGACGGCCTGGGTGCTGGTGGCGTGCCGATGCCCGCCGACTTCGAGCGGGTCCGGGTGTGGATGCAGGATCCGCTCGCGCCGGGGGCGGTCGACGTCGGCTCTCTCGACGCGCGCGGGTCGGTGGTGATCCCTGGCCAGCCGTACGGCGCGGATCGGGAAATCTGGCTGACCAGTGTGGACCGGTCTGGCAACGAGTCCGAGGAGTCGGCGCACGGAGTCGTCGCCACGGTGGCCCTGGTCGACACGGACGTGATCGGTCAGGTCATCGATGGCGCTGAGCACATCATCGACGGGACCATCCCCGGTGAAGCAAAGATCGTCGCTGGGACGATCACGGGTGGTCTGATTCAGGCGCTCGCGGTCCAGGCCGGGCACATTCAGGCCAACGCCATCGAGGCCGACAAGATCGCTGTGGGGGCGATCCAGGCCGGGCGCATCGCAGCGAACGCGATCACAGCTGACAAGATCTCCGCGAATGCCATTACGGCCGCGAAGATCGCCGCTGACGCGATCACCGGTAAGACCATCACGGGCTCAGTGGTGCGTTCGGCGGCGACCGGGCAGCGGTTCGTGCTCGACTCCGCCACCTTGGACCTGCGGTTTTATCCGGCCGGGAACAGCAACTACTCGCGGTTCTACGCGGTCGACGGCATGTATCCCGGCGAAACCACCACGTTCATCACGAGTGGCAGCAACCAGTTCAACTCGGCCCGCGCGGAGCTGCAGGTCGCGGCCGGACTGATCCGGTTGCGGATCCGCGACAACTCCGGATCCGGCAACAACGGCGGCGGCCTGGACGTGGCCGAGGGCTACGGCCAGTTCGGCTACAGCGATGGGATCTCCTCCACCGAGACCTACATCCATAACAACGCCACCGGCCGGTACTACCTCCAAGGCCGGTTCTGGGACACCACAACGCACTCGTCGTACTCGGCGGTCCACGCCGGGTCAGGCACGGTGCCGTCCGGCTACTACGGCGTGACGATCACCTACGGGCCGTCGATGGCCTCCAACATGGGGCCGGTCGCGGTCGTCAGAGACGGCGCGCTCACCCCGAACTTCAACTGGTGCGAGGACGCCTCGACACCAACGGATTTCAGCCTGGCCTGGTCGGACGGCGGAGGAGTCCGGTCCGGCAAGGGCTTCTACTGGTGGTCTCACCGCCACTGATCGTTTTTGAAAGGAGCGCCTACGTGGCGGAAATCTGGACCGTCTGGGACGCCGAGCTGGCCTACACGCCGACCAGCCTCACCCAGTCCGGAGGGGAACACCCCGAGCAACGCAGCAGCCACGACGGCGCCGAGCCGATATGGGGAGTGTCGCGAGTCCGGCCGGACGGCGGCGTATACATGCACATTTTCCCGCACTCCACGATGGAGTGGCGGGCGGCCGAGTACGCCATCGACCCCGAAGACCTGGACACGCTGCTAGACGTGATCTTGCACGAGCCGTGGATCCCGGACCCGCAGGACTCCCTGTCGCTGACGAACCCGGCGGCGGTCGCGGTGCTGCAGGACACGCATGGTCTGCCGACCTGCTGGACCCCGGACGTGCCGGACGCCGAACGGCTGGCCGCGCACCTGGCCCGGATCGAGTCCGTCAAGACACACCGGGTCTGTATGCAGCCGGAGCAGCGGCAGATGAGGCAGGACGCGCTGCTGTACGTCGGCTCCAACCGGGTCGCGCCCCCTGACCCGCTGGAACCGATCAAGGAGCTGACCCGCTTGGATCCGCTGCGGATCAAGGCCCGCAGCCTGGCCGTGGCCTGGTACCGGACCAGTCTCCAGCAGCCCATGAGGCCGACGTTCGAGGAGAAGCCCGCAGCCACGTTCGTCGGCCAGACCTTGGAAGGGGCCCGATGACCGGGAACCCGGCACTAGACGTGTTCGTGATCGCGGGGATGGTGGCCGGCGGTCTGGGCTTGCTGGCGATGCTCAGCCGGGGCGTGACCTGGCTGTGGCGGACGTTCGCCAGCTTGAAGAACTTCCTCGACGACTGGCAGGGCGAGGCGGCGCGGCCCGGGGTCGCGGCGCGGCCGGGCTTCCCTCAGCGGATCACGACGATAGAGGAGCAGTTGCGTCCCAACCACGGGACGTCGCTCAGGGATGCGGTGGACCGGCTGGAGCGCGGCGTGCGCCGGGTGGAGGACGGCCTGGCCGCTCACCTGGATCAGCACCAGCTCGCCGGAACCATCTCGATCATCAACAACTCCACCGATGCCAGCGGTAGCGCTGGCGTCACTGCCATGACCGCAGACGGTACCGGAGGCAGTGGTGCCGACAGCCAGGGCTGAGTGGACATCGGACATCAAGCAAGGAGGGCGGATACCAGCATGAGCATCAAGCTCGTCAGTCGCCGCACGTGGGGAGCGAAGACCCCCACGGCGTCCTACACCAGAATTCCCGGCACCGAGGGCGTGAAGATCCACTACACGGGCGGTCACGTGCCCCCGGCGATCGAGCGTGACCACGAGGAGTGCGGCAAGCTCGTCCGGCAGGTCCAAACCATGCACATGGCGGGCGCGCGGGAGCAGCCGTACATCGACATCGGCTACAGCCTGATCTGTTGTCCGCACCGACAGGTGTTCGTCGGCCGCGGACTGCACGCGCTGCCGGCCGCGAACGGCGCGGGCCTGAACACGGGGCATTACGCGGTGCTCGCGCTCGTCGGGTCGCTGGGGTTCACCGAGCCGAACGATCTCCTGCTGCACGGCATCAGGGACGCGATCGAGTACCTGCGCGCCGAGGGCAACGCAGGCAACGAGATCAAGGGACACAAGGACGGATTCGCTACGAATTGTCCCGGCGGCCCTCTGTACGCCTGGATCAAGAAGGGCGCGCCTCGCCCGCCCTCTCCGACCCCGAAGCCTGTTCCGCCTATCCCGACCAAGATTCTGACCACGGAGGCCCTGGTGAAGAACTTGCCCGTCCTCAAGCCCGGTGACGAGCACCGGCACGTCAAGACCCTGCGCGGCCTGCTGTTCGCTCGCGGCTACGAGCCCGCGAACCTGCACAGCACGAAGTACGACCCGAAGGACACGGACCTGATCGCCAAGATCGAGGCGTTCAAGGCCGCCAAGAAGATCCCGAAGGGCGCCGACGACCTGATCTGGGACGCCGCATGCTGGGAGGCCGCGCTCACCTAATGCTAGCAATACCGCTGGCGTCTTCTGATTCGTCCCGCCACAGTGGCGGGCCTGTCCCTTGAGGAGGGGCACATGCACGCTGATCCCGAGCCCACGTACACGCAGCCGGTCGAGGCCAAGGTCAAGGCCATGACGCTGGTCAGCTACCTGACCGGTATCGCCGGTATTGCCGCCCTGCAGGCCGTCGCTGCAGATGCGTCGCTGATCTCGTTCCTTCCTGACTGGGTGGAGATGATCACCCTGCCCTTGCTGCCGACCGCGCTGACGGCCTTGGCCGGCTGGAAGGCGCGGCACACGCCGCGCCCGGATCTGCCGGACTCTCAGCGGTAGTCGCTGATCGCATGAAGAACGCCCCGTCATCCCGGACATCGGGATGACGGGGCGTTCTTTGTGTTTCACCTGCTCATTGCACTTCGGCGGGGATGTCCTTCTTCTTGCTGCCGCCACGCGGGCGGAGGGCCACCCCGGCTTCGGTGAGGGTCTTGTAGACGTATCCGTAGCTGCGCTCGACATCCTTCGCGACGGCGCGGATGCTGTTGCCCTCGCCGTACAGGCGGACGATCTCGGCGTGAAGTTGCTTGTCGATCTGCTTCATGACTCTCCCCAAGGTGTGATCACTTCCCATCTTGCCGCAAGCACTGGTGCTAGCGTTAATGGGGGCGCCTCGAATGTTGTGCGATGCGCCGGGCCGAGAGTCCTTGCACAGGTCCGCGCTGACGATGCCCAGGGGCGGCGCCCTTGGCTGAGGTAAATGGAAGCACTCGTCCCCAGTCGAGCCCTACCCTGGTCTGTTATGAGTCAGAACACGACCGAACCCCCCAGCGAGAAGCAGGCCGGCAGATCTCTCCGTACTGCATTTCCGGGATACTTCCCCCCGGTCGACGCCGACTTGCGGATCCTCTTGACCAGTGGCTTGGTCGTCTTCGACACAAACCCGCTTCTGGATACCTACAAACTGACCGGGACTGCCCGAACGGAGTTTCTCGACGCGCTGCGTGCTCTGGGCGACCGGTTGTGGATCCCAGATCAGGTGGGCTTGGAGTTCATGCGTAACCGGGCCACGGTCATCGGCCATGGCAGCGGCTTTTCCGACAAGTTCCGCGAGGCCGCTGGCGACCTGCACAAGGAAGTCCAACGGCTTAAAGAGCATCGCGGTCTGAAGGATGACGAGGTCAATGGGATCAAGAAGGCGATCGACGACGCCATTACAGGCATCCTCGACGTCCATGCCGATCTGTACGCCTTCGAGGTCGACCCTGCTATAGCGGTTAACGATGACCCCATCTTCAAGGAGATCGAGCTGATCACCGCGGGGAAGGTCGGCCCTCCGTTCTCCAGGCCAGATGAGGTTGAGGCTAAGAAGATCGGTACTCAGCGAATCAACGACAAGATTCCGCCCGGCTACAGCGACGTCCGGGACAAGGGTGTGGAGGGCGCCCTCGGGGACTACTTCATGTGGGAGCAGACCCTCATAGAGGCCGAACGGCGCGGCCTGCCTGTGTTGCTCGTCACTAACGAGAATAAGGAGGACTGGGTCCGGAAGGAGGGCAGCTACACGCGAGGCCCTCGGATCGAACTGGTCAATGAGATGCTCGCCAGGACCGGACAGACCTTCCACCTGATGAACGTGAAGTCGTTCCTGTTCCACGCCGGAAAATACCTGCGTACCCACGTCAGCGAATCGACTATCGAGCAGGCCGGATCAGTCCAGAAGCAGTCGGAGTTTCATGAATTCAGCTTCATCGAACGGTTGCTGTCAAACCAGCTCAATCTGTCGAGGATGGCTCGCAAACTGATCAGCACCATGTCTCAGGAGCAGCGCGTCGCCCTTCTCCGCATGGTTGAAGGCGGTGAACCCTACCTGGTGAACGCCGGGCACGACTTCCAGCATTTTATGGCCACTCTTAACACGCTTGGCGTGGACAATATCGCGATCACAGCAGTAGGGGATCGTTTCGTCATCTATAACACCGCCTGGACTGGGAACGCGACGAAGTGGGCGATCGGTCAAGACATGCTGTTCGGGGATGACAAGTTGTGGGAAGCGATGGTCAATGAAGAAACGGCACAGAGGGCAGTGTCCAAGCGCGAGCGGCTCAAGAACAGGCTCGATGGTCCAGACGAGTGACCCCTGGCACCAGATCGGCCCCCTGACCTAAGGCCGCACGTTTCTCGACACCGCCACGCAACTGCCCTAGACGCGCCGCGAAAGGCCCCAGCAAGCTGGCGGGGCCTTTCTTCGTGTCACTGCACATCAACAACTCACGGCCCACACAATTAGCCGAAGCTTCGGGAGCATCGGGCCGTTATCTGCGGATTTTTGGGTCTCATTTACGACATCACCACAGGTCAAAAGCTTTACCAAGCTCCGAAAGCCCGTGCTCTTTAGAATCTGGTAGCGCCTACCTCCGTGGCACCATGCGCCCATGACGATCTCCACAACCGCCCTGTTTTCCAGCGGCACCACAGCGATCCGGCGCGAGACCTACGGCGGCAGAGTGTTGACGGCCGCGCCCCACCGGGTCATCCATGACACAGGCGACGAAATCGCCTTGGCCTGCTGGCCCGGCATCCAGAGCCTCGTGCCCACCACGTGGATCGACTGGCTGCAAACCCGTAATCCCGCAGCACGTGATGAGGCGCTACGCGCTTACGCCGCGCGGCGGTGGGAGCTGGGCCACTGGACGTGGCGAGACACCATCTGGCTTGCGATCACCGGCCGGGACGCGTTCTTCAGCGTCAACTTGTACTTCAGCCCGGATCACAGCCTGAACCGCTGGTACGTCAACTTCCAGCGTCCCTACGAGCGCACTCCCGAGGGAATCGACACGTTCGACCTGGCCCTCGATCTGGTCGCGGACCCCGACCTGTCGCAGTGGGAGTGGAAGGACGAGGACGAATACGAACAGAGCAGGAGGATGGGCATCATCACCGACGCCGAACACCACGGCGTGCAGGAAGCCCGCGATGAGGTAGTAGCGATGATCGAGGACCGCCGCGGGGTATTCGGGGCCGACTGGCCCAACTGGCGGGCGGATCCCTCCTGGCCAGTCCCTGCTCTTCCCGCTGACGCGATGGCAGAGATGACGGTTTCGGCCGCATATAGGACATAGCGAAGGCCCTCGACTGGAGTGCCGGGGGCCTTCGTTACGCGTCCTGAGACGCTGATTTATCGGCGTGCTCGATCGGGCTGCCCATTGGCAACCCACTCGTACACGCGAGGAATCCCGTCCTTGATCGGCATCGTAGCTTTCCAGCCGAGATCCCGCTCGGCGGCTGCGACGTCCAGGGCGCTGTGCTGCAGTTCTCCGGCCCGCGCGGGAGCGAAAACAGGCGCGATGTCGTACCCGGCGCTGCGGCAGACGTGCTCGACCAGCTCCAGGACGCTCGTCTCGCGGCCGGTGCCGATGTTCCACACCCCGCCACGCTCGCTGTCCGCCGCGGCGAGAAATGCCTCGACCGCGTCGGCCACATACACGTAGTCGCGGGTCGCCTTGCCGTCCCCGAATATCGTGGGTGGCTCGGTGGCGACGATGCGTCCGCAGAAAATGCCGATGACGCCGGCTTCGCCTCCGGGGTCCTGTCGGGGACCGTAGATGTTGCCCATCCGCAGCGCGGCATGCTGGGTGCCGTACAGGCGGTTGAACAGGCCGAGGTACTGCTCGGCGCAATGTTTCGCGGTTCCGTAAGGGGCCTCGGGTTCCGGCAGGGTGTGCTCGGGCGTCGGCAGGGGTGCGTGCTGGCCGTACAGGGCGCCTCCGGTGGAGGCGTAGACCAGCTTGGCGCCGACCCCGCGGGCAGCTTCCAGCAGGTTGATGGTGCCGCCGATGTTCACGGCGGCGTCGTGGGCCGGGTCGGTCACCGACGTGCGGACGTCGATCTGCGCAGCCAGGTGGACGATCACCTCGGGTCGGGTGTCAGCGACCACGGACGTGATCGCGTCGGGGTCGGTGATGTCCACCTGCCGCAGGTCGACGTCTGCGGGCAGCCGGGCGATGCGCCCGCTGGACAGGTTGTCTACGACGGTGACGGTGTCGCCGCGCTCGATGAGGGCGTCGACGATATGGGAGCCGATGAACCCGGCACCGCCGGTGACGATTACATGCATGGATGGCAGCCTAGAGTGATCGAAGGGGACAGCAGAGGGAATCGGATCAGATGGTGGGCAGGTCAGCGGCGCAGCGGAAACCGCCCGACCAGGTGCTGTAGGCGGCATCGCCCGCGATGCGCTCAGTGGTGCGGATCTGGAACCGCAGGTGCATCCACCCGCCTCCTCGGACAGTGGTAGAGCGCCCGTGGGCGCGCTGCAGGATCGGATCGCAGTCCACCCCGGCCGCGTACGGCTGGTAGGTGCTGGCGGTCCACTCGGCGACGTTTCCAGCCATGTCGGAGATACCGAACGGTGAGTCGCCACCGGGGGAGAAGGCCCCCACGGGGGTGGTGCCTGGTTGTTCACCGTGGCGGTCGCGGTAGTCCTTCCACCACCGCCGCCAGTCGTCCAGGTCGGCGATCGGCCGGCCAGCCCAGTGCTCAGCGCAGTTGACGCGCGAGGCGTCGAATACCTCGCCCCAGGGCCAGGGCCGCCAGTGGGGGCCGTGCGCCGCGTACTCCCATTCGGTCTCGGTGGGCAGGCGTTTGCCTGCCCACGCGCAGTACGCCTCGGCGTCGCGGCGCGCGACGTGGATCACCGGGTGCTGCCAGCGGCCGGTGAGGTCGCTGGCGGGGCCGGTCGGGTGGCGCCAGCTCGCGCCAGCGCGTTCCTCCCAGTAGCCGCCGCCGTACACCAGGCCGAAGCCGCGGTGCTCGGCTGCGGTGAGATACCCGCTGGCTTGGACGAACTGGGCGAACGCGGCGTTGGTGACGGGGTGGCGATCCAGGAGGAACGACCGCACGTCCTGAAGATGCTGCGGGGTTTCGTCGGCGAACCACGGGCGCGGGTAGGACTGAGCATCGACCAGCCAGTCCAGGTGCTCCGCTGGTGCTCCGATGAGCACCTTCCCGGCGGGGATGGCCACCATGCCCGGCGGCGGGTTGTAGGAGGTCATGTCAGCCCCCTGCCATCGCTGGTAGAAACATGATCTCGCTGTTGGGCGAAGCCGGGGTGTCCAGCCCATCCAGGCCGCGAATGTCGGCCTCGTCGACGTAGACGTTGATCCAGCTCGCGAGTCTGCCCGAGTCGCTGAGGACCCGTGGGCGGAGCTCGGGCCAGGTTTCCACGAGCCAGTCGACGGCTTGGCCCACGGTCTGCGCGGCGCATTGCAGTTCCTCGGGTTTGATCCCGGAGGCGGTGCGCCAGCCGGCCGGGATCACGATGGTAGGCATACGGAGTCAGCCGGTGTGCGCGGCGCGGGCCCAGGCGACGGTGCGCTCGATGCCCTCGGCCAGCGGCATCTGCGGTTTCCAGCCCAGGAGTTCGTCTGCGCGGGTGATGTCCGGGCAGCGTCGAGCGGAGTCTTGGTCGCGCCCCGGGGTGATCTCGATGGCGCCGGTGCCGACCGTCTTAACGATCAGTTCGGCCAGCTCGGCGATGCTGATTTCCTCGGTCGTGCCGAGGTTGATGGGGCCGATCTCGGTGGTGTCGATCATCGCGACCAGCCCGCTGACGAAGTCGTCGACGTAGCAGAACGTCCGGGTTTGTGTGCCGCCTTGCAGCTTCAGCGTCTGCCCGGCCAGGGCCTTGGTGATGAAGGTGCCGACCACTCCCGGAGTAGCGCCCATGCCGGGGCCGTAGATGTTGGCCGGGCGAACCACTCCGGCGTTCAGCCCGTGCTGGCTCACATAAGCGGTCACGGCGGCCTCGGCGAACCGCTTTCCCTCGGTGTAGGCCGAGAACGGCCCTCCGGGGTCGACGTTGCCTCGGTAGGTCTCGTGCTGGGGATGCACGAGCGGGTCGCCGTAGACGTCTCCGGTGGAGACCAGCACGAACCGCGCGCCGTGGTGTCTGGCCACCTCCAGCGCGTTGATCGCGCCGACCGAGTTCGCGCGGAGCGTGTCGATGGGGCGCTTCCGGATCGCGTCCGGCCCGTTGGGCGTGGCCATGTGCACGACGGCATCCACGCGGTCGGACACCAGGAACGGCTCGGTGACGTCGTGGCGCAGCAGCGTGAACCCGTCGACCGTGAGCAGGTCATCGACTGCGGGCAGGCGGCCGGCCGACAGGTCGTCGAGCGCGGTGACGCGGTCACCTCGATCGAGCAGCACCGCGCATAGGTGGGTGCCGATGAATCCGGCGCCTCCGGTGATCAGGACGTGTCGTGACGTCATGATTTTTCCTTCCCGGAAAGTTGTGACTGGGGGGGTGGTGCCCCGGTAGGGCTCGGTCCGTGGGGGGACCGGCCGGGGAAGGCTGGCCCTACCGGGGGTAGTGGCCGACAGGGGCTCGGAGTTGAGAGCCGGAAACAGACGGGCGGCCGTCTGTGCCCCTGCCGGAGTCTTAGCCAGCCGGAAGTGGCTCGGGCTGGAGTTCGTGGAGGCGCACGAGGAGCTGAGTGGCCAACGCCTGCCCACGAAGGGGGTTGGCCAGGGCCAGCTCGACTCCCTCCATCACGGGGATGGCCAGCTCCCCAAGAGGTCGATACAGGTTCGCGATGACGCCGTACGGCTCGAAGCTGCCCACGGTGTAGACGGCCGCGGCCTTGCGAAGGTGCGGGCACTGGGTGATCGCCTCGGGGATGCAGCTCCGGCAGGTGGGCGGCGCGTTGGTGTATCCCTGAGCAGATGACTGGCCGTCGTCGGAGAGTAGCCACCACCACCGGCCGGACTCGGGGTCGCGGGCCGGCCTGGTGCATATCTGGCAGAGCCCGAGGTCGATGTACTGCCACTGTCGGCGGGTGTGGACCGCCGGGAAGATGGGGCGTCCGCGCTTGTTGGTCTTCTGCCGGGCGCGCAGGAACCCATGGCCCCAGTCGCCTGGACGAGGTCGCGCATGCCGGAGCCGTGGCCCATTGGGACCCGCCGCGAAGATCACGTGCTGCGGAACTGCTTCGCCTTCATGGGCTACGACGGCGGGGGCGCGGAGCTGTGTCGCCACAGCCGCAGTCATGACGTGCCGCCCGGTGGAGGTGTGAGGATCAGGTGCGCGACCTGTTCCGGCTCCCGCGCTGTCTGCAGGCCGGTACCGCCTGGGACGGAAACCAGGTAGCAGCCGGAGCGCGTCCCCATGGTCACCGTGGCGATCAACCATCCGGCGTCGCTGCGGACGAACAGCTCAGGAACGTGCCACCGAATGTGCCCTATGGGGTATGGTCCGCCGCTGCCCAGCAATTTCAGGCCGACGGTGCGAACGGAGTAGGAGTGAATTCCTGCGTCCTTCAACAGCCGCTGCACATTGGCCAGCGCTCTGTTGAATTCTTCCACTCTGGCTTCGCTTATCCCTTTTCCTTCATCCTCTTCGGCTGCATGCTCGATGTCTAAAGCTTCAGCACGACTGACGACAGGAGACTGTTCACAAGGTCTCATGGGAACCCTCAAACACTTGGAAGTGGGGCGAGTGGGTTGAGCATGAAGGTCCACTCGGTGACTTTGGGAGGGCCTCGATGGTGCCTTCTGGAGTCCAGTTGGGACATGTGCGGGACATCTATGTGACGCGGGTGGGACATTTGTGGCATGTAGGGCGCGCGCGGCTTCCATGGTTGGGCGTTGCCGCTTACTCTGCGATCGACAGGACCCACGGTGAAGGGCTGACCCGCGATGGAACAGGTCGAGGAGACTTGCCTGAAGCAGCTCGTTCGCGCCCGTAATCTGCTGCCGTACAAAGTGTTTGTCCGCGTTTATGAACAGGCCGCCAAGGAGGCTGGCCAGCGTGGGCTGACCGTGGAGCGAAGGCAGTATCAGCGGTGGCTTGCTGGTGAGCTCAAAGGGCTTCCGCAGGTCGATGCGTGCCAGGTGCTGGAGAAGATATTCGGTCTCCCGCCCAAGGAGCTATTTACCAAAGTTCCTGTCGTTGTGATGCCCGTTCCCGGCTCTGACGTGATCGACGTTTCACCAACGTCCGGCGCCATACGGACAGCACATGAATCTCATCCCTCGGCTGAACAGCCGATTCCTTCGAGTTTGCACGAGTTGATGATGTCTGCTGCTGAAGAATCCCGCGAGTCCGCCGCCCACGCCGAAACGGCGCTCGGCCGGTCTGCCTTAGAAGAGCTTGAGACCGACGTGACTGCGCTCGCTCGGACCTATCTGAATAGGTCGCCTGTGATCATGTTTCCCATGATCAAGCAGTTACGGGATCGCGTGGAGGCCAAGACCCGGCAGACCCGGAACCCGGATCAGCTCCGCGACCTGTCGCTGATGAATGGGCTGTTGTGCGCGATGCTCTCCGAAGCGAGTATCGACCTGGGCGAGCACCGAATGGCCACTGACCACGCTCGCGCGGCCTGGGTCCACGGCAACAACATCGGTAACGTCCCCCTCGCGGTGTGGGCCCGCGGCATGCAAGCGACGAGCTCGTACTGGAACGACTGCCCCAACGACGCGTTGATCGCGGTCCGCCGTGGTGAGGAGCATCACCCGACCGGGGTGGCAGCCGCCCGGCTGAGCAGCATCAAAGCCCGCACCTGGTCACATCTTGGCAATCCAGAGCAGACGCTACAGGCGGTGCGAGAGGCTCAGGACGCACGAGCCGCCGCCCAAAGCGGCGAAGACGATCTGGAGTATGTCGGCGGCATGTTCGTGTGGGACCTGGTGCGGGAGGAGCGGTGTGCTTCCAGCGCCTTCTTGGAGGTGGTGCAGAGGCGCCATTCCGAGCTCGACCCGGCAGCGTTACGGCGCTTCACGGACCTGATCCTCGGCCATGCCGAGCGAGCTCTGGCCATCTCACAGGCTGCGCCCCTTGAGGAGCGTTCCGCGATCGTGGACGCAACCATCCTGTTGGACATGAGCACCGCCCGGCTGCTGCTCGGCGACGTGTCCGGCGCCCACGACACGCTCCGCCCGGTGCTGACTTTGCAAGAGGACATGAGGACTGTGCCGATCCTGCGCCGCCTGAGAGGCATGCGGGTTCCGCTCAGCAGGATCCAGGCGACGCGCGCGGTGCATGAACTCGCCGATGACCTCGTGGGGTTCGCCTCCGGATCGACCATCCGGGCGCTTCCCCCTGGGTCGTCTTAGCTGGCGGCCTCCTCGCGGGTGCCCCACGCGGCGAGGAGCTCCGCTTCGCGCTCGCGGGTGATGCCGAGTTCAGCGGACCGTTCGGAGGAGACCACAGCTCCGCCGCGTAGCCACGCGTAGGTGTCAGCGACGGTCTCTTCCAGCGGTCGACACGTCAGACCTGCGGCGCGGGCACGGGTAGTTTCCATGTGCCATGTGCCCTGGTAGTCGCGCCACAGGGGCAGCCCGACCCACTCGGGGACACCGTGCTCGCGAAGGAACACGTCGTCGACCCAGACGAGTTCGGCGTCGGCGCCGGTCACGTCGCGGCACGCGCCCAGGAACGCGCCGAACGTGGAATGGCCGATCGGCGCGGCCAGGTTGTAGGACCCCGCGAGGTTCCGTTCAGCGGTGTCCAGGGCGAACGCGGCGACGTCGCGAACGTCGATCGGTTGGATGGGCCACTCCGGGCGGCCAGGGGCCAGGACACGGCCGCCGGCCTGGATCCGCGACAGCCACCAGGGGATGCGACCGACATACTCGTGCGGGCCGAGGATGACGCTGGGACGCAGCAGGGTGGCCTGTTCCCCATAGGTGGTTCTGACGGCCTGCTCGGATCCGGCCTTGAGTCGGCCGTACTCGTCGGCGTCGCTCTCGCCAGCCGGACCGACCGGGGTGTACTCGCGGACGGACGACTCGTCGTCGAGCGGGTCAGTGGGCCATCCCTCGTAGACGTTCACCGTGGAGACGAAGACGTAGCGGTCGACGGCGTCGGCCAGGGCGCGGGTGGAGCCCTCCACCATGGGGGTCGTCATACCGCTGGTGTCGACCACCGCATCCCACGGGCCGCGCGCGGCGAGCGCCGCCAGGTCGTTCTCGCTGGTGCGGTCTCCACGGACTGCGTCGACTCCAAGCACGTCATCGCCGGACGTGCCGCGGTTGAACGTCGTCACGTTGTGGCCACGGCGCAGAGCCTCTTCCGCCAAGACGCGCCCGAGGAACTTCGTACCGCCGAGAATGAGGGTTCGCATGCCCTTGATCCTGGCTCACGAGCGGGTAGAAGGCGAGTTCGCGTTTCGTCCATGACGCCCCACGCGAGAGATGCCGTTGCCTGTGTTCCCCGCGTGTGCGGGGATGGCCCGGTGCAAGGGGGAGCGCTGGCTTTTACGCGAGCTGAGTGAGGGGCATACTGTCCGACTCGAACCGCACCCGCCGCTCGTTCGCCACCCGGTGCAGCAGTTCCACTGGCCGGGCCTCGCCGTCGCGGGTGACGCGCTCGGCGGTCAGCACCGACGCGCCTTCCCGTAGTCGCAGCGACTTCGCCTCGTCCTTCGTCGCGGTCCGGGAGCTGATCAGTTCCCGGACCCGCGCTGTCACCGGATCGAGGATGCCCGCGGCGATGAGCGCGGCCCAGATACCGCCGACGACTTTGCCGGTGCCGGCCACGGGGGTGTCTTCCACGATGGCGAGGGGGTAGTACGCCGTGTCGAGCATGACCATCTGGTCGTCGAGCGCGGCGTGGCGGGCGCGGCGGACGACGATCGTGCCGACGCTGACCTGCAGGGCTTGGGCGACGTCCGGTTCGGCCGGGACTTGGGTGACGGAGATGGGCTGCATGGTGCCGGTTCGCCCGGCGCGATGGCACGCCGTTTCCCAGGGGCCGCGGCCGTTGCCGGGCGGGATGGCCAGGGTCAGGTCGATGTAGACCGGCCGGGGGTCTTGGACGACGAGGCGTCCTCGCTCGACGTTGCGGCTGATCACTCCCGCGTCGGTGAGGATTCGGGTGGCCGCCGCCAAGGTGGCGGTCGACGTGCCGTACATGGTCAGCAGTTCGGCCTGTCCAGGGAGGGTGGATCCGGGCGGGTAGACACCGGTTGCGATGAGCTCGCGGAGCTCGTCCGCGATTTGGCGGTAGCGCGCGGATGCCACGGGCCACTCCTCCTGTCGCTTGTCGTTGTGAGATCGCATGCTCTCACAAGTCGGATTGACAAACGCTTGTGATCCGTTGCATGCTACTCGCGAACAAGCCAGTTATTTAAATAACTGAACGTGACAGCCGCACAAATGCGGCCCCCGGATTACTGCGGGTACCCATCCCGCACCGGAGGCCGCCAGCTCCCAACCAACCCATATCAATCAGGAGATTTGGACCGCGAAAGGTCTGTGAGAAGTATGACACGAAAGAACCGGCCCGCGTTGAGTCTCGCTCCCCGGCTCCACGCCCCCGCCGACTGGATTGCAGCGAAGGGTCTGTGCACCCGGCCCGGGGCCGACCCGGACCGCTGGTTCCCCGAGGAGCCGATCGGCAAGAACCAGCGCCTCGACTACGAACAGGAAGCCAAGGCTCGCTGCTTCGGCTGCAAGGCCAAGGTCGAATGCCTGGAGGTGGCCCTGATCGAGGAGACCCCCCTCGTCATAGAGAAGGGCCTCAAGCCGTACGGCATTCGGGGCGGACTCGCGCCCTGGGCCCGCGCCAACGTGATCATCAAAGATGCTATCGATTTCGCTAGCGAGAACGAGGAAGCCGCAGCCTGATGGACATCACCCCCGTGTTCGAGTACGTCACCGACAACCCGATCAGCTCAGCCGTCATCGCCGCCGCCGCGGTGGTGGTGCTGGGGGTGGGGTACTTGATCGGCCGGAAGCTCTTTGGTGGGATCTCCCGTGCGTGGCGCCGATGGGTTGCACCCCGGCCCGCCGAGGACGTTCTAACCGTCGTGGCCGCGAGCATCGCGACCGGCGTCTCGGCGCAGGGCATGTGGCGCTTCTCCGGTGACGTGCTTGGCTTCGAGGGCTTCCTGCAGGTCATGCTGTTCGCGTTCATTGAGGTCGCCATGGTGACCAGCGCGGTGCGGGCTCGCCGGAACATGAGGGAAAACGGCAAGGCGGGTCTCGACGGCCTGGCCGTGTGGGCGCTGACCGCCCTGTCTGCGGTGCTGTCGGCGATGGACGCGCACAGCTTCGCCGAGGCCGTGTTCCGCATGGCTGCTCCGCTGGTCGCGGCGTGGCTGTGGGAGCGCAGCATGGCGATCGAGCGGCAGCGACTCACGGGGAAGGCCCGCATCAACTGGCGGATCACCCCTGAGCGCATCCTCGTCCGGGTCGGCCTGGCCGAGTCGAACGACCGCACCGCGTCCGAGGTGGATGCGTATCGCAGGCTGACCCGCGTCGCCCTTACGGCGAAGAAGGCCAAGGCGCTGCGCGAGGCCGGCGCGTCCGACCGCAAGCAGCGCGCCGCTCTGGTCAAGCTCGACAGGGCGATGGACCGCGCTGTCGAGCACACCGGCCTCGCGCAGGACAAGGACAAGCAGGGGCAGTTGCTCGCCCAGATCGGCGCGCTGTACAACACGGCCGCCCTGACGAAGGTGGAGCGACCCTCGTTCTGGGAGGAGCCGAAGGAGCTGACCGGCTTCGACCGGCTCGCCCTGGAGACCGGCCGCCTGGCCGAGGGGCTGGAGGCGAAGGGCGAGGCGCGCGCGGCCCTCGACGAGATGAACGAGATGCGCTCGGAGATCCGCGAGGCGATGGCGAACCTGGTGCCGCTGGTGTCACTCGCGACCGGCCGCCGCGTGGTCGGGGGCAGGCTCGTGGGAGGTGACACCGGACGGGGTGACACGGGTGACACGGCGCAGGACGACAACGGTGACAAGGGTGACACCCAGCCGGGTCGGAAGGGTGACACGGCGCAGGACAGCAAGGGTGACACCGGGCGGGGCGACAAGCCGCGCCAGCGGCGGACACGTCAGCCTGTCGCTGCTGGTCGTAGGACGCGGGTGACAGCGACAGCGCGCACGCGGCAGACGAAGAGCAACGGTGACACCGATGAGCGTGTCACCAAGGTTGTCCAGCTCCTCCAGCGCAAGCCGAAGCCGACGCGGGAGGAAGTCGCCGAGCAGGTTGGTGTCGCGAAGCGGACTGTCTACCGGGACATCGCCAAGGCGGTGCAGGCCGGTCTCCTGTCACCCGCCGAAGCCACCGAGGGTGACACCACAGCAGGGGTGACACGACGCAACAGTGACACCACGACGTCCGGCGCGGCGCCGGACGCGACGTGACACGACACCCCAACCAACCCGACATGACACGACACGACGAAGGACACGACATGCCCCCCGAACACGACATGGACCTGGATGACATGGACCTCGTCCGGCTCAGCACGTGCGTGCCGATCTGGCACGCCGACAGCAACGCCAACCCCCTCGCCGCATGGCTGCACTACAACCCCAAGACCGACCCGTGGTTCGTGCGGATCGTCGTCTCCGGTGGCGTCGTCTCGCTGGACGTGCCCCGCGATGTCCTCCTGCAGGGCCTGTGCGAGGACCTGCAGGTCCGCTCGGACGGCGACGAGTGGCTGCTGTGGACGCTGCGGTGGAACCCCGAGGACCCGCTGACGTTCCGCGTCCCCCGCGCCAACGTCCAGGCGTTCGCGGCCGAGACGTACCGGCTCGTGCCGGACGGCGAGGAAGGGGACCGCGTCGACTGGGACGCCCTGGCCGAAGCGATGGTCGAGGAAACCTCAGAAGGTGACGTTCCGTGATGAGGCTTCCGGGCCTGCCCGTTGCCTGTGCCGCTCTGACCAGCGGCTCTGCGGACGGTCCAACGCGCGCCCGCGTTGCGCAGCGCGCGCGCCCGCGCATGCACCCGCGCGAGGCGCAGCCTACCAAATATCACAGCCCGTAAGCAGAAGGAGTTCGCGTGGCCAGGGATCGCACCGGCCCGGAGGAGCGGAAACTCTTCCACACCAGCCGGATCGACGCCGAGAAGAACGGCGTGCGTCGGTTCTGGTTGGCCGCGTGCTGGGTCGCCGCGGAGCTGAAACACCTCGCCAAGCGCGACCCGGCGAAGGCCCACGCAACCGGCCTGCACCTGGCCAAGCAGATGCGGACCATCGCCGCCGACCTCAACCAACAGCACCTCGACCACCTCAAGACCCAGAAGGGAGGACACAGCCGTGTATGAGCTGAGCCTGCCCGACGACGACGAGCAGCCGGACAACGTCGTAGTCGCGAAGTTCGGCGGCCCCGAGCCGGTGCCGGCCGCGCCCGACGACCCGGACGAGGACGACGCCCCGGCGGGTTGGCTGGTCGTCGTCGCGAAGGCCGAGGTTCTGCCCCGGCTGGAGAAGCTGGTCGATGACGTCGTGGTGGGCGACGGCGTGTTCGGGCAGCGGCCCGCGTCGATCGCGACGCTGGCGCGGCAGTACTTCATCGACCCGCCGCCGTTCGTCCGCGAGTCCATCGCCCTTCGGATCTTCTACGGCCTGTACGGGGTGCCGGTCGTGGTGGCGAACGTCACCGCGCAGACGCTCCTGCTGATCATTCGTTACCCGTCGCTGCTGGCCGCCACGGTGGTCATCGCCGGGGTTGTCTATCTCGTTTCGTTCATCCTCGCTTGAGAGTAGGTCCCCTCATGGAAATCAACTTCGGGCTGGTCCTCGGCGGCGTCGTGGTGTGCGCCATATGCCTGACCCCCGCGATCGTGGTCATGAAGCACCAGAAGCTGTTCAGGAAGATCCATTTCCTCGTCGCCATCGCCATGATCTGCGCTGGTGTCGGTCTCATCGGCATCGTCGCGTGGCTGGTCAGCGTCGGCATGGCCTGGGGGCTGACCGTGTGGATCGGCGTCATCGCGGTCATCGCGCTGATCGTGGTCGTCATCGCGGTCATCATCGGCGTGTCCGACTGGGACATCGGCAGGCCGGAGCAGTGGGGCCTGTTCACCCTGCCCGCCCTGATCACGATCGTGGTCATGACGTCCGGGGCGACGTTCAGCTACTTCGCCGAGCAGTTCGGCTCCAACGTCGACACCCTCAAGACGCAGGTTGAGAGGTCGCAATGACCATGCTCCTCCTGGCCCTGGTGGTCGCCGCGCTCATCGCGGGTGTCTTCCTGTGGCGGAAGCCGGACGCCCGTAAGGTCACCGCGGCCGCCGCTGGTGGTGCGTGGAAGTCGGGACGGCAGCAGGCCGTCGCTGAGTTCCGCGACGGCTACAAGGCCACCCGGGCGGCGTACGACCGGGCACAGAAAACGCTGCAGCGGCGCGGCACCAGGCGTGCCCGCACCGCGTCGTTCGTCCTTGAGGTCCTGGGCGTGACTGTGGTGACGGCCGGCGGCGCCGTGTACGGCGCGGCCAAGACGGTCGGCGCGACCCGGCGCATCGTGACCGAAGCCACGCGCGGTGGCCGAGCGGCAGTAAAGGCCGCAACGGTCGTCGAGGCGGAGATCGTGAAGGACTCCGACGAGGAGACCGACGACGAGGACATCGTCCACGAGCCCGAGGAGAAGCCCAGCGGCGACGCACCGGCCGAGCCGGGCAACCCCCGGCTCATCACGAACACGGTCATCATCGCGACCGACCAGTGCCAGAAGTGCGGAGCCGAGCACACCGTCACGATCAACGCAGGCGAGACCGCCGCCGAAGCCACGTGCGGATGCGGTCAGCAGCTCCGCTTCGTTCGGGCGCGCCCCGATGGGACGCCCGGCACCAACACGCAAGCAGAACCGCAAGCAGTAACTCAGCCCGGCCCCGTCGAGGGGCCGCCATCGGAAGGAACCACGAACATGGCCGCAGAAGCCAATGGTCTGCTCACCTACGCGCAGGCTCACGCGCAGCTCGCCGGGCAACTCCAGGCCCTCAGCGTGGAGAACAACAGCCTGGCCAACAGCATGACCAACACCATCGCCCCGCACGCCTCGATCATCGCGACCACCGCGATCCTTCAGGACCTGCTGAACCAGGCCGCGAGCATCGCTCAGCAGATCGCTGACGAAGCCGCTGCTCTCGCTACCTCCTGATCGCTGTTGCTGCGGGTGCTCGCCATGGCCAACCGGCGTGGCGAGTGCCCAGAGCGCCAGCTCTACAGGATCCCAACGCAGAGAAGGAGGCCGTCATGCGCCTGTTCGGCAAAAGGCCCGCGGATGTCGTCGAGGAGCCGCAGGTAGATCCGGAAGAAGAACGGAGAGCTGCCCAGCGCGAGAGAGAGGGCAGGTGGAGGCAAGACTTCAGAGATGCCGTCAAGAGTCTCCGCGCAGCGCGAAGTGAGCACGCCGAAGCCAAGAGGCAGTACGAGCGGTACGCGCCTGGACCGCAGAAGGACGCCGCTGGCGACGCGATGAACCAGGCCGCAGACCGACTCGGCGCTGCGGAACGCGAGTACGCCGCCGCGGAGAACTTCCCCGTCTGGGACCGGAACCACTGACCCTCGCCTGACCTGCTCAACCCCCGAAGGGAGCAACCTCGTGGCCGCCATCGTCCCCGGCAAGCAGCTCGAACCCGTGAAGTCCGCGCCCGCCCCTGTCGACATGCGCCGGGCCTTCCGGCGTATCAAGAACCGGCAGCGCGGCAAGCTCGCGTTCGTCCGGCCGGTGGCGTGGCTGGCCGCCATCCAGACGACCGGCGTGATCGCTCATGAGACCGGTCTCGGCCTGATGGTCGCCGCGCCGGCCATCACCGTCGTTACCGCGACGATCGCGGTCCGCGCCAAGCGCCGCGGTGCAAAGGCGCGGCTCGCCCGGCCCGCCAGCGGGTCGCTGTGGCTGCTCATCGCCGTGTTCGCCGGGCCGTACGGCCTGATCGCGTTCGTGCTGTGGATCGTCGGCCTGGGCGGGGCCGTGAACTACTGGTTCGCCGCTTACCAGGGACTCACCCGCTCGAACAGGAAGGCTCTACCAAAGATGGACATGCCGAAGACGGACGCCCTGGCTGGCCTGCCGCGCTGGTACGCCGAGACCGTCGTCCCCGCCAACCCGGCGTTCACGGGCACCAGCCTGACCGACGCGGAGCAGGTGCCCGGTGGGTTCACCGGCGTCATCGTCGGCGTCCCCGGCAAGACACAGACCGGGAACATCGAAAAGCAGATCGGCGTCCTCGCCTCGGCCCGTGGGGTCCCCCTGGACCAGGTAGAGGTCGGGCCGCCGCCCGGCCGCAGCTACTCCGGCGCAAGGATCACGATCATTGAGCGCGGCGACAACCTGCGCCAGGTCCGCTACCTGGAGGACGAAGGAGCAGCGATTGACCTGAAGACCGGCATCGCCCGCGTCGGTAACTTCTTTGACCTCAAGCCGACCCGCTGGGCGTTCTGGACGACGTTGACCGGCGCGCAGATGGGCATCAACTCCGGGTCGACCGGCGGCGGCAAGTCCGGGTTCGGCGGCTCGAAGCTGGCGCTCGTGCACCAATGCCCCCTCGCCGTGGCGGTGCTGCTCGACAACCAGGACGGCAGCTCACAGCCGACGTGGAACGGCCGAACCGCGATCAGCCGTGAGGGTGTGGCGGCGTGCTGGGAGGAGCTGCAGGCGTTCGACTACGTCATGGATCGCCGCGCCAACTACATCGCGCACGTCCCGTGGGTCGACGATCACGGGCGAGAGCGGAACGGCAAGGACTTCTTCCTGCCCGGTGACCCGGATATGGGCGGGCTCAAGCTGATGTACTTCATGCTTGAGGAGCTGTCTCTCCTCCTGCAGGATCCGGATGTCGGCCCCGAGGCGACTGAGATGCTGGCCAAGGCCGCGAAGACGTGGCGCAAGCCAGGCGGCGCGATCGACGCGTACCTGCAGAACCTCGGCCTCGAGAATTTCGGCGGCAGGACCATCAGCAACACGCTGCGGTCGAACCTCGCCGGCGGTGGCAGCGTCGCCGCGTTCCGGAACGGCTCCAGCGTCGATCACAACATGGTCGGTCTGAAGGGCGACCCGTCCAACCTGCCTGAGTTCTGGGACGGCACCGAAGACAAGACGGTCGGTCTCGGCTACATCAAGGGCATCGACAACCGGCCTGGCGGCAAGTGGCGGTCCTCGATCTCTCGCGACCTGTACGGCATCGCGATCAGCCCCGCGGCTGCGCAGATCGACCCCATCACGGCGGGTTTCCGCGACGAGTACTTCGACATGGTGCGGCGTGGCATCAACCCACGTGACGAGCACGCGCCGACGCCGATCAAGGCGGCGGCGAAGGCCTCGATGCCGAAGTGGTCGTCAGGCGATGTGGAGGCCGCGGTTGAGCGTGCGCTGGCCTCCGGGAAAAAGGAGCTCGGCCCGATCTGCGTCGCGGTCCGGCATCGGCTGGGCGATGTGCCGCTCGGTGAGGTTCCGGCTGCGCTGCGGGTCCTGGGAAGGTCGGGACGGGTGCGGAAGAACGGCGATGTGTATCAGCTCGTGAAGGAGGTCTAGTGATGAGCGTTGTGTCTGCGGGGCTCGCTGCCGAGCGGTTCAGCGGTGCTCTGCGCGTGGCCGCCGTGACGGCGGCCTGGGCGACGGTCGCGGGGGTGACGGCGGCGGTGTGCCATCCGGCGTCGGGCACTGAGCTGGTCGTGCCGGTCGTCGTCGCTGTGTCGTCGGCGGTGGTGATGCTGGTCGGCCGTCTGGTCGGGACGGCCCTGGTGGTGCTCCACGTGGGGCTGCTCGCGATGTTCACGTGGGGCGAGGTCGGCGGCCTGGTCCTGCTCTCGTCCACCCTCGCTGCTTTGGCGATGCTTCCCCTGCCCATCGTTTCAACCGGTTCGACCTCAGGAGAGGACTGATCCAGATGAAGCTCAAACTGGTGCATGACGAGTCGACGCCTCAAGAGAACGAGCTGTCGGTCCCGTGCGCCGAGGGGCGTTGCTCCGGCTGCCGACACGATTGGTGCGCGTGCCTCGATTGCCACAAACGCTAGCGGTTCAGCTTGCACGAATAGGATCGCGTGGTGAAGCCGTGCACATTCTGGATCGCCGCTGAGCAGCACCGGTGCAACGCCGACCCTGCGAGGCAGTATTTGCAGGGTCGGCGTTGCACCGACCACACTCCGGCCGCGATAGCTGGAGTGGCGGAACCTGACGCTGGCCGTTATTGCGCGCCAGCGCGGTGCTACTGCGGGACGTGCTCGTCGTGAGCTGACGCAAGCACAATTGCTTGCATCAAGCCGCAGAGACAGACCTGGTAGCCCGTGCTCGTTCACGCTGCTCGCGAATCTGCGCCTCCAGGTCCTCCAGGGAGATGCCTCCAGGCCGATGGGCAAGTCTGGCCGCTTCGGCGGGGGAGAGGGCGTCACGTGCAGCACGAGCGTGGGCGAGAAGCTGGCCCGCTGATGCAAGCGCTTTAGCTCGCGTAGCTCGGGCAGGAACGGGTTCAGAAATGGGAGGAACGGTCACGTGTTCATGATAGATCGACCTTTCAGCAGCTCGCGGAAAGTATCGAGGTGTTGTAGATCTGCCCTAGTCTCAACAGCGTGGGGAGGCCCGAGGTGAGCCCGAATGCGGGTGCAGAAAATGTTGCTACTTATTTGAGCGCAACGCTTGAACGCATCACCTACGCCAACGAGGAGACCGGCTACACCATCGCCCGGGTGGCCGTCGATCGCTCCGGCAGCGACCTGCTGACCGTGGTCGGGCCGCTGCTGGGCGCCCAGCCGGGGGAGTCGCTGCGGCTGACCGGCCGGTGGACCTCCCATCCCCGCTACGGCAAGCAGTTCGAGGTGTGGTCCTACGCCACCGTGCTGCCGGCCACCGTCCAGGGCATCCAGCGCTATCTCGGCTCCGGGCTGATCAAGGGCATCGGGCCGAAGATGGCCGAGCGGATCGTCGACCATTTCGGCGTCGACACCCTGGAGATCATCGAGACCGCCCCCGAACGGCTGGTCGAGGTCCCCGGGCTCGGTCCCAAGCGCACCAAGATGATCGGCATCGCCTGGGAGGAACAGAAGATCATCAAAGAGGTGATGATCTTCCTGCAGGGGGTCGGGGTGTCCACCTCGATCGCGGTGCGGATCTTCAAGCAGTACGGCGACACCTCCATCACGGTCGTCAGGAACGAGCCGTACCGGCTGGCCGACGACGTGTGGGGCATCGGTTTCAAGACCGCCGACACCATCGCCCAGGCCGTCGGCATCCCCCACGACAGCCCCGAGCGCGTCAAGGCGGGCCTGCGCTACACCCTGTCGCAGGCCGCCGACGACGGCCACTGCTACCTGCCCGCGCCCAACCTCATCGGCGACGCGGTGAAGATCTTGGAGGTTCCCGCCGAGCTGACCGCCCAGTGCCTGGAGGAGCTCATCGCCGAGGAGGGCGTGGTCCGCGAGGAGATCCCGGCCGGCGACACCGTCGTCCCGGCGGTCTACCTGGTCCCCTTCCACCGCGCCGAGCTGTCGCTGGCGGGGGCGTTGCGCGGCCTGCTGAACTCCGGGCACGACCGGCTGGGCGCCTTCGCGTCCGTGGACTGGCAGGTGGCCCTGACGTGGCTTCACGGGCAGACCAACGCCGAGCTCGCCGAGGAACAGGCCCATGCCGTACGGCTGGCGCTGACCGAGAAGGTCGCGGTGCTGACCGGCGGCCCCGGCTGCGGCAAGAGCTTCACCGTGCGCTCCATCGTCACCCTGGCCCGTGCGAAGAAGGCCAAGGTGATCCTGGCCGCGCCCACCGGCCGGGCGGCCAAGCGCCTGTCGGAGCTGACCGGCCACGAGGCCACCACCGTGCACCGGCTGCTGCAGCTGCGCCCCGGCGGGGACGCCACCTTCGACCGCGACAACCCCCTGGACGCCGATCTGGTCGTGGTCGACGAGTCCTCGATGCTGGACCTGCTGCTGGCCAACAAGCTGGTCAAGGCCGTCGCCCCGGGCACGCATCTGTTGTTCGTGGGAGACGTCGACCAGCTGCCCTCGGTCGGCGCGGGCGAGGTATTGCGCGACCTGCTGGCCGCCGAGGAGGAGATCCCCCGGGTGCGGCTGACCCACATCTTCCGCCAGGCGCAGCAGTCGGGGGTGGTCGTCAACGCCCACCGGGTCAACACCGGCCTGCCCCCGGCCCTGGAGGGCATGACCGACTTCTTCCTGTTCCCGTGCGAGGAGCCCGAGGAGATCGCGGCGCTGACCGTGGACGTGGTCGCCAACCGCATCCCGCGCAAGTTCGGCCTCAACCCGCGCCGGGACGTGCAGGTGCTGGCCCCGATGCACCGGGGCGCCGCGGGGGCGGGCAACCTCAACAACGCGCTGCAGGAGGCGCTGACCCCTTCCAGGGAGGGGATGCCCGAGCGCCGCTACGGCGGGCGGGTCTTCCGGGTCGGCGACAAGGTCACCCAGCTGCGCAACAACTACGAGAAGGGCGCGGCCGGGGTCTTCAACGGCACCGTGGGCATGGTGGTCGACATCAAGCCCGACGACCACAAGCTGACCGTGCTGACCGACGAGGACGAGAACGTCGACTACGCCTTCGACGAGCTGGACGAGCTCTCGCACGCCTACGCGGTGTCCATCCACCGCTCCCAGGGCAGCGAGTATCCGGCGGTGGTCATCCCGCTGGCCACCAGCGCGTGGATGATGCTGCAGCGCAACCTGCTCTACACCGCGATCACCCGGGCCAAGAAACTCGTCGTGATCGTCGGCTCACGCCGGGCGCTGGCGCAGGCGGTGCGCACCCGCAGCACCGGGCGCCGCCACACCAGCCTCACCCACCGGCTGCGCTCTCCCTGAGAGCCGCCGTGCGCGAGACCTCCCCGGGAGCTTCCCCGGAGGTCTCGTCGCGGGTCTCGCCGGGGGCGCCGAGGCCGAGCAGCCCGTCCAGGGCCTCCCGCCCGGGTGCGGTCACGCGCAGCGCGCGCCCCGAGCCGATCCTGCTCACCCATCGGCGCTCCAGCAGGGTCGCGCACAGGGCGGCCCCCGCCGCGCCTCCCAGGTGGTGGCGCCGCTCGGTCCAGTCCAGGCATGGCCGGGCCAGCGGGCGCCTGCCGGTGCGCGCCAGCCGTACGCCCAGCTCGGAGGCGAACCAGGCCACCCCCTCGTCGCTGAGCGCGAAGCCGGCGTCCTGGCGGAGCAGGCCCCGCGCGGTGAGCGCGTCGGCGATCGTCACCCCGAGCCGTCCGGCCAGGTGGTCGTAGCAGGTCCGGGCCTCGGCCATCGCCCTGGCGGTGCTCGCCGCGCGCAACGTCGCGGGCCGGGCGGCGGGGGCGTCCGCGTGGGCGGCGAGGTCCTCGATCAGCTGGGCCACCTGCGGTCCGGCCAGGCGCACGTACCGGTGACGTCCCTGACGTTCCTCGACCAGCAGCCCTCCCTCGACGAGCTGCGACAGGTGCGCGCTGGCGGTCGAGGCCGCCACCCCCGCGTGCCTGGCCAGCTCCCCGGCGGTCCAGGCCCGCCCGTCCAGCAGCGCCAGGCAGAACCGGGCCCGGGTGCCGTCGGCGAGCAGGGCCGCCAGCGCGGCCAGCGGAAGCGGTCCATCGGAGGTCATCCGTCCATGACGGGCCGCGGATGTTTCGGCCGGCACCGAAGTGTCCCTTGCGGGCCGGTCTGATTCTGAGTATTCGCTGTCAGTTCTCCGAAACGGCACCGGCGATGTGCGCCGTCCCGCCCCCCCCGGCCCCGGTATACGGTCCGGAGAATCTCCCGGCTCACCGCGGGGAACGCGCGCTCCCCGTCTGCCCCGCGCGGCGGCGAACGCCCTGTTCAGGCCGCCGGCCCGAACCTCGGCTCCCGGCTTTGACCCCTGGATGGCACGCTATTGACCCTCACCTTACGCAGTGTCCGAAACGGCCCTGCGAAGTGTCCGAAACGTTACCAAACCGGTCGCAACCATGTTCGCCCACTACGCATCTCCTATTAGTGTTTTAAATGCGCTTTGCTGTAGGGGGAGAGGGTTGTGCTAAACGTGGAAAGCCGAGGCTTGAGGGCACCGCTGGCCGCCGCGACCATGGCGGTCGTCGCTGCATTGGCCACAGCCTGCTCAGGAGGAACGTCCGCGACGGCGCCCGCCGGTCAGGACACCGATTCGGGGGCACAGGCTCAGAGCACACCGGCCGCACCGGTGATAAAGATCAGCCCCGCCGAGGGCAGCAAGACCGTGCGCCCGGACAAGAAGGTCGTCGTCACCGCGGCCAGCGGAGCCCTTGAAGAGGTCACCGTCGAAAGCGACGGCCAGGCGGTGGACGGCGACTTCGACGCCCTGCGAACCAAATGGGTCTCCAAGGCCCCCTTGAAACCCGCCAGCGACTACACCGTCTCGGCGACCACGGTGGACGGAACGACCGCCAGCAGCTCATTCAAGACGCTGAAGCCCAAACTTGAGCTCAAGGTCGCGGACGTGACCCCGGCGATCAAGGGCGAGAAGGTCGGCGTGGGGGCGCCGATCATCGTCACCTTCAACCAGCCGATCGACGAGAAGGCCACGGTGGAAAAAGCCCTGGAGGTCACCTCCGAGAAACCCGCCCAGGGGGCGTGGCGGTGGATCAACGACACGACCGTCATCTACCGGACCGCCAAGTACTGGCAGCCCCACCAGAAGGTGACCTTCACCGCCCACCTCGACGGCGTGCAGGGCGGCAAGGACATGTACGGGCTGAACGACTTCACGAAGGTCATCCAGATCGGCGCGGCCCAGATCTCCACCGTCGACACCCGCAAACACAAGATGATCGTCAAACGGGACGGCAAGGTCGTGCAGACCATGCTGATCAGCGCCGGCAACGCCACCACCCGGGAGTACACCACCACCAGCGGCGTCCACCTGGCGATGGGCAAGGCCAACCCCGAGCGCATGATCTCCCCCGGCCGCAAGAAGGGCGACCCCGGCTACTACGACCTGATGATCAACCACGCGGTCCGCTTCTCCAACAGCGGCGAATACGTGCACGCCCTGGACAACGTCTGGGCCCAGGGCCGCCAGAACGTCAGCCACGGATGCATCAACTCCCGCCCCGACCAGGCCAAATGGTTCTACAACCAGGTCCAGCGCGGCGACGTCATCACCATCACGGGCACCGACCGCAAGATGGAGTGGAACAACGGCTGGGGCTACTGGCAGATGTCGTTCAGCCAGTGGAAGAAGGGCAGCGCCCTGGCGTGACCGGCGCCGGGCGGCCCACACCCCACCGGGCCGCCCGCCTCACAGGAGGGTGAGCTGCGCCTGCGAGGGCAACGCCAGCGGCAACGGCTGCTCGGGCCGCGTCGGACTCAGCCCATAACGGGCCGCCAACCGCAGCACCTGCCCGGTGACACCGCCCACATAGGCGGCGTCGGCGTCAACGCCCCTGCCGTACAGCTCCAGGTAGCGGGCGGACAGAGCCGGATGATGCTCACCGACCCAGGCGAGATACCACTCCCGGGCCCCGGGCGGAAGACGCAGCACGTGCGGGGTGAGGCTGACCGCTCCGGCGTCGGCCACCCGGCGCACGGTGGCGGCCAGCTGGTCGGGGGAGTCGGTGAGCAACGGCAGGATCGGCGCCATCGCCACCCCGCACGGCACCCCACGCTCATTGAGCTCCGCCACCAGCTCCAGCCGCTTCTGCGCGCTCGGCGCGCCCGGCTCCACGGTGCGCCGGATCCTCTCGTCCACGAACGCGATCGACACCACCGCCCCCGCACCGGGAGCACCGGCCAGCAGAGCGGCGTCACGCAGGATCAGCCGGCTCTTGGTGTGCACGGTGAACGGCGCACCCACCTCACGCAGAGCCGCGATGACCCCGGGCATCAGCCGGTAGACGTCCTCGACCCCCTGGTAGCAGTCACCGCCCGCACCCACCACGACGGGCTCGCCGTCCCACCTGGAAACCAGCTCCGCCCGCAACCGCCGCACGATGTTGGTGCGCACCACGATCCGCGAGTCGAAGTCACCCTCGGCGTTCAACCCCAGGTAACGGTGCCCGCGACGGACCGCACAGTAACGGCAGGCCTGGGCGCATCCCCGGTAGGGGCTGACGGCCCAGCCCCCGGCGGTGCGCTCCAGCGCGGTGCGCGCCTGAACCTCGTAACAGGTCAGCGCGCCGTGAACCCGGGTCACCGCGGAGCGCTCGATCCGCGGCCTGGCGTCGGGCGGCGCGGCGAGCAGGGGAGGCGCATCCCATCGCATACGGATCAGTGGAACACGCTTTCGATGCCCCCCGCAAGTCGGAACCCCGGCACGGCGGAGCCCCCCGAACCCCGAAAAACCCCACCCGATAAACTGCCGTCCCCCTACCGGTTTCGGAGAATGTTCATGGCTTGGCTGGTTCTGGCAGGGGCGATCCTCGCCGAGATCCTGGCGACCACCGCACTGAAGCTGAGCGACGGCTTCGCCCACAAAGGATGGTCGATCGTCGTCGTGGCCGGCTACATCGCGGCGTTCATCCTGCTGGCCCGCGCCCTCAAACTGCAGATGGAGGTCGGCACGGCCTACGCGGTGTGGGCAGGCGCCGGCACCGCCGTCATCGCCACGATCGGCGTATTGTTCCTCGGTGAGACGATCAACCTGGCCAAGATCGCCGGCATCGTCCTCATCATCGCCGGGGTCATGGTGCTCAACCTGGCCGGCGGCGCCCACTGACCACACCCCGGGCGGGCGATAACGGATGGCCCGGCGCCTTCGCGTTGATCTACCCTGGGCGGATGCTGAAACCTTCCTACCCCATTCGCACCCCCCGCCTGATTTTGCGCCCCTTCACCCCCGCGGACCTGGAGGCCCTGCACGCCATCCAGTCACTGCCGGAGGTGACCCGTTACCTGTACTGGGACACCCGCGACCTCGAACAGGTCCGCGAGGCCCTGGAGGCCAGGATCGGCGAGTCGGCGCTGCTGGAGGAGGGCCAGTGCCTGCGCCTGGCGGTGGAACTGGCCGCCACCGGCGAACTGATCGGCGACGGCACACTGTTCTGGCACAGCAGCCTGCACCGCAGCGGGGAGATCGGCTACGTCTTCCACCCCGACCACCACGGCAAGGGGTACGCCACCGAGGTGGGCCGGGCCCTGCTGGAACTGGGCTTCGACGGCCTGGACCTGCACCGGATCACCGGCCGCCTGGACGGCCGCAACGAAGCCTCGGCCCGGGTGCTGGAACGCCTGGGAATGCGCCGCGAAGCCCACCTGGTGGAAAACGAGGTGGTCAAGGGCGAGTGGACGGACGAGCTGGTCTACGCGATCCTGCAACGGGAGTGGCGCGCCCGCCACTGACCACCCCATTCGATCCGTCTCCACAGAAAACAGGAGGAGAGGCACAGCGAGAAGCGGCCAACCCCCGCCGACCGTGCCCCGCAACCCACGATGACCATTCTTCACCTGGCCCTGGCCGCCGACTGGGACGCCGCCCGCCAAGCGGGGGAGTACCGCGTCTCCACCCTGGGCCGCACCCTCGAACAGGAGGGCTTCATCCACGCCTGCGCCGACGACGCCCAGCTCCGCGGAGTCGTCCAGCGCTTCTACCGCGACGTCACCGACCCCCTCGTGCTCCTCACCGTCGACCCCGCGGGACTGGACGTGCGCCTGGAGACCCCCGGCGACTCACCGGAGGCCTTCCCGCACATCTACGGGCCGCTCCCGCTCACCGCGGTGATCTCCGCGACCCCCTTCGCGAACCCCGTCGCGACCTCCTGACCCCTCGCTCCGGCCCGCACGGGCATGACCACCCGCACGCACAGCGTCCTTCCTACGCGCAGAGCGTCCTGTGGATTCGCCGGGCCGCGAGCGTCAGCCCCGCGGCCACCATGGCCAGCAGATACGCCGCGTTGCCCAGCAACCCCCAGCCCAGCTCACCGATCACCAGCCCCCGCACCAGCTCCACGGCGTGATACAGCGGGGTGAGCCGCACCAGGACCTCCACCACCGCCGGATAGTCCTGCACGGGGGAGAACGTCCCGGAGAACAGGAACAACGCGAACTGACCCGTGGTCAGCAGATCGAAGTCCTGCCAGCCCCGCATGAACGTGCTGATCGCCATCCCGACGGCGCCGAACGCCAATCCCACCAGCATCGTCGCGGGAAACGCCGCCAGCGCCCACCCCGGGCCGGTCAGCCCCAGCGCGACCATCACCACCAGGAACGCACCCGTGTAGACCGAACTGCGCACCATCGCCCAGGCCAGCTCGCCCAGCGCGATCTCGAACGGCTTGACCGGCGTCGCGAGCACCGCGTCGAAAGTCTTGGAATACTTCATCTTGAAGAAGAAATTGAACGTCGTCTCCGACAGCGCCCCCGACATCGCCGAGACCGCCAGCATCGCCGGGGCCACGAACACGGCGTACTCCACCACACGGCCACCGGGCAGCGTCAGGTCACCGACCAGCGCCCCCACCCCGACCCCGATCGACAACAGATACAGCACCGGCTCGAAGAAACCCGACAGCAGAACCAGCCAGTACGAGGGGCCCGAACGCAACGCCCCCACATTACGGTTGATCACCGCACCCACCCGGGAAGGGGAGATGCGGGCGGCCAGCAGCAGGGAAACCATGTCTCAGTCCTGAAGTCGCTTGCGGAAGGCGGCAACCGCCCAGGCCAGCCCGGCCGCACAGCACAGCAGCAGATATCCCGCGTGCACCCAGACCGGCCACGGGGGAGAGGTCCCCAGCGTCGCGGCCCGGCTCAGCTCCACCCCGTGCCACAGCGGGGAGAGGTACGCCAGCGGGCGCACCAGCTGCGGCAACTGATCCACCGGGAAGAACACCCCGGCGAACAACGTGGACGGAATCATCACGAACCGAAACAGCAACGCGAAGTAACTGTCGTGCTCGATGCTCGCCGCGAACGCCATCACCGGAGCCGCCGCCGACAGGGCCACCAACGCCGCGACCACCGGGGTCAGCACCGCCCAGGGGGAGTGCAGCGCACCGAACAACGCCGTGATCCCCAAGAACACGACCGCCGCGATCTCCACCCGGATCAGGATGTAGAGCAGCCAGCCCCACACCATGTCACCGACCTCGACCGGGGTCGCGCGCATCGCGTGATAGGCCCGCACCCACTTGAAGTCGCCCAGCACCGAATAGGTCGACTCACCGATGGCCATCTGAAACGCCGTCGAGGCCATCACCCCGGGCACGATCCACGCCAGATAATCGACACCGCCGATCTCCCCGACGTACCCCCCGACCCCGACCCCGATGCTGACCAGGAACAACACCGGCAGCACGAAGGTCGAGAACGCCGAGGCCCGCCACAACCGCCGGTACAGGGCGAGGTTGCGCTCCAGCACCGCCACCGTCGGATGAACCATCAGTCCACCAACGTCCGGCCGGTCAACTGCAGGAAGACGTCCTCCAGCGAGGAGCGGCGCACCAGAACACTGGAGGGCCGGAGCCCCCGCCGGTGCACCTCCGCCACCGCGGCGTCCCCGTCGCCGGCGTACAGCAGGATCCGGTCCGGCAGCGGATCGACCCGCCCGATGCCCTCCAGCTTCCCGGCGTGGTCGGCCTCCTCGGTGAAACGCAACTCCACCACCTCGGGCGTGGAATAAGTCTGGATCAACGACCGGGGGGAGCCCTCCGCCACGATCCGCCCGCCGTCCATCACCACCAGCCGGTCGCACAACTGCTCGGCCTCGTCCATGTAATGGGTGGTCAGCACCAGCGTCGTGCCCCGCTGCTTGAGCCGGAACAACCGCTCCCACAGCAGATGCCGCGCCTGCGGATCCAGCCCCGTCGTCGGCTCGTCCAGCAGCACCAGATCCGGCTCGTTGACCAGCGACCGCGCGATCGTCAGCCGCCGCTTCATGCCCCCCGACAGCGGCTCCACCTGACTGCGCGCCTTGTCCTGCAACTGGACGAACTCCAGCAGCTCATCGGCCCGGCGCCGCGACTCCGCCTTCGACAACCCGAAATACCGCGCGTACGTCGTCAGGTTCTCACGCACGCTCAGATCCAGATCCAGGTTGTCCAGCTGCGGGCAGACCCCCAGCCGGGCGCGGATCTTCGACCCCTCGCGCACCGGATCCATGCCCAGGATGCGCAGCTCCCCGGAGGTCGGCATCGACACACAACTGATCATGCGCATCGTGGAGGACTTACCGGCCCCGTTGGGCCCCAGGAACCCGAACGCCTCACCCGGCTCCACGTCCAGGTCGATCCCGTCGACCGCCGTGAAGTCACCGAAGCGCTTGACCAGAGCACGGGCACGGATGAGAGGTTCTTCAGGCACGCCCTGGACCGTAACAGAGCCCCCCGACAGTCACGCAAACGATTTAGGCCCCGCGGCCGGCCGTCGCGCACCCGGGCGGCAGGGCCGTGAGCTCCCCGGATCCCCTCCTGCGGTGGTCGCGCCGGCAGTAGGCTCCTGCGCCATGACCGACACCCAGTCACCGACGATCCGCACCCTCGACTCGACGGTGGTCTACACGAACGCGTGGATGACCGTGCGAGAAGACCGCATCCAGCGCCCCGACGGCTCGCACGGCATCTACGGGGTCCTGCAACAGCGCGACTTCGCCCTGGTCATCCCCATGGAGAACGACGGCTTCCACCTGGTGGAGGAGTACCGCTACCCGATCGGCCGCCGCGCCTGGAGCTTTCCTCAGGGCAGCGTCGCCGGCAGCCCCTCCCCGAAGGCCACCGCCCACACCGAGCTCGCCGAGGAGACGGGCCTGCGGGCGGCGTCGATGATCCATCTCGGCCGCCTGGACAACTCCCACGGCACCAGCGACCAGCGCTTCGACGCCTTCCTGGCCACCGAGCTCACCCCCGGCGCCCCCGATCGTGAGCACACCGAGCAGGACATGCGCCAAGACTGGGTCACCCGGGCCGAGTTCGAGCGGATGATCCGGCGAGGCGCCGTCACCGACAGCGGTTCGATCGCCGCCTACACGCTGCTCCTGCTCCACGAGCGTTCCTGAAGGGGGCGGGACCCGGCCTTCACGAACGCCTCAACGCCTTCACGAATCACGCCCGCGTCACACCCGCCGCCGATCCGCTCTCCCGGCGATCGAGCGACGGTGTCCGGCGCGGCCCTCCCGGTCGCGGGCGGCCCTCTCGCGGGTGGGGGAGCCCGGCCCCGTCTTTCGGCCCCGTGGTGCGCGGGCGGCCGGCTCGTCTCCGACCGTGCTGTTAGCGCTACCACCGGGCCGGTGTCAAGACGTCAGCCGAATTCTTCTCTGTTTTCCCAGATAGCGGCGTTTCAGCGGGGCCGGACTCCGGCGCGCGTTGACATAAAATCTGTTAGCGCAAACACTCGGATATCCTAAGGACAACTTCAACGAGGCGGACAGGTTGACCCAGCACGTATCCGGACAGGACCCCACCAACCGACCAAAAGCCGCTGTCATGGAAGACGTCGCCGAACGAGCAGGCGTCTCAGCGATGACCGTCTCCCGCGTCCTCAACACCCCCGACAAGGTGCGCCCCGACACCCGCGCCCGCGTCCTGGACGCCGTACGCGCACTCGGCTACCGACCCAACTTCGCCGCCCGCTCCCTGGTCACCGGCCGCTCCGGAGCACTCGGCGTCGTCAGCTTCGACACCACCCTGTACGGACCCGCCTCGACCCTTCACGGCATCGAGCAGGCCGCCCGCGCCGACGACTACCTCATCACGATCGTCAGCGTCGGCGCCCTCAACCGCCGCTCCATCGGCGAAGCCGTCAACCGCCTGCGCTTCCAGTCCGTCGACGGCGTCATCATCGTCGCCCCCCACGAATCGGCCGCCGACGGCCTGCGTCACCTTCCCCCCGACCTGCCCGTGGTCGTCGTCGGCGCCCGCGACAACCTCCCCGTCCCCGTCGCCTCCGTCGACCAGGCCACCGGAGCCGTACGAGCGACCAGACACCTGCTCAGCCTCGGCCACGAAACCGTCTGGCACGTCTCAGGACCACAGGACTGGACCGACGCCAGCGCCCGCGTCGAAGGCTGGCGCTCCGTCCTGCACGCCGAGGGCCGCCCCATCCCCGAACCCCTGCTCGGCGACTGGAGCGCCCGCTCCGGATTCGAACACGGCAAACTCCTGGCCCGCGACCCCGACGTCACAGCGATCTTCGCCGCCAACGACCACATGGCCACCGGAGTACTGCGAGCACTACGCGAGGCCGGCCGCCGAGTACCCCAGGACGTCAGCGTCGTCGGCTTCGACGACGTCCCCGAAGCCCCCTACCTGTGGCCACCGCTGAGCACCGTCCGACAGAACTTCACCGAGGTCGGCCGCCTGTCCTTCCAACTGCTGCTCGACCGGATCGACGGCCGCGCCAGCCGCGCCCACCACCTGATCGAACCCGAACTCGTCGTCCGCGAGAGCACCAGCGCCCGCCCACCCCGCTGAAACCCGACCACAACCCGACCACGTCCCCGGCCCGGCGGCGGCTCACGACGAAAGCGCCTCCCCGCGCCCACCCCCACCGGCGCCCAGCCGGTCCAGCACGCCGTAGGCCGGATTGCCCCGCGCCGCCTGACGCACCTCCCGCGCCGTCGAGGCGACATACGCCTGCCCGGTCACGATGGAGGAGTGCCCGAGCAACTCCATCAACTCGTGCGCCGACGCCCCCCGCTCGGCCAGCCGGGTGGCGAACTCATGACGCAACGCATGCACCAAAGTGCCCTTCTGCACCCGGTCGTGGATACCCGCGTACCGATAACACTGACGCACCAGATACTGCAGACCACCACGCCGCAACGGCTCGTTCGCGGTGTCGACGAGCAACGCGGCCGACCGGGGGAGCGCGGCAAGGGCGAACCGGCGCAGGCGACTGTCCAGATACCGCTCGATGAGAAACTCGATCGGCGGCTCGATCGGCAGCGAACGGGTCTTACCGCCCTTGCCGACCACCTGGACCCGCCGATCACCGGCAGCACCCCCGATCGAACCCAGCGTCATCCCCAGCAACTCCGCCGACCGCATCCCCGTCACCAGCGCCAGCCCCAGCACCACCAGATCACGCTCGACCCACGGATCACGAGCCTCGCGCGCCCCCTCGGCGATCCGCTCCAGCAACGTCGCCGACGCCGTCCCATCACCCAAAAGAGGCTTGGGCGCCTTGGCCGGCTGCTTGGGACGAGGCACCGCCGCCATCGGATTGCCCTCGACCATGCCCTCCGACACACAGAAGGTGAACAGCCGGTTCCACGCCGACCAGGCCCGGTTGACGCTCGCGGCCGACCTCGGATCGGAGAAAGCCGCGAACGCCCCCCTGATGAGACGCCCGTTGAGATGACGAACCTCGAGGCCGGCCGGCGACACCCCCGCCAGCTCCGCCGCGATCTCCCCGACGAGCCGCAGATCGCTCTCATACCCCAAGACGGTGTGCGCGGAGAGCTTCCTGGCCCGCAGGCAGGAGAGGAACTCCTCAACCGCCTCCGGCAGGAACATCGGCACCAGCGGGTCACGATCACCCATGAGCACGCCCCATCCGAGTCGGCCTGCTCCCGACGAGCCACGGCAGGACAAACGAAACCGTCCCGCCTCACCGTAGTTGCTCGACACCCGCCGATCCCTCAGATACACACCCGAACCCGGACGCGTCCGCGGAAGAACCCCCCGAAGACCACCTCGACGTCACCACCCGCGCCCCCTGCGCGCGCACCCTCGCCGCGACGTCAACGCCAGCCCGTCGGCACCGCCGGAGCCACCTTGCGATACACCTCGGGATGCTCGGTCACGATCGCCCAGTCATACAGCGGATCAGGCTGATTACGCCGCTCAAGAGCAGCCCACAGGGCATGCCCGATCGACAGATCCTCCACCCCCGCCAACTGACACACCGTACCGATGTCGCGCGCGGTGACCCGGCTGACCTCATCGTGCAGATCCGGCTCGGTGGCGACGGAGACCAGACCCACCAGACGCATCCGGGCCGGACCGGGCACCGCCTCGCGATAGGCCTGCACCAGCACCAGCGCGGGAATGACGATCGGCCGCTCGTACTCCAGCGCGGCCCCGATCATCGCGGCCGTGTAGACATCCCCCGACAGATGCAGCCGCACCGTGCTGACATCCAGCACCAGCCCCCGGCCCAGCACCGGCTCCGGGGCACTCACGCCGATTCGGGCAACTGCAGGAAACCGCGGATACGCTCCAGCGCCGCCCGGTCCTCGGCGGTGTCACCCAACTCGGGGGCGCCACCGATACTGGCGTGATAGGCGCGGATCTTCCGATCCCTGTCCACCCGGGCCCGCACGGCATCCAGGATGTACGCGGACATGTTGCCGCCGGCGAGCTCGCGGACCTGAGCCTCGAGATCTTCGGGCATCGCGACACTGATGCGATTCGTCATACGATCAGCCTACGTTATGCATACCCGCGAGTGTCCGAACTCCGCGACACCCGGACCACCGTACGAACGTCCGCCGCGGCGCGCGAGCCACCACCGAAGACGCCCGCGCCTGACAGTGACCCCGGCGCACACCCACACCAACACATCCGTTGGAAATTTCGGCGATACCACTGGACCCCCCTGGACGGGCAGGCCACCGACGCCGCTGCGGTCGCACGCGGCAGGGTGCCACTCCCGGGCACAGAGTGATAAAATATCCTCATCGTTCAAGCCTCCTCGGCGCGGATCCCATCCGCCGAGGAGGCTTTTTTCATGTCCGGGGCCACCGCACCCCCAAGCAGGTGGCTCCCTGCCAACAGCGTGACCTGGACCTTCGGTCCCCACCATCCACCGTTCTCGCCAAGGAGATTCATGCCAGACATCCGTGTGCGCCTCGCGCAGGCCGCCGATCGCCCCGTCGTGGAGCGTCTATGGCTGATGTTCCGCCACGACATGTCCGAATTCCAGGGTGTCCTGCCAAACTCGGACGGAACCTTCAGGAGCGACCGGCTGCACGCGGCATTCACCGATGCCGACTGGGCGCCCTACCTGGTGACCAGCGGCGAGCAACCGGTCGGTTTCGCGTTCGTCCGCGGACTGAACGGCCCGACCCGCGTACTGAACAGCTTCTTCGTCGCACGCGGGGCGCGCAGAACGGGCATCGGCCTGCGTGCCGTCCAAGCGGTCCTCGCTCAGCACCCAGGCCCGTGGGGAGTCGCCTTCCAGGATGACAACCTGACCGCAGTGCGTTTCTGGCGCCGAGTCGCGACCGAGGTCGCCGACCGCGCCTGGACCGAGGACCGCAGGCCGGTACCGGGCCGGCCGGAGCTACCGCCCGACATCTGGATCTCGTTCGCCCTCCCGGAGGGACCACGGCGGGTCACGACCTCGCACACCGCCGCCGCGGCGGCCGCGGGCACCTGGAAGCTCGGTGACCTGACGGTCAATCGCGTCGGGTTCGGCGCGATGCGCCTCACCGGTAGCGCCGCCTTCAGCCTTGGCGCGCCGAGTGACCGCGAACGATCGATCACCGTGCTCCGGCGCGCCGTCGAGCTGGGCGTCAACCACATCGACACGGCCGCGTTCTACTTCTCGTCGACACGCTCCGCCAATGAGCTGATCAACCGGGCGCTGGCGCCGTACCCGGACGACCTGGTGATCGCTACTAAGGTCTGGCCACGCCGGGACCCGTCGGGGGAGTGGTGGTGGGACACGCCAGAGCAGTTGCGCGGCCAGGTCGAGGAGAACCTGCGCCAGTTGGGCCGTGACCACCTGGACGTCGTGAACCTCCGTATCCCCCCGAGCCGGAAAACCGGCTCGATCGCCGAGCATTTCGGCGCACTGGCCGACCTGCGCGATGCCGGGCTCATCCGCCACCTGGGCATATCCAACGCCACGCCCGAGCATCTGGCTGAGGCCCAGGCCACCGCGCCGGTGGTCTGCGTGCAGAACTCCTACGGTGTCGGCGCGTCGACCGAGGAACGGGAATTCCTGCGAGCCTGTGGCGAGCAGGGCGTCGCCTTTGTGCCGTTCTTCGCGATCGCCGGTGCCGGGCGCGAGGCGGGCGCGAGCCAGACCGACAGCGAGACAGTACTCGCCGTCGCACGCGCACACAACGTGACGCCCGCGCAGGTCCGGCTGGCGTGGACCCTGCAGCAGGGGCCACATGTGCTCGCCATCCCAGGAACCGGCAACCCGGATCACCTGGCCGCCAACGTGGCCGCGGGTACGGTGCGGCTCTCGGACGACGACATGGCCCGCCTGTGCCATTGACGAACAGCGGTCATGAGGGCGCGGGCGTGGCCTGGAGGCAGGCCAGGACCGCCATGGACGAGAGCGGCCGGAGTACGCCAGAAGGACACCGCGGACTGGGACGATGCACCGGATGTGGAATTCACAGTGGGTGATCGATCAGTTCGAACGGCTGCGCGACTTCGAACGCACTCACATGACGCTTCCCGAGGACCGGCGCGGTGCGGCCTTCGGGAGCAGCCGCCACCTACGGCTCACCAAGGATGAGTTGGCGCAGCTCGACGACCAGCTCAATGCCGTGTTGCAGCCGTGGCGCGAGCTGACCAAGTCGCGTGTCGAATCGAACGAGGCTCCGCCGGATACACGCCCGATCTTCATCTTCCACCACACATTCCCCGAAGAACCCTGAGGAGCCTTCCATGTATGCCATGCGTGAGGAGTGGGGCCGCGCCTACCTCGCTGAGCAGCGAGCCGAGGCCGCACGGTTACGCATGATCCCGCCGCGCTCGCGCCGGCGTGTTCTTCCGCGCCTCCGCGGCCGGTTCGCGGTCACCCTCCGCCGCCTCGCCGATCACCTCGAACCAGCCTGATAGTCCGTACGGGTATCTGCAGACGTAGATCTCCAGAGCACGACCCGCATGTCACGGGTATGCATGTCGGCGAACCTGACACAGAACGCCGGATGCGTCAAGTTCGCCGAGACCGCGTCAGCTCAGGTGAGACGCAGCAGAGCCCGGCGCACCGGCAAACGCCTACGCCAGGTGCGGTTATTTCTCGCGAACATCGATCATGGTTGCCGCACTCAAACGCGGCCAAAACGGCGTCCTCCTCCTGAACGGTGTCCCCAGCCGTCAACTAGCGGTGCGGTCCCGTTCTCGGAAGTGCCGAGCTGGGGTTTCGCCTATCAGCCGTGCGTGTTTCGAAAGTCATGGCCGTCTCCGCTTCCGAAATACGATCAAGTCGGAAGTACCGTGACCTGCACGGATCGGCTCATCTTGGGGCTGGGGACACGTCCGGGAGGAGGACGCCTGTACGGCCGAGAAGATCGCCCGAGGGAACCATGATCATAGAGCGGATCAAGTGAGACGCGAGACCCGACTCACGCTCACGAGATGACCTTCGCCGAGCAGATCAAGGGATACGCCGGGCGGGTTGCTTGAGACGGGACAGCGGAGCGCGGGATGCGGGACAAATGCCCCTTCGATGGCCTCCATACTCATAAATCTTTAACCAGACAGAATTACCCTTCTGTACTGTTAAGGATCTCTTTGCCGGAACATGCCCTGGAGGGCCGGCGCCTGTCCGTTCTCGGCGAACCGCTCCGTTGCCCGGCGATGTCGCTACGTAGGTGACGGTTCGTGTCCACGCGGCGGATCGCCGAGGAAGTCGTTTGATGGGTGGCCCCGTACTCGGGGGCGGAGGTCAACCGGCTCATGATCGACCGCAGCACCACGCCCTTCCACGGCGGCTGGCGCATCTATGAACCGGTCGTCCTGCTCCTGCCCGAGATGCCGGCGACGGCCGCTCCGGCTGCGGCGAGCGTGGCTCCCACCCACATCACCGCGGAGATCGACACGCTGTCCACGACCCGGCCGCCGGCGAACGAGCCGAGTGCGATGGAGATGTTGAAGGCGCCGACGAAGAGCGCCGTGCCCATTTCGCCGGCGCCCGATCGCATGATCCACAGCTGTAGGGTCACTCCCACGCCTCCGTAGCCCAGGCCCCACACCACGAGCATGATCAGGGGCAGGCCGATCAGGGGTAGCGCCGCCGTGGAGAGTGCCATGAGGACGGCCAGCGTGACCAGGACCGGTTTGGGGTTTCTGGCCGCCCAGGCGCCTGCCGTGAAGTTGCCGGCCACGCCCGCGGCGCCGTACAGGAGGAGGGCGGTGCTGATGAGGGCGGGACCGGCGTGCGAGACCTGTTCCAGGAACGGCCGGACGTAGGTGTAGGCCGCGAAGTGGCCGGAGACGATCAGGACGGTCAGGACGAGGACGACCTTGAGCGGGCCGGAGAGCCAGGTGAGGCGTCCTTCCGGCGCGCGGGCCGGGGCCTTGTGGGGCAACGGTTCGCAGGTGCGGGCTCGGGGTTCGCCCGGTAGCGACGGCAGGGTGGTGGCCAGCAGCGCGAGCAGGGCCAGGGCCAGGGCCCCCATGGCGATGAACGCGGTCCGCCACCCCGCGAACGACGAGATGAACGTCGCCGCGGGCACCCCCAGTACCGACGCCACCGACACCCCCGCCAAGATGATCGACGTGGCCTGTCCGACGGACCTTTCGGGCACCAGTCGTGGGCCGAGGCCGGCCGCGAAGGCCCAGAACCCACCGATGCTCACTCCGGTGAGTACTCGAGCGGCCAGCATGACGGGGTAGTTCGGCGCGAATGCGCCCGCCAGGTTGGCCGCTGCCAGCAGTGCCATCAGTCCCAGCAGCAGGGTGCGCCGGTCGAGCCGTCGCGTGGTGATCGCCAGCATGGGCGCGGAGACGGCGGCGACCAGTCCGGGTGCCGACATCATCAGTCCGGCTGTCCCGTCGGAGACGCCGAGGGTGGCGGCGATCGAGGTCAGCAGGCCAACGGGGAGCATCTCGCTGGTCACGATGGTGAAGGTGCCCATCGCGACCGAGGACACGGCGAGCCAGCGTGCCCGAGTGGCGGCGGAAACGTCAGTCATGGTCATGCCGGTCAGCCTTTCGCCGGTCGCCTGGGGGAACAACGGCGAAGGTCGAAGGCTTGGTTTAGGTGGGCTAAGCGATCGGGTGGAGGCGGGGATGGAGTTCAGGGAGCTGGAGTGTTTTGTCGTGCTCAGTGAGGAGTTGCACTTCGCGCGTACGGCCGAGCGCCTCTACCTGTCGCCCGGCCGGGTGAGTCAGCTCATGCGGTCGCTGGAGACCAGGATCGGCGGCCGGCTCTTTCATCGGACCAGCAGGCGTGTGCGCCTCACGCCTTTGGGTGAATGTTTCCTGGCTGATCTGCGTCCTTCTTACGACGGTCTCGCGAACGCGGTCGGCCGGGCCAGGGCGGCCGCTCGTGAGGTGACAGGTGTGATCAGGATCGGTTTCCTGGCCACGCCGACGGATGTCGTCACCGGCAGTGTGCGTGCTTTTGAGGGCCGGTATCCGGGGTGTGAGGCGGAGTTGGTGGAGATCCCGCTCTCCGACCCTTTCGGTAAGTTGCGGGCCGAGCAGGTGGACATCGCGTTCACGCTGCTGCCGGTGGATGAGCCCGATCTGGTGACGGGTGAGGGGTTGAACCGGGTGGCGTACCAGCTCGGTGTCTCCTCGCGTCATCCGTTGGCCGCTCGTGCGAGCATCGGGGTGGAGGAGCTGGCCGAGGTGTCCCTGATCGGTCTGGACGGTCCGGCTCCGCGTGTGTGGCGCGAGCGGGTGGCGCCGTCGGTGACTCCTTGTGGCCGTCCCATTCCCCGGGCCGGTACGGTGGCCACCAGCCAGGAGGGTTTGACCCAGGTGGCGCTCGGTCGGGGTGGCATGTTGTTCTGTACCCCTACGGCGGCTCATCACGGGCGTCCGGATGTCAGTTTCGTTCCCGTTACGGGGTTGCCTCCTTCGGTCCTCGGTCTGGCTTGGGTGAGGGCGGCGGAGACGGAGGCGATCCGGACGTTCAACGAGGTGGCCGTCGGGCAGGCGCTCGGGGCGGCGGTTCCGGTGGCGTAAGTCGTGTCTGAGGTGGGTCCCTCCGTGGGCCTTTTTGTGTTGGGGTGCGGGGAACCCCGCTAGATCGCCCAAATGGTCAACCTGGATCGTTTTTCGGGCATTTCATCAGGATCTCGTCGTGGCCTGCCGTCCCGGAGTTGATCATGGGCGCCGGGCTGGGCGGGCTCCGGGGTGCGGCTGGAGCGTCCGGGCGTGCGATGAGCGGGCTGTGGCGGTGGTGTACCGGTCCGGACGGGCGCCGCGGCGCCCCTCTTCTTGAGCTGCCCGCTCGCTCGTTTGATGCATAATCGCACTTATGCATCACTCGGGATTGTCCTCTTGGTGCTGGATTCGCGTGCCCTGACGGCACCACCCGGGGTGAACGCCGCGAAACCGCATGCCGTCTCGCCCCGCCTCGTTGAACCTGATCCGCGTCTCGCGTAACCGGTTCGATCCGCGGGTTCTGTCTCGCTGAGCCCGGCTTGTGGCTCTTTCCGCTTTTGCGGGTTCACGACCGTTCATGTGTCTCGTTGAGCCAGGTATGTACGCTTTAGGCTTCGTGAATGCCGCGCTTTGAAATCGTCACGCATGTCGTCGCACCGCCGGATCGCGTCTTCGACATCTCGCTGGATGTGGGTGTCCATACCGCGTCGATGGCGGGATCCTCTGAAGAGGCGGTCGGCGGAGTGACCGCCGGCGGCCTGAAGCTCGGTGAGAGCGTCACCTGGCGGGCGCGGCACTTCGGCGTCCGCTGGCGGATGACTTCTGTGATCAGCGTCTACGACCGGCCGGGGTATTTCGTCGACGAGCAGGTGTCCGGTCCTTTCGGGCATTGGCATCACGCTCACTGTTTCCAGCCCGACGGTCGTGGTGGCACGGTGATGAGTGACGTTGTCGACTTCGCCGCGCCGTTCGGTTTTCTGGGGACCCTCGCTGAGGTTCTGGCTCTCGGCCGCTATATGCCGAGGCTGATCCGGATCCGGAATGATTATGTCAAGCGGGTTGCCGAAGCGGCTTTCCCGGCCGGGTGATGATGTGTGGTGGTGCCTTTCCCGGTGGGAGGTCGTTGCCCCGCTCCCCCGGCGGTCGTCGGCCGTAAGGATGGATATTCGGTTTTGTCCTTTTTGTTAGTGGCCGGAATGTCTGCCACTCCCCTGCGTCGCTTCAGCCGGTCCCACCGGCGGCCGTTCGTGTGATCACGGCGCGTTCGGGTGCGGTGAGAGGGACGTCGAGGGCGGCGCACATCGCGGTGAGTTGCTCCGGTGAGCGTGGGCCGATGACCACGGCGGTGACGGCCGGGTCGGTCAAAGCCCAGGCCAGTGCCATCGTCGCCAGCGACAGACCGCGTTCGGCGGCGGTGGCGGTGAGGTTTTCCAGGATCTCGAAGGTCGCGTCGTTGGCCAGGTGGCCGTACCAGTCCGGTCGCAAGGTCATCCGTGAGCCTTCTGGAAACGGCCGGTCGGCGCGGTATTTGCCGGTCAGCCAGCCGCCGGCGAGGGGGCTGTAGGCGGTGAGGCCGATGTCGTGCCGGGAGCAGGCGTCGAAGACGTCGGTGGCGGCGGTGCGGTCGAGCAGGTTGTAGCCGCACTGCAGGTTCGCGGGCTGGGCTGTGCCGAGGTGGCCGGCGGCTGCCGCTGTTTTCTCGATGTCGTCGGCGCTGACGTTGCTCAGGCCGTAGTGGAGGATTTTGCCTGCCTGGATGAGTTCGTCGAAGGCGCTTGCGGTCTCCTCGATCGGTGTCGCCGGGTCGGGGGCGTGGGTGAGGTAGAGGTCGATGCGGTCGGTGCGCAGGCGTCGCAGGCTGGCGTCGATCTGTTGGTGGATGTGCCTGCGGGACAGTCCGGAGTCCTCCCGGCGTGGTCCGACGGGGTTTCCGACCTTGGTCGTCAGGATTGTTTCGTCGCGGACGCCGCGGTCGGCGATCCATCGTCCGAGCCATTCTTCCGAGCGGCCGCCGCCGTAGGAGTTGGCGGTGTCGAACATGGTGACGCCGAGGGTGAGGGCGTGGTCCAGGAGGGCGAAGGCTGCGTTCTCGTCGTCGCCGTGACCGAACAGTTCGGGGGTGGATCCGATTCCGCCGAAGTTGCCGCAGCCGAGGATGAGGGCGGGGACGCCGAGGTCGGTGTTGCCGAGGCGGTCGTAGCGCATGGCGTCAATCTAACGAATGTCCGGATTCAGGTCAGGCGCCCTTCCAAAGTTCGCCCTGGGAGACCCTTCGCTGAGGTTCTGACCAGCGTTTCCGTTGCTTTGGGACCCCATTCGCCGAGCTGTTCGAGATGGCTCGATCGTGCAGCACGATGTAGCCGGCGGCCGCCAGTGGCGCGAGCGCCCGCGCGGTCTTGCGTTCGCCTCTCGCGCCGTTGCGCCAGGAGGACGCCGGGCCGTTTTGGACGGATCGGCTCATCTTGGGGCTGGGGACACGTTCGGGAGGGGGACGCCGTACATGAGTGTCATGACGGCCGGACGGACACCTCCGGTCGACGCGCCACACCCAGCAAGAGTTCTGGAGACAGCCTGAAAAACCTCACCGGCAACAACGCTGATTATCCCGTCGGCATGGGGTGACGGGCCACTGTATCTGTCGGCTGGGCGGCCCGGTCCGCAGAGCCTTATATTGGGAGTCCGCAGACGCATGGGGATGATATGAGCGACGAAGTAACGCAATATATAAACGACAAGAAGCCCTGGCAGATCGCCGTTTTCGAGAAACTGCGCACGATGATCATGGAAACCGTTCCCACCGTCGAGGAACGGTTGCAGTACGGCAAGCCGCACTATCTCAAGAACGGGCACTACGCGGCGGTCATCGCGGTCTCCAAGGACAAGGTCTCGTTCATGGTGTTCAATGCGACGGACATTCCCGCGGTGGCCGGATTCATCCGGGCGATGGGCAACGGTGATCGCAAGACCGTCGACATCAAGGAAGAGCAGGAAGTCGACTACAAGGAGCTCGCAGTCATCCTGGAAAAGACCTCGGCCGCTCTGTGATCGCGGCTGGGTGAAGCACGGGCACGGTCTGAGCGGGTGATGCGCCGAGTGCCATCACCCGCTCAGACCGTGGAGGCCGGAAGCGCAGCAACAGGTCCATCAGGTCCGCGACGTCCCGGGCGTTGTTGTACGGCCGGTCCGGCATGGGAGTCTCGCCGTAGTGTCGGCATCGGTTGTCTTCGCCCCTGACGATCCCCTGGTCTGCGCAGCAGGCCTTCGATCTCGCCGAACGTCTCCGGGCGGCCCTGACCGAGGCCGGTGGAGACGAGTGACCTTCTACCGGGTACCGGCCGCACTCCCCCGGCGGTCGCAAGCGTTCGCGGAGCGGGTTGCAGCTGTATGGATGGCGGCTGGGGTTCGGTGCGGAAGACCTCGCGCGGCCAGTGGCAGCGGTGGCCTGCCGGGCAGGCCGCAACGGTGTGGGAATTTCTGCACGCCTGGTGGGCCCATACGCTTACCGATCCGGATCCCGCCGTGGCCGCGTACGAGGTTCTCACTCTGGTCACCGAGGCGTCCGGCACGGCCCCGGACTCCTATCTCTGACCCCAGCCGCAAAGTAGCGGTCAGGGCTTCGTGACCGCGGTCTTCTTCGGCTGGGCGGTGGCACGCTCGAAGAGGGCGACAGGGATGGTGATTGCGGCCAGGCCGGCGCCGATCCACGCGACGGTGGTGATGGGCGCGTCGGCATTGAGCGCGATGCCGGCCATTAGGGGAACGAGGCTGATACCGAGTTGGAAGGCGGACACCGTGGTCGCCCCGGCGAGGGTGGGGGCATCGGAGGCGATGGTGAACACTCGGCCGTAGATGGCGGGGTTGAGCACGAATCCGGCCACGCCAAGGAGCAGCACGAGTGGGACGACTGCGAGAGCGTGTTCGGCCAGTGTGGCGATCAGCACCGAGCACACGATGATCCCGGTCGATCCTGCGACAAGGGCGTGGTGGGGCCGCCTGTCGGAGATGCGGCCACCGATCGCCAAGCCGAGGTACGCGCCGACGCCGAACAGCATGAGGACGACCGCGATCCACCCGTCCGGGATTCCGGTGACGCGGTCAAGAAGCTCGGCGAGGTAGTTGAACGTGATCATGTACGCCGCCGTGCTCAGCAGCGTGGCAGCGTAAACGAGCCACAGGCGTGGCTGCCGCATCGTCCGGAGCTCGCGTTTGATGCTGGGGTCTCGCCCAGCGGTCGTTCGGGGCATTGCGACAGTCACGGCGGCGGCAGCGGCGAGGGTGAGGGCGACCACGAGCCAGAACCCGCCTTCCCAGCTGGTGTGGTAACCGATCAGTGTTCCGGCTGGACCGCCAAGGATCATGGCCAGGCTAAGGCCGCTGACCACGACGCCCGATGCGCGGGCTGCGCGGTCGGGGGTGACCAGGCTGACGGCGGTAGCGGCTGCGACGGCGAAGAACCCCGCGTAGGCGAATCCGGCAACGAAGCGGGTGATCAGCAGCGCGGTGTAGCTGCCCATGATCAGCCCGGCGGCGATGCAGGCAGCGAATACCAGTTGCGTCAGCACAAGCGCAGTCCGACGTGGCCACCGCAGGCTGATGACCGCGAAGGGTGGGCCACCGATGACGACCCCGATCGCGAACGCGGTGATCAGCCCACCCGCAGTGGCCAGGCTGACCTCGATATCGGCGGCTACCGCAGGAAGAACCCCGGCGAGGAGGAACTCCGCGCTGCCCATGGCGAACAGGCTGAACGCCAGGAGATACACCCCGAGCGGCAGGAGACGCCCTCGCGCGCCGGCGGGCCGGGTGGCGGTGTCGACGTTCATCGGTCCTCACCCCGCGTCCTCGTGTCGGCCTGCTCCACGGCGGTGGCGATGTCGTTGTCCAGGAGCCAGGCCGTCACCGCGATCGCGGCGGCAGATGCTTCACCGGCAGCCGTGATGACCTGTGCACGCGGGTTGATCACGTTGCCGGATGCCCAGACGCCGGGCACGCTGGTCGCTCCGGCGGCATCGACTGCCACCCATCCTGTGGTGCGATCGGACTCGCAGCCAAGTGAACGCAGGACCGCGTCGTTCGGACGGGGCAGGGGTGCGATGAACACCGACTCACAGTTCTGCACGCTGCCGTCGGTGAACTCAACACCGGCCAACCTGCCATTGTCGCCGATGAGGCGAGCGACGGCGCCGTCGACGATCCGGACGCCGAACGCGCGCAGCCGACCGCGGTCGACGTCCGAGACGTCCATGCCGTTGGGGCACAGGGTCACCCGGTCGCTGTAGCGCCGCAGCAATGCCGCCTGATGAAGAGTCATCGGTGCTACCGGGCCACCGATGATGACCAGCTCCTGGCCGCGCACTTCATACCCATGGCAGTGCGGGCAATGGTGAACCGCTGACCCCCACAGCTCGCGGACCCCCGCGATCTCGGGCAACTCGTCGGTCAGCCCCGTGGCGACCAGCGCGGCGCGCGTATGTACCACCGCCCCGGTGTCCAGCGCGACGATGAATCCATCGTCTACGCCGCTTCGGGTCGCGTCGACGACGCGTGCTTGAATCAATTCGCCTCCATACCTGGCAACCTCCTCTCGTCCAGTCGCCAGGAACTCCGCAGGGTCCACTCCGTCCCGGGAAACGAATCCGTGCATGTGCGCGGCCGGCGCGTTCCTGGGCTTGCCGTCATCGACCACCAACACATCGGCCTGAGCGCGAGCCAGGATGATCCCAGCAGTCAGGCCGGCCGATCCGGCGCCAATGATCACAACATCGCGATGGTTCTCCACCACTGTCACCTCCGATAGACGACCGTGATCCATCACCCCCGAGGACAGCAACTAGCGTTGCTGAAATAGGAACGATCTGGTGTTCTGGACCAATGCAGTCTCACCCCGCGATCGACGCGACCCTCAGCCAGATCGGGCACCGCCTGCGCCGGGTCAGAGAGAAGAAGAACCTTTCCCTCGCGGAGCTCAGCCGCACAACCGGCGTCTCTAAGAGCACCCTGTCGCGGCTCGAATCAGGGCACCGCAAGCCAAGCCTGGAGCTACTGTTGCCGATCGCTGCCGCCTTGGCGGTGCCTCTCGATGAGATCGTCGCCGCCCCGCGCATCGTCGACCCGCGGATGCCGCAGGAACCGAGGCGAACAGACGGCCGCGTCATCATTCCGCTGTCGAGGACACAAGGTGAGCCCAAGGCATACAAGCTAACGATCCCCGCGAGTGAGTCCGAGCCGTTTCCGCGCACTCACGCCGGATACGAGTGGCTCTACGTGCTCAGCGGACGGCTACGCCTCATTCTCGGTGACTATGACCTGCTCCTCGGCCCAGGGGAGGTCGCCGAATTCGACACCCAACATCCACATTGGTTCGGCTCAACCGGACGTGGCAGCGTCGAGGTACTCAGCCTCTTCGGTGGACAAGGCGAACGAGCCCACATCAGAACCAGGCCAGCCACGCCAGGAGCCGCCTCCGGAACCCATCAACAGGCCAAGCATGCAGACACATGAACGACGTCGAGACTCATCGGCATTCGACGTCAACGACTCAGTGTCATAGTCGCATCCGTCACGAACGTCCTGCCCCGCAACAGCTAAGGCGTTCGTACCGGCTTCCGCCTGCAGCCCCGAGCCTGCGAGCAGCGCATTCCCAGCGGCTCAAGATGCCGATCCCGCCGTACTGACGATGTCGTCGGCCGCAGGGCGCGGGCCGGGCATGGTGACCGGCAGCAGGTCGAGCCGCTTGTCCATGTCGAGGCGGAAGGTTCCGTACGGGTTGATGTTCGACCAGAACAGCGCGGTCAGCCCGCGCCGGTCCTCGTCCGAGAGCTTCTTCGCCCAGGCCGGTTCGGCGAGCACGTGCTGAAGCAGCAGCGTATTGATGTGCACGAGACTCGACTGGAGGAGGTGCAGGGCAAGCATCGAGGTCTCGGCGTGCTCCTTGTCCGGGCCGGTCAGGGCGCCGTCCTTGCCGTAGTGCAGCACGGTGTTCGCGCTGTTCCAGTTCTCCACGACCTGCAGCCCGCCGTGGATCTCGCGGCGCAGGTCGGGGCTGGCGAGGTAGTCGCAGGCGAAGATCGTGCGTACGGCGCGGCCGAGTTCTTCGAGCGCGGCGTAGGTGGGGTGCTTGGGGCCGCCGCGGGTGAAGCGGCGGAGGACCTGCTCGGCCTCCGCGGTGCCCAGCCGTAGGGCGGTGGCGTACTTGACCATCTGGTCGTACTGCTGCTCGATCAGGTCCCAGCGGATCGATCGCGTGAGGGAGCCGCCGAGGGCCGGCCAGCCGGGCGGGTCGTCGTTGGGCCGGTACAGGCGGATGCTGCCGATGTTCTTCAGCCTCGGCAGCAGGCGGAAGTTGAGCAGCTCGGTGAAGGCGAACCCGACAACGCTCGCACCGTGGGTGTCGACGTAGTTCGACTCGATCTCGGCATCGGTGCAGTGCCGCAGCAGGCCCTCGATCATCGCCGCGACCTCGGACGAGGAACAGCTCTTGAGCTGGGAGCAAATGCAGACGTTCTTCCGCTCTACGTGCCAGTAGATCATCACGCCGTTGCCGCCGTAGCGAGCGTGGTACTCGGTCATGAAGTTCGAGGACCAGGACCCGAACTTCTTCGAGTCCGAGGCGCACGCCGTATCCCGGCCCCACCATGCGCTGTCACGGGCCGCGAAGGTCGCGTTCACCAGCCTGGTCACTGCGGCCCGCAGGTTGTCGACGGTGATGAAGTACCGGCGCACATGCCGCAGCGCGGCCTCGGTCTCCCCGTGCTCGCCAGTCGCCACGATCGCGCGGATACCCATGTTCGTCCCCAGCGCGAACAGGGCCAAGAGAAGGCGGCGCTGGAGGGTGGCGCGGTCGATGCGCTCGTACGCGGCGACCGAGGCGAATTCGTCGGTGAAACCGGTGTCGAAGTCGGCGTTCTTCAGCACGTCCAGGAGATCGAGCACGCCCCAGCGGCATATGACCTCCTCCTTGAGCGCTTAGGGCACGTCGTACGATCTCATCGGGCTTGCCCACCGCGGCCTCCGCCAGACGGAACAGGATGCCCTCCTTGCCCCGGACCCTCTTCAACTCGGCGGTGAGCTGCTTCTCCACCCGCCGCTCAGCACGAGCGTTGATCTTGTGGACCAGCGCGACCAGTAGTTCCACCAGAGCGTCCGTGATCTCCGCCAGACGGGAGGAGCACAGCGCGGCCAGCAGCGCGGCCCGCACGTCCTCGCCGGTGTCCCGCAGGTCCGAGGGATACATCTTGATCGCCCGCGCCCGCCACGCGGCCACCAGCTTCTCCGAGCAGCCCGCGAACAGGCCCTCCGGCAGGCCCAGCGTGCGCACGGCGGTTAGCTTGGCGATCTCGGTCAGCAGCGAGTCCAGCCCCACCGCGCCCGGATCCCGCTTGAGCGAGGCCAACAGCGCGGTGCCGTCCTCATTGCCCTCGGCCGCCAGCGTCAGCAGCCGGGACGTCCCCGCGTCGCCCAGGCGCTCAGCGGCGCGCGTGCAGAACGTCTTCTCCGCCCGCGTCTGAGCCGCCGAAATGATGCGGTCGACGCGGCCGGGCGGCTCGATACGGTCAGCTCGGCACTGCACCAGCAGGGCCTCGCGCAGCCGGGCCTCCACCAACTCAACCGGGCAGACCTCCACAGCCAGCCATGCCATGAGGCGTTCCTCATCCGCCCGCGTCGCGGGCCGGAATCCGAGAGCCTCGCGGATCTGCTTGCGGTGATACTCGGCTGTCCGTCCGGTGAGCGCGTACTTCGCGAACTCCGCCGCCGGCACCTTCACCAAGCCCGCCACATAGTCCACCGCAGCCGGCGGGAACTCCTCGACGAACTCGGGGAACCTGCCCTCCAGCTCGAAGAATTTCAAGGTCAGAGAGAAGCCGAGGCGCGTCGGGCCAGTCTTGTTGGCCACCAGGTCCCAGTCGCTGTCCACCAGCGTCCAGCACGCCACCACGTCTTCAGACGCCCACTCCTGCCGCATGCCCGCCCCTTTCTCGCCGAGGCCTTAGCTCACCCGTCCGGCCCAACGAGGCACCGGGGCCCGGGAAACGGGGGCCGCGTAGCTACCTTGCGGCTGGGGTCAGGGATAGGAGTCCGGGGCCGGCACGCTCAGCCCGTGGCTGGACACCTGGGAAGCCCTGACCGGCACCATGGCCGACCAGCGCCTGGCCGAAGCGATAGCGCACGGGGAGTACGACCTGCTGGGAGACGAGCTCCCCTGGGACGCCCGGGAATGGGAGGGTGAGGAAGAAACGTGTGCCGAGCTGATGGCGAGCCGTTCGCCACCGTCCCGTACACGGTGCATCTGAACGACATCGTCAGCTACGATTTCGCCGGGTTCTCCCCCGCCGCGTATGAACGGCAGCTCATCGACGAGTTCGAGCAGCTTTACGAGGAGGGTGCGCGCAGGCGGCGGATGATGGTCATCGCTTTGCACGATCGGCTGTCCGGGCATGCCTCGCGGGTTCGGGTGCTTGATCGTGTGCTCACCCAGTTGCGTGAGTACGACGGTGTGTGGTGGGCCTGTAAGGATCAGATCGCCGACTGGATTCTGACCGATCCTGAGTCCGCGGCGTGGGTCGAGCGTGATCCCGTCTCCGTCAGTGGTCTGCCCGGGCCCAGCGCCTGAGCGGTTTTCGTCTCGCGTGTCTTCGTGTTCGTTCTCGGGCCGGATGAGGCTCGGCGGAGTCCCGCTCCCCCGCTCGCCGGGTGGTCTCGCCCTGCCGGTCGGTCGGGGTTTCGGCGGCCTGCCGCGGGGGCGTTACTGTTTCGCGGGGAGGCGGAACGATGGGCTGGTGGCTGGTCAACGCGGATACGCTCGCGGGGAGCCGGTTCGTCGTCTCCCCCTTGGCCGAGGTCACCTCGAGCTTGAAGACCTTGGAGCGGGGTACGGCCGCGCATCCGGGTGAGCGTGGGTGGCTTGACGTTCATCTGCCCGCCTACCGGGAGCGGCTGGCCGATGATCCGGTCACGGCGTTGCTGGTGCGGGCCGGGCTGGGGCGGGGCTGGAACGCGGACTTTCTGACCCCGACGCCGGTGGGTGAGGGTGAGCAGGGGTTCGAGGAGGAATTGGCGCGGGTGCGTGAGACGCCGGCCGAGGTCGCTCGGGCGGATCTGGCCGTGTCGCTGGGGGGTTCGCTTCCGGCCGGGCTTCGCCGGTCCGATCTGCCGGAGCGCGCCGCCGGTCTGCTGGAGTGGGTGTGGCGGGAGGCAGTGCTGCCGTACTGGTCGCGGCGCCGGCGGATCATCGAGGCCGATGTGGTCGCGCGGACGGGGCAGTTGGGTCAGGGTGGCTGGGTCGCGACGCTGGAGGACATGCGTCTGGGGATGCGCTGGCTGGGAGAGGGCCGGTTGCAGATCAACGCCCATGATTACCCGCCGTTGGATCTGTCCGGGGCGCGGTTGATGTTTGTTCCGGTCACGCCGCGTCAGGGGTGGGTTTCGTGGGAGGCCTCGCATCGGTACGCGGTGGTGTATCCCTGTTCGGGGGTGCTGGCCGCGGCGGATCGGGTGTCGGCGCCTGAGACGTTGGGGGCGTTGCTCGGGTCTGCGCGGGCGAGTGTCCTGGTGCTTCTCGATACTCCGAAGAGCACGACGCAGTTGGTGGCGCTGACCGGTCAGGGGCTGGGGTCGGTGGGGCGTCATCTCAGGGTGCTGCTTGAGGCTCGTCTGGTTTGGCGCCGGCGTGCCGGGCGGTCGGTGCTCTACTGCCGGACGGATGCCGGTGAGGTCTTGGTGCGGGCTCAGGGGAATGGGTGAGGTCGGTCACTCAGGTGGTGGGCCGGCCGGGGCTCGCGGTGTCTCGCGGTGTCTCGTGGTTCGCGCAGGCGGCGGTCACTCGCTTTCGGTCGCGCCGGATCGCAGGTCGTGGTTCCGTCGGTTTTCGGGTTTTCGGGTGGTTCGCCGGTGTGGCCGAACGCGGGTGAGACTCTCCTATAGGTGTTGCGCGTGCGGGCATGTGTGATCGTCTACGTTGGGTGGGTGGACGTGATCGGTGATCTGCTGGACGGGGTGCGGGCGCGCGGCGGGGTGTTCTGCAGGCCGCCGGCCTCTCCCCCGTGGTCGCTGCGGTTCGTGGCACCGGCTCCGTTGTCGCTGGCGACGATGGTTCACGGTGAGGCGTGGGTGGTGCCGGCCACCGGTGAGGCGCGGCTGCTGCGGCCGGGTGATGTGGCGCTGGTGCGCGGTGAGAGGGCGTTCGTGGTCGCCGACTCGCCGGGTACTCCCCCGCAGACGGTCGTTTATGGCGAGGAGCACGCGGGTGAGTTCGGCGAGCTGGGTGGGGACGCCTGCGTGCGGGCCGGCGGCGGGTGTCTGGTGACGGGTGCCTACCGGCTGGGGGGTGATCTGTCCGGGCGGCTGCTGGCCGTACTGCCGGAGGTGCTCGTGGTGCCGGACGGTGAGGTGGGGCTGGGGCCGGCGTTGGAGTTGGTGCGCGCGGAGGTGACCGGTTCGGCTCCGGGGCGGCAGGTGGTGCTGGATCGGTTGCTGGATGTGCTGCTGGTGGTGGCGTTGCGGGCGTGGTTCGCCCGGGATGAGGCCGATGCGCCCAGGTGGTATGTGGCGTTGAGTGATCCGCTGATCGGCCGGGCGCTGCGGATGATCCATGCGGCTCCGGCGGCGGGGTGGACGGTGGCCGCGCTGGCCGAGGCGGTGGGGATGTCGCGGGCGGCCTTCGCCCGCAGGTTCACCGCGCTGGTGGAGCAGCCTCCGCTGGCGTATGTGACCGAGTGGCGGATGGCGTTGGCGGCGGATCTGCTGGCGCGGCCGGAGACGACGGTGGCGGCGGCGGCTCGTCAGGTGGGTTATGCGGACGCGTTCGGTTTCAGCGCGGCGTTCAAGCGGGTGCGCGGGGTGAGCCCGAGTACGGTGCGGCTGCCCGGATGATCGGTGGTGTACGCGTTGGGTTGCGGTGGCGTGGCGGGCGGCGCGGTGGTGTTGTGGTCGCTGTGCTCGCCGCTGTGCTCGCCGCTGTGCTCGGCGCCGCTGTCGGGTGGCGGGATGGTTGTGGTGCCGGCCGGTGTGGCCGGGACGTTCGAGGAAGGGTGTTTTTGAGATCATGCGGCCAGCGGATCTGAATCGTCTCACCGTGCAGGAGTCGGCCGATCGTTATGTGGAACTGGTGCGGGCCAAGACACTGACGGGTGCTCTGTCCATGGCGACGGCGGAGGTCTACGCCCGGGATGTCGCCACCTTCGTGGGGCTCGCCGGCGAGGAGACGGTTTTGGACGACCTGACGGGTGAGGACGTGGACGCCATCTTGCTGGCGTTCGCGCGCAAGCCGGACGGTCGGCGGGCCGTGCCGGACGGCGGGCTGCAGTCGGCTTCCTCGCAGTCGCGCTTTCGGCGGTCGATCTCCGCGTTGTTCAAGCACGCGATGCTGACGGGCTGGATACAGATCAATCCGATGACGCTGACGACGGTGACGGCCAAGGAGCGTGGGGGGCTGCGGGCGGAGCGGCGGGCGCTGACGCGTGAGCAGGCTCAGGGGCTGATCGGTGCGGCGGTCGATCTCGGTGGCCCCGGTGGTGGTTCGGGTGGCCGTGAGCTCGCGGGGAGCGCGGAGAGCGGCGGTGACGGTGGCGCGGCGGCGCCGGTGAAGCGCTCCCAGCGGCGTGATCAGCATACGGAGTTGCGTGACGGGCTGATCGTGCTGTTGTTGTCGACGATGGGGCCTCGGGTGTCGGAGCTGGTGCGCGCGAACGTGGAGGATTTCTACACCAATGACGGGGTGCGTTATTGGCGGATCTTCGGCAAGGGCGGCAAGACGCGTGATGTGCCGTTGCCGGGTGATGTGGCCCGTGCGCTAGAGGCGTATCTGGCGCGGGGCAGGATGGCGACGCAGGACAAGGCGTTGTTGTTGTCGTGGCGGGGCAGGCGGCTGGCGCGGGGTGATGTGCAGGCGGTGATCGACCGGGTGCAGCGGCTGGTGGATCCCGATCGGCGGCGTTCGGTGACCCCGCACGGGTTGCGGCATACCACCGCCACTCACCTGCTGGCCGACGCGGTCGACATGGACGCGGTGCGGCGGGTGCTGGGTCACAGCGATCTGGCGACGCTGGGCCGTTACCGTGATGAGTTGCCGGGTGAGCTGGAGGTGGCGATGCGTGCGCACCCGTTGCTGCGCAAGCCTTCCGGGGGGTGAATGACCCCGGTTCGCCAGAAGTGTGTCAGGGCCGGAAAAGTGTCGGCGGCCGTGCGCGGGATGGGGTCTGAGGAACATCGGAACCGGATCGTGCGCTAAGCGTTTGTCCTGGTGATTCCCGGTTTGACCGCCAGTGATCATTACCAGAACCTTCGGGGGTTTTGTCGCAGACCTGGTGGAGGTTCTCAGTGCCGGCTGTTCAACACCCGCTACATGGACGCCGCCCTGACCAAGCTGCGCTCCCAGGGGTTCCCTGTGCATGAGGAGGAGGATGTAGCCCGCCTTTCGCCCCTCATCCACGGCCACGTGAACATGCTGGGCCGCTACTCCTTCGCCCTTCCCGACCTGCCCGGAGGGTTTCGCCCGTTGGGCAAGCCCGCCGACACCCACCCTGAGGACAGCGACACCTGAGCATCAGCCATGGGCTGATTGCAGAATCCGTTTCAAGCCTCCCACGCTCCTAAGGACTGTTCCCCTGATCAGGCGGTGACCTGAACGGATCCGGATAACCTCAGGCAGACATAGGCGAGAGGCTCAGCGACGGTCCGTGAAAGCATCACGGCACTTCGGGCAAGAAAGGGCGACCATCGTTCACTTGACCCAGCGGAGACGCCTGCATGGCCGTTTCACCTGACCTGGCCGACCCACCCGATCTCCGGGTGGACTTCGAGCAGATCTTCAATGCGCACTTCACCGAGATCCACCGCTACATCGTCAGGCGATTGTCCGACGACGTCGCTGACGACCTGGCCGCCGAGGTGTTCCTGGCGGCCTATCGGGGCGGCTACGACGCCTCGCGCGGCGGGGTGCGTCCGTGGCTGTACGGCATCGCCACCCATCTCATCGCACGGCATCGCCGTACCGAGATCCGCAGATGGAAGGCACTCAGCCGGACGGCCGAGCGCGCCGAGCACAGTCCCGAGGACGCAGCCCTGGCCCGCGTGGCCGCGGGTCAGCTGACCGGCAAGCTGGCGGGGGCGCTGGCCGGGCTCAACCGTGGGGACCGCGACGTCGTGCTGCTGAGCATGCTGGGCGACCTCAGCCACGCCGAGGTCGCCGCCGCCCTTCAGATCCCAGCGGGGACGGTCGCCTCCCGGCTCAACCGGGCCCGCAAGCAGCTCCGCAAGGCACTCGGCGACGTCAACCCTTTGGAGGAGACCCATGGATGAGCTGAGCCTCCTGGCGAGAGAACTGCCTGACGCTCCGCCACCCTCGGCGGAGGTGGTCGAGAAGGCCCGCCTCCGGCTGGCCGCCGCCCAGCATAAGCCGGTACGGCCAGGTAGGGCGGATCGGCGTGGCCTCGTCTGGGGATGGGCCTTGGGAGCGGCCGCAGCCACGGTCGCCGTCGTCATGGCCGTCGTCACGCTGGCGTCGAACATGACCACTGTTCCCGCACCGATGCTCGCGCCCCCAGGCGGCAACGATGCCCTGCTCCGCCTGGCGGACCAGATCGCGAAACTGCCGGACGAGCGCGGCGACTATTGGCGGAGGCCGCTGCTCAACAATGGGCTGATCAGGGTCCGGGCGGACGGCGAAACGTTCAACGTCCTCTCCTCGTCACGAATCGACCTCTGGCAACCGCGCGACCCCGGCGACCCCGTTCAGGCGGAGCAGCGGCAGCAATTCGTCCGTCCCGCCACCGAGGCCGACGAGCGTGCATGGCGGGCGGCGGGTTCTCCGGTCACGGTCCAGCGAGTGTGCACGCCTGGCACCCGCACGGGCGACTGCGCGAAGGTCCAGCTGCGGTCTAAGCCCTCTCAATGCGTGTACACGCGCGCGGCCGAGCCGGGCGGCGTGCTCGGTGATTCACGGCTGGGCGAACTCACGCTCGCCGACCTCGCGGCGCTGCCCAGCGACGCCGAACAACTCCGGGAGAAACTACGAACCTACTGGAACACCCGAAAGGACAGCCAGCCCAAGGACAGCTTCGAAAAGTTCCTCACCACCTCCTCCGCTGCCCTTCTGGAGCTCCCGGTCAAGCCCTCGGTCAGGGCAGCCACCCTGCGTCTCCTCGCCGGACTGCCAACGACCAAGGTGCGCGGCTCGATCACCGACCCTCTGGGACGTACGGGAATCGAGGTCATCTTCATCAAGAGCGAGAGCTTCACCGCCGAGTTCGGTACCGATGACGTGGTGGCGCAGCGGTACACCACCATCCTCGACCCGCACACCGGCACCGTCTTGGCGACAAACGTCGAGATCGCGGCCGAGAGCACGGAGGGGCTCGCCAAGGGGACGTTCATGCACTATCAGGCATGGGCACCTGAGGCCGGCTGGACCAGCGAACGCCCCGAGCGGCCACGCGGCTGCCGGCTCAGCGACCGTCCGCTCCCGTGACGGGCCGCCCCGGGCAGGCGCGCTCACCACCTTCCTTCCTTTGGTGAATCGGCAGACGAGACTACGGCCCGGCTTACCACCGACCATGTCGGGATACAGTCTGTCAGCGCCTGCGGGCGGCGGGATCGCGTCCGGCTTGCCAGCGCGCGAGCGCTTCCCCGGAGACCCGGGCGTAGCGGGCCAGCGAGGCGACCGAGGTGTGCCCGGAGTAGGCCGGCAGGGTGGAGGTGTTGGCCCCGTCCTCGGCCGCGTGGGTCAGCGCCGAGTGCCGCAGTTGGTGCAGCGTCCAGCCGCCGGTGGCAGCCTCGAACAGCTCGGCCGCCCGCCGGTAGGACAGCCGCGCCTTCCCGCTGCCCGCGTCGATGTCGGCCGGCGGCAGCGCTACCCGGGCCCGCCGGTCGGTGGCGAACACCGGCCCCGTCCGACGCCCCACCAACAGGCGGGGCAGCAGACGGGCGGTTCCGGTACGCCACACGATCACGTCGACCGCACCGCCCTTGCGCCGGACCTTGGCCCGCCGGTTACGCAGATCCAACTCCTCGGCGTCCAGGCCCAGGACTTCGGAGGACCGCGCTGCGGATTCATACAACAGCCGCCACAGCGTCCGCTCGCGCAGCGCGATCCCCTCCCTGCCAAGCAACTCGGCGACCTCGCCGCGATCCAGGGACTGGGTGCGGTCGGCCTCGACCGGTCGGCGCTTGAGCCGGCGCAGCGGGTCCTCGGTGATCCAGCCCTGATCCCGCCACCAGCCACCAGCCACCAGCCACCAGCTGAGGCCAGCGCGTTGAGCCGGGCGTTGACAGTGGCAGCCGATGTCGATTATGTCAAAGAACAACCACTGATCGGGGCAGCCTCTCCGCACTCACCCCAGGCTCCACTGTTGCTGGTCGCCGCCGTGGCAGGGCCACTGCACGACCCCAGCGTCGTCCGCGAGGCCGGCATCGTTGACTTCCAGGCATAACTGCCGGCGGACGCGGCAAGGTCCCCGATCGCGGCCCTGAAACGTCCCCAACAGTGGACATGAAGCCTCCCCGTTGACGGACATCTGACCTCCCCACGACCGGGCCCTGGGAACGGCGGCGATGGCCGGCCGGTTCAACGGCGGCGACCTGCGCTCGATCCTGGACCACCAGCTCTTCCACGACGGACCCGCCACCGCCTCTCGCGCCGGGGAGGAGCACAGCCTCCAGCCCGGCACCGGCGGCTGGTCCGGCTTCGGCCGGCGGCCGCCATCGTGAACGGCCGCTCAGCCCACCGCGCCGGTCCTCAGGGTCTTCACATACTGCCGGACCCGGTCTGGATCTTGCGGAAAGAAGGTGCCCCAGTCCTCATCCAGCCGCCGCCACAGCGCCGGTTGTCCGACTTCTGCAGTCAGCGGCTGGGCCGGGTCGGCGATCGCGGCGTAGGACAACGACAGCGTCCTCGGCCAGTCCGGGTGGAAGGACCGCACCGCCACCGCGGCGGGCCGCTCCAGCAGCCGCGGGCGCAACCCGCTCTCCTCGGCCAGTTCCCGCGCCGCGCCCTGGCGCGGGCTCTCGCCCGGTTCGACCTTGCCGCCCGGCGGCACCAGGCCGCGCCAGCGATGCCGGATCAGCACGATCTGCTCCAGCGCGGGATCCAGCACCCATACCTCGGCGGCCAACGGCTCCATCGGCCCGGCCGGCGCCGAGCGCAGCCAGGAACGGGCCTGATCGAACTCCAGCGTCGCGGACCGGGCATCGAAGACGGCAGCGTCCAACGAGCGCTGCTCCAACGGATTATGGATCATCGCGCCAGGCTACGGCCGGCCACTGACAACGGCCTGCCTCCACCCACCGCAACACCGAATCACCAACCCCAACCCCGACCCCAACACAGAGATGAGGACCCGATGACGGTCGAAACCCCTGCTCCGCCGCGGCTGAAGGCCCCGGCCGGGCAACCGCCACCGCGCTGGGCTCAGCCTTTGACGAGGCGGTCGCCTTGACCAAGGCGCTGAAACTGCCGCACATCCGCCGGGCGATGAGCGAGGTCATCCCGACCGCCAAGGCACAGCACTGGGATCCGGCCGAGATCGTCAGAGTGCTACTGGCCGAGGAAGCCGCCGGCCGAGTCGCCTCCAACCTGCGCACCAGGCGTCAGCGAGCTTGGACGGGGTCCGCTGACGTCACCGCCACAGACGCTGCCGCTACCCGGGCGGGGGGCCGGCTGCCTCGCCGGTCGGTGCTGACCTTGGGCGGCGTTTCCCTGGTGCGGGCCCGGCGGGCGCGCTCGCTCATCCGCAGGCATCGACGACGCTCTCATCCAGCCCTGCTCCGGCCACGCCAGCCGTACACCGTCGTGCCGAGCGCCCAGGGCGTGATCCGGTCGGCGATCCTCGAGGCCCGGTCAATCATGGCCAGAGGCTACAAGGCGCGACGGTATGGACATTCCCTACGAAAGTTGCGGATGCCGTGTGACTTTCGCCGGGTACGGTTCAGCGGGACTGCGTGGCACGGTTGAGCGCATGAAGAAGACCGTGACTGCGAGTGTTCTCGCGCTCTCCGTATCACTGACCGCCCTGGGCGTGACCCCGGCTGAGGCCGCCGTGCCCGTGACCGTCCTGCCGGCGCCGACCGGCGACCACCCGGTCGGCAGGACGGACCTGCACCTGATCGATTCCAGCCGCCCTGACCCTTGGGTCACCGACCGGAACGCACGCGAGCTGATGGTCTCGATCTGGTACCCGGCGCGCAAGGCTGCGGGTAAGCCCGCGCCGTACCTCACGCCGCAGGAATCAGAATTGATCATCAGAAGCGTGCCGCAGCTCAAGGACGTTCCGGCGGACGCGCTCGCCAAGACCACGACGCACGCCCGCGCCGACGCTCCCGCGTTGAAGCGGAAAGGCGGATGGCCCCTGGTGGTCCTGTCACCCGGCATGACGCTGCCTCGCGCGACGATGACCTCGCTGGCCGAGGAGTTCGCCGGCCGCGGCTATCTGGTGGCGGGGATCGAGCACACCTACGAGTCGTTGGCAACCACGTTCCCCGACGGCCGGACCGTCACCTTCGAGGCCGGAAAGGCCGGCCAGACTCCTGAGACCGGGGCCAAGGTGGCTCGGGTGAGGGCCGCCGACACCGAGTTCGTCCTGGACCGGCTGGACAAGAGCAAGCGCTGGAACCGGCTGGTCGACGAGAGGAGGATCGCGATAGTGGGACACTCGGTCGGCGGTCAGAGCGCCGCGCACTTACTACCCACCTCCGAGCGGATCAAAGCCGTGGTCAATCTCGACGGCACCTACAACCCCAACACGCCGGCCAAGCCGCTGGACAAGCCCTTCATGATGATCGGCAATCCCGGGCACCAGCCGGAATCCAGTGGCCAGGACGGCTCGTGGGACGCGTTCTGGCCGCACGTGACCGGCGACTGGAAGCGCTGGCTAACCGTGACCGGTGCCGAGCACATGAGCTTCATCGACTATGCGGTGCTCCAGCCGCAGCTCGGGCTGCCCAAGGCCCCGATCGACGGTGAGCGCTCCATCGAGATCACCCGCGCGTACGTCACCGCCTTCCTCAACCTGCACCTCAAGGGCAAGCGTCAACCTCTTCTGGACAAGCCGTCAGCGGACTATCCCGAGGTGAAATTCTGGTAGACCCGTCACCGCGCGGACCATAGCGCGTTGGGGGTCTTGGACGGCCCAACGAGGGACTCGACGCTCTCTTCGGCAGCTCGGCTCGTCGGTCTTGGACTCAGATACTCGCGCGCCAGGTTGAACAACAGGGTGGGCGAGTCGTGCTCCATCGCCCGGTCGATGAGGAACTGCTCTAGCTCCTTCATCGCCTCGCTGCCGGCCGGGGCGGTCTTCCACTCAAGGTATGCGGCGATCTTCCCCAGGTGGTCCGACCGGGTCTGGGCCCGCTGCCCGTAAAACGACAACCCGGATCCACGAACGCCACGTCAGCATTGCTACCGGGACCCCTTGAGGTCGTCGTCGTTCTCCCAAGCAAGATCAAAAAATGTGAAGGCAAGTTCCCGTTACTTGTTTACCGGCGGTGCCCTGGGTAGAGCAGCGAGTGCCCTACCTTCATTGACGAGGAGAAACGCCGTGACCGAGAACGTGTGGAACTACCGTCCCGAGGCCCGCGGCGAGCAGGCGCTGGACCTGGTCGGGTTCGATGTGGAGGCCACCGACGGCAAGATCGGCTCGGTGGACGAGGAGAGCAACACGGTGGGCGACAGCTACATCGTCGTCGACACCGGTTTCTGGATCTTCGGTAAGAAGGTCGTGCTGCCGGCCGGGACCGTGCATCAGATCGACCCGCAGGAGCGCAAGGTCTACGTCTCGCGCACCAAGCAGGAGATCAAGGACGCCCCGGAGTTCGACGAGGCGACCTACAGGGAGCCCGACTACCGCGACAAGCTCGGCGGCTACTACGGCCCGGGCTCCGGCACCTTGTAAACACCGAGGTGGTCACCGATCGCCATTGAGCTCCCTCCCCGCTTCGGGGAGGGAGCTCAATCAATGTGGGGCGCGAAAACGCCGCCGGCGGGTTCCGGTCAAGGCTGCGACCCGGCGACTGCCGACAGCCCAGGATGCGTTGTGTGGCTGAGTTGCCTGTGAGGCCGGAACGCTCACCGCTGATCTTCAATGCGTGAAGTTACGGTGATGTGAGAGTCAGTCCGGTCCCGGCGGTCAGCCCACCCTGCGCGTACCGCATGGCGCGCGGCACACCACAACGGGCACGAGACATCACCCGATAGGGTCACATTCATGTTCACAGTGGACCGACGCCAGTACGTGCGGACGCAGCTGCTCGAGCGGGCTCGCGAGGACAAGCGGATCGTCGGTGCCGCGATCACCGGCTCCGCCGCACGGGACGCCGAGGACCGCTGGTCCGATGTCGATCTCTTCTTCGGAGTGGTGGACGGCATCGCGGTAGAGGAGACTTTGAGCGACTGGAGCGCCTTCGTCTACCACGAGCTCGGCGCGATACACCACTTCGACCTTCGTGCCGGCTCTGCGGTCTATCGCGCCTTCCTTCTTGGGGAGTTGCTCGAGATCGATCTGGGGTTTACCCCCGCCGCCGCGTTCGGTCCGATCGGTGGCGGAGGCTTTCGGGTCGTCTTCGGTGACGCGGTGGAGCGGCAACCGGGATCCGTCGATCCAGGACATCTGATCGGCCTTGCCTGGCACCACGTTCTCCACGCCCGGATCTCCGTCGAGCGTGGCGCCCTGTGGCAGGCGGAACATTGGATCAGCGGCGTCCGCGACCACACCCTGGCCCTTGCCTGCCTTCGGCTGGGTCACCCCGTAGCTCATGCCAAGGGCGCGGACCAGCTGCCTCCTGACGTCACCGGGCCCGTCCAAGAAGCGCTCGTACGCAGCCTCGACGCCGGCGAGCTCTCCCGCGCCCTTGGAGCAGCGACTCGAGCCTTTCTACGTGAGCTGCGCGAAACCGATTCCGAGGTCGCTGGAACCTTGGAGAAGCCGCTGCTCGACCTGGCAGCGGTCTCATAGGGGCCCACACGGGTCGAGGCGTCACAGGCCACCCGACGTCTCGCAGTGTCGCTGCCCGCAGGCCGAACAACGAATTCTGACGAACTGCAGTGGCAGACCCCGCACTGGAACAGCCAGGCGATCGGTTTCCATGACCGGCTCGGTGGCACGTCGACCGCCAAACGCCGTTACACCCTGCCCCTGCCGTACAGGACAGGGGCGGGATCCTGGGTCGGGGAACCTCGGTCAACCGGGCGTGGGCAGTCGAGCGGCGGCTGCGGCAGACGGACACCTTCATCCACCGGCACGGTGAGCGACAAGGCTCGTGATAGGCCCCCGAGAGGCGGCGGATCGCCGTTCGCGCCCGCCGGGGGTGAGGGGCTCTTTCCCGGTGGGAAGGCCCGGCTGCCGTAAAATCCTCGGTGTGGACTCCCTGCTGCCCCGCCCGCGGGCCGAGATCGCGCCCGGTGCGGTTCACGTGCCCGGCTGGCTGGATTCGCCCCGCCAGCATCAGCTGGTGCAGGCGTGCCGGGACTGGGCGCGCACCGGGGAGATGGAGCGGGTGCGGCTGCCCGGCGGCGGGCTGTTGTCGGTACGGACCCTGTGCCTGGGCCTGCGGTGGAGGCCCTACCGCTACACCGGCGAACCGGTCCAGCCGCTGCCGGACTGGCTGGCCGAGCTGGGCCGTACGGCGGTGGCCGACACGCTCGGCGGTTCCATCGACCCCGACGTCGCGCTGGTCAACTTCTACGACGACGCCGCGAAGATGGGCATGCACCAGGACAGGGACGAGCGCAGTGCGGCCCCGGTGGTGTCGTTGAGTCTGGGAGACGCGTGCGTGTTCCGGTTCGGCAACAGCCAGACCCGCGCCAGGCCGTGGCGGGACGTCAGGCTGGAGTCGGGTGACCTGTTCGTGTTCGGCGGGCCGTCGCGGCGGGCTTTTCACGGGGTGTGCCGGATCCTGCCGGGCACCGGCCCTCAGGGGCTGCTGAAGGGGCGGCTCAACATCACCTTGCGCGAGTCGGGGCAGGGGCTCGCCCACCGGCCGCCGCGACGGGCATCGACGTGACCCTCCCCCCGCCGAACGCCGCGAACCGGCCGGGTGAGTAAGGGAGCGGCCCGGACGGCGGCAACCGGTACCTGGCGCTCGGTCTCGGCACGGGGCAGGCCGCGCGTAATACGCCCGTACCCGCCCATCTGCACGATGGTGACCTTGATGCCGAACCCCTCGACCCTCCATCGCCGGTGCCTCGCTGACCGAGTCCGGCGCGGCCTTGCTGCGCCGGAGAAGCCGACGGTGGCCATCCACCGCCGCTGCCCATTGAGGTGATTCGACGCACGCTCCGCGAGTGAAGAGCAATCCCCGAGCCCACACTTGATCTTTTAAGCTGACCGATATGCGAAATTCGGTTGTAATGGGACAGGCGAGCCTGGTGAGGTAACCGCTATGAGCGGGGGCAGGGAGCAGGCGCAAGAGGCGAGGACAGAAACCGACTTTATGGTCACGACGCAACCGGCTCCATGGCGCGGGATGGCGGTGGTGGTAGCCCTGATGCTGGCTGCCTTCACCTTCAACACGGCGGAGAACCTGCCGATCGGCCTCCTGGGACTCATCTCGGAAAGCCTCCAGGTGTCGGTGTCAGCGGTCGGCCTCCTGGTCACCGGCTATGGGGTGGGCCGCCCCGGTGAAGTTGGAGGCTAGATCGCTTGGTTCTCGATCGCCAGGCCGCCGTCGGCGGTTGATCGGTGGAACGTCTCCTCGTACTCGGCCGGAGGAACGTTCCCGCAGTAAGAATGTAGCCTTTCAGAATTATACCAGGCAACCCATTCCATGGTGGAAATCGTCACATCCATGACGCCTTTCCAGCCGCCATGGAACTCGATTAGCTCCTTCTTGTAGAGACTGTTGAGCGACTCCGCAGCGGCATTGTCATACGAATCGCCTTTGCTGCCCACAGAACGAGCCGCACCGACCTGGTCGAGCCGTTCGGCGTAGCGGATAGAAGTATATTGAACGCCTCTATCGGAATGGTGAACAAGGTCATCGATGACGCCTCCACGCGCCCAGATCGCCATTTCCAGGGCGTCGAGTGCCAGATCGGTGCCCAGGTGGTCGGCGACCTGCCAGCCGACGATCCGACGGGAGTACAGGTCCTGGACGAACGCGGTGTACACCCAGCCGGAGGCGGTGGCGACATAGGTGATGTCCGCGACCCATCGCAGGTCCGGCCGGCCCGCGGTGAAGTTGCGTTCCAGCAGGTCACCGGGTCGATCGGCGCCGGGGACGGTGGTCCGGGGCCGTTTGCGCGACCAGGTCGCCCCGCACAGGCCCAGCTCGCGCATCAGCCGCTCGACCGTGCACCGGGCGACCGTGACGCCCTGGCGGTTGAGCTGGCCCCACACCTTCCGCGCCCCATATAGGCCACGTCCCGGGCCGTTCCACACTTTCAGGATCTCCTTTTTCACCTCTTCGTCCCGGACCGCACGAGCCGACGGATTCGACTCCCGTTTCTTCGCCGCCCAGTACGTGGACGGCGCGAACTCCAGCACGGCACAGATCGGCTCCACACCGAACCGTTCGCGATGGGTATCGATGAACTCGACTAGCGCGGCAGTCTGGGATCGAGTTCCCGGGCGAAATACGCCGAGGCGGCCTTCAGGATCTCGTTCGCCCGCCGCAACTCGCGATTCTCACGCTCGAGTTCGGTGATCCGCTGGGCGTCAGAAGTCGATGTCCCCGGGCGCTTCCCGCCATCGACCTCGGCCTGGCGCACCCAGGTCCGTAGCGCCTCGCGGTGCACCCCGAGCTGGTCTGCGACCCGGGCCAGCACGCCCGCCCCCTCACCGGCCGCACGCAGCTCGAAAACCATACGGACAGCGCGTTCCCGCAGCTCAGGGGCATACTTCCTCGGTGGTGCCATAACTCCTCACCCTTCCAGGTATCGGAGCCTCCAACTAACTCGGGGTGGCCCAGGGTGACGGTGGCTGTGGCGTCTTTGCCGCTCACCCATGCCACGCGGGCCGTGCCCCGACGTTATGTGCTCATCGGACTGCTGGCCGCTCTCGTCGTGTCCAGTCTGGTTGCCGCCCTGGCCGCCTCCTATTGGCTGCTCCTCGTAGCGCGACTGTTGACCGCGCTCGCCCAGGCGCTGTTCTGGGCCGTGATGGGACCGGTCGCGGTGGGCCTGTTCGCGCCCGAGGCCCGCGGGCGTGTGGTCGGGGCGCTGTCCGTCGCCGGTTCGCTCGCCCTCGTTCTCGGTGTTCCCGCCGGGACCTGGCTGGGACAGCAGAGCGACTGGCAGGTACCCCTCGCCGTGCTCGCGGGTCTGGGGCTCATCTCCCTGGTGACGATCGCCGGTTTGCTGCCGACCTCACGGCCGGAAGAAGAACCCGCGGCCTACGGAACCAGTCCTGACAGCCGTTGGTTCGGGACCGTGCTGGCGGCCGGGACCTTGTCCGCCACCGGCGCGTTCGCGGGCTATACCTACATCGTGAAGTTCCTGGGCGACGTGAGCGGCTTCCCTCCGAACACGGTCAACGTCTTGTTCGTGACCTTCGGTGTGGCGTGTCTGACCGGGGTGAGCATCACCGGAGCGTTTCTTGGCCGATTTCCGCGCGCCGCGCTGACCACTGCCGTGGCCACGCAAGCGGTGGGCATGCTCGGCCTGTACGCGGCCGGCACGCATCCCACGGTGGCGGTGGTGTTCCTGATGCTGATGGGCGGTGCGCTCGGTCCGGTGTTCATGACCACTCAGAACGAGATGCTGCGCTGCGCACCGGGCCGCACGGATATCGCACTCGCGGCGAACTCCGGTGCCTACAACGCCGGCATCGCGGCGGGCGCCGCGCTCGGGGGCCTGGTCCTGCCTCTCGTCGACGTGCGGGGTACCTTCCTCGCCGGCGGGCTGGTGACCGTCGCGGCCTGCGCGGTGCTGGTCGGCGGGCTGCTGCTTCCCAGGAGGATCGCCTAAGAGTCATGCTCACGTTGGAGCAGCCGCTACGGTGGCCCGCGGCCGACCTGTCCGGCTGTGATTGCGTGACCTGCCGATGCGCCTGGCCTCCTTCGCGCCGGTTGGCCGGCTGCTGCGGTGTCGCCTGCAGCTCGCCTGAAATCCCGCCGCTGCGCCTGTCATTCGATGAGCGCGCCCGCCGAGCCCGCACCAGGAAAACGCCGCTCACGGTCAGCGCCGCCCACTGTGTTCTCCCCCGATGGGGTACGGGTCCTACTTTGGTAGGTGATGGCGCCTGCGAACCGGCGATTACCCTGACCCGGTGAGCAAGATCCGACCCTCGCACCCGATCGCGGTGGCCAGCGTGGTCCTCGGGATGGTCGGCACCTGCGGTCGGCAGTGATGTGGACCTTGCTCCTCTGCCCGCCCCTCGAACGTCCGAGCAGGGCGGCTTTCAACCGGAGTTTGCGCCGGCGCCGGATACGTCGTCGCTCTTTCCGTTCCGCCCCTCCAGCAGGGCTTCGAAGACTCCGGCGTCGCGCCACCGCCGGAAACGGTGTCGTCTCAGCGCAGCACGGCCTCGGCCTCGGCGCGCTGGTCGAACTGGGTGCGATACAGCTCCTCGTAGCGGCCCTGGGCCTCCAGCAGGGCGCTGTGCGTGCCGCGCTCCACGATGTGCCCGTCCTCGATCACCAGGATCAGGTCGGCGGCCCGGACGGTGGACAGCCGGTGGGCGATCACCACCGCGGTCCGCCCGGCCAGCGCCTCGCTCAGCGCGTCCTGCACCGCGGCTTCGGAGGTGGAGTCCAGGTGTGCGGTGGCCTCGTCGAGGATCACCACCTGCGGGCGGGCCAGCAGCAGGCGGGCGATGGTCAGCCGCTGGCGCTCACCCCCCGACAGCCGGTAGCCGCGCTCGCCGACGACGGTGTCCAGCCCGTCGGGCAGCGAGGAGACCAGCTCGGACAGCCGGGCGCGCTCCAGCACCTCCCACAGTTCCTCCTCCGGCGCCTGGGGTCGTGCCAGCAGCAGGTTGGCGCGGATCGACTCGTGGAACAGGTGACCGTCCTGGGTCACCATGCCGAGCGTCTCGCGGATGGATTCGGCCGACAGATCCCGCACGTCCACCCCCGAGAGCCGCACCGCGCCGCTGTCGACGTCGTAGAGCCGGGGCAGCAGCTGGGCGATCGTCGACTTGCCCGCGCCGGAGGATCCCACCAGGGCCACCATCTGTCCCGGTTCGACGCGGAAGGACACCTCGTGCAGCACCTCGACGCCGCTTCGCGCATCCAGTGTGGCGACCTCCTCCAGTGACGCCAGCGACACCTTCTCGGCCGAGGGGTAGGCGAAGCGCACCCGGTCGAACTCCACCGACACCGGCCCCTCGGGCACCGGCACGGTGTCGGGCTTGTCGGTGATCAGAGGCTTGAGGTCGAGCACCTCGAAGACCCGCTCGAAGCTCACCAGCGCGCTCATCACCTCCACCCGGGCGCTGGCCAGGGCCGTCAGCGGCGCGTACAGGCGGGTGAGCAGCAGGGCCAGCGCCACGACGGCGCCCGGGTCGAGCTGGTCGCGCAGGGCGTAGAACCCGCCCAGGCCGTAGACCAGGGCCAGCGCCAGGGCCGAGACCAGGGTCAGGGCGGTGATGAAGACCGACTGCACCATCGCGGTGCGCACCCCGATGTCACGCACCCGCCGGGCCCGCGCCAGGAACTCGGCCGACTCGTGTGAGGGCCGGCCGAAGAGCTTCACCAGTGTCGCGCCGGGCGCGGAGAAGCGCTCGGTCATCTGGGTGCTCATCGTCGCGTTGTGGTTGGCCGACTCGCGCTCCAGCCGCGCCAGCCGGGCGCCCATCCGCCGGGCGGGCAGCACGAACACCGGCAGCAGCACCAGCGAGAGCAGGGTGATCTGCCAGGAGATCCCGATCATCACCACGAGTGTCAGCGCGAGCGTCACGAGATTGCCGGCCACCCCCGACAGGGTGTCGCTGAAGGCTCGCTGCGCGCCGATGACGTCGTTGTTCAACCGGCTGACCAGCGCGCCGGTGCGGGTGCGGGTGAAGAAAGCGATCGGCATGCGCTGCACGTGGTCGAACACCATGGTGCGCAGGTGCAGGATCAATCCCTCGCCGATGCTCGCCGACAGCCACCGGGTCAGCAGTCCGAGCGCGGCCTCGGCGAGCGCGATGAGCGCGATGAGCACCGCGAGCCGGACGACGACGCCCAGCTCGGCGCCCTTGTCGATCGCGTTGATCACCTGGCCCGCCAGGACCGGTGTCGCCACCGCCAGCACCGCGGTCACCACGCTCGTCAGCAGGAACCATTCCAGGCGCCGCCGGTGTGGCCGGGCGAAGACCATGATGCGCCGCAGCGTGGCCTTGGAGAAGGGCCGCCGGTCCTGCTGGGCGTTCATCGCGTGGTACAGCGAGTTCCACGCGGTCATTTCCATGTTCATCGCACATCACCGGGTCCTGGGGTCGTCATTGCGGGGGCGGGCAGAAAAGCCTCAGAAAAAGCACCGGCCCAGACTTTTATACGGTGGCCGACCGACATTTTCGCCGGGCCACACGCCTCGTCCGGCGGTATGAGACAACCCTAAAACCTCAACTAAAGGTGAGGTCAAGCCGTCTCTCGCCGCTCCCCCGCCCTCCCCTTCTCCGGCGGCGACGGCCAGGCGGCCGGTAGCGCTGGGTGGCCGCCCGGCGACGGTCGCGAATTCTCGCCCTCACGTTTTGAGGGCGACCTGCCGGGTGACGATCCGGCCGCCACACGGGACAAGGGGTCCAGCCAAGGTAAGCCCAAAAGCCGCAATACAAGATCAACAATGTTGCGGCTCGGGCGCGGCCTGCGTGGCGTCAGGCCTTGGTGAGGTGGCGGTAGATGGTGGGGCGGGTGACGCCGAATTCTTCGGCCTGCTGGGCTTCTGGGCGCTGGTCTCGGGTGGATACGCGCGCTACCCCGATTCTCGTGATCGAAGTGTAACGTGAAGGGGGTTGTGCGTTACATAGGCGCGTACACGGCATGCGTTACAGAGGCGACCTGCGGGAACACCAAGTTGATCTTTGTGTAAAGCGAACGAACGTTTATGTTACGCGATCGCATGTGGGCGGCCGTCGGAGTAAGGACTGCCAGCAGGGATCTCCAGGACCGGAGCGGTCCGTTGGCATGACGAATGCCTGCACACGAGCATGCGACGGCTGGCTTCGGAAGTGAGGAGGGGGTGGACAGTCGTTGGCGCCAACGACTGTCCACCCCCTCCTTAATCCCTGATCCCGCTTACTTCGCTATTGGTCCGAAACTCCATCGGGTGGTCAGCCCGCAGCTCACAGATTCAAGATCGTGATTGCGCAGAGGAGCGGGATCAGCCGCCGTCCCCGCCCTCGGGACCGGTTTCTCTCCTGAGACCGCCGGGGACGATCTGACAGGGTGCCACCGGGCCGGTCGCGACCTGGATTCTGCCGCCGACCATCATGCCGTGCCCGTCGTCCTGGTACCACAGGCTGTAGACCAGGGTCTGGCCGGGCTTGATCTGCTCCGGATGCAGCCTCCAGAACGCATGCTCACCCTCGGTGGGTGGTTCGCTGGTGAACAGCTTCGGGTTGTCGGGCGCGTATTCGGCGCGGGGTTCCTTGCACTCCTTGCCGATCGGCAGGAAGAGCACCACCGATTCCACGCCGAAGTCACGCAACTTGCCTTCGATCACCTCGGGATGTTTGTAGTCCCGAGGGTAGATCCTGATCGAGCCGTCGGGTTCGCGTTCGACCGCGTTCGCCGCGACGCCGCCCTGCCCCGACAGCACCGGGATGCCCACCGCCAGCAAAAGAGCGATCCCCGTGGCGGCGACGGCCAGGCCCACCCACCGGCGCTCGTGGAAGAAGCGCATGAACGGGTGCGATTCATCCCGGTTGACTTCCATGATCAGGTGAGTCCTTCGAAGCGAGTGATGGTCGGCGGGAAGATCACGCTCTGGCGGGATTCTGTAGTTGGTCACAGTTCCTCCCTCTTCCGAAGCGCCGTATGGCGCTCACTCCGTCTGTGTCCTGACCGGGGTTCGAGTTCCGCTCCTGAGAGCTTTTTCATTCGGGCGCGCGCACGGGAAAGCCGGGACCGTACGGTTCCCACGGGAATGTTCAGTGCCACGGCGGCATCCTCGTAACTCAGCCCGGACCAGACACACAACGTCAGAACTTCCTGGTCGGCGCGCGGTAGCCGATTCACCACCGCCAGGATTTCGCGCATCCGCTGTTCGTCGTCGATCCGCCCTGCGACTTCCTCCGCCGGATCGATGACCGAGGTCAGAGGCGGGAGCCGGCCGATGGCCGCCTGGTGACGGCGCAGCGACCGAGACCGGTTACGCAAGGCGTTGTTGGCCACCCCGAGCAGCCAGGGCAGCAGAGAATCACTGCTGATCCGCACCTGGCGGCGGCGTCGCCACGCCTCCAAGAACACCACCGAGGTCAGGTCTTCAGCGGCCGACCAGTTCGCGGTGCGCCGAAAGCAGTGGTTGTAGACGCTGCGGGCATGCCGGTCGAACAAGGTCCCGAAGGCCCCACCGTCGCCGTCGGCCGCGCGCGACCACAACTCGAGATCTGTATCCACACCCGGCCTATGTCCGTATATCCAAGAGAGTTCCCGAGGGATCCTTCACCATCACATAACTTTGCAGGGAGTCCGGCAGTATTTGCTGGTCAGCTGCTATAGCGCGCCTTACCCGGCCTTGGCCGCAGAGGATCGCGCCGCCCGTCCTGTTCTCGGTAACTCAAGATCAAGCCCTTTCGACCTTAGGCTCCCGCTTACGTTCCGGGTTCCAGAGGGCGGCAACCTGCCGATAGCACCGGCCGGCATCACGCGGCCTGCTCGGTGTCGGCTTCGCCGAGCTTGGTGAAGTCGACGTCCAGGTGGGGTTCAGGTGTAGTGGGCGTTGCGCTTGGAGCCGGAGCGAAGCCGACGCAGCAACAGCGTGGAGGAGATAGCGCCCTCGCGCACCGAGACCGCCACCCGCATCAGGTCCTCAAAGTGGTTTTCGATCAGGTCCCAGTCGATGACGTTGGCGCCCGGCTCGCCGAACAGGGCGTCGATGTGGACGTAGCTGCTCTGCTTGCCGGGGCGGTAGAAGTTCAGGTCCTTCCAGTTGCGGATCCTGGGCATCAGCTCAAAGCCCAGCAGATGGGCCAAGCTGAAAACGGGCAGGCTCTGGCCTTGGGTGTCGGCGTGGATGGTGGTGGGCTGCACCTCGGAGGCGTTCTTCAACAACCCTTCGATGATGTAGACCGCCTCCCACACCCCGCACGGGATGAAGTGCGTGAACAGCGCGATGTAGGTGTCGGCGATGTGGTGGTAGGCGATGCCGCCGGGCTTGCCGTACCGCACGGAGGTCTCAGCGAGGAGGTTGTTCAGATAGGTGTCCATGTGGGTGCCGTCGGCCGCCACAGTCGTCCCATCACCCCACGCCCGCGACAGATCGAGCTTGGCGTGCGCGTTGACGATGTCAGTGATGGCCTCGTTCAGCTTGGCGAGAGAAAAGTGCCGGTTGGCCGCCATCGACAGCTCGTGACCGCTCACCCCGGCGATGTGACGGGCCGCCTCGTAGGAACCCATGTTGGTGCCATTGACAAACGTGGTGATGACGTACCGGCCGAAGGGATCCTTCAGCTTCGGGTCGTTGCCCGACGCCGGGCCGAAGCGGCGCCACCACTCGATCCAGTACGCGGTCCGGGCCAAAATCCCCAGCAGGGACCGCTCCGGCATCCGGGACCTGATCTGTTGTTCCAGCTTCTTGGCTGAGGGCCGCTGGACGTCGGCTTTTCGCCGGTCGAGGATCTCGTTGCCGAGGGCCTGGGTGAAGCCGAGGTTGGCGACGATGTTGCCCCGGTAGTGGGCGCGGTAGCGGGAGAAGAGGGCGAGGCGCTCCTCAACGGTGCCGGGGGCGCCCCGAAGGTGCAGGTAGGCCAGGTTGCCGTCGTTGAGCTTCTCGAGCAGCCGGTCGTAGTCGGCGAGTGTCTCCTCGTCCGCGGTGAACGCGGTTCCGCTGGTCCAGCTCGGGGACATCTTCACGCTGATGCGGTCGCTGCCCCACACGTCACCGACGGCGTCGAGGACGTCGAGGAGGAACCGGGCCCGCTTCTCGCCGCTGCCTCCGTAGGCGTCGGTGCGCCGGTTGAGGCGGGGGTTGAGGAACTGCGGGATCAAGTAGGGTCCCTGGGCGTGGATTTCCACGCCGTCGAAGCCGGCGCGGCGGGCGTTCTCGGCCGCATGGCGGTAGTCGGCGACGGTGTCGGCGATCTCAGCGGCGGTGTAGGCGCGAGGGGTGAGGGTGTCCTTCGGGCCGGAGGCGGTGAAGGACACCCTCGCCGGGGTTGACGGCCGAGGGTCCGGCGGGCAGGCGGCCCCCGTGGTGGTCGGGGTGGGAGGCCGCGCCGACGTGGCCGAGCTGGGAGACGATCCGCCCGCCCGCCTCGTGGACGGCTTCGGTGACCTTCGCCCAGCCGGCGGTCTGCGTGTCGGTGTAGATGCCGTGGAGGTGTGCGGCGCCTCCTTCGCCGCCTCGCTCGCCGTCCTGGCCGAGATGATCGAGGACGGTCCGGGCCAGGACGGCTCTCCGCTGGAGCGGGTCGTGGCGGGGTACCTGTCCCCCGCGCACCGTGCGAAATGGTCGGCGCGCTGATGCTCGCCCGCGCCGTACGCCACGTCGAACCCGGGCTCTCCGACGAGATCCTGAAGACCGGGCGCGGCCACGCCCTCGACTGATGCGACCCAGGACCGCTGCGGGACGTGGCGCTGAGGCGTTCGCGACAGACGGGCCGGCCGGCACTCCTCGCCGAAGGCCCGGAACCGGGACCGCCCCCACCCCCCTCTAGGCTGGGGAACCGTTCCCCGATGACCTTGAAGGAAAGGTGCCTCGCTGTGCCGACCGCACTCCGTCTGTTCCGTTACGTGGCGATCGCTGAGGCATGCTCATGGGCGGGACTGCTCATCGGCATGTTCTTCAAATACATCGCCGACACCGGCGACCTCGGAGTGAAGATCTTCGGCCCGATCCACGGTGCGATGTTCGTGCTGTACGTGGCCGGGGTGTTCGCCGCGGCCCGGGTGGAGCGCTGGAGCCCGAAGGTGATCGTGCTGGGACTGGCGTGCTCGGTGCCTCCCTTCACCTCGCTGTGGTTCGAGCGGCGCATGCTGGCCCGCCACCGTCAGCCGGTCGCGGCCTAGAGATCCGGCGGGAGGTCCAGTACGGCCTGTGTCGCCGCGCGGCACCGCCGCGGATGGGTGAGCAGGTCGGTGGAGTCGCCGAACTGGTCGATCGACCCGGCCGGGGGCAGCGCCCGGATCACCGGATCGCCGATGGCGGCGCTCAGGGCGTCGGCGAACCGCTGGGCGCCGATGACCTGGAACGGCCGGTCGTGGAAGTTCCGCATCGAGGTGTCGAGCGCCGGCTGGGGAACCAGCCGGTTGTGTAAGGCGGCCACCCGCCGGTAGGCGCGGCCCAGGTGCTCCTGGCGCGCCCGCCAGTCGTCGTCGGCCACCGCCGCCGACAACTCCTCGCCCAGCTCGGCCGTACCCGACAGGCGGGCGAACCCGCTGCCGAGCCACTTCGCGTACGGCGGGTAGCGGCGGCGCATCAGCAGCACCAGCCGCATCAGGTCACGGGCCAGGCCGGCGGTGAGCAGCGCCGAGCCGAGGTCGTCGCCCACCTCCCCGCACCGGCCGGGGAAGGCCTCCATCTGGGCCAGGCGTCTCCACTGCGCGGCCAGTACGTAGCGTTCCAGGTCGGGCGGGTACCAGCGCAGCGCGCTACGGGCAGGCTCCAACACGTTCAGGCCGTCGTGGAAGACCTCCCCGGAGGTGACCTCCGCCAGTCGCTGCCAGGGGGTCGACAACCAGTCCAGGGTGCTCACGCCCCGCAGCGGGTCGAACCCGAGCCGGTCGGTGAACCAGGTGGCCGCGTCGCTCACCTGCACGCCACCGGTGGCGCCGACGACGGTGCGGTAGCCGCAGAAGACCTCCGGCAGGCCGTCGATGACGGCCTGCCGGACCTGCCCGGTCAGATGGGGGGCGGTGAACAGCACCACGCGCGGTCCCCAGTCGTGGTCGGTGGAGCGTTCGGTGTCGAACGCCAGGACCTCCGACCCGGCGCCGATCAGTGCGGCACTATGGGGAACACCGGTCAGGAGCGGCCGCACGACCTGTGCGTAGAAGGTGCGCGAAAGCTCCAGACCAGGTATGAAACTGGACATCATTTCATCCACTCTGCCTGGAGCGACCGCGCCTCGCACCCGGTTTTTCTCCCGCTCCCCCGGCGCCCGCGCCACCGCCTGAGGACGCCCTCTCAGACGCCCTCCAGGGCCACGGCGGCGACCGGGCGGATCCGCAGGCCCAGCCGCTCATACAGGCCGATCGCGGTGCGGTTGTCACTGTCGACCATCAGCGCGACCCGGCCGTGGGCGGCGGCCAGCGCCTCGAAGACGAACCGGCACAGCCTCTCGCCGTGGCCTCTGCCCCGGTGGGAGGGCGCGGTGGCCACCCCGGCGACGAACCCGACCTGCGGGCAGGACCAGGCGTCGGCGGCCGTGGCCACCAGCGTCCCGTCGTCGGCGCGTATCCCCGCCCATCGGCGGATGCCCGTCACCCCGGGGGTCGCCCACGCCGAGGGGGAGGCCTCGGCCAGCAAGGCGCTCACCTCCGCGTCCGCGTCCCGCAGCCACCCGCCCGTCCCCGGCTGAGCGCGACCGGGCGGCGGCGGGCCGGCGGCGTCCATCCACTCGAACGACGCCAGGGGCCGCATTCCCGGCACCAACCCGACGAGCTCACCCAGCAGGTCCCGATCGCCCAGCAACCGGTAGGAGGGGCCGAGCTTGGGCCATACCAGCTCCACCAGCCGGGCCACCTGCGGTGCGGGGCCGTGCACCGCCAGCCGGTCGCGGCGGTTGAGATCCGGGCTGGCCACCACCACCGCCTCCCCCATCGACCACGCCCGCACCCCGGGGCCCATCCCCTGCGCGGCCCACACGGTCAGCGTGTCGTCACCGCAGGCGGCGACCACGTCGCCGGCCGAGGTCAGTTCCACTGCACGGTCTTTCAACGACGAACTGCCTTTCTCACCAACCGTCTTTCTCACAAAATCGCGGCGGGAACGTAGCCCGCGGCGTCCCGATAACGGGCGGTGACCTCACCGATTCGCGCCACGACCGCCTCGACCTGCTCCGACGCCGCGCCGGTGAACGCGATGCGCTCACCCAGCAGCCGCTCCAGCGCCGCGGCGTCCAGCGGGAAACGCTCGTCGGCCGCCAGCCGCTCCACCAGCTCGTTGCCCGCGCCCCGCTCACGCATCGCCAGCGCCGCGGCGACCGCGTGCTCCTTGATCAGCTCGTGGGCGGCCTCACGGCCCACCCCGGCCCGCACCGCGGCCATCAGCATCTTCGTCGTCGCCAGGAACGGCAGGTAACGGTCAAGTTCGGCGGCGATGACCGCCGGGAACGCGCCGAACTCCGCCAGCACGGTCAGCATGGTCTCCACCAGCCCGTCGAAGGCGAAGAACGCGTCCGGCAGCGCCACCCGCCGCACCACCGAGCACGACACGTCGCCCTCGTTCCACTGGTCTCCGGCCAGCTCCCCGACCATGGAGGCATACCCTCGCAAGATCACCGTCAGTCCGTTGACCCGCTCGCACGAGCGGGTGTTCATCTTGTGCGGCATCGCCGAGGAGCCCACCTGACCCTTCTGGAACCCCTCGGTGACCAGCTCGTGCCCGGCCATCAGCCGGATCGTCTTGGCCAGCGAGGACGGGGCGGCGGCCAGCTGGACCAGCGCCGTCACCGCCTCGTAGTCCAGCGAGCGCGGGTAGACCTGCCCGACGCTGGTGAGACGGTGCGCGAACCCCAGGTGCGCCGCCACCCGGTCCTCCAGCTCCGCCAGTTTCGCCCGGTCCCCGCCCAGCAGGTCCAGCATGTCCTGGGCGGTGCCGACCGGCCCCTTGACGCCGCGCAGCGGATAACGGGCGATCAGCTCCTCCAGCCGGGCGAACGCCACCAGCAGCTCATCGGCCGCCGAGGCGAACCGCTTGCCCAGCGTCGTCGACTGCGCGGCCACGTTGTGCGACCGGCCGGCCATCACCGTGCCCGAATGCTCGGCCGCCAGGGCCCCCAGCCGCGCCAGCAGCGCCACACACCGCCCGCGCACCACGATCAGGCTGTCGCGGATCTGCAGCTGCTCGACGTTCTCGGTCAAATCCCGCGAGGTCATGCCCTTGTGCACGTGCTCGTGCCCGGCCAGGGCGTTGAACTCCTCGATGCGGGCCTTCACATCATGGCGGGTGAGGCGTTCGCGCTCGGCGATCGAGGCCAGGTCGACCTGGTCGACGACCTTCTCGTAGTCGGCCACCGCCGCCTCGGGAACCTCCACCCCCAGCTGCGCCTGCGCGGCCAGCACGGCCAGCCACAGGCGGCGCTCGGCCACCACCTTGTACTCGGGAGACCACAGACGGGCCAGCTCCGCCGAGGCATAGCGGGCGGCCAGGACATTGGGGATACGCGGCTTGGCAGTCACGTTCCCTCATTGTATTGCGCCCCGCGAAGGCGAACCCACGCCGGGGCCGCCACCGCCGAAACGGCCGATCGCCGCACGGCGCGAGCCGCACGGCGATCGGTCAAACGGTGAAACGGTGAGGACAGGTCCTAACGGGCCGGCGCCAGCTCGTCGGCGTCGTAGACCTTCACCTCGGCCTCGTGCCGGCCGGCCTTCGGCGTGCGGCGCAGACGATCCTTCGTCCGCTCCAGCATCACATACAGGGTCGGCACCAGCACCAGCGTCAGCAGCGTCGACGACAGCAGGCCGCCGATCACCACGATCGCCAGCGGCTGGGAGATGAACCCGCCCGACCCGGTCAGGCCCAGCGCCATCGGGATCAACGCGAAGATCGTCGCGACCGCGGTCATCAGGATCGGCCGCAGGCGGCGCCGGCCACCCTCGATGACCGCCTCCACGACGCCCAGCCCCTGCTCGCGGTACTGGTTGATCAGGTCGATCAACACGATCGCGTTGGTCACCACGATGCCGATCAGCATCAGCATGCCGATCAACGCCGGGATCCCCAGCGGCGTGCCGGTCGCCAGCAGCATGCCGATCGCGCCGGTCGCCGCGAACGGCACCGACACCAGCAGGATCAGCGGCTGCACGAAGCTCCGGAACGTCGCCACCATGATCATGAAGACGATCGCGATGGCCGCCAGCATCGCCACGCCCAGCTGCCCGAACGCCTCGTCCTGCTGCGCGCTCACCCCGCCGATGGTGTACGTCGCCCCCGCCGGAAGCGACAGGGCGTCCAACTTGGTGGTCAGCGCCGTCGTCGCCGCGCCCAGGTCACTGCCGGTGGCCGTACCCGACACCGTCGCACTGCGCTCGCCGTCGATCCGGGTCACCTGCGTCGGCCCGTCGACCTTCGCCACCTTCGCCACATCCGACAGCTTCACCACGCCGGTCGCGGTCGGCAGCTTCAGCGCGGCGACCGCCTTCAGGCTCTCCGGCGCGTCCCCGCCACGCATGATCAGATCACCGGTCCGCCCGTCCAGGGTGACCTGGCCCAGCGGCGCGCCGCGGAACTGCTGCGCCACCAACTGCCCGATCTGCGTCTCGCTCAGCCCCCGGGCCGCCGCCTTCTCCCGGTCGACCTGAACCTCGATGCGCTGCGCGCTGGCCGCCAGGTTCGAGGCCACGTCCCGCAGCCCGCCCACACCCGCCATCGCCGCGCGCACCGTCTCGGCCGCGCTGTTCAGCGTCTCGGTGTCCGGCGCCTGCACGATCACCTGGAGCTGGTTGGTCGACCCGCCCGGACCGCCGCCACCGCCCACGGTGATCTCACCGGCGTCGGTCACGGCCTTCAGCCGCTCACGCAGCGTCTCCTCCAGCGCCGAGGAGTCGGCGCCCTCGGCGACCGTCACCGAGTAGGAGGCACGATCGCCGCCCCCACCGGACCCGCCCAGGAATCCGCCGCCGCCGCCCACGTTGACCTGATAGGCCTTCACGTCCTTCAGGGAGGCCAGCACCTGCTCGACCTTCTTGGCCGCCGCGTCCGTCGTGGCCAGATCGGTGCCGGGCGGCATCTTCTGGCTGAGGGAGACGGTGTCCTGCCCCGTGGAGTCGATGAAGTTGGTCTCCAGCCGTCCGGCCAGGCCCATCGTCCCCGCGAAGATCACCACACCGACCAGCAGGGTGACCAGCCGCCTCTTCGTCGCGAACCGCAGCACCGGCAGATAGGCGCGCTGCAGCGGGCTGCGCAGCTCCTTGGCCTCGGCCGCCTCGCGAACCGCCCGCGCCTCCTCGGCCGTCAGCACCGGCGCCTTCAAGAACCAGTAGGCCAGCACCGGGATCACCGTCAGCGACACCAGCAGCGAGGCCAGCAGCGCCACCGTCACCGTGATCGCGAACGGCGCGAACAGCTGCCCGACCATGCCGCCGACCACCGCGATCGGCAGGAACACCGCCACCGTGGTCAGCGTCGAGGCCGTCACCGCGCCGCTGACCTCACGCACCCCGTCCAGCACCGCCTTGCGTTTGGCCTCGCCGTACCCCAGGTGCCGTTTGATGTTCTCCAAGACCACGATCGAGTCGTCGACCACCCGCCCGACCGCGATGGTCATCGCACCCAGGGTGAGCAGGTTGAGGGAGTAGTCACCCAGCCACAACGCGATCAGCGCGATGACCACCGACAGCGGGATCGACGCCGCCGTCACCAGCGTGGAACGCACCGACAGCAGGAAGACCAGAATGACCAGCACCGCGAAGATCAAACCCAGCAGGCCCTCGGTCGCCAGGTCCTCGATCGAACGTTCCACATACGGCGCCTGGTCGAAGACCACCGTCACCGCCGAGGCACCGCCGATCGCCTGCGTGATCGCCGGATCGGCCAGCCTCTCACGCACCGCGTGGGAGATCGCCACCGCGTTGCCGTCCGGCGCCATCGTCACCGACACACCCAGGCTCGGCTCACCCTTGGTCCGCGTCAAAGAGGTGCTCGCGGCCTGCTCCCACCTCACCTCGGCCACATCGCTCAGCTTCACCGGCTTGGGCGCCGCCGCGGGACGCTGCACCTGCCCGAGCTGCCCCCCGGCCGCCGTACGGCCCTGCGGCGGCGCCTGCTGACCGGCCTGCGGCGCGGCGGCCGGCAGGAGATAGAGGTCCTTCAGCTCCTGCAACGAGGTGATCCGGCTGCCGACCTGAACCGTCAGCGACGTCTTGTCCTCGGTCAGGTTGCCCGCCGCGACCGACTGGCCGTTGGCGCGCAGCGCGTCGGCCACCGCGGTCGGCGCCAACCGGCGCGCGGCGAGCTCCTTGGCGTCCGGGACGATCACCACGTTCTCGTCCCGGGTGCCGGTCACCGTCGCCTCGCTGACACCGTCGATGCCCTGCAGCTCCGGCACCAGGACCCGCTCAAGGGTGTCGGCCCTCTCCCGCTGGTCACCGCCGTCGCTCACCGCCAGCACCAGAACCGGGATGTCGTCCGTGCCGCCGGTCACGACCTGCGGCTCCACCCCCGCCGGCAGCTGGGCCTCGATCCGCGACACCGCCTGCTGCATCTCGGCGACCGCCGCGTCGATGTCGGTGCCGTACTCGAACGCCACCTGAACCTGCGCCATGCCCTCCCTGGAGGTCGAGGTCAGCTCGGTGACCCCGCCGATGCCCTGGAAGCTGCTCTCGATCGGCTTGGTGACCTGCTCCTCGACGATCTCGGGTGAGGCCCCCTGATAGGGGGCGACCACGAACGCCCCCGGGAACGAAAGCGATGGCAGCAGCTGTTGTTTCAGCGAGGGGATCGCGAAGGCGCCGAACGCGCTCAACACCAGCGCGATCATTATGACGAGGCTGCGGTTGGCAAGGCTCAACCTGGCCAGGGCGGTCATGGGGGCGGGCTCCTAGGGGGACGTCATCATAAGATTCGCCCCAGACTAACACTTCGCTTTATACGAATATTTAACGTTGCCGTGTGATCCTGATAACCTTCTCAGGAAGCGAGAGGTGAGTGTGGACGACGAACGGGACCGGCTGATCGACCAGATCGGTGAAATGCAACGCGACCTGGGACGACTCATCGCCCAGAACCGCTCCTCCTCGCCCCTCTTCGACTCCAACCTGACCATGCGCCAGCTCAAAGTCGTCATGATCCTCTCCCACCGCGACTCCGCCTCCGGACAGGATCTCGCCCATCACCTCGGCGTCGGACTCGGCACCGTCACCGGCATCGTCGACCGCCTCGTCGGCCACGGCCTCGTCGCCCGCCGCGAGGACGCCCACGACCGCCGCGTCCGCCGCGTCGAACTCACCCCCGCCGGGCGCACCCTCACCGAGCAGATCGCCGACACCGGCCTCGCCGACTTCCGGCGCCTCCTCCAGCGCCTCGACACCGCCACCCTGCACGACCTCTTCACCGTCATGGACAAACTCCAGGACACCGCCATCGCCCTGCAGATGGAAACGATCCAGGACCACGCCACCTCCCCATGAACCAGCACCGCCCAAAGGTGGGATGATAGGTTCCATTGGCATGTCTGGGTACCTCGACGACCTCTTCTCCCTCACCGGCCGCGTCGCCCTCGTCACCGGCGCGAGCTCCGGCATCGGACACGCCATCGCCCAAGCCCTCGGCCGCGCCGGCGCCTCCGTCATCCTCGCCGCCCGCCGCCCCAAAGAACTTCACGAAGCCACCCAAAACCTCCACAACCTCGGCATCCAAGCCGCACCCATCAGCGCCGACCTCGCCAACCGCGACGACATCACCCGCCTCTGCCACCAAGCCACCACCCCCTTCGGCGACATCGACATCCTCGTCAACAACGCCGCCAACAACATCCGCCACCCCATGAACGACCTCACCCCCGACGACTACGAACAGACCATGGCCGTCAACATCACCGCCCCCTACCTCCTCGGACAACACTTCGGCCCCCGCATGGCCAGGCGCGGCTGGGGCCGCATCATCAACATCGGCTCCCAGCAATCCATCAGCGCCTTCGGAAACAGCGGCGCCTACGGCATCTCCAAAGCCGCCATCACCGGCCTCACCCGCTCCCAAGCCGAAGCCTGGTCACCCCACGGCGTCTGCGCCAACACCATCGTCCCCGGCTTCGTCCTCACCCCCCTCACCCAACCCGCACAAGCCATCCCCGGCCGCACCGAAGCCCTCGCCGCCCGCACCATGACCGGCCGCAACGGCACCCCCACCGACTTCGCCGGCATCGCCGTCCTCCTCGCAAGCCACGCCGGCGCCTACCTCACCGGCCAGACCATCTGCGTGGACGGAGGACTCTCCGTCCACTGAGGGGGGCCGCCGGGATACGAGCGAAAGGGGCAATGGGTCCGTAACGCTGCTGGTCAGCGCTGCGGGAGGTCCGGCTCGGTGCCACGAGTTGCTGTAGGCCCTGGCCAGGCGTCGTTGTCGGCGAGGGCGCGGTAGAGCGAGGCGACTGAGGGGTGCTGGCCGGTGTTCTTGCCGGTCTTGATGGTCAGCTTCTTCACGATGTCGGGCATCGGGGTTCCCCTGTCGCGGAGCGCGCGGGCGAAGAGCACGTCGTCCTCATCGAGCACCTTAGGTCGGCCGCCGTGGTTGCCGCGTGCGGCGGCGGCCTGCTGGCCTTCGAGGGTCTTCCCGCGGATGTAGTCGCGGTCGAGCTGGGCGGCGACGGCGAGGACAGCGAAGAGCATGGAGCCCATGCCGTGCGGGTCGTAGATCCCGGTCAGTGGCCCGGTCAGCAGCTCCAGCTGTACCCCACCGCCTTGCAGTTGGGCGGAGAGGGTCATCAGCTCGGCGGCGTTGCGGGCGAGGCGTTTCATCTCGTGCACGGTGAGGATCACCGGCTGGTCCGGCGCGGCGGTCTTGATCTCGTGGGCGAGGGTGAGTGCCTTTTCCAGTTCGGGTCGGATCTTGATGCGGGTGCTGATCTTTTCGGAGAACACCCGCGTGCAGTGCGCGGCCGCCAGGGCATCGAGCTGGCTTTGCAGTTCCTGGGTGGCGGTGGTGCAGCGGACGTAGCCGATCCGGATCGGCGTCCCGTTCGTCTCCGGCTTCGCCGCGGCGACCTCGGGGCCTTGTGTCCATTTCTTGCCCGGTCCCCGGTCGGCCGGGACGGCCACGGTGATGTTCGTCCCGTAGCGAGGGCACGAGGATGAACCGTGCGGTGTGGTACTTCGCGGCGGTCTTCCCAGCGCGGGTGCGGCAGGCGCTGCCGGCGGGGAGGTCGCATTGCGGGCAGGGGTGGCGTTCGACCGCGGCCGCGGCGTCGTCGGGTCCGAGTTGTATGCCGACAATCTCGCAGAACTCTGTCAAAACCAAGGGTAGTTGTGAGAGGTGTTGTGCGAATCGCGCCTGCGGATCTTCGACTCGGATCGGGCTGTTCGCAGAACTGTCACAACTGCTTATTTGTGAGAATCGCGGAACGTGACAGCCGTGGCCGGAGGTCGCCCGGTGATGTGAGCGACAGGTGGTGGCGGGCCACGAAGACGCCGAGCGCCGCCGCCCTGTACCGAGAGATCGATGTCCCCAGAAGTATCAAGGAATCCGCCCGGCGCCCACGCGGCCGCCACCACCCCAAGCACCAGGACCAGATGTCACGATCCGGTACTCGAACATCCCGGGAAGCACCCGCTACCTCGGAACGTCCTTACCTACGGATCGGGAATCCCGATGAGGTTGATCTTGCTGGGGTCGGCGTACTTCGCGGGGGGGGGCTTCGAGCTGGCGGGGTACGGCACCGGATCGCGCCGAACTCGGCCGGAGATAGGTCTTGCCCTTTCGAGCCACAACTGCGCGCTCAGCTGACGGCAGCGCCGAACCACTTGGGCAGCTGGCTGATCAGATCCTGCTGGTCTTCACCGACCCACGCCACGTGGCCGTCAGGCCGCAGCAGCGCCGCGGGCACGTCCAGTTCCTCGCTGACGTCGACGACGTGGTCGACCCGCTCTTCCCAGCCCCCACCGAAAGCCGGCCGGTCTGGTCGAGCAGCAGTCCGCGGCCGCCGTGCATCAGCTCGTAGAGGCGACCCCGCTTCAGCTCCACGTCCCGCAGCCGCTGCTTGAACTCCTCGAGGGTCGGCGGAACCGTGCGGTCCTCGGCAGGTCATCGGTCCCGGACGGCCCGTCTCGGGCTCCGTCCGCCGAAGGCTCATCCCTGGACGTCACAGACGCCAGAGCGCATATCCGTTGATTTTGGCGCCAGCACTACCGGGACCCCTGGGAGCGCCGGCGACCTGGTCGTCGGTGATCTTATGGAAGCGCCGCGCCATCGCGGTGATCGGCCGCGGTGGCCTGATCAGCCAGTTCCTCGGGCGGCCGATCGTGCCGCTCTCGATCGCGACGATCGAGATCTCCACCAGATCGGGTGGTTGCTGGCCGTTGCCCTCGACGTCGACCATGGCGTAGTCGAACGCGGTCTATGGAGTACTGGATTCAGCCATTGGTCGTCGCCTCCCATCCGATGTCCGCGCGGCCGTGCCGGTTGAGGTGGTGCGGGTGCCCGGCGTCGTGGACCTGGAACGCGAACGCGTGCTGCAGCAGCGGTCATTGCTGGTTGAGGTATGTCAGCGCGGCGACGACCCGACGGTGCCGGGTGTCGTCCGCGAGGAGGCCCAGCTTGAGGAAGATGTTCCGCACGTGTTTGAGCACTGCCGCCTCGGTCACGTGCAGGGCGGCGGCGATCTCACGGTTGCCGTCTCCGCGGGCGATCAGCTCGAGCACTTCCCGCTCGCGCTCCGTCAGCGCCTCCAGAGGGCTCTTGCGTCGCCGAATCAGCGCCGTCACGACCTCCGGGTCGAGCACGGTCCCCCCCGCCGCCACCCGCCGCAGGCTCTCGACGAAGTCCGCCACTGCGCCGACTCGCTCCTTGAGCAGATAGCCGATGCCACCGGCGTCGTCGGCGAGCAGATCGCCGACGAAGCGGGTCTCCACGTGCGCCGAGAGCACGACCACCGGAAACCCGGGCCGGCGTCGCCGGAGGTCGACCGCGGCCTGGATGCCTTCGTTCGTCCAGGTCGGCGGCATGCGCACGTCCACGATCGCCAGGTCCGCCCGCTGATCGAGCACTGTGGCGGAGAAGCCCACGACGTCGGCGCTCGCCGCGACGACCTCGATCCCCTCAGGGCCGAGCAGGGACACCAGCCCCTCGCGCAGGAGCGTGTCGTCCTCGGCGATCACGGCTCGCACGGCAGTCCCATCCGTATCGTCGTCGGTCCGCCACTCGGGCTCGACAGGTCCAGCCAACCACCCAGCGCCTGGAGCCGGGCCGCCATGCCCGACAACCCGCTCCCGCCGGACGGTGCTGCCCCGCCACGACCGTTGTCGGTCACGACGACCAGCACCTCAGGACCACGATCGCCGTCCTCCCAGCGGAGCTGCACGTCGGCCTCCGTCGCCCCGCTGTGCTTGACGACGTTGGTCAGGGCCTCGGCGATCGAGAAGTAGAGCGCGGCATCGACGGCGGCAGCCGTCGGGGCCGGGCGGTCGACGTGCAGGCGGGTGGGGACGGGGGACAGGTCCGCCAGCGCACCGATGGCCGGGACAAGCCCCTCCTCAGCGAGCACCGGCGGGTAGATGCCGCGGATGACTCTGCGCATCTCGGTGAGGGCGTCCGACGCGGCCGACTGGGCCTTCGCCAAGGACGGGCCGGGGTCATCGCGGCCGGTCTCGAGCTGGCGCTGGGCCATGCCGACGTACATCGTCACGGCCACGAGGCGGTTCTGGGCCGCATCGTGCAGATCGCGCTCGATGCGTCGCAGCTCTGCGGTGTGGGCCGAGACAGCTGACCGACGACGGACCTGCTCCAGCTGCGCGCGCAGCACCAGCTCCTGCTGCCGGGTCGGGGACAGGAGGCGAGCCGTCGAGACGGCGTCGATGCGGGCCACGACGGGCGCCATCAGCCACACCCCCAGGCCGACCAGGGCGATGGCGAGCGAGGCCAGCGCGCCCCACCACGACGTCACGGCGAAGAAGGATTCGGCCGGCTTGCCGGCGGGGAACGCCCACCAGAAGAGGGCGATCAGTGCCGAGTTGATCGAGATCAGGGGCAGGACCACGGCGAACAGGGCGAGCGGGACCCCTGAGACCACCCGCAGCGCCGCCGCGAGCAGGTCGCGCAGCAGCGCGCCCCCGTCGGCATGGGCCCGGACGGCCGAGCGTCCGGGGGTGCCGGCCGGTGGGTACGGGGAGGCGACCGGCCTACGGAGCAGGTGTCCGGCGCGCGAGCGTTCGTGATCGGCCCAGCGGCGTACGGCCGAGGACGCGGGCCCGGCGAGGACCAGCCCGATCCCGACGACCGACAGCAGGGCGGTCGCCACGACGACCACCAGCGTCACAAGGGCGGTGAGGCTGCTGACGGCATCCCCGGCCAGGTGCCGGACGGCGCGCACCTGCCGGCTCATCGCGTTGACGGGCCGGTTGTCGCGGCTGCCATGGCCCCTGCTCACGCCGACCATCGTACAGTCTCGGGCACCCGTCGCCGTGGGCCCGCAACGCCTCGCCGGGGTAGCGGCAGCGCTACCTCCCAACGGAGCGTCCACGGGATGGTGCGGGCCACGCGGCGAGCCCAGAGTTGTCATAATGAAGCAGAGAACACCACGGTCCACGGCGCCCGCGGACGCGCCGCCTCGCCCCGTCGTCGTCCGAGGCGTGAGCAAGACGTACGGCAGTGGCCGGGCGAAGGTCTCGGCGCTCAGCGCGATCGACCTGACCGTGGAGCCGGGGACGTTCACGGCGATCATGGGACCGTCCGGCTCAGGCAAGACGACGCTGCTGAACTGCCTGCTCGGGCTGGAGCGGCCCGACTCCGGCACGATCCACCTCGGCGGGCAGGAGATCAGCCGCCTGAGCGAGACCGAACTGGCCGTGCTGCGTCGCTCGCGCATCGGCGTCGTGTTCCAGGCCTTCAACCTGATCCCGGCGTTGTCGGCCGCCGACAACATCTCGCTGCCACTGCGGCTCGCGGGAGAGCCGATCGATCCCCGGGTCGTGCAGGAGCTCGCCACGGCGGTCGGCGTCGGCGACACTCTGGCGCGCCGCCCGGCAGCGCTCTCGGGCGGTCAGCAACAGCGCGTGGCCATCGCCCGAGCCCTCATCACCCGCCCCGAGCTGGTCGTGGCCGACGAGCCGACCGGCTCGCTGGACACCGCGTCGGCCGAGGCGGTCCTGACGTTGTTGCGGTCGATCGTGGACGAGCTCGGCCAGCAGGTGCTGCTGGTCACCCACGACCCGTCCGCTGCCGCGGTGGCGGATCGGGTCATCTTCCTGGCCGACGGCCGCTGGCACGACGAGGTGTCCGGGGGGTCCGCGGCTGACATCGCGGCTCATCTGGCGCGGCTGGGGCGCCGGGCATGAAAGACATCGCACGGCTGACCCGGCGGGGCCGGCGAGGACAGGTCGCCGCCGTCTTCACGACCGTCCTGTTCTCGGCGATCCTGCTGGGCGCGCTCGGCCTGCTGTTCGAGACCGGACTGCGGGGGCAGGTCAGCACGGGAGAGTACGCCAAGGCGCCGGTCCTGATCGGGGCTCCGCAGTCGGTGCCTGTGAAGGAGGATGTCGACATCGCCGTGCCCGGCCGCGCGCTGCTCCCGGAGTCGCTGGTCGACGAGGTCACCCGGACGGTGCCGGATGCGCGAGTCGTCGTCGACCAGGTCCTGCCGGCGGTGCTGGCCGGTCGGGACCCCCTCCCGGTCACGGCTCATCCTGGCGAAGCCCTGGCCCTCGGCGACAGGACCGTCGTGGCGGGGACGACGCCCCAGTCGGCCGGTGAGGTCGTGCTCCCCCGTGGCCTGGCCGCCGACCGGTCCGTCGACCTTGGCGACGCGGTCGACATCGCCTTCGGGGGTGAGGCCCGCCGGTTCACGGTCGTGGGCCTGACCTCCGCCGACGACACCGGCGTCGACGCCGCCGACATCTACCTCACCGGCGCCGACATCGGCCGCAACAGCGCGCGCGACGACCAGGTCGCGGCGATCGGGGTGTGGCCCGGCAGTGAGGGCACTCGCGGATTGCGGGAGCTGGTCGATCGTCACGGCGCCGTGGTCTGGGACGAGGGGCGGCGAGGAGAACTCGAGGTCGTGCGCCAGGGCCAGGCCAAGGCGACGCTCACCTCTGCCGCCGGCGCGTTCGGTGGACTCACAGTCATCGTGACGCTCTTCACCGTGATGGCCCTGACGTCGCTCCAGGTGCGGGAGCGTTCCCGCGAGCTCGCGATGCTGCGCGTGATCGGTGCCACGTCCAGGCAGGTCCGCCAGCTGCTGGTCGGCGAGATCCGGCGCGTCGCGCTCGTGGCGGGGATCATCGGCAGTGTGGGTGGCCCCCTCCTGGGGGCGTGCATGGTCGGTGTCGGTCGCTGGAGCGGGACGCTGCCCGCAGGCCTCGATCCGGTCGTGGGCTTGCTGCCCGTCGTCATCCCGGTCGTGGTGGCCGTGCTGGCCGCCGAGGCGTCGGTGCGGATCGCGGCCCGCCGGGTGGTCGGGCGCGGCAGCCCGCTGTCGGGCCTGCGGGGTGGCGACGAGGCATCGGGTCCGTCCAGCAGCCGGACCCGGCTCGCCGCCGGGCTGGCGGTCCTGGCGCTCGGGATCGCGATGGCAGCCGCACCCTGGGCGTTCTCGGGTGACGGGGCCACAGGGCTCAGTGGTCTGTCGAGCCTGGTGATCGCCTTGTCGATCGGGCCGCTGAGCCCGTGGGTCGTACGTTCGGCGGCGCGGATCGTGCAGGGACCGGCGACGCGTGGCGCGACGCAGTACCTCGCGTTGAGCAACGTCCGGCTGCGAGCGGCGCGGGTGGGCGGTGTGCTGGCTCCGGCAGTCCTCGGCGTCACGCTCAGCTGCACCCAGCTCTTCGCCAACGCGTCGGCGGGAGCCGTCGCGAGCGACCAGGTCGATGCCGGCCGACGAGCAGATCTCGTTGTGATGGCCGGTCCCAGCGGGATCGACCGCTCGACGGCGGAGAAGGTCGCCGAGACTCCCGGGATCCGCTCGGTCGACCAGGTCGCGGCCGGCACCGTCGTCGTGCGCGGACCGGCTGACGACAGCGCGTGGCAGGTGCTGCCGGTCCTCGGGGCCGACGGCGACGGCCTCGCGCGATATGCCGACCTCGACCCTCGGGGAGGTGGCCCGCTGGTCCTCGCGCCTGACGAGATCGCCCTGGGCGTGCAAGGCGCGGACATGCTCTATGCCGAGATCGGTGATCAGGTCACCGTGGTGCTGGGCGACGGCCGCACGATCGACCGTCGGGTCGCGACTATCTATCGGCGCGGGCTGGGCTTCGGCGAGGTGGTGCTCCCACTCGCGGATGTCCGGAGCGCCACGGCGTCCGGGCAGGCGACCGCCATGGTGATGACCCTGTCGCGCGACACGACGGAGCAGCAGGGCGCGAGTCGCGTCGCCGAGCGGCTTCGGGACCACCCGGGCGTGGAGATCGTGCGGTCGCCGGTCGTGTCCGATCCCGAGGCGTCGGTGGGCGACCCGGCGTCGTTCCAGGTGGTCCTGCTGGTGATCCTGTGGGGCTACATCGCGATCGCGGTGGTGAGCTCGCTCGTGGTCGGCAACCTCGCCCGACGGGCCGAGCTGACGCTTCTGCACGCGGTGGGAGCGACGCCGGCGCAGCGACAACGGGTGGGCCGGTGGGAGGCGGCGTTCGTCGCGGTGACGGCGTGCGTCGTCGGCATAGCGGCAGCGGTTCCCGGCGCCTCCGGGCTGGTGTACGCGCTGAGCAACGGGGACCGCGCGATCCCGGCGATCGCCCTCGGTGGCCTGCCCCTCGTGGTCGTCCTGACGTCCGCGCTCGTGCTCGGAGCCGGCGAGCTGTCCGCCCGGTCGTTCAGGACGCGGTCACAGCGTCCGTGACCGCCGAGCCCCGCGGCTGCCCGCAGACACCTACAGCACCTCCCCGTCCGGATCCGCGCCCGGCGGCGGCGCGACATCGGAGATCTTGTCCACCGCGGCGTGGAGCTCCGACCGCGGCCACCGCCTCGATCGATTCCCACAACTGCTCGACGGTGATGTTCTCGCCGAACTCGGTCGCCTCGAACAACACCTCGCAGCCAGCTGGCGCTCAGCCGGGTGCTGCCACCGCGCCCCGCTGCCGCCTTCTCAAGGTCGACGGCCTCGACCTTCATGTGGAAGACCTCGACGCCGTCAACGGAACCCCGGTGATCGACATCAAACCGTGGTTCAGCGAGTTCGGGCCCCGAGGCGTTGCCACCAGCCGACCTGGACCACCGAGATGCTCACCAGCTACCGCGCCCCCGTCGGCCCTCGTTCGTAGAACACTTCAAAGCGTCAGTTCGTTGCCAGGCTAAGATTGTGATTTAAGCGGACTTCGCCGTAAGGCGCGACATGGGTCCAGAACAGCGGCGTCAGACCTCGTCCGGAGATCGGCGCCGTGTTAGCGGAAGCGGTCGAGCGCGTCGGCGACGGCCCGGAACTTCCGAAGTTCCAGCGAAGGGCAAGGTAGGGATCGTTGCGGTCAGCCGGTGGGCAGCTTGGCGCGAGGGCCCGCCTGGACCTCTCCGCCGCTGACGGCCTTTGAAGAGCTGGCGAAGTCCGGCCCTGGTTCGGTCAGCCGCTGGCAGCATGAGTGTGACGGGGGACGGATCGTTGGGAGACCCTGCGTGCCGCGTCCGAGTTTCCGCATCGCTTGCTACTTGTGTACCAAGCCCATCTGGCCGAATCCGGTGGTTCAGAGTTCCGGAACGGCGAGGGTCAGGGCAAAGGTAGGGTTTGCGCCATGATCGTTGCCTCCCGTCTGACCGATGATCAACTACGTGACCTGATCCGCCGGTTCTCGGCGATCGACCTGAAGGGCTGGGAGCGGTCCGATATCGGGTGTGTGCTTGCCGAACAGGGTTGGTCTCTTACGGGGTCCCGGTAGTACGGGGGAAATTTCCAACGGATTTGGCTGACCTGGGCAAACGCGAAGCGTTGAACGAAGACTCTATGGATAGCTCTCTGCCACCGGCCAAGTCACCGGACGGCCTATCTGGACGGCGTTCCCCAGGTCACCGGTCCCGGACGGCCCGTCTCGGGCTCCGTCCGCCGAAGGCTCATTCCGGGACGTCACAGACGCCAGAGCGCATATCCGTTGATTTTGGCGCCAGTACTACTGGGACCCCGGCGGGCCGGGCGGGATCCGCCCGTTCGGCGGGTTAGCCACCCACAGCGCGTGCGTCTCCATCTGCCCGTCGGCGTGACGGCGGACGAACTTCTCGTCGTAGATGCAGAACTGGCCGTGGTCGATCGCGTCGTTGTCGCAGTCGATCTCGACCACGACCGGGACCACGTAACGGACCCAGCGGGTGGTGGCCATCAGGAACCCTTCTTCGAGGTAACACGCTGCCTCGTCCGGCGCGGCGCGGGGGCGGCCGGCGCCGCGTCCGCGGTGATGTCGCCGGGAAACAGCGCCCCCGTCACCAGGTCCAGCGTGGTGACCGGCACCGCGTCCGGCGGGGACAGATCGAGCACCCAATAGAGCCGGTTCTTGCGGGAGTTGTTGCCCAGCCGGCGCAGCAGCGTCACCGACGACAGGCGGCCCTCGCCGATCGAGATCGCGATGCGCAGCAGATCCGTCCAGTGCGTCTCGATCAGGCCCCAGTCGATCACGTTGTCGCCGAACAGCGAGTCGATGTGCTCGAAGCCGGTGTCCGCGTTGGGCCGGTAGAAGTTCAGGTCGGCCCAGTTGCGGATGCGCGGGAGCAGGTCGAACCCGAGCAGCGCGGCCAGCCCGAATACCGGCAGGGATTGGCCTTGGGTGTCGACGTGGATGGTGTCGGGCTGGATGTCGGAGTCGTTGCGCAGCAACCCTTCGATGATGTAGACCACCTCCCACACCCCGCACGGGATGAAGTGGCTGAAGAGCGCGATGTAGGTGTCGGAGAGATGCCGGTAGGCGATCCCGCCGTACCCGCCGTAGCGGATATGGGACTCGGCCAGGATGTTGTTCTCCCACGTGTCCACCTGCGTCCCGTCCACCGAGACCACCCGCCCGTCGCCCCACATCCCGGCGACGTCGAGCTTCGCGAACTCGTTCAGCCGCTGGTGGATCGCCTCCTCCAGCGCCAGCGCCGACGGGCGCCGGTCGGCGCCCTTGCGGCGGCGCAGGACCGGGCGCCCGTCCTCGAAGGACAACTCGGTGTTGTGCGGGAACCCGGCGTCCACCACCGCGGCGATATCGCCCAGCACCGCCCGGTAGTGCGCCGTGAGCGCCGTCGGGTCCGACGGGATCCCGGCCTGGCCGCAGAACTGCTCAGCCAGCGGCACGCACTCGTCCCACGACATCAGCTGGGCGTGCAGGCTGGCGTAGGAGTCGGCGCCGACCACCGCGATGTCCCCGGAGCGCAGCTCGGAGGCGAGGTAGGAGAACACGCACACCTCCAAGTGACGGCGCACCAACTTGCCCGGCCGGTCCTTCACCAGCAGGATCTTGCGCCACGCCTCGGTGACGAAGTCGACGTCGGTCGACGTCGATCGCCACGGTCACCGCGTCGGCCCCGTGCCCGACGGTGGCCTTCTGCGAGACGTACTCGCCGGTGCGGCCCCGGATCGCGCGCAGGAACTCCACCGCGTCCAGCACACTGTGATCCGCGCTGGTCGACTCCAGCTCCAGCGTGTCGAGCAGGGTGAACAGCGCCGAGCGGTGGCTCTTGTAGAACTTCTCCAGCAGCGGCAGGTAGTTGTTGCCGTGGTGCGCCGACACCACCTCGTGCGCCGCCGACAACTGCTCCACCCCGCCCGCGTCGGCCAGCGTCTTGAGCAGCAACCGACCGGTCCGCTCGGCGACCGCGGCCGCGCCGTCGTCGGCCGGTGCGGTGGCTTCCCGGGCGCCGGCGAGGATGTCGCCGAACACGTCCAGCAGTCGCTCGGACTCGGCGCGATGCTGCTCGTGCAGCTCTTGCAGCCGCTCCTTGCCCTTCTTGTGGATCACGGCCATCCGCTTGCAGAACATCGTCGCGACCTCGTCCCGAGCCGCGGTCCGGCACTCGTGGATCAGGCTCGCCAGCAGCGTCCACCGCTTCGCGTCACCGATGTCCCGCATGTCGCCCACGTCGGTCACCCGGGCCTCCCCGGCGAAATGCGCGATCTTCGTGGCTGGGATGCCGTCGAGCCACTGCTCGGTCGCGCCGAGCTCGTCGAGCGCCTGCAGGTGGGCCAGGCGCAGCTTGAACTTGCCCAGCGTTGCCGCCTTCGCCGGTGTCTTCAGCCGGTCGAACTCGCTGCGCCCCGATGTCGGGTCCAGCCACAACAGCCGCGTCAGCCGGGCCTTGGCGGCCAGGTCGATCCGTGCCGCGACCATCGCGTACAGCGCGGTGTTCGTCTCCGCCCGGATCGCCGCGACCAACCGGTCCAGCGTGGAGAACCCGGGCAGCTCGCACCGCGCCCGCACCAACTCCTCCAGCGCCACGTTGATCAGATCGGCCGGATTGTCCTTCGTCGTAACCGCCCTGCGGATCGCCTCCTCGGCGATCGCATGGGCCTTGCCCGCGTCGTACTTCACGCCCATCAACGCCCGGACCAGCCCGCGATGCCACTTCGCGGTCCGGTCCGCGTCATGCTCGGCCGTCACCTCGCCGGACAGATCCAGCAGATCGCGCACGTGCTCGACCACCACCGCGGGAACCTCGTCCAGCTTCAGGAAATACCCCAGCCGCTGATACGACTTCAGCCACACCACCAAGGCCAGCACATGCTGATCGCTCTGCGTCTTCTCCCGCGCCCACGCGACCTCGGCAACCGTCGGCGTGAACGCCTCAACCAGCTCCCGCGCGGGAACCACCCTCTTGAACCGCGGATACGCGGTGCGATCGATCGCCGTCACAACCCAGACCCCGAGCAGAAAACCGATGTAACGCAGCGCAGCCTATCCAGCACGCGCAGTCCGATGCCGCGCGGGTTTTGCTACACCGAGCTGACCACCCTGCTGGCCGACAACCTCGGAGTACATCTTCCCCCGACCAGCAGATTCGGGAGCCCATTGCCCCTTTCGCTCGTATCCCGGCAGGCCCCCACTGACACCCGTCAAACGGCACCCGTCCACCGGCACCGGACATGATTGAATATCGCCCCCGAACCACAAACCCCAGGGGACGCCCATGAGCAACCCCACGACCCGGCAAGCCACCAACGCCCGCCGAGCCGTGTCCTACTTCTTCCTCCTCCTCGGCGCCGTCTCCGGCACCTGGGCCGCACGCATCCCAGCGGTCAAACACAACCTCGACCTCAGCGCCGGACAACTCAGCTACGGCCTCTTCGCCGTCGCCGCCGGACTCGTCATCGGCATGCGCTTCGCCGGACGCCTCACCGACCGCCTCGGCAGCGCCCGCCTCATCACCCCCGCCGCCATCCTCACCGCCCTCACCGCCATCCCCCCCGGCTACGCCCCCAACCTGCCCGCCCTCATCACCACCCTCTTCCTCTACGGCCTCGTCAACGCCTCCCTCGACGTCTCCATGAACGCCCACGGCGTCGAAGTCGAACGCGCCCACGGCCGCCCGATCATGTCCTCCTTCCACGGCATGTTCAGCATCGGAGGCCTCCTCGGCGCAGGCATCGGCGGAGCATTCGCCTGGCTCGGCCTCAGCGCCGGCACCACCCTCGCCGCCGTCGGCATCCCCCTCGCCCTCGCCTCCCTCTACGCCCGACGCCACCTCCTCCCCCACACCCCACCCGCCACCGGCACCACCACCCCCACCCGAGCCCGCTGGACCGGCTGGATCGCCCTCATGGGCATCGTCGCCTTCGCCGGACTCGTCGGCGAAGGCGCCGCCAACGACTGGACCGCCGTCTACCTCTTCGAAGACCTCGACGCCTCCCAAGGCCTCGCCGCCCTCGGCTTCGCCGTCTTCTCCACCGCCATGACCATCGGCCGCTTCGCCGGCGACCACCTCGCCCTACGCCTGGGCCCCGTACGCCTGGTCCGCTACTCCGGCATCCTCGCCGCCCTCGGCCTCAGCACCGCACTGCTCATCGGCACCGTCCCCGTCGCCATCATCGGCTTCGCCCTGTTCGGCCTCGGCCTGGCCACCATCGTCCCCCAGGTCTTCTCCGCCGCCGGAAACCACGACCCCGCCCGCGCCGGAGAAGCCATCGCCCAGGTCGCCACCATCGGCTACGCCGGACTCGTCGCCGGCCCCGCCATCATCGGCGGCGCCGCCGAACTCACCAGCCTTCCGACGGCCCTCGGCATCCCCGCCCTCCTCGCGGCGTTCATGGCGGCCTCTGCCGGCGCCCTGCGCCCCCGCACCCCCTGACGAGACCGACGACCGGCCCGTGTTTTTGGTGGAGGTCTTCAGTCCATTGTAAATGATCTTGATCTTTCGAAGGATGGCCTTTACGTTGTAGATTAATAAGACCGACACCTCCCGGGACCCCGGCAGTCCTGTCGAAGAATCCAACACATATAGCCATGACCTGCGCTAACGCGGAACCTCCGCATCCGTCGTACCCGTCGTCTTGGTGCGGTCGAGGACGCGGTAGACGGTGACGCGACCGACGGAGAAGACCTCCATGAGATCGGCGATGGTGCAGTCGCCGGTGGCGTGCATCCGCACCAGCTCGGCTTGCTGACGGGCGGTGAGCTTGCCGCGCAACCGTGCGGCTGTCCGGCCACCTGCGGCGCGGGCCAGCAGTTCCGGTGTGGTGCGCATCGCGGGGGTCCGCCGCGCTCGTCGCGGCGCCAGCGCGGGGATGTCGTGGGTGAAGGTGGCCAGCTGACAGCCGGGATTGTCGCACTGGTACCGGGTGACCTCGATCTCGATGACCACCGAGCGGTCCTCGGCCGCGCCGTGGTGAACGCGCCGTAGGTAGCTGCCATGGCGACGAGTCCCCTCAGTTCCACATGAACGGCAGCACGGCTGGGACACGGCGTCGCGTGCGCTGATCAGCACGCATTTCTCCGTCACGGCGACGTGCACGATCTCGAGGTTGGTCAGGGAGGGGAAGAGGAGCGGCAGGCAGCACGCGTCCCCGCAGGCGCACGTGTGGCGCATGATGGGCCTCGCGGTCGTTTCGCATGATCAGTTCATGGCAGAACGGATCATTACGGGACGACCGCACTCATGTGCGGATAGCTACGAGATCACGTACGTCAAGCCACAAGGAGCCTGCGCAACAGCGAGTGATTGCTCCACAGAGAAAGCGTCAGAGCCCCCACCCCGCTGATGCCGCTCGCTGAAATATCGCAGAGCGCCAACCCACCCCTAGGGTAGATCGAATGCCCCCCGTTTTCCTTCGTTACGTCATCGCCGACGGCTTCAGCCAGTCCGGCACCCAGGTCACGCGCGTGGCCCTCCCGCTGGTCGCGCTGCTGGTGCTCGGCGCGGGCCCGTTAGAGATCGGCCTGCTCGGCGCGGCCCAGATGATCGGCTTCCTCCTCTTCGGGTTGCCCGCCGGCGTGTGGGTGGACCGGTTGCGCAGGAAGCCCATCCTGGTGACGGCCGACGTGCTGCGCGCGGTGTCCCTGGCCTCCATCCCGATCGCCGCGCTGTTCGACGCGCTCACGCTGGCGCAGCTCTACGCGGTCGCCGTGATCGTCAGCATCGGCACGGCCTTCTTCGACGTCGCCCACATGAGCTTTCTGCCCTCCATCGTGACCAAGGAGCAGCTGCCCAAGAGCATGGGAACCCTGGAGTCCGTGCGCAGCCTCTCCATGCTCTTCGGCCCCGGGCTCGGCGGCTGGCTCGTGCAGGTGCTCACGGCGCCCATCGCCATCGTGGTCGACGCGGTCAGCTACATGGTCTCCGCCGCCCTGCTGGCGACCGTCAAGGCCAAGGAGACCCCCTCCGGGGGGCGCGTGAGCCTGATGGAGGGCCTGCGCTACGTGCTCGGCCACCCCATCCTGCGCCTGATCGGCCTCGTCGGCGCCATGAACATGTTCGTCACCGGCATCTGGGGCATCGTCCAGCCGTTGTACCTGATCAACGAGCTGGGCGTGAGCGCGGCGGTCTACGGCCTGATGATCTCGGGCGCGGGGGCGGGCGGCCTGCTCGGCGCGCTCCTCGCGTCACGCGTGATCGCCCGCTTCGGTCACGGCCCCACGATGTTCGGCACAGCCGTCCTCATGCTGCCGCTCTACGGGCTCGTCGCCTTCACCGGACCCGGCTGGCGGCTCGCCCTGTACCCGATCGGCCTGGCGCTCGTCTTCCTGGTCGCGGTCATGAACGACATCGCCCAGGGCAGTTACCGCCAGGCGATCTGCCCAGAAGCCCTGCGCGGCAGGATGAACGCCAGCCTCCGCTTCCTCATGTGGGGTTCGCTGCCGCTCGGCGGTCTCGTCGGCGGGCTGCTGGGCGAGGCCATCACCGTTCACCAGCTCCTGTGGATCGCCTGCCTCGGCACCGCGGCGGCCCACCTACCCTACGTGCTGGCTCCCGCCATACGAAAGCTCAAAATCACGGACGACGACGGCCGTGTGGACGCCGACGCCAAGAAGGACAGCCGCGCGTAGGTCGTCGGGGGCCTCGACGTCGCGCCTGACCGAGTCGATGTCGTCGAGGCACAGCTCCTTGGCGCCGCCCGCCAGATGCTTGGCCCTCGACTAGCCGCCGAAACGCGGCGCGCCACCGCCGGTCTGAACCGTCGGTTAGGCGTCCTGTCCGACCTCGGCGAGGCCGCGCGGGTGACTGACCTCGCCAAGGCGGCGTCTGGTTTGGCATCGCGGTCGGAGGCGCGCCGATGCGGCCCCTAAGTAGCAGGCGCCGAGAAACAACGCTTAGCCGTGCCGGCCCCACCTCGACATCGAGGGTGTGCCCGACCCTGAGCACGTCCCCTGGATCGACCCCGACCCATCCGGCCTGGCGAACGGCCCGGTGTCAGCGGCTTCACCGATCAGAAATCCTCCGCCACATCGTCAGTTCTGTTAGCCCTCGCACCGGTGGAAGGATTGATGACCATGACCGACACCAGACCGCCGGGCGCCGACGAGGCCACGTTCCTCGCGGCGGCCCGCTCAGGCGACACGGCGCGGTTCGCACTCATCACGGAGCGCCACCGGCGTGAGCTGCAGGTGCACTGCTACCGGATGCTCGCGAACTACGAGGATGCCCAGGACATGACGCAGGAGACGTTCCTGCGAGCGTGGAACAAGCGGGAGTCGTTCAAGGGCCACGCGGCCCTGCGGACCTGGCTGTACCGAATCGCGACGAACGCCTGCCTCGACTTCCTGGAGAAGCGCAACGACCGCACACCCGTACCGTCCGAGCTGCCGGACCCCGGCTCCGAGGTGCTGTACCTGCAGCCCTACCCCGACCGGATGCTCCCCGAGGACCCGCAGGAATCGGTGGTGGCACGGGAGACGATCGAGCTGGCGTTCATCGTCGCCGTCCAGCACCTGCCGCCGCGGCAGCGGGCGGTGTTCATCCTGCGCGACGTCCTCGGCTGGCCGGCGTCGAAGGCCGCCGACGCCCTCGAGCTGACCGTCGCATCGGTGACCAGCGCACTGCAGCGAGCCCGTGTGACGATGCGCGAGCAGCTGCCCGACCGCCGCCTCGACTGGCGGAGCCCCGCCACCCACGAGCTGTCGAATGACGAGCGCGGCGTGGTGAAGTCGTATATCGACGCCCATGAGCGCAACGACCTGGACGGGCTGATGTCCCTGCTGCGCGACGACCTGCGCTTCGCGATGCTGCCCGAGCCGGGCACCTCGGTCATCACGGCCAAGGACGCGGTGGACGGCTGGGTCTCCGGTGGGCTCTTCCAGCGCGGCCACGACGACTGGCGCTGTATCACCACGACGGTCAACCGCATGCCTGCCGCCGTGCTGTACCTCCGCACCCCCGACGACCCGGAGTACCGGCTATTCAACATCGCGGTCCTGCACATCGTCGACGGGAAGATCGCCGAGCTCACCGGATTCGACGCCACCGACAAACCATGGCTGGGCCTGCCCCCGACACTGTCATCAGACAAAGGCCCCATCGTCGACGAGTCCAGCGCACGGGCCGCCGTCACCGAAGTCACCGCGGAATGAGCACCCCGACCAGCTGAACACCAACGCGGCAACGCGAACACCACCGCCCCGCCGGCGTTGCCGGCGGGGCGTCTTCATGCCCGAAGAACATCGTCACGATCAACGACGCCGTCGCCCTCATCTCCAGCACGTCGGTCAACAGCTCACTCGGAACGCGAGGAAGGGCCCGGGGAAGGTTCCCTCATAGCCGAGGGTCACGGTGAGCACGCCAGGAAGGATTTCGACCCGGCCTCACGAGCCCAGGACCTGGCCTCACGAGCCGAGCATCTGGCCCGTGCTCATCACTTCGTCTCGTATCGGGTCAGCACCACGCCGTTGGGAAACGTCCGCGTCTCCACCAGGTTCAGGTTCACCCAGCTGTCCAGGGCCGTGAAGAACGGCGTGCCGCCGCCCACCAGGACCGGGTGGGCGACCAGCACGTACTCGTCGATCAGCCCGGCCCGCATGGCCGCTGCGGCAAGTGTGGCGCCGACGATGTCCATGGGGCCGCCGTCTTCGGCCTTGAGCCGGGTGATCTCGGCGACCGCGTCGCCGGTGACCAGGCGGGTGTTCCAGTCGACCGTGCTGGTCGTCGAGGAGAACACCACCTTCGGCATGTCCCGCCAGCGGCGGGCGTACTCGATCTCCGCCGGTGTGGCGCCGGGCTGCTGGTCGGCGGTCGGCCAGTGGGAGCTCATCGCCTCCCACAGTTTGCGCCCGTACAGCGTCAGGCCGGTCGCCCCCACCCGGTCGGACCACCACTGGAACAGCTCGTCGCTCGGTACGCTCCAGCCGAGGTCGTCGCCGGGCGCGGCGATGTAGCCGTCCAGGCTCAGGTTCATGCCGAAGATCAGTTTCCGCATCGTGTCAGCCTCTCGTGAGTCGATCTCACACGTACAGACGGGCACGGCGCGGAAACCTAATCGGTGCGCGATCTGCGTCCGCAGGTAGTCCTCGCGTTCCGGACTCGGCACGGCGTACTCGGCTGGGCTTGAGCACTACCCACCGGATCTCGACTTCACCCTCGTACGGGCAGGCGCACCCATCCGAAAAGTCCATTCCGACGACGATGACCTCCGCCAAGGTGCGGTAGATGACGGGCCGGATGGGCGCACGCGATCATCCTGAACATCGCAATCACCAACTTCTTCAACCGGATCAACCACACGATCCGGGAGCAGGCCGGCAAGACCTGGTGAAGGCGGGCGGGCGTCATCCGTCCAGAGGCCGCGGTGGCGACGTGGCGCTGGATCGGCCGGCTCCACCGCTGACCGATCCAGCGCCACGTCCGGCAGGCCCCGTCCTGGGATCCCACCTTCGGGTGACCGCCGCCAACCATCCCTTCGATGATCATCAGGGGCACATGACGATGAGCGACGAACCACTGGAACTGACCGTTACCGATGCCCGAGCCTGGCGGGAGTGGCTCAGCAGGCACCACGACAGCTCGGCAGGGGTGTGGCTGGTCCTCGCCAAGCAGAACACGACCCGGCCCACCAGTCTGACCTATGACCAGGCGCTCGACGAAGCCCTGTGCCACGGCTGGATCGATGGTCGGCTACGACGGCGGGATGACATCACCCTCTGCCGGCGCTTCACCCCTCGCGGAAGGCAAAGTCCCTGGTCAGCGCGGAACGTTTCCATCGTCACCCGTCTGATCAGCGAGGGCCGGATGCATCCGGCCGGAATGACCGAGGTCGAACGCGCCAAGGCCGACGGCCGCTGGGACACGGCCTACGCGGGACAAGCCGGCATCGAGGTACCAGCCGACCTGGCCGCCGCATTGGCCGCGAAACCCCAGGCACAAGCGATGTTCGACATCCTCACCTCCCAAAACCGCTACGCCGTTCTCTATCGGATCGCGAACGCCAAACGCGCCGAGACCCGAGCCCGCCGTATCACCCAGTTCGTTGACATGCTCGCCCGCGGCGAGGCGATCCACCCGCAAAAGCGCGCCCTCGGCAGTTGAATGCGGGCCCACTCCTCTCCCCGCCTCGCTCCTCCAAGCCCACGCACATGGCGGCTCGGCGTTCGGCCGGACCCGGAACCTTATCCAGCCCCCAAGAACCCGTCATGGGCGCAGGCTCGGCGTTCGGCCGGGAGCAAGGGGCGCCAGCCGCCTCTCCCGCAGCAGGCCACCGACCTGTTCGTCGGGAATCGACGGGTCGGCCAGCACCGGAAGGATCACGTCCATCAGCAGCCGGCGGGTCTCACCCTTCTTCGCCCGCTCGACCAGCGCCTCATCGGTCTTGGATCTTGGCCCGCGACCCCAGCCGCTCGGCCAGCCGGGCCACCGCCACCGGCGGCGCCGAGCTCACCTCATCCGGGACGAGCCCAAGCCACGGCAACGTACACAGCTGAACAGCAAGCCCCAAGCGGTCCGTTGCGCCCCGCCCATGCCCCCGGGTCGACAAACGCGACATCAGCCGGTGTCAGCGTGAAGAACCGGATCAGATCATCCCGGCCGATGTCGGGGAACGACCGCAGCTGCTCCAGCTGATCCTCGGAGAACAACCGCGTCGACACCGACCACCTCCACGACGTACCAGGCGAACGGTACGAACCGTAACGGTGGTGATCAGAACGCCCGACACTGACGCGGGAGATCACCAGAATTTTCTTGAACGATTCAGCCGATGTGTCCGGACGCCTTTACAATGTAGATTAATAAGTGGACTTCGTTCAACCACACCCACAGGAAACCCGCTGGCGTACCTCCGCTCCACAACAAGAGCCTGCGGATCGCAGATGACGCCAACCCAGCCACGCGCACCCTCGCCGACGACTCCCCCATCGCCAGATCACCTTCCGCTCTCCTGCCCCGGTCATCAGCCATACCCGCCAAAGGACAAGCACGGTGGACGGGCCTGGCATGCTCCTCCGGCGCCCGCAGAAATCAGCACCGTAAAGCCCTCCCCCACAGCCGGGCGCACTCGCGATCGGACGGCGCAGCAGACGACGTGGGCGCGGCTGGTCACGCTGGACGCGACCGGCGGGGTGCGGAAACAGGTACCGGGCGAGGTTGCGTTGCTTGAGGGGTTCGGCGCAGACCGGTTCCGACGGTGAGGCCCACCCGGCCGGGGCTGGTCGGGGGCCGGGGGCTCTACCGACGGGTAGCAACGCTGAGAACCGAATCGCAGGTCAGCAGAGTCCTCTAGTGATCGTTGATCTCGGTTTGGTCGTACTGATCGGTGGCGGCTTGGCGTGTCCGTAGGGTCACGGTTTGTGGCTTTGATTACCTGGCCGCCGTGACCACACCCGGGCTCGCGCCCAGCGCCCTGGACTCGCGCCGGCAGGACCGGTCTGTGCCGGTGGCCTGCGGGCAGGTTGGGATCGCTAGGGCTGGGGTGTCCTCTTCTGTGATCTCACTCGGGCGGTGAATGCCTCGACGGCGTCGACGACCGCCTCGAAGCGGACCGAGTGGTACAGGTCGAAGGCGTGATTGCCGCCACGCAGCTCGGCGTAGACGACGGGGGCGGCCGAGGTCTGGCGTAGCCGGTCGGCGAAGTGCCGAGCGTGGTCGAGATGGGCGAGGCCGTACGGCTCGGCAGTGACCTCGGCGACGGCCGGCTACGGGACATGGACGAGCACGGCATCGACGCGCAGATCGTCTCGTACGGCAATCCAGGCCGACTAGCTTCGGCAAGAGACCGGTACCTGCCCGTAAGGCGATCCAGGCGGTCGGCGCATACCGGCTCTGATCTGGCCTTACGGTCCACGAACGTCCCCCGTCCCGTCCGAGGTTGTTGTCACCCGGCCGATCACCCGGAATCGGTGCTCCCCGGAATGGAGCGGGGCTCGACTCGCCGAGGCTTCACAACCCGCGCCATGCCTGTGCCTCGTTCCCGCTCACCTGCCGGCGCCTCGGGCCGCGATGAAGACGCCGGGTCACCGCCGGATCGGGCTGATCATGAACACGTACACGCATGTGTTCTCGGACGCCAAAGGGGGATCTACTAAGGCTTGAATAAGTCACTATATTTAACTATTCATGTTTATGGCGGTATATTGGAGTAATGACCGCATCCCAGCCCCCGACCATCGCCGAGGAGCTGCGAGGTGCCGGCCTACGGGTGACGGCGGCCCGTGTCGCGCTGCTCGAAACCGTCCGAAACGGTGACCATCTCGGTGTCGAGGCGCTCACCTCGGGCGTGCGTGACCGTATCGGCCAGGTCTCCCTCCAAGCCGTGTACGAAGGCCTCCACGCGCTCACCACCGCGGGGCTCGTCCGCCGTATAGAACCGCCGGGCAGTCCGGCCCTGTTCGAGGGGCGGGTCGGCGACAATCACCACCACATCGTGTGCCGATCGTGCGGCGTCGTCGCCGACGTCGACTGTGCGATCGGTGAGGCGCCCTGCCTGACCGCGTCCAACGATCACGGCTTCGTGATCGACGAGGCCGAGGTCATTTACTGGGGCGTATGCCTTAACTGTTCCACCGCCAGCTAATCCGGAAGGATTTCCATGACCGAGAACCACGACGCGATCGTCACCGACACGAAGAGCGGGAGTGAAGCAGGCGGCTGTCCGATCGCGCACGACTCCGTGACCGCGCATGGCAGCGAGAGCGAGAACCCGGCCATCGACGCGCCTACTCCGAAGACCGGCGGTCGTCCGCACACGAACCGGGACTGGTGGCCCAACCAGCTCGACCTCTCGATATTGCGCGCGCACTCCTCCAAGGGCAACCCGCTGGCAGAGGACTTCAGCTACGCCAAGAACCTCGAGCAACTCGACGTCGATGTCCTCAAGCAGGACATCATCGAGGTGCTCACCACCTCGCAGGACTGGTGGCCGGCCGACTTCGGCCACTACGGCGGCCTGATGATCCGGATGAGCTGGCACGCCGCGGGCACCTACCGCATCCACGACGGTCGTGGCGGGGCCGGCGACGGCTCCCAGCGTTTCGCCCCGCTCAACAGCTGGCCTGACAACGCCAACCTCGACAAGGCCCGCCGGCTGCTGTGGCCGGTCAAGCAGAAGTACGGCCAGAAGATCTCCTGGGCCGACCTGCTCGTGCTCGCCGGCAATGTCGCCCTGGAGTCCATGGGGTTCAAGACCTTCGGCTTCGGCTTCGGCCGCGAGGACATCTGGGAGCCAGAGGAGATCTTCTGGGGCCCGGAGGACGCATGGCTCGGCGACGCGCGCTATGTCACCGACAATTCGATGACGCCGGACGTCGGCGCGACCGAGATGGGTCTCATCTACGTCAACCCGGAGGGTCCCCGCGGCAGCGCGGACCCGGTCGCGGCGGCGCATTTCATCCGCGAGACCTTCGGACGGATGGCGATGAACGACGAGGAGACCGTCGCTCTCATCGCCGGCGGCCACACGTTCGGCAAGACCCACGGCGCCGGGATCGCGGACGACCACGTGGGCCCGGAGCCCGAGGGCGCGCCGCTGGAGTCGCAGGGGCTGGGCTGGCTGAGCAGCTACGGCACCGGCAAGGCCGGAGACACGATCACCAGCGGTCTCGAGGTGACGTGGACCGACGTGCCGACACAGTGGAGCAACCGTTTCTTCGAGATCCTCTTCGGCTACGAGTGGGAGCTCACCACGAGCCCCGGCGGCGCGAAGCAGTGGGTCGCGAAGGACGCCGAGGCGATCATCCCCGACGCCCACGACCCGTCGAGGAAGCACAAGCCGACGATGCTCACGACCGACCTGTCGCTGCGCGTCGACCCGGCGTACGAGAAGATCTCCCGCCGCTTCCTGGAGCACCCCGACGAGTTCGCGCTGGCCTTCGCCAAGGCCTGGTACAAGCTGCTGCACCGCGACATGGGTCCGGTCAGCCGCTTCCTCGGACCGTGGGTCGCCGAACCCCAGCTGTGGCAGGATCCGGTGCCGGCCGTCGAGCACGAACTGGTGGGTGACGACGACGTCGCCTCCCTGAAGGCCAAGGTCCTGGAGTCCGGCCTCACGACCGCCCAGCTGGTCTCCACCGCCTGGGCCTCCGCCGCGAGTTTCCGGTCCACCGACAAGCGCGGCGGCGCCAACGGCGCCAGGCTCCGCCTGGAGCCGCAGCGGAGCTGGAAGGTCAACCAGCCCGAGCAGCTCGCGACGGTCCTGGACACCCTTGAGGGCATCCAGCGTGAGTTCAACGAGGCCGGCGGCGCGAAGATCTCGCTTGCCGACCTGATCGTGCTGGCCGGTTCGGCCGCCGTCGAGAAGGCGGCACGCGAGGCCGGCGTGACGGTGACGGTACCGTTCCGCCCGGGCCGCACCGACGCCACTCAGGAGCAGACCGACGTCGAGTCCTTCCGGGTCCTCGAGCCCCGCGCCGACGGGTTCCGCAACTACCTGTCCTCCGGTGAGAAGACCCCGCCGGAGGTACTGCTCGTCGACCGTGCCTACATGCTCAACCTGGCCCCGCCCCAGATGACCGTCCTTGTCGGCGGCCTGCGCTCTCTCGGAGCCAACGTCGGCGGTACCCGGCACGGCGTCCTCACCGACCGGCCCGGCGTGCTCACCAACGACTTCTTCGTCAACCTGCTCTCCCCGGGCACCCGGTGGAAGGCATCGGAGTCCGAGGAGCACGTGTACGAAATCCGTGACGTGAACACCGATGAGGTGAAGTGGACCGCCACCGCGGTCGACCTCGTCTTCGGCTCCAACTCCCAGCTCCGAGCCCTCGCGGAGGTCTACGCCAGCCAGGACGCCTCCGACAGGTTCGTGACCGACTTCGTCGCAGCCTGGACCAAGGTCATGGAACTCGACCGGTTCGACCTCGCCTGATCCGTTTCCACCCGACGAGCCCGGTCGAGCCACCACGGTCGACCGGGCTCGTCCGTTGTTGGACCCGGCAAGACCACCATCGCTGACCTTGGCGCAACCGTCCGGCTCGACCTCATCCGGCCGTGATTTCAGCCTGGGCCACGCCGGAGCCGGCCTTGGTCAACGGCTGATCAGTCGGCTCAGCGCAGCTCGCCCGTGATGATCCACAGGTGGCCGAACGGGTCACGGATGCGGCCCGAGCGCTTGCCGTAGGGCCGGTTCTCGATCGGCACGACCACCTCAGCGCCGTGGGCGATCATGCGTTCGCCGACCGCGTCCGGATCGTCGACCTCGACCTCGAGGAGGACCGCGGATCCGCCGAGATCATCGGGTGACAGCCATCCCCACGATGAGGCGGCCGGCGAGACCCGGAAGGACGACCCACCGAAGCGGTGATCAATGACGCTGGGCCGGCCGTCGTCGCCCTTGGCGCTGAACACCTGCTCAGCGCCAAGGGCGATCTGGTAGAACGCCGACGCACGGTCCGGGTCGGGCACGATGAGACGGGGAGAAAGACGAATATCAAGTGTCATGAACCCATCGTCGGGCCGGGCGGAGGCAGGGGTCTTGAAGATTTGGGAACGCCCCGTGCGTCCGCCGTCATCTGGACGCGCCCCCACGGCCTGATGGACCCCGCGCGGCCAGGCCTTCGGCGCGTAGCCACTCGGTCGGCGTGCACCCGGCCATGGCCCGCCATTCCCGGGTGAGGTGCGCCTGGTCGGCGAATCCCGACGCCGCGGCCACCGCCGCCAGGCTGGCCGTCCCCGCGCGGGCGGCGGCCACGAGCCCGCCGCGTGCGGCCTCGAACCGAAGGAGCCGCTGGTACTCCTTCGGCGTCACCCCCAACACGGTGCGAACCGTACCGCTCAGGTGACGCCGGGAGCACCCGAGAAGCCGAGCCGCCTCCTGCACCCGGGTGCTCCCGGACAGTGCCGCCAGCGTGGCCCGCAGTTCTTGGCCGCCGGTGTTCTCCTCGTGCCGGGCCCGTCCGGCGATCAGGGCGCCTTCGACGAGGGCTCGACGTTGCGGCCAGGACCGGCAGGCCGCCAGCTGCTCCGGCAGGTACGCCATCGCCGGGGCCACGTCGGCGAGATCGGCGACGTGGCCGGACAGCGCCGACGCCGGGATCCCCAGCAGCGCGCCGGCACCCAGCGGGCTGAGTGTCAGCCACACGCCGCGCGTGCCGCCCTCCTGCCTCAACTCGGCCGCGTCCAGGTGAAGCCCGGCGACGACGGCCCGGAACCGTTTCCGCGAGCCGGGCCGCCCGAGCCACGCGATCTCCAACGAGTCCGTCTCCGGGATCGTGATCGACATCGTGGACGAGGGCAGCCCGCGATGAACGCCGGCCGAGCCCGGGCCGAGCTCGTAGGGGCTCAGTGTCGCCACGAACGGCGCCAGAGCCGCGGACCTCTGATGAGCAGGCACGATGGTCACCCCTTCACAGTACGGGCGAGTTGCCGAATGCTCGGGAGGTGAGCGCCGACCGCCGGCTTTCCGGTCCGGATCGGCGCGGCGATCTCGCCCGGATCCCGTCGTCGGCCTCGCCGGGGTCGGCGGCGCGCACCGGCCGGGACCGCATGACGATGAACCGGCACGACAGCCGCATGACGGCCGTGGCCAGGCGAACGTGTCCCAGCCGCCCGAGCAGCTCCGCGACAGATCACGGTCGTGGTTCGGGGCCGACGTCAGGAGTCGCGGCGCAGGGAGGACAGTGCCCACAGTTCGGCGATACGCCCGTCGCGCACCCGGAAGATCTCCAGCATGGTCGGTGGCTGCCGGCCGGGAACGCCTCGCACGCTCGTGCGGACGGCGGCGGTGTTCCCCTCGACGACCATGTCCTCGACGATGACCTGCGCGTCAGGAAAGGCCTCGTGGAACCGCTGCCATGCCCGGGTGACGTTTTCGGGTCCGGTGGCGCTCAGGGGATGGCTGAAGAAGTCCGTCGTGAAGATCTCCTCCGTGGCGGTGTACTCGTGGGCGTTGAACGCCGCGTACATGCGCCGCGCGACGGCCCGTACTTCGTCTGTCATCGGCTCTCCTGTTCGGTCACGTTCGCGCGGACGCGCCGTAGGACGTCCAGCACGATCTCCTGCTGTTGCGCGGTGGCGCCGGCGAGCAACCGCTCCTGGTACGCCTGGTGCGATCGCTCCAGGTCTGCCGCCACCCGCTCGCCGGCGGGGGTCAACGCGGCCAGGGTGTAGCGGTTGTCGGTCGGGTCGAGACGACGCCTGACAAGTCCTTCGGCCTCGAACTCCTTGACCAGTCGGGTGACGCTCGCACCGTCGATGCCCAGCGCCTGGCGCAGATCGCTGTGGCTGGTCTCGCCGTTACGCCGCAGCCGGATGAGCACCTGTACACGGTGCGGGCTCATGCCCACGTGCCGGGCGAACGCCTGCCGCAGATCGGCGCATACGCCGCCGAGCTCGCGGAAGAACGTGTCCTCGGATGTCTCTTCATGCACCATCTCTTTATATCGCCAACTCTTGATGTCATCAAGAGTATGGTCTTCGGAGGTTCCAAGGTGAGCTCAAAAGCTACAGTCGCTGATCTTGAGGTCTGCCCACCCGCAGTGACCTTCCAGACCCCTATGACGACCGAACCGGCTCCCGAATTCGTTGATGTCTCCGATCCGTCGATCACCAACCGGCCCTCAATCCGCTCGGCACTCGGCTCTCGTTTCCACCTACGCGATCACCGGGGACCATCCCGCAGGCGCGGGGCCGACTCGACGTCCAACGTCACGGACCCGGCGGTCGCGGGACCATCCCCGCAGGCGCAAGCGGGGATGGTCCCACCTCACGGGCTCAACGCCTGCCACGGGGAGAGGCCGGCGGAGCGGCACCCACTCAAGGGGGCACGTCTACGGGAATCCAAGGGCGTATACGCTGCTTCGGCCTCATCGGGCCGGTACCGCATCCGGCACTCAAGCCGAGCCGGATCCCGGTGGTCGTACACGTCGTACCGGCCGATCTTCCCTGACGGCTTGACGCCGCTACGAGGGATCCACGACCGCATCGTGCCCGCAGGGACGCCCAAGCGCTCCGCAGCCTGCGACGGGGTAACCATTTCGGACGGGTCGATATCCGGGTGAATCTCGGGAGGCATGGTCACCCCCGGGCGCACAAAAAAGGGCCCTCGGAGACTTCTCTCCAGAGGGCGTACCTGTCGGTGCGATCTAGGATTGCATGCAGGTCAGCGGCTTCTCCAATCTGACCTGCATGCGGGACCTGAATTCTTTGGATCAGCTTCGGATGAAGCCGTTGACGACCATCGGCAGCGACGCGTCCACGCCCACCAGGTTCAGCACGCCGGGGTCGTTCGGGTCACCGATCGAGTGGCCGGCCGCGGTCATCGTCGCGACGACGACGCGAGCGCCGGGGTTGACCGCTTTGCGGTAGGCGGTGAGCGACTGGGCGGGGTGGGAGCGGCCGGCCCAGGTCTCGTTGTCGGTGAAGACCACGATGCCGTCGACGTTGAGCTGTTCCTGCCGTGCCCAGTCGAACGGCAGCGCCAGGTTCGTGCCGCCTCCCGAGGGCTCCCAGGAGGCGATCTCCCGCAGGTTCGTGCGCGGGGTCACCTTGGATGCGCGGATGGACGTGTCGACGTCGACGACGTGGACGTTGCCCTTCTCGATGCGGGCGAGCATGACGGCCATGGCGCAGCCCACCTCGTACGGGGAACCGAGCGTCGACCCGCCCGCGGTGACCTGACCTCCGTACCAGCCGCCGTCCATCGATCCCGAAGAGTCCACCGCGACCAGGAGCCGCTTGCCGGACGGTTCGACCGCGCCGAAGGACAGCTCGTACGTCTCCTCCAGCGCGTCCAGGATGGCCGGTACGGGCTTCCACTCCTGGACGGCGGCGCGCGGGTCCCGCTGGGTGCGACCGGACGCGTAGACGCGCATGGCCAGCCAGGCGTCCATCGGGTGGATGCGCGCCCTGAGCAGTGCGTCGCCGTTGGTGAGGCGGGCGACGGCTCGGGCGGTGGCGTCACCCATGGGCTTGAGCGCGCCGATCCTCGTCATGCGGGCCAGGTTGCGGATGAGCGCGGTCATGCCAACCGTGTCGACCAGCGCCTCCCACACAGCGGGCTCGCGCAGCATCGCGTCAGGCAGGAACTCCCACGGCACCTTCGCCTCGGTGATGACCCGCACGGCTTCGGCCGGCGTGGTGACGGCCTTGGCGGTGAGGAACCGGTCGACCGCAGGCAGTTCGTCCCGGGCGACGTCGTCGGAGACGTTCCCTGCGATCCACCCGAACAGGATCCGGCGCTGGGCGGTGTCGGCCTTCGGGTGGGCGATGCGCAGCGCGTCCCGAAGGGAGAACGCCTCCCCGTTCGGAGTCTTTCGCTGCATCGCCTTACACGCCCGAAACGCCACGTTGTCGGGCTCGTCCCGCAGGAACCAGGAGGCGAGAGCCGCCCGCAGCGATCGGCCGACGACCAGGCTGGACCCGCTGTGGGACGCCTTGCCGCCGAGGTTCTTCAGGTAGCCGACGAACATCGCCAGGTGGTCCGTGGTCCGCACGACCAGCGGAAGCGCACCCTTTACCGCCTGCCGGGTCGCCAGGTCACCGCGGGCGAACGCGGCGGCGAGAGCGAATACGGCCGGGCGAGGCTTCGGAGCGCGCGGCGGCCGAGCCGTGGAGACGGCAACGATCAGGTTGACGACCCGGGGCCCGTCCTCGCTGATCGCGGCGAACAGGACAGCGGCGTTCTGCTCAGTGAGCTTGTCCTCGCCCACGTAGTAGGTGCCGCCCGTGGTGCCGAGTATGAGGAAGTCCTCCAGCTTCGTCCACGTGTCCTTGGCGAACACGTAGCCGCCGGCGTTGTTGAGGACCTGGTCTGTGCGGCCGGGGATGCGCTGGTGCTGCGGGGTCGCGATCGTGGAGATCGCCGCGAGGGGATCACGTGCCATGAGGTCTATCCCTTGTTCGACCCGCCCGTGGGCGGATATGCGAAAGGGGAGCGGATGCGTTGATGGACGCCGGGGTTTTGACAATCGCTCTACCGCGCTGAGCCACACCGTGGCCGAGGCTGCGGTGGCGGGACGTGAACCCGCGACAAATTGTTCCGACAACCGATGTTCTTCGACCCGCTCCCCTGTTCGTCAGCCCTGTCGGTGGTACGGATGTGGGGGTTCCGACCGGCCTTTTTAGCGTGCTGCCAACTACACCACGGGCCATATGTGTGAGCGGCCCGCCGGGATTCGAACCCGGCCTACTCGCACCAGAATCGGTAGTCGATAACCGATCGAGATTCGACCCGTACCACCGACAGGACTGACGAACGATCAGGCCAGGAGTTGACACGGATATGGGGACGCCCACCGGCTTAACGGTGCTCTGCCAACTGAGCTACACGAACCGAAGTTCGTGGCTGGACTCGAACCAGCGGCACCCGGCTCAAGAGGCATAACCGACAAGCTTCGACCCTCGCCAACACCAGACCTGACCAGTTCACCGGGGCCTGGAGAAGGCACGGATATGGGAGCGGAAACCGGCGAATCATCGCAAGATAACCGAAGCCCTTCGACCCGCATCAACTCCAGGCCCGATGAACTGGGTGTAACCCTACATGTCGGATTGATACGCCGCACCTGCATTTCCGCCCACCTCGGGTAGGCAAGCCAAATGTGATCGCATCCTTCTCCCGCACGTCGGCCACGACCGCACCACGTGAGGGTCCATGCCTGTGATCGGTGGCGTTGCGTCGAGCGCCACCGATCTATCGGCCGTGCTCAGGTGCCGGCGTTGGGGAAGAACTCGGCTCCCGTGACGTACTCCATCGCCTTGACGAAGGTCGGGTCGCCGAAGCGTTGCTGCATCTGCTCCGGGGTCACATCCTCGATGCGGGTTTGGATCCACCAGAGGTTGCCCAGCGGGTCACGCACGCGCCCGACGCGGTCACCGAAGAGCAGGTGGGTGACTTCGGTGACCGAGGTGCCGCCGGCCGCGACCGCCCGCCGATGAACGGTGTCGGCGTCCTGGACGTAAAGACGCAGGAAGCCGGGGGTCGGCGGCCAGTCCGGCTTCGCGTCGAACATCATGACCATCGAGTCGCCGATGCGGACCTCCGCGTGACCGATGCCGCCGTCGTCACCGACGAGGCGGACGATCTCCTCGGCGTCGAATGCCTCCTTCACATACTCCATGAGCTTGGCGGTGTCGGTGGAGATGAGCCACGGCGTCACGGTCGCATAGCCGTCGGGAACTGCTTTGACGGTCATCTGGCTGCCTCCTGGCGTTGGGTGGGAACGTGATCGACGCTAACGGGACTACAGGTCAGAATCTGGCCTGAGTAGACGGCGTCCTCGGGCTGTGAGGACGACGCGGCCCGCCGTACGACCGTCACCGGCGCCGCTGAGGCGCGGCCTGACGTGATCCGCCGGCCCGCAGAAAGAGCTCGCCCATGGCGTGGATGTGGTCGCGGAACTCGGCGGGCTGGACGACGTCGAACTCGGCGCCCACCGCCGCGAGGATCATGATCGGCCAGTCGAAGGCGTCGACGCTCATGTGCAGTCGGCAGGAGTGCTCGTCGACGGGCTCGGCCCTTCCTCCGGTGACGGCGACGACCTGCTCGACGTCACCGGGCGGGGCGTGGAGGTGGACCACGATGTCGTAGCGGGTGGGACGGACGTCGAACCGGTCCTGGACGAACGCGGCGGCGTCGGCCGCGGGCAACTCCCGCCGGCGGAAACGAGCTCCGACGGTGGCCGGGCCGGTGAGGCGGTCGAGGCGGAAGACGCGCCAGTCGGCGCGATCGAGGTCCCAGGCGGCCAGGTACCAGCGACGCTTGAGCGAGACCAGCCGGTGCGGTTCCACCAGCCGGGTGGCCGGCTCCCCTGAGGGGGTGGCATAGGTGAAGGTGAGCCGTTCGTCGTCGCGGCAGGCCTGGGCGATCACGGTGAGGGTGGTCGCGCCGACCCGGGGGCCGGGCGCCGCGGGGGCGACGGTGTAGGCCGACACGGCGTCGACGCGGCGGCGCAGGCGTGGCGGCATCACCTGGACGACCTTGGCCAGGGCGCGCAGCGAGGTCTCCTCGATGCCCTCGACGGTGCCGCCGGCGCCGGTGCGCAGGCCGACCGCGATGGCGACGGCCTCGTCGTCGTCGAGCAGCAGAGGGGGCATGGCCGTACCGGATTGGAGTTGGTAGCCGCCGGCGACGCCGCGGCTGGCGTCGACCGGGTATCCCAGCTCGCGCAGGCGCTCGATGTCGCGGCGCAGGGTGCGCTCGCTCACCTCCAGCCGCTCGGCGAGCTCCACTCCGGGCCAGTAGCGGTGACTCTGCAGCAGGGACAGCAGACGCAGCATGCGCGCGCTCGTGTTCGCCATGAATCCAGAATCCTCGGCACTCCGGCCAGATAGTGACCTGAATAAATCCTAGCTTTGCCTCCGTGAACGACACGACGGAGGGAACGCACATGAAGATCTTGGTGACCGGGGCGACGGGGGTCGTCGGCCGTCACGTGGTGGACCGGCTCGTGGGGGCAGGCGTAAGTGTGCGGGCGCTGACCAGGAACCCGGTGGCGGCCGGGCTGCCGCCGCAGGTAGAGGTCGTCGAGGGCGATCTCACCGCGCCGCAGAGCGTGGCGGACGCGCTGAGGGGCGTGGAGCGGATGTACCTGTTCTCGGTGGAGCAGACCGCTCGGGAGATCGTCACGCTGGCCGCGCAAGCCGGAGTACGGCGCGTCGTGGTGCTGTCGGCGGCCTCGGTGACCGCCGGCCTGCACACCAACCCGGTGGAGCGAGCGGTCGAGGAATCCGGGCTGGAATGGACCCACGTACGGCCCTGCGGATTCATGGCGAACATGTCGCAGATCTGGGCGCCGTCCATCCGGGCCGAGCGCGTGGTGCGCTACCCGTTCGCGGACGAGCCGATGAATCTGATCCACGAGGCCGACATCGCCGCCGTCGCCGTGGCCGCCCTGTTGCACGACGGCCACCACGGCAAGGCCTACACCCTGACCGGGCCCGCACTGGTCACCGTCCGCGAGCAGGTCCGGGCCATCGGCCAAGCGCTCGGAGAACAGGTCCGCTACGAGGAGGTCACCCGCGAGCGCGCCCGGGAGCTGATGAAGGCCCAGGGCGGATTCTCCGCGGAGACCGCCGACCTCATGCTCGGCTTCGTCGAGTACGACGGCGGCGCGGCGTCCGGCGCCGACGGCTACGCCGACCAGGACTGGTCCGCGCTGATGCGCGTCTGGCCGGACGTGGAACAGGTCACCGGGCGCGCCCCGCGCGACTACGCCGAATGGGCCCGCGACCACCTCGCGGACTTCCGCTGACCGCCGCCTCTCACACGGGTGTCCCGTTCCGCCCCGAACGAGACACCCGCTTCCCTGCCCCGCGCCGGCCGCTGCCTCAACGGCCCGGTCCGGTCGATTCGTCCCGCAACGTGGAGACCTGATGACCGACAACCTGACATCCCTCGCGACGCCGCCCGCCCCTGCCGCCCCCTACAGGTGGCGCTGGCCCGCCCTGATGGTGATTCTCACCGGCTCGGTGATGGAACTGCTGGACGCCACCGTCACCAGCATCGCCGGCCCGACCATCCGAGCCGACCTCGGCGGCGGCACCTCCCTCATCCAATGGCTGGGCGTGGCCTACACCCTGGCCATGACCGCCGGCCTGCTCGTCGGCGGCAGGCTGGGCGACATCGTCGGCCGCAAGCGCATGTTCCTCATCGGCGCGAGTGGTTTCGTGGCCGGTTCCCTGCTGTGCGCCGTCGCAGGCGGCCCGGAGACGGTGATCGCCGCCCGCGTACTGCAGGGTTTGTTCGGTGCGGCCATGATCCCCCAGGGCTTCGGCATGATGAAGGAGATGTTCCCGCCCAGAGAGCTGCAGGCGGCCTTCGGCGCGATGGGCCCGATCATGGGGCTGTCGGCGGTGGGAGGCCCGACCCTGGCGGGGTGGCTGGTCGACGCCGATTTCTTCGGCACCGGCTGGCGCATGATCTTTCTGATCAACCTGCCGATCGGCCTGATCGCCATACTCGCCGCGATCAAGTTCCTGCCCGCCACCCGCCCGACCCGGGGGGTCCGGCTTGACCTGCCCGGCGCGGTCCTCGCCTCCACCGGTTCGCTGCTGCTCGTCTTCCCGCTGGTTCAAGGCCGTGAGTACGGCTGGCCCGCCTGGACGTTCGCGATGATGGCCGGCTCCGCCGCGGTGTTCGTCCTGTTCGGCAGGTACGAGGTGCACAGGAGCCGCGCGGGCGGCGACCCGCTGATCCTGGCGAGCCTGTTCCGCAAGCGGGCCTTCCTCGGCGGCATGGCCACCGGAACGATCTATTTCGCCGCCTTCTCCGGGTTCGGCCTGGTCTTCAACCTCTACCTCCAGCTCGGCCTCGGCTTCTCCCCGTTGCGGGCCGCGGTGGCGGGCATCCCGCTGTCCATCGGAATGATCGTCGGCATGGGCGTGGTCCAGGCGGTCATGCGTCACGGCCGCAAGGTCCTGCACGCCGGAGCCGTGACCATGACGGCCGGCGTTCTGATCCTCCTGCCGCTGCTGGGCTCGGAGGCAGGCTTCTGGCAGCTCGCCCCCGCCCTGCTCGTCACCGGCATGGGGGCCGGACTGATCATGGGGCCCTACTTCGACATCGTGCTCGCCGGCGTCGACCCGCACGAGACCGGCTCGGCCTCCGGCACCCTCACCGCCCTTCAACAGGTCGGTGGCGCGCTCGGAACGGCCGTACTCGGCACCGTGTTCTTCAGCACGCTGGACACCGACCCCACCGCCGCCGCCCGCAACACCTTCTGGATCGTCGCCGGGATGATCGCGCTGACCTTCCTGGCCGGATTCCTCCTGCCGAAACAGGCCCACCGAGACGCGGAACTCCCGCACTGACCACGGTGGGCGACCGCCGCGGTGTCAGCCCTGTGCTGTCCGCGAAGCCGACAATCCCCTGCAACGTCCGCCGTTCAGGACGAGCATCGCTACGCCAACACGCTCAGCTCGACAGATACAGATGTCATATGACCAGATAAGACCGCAGAGGATCTGAGTCACCCGCCACCGTACCGTCGGCCACAACCACACTGCTCAACAGCGGTCGGCAATCACACTGTCGCGCGGAAAGGCTCACTGGCCGCGCGAGACTCCTGGCGACCGTACCTCGTCGTGCGTGCCCAGGTGCTCACCTCGACGGAGGTCACGACGAGAAGCGGGTGACCCACTCTCGGGCTCCGGGAAGGATCTCCTCCACCGGCGCCACCCGCGGATACCAGGTGCGCTCCCACTCCAGGGAGACCCATCCCCCGAAGCCGCGCAGCAGATCGCCGCACTCGTCGAGGGGAACCCCGCCCTCCCCCATCGGCACCGGAGTCGTGTCGACGGCCGAGACCGCGTCCTTGACCTGCACGTACGCCAGGTGCTCACCGAGCGTCTCCAGGGTCTGGGCGGGCTCCTCGCCGTGACGCCACGGGTGCAGCACGTCCCACAGCGCACCCGCCGCCTCGGGCACACCCGCCGCGTCCAGCAGCCGCCCGACCGCCGCACCGGTCGGCATCGCGTCATGGGTCTCCACCAGCACCCGGACCCCGGACTCCGCGCACAGGCCCGCCACCGCGCGCAACCGCCGCGCCCCCGCCTCGACGTCCTCCCCGCCGGGGAACACCCGCACGGTGGGAGCGCCCAGGTCGGCCGCGAGCCGCAGGTCCTCCCCCAGCGCCCGCACGACGGGCTCGTCCGGACCGGCCGCGGCGATCCGGACGTACCCGGCGAGAGCCGCGATCTCCAGTCCGCCGACGGTCGCGCGGATCGCCGTTCGCCGCTGAGCGGAGAGCCCGGCGTGTACTCCTGTGTCGGGGTGAAGACGGAGTTCAAGCCCGGCACACCCGTACTCCACGGCCGTCGCGACGGCCTCGTCCAGGACTTGCCCCGGCATGCCGAGTGTGCTGAACGCCAACCTCATCAAGATGCCTTTCCTCCGCTGAGCCGCTTCGATGGACCAACCATGCCGGAAAGCGCTTACCGAAAAGCTCATCATAGACTTCCGAGCCCAGCCGGGGCACGGGTGAATCACCCCGAGTTCGGCGGAGCCGGCGACGCCTACAACCTCGGCTGGAAGCTCGCAGCCGTCCTGAACGGCGCCGGCCCGGCCCCGCCGGCCCGAAGACGCACGCATGGGCGCTGTTCGAGACGGCCTGCAAGGGCCAATGTCTTGATCAGGGCGGGTGGCTTGGCGGATGCTTGTGGACGGGCGCTCCGAAGCGGCCAGGGGACGTGAAGGGATATCGGGCATTGCACAGCACGTCAGAACCAGCCGCTGTGCCGGTGGCTCCCGGACGCCTGCCGCTCCTCGGCCATCTGCTTCCGCTGATCCGCGATCCGCTGGCGTTCCTGTCGTCGCTGCCCGGCCGCGGGGACCTGGTCGAGGTGCGCGTCGGCCCGACCAAGGCGGTCGTGGTGTGCGATCCGGAACTGAACCATCGGCTCCTGATGGAGGACCGGACCTTCGACAAGGGCGGGGTGCTCATCGAGAAGGCCCGGGAGTTCGTCGGCGACAGCCTGGGCACCTGTCCGCACAGCCTGCACCGGCGTCAGCGGCGCCTGGCACAGCCCGCGTTCCACCAGGCACGCATGCCGGGCTACGCCGGCATCATGATCGAGCACATCACCGACGCCACCCGGTCATAGCGGCCCGGAAGGGTCCTTGACATCTACGCCGAGATGATGGGGATCACCTCCAAGATCCTCCTGGCGACCATGTTCTCCAGTTCCCTGCCGGCTCAGGCCGGTCATGACCGGCTGCACGAGGACATCGTCACGATCTTCGACAGCGCGTACCGGCGGATGCTGACACCGCGATCGCTCAACCGGCTGCCGACCCGGGGTAACCGCCGCTACAGGCAGGCCGTCGCACGGATGCACCGGAACATCCACGCCGTGCTCGCCGATCGCCGCGCCGACGGCACCGATCACGGCGACCTCCTGTCGGCCCTCCTGGCCGCACGCGACGACGGCTCCGAGACGGCGGGCCGGGACCTGTCCGACACGGAGATCACCGATAACACGATGATGTTCATCCTGGCCGGCACCGAGACCACCGCCTCGGCCCTCGCGTGGGCGTTGCACCTGGTCGCCGGGCATCCGGAGGTCGAGCGCGCCCTGCACGGCGAGGTCGACGCCGTCCTGGACGGCAGGCCGGCCACCCACACCGACCTGCCGCACCTGAAGCTGACCGGCCGTATCGTCACCGAGACCCTGCGGCTGTATCCGCCGGGCTGGATCTTCACCCGGACCACCACCGCCGACGCCCTGCTCGGCGGCCACCGGATCCCCGAGAACACGACCGTCATCTACAGCCCGTACCTCCTCCACCGTCGTGCGGACCTCTTCGACGCGCCCGACCGGTTCGACCCCGACCGGTGGCTGCCCGACCGGGTCCAGCCGGGACGCCACACCCTGGTTCCTTTCGGCGGCGGAAGCCGCAAATGCATAGGCGACACCTTCGCTGTCACCGAAGCCACGCTGGCCCTGGCCACCATCGCCTCCCGGTGGACTCTGCGTCACGTCGCCGGACCGCCGGTGACGCCGGCGAAGAGCGCCGCCCTGTATCCGCGGAATCTGCGCATGCGTGCCGAAGTCCGAGCCGAGGGCCCGCGCAATGATGCTACGAAAGGCTGGAATCCCGATGCCGGTCATTGACCCGACGAGGCTGTTCGACCTCCCGGAGTTACAGCTGATTCCCGGTGACCGGAAGGCGTCCTGGGGATCGGACCTCGACGGAGTGGTGGCCGCGTTCGCCCGCGGGACGGGACTCCTGACGACCGAAACGGCCGACCGCTACTACGCCTCACAGAACATCGGGACGATGTGCGCCTACGTGGTTCCGGGTGCCGTCTCGAAAGATCGCCGCGAAACCTACGGCAAACTCCAGACGTGGTTCTTCATCTACGATGACTAGGCCGAGCAGCTGGGGAGGTTCCTCCTCCGCGAAGACGTGGCCGGCGTGACCGACATCGTCCTCACCTGGTTCGCCGAATCCGAGCGGGAGTGCCGGCGCCTGGACCTCGCCGCGGCCCGCAGCATGCGGGAGCTCTGGACGCGGATCCAGCAGGACACCTCGCTCGACTGGCGGCACCGGCTCCGCGAGGAACTCGGCGTCTATCTCCGGACCGCCGTGGAAGAGGCCGAGCTGGTTCGCAGCGGCCGCGTGAATCCCTTCGGCAAGGCCAGCGAGCTGCGACCGCTCGCCACGGCGGCGCAGGCCGTCTTCACCATGTCGGAATTCGCGTACGGCATCGAACTGCCGCGCGAGCTGATCCGGCATCCGTTCCTGAGGCGGATCAGCAGGGCGAGCACGATCGCCATCGCCTATGCCAACGACATCATCGGCCTGAAGGCGGACCTCTTGCGCGGCATCCGGGACAACCTCGTCCTGTCGCTGCAAGAGGAGTACGGCGGCGATCTGCAGACGAACGTCGAGCGTGCGGCGAAGGACTTCCAGCGGGTGGCCGGAGAATTCACCGACCTCCAGTCCCAGTTCCGCTCCGGCGACGGCCTGTGCGACCACGAGATCGCCGGAAGGCCGGACGTCGAGGTGTACATCCAGATCCTGGAGGACTGGCTGTACGAGGGCGTCAAATGGCAGCTGCTCGACACCGACCGCTACGAGACGACCGTCCGGCTGACTCAGCAGGAGCACCCGAACCAGCTCCTGAGCCTCGCCGAAGCCCTCCAGCCGGGATAGCCGTCCGGACGGCCGGGACGGCGCGCCCGCGGTCTTCGGCACCACCCGAACCCCGCCGCCCCGGACGACCCGAGCGTCTCACCGGCGAGATGGGGCCGAGAAGTCGCCGGAGGGCCAGGCCCCAGCCCACGAGCGTGGTCGGCGCGGCGGCCGTCCGAAGCCGGTTCGCGGGCGGCGCGACGCCGTAAGAAAACACGAAGCGCCGCCCGTCTCCGGATTCCTAGCGACCGCATTCCACGTTCGACAGGTCCCGCACCCGGACGTTGCGGAACGCGAAGACCGAGCCGCCGTCATGGTTCTGCAGCCCGATGTGGCCCCGCTCGAACTGCCGCCCGCTCGTGCCGGGGTCTGTCGGACGCCCCGGGAACGGGATGCCGGGGACGTTCTCGAACTCGTTGACGATCTCGCCGTTACGGATCACCGTGTAGCGTTGGCCGGCCACGCGAATCTCGAGGTCGTTCCAGACGTTCTTGTCGGTAGGCCGGGCCTGGGCGAGGGTGAGGTCGGCGAAGCCGTACACGGACCCTGTCTTGCGGGGGTCGTTGCCGCCGCTCTCCGGGGAGTCGTTGATCTGGATCTCATGGCCGCAGTTGACCGAGACCCATGCCGGGTCGTTCGTCTCGCACTCGGGGTTGGCGGCGGGGTCGACACCGGGGAACCGCACGAACACGCCGCTGTTCGACCGCGCGCTCCCGGCTCGCTCGTCGCGGAACTGGAGGCGCAGCGAGAAGTCTCCGAACTGCTCCGCCTTGTACCAGAGCAGCCCCAGGCCACCGCCCGTGGGTGAGTTCACCGTCACCATGGAGCCGTCGTCGCGGCGGGTGAAGCCGCGGCCGCCGACGTATCCCCAGGCGTCGAAGGACGCCTGTGACCCGTCGAAGATCACCTTGTATGGCCGAGGGCCGTTGGAGCGCCCGATGCCGGACCGGGCAGCGGTCTTGACGAGCGTCGAGCGCTCCCGGGCGCTGATCACCCCGGAGCCGGCGAGGGTGCGCGTGACCTGTCCCACATGGCTGACGAACCTGCCGTGGTTGTTCCACGCGCTCTCGTCGTCGATCAGGTCGTTGATCGTGCAGCCACCCTTGGCGACCCTGTTCGCCACACCGCTGTCGGCGTCCAGGAACCGGACTGTCGGCCTGGCGTCGGGAGCGGCGCACGACGCCTCCGCCGCGATCGCCGGGGGTGCCACGAGGCTTCCCGCGACGGCGGCGGCGAGCAGGCCGCCGGTGAAGGCCGCCGACTTCTTACTTCTACGCATGACAGGATTCCCCCTTCAGTTGAACAGGTCCGGGCCACGACGGCCTCTGGCGGGTTGCGTCCGCCTCGCGGTTCCGACGGCACCGCGAGGCGGAGAGGGCCGCCGGGACGGACAGGCCGCGGGTGCTCGCACCAGCGCGACGTGTCCGTCCCGGCCGCCGTTCCCGGTGCCTCAGTCGGCCGGCTGCAGCACCACTTCATCGGTACCGGTCAGGGCCGGCAGGCCGTCGGCGCCCGCGTCGGTGTACGTGGCGGCGAAGACACCGCTGAGATCGTCGGTCTCCGGGTCGTGCCCCGACGGCACGGTGGTCGTGATGGAGCCGGTGCATCCGTTCGCGGTCGTCTGCGGGTGCCCGTGCTGGTCGTGGCCGAGGATGTAGGTCACCTGGACGCGGGAGCAGTCGACCGCCTGGTCATCGGTCACCCGCACCTCGTAGTGCACGACGTCGCCGAAGTGGAACGTCTGCCCCTCGACCGGCTGGACGAGTTCCACGACCGGCGCCGCGTTCCCGACCACGATCTCGACGGAGGTCGCCGCCGAGCGGCCGCGCTGAGGACCGCCCACGTCGGTCACCTTCAGGGTCGCCCGGTAGAGGCCGTTCTCCTTGTACGTGAACGTGGGGTTGGCCTGCCGCGAGTCCACCCTGCCGTCGGCGTCGAAATCCCACTCGTAACGGAGCCGGTCTCCGTCGGCGTCCACGGTGCCCTCGCTCGAGAACGTCACGGTGAGCGGGGCGACGCCGTTGATCTTGTCGGCCGACGCCTTCGGGGTCGGCGAGTGGTTGCCGCCCTGGCCGATGTAGTCGATGCGGGCCAACTGCGCGTCGGGGTTCTCGGCGAAGTAACCGTCGCCGTACTCAAGGACGTAGAGGGCGCCGTCAGGGCCGAACTCCATGTCCATGCCGTTGTCGAACGTGATCGACGGCAGGACCGACTCGATCTTCGAGAGCTTGCCGTCCCTGTTCAGGCGGAAGGCCTTCGTGTAGTCGCGCGTCCACTCGTAGAACAGGGGCGCCCCGTCGAAGTACTTCGGCCAGGCCCTCGGGGTGCGGCCGTGCGTCGCCTTCTTGTCGAAGTGGTACACGGGGCCCGCCATCGGGCCGATGCCGCCCGTGCCGAGCTCGGGGAACTCCGCGGAGCTGCTGTAGGGGTACCACACGTCCGGCTGCTGGACCGGCGGCAGTTTGCGCAGGCCGGTGTTGTGCGGGGACTCGTTCACCGGTGCCGCGCAGTCGAAGGGGGCTCCGGACGCGCCGGTGCCGAAGTCGTAGTCCACGTAGGGCAGTTCCGCGGTCGCGCAGTACGGCCATCCGTAGTTGGCCGGCTTGCGGACGATCGCCCACTTACCGTATCCGGCGGGCCCCCGGGCGGGGCTGGCCTCGTCGGCGTCGGGCGAGTAATCCGCGACGTACAGGTCGCCGTTCTTGCGGTTGATCTCGATGCGGAAGGGGTTGCGCAGTCCCATCGCGTAGATCTCGGGCCGGGTCTTCGCGGTGCCGGGCGCGAACAGGTTGCCCTTGGGGACGGTGTAGCCACCGCCGTTCTTCGGATGGATCCGCAGGACCTTGCCGCGCAGGTCGTTGGTGTTGCCGGAGCTGCGCTGGGCGTCGTAGGACGGGTTACGGTCCGGCCGCTCGTCGATCGGGGTGTAGCCGTCGGAGGAGAACGGGTTGGTGTCGTCACCGGTCGACAGGTAGAGGTTGCCCGCGGCGTCGAAGACGATGTCGCCGCCGACGTGGCAGCAGATGCCCCGGTCGACCGGGACGTCGAGGATCTGCTGCTCGCTCCCCAGGTCGATCTTGTTCTTCGTGAACTGGAAGCGGGAGAGCCGGATCACGCCCTCGAAGCGCTCCCAGTCCGCCGCCGTGCCCGTGTTGGGGGCGTCGCCCTCGTTCACGTCGGGCGTCGACGGGTCGTCGACGGGGGTGTCCATCGGCGGGGAGTAGTACAGGTAGACCCAGGTGTTCTTCTTGCCGAAGTCCGGGTCGAGCGCGATGCTCTGCAGGCCTTCCTCGTCGTGCTCGTACACGTCGAGTTCGGCGGCCTTCGTGTTGAGGCCGGTGGCCGGGTCGTGCATCCACACCGTTCCGTCGCGCGTGGTGTGCAGAACCCGGCTGTCCGGCAGGACCGCGAGGTCGACGGGTTCGCCGGGCGTGTCGTTGAGCGTCACCTTCTGGAAGGCGGAGTCGGGCGGCGCCGAATCGTCCTGCGCGACCGCGATCGATGGTGCCGTCAGGAGCCCCGCCAGGACGGCGGCGGCTGCCGCCCCCGCCAGCAGGGTCCTCTTTGCGCTACCGTTCATGTGATGCTTCTCCTTGGTCGGAGGGCGTCAAAATGGGTGGCCGGACCGCCACCCATGCCGCGGCGACGGCAGGGAGGCGATGACGGTCCGGTCGCTCGATGAAAGAAATGTCGACGGAATCGTTTCGCTGAATCCCCGATGCCTCAGCCGAGCCGACCGGGGGGCCCACCTCCTGAGTCAGTCGAGGATCACGTACGGCTTCGGTGGTTCACCCGAGGAGACCAGCGGCGCATACGGCACCGGGTTCTCGACCACCGGGATCGGCTTGCCCGTCGGGATCAACCGGTCCGCCACCACGCCGCCGTGGCGGTCGACGGTGCCGAAGCAGTAGCCTCGCTCGCGGGCCGCGTCGATGAGCAGCGCCAGTCCCCCGTTCGTGCCCGGGCCGGCAGTGGTGTCGTACGGGCCGTCGTGCAGCGAGATGATCGCGCCCGGGTACAGCTGCTCGACGATCGCGTCGCTGATCTCCTGCGGCGTGCGCTCAGGCAGCCAGTCGTCGGTGCCGATGCGGGTCATGTAGTCCGTGTAGCCCATGTCCGCGATGATCTGCCGTACCTGCGCGTTCGCGGCGCCGAACGGCGGGCGGATGCCCCGGAACGAGATCGGGGCACCGACCGCGGCGAACGCGGCCTCCGCGGCCTGGATCTCGCGGCGGACGCCGTCGGGACCCTCGCCGGCCAGCACCTGATTGAGGTTCGCGTGACTGTAGGTGTGGTTGAGCAGCTCGTGCCCCTCGGCCAGCTGGAACCGGGCGAAGTGCGGGTTCGCCTCGACCCGGGTGCCGGTGTCCATGAACACGCCGGTCACCTGCTTCTCGCGGAGGATCCGCAGCGTCTCGGTCCGGTAGTGGGACGGGCCGTCGTCGAACTGGATGGCCAGCCGGCGGTCGCAGGTGTTCGGGACGGACGTGTCGCGCGGGCCGCCGACGCGGGTGCGGGCGGCGGCCGAGACGACGCGGGCCCGGTCCCGGCTACTGAGCAGGCCGGCGGCGACGAACTCGTCGGCGGCCGCGCGAGCGGCGGACACGAAGGCGCCGTGGGTGGTGAACGGCTCCCGCTCCCAGACGCGGTCCAGCAGGGTGCAGCCGTCGGGGCCCCCGGGGTTGGCGATGCCGGTGTCGACGCGCGGCGGGCCGAACCAGACCGTCTCCTCTGATGACCAGCCGTTCGGGCACTCGTCGGCCGCGGCGCTCGCGGCGCTCGCGGCGCTCGCAGCCGAGGCTTTCGTCGCGACCGAGGCTTTCGTCGCGACCGAGGCTACGGCCGTCGTCGCGGCCGGGGTGACCGGCGTCGGCGTGATGATCTCATACGGCTCCGGCGGCAGCCCGCCGCCGAACGCCAGCGGCAGGTACGGCACCGCGTTGACGACGGACGGGATCGGCTCACCGCTTGAGACGTACCGGTCGGCGACGATCGCGCCGGTGCTGTCGAACGTGCCGAAACACAGCCCGGCCGCCCGGATGTCGTCGATGATCAGCGGTAGCGCCTTCATCAGCTCCGGCCCGGCGACGGTGTCGATGGGGCCGTCGTGCAGGAAGATGTTCCGCCGTCCCTCGGCGATGCCATCGGCGATGTCGGCCCGCAACTGTTCGGCCGGCCGGTCCGGCAGCCAGTCCGCCGCGTCGATGTCGCCGCTGATGACCGTGAAGCCCAGCCGCTCAAGCTCGGCCCGGACCGGCGCGTTCGCCGCGAGGAACGGCGGACGCATGCCGACGAACGGCCGCTTGACGCCGGCCCGGTCCAGCGCCTCCTCGGTGGTCCGCATCTCGGTCTGGAGCCTCGGCACGGTGACCTGATTGAGGTTGGGGTGCTCGTAGGTGTGGTTGAGCACGAGGTGACCCTCGCGCCGCTCGAACGCCGGAAGCCGCGGGTTGGCGTCGATGCGCATGCCCACGTCGAAGAATGTCGCGGTGACCTGCTTCTCGCGCAGGATCGCCAGCGTCTGGGCGCGGTAGAACGAGGGGCCGTCGTCGAACGTCAGCGCCACGCGATCGGTGCAGGTGTTCGGAACCGAGTCGTCGGCCGGGCCACCGACGGCCGAGCGGGCGGCGGCCGAGCGGATGGTGGCCGCCTCTCTCGCGTCGAGCAGGCCGAGACCGCGGAACTCGCGGGTGGCACGCACGACGGTGGCGACGAATCGGCCGTGGGTGGCGAACGGCTCCTCTTGCCAGATGACGTCGAGCAGGGTGCAGCCGTCGTCGCGTCCGGGGTTGGGGATGCCGGTGTCGACGCGCTTCGGGCCGAACCGGATCGTGGTCTCGGTGGACCAGCCGGCCGGGCAGGCGTCGGCCGCCGCCGCTCCGGGTGATCCGTCTGACGGGTCCGCGCGGGGCGCGGCCATCGCCGTCCCCATCAGTGAGCCGGCGATCACCACCGCCAGCGCTCCCGCCGTCGCCAATCGTCCTGTCACAGTCCTGGCCATGGCCACTCCTTCGGGGGGTCGAGGGTGTGCCAATCGAGAGATCTGCTCAGCACGAATCGAAACGCCGAGCAGACCGCTGATTTCTGTGAAGGTACCTTCGACGGATCATCATCGGAACCCCTCACGGGCAGAAAGGGAGAAACTTTCTTGTCGCGGTGATCCTAAACTTTCGACCGGTTAGACTCGAGTGCGGCGGCCAGCGCTCCGGCGACCGCCGCGCGGGTCCCGAACGTGCTGGCCCTGACCTGCAGTGACTCGCCCTCGGTGACGGTCAGCCAGCGCCGGGTGGCGGCCAGTGTCTCCGGCCGCGAGCCGATCCCGCCGCCCAGCACGAACGTCGCGGGATCGACGATCGCCCGGATCGCCCGGATCGCCAGCGCCAGCAGCCGGCCCAGTTCGTCCAGCACCTGCGCGGCCGCGCCGTCACCGCCTGCCGCGGCCGCGAACACCTCCGGCGCCGGACGCCGCAGGCCGGCCAGCTCATGGTAGCGACGCTCGATGCCACCGCCGCTGACCTGCTGCTCCAGTGGTCCGTGCACCAGGTTGGCCCGGTCGAACGGGTCCGCGCCGAACGGCAGGTCGGCCACCTCGCCCGCCAGCCCGCGGCTGCCCGCGTGCATCCGGCCACCCAGCACCAGGCCGAGCCCGACCCCGGTCCCGACCGCGACGAACGCGAGCTCACCGCCGCCGCCCGGCTGCCAGACGTGCTCGCCCCAGGCTGCCAGGTTCGCGTCGTTGTGCACCAGGGGCCGAGTACCCAGGCGGGCCTCGAGGTCGGCGGGAACGTTCATCCGGTCCCAGCCCGGGATGTTGGGCGCGTGCCCGACGGCGCCGGTGACCGGATCCGGGGCGCCGGGACAGCCGACGGCCACCCGCGGCCGTCCCGCGCTGCCCGCGGCCGCCGTCAGCGACGCCACCAACTGGGCGATCTGGCTGGTCACGGCCGTTCCGCCACGCGGATCGGTGCGCTCGACGCGATCCAGCAGCCGGTGCCGGGCGGGGTCGTAGAGCACCGCGTGCAGCTTGGTGCCGCCCAGGTCGACGCCCACCACCGGCTCGGCCGCGTCTCCCCGGAACACCTGATCGGGCAGGGCCGGCTCGGCACCACTCGACGGCAGCCAGCCGGCCTCGGCGAGCGCCCGGCGCAGCGGGCCGGCCAGGCCGGTACGGTCGGTTCCGGGCATCACCACGGGCGGCGTCTCCAGTCTCGAACGCGTTGGGGATGGATACAGTATCAGCCTGATAGAAAACCCCAGAGGGAGCAGCCATGTCCGGTCCGACCTCCTCGACGGCCAACGCCGGCACCGTCTCGCGGGTGAACCAGACCGCGATCCTCGACGTGCTGCGGCAGCACGGGCCGCTGTCGCGGCAGGAGATCGGCGCCCGCACCGGCCTCAGCGCCGCCACCGTGAACCGGCTGGCCGGACAGTTGCTGCACAAGGGCCTGGTCATCGTCGACGGGCACCAGCCGTCCACCGGCGGGCGGCCGTCGATCCTGCTGCGCTACAGCGGCCGGGCGCACCTCGTGTCGGTGGTCCACGTGGGCGCCACCCGCACCGAGGGCGCGCTGGTCGACTTCGACGGAACCATCGTCCACCGGGTACAGCGCCCCGTGGTCCCCGACGTGCTGCACGCCACCGACCGGGCGATCATCCGCCTGGAGGAGGCGCTCTCCGTCGTCACCGAACTGGGCACCGCCGCCGGCGAGCGGGGCCAGCCCAGCCAGGCCGTGGGGGTCGCCGTCCCGGGCGTCGTCGACGGCGCCGACGGGCGCGTGACCTGGGCGCCCGCACTCGACTGGCGCGAGGTGCCGGTCGGCTCGCTGCTGCACGACCGCACCAGACTCCCCATCGTGGTCGAGAACGACGCCAACCTGCTGGCCGTCGGTGAGCACCACCGCGGCGCCGGCCAGGGCGTCCAGGACCTCGTCGCCGTCGTGCTGGGCACCGGCATCGGCGTCGGCATCATCACCGGGGGCCGGCTGCACCGCGGCTCACGTGCGGCGGCCGGCGAGATCGGCTACATGCTGCTGGAACGTTCCTCGCTGGCCCGGTTCTTCCCCGGCTTCGGCGACCTGGAGAGCCGGGTCGGGTCGGCCGGGCTGACCCGGCAGGCCCGCGAGCGCGGCATCGCCGCCCCTGCGGACCGGCCGCTCACCGCCGCCGACGTGTTCAACCTGGTCAGGGGCGGCAGCGTCGAGGCGGGGGCGCTGCTGGAGGAGACGCTCGACTACGTCGCGCTGGCCGTCGCCAACCTGTGCACGGTGCTGGACCCGGAGCTGGTCATCGTCGGCGGCGAGATGGGCGGCGCGGCCGATCTCATCACACCCGGCCTGCGCGACCGGCTCGTCGGCCGGATCCCGCACGTGCCGCGGCTGGCCGCGTCCGCGCTGGGCGACGACGCCGTGATCGTCGGCGCCGCCGAGCTGGCCGCGCGTCTGGTGAGCGACTCCGCCTACGTCCAGGCCACCCGCTGACAGCGATCCGTTCGCGCCGGAAAGGTCGCCGCGAACGGTAGACGGCACCCCCGGCCGTGGGGCACCATTGGGCCACTTATTACTCGCGGTGGATGAAAAGTCGTCGAGAAGGAGTGTGGTCCTGATGCCGAGACCGAGTCGAGGATGGCGCGCCGGCGCCGCGGCCGGCGTCGTGGCCGTGCTCCTGGCGGCCTGCAGCTCGAACGACGGCGGCGGCAGCGGCGGCAGCAGCGGCGCGGCCGATGGCAAGCCCTACACCATCGGGCTGAGCAACGGCTTCGTCGGCAGCGAGTGGCGCACCCAGATGGTCAAGGGGGTGGAGGCGGCGTTCGCCGAGTACAAGAAGGAGGGCGTCGTCGACGAGCTGGTCGTCGAGAGCGCCGACACCGACGTCAACGGCCAGATCCAGCAGATCCGCAATCTCATCAACCGCGACGTCGACGCGATCATCGTCAACCCGAACTCCGAGACCGCCCTGGACGCGGTCTTCCGCGAGGCGACCCAGCAGGGCGTCAAGGTGTTCGCCATCGATCAGGCGGTCACCTCAAAGGACGTCACGAACGTCGTCATCGACCAGGCCGAGTGGGCCCGCATCTCCGCTGACTGGCTGGCCAAGCAGGTCGGCAAGGGCGGCAACATCGCCGTCGTCAACGGCGTCGCCGGCCACCCGGCCAACGAGATGCGCTGGAACGCCGCCAAGGACGTCTTCGCCAAGGCCGGCGTCAAGGTGCTCACCGTCGCCGACGGCAACTGGGACCAGGCCACCGGGCAACAGGTGATGACGAACCTGCTGGCCACCTACCCCGACCTCGACGGCGTCTGGTCACAGGACGGCATGGCCGAGGGCGTGTTCCGCGCCGTCCAGGCGGCCGGCCGCGTGAACCAGATCAAGATCTCCGGCGAGGCCCGGGTCGGCTTCATGCGGCTGTGGAACGAGGCCCGGGCCGACGACTTCGAGAGCATCGGCGTCGTGAACCCGCCCGGCGGCGCCGTCTCCGCGTTGCACGTGGCCGTCAACGTGCTTGAGGGCAAGAAGTTCGCCCCCGGCAAGATCAACGGCAACACCGCCACCATCCCGATCCCCTACACCGTCGACGAGACCAACTTCGACCGGTACTGGGGCGAGGCCGGCGGCGAGGGCAACGCGTACAGCCTGGACGGTTCGCTGACCCGCGACGAGGCAGCGGAATACTTCCAGTGAGCACACTGCTGGAGATGACCGGCGTCCGCAAGCGGTACGGCGGCGTCCAGGCGCTCGACGGGGCGAGCCTCACCGCGGTGCGCGGTGAGGTGCACGCCCTGCTCGGCCCGAACGGCTCTGGAAAGAGCACGCTGGACAAGTCACTGGCCGGCACCGTCGTCCCGGACTCCGGCGAGATCCGGATCGACGGTGCGAAGGCGCGCATCGGCGGCCCGCGCGACGCGCACGCACTCGGCGTCGCCGCCGTCTACCAGCAGCTGAGCATCGTCGGCGACCTGACGGTGACACAGAACGTGGTGCTCGGGCTGGAGCCGGCTCGCCTGTGGGGGTTCCTCGACCACCGCGCCGCCCGCGACCGCGCCGTCGCCGCGCTGGAACGGTTCTCCGCCGCGTTCTCCGGCCGGCTGCCACTGGACCGGCCGGCCGGCTCGCTCGGCCCCGGCGAGCAGCAGATCGTCGAGGTCTCGAAGGCGCTGGCCCGCAAGCCCCGGATCCTCGTGCTCGACGAGGCCACCGCGTCCCTGCACAAGGAGCAGGTCGAGGTGCTGTTCGACGTGGTCCGCGAGCTGCGCGCGGCCGGCGTGCTGGTGGTGTTCACGTCGCACCGGCTGGACGAGGTGTTCGCGCTCTGCGACCGCGCCACGGTGCTCCGTAACGGCCGCACCGTCGGCACCGTCGACCTGGCGGCCACCAGCGAGGACGAACTGGTCCGGCTCATGGTCGGCGACACGCCGCACCGGACGCCCCGCCCCGCGGGAGCGCCGGCCGTCGCGACGGCGGATGCGCCGGCCGACGCGATCGCGGGCCGCACGGCGGCGTCGGCCGCGGCGACTCTCGAGGTGCGCGGACTCACCACCGACCAGCTGCGCGACGTCGGCTTCACCGTCCGCGCCGGCGAGGTGCTGGGGCTCGGCGGGCTGCAGGGGCAAGGCCAGTCCGAGCTGCTGCTCGCGCTGTTCGGCGCCGCCCGGGTCACCGCGGGCGAGGCTCTGCTGGACGGCCGGCCGCTGCCGCTGACCTCGCCGGCCAGGGCCGCCCGCGCGGGCATCGCCCTGGTGCCCGGCGACCGCGGCCGTCAGGGCATGTTCGCGCACCGGCCGATCCAGGAGAACCTCTCGCTGGCCAGCATGCACCGCCGGGCCCGGGTGAGGCTCGCGCTCGGCGCCGCGGCCGAGCGTCGCGCCGCCCGGTCGATGGTCGAGCGGCTGCAGATCAAGATCGGCTCGCTGGCCGACCCGGTTTCCACCCTGTCCGGCGGCAACCAGCAGAAGGTCGTCATCGGCAAGTGGCTGCTCGACCGGCCGCGGGTCGTGCTGCTCGACGACCCCACCAAGGGCGTCGACGTCGCCGCGAAGGAGGAGATCTACGCGATCGTGCGCGGCCTGGCCGACGACGGTGCCGTCGTCATCCTCAACTCCAGCGACAACCGCGAGCTGACCGAGCTGAGCGACCGCGTGCTGGTGCTGTTCGAGGGCGCCATCGCCGAGGAGCTGAGCGCGGAGGCGATCACCGAGACCCGGCTGGTGTCCAGCGCGCTGCGGCTCGCCCCGGGAGAGTCGCTGTGAACACCCCGGCCCGGCTGCGCGAGATCCGGCTGCCCGGCGTCCAGCTGTCCGGCGCCGCGACGGTCGCGATGCTGGTGGCGGCCGTCGTCGTCAACTCGGCGCTGCAGCCGAACTTCTGGAACAGCTACGCGCTGACCTCGAATTTCGCGACGTTCGTACCGCTGGTGGCGATCGCCGTCGGGCAGACCGTCGTGGTGCTGAGCGGCGGCCTCGACCTCTCACTCGGCGCACAGGTCACGCTGGCCAGCGTCGTCGCCGTCCAGATCGTCGACGGGCAACTGGACCGGTTCCCGCTGGCCGCGGCCGCCGCGCTGGGCGTCGGGCTGGCCTGCGGCGCACTGAACGGGCTGGTGGTCGCGCTGTTGCGGCTGCAGCCGATCGTCGCGACGTTCGCGACCAGCTTCGTGTTCTCCGGGCTGGCGCTGGTGGTGCTGCCGACTCCCGGCGGCTCGGTGCCGCTCGAGGTCACGACGGCGTACCGCGACGCTGTGCTCGGGGTGCCGATCGCGCTGCTGGCGATCCTCGTGCTCGCGCTGCTCTGGTGGGTGCTGCGCCGGCACCGCTTACTGCGGCACATCTACGCCGTCGGCGGCGACGCCGACGCCGCGTACGCCTCGCTGGTACCGGTCACCCGGACGCGGGTCTGGGCGTACGTGCTGGGCGGGCTGTTCGCGGCGCTGTCGGCGCTGGCGATCCTGGCCAACACCGGCTCCGGCGACCCGTTCGTCGGCAACGAGCTGACGCTCGCGTCGGTGGCCGCGGTGGTGATCGGCGGGACGGCGCTGGCGGGCGGGCGCGGTGGGGCGGGCGGGTCGATCCTCGGCGCCATCGTCCTCGCGCTGGTCACGAACATCGTGTTCTTCGCCGACGTACCGACGACGTACCGGCAGCTGGTCAACGGCGCCGTGATCATCCTCGCATTGGCCCTGGCCGGCATCCCGGCGTTGCAGAAGAGGAGGCCGACGGCATGAGCGCGCCGACCGTGGAGGCGCCTCGGCGGGTCCTCGCCTGGCGTCCCGGGCCGGTGGCGCTGGCCGGCGCGGTCGCCGTCGTCCTGGTGATCGTCGGCGAGATCGTCTCGCCCGGGTTCGCCGAGTACGGCCAGCTGGTCAACCTCATGCGGGTGGCGGCGTTCCTCGGCGTCATCGCGATCGGCCAGACCATCGTGATCATCGCCGGTGGCGGCGGCGTCGACCTGTCCGTCGGCAAGGTGGCGACGTTCGCGGCCATCATCGGGTCGCGGGTGATGGACGGCGACGACGGCGACATCGTGCCGGCCGTGGCCCTGGCGCTGCTGGTCGCCGCGGCGATCGGGCTGGTCAACGGGCTGGGCATCACGCTGCTGCGGATCCCGCCGTTCGTCATGACGCTGGGCATGATCGGCGTGGTGCAGGGGCTGATCCTCGCCTACACCGGCGGGCAGGCCAGCGGCCGGGCGGCGCCGGCGCTCACGTCGCTGGTCAACGGCCGCGTGATCCTCGACCTGCCCGGGCTGCTGTTCCTGTGGCTGCTGCTCGGCCTGCTCGCCGTCTGGCTGCTGCGCCGCACCACGTTCGGCTGGAACCTGTTCGCCGTCGGGTCCAACCGGATCGCCGCGAAGCTGACCGGCGTCCGGGTCGACCGCACGCTGATCCTGGCGTACGTGCTGTCCGCGACGTTCGCCGGGCTGGCCGGCATCCTGCTGCTCGGGTACACCGAGTCGGTCTTCCTCGACCTCGCCGACCAGTACATGCTGCCGTCGGTGGCGGCCGTCGTCATCGGCGGGACGCTGCTGGCCGGCGGCATCGGCGGCTACGCCGGCACCGCGGTCGGCGCCGTCGTGCTGACCGTCCTGCAAAGTCTGCTCACCACGCTGGACATCGGCGGCGCCGGGCGCACCGTCGTCAACGGCGTCGTCCTGCTCGTCCTGCTGTCGCTCTACGGGCGGCAGCGACGCCTTCGGAGTTAGGGATCCTTCCACGATGGAGAACAGCGAACGGCTCGGAGTCGGCATCGTCGGCGCCGGATTCATGGCGAACTTCCACGTCACCTCGTGGACCGGCGTCCGCGACGCCGACATCGTCGCCGTCCAGAGTCCGCGGGCCGAGAGCGCGCAGGCGCTGGCCGACCGCTGCCGCGAACTGCGGGTCGGAGACGCGCGTGCCTACACCGACCTGCGCGAGCTGGTCCGCGACCCGCGGGTCGACGCCGTCTGGGTGGTGGCGCCGAACCACGCCCGGCCGGCCGTCATCGAGACCATCGCCGACGAGGTCACGTCCGGGCGCGCGTCCCTCATCGGCGTCGCCGTCGAGAAGCCGCTCGGCCGTAACCTCGCCGAGGCCCGCCGGGTGCTGGAGCTGGTCGAGGGCGCCGGGCTGCTGCACGCGTACCTGGAGAACCAGGTGTACGCGCCCGCCGTCACCCGGGGCCACGAGCTGCTCTGGGCCCGGGGCGCCGCGCTGGCCGGGACGCCGTACCTCGCCCGGTGCGCCGAGGAGCACAGCGGCCCGCACGCCGCCTGGTTCTGGGACGGGACGCGGCAGGGCGGCGGCGTGCTCAGCGACATGATGTGCCACTCGATCGAGGCCGGCCGGTACCTGCTGACACCGCCCGGCGTGGACCAGTCGACCTGGCTCACTCCGGTGTCGGTGAGTGCGCAGATCGCCTCACTGAAGTGGTCGCGCAAACGGCACGCCGCGCAGCTGGCCGAGCGGTTCGGCGGTGCCGTCGACTACACTCGGCAGCCGGCCGAGGACTACGCCCATGCGACCGTCACGTTCCGCAACGGCGACGGCGACGTGGCGGTCGTCGAGGCGACCACGTCGTGGAACTACGTCGGGCCCGGGCTGCGGCTGACGTTCGAGCTGCTCGGGCCGGAGTACTCGATGAGCGCCAGCACGCTGAACACCGAGGCGCAGCTGTTCCTCAGCCGTGAGATCCGCTCCCCCGAGGGCGAGGACCTGGTCGAGAAGCAGGGCGCGGAGCAGGGCCTGCTGCCGATTGTGTCCGACGAGGCATTGACCTACGGGTACACGACGGAGAACCGGGCGGTGGCCACGGACTTCCTCGCCCGGCGGCAGCCGCGAGAGAACCTGAGGCACGGCGTCGAGGTCAGCGAGCTGATGATGGCCGCTTACCTGTCCGCCGAGACGGGTGAGACGGTGCGCTTCCCGGTGACCGGCCTGGACGCGTTCGTGCCGCGGGTGGCGCAGGGGACGTGGCAGCCCGGTCCGGCGTGACCGGACGAGTACGGGTGTGCCCTGCCGCCGGGGCTGCTCACGCCCGCCGAATGCGCCGGCCTGGCCGGACTGTATGACGAGACCGATCGGTTCCGCTCCACGGTCGACATGGGGCGTTACCGGTTCGGCGGTGGCCAGTACCGCTACTTCGACCAGCCCTTCCCCGAGCCCGTGTGAGAACCGCTTCGTTCATGCGCCGAGTGAGGCCGGTGCCCGGCGAGTGACGTCGGCCGGGGCCGCGGCGATGACGTCATCGAGCGCGTTCATGGAGGTCTGAAGGTCGGTGATGATCTGAGCGATGCGGTCGCGCTCCCGGTGGAGGTCGGCGAGCAGGTCTGAGCAGGTGGGGACGAGACGGTCGCCGGCGTCCCGCAGGCACGGCAGGACCGTGGTGATCGTCGAGGTGTTCAGGCCGGCGGCCAGGAGGCTGCGGATGCGGCGGACGACGGCAACGTCCTCTTCGACGTATTCCCGGTAACCGCTGGGGCGCCGCTGCGGGTGGAGCAGGCCCTGTTCCTCGTAGTAGCGCAGAAGGTACACGGCCACGCCGGTCCGCCGGGACAGCTCACCGATACGCACAAGAACCTCCTGACGGCCGCGCGGGCCTTGCCCGCTCGACTTGACTCTCATATTGATATGAGACTTTAGCGTCTGCGGCATGAACGTGAACAAGGGTTTCGCGACGCTCGCGGCATTGTGCGCGAGCGTCTTCGTCGTGGGTACCTCGGAGTACCTGATCGCCGGGCTGCTGCCCCAGGTCGGAGCTGATCTGGACGTCTCCGTGGGAACCGCTGGACAAGCGGTGACCGCGTACGCGCTCGGAGTGGTGGTCGGAGGGCCCGTCATGGCCCCGCTGACCGCGCGTCTGCCGCGCAAGGGGCTCGCCGTCGGCCTGATGGCGCTGTTCGCGGCAGGCAGCGCGATCAGCGCCGTGGCGCCTTCGTTCGGCCTGCTCCTGGTGGGCCGTGTGGTGTCCTCGCTCAGCCACGCCGCTTTCCTGGCCCTGGCGCTGGTGACGGCGACCCGGGTGGTCCCGGCCGAGAAGGCGGGCTCGGCCATTGCCACCGTCGCCTCCGGCTTCACCGTGGCCACGCTCCTCGGGGTGCCCCTGGGGGCGCTGCTCGGGCAGAGTGCCGGATGGCGGGCACCGTTCGCTGTGCTGACCGCTCTTGCCGTGGCGGGCACCGTTCTCCTGGCCGCGGTGCTGCCCCGGCAGGAGGCGCCGGCCACGCGACTGCGTGACGAGATACGCGTGGTGACGCGTCGGCCGGTCATGCTCGCCATCGCCACCACCGCGGTGGGCTTCTCCGGGGTCGCCACGGTGTTCACCTACATCGCCCCGCTGCTGACCCGCGTCTCCGGCTTCTCCGCCGCGGCGGTCTCCGGTCTGCTGCTCGCCTACGGCGCGGGCAGTTTCCTCGGCAACCTCACCGCCGGAAAGCTGACCGACAAATCGATGAGCGCGACCGTACGCGGGGTCTTCGGCGGGCTGACGGGGACGCTCCTGCTCATTCCGTTCGCCGCGGTGTGGCAACCCACCGCCGTGGCCGCGGTCCTGGTGCTCGGCCTGCTCGCCACCGCGACCATCGCCCCGCTGCAGGGACTGATCCTGCACCACGCGGGCGCCGCTCCGACCCTGGCCGTCTCTGTCAATGTGGGCGCCTTCAACCTGGGCGCCGCAGCCGGCTCGGTCATCGGCGGCGCGATCGTCGCCGTCGGCGCTCTGCGCTGGACCGGCCTGGCGGGCGCGGTGCTGAGCCTGATCGGACTGGCCCTCACCTATCTCGTCCTGCCCCGGACACGGACGTCGGCGCAGGACGCCGGACCCGAGGTCTCCACCTCCGCCGCCGCCTGATTCCCCGTCCGTTCGCCCCGCCAAGGAGGTCGCCGTGCACGGCCGGCCACGGCGGGCCCGAAGTCCCATCCGTCCGGGAGGTTCCCCAGCCCGCTCCGGGAGCCGATGAGGTGCTGATCCGTACCGTCGCCGGCAGCCTGAACCCGGTGGACGGGAAGACCCGCGCATGGGAGGTCGGGCCCGAACCCCCCAGCTTGAGGTGGACGGCCGCCGCGTCCACCGCGCAGGCTCAGACCAGGCACCCCTTGGAATCACTCATCTAGGCGGCGTCCCACACGCCGGTGGGGGCGATCTCGGCCACCCAGTCCGCGAAGTCGCGGGGCTTGCGGTTCAGGGCACGCTCGACGCCGTCGGCCAGCGAGCTGTTCCGGCCGTCGAAGAACTCGGAGATGAGCGTGGCCAGCGGCTCGGCGAACTCGCGCGGGGCGCCGTCGTCGACGATCGCGTCGGCGAACCGGTCCCGGGTGATCGGCACGTAGCGGAGCTCGCGGCCCGTCGCCCGGGCGATCTCGGCGACGCCTTCGGCGAAGGTCCACAGGCGGGGGCCCGTCAGCTCGTAGCGCTCGCCCACGTGGCCGTCCTCGGTGAGGGCCGCCACCACGACGTCGGCGATGTCGCCGGCGTCGATGAACGGGTCGGCGTTGTCGCCGGCGGGCAGGGCCAGCACGCCGTGGCGCAGCGGCTCCAGGAACACGCCCTCGTCGAAGTTCTGGTTGAACGAGGCCGGGGCGACGATGGTCCACTCGACCGGGAGGCTCGTCACGGCGTCCTCGCACCGGACGGCCTCGTCCTGGTTGCGGGCCGACAGCAGGACCAGGCGGTCGACGCCGGCGTCGACCGCCAGCCGGGCCACGGCGGCGATGGCGTCACCGGCGCCGGGCCACTCGACCTCGGGGTAGTACATCAGGTAGGCCGACTTGACGCCGGCGACGGCGCCGGCCCAGGTTGAGGGGTCCTCCCAGTCGAACGGGGGCTCGCCGGTGCGGGAGCCGACCCGCACGTTGACGCCTCGCTCGATCAGCCTCCGGGTCACCCGGCGGCCGACCCGGCCGGTACCACCGAGGACCAACGTCGTGTGCTCGTTTGGTGTCATGTCTCCAGCCTGAACGACACCATCTGGATGTTCCATGGCTGAAATGCCGGAATGCATATTCAATCGTCTACTCTTGAGAGGTGGACGCACTCGCAGGGTTACTTGAGGGACCGCGAGCCAGCGGCGCCTTCCTCCTCCGCATCGTGCTGGATCCCCCATGGTCGATCCGGGTCCAGGACGGGTCGCCGCTGTGCCTCGCCGTCATGCTCGGCGGCGAAGCGTGCGTCGAGCCCGACCACGGCGAGCCGGTACGGCTGCGCCCGGGCGACGTCGCCATCATCCGTGGGCCGGCCCCCTACGTGATGAGCGACGACACCGCGACCCCGCCGCAGGTCATCGTGCACCCCGGCCAGCGATGCGTCACGCCCGAGGGCGTCGATCTGCGCGAGCGGATGGCGCTGGGGGTGCGCACGTGGGGCAGCAACCCCGACGGGTCGGTGCAGCTGCTGCTCGGCGTGTACGAGGAGGTCGGCGCCGTCGGCCAGCGCCTGCTCGACGTGCTGCCGCCGCTGCTGGTCGTGTCCGAAGACACCTGGGACTCGACGCTCCTCCCGGTGCTGGCCCGGGAGGTCACCGAACAGGGGCCGGCCCAGGGCGTCGTGCTCGACCGCCTGCTCGACCTGCTGCTCATCTCGGTGCTGCGGGTGTGGTTCGACCGGCCCGAGGCCGAGTCCCCGGCCTGGTACCGAGCCCACACCCACCCGGTGGCCGGCGAGGCACTGCGCCTGTTCCACGAGGACCCGGCGAACGACTGGACTCTGGCGCGGGTCGCCGCCGAGATCGGCGTGTCACGGGCGACGCTGGCCGAGTGCTTCCGCAACGCCGTCGGCACGCCGCCGATGACCTACCTGACCGAGTGGCGCCTGGCCCTGGCCGCCGACCTGCTGCGCCAATCCGACACCACGCTGAACGCCGTCGCCCGGCAGGTCGGCTACGGCAGCGGGTTCGCCCTCAGCTCGGCGTTCAAGCGGGTGTACGGCATCAGCCCGCAGGAGCATCGCAGCGCCACGCCGGCGCGGTGATCCGGGCGCCGTCAACGAACACGGCACCCGCCGTACCGCCTGTATGCGTCGGCGGTACGGCGGGCATCGTGATCGGCCCTGCGGATCAGCTCTTGGGCATCAGCACGGTGTCGACGAGGTAGACGGTGGCGTTGCGGGTGGACACATTGCCGCAGACGACGGTGGCGTCGTCTGCCTTGTAGTCCTCTCCGGAGCCGCTGGTGGTCACCTTGCCGCCCTGCAGGGTGGTGAAGCTGCCGTTTTCCAGGTCGGTGGGCGTCTTACGGCCCGAGACGACGTGGTAGGTGAGGATGGAGGTGAGCATCTTCTTGTCGGCCAGCACCTTGTCCAGCGTCTCCTTGGGAATCTTGGCGAAGGCGTCGTCGGTGGGGGCGAACACGGTGATGTCTTCGGCGGAGTTGAGCGTGTCGACCAGGCCGGCCTTTGTGACCGCGGCGACCAGCGTCGACAGGACCGGGTTGTTGGAGGCCGCGGTGGCCACCGGGTCGTCGGCCATGCCGGTGAAGCTGCCCTCTCCGGAGACGGGTACGGCCGAGCAGGCCGCGCCGAACGGCATGGGCGAGGCCGTCGGCTCGCTGGGCTCGGTACCGGTCGAGGCGGGGGGTTGGGAGGTGGCCGGGGCGGCGACGTCGGCGGCGGTGTCGCCGCCGGTGCCGCTGCACGCGGCGGTCATGGCCAGTGCGGCCGCCAGGGCCGGCAGTGTGATGAGGCGCATGTTCATGATCGTTTCCTTCGCTGGTGTTCGATGGGTGGTGAGCTGTTGAGGAACGTTCGTCGTGGTGGTCATCGGACCGTCACCACGACGGAGTGCCAGCCGGTGGCGCCGTCGGGGAAGGGCGTCACGCGCTGGGAGGGCTGGGTGTGGCCGGTGGCGTCGGTGGCGCGCACCTCCAGGCGGTGCTCACCGGGGGCGACCTGCCAGTCGAGGTGCCATTGGCGCCAGGTGTCGGCGTTGGCCGAGGGCGCCAGGCGGGCCTGGTGCCAGGGTCCGCCGTCGATGCGGACCTCCACGGCGTCGACGCCGCGGTGCTGGGCCCAGGCCACACCGGCGACGGTCAGGCGTCCGGCGGGCAGCCGGGCGAACGCCTTGGGCACGTCGATGCGCGAGGCGGTCTTGATGGGGGCCCGCTCGGCCCAGCCGCGCACCGTCCAGTAGGCCGGCTCGTCGGCGAAGCGGGTGAGTTTGAGGTCGGTGACCCACTTGGTGGCCGAGACGTACCCATACAGGCCGGGCACGATCATGCGGGCGGGAAAGCCATGCACGGGAGGCAGTACCTGGCCGTTCATGCCGACGGCCAGGAGCGCGTCGCGGCCGTCCAGGACGGTTTCGACGGGAGTGGCGCAGGTCCAGCCGTCGGCCGAGCGCGACAGGATCTGATCGGCTCCCGATCGCACTCCGGCCTGGCGCAGCAGCGCGGCCAGGTCGACGCCCAGCCAGCGGGCGTGGCCGGCGTAGGGGCCGCCGACCTCGTTGGACACGCACGTCAAGGTGATGTCGCGCTCAGCCAGCGGGCGGGCGAGCAGGTCGTCGAAGGTGAGCTCGACGGGCCGGTCGACCAGGCCATGGATGCGCAGCCGCCAGTCGCGGTGCGGCACGCGAGGGATGATCAGAGCGGTGTCGACGCGGTAGAAGTCGGCGGTGGGCGTGGTGTAGGGGCTGAGCCCGGCGATGCGCAGGTCGCTGCCGGAGGGCAGCGGCGCGGCGGGGTCGGCCGGGCGGGGCAGCACCAGGCCGGCACCGCCGGCGGCGCTGTCTCGGGCACCGGTGATCACCCGCCCGGCACCGCCGCTGAAGGTGGCCAGGCCCAAGGTCGCGGCCCCGGTCAGCAGCAACGTGCGGCGATCGGCGGCGCGGGGCGTCTGAGCCTGAGTGGCCGGCCCCGTCTCCACGCGGTCTGTCCCCGTCCCCGCGCGGTCTGTTTCCGCTCGGTCCGTTTCCGGAGGAAGGGCCGGCTGGGTGCGGGCTCCGGTAGCCGGGGTAGGGCCGCCGGCCGGCCGGTGTGCCGGGCGGGGTGCGGTGAAGGCTCGCAGCCACGCGCGGCGCAGGAGCAGCAGGGTCAGCGCACCGACGGCGGCGGCCAGCAGGGACGGCGCCGCGTCCAGCGCGCCGGCGCCCGGCCGCCCCCGGGCGGCCAGGGCGGCGACCACTCCCAGGCCGACCAGGGTCGCGACGGCGGGGCGGGGATGGCGAGGTGCGGAGATCCCCGCGACGGCGGCCAGAGCGGCGACGGCCGCCATCAGGCCCAGCAGCAAGACCGGTTTGTCGTTCTCCCCGAAGGTACGGATGGCGAAGTCCTTCAACCAGCCGGGGGTCAGGTCGATGAACGCCGATCCCACGGCCGGTAGCGGCCCGGACTGCGGTCGCCACAGCGCCGCGGCCAGCTCGGCCGACCCCAGCGAGGCCGCGCCGGCCAGCAGCCCGCAGGCTGCGGCGACGATCGTGGCCGAGGTTGGTCTGGTGATGCTCACACAGGGTCTTCGGAGCGATTCACCGATCGGACTGGTCGCGGTCAGCGGAAATTTTTTCCCGTGGGGTCGCGGTATCGGGCGATCTCATGTTCGCCCTGGCGCAAGGCGGCGTGGGCGCGGACATGAGCACGAGCGGCGGCCCCAGCTGACAGCACGCGGCCCGCCCCGCCGGAAAACCTGTCGGGGTGGGCCGCGTCGTGTTGCCGTCGTGGTTCAGGCGGCGGGCAGATCAATCAGGAGCAGCGGCTGAGTGGTGGGCTGCGTCGAGCCGCCTTCGGGTTCGACGGTGACGCCGAGCTGGGTGGAAGCGCCGGCCCGGGTGGTGACGATGGGCGGGGTGTGTCCGAAGTCGTCGGGGCGCATCAGAGCGGCCGAGCGGATGCCCGCAGGTCCGATCTGCCACAGCTGGTAGGTGCTGTTGTCGGGCAGCGCGGCCAGCCCCCTGGACAGGAACACCAGCTCGCCTTCGGCGCGGGAGACCACCACGGTGGCGGCGCCACCCTGGTGCGCGGTCGCGGTGAGGATGCGGGCGTCGGGTGCGGCCAGGACGGCGGAGATCTGCCGGTCGCGTCGCTGGATCTGCTCCAGCTGGTCCTGGGCGCGGACGGTGACCAGGCCCAGCAGCACGGCGGCGGCCAGGCCGGCGACGGCCAGGCCCGCCGCCAGGCGGGGCCACCACCGGGCTCTGCTCTTCGCGCCGGGCGCATGCGCGAAGACGGGCGGCAGCTGACGGACGTGACCGATCTGGGCCATCACCCGCTCGCGCAGTCCCGGCGGCGCCTCGGCGGCCGTGGCCTGGCCGAGCCTGGCGGCGGTCTCGGACAAGCCGCGCACCTCCTGGGCGCATTCGGCGCAGCGGCCCAGGTGCTCTTCGAAGCGCAGCTGGTCGGCGGGGACGTCGATGGCGTCCAAGACGTAGGCGCCGGCCAGCGTGTGCGGGTCGCGGTCGTTCTTTGCGTCGTTCATCGTTCCACCCCCAGGCAGTCACGCATGCGGATCAGCCCGTCACGCATTCGGGTCTTCACTGTCCCCAGCGGTACCTTCAGCAGTTCGGCGACCTCACGGTAGGAGTATCCGCCGTAATAGGCGAAGGTGACGGATTGGCGCTGCAGTTCGGTGAGCCCGTCGAGGCAGCGGCGCAGCCGTTCGCGTTCCAGGCGGCCCTGCACCGACTCGGCGACCTCGTCGAAAGGGTGGTGTACTTCCAGCCTGGCCACGCGGTCCTCGCGGTCGACGGCGGTTTGGGCGGCGCGGACGCGGTCGACGGCACGGCGGTGGGCGATCGTCATGACCCAGGCCATCGCCGAGCCGCGGACGCGTTCGTAGCGGGAGGCTTTGTGCCACACCTCGAGGAGGACCTCTTGGGCGACCTCTTCACTCTGCGCGGGGTCGCGCAACACACGCAAGACCAGCCCGTAGACGGGGCCGGCGATCAGGTCGTAGGCCCGTGCGAAGGCGGCGCGATCTCCTCGCGCCACGTGTTCAAGCAGGTCTTCCAGCCCGCTGTGGGCGAAATTGTGGCCCTCCGCGAATCCCAGCACCTGTTGAGGCTCCATGCGTTCTCCCTGCCGTGCGCGCAAAACGCGTTCCACCGTTCTTTCGGAGCGGTGCGGCGTGTGGATTGGTCACCGCCATCGGGATCGGTCAAAAGCCCGGGTGCTCGCCGGGCCGGTCGGTGCCGCCGGCGGCGTTTCTCGAGGATCCCCCGGAATCGGTCCTCCAGGTCCGCCTTGAAATCCTCTTCGTCCGGGGGCTCGGATCCGCCGGGCCGAAGACGGGTGACGCCTGCTCGAAGCACGTCGGTGCACGTCGGTGCACGTCGGTCAGCATATTGGTGCCGGCCGACGCCGCAGCGGTGATTCCCGCGGCGGCGTCGCCCGGGTGGACCCCGGTGATCTCCCACTCCGGCATCCGCGTCCTGTCCATCGCCGGCGGTCAGCCGCGCACGTGCAGCCCGAACCCCGTACGGCCCGCGGGCTCCAGTCCCTCCTTCAGGTGCAGTGAGGGGATCTCGTAGTCACCGAAGTTCTGCCGCCGGAACGCGATCGGCTCGGTCGACTCCAGAGTGAGCAGGCGCTGCTCCCAGGCCTTGGCGACGTCCGTGTAGTCCTCGCCGGTCATCCGGTCGGTGCCGTACAGCACGAACGGCGGCAGCACCTCGATGCCCGGGTAATAGAGGATGCCGTGGTGGATCGGGAACAGCAGATCGTCGATGGGGCCGTTGATCCCGCGAGCGGCGTAATGCGACTCCGGGCCGCCGGCGGTCACCGACAGCAGAGCCTTCCTGCCCGCGAGGGTGCCTTCGCCGAAGCGCTCGCCGTACCTGGTGTCGCTGTGCTCGCCGACGCCGTACGCGAAATGGTAGGTGAACACCCGGTCAACCCAGCCTTTGAGGATCGCGGGCATCGTGTACCACCACAGCGGGAACTGGAAGATGATCGTGTCGGCCCACAGCAGCTTCTCCTGCTCGGCGAGGACGTCCGGGGTGAGCGTCCCGGCGTCGAAGGCCCGGCCCGAGTCCAGGGCGACCTTCAGCGGACTTGAGGCGTCGGGGCCGTAGTCCGCGGCGTCCACGACCGCCTTCCAGTTCATCGCGTACAGATCGCTCACCCGTACCTCGTGCCCGGCGGTCTCCAATGTTGACACCGCGAGGTCCTTCAGTGAGCCGTTGAGCGACTTCGGCTCCGGGTGGGCGTAGACGATCAGCGTTTTCATGGGAACTCCTTCGGATCGGATGCCTTCGATTCTGGGAGCCGCGGCGCCCGGCGTTCAGGGACGCCTCTTCCATCGGACGGGACTTCCTGGTAATGGCAGGGCCACCTTCACCTGCACCACCGATGCCATACTGGGAACATGGACGATCTTGCGGGCTTTCTGCGGACCCGGCGTTCCAGGGTCGACCCGGCGGCCGCCGGCATCCCCGTCGACAGCCGCCGCCGGGTCGAAGGGCTGCGCCGCGAAGAGGTCGCGCACCTGTCCGGAGTCAGCGTCGACTACTACGTACGCCTGGAGCAAGGCCGCGCGACCCAGCCCTCCGAGCAGGTCCTCGACGCGCTCGCCCGCGTCCTCGGCCTCGACGAGACCGAACGCGGGCACCTCTACCGGCTCGCCCGGCAGCGCCGCCGCCGCGCGAAGGCGCCGGGCGGGCGGGTCCGGCCGGAGCTGCTGCGCGTCCTCGACCTGGTCGCCGACGCACCCGCGCTGATCATGGACCACCGCCTGGACGTGCTCGCAGGGAACCGCCTCGCCGGGCTCCTCTTCGGCCGGCCGATGCCGGGCCTGAACACCGCCCGGCACATCTTCCTTGAGGAGGCCGAGCGCGGCCTTTACGCGGACTGGGAAAAATGCACCCTCGACGTGGTCGGGCACCTGCGCCTGGCCGCCGGCAAATACCCCGAGGACCCCCGTCTGGCCTCGCTCATCGGTGAGCTGGCAATGGGCAGCGAGCGCTTCCGCCGCCTCTGGGCCCGCGCGGACGTGCGCGCCCGCGCACACGGACGCAAGGCGTACCGGCACCCGCTGGTCGGACTGCTGGAACTGCACCAGGAGAACTTCGCACTACCGAATGAAACAGGCATGGAGCTGCTGGTTCTGTCCGCGGCCCCCGGAAGCCCCGCCGAGGACGGGCTGCGCCTGCTCGCAGGCCTGGGCGCGGACAGCGATGACGCGCATCCCCCGGTGAACGCCCAGGTACGCGAGTAACTCAACGACGCCCACCCACCGTGAAGCTGTAGCGGCCCAGGCGGTTGAGGTTGGCGTGCTTGAGCGGAGAGACGGGAGCGACGTCCTCGTCATGGCTGAACTTCGTCGAAGAGGGCGAGGGCTTCGGTGGGGTCCGGGCTCACGAGGCGTTCCAGACCGGCCGTCGTGATCTTCGCCCACTTGCCGGCCCGTGCCCACATCCGTTCCTCGAAGGCGCGGACGACCTCGTCCAGATCGCCAGGGCCGGCGGCGACGGACTCGGCGAGTTCGGCGCCCTCCAGCATCGCGAGGTTCGCGCCCGCCCCCAACGGGGGCATCAGGTGGGCGGCGTCGCCCAGGAGCGTCACCCCGGGGACGTGGGCCCAGGTGTGGGACACGGGCAGGACGTAGAAGGGGCGGTGGACGAAAGCGGTGCCGTGGCGGAGGAGGTTGAGGACGGGAGCGGCCCAGCCGTCGAACAGGGCCAGCAGGCTTGATCGCACGGCCTCGACGTCGGCCAGGTCCAGGCCCGCGTCCAGGCCTGCGTCCAGGCCCGCGCGCCGGTTCAGGTCCATATGCCGGTCCAGGTTCGTGTGCCAGTCCAGCGGCGCGCGGAACTTGGCGTACACCTTGACGTGGCCGCCGCTGTTGCGCTGGGCGACGAGGGAGCGGTTCACGCCGTACACGGCCATGGAACCGTCGCCGATCAGCCGGGCGAGGTCGGGGTGGCGGATGTCGACGTCGTCCAGGGAGGTCTCGACCGAGGTGACGCCGGTGTAATGCGGCGTCACCGACGAGACTGCCGGACGGACCCGGGACCAGGCGCCGTCCGCGCCGATCACGAGGTCGAACGTCTCCTGCCGCCCGTCCGCGAAGCGGACCAGCACGCCGTCCCGGGTCCCCGGCACCACCTCCGTCACGTCCCGCCCCCACTGAACGTCGAGGGGGCCGAGCAGCAGGTCACGGAGTTGCCCGCGGTCGACTTCGGGATGGGCCGGTTCACCCGGACGGGGTCGCCAGTCGCGGAGGACGGTCCCGTCCGTGCCCAGGATGCGCATGGCCTGCCCCTCGGGGCGGGACAGCGCCTGGAACTCCGCCAGCAGCCCCGCCTTGTCCAGCGCGAGCTGGCCCATCCCTTCGTGCAGATCGAGCGTGCCGCCCGGGGGACGGGCGTCGGGGGAGGGATCGCGTTCGAGGACGGTGACGGGGTGACCGTGGCGGTGCAGGACGCGGGCGAAGGTGAGGCCGGCGGGGCCGCCTCCGATTACGGCGATACGATGTCTCATGTCGATACACTGTATTTTACTATGACGATGTATCGCAACAGTACGATGCAACCATGACTGTGTGGGACCGGCCCGAGCCGCCGACTCGCCCCGTGCCGCTCGACCGGGAGCGAATCGTCGCCGCCGCCATCGCGCTGGCCGACGAGGGCGGGCTGGAGGCGGTGTCGTTGCGCAAAGTCGCCGCCCGGCTGGACGCCGGCCCTATGCGGCTGTACGGATACATCTCCACCAAGGAGGAACTGTTCGACCTCATGGTGGACGAGGTCCACGCCGAGATCCTCCCCGAGGAGCGGCCCGGCGACTGGCGGGAGGCACTGCGTATCCACGCCCACCGCACCAGGCAGGCCACCCTCCGCCACGAATGGCTGGCCGACCTGCTCGGCGGCCGTCCGGCCCTGGGCCCGAACGCCCTCGCCGTGACCGAGACCACGCTGGCCGCCCTCGACGGCCTCGCCGACCTCGACACCGTCCTGCGCGCCGTGGAGACCGTCAGCGCCTACTTCATCGGCGCGATCAGGCGCGAGATCGCGAACCTGCGGGCCGAGCGTGCCACGGGCCTGTCCGAGCGCGACTGGCAGCGCGCCCACGGCCCGCATGTGAGCAGGATCCTGGCCACGGGCCGCTTCCCGATGCTGGCCAAGGTCGTGCACGACGGCACGGAGGTGGACGCCGAGACGTCCTTCGCGACCGGCCTGGACTGGGTCCTCGACGCCGTGGCCGCCAAACTCGCCCGGCCGGCGTGACGCTCGGACGCGACCGCCCCGGACCTGGCGCGAAGATCGGGCCTCCCGTGCTCGGCCCGGCGGCCCCCGCGCACACCGTCGCCGAGGCCATCCGACAGTTCCACGCCTCAGGGGTCGCCTCCGGGACTCGGATACGACCAAAGGCCCCCTTGGGAGGAAGATGGCCCCATGCAGATCCAGATCGAGGCCTTCGACCTGCCGGGGCACAGCTGCGCCACCGCCCCTGGTTTCCCCGGCTACACCGGCATCCACGTCGCGGTCCAACACCGAGACCGCACGAAGGACCTACTCGACCCGCAGCCCGGCGGCGCCACGTCGGCGACCTGGACACTGGAGTGCGCCGCGACCACCACCCCGTCGGGCGTCGACCTCAAGGGCCCCTACATTCAGGGCCGCCCCGAAGACCGATTCATCTACCTCTCATGGGGCACCATGGACGAGGCCGGCGCCTTCACCCCGTTCCGGCGAGCCAAGCTGATGATCGACGCCATCGACCCGGCCACCGCCGAAGCCGCCACACGCTCCGGGCTGCTCCTCGCCCGACTTCGCCTCACCGACGCCAAGGGACAGCCACTGTGCGCCGCGGTCAGACCACCGCTCATCGAATGGATCGCCGGGCAAACAGGGTGATCTCCGACCGGCACGTCGCGACGGCCGGGACCGGCCGTGAAACCCACCGTGACAACGGACGGCCAAGCAGGCCGGTTTTGAGTCTTTAGTCCATTGTAAATGATCTTGAAATCAACCGGATGCCTTTACAATGTAGATCAATAAGTGAGTCTTGTTCACCGCACCCACAGGAAACCCGACGGCGCCCTCCCGTTCCGAGACAAGAGCCTGCGGATCGCAGGCGACGCCGACTCGGTCACGTGCATCCTCACCGAAGACTCCCCCGTCGTCAGGTCACCTTCCACTCCCCTGCCCCGGTCATCAGCCGTACCCGCTGGAAGGCAAGCACGGTGACGGCCTGGCGCACTCCTCCAGCACCCGCGGACATCAGCACCGTGAAAGCCCTCCCCCAGCCGTCCGGCCGGCACTCACGGCCGGACGGCGCAGCAGACGACGTAGAAGCGACCGGTCACGCTGGATGCGACCGGTCGCACGAGGTCGTGAAAGCGGCTCGACTGTTCGAGGTACTCGCCACCGCGGCGCGATACCTCATCGACAGGATCCTCCGGGATCTTCACAAGAGCCCGCCCTTCGCCTTACCCACGGTCAGCATGTGGTCGGCGCCGCGCTGGAACTCATAGGGGACTTCGCGCACCGCGCACACCAGCCCTTCAGCTCGCAGATCCGCCTGAAGTGCGTCAAAAAAGTCGACCGATTCACCGTCGCCCAGGCGGACCAGGGGAAAGATTCTGACCTCACCCCGGCTGACCCGGCTCATTTCCGTGATCGCCGTCCGGTGCCACTCCCGATCCAAGCGCCCGGCCCAGGTGAACAGCAGGTGTGAACACAGCACCAGGTCGACACTTTCGTCAGCCAGCGGAAGATGTGGCAGGCCGGCTGCGAGATACGAATCCGGATGCCGGCGGATATCGGCCAGGAACTCGCTCCTGGCGTCGCGGCGCATCTTCTGACGCCGTTCCGGCGAGCCGTACCACTCCCACACGAACCGGTCCGCGTTCGCGTTGATCATCGCATTGCCCTGGTCCAGGCCGGCCGACAGGCGGTCGGCGAGCACGGCGGCGCCATGCGCGTAGAGCGGGTCCGCCGCCAGGGCCCGGGCTCCCATCGCCCTGGCCTCCGCGACGAAACCGGACGCCCCACCGCCGCAGTCGAGAATGACGCCGTCCAAGTCGCGGTCGTCGATCGCGAACATCGCCCGGTACTCAACGAAGGAACGAGACGACATGATCATTTCTGTCTGACTCACCGTCGTGCCTCCACTTCCCGCAACCGCCTTCGTGCCGCCAGGCCGCCTCAGGCAGCGGACATCCGATCATGCGGGTGCGCACCCACGCTGACAAGTCCTGCGCCGCCTCAGCGCACACGCGCCGACTCGGGGTCGACGCTCTTCATGAACGGCTACGCCGCCGGTCCGGAGGGAAGCCGGACTTCGACGAGGGTCCGGGACCGTGCCGTGTTGGTGATCAACCATTGCTTCGATCATGACGACGTTCGTGGGGTGCGCGGGACGGCGAGCCCAGGGAAAGGACAGTCCGGCCTGGTCAGACCGGAGTAGGACATAGCGGCGGCGAGCAGGCCCAGGCCCCACGACGTGTAGCCGAACATCTCCATCGACACCTTCCAGAGCGGGGCTTGGGCCAGGTTGCCCTTGCCGAGGAGCCACGCCGTCATCCCGGCCACGCCGAAGTAGCCGGCCAAGCTCGCGCCGACGAACAAGGCGGGTCCGAGCACAAGCCATCGCGGCACATTCCGTCCTGCCAGCGGGGCCACCCAGCGCGGCCAGATCCTGCCGAACCGGTGAACCAAGGCCAGCGGCAGAAGGGTGCCGGCCAGGATCAGCAGGACGACGAAGATCCCGAAGAGCGGACCGAGCGCGAACGGCAGCGGCTTGTGCGCCGTGACGGAGTCGAGTACCAGCACGGTCACACGAGCCGCGCAACCAGCGATCGCGACGTAGGCGGCAAGGTAGGCCCACCGTGGTGTGGGATCGGTGCGCCGCTCCGGCGAACGGCCGTGGACTCGGGCGCAGTGGGAGCAGGCCCGCCGGACCCTGCGCTGCTCGGCGACGGCACACGCCAGCGTCAGCGCGCCCGCCGTCGCTCCGGCAGCGCGGGTCAACAGGCTCCCCCAGTGGTCGACCTGGCCGAACAGCATGGTGGCAAGACTGATGGCGAGCATGTACGAATAAACGATCAGCCCGGCCCCGACCACCCGCGCCACCCGCTCAACGCCTCGGCTCTCATCCGGACTCCTCGGTCCCGTGACACGACGACTCGGTGAAGCCTGCTCCGTCAGACCTGTGACCTCGCTGAGGGACGCTGAGAATCCACTCAACCGCTGACCGTCCTGTCGGACGCGTCGTTCACCTCACCGCCACTCGACGTGAGAGGGTTTCCTCGGACTCCATGGACTGAAGTGCGGTGGGCGCGCGGGACCGCGAACCCGGAGAGAAGACGGTCCGGCCTGGTCGAACCGTGGTAAGGCATGGCGGCGGCGGGCCTCGGCGCGGTCCTGCGGGATGCGGGGTCAGCAGCCGGAGCAGGTCGCCCGCCTGCGCCGATGGTAGGCCAGCGTGGCCAGGCCCAGCCCGATCCCCCACGGTAGCCACAGCAGGCCGACCACGCCGCTGCCCGTGACGGGCAGGCCGTCAAGAATGAACAACCGGTACATCATCAGCCCGGCCGCGACGACGGCGACGGTCACGACCGTGGCGGGGACCACGGCCAGCGCCACGGGCACTCGCCGGCCGCCCAGGTAGGGCACCCATCCCGGCAGCACCGTGCCCCAGCGCATGGACAGCCCGAGCGTGAGCAGCGCACCGCCCACGGCCGACAGCGGCAGGCTGTACTCGACCAGCGGCCCGATCCCCTTCGCGACCATGTCGGCCGCCAGGCCCTGGACGAATCGCCGGTCCACGCCCAGCGGGACGCCGAGGTTCCACACCGCCCGCTGCACCGCGTACGGCAGCGGCGCCACCACCGCCACCGCGGTCGCCCAGCGGCCGATTCGGGCCCAGCGCGCCGCCGAACCCGGCGCGGCGTGTGTCCGGTCGCACCGCGGGCAGCGCGGGCCGCGCAGCAACGACGCCGCCGTACCGGCGAGCAGCATGCCGCCGAAGGCGCACAGCAGCTGGTTCATCAACGGCCAGTCCACCAGGGCGTGTCCGTGCAGCCCGTAGGCCATGTTCTGGAGCACCCGGACGTCGGGGATCACCAGCAGCAGCGGTACCGCCACCACGAGGAGCACCACGGCCGCCACCCGGGGCGAGCTCCACCGCGCCCACGGCGACCGCCCGGCCAGCGCGGCGACCAGACCGGCCGCGCAGCCGCAGGCGATGACCACGCCGACCGTTCCCGGCTCGGCGGTGGCCAGCCAGTTCCCCGTCTCCACGCCCCTGGGGTCGCCTGCGCCGAAGGGGAACCCGGCACCGCCGGACGCCCAGTACACGGCGAGGGCACCGTAGCCCAGGCACCACAGGGCGGCCGCGTAGGGGACCAGCCCCCACAGCCGCTCCACCACGCCGGCGTCGTGCCGCGCGGTCACCGCCTCGGTCGCGGTCATCGACGTCCCCCGAACCGAGTGCCGGGACGGTACGCCCCGTTCCGTGGTGCGGGCGGATTCGAATGGGTCATCTCTCCTCCTGGAGTCTGGCGCCGCCCTGATGAGCGGCACGCAGTCTGGAGACTCGCAGCCGCCCCGGCAGCCCCGGTATCTGCCGATCGGCAGACGCCGAACGCGCCCGGCCCGCTCTATGGTGGGTTCGTGCTGAGCGATGCGGTCACCGCCGATCCGGAGCGAGGGGGCGTCGAACGCCTCGCCGCACGGGTGCTCCTGACCGCCGCCCCACTGGTCGCCGCCCTCGCCCTGGCCGGAGCGCTGCACCCCGGCACGAGCCCGCTCCTGGCGGTGCCCGCCGCGCTGACACTCGGCACGCTGGGAGTACTGGTCGCGGGGTGGCCCCGCACCCGCCGGGTCCTCGGCATGGCCGTCGGCGCCGTCTGCCTCATCTCGCTCGTCTGCGTCACCGTGTGGTTCACCCGCCCGCCGCTGGGCCCCGGCGGCTCGTGGTCGCTGCTGCACACCGCGGCGCTGATGGCCATGGTCACGCTGGCGTGCCGGTGGTCACCGATCCGGCAGGCCGCCGCCGCGGGCACGCTGACCGTGCTCGCCTCGGCGGCCCTCGGCCTCCCGGTCACCGGCCCGCCACGGGAAATCTGGTGGGAGCCCTTCGCGGTCTGCGCGTTCTGGTCACTGCCGGCGCTCGTGGGCGCCGCGGCCGGCTGTTACCTGCGCTGGCTGGACGTCCGCAGGGTCCAGGCGGTACGGCAGGCCCGCCGGACGCAGCGCGTCCAGCTCGCCACCGACCTGCACGACTTCGTGGCCCATGACGTCAGCGCCATGGTCGTCCAGGCCCAGGCCGCCCAGGTGCTGCTCCGCGGCGATCCCGACGAGACCGCGAGGGTGCTGCGGCGGATCGAGTCGGACGGCACCCGCGCGCTCGCCTCGATGGACCGGACGATCCGGATGCTCCGCGAGCTGGAGTACGGCGCGGAAGCCGGCCCCACGACGTCGCCCGGCGTGAGCGAGCTGCCCGAGCTGATCGCGCGCTACGCGGGCGAAGGCGCGGGCCCGATCGAGCTGGACATGGCCCCGGGACTGGACCGGGCGCTGCGTCAGGAGGCGAGCACGACCGTGTACCGCGTGGTGGTCGAGGCGCTCACGAACGTGCGCCGGCACGCTCGCCCCGGCTCCGCGGTCACCGTCGAGCTGGCCGGCTCCGTGGGAGGCGGCGTCGTGCTCACGGTCACCGACCAGGCAGGCGACGCCGGCCAGGCGCCGCGCGACCTCGCGGGCCGGCGTCGCGGCGGAGTGGGACTGGCCGGCCTGGCCGAGCGGATCGAGGCGCTCGGCGGAGTCTTCACCGCCCAGCCCATGCCTCCGGCGGGCTGGCGAGTCCGCGCCGAGCTTCCCGGCGCTCTCGTGGAACCGGCGCCGTGACCATCCGGGTACTCATCGCCGACGATCAGGAGCAGATCAGGTTCGCGTTCCGCACCATTCTCGGCGCCGCGCCGGACATCGAGGTGGTCGGCCAGGCCGCCGACGGCGTCGAAGCCCTGGATTCGACCAGGCGGCTCCGGCCCGACGTGGTGATCGCCGACATCCGGATGCCGCGGATGGACGGGCTGGAACTGACCCGGATCCTCTGCTCCCCCGGCGCGCCGGTCAGCGCGCGCGTCGTCGTGGTCACCACCTACGACCTGGACGCCTACGTGCACACCGCGCTGCGCCACGGCGCCTGCGGCTTCCTGCTCAAGCACTCGGGTTCCGGGCTGCTGATCGAGGCGGTGCGTGCCGCGATGGCCGGCGACGCCCTGATCAGCCCGTCGGTGACCGTACGGCTGCTGCGTGAGCTGTCCGGCCGACACGAGGAGCCGGGCCGGGCGCAGCCGCTGACCGACCGGGAGCTGGACATCGTCTCCCTGGTCGCCGACGGTCGGACCAACGCGGAGATCGGCGCCGAGCTGTACATCACCGCCGGGACCGTCAAGACCCATCTGGCCCACATCCAGCGCAAGCTCGGCGCGCGCAACCGGGTCGGCATCGCCGCGTGGGCCTGGGAGACCGGCCACCGGCGACCCGGGCACTGACCGGCTCCGGAACACAGCCGCTGAACACCGCCGACCCGCTGAGCCGGTCACGCGCGGCTGACCTCGACCCGCCGAAGATGCCCTGGGCGCGGACGCGGACGACGGGGCCCGACGGCGAAGGCGTGCCCGGCTGGATGGCGCCCGCCGAACACACGGAAGCCCTCGATCGCGGCGTCGGCGTCGGCAGGTACCGGAGCTTCACGCCGCGTCCGCGCATGGCGCCGGGCATCAAATCGAGGGTTCCGGGATCGTCAGGGCGAACCCTCCGGAGTCTCCGGCTCGTCGTCCGGCATCGCGTCGAGGTGATGTTCGAGGGCGTCGAGCCGGTCGCTCCAGAGGTGCCGGTACGGCGCGAGCCAATTGTCGATTTCCAGCAACGGTTCGGGTCGAAGCCGATACCACCGGCGCTGTGCGTCTACGCGTACCTCGACCAAGCCGGCTTCGCGGAGCACCTTCAGATGTTTCGAGACCGTCGGCTGCGTCAGGGCGAGCCTGCCGACCAGGTCGCCGGCCAGGCGCTCACCGTCTCGGAGCAGGTTGAGGATCTCGCGGCGCTTGGGCTCCGCCAGCACCTCGAACGCGGTTTCCATCAAAATCAGCCGAGGGTGCGCTCGTAGTCGGCCTGCGGAGACTCCCATGCCGGTTGGTTCGTTTCTCGGCCGTCCAGCGACGCCTCCAGGAGATCCAGCCCGGCATGCCAGCCGGCGCCCAGTGAGACCCCCGAATCGCGATCGTCGAAGATGTTCGTGAACACCATGCGACAGGCGGCGTCGCCATCGGGTTCCAGCTCCCATCGAAGCTTCTCGGAGTCCCAGGTGTACTCCAGGAGGTTCGGCGGATCGAACCGGGTGACCTGGCCGTAGCCGATGCCCATCGCCTCGTGCTCCGCCTTCGGGACGAAGACGAGCCGGGCGCCTGGCCCAAGATCGAACCGGAGCCTGTCGTAATCGAGGATCTGCACGAACCACGCGCGTAGCTGATCGGTCTCGGTGATCGCGCGCCAGACCTTTGCCTGCGGGTGGCGGAACCTGCGCTCGAATCTCAGGGCGAACCGGCCGTCATCGGTTGGCTTCAACGTGCCGAGCATGGTGCCATCCCTTCGTCGTGTGGGCGCGGAAAGATCACAGTCCGGTCGAGCGGTGCCGCCGATGTTCCGTGCCGACGGGACATGCGATCCTCGTATTTTCCGTCTCAGCAATATAGCCAAACAGGCATATATACTGTCAATCACGCGCGGCACGTTCACGGTCGTACTTCAGAGCAAGGCGCACGGCGAACAGCCGAAGAGCAGGCGCACGCCCGCGAGCCGTACCGTCTGGTGCAGACCCGTGATCCCGAACGGGACCGGACCACTCCCGCCTGCGCCACCGCCGCCGGAGAGTGGCGGTCACGGCGCGCCGACCCGTACGAGGCGTTCATCCGCGACAGGCTCGGCGACGACGAGACCCTGGTGGCCGGGATCGCCGACCGCATCCGCTCCCAACGTTGACAGGCGCGAAAAGCCGCAAAGATTCAGAGATCGAGCAGCGTGTTGGAGCGCGGGCGCGTACCGCACTGTGGGACGTATCAGTGAGACAACCATCTTCGACATAATGTAGAAGTTCAATGCGGTCAGTCTGGATGACAGTGGGGTCGCTTCATGTTCGAGGTCGTGTCCGCGCTTGTTCCGCCGCTGGTGGTCGGTGGTGCTTTCGTCGCCGGAATTGTCTGGCTGGTGCGCAGTGAGGCGCGCGCCAAGGCTGCCGAGCATGCCGAACGGAAGTCCTCGGGTGACGGCTCGCCGCCCGAGTAAATCGATTCATGCCTGCGTCCGATGCGGTGCAGGCGCCACAACGTACGGGAAGAGAGTCCATTTCATGCTCTTGCACAGGTCAGCGATCTTGCTTGTCGTTCTCACCGCGGCGTTGTGGCCGGTGACGGCGGCCCAAGCGCATGACGTGTTGAAATCGAGCAACCCGGCCAAGGGGGCCAAGGTCACCGACGTCAGCGAAGTGACGCTGGAGTTCGAACGGGCGGTGAAGTTCCCGAAGGTGGCCGTGCTGAACACCTCGGGCGAGCGGTTTCAGGCCGGTGAGGCTGAACTGCGGGGCAAGAAGGTCGTCCAAAAGTTGTCCGGGATGCTTCCCGCGGGCAAGTACACGATCGGTTTTCGGGTGATCTCCTCCGACGGACATCCCCGCACCGGCGAGATCCCTTTCACCGTGATCGCCTCGGCGTCCCCCACGCCTACCCCGAGTGCGGCTGTCTCGGAGGCGTCCGGCACGCCCACGGCCGGTTCTCCCGTGCCGAGCGCCGAGCCCGTCGAGCCGACCCTGATCCCTCAGGCGAACGAGACCGGCGGGTCGGCAGGCGGGGGCTCCTCGGTGTTCCTCTGGGTGGTCGTCGGCCTTATCGCCGTCATGGCGGTGTTCAGCGCCGTCATCAGCCGGCGTCGCCGTTCGGGCGCATGACCGGACCTCAGAGCAGCGTGATCCAGTAGGACCAGAAGCGCTGCAGGATGAGGCCGACGATGGCGAGCATCCACACCATGAGCACGCTCGTGTGATACCGGGTCGCCGCCGCGGCGGCCCGGTGCGCGCCGCGCGGCAGCCGGATGCGGCCGGTGTGCAGGTTGGCGAGCGTGACGTACCAGAAGACGGGGATCGTCGCGATCCACACGAGCATGCAGTACGGGCACAGGGCGCCGATCGTGTACAGGCTCTGGAAGATCAGCCAGTGGACGAAGACGACACCGGCCAGGGCGCCCGCCTGCAGGCCGTACCAGAACCAGGTCCGGAAGCGGGCTCCCGCCAGCAGGGCCATACCCACCGTCGTCACGACGGAGAACGCCGCGATGCCCAGCAACGGGTTGGGAAAGCCGAAGACGGAGGCCTGCGCGGTCTTCATGACCGATCCGCAGCTGAGGATCGGGTTGATGCTGCAGGTGGGGACGTAGGCGGGGTCGGCGGCCAGGCGCAGGCGCTCGATCGTCAGCAGGAACGCCGCCAGGAGGCCGAGGCCGCCGCCGATCGTCAGCACGAACGGCAGCGATCGGGTGACGATCGACGACGACGGCGAGATCTCGACGGCGGTTGCGGGGTGGCCGGTCTTCACGGTGGTCACGAGGCGAGGGCTGCGTCGATCTTGGCCTTCAGGTTGTCGTAGCTGGGCTCCTCGGTCAGCTGGGCGCCGTTGAAGAAGATCGTGGGTGTGCCCTGGATGCCGAGTGACTGCCCGTCGTCCTGATCCTTCTTCACCCGCTGCGCGGTCGCCGGGGCGGCGAGATCGGCCTGGAAGGCGGTCATGTCCAGACCCACCTGCTTGGCCAGGTCGACGAAGAACGCCTCCTTGGATTCGGAGGCCTCGCCCCACTGCCTCTGGGTCTCGAACAGCTTGGCGTACATGGCCTCGAACCTGTCCTGCTTGCCGGCGGCCTCGGCGACGCGTGCGGCCAGCTCGCCGTTGCGGTGGCCCGGCAGCGGGAAGTAGCGCACCACGAGGGTGATCCGCCCGTCGTACTCGGCGCGGATGCGCTCCATGTGGGGGAAGACCGCGCCACAGGCCTCACATTCGAAGTCGAGGAACTCCACCAGGGTGACCTTGCCGTCGGCCGCGGTGGACAGCGTGTGACTGTCGGGGCGTACCAGCACATCAGTGGGAGCGCTCCGTCCTGCGGTCGTATCGGCGGCGGACTCGATGGGTCGCGCTCCGAAATCACCGAAGACAGCGATCATCGCGACGATCGCCGCCACAACCGCGGCGATGCCGAAGGTTATCTTCAAGTTCGTCGTCATATTCCGCTCCTAAAGGGTGGTTTGCAAGGCACGGAGCCCTCCTATCTTCTACCAGATGTAGAAGATAGGAGGGTGCCAACGGCGGGGTGGGAGTGTTGGGCGATGCTTTAGAGATCGTTGCCCTTACCAGGGCATCGGTGCGGACGGCGTCTCTTGCGTGATCGCGCCACCGATCGTCGGCGGTTTCGCCCAACCGGGCCTGGTGGCCATCGGAGGCGGCCAGGCGGCCTCACCGTACTGATCGGCACGACGATCCTCACGCCCGGCCTTGTGGTGATCACCGAGCCCTCATCGCACGGCGACGGCCACGACCATCGGGGGATCCCACCGGACGCCGAACCCGTGATGGCGGCACCCGCGACGCCACGGCGACAGCGAGGGACATGCCGCCGCCCTTAGCCGTCTCGAGGCTTTTGTGCGACGCCCAGAAGAATCTGGCCGTGCTCGCGCGTCGTGCGCCACACGATGGGCAACCCGTTGGCGTCAAGTTCGGTCAGGAAGTCTTCGGCGGTGAACCGCCCGACCCCGCGGCGATCGAAGAGAAGACCCACCGCCGGCCGATCCAGTGCTCGGGCAGTGAACACCTCGAAATGAAAAAGACCACCGGGGCGGAGAATTCTCGCCACCTGTGACACGGCGGCACGCCAGTGGCTGAGAAACTGGATGACGGCGAAGTCGCCCACGATGTCGTAGCCGGCCCGCAGCGAGGCCAGGCGATCGTGCCGACTTTCGGCGCCCAGGTCGATGACGTCGACCGTCGCCATCCCGGCGTGCTCCAAGCAAACGGTGATCCCGTGATCTCGGCCATAGCCGACCGCCAGCCCGTGTCCGCCGCGAACGGTGTCGTGCAACCTGATCAACGCCGCAGAGGTGTGAAGGGCCTGCATCCTTCGTCGCAAGGCGCCACCGACGAGCGCCCGTTCAGCCAGCCGGGAGTACATCGGCAGCCCCTCGGGTAGTGAGCGTACGCTTCATCAGATCGAGTTCGCGGTTCCGGGCGGCCACGATGGAGGCGGCCGAGCGCCGGGCCCGCGCTCGCGCCGGGTGACGGCGACGGTCCGCACCGCGTCCAGCGACGAGCGGCTCCGTTCCTTGAGGGTCGGCACGGTCGCCGGCGCGACCAGGCCGCCGCGCGCCACCACCGCGGCACCGATGACGGCGACCGTGCGCACACGCTCGGCCCCGCGCTGCCGGACCTGCATCACGGAAGTCGTTGCTTGATCGTCGCACGCGCGTCGTCACCCATCGGACTCCTTGTTTCTACACTACGTAGAAGTTCTACTTCACGTCGAATATGGCAGACATAAGGAACATGCATCTCGCCGCCTCAGTGGTGCCGGGCGCCCACGCCGCCGGCGTGGCCCGCTTCTTTTCGATGCCGGGACGTCTGCCGTCGACGGGCTCTTCACGCCTCGCCGCAGTGCGCGATGGTCCCGTGTCTCAGGTCGGCCAGACGGTGATGCACAGCACAGGCGCGATCAGCACGGCCAACGGCCCGCTCAGGAGCAGGCCGGCGGCGCAGTAGGCAACGGCCGGCACCCAGCCTGGCCGCTGCCGTCGCCCCAAAAGCCGCTCCACGCGATCCACGACCGCCGTATCGGCCAGGGCCAGACTCCCCACCGCGGTGGGACCTGTCACCGGGGCGGCCATCCGCACCAGCGCCCGGGCCAACGGCAGATCTCCGTGGGCGCGACGGGCCTGGTCATCGGCCAGCATCTCCAGCAGCACGGGAACGACCTGACGGGCCGTGGTCGCGGCGGGAAGCCAGGGGAAGGCGTGCGCGAGCGCCAGGAAGGGAAGCAGCAGCAGGTCGTGACGCCCCGTGGCGTGTGCCCGCTCGTGGCTGAGCACCGCCTCAAGCTCCTCGGCGCCGAGAAGCTCCAGCGTGCCGGCGCTGAGCACGATGCGGGCGCGACGGCCGGGGATGCAGTAGGCCATCGGACGGGCGCCGGGCAACACATAGGCGCCGTGGATCACGCCAAGGTCGGCCGTGACGTCCACTAACAGCCGCTGCCTGCTCTGCGCTCGAACCGTGCGCACCGCGATCCGTACGGTATGCAGCGACAACCAGCCGATCAAGCTGACACTCCATACCAGCGCGGCGATGTGCGCCGGTCCCAGGCCGTCCAGCCCCCGGCCGTCGAGGATCTGGCGAATGAGGGTGTGCGCGCCGTGCGGAAAGACCGCCGCGAGCGGCGCCACCGCGGCCACCAGGCCGACGCCGATCGCCCCGGTTCCGCCGGCCAGGCCGATCGCCTGCCACATGACCAGCGCGGCGCGGGGACACCTGCGCGTCCAGTCGGCGCCCGCCAGCCGTTCGGCGGCCTGGCCTCCGAGCAGCAGGGGCACCAACGCCGCAGCCGCCGCGACCAGCCAGACGATCACGGCGCCTCAGCCCAGGTCACGGCTGTTGAGTGCGTCTCGCAGCGCGGCGGCCACCTGCGGCGACACGCTGCCGACGAAACGGCTGACCGCGGCCTCCACATCGCCGGCGCCGTCGAGCACCTCACGCATGGCCTCGGCGACGAAGACGTCCTTGCCGTCATTGGCGCGATACAGATGGGCGCGACCGGTGCGTTCACGCGTGACCAAACCCTTACGCGACAGCCGCACCAGCACGGTCAGCACGGTTGTGACCGCGGGCGTCGAGGGCAGAACATCGGCCAGGTCCTGGGCGAGCATGCCCTCGGGGTGGTTCCACAACGCTTCCATGATCGAACGTTCCAGGTTGCCGAGCCGCACCCGTCAGCCCCTCCCCCTCTTTCGTGGCTGTCCTTCCCGAAGGCTACCGGCTTTCGGCCGGTCGGTCGCTGCACGTGGCACCCGCCCGAGGCGATCGGCCGGGGCCGGCCCTGATGGGACCGGCCTTCGTCCCCCTCGCGCCGGCCGTGCCCCTGGCGGGCGAGGCCGCCGCCATGCCGGGCGCTGCGAACCCGGCATCTCTCGGCCGATGACGAAGTGACCCATGGCCGGTGATCTACGACGGTCGATAGCATTGATGATTCGCTGGTAGATGGGAGTTTCACGTGATGCGTGGCCTGGGAGATTTGGAGTCCACGGTCATGGAGCGCCTGTGGTCGTATCACCGGCCCGCCTCGGTCAGGGACGTGCTCGAAGATCTTCGCCGCGAGCGGGAGATCGCCTACACGACCGTGATGACGGTGATGGACAAGCTGCACAAGAAGGGCCTGCTGCGCAGGAAGGCGGTCGGCCGGGCCTACGTCTATGAGACGGTGGCCACCCGGGAGGCCTACACCGCCGACCTGATGCGCAGCAGTCTCGCCTCCAGCGGCAATCAGGCGGCCACGCTGGTGCACTTCCTGGAGCGGCTGACCCCGGAGGAGTCGGTCGCGCTGGAGGCCGCGCTCAAGGTGTATCCGCCCGGCGGCCGCGCATGACGGCCGCCGTCCTGGCTCTGTACGCCGTGGTCGCGGTGGTCGCGGTGCCTGGGCTGCTGAACCGTGGCGAATGGACGGAGCGCGCACCCCGCCTGGCGATCTGCGTCTGGCTGGCCGCCTGCGTCTCGGTGATCGCTTCTGCGGTCTTTTCGGTGCTCGCCGTCGCGATCCCCGCCAACGTGATCGGCCACGGGCTGGCCGAGGTCTTCCAGGCATGCGCAACCATGCTCTTTGACGGTGCGATCCTCACCTCCCCCGTCGTCCGCGCCGCCCTGGTCGGGGCCGCTCTGATCGCGGCCAGGATCACCTACTGCGGGGCGGTCATCGTGGTCGGAGCACGAGGGGAACGCCGGCGGCATGCCGACATGCTCAACCTGCTCGGCCGCCACGACAGCGAGTTGGACGCGGTCGTGCTCGACCACGACGAGGCCGCCGCCTACTGCCTGCCGGGACGCAAAGGCAGGGCGGTCATCACCACCGCGGCTCTGCGATCCCTTGCTCCCGAACAGGTGGCCGCCGTTCTCGCTCACGAGCGGGCCCATCTGCGCGGACGCCACCACCTCGTCCTGGCCACCGCCGAAGCCCTCTGTCGTGCCTTTCCTCATCTGCCGCTGTTCGCCCGGACCAGGGGCGAAGTCGTCCGCCTGATCGAGCTCCTCGCCGACGACGTCGCGGCCCGCCGCCATCCCCGCATCCACATCGCCGCCGCGCTGGTACGGCTCGCCACAGGGCGAGCGCCCGCGTTCACGTTGGGCGCGGGCGGCGCGACCGCCCTCACCCGTGTCAGGCGCATGCTCAGCCCGGCGGCCCCTCTGCGGCGCCGGGAACGCCTTGCGGGGCTTGCCGCCGTCGTCTTCCTTCTCGCGGGCCCGGTGGCCGTGGTTGCGATTCCGGGCCTGAGCTCGTTCCTGGCTCACCACTGCCATAACATTTCGATCTTCTAGTCGTCGAGGTATCGAGGACGTCTCCTCCGCGCACCGAACCTCTCCTGAGATGCCGGGGCACGAAGAGCTCTCGCCTCGAACCTCCCGGGGAGCCGAGGCAGCGAGAGGTGTTTTTCTACTATGACCGATAGTTATTCCGTTCCACCGAGGACATCGCGCGCCCGGGAGCGCGACGGAAGCCTTGAGGTGGCTTAAAAGTTACTCTGACCAGCCATTTTCTTATGGAGATCGCTGCGGGCGTCCCTCCTGCCTTGGCAGAGCACCGCTACATGATCACCCGGTATGATCATGGCAATACGGATCAAAGTGTGAATAGCCCTCGCCGCTTCTGTAGCATTTCGCCCGAGATTCGGGCAACGGGAAGGCGTTACACAGTGGCCGTGGCAGGCATGCCGGTGAGAGTCGGACGGATACCTGTGGCGGCGGGACTCGTGATCGCCGCCCTGCTGTTACCTCTCGACGGAGCGATCGCCGAACCGCAGCCCACCATCGCTCAGGCCAGGGCGAAGCTGGAAAAGCTCAACGACCAGGCAGGCAAGGTCGTCGACCGCTACAACCTGGCCAACGAGCGGTGGAAGAAAGCCAAGAAAAACTATGAGGAGCTGAACGAGGTCTACAACCGGCAGCGCAAAACGGTCGACGGCTTGCGCCGCGACCTCGTCACGATGGCGGTCAGCACCTACCAGTACGGCGGCTCGTCCCTCGGGGAGGGGTTCGTGGCCAACGGTGATCCTCAATCCCTCCTGAGGGGCATGGCCGCGAGCAACCAGATATCGGCCGGACACGCGCAGGCGCTACGTAGCTTCGACGCCGCGACCCGGGCTCTCAAGCTGCAGCACGGCAAGGCCAAGGATGCCCTGGCCGACGCCGACCGGGCCCGCGACACCCTGGCTCCGGAAAGGGACAAGGCCAGGCGCCTGGTCGCCGAGCAGACGAAACTGCTGCGCCGGCTGGGGACCTTCCGCGCCGGCGACCCCAACAGCCCCGGCGTCGTCTACACCGGCTCCGCCTCCGGCAACGCGAGGCTCGCCCTGCAGTTCGCCTACGCGCAGATCGGCAAGCCGTACCAGTGGGGCGGTGAGGGACCGGGATCGTACGACTGCTCAGGACTGACCCAAAGCTCCTGGGCCAAAGCCGGAGTCGGCCTCCCCCGCACCACCTACGAACAGTGGAGCTGGGGGGCCGGCAGGCGAGTGCCGCTGGACCTGAACCAGTTGCAACCCGGTGATCTGCTTTTCAGCAAGGGTCTGGGCCACATGGGCATGTACGCGGGCAACGGCAAGATGGTGCACGCCCCGCGGACCGGCGACATCATCAAGGTGGTCGACCTCGACGACTACTGGTGGGGACGCCTCCTCGGCGCCATCCGCCCCTGAGGCCGATCAGCACTGCGGCCGCCTCGACGCGGCTGCGTACGAGCGGGAGCCGGCTCAACGAGGCATCCCGCAGCGCGAGCCTGGACCCTCTTCTCCGCTCGCAGGGTCCGGGTCTGCGTCACCGCAAACACCGGGTGACGATCGCGGCTCCGGCAATCGGCTTTCTCTTCCTGCGAGGGAGTGCCCTTGGTTTTCGAGCCGGATCACAGGTCTACCGGCGAACCTCACCGGACCGGCACCGACCGCTCGGCCGGTGCCGGTCCGCCCCGAAGGTGATCGGCCGCGACGATTCCTTGTGTCGTGAGGCGATGGACCCCGAGCTCGATGATCGCCGTTAGGACGGCTCCCTGGTCGCGCTCCGCCCTACGCCGGATCTTGTGGCGGATGGGCCGTATCACCCGGCTCCTCATGATCGGCGTGGCCGGCCAACGGGCCGGCGGAAGTGGTGGCGCCGCCGTGGTGGGTGGGGCCGTGCGGGTCGCGGCAATGGGCGTCCGCGCCGTCGATGGTGAGCGCCTCCGAGGAGGTGTGGTCGACCTGCAAGGTGGTGTGCCCGATGCCGTAGGTGTCGTGGAACATCCGCTCGGCGGCCAGGCGTATCGCGTGGCAGTCGGCGCCGGGGGTGACCAGGACGTGCGCCGACAGCGCGGCGTAGCCGGAGGTGACCTCCCAGATGTGCAGGTCGTGCACCTCGACGACGTGCTCCAGAGCGGCGGTCCTGGCGCCGATCTCGGCGGGGTTCATGCCCACGGGAGCGGCCTCCATGAAGACCCGGCCCGCGTCGCGGACCAGTCCCCAGCCGGCCTTGAGCATCAACGCGGCGACGACGAGGGCGGCGATCGCGTCGGCCCTGCCCCAGCCGGTGAGCCAGATGACGGCTCCGGCGATCGTGGTGGCGATGAAGGCGAACAGGTCGTTGAGGATGTGCTGGTAGGCGCCTTCGACGTTGAGGCTGGAGCGATTGGCCCGAGACAGCAGCCAGGTGGCGGCCAGGTTGACGACGATTCCGGCCAGGCCGGTCACCACCACATACAGGCCTTCCACCTCGGAAGGCACGATCAGGCGGCGGATGCCCTCGACGATGAAGTAAGCACTGAGCAGCAGCAGGGTGATGCCGTTGATCTGCGCGGAGATGATCTCAGCACGTTTGAGCCCGTAGGTGAAACCGCCCTGTGGCGGCCGGGCGGCGATGCGCATGGCGATCAACGCGAAGACGATGGCGATGGCGTCGGTGAGCATGTGCCCGGCGTCGGAGATCAGCGCCAGAGACTGGGCGAGGAAACCGATGACGACCTCGACGGCCATGAATCCGACGATCAGCGCCAGTGCTCCGGTGAGGTAGCGGCGGTCGGCCTCGGCGCTCACCCCGTGCCCGTGCCCGTGTCCGTGCTCAGCCATCGTTTCGCTCTCCTCGACGAGGGTCGGTGACATGCCCGATGTGAGTGATCGCCAGGTCGAACAGCATCCGCATGTGGGAGTCGGCCAGCCGGTAGTGCGCCAGTCGCCCGGTCCGGCGGACCTGGACCACGTGGTGCAGGCGCAGCAGTCGCAGCGCGTGTGAGGTGGCCGAGGTGCTTTGGCCGGTGGCCGCGGCCAGGTCGCGTACACACATCTCCTCCGCGTGCAGCAGGGCGGCCGTCAGCCGCAGCCTTCCGGGATCGGCCAGCAGCGCGAAGACCTGCGCGAGCTCGTGCACCGTTTGTTTGGTCGGTAGTGCCCGGCGGACGCTCTGCACCCGTTCGGCGTCCATGGCCGAGGGGAAGCAGTCATCGGGACGGGCAGCCACCCCCGTAGGTAAGTGACCGTTCAGGGGTGCGGGTGCACACTCCGTGGCTCGGGGGGTCACGGTGCCTACCTCTTCTCCTCGGCGGGGTACGGGCTGCTCGCATCAAAGGATATCTGTTCAGTTGTTCAGATGTTTAATCATTCAGTAATGAGGACATTACCGCTGGTGAGCATCGCAGGTCAGGCGTCCTGGCTTGACCGAGCCGCCGACCCGCGCCGGTAACCCGATGCCGACAGAAGGGAGACATCGCGATGATCGCGAAGCAGACCACCACCCCTGTCACCGCGTGTGTCATCGCGAGCGGGCCCATCCTGACCGCCCTGCCCGCCCACGCGACCACTCGTCCTGTCACCCTGGACGGCCGGCCGGCACCGACCTGCGCCTACCGGCTCACTCACGCGAGGCGCGCCGGCTTCCTCAACGTCCGATCCGGCGCCGGGCTGCGTTTTCGCCAGATCGGCAGGCTGCGGGTGGCCGACGGCCGACTCCCCCGCGCCCGCGCGCCGATTAAAGGCTGGATCAAGGTCAAGGCCGCCGACGACAAACACGACTGGGCCTCGGCGCACTACCTGCGCAAGATCACCAAGTAGCGGAAGCAGGTGCAGACGCCATGACTTCCATCCTTCGCCCCCGGCGACGCCCATCAGCTGGGGACGGCACGTCCCGGACGCACGGTGCGCCCCGCATCCTGCGAGGAGAGGCGCTGATGATCGTGTTGCTGACGGTTCTCACACTGGCCGAGATCATCCGCCTGCCCGCCGTCGCGGCAGTGGCACGGTGTTCGGCGCCGATGCGCGACGCCACGCCGGACCCGACCGTCGTCCGCGCCGGCCGAACCTCCACCCACCTGGGCGGAGCCCAAGGAACCTGCCGGTCGTGACGGCGCCCGTACCACCCGCACCATCCCGCATCCACCTGACATCGCACGGCTGGACCACCTGCGCTGAGCCGGTCGCATGGCGTGCCGCATGGCCTGGCAGCTCAACAAAACTTCCATCCACCCGGAGAAGGTCCATCCAGCTGTCAATTGTGCTGAAAAATCCCACGTGAAAACCATCGGCCTCGCATAAGCCGCCGGATTAACCGCCCTTTGAGGGTCGCCATGTTTCCCGACCGGCAACCAGGATGCAAAAACCGTACCACCACCGGATATGAATCAATCGGAGGTTGTCATGGAACACATCGGCCACCAGCGTTCTCCGCGTGAGGAAAGCACCCCTGCCGACGACCACTGCGCAGATCACGCGCACGAGGAGACCCAGCCGGACAGTACCCGCGAGACCAGCGAGGAAGACCCGCCCACCGCCGCCTAGAACCACCGCCCCCGCCACGCTTTCAAGCATCGCCGGCCCCCTGATCAACGAGTGCGGAAGGCGAGCGAGCAGGCAACGGAAAGCGTGCGTCCGACAAAGGATAAAGGCCGCTGCTTCGCAGGTGTGACGAACTCGGAAGCAGCGGCCGACATTCGAATCCAAAATCACGAAGACCGTGTTTTCCCTTCGTTCAGCACACCGGACGCGACGGTCAGGCGACGCCGATTTCTGTTTTTGCGAGTCTCGGCCATGCCCCGGGAAATCATGGTGAAAGGTTCAGTGAAAGGTCATGCACGACGGACACGGCGTCCGCGCCGATGCGATCGACATCCCTCTCGCCCTCCCGCTCGGCGCAGGATTTTCCGCCGGCGTAAGCCGGTTGAGTCCCGCCGCCATACGTAACCAGGTGTTCACCGTGGTCCGCCTGCGCGAAGGCTACGACCTGGCCGAAGTGGACACCTTCCTGGACCAGGTCGAAGCCGCCTTCACCCTGCTCATGCAGGAAAACGCGGAGCTGCGCGCCCAGGCGATCGCCGGCGAACATGCACAGCCGGCACAGGAAAGCGCGGCCCGGATCATGGCGATGGCCCAAGACAGCGCCGAGCGAGTGCTCGCCGCCGCCGATCAGCAAGCCCAGGCGATCCTGGCGCAAGCCCACGACCGTGCCGCCGTTTCGCCGCAGGTCAGCCACGCTGCCTGCCGAGAAGAGCTGGAACGCCAAGTTGAGGAGTTCAACGCCTTCATCGCCGACCACAACCACCGGCTCCAGCACAGCCTGCAGGCACAAGTCAGCCAGCTGCAGAAACTGCTCGATGAATTCACCACCCTCGGCGAACCCGTTGCCTTCGGTGACGCGGTGCCGAGGCCGCCGTCACCACCACGGCCGATGGCCACCGGCCACCCGGCGGGCGCGCACTCGGCCACCGGCCGACATCCGGCGCCGACACCACCGACCCAGCAACCGGCCGGACCGCAGGCGTGCGCACCTGCGGACGGCCCCGACCTCGAAGACGACTGAACGCTCCGAGGGCCGTTTCAAAACTCTTCTGCGATGAACCCCGACAAAAGGTGGTGAAACATGCTGCCAGCCACTGGAACGCAGATGCTGGGGCCGGCATTGGAGGGAGCCTCCCCAGGCGCCGGCGCCTGGGTCGCGGTGCTCCTGGTGTCGCTGTCCACGCTCGCCGGGGCGTGGCTGGCCCGGCGCAACTCCACCAGGGTGACGATGTGGCTGGCGATCGCCTCGGCGATGATGCTGATCACCGCCCTGGCCGACCTGCTGCCCGACGCCTGGCGAGACGCGGCCGAAACAGGGGTGCCCCTGTGGGGTGTCGGGCTGGCCATCGCATTCGGCTTCCTTGTGATCACTTACTTCACCCGCAAAGGCTGCGGGCATGGACATGGACAGGAGGGATCCAAGCCGGCCGGCGGCCGGCATGCGCCCGGCCTGCACCGCCGCGTCAGGGAAGTCGTCGATGCCGCTCTGTTCGGCGGCATGGGCACCGCGGCCGCCCTCACCCTGCACCGGGCGATCGAGGGCGCGACCCTGGCGCTGACCGCCTCCGTCGTGGTCGTCATCGCCCTCATGGTCCACTCGGCCGGCGAAGGGCTGGCCCTGGCCGCGCTGCTGGACATGGCCAAGCAACGTCTGGCTCCGTGGCTGGTGGTCTCCTGCGTGAGTCCGGCCGCCGGCGTTCTGATCGCCACCATCGCTCCGTTGCCTGATCAGATCGTGCCGATCCTGCTCGGCCTGGTCACCGGTGTGCTGCTGCGCACCGCGGTCGTCGGTCTCAGGCTCGCCGCCGCCAGTCAACCCGGTGGTCGGCTGTCCAAACGCCAGCTGACCGTCGCCGCATGCGTTGCCGCCGTCGCGGGAGTTCTCCTGGTCACCACGCACGGCGCGCTGGGTGAAGAGCACCCGCGAACCGAACGGACGCACCATGCCGCCGACCGGGCGGTACCTGCCGCGCCCGCCGCCGTACCCCTTCTCCGGCCGGCGGCCCCGCAGGCGCGGATCTCAGCGCAGGCCTCGGTGCAGGCCCCACTGACCCGGGCCCAGCTGCGCGCGGCGGTGGCCGCCGGCCGGATGAGCGTGGCCGAGGTGTTGGCCCGCACCGACGCCACCACGAAAAACGCCCGAATCGGGTGGCTGCTGCGCGCCCTGCCCGGCCACGGCGCCGCTGAGATCGCCAACCTGCTGGCGGCGGGCGGGATCGACGCCGGCCGCCGCATCGGCGAGTTGACCGAGCAGCAACGCCGCCATCTGCTCAACTCCGTTGCCCGGTGACTCCCTGGCGGTCGTGGGGGCCGCCCTGCACCGCCGGCGCGAAGCTCGCCTCAGAGCGAACCGTCAGAAGGTTCCGCCGGGAGCGCGGTTGCCGACCCGCCCGACGACCACGCCGACGACAGTCGACCCACCTCGCCCTGCGACGATACGCGGAACGTTCCGCAGGGACACGGAGCTCATGACGGCTTGCTTCGACGCCATTTGCCAGGCCAGATCAATGGCGATCACCTTCTCGAACGCACCGGCCAGGGCAGCAGTGTGCCGGCCGGTGCCGGACCCGACCTCCAGACAGATCCCGGTGGGCAGGGTACCGCCGCGCTCCAGTGCATCAGTCAGGGCGTCCAGGCGGTTGGTGGCGTGCTCGGCATCCCAGGTCGGTGCCAGCTGATCGAACAGGGTCGTCATCACGGCGGCCGGCTCAGAGGTCCAGGCGTCGGCGTCGAGGGCGATCTGGCGGGCGAGTGGCCTGTCACGCAACCTTGGCCGGGTAATTGGTTGGTCCAGCTTCGGATGGTTGAGCTGGCGGCGAAGCTGGTCTTCGGTTGCGCGCGGGCGTTGCGCCACCGGATGTAGGCACCGATTGCCGCGTTCTGCTGCATCTTGGCGAATGAACTGCGGGTCGTTGGAGGCCTTCGAGGTGGTGGTGCTCTGCCAGGTCACCTTGCCTGCGCGCAGGATCCGCGACAGGTGCCGGCGGCTGATCGAGGTGACCACGCCCCGGGCGATGAGGTGCTCGGCCAGAGTGCGCAGGCTCCAAGTGGAGTGGCCGGTGATGCCCCACTCGGCAGGGACCGTCCGGGAGATCAGGCAGATGCGCGCACGCGCCTGCTCACTGATTGCCGATGGACGGCCTCGGCCTCGGCCTCGGCGAGTTAGATCCCCTCGACCGGCAGCTGTGTCGGCGCGCCCACTTGCCGATCGCCTGACCGGTCACGCCCATCGCCTTGCCGATAAGTCGCCACGACCAGGTCCCGTCCCTACCTTGGAGATTGCTCAGCGGGCACCCGCTCGGCGGTTGGGTGCCCATAGCTGGTCGGCGTCGCCGGCGGCGAGCCGGCCTCGATAGACGTTGATCTTGTGGTCGATGAGCTTGAGGTTTTCCTGTATCTCAGCGAGCTTGGCGGTCACGTCGGCGCGGTGGGCCTCCATGAGGGCAAGCCGTTCCTGCTCGTTGCCGTACCCGGCGGATACGAGCTGGGCATAGCGTCGGATGGTCTTGATCGGCATGCCGGTGGCCCGCAACTTGGTGCAGACGACGATCCAGTCGAGGTCGAACTGGTGGTAGCGCCGCCAGCCGCCGACGGTGCGGTCGACGGTGGTGACGACCAGGCCGGCGCGTTCGTAGTAGCGCAGGGTGTGCGCGCTGACCCCGGTACGGCGGGCGGCCTCGGCGATGCTCAGGCCCATCTGGGGATCGGAGTGAGCGGGCCCGGATTCGGGGCGCCGATTGACTTCGAGCATGCTCTAAATCCTAACGTCACAGTCATGAGTGCTCCAAAGCTGACAAAGACCACCGCCGGCATGCGCGGGCGGGCCGTTCAAGAGATGGGGGTATCCCGATGAAGGTGCTGGTGACCGGCGGGACGAGCGGACTAGGACTCGCCATGGCCTTCGCCCTGGCCACGGCGGGAGCGACGGTCGCGCTGACCGGTCGATCCGGTCGGCGGGCGAGCTCGGTCGCCGCCGAACTGCCAGGAGCGGTCGGCATCGAGCTGGACGTGCGAGACGAGTCGTCGGTGGCCAGGGCGGTCGACCAGGCATGGTCGCAACTCGACGGCATCGACATGCTGGTGAACAACGCCGGGATCGGCATGCGCACGGTCAACCCGCGCTTCATGACGCACCCGCAGAGCTTCTGGGAGGTGCCAGTCGGCGGCTTCCGTGCGGTGATCGAGACCAATCTGACCGGCTACTTCCTGGTGGCGCGCGAGGTCACGCCACGGATGCTGGCCGCCGGCGGCGGCCGCATCGTCAACATCTCGGTGAACCATTCGACCATGCACCGAGCCGGGTTCGTCCCCTACGGGCCGTCGCGTGCCGGCAGCGAGGCGCTGTCTCGGATCATGGCCGCCGACCTGCGGGACACGGGCGTCACCGTCAACCTGCTGCTGCCCGGCGGCGCGACCGTCACGGGGATGGTGCCCCTCGACGCCGCGCGCGAAGGACAAGGGTTCTTGGAGCCTGCGGTGATGGGCCCGCCCATCGTCTGGCTGGCGTCCGACGCCGCGGCCGGCGTGCATGACGAGCGCATCGTGGCCGTCGAATTCGAGCGCTGGCTGCGCGACAGGAACGGCACACGGTAAGGCCGTATCGGACGCCGGGCACAAGGGCCCCCTGACAAAGGCCGCGCGGATCGCGCTGCGGAGCTACCGGCGCGAGCGCGCGGACGATGGGAAGCGCAACCAGAAGCAAGCGCCGCCGAAACGGGGCTAGTGGTCCGTCACGCAACCTTGGCCGGGTAACTGGTCCAGCTTCGGATGGGTGAGCTGGCGGCGAAGCTGGTCTTCGGCTGGGCGCGAGTGTTGAGCCAGCGGACGTAGCCGCCGATCGCCGTGTTCTGCTCGTCATGGGTGCGGTGGTCGGTGCCGTTGAGGGCGTAGTAGCGCAGGGCGGCGAACTCGGACTCGATCCAGTTCGGCCACGAGCCGTATGTGGGCAGGAACACCAGCTCGACGTCGTGCTCAGCGGCCCAGGAGCGGACCTGGGGATGCTTGTGCGGCGAATAGTTGTCCATGATCACATACAGCTTCTCGCCGGGCCAGCGGGTGCGAAGGGTCTTCAGGAAGGACAGAAACTCCCGCCAACGCTTGCGCTTACGGATGCGGTAGTAGAGCTTGCCGGTGGCCAGATCCAGCGCGGAGATCATGTGCATGACCCCTTGATAGCGGTGGTAGGTCGCTCGCAGCCGGGCCGGGCTTCCGGCCGGCCGCCGGCGTTTGCCTTTGCGGGGCATCAGATTCAGCGGCCCGAACTCATCGGCGCAGATCACCCGCCCATCGGCGGGCCGCTGGTCGTATAACTCCAGCACGCGCTGCATCTTGGCGATGAACTGCGGGTCGTTGGAGGTCTTCCAGGTGGTGGTCGTCTGCCAGGTCACCTTCCCGGCCCGCAGGATCCGCGACAGGTGCTGGCGGCTGATCGCGGCCACCACGCCACGCTGGACCAGATGTTCGGCCAGGGTACGCAGACTCCAGGTGGAGTGACCGGTGATGCCCCATTCGGCGGGGACCGTCTTGGCGATCAGGCAGATGTGCTCACGCACCTCAGGCTGATCGCCGGTGGACGGCCCCCGCTCCATTTTGGGTTCAGCGCATCGAACCCCCGCTCGTTGAAAGCGTGGATGACATCGCGCACATAGTCCTCGCCGACCTGCATCAACGAGGTGATGTCCGGCACACTCTGGCCCTGACCGGACGTCATCACCACGATCGCCCGGCGCAGCTTGACCGGATCCTTGGCGGTCCGGGTGATGCGCTGCAGCTTGCGGCCCTCTTCCATCGACAAGGGCCGGACGAACACATCCGGTCGACGAGCCACGACCACCTCCCGAAGTTGCGAAGGCAGACAGCCTGACGGGTTCACCACTCGAGATCAATTACCGGGTCAACGTTCAGAGACAAGCCACGAGCTCCTGCAGGGCGGCGGCGCCCTCGGGCACCGGCTTGCCCGGGGATTCAGGGATCACGCGCTGGAGCGTCTGAACCATCAGAGCGCGATCTTAACGCACGCCGGTTTCCTGCACCCCTTGCCAAAGCATCCCCCATTCGGGCTAACATCGCCATATGACGATTGATAGTGAGGGTGGTCGGTGTGTGAGCGCCGAGATCGCCGCGGGCATCACCCCGGCGGCCGCGCTGTTTCACTCATTGGCCGACGAGACCCGGCTGCGGATCGTGCAGCGCCTGGCGCGCGGCGAGGCCCGGGTGGTGGATCTGACCGGCGAGCTCGCCCTGGCCCAGTCCACCGTCTCCAAGCATCTGGCCTGCCTGCGTGACTGCGGGCTGGTCGACTATCGCGCCGAGGGCCGCCAGTCGTTTTACGCCCTGACCCATCCCGAGCTGATGGATCTGCTGGCCTCCGCCGAGCAACTGCTGGCCGCCACCGGTCACGCGGTCGCGCTCTGCCCCACCTACGGCAGCGACGCCGGCGAGGAAAGCCTCGAGCCGGCGACCGGAAGGAGACCGGTGTCGTGACCGCGCTGAACCTGCCGAACCTGGCTCCCGCCCGACGCGCCTCACTGCGACGCCGGATCCGGCTTCTGGTGGCCGCGACCATCACCTACAACGTGGTCGAGGCGGCGGTGGCCATCACCGCCGGCACCCTTGCCTCCTCGACCGCGCTGATCGGTTTCGGCCTGGACTCCATCGTGGAGGTCGCCTCGGCCGCCGCGGTGGCCTGGCAGTTCTCCGGCAACGATCACGAAAAGCGGGAGAAGACCGCACTGCGGATCATCGCGATTTCGTTCTTCGCGCTGGCCGCCTACGTCACCGTCGACGCCGTCCGTGCCCTGACCGGCAGCGGTGAGGCCGAGCACTCCACCCCCGGACTCGTGCTGGCCGCACTGTCCTTGCTGATCATGCCGTTCCTGTCGTACGCACAGCGGCGCGCGGGCCGCGAGCTCGGCTCCGCCAGCGCGGTGGCCGACTCCAAGCAAACCCTGCTGTGCACCTACCTGTCGGCCGTGCTGCTGGTCGGCCTCGCGCTCAACAGCGCCTTCGGCTGGTCCTGGGCCGACCCGATCGCCGCCCTGGTCATCGCCGCGGTCGCGGTCAAGGAAGGCCGCGAGGCCTGGCGCGGCGACGCCTGTTGTGCCCCGAACCCGCTCGCCGCCGGCACTCCTGTTTCGGCCTCCGCGGCGTGCGCCGACGCCTGCTGCCCGCCCGAAAGGATGCCCGATGACCCGCCGCCGGATGCCCACCCCCGTTCGGTCCGCCTACCACGCTGAGATGCGCGCCGCCCGCGTCACCGCCGACCCTCAGGCACGCTGGCGGCACCTGGAGCGGGCACACATCCTGTCTCAGCCCTGGCCCTGGCCGCACACCCGCAACCACGTCGCCATGTTCGCCCTCGCCGTAGCCCAGCGCGACCGGCGTGAGGCGTTCGGCCAGGTGGTGCGAATCGTCGTGGCCGCGCCCGGCTCCGCATTGGGCCGCTACCCCGAGGGCAACACCGGCCGCGCCCGCGTCGGGCTGACCGAGCCCATGCCGATACCGCCCGATCTGGCCACCATCCTTGCCGGCTGACCCGCCAGAAACGCGACCACCGGTTGCGACCGGCCAGGCGATCTTCTCCTGCCGTCGGCCGGCCGGCGGACCGGTTCGCCGAGCTGCCCGCCGGGGCCGGGCTCGCCACGTTCGCCCGGCTGCTCCACGACCCGGCCTCCGAGAGGAGACGCCGGAGGTGATCAGCGGGTTTGAGTGTGCGCTACACGACCTTGGGCTGGTCGATCAAGGTGCCGGCGTTGTGGTAGAACAGCCGATTCTCGACGATCTTGCCGTCCTTGACGGTGAATTGTTCGATGAAGTGGGTCAGCTCTCCGGTCGCGACGTCCGTGATGCCGACGCACGCCGCGACGCGGTCGCCGTCGGCGATGGTGTAGTGCACCGTGATCTTGGAGACGTCGAGGTAGTTCGGCAAGACCTGGGCGAGGCCGAGGAATTCGTCCTTGCCGTGGTAGGCCTTCCCGAAGGGCAGGAACACCGGCTCGATGACCGCGACGTCCTCGGACAGATAGGAGAAGACTCCCTCGACGTCGCCGTTGTTCGCCGCCGCGAACATGGCTTCGACGATCGCGCGGTTCTGCTCGGTCAGTGATGTAGCTGTGGACATGGCGTTTCTCCTCTGAGGCGAAGGCTCTCTTGCGTCGAGAGTCCCGGTAGGGCCTGGTGTTCGGGCTGGTTGCGGCACACTCGTCGATGCTGGGTTCAGCGGTCGATCGTGGACTCGTTGAAGTCGTCGTGTCGGGCGCCGGTGGCCGGCGTGATGTTGTCGAGCCGCTGCAACTGGTCGGCGGTCAGGATGACGCCGTCGGCGGCGGTGTTCTCCTCGACGCGAGCGACCCGCCGGCTGCCGGGGATCGGGGCGATGTCCTCGCCCTGGGCCACCAGCCAGGCCAGCGCGATCTGTGCCGGGGCGGCACCGACCTCGGCGGCGATGTTCCGTACTTCCTCCACGAGCTGCAGGTTCTGGGAGAAGGCCTCGCCAATGAAGCGCGGATTGGTCTTGCGCCAGTCACCGTCGGGGATCTCCTCCGGTGTGCGGATCCGGCCGGTCAGGAACCCGTGCCCGAGTGGCGCGTAAGGGACGAGGCCGATGCCCAGCTCGCGGAGCAGGGGCAGCAGCTCGGTCTCGACGTCGCGGGTCCACAGGGAGTATTCGGTCTGCAACGCGGCGATCGGGTGCACGGCGTGGGCGCGGCGAATCGTGTCCGGCGAGGCCTCGGACAGGCCGATGCGCAGGACCTTGCCCTCGGCGACCAGCTCGGCCACGGTGCCGATGGTCTCCTCGATGGGGGTGCTCGGGTCGACCCTGTGCTGGTAGTAGAGATCGATCCGGTCGGTGCGAAGGCGCCGCAGGGAGCCCTCGACGGCGGTGCGGATGTTGGCCGGACTGCTGTCGAACAGGCCGGTTCCATCCCCGGCATGGGACAGGATGCCGAACTTCGTGGCGACGACGACCTGGTCGCGCCGATCCTGCAGCGCCTGACCGACGATCTCCTCGCTGTGGTACGGACCGTAGCTTTCGGCGGTGTCGATGTGGGTGACGCCGAGGTCGAGCGCGCGATGGATGGCGCGGATGGATTCGGCGTCGTCCAGGCCGCCGCCGGACAGGAGAGTGCCGGCCATGGACATGGCACCCAGACCGATCCGGGAAACCCGCAGGCTCCCAAGCATGGCGTGTCGCATCGGAGAACTCGTTTCTCGTCGAGAGTGTCGAAGGAGGGTGCATCGGAGGTAAGTGGCGAGGGTCGGCGTTCGCGGTATCCGGTCGTCGATCTCGATCTCGCCGACGTCCAGCCAACATCGGTTCGCCACATCCCGACAGGCCCTGCGAAAAGGGGTACTCACAGAGACCCCTTCCGGGACGTGGGCCGGGCGTACCCTCGATCTCATGGATGAGAAGGAGGCCGCGCGGGCGGCGGTTCGCGAGTTCCTCACCACCCGCCGCGCCCTGGTCACCCCAACCGACGCCGGCCTTCCTCCTCAGGGCACCCGCCGTCGGGTGAAAGGCCTGCGCAGGGAGGAGGTCGCGTTGCTCGCCGGGGTCAGCCCGGAGTACTACGTGCGGCTCGAACGCGGCCAGGCGACCGGGCCCTCCGCCGGAGTCGTCGGCGCCGTCGCCGACGTCCTGCGTCTGGACGACGACGAACGCGCTCACCTCGACCGGCTGCTCGCCGCCCTGACCCCCGCAGCCCGCAAACGGAACCGCGGCGCGGCGAAGGATCTGGTCACCCCCGGAATCCGGGTGCTGCTCGACTCGATGGACCACCTACCCGCGATGGTCTTCAACGGCCGGTTCGACGTCCTCGCGGTCAACACACTGGGGCGCGCGCTCCTCGCACCGATGTACGACCTGCCCGGACAGCCGAACAGCGCCCGCTTCCTGTTCCTCGACGAGCCCAGGGCCCGAGACCTGTTCCCCGAGTGGGACCGGATCACAGCCGACGTCGTGGCGATGCTGCGCATCGAGGCCGGCCGCCACCCCGACGACCCCGACCTGACCGAACTGATCGGGCAACTCGCGACCCGCAGCACAGAATTCCGGACGCGCTGGGCGACCAACGACGTACGAATCCACCGATCCGGCACGAAGACCTTCCGGCACCCCCTCATCGGCGAGGTCGCACTGCCCTACGAGACCCTCCGCATCGACGCCGTCTCCAGCCAGACCCTCACCGTCTACGTCCCCCAGCCCGGCACCCCCGAAGCCGACGCGATCCGCCTCCTGGCCAGCTGGAACGCCGACGACCAGCGGAACGACAACCCGACAGCGGGAACACGCGGCCAGAACCCCGAGGACTAACTTGATCTTTAAGATGACCCGCACGTTCACACCGAGACGCTTGTGGTTGCCGGGGTAATAGGGTTTCCGATCGGCGACCCGGGCCGTGGGCCCCTGCCGTGACCTGCACCGTCACGATGAAAACGGCACCCCTGATGACGTCGGTATGAGCGAGGAGAGAGACCCGCCCAGGGTACGGGCCGCTCGGTCCTCGATGTAGCGCGGGAACGCGCGGTCGAGCAGCCGGGCGGGCTGGAAGACCTCGCCGCGTCAGTCCGGCGAGCCCAGACCGGCTTCGCGCGCCTTGACGATGGCGTCGGGTCTGTCGGCGACCTGGAGTTTCGCGAAGATGTTGGAGACGTTGTTGCGTACGGTCTTCTCGCTCAACGCCAGCCGTGCGGCGATCGCGGCGTTGGACCTGCCCGCCGCCAGGAGGTCGAGGATGTCGCGTTCGCGGGATGACAGGGCGGGGAAGGGGTGATCCCTGCCGCGCAGGTCGGGCTGGAGGAACGAGGCGATTCTCGTGGCCACCGCGGCGCCGAACAGTGCCTCTCCCGCGGCTACCGCGGTGATGGCACGGATGATCTCGTCGGGCGCGGCACCTTTGAGCACGTACCCCCGCGCTCCCGCACGCAGCGCCGCGAACATCGAGGTGTCGTCCTCGAGCATGGTGAGCATGAGGACGCCCACGGCCGGCTGTCCGGCGATGATCTGGCGGGTCGCTTCGATGCCGCCGACCCCCGGCATTCGGATGTCCATGAGGACGACGTCGGGTTCCCGCTCCCGGCACAACGCGATGACCTGCTCCCCGCCGGAGGCCTCACCGAGATACTCCAGCAGCGGGCTCTCCTGGACCAGCGTCCGCAGTCCCGAACGGAACACCGGGTGGTCGTCGGCCACCACGACGCGGATGGGCAGGGGGTCGTTCATGTGCTCTCCAGCGGGATGACGGCGCGGACCAGGGTTCCGTGCGGCGCACGGGGCTCGATGACGCACGTCCCGCTCAGCTCCGCGGCGCGTTCGCGCATCGAGGTGATGCCGACTCCGGCGCGGTAGCCGTCCGGGAGCCCCGTTCCGTTGTCGGAGATCTCCAGGCGTAACGCGTCGTCGATGACGACCCGTACGGTGCCGTGGCTCGCCCGCGCATGACGGATCGTGTTCGTCATCGCCTCCATGGCGATCCGGTACGCCGCGACCTCGACCGCCGCGGGCAGTGCCGGCTGGCGGGCGGGTCCCTCGACCACGATGATGCCGAGCGAACGCGCCTGCTCGTTCAGCGCGCCGACGAGCCCCAGTTCGTCCAGTGCCGGTGGGCGCAGGCCGTACACCAGCCGGCGTACGTCGGCGACGGCCTGTTGCATCTGATCGGTCAGCGTGTCCATCTGCCCGGCGGCCGCGGCGGCGTCGGTGAGCAGGTGGCGCCGTGCGCGGTGGAGTCCCAGGACCACTCCCGCCAGCGTCGGGCCAAGCCCGTCGTGCAGGTCACGGCGCAGTCGCCGCCGTTCCTCCTCCGCCGCGCCCACGAGGCGTTCGCGCGAGCGCAGCAGGTCTTCGGTGAGCGACACGGCGTGCCCGGCCGCGGCGACCTGACCGGCGATCCCGGTGAGCAGCCCGCGCTCCGACACCGTGAAGGGGCCCTCGTCACGCACCTGTGCGACCAGCTCACCGATCGTCTCGCCCGCGAACACGAGCGGGAACTCCTCGCACGCGCCGCTCGCCGGGCGGCCGGCCTCGGCCACGGTCGCGACGCCGACCCGGACGGCGACGTAGGGCAGCCGCAGGGCTTCCCGCACCGTGCGGGCGACGCCGGGCAGCACCTGGTCGGCCGCCGCGGCGGCCTCAAGGCGACGACCGAGCCGCACCAGCGCGCCGTACGGATCGTCGCGATAGCCGTACACCAACCGGTTGGCCGTACGCTGCAGCACGTCGCGCAGCGGGAGAGCGATCAGTACGGCGGCGGCGACCGCGACCGCCCCGCTCACCGCGTCGGAGGCCAGCACCCGGACGGCGGCGGCCACGGCGAGGTAGACCGCGATGACCAGCGTGGTCAGCAGCCCGTACACCAGGGTCCGGTTGAGCACCTGACGACCGTCGAACAGCCCGTACCTGCGGATCGCGACCCATGAGGTCACCGCGAGCGCGAGCATCCCGAACACCTCGGCGGGCAGCGCGGTGATGGTCGCCTCTCCCCAGACGGCGATGACGAGGCAGCCCCACCACGACGCCGCGATCAGCCACGCGGCGGGGGCCACCAGGGCGAGCGCGCGGGCCTGGTCCGCCTCACGGGTGCGGCTGAGGCGCCGCCGCACCGACCAGGCCGCCAGGGTGGACAACGGTGCGGTGAGGGCGACGGCGCCGCCGAGTCCCTCCGCCACCGAACCCCACACGCCCGGCAACGCGGTCGGGTTGGCCTGGTCGGGGAAGTCGAGCAGGGCCGGGGAGAACAGCAACCCCAGCAGCAACGCCGTCATCTGGACCACGCACACCCACAGCACCGGGCGCCAGCGAGGCGAGGGAAGCCGTCCGTCGGGAAAGAGCAGCAGGCCGACCGTGGGCACCAGTCCCACGGCGAACACCCACGGCCAGCCGTCCCACCATCCCGCCCACTCGGCACCCGGTATGTCGGCACCCCCGACGTAGGCGGCCTCGGCGAGCAGGTAACCGGTGCACGCCAGCGGCAGGCCGACGCCGGCGGCCACCAGGATCCACCCCACCGCGTTGCGCCGGTCGGAGCGCACCATGGCGGCCCCGACCACCGGCACCGACAGAAAAGCGACGGCGACCGCCGGCAGCAGCACCGACCACAACGTGGTGTAGTGGACCACTCCGACCGTCGTGCACGCGACCGTCAGCCCTACCGCCACCCCGACCGCGGCCCGCGTCACGACTTCCGCTGGATGTGCTCTCATCGTGAACGAATTGTCCCCCAACGCCCTGCCCGCCGGTAAGGACTTCCTCTCCTTGCCCACGGCCTCGGCCTCCCCCCGCTCGCGGGCACCCGGTCACACCGCGATCTGTACTTCCGGCGGCCGGGGCACGGCGCCGTCCCGGCGAAGCCGGACCAGGGCGACCGCGCAGGCCGCGAAACCCGCGATCCGCAGAATATAGGCGAAGATCGCCACGCCACCGATGCCGGAGGCATGGCCGGCGACCTCCAAGACCGCGGCCGCGGCCACCGCGGCACCCGCCCACACCGGTATCGAGCGGGCCCGGACCAGCGCGATGCCCAGCAGAACGAATCCGATCATGTTCCCGACGACGGACGTGACGAGCGCGAAGACCACAACCCCGTGGGACTGGTAGGCCGACACCATGGCCACCGCGCCCGCCCGATCATCCGCCACCGACGCCAGGTAGATCAGGACGTCTCCGGCCAGGAGATATCCGGCGCCCAGGGCGGTTACGAACGTCACAGCGGTGCCGACGGCGGCGAGCCTCGACCGGCGCGCCCCGGCGACCTCGCCGACGTAGAGCGCCGCCGGGATCAGCAGCAGAATGAGCAGGTCCAGCCAGAGAACGGCCTGCATCGCCGCCCCCTGTCCGGCGGCCGCGGCCACCTGGTCACTCGTGGCACCCGACGAGACCGGCACCGGCACCACGACGAAATACAGCAACTGCCCGACCGAGCCGCCCATCAGGGCGATGATCCCCGCCGCCACCCGCCACTTCGACGACACCACGACGTCCTCCCGCTGTTGAGGCTTCCGGCCGCGATCCGCGGCCACCCCCACCATCGGCCGTACCGCTGTCCCGGGACCAGAGACCGCTGTCCCGGTGGCCAGGGATTCGAATCCGGTCACGCGGGTTCGCGGCTCACCTGCGTACGTGCCGAGCCGGCCGGTGAACGCGACCGCCAAGCACACGGGCTCCGGCCTCGCGGAACCGGTCATTTCCGTGAACCACACGCGAGCTACATGCGGGTCCGCGCGTACGCTTGCAGTGCGTCACGGACGAACGTCGCCCCCGCGGCGTCGTCGTACATGCCGGTGAAACGGGGATCGTCGACGTACATGTCCCCCAGGCATTTCACCATCTCGATCGAGCGTTCCCGGTCGCCCTCGGCCATGGGGGTACCCGGGATCTGGCTCAGCCACTGGACGTGCCGGGCAGCCAGTGACCGAGCGTGTTCCGATGTCGGAGAAACCCCGGCCTTCGCCGCGGCGACCCATGCGGCGACGAGGTCTTCGGTGGCCTGCTTCCAGGCCCGCTGCTGGTCAAGGGTCTTGCCGTGCCACCAGTCGTTGCTCACGTGGAAGGCGCGCTCGCCCCAGCGTGAGATCACCTCGTCCTTGTAGAGGTCGTTGAACCCCGCCAACATGACGTCCATCCGCGGTTCCGCCCCCGCCTGCAGGGCCTCGAGCGTGTGACGCACAGACCGGATCTGCCGTTCGATGCGGTCCCGTTCCTCCTCCAGCGCGGCGATGTGGACGCGCAGCCCGTCGCACGTGTCAACCTCGTCGGCCAGGACCTCGGCGATGGCCGGCAAGCCCATGCCGAGCCGGCGCATGAACAGGATCCGCTGTAGCCGGGCGATCGCGGTGGCGTTGTAGTAGCGGTACCCGCTCTCGCCGACCCGGGACGGGGCCAGGAGTCCGAAGCGGTCGTAGTGACGCAGAGTACGGCTGCTGATGCCGGCCCTCGCCGCGAGTTCCTGGATCGTCCACTCCATCCCTACAGTGTCACCCCGCGGCGGAGCGTGGCAGCGATGATCTCCGAGCTTTCGGCGTGCAGGGCCTGCGCCGCCGTCTGCCCGGTCGCCGCCAGGTAGGTGTCGACCAGCCGGTTGCCCGCGGCGTACCCGGCGCCCATCGGCAGTCCCACCGGGGTGAGGCCGAAGCGCTCGGCGCTGGGGTCGCCGTGCACCCAGGCGGTGAAGTTCTGCATGCCTGTCACGTCGAGCCCGGTGAGCACCTTGCCGAAGACCTCGTCGTCGTACAGGTGCGGCACGCCGATGCGGGCGGGGCCCAACTCGTCACCGTAGAGCTGCCGGGCGAAGGCGTCGGCCAGGCCCTCGGAGACGATGTGCTCGCCGACCGTGACGGTCATCGGGTCCCACACGACCCCGCCCGGGCCGAACCGCAGGTTGTGGTTGAGTTCGTGCACGACGGTGGCCTCCAGCCGCTCCACGTTCTCGGGGAAGGGCCAGAACGTGATGGCGATGTGGCCCGAGATGCCGCCGAACCCGGTCAATCCTGTGCAGGGACCCATGAAGTGCTCGTCACCCGGATCGCCGAGCACGAACAGCACGGTGATGTCCGGGACCTCCAGCCCCGGCGTCGCCTCCAGCAGTACGGCGAGAGCGTCGTCGAGCGCGCGTTGCATCCGCTCCCAGGCCCCGGCCGCCGCCAGGGTTTCGAGCGCTTCGAGGCAACGCTCCTCGTCGCGGTCGATGGGGAACCCGGACGTTTCAAGATGTACGGCCACCAGGTCGACCTCGCCGGGGTGGTAGCGGTACATGCCCTTGTTGGGCTCCAGCATCGAACGCAGCAGGTCAGCGCGGTCCGCGAGCGGGGCCAGCAGGATCCGCCTCATGGCGGAGTGGGTGTCAAGAACAGTGATCGACATGGTCCCGATGGTAGAAGTTGACGCAGCGTCAAGGTCAAACCAGCGGCGCCCTTCGTCGAGGCATGGCCGGCATGCCGTCACCGGACATCTGGGGCGGATGCCTCGTCCTTCAGGGCGGGGAGGAGGAACTTCTGGTGTTTCCTCGTGGTGTGTGGGTTCGGCTCGGTAGGGCTGAGGTGTCTCGCGATAGCCAAGCGGGGCAGGTGTTTGTTCGAGCGCGGCGGGGCGTGCCGTGTCCGCGCGGGGAGGCTTCGGGGTTGCCCGGCCGGTGAACCGCGAACCGACAGACCCGGCTGAAAGGCCGGGTGCTGGACTGTCGAAGCATGTCGACTTGAAGCTCGTGAGCCGGCTGGAGTTCGGCTCGGGGGTGGTGGCGATGCGGTACGAGCCGAGAAGGTGGCCATCGGGCCGGCCGGCCCGAGCCGGCCGCATCATGGAGCCCTGGGTCGCGGCTCTTGAGCGCCCAGGTAGGACAAGCGACTCGGCCGTCCTGGTCGGCGCCGTCCTGCGTTCGGTCGTCCGGGCTGTCGGACCCGAGGCGTTGGTCCGCCATTGGTCCGGCACTCCTGATGGGCTCGCTGCGGTGCGCCGCCTCGCCGCCGCCCTGTACGCCATCGAGGCCGCCGGCGACCTTGACGCCCTCTTCGAACCTCGCCCACCTGCGACAACCGGCGAGGCCCGGCACCGGGTCCACACCGAAAACCTCAGGAAGCGCTGCGGTACAGGTCTCGTCTCTCGGGCAACCGCTCGAGGCCGGCCGACCGGTAGGTGGCGACGGCTCCGACGTTGGAGCTCGGCGTGCACACGTCCACGCTGGACGAACCCAGCTCCTGGAGTGCGCGCGCCGCGGCGACCGTGATCGCTTTGCCGTAACCGTGACGGCGGTGTGCCCGGTGCACGCCCATCGGCTCGATCAGCCCGGGCTTGCCTTCACCCGCCGACCACACCGCCACGGCCGCCACCGCCTCGCCCTGCTCATTGCGGACGACCAGGCACCGCGCGTCGGCATACGGCGCACCTGCCGCCATCGCGTGCCAGCGCTCGTCGGTGAACGTCGACCCGTCGAACGACGCCCGCAGGACCGCGGCCCACTCGTGCGCCTGTTCCGGCCCGATCACCTCGACGCGAACGCCGGGATCCGGCACAGGCGCGCCGAGGTCACGCCGAAGTGGTGTCCACGGCTCGCCACTCTCCCAGCCGCCCCTGAGCAACAGGTCCTGGACCAGCGCACCCATCGGCGCCTCGACGTACGCCTTGCCCTCGAGCAGCACACCGCGCTCAGGCGCCGACACGTCCTCGACCACCTGCCGCGCCAGCTCCTCGTCCTGCAACGCCTGCGGCGCGAACGCCAACCGCAGCAAATCCGCACCATCCAGCAGCCCGACTGCCAGAACCTCCCCAGCCCGACTCCAGGTCCGCGTAGCCTCCGCCGTCGGCTCCGCACCGAACCGCCAGAACCACCCCACATCCCCCGGATGCAACTGCACGAGCCCGCCGTCGTGCTGCCACTCCCCCAGCACCCGCACCACGTCGCCGAGCCCGTCCGCCCCCGGCCTATCTGTCTTGATCGTCATCCCTCCATCACACACCACCCCGCCGATCCTCCGCATCCGGATTTCCCGTCGGCAGCCGGGGACACGTTCGGGAGGAGGGCGCCTGTTCGCCGCGGAGCGGTCGAAGCCGAGCCGGCCAAGCCGGACGCGACCGGTCGCCGGCTCGGCGATCGTCGCCGGCGCGGCGTTGTCCGGCTCGACGAGGACGCAGCCTGCCCAGATGCCGCGCTCCCCCGCCTGCCGAAGGAGGTCCTCGTCAGGTTTCGACGTGAGCCGGACAAGGATGCCGCCGTCCCGCAGCGTCCTCAGGGAACGCGCCCCGTAGTCGCCACCGATGCTGTCGATGACCAGGTCGACGTCGCGGACCGTCTCGGCGAAGTCCTCCTCGGTGTAGTCGATCACCTCGAGATCTTTCAGCCTGACCGCGTTGTCGGTCGCTTGATCGAGGTGGCGTTGAGTCCTCAGGGTGTGCTGCTCAATCAGCCAGCCCCGGCAAGCATCGTGTTCGCCGCGACGTCGTACCTGCTCCACAGCCGTCTGGCTCCAGCACGATCTGTTGCACCGGCTCGCGGCGCCTGATCCTCCCATCCGTCAGCGGCCGGTCATGACATCAAATGATGTTGTGTAATAGCTCCGTTCTGCTGCGTTTGTGCTGCGTTCCATGAACTCGGGCGAGGATTTCAAAAATGGTGAAGAGCGGCGACGAGCCGTCCGAAACGGAGGCGGACCTCCATGCAGGTCTTGTGGGCGAGATGCGCGAGGAGGTCAGACTGTGGGCCCGGCTCGCCGCACACGAGGTCCAGACCAAGACCGACGGATTGCGACTCGCCGCCCACCAGGCGCACCGGGGAGTGCTCACGGTGGGACGGTTCACTCCCGCCGTGTTGCTGGCCGGGCTGAGCGCCAGCGCGCTGACCCCGGTGGCCCTGGCGGCGACCGCCGCCGTACCGGGCGGAGCGGCCATGGCCGCGACCGCAGCCGGGCTGACCGCACTCGCCGGGGTGGGGACCAACATCCTCAGCGAGCTGATCATGAGGGGCACCGACTCCTGGCGAGGGCGCGGCACCGGCGAAACCCCTCCGACCGCCGGGACGGTCCGGGAAGAACTCGCCGAGCGGATCGAGCGGGCGCTGGATGTCGGCGGCACGCAGGCCGCCGAACTGCGCCGGGAGATCGCTGCCGTGCTGCTTGGGATCAACGCCCTGGGCACGCTCGTGGAGGAGATGGACGAACGGCAAAACGACCGGTTCACCCTTCTCGTCACCCAGGTGTTCTCCGGCCTGAGCGACGAATTCGCCGAGCTCAACAAGCTGGTACGCGGTGTCGACCAGACCCTCGTGCGGTTGGAGCGGATCGTCCTGCGCCAAAACGCGGAGTATCGGAGTCATCAGGAGGCGCTGAACCAGCTGCAGGTGCAGATAGTACGGCTGCGCGAACCTCTTCCGGACACCGCCCGCTCGCCCGGCGGCGAAGCGGATCCAACGGGCGCGACGCCGGCGACGCCCTGGACGGGCGACGGCCCCTACCGGGGACTGCGGCCGTTTCAGCAGGGTGACGCCGAAGTCTTCCACGGCCGGGAACAGCTGATCGGGGAACTGCTCGCCGAGCTCTCCGGGCGGCTGGACCGGCCGGGCATGCTGATGGTCACCGGAGCGTCGGGGGCGGGTAAGACCTCGTTGCTCCGCGCCGGGCTGCTGCCTCGCCTGGCCAGGGGACTGCTGCCCGGAAAGCCCGACTCCGAGCACTGGCCCCAGCTGGTCATCACTCCGAACGGCGCCCCGCTGACCGAGCTCTCCGTCCACCTGGCCGCTCTGGCCGGGACCACCTCGCTCACCGCGGAGGAGGCTCTGGCCGGCGCCCCGGACCAGGCGCACCGGCTCTTCCGCCAGGCTGCGCTGAGGCATGCCGAGAGGCATGGCCGACCGGCCGCCGCGGACACTCCGGGACGGGTGGTGCTGGTCGTCGATCAGTTCGAGGAGATCTTCACTCTCGCCCCGTCCGGCCCCGGCCCGGACGGCCACGTCGAGACGTTCCTGTCGGTGTTGCGCGCGGCGGCTGAGACCCCCGCCGGGCCCGGCGGGCAACCGGCCGCGCTGATCGTGCTGGGGATGCGTGGGGATTTCTCGGACCGCTGCGCCGACTACGAGATCCTTTGCGAGGTGCTGCGGACCGGGTTGTTCAGGGTGTGGCCGATGGGTGAGCCCGAGCTCAGGCAGGCGATCGTCGGACCGGCGCACCGGGCGGGCCTGACTCTCGACGAGGGGTTCGTCGACGTCGTCCTGGGTGACCTGCGCTCCCAGCAGGGGGTGGGCCGCGACTCCCGGGTGGGAGTGGGAGCGCTGCCGCTGCTCTCTCAGGCGATGCTGGCCACCTGGAACAACCGGGAGGGCAACCGGCTCACCCTGCGCGGCTACGGTGCCGGCGGCGGGGTCACCCACGCGGTTCAGGCCAGCGCCGACGCCGCTTACGAAAGCCTCGACCGGACGCGAAGGGAAATCACCCGGAGGCTCTTTCAGCGGATGACCGTGGTGCTGGCCGACGGCCAGTACGCCCGGCGGCCCCTGGCCCTGAGCGAGCTGCGCGGCGACACCTCCACCGGCGAGAGCGCCGACGTCGACACGGTTCTGGAGGCCTTCACGACCAGGCGTCTCATCGTCCTGCACGAGGACGTCGCTGAGATCTCCCACGACGTGCTGCTCCAGGCCTGGCCGCGGCTCCACGAGTGGCTCCGGCACGACCAGGACGCCCGCATCCAGATCGGGCAGCTCAACGGGGATGCCGAAGACTGGCGTCTCAAGCAGCGTAGCCATTCCCTGCTGTACAGCGGCAGCCGGGTGGAAGACATCCGGCAGGCCCGCACCGGCTGGGAGGCCGACCCGGACCGCTATCCCCCCGTCGAGGCGATCGCCGACGAATTCCTCGCCGCGTCCGCCCGCGCCGCCGGCGTGGCCGCTCGAGCCACCAGGCGGCGCACAATCGCCATCGGGGTCCTCTCTGTCTTCCTGGCAGCCGCCCTGGCCGTCGTCCTGATCAGCTACATCGATACGGAGGCCAACCGGCGGGAAGCCCTGTCCCGACTGACGATGGTGCAAAGCGACCGTGCCGGTGACACCGACGCCCTGGTGTCGGGACTGCTGGCCGCCACGGCCTGGAACCTCTTCCCCACGGCCGAGGCCCGCTACGGCATGGTCGACGCCCTGGCCACCTCCGTGCGGAGCGTCTTCCCCACTCACGGCAAGGAGTCGGACGCGGCGGCGTTCAGCCCGGACGGAAAAATCCTCGCCACCGCGGGAACCGGCAACGCCGTCCACCTCTGGGACACCGCCACGCGCCGCCGGATCGGCAGGCCCCTCACCGGTCACACCCATCCGATCCGGGAGATGAGGTTCAGCCCCGACGGGAAGACCTTCGCCACCGTGAGCCAGGACCACTCCGTACGGCTCTGGGACACCGTGAACCGACGCCCGGTGGGCGCCCCGATCATCCCGAACCCCACCGTCACCGATCCCGACGGCCGAATCCTGACCATCGCCTTCAGCCCCGACGGCAGAGCCATCGCCGTCGAGACCGTGGACTCCGCGATCGGGTTCTGGGAGGTGTCCACCGGCCGCCGGATCGACGCCTCCACCGCCGGGCGACCCGAGGCGTTTCGTGAGGTGCCGTCCGGCTTCGGCAAGGCCGCCGCTCCCCCGCACAGCGACACCGTTCGCCTCTGGGACACCACTCGCCGCCAGATCACCGCGCTCGCCGCCATCGAGGGCGGCGCCCCGGGCCTGTCGGCGTTCAGCCCGGACGGGAGGACCATCGCCACCGTCCGCGACAACGCCAAGGAGGACGACACCGTCCGCCTCTGGGACGCCGTCACCCGCCGGCGGATCGGCGCCCCCATCGCCGTGGGCAGCGGCCGCGTCCACACGCTGGCGTTCAGCCCGGACGGGAGGACCCTCGCGGTCTCGGGCAGGGACAAGGCCGTCCGGCTCTGGGACACGGCCACCGGCCGCCGGGTCGGCGTGACCCTCACCGGCCACACCGACAGCGTCACCACGATGAACTTCATCCGCGGCGGAAGGACCCTCGCCACCACGAGCGGCGACGGTACCGCGAGGCTGTGGGATCTCACCGCCTACCGCCAGATCGGCCGGCCCCTGGTCGAACGGGCCCAGGCCCCGCTCGGCGTGATGTTCAGCCCCGACGGCAAGACCCTCGCCACCACGGGGGACGGCGCCGTCCGGCTCTGGGACACCGGCACTCGCCGGCAGGTCGGCGCACCCATGACCGGCCTGGGTGAGGCGATGTACGCGGTGGCCTTCGGCTCCGGCGGAAAGACGCTCGTCACCGTCGAAGGCGACGTCCTCCGGATCTGGGACACCGCAACCCGTCACCCCCACGGCGCGCCCCTCTTCGAGCTGAGCGGCACTCCGGGGAAAGTGGCCTTGAGTCCCGACGAGAGAATCCTCGCCACCGCCCAGGACAACACCATCCAGCTGTGGGACGCCGGCACCCGCCGTCCCCTCACCGCCCCCATCACCGCTCACGGGGCCGACGGCGTTTCGGCGGACGCCCCGGACGGCACCATGATCATTCCGAGCGACGACGGCATCAACGCCGTCGTCTTCAGCCCCGACGGAAGGATCCTGGCCACCGCCGGCAACGACGGCGTCACACGACTGTGGGACACCGCCACCGGCCGTCAGGCAGGCCCGTCGCTCGACGACGAATCCGACTCCTCCTACGCGGTGGCGTTCAGCCCCGACGGGAAGATCCTCGCCACCTCCGGCGTGGATCCCACGGCGGGCGACGCCGGCGTCGTCCGGCTGTGGACCGTGGCCACCGGCCGGCCCTTCGGCACCCCCCTGCTCGGGCACACCGGCGGCGTCGACGCGGTGACGTTCAGCCCCGACGGGAGGACCCTTGTCACCGGGGGCGACGACGGCACCGTTCGGCTCTGGGACGTCGACACCCGACGCCAGATCGGCGACCCCCTGCTCGGGCACACCGCCTCCGTGCGGGATGTGGCATTCGGTCCCGGCGGGAGCACCCTCGCCACCACGAGTGACGACGGCACTGTCCGGCTGTGGAACATCCCGCTGCCTTCGGCCCCTTCCGCGGCGATCTGCGCCGTCGCGGGCCGCTCGCTCACCGAGGAGGAGTGGCGGCACTACATGGCGGGCATGTCCGACGAGTCATTCAGGAAGGTCTGCCCCTGACCTCCGCCCGCCAATAACGTGAGTGAAGCAGGACCCGGCCCAGCCGCGTCGCCACCACCGCTGTGCAGGCGACCGCGGCCGTCACCAGCCAGATCATGAATGTCGGATAGAGGTAGACCACCTGGATCCACATGATGTCGCCGCCGCGGGCCAGCACACGGAAGATCGGGGCGACCGACAGGCACAGCGCGAGCGGCGCCAGGTAGGGCAGCAGCCGTAACCGCTGCCATCCGGTACGGCGGGCCGCCCAGCGCCGGGAGCGGATCGCACCGCGCACCGCCGGCCCGATGGTCGCCAGGGTCAGCAGCAGGAACAGGCCGTCGATGAGGAGGTACTGCGGCGCGGAGGGGATCTTCGGGGTGTCCCCCTCGATCAGGGCGACCAGGCCGTCCATGAGGGCTCCGGCGTCGGCGTAGGTCATCCCGGTGTTCGCCATGACGGCGACGCCGTACCCGGATCCCGGCATCAGCAACTGGTCGGCGGTGGAGGTGAACAGGTCGCCGCCGTGTTCGACGAAGGAAGTGCCGTGCGGGGTTTCGCCGAGGGTCCAGCCGAGGGCGTACTCCTTGTTCGCCTGGGAGGGGGTGCGCATCTGCCGCACGCTTGAGGGGGTCAGGATGCCGTTGTTCTGTGCGATCAGCCACCGGGCCATGTCGCCGGCGGTGCTGAGGACACCGCCGGAGCCGTTGCCGAAGCCGGGCGGCTCCGGCAGGGCGACGGCCTTGCCGAGGACGAGCAGGTGGCCGCGGGCGCTGGGGGGCAGGTCGCGCTCGCGCTCGACGGTTGTACTGGAGTTCATGCCGAGCGGCGTGAAAACGTGTGCGCGCAGGTAGGTCGCGAATGTCTGGCCGCTCACCACTTCGACCAGGCGTGCGGCGACCTGCTTTCTTACGGAAACCCGCCATCGGCCTTCGGGAGGATCGGTACGGATTCCGGCGGTCCGATCGCTGCGCGACAGCGTGCGCACGCAGGCGCTGCTGCGTGCCCGGCTGTGCTGCGACCACCTCACCGGACGGCTCGGGGTCGCCCTGCTCGCCGCCGTGCCGTCCACATGCTCGTATTCGCTGCGTCAGCCGGTCAGCCGGCGCGGCGGGAACGGGCCAGAGCGAGCCCGGCGAGGGCCATGGCGATCAGCCCCACTGCCAGGGCCAGGTAGCCCCCGACTATTCCGTAGCCGGTGCCGGGGCCGCCGTCGGCGGCGGCTACGACCAGCCCCCCGGCGACCGCGCCGGCCAGCCCCGCCGCCAGGGCCACGACGGCTCCCCTTCGCCCGTTTCCGGTGCCGATGCGGCCGGTGGAGCGGGCCAGAGCGAGCCCGCCGACGACCGCGCCGGCCAGTCCCAGCAGTGCGGCCACCAGGGACCAGAGACGCCCGGCGGTCAGGGCGTAGGCACTGACGGGATCCGGCTGGGCCAGGACGTGCGCGGTCGCCGGTGTGGCGGCGGCGAGCAGATGACGGATGGACATGAGGCGCTCCTTCTTCTCCTACGACGGGACACCGCCTGATCATGTCTGCCGGACCCGCCGCCGGTCGTCCGGCGGGGGTGGGCATTTCGCGCTGCCGCCGACGCCGTAGCCGGCTGCCGCGGACGCCGCAGGAGCCGCGGAAGTACCGCGTGTGCGGTAGTCCGTCGATAATCCGTGCGCGGGATTCGCCCGCGCGAACATCCGGCTAGGGTGCGCGCATGAGGACAGGACGGCTCCGTGTCCGGGCCGGTGTCACAGACTGGGTGATCGCCGTCGGCGTGGCGGCGACGCTGCTGGTCACCGGGCTGTCCGGGCAGCACTCCGCCACCTACCTCGACCTGTTCGGCTTCGCACTGCTGGCGGCCGGCGGCCTGGGGCTGGTCGCGCGTCGCCGGGCTCCGGTTCTCGTCCTGGCTGTCACCGGGCTGTGCGCGGTGGGTTACCAGGCGGCCGGTTTCGACGTGCCCGCCGTCGCGTACCTGTTCGCGGTGTACGCGGCCGTGCGGGCGGGCCACCGCACCGTCACGGTGGTGGCGAGTGTGACCATGCTGGCCGTTCTCCCCCTCGCGGCCCTGGCCTCGGGCCTGCACGACACGGGCGCGGCGTTCGCGCAGGCGCGGGGCGCCCTCGAACTGGCCTGGCTGATCGCGGCCGGCGCCGCGGGTGAAGCGCTGCGGCAGGCCGAGCGGCGGGCGGACGAGGCCGAGCGCACTCGGGAGGAGACCGCGCGGCGCCGTGCCGACGAGGAGCGGCTGCACATCGCGCGGGAGTTACATGATTCGCTCACCCACCAGATCTCCGTCATCAAGGTGCAGGCCGAAGTCGCCGTCCACGTGGCCCGCAAGCGGGGCGAAGAGGTGCCGGAGGCCCTGCTGGCGATCAGGGAGGCCGGTCGTGAGGCGGCCCGGGAACTGCGCGCGACCCTGGAGGCGCTGCGCGATGACGACACGACCCCGCCGCGTGGGCTCGACCACGTCGCCGAACTGGTGGAACGGGCTCGGACGACCGGCCTGGACGCGACGTTGACGATCGAGGGACAACGCCATGACGTGCCGGCCGCGGTGGACCGGACCGTTTACCGGATCGTTCAGGAGTCGCTGACCAACATCGCCCGTCACGCCTCCGCGGCTACGGCGTCGGTCCGGATCGACTACCGTCCCGACGTCCTCGCGATACGTATCGACGACGACGGCGGGGCCACACCGGACACCGCCACCGTGCCCGGCGTCGGGCTGCTCGGGATGCGCGAGCGGGTCACCGCCCTCGGCGGTCGCCTGCGGGCGGCACCGCGCAGCGAGGGCGGCTTCACCGTCCACGCCGAACTTCCCGTGGACCGAACGTCATGATCCGTGTCCTGCTGGTCGACGACCAGTCGCTCCTGCGCAGCGGATTCCGCGCGCTCCTCGACCTCGAAGACGACATCGAGGTGGTGGCGGAGGCCGCCGACGGGAAGGCGGGTCTGGCTCTGGCCAGGGAGCACCTGCCCGACGTCGCGCTCCTCGATATCCAGATGCCGGTCATGGACGGCATCGAGGCGACCCGGCGCATCGCCGCGGACCCGGCCCTGGCCGGGGTGCACGTCGTCATCCTGACCAACTACGGCTTGGACGAATACGTCTTCAACGCGCTGCGCGCCGGCGCCGCCGGATTCCTGGTCAAAGACATCGTGCCAGAAGACTTCCTGCACGCCGTACGCGTCGCCGCACGCGGTGACGCGCTGCTCGCCCCGTCGATCACCCGCAAACTGATCGACCGGTACATCACCCAGCCGCTCGGCACCGGCGCCGGCACGGGGCTGGAAGAGCTGACCAACCGCGAGCGCGAGGCCGTGGTCCTGGTCGCGCAGGGCCTGTCCAACGACCAGATCGCCGACCGCATGGTGATCAGCTCACTGACCGCGAAAACCCACATCAACCGGGCCATGACCAAGCTCCATGCCCGTGACCGTGCCCAACTCGTGGTCCTCGCCTACGAATCCGGCCTGGTGGCCCCACGCGGCTCCTGACATCCCCGGTCCGGTACAGCCTGCCCGCGAGCTCTTCGGCCGTCTGGGCGGGTCGCTGAGTCCCGTCACCTCAGGAGGGGGCGCCAGCGGTCGGCCGATTCCATGATGTCCAGGCTGACGCGTTCCAGGTACGCCGCCGTCTTGGCCAGCCGCTGCCCCACGGGGCTGTCGAGCCCGTAGTTCTCGGCCGCCGCCATCGCGGCCCGCGCCGACTCGAGTGTCTGCCGCTCACTGATCATGATCGCGTGGTACCAGGCGTCGTCGTCGATCACGTAGATGTCGCGACGCCGCTGCGGATCGCGCTCGCGCCGGACGAATCCCTGCTGGAGCAGGTAGTTCACGGCCACGGAGACGGAGGCCGGGCTGACCTTCAGCCTGTGGGTCAGCTCGGCCGCGGTGCGCCTGCCGTCCTCGGACAGCATCAGGTCGTGGTGCACGCGCGCGGTTATCGTCGGCATCCCCGCTCTGATCGCCCTTTCGAGGAGTTCCTCTTCCGCCAGGCCGTCCGGCGGTGTGTCCGCGCGCGGGGGTGCCGGCGTGCCGCGCCGAGCTCGCTGGATCGTCGCCTGGTGTGCCTGCTGGGGCCGGTAGCCGGCGGGGCCGCCGTTGCGTGTGATCTCCCGGGTGATCGTCGAGGTCGGCCGGTCGAGCCGCCTGGCGATCTCGGCGTAGGAGAGTCCGTCGGTGAGTCCGGCCGCGATGCGCTGGCGGTCCTGCTGGGTCAATCGTCCTCCTGGCATGCCGTCAGTATTGCCTTCGCCGTCACCCATTGCAACTCTTCGTTGCATTCGAACCCAGCGTCATTGCACCAATTTATCAGCATTTACCTGGGAAAATCTATTTCCATTAATTGACGAAATTATGAACGCAACATAGCGTTCGATCTGAGCAAAACACGTACTGTCGCGAATTGAGGAACGACCATGAATGAATCCCTCCACACCACCGAGAACACCGGCGCCCGGACGCCACAGGTCTCCCGGCCGGTGGCGGTCACAGCGCCGGCGGCCGCGCCCGCTTCGGCCACGGCAGGCAGCACGGCCACGCCGAAGGCCGCTGCCGGACAGGACCGCCCGGAGCTGCAGAAGGCCATCCAGGCGGTCGTCGATCTCGGTTTCGCCGGGGTGCAGATGCGCGTGAACGATGAGCGGGGCGAGTGGGTCGGCAGCGCCGGGGTGCGCAAGCTGGGCGAGACCGCCAAGCCGCCGACGGACGGGCACTTCCGGGTGGGCAGCAGCACCAAGACCTTCGTCGCGACCGTGGTGTTGCAACTGGTGGCCGACGGCGAGATCGGACTGGACGCCCCGGTGGCCGACCACCTGCCCGAGTTCAAGCTGGACCGGCGGATCACGGTGCGGATGCTGCTGCAGCACACCAGCGGGTTGTACGCCTACACCGGCGAGTTCCGCCCTGACGGGACGGTCGAGCCGGGGATCCCCGCGGGGGGCCAGGAGTGGGTGGACAACCGGTTCAAGACCTATCAGCCGGAGGAGCTGGTGCGGTTCGCGTTGTCCAGGCCGGCGCGGTTCGAGCCGGGGGCGAGCTGGAGCTACTCCAACACCAACTACACGCTGGCCCAGCTGCTGATCGAGAAGGTCACCGGCCACTCGATCGCCGAGGAGATGAAGCGGCGGATCCTGGATCCGCTCAAGCTGCGAGGCACCGTGCTGCCGGGCGCCTCGCCGGAGCTCCCCGGGCCGCACGCCCACGGCTACCACCGCTACCAAGACGCCGCCGACCAGTGGAAGGTGATCGACGTCACCCGCCAGAACCCCTCCATGGTGGCCGCCGCCGGTGACATGATCTCGACCACCCAGGACCTCCACACGTTCTTCTCCGCGCTGAACAGCGGCAAGCTCCTGCCGGCCCGGCTGCTGGCCGAGATGCGCAAGCCGCATCCCGAGAGCGGTGCCCTCGTCTACGGCCTGGGGGTGTCCGTGCAGGACCTGGGCCCGGACCGCGGCATCGTCCTCCATCACAACGGCAGCACCGCGGGGGGCTACGTGTCGGCGATGTACGGCACGCCCGACGGCAAGAAGACCCTGACCGCCTCGATCACCTACGGGGACGCCGCACCCGACCTGGCGGCGTTCCCGAAGGTGCTGGACACGCTCCTCAAGGAGGTGTTCTGACGCCGGCGGGCGTGCCGCCGCGTCTGATGCGGCCGCGAGGCACCCAGCCGGTGATCAAGACGTGGAAGGAGGTGCCACGCGGGTTCACCCGCCCGCCTCGCGCCCTTTGATGATCTCGGTGAGCCGGTTCCAGGCCGGCGAGGCCGACGTCGTGACCAGCTGGGTGATGGCCGGGCTCTGGACCGGCTGCTCTCCGTCCTCGGAGGTGCCGTGCCGGTTGGCGATCCACCGTTGGGTGCGATCGGCCAGCGTGGAGAGGCGCGGGTCGTCCGGGGACCAGTCGAACGCCGCGTCGTAGCCGAGGTAGATGGCGCGAAACTCCGGATCGCCGATCGCGTCGCGTTTGTCGGCGATCCAGATGGCCGCCTCGTCCGGCGAGACCGACTGCAGCAGGATCCAGCCGTCGCGTTCCACCTGCACGGTGCGCCGGCTGACGCCGAGCTCATGCAGTCGCTCGAGGTAGTCGGCGACCTCGGCGGAGACGAACAGCCGGTCACCGGCGTTGAGCCGGGCGATCCGCTCGCGGGCGCGGAGGAGTTCCTCGGCTCGTGCCCGCAGGTTTCGGTCGATCTCGGCGATCGCCGCGGCGAATCGGTCGGGGTCGGCGGCGAGCAGCTCGTTGATGCGGGCGAGCGGCACTCCGGCCTCGGCGAGCGTTTTGATCTTGACGAGGTCGATGGCGTGCTGGGCGCTGTAGCGCCGGTAGCCCGACGAGTCGCGCGGCGGCTCGGCGAGCAGGCCACGCTGGTGGTAGTGGCGGATGGCCTTGATGGTCACGCCCGCGTAGTCGGCGAGCCGGCCGATGGTGATCATGTGCTTTGGTTTCCCTTCGACCAGCTCGCCGCCCAAGACGTTCATCATGCCAGCGGGTACCGCGGCGAAGCACGGCCTTCAGGCCCACAGGTAGCCCGCGTGCACGCCGCCGGCGCGGGTTCGTCCCTGCCGGTGTGCCGATCGCCTCGGCGATCCACGCGGATGGGAGCCCCTCGGGGGTCGGCCGATTGACCGGATGGCCGTCTCGTTCGGGGCCCGTCCGAGAACCCGGAAGCGACGCTTGAGGTCCCGGCCGTGCGTGACCGGATACCGGGCTTCGCCCATCAGCCCGACGCGACCCGGTTGGCCGTCCGGCCGGCCAGGTCGATTCCCACGACCGCGCTCCCGGCGCGGGTGAAGAAGCCGCGCTGCCCCTTCAAGCCGCCTTCCGTGATGATGTACTCGTCGCCGTCGCCGGGCAGCAGGCCCATGGCGGCCGGCGGGTAGTCCGGGGGTAGTTCGCTGTCCGACGCAGCCCGGATCTCCGGTTTGATCCCGGCCCCGAGCGTCAGCCCTGCCCCGTCCGTGCCGATGGTGAGCGTCATGGCGTCGGTCTCGTACCTGCCGACGAGCTCCCGAGCCCGCGCCGGGTCATAGGGCAACGGCTCCGGGTCGCGGTCGACCACCCCCAGGTAGTGCTCGAGCGCCCAGCGGACGACGGCCTGGTTGAAGGGGATGCCGTCGGGGCCGGCGTTGGACAACGAGACGACGGCGAAATCGCGTTCCGGCACGGTGAGCAGTTCGGCGAACTGGCCGTTGGCCGACCCGCCGTGCCCGACGGTGCGGACGCCGTCCACCCCGCGCAGGAACCAGCAGATGCCGAAGGCGTCGCCGAGCGTGCTGCCACGCAACTCCACGGTCCGCTGCTTCATCCGGTGCAGCGCCTCAGCGGGCAGAACACGCTCACCGCTCTCGGCGCGGCCGTCACCGAGATGGAACCGGGCCCAGCGAATCTGGTCTGCCACCGAGGACATGAGGCCGCCGCCGGGATTGTTGCCGCGCCAGCGCTTCCACAGCCGCGCGACGGACGGCGTTCCGTCCTCGCCGGGGTTGTGCCCCACGGCGAACCGCCGGGTCATGACATCTCCAGGTGTGAAGAAACTGTGCGACAACCCCAGCGGCTCCAAGACGAGCGAGGCGACGGCCCGCTCGTACGTCAGGCCCGTGACCTCCTCGATGACCCGCCCGGCCAGGTTGTAGCCCGCCTGGCTGTAGGAGGCCCGGGCGCCGGGCGGCGCGATCAGCTCCAACTCGGCCATCTTCGCCACATAACCGGCCAGGGCGTCGTCCCCCTCACCGGTGTCGACGATGACCCCCCAGCCCAGCCCCGCGGTGTGGTTGAGCAGGTTCAACACGGTGACCTCGGCCGCGGCCCGCTCGTCCGCGAGCGTGAGCTCGGGAACATAGCGGCGCACCGGCGCGTCCAGCTCGATCCGCCCCTCCGCGACCAGGCGCATCAGCGCGGTCGCGGTATAGGTCTTCGTGATCGAGCCCAGCTCGTACAGCGTCTCCCGGTCAACGGGCAGCGGGTTGTCGACGCTCGTCACGCCGTGGCACGCGTAAATCTCCTGACCGTCCGCCCACACCCCGACGGCAACGCCGGGGATGCCGAACTTCGTGGCCGTCGCCTCGACGAACTCGGACAGCGTCTCGTGTGACATTCCATTCCCCTTTTCGCTTTGTGGCGCTCGACTCCGCTTGGTGACGCGCTCGACGCCGAGGGTCCTCGCGCGGTCTCCGCAGCGATTCGCACCCTGTTCAAGCGCGTTCATGCCACAACCCTCGAACCCTGACCCAGGGTCAACGTCAAGCCCTTGTCGTGACTTTTCCTCGCGCCATCCCAAGCTGAAGGTCGCCTCGCCGACGGGCAGCCACTCTCGCCCGCCGACCGGGCCTCCTCCTCCCGAACGTGTTCCCAGCCGCCAACCGCCGCCGCTCGCACGCGACCACCTCTCAGGACTGAGGAACCGGTGCGTCCCAGTCGATGCGGTGCCCGTACAGCCAGTCCGTACCGGACTCGCTCGGCTTGAACAGCTTGAAGACCATCGGCAGCACGTGCCGCATGACCGGCCCGAGCGACTTGCCGTCGCCGTTGCGCTTCCCTTGCGCCACCACGCGTTCGACCCGCTTGCGGCGCAGCGACTCGTACCTGGCGAACGCGTCGGGCACGCCGGTGGCGTCGCGCAGGCACCTCGCGAGGGTCACGGCGTCCTCGATCGCCATCGAGGCGCCCTGACCCGACGCGGGTGAGGTGGCGTGCGCGGCGTCCCCGATGATCACCATCCGGTCGCGGTGCCACGTCGGCACCTTCGGGAAGTCGTAGGTGTTCCAGCCGGCGAAGAGCTCCTCCGACGCGCTGACCAGGTCGCGAGCGATGCCGTTCTCCTTCTCGAACAGCTCGAGCATGCGCGACCGCCACGGGATCGCGGCCAGCTCGGCCTTCGACAGCTCACGTGGCTGGCGCGGGTTCGCGAACCACCACACGTCGCCGTTCGGGTGCGCGACGTAGGAGTAGAAGATCGACCGCCCGAAGACCATGTGCATGTGGCCGGGCTCGGCGTCGAGCCGCAGGCCCTTGGCGTACCCGCCCGCGTTGAGCAGCGGCACGTACCGCGGCGCCGGCGCCTTCGGGTCGATGATCGTGCGGGCGGCCGAGCGCAGCCCGTCGGCGCCGACAAGCAGGTCACCGTGCGCGGTGGTGCCGTCTGCGAAGGTCGCGGTCACCCCGTTGGCCGACTTCCAATGTAAATGATCTTGAATCCAACCCGATGCCTTTACAATGTAGATTAATAAGTGGACTTCATCCACCCGCACCCACAGGAAACGATTCCGATGCTCGACGTGAACGGCACCGCTGACCCGCATGCACGGCGTCGATCCCCTTCATCCACCTCACAAGCCCAGTGCCCTTCGCAGCGCCGCGGCGACCGATGCGGGGCCGGCCGCCACCGCCGCGATGTGTGCGTCAGGCCTGATGACCCACACCTCCCCGGGCCTCGCGTCGAGGGCACCCGTGAGGCACAGCAGACGTACGGGGGCCGAGGTGGCCCGACGCGCGGCCTTGAGGACGGCCTCCGCGTCGACGTCGCCGGCGGCCAGCAGCAGGAATCCGTCGCGCGCCACCTCGCGTAACCGGGTCGCGGGGCTGCCGGTGATCGAGACGGGCGCATCGGGGAGGATCACGCCGGGGACCGGGGCCGGCGTCGCGCCCCGGGGCGGTCGACCGGTGAACGGCCGGGTGGGGTCGGGGGTCGTCAGCGGCGAGTCCACATACCAGAACGGCTCGGCCAGGCGGCCCGAGTCGACCGCGGCGCGCGCCTCCGGGTCGACGTGGGCCGCTTCCAGTGTGGAGAGGCGATGGCGGTGACCGTCCTCGTCACCGGGCACCAGGAAACGCATGGTGGCGGTGGTGACGTCGAGGTTCTCCAGCGCCGCGGCGTGCCGTTCGGCGTGGTAGCTGTCGAGCAGCGCCTCCCCGGCCCAGCCGTTGAGCACGAACGCGAGCTTCCAGGCGGCGTTCTCGGCGTCCTGCACGCCGGAGTTCAGGCCGCGGGCGCCGAAGGGGGAGAACAGGTGCGCGAGATCCCCGGCGAGCAGGACCCGGCCGACGCGCATTCGATCGACGAGGCGGGAGTGGAAGCGGTAGACCGAGCTCCACACCACCTCGTAGGGCCGGTCGCCGATGATGGCGCGGATCCTGGCGTCACGGGCACCCCTGTCCGTCTCGGAGCGCTCGTCGTAGTCGGCGGGGACCTGCCAGTCGATGCGGAACGTCGAGTCCGGGCAGGGGTGGATGAGCACCTGGCGGCCGGGATTCCACGGCGGGTCGAAGTAGAAACGCCGCTCGGTGGCCCAGTCGGGCAGGTCGGTACGGATGTCGCAGATCAGGAACCGGTCGTCGAAGGAGTGCCCGTCAAAGCGCACGCCGAGCATCCGGCGTACGTCCTCGCCCTTCGCGCCGGCGCAGGCCAGCGCGTAGGCGGCGCGCACGCCGACCTCGCCGGAGGCGGTCCGGCACGTCACCGTCACGCCGCCGCCGTCCTGGACGACGGCGGTGACGCGATGGTCCCAGCGCGCCTCGATCAGTGGCTGGGCGGTGATGTGCTCGTCGAGGAGTTGCTCGGTGCGGCTCTGGGAGATGTTGACGAACGGGGGGAACGCGGGCGGGCCGGCCTCGGCGTGACCGTAGCCGAACAGCTCGCGGTCACGGTAGAAGGTGCGGGAGGTGGTCCAGGTCAGTCCCTCGTCCGCGATGCGCCGTCCCGCACCGACGGCTTCCCAGATGTCGAGCACGTCGCGCTGCTGGACGATCGCCTTGGAGCCGGCCGCGTCGCGGTGCGGGCGCTGATCCAGCAGCATGACGGAGACGCCCCACCGGGCCAGCAACAGTGCGGCGGTCTGTCCCACCGGACCGTTGCCCAGTACGGCCACCTGGGTGTCCATCTGCGTCACCGGCTCAGTCTTGCAGCCGGTTCCGGATTTCGCGGTCGCGCTGGACCGTCGAAACCGCGTGTCACCCGATGCCGGACGACTCGTCCCGGAGACCGGAGACGGCGAAGGGCAGGCGGCGAGATCCGCCGCGCCGGTTTGTCGGTCGGGTGATCTAATGTCCCGGCCATGACTCCAGCGACGCAGGCGTACACGTACGCCGCGCCCTCCCCCCTTGTCGACGGTCGTCTCGGATCGGCGGCCTCCGGCGGGCGGGCCCTGTCCCGTCCGGCCGTGGCCCCCCGGTTCCTCAGCGGCGTGGTGACCCGGGCGGCCCCCGCCGCGGCGGCCCTGCCCGGCGTCGCCGACGTGGCGCCGGCCCACCACCAGCCGCAGGCGCGGCCCGGCTGGGTGCGCGACCCGGTGGTGACGTGCGACGGAGACCGGTCGCGGTTCGAGTCGTTCCCGGCCTGTGTCCACGTGCCGGCCGCCCGGATCGTCGCCCGCGCCGCCGTGGAGGTCTCCCGATGACGCTCTGGACGGAGATCTGTGACCTGGTCACCCGCAACCAGGTCACCCGCCTGGCCGACCGGCTGGTCACGCTCACCGAGGAGGAGCGCGCCGAGCTGGGCGGGCGGTTGCCCGGCCTCGTCAAGGAGCTGCGCCGTGTCCGCACCGAGCAGGTGCGCGCCCATCATCCCGACGACTTCGAGGAGATGGCCTCCTGGGAGGTCGGTGACCTGCTCGACGAACTGGCAGGCGCGCTGCTGCTGACCGGTGTCGGCGTCATCACCGGCCCGGCGGCCGCGGTGACGTGGATGACCGGCCGCGACGTCAACCGCCGCTGGGCCGAGGACCCCGACGTCGCCCAGGTGTGCCGGGTGGTGGCCACCCGCCCCCGGGAGTGGCGTCGTGATGTCGCGGTCCGGCTGGCCCGGCGGGTGCGCCGTCCCGCCGACCGCATCGCGCCGCTGGCCGTGGCGCTGCTGCGTGAGTCCGGCGCCGTGCCGCCCGACCACGACCCGCTGGTGGCCGCCTGGCTGGCCGCGCCGAGCGTGGCCGCTGACCCGCTGACCCCCGTGCTGCTGCCCCGTGTCTTCGACGCCGACGGCGCGGGCCGCGCCCTCCGTGACGAGCGGCTGGAGCCCCGGCCGACCCGCTGGCTGGCCGCCGCCGCCCGCGAGCTGCCCAGGGAGCAGGTGCTCGACGGTTGCGTGAGCCGTTTCCTGCGCGGCGGCGAGGCGCAGGACCTGCGGTTCTTCGTCCGGCTACACCTGCTCCTCGACCCCACGCCCGCGGAGTCCGCGCCCCGCCTGCGCGACTACCTGCGATTGCTGCCGTCGGCTCCGGGCACGGTCGCCGAGCTGGCCGCCGGTCAGGTGCGCGGGGCGATGCCACTCGACCACGCCGACCTGGTCGAGGCGGTCGACGCGCTCACCTTCCGGGACGAGGCCAAGCTCGCCGCCACGGGCCTGCGCTGGCTCGACCAGGCGATCCGGGCCACGCCCGAGGCGGCCGCCGATTTCGTGACCGCGCTGACCACCGCGTACGCGCACAAGTCCTTCGACGTGCGCAACCGCGCGGCGGAGCTCACCCTGAAGCACGCCGAGCTGTTCGCCGATCACACCGGGGCGATCCTCGACGCGATCCCCCAGCTCCCCGCCGACATGGGCGCCAGGCTCGCCGCCCGGTTCGGCGGGGAGAGGCCCGTCGAGGAGCCGATCGAGGCCAAGGAGTTCCCGCCGCTGCCCGAGGTGCCCCCACTGGAGCGTTTCCCCGAGCCGTCGATCTCCCCGAACCACCACGAGCGGTGGATCGGCTGGGAACGCTGGATGGCGGCGTTCGTCGCCGGGGTCGCGGAGAACCGCACGAACCTGCGCCGCAGGCTGGGGCCCTCCATCGAGCAGCAGACGCGACACCGGCGGGACAGGGATGAGATCGCCGGCCCCGACGAATGGCAGGCCGTGCTGGCCGAGGAGCTCGTCGTGCCCGGCACCCTGCCGGAGATCCCCCCTGTCGGCCCGGAGAAGTTCTGGGACGACCCGAGTCACTCGATCTCGGTCCGCCCCGTCGCCCGTGGCGAGGAGATCGAGCTGGAGCCGCCGAAACGGCGGATCACGGTGGTAGGCGGCTGGCGCCCCGGCCGCTACCTCGACGACGACACCCCGCTCCGCGTCATCTTCATCACCTGGACCAGCGACGACGGCCCGGCCGGGGCCGTGGCCGTCGAGGCCGGCCGTCCGATCCCCTTCGCCAACGGCCGGGTCTACCTGTACGGACAGCCCTCCGATGACGACCGGGCACCGGACACCGGCTCCGAGGAGTATGAGGACTTCGACGACGCCGGCCCGGCTCACCGCGAGCGCCGTCCGGTGGAGCCCGGAGTCCTCTACGACGACTCGGTGGCGGCCATGCCACGGCACGGCCTGCGTCGTGCCTACGAGCGCATGGCCGACCTGGGGGTGAACCCCGACCGGATCACGGCCATGCGGAAGGGCCTGCCGGTGCCTCCGCCCGGCCCGGACGAGCCGCTCGTGGCGGTCACCGTCGGCTTCGTCCCACCCCGGTTGCGCTCCTTCCAGCCCCAGCCGCTTCCTCCCCTGCACGAGTGGCGGCGGCGGCACCGGCTCCCGCAACCGAACCGTCTCTCGCCGCCGTCCGACTTCCTCGCCAACCGCTACGCGGAGCTGTACGGGGCCCTGCGCGCCGGCACGCTGCCGCCGGTGCTGCTGGCCACGCCGACGTGGATGACCGGCCACCTCGATCCCGACGTGCTGGTCGACCGGCTGGAGACGTGCGCCGCCGCGGGCGTGGAACCGCTGCGGGCCGATCTGACACAGGCGCTGCTGCGGCTGCCCCGGGGCAGCCACCCGGCCGCCGCCGACCGGGCCGCGAAGACCGATTCCGCGGCGGCGCGCACGGCGGCCGAATGGCTGGCCGGGCAGGGTTTGCCCGACCCGGAGTGCGGTCTCCAGTGGACCCACATGGTGGACGCGTCCATGGTCGAGTTCGGCGACGGCGAACCCGAGCACTTCACCGAGGTCCGCCTGACACCGGTGCTACGGGCCACGCCCACCGGCGACGAACTGATCGACGAGGTGCTGCTGCGGCAGCCGTTCGACTGGTCGGACGAGGGCCTGGGCAGCGGGATCGGCGGGTGGCCGGCCATGCTGCCCTCGCACCGCGAGGTGGTGGCCGTGAACATGCTGCCGTTCGTGCTCCGCGACCGCTGGTACGCGAGCGTGACCCCGGCGGAACTCTCCCGCCTGGCCGCCTGCGACGGCCCCGTGGGCGAGGCGACGGCGGTGATCATCGCTTTCCTGCTGGGGAGCGGCGTGCCCGGGACGATCCCGGTGGTCCTGCGGATGGCGGCCAGAGGCGACCTGCCCGCCGAGGCGATCGGCCGTCAGCTCGCGCTGGTGCTGCGCCGCACCTGGCGGGAGACCCGCCCCGCCATCGCGGCCCTGACCGAGCTGGCCGACGCCGGCGGCCACCACGAGGTGTGGCGCGTCCTGCGCGCTCTGCTGCCCGGGATGTTGCCGGGCGAGGGGCGGCGCGTCACCGTGACCCACGCCGAACTCGTCGCCTTCGCCGCCGACGTGGCACGCTGGACCGGCGCGCGCGGGGAGGTCCCGGTCGTCGCCGAGTTCGCGCGCAGCCATCGGAAGACCCGTTTCGTCCACGAGTGCAAGCGTCTTCACGCCCAGCTCACCGGAGCCACGCCATGACCTCTGGCGACATCCGTACCGAGATCGAGGATCGGAGACCGGATGTGATCAGTTGAGCGGGGCGTAGCCGAGGATGTGGTCGCGGAGCAGGGACCCCGCGTCGGGGTCCCTGCGTTCGAACGCCGTCATGAGCGGCTCGTGGTCGGCGGCGTTCTCGCAAGGCCGCATCCGGAACAGCCGGATCGACAGGTGAGTCCACACCTCGATGCCGAGTGACTCCCACACCGCCAGGAGCACGTCGTTGCCCGAGGCCTCGACGATCTCGCGGTGGAACGCGACGCCGTGGCGTACCTGGTCGACCATGGAGGAGGCGGCCGCGGCCCGGTGCAGGCCGGCGAGGTGGACCCGCAGCGCCTCGACGGACGGGGGACGCAGCCGCACGGCCGTCTCCTCCAGGCCCGCCCGCACCTCGTAGATCTCGCGCAGGTCGGTCGCGGTGAGCCGGCGGATCCGCGCGCCCTTGTTCGGCGACGACTCGACGAGCCGGAGCGCCTCCAGCTCGCGCAACGCCTCGCGCACCGGAGCCTGGCTGACGCCCAGCTCCGCCGCCATGCGCCGTTCCACCACGCGGTCACCGGGCCCCCACCGGCCGCTGATCAGGCCGTCGAGTACGGCCTGCCGGATCTGATCACGAAGCGGGAACCGCACAACAGGTTTCACAGATCACATGATGTCAGACACAAACACCCAATGATCGATCATTGGGTGTTTAATGGTGATATGGAGAAGGATATTGACCCGCAGGAGACCGCGGAGTGGCTGGAATCGCTGGAGGCGGTCCGCCGGGCGGCAGGCCCAGAACGGGCCGAATACCTGCTGAAGCGGCTGGCCACAAGCAGCCGATATATCAACACCGTGCCGACGTCGGAGGAGCCCGGCTACCCCGGTGACCTCGAACTGGAGGAGCGGATCGCGGCCTACGACCGGTGGAACGCGGCGGCGATGATCACCAGGGGCAGCCGGCTCGGGCTCGGCGGCCATCTGGCCACCTATGCCTCGGCCGCCTGGCTGTACGAGGTCGGGTTCAACCATTTCTTCCACGGCGGTCATGACCAGGTGTACTTCCAGGGCCACGCGTCCCCGGGCATCTACGCCCGCGCGTTCCTGGAGGGACGGCTGACCGAGGGCCAGCTCGACCTGTTCCGGCGCGAGCCCGAGGGCGGGCTGCCGTCGTACCCGCACCCGCGGAGCATGCGCGAGTTCTGGCAGTTCCCCACGGTGTCCATGGGCCTCGGGCCGCTCAACGCGATCTACCAGGCCAGGTTCAACCGCTACCTGCACAACCGCGGTATCAAGGACACCTCGCTCAGCCACGTATGGGCCTTCCTCGGCGACGGCGAGATGGACGAGCCGGAGTCCACGGCGGCCATCACCCTGGCCGCCCGCGAAGGGCTGGACAACCTGACCTTCGTGATCAACTGCAACCTGCAGCGGCTCGACGGGCCGGTGCGCGGCAACACCCGCATCGTGCAGGAGCTCGAAGGCGTCTTCAGGGGCGCGGGCTGGCACGTCGTCAAGGCGCTGTGGGGCGCCGAATGGGACGGGCTGCTCGGCTCGGACGAGCTGGTGTCCCGGCTGAGCGAGATGCCGGACGGGCAGTTCCAGACCTTCGCCACCTCGACCGGAGACTACATCAGGCAGCATCTGTTCCACGGGCTGGACGTGCCGTACTCCGACGAGGACCTGCGGCGCATCGTCGGCGGCTCGCGGGCCGGCCACGAGCCGCGCAAGGTGCACGCCGCCTACCGCCGGGCCCTCGACCACCACGGCGCGCCGACGGTGATCCTCGTGCAGACCGTCAAGGGGTGGACGCTCGGGGCCGGCGTGGAGGCGCGCAACGCCAACCACCAGATGAAGAAACTCACCCAGGACGAGTTCCGGGCGCTGCGCGACCGGCTCGGGCTGCCGGTGCCGGACGAGGCACTCGACGCGGACCTGCCGCCGTACCTGCACCCCGGGGCCGACTCGCCCGAGGTCCGCTACGTGGCCGAGCGCCGCCGCGCCCTGGGCGGGCCCATCCCCAGCCGAACCGTCTCCCACCGGCCGCTGCCGGCGCCGGCCGAGCGGCCGTTCCAGTCCCTGAAGAAGGGGTCCAAGCAGCCGGTGGCCACCACGATGGCCTTCGTCCGCCTGGTCAAGGACCTCATGAAGGAGCCGGAGACCGGGCGCCGCTGGGTGCCCATCGTGCCCGACGAGGCCAGGACCTTCGGCATGGAGTCGCTGTTCCCCACCGCCAAGATCTACTCGCCGCTGGGCCAGCGTTACGAGTCGGTCGACCGGGACCTGCTACTGTCCTACCAGGAGGCGGTCGACGGCCAGCTCCTGATCGAGGGCATCACCGAGGCGGGATCGATGGCGTCGTTCACCGCCGCCGCCTCCAGCTACGCCACCCACGGCGAGGCCATGATCCCGTTCTACATCTTCTACTCGATGTTCGGCTGGCAGCGGACCGGCGACCAGATGTGGGCGCTGGCCGACCAGCTCGGCCGCGGATTCCTGATCGGTGCCACCGCGGGACGGACCACGATGACCGGCGAAGGGCTGCAGCACGCCGACGGGCACTCCCAGCTGCTCGCCTCCGCCAACCCCGCGTGTCTCGCCTACGACCCCGCCTTCGGCTACGAGGTCGCGGAGATCGTGCGCGAAGGGCTCCGGCGCATGTACGGGCCCGACGGCGAGGACGTCTTCTACTACCTCACCCTCTACAACGAGCCGCTTCCCCAGCCCGCGATGCCCGAGGGCGTGCGCGAGGGCATCCTCAAGGGCATCTACCGGTACTCCTCCGGCGGCGGCCAGGCCCATCTGCTCGCCAGCGGCACCGCGATCCACTGGGCGCTGGCCGCGCAGCGGCTGCTCCAGGAGGAGTACGGCGTGGGCGTCGACGTCTGGTCGGTCACCTCGTGGAGCGAGCTGCGCCGTGACGCGATGACCTCCACCGGAGTGCCGTACCTCCAGCAGGCCCTGGCCGGGACCGAGGGCCCGGTGATCGCGGTCAGCGACTGGATGCGCGCCGTGCCGGATCAGATCAGCCCGTGGATCGACCGGCCGTGGACCTCCCTCGGCACCGACGGGTTCGGCCTCTCCGGCACCCGGGAGTCCGTACGCGAGCACTTCGGCGTCGACCCGCGTTCGATCGCCGACACCGTGCTCAAGTCCGTCGAGGAGTCCGGCCGGCGATGACCGGCCCGGCCTTACCACCGCCGCGGCCGAGCTGTCCGGGTGTCGTCCACCTTCGCGCGGACGACACCCGGACGCCCGCCGACACGTCTCAACGGTGAAGAGGCCCAGCTCGGACAGGTGCGGTACCCAAAGCCCCATGTGTGATCTACCGCACTTCAGATACTGAAACATTGCAGATTGCGAAAGTTCATCTCTACCCTCGATATCGTGACCATCGTGGACAACGCTGACGAGCTCGGACGGAGGCACCGCAAGAAGCTCGAGACCCGTGCGGCGCTGGAGCATGCCGCCCTGACACTGGTGGCCGAGCGTGGCCTGGCGGGGGTCACGGTGGAGGACATCGCCGAGGCCGTGGACGTCTCCTCACGCACGTTCTTCAACTACTTCCCGTCCAAGGAGGACGCGCTCATCGGCCCGAGCCCGGCGTCCGCCACCGAACTGCGCGAGAGGCTGGAGGCCCTGCCCTCGGACGTGCCGGTCCTGGAGGCGCTGCGGCTGATGTCCCGGATCGAGGCCGGGCACGTCCAGGAACAGCGCGAGCAATGGCTGCTGCGGTTGAAGGTGTTCAAGCAGAACCCATCGCTACTCCCGCGTCTCGTTGTCGGCGGAACCGAGACCGAACGCGTCCTGACGTCCGCCGTCGCCCGCCGGGTCGGCGTCGAGCCAGGCACGAGCGGCTATCCCGAACTGGCCACCGCGGCGGCCATGGCGGCCTTCCGGGTGGCGATGATCCGCTGGAGCGCCGCAGACGGCAGCCCATCGCTGGCCGACCTGGTCGACGAGGCCTTTTCCCAGCTCGCGGCCGGTCTGCCCAATCCGTGACCGCACCGGTCACCCTCTTTTCGATCGTCCCCGTAAACGTTTTTTGTTGAGCCTGCGCTGCCGCAGCGCGGATCCCTGTCTGAGAGAACGAGGAAAGATGACATCTACCAGCGCGCAGCCTGAGCCCGTGGCCGCGGCGCCCACGTCCAGGAGAAAAGTTCTGCAGGCCTTATCGGGGCTGATGGTGGGCATGTTCGTGTCCATCCTCGCCTCGACCGTTGTGGCCAACGCCCTCCCGCGCATCATCACCGACCTGCAGGGTTCGCAGACCGTCTACACCTGGATCGTCACCACGGAACTTCTGGCCATGACGGCCACGGTGCCGCTCTGGGGCAAGATGGCCGACCTGTACAACAAGAAGTTGCTGATCCAGCTCTCGCTGGGGCTGTTCGTGGTGGGCTCGCTGATCGCGGGCCTCACCCCGAACGTGGAGATCCTCATCGTCAGCCGTGTCGTCCAAGGCGTCGGCGCCGGCGGCATGACCGCGCTGGCCATGATCGTGATGGCCGCCCTGATCCCGCCGCGTGAGCTCGGCCGCTACGCCGGCATCTTCGGCGCCGTGTTCGGCGTCGGCACCGTCGCGGGCCCGCTCATCGGCGGCGTGCTCGTGGACACCTCCTGGCTCGGCTGGCGCTGGTGCTTCCTGCTCGGCGTGCCGTTCACGATCCTGGCCATCGTCCTGCTGCAGCGCACCCTCGACCTGCCGGTGGTGCGCAAGGAAGTCAAGATCGACTATCTCGGCGCCCTGCTCATCACGGTGGGCGTGTCCACCCTGCTGATCTGGTCGTCGCTGGCGGGCAACCAGTTCGCGTGGGGCTCCTGGCAGACCGCCGTGCTCGTCGTCGGCGGTGTGGTCGTCCTCGCGCTGGCCGTCTGGGTGGAGTCGCGGGTGCCCGAGCCGATCATCCCCCTGGCCATCTTCAAGAACCGCACCGTCGCCCTGGCCACCATAGCCAGCGTGCTGGTCGGCGTGGCCATGTTCGGCGGTACGGTCTTCCTGTCCCAGTACTTTCAGGTGGCGCTCGGCAAATCCCCGACGGTCGCCGGCCTGATGAGCCTTCCGATGGTGTTCGGTCTGCTGATCTCTTCCACCGTGGCGGGTCAGCTCATCACCAAGTGGGGCCGCTGGAAGGGCTTCCTGGTGGCCGGCGGTGTCGTCATGCTCGCCGGGATGGGCATGCTCAGCACCATCGACGGCCAGACCAGCACGGTGATGCTCGGCGTCTACATGGCCGTGCTCGGCATCGGCGTGGGCATGCTGATGCAGAACCTGGTCCTCGCCGCCCAGAACGACGTGCCCGCCCACGACCTCGGCGTCACCACCTCGGTGCTGACCTTCTTCCGCAGCATGGGCGGCGCGGTCGGCGTCAGTGCGCTGGGCGCGGTGTTGGCCAACCGGATCACGACGCTCATGGAGGAGAAGCTCGGCCCGATGGCCGCCGGTGGCGGCGACAGCCACGCCGTACCCGACATCTCCAAGCTGCCCGCTCCCGTCGTCCGCGTCATCCAGGACGTGTACGCGACCGCCACGGCGGACCTGTTCCTCATCGGCGTTCCGCTCACCGCGCTCGCGCTGGTGGCGGTGCTGTTCATCAAGGAGAAGCCGCTCAACACCCTGTCGGGGGAGGAACGCCTGGCCCAGGAACGCGCCACGGCCGCCGGTCACTGAGCGGCTCCCGGTCGCTTCCTGACAGCTGCCACGAACGGTTCGACGTCCCCGAACCGGGCGGCAACCTCATGTACCTCGCCTCGGACGGCACCCGACACGAGTGGTTCATGCCAGAGAAGAACGGCGGCCAAGGCCCGAAGAGAGCCTTGGCCGCGCCGGACGCCCTCGGCGTCAAACGCTGACGATCGTCTACCGCCGCGCGGCGGACCCTCGAACCGCGCGGCGGAGACGAGATCGGCCGGTCACGAAAATCAGCCGGATTCGGCTGGAAATCCGCGGCTGCCGAGTCGTGACGCCGGTGAAACTTTCACCCGCGCGGGCGCCGTTGGATGATCTCCCTTCGGACGAACGTCCAGGCAGGGAAGCGGGTCGACGGTAATACCAGGTCAGCGCGGGCCGTAGCTCGTTGACACCGATCGGCCAGTCGGATGTACTCCGCGACATCATCCCCTCAGAAGCAGGCCATGGAGATCTGGAGCCTCAAATGTTAACGATAACAATTTTGGGCGGCCTACACCTGATCTCTGATCGGCTCAGGAGCGTTGGATGTGTTTCCCCCCGGCAGTACGCCACCTTCCGGACAACTTCATGATCAAAATGTTAACGCTAACAAGTTCTTGAAGGGAGAACCATGCGACCCCCCAGACGAAATCGCCTGCGCGTGCTGATCGCCGCCATCGCGTCGTTCGTGCTCACCGGCGCCCTGCTCACCGTCACCACCTCCTCCGCGACCGCGGCGACCGTCGACACCAACGCCTGGTACGTGCTGGTCAACCGCACCAGCGGCAAGGCCCTGGACGTCTACAACCTCGCCACCAACGACGGCGCCCGCATCACCCAATGGGCCCGCAACAACGGCAACCAGCAACAGTGGCAGTTCGTCGACTCCGGCGGCGGCTACTACCGCGTCAAGTCCCGCCACTCCGGCAAGGTCCTGGACGTTCACAACTTCTCCACCGCCAACGGCGGCGCGATCGTGCAATGGGCCGACCTCAACGGCACCAACCAGCAGTGGCGACCGGCCGACTCCGACAGCGGCTACATCCGCCTGATCAACCGCAACAGCGACAAGGCCCTGGAGGTGCAGGGCGCCTCCACCGCCGACGGCGCCAACATCGTCCAGTACGACGACTGGGGTGGCGGCAACCAGCAATGGCAACTCATCCAAGTCGGCAACGGAACGACCCCGCCCCCGAGCGGTAACTGCGCTCTTCCCTCCAGCTACCGCTGGACCTCCACCGGCCCGCTGGCAACCCCCAAATCCGGATGGGTCTCACTCAAAGACTTCACCGTCGCCCCCTACAACGGCAGGCAACTGGTCTACGCCACCACACACAACACCGGAACAAGCTGGGGCTCGATGAACTTCAGCCTGTTCACCACCTGGCCTGAAATGGCCTCAGCCACTCAAAACACCATGTCAGCCGCCACGGTGGCACCCTCACTGTTCTACTTCGCCCCCAAAAACACCTGGGTACTGGCCTACCAATGGGGCGGCCCCGCCTTCTCCTACAAAACCTCCAGCGACCCCACCAACCCCAACGGCTGGTCATCGCCACAAACCCTCTTCTCCGGAAGCATCTCCGGCTCCGGAACCGGACCCATCGACCAGGCACTCATCGGTGACAGCACCACCATGTACCTGTTCTTCGCCGGCGACAACGGCAAGATCTACCGGGCCGGCATGCCCATCGGGAACTTCCCGGGCAGCTTCGGCTCCACCTCGACCGTGATCATGAGCGACACCACCAACAACCTGTTCGAAGCCGTCCAGGTCTACAAGCTTCAGGGCCAGAACCGATACCTCATGATCGTCGAGGCGATCGGCTCGCAGGGCCGCTACTTCCGCTCCTTCACCGCCACCAGCCTGAACGGCTCCTGGACCCCCCAGGCCGCCACCGAGAGCAACCCTTTCGCCGGCAAGGCCAACAGCGGCGCCACCTGGACCAACGACATCAGCCACGGCGAACTGCTGCGCACCAACGCCGACCAGACCATGACCATCGACCCCTGCAACCTGCAACTGCTCTACCAGGGACGCAGCCCCAGCTCCGGCGGCGACTACGGCCTCCTGCCCTACCGGCCGGGCCTGCTCACCCACCAGCGCTGACGACACGACACCGATCCGGCCCAAACGCTCCTGGCACGCGCCGCAAAGGCGTTCACCCCATCGGGTGAGCCCGATCACGACACGCGAGCATGACCGGGTTGGAGCCGAAGCGGCGGGCTCGGCGCAAGATCGAGCCCGCCCGAGTCGCACAGAAACGTCAGGTGCGCTCAACCGGCCAGTGTGGGTCGGCCGACGCGTTTCCGGGGGCGGGTCTCAGGCGTTCATCCACGGCCGGCGCCGATCGTCGCTCATGAGGCGAAGATGTCCGGATGCAGGCTGAGTTCGCGCTGGGTGCGGCTGATGTGCATGGCGAGGATGCGCTGCGCCATCTCGGTGTCCTTGTGGCCGATGGCCGCGATCAGAAGCCGGTGCTCGGAGTTGATGATCCAGCGCTGGTCTCGGCCGGCGAGCTTGGTGTACGCCCGCCTGTAGTGCTGCGTCGTGTCCCACAGGCGGGCGATGATCGCCGCCAGCTCCTGGGCGTCGTGCCGCCGGTAGCTCGCCCAGTGCAACTGGCGGTCGAGGCGGAGGAACTCCTCGACGTCCTCCGTGGCCTCGATGCGATCTTGGATGCCGGACAGCTCCTCGATGTCGTCCGCCGTGAGCGCGCGCATGCTCTCGGCCAGGAGCAGCGGTTCGAGCCGCTCGCGGATCTTGTAGTTCAGCTCGCAGTCGCGCTGGTCCAGGGACGTGACCCAGGCACCGCGGTTGGACCTCAGCGTCACCAGACCACGTGACTGCAGAATGCGCAGGGCCTCACGGACCGGCAGGCGGCTCGCGTTCAGCTCTTCGGCGAGCTCGTCCTGCAGGATGCGGGTCCCGGGTTTGAGCCGGCCCGACAGGATGCGCTCGCGGACGGTCTCCGCGATGCGGTGACTGGCGACCGTGCTACCCGATCCCTCGTCAACCTCGGACATACACCGATCATCCCCTCGTGGGGGCCTGCCCGCGGCGCGCGTTGTCGAATGCCTTCCCACCCGGATAGGACACTAGCTCAAACTGCATTCCCCACGGTGCGAGGAAGTAGATCCACCGCTGGCCCTCGCTCGGTCCCCTGCTCGCGGTCGGCTCACCGAAGACCGTCAAGCCCAGGCCGCGCAGATGATCGACGGCGGCGTCCAGATCCTCGACGTACAGCGCGACATGATGGCCGCCCACGTCGCTGTTGCGCGGCGGCGTCAGGCTGCGCTCGGCGGCTTCGTACTCGAACACCTCGAAGATCGCCTGCCCGGCGAGGCGGTAGAAGTCGAGCCGCCGCATCACCGTGCTGTCGGCGACGTTGAGGTGCTCGCTCATCCAGCGGTCGTCGTGCTGGAAGGGGCCGAGCGTGTACATGTACTCGCAGCCGAGGACGTCGACGAAGAACGCGCGCGCCTCGTCGAGGTCGGGAACGGTGACCCCGAAGTGGTCGACGCGAGTGATTCCCGGTATCGGGCCGGTCGTGGACTTCATCTCCCCCACCTTGTAATGGATCCATTCGTAGTCTACGGTTCTGCATGCACAACCGTCAAAGCAGGACAAACGATCCCCGAACTCCATGGAATCCCGCATAAATGGATCCATGTTTCGGCTGGGAGGAAGAACATGTCGACGCGTAGGAAGCTGGCCGCCCACTCCCCCTGGGTGGAGCTGACGCCGAGCCGTGCCGACTGGGACGCCACGGACCCCGATCTCCTGCGCACGATGCTCGTCCAGACGCTGTGGATCCGGGTGTTCGAGGAGTACGTCCTCCAACTGGCCACCGAAGGGCTCGTGCACGGGCCCGCGCATTCGAGCATCGGCCAGGAGGGCGGCGCCGTCGGCTCGATCGCGGGCCTGCGGAGCACCGACTTCGTCAACGGCTCCCATCGCGGGCACCACCAGTTTCTGGCGAAGGCGTTCGGCCATGTGATGCCGCCCGCGGCCGGCGGGCTGCCCGAGCTGAGCGAGGACGTGCGCACCGTCCTGTACCGGACGCTGGCCGAGATCTGCGGTCTCGCGGACGGGTTCTGCCGCGGCCGCGGTGGCTCGATGCACCTGCAGTGGCGCGAGGCCGGTGCCATGGGCACGAACGCCATCGTCGGCGGCGGAGTGCCTCAGGCGCTCGGCTTCGCGTTCAACCAGCGGAACTCGGGCACGGACGGAGTGACCGTCACCTACTTCGGCGACGGTGCGGTGAACATCGGATCCGTCCTGGAGTCGTTCAACCTCGCGTCGGCGTGGAAGCTCCCCGTGTGCTTCTTCATCGAGAACAACCTGTACGCCGTCTCCACCCCCGTGGAGAAGGCCACCGGCGAGCCGCGCCTGTCCGCCCGCGGCCTCGGCTTCAACATCCCGAGCTGGCGCGTCGACGGCATGGATCCCCTCGCCGTGCATCTCGCGATGAACGAGGCGCTGGAGCACCTGCGGTCCGGCAAGGGCCCGGTCATCGTCGAGGCGGAGGTCTACCGCTACTTCCACCAGAACGGCGCGTATCCGGGCAGCGCGTTCGGCTACCGCACCAAGGACGAGGAGAAGGCCTGGCGTGAGCGTGACCCGCTGGAGCTCCTCAAGCGGCACGCGATCCGGCAGCGCGTCGTCACCGAGGCGGAGTTCGAGGCGAAGCAGCGGGAGATCTCGGACTGCCTGCGGTCGATCGGGGACGACCTCTTCGAACCGCTGCCCGGCGGAAAACCCGGTCAGCGCCGGGTCCGGGCCGGCAAGTGGCCCGACCCGGGCTTCGTCGACGTCGGGATCCGCGGGGACCTGAGCGAACTGCGCGGCAGCCGCTACGAGGAGGAGTCGACCTTCGGCGGCGAACTCGCCGAGCGGCGCTTCATCGACGTCGTCAGCGACGTCATGGCCCGGCGTATGGAAGAGGACCCCTCGATCGTCGTGCTCGGCGAAGACGTCGACGGCCTCAAGGGTGGCACGAACGGCGCCACCCGCCAGCCGCTCGAGAAGTTCCCCGAGCGGGTTCTCGGCACCCCCATCAGCGAGAACGCCTTCGCCGGCATGGCCGGCGGGATGGCGCTCGACGGGCGGTTCCGGCCGGTGGTCGAGTTCATGTACGCCGACTTCATGTGGGTCGCCGCCGACCAGATCTTCAACCAGATCGCCAAGGCACGGCACATGTTCGGCGGTGAGAGCTCCGTGCCCCTCGTGCTGCGCAGCAAGCTGTCCGCCGGCACGGGGTACGGCTCGCAACATTCGATGGATCCGGCGGGCGTCCTCACCACCGCGCCGGGCCTTCGCGTGATCGCCCCGTCCAACCCGTTCGACTACGTGGGCCTGATGAACACGGCGCTGGCCTGCGACGACCCCGTCGTGGTGCTGGAACACGTCGACCTGTACGCCGCCACGGGAACCGGTCCGCTCACGGACCTCGACTACCGGATACCGGTCGGCAAGGCCGCGCTCAGGAGGCAGGGAGACGACCTCACGATCATCTCCTACCTCTCGATGGTGGGCCACTGCCTGGAGGCGCTGGATCAGGTGCCCGAGCTGGGCGCCGACCTCATCGACCTGCGCTGGCTCGACCGCGCCAGCCTCGACTGGGACACGATCGAGGCGAGCGTCAAGAAGACGAACCGCGTACTGATCGTGGAGCAGGGCGCCGTCGGCACGTCCTACGGCGGCTGGCTGGCCGATGAGATCCAACGCCGGCTGTTCGACTGGCTCGACGGCCCGATCGAGCGCGTCACGGGCGCCGTCGCGTCACCGAGCATCAGCAAGGTCCTCGAACGAGCCGCCATCGCCCGAACCGAGGAAGTCGTCACCGCGCTACGTACCCGGGCCCAGTCCTGATCGCGCGAGAGCCGAAGGAGAAGATCATGGCAACCCTCCTGCGAATGCCCGAGGTCGCAGCCGGCGCCACGGAGGCGGTCCTGTCCGATTGGCTGGTCGCTGAGAACGCGTCCTTCACCACCGGCCAGCCCATCGTCGTCATCGAGACCGACAAGGCCGTCGTCGAGATGGAGGCGGAGACCGACGCGGTCCTGCTCCGCCGCCTCGTGGAAGGCGGGACGCGCGTCGAGGTCGGCTCGCCGATGGCCCTCATCGGGGACGAGAGCGAGAAGGACAGCGATCTCGACCGGCTCCTGGCGGAGCTCGGGATCGGTTCGCCCCGGGAGGAGCCACCGGCGGTACGGCGTGAGGTGCCCCCCGTGCAGTCGGCGGCTCCCGCACCACCGGTAGCCCCCGTACCGTCGGCGGCTCCCGTCGCACCGCCTGTGGCCCAGAAAGGTGGGCGGCTGTTCATCACGCCCATCGCCCGCAGGATTCTCAGGGACGCCGGGCTGCGCGCCGAGGATGTACAGGGCACCGGGCCGAACGGCCGGATTCTCCGCCGTGACGTGGAGCGGGCCGTGGCGATGTCCCGAGAGGCGACCGCGTCCGGCCCCGCCCCCGAGCCCGCGGTGGCCAAGGGGGAATCCGCGCGGCCCCCACGCACATCGCGAGCCGCCGCGGCACCGGGATCGGATTTCGAGGAGATCCCGCACTCGCGTCTCCGGCGCGCGGTCGCCGGTCGGCTGACCGAGAGCAAGCAGACGATCCCGCACTTCTACCTGCGCCGCAACGCACGGATCGACGCCCTGCTCGCGCTGCGGTCCCAGCTGAACGATGTCTCGCCGCACCGGATCTCCGTCAACGATCTCGTTCTCCGCGCGGTCGCGATCGCCCATGTCGAGGTGCCCGACGCCAACGTGATCTGGACCGAGGAGGGCATGCGCAGGTTCGAGTCGGTCGACATCGGGGTCGCCATCGCGTCGGAGCGCGGACTCGTGACACCGGTTCTGCGCGGCGTGCAGAACGCGGCCCCGAGCGCGGTCGCGCGGCAGGTCGGCGCGTACGTGCGGCAGGCGAACGAGGGCAAGCTACTGCAGAGCGACCTCGAAGGCGGCTCCATCAGCGTCACGAATCTCGGGATGTTCGGCGTGGACGAGTTTTCCGCGATCATCAATCCCCCGCAGTCCGCGATCCTGGCCGTCGGCGCGGGGAAGGCCGTACCGGTCGTCGCCGACGGTGCGATCGAGGTCGGGACCGTGATGTCACTCGTGCTCTCGGTGGACCATCGGGCCATCGACGGAGCCCTGGCGGCACGCTGGATGGCCGCGTTGGTGACGAGCATCGAGGAACCGCTGCGGCTGCTCGCCTAGGCGGCGCATCCGCCGCGGGCAAGTTCACAAGGAGCGCACAGAGAAGAGAGCAGATGACCAAGATCGCTTTTCTCGGCCTGGGGCGGATGGGCCTGCCCATGGCCACCAACCTGGCCGCGGACGGTTACGAGCTGACGGTGTGGAACCGTAGCCCGGCCAAGGCGCGGGACTTCGCCGCCCGGCACCGGGCCCGCGCCGCGGCGACACCGTACGACGCCGTGTCCGGGGCAGACGTCGTGATCACCATGCTCGCCGACGACCGTGCGGTGCTGGACGCCTACACCGGCGAAGGCGGGGCGCTGGACGCCATGTCCGAGGGGATGCTCGCGGTGGACATGGGCACGATGTCGCCGGACACGATCGGCCGCCTTCACTCCCTGCTCGGCGACCGGGGAGTGGACTTCGTCGACGCCCCGGTCTCGGGCAGCGTCGCCGCGGCCGCCGGCAGGTCCCTGACCATCATGGCCGCCGGCGACGCCGACGCCGTGCGGCGGGGGCGGGAGGTCCTGTCATCGCTGGGCGACCCCGTGCTCCACCTGGGGGAAAGCGGCAGGGGAAGCGCGATGAAGCTCGTGGTCAACACGATCGTGCACAGCCTCAACCAGGCCGTGTCCGAGGCTCTCGTGCTCGCCGAGCGCGCGGGCATCGAACGGGCCACGGCGTACTCGGTGTTCGTGAACAGCGCCGTCTCCGCGCCGTTCGTGCAGTATCGCCGGGAGGCGTTCGAGCGGCCCGGCGAGGTGCCCGTGGCATTCAGGCTCGAACTCGCGGCCAAGGACCTGCGCCTGGCCCTGGAACTGGCGGACAAGGTCGGGGCGGACCTCCCGCAGGCCCGCGTCAACCGCGAGGTTCTCGGCGCGGCGATGGCGGCCGGGTTCGGCGACGAGGACGAGTCGGCCGTCGCGCGATACCTCCGCTCCGGTACGCCCCAGCCGTGACCGCACTCCTCGTTCAGTCCTATTGAACAAAACCCCTTTCAGCCGGTGGTTTGTCAAGGTGGGGCGTGGAGATCGAGGAACCGCCCCACGGTGACGGCGGTGAGCAGGTCCCGCAGTTCAGCGGGCGGGACCTGCTCACCCCGCACAGGAGGATCGGTGCCGTTCGCCCCTGCGCATGCTCGACGCACGATGATCATCGGCTTGCGATGGTGCATGGTCGTATAAACTGTGCAGTAATGGTGATGCGAGGGGGGACCGGTGTTCAATGATGAGTGACGTGAAACGGGATCTCGGCACCAGACTTCGCACCGCCCGCCTGGCGAAGGGGCGGACGCTGCGCACCGTGGCCACCGCGGCCGGGATCTCCCCCAGCCTGCTCTCCCAGGTCGAAACCGGAAAGTCGCAACCCTCGGTGAGCACGCTGTACTCCCTGGTCACGCACCTCGGTCTGTCCATCGACGAGTTACTGGCGGTGTCCGCGGAACCACCCACCGCGCCCGCCGAGCCCACCGACGAGCGGTCGCGGGCCCCGCTTCCGGAGTCCGGCGCGATCCAGCGGCGGGAGGACAACCCGATGATCGAGATGGAGAACGGGGTCACCTGGGAGCGACTGGCCGTGGGCGGTTTCGGCATCGCCGACCCGCTCGTGACGACCTACGCCCCCGGCGGATCGAGTTCCATCGACGGCCGGCTGATGCGTCACTCCGGCGTCGAGTACGGCTACATCATCGAAGGCGAACTGACCCTCAAGCTGGACTTCGACACGTTCACCCTGCGGACCGGCGATTCGGTCTGCTTCAACTCGGTGCGTCCTCACCTGTACATCAACCAGACCGGCAACGTGACCCGAGGGCTCTGGGTCGTGGTGGGCGGGCACGACAACGCCGCCGCCAGTGACCTGCTGGCCGAACACGCCGTGCCCCTGGCGGGAGATCGGTCGATGAGGACGGCGGTGGACGTCCTGGCGGCCATGAGAGAACCCGGACGCCGCTGAGCGTCCTCCGGGCCGTCAGGCGATCTCGTCGTCGACGACAGTGCTCCGCCACCGCGGTGTTCACCCGCGACGGTTCCACGTGCCGTGGATGCGACCGGTACGCCTTCGGCGCTCCCTGTCGGCCCCCTGTTCACAGGTGTTGACGTCGGCACCGCACTCGTTGACAGCAAGTTTGAGTCTCGTTAAAGTAACCGTTGTTGAATCAACAGTGACAGTGGAGGTCGAGTGCCCGCTGCTGGAGCCAGGCCGTACAGAACGGCGTGGAACGCCGGGTCACACGCGTCTCCATACCGGGGGCACGGCCTTGCCTGAGATGGAGAACGCGGGCAGCCGGATCAGGGCCGCTCGGCGTGCCAGGGGAATGAGCCTTCGCGTGCTCGCCGAGAAGGTGGGCGTGTCGGCCAGCATGCTCTCGCTGCTGGAGAACGGCAAGTCACGCTCGTCCGTACGGACGCTGTACGCCGTCGTCGAGGCGCTGGACATGACGATGGACGAGCTCTTCTCCGATCAGGAGTCCCCCGCCGCGCCGCCGCCGGCCGAGAGGTCTTCCGAGGTGACCCCCTCCTTCCTCAACGTGGCCCGGGCGGGCGACCGACGCCGGATCGAGATGGAGACCGGTGTCATCTGGGAGCGGCTGGGCAGGAATTCCGCGGCCGGCCTGGAGCTCATGCTCGTCATCTACCCGCCGGGCGCCAGCTCGAGCGAGTTCGGGCGCTACCACCGGCACCCGGGGGTGGAGAGCATGTTCGTGACCCAGGGTGAGCTGACCTGCCGAGTCGGGTTCGAGGAGGTCTCACTGGGCGTCGGCGACAGCGTCACGTTCGACTGCGGGAAACCGCATCTTCTGGAGAACCGCGGGGAGGAGGAGATGCGCGCGGTCTGGGTCGTGCTGACCCGCCCCGCCGAGGCTCACGCCTCCCCCGCCGGCGAATCCGTCCCGCCGCATGACCCCGGCGGGGCCGCCGGAGATTTCAGCCACTGGCCGGACCACATGCGCTGATCGTTCATCGTCCCACCCGCCGGAGGGCTCGCCGACATCATGTCGGCGAGCCCTCCGGCGTTTTTGTTGAACACGAGTGATCAATGAGACTGAACGAAAATCAATTTTTACTTGACAGATGTTCAGTGTAGCTCGCATAGTTTGTTCACGCTGATCCGGCTGAGGAACATCAACAGATCAGCGGAATCGAACACCCCTCGCCAAGCCTGCGGAGGTTCACGCTGATGAACACGCTTCTTCTCTCCGGCGGGATCGTCGTTACCTGCGATGACTCAAACACCGTCTTCTGGCCGGGAGACATACTGATCCGAGACGGCAAGATCGCCGCCATCGGGCGTGAGCTGGAAGCGCCCGACGCGGAACGGATCGACATCAGCGGCCGGATCGTGATGCCGGGCCTGATCGACACCCACCGCCACACCTGGCAGTCCGTGGTCCGCAACATCGCCTCGGACTGGACGCTCGATCAATACCTCGTCGGTCTCCACACGGGACTGAGCCGGTATTTCCGCCCCGAGGACACCTACGCGGGCAACCTCATCGGCGCGCTGGAAGCACTTGATTCCGGCATCACCACGTTGCTCGACTGGTCCCACAACCTGTACACCCCGGAACACACGGACGCGGCCGTCGACGCGCTGGAGGAATCAGGGATCCGCGCGGTGTTCTCCCACGGTGGGGGCGCGCAGCAGTGGGGCGGCCCGTTTCCCTCACCCGTCCCGCACCCGGAGTCGGACGTCCGCCGGCTACGCACGGGTCGCTTCTCCGCCAACGACGGTTTGGTGACCATGGGGCTGGCGGCGCGCGGTCCGCAGTTCACCACGATGGAGGTCACCAAGGCGGACTTCCTGCTCGCGCGCGAACTCGACCTGCGCGTCTCGGTACACGTCGGCGACGGTCACTGGGGCAAGACCAAGCCGATCCACAAGCTGAACGAGGCGGGCCTGCTCGCCGACACGACGACCTACGTCCACTGCAACACCATCGCCGACGACGAGCTGCGGCTCATCGCCGACACGGGCGGGTCCGCCTCGGTCGCGACCGACGTCGAGATGCAGATGGGACACGGCTGGCCCGCGACGGGACGACTGCTCGACGCGGGCATCCAGCCGTCGCTGTCGGTCGACGTGTGCAGCTCGGTCGGCGGCGACATGTTCTCCCTGATGCGGACGACGATCGCGGTGCAACGGGCGAGCGACAACGAGGCCGCGGTGGAGGCGGGCGAGCCGGTGGATCGGATCAGGCTCCGCTGCCAGGACGTGCTCCGCTTCGCGACGATCGAGGGCGCCCGAGCCAACGGGCTCGTGGACGTCACCGGTTCGCTCGAAGTCGGCAAGGCCGCCGACATCCTGATCCTGTCCAACGACACCCTGGCCACCCTGCCGATCACCAACCCGGTCGCCACCGTCGTCTACAACGCCCACCCCGGCCTGGTGAAGGACATCCTGGTGGCCGGGAAGTTCGTCAAGCGTGACGGAAAGCTGATCGGCGTCGACCTCGACCGGCTGCGCAGCATGGCGGAGTCCTCGCGCGATCACGTCGTCGGTTCGCTGGAAGGCGCCGCGATCGGCGGCGACTGGCAGCCCGAGACGAATCTGTCTCCGGCGTGAGCGCACCGGCGATGACAGCGCCCGTGATCCGCGCGGGCGACCCGTTGGCACAGCGCCTGGCGGCATGGCCCGTCAGCCGCGCGCTCGCCGCGGTCGTCATCCTGTTCATCGCGAGTGCCGTCATCTCCCCCGCCAGTGTGAGCCAGAGCGCGTTGCTGGCGATGTTGCCCTTCGCCGCGCTCACCGCGATCGTCTCGGTGGGGCAGACGCTCGTCGTCCAGCAGGCGGGACTCGACCTGTCCGTGGCGGGCGGGATCTCCCTCGGGGCGTTCATCGTCGCCAAACAAGGCTCACCGCAGGAGCTCGGCCTCACGATGGCGATCGTGCTCGCGCTGGTCGTGGCGGCCGCCGCGGGCGCGGCGAGCGGCCTGATCGTCGCCATCTTCCGGCTGCCGCCCCTGGTCGTGACCATCGCGATGAACGCGGTGCTGATCGGTCTGGTGCAGTACCTGTCGGGCGGGTACAGCGCCGAGGCGCCGTCGTCGCTGACGAGCTTCGCGGTCGGCCGTACCCTCGGAGTGCCCAACCTGGTCTACATCGCGGTCGTCCTCATCGTGGTGGCACAGATCGTGCTCAAAACCACCGTACTCGGGCGCCGCTACGAACTCGTCGGCGCGAACCGGCACACCGCACACGCGGCCGGCATCGGCACCCGGCGCCACATCGTCGCCGCGTACGTGTTGTCGGCCCTGCTCGCCGCGGCCACCGGTGTCCTGCTGGCCGCGTTCCTGCGCACCACCACGCTTTCCCTGGGGGATTCCTACCTGCTGCCTTCGGTGGCCGCCGTCGTGCTCGGCGGCACCGCGCTCACCGGTGGCCGGGGCAGCCTGGTGGGCACCGCACTGGGCGCGCTCTTTCTCGGGCAGCTCAATCAACTGGTCCAGACCTACACCCAGACGACAGCCGTGCAGAACATCGTGCAGGCCGCGATCATCGGCGTCGGCATCGTCGTCCAACTCGATCTGGCGAACCGCCTGCGGCGCCGCGTCATCCGGCGAAACCCGACCTGACACACCACTTCTTGCTTATCCACACCCGTCTTTTGGGGAAATCTCATGTCCAGGAAAACCCGACGCCATGCCACCGCAGCGTTCGCCACGGTGGCGACCCTGGCCGCGGCATTGACCGCATGCTCCAGTGTGAACAGCACCTCGCCGTCCGCCGCCGGCGGCACCCCGGCAAGCCCCAGCCAGGTCACCGTGGGCAACTCGGGCCCCATGTCGGCGCTGATCTCGATGGACCAGGTCTGCGGTGACAAGCCGGTGAAGGTCGGCCTGGTCGACGGTCTGGGCACCAACGCATGGTCCAAGATCGTCCGGGCCGAGGTCGAGGACGAGGTCAAGAAGTGCCCGGCGATCACGAGCTTCGACTACGTGGCGGGCCGCGGCGATCTGCAGGCGACGCTGGCGGGCATCACCAGCCTCACCACCAAGGGCGTGAACATCCTGCTGGTCATCCCCGACGCGGGCCCGGGCCCCTCGCACCTGGCCGCCATGCGCGCGGCGACGAAGGCGGGCACCACCGTGGTCCCGATCGCCGCGGATCCCACCGGCTCCGCCGGATCGGACTTCCTCGACTACGTCGACTGGGACCCGGCGTACATGGGTGAGACCTGGGCGAAGTGGATGATCGACCGGCTCGGCACCAAGGGCGGCAACATCGTGATGCTCGGCGGGCCCGCGGGTAACGCGGTGTCGGCGGGGGAAATGGAGGGCGTGAAGAAGGCGCTCGCCGCCGCGCCCCAGGTGAAGCTGCTGAACGAGGATCCGGTGACGACCAACTGGGATCCGGCCATGGCCCAGCAGGCGATGAGCGGCCTGCTGGCCAAGTACCCCCAGATCGACGGTGTGATCAGCGACTACGGTGCGACCACGAGCGGGGTGACGCGGGCCTTCGCCGGCGCCGGCCGGCCTCTGGTGCCGATCGCGTCCACCGACGACAACGAGCTGAGCTGCGGCTTCGACGCCCTGAAGAAGGCCAACCCCGACTACGAGCTGGCCACCGTCTCCTCACGCACCTGGGTCGGCCGTATCGGGCTGCGCAAAGCCGTCGCCGCGCTGAACGGCAAGCCCGACGCCGAGCCCTCCCTGGTTCAGCTCGGCCTGTACGAGGACTCCACCGGCAGCTCTGACGGCGCCGTCGCCCCGTCGAAGGCGTGCAAGCCGGGACTGCCCAACGGCACTCCGCCGTCCTCCCAGCTGACCGACGCACAACTCGGCTCTCTGCTCAGCAGCTGAGCAGATGGAGATGAAGGTGGAAGCAGCGGCCAACGCCGCCCTCGCGCTCTCGGGGATCGTCAAACAGTATCCCGGCGTCCGGGCACTGGACGGGGTGGACCTGACGGTCCGCCCCGGGGAGATCCACGCGGTGCTCGGCGAGAACGGCGCGGGAAAGTCGACCCTGGTCGGGGTCGCCGCGGGGTCGGTGACCCCGGACGAGGGACGCATCTCCCTGCTGGGCACGTCCTACCCGGCGATGACGCCCACGGTGGCCAGGGAACACGGCCTGGCGCTGGTGTATCAGACACCGGCGCTCGCGCCGACCCTGACGATCAGTGAATCGATGCTGGTGCTCCTGAACGAATCGGTACGGCCTTCCGTGGCCGGCGCCGCCGAGTGGAGCAGGAAGCATTTCGAGAAGCTCGGCCTGCGGATCGACTCCAGGCTGAGGGTCGCCGACCTGACGCCGCGTGAAGCGCACCTGGTGGAGATCGCCGCCGCGCTCGCCAACGAACCGCGGGTGCTCGTGCTCGACGAGCCGACCGAAGCGCTCGGCCCCGACGAGACCGAGTGGCTGTTCGGCAAGGTCCGATCCCTCGTCGCCGCAGGAGGCGCGGTCGTCTACATCACGCACCGCATGCCGGAGATCCGGGAGATCGCCGACTCGATGACCGTGCTGCGGGACGGCCGCGTGGTCGGCGGCGGCAAGGTCGCGGACTTCAGCGACGAGCAGATCATCGAACTCATCATCGGCCGCTCGCTGGAGACCACGTTCCCCGGCAAGCCGGACCTGACCGGTGCCGAGACGGTCTTCCGGTTCGAGAAGCTCACCGGCACCGGATTCCAGGACGTCGACGGATCGGTGCGCGCGGGCGAGATCGTCGGCTTCGCCGGCGTCGAAGGCAACGGGCAGCGGGACGTGCTTCGCGCGCTCGCCGGGCTCACCCGATCCCAGGGAGCGGTGTACGTGGCGGGGAAGGCGGTCCGGTTGTCCGGCCCGTCCGCCGCGGCCAGGCACGGCATCGTGTTCCTGTCCGGGGACCGCCTGCGGGAAGCGGTGTTCGGTGACCTGGGCGTTCGGGAGAACATCGACGCGCTGCGGCTCCCGGACGTCTCGCTGGCCCGGTCGGTGCTCGTCCCCCGCCGGGAGCGGGAACTGGTCGCCCCCGCGGCGGCCGCCCTGCGGATCAAGGCGGCCAGTCTGGACACTCCGGTCAACACGCTCTCCGGTGGCAACCAGCAGAAGGTGCTGCTCGCCCGCGCGAGTCTCGGCGCGCCGAAGGTGCTGCTGGTCGAGGATCCGACGCAGGGGGTCGACGCGGGGGCGCGGCTGGAGATCTACCGTGTGCTCCGCGAGATCGCGGCCCGCGGCACGGCGGTCATCACGCTGTCCACCGACGCGGTCGAGCTCGAAGGGCTGTGCGACCGGGTGCTGGTGTTCTCTCGCGGGCGCGTCAGGGCCGAGTTGCAGGCGGCGACGCTGTCCGAACGGGAGATCACCGGCGCGGCCGTGTTGTCCACCGAGATGAGCGTCGAGCAGCCGCCGCCGTCCCACACGCGGGCGGGTCGCCCGCTGCTGGGCGGCGAGCTCCAGGCGGCGGCCATGCTGGCGCTGGTCGTCGTCGTCGGCGGGCTGACCGCGTTGTCGTCGCCGGCGTTCCTGAGCAGCCTCAGCCTCGGGCAACTGTTCATGGCGACCGCGTCCCTGGCCCTGGTCGCCCTCGCTCAGCTCCTGGTCGTGATGACCGGCGGGATCGACATGTCCGTGGGCTCGGTGGTCGCGCTGTCGGTGGTCACGGTGTCGTTCTTCGCGGGCGGCTCACCCGCCCTGTTCGGCGTCGGCGTGCTGTGCGCCGCCGGGGCGGGCGCGGCGATCGGGCTGCTCAACGGCCTGCTGGTGTCGAAAGTGGCCATGCCGCCGGTGATCGCCACCCTGGTCAGCTCCATCGGGGTGCTGGGGCTGGCACAGTTGCTGCGCCCGCTGCCCGGCGGTCAGGCCGGCGACACCCTGCTCAGCCTGCTGGGCACCACGCTCGGCGGTGTCCCGATGGTGTTCGTGCTCGCCGTCGTGGTGGGGGTGCTCGCCCACGTGGTGATCCGCCGTACCAGGGCGGGCCGGGCGCTGCGGGCGACCGGGGCCGACGCCTTGCGGGCCGCGCGCATGGGGGTGCCGACCGGCCGCACCCGGCTGCTCGCCTACGTGATCGCCGGGGTGCTGGCCGCGTGCGCCGGCATCGCGTTCTACTCGCAGACCGGTGTCGGTGACGCCTCGATCGGCCAGTCGCTCACGCTCACCTCGGTCACCGCCGTGGTGCTGGGCGGCGCCAGCATCTTCGGCGGCACCGGCTCGGCGTTGGCGACGCTGGCCACCGCGCTGTTCCTGCAGACCATCACGAGTTCCCTGAGCTTCCTGTCGGTCAGCGTGGCCTGGCAGTACTGGATCCAGGGCATCCTCGTCATCGGCGCCGCGGTGGTCCCCCTGGTCCGGACGGGCGACTCCCGGCGGAAGGCGGGTGCCTGATGCTCCCCCTGTCGCGTACCGGCAACGGGCTCGCGCCGCTCCCGCCGGGCCGGGACCGCGTCCGGTCCACGATGGGCGATTCCACCGGCAGGGCAGCGTCGGCACCTGTCCTGCCGGAGAACGAACGCGTCGCCCGCCCTTTCACTCGTTCCCTCCCCAACGGGCGGGATCCGCATCGCCGGCCCTGTGGCTGAGCATCGACACAATCCGGAGAAACTCATGGGAACAGCTACATTCGGCATGAACGTCGTCGACTGGGAGGCGCGCGTCGACGTCGACCGGCTGCGCCGGGAGCGGCTGGCCAAGCTCAAGCGGCAGCTCGCCGCCTCGGACGTCGGTGCCCTGCTGACCTTCGACTTCCACAACATCCGCTACATGACCTCGACCCACATCGGCACGTGGGCGATGGACAAGCTGATCCGGTTCGCCCTGCTTCCCCGCGGCGGCGAACCCGTGCTGTGGGACTTCGGCTCGGCGGCGCGCCACCACCAGCTCTACGCACCGTGGCTGGACTACCGCACCGGTGACGACGTGGCCGGACCCGCCCGCGGCACCAGCGGCGCCCGCGCCGGGATCTCCGTGCTGCGAGGCGCCTTCCACCCCGACGCCGGCATCGCCGAGGCGGTCGCACAAAAGATCTTCGAAGAGCTCGAACGCTACGGCCTGCAGAACGAGCCCATCGGCGTGGACATCGCCGAGATCCCCGTGCTGATGGCACTGCGGGCCAAGGGCATCGAGGTCGTCGACGGGCAGCAGATCTTCCTGGAGGCCCGCCGGATCAAGACCGACGACGAGATCACGCTGCTGACCACCGCCGCGTCAATGGTGGACGCGGCCTACGACGACCTGTACGCGTTCCTGCGCCCCGGGGTGCGCGAGAACGAAGCCGTGGGACTGGTGGCGAAGCGGCTGTTCGACCTCGGGTCGGAGCAGGTGGAAGGCGTCAACGCGATCTCCGGGGAACGGTGCTCCCCGCATCCGCACGTGTTCAGCGACCGGCTGCTGCGCCCCGGAGACCCGGCGTTCTTCGACATCCTGCACAGTTTCATGGGGTACCGGACCTGCTACTACCGCACTTTCGCGGTCGGCAGCGCCTCCCGCGCGCAGAACGACGCCTACAAGCGCTGCCGCGAATACATGGACCACGCGATCGAACTCGTCAAGCCCGGCGCGACGACGGCCGACATCGTGAACGTGTGGCCGACGGCGCAGGAATTCGGGTTCGCCGACGAGGAGGCCGCCTTCGCCCTGCAGTACGGCCACGGCGTCGGACTGTCCATCTGGGAAAAGCCGATCTTCAGCCGCCTGGTCTCGCTGGACCATCCGGAGGTGCTGGAGGAGGGCATGGTGTTCGCGCTGGAGACCTACTGGCCGTCGGCCGACGGCGTGGGGGCGGCGCGGATCGAGGAAGAGCTGGTCGTCACCGCCGACGGCGCCGAGGTCATCACCAAGTTCCCTGCCGAGCAACTGCTGGTGGCGGGCCAGCGCTACTACAGCGTCGGCGGACCGCTGCCGACCGAGCGCCACGCCCAGTCCCACATCAACAACCGACCGACCGAATAAGGAGACACGATGACCGGTCCACGGATCGCTGTGCTGGGCACCGGCGCGAACGGTGCCGCGATCGGAGCCGACCTCACCAGAGCGGGCCTCGACGTCACATTCATCGAGCAGTGGCCGGAGCACGTGGCCGCGATGCGCGCGGCGGGGGTCCGCGTCGACATGCCCGAGGAGAGCGTCGTCACTCCCGTGCGGGCGCTCAACCTCTGCGAGGTGGCGACTCTGCGCGAACCTTTCGATCTGGTGTTCACGCTGGTCAAGGCGTATGACACGCGATGGGCGTGCGAGCTGATCAAGCCGCTGGTCAAACCGGACGGCCTGGTGATCGGGCTGCAGAACGGGATGACGATCGACGCGATCGCCGACATCATGGGGCCCGAGCGCACGCTCGGTGCGGTGATCGAGTGCAGTGCCGCGATGTTCGAGCCCGGCGTGGTCGAACGGCACACACCACCCGCGAAGTCCTGGTTCGGGCTCGGCAGCGTGACAGCGGCGACCCGCCCGCGGGAACGCGAGGTCGCCGACATCCTCGGGCACGCGGGAACCGTGGAGATCGTCGAGGACATCCGGTCGGCGAAGTGGGCGAAGCTCCTGGTCAATGCCGGCGAACTGGTGCCTTCGGCCGTCCTGAACCTGCCGATGCGGGAGGCGATGGCGACCCCCGGGATGCGGGAGTTCATGCTGCGGTGCGGGATCGAGGCCGCCGAGGCCATCATCGCCACCGGCAACAAGCTGGTGCCCATCTTCGGTCTCGACGGGCTCGACCCGACGGACCCGCACAAATTCGTCGAGGCGTTGCTGGACGCGGTCATGTACGACTTCGCTCTGCCCCACACCAAGACCACCGTGTTGCACGACTGGATGAAGGGCCGCCGCTGCGAGGTCGAGGAGATCAACGGTCTGGTGGTCGACGTCCACGCCGAGCACGGGAGTTCGGCGCCCGCCAACGCGATCGCGGTGGAACTGGCACGTCGGGTCGAATCCGGCGAATTGGAAGCCCGTCCCGAAAACGTCGACCTGATGGTGAAGAGCCTGTCGTAACACCGCCCATCGGGAACGCCGCCGTTCATCCCGCGGCCCCCGGTCGGCATCCCGCCACACCGTGAACGTGCCTGAAGGCTGATGTCCACGGCCCGGCGTACCGTCGGGCCGTGAGACCCTCAGGGGCGAGACAGGCGCGGGCAACGGGAGCGTTCGATGGAAGTCGAGTTCGGGAAGCACATCCGGGAGGAGCGAAAGCGAAAGGGGCTGTCGCTGCGCGAACTCGCCGGCCGGGTCGGAGTCTCGGCCAGCATGCTGTCCCAGGTCGAGACCGGTCGCAGCCGCGTGTCGGTGACCACCCTCTACGCCCTGGTGCGCGAACTGGACCTGTCGTTGGACGAACTGTTCGGGGGCCGGTCCGTCCCGGACCCGCCGGCGCGGCCCCAGGTCGTTCCCGTGCACCGGGACCGGCCGGTCGAGCACGCCGGTGACCGGACCAAGATCCGACTCGATTCGGGGGTGGTGTGGGAACGGCTCGCCCACATCCACCCCGACGTCGCGACGCTCATGGAGATCACCTACCCGCCGGGCGGCACATCGGTGGAGGCCGGCAAGTTCCAGCGGCACGACGGCATCGACTTCGCCTATGTGATCGCCGGCCGGCTGACGCTGCACCTCGGATTCGACACCTATGTCCTCGGCCCCGGTGACACCGCCACCTTCGACGCCACCGAGCCCCACATGCTTGAGAACACCGGCACCGAGGACGCCCGCGCACTCATGTTCGTCTTCAAGCCCGACCGCCACTGAGGGAACCACGGCACCGGTTCATCCCAGCGCCCGGTGCCGAGCATCGCCGAGGCCGGCTCGCCGCCGGCGACGCCGGCCGGCTGTGGGCGCCCAACCGTCCAGCGGGTACCCGCCGAGCGATCTCCTCGCGTACGGCCGCACGCCTGTCGGAAGAGGGTGTCGCCGACGCGGAGCGGCCGGTGGCCGGTGGGACCGAACTGGGCGATTTCGGCGTCGACGCCGAAGGCGCGCCGGGGTGTGATCACGCCCGGCAGACGGTTCCGGCCGGGGGCAGCTTCAACTCGGTGAGATACCGATCGGCGTGCTCGACCACGCATGAGGATCCCGTCAGATACATGACATGACCAGGCCCGTCATACAGCACCGAGGCGGAGCCGGGGATGGTGCGGGTCAGGCTGTCGGTCCACGGGAAATCGGTTTGGCTGCCGACGCCCAGGAACGGCGGCAGTCCCTTGACCGGCAGTGGCCGGGCCGGATTGGCCACCGGGATCTTCCAACCGGAGCAGACCAGGCCGTCGAAGGTGCTGTAGGGCATGTCCGGCGAGATCTTCCCGGCCTCCCTCAGTGCTTCGCGGTGCTCGGCGTAGGTGGTGTAGCCCAGACCGTCGGGACACCGCAGCGCCAGCACGATCGGCTGGGTGTAGACCGCCAGCAGACCCAGGACGTTGTCGGCGAACGCCGAGCCGTCCCCGTGGCGGGCCTTGTCCACGGCTGTGGCGAAAGCGCCGGGGTCCGCCGCTGAGAGGCCGACTGCGACCTGCAGGTGGAAACCGGTCAGCTTCCCCTCGCCGAACCGCGCCGACGTGACCGGGATCGGTGAGCGGTCGGCGTCCCTGAGCAGCTTGCGCCAGACCTTTCCCGCGTCCTCCCCGTGCAGCGCGCACGTGGACGTGCGCGCGCACCAGCCGACGAACCCGCGGAACCGCTTCTCGAAGCTTCGGCGTGACATCCGATCCCACAGCAGCTTTCCACCGGGCTGGTTGTACACCCCGTCGAGATACATCGCGCGGATGCGGTGCGGAAACAGCCGGGCGTAGGCGGTCGCCGGCGACCCCCCGGCCGACCACGCCATGAAACTCAGCCGTTCTTCCCCCAACGCCACGCGGATGGCCTCCACATCCCTGGCCATCGAGAGCCCGTCCAGGCGAGTGAACAGCCCGCTGCGGTCCTCCTTCCGGCAGGTGTCCACCGCCCGGGCCAGGACCTTGGACTGGGCCTCGTATTCCCTGCGATCGCCCGGCTCCGACACCCCCGGCCCCGGCTTCAGGCACGACGCCGGCAACGCCTCCTTCGGCGTGCTGCTGCGAGGGGCGGAGGTGACCACGTCGAACCGCCGGCGCAACGCCGTGTATCGGTCCGCGAACTGCTTCATGCTCGCGATCCCGTCCTCGCCCGGCCCGCCGGGGATGGTGAACACGCTGCCGATGCGGTGGGCGGGATCGGTGACCGGCAGCCGGGCCAGATCCAGTGTGATCTTGTTTTCGCCGGGGCGCGACCAATCGATCGGCACCTGGATCGTGGCGCACTCCATGCCCGCCGGGACCTTCTCCCCCGCGCACGCCTCCCACGTAAGCGGCGCGGCACCTTGCCCGGCGAAGGCCGTCGGAACCGGCGATGTCACCAGTCCGGCCGCCACCAGCCCCGCGGCGAGTGCTTTTCCTCTTCTTCCCTGGAAGATCATGTTCATACGTCCAGGCTCGCCCGCCGGCAGGCGCTTTTCCTCGTCCGCGGGGAGGCTTTCGTGCCTGGGACCGGGGTACCGGCCGAACGCCCGTCGGGGAGCAGGGTCCCGGGTCAGCGGCCCCCAGGGATGACGAGCCCGGCCTCGTAGGCGATGATCACGGCTTGTGCCCGGTCGTCCTGGCGAACAGGCTGGTCACGTGGTGCTTCACGGTGGAGCCCGCACGTAGACCTCACCAGTGATCAGACCGGGTCCTCGTCAGCCGGCGAAGGCACCGCGAGTGGACGCAGGACCATGAGCGAGCCTTCCAAGGTCGCCACCATGGCAAAGGGGAACCGGTCGACCTCAAGACAGAGCGCAACGTCATCGGGATGGACTCCTTGACGCACCCCCTCCGCCAGTTCGGCGGCGGCGCGCGACTCGCCGGCGCGGCGGAGGAACTCAGCAGCGTCCGTCCCGGCCTCGGTAACCCTCCGGGCGATGTACTGAGCACACGCCAGATCTTCATCGGCCTGGCCATCTTCGCCGGTGACCACGAACGTGACACTGTCACTCTTGCGCGTCCGCAAGAGCCGAGCCGTTGCCTCCGCCACCACGAAGCCGGCGCACAGCACCAGCGGCGCCTCCTTGACCGCAAGAGCGCCGACCGTCCCTGCCGTGGTTTTCTGCACAACGGTCCGTCCGCCAAGGTCCATGGACCGCAACAGGCCCGGCGAGTTGACGGTGTCGAACCCGGGCGCGGGCGGACCGTCTTTGAGCGCCACCCAATTCGGGTGGCGGGCCTTGAGCGCCAGGGCTTCGTCCAGCGACTCAGCAAGAACGATCTTTTCCGCCCCCTGGGCAAAGGCCCAGGCAGCCACGGTGAAAGCACGCATGACGTCGACTACGACCGCCACGGACGGGGCTTCGACCAGCTCAGCGATACCAAGGAAACGAGTGTCCATTCCGTTTATGATCGCGCATGCCCGACTCGAAGCTGGACGGCTTGTCGGCCGAGGAGTGGGACGCTCCGACCTTGTGCGGGGGGTGGCGGGTACGGGAGGTCGCGGCCCACATGACGATGGGGTTTCGGTACTCGCTCTCCAAGATGGCGGTGGAACTCGCCAGATCGCGAGGCAACCTCCACCGGATGACCGATCGATGCGCTCACAACGACGCGGCCGCCTATTCGACGAGGGAGCTCGCCGCGTTGCTCCGTGACAACGCGGATCACCCCTGGAGGCCGCCGGTCGGCGGGATCGAGGCGGCCCTGGGCCACGATGTGATCCACGGACTGGACATCACGGTCGCCCTGGGCCTCGGCCGCCGGGTTCCCGAAGACCGCCTGCGCATACTCCTCGAGGGCGTCAACGCCAAGACCCTCAAGTTCTTCGGAGCCGACCTGGGCGGCATCGAACTCCGCGCCGACGACCTCGACTGGTCCTTCGGTACCGGAACACCTCTGTCCGGCGCCGCACAGGATCTCCTCCTGCTCGCATACGGCCGACGACTCCCCCCGGGACACCTCCGCGGCGAACCGCGCGATCGCTTCGTCGCTGCGCAGGCGTGACCGCGGCGGTCCGTGGGCGGCCAGCCGCATGCCTGCCGGCCAGTGACGACATCGCAGGCGGCGAACCGCCGGCCCCGCGCCGGCCCGCAGAACCAGTACCGGTCAAGCCCCCCGAATCTCCGCATCGGACAGCCGGAGAACCGCCGCGGTCGTGATCGGCTGTCACGCCAGGCCCGTGACCATCGCCGGCTCCTGACGATGTTCGACCCGTGAAACCGCATGACCGCGACGTGGTCAAGAGGGCTTGTCGAGGCCCTGGGTCGCATGTTCTCGCTTCATCTCCGCCTGAAGCACTCCCAGCAGACCGGGAAACCGCCTCTCGATCTCCGTCTGTCTCAACGCCGCCATGCGGCTGTTGCCCCGGTCGACCTGACGGATCAGCCCTGCCTCTCTCAACTGCCGGAAGTGATACGTCAAGGTGGCCTTGGTGACGGGAAGACCGAAGGAACTGCAGGTTCGCGCAGTCCCCTCGGGCTCGGCCAGCAGTCCGAGGACCACTTGACGGCGCAATGGATCCGCGAGGGCGGCCAGCACCCGCCCGAGCTCCAACTCCTCAAAGACCGGATGTCCCTCTGAGTCCGGCACCGGCGCAACCTCCCCATCGACCAATAGGTACGAGTTGCATCGTACCTTGACGCAGCCCTATCGTCCGTAGGTAAGAAATTCTTCTTACCTACGGAGAGTCCCATGCATGAGCTGTACTCGGTCATCGGCTTCGCCTACCCCAAGCCCGGACGCGCCACCGACCTCAAGGAGATCCTGACGTCCTTCGTCGAACCGACCCGCCAGGAGGAGGGCTGCCTGGAATACCACTTCCACCAGGACGGCCCGGACGCCTTCGCGTTCTACGAGGTCTGGCGGTCGAAGGAGGATCTTGACAGGCATCTGGCCCTGCCGCACATGAAAGCCTTCTGGGAGAGTCGAATGGACTATCTGGAGCGCGACCTCGAGATCCACTTCGTCACGATGCTCAGTCCCTATCCGCGCGCCACGACCTGACACCTCGCTGACGGCGATACAAGGACCCACCGGACGCCGGACCGCGCCTTTCCCCAGGCGCACCTGGTCCGGAGGCCGTTCCAGGTTGAGCGGTAGCCGATCCGGTGGGTCCGGATCGGCAGGTCTGCCCGCGCCCAGGGCCGGCGAAAGCGGCCGGTGCCTGTGTCAGTAGCGCAGGTCCGCCAGAACGCCGTAGTGGTCGGACGCCACCACCCCACCGACGGGCTCGTCGCCGATCACCTCGCAGCGCACCGGATGGCCCGCGCCGCCCCGGCGCGGCCAGGCGGACAGCACGTGGTCGATCCTGCGGTCCGGCCACAGCGCCGGTGCCGCCCACGGGTTGGCCCCGACCCAGGTGTGCCCGCCGTCCGCGCCGTTTCCGACGGCCGTCCAGGCGTCATAGAACACCAGGCCGGGCGCGGCCGGGATGGACTTACCGGTCAGCATGCGCAGTTCGTCGCTGTCGGGGTCGGCGTTGAAGTCGCCGCACAGTACCGTCGGGTGCCGGCGTTGCTGCGTCTCGGCGATGAAGGCGGCCACCTCGCGCACCTGCCGCTGGCGCTCGCCGCTGTGCTCCAGCCGCCAGGTCAGCGCCACCACGTAGACCTGGATGACGCCGCGCGGGCCGTCGATCCTGGCGTACAGCACCCGGCCGCCGGTGTCTTTCCCGCCCGTGAGCGTGCGGGACTCGTGCGCGCCGATCGGCCAGCGCGACAGGACGGCCAGGCCGGAGCGCGCACCGTTGACCTCGGAGTCGCCCTCGAACACGTGGTACGGCAGGCCGAGCCGTGCGCCCTGCTCGTCCCACGCCTCCACCAGCCCCACCACGTCGGGGTCGTGCCGCTCCAGAGTGGCGCGGATGGCGGCCTCGCGATGCTCCCACGGGCCGTACCTGCCCCACACGTTCCAGGTGATGAGCCGGAACGTCGTGGTGACGAGCGGCCCATAAGGTTCGGCGATGTCGTAGGTCATCCGGCTCCTTCCACCCGGTTCCAGCCTGCGGCGAAGATCCCATCCTCCAGGTGTCGAGTGACAGGTTGCCGGGCTCTGGCCCTCTCTCGGCGATCACGCTATGGAGCGTGGCCGGTGCCTGGATCGAACGTAACTCAATCGAAGGTGGCGCGGCCGGACATCCGCCGCCTCAGGACATGGTGCGTCGCCGTTGCCGTGCCGATCGACCTCGTCCCGTTACGCGCGTCCGTGGGGAAGCCCGTCGCCTGGCCGATCCGCCGGAGCGACCTTTCGCGTGGCGATGAGGTATGTGACCGCGGCCGTGAACTGGCTGTGGCACCGTTTCCACGCGACCGGGTCGATCACCTGGGCCGAGATCGCCATCGCCGCGTTGATCGCGATCAGCACGGCCACCGCGGTCGGGTACTTCGGCTCGGTGTCCCGGCAGAGCGCCGAGCGCAAGCGGCTCCTCGACCGGCTGCAGGTCGAGCAGGAGGCACGGGCGGCGGCCGAACGGCAGGCGGGCGTGGCGGCCGAGCGGCAGCGGCTGGCCCGCGACATCCACGACAGCCTGACCCAGGGGTTCGCCAGCGTGGCGATGTTGCTGGAGGCGGCCCAGGCGACCCTGCCGGACAACAAGCACCTGACGCAGGCGCTGCGGGCGGCACGGGAGAATCTGGCCGAAAGCCGCCGGGTGGTGAGAGCGCTGCGCCCCGGCCGACTCGACGAGTGCGGCCTGCCGGAGGCCCTGCAGTGGCTGTCCGGCCGGCTGTCGGATGAGACCGTCATCCACGCGCAAACCGTGATCACCGGCAAGCTCCGGCCGCTCGAAGCCCAGGTTCAGGCGGAGCTGCTGCGCGTGGCGCAGGAGGCGGTCGCCAACGTTCGCCGCCATGCCCGCGCCGAGCAGGTCACGCTGACCCTGTCGTACATGGAGGACCTGGTCGTGCTCGATGTCCACGACGACGGCGACGGTTTCGATCCCGGGCGGGCCGTCTTCGGACACGGCCTTTCGATCATGCGGGAGAGGATGGAGCAGCTCGGCGGCGCGCTGCTCGTGGAAAGTGCCCCGGGTGCGGGCACCACAGTGGCTGCCAGCCTTCCGGTGGTGGCGCTGAGCGGGGCGCGATGACCGTCCGGGTCCTGATCGCCGACGACCACCCGGTGGTCCGCGACGGCATCCGGGCGATGCTGGGCACCCAGGACGATCTGGAGGTGGTCGGCGAAGCGGTCTCCGGCGCGGACGCGGTGCGGCTGGCGCGCGACCTGCGGCCCGACGTCACCCTGATGGACCTGCAGCTGCCCGAGATCGACGGCGCGACGGCGATCAGCCGGATCCGCGAACACGACCCGGGCGCCAAGGTGATCGTCTTGACCACCTACGACACCGATGGCGACATCTCACGCGCCATCGACGCGGGAGCCATCGGCTACCTGCTCAAGGACACCGGCCGTGAGCGGCTGTTCGACGCGATCCGGGCGGCGGCGCGAGGGGAGAGCGCCCTGTCGCCGGCGATCGCGACCCGAGTGCTGTCGTGGGCGCGGGCCGATGCCCCCGATGCCCTCAGCGGCCGGGAGGTCGAGGTCCTCGGCGCGGTCGCCCAGGGGATGAGCAACAAGGCCATCGCCGCCCATCTGTGCATCAGCGAGGCCACGGTCAAGACCCACCTGCTGCACATCTTCGCCAAGCTCGGCGTGGACGACCGCACCGCCGCGGTGACGGTCGCCGCTTCCCGCGGCATCATCCGGCTGGGCGGTTAGCCGCTTCAGCCGGGATCGGCGGTGAGCCGGCCGCGCAGCCGTGCGGATGCGGGCCGGCGCCTCCGGCCGAGATCACGGTTCGGTGGGCACCTCGGACCGCGGCGACGGCCGGGTGCGGGCGCAGACCGGGCGACCCGGCGGCCGGCACGTTGAGGTCCCGGTTCACCCGCGATGCTTCCGTGACGGTCTGGCGGGCCGCGGCTCCCCCGTCAGCCGAACTCGGCCGCGTGGTCGACGGCCCACCTCGCGAAGGTGCCGGCCGCTCGACCGGTCAGGCGCTCGACGTGATCGGTGACGCGGTTCGACTCCGGCCGGCACACCGAAGCAGCGATCAGCGCTTCCACCAGCCGCTCGGGACGACCGTCCGCGAGCATTCGTGATCGCGCGAGGTCGGCGGCGACCGCTTCGAAGCGAAGCGGACGCTGGAGTGCGGCACCGAGGCGACCGACCTGGTCGGCGCGACTGAGCAGTTCGGGGCCTGTCAACACGTACGGGCCGTGATCCGGGTGGTCATGGTGTGCGCGCAACACGGTGACGGCCGCGTCAGCGACATCGCGTTCGTCCACGACGGCGGTGCGCGCGATATCCGGACCGGTCACCACGTCGCCTGCCCTCACCTGCGCTGCCCAGCCCCGGGCATTGGAGGCCAACGTGTCGCTGCGCAGCACCACCGGTCGCAGTCCGGCGTCGTGGAGCAGGGCTTCCATGTCCGCGTGCACCTGAACGATGGGGTCGCTCTGACGGGCGGCCTCGTCGTCGATGGCCGTCGAGGACAGATAGACGACACGGGGTGCCGTGGCGGTGAGCTCCGCGACCAGGTCATGGGCAGGGGCGGAATCGAGCAGCGGCCAGATGAGAAAGACGGCGTCGACGCCTACGAGTGCCGAGCGGACCAGGGCCGGGTCGGTGAGATCGCCGGCCACCGACTCGACTCCGGGGCGCGGATCCATCTGACGGCGGGCCAGGCATCGCACGCGCGAGCCGCGCGCTTGGAGGCGGTCGACTACTTCGCGGCCGAGGTTGCCCGTCGCGCCGGTGACCAGGATCGATGAACCATGACGAGCGCTCGCGGGGCGAGTGGGATTAGACATGATGGAGACGCTAAAGGTTCAGGTCGACATGAAGGCAAGGCGCGCATGGTGAAGACGGTCGGGCAAGCCGCCGCAGAACTCGGGATCGAAGCTCACGTACTACGGCACTGGGAGCAGGTCGGGGCACTCACCGTACGTCGCGACGGCAACGGTTACCGCGTCTACGACGACAAGACCCTGGAGCAGGCACGCACCGTACGGAAACTGCGGCGGGTCGGGCTCTCGTTGCCCGAGGTCATCGCCGCCATCTCGCCGCGGAAGGCAGCGGCACAGGCGGTCGTGAGGGCAAAGATCGCTGTGCTTGAAAGTGAAATCGCCCACAGACAGCAGGCGATGACATTCCTGCAGCACACCGTCGAGTGTCGGCATCGGTATCTCGACGATTGCCCGGAATGCGCTACTTTCGTACGCGAAGCCTGAAACGTGCATACTGGCGAACCCGCCGCGCGAGCGGCCCGGGTCCTCGCCCCCTACGGCGCCTCCCCCAGTCGGGCGAGCAGGCTCCGCCCCGGTGTTCCGTTCTGGCGTTCGGCGCGCGTCGGCCCCGAACGGATTTCCGGCGGCGGCGAGGTCGTCCGAGGCGGCCACCTGACCGGCTGTTCACGGTGCCCTCGGTGATCGGTGCCACCGGTCATGGACCCGTCAGCAGGTCCGCGACCTCCGTTCGGGCGTAGAGCACGACCCGGCCGGCGCGGGAGCGGGTCAGCAGACCCGACCTGAGCAGCACCTTGAGGTGCTGGGACACCGCGCTCGGGGTCACGCCGAGCCGTCCGGCGAGTTCCGTGGTCGACATCGGCCCGTCCAGGGTCGCGAGCAGGTTCGCCCGGGATCGGCCGATCAGCTCGGCGAGCGCTTCGGGTGCCCGGGCCTCCCCCCGCTCCCAGAGAGTGCCGATGCCGCGGGCCCGGTAGATCACGGTCGGCGGTTCCTCCGGACCGACCGGGCTGACGGTCTGCGGCACGAACAGCGCGGGGATCAGCCAGAGGCCGCGTCCGGCGACGGCCACGTCGTACTCGAGGCTCTGCCCGGCGAAGACGCGCAGCTCGCCGCCGCCCCAGCGCGCCCGCCGATCCAGTTCGGTCATCATCGCGGCCGCCCCGTCGCGGGCCAGCCGCCGGGCCCGGTAGAGCATGTCGGCTTCGAGTACGGCTCGCATCCGGGGCCAGTGGGGCTCGATCGCCAGGTGCCAGTACCACCCGAGCGCCTCGGCGACCGCTTCGGGCCCCTGGCGCAGCACGGCTGGGATCGGGTGGCGCCCGTAGACGTGCCGGATGTCGGCCGTCGCCTTGGCCGGATCGGTTTCGCCCACCCGGCGCAACTCCTCGTCGATGCCGGGCAGCGGCGTGTCCGGCCGGGGCGTGACGAAGTCGGGCAGCCAGCCGCGCTCCGCGCCGATCAGGGCGTCCAGCAGAGCGGCATCGGCCGTGGGCGACGCGGCGATCATCGTGCGGGTCCGCCTGATCCACGGCAGGTGCAGCGTGTGCCGTTCCGGCCAGCGCAACGCCCAGAGGCTCGTGACCGCTTCAAGCAGTGGCGAGCAGGCGAAGCGCATGTCAGCGAGGTCGTCGACCTCCAGGCGGTAGCTGACCATTAAGCCAGATACTAAATCATTGTCCTGTGACCGGCTGAGGGCGGTTGGCTTGGCCCATGGCTGTTCTTGTGCATCAGGTGGCGCGCCCCAACGGGTGGCCTGCCGCCGACCAGTTTTCCTACGTCGAGGTCACGACTCCGGAGCCGGGGCCCGGTGAGGCGCTCGTGGAGAACGTCTATCTGTCCGTCGACCCCTACATGCGCGAGGAGATGGACGAGCGTGCGCTGGGCACGCCGATGGAGGGCAGGTCGATCGGGCGCGTGGTCGAGTCCCGTGACCCCGCCCTCCCCGTGGGCGAGCTGGTGTTCCACCGGCAGGGCTGGCGCAGTCACGCGGTGGTGGCGTCCGGCGACGTACGCGTCCTGCGGGAGTCACAGGGAGTGCCCCTCTCCGCCTATCTGAGCCTGCTCGGCGGCACCGGCCTGTCCGCCTACGTCGGGCTGACCCGTGTGGCCCGCCTGCAGCCGGGCGAGACCGTGTTCATCTCGGCCGCCGCGGGCGGTGTCGGCAGCGCCGCCGGCCAGATCGCCAGGCTGCTCGGCGCAGGCAGGGTGATCGGCAGCACCGGCTCGGCGGCCAAGGCCGAGCACCTGCTCAAGAATCTGGGCTTCGACGCGGCCCTGGACTACCGGACCGGCGACCTGGCCGCCCAGCTCGCCGCCGCGGCCCCGGAGGGCGTGGACGTCTGTCTCGACAACGTCGGCGGTGACCACCTCGAGGCCGCCATCGGCGCGATGCGCGACCGGGGCAGGATCGCGTGGTGTGGGGCGGTGGCGCAGTACAACACCCTCACGCCGCCGCCCGCGCCGCGCAATCTCTTCGACATCGTGGGCAAGAGCCTGCGGCTGGAGGGCTTCCTGGTCCGCGACCACGTCCACCTCCAGTCCGAGCTGGAGGACTTCCTCCTCCCCCACATCCGCAGCGGCCACGTCGTGCCGGACGAGACCGTCGTCGTCGGGTTGCCCAACGTGGTCGACGCCTTCCTGAGCATGCTCCGCGGCGGCAACACCGGAAAGATGATCGTCAAGGTCGCGCCGTGAGGCGTCCGGCTCTGTCCGGCGCTCGGCGGGAGCGCGTGGACTGACGGGGGCGCGCGGACTCGGTTCGATGGTGAGTGAGTGTCCCAGCCGAGGAGGAGAGCCTTTCATGTCCGATGTCACCCGCCGCCGTTTCCTGACCGTGTCAGGGCTGGCCCTCGCCGCGTGGACCGGATCGGCGGCCCCGGCGGCCCGGGCGTCCGGCGGCGCCCGCGTCATCGCCGAGGAGCGCGCCGGCCCTCGGCTGGTGGACCTCACGATACGGTCACCGGCACTCGCGGGTACCGCCAAGGTGCGCCTGCTCACGCCCGGCGGCTGGCGGCCCGGGACCGGGCGGCGGTGGCCGGTGCTCTACCCGCTGCACGGTATGGGCGACGACCATACGAGCTGGACGCGGGACTCCGACGTGTCGGAACTGCCCCAACTGCGCGACGTGCTCGTCGTCATGCCCGACGGCGGTGCCAGCGGTTACTACACCAACTGGTGGAACCTCGGCGCGGGCGGGCCGCCCGCATGGGAGACCTTCCACCTCGACGAAGTGCGGCGGCTCCTGGAGCGCGGCTACGGCGCGGGCACCGATCGAGCGGTCGCGGGCCTGTCGATGGGCGGCTTCGGAGCGGTGTCCTACGCGGCCAGGCGGCCCGGAATGTTCCGCGCCGCCGCGGCGTACAGCGGCCACGTCCACCTGTCGCACCCGCGTTACGTGAAAATCTTCGAGGACGCCTACGCGGAGGTCGGCGACGCCGTCCTCGTGCTGTGGGGGCATCCCGTGCACCAGCGGGAGATCTGGCGGGCCCACGACCCGTACGCGCTGGCGGAGAGGCTGCGGTCGACTCCCGTCCACCTCTCCTGCGGCGACGGCCACCCTGGCCCGCTGGACCCGCCCGGCGAGCCGTACGACGACCAGGAGAACATGCTCCACGACATGAACCGCTCGCTGGCCGCCCGCCTCACCGCGGCGGGCACACCGTTGACCACCTACTTCTACCGGGGCACCCACACCCCTCGCTACTGGGAGCGGGAACTGCACCGCTCCCTGCCCATGCTGCTGCGTTCCCTGCACCGGTGACCGGAAGACGGGTGGTTCCCGGCGAAGGGCCGGAAGCGGCCCGTTGAGCACGACAGCGGCCAGGGCGTCAGCTCCGTACTGTCACCAGGGACACGTGATTGAGTACGCGCAGCTCAGCGGACCTTCGCGCTCCGAAGGTCACGGTGATCACTGCGGGTCTGTGGAAATACGATGAAAAGGGCGGCGGCCACGCGTACGGTGAAGATCTTCCCCTTTGACGCATCGTTACGGAGCCGACGTGACCACGTCCCCGGACCACACCGCGCGCCCGGCTCCGTCCACTCTCCCTGGTGCGCTCGACGTCATCGGCGCCTTCGCCGATCACAGGGGCGGAGGAGGTCTCGTGCGAAAGACGATCACGTGTCTGTCCTTGATGGTGCTCCTGTCCTCCTGCAGCTCGTTCCATCGCGTCTCGCCCCGCGGATTCGAGGATCGTGCCCGGGAAGTGGCGGCGCGCTGGCAGGGGTCGGCCGACGACCGCGCCTGGCGCGAAGGGTTCGTGCCGTTGGAGGTGATGAATCCGCAGGGATGGGCCCGCGTGGGCTCCGTTCCGGCCTGGGTGAACAGAAGCGCGCACAACGGCGCGTGGCGGCCGGCCTCCGAGCTGCCCGCGGACTCCCCGGCCCGCGCCGACCTACGATGGCCCGACGGCAAGGTGTCGCAGGTGCCGCTCATCACGGCGGCGAGCGCGTACGCGGAGTTCGGCAAGTCGGCCGGCTTCATCGAGGAGGAGTGCCCGGCCAGGGGATGTCGCCCGCTCCGGGTGAGCGGTGCCGAGCTGGGTGAGGTGCCACTGGAGACCAGCCGCGGCACGGTCCGGGTGCCCGCCTGGCTGTTCACCGTCGAGGGAGTCGAGCAGAAGAAGGTCCACGTGGCGGTCGACCCTTCGGCTGTCACCGCCCGCCCTGAGCGGGCGCAGGGTGACATCGAAGAGGTGATGGCCTTCGACCTCGTCGCCGGCAAGCCGGACGAGCTGCTTCTCCGCTACGGCTACGGCGCCTGCGACAGCGTTCACGGGGCACGCGCTTACGAAACCGACCAGCTCGTGGTGGTCGACGTGGACGAGGAAGGCTCCAGCGGGGCGTGCCTTGCGATCCTCAAGACAGCCACGATCACCGTCACGCTCGCGCGACCGCTCGGCGACCGCCTCGTACTCGACTCTGGCACGGGGCTGCCGGTGGTACGGAGGGCGAACAGGCGCTGACGGCCCCGGCGAGCGTGCCCGCCGTCCGCTTCACCTCGCCGGCGACGTCATACACTCAGCCTCCACGAGACCAGGGACATACCACCGACTGCCTGTTCAGGGTTCTTTTCCTCCGTGGGGGCTCGTCCCGGGTCGTTCGCCCGGTCGCTCCCGTTGTCGTCGCTCCGGCTGGGTTCGGTGAGCGCGCCCAGGCTCCGCAGCGAACCGATCTCGCCTTCGTCGAATCCCAGCTCGCGCAGGACGTCGTCGTTGTGCTCGCCCTGCCGGGCGGGCACCCTCTCCGATGAGCCGGGTTCGCCTGCGGCACTGAAGTGCCAGGGCGGCCCGGGCACCGTGATCCGGCCCCCGTTGCGGTCGGGGACCGAGCGGACGGCCGTCCACTGACGTGCCCACTGGCTGTCGGCGAACTCGCCGACGGTGCTCACCTGCCCGGTGGGGATTTTCGCCTCGTCGAACTGCACCTCAAGGGAGGCCATGTCGTCGAAGGTCCAGATCCATTCCTGGACGATGGTGTGCAGCTCGGTCAGATGCTCCCGTCGTGCTTCGGGCGTCCGGAATCGCGGGTCGTCGGCGAGGTCGGCGCGCCGCATGGCCGCGAGGTAGAAGGGGAACGACGCGCTGCCCACCAGGCTCATCGGACTGACGAAGGTCGTTCCCTCCGGACTGACGAAGAACGGGCAGTCCGTGGCGCCCAGGATCGGGGTCTCCGCCCCGAGGTCCTGTCCCGACAGATCCACGTGAAGGCGCTCGTTGACCGACAGCATGACCGCGGCCATGGCCACGTCGATGTACTGTCCCTCACCGGTGCGGTCCCGGTGGTTCAGTGCGGCCAGGACGGCGACGGCGGCGTGCAGTCCGGAGTAGACGTCGGCGTGTGACAGCGAGTCGGTGCGCGGCCGTCCCCCGGGAGCGCCGAACTGATCCATGGTGATCGCGGTGATCCCGGTCTCGGCCTGGATGGTCGGGGCGTAGGCCGACCGGGAACGCCACGCGCCGTGCTGACCGTAGCCGCTGATGGAGACGTAGACGACACGCGGGTTGCGTGCGGCGACGGTGTCGTAGTCCAGTCCGAACGAGGGCAGCGTGCCCGGCCGGAAGTTTTCCACGATCACATCCGCGTGGTCGCACAGGCGCAGCGCGACCTCCCGCGCGCCCGGCGCGTTGAGATCGATGGAGACGTTACGCTTGCCGGCGTTCTGCTGGGCGTAGTAGCCGGAGATCTCGGCCTCGCGGGGGAAGGCCCGCCGGGACAGGTCACCGCCGGGCGGTTCCACCTTGATGACCTCGGCTCCGAGCTCCAGCAGCGTCTGCGCGCAGAGCGGTCCGGCGAGCACACGGGAGAAATCGACGACCCGGATGCCGGTCAGCGGTGCGGACATGGTCAAAACCCCCTGAAGCGTGCCATGCCGGGACCGTTTTGCTGCAACGAGTCCATCCCGGCGCGGAAGTCCGCGGAGCGGAAGATCGGCTCCTGGAGCTCGGCCATGGCCTCGTCGGCCGCGCGGACGCCCCGATCGACGGCGATGGACACCAGCTTTTTCGTCGCCGCGTGCGCCACCGTCGGCCCCGCCGCCAGCTCTCGGGCCAGCGTCATCGTCGCCGCGCCCAGATGCTCGTCCGCGACGACCCGGTTGACGATCCCCCAGCGTTCCGTCGTGCGCGCGTCGTAGCGGCGGCCGAGCATGACCATCTCCTTCGCCCGTGCCGCGCCGGCCCGTTGCGTGATCCGCTGGATCCCGCCCATCAGGGGATGCAGGCCGACGGTCGCCTCCACCAAGCCCAGCTTGGCGGATTCACTCGCGACGATGAGGTCACACGCGAGCGCGACCTCCAGCCCGCCTCCGACGCAGATTCCGTGCACGCTCGCCACGATCGGCAGCGGCAGCTCGTCGAAGGCGCGCAGCACGTCGGTCAGGTGCCAGTCGAGCACGCCGTCCCCGTCCGTCGCGGCGGCCAGCATCGCGTCGGGATCGGCGCCCGCGGAGAAATGGCGTAGCCCGCTCTCGACGACCACCGCCCGGGCGCCCCCGGTCCACGCCCAGTGGAGCGCCTCGACGATCTGCCGGCAGAAGACGACATCCAGCAGGTTGTACGGCCGGCGCTGGAGCGTCAGCACCGCGACCGAACCATCGAGTCGGCGGCCGACCGGCGACTCCCCGGCGTCCGGTGAGAGGGTTCGGCCTGCTTCGGTTATCTGGTCTGGCATGGCTGTCTGTTCCTTCCCGGCCGGGCCGTCGCCGTCCTGGCGGCGACGATCGATGACGCGGACGGAGCCCTTCGGCCAGACGCCGGCGGTTCGGGCACCCGGGCTCAGTGCCGTTACGGGCGGGCCCGGGCGTCGACCTGCTGCGGGCGTCGCCACCGTGCTCTTCGCTCGCGCCTTGTGGAGCGGCGAACGAGTCTCTAACTTGCAGTTTGATAGTTAGATGTATGACAGACCGTATGCACCAGACTTGCTTATCGCAATCCAGTTATGGGCAGAAGGGGTTAAAACCTTGGCAACCGACCGAAAGGTGCGCGCGGGTGCGCCCTGCCCGAAAGGACCCCGGCGATATCGCCGGGGTCCTCTCGCCATTCAAGATCAATCTCACTGATACCGGCTGTTTCGTTGCTCCTAAGACCGCGACAGAGCGGAGCCCGGGCAGACGGGATGGGTCACGCGGTGACCCTCGCGAGGAGAGATCAAAACCCGCCGCGAGGATCGACCCGGACGCTGCGGTCACCGCGGCCCCGGTACCTCAGTAGGCGAAGCAGGCCGGGGTGTTCGACGTCAGTTCACAGGTCCGGTTGTCCCCATCCGAAATCTTGTACCAGCGGAAGGCCGGCACGTTCTGGTAGGTCCCGGTCCAGCTGTAAACCCGGTAGGGCGATTCGACCATCAGGGCGTCGGTGTCCCAGTTTCTCCCATTGATCTGATCGTCGGCCCGGCCGTTCGGCAGCCAGTACGTGCGACAGGAGTAGGTGGTGCCGTTGGTGGCCGGGCACTTCTCCGTCAGGTTGGACCCTGAGAATGTCGCGACCTTGACGGTGTAGGTCGAGGAAAGCCGGTTGGTGACGTCCCCGTCAAGGACACCGGCGGAGGCGGCCTGCGCGGGTGCCACCACCGATGTCGTGACGGCCGCTCCCAGAGCGAGGGCCAGAACCAGGCGCAGCTGTCGGCGCATCCGTGTCACTTATCGATCTCCTTTGACCAGCGGGACTGTTGTCGTGCGGAACCTAGGCAACGATCACCGCTTGGCTGGGATCTTGGGAACCTATAAGGCTCCAGGTACTACATCCGTGAATCGCGTGGTAGAGGTTGTCGTACCGCGGGTGGAGGGGCTCCGCGTCAGCGCGGGGCGAGGACGCAGAACTCGTTGCCCTCCGGATCGGCGAGGACCGTCCACGACACGTCACCCTGGCCGAGGTCGACGTCGGTGGCGCCGAGAGCCCGCACCCGGGCCACTTCCGCCGCTTGATCGTCACCGGGGTACGGCCGGAGGTCGAGATGGATGCGATTCTTCACGGTCTTCACGTCGGGTGTGCGCAGGAACTCGAGATACGGCCCGACCCCCTTGGCGGAGCGCAGCACCGCATGATCGTCGGTCACCTCGTGCAGGGTCCAGTCCATCGCCTCGCCCCAGAACCGGGCCATGGCCCGCGGGTCGGCGCAGTCGACGACCACCGCGGCGATCGGCCCGGTGTCCCGGTAGATCTCCCGAGGCTCCAGCACGCAGAACTCGTTGCCCTCCGGGTCGGCCAGGACCGTCCACGGGACCTCGCCCTGGCCCACGTCGGCGGGCGTCGCACCGAGTTCCTTCAGGCGCGCGACCACCTCGGCCTGATGGGCCGCGGAGGTGGTGGCGAGATCGAGGTGCACGCGGTTCTTCACCGTCTTGGGTTCCGGGACGGCAAGGACGTCGATGCATATCGCGGCGGGGTCGGGATAGGCGAAGCCCACGGGTTCGAGGTTGGTCACGCCGGGTTCCTCGATGTCGGTACTCCAGCCGAGTACCTCCGCCCAGAACCCTCCGACTACGGAATCATCCCGAGCATTCATCGCAATCTGCACAAGCCGCATCGCCATGCCGCCGATCCTAGGCCCACGCGAATGAACCCGAGAAACGCGGACCTTCGGCTCAACCGGCGGTACCGGGCAGGTCGGAGAGTCTCCGATCCTGGTAGGCCATCGCCATGGCACGCGGAGACCTCACCGATGGCGGACGGAACAGGGGTATGGCGCAACGAACCCGGCATGACCGGTGACCAGGCGGCTACGGAGTAGGCGCCTGGCGGCGTAGCAGAGTTGTGCCGAGGACGACCTGGGCCGGTTCCAGCGTGGTCTTGCCGTCCTCGATGTCCCACAGCGCGTTCTGCAGGATGCGGCCGAGTGTCCAGCCGGTCGCCCGCTGCCGGTCCAGGCCGAGCACCTCGGTCAGGAGGTCGAAGCGGCGAAGCACCGTGCGGGTCACGTCACCGGTCGCCACCACCGCCTCCTCCCATCGGCTGTCCAGCGCCGGCCACAGGTCGAACCCGGGGTCGCCGGCCAGCGGTTCGGGGTCGATGGCCAGCCATGGTTCCCGTTGCCCGGCGAGGACGTTGTCGTAGTGCAGGTCCCAGTGCAGCAGACGGTCGCCGGGTTCGCCGATCAGTTCGGCCACGGCGGACGCGCAGGTGCGCACCAGCCGTTGCTCGGCCGGGTCGCGCAGCGCCGGTACGGCGCGCGGCACCTGGTCGAGCATGGCGGCGGCGATGTCGGCCAGCTGCCGCAGTCCGGGTGGGGCCGGTACCGCGACCAGGCGCGCCATCAGCTCGGCGAGGATCTGCATGGCGGCACCGTCGTCGGTCACCGATGACAGCGGCCGGGCCTCGTCCAGTCGTTCCAGCAACATGGTGCCGGTGTCGGGGTCGTGGTCGAGCAGGCGCACCACACCGTTGCCGTTCCATGCCCGCAGGCCGAGCGCGGCGGCGGCGTTGTCTTCGCTGATCTGCTGGAACTTCAGCACCGCGGGCGTACCGTCCGTGCGGATCACCGGCAGCACGAGCGAGGCCATGCCATGTCCTGCGGGGCCGTCCGGCCGCAGTGTCCAGCGGTCCAGGAAGCCCGCGGCCAGATGGGGCAACTCGGCGAGCCAGGCACGGCCGGACACGTTGTCCTCGCCGTACGACGCGGCGAACGCGTCGGGGACGGCGACAGGGATCGACGTGTTCATGTCGGGTGTCTCCTTCGTGGGTTCCGGGTCTGTTCGGGGTACGAAGGAGGTCACGGGGGTGCCCGACTTCCGGGCAGGCGTCAAAACATACCTCCACCCTAGCCGAACACGATCATGTTCGGCTCCGGAGCGTGGCGCTTGTCGCCTTCCGCGTCCGCGGAGACGGGCGATTCCGAGCGAACCGCGCTCGCCGGGGCGGAGCGGGCTGCCGCAGTAGGCGGACATGCCGGGCACGGTCATGAGCCCGCCCATGGAGGTGACGGCCATCAGGTGTCCACGGCGGCGGCGCATGTGGGGCAGTGCCGCCCGCAGGTGATGACAGCGCTAGAGGGCTGGTTCGGGATCGGCCGGGAAGAGGGAGCGATCAGGGTCGGGCAGCCAGCGACCGGGGCCGGCGAACGGCCGGTAGCGGTCCTTGATGTGAGCGATGAGCAGCGGCAGCGACGGGTGGCGGTTCGCCTCGTGCCACATCAAAAACCAGGGATACACCGGCATGGGGTCGGTGATCGTGATCTCGACGACGTCGGGCGAGACCGGGTACTGCCTCTTGTTGCCGAACGTGATGAGATCCGGCGAGGCCGCGACTCTCTCCATGATGTGGTCACGACCGAAGAACGGGCCGGAACTGTCGATCTGGACGCCGAACTCGGCGCTGAGGAGGCGGTAGTAGTCCGCCCACTCGCTGTCGCCGGCGTTGCCCGGCATCCACGCCGTCAGGCCCGATAGCTCCTCCATCCGTACGCGCTTGCGCCTGGCGAGCCGGTGCCGGCGGCCGACCAGGATGGGGATCGGTTCCAGGCAGGCCGGAACGCGCGCGATTCCTGGCGGCAGGGCCCCCGTGGTGCGGCCGAACGCCGCGTCGACCGAGCCGCCGGTGAGCGCCGACACCCGTGGGACGGCGCCCCGGGAGACGACGATGTCGACGTCGACGTCGCTGTCTTCGTAGAAAGCCCGGACCATGTCGATCGAGGCCGAATCGCGCCCGAGCACGTCGACGCGCAGAGGGCGGCGGCGTGCTCGGAGCATCGCGGCGGCCTGGTCGGCCAGGCTGATCAGCGCCCGGGCGTGCGGGAGGAACGCCTCGCCGTCCGTGGTCGGCCTGACCCCGGTGCGGGACCGGATCAGCAGAGGCACTCCCAGGTCGCCTTCCAGTTTGGCGATGCGCTTGGACACGGCCTGCTGGGACATGCCCACGCGCGCGGCGGCCTCGGTGAAATGCCCGTCGTCGACCACGGCGAGGAACGTCCTGATGGCACCGAGGTCCAGCTCCATGAACAACTCCTGGTTGTTATCCGCGTTGTGTCGGCTGTTGGACATCATTTCGCAGGGTCCGATTCCATGTGCGGACCCAGACGCTTTCCAACAACCGCCAGGAGTATAAGTGACCACGCCGGATGGCTGTGGCCGGTATCAGGTGCCCCGGGTGTCTGGTCGCACGGCCCGCACCTATCGGTCGCGTTTCCCGGCGTCCAGGCCGGCCGGGCCGCCTGTGGTCACGCCCTCCAGCGGGGCGTCCGTCTCCTCCGCCGACTCGCGCTGGCCGCGGACATCGGCCAGCCGGGCCTTCAGCGCGCCTTCGATGGCCTGGTAGGCGTCGCTGCCCAGGACCAGGCGGCGGGGTGCCGGGTCCTGGTCGACACTGGCGATCATCGCAGCCGCCATCAGGGCCGGGTCGCCTATGCCCTGGGTCGTGCGTTCGGTGAGGATGCGGCGGATTCCCGCGACGGGCGTGGCGTTGTAGGCCTCGATGCGGTCGGCCAGCACCGAACCGCCGTAGCGGAAGTTGGTGCGGGCGCCGCCCGGCTCGACGATGGTGACGCCGATGCCGAACGGGGCCACCTCGCCCGCCAGCGCATCGGCGAAACCTTCGACGCCCCACTTCGTGGCGTGGTAGAGGGACCCGCCCGGCCACGCCACCTGGCCGCCCACCGAGGACAGTTGCAGGATCCGGCCGCCGCCCTGCCGTCTCAGGTGCGGCAACGCGGCCCGGATCAGCCGGATCGAACCGGTCAGGTTGGTCGCGATCTGGTGCGTCATCTGCTCGTCGGTCAACTCCTCTGCCGCGCCCATCAGGCCGTACCCGGCATTGCTGACCACGACGTCGATCCGGGTCAGGGCGGCCCAGGCCGCGTCGACCACCGCGGTGATCTCGGCCGGGTCGGTGACGTCGAGGTGGGCCGCGCGGAAGGCGTCCGGCCAGCGGGCCGACAGATCCTCGACGCTGCCGTCAGCGCGGAAGGTGCCGATGACGCGGTCGCCGCGAGACAGGAGCCGCTCGCTGAGGTGCCGGCCGAAACCGCTGTTCGCGCCGGTGATGAGCCAGGTTCGTGAAGTCATACCGGAAGCGTGCGCCAAGGTCCGGCATATCAGCCATTCCCCTGGTGAGAGGGGTGCTGCCAGGGCTACCCAGAAGGGACCCCGCCTCGCTTATGGTCGAGAGTGTGAACCTGATCGGCGAATACCTGCGGGCCCGGCGCGAGCTGATCCGGCCCGAGGATGTCGGGCTGCCCGACAACGGCCATCGGCGGGTGCCGGGGCTGCGGCGGGACGAACTGGCCATGCTCGCCGGGGTCAGCACCGAGTACTACACCCGGCTCGAACAGGGCCGCGACCGGCGCCCCTCACCCCAGGTGCTCGATGCGATCGCCCGCGCGCTCGGCCTCGACGAGGACGCCACCGCGCACCTGCGCGCGCTCGGCACCCCGCAGGGGCCTCGGCGGCGACCGGCGCGGGTCCGACCAGGTGTGCAAGCTCTGCTTGATGCCTGGCACAACACTCCCGCCTACGTCCAAGGGCCGTTCCAGGACGTTCTGGCGGCCAACCGTCTCGCCGTGGCGTTGTCGCCGGTCTTCACCCCGGGCGGCAACGTTCTTCGCTCGGTGCTGCTCGACCCCGCCGCGCAGGAGTCTCTGCCCGGCTGGCAGAACCGGGTGGGCAGCCTGGTCGCCGCCCTGCGGGCGATGGCCGGTCCGGACGTCGACGACCCGCGCTTGACCGACCTGGTCGGCGAGCTGTCGGTGAAGAGCGACCTGTTCCGCCGGCTCTGGTCGCGCCACGACGCCAAGCCGCATCCGGGCGGTGGTGTGCACCACCTGCACAACCCGATCGTCGGCGACATCGAACTGCGCTACGAGAAGTTCGCCGTGACCGGCGCCGACGGGCAACTGCTCGTCGTCTACCGCGCCGAGCCGGGCTCGCCGAGCGCCGACGCCCTCGCCCTGCTGGGGTCGCTGCCGCAGGAATCCACTCCTCGCCGTTCCCGCACGGCGGATCGAAGCGCGCCTCGAAGCCACACGCGTCCCGCTCGCTGACCGCCAGAGCGTCGGCGCGCGTTCCCCGGTCGCGCCGCCTGTACGGACAGCGATCAGCGCGGCTCCCCGGGGGGCATTCACGACAAAGCCCGTGATCGATAAGTGGCGCTGATTCTCACGATCATTCTCCTCGAAACGCAGGGCCTGGCGGACCACGGCGCCGAGCTTGGCCGACCTGCCTGTTCATCACCGATCGGTAAAGCGCTAACCGGCGTCGATGTGATGTTTCCCCACGATAAGGCGGGTACGGGCCGGGCGGCACACGGAAAGGAGCGCCGATCGTAGAGGCTGGAAAGTGCCAGACACGGCGCGACTGGGCACGTAGCGCCCGCACGCGTCTCATGGACCCACCGGAACGAAGATTCCAGGTATGTGAGGCGACGGGATCCCACACCCATGATCACATTGAAGAAGGACGATATGGCATCCACATCGCGTACGCCCGTCCACGAACCGGGTACGCCGCAGGGCATCAGCGCGCAGGGCACGGAGGCTCGCAGTGATCTGGCCAGATGGATCAGCGGCGCCGGTGTCCTCCCTGCCGGCCGCGCCACCCTGCCGGCCCGTGCCGAGGAGCGGGACGCACCCGATTCGGTGATCGGCGCGCTCCGGTCCCTGCCGGAGCGGACCTTCATCGATATGGCGGACGTGGCGGAGACGTTCGGATACGGCACGGAGAAGAAGGGGCGGGGCTGAGGCCGGCGGGTGGCGAGCGTGGCTTCGCCGCGTGCGCAGGCCGTGCCCGCCGTCGGGACGGATACACCTTCGGCCGGACTCCCGATCGTGTCCTGACCGGGAAGACCGACTGATCGTACGAGGAGCGCGACCGTCGCGCTGTCCGGGCGCGTAGCGGGCGCGAGACGGACGTGCCTCGGCCGCCTCGGTCGCGGACGACGTCCTGGCCGTCGTCCGCGAGCGAAACCGGCCTCTCCTCCGTCCTCCGGCGGGCGCCGGGCCCGCGGCCACGTGCCGAAACAGGGTACGGCGCGGCGCCACCGCCGGTTTCCGATGGTTCGACCTTGCGCTCCCGGCACCCCGGCGTGCTGAGGACCGAACTCGATCTCGACAACGGTGACGATCTGCTGTCGCCACAGCTCAAGGGGGAAACGATGGAAGAGTCTCGCTCGATGAAGGAAACGGTCGAGAAGGTCGTCGACACGGTGGTCGACGCCGTATCAGGCGGTGGACCGTCCGGCACGATCCCCGGCCGACCGGGCAGCGAATCGCCGTCGCTGGACGAGCCGACCGAGCCCCGGGAGCCTCCGGCTCCCAAGCCCGATCAGAGCGGTCCGGAGGCGTTCACCGCCACGGGGCGGGCCGTGGACGCGCCGCCGACGGCGCGGGCGCAGGCGGGTCCGTACCTCACGACGGCCCAGGGCCTGCGACTGGCGGACACCGATCACTCGCTCAAGGCCGGTCCCCGGGGACCGGTGCTGCTGCAGGACCATCACCTGCGCGAGAAGATCATGCATTTCGACCACGAGCGCATCCCCGAGCGCGTCGTGCACGCCCGCGGAGCCGCCGCGCACGGCGTCTTTCGCGCGTACGGCACGGCCGCGACGGTGACCAAGGCGGCATTCCTCGCCAAGGACGCCGAAACCCCGATCTTCCTGCGTTTCTCGCCGGTGCTGGGATCGCGAGGGTCGGCCGACACGGTGCGCGACACGCGGGGCTTCGCGACGAAGTTCTACACCGCCGAGGGCGTCTTCGACCTGGTGGGCAACAACATGCCGGTGTTCTTCATCCAGGACGCGATCAAGTTCCCCGACGTCATCCACGCGGGCAAACCACACCCGGACCGGGAGATTCCCCAGGCCCAAAGCGCCCACGACACGTTCTGGGACTTCGTCTCCCTGCACACCGAGGCCACCCACCACACCTTGTGGAACATGTCCGATCGCGGCATTCCCCGCTCCTATCGGACGATGGAGGGCTTCGGGGTCCACACCTTCCGGCTCGTCGACGCCGCGGGGGCGACGTCGCTGGTGAAGTTCCACTGGAAGCCCAAGGCCGGGGTGCACTCGCTGCTGTGGGAGGAGGCCCAGTTGATCAACGGCGTGGACCCGGACTTCCACCGGCGTGACCTCGCCGACGCGATCGAAGCCGGCGCCTATCCGCAGTGGGAGCTGGGCATCCAGGTCTTTCCCGACACTCCCGAGCAGACCTTCGAGGGCATCGACCTGCTGGACCCGACGAAGATCGTGCCTGAGGAGCTGGCGCCGGTCCAGCCGATCGGCCTGCTCACCCTCAACGCCAACCCGGTCAACTACTTCGCCGAGACCGAACAGGTCGCCTTCCACCCGGGTCACCTGGTGCCCGGCATCGACGTCACCGACGACCCGTTGCTGGCGGGGCGCCTGTTCTCCTATCTGGACACCCAGATCACCCGTCTGGGCGGTCCCAACTTCGCGCAGATCCCGATCAACCGCACCCACGCCCCGGTCAACGACATGCTGCGTGACGGCTTCCACCAGACGGCGGTGCATTCCGGCGTCGCGCCCTACAAGCCCAACTCGCTGGACGGCGGCTGCCCCTTCTTCGCCGGGCAGCAGGAAGGCGGGTACCGGGAGACGCCCGTGCGGGTGCCCGCCGCGGGGAAGGTCCGTGAGGCTCCGGCGTCGTTCGCCGACCATTTCAGCCAGCCCCGCCAGTTCTGGCTGAGCCTGACCCCGGTGGAACGCGAACACGTCATCGCCGCGTACACCTTCGAACTCGGCAAGGTCTACGAACAGGCGATCAAGGAGCGCACCCTGAGGGTGCTCGCCGAGGTCGACCCCTATCTGTGCGAGCAGGTGGCCCAGGGCCTGGGCCTGCCGGCCCCCAAGCCGGCGGGGCCGCTGCCGGCGGTCGAGCCCAGCCCCGCACTCTCCCAACTCGGGCGGACCTGGCCCACCACGGGGCGGATCATCGGCATCGTCGCCGACGAGCGCAGCGACCTGGAGACGGTCCGCGCCGTCCGCCAGGCGATCCTGGACGGCGGCATGGTGCCGCTGGTCATCGCACCGGCGGGCGGCACGCTCGGAGCCGGCAGCGGTGACCCCGTCACCGTGCAGCGCACGTTCGCCACGGCACGATCCGTCGAGTTCGACGCCCTGCTGCTGGCCGGCGCACCCGCGCCGGGCAAGGACGCCTACGGCGCCCGGGACGCCAAGGCCGGCAACGGCGCGCCCGCCGGAGCGCTCATCGACCCGCGAGTGCCGCTGATGCTCAGCGAGGCGTTCCGCCACGCCAAGCCGCTCGGTGGCTGGGCGGACGCCGATCAGGCGCTCACCGCCGCGGGGATCGACACGGCGGCGCCCGGCGTGCTCGTCGCGGGCAGCGGCGAGGCGGTGCTGGAGGAGGTCGTCCGGCTGCTGGGACAGCACCGGGTCTGGGAACGTTTCCCCACCGCGGCCGACCTCGTCTGACCCGTTTCCAACGTGGATCCCGGCCTCCTGAAGGAGCGCGGAGGCCGGGATCCACGGCTTGCCGGCTCCCGGCAAAAGGGCCTGGGGCCCTCTCCTTTCACCTCGTTCATTCGACGCCGGTCGCCTCCGGTGACCAGGGGAAGGCCTGAAAAAGACAGGTGGCCGTAGAACCGTCGAAGGGAACGACGATCATCGACTGCCCACCAGGTCCGCCTGGCGTAGCGAGGTGATCCCGCGGGTCCAGCGCCGCAGGACGTGCTCGGTGAAAAGCCGATCGAGGGTCAGAGCGCAGGCGGCGCCGTAGAGGACGTCACCGGCCTGCGAGGGGTACTGCTGCGCGAACCCGCCGCACATGTCGTGGGCGGCGATCTGCTCGTGGACGGCGTCGGCCCGCACGTGCTCGTCGTAGAAGCGGCGGGCCGTCGCGTCCCCACCCAGCCGCCGCAGCCCTCTGGAACAGCGGCGGTTGGGGATCGAGGAGGTCATCTCGAGTGCCGCCAGATGGCCCAGCAGGGCGCCGCGGTGGCGCCGGTGGAGCCCGAACAGCGACATGACGTTGGAGAGCGCCAGCGTGATCGCCGGCACCCGGTCGAGGTAGGCGCCGTAGTCATCGTCGAGCTCCAGAGCGCGCATGGTGGCGCGAAACAGCTCCGAGTGCGTTCGCTCCAGCCGGCCGCCGCCGTACTCATCGATCTGGATCTCCACCAGGGCGGCTTTGGCACGGCCGCGCAACCGGGGAATCGCCCAGGTGTGCGGATCGCCTTCCTTCAGGTGGTAGATCGACCGATGCGCAGCGAATTCCCGGAACTGCTCCAGGTCGGCTTTCCTTTCCATAAAAGTCGACAGGCACGGGCCGTCGGCGGCGGCGGCCACCAGATCGACCAGGGCGCGGCGCATGCGCGTGGGCAGCGTGAGGAGCGGACGCTCGGCCGGCACCGGGAACGGGCGCGCCACGGTCTGCGCGAGGCCGTCCTCCAGTCGCCGCTCCAGCACCTGCCTGGCCGCCAGCAACGACGGGTTCCACTCCCACTGATCGTCTACCTCGTCGAAGCCCTGGTAGTGCAGCTCATAGCAGACGAACAGCGCCAGTTGGAGATCGTCATCCTCCAGGACCGGTTTTCCGGCGGGCACTGACAACCGGCCGAACTCGTGAGGCGGGCAGGTCAGCCTTTCGAAGAGCAGGGCGGTAAGAGGGCCTCGAGGCACGGGCAGCTGCATCACGATCTCCCAGATGAGAAAGGCTCGGTAAAGCCTGGTGGGGGCTTAGGGACGGTGGGCCGGCACGTGCGCCCGACCGGCGCCGGTGAACGGGATTCCGCGCCCGTCGGCCCACTCGGTGGTGGAAGCGTCGATCGTGGTCACCTCATCGAGGCCGTCGTCCACGTCGGCGATGGCGCGGCCGTAGACGGATGCGTCGAACACCTGCGCCATGAAACCCCCGTCCCCGTATCCCCTTGACGGCGGACCTGCCCGTACGGCGGGCAAGGAAACGCCGGCCGGTTCCGGGCAGTCGGACCGCTGTGCTCTCTCAGCCGGCGTGAAGGATCCGAAAGCGATCGGGTTGCGCCGGATCTCGATCCGCGACGTGGATCGGCGGCCAAGCCCATTGCCAAACGCTGATGCCTGGCGTGCGGGAGAACCGGATCCGCCCGCGGGTGCCTTCGACGGCGACGTGCGGCCAGGATTCGGCGATGCGCGCCCGGTCCACGCCGTGAGACCGCAGCACGTCGGCGAGAACGGTGATCGTGTCGTAGCCCTCGAAGGCGACGAAGGAGGGCTCTTCGGCCAGCCGCTCGCGGAGGGCCGTCTCGACTCGTGCGCCGAGGGGGCCGAGGCGCTCGGGCAGGTAGCGCAGGAACGGGATCGCGGCGCCGTCGTCGCCCAGCGACCTCGCCCATTCGGCGGACTCCGGTTGCCCGGCCGGAGCACCGATCGTGATCTCGGCGAGGCGCCGGTCGCGGCGGACGGACGTGACGATCGACACCGCCGGCTCCGGGTGGCCGACCAGAAGAAGGAGGGCCGTCGCGCGATTGCCGACGAGTTCGTCGCACACCGCCGCGGGGGTGAGCGCGCGCATGTCGAGTTCGATGACGGTGCCGCCGCGTGGAGCGAGGTGGTCCCGCAGAATGCGGGTCCCGGATGCCCAGTAGACACTCGAATCGGCTGCTACCGCGATTCGGCTGTGCCCCGCGCCGAGGAGGAAGTCCGCGTAGATCTGCCAGCCGTGGGACTGCGCCGGGGCGAGGCGCGCGACCCATCGCGTCGGCTGTTCGGTGAGCTCGTCGAGAACCGCCGACGAGCAGAGGAACGGCAGGCCGAGGGCGTCGGCCCTGGCGGCGGCGGTGCGAGCGACGACGCTGTGATACTCCCCCGCCACGGCGGCCACGCCCAGGCGAGCCAATTCGTCCACGGCCGCCGCGGCCCTCTGCGGGTCAGCCGCGGTGTCTCGGACGACCAGCTCGAGTGGCCTTCCGGCGATCCCGCCGGCGTCATTGACGTCGCGAACGGCCAGCTCGAGTCCGGCGAGCAGGTGTCGGCCCGCATCGACCCAGCCGGGCCGGGTCAGCGGAACGAGAGCGCCGATCTGGACGGATGATCCGTCGGTCCGCTCCGCTCCAGGTGGCGAGGGGGGCGTGTTCATGCGCCGGCGTCTCCCGTGTGACGATTCGGCCGCGGTTTCCCGGACCGCACAGTGGCAAGCCCGGTAGTACGCGTTCGTCTCATCTCGCCGTGGCGGGCGCACCTGGGTGACCATGCCGGACATCGCATCCACCATCGTCGCCGGCAGGCGCTCGATCATCTGTTCGCTGAGCTGCCAAGCCTCAAGAAACCTACCTCTTCGGCCGAGCACTCCGTCCAGAGTGCGGCTCTCTTCCGCGGCGACGACGCCGTCGCCCTCAGGATCGACCCATCGATTTCATCTCGTACACGGCGTTTTGACACCCCTAACAGATAACCGCTATCTATTGGCTAACCGTTAGGGGGTTGGGGTGCAGGACGCAGTGCTGGCGATGCTCGCCAAAGAGCCGTCGCATGGGTACCACTTACGTGCTCGGCTGCGGCAGAGCCTTGGCCCGCTGGGCGAGTCGATGAACCCCGGTCAGGTCTACGTGACGTTGGCCCGGCTGGAAAAAGCCGGGCTCGTTGTCTGTGAGCGGGCGGACGGTCTTCCCGAGCGGCCGGATCGCAAGGTCTACGCGCTGACGCCCGCCGGGCAGCAGCGGGTGGCCGCCTGGCTGACCGAGGTGGGCTGGCCGAAACCGGACCTGCCGGAGTTTCATCTCAAGCTCGTCGTGGCGTCCGCGGCCCGGCTCGCCGACCCGGTGGAGCTGGTGGCGGCGCAGCGCCGCGAGTTGCTGCGCCGCTTGCGTGACGTGCAGCACGCGGCTCTGGCCGAGCCCGAGGGGTCGGCCGCCGTCCTGCTGCTGGAAGGGGTCGTGTTGCGGCTGCAGGCGGACCTGCGCTGGCTGGAAGCCTGCGAGCGATCCTGGTCCAAGATCGATGACAAAGCTGAGGATGCATGAACGTGGTGAATGCGGCGGTCCGGGTTCGCGGCCTGGTGAAAAATCATGGCCGGGGGCAGGGCCGGGTCCACGCGGTCGACGAGGTCGATCTGGAGGTGCCCGAGGGGCAGATGCTGGCGGTGATGGGGCCCAGCGGTTGCGGGAAATCCACCCTGCTGCACCTGATGGGTGGCCTGGAGCGGCCCTCCGCCGGGGAGGTGTGGCTGGCCGGGCGACGCGTCGACACCCTGAGCGAGCGGGCTCTGGCGCGGCTGCGGCGCCGGTCGGTGGGATTCGTCTTCCAGGCCTTCCACCTGATGGAGGAATTGTCGGCGGCCGAGAACGTGGAGCTTCCCGCGCTGCTGGCCGGGCGCTCACGGCGTGAGGCCAGGCGGCGGGCGGGCTTCCTGCTGGAGCGGGTCGGGCTTTTGGACCGGGCCCGGCATCTGCCTTCTCAGCTGTCGGGTGGGCAGCGTCAGCGGGTCGCCATCGCCCGCGCGCTGGTCAACGAGCCGCTGATCGTTCTGGCCGACGAGCCGACCGGCAACCTCGACACCGCGGCGACGCTCGACGTGCTGAGGATTTTCGAAGACCTGCGTTCGGCAGGGCAGACCCTCGTGATCGTCACGCACGACGAGCGGGTCGCGGCCACCGCGGACCGGTTGGTCTCGATGCGCGACGGGATGTTCGTCGACGACACCTGGCTGGCCGGCACCGGCACCGGGTGGCTCGGCGGCCTGATCGAGATGGAGGGCTGAACCACATGGGCCGCACCCTGCTCATCCTCCGCCTCGTCCTGGCCGACCTCCGCCGGCACATGACCCAGGCCGTGATGCTCCTGCTCGCGGTGACCGCGGCCACCGCCACCATGGCCCTGGGCCTGTCCCTGGGCGGGGCGTCCCAGACGTTGTACGAGCAGACCCGGGCGGCCACCGCCGGGCCGGACATCGTCGCGCACGCCCCCGAGCTGGGCACCCCTGTGACGCCGGTCCTGACCTCACTGACGCGCTTCCCCGAGGTCGTCGCCCACAACGGCCCCTACCGTGTCGTCTACGCCACCCTCACCGCGCGCGGCACCGCCTCCCTCGTGGTGGTGCACGGTGTCGCCAAGACACCCGGCGCGGTCAACCGTCCGCTGGTGACCTCGGGCCGCTGGGTGCGCTCCGGCGGCGCGGTCCTCGAACGGGGCTTCGCCACCGCGCTGGGCGCCCGCGTCGGTGACCGCGTCACCATCTCCGGCCGGCCGTACCCCGTCGTCGGGATCGCCGTGACCGCGGCCACCTCCATCTTCCCGTGGTCGTCGTACGGCGGCCCGTACGGCGGCCCGAGTGACGGGAGCGGTCTGGTCTGGCTGCCGGAGTCGGACGCCCGGGCGCTGGCGGCCAAGGACCTCCCCGTGACCATGGCCATGGACCTCAAGCTGCGCGACCCCGAGGCCACCGAGGCCTTCATCGACGCCCATCGGGGCTTCGTCCACGACTCCACCGCCAAGGTGAGCTTCTCCAGCTGGCAGTTCACCGCCAGGCAGGACACCGTCATACTCAATGACACCCAGCCGATCCTGGTGGTCGGTAGCTGGCTGCTCAGCTTTCTGGCCATCAGCGGAGTGGCCGCGCTGGCCGCCGGCCGCGCCGCCGAGCAGACCCGCCGGGCGGGGTTGCTCAAGGCCGTCGGCGCCACCCCCGGCCTGATCGCGGCCCTTTTGCTCACGGAATATCTGATCCTGGCGCTGCTGGGCGACGCGCTGGGGCTGACACTCGCCCGCCTGGCCGAGCCCGCCATCGTCAGTCCCACCGCCAGCCGGATCGGCGATGTCAGCGGACCGACCGGCACCGTCATCGCCGCGACCACCGCCCTCGCCGTGGCGGTGGCGGCGCTGTCCGCGCTGCGTCCCACCCTGCGGGCGGTGCGCACCGCGACCGTCAGCGCGCTGGCCGTCACCGCTCACCGGCCTCGCCACCGTCCCCGGCTGACCGCGCTGTCAGCGCTGCTGCCCACCCCGCTTCTGCTCGGGCTGCGGCTGACCGCCCGCCGTCCGGGCCGCGCGGTACTGCACGCGTGCTCCACCGCCGTCACACTGATCGCCGTCACCGCCCTGCTGACCTACCAGGCCCAGCCCCGCTGGGGCTTCGCCCAGCATCGCGACGGCTGGGAAGCGGGCCTTTCCGGCATACCCAACCTGCGAGTCGCGCATGACAGCCGGCTGCTGCTGGCGGTCTCCATCGCCCTGATCGCCCTCGCCACCGTGAACACCGTCACGCTCACCTGGACCACGGCGATGGAGGCCCGGGCGAACATGGCCATCGCGCGCACCCTCGGCGCCACCCCCGGGCAGATCTCCGCGGGGCTGTCCGTCGCCCAGCTTCTGCCCGCCCTGCCCGGCGCCGTGATCGGCGTTCCCCTGGGCATCCTCTTGTCCGGGCAGATGACCACGTTCCCCTTCTCCTTGATCGCCGCCGCCGCGCTCGTGATCCTCCTGGCGACGACAGCACTCACCGCCGTACCCGCACGCCTGGCGGCCCGACGGCCCGTGGCACAGACCCTCAGCGCTGAAGCGGGCTGATCGGCCCGGCTCGGCAGGCATCGGCAGCAGCCGCGCCCGGTGGACCGAGTCCCGCACCACGACCCGCGGCACCCGCTGTATCGAACAACCGCGGATGGCACGGACGGCCCACCTGCTCTCCTGATCCTCAGGAGGACGAGCGCATCAGGGGATCAGGAAGGGCATCCGGCCGCCGTCGGTGACGCGCCGCCGGCAGCGGCGAATGGTCGACGTGGTCGTGACCGGAAGCTGCCCGCCGGGTACTGGCCAACGCGGCCAGCGCGGTGGTGATCGGAACGGCCGCGATCAGCCCCAGGGTGCCCATCACGCTACGGACGATCTCAGTGGCGATGACCGGATTGGTCACCACCTCGCCGATGGGCTGCTCGCCGACGCTGATGAGCAAAAGCAGCGGCAGGGAGGCACCGGCGTACGCGAGGATGATCGTGTTGATCACCGAGGCGATGTGGGCGCGGCCCACCCGGGCAGCGGCCCGATACAGCTGAGCGAAGGTGTAGCCCGGGTTGGCGTGCGCGAGCTCGGTGACGGTGACGGACTGGGTGACGGTGACGTCGTCCAGCACACCGAGCGAGCCGATGATGATGCTGGCCAGCAACAGGCCCTGAGTGTTGATCTGATAGCTGGTGTCCAGATAGAACGAGCTTTCGTCGGTGATCCCGTTCAGCTGGACGATACCGATGGCCGCATACGACAGCAGGCCGGTCAGGCTGAGACTGACCAGCGTGCCGACCACCGCCATCGAGGTGGGGATGCTCACCCCGTGGGTGAGGTACAACACCATGAGCATGATCGCCCCGGCGCCGACGATGGCGACCAGCAACGGCGACTGCCCGGCCAGGATCGCCGGGATGACGAACGTCAGCAGCAGCACGAACGTGATGACCAATCCGATCAGCGCCATCACCCCACGCCAGCGCCCAAAAGCGATCACCGCCAGTACGAACGCCACGCCGGCCAGCCACAGGGACGAAGACCGGTCATGATCGGAGATCTGGTACGGCGGCACGTCCAGCCCGCTGCCGCTGTCGGGCATATATATCAAGATCACATTGTCGCCCGCGGCGAACGTCTGCGAGCCGGGCCCGCTGGGCAGCGCACCGGTGATGACATGACCGGTATCGGGCCCGCTGGTGAGCATGACCCTGGCGTCACCACAGGTGGCCGGGTCAGCCTTCGGCCCGCCACGGGGTTGCCCATCGGCGAGAGGCTCCTCGGGGCACCGGGTGAGGGTGACGGCGGTGATCGTCCCGCTCACCCGCTGCAGGTTGACCGGCCGTTCGGCAGTGGACGCCGGCGGACCCGGCCACATCCAGACCAGCGCCGTCAGCGTGACCAGCGCCAAAGGAACGATCACGGCCAGCGTCGCCCACACCGTCGCCCGCGAACTGGGCACGGCCGAGCCGCCTGAGTGGCCATGCGAATGGTTGGCGCCCATGTCAGCACGCTCTCCTTCGGCATGCGGCCATCACGCCGAACAGGTCCCGGCCGACCCCGGCCGTGAGCACAACCCAGCCGGAGCTGTCGCGGACGGTTTCCGCGACGATGGCCGCCGGATCAGCGCTCACGACGCCTCCCGTCGCGAGTCCGGCCCGGGTTCACTTCTCATCGCTCACCTTCATGACAGCATCCAGCAGGTCGTTGTACATGATCGCGCCTGAGGCACCCGCGTGGCGATCCGCCCCTGGCGATCGAGAGGCGGCGAGGCGGGAATCGCCGCGGTCGTGGCGGTGACGAGCACCGGCCCCTCAACCCGGCAAGGCGCGCATCAGGGCGTCAGCGCATCACAGCAGGGTGCTCCAGTAGGACCAGAACCGCACCCCGATCACGGCGACGATGCTCAGGAACCAGACCGTGACGACCACCGTGTGATAGCCCACCAGCACCTCGGCGACGCGGCGCCCACCGGCGGGCAGAGGCAGGTGCCGCCGATGCAGGTTGTGCAAGGTGACGTAGAAGAAGATCGGGATGGTGACCGTCCACACCAGCATGCAGTACGGGCACAGCGCACCGATCACGTACAGGCTTTGGAAGACCAGCCAATGCACGAACACCACCCCGAAGGTGACGCCGGCTTGCAGGCCGAGCCAGAACCAGCGGCCAAGACGGGCCCCGGCCAGCAGGGCGGCGCCGACGGTGGAGACGAGGGCGAAGGCCGCGATGCCCAGCAGCGGGTTGGGGAAGCCGAACACCTCCGCTTGCGGCGTGGTCATCACCGAACCGCACGACAGCACCGGATTGATGCTGCAGCTGGGCACATAGGACGGGTCCTTCAACAACGCGATCTTCTCAACGGCGAGTGTGAACGCCGCACCCAGCCCGATCGCCCCGCCCACCAGAAGAAGCCAGGGCAGCGACCGGCGAAACGGCCCGTCTTCGGCGCCGGAGTATTCGGCCACGCCGGGAAGATCGTGCGACGCGGAGGATCGGCTACCGGCAGGTTCTACCGCGGCCTCAGCCGGCGAGTGCTGCATCGATGGCCGCCTTGATGTCATCCGAGGATTCGGGTTCGAGCTTCTCGCCGTTGAGGAAGAACGTCGGTGTCCCCTGCACGCCCAAGGCCTCGCCGTCGGCGACGTCCTTCTTGATCCGGGTCAGGGTGGCCGGGTCGCTGTAGGCCTTGTCCCAGGCGGCCATGTCCAGGCCCAGATCCCCAGCGAACTTCCGGAAGAGGTCGTCGGCGGGAACCTGCTTCTCCCCCCACTCCGTCTGGGTCTGATACATCCGCTGATACATCGCCTCGAACTTACCCTGCCCGGCAGCGGCCTCGACAGCGCGCGCGGCGCGCTCGGCGTTGAAGTGGCTGGGAAGAGGGAAATAACGCACCACGAAGGTCACCTTCCCGGCGTACTCCTTGCGCAGCTCTTCCACGATGGGGAAGGCGGCCCGGCAGGCCTCGCATTCGAAGTCGAGGAATTCCACCAAGGTCACCTTGCCGTCAGCGGCCGTTTGCACGCGGTGGCTGTCGGCCCGGACCAGCCGGGACCCGTCGGCCGCCGCGACCGCGGTATCAGACCCGGACCCGAACCGATTGATCGCGAACACCGCGCCCAGCACGACCACGAACACGCCGATCACCGCCAGCGAGATCGTGATGTTCTTCCTGCGCATGCTCTCGCGCCGTTCCTCGGCGCGCATGGCCTCAAGCTTCTCGCGCCGAGCCTGAGCCCGGGCTGGTGTCTTCGACACTCTCACACTCCTCACATCAGGGGGATGCCGCCGACACCGGATCAATCTAATGGATGTTGATATGTATCTGGGTCGAATCCGCCGCTCGACCCCACCACACCCGGTGAGCCCCGATCCGAAGGCCGGCTGTTAGCGTGACCGGGTGAGTGACGAGCAATGCGACCTTCTCTGCCTCGACTTTCCCCACGCCGAACAGGTCCGCGTCCGTCTGACCGCCGAGCCGAACCTGGCCTCGGCGGCCGAACGCGCCAAAGCCCTCGCCGACCCCTCCCGGCTGCGCGTCACGCTGGCCCTGTCCACCGGAGGCGAGATGTGCGTCTGCGACCTGGCCTGGGTCTGCGGCTTCAACCAGAACCTCGTCTCCCACCATCTGCGCGTCCTGCGCAACGCCGGCCTGGCGACCTCGCGGCGGGACGGCAAGCTGGTCATGTACCAGCTCGCCTCCCCCGCGAACGCCTTGCTGGAAATGCTCCTGGCCGGCACCGAAACCGCCGGGCACAGATGATCAGGCGCCGCTGACGCACGTCGACCACACCGGCAACCACCCGGCCATCACCTGGCCAACCCCGGCCTTGACCAGCTCACACCGAAGATCCACAGCAGGCCCCCTCCGTTTCTGCCGGAGGGCCTTCAGTCCGTTGTTAATGATCTTGAATTCAATCGAGCGACTTTACAATGTAGATTAATAAGCTGATCGTGTTCAGCCGCATCCGCAGGGAACCCGCTTGCGCTCTTGCCATCCGCAACAAGGGCCCGCGGATCCGCAGGCGATGCCGGCTCGGCGACGTGGATCCTCACCGGATCACCTTCCACTCCCCTGCCCCACACCATCCGCCGCTTCGGCAACGGGACGCTCAACCCCACCGGGTCGCCCGCAGCCGGCGTGAGTTCGCCCAGGCGTACTCGGGCCCGCGGACACCGCGGCGCCGGCGTACGTCGAGCGGCAGGCGGGCGTCCACGTGCCGCGGTCGTTGCGGGAAGGACTCACCGCCGAAGCCACAGACGCCGATCGTCACCACCCCGAGCGCCGGAAATCACCCGCCTGCCCGCTGCTCGTGCCGCCTCCGGCGGCCCTGCCGGAGGCGGCGAGGTCGCATCAGGCGACGGCGGTCCCCTCAAGCTCGACCATCAGGTCGGGGATCGCCAGCCGTGTCACCCCGAGCATCGTGGTGGACGGCGCCACCCCGGCGGCGCCCAACCGTGACGCCAGCACGCCGTAGTCCTGGAAAAGCCGATCGACGTCGGTGGTGTAGACGTTGAGCCGGACGAGGTTCGCGAGGGACATGCCGGCCTCGCCGAGCACGGCCTCCAGGTTGTCGAGGCTCAGCGCCAGCTGCGCCGCCATGTCATCGGCATGCTGGAGCTTGCCGTCGCCGCTCATCGCGGTCTGCCCGGCGCAGTACAGGGTCCGGGTGTGCCCGGAGACGAGCTCACCCTGGTTGTAGCCCATCTCCACCGACCACGCCCACGGGTTGACCGCCGTTCGTTCCATCGTCACACCAGCTCCATTCGATTCGTCGGCATCACGTACGTCCATCGGCTCGGTAGCCGCCGTCCTCGACGTCGTGGTGATGAGCCTCCCAGCGAATACACGACATCCTGTGTCGTGTATTCGCTGTAAAGTTTTTGGATGCGCGCCGACCGGTTGGTCTCGCTGGTACTGCTGCTGCGGCAGCACGGTCGGCTGTCGGCGGCGGCGCTGGCCCGCGAGCTGGAGGTGTCCACCCGCACCGTGCTGCGCGACATCGAGGCGCTGTCCACAGCCGGTGTCCCCGTCTACGCCGAACGCGGCCGGCACGGCGGTTTCGCGTTGTTGCCCGGTTTCCGGAGCGAGCTCACCGGACTGAACCCCGACGAGGCCCTTGCCCTGCTGGTCGCCGGATCGCGGCGCGGCGCGCAGGTATTCGGCCTCGGCTCGGCGCTCGCTTCGGCGATGCTCAAGGTGGTCGACGCGCTGCCCGAAAGCTATCGGGACACCGCGGCCGGCGCGGCCGGGCGATTGCTCATCGACCCGAAGACCGACCTCCTCTCGCGCCGGCTGGTCGCCGAGGAGGTGCCTGACGCCATCGTCGCCGAGGTCCTGCGCGCGGTGTTCGCCGGACACAAGCTGCGCATCCACTACGCGGCCGTGGACCAGACCCCGAAGTGGCGCACGGTGGACCCGATCGGCCTGGTCACCGTACGCGACTGCGGCTACCTGCTGGCCACGAGGTCTGGCGCGGACCGCACCTACCGGCTGTCCCGGGTCTTGGCCGCCGAGGAACTCGCCGAACCCGCACAGCGACCGGACCGGGTCGATCTGGACCGGGCCTGGCAGGAACGCAGCACGCGGTTCCGGACCGGCGGCGACCAGGTCCCCGTGCTGGTACGGATGGACCCGGCGCGGCGGGAGGACCTGGTGGGCACCGCGCTGGCCGTCCTCACCGAAGAAACCGACGCGGAGGGCCGGCTGCGGCTGGAGGTGACCTTCCAAGATCCGAGACACGCCGAATGGGCGCTGTGGCAGCTCAGCACGAACGCGGAAGCCCTGGCCCCGCAGTGGTTGCGCACCTCCCTGCGCGACCGCGCCGCCGCGGTCGCCGCCCGCTACGGAGTGTCATCCTGAGAGGTGCCGCCTTCCGCGGGTCGCCGCTGACGCGATTCGGGCCGCTCCATACCGAACCGCGCTGGGCTTTGTGGAGCTCTTGACGTACCTCGAGTTCGGTGGAGTCGGCTCGGTTGGCCTTCGAGGAGGCTGAGTGCAGAAATCAGCGGTAGGAAATTGATCTCCTCGCCGGTTCGGTGACGGCCGGCAAGAGCCGTGCCGGGCGATGGTCAGGCGGTGAGGTGGCCGGTGCCGGAGGCCGGGTCTGCGCGGATTGCCTCTCGTTGGCGCCAGACGCCCGGCGGTTGCCCGTGGTGGCGGCGGAAAGCCGCCGCGAACGCGTAGGGCGAGCTGTAGCCGACGGCGCCGGCGATACGTGCGAGGCTGAGCTTGTCGGCGCGCAGATGATCCCGGGCCAGGGTCATCCGCCAGTCGGTCAGATACTGCATGGGAGCCTGGCCGAGTGCATCCCGGAAGGCCCGTGCGAAGGCGGCCCGTGAGAGGCCGCTGATCGCGGCGAGCTCGGGGACGGTCCAGGGATGGGCGGTGTCCTCGTGCATGGCCTGCAGCGCGGCGTGCAGCCGCGGGTCGACCGAGGCCCGGTACCAGCGCGGTGCGGTCGGGCTCCGGCGGAAGTCGCTGCGGATGGCCAGTACAAGAAGCACGTCGAGCAGCCGGTCCAGCACGGTCGGCTGGCCTGGTTCCGATTCGGCCAGCTCACGTGACAGTAACGTGACCACGTCCCGGATGGGATCGTCGATCGCCGACGAGAGAGTCAGAACCTGGGGCAGTGCGTCGAGCAGCCCGCTGCCGACGTCGCCGGAGAACTGGTAGGCGCCACACAGAAACACCGTCGCCCGTGGGGCGTCGGCGCGCCCTTCGTGCGCGTGGCGGGCGCGGAATTCTTCCGGTTCGAGGCAGTCGGCGCCTGGCTCGTGCCCTATGTAGTGGTCAGGCCCACCACGAACGAGCGTCACGTTCCCCGGTGTGAGTTCCACAGCGCTCTCGGGCGCGTCGAGCCACAGCCATCCCCTGCCCCGGACGACCGCGTGTACGGCGAGCTGGATCGAGCCGGCCAGGCGTAGCCCCCACGGCGGCTCGGCCACCGTCCGGGCGAAAACGGCGCCGCCGGCACGCGCTCGCACGAGATGATCATGCAACAGGTCCACGAGACGAGACTGCGCGAGACTATCGTCCTAGTCAAGGTGACAAGCGTTTCACGCAAACAAATGAGCGTGAGGCACATTGATTCTCTCGCCGGACTCTCCGAGCATTGAAACATGTTCAATGAACCGCAGACCGCGCTCATCCTCGGAGGCACCGGGAGAACCGGCTCACTCGTGGCGAAGATGCTCACCGAACGAGGACTCAGTGCCCGCACCGCATCGCGCCACGGCAGCGATGTGCTGTTCGACTGGGACGATACGACCACCCACGCCGACGCGCTCGCCGGCGTCGACCGCGTCTACCTGGTGACACCGATCATGCGAGTCACCTACGCCGACCAGGTAGCCGCCTTCCTGGACCTCGCCGAAGCCACCGGAGTCCGTCACGTCACCTACCTGAGCACATATAACGGCGACAAGGCGCCGCAGGAGGTCGACATCGCCGCAGTCGAGACCGGCCTCGCCCACCGGCAGGCGATCACGCATTCCATCCTGCGCCCCGCGTGGGTGATGCAGAACTTCAGCGACGAACACCTACCGGTCATCGACGGAGCGATCACGGTACCGACCGGCGGCGGCACAGAGACCTTCGTCGACGCAGCCGACATCGCGGCGGTCGCGGTCGAGACGCTGCTCCATCCCGACGCCCACGCCGGCGCACAGTACGCGCCCACCGGCCCCCAGGCTCTCACCGTCAGCGAAGTCGCCGACATCATCGCCTCCGTGTCCGGTCGACCCGTCTCGCATCACGACATCGACCGCGACACGTGGATCAACGGCGCGGTCGCCGCCGGCGTCGTCCCCGCCGACTACGCGGTGATGCTGCGGTGGCTCACCGGCGCCATCGTCTCCGGCAACGGCTCCACCCCCAACGACGACATCGAGAAGGTCATCGGCAGGCCGCCGACCACCTTCCGCGACTTCGCCCAGCGCAACGTCCACGCCTGGAACGCCCCGGCGGAGGGGTGAGCATGACCACGGACGACATCGCCGACTTCGCCGCGCTGGACCCGTTCTTCCGGATCATCGAAAAGGAGCTGCAGGGGGTCGCCGACGGGAAGCTCGCGGTCTTCAACGCAGTGGGATGGCCTCACGTTGGCGTCGTACATGACAATCAACATGGTGAAATAGCGATCAAGTGACATCCCGTGTAGTGACACGTTACCCAGGCCATAGAGCACTGTGCGGGGACGATGGATGACAGCCAGAAAGGCAGTGTCAATGTCCGGCGCGCAGTTGTACGACACCATCGGAGCCACCTACACCGTGACACGGCGCACTGAACCGCGCATCGCCGCGCGGATCTGGGCTGCGCTCGGCGATGCCCGGACCGTACTGAACGTCGGGGCGGGCACCGGGTCCTACGAGCCCCCCGACCGTCACGTCCTCGCGGTGGAACCGTCGGCGCTCATGCGTTCGCAGCGCCTTCCGAACGCGGCGCCGTGCCTGGTTGGATCTGCCGAGAGCCTGCCGTTCGATGACCGGTCCTTCGATGCCGCGATGGCTGTTTCCTCCGTTCATCACTGGCAGGACCCGATCGCCGGCCTGCGTGAGATGCGGCGGGTCGCTCGCCGCGTGGTGGTGTTCACGCACGACACCGGTGACGCCGGATGGCGTCATCGGTTCTGGCTTACTCGCGACTACCTGCCTGAGGTCGCGAACCTCCTTGCCGGCCGGCCTTCGGTGACCGAGCAGGCCGGCGCGATCGGAGCCCGGATGGAACCGGTGCCCATCCCGTGGGACTGCACCGACGGCCTCTTCGAGGCCTACTGGCGTCGGCCCGAGGCTTACCTGGAGGAGAGTGTCCGCCGCGGTGTGTCGGTCTGGGCCAGAGTCGGGCCGGACGCCGAGCAGCGCGCGGTGGACAGCCTCCGAGACGACCTCGCGTCCGGTCGGTGGGCCGAACGCAACCGGGACCTCGTCGATCTCGACGAGGCGGAGCTCGGTCTTCGCCTGCTGATCGCCTGAATCCGCCACGACCTCCTGACTGGACGGGTCACCGGACGGCGTCGGTGAGGCGGGTGGCGAGGTCGCGGATGTGCGCGATCAGTTCGGGTGGTTCGTGAACGGTGAAGGGGAGGTCGAACAGGCCGAGGTAGAGCGTGAGTTCGTCGAGGGAGTTCGACCCGGTGTGCAGGAGGCAGGTGTGCGGGTCGACGGACTCGATGACGCCGACGGTCGGAGGGATCCGCTCAGCCGCCACCTCGGCCGCGACGTGTACGGTGACGCGCGCCCGGTAGCGGTAGGCCGCGGTCGAGACGCCGTGTGACAGATACGCGGCGAGGTCGATGTCGGGTGCCTCGCGCGGGGTGAAACGGGGACCCGTCGGGATGCGGGGCGCCAGCCGGTCCACCCGGTACGTGCGCCAGCCGGCGCGCTCGAGGTCCCAGGCGATCAGGTACCACCGGCGGCCGGTGTGCACGAGGCGGTGGGGCTCCGCCGTACGGACCGACGCCCTACCGTCGTGGCCGCGGTAGTCGAAGCGGAGCCGTTGGTGGTCACGGCAGGCCACGGCGACGGCGGTCAGGACCTCGGGTTCGACGGTCGGACCGGCGGCGGGGACGGTCACGGTCACCGAGTGCAATAGGGTGACCCGGTGGCGCAGCCGCGACGGAAGGACCTGCTCGAGCTTGGTGAGCGCGCGTACGGATGCCTCCTCGATGCCGGCCACCGTGCCGGTCGCGGCGATGCCGAGCCCGATGGCGACGGCGATCGCCTCGTCGTCGTCCAGGAGCAGCGGCGGAAGTTTCGCACCGGCGCCCAGCCGGTAGCCGGGCACGCCCGGAGTGGCGTGAACCGGGTAACCGAGAGTCCGCAGCTTGTCGACGTCCCGGCGGACGGTCCGCACGTCGACCTCGAGGCGCTCGGCCAGGTCGGCCCCGGTCCAGTCGCGGGGTGTCTGCAGCAGGGACAGCAGGCGCAGCAACCGCGCCGAGGTTTCCAGCATGTGCTCAAGCCTGCCGGTGAGCTAGTGGCCCGTCACGCAACCTTGGCCGGGTAACTGGTCCAGCTTCTGATGGGTGAGCTGGCGGCGAAGTTCGTCTTGGGCCGGGCTTGGGCGTTGCGCCAGCGCACATAGGCGCCGATCGCCGCGTTCTGCTCGGCATGGCTGCGGTGATCAGTGCCATTGAGGGCGTAGTAGCGCAAGGCGGCGAATTCGGACTCGATCCAGTTCAACCACGAGCCATAGGTCGGCAGGAACACCAGCTCGACATCGTTGGCAGCCGCCCAGGCGCGGACCTCGCGGTGCTTGTGCGGCGAGTAGTTATCCATGATCACATGCAGTTTTTCGCCAGGCCAGCGCGCCCGGAGCGTCTTGAGGAAGGACAAGAACTCCCGCCAGCGTTTGCGTTTGCGGATGCGGTAAAACAGCTTGCCGGTGGCCAGATCCAGGGCCGCGATCATCTGCATGACGCCGTCGTAGCGATGGTAGGTGGCCCGCAGCCGGGCCGGTGAACCCTGAGGTCGCCACCGTTTGCCCTTACGCGGCAGCAGATTCAGCGGCCCGAGCTCATCGACGCAGATCACCCGCCCATCAGCGGGCGGGCTGTCATACAGCTTCAGCACGCGTCGCATCTTGGCGATGAAGTGCGGGTCGGTGGATGCCTTCCACGTCGTGGTGGTCTGCCAGCTCACCCCGCCCTTGCGCAGGATCCGCCGCAGATGCTCGCGGCTGATCGCCGCCACCACCCCTCGGGCGATGAGGTGCTCGGCCAGCGTGCGCAGGCTCCAGGTCGACATGCCGGCGATGCCCCACTCAGCGGGGACCGTCTTGGCGATCAGGCAGATGCGCTCACGCACCCGCTCACTGATCGCCGGGGGACGGCCCCCGCTCCATTTTGGGTCCAGCGCGTCAAACCCCCGCTCGTTGAAGGCGTGGATGACATCACGGACGTAGTCGTCACCGACCTGCATCAACGAGGTGATGTCCGGCACCGACTGGCCCTGGCCGGACATCATCACCACGATCGCCCGCCGCAACTTGATCGGATCCTTCGCGGTCCTCGTGATCCGCTGCAGTCTGCGGCCTTCCTCCATCGACAACGGCCGGACGAACACCTCTGGTCGGCGCGCCATGACCACCTCCCTATCTTGCGGAAGCAGCCAGCCTGACGGGTTCACCCCAGGAGATCAATTACCCGTCCAAGGTTGCGTGACGGGCCACTAGGACAGGAGCTGTCCGCTCCGATCCCTACAGTCGGCCCCATGAGTGAGGACATCACCCCGTTCCGCATCGATATCCCGCAAGAACAACTCGACGACCTGCGCGAACGGCTCGGCCGTACCCGCTGGCCCGTCGCGCTGCCGGGCGACGACTGGGACACCGGCGTCCCGACGACCTGGCTGCGCGAGCTGGTCGACTACTGGCGCACCGACTACGACTGGCGGGCCGCCGAGACACACCTGAACGCGTTCCCGCAGTTCACCACCGTCATCGACGACCAGCGAATCCACTTCCTGCACGTCCGCTCGCCGGAGCCGACCGCGTTCCCGCTGGTACTGACACACGGCTGGCCCGGCTCGGTGGCAGAGTTCCTCGACCTCATCGGGCCGCTGACCGACCCGGGGGCACACGGCGGCGACCCGGCCGACGCGTTCCACGTCGTCATCCCGTCGCTACCCGGGTTCGGCTTCTCCGGGCCGACCGCCGACGGCGGCTGGGACACCGATCGCATCGCCCGTACCTGGGCCGAGCTGATGGACCGGCTGGGCTACGAGCGGTACGGGGCACAGGGTGGCGACCTCGGCGCCTCGATCGGCCCGCAACTGGGCCGGGTGGCCCCGGACCGGGTCACGGGCGTGCATGTCAACGGCGGTGCCACGCTACCGCCGCTGCCACTGCCCGATGAGGAGCTCGCCGCTCTGTCGGAGCTCGAACACGACCGGCTCCGCCGAATCGAGGCATTCCAGCAGGAGGAATTCGGATACATCGCGATCCAGGCGACCCGGCCACAGACTCTGGCCTACGGCCTGACCGACTCTCCGGTCGGGCAGCTCGCCTGGATCATGGACAAGTTCCGGGAATGGACGCACCCGCGGTCCGTACCGCCTGACAAGATCATCGACCGGGATCGGCTGCTGACCAACGTGATGATCTACTGGCTCAGCGGCACGGCCGGCTCGGCGGCGTACGTCGGCTACGCGCAAGCCTCCGGCTGGGGCGTGACGTACCCGAACTCCGGCGTGCCCACCGCGTCGATCGTCTTCGCGCACGACGTCGCCATCCGTCGTTACGACGAGGCGGCCAACACCATCACCCGGTGGGTCGACGTCGACCGGGGCGGCCACTTCGCCGCGCTGGAGGAACCCGCCCTGTTGACGGCCGACATCCGGGAGTTCTTCCGCGACCTGCGCTGACCACGGTCCTGCGCGGAGGGACGCGCCATGGCCCGGTCGCGGTCTGGCCGGCGCGGCGGCGAGAAGAGAGGCCAGGCGCGGGAGGTTTCACTCGCTGGAGCGCGCGGCCTTCCACAGTTGCATCCTGGCGGCGTACTGGTCGTCCACGCCCAGCAGCCACGGGTGCTGGTCGCGCTTCTCCTGCGCTTGCAGTCGCGCCTCGCGGGCCTTCTGTAATTCGTCATTCTGCTTGTCGGTGGTCTTCGGTTTGCCGGTCATGATGTCCAGTGCCGACGGGAGGGCGGCGACCAGTTTCTCGACGTGGGCGTTGGCTTTCTCGTAGTCGCGCTGAATCTCTATCAGGCCATCTGGAAATTCGTATGCAGACATGTGTGAATCCAATGATTTCCGGCCTGTCGCCCGGAGGGGCCTCCGTGGTCGGCCGGTGCCCTGCATGTGCCCGCGAACTGCCGCTCTAATCACGTGCCCGTCATCGGCTCCCGGACGGCGGCGCGGACCGGCCCACGGCCACGAGTCATTGTCCTTCGACCCCAGGTCGTACAGGCGATGGTCATCCCCACCAGGTCGCGCGGGTGACGGTGTCGAATCCGAGGGAGTCGTAGAGCGGCTTGCCGGCTGTCGCGGAGGTCAGGGTGACGGGGCCCTTCAGATGTCCCAGTACCGCGTGCATGAGTGCCCGTCCGATCCCCCGCGACCGGTGTTCGGGCAGGGTGGTCAACCAGTAGACCCCGCTGACCGCATCGTCGGTGACCGTCATACAGGCCCCGGCGTGTGCTCCGTCTCGTGTGGCGAGGAACAGGTCGACTCCCTGGCGTTCCAGCAGGCCCTTGGGGAACACCTCACCCGGGTGGTAGGGCTGGAAGCTCGGCAGGGGGAATCCGTGGACCACGATCCGTTCCACGATCTCCAGCTGATCGCCCAGTTCCACGCGATCGACCTGCACGGTGGACGCCGCGGGGGCCGGACCGGGATTGCGGATCATGACGGGGAGCCGCCGGGGGGTCAGGTCCAGATCGCTCACGTCGACCGAGCTGAACGGGTCCTCGATGGCCACCTTGCCGTCCGGTCGGCGCCGGGCCAGTTCCGTCAGCTCGGCAAGATCGTCCGCGTTCGGCTCCGGGGTGAGGAGCAGGATCCGCAGGCCGCTGCGCTCGCTTCCGTCCACGCCGACGAACCCGGGGCGACGGAACAGTCCGTGCCCGCGGGTCTCCGCGAGAGCGGTCCAGAAAGCGGCGGCATTCCGAGTGGCCAGGCGAAGCGAGGTCACGCACGTGGCGGGGACGACGTGTGCTGGTTCAGCGGTCATAGAACAACCCTATTGAGGCGGCCGGTGCGTCCCGACGGCGTCCTGGCCATCGTCGGTCTCACCCGAAGCGCCATGCCGGTGAGGAATGCCAGGCCGATGTCGTAGGCGCGGGGCTGTTCGGCGAGCTCGGCCGGGACGAGGCCTCGGCTGAGCCGTTTGGTTCGTGGACGACCAGGGTGACCGCGATGCCGGAGGCGCGCATTGTGCAGAACGACAGGTAGTTCGTCCTACGAATTGCAAGGCTCTTGAAATGTTACCCTGGCCGAGTGGGTAAAAAAGACGATGGCCAGATCGGGGTTGTGGCCGCGCTGGTCCGGTCCACGTTCTTGGTGAATGCCGTGTACGCCGAGTCCGCCCGGGAGTACGGCCTCACCTCGCAGCAGGGACAGTTGCTGTGCGTCCTGATGGTCCAGCCGTACGGCATGAGCGAATTGGGCGCGATGTTGGGGCTGGCCAAGTCGAGCCTTACCGGCCTGGTGGACCGCACCGAGCGCAACGGCATGGTCCGGCGCGAACCTGACCCACAGGACATGCGTGCGGTGCGGGTCGCGCTCACCCGGCAGGGCGGCAGGCTCGCGGGAGAGTTCTATGCCGAGACGTGCCGGCGGATCGAGAAGCTGACCGCGGGACTCGCCGCCGCCGAACACGACACGCTCGCCGGCCTGCTCGGCCGCGTCGTGCTGGACAACGAGGTTCCCGTGGTCTTCCTGGAACCCGACGAAGGAGCCCCCGCCGACCACAAACGCTAAGACCGCCCTGTCGCACCCGAAGACAAGATTGCAGTTCGCATCACGAACCAATATAGTTCGTAGTACGAACTCAACTCTTTGTCCGTGGGGCGTGAATCATGAGTCGTACAGTTGCGGTCATCGGTGAGGATTACGGGGGTTCGACTGTTGCCAGGGCACCGGACGCCGAGGCCGGCGTCATCCTCATCGATCCCCAGGACGCGTTCGTCAACTCGACGGGATCGCCTCGCGCTGTCCGTCACGCTCGACGACGGCACGCCGGCCAAGCTGGACGAGCCGTTCCCGCCGCCCGCCCCGAACGGGGCCGGGCCTGCGCCCGAAGCGTACGCCCGGTGATCACGCCCCAGCGCCGAACGTCAGCGCACCGGTGATCACGCCGGGTTGTCGCCGAAGTCGCCGTGCCGCCACGCCTTCGTGGACATATAGCCCACAGTTGGCCAAATGGTGAAGTAGCCTCTCGAATGAAAGGCAGAACATTGTCTGCACAAGGAGTCGTCTTCGGGTTCGGCGTGCATACCGGCATCGACGAGGTGCCGGAGCTGCTGCGCATGGCTCAGCAGGCTGACCGTGACGGGCTTGACATCTTCTCGTTGTCGGACCACCCCTACATCGGCGGGCGCCTGGACGCCTACGCCTCCATCGGATTCATCCTCGGACGTACGCAGCACATCTCCGGCTTCGCCAACGTCACCAACCTGCCGACCCGGCCCGCTCCCATGCTGGCGCGAACGGTGACGTCGCTGTCGGCGCTGTCTGGCGGTCGCATCGTGCTCGGCATGGGTGCGGGCGGGCTGTGGGATCGGATCTCCGACATGGGAGTGCCGCGGCTGTCACCGGGTGATGCCGTGGACGCCTTCGAGGAGGCGATCGTCCTGGTCAAGATGCTGTCGGGTGGCGGTCCACCGGTCAGCTACCAGGGCCGCCACTACCGGGTGGAACAGATCGAGCCGGCTCCGGTGGCCGCGCCTTCCGTGTGGACCGGATCGGTCGGCCCGAAATCCCTGGCCGCCACCGGCCGGGTGGCCGACGGCTGGATTCCCGGCCACGCGGCGGATTGGCTCAGCGAGCGATACCGGAAGTCGCGGCCGGTCATCGACGAAGCGGCGGCGGCCCTGGGCCGCGATCCGCGCGAGATCCGTACGGTCTTCAACTTCCCCGGACGCGTCACCGACCGGCCGCTACCCGCCACGCGTGACCGCGACGGTCGCTGGATCGGTGGCTCCGTCGGCCAGTGGGCCGAGGAATTGACCGCGGCCGTGCTGGAGCACGGCGCGTCGGGCTTCATCCTCTTCCCGCCCGGCCACGCCGCGCACGACGACGTCTCCCTCGGCCGCTGGGCCAGAGAAATCGCCCCGGCCGTACGCGAAGTGATCGCGAAGGAAAACGGCTGAGCCGCACTCCGGCTCACGCCATACCGCCGCACCGTACGCGAATGGCATTCCACCGGCTGAGCAGCCGACCACACGCCGCGTGCTAGCGATCTTGTCATCGTCGGCGTCGTGTCTCACCTGGTCAACTCGAACGCCCGGCCACCGTGACCCGTGCGCCGGCCGACCACCTGGAACGGGCAGCCTAAAGATCGACGGATGCGCCTGCCGGGATTCGGGCGTAGTCGGTCTCCTCTTCGAGCCACGCGTCGAAGTACTCCAGACCAATCTTGCTGAGCTGGACGTCGTGGATCGGGAACGCCCGCGCAGGCCGGACGCCTCGGACGAAAGTGATGGCCTCACCGATCTTCACCCAAGGCCCGGACGCCGGAACCAGCAGGGTGTCGACCTCTTCGGAGGGCACGAAGAAGGAATCCCCCGGATGGTAGAGGCCATCCACGAGGAACCCGAGATTCGGGCAGCCGGGCAGGCCGTCGATGACCTCGGCGTGTTCGCCACCGACGGCCTTCACGGTGAAGCCGGCGGCGGTGAAGGTCTCGCCCGCGGCGACCGCGACCGCTCCCTCGCCGAGTTCCGCGGCCAACGCCGCATGGGTGTGGACGGTCAGCGTGGGGTTGCCCGCCAGGGCCGCCTTGAGCGCCTCGACGTCGATGTGGTCGGCGTGCTCGTGCGAGACGAGCACGGCCGTGGCGCCGGACAGCGCGGCCTCCGCCTCGGAGAAGGTGCCCGGATCGATCACCAGCATCCGATCGCCGTCCTGCACGCGCACACAGGCGTGCCCGAAATTCGTCAATATCACTGGATCACCTTATCGACCGACCTCGAACGGCCGCTTCCCTCAGGGAAGCGGCCGTTCGGCCAGATCATGGCTGTGACCATCAAGACGGCTGTTATCCGCGATCCGAACGTGGCCGGGCAGTGCCGTCCGGAAAGGACACGGCCGGCTTCGTCTCATGGCTGTGACCGTCGAGGCGGCTGTCTATCCGCGATCCGAACCTGGCCGGGCAGTGCCGCCCGGAGTCGCTTCGACCTTCGTATGGAGGACTTCGCGGGCCTGGTCCGCGGCGCGGGCCAGGCTCTCGGAGACGAAGTCGAGGAAGCGGGCGATGTTTTCGAGGCGGGTGGCGGCCGGGGTGCCGGAGCCGAGGATGCCGACGCCCTGCCGTGCGGTCTCGGCGACCTGGGCGGTGCCGCGGACGCTGGCCATCATTGATTGGTACCAGACGTCGTCGTCGACGACGTAGCGCTCGCGGCGGCGTTCGTCGCGTTCGCGGCGGATGAGGCCCTGGCTTTCGAGGAACGTGATCGCTTTGGAGATGGTCGCCGGGCTGACCTGGAGGCGCTGGGCGAGTTCGGACGCGGTGAGGCTGCCCGTGTCGGTGGTGCACAGGCAGGACAGCACCCGGGACATCATCTTGGGCGTGCCCGAGGCCATGAAGACGGTGGTGAGCGTCTCCTCGTACTCGGCCACGGCCTCGGCGTCGCGTCCGTGAGGCTGGGGGACCGACTCCGGCCCCCGGGAGGAGGCGGACCTGCGCCGGTGGGCGCGGCGTTCGGTGGCACGGTGGGCCAACTCGGCGCGGTAGGCGGTGGGGCCGCCGTTGCGCATCACCTCACGGGTGATCGTGGAGGTGGGGCGGTCGAGACGCCGGGCGATCTCGGCGTAGGGGAGGCCGTCGGCCAGTCCCAGCGCGATCTGCTGGCGGTCCTGCTGGGTGAGCCTGCCTCCGGCCATCATGGTCTCCTTGCTGCCCTCTGGGTGGTCCCTGACGGTTCCAGCCTAGCGTTCACCTACAACACAACGCAACGAATGAGTGATCATTATTGCATTAATTTTCACAGTCTCCGCAACGATTTTCTCGACTCTACCTGCATTTATGCCAGTTAAGCGCAACGAACCTGTTGTCTCACCAGGAAAAGCAACGTAGCGTTTGCGATGTCAGAAACAACACGGCACAGCGCAAGGAGCACCCCATGCAGACCTTCACCACCCCCGCCCCGATCACCACCGTCCTGGACATCCCCGCCGGACGCATCCAGCTCATCGCCGCCGACCGGGCCGACACCACCGTCGAGATCCGGCCCACCAACCCCACCAAGAACCGCGACGTCAAGGCCGCCGAACAGACCACGGTCGTCTACACCGACGGCGTCCTGCACATCCACACCCCCCAGTCCGGCCACCAGCTCTTCGGCCCCTCCGGATCCATCGAGGTCACCGTCAAACTGCCCACCGGCTCCCACATCAAGGCCACCACCGCCGGCTCCGAACTGCGCGGCGTCGGCCGCCTCGGCGACGTCACCTTCGACGGCGCCTACCGCCAGATCAAAATCGACGAGGCCGCCGCCCTCCGCCTCACCGCGTTCGACGGCGACGTCGAGGTCGGCCGGCTGGGCGGCCCCGCGGACATCAGCACCGCACGGGGCGACATCCGCATCACCGAGGCCATGGGCGGCACGGTGGTGCTGCGCACCCAGTCCGGTGACATCTCGGTCGGCGCCGCCGCCGGGGTCTCGGCCTCCCTGGACGCCGGCACCTCCTACGGCCGGATCACCAACGCCCTGAAGAACGACGGCACCGCCGTCCTGGACATCCGCGCCACCGCCTCCAGCGGCGACATCACCGCCCGCAGCCTCTGAAACGGTGGCCTCGGCGGCGGGCGGCGTCCAGGCCGTTCTTGGTCTTGCGGACGATGTCGCGGCGCCGGTCCTCCGACAGGGCGAGAGTCAGATCCAGGATCGGGGAACGCTCGGCGCGCTCGCCGGCCGCGATGCCCTCCGGCACCGTGACGGCGACGCCGCGCTGGAGCAGGTCGTTGAGGACGATCACCCCCTCCGGGACTACCGCCGGGCCAGGGCCCGATGCCACAGGTGGATGACCGCCTGGATGCGGTCGGTGGCGCCGCTTTCCGCCGGGGGGTCGAGCAGGGCGCCGTGGATGTGGGCCTCGATACCTTGGACGGCCAGCAGCGCGGTCGTCTCCGGGTCGGGAGCGCCGGCGTCGAGCCGGTGCAACTCGCGGGCGAGGGCGTGAGCGATCTGCTGTTCGGCGTGGCGGAAGCGGGCGACCAGATCGGGGGTGCGAGGTGCCAGATCGAACAGCAGCCGGTGCAGGCCGGGCCGATCGGTGTGCAGGGCTGCCACGCACCGCACCAGGTCGGTCAGCAACTGGTGCAGCGTCGGGTGGTCGTCGGCGGCGCGGGTGAAGACCAGGGCGACCTGCTCGGCGGCCTGGCTCAGGTGATGCTCGGCCAGCGCGACCAGCAGCGCGTCCTTGTTGGGAAAGTACTGATAGAGGGAGCCGATGGACACCCCTGCCCGTTCGGCGATCTTGTTGGTGGTGGTGTCGGCGTAACCGTACCGCTGGAAAAGCTGAGCAGCCGCTTGCAGGATCGCCTCCACGGTCTCGCGTGAGCGCTGCTGACGGGGGTGTTTACGGGGTGTGAGCACGGGCCTCCAATGCGAGTACCAAAAACTGAGAACAACTCGCATTATGGAACGACAGGCGCCGGTTCGTGTCCCCTCCCCTCTCCCCCCCTTGAACGGAGACCTCTTCGTGCTGCCCGAACTCCTGACCTACGCCGGCCGGGTCCTGCCCGGCCTCCTGCTGATCGGAGCCTGTTTCGCCTTAACGCGCACCGAAGGCGACCCCCTGCTGCGGATCATGGTGCTCGTCTTCGGGTTCGTGCTGATCCGCGACGCGATGACACCCCTGGGCTTCTGGCGCTTCGGGGCCGCCGGCATGGTGCCGTGGCTGCGCTTCACCGACCATTCGGGGATCTTGCTGGTGTTCGGCGTGAGCACGGTAGCGCTGACCGCGCTCGTGCTGCGCCTGGATCGCGGCCTTCGTGCGCTGGTGCGCTGGGGCCGCTTCGGAATCGCCACGGTGGGGCTCGGCGTCGGCGGCGGCGTGCTGGCTGCCGCCCCGGTGCTGCTGCTGTCGCAGTTCACGCCACTGCCCGAGCGCGGCGGAGCGGTCGCCCTCGGTCTACTGCCGGTGCTGCTGTTCTTCTGCCTGGCCGGCAACCTGGCCGAAGAGGTACTGTTTCGCGGTTTCCTGCAGGGCCGTCTGGAAGAGCACAACGGCCCCCGGCGGGCGGCACTGTTGTCGGCGGTGCTGTTCGCCACCTGTCACGTCTTCCTGGCCTCCACGGTGACCGGTGTCGGCTGGCCGCTGCTGGTCTTCACCCTGTTCGAGGGATTGATCTGCGCCTTCCTGAGGCTACGCCACGGGGTCATCGCCGCGGCCCTCGCCCACGGGACCGCGATCTTCCTGCTGGCCTGCGGTCTGGCTTGATTCTCCACTCAGGTTCCTCACACGGGAACACCTCCGGTGAGCCGAACTCCGTCGCGGCCCGGAGTTCACCCGGAAGCGGGGACCTCTCTTCGCTTGTTCCTTCGCTCGGATTTCGGTGTCGGCGACTTCTCTCCTTCGCGTCGCGCCCGGCGCAGGGGTCCACCACGCCGGCCAACCCCGGTAGCCCGCAAACGACACCGACATCCCCGGCCGATCCGCCCGGCTCCGCCTTCGCAGGGGCGAGCCCCGGGTGGTGTGGCTTCGGCCAGGTTCTGGCTGAGGCTGCGCTCGTGCGCGTCGCCCCTGCCTCATCGAGCGCGGATCGCCCGATGAGGCGGGACTCGCCACCGGGGTCTCAACGCCACGCGTGGCGGATCCTCAACCGTCCCATTCCCATGGTCCCGGAGATGCGGATCGTCGGGCCGCCGGGGTGGGAGCGCCGCCGGGGCTTGTAGAACGTGTCCTTCCACCCGGTGTGCAGATGCTCGATGTCGACGATCGCGTCGCGAGGAACCGTGATACTGGCCCGGCCGGTGCCGAGTCGCATCTCGATGTCGATGACCGGGTGCTCGATGACCGCCCGGGATAGGTCCAGGTGCACCCGCCCGAGTGCGGATTCGACCTTGAGGATCCGCGGGACCCGCCAGGCGCCGCGGCGCCGGATCCGTCCGCTGACGGCGGCGATCGTCGAGATGGTGTCCGCGTTCTCGCCCGGGAGGGAGGCCAGAGCCTGTACGAGTTCGCTGTGCGTCGTGGCGGTGAGCACCTGGTGGAGGCGTCGGTCCATCACCTGATGTGAGATGCGCCCTTCGGCGTATGCCTCCTGCAGGCGCGTCACGGCCGTGTCGCGGTCGCGTTCGTTGACCCGGGGCGGCGGGTTTTCAGGCCCGCCGGCCCGGGTGTTCACCGTCCCCTGCGCATGTTGGCGCGCAGCGACAGCGGGACGAACACGACCAGCAGTGCGGCTGACCAGAGCAGGACGGCGGCAACCGGGTGCGCGAGCGGCCAGGCCGCGTCTCCGGACGGGGCTCCCGGGTTGCCGAACAGTTGCCGGGAGGCGGCGGTGAGCGCGCTGATCGGGTTCCAGTCGGCGATGAACCGCAGCCAGCCGGGCATGCCGCCGGTCGGGACGAACGCGTTGGACAGCATCGTGATCGGCAGGAACAACGGCACCAACTGGGCGGCGCTCTGCTCGTCCTTCACCACCAGGCCCAGGTAGACGCCCACCCAGCTCAGCGCGTACCGCAGCAGCATTATCAGCAGGAACGCCCCCGCTGTGGGGATCAGGCCGCGGTGCGGCTGCCAGCCCACCAGCAGGCCTGTGGCGACCATGGCGGTCAGCAGCGGCACGCCGACCAGGGAGTCGGCGCCGGTCTGCCCGAACGGCACCGCCAGCCGCGCCATCGGCATGGAGCGGAAGCGATCCATCACGCCGCGGGAGGCGTCGGCGGCCATCCGTCCCATGACCCCCTGCACGGCCGTGAAGATCACCATCGCGAACAGGCCGGGCATGAGGTACTCGCGGTAGTCGCCGCCGCCCGGCACGACGATCGCACTGCCGAGGACGTACCCGAACAGCACCACCATGATGACCGGGAAGACCAGCGCTGCGACAATCTGCCCGGGCTCTTGCCGCAGCCGTCCCAGCTCGCGACCGACCAGGGTCAGCCCGTCGGTGAGCGTCCAGCGCAGGCGGCCCAGTGGCGAGGTGAGGGCGGTCATCGGACGTTCTCCTTCCGGTCGGTGAGGCGCAGGAACACCTCGTCGAGGGTGGGGCGGCGCAGGCTCACGTCGGCGGCGGCGACCCCGGCACGGTCGAGTTCGCGCACGATGTCGGCGAGCCGGAGGCCGGCGGCGGGCAGGGCGACGGTGAGCCGGTTGGCGTCGGTCGCCGTGGGATCGGCGCCGGCCAGGGTGGTCAGGACGACCGCCGCCGGGCGCAGCGCGGCGGGGTCTTCGAGGGTGACGTCGAGGCGGTTTCCGACCGTGGCCTTCAGCTCGTCGGGAGTGCCCGTGGCGATCACCTGCCCGTGGTCGATGACGGCGATGTCGTCGGCCAGGTGGTCGGCCTCGTCCAGGTACTGCGTGGTGAGCAGCACCGTGGTGCCGTCGGCCACCAGCTCGCGGATGCCGTCCCAGATCTCGCCCCGGCTGCGCGGATCCAGGCCGGTGGTCGGCTCATCCAGGAAGAGCACCTCGGGGCGCAGGATGAGGCAGGTGATCAGGTCGAGGCGACGCCGCATGCCGCCGGAGTAGCCGGTGACCTGGCGGTCGGCGGCGTCCGTCAGGCCGAAGCGTTCGAGCAGTTCGTCGGCCCGCCGGTGCGCCTCGCGCCGGGACAGGTGGTAGAGGCGCCCGAACATGCGCAGGTTGCCGCGGCCGGTCAGCTTTTCGTCCACGGCGGCGTACTGACCCGCGAGCCCGATCCTGGCCCGCACCTGGGCGGCCTCGCGGACGACGTCGTATCCGGCGATTCGGGCGTGCCCGGCATCGGGCTCGGACAGGGTCGCCAGGATGCGCACCGCGGTCGTCTTTCCCGCGCCGTTCGGCCCCAGCACGCCGCAGACCGTTCCCGCCAGGACGCTCAGGTCCAGGCCGCGTAGTGCACGGGTGTCGCCGAAGGACTTGTGCAGCCCCTCGGCGACCACGATCGGATCCGCCATGATCCCTCCATTGGGTACCTTGTACGCGATTGTGACGGCAGACTAAATGACTGGGTACCATGTACGCAACCGAGGAGGTGAAACCGGTGGCCGACACCGAGTACGTGAACATCTGGATGCGGCCCGAGCGCCCGGCCTACGGGCCGAAGCCGGCCTACAGCAGCGCACAGATCACCGAGGCGGCGATCCGGATCGCCGACGCCGAGGGGCTGGAGGCCGCCACAATGCGGCGGATCGCCGCCGAGATCGGCGCGGGCGCGATGTCGCTCTATCGGTACGTCCCCAGCCGCGACGACCTCATCGAACTCGTGGCCGACCGCCTGATGGGCGAGATCGACGTCGAGGGCATGCCCTCCGGCGACTGGCGCGCGGACCTGACGCGCTACGCCCACGGGCTGCGGGCCATGTGGCTGCGGCACCCGTGGATCGCCACCGTGCAGCGGTCGATCCCCAGCTTCGGCCCCAACCAGCTGCGGTTGATCGAACGAGGGATGGGAACGCTCGACGCCCACGTCTCCATCGATCAGAACCTCGGCCTCATGGCGATGCTGAACAACTACGTCGAAAGCGCCGTCCGCGAGGAGATCAGCTGGGCCGAGGAGGCCCGCCGCAGCGGGCTCAGCGAGTCGGAGTGGATGGCACGGAGCTCCCCGCGCGTCCACCAGCTGGTGGACAGCGGGGAGTACCCGATCTTCACCAAGATCGTGATGGAGTCGCGCCAGCCGCGCCTGAGCCGCGACGACCAGTTCCGGTACGGGCTGGAGCGCGTCCTCGCCTTCATCGCCGCGGCCCTCCCGCGGCCGGTCGAGCCTCCGGCAGAGGCCATCCGGCGCGACCGGCCCCCGCTCGCGCAGCCCGGCCCGCCCAGCGCCCCTTGTGACGAAACACCCGCCACGGCGACCAGCGAGACGCCCGCCTGTGACGAAACTACGGACGATCTCACCCCGGCCCCCAGGTGCGCCGTGTGCGGCGACGCCACCCCCGAAACCGTCACCGGACGGCCCCGCCGATACTGCTCACGGGCATGCCAGCAGATCGCTTACCGCACTCGAAAAAGGGCTGGATCCTCAGGATGATCAACAGGGAAGGCCGCGTTCTCCCGAAGCAGCTTTGCGCGACGGCGGTTACCGTTCGTGGTTGCCGCGGGTCTGAGGTGATGTGACACGGAACTTCAACCACCTGTCACACCGGCGGCGGCCGGGTCGAATCCGCCCGGCTCGGCGTCCGCCGCAGCGACGGCGACTCGGCTCCATTATGACGCCCTTGAGTGCCCGGCACTCAGTCGGCCAGAGTGCCCTGATGGAAGTACACGCGCCAGCCCGTCTCCGTCAGTCGCCACAAGGAGCTCCGCCGTGCCCGGCGCCCCTGCCAGTCGGAAAAGTAGGTCAGGTGAACGATCCCCCGCGCCAACTCGACCCCGGACATCTCGCTGACCTTGACCGGTGACTTCGAAGCCACGGTTTCCGCGCTCATCATCGTGATGATCGACTCCACGTCCCACCAGCGTCCAGACGCTCCGATCTCTGTGAACTCCGGATCCAGAAGCTCCCGGACAAGGGCCGGAGAAGCACGCACCTCAGGATCGAGGAGCCGCAATTCGCCATCGATAGCCGCCTGTACTGCCCCTGCCCACTCATTCTCGTCCGTCATGCGCCGATCCTACGAACACGCACCGGTTGGGCCCAGTGAATATCCAGCCCGGACTGATCACCAACGGTCGGATTCGTCGACCCTCGCCCTCGCCAGGGCCGGTTTCATCAATGATGATCATGTGCGGGGCGATTCCTGCCATCATGGCCGCACCAGGTCGTATGAGCGGAACGGGAAAGTGGATGACGATCGCAGCGCCGCCCGAGCCCAGTGTCGAGGGCTACCAGGCAATCGTCGGCTTGACGCAGGAAGCCCCGGCCTGGGTGCGCGCCGCCATCGCGGCCGGCAGCCTGGCCCTGATCATCGGCTCGATCGCGGTGTTCATCGCCGTGATCTGGAGAGCACGCGGCAAGGGCATGCCCGCGATGGCTCTGGCGGTGCTCGCCCCTGTTGCGACCACCGTGGCCTATGTGATCGCCGAGACTGTCAAAGTGCTGGTCGAGGAAGAACGTCCCTGCCGAGCGCTCGGGAACGTCATGACGATCAGCGCATGCCCGCCCTCGGGCGACTGGTCGTTTCCGAGCAACCACGCGGTTGTGGCCGGAGCCGTCGCGGTCGCCGCGCTCGTCGTCTGGCGGCGCTTGGCCGCGGTGGTCGTCCCGTTGGCGCTCCTGGGCGCGTTTACGAGAATCGCTTCCGGCGTCCACTATCCGCATGACGTGCTCGCCGGTCTTCTGATCGGGGCGGTGGTGACACCGGTGGTGATGCTCGCTGGAACGTACCTGGTCACAGAGCTGATCAGACGGCGCCGTCCGCAGCCGTAACACCGAGATCTCGAGGTGAGGGCCTGGCCGTGCGCCTGTCGCGCGCACGGCCGGGCTGTGCGTCTAGGGCCGGTGGCCCGGCGGAGATCGCACGCGACGCCCTTTCCGGCATCGAGAACGTCGAGGCCGACGCTCTCGATCTCGACGACCTTCAGAGCGTCTTCGCCAGACGCCTTCTCGCCCCGGGCCGCGGCGTCGACATCCTCATCGGCTCAGCCGGCGTCCCCGCCGAAAGCGCGGCCCGCTACTTCCGCACCGGCAAGGCCGAGCAAGCCGCCGCCGACCGCGTCTTCGAGACGAGCACCACCCACATCTGAAAGATCAAAGACACGCTCTCGCCGGGGCGGGCAGACTCCGGAATGGGGACGATCCGAGCAGATGATCTTGCATGGCAATGGAAACCGGTGATCTATCCGGCGAGAGATCAAAACCCGCCACAAGATTCGGCCGGGACGCCGACATCTGGGAAACAGCGGGCGAGAACACCGAGGGCGCACGCCAACTCCCGCTCAGCCCGACAGATCCGCATACGGCTCAGCCACGGCCATATTTTTCTTCGGCGCGCCAAAAATACCAGAAGCCAAGAACAAGGGAAAAAATCGCCCAGAAGGTGCAGGATATCCAAATCCAGTGCGGAGGATTATGTGACTCGATGAGAATATTCCGCATGAATTCGATATAGGAGGCGACGGGATTGAGGTACATCAGGTCAGCCACCCACTGCGGCAAATTAGCATCTTCAACCACTTTTTCCTGGATGGAAAAAAACACGCCGGAAGCATAGAGCCAGGTGCGCATAACGAACGGCAGCATTTGGTTGACGTCGCGTGACGTGGAGCCGATTCGGGCCATGAAGAGGCTGGCGCCGATATTGAACATCGTCTGCATGATCAAAATGACAGGGATGAGTAACCAAAGTAAGGTGATCGGCTCCTGCGTTATTAATACGATCGCGACGAGCACTCCCATGGAGATGGCAAGCTGCTGGAGTTCCTGGATCGTATAGGCCAGGGGAAGTGCCGCGCGAGGGAAGTGCAGGGCACGAATCAGCGCCAGGTTGCCCGAGATCGACTTAGCGCCACTGGTTATCGACCGTTGAGTATAAGAAAAGATAAACATTCCGACAATAAGAAATGCCGGATAATTATGAATGTCACCCTTGCCGCCAAGGATTATACCGAACATCACATAATAGATAGCGGCGTTGAACAGGGGGGTGAGAACCTGCCACAGCCGACCGAGAGCAGAGCCGCTGTACGTCGAAACGTTCCGCGCCGTCGCGTACGTCGTGATGAAGTGCCGTCGTTCCCACATCTGGCGCAGGTACGTAGGAAGACTGGGGCGTGCAGCAGCACGCCGCAAACCATAACGCTCGGCAAGTTTGGAAAGTTCTCCCTGTATATACGGGGAGTTGCCGACTGTGTTCACCGGCATGTTCGGCTCGACGTGACTCATACGACGACACCTTAGTCGAGGTGAACTACGCCGGTTTGCTTACGACTCGATTTCGCCACCTCCACGCAACTCGAAGAGTCGCCTTTCCGCCGCAGGCTGCGGTCACCGTAGCCATCCGCCGCGAAACCAACGAATATGTGCCCGCTGAATACCGTGCCACCGAAAGCCGACGAGTCTGTAACGCCGAGGACACCGGAAGCGGCCATAATCTCCCCCCGCTTCGTATCTTCGCTGGTCAGCGATATCCGCTGGTTTGCGGCGATCGCTACCGAGAACCTGGTCGTGGGTTGTCTTCCGCGCGGGAACGCCCCCTTCTCCCAGGAGACGTCCACGGGTGAGAAGACTCAGCGCGGGGGCGACGGGGACGAGTCGCTGCGCCGGGCCCGGCCATCTCCTCGAGTTCGCTGACCATCTCAGCGGCTTGCTCGGCCCCACCGGATTCCTCGAACAGCCGTGCTCCAACGCCCCCTCGCCCGATGGCGGGTACAACCGACCGGCTACTTGTGCCTGTCATTCTGCCTCGACCTACGATCGCCACGCCTGCTTCCATGGTCTCGCGCACCCCGTTCGGGACAGACCCGACATGGCCGACGGCACGGCTGCCACGCGCGCACCCAAATCATCATCGAAACACGGACAAATATGGAAGCCCCATGACCTCCTCCCCTTCTTTGGCTGAGCGGCGATCCCCGGAAAGGAACGAGCACATGAGCCGCAACGGTGTGACCTCTCCCGGCCGTGACATCAACGCCGGAGTGCCGGGTGGGCGGTGCTGATGGCCGGCACGGATCCCCGGTTGCAACTGCGTGGCCGGCAGATCGAATGCCAGACGCTCGACCAGCTCGTCGCCACCGTGCAGGCCGGCCACAGCTCGGTACTGATCCTGCGCGGCGAGGCCGGCATCGGCAAGACGGCGCTGCTGGAGTACGCGCGTGACAGCGCGTCCGGCTGCCGGACGGCCAGGGCGGCGGGCGTCGAGTCCGAGATGGAGCTGGCCTTCGGCGGGCTCCATCAGCTGTGCGCCCCGTTCCTGGATCGTCTCTGTAGCCTGCCGGGCCCGCAGCGCGACGCGCTGGAGACGGCGTTCGGCGTGAGCGCGGGCACCCCGCCCGATCGCTTCCTGGTCGGACTCGCGGTGCTCAGCCTGCTCGCCGACGTCGCCGAGAAGGAACCACTGATCTGCCTCGTCGATGACGCCCAGTGGCTGGACCGGGTCTCCGCGCAAACCCTCGCCTTCGTCGCGCGGCGCCTGCTCGCCGAGCGGATCGGGCTGGTGCTCGCGGTGCGTGAGCCCGGCCTGGAACACGAGTTGACGGGGTTGCGGCACCTTCAGGTGGGGCGCTTGAGCGACAGCGACGCTCGCGCCCTGATGGACTCGGTGACGCCCGGGCGGCTCGACGAGCGGGTACGGGATCGGATCGTCGCCGAGACGCAGGGAAACCCGCTGGCCCTGCTGGAGCTGCCCCGGGGGTTGACGCCGGCGGAGCTGGCCGGCGGGTTCGGGCGGCCCGACATACGGCCGCTGGCCAGCCAGATCGAGCAGAGCTTCCTGCGGCGGGTCACCTCGCTCCCTGCCGACACGCAGCGACTGCTGTTCATCGCGGCGGCCGAGCCGGTCGGCGATGTGACCTTGCTGACCCGCGCGGCGGAGCTGCTGGGAATCGACGCCGCCGCCGCGGCGCCGGCCGAAGCGGCGGGGCTCATCACCATCGGGACCCGGGTGCGTTTCCGCCATCCTCTCGTGCGCTCGGCGGCCTACCACGTGGCGGCCCCGCAGGACCGGCAGAGCGTGCACCGCGCGCTGGCCGACGCGACCGATCCGCACGCCGATCCCGAACGCCGGGCCTGGCATCTGGCCAACGCCGCAGCCGGCCCAGAGGAGGCGGTGGCCGCCGAACTGGAGCGCTGTGCCGACCGGGCGCAGGCACGCGGCGGCGTCGCCGCGGCCGCCGCGTTCCTGGAGCGGGCGGCCGAGCTGACCCCCGATCCGGCACGCCGCGGCGCCAGAGCGCTGACGGCGGCACGGGCCAAGTACCAGGCCGGCGGGTTCGACGCCGCGCTCGAACTGCTGGACGCCGCCGAACTCAGCCCCTTGGACGAGCACGAGCTCGCCCAGGCCGGTCTGCTGCGCGGTCAGATCATGTTCACCTCCAGAAGCGCCGGCGCCGCCTTGCCACTGCTGCTCAGAGCCGCCAAGCGCCTGGAGCCGCTGGACGCCGGACTGGCCCGCGAGACCTATCGTGACGCCCTGGAAGCGGCCATGACCGCCGGTCGGCTGTCGAGCGGCGCCCAATTGGTGGACATCGCCCAAGCGGCTCTCGCCGCGCCGCCGGGGCCACGACCGGGGCGCGACGATCTGCTCCTGAACGGCTTGGCGGTGATGTCCACCGAGGGGTACGCGGCGGGCGTGCCGATGGTGCGGCAGGCCCTGGACGCCTTCCGCACCGAAGGGATCTCCAGGCAGGAAGGCCTTGGCTGGCTCCCGCTCGCGTGCCGCCTGGCCCACAACGTCTGGGACTTCGACAACTGGTCGGCGCTCTCGGCGGGGCTGGTCGACCTGGCCCGCGAGACGGGGGCTCTGTCGGTGCTGCCGTCGGCCCTTCACATGCTTGCCTCGAATCGGGCCATGGCCGGTGAGCTCGCCGTCGCCGACGCGCTGGTCGCCGAGGCGGCGACGATCGGTGAGGCGACGGGCAGTCGCGTCTTCGCCCACTACGCGGCCCTGGTGGTCGAACCGTGGAAAGGCCGGGAAGCCGCGACACGCCAGGTGATCGAAACGATCACGCGAGACACGCTCCTGGCGGGGGAAGGCAAGGTGCAGACCGCCGGCCAATGGGCGAGCTCCGTGCTCTACAACAGCCTGGGCCGCTACGAGGAGGCGTACGTCGCGGCCGAGCGGGGCTGCGAGCACCCGCAGGAACTCGGCGGACCGTTCATCAGGTCCATGGTCGAGCTCGTCGAGGCCGCCACCCGGAGCGGACGGCCGGCCCGCGCGGCCGAAGCCGCCCGACGACTCGACGAGATGGCACAGGCCAGCGGCACCGACTGGGCGCTGGGCACCTCGGCGGTCGCGCGTGCCCAGGTGAGCGACGGACCGGCCGCCGAGGCTCTGTACCGTGAGGCGATCGAGCGGCTCGGCCGTACCGAGGTCCGGATCACGTTCGCCCGTGCCCGGCTGCTGTACGGCGAGTGGCTGCGCCGGGAGAACCGCCGTCTCGACGCCCGCGAGCACCTGGGCGCCGCGTATGAGATGTTCACCCAGATGGGGGCCGAGGCGTTCGCGGAACGCGCCCGGCGCGAACTGCAGGCCACCGGCGAGACGATACGCAAGCGCCCGGCCGAGGCGCGCGCCACGCTCACCGCCCAGGAAGCGCAGATAGCGCGCCTGGCCGGCGACGGACTGACCAACCCCGAGATCGGCGCTCAGCTGTTCATCAGCCCGCACACCGTCGAATGGCACCTGCGCAAGGTCTTCGCCAAGCTCGGCATCGCCTCCCGCAAACAGATCCGCACCACGCTGCTTGACGGCACGGCGGTTACGGCGTGACGGCACCCCCGCATCGAGAGTCGCTCGGATCAGCGCCCGGGGTCGGGGTCCGGATCGATCAGGGGCAGCCGGCTCGGCGGTGGGTACGGCAGCCTTCGCCCCGTGCCGGTGGTGACGCCGTCGAGGATCAGCTCCAGGTACCGGCGCCATGCCTGCGGCTCGGCGATGAGCAGCGGCGCCGCCGTGTGCTGGATGCCTCCCAGTATCAGGACGACATCGGTGCCGGTGATGTCCGGGCGGACGATGCCCTGTCGGCGGGCACGGGCGGTGAGCCCTTCCGCGACATCGCACAGGCGGTCGATCGCGTCCCGCACCTGCGCGTGCTGCAAGGACGGGCGTCCGATGACCTCGCAGAACGCCCGGTCCCTGACGAAGATCTCCACGCCGGCGGTCATGAACTCCCGCAGTGCCAGGCCGGGATCGTCGGCGGTGAGCAGTGCGGTGCCGGTGTCCACGAGCTCGTTGAGCATGCCGAGCATGATCGCCGCCAGCAGCTCCTCCTTGGAGGAGAAGTGGCGGAAGACCGTTCCCTTCCCCACCCCGGCGCGTTGCGCGATCTCACCGATGGACACCTCGACTCCGCACTCGGCGAACGCTTCAGCCGCGGCGTCCAGCAGCAGTCGACGGTTGCGCACCGCGTCACTGCGTGATGAGCCGACGGACGTCGTTCCAGTCATACGCCTCCCTCCCCCATCAGCCTACCGCCCAACATGACCGACCAGTCCGTTTCGGTGTTAGCATTAAAAATGACCGACCGGTCCGTTTAGGTGATGTACCCGAACGGCCGAGCGGGCCGGGGAACCTGTGATTCGGAAAAGGAAGAACATGAGCAACACGCTGGACGGAAAGGTCGTCCTCATCACCGGAGCGTCGTCGGGCATCGGCGAGGCCACCGCGCTGGCCCTCTCAGCGGAGGGGGCCCGGGTCGCGGTCGGGGCCCGGCGCGTCGACCGGCTGGAGGCTCTGGCGAGCAAGGCGCCCGACCAGATGCTGGCCCTCGAACTGGACGTGACCGACCAGGAGTCGGTGCGGGCCGCGATCGCGAAGACCGTCGAGCACTTCGGCGCACTGGACATCCTGGTGAACAACGCCGGGGTGATGCTCGCCGGCCCGATCGCGGGTGCGGACACCACGGAATGGACGCGCATGATCGATACCAACCTGCTCGGGTCGATGTACACGGTCCACGCGGCGCTGCCGCACCTGCTGGAGCGCAAGGGCGCCGTCGTACAGGTCTCCTCGACCTCGGGACGGATCTCGTCCGCCGGCAACGGCGCCTACGCCGCGACCAAATTCGGCATCACCGCCTTCACCGAGGCGCTGCGGCAGGAGGTCACCGCCCAGGGCGTGCGGGTCGTGGCCATCGAGCCCGGCTTCGTCGCCACCGAACTGACCGACCACATCACCGACCCCACGATGCAGGCCGCCGCCAAGGACATGGCCGCCTCCATGCGCACCCTGCAGCCCGAGGACATCGCGAACGCGGTCGTGTACGCCGTCACCCAGCCGGAGCGCGTCGCGGTGAACGAGATCCTCATCCGCCCCACCGACCAGACCCGGTAGGCGAACGACACCGGCCCGGCGCAAGGCCGGCGACCGGGGCCGGCCCGCGCGTGGTCGTTGCTGCGAACATCTCGGCGAGCCTTTCGCGGCAGGAGTCGTTGACTCCGTGGTCCGTGTTCCCCCTCGAGCAGCAACACCGATCACTCCTCGTGCTCGCTGAGGCCGAAAGCCTTCGGGAACTCCTCCATGAACCGACGGCGGGCGCCGGACGACTCTTCTGCGGAGATCTGACGCACCATGTCGCGCGCCGGCGCACCGACCGGCGGGGCGCCGTTCAGGCCCTCGTGAAAGCCTTCCAGGCTCTCGGTCCCAAGGCGCTGCCGAGCGGGACCGCCGATCAAGGGCCGGACCGATCCCCTGCCGATGGCCGGAGGTCGGCGTGCTGATGGGGTGGCGTGCGGCACGTCCGCCACGGGGCGGAGACGTTCGGAAGTCGTGGGCGCGCGCTCCCCGCAGAGTGTGGGTTCGCGGCTGTCGTGGACTCCGGCCGGACGTCCGCGGTGCGTGGGAAGGTCGCCCGGCCGTCCGGGCCGGGGTCAGTTGTCGGCGTCGGCCGGGCGGACGTCGGCCGACCAGCGTTGCTCGATGCCGCCCAGGCGCCACACCACCAGCGCGACGACCCAGGTGGCGACGAACAGGGCGACGATGGCGTAGCCGACGTCGTTGAGATCCAGGGCGGCGATGGCGGCCAGCGGCCCGGATTGGATGCGGAGTTCGTCGGCGAGCAGGCCGATCAGCTCGATCGCGCCGATGAGCACCGCGACGGCGACCGACAGGGCGGTGACGGTGATGTTGTAGTAGATCTTGCGCACGGGCTTGGAGAACGCCCAGCCGTAGGCGAAGTTCATGAAGCAGCCGTCGATGGTGTCCAGCAGGCTCATCCCCGCGGCGAACAGCACCGGCAGGGTCAGTACCGCGTACCACGGCAGGCTGAACGCGGCGGCTCCTCCGGCCAGCACGAGCAGGGAGATCTCGCTGGCGGTGTCGAAGCCGAGGCCGAACAGCAGCCCGATCGGATACATGTGCCACGGCTTGCGCACGGCCTTGGTGGCTCCGCCCAGGATGCGGTTCATGAACCCCCGCTTGTCCAGTTGCGCTTCCAGGGCGGCTTCGTCGTAGGCGCCGCGGCGCATCTGCCGGAAGACCTTCACGATCTGCCACAGGACCACGGCGTTGATCACCGCGATGATCATGAGGAAGACGCCGGAGACCAGGGTGCCGATCAGGCCGGTGACGGTCTGCAGGGCGGAGGCGTCGTCTTCGACCTGGCCGGCGAGGGTGCGCACGCCGAGGCCGAGCAGCAGGCACAGGGCGAAGACGACGGTGGAGTGCCCCAGGGAGAACCAGAATCCCACCGAGACCGGGCGCCGGCCATCGGCCATGAGCTTGCGGGTGGTGTTGTCGATGGCGGCGATGTGGTCGGCGTCGAAGGCGTGCCGCATGCCCAGGGTGTAGGCGGTCAGGCCCAGGCCGACGGTGAAGGCTCCCGCCTGGCCCAGTTGGTAGTTGTGCGGGGCGATCAACGCGATCAGTGAGAACCAGCCCACGATGTGCAGCGCGGCGATGAAGCCGGCCATTCCGGCGACGCGACTCCACTCCCCGCCGGACAGGGGGTGCCTGCGCCGCGAGGGCGAGGTGGCGGCGGGTGAGCTCATGCGATCGCTCCATCAAAAGGGACAAACACCCCCAGAAACGTACTCTTATTGCGAAATACTCGCAAGAGCGACCTATGCGCCAGAAGGCACTCTTGCATGATCATCGTTGCGAACGGATCGCGATGAGGTCGGGCACGACGGGGGAGATCGCTGCGGCCAAGGCGCCGGACGGCACCTGCCGCCACCCACGATGTCCTTCCGTCTCCCTCCCCCGTAGTCGCCCATGTCGGCGCGCTCGGAACGGCGGCTACACGCCGACGAGGCCGTCGGGTTCTTTTCTTGCCGCGGCGGTGGCCGCCGTGGTCCGGCTCCGGGCGATGCGTCCCGACACGCGGTAGCCGGCGGCCATGGCGGCGATGACAAGAAGGGTCTCGGCGGTGCCCCACGTCCAGGTGGATGCGCTGACCTGCTTGGCGGGGATCTTCGGCAGCTCCGCCGACAGCGAGGTGGCGTGTGCGGCGGCTTCGGCCTGGAAGGCCTGGTTGCGGGCCGAGCCGTGCAGGAAGGGCGCGACGAACAGCACCGTCATGCCGAGCAACAGCTCGACCGCGAGCAGGGCGGGGAACCGCCGGAGGAGGATGGTCCGCAGGTTCCGCTGGTCACCGCCGGCCCGCAGGGCCTCGATGCGGGGATGCAGCCAGAACTGGTTGAAGACGCCGAGCAGCAGCATGGTGCCGAAAATGAGGATCTTCACGCCCAGCACCCGGCCGTACATCGTGGTGAACAGCTGCGAAGGGCCGTCGACATGCTCCCAGTACAGGAACAGACCGGACAGCATGATCGCCGCCACGCAACTCATCGCCAGCACGGAGAACCGGCGGACGGCCCCCGACCAGAACGCGCCTCGCGCGGTCTCCGGAACCCCTCCGGGCAGGGTGAGCAGCAGCAGTCCGGCCAGCCCCCCGATCCAGGTCGCGCCGCCGAACAGGTGCACCATCCATATCGCGGTCTCGAACCCGGCCCGGCCCCAGTCGTCGGGTACCTCGGCTGGGAACTTGGTCGTGCCCAGCGCCACCGCGCCCGCGGCCAGGCCGATGCCGAGCAGCCACGACCTCGCCCGGCCGCCGACCACGGCCCGGAACGCGAGCGGAGCGACCAGCACGGCACCCGCCAGTGCGAGGGTGACCTCCAGGCCGGACAGGAGCCCGGTGGCGCTGCCGTCGTACAGCGAGTTCCAGGCCGCGGCGTAGTCGTATCCTCCGGACTCCGATGCCCCGTGCGCGAGATCGGTCAGCACCGCCGGTACCGCCAGCACTCCGAGTGCGACGGCGGCTCGCGCCAGCCGCGCCGTGACGGGGGCGAGCACGCCTGCGCCGACCCGCCGGGCCGTGGGTCCCGCGGCGAAAAGAGCCAGTGCGACCACACCGGCGAATCCCATGAGCGTGATCCATGTCGCCCATGCCACTGCGGAGTCCGAGAAGGGCCCCAGCGGCGTCGGGGGCGGCGAAACCGCCGCGAGGGTCGGGAAAGACACAGTTCACCTCAGGTATGACAGTCACCGGAAGACAGAGGGAACTTAGGTTAGGCATGGCTAACTTTTGAGTCAACGTGACGATTTTCACCGCCCGATCGGTGATCCGGCAGTGTCCCAATTGCGTAGAGTGTGCCTGAATACGTAGAGTCCGGATCGTCGAGCATCGGGCCGGCCCAGGCGGTGTTCGAGGCGATGCCGGCGGGCTGGGCTCGACAGCGGTGCAGCGGCGCACCGGCGTAATTCGGTTGGCTGTCGTCGGCCGTTTGTGGATACTGCCGGAATGTTCTCCGATGCCGAGGCCGCGGCTCTCTACGACGTGATGAATCCGTGGGACCCCGCCCGTTACCCCGAGGTCGTCTTCTGCACCGAACTCGTGATGGCGGCCGGTGCCGTACTGGATCTCGGCTGTGGCACCGGGAGCATGCTGCACCGCGCCCGCGATCTTGGTCACACCGGACGTCTCGTCGGTCTCGACCCCGACCACGGCATGCTGGATCGGGCCAAACGCCGCACCGACATCGCATGGGTCTCCGGCGTCGCCGCCGACGCCGCCTGGGACGACGAGTTCGACCTGGCCACGATGACCAGCAACGCCTTCCAGCACCTGGTCACCGACGACGAGCTGCGGGCCTCCCTGACCGCGATCCGCACCTCGCTCCGCGACGGTGGCCGATTCGTCTTCGGTACCCGCCACCCGCAGGCTCGCGCCTGGGAAAGCTGGAACCCGTCGAACGCCTTCGACATCGAAGGCGCCACCGGACGCAAGCTACGCATGTGGCATGACGTTGAGTCCGTCGCCGGCGATGTCGTCACGTTCACCGAGACCACCGCCGAGCGCGACGGCACAGTCCTCCGCGTCGACCGGGCAAGCCTACGCTTCCTCGACGTCCCAGCGCTGGCCACGTTCCTGACCGGGGCCGGGTTCACCATCGAGGATCAGTACGGCGACTGGCACCGGGGTCCCATCACCGAAACCAGCCGCGAGATCGTCACGATCGCCCGCCGCGTCCGAACCCAGCACTCGGCACCGGATGGGAACACCCCACACCTCCAGTGAGCGCACGTCGCCGGTCTTCGCGCGGTGGCCCGCCTGACGTCGCCCGCGCGGGACGGACCATGCCGCAACCGGTACGGCCGCGCTCCGTCGAGCAGGAGAAGGCGGCTTACTCATTCGATGCCCCGGAGCGAAAAAGGAACAAGCCCCACCGATCCCGAGATTCCCCCGACCGCACTCTCCCGGGCCCAGAAGCCGAACGCACCCCGGAGGCCCACCCGGCCTCCGGAGTCATTCCCCCTGAGGTCGCGACCCGCGATCACCAGTCCGCGACCTCGAACCTCTTCCAGGGCCGGATGTCCTCCGGCACCCTCGGCCGGGCACCGAAAGCCCGCCCGCCGACCTCATCCCCAACGGGACGCAACGCATCCAGGATCATCTTCCAGGTGCCATCCGCCGACCAACGGCGATACCGGCCGTAAACCGTCTTCCAACTGCCGTACACCTCCGGCAACCCCCGCCAGGAACAGCCGGTCCTGAACCGGAAGAACACCCCATCGACGATCACCCGGTGATCAGCCCACCGTCTACCCCTCCGGGCCGGAGCAGGCAACAACAACTCCAGCCGTGCCCACTCGTCATCGGTCAGAGCACCACGTTTCAACCGGTCGTCCACGGCTCAATGATCTACACCATTAACGAGCGAAGATCCACTTGAGGCCTGTCGGCGACCGTCGCTCGATGAAATCGCGGAGCGTCCGCGAATCCGGCCCCCGTCCCCGACGGAGCCGGGACAGAGCCGGCGTGATCCAGGTCGCACCACCGCCCGCGACCACCCCGGCGGTCGCGGCTCTCCCCCGCCGGTCTCTGGATACCCGTCGTGCCACTCTCCTGCGAGTCGATCGAATCGTTTCCGGCTGGAAGTCCAGCACCGACGATTGATTCCCCCGGGGATCCGAGGTCGTCCTCTTCTGCGGGAACGACTGGTTCCACGCATTCGACGTTGGAACCGCGGCATCCGGCCAAGGGGGTTCTCCCTTTGTCGTGCGGAGTAAGAAACCCTTCGTCGGATGCCGCGGCTCGCTCGGATCACGAAGACGCCGGCGCCGTTCTGCCGCCGGCCCTCAGCAGGAGTTCGCCCAGCGGTGGCTGGCGATGTTGTCGTTCATCGACTGGCCCTGGCCGGCCTTGCCGTCCCACAGGAAGTAGATGCCCGTCAGGTTGTTGAGGTAGTAGCCGTTGGGCAGGCAGTTCCTGGAGCCGCCGTAGCTCGGGCTGTAGTACAGGTTGACGTCATCGTACGAGCCGGTGTAGCCGCGATTCTCCAGGGAGCTCGCCAAATTGCGCATCTCCATGTTGGAGACGGCTCCGGAGCAGGTGTCCCAGTTGGTGTCGTCGTTGAACCAGCGGCACCAGGCGCCGCCTTTGTTGGCGCCCACCCATGCGTAGAGATAGCCGTCCGGGGCCGCCGCCAAAGCGGAGTCGGGCGACGACGAGGTGATCGCGGTGTCGGTCGACGACGGGGCGGTTACGGGCTTGGGCGTCGGCCGGTCGATTGCCTGCGCGACGCCGGGGGTGGCGAAAAGAGCCAGGGCGGCGATTCCCAGGGCCGCCAGGGCGGTGCTTCTTCTGTTCATTGTTCTCCCTTTTCTCTTCCCGACCGATTGGTTCGGTCGGCCTTATGTGGTCTGGACGATGGAATGAGCGCGTTCCAGCGCGGCGATTTCCAGTCGCAGCCTGGTGCTCACCTCGTCCGAGTACGAACGCCGCAGGTGGTCGTCGTATCGCTGGTTCAGACGGCGGGCCGTACCGGACAGGCCGCTGCTCGTCGCGCATCTGGCCTCGGCGACCGCCGTGCGCACTTCCCTCTCCCACGGGACGGCATTGTCCGGGTCCGCGAACGAGGCGCGTGCTTCATGGGGATCCGCATAATGGAATCCCTCCGCATTCATGCATGTGGACCAGGTTTTGATCGACTTGGTGAATTCGGTATCGGCGACGACCTGCCGTTGGCGGATTTCGACGAGCGCGTCGGTCACCGTTGTGACGCGAAACCAAACGCCCAGGTCCCCGTAGAGCTCCTCCTGGGCCTGCGCGACGCAGCCGTCGTCGATCCGGCCGACGGTCATGCCATTCGGGGTGCTGACCTGCAGGCGCTTCGCGGATTGTCTGCCGTGGAGGGCGTCCAACGCGCGCCGCTGTTCCGTCGGCGACAGATCGGCGAAATACCGCCGGTTCGGGTCGGATGTGCGAAGCCGTTCGCGTTGGGCTTGGATATCCCTGCCGTAGCCGTGCCGGGAGGCCCACAGCACGTCGTCGACAACGAATGGAAAGTCGCGGTCCTCCGCCAGTGGATTCCGGGGGACGACCCACACCTTGAAGCCGCGAGCTGCCATGCAGGAACGCGTCAGCAGTTCCTCGGCGTCGTGCAGCAGGTCTTTCTCCCGCTCGGTGAGGGACCGCACGGTGTTGGCGGACGCGGCTTCGAGCCGGCCGGGAGCCGGTTCGTCCAGCGGGTAAAAGACCACCGCCAGCACGGCCGCCACCGCCGCCAGTACGGCGACGGCTCGCCGGTGAAACCGCATTCCGCTCTCCTCCCCGTTCGGCGTCACATTTTTGAGGTCATACCTGACCTCTGGTTTTTGAATGGATGGGCGGTTCCGGAGCGATTTCGCAACCGGAATGATGGACCGATCGACGCGGAGGATGTTTTCGCCGCCGACGTGGGATGACTCTTTCCCGTCCTGAGATGACGAGAGGTCTGCCCACCGGACGGTGGCGATGATTTCCGGCCACCGGACGTGAAAGCACGGTTGATCACCCTCGACAACGTGCGTCGACAATCGACATCGGCGAACAAAAGCCGTTGAGAAACGCGCCAAAGGGGTGAGGCACGCTGCGAAAGGAGCGTCCTCCGGGCGGTCCGCGTGGCCGTGTCGACCGAGTCGACATCGGTCAGGACGTGAAGCACCTCCACCCTTTGAAGGCGCGTCAGTAGATGCGGGGTAAGACGTAACCCGAGCAGGAAGAGGAGGAGTCGATGCGGACGCCGTTCACTCTTTCAGAGCTCGTCGATGCGTAGACGGCATTCGGATTCCCGGCGGGCATGCAGCCTACCCCGCCCTCCACGTTTCGAATGTAGGCGACGTCGTCGTTGCGGGTGTTGACGTAATAGAAGATTCCTGAGCGGGTGATGTTCTGAAAGCCCGAGGTGACAACTTGGTACCGTTCGAGCATGACGTGGTTGACGTCATAAAGGCATACGTACGGGTAAGTGCAGCCCCAAGCACCGGCTGCGGCGACCTTCGGCACATCCCCCGGAACGTCCGCCTGGGCGGGCGCGGCACCGATTAGAGGTGCGCTGATACCGAGCAGGACCGTGAACGCAAGGGCTCCCAATTTCCTTCGAACGCTACCTGGCATTCCTTCTCCTTCACTCCCCACGGACATTTCCACCGAGGAACCCATTCGGTCGCCTCGCAGGACCAAGAGCTCTTCCGGCCCTTCCCGTGGTGGGCCGGCCCATCGGATCGTTGGTCGTGAACTCGGCGCGTGTCAGTGCTGGCGAGGTCGAATTCCCTTCCCCGTGCGGGGAGAGAGCGGGCCGAGCCCCTCGCCTCCGTGCTATGCAGCTTGCCTTGACAAATGGGTATACCGCCAGATATTTCAGTTCTGACCAAAAAACGCTGGGTGACAGGCACGAGGGGCCCGATAGGAGCCGATCCACCGGGGGTTACGTGACGCTTCGAATACATTTCACCAGTGATGATCTTTCGCGCATCCGGTTCGCGAGGCAGCCTGACCCGTTGTGGGAAACGGTGCTGAGCATCACTCTGCTCGACACCGTCCACAGCCGGGCGATTCTGGGTCCGTGGCGTGCGCGAACCCGAACCGCGCTGCGCCGGCTACCTCGATCGCACGTGCAGTTGTTGCGCCATCTGGCGCCGCCCGTAGGGGATTTCCCCGATTTCCTGACCCCACCGCAGGCGTCGCAGGGGCTGGAGGCGGGTATCGAGGCGGTTTTGGCCACGCCACGACGCCGGTTGCGCCAAGAGCTGGCGGTTCTTCCGCACGTGCCGCTGTGGGTACGTCCGCTGGCAGAGGGGAACCAGGAGGCGCTGAACCAGCTCGGAGAGGCGTTTCGCGCGTACCACCGGGCGGTGATCGCCCCGTACTGGCCGAAGATGCAGGCCCTCGTCGACGCCGAGCGGGCCATATGCGCTCGATCCCTGCTCGATCGTGGCGGTGAGGGACTCCTGTCCGGCTTGGGGCCGACCATGCGGTGGAAGCCACCGGTGCTGGAGGTGAACTACCCCGTCGAGCATGAGATTCGCCTGGCAGGGCGAGGCCTGCTGTTGTTGCCCTCGGCATTTTGCTGGCGTGTCCCGGTCACTTTCATCGACCCCAGGTTGCCGCCGGTTCTGGTCTATCCGATCGCCCGGGAGCTGGAATGGTGGGCCGGCACCGCAGTCGGCCGCGGGCCCCAGACTCTGGCGAACCTCCTCGGACCCACCCGGGCCGCCTGTCTACGCGTGATCGAGAGCGGCTGCAGTACGGGAGAGTTGGCCAGGCGCATTGACGGCACACCACCCACCGCCAGTCAGCACGCCACCACGCTGCGAGAGGCGGGCTTGATCACCTCCACTCGCCAGGGCAACACGGTGATACACACCCTCACCCCTCTCGGTACAGAACTGCTCAACGTCAACTCCGGACCGTGACCAATCAGGACGGCCGTAAACCCCCGTCCGTTGATTCCTCTGACGACCTCGGGACCGGCGAGAGGGAAAGGACCCCCGTGAAAACGGACGATAACTAATCGCGGTATATGGACGATCCTTGCCGTCCGACGGCACGCATCAAGACCGACGGAAACTCCTTCGCCGATCGACATGTCAGATGGAAAAATCCGCAGGTCGTTTCGCCGATATTGAGTTTCGACGACACGATGAGCAAGACGGCCTCACGCAAATTTCCGAACAAGCATTGTCAAGATGCCTTTGTTCATCCTGCGAAGTAATGTATACAAAAGGAGTAGGCGAAGTCTTCGGGAATGCATGCGACGGGGAATCCGCGACTCCTACTCGGGGTGAGTTCGGCGTGCGCCGCCTCCCCCTTTCCATCCCTCGTTGGTGCCGTACGGCGGCCCACATCCTGCCCGCCCGGCGACGGCACTTCATGCCTTCCTGAACGACGAGGGGCAGAGGCCCCGCGCATTGTTCATCACACACGCATGATGGAGGAAACATGATCTTCCGCAGCAGAACCGTCACCATGGGCGCGGCGGCAGCGGCTCTCGGTCTGGTCGCGCTGGCCTCCCCCGCCGCGGCCAGCCCGGAGCCGGAATCCCAGGGAGCCCAGGTAGCGGCGGCCTGCTCGGGCTCGGCCTGCGACGGGAGGAATCCCCAGACCTACTGCGGCGGCGACGCACGCACCGTCGACAGCCTGACCCTGGGGCAGGCCCTCCTGGAGCTTCGGTACAGCCCGTCCTGCCGGGCCGCCTGGGCCCGGATCAGCAACGCGGGCTGGGACCCCCGAAACCAGTTCACCCCCTTCGCCCGGATCATCCGTAACAGCGATGGACGGACGTACAGCTGCTCCCCCTCCAGCGGCGGCACAAGCTGCTACACCTCGATGGTGAACGACGCCAACGTCACCTCGTACGCCTTTGGCGAGTGGGACAGCGGAGCCAGGACCTACAGCGGCCGCACGGGCTCCTACCTGGCGAAAACGGTCGCCGTACCCGCACAGTGACGGCCGGGGCGCCGGACTGAAAACCCCGGCGGAGCGCTCCCGGCTCCACCGGTCGGCCAGGCCGGCTCCACTCCGGCGACCGCCGGAATTTCTTCAGGACGGCTGAGACCCCTGATCTCATCGCCGCGCCTCGACCCCGTTTCAGAGGTCGAGGTGCGGCCTCAGCCGGGCCAGAGCCCTGCCGGTCCGCGACTCGGCCGCGAGAGCCGCGGCGAGCAGGATCCGGGCCTTGGGCGCGCGCAGCGATCCGGCGAACACCGCGCCCGCCTCGGCGAGGTCGGCGCCGCCGCCCGCGCCGTACACCGGGGTCGCCGGCCCCTGCCGGCAGCGGGAGGCGACGAGTACGGCGATGCCGTCGGCGACGCATGAGCGAATCTCGCGGAGCACCCCGGGAGTGGGGTTTCCCGCGCCCATCGCCTCCAGGACCAGGCCGCGGGCGCCCGCGGCCCTGCACGCCGCGATCTGCACGCCGTCGGCGTCCAGGTAGACAGGCACGATGTCCACCCGGGCGGACAGGTCGCCCAGTTCGGTCAGGTCGAATCCGAGGGGCCGCACGGGGCGGCTGGATATCCGGACCCTCTCGCCGAAGACCTCACCGATCGGCCCACGGCCGGGGGAGGCGAATGCCTCCGGTGAGAGGGTGTGGGCCTTGGTCGCGTGCCGGGCGGCGTGGACGAGCCCGGCCATGGTGATGAGCGCGCCGAGTCCGCGCGCCGCCGGGTCGGCGGCCACCCGTACGGCGTCGGCGAGGTTGCGCGGCCCGTCCCTGTCCGGTTCGGCCGCGTGCCGCTGGGCGCCGGTGAACACCGCGGTGTGCTCCGGAGGAAGGAGCAGGTCGAGGAGATAGGCGGTCTCCTCCATGGTGTCGGTGCCGTGGGCGACGACGACGCCGTTCACGGTGGGGCCGCGGAGTTCGGCGAGTATCTGCCCGGCGAGGCGCAGCACGTCCGACAGGGTGAGGTTGAAGCTGTGCGCGAGCATCACTTCGCGGACCTCGGCCCTCACGGCCGGTCCGGCTCCGGTGACCAGTTCGTGGCCGGGGACCGCCACGCTGACCCCTCCCCGGGGGTCCGGGCGGGAGGCGATCGTGCCGCCGGTGGTCAGGATGCGGATTCGCGCGCTCATCGGGGCAGCGCCGCCTCACGCATCACGTCCTGGACTCCCGCCGGCCTCCTCCGGCCCCGGACGGCGAACAGGTAGTACAGCCCGCCGGCGACCAGGCTTCCCGACAGCCAGGAGAAGTCGGTTTCGCCCAGCGCCCGTGCGATCGGTCCCTGTGCCGCCGGGACGGTTCCGAACTGCCAGCTCCACGCCGCGATCAGCCCCAGGCCCAGGCTGATCAGCGCTCTGTGGTTCACCGGGCCGTAGGGCGAGGCGTCGTCACGGTACAGCGACGGCACGTCGGCTCTGCCCCGGCGCAGGATGAAGAAGTCCACCAGCACGATGCTCGCCCACGGGCTGATCCACACCAGGATCGATCCCATCCACTGGTCGAAGGCGTGGGCGAAGCTGTCGGCCTGGACGAACACCAGCAGTACGGCCGACGCCACCGTGCCGGCGATGAGGGTCACCTTCCATCGCTTGATGCGTACGCCGATCGACAGCGCGGCCAGGGAGCAGGAGTACAGGTTCAGGATGTTGGTGGCGACCGGTCCGTGCATGATCAGTATCAGGACGGGAATCGCCATCACGCCGAACGCGTCGATCACCAGGCCGGAGGGGTCGGTGCCGCTGCCCGCGCCGGCGAGGCACGCGCCGAGCGCGGCCAGCCACACCGTCGGCACGTACGTGCCGAGCGCGGTCGACCAGAACACGGACCTGCCGGAGGCCTGGACCTTGATGAAGCGGCTGTAGTCCGCGGAGTACGGCAGCCAGCTGATGCCCCAGCCGATGCCGATGGCGGTGAGGAGCTGGGTGACGGCGGTGATTTTGGCCGCGGGGGTGGTCGCGGTGGCGGCGGTCCAGCTGGGATCGGCCTGGCCGAGTGCGAGCACCGTCATGATCATCATGACCAGTACGGTGATCGGCACCGTGTACTTCTCGAAGGTGCGGATGGCGTAGAAGCCGTACAGCGCGAGTCCCAGCTGAACCACCATGATGATCGCGGCCACCAGGTATTTCAGGCCGGTGCCGCCGTGGATGCCCATCTGCCCGAGGACCGCCAGCACCAGATCGAGCACGACCCAGGTGTTGACGCCGACCCAGCCCATGGTCAGCAGGCCCTGTACGACCCCGGGCACGACCGCGCCCCTGCGGCCGAACGGCGCACGGCTCAGCACCATCTGGTTCACACCGGTGCGGTGGCCCATGACGTTGAACAGTCCGAAGATCGCGCACCCGGCGAGATTGCCGACGGCGATCACCGCCAGGGTCTCCAGCAGGCTCAGGCCGAGCGTGACGCCGAGCGCCCCGAGCACCCAGTTGATCGGCGCGATGTTGGCCCCCGACCAGATCCAGAACTGCTGCCACGGCGTGGAGTCGCGGGCCGTGTGAGGTATGGGCTCGATGCCGTGCTCGTCGAAGCGGGACGTGCCCTGCGTCTCGCTTCCGGCGAGATCATTGATTGACATGGGGTTCCTTCCCTGAGTGATGCGCACCACATAAGCACTCACGGTCACCCGAAAGGGAGTGTATGAATCTATAGATATCCACCGGAACGCTGGATATATTTACAGGATGTTCACGCTTGGCGCCCTCGTGCGGACCCTCTCCTTGGAGCTGCGGGTCCTTGTTCCCGGCCCGCCCGGGGCGATGGAGGCGGAGGTGACATGGATTCACACCACCGAGTTGCCCGACCCCTCGAATTACGTGCGCGAGCGTGAGCTCGTACTGACCAACGGCCTGTGGCTCGGTCAGGTGACGCCGGCGGAGTTCGTGGCGAGCATGAGGCGGGCGGGGGCCGCGGGGGTCATGTTCGGCCTGCGTGCGACCACTCCGACGACGCCGCGGGAGTTGGTCGACGCCTGCCGGGAGGCGGACCTGCCGCTGCTGGAGATCTCGCCGAATGTGCCGTTCACCGCGGTCTCCGAGACGGTCGCCTCCATGTACGCCGAGAAGCGCCAGAGCGTGCTGGTCGGAATGGTACGCAGGGGCGACGCACTGGCCAGGGCGATCTCGCGCGGAGCCGGCGCCTCCGGCGTGCTCCAGGTCCTTCGGCGCGATCATGATCTGCCGCTCGCGGTGGTCGACCGGATGGGCCGGCTGCTCGCCGACGCCGGAGCCCGGCTCGACGACGAGCAACTCCACGCGGTGGCCAGAGGACTGGCCCGCCGGCCGCCGGCGCTGGAGTTGGAGCTGGGTCCCGCCGATCGCGCGACCCTGTTCCTGGTGGGAGCGGTCGGCGATGTCGACGCCGCGCTGATCTGCCTTCGCCCGGTCAGCGCTCTCGATCGGATCGAGCAGGACGCGCTGGAGCAGGCGGCTCGCTTCCTCAGCCTTGAGGTGGCCAAGCAACAGGCGGTGCAGGCGATCGAGCTTCGTTTCGCCAGCGAACTGCTGGAAATGGTGCTCTCCGGCGGGCGGCGGGCGGCCGAGGTTCCGGGCAGGCTGCAGGCGTTCGGCGTGGACGCCGGAGGCCCGCTGGCCGTGTGCGCGATCGCCTTCGCCGAGGGCGAGGCGGCCACGCTGCCCGGTCTCGCCGAGGTGGTCGGGGAGTTCTTCGTGACCGAGGGGATCCCGGTCGTCGTGGCGGGCGGCACCCAGGACGTGGTGACGGTGCTGTCCTGGCGATACCCGGAGGACGGGCTGGCGTCGCTGGCGGAGCGGCTGGCGGAGGTCGTGGCGCGGCGATTCACCGGACGCCGCCCCGTGGTGGGTCTCGGCGGCGTCGCCGCCGACTCCTCCGGTCTGCGAGAACCCCTGATGCGGTCCCGGGAGACGTGCCGGGTGCTACGCCGCGGCCGCGGCGGGCCCGTGGTGCGGACCTTCGCCGAACTGGGCACGCACCGGCTGCTTCTCGGGCTGCAGGACGCGGGGGCGCTGCGCGGCGTCGCCGACGTCGTGCTCGTGCCGATGCGCGAGCACGACGCCAGGCGCGGCGGGGAGTTGGAGGCGACGTTGCGTGCCTTCCTGGACCACGACGGGCACTGGGCCGCCACCGCCGCCTCCCTGCACGTTCACGTCAACACACTGCGGAACCGGCTGTCCAAGATCGCTGAATTGACCGGCCGTGACGTGAGCCGTACCGAGGACCGGGTGGACCTGTTCCTCGCCCTCGAAGCCGACGAGATGGGCTGACCCCGGCGGGAGGAGCCACGAGCGGGCTCCGGCCGGGGCTATACGGGATAGACCCCTGGATCCACCACCGGCTCCCGATGCGGGCGCGTGGCGATCTCCGGGTCGGCCGCCGCCGCCTCGGCGACGTCGCGGCAGCGAGCGAACCGTACGTCCCCGCACGTGAGCGCGTACTCGATGAATCGGCGCAGCGCCTGAGCCCGGCCGGGACGGCCCGACAGGAAGGGGTGCACGCACAGGTTGAACAGGCACCGGTAGTGCCGCATGCCGTCCAGCTCCGCCCGCCACAACTCCAGCACCTTCGCCGGCGACTCGATGACCGACCCGATGTGCGGCGCGGGAAGGTAGGCGTACTGCTCCCAGTCGTCCAGCGACCAGTGCGCGGGCAGCTCGACGATCTCACCGGATCCGGCGGAGATCCGATAAGGCCGGTCGTCGCCCATCAGCGAGGAGTCGTAGAGCAGCCCGTACTCGGCGACGAGCCGGGCGGTCTGCCAGCTCGCCTCCCACAGCGCGGCCCGGTGCCCGGCGATCTCGATGCCCTGGTCGGCGAAGACCTCAAGTGCCCGCACGAAGTCCGCCCGCTCCTCCTGCGGGGTCATCGACGTGGGCGGCCGGTGACCGTAGGAGTGGTGCGCCACCTCGTGCCCCCGCTCGACGATCGACCCCGCCAGGCCGAGGCGATGCTCGGCCACCCAGCCCGGCACGAAGAACGTCGCGGGAACCCCGAGTTCGTCGAGCAGGTCCAGAATGCGGGGCAGCCCCACATCCGGCCCGTAGGCCTGATGCGACATCGTGCTCGCGTGCCGGGCGTAGTCGCGGCCCTGCGCGAGGATCGGCGTCTCCGCGTCCACGTCGAAGGTCAACGTCACGACGGCGGCGGCCCCGCCGTGCCAGGTCTCACTCATGTCCGCCATCATGCTCGCCGGCTCAGACCCCGGCACGGGCACCTGCCTCCCGCCACCGGCGCGTGTTGTCCAGCGTCGCCATGGGCTGCAACATCAGGTGGTCGAAGTCCTCCAGTGCCTCCCCCTCGGCCAGACGGCGGGGAAGGTCAGGGTTGGCCAGCGCCCACCGGCCGACCGACAGGATGTCCGCGTGACCGTCGGCCAGCACCTGGGCGGCCTGCTCCGGTTCGTGCATACCGCCGTTGGCGATCACCGGAAGGCCGCTCACCCGGCGGGCCAGGCCGGTGATCGTGACACCGCCCTCCAGCTTCGCGGTCTCGATCCAGTCCCGGCCCTCGCTGGCGATGTGCAGGTAGGTCGCGCCCGCGTCGGCCAGCGCCGTGAAGATGACCCCCGCGTCGTGGGCGCTTCCCGGCCAGCGGTAGGTGAAGTCGTTGACCTTGGTCTGGGACAACCGGATCCCGACGCGGAAGGACGGCCCCACCTCCGCGCGGATGGCCGCCACCACCTCCGCGGCCAGACGGACCCGGTTGGCGATCGGACCGCCGTAGGAGTCGTCGCGCCGGTTGGTGTAGTCGGTGAGGAACTGGTCCAGCAGGTAGCCGTTGGCCCCGTGCACCTCGACCCCGTCGAACCCGGCCTCGCGCGCGTTCACCGCCGAGCTCACGAAGCCGCGCACCGCCTCCTCGATATCGGCCGGGTTCATCTCCCGAGGCGTCGCCCATCGCCCGTGGCCGCCGTACTCGGGCATCTTCTCCCCGAGCGGCGGCACGGCGGACGGGCCCGCGGTGTCCTCGCGGTAGTGGCTGCCCTGAGACAGCGCGCCCGCGTGCATGAGCTGCAACACGATGGGCGCCCCCGCGGCGTGCACCCGGCCGGTGATCTCCCGCCAGGCCGCCACCTGCGCCTCCGACACGATTCCCGGCTGGTTGAGGTATCCCTGGCTGTAAAGGGTGTCGGTGTAGGTGCCCTCGGTGATCACCAGCCCGAACCCGCCGCGTGCGAGCTCGGTGTAGTAGTCGGCCATCTCCCGGGTCGGGGTGCCGTCCGGGGTGGCCGAGACCCGGGTCATGGGCGAGACCGCGAGCCGGTTGGCCAGTTCCAGATCCCCCAGCCGCCCCGGCTCCAGCGACGGGTGCCGTACGCCAAAGGTGGAAGCGCTCATGATGTCCTTACTCCTTGAATTTCGTGACGGCCGGGTGGTTCCCGGTGGGCGATACGTCGACTGCCAGCGACGTCGGGCTGTTCCCGTTGATCTCGACCAGATCCTGGGGGCATGCGGAGACCACCACCACGCAGTCCATGGCGGCCTCGAAGGTGATCGCGTCACCCGGTCGGCTGGTGGCGGGCAGCCAGCGCAGCTCTCCCGACTCCTGCACCGGGATCCGCATGAACACGTTGACCGGCTGCGGGGTGACGGCGACGGCCAGGCCCAGCGTGGCCAGGGACCGGCGCAGGTTCTCCGCGCACGAGGCGTGAGCCTCCCGCACGCCGAGCGTGGCGTAACGCGCCGGATCACAGGCGGCGATCAGCATGTCGTGCCGGCCCGGGGAGGTGTCGGAGACCAGGCTCAAGATAGGGCGACGACGATCGGTGACGAACTGCTCGCCCACCGCCGGGAACAGGCGACTCGTATGACTGCGCGTATGCGAGGCGCTGAGATGCTCGGTCACGTCGCCGGCGCCGAAGGCGAACACGTCGCCCACCTGCCCGCCTTCGAGGTCGACCACACGCACCCGCTGCCCGGCGGCCACCGTGACCGCGCGACCCTCGCGAGCGGGCACGACCACTCGTTTCTCAACCGTTGTCGACTCCATGCTCAGCAGCAAACCACCGGACGGGCCGGATCGGCCATATAGCTTCCCACTACATTCAGGAGAAACGGTGGATGTATCTCCATGGATGAACGCGCCGCCGGGGAGGGTACGACCCGAGTTCGATCACACGTGTGCGCTCGTCGACGACCTCCGGCGCCACGGTGTCCAGGAGCTCATGGCGCACCGCCCACGTGTGGAACGGTCAGGGCACCAGCTTCGACATCACCTCGGGCGGCAGTGACGGATTGGCGGCCGCCGCCTCCACCACCTGCCAGTCGTCATCGGTGAGCAACTCCACGATGACCTCTGGCGGCAGGCCGGGGTGGCCGGCGGCGATGGGCCTGGCCTTCCCGTCTGACAGGCAGGCCAGCAGCGCCGGGGCCGTCACGTTACGATGCCCAGCGATCTCACGGAACGCCTTTTTCGCCGGCGGCCGGTGCCGGGTCAGGTCTTCCAGCAATGCCGGTGAGGCGTCCGGGTTTTTCGCCACCTGGGCGATGACTCGCACCCCGTGCCGGTTCACCATGGCACGTAGTTGGGCTTCGGACAGGCCCGGGTGCGGTGCGATGGATTTGAGCACTTTGGCGTCGGGGTCGGTGGCCAGCGCGTCGCGAATCCCGGACGGCAGATCGCGCCGCTCGGCCAGCAGCATCCGTACTGCCGGATTCGGCGAGACAGCCAGCTCTTCGACCTCGGCACCCGAGGCGGCGGCGATCCGCGGCAACAGGGTGGAGCCGATTTTGGTGGTGTCTGCCAGGTGGGTGAGCACCTCCAGCGGCACATGCGGATTGAGAGCAAGGCCGCGTTGCACGTCGTGGCCGGGGTCGGCGGCCAGTACGCGGATCAGGTTGTCATCGATCGCGGGATTTGCGGCGAGGGCGGCACGGACACCGGGTTCCGGGCTGCCCGCGAGACGTTCGTAGGTCGCAGAAGGCAGGTCGGTGCGGACGGCCAGCGGCCAGCGCAGCAGCATCGAGGGATGGTCGGCGAAGCCGACGACGGCCGCGGTGGGCGTGGCCGGGTTCCACAGCGCGTTCACGTGCGTCCGGTGAACGGTGGACTCGTGAGAGCCGCCACATGAGGCATCCGGCGGCAGGTCGCAGTCGAGCCTGAGGCATTGCGGATCGTGGGTGAACGGAGTTTCCTCGCGGTCGCAGACCAGGCACCGTAGCGCTGGGGGCAGCCTCTCACCGGTGATCAGCGCGGCCAGCACCGTCGGCGGGGTCGCCTTGTTGCTCGCCACCGCGCAGCGGACCTCGGCATGCGGATGCTCTGCCAGCCGGGCGGCCATGTCCGGCGTCGTCCACAGCGCGAGCTCCGCGACGACCCGTATGTCTGTGTCGGCTGCGAGGCTCTCCCTCGCCTCGGGCGGAAGGCCGGGACAGGCGGCCAGTTCCTCCCGATGTTCGACGATCGGATCCGCCGCGAGCAGCCGTGCCCATGCCGGGCGACCGGCACCCACAGCAAGCAGGGCAAGCGCGGCGAGCGGCTGCGCCGCGGGATCGACGTCGTCGGCCGGCAGCAGGCCCCGTTCCACAAGCCGCGCGACGCTCTGTTCGATGCGCGAGGCCAGCGCAGCGGCCTGTGCGTGAGTGAGGTCCTCACGCTCGGCCAGAGCGGCGGCGATGTCCTCGTCAGCAGTCGTGATCAGCCAGTCGACCATCTCAGCCGGCAGGGCCGGATTGGCGGCAAGGCCGCGCAGGACATGGTTCACGGGAACATCCTGCCTGGGCCGTGATCACATGGCTCGCGATTGTTTCGGCGGTGGCAACGCCCCGGCCGGCCTCGCAGCCGCCGTCTCGCAGTGCACGAGACCTCGCTCACCCGTGCGGGCGATGGAGGTGCCGGAAACACAGTGGTAGGCGATCCCCGGCCTCCGGAGTCATTCCCCCTGAGGTCGCGACCCGCGATCACCAGTCCGCGACCTCGAACCTCTTCCAGGGCCGGATGTCCTCCGGCACCCTCGGCCGGGCACCGAAGGCCCGCCCGCCGACCTCATCCCCAACGGGACGCAACGCATCCAGGATCATCTTCCAGGTGCCATCCGCCGACCAACGGCGATACCGGCCGTAAACCGTCTTCCAACTGCCGTACACCTCCGGCAACCCCCGCCAGGAACAGCCGGTCCTGAACCGGAAGAACACCCCATCGACGATCACCCGGTGATCAGCCCACCGTCTACCCCTCCGGGCCGGAGCAGGCAACAACAACTCCAGCCGTGCCCACTCGTCATCGGTCAGAGCATCACGTTTCAACCGGTCGTCCACGGCTCAATGATCTACACCATTAACGAGCGAAGATCCACTTAAGGGTTCGCGGGCGCCGACGGCCCATCCTGGTCACGAGGCCGGCGCCTCACCGTGTCTCAGGAGAACGGTGAAGGCCGAGCCGACGGCATCGCCTTCCGTGTTGCCCGACTACCCCGCCTACCAGCAGATCCTGGTCGTCTTCCCCGACATCGACCGGCCCTTGCCCTTCTGCACGACCACGGGCCCGCGCGCATCCCGTCCCAGCGCGACACCACGATCTGAGCACGTTGGATCCGGTCTGCAGGGGCTTGGCCGATGACGGCGATCCTCGGTTCATCCGCCGCCCCGAGACTTCGTGTCTGCGCCCGTGACCACGTCGGCTCTCACTAGGGTTGGGTGGGTGACGACCCTCAGCGACGACCGCCCCGCAGACGTTGCCACCCAGCCGCACGCAGCCCCTGTGTACTCAACGTCCCGGGTTCCCGCTCTCACCGCGGGAGTGCGGCGATGAGCACCGATGTCGTCTCCGACGAGCCGCTGCGAACGGCCATGGTCGAGCGTCTCCGGGACATGGGGGCGATCCGCCGGGACGAGGTCGCTGCGGCGTTCCTTCGTGTGCCCCGGCACCTGTTCGCCCCCGAGGCGACGTCGCTGGAGCAGGCCTACGACGTGGAGGCCGTCATCCGGACGAAGTGGACCGAGGACGGAACCACGATCAGTTCGGTGTCGGCGCCGCAGATCCAGGCTCGAATGGTGGAGCAGGCCGGCATCACCCGGGGCATGCGAGTTCTGGAGATCGGTTCGGGAGGGTACAACGCGGCGGTGATCGCCGAACTTGTCGGACCCGACGGCCAGATCACCACCTGCGATATCGATGCGGAGGTGACGGATCGGGCCAGCCGGTTGCTGGACGAGGCCGGGTACTCACGCGTCACCGTGGTGCTCGGCGACGGGGAACTCGGCTGCCCGCAGTTCGCGCCCTTCGACGCGATCGTGGTCACCGTCGAGGCCGCGGACGTCCCACCGGCGTGGATCGAACAGCTCGTCGAAGGGGGATCGCTCGTGGCGCCGTTGCGGGTCCGAGGCCTTACCCGCTCGATCGGCTTCACCAAGGCCGGAGATCGGCTGGTGAGCACCTCAAAGGAATTGTGTGGCTTCGTCGCGATGCAAGGAGCCGGCGAGCGGCCACGGCTCTGGGTGCCGCTACGCGACGGGAAGGTACGGCTGCGCTTCGATGAGGAGCCCTGTCCGACAGACCCCGGCGTCCTGGATCGCGCGTTCGAGGCAGGACAGGCACAAACGTGGACCGGGGTCACCGTCCGATCGGGTGAGTCGATCGACACGCTCCAGACCTGGCTGGCCACCACCGCCGACGGCTCCTGCCTGCTGTCTTACGACAAGGATGACAAAGAGCTGGCTGACGCTCTCGCGGACCCGGTCAGCCATTCGATGTGCAACGCCGTCGTCGACGGAGACAGCTTCGCCTACCTCACCAGGCGAAGACCCAACGAGGACACGGTCGAGCTCGGCAGTCGCGCGTTCGGGCCGAACGCCGACGCCTTGGCGAACACGTTGGCCGACCTCGTGCGGGCGTGGGACCGTGATCACCGCCACGGGCCCGGCCCGCAGTACACGATCTACCCGGCGGGTGCGGACGCTCAAGGCCTCGACGGTCCGGTTGTGACCAAGCATCACATCAAGATCGTGACTGTCTGGCCTCAGCCCCCGAGCGACTCGGATGCCCCCAGATGACCACGCAACCGGGGTCGGTCGGGAAAGCGCGTATGACAATTCGTTGATGCGGCGACCGGCACGGTCGCGTGACAGCGGAGGCGAGCTTGTTCGTGCATGGGTGAGCGTCCGGTAGGCGTTGGTGGTGGCCACCACGAGGGTCTGCGCGGTGGGGCCCTGGAGCCAGGAGCCGGCGAAACGGATACCGAGCCTCCTGCGCAGCTGTCCCGCGATCGGGGTCAGGCGGATCTCGTTGAGCAGGCGGGTCTGGGCCTGCTCGGCGCTGAGATGCAGGTCGCGCTGCAGGGCCTCCATCATGCCCGCCGGCGGCTTGCGGGCTGTCAACGCCGGAGCCGACGTCGAGGAACTCTCCCGGTGGAGGGGCGCCTACGACGACGCCTGGAGGTGTGCGGTGAGGTTTCGCGCCCGGTCGGCCAGTATCACCCGCACCGCGTCGAACGGCTCTGGACTACGCAGCGCGCGCGAGGTGACCAGGGCACCCTCCACCGCCGCCACCACGGCGTGAGCGAGCTCCCGTGCGGCGGTGTGCTCCACTCCGAGCACGGTGAGCTGGAAGGCCATACCGTCGACCATGCTCGAGAACGAGCGGCGGCCGACCTCGTCGAGCCCCTCTGACTCTTCGCTCGCCTCGATCACCAGCGGGGCGATGGCGCAGCCGCGCTGATAGCCGCTGTTCACCATGCCCTCACGGGCCAGGTCGAAATAGGTGCGGACCAGGTCCTCGGCCGACGACGAGGAGCCCGCCACCTGGTTGATCATCTCTACCTGCTCCCGGGCGTGGCTGTCGGCCGCCTCGGCCGCCATCTGCACCTTGCCTTCGGGAAAGTGGTGGTAGACCGATCCGCGGGGCGCCGCACTCCGTTTCACCACGTCGGACAGCGCCGTGCCGTGGTACCCCCGCTCGCGGATGAGCTGCCGCGCAGCCGCGACCATGCGCTGCCTGCTGTCTGAACTTCGACCCATGTCTCCACCGTATCCGGTCCCTGGCTTGCCTTCTATACCGCGCGGTATAGAATCGGTTTCACAAGATACCGAGCGCTGCCGCAGCTTTGCGAATCAGGCGCCTGACGGGTGTCGGCACGACCACAACGAGCCCGCTCTCCGGATGAGCCCGGCCCCCTGTTCCGTCGGCGTGGACACAAGGACCGCGCGACGGCGGTCGCGCCTGACTTCAGCGCTGGAAAGGATCCTCATGCCGTTCGTCACCATCGACCTGCTTCGTGGAAAGCCCCCCGAATATTTGGAAGCCGTCTCCGAGGCCGTGCACGAGGCATTGGTCGAGGGGCTGGGGATGTTTCCCGATGACCGCTTCCAGGTCATCAACCAGCTCGCGCCCGGAGAGCTGGTCTTCAGTCGAGATTTCCGCGGAGGGCCCCGTTCGGACGACTTCATGGTTTTCACCATCACCGACGGCCTGGACCGCGGCGAGAAGGCGAAGCAGGCCTTCTACAGGGCTCTGACCCGCAATCTGTCGGAGAACCCCGGGGTGAGGCCCGCGGACGTGTTCGTCAAGATGCACGTGACCCCGCCCGTCAACTTCTCCTTCGCCGACGGCGTGCCGGCCACGGAGACGACTGCCCGGGAAGCACTGGACCGCGCGGCCGCCGTACCGGGCACCCGGGACGCCTACACCAGGACGGAGATGGTGGAGGCGATCACCCGGATGTTCCGGGACAACGACCGCGGCCGGATCGTGTCGATGCTGCGCGACCATTTCGTGCTGAAGATGCCGACCTCGATGCCGTACGGCGGGGAATTCAGGGGAGCCAAGGAATTCGACGACTACTTCAAGCGGGTGGTCGAGCAGGGGAACGGCTACTACGAAACCTTCGTCACCAGCCTCAGGCGGCTCATAGAGGCGGACGATCACCTGATCGCCGAGATTTCCATCACCGCCAAGGGGAGGACGACACAGCAGTCGATGGACATCGAGAACGCGTGGGTCTTCGACATCGCCGGCGGCAACTTCGTGTCGGCACAGATCTACGCCGACACCGCCACCGGGATGAAGACCGCCGGCTGAACAGTTCGTCCGCAACGGCGACACCTCATCGCCCCGCCCCCACGGAAGCCGGGCGATCAGCCCACGATGTGCGTCGCTGCTTTCAGCACACCACACAGACAGGAGACCGACATGACGTCCGTGCTCATCACCGGCGCCTCCAGGGGCATCGGCCGTGCCATCGCAATCGAACTCGCCAACCGCGGCCACAGGGTCGTCGCCACCGCCCGCCGGCCCGAAGACCTCGACGATCTCCCCGTCGACCAGCGTCTGCGCCTCGATGTCACCGATCAGAAGAGCATCGATGAGGCCCTCCGTGACGCCGGAGAGATCGACGTGCTCGTCAGCAACGCCGGCACGACGATCCGCACGCCCCTGGAGAACGTGCCCATCTCCGAGGTCGAAGCCCTCTTCCAGCTCAACACCTTCGGACCCCTGCGGGTGGTGCAGGGTGTGCTGCCCGCCATGCGCGAACGAGGCGCGGGCCGGCTGGTGTTCGTCTCCAGCGTTCAGGGCCGACTCGTCGTGCCGATCATCGGTCCCTACGCCGCCAGCAAGTGGGCGATGGAGGCGTTCGCCGAGACACTGGCCGTCGAGGCAGGCCACTTCGGCGTCAAGGTGAGCATCCTCCAGCCGGGCACCGTCTCCTCCGGCGGAGCCGAACGCGCCAAGTCCTTCTTCACCGAGAACGACCCCTACACTCCCCTGTTCAACCAATTCGGCCCCCTGCGCGGCACCTCCATCTTCGAGCCCATCACCCCCGAGGAAGTGGCCACCGCGCTCGCCGACACGATCGAACAGCCCGATCCTCCGCTGCGCGTCCCGGTGGGCGCGCCCGCCAGGACCGCCCTGGAGGCTCGCAAAGCAGCACCGGAGGACGCCCCCTTCGTGCCGTTCGCACTCGACTGGTAGCCGCATCACCCACCCCGTATCGGGGTGTCGGCACAACTCGCAACCCGGTACAGAGGTAGAGCGCGCTGTTGGCGCGTCGATCGCCGCCGCGGTTGAGCCGGTGGCCAGTGGCCTTTCCGGAGGAGGCCCCGCCCGGGTCGGCCCCGCACAGAGCGGCGAAGACGGCCTCACTGTTCAGCCGGTCGGGGTGGTCGCGTCAAGGCGTTCAACAGTACGGTGACGGCCGAGTTCGTGCCTCGGCCCGGGTCCGGACCCGGGCCGAGGCCCGGTTGAGGGTCGCGACCCGGATCGCGGATTCCTCCAACCCCCGCAGACGGCGGACTGCCGCCCATCACCGTCGAGCCTCAGGTGACCGAGAAGAGGCAGGTGTCATCGGCCCTGGTGAGGCTGCTGCGACAGAGGACCGTCTCCACGCTCAGAGGGGATCGACACCGGCCGTAGCCAATGGGTGTGCGGTCGCGTGATATATATAATGACTGTTCATTATTTAATGGAGGGATCATGGCGGGTCGACCGCGCACGATCAGCGAGGAGCGCGTCATGGTCGCGCTCGCCACGGCGGTCGGGCAGGTGGGGCCAAGCCGGCTGACCTTGGCGGACGTCGCCAAAGAAGCCGGGGTGTCGACGGGCGTGCTCGTCGGGCGATACGGCAGCAAGCGTGATCTGTTGCTCGGATTCGTCCGATGGGGGCTGTCAGAGGAGGCGTTCATCCGGCCGATGCGGGCCGCGTTCGAGTCCGCCACCGATCCGGTGGAGGGGCTGATCCGTGCGGTGGTGCGCAGCGCCGGGCCCGACCTCGGACCGGAGGAGTTCGCCAATCACCTGGCGTTCCTTCACCTGGAGCTGGCCGACGGCGAGTTCCGCGCGCTCCTGGGCGAACACGACGCGGCGGTCCGCGCCGAGCTGGCCGGCTACCTGCGGTCGGCGATGGCGAGCGGGCACGTGATGACCGGCGCCGACGTGGACGCGCTCGCCGCCGCCGTCGACTCCATCCGCAACGGCACCCAGATCACCTGGGCGATGACCAGGTCACAGCCGCTGGCCGAAGCGCTCCGCCGCGACCTGAGCACGCTGCTCGACCCCTACCGACGCAACAAGGAGGAACGGTGACAGAAAAAACGCTGCTCGGGCAGATCGCCCTCGTGAGCGGAGCCACCCGCGGCGGTGGCCGGGGGATAGCCGTCCAGCTCGGAGCCGCCGGCGCGACCGTATACGTCACCGGCCGCAGCACGGCGGTTTCGAGATCGCCGATGAACCGTCCCGAGACCATCGAGGAGACCGCCGAGCTGGTCACCGCCGCAGGCGGTCACGGCATCGCCGTACCCACCGACCACCTGGACATCGCCGGGGTCGGCGAGCTGGTGGCGCGGATCGACCGGGAACAGGACGGCAGGCTCGACATCCTGGTCAACAATGTCTGGGGCGGAGACCCGCTGACGGTGTGGGACAAGCCGCTGTGGGAGCAGTCGCTCGAGGACGGCCTGCTGCTGCAGCGGCAGGCGGTGCACACGCACATCATCACCAGCTGGCACGCGCTGCCGTTGCTGGTGACCCGCCGCCGCGGCCTGGTCGTGGAGGTCACCGACGGCACCGCCGAACAGGATTACCGGGGCACCTTCTTCTACGACCTGGCCAAGGCCGGCGTCATCCGGATGGCGCAGGCACAGGCGGGAGACCTGCGACCGCACGGCGTCACCGCCGTCGCGCTCACCCCGGGGTTCCTGCGGTCGGAGGCGATGCTCGACCACTTCGGCGTCACCGAGGACACCTGGCGGGACGGCATCGCCAAGGATTCCTACTTCGCGATGTCGGAGACGCCCGTCTACCTCGGCCGCGCGGTGGCCGCGCTCGCCGCCGACCCGCAGGTGGACCGCTGGAGCGGCCGGTCACTTGCGACCTGGCAGCTGGCCAAGGAATACGGTTTCACCGACGCGGACGGCTCCCGGCCGGACTGGGGCGGCTACTTCGCCGCGACCCAGCGCGACAGCGGCGTCGCCCCGGAAGACTACCGATGACACGCACGTCGGGTCGGTTGCCGCCGGGCGCGCCTTCCAGGGGCTCGGCGCGGCCGTGGTCGCCCCCGGCGAGGCGGGGCTGGTCTCCGGCATCCTCAACTCCTCCCGTCAGATCGGCGGCTCGCTCGGCCTGGCCGCGCTGACCACCCTGGCCGCGGCCCACACCGGCGCACCGACCTCCGGGTACGCCCTGGCGTTCGGGGTCTGCGCCGGCGTCGTGACCGCCGGGGCGGTGGCCGTGCTCGCTCTTCCGAAGCCCCGAAGGGACCTGGCTGAGGGTTCGGCGTCTCTGGCGATACGACATGTCCGAAAGCTGCAAGACACAGGACCGCCGGCGGCTTGAGGATGGTGCGGGCAGGCCATTCGTATGAGGAGGAACATTGCGGATCGGGATCGGACTCCCCGCCGCCGTGCCGGGGACGGACCCCGCGTCGATCGGGAGATGGGCGGCGGAGAGCGAAGAGCGCGGATTCCACTCGCTGGGCGTGATCGACCGGTTGGTGTACGACAACCTGGACCCGCTGGTGGCGCTGGGCGCCGCGGCGGCCCGTACAGAACGCATCGAGTTGCTGACCACCGTGCTCAATACCGGTTACCGCCGGAACCCGGTCGTTCTGGCCAAGCAGATCGACTCCGTCGAACGGCTTTCCGCCGGGCGGCTGACCGTGGGGCTCGGCATGGGCGGCTGGCCGGAGGACTACGCGGCCAGCGACGTGACGCTCGCGGGAAGAGGAGCCGCCTTTGAAAACACCCTGGCGACGATGCGCAGCGTGTGGCGCGGCGAGGTGACCGGGGCGTCCGGGCCGATGCCCGCCCTGCCGGAGGGGCGCCCCGGAGTCCTGCTCGGCGGGCTCGTGCCCGCCGCCTTCACCCGGGCCGCGGCTCTGTCCGACGGCTGGGTGGCCCCCTCCTTCGGGCTGGAGGTCGTGAAGGAGGGCGTCGCCTCCATTCGCCGGGAATGGATTCGGGCCGGCCGTACCGGAAGGCCACGCGTCATCGTGGAGCGTTACTTCTGCCTGGGTACGGACGCGGCGGAGACCGCCGAGGCGTACGTCGCGCACTACTACGGGGCCGAGTACCTTCCTCGGATCCGCCCCGACGTCCTGACCGACGGCGACCGGCTGCGCGAGGAGATCGACCGGCTCGCCGAGGCGGGGGCCGACGACCTGGTGCTGTTCCCGTGTTCGGGTGCGCCCGAGCAGATCGGCCTGCTGTCGGACGCTCTTGACAAGATGGGCGTAGGAAGGGCCGTCGGCGCCGTGAGCGGCGTTCACTCTCGGAGGCCGTGACCATGAGAAACGAGACGACCCCGGCGGTATCCCGGTACCGCGCCGTGGCCGAGAAGGAGGTTTCCGGCAGGATGAGCTCACGTGATGGATCGGACCTCACCGAGCTGGCCAACGTCGGCCGGTCCGTGGTCCTCTACTTCGAACGCATCGGCGTCTCCCGGATCGGGCAACTGGCGGGCCAGGACCCGATCGAGCTGTACGAACGGATGTGCGCCGCCTACGGCGAGCGGCTCGACCCGTGCCTGCTCGACACCGTCATGTCGGCCGTGGAGCAGGCGGACGGGGGGCCCGCCCGGCCGTGGTGGCACTACACGCCTCAACGCAAGCGGCTGATGGCCGAGCGGAGCCGCTGACACCGGTGCGCCCGCTTGGGTCTCACTCCCCCAGGCGGTTCAGTGCCCGCATGGCCTCGTGCTCTATGCGTGAAAGATCACTGAGGATGGCGCCTGCCTGTACGAGGCACTGCGCATCGCCTGATTCACCGGCTTCTGTGATCAGTGCCGCGGCTGCCGTCCACAGGGTGGCCGCCTCGGAGTACAGGCCGTGGCCGGTGCGCAGGTGGCCGCTGTCGAACAGTCCGGTGCATTCGGCGAGGAAGTCGCGGTAGAGGTTACGGAACAGGGCGCCGCCGGTGCCGGCCTTCTCCATCAGGAGGGCGGCCTGCGGCAGGTCCCGCCGCGCGTTGTCGGTGCGCTGGAGCCAGGTCTGTACCAGCTTGCCGGCCTTCTCGATGCCCCGGTGGCCGAGGTTGGCGATGGGCGGGTTGAGGAAGGCGCCGGCGCAGGCGGTGATGGCCGGAACGATCTGGCTCTGCGGCCGGGGCGGGTTCCTCGAAGCGGTGAGGGTGAAGGAGCGGTGCTTGGCGGTCATCGGACCGCGCGCGGCCCTGGCCTGGGCGAGGCCGGCCAGGCTGGTGGACACCGCTCCGCCTTGCTGACCGGTGTCCACCAGGTAGGCGTTGTGGTCGTCATAGCCGTACATGGCGACGACATGACCGCCGAAGTGCACCTTCGACCCGAAGTAGTCCAGGTGGTAGCTGTCGAGCTGCAGTCCGACGGGGTGGCCGGCGTCGATGGAGGCCGCCACGTTCTCCCATGCCCTGCGGGGCGAGGTGGTCTCCTGGACCAGGAGCTCCAGATTGAGTCTGGCGGCCAGGTTCCTGGTGAGGTCGAAAGGCCTGACCCGTCCCCCGAGGAAGGGGAAGCCCATGTTCTTGCCGTCCCAGTAGATGAAGGACAGGCCGGAGCCGAGGCCGAAGAGCATGGGCTCGGACAGGTCGATTCCCTGGTGCCGCAGCAGCACCCCCAGAGCCGTCGTCTCGCAGTGCTGCGTAGCGCGGGCGTCGATGTCTATCACTGTGGTCATGCCATGCTCTCCTGGACGGGGATGATCAACCGGGTCATCAGTTCTTCCTGCGGCGCCTCTGTCGGCCCGACGAGATAGGCCTCACGTACGGGCGCTTGCGGGCGCAGCCCGCGCTCGTGGACGGCGGCGAAGAGCGCGTTGTAGGCCAAGGGCAGCTGGGCGTAGGGCCCGATGTGCACGGTCTCGGCAACGAGTCCGCCGGGCAGCACCTCGAACTCCAGGCCGGGTGTCCCCTCTCTCTGCGATGTCTGCGCTCCGACGGCGATCTCCATCCGTTCTTCCAGGTCCAGTGGGTACAGCCCCCACAGCGGCGGCTCCCATGCGATTCCCGCCCCGCCGAGCACGGCCGGCAGCCGTCCCGCGCACTCCCCGACCTTCTCTCCGATCTCCGCGGGAGCGCAGACCGCTCGTACCACTGCCAGCCGTCGTTCCGGCTCCCTGCGCAGTGTCACCTCATAGCCGGGCAGGCCGCCCTCCGCCAGCCGCTCCAGCATCTTCAGCCGGGCCTGGTCCCTGCTGATCCGCTCAGCCAGCCGGTCCCGCTCGGCACGCAGGATCTGTGCCCTGCGATCGGGCCCGGCGGCCAGCGCCCGGGCGATCACAGCCAGGGGAAGGTCCATCTCGCGCAGCAAGGCGATGGTCAGGGCATCGCGTGCCTGTTCAGGTGAGTAATAGCGGTAGCCGGAGCCGGCGTCCACGCGGATCGGAACCAACAGTCCCATCTCGTCGTAGTGCCGTAGTTGCTTGACACTGAGCCGGCACAGGCGGGCGAAGCGCCCGATGGTGAGAAGTTCGTCGTGCACGCCACCATGGTGGACCCTCCCACCGTAGGAGAGTCCACCGCCGCATCTGTCGGCCCCAAGGCCGTGCCCCGCGAAAGGCCCAGCGGCGAGATCGTGCTCAGATCCCAGACCTGCCCCTGCTCGGCCGCCCGCTTGCCGGCTCAGGGTTCGCGGGCGCGGAGATACGCGTCCAGGTCGCCGGCGCCCTTGAGCATGGCGCGGCCCCGGGCGGACAGGCGGGCGTACCAGTCGCGCAGGGTCGACTCCAGCGGGGCGACGCCTCCGGCGGAGCGGACCTGGGCGATCAGCGGGGCGATCTGCTCCAGCAGGTAGCCGCCCCGCCTGAGCTGGTGGGCCAGCCGGACGTCCCGTACGTCGGCCACGCTGTAGATCCGGTAGCCCGTCTGCGGGTCGCGGCGCGGCCGGACCAGCCCGGCGTTCTCCCATTTGCGCAGGGTGGCGGGGCGGATGCCGAGCCTCCTGGCCAGGGGACCGATGAACGTGTCGCCGTGTTCCTGCGGCACGGGCGCCAGATCGCGGAGCGCGGCCTCGACGGCGTGGAGGGTGCGGCGGTCGTCGAGGAGCTGGCCGTGGCTCTCGTCGATGAGCCGCAGCGCGTCCTCGGTGGCACCCCGGTTGACCGCCTGCATGATCGACGTCGCCGTCTGGTGACCGTGCCCGGGCAGGAGGGCGAGGAACGCGCGCAGGGCCTGCGCGTGCAGCGACGTGTAGGTGCGATAGCCGTGGACGGTGCGTTCGGCGGCGGGCAGGATGCCCGCGTCCTCGTAGTTCCTGACCGCCTGGGTGGACAGGCCGTGCTCACGCGCCAGGTCCACTGGTCTCATGGATGCATCACCGATTGAAGCTCCGTCGCGATGAGAGCGGGTTTTTCGCCGGAAAGTTTACACCGTCGGTTCAACGATACCGTTGAGGGCATGGAAATCAAGGACACGGCCCGGCCGCTTGATGGCACGGGCGTCTCGGCATTCCTCCGGTCGCTTCCCGCCAAGCCCCTGCTGCTCGGCCTGGGCGAGGCCAGGCACTTCGTGGGCGAGCTGGGCGAGGTGCGCAACGAGATCTTCCGGCACCTGGTCGAGCACGAGGGCTACCGGTCCTTCGCCATCGAGAGCGACTGTCTCAGGGGCCTCGTGGTGGACGACCACATCACGACGGGCGCGGGCACGCTCGACGACGTCATGGAACGCGGCTTCAGCCACGACTTCGGCGCGCCGGCGGCCAACCGCGAGCTCGTGCGCTGGATGCGGGCGTACAACGAGGAGCATGAGGAAAAGCTCCGGTTCTTCGGCTTCGACGGCCCGCTGGAGTATTGGGCCGAGAGCCCGCGCCAGGCGCTCACCGCCCTCCACTCCCTCCTCGACGGCCCGCTCCCCTGCACGATGGAAACCCTCGACGAACTGCTGGGCCCGGACGACCGGTGGTCGAACGAGGCCACGGCCATGGACCCGTCCCTGTCGATCGGCCGGTCCGCCGACGCCCAGCGGCTGCGGCTGCTCACCGACGACCTGGTGGCGCTGCTCGACACGCAGACGCCGCGGCTGAGCGCGGAGGACAGGGAGAGGGCGGAGCTGTACGGACGCACCGCCGTCGGCCTGCTCCGCTACCACCACTGGATGGCCGACGCCTCCCCGGAACGGTGGACCCGGCTGTCGGCCCTGCGGGACGCGATGATGGCCGCCAACCTGCGCGCCGTCGCCGAGCACGGCCCGGCCCTGGTTTTCTCCAGCAACCTCCACCTGCAGCGGAACAAGAGCCTCATGTCGTTCGGCGACCAGACGCTGGAGTGGTGGAGCGCGGGGGCGATCGCCGGAGCGCACCTGGGCGACCGGTACGCCTTCCTGGCCTCGGCCTTCGGCACGGTCGGCGACGACATTCCGTCCCCGGACACCGTCGAGGGCCTCCTGTCCACGCTCCCGTGGGACCACTCTCTCATCGACGCCCGCCGCCTGGCCGAGGCCGTCACGAAGCCCGCGCCGCGTACCTCCCACGATTTCACCTATTTCCCGCTGGACCCGGCTCAGCTCGACATGATCGACGGCATCGTCTTCCTCAAGCGGGCCGTCAGGTTGAAAAAGCTGGGTTGACCGGCGCACCGTCCACCTCCGAGGCGAGGCGGCGGGCCGGCTCGATGTGGATGACGCCGCCCAGGCGAACGTCACCCGGCCGTATGCGCGTGGACGGCGGCGGCCAGTTCCTCGTGCACCTCCGGCGGCAGCGTGTGGCCCATGCCCGCCACGATCATCAGCCGCGCCCCCGGGATCTGTTCGGCGATGATCGCGCTGTGGCCGGGCTTGACCGGCTCGTGGCTGCCCTCGATGACCAGAGTGGGCGCCTTCACCTGGTGCAGCACGCCCACCGGCTCGAAGTCCGGCTTGGCCATGGCGGCCAGCCGGTGGTTGGTCACCGCCGACAGGTCTCGGGCCCTGTCGTAGATCCGTTCCTGCAGCCGGCGCGCCGCGTCCTCGTCGAACGGCAGCCCGGTGCCGTGCAGCAGGCGCTGCTCGGCGATCATGCCGTCGATCCGGGCGCGCCGCTCCTCCGGCTGCGGGGCGGCCATCAGCGCGCGGTAGAAGGCCACGAACTCCGGCGCCGGCTCGGGCAGGCTCCCCTCGGGCTGCGGTTGCCCCATCAGGGCCCGCATGATCACTTGCCCCTCACCGCCGCCCAGCGGCGAGGAGCCGATGACGGTCAGCGAGCGCACCCGCTCCGGCCGCTCCACGGCGACGAACTGGCCGAGCAGCCCGCCCGCTGAATGGCCGACCAGGTGCGCGCTCTCCAATCCGTGGGCGTCCATCACGCGGTAGACGTCGTTCTTGATGTCGTCCCACGTGTACGGCTCCGCCGCGAAGTCGACGGTGCCCGACATGCCGGTGTCACGGTGGTCGTACCGGATCACCCGGCGGCCTCCGGCGACCAGGCGGCCGACGAACTCGTCCGGCCACAGGACGCCCTGCGACATCGACCCCATAATCAACAGGATCGGCGCGTCCGTATCGGCGCCGAACTCTTCACTCCAGATGGTCACGTTTTGCATGCCTCAAAGCATGGCGTTTCCGGCTACGGGCGCCTTCTGTAGAACTACCAGTCGCGCCAGATCCGTACGGGAGCCGATGCCCAGCTTCGGATAGATCTTGTACAGGTGGTACTCGACCGTGCGCGGGCTCAGGAAGAGCTGAGCGGCGATCTGCTTGCTCGACAAGCCGTCGGCGACCAGGCCCGCGATGCGCAACTCCTGCGGGGTCAGCGCGTCGAGCACGGCCGCGGGCGGTGCCTGCCCGCTCTCGCCCGCCGCCCGCAACTCGTCCTGCGCGCGCCTCGCCCACGGTCGCGCGCCCGCCCGTTCGAACGTCTCCCACGCCGTCCGCAGGTGCGCCCGCGCCTCGCCCGGCCGCTGCGCGCGGCGCAGGCGTTCACCCAGCAGCAGGGCCGTCCTGGCCGCCTCGAACGGGTTGGTGTGCAGCCGCAGCGCCTCACCGAAGGCGTCCTCTGACGAGGTGGCCAGGCCCCGGCAGCGGGCCAGCAGCGCGTGCGACTCGGGCGTCGCGGCGTGCGCCGACCATCGCTCGTACGCCTCCAGCGCCTCCCGCGCGCCCGCCTCGTCGCCCGCGCCCACGGCGGCCTCGACGCGATCCGGCCCGGTCCGCCACACCACGGTGGGATGCCCGGCGCCCGGTCCCGCCGCGGCGATGGCCGTGAAACGGTCGTACGCCGCCGCGTAGCGGCCCAGGCACAGGTCGAGCAGCGCCGGCGCGTACGCGGCCACCCCCACCCGCAACCCCACCCGATGCGGTACGGCGATGGCCAGCGCCTCGCGGGCCTGCCGTTCGCAGGCGTCCTCCTCGCCGCGCAGCGCCGCCAGCACCGCCAGGTTGGCCAGATGCGCGGCCACCGTGTTCTCGTACCCGGCCTCGCGGGCCAGCTCCAGGCCCTCCTCGGAGACGGCCTGGCTGCCCGCCAGCCGCCCGGCGATGCGCTCGGCGGTCGCCACGAACTCCAGCACGACGGGCAGCTGCCCGGTCATCCCCGACACCCTGGCCACCCGTCCGGCCCGGTCGGCCATCTCGGCCGCCAGGTCCGCCTCACCCAGCTGGCTGGCCGCGGCCGCCGCCCACAGGTACTCCGCCGCCTCCCCCAGCTCGCCGACCCGCGCCAGCGCCCGCCGCAGCAGGCCCGGCCCGGCAGTGTCGCCGTCCAGCGCCAAGCCGATCCCGGCCACCGTGTCCCGCAGGAATCCCTCGGGGTGCGCCGCCGCCCTCCGCCCGAGCTCGACGATGGCCACCGTGTCGCCGACGTAGGAGGCGGCCTCCGCGGCGTCGGCCAGCATGTCCAGGCTGTCGCCCGCCGCCAGGATCCGCACGGCCTCGGCGGCGTCGCCGGAGTTCAGCTCGAACCGGCCCCGGAGCCGGGCGATCTCCATGGCGAGGCCGGCGTCCGCGCCGGCCTGGTCGCGGGCCTCGGCCAGCAGCGACTCCGCCTGTCCCGGGCGGCCACCGAGCCAGGCCGCGACGGCGGCGTCCTTCAGGCGGGCGGCACGGGCGCGCGGCTCGGGGGTCAGCTCGGCGGCCCTGGCCAGGGCGGTGGCGGCGGTGCCGTACCCACCGCGGTCGCGCGCCCGCTCCGCGGCGGCCACCAGCTCGGCGGCCACCAGTTCGTCCTGGCCCATGGCGGCTCCGGCCAGGTGCCAGGCGCGGCTGTCGCCCTCGGTCACCTCCGCCAGTACGGCCCGCATCCGGCGGACGTCGGCGGGGGTGACCGCCTCGTGCACCGCCGACCGGATGAGCGGATGACGGAAGCGCACGCGCGTGCCCGAGAGGTCGGCCAGCCCGGACTCCTCCAGCTCGGCCAGCGCCGTTCGCGCGGTCCGGGCCCCGATCTCGTCCCCGGGCCGTGCCGTTCGCTCGGCGGACAACCGGCCGGTGGCGCGCAGGACCGGGTCGAGGTCGGCCTCCACGGCGGCGGCCAGGGCGAGCAGCCGGGCGGAGGCGGACAACGCGGCCACCCGATCGCCGAACAGCCGGGCACCACCGGGAAGCGGGTCGGGCAGCGGTTCGCGTCCGGCGAGCTGCGCGGGCGTCAGGCGGGCGGCGATCTCGCCCAGGGCGAGCGGGTTCGCGCGGGTCAGCGTGATGAGTTCCCGTGCCACCCCGGGCGCCACACCGTGGCGGGACTCCAGCATCTCGGCCGCTGCGGCTCCGGGCAGGCCACGCACGTCCACCGTCAGCGGCACACCCTTGACCGGAGCGTCCCCGCGTACGGCGAACAGCATCGCGATCTTTTCTGTCCCCAGCCGCCTGGCGGCGAACAGCAGTGCGTCGGCCGAGGCCCGGTCGACCCACTGGAAGTCGTCGACCACGCAGATCAGCCCGTCCGGCGCGGCGGCCTCGGCCAGCAGCGAGAGCACACCGGCGGCCAGCAGGTACCGATCGCCGGCACCGCCCGAGGCGAGTCCCAGGGCCGCGCGCACAGCGTCGCGCTGCGGTTCGGGGAGCGCGTCGAGCGAGCCGGTCACCGACCACAGCACCTGGTGCAGCGCCGCGAACGCGAGGTCGGACTCGGGCTCGACGCCGGTGGTGCGCAGCACGCGCATCGTGCCGCCTCGCACGGCCGCCGCGTCGAGCAGAGCGGTCTTGCCCGCACCCGCCTCGCCCCGCAACACCACCGCACCGCCGGAGCCGTCGCGAGCCCGCGCGATCACCTCGTCGAGTGCGCTGATTTCCGTGGATCTTCCGTAAAGCACGAGCACCCACTGTAGGAGATCTCCGCGCCCCAGGGTGTCACAGGCCCGGCGCGGGGGTGGAGCCGCTGCGTACCGATCTCGTCGGCCCTCTCGACGATTGACGGGGTTACGCGACGGCGTGCCCGGGTTCCCCCTTTCAGGCGCCCGCACCGCCATCCACCGGCACGATCGCACCGGTCACCATCGATGCCCGGTCGCTGAGCAGCCACGCCGCCACCTCGGCGACCTCGTGGGGCTCGGCCATCCGTCCGAGCGGGGTGCTCGCGTTGATGCGCTCGACGATGCCGGGGGTCGCCGCCTCCCACGCGTCGATCATCTCCGTGGCGGTGCCGCCGGGGGTGATGCCGTTGACCCGGATGCCATCACGGGCCCAGCTCACCGCGGCGGTCTCGGTGATGCTGTTGAGCGCACGCTTCATGGCGCCGTACGCGGGCAGGGCGGGGTTCGCGCGGCGGCTGCCGATGCTCGAGGTGTTGACGATCGCCCCGCCACCGTTGCGTCGCATGAGTGCGGCCTCAGCGGTCATGGCGGTCCAGTGCGCCCGGAAGTTCACCGCGAACTGCTCCTCGACGTCCTCGTCGCTCGTGGTGTCGAGCGGGCCGGGCCGCTGGATCACCGCGCCGTTGTTGAACGCGCCGTCAAGCCGTCCGTGCAGCTCCTCGACGCGGTCGAGGGCCGCGCGGATGCCCGCACGGTCGGCGAGGTCCAGGGTGACGGCGTCGGCGACGCCGCCGTCGGCGCGGATCTCGGTGACAACCTGCTGCAGGGCGCCGGTATTGCGGGCGGCGAGCACGACGGCGGCGCCCTCGCAGGCGAAGAGCCGGGCCGCGGCCGCCCCGATGCCGCGGCTGGCGCCGGTGATGAACACCACCTTGCCGGTGAGCAGGCCGATGGGTGCGATCTTGATGTTGTTCGTCATGACGACAGTGTCAGCTCGGCCACCAGGCCGGATACAGGCACAGGCGGTACCAGGATCCATCGCCGCGCAGCGTGCACACTTGGGATATGGACAAACAGGAACTCGGGGCGTTTCTCCGCAGCCGTCGCGAGCGGCTCCGGCCGCAGGACGCCGGCCTTCCCTCGGGCCCGCGACGCCGGACACCGGGTCTTCGCCGTGAGGAGGTGGCGGTCCTCGCGCACATCTCCACGGAGTACTACGTCCGGCTCGAGCAGGGCAGGGCGCCGCGCCCGTCGGGCGAGGTCCTCGCCGGGATCGCCGGCGCACTACGGCTCACGGACGCCGAGTCCGATCACCTCCACGTCCTCGCGGGCACGGCGCCGAGCCGTACCGGGCTGCATCGGCGCGACGTCCGCCCGAGCATCCTCGCGCTCATCGAGCGGCTGCCGCAGACGGCCGCTTTCGTCACGTCGGCCACGTTCGAGGTGCTCGCCTGGAACGACCTCGCGGCCGCGCTCATGGAGGACTTCGCCGAGCTCGCCCCCAAGGACCGCAATCTCGCGCGCCGGGCGTTCCTCACATCGGCGCGCGCCGATGCGACGCTGTACGGCATCTCCGACGCCACGGAGTTCCGGCACCACCTCGTCATGGAGCTCCGGTCCACCCTCGCCCGGTACCCGTCTGACCCCGCGGTGACCGAACTCGTCGACGAGCTCCGCGACGCCGGCCCCGACTTCGCCCGGCTCTGGGAGCGGCACGACGTGCGCGCCGCGCCGACGCTCACGAAGACGTTCCGTCACCCGGTCGTCGGGGAGATCACCGTCGACTGCGACTCGCTCATGCTCACCGACCGCGACCAGCGCCTCGTTCTCTACAGCGCACCGGCAGGATCCCCCGGCGCCGAAGCCCTGGCTCTTCTGAATGTCCTGGGAACCGAGTACGTCAAGGCGAACAGGTCACTCTGACGGAGCCGGACACGACTCACGTGGCGAACTCACCGACCCAGGTGCGCCGCCCGCTGACATGGGACGCCCCGGTGCCGCGGCGTGCTGCCGCCGGGTGTCATCGCCGGCGCGAGCAGAATCGGTCGGCCCGCCGAAGGGGCGGCTACTTCGCCGGGAAGCCGACCGCGTTGGCCGCGTCGGCCTCGAAGTACTCCGTCGTGGCGAAGGCGCCGACGTGATCCTCGAAGAAGCTCCTGACGCCGTCGACCGAGTCGTGAACGATGACGTTCACCGCCCTGGTCCCGTCGGTGCTCGCCACCGCCAGCGTCCACCTGGCGCCCCTGGGAAGCCGGCCGTAGGCCTTCCTCAGGGAATCCCAGAAACCGTCGTTGTCGGCGATCGTGGAAACAGCCATGACGTGCACCGTGGCATCCTCCTCATCAACTCTCGGATGTGCTCGGCAATTGGTGTGGAGATACCGTGCTGCGCCGTTCTTGAAGTCGTAGATCGCGATGGTCTGAGGGTCTTCGAGCGGATCGTCCGACGGCATCAGGAAGTGGGTCTCGCTGATCGGGAGAAGTTCGTAGTCGAGCCGTTCCGGTTTGTCGAGGAGTCGCGCCTCCATGGGGTCCAGGGTGAATGTGAGATGGAGCTTCCCGCGTTCGGCAGCCACTTCGTAGCGGGTGCCGAGGCGCCCGTAGGAGCCTTCGTACCTGGACAGATCGAGGACCAGGGCCGGGTTCTTCACCTGGATCAGCGAGCAGATGAACGACAGCGGCCTCACCGACGCCGTCGTGCACGACGCGCTGACGGTGCTGGCCGCGCTGGTGTACGCCGCTCGGCCACTCACCGTGGACGACCTCGCCACGGCACTGGACTGGCCCGTCCAGCGGGCGGTCGGCGCCCTGGACGCGATCGGCCGTCGTCCGATCCTCTCCGACCCGCTCGCCGTGGAGCGGCTCGGGTGCGGCGGGTACGCCGTCACCCCGAGGCCGGACCGCCTGAGTCCCGCGCAACGCGACGCGCTGAGCCCCGGGACGGGGCGAGACGGAATCGGGATGTAAGAAAGCCTTCTTTCGGACCACATGCTTCGTGAACGACTTCCCCGCGACCGAAGGAACCGGCTTGCCCAACCCACACGAGCGCTTCACCGCGCTCTACGACACCTACCAAGCGCGGGTGTACGGCTACGCGACAAGCCGCGCCGGGCATCAACTCGCGGAGGAAGTGGTCAGCGAGACCTTCCTGGTCGCCTGGCGGCGTCTCGACGACATCCCCGACCACGCGCAGTTGCCGTGGCTCTTCCGCGTCGCTCGCAACATCCTGCGCGACAACTTCCGGCAGGCCGCCCGGCGTGAATCCCTGGAGGCCGAACTGAGAACGTGGATGGAAGAGGCCGTCACCGACGCGGGCGAACACGCCACCGAGCGAGTCGCCGTACTCCGCGCGCTGGCCACCTTGTCCGAGGACGACAAAGAGATCCTGACCCTGACCACCTGGCACGGCCTGTCGGCCGCCGAAGCGGCCGAGGTGTTCGGCTGCACCAAGGCCGCCTTCTACGTCCGGCTGCATCGAGCGCGCCACCGACTGCGATCGGCGATCGAAGCCACCGGCACCATCACATCCCAAAAGCCCGTGACCGTCCCAGGGGGAAAAGTCCGATGAGCCGCGAGCCCGACGCGACGCACCTGCTTGCCATGGCCCGCCCGGCTTCGCTGGATCGCGGATCACGCGTCTCCGCCGACGACATGCTGATCATGGCCGCCACCGAGGCACCGGCAGAGCCCACTCACCGGCCGTCGCGCCCGAGACGAGGCCTGTCGACCGCCCTTCGGTTCACCGCCGTCGCGACGGCGGTCGCGGTCGCGACCGTCGTACTCGTGCGGAGCACGGACACCGAGCTCGCCACACCTGCCCCCCTGTCCGCCCGTACCGTACTCCTCGCCGCTGCGGAGCGGATCGAGACCGCGAACCCGGCGACCGGCCGCTACTGGCACACCACCGGCCAGAGCATGGCGGTAGGAGGATGGGGACAAGGGCCCGTCGGCGGCCCGACTCCCAAGATCGTCAACTTCCGGGTGACGTGCACCCACGAAGTCTGGATGGCGAGATCGGAGCGGGATCCCAGCTGGCTCGTGGTCACCGCCCAGTCAGGCAAGCCGCTCACCAAGGCCGACGAGGAGACCTGGCGCCAACAGGGCGCGTACAGGTTCGGTGGCTGCGAGGGGGCCGGCGGCGCTCCGATTGTGGGCGGTGCGGCGTTGCCGGCACCGCCGTTCGCCACGCGACTCGACGACAAGCTTCATCCGGACGTTTCCTATCCTCAGGTCGGAGCCGTTCATGTCACCACGGAAGAGGTCATGGATCTGCCGGCCGATCCGGCGAAGCTCAAGGAGGTCCTTCAGGAGTGGACCCGGCGAGGTGGTTACCGGGTCACCGAGGAGTCTCTGTTCACGCAGGCCGCCGGCCTGCTCTCCCAGCTTCCGACGACTCCCCACGTACGGGCCGCGCTCTACCGCACGCTGGCGGGCCTTTCGAGCGTGAAGAACATCGGGACGGTCAAGGACCCTCTGGGACGCGTCGGGACGGGGATAGAGCTGTCGGGCTGTGAAAGACAGCTCATCATCGACGGAGCGTCGGGCGGGCTTCTGGCCGTTCAAGAACGACGATCTCCTGATTGCACGGCCGAACCCACCGCGTGGACCGCGCTGACAGCGTCCGGCTGGACCGACGCAAGTCCGGCGCTTCCCAAGACGCTCATGCGCAACGGCCGATGAACCCGGTGACGTCATCGCGGCGGCAGCGGGATACGCGGCAGGGTCCGTGGTGGGACGGCGCGCGGCACTGCTGCTGTCGCTGCCCGTGGCGGCGCTGGGCGACCTCGGGAAACTCCCCTCCCGGCCCATCTCCATCGCCCTTGCGCAGATCGGCTGCGTGCTCAGCGCCTTCGCCGCCGGGACGATGCTCGCGCGCCGGCCGGCCGGACGTGATCCTGCCGCTCGGAGGAACTGACCTTGTGATCGGCTACGCCGGTCGATGTCATGTTCTCGCGGTGGTTTCCCCTCGCCTACGACCGGCTCCGCGCGGAGGCCCGCCGCCGCGACATCCGCGGTCGCCCGTCGACGAACAAGGCGAAACTCAAGCGCGAGCTCGGACGCTGACCCCGACGAGCACCCCCCGGCCTCACTCCGACGGCCGGGCGGCTCGGCGCCAGGACGCACATGGTCAGAGGGGCTGGAGCCGGGTGTGCAGGAGGCAGAATTCATTGCCTTCCGGGTCGGCCAGGACGTGCCAGTTCTCGGTGCCGGTCTGGCCGACGTCGACGGGCCTGGCGCCGAGAGCGAGCAGTCGCTCCAGCTCGGCGTCCTGGTCGCGGTCGGTGGCGTTGACGTCGATGTGCAGCCGGAGCTTCCCGGTCCGCGGGGCGCTGCTGGGGCTGAGGATGAGAGTGGGCTGCGGGCCGCCGAAGCCGGTGCCGGGCGGCCCGATCTCGATGCTTCCGTCGTCCTCCCGGCCGAGTTCGACGTAGCCGAGGACCTCGCTCCAGAACGCGGCGAGCCGGTCGGGGTCGGCGGTGTCGATGACCAGCTCACTGATGCGGCATGCCATGCCCGTCAGTATACGTAAGAGCCGATCATCGGACGTGGACTACTCCGTCGTCTCGGCACGGCCCATCCGCCAGTAGCCCATGAAGGCCACCGCGCGGCGGTCCATGCCCCGCTCGCTCACCAGGTGGCGGCGGAGCTTCTTGATCACCGACGCCTCACCCGCGAGCCAGGCGTAGACCGGGCCTGAGGCCGGCGTCTCGGCGGGCACCTCCCACAACTCGCCGGTGTCGACGTCCACGTCCTCCAGCTCGGCGGCTGCCGTACCGGAGGGGATCAGCCGGGCCGCGGCCGCCTCGACGGCGGGTACCAGGCGGCTGCCCCACTCACCGTGCTCCCTGGGCAGCCAGCTCACCTTCACCCCGCTGGGCGTGGCGACCGGCAGGACGTCGGCCTCGTGCGGAACCTCCAGCAGCGCCTCCCCGGCGAACCGCGCCGGCAGCCTCTCCAGGATGGTGAGGATGGCGGGAACCGCGGTCTCGTCACCGGCGAGCAGAACCGTGCCGCAGTCGGCGGGCGGCCGGAACTCCAGACCGCCGTGGACGTCTTCGTAGCGGGCGTCGGGTCCCAGCAGCGCGGCCTCGCTACCCGGCGAGGCCGCGCCGATCCAGCGGGAGGCGGGTCCGTCGCCGCCCTCGTGGATCACGACGTCGATGTCGACCTCGCGAACGTCCGGCCGGACCGCGCGCACGGTGTAGGTGCGCAGCGGGTTGGGCTCGGGCTGCGCGTACCACTGGGTGAACCAGTCGCCGTCACGGGGAAAGTTCTTCACGCCGTGCCCCGGCAGCGGCAGGACGAGCTTGATGCGCTGGTCGAATCCGTTGTCCGCGAAGAGGTCCAGGTCATTGCCGGTGAAGGTCACCCGTATGAACGAGGGACTCAGCCGCTGCAGGCTCCTGACCTGAACATCAAACGCGCGAAACGCATCAACCACCGCGAACTCCTTGTTTAGGTGAGGCTAACCTATACTGATCTCCCCGCGACCGGAACCCGCACCTCGCCATGCGGAACGCCGTACTCGGCCCGGCGCCTCACCGTCGCCGGCGCCGTCTCGTCGAGCCCGGCGTCACAGCGCGTCCTTCTTGCGCTGCCGGTAGGCGCGCATGGAGACCATCGACGCGCATCCGGGCCCGTGGTACACGGCCGAGGCGTTCCGGGAGCGGTCGAAGAACCCTTCGTGGCAGATCTCGTTGCGGCACGCTTTGACGCGCCGCCACATCCCGGCGCGGTCCAGTTCCGCGACTCCGGCGAGCACGGCGCCGAACGCACCCCACACACCGTGCCGGACGGGCACCAGCGTGGTCCCCGTCGCGGTGACGACGACGCACAGGGGCGCACCGTCCGCGACGCGGGAGAGGTGGGCTTCGGCGCGCGCGACGTGCTCCCGCGACGCGGCCTCCTCTCCGGAGTGCGCCAGCATCAGCAGCTGCAGGGCGTCCCGGAACTCCCGCGCCGCCGCGGCGTCCGCGTCGGTCGCGGCCTCGTCCGGGTATCCGGCGGCCTTCAGCCAGTCGCGCAGCGCGTCGCGGTCCTTGAGCTGTTCGCCGCGACCGCCGGCGTGCGTGTTCGCGAACGCCAGAACGAGGTCTGCCGCCGGCGGGGCCGGGGAACGTGACGTGCCCGCTGCCGGCATCCGGGTCCCCCTGTTGTCTCCTCGCCGCCCCCTGGGCCGGATGCTCAGACTAGCAAATCACCAGATGGGCGCAAACGTCGTTCGGTAGCAACAGGTCAACGATCTGCGCTTGATAGTTATAGCCGTAATGGCTACGGTCACAACCATGACAAATCTCATCGAGGTCGCGGCCGCCTCCGTGCTGGACAATCCGATCTGGCACTCGCTGACGGGGGCGCATCGTGCCCTGGCGCTCACCGACGGCCGTGCGGCTCGCTATCCGGCGGACGTCTCCCCCTTCATGGCGCTGCCCGCGGACGCGACGCCGGCGGAGTGGGAGCAGCTGGGGCGCCTCGCCGACGGGGATCCGGTGCTGATCATGGACGCGCCCGATTCGGCGCCGTCGTCGTGGACGCTGGTACGGCACCTTCCCCTCTACCAGATGGTCGCCACCGACGCGCTGATGGCGAGGGTGCCGCGCGAAGATCCGGCTTTCGCGATCGAGACGCTCGGACCGTCGGCCACGGACGACATGATCGAGCTCGCCAGGACCGCCCGGCCCGGCCCGTTCGAGAGGCGCACCCCCCTGCTCGGCACCTACTTGGGCGTGCGCGACAAGGGAAAGCTGATCGCGATGGCCGGCGAGAGAATGCGACCCGGGGGATGGACCGAGGTCAGCGCCGTCTGCACCGACCCGGACCATCGCGGCCGGGGGCTGGCCCGTGCGCTCACGGAGCGGCTGATCGACGGCATCGTGGAGCGGGGTGAGCGGCCGTTCCTTCACCTTGTCACGGAGAACGAGAACGCCCTCCGGCTCTACTCGGCGATGGGGTTCGTCATCCGGCGGACAGCGGCCAACAGCACCTATCAGCCGGCCTGAGAGCGCCTCCCACCGGCAGGGCAGGACGTGGCGCCGGGCATGGGTGTCGATCCGACGCCGCGGCCGGTCCCCGCACGGAAAGAGGCGGATCCGATCCTCGCCCCCCGTGGACGGACCTCACGGTCGGATCGTTGGTCGGCGGGAAGAGAAGCTTGATCATCAGCCACTACGCTTACGAACCATGACAGCGATTGATGACTTGATCCGCTTTGTGCCGCCGCCCGTGGAACCGGTCGACGCGCACGGCGACTGGAGCGCGGTCGAGACCACTCTCGGGCTTGGGCTGCCCACCGACTTCAAGGCCCTCATCGAACGATACGGGCTCGGCCAGTTTCTTGACTTCATCACGCCGTTGACCCCGTTCGGTGCCCGCGACCTGCTGGTCCAGCACGCACAACGGCTGCTGGACAGAGAGCGGTCCTACCGCGAGCAGTATCCCGACGAATGCCCGTACCCGTTCTATCCGGAACCCGGCGGGCTGCTGGAGTGGGCCGGCACCGACAACGGTGACTCGCTCTGCTGGCTGACCGACGGAGAGCCGGACAGCTGGAAGGTCGTGGTCTGGAACCCGCGCAACGTCTACTACGACGCGCAGGACGTCGGCGCGGTGGAGTTCCTCCACGGCTGGTTGAGTGGACGGATCACCACGACGATATTGCCCGACGAGGTCGCGGCGTCGCCGTGGTTCGAGCCGTTTCGCGAGCGCGAACACGTCCGCATCGAGCTGTCCGACGGCGAGCTGCCTTACCTTGAGCGGCTGCGGATCCTCCGTGACGCGCTCGCGCCCACGGCCGACCGGGGCATGAACGACGACGGGGACGACTACCGGCAAGACCATTTCGCCGCCACGGACCTCGGCTGGTCGCTGACCTACGAGACGGCCTACGGTCACCAGATCCTGGTCGCCTTCCCGGCCGAAGACGAAGCGCGGGCTCGCGCCACACTGTTCGACGCCGTCCACCGCATGGGCTGCCAGGTGCTGTCGACGACGACACGCCTCGGAGAGCCCACCTGGTCCTAGCCGGACGACAGCGGCGCCGCCGGCGAGGCGGCGGCGACGGGCCGCGGAACGGGAACCCGCTCCACCCGGCCGGTCGCCCCCGGGTCCGTCGAGGGTTTCACGGCATCCGCCCGGTAACGCGATGCCCGGCGCACGCGCCCCGACCCGGGAAACCGCGCCCCGCACGCCCACCCGGCAGCTCGCCCCCCCCGCTATGACCTGGGGAAAGTCCGCAGGCCATCGAACATGAAGCTCCACTTGTGCGTCACGCCCGGTGTTTCGTTCGAAAGTGCTCAGTAGATGCGCACTTTGACGACGAGGATGGTCACATAACCCTGCGAGAAAGGAACCAGGCGATGTTGCGAGGACTCACGACCGTCTCCTACTACTCTCCCGATTTCGAGGCGACCAAGCGCTGGTACACCGAGCTGTTCGGGATCCCGCCCTACATGGACACCCCGGCTTACATGGAGTGGCGCATCGGCGACTACCAGCACGAATTCGGCATCGTCAACAGCGCGTACGCCGGAACCGAGCTGGCCATGACGGCGGATCCCGGCACGATCGGCCAACCCGCGGGCGCCATTGCGTTCTGGCACGTGGACGACGTCCCCGCGACGGTCGACCGACTCGTGGCCATGGGGGCGAAGCCGCACGACTCGCCGCACGATCGCGGTGAGGGCTTCATCACGGCCTCGGTCATCGACCCGTGGGGCAACATCCTGGGTGTGATGTACAACCCCCACTACCTGGAGGTTCTGGCCTGACCGTCGTCCGGGCCGGCGGCGGGCGGGAGCGCGGATCTCCACCTTCGGCCGTGAGTTCACGTCTGCCTTCGTGGAGGCGGACGTCGGCGAGCCCCCCGCAGGAGAGCCTCCGCCGGCCGGATGCCGAGAAGACGGGCCCCGCCGTACGCGGGCATCACGTGTGCCGAGCGAGCCGCTCGGCACACGGGGGCACCGTGGCGGCGCGACGCCACTCGCGGCGAGCCGGGCGGGTCAGGGCAGGTCGGGCAGCGGCCCGGTCGCCAGCTCGCGCGCCTCGCCCGCGGCGACGCCGAACATGCGCAGCAGCTGCTCGGCGAGCTGCTCGTCCACCGGCTGGGCGGCGAAGTCGGGATCCACGAGCGTCAGCTGCAGTGTGCCCAGCACCGAGCCGACGGTGGTGGCGAACGCCAGCCGGGGGTTGTCCACCGTGAACCGGCCGGCCGCCACGGCCCGGGTGATGTCCGGCAGGATGCGCGGGGTCAGCCCGTGCCGGCCGTCCAGGTAGGACAGTCCGTGGCGCACGAGGATGTGGGCGACCTGCGGGCGCGTCCGGGTCATCCGGACGGCCAGCCGGACCGACTGCGCGAACCCGGCGGCGGGGTCGGCCAGCTCGCGGCTGAGCCGCTCCAACAGCGCGCCGACCTCCTCCAGCACGTCGGCGACCGCCGCGACGAACAGGTCGTCCTTGCTGGTGAAGTGGTTGTAGAACGAGCCGAACCCCACGTCGGCGGCCTCGGTGATGTCCTGGATGCTCGCTCGCTGCGCCGTGCCGTCGGCCAGCATCGCGCGCGCCGCGTCGACGAGCTTGCGGCGGGTCTGTGCCTTGCGGCGTTCCGGTCTGGACGCACTCATAGGCGTCACCATAGTTGACTGAGCCCGCTGTTGATGATTTCCTCAGTTTTGTGATGGTGTCACAACCAACCAGGACCGGCTGGCTGGACGTACACGCGCGCTCCATCACGGACCGATACGCCGAAGCCTGTCACCCCCGCGCCCGTGGTCACGCGTCGCGCCGCCGAACCGCGGCGAGCACCCCAACCGCAGCGGGCCCGCCTCGGGCCCGAAGCGCCGGCCTCCGTCCTGTTCCCCGGCTGCTCTCCGCGACGAAGGGTTCCCCGTGACCTACATCGAGTACAACGACCACCCCGAGATCTTCGAGGCGCACGCCTTCCCCGAGCACATCGTGGACCTCGGCGAGGTCCGGATGAACTACGCCGTGGCCGGGGATCCCGCGAACCCCGCGATCCTGCTGATCCCCGGCCAGACCGAGTCGTGGTGGGGCTACGAGGAGGCCATGCGCCTGCTTGCCGAGACCTACCAGGTCTATGCGGTCGACCTGCGCGGGCAGGGCCGGTCCACGTGGACCCCGGGCCGCTACAGCCTGGACGTCTTCGGCGGCGACCTGGTCCGGTTCATCGACCGCGTGATCGGCCGGCCGGTGGTGGTCAGCGGGCTGTCGTCCGGTGGGGTGCTCGCCGCCTGGCTGTCCGCGTACGCCGCCCCCGGCCAGATCCGCGCCGCGGTCTACGAGGACCCGCCGCTGTTCGCCTCGGAGACCACCCCCGCGATCGGCCCGTCCATCCGTCAGGGCCCCGTCGGCCATATCTTCCGGCTCCGGCACCGGTGGCTCGGCCCGCAGTGGTCGATCGGCGACGAGGCCGGTCTGCAGGCCGCCATGGCCCGCGAGGTCCCGGAGTGGCTGCCCGCGGCGGTACAGTCGGTGCCCGGGGGGCTGCCGCCCGCGGGTCCGCGGCAGAACCTGCGCGAGTACGACCCCGAGTGGGGCGACGCCTTCGTCTCCGGCCGGGTCGCCCTCACCTGTGACCACGAGGCGATGCTGCGGCAGGTCAAGGTGCCGGTGCTGTTCACCCACCATTTCCACCACGTCGACCCGGACACCGGGAACCTGATCGGCGCGAGCTCCGACGAGCAGGTCCGCCACGTCCGCCGGCTCGTCGAGGGCACCGGCAACTCGTTCACCTACCGCGAGTTCCCGGACATGCCGCACTCGATGCACGGCCACGACCCGGCCACCTTCGTCGCCACCGTCGTCGAGTGGCTCGCCGGCCTCTGACAAGCCGGCTGATCCGTCCGCGGCCGGCGGATATCGGAGAACGGCGACGCGAACGACTCCCTCCCGCGAGTTGAGCTCTCCAGGGCTCTCGTCGCAATCTGTGCCTATACGTTTCCGGAATGGAGTTGTTCACCCCGACGCTCGACTGGAGCTCCGAGGTCTGGACATCGCTGGTGTGGATCGCCGAAGCCTGGGCGATCGCCGCGGTGTGCACCGTGGTGGTCCTCGTGCTGCTCGGCCTCCTCACGACATGGGGCAGGCAGTTCTGGCGCATCACCGGCGCGTACTTCACCGGTCCGGGAAGCGTCAAGGTCTGGCTCTGGCTCGGCGCCCTGCTGTTGTCGGTGGTCGCCGGCGTCCGGCTGGACGTGCTGTTCAGCTACCAGGGCAACGACATGCTGTCCAGCCTCCAGGTCGCGGTTCAGGGCATCGCCGTCGGCAACACCCCGGTGAAGGACTCCGGCGAACACGGCTTCTGGATGTCCCTGTGGATCTTCTGCATCCTGGCGGCGATACACATCGCCCGGCTGCTGCTTGATCTGTTCCTGCTCCAGCGGTTCGTGCTGGCCTGGCGCGCCTGGCTCACCGACAGGCTGACCGGCGACTGGCTCGACGGTAAGGCCTACTACCGGTCGCGGTTCATCGACGACACCATCGACAACCCGGACCAGCGCATCCAGTCCGACGTCGACGTGGTCACCGCCGGATACGGACCTCTGCCCAACCTTCCGAGCAACGGGGGGACGTCCAGCACGCTGTTGTTCGGCGCGATCTCCGCGGTCACCTCGATCGTGTCGTTCACGGCGATCCTGTGGAACCTCTCGGGAACGCTTTCCGTGTTCGGGGCGGAGATCCCCAGGGCGATGTTCTGGATCGGGCTGGTCTACGTCCTCATCGCCTCCGCCATCGCGTTCTGGATCGGCAAGCCGATCATCTGGCTGGCCTTCCGGAACGAGAAGTTCAACGCGGCGTTCCGTTACGCCCTGGTGCGCCTGCGCGACGCGTCGGAGGCGGTCGCGTTCTACCGCGGCGAGCTCGCGGAGCGCTCGGGGCTGCGGCACCTGTTCGCCCCCGTCGTCGCCAACTACAAGCGGTACCTGAACAGGAGCATCGGCTTCAACGCCTGGAACTACTCGATCAGCCAGAGCATCGTGCCCCTGCCCTATCTCCTGCAGGCGCCGCGGCTGTTCGCCGCCGAGATCCGCCTCGGCGATCTCACCCAGTCGGCATCGGCGTTCAACGGGATCCAGAACGGCCTCTCGTTCTTCCGGAACGCCTACGACGCCTTCGCCGGGTACCGGGCGGCGATCATCCGGCTTCACGGTCTGGTCGTCGCCAACGAAGAGGCCAGGGCGCTGCCGGAGGTGACGACGCTGCCCTGCGTCGACGGGACGGTTCAGCTCAAGGCCGTCGAGGTCCGCACCCCCGACGGACAGCAGCTGATCAAGCCGCTCGACATGCGGCTCGACGTGGGTGACACGCTGGTCGTCACCGGGCCGTCCGGCATCGGCAAGACCACGCTGCTGCGCAGCCTCGCCGAGTTGTGGCCGTTCACCACCGGCACGCTGATCCGACCGGGCGGACCCAACGAGACGATGTTCCTGTCTCAGCTTCCCTACGTACCGCTGGGCGACCTGCGCACTGTCGTCACCTATCCCGGCGAGGAAGGCACCGTCGATGACGAGACCATACGCGCCACACTGCACAAGGTCGCGCTGCCGCACCTCGTGGACCGGCTCGACGAGGCACAGGACTGGGCCAAGGTGCTTTCCCCGGGCGAGCAGCAGCGGATCGCGTTCGCACGGATTCTGCTGACGAAGCCGAAGGTGGTGTTCCTCGACGAGTCGACCTCGGCGTTGGACGAGAACCTGGAGTTCGCCCTCTATCGACTGATGCGGTCGGAGCTGCCCGGCACCATCGTCGTCAGCGTCAGCCACCGCTCGACGGTCGAGCAGCACCACACTCACGAACTCGAACTGCTCGGCGAAGGCGAATGGCGCTTCGGCCCGCTGGGACCGCTGGGAAACGACAAACCGGAACCCGCTCCGGCGTGACAGGGACGGAGACGTCCTCGATCACCGGCGGCCGCTCATCGGACGCCACGGCGAACGCGCCCGGCTCGTGTCTTCGCGGATACGCCGCGGACACACGCCTGGCCCGTAGGACGTGGGTGCACGGTTCTCCGCGGTGATACACGTCCCTGGCCTGGCCGTACGGATGCCGATCACGGAAAGCGGTCAGACCCGCAGTTGGTCATTGATTGCCACCTCTGCAAAGATTCGCCCTGTTTCGTCGTCACGATCGAGGAGCCCCGTGGACCGGAGACGTTTTCTCACGCTGACCGGCACCGCCGGTCTGGTGGCCGCCGCCGCGCCGCCCGCGCAGGCGGCGGCCTATCCGTCCGCCGATCGGGGCCTGTCCGCCGAGGCGCACGCGAAGCTGGCCGAGCTGGCGCCGTACGGCATCACGGTGCTCGCCTTCACCCCGTCCGGCGGCTGGGTCATGGTGACGCAGGACGGCCGTTACTTCGCCCGGGGCATCCCCGACGCGTGCTTCACCGAGCTGGGAGCGCTGGTCAAGGCCGGCCGGAAGATCAACGCCATCGCCTTCCCTCCGGCGGGCGGTGACCGCTGGGTGATCACCACGGATCGCGGCGTGTCGGCGCGCGGCCTGCCTGGGACATGCCTGGAGCGCGTCCAGGCCTACTACGACGCCGGACAGCAGGTCGTGGACGTGGCCTTCCCGCCCGCGGGGGGCGACCGCTGGGTGGTCGCCGCCGCGAACGGCTTCCACGCCCGCGGCGTCGACGACGAGTGTTACCAGATGATGCGCAACCTGACCCAGGGCGGGCGCCGCCTGACCCGCGTCGCCTTTCCCCCGGAGGGCGGGTGGGCCGTGATCGCGCAGGACGAGTTCTACGTGCGCGGCATCGACGACGCCTGCTTCACGCAGCTGAACCTCCTGGCCGCCGGCGGCTGGCAGGTCCACGGCCTGGCCTTCGCGCCCGGCGGCGGCTGGGGGCTGTGCTCCCGGGGCAAGGCGCCCGCACTGCCCGCGGACCGGGTGCGGCAGTTCGAGAACGCGGTCGGCGGCTCGACCATCTGGCAGCGGATGAGCGCGTACAGGACACCAGGCGTGGCGGTCGCGGTGGTCGTCGGCAACAAGATCGCCTGGTCCACCGGATACGGGTGGCTGGAGGCGGGCGGCGCCGCCGCCGCGCATCCGGAGACCGCGTTCCAGGCGGCCTCCATCAGCAAGGCCGTGACCGCGATCGGCGTGCTGCGCCTGCTGCGGACGCGCGGGATCCCCCTTACCGCCGACGTCCGCCCGCATCTCGGCTGGACCCTGCCGAGCCGTTCGTGCGTCTCGCCGTCGGCGGTGCCGACCATCGACCGGCTCCTGACGCACCGGGCCGGCGTCATCGGGCGCGGCTCCACCTCGCCCGCCGGGGCCTGCTCCGGCTTCGACGCCTCCGGCGGCGGCTTCGCCGGGTACGGGCCGTCCGCCACCGTGCCGTCGCTGCTGCAGGTCATGAACGGCGAGGGCAACTCCCCGAAGATCGAGCTGACCACCGACCCGGGAGCGCAGTACCACTACTCGGGGGCCGGGTTCGTGCTGCTGCAGCGCATGGTGGAGGAGCTGACCGGCGGGCCGCTGACCGACTACATGCGCCAGGAGGTGCTCGCCCCGCTCGGGATGACGAGCAGTTCGTACGCGCTCTCTCCCGCCTTCGAGCTGGCCTCCGGTCACACCACCGCCGGAGCGGTGATCCCGGGCGGGCGCAACCGGTATCCGGAGTCGGCCGCCGCCGGCCTGTACACGACCGTGCTGGACCTGTGCCGCCTGGTGTCGTACCTCAATCAGGCCTGGACCGCCACCGGGGACATCGCCGGCCCGCTCGACCGGTCGTCCGCGCGCACGCTGCTCACCGAGGGGCCGCAGCCCGGCATGGGGCGCGGGCTGTTCGTCGCAGGCTCCGGCACCCGGGACTTCTCCTACACCCACGACGGCTCCAACTACGGTTTCAAGTCGGTGTTCAAGGGCTACCCGGAGCTGGGCGCGGGTTACGCCGTCCTGGCCAACGGCAACAACACGGCGCTGGTCAACGAGGTCGCGGCGGCCGTCAGGTCCGTCTACGGCTGGTCATAGCGACGGCGGCGCTCTGATGCGCGGGTCTCGTCGCCGGCCTTTCCGGGGCTCTGGCGTCGCACGACTCAGCCGGGGAGCCGAGGTCGGTCGTTGGCCCACGGTTCGTCGCGCCAGCCGGGCAGACCGGTGTCCAGCCACGCCTCGACCGTGCGTCTCCAGGGGGCGGCCGGGTCGTCGCCGGCCACGTCACCCCAGGTCAGCTCGGCCATGTCAGGATCGATGAGCAGGTTGTCGAGGTAGGCGTCGAAGGAGTCGGCGATCTTGGTGAGAAGGCCCTGCCCGCGGGGTCCGGCCCAGCCGGGGAGCCCGTGGACGAACGCGTGGACGTGGCCGTGAGCAGCGGGGCTCAGGTCGAGAAACAGGGTGTCGCCGCCGCCGTTGCGAGCGATGGGCAACAGCCCGTCGAGCGGGACCTCGGCGGCGAGCCACCCGCTGGAGCCGCCGCGGTACTCCCCCAGCAGCGTCCCGTAGCCGTAGTCACCGTCCTCCCCCCGGCCGAGCCGGTAGAGCTCGTTGAAGCCCAAGGTCTCGGAGTCCGGCTCACCGGCCGGGATGTCGATGGCGTACTCGAGGTGAGAGCCGCCGGCGGCCTCGAGAAACCTGCGGTAGGCCGCAGGCAGGGACGCCCCGATCTCCCGCTCAAGGATCTCGGCTTCCTCGGCCTCGAACGGCGGGAACGGGCCGAACACCATGCGGCCTCGATACCAACGTGACAGTTCCTCAGACACACCGGGATTGTTCCACTTCCCCCCGCCTCGCCGCGCAACCGACGACGCCTTCGGCGTGTGCGGTCCGGTCAGCCCGCGAGATAACCGTCCTCCAGGTAGGCCACCGTGCCGTCGGCCTCGGCCCGCAGGCCGGCGGCGATCTGCCGGCCCAGTGGCGCCGGCACCCGGCCGGGCACCTCGTCCGGGTCAACGAACGCCCAAGCGGCCAGTTCGTCGGCGGGAAGCCGGATAGCGGCGATCTCAGCGGCGGTGAGCACCCCGCCGTCATACAGGAGGATCAGCCCGTCCGGCCAGCCGGGCCGGGACGGTATCCAATCGACCGCCAGCACGCGCCCCACCGGCCGGTCCAGGCCGAGCTCTTCGACCACCTCACGCCGGCACGCCGCCAGAGGAGACTCACCGGCGTCGACGGACCCTCCGGGCACCTCCCACTGCGGTTTGTAGGTCGGATCGACCAGCAGCACCGCGCCCACCGCGTCGCGGATCAACGCCCCCGCGGCCATCCATTTTCGTGCCAGCGACGCCGCATACGGATCGAGCGGCACCGCGGTCGGGTCATGCATCGTCACGGTGACAACCGTAGCCCGTCGCGTCGGGGTGAGGATCGACTCAGCACGGGCGAAGCGGGGTGTCGTCACCGGCCCGGGCCGTCGGTCGCCGGGTCGGCGAGCCGTGAGCCGACGTCGGGAAACGAGCCGTCGCCGAACAGGATTCGCGCCGCCGCAGCACGACCGGCACGACCACGGAGCGCGGTCACCGCCACCTCCGCCGCGACGGGGGATCGGATCCCGGCGAACACGCGGCGCAGCAACAGCCGGCCTCGGAACCGGGTCCGCAACGCGCCCCCGTCGTACCGGCTCAATGTGCGCCGGTCTCCGGTACGCAGGTACTCGGCGGCGACCGCCGCGGCCAGTTCGGACATGCGCAAGCAGGGATCCAGCCCACCGGCCGTCAGTGGCGACACCGCGCCCGCCGCGTCTCCGACGAGCAGTCCGGCGGGGCACACCAACCGTCGCAGCACACCGCCGACCGGGATCGGGCCGCCTCGGCGCTCGACGGGCCCGGTCGGCGCCGCATGGCCGGGCGCGTCCGCGGCGAAGGCGTCCAGCAGGTGGCGGACGCCGGTGCGCATCGCGTCCGGATAGCCCGCGACGCCGACGTGCGCGTGCCGGCCGTCGTCGATGACCCACCCCAGGTACCCCGGAGCGACCCGGGGATCCAGCACGCAGTGGAACGCGGGGGCGGTCGCGCTCGACGCGACCGGGTGGACGATCTCGGCACCGACCAGGAAGCGCCGGTTGACGTCAAGGCCGAGATCACGGGCCACCTGTGAGCGGGCGCCGTCCGCGCCGACGACGAACCGGGCCGTCACGGGTTCCGCACCCTCGAACCGCACACACCCCATCGACGCGCCGACATACCGTACGCCCAGGCGGACTCGTGCCCCGGCTGACTCCGCCGCGCGGCGCTCGTGCTCGTAGACGGCCGCCATGTCGGCCACGCGGTACTCGTCCCGGTCACTGGTGAGCCGGATCGGCGCCCGCCGCGACGGCGGATACAGCAGCACGTCCCGCACACCAGGCCCGAGCAGGTGATCCGGTACGTCGAAGTCATCGAGGGTGCGCCGCACGAAGATCCCCGTCGTGCGGATGCCCCTCGACAGCGACCTGCGGCGGTCGACCACCATCACGTTCAGTTCCCGTCGCGCGAGCAGGCGGGCTGTGCGCAGTCCTGCCAGGCCCGCGCCCACGACCAGTACATCCACGGTCTGCATACCCTGCGACGGTAGGGGCGGCGCCCCGCCCACGCGACGGTCTGCACGCTACCCGCCCCGTATCTCCACACCGTCGCGACATCCTTCGCTTGCATAACCGGAACGTCTTTCCGTATAGTTCCGGAAAGACGTTCCGCTTTTGTTCAGAGTACGGCGTCCGAACCAGCGCTCACCCCATCTCGACCGCGACCCCAGGAGAGAACCACATGCGGTACCGCACCCTCGGCCGGACCGGCATCCAGGTCAGCCCCTACGCACTCGGCGCCATGATGTTCGGGGCCCTCGGCAACCCCGACCACGACGACTCGATCCGCATCATCCACAAGGCCCTGGACGCGGGGATCAACTTCATCGACACCGCCGACATGTACTCCCACGGCGAGTCCGAAGAGATCGTGGGAAAGGCCCTCAAGGGGCGCCGCGACGACGTCGTGCTCGCCACCAAGGCCCGGTTCTCCGTGAACCACGGCCCCGGCGGCGGCACCCCGGTTCCTCCCAACCGGTCGGGTGCCTCACGCCGCTGGCTGATCCGCGCCCTGGACGACTCGCTGCGCCGCCTGGGCACCGACTACGTCGACCTGTTCCAGATCCACCGGCCCGACCCCGACACCGACATCGAGGAGACCCTCTCGGTGCTCACCGACCTGGTGCGCGCCGGCAAGGTCCGGGCCGTCGGCACCTCCTCCCTGCCCGCCTCGGACATCGTCCGGTCCCACTGGGTCGCCGAGCGGCGCGGCCTGATCCGGCTGCGCACCGAGCAGCCTCCGTACTCGATCCTCAACCGCGGCATCGAGCGCGAGGTCCTCCCCGTCGTCCAGGAGTACGGCATGGGCTCCCTGGTCTGGAGCCCGCTCGCCGGCGGTCTGCTCACCGGCCGCTACCGCAAGAACCGGCAGAACACCACACACCGATCCCAGTTCGGCTTCAAGCACCTGAGCGACGAGCGCCGGCTGGACGCCGTCGAGCAGCTCGTCCCGCTCGCCCAGGACGCCGGGATCCCGCTGACCCACCTGGCCATGGCCTTCGCGATCGCCCACCCCGGCGTCACGTCCGCGATCATCGGGCCGCGCACCATGGAGCACCTCGACGACCTTCTCGCCGGCCTCGACGTCACGCTCACCGACAAGATCCTCGACCGGATCGACGAGATCGTGCCACCCGGCACCGATATCGGCACGCTCGACATGGCCTACGACCCCCCCGCCATCGAGCACGCACTCCTGCGCCGCCGGCCCGTCGACGAACGCGCCGCCGCCTGACCGCGTCCCCGCATCGCTCCCGCGCCGCGGGCGCGATACGGGGAAACCCCCGGAACGGGACACGACCGGCCCACCACGACATGACTCGCAGGCGGCGGCCCGTCGGCGGGACCCCGCTCGCGAGGTCATTCGTGGAGGTTGAGCAGGGCCTGCCGCACGGCGGCGACCGCTTCCTCGTCGGAGGCGCCCACGTGGCGGACGGTCCTGGCGAACTCCTCGGCCGCCACCGTGAGCCGCAGCCGGAACTGGTCGGCCATGGCCGTGATCACGGCCGCGCGGCCGCGGCGCAGCTCGACCAGACCCTCGTCGCGGAGCTGCTGGTAGCCGCGCAGCACGGTGTGCAGGTTGATGCCGAGGGAGGCGGCCACGGTGCGCGCGGAGGGGAGCCTGTCGCCGGGAGAGGCCAGGCCGTCGGCGACCGCGCTGCGGACGGAGCCGGCCACCTGGTCGGCGAGCGGCTGCGCCGACGAGGCGTCCACGGTGATCAGCACGATGCGGCCCCTCCGCGTTGCCGGTTCAGCCAGCCGTTGATCAGCCGCGCCGCCGTCTCCGCCTCGCGCGTGGAGTAGACGAAGGACCGCGAGTCGGCCAGCGACACGACGAGCACCGGCCCCTTGCCCGTGACGACACCCCACCCGGAGTCGGTGTCACTCAGCCTGTACCGCCCAGGCGGGGACTCACTTCCGACCTCCGCGAAGCGGATGCCTTCGTACGGGACGGTGCGGCTCAGGACGGGCAGCATGGGCACCCGCACCGTGACGCCGGAACCGTCGATCTGCACGCGGGTGTACGCGGGTGCCGCGATGAACAGCGGAAACACGAGGCCGATCATGGAGTACCAACCGGCGAAGCCGATGAGGGTGATGTCGTGCCCGTCGGCGTACCTTTCGACGCCGACCCACATGATCAGGGCCGTCAGCGCCACGGCGACCAGCAGGGGGCGTACGGACCAGGCGGAGGCGGTGAAGACGGCCCGCTGGTAGGGAGCGAGCGGCATGCTCGGCGCGTGCGGTGGCGGCGGGGTGACGGCCCGGGGTTCCGGCGGCAGCGGGCCGGCCGCGATCCTGCCCAGCGCGAGCGCCCCCGCGGCGACCCCGGCTTCCGCGCAGCCGGGGTCCTCGGCGACAAGCGCGATGCAGCGGGGGTTCTCGGCGACGCCGCGGTCCTGTCGGCGGTGACCCCGTCGACGGGGGCCTAGCCGGCGGTGGCCCTGTCGGCGGCGCCCGGCGACGACAGGGCCACCGCGTACACGGCACCCCAGGAAAGATCCTTTATCGTGCGTCGCGTATCCCGAGAATGTACACAGCGGTGAGCGCGACGCCGGGGTCTTCGTCATGTGACAGATCCGCGAGGGCACGTGACGTCGTGGCTCCCGGGATGTCCGCGAGCGCCTGGGTCAGCCGTCGACGCGCGGACGATTCGGCGGTGCCGTGAGTGAGGCGATCGATGAGGCCGGTGGCGATCTGATCCGCCAACGCGGGGCGACTCGCCAGCGCGCTCAGCGCGTCGGCCGCGTCGACGTCGTTCGCCCCCTCGACGACCATGTCGATGAGCGTCGGGACCGCGTCGGCCACTCCACGTGCCCCGAGCGCCAGAGCCGCGTACCTGCGGACCACGACGTCGGGGTTCGCGAGAGCGTCCAGCAACAGGGCGGTCACCTCACCGTTCGGAATCTCGGCGATGGACTGGACGGCACGCTTCCGCACCTCGGCCACCGGCGAGCCGAGGCCCTCCGCCAGCAGTGCCAATCCGTCATCGCCCGATTGCGCCAGGGCCCATCGAAGGGCTCCGGCGACGTTCGGGTCCGTCTCGTTCAGCACTGCCTCGACCAGCGCTTCCACCGGAACCGGAACCTCTTCGACCGAGGACATGGCCGCGCTCTGGCGCTTCCCCGCGCTCTTCGACCCCAACGCCTGGAGGAGCGCGACGACCTGGAGGACGTCCTCCCAGCTGGCGGGTTCCGCGGCATCGATCCGACGGAGTCGCGTGAGCAGCTCCGTCTCACCCGCGATGCGTTCTCGCGTCTGGCGGATGAGGTCGTCGACGAGCTCCGAGGGCGCGAAGCCGGGATCGTCGAGCGCGCGCTTGACGTCACGCAGCGACAGCCCCAATGACCGCAGGCTCTCGATATGGAAGATCCGCCGGATGTCCTCGCTGGAGTACTCTCGATAACCGGCGCCGGTGCGACCCGTCGGCCGCACCAGGCCGAGCGAGTCGTAATGCCTGAGCATGCGGGCGCTGACCCCGGACCGTTGTGCCACCTCGCCGATCAACACTGCCTGTCACTCCTCCTGACCGCTCCCGCCGAGGGCCACGACGCGCTTCGCCTCCTTGATCGCGAACTCGAATCCGGCGTCCGGGTCGCGCAACAGCCGTTCCGTGGCGATCGCGTGCGCGCGCACGCGAGGGTCGAGATCCGTCATCGCAGCGCGCAGAATCGGCAGAATCACCTCACCGAGCGCGATCAGCGCCCGGCTGAGGCTCAGCTGCGTCTCACGTTCGCCGCGCCCGAGCTGTGTCGACAACACCGCGGCCAACTCGGGCTCCTCACCTTCGGGCACGAGCACAACCGCCGTCCGCCAGGCACTCCGCGCAACCTCATCGTCGGCGTCGGACAGAAGCGCCCGCGTGATCGCCGGCCATGCTCGCCGATCCCCGATCTTGGACAGCGTGTGCAGCGCCTGGCTTCGTGCCTGCGCACGCTCCGAGTGGAGTTCCTCCAGAAGCGCCGGAATCGTCATGGACGCCGGGTGGCGGGTGAGTGCCCACGTCAGCATATCGCGCACGTAGAATTCGGGTTCGATCGCGGATCGTTCGATGAGCTTGTCGACGAACCGCGGGTCAGGGTCCGTGCCGACCGCCAGCGCTGCCCGCAGCCGCACTGACGAGTTGCCGTCCTCCAGCCCCTGAAAAGCTCGAGTCGTATCCGTGTCCTGTTTCGGCATGGTCATCGGGACCACCTCCTCTTTGGCCACAGTGAAGACCTTGTCACCGTGTCAAGGTCAAGCGGAGTCACGCCGCGAGATCGCCAGGGACCCTCGATCCGCACCGGCGAGGGCGGCGCGGATCGAGGGTCACGACCTGTCCGCCGAGCCGGAGTTCCTGCGGCGGATCGAACGGCCGGCTCTCGGGGCGGGTGACGGGCAGCGAGTCGACCGGTGAGATCCGTCGGCGCCGCACCGTTTCTCCTTGGCCCGGGTGCCGCCTAGCGGGTGGACTCGCGGTTGAACAGCTTCTTCGACCAGAGGTAGCCGCCGAGCGCGATGACGACGCACCAGCCGACCGCGATGACGGCGTTGTCGCCGATCGGCGTGCCCATCAGCAGGCCGCGCAGGGTCTCGATGAGCGGCGTGAACGGCTGGTACTCGGCGAACCAGCGCAGGACGGTGGGCATCGAGTCGGTCGGGACGAACCCGCTGCCCAGGAACGGGAGCAGCAACAGTGGCATGCCGACGTTGCTCGACGACTCGACGGTCTTGCTGGCCAGGCCGAACGCGACCGACAGCCAGATGAAGGCGAAGGCCATCATCACCAGGACACCGACGAGGGCGAGCCAGTCGCCGGGCCCCGCCGACGGCCGGAAGCCGATGAGCAGCGCGACGCCGACGACCGCCGCGATGCCGAGCATCGTCTGGATGAGGCTGCCGACGACGTGCCCGGTCAGGACGGACACGCGGGCGATGGCCATGGTGCGGAACCGGTCGACGATGCCCTCGGTCATGTCCATGGCGATCGAGATGGTGGTGCCCTGGACCGCGGCGGTGATCGTCATCAGGATGATCGCGGGGGTGACGTAGTTGACGTACTCCGCACGTCCGCCGGAGACGCCGCCGAGCCCGGCGCCGAGCGTTCCGCCGAAGACGTAGACGAACAGCAGCAGGAAGACGATCGGCATGCCGATGAGCTGCAGTGTCATGGACGGGTAGCGCACCATGCGCTTGAGGTTGCGGCGAAGCATCGTCGCCGAGTCGGTCAGGGCGTACGCCGCGGTGCTCATCACGGTGCTCATGGTGCGGTCACCTTCTCCTTGTTGCCGGTGAGAGCGAGGAAGACGTCATCGAGGTCGGGGGTGTGCACGCTCAGCGAGTCGACCTCGACCGCGTTCCGGTCAAGCCGGTCGAGCAGTGCCTTCAGCGACCTGAGGCTGCCGTCGTGCGGTACGCGCAGGACGAGGGTGTCGCTGTCGCGGGACACCTGGCCCACGGCGCGCACGGCGGATTCGAGGTCGCGCTCGTCGGCGAACCGCAGCAGGACGTGGCCGCCGGGAATGCGCCGCTTGAGCTCGTCCGCGGTGCCCTCGGCGACGATCTTCCCGTGGTCGAGCACCGCGATCCGGTCGGCGAGCTCGTCGGCCTCCTCCAGGTACTGAGTGGTGAGGAAGATGGTGACGCCACCCGCCACGAGCTCCCGCACGATCTGCCACATGGCGCGGCGGCTGCGCGGGTCCAGCCCGGTGGTCGGCTCGTCGAGGAAGATCACCTGCGGTGAGCCGACCAGCGTCATCGCGAGGTCGAGCCGCCGCCGCATCCCCCCGGAGTAGGTCGCCGCCGTCTTCCTGGCCGCGTCGACGAGGTCGAACTGTTCGAGCAGCTGGGCGGTCCGGCGTCTGCCCGTCTTCCGGTCGAGGTGGTGCAGATCCGCCATCAGGGTCAGGTTCTCCTGACCGGTCAGCAGGTTGTCGACCGCCGAGAACTGGCCGGTGACGCCGATCGAGGCACGCACCGCGTCCGGCTCGGCGGACAGGTCGTGACCCGCGATCCGCGCGCTGCCCCCGTCCGCGCGGATCAGGGTGGATAAGATCTTGACCGTGGTGGTCTTGCCGGCGCCGTTGGCGCCGAGCAACGAGAAAACGGTGCCGCGCGGGACCTTCAGGTCGATGCCGTCGAGCACGACGTGGTCACCGTACGACCTGCGCAGTCCGGTCGCCGTGATCGCAGGTTGGGATGGCATGGTCATGAGAACCCCTTCGGGATCTGGTCAGGAACGGCGGACGGTGATGTCGCCGAACGACGTGTGCGCTCGGACTTCGACGGTCTGCTCGGACTTCTCCGGTGCCTCGCTGAGGCCGTCCAGCGAGTTCTCCACCCGCCCGTGCGAGGTGTTCAGGTCGAGCCAGGCGGCGGTGCCGGCGGCGATGCCGATTTCGAGGTGGCCGGTCGAGGTGTGCAGCGTGACGGTGTCGCGCGTGACCTGGCCGACGCGAATGGTGCCGTTGGAGGTCTTGGCCTCCACCGTGGTGTCGGCCCGGTCGACGGAGATGTCGCCGTTGGCCGAGCGCACCTGCAGTTCGCCGGTGACGGTGCCGATGTCGGTGTTGCCGTTGGAGTTCTTGACGACGGCGGTGCCGCCGATCTCTCCGATGCGCACGCGCCCGGTGCCGGTGGAGACATCGGCGTCGCCCGCGACCGTTTCGACGGTGATGTCGCCACCGGAGGTGCCCAGGCGAAGCGGTCCGGTCCGGTCGAGGCGGAAATGGCCGACCGACGACGTGATCCGGCACTCCCCCAGCGTGCCGACACCGCGCAGGTCCGCCACCGACAGGTCCGCCTGCACGTGCGAGCCGGTGGGAAGTTCGATCAGTACGTCGACCGACCTGGTCTTCTTGGAGAAATCGAGCATGCGGGCCTTGGGCCCACGGACCGTCAACGTGCCGTTGGCGTACTCGACGCGTGTCTTCTGGGCGGCGTCCACATCGGACTCGTCGGACGCGTCGCTCGGCCGCACCTCGACGACGGTGTCGGTCCGGTCGCTCGCGATGATCTGCACGTCACCGACGGAGAGCTCGATCGTGGCGGAAATCGGTTCGGGCGTGGCGAAAACAGGCATGCCTATCCCTCGGAAGGAGTCAGAAGAACATCCCCGCTGGTCGGAGATGTGCGAAGAAGTGGTTCTGGGTGTCGGCGCGGGCTAGCGAGCCCAGCCGGTGTAACGCTGCGCGCCGCGCTTGCCGCGCCGGTCGGAGCCGTGGTCGTGCTCCGGGGTACGCAGGGCGGTCGAGGCGGCCCGCACCAGCCAGGCGTTGAGCGAGCGGCCTTCCTTGCCCGCCGCCTCTTCGATCGCGGCCTTGAGCTGCTCCGGGAGGCGGACGTTGATCCGTGCCACCGTGCCGTCCTCGAAGCTCGCCGCGGCGTCGTCAGCCGACACCGCGCCCGGATCCAGGGTGTCGTCGAGCGGCTGCTCCGCCTGCCGAACCGTCACGACGAAGTCCGGGTCACGTCCACGCAGGCGCACCTGGACCGAACCGGGGGCCAGGTCTCGGGTGATCTCGTCGGCAGCCGCCGACAACGTCTCGAGCAGGGTGAGCCGGATCGCCGACTCCATCGACACGGTCAATCGCTCGATCAGCGCACTGGCGTCGCCGTCACCGGTCTCGGCGGCGGTCAGCAGCTCGCGACCGAGGGAGGCCACATAGGGGGTCAGGTCCATGGCATCACTATGGCACAGGGTGGTGCCATAGTAAAGCCATATTGGCTCGGAATGGCACCATTCTGGCTCAGGGTGGGGGTCCGGCCGATCACAACACGACGGACCGGATCCGGAACGCGCACGTCAGAGGGTGCGCTCGTCGCGCCGACGCCTTTCCGGCGCGGGGTGGGACCGAAGCCCTTCCGTATAGCGGCCGCGCCCATCCCGGCCCGGCTCCCGGTCGCCTTCGGCGCGGTCTCGCCGGCGAACAGAGATGAGACACTCCTCGATCACGCACGAGAGGCCCGGCCGCGGCCTCCACCGAGAACACCGTTCGTGCCGGAGCCGGGCGACGTCGTTCGGTCACGAGTCCGCGTCAACGCGGGACGGCGGTGGTCAACTCGGCTTCGATGAGGTCGGCCGCCCGGGCCGCGCCCCCTTGCTCGCGCACATGGCGCCGGATCTCGGCGCAACGGGCCGACACCCCGGCGTCGGACGTGAGGTGCAACAGTGCTTCCCGCAGCTCCTCGGGCGTGACGGTGGCCAGATCGACGACACGGGCCACGCCGAGGGCGGCGAGCTGGTCGGCGTTGGCGAACTGGTCGGCCGCCTGGGGCACGGCGATCATCGGGGTGCCGCAGTACAGCCCCTCGCTGCTGCCGCCCATGCCCGCGTGGGTCAGGAACGCGTCCGCCTGCTCCAGGATCGCGAGCTGTTCGACCCAGGGGTGCACTTCGACGCTGTCCGGGAGGACACCGAGTTCCGCCGGGTCGACGTACCGGCCGATCTGCAGGACGGTGTGCCAGCCGGGCAGCGCGCCGAAGGCGGTGATGCAGCGCCGGTAGAACTCGGGGTGCCGGGTGAAGGCCGACCCGAGGGACACGAGCAACACCTTGTCGGCGGTCGCCGGGCGGATCCAGGAGTCCCGATCGGACCGGTCACCGAGGATGGGACCGACGAAGCTGTAGACGGCCGGGTCCACACGGTCTGCGTTCGGTTGCAGAGCGCGCGGGATGAGCGCCAGGCAGCGCGCCGGCCGGCCCTGGAACGCGGCACTGTCCGTGACGGACGATCCGTTGTCGGCGAGCCACGTCGCGAACCGCCGGTAGTAATCCGCTCCTCGTGGGTCGGCGCGCATGGCCTCGACGACCTGCGCCATCTCCTCCTCGTAACCGTCCCAGGCCACGAAGGCGGGCGAGAGCTGGATCGCGGGGATATCCCACTGTTCGCCGAGAAGCCGGGCCGGTGCGCCGGCGATGTCGTAGAGGAACAGGTCGGGTCGATCATCGGCGTACGCGGCACGTAACTGCGGGAACATGGCGATCGCGTCGTCGAGGAAGATCGTCAGCTGCTCGATCGGGTCCTCGGTCCACACCTCGCCGGCGGTCGGCAGGGTCGACTCGTACGGCTTGAGTTCGGCCCCGGTGCGCTCGATGACGTCGGCGAACGAAAGGGCGTTCGCGTACGTGACCCGATGGCCCCGTGCGACGAGGGTGCGCACGATGTTCAGGCTTGGGTTGACGTGTCCGTGGGCAGGGATGCTGACCATGGCGATGTGGGACATGGTTCTCCTCATGACAAGATAACGAGACGTTCCGTCTCGCCATGGCAGCCTGCCCTCAATGAGCCTCCCTGTCAAGACGAGTCGTATCGTCTCGCTAGAGTAGGATGGTCCCGTGCCTGGCCCCGCCCCCTCCCGCCGCAACGAACGCTCCCGCCGAGCGATCCTCACCGTCGCGTTGGACCTGCTGACCGAAACCGGCTACTCCGACCTGACCGTCGAGGCGATCGCCGCACGCGCCGGCGTCGGCAAGCAGACGATCTACCGCTGGTGGCGCGGCAAGGGGGCGGTGATTCTGGACGCGCTCGTGGACGCCGCCGGTGACATCGCGTTGCCCGACACCGGCGACCTCGGCGCCGACCTGCGTGCCGTCGTCCGGGGCACGGTCGCCGAGTTCGCCGACCCCCGGTTGTCCGCCACCACCCGGGCGCTCACCATCGAGACCCTGGCCGACGACGAGCTCGCCGATCAGGTACGCGACCGGCTCCTACGGCCCCAGCTGGACGCGGTACGGCTCCGCCTGCGCGCCGGGCAGCGCGCCGGGCAGGTCCGTGGCGACGTCGACCTCGACCAGGTGATCGAGCTCCTCTTCGGGCCGGTCTACCACCGCTGGCTGCTGCGCACCGGGCCACTCACCGACGCCTACGCCGACGGCGTGGTGGAGCTCGCCATGGCCGCGATCGCCCCGTGATCGCTCCTCGCCGACGACCGCGACGAAGCGGCGGGAGGGTTCTTCCGAGGGCGGGCGACGCGGCGGCGGCCTTCCCGCCGTGACGCCACCCGCCCCTTCTGTCCTACTCGCTCAGCTCGATGGCGGAGGCGGGGCAGACCTGCGCCGCCTCACGGACCACGGTGTGCTGGTCCTCAGCGGGGTGTTCCTGGAGCAGAACGACGATGCCGTCCTCGTCACGCTGGTCGAACACCTCGGGCGCGAGCAGCACGCACTGTCCGGCGCCGCAGCATCTGTCCTCGTCCACGATGATTTTCATGCCGGGTTCCTCTCTACGGGCGGGTAAGGGTCACCAGCGGACCGGAAGCGCGCGCAGGCCGCCGACGGCCAGCCCTTCCACCCGCTCCAGCTCCGCCGCGGGCACCGCCAGCTCCAGGGTGGGCAGCTTGCGCAGCAGTACCTCCAGCACGACCTGCAGCTCGGTGCGGGCCAGTGCCTGGCCCAGGCAGGAGTGGGCTCCGGCGCCGAAGGCCAGGTGCGGGTTGGGGCTGCGGGTCAGGTCCATCTGGTCGGCGGACTCGAAGGCGCTCTCGTCGCGGTTGGCGGCGGCCATGCTGCACACCACCGTGGTGCCCTTGGGCAGGTGGGTGCCGCTGACCGCGGTCTCCTCGCGCAGGTAGCGGGGCAGGCCGAAGCCGGAGTTGGAGTCCATCCGCAGCGACTCCTCCACCGTGGTGCGGATCAGCGACGGGTCGGCCAGCAGTCGCTCCCAGCGGGTGCGGTCGGCCAGCAGCATGGCGACCATCTTGCCGATCATGTTGGCGGTGGTCTCGTGGCCGGCGATCAGCAGCGCCATGCCGGTGACCAGGATCTGGATGTCGGACAGCCCGCCGTCCTCGGGACCGCCGGCCGCGATCAGCTCGCTCAGCAGGTCCTCGCCGGGCGCGGCGCGCTTGGCGGCGACGTGCTCGGACATGTACTGGAAGAACGCGGTCTGGGCGGCCTCGATCTCGGCCTGCGTGTAGCGGGTGAGGTTGAGCAGGGCGTCGGACCAGTACGAGAACCGGTCGCGGTCGGCGGCCGGGACGCCGAGCATGTCGCAGATGACGTAGACCGGCAGCGGGAAGCCCAGGGACGCCTTGAGATCGCCGGAGGCGCCGCGCTTGACCATGTCGTCGATCAGGTCCTCGGCGATCCGCGCCATCGACGGCCGCAGCGCGTTCATGCGCTTGGCGGTGAACCACTTGCCGACCAGGCGCCGCCAGTGCTGGTGTTCCTCGCCGCCGTCGGGGATGATCTGCGCCATCTCGCTGCTGAACACCCCGCCGCCGTCGGCCGACAGCCGGGCCGCGTCGGGCGCGGTGAGCTGACGGGTGAAGCGCGGGTCGGCCAGCACCTGCTTGACGTCGTCGTAGCGGGTCAGCAGCGTCGCCCGGTCACCGCTGGGCAGCGTGACGTGGGCCACCGGGCACTTGCTGCGCAGCTCGGCCCACTCCGCCGGCGGGTCCAACGCCGCGTCGTTCGGGATCGGATAGCTCAGGACCTGCTCGTTGACACTCATTCGGCGTCTCCTCCAAAGGGTTGGTCGCCCGCCTGCGGACAGGCGGCTATCGGTTCGTGCATGAGGTGGCGATACCCCCGGACGCCGTCACGCGGGCGTGAGCGGCGAGGCCGCCTGCCAGGAGCCGAGCTCCTGCTGCCGCAGCAGGCGCGCCTGTTTGGGCATGTTCCAGCCGAGCACGCCGGTGACCCTGCCGCCCTCGCGGTAGAGGACGGCGAAACGGTTCTGCTCCGGGTCGCCCTCGGCGAGGGTGACCTCGGCCGCCGGCGACGGCCACCCGTGGGCTTGAATCTTGACGTCGTACTGGTCGGTCCAGAAGTAGGGGATCGGCGTGTAGGGGCGGTCGGCGCCGAGGATGTTGGCCGCCACCGTCTGGGCCTGCTCGGTGGCGTTGGTGCGGTTCTCCAGCCGCAGCCGCCGGCCGAGCCCCTCGTGCTCGAAGGAGGCCATGTCCCCGACGGCGTAGACGCCCTCGGCGGCACGGCAGCGCGAGTCGCACTCCACCCCGTCGCCCAGAGTGAGCCCGCTGCCCTCCAGCCAGCCGATCGCCGGGCGGGAGCCGATGGCCACCACGACGGCGTCGGCGGGCAGCACCTCCCCGCCCTCCAGCCGGACCCCCGTGACCCGGCCGCCCTCGCCGGTGAGCGCGTCGACGGCGGTGCCGAGCCGCAGCCGGACTCCGCGCTCGGCGTGCGTCCGGCCGAGCTTGGCGCCGATCGTCGCGCCGAGCTGGTCGTGCAACGGGGCCTGCCCCACGCCGGCGAGGGTGACCTCCAGGCCCATGCCGCGGGCGGTCGCGGCGATCTCCGCGCCCAGCACTCCCTCGCCCACGACCACGAGCCGCGTGCCGCCGATCAGGTGCGCGCGCAGGGTGAGCGCGTCGTCCAGGCCGCGCAGCGTGTGCACGCCCGCCGGCCCGTCCTGTCCCGGCAGCCGGCGCGACGTCAGCCCGGTGGCGACGACCACGACCTCGCCCCGCAGCACGCGGCCGGACGCGGTGGTCACCTCACGGCGCGCCGCGTCCAGCGCGACGGCGGCCTCACCCCGCACGAACTCGGCGGCCAAGCCCGCCAGTTGCTCCTCCGTACGGAGCCGCGCGCGGGCCGGCTCCCAGGCGCCCGCCAGGACCTGTTTCGACAGCGGCGGCCGGTCGTAGGGCAGGTGGGGTTCGGCGTCCACCAGCGTGAGCCGGCCCTGGTAGCCGTGCCGCCGCAGCGCCTCCGCCGTACTCAGGCCGGCGGCCGACGCGCCGACGATCAGGATGCCGTCCGGCGAGGTCACGAGGCGCCGCCCATCCGGAAAGCGGCCCTGCCTGCACGTATGCGCATAGGTCGTGATCCTTTCGGTTGTCCCGCCCTGACACGTTACCTTACACATGCAAGATAACTGACATATGTAAGCAGAAGGTAAGCTGAAGACGTGGCCATGACGAAAGACAGCACCACCCCATCCGGCGACCGGCGCGTCCGCCGCACCCAAGCGACCCTGGCGCGCGCGCTGCTCGCGCTCGTCGAGGAGCGGGACCTGTCCCGGATCAGCGTGTCCGACGTGGCCGACCGCGCCGGGGTGAGCCGCACGGCCTTCTACGACCACTATCGCGACGTCCACGAGCTGGCCGAAGTGGCCTCCACCGCGATGATCGACAGCCTGATCGACTCCGTGCCGTCCCCCCTCCCCGACTCGGCCGACCGCGCCAGGGAGGGGACGCGGTCACTGGCCATCTTCTTCGCCCGGCTGGCCGAGCACGCCGGGCTCTACCGCAGCCTGTTCGGGCCGCATGGCAGCGCACGCGTGGCCGACCACGTCCGCCGCCGCCTCACCGCGGCCGTCCACGAGCACGTATGGCGGAGCGTCCACGGCGCCCCTGCGGAGAGCGACGCCGCTACGGGGAGCGACGCCGCTCCGGAACGTGACACCCCTACGGAGAGCGACGCCGCTCCGGAGAGCGACGGCTCGGCGTCGGACACCTCGCACGACGTCACCGCCGCGTTCACCGCCGGCGCGCTCTTCGGCGTGGCCGCCGACTGGCTCCAGCGTGAGTGCCCGCAGACCCCCGATCAGATGGCGGCCCTGACCTGGCCGCTTCTGATATCACTGCAGGACGTCGCGACCGGCGCGGTCGCCCGGAGCGGCCGTCGACAGCACCCTCAAGCCTGACGGGAAGACCCGGAAAACGCGGTCACCAGGCGCGGGTCGCGACGTGCGCGTACCCGGTGCCTCGTTCCTCAAAGCAGGTGGACAAACCGACGGCGGCGGCGAGACCCGGGTGAACCGCGCCGGGATCGCTGGAGGCTTCGGTGCGTCCCGGATGTCGTGGACGAGGACGGCGTCCGAACCGCCGACGGGGCCGACGTCCGAGGCGCACCGTGCCTGGCCGGGCGATTGCACGGTGCGATGCCGGAGTCCGTTTCCGCCTTAAAGCCTCGGGCTCATCCCGGCGAAAAGGGCTTCGAGCACGCGATCGACGTAGTTGTGGGTCAGGGGCTCCTGGGTGATCAGGAGTCTGAAGTACAGGGGACCGGACAGGGTCGCCATGACCAGGTCGAGATCCATGTCGGATGACACCTGCCCCTGCTCTTGGGCCGCCCTGAGACGGACGATGGTCTTGTCCGTCTGCGGCCGGATAAAGCGCTCGTTGAGGCCGGCGGCGACCGCGGGATCGTGCTGAGCCTCGCCCACCAGGGCCTGGTAGAGCGGGCCCCACGGCGGATTGGCCAGCAGGTCCACCACCGTGCAGATCTGCCGGCGCAAGTCGGCCACGATGTCGCCGGTGTCGGGATAGTCGAAGACGGGCTCGTTCAGCGACAGCAGCGAGTCGAGGAACAACAGGCCCTTGGAAGGCCAACGGCGGTAGATCGTGTGCTTGCCGACACCGGCGCGGGCCGCGACCGCCTCAATGCTCAGCTTGGCATAACCGACCTCCTGGGCCAGGGCAAGCGTGGCCTGCATGATCGTCTTGGTTCGCGCGGCGGCTCGATCGGGGTGGCTGGTGGTCATGCCGTCACCTTATCGGCACGGCACGTGCCGTATTGACAAATGTGATCGTGCGCGCCCAAACTGACCCCACCCCATCGGCGGCACGATCCGTGCCGTTCCATTGCTCGTGACAAATCAACCGCTCACCGACATTCGAGAAGGAAGCCTTGAGAGCACCGACCAACGCTCCCGCGCTACGCCTCGCCGACCTGACCAAGAGGTTCGGTCACAAGCTTGCGGTCGACCACGTCGCCTTGGAGGTGCCGGGCGGATCGTTCTTCGGCCTGGTAGGCCCCAACGGAGCAGGCAAAACCACCTCGTTGTCGATGGCGGTGGGACTGCTGCGACCGGACGCGGGCCACGCCGAGATCTTCGGCCAGGACGTGTGGTCAGCGCCGGAGCGGGCCAAAGCCCTGGTGGGGGTGCTGCCCGACGGGCTGGCCATGCCCGAGCGGCTGACCGGGCGTGAGGTGCTCACCTACCTGGGCCTGCTGCGCGGCCTGGCCAAGGACGTAGTGGCCCGGCGTGCCGAGGAACTGCTGTCCGTGCTGGAGCTGGACAGCGCGGACAGGACGCTGGTCATCGAGTACTCGACCGGCATGCGCAAGAAGATCGGGCTGGCCACCGCGCTGCTGCACGCGCCGCGACTGCTGGTGCTGGACGAGCCGTTCGAGGCCGTGGACCCGGTGTCGGCCGCGACGATCAAAACGATCCTGCGCGGTTTCGTCGCGGGCGGCGGCTCGATCGTGCTGTCCAGCCACGTGATGGCGCTGGTGGAGCAGCTGTGCGATCACGTCGCGGTGATCGACCGAGGCCGGGTGGCCGCGGTCGGCACGCTGGATGAGGTGCGCGGCGGACACTCCTTGGAGGATGCCTTCGTCGGGCTCGTCGGCGACCCCGGCGACGACATCAAGGAGCTGTCATGGCTGTCGCGCTGACCATGGCCCAGATGAAGCTCGCCGTGCTGCGCCATGCCTTCCACGGCCGCCGGGCGCAGACGGCGGGCACGGGCGCCGCGCTCGGCGCGCTGTTCGCGGCCGGAACCGTCTACGTGGCCTTCGTCGGCGGGGACCTGCCGGCCGCCGCGTATGCGGTCTGGCTGCTGGGCTGGATGCTCGGCCCCGTCTTCATGGGCGGCGGCGACGAGACGCTCCGGCCGGAGTACTTCTCCCTGCTCGGCCTGCCGCCGCGCCGCCTGGCGACAGGGCTGCTGGTGGCGGCCTTCGTCGGCGTCGCCCCGCTGGTCACCCTGATCGCCCTGCTCGGGCTGCTGGTCGCGGGCGCACGGCTCGGCGTCGCGAACGCCCTGGTGGCCGTGCCCGCGACGGCACTGCAGCTGGCCGTGTTCGTGCTGCTGTCGAAGGTGTGCGTGGCCGTGGTCGGGCTGGCGCTGCGCTCACGGCCGGGCGCCATCGTCTCCGGCCTGCTCAACGGCGCCGTCCTGGCGGCGCTCGGGCAGATCTGGATCTTCTTCTGGGCCTTCGGCCAGACGGGCGTGCCCGCCGTGGTGTGGTATCTGCCCTCGAGCTGGGGCCTGCTGGCCGTCCAGGGCCGCTGGTGGGCGCTGGCGGCGCTGGCCGTACTGGTGCTGCTGCTCCTGAGTGCCTGGGCTGCGCTGCTCACCCTGCGTGTGGGAGCGGCCCGGTCCTCCGCGCGCGGCAGGCGTCCGATCACGGCGACCACCGCCACCGGCGCGGTCGTCGCCAAGGAACTGCGTACCTGGTCACGCGACCTGGTACGCAACCACCAGCTCACCTTCGCCCTGTCCTACGGCCTCTGCTTCACCGCCGGCCCGCTCATCCTCGGTTGGGACGGCATGCTGCCCTACGCCGGCCCGATCTTCATCGTGATGGCGGCCGCCATGGCCGCCAACCTCTACGGCACCGACGGCACGGCACTGTGGCTGACGCTGATGACCCCCGGCGCCGGCGACGTCCGCGGCCGGCAACTGGCCTGGTTGTCGGCGCACACGCCGGTGGCGATCGTGCTCACCGTGGCGCTCACCGCGATCACCGGCGGCCCGTGGCCGCTGATCCTGGCACTGCTGCCCGCCCTGCTCGGCGGCGCGGCCGGACTGGTGCCGCTGATCTCCGTGTACGGGCTGGTACCCGGCACCGATCCGCACCACCGCGCCGGAAACCCTCTGCGCACCAGCGAACTCGATGAGGGCCGTCTCATGGCCGGCGGATCGTGGGCGGCCCGCGCCGAGCGGGTCTCCTCTCCTCGCTCGTACGATCCGCGTGCCTTCAGGAACGGGGCCGGCTCGCCTCGGCGCCGTAGCGCAGTCCGTCGACGAGGAGCGCGACCATGCGCTGGCTGTAGGCGATTCCCTCGTCCTCCGTCGGCATGCACAGATTGGCGACGGCGTACAGGAGGTCCTTGGAACTGATGCCGGCACGAATCTCGCCACTGGCCGTCGCGGCTTCGAGCAGTGACCCGAGAGTGGGCCCGAGTCGCTGCATGAAGTAGCACGGCAGGGCGTCGAACGCCGGATCGCCCGAGTGAAGAGCCGCGGCGAGTCCTCGTTTGGTCGCGAGGAACTCGGTGTAGCGGTGGAGCCACTTCGCGAGTGCCACTCCCGGCTCGTACGCCGCGGTCAGCGCCGGGGCCGCGTCGGCGCAGGCGTTCACCTCGCGCTGGAACACGGCCTTGACCAGGTCTGAGCGCTGCGGGAAATGCCGATACAGCGTTCCGACTCCGACGCCGGCCAGATCGGCGATCTCCTTCGCGGGCGCGTCCACACCCGATGTGCCGAAGACGGCCTTCGCCGCCTCGAGCAAGGAGTCGACGTTGCGCTGTGCGTCGGCGCGCAACCGGCGCGGCGCGCGTTCGAGCACGCCCGGACCCGCAGAATCGGTCGAGTCGACTCCGGTCGGCACAGTGTTCTCCGTCACGACACTCCCTCACCCGCAACCGGAAAGATGTTCCGATTCGATCCAGGATACGGCATCCGAACCAGCGCTCACCCCGCCTCGACCACGGCCTGACGCGCCCACCAGGCGGCACACGCCCCGGGTACGAGAGTCGCGGTACGGCATCGGCGCCTGGGCGCGTTCACCAGGCGTACGCCTCGGGCGCGGGCTTGGCCCCGTTGGGCGCGGGCGCCGGGAAGATCTCGTCCAGCTTGGCGAGCGTGTCGGCGTCGAGCGTGATCCGCAGCGCGAGAAGCGAGCCGTCGAGCTGCTCGATCGTCCGCGGTCCGACGATCGGCCCGGTCACTCCGTCCTGCGCGAGGAGCCAGGCCAGCCCGACGTGAGCCGGGTCCTCGCCGAGGTCGGCGCACAGCTTCTCGTACTTCTCGACCGATTCCCGCCGGTCGGCGAACGCGGCGGCCCACAGTCCCGAGCCGCTGCGGACGGCGGCCCCCTCCCGCTGCTTGCGCAGGACGCCGCTGAGCACTCCGCCGTGCAGCGGTGACCATGGGATCACTCCCAGCCCGTAGTGCCGCGCGGCGGGCAGCACCTCCAGCTCGGCCCAGCGCGACATCAGGTTGTAGATCGACTGTTCGCTGACCAGCCCCAGGAAGTGCCGGGACCGCGCGGCCTCCTGCGCCTGCGCGATGTGCCATCCGGCGAAGTTGGACGAGCCGAAGTACAGCACCTTTCCCTGCTGGCGCAGAACGGTGAACGCCTCCCAGATCTCTTCCCACGGCGTGTTCCGGTCGATGTGGTGCATCTGGTACAGGTCGATGTGGTCGGTCCGCAAGCGCGTGAGTGAGGCGTCGACCGCGCGCCGGATGTGCAGCGCGGACAGCCCGCCGTCGTTGGGCCCCTCCCCCATCGGCTGGTAGACCTTGGTGGCCAGGACGGTCTTGTCGCGCCGTCCGCCGCCGGTGGCGAACCACCGGCCGATGACCGCCTCGGTGATGCCCTCACCCTGTTGCGCGCCGTACGCGTTGGCGGTGTCGAAGAAGGTGATGCCGCGCTCGTGCGCACGGTCCATGATCGCGTGGCTGTCCTCTTCGGAGGTTCGCGACCCGAAGTTCATGGTGCCCAGGACGAGCCGGGACACCGACAGGCCGCTGCGGCCGAGGCGGGTGTACTCCATCGGTTCCAACCTTTCGGTCGAGACAATTAGTCGCATCAAGCAAGACTCGACGAAGCTACAACTTGCAACACGAATAGTGCAACTCTGCTCCAATCCATGACACTGCCGTATGCTTCCCTCATGAAGACATCGCGGCAGCCGAACCCCGACGACAGCCGACCGCTGCGCGCGGACACCGAGCGGACGATGACGGCGATCCTGGAGGCGGCCGAACGCACCCTCAGCCGCGATCCCGCGGCCACGATGGAGCAGATCGCCGAGGCCGCCGGCGTCGCCCGCACCACCGTGCACCGGCGCTTCACCACCCGCGAGGCGCTCATCGACGCCCTGGCGGTGTGGGCCGCCAAGCGATTCGCCGCGGCGGTCGGCGCCGCCCACCCGGACACCGCTCCGCCGCTGGTCGCCCTCTACCAGACGACCGCGAACGTCCTCGGCGTCAAAGCCGACTGGGGATTCGCGATGAGCCAGACATCCTCGGCCAGCCCGGAGGTGGCGCGCATCCACGCCGACGTACGGGACACCTGCGAACGGTTGTTCCGCCGCGCCCAGGAGGCGGGCGTCCTGCGCGCCGACATCGACATCTCATGGACCCGCCGCGTCTACTACGCCCTCATCCACCAGGCCGCGCTGAACGAGGACGGCCAGGACACCGACATCCTCGCGACGCTCGTCGTGGACACGCTGCTCCGTGGCGCGGGCACCCCGCACCCCAACCGCCTCTGACACCCCCGGCCGGTGCCCCACCCGTGCGTCTTTCGGGGGCTCCTCGATGCGTCCCCGCCCGGGTCCGCGTCATTCTTGGTGACGGCGCGTGTTCTGGTAGATGACCGGTTGAGCGAGATGTCCTGTCCGGACGTCCGGCCGGCATGAGAGTCGACCGCGCCGGCTCCACCGGACCCGGGGCACGTCAGCGCGCCGTCGGCGGGCTCGGCCATCACGGCGATCGCCCGGTGCGCACGGGCTCACGGTGATCGGCCACCGATGGGCACGCGCGACGTTCACGAAGCGAGCGTGATCTCGGCCAGCTCACGCCAATCCCGCCGCCGGCCGGCACGGGTCGCCTCGGCGAACCCGGCTTCACCGAGGCGGCTCCGCGTGTCCGCGGCGATCCTGGAGATGTCCGGCTGCGAACGGTCCGGTGTACCGCGCACGCCGTCGCTTGCCGCGAGCAATCGCGCGGCCTGCTCGTACCGTCCCTGACGCAGCGCGAGATCCGCGATCCCGACCAGCACCTCGGCGATCAGCGGTGGATAGTACATGTACTCCACGGCCCCGCGGAACGCCTCGGTCCGATGCGCGCGGGCCTCGTCGAGATCCTCGGCGAGGTAGCCGTACAGGTCCAGGGCCTTGAGGTGGACGGGGCCGCCCGGTTCCGCCCGCACCGTGGCCAGATGCCGGTATGCCGTGTCCGGCTCGCCGCGCCAGCGCGCCAGTTGCGCCTTCGAAAGCGCCAGTTCGGCAAGCGCGTCGGGCCAGGGGACTTCGCCCGCGTACCGCTGCGCTTCGGCCATGGCGGACGTGCTGGACCGCTCATCGCCGAGCAGCCAGTACAGCTGAGCCTGCCGCGCCCGCAGGCCGACCACGTCCTCGGTCGCGCCCACCTCGATCAGCGCCGCGACCGCCTCTTCGTGGTACTCACACGCGCGTGCGAACTCGCCGCGCATGGCGAGCCGATCGGCCAGGAAGGTCAGCGCCAACGAGATCCCCATCCGTTCGCCCAGCGTGCGGAACTCGGCGAGGGCGATCTCGGCGTCGATGTCCACGTCGGTCTCGTCGCCGCCGAGCGTGAGCCGCAGCCGGCTACGAGTGAGCCTGGCCTGTGCGCGCACCCATGGATCGTCGTCGGCGATGAGCGGCTCGAACGCGGGCAGGAAATCCGTCGGCTTCCGCAGCATTTGCTCCCACAGCTCGACGAACCCGAGCACAGGGTGGCGATACCCGCCGCGCCGGATGAGCCGGTACGCCTCGTGGATCCACTCCCGCGCCTGATACTGATCGCGGCCGGGCCCGGAGGTCATGAACACCGTCACGACGGTGTAGGCCATCGCCCGCACCTCATCGGTCACCTCGCCGTGCAGCGAGGCCGCCGCGACGCTCAACTCGGTGCCCTCGATCCGGCGCCCGCTGAGGTACCAGTACCAGCCCACGGCCGCGACCAGCCGCATCGCCTCCTGTGCCCGTCCCTCGGCGATCGCCCCGCGCAGGGCCGCGCCGATGTTGTCGTGCTCGGCCCCGAGCGTGGCCAGCCATTCCAGTTGCCCGGCCCGGCGCAGGTGCGGCTCGGCCGTCTCGGCCAGCTCGGTGAAGTAGGCGAGGTGCGCCTTGCGCGCCCGCTCGGTTTCCCCGGCTTCGGCGAGCCGGTGCGCCGCGTACTCCCTGATGGTGTCGAGCATCCGGTAGCGCGGCGTGCCCTCGCCGTCGGCGAGGAGCAGCGATTTCTCGATCAACGCGGTCAGCAGGTCGAGCACCTGCTCCCCGGCGAACACCTCGTCCCCGCACACCCGTTCGGCCGCTTCCAGGCTCGCCCCGCCGGAGAACACCGAGAGCCGGCGCAGCACGCCGCGTTCGGCCTCGGTCAACAGGTCCCAGCTCCAGTCCACGACCGCGCGCAACGTCTTGTGCCGGGGAAGCGCCGTACGGCTGCCGCCGGTCAGCAGCCGGAATCGGTCATCGAGCCGACGCGCCAGCTGATCGACGGACATGGTGCGCAGCCGTGCCGCGGCCAGTTCGATCGCCAGCGGCATCCCGTCGAGCGCCCGGCAGATCCGCGCCATGGCCGACAAGGTGTGCTCGTCCGCGCCGATGTCCTTACGCACCAGACCCGCGCGGTCCCGCAGCAGCCGCACCGCGGGCGAGGTCCCGACCTCGGAGGGGTCCGCTCCCCGCGCGGGCAGCGCGAGTGGCTCGACCTGCCACAGCACCTCCCCGGTGATACCGAGCGGTTCCCTGCTCGTGGCCAGAATCCGCAGCCTCCGGCACTCCCCCAGAAGCCGACCCGCGAAAGCCGCGGCCGCCTCGATCACGTGCTCGCAGTTGTCCAGGACCAGCAAGACCGCGCGCTCTCGGAGCGCGGCGATGAGACGGCCCATCGGTTCGCCGCCCCGCGCGCCACCGAGCAACGCCGGGTCACGCAGGCCGATCGCGGTGAGGGCGACCTGCGCCAGATCGCCGCCTGCCCGCACCGAGGCCAGTTCGACCAGCCACGCCCCATCCGGCAGCTTGGCGAGCATCGTCCGCGCGGTCTCCGTGGCCAGCCTCGTCTTGCCGGAGCCGCCCGCCCCCGTCAAGGTGACCAGCCGGTGCTCGACGGCCAGACCGGCGACCGCGGAGATGTCCTCGTCCTTGCCGACGAAACTCGTCAGCTCGGCGCGCAGGTTCGTCCTGCGGTTCTCCGCCCGCTCGCCCAGCTCGCCACGGAGCAACGCGGTGTGCAGCGCGGAGAGCTCGGCCGATGGGTCGGCGCCCAACTCCTCAGCGAGCCGCTCGCGCGTCCGCTGGTACACGGTCAGCGCCTCGGTCCCACGCCCCGCCTCGGCGAGCGCTCGCATCAAGGCCGCCACGAACCCCTCCCGCAGCGGATACGTGGCGACCAGCTCGGTCAGCTCGGAGACCAGCTCCGAGCCACGGCCGAGGCGGATATCCGCATCCGCCCGATCCCCGAGGGCGGCGACGTAGAGTTCGTCCAGACGCGCGACCGCGGCGTCGAACGCGTCGCTGTCTCTCAATGCGATGTCCGCCATGGCCGTACCGCGCCACAGTGCCAAGGCCGATCGCAGCAGATCCGCCCGCGCCGCGGGCTCGGCGGCACGGGCCTGACCGACCAGGTGCTCGAACCGGCACACGTCCACGGCGTCAGGAGTCGCAGCCAGCCGGTACCCGCCGGAATCCGCCTCGATCACACCGTCCGGCAAAACCCTGCGCAGCCTGGACACCAACGCCTGCAAGGCGTTCACTTCGTCCGCGGGCGGCCGTTGCCCCCAAATCCAGTCCACCAGCCTCCCGCGCGAGACGATCCGGCCAGGTTCGAGGGCGAGTGCGGCCAGCAGTGCGCGCAGCCGGATCCCGGGAACCTCCACCACGGTCCCATCGCGGTTCCGGACCTCGAACGGTCCGAGCAAACCGACCCGCACATCAGTAATCACCCGGTAATTCTGCCGGACCGCGGCGACGACCGGCCAACCGTCACCCGCCCGCGATCCACAGACCCCGCCGGCGAAGGCGTTGACGCGGTTCTTGCGCCGGAGGTCTACTTCGCCGCCTGGGCGTCCGGTGCCGCCGCGCGGCCGAACGTGCGGTCGAAGAGGGTCAGCAGGAGGTAGAGCACGCCGGCGCCGAGCATGACCCAGGCGAGCCGGTGCATGCCGCCGGTGTCGGCGCGTTGCCCGAAGGACACGGCGGTCGCGGAGGAGGCGATCATCGAGCCGATGTAGGCGAAGGTGCGCAGCAGCCCTGCGGAGGAGGCGGTGCGCTCGGGATCGGCCTGGAAGTAAACGGAGTTCTGCAGGGCCAGGTTGTTCAGCCCCTGCGGGACGCCGAAGATCAGGGCGACGAGGAGCAGCGTCCACAGCGGGCTCTCCCCGGTGAGCGTCAGGATCATCAGGCAGGCGACGATCTGTCCGACCGCGCCGACCAGCAGCTTCTCTCGTACGCTCTTGCGCCGCCCGGAGATGATCGAGACTCCGATCGCCAACAGGAACATGGGGATCTGCACCAGCCCGGCGTGGAAGGGCGTCAGCCCGTAGCCCTCTTCGGTCCACTGGCTGAAGCCGTAGAGGAAGGCGTAGGCGACGACGTAGGCGACGAGCGCGCGTCCGTAGGTGGCCAGGAGCGGTGTGTTGCCGCCGAGTACCCGCAGGTCGATGAAGGGGGTGGCGGCCCGCAGCTCCCGCGCCGCGAACGCGGCTCCCGCGACCACGGCGATCACCAGCAGGTACCAGTTGCGCAGGTGCAGGTTCATCAAGAACAGCAGCAGCACGGTGAGCATCGCGGCGAACAGGCCCATGCCGGGCAGGTCGAGCCGGGCGGCCAGGCGCCCGCGCTGCGGGGACTCACCCGTTGCGGCCGACTTGGGCAGCCGTAGCAGCCCCAGCAGCACGGCTGCGACGGCCAGCGGCACGTTCAGCGCGAAGGTGGCGCGCCAGCCGCCCACCGCGATCAGCAGACCGCCCAGCAGCGGGCCGACGACGGCGACGGTCTGGTTGGCGACCGCCAGGGCGGTCAGCACCCCTCCGGGGCTGTCCCGTCCGGTGCGCTTGGCCTCGCTGCGCAGCAGTGCCATCGCGGCGGGATAACCCGCGCAGGTGCCGAACCCGAGCAGGACGCGCGCGACGATCAGCACGCCCAGGTTGGGTGCCAGGGTCCCGGCGACGCCGGCGACGCCGACGAGGCCGGTGCTGAGGAGGAAGAGTCTGCGCGGCCCGAAGATGTCGATGAGCCGGCCCACGACCGGCTGCCCGAGCGAGGTGGCGAGGTAGAGGGCGGAGACCAGCCACGCGGTCTGCGAGGACGGCGTGCCCAGGGCGTCGCCGATGGGTACGAGCGCGACGGAGATGATCGTCGAGTTGATCGGGTTCAGGACCGAGCCCAGCAACATCGGCGGCAGCAGCCGCCGGTCGAAACCCGGTTCGTCCGCCTCCCTCATGGCATCCGTCTTCGGATCAGTCATGGGTCAGGCGCTCCAGCAGGGCCATGGCGGCGATCACGGCCTGGCGTTCTTCTTCCGTGCACCTGTCCTGCAACCGGCCGGCGAGCCATTCCGTCCGGGCCTGCCGCCCCTCCTCCACCCGGCGGTGGCCCTCCGCGGTCAGCGCGATCAGCAGGCGCCGCCCGTCGTCCGGGTCGGGGCTCCGCTCCACCAGCCCCATCGCGGCAAGCGATGCGACCGTCGCCGTCATCGACTGGTGCCGCACCCCTTCCGTGGAGGCGAGCTCACTCGCCGTGACGCCTCCTTTGCCGGACAGGTGGGCCAGGACGGACGCCTGGCCCAAGGTGAGGTCCTCGACCTCGGCGGCGTTCAGAATGCGGCGCCGCAGGCGGCTGATGACCGCACGGACCTCGCGTGACGCCTGAATCGCCGAGGGCGACAGGCCTGGTTTCTCGCTCATGCCCCTCACGCTAACTTCTACAGTCTTAACTGTCCAGTTTGACCTGTACAGTATGAACTGCATGAATGACCGTCGCCCCGCTCGGTGCGAGGTTCCCGTCGGAAGCACCGATCCCTCCGGCCCGGGGCACCGAGAGCGAGGAAGGCCGACCCGATCACCTTGGATTCCCGGCCGCACGCCCTCCCCCTGAGGAACGTCGCGCCGGGAGAGCCTCCCGGCCACGAGCGTTGCGACGACTCCCGGATTCCCCGACACGTTCGTGTGATCGCGGCCCTACCGGCAGCACCCGCACGGGCCGGCCCCGACCGGTAATCTTCCGGGGTGGCGAACACAGCTGAAGATCTCGCGTTACCCGCCGCCCTGGCCGAAGTGGCCGACGTCGGCTTCGAGTGGGAGTGGGACGAGGAGACCGACGAGGCCCACGGCTGTGACTTCGAACCGTACGACCGGTTCGAGGAGCCCGACCGGACGGCGTGGTGGTTCCGCCTGTGGACCGGCAACCAGGAGGTCGACGGCGGCGAGTTCCGTTTCTTCGGCACGACCGGGGCGGGTGACTACGTCGGCTTCTGGCTGGTACGGCCCGATGCGGCGATCACCGACCAGCCCGTCGTCTACATCGGTTCCGAGGGTGAGTGCGGTGTGATCGCCGGAGATCTCGGTGACCTCCTCTGGCTGTTCGCCGCCGGCCTAGGCCCCGCCGAGGCCTTCGCGGACCCCGACTCCCCTACGCAGCCGAATAAAGCCTTCCATACGATCGCCGAGCGGCACGCACCCGGCCGCCACCGCGCCCCCACCCGGATCGTGACCGCCGCACGAGCGGAGTTCCCGCATTTCCCGGAGCTCATCGACGCGATGTGCCGCTGAGCGAGGCTTCACTCGGCCTTGGTCCGGAGAAGGCACGGGGACGAAGCGGCTGCGGCCGAACCACCCGATCCGGCCCCCGTCCGAAGAGCCGGGGTCTGTACCGGGCGGTCTCCTCGTTCAGGGGAGCGTCATCGTGACGCTGCCCGGGATCGCGGCGAACGCATCGCGGAGACGGGCGGTGAGGTCGTCGCGGTTCGCGGGTCCGGGCTGGAACGTCAACTCCTCCAGCGCGCAGTGGAAGGCCGCGACCATCATGTCGAGGGCCAGTCGGGGCCGCATGTCGTGCGGGTCGGCCAGGCCGAAGCGCTCCTGCAAGATCGTGATCGCGGTGCGGGTGGTGCGGTCGCAGAACTGCAGCCCGTGCGCGTTCATCGACGGCGTCCGGGCGGCCAGCCGACGGGTGATCAGGACGCGATCCGCCCAGCCCTCGTCGGGCATCCTGCCGAGCGCGGTGAGCAGCGTGTCCTGAAGCTGCGCCAGGAGCGTGCCGCCGTTCGGCCGTCGGGTCTGGAGGTCGTCCAGGAAGGCGGCCCACAGATCCTGTGTGGGCGCCATCGCGACTTCGGTGCCTTCTTCGGCGACCAGGGACGGCACGATCGCTCGATCGTCACGTTCTTCCTGCTCGCCTGCCAGGGCCTGGCACCCGACCTGACCTGGCTGGCAGGCCGCGTCGTCGCCGGACGGTTGGACCCACAGATCTCCTGGCGGGGCTCCTGGCACGAGGCCGCCAAGGCGACCGAGGCCCTACTCGGCCGCCGCCTGCACGGCAAGGCGGTCCTCGAGATCGAGTCCGCGTCCTGACCGCCGTCGGGGCAGAGCGCCAGGCGACCGTCAAAAGGGGAAGGCTGCGATGCCCGCCTGGCCTGACCCCGGCCGGGGTCAGGCACGTGCCGGCCGGCTCACCGGCGACGGGCGGCGCCCGGCGGGATCAGGCCCTGCCGGGGTCGAGCACCGGGCGTGGGCACCGATTCGCATCACCTGGCGGCGGCGTCGAGCACGGCTTTGAGAGACGCCTCGACGATGTCCACTCCGGCGTGCAGTTCGTCGTCCCCGATCGTGAGAGGCGGGGCGATGCGGAAGATGCCGCCCATCCCCGGTAGCTGGACGATGTTCATGTGCAGGCCCCGTTCGAGACAGGCCGAGGTGACCGCGCTGCCCAGTGCGTCGGCGGGCACCTTGCTCTTCTTGTCCCTGACGAGCTCGACACCTTGGAGCAGGCCGCGGCCGCGGACGTCACCGACGACTTCGTAGTCGTCGCGAAGCGCCAGCAGCCGATCGGTGAGCTGATCGCCCAGGGCCGCGGCGCGCTCCGTGAGGTTCTCACGGTCGATGACGTCAAGGACCGTCAGCGCGACGGCGGCCGCCAGGGGGTCGGAGACGTGGGTGGTGTAGAAGAGGAAACCCCGCTCGTGGCAGACCCGCTCGATTTCGGCGGTCGTGAGGACGGCCGCCACGGGCAACCCGGCTCCCAAGGTCTTCGACAACGTCAGGATGTCGGGTGCGACCCCGTCGCGCTCGAACGCGTACATCGCTCCGGTGCGGCCGAGACCGGTCTGCGCCTCGTCCAGGATGAGCAGCATCCCGCGCTCGTCACACATCTCCTTGAGACGGCGCAGGTACCCGGGCGGCAGGTCGATGATCCCGCCTGAGGACAGGATGGGCTCGACGAGGCAGGCGGCGAGGCTCCCGGCGGATTGCCGGTCGACCAGGGCGAAGCCGTAGGCGAGCTCGGCCTCCCAGTCGTGTGACCCGTCGGAGGATCGGAACGGCGATCGGTAGGCGTTCGGCGCGGGCAGCGCGAGGTTTCCCGGCACCGGGGGACCGTAGCCGCGCCGCCCGGCGGAGAAGGTCGCGGCGGCGGCCCCCTGGGTCATGCCGTGCCAGGAGCGATCGAAGGAGACGATCTCAAAGCGGCCGGTGGAGAGCTTGGCCATCTTGATCGCGGCCTCGTTCGCCTCGGCTCCGGTGGTGAGCAGCAACATCTTGCCGAGCGTCGGGGGCAGGGTCGCGGTGAGCCTGCGGGCGAGCTCCACCACGGGGGTGCTGAGCATGCCGCTGAAGAGGTGGCTCAGTGACGCGACCGCGGACGAAACCGTCGCCACGATGTCCGGGTGCGCATGGCCGAGGATGGCACTCATCTGCCCCGAGGTGAAGTCGAGAATCGGCGTGCCCTGGCGATCGAAGACATACGAACCGGAGGCGCGTTCGATGACTCGAGGGGTGAAGCCGGCTCCGTAGCGGATCAGGAAGCGGTCCGCCTCATCCCAAAACGTCGTGTCCATTGCCAACCCTCTCTCATCGAGCCCGAGAGGACGTCGAATGTCCTGCTCGATGCCATCTTCGATCAGCTGAAAGGTTCGTCACAAGCAAACAAAAACGACCGACCGTTCGGCACTGCCTTATTGTTGGTGCCGTGCTCAACCCGCAACGTCTCGCGATCCTGCGCGCGGTCCTGGCCGCCGGGTCGATCAACAAGGCGGCACGGAACCTCAGTTACTCTCCCGCGACGATCAGCCAGCACATGACCACCCTGGCGAAGGAAACCGGACTGGTCCTTTTCGAGAAGCAAGGGCGCGGTATCAGCCCCACCGATGCCGCCTGGCACCTGGCGGATCAGGCTCAGGCACTCCTCGCCGACTTCGGACGCCTCGAACGGGTCGTCGCGGACCTCCGGGGCGGCCAGGCACAGCATCTGGCGATCGCCTGCTTCGCCTCGGCGGCCGAGCAGTGGATCCCGGAGGTCGTGCGGACCGTTCGCCGGCACCAACCGAACCTCACCGTCGAGATCAGCCTCAACGAACCCGTCGACGGGCGCGGCCGCCGACGGCCGGACCTCGACATCCGGACCGAGCCCGCCAACGGAGCCGAAGTACACCTGGACGGCTACCGGCGTCATGAACTCACCGTCGAGGAGCTCGTCGCCGTGCTCCCCCGCGACCACCCCCTCGCCGACGCCCGCGAACTCGCCCTCCGGGATCTCGAAGGCGAGCCCTGGATAGATCACGACATCTACGACAGCCCGATCGGGCAGATCATCCTCACCGCTTGCAGGGCCGCCGGATTCACGCCGCGCTACGCCGCCCGCCTGGATGATCACCGGGCGGCGCTGCGGCTGGTGGAGACGGGCATCGGCGTCACCGTCCTGCCACGCCTGGCCGTTGCGGAGCTCCCCGGCGGAGTCGTCGCCAGGCCCCTGGTCCGCCCCGCCGTCTCGCGGCGCATCGTCGTCCACGCCCGCCAGGATCGGCGCCGCGGTGACCTCATCGCCCGCGCGGTGGCACAGCTTCGCGACAGCGCCCGCAAGGTGGAACCCGCGTAGCGCGGACGCCTCGGGACGAGCTCGCCGTGGCACTCGGGGTCACCCCCTTGGCGACCGCCCGAGATGCGTTCGACCACCTCCCCGCCCACCAGGTCATCGGCAGGTGACGACGACGCCGTTCGCGGACGGAGGGCCTTTGGTCCGACCCCCGGCCGTTCGGCCATGCCGGCGGCTTCCCGGGTGACCACGCCCGCCGACACGGGAAGCCGGCGAGTGTGTCCAGGACACCCGATTCAGTCGATGACCGCGGTGGCTTCAACCTCGACCAGAAGATCGGGCTCCCCCAGTGCCGCAACACCCAGCAGTGTGATCGGCTTGACCGGGTCGACCCCCAACTTCGCGGCCGCCCGAGCGACCCCCTCGCCCAGCAACGGCATCTTGTCGGGCGTCCAGTCGACGACGTAGACGGTCAGCTTCGCCACGTCGTCGAAGGACCCGCCGACCGCGGCCAGGGCAGTGCCGATATTGAGGTAGGACTGCTCGACCTGAGCAGCCAGATCTCCCTCGCCGACTCGTCCTCCCTCAGCGTCGCGGGCGACCTGGCCCGCCAGGAACACCAGTTTCGACCCGGTGGCGATCGACATCTGGCGGTAGACATCGGGTTTCGGCAGCCCGTCGGGGTTGATCAGTGTCACGGCCATTTCCGCTCCTTGGTATTGGCGCAGGCGAGTTCGATGATCAGTGAAAGCATAGCAATGCTATGTATTATGGCGCCATGGTGAGAACAAAAGACCCGGCGGTCCGCTCCCTGCTGATCAACCGAGCCGCGCAGATGCTCGGCGCCCGGCAGCCGGTCACGCTCCGCTCGCTGGTCGCCGGAACCGGCCTCTCGACGATGGCCGTCTACACCTACTTCGGCGGCATGGACGGCCTGTGGAAAGCGATGCGGCAGGAAGGATTCACTCGTCTGGCGGCCAGGCTCGACGCGATGTCACCGTCCGCGGATGCGGTGCGGGATCTGGCCGCCCTCGCCTCCGCCTATCTGTCCAACGCCCTGGCCGACCCCGATCTCTACAGGGTCATGTTCGATGCCGGTTTCGAACTCGAGGACGCCGCGGCCGCGGATGAGACGTTGCACTTCCTGGTCCGGGCCGTCGAACGGGCCACGGCCGCCGGTCGCTTTCGTGACGGCGTCGACCCGCTGGAGTTGGCGACACAGAGCTGGATCATCGGTCACGGCCTGGCATCACTGGTCGTCACGGGTCCCTTGCCGCCCCGGGCGCTGGCGTCCGGTGTGCCACTGCTGACCGCGCTCTTCACCAGTGCGGGCGACGACCCCGGCCGATGCCGCCGATCGGTCGAACGAGGTTGGCGCCCCTGACGTTCGGCCCCTGTCTTGAGCTCGGCAACCCGGACTCGCGGATATCGAACGCGGCCTTCCGGATCGTCGGGGTGCCGGGCTTGATTCCCGCCGGAACGACTAATGCTTGCCGTCGTGGAGGAACGCCTCGATGCCGAGTTCTATGTCGCTCTTGGTCAGGACCGTCTCGATCGCCCCCTTGGCGAGATCGTCGGCCAGGGCAAGGACCTCGGTGGTCTCGTTCTGCGTTTCGGCGACCAGGGCGGCGTAGCGCTCGACCTGGTCGCGCCGGGCAGGGGTGAGGTCTTCGGCCGCCCAGCGCCGGCCCTGCTCGGCGAACAACTCGTTGTCCGCGGCCATCTGGGTGAGGGTCCGCTTCACCCGGGCCACCGTGGCGTCATCGAGCACGGAGGGCGTGGCCCGGCCCCTCTCCAGGATGGCCCGCTGCTCGCGCACCATGATCACGCTCTCCTCGACGTGCTGGGCCAGCGCCTCCAGCATGCTGATCGGCTGCCAGGTGAGTTCCTTCCGGTTGGCCATCACTCTGTGCCTTTCCGCGTGATCTATCATCGACAGGGTCAGCGTAATGACGACATACCCGGGCGGGTAGGGAAATCCCGAAGCTACGGCCAGAGACCGGTGTCCCCGAGCTTTCTCACTCGACCGGGCCACGTCCCGGTGCCGCACGGACGTGTGCGCGTTCGCCCTGTTTCCCGATGAGGCTCAGATACTCGACGGGACCGGCGCCGGTGGCCCCGAACCAGTGCGGGGTGCGTGTGTCGAACTCCGCGGCCTCCCCGGGCTTGAGGATGAGGTCGTGTTCCCCGAGTACGAGGCGGAGCGTTCCGTTGAGGACATAGGCCCAGTCGTAGCCCTCGTGGGTGCGCAGGTCGGGTTCGGCGTCGTCGCTTCCGGCCGGAAGGACGAACTTGTAGGCCTGGATTCCTCCGGGCCTGCGGGTCAGCGGCAGGATGATCGAGCCGTCGCCGCAGGGGATGGGACGCAGATTGACGCGGGGGTCGCCGGTCGGCGGCGCGTCGACGAGCTCGTCGAGTGTGACCCCGTAGGCACGAGCGAGTGGAAGCAGCTGCTCCAGCGTGGGGCGTCGCAGGCCCGCCTCAAGCCGGGACAGGGTGCTGGTGGAGATGCCGGTCTCCTCCGCGAGGTCGGCGAGCGTGACGGCCCGGTGCAGCCGAAGGCGTTTCAACCTCGGTCCGACGGCGTCCAGGGTGCGGTCGATGGCTTCATCCATCCATCCATTTTGCCATTCGGCAACAACGTTTGCTCATCCGCCTTCTCGGTCGGCACCATGAGGAACGCACCCACGACCTGTCGGTGCGGGTGAGTCCGGCGGAGCTGCCGGCACATGGCCGCGACGAGGTCGGCGGCTACGGCGGAGAGACCGTCGCGAACGAGGAGGACGACCTGTGACACACGGATTCGACAAGGACTTCTGGGAGCGGCACTGGCAACAGGGGCGAGCCGGGGAGCCCGGATCCATGGGCGTCAACCCGCCGAACCCGTACCTCGCCCGTGAGACCGGCGGCCTGGCACCGGGCACGGCCCTGGACGCGGGGTGCGGCGCCGGCGCCGAGGGATCTGGCTCGCCTCCCACGGCTGGCACGTCACCGCGGCCGACATCTCGCCTGCGGCCCTCGCTCGCGCCGCCGAGCGCGCGGCGACGAACGGGACCCCCGAGCGCTTGCGATGGGTCGAGGCGGATCTGAGCGTCTGGAGCCCGGGCACGCGGTTCGACCTGGTCATGACCCACTACGCCCATCCGGCGATGCCCCAGCTGGAGTTTTACGACCGCATCGCCGGATGGGTGGCCGACGGCGGCACACTGCTCATCGTGGGGCACCTGCGCACCCCGGACTCCACCGGCCACGGGCACGGGCACCACCCCCCTGCCGAGGCGTCGGCCACCTCCGCGGCCATCACCGCGCGTCTGGACGGCGCGGAGTGGGAGATCGCCACCGCCGAAGAGCACCTCCGCGCGCTCCCCGGCCCCGGGGGCCGGACGGTCCCCCTCCACGATGTCGTCGTGCGCGCCACCCGGCGCCTGTAGCGGCAACCGGTCGAGCACGGGCGCCCAGCAGACGCCGGTCCACGTGGGTCATCACCGTCACGGAGATCTCCGTCACGGGCCGTGCTCCTGAAATGCCGCGGTTTCCGCGATCCGCCGTTCCCACCGTCGGGGCTCCCCCATGCCGAAATCGCCAGGCGGCTCAATCGGCCGGCCTCGACATCGCCGCCGGTGCCGGGAGGCTCCTCGGCACCGGCGGCGATGGTCGTCCCTACAGCCAGGGATCACCCCATTCCACGTTTCGAGCAGCACGGTAGACGTCGCCGTGCCGCTTGGACACGCTCTCCTCGCGCACCCCGTCCGCGCACAAGGTCAGCGTGACCAGGCCCTTGCGGGTGCGCGGATGTCGAAGAACGCGGCTGTCCGGGGGTATCGCCGGCGCGAACGTCGCGATGACATAGGAGAACTTCTCGTCCTCGAACCCCAGCTCCGCCGACTTGAGCCGGCGGTGAAGCCCGGTGCGGGGCAGACGAGCGGAGAAGTGACACCAATCTCCCCCCGCAAGGGGACATGAGGCAGAGTGCGGGCACGGCGCCGCGACCCGCATACCGAGACCGATCAGCTGGTCGCGGGCGGCGAGGACGCGGGCATGTCCATCCGGTGTGCCGGGCTCGATGACGGCGACCGTCGTGGCCTGGCCGGCCAGCCACCCCACGACCGGATCCCGCACAGCCGGTGGCAGCTCTCCCAGCACGTAGGAGAGCGTGATGAGATCTGCCGGTGACGTGTTGAGATCGACCCGGATTTCCGACCTGTTCCACGTGGCGTTCCTGACCGCCGGATGGACGGCCGAGGCCGCGAGACGGCGACCGAACTCGATGACCGCCAGGTCGCGCTCGACCACGGTGACGTGCCGCAGGGACGGCCAGACGGCGGTGGCCGCCCAGATGGCCGCGCCCGTGCCGCCACCGATGTCGAGTTGGCTCGCCGGTTGGAAATCGGGCACGCACACGGCGGCCTGGGTGAGCGCCGCGGTGACCGCGGCGTAGGTGGCGGGCATGCGGGTGGCGGCGTAGGCGGCCACGTCGACCGCCGACCGAAGAGCCGGCTCGTGGATGGGCTGCCGGTAGCGTGCGGTGAGCCGGCCGGCCGCCCTGGCCAGGTCCTGCTCGCGGTGACGAGCCACCATGGCGGCGAGGGCATGCCCGAGCTCGGCGGGAAGAGTGATCATTGATTTCCCCGGGGCTCAGGCGGCGCGCAGCGGTCGCCAGGCGACCACGGTGACGGCGGTCATGGCGGCGGCGGCCGCCCAGAACGGCGTGGTGATCGTTACGGCTTGGGCGATCAGGCCACCGAGCAGTGAGCCGGCTGCGGCGCCGCCCACCTGGATGAGTGCGTAGACGCTGCCGACCCGGCCGCGAAGTTCGTCCGGCACCGCCTGCTGGAACCGGGTGGCCGCGATGATCCCCCAGTTCACGCTGTGGACGCCGAAAACGATCAGAATCCCAGCCGCGACCAGCGGCTCGGTTGTGAACGCGAGAACGGCATGCGTGAAGATCTCGACGATCAGGCCGCCACGGAGCAGCGTCTTGGACCCGAATCTTTCTCTCAGCCTCGAAGCGAGAAGGCTGCCCACCAGCCCACCGACCCCGAAGGTGGTGAGCAGGAGGCCGTAGCCGACCTCGCTCAGCCCCAGCCTCTGCTGTGCGTAGAGCGCGAAGACCGCGAACGCGGCACAGAAGGCCACGTTGGCCACGCCCATGGTCACCGCGAGCGTGCGCAGCAGCCGATGCCGCCACAACCAGCGGATCCCGGCGGCGATGTCCTCGCGCACACCGCCGCCGCTTGTCGACCTGGCCGGAGGGACTCGGACGGCCGAGGTCAGTGCCGCCGCGACGAGGAAGGTCAACGCGTCGGCCGCGAACGGCAGGGCCGCGCCGACGGCGAACAGCCAGCCGCCCAGAGGCTTGGCCAGGATTTGATTACCCAGGATACCGGTGGCCGCCATCCGGGAGTTGGCTCTGATCAGCTGTTCAGGTGTGACGGTGACGGGCACCAGCGCGGAGAAGGCCGTGTCGGCGAGGGTCTCACCGACGCCGAGCAGGAAGAACACGAGGTAGATGAGCGGAACGGAAGCGGTCGAGGTGGCGACCGCGGCGGCCAGGACGGCCAGGGCCAGCCCCCGCAGGACGTTGACGGCGATGACCAGGCGGCGGCGGTCGAGCCGGTCCACGTAGACGCCGCTGATCAGGGCGATGATCAGCCAGGGCAGTTGCTGGGCGAAGACGGCTCCGGCGACGAGCACCGGCTCGCTGGTGAGCGAGGCGACGAGCAGCGGTCCTGCTGCCATGGTGACGCCGTCACCGAGGTTGGACACCGCCGAGGCGGTCCACAGCTTGGAGAAGTCCGCGCCGAGCCGCGCGGACTTGAGGGCACGCAAAATAGAGCTCCTCAGCAAAGGAAACGGTCATGAGATCGGAGACCGCTTCGAAGCGAGGAGCGTCGACCTGCTGCTTAGCGGGCGCGCCCTCGCGTCGAAACGGGGATCGTGACCTTGCCCTGCTGCATCGGTACCTCCGGAGCGCGACCAATATCACGCAAAGGCTAACCCACTTCCTCTGGGCCTACTCGGCTCCGCCCTGAACCGACGATCACATGTCTGGCTGTCGAGGCGCCCGGCGTGCTCGAAGCCGCCCCGGGGGCACACCGACCATGATCATCGTTGAGGTGAGCCGCCAGACCTCTCTCATGTGATGTTTCGTTCCAGTGAGCAGTCCGCGCATTTCTCGCCGCCCGGTACGCGGTAGTACAGGCAGCAGCTTCGCCGCCGAAATCCCAGATCCGGCCCGGTGAACTCACCTGTACCGCGTAGGTCTCCGGTGCCGAGCAGGCCTGCGGCGAGCTGGGTGAGAGTCCCGCGCAGGTCGGGACGGGCCCGCAGGACGGCACGTGCCGCTTCGGCCAGGGCGGACGCGGCGTTGCCGTGCAGGAGCCGCGCGGCGACCTTGACCCGCAGCCCGGCGGACAGCGGCGCCAGGTGATCGTCCATGACCAGGCGGTAGACGACTCGCGTCAGGGTGTCGTCGCAGGGCACCTGCCATCCACGGGGCACGGGCAACCGCAGCGCGGGCCCGTCCGTCCGTTGCCGGAGGTCGCCGAGGTCGGGGATGACGCCGTGCAGGGTGACGCAGCCCAGCACGACGGACCACAGCCGGGCGGCATGACCGAGTTGGACGATGGAGGCGGCTATCCGCAGCTCGTGCGTGCCGTAGCGGGCCGCGCGGGCGGCCACCAGGTGCGGGAGTCCCTCCACGTAGGCGTCCGTGACGGGCCGCCACGCGCCACCGGCCTCGCCGACGTCGACTCCGACGTCGAGGGAGAAGAACGACCCCAAGCCGGCGATGTCGGCCAGGACCGCGGCGACGGACTCGGGCGGGACGGGCCGCAGGCGGGTCATGCCGAGGTCACCCCGTCCTCCTCCGAACGGCGGCGCGTGTCGGCCAGGCTGTCCGGCACCACGCTGATCTGCGGGACTCCGGTACGGGGGTGACGATCCACCTCGGCGTCCACGCGGTAGACCTCGGCGAGCAGGGAGGCGGTGAGCACCTGGGCGGGCGGGCCCGCCGCGACCAGACGGCCGGTGTCCAGGACGCAGATCCGGTCGCAGAACGCCGCCGCCAGGTTGAGGTCGTGCAGCGCGACGACGGCGGTCACCCCGAGCCGCCGGACCAGCTGAAGGGTGTCGAGCTGATGGCGCAGGTCGAGGTGGTTGGTCGGCTCGTCCAGCACCATCGTCCCGGTCCGCTGCGCCAGCGCGCGGGCGATCAGGGCGCGCTGCTTCTCTCCCCCGGACAACCTGTCGAACGGGGCCCGGGCGAGGCCGGCGATGTCCAGATCCTCCAGTGCGCTCATGATGATGTGCCGGTCGCCGGTGTCATCCCCTTGGAACATCCGCTTGTAGGGAGTGCGGCCCATGGCCACCACGTCGTACACGGTCAGCTCGAACTCGCCGGGTGCCTCCTGCAGGACGGCGGCCAGTCGCCGAGCCAGCCACTTGCCGGTCATGCCCCAGACGTCCTCACCGTCCAGCAGCACCCGCCCCGAGGTCGGGCGCAGCGCCCGGTAGAACGTGCGCAGCAGGGTGGACTTGCCTGCCCCGTTGGGTCCGACGAGCGCGACGACCTCGCCGGGGACGACGTGCAGCGAGACGTCCCGCACCAGGGCCCGGCCCGCGATGACGACGCTGACCCCTTCGACCCGCAGCGCCGCGGGTTCGCCCACCGGGGTCATCGGGCCGCCTTACGCCGCATCAGCCACAGAAAGAAGGGACCCCCGACCAGGGCGGTCAGGATGCCGATCGGGATCTCCTCCGGGGCGGTCACGCTGCGCGCGGCGAGGTCGGCGGCGATCAGGAAGGCCGCGCCCAGCAGGGCGACCGCCGGCAGTGCGCGCCGGTGGTCGGCGCCGACCAGCAGACGCACCACGTGCGGCATCATCAGCCCCACGAACCCGATCGAGCCGCTGACGGCGACGATCGCGCCGATCATCAGGGCGATGAGCACGAACAGCGCGGCGCGGAAGCGGTGAACGTTCAGGCCCAGGGCCGCGGCCGCCTCCTCCCCCGCCAGCAGCAGGTTGAGCGGGCGGGACACACCCAGCAGCACCGCGGTGCCGGCAAGGACCGCCCCGGCGGGGATCCACAGCAGGTCCCAGGTGGTGCCGGCCAGGCCGCCCAGCATCCAGCGCAGCGCCGATTCGGCTTTGCGCGGGTCGCCGGAGGTGATGATGAGGTAGCTGGCGACGGCCGAGAGCACCTCGCCCGTGGCGACCCCGGACAGCACCAGCCGCATGGTGGTCATCCGCCCTTTGGCACTGGCCAGGAAGTAGACCAGCAGCAGTGCCGCCAAAGCGCCGCCGAAGGCGGCCAGGGGCAGGGAGAAGGCGCCGAGCAGCGAGACGTTGAGCACCATGACGAGCACGGCGCCGACGGTCGCCCCCGATGACACCCCGAGCAGCATCGGGTCGGCCAGCGGGTTGCGCACCAGGGCTTGCAGGGCCATCCCGCACACCGACAAGCCCGCGCCGACGACGCCGCACAGCAGGACCCGGGGAACCCGGACGTCCATCACGATCGTCTCCCTGACCGGCGTCCAGGTGGGCTCGACCAGCGCGGGAAAGATCCGGTGCAGCAGGATGCCCCACACCTCGCCGAACGGCAGGCGGACCGAGCCGATCGCGATCCCGGCCGTGGCGGTCACCACCACGGCGATGCCGAGCAGCGTCAAGACCAGCGCGTACGGCACGCGTGCCCGACCGGCGGCGGCCTCGGTCGTGGTCGCCGCCGGCCGGGATTCGGCGATCTCGATCACGCGAAGCGGTCCGCGTGCAGCTGGCGGGCCAGCGATTCCACGCCGGCGGGCACCCGCACGCCCAGCACCGTGGACGACAGCGGCAGCACCGCGAAACGCTGGTTTTTGATCGCGGGCACGTCCTTGAGCGCGGGATTGGAGAGCAGGAACCTCTTCTTGTCCTCCGCGGACTCGTCGCCGTAGTCGTAGATGACGATCACCTCGGGCGCCCGCTCGGCCACCTGCTCGAACGAGACGTCCCCGAAGGCCTTGGGAAGGTCGGCGAACAGGTTCGTCCCGCCCGCCAGTTCGATCATCTCGTTGCCGATGCCGGCGCCTCCCGCGGTGAAGGCCGTCTTGTCGCCGCTGTCGTAGACGAACACCTTGACCGGGTCGATTCCGCCGATCTTCTCCTTGACGCGATCCAGCACTCCGCGCATCGCGGCGATCTGCCGCTCGGCGCGATCGGCCACGCCGAAGATCTTCCCGATCGTCCGGATCTCCTCCTCGACCTGGACCATGGTCACCGGGCCGGTCGGGCAGCCTTCGATGTTGACGTGGGAGTCGATTCCGGCCTCGGCCAGGACGGCACGGCCACGTCCCTCCTTCTCGTCGAAGGCGCTGTTGAACCCGCCGTACACGAAGTCGGGTTCGACCGACAGCAGCGACTCGTAGGAGGGGTACTCCTTGGCGAGCACCTTGATCGCCCGGTAGACGGTTTCGTACTCGGGCAGGATCCGGTCGTCGAGATAGGCCGTCGCGACCATCGACTTCTCCAGCCCGAGGGCGAGCATGACCTCGGTGGCGTGCTGGTTGAGCGTCACCGCCCGCTGCGGCGGCCGCCGGTAGGTGGTGCTCACCCCGCAGTTGACCACGGTGACGGGGAAGCCCGCGACAGGCGGGTTCGCGGCCGAGGGACCGCGCTCTGTGGTGGCCCCGGTGGCTCCGGTGTTCCCGCAGCCGGTCATCAGCAGGGCCGACACGAGGAGCAGGAGGAGCGGGCGCGCGCGCCGGGCCGTCATGGCCGGATCCTTTCGCTCACGAGCGGCACCCGAGGAGCGCGGTGGGATGAAGAAGCAGAGGACGGCTCGACCGCCGGGATTCCGAGCGGCGCAGGGGGGACGGAGCGTACTCGGGTGTCGTTGGACCCGTAGAGGGCGACGGACACCGCTTCGCCCCGTGAGCGGGGAAAACCCATTGATGGTCTCCTGAAAACGGGCCGCGGCCGCCATTCCTCGACAGCGACCGCGGCGGGCGAGGAGCCGGATCGCCAGAGGAGTCCCGTACGGCGGGCAGCCCGAAACCCGGCATGCCGCGCACCGTCCTCTCTTGGGGAGATCCGCCCCATATCGTGAGGAGGCGACCGCGTGAGTCTCCTGGCTCTCGGGTCGATGCTCGTCCCGGCCTTCCCACCCGCACGCGGGCAGTGGCTTGTTCGGGATCCGCTCGCCGATCACAGTGGCGGGACCGCACCGGATTCACACCGGATTCCTCGTTCCGCCGTCGCCTTCACCGACCATGGTCGCACACCCACCATCAGAGACAAAGACGGCGTTTACGTGACGGAATGCGTCCGACCATGTCATCACGGCCTCACGTTTGGGGTGATCGGACGAGGGAAGCCGCGCCGGATGTTCGACGACTTCGCTTTCGACCACATCGACGTCGGGCCGGTGACGCTGCGCGTGCGCCACGGCGGCTCAGGTCCGGCGGTGGTGCTCCTGCATGGCCATCCGCACACTCACGCGACCTGGCACAAGGTGGCTCCCGCGCTCGCCGAGCACTTCACCGTCGTCTGCCCCGACCTACGCGGCTACGGCCGCTCGACCGTTCCAGCGGATGAGCCGGAGCACGCACAGATGTCGAAGCGCGCGATGGCGGACGACGTCGTGGCTCTCATGCACGCTTTGGGCCATCACGAGTTCGCGGTCGTCGGGCACGATCGCGGGTCGTACGTCGCCTTCCGGTTGACGATGGACCATCCGGAGTCGGTGCGGGCTTTCGTGAACATCGGCGGCCCCCCGATCGGCGAGGTGCTCGATCGCGCCGGGGAGACCTTCGCGCGACTGTGGTGGCACTGGTTCTTCCTCGGGCAGACGAAGAACCCGGCGGAACGTGTGATCAATCAAGATCCGGACGCGTGGTACGCCGACAGGTCCGACCGCGTGGCGGACGAGGCGCTGGAGGACTACCGCGCCGCGCGACGCGACCCCCAGACCGTCCACGCCATGTGCGAGGACTACCGCGCGGGACTCACCGTGGATCGGCGCGACGACGCCGCCGACAAGGCCGCAGGAAAGAAGATCGCCTGTCCGGTGCTCGTGGTCTGGGGCAGGCACGACGACCTGCCGGAACTGTACGACGGCGACCCGGTCGCTCCCTGGCGGACCTGGGCGACCGATGTCAGGGGATGCGAGATGGACGCGGGACACAGCGTGCAGGAGGACAATCCCGAAGCGCTCCTGGACGTGCTCGTGCCTTTCCTGATGTCACACCGGGGAGATCCCTTTCCCCACGCCCGGCCGCCGGATGGCGAGCGTCCAGAGCGCGGGGAGCGGGTCGGGGAGCGCCGTCGCGTTTGACGACGGCGGGGTCGAGCCCGAGCCGGCTGAAGAGGTGGCCCAGGGCGGCGAGTCGGGCTTCAACTCGGTCCAGGGCGGTGAGATGGGCTTCGACCCGGTCGCCGCATCACGGCGGAGATCGGGTCGAAGCGGTGCGGGGCGGCTCTATGCGATCTTGGGTGCGGCGCGCATGGCGGCGTAACAGCACCGGGTGCCGTCGGCGAGCGTGGCGAACACCACGGGCAGGGCGTCCACGCCGAAGGCCGAGCCGGTCGCGGCGAAGACGGTGTCGGTGACCGGGATCAGGACGGCCTCCAGCGGCGGGGACAGGTCCTTCATCCCGTCGACGAACTCGTACCGCAGGTGCGCGGTGCCGTCCTCGTCCTGGGTGATGGTGATCTCGACGCCTTCGCGACGGTAGGTGCCCAGGTAGGGGGTGACGTCCACGGCGGGCGGCTCGGCGGGCGGGCCGAAGGCCTCGGGCATGGTCACACCGGCCAGTTCGGCGAGGAGTTCCCGGAACAGCGCATCGTACAGTTCGCGGGTCCCGCCGCCGTTGGCGAGCAGCACGACGGCCACGTCCGCGTGCGGCACGACGCGCAGGTAGCCGTGCTGGCTCACCGACGACCCGTCGTGGCCGTAGCCGGCGACGCCGTCCCAGTCGTAGAGGCTCCAGCCCAGCCCCCAGCCGTCGGCGCTGACGGTCCACTTGTCGGGGCTGTCGACCTCGCGGCGCTGCATCGCCGCGACCGAACCGGCCGACAGCACGCGGGTGCCGTCCGGAGCGAGGCCGCCGGCCAGGTGCATCCGGGCCAGCCGAACGACGTCGGCGGCGGTGGTCAGGACCCGGCCGTAGGGGCCGGCCGAACGCGGCATCATGTCCCAGGCCGGGGCCGGGTCTGGGTCGGCTCCGGGCTCGCCCAGGTGCCCCATCGCCACCCGGAACCGCAGCGCCTCCTCGGGCAGCGTCATCGAGTGCTCCAGCCCCAGCGGGACCAGCAGCCGGTCCTTCAGCGCCTGGTCCCAGACCTGGCCGGTGACCACCTCGACGACGCGGCCCAGCACGTTGTACCCGACGCTGGAGTAGGAGGTGCCCGTCCCTGGCCGGCAGTCCAGCGCGACGCCCTTGGCGGCCTCGACGTATTTGGCCAGGCAGTCGTCGCCGCGTCCGGTGTCGTGATTGAAGTCACAGGTCAGCCCGCTGGTGTGGGAGAGCAGCCGGCGGACGGTGATCTGCTCGGTCGCCGCCGGGTCGGCGGTGGCGAACTCCGGAAGCACCTCGGTCACCGGCGCGTCCAGATCCAGTTCGCCGGAGTCGACCAGCTGCATGATCAGCGTGGCGGTGTAGACCTTGGCGATCGACCCGGACTGGAAGATCGAGTCGGTCGTCACCTCCACCCCGGTCCCCCGGTGCAGCACCCCGCTGGCCAACTCGTGGATCCGGCCGTCCACCAGAACGGCCAGGGACGCGCCTGGGACGTGGTGGGTGGCGCGCAGCCGGTCCAGCCGCGTCTGCCAGTGGTCCAGGTCGATCCGGTTCTCGTTCTTCAGCATGCCATGCTCTCTGGAGTGTCGATCGGGGTGGTGATCTGTCGTCGCCGCGCTGGGCGCCGGCGACATGATCAATCATTCGCCCTGGCCAGAGCGGGAACAACGGCGGATCCCGCAACGGTTCGTTAACACAGGAGTTCACGGATCGGGGCGACATGGAATTACGGGACATCGAGATTTTCTTGACCCTGGCCGAAGAACTGCACTTCGGCCAGACCGCCGAACGACTCCACGTGTCGGTGGCGCGGGTCAGTCAAGCGATCAAGAAACAGGAACGCGCCGTCGGCGCCGAGCTGTTCGAGCGCACCAGCCGCCAGGTGAGGCTCACCTCGGTCGGACGGCAGCTCCGCGACGACCTGGCCCCCGCCTACCGGCAGATCCAGGAGGCGATCGCCAGAGCGGCCGCGGCCGGGCACGGCCTCACCGGTACGTTGCGGGTCGGCTTCTCCGCGGCGTGGTGCGGCGGTCTCATCGTCACAGCCGCCGACCTGTTCCAGACCCGCAACCCCGACTGCGAAGTCATCATCCAGGAGATACCGCTCCACAACCGCTTCGGACTCCTGCGAGCACGCGAACTCGACCTCCAGCTCACCGAGCTCCCGGCCCACGAGCCCGACATCACCACCGGTCCCGTCGTGTTCTCCGAACCACGCGCGCTCGTTGTCGCCGCCGGCCATCCGTTCGCCGGACGAGAGACGGTGTCACTGGAGGATCTCGCGGACTCCCCGCTGATCACGATCTCCGGTCCGCCCCGGTACTGGATGGACTTCCATCTCCCCTCGTCCACCCCGAGCGGAAAACCCATCCCGCAGGGTCCCGAGACCGTCGCCTGGCAGGAGGTCCTCTCGCTGGTCGCCGCCGGCAAGGGCGTCTGCCCCACCTCGGCCCGCGCCGCCGATTACTACTCCCGCCCGGACATCGCCTACGTCTCCTTCAGCGACGCGCCGCCCATGGAGTACGGGCTCCTCTGGCTGACCACCGCCGAGACCGTCAAGCTCCAGGCGTTCGTGCAGACCGTCCTTGAGGTCGCCGGCCGCCCGTCGCCCGGTCTCCCCGCTCCGGCCGGTCCCTTCGAGCCGGCGGGGTGACAAGAAGACCACGGCCCGCGGCCGGCGGAACGACGCGGCAGCCGGCCGGGCAGCGCCGAGGGCGAGCACACGTGTGCTCGCCCTCAGCCAGGCCGCCTCGCGTGTCAGACCGCCCGGGAGTCGGTCCGCGGCGGCTGCGTGCCGGGGTCGGTCACCTTCTGCCGCCGACCCGGATGGTCTTCGAGGTCGTGATCGGCGCGAGCGAGCTGTCGTCGGTGTAGGCCCGCATCGAGTCGTTCGTCACCGACACGGTCACCGAGCCACGGTGCAGCGCGGTGAGCGTCCGGGTCCGCGGGTCGAGGATCGCGACCTTGCCCTTGCGGCGGGCCTCGTCGACGGCCGCCTTCCCGCTGCCGATCGCCAGGGTGGACGAGCCGCTCCAGTCGACCGACATCGGGTACCGCAGCGGCACCACCCGTGTGCCCGTCGACACCCCTTGCGGCTGCACGATGCTGCCCGAGAGCCGCGCCGTCCTGTCCACCTCAAGCGAGTCCGGGGTGTCGAGCGTGACGGACTGCGCGAAGGCGCGCACCTCGGCCTCGAGCCACTGCTGGTCCGCGTTCCGCCGCGAGTCGACGGACCAGTCGACCCATCCGGTGAAACCGCCGCGGTCCGGCGTGCCGTACGGGTCCTTGCCCGACGACGGCAGCACCGTGTACGGGACGCCCTCGACGCGGTGGACGTCGGCGATCTGAGCGTGGGATCCGAACATCGCGGCGCCCTTGCCCGTGGAGTCGCGGAAGTCGGTGAGCATGTTCTCGATGAGCGCGGCCTCGTCGCGGTCGCCGAGCTGACTGGACTTCGTCTCGGCGGGGTCGTCCACCGGGTGGTGGGCGAACACCAGGACGTTCTGCACCGACTTGTCCTTCTTGGCGTCGGCGAGCGCCTTCTGCATCATCGGGAGCTGGTCCCACGCCGTCGCGCGCAGCGACCCGAGGGAGCTGGCGAGCAGGATGAACCGCGTGCCCTTGTGGTCGAACGTCCGGTACGGCCGGCCGAACTCGTTGGTGAAGTTCGTCAGGTCGGACTGGACGTTGTTGAGGCCGTAGGACTCGTGGTTGCCCGGCACGTAGTAGCACGGGATCGAGCCGGCCTTCGGATTCGGCGTGCTGTTCTCCGACGGCTCCCGGCCGACCGGGACGAGGTCGCACCCGGCGTCGGTGAGCACCTGGCGGGCAAGCGTGAGGTCCTGCGGCAGGCCACGGTCGGTGATGTCACCGTTGAGGACGATCAGGTCCGGCTTGGTCGTGCGGATCCGCTTGACGGCGGCCGTCGCGACCTGGGTCAGCGCCGGGTTGTCGGCCGTGAACTGCACGTCCGACAGCGTGGCGAACTGCCACGTGCCGTGGCCCTGCGGCAGCGAGCCGTCGTCGGAGATGAGCGAGTCGGACCGCGGGTCGGGCTGGGCAGGCAGGTCGATCGACGTCGGGACGTCGGCCTCGACGCGGTCCAGGACGAACGTGCCCGCCTTCTGCTGGGGGACGCTCGTGTTGATGCCCTGGAAGCCCGAGATCGAGATCGGGAACGCCGTGTTCGCCGGCAGCGTGAACGTCGCGTACTGCCAGTCGTCGCTCGCGGTCAGGGCGGTGCCGTAGATGCCACTGCCCTTGCCGGTCGCGTCGTTGTAGGCCATGTAGGTCAGGCCGTTCGGCACGTCGATGCTCGACTTGATCCGCATCCGCAGGCGCAGCGGCTGGCCGGGCACCTGGACGCGCTGGGCCGCCGACGCCGCCGTGACACCCACGTTGCGCATCGCGTTGAAGTCGATCCGCAGGCCGTCGGGGTCGACCGAGAACGTCGTGGCCGCGGTGCTGTTGTTGCGCCAGCGGGCGAGCACGTCGTCGTCGAAGTCGTAGACCGTCTGGGTCTGGACGCCGACCGTGATCGGGAGCCGGGCCGACGTGCCGCCGACCGAGACCGTGAGGACGGTGCCCGCGTCGGTCAGCGGGGTGATCTTCAGCTTGCCGTCCACGGGCTGGATGTCGACGACGCCGTGGTCGTAGTCGAGCGAGAGGTCCCGCGGGTCGATCGGGGCCGTGTAGCCCTGGCCGTCGCGGCCGGTCACGGAGACGGTGACCGCGTGGTCGGGCGACGCGTCGGCGATCGACAGGCGCTGGGACGACAGCTCGACGCCGTCGACCGGGCCGAGGACGGTGACCTTCGCGTGCGCCGCCTCACGACCCACCTGCGCGTCGACCGTGATCGTGCCGTGCGCCTCGTCAGGGGTCGCGAGCGTGCCGTTCTTGACGGACGCTCCGTGAGCGGACCACCGCACGGACTTCGGGTCGACCTCCACCGGTGTCCGATGGTTGTCGACGCCCTCCGCGACGAGCGCACGGCGCAGCCCAGGGAAGACCTTCACGCCGCCGTCGGCCGACGCCGCCCCCGGCGCGGGCTTGACGAGGAGCTGGTGCAGCCTGCCGTCGCCCTTCGCGACGAACACCCCGACGCCGTTCGGGTCGTTGCGCTCGTGGCCGTCGGAGGGGACGTTGCGGACGGTCGCGTCGTCCTCGCCGAGCGCGCGGGCGACCATCGTGGTCGAGCCGCCGCCGTCGAGGTTGACCGCGGTCTGCACGCCCATCGCGACGAGGTCACGCGCCTCCTTGTCGATCCCGACGCCGCCCTTGCCGGTGCCGCCCGGACCGTCCCAGGTGGCGAGCACGAGCGTGCGGCCGTCGTCCTTGAAGCCGAGCGCGGTGCGCGGGGCGATCGAGGTGTCGAGGCCGCCGACGACCTGGCCGCCGGAGACGATGGTGCCGCCGTGGCCGAGCGCGAACTTCATCGTCTTGGCGACGTCGTCGGCGAGCGCGTAGCTGAGCGTCACCGGGTCGCCGGGCCGCAGCGCGCGGATCGCGGTCGCCGCGGCACCGCGCCCGACGAGCACGAAGCCCTCGTCCGGGATCGTCCCCGAGCCCGCGGGACCGTTCGGCGTGACCGACGCGACCGAGCCGTTCTCGACCAGCACCTCGGCGATCTCGTCGTTGGCCACGCCCGTCAGGCCGCGGTTGCGGCTGTAGTCGCCCCACACGGACGTGAACGCGATCAGGCCGTCCGCGGGGACCCCACCGCCGTTCGCCGCGTTGAGCGACAGGATCGTGTGGTCCGCGCCCGTGAAGTTCGCGGTCGCGTTGACCGCGAGGTCCACGAGCTGGGCGATGCCGTCGCCGCTGACGCCGACGTGCTGGCGGCCGCCGATGTCGGCGGACTTGACGAGCTGCCCGTTCTGGACCTCGCCACCGAGCGCCGCGTTGGAGTTGCCGATGTCGAAGAACTCGCCGTTGACGCCCGCGACGGCGCCGGCCTTGTTGGCGGCCACGCTGAGCGGCCCGCCGGACGCGACCGGTCCGGAGGTGATCAGATCCGTGCTGACCGCCCTGTCGGACAGGTCCACGGTCAGGAACTGCGCGTCGTACCAGCCCTTCTGGTCGAGCGCCTTCACGTGCTGCAGGTTGATCGCCGGACCGATCTCCTCGGTCGTGTCGATCAAAGGTATTCCGCCGGTGACCGGCGCGGGCCGGCTGCCGTCCGCGTACGCGACGGCGGGTGAGACCGCCAGCGTGGCCGCCGCGGCGAGCGCCACCGTCAGTGACGTCATATGCCGATGGTTCAAGACCATCAATTTCATTGGAACCTCGGGTCAGGAGATGACACGGAGGCGACGCCCCCGCTACGCCCAGTTCGATCAAGGCAGCACCCGATTAAAGAGATCACCCGAGAAGCGCGGATGACGCCGTCACGAGCGGGCGATGAACCCTGGCGGAAGAGGCGGCGGTATGGGCGTCCTCGCCGGAGGCGACCGTTCCGGCCCGTGGCACATGAGCGGCGGCGCGCGGGACACCTGGCCGGCCGAGTGCGCGCTTTGGACGCCGCGCGGCGGTTGACGGCCGCGCGGCCGGAGGAGGCCGACCAGAACGCGAAGCTCGGTTTCGAGGCCCGGCCCGTGGCGGCATCGCCGTACGCGGCGCGACACCGCTTCGGGAGGGGCTTGTCCGTTCACAGCGGACGGCAAAAGGAAAAGGCAAGGAGGTCACTCACTCCCTGCCACTTTCAACGTATAGCGTACCGGGGGGCTTGCGGCAAGACCCGGGTCATGCTGCAGAATCTCCAGCCGAAGCCAGAACCTGCGGAAATCAGGGGTTCGCGACACACGTGTGCTCCTGTCGACGTGTGTGGTCCCGTGGGACGCCGAACCGGCGGGGAGACTCACGACACGGCCGCGGGCACTCGGCGCGGAGGTGAGGGCGTGCGGGTGCGCGAAGCGTCTGGCGAAACGCGATCTTGTTGAATGGGGGGCTCATGATTGACGTGATCATTGCCGGCGGCGGACCGACCGGATTGATGCTGGCCGGTGAGTTGCGGCTGCACGGCGTGCACGCGCTCGTGCTGGAGAAGGAGGCGGAGCCGGCCGGGTATGTCCGCGCGCTCGGCCTGCACGTGCGCAGCATCGAGGTGATGGATCAGCGCGGGCTGCTGGAGCGGTTCCTCGCGCACGGCCGGCGGCACCCGGTCGGCGGTTTCTTCGCCGGCATCGAGAAGCCCTCGCCCGACCGGCTGGACACCGCGCATCCCTACGTCCTCGGCATCCCGCAGACCATCACCGATCGCCTGCTGGCCGAGCGCGCCACCGAACTCGGCGCCGAGATCCGGCGCGGCCGCGAACTGGTCGGGCTGAGCCAGGACGACCACGGGGTGACCGTCGAGCTGGCCGACGGCACGCGGCTGCGCTCGCGCTACCTCGTCGGCTGCGACGGCGGCCGCAGCACGGTGCGCAAGCTGCTCGGCGTCGGCTTCCCCGGTGAGCCCACCAGGGTCGAGACGCTGCTGGGCGAGATGGAGGTGACCGAGGATCCGGCGACGGTCGCCGCCGTCGTCGCGGAGGTCCGCGAGACCCAGAAGCGGTTCGGCCTCGGGCCCCTCGGGGACGGGGTGTACCGCGTCGTCGTGCCCGCCGAGGGGGTGGCCGAGGACCGCACGGCCCCTCCGTCCATCGAGGAGTTCAAGCAGCGGTTGCGGGTGTTCGCCGGCACCGACTTCGGCGCGCACTCACCGCGCCGGCTCTCCCGATTCGGCGACGCTACCCGGCTGGCCGAGCGCTACCGGGACGGGCGGGTGCTGCTGGCCGGCGACGCGGCGCACATCCACCCGCCCACCGGCGGGCAGGGGCTCAACCTCGGTATCCAGGACGCGTTCAACCTCGGCTGGAAACTGGCCGCCACGGTCAACGGCTGGGCACCTGAGGGACTGCTGGACAGCTACCACACCGAACGGCACCCGGTGGCCGCCGACGTGCTGGACAACACCCGCGCGCAGATGGAGCTGCTGTCCACCGAGCCGGGTCCCCGGTCGGTGCGCCGGCTGCTGTCGGAGTTGATGCGCTTCGAGGACGTGAACCGGTACCTGACCGAGAAGATCACTGCGATCGGGGTCCGCTACGACTTCGGCGAGGGGCACGAGTTGCTCGGCCGGCGGATGCGGGACGTGGAGCTGAAGCGGGGTCGCCTCTACGAACTGATGCACGGCGGCCGCGGGCTGCTGCTCGACCGGACCGGCGGGCTCTCGGTGGAGGGCTGGGCGGATCGGGTCGACCACGTCGTCGACGCCGGCGGGGAACTGGAGGTGCCCGCGATGCTGCTGCGGCCGGACGGCCACGTGGCGTGGGTCGGTGAGGACCAGCGGGATCTGCTCGACCGGCTGCCCAGGTGGTTCGGCGCCGCCGCCGGCTGAGCGCTCGATCGCCCGTCTGCCCACCGCCCCGCCCGGCACCTCAGCCGGAATCGGTGCCCCCGGAGCCCTCCCGCCGACCGGCGGCGCTCAGCGGTGCCGGGCTCTGGACCTGGGCTCTGCGGAGCCGCCCCTGCGGAGGGTCGTCAGCCACTCCCCCGTGACCAGCGCGCAGGTGGCGGCCACCGCGGTCAGCACGATGCTCGCCAGGAAGAGCGGCCACCTCTGGGAGATCCCGGCCCCGAGGGTGAGCGCCAGCAGGACGATGAACGCGATACAGGAGACGATCAGCCAGACGTTCAGCGGTTTCCTCATGTCCATCCCCCCGCTCTCAGCCGGTGGTGCCGTCGATCACCTTTCCTGCCTCTCCCCTACCCCGGTTGGGCGCCGAACCACCGCGGAACCCCGCACACCGCGACCGTCAGCCTCATGATCCGGTGCCCCGACGGCGCGTGCGCCGGTCAGCGGACATGCCGCCCCGGCTCGTCGCGCGCATCGGTCATCCGTGAACCGTCTCCCGTCTTCGGCGGTCCGGCCGGTGAGTACGAGAACGCAGCATGATCAGGAGACTCCAGGTCAGACCCCGAACCGCGTTTCCGAGCGGCGCGGGTGGAGGCGACACGATCTCTACGAGCGGCCCGTCTCAAGTTATTGCGAATTCTTTGCAAGTGGTAGAAATTCTCTTGTGACAACACTTCTCCAGAAGTCCGCCACGCTGTGCGCCGTCCTCGCTCTGGCCGGCGCGGCCTGCTCCGCCCCCCAGGGCCCGGCCGACCGGACGGATGACACGTTCGTCCTCGGTCTGAGCTCGGAATTCGACAATCTGAACCCGGTGCTCGGCTTCTCCCCCGACGGGGGCTCGTTGATCTTCGACGGATTGATGAGCCGGACGCCCGACCTGACGATCAAGCCCGCGCTCGCCGCCGAGCCGCCCACCGTCTCCAAGGACGGGACGACCGTCACCTTCACCCTGAAGGAAGGGCTGAAGTTCCACGACGGAAAGCCGCTGACCAGCCAGGACGTGGAGTACACCTACGAGGCGCTGCTCGATCCCGCCAACAACTCCACGATCAGGAGCGACTACTCGGCGATCAAGGAGGTGGCGGCTCCCGACGCGCGGACCGTGGTGTTCAGCCTCCGGCACCCCTATGCGCCGCTCGTGCAGCGCACCACGCTCGGCATCGTGCCCAAGGGCACGCTGGAGAAGACCAGGCCGGTCGGCAGCGGCCCCTACCGGTTCGTCTCCTGGACACCCGGGGACAAGATCGTGCTGGAGGCGAACAAGGAGTACTGGGGCGGCGCTCCGGCGATCTCCAGGTTGGTGCTCGCCTTCGCACCCGACGACAACGTGCGCGCGACCCGGGTCCGGGCGGGCGAGTTCGACGCCACCGTGCTGCCGCCGAAGGCCGCCGCCGGCTTACGCGGGCGGCAGGACGTGACCGTGTACGACGTGCCGAGCGCCGACTACCGCGCGATCATGTTCCCGATGACCCAGCCGGTGACCGGCGACCGGGCCGTGCGCAAGGCGTTCGGCCTGGCCCTCGACCGGCAGGCGATGGCCGACACGATCCTGGCCGGCGCGGGCACCCCCGCCTACGGGCCGATCTCGCCCGACACCGCATGGCACAACCCCGAGGTGACCGGCGGCACCGACCCCGCGGCCGCGCGAAAGCTGCTCGACGAAGCGGGCTGGGTCATGGGCGAGGACGACATCAGGGAGAAGGACGGCAGGAAGGCCGGGTTCACCCTGATGTATCCGGCGGGCGACTCGCTGCGCAAGGAACTCGCGCTGGCCGCCGCCTCCGACGCCAAGAAGATCGGCCTGCGCGTCGAGCCGATCGGCCTGGACTGGGACGCGATCGAAGCGCGACTGGGCAAGGACGCGGCGGTCATGGGATTCGGCAGCCCGTACGACCCCGACTACGTCAACTACGAGCTGTTCCACTCCGGCTTCAAGGGCCAGGGCTTCTTCAACCCCGGCCTCTACGACAACCCCGAGGTCGACAGGCTGCTGGAGCGGGGCAGAGCCTCGGGCGAGCGGGCGGAGCGCGAACAGGCCTACGCCGGCTTCCAGAAAATCATCAGGGACGACGAGGTCTACTCCTACCTGGTCTTCCTCAAGCACGTGTACGTGATCCGCGGCGAGTACGAAGGGATCGTGCCGGGCGTGGACGGGCACGAGCACGCCACCGGAGGCCTGTTCGCCGGCATCCCCACCTGGAAGCCGGTCGCGTGAGAGCGATCCTCAAGATGGTCGCCTGGCGGGTGGCCTTCGCGATACCGCTGCTGACGGCCGTCACGATCGGCATGTTCGCGCTGGCCCAGGCCTCCCCCTTCGACCCGGTCAGGCAGTATCTCGGCGAACGCGCACTGGTCACCTCTCCGGAGGTGGTCGAGTCGATCCGGCAGAACTGGGGCCTGGACCGGCCGGTCCTCGAACAGTACGCCACCTGGTTCGGCAACCTGGCCGGCGGTGATCTGGGCGAGTCGCGTTCCTTCCACCGGCCGGTCAGCGAGATCATCGGCGAGCGGCTGGGCTGGACCCTGCTGGCCACCGGCTCGGCGCTGGTGCTGATGTTCGTCGGCAGCCTGGTGGTGGGCACCCTCGCCGCCTGGCGGCGCGGCTCCTGGCTGGACCGGGTGATCACCGGCGGCGCGTTCGCCAACGAGGCCGCCCCGGTGTTCTGGCTGGGGCTGCTGGCCATCTGGGTCTTCGCGGTCCAGCTGGACTGGCTGCCCGCGGGAGGCCTGACGGATGCGGCGTCGACCACGATCAACCCCGCCGACGTGGCCGCGCACATGGTCCTGCCGGTCGCGGTTCTGGCGATCTCCCAGTCGTCGTGGCTGGTGCTCTATGTGCGGGAGTCGGTCATCGGGGTGCTGCGGGAGGACTTCGTGATCGGCGCCCGCGCCCGTGGCCTGCGCGAGCGAACCGTGATCGTACGGCACGCGCTGAGGTCGGCGCTGCTGCCCTTCCTCACCCTGCTCGGCGCCCGGATGCCGGAACTGGTCACCGGCGCGATCCTGGTCGAGACGATCTTCTCCTGGCCCGGCGTCGCCGCGGCCTCGGTCCAGGCGGCGCTGGCCGTGGACTTCCCGCTGCTGGCGGCGCTCACGCTGCTGGGCACGGCGGCGGTGCTGGCCGGAAACCTGCTCGCCGACATCGCCTACACCGTGGCCGACCCGCGGGTGCGCACTCTGGGGGTGGGCTGAATGCCGGTGAGACTCGCGATCGGCACCCTGGTGGTGCTGGCACTCGCCGTCCTCCTGGTGCCCCCCGTCGTGGACCTCGACCAGAGCCTGGTGGACCTGCGCGCGGCCGGGCAGCCGCCCTCTCTCTCGCATCCCTTCGGCACCGACGAGGTCGGGCGGGACGTGCTGATCCGGTCGATCTACGGCCTGCGGGTCTCCTTCATGGTGGGCCTGGTGGCCGCGCTGGTCAGCATGGTGATCGGCGGGCTCATGGGCCTGGCCGCGGGCGCCCTGGGAGGACTGCCCGACCGTCTTCTCATGCGGGTGGTGGACGGCTTCAACGCCCTGCCGCACCTGCTGTTCGGCATCTTCATCGTCGCGCTGTTCGCGCCGAGCGCCGCCGCCGTGGTGGTCTCCGTGGGCGTGACGCACTGGACCACGGCCGCGCGGATCGTCCGCTCGGAGGTGCTCTCGCTGCGCTCACGCCCGTTCGTGGAGGCGGCGATCTCCGGCGGCTCGACCAGGATGCGGGTGATCCGCCGCCATCTCCTCCCGCATCTTCTCCCCCACCTGATGCTGGCGACGGTGCTGATGATGCCTCACGCGATCTGGCACGAGACCGCGCTGAGCTTTCTCGGTCTGGGTCTGCCTCCGCACCTGGCCTCACTCGGCAACATGATCAACGATGGGCAGCGCTCGCTGCTCACCGGCGACTGGTGGTCGAGCCTGGTGCCCGGCCTGTTCATCCTGGTGCCCACGCTGGCGGTGTCGGTGCTGGCCCAGCACTGGCGCGACCGCCGCAGCCCCCGCTGGAGATCGGAGCTGGAACTTTGACCGACCGGAAACGACTACGGGTCCAGGAACTGAGCGTCGGCTTCCGGATCCCGGGCGCGCTGGTGCAGGCGGTCAGCGAGGCCACCTTCGAGGTACGGCCGGGCAGGTGCCTGGCCCTGGTGGGCGAGTCGGGGTGCGGCAAGTCGGTGCTCGCGCACGCGTTGCTCGGCCTGCTCCCGGACAACGCGACGGTCTCCGGCCAGGCATGGCTGGAACACGGCGGGGAGCCGGTGGAACTGGTCGGCGCCTCACAGGCCGTACTCGCCGAGCGGGTGCGCGGGCGCGCGATCGGGCTCATCCCGCAGAGCCCGGCCACCCACCTCACGCCCGTGCGCACGGCGCGGGCGCAACTCCAGGAGGCCGTGCGCGAACTCGGCTCGCGCGCCACGGCCGACGACCTGGCGGCGCGGTACGGCCTGCGCCCGCACGAGCTGGACCGCTACCCGCACGAGTTGTCGGGCGGCATGGCCCAGCGCGTGGCGAACGCGATCGCGCTGGCGGGCGACCCGTGGCTGGTGCTGGCCGACGAGCCGACCAGCGGGCTGGACCGGCCCCTGGTGGACCGGGCGATGGCGACGCTGCGCGAGCTGTGCGACGAGGGGCGTGCCGTACTGCTGATCACGCACGACCTGCGCGCGGCCGAGCGGGTCGCCGACGACCTCGCGGTGATGTACGCCAGCCGCCTGGTCGAGGTGGGGCCGGTGGCCGAGGTGCTCGGGCGCCCCCGCCACCCGTACACGTCGGGACTGGTGGCGGCCCAGCCGGACCGGGCGTTCGTCCCCATCCCCGGCCTGCCGCCCGAGCTGACCCGGCTGCCCGAAGGGTGTGCGTTCCGGTCGCGCTGCGGCCACGAGACCGAGCGGTGCGCCGCGCCGCCGCCGATGGACGGCGGCGTGGCCTGCCACCACGCCCTGGAGGACAGGCATGCTTGAAGCGTCCGCGATCACCGTCAGGTACGGCGGGCACACCGCGCTGGACGAGGCGTCCCTGACGATCACGCCCGGTGAGGTGACCGGCCTGGCCGGGCCGAGCGGCTGCGGGAAGTCGACGCTGGCCCGGGTCATGGCGCTGATGCTGCGCCCGGCGTCCGGCACGCTCACCGTGGACGGCACGGCCGTGACGCGCTGGCGACAGCGCGCGGCACGCGACCTGCGCATCCGGGTGGCCCTGATCTACCAGCAACCCCGGCTCGCGGTGGATCCACGCCTCACGCTCGCCGAAGTGATCGGCGAGCCCCTGGTCGCGAACGGCCGGCCGGACGAGGGGCGCGTCGTCGAACTGGCCCGGGAGACCGGCCTGACCGACGAGCTGCTCACGCGATGGCCGCACGAGGTCTCCGACGGGCAGTTGCAGCGGGCCTGCGTGGCCAGGGCGCTGACCCTGGAACCCCGTTACCTGATCTGCGATGAGATGACCACCATGCTGGACGCCTCCACGCAGGCGCACCTGGTCGGGGTGGTGAACGCCTACCGGGAACGCACCGGGGCGGGAGTCCTGGCGATCAGTCACGACCCGATCCTGCTGGATCGCTGGGCCGACGAGATCGTCGGTTTCGCCGGAGACGGGCGCTGACAGGTCCGTCTCCGTCACCGGTCTCCGTCACCTGGCTCCGTCATCGGCCCGCAGGGCTCCGGGCCGGCGGGCGCGCGCGGGGCCGGCCGCATGGAAGCCGAGGTCGTCGGCCTCCCGGGGTCACTCCCGCGAGCAGGGGTCGGCGGGCTCGCGGGCCATGTCGACGGCGTGGCCGAGCAGGTGCAAGGGTCCCGCGTGGACGCCCGCCGCCTCCATCTCCTTCCAGTAGGCAAGGGCCGGTGAGACGTCCACCAGGCCGTGTACCAGGGGAAGGCCGGGGCGGGCGGCCCAGAGGAGCGATTCGAGGCGGCAGGAGGCGATCGTGCCGGGAAGCCAGGGTTGCGCCGCGTATCCCGCCGCCGCGGCCGGAGGCAGCCCCTCGGCGATCCGCCGCTCGACGTCACGGATCGCCAGCAGGCCGCCGCCCACCGTCAGCGCGTCACGTCGTTCCGCCATCCTGGCCAGGGCCTTCCCCGTGTCGAAGCAGTGCGGGAAGGAGTCGTCGACGACGATCGCGCCGGGCCGCAGCCGCTCCACGTCGAGCGGCGCGCCACCGCCGCTGACCGCGGTGACGAGGAGAGCCGACTCGTACACGACGTCCGGCAGCTCCGGGTCGGACTCGTGTACCTCGACGGCTCCGGCCAGGTCACGGCCGACCAGCTCACCGGCCAGTTCCGTGAGACGGGGTGCGCTCCCCGCGACGTCACACAGGAGCAGCCGGGCGGGTGGCCGCTCGGCGAGGGTCAGGAGCAGTTCGAGCGACGCCCGGCCGATCGAGCCCAGACCGACCACCGCGACGGTGAGTTCACCGAGGGTGTACCTCGACCGTTCGAGCGCGGCGTGGACGGTCTTGACCACGGACACGACGGTCGCCGCATGACCGGTGGTGACAGCCGCTCGGGTCTTCGTCTCCCGCAGGACGTCGAATCCGTAGCCGGTGAGCGAGGGGATCATTCCGGCGAGCGAGACGCAGCGGGCCCCCAGCGAGGCGGCGTACTCCACCGCCCCGGCGGTGCGCGCGGCCAGATCGGGGACGACCGGAAGTTCGTCGGCGAACAACGGGAGACAGATGAATCCGGAACGGCCCAAGGGGGTGCCGATCTCCTCGACCAGACGGGGGCGCCCTTCGGGGAAGAGGAGATCCCTTAGCCGTTCACGCGGCAACGAGACGGCCGCGGATCCGGCGAGTGAGGCGAGGTGCCCGGGTGCGGGGAGGTATCCGACGAGCGCGGCGTCCAAGGCGCCCGCCGCGTCGACCGTCCCCGCCGCCTTGACGGCGCCGGCCGGACGGACGGGATCCACGGCCTCGTCCGCGGCTCTGGTGAGTTCCTCCCCCAACGCACGCGCGAACGCGTCGAAGTCCGCCTCCGTGAAGGCCGCGGCCGAAGCCCTCAGCACCAGCCGCAGCTCTCCGGTCCCGACCGGCCGCACGGCCAGGAACGTGTCGGTGCCCATCGGCGGCGGGGTGAGTTCGGGATCCGTGTCGTCCCACGACAGGGTCAACGCGTCACCGCTCAGCGGCCCGAGTGCGGAGAAGTCGAGAAAGGTGAAGAAGAACCGGGCGGCCGCCGGCACCCCCCCGCCCCCGTGGATGCCCTCGCCGCCTTCGGTGCGGGCGGCCGTCACCTCGGCGGCGACCCCGCGCAGGTCCTCGGCGAAGGTGCGCGTGGTCGCGCCCTCTCCGTGCGGCGGGCCCGGACGCAGCGGCACGGCGGTGGCGAAGGGCCCGAACACGAGGTGCGCGTCGGGCAACGCGTGGTCGCGACCGGTGACGGCCAGTCCGAGGATGAGGTCGTCCTGCCCGGTGACGGCGGCCAGGGTCCGGTAGTACGCGGTGAGCAGCGAGACGAAGAGCGTCGTCCCCGCCTCGCCGGCGACCCGGCGCAGGACCGCCACCCGGTTCGCGTCGAGCGTGAACCCGGTGCATCGATACGGCGACGCCGGCACGAAACCCTCGCGGGTCCTTCCGAGGACCGGACGCCGGTACGGGGCGGCGAGCCGCGCGCGCCGGGCGGGGGTCGTCGTCGCGCGCTCCAGCAGGGCCACATGGTCGCGGAAGGTGCCGCGAAGCGGGGGAGGCTCGGTGCCACCCCGCAGGAGACGGTCGTACGCGGCGAGCAGCTCACCGCCCAGGAGCGCCACGCTGTATCCGTCCCCGATCAGATGATGGGCGTGGACGACCAGCACGTGCTCGTCGGGCGCGAGGGTGATCAGCCGCAGCCGCAGCAGCGGCCACGCCCATGACTCGAGGTGGCGTTCGCGTTCCTCGGCGACCCTCGACGGCAACAGCCCGGGGTCGGCCAGGGTCTCGAAGACGACGGGGAGCCGCAGGGCGGGCGGAAGTTCCTGCTGGACCGGAGGGCGCGCACCGGCGGGGAAGACGGTCCGCAGCATGGGATGACGAACGACGCAGGTGTCGACCGCGCGCTGGAACAGGTCCGGATCCAGCCGTCCGTGCACCCTCATGCGGGCCAGCCATGCCGGGTCGGCGTCGGGCGCCATCGCCTCGGCGAGCAGGAAGCCGCGCTGCGAGGGGGTGAGCGGGAACGGGGAAGGACCCGTGCGGTCGGCGCGGGACGGGTGGAGGCCACCTTGCCGGCGGTCTCCGTCGCCCTCCGTGGAGTCGCCCGCCGTGGAGTCCCCCGCCGGGGCGTCGTCCGGCGAGGTGTCCTCCACGGAGGCGCTGTCCACGGCGGCGGCCAGGGCGCCGAGCGTGCCATGGGTGTAGACGACGGTGGGCCTGGGCAGCACGGGGATCTCCTCCCGCAGCCGCGCGAACACCTGGAGGACGAGGATCGAGTCCCCGCCCAGCGCGAAGAAGTCGTCGTCCCTGCCGATCCGTGGCACGTCGAGGAGTTCGGACCAGATCCGTGCCAGCAGGAGCTCGGTCGGCGTCACCGGAGAGGTCCCCGGAGCGTCGCCGGCCGAGGCGGGCGGCCGGTCGGCGACGCCCTCGGCGGTGTGCACGGCGCCCTCGGCGATGCCCGCGGCGGGCGGCCGATCCGCGGCGCCCTCGGCGGTGTCCATGGCGCTCTCGGCGGTGGCGGGCCGGGGCGCGGGCACGCCGAGCCCGCTGCGGTCGACCTTGCCGGTACCCGTCAGAGGAAGCACGTCGACGATGCGGATGCGGGACGGGAGCATGTACGCCGGCAGGGTCCGGGCCAGATGCGCGCGCAGGGCCGTGGCCTCCGGCGCCGAGGCGCCCGCCCGGCATTCGACGAAGGCGGCGAGCCGATCGTCGTGGACGACGACGGCGGCACGGGCCACAGCGGGATGTGTCTGCAGGACCGCCTCGATCTCGCCGGGTTCCACCCTGTGCCCACGTGTCTTCACCTGGTCGTCGACGCGCCCGAGGAACTCCAGCTCCCCGTCCGGGCCGCGGAGAACCCGGTCGCCGCTTCGGTACCAGCGCCGCCCGTCGCGCTCCGTGAACGCGGCGGCCGTCAGTTCGGGCTCGCCCAGGTATCCCGGAGTGAGACCCACCCCGGAGATGAGGAGTTCGCCGGGCTCACCCGGGGCGCAACGCCGGCCGTCCGGGGCCACCACCTCGACCCGCGTCCCGGTGAGGGGACGGCCGATCGGCAGGGTGAGCACGTCGTCGGCGGGACGGGTGCCGATGACGTGGAAGGTCGCGTTGACGGTCGCCTCGGTGGGCCCGTACAGGTTGGCGATCCGGTGGCCCGGTCCGAACAGGTCGTACCAGCGCCTGACGTGGGCGGCGGGCAGCGCCTCGCCGCCCACGTGGATCCATCGCAGCCCCGACAGGTCCGGCAACGGCGCGCCGCTTCGCACCCGGGTCTCCGCCGCTTCGAGAAGCCGCGACCACAGGGTGGGCACGGAGCTCCACACGGAGATCCGGCCCCGCTCGACTCGGTCCAGCAGGGCCTCGGGGTCCCGGAGGAGGTGCCGGGGCACGGTGACCACGGTGGCGCCGACGAGCAGCGGCGCCAGGAGCTGGCGCACCGAGGCGTCGAAGCACACGGAGGCGGTCTGGGCGAGCCGGTCGCCGCGGTGATAGCCGAACGTGGCCAGTGCCCAGTCCAGGTAGTTCTCCATCGACCTGTGCGTGATCGGCACCGCCTTGGGGCGGCCGGTGGAGCCCGAGGTGAAGATCACGTACGCGAACGCGTCAGGGTCGGTGGCCTGCGCCCCCGCGCCGCCGTCGTACGGCGGCGCGGGCATCCGGCCGCCGACGGTGACGAGCGCGACGGACGCGGCCTCGGCGAGCGTCGTCGCCGGGACGCGGGTCGCGTCATGGCAGACGAGGGCCCGCGCCCCGGACCGTTTCAGCTGATCGGCCAGCCGCGAGGGCGGATGCGTGGCGTCCAGCGGTACCCATCCGGCGCCCGCACGGAGAATCCCGACGACACCCGCCACGGTGTCGGCGCCGGGCTCGGTGAGCAACCCCACCAGGTCGCCCGGGGCGACGCCGGCGGCGCACAGCCGGGCGGCGAGGGCCGCGGAAGCGCGGTCGAGCCCGGCGTAGGTCACGGTGGTCTCGCCCGTGTCGACGGCGACCTCGCCGGGAGTCGCGCGGAATCGGGCGCACAGCCGCGCGACGACGCCCACGCGCGGTGCCGTGACCCGCGGCTCGGCCCGCGTCTCCTTCGGGTTCCCGGGGAGGCCGATCGCGGTGAGTTCGGCCAGGTGTTCCCGGGCCAGCCTTTCGATCGTCGTGCGATCGAACAGCCGCGAGGGGAAGTTCCAGGAAAAGCGCAGTTCGCCGCCTGACTCCCAGCCCAGCAGGCTCAGCCGCGTGGCGGCCGAAGCGGTTCCCGCCGCGGCCGGCCGGACGTCCACCGGGCAGCCGGGATCGAGGGAGGCCGGGAAACGCGCGAAGCTGAACGACGCGGGGCCGGCCGTACGGGGTCCGGCGCCGTCCGCGGGCAGCAGCCGGGCCAGATCCAGGCTGGTGAGCCGGGCGTGCCTCTCCCCCGCGGACCAGATGTCCAGGAGCCGTGCCGCGAGCGCGTGCGCGGGTTCGTCCGGATCGACCCTGGCCGACACCGGCAGGGTGTCCGCCAGCGGGCCGACGATCCGCTCGACCCCGGGAAGCCGGATGTCGCGGCGGGCCCGGGCGACGTTCACGGTCACGTCACGCCGGTCACCGCTCCATCGGGACAGACAGCGCATGTACGCGGCGAGCAGCAGATGGAACAGGGAGACGCCGTGCGCCGCGGCGAGGTCGCGCAACGCGGCCGACAGCTCCGGGCCGACGGCGACCTGATGCGCGAGCAGCGGGGGCCGGGGAAGTCCGCGCGGATCACCGTCGTAGGGAAGGGCGAGGGGCTCGCCTCCGGGGGCGAGTGTCCCGCGCCAGTACGCCAGGTCCTCGGCGAAGGCCGCCCCCGACCGTTCCTCGCGCACGTGGGCGGCGTAGGCGGAGAACGTCGTGCCGGGCGGGGGCAGGGCGGGGGTTCCGCCCCGCGCGAGCGCGGTGTAGACGGTCCACAGTTCCTCACAGAGGAGGTTGAGGCTGAAACCGTCGGCGGCGACGTGGTGGACGACAAGGACGAGGTGAGCGATACCGGTGGCGGTGTGTGCGAGCAGCGCGCGCACCGGCGCCTCGGCGAGGTCGAAGGGGCGGTTGCACAGTGCCGCTTCGAGGGCCTCCAGCTCCTCGCGGTTCTCACCCGCGCCGGAGAGCGGGCGGACGTCGTACCAGCCGGGCACCGGGCCGTGGCCGGAGGGGACGGCGATCTGCGTGGGTGCGGCGTCATCGGGACGGACGCGGAGACGGAGCATGGGGTGGCGGTCGGCGAGGTGCCCCAGCGCCCGGCCCAGCAGCTCGGGGCTGAGCGGACCGGTGACGGTCTGGCGCACGTAGCCGTAGGCGGCGACGTCCGGATGCAGGCGGGCCTGGGTGTGGAAGGCGAGCTGCACCGGCGTCAGGGGGAAGGGGGCGCCGTCGGCCACCGCCTCCCGGTCGTCCCGGGGAGCGTCGCCCCGGTGCGGCTCGCCGGTCTGGAGGTGCGCCGCGAGCTCGCGCAGGGTCCGGTGCTCGAAGAACAGCGTGATCGGCAGCGAGCGGTCCAGTTCCCTCTCCAGCCGCTTGACGAGATCGACGGCCGTGAGCGAGTCGAGGCCGAGGCCAAGAAGCGACTCGTCGTCGCCGAGGTCGTCGGGGCCGCGCCGGAGCGCCACGGCCACCAGCCGCCGCAGGACGGCCGGCACGCTGTTCTCCTCCTCGGCCCGCCCCTCCGTACGCGCCGTGGGCACGGGAACGGGCGCACGGGCGACCGCGGGCGCTCCTGTGCCGACGCCGGCGCGCGGACGTGACGGGGAGCCCGGCTCCAGTTCGGCGATCAGGAGCTGGGCGGCCTCGACGCCGCAGGCGTCACGCAGCGCCTCCAGTGCGGTGGCGACGGCCAGGGGCTTGGGCCCGCGGACGGCGCCGCCCGCCGGTACGCCCGTCTTCGCGGCCAGGCCGGTCCCGGCGAACGCGGCGAAGTTCAGCGCCTGCCACGGACGGCCGGCGGCGCGCTCGGCGGCGGCGAAGGCGTCGAGGTACGCGTTGGCCGCCGCGTAGTCGCCGAGTGCTCCGGCCAGGCCCGGCAGCACCGAGGAGACCGAGGAGAAGGCCACGCAGACCACGGGGCGCAGACCGTGACGCCGGAGCCCGCGTGCCAGGAGGTAGCCGCCCCGCGTCTTGGCGGCCAGGCCCTCGGCCACCTCCTGGAGGGACTTGGCGCGCAGTGTCCCCGGCCGTACCACCCCGGCCGCGTGGAACACTCCGTCCAGGCGTGGCAGGTCCGCCAGGACGGCGTCGACGTCGGCCTCGCACGACACGTCGGCGACGCGGTACTCCGCGACGGCGCCGCGTGCCCGGAGGTCGGACAGCAGCCCGGCGGGCGGTCGCGGCGAGCGGCCGGTCAGCACCAGCGTCGGCCGGCCGCGATCGGCGAGGTCGCGCGCGAGCGCGCTCCCCATCCCACCGGCGCCTCCGGTGATCAGGTACACCCCGTCGGCGGGCAGGTCCGCCGGCGCCGCGGCGACGGCCTCGGTGACACGGCGGAGGCGCCGGCCCGCACGCCAGGCGACGGCGCCCGCGTTCCCGGCGGGAGCCCCGCCGTCCCGCGTCCCTTCCCGGGCGGCCAGTTCCCGGTCGAGCGCGGCGAGGTGCGCGGCGACGCCGTCCAGGGAGGACAGGTCGACGCTCCGGACCACGACGCCGGGAAGCTCCTCGGGCAGCGCGAGCGCCAGCCCGATGAGCACCGCCTGCTCCGGGCGCAGGCGTTCCGGTGCCACTCCGGTGGCGTGGACGTCCTCGGTCACGACGAGAACCCGGGGCCGGTCCCGAGCGAGCCGGGGCAGCAGGTCCTGAAGGTCTTTCACCATGGTGAGCTGCGCGGTGTCCAGCGCCGCCGCCGAGTCGGGCTCCGTGGCGGGGCCGGGGAGGAGGACGGCGACGTCCGGACGCGGCGCCCCCTCCGGAAGCGGGTCCCCCTCCCGCCGCACAGCGACGCCGCGCCGCGCGAGCCGGTCCGCCAGCGCGCGAGAGAGCGGGCAGTCCGGACCGGCCAGGAGCACCGTGCGTGGCTCGGGTCCGACGGTCAGCGGCGCGTCGTCCCACACGAACCGGTGCAGCAACCGCCGGGGCGCGGACGCCGGCCAGTACCGCCGGCGATGGAAGGGGTAGGTGGGCACGGCGAGACGTGCGCGTCCGGCGTCCAGCGCCGTGCGGTCCAGGCTCACGCCGCGCTGCCAGAGCCTGCCCGCCGTCTCCAGCAGGCCGCGCGCGCCGTCCTCGTTCCCGGCTGCCAGCACGACGGCGCCGGCCCCTTGCGCGTGTGCCGCCGCGACCGTGCGGACGGGCCCGCTCAGGATGGGGGCGGGGCCGAGTTCCAGGAAGGTGTCGTATCCGTCGTCGAGCAGACGCTCCACGGCGGCGCCGAAGCGGACCGGCCGCGCCGCGTGCTCCCGCAGGTACTCCGGGGAGAGGACCGGCTGCCACTCGGCGGTGACCGTGCTCATCAGCGGTGTGACGGACGGGTGGAGGGTCAGGGAGGCGGCCGCCTCGGCCAGCGGCCCGAGCGCGGGGTCCATCAGCGGGGAGTGGAACGCCCGGGACACCTCCAGCCGGCGCGCGGCCACGCCCTGGGCGGTCAGCTCGCGCACGGCACGGTCGACGGCCTCCGGCGTCCCGGCGACGACCACCTGGGCAGAGGCGTTGATCGCGGCCACGCTCAGCGCGCCCCGCGAATCGGCCACCAGCGCGGCGACGGTCTCCTCCCCTCCGCGTACGGCGGCCATGGCGCCCGGGACGCACAGGTCCCGCATCAGACGCCCGCGCTCGGCGGCGAACCGTACGGCATCGGCGAGCGTGAGCCGCCCTGCGACGCAGGCGGCGGCGATCTCACCGACGCTGTGTCCGGCGACGGCGTCCGGCGCGATGCCCCATGCGCGCAACTGGCGGGCAAGCGCGACACCGTACGCGACGAGCAGCGGCTGGGCGACCTCGGTCCGGGTGAGCTCGGTGGGGAGGACGCCGGGATCCAGGCACCAGGCCGACAGGCTGCGCCCGCCGACCTCACCGGCGAGTTCGGACGCCTCGTCGAGGACGTCCCGGAACACCGGCGCGTCCGCGTACAGGGCACGAGCCTGTCCCGGGCGTTGCGCCCCCTGTCCCGGCAGCAGGAAGACCACCCGTGGCCGGGTCCCCGGAAGGCGGCTCGCCGGGGCTTCCTCAAGGCGCGCGGCGAGATCGCCGTCGGCCACCACGGCGATCCGGTGAGGCCCCTCGTCGCGGGCCGTGGCGACGGCGGCGCAGACATCGCCCTCGTCGAGCTCCGGGTGCTCACGCAGATGCCGCGCGAGATCGGCCGTGGCGGCGCGCAGGCTCTCGGCGCTGCGTGCCGACAGCGTGAGCAGCCGCGGACGCGCGGAGACGGACGAAGGGGGCGGTCGCCGGGCGGGCGGCTCCTCCAGAATGGCGTGGGCGTTGGTACCGCCGAACCCGAACGCGTTGACGCCGGCGATCAGGGGGCCGGGCACGTCCCACTCGCGTAACCCGCTCACCACCGCGAAGCCCGATCGGCCCGGGTTCAGGTCCGGCGCGAGCGGTGAGTGGTGCAGGGACGGGGGTAGCTGCCGATGTCCGAGCGCCAGCAGCACCTTCACCAGGCCGGGCATGCCGGCGGCGTTGAGAAGATGTCCGAGGTTGGTCTTCACCGAACCGAGCAGCCGGGGACGTCCGTCGGTGCGCGGCGGCAGGGCGTGCGTGAGGGAACCCACCTCGACGGGGTCGCCGATCGGCGTACCGGTGCCGTGGGCCTCCACGTAGGACACGCTGCCGGGGTCGACGCCCGCCTCACGGTACGCCTGGGCGATGACCTCCCGTTGCGTCAGCGGATTGGGCGCCATCAGGCTCAGCGAGTGGCCGTCGTTGTTCACCGCGGTGCCGCGCAGCACCGCCAGGATCGGATCGTCGGCCCGTTCCGCGTCGTCGAGGCGCATCAGCACGACGGCCGCGCCGCCCTCCCCCGGGACGAAACCGTCGGCCGTGGCACTGAACGTGCGGCAACGCCCGGTCGGTGACAGGGCGTGGGACCTTTCCAGCGACGCGTATCCGTCGGGGGTGAGGTTGAGGTGGACGCCGCCGACAACGGCGATGTCGCATTCGCCCTGCTGCAGACTGCGGCGCGCCAGGTGCAGCGCGACAAGCGCGGACGAGCAGGCGGTGTCGACGACGAGCGCGGGGCCGGTCAGGTCCAGGCAGTGCGCGACCCGGCCGGCGAGGAGGCCGGTCAGGTTCCCGGTCAGCGCCGAGGAGGGCGGCTCTGTCTCTCCATGCGCCTGTTCGAGCAGCCGCCGGTATCCGCTTTCCCCCGCCGCGGCGAACACGCCCACCCGGCGGCCCCGCCGCCTCGGCCCCGCGTATCCGGCCCGTTCCAGGGCCTCATGGGCGAGTTCGAGGAAGAGCCGCGCCTGCGGATCGGTCGCGCGGGCCTCCTCCTCCCCGATGCCGAAGTATCCGGCGTCGAAGGCGGCCGGGTCGTCGAGGAACGCGCCCCACCGGGAGTCCGCGTCCGCCGGGTCCGGCCACCGCCCGGCGGGCACGCCGGTGACGGCGTCGCGGCCTTCCGCGAGGTGGTTCCAGAACGCCTCGGGCGTGTCGGCGCCGGGGAAACGGCACGCCATCGCGGTCACGGCGATCACCGGGACGCCGCGGCCGTCTCCCGGCCGCTCCGGCTCGTCACCTCGCGCGAGGCCGTCGGCGGTCAGGACCTGGCCGGCGAGCGCGGCCACGGTGTCGTGGTCGCGCATGTCGGACGGCCGCAGGGAAACCCCGAACACGTCCTCCACGGCGGCGAGCACCTGCATGGCCTTGAGCGACGAGCCCCCGAGGGCGAAGAACCGGTCGTGCGGCCCGATCCTCGCGGCGGGCAGGTCCAGGACCCGGGCCCAGACGCCGAGAACGGCGGACTCGACGTCCCGGCGAGAACGAGGCACCGGCGACCCCGCGGCCCCGCCGCCCGCATCGGCGCTCCGGACCGGGACCGAACCGCCGGGCGCGTCCGCCGCGGGGCCGGCGCCCGTTGCCCGGTGGACCTCGAACTCCGCGTACGACCCCGACTCGAAGCGCTCTCGCATCACCGCCCGGCGCAGCTTCCCGCTCGTGGTGCGCGGGAACGCCCGGGCGGGCAACGCCAGTACCCGTACGTCGTCGTGTCCCAGCGCCTCACCGACCCGGGCCGCGACCTCGCCCGGCGCACCGGCCGTCGCGCCGGCGCCCGGCGACCGGGCCGCGACGAAGACCACGACCCGCTCCCCGCCGGACACCGGGTCGACGGAGCCGACGACGGCGACCGGGCCGTGGGGCAGACCCGGTGTGCCCGCCGCCACCTCTTCGAGGTCGGAGGCGTGGTGGGTGGAGCCGTTGACGAAGACGACGTCCTTGAACCGGCCGGTCACGCACAGCCGTCCCCGGTGGAGGAACCCCATGTCACCGGTGCGCAGCCAGCCGTCGGTGAAAGCGTCCCTCGTCGCCTCCGGGGAGCGGTGGTAACCGCGGGCCAGCTGCGGGCCGCGAACCTCGATGTGCCCGACCCGGCGCCCGCCCGGAGACCTGCCCTCGTCGTCGACGATCCGCACCTCGCATCCCGGAACGGGGCGGCCCACGTCCATCAACTCCACGGCGTGGGGGCCCGGCTCCGTGAACGCCACCCGCCCGCGGCCGAGCGCGGCCCGGTCCAGCACGAGCGGCTCCGCCACCTCGCCCGGCGGCGGGAAGGTGACCGCGAGCGTCGCCTCCGCGAGGCCGTAGACCGGCTGAAGCGCCTCCGCGGCGAGTCCGGTGGGCCGCATCCCGCGGACGAACGCGCGCCACACCGTCGGGGAGATCGGCTCCGCGCCCACCACGATCATCCGGACGCTCGTCAGATCCAGCCGGGCGAGCGTGTCCCGCGCGACCCGCCGCTCTACCAGCGCCAGGGCGAAGTTCGCCGCCGAGAGCAGCGTCGCCCGGTGGCGCGCCGCCGCCTCCAACCACAGCGCGGGCCGTTTCGCGAACGACAGCGGCTCCAGCCTCACCTGCTTGAGCCGTGCGGAGAGCGGGACCAGATGGGTGCCGATCAGTCCCATGTCGTGGAAGTAGGGCATCCAGCTCGCCGCCACGTCATCCGGTGTGATCGCCGCAGCGACGCGGATCTGCTCCAGATTGGCCAGCACGGCGGCGTGCGTCAGCTCGACGCCTTTGGGCGCCTCGGTGCTGCCCGAGGAGAACTGCAGGAACGCCACGTCCTCCGGCGCCCGCACCGGGAGGACCTCCGGCGGGCGCCCCCGGCGCAACCCGTCCAGCGGCAGGAGGCGCACGCCGTCTCCCAGCTCGGCGAGCAGCGGCGCCGTGGCCGCGTCGACGGCGATCGGGGGCCGGTGGAGAAACTCCCACACGGGAAGCACCCGCCGCACGTCGGGGGCCAGGGGAACCGGGATCAGACCGGCGGCGAGGAGGCCCCAGAACAGGGGCTGGAAGTCGTCGCCGCGGTCGGCGACAAGGAGGACGACGCTCCCGGGTGCCAGGCCCGTGTCGAGCAGGCCCCCGGCGACCCGCATCGACTCGTCCCGCAGTTCGCGGTAGGTGACGGTTCGTTCGCTGCCGTCACCGCGGACATGCACGATGACCTGTTCCGGTGCGTCCTCGGCCGCTCCCAGCAGCACATCCGGCAACACCGTCTCATCGCCCGGTCCCGGCATCGCCGCCCCGCCTTCCCGCCAGCTCCGTGGTGAGCCCGTGCCGCGTCCACGCGGGGAAAAGAGCTTACGGCCTCCTATGTCCGTACATCATGACGGATTGATCCTCAGGTGCCTTCTCTCAGCGCGGGCAGCAGTTCTTTGGCCGACCACTGCAGGAAGGCGTCCTGGTGCTCGTGGCCGATCTGCACCAGGGCGACGTGGGTGAATCCGGCGTCGGTGTAGGCGCGCACCGCCTGGACGACGGCGTCGACGTCCGGGCCGCACGGCACTTTGGCGGCCACGTCCTCGGGCCGCACGCTCTGGGTGTAGGCGGCGAAGTTGACCGGTGCGGGCAGCTCGGCCATCACCTTCCACCCGGCCGCCGACCACCTCCACAGCCGGTGGGCGCGTTCCACCGCCGCCTGCCTGTCCGGGTCGAAACAGACGGGCAACTGGCCGTACACCGGTTTGCCCTGCCCGCCGAACCCGCGCACCAGCTCGGCGTCGGGATCCACCGCTACCAGGCCGTCGCCGAACTGCCTGGCCAGCGCCAGCGACTGTTCGCCCGAGGCCGCGATCGCCAAGGGGACGCCGTCGTCGGGGCGGTCGAACAGCTTGGCCGAGTCGACGTTGAAGAACTCGCCGCGCCTGGTGACGTAGCCGCCCTCCAGCAGGTCGCGGATGATCTGCAGCGCTTCGGCGAACATCGCGTGCCGGGTGTCGACCGGCGGCCAGCCGCGGCCGATCACGTGCTCGTTGAGGTTCTCGCCCGCGCCGAGGCCCAGGGTGAAGCGGCCCTGGGAGAGCTCGCCCATCGTGGCCGCCTTCTGCGCCACGACCGCCGGGTGGTAGCGCATGATCGGGCAGGTCACATACGTCATGAGCGGCAGCCGCTCGGTGACCTGGGCCGCCGCGCCGAGCACCGACCAGGCGTACGGCGAGTGCCCCATCTCCTCCAGCCAGGGGAAGTAGTGGTCGGAGATGACCGCGTAGTCGAAGCCGATCTCCTCGGCCGCGGCGACGTCCCGGACCAGTTGCCTGGCGGGCGTCTGCTCACACATCATCGTGTAACCGATCTCTGTCATACCCCGGCCCTTACCCATCTCTTCGGACGCGGGTGCGGGCATCCCTGTCGATCGGGGCCGTGGCGGGCAAATCATCCTTTACCGGCTGTGGCTGGACGGCTTTTCACGATCCAGCTTCGTACCCACCGGTCGGCGGCCTAGCGCGGGAGCCCAGACCCCGCGGACGCTCTAGCCGAGCGCCTTCTCCAACTGGGCCTTTGTCATCTTTGAACGTCCCTTGACACCGCGGCGCTTGGCCTCGGCGTACAGCTGGTCCCGCGTCCGGCCGCCCGCGCCCGAGTGCGAGCGCAGCCCGCCGCGCCGCGACGAGGAGATGTCCTGGGTCGAGGTACGGCTCGCGGTCCGCGACTCACCGGCCCTGGCCCGCTCCTTGTTCACCGTACGGGCCGCGATCTCGGTCGCCCGCTTCTCGCTCGCGCCGCGCTCACGTTCGCTGTCCTTGATGTGCTCGTACTGCCGTTCCCGCTTGGGACTCGATCCTCGGGGCATGATGATCTCCTTCCCCCGGGCCTTTCACCACTCGTGTCCTTGTCCGGTCCATGCCCCGGCACCGCCCGGGCATGCGGGCACCGGCCGAACGGGGGCGGACCGATCGCCGATCAGCGCGTCGAGCAGGCCACCGGCCGGGACCCGGGACGAGGGGCGCGCCCCGTCATCGAAGCCGTCGATCATCATTCGTGCCGTCTCGGCCGCCCCGCGGAAGCTCGGTCAGCCGATCGACGGCGGCGCGGGAGGTGAGGCGGACGAAGGTCAGGTGCGCGTTGGCGGGATCGGCGGCGGCACGCTCGAAGCGGTCGCGGAGGGGCCCGTACGCCGTCCAGGCGTAACGGATGATCGACTCGTCCTTGTCCAGCAGGAAGCGGAACGACTCTTTGTTGCCGTTCCACAGCTCCGCGCCGGTGGCCATCCGGCGCAGCGTTCTGGACAGCAGCCGGCGCATCACCAGGTGCCTCGGCAGGTCGATCCAGATCACGGTGTCGGCGCGCTCCCACACCAGGTCGCGGACGGCGGAGTAGTTGCCGTCCACCACCCACCCCTCGCCCGAGGTGAACCGGTCGACCTCCGCACGGAACTCCGGGATCGGTCGCGGCGTCCAGTCGCGCATGTGGAAGACCGAGTCGAGTTCCAGCCACGGCACGCCCAGCCGTCCGGCGATCGCCGTCGCCAGTGTGGACTTACCTGATCCCGAGATTCCCACCACGGATACGCGTCGCACCGCCGAACTCTACTCAGCGTCGGGCCAGCAGGGCGAGCCCGCGTTCGCCGGGCGGCGCCGCGCGGTCAATCCCCGCGCTCTGCCGAGGTCCGGCGGGAGCGCAGGGCGACCGCCTGATGGAGGGCGTCCCGGCAGGCCAGGATGGCGGGGTGCCGGCCGCGGCCGCGGCGTACCACGGTGAAGATGCGGCGTGCGCGCTGACCGCGGGGAAGCCGCCGCAGTGCGCCGGTCGGATGCCGTCCGCTCCAGACGAGGTCGGGAAGGAAGGCGGCGGCGTGTTTCTGCTCGACGAGGCGGAGGTGGAGCAGGAGATCGGTGGTCTCGAACCGGATGTCGGGTTCGAAGCCGGCGTTGCGGCACAGGGTCAGGGCCCAGTGCCGCGCGGCTGTGCCTTCGGGTTCCATCACCCAGGGGTGGCCGGAGAGTGAGCGCAGCGCCGCCATCGGGCTCTCGGTGTCCGGGCTGTCGGCCAGTCCGGGCGGTGCGAGGTGGAGAGGGTCGCTGAGCAGGTCTTCCTGCTCGAGTTCGGCGGGCCTCGGGTTGGGGTTGCCGGGATATTCCTCGGCGAGGACCAGGTCGAAGTCGCGGGCTTGCAGGGCGGGCAGGGCCTTTTCCGGTTCCATGTGCCTGACGTGGACGCGCAGGTGCGGGTGCAGTTCGCGCAGCAGGTCGAGCGCGATCGGGACCAGGGCCAGGGCGGCCGTCTGGAACGAGGCGATGCGCAGGGTGCCGGTCAGCTCGGTCAGGGAGTCGGCGATCTCCGCTTCCGCGCGCTCCAGGCGTTCGAGGACCGCTTCGGTGTGGGCGACAAGGATCTCGGCCTGCTCGGTCAGCCGTACCCGTCGCCCGACCGGTTCGAGCAATGGGACGCCGACTTCGGCTTCCAGCTGCGAGAGCTGCTGGGAGACGGATGAGGGGGCGTAGGACAGGGCGGCGGCGACGGCCGCCAGCGTGCCGCGGTGCTTGAGCTCGCGAAGCAGGCGCAGTCGATGCAGGTCGAACATCGGCGGACCACTCTCCTCGCCGTCCCGGAGCAACGCGTCAATGGTCGGTTTCCTCGATGAGCATAGGTCGGAAACATTCGCTGGACCGATCGTAGGCGGGTGCTGGACTCTGATCGTGTGCCTGAGAACGCTTCCTCGCTCCGTACGCCGCCGTGGTCCGTACGGCCCGGTGCCCGTACCTGGCGGTGTGCGCCCGCCCCCGCCGAGGTGCGGGACTTCCACACCGCGCTGCCCGGCTACTCACCCACCCCGCTGACCGAACTCCCGCCGCTGGCGGCCGAGTCGGGGGTCGGCCGGGTCTTCGTCAAGGACGAGTCGTGCCGTCTGGGGCTGCCCGCGTTCAAGGCGCTGGGCGCCTCCTGGGCGGTCCACCGCGCCCTTGCCGAGCGGGCCGCGAGCGGCGAGGGATCCGGTCCGGTCACCCTGGTGACCGCCACCGACGGCAACCACGGCCGGGCGGTGGCCCGCACGGCACGCCTGCTCGGGCAGCGCGCCCACGTCTTCGTCCCGCGGGGCGTGCATCCGCGGGCCGTGGCGGCCGTCGCCGGCGAACAGGCGAAGGTCACCGAGGTCTCGGGGTCGTACGACGAGGCCGTACGCCGGGCGGCCGAGGCCGTTGCCGCGCCGGACGCGATCCTGGTCCAGGACACCGCCTGGCCGGGCTATGAGCGGATCCCGGGGTGGATCGTCGAGGGCTACTCCACCCTCTGCGCCGAGATCGACGAGCAGCTGGTGGCCGAAGGGGTCGCCGGGGGGCCTGACCTCGTCTCCATACCGGTGGGTGTGGGGTCTCTGGCCCAGGCCGTCGTCACTCACTACCGCAGCCGCCTGTCCGGGCGGACTCCGGCGCTGTTGTCGGTGGAGCCGGAGGCCGCGGCCTGCGTCCTCGAAAGCCTCATCCTCGGCGAACCCGTCAGTGTCACCACCGGCGAGACCGTCATGGCCGGGCTGAACTGCGGCACCCCCTCCAGCATCGCCTGGCCCTACCTGCGCGGTGGGCTGGATGCCGCGATCGCCGTCCCCGACGCCGGCAGTGCCCGCGCGGCCGATCACCTCTCGGCCCTCGGGGTCTCCTCCGGCCCCTGCGGGGCCGCGGCGCTCGCCGGTCTGCGTGCCGCGCTCACCGGCGCGGGCGCCGAGGAACGCCGCACGGCGCTGGGGCTCGGCCCGTCCTCGGTGGTCGTGCTGCTGAGCACCGAGGGCCCGGCCGCCAACCCGCACTCCACCCTCGATCGCTGAAGTCCGGATCTCCGAAGGACACCCCGCGTCGAACGACCGCGTCAACGCCCCCCGCAGCCGGCTGCCCCGTACGCACCGCCCACCCCGCCGTTTCCGACGATCTCCAGGAGACAGCCCATGACGAGCCCCGCCCCCGACACGATCACCGTCGACCGCGACCGCCTGTGGCGGTCCCTGATGGACCTCGCCGAGATCGGCGCGTACGACGACGAGCGCACCGGCCTGCGCGGCGTCGACCGCCTCGCCCTGACCGACGCCGACGCGGCCGGCCGCCGGCAGGTCATCACGTGGATGGAGCAGGCCGGCCTGGCCGTCCGCATCGACCGGATGGGCAACGTCTACGGCCGCCGCGAGGGCACCGACCCCACCGCGGCCCCGGTCCTGACCGGCTCGCACATCGACAGCGTCGCCACCGCCGGCCACCTGACCGTCCACCCGGACCTGACCAACATCGTCCCGGCCCGCGCCGAGCTGACCGTCGACCTGCGCAACCCCGACGACGCCCAGATGGCCCGCGCAGAGGAAGCCCTCGCCGCGTTCCTTCGCGACCTGGAGAAGAGCCGGCCGGGCCTGTCGCTGACCACCCGGCGGATGGCCAAGACCGCCTACGTCCCCTTCGACGAGGAGGTGCGGAAGGTCATCGCGCAGGCCGCCGACGACCACGGCCTGGCGTACCTCTCCTTGCTCTCCGGCGCCGGCCACGACGCCCAGGAGATCGCCGCGCTCTGCCCGGCCGCCATGATCTTCGTCCGGGGTGAGTACGACGGCATCAGCCACAACCCCCGCGAGTACTCCACCCCCGAGGCGTGCGCCCACGGCGTCGACGTCCTGGCCACCACCCTCCTGCGCCTGGCCGGCCAGGACTGACCGCCCACGGCCCGTCCCCGGCTCCCGGGGCGGCCTCAGAACATCGGAAGGCCCTCATGATCCCCGAAACCCCTTCGGCCCCAGCGGCTCCCGGCCCCCTGGACTCGGACCCCGGCCGGCTGCTGGCCCGGCTGATCGCCGTCGACTCCGTCAATCCGGACCTCGTACCCGGCGGGGCCGGCGAAACCGTCATCGCCGACTTCTGCGCCTCATGGCTGGCCGCCCGCGGCTTCGAGGTCCACCGCCTGGAAAAGCGCCCCGGCCGGCCCTCACTCGTCGCGATCGCCCGCGGCACCGGCGGTGGCCGCTCCCTCATGCTCAACGGCCACCTCGACACCGTCAGCCTCGCCGGCTACGACGGCGACCCGCTCGACCCGTGGATCCGCGACGGCAGGATGTTCGGCCGCGGCACCTTCGACATGAAAAGCGGCATCGCGGCCATGATGGTCGCCGCCGCCCGCGCCACCGCCCACGGGCCCCTGCGCGGCGACGTCCTCCTCGCCTGCGTCGCCGACGAGGAGTACGGCAGTTCGGGCACCGAGGAAGTGCTGGAGTCCTTCACCGCCGACGCGGCGATCGTCACCGAGCCGAGCCATCTCGAAGTCACCCTCGCCCACAAGGGCTTCGCCTGGTTCGACGTGGAGGTCGTGGGCCGCGCGGCCCACGGTTCGCGGCCCGAACTCGGCATCGACGCCATCGCCAAAGCCGGCCACTTCCTGGTCGCGCTGGAGGAACTGGGCCGGCGCCTCGCGCGGGGCCCGGCGCACCCCCTCCTGGGCACCGGCACCGTGCACGCCTCCGTCATCCATGGCGGGGAGGAGCCCTCCACCTACCCGGCGCACTGCCGCATCACCCTGGAGCGCCGCACCGTCCCCGGCGAGAGCGCCGACAGCGTGGAGCGGGAACTGACCGCCGTGCTCGACCGCTGTGCCGCCACGGTCCCCGGCTTCCGTTACCGGCTGACCCGCGGCGTGCACCGCGAGCCCTTCGAGGCCGACCCCGATGCCCTCGTCGTCCGCACCCTCACCCGCCACGCCGAGCGGGCCCTCGGCCACCCGCCCGTGGTGCGCGCCGAGCCCTTCTGGACCGACTGCGCCCTCCTTGATCGCGCGGGCATCCCCTGCCTGCTCTTCGGCGTCGACGGCGCGGGGGCCCACGCGGCCACCGAGTACGTCGACCTCGCCTCGCTCGACCGCCTCACCGGCATCCTCACCGACACCGTCGCGGACTTCTGTTCCTGACCCCCGGCCGGACACGGGCCGGGGCCGGTGACCACATTCCGCTCGACCACCCGCAAGGACCGTTGCCCGATCGTCGGGCAACGGTCTTTTCCGCATTCCGCTTGATCACTGACACAGCGCAGCGAGAGCGCCGGCTCCCTGACGCCGACCGTGCCGAGCTTCTTTCGACGTTGCCGTCGACCCTCTTTTGAACGCGTTCAACCCACTGCGTTAGGCTCGTCCCGCACACCCAGGGAGAGCTTGATGAAGATAGTGATACCCGGGGGAACCGGGCAGGTAGGCACAATCCTGAATCGCGCGCTGACCTCCGCGGGTCACGAGGTCGTGGTCCTGACCAGACGGCCGGTGCGCGACCGTGAGGTCCGCTGGGACGGCGAGACCCCGGGCCCGTGGGCGGAGGAGATCGACGGCAGCGACATCGTGGTCAACCTGGCCGGACGCAGCGTCAACTGTCGCTACACCGCGGCCAATCTGCGGGCCATGATGGATTCGCGCGTGCGTTCCGCCCGGGTCGTGGGTGAGGCGATCGCAGCCGCCGCGCGGCCTCCCCGGGTCTGGTTGCAGATGAGCACCGCCACTGTCTACTCCCACCGCTTCGACGCGCCCAACGACGAGGCGACCGGTGTGCCCGGCGGCACCGAAATCGGCGTCCCCGGCTACTGGGCCTACAGCGTCGAGATCGCAAAAGCGTGGGAGCGAGCGCAGGAGCGAGCCGAAACTCCGCACACGCGCAAGGTCGCCTTGCGCTCCGCCATGGTGATGAGTCCCGATCGCGGCGGCGTCTTCGACGCCTTGCTGCGGTTGACGCGGCTCGGCCTCGGCGGCCCGGTCGCGGGCGGCGCGCAGTACGTGTCCTGGATCCACGACCGCGATTTCGTCCGCGCCGTCGAATTCCTGGCCGACCGGGACGACCTCGCCGGGCCGGTGAACCTCGCCGCTCCCGCTCCTCTGCCGCAGCGCACGTTCATGCGCGTTCTGCGCGCCGCGTGGGGTGTTTCCGTGGGCCTGCCCGCGACGACGTGGATGGCCGAACTCGGCGCGTTCGCGCTGCGCTCGGACACCGAACTCCTGTTGAAGAGCCGCCGGGTCGTTCCCTGCCGCCTGCTCGAAGCGGGCTTCGTCTTCGAGCACGCCCAATGGCCGGAGGCCGCCGGCGACCTCGTGCGGCGCGTGCGCGAATCGATCGCCTACGGCCCCCGCCCCACCCGGAACTGACTCGTCCGGCCCGGAACGGTCCGCCGACGTGGGCGGGGGCTTGGTCTACCGCGACGACTTCGTACGGGTGACCGGCCTGTAGCGGATCGTCACGCCTGAAGAAGATTCTCCAGCAGGTGGTGAGATTCGAAGACCGAGGGGTCGGAAGGCAGCGTGCCGCGCATGCCGCTCGGCGTGAAGCCCCTGCTCTTGTAGAGGGCGATGGCCGATTCGTTTCCGTCCACGACCCACAGCTCGACCTCCTCGGCGCCCATCTTCCGTGCCTGCGACAGCGCCGCGTCCATGAGCCGTCCGCCGGCTCCCCGCCCACGGACGGCCGGGTCGATCCACATCGAGACCAGATGGGCACGCCCGGGGTGTTCTCCGCCGCCGGGCATCACCCCCACGATTCCGGCATCCACCCCGTCCACGACCGCGACCAGTATCGCGACCTCACTGGCCAGCCGTTCCTCCCACAGTTCGGCGGTGAAGGCGACCTCCTTGCCGTAGGTGGAGGCGAAGGCCTCGGGCGAATCGGCCAGTGCTTTGAGCCTGATCCTCCGATAACGCTCTCCTTCACCTGACACAAGCCGTCGAATCTCCACATCAGTCATGCCCGAAATCCTGCCACTCGCGGCACCGGCTTTCATTCCGGGGGCGAGGAACGGCGACTATCGGTGAGATCGATCTCGGCCATCGCCATACCGAGCGTCACTCGGTATGGCGATGGCCGCCGATGCGTCGCGGGAGGGGACGGATCGCTGGACGACAAGGGCGGCGGTAAGGCACACGGCTCCGGCGACCGCCATTCCGGATGAGGGGCCGAGAGCCGCCATCATCCCCGTGGCGGCGGCCAGGGTGAATGCCAGGCTGCCGCCCAGCACGGCGCCCGCGTAGCCGTGCACCCGGCGCCGTTCCTCCGGCGGGTACACGGCCAAGATCATCGACGATCCGCCGTCGTCCCCGCCAGGAGCAGGGCCGCGGCGAACAGCCCGTTGTATGCGAGGACGATCCACGGGCCCAGTGCATCCGCGCCGGACAGCCGAGCGGTCACATCGGGGACGGCCGCTGTCGCACCGGTGATCGCGAGAGGGAACACCGCATCGGAGAGGAGGGCGGCCAGAAGGACACGCCGGCGTTGACGAAGAGACAAGGTGAACATGGGTGCGCTCCGGAACAAGGGGAATCCGAGCGCCATGAAGGCGCTCCTGGCCAGAGGTCAGGAGCGACGGCGAGAACCGGGGTTGTGCGCCGTCACTCTCAGTGGCGGCGCACCTTGTCTGTTTTCGGCACGGGCACACGCTAGCAGCCGCCTCGGGCGAGGCCGGAGGTGGCCGGATCACTCCCGGACCGATGATCCGGGAGTCGCGAGACGGCCCGGCCGAGGGCGCGGGCAGTCGATGAAGGACTTCTCGTTCCGCGGGTGCGTCCGTAGGCTCATGGAGACCCTCTTGAGCCGGCGGTATCGCCGTACGCGGCGCGCCGCCGCCTCACGAGGAGGTTGTCCGTCCACGGCGGACGACGAAGGAAAGGGAGAACGTCCGCCCCTCTCCACTCTCAACGTATAGCGCACCGGGGGGCTTGCGGCAAGACCCGGGTCGTGCGGCACAATCGTCGGCCGGGGCCAGAACCTGCGAAAACGGGGGTGTGAAATGCGTGTGTCGTCGTCGGTGATCGGGTCGCGCGGGGGCGTCGAGCCACCACGGGAGGTGTCCGGTCAAGCGCGGCGCCGGGGGCGCCTGAACGGCTGACCTCTTTCGGGGGCCACCGCCGCTTGGAGGCCGATCGACGCGGCCGTGCCCGAAGCCGCGGCGCCGACGTCGGCGAGGACCCGCCGGAAAAAACATGACACCCGGGAGCGTGATCAACTCCCGGGTCATCCAGCCGGTTCGTCGAGCGGCAGCGCCGCGAGACGCACCGGTCCGTGTAGTGAGCGGGCCGGGCGGAGTGTGGCCCGTCCTGGCCACCAGGTTCGCCACGCCGGTCCAGACGCCCTGTTGCGCGCGATGGCGGCGAGCGACTCCCCCTTTCCCCTTCACAGCAGAGTTCAGCCGCGCTCGTGAGCGCCGAGATTTACGAACCTCAGATCGGAGCCGATGACGTGAACCCCCTGACCGACAGCGCTTTTGACCTTCCCGACCGCCTCTCCCCCAAGGCCGACCCGGCGCTGATCGCCGGTGACGAACGGCACTTCGCGGCCATCGCGGAAAGCCTCGAACAGTCGATCGCCGACCTGTCCGGCCGCCTCGACGCCGAGCGCAGGGCACCCGGTGGCAAGGGCCGGGCCGCGTTGGACCGGGACCTGGAGATCCACCGGCTGACCGCTCGCCTGCGCGCCCTGCGTCGCTTCGGCCTGGACCTCTGCCTCGGGCACATCGTCGGCGCGGACGACCCCGAGCCCGTGTACATCGGCCGGCTCGGCCTCACCGACAGCACGGGTCGCCGGCTGCTGCTCGACTGGCGCTCACCCGCGGCTGAGCCGTTCTTCGGAGCGACCCACGCCAACCCGATGGGCCTGGCGAGCCGCCGCCGGTACCGCTGGACCCGTGGCCGGATCAGCGACTACTGGGACGAGGTGTTCACCTCGGACGGGTTCGAGGGGCACGCCGCGCTCGACGACCAGTCCGCCTTCATCGCCAGCCTGGGCGGCCACCGGTCGACCCGGATGCGGGACGTGCTCGGCACCATCCAGGCCGACCAGGACGCCATCATCCGCGCGGGATCCCGTGGCGCCCTCGTCGTCGACGGCGGTCCGGGTACGGGAAAGACCGTCGTCGCCCTGCACCGCTCCGCCTACCTCCTCTACTCCGACCCCCGCCTCGGTCACCACCGGGGCGGCGTGCTGTTCGTCGGCCCGCACCAGCCCTACCTGGCCTACGTCTCCGACGTCCTCCCCAGCCTCGGAGAGGAGGGCGTGCAGACCTGCACCCTGCGGGACCTCATCGCCGAGGGAGCCACGGCGGCGATCGAGACCGACCCGGACGTGGCCCTCCTGAAGTCGTCCGCGAACCTGGTGAAGGCGATCGAGCCGGCCGTCAGGTTCTACGAGAACCCGCCCACCAAGGGGATGACGGTCGCGACCCACTGGTCCGACATCTGGCTGGGCGCCGACGATTGGGCCGAGGCGTTCGAAGCACCGGAACCCGGTACTCCGCACAACGAGGCGCGCGACCAGATCTGGGAGGAACTGCTCACGATCCTGGTGGACAAGCACGACGACGACGCCCCGGCCGACCTGCTCCGCAAGTCACTGCTGCAGAACAGGGAACTGCTCACGACCTTCAACCGCGCGTGGCCGCTGCTCGAAGCGGCCGACCTCGTCGGAGACCTGTGGTCGGTACCCGCCTACCTGCGGATGTGCGCTCCCTGGCTCGGCCCCGACGACGTTCGGCGGCTGCAGCGCGAGGACGCCCAGGCCTGGACGGTGTCCGACCTGCCGCTCCTGGACGCGGCGCGGCAGCGGCTCGGCGACCCGGAGGCGTCGCGACGCAAGCGTCGGCACAACGCCTCCGTCGCCGCCCAACGCGAGCACATGGCCGACGTCATCGACCACATACTCGAGGCCGACGACGACGGTGAAGGTGCGGTGACGATGCTACGCGGACAGGATCTAAAGGACACCCTGATCGACGAGACCGCCCTGCCCGGCGCCGAACCGGACCCGCTCGCCGGCCCGTTCGCGCACATCGTCGTGGACGAGGCGCAGGAACTGACCGACGCGGAGTGGCAGATGCTGCTGCTCCGCTGCCCGTCCCGGAGCTTCACCATCGTCGGGGACCGCGCCCAGGCCAGGCACGGGTTCACGGAGTCGTGGCGGGAACGGCTTGAGCGGATCGGGCTCGACCGGATCGACCTGGCCTCCCTGAGCATCAACTACCGGACTCCGGAGGAGGTCATGACGGAAGCCGAGCCGGTCATCCGGGCCGCGCTCCCGGACGCCAACGTGCCGACCTCCATCCGCGGCAGCGGCATCCCCGTCGTCCACGGATCCACCTCGGATCTCGGCTCGATCCTCGACACCTGGCTCGCCGCGCACGCCGACGGGATCGCCTGCGTCATCGGCGATCCCACGTTCCGGGCGACGTCCCGCGTCCGGTCGCTGACCCCGGAGCTGTCGAAGGGGCTCGAGTTCGACCTGGTCGTCCTCGTCGACCCGGAGGCGTTCGGCAAGGGCATCGAAGGAGCGGTCGACCGCTATGTCGCGATGACCCGGGCGACCCAGCGACTCGTCATCCTCACGAGCTCCTGACCTCGGCCCAGCAGCTCGCCGTCCGGGTCGCGACCGTCACGGACCGGGAAATCGCCTGCCTCCTCTCCAGGTCCGGGCGGCCGGCGAGAGCGTGCCGAAGGTCATCACCGGCCAGCCGGGCCCGCGGTTCTCCTCGGGCGGCTCCGGATCGCCGGGCGACGAGTGTGGCGAAGCGGGTGACCAGATCGATCAGGAATCGAGAAGCGCGGGTCACGGAGCCGCGACTAGCGTCATCGCCATGGTTTCCATCGAATCCGCCCACCTTGAGGTGGCCGACCCCACCGCCGTCGGACGCTTCTACACCGACGCCTTCGGTTCGGGCTCGCAGGTGCGCCTGCGAGCCTCGGAGGCACCGACGACCGGGTTCCGCGGGTTCACCCTGTCGCTCACGGTGTCCCGGCCGTCCACCGTCAACGGTCTCATCGGCTCCGCCCCGGACGCCGGCGTCTCCGCCGACGGCACAGGATCGCACCGGATCATGATCGGCGGTGACATCGGGTCCTGCACCGACCCGGACGGGTTCGCGTGGGAGACCGCGTAGCTTTGAACCGGGCTGAAAGGAGTTCTCTCATGTGTCACCCCTCGTGGACGCACGCCCTCATCGCGGCGCAGCGTCTGAGCGACCTCGCGCGGTTGCGCCGCGTTCGTGACCGGATCGACCGGGAGTACGCGCAGCCGCTGGACGTCGAGGCGCTGGCCCGCGGCGCGAACATGTCGGCCGGGCACCTCAGCCGCCAGTTCCGGCTCGCCTACGGTGAGTCGCCGTACGCCTATCTGATGACGCGGCGCGTCGAGCGCGCGATGGCGCTGCTGCGTCGTGGCGACCTCAGCGTCACCGAGGTGTGCTTCGCGGTCGGCTGCTCGTCCCTGGGCACCTTCAGCACGCGCTTCACCGAGCTGGTCGGCATGCCGCCCAGCGCCTACCGGAACCGGGCGGCGCGCACGACGGCGGGGATGCCGTCGTGCGTGGCGAAACAGGTGACCAGACCCATCAGGAATCGAGAAGCGCCGGCTCTCGGGCCGCGTCTAGCGTGACTGCCATGAACCTCACCATCCACACGAGCTTCCTGCCGCACGAGGACCCGGACGCCTCCCTGGCCTTCTACCGCGACATCCTCGGTTTCGAGGTCCGCAGCGACGTCGGGCACGGCAAGATGCGCTGGATCACGGTCGGCCCCGCCGGCCTGCCCGGCACGTCCATCCTCCTGGCGCCACCGGCCGCCGATCCCGGCATCACCGACGACGAGCGGCGCACCGTCGCCGAGATGATGGCCAAGGGCACCTACGGCTGGATCCTGCTGGCAACCCCCGACCTTGACGGCACCTTCGAGAAGCTGCAGGCCACCGACGCCGAGGTCGTCCAGGAGCCGATCGAGCAGCCGTACGGTGTTCGCGACTGCGCCTTCCGCGACCCCGCGGGCAACCTGATCCGCATCCAGGAACTGCACTGAGCCGTCCCTTCCCCGCCGCGGGCGGTGATCGTCACCACCGGGACTCCCGGCTGCCGTGGTCCGCCGTCCACGACCGGAGCTTCTCGGGGTTGCGTACCGCCCAGATGCGCTGGATCCGGTCACCCACGACGTCGAACGCCGCCACCGTCACGATGACGCCGCCCTGCTGAGCCACCAGACCCGGCTGACCGTTGACCGTACGCTCCAGGATCGTCAGGTTGGGCACCTTGGCGGCGATATCGATCATGTAGCGGGCGATCCGCTCGTCGCCTTCGATCGGGCGGAGCACGGCGCTGGCGAGGCCGCCGCCGTCGGCGATCGTCGTGGCGTCGGGGGCGAGGAGACCGATGAGGGCGTCGATGTCCTTGGCCTCCCATGCCTGCTTGAAGTCCCTGACGATGCCGGCGCGCTGGGCCGCCGGGGTCGCGGGAGGTCGCGACGCGCGGATGCGGCGGCGGGCCGAGGAGGCCAGCTGGCGGCAGGCCGCCGGCGTGCGGCCGACGATCTCGGCCACTTCGGCGAAGGGGTAGCGGAAGACGTCGTGCAGGACGAAGGCGACGCGCTCGGCCGGGGTCATCGATTCGAGCACGACGAGGAAGGCCATGCTGACCGACTCATCCAGGGTGATCCGGTCGGCCGGGTCGGCCATGCTGCCGCCCGGCCGCCCGTTGATCCACTCCGTGGACTCGGGCAGCGGCTCCGGGACCCATTGGCCCACGTAGCTCTCCCGCCTGGCCCGTGCCGAGCCGAGCAGGTCGAGGCAGATGCGACCGGCGACGGTCGTCAGCCAGGCGCCGGGGGATTCGACGGCCTCCTGCTGCTGCGGGGTCATGGCGTACCAACGGGCGTAGGTCTCCTGGACGACGTCCTCGGCATCGGCCAGGGAGCCGAGGAGGCGGTACGCCAGATTGATCAGCTGACGCCGCTCGCTCATGATCGCGTTCAGGCTCGGATCACGCCGGCCGTCTTCTGGCTCGGATCTTGTGGTCATGGTGTCGCCGACTCCCTCTGTCGCGTCCGCCCTCACCGGATCGACGAAACAACCCCTGGAAATGTGAGGTCGACGCGCCGCCTTATATTCCCGGGGGTCGCACGCGCCGGGCTGCGGAGGCACCGTACGGCACCCAGGCGAGTGCGGCCCGCGCCGTCGTCACGCCGTGGGCGTCGGCGACGCGCCGGGTCGAGGTGAGGTCGGGGTGAGCCGGGAGGCGTCGTGTTCGGCGTCGGCGGAGAGGCGAGCCAGAAGCGTTGCCGGAGGTCCAGGAGGGCAAGCGGATGCCGGAGCGGGAGCGGCGGCGGATGCGGCACTAACCGGGAGACTCGCGTTCCGTCACCTGTTCGCGGTAGCGGTCGGCGACGGCGTGGAAGGCCTGCTTGTGCCGGAAGGTGGCGTCGCCGCACGCGGCCATGACGCCGAAGCCCGCTCTGTCGAGGTCGAGGCCGGGATCGTCCTTGTGCGGGAAGTCAGGCATGGCGAAGGTGAAGACGAAACAGCCGTGCACGCCTTCGACGTCGTACAGGTCGATCAGCTCGCCCAGGTAGCGGGCCTGCACGGACTCGTCACGCGGATGGTCGCCGCGGATGCGTGGCGGCTCGGCGAACCAGTCGACGATCCGGAAGGAACCCGCGCCGCGCTGGTCGGCCCCGGTGAAGGCGCCGCAGCCGAACTCGGTGACGACCACGGGCTTGCCGTGGTCGCGCACCAGGGCGCGCAACCGGTCCCGGTACGTGGCCTGGTTGCGGGCGGAGCGGTAGAGGCTGACGCCGACGAGGTCGAACAGGGACCAGTCGACGTTCTCCCATCCGGCGGCGGCGTAGGTGATCGGACCGTCGAAACGGCTCCGCGCGACGGCGACGGCGCGGGTCAGAAGCTTGTGGAGCCGCCGGTCGATCCGGCGGCTCAGCAACCGGTGGTATCGGATGATGAGGTGCAGGCGCAGGAACGACCTCGGTCCGGGGACGATGCCGGATACGGTGTGCGAGAACTCGCTGCCGACCAGGAGCGTGACACGGCCGGGGTGGTCACGGCGAAGCGCTTCCGCGGCTTCGGCGACGGTGTCCAGGTGCTCCAGCATCCTCGGCGGCGGCCGGTCGGTGGCGTCGGGCCGGAGATGGACGTCCAAGCCGAGGTCGAGGGCGCAGCGAGCGGCCCCGATCAGCTGCGACGCGTCTCGGCAGATGAGCATCACGGTGTTACAGTGCAGATCCCTGGCGATGATCTTCAGGTCCCGCCGCAGGTCGTCGGGCTCCGCCCCGTCGGCCAGGTAGGAGATGCCACGGAGGTTCAACATCCGATCGGCTCCACTCCACGCGACGGCAGCCGGCCCAGCACGATCAAGACCACCACGTTCACCGCCGTCCAGGCCAAGACCCCGGCAGCGGCCGGTCGGCGCGCGGGGCGACAACCGGTCCCAAGCTACCCTGGCGTGGACGGGGGCGCCGAGGCCCACGACGATGGAGCCGGCCTGATCGGTCGAGGGCGTTCTCGTCCCGACGGACCGGCGGGGTCAGGAGAACCCGCGCCGAGAACGGGCACGCGGAAGGCCGCGTGGGCCACCCCCTGTGGCCCACGCGGCCTCGATATGGTCGGCGGTCAGCTCTTGAAGGCGTCCTTGACCTTCTTGCCGGCGTCCTTGATCTTCTCGCCGGCCTGCTTGACGTTGCTCTCGTCCTGGTCGGTTCTTCCCTCGGCCCGAAGCCGTTCGTCGCCGGTGGCACTCCCGATGTTCTCCTTGACGCGACCCTTGAGCTCTTCGGCCTTATTGGAGATCTTGTCGTTGGCTCCCATGATGACTCCCTTCAACGCCTGAGGCGTTCGTGCACGTCAACGTCCCCTATCCCCAGCGCGACGCGGCAAACACCGGCGGGCCGCCGCCGCGATGAGCGCGCCCCCCGCGTCAGGTCGCCCGGATGGTCGCGAGCATGCGCGGACGCCCGCCCGTGAAGCGGCGAAAAGGCCGTGGCCCCGCCCTGAACGGGCGGGGCCACGGCCACCACGAACCTGCTCGTAGCGCAGGCGGAAAACCACTGGTGATCGCGTCTATCGGACGCCGCGCCTGCCGTACAGGCTCACCGCGGCGATCACACCGACCGCGGCGACGGCGACCTGCAGGATCAGTTCGATCCAGTCGATGCCACCGGTGCTGGCCACGCCGAGGGCACTGGCGATGGCGGTGCCGATCAGGGCGGCGACGATACCGATCACGATGGTCAGCCAGATCGGAATGCCCTGGCGCCCAGGCACGACCAGCCGGCCCAATGCACCGATGACGGCTCCGATGACGATGGCGATGATGATGCCGGTGATTGTCATGTCCCGCTCCCTATCTGTTCGCTCGACTGGCGGGCCCTCTGCCCGGGCACACAGGCACCACACATCACAAAACGAACAAGGATCGATCACCGCTGCGGGTGCGATCCGGCGGCCCGGCGATCGAGTTCATCTCGGAGGTTCGTCGTCACCGATGGCACGGCAGGCCCCGGTGCCGGCGTCACGCCTTCGATCCGCGCGGACCCGGTACGTGCTTGTCCCCTGTCCGGATCCTGTCCCGGCCAGAAGGCGCCCTACCTCGACGGCGACCTCACCGCCGAACGCGCCCCCCGCCGCCGCCGCCGACGGAGCCCTATCGGCTCCTTGAGGGTTCGGGGCTCACGGGACGACCGGCCGCGCGGCTCGCGCGGTGCCGGCGTACCGCGTCGCGATTGGCGCACCGCTGGGAGCAATATCGCTGCCGCCCGGTGCGGGAGGTGTCGGCGAAGATCGTGGCGCACTCGGTCACGGCGCACCGCCGCAGCCGGTGCATGCCCCGTCCCACCAGGTGCAGCGCGGTGCCCACGGAGATGAGTGCGAACAGCACGGAGCCGAGCGACTGCCGGTCGTCGCGGTAGTGCAGGTGCCAGCCGCCGCCCGCGTGGTCGGTCAGCCGCGGGTAGGCGGCGGACTCCGCCAGCATGCGGTTGACCAGCTCGGCGCGCTCGTGCTCGTCGGTGGCGTCGACGACCTTCTCCCACGCCTCCAGTACGGCGTGGACACGGTCCAGGTCCTGCGGCGTGGCCGGGCGCTCCAGCACGAGCCCGGCGGCGCGGCAGCGGTCCGCGAGTTCCCCGGCGGTCGCCGGGTGCCGGTTGGCCAGGTCCGCGGCCAGGTTCACGACGTCCTCGCCGTAAGGGTTGAGGTGCATAAGACTATTACACCAGTCTGTTCCGCATGACAGACCACACCGACGTACGGCAGGCGGTCGAGGACGACGTGGCGGAGCTCGTACGCCTGCGGGCGCTGCTGTTCGAGAACCTCGGCGGCGACTTCTTCAACCCCTCATCGGCAGGCGACGACTGGCGGGACGCCCTCGCCGCGGTCCTGAGGGAAAAACTGATCGCGGACGACGCGCAGATCCTGGTCGTGGACGGCGAGAACGGTCTCGCGGCCTGCGGCATCGGCACCGTCGAGCAGTGGTTTCCCGGCCCGCACTCACGGAACGGCCGGATCGGACACGTGATCGGCGTGGTCACCGATCCGTCGTGTCGACGGCGCGGCCACAGCCGCGCGATCATGCGGGGCCTGCTCGGCTGGTTCCGGGAACGCGGGGCCGTCCGGGTGGATCTGTACGCCTCTCATGAGGGCGAACCGCTCTACCGGGAACTGGGCTTCTTCGACCACCCCGACCCCGCGCTGTGCTGGCGCCCGTGACGAACGTTCAGCCGTGCCAGGCGACCGACCGCGTCGACCGTGACCGGCCCGGCGGCGCGCCGTCCGGGCGGGGACTCCGATGAGCGCCGGCGGATTCACGTTTCGCACGCGGCGATACCGGTGGGTCGTCCTCGGCGTCGCCACCTTCACCCAGGCCGCCTCCGGCTTCTTCGTGCAGGGCATCGGGGCGATGGGCGTCCACCTGCAACGCGATCTGAACCTGAGCACGGCTCAGCTGGGCCTCCTGCTCTCGGCGGCCCAGCTGGTCCCCCTGGTCGGGTTCCTGGTGGCCGGGGAACTGCTGGACCGCTACAACGAGCGCTGGATCGTCGGGACAGGCGCCTGTGTCGTCGCCGTGAGCCTGGGCGTGGGAAGCATGGCGCCGGGATACACGTCCCTGCTCCTTGTCCTGCTGATCGTCGGTGCGGGATACAGCACCGTTCAGCCCGGCGGCAGCAAGTCGGTGGCGTCCTGGTTCGACGCGTCCCAGCGGGGGCTGGCGATGGGCATCCGGCAGGCGGGGCTGCCGCTGGGCGGCGTACTCGCCGCGGCCGCGCTGCCCTTCCTCGCCACCGCTTTCGGCTGGCGGGTGACGCTCATGGCCGGCGGCCTCGTCGCGCTCCTGGGAGCCGTCGCCTTCATGTGCCTCTACCGTCGGCCGCCCACCCAGAGCCCTGCTCCTCACGGTGCGGAACCGCATGCCTCGCCCGCGTCGGGGCTTGGTGCTCGGCTGCGGACGCTCCGCGAACCGCCCATGGTGAAGATCGTTCTGTCAGGGATGAGCCTGGTCTCGGTACACAGCGGCATAGGCGTCCTGACCGTGCTGTATCTCCACGAGACGACGTCCGTGGAGGCGGGTACGGCGGCGCTCGTCCTCGTGGCGACCCAGGGGGCGGGCGTCGCCGGCCGCGTCTGCCTGGCGGCCTGGAGCGATCGCAGCAGGTCCGGGCGCTACGGCTCTGTCGTGACCTGCATGGTCGCCGTGACCATGGGGATGACGGCGCTGACGACCCCCATGGGGCATTCGCCCGCGGCGGCCTGCCTGCTGTTCGTCTGGCTCGGATTCTTCGGCATCGGCTGGTACGGCCCGTGGGTCGCCTACGTGGCCGAATCGGCGCCACCGGGCAAGACGGGATTCGCCCTCGGCCTGGCCATGGCCGTCAACCAGATCGCCGTCATCCTGGTGCCGCCCGTCCTCGGGCTGCTCAAGGATCTGACCGACAGTTTCGTACCGGCCTGGAGCCTTCTCTCCATGATGACCGTCGTCGCCCTGACGGTCACGGCCCGCGGAGAACGTCATCACCGGCGCGATCCGTTCCGGCACCGGACGACCGCCTAGATCCCGGGGTGCGCCCCGGCGTGGTGAAGGGGGTGGACCCTAGGTCCTCACCCGGCTTGCCCGGGACTCCAGGTAGCGTTGCTCGGCGATGCTGGCGGTGGCCTTCGCGGCGCGCCGGTAGTGCTCGTACGCCCCGGCCGTGTCGCCGGTCTTCTCCAGCAGATGCGCCCGTACGGACAGCAGCCGGTGATGCCCGGCCATCCGCTCGTCACCGTCCAAGGTGGACAGCAGGGTCAGCCCGGTCTGCGGCCCCTCGGTCTCGGCGAGCGCGATCGCCCGGTTGAGGGTGACCATCGGGTTGGGCGCGATCCGTTCCAGGATCAGGTAGAGCGCGTGCACCTGTGCCCAGTCGGTCTCCTCGGCCCTGGCCGCGTCGGCGTGCGTGGCGGCGATGGCGGCCTGCAGCTGGTAAGGCCCCAGCGCCGAACCGGCCAGCGACGCCTTGATCAGCTCGATGCCCTCGTCGATCAGCCCGCGGTCCCACTTCGTACGGTCCTGCTCGTCCAGCGGCACCAGGTCTCCGGCCGCCGTCGTGCGGGTCTCCCGGCGGGCGTCGGTCAGCAGCATCAGCGCGAGCAGCCCGGTCACCTCACCGTCCTCGGGCAGTTGGGCGTGCACCATCCTGGCCAGCCGGATCGCCTCGTGCGCGAGGTCGGCGCGGTGCAACTCGCTGCCCGAGGAGGCGGTGTAGCCCTCGTTGAAGATCAGGTAGAGCACGTGCAGGACGACCCGCAGCCGCTCCTCGCGCTCCGCGCCGTCCGGCAGGCTGAACGAGCTGCCGGCGGCCTTGATCCGCTGCTTGGCCCGGCTGATCCTGGCCGCCATCGTGGCCTCCGGCACCAGGAACGCGTGGGCGATCTCAGCGGTGGTCAGACCCCCAACCGCCCGCAGCGTCAGGGCGGTCTGGGAGGCCGCGGTCAGCGTCGGGTGGCAGCACAGGAACAGCAGGACGAGCGTGTCGTCGGTGTCCGGTACGTCCTCGGACACCACCTCGGTGGCCGTCGCCGACTCCCTCACGCGGCGCGCGTGGTCGCTGCGCATCTGGTCGATGAGCCGCCGGGACGCGACGGTCACCAGCCAGCCGCGAGGGTTGTTCGGCACTCCCTCGACCGGCCACTGCACGGTGGCGGCGAGGACGGCCTCCTGTACGGCGTCCTCGCACCCCTCGAACTGGCCGTTCCGGCGTATCAGCGCGCCGAGGACCTGCGGCGCGAGCTCACGCAGCAGGTCCTCGATGGCCGGTGTCGTCATGCTTCCAATTGTCCGTCGGCGAACATCACCTGCCGCACCTCGATCCCCAGACCCTCGATCGCGGTGTCCGGGATCTGCGCCGCCAGCTCGATCGCCCGCTCCTTGTTCTCGCAGTCGATCAGGTAGAAGCCGCCCAGATACTCCTTCGACTCCAGGAAAGGACCGTCGGTCACCACCGGCTGGCCGTTGCGTACGGACACCACAACGGCCTGTGACGGGTCGACCAGCGCCTGCGTGATGATCAGCTCGCCGGACTTCTTCAACGCCTCGATGAACTTTCCGTGGCCGTCGCCGATCGCCGCCTTCTCCTCGTCGGTCAGCGCGTCCAGCACGGCCGGGTTGATGAGCATGCTGATCAGGAACTTCATCGTGTACTCCTCGTGGTTCGCGAGCCCCGGCTGGGCCCTTCGGCCGGTTGGTCGGAGTCACCGCCCTCGTCTTGACATCCCCCCACCAGAACTTTCGCACGAGTTTTCGCGGCCGCGTCGTCCGGGCCGTGACGGCGTCGTCTCCGGTGACGCCCCGCCGGGGAGATCTCCTCGCGCCCGGCGGCACGGGGCTTCCGGTGGCCCTCCTACGCGGGCGGCGAGAAGAACTCCAGCGCGATGTTGTCCGGATCGCGGAACGACAGCCCGCAGCCGTAGTGCGCGTCGACGATGCCGCCGTGCTCGATGCCCAGCTCGTCGAGCCGGTGCCGCCACCGCTCCAGCTCGGAGCGGTCGGCACACTGGAACGCCAGGTGGTCGAGCCCGAGCCGCCGCTCGTCGAAACGGTCGCCACCGGCCACGCCGCCGGGGAAGGCGTGCAGCCCGAGCAGCGTGCCGCCGACGGCGAACACGCTGTGGTGGAACGGGCCGGTGTCCTCGTCGAGCACCGGGCCCGAGCCGATCAGCCGCTCGTACCACGGCACGCTGACCGCCAGGTCCGAGACCGTGAGCGCGACATGGGCGAAGGTGGGAAATTCAAGCAAGGAAAGTCCTCCTTGTTCGTCTGGGGAGCAGACTCGGCAGGCCCGAAGGGGCGATGGGCACCCGTCCGCCGTGGTGTCCGGAGCGAACCAGCTTGTTGTCCCGTCTCGGCGAAGGTGGCATGTGACTCGCCGAACCTGGAACGCCTTTGCGTTTCGCCTCACAAAGTTGGCATGTACGAGTTCCCTCGGCGTCTCGGCCCCGCACTCCCGAAGCCGCCCTCCGGCGGCGGTTGACTCTCTGTAACCGAAACTCGATTCCAGCCGTAAGCGGCGGGACCATCCGTGCCGGTGCCGCATCAGACGATGCTCGCCCTGGTGAGACGCGGGTGAAGCTGGTCGTGGTAGGTTCTGCGTCGCCGTGTGCTGCTGCGAACTGAGGAGGTGAGACCGATCAACGCTGTGACAGGTCGGGCCTCCCTCCCCCGCATGGCTTAGGGAGCGCCCGCAGAAGGCATCCCGAAAGGCTTGAAACACAATGCGCTTCACCTCCCAGACGTCGTCCGACGGCGTCACCGAACAACTCTTCGCCCTCCCCTTCGCCTTCGGCGAGATCCCCGGCGTGCTGTGGACACCGGACGGTGACGCCGGGACCCGCCCCCTGATCCTGATGGGACACGGCGGCGGCCAGCACAAGAAGGCCCCCGGCATCGTGGCGCGTGCCCGCCGCTTCGCGGCCGAGTGCGGTTTCGCGGTGGTGGCCGTCGATGCGCCCGGCCATGGCGACCGGCCCAGAAGCGAGGAACACGACCGGATCATCGCCGAGATACGGACCTGCGCGCAGACCGGAGGGGAACTGACTCCGCTGATCGCCGGTTTCCACACGCTCCTCACCGGCCAGACCGTCCCGGAATGGCGAGCGGTCTTGGACGCGGTCCAGGAGCTCGACCACGTCGGCGCCGGTCCGGTGGGCTACTGGGGGATGTCGCTGGGCTGTGGGCTCGGCGTTCCGTTCATCGCCGCCGAGCCCCGCGTCCGCGCGGCGGTGCTGGGTTTGAACGGGGCGGAGACCTCGGCCGAGGCCGCCGCGCAGATCACCGTCCCGGTGGAGTTCCTGGTGCAGTGGGACGATGAGATGGTGCCCCGGGCTGCGAGTTTGGCGCTGTTCGACGTCTTCGCCTCGGCCGAGAAGACGCTGCACGCCAACCCCGGCAAGCACGGGGAGATCCCGGCGTTCGAGCTGGACAGCACGCTGCGATTCTTCGCCCGGCACCTGGGCTGACACCCCCGTCGTCCGCGACGCGCTGATCGGGTTCCGCCCCCCGATCAGCGCGTTCGGCGCACATTGGTCGGCGGGGCCGTCCCGGACGTTCACCCTGCCGGAGCGCCACGAGATCAAGAAGATCGCGTGCCCTGTCGCTCAGTCCGGGCGGCCTGCGGCGCGACGGCCTCTCAGGGGGCGAGGCTGATCGTTCCGGGGACGCCCTGGCGGGTCATCTTCGCGCAGGGGCACCGCGCGGTCGCCTGGGCGAGCAACGGGGTGGCCGTCTCAGGTTCGGCTCCGGGCCGGCTCACGACGATGTCGGCCCGGAGCCGGTAGCCGCCGTCGGCGGGATCGCGGCCGGCGGCGAAGGCCGCCGGCCGACGATCGATCACGCCTTCGGGAGGGGCGTGGCCGGACCACCGTTTCCTGGCTCCGGCCGCGGCGCCGTCGCGTGCGCGACCTCCGTGCCGGCTCCGGCGGGGGGTGACGCGCCCTGCCGGCGGTCGCCTTCGTGACCTGGCGGGTCCTCACGGAAGCCGATCTCCCGGTGGGTCCCGTCGCACAGCGGTTTGTTGCCGGAATGGCCGCAGCGGCACAGCGTCATCCTGTTGCGGGTCTCCAGCGGCCGGCCGTCCGCCCGCAGGACCGGCACTCCCCCGGTGACCCACAGCGAGCCGGCCAGCCCGTCCTCTTCCTCCAGAATCGAGATGGCCTGCGGAAGATCAGGCTCGATCATCTCGCCGCCGCGCTGAAGGGCGTAGCTGTAGGAACCGGAGGGGCAGTGATCGATACGGCCCATGACGTTGGAGCGCACGTCGCTGTCCCCGGTGTCGGCGAGCATCGCGGCGATCGGTCTGGTGCGGCCGATGCAGAAGGCGGCATGGACGCACAGCTCCCCCACCCGCTGAGCCGAGATGCCCACCCCGTCGTGCACGTGCTGCAGTTCCCTGTACGGTCGCACGTCCGCGGTCTCCGTGCCGTCGAACCCGGCCACGGCATGGGTTCCGTCGCAGAACGGCTTGGAGCCCGAGCGGCCGCAGCGGCACAGCGCGTAGGTTTCCTCGGTCGCCAGGGGCTCGCCGGTCTTCCAGGTCAGCGAGTCCTTCTCCGAAGAGACGATCTTGTATTTGCGGCGGAGCGGGACGCCGCCGTACACGATGTACGGGCCGTCGCGGAGCACGACGATCCGCCGCCGGTCGCCGACGCTCCACCGGCGCAGTTCGGGTGCCACGTAGTCGAAGGTCGGCCCGGCCGTGGTCCCGTCCCCGTCCGGCATCCGCATCAGGGCTTGAGCTTGGGCCTTGAGCGCGTACATGGTGCCGGTGGCGACCGACATCAGTTTCGGGTTGCCGTTGAACGCCTGCTCCAGCAGATGCAGGACGGCGCAGTAGGTGTGGTTGAACTCCTCCTGGGCGGTGCGGATCGCGCTGCCCGGGGCGTGGTCGTCCAGCCGGGGGTTGCGCCGCATCGGCAGGACACCGGTCAGATCCACCGAGATCGTCTCGCCGGTGGGCCCGGATCGCGGGGTGTCGCCGCGCCGGTAGCGCCGGCCCGCCTGAAGCTCCTGGAAGCGGTAGTAGTGGCCGACCTCGTCGCGTTCGGGGTGGAAGACGTCCTGGTCGCCGTCCCAGACCTCGCCGTGGGAGGTGCCCTCGCCCTGCTCGACGATCTCCCGCAGCGCCGCCAGCGCGGAGTCCAGGCCGTCGACCGCGATCAGCCGCCCGGCGGTGTGCCGGAAGTGGCCGGCGTTCACCTGGCGGGCCGGGTCGCCGCTGAAGACCGCCCGCTCGCCGAGCCGGTCGCACAGGTCGCGCAGTCCCTGTTCGATCGCGGTGTAGAACTGCCCGATCGTCTCGTAGTCGTCGCCTTCCGCCGGTGCGCCGGGCGGCGCGGGTCGTTCAAGGCGCAGGAACATCTCCAGCGCGTCGGCGCCGAAGGGCACCAGCGACAGCTCCAGGGACCGGTCGCCGTGGGGCAGCCGCCGGGGATGCGCCGGCAGCGTCGTGGGTGTGTCCAGGCGGGGCCGGCCGCCGACGGCGTTGAGCAGGTTCGCCGCGAGCGCCAGGTGCAGCATCTCCTCGACGAAGACGCCGCCCACCACCTCGACGGCTTCGGGGTTGCGCTCGGGGTCCAGCGAGTACAGCGCGCACAGGTACGGCGGCAGGGTCGCGTGTTCCAGCTCGATCGCCCACTGCAGGTGCTCACGGAGACTGTCGAGGGTGTCGATCCGCGCCGATGAGGCGGCAGCGGCCCCTTGCGGTGGTGAGTGTTTCATGTCTGTCATACCTCGGTTGCCGGAAGAAGCGTGTTCCACCGGCGCCGAATGGGCCTGGGCGGGTGTTTCAGGCATTCGCCGCGCCGTGATCGCCTGACCGGGAGTCACCCTCCAGCACCTCGACCGCGTGGAGCAGACCTCGCAGGCCGATCTCCTCGCGCTCGGCGTCCGTCGGATCGAACAGCCATTCCGTGACCGGCAGGTCTACCGCCTCCTCCGGATGGCTCGCCTCGGCCAGGATCACTTCCTCCTCGACCTCGATCCTGAGCTCGTACAGAAACTCGTTATCGCCGCTCGGTGCGCTCATCTTTCCTCCATATGTGGCGTGCGGGGACGTCCGGTAGGCCGCCGGCTGACCGCGTGGATCAGCCGTACGGTGATCTGGCCGGAGGCGAACAGGCGGGTGAAGCGCTCACCCTGGTGAGTTGCCAGTGCGTAGGCGGGGTCGGCCCGGTGGCGGGCCGCGACGACCGCGGCGACCTGCTCGGCACGTCGCGACCACGACAACGGCGCGCCGTGGGGCTGGTCGACCTGCTCGAGAAGCTCGAACCCGGCGCCGGAAAGCAGCGCGAGGAGTTCCCGCTGGGTGGGGAAGTGGTTGCCGTGCGGAGCCGGAAGGGTCTGCGGTCCTCGCGCGACGACCACCAGGAGCCCCAGTGATCCACCGGGCGTGAGCACCCGGTGGATCTCGCTGAGTACCGCGGCCTTGTCCCGCACGGTGCACAGCACCCCCAGGCACCAGGCGGCGTCGGCCGACCCCGTGCGGAGCGGAATGCGGCGGCCATCGGCCGCGATGACCGGCAATCCGAAGAGCCGGGCGGCGGCCCGGCCCGCGGCCGGCATCGGTTCCAGCAGGATCGGCCGGACCCCGAACCGCTCGGCCGCCCAGGCCGCCGGGCCGCCCGCTCCGGCGCCCACGTCCAGCAACCTGATCCCGGGTGACAGCTCGCACGCCTCGGCCAGCCAGGCCAGTGCGGCCGGACTCGCGCTGCCGCGGCAGGTGGCCGGTATGGCGTGACGCTGTCCGAGGTGTTCGACGGCGTCGGCGGTCCACCCGGCGACATCGTCGAACTCGGCGACCATCGCCGATGCGGTCACGGCACAACCCCCGTACGGTCGCAGGCGCCCGTGGTGCCCACCGGCCGCCTGTCGTCGTGATGCGGTAAGAAGCCCATCCGCGTTCAGGAGGGGCGAGGGGCGCGCCGGCCCTGACGCCGGGCGGGTTCGTCGTCGCCGGCCAGGGTGGGCATCGGCGCGCCGGGTTCGCACAGCGTGGTGAGCGCCGTCCGCCCCGCGGTCGATCTCTGCGTGAACCCGGTAGTCGCCGGGTCGCTGTCGGGCATGGAACCACCTTTCGTGGCCTGAGGGTGGTGAAGCTCGGGCGAGAACGCGCTACTTTCCGGTGGCGGTACGGCCGGGCCAGTCGCGATACCGGATCTGGCCGAGGGCGGCGCCGCCATCCGGCACCAGCGTCCGCTCGCCCAGCTCGGTTCCGAAGTAGCGCGCGTGCGGGTCGGCGACCACCGAGCGCCGGTCGTTCCAGCCGGCCAGCACGTCACGGAAGAACTCGTCCATCCGGAACTGCTCGGGCCCGCCCACCTCGACCCTGCCGTTCAGCGGTGATCCCACCGCGACCCGGCCGACCGCCTGGGCGACGTCATCGCTCGCCTCAGCACCTCGGCCAGCCCCTCACCGGTGAGGGTGTTGACACCCGTGTTCGGCGCCGCCGCGACCGCCTCGTGACCGTGCTCCCCCAGCTTGGCCACCAGCTTCGACCCGATCAGGCCGGTCCCCCCGATTACTACGACCTTCATGAAAAACCTTTCTCTTCGCCAAGGCACCCACGTGCCGGCCGGACGTCAGCTAAGACCAGGCAGCCTCTGGACTTGTGACAACTGCCGCGAAATTCTTTTTCGGGCGCGGATTCGAGCGCGCATTCGGGCGCGGATTCAGTCGCCGGTGATCGTTACTCGACGAGTTTTCCCCCGGTGGAGACCTCACGCATGAGCGCCGCGATCTCGGCGTGAATCGGCGGGATGGGCTCCCTCTCCACCGCCCCGGGTCCGGACCAGACGAGGTTGACCTGCAGCGAGGGGTCGAGCTCGGGGTAGTCGGAGCGGTTGTGGCAGCCGCGGGTCTCGCGACGCTCAAGCGCGGTCTCGATCGTCGCGCGCGCGGCGAGCACCGCGGCCTTCGTGTCGAAGGCATGGGCCAGGTCCTGGAATCCGGCGATGTCCGGGTGCACGCCGACGTCGGCGATGCGCGCCTCCACCGCGGTGAGTTCGGCGAGACCTTTCAGCAGGCCGCTCTCGTCGCGCACCACGCCGGCATGCTCGGTCATGATGTTGCGGATGGCCCGCTGCAGAGAACGCACGTTCTCGGGACCGTCGGCCGCGAGCAGCCCGTCCACCTCCGCCCGTGCCGCGCCGAGCGCCTCGGCCGAGCGGCGCTGGGCGTCGAGGCCCGCTGAATACTCGGCCGCCGCCTGTCCGACGATGCGGCCGAAGACGAGAAGCTCGATGAGCGAGTTGCCGCCCAGGCGGTTCGCCCCGTGCAGGCCGCTCGACGCCTCCCCGATCGCGTACAGGCCGTCGACGCCCGTGCTGTGGTCCTCGGGACGCACCCAGACCCCGCCCATCGAGTAGTGCGCGGTCGGTGCGATCTCGATCGGCTCCTGGGTGATGTCGAGCATCTGCAGTTCCATGAGCGTCTGGTAGACACGGGGCAACCGCGTCATGATCGTCTGTCTCGGCAGATGCGACACGTCAAGCCACACGCCGCCGTTTCGGCTCCCGCGGCCTTCCTTGATCTCTGTGTAGGCGGCCAGGGCGACCCGGTCACGCGTGGACAGCTCCATCCGCTCCGGGTCGTACCGCGCCATGAAACGCTCACCGAGCTCGTTGCGCAGGATCCCGCCCTCGCCCCGCGCCGCCTCGGAGACGAGGGTGCCCGCCGCGTTCTCGGGTGAGATGAGACCGGACGGGTGGAACTGCACCAGCTCCGGGTCGCGGATGCGGCAACCGGCGAGCACCGCGAGGCGGAACGAGTCGCCGGTGTTCTCGTCCCTCCGGGAGGAGGTGCGCCGCCAGATCCTGGTGTGGCCGCCGGCCGCCAGGATCACCGCATCGGCGTGGATGACATAGCGGCTGCCATCGGTCAGGTCGAAACCGTACGCGCCGAAGACCACGTTGTCGCGGACGAGGATGCGTGTGATGTACACGGTGTCGAGGATGGGGACATCGAGCCGCAGCGCCCGGTTGACCAGGGTGCGCTGGATCTCAAGCCCGGTGTAGTCCCCGGCGTAGGCGGTGCGCCGGTAGGTGTGGGCGCCGAAGAAGCGCTGTGAGATCCGCCCGTCCTCCTCGAGCGCGAACGGCATGCCCCAGCGCTGGAGGTCCTCGATGCCCCGCGCGGCCCCCTCGGTGACGATGCGCACCGTCTGGGGGTTGGCCAGGAGGTAACTCTCCGTGATGGTGTCCGCCGCGTGCTGTTGCCAGCTGTCCTCGGGGTCCATCGTGGCGAGCGCCGCGTTGATGCCGCCGGCCGCGAGCGAGGTGTGCGTGTCCGCCTTCGGCCGTTTGCCCACCGCCACGACGTCGACCCCGCGTTCGGCGAGTTCGATGGCGGCCCGCAGCCCGGACCCTCCCGTGCCGATGACCAGGACCGACGTGGAGATCCGTTTCTCTGATGAGTGCATGGTGTTCCTTCGGCCGCGTCAGATGAAAGCAATTCCGGAGAAGACGACCGGGCAGCGGCGTGATTTGTGACATCCCCATCGAGGCGCGCGGCCGTTCGGCGGGATCGGCGACGCTCGGCTCGCCACCCCCGTCGCCGGTGCGGCCCTCGGCGTCGCACCGGCCGGGACCCTCGTGTTCGGGTCGTCCCCAGCGGGTACGTATCGTGCGCGCCCTCCTGGCCGGCGCCGCCCCGGCCGGCGCGCCGCGCCTTTTTCGCCGCGGCTGTCACAGACCGGACGGCTGCCCGGTCTTAACGGTGACCGGATGGCACCGAACGCTCCGGCGACAGGAAGGTTCATCATGAAGATCGCAGTTATCGGCGGGACCGGCCTGATCGGCTCGCAGGTTGTACGGAATCTCACCGCGGCCGGGCACGAGGCCGTGCCGTACGCGTTGTCCACGGGCGTGAACGTCATCACCGGTGTGGGCGTGGACGAGGCGGTGGCGGGCGCGGACGTCGTCGTCAACCTCACCAACTCCCCGACCTTCGACGACGCCTCGCCCGCCTTCTTCCAGACCTCAATGGACAACCTCATCGCCGCGAGCGCGAAGGCCGGCGTCGGGCACTTCGTCATCCTCTCCATCGTCGGCGTCGACCAGGTGCCCGACCTCGTCTACTACCGGGCGAAGGTGCTTCAGGAGGACCTGCTGCGGGCCGGGTCGATCCCGTTCTCGATCGTGCGCGCCACCCAGTTCATGGAGTTCGTCGACACGACCCTGTCCTGGACCTCCGACGAGAAGAGCGTGCGCCTGCCGCGCACGCCGATCCAGCCGATCGCGGCCGCGGACGTCGCCGCCGCCGTCGCGGAGGTCGCCGCGGGCTCACCGCTGAACGGCGTCCGCAACATCGCCGGCCCCGAGGTCTTCGCCCTCGACGACCTCGGCAGGATCACGCTGAAGGCCAAGGGCGACAGCCGGCCCGTCGTCGTCGACGACACGGCGGGCATGTTCGCCGCGATCAAGGGCGACGTCATCACCGCCCCGGCCGACGCCGACCTCGCCCCCACCCGGTACGCCGACTGGCTCGCCACCACCTGAGCCTGCCCCGCCCATCAAGCCGTTCCTCCGGTCCGGCCTCCACCAAGCGCCAGCCCTGTATTGGCATATATGGTGATCCTAAGATCACCGAGAGGCTGCACCCCCCACCCGATCGCCGACCTGGCACCCGGAGGATCCGCCATGCGACTCCCGCGTTCCCTCTCTGGCTGGACGATGGCGGTCTTCGGCTTCCTCGCCGTGGTGCTCGGCGTCGTCGGCCTGGTGTCGCCGGACACCATGCTGGCCCTCCTCGGCTTCGAGGTGCCGCAGACGCGTGACCCCGGCGACTACACGGAGGTGTACCTCGCCGCCTCCTCGATGGCCGCGGTGAACATGGGCGTCTACTACCTCCTGGCCGCCGCCGCCGACTACCGGCCCTTCTTCCTGTGGACGGTGCCGTTCCGCCTGCTGACGTTCACGGTCTTCACCGTCCTGGTGGTGACCGGCGCCGCCCCCGCCCGGTTCATCGGCGTCGGCATCTGGGAGGGGGTCGGCGCGGTGGTCACCGGGGCCGCGCTCTGGTGGGAGCGCGGGCGCCCGGCGGCACGGTAAGCCGTCGCCCCCCCCACGCAGGCCGTCCTCGACGACCCGGCGACCGCCTCGGGGTCGCGGCCCCTGTCACGCTCGTGGGCCCGGCGGGCGCGTCAGCCGCCGGTTGACCGATCGGGAGCGGGTGAGCCGGGACCGCGCCCGCCGAGCGGGGGCCGCGCCTCGGTGTCGGGCACGGGAAGCCCCTGCCGTCGCAGGTCGGCGACGAACCTCCGGGCGAGCCCGTCCGAGGGGGCCGCCATGATCGCGACTATGTCACGGTGGACGCGCGGGTTCAGGCGGCGCACCACCCCTGCCGGGCAGGCGATGAGGGCGGAGGCAGGCACGATGGAGACGCCCATCCCGGCTCCCGCCAGCTGCGCGGCGGTCCGCGGACTGCGGGTCCGCACCACCGGGGTGAGCGCCACCTCGTGTCCGGCGACGAACCGGTCCACCCACACCGCCAGCCCGTTGTCGGGGTCGTAGTGCACGAAAGGCTCGGCGGCGAGCTCCGCGACGGTCACCGAGGGCCGTCCCGAGAAGGGGTGGTCGTCCGAGGTCACGACGACCATTTCCTCCTGACCCAGCACCTCGATGTGGGCGGGGGCGCCGGTCGGCCGCGGGCCGACCACGAGGTCCGTTCCGCCCGCCACGAGATGGTCGACCATGCGATCCGTGCTGGTGAACTCCATCAGGTCCAGATGGACCTCGGGGTGATGCGAGCGCCACCGGCGCAGTACGGGGACCAGGAGCCAGACGGTCATCGTCTCGGCGCAGGCGATCCGGAGCCGACCGGCGCGCCCCGCACCCGCCTCCCGGCCCATGTGGACGGCCCGGGCGGCGGCCTGTAGCGCGATGCGCGCCTCCGCGGCGGCGGCACGGCCCGCGACCGTGACCCGGACGCCCCGCGGCAACCGCTCCACGACGGGCGTGCCCAGCTCCCGCTCCAGAGCCGCGATCTGATGCGAGAGCGCGGGCTGCGACATGTGAAGCGCGGCGGCGGCCCCGGTCACCGACCCGATGTCGGCCAGAGCCACGAGACACTCCAGCGCTCGAAGCGTAGCCATTCGCAAAATCTATCGCATATCACCAGAACTTTCATATTCAGAAAGAGACCAGGTCACGGGGGTAGTCGTTAGAGTCAAAAGGACGGAAGGGACGAAAGACGAAAGGAGGACCCGTCATGGCACTGTCGTTGCAAGATCGCACCGTCCTCGTCGTCGGCCGGGGTAGCGGGATCGCCCGCGCCATCACGCTGTCCGCGCGTGCGCGGGGAGCTCGCGTCGTGGTCGCGGGACGTGATCAGGCGGCGCTGCGGGCCGCCTACGAGGACCCGGGAGTCGAGGCCGAGACCGTCGACCTCAACGACGACACGACCATCGCGGCGCTCGCGGAGCGGCTCGGCCAGGTGGATCACGTCGTCTCGACCGCTTCGGCACGCGCCCGGGGGCTCCTGGCCGATCTCGACAGGGAGGCCCTGCGGCGCTCTTTCGACACCAAGGTCATCGGCCCGGCCATCCTCGCCAAGCACTTCGCGCCGCACATCGCCGACGACGGTTCCTTCGTGCTCTTCTCCGGCGTCGCGGCCTTCAAGCCCGTCATCGGTTATCTCGGCGTGGCCGCCACCAACGGAGCGGTCGACTTCCTCACCAGGTCCCTGGCGCTCGAACTGGGACCGATCAGGGTCAACGCGATCTCGCCCGGCGTGATCGACACCGGCATCTGGGACTCCTTCGGCGAAGAGGGCAAGCGCGCCTACTTCGACGATCTCCGCGCCCGCAATCCGGCCCGTCGCATCGGAACCGTCCAGGACATCGCCGACGCGGTTCTGTTCGCCATGACCAGCCCGTTCCTCACCGGGGTGACGCTACGCGTCGACGGTGGAGAACCACTGACCTGAGCGGCGCCGCCTGTCGTCGGCCCGGCGGCGCCTACGGGCCGGGGACGAGCGGGCTCGTCGCCCGCCACCGCACGGAAGGAGAACGCCATGGGTCTGTCATGGCAGCAAGGGCCGCTCTCGCCCGGCGCGGTCGGTGAGTTCCTGACCCCCGACCCGCTGCCCGAGAGGCTGCTGTTCGCCGAACGGCTTCGCCGGCGGTTGCGCGTCCGGTTCGCGGGCGAGTGGATCGCCGACGGCGAAGACGTCACGCTGCTGCACGAGCCGGGCCGCTACCCGGTGGCGTATTTCCGCCTGGAGGACGTGAAACCCGGCGTTCTCCAGCGATCCGACCATGTCACCCGCCATCGCGAACTGGGTGCCACCTCATGGTTCACGGTCGCCGAAGGGAAACGGGAGACGGAGCGGGCCGCATGGCAGTACGTCGACCTGCCCGCCCACGCCGGTCGGCTCGAGGGGCGAATCGCCTTCGCGTGGCGCGCCATGGACGCGTTCTACGAGGAGGACGAGCGGATCCTGGGGCACGCCGCCGACGCCTATCACCGGATCGACATCCGCCGGACCTCACGGCGGCTGGAGGTTCGCGACGGTGATCATGTCGTGGCCAGGTCCGCGCATCCGATCGTCCTGTATGAGTCCGGCTTCGCGCCTCGCTGGTACGTCCCCAGGACGGACATCGACGAGAGCGCGCTCACCCCGGTCGGGGGTCGGACGTTCTGCCCCTACAAGGGGCTGGCGAGCTACTACGACATCGGCGCCTCCCAGCGAGCCGCCTGGTCCTACCAGGACGCGTACGCCGAGATGGGCCGCGTGTCCGGACTGGTGTCGTTCGAACCGAACAAGGTCGCGGTGTTCCTCGACGGAGAGCGGCTGAAGCTCGAACCCGGGCAGAACGTGCTGCCCCACGGCACCGACCGCGGCCTGGACCTCGACGAGGTCCGTACCCGGTGACCGCAGCCTGTGCGCCGCGCTCGCGACACCGCCTCCGGGCGCTCGCGGAATCCTGCCGGAACGGCGAAAAGATCCCTACCAAGGATGTGCCTCCTCGACGGTGCGGCCCTGCCCCACGTTCGAGCGGGCCGAAGGAGAACTTCGATGTCAGCGACACTGCAGGACAAGACCGTGCTCGTCGTCGGCCGTGGAAGCGGGATCGCCCGCGCGGTGACGCTGGCGGCGCGAGCGGCCGGCGCCCGGGTGGTGGTCGCGGGACGCGACCGCGCGGCCCTGGCGGACGCCTACGACGACGCCGGCGTCAGCGCCGAGCAGGTGGATCTCACCGATGAGAAGTCGATCGCGGCGCTGGCCGAACGGCTCGGCGACGTCGATCACGTGGTGTCGACCGCCTCGGCGCGGGCCCGCGGACGCGTGGGAGATCTCACCCCGGCCACGCTGTCGCTGTCCTTCGGCACCAAGGTGATCGGGCCGATCATGCTGGCCAAGCACTTCGCGCCGCGGGTGCGCGCGGGAGGCTCTTTCGTCTTCTTCTCCGGGTCGTCGGCTCTCAAGCCGGCCGTCGGCGTCCTGGGGGTCGCGGCCACCAACGGGGCGGTGGACGTCGTCACCAAGGCCCTCTCGCTGGAGCTCGCGCCCATCCGGGTCAACGCCGTCTCTCCCGGAACCGTCGACACCGGGGCCTGGGACGGACTCGGGGAACGGAAGAAGGCCGAACTGTTCGCGGAACGCATCGCTCGCAACCCCGCGCGGCGCATCGGAACGGCCGAGGACATCGCCGAGGCGGTGCTGTTCGCGATGACCAGCACCTTCATGACCGGCGTGTCATTGCCGCTCGACGGCGGTGAGCCTCTCGTCTGAACGGCAGCCGCACGGGCGATCCGCCGTGGCGCCAGGCGAGAAACCCGGCATCGCACGGGGCCGGTCCCCCACCGCTAGTCTGGTCTGATCTTCCTCTGAAGGAGTTCGTCGTGTTCCACCGGCAACCGGTCGCCCGTCTCATCGCGCTCGCGGCCATCGCCGCCTGTGCCCTGTCCGCCATGACGGGGACGGCGTCCGCGCACACGACGCTGAAGTCGAGCGATCCCGCCGACGGCGCGACGGTGAAAAAGCCTCCTGCCGACATCGAGCTGGTCTTCACCGAGAACATCAGCCGCAACCTCGCCACCGTCGTCGTCACCGGTCCCGGCGGTGAGAAAGTCGTCGACGGCAAACCGAAGATCAAGGGCGCCACCCTCACCCAGCCGCTCACGGATGACCTGGTCAACGGGCGATACACGATCGCCTTCCGGGTGGTGTCAGCCGACGGGCACCCGATCAGCAAAGAGCTCCGCTTCACCCTGAAGGCGCCCAAGCCGTCCCCCACGCCAACGCCCACGCCGACACCCACGCCGGCGCCGACGCAAGGCAGCGCGAGCCCGGCAGCGCCGCCGGCCGTGTCCGCGTCGCCGGCCGCCGCGCTGTCCGACGACGATCAGAGCGACGGGACGGGCGCGACGCCCGTACTGGTCATCGGCGCCCTGCTCGTGGTGGTCGCCGGGGTGACCCTCTTCGTCGCCCGGCGTCGCGGACGCCGGGCCGTGTCCTGACGTTCGCACCGGCGGCCGGTGCGCCGCCGGGGTGAGCGGCGCCGCGGTGGCGGCCTCCGACACGGCTCGTGCGATGCTGGGAAAGACGTGCTCGCTCCGCGCACGACCGGTGTCAGAGCACGGATGGCCGGTCCGGTGACCGTCGGATTCCGGATCGAACGACGAGAGCGGGGATGGCGGTGATCCCCTCTGGAGCCCGTGATGGCGTATATGCCACGATTCATTCGCAGGATGGTGCCGGTGACACTGTGCTGCGCCGTCTTTGTCATGCTCACCGCGCCCGCCGCGCTCGCCCACGACAGCCTGAGGAGCAGTTCCCCGGCCAAGGGCGCCGAGGTCACGTCCGTCAAGCGGATCGAACTGGAGTTCAGCGCTCACGTTCTGTTCCCCACGGTCGCCCTGCGTGACGCGGCCGGCAGGCCCGTCCCCCTGGCCAAGGCGCGCGCCGACGGGCCGAAGGTCACCGCCGAGGTCCCGGAGACGCCGCCCGCCGGCGGATACGCGATCGCCTGGCGGGTGGTCTCCTCCGACGGCCACCCGATCGAGGGAGAGATCCCCTTCACCGTGACCGGTTCGGCCGCGTCGTCCGTCCCACCCGCCCCGGGGCTCACCCCGGCGTCGGCGTCCTCATCCCCGATCGCGTCGGCGGCGGCGCAGCCCGGCTCGCCCGGCTCCGTCTCCGCCCACGCCGCCCACGCCGCGAGCGCCCAGGACTCTCCGAACTGGACACGGGTCGCCTTCGCCGTGCTCGTGGGGATCGGTCTGGGCATCTGGATCCCGCGCCTCCTCCGGGACCGGTCCGCCGACACGAAGTGATCATGCCCGCAGGCCCGGCGGGCCGCCTCACCCGCGCCGTGGTGCGCCTGAGGCGGGGCGTGCCCGTGGTGCGCGGGCCCGGCCGGATGTCCGGACGTGTGAGGGAGAATCGCCGAACGGTCATCGCCGTCCATCGGTGGCGATCAGTCGATCAGCGACCTCGACGAGCCGATCAGCGCGATCACGAAGAGAGCGAAGGCGATCACGTGGACGCCGGTGCACCACAGGCAGATCGCGCTCACCTGGAAGAGCTCGACGTAGACCAGGTAGAGCACGGTGACGACGCCGATCCCCGTCGCGACCAGGCGAGCGGCCGTCACCCAGGTCTCCTGCCGCCTCCAGACGGCGGGAAGGTTCGCAAGGATCATCGCCGCGAAGAAGATCAGGCCGTACGCGGCCACGGGAATGCCGAGAATCACCGACTCCGGGCTCGTGGTGACCTTGACGCAGTTGATCGCACCGGTGTCGGGACAGGCGAGCGTCCGGGGATCGGTGTAGTGACTGACGGTGAGGTAAACGGATATCGCCAGGCCGGCCAGGGAGAGGACGGTGCCGGTCAGCGGGATCCACCGGGCGGGTGCCGGCGCGGTGGTGCGTGTCACCCCAGGCCCTTCCTGATGTTCTTCACAACGGGCTCGTTGCACACATTGGCCGGCTTGTCACCGGTGATCGCGCAGATGCTCGCGGTCATCAGGTTGGCGACGCTGTCCACCGGCTTGCCGATGGAACCGGTGGGATCGGCCAGTTTGTCGGCGATCTGCTCGTTGTCCAGACCCTTCAGGACGTCGGGCGAGTAGCTCGCGCCGGTGATCAGGAACTGGTTGCCGATGTCGATGAACGGGATGGACCCCTTGGCCTCGGCGGGCACGTACGGCGGCCCGTTCAGCTTGGTCACCAGCGCCGCGTCCGCGGTGTCCGGCTGTTGCAGCGGCCGGCCTTGCGAATCCTCCGTCTCCACCGCCGTGAACGCCACGTACGGGCTGGAGTAGGTCGCCGACCGGAAGGTGAAGGTGGCGGTGTTCGGAAACACGTCATCGCTGGTGGAGCGGGATTCCCCCAGGCCGGTGAAGGTGCCGAACCGCGACAACGCGACGATCAGGGGCCACCGCTCGGCGGCGCAGTAGGGGCAGTATTCAGCGCCCAGGTAAAAGATCCTCGGCTTGCCGTCCTGCATGAGAGGCGGCTCACCGGAGACGGGGAGAACCTTGGCGTCGGGCGGAGGCGCACCGGCCTTGGCCAGTGTCTCGGCGGGCACCCCGGTCACTTTGGCGAGGGTGCTCTCCGACGCGGCCGACAGCGTCCCACCGGTCGTGCTCGTCCCGGTGAGTTTCACTCCCGCCATGACCGCGATCACCAGGACGACCACCGCGATCGGTGCGGCGATCAGAGCAAACCTTCGACGGCGCGCCGCCGCCGCCTGCCGCCGCGCCTGCTCCGCTCGCAGCGTCTTGACGCGACGTCTGCGCTCCTCTGCCCCCGACATTCACCCGCTCCTTCGTAGATGGATCACAGGATGAGCGGATAGGAAAAATATCCACACATAGGACATATCACCATAATGACGGAAAAATCTCCCAAAGCTGACGTGGTTTCCCCGGCGCGTCCTCGTTCTCCGCGGTAGGGCCAGGAGCGGCTGCCCGGATGCGAGCCATGGCCTCCACGGCGTCGGCACCGCGAGCACTCGTCTTCGCGACGGTGTGCGTCGCGGTCGCCGGTGACGGCCACGCCCTGGGCGGCGGGCTCATCGCCCTGTCCCTGACCCCTGTCGGCATGGTGTTCGCCTTTGTTCCAGCCTATGCGCTCAGTGCTCGCGGGCGAGGCCGGGGCGTCCCGTGGGAATCCTGCCGCCGGGAGGATCCACAGCCCCCGGGAAGACCTGCGTGAGGAGCTCGCAGCGGTCCCCCCGGCGATCTCGGGATGGACGGCGCGCGAGCGCGGTGCCGGTGTTCCCGCCGGCCGTACCGGACTCCGAGATCACCTTGTCGCGCCGTTCGGCCTCACCCGGCCTCGGCGCCCGTGGCGACGAGATCGGCCCGGGGCTGAAGTCCCGTCGCCATGGGCGCCGTCGCCGTTCTCTAGTCGCGCAGGCGGGCGAGGATGAGGTTGGGGTCCTTGGCGGTGGTGTAGGCGGCGCTCGGGACGTAGACGGTGTCGCCGCGCAGGGCGATGGAGGTGGGGTTCTGCAGGCCGTCGGCCTCGGTCAGGACAGCGGAGTGGGTGCCGTCGGGCTGAATGAGCGTGACCCGGCCGGGGCCGTTGAGGGCGGCCAGGATCTGGTCGCCGCGGCCGGTGAAGGCGAAGTCGTCGATGCCGGGCAGGCCGGTGGCCCGGATCCGGACCTTACCGGCGCGCCCGCCTTGGATGATGGGGATGCGCAGGACGGTGCCCTTGTCGAGGTTGGTGGCCCACACCGCACCATTGTGGATCTTCAGGCCGTTGGCGCCGAGGAATCCGGTGGAGGCCAGTTCGGGGGCGGCGGACCAGGCGGTGGGAGTGCCGCCGGCGGTGGGAACCCTCCAGATGGTGCCGCGTACGGAGTCGGTGATGTAGAGGGTGCGGGTGCGCGGTTCCAGGGCCAGGCCGTTGGGCAGGCCGGTGGCGGGCAGGGCGGCGATGCGCTGCGGTTCGCCGCCGGGGCGCAGGCGCCACAGGCCGGTGAGGTCGGAGGTTCCGGTGGCGTACAGGACGTACAGGGTGCCGTCGTGGGCGCGGACGATGCCGGTGGTCAGGGCGAAGCCCAGGACCGGGGTGCGGCCGCCGCCGTCGGCGGGCTCGGGCAGTGTGGCCAGGACCCGGGTGGCGCCCCCGGGGGCGACCTGGGCGATCTGGCGGGCGGCGGCGAAGGTGACGTACGCGGTGCCGTTGGGCGCCAGGGCGAGGTTCTCCGGCATCTGGCCCTTGGCCAGGTCGAAGTGCGCGGCGATCCGCGCGCCGCTCAGCGGGGCGGCGGCCGACGCCGGAGCCGGACTGATCGTCGCGACGGCGGCAGCGGTCAGGACGGCGGACAGGGCGGCCTTGGAGAGCTGCTTGATCATGGTTCCCTCACTGTTTTCGGGCATGCGGCAGCGGTATGCCGACGCACAAGGGGTGGATGGGCTTTCGCCCGGGCGGGGCTTCCGGCAGCGGTCACTTCGTCGGCCGTGCCCCGGGGTGGGACGGGCGCCGGCAGGTGCGGGCCGGCGCCCGTTGGGTGTGCGAGGTCAGGCGGTGCCGACCGGGGTCCCGGGCCACGCCGGGGCGGCCGGGGCGGTGACCTGGGCGAGCAGGGTCAGCGCGGTCCGCGAGGGCGAACCGGCCTCCGCCGTGGCGACCACGATGTTCGGACCCGGCCCGTGGCTCAGGGTCTGCTGGGTGACGGTCAGCGGGCCGACCAGCGGGTGCCGCATCTCGTAGACGGCGACGGCGCAGGCTTTGACGCGGTGGTCGGCCCACATCGCGGCGAAGTCCTCGCTCTTCGCGCTCAGTTCACCCACCAGCGCGTGCAGCGCGGCGTCGTCCGGGTCCTGGCCCGCCACCAGGCGCAGATTCCCCACCACCGCCCTGGCCTTGCTCGGCCAGTCCGCGTACAGGTCGCGGGTATGGGCGTCGAGGAACACGAGTCCGGCCATGTTGGGGCGCTCCGCAGGCCGGTCCACGGCGCCGGGGTCCAGGTGTCCGGCGAACAGGGCGTGGCCCAGCCGGTTCCACGCCAGGACGTCACCGCGGCGGCCGATCACGATCGCGGGGACGTCCGACAGCGCGTCCAGCAGCTGACCGGTCGCCTCCGTCACGCGCTCCGGCGCGGGTCGCCGTCCCCGGCCGCGGCGCTGGGTCGAGCGGGCCAGGTCGTGCAGGTGCAGGCGTTCGGACTCGTCCAGTCGCAGGGCTCGGGCGATCGCGTCCAGCACCTCCGGCGAGGCGTTCAGCGACTGTCCTTGTTCCAGCCGGGTGTAGTAGGAGGCGCTCACCCCGGCCAGCAGCGCCAGCTCCTCGCGCCGGAGACCCGGCACGCGCCGCCGCTCCCCGTAGGTGGGCACCCCGACCTCGTCGGGGCGCAGCCGGGAACGCCGCGCCTGCAGGAAGTCCCCGAGCTGCACTTTTCCGTTCATGGATCCGAGTATGGGCCTACCTGAAACGGGCAGCCTGCCCCTGCCGAGGGTAGGCATCGGAGGGTCCGCCTCCCGGCGGGACGGCCGACGAAGGGGCGTCGCGGCCCCGGCAGGCGGGTGAGCGGTAAGACTCAGGTGTGGCCGGCGAGGAGCGCAGGTGACGGGCGAGGACCGCATAGAGTGCCATGAGGCCACCGGCAAGCCTCTGAGCTGCGACGACTCGGGGAGAATCCCGATGGACCGGCAGCGCGGAGAGGCCGGCGCGTGCGGCGGGCCGGTCGCCCGCACCTGCCGGTCGACGCCGTCGATCGGTCCCGGCCGGGCGCGGTGGTCGATGATTTTTGATCGGTTTCCACAATTGGAGACGCATAACGTGCGCTGTCTGCGACATGGCGCCGACGGCCGATAGACGGAAGGGTGTGAAGGCTGCCGGGGCCGTCGTGTCGCGGCGCGCACATCGTTGGTCTGCAGGAAGGCTCGTTCGGGTGTTCAGTCGTGTCGCCATCGTCAACCGTGGTGAGGCCGCCATGCGGCTCATCCACGCCGTGCGGGAGATCACCGCGGAGACCGGAAGAAAGATCGAGACCGTTGCTCTGCACACCGACGTCGACCGCACGGCCGCCTTCGTCCGCGAAGCGGACCTGTCCTACGATCTCGGTCCCGCGTCCGCGCGCCCGTACCTCGACCTGAAGGCGCTGGAGCGCGCGCTGGTGGAGACCGGCGCCGACGCCGCGTGGGTCGGCTGGGGCTTCGTCGCGGAGGACCCGGCGTTCGCGGAGTTGTGCGAGAAGATCGGAGTCACCTTCGTCGGACCGAGCGCGGAGGCCATGCGCAAGCTCGGCGACAAGATCGGCGCGAAGCTGATCGCCGAGGAGGTCGGCGTGCCCGTCGCGCCGTGGAGCCGCGGCGCGGTCGAGACCCTGGACGCCGCCCTGGCGGCGGCGGCCGAGATCGGCTACCCGCTCATGCTGAAGGCGACCGCGGGCGGCGGCGGGCGCGGCATCCGCGTGGTCACGAACGAGGCCGAACTCGCCGACGCCTACGAGCGCACCAGCCAGGAGGCCGCGCGGGCGTTCGGCAGCGGCGTCGTGTTCCTGGAGCGCCTGGTCACCGGTGCCCGGCACGTCGAGGTCCAGGTGATCGCCGACAGCGGGGGAACCGCGTGGGCGCTCGGCGTCCGCGACTGCTCGGTGCAGCGGCGCAACCAGAAGGTCATCGAGGAGTCGGCGTCTCCGGTGCTCAGCCCCGTGCAGGCAGCCGAGCTCAGGGCGTCGGCCGAACGGCTGGCCGTCGCGGTCGGTTACTGCGGCGCGGCGACCGTCGAGTTCCTCTACCACCCCGGCGACAAGCTGTTCGCGTTCCTCGAGGTCAACACCCGCCTGCAGGTCGAGCACCCGATCACCGAGTACACCACCGGGTTCGACCTGGTCAAGGCGCAGCTGCGGGTGGCATCCGGCGGCATGCTCGAAGGCGAGCCGCCGGTGGAGCGCGGGCACGCCATCGAGGCCCGGCTGAACGCCGAAGACCCCGACCGCGACTTCGCGCCCTCCCCGGGCCGCATCGCGCTGCTGGACCTGCCCGCCGGGCCGGGCATCCGCGTCGACACCGGCGTCAGCGAGGGCGACACCATCCCCGCCGACTTCGACTCGATGATCGCGAAGATCATCGCCTACGGCCGCGACCGCGACGAGGCGCTCGGCAAGCTGCGCCGGGCGATGGCGCAGACCACGGTGATCATCGAGGGTGGCGCGACGAACAAGAGCTTCGTGCTCGACCTGCTCGACCAGCCCGAGGTGATCGACGCCAGCGCGGACACCGGTTGGATCGACCGCGTCCGCGGCGAGGGCAGGCTCGTCTCGCACCGGCACTCCACCGTCGCGCTGGCGGCCGCCGCCATCGAGGCGTACGAGGAGGAGGAACGCGCCGAGCGGCAGCGGCTGCTGTCGACGGCGTTCGGCGGACGCCCGCAGGTGCAGCACGAGAGCGGCCGGCCGCTGGACCTCAAGCTGCGTGGCGTCGGCTACCGCGTGCGCGTCGCGCGGGTCGGCGCGCATCGGTTCCGCGTCGGCGTCGAAGCGGGTGGCGACGCCCGCACCGCCGAGGTCGAGCTAGACCGCTTCGACCGGCACACCGGGCAGATCATCGTCAACGGCACCCGGTACCGCCTGCTCACCGACACGCACGGGCCGGTCCACCTGGTCGAGGTGGACGGCGTGACGCACCGGGTCAGCCGCGACGAGGGCGGCGTCGTCCGCTCGCCCGCGCCCGCGCTGGTCGTCGCCACGCCGCTGGAGGTCGGCGCCGAGGTCGAGGCGGGCGCGCCGGTGCTGGTGCTGGAGAGCATGAAGATGGAGACGGTGCTGCGGGCGCCGTTCAAGGCGCGGCTGAGGGAATGCCTCGTGTCCGTGGGCAGCCAGGTGGGGAGCGGAGCGCCGCTGATGCGGCTGGAGCCGCTCGCCGACGACGCCGAAGCCGAGGACGCCTCGGCCGCCGGGTCCGTCGAGCTGGACCTGCCCGCCGCGCCCGGGAGGATCTCGGTGCGGGAGCGCACCACACGCGGCCAGGAGGACCTGCGCAGCCTGCTGCTGGGCTTCGACGTCGACCCGCACGACGAACGCCGGGTGCTCGACGACTACCTCGCCGCGCGCCGGACGGCCGCCGAGGACGGCGACCGGCCGCTGGCCGAGGAGCTCGAACTCGTCGGCGTGTTCGCCGACCTCGCCGAGCTGAGCCGCAACCGGTCGGCGGACGAGGACGGCGGCGGTGAGGGCCACCTGCACAGCGCCCGCGAGTACTTCCACACCTACCTGCAGAGCCTCGACGTCGAGCGGGCCGGGCTGCCGGAGGCGTTCCAGGCCAAGCTCGCCAAGGCGCTCGGGCACTACGGTGTCACCGAGCTGAAGCGCTCCCCCGGGCTCGAAGCCGCGGTGTTCCGGATCTTCCTCGCCCAGCAACGCGCGTCCGCCGACGCCACGGTCGTCACGACGTTGCTGCGCGCGTGGCTGCGGGAGGCGCCGCCGGACGAGATGCTGCGCGAGCCCGCCGGTCTCGCGCTGGAGCGGCTGGTGGCCGCGACGCAGGTCCGCTTCCCCGTGGTCTCCGACCTGGCGCGCGGCGTGGTGTTCGCCTGGTTCGGCCAGCCGCTGCTGCGCCGCAACCGCGCCCGCGTCTACGCCGGCGTCCGCAAGCACCTACGACACCTGGACGCGCGGCCGGACGCGCCGGACCGCGCCGAGCGCGTCGCCGAGATGGTGCGCAGCACCGAGCCGCTGGTGCGGCTGCTCGGCCAGCGCCTCACCCGCGACGACCTGAACAACGCGATCATGCTGGAAGTGCTGACCCGGCGGTACTACGGCAACAAGGGACTCACCGACGTCCGCACCAGCGAGGTCGCGGGCTGCACGTTCGTGGTCGCCGAGCGCGCGGACTCGTGCGTGGTCTCCTCCGCGGTGAGCTTCGAGGCGCTGGGCAGCGCGCTGCGCGGGCTCGCGGAGCTGGCGAGCGGCGAGGACGCCATCGACGCCGACATCTATCTCGCCTGGGAGAAGCAGCCGGAGGACTCCGACGCGATGGCGGCCGCGCTGCACGAGGTCATCGGCGCGCACCCGCTGCCGGACCAGGTCCGCAGACTCACCACCACCGTCGCGGGCAGCGGCGGCGCGGTGATGCACCACCACTTCACGTTCCGCCCGTCGGCCACCGGGATGACCGAGGAGCGGCTGATCCGCGGCCTGCACCCGTACATCGCGCAGCGGATGCAGCTGGAGCGGCTGAGCAAGTTCGACCTCACCCGGCTGCCGTCGTCGGACGAGGAGGTCTACCTCTTCCAGTGCGTGGCGCGGGAGAACCCGTCAGACGACCGCCTCGTCGCGTTCGCACAGGTGCGCGACCTGACCGAGCTGCGCGAGCACGACGGCAGGCTGGTCGCGCTGCCGACGGCCGAGGACACCGTCGCCTCCTGCCTCGACTCGATCCGCCGCGCGCAGTCGCGGAGGCCGTCGAAGAACCGCTTCAACACCAACCGGATCGTGGTCTACGTCTGGCCGCCGAGCGACCTCACCCACGCCGAGCTGGAGATGATCGCCGGGCGGGTGCGACCGACGACCGCGGGCGCCGGGCTGGAGGAGATCCTGTTCATCGCGCGGCAGCGCGACCGGAAGACCGGCGAGCTGACCAAGATCGCCGTACGCATCTCCTTCGACGCCACCGGCGGCGCCGAGCTGACCGTCGGCGAGCCGTCGAACGAGCCGGTCGAACCGTTCGACGACTACCGGCAGAAGGTGCTGCGCGCGAGCAGCCGCAACACGGTGTATCCGTACGAGCTGACCGGCCTGCTCGGCGACTTCGTCGAGTACGACCTCGACGACGACCACGCGCTGGTGCCGGTCGACCGGCCGAAGGGGCGCAACACCGCGGCGATCGTCGCGGGCGTGGTCAGCACGCCGACCCGGCGGCACCCGCAGGGCGTCACCAGGGTCGTGCTGCTCGGCGACCCGACGAAGTCGCTCGGCGCGCTGTCCGAAGCGGAGTGCCGCCGCGTGATCGCCGCGCTGGACCTGGCCGAGCGGATGCGGGTGCCGTTGGAGTGGTACGCGCTGTCCGCCGGCGCCCGGATCTCCATGGAGTCGGGCACGGAGAACATGGACTGGGTGGCCGCGGCGCTCAAGCGGATCGTCGAGTTCACCCAGGACGGCGGCGAGATCAACATCGTGGTCGCGGGCATCAACGTCGGCGCGCAGCCGTACTGGAACGCCGAGGCGACGATGCTCATGCACACCAAGGGCATCCTGGTGATGACGCCGGACTCGGCGATGGTGCTCACCGGCAAGCAGTCACTCGACTTCTCCGGTGGCGTGTCGGCCGAGGACAACTTCGGCATCGGCGGCTACGACCGGGTGATGGGCCCGAACGGGCAGGCGCAGTACTGGGCGCCGAACCTGACCGGCGCGCGGGACGTGCTGATGTCGTACTACGACCACACGTACGTCGCCCCCGGCGAGGAGGCACCGCGCCGGGCGAGGACGACGGACCCCGTCGACCGCGACATCTCCGACTTCCCACACGTCGTGGCGGGCAGCGACTTCACCACCGTCGGCGAGATCTTCTCCGCCGAGGCCAACCCGGACCGCAAGAAGCCGTTCGACATCCGGACCGTGATGCGCGCGCTCGCCGACCAGGACCACCCGGTGCTGGAACGCTGGGCGGGCATGGCCGACGCGGAGACCGCGGTGGTGCAGGACACGCATCTCGGCGGCATGCCGGTGTGCCTGCTCGGCATCGAGTCACGCGCGGTGCCGCGGCGCGGCTTCCCGCCCACCGACGGGCCGGACACCTACACCGCCGGCACGCTGTTCCCGAGGTCGTCGAAGAAGGCCGCGCGAGCGATCAACGCGGCCAGCGGCAACCGGCCGCTGGTGGTTCTGGCGAACCTGTCGGGATTCGACGGCTCACCGGAGTCGATGCGGAAGCTGCAGCTGGAGTACGGCGCCGAGATCGGCCGCGCGATCGTGAACTTCCGCGGGCCCATCGTGTTCTGCGTGATCTCGCGCTACCACGGCGGCGCGTTCGTGGTGTTCTCGAAGGCGCTGAACCCGAACATGACCGTGCTCGCGCTGGAGGGCTCGTTCGCCTCGGTGCTCGGCGGCGCCCCCGCCGCCGCGGTGGTGTTCTCCGGCGACGTCAACGCCCGCACCGCGGCCGACCCGCGCGTGCGGGACCTGGAGGGCCGCGTCGCGGCCGCCTCCGGCACCGACCGCGCCGCGTTGACCGCGGAGCTCGACGAGCTCCGCTCGGCGGTCCACGCGGAGAAGCTCGGCGAGGTGGCCACGGAGTTCGACCGCGTGCACAACATCCGGCGCGCGGTCGAGGTCGGCTCCGTCGACGCCGTCGTCCGCGCCGCGGAACTGCGCCCGCGGATCATCGAGGCCATCGAGTCCCGCCTGCGCTGACCCTGCCCGAAACGCCACGTCGAGCTCCTCGACGTGGCGTTTCGGGGCCCGGGGCCATCGGGCCGGGCACCAAGCACCGGACGCAAAGGACCAGACGTCATGACCCGCCTGCCCGACTTCCGCCTGGAGAAGTACTTCTCCCGATGGGAGTTCACCGCGCGCCACCACCTGACCGCCTCCGACGCCCAGACCATGACGCTCACCGAACTGCTCGCCCTGGCCGACGACCGGGACCGGGCCGCGTTCGAGAACCTGTCCCTGGGCTACACCGAGACCTACGGCGATCCTGCCCTGCGCGAGGCGATCGCCCAGACCTACGAGCGGGCGGACGCCGCCGACGTCATCTGCTTCGCGGGCGCCGAGGAAGCCCTGTACCTGGCGATGAACGTCCTGCTGGACGCGGGCGATCACGCGGTGGTGGTGACCCCGAACTACCAGGCGGCCGAGACCGTGCCGCTCGCGCTGTGCGAGGTCACCGGCGTCGCCCTCGATCCTGACCGCGATTGGGCCCTGGACCTCGACCGGGTGAGGGCGGCGATCCGGCCGAACACCCGGGTGGTGTCGGTGAACTTCCCCAACAATCCCACCGGCAAGGTCATCGACACCGCCGACTTCACCGAGCTGGTACGGCTGTGCGACGAGCGCGGCATCCACCTGTTCAGCGACGAGGTCTACCGCGGCCTGGAGCTCGATCCGGCTCGCACCCTGCCGCAGGCCGCGGATCTGTCCGAGCGGGCCCTGTCGCTGAACGTGACCTCCAAGGCCCTGGGCCTGGCGGGCCTGAGGATCGGCTGGATCACCTGCCGCGACCGGGACCTGCTGTCCCGCCTGGAGCGGGCCAAGCACTACACCACCATCTGCAACTCCGCTCCCAGCGAGGTTCTGGCCCGCGTCGCGATCAAGGCCCGAAAGACGATCCTGGACCGCAACCGGGCCCTGATCGCGGCGAACCTGCCGGTCTTCGACGCGTTCTTCGCCGAGTTCGCGGACCTCTTCGAGTGGCGGGCACCGGACGGCGGCTGTGTCGCCTACCCTCGCTACCTCGGCCCGGAAGGCGTGGAGGAGTTCTGCACCCGCCTGGTGGAGGAGTCCGGCGTCCTGCTGCTGCCCGCCGGCATCTACCACTCCGAACTCACCCCCACCCCCACCGACCGCTTCCGTATCGGCGTCGGCCGCGCCGGCCCCGAGGAGGGCCTGGCCGCCTTCGCGCAGTGGATGAGAGCGCACCGCCCGACCACGTGACCGGGATCGTCAAACCGTTGGACCCCGCCCGTGACGACGGCGAGGATTGTGTTCATGACCCACGCTGAACGTGACCTCTCCCGGCTGCGCCGCGATCCGCTGCCGCTCCGTGGCCGGACCGCCCTGGTCACCGGAGTGAGCCGACGTGACGGCATCGGATACGCGATCGCCCGCAGGCTGGGGTCCCTGGGAGCCGGCCTGTTCCTTCATCACCATGCTCCCCACGACCACGACCAGCCCTGGGGAGCCGATCCCGGTGGACCCCACGCGATCGTTCAAGGAGTGACCGAGGCGCTGGCCGCCGACGACGCGACCGTCCACCATCTGGGCCTCGACCTCGCCGAGCCGGACGCGCCGGCCGACCTGGTCTCCGCGGCGGTCCGAACATTCGGTCACCTCGACATCCTCGTCTGCAACCATGCCCGCAGCGGCGGCGACGGGCCGCTGGGCACCTTGGACGCCGGCATGCTCGACGCTCACTGGTCCGTCAACACCCGATCGGTCATCCTGCTCACCCAGGCCTTCGCCGACCAGCACGACGGGCGGCCCGGAGGCCGTGTCATCTTCATGACCTCCGGGCAAGATCTCGGCCCCATGCGGGGCGAAGTCGCCTACGCCGCCGCCAAGGGCGCCCTCGCCTCCATCACCCGCACCCTGGCCGACCACCTCGCCGACCAGGCCGTCACGCTCAACACCGTCAACCCGGGCCCCGTCGACACCGGCTACGCGCCACCCGAGGTCCACGAGGCGGTCAGCCGCCGCTTTCCGGGACAACGCTGGGCCACTCCCGACGACCCCGCCCGCCTCATCGCCTGGCTCGTCACCGACGAAGCCGCCTGGATCACCGGACAGGTCGTCAACAGCGAAGGGGGGTTCCGCCGATGGGACCGATGACCTCGAAGAGCGCCTCCGACGAGGCCCGGGGGCCGGCAGTTCCGTGACCACGCCGGCCGGGGGCCGCGTCTACCCGGCCGGGGACGCTGAGATCGCGGCGGCCGCTCGCTCCATGAGCAGCGTGCGCTCGCGTGTCGTCGGTGCCACGCCGGCCGCCCGTTCCAGTTCCTCGGCCGCCTCGGCGTGCCGGCCCAGGCACAGCAGGACGTCGCCGCGCACGGCGCCGAGCAGGTGGTAGCGGGCCATCCGGGGGTCCTCGCGGATGGCGTCGAGTGCCTCCAGCGCCGCCTGGGGCCCGTCCGCGTGAAGCAGCGCGACCGCGCGGTTGAGCTCCACCACGGGTGAGGGCGCGAGCTGGGCGAGAGCGTCGTACAGTGCGATGATCGCCTCCCAGTCGGTGTCCTCGAAACGACGGGCGCGGGCGTGGCAGGCGGCGATGGCCGCCTGCACGGTGTACGGCCCCAGTGGCCTGCCTGCTCCCTTGGCCCGCGCGAGAGAGGCCAGCCCATGCGTCACCAGCGTGCGGTCCCAGCGGGAACGATCCTGGTGCTGGAGCAGGACGGGCTCGCCGTCCGGGCCGGTGCGGACCCGGAAACGGGACGCCTGCAGTTCCATCAGCGCCACGAGCCCGTGCACCTCCGGCTCGCGGGGCATCAGACCGGCCAGGATACGGCCGAGGCGCATGGCGTCCTCCGCGAGGTCCCGGCGGATCCACTCCTCACCCGACGTGCCCGAGTACCCCTCGTTGAAAACGAGGTAGACGACCTCCAGCACCGCCGACAGCCGCGTCGGAAGTTCCTCGTCGCCGGGCACCTCGAACGGCACCTGCGCCTCGGCCAGCGTGCGCTTGGCCCGGCTGATCCGCTGCCCCATGGTGGCGGCGGGCACCAGGAACGCACGGGCGATCTCCTCGGTGCTGAGCCCGCCGACCAGGCGCAGTGCCAGCGCCGCGCGTGACTCGCGGGACAGGACCGGGTGGCAGGCGACGAAGACCAGCGACAGCAGCTCCGAGTCGGCCGTGCCGCCGGCCTCCGGCCCCGGTGCCAGAAGGTCGGCGGCGAGCCGGGCGTACTTCCGGTCCCGCACGTGCTCGCGCCGGATCAGATCGATCGCCCGGCGCTTGGCGACGGTGGTCAGCCACGCGCCGGGATTACGCGGGACGCCTCGCTGCGGCCACTGTTCGAGGGCGCACACGAACGCCTCCTGCGCGGCCTCCTCGGCGAGCCCGACATCCTGGGTCACCCGGGCCAGGAAGGCCACCAGGCGCGCGGACTCGATCCGCCACACCGCCTCGACCGTGCGCCGCGCGTCCATCGGGGCCTCTCCTCGAACTCCGGGGGCGTCCTCAGCCCTGCGTTCCCAGGTCCGCGAAGTCCTCATCCTCGTAGTACGGGCGCACCTCCAGGACCTCCCGCATCCCGCTGTCGGGGTTGGCGGGGCACTGCCGGGCCCACTCGACGGCCTCCTCCAGGGAGCTGACCTGCCAGACCCAGTAGCCGGCGATGATCTCCTTGGACTCGGTGAACGGGCCGTCGACGACCGACGTCGCGCCTCCCTCGAAGACGACCTGCGCCCCCTCGGAGCTCGGCTTGAGACCCCCGCCGTCGAGCATGATGCCCGCCTTGATCAGCTTCTCGTTGTAGACCTCCATCTCCGCCACCATCTCCCGCGTCGGAGCGATCTTGTCCTCGTCCGCGCCACTGACCTTGATCACAACCATGACCTTCATGACGTCTCCTTTTTCGGCGAGTACCGCCCGGCCATTCTGCCGAGCGGCACCCTCATCCAGACGTCGAACGGGCAACCGGCCGTTTCTACATCCGGAGGCATCCTCGTCGACGCGGTCACGGTGTACCGGTGCTCGCTCTCCTTCCCGGCCGCATCTCGATCATCACCCTCGGCAGGTTCGGAGCATGTTGAGCAGGGCCACCTTCTCCTGCCGGGTCACGAAGAGCCGGTAGTGATGCTTCACGGTGATCCATGAGGTCGCATAGCGGCACCAATAGCCGCGGCGCGGCGGACGCCAGCTCTGCGGCCCCTGGGCGCCCTTGGCGATGTTGACGGAATGGCTGGTCACTATCAGCTCGGGGCGGGTGAGGTCGTTGGCGAAGGCGCGCCGCCGCGCCTGGCTCCATTTGCTGGCGCCGGAGCGCCAGGCATACGCCAGCGGCACGACATGGTCGACGTCGATCTGCTTCTCGCTTTTCAGCGACCTGCCGTCGTACGGGCTGTACCAGACGCCCTTGACCGGGTGGCAGGCGGCGTTTCTGCGCACGCCTCGCCCGTCGCGGGCCAGAACCATCTCTCGTGCGTCGCAGGTGCCCTTGTGGTGTGCCCATCGGGGCTGGAACCGCTCACGGTTGTAACCACGGATCGACAACGGCTTGGCGACTTTCAGCTGCGCCAGCATGCGGCGGGCCTGCGTCCCGGCGTCGGCCTGTGGCCGCTTGCGCGAGTCGGCTGCCGCCTGCTGGGCGGTGGTGACGGCGATGATCGGGATGACCAGAAGCGTGAGTACGGCGATTCGGCCTGTCCGCCTCAATAAGATCATGGTTCCATCCATACCAGTCATTCCCCGCCGGCGGCAGCGGTATGAGAGGGCCTGGCGGGTAGGCACATGTCACGCTCGCGTAAGCGCGCGGCGCCTCCATGACCGTCCGCGGCCACCGGTGCTCCCTGGCGATCGAACGCCACGGCGGTGTCCCGGCGGACGTCCGGGACACCGAGCTCGGCATCGTGCGGCGTTACTGGATCAGGACCCGGGCGAGGAGATCGATGTGATCGGCGAGCGGGTGACGGGTACGCCGAGCGGTCGCGTCAACGATCTGGTTTGTCTAGAACCCGATCACCAACGAGCGGCCGTGGAGTCAATTGTGCTACCTCCCCCGGCAGGCGGCGATGCCTGCTGCCTCCAGCTGTTCCGTCCCACGCTCAAGAGGGAGGAAGGCGGCCACGCACCGCGCAGACCGCGCGGTGCGTGGGCGACATCGGCCGGCGATCACCCGTAGAGCGAGCGGGCTCCCGGACTGTCGCCCTTGAAGCGTCGGCCCGCGGCGATCTCCTCGCCGACCACCGACCAGACGGTCTCGTCGTCCTGGAAGGGAAGCGGGTCAATGCCGCTCGTCTCCTGACGGATAAGCTCGACCTCGCGTTCCAGACGCTCGAAGTCGGCTTCCTCGCCGCCTCCGAAGGTGAACCCTTCCAGCAGTCGCTGGAACCGGAGGGCGACCTGGACGAGGGAGGAGACGTCCGTGTGGAGTTCCCGCACGATCTCCTCGTCGGCGTCCAAGGCGTGCACCTTTCCGGAACCGGGGTCGAGGGCGAGGTGGGCGTTGAGCAACCAGCCGATGACGGGCCATTCGCCCGCGCCCTCCGAGGCGTCCTCGAAGTCCTCGACGTCAATGACGTCCTGGACGAGGGGCAGGCGACCGGAGTCCTCGACGGGCTCACGCAGCCGGAGCGTCCCGGTGGGGACGCCGACGGTCTGCAGGAGGCGGGCGCCCTCGGTGTCCGCGGCGGCGGGCGGAAAGGCGATGGAGGGCAGGGTCGTGAGACGGTCCTCGCCGAAGACGTCGACGAGTTCGCTGCGGGTGACATCAAAAAGCACTGCCGAAACTCCGAACTGGGCGGCGACACGGGCGCCGTGGGACTGTCAGTGGACGGAAGCGGTCACAACAGAGGACGCGGGCGTCAGGCCGAGCGGCCGGGACCGGGCAGGATGCGTTCGACGATGTCGGTGACCATGGCGTGGATCTGATTCTCGGGAAAGATGTCGGGCAGCGTGAGCCGTTCCAGGATCAGCCAGTTCAGTGCCAGATAGAGCAGGACCACGGTGGTCGCGTCGCCGGGCAGACCGGCCTGCGTGTGGTGGTCGACGTTGGCCTCGACGTCGGCGCGGATGCGTTCGGTGAGCAGGCGTCGCAACTCCGGGCGGCGGGTGGCCTCCAGGCGCAGTTCCAGCAGGGCCAGGTAGCCGGAGCGGAAGTGGCTGACGCGGTCCACCAGGTCGTGCATGAGCTCGGTGACCCTGTCGCGGTCGCGCGGCCCCTCCAGCACGGCGGCCATCACGCCGGGCTCGGGTTCCAGCCGCTCGTAGAAGCGGTGGCCGACCTGGGTGAGCAGGTCGTCGCGGTTGTTGAAGTAGTTGGAGGCCGTACCGTTGGGCACCTGCGCCTCGATGTCGACGGCGCGGAAGGTCAGTCCGCGCGCCCCTTCGCGGGCCAGGACCTCGATGGCCGCGTCGAGGAGCGCCGCCCGCCGTGCCGGATTCTGCCGCATCGCCGTCTCCCGAACCCAAGGTGGAACAACTCTGAATGTAGTACTACGGTTTGACCACTCCGTGCAGAGTACTACGTCGACAGGGTCGATGAGGGAACCAGAGATACGCGCCGGCCCGGCGTCACCGTCACGACGGAACCGGCGCTAGGGCTGAGGGATCCCGGTGTACGCGGGGGCGAAGAACACCAGTGCCACCAGGTCCTCGGTGATGTCGTGGAAGCGGTGTTCCTCACGGGCCGGGATGAAGAGCGTGGTGCCGGGGCCGACCTCGACCGTGTGGCCGCCGGAGGTGAAGGAGCCGCGCCCGCTCGTCACGACGTAGATCTCGTCTTCGTTGTGCGGTGACTGCCCGTCTGTCGCGCCGGCCGGGATGGAATACGTCCCGAAGCTGAGCGCGGGCACCCGCAGGTGCTCCGCGTAGTCGGCGGCCCCGTCCTCCGTGGGGACGAACCGCCCGCTGTCGATGATCTCCATGGCGCTCGATCATTCCATGAACGCGACGTTCCGTGAGAAGGCCCGGCTCAGGAATCCCGGGGAGTGATGAGACCGGCCTCGTAGGCGGCGATGACGGCCTGGGCGCGGTCACGGACACCGATCTTGGCGAACAGGCTGCTCACGTGGTTCTTCACGGTGGAGGCGGCCAGTTGCAGGGTCGCGGAGATCTCGGTGTTGGACCGGCCGCGGGCGATGAGCGTCAGCACCTCCCGCTCGCGGTCGGTCAGTTCGGCCAGAAGGCCGGGCGCGACCGAACCGCGCGGTCGTGCCGCCCGGACGAACGTGCCGATCAGACGGGTCAGCAGTCGGGGCGCGACCGCCGCCTCCCCTCGGTACACCACCCGCACACCCTCCACCAACTCCTCGGGAGAGATGTCCTTGGGCAGGAAGCCCGACGCGCCGGCCCGCAGCGTGTCGACGACGTACTCGTCCAGGTCGAAGGTGCTCAGTGCGAGCACCCGCACCCCGGGCGACTCGGAGATGATCGCGCCGGTGGCGGTGATGCCGTCGGCACCCGGCATGTGCAGATCCATCAGCACCACGTCCGGCAGCAGTTCCCGGGTACGGCGCAGCGCCTCATTGCCGTCTTCCGCCTCCCCCACCACGGTCATGTCGTCCTGGGCATCCAGGATCATGCGGAATCCCGCGCGAACCAGCGCATGGTCGTCCACAATCAGGATCTTGATCATGTCTTCTCCTCAGGCACTGGAGTCGCCCGGTTCGGTGGGCACATCAGAGTCTCAGAGCACGCTCAGTCCACCAAACCGGGCATCACGGCTCGTCGGCAAGAGCCCGCCGTGAGCATCGGGACCGACGTGCGGCGTGGACTTCGTGGGAGCGGGTGCTCAGGCGTCTTCCGACGCGCTCGCGTCGTGGACCAGCAGAGCGATCTGGACGCGGTTGTTGAGATCCAGCCGGGTCAGGATGCGTGACACGTGTGCCTTCACCGTCGGCAGCGCCAGATGCAACTCCCGCGCGATCTCCGCGTTGGAACGGCCGCGCCCGACCGCCCGGGCCACCTCCCGCTCCCGCTCGGCCAGGAGGTCCAGCCGTGTCCGGGCTGCGGCGGCCCGGTCGTCCTGCCCGGAGCCGCCCGCCACCTGCACGATGAGCCGGCGGGTGACGGCGGGGGAAAGTACCGGGTCCCCGGCGGCCACGGTCCGGATGGCCGCGACGATGTCCTGCGGCGGGGTGTCTTTGAGAAGGAATCCGGCCGCGCCGGCGCGCAGGGCCCGCAGTACGTGCGCGTCGGTGTGGAAGGTGGTCAGGACCAGGACCTCCGGAGCGCCGGGCTGTGCCCGGAGCGCCTTGGTGGCGGCCAGCCCGTCGACGCCCGGCATCCGGATGTCCATCAGCACCAGGTCGGGTCCGTACGCGGCCACCAGCGCGGGCACCTCCGCCCCGTCGGCGGCCTCCGCGACGATCTCGATGTCCGGGGCGCCGCCCAGCATCAGGCGCAGCCCGGCCCGCACGATCGCGTCGTCGTCGACAAGCAGGACGCGGATCACTTACGCACTCCCCTCATTCCTGGCCTGCGGCGGACATCGCATCCGCCGCAGGCCAGGGTAACCAGGCGCAGACCCGGAATCCGTCGCCGGCGGGGCCGGCCCTCAGCTCGCCGCCTGCCAGCCGGGTCCTCTCGGCCAGTCCGATCAGTCCCTGCCCGCCGCCTTCGCCCCTGTCCGCGCCCGAAGCCGGTCCGGGCGGCAGCGCGTTGCGGATCTCAACCGTCAGCCTGTCCGCCGGGCCTCCGGTCACCCGGACCGCGACCGCCGCACCGGGCGCGTGCTTGCGCGCGTTGGTCAGTGCCTCTTGCACGATCCGGTACGCCGTCCGCCCTACCGCGGGCGGCGGCACCGGCCCGTCCGGCGGTCCGGTCAGCTCGATCCGGCCGCCCGCGGCCCGCGCCTCCGCCACCAGCCGGTCCAGGTCCGCCAGGTCCGGCTGTGGCCGCTCGCCTCCCGCCGGCCCCGCGTGAAGCACCCCGATCACCTCGCGCAGGTCGCGCAGGGCCAGGTGGGCGCTCTCCCGGATCACCCCGGCGGCCCGCTCGATCTCCACCCGGGGCGCGCCCGTGTTGAACTCCAGGGCCCCGGCGTGCACGCTCATCAGCGACAGCCGGTGCCCGAGCACGTCGTGCATCTCACGGGCGATCTCCTCCCGAGCCTCGCGCCGGGCCCGCTCGGCCCGCAACTCCGCGTCCGCCTCGGCCAGCTCCGCGCGCTCCCGCAGCGAAGCGATCAGCTGCTGCCGGGACCTCCGGAACAGTCCCCACCCGATGGCCCCGGCGATCAGCGCGAAGTACGTCAGCGCCGAGCCCGCCTGGCCCTCGGGCAGCTCGGGCAGCCGCCACAGGAAGATGGGAAGCGGGGCGAAGGCCAGCGCCGCCACCCACGCCGTGGCTCTCCACGGCCGGGTCGCGGCCACCGTGAACACCGCCACCATCGCCGGACCGGTCAGATAGTGCGCCTGGGTGCCCGCCAGCAGCAGCACCACCGCCAACGACACCGGCCAGCGCCGCCGCAGCAGCACCGCCGCGCACCCCAGCCCCCCGACCACCTGATCAGCGGCCCGCCACACGGGATCGAGATCCGCCACGACCGGCACGGACTGCGAGCTGACGGCGGCGAAGCAGGTGGCGAAGAGGAACAACCCCAGATCTGCGGCCCAGTCCCGGCGAGTGCGGTCGATGCGGCGCATGCCCGGTAATCTACGCGGGCCCCGCCCGCGACCGGGCATCTGTGCCGCGACCGGATACTTAAGTACGGCCCTTCGGCCACCGACGGCCGACTTCGGTCATCGCACGGCCGTCCTAAGCCCGATCCGGCGCCCGGCATCGCCCGCCTACCGTGGGGCCATGACCTCCACCAACCCGAAGTCCCCCCTGGCGGCCCTGTCGGGTCTGCTGTGCTTCGTCCTTGTCGTCGGCGGCGGGAGCGGCCTCCTGCACGAGTGGCTCGGCTGGATCCATTTCATGGGTTTTGTTCGGTTCCTGGCCCCCGACGGCTACGAGATCTACAGCTACGTCGTCATGATCGTCCTCGGCTTCGCGATAGGCGCGGCCGGTGACGCGTTCACCCGGCGAAGCCGCAAACGGGGCTAGCGAGGTGCCGCGAGGACGTCCCGGAGGACGTCCTCCAGCGTGACGCGGGCCAGCTCGCGTCTCAGGGTCTCCTCGATGCCCTCGTAGATGCCCCGCATCGCCGGCTGGATGCCGTAACCCACCACGCACCCCTGATCCGGGGTGGCGCGGTGCATCGCGAACAGCGGGCCGGGCTCCACCGCCTCGTACACGTCGAGCAGGGTCATCGACTCCAGCTCGCGCGCCAGCGACCAGCCCGCGCCCACGCCCCGCCGGGACTCCACCAGCCCCGCCCTGCGCAGCTCGCCGAGCAGCCTCCTGATCACCACGGCATTGGTGTTCGCGCTGGTCGCGATCTGCTCGGAAGTGGCGACCTCATGACCCTGGCGCTGGTAGAGGCTGATCCAGGCCAGCGCGTGAGCGGCGATGGTCAACCTGCTGTTGGCGCTCATGAACCGTCTCCTCCCGGTCGCAACGCTCTATGTTACAGCCGCCTTGTCGTAACAGCCAACGTTGCGATCAGGCTGTTGTAACAATTAATGTTTCGACAGTCGGGAGAAGCCAACCAGCGAGGTGAGAAGAATGAACAAGCCACTCACGGGCAAGGTCGCCCTGGTCACCGGGGGATCCCGCGGACTGGGAGCCGCGACCGTACGGCTGCTGGCCGAGCGGGGCGCCGATGTCGCCTTCACCTATGTCAGCTCGGAGAAGCAGGCGCGGGCCGTCGTCGACGAGGTCCGCGGCAAGGGAACGAAGGTCGCCGCCTTCAAGTCCGACCAGGCGGACATGAGCCGGGCGCCGGCGCTGATCGACGACGTGGTCGCGTACTTCGGCGGCCTGGACATCCTCGTCAACAACGCGGCGATCTCACCGGAGCAGGGCCGTACGGTGGACGACCCGGACGTCGACACCGCCGCACTGGACCGAATGCACGCCACCAACTACCTCGGCGTGATCGCCGTCATCCGGGCCGCCTCCCGAGTGCTGCGCGCGGACGGCCGCGTCATCACGGTGAGTTCCGGACTGGGCTCCCGGGTCGGGCTCCCGGGCCTCGCCGATTACTCGGCGACCAAGTCGGGGGTCGAGAGATACACCATGGGCGTCGCGCGGGACCTCGGCCCCCGGGGCATCACGGCCAACGTCGTGGAGGCCGGGCTGATGGAGAGCGGGATGGAGCCGCCGGACCCCGAGGCCCTCAGGGCCCTGCTCGGCTCGCTGTCCCTGCAGCGCATGGGCCGTCCCGGCGAGATCGCCGAGGCGATCGCCTTCCTGGCGAGCCCCGCCGCGTCGTACGTCACGGGCGCGGTACTGGACGCCCACGGCGGCTACAACGCCTGAACGCCGAGCCCCGCCGCGCCCTCCGAAGGCCCTGACCTGGCCCTACAGGGAGCAGCGCCTAGGCTTTCACCTACCGAACCGTACAGACAGGAGGGATCATGAGGATATTCCTCGCCGGTGCGTCCGGCGTGATCGGGCAGCGGCTGATTCCCCGGTTGGTCCAGGCGGGGCACGTGGTCGGCGGCATGACGCGCTCGTCCGGCAAGACGGAGTCGCTGGCCCGGCTCGGCGCCGAGCCGATCCTGTGTGACGTCTTCGACCGCGACGCATTGATCCAGGCGGTTCGTGACTTCAACCCGGACGTCATCCTGAACGAGCTGACCGATCTGCCGGACGCGGTGGAGAAGATCGGTGATCACGCGGAGCCGAACGCCCGCATCCGGACCGAGGGCAACCGGAACGTGATCGAGGCGGCACGACAGAGCGGATCGCCGAAGATCCTGGCCCAAAGCGTCGCCTGGCGGTTGCCCGAGGGACCCGATGCCCTGGCCGTCGCCGAGCTGGAGCGTTCCGTTCTCGCCGAAGGCGGCGTCGTGCTGAGCTACGGGCAGTTCTACGGGCCCGGCACCTACAACGAGCGGCAGCTCCCCGCGGAGCCCCGCGTCCAGATCGACCGGGCCGCCGACCGCACGGTGGAACTGCTGGACGAGCCGTCGGGCGTCGTCGTCATCACCGACTAGTGCGCTGACCGTCAGCGTTCACCGGGTTTGACGAGTCGCCGATTGACGGCGCCGGAGTCGTCGCGGCCCAGCAGGAGGGGCAGCCGCGCGGCGCTGACCGGATCGGCGGGAGTGAAGGCCACGACGCGTGCGTCGGGCATGCCGACGAGTTCCATCGTGACGGCTTCCAGGTCGATTCGGCCGGTGTCGGGGTGGCGGCACCGCTTGACGCGCGGGGCGACGGCACGGACCTCGTGCCGGTTCCAACGGGTGCGGAACTCCTCGCTGGAGGAGTTCAAACGGGCGAGCAGCTCGACGAACTGTGGCTGGCCGACGTGCCGTGCAGTGATCGCCCGGAGCTGGGCCACCATGGCGTCGGCATCGGCACCCCAGTCGAGGAATCGGCGGCGGAGGGCCGGATGGTGAAACAGCAGCCACAGCGTGTTGCGCTCGTCGGCGGGCAGGCGCGGGTAGTCGACGGCGAACGCACGCTGGGCGTCGTTCCACGCGAGGACGTCGTAGCGCAGGTTGATGACATACGCGGGAACGGGATTCAGGGCGTCGAGCATCGTTTGCACCGCCGTGGGGACACGAGCGCCGCCGGGTGCGTCGGGGGCCAGGACGTCGGTGTAGCCGGCCAGGGCCAGCAGGTGATCGTGTTCGTCCGGACTCAGGCGCAGCGCGCGCGTCAGCGCGTCGAGAACCTGGAGCGAGGGGCGAGTGCCGCGTCCCTGTTCGAGCCACGTGTACCAGGTCGTGCTGATGTGCGTCAGCTGGGCGACCTCCTCTCGCCGCAGCCCCGGGGTCCGGCGTCGTTCGCCCGGCGGCAGCCCGACGGCCTGCGGTGTCAGCCGTGCCCGACGGTCGATGAGGAAACGACCCATCTCCTTGCGTCGCTCCAGGTCCGACATACGGGATCCCCTTCGACCGGTCCGTGGAGGGTAGCTGCTGATACCAGGATAAGGCTGTTACTGGTACAGCTTGCGCGCCCGAGTGACCCTGGTGGCATGCCTCCCGCGCCCGTCACGTCCCGTGCGGCGCGTTCATTCATATGCGCAAGGAAGTAAGAGCATGGACATCAATGTCTCGGACAAGGTCATCCTGGTCACCGGCGCGGGCCGCGGAATCGGCCGAAGCCTGGCCGTCGGACTGGCCCGCGAAGGCGCGCGCACGGCGGTCCTGACCCGTCGTGGGGAGGACGGAGATCGGCTCGCCGAGGAGATCGGCCGACTGCCCGGGGCCGGGCCGGTATTCCCGGTCGTCGCGGACGTCAGCGACGAGGACGCGGTCGAGGCAGCCGTGACCCGCGTCGATCGGCAGTGGGGCCGCATCGACGCGCTCGTGCACAACGCGGGATGGATGCCTCCGGCCCGCCCGGTCCTGGACACCGACCTCGCCACACTGCGCGGTGTGCTGGAAACCAACCTGGTCGGGTCCTTCGTCGTCACCAAGCATGTGGCCCCGGTCATGATCCGCGGGGGCGGCGGCCGGATCGTCTACGTCTCCAGCATGATCGGCGTTCAGGCGAATCCGGGCTTGGCCGCGTATGGGGCGAGCAAAGCGGGTGTGAACATCCTGAGCAACGTCGTCCATCGGGAACTGGCGGACCAGGGCGTGCGCACCGCCGTCCTGGCTCCGGGCCTGACCGATACGCCTGGGATGCGCGCCTCCGTAGGGAAGGAGTACATCGACAAGGTGGCGTCGGCATATCCCGGTGGCCGCGTCGGTCAGCCCGAGGACATTCTCGCGCTGACCGTCTTCCTGTGCAGCGACGCGGCCCAGCACATCTCCGGAACCCTTCTCCCGGTCCGCCCGGTCACCGGATAGCGCGCTGGGTGTCGATGTGGCCGGCAGCGTTGACAGTGAACGTTCGCCGGGTCTGACCCAGGCGGATCTCGTGTGGGGCCGGCGCTGCGATCGGACGGCGCCGCGACCCGTCCAGGCCGGCCGGTGAGGGCCGGCCTGGACGTCGTCATCAGACGAGGTCGAACCTGTCGAGGTTCATGACCTTGTCCCACGCCGCGACGAAGTCGTTCACGAACTTCTCCTTCGCGTCATCGCTCGCGTAGACCTCCGCGAGCGCGCGCAGCTCGGAGTTCGACCCGAAGACCAGGTCGGCGCGGCTGCCGGTCCACACGACCTCGCCCGTGGCGGCGTCGCGACCCTCGAAGACGTTCGCGTCCTCGGACGTCGCCTTCCACGTCGTGCCCAGGTCGAGCAGGTTGACGAAGAAGTCGTTGGTCAGCGACCCGGGGGTCGCGGTGAGGACGCCGAGCGGCGACTGCTGGGAGTTCGCGCCCAGGACGCGCAGACCACCGACGAGGACCGTCATCTCGGGGGCGGACAGGGTCAGCAGGTTCGCCCGGTCGATCAGCAGGTACTCGGCCGGCAGCCGGTTGCCCTTCCCGAGGTAGTTGCGGAACCCGTCGGCGACCGGCTCGAGCGCGGCGAACGACTCCACGTCGGTCTGCTCCTGCGACGTGTCCGCGCGGCCCGGTGTGAAGGGGACCTCGACCTCGAAGCCGGCGTCCTTGGCGGCCCGCTCGACGGCGGCACCGCCGGCGAGCACGATCAGGTCGGCGAGCGAGACCCGCTTGCCACCGGTCTGGGCGGCGTTGAAGGTCTCCTGGATCCCCTCAAGGGTGCGCAGCACCGTCGCCAGCTGGTCGGGGTCGTTGACCTCCCATCCGCTCTGCGGCTCGAGGCGGACGCGCGCGCCGTTGGCGCCGCCGCGCTTGTCGCTGCCGCGGAAGGACGAGGCCGACGCCCACGCGACGGACACGAGCTGGGACACCGACAGGCCCGAGGCGAGGACCTGACCCTTGAGGGAGGCGACGTCCTCGGCGTCGACGAGCTCGTGCGTCACCGCGGGGACGGGGTCCTGCCACAGCAGCGTCTCGGCCGGGACCTCCGAGCCGAGGTAGCGCACGATCGGGCCCAGGTCACGGTGGGTCAGCTTGAACCACGCCCGGGCGAACGCGTCCGCGAACTCGTCGGGGTTCTCAAGCCAGCGCCGCGTGATCTGCTCGTAGACCGGGTCGACGCGGAGCGCGATGTCGCTCGTCAGCATCGTCGGGGCGACCCTCTTCGACGGGTCGTGGGCGTCGGGGACGGTACCCGCGCCCGCGCCGTCCTTCGGCCGCCACTGGTGGGCGCCGGCGGGGCTCTTGAACAGCTCCCACTCGTAGCCGTACAGGATCTCGAGGAAGCTGTTGTCCCACGTCACCGGGGTGTTCGTCCAGATGCCCTCGAGACCGCTGGTGATCGTGTCGGCGCCCTTGCCGGTGCCGTAGGTGTTCTTCCAGCCGAGGCCCTGAGCCTCGATCGGCGCGGCCTCGGGGTCGTCGCCGACGTGGTCGGCCGGTCCGGCGCCGTGGGTCTTGCCGAAGGTGTGACCGCCCGCGATCAGGGCGGCCGTCTCCTCGTCGTTCATCGCCATCCGGTGGAACGTCTCACGGATGTCGCGGGCCGAGGCGAGCGGGTCCGGGTTGCCGTTCGGGCCCTCCGGGTTGACGTAGATGAGGCCCATCTGGACCGCGCCGAGGGGGCTCTCCAGCTCCCGGTCGCCGGTGTAGCGCTCGTCGCCGAGCCAAGTGGTCTCGGGACCCCAGTAGACGTCCTCGTCGGGCTCCCAGACGTCCGCACGGCCGCCGGCGAAGCCGAAGGTCTTGAAACCCATCGACTCCAGGGCGACGTTACCGGTGAGGATCATGAGGTCGGCCCACGAGATCTTCTTGCCGTACTTCTTCTTGATCGGCCACAGCAGGCGGCGGGCCTTGTCGAGGTTGCCGTTGTCCGGCCAGCTGTTGAGGGGGGCGAAGCGCTGCTGGCCCGCCCCGGCGCCGCCGCGACCGTCGCTGATCCGGTAGGTGCCCGCGCTGTGCCACGCCATCCGGATCATGAACGGGCCGTAGTGACCGAAGTCGGCCGGCCACCAGTCCTGCGAGGTCGTCAGCAACTCCGCGATGTCCTGCTTCACCGCCGCGAGGTCGAGGGACTTGAACGCCTCCGCGTAGTCGAACTCCTCGCCGAGGGGGTTGGCCACGGCGGGGTTCTTGGCGAGGATCTTCAGGTTGAGCCGCTCCGGCCACCACTGGCGGTTTCCGCCGCCCTGGGTCGGGTGCGGGGCGCGCCCGTGCGCGACCGGGCAGCCACCCTCACCCTCTGTCTTCGCGTCTACGACGATTGCATCATGGTTCTCAGACATGGAAATCTTTCTGAATTAGGCGAATCACAGTGCTCAGGAACTGTGAGCGGTGGAACAGCTGGGGCACAGGCCCCAGTAGATGACCTCGGCCTCGTCGATCACGAAGCCGTGGCTGTCGGAGGCGGTCAGGCAGGGCGCCTCGCCGACCGCGCAGTCGACGTCGGCGACGGCACCGCACGACCGGCATACGGCGTGGTGGTGGTTGTCCCCGACGCGTCCCTCGAACCGGGCCGGGCTGTCGGCCGGTTCGATGCGGCGCACGAGTCCTGCGGCGGTGAGCGCGTGGAGGGCCTCGTACACGGCCTGAAGGGAGATGTGGCCTACACGATCACGCACTCCGGAGGCGATCGCCTCGACACCGAGGTGATCACCCTCCCGCACGGTGTCGAGCAGTGCGACGCGGGCGGCCGTCACCCGGAGGCCTGCCCCACGCAGCTCCTCGGCGGTGGTCGAGGACTTGGGTGCGGTCATGGCGCCAAACCTGCCTTCGCAAACACGAACCATCCAAGACAATGAATGACCCAAGTCTAGTATCGCGTCGGACAACGTTTGCCCCATTACGGCGTGACATGTCATCCAGATGGTGATCTTGGGGGCGCATCACAGTCAAGCCGGCCGACTCCATGGTCATCGAGGGTGATGGTAGACGACATCGGCCACGAGGACCTGCGGGTTCCGCTCCGTCGGGAAGGCGTGTCGCCCCAACGGGCGGAGACGCCGAAGGCCGCCCCCTCCTAACATGGCGGCTGTGTCCCTTCGCGAACTCGTCATCCTCGGCACCTCGAGCGCGGTGCCCACGCGCCTGCGCAACCAGAACGGGTATCTGCTGCTCTGGGACGGAGCCGGCTTCCTGTTCGATCCGGGTGAGGGCACGCAGCGGCAGATGGCTCACGCGAGGGTCAGCGCCGGCGACATCACCTGGATCTGCGTCACGCATCTGCACGGGGACCACTGCCTCGGCGTTCCGGGAGTCGTCCAGCGGATCTCCCGCGACGGCGTCGGGCACCGGATCGGGGCCGCCTACCCGCTGAGCGGGCAGGCCTACTGGCGGCGACTGCGCCACGCCACCGTCTTCCACGACACCGCCGACATCGCCGAGCATCCCCTCGACGGCGAGGTCGTACGCCTGCCCGCCGGGCCCGTCACCCTCACAGCGCGCCCGCTCTCCCACCCCGTCCCCGCGTACGGCTACCGCCTCGACGAACCGGACGGACGCCAGATGATCCCCGAACTCCTCCGCGCCCGCGGCGTCCACGGGCCGCTCATCGGCGAACTCCAGCGCGAAGGAACGGTCACCGTCGAAGGCGCCACCGTCACCCTTGAGGAGTGCAGCCGCCCGCGCCCCGGGCAGAGCGCCGCGTTCGTCATGGACACCCGGCTGTGCGACAACGCCTTCGCCCTCGCCGAAGGCGCCGACCTGCTCGTCATCGAGTCGACGTTCCTGGCCGCCGAGGCCGGGCTCGCCGAGGAGTACGGTCACCTCACCGCCGGCCAGGCCGCCCGGGTCGCAGCCGAGTCGGGCGTACGCCTCCTGGTCCTCACCCACTTCTCCGAGCGCTACGACGCCGACGACGAGCCGAGGTTTCTCGACGAGGCCCGCTCCCACTTCTCCGGAGAGATCGTCGTCGCCCGTGACCTCACCCGGGTCCCCGTTCCCAGGCGGCGGGCCGATCAGGGCCCGTGACGGGGAGACGGCGGGCCGGGAGATCCCCGGTTGACCGCATCGCCGGAGCCGCGCGCGCCGGTCACCGATCCTGCGGGCCTTCGGGCGGCGCGGCGGGAACGACACAGGACAGGGCACCGCGCAGGATGGCGGCGAAGGATCCGGTGGTGCCGTGTTCGAGCCAGTGCCGCCCCGCCACGCGGACGGCTCCGGCGACCGTGGCGGCCGTGACGGCGGGGAACAGGTCATGTCCGGGGTCGGTGCCGGTGCGCGCCGCGATCGCCTCGGCGAGCGGACCCTCCGCCACGGTGAACGCCTTCAGCGCCTCGCCCTCCAACTCGGGCGTCGACATGATCATGCGCAGGCCGGCCTTGTCGGGCTCGGGGTCGGTGTAGAGCTCGATCATGGCCGCGATGACGGCCTGGTCGAGTGGCTCGCCGGCAAGCCGCTGCTGATCATCGCCGAGGACGTCGAGGGCGAGGCCCTGGCCACCCTGATCGTCAACAAGATGAAGGGCATCTTCCGCTCGGTCGCCGTCAAGGCTCCGGGCTTCGGCGACCGCCGCAAGGCCATGCTCGGCGACATCGGCATCCTGACCGGTGCCCAGGTCATCAGCGAGGACCTCGGCCTCAAGCTGGAGTCCACCACGCTGGACCAGCTCGGCCGCGCCCGCCAGGTCATCGTCACCAAGGACGAGACCACCATCGTCGACGGCGCCGGTGACCCCGACCAGATCGCCGGCCGGGTCAACCAGATCCGCGCCGAGATCGAGAACACCGACTCCGACTACGACCGCGAGAAGCTCCAGGAGCGTCTCGCCAAGCTGGCCGGCGGCGTCGCCGTCATCAAGGCCGGCGCGGCGACCGAGGTCGAGCTCAAGGAGCGCAAGCACCGCATCGAGGACGCCGTTCGCAACGCGAAGGCGGCCGTCGAGGAGGGCATCGTCCCCGGCGGTGGCGTGGCGCTGCTGCAGGCCGGCGCCAAGGCGTTCGACAAGCTCGAGCTCTTCGGCGACGAGGCCACCGGTGCCGCGATCGTCCGCAAGGCGCTGGAGGAGCCGCTGAAGCAGATCGCGGTCAACGCCGGTCTCGAAGGCGGCGTCGTGGTGGAGAAGGTGCGCAACCTCACCCCCGGTGAGGGTCTGAACGCCGCCACCGGCGAGTACGTGAACATGTTCGAGTCGGGCATCATCGACCCGGCCAAGGTGACGCGCTCCGCGCTGCAGAACGCCGCCTCCATCGCGGCGTTGTTCCTGACCACCGAGGCCGTCATCGCCGAGAAGCCCGAGAAGGCCGGAGCCGCTCCCGCCATGCCGGGCGGCGGCGACATGGACTTCTAGTGGCCCGTCACGCAACCTTGGCCGGGTAACTGGTCCAGCTTCTGATGGGTGAGCTGGCGGCGAAGTTCGTCTTGGGCCGGGCTTGGGCGTTGCGCCAGCGCACATAGGCGCCGATCGCCGCGTTCTGCTCGGCATGGCTGCGGTGATCAGTGCCATTGAGGGCGTAGTAGCGCAAGGCGGCGAATTCTGACTCGATCCAGTTCAACCACGAGCCATAGGTCGGCAGGAACACCAGCTCGACATCGTTGGCAGCCGCCCAGGCGCGGACCTCGCGGTGCTTGTGCGGCGAGTAGTTATCCATGATCACATGCAGTTTTTCGCCAGGCCAGCGCGCCCGGAGCGTCTTGAGGAAGGACAAGAACTCCCGCCAGCGTTTGCGTTTGCGGATGCGGTAAAACAGCTTGCCGGTGGCCAGATCCAGGGCCGCGATCATCTGCATGACGCCGTCGTAGCGATGGTAGGTGGCCCGCAGCCGGGCCGGTGAACCCTGAGGTCGCCACCGTTTGCCCTTACGCGGCAGCAGATTCAGCGGCCCGAGCTCATCGACGCAGATCACCCGCCCATCAGCGGGCGGGCTGTCATACAGCTTCAGCACGCGTCGCATCTTGGCGATGAAGTGCGGGTCGGTGGATGCCTTCCACGTCGTGGTGGTCTGCCAGCTCACCCCGCCCTTGCGCAGGATCCGCCGCAGATGCTCGCGGCTGATCGCCGCCACCACCCCTCGGGCGATGAGGTGCTCGGCCAGCGTGCGCAGGCTCCAGGTCGACATGCCGGCGATGCCCCACTCAGCGGGGACCGTCTTGGCGATCAGGCAGATGCGCTCACGCACCCGCTCACTGATCGCCGGGGGACGGCCCCCGCTCCATTTTGGGTCCAGCGCGTCAAACCCCCGCTCGTTGAAGGCGTGGATGACATCACGGACGTAGTCGTCACCGACCTGCATCAACGAGGTGATGTCCGGCACCGACTGGCCCTGGCCGGACATCATCACCACGATCGCCCGCCGCAACTTGATCGGATCCTTCGCGGTCCTCGTGATCCGCTGCAGTCTGCGGCCTTCCTCCATCGACAACGGCCGGACGAACACCTCTGGTCGGCGCGCCATGACCACCTCCCTATCTTGCGGAAGCAGCCAGCCTGACGGGTTCACCCCAGGAGATCAATTACCCGTCCAAGGTTCAGTGACGGGCCACTAGTAGGACTTGGTTACCTCGGGTAGGAGACGGTATGTCACCTGCGTTGGGGGTGAGGGAAGATGACCCCTCAAGAACTCGAGGCCGTGCGGGCGCGACTGGAGACGTTCGCCGCCGAGGTGTTCTCCTGTTTCGCCCGTGCTGATCAGCGGCGATGGGGCGAACGATATGTGCGCGGCCTGCTGACCGACGGGGCCCGTAAATCGATGGAGCCGATGGCGGCCCGGCTGGGCGTGGACCGCCAGGGGCTGCAGCAGTTTCTCACCGACGCCCCCTGGTCACATCAACTGGTGCTGGCCGAGCTGGCCTGGCGGATGGACACGGCGATCAACCCGGCCGCCTGGGTGGTCGATGATGTGTCCTTTGTCAAGGATGGTGAGGAGTCGCCGGGAGTGGCCCCGCAGTACTGCGGGGCGCTGGGCAAGACCGCTAACTGCCAGGTCGCCCCGAGTGTGCACCTGGTCACCGACGTCGCGTCCTGTCCGGTGAACTGGCGGCTGTTCGTGCCCGAGGGGTGGGATGCGGCCTCACCGCGCACGGAGGATTCGGCCGCGGTGGCGGCGCGCAGGCAACGGGCCCGGATCCCCGCGGACATCACTCATGTGCCCAAGTGGCAGCTGGCTTTGGACATGATCGATGAGCTGTGTTGCTGGGGGCTGGAGGCGCCGCTGGTGGTCGCCGATGAGGGCTATGGCCAAGACGGGGCCTTTCGTCTGGGCTTGACCGAGCGTGGCATCGGCTACGTGGTGGGGGTGCGCTCCGATACCGCGCTGCTGGGCATCGATGCCGGCCGGACGGTCGCGCCGTATGCGGGGACTGGGCGGCGGCCGGTGCCGCGTTATCGAGACAAGCCGCGCTCAGCCCAGCAGATCGTGACCGCCGCCGGACGGCGCGCGCTGCACGCGGTGACCTGGCGGGCCGGGTCCAAGGGGCCGTTGCGCTCACGGTTTGTCGCGCTGCGGGTACGGCCGGCGGGGCTACGGATCCGCCGCGCGCACATGGGCGAGGATCTGCCGGTGTGCTGGCTGCTGGCCGAATGGCCACCTGGTGAGAGCGAGCCGACCAAATACTGGCTGTCCACCCTCCCGGCAGACATCCCGCTACGGCGCCTGGTGCGCCTGGCCAAAATCCGCTGGCGCATCGAACACGACTACCGGGAGTTGAAGACCGGCCTGGGTCTGGACCACTTCGAGGGCCGCACCTGGAGTGGCTGGCACCATCACGTGACCCTGGCCTCGGTCGCACACGCCTTCTGCACCCTGGAGCGGCTCGACCCAAAAGTGCCGGCTGCGGTTTGAGCACCTACCGGATCATCGCCGAGTTGCAACTACTCCTGGCGTGCTGGGCCGGAATCTGCCCCACCTGCCGCCGAGCGTTACCCAGACACGCCCAGCCCGTCCCCACCTAACCAAGCCCTACTAGGCCGGATCACCGAAAGAACTCGGGGAGGGCCGCATAGTGTCGCGCGGCCCTCCCCCGGCCTGGACCAGGTGTGACGCGTCGAGGCCGCCGGAGTTCACCAGGCGTCCCAGTGGATCACCTGACCGGGGTCCGGGCGGTGAGCCGGACGGAAGTCGGTGCCCTTGGTGTAGGCGAGCGGCGTCAGCACCGCCTGCGCGACGGTGTCGTACGGGATGCCGAGGATCTCGGCGACCTCCCGCTCGTAGACCAGGTGCATCGACGTCCAGGCGGTGCCGAGCCCGCGCGCCCGGGCCGCCAGCATGAAGCTCCACGTCGCCGGGAGAATGTTGCCGATCCCCGCGGTGGCCGAGGCCCGATCGTTGCCCTCGTTACAGCCGATCACCAGCACGGGAGCCTCGCCCATGTGCTCGCCCAGGTAGTCGGCCGAGCTCGCCACCCGGCTCTGGATCCGGTCGCGCTCGGGGTCGCCGGTCGGCTTGCCGGGGTAGCCGGGCGAGGCCTTGTACATGGCGTACACCTGCCCGTACAGGTCGCCGATCGCGCGTCGCTTCTCCTCGTCGCGGACCACGACGAACCGCATGGTCACCATGTTCGATCCCGACGGCGCCTGCAACGCCATCGCGACGCACTCGCTGATCACGTCGTCGGGAACCGGGCGCGTGAAGTCGAGACGCTTGCGCACGGCGCGGGTGGTGGAGAGCAACTGGTCCGGATTGAGGTCAAGCAATGTCATACCGAGGAGTTTATTGATCCATGCCGAGCGCCCGGTCGGCGGGATGCGGGAAGGCCGGCCGTTCCCACCGGCCCGCCCGGCGACGACCCGCGGTTCGGCGCCCGACACACCGCGCTGCAGAACACCGCCTCCATCGCGGCGCCGTTCCCGACCACCGAGGCCGTCATCGCCGACGGCCCGCGAGACCGGGGAATGATCGCGACGTCCCCAAAGCCGGGCGAGCGGCTACCGATGCACGGCGCGCCGGCCTCCGCCTTCCCCGCGTGGCCCGCACCCCCGGCATCGTTCAGTCGGCCGGTCGCCCGGCTCGGGGGGTGACTGCGACGGCACCCAGGACCGGCTTTCGTCAGAGCGGCAGCGGGATGCGGTCGAGGAACCAGTACAGGCTCACCGCCACGATGGGGACCGAGATCGCGGCCATCGCCCAGCGAGTCGCGGACGTCCGGCGCAGCAGCAGCAACAGCGGGAAGAGCACCGCGATGATCGCGAGCTGTGTCGCCTCGATGCCGAGGTTGAAGCTCAGCAGCGACAGGAGCAGTTCCCACGATCCGCTCTCCTTGATGTCCAGTGCCCCGGCGAAGCCCAGCCCGTGCACCAGGCCGAAGGCGAAGACGATCGGCAGCCGCCATCTGCCCAGGCTGTCCTCCCCGCGGCCCAGGAGGTTGGTGACCGCCACGACGATGATCGACGCCGCGATGACGGGTTCGACGATCTCTCCCGGAACGTCCACGATCCCCATGGCCGCCAGAAGGAACGTGATGCTGTGGGCGGCCGTGAAGGCGGAGGCCGTGACGACGATGTCGCGCAGGCGGCGTGCGCCGAGGAGCAGCGCGAGCAGGAAGAAGATGTGGTCGAGGCCGAGCAGCAGGTGTTCGGCGCCGAGCAGGAAGAACTCCCCGATCTGATGGGACGCCGGGTGCTCGCCGACCCGCAGCGTCGGGTTCCTGGCGACCAGGACCGCGGAGCCCTTCTCCCCGTCGAGGTCGTAGCGGACGAGTGTCTCCGTGCTGTGGACGAAGCTCTCGGTGTCGGGGAACAGCGCGCTCGAGATCGCGTGGACTCCCCCCTCTCCGCCCGCACAGGCGTAGGCGTAGGTCAGCACCGCGAAGGCCGCCTTGCCGCGGACGCGGACGTCCGCCTCGCCCGCCGGCGTGGGCGCGCACGGCCTGTCGTCGTACGCCACGGCGAAGCGGTCCGTGACATAGGCGGTCACGGCGTCGCGGTTGATCGCGAGTTGGCGGAGCTGTTCGGTCCGCTCCTTCGCCTCGTAGGCCTCCGCGTAGAGCCAGGCCGACTTCATGAGGAGGTCGTACTCGAGGTCGAGCACGACCTTGACGTTCGCGCCCGTGCCGGTCACCTCGGCGTGGGCGGCCGTGGTCGCGTCGTGCGCCGCCGCCGGAGCGGGACGCATCAGACCGGCCAGCACGCCGCCGAGGATGACGGCGAGGACGACGGCGGACGGCCAGCGCCTGCGGGACATGTCTCGTCTCTCCCTGTCGGGGATGGGTGAATGCCGCCCCGGACCGGGTCCGGGGCGGCGGTGACGGGTTAGCGGCGGAACCAGTGGTACATGGGCGAGTCCGGTCCCCACTTACCGGGACGGCCGTGCTCGTCCTTCGTGACGAAGACGCTCGGCTCGGAGGCGGTCACGCCGCCGCCGGAGGAACGGGCCGTGACGAACCAGGCGTAGGCCGTGTCGTCCTTGAGGCGGTTCCAGGTGACCGAGGCGACCTGACCCGACGCGACCTTGCTCTTGCCGACGACCCGGGTGGGCTTGTAGAGCGCCAGCGAGTCGGTCTGGAAACTCGTCGTGCGGGAGGTGAGATCGACCGGCAGCACCATGTTGTCCTCGCGCCCGTCGTAGCGGCGCAGCGGGTCGAACTCGGTGGCGCCGAAGTCGTTGAGCAGCGGGGAGTAGGTGTCCACGCTCAGCTCCGCCCTCTTGACGTTGAACTGCAGCAACCGGAAGAAGCTCGCGCCGAACTGGAGCTGGTCCGTCGGGTTGTACCCGCCGACCTCGGTGAGCCCGAGCCGGTCCGCCGACACCGTGTAGAACTGGTAGTCCGCCAGGAGCTCGACCACGCCCTTGCCGACCTGGCCCACCTTCGGCTTCACGTTGGTGCCCACGCCGTGCTCGTGTCCCGCGAGGATGAGGAAGACGTTCGCGTTCTTCTCGACCACCGTCTTGTAGAGCATCGAGCCGTCGGGGGCGGAGAATCCGGCGCCGCGCCCGTCGGGGTTGGTGCTCGGCACGAGGTAGTCGTGCGAGAGCAGGATGCCGTTGCGGTCGGGGAACTTCTTGAAGACGGAGTCGGCCCATTCGGCCTCGTCCCTCGTCACGCCGTACGACAGGCCGACCACGACGAAGTCCAGCCCGCCCGCGGAGAACAGGTCGTAGTGGTTCTGGTTGTCGCCTTCCTTCCACGGCCCGCCGTACTTGGCGTGCTGCCAGCCCTGCGAGGCGTCCTGGTACCGGCTCGGGCCGTAGTACCTGTTGTAGATCGCGTCCGGCCCGTCCTCGGTGCCCGACTGGTTGTCGTGGTTGCCGGCGATCACGCCGTTCGGGATGTCCGCGTCGTCCAGCACGCGCTGCTGCTTCGAGGACACCTCGAACTCGCCGACGACCTGCCGCTGCATGGCCTCGTCCGTGGGCTTGCGGATGTTGTTCTCGATGATGTCGCCGGTGTGCGCGACATACGAGATCTTGCGTGTGTCCTTGTTCGCCTTGATCCAGTCGACGACGCCGGAGTAGGCGGACTCCCACACCGCCCGCTCTTCGGGGGTCTCCTGCTCCACCGCGCCCTCGGAGATGTACTGCGTGTCGGTGTAGTGGACGATCGAGAAGTCGTAGGAGGCGGGGTCGGCGAAGCCGTTCGGGTCACCGGGCTCGATGTCGTCGGCGAACGGGTCCTCGCCCGTCACCATGACGTGGACCTCCTGCTTGTCGATGTGGTCCCCGTCGACGACGGCCGTGAGAACGGTCTTGCCCTCGGCGGCGCCGCGGGCGCTCGTCAGCAGGTCCCACGCCTTGGTCTTCGTGTTCCACACCCGCAGCGAAGCCAGGCGCTCCGGGTCGATGACGCCCTCCCAGCGCAGGACCGGGGAGTCCACGTGACCCTTCACCCGGACGTCGTACCGCTGGTAGGTGACGTCCTGGCCGACGGGCGCGTCGAGTGTCCTGCCGTCGGCGGGATCGAGTCCTGTGGCCCTGGCCTTCTTCTCGCCCGGGACCTTCAGGGTCGTGGGGACGGAGGCGGCCGTGCCCTGGAACACCTCGTCGGGTGTCAGGATCTCGGCCTCGGAGAACGTCGCCGTCACCTGGCCGCCGTCGGGTTCGGCCACCTTCGCCGAGAGCTTGACGGGATCCGACACGTCGACGGCCCCCAGCGCCGGGGTCAGCTCGGTGGGGACGTCCGGGATGCCCGCGGATTCGAACACGATCTCGCGGGTCAGGGTGTTGCCGAGCCCGTCGGCGCCGGTCACCGCCAGGGTGTGCTTACCGGAGTGCAGGCCCGGGCCCACCTGGGCGCCCAGCTCGATCGGCCGGCCGTCGAGCTTGACGTCCGGCCCGGACACGACGCCAGAGGCGTCCTCGAGCTTGACGTCCAGCACGACCGAGGCGTTGATCTTCTTGCCCGCGGCCGGGACGCTCCTGGCGACCGCCGGCGCCGAGTTGTCGGTGATCAGCAGGCGGGTGGCGACCTGGCCCGTGGCCGACGCCGCGGCCAGGGTGTGCCTGCCGTCCTTGACGGCGGTGGTGTCGAGGTCCGCGCGCAGGCCGCGGGCCGGCGCGTCCACGAGGAATTCGAGGTCGATCTCCGTCAGCGAGTTCACGGTGTCGCCGCAGTTGCCGTCGCCCATGCCGTACGAGGCCTTGAGCATCTGACCGGTCGCCGTGCCCTGCGCAGGGGTGAGGGCGATGTTCGAGATCGCGAAGTCGTCGCGGTTGTTGCCGCACGACGTCGGGAAGGTGCCGGTCACGAAGTCGATCGTGTTCCAGCCGGGCACGAGGTACTCGTTCGGGATCGTGAGGTCGACGCGCCGGCTCACGAAGTCGCCGTCGAGCACGACCTTCTGGCCGTTGACGAGCACGAAGTTCTGGTAGCGCGCCTCGATCGAGTTACTTGCCACGTTGAAGCTGAGGGTGGCGTTACCCGAGCCGAGCGTCTCGATGACGTTCACCGCCGGGGCGTCGATCGTGTAGCGCAGCTCGGCCTCGCGGAGGAGGGTCTGAACGCTGCCGCAGGTGCCGTCGCCCAGGTCGTACGAGGGCTTGACGTCCCGGCCGGTCACGGTGGCGCCGTCGAAGGCGAGGTCCAGGTTGGCGATCGTGAAATCGTCGCGGTTGTTGCCGCAGGACTCCTTGAGGTCACCGGTGACGACCTTGATCGTGTTTTCGCCGGGCACCAGGAACCGTGCCGGGACCGCGACGGTCACGCGCTGGTTCGCCCAGGAGCCGCCCAGGTCGATGCGCTTGCCGTTGACGAGCAGGAAGTTGTCGAACCTGTCGTCGATCGAGTCCGCGCCCACGTCGAAACCGAACTTCGCGACGCCGTTGCCGAGCGTGGCCTTCGTGACCGGCTTGTCGCCGTCGACGGTCAGGGACGCGACGCCGCCCTCGCCTCCGGCGGGGACCGTCGCGAAGACCGGCTTGGTGCCCGCCACGAGCGTGCCGTCCACCGGCAGCAGTCGCGGCGCCCCGGCCGGAGCGTTGTTCACGGTCACGGTGTTCTTGACGGTCACCTTGGCCGCGGTCGTGGCGGTGATGACGTGCTCGCCGCCCGCCAGCGTCGTCGTGTCCACGTCCGCGGTGAGACCCGTGGTGCCCTGCGGGTCGGACTGGACGAAGAACGTGAGCGTGGCGCGCGTCAGCAGCGAGGTGTTCGTGCCGCAGCTGCCGTCGCCGAAGGAGAGGGTGTAGGGATTCTCCTCGCCGTCCGCGACCTCACCGAGCAGTTCCAGACCCACCTCGGACAGCACGAAGTCGTCGTGGTTGACACCGCATGAGCTCTGGATCGTACCGACGACGATCTCGACGGTGTTCTCTCCCTTGACGAGGTGCTCGTTCGGGATCTCGATGGTCGCCCGCTCGTTCACGTGGTCGCCGATGTCGCTGCGGTAGACGCCGTTGACGAGCACGTAGCTGTGGTACTGCGCCTCCGTCGAGTTCGAGCCGACGTCGAAGCTGAGCCTGGAGACGCCCACCGTACGGGTGGCGTTGAGCGCGGTGCCGTCGACGGCGAGTTTCGTGACACTGTCACCGGCCACGGTCGGGGTCGCCGCGACCTTCACCGTGCCCCCGAGGTACGAACCGCTCACGGGGGTGAGCACCGGAGGGGTCTGTGAGCCGGTCGGCGTCGGGCTGGGCCGTCCCCGCCCCTGTTCCTCCGGTCCCGGGTCGGCGTAGGCCGCGGTCACGAGGCTGCTCACCAGCAGCACCGCGACCGCGCCGGCTGCGGCGAAACGCCGTCGGCTCCCCAGGCCACCCAGTAACTTTCGCACTGCCCTTGGCTGCATCAAGTGCAGTCCCTTCTGTTCCGCTCATGAGTACCGATCGGGCGGCTTGCCCTTCGGGCGGTCAGACTGGAGCGGACGAATGAACGGCGTGCGTGAAGAAACCAAAGGAAAGCGGAACTATCCGGCTCACTATGATCACCTGTTACGAGACAGGACCAACTAGGTTACAAGATCGACAAATGACCATATATCCGAACATTGACGCCGGTAACTGACTACGATCTTTCGTCACCATCAGAATTCGGGCCCCGCCAGGTGTCACCGGAATTCGTCGATCGGGGACGTTCCTTCATCGCCGTCACCGTGCCGGTGATGCCGACGCCGAGCGGGGACAACGGCATGGACGGCGAGCACCCGCCGGACCGGGGCGTCCGTTGCGCGTTTCCGTCCATTGCCCCGGCTCCTCTTCACGTCGGTCGCACGCCCGTGAAGACCGTGGTGGCGGAGAGGAGGAAGGCGTCGGGCCGCCGCAGGATGCCCCCCGGCGCCACGGGATCGAGCAGCACGTCGAGTGTCCCGCGGTCCTCCGTGTCCAGGAACTCGCTCGTCGTCTCCCGCAGCCGGGTCAGATGGGCGTGCAGGAAGGCGCGGGCCGCCTCGCCCAGAGGCGCCTGCAGGTCGAGCAGGGACGTGAAGCCGCCGGTTCGGGTGAGCCCGGCGCGGCTGAGCATCGCGGGCCAGTCCTCGACCACGGTGGTACTGCCGGGCAGTTCGGCTCGCATGATCTCGAACCAGTCCTCCTGGACGACGTCGAGCCGGGCCTGGAGGCCCGGCCTGCCGATGCCGATGTCGCGCGGGAGGAAGCGCATCGGCAGGCCGCCCTCGGCCACGGCGAGCAGCCCGCCGGGCCTCAGCGCCCCGGCGAGCGCGTTCAGCGCACCCTGCTGATCTCCGAGGTGGTGTACGGCCTTGCTGCTCCAGATCAGATCCGCCGTGCCGAGACCGCCTTCCCCGTGCTCGTCATCGCCGTCCAGGCCCTCGGGTAGCTCCGCGTGCCGGACGGCCACCCTGCCGCCGAGGCCGAGGCGCTCGGCACGGGCCAGGGCGCGGTCCAGCAGGCCGGGCGCGCCGTCCACGGCGACCGCCTCGGCGTCCGCGAAGGTCTCGGCGAACACGCAGGTCATCACGCCCGGCCCGCTGCCGATGTCAAGGATGCGCCGGATCTCCCTCTCCGGCCCGAGCAGCTCCCTCAGGCGGGCCGCCGTCCGGCGGAGGACCGGGAGCTGCAACTCGCCGCCCTTCTCCAGCCGGGAGGCCATGACCTCCCAGTCGATGTCGGTGTGGTGGTGTCCGTGTCCGTGTCCGGAAGCGCTGTGTGGGCTCATGCCGGGAGTTTGCGCCCGCCGGGTGGCGACGGCAACTCCTGTTGCCAGTTCCGGGACAAAGGGATGGAATGCCCGCATGGACAGACCACCGCCCCACCAATCGGTCCTCGACGAGGTCGGCCCCCGGCTCAGACGGCTGCGCGCCAAGCGCGGCCTCACCCTGGCCGCGCTCTCCGAGGAGACCGGCATCTCCAAGAGCACCCTTTCCCGACTGGAGTCCGGGCAGCGGCGTCCCAGCCTGGAACTGCTGCTGCCGCTCGCCGGTGCGTACCACGTGCCCCTGGACGACCTGGTCGGCGCCCCCGAAGTGGGAGATCCCCGGATACGGCTGACACCCCGCACCCTGCCGAACGGCGGTACGTTCATACCCCTGTCCCGGGGTCCGGGGCCTCTCCAGGCGTACAAGATGATCATCACCGACCGGGGCGCCGAGCCGGATCTCCGCACGCACGAGGGCTACGAGTGGCTGTACGTGCTGGACGGCCGGCTGCGGCTCGTCCTCGCCGAGCACGATCTGATCCTCGGTCCCGGCGAGGTCGCCGAGTTCGACACCCGGCTGCCCCACTGGTTCAGCAGCGCGGACGGGCGGCCCGTCGAGATCCTCAGCCTCTTCGGAAGGCAGGGAGAGCGCATGCACGTCCGTGCGAAGCCCCGCGCCGGATCCGGCGGGTGACGATGGGATCGGTGATCTCGGTGCCCCCGCTCAGGATGGTGGCCGGCGTGCGATCACCCTCGAACGGGACGGCCGCCACTCGTTTCCGGCGGTCGCGTCCCGGGGGTTCGGCCGGCCCGTTCGTCATTCCTCGATGTGGATGGCCAGCGCGGGGCACAGGATCGCGGCCTGCCGGACGTCGTCGGCCAGTTCGGCCGGTGGGGTGGAGGTGAGCAGCACCACGATGCCGTCCTCGTCACGCTGGTCGAACACGTCCATGGCGGCCGTCACACACTGGCCGGAGGCGACGCACTTGTCCTGGTCGATGGTTATCCTCATGAGATCCTCTTGATTGCCGTTGATGGAGATGCCGGGAAAATCACCAGGTCACGGGGAGTTCGTAGACGCCGTAGACCTGCCCGTCGTGCTTGAACGAGATCTGGTCCAGATCCGTCGCCGCGCGCAACGTGGGGATGCGCCGGTAGAGGGTGCTGTAGACGACCTGTAGTTCCATCCGGGCCAGTGGCTGCCCCAGGCACTGGTGCACTCCGAAGCCGAAGGCCACGTGGAGGCGGGCGTCGCGGCGGATGTCCAGCTCGTCGGGGTCGGGGAAGGTCGCGGCATCGCGGTTGCCGATGTCATTGGCCATGATCAGCCCGTCGCCGGCACGGATGACCTGGCCGGCGATCTCGATGTCCTCCAGGGCGACCCGGCGACGCCCGCTGTGGGTGATGTTGAGATAACGCAGAAGTTCCTCCACCGCTCCCGCGACCAGCTTCGGATCGTCGCTCTCGCGCAGGAGGGCCAGCTGGTGAGGGTGCTGGAGCAGTGCCAGCGTGCCGAGGGCGATCATGTTCGCGGTGGTCTCGTGCCCGGCGATGAGCAGGAGCACGCCCATCTGGGCGGCTTCCCGCTGGGACAGCTCCCCGGCCTTGACCCGTCCGGCCAGCTGGGACAGCAGGTCGTCTCCGGGGTCGGCGAGTTTGCGGCCCACCAGGTCGCCCAGATATTCGGCCAGCCGGCCGCCGGCGGCGGCCCGCTGCTCGGGTGTCACGTCGCGCTTGACGATGGTCTTGCTGTTGTCCTGGAAGAAGTCGTGGTCGGAGTACGGCACGCCGAGCAACTCGCAGATCACCAGCGAGGGCACCGGCAGGGCGAACGCCTCGACCAGATCGACGGGCTTGGGACCGGCCAGCAGGTCGTCGATGAGCTCGTCCACGATCTTCTGCACGACCGGCCGCAGAGCCTCCACCCGCTTGACGGCGAACGGCGCCGTCACCATCCGCCGCAACCGGGCGTGCTCGGGATCGTCCATCAGGATGAAGCTCAGAGGGGACCCGCCGCTGATCGGGGTCTGGCCCGGATAGCCGGGGCGGGTGATGTCGGCGCTGACCCTCGGGTCGGCCAGCAGTGCCCGCTGTTCGGCGTGCCGGGTCACCAGCCACGGCGTCCTGCCGTCCCACAGCCTGACCTTGACGAGTGGGCCCTCCTCCTGCAGGGCCTTCAGCGTCGGCGGTGGATCGAACGGGCAGCCCGCCGCCCTGGCCATCGGGAACTGTGGGATTTCCGCCTGGTTCAACGTTTCGGTCATCGATCGCTTTCCTTCCGAGAAGTAGTTGATCTTTCCGTTCGCTGCCACAGGGCCGGAGCGAGACCGGAGAGGCGCCGTGCCTCCCTGCCCGGGTATGTTCCGGCCGGGGACGGTGGTGATCGTGCCGTCGGGGGGCGTCGCGCGACCAGTGGTCGCCGGCGGGTGACCGTCCGGGACGGCCACCCCGGCCTCGGCGGACGGCGGCCGTGGGCTCGGATCCCAGCCCCGGACGCGCCGGGCCGGGAGCGGGGGCGAGGCGATGGGCCGGTCGCCGCCGAGGGCGGTCATGGCTTCCTCTCCGGTTCAGTTCGTCCGCGGCTCTGGCGTGACGGGGGCCAGCCACATCCCGGTGATCGCGTCGATCAGCCCCGTGGCGGCGTCGTGCCAGCTGGACCGAGGTGTGGGGAGACCGTCGGCGAGAGCGCGCTCGCGCTCGGCGCACATATGGATCATCAGCTGTCTCGCCATGTCGGCGCGCTCGGCCCGCACCTCGGCCGGTAACTCGGGAAGGCACCGGTGCAGCCCGTCGAGCATCTGCCGAAGCGAGGGGGAGGTGAGAGCCTCGTCGATCATGATGTCGCGCAGGGTGGGATCGGTCATCACCTGGGCGCCGAACCGGGCGAACCACGTCGGGTTGCCCAGGGCGGCCAGATGTTCGGCGACCGGTCGCACCAGGCAGGCCACCCAGTCTCGCACCTCGGCCGAACGACCGGCCTCGGCCACCATGCCCTGGCGGATCCGCTCGATCCGCTCGGTGTGTTTACGCACGATCGCCCGCACCAGGTCTGCTTTCGTACCGAAGTGATAGCCGACCGCGGTGTTGTTGCCCTGCCCGGCGGCCTCACTGACCTGACGGTTGGACACGGCGAACACCCCGTGCTCGGCGAACAGCCGCTCCGCCGCCGCCAGGATCTGCTCTCGCGTCGCGCTGACCCGCTCAGCCCGGACGGCCATGCTCACCGTCACCCTGCCTCATCGTGGGCACCTCCTTCCGGAACGACCACCCGTTGGCGGTCAGTAAACCTATTGCTGTTAGCTTAAGTCAAGCGCTTGATTTAATGCTCGTCATCGCGCTTGTCTTGGATGCCGAAACGAAAGCATCACCATGCCCCGCACCCCTTCCCAAACCGCCCAAACCGTCGCCCCATCGCGGGCGAGCACCATCGTGGCGGTGCTGGCTCTCTCCGGGATCGTGGTCTCGCTCATGCAGACCTTGATCATCCCGCTCATCCCCCAACTTCCCACGCTCCTGGGAGCCTCCCCGTCCGACGCCACCTGGGCGATCACCGCCACGCTGCTCGCCGGCGCCGTCGCGACGCCGGTGATGGGACGGCTGGGTGACATGTACGGCAAGCGACGCATGCTGCTGCTCAGCCTTGTCCTGCTGGTGGCGGGTTCGGCCGTCGCCGCTCTCAGCGACACCTTGACGCCCCTGGTCGTCGGACGCGCGCTTCAGGGTCTGGCAGCCGGGGTCATCCCGCTGGGGATCAGCATCATGCGCGACGAACTCCCGGCCGAGCGGCTCGGCTCCGCGACCGCGCTGATGAGCGCCTCGCTGGGGGTGGGCGGCGCACTCGGCCTGCCCGCGGCGGCCCTGCTGGCCGAACGCGCCGACTGGCACATGCTGTTCTGGACGGCGGCGGGCTTCGGCGCCGTCGCCACCGTGCTCGTGCTGACGCTCGTACCGGAGTCCGCCGTCCGCACCGGAGGACGCTTCGACGTGGTAGGTGCGGCCGGGCTGTCGACCGGACTGCTCTGCCTGCTGCTGGCCATCTCCAAGGGCGCCGGTTGGGGCTGGGGCAGTGCCCAGACCCTGGGCCTGTTCGGCGTGTCGGTCGTCGTACTCCTCCTGTGGGGCTGGTGGGAACTGCGCACCCGGGAGCCGCTGGTGGACCTGCGCACCACCGTCCGCCGGCAGGTGCTGTTCACCAACCTCGCGTCCGCGGTGTTCGGATTCGCGATGTTCGCGATGTCCCTGGTGCTTCCGCAGGTTCTGCAGCTGCCGAAGGCCACCGGCTACGGCCTGGGCCAGTCGATGCTGGCCGTGGGCCTGGTGCTGGCGCCGTCCGGTCTGGTGATGATGGTCACGGCACCTCTGTCCGCGCGGATCTCGAAGGCCAAGGGCCCGAAGGTGACACTGATGCTCGGCGCCATCGTGGTCGCCGCCGGCTACGGCCTGAGCATCGCGCTGATGTCCGCCGTCTGGCACCTCGTGCTCGTCTCCGCCGTGATCGGAGCCGGCATCGGCCTCGCGTACGGAGCCATGCCCGCGCTGGTCATGGCGGCCGTGCCGGTGTCGGAGACGGCCGCCGCCAACAGTTTCAACACGCTGATGCGGTCCATGGGCACCTCGATCTCCAGCGCGGTGGCCGGCGTCGTCCTGGCCCAGATGACCACCACCGTCGGCGCCGCCACCTTCCCCTCCGCGAACGGCTTCCGCACGGTCATGGCCATCGGCGCCGGGGCGGCTCTCGTCGCCTTCGTTTTCGCGGCCTTCCTCCCTCGCCGCCGCCCGGCTCCGGCCCCGGTGGCACCGCACCCCCTCGCCCCGACTCCGGCCACGGCGCCCTCCGCCGGTTCGTGACCGTTCCCTTTCCGCAGGCGGACTGAGCGGCACTCCGGGCGAGACGCCGTCGCCCCGGGCCCGGCCATGAAGGCGGGCCCGGGGCGGCTCGACCGGCTTGAAGACCATCGCGAGTCCGGCCTTCGGATCTGCGAGGCGGCCGCACCGGCCGTCTCGTCAGCCCGAGCCGATCGACGGGGTGCGGAGGGCGTCGGTGAGGACGCTTCTGGCCTGGCGGACGACGGCCTCGTCGACGAAGCGGCCGTCCGGGAGCGCCACGGCGCCGACTCCGGCCGCCGCCACGACCTCGTTGGCGGCCATGACCTCCTCCTCCGTCGGGCGGTAGGCGGCCTCGATGACCGCGAGCTGGGCCGGGTGGATGGCGGCCCGGCCGCGGAAACCCATGGAACGGCCGACGCGGCACGACTCGGCCAGGCCCTCCAGGTCGCGGAAGTCGGTGTAGACCGACTGGACGGGCGACGGCAGTCCGGCCGCGCGGGCGGCGACCACCACCCGCGACCGCGCCCAGGCCAGGCCCGCCTCGTCGCTGACGCCCAGGTCCGCACGCAGGTCCGCCTCACCCAGGCCGATGCTCGCCACCGCCGGATCGGCCGAGGCGATCTCGTAGGCCCGTTCGAGGCCGAGGGCCGACTCGACGAGCGGGTGCAACGCGATGCCCGGCACGGCCTCGGCGACGTCACGGACGTCGGCGGCCGACTCGACCTTCGGCACCCGGATGCCGGCCGTGCCCGAGCACAGGGCTCCGATGGCCAGCAGGTCCGCCTGGCCGCAGGCCGTGCGCACGTCGTTGATCCTGATCTGGACACGCGGCTGAGGAGAGGCGAGCAGCCGTACGAGCTCCGCCCGGGCCTGGCCCTTGCCGTCCGCCGCGACGGCGTCCTCCAGATCGACGATGACCACGTCGGCGGGCCCGGCGAGCGCCTTGGCCACGAGCGCCGGCCGGTCGGCGGGCGCGTACAGAAAGGTCAGCACGACCCGGCTCCCCTCGTAGGCGGCGCGTGCGGGATGGCCGGGTCCGTCTCGGGCGGGCGGTCCGGCATCAGACCACTCCCTTCTCTCGCAGTGTCTCGATGTCCGAGGCCGACAGGCCCAGCTCCGACAACAGGCCGGAGGTGTCGGCGCCGTGGGGACGGCCGGTCCAGCGGATCTCTCCCGGGGTGTCCGACAGCCGGAACATGACGTTCTGCATCCGCAGCGGCCCGAGCTCGGGGTCTTCCACGGTGGTGACGGCGTCCAGGGCGGTGAGCTGCGGATCGGTCAGCACGTCGCGCACGTCGTAGATCGGCGCCACCGCGGCCTGTGCCTCCTCGAACACGGTCAGCACCTCGTCGCGGGTCCGCGCGGCGACCCAGGCGGCGACGGCCTCGTCGAGTTCGGCGGCGTGCTCGACCCGTCCCGCGCCGGTGGCGAACCACGGCTCGGCGATGTACTCGGGCCTGCCGACCAGACGCATGACCCGCTCGGCGATGTTCTGCGCCGAGGTCGACACCGCCACCCAGGAGCCGTCCGCGCACCGGTAGGTGTTGCGCGGCGCGTTGTTCACCGAACGGTTGCCGGTGCGGGGCGGCACGATCCCGAGCCGGTCGTAGATCGTCGGCTGGGCCCCGAGCACCGTCAGGATGGGTTCGATGATCGACATGTCGACCACCTGCCCCACCCCGGTGGATTCACGCGCGCGAAGCGCCGCCATCACGGCGTAGGCCGTCGCGAGGGCGCAGATGCCGTCGGCCAGGCCGAACGGCGGCAGGGTCGGCGGCCCGTCGGGCTCGCCGGTCATCGCGGCGAACCCGCTCATCGCCTCGGCGAGCGTGCCGAACCCGGGCCGTTTCGCGTACGGCCCGAACTGGCCGAAGCCCGTGACCCGGGCGAGCACCAGGCGCGGGTTGACCTCACGGAGCCGGTCGTAGGGGAGGTTCCACCGCTCCAGCGTTCCCGGCCGGAAGTTCTCGACGACCACGTCGGCGTCGCGCACCAGGGCGAGGAGCAGGTCCTGGCCTTCGGTCGTGGACAGATCCAGGGTCATGGCCCGCTTGTTGCGGCCGAGCATCTTCCACCACAGACCGCCGGGCCCGTGCCCTCGCGAGGGATCCGGCTTGGCCGGGTGCTCGACCTTGACGACCTCCGCGCCGAAGTCACCGAGCAGCATCGCCGCCATCGGTCCGGCGAACAGCGTCGCGAGGTCGAGGACGCGGACGCCTTCCAGGGCTTTCATCGGTGTTCCTCCATGTTCTCGGCCACGCCCGCCGGGGGCTCGGCGCGGTGTCCCCGTACGGCTCGACGCGGCGAGGATCGGCGTCCGGTGACCGTCGCCGGGACGCGGGCGGGCCCGGCGGCGGTCACCGCAGTGCCGCGTCGATCTCGGCGCGGGTGGGCATCGACGTGCTGGCGCCCTCGCGCCGCACCGACAGGGCCGCCGCCGTGGCGGCGAACCGCAGGGCCTCCGCCTGCGGCCTGCCCTCGGCCCGCGCCACGGCCAGCGCGCCGACGAAGGTGTCCCCCGCCGCCGTGGTGTCGACCGCCTTCACCGGTACGGCGGGCACGCGCAGCCGTTCGCCGGAACGCGAGCCGTACAGCGCGCCCCGCCCGCCGAGGGTGATCACGGCTTCGGGGACGAGGTCCAGCAGCGCCTCGAGTGCCTCGCCGGGGTCGGCGAGACCGGTGATCGCCTCGGCCTCGTGCTCGTTGGGCACGATCAGGGCGACGGCGCCGAGCAGCTCGGACGGCAGCTCCCGGGCCGGGGCGGGAGTGAGGATCACGGGGACCTCGGCCTGGCGGGCCGCGGCCACCACGGCCTCCATGGGCAGTTCGAGCTGGAGCAGCAGCGCGTCGGAGCGGGCGATGACGGAGAGATCGTCCTGAGAGACGCCCGTCACGGTGCCGTTCGCGCCGGGGATCACGATGATGGAGTTGCCGCCCTCGTCGTCGACGACGATGTGGGCGATGCCCGAGGAGCCCGGCACGACCCGGAGGCGGCTCACGTCCACGCCCGCCGACTCCAGGGTCTCTCGCATGACCGGCCCGAAGGCGTCGTCCCCCACCGCGCCGACGAACGCGACCTCGGCGCCGGCGCGGGCCGCGGCGACGGCCTGGTTGGCGCCCTTGCCGCCGGGCACCGTGCCGAACGCCCGGCCGGTCACCGTCTCGCCACGCCTGGGGGCGGTCGCGGTGTAGGCGACCAGGTCCATGTTGGCGCTGCCGAAAACCGAGATCATGCTCTGTCCTCTCGCTCGCCCGTCACCCGGTGGTGACCGGCTGCCCGCGACCGCCGGGACGGGCGGGTCATGACGCCGGGTCGCACGGCTGTGCCCCCGCGACCGCCAGGGTACGGCGGGTGAGCTCGTCGAAGCCGATGCCGTCGAAACCTCGCATGCCGCTGGCCAGCCGGTTCTCCAGCGCCCACTCGGCGGGGATCCCTGACGCGCCGAGCAGCCCGCCCGCGATCGATCCCACCGTCGCTCCCGCCGAGTCGGTGTCCCAGCCTCCGGCGACGGCCCCGGCGATCGAGGCCGTGAAATCCCCGCGCCCATGGGTCAGGGCCGCCGCGACCAGCGCCGCGTTGTTGATCGTGTGGACCCAGTGCAGGCCGCCGTGACGCTCGTACAGCCGGTCCACCACCCGCTCGAAGTCCGGCTCGGACTCCGCGTCGGCGACGGCGTCCCGTACGGCTCGCGCCAGCCGCGACCCGGCGGGGACGACGGAGAGCCCCGCGGCGACGACCTCCCTGACCGAGGAGGCGACGAGGGAGCTCGCGCACATGGCCGCGACCATCATCGCGCCGTAGATCCCGTTGGCGGTGTGGCTGAGACGGGCGTCCCGCCAGGCGAACTCGGCCGCGGTGCGGGGGTCGCCCGGGTTGACCCAGCCGTACACGTCCGCCCTGATCAGCGCGCCGATCCATTCCCTGAACGGGTTGCGCCACGTCGCCGTGCCCGGTGGCTCCACCCCGTCGAGCAGGTTGCGGTACGCCACCCGTTCGGCGGTGAAGACGCGGCCCGCGGGCAGCTCGTCCAGCCACATCGCGGCGACGTCCGCGGTGGTGAAGTCCCGGCCGAAGCGCTCCAGCAGGGACAGGGACAGCAGCGGGAAGTTGAGGTCGTCGTCCTCGGGCACCCCGTCGATGTTCTCGGCCAGGGAGTTGACGGCGCTGCGCCTGTTCCACGGCCAGCGGGCCGCCACGTCGCCGGGAAGGCCGGCCGCGGTGAACCAGCCCCGGATGGGCCAGTTGCCGGTGGCCTCCGCGATCTCCCTGATGCCCTCGCGGGGGATCTTCTCCACCGGCTTGCCCAGCACGCACCCGGCGGCGCGCCCGAGCCACGCGCCGAGCAGCCGTTCGGAGAGCCCGCCGGGGTCGGCGGCCACCGGGGCCGGGGCTCCGGGAGCGCTCGCAAGGATGCCGGGAAGCCCGGACGGCTCGGGAAGGGGGGACGGGATCGCGGCCAGCTCGTCCAGCAGTTCCCCGGCCAGGCGGCGCAGCTCCGGCGTGGCGGGTTCCGGAGAGGCCCCCGCCCGGGGCGGCGCGTCGTGCCCTCCGGCGGAGTGCCACCGGGCGGCGATCCCCGCGGCCTCCGCCCGGCGGCCGTCCTGGGCCGCCTGGCGCAGCTCGTGGCCGACCAGGTCCTCCGGCTGCACCCAGGTCAGCCGGATCAGGCGATCGGTCATGCCCTCTCCCCCGCTGAGACGTCCCTGATCGAAGCGGTCACGCCGTCCGCCCTCCGCCGATCCCGGGTCCGGCCGGTCATGCCGTCTCGCCCGCGGAGGTGTCCCAGGTCAGGGAGGTGAAGGCGCTCTCGTGGGCCCGGCGGGTGGCGAGGTCGGCGACGTGGAGGCGGCGGGCCACCTCGGCGATGGACACGCCGGGGGCCACCAGGTCGATCCTGCTGGCCTCCGCCACCGGGTCGAGCCACTCCGAGGGCACCGCCTTGGCGCCCGAGAGCGCCCCGGCGATCGCCCCGCCCATGCTGGCGATCGAGTCGGCGTCACGGCCGTAGTTCACGCCCCCGAGGACGGTGTCGCGGTAGTCGCCCCCGGCGATCAGCAGGAAGGCGAGCGCCAGCGGCAACTCCTCGATGCTGTGCAGGCGGCTCGGCCTCCGGGCTCCGAGCCCCTGGTCACGGTAGGTCTCCGCGACGGTGTCGTAGGGGGCGACGGCCTCGCGCAGCGCGCCGAACGATCCCTCCCAGTGGCCGAAGTCCCGTGCCCGCTCGCAGACGGCCTCGATGGCGGCCCGCGTGCCGTCCCGCGCCAGGCGCAGGCACGTGGCGACCACCGAGTCCGCGCTCGCGCCCGGGCGCATGGCCTCGGCGACGGCGGCGGCGAGCACCCCGGCGGCCTCCCGGCCGTAGCTGGACTGGTGGGCGCCCGCCAGGTCGACGGCCTCGGCGTACGCCGCGTCGGGGTTGGCCGCGTTCACGATGCCGACCGGTGCCATGTACATGGCGGCGCCGCAGTTGACGATGTTGCCGACGCCCGCCTCGCGCGGGTCGACGTGGCCGTAGTGCAGGCGCAGGACCAGCCACTTCTCAGCGAGGAAGACCCGTTGCAGGGGCAGGGCCTCGGCCTCCAGCTCGGGGATCCAGCGCTTCTCGCCCATCATCTCGGGCACCAGGTACTCGGCCGCCGCGTACGCGTCCAGGTGCCGGCCGGCCTTCTCGTACACGCGGATCAGCGCGTGGGTCATCAGGGTGTCGTCGGTGACGTGGCCGTCGCCCTTGTGGTACGGGGCGATGGGACGGGCGTTGCGCCAGTCCTCGAAGTACGGCGGGACGATGCCCGTCACGTACCCGTCGTAGCGGTCCTGGATCTGCTCGGACGTCCAGCCCTCGGTCGCGCCGCCGAGCGCGTCGCCGACCGCCGCGCCCGTCACACATCCGACGGCCTTGTCGGTCAGCAGATCGTCCTGCGGCGTCATGCGAGTCCTCCAGCGATGTCGATGAGATCCGTTCCTGCCAGGTCCGGCAGGCCGCAGCCGGTCAGCGTGCGCGCCGCGGCCCGCCAGCCTTCCGGAAGCGCTTCGTACCCGGTGAAAGCCCCGGTCAGCGCCCCGGTCAGCGCGGGGGCGGAGTCGGCGAGCGAGGGCAGGCACGCGGCGGCGGGCACGGCCGCGCTGAGCGAGCCCTGCGACACCTCCGCGAGCGCGAGCGCCACCGCGACCGTCTGCGAGGCCGCGACGCCGTAGCTGTAGACGTGGTCGAGCAGGGCCGCGTCCAGGGCAGGGACCGCCGCGAAGGGGTCGCCCGCCTTTCGCGCCACCGCGAGCGCCGTCCTCGTCGCGTAACCGATCGCGGTGTCCTCGGGCAGCTCGGCCAGGGCCGCCTCGACGGCCGAGACCATCGAGGCGCCCGCCACCAGCTCGGTGACCGCCGCCGCCACGGCCATCGCCGCGTGGACGCCGTCCCCGGCGTTGGTGACCGAGGCGTCGGCCCTCGGGTCGGCTCCGATCGCCCCGAAGGCGACGGCCCGTACGGCCGCCGCGTCGTCGAAGAAGTGCGGGTTGTCGTGACCGCTGGCCGGGGGCCGTTTGCCCGCCGCCAGGTTGTCCAGCGCCGAGCGCACGGAGATCCGCACGCGCAGGTCCGACCGGCCCGCCAGCCTGCCGAAGGCCTCGGCGCGGTCCTCATGGATGGTGAGCGCGGTCCAGGCCAGCCACTCGGCGTCGTCGGACGGCCCGATCGCCAGCGGCTCGACGGGCTGGTTCAGTGTGAAGGGCACGGGCGGAGTCGTGACCCGATGCTCCTCGGCGAAGCCGTCCAGCTCCCGCCCGAGCCGCCTGCTCCAGGGCGCGAGCAGCGCGGAGCGGTGCCGCGCGGACGGCCAACCGGCCGCGTCGCCGATCGCGAGGCCGATGAAGGCCCCGCGGATCCTGTCCCCCGATGACATGTCTCTCCTTTATCTCTCAGGCCGGTGCCGTGAACATCCTTCGGACCGGTGCCGTGAACGTGCCCGCCGGCTCGCGCGGGCGTTCACACCGGTCTCTCCGTCGCGGCCACCAGCTCGGTGGCGACGTCGAGCACGTGACGCCCGGCGACGACCGGAAGGCACCTGCCCGTGACCGGGCCGATCTCCCCTGCCCACCGCGCCGGTACGGCGCTCTCGCCGCGCCCCGCCCCTGCGAGGGCGCCGGCGATCGCGGCGGTGGTGTCGGCGTCCCTGCCGAGGTTGGCGGCCGACACCACGGACTCCTCGACCTCGCCCGCGCCCATGAGGTATCCGGCGAAGGCCAGCGCGACCGCCTCGGGCGCGAGGTCCGTCCAGGGGTAGTGGCGCACGACCACGGCCTCGTACAGCTCCTCGGCCGATCCCGCCGCGACGGCCGCGACGGCGGCCCGCAGGTTGCGGGAGGTCCAGGAGTCCTCGGGGACGGCGGCGATCCCGGCCTCGACGACCTCGTTCGGCGAGGCCCCGGTCATGGCGACGGCCACCGCGGCGGCGACGGCCTGGCCGCCGTACACGCCCTCGCCGCTGTTGCTCACCACCCCGTCGACCGCCACCAGCCGGGCCGCCTCGTCCGGGTCGCCGGTCGCGAAGATCCCGTACGGCGCGGCGCGCATGGCGAGCCCGTCCGACCATCCGTGCTGGTGCCACAGACCGGACAGCGGTGGCTCGATGCCCCGGCGCAGCGCCTGGATGGCCCCGAGCTCGGAGAAGCCCGCGCCGCGCATCGGTCCCTCGATGTTCGGGATGATCTGCTCGCGGTACTCCCTGGCGACGTCGGAGGAGGTCATCGCCGAGCCGTACTTGCACAGCAGGGAGGAGGCGAAGACGGTGTACTCGGTGTCGTCGGTGCCGCCCATGCCCGGCTCGATCTCGGTGAGACGGCCCCAGCGCCGGGCGATCTCCCCCGGGGCGAGGTTCTCGGCGGGCCGCCCGAGGGCGTCGCCGGCCGCCAGGCCGAGCAGGCACCCCCGGGCGCGGTTCAGTTTCACTTGTTGTAACGCTCCAGCACCTTGTTGCCCTCCGCGACGAGCGTCTCGGCCGCCTGGTCAAGGGTGATCTTGTCGGCGAAGTACTGCTGCAGGGTGGGCGTCGCCACCTTGCTCTTCCACTCGTCGAACCCGTTCACCCGCAGGTAGGGGGCGACCACGAGGTCCTTGGCGGAGGCGGTCGCCACGTCCCAGCCGTTCTCCGTCGTCGTCATCGACGGGTCGCTCGCGGCCTTCATGCTGGTCGGGAGCAGCCAGTCGCCCTTGGCGAGCTTGGCCTGGTTGGTGCTGTTCAGGAAGAACGCGATGAACTTCGTCGCCTGGTCGGGGTACGCGCTGTCGGCCGCGACCGACAGGGTCTGCGACGTGGCGCCCTGCTCGGAGGTGGTGCCCTTCAGCGGCGGGATCGTGATCCACTCGAAGCCGGGCGGGGCCTGCTCCACGACCTGCTGGCGAAGGTAGACACCCGCGGGGAGCATGGCGTACTTGCCCGCGTAGAAACCGGGCAGCGGGTCGGCGGTGCCCATGCCGAGCGCGGACGGGTCGGCCGACTTGTCCTTGTAGAGCTGGTCGTGGATGCGCTGGAGCACCTCGCGCTCCTCGGGACCGACCTTGACCGTGGCCTTGGTGCCGTCGGTCGTGAAGAAGGTGCCGCCGAAGTTCAGGCCGAGGTTGAGCACCTTGTTGACGGGCGCCTTCAGCGGCCAGGCCACCCCGAAGACGCCGTCCTTGGTGAGCTTCTTGCTGATCTCGGCGTACTCGTCCCAGGTCCAGGGGGCCTCGGGGGTCGGGATGCGGACCTTCGCCGCGTCGAGCAGCTTCTTGTTGGCGATGATGACCTGCGACTCCTGGAGGAAGGGCACGCCGTACACGCCCTGGCCGCCCTTGCCGTCGGCGAAGGTCACGGTGTCCCAGGCGGGCTGGGGGATGTCGCTCTTCAGCTCGGCGGGAAGCTTGCCGGTGAGGTCCATGAGGTAGCCGCGCGAGGCGAAGCCGGCGAGCGCCGGGGAGTCGTCGTGGATGACGTCCGGCGGGTCACCGCCCTCGAACGAGGTGACGAGCTGGTCGTTGACGTTGTCCCAGCTACCCTGGACGTATTCGACCTGGGTGTCGGGGTTGGCCTTGTTCCACTCGTCGACGAGCTGCTTGTTCGCGGCGATGGACTCCTTCTGCCAGGCGAGGCTCAGGAACTTCAGGCTCACCGGCCCGGAGGCCTGGTCACCGCCGCCGGCGCCGGTGCCTCCGGCCGACGAGCAGCCGGCCGTCAGCGCGGCCGTCATGACCGCCGCCACCGCGAGTGCGGTTCTGGTACGCAAGTGATTCTCCTTCGGGGGATGCTGTGGCTTCGCCATGGTTGAGGGGGTTTCTTTTGGTGCTATCCCTTGACGGCACCGGCCATCAGGCCCGATCTGAGTCGTCGCTGGATGATCGCGAAGAACACCAGGCTCGGGATCGTCGCGAGCAGTGACGCCGCCGCGAGCGGGCCGAGCCGTACGACCCCCTCCGCGCCGGTGAACTTCACGAGGGTCAGTGGCAGGGTCGCCACGTCGGGGTCCTTGAGGACGACCAGTGCGAACAGGAACTCGTTCCAGGAGGAGATGAACGCGAACAGCGCCGTGGCGACCACGCCGGGGGCGAGCAGCGGCGCGACGATCTTCACCAGGGAGCGGATCCGGCCCGCGCCGTCGACCGCCGCGGCCTCCTCCAGTTCACGCGGCACCGCACGCACGTACCCCTGGAGCATCCACAGCGCGAACGGCAGCACGAAGGTGACGTGCACGACGGTGAGGCCGGGCAGGGTGTTCACGAGGCCCAGGCTCCGCAGCACCATGAAGAGCGGGATGATGATCAGGATGAACGGGAAGACCTGGCTGACGAGCACCCAGCCGACCGCGAACCTGCTGATGAGCGAGCGGTGGCGGGCCATCGCGTACGAGGCGGGCAGCGCGATCACGATGGTCAGCACCGAGCACGCGACCGCCACCGCCAGACTGCGCAGCGCGCTGCCGACGAGGTCCTGCTCGCTGAACGCGTCGGCGAAGTTCGACAGGATCGGGTGGCGCGGGATCCACGTCGGGACCAGGCTCGCCATCTCCCGCGACGACTTGAGCGCCGTGGACAGCAGCCAGACGATCGGGAAGGCCAGGAAGATCACGTAGCCCAGCAGGGCGAGGTACTGCAGTGGTCTGCGCATGTCAGTTCGCCTCTCGCAGCTGCCGCCATATGTAGAGGCCCAGCACGGCCAGCACGACGATCACGAAGGCGACGCCGAGCGTGGCCGCGTACCCGAAGAAGCCGTAGCGGAAGGCCTCCTCGTAGGCGAAGAGCATCGGCAGCCTGGTCTGCCCGCCCGGCCCGCCCTGGGTGAGGACGTAGACCAGGCCGAACTGGTTGATGTTCCAGACGAAGTCCAGGGACGTGATCGTCACGATGACCGGGCGCAGCTGCGGCAGCGTGATGCTCCAGAAGCGCCGGAAGGTCGAGGCCCCGTCCATGTGGCCGGCCTCGTACAGCTCCTTGGGCACGCTCTGCAGTCCCGCCAGGAGCACGACGGTCGTCTGCGGCATGCCCGTCCAGATCCCGACGACGATCACCGCGGGTAGCGCGATGGAGAAGTTGTTGAGCCAGTCGATGTTGTGGTCGAGCAGGCCGGCCTCTTGCAGCATGCTGTTGAGGATCCCGGCGTTCGGGTGGTAGACGAGCCGCCACATCAGCCCGATGACGACGGGCGGCATGGCCCACGGCACCAGGACCAGCACCCGGGCGAACGACCGGAACCGCAGGTTCTCGTTGAGCAGCAGGGCCAGCCCCAGCGAGGCCAGGAACTGCAGCACGGTGACCGAGACCGCCCAGATCAGGCCGATGCGGAACGACGCCCAGAAGTCCGCGTCGGTCATCAGCTCGCCGAAGTTCGACAGGCCCACGAAGGAGGTCACGGCGTTGCGCCCCGACCTGGCGTCGGTGAAGGCGAGGAAGATGCCGTAGAGCAGCGGTCCGACGCTGAAGATCAGCACCGGCACGAGCGCCGGCAGCATGAGCACTAACGTCTCGCGCCCCTGCCGGCTCCTCTTCTTCGCCCCGCCGTGACCCGTGGCGGGCTTTCGCGTCCTGTCGGCCGTCAAAGTCATGAGTTCTCCTCCCCCGTGGTCGAGGCGCGGATCACGAGCCGGGGCTCGACGGTGACCGCTCGGGGCGCGCGGTCACCGCGGGCCAGCCGGTCGAGCAGGAGCTCGGCCGCCGCCCGGCCGCGTTCGGCCGAGCCGAGCGAGACGCTGGTCAGCGGGGGCCAGGCCACGGTGGCGAGGTCGGTGTCGTCCATGCCCGCCACGGCGACGTCCTCCGGCACCCGCCGTCTCTCGCGCCGCAGGACGTCGAGCGCCCCGAGCGCGATCAGGTCGTTGGCGCACAGCAGCGCGTCGAGGTCGGGCGCGCGTTCGATCAGTCGGGCCGTGGCCCGGGCGCCTTCCGGGCGGTAGAAGTCGCCCACCTGCACCAGGCCGGGGTCGTACGGCAGGCCGAGCGCCGCCAGCGCCTCGGTGTAGGCGGCCGAGCGGGCGGCGCCGGGGATGGTGTCGAGCGGGCCGTTCACGAAGCCGATCCGCCTGCGGCCGAGGCCGTGAAGGTGCTCGACGGCGAGGCGCACCCCCAGACGTGAGTCGGTCCTCACGTTGTCGACGCGAGTGCCCTCGGGGACCGAACCGATGATCACGATCGGCGCGCGGGCGGCGGCGAACATCTTCAGGTGCTCGTCGGTCACACGCAGCGGGATCATGATGAGGCCGTCCACATACCGCTCCCCGAGGCCGCGCAGCACGCTGATCTCGTCGGCGGCGTCCACGTTGGTGGAGTGCAGGACGAGCCGGTAGCCGGCCTCCTTGAGCACCGGCTGGATCTCGCGGATCATCGCGAGGTACACCGGGTTGCCTATGTCGGCCATCGCGAAGCCGATCTGGTTGCTGCGCCTGGACTTCAGCGACCTGGCCATCGAGTTCGGCACGTAGCCGAGCTCCCGTGCGGAGCTCATCACGCGGCGTTCGGTTTCGGCCCTGGTGGGTAGCCCGTTGAGCACGCGCGACACCGAGGCGATCGACACGCCCGCGTGCTGGGCGATCGTCGTGATCGTCGGCCCTTCATTCACGTGTCACCTCGGTCGTCAAAGTCGGTAAACGTTTACAGGGGTGATGTAGAAAACCCTGAAAACGTTTACGGGATGAGGGAATGTAACCGGCTGGACGCGTTCGACGTCAAGTCACAGTCGGATAAAGCGGACATCGCCGACATCCTTACGGGGCGTCCGATGGGGTGCACGGCATGCGGGGAGCGACGATCAGTGACCGGGCGTGCGGGAGGTCGCCTCCGGCAGGAGGTCACGGGTGATCCGTTCACCCGAGGCGATGGCGCGGCCGAGAGGGAAAACGTGCGCGCTCGCGGGAAGCGTCCCGGCCCTGCCACTGAGCAGGACCTCGACCGCGCCGAGACCGGTGTCGGATCGCTCGGGCAGGTTCAGACGCCTCAAGGTCTGGCGGGCCACCGCCTCGGCGCTGTCGTAGAGATTGGCGACGCCGGGCATACTGGCCGCGATCTCCGCACTGACCAGCGGGTAGTGGGTGCACCCGAGGACCACCCCCGTGCAGTGCCCGGGCGTTCGCTTCGCCGCGTCGGCGATGGCCTCGCGCGCCGCTTCGAGGTCTCCGCGCTCCACCGCCTCGGCGAGCCCGAGGCATGCCACCCGTTCGACGGGTCGCCCGTTGGCGAAGGCGTCGATCAGGCGCGCTTGGTAGTCGCTCGCGGTGGTCGCGGCGGTGGCCCACACGGCGAACGGCTCACCGGTGGCGGCCGCCGGTTTCACCGCGGGCACCGTTCCCACCACCGGCACGCCGGGCTCGAACATCGCCCGCAGCGCGTCCAGAGCCGTGACGCTCGCGGTGTTGCACGGAACCACGATGGCGTCGAGCTCCATCTCGGCGACCGCCTTCGCCGCCGCCAGGACCCGTTCGGTGATCGACGCCTCACTGCGAGGCCCCCACGGCATGCCCTCGGGATCCAGGCACAGCACGAGGTCGAGGTCGGGACGGAGATACCGAAGCCATCCTGCCGTCGGGAGAAGTCCCAGCCCGGAGTCGATCAACGCAACAGCCATGCGGTTCAACCTATCGGTTCGTCACCCGGCCTCGGCCGGGTACCGGGTCCGGGCGCGGACGGGCGAGCCGGGTCCGGCCCGGCCCGGCCCGGCCCCGGACCTGCGCGTGGTCGTCACCGCGATCAGTCGGGGAGGGATCGGCCGAGGTGCCGCCGCGAGGTGACGCCGAGCCTGCGGAAGATCTTCCGCAGGTGATACTCGACGGTGCTGACACTGATGAACAGCTGGGCGGAGATCTCGGAATTGGTCGCGCCGCCTCTGGCCAGTCTGGCGATCGTGAGCTCCTGCGGGGTGAGGACGGTCACCGTGTCGGCCGTCCCGCGCCGGGCGGTCTCCCCCGTCGCCGACAACTCCTGGGCGGCTCGCGCCGCGAATCCGGCGGCCCGCATCCGCTCGAACATCGCCAAGGCGGTGCGCAACTGGTCACGGGCGTCCCTGCGGCGCTTCTGCCGCCGCAGCCACTCGCCGTACACCAGGTGGGCGCGGGCGAGGTCCGAGCGCGCCCGCGTCCCGGAGAGCAGGTCGATCGCCTGACGGTAGAGCGGCTCGGCGTGGTCCGCGGAGGCGAGCAGGGCCTGCGAGCGCGCCAGCAGGCCCAGCGCCCACGGGTTGCCTGCCACCCTCGCCCGGGACTCCAGCGTGTGCAGCGTCGCCGTCGCCAGTACGCGGTCGCCCGAGCGCACGGCCGCCTCGACCAGGTGTGGAAGCACCCGGGAGTGCACACCCATCGTGTCGGACTCGATCAGGTCGTGGGCGAGCGTACGGGCCTGCGCGTAGTCGCCCCGGCCCAACGCCAGGACCACCAGGCCGATGCGCCCGATCGACTCGACGGCGCCGACGCCCAGCCAGTTGGCCGCCTGCATCGACCCCTGCAGGATCTCGGGGAGGCCGTCGATCTCGGCGTGCCAGGCGAGCAGCTCGGGATGCCGGTAGATCGCCCACACCTCGTCGGTCGCACCGATCGCCGAGCGGATCTGGTGGCCCTCCAGCAGCAGGCCGTCGGCCGCGACCAGCTCGCCGAGGTTGGTCTGGGACATCGCCGCGCAGTACAGGGCGGTGTCCAGGCGCCACAGGGCACCGGTCCTGCGGGCGATGCCGGCCGCCCGGTCGATGATGCCGTTGTGCAGGTCCTCCTCCCACAGCAGCATGGACATCGTGACAACCCCGGTGTAGCGGCGCAGGACGTGCTCTTCGGAGGTCTCGGGGTCCAGCAGCGCCCGCGAGGCCCGCCGCAGGTGGGGAACGGCCTGCTCATAGCCGTCGGTGACCAGCACGGCGAAGGCGCGCAGTATCAGGTCGCGCACGGTCGGGGTGTCCGTGCGCGCCAGAAGGTCCTCGGCGGCCCGGGCGATCTCGGCCGGCGTCGTGTCCCGGATCAGGTGCTCGGCGCGGATGGTGTGCTCGACCGCGTCCAGCAGAGCGTCACGGGCCAGGTCCGGCGCCTTCTCGCCGAAGGCGAGCGCGGCGTTCAGACAGAGGAGGGGCGCCTGCGCGAACGCTCCCTCACCGCCCAGCGCCATCAGCGCGCCCGCGCGCACCACCAGTGCCCGGCCCCGGCCGATGTCGTCGATCGTCGCGGCGTCGATGCCGTCCAGCAGGGTCTGCGCCTGCAGCGGCGCTCCCGCGGTGAAGGCGGCCTCGGCCGCCGCCAGCGTTCGTTCGACGCGGCGGGGGCCTTCGGGCGTCAGCTCGGCCGCCCGGCTCAGGAAGGTGACGCGGGCCGCGTAGCCGCCGCGTCCGCCGGCCTGGTCCGCGGAGTGTTCGAGCTCGGCGGCGACGCCTTCGTCGGGTTCCACCGCGGCGGCGGCCAGGTGCCAGGCCCGCCGGTCGGCGTCGGCGGGCCGGGAGGTGGCCGCGGCCAGTGCGGTGTGGACGCGTCGCCGCTCCACGCTCGTGGCGCCGCCGTACACGGCGGAACGGATCAGCGGGTGCCGGAAGCCGGCGGTGGCCCGCAGCGTCAGCAGCCGCAGGTCCTCGGCCGGGCCGCTGGCCTCGGGCTCGATCCCCAGCGACTCGGCGGCCCGTCCGATGTGGCCGAGGTCGCCACCCGGTTCGGCGGCGGCGAGCAGCAGCCATGTCCGCGTCTCCCGAGGCAGCCCTCGCACCTGCCGGAGATAGTGATCCTGCAGCCGCTCGCCCACGGGCAGCGGGTCGGGCAGCGACATGCCGCCCAGCAGCTGATCGGACGACAGCTCCCGGCCGAGGTCGATCAACGCCAGCGGGTTCCCGGTGGTCGCGGCGACGATGCGTACGGCGACGCGGGTGTCGAGCGGGCCGGTCGCCACCGAACGCAGGAGTTCGAGTGCGTGCCGCTCCTCCAGACCGGTGATCTCGGTGACCGGCAGGTCCTCCAGGCCGGTGCCGCCCTCGCGAACGGCGAACAGCAGGCCGATCCCCTCGGCGTGGACCCTGCGGCCGACGAAGGTCAGCACGTGAAGCGACTCCCGGTCGAGCCATTGGGCGTCGTCCACGCAACACAGCAGCGGCTCCCGCGTGGCGGCCTCCGCCAGCAGCGTCAGCGTCGCCAGCCCGACCAGGAAACGGTCGGCGACCGGTCCCTCCTCCAGGCCGCACACGACCCGCAGTGCCCGTTCCTGGGAGGGCGGCAGCCCGTTCGGCTCCTTCAGGAGGGGAATGAGCAGCCGGTGCAGCGCGGCGTACGGGAAGTCGGCCTCCGACTCGACTCCGGTCACCCGCAGGACGGACACGCCCCCGGCCCGGCCCGCGACCAGGGTGGCATGGTCGAGCAGGGTGCTCTTGCCGATACCGGCCTCACCCCGGAGCACGAGGACCCCGCTGACGCCCGCGCGCATCTCCGCGATGAGGTGTTCGAGTGCCGCACGCTCCTCGTCCCGCCCCTTGATCACCATGTGGACCTTTCTGGAATGCCCGGCGTGACGGCCTTCGGCGGTCGATGACGTGATCATTCAACCAGCATCACCCGTGACCGTCCCCCCGCCCGCCGGAACGGTCCCCTGAGCCCACCGCCCGAGCGGAATCCGCCCGGCCACGCCACCGGGTGCGACCGGTACGCGTGGCCTCGTGACGACTCGTCTAATCGAAGCCGAACCCCCGCGGAAGCGGCTCGTCGCGGAACAGCCGGGCCGGGACGGCGTCGGCGAGCGCCTTGTAGCCGGCCGGGTTGAGGTGCAGGTGGTCTCCGCCGTCGTAGGCGGGCAGCAACCGCCGGAGGTCGGCCGGGTCGCGGGCCGCCCGATCGAAGTCGATCACCGCGTCGAACCGGCGGCTGGTGCGGATCCACTGGTTGACCGTCTGCCGGGCCGCCTCCCGGTATCCCTGGGCGTCGTCGTACATCTCGTTGGCCCCGAACGGCGTCAGCGTCGCACCGTACACGCGGATGCCGTGGGCGTGGGCCCGGATGATCATCTGGTCGTAGGCGGCGATCAGGTCGGCCGCGACCTGCTTCTGGGCGGCCTCGGTGGCCTCGGCCGTGCCGAGGTCGTTGACGCCTTCGAAGACGATCTGCCACTTCACCCCGCTCTGCGCGAAGACGTCGCGGTCGAGCCGTGCGAGGGCGTTGGGACCCAGGCCGTCGTTGAGCACCCGGTTCCCGCCGGCCGCCTGGTTGAGGATCGCGATGTCACCGGTGCCGGGGTGGGCCTGCAACCGGTCGAGCAGCCGGTCCGGCCAGCGGTCGTTGCCGTTCGTGGTGGAGCCTCTGCCGTCGGTGAGCGAGTCGCCGACGATGGCGACCCCCGCGGTGGTGCGTTTGGACCACGTCTCCAGTCCGCTGAGGAAGTACCAGTGAGCGGTGGAGGTGGCTCCGGGCAGGTCCTCGGCGTCGACGTGGTCACCGGCCACCATGTACGAGGTGGTCCGGGAGCCGGGGTGGGAGGTGATGTCGACGGACTTCTGCCCCTCGGCCAGATAGATCGTCACCGTGAGGTTGGAGCCGGGGGCCAGCTCGAAGTTCAGCGGGTCGGAGACGGCCTGCGCCCCGACCGGTATGACCACCGAGGGCTTCCCGTGGAAGGTCACCGGCCGGGAGGTGCCGGCCTTGATGGCGCTGACGCCGGCCTGGCCACCGGCAGGGAGCGCCACCGACACCCGGGTGATGGGCAGTGCCGTGCCGCCGAAGGCGTTGGAGAAGCGCAGCCGCATCTGCCGCCCGCCGACGGACGTGCGAACGGTCTGCCGCAGCGTGCTGTCGGCCAGCACCAGGTCGTCCTGGGTGAACGGGGCCGGCGGCATGTTGCCCGGCTCGGTCAGCTGCGGCATCGACACCCAGGTGTTGACCCAGTGCCCGTCCATCTTGGGCGTCACCTTTCCCGCGACGGGGCCGGGCGTCCCCTCGCCGCTCCGCGCGCCCATGGCACCGAGCGCGGGCGACGCCGCGGTGACGGCGACCGCGACGGCCACCACGGCCGCCACCCTGAGGATAGAGGTCGTGCCCTGCGCGTACGGCCCTCCGGCGACCGGCACGGACCGGCTCGGCGCACGACGCCGGTCTCGGTGGCGGGCCTCACGCCACACCGCAAGCACCACGGACACGAAGCGCCTCATCGGGAATCTCCCATCGGCAGGGCTGTTGACGGATCCGTTCCGAAACATTCGGCCCTGATCACCGAATGTTTCAGCGGCAACGTACGTACTCGCGATCACGTGGTCAACGCCGTTCGCCCACGCCCCCGTACGGTGGCCTCCGTACCTGGCGCGCGGCCCTCCGCGGTCGTGAAACGTTCACACCGGAGGCGGTCGGCCGGTGGTCTCCGACCAGGAGTTCAGCCGGGCGGGTGCGAGTCCAGGTCTCTGACTCAGGTGTATTTCGCTCGCACCTGATAATCAGTGAAATTACGTATGATAGCTAAAGATCACCCTGTCGTAGCCTTGCCGAGTGTCAGGGCTACGCGAAACCGATCCCACCCAACCACTCCGCGCACCGGGCGAAGCCGGGTCTCCGGCTTCGGACGATCTGTCCCGTCGGCCGGCGGCCACGACCTCACCGATGCCGGGCAGAGGCCGGTGACGATCACTCAGCCGTATCCGGCTCACCTGTCCGCGGCCTCGGCGGCCCATTCCTGGTTCGAAGCCGCGCTGGCCGCGCTGGACGGGATCGACGACACCGCGTACGGGGTGGTGCTGATCGGTCCGATGGGCAAGGTCCGGGTCGTCAACAGAGCGGCGCGGCTGCTGCTGGCGACGTATTTCCGGATATCCGCGCGAGAAGGCGACGTGCTGCCCGATGAGCTGAACGCCTGGCTGGCCGAGCAGCTCCGCGTCCCTCTCCCGGGCCGGCCGTCGCAGCCTTACACGACGGCGCACGGGTCCCGCCGTCTCACCGTGCGGCTGTTCCGGCATCACGGCAGCGCGGCCCTGCTGATCTCGGAGTCGGGCGGGGAAGGGCCGACGCCCATCGGCGGTCCGGGCCTCACCCCACGCGAGTCCGATGTGCTCTGGCTCGTCGCCAACGGCCGCACCAGCGCGCAGGCGGCACAGGTCCTGCGGATCAGCGTTCGCACGGTGGAGAAACACCTCGGGAACATCTACGCCAAGCTCGGCGTGAGCAACCGCACCGAAGCCTCGTTGCGCGTCTTCGGCGCGTCCACGGGCCACGCCCGTCCAGATCTGACGCCGGCCGGGTGAACGCCGCGATCCATCTCGGCCACCGGAGGCGGCCGCCTGCCGGATCTCGCGGGTTCGTATGCGCGGGAACCGGTCCGTCATCCCGATCTACGGTGAGTGCTGACAGACATCCGGGCCGAGGTTCGCGGAGAACTGCCACACGATCGCCGGTTTGGCGACACGTACGTAATTTCCCTCATTGAGCTGGTGAAATACGAAGCTTGATAGTGAGGGGGTCGATCCCAAGGCAATGGAGAAAGCATGCGATCCCCCGCTCTCAGAAACGACGTTCCGGGCTTTCGCCGGGATGTGAAGGCGATGGCCAGGAGACTGTTCGGCGGCCTGCTGGTGATGGTGACGGCATTCGCCGGGCTGGGTCTGGTCGCGCCGTCGGCGCACGCGGCCACGCTGGTGGCGCAGAACAGCAAGCATTCCTGGCACGCCAACAACCAGAACAAGACCATCGACACCAGGGCGGAGGTCTACGACGACGGCAGCGTCAAGGGGACCTCGACCGTGCAGTCGGGCGTGTGGCTCACCGGCGTGCGCCTGTGCGCCAAGGCCATCCTCATGGACCGCGACGGCGGCGCCCTGGCCACGGTGGGCGGCGACTGCTGGGGCGTCAACGGCACCGCCTTCGGCTACTCCAGCCGCACCGAGAACTGGACCGGCCAGGTGACACCGGACCTCGCCCTCCGCACCTACGCCGTGCAGATCGTTCACTGGAACAACGGCGTCGACTGGGGCCAGGTCTTCGGTTTCGCCAAGAAGGTCTGGGAGATCTACGAGGACATCTTCGCGAGCAACGGCGACACCGCCGCCACCGACATCGTCATGCCCAACGGCAACGTCATCCGGTATGAGGACCTCGCCCCCCGCTCGCCCGGCGGCGGCATCGGCGGATGCGGTGGACGCTTCTGCGTGCAACCGAAGTAGTGAACCTCTGATCCTCCCCTAGCAAGCAGGCCGGACAGGCCGGAGCGGCCCATACCGCTCCGGCCTGTCCGGCTTTGTACTTCCGCAGCCGCCCCCGAGATCACCACGCACCGGTACGCACGTCCGCTGGGGTCGGCCGGTCCTCTCCGGAGCCGTGTCGTTCGACGCCGCGCCGATATATGTCGGCGCATCGCGGAGTACCGATAACCAACTCTTCCTTGACAAAAAAATTTGTCGGGCGCTAATCTCTGGGCATGCAGGAAGTCGCCGTGATCGAGGACCCGGCCGCCGCCCAGCACGGCCGCGACCACCGAATCGTCGCCGCCGTCCACCCGAGCACGAAGGAAACCCGATGACGCACCCGTTCGAGTTGAGTCAGGAGATCGAGTTCGGCGCCACGCCCGAGCAGGTCTGGGACGCGATCGCGACCGGGCCGGGCGTCGACTCCTGGTTCATGGGACGCACCGAGCTCGGCACGTCCGTCGGCGGTCCCGCCGACCTCACGATGCCGGGCCACACCGAGAAGGCCACGATCACCGCCTACGAGCCGGGCACCCGCCTCGTGACCCGCGGCGCCGAGGCCCCCGACGGCCGGTTCATGGCGATCGAGTACCTCATCGAGGGGCGTGGCGGCGGCACGACCGTGCTGCGCATCGTGCAGAACGGCATGCTCGGCGACGACTGGGAGACCGAGTTCGAGGCGATGAAGGCCGGCTGGCCCATCTACCTGGAGACTCTCAAGCAGTACCTCACGTACTTCACCGGCCGCACCCCGTCGGTCACCACGGCCTTCCGGCCCGGAGCGGGCGGCCCGGACACCATCTGGAAGATCGTCACAGAGTCGCTGGACGTCACGCCGGACGTCGCCGAGGGTGACGCCGTCCGGCTTCCCGACGGCTCCGCCGGGGTCGTCTACTACGCGAACCTGCCGGTCAACCTGGGCGTCCGGACGGACGAGGGCCTGTACCGGTTCATCCACTCCGGCACCGACCGCGGCGACGTCCTCGTGCTCGGCCACCAGAACTTCGCGGGCCGCGACGAGCAGGCCGCGTGGGACGGCTGGGTGGCCGAACGCTTCGGCTGACCGGCCCGTCCCGATCAGCCCGCGGCGACCCGGCGTGCACCCGCTCGTTCCGGTACTCGCCTCCGGCACGGAACCGGGAGCGGGACCTGCCCTTGAGCCCGTACCCGGCGTTCGCCGCGGCACGGCACGACGCGGTGCCGTGCCGGAACACCATCCGCATGAAGCGGATCCGATCGAAAGGACACAGAAGATGAGGAAACTGATCCTGAACACCTTCTTGACCCTCGACGGGGTCATGCAGGCACCGGGCGGACCCGGAGAGGACGACACCGGCGGGTTCACCCACGGTGGCTGGTCGGTGAACTACTGGGACGACCGGATGAACCAGGTCATGGGCGAGGTGATGGGCAAGCCGTTCGACCTCGTCCTCGGGCGCAAGACCTACGACATCTTCGCCGCGCACTGGCCGCACGTCCCGGAGGAGGCCGGATCCAAGCCGTTGAACGACGCCACCAAGTACGTCGCGTCGCGGGGTCGCCCCACGCTGGAGTGGAACAGGTCGGTCCTGATCGAGGGAGACGTGGCCGAGGGCATCGCGGCGCTCAAGCAGGAGGACGGGCCGGAGCTGCAGGTTCACGGCAGCGGGAACCTGATCCAGACGCTGTTGCGCCACAACCTCGTCGACCGGTACCGCCTGTGGGTCTTCCCCCTCGTCATCGGGTCGGGCAAACGCCTGTTCCCGGAAGGCACCCTTCCCTCCGGGCTGAAGCTCGTCGACAGCACGGTCTCCACCACCGGCGTCATGATCGGTACGTACGAGCCGGCAGGCGAGATCGCCACAGGGTCGTTCGCCCTGGACTGACCGCGCCCGCAATCGCCGCACCCGATCCGCACCGCCCGCCCTCAAGGCCCCGCGAAGCCCCGTCGTTGCCCCCTGGAGGTCGTCTCCTAATCGAGTGGGTCGATGATGCGGTAGCCGACGCCGGGGGTGGTGGTGATGATCGAAGGGCTGCCGAGTTTGCGGCGCAGGCGGCCGACGGTGACGGTGACGGTGTTGGTGAACGGGTCGGCGTGCTCGTCCCAGACCTGTTCGAGCAGATCCTCGGTGCTGAGAAAGGCGGGGACGGCGCGCAGGAGGGCTTCGAGGAGGGCGAACTCCTTGACCGACAGATCCAGCCGGCGGCCGTCGCGGATGGCGGTGCGGCCCAGGGGATCGAGTTCGACGCCCGCCGCGCGCAGGGTGCGGGGGCGGGCGAAGGGCCGGCGGCGCGCCAGGGAGCGAATGCGTACGACCAGCTCGGGGAAGTGGAAAGGCTTGGCGAGGTAGTCGTCGGCCCCCAGGGTCAGGCCGCTGACCCGGTCGCCGGGCGCGCCGGCCGCGGTCAGCATCAGGACCATGACGCGGTCATCGCGGTCAGTGATCATCCGGCAGAGGGTGTCGCCGTGGATTCCCGGCAGGTCGCGGTCGAGGACGACCACGTCGTAGGCGTTGAGGTCGAGTTTGGCCGCGGCCTGCCGGCCGTCGTACGCCACGTCCACCGCCATGCCCTGATCACGCAGGCCCTCGGCCAGGACGGCGGCGAGGGAGCGTGCGTCCTCGACCACCAGCACCCTCACGCCGAAACCCCCGCCCGCGCATCCGCCAGGGGCAGGGAGACGGCGACCCGGAGGCCGCCCTCGGGCCGGGCACGCAGGTCGAGGTCGCCGCCGTGCGCCGTCGCGACGGCCGCGACGATCGACAGTCCGAGCCCGGAGCCGCTGCCGGAGCCGGTCCGGTCCGCACCGAGCCGCTGGAACGGCTGGGCCAGCCGCGAGAGCTGCTCCTGGTCGAGAACGTGGCCGCCCGTCTCCACGACGAGCCGCGCCGTCCCGCCGTCGGATGTGGTGGCGACCCGGATCCAGCCGCCGTCGTGATTGTGGACGACCGCGTTGTCGATCACGTTGTCGACCATGCGGGACAGGAGCGTGCGGCTCCCCCGCGTCCAGGCGCCGTCGTGGACGTCGCCGTCGTGGACGGTCAGGCTCCCGGCCGTGATGTCGGCGGCTCGGGCGTCCAGGGCGGCGGACACCACGCGGCCGAGCGAGATCGTCGCGCGGTCGGACAGGGCGCCGTGCTGGGTGCGGGCGAGCATGAGGAAGCCCTCCAGAAGCCGGTCGACCTGGTCGAGTTCGGTGCGGATCCGGTCGGCGAGCGCGATCGTCTGTGCCGGTACGGGTTCCGGCTTGGCGACGGCCACGTCCAGCGACGCCCGCATGGTCGCCAGCGGGGTGCGCAGTTCGTGGGAGGCGTTGGCGACGAATCGGCGCTGCGCGGCGAAGGAGCTCTCCAGGCGTTCCAGCAGCCCGTCGATGGTGTCGGCCAGGTCCTTCACCTCGTCGGCGGGGCCCGGTACGGCCAGCCGCTCGTGCAGGTTGTCGGCGGAGATCCGCCGCGTGGCCGTGGTGATCGTCCGCAGCGGGCGCAGCACCCGGCCCGCGACGACCCGGCCCAGCACGACCGACACCACGGCCATGACGGCGAGCGCGACCGCCGAGCCGACCAGGAGCTGACGCGACTGGACCGCATGTATCTCCGACAGCCGGGTCTGGAGCAGGCCGATCTGCTCCTGGGCGGCCGCGAGCGTGGGCTGCCGGAGCTGGGCGTTCTCCGCCGGCACCGTGCTTCGTGACGATCCGAGGGCCACGAGGTTGGTGACGGCCAGCAGTCCGACACCGGACAGCAGGAACAGAACACCGTACAGGGCGGTGAAGCGCAGCCGTACGGTGCGGCCCGGCAGCGCCAGGCGTCGCGGATTCCTCATCGGTCCTCTCCCGTTCCGTGCCTGCTTCCAGGATGCCGTCCCGCACCTAACAACGACATGACGGCCCGCGTTCGGCCCACGTTATGACCGGCTCCGTAGAACCGAACGCATGCAAGCAACCATCGAAGTCGCCGGGCTGCGCAAGCGGTTCGGCCGGACCGTCGCGCTGGACGGGATGTCCTTCACCGTGAAGCCGGGACAGGTCACCGGGTTCGTCGGCCCGAACGGCGCGGGAAAATCCACCACGATGCGGGTGATTCTCGGCCTGGACGCGGCCGACGAGGGCAGCGCGCTGGTGGGCGGGCGACCGTACACCGGCTTTCGCCGGCCGCTGTGCCGCCTCGGGGCGCTCCTGGACGCCTCGGCGCTGCAGCCGAGCCGCACCGCCCGCAACCACCTGTTGTGGCTGGCCCACTCCCAGGGCTTGGGCGCCAGGCGGGTCGACGAGGTGATCGAGCAGAGCGGACTGCGGTCCGTGGCCCGGCGCAGGGCGGGCGATTTCTCCCTGGGCATGCGGCAGCGGCTCGGGATCGCCGCGGCCCTGCTCGGCGACCCGCCTGTGCTGATGCTCGACGAGCCGTCCAACGGCCTGGATCCCGAGGGCATCGTGTGGATACGCGGCCTCCTGCGGTCGCTGGCCGCCGAGGGCCGCGCCGTCCTGGTCTCCAGCCACCTGATGAGCGAACTCCAGGACACCGCCGACCATCTGGTGGTGGTAGGGCGCGGCCGGGTCGTCGCCGACACCGGCGTGGCCGACCTGATCGCGGCCGCGTCCCGCGACCGGGTCACGTTGCGCACCACGGCGCGACCCGCCGCGATGGCGGCGCTGGCGAACGCCGGTGCCACCGTGGCCGTCGCCGGCCACGACACCCTCACCGTCTCCGGACTGGAGGCGACGCGCGTCGTGACGCTCCTCAACCGGAGCGCGGTGCCGTTCTCCGAGGTCTCGGCGCATCGCGCGACGCTTGAGGAGGCCTATCTGGAGCTGACTCGGGACGCGGTCGAGTTCCGCGCCGCCGCGGGGGCCGCCACCGGGCAGGAGGCGGCACGATGACCGCCGGCACCCCCACCCCGCACCGCCCGCGGATCGAGCGCGAAGGCTTCGCGCACCTGCTGCGCGCGGAGTGGACCAAGTTCCGGACGGTTCGCGGCTGGGTGATCGGCCTGGTGGCCGCGGCGCTGGTCGTCGTGCTGCTCGGGCTGGTCTCCGCGTCAGGCAGCCACGCCTCATGCGGCATCGGTCCGGTCGAGGTCACCTGTCCCGCTGTTCCGGTGGGGCCGGACGGCGAAGCGGTGGAGGACCGGTTCTTCTTCATGCACCGGTCGCTGGCCGGAAACGGCAGCATCACCGTCCGGGTGACCTCGCTGACCGGCATCATCACCTATCCCCCGCCCAACCACGACGAGCTCGTCCCCGGCGTCGTGCCGTGGGCGAAGGCCGGGCTCATCGTCAAGGAGGGCACGCGGCAGGGATCGGCCTACGCGGCGGTGATGGTCACCGGCGGCCACGGAGTGCGGATGCAGCACAACTTCACCCAGGACACCGCCGGCCGTCCGGGCGGCGTCTCGACGGCGTCTCCGCGCTGGTTGCGGCTGACCCGCACCGGTGACACGCTCACCGGCCACGAGTCGGCCGACGGCACCCGGTGGACCGAGGTCGGCACGGCTCACCTGGACGGGCTGCCCGCCACGGTGCAGGTCGGGCTCTTCGTCACCTCCCCGGGCGACCTGACGGTGAAGCAGGCCGATCTCGGCGGGAGCATCGAGCAGGTGCGCTTCACCCAGGCCACCGCCGTCTTCGACCACGTCGACCTGCGGGGCGACGCGCCCGGCGGCGGGTGGAACCGCGAGGCCGTGGGAGCCGCGGGAACGACCGATTGGGAACGCCACCATCGTCCGAACGGGGTGCGGGAGTCCGGCGGCACGTTCACCGTGACCGGAACCGGAGACATCGCGCCGCTGATGGACGGCCAGCCCGTCGAGCGCACCCTCACCGGCGTGCTCACCGGGCTGATCCTGGTGATCGTGGTGGCGGTGACGTCCATCACCGCCGAGTACCGGCGGGGAATGATCCGCACCACCCTGACCGCCGGTCCGCGGCGCGGCAGAACGCTGGCGGCCAAGGCCCTCGTGATCGGCACGGTCACCTTCGTCGCCGGGCTGGCCGCGGCCACGGTCACGGTCACGGTCGGCGAGCAGATCCTGCGTTCCAACGGCAACTACGTCCTCCCGGTGACGGTGCTCACCGAAACGCGCGTCGTCGCCGGTGTCGCGGCGTTGCTCGCCGTCGCCGCCGTCCTCGCCCTCGCCCTCGGCGCCGTGTTCCGGCGCAGCGTCGCGGCGGTCATCACCTCCATCATGGTGATCGTCGTCCCCCACGTCCTCGCGACCGTCTCCGTCCTGCCCGAGACCGCGGCGCAGTGGCTGCTGCGGCTCACCCCGGCCGCCGGCTTCGCGATCCAGCAGAGCATCCCGGAGTACGCGCACGTGACCGGCCACTACGTACCCCAGGCGGGCTACTACCCGCTGGCGCCGTGGACCGGCCTCGCCGTGCTGTGCGGCTACACCGCACTCGCCCTCGTCCTGGCCGTCCTCCAGCTCCGCAGGAGAGACGCGTGAGACAACAACTGCACGCGGAGTGGACCAAACTACGCACCATGCCAGGCACCGGCCGGCTGCTGCTCGCCGTCGTCGCGCTGACCGTGGCGCTGAGCGCCGCCGCGACCGCCACCGTGTCCTGCCCGCCGGCGGGCTGCGACCACGACACCGTCAAGCTCAGCCTTTTCGGAGTTCAGCTGGGCCAGGCGATCGTCGCCGTCCTCGCCGTACTGGCGATCACCGACGAGTACAGCACCGGGATGATCCGCACCACCCTGGCCGCGACGCCGCGCCGGGCCACCGTCCTGGCCGCCAAGGCGGCCGTCCTGACCGGCCTGACACTCGCCGCGGGCACCCTCGCCGTGCTCACGTCCGTGCTGGCCGGGCGGCTCATCCTGCCCGGCAACGGCTTCATCCCCGCCCACGGCCAACCGCCGCTGTCCCTGGCCGACGGACCGACGCTTCGCGCGGCCGCCGGGTCGGTCCTCTATCTCGCGCTCGTCGCCCTGCTCAGCCTCGGCATCGCCGTCGCCGTGCGGGACTCCGCGGCGGCCATCGGGACCGTGCTCGGTCTGCTCTACCTTTTCCCGATCGTCATCCTCATGGTCTCCGATCCGGGCTGGCAGCGGCTCCTCTGGCAGATCTCGCCGATGAACGCCGGACTCACCGTCCAGGCGACCACCCATCTGTCCGGCCTGCCCCTCAGCCCGTGGGCGGGCCTCGGCGTGCTCGCCGCATGGGCCGTCGCGGCGCTTCTGGGTGGCGGGCTCTCGCTACGGCTTCGCGACGCGGGGTGAAAAGCCCCGGAGTGTGTAGGCCATTGGGTGTACGCCGGATTCGGCATCCGGAAGGAGGAACGATCCGGCCTTCGATCGAATAATCGACACATGACGACGGGCTTACTGCTCACCCTCGCCGCTCTGGCGATCATCGACAGCACGAGCTTCGGCACCCTCGGTATCCCCGTCTACCTGATGCTCGTCGCAGATCGATCGCAGACGTCCCGTCTGCTGATCTATCTCGGGACGGTGACGCTGACGAACGGGCGGTGGCCGCGGGGCATCCCGCGGCCACCGCCCGTCGTTCCAGTCGTTCCCGTCGTTCCAGGAGAGCGACGCTCACCGGACGACGGCGTCACCGCGCACGCCGCCCTTCCACGGTCAGCCGATGCGGAGCGGGAGCGTGCGGGGACCGCGGACCTGGCCCGTGGCCCACGTCACCGCCGCCGGGTCCTCCAGACTGAAGTCCGGGATCCGCTCCAGCCAGACCTCGAGCGCGACCCGCAGTTCCATGCGCGCCAGGTGCGAGCCCACGCAGCGGTGGATGCCCAGGCCGAACGCGGCGTGCCGGTTGACCTGGCGGTCGATGACGACCTCGTCCGCCCGGTCGAACTGGGCCGGGTCGCGGTTGGCCGCCGGGAATGACAGCAGGATCCAGTCGTCGGCCTTCATGTCGACGCCGTTCCAGTGCATGTCCTCCTTGACCAGCCGGGCCATCGTGACCGGCCCGTAGGCCCGCAGCAACTCCTCCATCGCGGTCGGCAACAGGGCGGGCTCGGCGACCAGGCGCTCACGGTCGGCCGGTGTCTTGGCCAGGTGCCACAGCGATGCGCCGATCGCGCTCCACGTGGTGTCGATGCCGGCGATGAGCAGCAGCGCCATCGTGCCCGCCACGTGATTCGGCTCCAGCTTCTGGCCGTAGAGCTCCGCGTTGATGAGGTAGGTCGTCAGGTCGTCGCGCGGGTTGTCGACGTGGTCGCGGATCTGCGTGAGCAGGTAGTCGAACAGCTTCTCCACCCGGAGGATGCGCTCCTCGGGCGGGGAGTTGATGCCCTCCAGCGCGTTCTCGACGAATTCACGGAACTGCGGCCCGTCCTCGGGCGGGAAGCCGAGCATGTCGGCGATGACGCGCATCGGGATGTGCTGGGCGTAGTCCCGGGCGGCGTCGATGACGTCCTGCCCCTCGAAGGAGTCGATGAGCGAGTGGCAGAACGCTCGCGTCACCTCCTCCTGCTTGGAGACCGCGGTCTTGGTGAACGCCGGCAGCAGCAGCTTGCGCGCGTCGTGGTGGAAGGGCGGGTCGGAGGAGATCGGCGGCGTACCGCCCACCGGCGCCAGCTCAAGGGGCGGCCGGACGTTGCTCACGATGATCGCCCGCGAGGAGAAGCGCTCGGTGTCGTAGGCGATCGCCGCGACGTCCTCGTAGCGCGTCGGCAGCCAGGCGCCGCCGAACCGCTCGGTGTGCGCGATCGGGCAGCGCTGCCGCAGCTCGTCCTGGATGGGGTAGGGATCGGCGGCCCACTCGGGCTCGGCGTGGGAGAAGTCGGTCGCCCAGTCGGAGACGGGGCCGGTGATGATCTCACTGCGTGGTTCGAGGGGCCGGTTCTGCTGCCTCTCCTGGAAACTCTGGGTGAAGCGGTCGTCGACGGTCATGCCACGCCTCCTTAGAGGATCTCGATCGCTCTTTCCGGACAGTTGGCCAGGGCCAGACGTGCTGCCTGTTCCTGGCCCGGTGGCACAGCCCCGTCGCCGACGACCTGCCCGTAGCCCTCGTCGTCCTCTCCGAACAGATCAGGGGCAAGGTCATAGCAGCGGCCGTGTCCGTGGCAACGCTCAGAATCAATTCGTACTTTCACTATGGGGACTCCGCTCTGTATGCGGTGATGGCGTCGGTGGGACGAGGGCGCCCGCGACGCGGGCGAGTAACGCCGACCATTCCGCGTCGTCGACGGCGTGCAGGTTCGGCGTGATGAGTGCGCTGCCCATTGACAGCAGCAGGCAGAAGTGGGCCAGCGCCTCGGGCGACAGCGCGGGGTCCAGCTCGCCGTCGCTCTGGGCCACGCGTACCAACTCGGCGATCCAGTCGGTTCGCTCACCGACGTAGTCGCGCATCGGACGCGCGACGTCCTCGTCACGGCGGGCCGCGACCAGCGCCTCGACGATGAGATGGCGGGGGGCGTCGCGGCGGCGTGGCAGCCCGCGGCCGATGGCGAGGAGCAACTCCGTGATCGACCGGTCGGGGTCGGCGGCGAACAGGCTGGCCATCAGCTGCCGCCCGTGCGCCCGCAGCGCGGCCACGAGCAGTTCGGCCTTCGAGCCGAAGTGCGCGTACAGCGCGCCGTTGCTCACTCCCGCGGCCGCGGCGATGTCGGCCACGCGCGTACCGTCGTACCCGCGCTCGGCGAAGACCTCGGCGGCCGCTTGCAGCAGGCGTTCGCGCGTCTCAGCGGCGGTGACGCCCGCGATACGTCCCATAGATGAATTAAAAGATTGTTCATTTGATTCGTCAAGACCAAGCACACTCTGTCCGACACCTGTGGGGACCTGCTGCGGCGCTGTCGGTAGGAAACGGACGGGCGTCGTGAAAAAATCCGACCGGCCACCAGGACGGGTAGGGCAGAATGCCTCTCCATGCGGGACAAGCCGATGGGTTTGGACGAAAGCGAACTGATCGCGGCGCTCCGCAGATATTGGGCCGTCGAGGCGAGTTCGGCCGAGTACCTGCCGGTGGGCGCGGGCAGCTATCACTGGTCCGTCTCCGACCGGAACGGGGCCGCCTGGTTCGTCACGGCCGATGATCTGGGTGCCGACGAAGCCACGCGCGAGGAGATCTTCGGTCTTCTGGGGCGGTCGCTCGAAAGTGCGCTGAGCCTTCGGCGTGATGCCGGACTCGACTTCCTCGTCACGCCGATCCCGGCCACGGACGGCGCTGTGCTGCGGCGGCTCACCCCGCGGTACGGCTTGTCGGTGTTCCCGATGGTCTGCGGAACCGCCGGCGACTTCGGCCCGCATCGGCACGAGGACGTGACCGAGATGGTCGGCCTGCTCGCCGAGTTGCATCGGGCCACCCCTGTGGTCGAGCGGCTCGCTCCGCGGGCAGACCTGCGGCTTCCCGGCCGTGACCGACTGCACGAGGCGCTGCGTGACGTCGACCGCCCGTGGACCGGTGGACCGCACGCCGAGCCTGCCCGCGGGCTGCTGGCCGGCCACGCCGGACGTGTCCGGCGATGGCTCGCCGATCTCGACAGGCTCATCGACGCCGTCGGCGACACGGCGACGGGGTGGGTGGTCACCCACGGTGAACCCCATCCGGGCAACGTCATACGGACCGCGAAGGGGATGCGGCTCATCGACTGGGGAACCGTGCAGATCGCCCCACCGGAACGCGACCTATGGATGCTCACCACCGCGTTCACCGACATGATCGGCGCCGATCCCGTCGGTGTCGACGACGAGATATTGGCCGGATACACCGAGGCGACCGGCCGCGTCGCCACGCCGGCGGGCATCGCCCTCTATCGGCGATGGTGGATGCTCGCCGATATCGCCGTCTTCATCGACGATCTCCGTAGACCGCACGGCGAAGGAGAAGACGCCGCCGCGGCGCTGACCTGCCTCACCGGCTACCTCGAAACCACCGACGATTGAACGGTTCATCGCCGATGGCCATCATGCTGACGGAACGCGACCGTGGTCATACCGCGATAATGGCCGACGTGGAAGAGGTCGAGGTCGTCGTCGCCCATTCCGAGCGCGCGACCCTGCGCGTCGGCGACGTGTTCCTGAAGGTCGACGCTGATCAGACGCGCACCGACGTCGAGGTCGAGGCGATGGCCATGGCGCCGATCCCGACTCCGGAGGTCCTGTGGCGGAAGCCGCCCGTGCTCGCGCTCGCCGCCCTCCAGGGGACGGCACTCGGCCGTCTCGGCGAGCCGTCGATCGCGTCGTCGGCGGCGTGGGCCGCGGCGGGTGCCGCCGCACGGATGCTGCACGACGCGCCGCTGCCGCCATGGCCCGGCCGGAGCCTCGACGAGATCGCATCGCACCTCGACGGCGAATGCGAGTGGCTCGTCACGAACGGCGTCCTTCCCACCGACCTGGTCACGCGCAACCGCCAGGTTGCCGAGGCTGCGCTCCGGCCGTGGACACCGGTGTTCACGCACGGCGACCTGCAGATCACCCACGTGTTCGTCGACGGTGACGAGGTCACCGGCGTGATCGACTGGTCCGAGGCGGCCCAGGGCGATGCCCTGTACGACCTCGCCACCTTGACGCTCGGACACGAGGAGCACCTTGGCGACGTCGTCGCCGGCTACGGCGCCCACGTCGACCTCGACGTGATCCGCGCGTGGTGGTCGTTGCGAAGCCTGCTGGCGATCCGCTGGCTGGTCGAGCACGGCTTCGACCCGTCCTCGCCGGGCTGCGAGGTCGACGTGCTGAGATCCCGGCTATGAGGCCGCGCGAGCCCGACGGCCACGAGTGCCGTTCTACCGCATCGAGCGGGCCGTCTTCTGAAGCGCGTCGTCTTCCGGACCGACGAGGTCATGGTCCGCGAAGATCCCGGGCAGCCGGTCGGCGACCTCGGAAGCCACTGATCGCGGCCTCATAGGGAGATGTGTTGATTTCGGACTATCAGCATCGGTTGCGCCAGCATCTTCTGGCTGCTCCCGTCCTCCAGGCCCCGGCGCCCTGGCAACCGGTGCTGGACAACAGAACGCCCATCGGCGGCCTGCTGGGCATCGGCTTCGCCGTCCATCCGGAGAGCGGACGAGATCTGGTCATGGTCGTCTCCAACGACGGCCACGGGCTCTTCGACGCGGTCACCGGCGAGAAGATCACCCGAGATCGTGATCCCGACCCTGACGCCGACACACCCGACGCCTCCCCAGACCTCACCTGCCCCGGGCTCGGGCCGATCGCAGGCACCCGGGTGCACATCGCCGGCCTCTTCGGTGGCGGCCTCCACAGCACCACCCCGGACGGCTGGAGCCTCAACGTCGTCACCCCCGAATGGCCCAATGACCGCGTCCTGCTTTCCGCGGGCGGCGACATCTACAAGGATCCACCGGGAGAAGGCTGGTGGCACGTCTTCCACGCCGACTACTCCACCTTCCGAGCCGCCGGGTTCTCGCCCTCGGGCCGCACCCTCGCCGTCGCCACCAGCAGCGACCTCACCCTATGGACTCGGCCGACCCCCGACTTCCGGCCGCCCGCGTGATCCGTCCTCGGTCCGTGAACGGATCGCGGCCCTCGCGCTGTCATGCGTCCTTGATGGCGGACAGGTCGAACTCGAGCGTGACGGTCTCCGAGATCAGCATGCCGCCGGTCTCCAGGACCGCGTTGTAGTTGACGCCGAAGTCCTTGCGGTTGATCACGGTGCCCCCCTCGAAGCCGACCCGCGCCAGGCCCTGCGCGTCGACCGTGGTGCCGGTGTAGTCGAGGGGGAGGGTGACCCTCCGGGTGACGCCGCGGATGGTCAGCTCGCCGGTGATCTCGAAGCTGTCGCCGTGGAGGTGCTTGACGTCGGTGGAGTCGAACGTGAGGTGCGGGTGGTTGGCGGCGTCCAGGAAGTCACCGGTGCGCAGGTGGTCGTCACGCATGGTGTTGCCGGTGTGGATGCCGGCCGCCTCCAGGACCACGTGAGCGCTGGAGGCGGCGGGGTCGGCGGCGTCGAGGTGGACGGTCGCCTCCTTGACGGGGATGCTGCCGCGGACCTTGGTGACCATCGCGTGGCGGGCGACGAAGCCGAAGCGGCTGTGGGCCGGGTCCACGGTGTAGCTTCCGGTGAGCTCGCTGGGATACATCTCTGCGCTCCATATGTTTCAGTGCTGGAAAATTCAGCGGGACAGTGAATGAGATTCGTTGCGGTGCGCACCCATTGGGTGCGATGTGCCGTGACGCGATGGCTCAACGACGGACAACGCGCCCGGCGCGACTCCGGGCCGGCCACCCGCCTGCCGTCCGACCGTCTGGAACGCGGCCCGCCGGCCTGTGCGGGCCGGCGGGTCCGCGCCCTCACGCGGCGGACGGGCGCGGCCGGCCCGAACCTGCCGGCGGCTCGGTGAGGACGCCTTCCAGCACGCCGGTGGCTTGCCCGACCTCGATGAGGTAGCCGTCCGGATCGCGCAGGTAGCAGCGCAGCTCGACCCGGCGGTCCACCGGCGGGGTGAGGAACTCGGCGCCTTTGGCACTCCACTGCCGGTAACAGGCCTGAATGTCGGCCACGCGGATGTTGAGAAAGCTCGTGGCCGTACTCGGATCGGCGGGAGGACGCAGGGTGACGCCGGGCTTGTCGGAGGTGGGCCCGCCGCCGGTGTTCATGATCAGCCAGCCGTTGGCGAGTTTGACGACACACGGATTTTCGTCCAGCACCACCTCTCCGCCGAGAATGTCGGTGTAGAAGGCGCGGGAGCGGGCCACGTCGGCGACGGTGAGGAAATGTGTGAGCAGCAGCCCGGTCTCCGGGGCCGGGAAATCACCGCGGTGCATGTTGGTCCCCCATCACTGGTCATCGGCGGTTACACCCCTTTGGACCGGACAGCCCGGCACACCGTGACGGGAACGAACGTGATGCCCGTCACTCCTTCTGGCGCCGCGGCGGAGACCGTCCACCAGGAAGTCATTCCGGGTGCCGAGAAGGAGCCGGGCCCCATCGGGTGATCGCCGGGGTTCGATCGTGCCGGACGACGCCGCCGACGAGGCCCGGGTACGGCCGTCGCACCGACGGGTGACTCATGCCGGCCGCCTGACGACCTCCTCGATCGCGGCGCCCACGATGCCGGGGTCCCTGTCGAGCACGTGATCGCCGGGCGCGGTCGCGAACGGTCGACCGGACGGCAAAAACCGCTAGCCAAATTTGCTTAGCTGCTCTAGTTTGGAGGAGTAGGAAAATTTGGCTAGTAAAAGGAGACCGGGATGTCAGTGACCCCCTATGTGATGGTGGACAGCGCGAACGGCTTCCGCGCGTTCATCGAGAGCGCCTTCGACGCGGAGGTTTCCAACGTCGTTCCCCTGCCCACCGACCCCGAGCGGGTGATCCACGCCGAGGCGCGAATCGGGACGGGGGTGCTGTTCTTCGCGGACTCGGGTCCCGACGGCGGGCGGTGCATGCGCTCTCCCGCGGAACCGGTGCACGTCCAGCTCTGGACGACCGTTCCGGACGCCGAGGCGGCCTGGGCGCGGGCGGTCGCCGCGGGCGCCATGCCGGCCATGGAGGTCACGGCCCAGGAGGACGGAAACAGGATGGGCGGCTTCGTCGACCCCTATGGGACGCTGTGGTGGGTCAGCACGCCCGCCTGAGGACAAGCCCGGAGGACACAACAGATGTCGGCGATTCGGTTACTCGTGCTCGGCGCGGTGCGGCGGCGAGGGCGGGCGCACGGTTACCAGGTGCGCGCCGACCTGGAGTCCTGGGGCGCGCACCAATGGTCCAACGCCGCCTCAGGCTCGGTGTACCACGCGCTCAAGACCATGGCCGGGCAGGGGCTGCTGCTCGCGCACGAGACCAAGCCGAGCGTGACGGGCGGGCCGCCGCGCGTGGAGTACGAGGTGACCGACGAGGGTGAGAAGGCCTACTTCACCCTGCTCCATACGGCGCTCACCAGCCGCGATCCACGACTCGACCTGCTCGCCGCGGCGGTCGGCCTCATCGACGACCTCCCCCGTGCCCAGGCCGTCGACCTGCTGCGGCAACGCGCCCGGGTGATGGACGAATGGCGGGCGGGCATCGCCTCGCACCTGCCGCCCGACACCGACCTGGACACCTGGGGCCCGATCGGCGAGGTCATCGGATTGTGGCTGCACACCGCCGACAGCCGCGCCCAATGGACCCACCGGCTGATCCGGCGCCTGGAGGAAGGCGCCTACCGCATGGCCGACGACCCGGCCGACGACGCCTGAACCGGCCGCCCCTCACCTCGCCGGCCCCCACCCGCTCCCACGCCGGGCACCCGGTGCACGAGAGCGACCAGCCAGAACGCCCTCGCACCCGGGTGGGGGCCGGCGAGAAGGGCCCGGTGGTGCCGGACCCTTTCTCCTTCTCGGGATCGAGCTGGATCGAGCGGTTTTTGAGCGGTTTTGAGCGTGATCCGCGCCGGTCACCGTGGCTCAGGCCCGGACACGCTCATCGGCTGTGCGTCGAGTCGCTGTGGTAGTCGGTGTAGGTGTAGGGGTTGTCGAGGATGCTCGTTTCGGGGATGTCGGGGTTCATTCCCTTCTGCCACTGCTCCTCCCCCATCGTCGACCGCAGGTGATCGACCGTCTGCTCGACCTGGCGGCGGGCCGCGGCGAGGTCGACGCCGACCAGGCGGTGCTCATGCTTCACCACGCGACCGTTGACGAGGACGGTGTGCACGTCTCCGCGCTGGGCCTGGAACGCGACGTGGCCGAAGGGGTTGAGCAGCGGGAAGGAGACCGGCGAGTGCTCGTTCTTGATCAGGACGAGGTCGGCCTTCTTGCCGACCTCAAGGCTGCCGAGCTCGTGGGCACGACCGAGAGCGTGTGCCCCGCCGCGGGTGGCCCAGTCGACGACCTGGTCGGCACGCAGGCTGCAGTGCGTGACGGTCTCGCCCTTGGCGTGCGCCTCCATGTGCTCGCGGGAGCGGTCCGCGCCGAGCGTGGTGCGCATGGCGGAGAACAGGTCACCGCTCCACCAGGCGCTGGTGTCCATCGAGAGCGAAACCGGAATGTCGTGGGCGCGAATGGCCCAGGTGGGCGGGTAGCCCTGGCCCGCGCTCTGCTCGCTTTCGGTGGAGACGGAGATGGAGCCGCCGGTGGCGGCGATGCGGTGGTAGGAGTCCGCGGAGAGCGAGGCGGCGTGCACGTACACCGTCTCGGGCCTCATGAAGCCGTGGTCGTACATGAGCCGGATGCCGTCGTCGCCGGTGGCGCCCCACACGCCGGCGTGGGTGGTGACCGCGACGCCGAGCTCGCGGGCGACCTCGAAGGCGGGCTTCTCGGGGAAGGCCGGGTCTCCGGTGACGTCGAACGCGAGCTGGAAGCCGAGCATGTCGTCACCGGTGATGCGGCGGTTGACGAAGTCACGGAACTCCGGCGTGCCGGTCCACTCGGCGGGCGGCTGCTGGATGTTGCCGTAGGCGAGCACGAACCGGCCGGGCACCGACTGCAGCGCGTCGGCGGCGGCGTCGGCGTGCTCGACGCTCTGCAGGCCGTGGGACCAGTCGACGACGGTGGTGACACCGCTGTCGATGGCCTCGATCGCGGCCAGCACGTTGCCGGCGTACACGTCCTGCGGGCGGAAGAGCTTCCCGTGCTCCAGGTAGTACCAGACGAAGTACTGGGTCAGGGTCCAGTCGGCACCGTAGCCGCGCATGGCGGTCTGCCACATGTGCCGGTGGGTGTCGATCATTCCGGGCATGACGATGCCGTCGGTCGCGTCGATCACGACGGTGCCCTCCGGCACCGGCAGATCGGCTCCGACGGCGGCGATCCGGTCGTCGACGACGAGGACGTCGGTGTGCGTGAGCACCTGGCGCCCGTCGTCCATCGGCAGCACCGTGCCGCCTCGCAGCACCACCGGCCGCCCGGGCCCGAACTCGGTCCGCTCGTTCATCGATGAACTCCTCACCATGTGTGCGACCGGTTTGCGCGACGCGCGTCGATCTTCCGGACGGATGTCCGTCAAACGGTCAATTCTGTTCGCTGTTACTTTTATGAGCATCGGCGCCAGTGTCAAGCGTCATCGGGGGTCGACCTTCCTGCCACCGCCGTCTCACGCTGCCGCCCAGGCTCGCCGAGGACGGCAATAAGCCCTCGGAGTGTCCGTGCTCCGGACAGAGGCGCTCAACGAGCTGCCTGCGGGCCGGTGTTCGACCGGGCGCGCCCCGGCCGCCGAGGGGCCTGGGCGGCGAACCTTCTTGACATACACGTCGCATATGCCAAAATCGGATTAACGGATGAATGTCCGCTAGACGGACACAGAGGAGAGTTGTAGATGGCAGACGACGCCACGCCGGAAAGATCGACCGGAGGCGGGCCACTGTCCGGCGTGCTGGTCGCCGACTTCTCCCGGATCCTGGCCGGCCCGTACGCCACGATGCTCCTGGCGGACATGGGCGCCGAGGTCATCAAGGTCGAAGGGCCCGCGGGCGACGACACCCGCACCTGGACGCCTCCGGTACGCGACGAGGTGTCGACCTACTACCTCGGGATCAACCGGGGGAAGCGATCGATCGCCCTGGACCTGCGCGACGAGGCCGACGCCGAGGTGGCACGAGAGCTGGCCCGCCGCGCCGATGTGCTGATCGAGAACTTCAAGCCGGGCGGGCTGGGCAAGTACGGGCTCGACTTCGAGACCGTCCAGAGCACCAACCCCGGCATCGTCTACGCCTCCATCAGCGGATTCGGCTCCGGCGCCGGCAAGGACGTGCCGGGCTACGACCTGATGGTTCAGGCCATCTCCGGCCTGATGAGCCTCACCGGCGACCCGGACGGCCCGCCCTACCGGGCCGGGATCTCGGTGTTCGACGTGATGGCGGGCAACCACGCCGTCATCGGCGTGCTCGCCGCGCTACGACACCGCGACCTCACCGGCCGGGGCCAGCACGTCGAGGTCAACCTGCTGTCCTCGGCGCTGACCGGACTGGTCAACCACAGCTCCGCCTACGTCGCCGGCGGAGTCGTGCCCTACCGCATGGGCAACGCCCACCCGAGCGTGTTCCCGTACGAGCCGCTGCCCACCGCGGACAACGACCTCATCGTCACCGCCGCCAACGACGGGCAGTTCCGCAAGCTCTGCGAGGTCCTCGGCATCCCCGAGATCGCCGACGACCCGCGCTTCGCCCGCAACGCCGATCGCACCGAGCACCGCGAGGAACTGCGCCCCATCCTCACCGAGAGGCTCGCCGAGCGCGGCGCGGTAGAGTGGTTCGAGTTGCTGGTCAAGGCCGGAGTGCCGAGCGGGCCGATCAACACCATCGACGGCGGGTTCGCGATGGCCGAGCGCTTCGGGCTCGCCCCCATCGTCGAGGTCGGCCAGGGCGACCGCGCCATACCGACGACGCGGCACCCGATCACGTTCTCCGAGACACCGGTCGCCTACACCCTGCCGCCGCCCGGACTCGACGAGCACGGCGCGGAACTGCGCACCTGGCTGAGCCGCTCGCAGGAGGACGACCGTGACTGAGCAGACGGAAAACCCCGAACGTATCGACCGGCCCGAGTACCCCACCGCGCTCGGAGCCTCGTCACTGGAATCGATCACCCTGCTCGGCCATGACCTGGCCGACGACGTGATGGGCACGGTGGGATTCGGGGAGCTGGCGTTCTGGCTCGCGACCCAGCGGCGGCCCACGCGGGGAGAGACCCGGGTGTTCGAGGCCGTGCTCGCCGCACTGGCCGACCACGGCTTCACCCCCACCGCGATCGTGACCCGGCTGACCTACCTGTCGGCGCCGGACTCCATCCAGGGCGCGCTCGCGGCCGGGCTGCTCGGCGGCGGATCCCGTTTCCTGGGCGTCACCGAGGACTGCGGCCGGTTCCTGCACGAGGTGCTGGTCTCGCTCGGTGACGCGCCGCCGGGCGACGACGCCGGCTGGGACGCCCTCGCTCTGGAGACCGTACGGGCCCAGCGGGAAGCCAGGAGGTTCGTTCCCGGCCTCGGCCACCACGTGCACAAACAGGGCGACCCCCGCACCCCGCGGCTGATGCAGATCGCACGCGAGGAGGGTCTGTTCGGACCGCACCTGTCGCTGTTCGCCGCGATCGGCCGCGTCCATCCGCAGGTGCTGGGCAAGACGCTGCCGCTCAACGGAGCCGGCGTCTGCGGCGCCGCCCTCGCCGACCTGGGCCTGCCGCTGGAACTGCTGCGCGGCTTCGCCCTGCTCGCCCGCACCGCCGGACTGATCGGGCAGCTCGCCGAGGAGCTACGCCGCCCGGTGGCAAACGAGATCTTCCTGTCGGTCGATCTCAACAACCGCTCCGTCGCACCCGAACCGTACGGCCCCGCCGCCGACGCCACTGGAGGTTCGCATGGCTGAACTGGTCGCGGTGATCGCGTCCACCCATCATCCCTTCTACTACCGCGCCAGCACCGCCACCGGGGAGGACCGTCCCCCGTTCGCGGACGAATGGGTGCGCAAGGTGGAGGCGTTCCGCGAAACACTGACCAAGGCGCGTCCGGACGTGCTGGTCATGGTCGGCTCCGACCATTTCCACCAGCTGTGGCTGGACAACATGCCGCAGTTCCTCGTCGGCAAGGCCCCCTTCTACGACGCGAACTTCTACAACGAGGAGCGCGAGTTCGGCCTGCCGAGGATGCTGCTCACCGGCCAGGAAGACCTCTCGGCCTACGTGCTGCGCGAGGGCCTGGACGCCGGATTCGACCTCGCCTTCTCCAACGAGCTGCGGATCGACCACTCCATCACCTGCCCGATCATCACTCTGCGCCCGCAGAACGACCTGCCGATCGTGCCGATCTACACCAACATCTTCGCCCCTCCCCTGCCGCAGCCGAAGCGGTTCGTGCAGCTGGGGCGCACCATCCGACAGCTCATCGAGTCGTGGCCCGAGAACAAGCGGGTCGCGGTCATCGGCACCGGGCACCTGTCGCTCGAACTCGGCGGGCCCCGCCAGTTCGGGCCGACCGGACCGGACCCGCAGTTCGACCGCAAGGCCGTCGAGTGGATCGCGTCCGGGGACATCGAGGGCTGCCTGGCCGAGGTCACCCTCGACAGCCTCCACCTGCCCGGCAACGCCACCCACGGTTTCATGGACTTCATGCTGATGATGGGCGTCGCCGGCGAGGGGCGGAAGGCCGACTACGTCGACACCTACGACCTGTTCCACACCATGGAGGCCTACTTCACCTGGTACCCGAACGGAGGCCGCTCGTGAGCAAGTATCTGCTGAACAAGTTCCTGTTCACCGTCGACCGCGACCCCGACCTCGTCGAACGCTACCGCGAGGACCCCAGGGCCACGGTGACGATGTGGGAGGACACCTACGCCAACCGCATCCTCAACTGCACAGACGGCGAATCCTCCACCTGGCTGCGGTTCGACGACGTCGAGCGCGAGGCCCTGGCCACCCATGACTACCCGGCCCTGTTCGAGCTGGGCGCGCACCCGTTTCTGACGCTCACCCTGTTCATCGCCATGTTCGAACGCGATCACGAACCGCTGGGCTTCCAGACCGAGTACGCCCGGCGGCTCGGCCACATGACGCTGCCCTACCCCGACATCGCCACCTGAGCCGTACGCGCCGCGCGGATCCACCGGCCCGGCCGGCCGCTAACCGGTGATCTCGCTGTGCGGCCTGGACTGCCACAGCGCCCACTCGGCCGAGATGTCTCCCGCCGTACGCAGGAGGTGGGGCAGGTGCTTGTCGACGAGGGTGTCGAGACTGGTCTCCGCGGCGTGCACGGTGACGTTCATCGCCGCGCGTACGGTTCCGCTCCCGTCACGGATCGGAACGGCGACCGAGCGCACGCCCGGCGCGAGCTCCTCGTCCGCCAGCGCCCAGCCCCGAGCGCGCACCGACAGGAGCTCCGCCTCGATGTCCTCCCAGGCGCGCGGCGGGAACCCGGGAAGACGCGACCGGCTGGGCTGGGCCAGCACGCCCTTGAGGGCGCCGGAGTCGAGGGCGGCCAGGAGGATCTTGCCCTGCGAGGTCTGCAACGCCGGGAAGCGGGTGCCCACCTCCACCCGGAGTGCGATGATCTTGGGTACCGAGACCCTGGCGACGTAGACGATGTCCGATCCGTCGAGCTGCGCCATGGAGGAGGATTCGCCGACGACCCTGACCAGCTGCTCCATGTGCGGGCGGGCGATGTCCCACAGTCCGAGTGAGCTCACGAAGGCGACGCCCAGGCTCAGCACGCGCGGGGTGAGCGTGAACTGGCCGCCGTGGGAGCGGACGTAACCGAGCTCTTCCAGCGTGAGCAGCAGCCGCCGGGCCGTCGGCCTGGCCAGGTTCGCCGCGGCGGCCACCTCGCTGAGGGACATCCGAGGCCGCTCCGCGTCGAAGCACAGCAGCACGTCCAGCCCGCGAGCCAGCGCCTCGACGAAGTCCGGGCCTTCTCCTCGTCCCGCCATCTAAGGTGTCCTCCATGCTCCAGGCCGCGGTCAGGTGACCGAAATGTTGCCCCTGCCGCGCTGACAAGCCTATTGGAAGGCTGAAAGAAACCCCGACAGCGCCGTTTTTCCTGCCCGGCGCCCCGTCGGCCGTTACGCGTACACATGTTCGCCGATGGCCGTGGCCTGCCGGTCTCCCGCCGGGTCAGCCGGCGGGGGCGGGTACCGGGGCCTGCTCGGCGTCGAACAGGAAGGCCCGCTCGTCAGCCGGCAAGAGGAAACCCTGCGCGACGAGCTTCCTGGTCGCCGCGGTGAACGCCCGCATGTAGGCGGAGTGGGTCGGATAGAGCTTGGCCAGCGTCGCCGCGTCGAACGGGACGGTCTTCCCGAAGAGACGGCAGAACGCCGAGATCGGGCTGGCGTCGGCCGCCGTGTTGCCCACCCCGCTCAGCGTCGCCGTGGGTACCTCCAGCTGCGGCAGCCGGATCCCGCCCAGGCCGTTGCCGAAGCCGTCCCTGGCCACGTCGGTGCCCTCCGCGTTGATCTGCATGCGCGGAGCCGTCGGCGGCAGCTTGCCCGAGACCACCCAGTTCCGCAGGGCGGCGAAGGCGGTGTCGAACACATAACTCTGAGGAGCGGTGTTGCGCTGCGAGGTGCACGCCGGATCGACCGACTGCGGAGTCTGGCGATGCCCCTGATACCCCATGAAGACCAGGATGTCGTCGTCCACGTGGGCGGTGCCGGCCACCTCCCACAAACGGTGGAACCTGTCATCGGGCTGCCGTGCCGGAAGGTGGCCCAGCACGTCGGTCTCGGTCTCGAAGTTGAGTACCGGCCGGGGCAGGTCGGTGCGCAGGAACGTCGGCGCGGGCGGCCGCAGCGTGCCGGACAGGGCGGCCCCGGCGGCGCCGTTGCTGTGGATGAGGTAACCGTCGTAAACCTTCGCGGAGGGCGCCACCGCATTGACATAGGTGGTCATACGCCCCGCGGACTGCGACTCGCCGTCGGCCAGCAGATGTCTGGCGCGCAGGCCGCGCAGAGGGCTGCCCGGGCCGGTCGAACGGAGTGCCTGACCCGCCTGGCTGAAGATGTCGTAGGAGTAGTCGTCGGACGGGCTGGTCAAGGAGCCGTACCTCTCGGGGTCCCACGCGGTGAGGGCGTTGAGGCCGACGATCTGGGCGGTGACGCCGACATAGGCGAAGCCGTCGCGAAGAAGCTGGTTGTGCCCGTAGTTCCAGTCGACGTCGATGTCGCGCCCCGCGGTGACGTTGAGCCACTCGACGACGACCGTGCCGTTGAACTTCTTCGGATCGATGGGCGCCCGCACCACCATCCGGGACTTGTAGGGCGCCGGTGACCCCTTCCGTACCTGCCATCTGCCGTCGCCGCTCAGCGGCTGATCCGAGGTGAAGGTGTGGGCGGTGCCCGAGAAGAAGTACTCCCGCTCGGCATACCCGTGCGAGCGCAGGTCGACCGCCGAGGAGGTGAACGGGAAGCCGTGGGTGCCCCCGGTCACCGGGCCGCTGACGGTGGGCGAAGCCACCGCCCCCGGCGTCGCGCTCTTCGAGGAGGCCGCCGGCGCGCCCGCCGCGGACGCCGAGCCGGCGCCTGTGGCCATGAACGCCGTCACGGCGACGACCACCCCCGCGGTCCGCCACCCGGACCACCGGGAATGCCGTCGGCGGCCACCGGACCTCGACGAAGGTTCGATCGAGCAGGCCATGAGAAGTACCTCCAAAGAAAGCTCCGGGAGGCCCGCGCGCAGGCGGGGAAACGTAAGGCGCGACCATGGTGCGTAGACGTTACAGAGCTTTCCTCTGGTAGATCCTTCTGTCAATGGATCTGTAAGCACGATCGCCGGCCGGCCGGACACACCGGAACGCGATCCTGCGGACTGCGCCGCGCGTTCGACCGCATACCGTCGTCCTCCGGCGCCCGTGGGGTCAGCACCCCGGAGACCGCCCCGGCCCCGACCGGCGTCCCCCTCCGATCGCCCCTGCGGAGAACCACGACGAGCGACGCCGATCGGGGTAGCCCGATCGGCGTCGCTCGCGTCTCGACTCGACGGTCAGTCGCTACCGCTTGCCGTACTCACCAGTGGTGGTGATGGAAGCCGTGGTAATGGAAATGACCATAAGGGTTGTAGTGCGGATAGCCGTAGTGACCGTGATGGAAGTGGCCATGGTGATGGTGGCCATACGGACCGTAGGGATCGTGATAGCCGAGGCTACCGGCGTTCGAAAGTGCGGACACCGAAACGGCTTCCTGGGTCACCGCGCTCGCACCGGCGGACTGAGCTGACATCGTCACGGCGACGATGAGACTGGAAGCCGCCAATGTTCCGGCGGCGATAGCGTGCTTCAACATGAAAATCGTTCCATTTCTGATGGTCGAGCCCATCCTGATGCCTGGGCCTATAAAGCGTCGACCCGATTTCCCGGACATACATGGAATCGACGCCATGTAAGACGCTAGTTGAGTGCTACCTGGACAATCACTCGGAAAGAACAAAGCCCCGGCCCGGGATTGTCACAGAAAAAGAAAGGCGGGGGGGTTACCCCGAAAAGGAGTGACCCAACCGGGAAGACGGCGGCCGGACCTTCGATAACGTCGCCGGGAGCGTCCTTGCCATGACCTCCGTGATCCGGTGCGACGACAGGCCCGATGCGCGGGAGAGACCATGACGGATATCGGGGGACCCCGTCCCGCGGATCACCGGAGATCCGCATCCGGGCATCCGCGGTTAATACGCGCGGCGACATCGATCGGCAGGCCGGTCAGATCGCCGGGACGACCCACGCGGTCAAAGCGGGACACCCGGAGATGGAGCTCACCGTATTTCCAGGGTAAAGCGCACAGGGCCTCGACACCCAAAAAATGACGTGCCGATGAATTCCTCTACGACGGCAATCATTGATCGAATCGAGTTCGTGCCGGGAGAAACCCACGCTCAGCCAAAAAGAGCCACATCGACCGCCGCGAGCGTTCGTGCCCGGGGTCTCGGCCGGCCGACGGCACGGCGCCCCCGGCAGCCGAAATCAGCTGATCGCCGCTTCGCCCGCGCCCTGGCCGGCTCCGGGCAGTGCTCTCGGTTGCCGTTCGTCACGGTGGGGAACGGCCGGCCGGCGCGAGTCCGATGCCGCGTCGATCACCTCGTCCAGGACGTCACGGGAGCGGACCAGGTCGGCCATCATCCGATCGATGCGGTCCCGTTCCGCGATGAGGTCGTTGACCAGCCGCGAGGTGGCGATCTCGGACGGGCCGCCGTCCGCGTCCCGCATGCAGGGGAGCAATTGCGCGATCTTCTTGCTGTGCAGTCCCGCGGCGAAGAGCTCCTGGATGCGGATGACCCGGTCGACCGCACGGTCGGGATAGTCGCGATGACCGCCCAGGGTGCGCTCGGCCGTCAGCAGCCCCTGCGTCTCGTAGTAGCGCAGCGAACGCTCGCTCACCCCGGTACGTTTCGCCAATTCGCCGATCCGCATTCCTCACCTCGCACACCGGATCCGGACTTGAATCTGACATTGATGTTAACTCCTACCGTGCCTGCATGACGAGCACACCGGTTACCTCCCGCCTGTTCGAAGCCACCCACCTCGGCACCCTGCGCCTGCCCAACCGGCTGGTGATGGCGCCGATGAGCCGCAACCGCGCCGCCGACGACGGCGTCCCGTTGCCGATCATGGCCACCTACTACGCCCAACGGGCCTCCGCGGGACTGATCATCGCCGAGGCCACCACGCCGAACGCCGTGGGGCAGACCTATCCCAACATCCCCGCGATCCACAACCGGGCGCACGTGGCCGGATGGCGACGGGTCACCGACGCCGTACGCGCCGCGGGCGGCCGGATTTTCCTGCAGCTGGAGCACGGCGGCCGGATCGGTCACCCCGACAACAGCGGGCTGATGCCGGTCGCGCCCTCGCCGGTCCCGCTCCCGGACACCATCTTCACCCCCGGCGGGCACCGAGCCTCGGTGGTGCCACGTGAGATGACCGTCGACGAGATCGGCTCCACCGTGGCCGACTTCGCCACCGCCGCCCGCAACGCCGTCGACGCGGGCTTCGCCGGAGTGGAGGTGCACGCCGCCAACGGCTACCTCATCCAGCAGTTCCTGGCGCAGGGCACCAACCACCGCGCCGACGCCTACGGCGGCTCCGTGACCGGCCGCATTCGCTTCGCGCTCGAGGTGGTCCAGGCCGTCGGCGACGCCATCGGCCCCGAACGGACGGGCCTGCGCATCTCCCCCGGAACCACCGTCAACGGCATCCGCGAGGGCGACACCGACAGCATCTACCCGGCGCTCATCGGCGCGCTGGCCGACAAGGGCCTGGCCTACCTGCACGTCGTCTCCGCCGACCCGGACCGGCTTCTGTTCCGGAGGATCCGCGAGGACTGGCCGGGCACACTGATCGCCAATCCGATCCTGCCCTGGCCGGGACCGCTCCCCGCCGACGGCGGCAGGCACGAGGGCGAGCGGCTGCTGGCCGCGGGAGCCGACCTGATCTCACTCGGCCGCGCGTTCCTGGCCAACCCCGACCTGGTCGAACGGCTGCGCGCCGACGCACCGCTCAACTCGGTGCGCGACAGGGGCCTGATGTACACGGGCGGGGAGACCGGGTACACCGACTACCCGGTGCTGGCCGTCGACCGCGACATTCGGATGTCCGAACCGGCCGCGCCCTGACCACCCGGGCCATGGCCGCCGTGTCGTCGCCGGGCGGGACACGTCCGTCAGCGGCCGGCGGGTCTGTTCCCGTCACGTCGGCCACGACGTCGCCGGCGACCGGCCCCGGCGCGGGACGGCGCCCGGCCGCGGACATTCCCGCCGTCCGCTCCACGGTGACGGGCCCCGCCGGCCCGCGCGAACACCCCGATTCCATGTGCACGGAACGGCGGCTCCAGATTGCCGGAAACACCCGTTGACACCGTGGTTCGGGAAGATCAACCTTGTGGCGTGAATTCTGACGGTGCGACCTTTCCGCGAACCGATCCTGAGCGGTTCCGTGCCGAGATCGACGATCCGGCCCCGGTGTCACCCGTGCGGCCGCCGGCCGAGACGGAAACAACGGTGGACGACACGCCGCGGCGCACGGCCGTCGTGGAGTTCGCCGGAGCCCGGGGCGGCGTGGCCCCGCTCAGCTGGGGACAGGCGTCGATCTGGCGGCTGACCACCTGGCGGCCCGACGGCGACCCCTACTTCAACATGCCCTGGACACTGCCCGTCTACGGCAGGCGAGACCTCGACAGCGTCCTGCTGGCTCTGCGCCGCCTCTTCGAACGGCACGAGAGCCTCCGGACGAACTTCCGCCGGACCCCCGGCGGCATGGTCCAGCACGTGGCGCGCGAGGGACGGCTGACGGTCCGGCTCGTCGACGGCGGACCCGCCAAGCCGCTGACCACCGCCCGGAGGCTGGCCGCCGACCTGGCCTCCACCGCGTTCGACTACGAGACCGCCCTGCCGGTGCGGTGCGCCATCGTGACGATCGGCGGCCGGCCCCGCGCCGTGGCCTTCGGCCTGTCCCACCTGGCGGCCGACGGAGGGGCACTGGACCTGCTGGCGGCCGACTGGCGCAGCCTGCTGGCCGGGAACGACCCGCCCGAGCCCACCTGGCAGCCGATGGACCAGGCCACCTTCGAACGCGAGGGGCCGGGCGCGGTACGCGGGGAGAGAGCGTTCCAATACTGGCGGGCGACACTGGAGAAAGCGCCCAGATCCCTGTTCGACTACCCCCCATATGCGCCTGAATCGCCCAGGTACATCCGGGTCCTCATGAACTCGGTCGCGCTCGGCGTCGCCGCCGAGACGCTGGCGGCACGCTGGTCGGTCAGCGCGGCCAGCGTGCTGACCACGGCGAGCGCCGTACTCCTGTCCGCCCTGACCGGACATCGGAGGATCGTCATGCAGCTCATCGGAGCCAACCGGCACGATCCCCGGATCGGCGTCCTGATGGGCCCGGCCGCGCAGGACGGAATCTTCGCGCTGGACCTGCCCGGCGGGACCTTGGCCGAGGTCACCCGCATCGGTCACCGCCAGGCGCTGACCGCCTACCGCCACGCGCACTACGAACCGCTGGGGCTGATGGCGATGCGCGAGGAGCTCGGCCGCGAACGGGGCGGGCCCATCGACCTGTCGGCCTATTTCAACGACACGCGAAGCGGCGGCGAATGGCCCGAGCTTCCCACGGTGGAGCCATCGGGAGACCCCGCCGCGATCGCCGCTCTCACCGGGCGCACCACGTTCGCCCCGGCGGGCTCCTGGGATCACGTGGACGCCACGGCCCAGTTCGTCACCGGCCAGGCCCGGCACACCTGCGAGCTCCACCTGCTGGCCGACACCGCCTACCTGCCCCGGCCCACGGTCCACACGCTGCTCCGCGGGATGGAGACCCTGCTGGTGCGCGCCGTCGCCGAGGACGTACCGCTCGACGCGGTCGCCGGGCTGTGCGGCATCACCCCGATCGAGCGCCCTCCCGGATGGGAACGTTCCCAAACCGGCCCGGCCGGGGACACGGAGCAGGCGCCGGCCACGTCCGGGCCGGTCGTGGCCGAGGTGGCCGGCGGGTGAACCACCGCCCCTCCCTCGGCTGAGGGATCGAGGCGCCACTCCCCCGGCGGACCCCGCCGGGGGGAGGGAAACGCGCCTTCCGGATCGAACCGGTCCCCGTGACGCCTCCGTACCGGACGGCCGGTCGCCGAAGGCCACCGGGCCGAGCTACCGGAAACGGCTCACGAACCGGCGTTGCCAGGGGGTCTCCACGGCCTGCCGGGCGTAGTGCCGCCGGACATAGCCGACCGCCTCCGCCGCGGGCACCCCGTCGAGCACCGCCAGGCAGGCCAGCGCGGTTCCGGTCCGCCCCCGGCCACCCGAGCAGGCGATCTCCACCCGCTCGGATTCGGCGCGCGCCCACGCCTCGCGCAGCGCCTCCGCGGCCGCGGCCCGGTCCGACGGCAACCAGAAGTCGGGCCAGCGCAGCCACCTGCTCTCCCACCCGACCTCCGGTGGCCGATGGCCCAGCAGGTAGAGGCCGAAGGTCGGTTCCGGACCCGGCGGCGGCGTCCGGCGCAGTCCCCGACCGCGTACCAGCCGGCCCGAGGGCAGTCGCAGAACACCCGGAGTCCCGGATTCCCAGGTGACGATCATCGTGCGATCCTAATCCCGTTCTCCCCGGCCGGTCCCTCGCCCGCCACGGAACGGTACGGGACGGACCGCGATCGATGCGGCCGAGGCACGACCGGGCCGGCCCCCGCCCGGTGCGCCCCCGCTCGCCGGCGGCGCCGCCCCGGCCCTGTGAGGGGCACGAGACTCGTCCTTGAGCGGAGGATTCCTTTTGCTATCGTGAATTGCGAGTGTCAGGGAACAAAGGAGACCAGACGTGGTGGGGGACGACGACATCTCCGGGTGATACCGGAAGGGATCGGTCACCGGCAGGCGCGTAGGAGCGCCGCCGCCGTGGCCGTTTTGTCGTTTCACCGACCCCCGTTCCCCGCTGGGCGGCCCCTGGCATGCCCGCGTCACACCCGAAGGCTTTCGCATGTCCGACGCGTTCGTCATCTGTTCCAACCTCTCCTTCTCCTGGCCTGACGACACCCCGGTCTTCCAGGACCTGTCCTTCACCGTGGGCGGCGGCCGTACGGGCCTTGTCGCCCCGAACGGCGCCGGTAAGAGCACCCTGCTCAAGCTGATCGCCGGCGAGTACCGGCCCGGCGGCGGGACCGTGTCCGTCAGAGGGGTGCTCGGCTACCTGCCGCAGAGCCTGCCCCTCGCCGGGCACCTGACCGTGGCCGAGGTCCTGGGAATCGCTCCGGTGATCAGGGCGCTGGACGCCATCGAGTCCGGAGACGCGCGCGAGGAGCACTTCACCACGATCGGCAACGACTGGGACATCGAGGAGCGCACTCGTGCCCAGCTGGACCGGCTCGGCCTCGGGGACGTCCTCCTCACCCGGCGCCTGAGCACTCTCAGCGGCGGCCAGGTCGTCTCCCTCGGCCTGGCGGCACAGCTGCTGAAGCAGCCCGACGTCCTGCTGCTCGACGAACCGACCAACAACCTCGATCTCGACGCGCGCCGCACGCTCTACGGCGTGCTCGAAGACTGGAAGGGCTGCCTGCTGCTGGTCAGCCACGACCGGGCACTGCTCGACCGGATGGACCGCATCGCCGAACTCGACCGGGGCGAGGTCCGGTCCCACGGCGGGAACTTCAGCGCCTACGAGGAGGCCGTGCGCGCCGCGCGGGAGGTCGCCGAGAAGAACATCCGCAACGCCGAGCAGGAGGTCAAGCGGGAGAAGCGGGAGATGCAGCAGGCCCGCGAGCGGGCCGAGCGCCGTGCCGGCAACGCCGCCCGCAATCTCAAGAACGCCGGCCTGCCGAAGATCTTCGCCGGGACGATGAAGCGGGGCGCCCAGGAGTCGGCGGGGAAGGCGAACGAGACCCACGCCGCACGGGTCGGCGACGCCAGGGCCCGGCTCGACGAGGCGGGCCGGGCCCTGCGCGACGAGCAGCGGATCTCGCTGGAGCTGCCCGCGACCAACGTCCCGGCCGGACGCGTGGTCTTCCTCGGGGAGCGGATGCAGGTCCGCTACGGTGAGCGGGCGATCTTCGCCGCGGAGGGCGCCGACCTGGCGATCCGCGGGCCCGAGCGGATCGCCCTGACCGGCCCCAACGGCACCGGAAAATCCACCCTGCTGCGTGTGATCGACGGCGAGCTGACGCCGGAGGGCGGCGGGACCAAGCGCGCCGACGGCCGGGTCGCCTACCTGTCCCAGCGGCTGGACCTGCTGGATCCGGGCCGTACCGTGGCGGAGAACCTGACCGCGTTCGCGCCCGGGATGCCGGAGGCGGAGCGGATGAACCTCCTCGCCCGCTTCCTGTTCCGGGGCTCCCGCGTTCACCTCCCGGTCGAAGCGCTGTCCGGCGGCGAGCGGCTGCGCGCCACCCTGGCCTGCGTCCTGTACGCCGAGCCGGCGCCCCAGCTGCTGCTGTTGGACGAGCCGACCAACAACCTCGACCTGGTCAGCGTCGGCCAGTTGGAGAGCGCGCTCAACGCCTACGAGGGCGCGTTCGTCGTGGTCAGCCACGACGAACGGTTCCTCGCGGAGATCGGGGTGAACCGCTGGCTGCGGCTCTCCGACGGCCGGCTGCTGGAGACGGGGGCGCCCGACGGGGACTGAGACACCTCAGGGCCCGGAACCCGCCCACCGGGTTCCGGGCCTCCCGATCACGAGATGACAGGCTGCGGGCGGGCGCCCCGTCGGGCACCGTCCCCGAGGCCGGTTCGGCCGTTCAGCGGGAGAGGAGATCCCGAAGGGCCTTGGCGACGTCGGCGGGGGCCTCTTCGGCCATGAAGTGGCCGAAGGTGACGGGGACGTGCCGCAGGTCGGGTGCCCAGGCGCCCCACAGCGCCGCCGCGTCGAAGCCGAGGGCCGCGCCCCAGTCCTGCTGGAGTACGGTGACCGGCATCCGCAGCCGGTTTCCGGCGGCGCGGTCGGCCCGGTCGTGGTCGACGTCGATGCCGGCGGAGGCGCGGTAGTCCGCCACGATCGAGGTGACGGCCGCGCGGGAGGCGTCCAGGTAGGCGGCGCGGATCTCGGCGGGGATCGCCTCCCGATCATTGGCCCAGATGTCGAGGAAGTGACCGAAGAAGGCGTCCGCGCTGGCGGCGATCATCTGCTCGGGCAGGCCCGGAGGCTGTGCCATCAGGTAGAGGTGGAAGCCGACGGCGGCGGTGGTGCCGTGCATCACCTCCCACATGTCCGCCGTGGGCAGCACGTCGAGGCTCGCCAGGTGGGTGATCGTCTCGGGATGGTCCAGGCCGGCGCGGAAGGCGACCAGGGCACCGCGGTCGTGCCCGGCCAGCGCGAAGCGCTCATGCCCCAGCGCGCGGGCCAGGGCGACGATGTCGGCGGCCATCGTGCGCTTGGAGTAGGTGGTGCCGTCGGTCTCGGCCGGCTTGTCGCTGGCGCCGTAACCGCGCAGGTCGGGGCAGATCACGGTGTGATCGGCCGCCAGGTCGGCGGCGACGTGCCGCCACATCAGGTGGGTCTGGGGGAAGCCGTGCAGCAGCACGATCGGACTCCCCTCCCCCGCGACGGCCGCGTTCAGGAGAACGCCGTCGGCGACGGGGACGCGCCGGTAGTCGAAGCCGGCGATGACAGGCGCCATGATCTCGCTCTTTCCGTAGGTGACTGGATTCCTCCAGCCTGCCGGGCGCGAATGAGCATCCGGTCAGCGCGCTACCGTGGCCAGGGGCGATGTCCGGAAAGGACGGTCAAGGGATGCGGGTCGTGTTCGGGGTGCTGGGGCCGGTGACGGCCTGGGACGGCAACGGGGACGCGCTCGCCCTGAAGGGGCCGCGGCACCGTGCGGTGCTGGCCCGGCTGATCATCGCCCGCCGCCGCGTCGTCCCGGTCACCGCCCTGGTCGACGACCTGTGGACCGACCCGCTCCCCGGGGCGGTGGGCGCGGTTCGCACCTTCGTGGCCGCGCTGCGCCGCGCGCTGGAACCCGGGCGTCCACCACGGACCCCGGCCCGGCTGCTGGTCACCGAGGGACCGGGGTACGCGCTGCGCGCCGATCCGGGCGCGGTGGACGCCTGGCGCTTCGAACGGGCGGTGTCCGCCGCCGCGACGCTGCCTCCCAGGGACGGCCTGGCCCGGCTGGCCGAGGCGCTGGAGTGGTGGCGCGGGCCCGCCTACGCCGAGTTCGCCGACCAGCCCTGGGCCCGCACGGAGAGCTCCCGCCTGGCCGAACTGCGGCTGCACGCCGTCGAACGTCAGGCGGAGACCCGGCTGGCCCTCGGGCTGGCCGCCGAGGCGGTGCCCGATCTGGACGCGCACGTGGCCGAGCACCCCTGGCGAGAGGACGCCTGGCGGCTGCTGGCTCTCGCTCTGTACCGCACCGGCCGCCAGGGCGACGCCCTCGCCGTCCTGCGCCGGGCACGGACCCTGCTGGTCCAGGAGCTGGGGGTGGACCCGGGCCCGCCCCTTCGCCGCCTGGAGGCCGACATCCTCAACCACGCCGGCCACCTCGACCTCGCGTCCGGGCCGGACGGGGCGGCGGCCCAGGTGTGGACGCAGGCGGCGGCCGTCTACGACCGCACCGTGACGTCCGGCCCCCGGGCCCGGCTGGAGTCGGCGGTGGGCCTGCTGCGCAGCCTCGCGGTGACCGGAGGCGCCGGGCTGGAGGCCGTCCGCCCGCACCGTTTGGCGGCCATCGCCGCGGCCGAGGAACTGGGCGACGTGGAGCTGACCGCCCGGGTGATCGGCGCCTACGACGTCCCGGCGATCTGGACCCGCTCGGACGACCCGCCGCAGGCGGCGCGCATCGTGGCGGCGGCCGAACGCACCCTGGCCGCCGTCCCGCCCGGCACGCACGAGGCGGCGCGGGCCGGCCTGCTGGCCACGATCGCCGTGGAGTCGCGCGGCACCCGCTCCGCCCGCGGACCCCAGGCCGCCCGACAGGCCGAGGAGATCGCCCGCCGCCTGGACGACCCCGCGCTGCTGGCGTTCGCCCTCAACGGCGTGTTCATGCAGACCTTCCACCGCGCGGGCCTGGCCCCGCACCGCGACCGGATCGGCGCCGAGCTGATCGCCCTGTCCACCAGACACGACCTGGTGACCTTCCAGGTGCTCGGACATCTCATCCGCCTTCAGGCCCGCGGCGCGCTCGCGGACTTCCCCGAAGCCGACCGGCACGCGGCCGCCGCGGATCGACTGGCCGAGCGCCACGAACACCCGCTGGTAGGCGTGTTCACCCGGTGGTACCGGGCGCTGCGGCTCGCCGCGACCGAGCGGGCACCAGCGGCCGAGGTCGAGGCGGCCTACCGGGACGCCGCCACGCGGCTGGACGGCGCCGGCATGCCCGGACTGGAGCACGGCCTGCTGCCTCTCGCACTGCTGTGCCTGCGCCTGCGGTACGCACCGCCCGCCCCCGCCGACGAGCTCACCGACGAGCTCACCGACTGGGGCCCCTACGAGCCCTGGGCCCGCCCCCTGGTGCTGCTGGCGCGCGACCTCCCCGCCGAGGCCGCCGCGGCGCTGCGCGACGTCCCCGACCCGCCCCGCGACCTGCTGTTCGAGGCCCTATGGTGTCTCACCGCGCGGGCCGCGATCGCCGTCGGCGACCGGGAGGCGATGGAACGCGCGCACCGAGAGCTCACTCCCGCGGCGGCGGAGCTGGCCGGGGCGGGCAGCGGTCTGATCACCCTGGGGCCGGTCTCCCGGCACCTCGACGACCTCGCCGCCGCCCTCGCCCACGACGGCACCGCGGTCCGCTCCCGCCGGGCGCGGTGACCCGCCGGGAGTCGCATGCGCGGCAGACCGGAATCGCCGTCCTTCAGGGCGGCGTGGATGTCAAGACCACCTCGCCTCAGAGGGCGGCGGCGAACCGGCGCAGGCTCTCCTCCGTCGTGGAGACGTGCGGCGAGAGCCGTACCCGCCCGGCGCGGACGGACGCGGTCACCCCGCCCGCGGACAGCCGGGCCAGCGTGGCCTCCGGATCCTCACCGGGCAGCCGGAAGGACACGATCCCCGCCCGTCGCGACGCCGGCCAGTCGTCTCCGAGGATTTCCGCCCCGCGGTGACGCAGCACGTCGAGCAGCACGGCGACGACCTGCCCGAGCCTGTCGGACAGTCGTGCCGTACCGGCCTCGACGACCAGCCCGAGGGAGGCGTTCAGACCGGCGATCGCCTCCAGGTCGGTGTTCGTCGTCAGGAGCCGGTCCGGCCCCTTGGCCGGTGCGCCCAGCTCGGTTCCGGCGCTCCCCTCGTAAGGGTCGGCCAGGCCCGTCCAGCCACCGAGGTCGGGCGCGATCAGTTTCAGCGCGCGGGGCCGCACCCCGAGGATCGCCGCGCCCCACCCGGAGCGCAGCCACTTCTGGCCGCCGGCCACCACCACGTCCGCGGCGTCCAGGTCCAGCTCGGTGATCCCGAAGCCCTGGATGGCGTCGACGACGAGCAGGCGGTCGGGACCGAGCACCTCACGTAGCTCGGCGAGGGGGGCCTTCCATCCGGTCCGGTAGTCGACCGCGCTCACGGTCAGCCCGGCGACGTCGGGGGTGAGCGCCGACCGCAGTGCCCCGGCGGTGATCCGCTCGGTGTCCCGGGGCACCCGCCGTACGGCGGGGCCGCCGCGCGCGGCCGCCCGGAGCCACGGTACGGCGTTGGCGGGGAACTCGCCCTCGGGCACGAGCAGCGTGCCGGAGCCTGCCAGGCCGAACGCCACGGCGAACAGTCCCGCCGTGGTGGACGCCTCGAACGTCACCTCGACGTCACCGCCGATCACGGCGACGGCTCTCCGGCGGGCCTCCTCCCTGATCTTCTCCAGGGGTCTCACCGGGTCGGAGGTGCCCGTGACCCGCAGGGCCGCGTGCCGGGCGTCGACGGCCGCGCGCAGCGGAGGCCCGACGTGGGCGAAATCGAGGTAGCCGGCGGGCTCGTCACAGTGGGCGACGTACCCGGCCAGGTCGCCGGCGGCCCGGGTGGCGGGCAGGTGATCGGTCACGAGGCCGCCGACGGCTCGGGCGTGGAGCGGGTGAGCGGCCACCGGGCGGCCCCGGAGACGACGGCACGCGACGGATCACCGCTCAGGCGGGCTGTCGAGGAGAAGAACTGCCTGGTCAAAAAGACTCCAAGAGGACACAGCGAAGGAGAAGAACATACAACACGCCCGCCGGCCCCGATGTGCCGGCGGGCACCCCCCGGTGGAGCGGTCGCGGGTCACCCTGCGCGACCTGAGCGCCACCCGATCGCGTGCATGCCACCCGGCACCGGCCCGCGCACGGTTCGGCGAAGATCGGCCCGCCGGCCGGCCGGGTCAGAGCACGCTGGACAGGAACGCCTTCGTGCGGGCCTGCCGGGTGTTGGTCAGCAGTTCGCCGGGAGTGCCCTGCTCGACCACCACGCCTTCGTCGAAGAACGTCAGCGTGTCACCGACCTCGCGGGCGAATCCGATCTCGTGTGTCACCACGATCATGGTCATCCCCTCGCGGGCGAGTCTCTTCATCACTTCGAGCACCTCGTCGACGAGTTCCGGGTCCAGCGCGGAGGTCGGCTCGTCGAAGAGCATGAGCGTCGGATTCATGGCCAGCGCCCTGGCGATCGCCACCCGCTGCTGCTGACCGCCGGACAGCTGGTGCGGCCGCTTGTGCATGTGGTCGGCGAGCCCGACCTGGTCGAGGTGTTCCATGGCCGTCTCGCGCGCCTGGGCGGCGGAGACGCCGGTGACGTGGACCGGCGCGCAGGCGACGTTCTCCAGCGCGGTCTGGTGGGCGAACAGGTTGAACCGCTGGAACACCATGCCGATCTTCGTGCGGAAGGCCGCGAACCGCTTGGGCGACCAGGGGTGGTACTTGCCGTCGCGCAGGTCGTAGCCGACCTCCTCACCCAGGACCCGCAGGCTGCCGCCGAGCACCGGCTCCAGCCCGTTCACGCAGCGCAGGAACGTCGACTTGCCCGACCCGGACGGGCCGATGACGCAGCTCACCTCGCCGGGAGCGACGCTGAAGTCGACGCCGTTGAGCACCTGGGTGTCCCCGTAGCTCATGCGCACGCCGCTGGCAGTGACGACCGGGACGACCGGGACGCTGTTCATGCGGTCACCTCTGGTTTCGACTGACGGGGCAGGACCCTGACCGCCAGACCGCCGCCGCGGACCAGGCGCACGGCGTCGGAGCCGAACCGTTTCTCCAGCCTGCCCTGCAGGAATGTGGCGACGGCGGTCATGAGCATGTACCACAGGCTGGCGACGATGAGCAGTTCCATGATGAGGTTGTTGGCCTTGTAGATCTGGCTCGCGTTGGTCATCAGGTCGTGCCCGGCGACGACGTAGACCAGCGAGGTGGTCTTCAGCATCGAGATGAACTCGTTTCCCGTGGGCGGGATGATGATGCGCAGCGCCTGCGGCAGCACGATCACGCGCATCCGCTTGGCGGGCGTCATGCCGAGCGCGTACGCCGCCTCCGTCTGGCCTCGGTCGACGGCCTGGATCCCGGCGCGGACGGTCTCGGCGAAGTAGGCCGCCAGGTTCAGCCCGAGCCCGAGCATGGCCGAGGCGAAGCCGGTCATGACCTGGTTGGTGTCCCACTTGAGCCCGATCATCGTGAACGGGATCTTCAGGACCAGCTCCGGGAACAGGAACGCGAGGTTGTACCAGAAGATGAGCTGTACCAGGACGGGTGTGCCGCGGAAGAACCAGATGTAGAGGGTCGACAGCCACCGCAGCACCGGGTTGTGCGCCAGTCGCATGACGGCGAGCAGCACGCCGAGCACCAGGCCGATGATCGTGGCCAGCACCGAGATCTCGATGGTGACCAGGACCCCGCTGAGGATGTTCGCGTCGAACAGGTACCGGCCGACCACGCTCCAGTCCAGGTTGGGGTTGATCACGATGAGGCCGGCCAGCCAGCCGAACACGGCGAGCGCGAGGGCGCCGGCGAGCCAGCGCCCCCAGTGCCACGTCCGTACGACGGGGATGGCCATCCCCGACGGGCCGGTGAAGGGTTCCGTTCGCACGTCGGCTACTTTCCGCCGTTGATCACGGCGGACTGGACGGCCAGCTTGTCCAGGTCCCAGGCCTGCAGGATCTTGCCGTACTCGCCGCTCTTGATGAGCGCGTCGAGCGCGCCCTGGACGGCGCCGATCAGCTCCTTGTTCTCCGGCTTCATGGCGATGCCCCAGGGGCTCTCGGTGCCGTCGATCGCCAGCGCCTCCACCTTCGTGTCCAGGTCGGCGGCCTTGTAGGCGGCGACCACGTAGTCGGTGATGTTGGCCTGCGCGCGCCCGTTGTTGACCTGGAGCAGCGCATCCTGGTCGCCGGGGAACTTGATGATGTCGAGCCCCTTCTCGCCGTTCTTCTTGCAGTCGGCGTCATAGGTGTTGGCCAGCTTCAGCGACGAGCCGTTGTCGACCACGGAGACCGTCTTGCCGCACAGGTCGGCGGGGGCGTCGATGCCGTCCGGGTTGCCCTTTTTGATCAGCATCCCGGCACCGGCCTGGACGTAGTCGACGAAGGTGACCTTCGTCTGCCGTTCCGCGGTGTCGGAGAGGGAGGACATCATGATGTCGTAGCGGCCGGTGATGATGCCGGGGATCTGCGAGTTGAATTCCTCGTCGGTGATGGCGAGTTTGACGCCGAGTTTCCTGGCGATCGCCCGGCCGAGTGACGGGTCGAGCCCGACGGCCGTCTTGCCGTCGGAGCCCAGCATGTCCATCGGCGGGTAGCCGAGCGAGCTGGTCATCTTCAGGCCGCCGGCCTTGATGCCCGCGGGAAGCCGGGCGGTCAGGGCCGGATCGGGAGTGATGGCGTTGATCACCGCCGCGGCCTTGTCGTCGGCGGGCGCCTGGTCGAGGACGACCGGCTGCGTGCTCTCGCCGCCCGACTCGGGGGTCAGCGACTGGGCACCGCAGGCCGTACAGGCCAGGAGCATGAGGATGGCGATCCGGATCTTCAAGGTGGGGGGCTCCTCGGGAGCGTTGCCGGCGGAGGTCTCCACCGGCGACGGTGGTCAGGACCGTTGCCAGCGAATGTCTCCACCGACGACGGTGGTCAGGACCTTGGTGTGCTGGACGGAGTCGGGCTTTGCCGTGAAGGGGTCGGTGTCGACGGCGATGAGGTCGGCGAGCAGGCCGGGCGCGAGCAGGCCCTTGCGGCCCTCCTCTCCGGCCGCGTACGCCGAACCGAGGGTGTGTGCGAGAAGTGCCTCGCCGATGTTCAGCCGCTGCTCCGGCTGCCAGCCGCCGGCGGGAGTGCCGTCCGGCCGGGTACGGGTCACCGCGGCGTGCAGCGCGGCGAAGGGGTTCGGGTGCTCGACCGGCGCGTCCGAGCCGAAGGCCAGCGGGACGCCCTCGTTCAGCATCGTGCGCCAGGCATAGGAGGCCAGGTCCTGCCCGGCGAGCAGGGAGGAGACGAGGTCGATGTCGCTGGTGCAGTGGACCGGCTGCATGGACGCGACGATGCCGAGCCTGGCCATCCTGGTGATGTCCGTCCGGCGCAGGTGCTGGGCGTGCTCGATGCGGTGCCGCAGCCCGGGAGACGATCCCACCGCCTCGTAGGCGTTGACGACCAGGTGGTTGGCCTGGTCGCCGATGGCGTGGGTGGCCACCGCGATCCGGGCGGCGGCGGCCGTGCGGATCAGTTTCTCCAGGTCGTCGTACGGTGTGACGGCGATGCCGAGGTTGCCCGGGTCGCCGGCGAACGCCTCGCTCATGTGGCAGGTGTGCGAGCCGAGCGCCCCGTCGCTGAACAGCTTGACCGGGCCGGTACGGAACCAGTCGTCGCCCTGCCCGGTGTGGCGGCCCTCCTCGATGGCCGCCTCCAGGTGGGCGACCGGGATCGCCTTGTGCACCCGCAGCTTGAGCCGGCCCGCGCCGTACAGCTCCAGGTAGGCGGCGCGGCAGTCCTCGCCGTCGATGTCGTGCACGCTGGTCAGGCCGAGCGCGAGCAGTTCCTCCTGGGCGGCGTGCAGCTCGGTGCTCAGGTCACCGGCGGTCATGAGGGCGCGCAGCGAGTAGGAGGCCGACTCGCGCAGGATCCCCGTCGGTTCGCCGTGCTCGTCCCTGACGATCTGGCCGCCCACCGGGTCGGGGGTCGTGCGGTCCACACCGACCATGCGCAGGGCCTGCGAATTGGCCCACACGGTGTGGCCGTCGACGCTGGGCAGCGCGACGGGACGGTCCGGGCACACGGAGTCGAGTGCGTGGCGGTCCGGTTGCACCGGCCGATCCCACGTGTTGCTGTTCCAGCGCCCACCGAACAACCAGGCTCCGGGCGCCAGCCGTACGGCGTGCGCGGCGATCTTCGCCAGCGCCTCCTCCAGCGAGCCGGCGTCGCGCAGGTCGACCTCGCTCAGGGCGCGCGCGTAGTTGGCGGTGTGGATGTGGGCGTCGTAGAGGCCGGGAAGGACGGCCTCCCCCGCCAGGTCCACCAGCTCGGCGCCCGCGCCGGCCGCCGCGCGTACCTCGGCCTCGCTTCCCGCCGCCACGATCGTCTCGCCGTCCACGGCCAGCGCCTGGACCGTCGGCCGCGAGGGATCTCCCGTGTGGATCCTGGCGTTGCGGAAGATACGGATTGTCATGCGGGCCTCTCGAGCGGTGGTTGGCAACACTGTAAAGGCTCACCCTGGGTTCTGAACCCCAGTAAAATACGACATTTCATTCTCCTGAGGTGAAGGACTTCTTATGCTCAAGCCGGAACATCTGCGGACCCTGCGTGAGGTGATCCAGCGTGGCTCCTTCGCCGCAGCCGCCAACCGGCTCGGTTACACCGCCTCCGCGGTCTCCCAGCAGATGGCCTCGCTGGAACGGGAGACCGGGGTGCGCCTGTTCCACCGATCGGCCCGCAAGGTGCTGCCGACCAGCGCCGCCGAGGTGATGGCGCGGCACGCCTCGATCGTGCTGGCCGACATGGACCGGCTGGTCGCGGCCGTGAGGCAGGCGCACAGGAACACCGAGCAGGAGGTCCGCCTCGGCGTCTTTCCGAGCTTCGGCCTGAACGCGCTCCCCGGCCTGCTGCGGGAGCTGGAACCCGAGGACCGGGCGGGTTTCACGGTGTCCGTGGCCGAGCCGTCACAGCTCATCGGACATCTGGGCGCCGGCGGGGAACTCGACGCGGCGATCGTCTACCAGGTGGGCACCTCCGGCCTGTCCTGGCCCTCCTCGATGCACCGGCGATGGATCGCCGAGGACCCGTTCAAGCTCGTGCTGCCGAGAGCGTGGCCGGACCTCGCGCCCTACGGCCCGGAGCAGCTCATGGACCTGCCGTGGATCATGCATCACCCCGCCAGCGGCGACGCCTCCGTCCTGGACGGGCTGTTCGCCCGCTGGAACCTGCATCCGCGCGTGGTCGGCCACTCCGACGACTCCAGCGCCACGCTGGCGATGGTCGGCGCATGCGTCGGGGTCGCGCTGCTTCCGGAGCTTGCGCTGCGTCACCACGGCCAGGACGTCGTGGTCGCCGACGTCCAGTGGCTGAACGTCAGCCGCAGCATCTTCGCGCTGTATCTTCCCGATCGCGAGAGCGCCAGGCTGCGCCTGCTGTTGGACGCTCTGGCCGCCGCACGCGTCTGACTCCGGTCTCCGGCGCTCGGCTCTTCCGGGCATCATCCCGTAATCGGGTCTCAGCCGCGAAATGCGGCGCCTTCGGGGAGAACGAGGAATTCGTCGGCGGGTCACAAAAAGGCGGGGGCGCCCACCGTGTACCGGTGGGCGCCCCCGCCTCGATCTGACTCAGTCGCTCGGCGCGAACTTCCCGCTGACTCAGTTGTCGCTCGGCACGAACTTCCCGCGGGACGCGTGCACGGCGCCGTCGCCGGCGAACGACATCAACGAGCCGCGCCAGTTCACGGCGGGCACGGTCGCGCAGCCGCCGTCTCCGGTGACCAGGTCGATCGACTTCTTGCCCTTGCCGTTGCCCTTGGTCAGGCTCACCGTCTTGCCGGGGAAGCCCAGGCCGTTGTCGGCGTTGACCAGGCAGACCTCATCACCGTGACCGTTGTCACCATGGCCGTTGTCGCCGCGGTCGTTGTCACCGTGACCGTTGTCACCGTGACCGTTGTCATCATGGTCCTTGCCGCCGCGGACGAGGAGCTTGGAGTCGACCGCCTCTCCGGCCGCCGCCACGATGAGGGCGGGCTGGTTGGTCTGGACTCCGTCGGCGCCCATCGAACGAGCGAGGTTGAACTGGGCCACCTCCTGGTCGGCGCCGGCGTCGTAGGCGTGCGGCATGACGACCGCGCACGCGTCATGGGCCGCGGCGATGGATTCGGGCGAGTACTCGGCCAGCGTCGAGCCGTACACCTTGGCGACCTGCCCGATCTCGTAGATCAGAAAGCCGGGCTCCCAGGTGTCGCGGTTGTAGATGATCCGGGAGCCGGGCTCGGCGACCAGGATCCGCGGGTCGCCCGAGTTCCAGATCGACTCCTCGGTGAGACCGTACTTGCCCACCAGTTCGGCGACCTTTCCCTCCTCGGTCACCGAACCCTTGACGTCGAGCTCGACGCCGCGACCGGCCCGCTTGGCGAGGGCGAGGATCTCCTCCAGCGAGGCGATCTGCGCCGGGTCGTACTCGCCGCCCTTCCAGGGCTCGTAGTCGGCGGCGTTGAGGGCTCGCACCTCGTCGAAGGTCAGGTCCGCGATGTTGCCGGTGCCGTTGGTCGTGCGGTCGACCGTGGAGTCGTGCAGCGCGACGAAACGCCCGTCCTTGGTCTGCTGGACGTCGACCTCGACCATGTCGACGCCGTAGGCGAAGGCGTACTCGTACGACTTCAGGGTGTTCTCGGGAGCGAGGGTGTTCGCTCCCCGGTGAGCGGAGATCAGCACGTTGGCGGAGCCCCTGTCCGGGGTTCCGGCGTTGACCCAGCGCTCCGGCTCCGGGACCTGGTCACATATCGGCTGCTTCACCAGCGGCTTCAGCGCGGCTATCACCTGCCGGACCTGCTCGACCCGGGGGTCGTCCCCATCGAGTCCGACAGCGGACTTTCTCCCGGATCACCGCGGAGAGGAACACCGAGCGTGACCGAGCGTTTCAGCAGGCGGGAATCGCCCGCTGAAACGCTCAGCCACCGCAATCGATCGTTACGAGGCGCCGTCAGCCGGCTTCGAGAACGAAGAACAGGAAGCCCAGGAACCTCTGGCCGGTGATCTCGCGCAACTCCTCGGGGAACAGTTCGCGGGCTTCCGGCACAAACGGCGGTTCGCTGATGACACTGATGCGAAAGCCGGCCGCGGTGAAGGCCTCGGTCATCGCGTGCAGCGGCCGGTCCCAGAAGCTCATCTGGACGGTCTGCCCGCCCATGGTCCATTCTTCGGTCCGGATACGGGTCTCGAAATAGCTGGGCTTCTCCCCTGCCATGTGACGCATGAGGGTGATCGCGAATGGATGATCGACCGAGACGAGGAGCCGGCCGCCAGGCCTCAGCACGCGTCGCAGCTCGGCCAGCGTCGGTCCCCAGTCCTCCAAATAGTGCAGCACCAGGGACGCGATGACGTCGTCGAACGCCTCGTCGGGAAAGGGCAGTGGGCCGGCCAGGTCGACGACCCGCAGGTCCGCGTCGGCGCCCAGCCGCCGTCGGGCCAGCTCCAGCATCCCGGCACTCGCGTCGACGCCGGTCACGACGGCGCCTCGATCGCGTAGCTCGGAGAACAGGGGACCCGAACCGCAGCCGGCGTCGAGGATTCGTCTTCCGGTCACGTCCCCGGCGAGCTCCAGCATCGCGGGCCGCTCGTAGTACGCGTTCAGGAGATTGTTCTCGTTCTCGGTCGTGTACCCCTCGGCGATCCTGTCATAGTCGTTGAATCGCGACGAAGATGCGGCCTCAACATACTTCTCAGGCATGGCAGACATGCGGGCCATTGTGGCCCATCGGTCACGGGCGGCGCAGGCGTACGGCCTGGTTGCCGTGCGCTCCGTCACAACCGAGGAACGCGCGATGCCAGATCCACCGTATCCGCAGGTCAACAAAGGTTTACGCGGCGTTCCGAGCCGACAGTGCGAACCCTGGTCGATGCCCTGTACGTTCGTCCTGTTCGACATCTCCACCAACGGCAAGGACCTGTTATGCGGGCCATCACCGTCCGAGACCGCGCCGCCGGTCTGGCTGGGCTCTCCCTGACAGAGGAGCCGTATCCGCACGCCGCTGAGAACGACGTCATCGTTCGGGTGTATGCCGCAGGATTCACCCCCGGAGAGCTCGACTGGCCGGGAACGTGGTCCGATCGCGCGGGCCGAGACCGGACGCCCAGTGTGCCCGGACATGAGTTGTCGGGTGTCGTCGCCGAGTTGGGGTACGGAACCACCGGCCTGACCGTCGGCCAGCGGGTGTTCGGGCTGACCGACTGGGCCCGCAACGGTTCGCTGGCCGAGTACGCGGCGGTGGAGGCCCGCAACCTCGCGCCGCTGCCGGCCGACGTCGACCACACCGTGGCCGCCGCACTTCCGATCTCGGGGCTGACCGCGTGGCAGGGCCTGTTCGAACACGGCCGCCTCGCTGCCGGACAGACCGTCCTGATCCACGGCGCCGCGGGCGGCGTTGGTTCCATCGCGGTGCAGCTTGCACGCGAGGCGGGAGCCCGAGTGATCGGCACCGGCAGGGCCGGCGACAGAGACACGGCACTCGGTCTCGGCGTTGACGCCTTCCTGGACCTGCAGGCCGATTCCCTTGAGGACGCCGGTCAGGTCGACGTGGTGCTCGACGTGATCGGCGGTGACATCCTGGACCGCTCGGCCGCGCTGGTGCGCGCCGGCGGCACGCTCGTCACCATCGCCTCGCCACCCACGGTCCGGCCCCGAGACGGGCAGGCGATCTTCTTTGTCGTCGAGCCCGATCGCGTCCGGCTCGCGGACCTGGTCCGACGGGTCCGGGACGGACGACTCCGCCCGATCGTCGGGGCCGTGCGGACGCTCGCCGAGGTGCCCTCCGCGTTCGCGCCCGCCCAGCGCACCCCCGGCAAGACGATCATCAGGGTCGCAGAAGGGGAATAGCCGGCTACGTGCGCGGCCGGCTCAGTCGTCGGCGACGGTGTAGCGGCTCGTGATCGCCACACGGTTGAAGGCGTTCATGATTGTCGACAACCACGTAACCGCCGAAACCTGATCCTCGGAGAGCACCGCGGCGGCCGCCGCGTAGTCCGCGTCGCTCACATGACCGTCCGACACCCGCGCGATCGCCTCGGCCAGGCGCAGGGCTCCGCGCTCGATCTCGGAGAAGTAATCGGTCTCCGCCCACGCGGGCAGCACCGCGAGGCGGTCCGTGCTCTCGCCCTTCTTGAGCGCGTCGCGGGTGTGCATGCGCAGGCAGAACGCGCAGCCGTTGATCTGGGAGGTGCGGATCTTCACCAGCTCGACCAGGAGCGGGTCGAGACCTGCCGCCGCGGCGCTCTCCTCCGCCGTCGCCGACAGGGCGAAGAGGGCCTTGTAACTGGCCGGGTGCTGCTTACCGGCGTTGACGCGTTGCTGCTCAGTCATGGGTTTCAGCTTAGGACCACCCTTGTTGAGGACTTGGACGGCCCATCACCAAGGCTTGGATTCGCCCGTGGTTAGGCGTCGAAACGCCTGGACAGGGATACACCAGCAACAACGCGAACCCTTCGGGCGGAAGCCGGGACACCTCGCGATTTCCATGCGCCCCAAAGGTCCGAGCAGGATAGGAGAGCCGTCATGATCCGGATACGGATCGCCTGTGGCTTTCTCGCCGGCGGCATGGTGGCCGCGGCCACCGCGTGCGCTCCCGCGGTGGAGCGTGCGACCGGCGCGTTGCCCGTCGCCGCCACGGTTTCGCAGCCACCGTCCTCGCAGCCGCCGTCCGACAAGCTGTCGCCTCTCCTGGAACAGGCGCTTCCGAACGTCAAGGGCAAGACGTTCACCTCGGCGATCGTGGACTTCCCGCCCACCGCACGCGCGGCGCCGCATCGGCACGGCAACGCTTTCGTCTACGCCTACGTGCTCGAGGGCACCGTGCGCAGCCAGCTCGGTGGCGAGGCGGCGCGCACGTACCGCCAAGGCGAGGACTGGGTCGAGCCGCCGGGTGCCCACCATGTGCTCGCGGAGAACACCAGCCGGACACAACCGGCGAAGCTGCTGGTCATCTTCATCTCCGACACCGGAGACAAGATCAAGGTCGACGATCGGCCAAGGTAGGGCATCGGGCGAGCACGGCCGGGCGACCTGTTCGCAGTGCGCGTGCCGCCTTCTCCTCGGCGACGCCCGGCCGGCTTGCCTGACACTTCTCAGCGTGTGAACGAACTGCCTTCTCTCATGGGATGGACCTCTCCGCGATCGGCTCCGGACCGGGTCGCGAGAACACGGTTCAGCGGCGCAGCTTGGCCTGGGCGGCGGCGGAGACCACCTTCTTCCTCTCGTCGGGTGTCATCAGCCCGGCGCGGACCCATTCCCCGGCGGTGCGGTCCACCGTGGACCGGAACCGTTCGCGGTTGTCGAAGGGGGCCTTGGCCCAGACCGCGTCGAGGAACGTCACCGCGTCGTCTCGTTCGTGGTTCGGCACGCCGGAGTCCACCGTCCCGAAGACGATCGTCGGCTCGACGCGATGGAAGTAGGCGTGGTAGCGGTTCGTGTCGTTGACGTAGAGGGGGATCAGCGGCAGGCCGTTCGTCGTGAACCTCATCGGCGCGGTGGACGTGATCGCGTCCGTGAGGTCCCCGGACAGGGTGAAGTCCTTGTAGAGGGAGAATTCCCGGTAGGTGGTCTCGTCGCTCGCGGCGGCCAGCGGAACGGGACCGTAGGCGATGCTCTGGGTGGTCGGGATGTCCAGTGCCTTCTCGACGCGCAGGGTGAACGGCATCGAGATCTTGATCTTGTCACCCCGGCTCCAGCGCCGGTCGAGCGTGACGTACCCGCCGGGCTTGGCGTTGAGCCTCTGCTCGGCCCCGTTGACCCGCACCGTGAAGCCCTTCTCCACCCAGTAGGGCACCCGGAGCTTCACCGTCAGCCGGCCCGAACCCTGCACCGTGAGCGTCGTCGTTCCCGTGGGGTCGGTCGGGTAGTCCGTCGACTGCCTGATCGTGAAGCCCTTCTCCGGCCAGCTCAGCACCGAGGCCATGTAGAGGTTCACGTACAGCGTCGAGTCGTCCGCGGACCGGAAGTAGATCGAGTCCTGGAACTTGACGTGGCTCTCCAGGCCGGTGCCGCCGCAGCAGGTCCCGAGGTTGCCGTAACTCCGCGAGGCGCCCGGCCGCATGGGGATGAAGTAGGTCAGCAGCGGGTCCGTGGCGCTGTCGACGTTCCGGCGCGAGGCGAGGATCTGACCGTAGAGGGCCCGTTCGTAGTACTGCATGTACTTCGGGTCCGCGGTGTGGAAGAAAAGGCCCCTGCTCAGCTTCAGCATGTTGTAGTTGCAGCACGTCTCGGCGTTGTTGGTCCCCAGAGAGCCCACGATGACGTCGCGGGCACCGAAGAGTTCGCCGTTGTCACTCGGGCCGGCCAGCCCGCCGTCGGTGAAGGTGCGATGGGGGACGACCATGTCCCAGAAGTTGACGGCGGCGGTGTAGTAGTCGCGTTCCTCGGACTGTTCGAAGACCGACAGGTAGCCGATGAACTGGGGGATGTGCTGGTTGGCGTGTTTCCTGTCCAGCGTGTCCTGGTTGGCGACGGTGGCCGTGAGGAGCGCGGTGTTGTCGAAGCACTTCGCCGTCGCGAGATACTCCTGCTTGCCGCTCAGGGCGTGGAGGTCGGCCATCACCGCGTTCATGCCGTTGTACTCGCCGGCGATGTAGATGCCCCACATGCGATCCAGCTGGGCCCGGGGAAGATGGCCCAGCCTGCTGTGAACCCAGTCGCCCATCTTCATGACGATGTCGAGCGCCCGCTCGTTGCCGGCGAACTCGTGGGCGTCGAGCAGCCCCCTCATGATCATGTGACAGGTGTAGTAGGGCGCCCAGATCGTGGGGTAGGTGGCGTACTGCTCCAGCAGGATGAACTGCGTCTCGGGGTAGGCGGCCAGGAATCCGGGATGGCTCGGACCGGGGTGCCCGCCGGCTTCGGAGACCAGCCGGGCGTCCTGCCCCCTCCCCGAGGAATCGGTCGCGGTCTCCCCGCTCTCCTCCTCGAATCGATACCAGGCCGTGTCTCCGCCGCCCAGCCCTCCGTCCGCGTCCGTCATCAGGGCCCGCACCTCGGCCTCGGTCAACGCGCGGCCGTAGATCTGGAACTCGTCGACGGAGGCTTTCAGGTACGCGTCCCCGTACTGGGACTTTCCGATCCAGTTGTTGCCGGTCGAGCCGAGGCTGGACGGCTGGAGGGTCATGCCGGGGTTCGTGCCGACCGGAACGCCGTCGACGTAGAGCGTCCCGGTGCCGCCGGACAGGGTGACCGCGACGTGGGTCCATCGGTCCACGGGCAACTGGGCGTTGCCGTTGATCCGCTGCTCGCCGCCACCGCCGCCGGTGGTGATCGCGAATCTCGGCGCGGAGCCCGCGCTCACGGCCAGGAACATGTTGCGGGTGGTGCCGGTGCCGAAATCGAAGATCCTCGACCAGGTGCTGATCGCCGACGGGTTCAGCCACAGGGCAATGGTGAAGTCGCCGAGGCCGCTCACCACGCCGGTGGGCAGTGACACGTACTGGGACCCGTCGAGCTTCACCGCCTGGCCGAACCTCCCGCTCACCCTGGCGACGGGCGGGGCGGGAGGAGCCGGTTGCCCGACCGTGGCGGCGAGCGCGTCCTGGCACTCGCCCAGCGCCGTGACCATGTAGTCGAGCTTGTCCTTGTAGAAGTCGTCGCCGGAGCCCGAGTAGGCCAGGGCCAGGGCGCTGAGGAAGTGCCCGCTGTAGTGACCACGCAGGTTGCCGGTCGCGTCGTCCCAGCTGCCGGGCGGCTCGGCGCCCAGCGTGTCCAGCCCGGCGTTGGCCCGGAAGTTGGCCAGCATCCGGTCGGCCGGATAGGCCCTCAGGAAATTCAGGATCCGGTCCCGGTTGGTGGCGAACAGGCTTTCGCCCAACGTGACCCGACTGTTGTCGAACGGTTTCACGACCCAGCCGGCGGGCACCGCGGGGTCGTTCCGCGGCGGTGCCACGGCGGTCGCCGCTGTACGCACGGCGGCCTGGGCCGTCCCGGCTCCGGTGGATGAGGCCAGGGCGAGTGCGGACGGGGTGGCGGCCGCCAGCGCCGCCAGGCGTAGAACGTCGCGTCGGAACATGGGCTTCGTCAATTCACTGTCCTCGTCTGTGACTCGAGATCTGAGGTTTCTCGCCCGGCGGTGTCCGCGGAGACGAGGGATCGAGGGTGGATCGCTGTCGAAGTTTTGTTGTTAGCGTTAACATTTTGTCGCTGAGAAGGCCGGGCGAACATGCGCTCACCAGCGCCTTCCGACGGGCCCGGCCGCCCGCCCACGGGAGGGCGACGAGCGGAAGATGCGATTGAAACACCAGGTCAAGGCCCATTCAGGGCAGGAGGGGACCGACGGCGCCGAACCACCATGTCCATTGACGGGTCGAGGCGCCACCGCATTCACGACTCATGATCGAGAGTGTTAACGATCCCATAATGCTCGTCAAGGGGCTGTGACGAAAGAATCGCCACGGCGTCGTTCGCGGTGCACGCCCGCACGCGGCAAACGACCGGACCTCGCCGGCGAGTGACGGCCTCGAGGGCGCCCGGCCGGGCGAGAGGACGATCGCCGTGGCCGCCCCGGCGAAAACCGCACCGCGGCCGATCCGGGACGATTCTCACCGACCACGGCGCACACGGGCGTCAATAGATCAGACATTGCAATCTGAAAACTATTTCGACACGGATGAACCCTCAAATATTCCGCTCTCTTGGCGGTCCGTTTACTCCGGTCTAGGGTTCAGTGCCATGCTACATAGTACAGGTGAAATGCTACATGGCATCGAGAGATCTCATGACGTTTGAGCAGGTCAACGTACAGATCACCGACGGCCTGCTGCGTCAATGGCAGGTCCGCAACAGCACGGCGACGGTCCCGCACACCATCGAGCGGCTTCGCTCCGCCGGCAACGTGGACAACCTGAAGCGCCTCCTCATGACGGACGCTCCGCCGTACCGCGGCCGATACCCGTTCCTGGACACGGACCTGTACAAGACCCTCGAAGGGGTGGCGTACGAGATCGGCGCCGGCACCGCGCAGGACGGGGCCCGGGAGTTCTTCGACGAGGTCGTCGAGCTGCTCGAGCGCGTACAGGCCGAGGACGGCTACCTGAACTCCTACTTCCAGGACCCGGCGAACCCCCGGCAGCCGTGGGAGGACCTCTCCTGGGGCCACGAGCTCTACAACCTGGGCCACCTCATCCAGGCCGCGGTCGCCGCGCGACGGCGTATGGGCGACGGGCGGCTGCTCGCGGTGGCGGTGAGATTCGCCGACCTGGTGGTGGAGCGGTTCGGGCCCGGCAAGGAGGAGAGCACCTGCGGCCACCCCGAGGTCGAGATGGCCCTGGTCGAGCTGTTCAGGGAGACCGGCGACCGTGCCTACCTCGTCCAGGCGGGCCTGTTCGTGGACCGGCGGGGCCGGGGCACGCTGAAACACACGATCTTCCCTCCCGAGTACTTCCAGGACCACCTGCCCTTCCGCGAGCTGCCCTCGGTCACCGGGCACGCCGTACGGATGGCCTACCTCGCGGCGGGCGCGGCCGACATCTACCTGGAGACCGGCGACCGCTCGCTGCTCACGGCGCTCGACCGGCTCTGGGACGACATGGTCGCCACCAAGCTCTACGTCACCGGCGGTCTCGGCAGCCGCCACTCCGACGAGGCGATCGGTGACCGCTACGAGCTGCCGTCGGAGCGCGCCTACGCCGAGACCTGCGCCGCGATCGCCACCATGCAGTGGGCGTGGCGGATGTTCCAGGCGACCGGAGGCGCGAAGTACCTCGACGTGTTCGAGCGGGTGCTGTTCAACGCGTACGCCGTGGGCCTGTCCGCCGACGGCAGGGCGTTCTTCTACGACAACCCGCTGCAGCGCCGCCCCGACCACGAGCAGCGCAGCGGCGCGGAAACGGGCGGCGAGCTGCTGCGCCGCCCCTGGTTCGGCTGCGCCTGCTGTCCGCCGAACATCGTCCGCTGGATGGCGCAGCTCGGCGACCACGTCGCCGCCGAGCGCGACGGCGCGCTCCACATCGCGACCTACACCGGGGCGCGGATCGAGACCCCTTCCATCGCCCTGGCGATGGAGACGGACTACCCCTGGGACGGCGACGTGCGCGTCGTCGTCGAGCGGGCGTCGGGCGAGCCGTACGCGATCCGGCTGCGAGTCCCCGCGTGGGCCCGTTCGGTGACGGCGTCCGTGAACGGCCTGCCGGTCGAGGGCGCCGAGGACGGCTGGCTCACCGTCGAGCGGGTCTGGGCGGCGGGCGACGAGCTGCGGCTCGGCATCCCGATGCCGGTCAGAGCGCACGGTTCGCACCCCTACCTGGACGCGACCCGCGGCGCGGTCAGCGTCGCACGCGGTCCGCTCGTCTACTGCGTCGAGCAGCAGGACTGCCCGGTGCCGGTGGACGACCTCGTCGTCTCCCCCGAGCGGATCGCCGGAGCGGCCGTCGAGCGGTCGCGGGACGAGCTGCCGGGCGCGGTCGTCCTGCGGATGACGGCGGAGGCGGCCGTGCCGCCGTCCGCCGAGCTCTACCCCGAGCTGCCGTCGGAGCGGCCGGCGCCCGGCAGGACGGTTCCGGTGGCCTTCGTCCCCCACTTCCTCTGGGGCAACCGCCGGCCCGAGGCCATGCGCGTATGGGTCAGAAACGCGTGACCCCCGAGTTAACCCATAGAAAGAAGGCGCAATGAGGAGATCGGCAGTTCTCGCCGCTGTCGCGGTGTTCACCGCTCTGGGGCTCGCCGGGTGTGGCGGGTCCTCCGCCCCCGCCTCCGGGGCCGGGGCCCCGGCGACAGGCGCGGCAGCGGCGGCCACGGGTGGCACCGTCCACGTCCTGCTCGCCGCCGACTACTCCCACCTGGACCCGGTCCGGGGCTGGGACGGCGGCGTCAACAACTTCTACCGGCTCATCTACCGGGGCCTGACGACGTTCGGCGCGGGCCCGGGGGCGGAGGGCACGAAGATCGTTCCCGACCTCGCCACCACCACCGGCACCGGCACCGACGACAACAAGACGTGGACGTTCACCCTCAAGGACGACATCTTCTTCGAGGACGGCACGCCGATCACCAGCGAGGCCATGAAGTTCGGGGTCGAGCGCGCCTGGGACCCGGAGGCCGGGATCGGCTCGCCGTACGCCAGGCTGCTCATCGACGCGCCCAAGGACTACAAGGGCCCGTATGTCTCCGGTGGCCTCGACACGATCGAGACCCCGGACGCCAAGACGATCGTCTTCCACCTGAAGAAGCCGTTCGCGGACTTCGCCAGCGCGCTCGCGCAGCCCAACTTCGTCCCCTTCCCCAAGGACACGGGGGCGGCGGGCGCCTTCGACACCAAGCCGATCGCGTCGGGACCGTACAAGGTGGAGAGCTACCAGCGCGGCGCGTCGCTGAAGCTGGTCCGCAACCCGTACTGGAAGTCCTCCTCCGACACCCTCCGCGCGGCCAAGGCGGACGCGTTCGAGTTCACCTTCGGGCTCGACGGCGCGACCATCGACGAGCGCATGCTCGCCGGACAGGGCGCCGACGCCAACGCCACCGCGGGTGCGATCCAGGCGGCCACGGTGGCCCGGATCCAGACCCCGCAGATCAAGGAACGCACGCTGTCCACCTACATGGGCTGCACCACCTACATGAGCCTGAACACCACCAAGAAGCCCCTCGGTGACCTGCGGGTCCGGCAGGCGATCAACTACGCGGTCAACAAGGACACCGTGGTCGCCGGGGACGGCGGGACGACGCTCGCGGACAAGGCGACCTCGATCCAGCCGCCGACCATCGTCGGCCGGGTGGACTACGACCCGTATCCGACCGACCCGGCCAAGGCGCAGCAGCTGCTCAACGACGCCGGGCTCGGCGCCGGGTTCGATCTGACCCTGGACGTCCGCCCGGACGCCCGCCAGCAGGGCATGGCGGTCGCGATCCAGGAGGCGCTGAAGCCGCTGAAGATCAACGTCAAGATCAACAACATCGACACGTCCACCTTCTACGAGGTGATCGCCACCCCGGCGCAGCAGCACGACGCGGCCATCACCGGCTGGTGCCCGGACTGGTCGTCCGGCGCCACCTTCCTGCCGCCGCTGTTCGACGGCCGCAACATCTTCGACAAGGGAAACCAGAACCTCGCCCAGATCAACGACGAGGCCATCAACAAGCGGATCGACGAGATCGGCGAGATGACCGACGTCAACGCCGCCAACGCCGCGTACGCCGAGCTGGACAAGCAGATCATGGAGCAGGCGCCGATCGTGCCTCTCGTCTACGAGAAGAACGTGACGATCGTCGGCGGCAACGTCGCGGGGGCCTACCTGAACGACGCGTTCTCCGGCGGCATCGACCTGATCTCCCTCGGGCTCAAAGACCCGAGCAAGTAGGCGCACGCCATGACCACCGCCGCACCCTCGCGCGACGCGAAGGCCGGCCCCGGGGCGGGCACACCCGGTGTGCCCGCCACCGCGGGACGCCGGATAGCGGGCGCGCTGCTGCACGACTGGGCCGCCGTCCTCAGCACGGGCTTCCTCGTCCTGGTCGTCCTGATGGCGATCTGCGCACCGCTGATCACCGCCCTCACCGGGCACGGGCCGAACGACTTCGACGCGGCGGCCATCGACACCAACCTCGGTGGCCTGCCGCGAGGCTCGCTCGGCGGAATCAGCGCCGAGCACCTGTTCGGCGTCGAGCCGCAGAACGGCCGCGACGTCCTGGCCCGCATCATGTACGGCGCCCGAGTGTCGTTCCTGATCGCGGTCTCGGCGACCGTGCTGACCACCCTGCTGGGCGTGGTCTTCGGCATGCTCGCCGGGTTCTACGGGGGCTGGGCCGACCAGGTGATCTCCCGGGTCATGGACTTCCTGATGGCCTTCCCCTCGCTGATCTTCATGATCGCGATTCTGTCGTCGCTGCCGTCGGGGAACCGGTCGGTCCTGCTGGTCGTGGTGATCAGCGTGTTCGGCTGGCCGTACCTCGCGCGGGTGGTGCGCGGGCAGACGCTGACGCTGGTGAACCGGGAGTTCGTCGAGGCGGCCCGCGCGTCGGGCGCCTCCACGGGCGCCCTGGTGTTCAGGGAGATCCTGCCCAACCTGCGCAGCTCGCTCATCGTCATGACGACCCTGGCGGTGCCCGGCTACATCGGCACCGAGGCCGGGCTGTCCTTCCTGGGCGTGGGCGTCACGCCGCCGACCCCCTCGTGGGGCCAGATGATCGCCAGTTCGGTGAGCTGGTACGCGGTGGACCCGATGTACTTCGCGATCCCCGGGCTCTTCCTCTTCCTCACGGTGCTGTCCCTCACCGTGCTCGGGGACCGGATCCGGGCCGTCACCGACGCGGGAGAGGCCTCCTGATGGCGCGTTATCTCGCAGGCCGGATCGCCGGGCTCGCGCTGATCCTCTTCATGGTCTGCCTGTTCACCTATCTGATCTTCTTCAAGCTGTCGCCGGACCCGGCGGTGATGATCTGCGGCAAGACCTGCACCCCGGAGCGGATCCTGCAGATTCGCACGCTCCTCGGGCTGGACCAGCCGTTCTTCACGCAGTTCTGGGACTTCCTGAGCGGGCTGTTCGCCGGGCGGGACTACGGGTCGGGCGTGAACCTCATCCATTGCCCGGCTCCCTGCCTCGGCTACTCCTTCCAGACCAGCCAGTCGGTGTGGGAGATGATCCTGGACCGGCTCCCGGTCAGCGCCACCGTCGCGGTCGGCGCGGCCGTGCTGTGGTTGCTCGCCGGCATCGGCGCCGGCCTGCTCAGCGCGGTCAAGGAGGGCACCTGGTGGGACCGGACCCTGATGGGCCTGGCCCTGGGCGGTGCCAGCATCCCCAACTACGTGCTCGCGTTGTCGCTGCAGTTCGTCCTGGTGGTCAAGCTGCAGATCCTGCCGTTCCCCACGGCCGTGGCGTTCTCCGACGGCCCGGTCCTGTGGTTCCAGTCGTACCTGATGCCGTGGATCGTCCTGGCCACCGGGTACGCCTGCCTCTACGCACGGCTGACCAGGGCGAACGTCATCGACACCCTGGCCGAGAACTTCATGCGCACGGCCCGGTCCAAGGGCCTGCACCCGGCGCTCACGATGCGGCGGCACGCGCTGCGGCCCGCGCTCACGCCGATCACCACGATCTTCGGCATGGACTTCGCCGCGCTGCTGGGCGGCGCGCTGATCACCGAGACCGTCTTCGGGCTCAACGGCGTCGGCAAGATGGCCGCCGACTCGATCGCCAAGAACGACCAGCCGGTGATCATGGCGGTCACCCTTCTCGCGGCGTTCTTCGTGGTGGTGGGCAACGTCGTGGTCGACCTCGTCTACACCGGCCTCGATCCGAGAGTGAGGATCCGATGAGTGAACTGCTTGTCGTGGAGGACCTCACGGTGACCTTCCCGACCACGCGCGGCCTGGTGGACGTGGTCAAGGACGTGTCGTTCACGGTCGGCAGGGACGAGACCGTCGGCATCGTCGGCGAGTCCGGCTCGGGCAAGTCGATGACCAGCCTGGCCATCATGGGCCTGTTGCCGCGAGGGGCCATGACCAGGGGAAGCATCCGGCTGGACGGCGTCGAGCTCCTCGCTCGCACGGACAGGGAGATGCGCGGGATCCGGGGCGAGCAGGCCTCAATGATCTTCCAGGACCCGCTGTCGTCGCTGAACCCGTACTACACGGTCGGCCTGCAGATCGAGGAGATGTACCGGGCCCACCGGGGAGGCTCGCGGAAGGCGGCCAGGAAGGTCGTCGTCGAGGCGCTGGCGCAGGTCGGCATCCCCGAGCCGGAACGGCGGGCGGGCTACTACCCCCACCAGTTCTCCGGCGGGCAGCGCCAGCGCATCATGATCGCGATGGCGCTGGTCTGCTCCCCCGCGCTGCTCATCGCCGACGAGCCGACGACCGCCCTCGACGTCACCGTCCAGGCGCAGATCCTGCGCCTGCTCGCCGGGCTCCAGAAGGAGACCGGGACCGGGATGGTCTTCGTCACCCACGACCTCGCGGTGATCAGCTCGATCGCCGCGAGGGTGCTCGTGATGTGCAAGGGCGAGCAGGTCGAGTACGGCACCGCCGAACAGGTCTTCGCCGAGCCACGGCACGAGTACACCCGGATGCTCCTGGAGAGCATCCCGCGGATCGACGACGAGGTGCTGTCATGAGCGAACCCCTGCTGCGCGCACGGGAGCTGACCAAGCGGTTCACCGTGCGCGGCCCGTTCGGGCGGAAGGCGGAGTTCACCGCCGTCGACGCGGTGAACCTCGAGGTGCGGCTCGGCGAGACCCTGGCCGTGGTGGGCGAGTCGGGCAGCGGCAAGTCCACCACGGCCCGCATGGTGGCCAAGCTGATGGAGCCGACCGCGGGAGTTCTGGAGTTCGAGGGCCGGGACGTGACCCACGCGAAGGGCGCCGACCTGGCCGGGTTCCGGAGCAACGTCCAGGTGGTCTTCCAGGACCCCTTCTCCTCGCTCAACCCCCGGCACACGGTCGAGCGCATCCTGACGGCGCCCCTCGTCTACCAGGGGATGGAGCCCAAGGGCGGGAAGCGGGCGCTCGCCAAGGAGTTGATGGTGCGGGTCGGGCTCAACCCCGACCACTCGCAGCGCTATCCCGCGCAGTTCTCCGGCGGGCAGGCGCAGCGCATCGGCATCGCTCGCGCGCTCGCCGTCAACCCCAAGCTGGTGATCTGCGACGAGGCCGTCTCCGCGCTCGACGTGTCGGTGCAGGCGCAGGTGATCGAGCTGCTGCGGCGCCTGCAGCGGGAGAGCGGCTTCAGCTACGTCTTCATCGCCCACGACCTCGCCGTCGTCCGCCAGATCGCCCACCGGGTGGCGGTCATGAGCAAGGGGCGGATCGTCGAGGAGGGCCCGTGCGAGCGGGTCTTCGCCGACCCCCAGGACCCGTACACCAGAACGCTGCTGGCCGCGATCCCCCGGATCAACCCCGAGTGGGACCGCAGAAGGAGGGCCGCCGGATGAACTACACGATCCCTGGCATGCACGTGCGCGAGCACGTGGTGGAGGTGCCGCTCGACTGGGCGGACCCCCGGGAGAGCATCTCCGTCTTCGCCCGCGAGCTGGTCGATCCGGCGCGGCGGGGCGAGGACCTGCCGTGCCTGCTCTACCTGCAGGGCGGCCCCGGCGGCAAGGGGCCGCGCCCGCTCAGGGCGGACGGGTGGATCGGGCAGGCGCTGAAGACCCACCGGGTCGTCCTGCTCGACCAGCGCGGCACCGGCCGCAGCACGCGCGTCGACGGCCGCAGGATGGGCATGTTCGACGACGCCGCGAAGGCCGCCGACCATCTCGCCCGCTTCCGCGCCGACTCGATCGTGGCCGACGCCGAGCACCTGCGGAAGACCGTCTTCGGCGGGCGTCGCTGGGCGACGCTCGGGCAGAGCTACGGCGGCTTCCTCACGATGACGTATCTGTCGTACGCGCCCGAGGGCCTGACCGAGTGTTACGTCACCGGCGGCCTGCCCAGCCTGGACCCGGACGCGTCCGAGGTCTACCGGCGCACCTATCCCCGCGTCGAGGCGAAGAACGCCGAGTTCTACCGGCGCTATCCGCACCAGGTGGAGCTGGTCGCGCGGATCGCGGACCGATTGGCCGAGGGCGACGTCCTGCTGCCCGACGGCGACGTGCTCACGGTGCGCCGGCTGCAGTCACTCGGCATCGACTTCGGGATGAAGCCCGGGTACGAGCGCATGCACTGGCTGCTCGACGAGGCCTTCACCGCGGGCGAGCTGTCGTCGACCTTCCTGTACCAGGTGCTCGCGCGCTCGTCCTACAGCGACGACCCGCTGTTCGCGGCGCTGCAGGAGGCCATCTACGGGCGCGGCTCCTGGACGGCGGCCGAGCGGGAGCGCTCCGAGCACCCTCGGTTCGCGGAGACCGCCAGGCCGCTGCTGTTCACCGGGGAGATGATCTATCCCTGGATGTTCGAGGAGATCCGCGAACTGCGGCCGTTCCGTCCCGCGATGGAGGCGCTCGCGGAACGCGACGACTGGTCCTCCCTGTACGACGTGGACCGGCTGGCCGCCAACGAGGTCCCGGTCGCCGCGGCCGTCTACTTCGACGACATGTACGTGGACGCGGGCCTGCAGCTGGAGACGGCGGCCCGCGTCGGAAACACCCAGGTCTGGGTGACCAACGAGTACGAGCACGACGGCCTCGGCGACGATCGCGTCTTCGCGCGCCTGACCGGGCTCGTCAAAGACATAGGAGGAGGAATAAGTGAATAGCCACCCGAAGCTGACGGAGATCCCGGCGTTCAACGCGTACATGGCGCAGGGGTGGGGAACCCCGGACCGGACACCGCCCGTCGTTTCGGGCGCGCCCGAGGCGGCCGCCGCGCATCGCGCCCGGCTCGCGGCGGCGCTGCCCGGCAGGGACGTGACGGTCGCCGCGGGGCACGCCCCGATCCGGAGCAACGACACGGCGTACGACTTCCGGCCCGACAGCGACTTCTACTGGCTCACCGGCTGCCAGGTCGAGGGCGGCGTGCTCGTGATGCGCGGCGGCGACGCGACCCTGTACCTGCCGCCCCCCGCCTACCCCGGCGAGCCGGGCTTCTTCAGCGACGCCATGCACGGTGAGCTGTGGGTCGGCGCCGCGCCGGGACTGGCCGACTGGTCGGCCTCGCTCGGCCTCGAGGTGCGCCCGCTCGCCGAGGCGCCTTCCGTGGAGAACCCCGAGAAGCTGCGCCGCGTCCTGGCCGAGCTGCGCATGATCAAGGACGAGTGGGAGATCGGCCGGCTCCGCGAGGCCGTGGACCGCACGGTCGAGGGTTTCGCCACGGTTCTCGCGGAGATCCCCGCGGCCGTCGAGGGCCTGGGCGAGCGCTGGTTGCAGGGCACGTTCGACCGGCACGCCAGGACGTACGGCAACGGCCCCGGCTACGCGAGCATCGTGGGCAGCGGCGCGCACGCCCCCACGCTCCACTGGGTGCGCTGCGACGGCCCCGTCCTGCCGGACGAGCTGCTGCTGCTCGATCTCGGCGTGGAGGTTCGCAGCCTCTACACCGCCGACGTCACCAGGACCTTCCCCGCGTCCGGCCGGTTCTCCCCCGCGCAGCGGCAGGTTCACGACCTGGTGGAGAAGTCCCATCGGGCGGCGCTCGCCCAGGTGGCTCCCGGCCGCCGGTTCAGCGACTTCCACCACGCCGCGATGGAGGTCATCGCCCAGGGGCTCCACGACTGGGATCTGCTGCCCGTCTCCGTGGACGAGGCGCTGTCGGACCACGGCCAGCACCACCGCCGCTACCTCGTCTGCGGCGTCGGGCACCACCTGGGCCTGGACGTGCACGACTGCGCCTCCTCCCGGCCGGAGGCGTACCAGGACGCGCTCATGGCTCCCGGCATGGTGCTCACGGTCGAGCCCGGCCTGTACTTCCATGCCCACGACCTGACGGTTCCGCCTGAGTTGCGCGGGATCGGCGTCCGCATCGAGGACGACCTCGTGGTCACGGAGGACGGCGCCGAGGTGCTGTCCGCGGAACTGCCGCTCGACGCGGACGGTCTCGAACGTTGGATGTCCCGCTAAACAATGTGACATAGCACTGATATCGTCCCGGTGATCCCCCTTCCGCAAGGAGAGTTGCATGAGCGCATCCACCCGGCCGTGGCACGGCGTCAGCGTCGCCACGGCGTTGCCCTTCAACGACGACCTGTCCGTCGACTACGACGGCTTCGCCGAACACGTGCGGTTCCTCGCCGAGCACGGCTGCCACGGGGTCGCGCCCAACGGCTCGCTCGGTGAGTACCAGACCCTGTCGGACGAGGAGCGCGCGCGTGTCGTGCGGACCGCCGTCGAGGCCGCCCCCGAGGGCTTCCACGTCATGCCGGGCGTGGCCGCCTACGGAGCGCTCCAGGCCAGGGGCTGGGCCGAGCAGGCGGCAGAGGCGGGCGCCGCGTCCGTACTGCTCCTCCCGCCCAACACCTACCGCGCGGACCGCCGGACCGTGATCGACCACTACCGCGAGGTCGCCAAGGCCGGGCTGCCGATCGTGGCGTACAACAACCCGATCGACACCAAGGTCGACCTCACCCCCGACCTGCTCGCCGAACTCCACGGCGAGGGCCTGATCGTCGCGGTCAAGGAGTTCACCGGTGACGTGCGCCGGGCGTACGAGCTCCGCGAGCTGGCCCCCGAGCTCGACCTCCTGATCGGTTCCGACGACGTGCTGCTCGAACTGGGCCTCGCCGGGGCCGTCGGCTGGATCGCCGGATACCCGAACGCGATCCCGGAGAGCACCGTCGAGCTCTACCGGCTCGCCACCTCCGGCGACCCCGGCGACATCACCCGCGCCCTGCCCATCTATCGTGACCTGCACCCGCTCCTGCGCTGGGACTCCAAGACCGAGTTCGTCCAGTCGATCAAGCTGTCGATGGACCTCGCCGGCCGCAAGGGAGGCGTCTGCCGCCCGCCGCGCTCCCCGCTCTCCCCCGAGGTCGTCGCCCTGGTCACCCGTGACACCGAGGCGGTGCTCGCGAAGGGCTACAGGTGAGGTCTCGCCGCCCCGCGTCCGGCGCGGGCCGCCGCCCCCCGCCTCGGCCCGGCCCGCCGGTTCCCGCGGGGTTCCTGCCATGACGCGCCTGCGCCCCCTGGGGAGGCAGGAGACGCTCAGGGAACAGGTGAGGGGGGCACTGCGGGCCGCGATCATCTCGGGTGAGCTCACACCGGGAACGGTCTACTCCGCGCCGACCCTGGGCGCGCGGTTCGGCGTGTCCCCCACGCCGGTCCGCGAGGCCATGCTCGACCTGGTCAGGGAGGGGCTGGTCGTCTCCCGGCGGAACAAGGGCTTCCGGATCACGGAGGTGTCGGAGGAGGACCTCGACCACCTGACGGCCGTGCGGCTGCTGATCGAGCCGTCGACCGTACGCGACGCCGTACCCGTCATCCCCGAGGCCGACCTCCCCACGCTGCGCGGGCTCGCGCAGGACATCGTCGACGCGGTCGAGAACACCGACCTCGTCGGCTACGTCGAGGCGGACCACGTGTTCCATCTGGCGTTGCTCGGCTACAGCAACAACAGGTTCCTGGTGGACGTGGTGGCGGGGCTGCGCTCGCAGACCCGGCTGCCCGGCCTGACCCCGCTGCTGCGCGGCGGTGCGCTGGGCCGGTCCGCCGCCGAGCACCACGAGCTGATGGACCTCATCGAGGTGCGCGACCCCGCCGGGGTCGAGGCGCTGATGCGCCGCCACATCGGTCACGTGCGCGGTCTGTGGGCGCACGGGGCGGAGCTATGACGCGGACGGCCGCCCCGGTTCTCGTCGCCGGACGAGAACCATGCCCGTCCCGGCGACCGCGAGGATCACCGTCCGCGGCCGTCGCCCGTCGCCGGGACGCCGCTCACGGCCGACGGATCCGGACCGTGTCAAAGCCGCTGCCGTGCTCAGCACGTCGATACGGACGCCTGCCGCGGAATCGACGAAGGACTGCCCGGGCCGGTGGGCGCCGTCGTCGAGCGGCTGGCAACCGCTGGGGAGCGTGCCGCCGGGGGTTGCGTCCATGACGCGTACCGGGCCGTTGCCGGGGTCTGAGGAACATCGGAACCGGATCATGCGCTAAGCCCTCTCAGAGCAGGTCAGCGCTGTACAGCTCCTCCCCGGACCCCTTGGAGAGCAGCTAGCCGCAGATACTCCATGATTATCTGCGATAGCGTCGATGCCGTCCTGGAGGAATGCCCTCGCTCCGCAGGGGCCAGGCTTCATGGTTATCTGCGATAGAGCGCGGAGGCGGTCGTGGGAGTGGTCCACAGGATCGGAACCGAACGGCAGGCACCGGTGCTCAAAGAGGCGATCGAAAAGTTTCTCGCCGGAGTGCCCAACCCCAACACCGCCCGGTCCTATGCCACGGTGCTGCGCGCCCTGGCCGAAAGGTTCGGTGCCTACACCGGTTCTGGGCCTGGATGTCGATGAGCTGGACCTGCGCAACCGGCGGGCCCGGGTACGGCGAAAGGGTGGCGCGGTGGACGTCATCGTCTGGCGCACCGGCACCGCCCGGCTGCCCCGTCCGCTGGACGGGCGCCGGAGCGGGCCGGTGTTCATCACCGACAGGCGGGCCCGGGTGGAACTGCCGCCGGCCGATGTCGATGCGGGCAGTGGGAAGGCGCGGTTGTCCTATCGTCGGCCGAGCTGTTCGAGGCCGCCACCGGCGGCTGGACACTGCACCAACTCCGGCACTCGGCGTTGACCCACGCGGCCGAGGACGGCGCCAGCACCTCCACCCTGCCGGCCTACTCCGGGCACACTTCGGTCGCCTCACTGGCCCGCTACGCCCGAGTTTCCGGGGAAGCACTCGCACGCCGGCAGGCCGGACGTGATCCCGCCGCCCGCAGGCGCTGAGGAACCGCGCACGCTCATCTGCCGATTCATCGATGGGAAGGATGGCTTCGAGCATGAGCGAATGGCTGGATGCGGAGGACTTCCCCGAGCACCGACGCGCGGCGCTGCTACGGTGCTACGCCTGGCCGGCCCAGAGCGAAGACCTCATGGTGGTAGCCGCACTGGTGGCAGCCCGCGCGGCGGAGCCGTGCCGGATGATGAAATCCCGCACCAGCGAACCGCGTCCGGCGTGCAGCTCTTATGACAGCGCGAATCTGGCCTGCAGACACGGGAGAACTACCTGTTGATCGGATCAGTCGATGAACTGGTGGTCGCTCTTGATCAGGCCCTCCCCGTTGAGCACGATGAAATCGAAACCGACGGAGTCCACCGCCCCGGAGGCGCGGATCACCATCTCCCAGTTGAAGCGCACTGCGTTGTGGTGTCCATTGGCGTTGGGAACGGCCCGGAAGACATGGATCCCCGGTTTGACCCACTGCTCATAGGCGGTGGCGATCCGCTCCTCCAGCTCGGTGTGGCCGTGGACTTCGTGAGAGGGGGTGTAGTGAGCGGCGTCCGGCGCGAACAGCTCGGTGATCGCTTTGCGGCGAAGCTCGGCGTCGGGTTCGTTCCACATCGCGATGTAGCGGCGCGCGAGGTCGTTCAGGTCACTCATGGGGCTCCTCTTTCTCGGTTCTGCGGATCACTTGTGGCTGAGGGCCTTGGCGCCGGGGCTTGAAGCACCGGCAGGAGAGGCCGCGTCACGCTTGACCGTGGTACGCGGTAGCAGTTGTACGAGCCCGGCGATGGCCAGGGTGACGACGATCAGATAGACCAGCCCGTGCTGGAACGCGTGGGCCACGCCGCCGGGCAGGCTGCCGTAGAAAACGATGCCCACGATCCCGACCCCGAGCGCCCCGCCCACCTGCTGAGCCGTGGTGAGCACGCCGGCGGCGGCCCCGGCGTGGTGGGGGGCGACCCTGGCCAGGACGGTTCCCATGATCGGCGCAAGGGCCAGGCCCATTCCGATTCCGTCGATGGCCAGCGCGGGGACCAGCCAGCCGATCGGCGCGTCCCGGGAAACGGCGAGGAGAAGCAGGACCAGGCCGAGGGCCCTGGTCAGCCCGCCGAATGCGATGACCTGGCGGCCGAAACGCGCCACGAGCCTCGGCGCGAGCAATGATGCCGCCAGATAACCGGCCCCGATCGGCACGAAGGTCAGACCAGCCTGGAGAGCATCCAGGTCCCTGCCTTCCTGGACATAGAGAGCGAAGATCAAGAAGTAGGCGGCCATGCCCATGGTGAAGGCGAGCTGAGTGAGCAGACCGGCGGTGAATGCGCGCTCGCGAAACAGAGTCAGGTCGATCAGCGGTGATTCGTGCCGTCGCCTGGCGTAGGCGAGGAAGAGCGCGGCGGCTGTGGCCGGCGACAGCCACGTCCACAGCGGCCAGCCCTGCTCGCGGCCCTCGATCAACGGCAGGAGGGCCGCCACCAGCGCGAGCGTGACCAGGGCGGCGCCGCCGAGGTCGAGCCGTACGGCACCGTCCGGACGGCTCTCGGGGACCATGCGCCGGGTCATCGCCAGAGCGGCCACGCCGATCGGCACGTTGATCAGGAAGCAGGCGCGCCAGCCCATCCCCAATAGGTTGGCCTGGATGAGCAGGCCGCCGATGAGCTGGCCGAACACCGCGGCCAGGCCCATCGTCAGCGCATAGAAGTTGATGGCCCTGACCTGGGCGTGCCCGCTGTAGGCGGTGCGCAGGATGGCCAGAACCTGCGGAGCGAGAAGAGCGGCCGACGCGCCTTGCGCGACGCGAGCGGCGACCAGCGTGGCCGCGTCGGGAACCAGGCCGCACGCTACCGAGGCGAGCGTGAACAGGGCCAGGCCGAAGGCGAACATCCGGCGGCGGCCGAAGATGTCGCCGAGCCGCCCGCCCAGGATGAGGCCTGAGCCGTACGCCAGCCCGTACCCGGCGACCGTCCACTGGACGGCGGCAGTGCTCGCGTGCAGGTCACTCTGGATGGAGGGGACGGCGACATTGACGATGAAAAAGTCGAGAATCGTGATGAAAACGCCGGTCAGCACGATGGGAAGGGTCCCCGTGCGGGCCATGACAGCTCCTAAAAATAGAACGATCGGTATACGCATCGCTCATTAGATAGAATGATTGATCTACTGTCAACTCCGTGCCAGAATAGGACACATGGCAACAAGACCGGGACCCCGCGAGCGGCTGCTCGAGGCCGCGCACGACCTCACATATGCACAAGGTGTGCACGTCGGAGTGGATGCGATTCTCAAGCAGGCCGACGTCGCCCGCCGCTCGCTCTACCAGCATTTCGGCGGCAAGGACGGCCTGGTCGCCGAAGTCCTGCATACCGCCGTCGGCGAGGCCCGCTACCGCCAGGTGATGGATGGGGCCGGCGACGACCCACGGCGGCGTGTCCTCGCCGTCTTCGACGAGCTGGAGAAGATCACCACGCGCCCGTCATTTCGCGGCTGCCGCTATACCGCGGCCGAACTCGCCCTCACCGACCCGGCCCACCCCGCGCACAAGGAAATCCGCACTTACAAGGACGGCCTCCACGAGATCTTCACCGCCGAGCTGACCCGGCACGGCCACCCGGCCCCCCACCTCGGCGCTGACCAGCTCCTCGTGCTCATCGACGGGGCGCTCGCCCACGCCGTCACCCGCCCCGACGCCCACCCGGCCCTGGCCGCGCGCGCAATGGCGGAGTTCGTCCTCGATCACCAGCCGCAAGCCTGACCTACCTCACCGCTACTAATCAGTCTTAACGAGTCCGTCCCTGAGGCAGACTCGGGCCTGACAGCCGCCAGTGGGTGAGCACTCATAGCTACCGGACCGTGAGTCCCGCCCAAAGATTGTGCCCCCGCTGGTCGGCCGGGAGAGTTGATCGCTGATGTACCCCGAGTTCGCTTCGAACTCGGCGACCATCGCGAGGGTCTGGAGAAACAGGCGGCCGAACGGGTCGTTCCAGTCGTAGACACTCGCGCCGAGGCCGAACAGCACGCCACGGCCGGACAGCCCGGTGAGGATGTCGTTGGCCTCGGCCATGTTGCGAGCGAACCGGTCGAACTTGGTGACGGTGAACACCGTCCCGTCCTACACGGCCGCCAGGGCCTGCTCGAGGCCGGCGCGTTGCGGCGGGTGGTGCCGGAGAACCCGCGGTCGATGTAGATCCGTTCCTCGGGGACACCGAGCGCGAGGAGCTGCTCGGTCTGGATGACGACGTCTTGTTCGTCGGTGGAGCAGCGCGCGTAGCCGACTCGGGTCCCATTCACGCGCTCAAGTGTTTTGGATAGGGGGCCTTCCCCGGAACAGTTCGCGGAACACCTATACGGAACACCCTGATCTGCAGGTACCAACAACCCACTCGTCTCCGACTACCTGCGCGGGCTGGCCCGCGGCGACATCCCGCTCACCCATCAGGGCCTGCACGCGCTACCGAGCTGGCGGACCACCGCTCATCTGCGCGACCTGCTGATGGCCTTCGGCGGACTTCCCAAGGTCGACCGGCAGATCATGTTGTTCGAACGCTGGTACCAGCAACGGCTTTCCGAGATCACCGACCCCGACCACGCCCAGATTCTCAACCGGTTCGCCATTTGGCGGCTGCTGCCCGCTCTGCACGCCGCAGCCGCACGCGCTCCGCTCAGCCACGGCTCACGTGATACCGCCGCAGGGCGGTTCACCGCCGCCATGGCCTTCCTGGTCTGGCTTTCCGCACGCGGCCGCAACCTTGCCGAGGCGACTCAGGCCGATATCGACGCCTGGCACACCGAACAGCTCGACTCCCACCGGCTCCGCGCCTTCCTCCGATGGGCCATGTCAGGCGGCCACATGCCCCGCCCGGAACAGCCCACCCAAATCCGAACCGACCAGGCTCCGATCAGCCAGGACTGGCGGTTGAAGCTTCTGCGCCGCTTCCTGACCGATGAAACGATCCCGCTGCGCACCCGGGTCGCGGCCTGCCTTCCACTGCTCTACGCCCAGCCCATCAGCCGCCTGGTCCGCCTCACCATTCACGACATCCTCGGCCACGACGACCAGACCACCCTGCGCCTGGGCAACCCACCCGTCCCCGTCCCAGCACCGTTCGCCGTCCTGCTCCACGAACTGGCCGCCAATCGCGCCAACATGAACACCGCCGTCAACTGGCTGTTCCCCGGCGGCCGCGCAGGACAGCCTCTCACCCCCGGAGCCCTCCTCCAGCAACTCCGCGCCCTCGGGATTCCTGTCACCCAGACTCGCACTGCCGCTTTCCGTCAGCTCGTCATCCAGGCCCCCGCGCCTGTCGTCGCCCACGCTCTCGGCTACAACCCCGCCACCGCTACCAAGCACGTCATCGCCGCCGGCGGCACCTGGAGCCGCTACCCCGTCACCCGCCCGCACCCGTGACAGTCTGGGGGTCCAGTAGGAACGGAACGGTGAGGCCGGGTTGGTGTCACATCCATTGACGAAATCACCGTGAGCAGGCGCGTCACCAGGGAAAACGGGCGTGTTTCCGGGAGCTGACGGCCGATCCGCTTCTGGAATTGTTCAATTCCAGAAGCGGGCATTCACCCACACCTTGTTGCGTGCGTCGGCGGCATCGGCCTATCAGCGGTTGTGGTCGGCCCTGCGCCAACGCTGGACCGATCGCCGTCGGACTGGTCACCGCCGCTGTTCGTCACTCAATCGCAAGCGGCGGTGGATCTGCCTCCGACCGGTAGCGACCTTCTCACCGTCACCCCGAGTCCGTCATTCCTTCGGCAGGACTGGCCACACCGCTACGACGCCGGGCATCGACTCGATGGCGGGGGCGATCGCGCGGGCGAGGGCCGGATCGGAGAACTTGACGAAAAAAGAACCCGACATGGGCGCATCCGGCTTGTAGTCCGGATCGGAGAGCTTCGCGAGTTTCAGAGCGTAGCCGGGGTCTTGGAAGTAAATCGTCTGCACTCCGGGAAGGTCCCACAGCCGGGCTACGATGGCCGCCTTCTCCTCCTCGGTGACCGCCCCCGCAGCTCCCGCGCGCTTGCTCTGCCGGCACCCGGGTGCGGCTCGGGACATGAAGTCTTGCCCGCATAACGTGATTTCGGCCTCGGCCTTGCCAGCCCAGAAATTCACTCCCGACCGCGACACGGTGGAAACCCTCGGCGCTGACTTCATCTTCTCGACGATGGCAGGAAAGTCCTGAGCGCGCCGGAGCACGCCATGCAGGACGTCGCCGCCGGGGGACGAACCCTCCGCCCGTCTGATGTCCCCGATCCCTTCATAGCTTCTGCGCCGCTGATCAGCCTGCTCCTGGCCGCTTTTCACCTTGACCGATGTCACCTGGGGCATTGCCCGGAGCATGGCCTCGGTCTCCTGCCGTTGCTCAACGGTCGCCGCGGTTATGCCACTGCACCCGCACATGACCACCTCGAACTCAAGGAACGGAGAGAGTGCGACATCCGGTGGAGGCTGGGGCAGCCAGGATCGCTCGTACAAGTACCAGCCGCCGGCCCCAGCCAGACTGAGCACCACCAGTGATGCGATCAGCAGCCTGATGTGCGCCGCCATCCAGGAGCGCAACCACGACTCCCGGTTGGGGTCGCCACCGCCGAAGGCCAATTCCTCATACGTCATTTACCCGACTATGTCGATCTTTCCGAACTTCGGTCAAGACGCGTCGGAGGGACACCAAGGTCACGTTGGTTCCGGAGGCGGGGGCTCGGTCACTGGCTCCGGCGGTGGAGGCTCGATCACTGGCTCTGGAGGCAAAGCTGTCTCTAGCGGTGTCGGGGCAGTCGGCAATGGTGAGCGCGCGGGTTCGGTTTCCGGTGGATCGCTGAGCACGCTGGCTAGGATGAAAACGACAACGATCAGGGCAAGGCCGCCTCCTGCCGTCGCTGCAGCCGGAACCCTGCGGTTATGTGCCCGGACCCTGATCTGAGTGCCGTTGCGCAGGGTCCGAAGGTGTTCTCTGACTCTTACCGTTCGGCGGCTCATGCCCGGCCACAGTACGAGTCGCTTGAAGACAAATCAGGTGACAGCAGGGCAGGTATCTCTTTCCCGCAGGTGAGAAAACCGATCCCCGCTCAGGTGACGGGATCGGACCCGTACACCTGCTGCACGAGGCCGGCGTGCGCTTCAGCGCATCGAAAGCGGTCGGGAGCATCCTGGGCCGAAGAGATGCTCTGGCGCGAATTCCGTCGCAGGTGGAGTCAACGCTACGCATGAACATCTCCGTGGCACGGAGTTCGAAGCGATTTCGCCGCGTGTTGGGTGATCGAGCAGCTTCGCGTGCCGTGGCCGTCGGTAGGGAGAAGGGTGTGTGCACCGTAGGTCAGATCGCTACGGTACGGGAGGAAGAGTCATGAGCTCTGACTCGGCCGGAGCTTCCTTTGAGCCCCAGGCCCCGGGCGAGGCGGGTCAGGGCGGGCGGGGACTCATGATCGAAGGGCAAGGGGCCAAGGGATTGGCAGGATTCCGGGACTATCCGGGACACCCCTATGCGCGTGCGTGAGAGACGGTGCGCCCGTCGCGGTTTAGGCTAGTAGCAGGACGTAAAGGAGAGACCTGGTGACCGCTCAGCCACACAGCCCCGCCCCGACCCCGGTTCCCGAGCGCACGCCCAAGGCCATCCGCGCCGCGCTCGCACCGCAGCACGTCGAGGCGTTCGACCGGGAGTACCGGGCGGCGATGGCCCAGGCGACCGAGGAACTCGATCTGGCCCCGGCCCTGGACTTCGTCGAACGCTGGTGGCCGATCGCCGTGCTGTGCGCTCGGGGGGAATATAAGCGGGTGACGGAGATCGCCGCTGGTCTTGCAGGACGCGCCGGCCGCGGCCAGGACCTCGCGACGGTCTCATGGGACATCGCCGAGGCGCGACTGCGTGCCCGGATCGCCGCCGGCGAGTAGCGGTAGGTGTATCGGGTCGAGCACGACCCCGAGGCCCTGGCCCAGCTTGATGCGCTGCCCGTCGAGGCGCTGCCGTTCTACCTGGAGTTGCGCGCCGCGTTGGAGACCGCCCCGTGGGGGTTTCCGTCCGCGTCCGCGACCAATCCCGACGGGCCGTTGCGCTCGGCCGCGTTCGGTGACCACAAGCGTGGCCTGGCCTTCTTCCTGATCTTGGAAGATCAACGACGGGTCGCCGTGGTCAAGGTTCTGTGGGCTGGCTGAAAGGTCGCCAAGTAGGCCGCTTTCGGCCCGGTTCGGTCGCTGTCAGCTCCCGTCCAACCTGCTGATCAGGGCATCGGCAGGTCTATCCGGCGTCCAAGCCCGAACTCTGCCGCCTCATCGTCGGTGATCACGGCGAAGGCACCTGCGGGAACCCCATCAAGAGCCGCCACGCGGGACGCGGCAACCAAAAGGGCATTTTCGTCGGTCCCGGTGACGAAGAAGACGTAAACCTCTCTGAACTCTTCGCCATCGTCGAAGACCTCGACCTCACCTTGCTGCTCCAGCTCGAACAAGAACTCCTCGATCTCGTCGATCCATGGGAACTGGTACTCGGTTTTGGCGAGGCTCGACACTTCGCGCAGCGGGACGTGGATCTCGACAACGGTGGTGGCCATGTTCTCATCGTGCCTAAAGATCAGCGAGATCATCGAGGCGGCGGGGCGATCTTTTTAATGCGTCAGGTCACTGGACTGCGTCAGCTACGGCGAGAAGCAACAACCAGTTCCTACCCGCCCCAAACCAGGCTGACATGGTGCCGAACTCATCGGCATTTCCGGACTCCTCGATCACCAACTGGTGCCCGAACCCGTCTACAAACGGTGCCGCTTCCCGATGGCATAGCCAGACGTTGGACACGTTGAGCGCAGATGGCATCGGCCAGGTGGGGGAGCGTACGGTTCGACAGCGGTATTGCGGCAGGGTAAGACAGCAACGAGGCTCCCGATTGGAGCATCGGATCTTGGTCGACTGCCGTCTTGCCGGGAGCCTTCACTCAGCGCATCTCTGGTCCGCTCAAACCCACCATAACCGGCAGCGTCACGGTGGAAATGACTCGCTCACCTACGGCAGGAACCAGGGCACCTGTTGCAGCAGGCCTCCTCGCGGCGACCCCGTTTCCAGCTTTCTAGGGGTAGCACTCTTCGTATTGCCAGGCGTTCCAGTAAGCGTCTTCCAAATGCTGCAGGTTTGCCCACCCTTCTTTGGTGGTTCCCGCGATTCGGACCCAAGCCCATCCGTAGCCATATTCGTTCGCAACCCTGCAGTGGATATAGACGGTCGTATATCGGTAGTTCGTTGGATCAAGGATGATGCCGGGTATCACCTGATTGATGACCGTTCGGGTGATTCGGGGGTGGGTGATGACCGCTCGTCTGCCAACTCCGGTGGCGCCTGGCCCGCTGGAGGCTTACGCGGCACGCTTCGATGACGTGTTCTCCGCGCTCGGGCAGCGGCGCGGGTTTCGCGAGTATCTGGCCGGGCTGCTGCTGCCACGCGAACGCAACAAGACGCTGACCTGCCTGGCCGGGGCCGAGCCGATGGTCGGGATCAACGATCCGGCGGTGCAGCGGCTGCAGTACTTCCTGTCGGAATCGGTGTGGGACCCCGAGGCGGTCAACGACCGGCGGGTGGCGCTGCTGCGGGCCGATCCGGCGACCGCGCCGCACCGGGGCGGGGTTTTGGTGATCGACGACAGCGGCGACCGCAAGGACGGGCACGCCACCGATCACGTGTCCCGGCAGTGGCTGGGCCGACTCGGCAAGACCGACAACGGGATCGTCACCGTGACCACCTTGTGGGCCGATGAGCGGCTGTATGTGCCGTTACATGCCCAGCCGTACACGGCCGCGTGCCGCCTGCCGCGCGGCACGAATGATCCGGCGTTCGCCACCAAACCGAAGATCGCCGCGCGTTTGGTGGGCAAGGCACTGCAGGCCCAGATCCCCTTCACCGCCGTGGTGGGCGACTGCGCCTACGGCGACAACGACGACTACCGGCGCGAGCTACGGCAGTTGGGACTGGCCTATGTACTGGCGCTCAAACGGCGCAAGGGCCTGTGGGCGCCCGCCTGCGCCGACCACACCCCGATCGACGCCGCCCGGGCCCTGGTCTGGGGCGGCCCGGACGATCCCGCCGACTGGACCCGCGTGCAGCGCCGCTTCCGCGACGGCCACCATGAAACCTGGTGGGCGGCTGATGCCCGGCTCGGTCCGTGGGGCCCTGATGAGCCCTACCGGCTGGTGATCGCCACCACCGACCCGGCGACGCTGCCGGATAAGAGCACCTGGTATCTGACCACCAACCTGCCGCGCCCGCACGGATCGGCCGCCGCCGACTCGTCGCACCCCCCAGCCGATCTCGCGCAGGTCGTGCGCCTGTACGGCCTACGCGGCTGGATCGAGCAGGGCTACAAACAGGTCAAGGACGAGCTCGGCTGGGCCGACTTCCAGGTCCGCTCCTCGGTGGCGATCCGCCGCCACCAAACCCTGGTGATGGCCGCGTTCTGCTTTTGCTGGCACACCTGGCTGGCCGGTAGCCCACCCGATGGCACCACGGATCCGGGCGATGAACCGCCGCCTTCACCGGGTGAGAATTATTCCAACGGCGGGCAGGCCGCCGAGGGCCGGGGGAAAAATCAGCTCCGACAGCCGGCTCCGGCCGTCTTGGCCGTCAGCGCTGCGCCACGTGCGAAGCTGGCTCACCCCCTGGATACGGCTCCAGCGCTACTGGCGTGCCTGGTCCAACGCGCCCCCGCCCCCTGAGCTCCAGCACCTTCTTGCCGCCGTCGGAGCCGGACACGCACTCAACCTCTACGTCCGGATTTAACAGAGCACCGATATGACTGCACACCCGTGACGGTTTCGCAATGCCCGTAAGGACCGCGCTTCAGGTAGGTGCCTTGCTTGGTGAAGTCGACGTCGTCGGAGTAGTTCTCGTGGTACCAGCCGGCGCATGACGGTGCCGCCTGTGCCTCCGCCCGCGCTTGGGCTGGGCCGACCAGCCCAACTGTGACGGTGAGCGCAGCGGCAGCTGCACCGAATCGCTTCCGTAGCTTGCCGTGTTCCATGTCGCTCTCCTTTGGCCATAGCCGGGGCTCTCGTGCTCGGGCGAACGTCATTGATCTATACGCGCAGGCCCTCCCGGGGTGTTGCATGGCCAACGGAATAATGTTGGGGACTGTACGGTTTTCGGTGTAACTCCTGATCAAGGAGACACACCTGATGAGTACTGTGGTCCAGGCATCGGAAGCGATGGACCTGGAGGCTGCTGCGGTGGCGCAGGAAGATCACAAGGCGTCGGATCGGGAACTCGTCGGCCGGCTGGTCGACCAAGCCCGAGCCGACGGAGTGGAGCTGGTCGGAGAAAACGGGCTGCTGGGCCGGCTGACCAAACTGGTGCTGGAGTCGGCGCTGGAAGGCGAGATCACCGACCATCTCGGCTACGACAAGCACGATCCAGCCGGCCGCGGAGTGGGCAACTCCCGCAACGGCACCCGGTCCAAGACGGTGCTGACCGAGGTCGGGCCGGTGGAAATCACCGTCCCGCGTGATCGGGACGCCAGCTTCGAGCCGAAGATCGTGCGCAAGCGGCAGCGGCGGCTGTCGGGCGTTGATGAGATGGTCATCTCGCTGTCGGCCAAGGGATTGACCACCGGGGAGATCTCCGCGCACCTGGCCGAGGTCTACGGTGCGGAGGTGTCCAAGCAGACCATCTCCACCATCACCGACAAGGTGCTGGAGGGCATGGCCGAATGGCAGAACCGGCCACTCGATGCGGTCTACCCGGTGATCTTCATCGATGCCATCCACGTCAAGATCCGCGATGGTCAGGTCGCCAACCGGCCCATCTACGTGGCGTTGGCGGTCACCGTCGATGGCGAGCGCGACATCCTCGGGCTGTGGGCCGGCGACGGCGGCGAGGGCGCCAAGTTCTGGCTGCATGTGCTGACCGAGATCAAGAACCGCGGCGCCGGTGATGCGCTGATGGTGGTCTGCGATGGGCTGAAGGGGCTACCTCAGGCGATCGAGACCGTCTGGCCGCAGGCCGTGGTGCAGACCTGCGTGGTGCACCTGCTGCGCGCTTCCTTCCGCTACGCCGCCCGTCAGCACTGGGATGCCATCGCCAAGGCGTTGCGGCCGATCTACAGCGCGCCGACCGAGGCTGCCGCTTTGGAGCGGTTTTATGAGTTCGCCGAGACCTGGGGCGGCAAATACCCGGCGATCGTGAAGCTGTGGGAAGACGCCTGGGCCGAATTCGTGCCCTTCCTCAACTTCGATGCCGAGATTCGCCGGGTCATCTGCTCCACCAACGCGATCGAGTCGGTCAACGCCCGAATCCGTCGCGCGGTCAAGGCCCGTGGCCACTTCCCCAACGAGCAGGCCGCACTGAAGTGCGTCTACATGGCCATCATGAGCCTGGACCCCACAGGCAAGGGCCGCAAGCGCTGGGTCACCCGGTGGAAGGCCGCCCTCAACGCCTTCGCCATCACCTTCGACGGCCGCTTGTCCCCGACCCCCCGATAGAACTAATCAAAATCGAGTTACACCGTTTGCTGGACAGACCCCAACCAGGTCGAGCGCTGGTTCGGACTACTGACCGACAAACTCATCCGCCGCGGAGTCCACACCTCTGTCAAGGCCCTCGAGGACGACATCAAGGCCTGGATCGACACCTGGAACCAGGACCCCAGACCGTTCACCTGGACCAAGACCGCCGACGCGATCCTCAAGTCCCTCGCCGACTACCTCGCCAAGATCAACCCGCCCAGCCAGCCATCAAAGGAATAATTACCCTCTGGATTTGCGGCGCATCACACTAGCGCGGAATCATTCTTCGGATATCGGCGAAAATCCGCTCGTGCGCGGCTGCCGCCTCGGCACTGGTCAGATCCATGCCCTGGATGAATCCGTGTACGAGGCCGGGTTCACAGCGGTGCGTGACGTGGACCCCGGCCTCGGCCAGGCGGCGGGCGTAGGCGTCGCCCTCGTCGCGCAGCGCGTCGTGCTCGGCGGTCACCACCAGGGCGGCCGGCAAGCCGGACAGGTCGGGGTGGTGCAGCGGACTCGCCGCACGACGCCTCGCCGGGTCAGGCATCCACTGAGCGGCGAACCAGGCGAGCATCTCGGCGTCGAGCCCGTAACCCGTGCCCTTCTCGGCGATGCTGGGCTGGGATAGCGTGAGGTCGGTGTTGGGGCATATCAAGATCTGCACGGCGGGCGACGGCCCGCCCTCGTCTCGCAGTCGCAGGCAGGCCATGGTGGCGAGATATCCGCCCGCGCTGTCTCCCACGACGGCCACCGGCCTGGCCCGGCGGAGCACCTCGACGGCGTCGTCGATCGCGGCCGGGTAGGGATGCTCCGGTGCCAGCCGGTAGTCCACGGCCAGCACTTCGACGTCGCACTCCTGGGCGAGCCGGCGACAGGTCCTGTCGTGAGTCTCCAGGTCGCAGAAGACCCACCCCCCACCGTGCAGGAACACCACCAGCGGGCGCGGCTCGGCGGAAGGGCGGTAGTGGCGTAGCGGCAACCCCGAGGAGCTGGTCAGGTCTTCGACATGCGGCAGGTCGGGCCCCTTCGCGCGCGTGCCGTTTCGCTTGCGTGCACCTTCACGAAGTTCACTGACGATATATCGCGACATACCTGCAAATGATAGGTGACATCCGGCTGGAGATGGTACGCGAACCGGGCTAGACGAACAAGCCCTGACGCGGTTGAGGGCGAGTCGAGCTGACAGCGGTGCTTCCGCCGGTGAGAGCACCGCTTCGTCGATTGGATGCCAGGATTGCGAACAAGGTGTCCAGGGCGGCTGGGTATGCGTGTTCGGACGGGGCGGCGAAGCCGATCAGCAGACCCTGGGGGCGGCCGACGGGGTCGTGGTGGAGGTCGGTGAGACCGCGCAGGGCGAGGCCGTGGTCGCCGCAGGCGGTCAGGAGCCGGTGTTCGGTGGGCCAGTCGGCGGGGAGAGTGACGAGGGCGTGCAGACCGGCGGGAACACCGTGGGCGGTGAGTTCGGGAATGGCGGCCATGCGGTTGAGAAGGAGTTCGCGGCGGCGGCGGTAACGCAGGCGGGCGGCGCGGACGTGGCGGTCGTAGGTGTGGGTGGTGACCAGGTCCGCGAGGATGAGTTGGCCGAGGGTTTCGGTGTACAGGTCGGCTTCCTGTTTGGCTCGCACGACCGGCCCCACCAGGTGGGGCGGTAGCACCATCCAGGCCAGGCGGAGGGCGGGGCCGAGGGTCTTGGATGCGGTGCCGCAGTAGACGACTTGACCAGGAGCGACACCCTGGAGGGCCCCGACGGGTTGGCGGTCGTAGCGGTATTCACCGTCGTAGTCGTCCTCGACGATCAGGCCGCCGGTGGAGCGCGCCCATGCGCACAGTGTCTGGCGGCGGCCGGGATGCAGGGGAACGCCGGTCGGATACTGGTGCGACGGAGTGAGGAATACCGCTCCCGTGCTCTGTGTGAGCGCATCGATGCGGGCGCCGTGTGCGTCGACGGGCATGGCGAGAACGGTGAAACCGGCGCGTCGGACGACGTCTCGAAAGAGGTCGTGGCCCGGGTCCTCCACGGCCGCGGTGCTGGTTCCGCCTGCGGCCAGCACGTCGGCGAGCAGGCCCAGGCCCTGGTAGTAGCCGGAAGTGATCACGATTCGGTCCGGGGTGGTGATCACGCCGCGGGTGCGGCCCAGGTAGTCGGTGAGTGCGTTGCGCAGTTCGATCCGGCCCTGGGGGTCTCCGGCACCGAAGACCTCGGGTCGGGCGTGGGTGAGGACCCGGCGGGTGGAGGCAAGCCAGGCTCGGGTGGGGAAGGCGCTGACATCGGGGAGCCCGGGGCGAAGGTCGTGACGGGGAGTTGCCGGCGTGGATGCGGTGAGCGCGGGGGCCGGGACGCCTGGCGGTACGTCGGCCACGGTGGTGCCCGATCCCGGCCGTGTGGTCAGGTAGCCCTCCTCGACCAGTTGGTCGTAGGCAGCGGTGACGGTGCCCCGCGAGAGCCCGAGTTCCTGAGCCAGCCCGCGGGTGGACGGCAGGAGCAGCCCGGCGGACAGGCGCCCCTGGTGGATCGCCGCCCGGAGGGCGGACTCCAGGGCGGACCGCCGCCCGCCTGCGGCGTCGAGATCGATGTGCAGGTCGAGGCGGGAACCGGACCAGGAATTCGGCATGAAACTGGACCTTACCCCTGGTCCGCTTTCCGTTTAGGTTCGAGGTCGAAAGACTGAACGAAGGGGCGCGGGCATGAAACAGGTCGCTGTCATCGGGCTCGGCGCGATGGGGCGCGCCGGCGGAGCAGGCCGCGCGTCGACGCCGTGCGATCGAGACCGACGACTACCCGGCGCGCTTCGCGCTCTCCCTGGCCCGCAAGGACGCCGACCTCGTCGCCGACGCGGTCCATGACCGTGGGCTCAGCCTCGGCCTGACCGCCGAGGTTCGCGACCAGCTCGCCGACGCCGAGCGTGCGGGGCGCGACGGCCAGGACTACTCGGCTGTCGTCGCTCACATCCTGCACACCGCGACGAAGGGACCACAGCGGTGATCGTGATCGCTCACCTCAGCGACATCCACATCGACGGCGGACAGCGCAGCATCGGGCGCACCCAGGCCGTCATGGACCACCTCGAAGACCTCCCCTACGACCTCGACGCGGTCCTGGTCACCGGAGACATCGCCGACCACGCCCTGCCGGCCGAGTACGAGCAGGCCCGTCGGCTGCTGGAGTCGCGGCACCCGGTACTGATCTGTCCCGGCAACCACGACGAGCGCGCCGCGTTCCGGCAGCATCTGCTGGGACAGCCGGGATCAGCGGCCCCCGTCAACCAGGTGTACAGCGCCACCGGCTTCGTCATCGCGCTGTGCGACTCCTCCGTTCCGGGCAAGGACGAGGGCTTCCTCGAGGACGAGACTCTGGCGTGGCTGGAGGACGTCCTGGCCCAGGCCCCCGCCGAGGTGCCCGTACTGGTCGGCTTCCACCATCCGCCGACCCCGCTGCAGGTGCCTTACGTCGACGGCATACGCCAGTTCGGAGCCGAGCGACTCGCCGCGCTCGTGGGCCGCCACCCCAACCTCGCGGCCTTTCTGTGCGGGCACGCCCACACCTCGGCGGCGACCACGTTCGCCGGGAGGCCGCTGCTGGTGGCGCCAGGAGTCGTCTCCACGCTCCGGCTCCCCTGGGAGCGCCACGCCCACCCCCGGGACCACGTCCACCTCGACCAGCCACCCGCGCTCGCCTTCCACGTCCTTGATGACGAGGGGCGGCTGACCACCCACTACCGGTGCGTCAACGACTGACGCATTCGTCCAGTGGAGTGTCTCCGAGCCTTGACCGGGTCATTTCGGGGGCAGGTGCTGTTCCCGGCCGGGGAAAACCCGGTCGACGTTGTGTGTGGTGCCACTAGTAGGACTTGGTTACCTCGGGTAGGAGACGGTATGTCACCTGCGTTGGGGGTGAGGGAAGATGACCCCTCAAGAACTCGAGGCCGTGCGGGCGCGACTGGAGACGTTCGCCGCCGAGGTGTTCTCCTGTTTCGCCCGTGCTGATCAGCGGCGATGGGGCGAACGATATGTGCGCGGCCTGCTGACCGACGGGGCCCGTAAATCGATGGAGCCGATGGCGGCCCGGCTGGGCGTGGACCGCCAGGGGCTGCAGCAGTTTCTCACCGACGCCCCCTGGTCACATCAACTGGTGCTGGCCGAGCTGGCCTGGCGGATGGACACGGCGATCAACCCGGCCGCCTGGGTGGTCGATGATGTGTCCTTTGTCAAGGATGGTGAGGAGTCGCCGGGAGTGGCCCCGCAGTACTGCGGGGCGCTGGGCAAGACCGCTAACTGCCAGGTCGCCCCGAGTGTGCACCTGGTCACCGACGTCGCGTCCTGTCCGGTGAACTGGCGGCTGTTCGTGCCCGAGGGGTGGGATGCGGCCTCACCGCGCACGGAGGATTCGGCCGCGGTGGCGGCGCGCAGGCAACGGGCCCGGATCCCCGCGGACATCACTCATGTGCCCAAGTGGCAGCTGGCTTTGGACATGATCGATGAGCTGTGTTGCTGGGGGCTGGAGGCGCCGCTGGTGGTCGCCGATGAGGGCTATGGCCAAGACGGGGCCTTTCGTCTGGGCTTGACCGAGCGTGGCATCGGCTACGTGGTGGGGGTGCGCTCCGATACCGCGCTGCTGGGCATCGATGCCGGCCGGACGGTCGCGCCGTATGCGGGGACTGGGCGGCGGCCGGTGCCGCGTTATCGAGACAAGCCGCGCTCAGCCCAGCAGATCGTGACCGCCGCCGGACGGCGCGCGCTGCACGCGGTGACCTGGCGGGCCGGGTCCAAGGGGCCGTTGCGCTCACGGTTTGTCGCGCTGCGGGTACGGCCGGCGGGGCTACGGATCCGCCGCGCGCACATGGGCGAGGATCTGCCGGTGTGCTGGCTGCTGGCCGAATGGCCACCTGGTGAGAGCGAGCCGACCAAATACTGGCTGTCCACCCTCCCGGCAGACATCCCGCTACGGCGCCTGGTGCGCCTGGCCAAAATCCGCTGGCGCATCGAACACGACTACCGGGAGTTGAAGACCGGCCTGGGTCTGGACCACTTCGAGGGCCGCACCTGGAGTGGCTGGCACCATCACGTGACCCTGGCCTCGGTCGCACACGCCTTCTGCACCCTGGAGCGGCTCGACCCAAAAGTGCCGGCTGCGGTTTGAGCACCTACCGGATCATCGCCGAGTTGCAACTACTCCTGGCGTGCTGGGCCGGAATCTGCCCCACCTGCCGCCGAGCGTTACCCAGACACGCCCAGCCCGTCCCCACCTAACCAAGCCCTACTAGCCACGGCCGACGAACGGCATCGCCGTCGCCATGACCGTCATGGACAGGACGTTGGCCTCCAGCGGCAGGCCCGCCATGTACAGGACGGCCCGCGCGACATGATCGGCGTCCGTCGTCGGCTCGACCGCGATCGACCCGTCGGCCTGCGGCACGCCCGCGCTCATCGCCGCGGTCATCTCGGTGGCGGCGTTGCCGATGTCGATCTGGCCGCACGCGATGCCGTACCGGCGGCCGTCCAGGGACAGCGACTTCGTCAGCCCGGTGATCGCGTGCTTCGTGGCCGTGTAGGCGATGCTGTTCGGCCTGGGAGTGTGCGCCGAGAGCGACCCGTTGTTGATGATCCGCCCGCCCTGGGGCCGCTGGTCGCGCATCATCCGGAACGCCGCCTGCGCGCACAGGAACGACCCGGTGAGGTTGACGTCCACGGTGGAGCGCCACTCCTCGTAGGTGACGTCCGCCGGAGACGCGGACGGGCCGAAGGTGCCCGCGTTGTTCACCAGCAGATCCAGGCGGCCGTAGCGCCGGCCGACCTCCGAGAACAACGCCTGGACGGACTCCGGACTGCCGACGTCGGCGGGCACGACCATCGACGTGGCGCCGCCGTCCGGCAGGGAGCCGGCCGTCCGGCGGAGCGGCTCCTCCCTGCGCCCGGTCAGCACGACCGACCAGCCGTCCCCGCCCAGCGCCTGGGAGATCGCCCTGCCCAGCCCCGACCCGGCCCCGGTCACCACCGCCACCCTGTCCGCGCCCATCGCCCGTTCCTCCGTCCGCCTTCGCCGGGACGACGGGTGAGCCGGACCGTGTCGATCCCTTTTCAGGCCGCCGCCGTCATCGGGACGATCATACGAGCCGTCACCTCACCGACCTCCTCGACCAGGACCGGAGGGAAAGGTAAATGGTCATATCCGGAAACAGGTATACAAACCGCCGAAAATTCCGGCATATCAGCAGTTTCCGGTCGGCGGTCGATGGAGAATGATCGTGCCCGATGCCATTCGATCAACGAGTGGCGCCTGACGATGGGACGAGTGAGTGCTCAAGTCCACAAGAAGGATCATCCTCGCCGGAACGCTGGCCGCCGGAGCGGTCATGGCGAACCCGGCGTACGCCGTGGCGGCCGCCGGCACTCCGGAAAGCGTGTGCGGTGCCGGATTCGCCCGGGTGGCCGACAGCAGCCGCCCGGTCAAGACCGCCGCCGGCAGGACGTTCGGCCGTGTTTACCTGCTCTACAACCGCAAGACCGGGTTCAACTGCGTGACCACCATCAAGACGAGCTTCGTGGGGACCTCCACCTACGTCTCGGCACGGCTGGAGACGCAGACCCGGCGCATCAAGGACGAGCCCGCGAGGACGTCGACGAAGCAGGACGCCAAGAACTACAAGTACTACGCCGGTCCGGTGAAGCTGTACGCCAAGGGCTACTGCGTGAAGTACTGGGGAATCATCAAGGCCATCGGCCACGACCAGACCGCGTCCGGCGGCCGGAACACCTGGGGTAACTGCGGATAACCGCCTTCCTGGACGTGCCCCAGGCCATCAGGTCCGGGGCACGTCGGCGCGTGCCCCCTCGACGAGACCGGGCGCCCCTCCGCCGGGGTGGCTCCGAGGCGGGGAAGGTCCGCCTCGGAGCCAGGAGAATCGTGACGGTGAGGGTGTCCTCCTCCCCCGTCAGGTGACGCGGGCCACCGCTCTGACCGGGGCGCCGTCGGCGGCGGGCAGGCGGAGGGGGAAGAGCGAGACCTCCACCGAGCGCCCGTCGGCCTGGGCGTCCAGGAGGAGGCTCAGGTTGGTGAGGTTCTCGGCGATGACGGCGTGCGCGCCGCAGAGCACGCGGTGGGCGGGGAAGTCGTCGCCCGGAGTGGGGTCCACGCTCAGCGCGTCGATCCCCACGGTGCGCACCCCGGCCTCGACCAGGAGGGTGGCGGCCTCCTCGGTGAGGTAGGGGTGGGCGAGATAGGCGTCGGTGCCCCAGTGGGCGGCCCAGCCGGTGGCGACCAGGACGATCGTCCCCGGACGCGCCCCGGCCTCGAAGAGCTCGGGGCCGAGAGGTGACCGGGGAGGCAGCCCGCAGGCGTCGATCACGGTGGCCGGGCCCGTGAAGCGATCCAGCGGCAGGTCGTCCAGGGTGGGAAGCGCGTCGTCGATGTGGTACGGCGCGTCCACGTGGGTGCCCGACTGGGATCCCAGGTGCAGGCTGAGCACGTTGACACCGTCGGCGGCGGCGGTGAGCGCCGGGCCGACCGTGACCTCGGGATCACCCGGATAGACGGGCATGCCGGTCACGATCGGCACCGACAGGTCGATGAGTGTCATCGGGCCATTCTCCGTCACACTGTGCTCGGCTCCGCCACGGTCCGGCCTTCCGAGGTGATGGGCGGGACCGGCGTGTCGGAGGAGCGCACCAGACGCGGACCGGCCGGTCCGAACACCGCGCGCGGCTCGGGGAACAGTGTGAGCAGCAGCAGGTAGAGGACGGCGGCCACCGCCAGGCCCAGGGGCAGGGAGATGTCGATGCCCCCGGCCAGGTTCCCGAAGGGGCCGACGAACTGGCCGGGGAGGTTGACGAACAGGATGGCCAGGACGGCCGCGGAGATCCAGGCGGTCAGTCCGCGCCAGTTCCAGCCGTGGGTGAACCAGTAGCGCCCGCCCCGCTGGCGGCGGTTGAAGACCTGAAGGGCTTCGGGGTCGTACCAGCCGCGCCGGGTGACGTAGCCGAGCGCCATGATGATCATCCAGGGGGCCGTGCAGGTGACGATGAGCGTGGCGAAGGTGGAGATGCTCTGGGTCAGGTTCGCCGCGAACCGGCCGAGGAAGATGAAGCCGATCGACAGCACGCCGATGAACACGGTCGCCTGGACGCGGGAGAAGCGGGGAAAGACGCTGGAGAAGTCCAGGCCGGTGCCGTACAGGGAGGTGGTGCCGGTGGACATGCCGCCGATCAGCGCGAGCAGGCAGACCGGCAGGAAGAACCAGCCGGGAGAGATCGCCAGCAGGCCGCCGACGTAGTTGGGGGCGGCCGGGTCGACGTACTGCGCGGCCTTGGTCGCGATGATCGAGGCGGTGGCCAGGCCGAAGAAGAACGGCAGGATCGTGGCGATCTGGGAGAGGAACGCCGCGGCCATGACGCGGGACCTCGGGGTGTCGGCCGGGATGTAGCGGGACCAGTCGCCGAGGAACGCCCCGAAGGAGACGGGGTTGGAGAGCACGATCAGCGCGGCGCCGACGAAGGAGGGCCAGAACAGGGGGTCGGCGGTGGAGGTGAACGCGCCGGGATAGCCGAGGTCGAGGTCCCCCGCGAAGGCGAAGGCTCCCAGCACGAACAGCAGCGAGGCCGCCACGACCGCGATCTTGTTGACGAAGAGCATGAAGCGGAAGCCGTACACGCAGACCACGAGGACCAGGACGGCGAAGATCGCGTAGGCCACGCCGAAGGCGAGCTGGTTCTCAGGCAGGCCGATCAGCCGGTGAGCGCCGCCGACCAGGGCGTCGCCGGAGGACCACACGGAGATCGAGAAGAACGCGATCGCGGTGAGCAGCGACAGGAAGGAGCCGACGACGCGGCCGTGCACACCCAGGTGGGCCGAGGAGGAGACCGCGTTGTTGGTGCCGTTGAGCGGGCCGAAGACGGCGAGCGGCGCGAGGATGAGCGCCCCGACGACCAGGCCGAGCACGGTCGCGGTGAGCCCCTGCCAGAAGGAGAGCCCGAACAGGATGGGGAAGGCGCCGAGCACGCAGGTCGCGAAGGTGTTCGCGCCGCCGAACGCGACGCGGAAGAGGTCCAGGGGTCTGGCGCTGCGGTCGGCGTCGGGGATCCGCTCCACGCCGTAGGTCTCGATCTCGGTGATGGTCCCCGTCATGGCTTCTCCTTGAGCGCGAGCAGGCTGATCAGGTCGAAGGCGAGGTGGGAGGCCGCCACGGAGGTGATCTCGGCGTGGTCGTAGGCGGGGGCCACCTCCACCACGTCGGCGCCGACCAGGTTGACGCCCGCCAGACCTCGCAGGATCTCCAGCAGCTCCCGGCTGGTCAGGCCGCCCGCCTCGGGGGTGCCGGTGCCGGGGGCGTGCGCCGGGTCGAGCACGTCGATGTCGATCGAGATGTAGACCGGCCGGTCGGCGACCCGCTGCCGCAGCGCGTCGACCACCTCGTCCACCCCGCGCCGCATGACGTCGCTGGAGGTCAGGATGCCGAACCGGAGGCGGCGGTCCTCCTCCAGGTCGCGCTTGCCGTACAGCGGGCCGCGGATGCCGACGTGGCAGAGCGCCTCCGTGTCGACGACGCCCTCCTCGACCGCGCGCCGGAACGGGGTGCCGTGGGTGTAGGCGGCGCCGAAGTAGGTGTCCCAGGTGTCCAGGTGGGCGTCGAAGTGAAGCAGCGCCACCGGCCCGTGCGCCGCGGAGACGGCCCGCAGCAGCGGCAGCGCGATCGTGTGGTCGCCGCCGATGGTCACGAGCCTGGTCCCCGTCTTGAGCAGTCCCGCCGCGGCGTGCTCGATCGTCTCGACGGCCTCGTCGATGTTGAAGGGGTTGCAGGCGATGTCGCCGGCGTCGGCCACCTGCAGCCGCTCGAACGGCGACACGTCGAGCCCGGGGTTGTACGGCCGCAGCAGCCTGGAGGCCTCCCGCACCGCCGACGGCCCGAAGCGCGCCCCGGGCCGGTAGGAGACGCCGCTGTCGAACGGCACACCCGCCACCACCACGTCGGCCCGCCCGACCTCGTCCAGTCGCGGCAGCCGGGCGAAGGTGGCGGGCCCCGCGAACCTCGGGATCTTGGAGGAGTCGACGGGCCCTCTGTGCTCGGTCATGCTCTGCGGGATCCTTTCACGACGTTCTCCCCTCGGGCACGATCCGCGTGAACCGGGTCGTGTCTCCCGAAAAGGAGCTGGTCAGGAAAGTGTCAGGGAGCCGGTGCCGTCCGACAATTGGCTCATTCACGAAGTGTTACCGTCGTTGTTGTGGACAGCCACAAACTCACCGTGGAAGATCTCCTGTCCTTCCCCGCGCTCCAGCTACGCCTCCTGGCCGGTGAGGCGGGCCTGTCCCGGTCGGTCTCCTGGGCCCATGTGAGCGAGCTGGAGGATCCCACCCCCTGGCTGCTGGGCGCCGAAGTGATCATGACGACCGGGCTCGCCGTCCCCCGTACGGCCGCCCGCCAGCGGGCCTATCTGGAGCGGCTCGACGACGCCGGGGTCGCCGCCCTGGCCCTGTCGGCCCAGCTGCACGTGCCGCCGCTGCACCGCGCGTTCCTGGTGGCGGCGCGGGAGCGGGGGATACCGGTTCTGGAGGTTCCGCTGGCCGTGCCGTTCATCGCGGTCGCCCAGGAGGTGGCGGCGGCCGTGCAGGAGGACGCCGCGCAGCGGCTCGGCGCGCAACTGCAGGTGTTCGGCGCGCTGCGCTGGCTGGCGGCCGAGGATCTCGACACCGTGACGCTGTTCCACCGGCTGGAGAGGTTGAGCGGGTACGCGGTGTTCCTGTGCACCCCGCAGGGCCGCCCGCTGCTCGCGGGCGTGCCGGTGCCTCCCGACCTCGCCGTGCTGCCCTCGGAGCCCGACGCCCCGCCGACCATCCCCGGGGGCTTTGTCCTGCCCGTCCCCGCGCCCGGCGGACCGGCCGGGTTCCTGGTCGCCTTCGAGCGCGGGGGCGCACGTCCCGCCGGCCTGGCCGTGGCGCAGCACATCGCCACGGTTGCGGCCCTCCAGCTCGCCAGGGCCAGGCACGAGCGCGAGACGCTGCGCCGCGAGGGCGCGGAAACACTCGCCGAACTGCTGCAGGACGTCCTCGACCTGTCCACCGCCCGGCGCCGGCTGATCAGGATGGGGCTGAACGTCGAGGCCGAGACCGTACTGCTGGTGGCGCGGGGGGTGTCCGACGACGCCCTGCGCCGCGCGCTCGACGACCAGCCCCATCTGATGCTGCGCCGCGGCGAGGACCGTTACGTGCTCTGCGCGCCCGAGGCCGGTGCGGTCGTCGCCGCCCTGCCCGGGATCGCCGCGGGGGTCAGCCGCCCGTTCCCACCCGGCGAGTCGACGCGGGTGGCCCAGCGCGAGGCGGTGTGGGCGGCGACGCGGGCGGCCGAGTTCGGCCGCCCGCTGGTCCACTACGGCGACGACACGACCGGCCGCTGGCTGCCCGACGACCCCTGGGTGCTGACCGCCCTGGTCGAGAACGTGCTGGGCGAGGTGCTGCGCTACGACTCCGAGCGGGGTTCCCGCCTGTTGTTCTCGGTCCGCGTCTGGATGGAGCGCGACCGCCGGGCCGAGGACGCCGCGGCCGTCTTGCACGTCCACCCCAACACCCTGGCCTACCGGCTGCGCCGGTTCGCCGAGCTGACCGGCAGGGATCTGTCGTCCACCACGGCCTTCGCCGAGGTCTGGCTGGCCATCCGGGCCGCCGGGCAGCTCGGGCTGATGGACTGATCCACCGCGAGCGACAGCGAGAGGTCGTCGCCGAATGTCATGGACGACCGCGCCCGCGGCCCTCACCGGTCGATGCACAATGAAGACGCGCATTCGATGACATCGGAGGAGGCGGCGATGGCGAGCAGGGCCCTGGTGCTGGGTGGCGGAGGCATCGCCGGAATCGCCTGGGGACTGGGCATGGTCACCGGTCTGGCCGAGTCGGGCGTCGACCTGGGGCAGGCTGACCTCGTCGTCGGAACCTCCGCCGGAGCCGTCGTGAGCGCGCAACTCCTGGCGGGCCTCGACCTGGAGCTGCGGTACGCGGCCCAGCTGAAGCCGCCCGGAGAGGAGACGCGGCCTCGCATTCCCCCTTTTTATCTGTCCCGGCTGGTGTGGGCCACGATCCGGACGGGCGATCCGGCGGAGTTCCGGGCCCGGATGGGCAGGATGGCACTCGCCGCCAGGACCCCGCCGGAGGCCGAACGGCGGGCACAGATCGTCCGGTGGATCGGGGGTGCCCACCCGTGGCCGGAGCGCAGACTGGTCATCACCGCCGTGGACGCGGAGTCGGGAGAGTTCGTGACGTTCGACTCGGCGAGCGGCGTCGAGCTGGTGGACGCGGTGGCGGCCAGCGCCGCGACCCCCGGGGTCCGGCCTCCCGCGACCGTCAACGGCCGTCGCCACATCGACGGCGGGATGCGTTCGGCGGCGAACATGGATCTGGCGGCGGGCCACGAGCGGGTGGTGGTGCTGGCGCCGGTGACACGCGGAGGCGGGCCGATGCCCGGCGTGGCGGACCAGGTCTCCGCACTGGGGCCGGACGCGCGGATCGCGATGATCTCCCCGGACGCGGACGCCCAGCGGCTGATGGGGTCGAGCCTGCGGACCATACTCGATCCGGCCCGTCGGGCGGCCGTCGCCCGCGCCGGCCGCGCCCAGGCGGCCGAGGCGGCCGAACGCGTGGCCGGCGTATGGCACGGTTGACGACGGCGTGATCGTTCGGTGGTCGCGGTCCGCGTGACCGGACCGCGGGCACGGACGTCCTGTGCCCGCGTCACGCGCGGCGGGCGCCCGGGGCGGCGGCCTCCAGGTCGGCGACGCCGCCCGACATGATCGTCCGCACGTGCTCGGTGATGTACTCCGGGGGCCAGTCCCACCAGGCCACCGCCAGCAGCCGGGCGACGTCCTCGTCGCTGTAGCGGGTGCGGATGAGCCGGGCCGGGTTGCCGCCCACGATCCCGTAGTCGGGCACGTCCGAGGTGACGACGGCACCGGAGCCGATGATCGCGCCGTGTCCGATCCGGACGCCCGGCATCACCGTCGCGCCGTAACCGAACCAGACGTCGTGGCCGACGACGGTGTCCCCGCGGTTCGGCAGGCCGGTGAGCAGGTCGAAGTGTTCGGCCCATGAGCCGCCCAGGGTGGGGAAGGGGAAGGTCGAGGGGCCGTCCATCCGGTGATTGGCGCCGTTCATGATGAACCGCACTCCCGTGCCCAGTGCGCAGAACCTGCCGATGATCAGTTTCTCCGGCCCGTAGTGGTAGAGCACGTTGCGCGTCTCGAACGCGGTCGGATCGTCCGGGTCGTCGTAGTAGGAGTATTCCCCGACCTCGATCAGCGGGGACGTGACCAGCGGCCGGAGCAGCACCACCCGCGGCTGTCCGGGCATGGGATGCACCACGGTCGGGTCGGCGGGAACGTGGGGCCTCATGGACCGTTTCCTCTCAGACTCCTGCGGACGGCAGGTACTCACGGTCCTCGCACGACGTCGGGACCTGGCAGCGGGCATGCGGACGCTCCGAGGCATTCGAGGGCGAGGCGGCCGTCAAAGGCCGCACGACCTGGGGAACACCATCGATGTCTCTACTAACGCGACAAGTAATACATTAAGATGCTGTCATGACGCCGTCCGCTGAGCAACCGGATTCCAAGCGATGACTCCCGCGGTTCCACCGCCGGAGGGCAGCCCGCCGCCCCGGCGCCGGCCGGGTGGCCGTACCGGCCACATCCGCGCGCGGGTTCTCGACGCGGTCCGCGACGAGCTCGGGGAGCGCGGCTACGACGAGCTCACCTTGGACGCCGTCGCGGCCCGTGCGGGCGTGCATCGCGCCACGGTGTACCGGCGCTGGCGGGATGTCGGCGGCCTGCTCGCCGACGTCTTCGAAGCGGCGAGCGACGACGACTGGCAACCCCAGGACACCGGCTCCCTGCGGGGCGACCTGGCGGCGCTGAACCACGAAAGCCAGGCGGCCCTGACCGCGCGGCCGCCGATCGTCGCAGCCCTGATCGCCGCCTCGTTCCGCTCCGAAGAAGCCGCCCGCAGCGTGCGACGGCTCTGGGAGGACCGGTACGCCCGCTGCGAGGTCATCGTCAGCCGAGCCGTTCGGCGCGGCGAGCTCCCGCCGCACACCGACGCGCGGCGACTGCTCATCGCCGCCACCGCGCCGCTGTACCACCAGCTGGTGCTTCTCCGTACGCCCCCCGACCCGGACCTTCCCGACCATGCGGCCAGGACCGCGGCCCTCGCCGCGTCCGCGGGCGCCTTCGCCGGGTCCCCGCCGGCCGGCGGCACCTGAGCGGGTGCGCTCGGCGACAAGGCGCTCGTAGACCCGGGTGAGCCGGTCGTCGGCCAAGCCCCGGCCGCGCATCCGCGGGCTCTCACCTCTCGTCCGTGTACGGAAAGGGCGGGGCCGTATCAGCGATCTGTCAGCGCGCGCTCAAACAGCCGTCAGCGTGCTCCGCGACAGTCCTGGAAGACCACCGGGCCAGGCCAGGACAGGCCGTCGACGCCCATCGCGGATGACAGGAAAGACACCTCATGAAGACGACACGACTCGACGCCGCGGCCTGCCGGACCGCCGAGCGGTTGCTGCGGCACAACCGCCACGAACTCGTCCTCGGGGACAAGATCAATCCTCACTGGATCGACGGGGGCGCCCGCTTCTGGTACGCGGTGGACACCTCCGCCGGAAGGAGGTTCGTCCTCGTCGACCCGGCGGCGGGCACCCGCGAGCCGGCGTTCGACCGGGAGATGGTCGCGGCCGCCCTGGCGGCGGCCTCGGGACACGACGTGGACGCGGCGGCGCTGCCGTTCGGCGCCGTCGAACTGACCGGCGACGCGGTCGAGTTCGACGCCTTCGGCGCGCACTGGCGGTGCGGGCTGGACGGCGGCGCGTGCGAGAAGGCCGCGGGCGGCCCGCCCCGCCACCCGCTCGAGGTCCCGTCACCGGACCGGAGGTTCGTGGTGTTCCGCCGCGGCCACGACCTCTGGGCACGCTCGGCGGAGGACGGCCGGGAGTGGGCCCTGACCTCCGACGGCGACGCGGACCGCGACTACGGGGCGGGCCCGGACTTCTTCATGTATTCCGGCATGCTGAAAAAGGCCGGGCTTCCGCACGCGCCGCCCGCCGTGTCGTGGTCGCCCGATTCGACGCGCGTGCTGACACACCGGACCGATCAGCGCGGAGTCCGGCGGACGCATCTGGTGGAGTCCATGCCGGACGACGGCGGCGCGCCCGCGCTGCTGACACAGCGGCAGCCGTTCCCCGGGGACGACCGGCTGCCGCTCGCCGAGCTCGTCGTGCTCGACGTCGCCGAGGGCACGGCCGTACCGGCGCGGGCGGAACCGCAGGCGATGCCGGTGATGTCGCCGATCTTCACGAGGTGGGCGTGGTGGGCGGAGGACGGCTCGGCGGTCTACTACCTGAGCCGGCCGCGCGACGTGCGCACCCTCCGGCTGCACCGGCTCGATCCCGGCACCGGGGAGGTGACGACCGTGCTGACCGAGACCGGGGACACCCGGGTGGAGCCGTCCCAGCAGCCGGCGCAGCGGCCCATGGTCAGGGTTCTGTCCGGCGGGCGGGAACTGCTGTGGTACTCCCAGCGTGACGGGTGGGGGCACCTCTACCTGTACGACGCGCGCTCCGGTGAGCCGCGCGGGCAGGTGACCTCGGGGCAGTGGGCGGTGCAGGAGATCCTGCGTGTCGACGAGGCGCGGCGGGTGGTGTACTTCGTCGCCTCGGGGCTGGTCGCCTCTGATCCGTACCGCCGGTCGGTGTGCCGGGCCGGGCTGGACGGTTCCGGCTTCGCGCGGGTCACCGACGACGACCTGGACCACGTCGTCGTCGTGCCGGAGAACGGGGAGTACTTCATCGACTCGGCCTCCACCACCGACTCTCCGCCGTGGGCCACCGTACGCGGATGGGACGGGCGCGTGATCGTCGAGCTGGAGCGCGCCGACATCACCCGGCTCACCGCGACCGGCTGGACTCCCCCCGAACGGTTCCGTGTCAAGGCGGCCGACGGCCGGACCGACATCTACGGCGTGCTGTACCGCCCGCACGGATTCGATCCCGACCGGCGCTACCCGGTCCTCGACCACCCCTACCCCGGCCCGCAGGTCAACCGGGTGAGCCCGTCCTTCGATCCCGGGTTCTTCGGCCACGACGCCGAGGCGGCGGCCGCGCTCGGGTTCGTCGTGATGGCCGTTGACGGCCGGGGCACCCCCGGGCGGAGCAAGGCGTTCCACGACGCCTCCTACCGGCGGCTGGCGGACGCGGGCGGCCTCGCCGACCACGTCGCGGCGCTGGAACAACTGGCGGAGGGGAGGCCGTGGATGGACCTCGACCGGGTGGGGATCTTCGGCCACTCAGGGGGCGGATTCGCCGCCGTCCGGGCGATGCTGGACTTCCCCGGCGTCTTCAAGACGGGGGTCTCCGAGTCCGGCCCGCACGACAACCGGTACTACAACCTGGGGTGGGGTGAGACGTACGACGGCCCGTTCGACGAGGAAACCTACGCCCGTTCCTCCAACGTGGACATCGCCGACAGGCTGGAGGGGAACCTGCTGCTGGTCCACGGCGGCCTGGACGACAACGTCTCCCCCCACCTGACGCTGCGGCTGGCCGATCGCCTGATCGCCGCCGACAAGGACTTCGAGCTGCTCATCGTCCCCGGTGCGGAGCACATGTTCTTCGGCTACGAGCGCTACGTCGCCCGGCGCAGGTGGGATTTCCTGGCCCGCCACCTCATGTGAGGCGCGCCGCCCTCGGTACCGCCGGCGGTGTCCCATCCGAGCCGGGCCGCCGCCTTTCCCGTCGCGGAGGCAGCCGGGCGGCGGCCCCCGCCCCGGCGAAGGCGGCGGGAGCGCGTCAGGCGCCGAGGGTGACCGCGGCGATCTCGCTCACCGTCTCGACGGTCGCGTCATGTCCGCGCCGCGCCGCCTCGGCGAACTCCCGCTCGCCGAGTGCGGCCCATGTCGCCGACCGCACCCGCGCCGCGTCGGGCTGGGACAGCTCCGGTGTGCCGCGCACCGCGACGCTCGCCGCCAGCAGCCGGGCGGCCTCGTGAGGCCTGCCCCGGTGCAGCGCCAGGTCCGCGACGCCCACCAGCGTCTGACTGATCGTCGGTGCGCTCCTGGAGCGCAGCGCCCAGTCGAGCGCGGCGGCGTGGTGGTCGCGGGCCGCGTCCAGGTCACCCTCGCCCGCGTCCAGATATCCCAGCGAGCCGAGGACCATCGCGCGGAACTGCCAGTTGACGGTGAGGTGCCGCGACAGCGCCTCGGCGCGGGCCAGTTGTGTCCGCGCCGAGCGCGGCTCACCGGCCCAGCGGGCGAGTTCGGCCTTGGCGTAGGCCACCGCGACGAGCGCGTCGGGCAGCCCGATCCGCTCGGTGTCCCGCTCGACCCGGGCCATGGCCGCCGCGCTGCCCTCCGTGTCGCCGAGCAGCCATCGCAACTGGGCCAGCCGCAGCCGCATCAGCCACACGTCCTCACCGGGCACCACCTCGGTGACGACGGCGACGGCCTGCTCGTAGCGGTCGACCGCCGCGGCCAGGTCACCACGCCATTCGGCCAGATCGGCCAGCGACGTGAGGGAGAACGAGATCCCCAACCGCTCGTCGAGAGCGCGGAACTCCGCCAGGGCCGCCTCGAATCCGGCCTCCGCCTCGGCGTGCCCGCGACCGGCCCCGACCAGCGTGAGGGCGCGGTTCAACCGGGCCATCGCCCGCACCCACGGGTCATCGTCGGTGAGGGGATCCCTCGCGTCCACCGGCGGCGCCTCAGCGGTCCGGTCGTCCCACGGCATCCGGCCGAGCGCCTCGACGAGCCGCAGCACCGGATGGCGGCGCTCCACCCGGTCGGCGAGCCGTCGCGCCTCGGCGAACCATTCCCCGGCCCGGCGCTCGTCACCGTTCCCGTTGAGCTCGAACAGCACGGCGGTCGCCAGGGCCGTCGCCCGCGCCTCGTCGTCGCCCGCGCCCGGCATCGCCAGAGCCTCCGCGGCCAGCTCGGCACCCTCCGCCTTGCGGCCGCTGAGCGCCCAGTCGAGGTACCAGTACCAGCCGGCCGCCGCCACCAGCCGGATCGCGGTCCGCGCGTCGCCCGCCGCGACGGCGCCGCGCACGGCGGCGTTGATGTTGTCCTGGTCGGCGGCGAGCCGCCCGAGCCAGAGCGGTTGCCCGGCGCGGCGCAGGTGCGGATCGGCGGTCTCCGCCAGTTCGGCGAAGCAGGCGGCGTGCTCCCGGCGGATCCGGTCCCGCTCGCCGGCCTCGCCGAGCCGCTCCAGGCCGTACTCCCGGATCGTCTCCAGCATCCGGTAGCGCTGTGTCCCGTCGTCGGAGGCCACCAGCAGGGACTTGTCGGTCAGCGCGACGAGCAGGTCGCGCACCTGGCCGGCCGGGACGGCGCCGTCCGCGCACACCCGTTCGGCCGCCTCCGCCGTCGCGCCGCCGGAGAACACCGCGAGCCGCCGCAACAGCGCCCGCTCCTCCTCGGACAGCAACTCCCAGCTCCAGTCCACCACCGCCCGCAACGTCCTGTGCCGGGGCAGCACCGTCCGGCCGCCGCCGGTGAGCAGCCGGAACCGGTCATCGAGCCGGTCGGCCAGCTGCTCGGCGGTCATCGTGCGCAGCCGCGCCGCGGCCAGCTCGATGGCCAGCGGCATGCCGTCCAACGCCCGGCAGATCCGCACCACGGCCGGCGCCGTACGTTCGCTCACCACGAACCCGGGGCTGGCGGCGCCCGCCCGGTCGCTCAGCAGCCGGACAGCGGCGTAGGACCTCGCCTGGGCGGCGTCCGCGTCCCGTGGCGGCAGGCCCAGGGGCTCGACCGGCCACAGCGCCTCGCCGACGATGCCGAGCGGTTCCCGGCTCGTCGCCAGGATCCGCAGCCGGGGGCACTCGCCGAGCAACCGTTCGGCCAGCGCCGCGACCGCGCCGACCAGATGCTCGCAGTTGTCCAGCACCAGCACCATGCTCCGGGTGCGCAGCGCGGCCACGAGCCGGTCGGCGGGCTCACCCCCCGGCGTCCGGCCGGTCAGCGCCCGCTCCCGGATCCCCAGCGCGGCCAGCACCGCCTGCGGCGCATCGGCGCCGTCGCCGATCTGGGCGAGCTCCACCAGCCACACCCCGTCGATCGCCTGTTGGAGCAGCGTACGGGCCGTCTCGCCTGCCAGCCGGGTCTTTCCGGACCCGCCCGGCCCGATGAGCGTGGTGAGGCGGTACTCGCCCATCAGCCTGCCGACCTGGGCGACCTCGGAGTCCCTGCCGACGAAGCTGGTCAGCCCGGCGCGTAGGTTCGTCCGCGGCCGTTCCTCCGCCTCCGTCCCGTCCTTCGCCTCGGCCCCGTCCTCCGCCTCCGTCCCTTCTTTCGCCTCGGCCTTCGTCCCGTCGTTCGTCCCGTCGTTCGTCCCGTCGTTCGTCCCGTCGTTCGTCCCGTCGTTCGTCTCGGCCTTCGCCCCGTCCTTCGCCTCGGCCGAGGACGCCGGCCGCGCCGCGGTGCCCACCTCGCCTCGCAGCACCGCGATGTGCAGCGCGGACAGTTCCGGCGACGGGCCGGTGCCCAGCGTCTCGGCGAGCGCCTCCCGCGCTCGCCCGTAGACGACCAGCGCCTCGGCGGGCCTGCCGGCCGCGCACAGCGCCCGCATCAACGCCCCCACCAGCCGTTCACGCAGCGGATGCTCGGCCACCAGCGACGTCAGCTCGGTGGTCAGCTCACCGCCGCGTCCCAGCCGCAGGTCCGCCTCCACGCGGTCCTCCACCGCCGCCAGCCGCAGTTCCGAAAGCCGGGCGACCGGCGCGGCGAAGAACTCCGCGTCCGCCACGTCCAGCAACGCCGGACCGCGCCACAGGGCCAGCGCCTCACGCAGGATCCGCGCGGCCTCGGCGGGGTCAGCGGCCAGCGCGGACCGTCCCGCCGCGACCAGGCGTTCAAAGCGCGTCACGTCCACCGCGTCCGGCTCGATCACCAGGCGGTATCCGGCCGGATGGGATTCGATGCGCGCCTGTGGCAGCGCCCGGCGCAACCGGGAGACCAACGCCTGCACGGCGTTCACCGCCCCCGAGGGCGAGCGCTCACCCCAGATCCCGTCGACCAGTCGCGTCATGGAGACCACCCGGCCCGGATCAAGCGCCAGCACGATCAGCAGCGCCCGCAGCCGGGCACCCGCCACCCCCACCGCGGCACCGCCCTGGGCGCGAACCTCCAACGGCCCCAGCATCTCAACCCGCACGCGACCGATTCTGCCAGGGGCGGCGCCCTGGGCTGCGGGCCCGGCTCACGGCCTGGGCGTACGGCGAAAGCCCACCCCCGGCGCCCTCGACGGATTGATCGATCCAGCGAAAGCGGCCAAACGGGTTGAGCCTGCCTCTCACATTCCCTGTCTTTTTCTCGCCTTCCGACCCGCCGGCACCTCCATCTCTCGTACGACAAATGCGACATTAGCGACATTTCATAGCAAAATAATAGATATTATCCCAGCATTATCAATAAAAGGGTGAGGTGGTGGCAAAAGCCGTTAATCTCCGTTTCTCGCACGATATCCCTGGAAATCATGACAACCAGGACGACCTATCCGCGGTCATCCCAGGCGCCTTTCACAGCACTGCGAAAGCGCCGAAACAGGGCAACAAATCCTTTCAAGGAGGAACAAAATGCCCAACGTCAAAAGCATCGTCGCGGGACTCGCCATCAGCACGGCACTGGCCGGCGGAGGCATAGGCATGAGCGCGGCCACCGCAGCCGCCAACACCGCTCCCACCACCACCGCAGGTACGAGCGCAGGCTTCACGACCTGGGTCGGAGGATGGGGCGGAGGATGCGGCGGCGGCTGTGGTTGGCGCCGCGGCTGCGGTTGCCACCACCGCTCCCACCACCGCAGCGTCCGCAGGGTCAATGTCAATATCAACAACAACACTGTCAATGGCGGTGGCCGCGATCGCGACCGCGACCGTGACCGCGATTTCGATGACGACTGAAAAAACGGCGAAACGTCTAAGGTCTCTGATTAGCCACCCCATCAAGATTGGCCTCCAGCCTGGGTGCGGCATGTAGTCAAAGCACGTCGACCGCATGCGGCAGAACCTGGAATCAGGAAAATATCCAGACCCACGGCGGAGAGAGGTTGCCCGTGTTCACTGAGATCGCACCCTTCCGGAATAATTGCGATCACAGCGAACACGGGCTAAATCATTCCGGATTCATGAAGAGCTTGACGGGCCCGCGTTCGGTGGAGCCGGCCTGGTCGACGTTCATCCCGTGTGGGTGTCCGGGGAGAGCATCCCGTACTCGACCGGCGGAGCACCCCCGGTGGGCCGCGCTTGTCCGCGGATCGAAAGTCCGTGGACAAGCGCGACACGGATCCACCTCGCGGGCGCCCGCGACCCTCGGCCCGACCGAGGAGATCCGCTGACCAGGGGGTCGTCATCAAGAACGTATCCGTAGCCGATCCGGCCGGAAGGCTCGCCGTGGTGACCGGGGCGAGCGACGGCATCGGACTCGATCCGGCCGTACGCCCGGCCGAGGCGGGCGCCGGCCTCATGGTGCCGGTCCGCGACCCCGTCGAGGGGAGTGCCGTCGTCACCCGCGTTCACTCGATGGACCGCAGGCGCCTCTCTCCCCAAGAATCGATTCTCCCGCCGGGGTCTGTCCATGCGGACCGTCGACCGCGGCGCGCTCCCCGCCCGGTACGCCGCCACCAGCCCGCAGGCGCAGGGCGTCCGCTTCCACGGCCCCGACGGCCTCGGCCGGTTCGCCGGCGTCCCGGCCGAACCGGCCGTCCACGAGGCGGCGCGCAACGAGGCCGACGCGGCCCGGCCCTGGGATGTCTCCGGGCGGCCGGCCACCCACGTCGTCCACGGCATTGCGTACTTTTTACTTTTCTTGCACGAGAATGGCAAAGTACGCATGGTATGAAAACGGAACCCAACCGACCTTCAATCGATCGCGACTTTACTGAACGGGCTCTCTCCTTGGCACGCAAGGCCGGAATGATAAGGAATCTACCTGGCCGCGTGACCTGCGCATGGATCCCGCAGGACTTCTCACCCGCTCGACCGAGGTAAAGAATTCACCATCGAAGTCCTGCGTTCGAGGGGATTTCGTTAGGTCAATATGGCGACGCCTTGCATCATTCGATCCTCACCGCTTACCTTCGGGTCCTTGGGGATACACGTTCGGCGACGTCGTGGCCGGGTGGTGCCCTGATCATTACCGAGACCGTGTTTCGTGCCGCGGGAGTTTCCGACGCGGAACGAGCACGGCCGCCGAGTCCGTGAATTCACGGAGCCGGGGACCCAATCTTCTGGGGTGAATCGCGGCCCATTCCACATGGCACCGCGTAGGGCACTTCCACGCCCGAACCCGTCAGCTAACCCGGTAGGCGGCATGGAAGCAAGGAGTTGATCCCCCCTATGTTGAAATACCGTTTCTCTCGCCCCCTCGCCGCCGTGGTGAGTGCGACCGTTGTCACCGGTGCGATTCTCGCCGGTCACCCGGCCCTGGCCTCCGACCTTTCCGTGAAGGCCCTGAGCGGTGTCGTGCAAACCCCGGCCAAAACGCTCGCCGCGCCGATCAATCCGGGCCGGGCCGACGCGCTCACCTACGGCCAGGACGTCTCCAACTACGAGCCCGACCACGACTGGAACGCCAGTCCGGCCAAATTCGGCATCGTCAAGGCCACCGAGGGACTGCACTTCCGCGACAAGGCCTTCACCCGGCACTGGAGGGAACTGGCGAAGAAGGGCATCGTGCGCGGCGCCTACCACTTCGGTCACCCCGCCGACAATCCGATCACCGAGGCCGACTTCTTCCTCTCGGTGGTGAACTCGCAGCCGGCCAAGCCGGGCGACCTGCTGGTGCTGGATCTGGAGACCACCGACGGCAGGTCCGTCAGCGAGGTCAACGCCTGGGCCAAGGCCTGGCTTGCCCGGGTCCAGGCCAAGACCGGCGTCAAGCCGATGGTCTACAGCAGCTGGAACTTCGCCAACACCTACGGCGCGGGCCTGTCCCAGTACCCCCTCTGGGTGGCCTACTACGGCGTGCCCATGGGCGACGTCCCGCCGCCCGCCGACTGGAAGACCTGGACCATCCACCAGTACACCGAAACGCCCATCGACCAGGATGTCTCCTCGTTGACCCCCGATCAGCTGCGCAGTCTCGGCCGTCCCCCCACCGCCTGAACCGGCAAAAGCGAGCATCACCCCCCGCCGTCCCAGATGTAGATCTTTCCGCTCGAACCGGTGGCCAGGGGGTCGCATGTGGTTGAGAGGCGCTGCGCACGGAATGATGATCCGCGAGTTCACCTGACGATCGACAGGAGCCATGATGCGGATCGGTGTTGTCTTTCCCCAGACCGAGATCGGCCCGGACGTGGGTGCGGTGCGCGCCTACGCGCAAGGAGTCGAGGAGCTCGGCTTCCGGCACCTGATGGCCTACGACCACGTCGTCGGCGCCGACCCGGCGGTGCACCAGGGCTGGCAAGGGGTGTACGACGTGGAGAGCACCTTCCACGAACCGATGGTCCTCTTCGGATATCTCGCCGCGCTGACCTCGCTGGAACTCGTCACCGCCATCATCATCCTGCCCCAGCGGCAGACGGCGCTGGTGGCCAAGCAGGCGGCGGAGATCGACCTGCTCAGTGACGGCCGGTTTCGGCTGGGCGTGGGGCTGGGGTGGAACCAGGTCGAGTACGAAGCCCTCGGCCAGGACTTCACCACCCGGGGCAGGCGCATCGAGGAGCAGGTCGAGTTGATGCGCCGGCTGTGGACCGAGCCGTCGGTCACCTTCGACGGCGTCTACGACCGGGTGACCGGAGCGGGGCTGGCGCCCCTGCCCGTGCAGCGGCCGATCCCCGTCTGGTTCGGCGCGCAGTCACCCGCGGCCTACCGCCGCACCGGGCGGCTGGCCGACGGCTGGTTCCCGCAGATGTCTCCGGGCCCGAAGCTGGACGAGGCCAAGGCGGTGATCGAGGAGGCCGCCGTGCAGGCGGGACGCGACCCCTCAGCGCTCGGCATGGAGGGCCGTGCCAGCTGGACGGGCAGTGCGGAGGAACTGAGTGACCTGGCCCGCCGGTGGCGGGAGTCCGGCGCCACCCACCTTTCCATCAACACCATGAAAGCGGGGCTGGGCTCGGTCGACGAGCACCTGGCCGCGCTGGAGATCGCGTCCGAGACGCTCGGACTGCGTAAGGGCTGAGCCGTACGGCAGCGACCGGGAACCGGCGAGCCCGCTGATCACTGTGACGACGGGCCGGTGACCAGCCCGCCTTCGTAGGCGGCGATGACGAGCTGGGCCCGGTCGCGGGCGTGCAGTTTGGCCAGGAGGCGGCCGATGTGGGTCTTGACCGTGCCGACGGTGAGGTGCAGGTGCTCGGCGATCTCGGAGTTGGACATTCCCCTGCCGACGAGGGTGAGCACGTCGCGCTCACGCCGGGTGATGTCGCCGAGGTCTCGCGCGGCCGGGAAGGAGTGGGGGCGTCGCAGGAATTCGGCGACGAGCCGGCGGGTGACGGTGGGCGCGAGCAGCGCTTCGCCGGAGGCGACGACCCGGATGGCGGCCAGGAGCTCGGCCGCCGTCGCGCTCTTGATGAGGAATCCGCTGGCGCCGGCCCTGAGCGACGCGTACACGTATTCGTCCTGATCGAACGTGGTGAGGATCAGGACGCGGATGCCCGCACCGGCCGGATCGGCGCAGATACGCCTGGTCGCCTCGATGCCGTCCATGTCCGGCATGCGCACGTCCATGAGGACGACGTCGGGCCGGCACCGGCGGGCCAGGAGCACCGCTTCGGCGCCGGTGCCGGCCTCGCCCACGGTGACCAGCCCCGGTGTGGTGTCGATCAGTACCTTGAGGCTGTCGCGGATCAACACCTGGTCCTCGGCGAGCAGGACCCGGACGGGTGGTGGGGTGTTCGGTTCGGCGTCGACGCTCATGTCACGGTGCCGTTCGGGTCGTAGGGCAGGTGAGCCGACACGCGAAAGCCCCCTTCGGGCCGGTGCCCCGCGCTGAACGTGCCCCCGTACATCTTGACTCGTTCGCGCATGCCGATCAGGCCGTGTCCGCCGTGGCCCGCCCGGGGCGGGCGGCCGTGGCGGGGGCCGTCGTCGATGACCTCGATCACGGCTTCCCGATCGTCGATGTCCACGGTGACCGAGCAGCGGGTGGGTGCCGCGTGGGTGACGACGTTGGTCAGGGCCTGTTGCACGATTCGATACACCGACAACGCGACCGCGGGAGGTATCTCGGCCTCCTCGCGGACGGTCAGGTCCACCTCGACCCCGGCCGAGCGGGCGTGGGCGGCCAGTTCGGGCAGGTCCGCCGTACCGGGAACGGGCAGATGGGCCTGCTGCAGATCACCGTCGGAGCGCAGGAGGCCGAGCACTCGGTGGATCTCGGTGAGCGTGCTCCGGCTGGTCTGCTCGATGACGGCCAGCGCGGCGCGCGCCTCCTGCGGGTGGGCGTCGGCGACGTGGTTGGCGACGGTGGCCTTGACCGCGATCAGGCTCATGCTGTGGCCGATGACGTCATGCAGTTCCCGGGCGATGCGCCTGCGCTCGTCGGCCACCGCGGCCTCCGCGAGGTGGCGGACGAGGCGAGCGGTCGTGTCACGCTTCCACCGGACGGCCGTTCCGACGCCCCAGCCGGCGGCCAGCAGCACACCGGCCACACCGATCTCGATCGGCCAGGCCTGCGGCAGCTCACTGGGCGGGCCCGCGGGTGCGAGGCCGGGGAACACCCGCGCGTAGAAGATCAGGACCGCGGTCACCGCGGCGAACAGGCAGGCCGACAAGCCCGCCAGCGACCACACGACCGAGGTGGTGGAGGCCACCGCGTACAGCACGAGCACGGTCGGCACGAACGACACCCAGATCGCGCCCGCCGCGACGGCACCGGTCACGGTCACCAGCACGCCCGCGGCGCACGCGAGACCGAGCATGGCCCGCGGCCGGCGCCGCCGGAGCACGATCGGAAAGCTCACGACCACCGCGACCGGCCACGCCGACCAGGCGGGCCACCACGACGACCGACCCGGCGGATCAACGATGGCATACCCGACGAGCAGCGCCAGGACGACCGCCGTCGCCGCGTCGGCAACGCCCCTTCCATCGAGCCGCCGAGCCCACTTCATGACGAGAAGGTACCGCCTCACCGGATCACCCGGCATCTGCCCACGGTCGGACATTCGCCCTCGATCGCGGTGGCGATGTCCACGCGGGCCGGGGTTACGCCGTCGGCTCGGATGATCTTCGGGTTCGGCGGGCGCTCCCCCGGGTTCGCATCCGCCTCGGGCAGGCCGGGCGGCTCTCATCGGGCTCAGCCGAGGACGACCACCATCTTGCCGCCGGCCTCGTTGGCCTCCATCACGCGATGCGCCTCGCGGATCTCCTCGAAACGGAACACGCGCGACGGCTTCGCCGTGAGGCGGCCCGCCGCCACCTGCTCCGCGATTTCCTGGAGCGGCACGTCGGACAGCGGGAACCCGGGAGTCCCGAACACGAAGCTGCCGAAGAAGGTCAGATAGACGCCGCTCGCCATCTGCAGCAGCGGGTTGAAGTCGGGGATCGGGTCGAGACCGCCCAGCCAGCCGGCCAGGCACGCCCGCCCGCCCCGGCGCAGCATTTCGAGGGAGTCGAGAATGGTGCTGTTGCCCACGAGGTCGAGCACCGCGTCGAGCCGCTTGGCCTCGGCGATCCGCTGGGAAAGTCCCGGTCCCTCCAGTTCTGCGCGATCCGCACCGAGTTTCTCCAGCGCCGCGAAGCGCTCGGGATCGCGCGTGGTGGCGACGACCCGCGCGCCGACGTTCACCGCGAGGCCGACCGCGGCCCGGCCGAAGGAGGAGGTCGCGCCCCGGACGACCAGTGTCTGCCCCTGGACGATCTCCAGATTGCGGAACAGGCAGGTCCAGGCGGTGGCGTAGGTTTCCGGAATCGCGGCGAGCTCCTCCCAGGGCAGGTCGGACTCGATGAGGGCCACGTTCGAGGCCGGCGCCCGGGTGTATTCGGCGTAGCTGCCGTTGACGGTGCGCCCGAGGCCGCCCATCAGCGCCGCGACCTTGGCGCCCACGGGGAACTCGCCGCCGGGGCATGCTTTCACCAGCCCGACGCATTCGATGCCGCTCACCTCCGCGGCCTCGGCCCATTCCCCTCTGCGCATGTGCATCTCGGCGTGGTTGACCCCGAACGCCTTGACCTTGATGACGACCTGACCCGCCATGGGCTCGGGCTCGGGCAGTTCCTTGTAGACGAGGCCGTCCGGTCCGCCGAATCTCTCGATGACGATGGCACGCATCACAATCCCCCAACGACATGCCCTGCCTTCCACGTTACGCCTCGCGGGACGGCCCGCCCCTCGGCCCCTCGGCATCAAGGGACGGTGAGACGGGTGGCGGTGCGGGCAGGCCGGTTCCCTCCCGCCGTCTGGGCGAGGCGACGGGGCCGCCCTCAAGACGACGCCGGCCGGTCCTCGCGCGTGGGGCGGGGATTCCAGGCGTTCCCGCGCTTCAAGTCGTAATTCGGTGGCGGGCGGGGCCGGCGTTCGGCAGGATCTCACGTATGGTCTCGGTGTTTCAGAACGTGGCGATCGACTGTGCGGACGCCTATGAGCTGGCCAGGTTCTGGAGCGGGGTGACCGGCTGCCCGCTGAATCCGGAGGACAGGCCGGGTGACCCCGAGGCCCAGGTGATGCTGCCGCAGGGGCCGCTGCTGCACTTCAACCAGGTGCCGGAGCCCAAGGTGGTCAAGAACCGGATCCACCTGTGCCTGCGTCCGGAGACCTCGCGCGAGGAGGAGGTCGTGCGACTGCTGGATCTCGGTGCCACCCTCGTCGCCGACCGCCGGAGGCCCGACAGCTCGGGCTGGGCCGTCCTCGCCGACCCCGAAGGCAACGAGTTCTGTGTCCTGCGCAGCGAATCCGACCGCGCCGCGACGGCTTCCTGACGAGCCGAAGCCCCGATTCGGGCGTCCGGGCAGGGCTTGTCGCCGGAACCGCTGCCGATCACGCCCGGGTGACCCGTGGCGTCGGCGAGGAGAAAAAACGCCCGCCCATGCCCGATCCCAGAATCGGGCATTAAGCAAATAGCTTCTTCATTCTGGATAATTCATTTCATATCCCCGCTTCATCGACCATGACCTCCGGCGATTCCTGCCGGTGGCGCGATCAGAGGAGGCGCTCATGGACCGTAGGCACCATCTGCTGCTCAGCCCGGCACTTCTCGCGATCTTCGCACTCGGAACGGCCGCCTGCTCCCCGTCCACGATCACCTCGGTCTCCGCGCGGGCGGTGGTGGAGAACATCTCGCACGGCAAGGCCACTCCCGCTCCGGACGAGCAGCCGAAGGTCTACCGGGACGCCTACAGCAAGGGCTACTCCTACGCCGGCAGCGACTGCAGCAAGGCGGAGCGCTTCTCCTACAGCGGGTCGAACCTGGACAGGAAGGGCTGGGTGGACGGTTACAACGCCGGTCACGCCGACCTGTGCGGACGGACCGGCTGAATCTCCCCCACCGCCCGAGGCCCTGCCCGTTCGTCCTCGAACGGCGCGGACAGCGAAGACGGCGAGGCCCTCGGGCCAACCGTTACCGCTCAGCCACGCCTGAGCCGCTGGAAGAAGGAGCCTTTCCCCCGGGTCGGCGGTTCGGGGGCGGGCTTCTCCTCGACGGGGTGGCGGGCACGCCAGTCGCCGGCGACCTCCTCCACGTCGAAGAGCGGCTGGGTGAGCGGCGGCCCGGACAGGGTCTTCCCGTAGCTCGCGCGGATCTCATCGTTGATGTCCTCGATGATCCTGCGAGCCTCGGCCTCCGTCCGCGCCCCCACCGCCGCCGCCCGGGCCTCCTCGGCCTTCTTGCGCAGCGCGAGCGTCCCCGGCAGCGGGAACGACAGGTTCTCCGCCTGCATCTTCTGCCTGATCCACCACATCTCGTCGTCCGGCCCGCCCCCGGCGGGGAGGGGTTTGCCGGCACCCGGCAGGTTGTCGAACTCCCCGCGCTCGGTGGCCTCGCGAATCTGCCGATCGACCCATGTCTCGAAACTGACTCCCGGCGGTTTACGCTCCGTCACCGATTCGCCTCCCATGCCACGATCGACGGCTCTTTCGAGGATAACCACGCGTCGGTACGGGCCGAGAAAAAGGGTGAACCGTGGGAGACGGCAGGACCTCGCGGGGCGCCGGTGCCTCGCTCCTCTGTTCAGGCGAAGCGTTCTATCGTGACGGGGATCAGCCCCTGCTCCCGGATCGCCTGCCGGTGGTGGTGGAGCAGCGCCCCGACGGCGGAGGACGGGCCGGTGCCCAGGCGCACGGTCACATCGAGGCACCAGGCGATGCCCGGCCCGATCCGGCGCAGCTCCCAGGTGAGGACGTGGCCGACGACGGTCGCCGTCGCCGTGCCGACCACGCGCGTCCGTGGATCCGCAGGGTCGCCGGCCGGCTCCAGCCTCAAGGCCTGCCACAGGTTCGCCAGACCGCGCTCGCCGAGCTCTCCGGCGAACAGGATGCGGTAGAGGCGCGGCCCGCCGCCACCCGGGGGGCCCAGATCGAGCGGAGCGGCGGCGGGCAGGGGCTGACCGTCGTGGAAGAGGCCGCGGATGCTCGCTTCCCGCGGCAGCTCGCCCCCGCCGAGCATCGTGTAGGCGTCGCCGGCCTCGCGGCGGCTCACCGCGACCACCCGCTCACGCAGCAGGGGGTCGACGCGGATACCGCGGCTCGACGCCGGAGAGTCACGCCAGGCGCCGGTCGCCGGCGTCCACTCGACGCTGTCGAGACCGGCCGCGGTGTAGTCGTCGCACAGGAGGAACTCCTCGATCAGGTTTCCCGACGGAGGTGCTCCCCGGCCCCGGTCGTCTGCCCCGGCGAAGACCAGATAGTAGTCCAGTGACGTGCCGCCGCCGTCCACCGCGACCGGCGGCCCGTACCGCGCGTTCCCGTCCACGGTCAAATGATCCTCCGGAGGGGGAGGCCGGGGCAACGTGACCCGCCCGGCCGATCGGCGGGGCTCAGGCGAGCCGCTCGGGGTAGCAGCCGCGGGCTTCGTCCGTCATGCCCGAAAAGGGCCGCACGCCGGCGGTGGTTCAGCCGGCGGCGGTGTCGCGGATCCGGCCGTGGGCGTCGTGCGGGAGGTCGGCATAGTGCCACTGGTGGTCCCGGGCGTGCTTGCAGGCCGTCTCCAGGTCGCCGCGCTCGATCGCCGCCAGCAGTTCGGCGTGGTCACGGCTGATGTCGTGGAGGTCGACGTCGGTCGCGAGCATCGTGACCGACGTGCGCGCCTCGATCTGCAGGCCCTCCCACGAGAGCCTGAGCAGCTCGTTTCGGGCGGCCTCGACGATGTGCCGGTGGAAGGACACACTCGCCCGCGCCGAGGCCTCACCGTCACCCTCGGCGGCCGCGGCGACCATCGCCTCCACCTCCGATCGGAGTGCCTCCACCGGAACCGTCCCGGCGAGCAGGGCCAGGCGGACGGCCGTCTCCTCCAGCGCGGCCCGCACGACGTAGCTCTCCCGGAGCGTCTCGTGGACGAAGGGGCGCACGAAGGTGCCCCGGCGCGGCTGGGTCTCCACCAGCCGCATGACCTCCAGCTCGCGCAGCGCCTCGCGGACGGGAGCCTGGCTGGTGCCGTACGTCGCGGCGAGCCGCGTCTCCACCAGCCGCTCGCCGGGCCTGAACTGGCCGGAGACGATCCGGCTGACCAGCGAGTCGCGGATCTGCCGCGACAGCGTCAGCCTCGGCAACATGGAGGGCTCTTCGGTCATGGAGCGCATCCTATCGAGCGTCGATTCTCGCTCAACGATCACCTCTTGACGCGGGGACGAAGCCCGATTTACGGTGCCGATAATCAATTATCGATAATTTAACCGGTTGTAACGGAGCAAGCCAGGAGTCCCAGACGTGATGATCCAGGCGGTGCACCTGCCCGAGTCTCCCGAGGCCGCGGCCGTCCACTCCGCGAGGGGCGGATGGATCATGGGCGGCGGCACCGTCGTGATGCCGCTGGTGAACAGCGGGGCCGCGATCAGGAACGAGCTGGTCAGCCTGCGGAGGGCGGGACTGGCCGGGATCGAGGTCCGCGACGGCGTGGCCCGGATCGGCGCGGCCGCTCCCCTGTCCTCCGTCAAGGAGCATCCCGGGCTCGGCTTCCTGCGTCCGGCGTTGCGCACGATCGCCTCCCCGACGATCCGCAACCTGGCGACCGTCGGCGGCAACCTGTTCGTCGCGCAGCCGTACGGTGACCTGGCCGTCTGCCTGCTCGCCCTCGGCGCGACGTGTGAGATCACCGGGCCGGGCGGGCGGCGCGAGGCCCCGGTGGCCGACGTGCTCGCGTCGGGGGTCGCCGAGGGCGAGTTCGTCACGGCGGTGGTGGCGGCGCTGCCCGAGCCGGGAACCTGGTACTACCACAAGGCCATGCGCCGCAGGCTGAACTCGGCGTCCATCGTGACCGTCGCCTCCGTGACGCACACCGCGGACGGCGTGGTGACCTCGACCAGGACCGCGCTCGGCGGCGTCGCCCCGCGCCCGGTGCGCGCGGTGTCGGCCGAACGGCTGATGCGGGGCCGCCCGCTGAGCCCCGAGGTCCTGACCGAGGCCGGGCAGGCCGCTCGCGCCGACACCGCGCCCTTCGACGACGCCTACGCCAGCGCGTGGTACCGGTCGCGGGTCCTGCCCGTCCATCTGCGCCGGGCCTTCATCGGCTAGTCGTCTCACCGCACGTGCCCATCCCCCAGAAAGGGCAGGACCATGCCGTCACAGATCGTCTCGCTCGTCGTCAACGGCGAGCCCCGGGAGTTCATCGCCAGACCGGGAACCACACTTCTGACGATCCTGCGCGAGTCGCTGGGGCTCACCGCGGCCAAGCGCGGCTGCGCGCAGGGAAGCTGCGGCACCTGCACCGTGCTGGTCGACGACCGGCCGGCGACCGCGTGCCTGGTCGCGGTGGAGACGGTCGCGGACCACTCGGTCCGCACGCTGGAGGGGGTGGCCTCCGACGGAAACCTCGACGAGGTGCAGAGCTCCTTCGTCGACAACTTCGCCACCCAGTGCGGGTTCTGCACGGCGGGCATGATCATGGTCGCCGAGGCCCTGCTGGACCGCGACCCCGATCCGAGCGAGGAGGACGTGATCGAGGCGATCTCGGGAAACGTCTGCCGGTGCACCGGCTACCGGCCCATCGTGATCGCCATCCTGGACGCGGCCAGGCGCAGGCGCGAAGCGGGCGTCGAGCCGGGACGGCCCGCGGAGGAGGCGGTGTCGCGATGACCTACCGGCTCGCTCCCATCGACAAGCGCCCCTTCGCCGCCGAGCGCGAGGACGACTTCACCGTCATCGGCTCGGTCGTCCAGCGCTCCGACGCGCGGGGGCACGTCACCGGCCGGACCGAGTTCTTCGAGGACGTCGCCCCGCCGGGGCTGCTGCATCTGAAGATGCACCGTTCGGCCCGCCACCACGCCAGGATCCGGGGCGTCGACCTGACCGCCGCCCTCGCGGTGCCGGGCGTCACGCGGATCCTCACCCACGCCGACATCCCGAACAACCTCTACACCCCCCTCAAGCTGATCGGCGTCGGGCCGGACGACGAGCCCATCCTGGCCGTGGACAAGGTCCGCTACCTCGGCGAGCCGATCTGTGCCGTGGTCGCCGAGTCCGAGGCGGCGGCTCTGGAGGGCGCGGCCCGGGTCAGGGTCGACTACGAGGACCTGCCCGCGGTCTTCGACGTCGAGGAGGCCCTGGCGGAGGGGGCGCCGCTGGTCAACGAGTACCACGGCCAGAACTTCTTCAAGTACGAGGGACACCACTGCCGGCGGATCCGCTTCGGCGACGTGGAGAAGGCGTTCGGCCAGGCCGACCACGTCTTCGAGTGGCGCTACGAGTCCGCCCCGATCGAGCAGGCCCCCACGGAGACCACCGGCTGCGTGGTGGTCCCGCAGGCGGACGGCCGGTTGCGCATCCACTCCGACACCCAGGCGTGCTTCTTCACCCTCGACAACACCGCGCTGATCCTGGAGGTCCCGTTCAACAGGCTGCGCATCGTCGGCGGGACGGTCGGCGGCGGCTTCGGCGGCAAGGTCGACGTCACCGTCGAGCCGGTCGCCTGCGTGGCCGCCATGGTGACCGACCGCCCGGTCAAGTTCGTCTACGACAGGGACGAGGAGATGCAGGTCTCCTCGCCGCGCGCGGCCGAGCGCATCTACATCAAGGACGCCGTGATGGACGACGGCCGGATCATCGGCCGAAAGGTCACGCTGTACGTCGACTCCGGCGCCTACGCCCGGCACACGCCGTACGGCACCACCAAGGCCGCCGCCCACCTGCCCGGGCCGTACTCGATCCCCAACGTGTGGGCCGACTGCCACTGCGTGTTCACCAACCGCACGCCGTCCAGCGCCATGCGCGGGTTCGGGGTGACCATCGGCGACTTCGCGCTGGAGTCGCAGATGGACCGGGTCGCCAGGGCGCTGTCCATGGACCCGCTGCGGCTGCGCCTCCTCAACGCCTACCGCGACGGGGACCTCAAGGCCCACCGCAAGGTCGCCGAGGGCACGGCCCTGGTCGAAGTGATCCAGAAGACCGCGGAGCTGGTCGGGCACGAACTGCCCGAGGCGTACCGCCGCATGTCCTCGACGACACGAGAAGGGCTGTAGGCCATGGCCAAGCTGCGCGGGCGCGGGTACGCCTCGGTGAACTACCCGACCGGTATGAACCTCGGCGGCGACCCCTCACAGGCGCTGATCCACTCCACGACCACGGGCACGTTCGTGATCACGCTGTCCTCGGTGGACCTCGGCCAGGGCATCAAGACGATCGCCGCGCAGTGCGCGGCCGAGACGCTCGGCCTGCCGATCGAGAACGTCCTGGTCGACACCGCCGACACCGACACCGGCCCGCACTGCATGGGAACCTTCGCCAGCCGGGGCACCCACCGCGTCGGCAACGCCGTCATCATGGCGGCGGCCGAGGCGCGCGGCGTGATGCTGGAGGTCGCCGCCGAGGAGCTGGAGGTCGACGCCGCGGACCTGGAGACCGACGGCACCGGCGTCATCAAGCTGAAGGGCTCGGACGAGAAGAGCATCCACATCACCGACCTGGCGCTGGCCGCGCACTTCAAGCACGGCCGCACGATCTCCGGGCGCGGCATTTTCCTCAAGGAGCCGAGCACGCCGGTGCCCGAGACGGGAGAGATGGACCCCGACTCGTGCCAGGCGCACGCGTGCACGGCCGCCGTCGTCGAGGTGGACGACGAGACCGGGGTCATCGAGGTGCTGGAGCTGTACAACGTCTACGAGATCGGCCGGGCGCTCAACCCGGCCATGGCGACCCAGCAGGTCGAGGGCGGAGCCTGGATGGGCCTGTCGCACGCCCTGTTCGAGACCACCGAGCCCTACTACCCGCGACGCGACCACGGGCCTCGCGACTTCGCCGAATATCTCATGCCCGGCCCGGCCGACCTCCCCGCGCAGCACAGCCTGTTCCTGGAGCGCCCCGCGGGCAACGGCCCCTACGGCGCCAAGGGCATCGGCGAGATGACCGCCAACGCGCCGATCCCGGCCATCGCCAACGCCGTCTTCGACGCCTGCGGCGTGCGCCTGACGGCGATGCCGTTCACCCCCGAACGTGTCCTGCGCGGGCTGGACGCCCTCCGCCAGGACGCCTGAAAACCCACCAAATATGGAGGAATCAATCAATATGCTGAAAGTCGTATCGCTGCTCAAGCGCGCGGAGAACATCTCCCACGAGGAGTTCGCGAAGTGGGTCGTGGAGGAGCACATCGAGTTCGCCAGGAAGCTCCCCGGACTGCGCAAGTACACGGTGAGCGTCAGCAACGGCGAGGACGCGCCGTTCGACTCGGTGAACGAGCTCTACTTCGACGACGAGGACGCCCGGGCCGCCGCGTTCGGCTCCGAGCACGGCAAGGCCGCCGCGGCCGACGCCGCCGCGCACACCGCCCAGCGGGTCCACCTGCTCACGACCGAGCACTCGCAGTTGTGACATCCGGCAGGCCCTTCGCGACGCCCGACGGATCCTCCGTGGCACCCGGGGGATCCCCCGTGGCACCCGGCGGATCCGTCGCGAGGCCCGACGGGTCATCCGTGACGTCTGTCGGGTCCTCCGTGGCGCCGGCTCTCCTGGACGAGCGCGAGCTCGCCGCGACACTCGAACGGGAGGGGTACTTCGCCGACGAAGGGCTCTGCACGGCCATCCACCTGGCACTGCGGCTGAACCGGCCGCTGCTGCTGGAGGGAGAACCGGGCGTCGGGAAAACCGAGGTCGCCTCGGTGCTCTCGCGCGTCGTCGGCCGGAACCTCATCCGGCTCCAGTGCTTCGAGGGCCTGGACTCCGGCCAGGCGCTGTACGAGTGGGACTATCCCAAGCAGCTCCTCCAGGTCCGGGTCGCCGAGAGCCGCGGCCAGGAGGTCGGCGACCTCTACCGTGAGGAGTTCCTGCTGCGGCGGCCGCTGCTCCGGGCCCTTGAGTCCGACCACGGCGCGGTCCTGCTGATCGACGAGATCGACCGCGCCGACAGCGAGTTCGAGGCGTTCCTGCTGGAGTTCCTGGGTGACTTCCAGATCACGATCCCGGAGCTGGGCACCGTCCGGGCGCGCACGCCGCCGATCGTGGTGCTGACCTCCAACCGGACCCGCGAGCTGCACGACGCCCTCAAACGACGGTGCCTCTACCACTGGATCGCCTTCCCCGAGGTCGACCGCGAGCGGGCGATCCTGCGCGCGGCCGTGCCCGGTCTGGAGGAGCGGGCGGCGGAGGGGCTGGTGCGCGCGGTTCAGCGGGTACGCGGGTTGCCGCTGCTCAAACGGCCCGGCATCGCAGAATCGGTGGAGTGGGCCCGGGGCGCGACGGCCCTGGCCGAGGGCGGCAGCCCATGGCCCGTGGCGCTGCGCCGCGCTCTCGGCCTGCTCATCAAGGACGAGGAGGACACCCGGCTGCTCCTCGGGCACGCGGAGGAGCTGTTCGGCGATGCCTGAGTCCTTCCTCTCCGTCGGCCACGCGGGGGCGGTCGGCGATGCCTGATCCCACCGTCCCCGCAGACCCCACGGAGGTGTCCGGCGATGCCTGAACCCATCGCCCTCGCCGCCGGTCACCTGTGGGGGTTCCTGTCCGCGCTGCGCGCCGCGGGCGTGACCACCGCGCTGCCGAAACAGGCCGACCTGCTGCGGGTCATCGACGCCTCGCCACCGCGCGACCTGACCGCCCTGTACTGGTACGCCCGGATCACCCTGCTGCACGACGTCGGCGAGCTGGGCGCGTTCGACCGGGTCTTCGACGCGTGGTTCCGGCAGGGCGGCCTTCAGGACGTGGTCCCGCCACCGGCCTCGGAGAGCGACGTGCCCTCCCCCCAGGGACCCGGCGAGGACGACCCCGCGCCACAGGACGTACTGCCCGGCGACGGCACCCGGGCCAGCGCGCTCAGCACGTACGGCAGCCGGGACTTCGGCCCGGACGACGAGCGGCGGCGCTCGGTCATGCGTGACCTGGAGGCCGCCTGGCCCGCCGTACTGCCCTGGGCGCCGTCGCGGCGGCGGCGCCCGGCGCGGTCCGGGGACCGGCTGGACATGCGGCACATCTGGCGGCGGGCGCACCGCCACGACGGAGAGATCGTCGAACTGCGCCGACGCGCCCGGCCCCCACGCCCGCGCCGCCTGCTCATCCTGGTCGACGTCTCGGGCTCGCTGCGGCAGCACACCCCGGACCTGCTCCGCCTCGCGCACACGGCGCTGCGCGCGGCGCCGGCCCGCACCGAGGTCTTCACCTTCGGCACCCGGCTCACCCGGATCACCCCCGCGCTGTCGCACCCGCACCTCGATCGGGCGCTGCGGGCGGTGTCGGGGAAGGTGACGGACGCCGACGGCGGCACGGCGATCGGGGCGGCGCTGCAGGAGTTCCTGAGCGTCCCGCGGTTCACGGCGCTCGCGAGGGGCGCGCTCGTGATCGTGCTCTCCGACGGGCTCGAACGCGGCGACCACGAGCCCATGGTCCGCGCGACCGCCCGCCTGTCGCGCCTGGGACACCGGCTCGTCTGGTGGTCGCCGCTGGCCTGTTCCCCCACCTACAGCCCGGTCACACGCGCCATGGCCGCCCAGCTTCCCAGCCTCGACCACCTCGGCGGCGTGCGCGACCTGCCCACCGGCCTGGCGGAGGTCCGCCGCCTCCCGGCCGTCCTGTCCGGCCCCCGGCGCGCGGCGGCGCGGCGGCGGCCCACCCCACGACCCACGGGAGTCCCCTCATGACCCACGCCGGCGCCCTTCCGTCTCCCGGGATCGTCGACGCGCACCACCACATCTGGCGCGCCGCCGACCTGCCCTGGCTCCAGGGAGAGATGGTCCCGCGCATCTTCGGCCCGTACGAGCCGATCCGCCGCGACTACCCGGTGTCGGAGTACGTCGAGGAGGCCACCGCCTGCGGCATCACGTCGGCGGTCTATGTGCAGGCCAACTGGCCGCTCGACCGCTCCCTGGACGAGGTGCGCCGGCTGCGCGAGACGCACGCCGAGACCGGCTGGCCCACGGCCGTGATCGGCTCGGCGGACCTGTTCGACGAGGGCGCGGCGGACGTGATGCGCCGCCAGGCCGAGCTCACCCCGCTCATGCGGGGCACCCGGCTGCAGTTGCACTGGCACGAGCGGCCGGAGTTCCGTTTCGCCTCCTCCCCCGACCGCATGAAGGACCCCGTCTTCCGCCGCAACATCGCCTCGCTCGCCGACCTCGGCTGGCTGTTCGAGCTCCAGGTCTTCGCCGGTCAGATGGCCGACGCCGCGAGCTTCGTCGACGACTTCCCCGACGTCACGTTCGTGCTGGTCCACGCGGGAATGCTCGACGACTCCGAGCCCTCCAGGGTCGCGGAGTGGACCCGCGGGCTGAGACTCCTGGCCGAGCGCCCCAACGTCGTGGTGAAACTCACCGGCCAGGGCACGTTCGTGCATCGGGTGGACCGGTCGCTGATCGAGACGGTCGCGGCCACCTGCCTGGAGCTCTTCGGCTCCCACCGCTGCATGTGGGGAAGCAACTTCCCCATCGAGAAGCTCTGGACGGACCTGCCCACCCTGGTCTCCACGTGGCGGGAGGTTCTCTCCCACCGGCCCTCCGAGGTCTCCCGCGACGTGTTCGGCGCGACCGCCCGCCGGGTCTACCGCCTTTGACGTCCTCCCCGCCCCGGACCCGCCCGCGGGGCGATCACGAGCCGCCCACGCGCGGGGCTCTCAGAGGAGGTGGAAAGGCGGGCCGTGTGTGCAGCCGGAAGGGGGGTTGTTGCCGCTGATGTCGAAATCGGCGCAGGTGAGGAACAGGTAATTGAACTTGCCGAGCAGGAAGGCCAGGACTCCGACGGCGATCGTGACGGCGATCGCCCGCAGCCGGTGCAGTTCGGGGAGCTCGGCGTAGTCGGGCAGCAGGATCCTCGACAGCAGCCACGTCAGTGTCGGCGCGCCCACCAGGGTGAGCACCACCTCGAAGTAGTGGAGGTAGCGAAACCCGTGAGCTCTCGGCGCCACGACGGCCAGGACGACCCAGACCGAGGGCAGTGCCAGGGCGACCCAGCCTCCCCAGGGCAGCGCACCTCTGGTGCGCAGCATCAGACCCGAGAGCAGCACCGCCGTGGCCACGGCCCAGATTCCCAGCACGGCGTCGAAGAAGACGGCGCCGTACGCGCCCAGCGTGAACGCGGGCCACAGGATGACGAGCGTGCCACCCGCCGTCGCCGCCGCGGTGGCCCGGAGGCTGGGGTCGATTTCGGGGAAGCCGCGCTTCCCTTGCGGGCGGGGATCGCGGGACGCTCCATCGACCATGTTCGCTCCAGCCGCTCGGCACCAACCATCGGGGCGAGCCGCTGAACTCATGCTTTCGGGCACGACGCACGCTCTTCGGCAATATAGAGAGGCGCGGCGCGTCCCCGGTTCGGCAACTCACCGGCCGTACCGAGAAATTGACGATGTTTCCGCCGGCCGGCGGGACGGCACGCGAAAAGCCGTCGGAGATCGACAAGCCGCCCGGCGGTTGGGCGCCCCCGGCTCGCCGAGGTCAGTTCGGGCCGTCGAGCCGGGGCTCCTCGTGCGGGGCGCTCTTGAGCTCGTGGAAGCCCGGGGTGCCGGCCACCAGCAGCGTCCCGTCCCACAGACGACCGGCCTGCTCGCCGGTGGCGATCCGGGAGATGACCGGGCCGAAGAACACGACGCGCTCACCGTCGGCGCCGGTGACGGCGACCACCGGGGTGCCGACGTGGTCACCGATCAGGCCGATGCCCTCGGCGTGCGAGGCGCGCACCACGTCGTCGTAGGCCGTCGACATGCCGGACTCGGCGAGTTCGAGCGGCAGTCCGGCCGCGGTCAGAGCGTCGTGCAGGGAACCGGGCCAGTCCTGTCCGCGTTCGCGCCCGACGGTCCACATCGCGGTGTACAGCCTCACGAGCGCCTCCTGGCCGTACTCCTGCCGCACTGCGGCGCAGATCCGCACGGGCACCCACAGATAGCCCTCCGTGTCGCCCTCCGGATCCTCGTCGCGGCCCTCGTTGAGCACCGACAGGCTCATCACGTGCCAGCGCACCTCGACCGGCCGGACCTTCTCGACCTCCAGCAGCCACCGGGAGGTGATCCAGGTGTACGGGCAGGAGGGGTCGAACCACAGGTCCGCGATCGCCTTGTCCGCCGGCATGAACTCTCCGATCATCTGCTGTGAGGGCCTTGGAACCGGGACGGCTACGGAGCTTATCGACAACCCCCGACGAACCACCAGAAGCGACCATCAGTCGCGCATGGCACGGATCAGCACGGGCATCGCGACCAGCAGGGCGATCCCTCGCAGCACCCCCGCGACGGGGTACGGCGCTCGCAACCCGAACGTGTGCGCCACCAGCCCGCCGGCCAGCGCCCCGAGCGGGATCAGTCCCCAGCCGAGCATCTTGTAGACGCTGTTGACCCGGCCGAGCATCTCGGAGGGCACGATCCGCTGCCGGAGACCGACGGTCACGATGTTCCAGAGGGTGATGACGAAGCCGTTGACCGCCAGCAGGGCGCCGAGCACGAGCGCGTTCGGGCTCAGCCCGATCCCGACGAAGACGACGACGTTCACGGCGAGCGCGGTGAGGAGCGTGGGAAGCTCACCGGCCCTGCTGACGACGCGCGCGCCGGCCAGGCCGCCGAGCAGGCTGCCGATCGCGGCGCCGGCGAGCAGCAGGCCGTAACCGCGCGCGTCGAGGTGCAGGGTCTGGGTCGCCAGCAGGACGAGGGTGACGTTGCCGAGCTGGCCGCAGAAGGTGTTGACCCCGAGCAGGATCGCGAGGGTGCGCAGCAGCCGATGACGGGCCAGCCGGCGAAGGCCGTCCGCTATGGCCGCGCGCATCGGCGGGTGCCCGGCCTGCCGGCGACCGCGCCCGGGCAAGGTCGCCAGCAGCGCGGCGGACAGGGCGAACGAGGCGGCGTCCATCCCGAACGGCAGCGCCACGGCGACCGCGAAGAGCAGGCTGCCGATCGGTGGTCCCAGGAACTGGTAGCCGACCGTCGTGATCGTCTGCTGATGGCCGTTCACTCTGTACAGCAGGGGCTTCGCGACGAGGTCCGGCAGGATCGCCTGCGCCGCGTTGGCGAAGACGACCGTGCACGCCCCCAGCCCGAAGGCCATGATCGCGAGCATCGGGATGCCGAGCCGACCGAGCGCGGCAAGGACCGCGACGACACTGACGATCACCGCCTGGATCGCCTGCGAGCGCCACATGAGGCCGGCGCGGTCGTGCCGGTCGACGAGCGCGCCGGCGGGGAGGGACAGCAGCAACCAGGGAAGGTACGTCGCCGCGGACACCACCGACACGAGCCGGGGGTCGCGCGTGACCGTGACGGCCAGCAACGGGACGGCCGCGGCGAACGCCCCGTCGCCGACGGCGTTGATGCCCGTCGCCCACCACAACCGCCAGTAGGCCGCGGGCAGGCGCGGCTCGGCGTCGGCCTGTTTCATGTCTGGTTTCATGCCGGGATCGTCCGGTGCCGGGCGCCGTCACGACAGCATTTAGACCACCGCTACATAATCGATTCGTGGCTCTGACGATCGATCTCGGCGTGGCCGAACTGGCGGCGACGCGATTCGCGATCTCACCGCTGTCGGAGACGGTGGCCGGCCTGCAGCAACTGGGTGACATCGATCGGCACCCGATCAACCTGCGGTGGCTGCGGTGGGCGGCGGACGAACTCGCCAGGCGTCCGCTCGACCTCTCCCGCACCCTGCCGCTGCTCGTGAACGATCGGCTGAGCTGGCCGGAGTTCCTCGTCCCCGCCCCGCTCGGCACGGGGGCCTCCATCGAGGACGATCTGGCGGCGTTGCGGAGAACGACCGCTCATCAGGTGCGCGCCAGCCTCCGGCGAGTGTTCGGCGACGAACCCCCTGACGCCGTCGCCGCGCTCGCCGCGCGGCCGGCGGCGGGCCTGCGGGCGATCGCCGCGGAACTGCGGGCGGCGCACGACCGGCTCGTCGCGCCGCACTGGTCACGGATCCGGGCCGTACTCGAGGCGGACGTCAGCTATCGTGCCAGGCAGTTGACCGCGGGTGGCGCCGAGAGGTTGTTCACCGACCTTCACCCGGATCTGCGCTGGCGAGACGGCCGGCTGATGCTGCGGGAAGTGCGCTGGCTGACCGAGCGCGTCGTGAATCGCGGTCCGGGTGGGCTGGTTCTCATCCCGGTCGTTCTCGGCTCGCCCTACGTGCTGATCAAGAAGAGCACCTCCACTCAGACCACGGTGCGATATCCGGCACGGGGCGTCGGGGCGCTGTGGACCGCGGGGACGCGGCCTCCCGCGGCCAGTGCGGTCCGGTTGCTCGGCCGGGCGCGGGCCGAACTCCTGGAGGAGCTGCGGTCGCCCGCGACGACGACGGACCTGGCTCGCGCGCTCGGCGTCACGCCCAGTGCGGTGTCGCAGCACCTTGCCGTGTTACGCGAGAGCGGGCTGGTCGCGCGCGAGCGATCCGGGCGCAATGTTCTGTACCTGACGACCGATCTCGGGGCGTCCTTGAGCGGAACGACTTCCTGAGCCCCGCCGGCCGGACGACACTCACGGAACGATCCGAGGCCGGACACGTGGGAGAGGAGTCCCGCGCCTGCGCTCCCCAAGGACGGCCCGACGCCTGGAGACCGGTAAAAGTGGGCCTACCGGTGATCGTCGGGGCGTGGTACATCCACCTAGACAGATTAATCTTCTAGTGGAGGCGCCCGATGAGGTCACTTCGGCTCGGAGTCACGGTTCTGATGGTCGCGGCCGTCTCGGTCGTCTGGTCACCGCCCGCCGCGGCGACAGCCTGCGCCCCACCCACACCCAGCGAGACCCAACCCGGATACACCGTGGCCGACCCGTGGTGCGAGTATCCCTCCGGCAGGCCCTTCACCGCGCTGCCGGGCGCCACCGCCCACGCGGGCGTCAAGCAGGGCGCCGCCTACCGGATCGAGGTCCCCGCGAACTGGAACGGTGAGCTGGTCCTGTACGCCCACGGCTACCGGGGCACCGACACCACCGTCTACGTCGACAACTCCCCCCTGCGTGCCCACCTCATCGCCCGGGGATACGCCTGGGCCGCCTCCAGTTACCAGACCAACGGCTACGACGTCGGGCAGGGCGTCAAGGACTCGCACGCGCTGATCGCGCTGGCGCGCCAGGTCACCGGCAAACCCGCGCGCCGCGTCTACATGACCGGTTTCTCGATGGGCGGGCACGTCGCCGCGGTCGCCGTCGAGCACTACCGCAGGACGTTCGCCGGGGCGCTTCCCGCGTGCGGCGTCCTCGGCGACACCGAGCTGTTCGACTACTTCAACGACGCCAACGTGACGGCCGCCGCGCTCACCGGGACGCGGACCGACTTCCCGCTCTCCCCCGCGCCCGAGTACCAGCAGACCTACGCCGATCGAGTCCTCGGCCTGCTGCCCAAGCTCGGCAGCGGTTTCAACCAGGGCACGCCTCCGGCGCTGACCAAACTGGGCAGGACCTGGAGCGACGCGGTCGAGCAACGCAGCGGCGGCGACCGCCCCGGATTCGACTCCGCCTTCGCCTACTGGAACGCGATCGGCCGCGCGCCGCTCACCCAGATCCCGTTCCTGTTCGGCATCTACCCGGGCCTGACCGGGGGCACCGCGAACATCTCCAAGGGCAACGTCGTGGACAACCGGCGAACGGTCTACCAGCTCGACGACCGGTCCAGCCTGACGAGAGCCGAGCGCGAGCTCAACCGTGACGTGCTGAGGGTCGCCGCCACCGACCGGCCGAGCCGCGGCCTCGACGGCTTCCCCGCGGTGGAGGGCGACCCCCGCATTCCCGTGCTCTCCCTGCACAACATCGGCGACCTCTTCGTCCCCTACTCGATGGAGCAGATCTACGCGGACCGTACGGCGCGCAACAGGCAGTCCGGCAACTTCGTCTCCCGGGCGATCAGGGCCGTCGGTCACTGCGACTTCACCCAGGGCGAGCTGACCCGGGCCTTCGACGATCTGGTCACCTGGGTCGAAAAGGGGAAGCGTGCGGCGGGCGACCAGGTCCACCACACGTCGAAGCCTGATTTCGGCTGCCGCTTCACCGAGGTGAGCCGCCCGGCCTTCGTCGCACCGGCCTGCCGCTGAGTCCCCTGTCGGGCGGCCCTCTCCGTACGGAGAGGGCCGCCCGGACACCCGTGACCGGTGCGCGGCCGTACGGGAGCGGCCGTTCACTCGTCCCGGAGTTCCTCCGGCCGCAGCGCCCCGCGCAGGATGGGCCGGGCGGCCCGCGCCACCAGCAGCGCGGCCAGCACTCCTGCCCCCGCCATGATCACCGCCCGGCCGGCGGCGAAGCCGAGCGCCTCCGGCACCTGACCGTAGACGTCCGGCAGCGACAGGACGACCATCGCCACCCCGGCGACGGCGGCCACGGCGCACACCGGCAGCGCCGCGATGAGCGCCTGGCGGGTGAGGACCCGGCCCAGCGCGGAACCGGGCGTCCCCGAGGCGGCCAGGACCGCGAACGAGCGCCGGCGATCGAGCAGTTCCTCCGCCTGGTGCACCACGAGGGCGGCGGCGGAGGTGACCAGCGCGACCAGCAGGGCGAGGTCCACCAGCAGGTAGGTCACGTCGTAGGAGGCGCCGGGACCGCCCCGCAGGAAGATGGGTCCCTGCTGGGCGCCCACGGCGGAGCCGAAGAACACGGTCAGTCCCACCACCGAGAGCGCACGGGCCCATCCCCGGGGGTCGGCCTCGACCATCCGGGCGGCCAGCAGGGTCTCCGCCGCCTCGGTACGGTGGCCCACCCGCCGGGCGGCCATCCTGATCAGCCACGCGGCGCCGAGGACGAGACCGAACACCACGAGCACCACGCCGACCGCGACCGACAGCACCGCGACGTACGGCCCGCCGGGGAACCTGCCCTTGGCGGTGAATCCGGCGACGACCATCCCGGCGCCCACCGCGACCAGCAGCAGGTCGAGCGCCCGGGGGCCGGCCGGTCGCGTCCGCCGGACCACACCCAGCGGGGAGGTCACCACGTGCCGCCCGGCCATCAGTCCGGCCAGCGCCCCGCCGAGCGTCACCGCGGCGAGGATCGCCAGTGCCTGCGCCGGCGGGACCGGGGGCACCTCGCCCTCCAGCGACCACGACAGCGTCAGATTGACCACCAGGTACAGCGCGGCGCCGGACAGCCCGCCCAGAAACGCCTGCCGCCCGCTCTCGTAGGCTCCGATCAGGCGCACCTCGCGCGGTGTGGCCCCGGCCAGCCGGAGCGCGGCCAGCCGCCGCTCCCTCGTCGCGGTGGCCAGCCGGCTCACCTGGTGGACGAAGGCCATCGCGGGCACGACCAGCAGGGCCAGTGCCAGCGCGGTGAGCAGCCGAGCCTCCTGCGTGGCAAGGACGCCCAGGTAGTCGAACGGCGCTTCGACGAGGATGCCCAGTTGCGGTTCGAGCCTCGTACCGCGCCCGAACGCCAGCAGGTTCACCCCCGCGCACAGCAGGAATGTCGCGAGCGCCGCCCCCGCGGCCATGAGACGCCCCCGTACCCGTTCCTGCCGCGACCCGCCCCTGGCGAGCATTCGCGTCACGGTGATCACACGGTCACCCCGTCCAGCGTGCCGTCGCGCAGCGCGATCTCCCGGTCGGCGTAGGCGGCCACCCGGTTGTCGTGGGTGACGATCACCAGCGTGGTGCCGTCCACGCGCGCCGCGCCGACGAGCTCGCCCATCACCTTCTCTCCGGCCAGCGAGTCGAGCGCGCCCGTCGGCTCGTCGGCGAAGACCACCCGCGGGCCGGTGACCAGCGCGCGGGCCACGGCGACCCGTTGCAGCTCGCCGCCGGACAGCTCGCCGGGTCGCCGATCGGCGCAGTCGGCCACCTCCAGTCTCTCCAGCCAGGACCGGGCGGTCAGCAGCGACTCCCGGCGGCCGATCCGGTTGAACAACAGCGGCAGCGCCACGTTCTCCTCCGCGGTCAGTTCCGGGACCAGCCGGCCGGACTGGAAGACGACCCCGAAACTCTGCCTGCGCAGGTTCGTGCGATCGGCCTCGTCGAGGGTGTCGACGCGCCGCCCGTCGAGGCTGACCTCCCCCGAGTCCGGGCGGATGATCCCGGCCAGGCAGTGCAGCAGGGTGGACTTGCCCGAGCCGCTCGGCCCGGTGATCGCGACGATCTCTCCCTTGCCGACCTTCGCGGACACGCCGTCCAGGGCGACGGTCCGGGCGAAGGTCTTGCGCAACGCGCGTGCTTCAAGCATCGATTTCCTTCTCAAGGTCCGTGAGTCGTTCCATGGCCGTCTCGATCCAGCGCAGGTCGGCGTCGAGGTGCTGGAGCGCGTAGTCGGCGGCCAGCGCCTCAGCGGGTGACCCGGACGCCCTCTCCGCGGTGAGTTCGCGCATCCGCGCCAGATGGGCGGCCCGCTGCCTGAGCAGGTAACCGTCGGCGGCGCCACCGGCCACGACCGCCACCACCACGCGCGAGAGGAGCGCGCTGGACACGTGCGGCGCGGGCGCCTCCACCTGCTCCAGCCATCGCGCCAGCTCGGCCAGCCCCTCCTCGGTGATCGCGTACACCGTGCGTTCGGGGCCACCCTCCTGAACGGTCTCCGCGACTTCGGCGAATCCGTCCCGTTGCAGGCGCTGCAACGTCGCGTACACCTGTCCGTAGGCGAGCGGCCTGGCGCCCGGCAGGCGCTGATCGTGCTCGCGTTTGAGCTCGTATCCGTGCTTGGGCCGCTCCGCGAGCAGCCCGAGCACGATGTGTCCGATCGACATGATCATCACTATACATTCAATGAATACATCGCGTGTATAGATGGCGCGGAGATCCGGGTTTCGCGGCGGGCGGGACCGGAGGCCGTGCCGGCGGTCTCCGGGCACGTGGTCCGGGAGTACTTCCTTCTGACGGACGAGCGGCGGCTCCTCCCTGGGGATGAGGGCGGATCACGGAATGATTGCGAAGATCGTTATGCCGTAGTCCCGACCTGAAAGAGATGGTTGATGACAGTACGCATAGAAACCTCCCGCCGTCGGCGGGCTATCTCCGGACTCGGGCTGAGCGGGCTGCTCCTGGCGTGCGTCATCGCTCCCGCCGCACCCGCCGCGGCCGCCGCGACGGCCGAGCCCGCGCCGTCGGCGTCCGAAGCCGGTCTTGACCGCCAGGCCCTCCGGCAGACCCTCGACGCGATTCGGGCCGCGGGTATGTACGGCGTCTACTCCGGCGTCCGCGACGGGTCCGCGCGGTGGAACGACGCCGCCGGAGTGGCGGACGTGGACACGAAACGCCCGGTCAAGCCGGATATGCAGCACCGGGTCGGCAGCATCACCAAGACGTTCACCGCCGTGGCGATCCTCCAGCAGGTCGAGAAGGGGCGGATCGACCTCAACGCACCGATCGCCCGCTACCTTCCCGACCTCATCCCGGGAGAACGGGGACAGCGCGTCACCGTGCGGATGCTGCTGAACCACACCAGCGGCATCGCCGACTTCATTCCCGGCGCCTTCCCCTCACTGGTCCAGGGGTCGGGGCAGAGCCTGGACGACAACCGGTTCCGCACGTTCCGTCCGGAAGAACTGGCGAGCATCGGCCTTGGCTTTCCGCCCACGAACGAGCCGGGACAGGTCTCGATCTACTCCAACACCAATTACGTGATCGCCGGGATGCTCCTGCGGAAGGTCACCCGCACCGACCCCGAGCGGTACATCACCGACCAGGTGATCCGCAAGGCGGGGCTCCGCGAGACGTACTTCCCTCGCACGCCGTTCATCACCGGCCCGCACTCCAAGGCGTACGAGGCGTTGTACGGACTGATCGACCCGCCGCGTGACTACAGCGTCTACAACATGTCCTGGGGCGGCACGGCCGGGGCGCTCGTGTCGACCATGGACGACCTCAACAGGTTCTACCGCCTGCTGCTGGGCGGGAAGATCCTGCGTCCCGCGGAGCTCGCCCAGATGAAGACCACGGTCCCGGTCACCGACGGGCTGGGCAACGTCGTGATGAACTACGGCCTCGGCATCTACAACGAGCCCACGCCCTGCGGCCCGGCCTGGGGACACAGCGGAGGCGTGTTCGGGATGGGCACCTACGCCATGGCCAGCGAGGACGGCACCCGCCAGATCTCCATGGGCTTCAACCTCATGAAGTACAACGAGATCGACCAGAACGGCCAGCTCCTGCCGCACCCGATCGACTACGCGATCGGAGGCCACCTGCTCCAGGCCATGTGCGGCTCGGCTGCCCCCACGGCCAGGGGCGCGCAGCCCTGGGCCCCGTTCCAGGCCGACCAGGTCCGCGTCAAGCGTTAGAGCTCCCATGCGGACCCGGGATCCCCGCCGAGGCGGATCCCGGGTCCGCCTCGTGGAAGGGGCGGGCGCCGTCGGGATCAGAGGCCGTGCCGGCGGTCTCCGAGCACGCGTTCGCAGACCTCCCGTTCCTCCTGCGCGGAGAAGGGGGCGCGACGGGCGGCGACGGCCAGGCGGGTCTCCTCGGCGACCAGGTCGGCGTTGATCGCCGCACCGGCGCGCAGCCCCGCTCCGGCCGCGCCGATGACCTGCTCGGTCAGGTTGGTCACGTTGCCGGCCACCCACACTCCGGGGACCTCCGTCGCCCCGGTCGGGTCGGAGGCGACGTAGCTGCCGATCACGTGCCCTGCCATCTCCTGCTCGGTCGCGCCGAGGCCCAGGCCGGTGAGGACGTCCGCGCGGGCGGTGAAGCACGGGGCCACCACCAGCGCCTGGCAGGGGATCGTCCGGCCGTCGGCCAGGGTCACGCCGGTGAGCCGGTCGCCCGTCACCGCCAGCGCCGTCACCGGCCCGTCCAGCACGGTGACGTCACGGGCGGCCAGCTGCTCGTACTCCTCCTCGCCGAGCTTGACCTCGGCGTGCAGGAAAAGGGTCACCTCCTTGCTCCACTGGCGCCACAGCAGGGCCTGATGCACCGCCATCGGCCCGGTGGCCAGGACTCCGATCGACTGGTCGCGGACCTCCCATCCGTGGCAGTACGGGCAGTGCAGCACCTCACGCCCCCATCGCTCGGCCACCCCCGGCACCTGCGGCAGCTCGTCGACCAGGCCGGTGGTCACCAGCAACCGGCTCGCCACGACCGCGGACCCGTCTTCGAGCGCGACGCGGAAGCCACCGTCCCCGCGGCGCTCGACCACCACGTCGTAACGCCGCTCCCCTTCCGCGGGGACGGCGGTCATGTCCTGTTCTCTCTGTACGGTCATGCGAAGCATCTCCTCCGTTCGGGTTCGGAGGAGATACTCCGCCAGCAGTTCCTCAACTGACAAACAGCATTGCTAAAACGGCAAACAGCGGGACGGCGGGCGACGACCTCTCGACCGTCGTGGGCTCCCGCCCGCGACCTCTGCGGCAGGCCCAGTGGATCATGACCTCCGGGTGAGAAGTCGTGTCCGGGCCTCCGGCTCAAACCAAGATCCCGACCCGCGACCGCCGTACTAGGGTTCCCAGATGAGCGAGGTCAGGCGGGAACTCGTGAATGACACCCCCGGAGCGCGGCTCCTCGACGCCGCGCGGGCGGGTGACTCCGACGCCTTCGGGCATCTGGTCGATCCGTTCCGCGGCGAGTTGCAGGCGCACTGTTACCGGATGCTCGGGTCGGTCCACGATGCCGAGGACGCGACGCAGGACGCGCTGGTGCGGGCCTGGCGGAGTCTGGAGCGGTTCGACGGCCGCGGCTCGATCCGGCCCTGGCTGTACAAGATCGCGACCAACAGGTGCCTGACGCTGCTCGAAGGCCGGAGCCGCCGGGAACTCCCCACCGATCTCAGCCCGGGTGCCGCGCCGCTCGCCGAGATCTCGTGGCTGGAGCCGTACCCCGACGAGAGACCGGGCGGGGCGGATCCGGACCCCGAGACCCGTTACATGGCACGCGAAGGTGTGGAGCTGGCCTTCGTCGCCGCGCTCCAGCATCTGCCGGCGCGCCAGCGGGCCGTCCTGGTGCTGCGCGAGGTCCTCTGCTTTCCGGCGAGCGAGGTCGCGGACCTGCTGGAGACCACGGTCGCCTCGGTCAACAGCGCGCTGCAGCGAGCTCGCAAGGTCCTCGGCCACCGGCTTCCCGGCACCGGCCGGCAGGCGACCTCGCGCTCCCTGGGCGAGGAGGAGCTTCGAAGGCTGGCGGACCGGTACGCGACCGCGTGGGAGGCGGGAGACGTCGAGGCCATCGTGGCGATGCTGACCCACGACGCCAGGTACGCGATGCCACCGTTGACGGAATGGTACGAGGGACGCGACGCCATCAGGGCCTTCCTGATCGAGCGGCCGCTGACCCGGCGGTGGCGTTTCCTGCCGGCGCGGGCGAACGGGCAGCTCGCGTTCGGCACCTACATGTGGGACGAGGACAGGGCCGCCTACATCGCGACGGGGCTCGACCTGATCGCGCTGCGGGGCCCGAGGATCGCCGACGTCGTCTCGTTCCTGACCCCGGAGATCTTCGCCTTGTTCGGTCTTCCCGACGAGATCGTGGATTGATCCGGTCTCGGGCGATGAGTTCCGGGCCTTCCGCGGGTTGTACACGGTGAAGGAACCCGACCACCACGCAGGAGGCGACCATGTTGCTCAAGGGCAAGAACGCGATCATCTACGGAGGCGGCGGCTCGGTCGGAGGTGCCGTCGCCCGTGCGTTCGCCCGTGAGGGGGCGAGGGTCTTCCTCGCCGGGCGGACCCGGGCGACGCTGGAGACGGTCGCCGACCAGATCCGCGCCGCGGGAGGCGCGGCCGAGACCGCCGAGGTCGACGCGCTGGACGAGAGGTCGGTCGACAAGCACGCGGCCGCCGTCGCGACCGGGGCGGGAAGCATCGACGTGTCCCTCAACGTGATCTCGGACGGTGACGTGCAGGGAACACCGATGATCGATATGCCGCTGGAAGACTACCTGCGCCCGGTCACAACCTCCGTGAGCTCGAAATTCCTCACCTCGCGCGCCGCCGCCCGGCACATGGCCGGACAGCGGTCAGGCGTGATCATGACCTTCGGCGGGCCGGGCGACCGGGGCTCGATGCGCGGCTACGACCTGGGAGGTCTGCTGGTGGCGTTCGACGCGGTCGAGTCCATGCGGCGCCAGCTGGCCTCCGAGCTCTCGCCGTACGGGATCCGCGTCGTCACCCTGCAGACCGGCGGCCTGCCCGAGACGATTCCCGCCGGCTCCGGCCTGCGCGCGGCCATCGAGGGCGACATTGTCGGGCGGACCCTGACCGGGCGGGCGGCGTCGCTGGAGGACGTCGGCAACGTGGCCGTCTTCGCCGCCTCGGACTGGGCCCGCACCGTGACGGGGTCCGTGATCAACATGACCTGCGGCGCGGTCCTGGACTGAGAGGTACGGCCACACGGTCCGGGCCTCCGGGCCTCCGGGCCGTAAAGGGCTGAGGGCCTTTGGGCCGTGAAGGGCCGAGAGAGGACGGTGCCTTTCCGCCGCCGGCCGGCCGGCGGCGGAAAGGCACCGTCCGATCGACCGGCCCGGCCACGACGGGTCACGGTTCGATGGTGAGGTTTCCGATCAGCCCGTCGTGGAGCGTGAACCGGTAGCGAAGGTCCACCTACCCGCCGGGGAAGTCGCCTTTCAGGTGGTTGACGACGGTGTAGTGCGTGTCGTCGGCCCTGTGGGCCTCGGTGAGCCGGGTGGTGTAGGTGTACTCGCTCGCCGCGCGTGTCAGCCACGTCTCGACCGCCGCCGTGCCGATGTGGGTGTCTCCGTCGTCGGTCACGACGGCGTCGCCGGTGAAGGCGCCGATCGCCGTGGCCGTGTCACGTACGCGGTGGGCGTCCAGGTAGCGGGTGATCGTCTCGGGAAGCTCGGCGGGGTCGATGGGCCGGGCCTGCGTCTGGTCGTTCACGTCTTCTCCTCAGGAGATGCGGGTGTACGGGATGTGCGCGTCAGACGGTGGGGACGGTGCCGCCGTCGATGACGTGCGCGGGTCAGACGGTGGGGACGGTGCCGCCGTCGATGACGTACTCGGCACCGACGATGGCGGAGGCGCGGTCGGAGACCAGGAAGGCCACGAGTTCGGCGACCTCCTCCGGCCGGCTGGGGCGGCCGAGGGGGATGCCGCCGAGAGAGTCCATCAGCTTCCGCAGCGCGGCCTGGCGGTCGGTGCCGGCGTCGGCGGCGATGCGGTCGACGAGATCGTCGGCAGCGCCGGTCCGCACGAAACCCGGGGCGACGCTGTTGACCCGGACGCCGTGCGGGGCGACCTCGTTGGCCAGTCCCTTGCTGTAGGTGGCCAGGGCCGCCTTGGCCGCGGCGTAGGCCAGCGTCCCGTTGTACAGGGGCATGCGGCGCTGGATCGAGGAGACGTGGACGATCGCGCCGGAGCGGTTCTCGATCATTTTGGGCAGCAGCCCCCGGTCCAGGCGCACGGCGGCCAGCAGGTTGATGTTGAGCTCCCCGAACCACTCCTCGTCACCCAGGACGGCATCCGCGGCGTGCATCCGCAGGTGCTCACCGACCGCGGCCTGGCCGCCGCCGCCCGTGACGCGGCCGGGCGCTCCCCGGTCCCGGTGGATGTGAACGTCTCCCTGCCGCGGCGGCTGCCCGAGGCGGTGGAGGTGACCGCCTACTACGTCGTCTCCGAGGCTCTGGCGAACATCGCCAAGCACAGCCGGGCAGGCAGGGCCCGGGTGCTCGGCCTGCTGGTCGACGATACGCTGATCATGGAGATTCGCGACGACGGGGTCGGCGGTGCCGATCCGGCCGGCGGCACCGGTCTGATCGGACTGGCCGACAGGGTGGCCGTGGTCGACGGCAGGCTGTCCCTGTCCAGTCCGGCCGGCGGGCCGACAACGATGCGAGTGGAGATTCCGTGCGGGTAGTGATCGCCGAGGACGCCGTTCTTCTCCGTGAGGGCCTGGTCGGCCTGCTGGAACGCTTCGGGCACACGGTCGCCGCCTCGGTTGGCGACGCCGTCTCCCTCGTCACCGCGGTGGAGGAGCACCGGCCCGACATCGTGGTGGTCGATGTGCGGATGCCGCCCGGCTTCACCGACGAAGGGCTGCGCGCCGCGCTCGTACTGCGCACGACGCACCCGGAACTGGCCGTGCTGGTGCTCAGCCAGTACGTCGAGCAGACCTACGCCGCCGAGTTGCTCGGCTCCGGTCGTGGCACGGGCATCGGTTACCTGCTCAAGGAGCGGATCGGTGACGTCGGCGAGTTCGTCGACGCGCTCGTCCGGATCGCGGAGGGCGGCACGGTCATCGACCCCGAGGTGGTGCGGCAGTTGCTCAGCGGGCGGCGCGATCCGCTGCGGCGCCTTACTCCGCGGGAGCTGGAAGTGCTCGCCCTGATCGCCGAGGGACGGGCCAACGCCTCGATAGCCCAGGCTCTTTTCGTCACCGGCGCGGCGGTCGCCAAGCACATCGCGAGCATCTTCACCAAGCTCGATCTCCCGCCCGCCGCCGACGGCCACCGCCGCGTCCTGGCCGTCCTGACCTACTTGCAGGCCGAGCCGAGGTAGTGCCAGATCTACCCCGGGACCTGGTCCCCGCGCCAATGTGCGGCGGGCGCCGCACCGGTTGGATCGACGGCATGACAACGACCTCTTTTGAATTCCCCGGCCGCTGGGTTGAGGGTGCCGGGCTTGTCCTCGGTCCGGTTCTGATGCTCACCGGAGTGCTGCTCCGCGTGGATTTCGGTGATTTCTTCCCCGAGCAACTCGCGGCGTTCTCCACCGACCCCGGCCGGATGACCGTCTCCTACAGCGCCTTCGCCGCGGGGAACGTCCTGCTGTGGCCTGCCGTCATCGCGCTGGTCCGGCGCGCGTGGGCGACCCAGCCGCGGTGGGCGCTGTGGGGTGGTGTGATGGTCGTGCTCGGGCTGTTCGCCCGCGCCTTCCACACCGGGATCAATCACCTGATCTTCCAGATCGCCGACGCCCAGGGGGTGGAGGCGGGGCGGAAGGCGGTCGACGGCTACTACGGTGCGTTCCACGTGCTTCAACCGTTGTCGATCGCGATCTTCTTCGGCTGGGTCGTGCTGGCCGTCGGCGTATGGCGGGCAGGCGTGCTGGGGATCGTCAGGTCCCTCGCCCTGGCATCGATGAGCGCGCTGCCGATCGGCGTGCTCAAGGGCACGGGTCCGATGTCGATCGTCGCCACCCTCGGCCTGTGCGTGGCGCTGGTGCCGCTGGGGACGCGCGTCCTCAAAGACGGGCCCGCCCCCAGGTGGTGGGCCTATCCGCTCGCGCTGGGCGTGGGCACCGCGGCCGTGCTCCTCGGCATGGCCGGTTGACGGCCGGGAACGGCGGCGACCGCTTCTTCGGGGCGCGGGGTACGGCTACGCCCCGAAGAAGCGGTCGCGGCCGGCGAAGCGCGTCATTTGACGAGCAGCGTGCCGAACACGAGGTCGAAGAAGGAGTCGAAGGCCTCCGCCGAGCGGTCGGCGCGGGCTCCGAGGAGCGTGCCCTCCCAGGCGTGGAGGACGAAGCGGGCCGTCGTCTCAGGGTCGAGATCGGCGCGCACCGTACCGGCGCGCCGGGCCTCGCCGAGCGCCGCCGCGATCAGGACGGCCCACTGCCTGAAGCTGTTCCGAACGGCGGTGTGGATCACGTCGCTGTGATCGGCGACCTCGGCGCTGAAGTTGCCGACGAGACACCCCCGCGTGATCCCGCGCCGTACGTTCTCGTCACGGAGGAACTCGAAGTGGGCTCGCAGGCGCGTCAGGGGTTCGACGGAGGTGTCGGCGAGCTCCCGCAGGCGGAGCCCCTCGGCGTAGCGCTCCAGCGCCACGACGGCCAGGGCCTCCTTGCTGTCGAAGTGGTTGTAGAACGACCCCTTCGGCACTCCGGCCGCATCGGTGATGTTCTTCACCCCGGCCGCGCTGTAGCCATGGGCGTGGAACTGCTCCAGCCCCGCCTCGACGATCTCCTCGCGCATGCTCCGCCTGGCCATGTCGCACCTCCTGACTCAATATGGCCAGTCGTCTTAGACTCTGTCAAATCCCGGCCGCCGACCGGGCCGAGCCACCGCCACCCCTGGCCTCCGAGCCGCGGAAACACGCGAAATACAATGGTCGGGCGCATACTCCCGGCCGCTCCTCGCGGTGCGCGGCCCGACCACTCGAATGGAACCCCATGACGTGGGGAGGAGCGAATGGCCAAGCTGCTGGCGGTCAACGTCGGCCTGCCGAAGGACGTCTCCTGGCAGGGCAGGAACGTGCACACCGGGGTGTGGAAGCAGCCCGTCACCGGACCCCGGATGGTGCGCCGGCTCAACATCGACGGAGACGGCCAGGGAGACCTCGCCGGACACGGCGGTGAGTACCGCGCGGTGCTGGTCTACCAGATCGACTCCTATCGCCACTGGCAGGAGCGGCTCGGACGCGACGACTTCGTCTACGGGCAGTTCGGGGAGAACTTCACCGTCGACGGCCTGCCGGACGACGAGGTGTGCGTCGGAGACCGGTACCGGATCGGCGAGGCGGTGTTCGAGGTCACCCAGCCGCGCGTCACCTGCTACCGGGTGGGCCTGCGGATGGACGAACCGCGAATGCCCTCCTTGCTGGTGTCCCACCGGCGGCCGGGGTTCTACCTCCGGGTCCTCACCGAGGGACGGGTGGAGGCGGGAGAGGAGATCGTCAAGGTCGGCTCCGGCCCGGAGGGCATGACCGTCGCGGAGATCGACGCCCTGCTGTACCTGCCCGGTCACCCCCGCGACCAGCTCGCCCGTGCCTTGCGCATCCCCGCCCTCAGTCCCGGCTGGAAGGGCTCCCTGCGGGCGCTGCTCGACCAGGCCGACGGCGTCCCGGGCAAACCGGCGGGCAACGCCGGGCTGGCCCCGGCCTCCGCCGGTCCGCCACCCGCATGGGACGGGTTCCGGCCGCTGAGGGTCGCCCGCGTCGACGCGGAGAGCACGAGCGTGTTCTCCCTGACGCTGGCCGCCGTCGACGGCAGGCCGCTCCCGGAGGCCCTGCCGGGACAGTTCCTCACCCTCCGGCTGCGCCCGGACACCGCGGCTCCCCCGCTCATCCGCAGTTACTCGATGTCCGGTCCTCCGGGGGCCGCGTGCTATCGCATCAGTGTGAAGCAGGAGCCGGAGGGCGCCGCCAGCGGCTACCTCCGCGCTCACCTGCGCGCCGGAGACGTCCTCGACGTCGCGGCCCCCAGGGGCGCCTTCACCCTGGAGGCCGGCGACTCACCGGTCCTGCTGGTGTCCGCCGGCATCGGCGCCACCCCCGTCCTGGCCATGCTGCACGCGCTGGCCGCCACCCGCGCCGCGCGCGAGGTGTGGTGGCTGTACGGAACACGCGACGGCACCGAGCACCCTTTCGCCCGGGAGAGCCGCGACCTGCTGGCCCGGCTTCCGAACGCGCACGAGCACGTTTTCTACAGCCGTCCGGCACCCGGCGACCGGCAGGGCGTCGACTACGCGACCGCGGGCCGGATATCGGCCGACCTGCTTCGCCGCCTCCGCGTTCCCCGGGCCGCCGACGCCTACCTGTGCGGTCCCCCGGCGTTCATGCGCGAGCTTCCCGCCGCACTCGCCTCCTCGGAACTCGTTCCCGCCCACGTCCACACGGAGATCTTCGGCGCGGGACCGGCCCTGACGCCCGGCCTGACCGATGTCTCCGCGCGGCCGGTGCACCCGCCGGAAGGCCCGCCGGGCACGGGGCCGTCGGTCTCGTTCGCGCGCAGCGGCCTCACCGTCGGATGGGACTCCGCGTACGGGAGCCTGCTCGAACTGGCGGAGGCCTGCGACGTGCCGACCCGCTGGTCATGCCGTACCGGCGTCTGCCACACCTGCGAGAGCGGCCTGCTGTCCGGGGCCGTGGGCTACTCCCCCGAACCGGTGGAGCCGCCGGCCGAGGGCGACGTCCTGATCTGCTGCTCCCAGCCCCGGGAGGATCTCGTCCTGGACCTCTGACCTCGCTTCGCGCGGACTCCGGCGGCGCGACGGCGTCGCGTGGATCACCACCCGTCCCGGGAGCGCCGGCGCCGGGTTCCGTTCGGAGGAGACTCCGAGGATCAGGCCGAGCCCCACCCGCTCACAGCCAGCCGGGCAGCACGAGCACCAGCCAGGTGGCGAGCGGTGCCACCATCACGATGACCGCGCCGTAAGCGATCAGCTTGCGGAAGAAGGCGTCCCGGTCCACCCCCTGCGCATTGGCGAGGACCAGCGCCCCGTTGGTCGAGAAGGGGCTGCAGTCGACGATGGTCGAGGAGACCGCGAGCGCCGCGATCACTCCTACGGCGCCGACCTCGCCCATGAGCAGGAACGGCACGGCCAGGGGGATCGTCGAACCGAGCACCCCGACCGACGAGGCGAAGGCGGACACGATGGCCCCGATGTAGCAGAGCAGGAGGGCGGTGATCAGCGGTGCGCCGATATGAGCGACGCCTTCCCCGACGGCCTTGATCGTGCCCATCTTCTCGAGCACCCCGACGTAGGTGATCACACCGCTGATCAGCAGGACGGTGGACCAGCTGATCTTTTCCACCGCTCCCTTCTGAGCCTGGGGAGAGAGGATCGCGAGCAGCACCGCCACGGTGATCGAGACGAAGCCGACCTCGAGATCAAACGCGAGGGCGCCGACGCCCAGCACCAGCAGGCCGACGACGGTGAGGATCTGATCGCGTGTCGGGCGGAGGGTCGTCGTCCGCGTCCCGCCCCGCTCGCCGTCCCGTTCTCCACCCTGGACGTCACCGTGGACGTCGCCCTGGACGCCGCCCTGGACGCCGCCCTGGACGTCGCTCTGAACGCCATCCTGCTCCGATCGATCCAGGGGCTCTTTACGCGACAGCAGTTCCCGTCCGCCGAACAGGACGAAGATGATCAGCGCTACCACGGTGTTGAAGGCCAGGCTGCTCAGGAAGACGGCGATCGCGCTGTCCGGCAGCCCGGCCCGTTCGACCACCTCGTTGACGATCCCGCCGTAGATGCTGATCGGGGAGAAACCCCCGCCTGGGCCCCGTGCACCACCATCAGGCCCATGAGCAGCGGGTTGATACGGTGCTGCGCGGCGAACCCGAGGGCGATCGGGGCGATGATGGCCACGGCGGCCGGACTCACCGCGCCGATCGCGGTCAGGACGGCGGCGACGCCGAACATGATCCAGGGAATCGCGGCGATGCGGCCGCGGACCCCGCGTACGGCCAGCCGGACGAGCCAGTTCACCGTCCCGTTGTTCTGGGCGATGGCGAAGAGATAGGTGATGCCGACCAGGGTCAGGAACAGGTCTCCGGGAAAGCCCGCGAAGATGTCGTCCGCGGACAGGCCCGCCACGTAGACGCCGACCAGGAACGCCGCCGCGAACGCGATCGCCCCCATGTTCACCGGCAACAGGGTGGCTATGACGAACATCGCCACCAGCGCGAGAATCGAAATGATCTCTGGAGACATGCCTGCTCCGAAGGCTCGAAGGGTGGAGGGCGGTCTGGCGAGTGAGCCGGGCCGCCTCCGGCCGATCATGACGAGAGTAAGGCGATCATCGCGGGAATGGCCATGGTATGGGGGAAGATTTCACCAGGACCGTTACCGCGGGTAAAGTGCGCGGGAATATCCGTGCGACGGCCGGTCGGGCCCCGAGGACGCTCGCCGTCCTGGTCTAGTCTCGCTGTCGTGACGATCAAGAACTCGCACTGCTCCTTCTGCGGTACGGCCTTCGCCCCCGGCCTGCCGTGGCCGCGCACCTGCTCCGCCTGCGGGAACACCGGCTACCTCAACCCGCTGCCGGTCGCGGTGATGGTGCTGCCGGTGGGCGACGGCCTGCTGGTCGTCCGGCGTGACGTCGAACCGCACCGAGGCGGGCTCGCCCTGCCCGGCGGGTTCATCGACCTGGGCGAGTCCTGGCAGCAGGCGGCCGTCCGGGAGCTCCGCGAGGAGACCGGCGTCGTCGTCGACGCGGACGAGGTGCGGCTCTTCGACGTGCACAGCGCCCCCGACGGCACCGTACTGATCTTCGCCTTGGGTCCGCCGACCGACCCGGCCGCCCTCCCCCCGGTCGCGCCCACGTCCGAGACGACGGAGTGGCTGCTGATCGACAGGCCGCGTGAGCTGGCGTTCCCGCTGCACACCCGGATCGTGGCGACGTATTTCGACCTGGGATGACGACCCGTCCGGCGGGCCTGCCGGGGCGGCCCCACAAAGCGCGGATCGCGGCCACCGGGCGGAGGCATCGGATCCCGGCGGTTTGTCGTGGCCCTCGTCCTGCCGGTAGACCTGATGGTCCGGGTCACCCCGCGGCATGGGCGTCGGCCTCGGACGTTCGTCGTCTTCGTGATCGGTCGAGGCGTTCGGCCGACGGCGGTTCGACACTCCGGCCGCCCGTGGCGGCCCGGCTGTCGCGCCGGGTGGATCAACCGAGGAGAGTAAGGCCAATGCCCCAGTCACCGACCTACGACGACGTCAAGAGCGCTGCCGCCCGCATCGCGTCGCACGCCCACCGCACCCCGGTGTTGCGCTCACGCCGGGTCAACGAGCACCTCGGCGCCGACGTGGTGTTCAAGTGCGAGAACTTCCAGCGCATGGGCGCCTTCAAGTTTCGCGGCGCGTTCAACGCCCTGTCGCGGTTCACCGCCGAGCAGCGACGCGCCGGCGTGGTCGCCTACTCCTCGGGCAACCACGCCCAGGCGATCGCCCTGGCCGCCCGGCTGCTGGACATCCCGGCCACGGTCGTCATGCCCCACGACGCGCCGGCCGCGAAGATGGCCGCGACCAAGGGCTACGGCGGCGAGGTCGTCGTCTACGACCGCTACACCGAGGACCGGGAGGAGATCGGCCGCGCGCTGGCCGCCGAGCGCGGCCTCACCCTGATCCCGCCCTACGACCACCCCGACGTGATCGCCGGCCAGGGCACCGCCGCCATGGAGCTGTTCGACGAGGTCGGCGACCTCGACGCGCTCTTCGTGCCCCTGGGCGGCGGCGGGCTGCTCTCCGGAACGGCTCTGTCGGCCAGGGCGCTGTCGCCCGGGTGCGAGGTGTACGGCGTCGAACCCGAAGCCGGCGACGACGGCCGGCGGTCCCTGCGCCAGGGCTCCATCGTCCGCATCGACACCCCGCAGACCATCGCCGACGGAGCTCAGACCCAGTATCTCGGCACCCACACGTTCGACATCATCCGCCGCGACGTCAACGACATCCTCACCGTCGCCGACACCGAACTCGTCGAATGCATGCGGATCTTCGGATCCGTCATGAAAATGGTCGTCGAGCCCACCGGATGCCTCGGTTTCGCCGCCGCCCGCAACCTCGCCGCCCCGCTGCGCGGGCAACGGATCGGTGTGATCATCAGCGGCGGCAACATCGACCTCGACCGCTTCGCGTCACTGATCGCCTCGTGACCGCCCGGCCGCGCGACGAGGCCGGGGACGACCAAGAACCATTTCCCCCGAGTGAGGGGCAGAACGTACCGTTGTCACCATGAAGCTGCTCTCCGTCAACATCGGCCGGCCTCGCCCCAACCCGTGGAAGGGGGGGCCGAGCCTGACGGGCATCGACAAGCGGCCCGTCGAGGGCCCGGTCGCCGTCACCGCCCCCGGCCCCAAGGGCACCGGCGCGGTCGGCCTCGCCGGTGACCGGGTCTATGACGTGAAGCACCACGGCGGCTCCGACCAGGCCGTCTACGCCTATGCCCGCGAGGATCTCGACGGGTGGGAGGCCGAGTTGGGCGGCCCGCTCCCGAACGGAGCCTTCGGGGAGAACCTCACGACCCTGGGGCTGGACGTCAACGACGCCCTGATCGGCGAGCGCTGGCGGATCGGGCCGGAGGTTGTCCTGGAGGTGTCGTGCGCCCGCCTCCCCTGCGCGACGTTCCAGGGCTGGCTGGAGCGTGGAGGCTGGATCAAGCGGTTCACGCAGGCCGCACGGCCGGGCGCGTATCTGCGCGTGATCGAGCCCGGCGAGATCAGCGCCGCCGACCCGGTCGAGATCGTGCACCGGCCCGGCCACGACGTGACCGTCGCGCTCTCCTTCCGGGCGATGACGCTGGAACCGCACCTGCTGCCCCGGCTGCTGGTCGCCGACGCGCTGCCGGAGGAGAGCAAGGAGATGGTCCGCCGTCGCACCGGCGCGTAGACGCCGGTTCCGGGGGATCGCCCTCTACCGCGGCGCCCCCTCCGTCACCGCCGCCAGCAGGTCCTCAAGGAACAGCAGGTACGCGGTGGCGCCGGGGTCCGGGTGACCGGTGCCCCGTTCACCGACCCACGCCGCCCTCCCCCGGCGAGCGGGCTGGTCCGTCGTCGCCTCGATCCCCTCGCGGGCCGCCGCGATCATCGCCTCCAGGCGTTCGCCCTCCCCCGCCTCCCGCAGCGCGTCCACACTCGGAGCGAGTGCGTCGAGCACGGTCTTGTCGCCCGGCGCGGCCTTTCCTCGTTCCGCGATACGCCGTTGAGCGGCGTCCCCGATCCGTACCGCGATCTCAGGGCTCAGCTCGCGCTCACCGTCCACCTCCTTCGCCGCGGCGAGAAGGCCGGTGCCCACCAGCGCGGCCATCGTCGACGGATTGCCGCCGGCGAACGCCGCACCGGCGGTTCGCAGCAACGCGCCGAGCGTGTCCGGCGGCGTCTCGGCCAGCGCGGCCCGGATCGCGGCCGCGCCTTTGTCGACGGTGATGCCGAGGTCTCCGTCCCCGACCGCCGCGTCGAGATCGCGTAGACGGTCACGCCGCCCGGCCAGTGACCGCAGGGCCCGGTCGAGGATGGCGCTGACCTCGGGAACGGTGAGAGTACTCATCACAGCCCTCCCCTCACTGCCGGAAGAACGGGGAATCAGCCGGAGCGTCGAGCAGCTCGGTCAGCTCGTCGTCGAGACGCAGCACCGTGACCGACGCGCCGGCCATTTCGAGGCTCGTCGCGTATTCGCCGATGTAGGGGCGATGCACGCCGATCCCCTTGTCCGCGAGAGCGTTGTGGACGCGGCGGTAGATCAGGTACAGCTCCTCCAGGGGAGTGGCGCCCAGGCCGTTGACGAGGACCGCGACCCGCTCGTCCGCCCCGAGCCGGAGATCGTCCAGGACGACCGAGAGCAGGGTCCCGGCCACCTCGTCCGCGGTTTCGAGCGGGCCGCGGCGTGATCCCGGTTCGCCGTGGATGCCGATCCCGATCTCCATCTCGCCGTCGGCGAGCTGGAAGGTGGGCCTGCCCGCCTCGGGCAGGATCGTCGGCGAGAGCCCGACCCCGGCGGAGCGGGTGTTGTCGACCGCGCGCTGGGCCAGCTCGGACACTTTTTCGAGGGAGTCGCCGCGTTCGGCCGCGGCGCCCGCGATCTTGAACGCGAAGACCATGCCCGCGACCCCGCGTCGTTCGGTGCCGCGCTCGGGCGGTGCGCTCAACGCGTCGTCGGTGATCCGGACCGTACGCGTCGGGATGCCGTCGAGGTCGGCCATGTCGGCGGCGAGGTCGAAGTTGAGTGAGTCGCCGACGTAGTTGCCGTACAGGTAGAGAACGCCGGCGCCCCCGTCGACGGCCTTGGTCGCCTCATACATCTGCTCCGCCGACGGTGAGGAGAAGACGTTGCCCACCGCGACACCACTGCACAGCCCTCTTCCGACGTAACCCAGGAAGGCCGGCAGGTGGCCCGAGCCACCACCGGTGACGATGCCGACATGCCCGGCGACCGGCGCGTCGGCACGCACCAGCGCCCTGCGGCTCTCGCTCGCGGCTCGCAGGCGGTCGGGGTGGGCGAGCAGCAACCCGTCGACGACCTCGTCGACGAAATCATGGGGGTCGTTTATGAGCTTCTTCATCCGAGGTCCTCCTCGATCGTCGCTCTGTTCCACCATAACCACCCTGCGTTTCAAGGCTTCCCCGGCCCTGCGGCCCGGCTTTCAGGCCACGGGATCCGGGTGCAGGGGCAGGCGGGCGCTCACCTCCCAGCCGCCGGCGGCCGGTCCGGCGGTGGCGGATCCGCCGAGTTCCTCGGCGCGGTCCGAGATCGAACGCAGGCCCACCCCGGGGTTCCAGGCGGGCGGGGCGCTGCCGTCGTCACGGACGGTGACGACGAGCTCACCGTCGATCGAAACGGTGATCAGGCAGCGGCGCGCGTCGGAGTGCCGGAGCACGTTCGTGAGCGCCTCGTTCGCGATGCGGTAGGCGGCCAGCTCGATCGCGGGGGAAAGCGCGGGAAGGTACTGGGACGCCTCCAGCTCCATGGAGATCCCCCCGCGCGTCTGATCGGAGAGTTCCGTCACCTTCTGGCTCAGCGCGCCGACCAGCCCCAGGTCGTCGAGTTCGATGGGATGCAGCCCGTAGACGACGCGGCGGACGGAGTCGATCGCGGCGCGGAGATCACCTCTCACCTCGCCGAGCAGGTGGCCCGCCCCGTCCGCGTCCGAGCGGATGAGGTTCGAGGCCGCGTCGGCGCGGAAGGCGATGCTGGTCAGGGTCGGACCGAGACCGTCGTGGAGCTCGCGCTGCAGCCGCACCCGCTCGGCCGCACCGGCTTCGACGGTCGCGGTGCGGGCGAGCCGGATCTGCTCGCTCAGCGCGGTGGCGTGCAACGCGACCGCGAGCGGGGTTCCGATGAGTTCGAGCGTGCGCCGGTCGGCGTCGTGCAGCCGCGACTCACCGCGGCGCAGTCCCACGACGAGGGCCCCGACCACATCACCGCGGTAGCTGAGCGCGATCTCGATGGACGCCGAATCGGGCGGGGCACCGGCCACCGCGAGATCCTCACCGTCGGGCTTCCGGCGCAACGCGATCCACGGAAGCCGCAGGGCGGTGCGGGTGCGATCGAGCACCCCGGTCAGGTCGTCGTCGTGGCGCAGCCGCTCACCGGCCCGCCAGGCCGTCTGCACCGGATCGGATCGCGTGCCGTAGAACGCCCGGTCGATCATCCGCTGCAGCAGCAGGCGCAGCGGGGTGAAACAGATCGCCACGACGATCGCCGCGCCGATCGCCACGCCGCGCTCGGCGTCCGCCGGCACGAGCAGCGAGAATCCGGCGACGATCCCGGCGTACACCGCGACGATCACCGACAGGACCAGGCCGTAGAGCAGCGCCCTCGAAAGGACGAGCCGGATGTCGAACAGCTCGTACCGGACGATCGCGATCCCGATCGCGATCGGGATGAGTGCGAACGACAGCAGGAACAGGATCGGCCCGTCACCGGTGATCCAGCGCTGCGTGTTGAGCACGAGCATGGCCAGCAGGGCCAGGATCAGCCAGAGCAGTTGACGGCGGGTGCGTTCGTCGCCGCGGCGGTAGCGGAGCACGAGCGTGCCGATCACCAGCAGTTCGGCCACGGTGCCGACGAGGTCCATCACGGCGCTGATCGGCTCGGGTACGGCCAGCCCGACGGAGAGGATCGACGTGGTCTCCGCGGAGCCTCCCAGCACCGAGCCGCCGGAGAGCACCCCGGTCACCAGTTGGTAGGCGCCACTGACCATGACGGCCCAGACCAGCGGAAGCCAGCGCCTGCTCGGCAGGCGCCCGTCGGGGAAGAGCAGGAGGGCGAGGTTGAACAGCCAGGTGAGGCCGATCTGCCAGGCTCCCGTCGACACGGTCGACAGGGTGCGGACGACCGGGGACGGCCAGTCCTCCTGGAGAGCGAGCAGCATGAGCATCGTCGTGGCCGCGGTCGTCAGATGTCCGAACGCCGACACCAGCGACAGGAGTCCGATGACGTTGCGCGAGCGGAACCACGAGGTGACCGCGCCCGAGGCGAGGAAGCCGAGCCCGATGACAAGATTGGTCAGGGTGTAGGAGGAGACGAAGGTCCGCCACCCGGTGCCGGCGACGACGGCGAGCACGACCGCCGAGACGGCGAGCACGACCCCGGCCGCCGCGATGACGCCCACCCACAGCCGGGTGGGACGGGTGGCCTCTCCCGCGATCGGCACGGGCTCGACGGCGTCAGTCACGGCGACCGAGCCCGGCGTCCTTGGCGATCACGATGGCCTCCGCCCGTGAGGTCACGCCCAGCTTGAGGAAGATCGCCGAGATGTGGTTGCCGACGGTTTTCGGCGAGAGCTTCAACCGGTCGGCGATGGCGGCGTTCGTGGCGCCCGTGGCGACGAGATCGAGCACCTCCCGCTCGCGCGGCGACACCTGTGGCAGTACGGGGGTGTCGCGTGCCGGCGTGATCCGCCCGAGCACCCGTCCCGCGACGGCGCTGCTGAAGATCGCGTCTCCCGCGGCGACGGCGCGGATGGCGCGCTCGATCTCGTCCTGCTCCGCCGTCTTCAGCAGGTACCCGCGGGCACCGGCGTGCAGGGCCTCGGCGACGAGAGCGTCCTCGTGGAACATCGTGAGCACGAGGACAGCGGTGGCGGGATGGTCCCGCACGATGTGGCGGGTCGCCTGCACCCCGTCCATGGACGGCATGCGCAGGTCCATGACGACGACATCGGGACGGTTCAGCGCGGCCTCGCGTACGGCCTCCTGACCGGTGCCCGCCTGCGCGACGACCTCGATCCCCGGCAGGGTGCCGAGCAGCGCGGCGAGCCCTCGGCGGACGACCGGGTGATCGTCGACCAGGAGCACCCGAATCGCCGCGCGGCCGTCCGCCTCCCTAAAAATCATGACCTGATTATGAGGGCCGGATCGGCGATTCGACTGGGGTCGTAGCCCTATCGACACCGGGAGAAATCCCGGGCCGGGAGCCGCGAGAAAGGGCGTCCGCCCCATGTGGCCCGGCCCCGGAAAAACGAGGGTGGCACTCATACGCGGCCCAGCCGCATCCGCATCGGTCAGAGGAGAACCGTCATGTCCACCGCCGTTCCCGGCACAGCCGCACACCGCGCCCCCGTCCCCGCCCGCGTCGGGCTCGTCCTCGCGGCGGTGCTCGCCGTCGGCGGCATCGTCACCTCGGTGCCGCAGTTCGCCGACGATCCCGTCGTGCCGGTCGTGAACATCGTGCTCAGCGTGCTCTCGCTCGCCGCCGTCCCGTTCGCCTGGGGCGGTGCGGCGTGGGCCCGCGTCGTCGTGGTCGTGACGTGCGTGCTCTCCGCGCTGACCGGGCTGCCGGCGTTCTTCGTCCCCGGCGTTCCCGCCGAGTGGATCGTGGCGGCCGCGGTCGGGATCGTCCTGTCCCTCATCGTGGCCGTGCTCCTGTTCGCGGGGTCGAGGTCTCAGCGATGAGCGGCCAGACGCCGCCGGGGGTTCCCGCACGGACCCGGCGTGACGCGCGCGCACTGGGCCGGGTGGTGTCCGCGGTCCTCATGCCGGTGGGTCCCGCCTGCGTGGCCGTGATCCGGCTCGTCATGCCGGGAGCGTCCGGCGATATCGGGGCCGAGGTCGCCGCGAACCTCGACGCGCAGCGACTCGCGCTGCTTCTCGGTCTTCCGGCGCTGTTCACCCTCCTGCCCGGAGCGTACACGGCGCTGCACCTGGGGCGCCGGTATCGTCCCGCCCTGACCGCCTGGGCCGCCGCCTTCCTGATCCCCGGCTATCTCGGCATGACCGTGCTCGGAGCGGGAGACTACGCCGTGCTCGCCGCGACCGGCATCGGCCTGGATCCGCCGGCCGTCACCCGGCTGAGCGACGAGATCTTCGCCCTGAGCGCGATCCCGGTCCTCGTCTTCGTGGTGGGCCACATCGTCGGCACGGTGCTGCTCGGAATCCTGGCCTTCCGGGCCAGGCTCATGCCACGGTGGGCGGCGGTGATGCTGACGATCTCGCAGCCCCTGCATTTCGTGGCGACCGCCCTCGCCGTCCCGTGGCTGGATTTCACCGCCTGGGGACTCACCGCGCTGGGCATGGGATTCCTCGGGGTCCGGGTGCTGCGCACCCCGAACGACGCGTGGGAACTCCCCGCCCTTGAAACCTCCCGTTCCCCACGGGAGGGCGCGGTGGCGGGCTAGGTTCGCCCCCGCCGAACGCCCGGGAACGAACCGGTCGCCTGAGGGCGGGCAGGCGACCGGCTCGTTCCACGGCCCGCGACGGGGTGCCCTCAGAGGTCCCAGGGCGTGTGCGACACTGGCGCATGCTCGATCTGACCCTCGATCCGGCCACCGAGACCAGGCTCGTCAGCCGGTTCGGGCCTGGTTTCCACGACTGGTTCGCCGCCCTGCCCGCGCTTCTGGAAAGGCTCGCCCGGCGCTGGGACCTGGAGATCGTCGCCGCCGTCACGGCGGGCAACACCTCACGGACCTTCCACGTACGGCGGGCCGGCGGCGTCCCGGCCTTTCTCAAGCTCACTCCCGAGCCGGAGATCGGCATCACCGAGGCGTCCGCGCTCCGGGCATGGGAGGACAGTCCTCACGTGGTCCGTTTGATCGACTCCGACGACACGTCGGGATCGCTGCTGCTGGCCGCCGTGGAACCCGGCACCCGGGTCGACCGGCTGCCGATCGAGGACGTCGCGCTGCTTCTCCGCTCGCTCCGCCTGGCCGATGTCCCCGACGTGGAGCTGCCCACCCTCCGGCAGCGCGTCGACTTCATCTTCGACCTGACCCTCGGCCGATGGCGGGGAAATCCGGCGGAGCGGCACCTCGACCGCGATCTCCTCGATCGTCATCGCGCCGCCGCGCTCGCCCTGGCCTCCGGCGGCCCGGCCGGGCTGGTCCACGGCGACCTGCACCCCGGAAACGTTCTCGTCAGCCACGGCCACGGCTTCGTCGTGATCGACCCGCGGCCCAGCGTCGGCGATCCCACGTTCGACGGCGTCGACTGGGTTCTCGACCACGTCACCGAACTTCACGACCTGGAGGAGAACATCGCCCGCCTCGCCGCGCTGAACCCGGAGGTGAACGCCGACCGGCTCATGGGCTGGTGCCGGGCGACGGCCGCCCTCATCGCCGTCCCCCGGTTGAACCGCGGCCCGCTCGACCGGGAAACCCGGTTCCTCCTGCGCTTGGCGGGCGGGGAGGGCTGAGGCGCGCCGGTCACCACCGGGGCCTGAGCCGCGGTGGTCACCTGTAGTAGCCGTCGATCGGGACGCGCGCCTCCTCGAACAGCGCGGGGCCCTCCTGGGGCACGTGCGGCCAGCCGCCCCCCGGTTTGAGAGTCGCGAACTGCTCATTGGAGAGCGCGAACACGACGCGACCGAGGCCGGACCGTTCGATGGCACCCGCGCACATGCCGCAGGGCTGGCAGCTGGTGTACATGGTGGTGGCGGCCGCGACGCCGGGATCGAGTTCGCGAGCCGCCCATCTGGCCAGCTTCAGCTCGGGATGGGCGCTGATGTCGCCGTCGCTGAGGACCGTGTTGTGGTCTTCGGCGAGTACGGCGCCGTCCGGGCCCACCAGCAGCGATCCGAACGGCGCGTCTCCGGTCGCGCGCGCCTTGGCGGCGAGCTCGATGGCTCTGCGGAGGTGGTTCTCGTCGTCGGGTGTCATGGTCGCTCCGTTCGTGTGTGAGTGGGTGTGCCTGGCGAAGGAGGGCGGGTGTCCGCCTCGCCGTCTTCCGGGTGGCACGGGTCTTCGGCCGAAGGACCTGGGCGGTCCTCTCCCCGTCCCTACCCGGCGGTGCGGGCCCGTTCGCGCCCGCCCGCACCGCTTCACGCTATCCAGCGCCCGCCCCTGACCGGAAGAGAGTCCTCTCGGCACAAAGGACGATAAGTCGTGAATCTGCCGGTATCTTGGCCGAATGACCGAGAGTCTTGACGCGACCGACTGGTCAATCCTGGTCGAGGTCCAGCGAGACGGCCGCATCCCGCTCACCGAGCTGGGGCGGCGGGTGAGCCTCAGCGCCTCCGCGACGACCGAGCGGGTCAAGCGGCTGGAGGCGGCGGGCGTCATCACCGGCTACCACGCCACCGTCGACCTGACGAAGGTCGGTTACGCCGTGCTCGCCGTGGTGCGCCTCAAATACCCCGGCAACCGGCACCAGCCACTGCACCAGCTGCTCGACGAGCGCTCCGAGATCCTGGAGTGCCTGCGAACCACCGGCGACGACTGCTACCTGCTGAAGGTGGCCGCGACCTCCATGGCCCACCTCGAACAGCTCATCGACGAGCTGGCCCAGTTCGGCAGCACCACCACCAACCTCGTCTACAGCCAGACGCTGTCCTATCGCGGACCCCAGGGGCCTTAGCCGGGGCACCCCGTGCGCGAGGCGGCCGGTCCCGACCGATCATCACCGCCCGCCGGGACGACAGGGCCGGAACCGGGCGGCTTCACATCGGACGACGCCACATGAAATGGCAGACCTAATGCCGCATCAGGCAACGTTCGCCCTCTGTGACATGGGCTTGTATTTGGCCAGCCGCCCACATTCGGCTGTAGGAGCGGACCTGCGGCGGCCAGTTCCCACGTAGGGTGCTCGGGTGTTCAATCGGCTTGAAGTCAGCGCGTTGCCACCGGGGCCCCGATGGGCCGCCCAACTGCAGCTCTGGGTCGACGGCGAGGAAGTGCCGGCAGAGGCGGTCGGCGAGGGAGGCCGCGGCCCGCTTGCGGAGAAGGCGCCGCCTGCCGACGGTCACAGTCCGTTCTGGGCAACCGGCGAGGGGCGACGCGTAGTGCTGGGGGAACCTGCGTGCACGGGCGGATGCTGCGGCTACCTGTCGGTGTTCGTACAGCGTCACGCTGGCATCGTCGAGTGGTCCGATTGGCAGGTACCCGTTGATCATGTGCGCCCCCCCGACGTTTCACTTCGACGCCGATCAGTACGACGCCGAAGTAACCCGAGCACTGGCAGATCGGTGGTGGCAGGTCTATACGGAGTGATGACGTTGATCGACCGTTGGGATCAGTGCTCCCAATCCCATACCGCAGAACGCTCAACACCTGAATAGCCGTGTAAGGGGTGTGAGGAACATCGGAACTGGATCGTGCGCTTGTACGCTCTGTGACGATCTATCGCAGATAACTGCCGAGTGTCTGCGATAGCCGGACCATGATGACCCCACGGGGGCGCGGCCGGAATACGTTAGGAAGGGGTCGTGTGCTTACGCGCGGAGCATCGGGGGAAGCGAGTCCTCGTGCACGTCCTGCGCCGCGGTGGGCCACGTTGTGAGGCCGACACCGCGGCGATCTGGTCAGACCTAGGGGATGGTCAGAAAGAACGCGGAGTCGGCGGCTGCGAAGGGGGTATCTGGGGTGTTGACAGCGACCATGACGGTGTTGGCCGCGTTGCTGCATTCGGCACGCGGCGCTGTCCAGGCTCCGTAGGTTTTGTTGAGGTCGTCCCTCAGGGTGACCTGCACTATCGCCGTGGACAGGTCGATGGCACTGTCGACGCGAACGCAGTACCGGCCCAGCGCGCCCTCTCCATCGCGATCCACCAGTTCCACGGCCACACGATCGCGCTGAAGGACTACAAGGTCGAGGGCAACTCCTTCTCCGGCAAGCTCGTCTTCCACTCCTACGACCACTTCGGTCTCGACCCGGACGACGAGATCACGGAGCACGGCTTCATCGACTGGTTTACGCTCCAGCACTATGACCGGTTCGACGGGAAATACCCCACGCCGATCGCGCAGGCGGACATCGAGATCCCCATCAGCGGCACGTTCTGACCTCGCCGACCTGATGCCCCACAGGCGCTCGCCGGGCCGGGTCCTGGTCGTCACGCTGCTCGTCGTGACGGCCGGGTACCTGGCCTGGTGGGTCGCCGTCCTCGCGGGCCTGGAGGCCCACTTCGGCAGCGGCTTCGACGAGCAGCGCTTCAACCGGCTGCAGCAGGAGTACGACCGCCGCGAGGACGCCTTCGCCCGGGCCGACGCCCGGATGCGGAAGCTGATCGCGGAACACCCCCGCGCCGAACGCATCGACTGGAGCGGGTACCGGACCTGCGTCCGCGAGCCCGGCCGCCCCTCCGACACGTGCACGACGACGCCCCCGCGCGACCAGAAGGTGTACGACGCCCTCTGGGGCGTCAGCGTGATCCTCTACCAGCCCAAGGACGAGGGCCGCACGTTCTACCGCTTCTACCACGAGGACCCCCCGCGCTACACGATCATGCGCGCACCCGAGGACACCGCGGAGGAGGCCGAGGAGTACGCGGACGCCCACGGCTTCCGCTCCACCCGCCCCCTCGGGCCCGGCTGGACGATCCTCGGCCCGATCGACGACATCGGCCGCGAGGTGAAGCAGTTCCCGTAGGAGGCCCGGCGCTCGGGCCGTCTCTGGCGTGTTCGGGCCGCACTCCCTACGGGGCGGGGTGGAATTCCTCGGGGAGCTGCTGACTTCACGCGGTTATCTGCGATAGCGACCCGGCAGGCGTCACCTTTCAACGGGTGAAGACCTGGAAGACCTCCCACGACCCGGACTACCCGGCCAAGAAGGCTCGTGTCGAGCACCTGCACGCGATCGCCGATGGCGAGGTCATACCCGAGAAAGGCGAACCGGAGGTGGTGTTCTGCATGGACGAGTTTGGGCCGCTGAACCTCCAGCCGCATCCGGGACGCCAGTGGGCCGAACGCGGCGGCACGCACAAGGACCCCGACCGCGAACCCCGACCGAGACGCCGCGCGACCTACACCCGCCCCCACGGGGTGCGGCACCTGTTCGCTGCCTATGACCTGGCCAGGGACAAGCTCTACGGGCACATCAAGAAGACCAAGAACCGGTCGAAGTTCCTGGAGTTCTACCGTTACCTGCGGACCCTCTACCCGCCAAACGTCCGCCTGGCGATCGTGTGCGACACCTACTCCCCGCACCTGACCACCAAGCGGTGCCGCAGGGTAGCGGACTGGGCCGAGGCCAACAACGTCGAGATCGCCTACACCCCGACCAACTCCTCGTGGCTGAACCGCATCTCTGTTAACCGGCCTTCGGGCGGAGGACTCGCCCGGGTTGCCTGAGGTTCTCCATCGGGGAGTCGGCAGCCGTCAGAATCGGCTGGTGTCCCTGGGGGAGGGCCATGAGGCAGCGTGTCATTCTGACTGGCGACGGTCATCGCATCAGTGAAGTGATCTCAGCGACTTTCATTTCAGGTAGCCGTGTTCGAAATGAGTGAGAACGAGTGCGGCTTTGACGACGTCGCCGATTCTGCTGGGGCTGGCGGTGATGCGCTGGAGGGTGCGCCAGCGTTGGGTGAGCAGGGCGAAGCCGCGTTCGCCCAGGCAGCGTAGGGCGCGCAGGAGCGCGTTGCGGGTGCGGGTGTCGAGGTCGAGGGGCCGGCCGTCGGCGGGGTGTTTGACCGGGGTGAGAATGCCGATGCCGGCACCGTCGTAGCCGGAGTCGGCCAAGGTGGGCAGGCCGTCGGCGGCGGCTTTGTACAGCGCTCCCAGGACGTGTGTGCGGGCGGCGGTCAGGTCGTGCACCGATCCGGGCTCGACGGCCGACACCCACAGCGGCAGGCCGCAGGGCGCGGACAGCGCCTGGATGTTACCGCCATGGTGGCGGGTCTTTCCGGAGTACCACAGGTCGATGGGTTCACCTTTGACGCTGATGGTCTTCTCGGCGCAGCGGTCGGTGGCGATGACGGTGCCGTCCAAGATCAGGTGGGTGAGGCCGGCGTCGGTGGCGCGCCGCAGGGCGTGGTGCAGATCGGGCGCCTGGTCGGCCAGGACGTCGATGACCTCGTCGATGTAGCGGTAGGCGGTGGCGCGGGAGACGCCGTGGTCGCGGCCGAGGGCAGCCCGGTCGGTGCGGTCGCGAAACCAGCGCAACCCCATCACCGCCTGCTCAAAACAGGTCAGAGCCCGAGAACCCGAGCGGGTGCCCAGTCGGCGGCGCTCGGCCGACAGCAGCAGGGAGAGGTGGCAAACCAGCTCCCGAGAGACGTCAAGCGTGGCACGATAGGTGATCACGTGGGGCTTTCTGGATCGAAGAAGACTTGTGGTGAGACCTCTTCTACCGAAAGCTCCACGCCTGTTTCAGGGGCATCGCGATCCATCCCGATTCATGTCTGCCGACGTCATTTTAGAGGCATCGAATCGCAACCGCCCTTATTGATCTTGCTGAGATCACCTCAGTGGAAGCGGCCAAGACACTGAACTGGTCAACCAGTTCCTGGCGCATCTGGGAGCGCGGGCGTTCTCGCCGGCAACGGTGCGGGCCTACGCCTATGACCTGCTCAACTTCTTGCGGTTCCTGGCCGAGCGGTTGTCCGGGCTGGGCGATGTGGTGGCCACCGATCTGTTCGACTATCTGGCCTGGCAGCAGCGCCCTGGCGCGAGCACGGGCACGGTGGTGCGGCTGGCCGAACGGCGTGGCGCGGCACCGGCGACGATGAACCGGCGAATCGCCGCCGTGCGGGGACTCTTCGAATTCGCCGTCACGACCGGAACTCGTGCCGACAATCCGGTCCCGGCGGCCCGCCGGTCCAGCGGCCTGCGGGCCAAACAGCGTGGTTTGCTCGGTCATATCGGAGCGGGTAAGCCCCGCACCGGCGGACGACTGGTCCGCCAACCGCGTCTGCTGCCCGAGGCGCTCGACCCGGACGACATCGCCGTCTTCCTGGCCGATCTGCGTACTTTCCGTGATCGCGCGATCGTCTTGTTGATGCTGCTGGGCGGGCTACGCGCCGCGGAAGTCCGCTCGCTGCGGCTGGCACAGGTGGACATGGGACTGCGCCGCGTCCGCGTCACGGGTAAAGGTGGTAAGGAACGCCTCGTGCCGGTCGATGGCGCGTTCTTCGCCGAACTATCGGCCTACCTGCGCGAGGAACGCCCCGCCGGGTGCCTGAGCGCCGAATGTTTCGTCGTGCTGCGTGGGCCGGCCACTGGCCGGCCACTCACCGAGGCGGGATTGCGGCGGATCTTCCGCACGCATCGGCAGACCTCCGGCGCGACCCGGGTCCGGCCGCATCGGCTGCGCCACACCTACGGCACCGAACTAGCCGCCGCCGGCATCGACCTGCTGGTCTTGCGTGACCTGATGGGCCACACCAACCCCGAAACCACCGCCGCCTACGTGCACCTTGCCCCAGAAATTCTCGCGGCCGAGTACGCCAAGGCCCGGGCGAGGCAGTCATGAGCGCCCCAGCCGCCCTCACGCTGCGCCGGCAAGGATCGCCGGACCTGCTGGTGGCCTATGCCGAGGCAGTTGCCCAGCTGCCCATCGGCCCGGACGCCAAGCGGTTGCGACGCAACGCCGCCCAGCGCCTGCTGACGATCCACCCCCGACCGGCCGAATGGATGACCAGACCCACACCCGTCCGGCTGGCCGACCTCCAACGCACCGGCGCCTGGTCGTTCCTCACCTGGTGCTTCGTCGAAGGACACCTGCGACCTGACCTGGACCTCCTGATCGCCAAGAACCCCGGCGACCTCTACCAGGAGTGGACCTCACGTCACCCCGACGATGTCGCCCGCATCGTCCAGATCGCTGAGCGGTTCGGCTGGAGCGCCACCTGGACCAAGGACGTCTCGCGCGGCGGGCTGAGCCTGCTCTGCCTCACCAGCGGCAAGACCCTCGATGAACTCACCGACGACGCCTTCGACGCCTTCGCTCACGCCCTGGCCGCTGCGCCCAGCGCCGGTCCGCACACCTGGACGCACAACTCCTCGCGAGCCTTCAGCCTGCATCAAGCCTGCTACGAGCTACGGATCTGTCAGCGACCACCGCGTCAGGCCAGAGCGGTCAAGGCCACCTTGGAGCAGCGCCTGCACGCCATCCCTCAGCCACACATCCGCAAGATCGCGCTGCGTTACCTGACCACCGCGGCCACGACCCTGCGGCCGAACACGGTCGATCTCCGCGCCGACAGCCTGATCACCTTCGCCGAATACCTGGCCGCTCACCACCCCCGGGTGCACAACTTGACCGAGCTGACCCGAGAGCACATCGAAGGCTTCCTCATCTACAACCACAAGCGACCCTGGCGTGGCCGTGTGGCCCGCGACCAGCCCGTCTCCGCCGTCGTCAGCAAGCGAAGCATCATCGACCTGCGCTGCTTCCTCGACGACCTGACCCTGTGGGGCTGGAGCGAGCGCCCACCCCACCGACTGCTGTTCCCCAGCGACATCCCCCGGCTGGACAAGCCACTCCCACGCGCACTGGCACCCGACATCGACCGGAACCTGCTGGCCGCGATCAATCAGCTGTCCGACCCGTTCGCCCGCATCGGGCTGATCCTGCTCCGTGGCACCGGCATCCGCCTCGGCGAGCTGCTCGACCTCGAACTGGACTGCATCTGGGACTCGGCCAGCCATGGCAGCTGGTTGAAGGTGCCCATCGGCAAGCTCGCCACCGAACGCACCGTCCCGCTCGACGCGGCGACCCTCGCCGTCCTCGACGAGTGGATGGCCCTGCGTGGCCCGCAGCGAGCCTTGCCCCACCCCCGCCTGGACCGTCCGGCAGACTTCCTGTTCCTCGAACGCGGCCGACGGCTGACCGCCTACCGCCTGCGCCAAGGACTCCACGACGCTGCCACCGCCGCCGGACTGCGCGGCCGTGATGGACAACCTCTGAACCTCACCCCGCATCAGCTCCGCCATACCTACGCCACCGATCTCGTCAACGCCGGTATGTCGCTGCAAGCGCTCATGGCGCTACTCGGTCATGTGTCCACCGAGATGACCTTGCGTTATGCTTCGCTGGCCGCGCCCACTATCCGAGCCGCCTATGACGAGGCCATGGGCAAGGCTCGCACCCGACTGACCCTCACCATCGCACCCGTCGGCAAGCCCATCGTTCCCGATCGCATCCAATGGCTCCGCCAGGAGATGCTCAAGACCCGGGTGGCGCACGGCTACTGCTCTCGGCAGTTGGCCGCAGAGGCCTGCCCCTACGCCAACATCTGCGAACAATGCGACAACTTCGTCACCGCCACCGAGTTCATCCCCGCGCTCCAAGCCCAACTCGCCGACGTCACCCATCTGCGCGACGATGCCGCCGAACGCGGCTGGGACACCGAAATCGCCCGCCACGCTCGCGTCATCGCCAGCCTTCAAGGCCACCTCGACCGGCTCACCCGACACGCCACCCCAAGCACCGATACTTGACCCCACCGATCAGGGCCGGTTAATCGAGGCCCAGTTCACCGCCCTGCGCTACTTCACCCTCGACGGCACCGACCACCCCAGCCACAAAGAGCAAGGCAGCATGATCCGCCGCTACATCATCTGGCGAAACCGCCACGCCGACGACCGGCGCCTACGTGCCGTAGTCAACAGGGCAAACGTTGCCTGATGCGGCACTAATATCCTGCTTCCCAATATATGATGGCATTCATGAGTCCACGAACGATGACGGAACCCGCGTTCCTCGTCCTCACCGCGCTGGTCGACGAGTCACGGCATGGCTACGGGATCGTGCGGGAGGTCGAGAAGCTGTCCGGCGGGCGGGTGGATCTGAAGATCGGCACGCTGTACGGCGTGCTGGACCGGCTGGCCGCCGACGAGCTGGTGGCGCTGGACCGCGAGGAGGCGCAGCAGGGACGGCTGCGCCGCTACTACCGGCTCACCGAGTCCGGGGCCCGCGCCCTGGAGGCGGAGGCCGTACGGCTGGCCGCGAACGTCGAAAGCGCCCGCGAGCGGCTGCGCGCCCGGTATGCGGGGGGCGTGGCGTGAGTCTTCTGGAAGACCGCTACCGCTACGTGCTGCGGCTGTTGCCCGCCTCCTACCGCGCCGGGCGGGAGGAGGAGATGGTCAGCGCCTTCCTGGAGGGGGCGGGAGATCTCTCCGATGCCGACAACCCCCGGCCGCGCTGGTCGGAGATCGCCAGCGTCGCCGCCCTGTCGGTCCGCGTGCGCCTGGGGGGCACCGGCGCGACGCCGAGGTTCTTCGCCTGGGGTGAGGCGGTCCGCCTGGTGGCCGTGCTGGGACTGTTCTTCCAGGCGATGATGGGCTGCGTCTGGCTGGGAGACTTTCTGCGGTCCCTCGGGCTCTTCGGTTCGCCACCCGTCGACTACCAGACCATCCTGGGCGCCGCCGGGTCCGGGGAGCGGCTGTGGAACATCGCGCGAGGACTCGGCGGCCTCCTGTGGATCGCGGCCTTCGCCTCGCTCGTCCGCGCTCGCCCGCGCGCCGCGAAGACGCTGACGTTGCTCGCGCTCGCGCTGTACTACTTCCCCGCGAATGGCTTGAGCTGGGGTTCCGGCGAGTGGATCACGATCGTACAGAGCCTTCCGCTCATGGTGTCCGTCCTGGCGCTGTCGGCCGGATTCCATCGTGACGCGCCGCGGGTACGCCGTCCCCCGTGGGTGGCCGCCCTGCCCGTCGGCGCGGGCGTCGTGCTCTACGCGGCCCTGGACCTGCTGAGCAGGTTCGTGCCGGCACCCACCGTCAACCTGTGGACCTGGTCATGGTTGTGGCCGTGGCTGGACCCGTCGGGACTGGCCTGCCTGGCCCTTCTGGCCGCGAGCGTGACCTGTGCCGTAATGCGCCTGCGGGTTCCCGCCTGGCGGACTCCCTCCCTGCCGCTGGCCCTGGCGATCCTGGTCGTGCCCGTGGCGCTCGCCCGCGTCTCCGGCCTGACCTTCCAGGCCGTCGATCCGATCAGCCAGATCATGACGGCCGTGACCGCCGGCCAGCTCGTCGCGCTCCTGCTGTGCGGGCCGGCACTCGTCGTCCTGGCCGTCCGAACGATGCCCGCCCTCCCCCGGGTGACTCCCCCGGCTCCGTGAGCGTCCGGGCGGGGTGGCGCCCCTGCGACCGTGACCGATGTCGGTAACCTGGGCTCACCGGCCAACTCCCCCCGGCCCCCGGAAGGCGGCGAGATCACCCATGACCACACTCGACTCCCCGATACCGCGGTTTCACCTGGCGATGCCCGTCGACGACCTCGCCGCAGCGCGCCACTTCTACGGCGAGGTGCTCGGCCTGGAGCAGGGCCGCAGCTCGGAGTCCTGGGTCGACTGGAACCTGCACGGCCACCAGTTCGTGACCCATCTGGCCCCCGGCCGCTCCCAGAGCGTCCACAACCCCGTCGACGGCCACGACGTCCCGGTGCCGCACTTCGGCCTGATCCTGACGACGCCCGAGTTCCACAAGCTCGCCGACCGGCTCCGCGCGGCCGGTACGGCGTTCGTCATCGAGCCCTACATCCGTTTCGAGGGCCAGGCGGGCGAGCAGTGGACGATGTTCCTGCTCGACCCCGCGGGCAACGCCCTGGAGTTCAAGGCGTTCGCCGACGACTCCCAGGTCTTCGCGACCTGACCCCGCCTCGACGGCACCGAGGGAAGCCCCGTCCGGTCCGCCTCAGCCCGGAGCGATCGCCTCACCGGCGAAGGTGAGGATGCGCTCGTTGACCAGGTCGGGGGCTTCCTGGGGTATGCCGTGCCCGACCCCCGGCACGATCTCGCCGCGAGTGAGCGGGAGGAGCCGCCGCGCGCGGGCGAGTGCGCGGGCAGGGCGCATCAGCTTGGTACGACGGGCGAGGATCACCTGGGTGGGCACGGTGACGCCGCGCAGTTCCTCGTCGGTGAACAACCTCGTGGGCTTGCGGTACGGCCGGAACGCCCGGGCGCCGATCATGACCGGTGCCATGATCTCGGGAAGCTCCGCCAGCGCGGCCTCGGCCAGCAGCCGGGCCAGCCTCGGCCGCCACGACGCGGGCGCCTGCATGGCGAACACGGCCACCACCAGACTGGCGAGGAACCTCAGCGGCACCTTCTCCAGTCCGCCGGGGTCGATGAGGGTGAGCCTGGCCAGCCGGGAGTCCCCGTAGACGCCCTGGTTGAGGGCGACCCAGCCGCCGTAGGAGTGCCCGACCAGGTGGACGCGCTCCAGGCCGAGACCTTCGAAGACCTCGTCCAGCCACGCGGCGGCGTCGGTGCTGCCGGTCACCGGCAGGCGCTGCACGCTGCCGCCGGGGTCGTCGATGATGTCGACCGCGTAGACGGGATGCCTCGCGCCGAGCGTCTCGATCTGGCGGTACCAGGTGGAGGCGTTGGCGCCGTGGCCGTGCAGCAGAACGATCGGCTCCCCCTGGTCGACGCCGTACCGGTAGACGCGGGTGGTGCCGAAACGGGTCTCGATGTCGAACCGGTCGTGCTGGGGCGGCCACAGAGACATCGCCCGCTCGTAGGCGATGTCGAACGCCTGTCTGGTCTCCGTGTCGATGAAGTGACCCGTTCCGGAACGAGTACCGCCGTCGTTCATGTGGTCCTCCCGGTTCGCAAACTTGATACGTATGTATCCGATACAGTCGTACCATCTTTATCCGTTCGTCGTCCAGAGGAAGGACCGCCGCATGACACGTGCCGAGGAGCGCGACCGGCGACGGCGCGAGATCGCCCAGGCGTTGCTGCGGGTCGCCGGTGAGCGCGGGCTGCACGCCGCCACGATGCGCGCGGTCGCCGCCGAGGCGGGAGTCTCGCTGCACCTGGTGCAGCACTACTTCGAGACCAAGGAGCAGCTCGTGCTCTTCGCGCTGGAGCAGTTGAGCGAGCAGATGGCGCGGCGGGTCATGCGGCGGCTCCAGACCGTGGGCGCCGCCCCGCGCCCGCGGCAGGTGGTCGAGGCCATCCTGGTGGAAGCCCTGCCGACCGACGAGCAGAGCCGGACCTTCCACCTGATCTACACCTCGTACGCGATGCTGGCCGTCACCGACCCGGCTCTGGCCGCGCATCCCCTGCTGTCCGCGCCGAACGTCATGGAGTCCTTCATCGCGTCGCAGTTGCGACAGGCACGGCAGGACGGGGACGTCACCGGTGATCTCGACCCCGACCTGGAGGCCGTGGCCCTGCTCGCCACGTCGGCCGGGCTCGGCTCCAGCGTCCTGGCGGGGCAGCGCGAGGCCGAGAGCGCCCTGGCGGTGCTACGCCACCAGCTCGACCGGGTCGCCGGCCCCGCGTGAGAGGCCGGGAACGCACCGGCGCGCCGCGGCCGGCCGCTTGTCCCGGCACGGGACGTCACGGATGCGGGCGACGTGCCGTGGCAGGCCGCCACGGGACCCGTGGCGCCGCCGTTTTACTGAACTTGGATGAGCGATGTCGGGCTAGATGACTAGGCCCGACCTGCGCAGATGATCCCGCGCGAACCGGCATCGTTCACTGAACATCAATGATGATCTCAGCTGGCTCGCCAGATTCACAGCTGCAGTCAGCTGACACCGCTCGTCGTGCGGATGAAAATTGGTTGCTTCCCTGGTTCTGCGCGGAAACGAGGAGACAAGTTGTTGACCGAACCCAGCATTGACCCGACGGTTCTCCGTCGAGCACGACGGGCTGTCCTGGTGGCCTTTTTCACCAATGGCGCGGCGTTCGCCAGCTGGGCTCCCCGTATTCCTTCAGTTCAAGAAGACTTGGCCATCAATGCGACGACGCTGGGGGTAGCACTGACAGGTGTTGGTCTGGGTGGACTGATATTCACATTTTTCGCAGGCATGTTTGTGGATCATTTTGGGAGTCGCCGCATACTCCTTGTGGCGATCGCCGCCTTGTGTGCGTGTCTAATGCTGCCTGGGTTGGCGCCATCGTGGTGGGCGTTGTTGCTAGCACTGGTGCTACTCGGAGGCGCCGACGCGCTCATGGATGTTGCTATGAACGCCCACGGCGTTCTGGTCGAGCAACAATACGGGCGGTCGCTGCTATTGAGGTTGAATGCGTGATGTCGGGGCGGTGCTAATCGCTCCCGGTCCGTGCGATATCACGGAGGTATGCGATACGCGCAGGGCGGCGCCCAGGCGTTGCACTCCAAAGGCCCGCCGTCGCTGCCACGGCTGAGTCAGGCGCAGTTCGCCCGGCTGGAGCGCGACCTGGAACAAGGCCCGCTGGCCTGCGGGTTCGCCGACCAGCGCTGGACACTGATGCGGATCAAAACGCTGATCGGCCGACGTTTCCACATCGGCTACACCGTCCAAGGCGTGTGGCGGCTGCTGCGTCGCAACGGCTGGTCGTGTCAGCGACCGGCGCGACGGGCGATCGAGCGCGACGACGCGGCCATCGAGGTGTGGAAGAAAGAGGTATGGCCGACCGTGGAAAAACCGCGGCGGCCCGCGGCGCCTGGATCTGCTTCGAAGACGAATCAGGCCAGGGGATGAGACCGCCACGGGCGCGCACCTGGGGCCGACGCGGACAGACGCCGGTGGTGCGGGTACGCGGCGGCGGCACCGGTCGGGTGAGCATCGCCGCCTTGGTCTGCTACAAACCCGGGCACCGATCTCGGCTGATCTACCGGCTGCATCTGTGGCGGGGGCGCAAGGGTGAATCCAAGAGCTTCACCTGGATGGACTACCGCGACCTGATCGTTACCGCGCACCTGGAGCTCGGCGCGCCGATCGTGCTCATCTGGGACAACCTCTCCCTGCATCTGGTGCCGGGCATGCGGGCGTTCGCTGCGGAGAACGCCTCATGGCTGACGGTTTTCCAGCTCCCGGCCTACGCCCCGAATCTCAATCCGGCCGAGGGCATCTGGTCACTGCTCAAGCGGGGCGTGTTGGCCAACCTCGCTGTCGCCGACTTTCGTCAGCTCGTTCGCGTCGTCAAACGCGGCCTGAAGAAGATCCAGTACCGTCCGCACCTGGTCAACGGGGGCCTGGCCGAGACCGGCCTGACCCTAATGCACTCTGTGACCATGCCACCCGACATCACGAATTAAAGATCAGTAATGGTCATAATCGGACAATAGGCAGTCAGCTATAGACCATATGTTCCGGAATCAGCAAGATCTCAGTATGAGATTACCGTTCATGGTCTTAGCCTCGATCTTTCGTGATCTTCGTGTGGTCGGCTGAAGCATTTGGCTGAGGCGTGATTTCGCTTCCTGGTCAGCGTGGTGGCCCGGCTGTCGCGCCGGGTGGGCGGGGTTCCACGAGCCCGTGGGTGTCCTTTCTTGGTCGGTGGAGCGGCTTGATGCTGGTCAGGGCGGTGCCGGCAGGGCTTGCAGGCGGGTGACGGCGGCGATGATCTGCGGTGCCCAGGGCCATCGGGCGGCGATGCGGAGCCGGAGCCGCCGGCCGCCGTGGACCAGGCGTCCGGCGACGGCGAACAGGCGCAGCCGCAAGCGTTTGGGCTCCCAGCGGCGGGCCGGGCCCTGCAGGGCGAGCATCTGCATCCAGGCCATGAGGTCGCCGGCCAACGCGACGATCTCGCACCACATCTGGTTCTGGGTGAAATCGTGCAGCGGCAGGTTGCGCAGGCCGGTGTCCTTGGCGCAGCGGATGCGGTCCTCGGCGCGGGCGCGGCGACGATGGCGCAGCTCCAGATCGGCGAGCTGGCCTTGCTTGGTGTTGGTGACGAAACAGGTGAAGCGGTGCCCGCCGGGGTCGGTGAAGCGCAGCCGCGCACCGGGGTGCGGGCGCTCCCTGCGGACGATGACGCGCATGCCCTTGGGCCAGGAGGTCAGGTTCGCCAGGCCGGTGATCTCGGCGACCCAGGCGCCTGCTCTGACCTGCCCCTCGGCGTCGTAGGCGGGTGTCCACGCGCTGGCGGGCAAGCGACCGATCGCGGCGCCGATGTCGTCGGTGATGGTGAAGCCGATGGAGTATTTCAACCACCGGCCTGGACGGGTCAGCCAGGTGAGGAACTCATGAGTGCCGCCGCCTGAGTCGGTGCGGATCAGAATCTGACGGCGTCGGGCCCGGGGCAGTTGGGCCAGGGCCAAGACGGTGGCGTTGATGTGGTCGGTGGCGGTGTTGGAGCCGGCGTTGCCCGCTCGCAGCACCAGGGCCAGTGGCTCACCGGCTCCGTCGGTGCCGTGGTCGGCGAAGGCGGTCATGGGGTGGAAGCCGAAGGTTTTCTTCCAGGTCGGGGTGGCGTTTTCCTTCTCAGAGTGGGCGATGACGATGGTGGCGTCCAGATCGATGGGGATTAGCTGGCCGTCGGCTCCGGGCGCGGCTGACGCGGCGAGGGTCCAGGCGTGTTCACGGGCGATGGCGCGTGCGCGTCGAATCGCTTTCAGGGCTTTGGCGGTGTCGGTGGCGAGCCGGTCGATCAGCCGGGAGACGGTCGGGTCAGAGGCGATGGGGCCGAACAGTTCCGGCTGAGAGCGCAGTATCGCGATGTCGGCCAGGCAGTCGCCTCCCAGGGCGAGGCTGACGGCGAGATCAGCGATGATCTTTCCGGGATCGTGGATCGCGCGGGCCGGTCGCCATCGTTGCAATTGCTCCGACAGGGCCTGGTCCAGGCCGGTGACGCGCAGCGTTTCCAGCAACAGCAGCGCGCCTGATTGGGAGATGAGCCCGGAGCCGTCGGCGGACATGACGATCTTGGGTCGCGAAGCGATAGTCTTCACGTGAAAAGTGCCTCTTGAGCTGGTGTGGACGGGACCTTAGACAAGTCCGATCATCCCAGTTCAAAGGCACTTTTCTCATGTAAACGATCAAGGCTGGCGATATTCACCGTGAAAGCCCGAGGTTAGCCTCGATCTTTCGTGATCTTCGTGTGGTCGGCTGAAGCATTTGGCTGAGGCGTGATTTCGCTTCCTGGTCAGCGTGGTGGCCCGGCTGTCGCGCCGGGTGGGCGGGGTTCCACGAGCCCGTGGGTGTCCTTTCTTGGTCGGTGGAGCGGCTTGATGCTGGTCAGGGCGGTGCCGGCAGGGCTTGCAGGCGGGTGACGGCGGCGATGATCTGCGGTGCCCAGGGCCATCGGGCGGCGATGCGGAGCCGGAGCCGCCGGCCGCCGTGGACCAGGCGTCCGGCGACGGCGAACAGGCGCAGCCGCAAGCGTTTGGGCTCCCAGCGGCGGGCCGGGCCCTGCAGGGCGAGCATCTGCATCCAGGCCATGAGGTCGCCGGCCAACGCGACGATCTCGCACCACATCTGGTTCTGGGTGAAATCGTGCAGCGGCAGGTTGCGCAGGCCGGTGTCCTTGGCGCAGCGGATGCGGTCCTCGGCGCGGGCGCGGCGACGATGGCGCAGCTCCAGATCGGCGAGCTGGCCTTGCTTGGTGTTGGTGACGAAACAGGTGAAGCGGTGCCCGCCGGGGTCGGTGAAGCGCAGCCGCGCACCGGGGTGCGGGCGCTCCCTGCGGACGATGACGCGCATGCCCTTGGGCCAGGAGGTCAGGTTCGCCAGGCCGGTGATCTCGGCGACCCAGGCGCCTGCTCTGACCTGCCCCTCGGCGTCGTAGGCGGGTGTCCACGCGCTGGCGGGCAAGCGACCGATCGCGGCGCCGATGTCGTCGGTGATGGTGAAGCCGATGGAGTATTTCAACCACCGGCCTGGACGGGTCAGCCAGGTGAGGAACTCATGAGTGCCGCCGCCTGAGTCGGTGCGGATCAGAATCTGACGGCGTCGGGCCCGGGGCAGTTGGGCCAGGGCCAAGACGGTGGCGTTGATGTGGTCGGTGGCGGTGTTGGAGCCGGCGTTGCCCGCTCGCAGCACCAGGGCCAGTGGCTCACCGGCTCCGTCGGTGCCGTGGTCGGCGAAGGCGGTCATGGGGTGGAAGCCGAAGGTTTTCTTCCAGGTCGGGGTGGCGTTTTCCTTCTCAGAGTGGGCGATGACGATGGTGGCGTCCAGATCGATGGGGATTAGCTGGCCGTCGGCTCCGGGCGCGGCTGACGCGGCGAGGGTCCAGGCGTGTTCACGGGCGATGGCGCGTGCGCGTCGAATCGCTTTCAGGGCTTTGGCGGTGTCGGTGGCGAGCCGGTCGATCAGCCGGGAGACGGTCGGGTCAGAGGCGATGGGGCCGAACAGTTCCGGCTGAGAGCGCAGTATCGCGATGTCGGCCAGGCAGTCGCCTCCCAGGGCGAGGCTGACGGCGAGATCAGCGATGATCTTTCCGGGATCGTGGATCGCGCGGGCCGGTCGCCATCGTTGCAATTGCTCCGACAGGGCCTGGTCCAGGCCGGTGACGCGCAGCGTTTCCAGCAACAGCAGCGCGCCTGATTGGGAGATGAGCCCGGAGCCGTCGGCGGACATGACGATCTTGGGTCGCGAAGCGATAGTCTTCACGTGAAAAGTGCCTCTTGAGCTGGTGTGGACGGGACCTTAGACAAGTCCGATCATCCCAGTTCAAAGGCACTTTTCTCATGTAAACGATCAAGGCTGGCGATATTCACCGTGAAAGCCCGAGGTTAGTCATCGGGGCGCTGAGTGTGCTCACCGCCCCGGTCGCCGTCGCCGCTGCCGGCTCATCGGCGTCACTGGACGTGGTGGCGCTGGGCGACTCCTACGGATCCGGCACCGGTGCCGGAAACTACCGGCTCGGCCAGAGCGGCAGGACGGTGAATTTCACCAACGTCACCTGCAGCGGCGCGGCCATCAGCACCCTGGGACAGACGTTCAAGGACCAGCCCCCGCAGCTGGACGCGCTCCGGCGTGACACCGACGTGGTGATGCTGAGCATCGGCACCACCGACGTCGACTTCGCCGGATACGGCGGAGTGTGCATCCAGACGGACTGCACGGGCGCGCCCACCAAGGCGATCCTCAGCCGCCTGCCCGGCATGGGCAAGGCCCTGAACACCCTCCTGACCGACATCAAGACCCGCAGCCCGCAGGCCAAGATCGTGGTGACCGGGTACGGCCGGCAGGTCACCCGGGGCGAGAACGCCACCGGGGTGCCGTTGGACCCGATCTGCGACAGCCAGGTGTTCAGCGGCAAGGAGCGCGTGGAAGGCAACAACGTCGCCAGCGCGCTGGACGCGACCCTGCGCCTGGCCACGCTGGCCGCCAGGGCGCAGCGGGTCGACGTCCGGTTCGTCAGCCCCTACACGAACTCGGTCAACCTCCAGCCCGAGTTCGCGGGTCATTCGCTCTGCGAGTCCGAGCCTCAGTTCTACCGGGGGTTCGACGCACTCGCGCCCGGGCAGGAAGGCCCGGACGCCGTATTGCACCTCAACCAGCAGGGACAGGCCGCCATGGCCGACCTCATTCAGCGCAAGGTGCCCGTCCTCGCCGGTTCGGCCCAGCCCTAGTCCGGGGCCTGGTCGTCCAGAAGCCCCGCGTCGTGGGCCAGCAGTGCGATCTGGACGCGGTTGTTGAGGTCGAGCTTGGTGAGAATGCCGGAGACGTGGGTCTTGACCGTGGGGACGCTGAGGTGGAGCACGGCCCCGATCTGGGCGTTGGACCGGCCCTGGCCGACCGCGACGGCCACCTCGCGCTGACGGTCGTTCAGCAGTGCCAGGCGATCCCTGGCATGGGCGCGCCGCCGGTCGTGGCCCGAGCCGGCGACGCGGGCGATGAGGCGCCGGGTCACCGCCGGGGACAGGACCGGGTGACCCTGGGCCACCCGGCGTACCGCGGTCACGATCTCGTCGGGCGGAGTGTCCTTGAGGAGGAACCCGCCGGCGCCGGCGCGCAGGGCGCGCAGGACGTGCTCGTCGGCGTCGAAGGTGGTCAGGATGATCACCTCCGGCGCGTGACGGCGGGCGCGCAGGGCCTCGGTGGCGGCCAGCCCGTTCATCGCGGGCATCCGGATGTCCATCAGGACCACGTCGGGGGCATGCCGATCGACCAGGGGCAGCACCTCTGTGCCGTCGCCCGCCTCGGCGACCACGCGGATGTCGGAGGCGCCGCCCAGCATCATCGTCAGCCCGGCGCGCACCAGCGGGTCGTCGTCGACGATGAGCACGCCCACCGTCCAGGGGTCCGTTGTGGTCATGGCGGCCAGGGTAGCCATGACCACAACCGCCAGCCACCCGCGGCGGTGGGTCCGTGCTCAAGGCGCCCGTCGGCCAGGGCGACGCGTTCGGCCAAGCCGACCAGGCCCTGACCGGACCGCGCGTCGGATGTGGGTGAAACGGCGGGAGCCGCGTTGCACACCTCGATGGTCAGTCCCCGCTCCGGCGCCCCCGCCACCTGGACGCGGACCTCCGCTCCCGGAGCGTGCTTGCGGGCGTTGGTCAGGCCTTCCTGCACGATCCGGTAGGCGGTGCGGCCCACCTGGTCGGTGACGGTCCCGGCAACCTCCTCCCGCAGGTCCACCCGCATCCCGGCCCGGCTCGACTCGGCGACGAGTTGATGGACGTCGGCGAAGGTGGGTTGGGGCAGTTCGCCGACCGGGGCCCGCAGGACGCCGATGACCTCGCGCAGATCCTGCAACGCCTGGTGGGCGCTCTCTCGGATCACCTTCGCCGAACGGGCGATGTCCTCGGCGGAGGCGCCGGGATGGTATTCCAACGCGCCGGCGTGCACGCTCAGCAACGACAGCCGGTGGCCGAGCACGTCGTGCATCTCCCGGGCGATCGCCTCACGGGCATGGTGCTGGGCCTGCTCGGCGCGCAGGTGCGCCTCGGTCTCGGCGCGGGCCGCGCGATCATACAGCGACAGCACGAGCCGGCGCCGGTGGTGGATGAACAGGCCCCAGCCGACCACGGCGCTCTGGATCGCGACGCCCAGCAGAAACAGCAGGAGGGGGGACTCATCGGGGTCGGGACGCAGCATGGCATAGGCGACCCCGGCGAGCAGGCTCAGCACGAAGACGACCACCGTGGTTCTCGGCGGCCGGCGCACCGCGACCGTGAACAGCGCCACCAGCATCGCGCCGGCGACCATCTCGGAGAACGCCGACAGGACGATCAGCACCAGCGCGAGCTCGACCGGCCGGCGTCGGCGCAGCCACAGCGCGACGCAGCCCAGCACACCGATGATCTGGTCGAGGTTGAACAGCCACTGCGGCCCGGCCAGGGAGGACGCGCCGAGGCGCTCTGCAGCCGTCAGGACCCCGAAGACCGCCGCGAACAGGAAAAAGCCGGTGTCCACGAGCCAGTCGCGGAGGCCACGCCGGTTCGCGGACGTGATCGCAGATCTGTTCACCCTCCCAAACCCTACGGCGTGATAGGAGAGCCCCGTCCCTGCGAGCAGCGGACGATACCAAAGTCGCGACGAGCGGCACTTTCGTCGGCCGTGGCGCCCGGGAACAGAGACCTAGGTCGGAGGGGGAGATCCCGATGACCGATCCTCGTCACAGCGGCGGTGTCTAGCGTTGGATCATGCGCAAGCCCATCCAGTTACTGGGGATCGTCATGGTTCTCCAGGGCATCAGCGGAGCCGTCGACCACCTGGCCGCCCAGCCCCTCTTCGGTATGTTCCTCAACTTCTTCAACCGCGTCGTCCTCCCCCGATTCGATGCCCTGACCGGCTACGAGCTCTTCGCGAACCTGATCCTGGCGGCCCTGGGGGTCGTCGTGGTCATCGCCGCGGAGCAAACCCAGCCGTCATGACAGTCAGGAGCACCCCACCGGAACCGCGACCGGAGAAGACCGTCCCGTCTCACCGGCACGGACTCGCGTCCGCCCCGGCCGGCCACCTCAACGACCTCCAGCTCCCTCACCCGGACGCCTCCCGCCGGCCATGGACGCCACGCCGCATCGCACCCGCGGTCGGGTTGTTCCTCCTTGCCCCATTGGTCGCGGAGTATCTGCTCGGCAACATTCCCCCATCCGAGCTCCTGGGCGTGCTCTTTCTCGCGCCCATGTACGGCGGCGGAGCACTCCTCATCCGCGAAGCGGCACGCCGCACCGGGCGCGGCTGGCCCACCGTTCTCTTGCTCGCGGCGGCGTACGGCGTGCTCGAGGCGGGTCTGCTCGACCAGTCGCTGTTCAACCCGTCCTTCGAGGGCTACGACTTCCAGAGCGTCGCGCACCTCCCGGCGCTCGGCGTCAGCGCCCACTACGCGCTGGTGTTCGTCGCCGGGCACGTGATCTGGAGCATCGGTGTCCCGATTGCCGTCGTCGAAGCCCTGGTGCCCCGCCGGAGCACCACACCCTGGCTGGGCGGGTTCGGCCTGGCCGTTACCGGCATCGTGTTCGTCCTCGGCTCCGCCATGCTCTTCTACGGCCTGTACGAACAAGAACGATTCCTCGCATCGACGCCGCAGAGGATCGGCACCGCCGCCGTGATCACGGTTTTGATCGGTATCGCGTTCGCCCTCGGACGCCGCCCCCGTCCGGCGACAGACCGGCGGGCACCGAACCCTCGACTGGTCGGCGCAGTGGGGTTCGTCGCATCGGGACTGTTCTTCGTCCGCCCGGAAAGCTGGTGGGGCGTCGCCATGGGCATCGGGCTGATCGCCGCGATGACGGTCGTGGTCACCCGATGGTCACGGCACCGCGGCTGGGGCGCCACGCATCGTCTCGCTCTGGCAGGCGGCGCGCTGCTGACCTACGCCTGGGGCGGCTTCGTCCTGTTGTTCCTCGAAGGCTCCGCGAGCCCCGCCAATCTGATCAGCCAGACGGTCCTCGTCCTCGGCGCGATCGTCCTTCTCCTTACCGCCGGCCGCATCGTGCGCAGGACGACCGGACGAGCCCATGTCCCCCATTGACGAGTCGGCCCCCTTCCACGCCAAGGCCCGCACCACGTACGCGGAATGAACTCCCCCAGCCGATCTCAGACGGAGACGAGAGCGGGCGACGGAAAGGCCGAGGTACGGAAGCACATCTTCCCGGGCCTTTATCGGGATATTTACAAGACCCTTTACAAGGGTCTCCAGTGGGGTAAAACTCATTGATCACCAGGAAAACCGCACACCTGCGAGGTGGCCGCCGTGTACCAGCAGATTCTCGATCCCGTCGCCCATTCCCTCGCCTGGAGTGCCCTGGTCGCCGCGCTTCCTCTGCTGGTGCTGTTCGTACTGCTCGGCGTGTTGCGGGTGACCGCCTGGATCGCCTCACTCGTATCCCTCGCCCTCTCCATCGTGATCGCCGTCGCGGTGTACGGAATGCCGATCGGGCAGACGCTGCTGGCCGGGTCCGAAGGGGCGGCGTTCGGCTTCTTCCCGATCCTGTGGATCGTGATCAACGCGATCTGGGTCTTCCAGATGACCGTCGCGACCGGGCACTTCGACGTGCTGCGGCGCTCGTTCGCCCGGGTGAGCGACGACCAGCGCATCCAGGCGATCATCATCGCGTTCTCGTTCGGAGCCCTCATCGAGGCGCTCGCGGGATTCGGCACGCCGGTGGCGGTCACCTCGGTCATGCTGATCGCCCTCGGCTTCAACCCGCTGAAGGCCGCCGTGCTGGCGCTCACCGCCAACACCGCGCCCGTCGCCTTCGGGGCCATGGCCACCCCGATCATCACGCTCGGCAAGGTGACCGGCCTGTCGAGCGACACCCTCGGCGCGATGGTGGGCAGGCAGACGCCGATCCTCGCGGTGTTCGTCCCGCTGGTGCTCGTTCTCATCGTGGACGGGCTCCGCGGCGTCCGGGAGACGTGGCCGGTGGCGCTGGTCTGCGGAATCGTCTTCGCGCTCGGGCAGTACGCGACCTCGAACTTCGTCTCGGTGCCGCTGGCCGACGTCGTCGCGGCCCTGCTGTCCGCCGCCGCCGTCGTCGCGATGGTCCGCGTCTGGCGTCCGCGCGAGCCGTACACCGGGCCCGCCGTGATCGCGGGCGGCGCGGCGGACGAGCCGACCCCCGAGTTCGCCGAACGCGTCGCCCACCCCGACTCGCGCGCGGACGTCATCCGGGCGTACGCGCCCTACGGGATCATCATCGCGGTGTTCGTCGTCTGCCAGATCCCCGCGGTCAAAAGCCTCCTCGACCGGGCGACGTACACGGTGAAGTGGCCGGGACTCCATCTGTTCAACGCCCAGGGCGAGGAGCTGACGCTCTCCACCTTCAGCCTCAACCTGCTCACCACACCCGGCAGCCAGATGCTCGTCGCGGGTCTCATCACCATGATCGCGCTCAGGCTCTCCGTCCCACGGGCTCTGCGGGCCTACGGGACGGCGCTCCACCAGCTCCGCTGGGCGATCGTCACCGTGATGACGGTGCTGGCTCTGGCCTTCGTGATGAACGCCTCCGGGCAGACGATCACGCTCGGAACGCTGATGGCCGGAGCGGGCGGCGCGTTCGCGCTGCTGTCGCCGATCCTCGGCTGGCTGGGGGTGGCGGTCACCGGCTCCGACACCTCGTCCAACTCGCTCTTCGGCGCCCTGCAGGTCACCGCGGCGAACCAGGCCGGGCTCTCCGAGCTTCTCATGGCCGCCGGCAACAGTTCGGGCGGCGTGCTGGGCAAGATGATCTCGCCGCAGAACCTCGTCATCGCGGCGGCGGCGGTCGGCCTGAACGGCAAGGAGGGCGACATCTTCCGCCGGGTCGTCGGCTGGAGCCTGGTCTTCCTCGCCTTCCTGTGCGTCCTGTCCGCGCTCCAGACCTCGGTCCTGTCCTGGATGGTCCCCTGACCACCGCGCGAAGGCCGATGATCAACCCTTGCGCGTCCGGTAGGCGCGTTGCCGGCAGGCGCTGGAGCAGTAGTCCCGCGGCCTGCCCATGGCGCCAGCGTCGACGGCCTTACCGCATACCGCACAGGGAGTTTCATCACGACTTTCGTCACGGACGAGTACTTCCACTCCGTCAAGCACGCGCCGCAGGCCGAACTCGAACGGATCGACCGGTGCGTCGTAACCCCCTTCCCGGTAGATACGGCTCAGCGTCGGATACCGGTCCAGGTGCTGGAAGAGTGAGTCTCGGCCACCCCACCACTCCTCCTCGCTGACGCCGGTGCGCCGTTCGGTCCGCGCGGTCTCCACCATCTGCCGGGCGGCACTCTCGACGAACCCGCCGACGAGGGTCACCACCGCCACCACCTCCGCGGGCGGCAGCCCGGCCCTCGCCACCGCGTCCAGCGCCCCCTCGAAGCGGGCCACCGCGTTCGGCCCGGGTACCCGCCGGGCCGCTGAGAACTCGGCCAGCCAGGGGTGCCGCCGGTAGAGAGCCAATCCGTCCCGCGCCCACGCCTCCAGCTCCACCCGCCAACTCGAACGGTGATCGGTGCCGGCGTCCGCCCCCTCGCCCAGCACCTCGTCGCGCATGAGGTCGACCAGCTCCGCCTTGCCCGGCACGTGGCGGTAGAGCGACATGGTGGTGAAGCCGAGCCGTTCGGCAACCCGTCGCATGGACACCGCAGACAGGCCCTCCGCGTCGGCCAGTTCGATCGCGGTCCGCACGATCCGCTCCAGGCTGAGGCCGTGCCTGGATCTCGTCCCCCACAGCAGTTCGGTAGCGCGTTCCGGCTCCACCATCTTGACTCCCCTCTACGTATATGCTGTATACCATGTGTGTACCACATACACATGAGAGGACTCCTCCATGCTCTTTGTCGACCCGTCAGGCGACGACTCCGGTCCAGGCACGATCGAGCGGCCGTTCGCCTCACTGGACCGGGCCCGCATGGCGGCGGCGCCGGGCAGCGTGATCAACCTCAGGTCCGGCACCCATCGCCTCACCGAGCCGTTCCGGCTCTCGGCCCCCGACTCCGGCGTCGTCTACCAGGCCTACGGCTATGGCACCGCCGCACAGGAGAAGGTCCTCGTCAGCGGCGGCCAGAGGATCACCGGCTGGAGCAGGGGCGACGACGGCGTCTGCCGAGCCGAGGTCCCCGGCTTGGCCACCCGCCAGCTCTACGTCTCCGGCCGCCGCGCCGTACGGGCCGCCATCTCCCTCGATCACAGCCTGACCCGGACCGAGACCGGCTACGTCACCGATGATCTCGCGCCACAGGACTGGCAGGGCGAGGTGGAATTCGTCTACCGGGGCGCCTACCCCTGGTCCGAGGCCCGCTGCCAGGTGGCACGGATCTCCGGTGACGGGCGCTCCACGACCGTCACCATGGCGCAGCCCGCTTTCGGCTGGGCCGTGCGGCTCTACCGGTCGGTCATCACCTGGGACGGCCCGGGCGCCGGGGAGTTCAACGGCGCCGACGCCCCGACCACGGCCGAGAACAGCCCCGAGTTCCTGACCGAGGGCACCTTCGCGCTGGACGGCGGCGTCCTGCACTACCTGCCTCGCCCCGGCGAGGATCTCGACGACGTGGTGGCGCCGGTGCTGGAGACGCTGCTGCACGCCAGGGACGTGCACGACGTCGCCTTCCGCGGCATCACCTTCGCGGAGGCGACCTGGCTGCGGCCCGGCGAACCGGAAGGATTCCTGCACTACCACGGCAACGGCTACTACGACGGCGGCTCGCTCCAGACGGTCACCTTCGCCGAAGGCCAGGGGCAGGTCACGGTCCCCGGAGGCTCCGCCACCGTGCCCGGCAATCTGGTCTTCGAGAACACCTCGCGGATCACGCTGGAGGGCTGCCGGTTCACCCGGCTGGGTGCGGTCGCGCTGGAGTTCCGCGGCGACGGCACCGGCAACGTGCTCCGGGACAGTGTGATCGACGAGGTGTCCGGTGGCGGTGTGGTGATCGGCTCGGGAGCGCGCCATCACCGGGTCGAGAACAACCACGTCCACCACGTCGGCCGCGACTACCACGGCTCACCGGCCATCCTGCTGTCCGGCACCCGGGACACCGTCGTGGCGCACAACCAGGTCAACGACGTGCCACATGTGGGAATCGTGGTGTACGAGGGACACGGTGCCCAGGTGCTGAACAACCTGGTGCACGACACGATGCAGGTGCTGGCCGACGGCGGCGGTATCTATGTGTCCGGCAACCAGGGCTCCTCGCACGCCAGTGGCGCGCTGATCCGCGGCAACGTCGTCCGCGACACGATCACCCCCTACAATTTCGGCCTCTACACCGACTACGGCGCCGCCTGGGTCACCGTCCAGGGCAACGTCGTCCACCGGGCCGACGCGCCGGTGGTGCTGAACGTGTCGCCGCCGCTGGAGCACGTGGCGTTCATCGGCAACTTCTGGGACGCCGATCCCGGCGATCCTCCCGAAGGCGTGACGCTCGCCGGCAATACGACGCTCCCGGAGAGGGCATTCGACGACGACCCGACGGTCGCCGGCATCGTGGCCGGCGCGGGGCTCGCCACTTCGCCGCAGACGCTGCCCGCCCTGCCGGCCCAGGCACCGGGCGGCACGGCAGGGTGAACGACCCGGCATCGGTCCGCGCGCCGCCATGGCCGATCCACGCCGTGATCGCGAACCGGGTACGACAGCGTCGCACCGAAGCCCGACGGGAGGAAATCCCGGCGAACGCCCTCGTAGTAGCTTTGCTGTCATGAAGATCGCGATCCTTGACGACTACCAGAACGTCGCGCTGAGCTTTGCCGATTGGGACTCCCTCGACGCCGAGATCGAGGTGTTCACCGAACCGTTCGCCGACGCCGACGAGGTCGTCGAGCGGCTCGCCGGCTTCGACGTGCTCGTCGCCATGCGCGAGCGCACCAGATTCCCGGCCGAACTACTGGCCCGGTTGACCGCTCTCAAGCTGCTGGTGAGCACCGGGGCACGCAACGCCGCCATCGACGTCAACGCGGCACGGAAACTCGGCATCGTGGTGTCCACGACCGGATACATCGGATATCCGACCGCCGAGCTCACCTGGGCGCTGATCCTCGCCGCCGCCAGGAACCTCCCCGCCGAGGTGGGGTCCATGCGCGACGGTGGCTGGCAGGTCGGCGTCGGAACCGGCCTGAACGGCAAGACCCTCGGTCTGCTCGGCCTCGGCAGGCTTGGCGCGCAGGTCGCCAGGATCGGCCAGGCCTTCGGCATGGAGACCGTTGCCTGGAGCCAGAACCTGACGCCCGAAAAAGCCGCCGAACACGGCGTGACGGCGGTGTCCAAGGAGGATCTGTTCGCCCTGGCCGACGTGCTCTCGATCCACCTCGTGCTCGGTGACCGCAGTCGCGGACTGGTCGGCGCCGCGGAACTCGCCGCGATGAAGCCGACGGCGATACTGGTGAACACCTCCCGCGGGCCGATCGTCGACGAGGACGCCCTGCTGGACGCCCTGCGGCGCAAGAAGATCGCATGCGCGGCGCTCGACGTCTACGACACCGAACCGCTGCCGGCCGATCATCCTCTGCGCGCGCTGGGCAACACCGTGCTCACCCCGCACGTCGGGTATGTCACCCGCGAGGTCTACGAGATCTTCTACCGTGACGCCGTCGAGGACATCGCCGCGTTCCAGTCGGGGAACCCGATCCGCGTCATGGATTGACATCCTCCCCGCCCTCGAAAACGGGACCTCCACGCTGTAGGCGCTCGGTGAGTTGCGAGCTTTCCTCATCGCTTCTCCCCCTTACGTGGACGTCTTGCGTGGACGTCGGCCCCGGCACCTCGGGACGCCGCTCCACACCCGGATCCCCACCACCTCGGCGCACCCTGGAGGATCGATGAGCAGCCGGCCGATCTACCTGGACTACCAGGCCACCACCCCGGTCGATCCCCGCGTGGTCGAGGCCATGTTGCCCTACCTGACCACCGAGTTCGGCAATCCCTCCAGCGCCCACGCCTATGGCCGCACCGCCGCCGCCGCGGTCGACACCGCCCGCGCGCAGGTGGCCGCGCTCATCGGCGCCCGCGAACCGCAGGAGATCGTCTTCACCTCCTGCGGCACCGAGAGCAACCAGCTCGCCCTCGTCGGCACCGCTCACGCCCTGCGCGCCGCCGGCCGGGGCGAGCACATCGTGACCACCGCCATCGAGCACCCGGCGACCCAGGCCGCCTGTGACCGGCTCGCCGTCTCCGGATTCCGCGTCACCCGCGTCCCCGTGGGCGCCGACGGGCGCCTGGACCCCGTCGACCTCGCACGCGCCATCGAGCCGGGCACGATCCTGGTTTCGGTGATGCACGCCAACAACGAGATCGGCACCCTGCAGCCGCTGGCCGACATCGCCGCCCTCACCCGTGAGCGCGGCATCCCGCTGCACACCGACGCCGCTCAGAGCCCGGCCACCGTCGGCGTCGACGTCGCGGCCCTCGGCGTCGATCTGCTCACCGTCGTCGGCCACAAGATGTACGCGCCCAAGGGTGTCGCCGCTCTATACGTCCGGCGCGGCGCCCCCGTCCCGCTGCCTCAGCTCGTCGGCGGCGGGCAGGAGCACGGTCTGCGCGCCGGCACCGAGAACGTGGCCGGTATCGTCGCCCTCGGCGCCGCCTCCGCCCTGGCCCTGGCCGAGCGCGACGCCGACGCCACCCGAATCCTGTCCCTGCGCCGGCGGCTCCTCGGCGGGCTTACCGCCGCGTGGACCGATCTGCGGGTCAACGGTTCGCTCACCCACCGTCTGCCGGGCAACCTCAGCCTCACCCTGCCTCACCTCACCGCCGCGCAGCTGATGGCCGCCACCCCCGAGCTGGCCTTCTCCGCCCAGGCCGCCTGCCACACCGGCCACAGCGCACCCTCGGCGGTGCTGACCGCCATCGGGCTCACCCCCGACCAGGCGGCGCGCACCATCCGCCTGGGCATCGGCCGTTTCAGTGACCTCGGCGACATCGACCGCGCCGTGGAGGTGCTGACCCGTGCGCTGGCCACCGCCTGAGACGGCATCCGAACCGGTGCCGTCCCGTAATCGCGCGCGTCGCCGCAGCCGGGATTCGTGCCCGCCGAGGGGCGCGGGCGGTGCTGTCGGATCCGGCGCACTCGGGCCGGACGGATGGCCGGGTCGCCCGGCTCCCCTCGCCGACACTCCCTGCTGTGACCGGCTTCCTCAGCCCGCCGTTCCGGTCGGGACGCTCCACGCGGGAGCCGGGGCGCTCTCCTCATCCTCGACGGGCGCCGGGCCGGGATTCGCCTCCTGCTCCGGCTCGACGGAGGGCAGGATCTGCCGCCAGTCGGCACCGGGACTCTGTTCCAGCACGGTCAGCAGATCGCAGAACGCCTTGATCGTCGTGCGGGGAGTGCGGAAGTAGGTCTCGCCGATGCGGCCCGAGCAGTGGTGCATGAAGGCGGGCAGCGCCTCGTCGTCCAGCAGGTAGCGGGACGGATCACCGAAGGCGTGGACGTGACGCAGCTTGGCCAGCAGCACGTAGAGGTCTTCCTGGGTGAACGCGGCCAGGTGCAGCACCGGTCCGGAACGGCCCGCCCGCCCGTCCTCGGTGAGGGCGTCGCCGGCCGGCCGCGACCGCAGGACCGCGTGATCGTGGAGGAACTCGGGGGTGCCGGCGAAGACGAATCCCAGGTGCGGGACACCGCCCTGGAGCGTGTCGTCGAGGATGCGCAGGATCTGCCCGGAGCCGGAGTCACGCGCCCGCGCGGAGGCCGGTTCGCAGAGGTCGTCCATCTCGTCCAGGCACACCAGGAGCCCGTCGTAGCCGGCCAGCCGGACGAAACCGCTCATCAGCTTCAGGTGGTCGTGGACGGTGGAGTCGTCGATGATCGTGCGCACCCCGAGCTCGGAGCGGGCCCCGGTCGTGGTGGAGAACTCCGCGCGCATCCAGCGGACGGCCGCGGACTTCAGCTGCTCGTCGCCGGTGTCGTGGCCCCTCCAGTAGGCGCGGACGACCTCGGCGAGGTCGCGGCCGCCGGTCGTCTCCGACAGGTGGGCCAGCCTCGCCCGGATGACCTGTCCCGGGTCGGCTCCCGTCTGCTGGGCCTCGGTCAGCGCGGTGGAGACGAATCGCTCGATCACGTTGGTGAGCGCTCCCCCGTCCGGCTTGGCGCGGGTGGCGAGGTTGCGCATCAGCTCGGAGTACAGGCCGCGGACCTGTCCTCCGCCGGAGTGCGGGCGGCGGTCGGGGTTGAGATCGGCGTGCACGGTGACCAGCCTCCTCTCCAGCGCGACGGAGCGCGCCAGATGCAGGAGGAAGGTCTTGCCCACGCCGAAGTCACCGATGACGAAGCGCGCCGCCGAACCTCCGCCGGCGATCCGGCCGACGTCGGCGACCAGCGCCTCCACCTCGGCTGCCCGGCCCACCAGCACGTGTCGCTGGCCGCCGTGCGGGACGACGCCCGCGCCCAGTGACCGCAGCAGGGCCTCGCGCTCACCGGGGCGGATCGCGGTGGTGCTCACGCGGGCACTTCTCCCAGCAGGTGTCGGTTGACCCGGATCGGGTCGTCTCCTTCGAGCAACGGCTCGCCGGCCATTTCGTAGGCGGCCTCGTTGATGCGATCCAGGGCGCCGTCGGGCAGCAGGCTCCAGCGCGCCGCCAGGTGTTCGAACTGCCCGCGGGACACCTGCTCGGCGGTGGCGAGCGCCCGCACCAGCCCGGAGTGCCGGTCGTCCAGCCCGGCCACCGGATCGGCCGCCGGAGGCGGTGCGGGCACGGGCGCCGGCTCCTCCTCCGCGAAGATCGACCCGAGCAGGACGGCGACCCGTGCCGTCTCGGCGAGTTTCGCCGCGACCATTGCCTGGTCGAGCCTCCCCGCGGGCGGCTCGGACCGCGGGGCGGGCGGCCGGGAGACGGCCTGACCCCGTCCCTGCTGCGTCTGGACGGCGATCGGCGCGGGCGCCGGAGCCGGGGCGGCGGCGAGCGGCAGGGCCGGGTGCACGAGGCCCGGGTCGAGCCCGAGCAGCCGGTAGATCTTGGTGAGGGTCCTGACCTCGTCCGGGGAGATGTGGCCGTCGGCGGCGGCCACTCCGATGAGGAACTCCGCGACGTGGACGCGCTGGTTTTCGTCGCTGCCCGCGATGCGCCGCGTCAGGCCGCTGAGCTTGACCGGTGTGGCGATGAGCCAGCGCAGGTGCGCGTGCAGGCGCCGCCGTTCCTCGGAGGTCAGGTGCAGTGCCCGTTCCAGGTGATCGCTCAGATGGCGCTGTTCGGCCGCGGAGGTCTCCCCGTCGGCGGCGCTGACCGCCGCGGCCAGGTGGAGCAGCAAGGTGGCGGCCTGGTAGGCGTCGGAGGCGGCCGCGGTGGGTCCGCCCGGAGCCGCGAACAGCACCAGGGGACCGGACGACGGCACCGGGCCGCCCAGTCGCGGGTCGGGCTCGATGCCGATGCCGGCCGTGCCCAGCAACCGGGCCAGGGCGATGGCGTCCTTCCTGGCCGGTCCGGCGTCCGGGGCGGAGATCAGGGCTGCGAACTCCTCCCCCGCGACGACGGCCGTCTCGTGGTGTCCGAGCCGGTCCCGCGCCCAGGCCACGGCCCGTCCGGCGTCGCCGGTGGTGAGGTCGGCCAGCTCGGCCGGAAGCAGCGCCTGTGCCTGCACGGTGGCGTGGCCGTCGGGGACGCGGCCGATGAAGCGGCTGTAGGCCTCCAGCTCCGAGGTGCACTCGTCGGCCAGGGTCATGAGCTCGCGGGTCGGCGCGGCCAGGGTCAGCACGTCCGGGATGCCGGCGAGCGTCAGTGTGGCGCCCCCTCGGAAACCCGCGCTGGCGGGCCGGTAGCCGAGCGCGATCTCCTGGTGGCCGGGCTGGACAACCAGCCCCTGACCGTGGCGGGCGGCGTAGCGCAGCCGGAACAGCGCGCCGAACTCACGCGCGCAGCGCGTGGCCGCGGTGCGCGGGCGGTAGCCGGGATGGGAGCCGATCCAGCTCAGTGCCCACTCGGCCGGGATCGGCCGCCTCTGCGCGGCGAAGGCTCCCAGGCCCGCTCGCAGTCGCAGCGAGGGTGAGGAGTCGCGAGTCGGCGCGGGCGGCGCTCCGGCGTCGAACCGGGCTCCGTCCGTCGCCAGAACGCCGAGCACCTGCTCGAACTGCCCGGCGTAGCGCCGGAACGCGGCCTGGTCTCCGTAGACGGTGAGCAGGCGACGCACCTCGGCGTGGATGATCGGCAGCTCGTGCGGAGCGGTGGAACGATCCGGCGTCAGGTCGTGCAGGGCCCGCCGTTCGAGCCCGTAGAGATAGAGGAACACGTAGCCGATGGGCGCCTGCGGGTAGCGCCGCCCGTCGGCCAGCCAGGCCAGGTAGGCGGCTCTGGACCGCGGCGAGATCGCGGCGTAGGACGGCCAGTGGTCCAGTCCTTGCCCGCTCCAGTCGGGCCGGCGCATGTCGACCGGCAGGCGGGGGTCGATCAGCGCCGGCTCCACCGTGGTGCCGGAGACCGACGGCAGTCCCGAGCCGACGTACAGCAGGCCGCCGACCACGTTGAGGCCGGCGAGGTTGATCCCCTCGCCCGGGGGAAGCCACGAACCGGCCGGGGCGGGTGGCCGCACCGGCGCGGCGGGAGCCGCCTGGGCGGCGGAGGCGTGTCGGCCGGACATGTGACGGGGGGTGGTGCCGTAGCCCGGCGGCACGGGTGGCCGCGTCGGCGTCCGGTGGTTCACACCACGGCGAAAGCGATCGAGAAATCCCATCCGCTCACCTCTTGTTCCGACCGCGTACGGCGATCGCGATCCGGTCATACGCGAGACTCACGTGAATGTGATCACCTGGTCACGGATTGCACCTTAACCCGTGCCATTTCATCTGACCCGATAAATCAGGAATCTCGTTACCGTCTTGAATCTCGTCACGCCGCGGACCTGAAAACCCGGCGTGGATCGACCGGCCAATGCAATGCATAAGAGCCGCAAATCGCGCATAATACTCAAAAAACGTATTTATCATTTTAAAGGTTAGCTGAGGCGAACGGCGTGACCTCGCGTCGCGGCGCCGGCCGCCCGGACCGTGATCGGACAAAGCAGGCGGAGGCGCCGGGACACCGACCGTGCCGGCCTCCGGCGCGAGATTCGGCCCGTCGGCGGCAGGTGGAGTTCTGGATCGATATCCGGCCTGGCTCATGCCTGTCGGCAACCTTTATGATCTTTTATCCGGTGTGCGCCCAGGGAAACCCAGAGGGAACAAGATGCGCAATCGACGGCTCCTCGCGTTGCTCGCCGTGACGATCGCGATCATCGCTTTCGGCGTGTACGGGGTGGCGAGCGCTCCGGGCGCCGTCGTGGCCTCGCCGACGCCGCGGCCCACCCCCTCCGACGAGGCGACCGAGGCGCCGCCGTCCACCCCGGCGTCCGCGGCCACGGTCACCCTCACGCCCGCACCGAGTCCGCCGAACGGCCCCGGGTCGACCGCGGCGAGGTATCTCGCCGCGTGGACCGCCGGCGACCTCTCCTCCATGGCCGGCCTGGTCGCCGATCCCCCGGCCGACTTCGCCGAGCGGCACCGGCGCTTCGACGCCGACCTGCGGGTCTCGTCGCTGTCCCTCACCGTGGGCGAGCTGCACCACCAGGGCGAGGAGGCGGCCGAGATGTCCTTCCAGGGAGTACGGGAGGTCACGGGGCTGGGCCGGTGGCCGTTCTCCTCGGTGCTGCACCTGATACGGCGAGCCGGTACCTGGAAGGTGCTCTGGACCCCCGAGACCCTTCACCGCTCGCTCAAGGACGGCGGGAGCGTGCGGTTCAGGGAGAACCAGATCCGCCGGCCGGCCACGCTGACCCGCGAGGGCACGCCGTTCCCCCGCGGCAGCAGGGCGGGCGACTACATCACCGGGCTGGACGGCACGGCGGTCGTCATGTCGCTGGAGGAGGAGCCCTCGGGCCGGGTGCTGCTGGCCTCCCCGATACCGCCGTCCACGAAGACACGGAGCACGATCTCCCGGCCCGTGCAGGCCGCCGCCGCCCGGGCCCTGGACGGCCTGGAACGGCCCGCCGCGATCGTGGCCGTGGACGTCCAGAGCGGCCAGGTGCTCGCGGTGGCGGACGCGCTGGGCGGCAGAAGGGCGTTCAACGGTCTCTACCCGCCCGGCTCGACGTTCAAGGTGGTGACCGCGGCCGCGCTGCTCCGCTCCGGCCTGAGCCCGGAGTCGCCGGTCGCGTGCCCGGCGGCCTACACCATTCCGGGAGCCAGGACCTTCACCGACTCCGACGGCGTCGACCACGGCACCGTGACCCTGACCACGGCCTTCGCCCTGTCCTGCAACACCACCTTCGCCCAGCAGACCTACGAGCGGCTCCGCGACGACCGGCTCCGCGCCGAGGCCGCCGACCGGTTCGGCTTCCGCGTGAAGCCCGGCCTGAGCTCCTGCCGGATACAGCCGTACGGGGATCTGAACCAGCTGGGCTCCGACTCCATCGGCCAGAACTCGGTGCAGGCCAGTCCGCTCTGCATGGCCGAGGTCGCCGCGGCGGTGGCGAGCGGCGTCTGGAAGCCCGCGATCATGACCGCGGAGCCCGACGCCGACTCACCGCCGCCGGTGCCTCTGGACGAGGGCGTGGTCGCCGGTCTGCGGACGATGATGAGCGCCGTGGTCACCCAGGGCACGGCCGCCCAGGCGGGCCTGCCTCCGGGGACCGCCGGCAAGACCGGTACCGCCGAGGTCGCGGGCGAGGAGGACCACGCCTGGTTCATCGGCTACCGCGATTCGCTGGCCTTCGCGGTGTTCGTCCAGAACGGCGGCGCCGGCGGCGAGGTGGCCGCGCCGATCGCCGCGAGGTTCCTGAACGCGCTTTGACCTCCTCCCCACCTTCGGGCGGCACCACCCGTACGGGATCAGCCGGTGCCGCGGAGCAGGAAGGTGACGAACCCGAGGACGCCCCGATAGTGGTTCAGCCACATGTCGCGGTGGTCGAGGGCGGCGGCCATGGCCGTCTCCCCGTCGGGGCCGGGGTGCTCCAGTGCCCAGCGCGCCAGGCTGCCGGTCCAGGACCATTCGTACTCGTCCCATTCGGAGAGTTCGCTGGTGTGCCCGTAGACGACCCGGAACCCGGCGCCCTCGGCGATGGCGACGGTTCCGGGGAGGTCGGCGTAGTCGTCGGGGGCCGCACCGAGCCTGGCGAGCGTCTCCGGAGCGGGGGTCCGCTCCCAGAACCCCTCCCCGACGAGGGCGAGGCCACCGGGCCGCAGATGGCGGCGGACACCGTCCAGGGTCGCGGCGAGCCCGCCGAAGGCGTGGGTGGCCCCGACGCAGAGCACCAGGTCGTACGGCTCGGCGACGGGGAAGTCGGCGGCCGGTGTCTCGTGCAGCCGGACCCGGTCGGAGAGCCCCCGCGCCTCGGCGTCCTTCGCGGCCGCCGCCAGCGCGAGCGCGCAGATGTCCACTCCGTCGGCCGTCACGTCCGGATGGAGCTCAAGTGCCCGGAGCGTCCATGCGGCCTCCCCGCAGCCGAGGTCGAGGACGCGCGACCCCGCGGGGAGTCTCGTCCTGGTGAGCAGCCGCTCCAGATGGACCTCGCTGACGGGTGCGGCGATCGGATGGTCGGAGTGAGCGATGGCGCTGATCAGTTGTCGGTCCATCAGGTCAACCTGCCCTTAACCCAATCTTTTCGCCACCCAATTATCGCCGCCAGGCCGCGCCGAAGCGGTCATTCACACAGTTGCCGGCCCGGAACCACCGTGGCGGCTCGAAACGAATCCGGCCCGTCGGCACCGTGACGTACGCGCCGGACGGTGGCGTCACCGCGACGGCGAAGGGGTCGACGCCCCGAGTGGTCTACAGTGACTCTCTGTAGCAAATGATTACGGATCGTAATGTAGATTTATCGGCATGATCGTATCGATGCGGCGGTTGGCACAGCGCGGAGGCGTTCTCTCCGCCGCCTGCCTGTCCGTGCTCGGCATCATCGTGTTACTCCATCTCGGGCTGTGCGTCATCACGTCCGCCCATCCGGCCCCTCGTCATGAGCTCGGGGCGAAACCGCCGGCGGCCGGCCACGGCACGAACGCCGGGCTCCACGCCGTGATCTCCACCCTGGCGTTCGAGGGCGGCACACCGTGCCCCCAGCTTCCCGCCGGGGACGATCACGACCTGTGCGGCGCGGCGGCCGGGTCGTCGATCGCCGGCGTGCGCGCACCGCTGCCGAGCGGGCACGCCATCGGTGATCCGATCACCGTCGAGACGACCGCGACGGCATCACCGGCGCCGGCACGGCGCTTCTCGCAACCGGCCTGCCTGCCTCCCGGGGCAGATCTGCTGTTGCTCAAATCCGTTTCCCGTATATAGCCGCCCCGCGGGCAGGCTCGCGAACGACTCGACGCCCGGCACCATCGGCACGAGCCGTCGCTTCCGCATGCCCAAAAGCGAGTCGACCACATCGCAACCATGGGAAACGGATCATGACACACACCCTTAAATCACTACAGATCGACACCCTTCCACTCAGTCAGATGATCACCGGGAACACGTGCCACACCCCTGAGCACGTGGTCGGCAACACCCCCGTCCTCTGGGTCCCGGAGCTCGCCTCGGGGCAGGGACGCGGCTTCTGGGCGAAGCTCGAAGGCGGCAATCCCGGAGGGATCAAGGATCGTTCCGCGCTCTACATCGTGGACCGAGCGCGTGAGCGCGGCGAGCTGAGGCCGGGCGTGCCCATCGTGGAGTCCACCAGCGGGACCTTCGGCCTGGGCCTGGCGCTGGCCGGTATCGTGCACGGCCACCCGGTGACGCTGGTGACCGACCCCGGGATGGAGCCGCTGATGCGCCGTCTGCTGTCGGCCTACGGAGCCCGTGTCGTGGTCGTCGCCGAGCCGCACCCGGTGGGCGGCTGGCAGCAGGCGCGCAGGGAGCGGGTGCGCGAACTGCTGGGCGAGCATCCGGACGCCTACTGCCCGGACCAGTACAACAACCCCGACAACGTCACGGCCTACGCGGGGCTGGCGACGGAGCTAGCCGGCCAGCTCGGGCGGATCGACGTCCTGGTGTGCAGCGTGGGCACCGGCGGCCACAGCGCCGGGGTCTTCCGCGCGCTGCGGCGTTTCCATCCCGACCTGCGGCTCGTCGGCGTCGACGCGATCGGTTCGACCATCTTCGGGCAGCCCGCGCGCTCGCGGCTCATGCGCGGCCTGGGCAGCAGCGTCTATCCGCGCAACGTGGCGTACGAGCTGTTCAGCGAGGTCCACTGGGTCGCACCGCCGGAAGCGGTCTGGGCCTGCCGGCGCCTGGCCGCGCTGCGGTACGCCACCGGAGGCTGGAGCGTCGGAGCGGTGGCCCTGGTGTCGTCCTGGCTGGCTCGCACGCTGCCCGGCCACACGCGGATAGCGGCGATCTTCCCCGACGGCCCCCACCGCTACTTCGACACGGTGTTCAACGACGACTACTGCGCCGCGCACCACCTCCTCGGCTCACCTCCTCCGGCGGCCCCGGAGGAGATCGACCACCCGGCACAGCGCGAGCCGACCGGCTGGACGCGATGCACGACCGTGATCGACCCGGTCGCCGGCCTGCGCCCTCCCCTCATCTCCGGGGAGACACCGCGGTGAGGAACACCCTGTCCCTGGCGCGGTCCTTCGACCGGCCGGTGAAACTGCTGCTGGTCAACCAGCTCACCATCAACATCGGCTTCTACATGCTGATGCCCTACCTGGCGGGTCACCTGTCCGGCACGCTGGCACTGCCCGCGGCACTGGTCGGCCTCATCCTCGGCATCCGCAATCTCAGCCAGCAGGGGATGTTCCTGGTCGGAGGGACCCTCGCCGACCGGCTCGGCCACAAACCCATGATCGTCGCGGGGTGCGGGCTGCGCACCGTCGCGTTCCTGCTTCTCGCCGTGGCCGACTCCGTCCCCGCGCTGGTGGTCGCCTCGGCGTTGACCGGACTCGCCGGGGCGCTGTTCAACCCCGCCGTGCGGGCCTACCTCGCCCAGGAGGCGGGGACCCGCCAGGTCGAGGCCTTCGCGGCGTTCAACGTCTTCGCCCAGCTCGGCATCCTGACCGGGCCCCTCATCGGCCTGGTGCTCAACGGCATGGCGTTCAAACTCCTCTGCCTCACCGCGGGGCTGCTGTTCGCCGGTCTGACGATCGCCCAGATGCGTGCCCTGCCGTCGCGGGAGACCCCCGGGGCGCGGCAGAGACGCGGCGTGCTGCTCGACTGGCGCGAGGTGATCGCCAACCGCCCCTTCCTGCTGTTCTCCCTGGCCATGATCGGCTCGTACGTGCTGAGCTTCCAGGTCTATCTCGGCCTGCCGCTGGAGATCCGCCGGGTGACGGGCAGCGAGCTCGGGGTCACCCTCGTCTTCGTGGTCTCCGGGCTCATGACCATCTCCTGGCAGGCCCGGGTGACCGCGTGGGCGGCCGGGCGGTGGCGCCCGCCCGAGGCGATCAGCCGGGGGCTGGTCCTGATGGGGCTGGCCTTCGTCCCCCTCGCGCTGGCCGCGCCTCTGGCGGACGAGGCCGCCGCCCCGGCCGGCGGCCTCACCCACGCGCTCCTGCTGCTGCCCGTTCTGGGGACGGCGACGCTGCTCAGCCTGGCCACGATGATCATCTATCCGTTCGAGATGGCGACCATCGTCACCTTCGGCGGCCGGCACCTGGTGGCCACCTACTACGGGCTCTACAGCACCCTGGCCGGGATCGGCATAGCAGCGGGCAACCTGCTGTCGGGCTGGACCCTGGACCTCGGCGAGGCGGTGGGCCTGCCGAGCCTGCCCTGGCTGGCCCTGGCGCTGATCGGCGCCGGATGCGCGGCGGCCGTACGCGCCCTGGATCGATCGGGACGCCTGGCGGACCCACCCGAGGTGGCGGTGGCGGCATAACCCTCGCGCGGGTTCCCGGCCGGTGCGACGGCCGGCCGGGAACCCGCGCGCGTCGAACGCCTCACCCGGGGTTCCGGGCCGCGCATCCGCGCGGCGGGACCACACCGTCGAGCCCGGTCTCTCAATCGGGATCCTTCATCCGCGTGTGCGCGAGGCGAGAGGCCACCGGCCGCGGTGACCGTCGCCGGCTTGCCCTTCAGCCGCGCGTGCGCGAGGCGAGACCACGCAACGCCGTGGCGAGCAGGTCGACCTCGTCCCGGGAGGTGAACAACGCCGGCGTCACCCGGACGCAGTCGCCCCTGGCCGGTCCGTTGCGGGCGACCGTGAAGATCCGGTGGCGGTCGAACAGCTCCTCGGCGATCGCGACGTTGTCGGCTTCGGAGGTGCGCCCGGTGATCCGGAACGCGGTGATCGCCCCGTACATGGCGGGCTCCTCGGGGGTGAGGATCTCCACGTTGGGGAGGTCGATCACCTGGTGCACCCAGCGGTCGCGCAGGAAGCGCAGCCGTGCCTGCCTGAACGCGCTGCCCAGCGCGTCGTGGAAGTCCAGGGCGGTGCCCACGGTGAGGATCGGGGCGACGTCCACGGTGCCGGAGTGGACCCGCGAGCGGATGTCGCCGTCCGGGTAGGTCTCGTCGGCGTAGGCGGGGTCGATGTCGGCCAGGCGGCCGGCGCGTATGTAGAGGAACCCGGACCCCAGCGGCGCCCCCATCCACTTGTGCAGGGAGAACACGGCGAAATCCGCCTTCAGGTCATCGACGGTGAAGTCGAGCTGCCCCCAGGAGTGGGCGGCGTCGACGATCACGTCGACGCCTTTCTCACGGGCCATCGTGGCGATCTCCCCGACCGGCAGGACGAGCCCGGTGCGGTTGTTCATGTGGCTGAGCAGCAACAGCTTGACCCGCGGGTGGTCGCGCAGCGCCCGGGCGTAGGCGTCCAGCGCGGCCTGGCGGGTCGCCGGCTCGGGGACGACCATCCGCTCGACGCTCACACCGCGCCGGTCGCGCAACCAGTTCATGGCGTACCGCGCGCTGTGGTAGTCGAGGTCGGAGTACATCACCGCGTCGCCCCGCCGCAGCCTGTTGTACCCGGCGATGAGGTTCTGAAGGGCTTCGGTGCCACCGCGGGTCAGGGCGATCTCCTCCGTGGACACGCCGAGAAGAGTGGCGATGCGCTGCCTGACCGCGTCGGCCTGCGCTTTGTAGGTGGTGCGCAACAGATGAGAGTTCAGCTCGTTCAGGTGGTCCACATTGCGGTGGTAGGCCAGGCGCACCGGCTCGGGCATGATCCCGTAGTAGCCGTTCTCCAGGTTGACGAAGTCCGGACTGACCCGGTACTTCCGGGTGACGGTGCCCCAGAAGCTCTCGTCCCGCGCGAGCTGGTCGGGTGCGCGTCCGGCGGGAACGGCCGGCGGCTCCGGAGTCACCGATCGCGGGGCCGGTGGCCGTGAGGCGAGGGGGGCGAGGGGGGCGGCCAACGCTCCGAGCCCGGCAACCATCGCACGCCTGGACAGGGTCATCGAACCTCTCCCATGGATCAGCGAGAGCCCGCGGCACAGAGCGGAACCCCGACCTGTTTACAGTGATTGACCTCCAGTGTGGGCGGGCCGGCCTCATGGAGTGCGCATTCGTGCCGCTCGGGCGTGGCGCGGCGACGATTCCCCTTCCCTTTGCATTCGTTCATCGCGAACGGCGGAAACAAGGGCCTGACGCGGGCCATCGGAAAGAGCGTCGACGATTCCCCAGGTAAGTCCTTTAGGCAGAATTAGAAGGTATTTCGATCGAAATTTCTTGCTATTACTGGCCCTCTCCCATTCGCCAGGAGGGGTCGCCGCCGATCGGATCGCCGGAGGAAAGACCCGCGACCGGGCGACGGTGATCCTGAGTGATTCCGCGGAGCGCCCCGCCGAAAGAGGATCAGGTGGCTCGGCCGCGTGGGGGCAGGTAGTGGGGTCCGTGGGGATCGGCGCAGTGGCCGGTGTCGACGCACTCGTTCTCGCCGACCTCACCGTCCGGCGCGGGATCGACCTGCAGGGTGGTGTGTGTGATCCCGTAGGAGTGGGCGAGCAGGCTCTGAAGGCGACGCCGTACGGCGTTGCGGTCACCTCCGGGGCGGACGAACACGTGTGCCGACAGCGAGGAGTAGCCGGAGGTGAGTTCCCAGACGTGCAGATCGTGGACCTCGGCGACATCGGGCTGGCTCGCGAGCCGTGCCCCGATCTCTGCCGGGACCAGCCCGGACGGCGCGGCCTGAAGGAAGATACGCCCGGTCTCGCGGATGAGGCCGTACCCCGCCCTGAGCATGAGCGCCGCCACGACGAGGGTCGCGATGGCGTCCGCCCGGGCGAAGCCCGTCAGCAGAACCACCAGCCCGGACACGGCGGTGGCGATGAACGCGTAGAGGTCGTTGACGACGTGCTGGAAGGCGCCTTCGACATTGAGGCGTGACCTGTCGGCCCTGCTGAGCAGCCAGGTCGCCGCGAGGTTGACGACGATGCCGATCAGCGCGGTGACCAGCACCAGGCCGCCCTCGACCTCAGGCGGCGCGATGAGGCGCCGGATCGCCTCGTAGAGGAAGAACCCGGCCAGCAGCAGGAGCGTGACGCCGTTGAGCTGTGCCGACAGGATCTCGGCACGCTTGAGTCCGTAGGTGAAGCCGCCGTGCGGCGGACGGGTCGCCAGACGCATCGCCACCAGGGCGAACATGATCGAAGCGGAGTCGGTGAGCATGTGCCCGGCGTCCGAGATCAGCGCCAGGGACCGCGCCACGAGCCCGGCGACGACCTCGCCTGCCATGAAGACGACCAGCAGGGCGAGAGCGGCGGTCAGATACCGGCGATCCGCGTCGGCCGAGACGGCGTGCCCGTGTTCCCGTCTGTGCCCGTACCGTGACGCGGGCCCGTGGTGCCGCGTCTTCCCGGAAACGGGCCCGCGCTCGTGGCCATCGTGCTCGTGGTCGTCGTGGTCGTCGTGGTCGTCGTGGTCGTCGTGGTCGTCGTGGTCGTCGTGGTCGTCGTGGTCGTCGTCGTGATCATGCCGGTCGCCTTCGTGATGCGGCAAGACCATGGAACCTCCTCCGATGGCCGGCACTAATGGATCTCGTCAGCGGAGTCAGCGGGGTCGGTGGAGTCAGCGGCGGGGACGTGGTGGACGTGGGACAAGCCGAGGTCCAGCAGCATCCGGATGTGGGAGTCGTCCAGCCGGTGGTAGGCCATGCGCCCGGATCTGCGCACTCGCACGACGTGGTGGGCGCGGAGCAGGCGCAACGTGTGCGAGACCGCCGACTCGCTGTGCCCGCATGCCGCGGCGATGTCGCACACGCACATCTCGCCGCCCTCCAGCAACGCGATGATCACACGAAGGCGCCCCGGATCGGACAGCAGACCGAAGACCCGGGCCAGTTCTTCGATCGCCACCGTCTTCGGCATGGCTCCGGCCACCGCGACGACCCGGTCCGGATCCACCATGCGCACCACACAGGACTCGGAATCGGAGTCGGCGACGACATATGAAGCTCTGCTCATATGACGAAGCGTAGATAACGCATTTACTTATTGCCAGATCCCATACAAGTAAAATCCTCGACGACGCGCATTCGGTCAATCACCAAGGCGGGAATTTGCGCCGTTTTCCATGGATTGTCACCCAAGCGATCTCGACCGACACCTTGACTGGCCGACTCCGCCAACCCTGCGACAGCGGCGGCGCGGCAGAGATTTGCACGGAACTTAATGTTCAGCTCTCAAGCTCACTCTTATGGAGCGATGCATACATCGTTCACCTTTATCCACCATGGGTGACATATCCACAATTCGGACTTTCCAGATATTTGATTCAAAAATATAGGGATGAGAAAAAAGGCCACTATGCGGAACCAGGGCCCATATCCTACGGAGTCCACCAAATCCACGATTTCAGCCCAGGGATAATTCCAAATCAATCACCATCTTTCCCCGCCCCCATTCGACAGCCCCCGGACATGCATCCGAACCTTCCATTGGTAAAAGATACTTGAGCGAGTGTTCAGGTGTTTATACGACAAGTAATCGGAGATCTACTTTGCGTAAGCATCACAGGTCAAGCGCCGAGACTTGACCGTCCGGGAGCTTCACCAAGCGGACGTGATGCGAATCGAAGGGAGTCATCGTGCTCGAAAAACAAATCCCGACCACATTGACCTTATTTGTCATCACAGCCTGGTTCGTGTCCTTCGGCACGCCGGCCAAAGCCGCCCCCCAGCCCCTGCCCTCCGGCACTGAGAGCCGTCCCGCGCTCACCTGTTCCTACCGGGTCGCGCACGTGCGGGCGAACAGCTTCCTCAACGTCCGCTCGTCCGCCGCCCTGCGCTCTCACCGCGTCGGCAAGCTCAAGGTGTCCGACGGACGCTTCGCCGGCGCGTGCCGGCCCACCAACGGCTGGGTGGCGGTCAACTCCTCCCGAGGCAAACCCGGCTGGGCCTCCGGCGAATACCTACGGAAAACGAAGGACGCTCCCTCCTCCGGCACGGAGAGCCGCCCTGCCCTCTCGTGTACCTACCGGGTCGCGCACATGCGGGCGAACGGCTTCCTCAACGTCCGCTCGTCCGCCGCACGTCACTCCTCCCTTGTCGGCAAGCTCAAGGTGTCCGACGGACGCTTCGCCGGCGCGTGCCAACCCACCAACGGCTGGGTGGCGGTCAACTCCTCCCAAGGCAAACCCGGCTGGGCCTCCGCCAAATACCTACGGAAAGTGACCGGGAAGTAGTCGTGGGGTGGCCCGCTCCCGGCCCTCGGCGAACTCCACCGGCCGGGGGCGGGAAATCTCAGACATGCGACGCACGGAGGCGGGGCATCGACCGTCGTCATCGAATTCCGAAGGCCGGACCGGCATCGACCCTCACCCCGTGGGTGCGAAGGACCGCGAAGATCTCGTTGCTGTCGGTCCTGGCGGTGGGCGGAACGGGGGAAGCCCACGGTGTCGCCCTGCCGGATCCGTCCCGTTGTTCGACGCCCGGCATCGTGTCCCACCGGGGCTATTGGGTCAAAGGAGTGGAGAACACCGTCAAGGCGCTCGATCAGGCGCTCGACGCGGGCTCCGAGCAGGTCGAGTTCGACGTACATTTCACCAGGGACCACCATCCGGTGCTGATGCACGACGCCCTGGTCGACAGGACCACGACGGGCACGGGCCGGATCTCCGGCATGACACTGGCGCAGTTTCGCAGACTCCGCACCACGGACGGTCAACGCCCGCCGACCCTGTCCGAAGCCTTCACGCTCGCCAGGGGCAGAGCCGAGGAGGTTCTGGTCGAGCTCAAGGCGGTACCCGACGCTCAGGACCTGCGTTCCCTGAAAAGGGACTATCACCGGTTCGACGCCTACAGGTGGGCGAGCCTGATGTCGTTCTCCCTGCCGGCCCTGAAAGCCGTCACATCCGTCCCCGCCCGTAAAGGCCTGCTGACGACGACCGCACCGCCGCTCACACTCGCCAGGAAGTTCTCCTTCGCGGGGGTCAGGTACGACAGGCTGACCAGGGAACTGACCCGCGAATACCTCGACCACGGCGTGGCCGTCTACGCGTGGACACCCGACGACCCGAGCACGTGGGAACGGCTGGCGAGTTACGGAGTCGACCGCGTCATCACCAACGAGACGTCCGCCTATCTGGCCTGGTCCCGGGAAGCATGCGAACCGTAGAGGCGCGAAGCACCCGGCGTCGCCTGTGGGCCGCTCCGCACACGGCGCCGTGAAGCTCCACCGCACCGCTCCGCGAACATCCGCACCTGGCCGCCTCGGCGCCGGTGCGGGTGTTTTTCGCGGGGTTGCTCCTATCTGAGTGCCTGCTACCCTTGCACCTCCATATGTGAATGGGTGTTCGAGTGTCGTAGCCCGGTGATGTCCGATGCGCGCTCGGCGCCGGCCGCGGGTTCCGAGTGGACGAAACCGGTCCGAACGCGACACCCCGGCAGGGCACTCGGAAAGGAAGCGCGGCATGAGCGAGGCGACCACGGGAACGCTGCATCATGTCGAGCTCTGGGTGCCCGACCTTCCGCGAGCCATCGCCAGTTGGGGATGGCTGCTGGGCGAGCTGGGCTATGTCCTCTTCCAGAACTGGAGCGACGGGCGTAGCTGGCGGCTCGGCTCCACCTATCTGGTCTTCGAGCAGTCGCCCGACCTCAGCGCCGGCGAACACGAGCGGCGCCGTCCCGGGCTGAACCACCTCGCCTTCCATGTCGAGAGCCGGGACATGGTCGACACCCTGGCCGAGCACGCGCCGCGGCACGGCTGGACCCTGCTGTTTCCCGAGCGTCACCCCCACGCCGGCGGCGAGCACCACTACGCCGCCTACCTGGAGGACGTCGACGGATTCGAGGTCGAGCTCATCGCTCCCGCGACACCGGATGGAAGCCGCCGCCCCGAGTGAGAACGGGCAGCGCGACACGCTGCCCGGAAGGAAAAGTCCGGAGCCTCACGGGCGAAGCCCGCGGTTCCGTGCCGCGAAACGAAGCGATCCATTCACCAAGAGTGATCATTGGATTCGGTTGTATACATACACCGGTTTAGGTCTTGACGAATATTCACTTCCTGATCAAGACTGCACCGTCTGCGTGTTTCCTGCCGGAATGCCCCCGCTCCGGCCAAGCACGCCAACTGGAGGAATCTTTTGAGGAGTTCTCACAGTGGCAGGAGAGCCGGCCGTGTCGCGGCCGCACTCGTCCTACCCATTGTCCTCACGTTCAACACGCTCCCCGTGCTCGCCGACCCGGCGCCCTCGTCCAGCGAGGTCGCACCCGACCGGCAGTCCAGCACGACTCAGAACGGTGTCGCCCTGCTGCGCATCGTCGTTCCCGACCAGGCCCGCCTGGACGTTCTCAACTCCATGGGTATCGACCTGGCGGAGTACAAGAAGGACGTCGCCGACGGAATCGAGGTGCACGCCGTACTCAGCCCCCAGGAGGCGCAGGATCTGCGTGACCTGGGATTCGACGTGCGCGGCGCCATCTCCGACCAGACCGATCTCGCCGAGAACAAGGCCGAGCGGCAGGCGGCTCAGTCGCTGGCCGCCGCGGTGGCGGGCGAGGCCGACAAGCTGACCCCGCTGCGCGCCGAGTGGTTCGACAGCACCGACAACCAGCGCTTCCTGTCGGTGGAGGTCAAGTCGAGCGCGACCGACGCGGAGACCGTGCTCACCGCCACCTGGGACAGCGGCCGCAAGACCGCCCCGGACTCCGGTGGCACCGCGACGATGTCGCGGTTCACCGACGCGGGCCAGTACATGTACCACCGGTTCAACTCTCCGGTGACGGTTGCCGGGACCCCCACCACGGTCACGATCACGAGCAACCACGGCACCTCGATCACGGTTCCGGTCACCAAGTGGCTGGGTGACAAGCGCAAGGCTCCGAACAAGCACTACGTCTCGGACTTCGTCGACCACTATATGGACCCGACCGAGCTCACCGGCCGGATCACCTCCCTCGCCAGGCAGTTCCCGCAGATCTCGGAGATCGTCGACCTGCCCAACAAGACGAACGGCTACCGCCGGGCGGCTCAGGCGCAGTTCGGCACCGCCGCGGCGAGCACGTTCTACGTGACCTCCAAGGCGTACGGCTCCGAAGGCGGCAACGACCTCAGCGTGGCGCTGGTGAAGCCGGACGTCGCCTCCAGCCCGCTCTCCGTGAAGGTCACCGGCAAGGACGTCGTGGTCAGCCTGGCCACGAACGAGTCCGCCGCGATCAGCAGCACCTCCCGTCAGGTGGTGGACGCGCTCGGCGCGGACGCCGCGGCGTCGGCGCTGCTGACCGCCTCCACCTACCGCGGCAACGCGGGTGGGGGCGTGGTCGCCGCGGCGACGGCGACGAAGCTGAGCGACAACCTGAAGGCACCGGCGACCGTCTCGCGCGCGCCGTTCCAGCAGAAGGTGCTGCGCATCGGCAAGAAGCGCGACGGCTCCAAGGTCGGTGTGTACCTCTACTGCCAGGAGCACGCCCGCGAGTGGGTCACCCCGCTGGTCTGCACGGAGACCGCCGAGCGGCTTCTGCGCAACTACTCTCGCGACGCGCAGACCCGGAAGCTGGTCGACAACCTCGACATCTTCATCATGCCGGTGGTCAACCCCGACGGCGGGCACTACAGCTTCTACGACTACAACATGCAGCGCAAGAACATGACCAACCACTGCCCCGCCACCTCCGGGGACCCGGGATCGCGTAACTCCTGGGGCGTGGACCTGAACCGCAACTTCACCGTCGGCTCCGCCTTCGACGGATACGACGGCGCCTCGACGACGAGCTGCACCAGCGGCACGTTCGCCGGCCCGGCCGAGCTGTCCGAGCCGGAGGCGAAGAACGAGGTCTGGCTCACCGAGAAGTACCCGAACATCAAGTTCGCGATGAACACGCACTCCTACGGCGGCTACTTCATGTGGCCTCCGGGTGCCTACAAGGCCGCCGGGCGCGAGCTGCTGCCGCGGGTCGACTACGGCACGGAGAACTTCTTCTGGGACGCCTCCAGCCACATCCTCTCCGCGGTGCAGTCCTACCGCGGTACGGCGATCTGGCCCGGGCGCACCGGTCCGGTCCCGGACGTTCTGTACTCGGCGGCCGGTAACAGCGCCGACGAGCACTGGTTCAACCGCGGCATCATGGGCTGGGACTTCGAGGTCGGCGCCGACCTCTACAACCCGGAGACCAAGCAGTTCCAGGCCGTCGGCTTCCAGCCGGACTTCGCCGAGGGTCACGAGGAGGCGATGGAGTTCGCCTCCGGCCAGATCGGCATCCTCGAGACCGCCCTGGCCTTCTCCGCCGACGACAAGGCTCCCAAGTCGAAGCTGGAGGTGACCGGCCGGACCGACACCTCGGCCACGTTCACCTTCTCGGTCAACGAGCCGGCGAACATCTACTACACGCTGGACGGCAGCCGGCCGACGCTGAGCTCCCCCAAGCTCGTCTCCTCGGGGATGCGTGAGGGATCGCAGCAGCTCACGGTCAACAAGAGCACCCAGGTTCGCTGGTTCTCGATCGACATCGCCAGCAACGTGGAGAACAACTACAAGCCGAACGGCAACAGCAACAACTACAAGCAGGAAAAGGTCGAGGTTCGCAAGGTGCGGTAGTTCGCACTGAGAACGAACAGGCGGCCGCCGGTCTTCGGACCGGCGGCCGCCGCGTCTTCTCATCGCCCTTTTTCGGGTTTTGACCCGGATGATCCTGCGCGCGTTCCGCTTACCCGTCCCTGCGGCAGATGACGAAGTCGGGGAAGACGTGCCGGCCGGGCCGGTCTCCGACCTCGTCGATCGCCTTGCGAACGTCCAGCAACTGGCCCACCGTCATCTGCAGAGGCGGCTCGTCGGGCTGGTAGGTGGTGAAGACGGGGTAGTCCTCCCCCGGCCGGCCGGTCATCTCGATATGGCAGCCGAGGACGTGGGTGACCGGCCGGGTACCGGCGAACTCGATCAGGCGATCGACGGTGCGGCCGAAGGCGGCCCAGTCCTGGACGTACAGCCGGCCCGGATAGACCGTGTCCCCGGTGAGCAGGAATCCGGTGTGGGGGTCGTAGAACGTGACGGCCGCCTCATGGTGCCCGGGGCCGGCGAAGCACTCCAGCACCCGGCCGCCGAGGTCGACCCGGGCCACCCGGCCGGGATCGTCGCCGAACCCGAAATACGCCCAGGCGCTCTCCAGCTTCGCGTCCACGACGACGGTGCCGGGGCGGCCGGCGAACTGACCGTCGCCCGCGACGTGGTCGCCGTGGGGATGCGTGTGGAGGACGAGCAGTTCGTAGCCGTCCCGGGGATGGTCGCCGAGCCGGCGCTCGACCAGTTCGTCGACGACCCGGCGCAGGGGGAAGAACTCGGCGGACTCGGTGGCACCGGTGTCGATGAGTACGGCCCGGGCGTCGCCGAACAGCAGGAACATGAACGGCGCCTCGTAGTTGACCGCCATGTTCTGCCGCAGGATGAATGTGCGGGAGTCGTAGGCGTGCACCTGGATGTCGGGGTCGGTGTTGTGCTTCGCCGACTCCGAGCCGTGGATCCACCTGACGTCCAGCGCGCGGGGCCGGGGACCCTCGGAGGTGAAGCCGGTCAACGATGCGCTCGAATCCATGAGGCCTCCTGGTGCGTCGTCCTGGCAGGCCGGGTACGGCGCACGTCTCGTCCGGAAAGGCACGGGTGAGCCTTCGAGCGCAAAATACCATCAGGAGGAATCGACCGGCTCCGACGGATCAGGGGCTCACGACCGCCACGTGGCGTCCGCGGGAGATCAGCCGTTTCCCACGAGCTCGGTGCAGATCCCGGCGGGGAGGCCGCTCACGCTGACCGCGCCGTCCCGGTCGACCGCGACGTCCACCTCTTTCGCCGCCACCCGCAGTCCCCGCACGGACACCTCGCCGAGCGGCGCTCCGGCGAGAGGCCGCAGCAGCACGCGACCGGCGGGCACGTCGGGGTAGAGACCCACGGCGGCGTGCATGATCGTGATCGCGGCGGCGGCGGACCACGCCTGCGGACGGCAGGCGGCCGGGTACGGCATGGGCCGGCCGACCGACCCCCGGGCGTCGCCGGCGAACAGTTCCGGCAACCGGTAGTCGAACGTCTCCCCCGCCGCGAGCAGCCCCTCGGCGAGGGTTCCCGCCTGGGCGCCGAACCCGGCGCGCGCCAGGCCCGCGATCACGATCGCCGTGTCGTGCGCCCAGATGGAGCCGCAGTGGTAGGACATCGGGTTGAACCCGCCCTCCCGCGACGACATCGTACGAAGCCCGAAGCCGTCGGCCATCTCGGGCGAGACCAGCAGCTCGGCGACCGCGGCCGACTCCTCGTCCGAGAGCAGGCCGGTGCCCAGCAGGTGGCCGATGTTGCTGGTCAGGGCGTCCACGGGGCGACCGTTCCCGTCGAGGGCGAGCGCCGGGAACCTCCCGTGCGGGCCGTCCACCCAGAAGCGGGCGCGGAACCGCTCGGCCAGGGTGTCCGCGCGGTCGCGCCAGCGCGCCGCGCCGGGGCGCCCGAACGCCTCCAGCAGCGCCGCCCCGTGCCGGGCCGCCTGGTAGGCGTAGCCCTGCACCTCGACCAGGGCGATGGGAGGCTCGGCCTGGTGCCCGTCGCGGAACCGCACGGCGTCTCCCGAGTCCTTCCACCCCTGGTTGGCCAGTCCGTGGGCGCGGGTGCCGAGATACTTGACGAATCCGCCGCCGCCCGCGTCCGTGTGCTCGCCGAGCCAGCCCAGGGCGGCCTCCAGATACGGCATCAGCGCCGCCACCTGGTGCTCGGGCAGGCCCCAGCGCCACGCGTCGTGGAGCAGGCTGATCCACAGGGGGGTGGCGTCGATGGTGCCGTAGTAGGCGGCCGGCAGGCGCAGGTCGTTGCCGGGCAGGGCGAACTCGTGCCGCCGCAGCTCGTGCATGATCTTGCCGGGCGCCTCGCCCGAGTCGGGGTCGACCCGGGTTCCCTGGCGGCGCGCGAGAACCCGCAGGGTGCCCGCGGCCAGTTCGGTGCCGAGGGGGAGGAGCATGCGGGCGGCCCAGATGCTGTCGCGCCCGAAGAGGGTCAGGAACCAGGGCACGCCCGCGCCGAGGAAGGTGTCGCCGGGGGCGCTCGCCTCGGCGAGCCGCAGAGACCGCAGGTCGTCGAGCGACTGTTCCAGCAACCGCGTCAGACGGTGATCGGCGACGACCTGGGGACGGCTCCACTCGACGGCGCGGGCGGGTGCGACCACGACGGCTTCGGGGTCGTCGATCACGGCATTCCAGCGCAGCACGGTTCGCCCGCCCGGGGGCAGCGTGACCTCCCATCGCAACCACGCCGTCTCCCCCGGTTCGGCCTTCGCGTCCTCACCGGTCACGGTGACCCCGATGCGGCCCGACCGCCAGGACAGCTCGCCGGGCCCGCTGATCACGGCGGGGGCGGGGACGGTGTCGCCACCGGACTTCACCACCTCGATGGGGGCGAAGTCGCAGCTCAGTTTCAGGGTGACGGCGGCGGTCACGGCCACCGAGGCGGTGGAGACGATCTCGACGTGCTCGCTCAGGGCGCCGGGGGTGACCCGACGGGTCCGGTTGATCCGCACCGTGGGGTCGGCGCGGCGGTCGCCCAGCCACCGCGGCAGCGAGACGAATCGGGCACCGCCGGGTCCGTCGGGGGCGTAGCCGACGGCCTCGGGCTCGCGTCCGTCCACTTCCAGCTTGACCTGCGATAATGCTCTTGAGTCGGCGTGGAAGAGACCCTGGACCCCGGCGGGGCGGATCTGCCCGTCGGCGTCGCCCAACGCGGTCGTCGGGGCCAGAACGGTGCTGACGAGGTCATGCAGCAGCGGCTGCGGGCGGTATGCCGTTTCGGGAGCGGTCATCCCGGTGGCAGCCGCGCCTCCCGGCTCGGGAAGGGTTTCGACGAGCACGATGGCTCCCAGGGGTAAGGGGGCCGACGCAGTCTTGACAGAGGAGCGCCGGAGGTGCACATTGCAGAACGCTTCTTTTACTTGAACGATCCAATTATGCCTCATCTGGCTTTGAACGTTCAAATTTCAGAAAGGCGAGGATGGCTCAGAAGGTGACGATCACCGATGTCGCGCGGCACGCCAAGGTGTCCCGCCAGACGGTGTCGAACGTGATCAACGCGCCGGAGCTGGTCCGCGAGGGCACCCGGCGCCGGGTGCTGGAGTCGATCGAGGCACTCGGCTACCGCGCCAGCCAGGCCGCCCGGCAGATGCGCACCGGAAGGTCCCGGCTGATCGCCACGCGCATCGAACCGGCCGAGGACGGCATCAACGGCACGATCCACGACCGGTTCCTGCACGGACTCACCGAGTCGGCCGCCGGGTTCGGCTACCGCGTGCTGCTCTACACCGCCCACGACGACCAGTCCGAGATCGCCGCCGTCGACGACCTGCTCGCGGCGTACGAACCGGACGCCTTCGTGCTCACCGGCACCCACCACGGCGACGTGCGCACCGCGTGGCTGGCCGAACGGCGGTTGCCGTTCGTCACCTTCGGACGCCCCTGGAGCATGCCGGAGGGGCCGAGCCACCCGTGGGTCGACGTGGACGGCGCCGCGGGCACCGCCGCGGCCACCCGTCATCTCCTCGACACGGGCCATCGGCGCATCGGCTTCATCGGCTGGCCGACCGGCTCCGGCGTCGGAGACGACCGCCGGGCCGGCTGGGCGCGGACGCTCGCCGCGGCGGGAGTGGATCCGGCCGGCCTGGACCGCACGACGGACGACGGCGTGGCCACCGGCGAGAAGGCGGCAGGTGACCTGCTCGACGCCGACCGCCCGGCGACCGCGCTGCTATGCGCGAGCGACTCGCTCGCGCTGGGCGCTTCGCACGCGGCCCTCTCCCGCGGCGGCGGATGGCGCGCGGACGGCGGAGGCGGCACGCCGATCGCGGTGATCGGCTTCGACGACACGTCCGTGGCCAGGGCGACGGGGCTCACCAGCGTCAGCCAGCCGCTGTCCGAGGCCGCGGCCTGCTGCGTCGCGCTGCTCGCGCGCATCCTCGACGGCGACGAGGCGAGCGCCGGCGAGGACGGGTCCGCCACCACGCGGGTGCTTCTCCAGCCCTCACTGGTCAGGCGCCAGTCGGCGTGACCTGCGGCAGCCGTACACCACCTACCGGAGGGGAGTTCCGATGAGACGCGGCAAGCTCCGCGACGCCGCTGTCGGCCTGACCGTCTGCGGCGCGTTTCTCTCCTCGGCGGCCTGTGGCGGCTTCGACGACGGGCGGCCGACCCGGCAGAGCAGCGGGCCCGCCGCGCTGCGAATTCTCATCGGCTCCTCCGGCGACACCGAGACCACCGCGGTACGGCGGGCCGCGGACGCCTGGGCCAGGTCCTCGGGCAACACCGCGACGGTCACGCCCGCGCAGGAGATCGCCCAGCAGCTCGGCCAGTCCTTCGCCGGCGACAACCCTCCCGACGTGTTCTACGTCGACGCCTCCCGCTTCGCCGACTACGCGAGCGTCGGCGCGCTGGAACCGTACGGGGACAGGATCTCCGACCCGGCGGACTTCTACGGGAGCCTGCGGAGCGCCTTCACCTACGACGGCGTGTTCTACTGCGCGCCGAAGGACTTCTCCACCCTGGCGCTGGCCGTCAACGAGGACCTGTGGAAGAGGGCCGGGCTGTCCGGCGCCGACGTGCCCGCCACGTGGGAGCAACTCACCTCGGTGAGCGAGAGGATCAAGGCGAAGGGGATCGTCCCGCTGGTGGTCGGGGACACCCGTGACCGGATCGGCGCCTTCATGGTGCAGGCCGGCGGCTGGATCGTCAGCCCGGACGGCAGGCGAGCCGTCGCCGACAGCCCGGAGAACCTTGAGGCTCTGAGCTACGTCCAAGGGCTGCTCAAGGCCGGACTCGCCCGGTACCCGCAAAGTCTCGACGCCGGATGGGGCGGCGAGGCGTTCGGCAGGGGCAAGGCCGCGATGACCGTCGAGGGCAACTGGATCAGGGGCGCGCTGAAGGCCGACTACCCCGGCGTCAGGTATTCGGTGCACGAGCTGCCCGCCGGCCCCGGAGGCAGGGGCACCCTCGCCTTCACCAACTGCTGGGGCATCGCCGCCAAGAGCAGGTACAAGAAGGCGGCGATCGGCTTCGTCGAGGCGATGACCACGGCGAACCAGCAGCTGGCCTTCGCCCGGGCATTCGGCACCATGCCCTCCCGGCAGTCGGCCAGAGACGCCTTCACCAGGGAGTTCCCGCAAGACACCCCGTTCCTGAACGGCGCCCAATACGCCCGGGGCCCGGTCAAGGCCCCGAAGATGGAGAGTGTGCTGGCCGACTTCGACACCGGCCTCCAACAGCTCGCCTCGACGGCGCCCCAGACGATCCTGAAGCGCCTGCAGAAGAACACCCGGGCCGCCCTCGGCGACTGACCCCGGCAGAAAGGACGGCACCCGGCTCCCACGGGCCGGGATCGTTCCAAGCGGAAGGACGTCGACGTGGCCGACACGACGATGCGGGCGTCTCGCCGCCGGTTCACCGCCGCCACCGGGGAGAGCGTCGCGGGCTGGCTCTTCGTGGCGCCGGTCGTGACGATTCTCGGCCTGTTCCTGCTGCTGCCGATCCTGATGGCGCTCTGGGTGAGCCTCACCGACTGGAACGGCCAGGGCAGCCCGTTCCGCGCCGGGGTGCCCTACGTCGGGCTCGGCAACTACACCCGGCTGTTCACCGAGGACAGCCTGGCCCGCCAGGACTTCATGACCAGCATCCGCAACAACTTCTACTACGTGGTGATCGTCGTGCCGGCGCAGACCGTACTGGCGCTCGGCCTCGCCCTGATCGTCAACAACAGGCTGCTCCGGGGCAGGACGTTCTTCCGCACCGCGTTCTTCTTCCCCTCGGTCACCAGCTCGGTGGCGATGAGCGTGGTCTTCCTGTTCATCTTCTCCACCTCCGGCGCGGCCACCCGGCTGCTCCAGCTGTTCGGCGTCGACGGCCCGCAGTGGTTCGCCGACCCCCGAGGCGTGCTGCACCTGCTGCTCGGCCGCGCCGGCCTGGTCGATCCGGAGGCGCCACCCGTCGCGCTGACCGGCGGTGGGTGGCTCGGGCTGTCGTGGTGGGAGTGGCTGTCCGGTCCCAGCGTGGCGATGACCACGATCATCATGCTGGTCATATGGACCACTTCCGGCACGTTCATGCTGATGTTCCTCGCCGCGCTCCAGGACATCCCGGTGGCGCTGGAGGAGGCGAGCATGATCGACGGGGCCGGCTGGTGGCAGCGCCTGCGGCACGTGACCCTGCCGGTGCTCAAGCCGGCGCTCTTCCTGGTGCTGACGCTCGGCCTGATCGCCACCTGGCAGGTCTTCGACCAGGTGTACGTGATGAGCCAGGGCAATCCGGCGAAGACCACGCTGACCCCGGCCTACCTGTCCTACCAGACCGCCTTCCGCGACTTCGAGTACGGCACCGGCACGGCGATCTCGTTCGTGCTCTTCCTGATCATCGTGATCCTGACGCTGGCCCAGCGCCGGGTGATGCGCGAGCGCCGCCCGGCGCGAACGGGGAGAACGTGACATGACCAGGGTCACAAATCCGAACGCGGCCCCTGCGGCCACCGCCCGGCCGCGGAGCCCGGGGCCGGGTGCGAGGTCACTGGCCTCCACCTTCGGCGGCTACGCCGTCCTGGTGTTCTTCGCGCTGGTCTTCCTGTACCCGTTCGTCATCCAGATCGCGAACTCCTTCAAGACCGAGCCCGACGCGACGGCCAACCCGCTCTCGCCGCTGCCCGACCCGATCACGCTCGCCGGCTACGAGCGGGTGTTCCTCGGCACCGGCATGCCGCTCTGGCTCGGCAACTCGCTGGTGGTGACGCTCGTCGTCACCGCCGGCCGGATCTTTCTGGACTCGATGGCCGGCTACGCGCTCGCCCGGCTCCGCTTCCGCGGGCGGCGGGCGCTGTTCTCGGCCGTCATCGCGGTGATGGCCGTACCGGGCGTGGTTTTGTTCATCCCGAAGTTCCTCGTGCTCAACCAACTCGGGCTGTACGACAGCTACACCGCGCTGATCCTGCCGGTGCTCGTGGACGCGGCGGGTGTCTTCATCATGAAGCAGTTCTTCGAGTCCATCCCGGTCAGCGTGGAGGAGGCCGCGCGCATCGACGGCGCCGGGGTGTTCCGCACCTTCTGGTCGGTCGTGCTGCCCATGGCGCGCCCGGCTCTGATCACGCTGACCATCATCTCCTTCCAGGGCACGTGGAACGAGTTTCCGCACACCCTGGTGGCGGTGCAGAGCCCCGACCTGTTCACCCTGCCGCGCGGGCTCGCCGACCTGGTCTCCGGATCTCTCGGCGAGGGCACCCGGTATCCACTCAAACTGGGCGCCGCGGTACTCGCCACGATTCCGGTCGCGATCATCTTCGTGATCTTCCAGCGCTACTTCGTCCGCGGCGCCAACGAAGGCGCCGAGAAGGGCTGAGCCGCCTGTTGAGGCACCCCCGGTGAGTTGCGGCGGCACCCCGACCGGCAGGTGATCGGCGCCTTCGGCCAGGGGGCCCGGAACCAGGCAGAAAGTGAGGACGGCGGCTACCGCCGCGACCGCGCAGGCCACGTTGAGGGCGATGGGCAGGCTGAACGCGCTCAGGGCGGGGCCGGCCAACGCGCCGACCGTCGACGCGGCGGCCTCGGCGGTGATGAACACCGCGCCGACACGGCCAAGGAGCGCCACCGGGGTGGACCGCTGCAGCCAGGTCTGCAGGGCGACGATCACCGTGACCGCGGGAATCCCGAGGAGGACCGCCGCGAGCAGCGCCACGGGCAAGGACCGGGCGTTGAACATCAGAAAGAACGCGCCGGCGACGAGAATCTGGCCGGCGGCGACCGTCGTCCGGACGGGCAGGCGCTCGACGATCCTTCCGCTGATCGGGGCGCCGATCAGGAAACCGGCGCTCAGCGCCGACAGCAGCCAGCCGACCTGCGTGCTGCCCCCGAGGGAGGAGACCCCGAACGGCACCAGCAGTGCCGTGAGCGCCGCGTTCGCCAGAAGGTAGACGCCGTTGGCGACCAGCAGGGCCCGGGTGGCGGCGGCCCGCCCGACGTGGCGCAGCCCGTCCCTCAACTCGGCGAGCACGCGCTGGGAGAGCTCCCGGCGATGAGGATGTGGCCGGGTGAACCCGATCGCCACGGCGGATATCAGGTAGCCGACGAGGGCGACGGTGATGGCCGCGTCGATGCCGAAGACAGCGAACAGCAGGCCACCGAGCGGGGCCGCGCCCAGCCCGATGACACCGGAGGTGAAGGAGTTCAGGGCGTTAGCACTGGTCAGCAAGGGGCCTGTGCCCACGACGGCAGGTGTGTACGCTTGGGCCGCCGGACGGAATAGCACCCCCACGATGCCCTCGCCGAACACCGCCAGATAGACGATCCAGACCGTGTCGGGGGTGCGGGTGAGGAACAACAGGGAGATGACCGCCACGTGAGCGACGCCGGTGAGAAACATCAGGCGCCGGCGATCCCAACGATCGGCCAGCACCCCGGCGAACGGCCCCAGCAGCAGAACCGGAAGATACTCGGCGGCCAGGGTGAGCCCGGTCGCGAATATCGATCCGGTCACCGCGTAAACATGGGCGGGGACCGCGACCACCAGAAGGTTGGCACTGAAGACGGCAGCCGCCCGCGCTACCCAGAGCAGTCGAAAGTCCCGCACTCGTAAGGCCCGCAGCACAGCTTCCCCCCTTCAGGACTATCCTGTGAAGAGAGAAACAGGATCAAACTATTCTGTCAAGATAGGATCATGGATCACGCCGAACTGGGCCAGCGCCTGCGCTCCCGCCGTGCCGCGCTCGGCCGGACCGTCGCCTCCGTCGCCGCCGAGGCCGCACTGTCGGTGCCGTACGTGGCCAATCTGGAGAACGGCCGGGGCAACCCCACCGTCTCCGCCCTCGACCGGCTCGCCGAAGCGCTCGGCACCCGCCTGACCGTCACCCTCGCCGACCCCGACAGCGGTTCCGGGGAACCGCCTCCACCACCCGCGCTCCTCGGCTTCACCCGGACCCGCTATTTCCGCCGGGAGGCCGGCAGGCTGGCCACGTCACTCGGGGAGGAGCCGCATCATGTCCGGAGCCGTCTAATCGACGCACTGGCCGCCGTCGCCCGCGGCCTGGGACGCGACGACCTGTCCGAACGCGACTGGCAGCGTCTCCTCGACACCATGATCCTCATCATCGCCCACCCCACCGAACCCTCTCCGATGACGTGAGCCTCAAAGGTGCCGGGTCCAGAATGTGGTCTTCGACCGTTCTTACCGGCGCATTCCCCCTCTACCGGTAAGAACGGTGCGCCGGAAGCCCGGGCACCGCTCATCCGGGCGGGCGAGGCGCCGATCCCAGCAGGAGCTCCGCCAGGGCCCGGGTGACGCCCGACTCCCCCGTTCTTCGTTCGACGGCGGCGAACATGGGTGAGGGGTTGCACTCCAGCAGCGCGAAGGTGCCGTCGTCCCGGCGGCGGATGTCGATGCCGGTGAACACCATCTCGCACGCCTCGGTCGCCCGGAGGCACGCGTCTCGCTCCTCCTCACTGGGCGGGGCCGGAAACACCGCGGTCTCCGCGCCCCGGTAGTCGAGCTCGTCGGAGACGATCTCGTACGAGGCGACCACCTTGCCCGCGACGACGTACACCCGCAGGTTGCGCCCGGAAACCTCCTCCTGGAACAGCACGGGGGCGCCGGCGAGCAGGCCGAGCCGCTCCGGAAGCAGGTCACCCTCCGTCACGCGGCGGCACAGGGCTCCTCCCGCGACGGGTTTGTAGACGATCGGCCCGCCGATGCTCCGGGCGAAGTCGGCGACGGCCACGGGATCGTTGGTGGCGAGCGTCCGCGGAACCGGAACGGCGGCGTCCCGCAGTCGCTGGAGTTGGTCGAGTTTCAGGAAGTGCTGTCCGAACGTCGACGGAGGGTTGACGAGGAGCGCACCGGCGCGTTCGAGGGCCGAGACGAAGCTGAACACGAACGAGCGGAGCTCGCGGCCGTTCGCGTAGGCCGAACGCCACCCGCTCTCCCGCTCCTCCGCCGTCGCGGTGCCCTCCACTCCGTGACGGGGAAGGAAGGGCAGAGGCAACGGCAACGAGCGGACGTACCAGGGCCCTTCCGGGCCGGATCCGAGCCCCGGAGCCATGGGCAGGCCGTCCAACAGCGAGAACGTCGTCTCGGCCGGAAACCTCGAAAGATCGAGGATGACCGGCTCCGCCCGGCGCTCTCGCAGGCAACTCGCCACCCTGGCCACCTGCTCGTCGCCCGGCGGGCCGATGATCCCCCAGCGCGTCATGCCTCGAAGCGCCTGTTCTTCGTCGTCACCGTCTCCGCCCTCGCCCTACCAGCCGCCTTCCTCTCCGATCGCGTACGTGGTGTAGTCTCCGCCTTCTTCTCCGGTCATGTAGGTGGTGTACTCCCCACCTTCCTCACCGGTCATATACGTGGTCGGGCCGTCATCAAGCTTCGGCGTCATGCCGAATCCTCCCGCCTGGCGGGCGCCACCCGCCAAACTGTCAGGAAGATCCACGATGAAGTGCGTCGGGTCTGCCACGGCTTTGGCCTCCGGTTGGTCAACCAACTTGTAATGACATCGAGTCACTGTAGTGACACACAAAGTCATTTTCCATAGCGCCGGCTGGACGTGACTCCAAAGAAACAGCCCGTCGGCGCTTTGCCTACCGGCCCGGACGGTTGCCGCGGCCGGCCGGCCGGCCGCGCCTTCGGCGTGTCCTCACCCCAGGCCGATCGGGCCTGGGGGACCATCGGGCCGGATCGGACTAGGAGGAGTAGACCTCGAACGAGGAGAGCTGCCCGGCGGGCCAGCCGGTGTTACCGGTGATGTTCAGCCGCAGGTATCTCTGGGTCGTCGACGGCACGGCGATGGTGACGGTGTTGCCGGTGCCCGGGTCGAAGACGTAGCCCTTCGACGCGACCAGGGTGCCGAAATCGATGCCGTTGACGGAGCCCAGCACCGACAGGGTCTGGGTGCGCGTGTTCCAGCTTGAGATCGGCGGCAGCTTCAGCACCACCCGCTTGACCCCGGCCTGCGCGCAGAGGTCGACCGTGATCGACTGGGGGAAGGCGTGGTTGGCGCTCTCCCAGTAGGTCGACGCGTTCCCGTCGACGGCGTTGGCCGGGACGTAGTTCTGCGTGGCGCCACTGGCCGTGATCGACTTGCCTCGGGCCAGGTCGCCGGTTCCCGGCGAGCACCCGGTGGGGGTCTTGGTCACCGCGGTCACCGTGGCGGAGGGCGGCGAGGTGTTCTGCGCGGCGTCCCTGGCCACCACGTAGAACCGGTAGGACGTCGACGGGCTGAGACCCGTGACGGTGAACGACGTCCCGGACGCGCTGCCCACCTTGACGCCGGTGGCGCCCGCCTCGCGGTAGACGTCGTAGCCGCTCACGCCGACGTTGTCGGTGGAGGCGTTCCAGGCCAGCGCGACGCTGGTCTCGGTGGTCGCGGTGGAGCGCGCGTTACCCGGCGCCGACGGCGGCTGGGTGTCCTGCTGGCCCCCGGTGCCCCTGCGGGTCTCGAACTCCGTCGCCCAGTACTTCGTCCGGTCCAGGTAGGCGGTCTCCGCGGCGGCCCCGGTCTTGCCGTACGCGCCTTCGAACGTCTGGTATCCGAATCCGGCGGGCGGGTTGGCGTGGGCGGGCTCGATCGAGCTGCCCTCGTGCCACTCGTTGAACGAGGTGATCGAGACCCACGACGGCAGGCCGCCCTTGGCGGGGTCGAGGGCGTTGGCCCACTCCAGGTCGTAGGTGGCGCCGTTCGCGCGGCCGAGCGTCGGCGAGGTGTTGCCGGGGACGGCGCGGTCGTCGATGTAGCCGGGCGCGACCGAGGGCGCCCAGATCAGGCCGTTCTGCTTGGCGTAGGCACCCGCGTTCGCCCAGCCGGGCGCGGTGGCACCGGCGATCCCGTCGTAGGTGTACAGACCGGAGAAGTGGGCGATCTTCGAGGTGTCGGTGGTCTGGGCGAGCACGATGTTGTTCTGGGTCACCTGGTCGAGCGCGGCCCAGTCGGTGATCTTCAGGCTCTCGAACACGTAGAAGGCCGCGCGGTTGCCGTGCTCGGCGTCGCGGTAGAAGGCCGGGCTGCCGCCGTAACGGTTGTTGATGTACCGGATGTCGTCGACGACCGAGGCCGCCGAGCGTCCGCCGTACGGCTCGATGTGCCAGGCCACCTTGATGCCGTGCTGCGCGGCGATGTTCATCACGCCCGCGGCCAGGTTGTCCTCGTAGCTTCCCTGACCCCACCAGCTGTAGACCAGGACGCCGACTCCGGCCTGCTTGATCCACTGCATGTGCTTGGTGACGGCGCCCGCGTGGTCGCCGGAGTCATAGGGGCCGAGGCTGGGATACAGATCCGCGCCGATGTCGTTCGGCGGGGTGCGACCGCCCTGCTGCCAGTGCCGCCATTCACCGCCGACCTGGGGATTGCCGTACCAGGGGTAGTAGAACAGATGGACGTTGGTGGACAGCTCGGGAACCGCCGCCCCGCGCGCCGTCGGCGCCGCCTGCACTCCCGTCCAGCACAGCACGAGGAGGAGGACCATGAGGATGACGGGTTTGCGGCGTCTGGCGGATGGCAGAAGACCGACTGATTGATCGGATGTCTTCATCGGCTGACCCTTCGTCACGCAGGGCCGGATCACCGCGGTCGTCGGGGCTTACGGTCACCGCGATCCGGCAGGGTGGGGGGCGGGAAGATCGCCGCCGTCAGCCGAAAATCGGCAGGACAGCGTTGTGCACACCATAGAATGACGCCTGAATGTCCGCAATGTTTCTACTTCTTTTCGCAAAAAAATACCTACTTTCCGAGTGTTATCGGTCGGACCAACGAGAGAGCACGACGAGCAAGGCGTCTAGGTCTTGACCGGTAAGCCTGCCGGAGTGGAACGGTCCGATGTTTCGATCCATCCGTTCTCTGTGAGGGCCCAGACCTTCACAGATAATCCAGGATCACGCCGAGCAGCGCGCGCCAGAGAAGTCCGGGTTCCAGCGCGAAGGCGTCCTGCGCGAAGCACGGTGGGGCGGCGGACACCGGCACGATCGGATCCTCTACTCGCCGCCGCGCACGGCCTCCACCTCCAGCGGGCCGGAGGCCGGCACCACTGAGGCTCCGCGCTGAGCGGCCGCCTGCGCCCGGAGTTCATCATGAACCCAGAGGCCGTGTTCGTCCGCTCATGGAACGGATCGTCGGGTGCCGGTCTCGGCGGACAGCCGTACGGTGTCGAGCAGGCGGTGCAGCCGCAGTCCATCGTCGAAATCCGGCGTGGTACGGGCGCCGGTACGCAGGTCATCGGCGATCCGCGCGTAGGTCTGCGCCACGTTGAAGACCTCGATTCCGTGGGCCGCCCCGGGAATCCAGCGGTACCGGTCCGGGGCCGGCAGCTCCTGCCACGAGCCACCGACGCCCTGGGCTCCCAGAAGGCGCAGTTCGCTCATCTGGATGCCGCCCGGACCGCCTGCTCCGGAGACGATCGCCAGGTCGCCCTCAGTGCCGGTGATCTCAAACCGGGTACGGCCGTCGGTGGCCTTGGCGTCGTGGATGTGCGCGGAGACCACGGCACCACCGGCCAGGGTCGCGTGGAGAACGATCTGATCGGGACTGGTCACCTCGAGGGTCTCCCCGGTCTCGGGAACGGTCTGCCGCGAGCGCCGGATCGACAGGCCGGCCGAGAGCTCGGTGATGCCGCCGAGGAGATGTTCCAGCGCGTCGAGCGTGTGCCCGCCCGCGACCTCCAGCGTCCCGGCGGCGTTGGCCCGGTCGACGGTGTACTCGAATCCGGTGGGAAGCAGGCCGCCGGCACCCTTGGCGCGTGCGGCGTAAATCGTCGCCGCCGTGACCCGGCCGACGTAACCGCCGGCGATCAGCTCGCGTGCGTAACCGATCACGGGTGAATGGCGGGCCTGCAGGCCGATCGTGGCGTACACGCCCGCGTCGCGGGCCGCCCCGGCCAGGACCGCCGCCTCCTCGGTCGTACGCGCCAGCGGCCACTCGCAGTAGACATGCTTACCCGCGTCGAGGGCCGCCTGAATCAGCTCGAAATGAAACGGCACCTTGACCGTGATGACGACCAGGTCCACCTCCGGGTGCGCGGCGAGCCTCCGCGGGTCGGTGAAGGCATGCAGGACTCCGAACCGGCGGGCCGCCTCCCGGGCACTGGCCTCGCGGCTGGTGCCGACCGCGGTGATCTCGAAGTCCGGCAATGCTCGCAGTGCCGGGATGTGCGCACGTGCCGCCCAACCCCGATCGGGGTTGGCACCGATGATCCCCACCCGGACCGTATCCGCTGTCATGATCCGCTCTCCCCTCATGAGCATATAAACGGACCATAACCGTCCGTTTTGAAATATAGAGTAACCGGACTTCAGAAGTCCATTTGTTGGTAGGATCACCGTATGAGCAGGTCGGGCAGCGCCGTGGACCGGCTACTTCTGGATGGCACGGGTCGCCGACCCCGCGCGGACGCGCGGCGCAACCTCGAGCGGCTGGTGGCGGCGGCCCGATCCGCCGTCGCCGAGGTCGGCATCGACGTCACCGCGCACGAGATCGCCCGCCGGGCCGGGGTTGGCATCGGCACCTTCTACCGGCGCGTACCCTCCCGTGGGGCATTGCTGGAGACGGTGGTCATCGAGGTGCTCGGCCAGGCTCTGGACCTGGCGGACCGATCCCTGGACGACACCGACCCCTGGCGTGGATTCCATGACTTCTCTGTCGTCTTCGTACGACTGCGTGCCGAGAGCTGCGGCATCAGCGAGGCACTGGGGGGTGCCTGCGGGCCTGCCCTCGACGAAATCCTGGCCGAGTTGCGCGAGCGCATCCGGCTTCTGGTCGAGCGCGCCCAGGCGGCGGGCGCGATGCGCCGGGACGTCGCGTGGCAGGACGTACCCTTCCTGCTGGCCGCCGTCGCGACCGGCGGGCACACGTTGCGCATCACGGCGGGCGCCGAACAGTGGGAGCGCAACCTCGCGATCGTCCTGGACGGGTTGCGCACCGACCGCCCGAGCTCGTTGCCAGGCGTCCCTCCCGCCGAGCCCCCCATGCGGGAGGCCCAGGCCGTCCCCTAGCTTTCCGACGCCCTCCCCGAACCATCCTCCAGCTTTCCGACGGCGTCGGGGATCGGGTCGTCTCCCCCGATGAGCTCCAGGCTCCGGTGACGGGCGCCGGGCCCGTCCAGCAGCGCGACGATCACCGCGGCGACGTCGTCCCGGGAAACCTGGCCGCGGGGCAGCGGCGGCTCCGACAGCGTGACCCTGCCCTTTCCCGGATCGTCGGTCAGGCCTCCGGGACGGAGTATCGTCCAGTCCAGGTCACGGGTGCGCAGATCGCTTTCCGCGTCGGTCTTGGCCTGGATGTACGCCACCCACACCTCCTCGGAACCCGGTGCGGGCGGCTTGCCGGCTCCCATCGACGAGATCTGAATGAAGCGGCGCACCCCGGCACGCTCGGCCGCCTCGGCGAACAGGACCGCGGCCCCGCGATCGACGGTGCTCTTCCTGGCAACGCCGCTGCCCGGCCCCGCCCCCGCGGCGAACACCGCGGCGTCGGCCCCCAGCAGATGGGCGGTGACCTCCTCCAGACCGGCCTGCTCCAGGTCGCACAGGACGGCCTTGGCGCCGATCGCCCGGAGGTCGGGCTCGTGCTCGGGCCGGCGGATCAGGCCGACCGGCTCGTCGCCGCGCTGGGCGAGCAGCCGCTCCAGCCGTAGGGCGATCTTCCCGTGCCCGCCCGCGATGACTATGCGCATGTCGTTTCCCCCTTCAGACGAGCCTCGCACGGCCGTGCGGTTCGCGCTCCGCCCGGTGCACCAAAGCCATGGAAATCTCCAGTGATACCACAAGCTGTAGTGTGTGGTATCACCTGTCGGCTACAGTTGACGACATGGCGATGACCATCCGATTCGAAGACGAAGAGAACGAGCGCCTGCGCAGCATGGCCGAGGCCGAGGGGTTGTCCATGGCCCAGGTGGTCAGGCTCGCGGTCGACGAGCGCGCGACCCGCCTGTCCGTCCATTCCCGTCTCACCGACGCCTGGGGGCCGATCCCGCAGGCCGAGCTCGACCGCGCCGCGCGATCCCTCGGGATGGAGCAGGATCGCGCGGCTTCCTGACACCATGATCTGGTGAGCACCTTTCCTCCCGCCGGGTCCGGCCGCATTCTCGACACCTCTGCCCTGGTGTCCGCCGCGACGGGCAAGCATCTCTACGCCCGCGCGCTCATCGCCGCCTCCCTGCGGTCCGGCACCATCACCCTGCTCATCCCGGTCAGCGCCTACGTCCAGGCCCTCGCCATCCTTCCGCAGGACCTGCGCTGGCAGCTCATGCTGCTCACCACCTCCCCCACCGTGGACCTCAACCACATCGAGGATCGGGAGAAGGCCCACGAGATCGCCGATCTCGCTGTGGCCGACGTCGCCCTCGCCCACGTCGCCTGGTGCGGCCTGCGCTACGGCTGGCAGATCGTCACCGATCGCGGGGAGGATCTGTTCGCGATCGCCCCCGGCGTGGAGATCGAGCCCCTGCCCTGACCACGGCCCGAGCCGGCCGCGGCTCGCACCGCCGTCGGCCGCCGCGACGGACCCGCACCGGGAACGACAGGGGTCGGGTTCGGAGGGGGCCGCCCGGACGGCCGGAGGCCCCTGGCCGTGCCGTTCCTCAGCCTCCGGCGCGTTCGGCGAACGCGGTGATCGTGTCTTCGAGGCCGGTGGCCGGCCGGCCGAGCAGGCGGGAGAGGTCGGGGCCGGTCTGGGCGAAGGCGCCTGCCCTCACCATCGGGAACAGGCTTCCGAGCCATCCAGCCTCCGCGTCGGTGACCTCCCGACACGTGACCGGCCGGCGCAGGACCCTCGCCAGGGCCTCGGCGAGCTCGGGGTAGGTCCACAGAGGCCCGCGCAGTTCGTAGATCGCGTTGTCGTGCCCGGATCCGCTCAGTACGGCGCCGGCCGCGAGGGCCAGGTCGCGGAGCCGCGCCGTGTTGAGGGGCCGGCCCTCGGTCGAGGAGACGATCTCGCCGGTCTCCTTCGCCTGGGCCAGTGCGGTGGCCACGAACGCCTCGGAGTAGAACGTGTTGCGCAGCAGGGTGTAGGTCAGGCCTGACTCACCGATCATCTCCTCGGTGGCGGCGTGATCGGCCGAGAAGCCCTGGCCGTTCTCGGCGCCGATGCCGCTGGTGTAGACGACGTGCCGTACCCCCGCCCGGACCGCGCGCTCCAGGACGGTCCGGTGCTGGACCACGCGGACCCCGGGCGTCAGATCCGAACCGGACACCAGCAGCAGGAGATCCACCCCCTTGAGCGCCGTGTCGAGGGAGGCCGCGTCGTCGTAGTCACCGCGCCGCACCTCGACGCCCCGGCCGGTGAGATCGGCGGTCTTGTCCGGGGTACGGGCGATCGCGACGCGGAAACCCGCGGGCGGCCCTCTCCCCCACCGCCCCGGCCTGGTCAGAAGGGGGCGGTCCCGCCGGCGCCGAAGGAGGTCTCGTGGTTCCACAGGTGGGTGCATCCCGGGCACTGCAGGTGCAGGACGCTTCCGGTGTTGCCGATGAGGTAGCGCCAGTGCACCCCGCAGTTCCGGCTGTCTCCGCAGTCTCCGCAGTCCCTGTCGTCGCGGCACCGGGGGCAGGGGATCCAGGCCCTGCGTCCGAGGTCGGCGTGCGGATCAAGCGGCAGCATGGCCCGGCCCTCTCCGCGGCAGGACTCCCGCGTCCACGAGCATGTCGTAGGTCTCCCGCTGCCGCTCGTCGAGCCCGGAGTAGAGGAGGTCGTACGCCTCCTCCTCGCCGCGCATCACCGCCGGCGGATCCCAGCCGGGCTCCAGCGCCGCCATGACCGCGGCCCTGCGGCGCGTCTCCTCCAGAGTGAGGTCGATCTCGAAGACGGCATGTTCGCCGTTGCTGTCCTGGCTCAAAGCGCGGCTCTCCCGTGGGACGGCGGACGTGTCATCCGTGTGATCGGCGGGGAGACGCCCGCCGGAGGCCCCGGAAGGGGGGAGCCGGCCGCCATGGGATGGAGATGGCCGGTCCTTTGCGATCACTCGAATGCGGCTCGGGGGTTGGATGGCCCCAAAGAGGGACTTGTGTCCTTTTTTATACCTTATGTCGCTTTTCATGGCCACTTCGTGACGCACGTCATGGTCACCGCCCGGGTGTGATCGCTCTTGGCCCGAGGCCGGACGGCACGCCACCGCGGAGCCATCTCATCCAGCGGACATCTGCCGCTTAACCTGCAAAAACCTGATGATGCAGAGATCAACTCCTGCACACTCCACTGGACGTGGCCCGTGCCGATGACGTGAGCTCGAACGAGAAGCCAGAGGCCCGTCGCGTAGCCCGCCTCTCGACAAGCTCTCATTAGGAGCACTCACATGAGCGTTCAGAACCCGATCGTCCTCGAACCCGCCGCGCAGGAGCTCGCCGACGCGACCTCGAGGCCCCCCTTCCTGTACGAGCTGGAGCCGGCCGCCGCACGCGAGGTCCTCGACGACCTTCAGGCCGCGCCGGTCGACAAGCTGCCCGTCGACGAAGAGTGGATCACCGTGCCGGCCTCCGTGGGCGACGTGCGCGTGCGCCTCGTCAAGCCGCGGAACGCCACCGGCACGCTGCCCGTCGTGGTGTACATGCACGGGGGCGGCTGGGTGCTGGGCAACGCCGCCACCCACGACCGGCTCGTGCGCGAGCTGGCGGTCGGCGCCAGGGCCGCGTTCGCCTTCGTGGAGTACACCCCCTCGCCGGAGGCCCGCTATCCCGTCGCCATCGAGCAGGGCTACGCCACCGCGCAGTGGATCACCGCCGACGGCGCCTCCAAGGGCCTGGACGCCGGCCGCATGGCGGTCGCCGGCGAGTCGGTCGGCGGGAACATGACGGCCGCGCTGGCCCTGATGGCCAAGGAACGCGGCGACGTCACCTTCGTGCAGCAGTCGATGTACTACCCGGTGACGGACGCCGCCATGGACACCGGCTCCTACGATCGGTTCGCCACCGGCTACTACCTCAGCCGCAAGCTCATGGAATGGTTCTGGGACGCCTACACCACCGATCCGGCGCAGCGCGCGGAGATCACCGCCTCCCCCAACCAGGCCACCGCCGAGCAACTGGCCGGACTGCCGCCCGCCTTCCTGCTCGTCGACGAGGCCGACGTGCTGCGCGACGAGGGCGAGTCCTACGCCGCCAAGCTCCGGGCCGCCGGCGTCCCGGTCACCACCGTGCGCTACGACGGCACCGTCCACGACTTCATGCTGCTCAACTCGCTCAGCAAGACCAGGGCCACCCGCGCCGCCATCGCCCAGGCCACCGCTTTCCTGCGCACCGCGCTCGGAACCGCCTGAGCCCTCAGGAATCGTAGCCGAGCAGGTCGCCGGGCTGGCAGCCGAGCTCGCGGCAGATCGCGCTGAGGGTGGAGAACCGGATCGCCCTGGCGCGGCCGTTCTTCAGGATGGACAGGTTCACGATCGTCACGCCCACCCGGTCGGCCAGCTCGGTCAGGGTCATTCCGCGGTCGGCCAGTAGCTTGTCGAGGTGCACGACGACGTGGTGCTCTTCCTCCGGAGGCATCAGACCAGCCCCTGGGTGTCCGCCCTGAGCTTGCTGCCCTGCCGGAACACCTCCGCCAGCGCGAGAGCGGCGAGCCCGACGATGAGGGCCCAGGAGAAGTTCTCGGCGCTTTGGACGGGCGTGTTCTCCAGCGGGGTGCCGGAGAGCAGCCCCTTCAGGGCCAGCTCCTCCACTCCGGGAATACCGGCGAGAGAGAGGAGCAGGACGCCGATCACCGAGAGCCTCCACGCGTTCCGCGGAACGAAGGGATCGTCTTGGTTGAAAGTCCGGATCACCATCAGGAGAATACCGGCGACGACACTCATGATCACTGCGAGCAGCAGATCGGGCAGCGCGAGCAGGAAACGCTGCGAGACGCCGGGGTCTGCGATGACCAGGGTGTAGTCGGACGCCGGCTTGATCAGGCTGACCGCTCCCGGCGGGCCGGTCGGAAGGGGCGCCGGGTCATCGGCCGAGCTCGCGGTTTTGTAGGGGTTGATCTCGACGGGGCGTGTCCCGGCGCCGGGACCGGCGAAGATGCCGGTGAGAGAGATCAGCACACCGATCAGGGCGATCCCGAACCCGACCCACACCACCAGTTCCAGATTGCGGATGTTCCCACCCGGCTTGGCCATGACAGGTCCTCCCCCAGCGAATGGATATCGATTTTCGATAAAACGATAAACGATAAACAGGCGCGGGGACAAGACCGGACGACCTGGGAGGTCATGGTGCCTTGCGGGCGCCGATGACCCGCTGGAGAAGGATGAAGACGAAGAGCAGCGCGCCAATGACGATCTTCGTCCACCACGAGCTCAGCGTGCCGTCGAAGCTGATGATGGTCTGGATGACGCCGAGGACCAGAACTCCCAGGACTGTTCCCACCAGGTAGCCCGATCCCCCCGTGAGCAGGGTCCCGCCGATGACGACCGCGGCGATCGCGTCGAGTTCCATGCCGACCGCGTGCAGGCCGTACCCCGACAGCATGTAGAAGCTGAGCAGCACCCCGCCGAGCGCCGAGCAGAAACCGCTGATCGCGTAGACCGTGATCTGGGTCCTGGCGACGGGCAGGCCCATCAGGAGCGCCGAGGCGGGACTGCCGCCGATCGCGTAGGTGTTGCGGCCGAGCCGGGTGTAGCTGAGGACGTACACGCCGGCGATGACGACGACCAGGGCGATGACCACGCTCGGCGACACGAAGTACTCCCCGAACCTGATCTTCGACTGCGCCATCGACGTCCAGAAGGGATCGGTGATCGGGATCGAGGAGGTGCTGATCGTGTAGCACAGGCCTCGGGCGAGGAACATCCCGGCGAGGGTGACGATGAACGGCTGGATCTCGAAGTAGTGGATGATGCAGCCCATCGTGAAGCCGAGGAAGGCGCCGATGAACAACACGAGGGGCAGGACGGCGTAGGGCGGCCACCCCTGCTCCTGCAGCAGCGAGGCCGACAGCATCGTCGTCAGCGCGACGACCGAGCCCACCGACAGGTCGATGCCGCCGGTGAGGATGACGAAGGTCATCCCCGCGGCGACGACGAGCAGGAAGGCGTTGTCCACGAAGACGTTGAGGATCACCTGTCCGTCGGAGAACGCCTCGTAACGGACGGCCCCGACCCCGTACATCACCGCGAGCAGGGACAACGTCGCCAGCACGGGGATGTACTTGCCCTGGGGCCGCCGCAGTTCCGGCCATCTGCCGGTCAGACCGGTCATGGGGCGACCTCGACTTTCGTCTTCTCCCGCGCGGCCGTCCGCGCGGACAGCCGGCGACGGCGTTGGAAAACCTTGGCGCGGAACGCCGATGACTGGATGAGGCACACGACGGTGACGACCAGCGCCTTGAACAGCAGGGTCGTCTCCGGCGGGACGCCGACGGTGTAGATGGTGGTGGACAGCGCCTGGATGAGCAGGGCGCCCACGACGGTGCCGCCGATGGAGAAGCGCCCTCCGGCCAGCGACGTGCCGCCGATCACCACGGCGAGGATCGCGTCGAGCTCGATCCACAGTCCCGCGTTGTTGCCGTCGGCGCTGGAGACGTTCGAGCTGACCATCAGACCGGCGATTCCCGCGCAGAACGCGCAGAAGATGTAGACCATCACGATGATCCGGCGGGAGCGGATGCCCGCCAGACGGCTCGCCTCGGCGTTGCCGCCCACGGACTCGATGAGCATGCCGAGCGCGGTGCGGCGGGTGAGCACGACGGCCAGGACCGTCACGGCCAGGGCCAGCAGGATGGAGAAGGGCACGGTCAGCCAGTAGCCGCCGCCGATGAGCTTGTACGGCGTGCTGTTGATCGTGAGGATCTGCCCGTCGGTGATCAGCTGGGACAGTCCGCGCCCCGCGACCATGAGGATCAGCGTCGCGATGATCGGTTGCATGCCGACCCCCGCGACCAGGAAGCCGTTCCACAGGCCGAGTACCAGTGCCAGCCCGAGCGCCAGGCCGATCGCGCCCAGGACTCCGCCGACGCTGTTCTGGTCGTCCTGCCGGCTGATCCACAGGCAGGCCAGGGCTCCGCAGATGGCGACGATCGAGCCCACCGACAGGTCGATGCCCTTGGTGGCGATGACCAGGGTCATGCCCAGGGCGACCATGATCAGTGGAGCGCCGAGGCGGACGATGTCGACCAGGCTGCCGTAGAGGTGGCCGCCCCTGAGCTCGATCTTGAAGAAGTCCGGTGTGAAGAGGAGGTTGGCCAGCAGGAGAACGACCAGGGCGGTCACCGGCCAGAAGAGCCGCCGCCCGGTCAGGGCGCTCACGCGTTCGCTCATGCGACGGCTCCGCTCGCGATGGTCCGCATGACGTGCTCGACGTCCACCCCGTCGTTGGGCATCTCGGTCACCAGATGTCGATCACGCAGTACGGCGATCTTGTGGCTGAGCCGCAGGACCTCTTCGAGCTCCGCCGAGATGAACAGGATGGCCATCCCCCCGTCGGCGAGCGAGACCACCAGCCGCTGGATCTCCGCCTTGGCGCCGACGTCGATCCCCCGGGTGGGCTCGTCGAGGATCAGCAGCCGTGGTTCGGTGATCAGCCAGCGGGCCAGCAGCACCTTCTGCTGGTTGCCGCCGCTGAGGTTGCGCACCACCATGTCCGGGTTGGCGGGGGTGATCCGCAGGGCCTTGATGTACTTGTCCACCAGCTCCTCCTGGCGGCGCCGGGGAATCGGACGCGACCACCCGCGTTCGGCCTGGAGCGCGAGGACGATGTTCTCCCGCACGGTCAGGTCCTCGACCAGTCCTTCGGTCCGCCGGTTCTCCGAGCAGAAGGCGATGCCGTGGGCCATCGCCGCACGCGGGCCGCGGATGGCCACGGGGGTGCCGCCCACCTGGATCTGACCGTGATCGGCCCGGTCGGCCCCGAACAGCAGCCGGGCCACCTCCGTCCGGCCCGAACCGAGCAGTCCGGCGAGGCCGACGACCTCTCCGCGGTGGATCGCGAGATTGAAGGGCGCCACGGCGCCGTCGCGCCCGAGCTCGTGCGCCGCGACCACCGGCTGGACGTCCTGGCGGGCGGCCGGGGAGCGTTTGGGGTGCTCGTCCAGCTGCTCCAGGACCTCCAGCTCCTTGCCGATCATCATGGCGACGAGGTCGATCTGGGCGAGCTCCCCGGTGAGGCGCTCGCCCACCAGGCGGCCGTTGCGCAGCACCGTGACACGGTCGGAGACCTCGTACACCTGGTCCAGGAAGTGGGTCACGAAGAGGATCGCGATGCCCTCGTCCTTGAGCTGCCGCATGACGCGGAAGAGCTGCGCGCACTCCTTCGCGTCGAGGCTGGAGGTCGGCTCGTCGAAGATGAGCACCTTGGCGGAGATGTCGATGGCCCGCGCGATGGCGACCATCTGCTGCACGGCGATGGAATAGGTGCCGAGCGGGGCCGAGGCGTCGATGTCGAGCCGGAGCCGTTTGAGCAGCTCGGTGGCCCGCCGGTGGATCTTCTTCCACTGGATCGCGCCGAGTCGCCGCGGTTCGCGGCCGATGAAGATGTTCTCCGCGACCGACAGATTGGGACAGAGGTTGATCTCCTGGTAGACCGTGCTGACACCGGCCTGCTGCGCCTGCAGGGGACCGGTGAAGCGCACCGCCTCCCCTTCGAGAACGACCTCGCCTTCGTCGATGTCGTAGACCCCGGTCAGGGCCTTGATCAGTGTTGACTTGCCGGCGCCGTTCTCTCCCATGAGGGCGTGCACCTCACCGGGGAAGAGCCGGAAGTCGACGTCGCTCAGCGCCTTGACGCCGGGAAACTCCTTGGTGATTCCCGTCATCGCCAGGATCGCTGCGGGCTCTGCCATCCCTGTGGCTCCCTGCGTGTTCGGGTGGTTCCTGGTGGTCGAACCGTGTGGGGGTGTCCCCGTGGCCGCTACACGTCCGGACGGTCGTCAAGGGTCCGGGGTGTCGGGCGCCCAGGGTGGTTCTCGCGCGTCCGGTGGGGACACCCCGGCCGGCGGGTGCCGGCCGGGGTGTCCCCCGCCGCGGTGGACGGCGCACGGCGCGCGGGCGCCGGGGGTCGGCGCCCGCGTCCGGCGTGCGCTAGTACTGACGATCCGGCAGGGCGGCCTTGGCCTGCTCGGGGGTGAAGGTGGTCTCCTCGGTGAGCACCCGCGTGGGGATCTGCTCGCCCTTGACGGCCTTCTTGACCAGGTCCATCAGTTGCGGGCCCAGGAGGGGGCTGCACTCGGCGATGAAGTTGATCTTCCCGTCGGCCAGGGCCTGCATCCCGTCCCTGACCCCGTCGATAGTAATGATCTTGATGTCCGTACCGGGCTTGAGACCCGCGCCCTCGATCGCCTCGATGGCGCCGAGACCCATGTCGTCGTTGTGGGCGAACAGGACGTCGATGTCCTTGTGGGCCTTCAGGAAGGCCTCCATGACCTCCTTGCCCTTGGCCCGGGTGAAGTCACCGGTCTGCGAAGCGATGATCTTGAACTTCGGGTCGGCCGCGATGACGTCCCCGAAGCCCTTCTTGCGGTCGTTCGCGGGCGCGGAGCCGGTGGTGCCCTGAAGCTCGACGATGTTGACCGGATCGGGCTTGCCCTCGTACTCCTTGACCAGCCACTCGCCGGACTTCGTCCCCTCGACGACGAAGTCGGAGCCGATGAACGTCTTGTACAGCGAGGTGTCGGCGGAGTCGACCGCCCTGTCGGTCAGGATGACCGGGATTCCGGCGTCCTTGACCTCTTTCAGAACGGTGTCCCAGCCGGATTCGACCACCGGTGAGAAGGCGATCGCGTCGACCTTCTGCTGGATGAACGAGCGGATGGCCTTGATCTGGTTCTCCTGCTTCTGCTGGGCGTCGGAGAACTTCAGATCGATGCCGGCCTCCTTGGCCGCGTCCTGGACGGACTTGGTGTTCGCGGTCCTCCAGCCGCTCTCGGCGCCGACCTGCGAGAAGCCGAGTGTGATCTGGTCCGATCCGCCGCCCTGCCGGCTCGCGCCGCTGTCCTGACCCGAGCCGCAGGCGGCGAGCACGGAGGCGAGCACTCCGGCCGCCAGGGCCGCCGCCAAACCACGTCTGAACATGGTCTCTCTCCTTGTTGTTCTGGGGGGATGAAGGAGATGTCACCGGGTCCGGGCCTGATCTCCCGGACCTGGACGTATTCGATATCGGTACCGACGAAGGGGAGCCCGCCGCCGGCGGCTTGGTCGAGCGCTTGCTATGGGTAACGTTAACAATTCGGGCCGGGGCGGGGCCGGACACCGGTCCCGCCGCGATCAGCGTTTGACCGGGCCGGTGCTCTCCCTGACCACCAGCTCGGGTTCGACAATGCGCGGTCCTCCTCCCGAGGCGCCCTCGATGCGGCTCTGCAGCAACTGGAAGGCGTGCCTGCCGACCTCGCCGAAGTTCTGCCTGACCGTCGTCAGCGGCGGCCAGAAGTAGGCGGCCTCCGGCACGTCGTCGAAGCCGACCACGCTGATGTCCTCGGGAACGCGCCGGCCCGCCTCACGCAGGGCCCGCAGCACTCCCAGGGTCATCTGGTCGTTGGCCACGAAGATGGCCGTGACCGCCGGGTCGCTCGCCAGGCGTTTGCCGAGCTGGTAGCCGGAGTGCGCGCTCCAGTCGCCGACCGGCACCTCGGGCACCGGGCGGCCCTCGGCTTCGAGGACCGAACGCCACCCGTCGACCCGCCCTTTGGCGTCTATCCAGTTCGCGGGGCCCGACAGGTGCCACACCGTCTCGTGCCCCAGGCTCAGCAGGTGCCGCGTCGCCCGTACGGCGCCGCCGCGCTGGTCGACCATGACCACGGGAACGGGAATGTCCTCCCCCGCGTCCACCGCGACCACCGGCAGGTCGGGCGAGAGGTGACACAGTCCTTCCGCGGCCGACTCGTGCGGCGCCACGATGATGATGCCGTCAACCGACTGCGCGCGGAGCCGGTCCACGCCCTCCCCGATCGACCTGCGGTTCAGCAGGCCGAGGCTGGCGATGTTCACCACGTAGTCGTTCTGCCTGGCAGCCTGCTCGATCGCGTAGAGCGTGGAGGCCGGGCCGTACAGGGTGGTGTCGAAGCTGACCACGCCGAGCACCCCCGAACGGCCCGTGACGAGCTGGCGCGCGGCCGAGTTGGGGCGGTATCCGAGCTCGCTCACCGCCGCCAGGACGCGCGCCCGGGTCTCGGGACGCACCCTGTCGGGCGTGTTCAGCGCACGCGAGACCGTCATCGCGGAGACTCCGGCGAGTGCGGCGACGTCGTCCAGTACCGCCGGTCTGGTACGAGCCCTGCCATCCTCGAAACTCGGTGTCATGGGTTCCTCGCCATGTTTCGCTGGGGTTACCAGAGTGTTTGCGATAACACTTAAGCTGTCAATAGCAGAGGCGAAAACTTTTCGGATAGGTCTCTTGTGCTCGAAATTGCCCTAGCCAGAGGGATGTACCCCGAATCGTGACTACCTGTAGCCTTGACCGGTACTTCTGATAGCGCTAACAATCAGCCCACTTGATCCGCGCCTGTATTCCCTGGGAGCACCGCTGTGTCCAACGACCCCGCAGTTGTCATCGGCATCGACTACGGCACCCTGTCCGGACGCGCCGTGGTGGTCTCGGTGGCCGACGGCACCGAACTCGGCACCGCCGTGCATGAGTACCGGCACGGTGTGGTCGACCGGCGCCTACCCGCGACGGACGCCCCCCTCGGCCCCGACTGGGCACTCCAGATCCCCCAGGACTGGCGGGACGTGCTGCGGTACGCCGTCCCGCAGGCCCTGGCCGACGCCGGGGTCGCCCCCGAGCGGGTGATCGGCATCGGTACGGACTTCACCGCGTGCACCGTCCTGCCGACCACCGTCGACGGCACCCCGCTGTGCGAGCTGGAAGACCTCAGGGACCGCCCGCACGCCTACCCCAAGCTGTGGAGACACCACGCCGCCCAGCCGCAGGCCGACAGGATCAACGCGCTGGCGGCCGAGCTCGGCGAGGACTGGCTGCCCCGCTACGGCGGAAAGATCTCCAGCGAGTGGGAGTACGCCAAAGGGCTGCAGGTCCTGGAGGAGGACCCCGAGGTCTACGCCCGCGCGCAGCGGTGGATCGAGGCCGCGGACTGGATCATCTGGGAGCTGTGCGGCCGTGAGACCCGCAACCTGTGCACCGCCGGTTACAAGGGCATCCACCAGAACGGCCGGCGGCCCTCCCCCGAGTACCTCGCCAAGCTGAACCCCGGATTCGCCGATTTCACCGAGAAGCTGGAGCATCCGCTGTCGGCCATGGGCACGGCGGCGGGCGGCTTGACCGCGCGGGCGGCGGCGTGGACGGGGCTGCCCGAGGGGATCACGGTGGCGATCGGCAACGTCGACGCCCACGTCACGAACGTGGCCGCGCAGGCCGTCGCACCCGGCCAGATGCTCGCCGTGATGGGCACCAGCACCTGTCACATCATGAACTCCGACACCCTGGCCGAGGTCCCCGGGATGTGCGGGGTGGTGTCCGACGGCGTCACCCCCGGCCTGTGGGGATACGAGGCCGGGCAGAGCGGCGTCGGCGACATCTTCGCCTGGTTCGTCAACTCCGGCCTGCCGGAGGACTACTACGAGGAGGCCCGCGCGCGGGGCCTGTCCCCTCACGAGCTGCTCACGGAGAAAGCCGCCGGCCAGAAGGTCGGCCGGCACGGCCTGGTCGCGCTCGACTGGCACAGCGGCAACCGCTCCGTCCTGGTCGACCACGACCTGTCCGGTGTGCTGATCGGTTCCACGCTCGCCACCCTGCCCGAGGACACCTACCGGGCGCTGCTGGAGGCCACCGCGTTCGGCACCCGTACGATCATCGAGGACTTCGAGGCCGCGGGGGTCGGCGTGTCGGAGCTGGTCATCGCCGGAGGAATGCTCCGCAACCCCTTCCTGATGCAGATCTACGCCGACGTCACCAGGCGTCCGCTCAGCACCATCGGCTCCGAGCAGGGGCCCGCCCTGGGCTCCGCCATCCACGCGGCGGTCGCCGCGGGCGCCTACCCCGACGTGTACTCCGCCTCCAAGTCCATGGGAAAGATCAACAAGAACGTGTATCTGCCCGACGAAGAGCGGGCCAGGAGCTACGACGCGCTGTACGCGATCTACACCGAGCTGCACGACCACTTCGGCCGGGGCGGCAGCGACGCGCTCCACACCCTGAGGAACATCCGCAACGCCGCGGCCTCCTGAGCCGAAAGGCCGCCGGGGGCGCCGAGGAGCGACCGGCCCCGCCTTCCCGGCGGGCGGACCTCCGGGAAGGCGGGCGGGGATCGCCGGGCGAGGCGACGAACTCCATCGGCCTCGTGTCGCCGTCCGTCTCGACGGAGGCGACGACCTCCTGCCCCGGGTTCGTACCGGTGCCCCTGTCAGGTCGAACCGCTCGCCGCGCGGCGAGCGGTTCGACGGACCCGTCGGCCGCCCGTCGAACGCCCGCCGGACGTCTATCCGGGCGCGTGTACCACCGCACCTGGGCGGCTCGACGCGCGGCCGGGAGCGGCTCCGTTCAGGGTTTCCGGGCCACGCCGCCCACGTAGGTGTAGTAGGTGATGCCGACCTCGTGGTCGTCGTACGAATCCGGCCGCCACTCCACCAGCGGCACCAGGCCCGGCTCCAGCACTTCCAGATCGCCGAAGTAGCCGAGGATCTCCTCCCGGGTGCGCCACCGTCCGGTGCCCAGGTTCTCGTTGAAGATCCGCTCGGCCTCGGCGGCCTGCTGGGAGACGACGGGACGCTCGGCACCCGGGTTGTGGAAGTGGGACACCGCGATGTAACTGCCTGAGGGGAGCGCGTCGCGGAGGCGGGCCGCTATGCCGTCCGGGTCCTCCTCGTCGTTGAGATGGTGCAGGATGCTGAACAGCAGGAGTCCGACCGGCTCGTTGAAGTCGATGAGCTTCCGGACCTGCGGGTGCTCCAGGATCGCGTCCGGTTCGCGGATGTCGGCCTGGATGACGGTGGTCGTGTCGGACTTGTCGAGAAGCGCCCTGCCGTGCACGAGGACCATCGGGTCGTTGTCGACGTAGACGACCCGCGTCTCCGGATCGGTCTCGTGAGCGATCTCGTGCACGTTTCCCTGGCTGGGAAGACCGGAGCCGATGTCGAGAAACTGGCGGATGCCCGCTTCGGCCGTCAGGTGGCGCACCACGCGCCGCAGGAACTCCCGGTTGGACCGCGCGGCCGCCGGAGCGTCAGGAGCGATCTTCAAAGCCATCTCGGCGAGCTGACGGTCGGCGGCGAAGTTGTCCTTGCCACCGAGCATGAAGTCATAGACCCGCGAGATGCTCGGCTTGGACACGTCGATCCCGGACGGCGCGTGCTCTGGCCGGTCCTCGGCCACGTTCCGGTCTTCATCTCTGTCAGGCACGGCCCGTCTCCCACTGGATCGTCTACCGATTCGCTAACTGATCATCGTAGATGCTAGTGCAAAAGCGCGAAATATCATGATCAATCTAGCGGGTCATTCGGACGCCGAAGACCCGATCACGACCCTGATCCTGCGCTCTCCACGAACCTCCGGACATCGGCTCACGGGTGACGCCGCGCTCAGTGGACCGAAGCGTGCGATGAACGGACGACACCTTCGAAAGCGAGCTCGGGGACCGGCGCCGAGCCGCTCCGACACGCGTCAGGCGGTGCGGCTCACGCGAGCCGCACCGCCTGACATGTCGTCCACGTACCGCTTGCCGACTACTCCTGTCCGGGCTCCGCCCAGAAGACCGTCCCGGATCCGCGCAGCTCGATGGGCCCGGCCGCGGCGGAGACGAAAGCGGACTCCCCCTGGCGCAGGGTCCGCCCTCCGGCCTCGACCTCTCCCCACGTGCACAGCAGGATGCGTGGCACGCCTCCCTCCAGCAGGAAGCCCGGGCCGGGGCTGACGCTGCCCAGGCCGAACTCCGGCGCGGGCGTGCGGTAGACGTTCTTCACCGGCTCGACCCGCAGGGGCGACGCGGTGGGGACCGTCACCCGAAGCAGCTCCTCCACCTCGATCGGCTTGCTGGTCAGCCCGGCGCGCAGCACGTTGTCCGAGCCGCTCATGATCTCCACGCCGAACCCGCTCAGGTAGCAGTGGAGAACTCCCGCGCCGAGGAAGATCGCCTCACCCGGCTCCAGCTCGTACCGCTCCAGCAGCAACGGCGCCAGGCAGGCCGGGTCCTCGGGGTGGAGATCCGCCAGCCGTACGACCAGCGCGTGGTCGGGGCCGCCCGCGGCCTCCGCGCCTCGCACGATCGAGGCGACGAGCTCACGCCTGGAATCCGCCGGCCACTCCACGAGCACTCGCAGAGCGGCCGTGGTCTCCTCCCCGGCGAGCAGCGCGACGACCGGCCGGAGCTCCGGCACACCCAGCTCTTCCAGAAGTTCCGCCGCCCGGCGTGGCGCGCGGAAGCCGGCCAGCGCCGTGAACGGCGTCAGCGCGCAGATCAGTTCGGGCTTGGAGAACGGGTCGACGTAAGCCCCCCTCGCGAACCCCTCCTCCGCCTGCTCCCGCGACGGGTGAACCTGCAACGACAGCGGCAGGTCCACGGCGATCAGCTTCAACAGGTACGGCAGGCGCGAGCCGAACCGCTCGGCGGTCGAGCGCCCCAGCTCTGTCAGCGGGTCGGCGGCCACCGTTTCGGCGAGCGTGCGCCGCGTTCCCTGCCGCACCAGCGACGAGGATCCGGACGAGTGAGCGCCGAGCCACATCTCGGCCTCGGGCAGTTCCGTGGGAGCGGGGCGCCCCGTCAGCGTGGCGATGGCCGTACGCGATCCCCAGTCGTAGTTCTTCACGGTGTTCCACAAGGGATCAACTGGCAGTTCTGTCACGATTCCTCCTCCTCTACAAGTGTGGCGGATGCTCCGGCGTCCACGTGCCAGAACGTGCCTCTCCCGCCGTCCTCGCAGGCGGACGGCCACCGCGCCGGCGAATCACGCCTCGGCGCGTCGATCGTCCGGCCGGCCCGATCCACGCGTCCGTCCCGGCCCGGGAAAGCCGAAAGCCGATGTCCCGCACGGCCAGGAGCACCATGTGGGACATCGGCGAGCGGTAAGGAGCGGTCGGTTCTCCCCAGCGGTGAGGTCATGGAAAGGACATCAACGGTGGGGTCATGCCAGGAAACGTGCCCCCGACGGTATCGGCACGGTCGGGAGCATCGGATTCTTCCCCACGCCTTGAGGCGTTCCGGAATCAAGGAGTCCGATGAAGAAGGCTCGGCATCCGCCCATGTGGGTCAGGCCCGCCTCTTATCGGAGGCCCCATGCGGAGCGCCTCCGTAGTCCGGGGTCCAGCACCGACGCATTGTTTTATCAGCACACCCACGGCGTGCACGAGCCGTAGATGACGACGCCCCCGGTCGCCATCGGTGAGACGCCGAAACCCAGATCGGCCATGCCCATCCCCTGGGGGTAGAGGCCCACGCCCTCGTTCTGGACGACCGCGCCCGGAACAGCCGTGTTCGAGGCCGCCGTGTTCGAGGCCGCCGCGACCGGAGTTCCCGTACCGGCGCCCGGAGCGTCCACGCCCGGCGTACCCGCACCCGGAGCACCAGGAGCACCTGGACCGCTCGAAGCAGCCGGAACGCTCGGAGCACCCGGAGCACCCGGAACGCTCGGAGCAGCCGGGGAACCAGGAGCATCCGGAGCGCCCGGAGAACCAGGAGCGGCGGGAGCACCCGGAGCGCCAGGGGCACCAGGGACACCCGGAGCGCCAGGGGCACCCGGAGCACCCGGAGCACCCGGAGCACCCGGAGCGCCAGGGGCACCCGGAGCACCCGGGCCACCCGGAGCGCCCGGGGTGACGGGGAGCTGGCCCATCCCCTCACAGGGGTCCGCGGCGGTCGGGCCGACCTGGCCGACGGTGCCGAACTGGGGCGCTCCCAGAAGCGGTCCGGTGGCGAAGTAGGCCACCGATCCGGGGGGAACGGCCATGCTCAAGATGTCCACCGGCATGCCGAAGGCGAACGGACCTCCCTGCACCAGGACGCACGGCGCGATCGGTGGGACGCCCGGCGCGGCCTCCACAGTGCCCGGCGCGGCCTGCACGGTGCCCGGCGGGGTCTGGCAGGCGGACGGTGTGACGCTGCTCTTGTTCAGGGTGACGATGCCGGTACGGGCCAGGACACGACCCTGCACGGTCGTGCCGTTGCCCGTGGAGACCGAGTTCAACGCGAGGATGTTTCCGATGAAATCGGAGTTCGTTCCCAGAGCGGCCGAACTGCCGACCTTCCAGAAGACATTGCACTCTTGGGCGCCTCCGGTGAGGGTCACCGTGCTGGCGGTTCCGGTGCTGAGGCTGGAGGTCGTCTGGAAGATGAAGACCGCGTTGGGGTCTCCCTGGGCGTCGAGCGTCAGGTTCCCGTTGATCTGGAAGGTGCCGGCGGTGGACTTGTAGATGCCCGGCCCCAAGGTGGTCCCGCCGAGCTGCGTCGGCACCGTGGCGGCAGGAGCCTGGGTGGCGGCGGCGTTGTAGGCGGTGGCCAGGTCGACCTGGGCCTGCGCGGCGGCGGCGTCGGCCGTGTGCGTGGTTCCGCTCACGGTACCGGGAGGGAAGCCGCTGACCGCCGAACCGGGACTCACTCCGAGATCCCCGGTGACGACGGTGGTGCCGGTGCTTATGGCCGCTTTCCCAGCCAGAACCGCGAAGTCCGCAGCCGTGCCGAGCGCCACCGGCACCGGCGCCTTCGCCGCCGCGCTCGCGGTGTGTGGCGTCGCGACGAGGGCTCCCATCGCGACCGTGGCTGTGAGAGCTCCCGCCAGCCAGGAACGCTTGACAATTCGCGGCACTACGCGAGAGCGAGTGGCGTCTATCATAAAGCCGTCCTTTTCTTTTAGTATTGCTCCGTCCAGACGCATTGCCGATGATGCGCCATTGCCTTCGACCCTACTAATAGGCGCGCTCTTCATCGCCGTCCGACATGCGGGAGATATAAATCTGACAGCCGTTCCCAGATATAAAGGAAATATGACCGTGCCGCCGAGCGGACACGCTCGACTCGACCAGCACAATAGTCTTGATCAAATCGAACGAATTCTTCGATCGCATGACTTCTGACCAGCACGAATACCCGCAATGACGTAGGGCAGGAATGATCTTTCCCGCGGTGGTCGCCATTCGAAACCAGCAATCCGAGTAATGCTGTTTAGTGGTGGGACGCGAGGAATATCATAGAAGCCGCTTTTGCTGACTTCGCAGCGTATAAGGGCGGGTTCGAATCTCCAGAAATGGAGACAAGCGATTCGCGCGATCTCTCCGGCTCAGGCGATGGCCACTTTTCGGCGCCTTCCCGTGGACAGCCCGTCGACCGCCTCGGCCCGGTCCGCCCTGCCTCATGGGCGAACCGGAATGACCGGCGATCGGTGGTTTCAGGATTTCTTCTTTCCGCGCGGGACGGCGAGGTCGGTCAGCAGGGCGGAGGCCGGGGCGAGTTCCGGCCAGGATCCCTCGAACGTCAGCACGGCGATCGCGGAGGTCGGGAACTTCTCCTCCACCCGCTCGATCGCGTCGCCGGCCGCCTCACCGGCCAGTGCCAGCGTCAGCTCCTGCAGACCCGGGTTGTGCCCGATCAGCAGCAGGGTCCGCACCGGCTCCGCCACCTCGCGCACGACGTCGAGCAGCACGTGCACGCTCGCGCCGTACACCCGCTCGTCGTAGAGGATCGGCGGCGTGGCGCCCAGTTCCTGGGCGACGAGGTCCCACGTCTGGCGGGTACGGCGGGCCGGCGAGCAGACGACGTGATCGGGCAGGCAGCCGGAATCCCGTAGCCAGTGCCCGGCCGCGGGGGCGTCGCGGCGTCCACGCGGGGCGAGCGGCCGCTCGAAGTCGTTCACATCCGGCCAGGCGGACTTGGCGTGCCGCAGCACGATCAGGCGTCGGGGCGTCGGTACGGTCATGACTACAGCCTCTCAAACCGGTTCCGGACGCGACATCCACCGGTCCGCGACAACGCGGGCGGAGCCGGATCGCCGGGATTCACCGATTGCCGCGCGAGCGGGGGTCCCTAGGAGGCCAGCGCCCGTTCCAGGGCGTCGAAGGAGCGGTTCAGCAGCAGGATGTGGTCGTCGACGACGTCGTCCGCGTGTTCACCGGCGAGGATCCTCTGGGCGGCGACGACGTAGGCCGTACGGTAGGCCGTGACGACCAGGGCCGCCGTCAGCCGGCACCACGGATCGTCGGGATCGGCTCCGGCCGCCTCCGCGAACAGCGCGCCGAGCAGGACCTCCACTTCTTCGGCGAACTCCCTGGCCCTGGCCTGAAGCGCCGGAGAGTCCAGCACCACCTGCCAGAAGAACCGGTAGCGGTCGCCGACCCCGCCCAGTGGATGGCGCTGCTTCAGCAATTCCAGGGCCAGACGCCGCAGGGCGGCCAGCGGTGACTCCCCCGGGGGACGCTCGCGGACCGCCCAGCTGATCAGATCGACGGCCTGCGGGAACCGGTCGAAGAAGAGATCTTCCTTCCTCTGGAAGTAGTTGAAGACCGTCTTCGTCGAGATGTTGGCCGCCTCGGCCACCTCCGCGACCGCGACGTTGTCGAAGCCGCGCTGGACGAAGAGGCTGGAGGCCACGTCCGAGATCAACTGGCGGGTCTGCCGCTTCTTCCGCTCACGAAGCCCAAGCTCGTCACTCACGGAACTTACTATAGTTGATAAAAATTTATAGCTGAAGTAAATTTCTAGCGGCGGTACATATTTTCCGGAGGAGTGACATGTCATACGACGTCGACGTGGTGGTGGCGGGGGGCGGACCGGTCGGCCTGATGCTGGCCTGCGAGCTGCTGATCGGTGGAGCCTCGGTCGTGGTGCTGGAGCGGCTGACGGAGATGGACCCCACCATCAAGGCCGGCTCGCTGAACACCCCCAGCGTGGAGGCGCTCTACCGGCGCGGCATGCTGCCCGAGCTGCGGGAGGCGCAGGATCGCAACATGGAGCAGTTCGCCACGTTCATGCGGCAGCGGTTCCCGGACGGGGGGCCCGCCAAGGCGCCGCCGAGGTTCGCCGGCCACTTCGCCGGGATCATGCTCAGCGCCGACCGGCTTGACACGTCCGACCCCGAGCTCGCCGGGCACGGCCCCGCCGACCTGATCGGCATGGTCACCCAGCAGCAGCTTGAGGGGATCCTCGCCGATCGCGCCGTGAAACTCGGGGTCGAGATCCGCCGGGGCGTGGAGCTGACCGGCCTGAAGGCCGACGCCGACGGGGTGACGGTGACGGCGGGCGGGGAGGAGATCCGCGGGCGCTGGCTGGTGGGCTGCGACGGAGGCAGGAGCACGGTCCGCAAGCTCACCGGCTTCGACTTCCCCGGCACCGAGCCGGAGATCAACGCGCACCAGGCGATGGTGGAGATGGAGGGTTCGGAAGCCCTGAAGACGGGCTGGCACGCCACGGCCACCGGCGTCTACGCCCACGGCCCGCTGCCGGGCCGCGTCCTCACCGTGGAGTTCGGCGGCGTGCCCGCCGACCGGGACGCCGCCGTCACCGCCGAGGAGCTGCAGGCGTCGATCCGGAACGTCAGCGGGACCGACGTCGTCGTCACCGAGGTGAAGACCGCGACCCGGTTCACCGACAACGCCCGGCAGGTCACCACCTACCGGATGGGCAGGGTGCTCCTGGCCGGCGACGCGGCCCACGTCCACTCGCCCTTCGGCGGGCAGGGCCTGAACCTCGGCATGGGAGACGCCGTGAACCTCGGCTGGAAGCTCGCGGCCACCGTACGGGGCTGGGCCCCGGAAGGACTGCTGGACACCTACACCACCGAGCGGCACCCGATCGGCGCCTGGGTCCTGGACTGGACCCGCGCGCAGATCGTGCTGATGCGCCCGGACCCTCGCTCCAGGGCGCTTCGCGAGGTGGTGACCGAACTGACGGAGACCGTCACCGGGACCACCTACTTCGCCAAGCAGATCTCCGGGGTATGGCAGCGCTACGACCTTCACGGCGACCACCCGCTGGTCGGCGCCGGCGCGCCGGACCTCGAACTGGCCGACGGGTCCAGGCTCGCCGACCACCTGCACGAGGGCAGGGCGTTGCTGCTGGACCCGTCGGGAGGACTACGGGCTCTGGCCGGCGGCTACGGCGACCGGATAAAGGTGATCACGGAGGCCGTCCTCGACGAGACCGCGCCGGCCGGACTGCTCGTACGGCCCGACGGGTTCGTCGCCTGGGCCTCCGACACCGTCGGCGCCGACCCCGGCTCGCTGGAGGCGGCCCTGTCCACCTGGCTCGGCACGCCCGCCGGGGAAGGCGCGAACGCGTCCATCGGCGAGTCGGCGGCGTAGCCGACGCGGCGGGAGGCGGCGCCGCGCACGGGGCAGCTCGATGACGTCGGCACCGCCGGCCCGCTCGGCCGGTGGCTTCATGAACGGCAGGCTCATTTGCCTAAAACTATTAGGCAAATGCATAATAGGCTTTCCTTGATGAGAGGAAGGCCATGGTCAGGGCAGGGCTGACCCCGGAGCGCCTGACCCGGGCGGGGGCGGAGCTGGCCGACGAGATCGGCTTCGACCAGGTGACCGTCTCGGTGCTCGCCAGGCGGTTCGACGTCAAGGTCGCGAGCCTGTACTCACACCTGAAGAACTCCCAGGACCTCAGGACCAGGATCGCCCTGTTCGCGCTGGAGGAACTCGCCGACCGGGTGACCGCCGCCCTGGCCGGGCGTGCCGGCAAGGACGCCTTGGCCGCCTTCGCGGACGCCTACCGCGACTACGCCCGGGAGCACCCCGGTCGCTACGCCGCCGCCCGGCTCCGGCTCGACCCCGAGACGGCGGCGGCCGGCGCCGGGGTGCGGCACGCACAGATGACGCGGGCGATCCTGCGCGGCTACGACCTGACGGAGCCGGACCAGACGCACGCGGTCCGGATGCTGGGCAGCGTCTTCCACGGCTATGTCAGCCTGGAGACGACCGGGGGCTTCAGCCACACCGCCGTCGACCCGCAGGAATCCTGGTCCTGGATCGTGGATTCCCTCGACGCCCTGCTGCGAGGCCGGACCACGCCCTGACCGGCGGCAGAGTCCGCACGATCACCGGCGTGGTCGCCCGGCCGCCGTCTGGCCGGCCCTGGCAGCCGCCCAAGGCGGACGGTCCCGGATCAGCCATGCTGTTTCCAGATGCGCACAAGCACGTCGAGCTGCGCCGGGTTCGTCGGACACGTCTGACGTGCACGCCGTCGCCCTGCTCGGGGCCGGCTTCTTCCTGCGCGTGGTGATGGTGCCGTTCTTCCACCCGCTCATGGTGGCCGTGTTCGGGCTCGGCGTCGCCGCGGCGGCGTCCGCGGGCAGGCGCAGCCGAGCCGCACGCGCGGGACTCGCCCTCGTGGGCCTGCTCGTCGCGATCATCCTGCACGGTGCATGGGATTGGGCGGGGCTCGCCGGAAGCGATCCGCTGCTGATCTACAGGATCTACGGAGCCGTCATGGTGCCGGTGTTCCTCGCGACGCTGGTCCTGGCACTCGTACTGCGCAAGCGCGAGGGGAAGATGGTCGCCGCGGCCTTGCCGGCCCTCGCGCGCGACGGCCTCATCGCGCCCGAAGAGGTGACACCACTCGCGAACCTCGGAGAACGCCGCCGCTGGAGGCGAGACGCGCGTCGCCGCTCAGGCCGGGCCGCGGCTCGCGCCACCGGCCGATACCAGGCGGAGGCGAGTGCGCTCGGCATCCGGAGGGCCCGTTCGCAAACCACCGGCGACCGGGACGGGCTCGATGAGCAGACACGGGTGACGGCCGCGGCCAGAGCGGACATGCTTGAGGCCCTCGCGACCGGGAACGCCTCGTAAAGCCGCCCGGCGGGCGGGCAGGCGCGCACGTCTCAAGGCCGGGGACCGCCCCTGATCCGTATCCGCCCGGTTCTCGGCCGGTTCCACGGCGACCCCCTTCCGCCGGAGACGCGCCGGCCGCCGGGAGGCCCGCCGCTCCACGAGGGATCCGCCGGATCAGGAGGAGCCGCGCGGGGCGGTGGAGTCGCGGATGACGAGACGGCAGGGCATGCGGTGGACGCCCGGCGTGGCCCTGCCGTCGATGGCGGCGAACAGGTGCTGGGCGGCGGTGCGGCCGAGCGTCTCCAGATTCATGTCGACCGTGGTCAGCGCCGGCCGCGTCTCGGCGGAGAGCATCTCCCAGTTGTCGTAGCCCACGACCGCGATGTCGTCGGGGATGCGACGGCCTCGCTCCCTGGCCACCTCGACGAATCCGGCGGCGATCTGGTCGCTCCCGCAGAACACCGCGTCCACCTCCGGCTCGGCCATCAGCAGCATCTCGGCCGCGTGCCGGCCCCAGCGCTGCGACCACGTGCCGTGAAGCGTCTCTCCGGTCTGAACGAGGCCGGTCTCCGCCAGCGCCACCGCCAGGCCCTCGGCCCGGTCGATCGTGGCCTTGTAGTCCATCGGCCCCGTGATGTGCGCGATCCTGCGCCGTCCCATGGCCACCAGGTGCCGCCCGGCGAGGGCCGCGCCCCCCACGTCGTCGGGAACGAACGAGACGTCGCCCGGATCGTCGGACGCCCCGTAGGCGTAGACCACGGGGATGGTCAGGTCACGGCTGATGGACGAGCGCGTGTCCGTGCTCTCGCCGACCACTATCAAACCGTCCACGCGCCGGGACAGGAGCGTGCGGATGTAGTGCTGCTCGCGGATGGCGTCGCCCCTGGCGTCGCACAGCAGCAGCGCCATCTCCCCCGCGCCGAACGCGTCCTCGGCGCCGAGGAGCACCGGGATCCCGAACCTGCCGACGCTGTCGCTGGTGAGTAACCCGACGGTTCGGGTCTGCCCGGACAGCAGGCCCCTGGCCAGCGCGTTGGGCTGGAAGGAGAGTTCCTCCGCGGCCTCCAGCACTCGCTGCCGGGTCTCCGCCCGCACGTTGTCCCTGCCGTTCAGCGCCTTGGAGACCGTGGCGATGGACACCCCGGCGAGCGAGGCCACGTCGCTGATAGTCACCGCACGCGATCGCCTATCGACCATCTAGCGAAACCCTTTTCTTTCACATTGCTCCGGCGTATTGCTCCAGGCCCATGACGACCACGGGCCGTCGCACAGACCATAACCAGCACCTCTTCGGTAGGCAAGTCCTCGCGCTGCAGCAAGGTATCCGCAGGCCATTGACAGCTCCCTATGTTTCTCTTATGTTTCCGAAAACCTTTTAGTTTTGTTTCTGGCGTCTCGGGGGATGCCGAGAGGAGACACCATGAATCTGCGTTCACCCCGAGGCCGAAGGGCCGGGGTCGCGCTGCTGAGCTTGCTGACCATGGCGGTCGTGGCCGCCTGCGGCGGAACCGAGCCGCAGTCCGCGGGATCCGCGCCCTCCGCCGGGTCCGCCGAAGGCGTCACGATCACCATGTGGACGCGCGCCGCGACCCAGGCGCAGAGCGAGCGCCTGGTCGCCGCCTATAACAAGAGCCACAAGAACCAGGTGAAGATGACCGTCATCCCGACGGACAACTACCAGCCGCGCATCGCGGCGGCCGCGGGCGCCAAGCAGCTGCCCGACATCTTCGCCTCCGACGTGATCTTCGTTCCCAACTACACCTCGCAGGGCCTGTTCCTGGACATCACCGACAGGGTCGGCGCCCTGCCGTACAAGGACAGCCTGGCGCCCTCGCACATGAAGCTGGGCACCATGGAGGGCCGGCAGTACACGCTCCCGCACACCCTGGACCTGTCGGTCTGGTTCTGGAACAAGGACCTGTACGAGAAGGCCGGGCTGGACCCGGAGAAGGGCCCGACGACGCTGAAGGAGTTCGCCGAGCAGGCCACCGTCGTGGACGAGAAGCTGGGCAAGGACGGCAAGGTCAGCGGCACGTTCTTCGGCGGCAACTGCGGCGGCTGCTACGTGTTCACCTTCTGGCCCTCGGTGTGGGCCTCGGGCGCGCAGGTCATGGACGCCGAGGGCACGACCTCCCTCAACGACCAGCCCGCGATGACGGACGTGTTCAACATCTACAAGGACCTGTACGCCAAGGGCGTCACCGGCGCGACGACCAAGGAGGAGCAGGGCCCGACCTGGACTGGATTCTTCCCCAAGGGCGAGATCGGCGTCATGCCGATGCCCTCGACCACGCTCGGCCTGATGCCCAAGGACATGAAGATCGGTGTCGCGCCGATCGCCGGTCCCGACGGGGGTGAGTCCACGTTCGTGGGCGGCGACTCCGTCGGCATCTCCTCGACCACCGAGAACGCCGACGCGGCCTGGGAGTTCCTGTCCTGGACGGTCTCCGACGAGGCCCAGGTCGAGGTCATGGCCAAGAACAAGGACGTGGTCGCCCGCACCGACCTGTCCAACAACAAGTACTCCGCCGAGGACCCCCGCGTGGTAATGATCAACTCGCTGGTGGCCAAGGGACAGACGCCGTACGCGCTGCGCTTCGGCCAGACCTACAACGACCCGCAGGGGCCGTGGCTGCGCCTGGCACGTGAGGCCGTGTTCGGTGACCCGGCCAAGGCCGCCCAGCTCAACACCGACATCACCAAGTCCCTGCAGCAATGACCGTGATCACAAAGCGTGACGGGCAGGCGGTGCGGGCGACCAGGCCGGCACCGCCCTCCTGGTGGCGGTCCCGGGGCGCCCAGGGCTGGCTCTACGCCGCCCCCACCGCACTGATCGTGGGCGTGCTCTTCCTGGCGCCGCTGGTGCTCATCGGCTGGATGTCGCTGAACCGCTGGCCCCTGCTCGGCCAGGCGCGCTTCAACGCCCCGGACAACTACGCCAAGATCGCCGACAATCCCCTGTTCCTCGACGCGGTGTACTTCACGCTGAAGTACACCGTGATCACCACGATCCTGCTGTCCGCGGTGGCGCTCGGCCTGGCCCTGCTGGTGCAGGAGCGCAGGCCGGGGATCGGCTTCTTCCGCACGGCGTTCTTCCTGCCCGGCGCGGTCGGCTTCGCCTCGGCGGCGCTGCTCTTCTACGGCATGCTGAACAACGACTTCGGGCCGATCGACCCGATCCTGCAAGCCCTGGGGATCATCGACGAGCCGGTGAAGTGGACCGGCACCCCGAACATGGCGCTGTTCTCCACGATCACGCTGGTGCTCTGGCGGTTCGCGGGGTTCAACATGCTCATCCTGCTCACAGGACTGCAGGCGATCCCCCTGGAGGTCTACGAGGCGGCCAGGAGCGACGGCGCCAACCGGTGGCAGATCTTCACCAGGATCACGTTGCCGCTCCTGCGACCCACGATCGCGCTGATGCTCATCCTCAGCATCACCGGCTCGCTCCTCGCCTTCGACCAGTTCTTCATCTTCACCAACGGCGGCCCGGACAACAGCACCGTCTCCATGGTCATGGTCATCTACCGCGACGCGTTCACCCGCTTCGACCTCGGTGGCGCCGCCGCGCTCTCGGTCGTGCTGCTGCTCGCGCTGGTGGCGCTCAACGTCCTGCAGATGCGCGTGCTCAGGAGGTCGAATTGAGGTACTACACCACCCTGTCGGCCTTGGCCGTACTCTTCCTTTTCCCGCTGCTGTGGAGCGGCTGGTCCTCCTTCGACGGAGGTCTGGAAAACTACGCCGAGATGGCCCGGTTCGGCGAGGGCGTCGGCACCTACCTGACCAACAGCGTGCTGGTGTCGGTGATGACCGTCACCGGCACGCTCATCGTCTCCGCCCTCGGCGGCTACGCCTTCGCCCGTTTCGACTTCCCCGGCAAGAACCTGCTCTTCCTCGTCACGCTGGCGATCCTGATGGTGCCCTATGCGACCATCCTGATCCCGCTCTACGTCCTGCTCGGCTACATCGGCCTGCAGAACTCCCTGGTCGGCCTCTCCCTCGTCTTCGTGATGTTCCAGCTCCCGTTCGCGCTGTTCATGATGCGCAACGCCTTCGAGGCGATCCCGCGCGAGCTGGAGGAGGCCGCCCTCGTCGACGGCTGCGGCACTTTCCGCGCCTTCGTCCGCATCCTGCTCCAAGCGGTGCGGCCCGCCCTGATCACCGTCGGACTGTTCGCCTTCCTCGCCTCCTGGAACGATTTCTTCGCGCCGCTCATCCTGCTCAACGACGGCGAGAGCTTCACCCTCCCGGTGGCCGTGGTCAGCATGACGCAGCGCACTTTCGGCGCCATCGACTACGGCATGTTGCAGGCGGGGGTCATGGTCATGGCCGTACCCTGCCTGATCCTCTTCATCGTCCTTCAGCGCCACTACGTGCGCGGATTCATGTCAGGAGCCTTGCGTGGCTAGTCCCGTCCTGCCCTCCTCGGGCGTGCTGTCCCCCCTGGGCCTTGATTCGGTACGGCCGGCACCCGGCTTCTGGGGCGACCGCGTCGCGCTCAGCCGCGAGGTCATCATCGACCACTGCCGGGAATGGATGGAGCGGGACGGCTGGATCGGCAACTTCCGCGAACTCAACAAAAATCCGGCACGGCCCCGGCAGGGCCGGGAGTTCAGCGACTCGGAGATCTACAAGCTGCTGGAGGCGATGGCCTGGGCGGACCATCCGGGCCTGCCGGAACTGGCCGCGACCGTGGCCCGGGCTCAGGAGGAGGACGGCTACCTCAACACCCGCTGGCACGACGACCGCTACACCGACTTCGAGTGGGGCCACGAGCTCTACTGCTACGGCCACCTGATCCAGGCCGGCGTCGCACGGCTTCGCATGCACGGAGAGGACGAGCTGACCACCGTCGCCCGGCGGGCGGCCGACCACGTCTGCCGGCGCTTCATGGACACCTCCGAAACGTGCGGCCATCCCGTGGTGGAGATGGCGCTGGTCGAGCTGTACCGGGCGACCGGCGTCGAGCGCTACCTGGAGATGGCCCGCCGGTTCGTCGAGCGGCGCGGGGCTCCGGCGCTGGCCGACATCGCGTTCGGCCGCGCCTACTTCCAGGACGACCTGCCCGTACGGAAGGCGGAGGTGTTCCGCGGCCACGCCGTACGCGCCACGTATCTCGCCTGCGGCGCGGTCGACGTGGCCGTGGAGACCGGGGACACCGAGCTGCTGGCGGCGATCGAGGCGCAGTGGGACCGCACCGTCGCCCGGCGGGTTCACCTGACCGGCGGCATGGGCTCTCATCACGCCGACGAGGCCTTCGGCGAGGATTTCGAGCTGCCCCCGGACCGCGCCTACGCCGAGACCTGCGCCGGGGTCGGCTCCGTCATGCTCGCCCAGCGGCTGCTCCTGGCCACCGGCGACGTGCGCTACGCCGACCTCGCCGAGCGGACCCTGTTCAACGTCCTGGCCACCTCCCCCGCCCTCGACGGCCGCTCGTTCTTCTACGCCAACCCGCTGCACGTCCGGGTGCCCGCCACCCCCTCGGAGGGCATCAATCAGGGGGTGGAGGGCGACCTTCGCTCACCGTGGTTCACCGTGTCGTGCTGCCCCAACAACATCGCCCGCACGTACGCCTCGCTGGCCGCCTACCTCGCCACCTCGGACGCCTCCGGCGTGCAGATCCACCACCACACCCCCGGGGAGATCCGCCACGACGGTCTCGCGCTGCGGGTCGAGACCGGTTATCCGTGGTCGGGCGCGGTGACCGTCCGCGTACTGGAGGCCAGGCCCGCACGGATCTCCCTGCGGGTTCCGGCGTGGGCCTCCGGCGCGCGGATCTCCTACGGCGGGACCGACCGTCCGGCGCCGGCGGGCTACGCGGTCGCCGAGGGAGACTGGCAGGTGGGCGACGAGATCCGTCTCGACCTGCCGGTGACGCCGCGGTGGACCTTCCCCGACAACCGGGTGGACGCGTTGCGCGGCTGCGCGGCCGTCGAACGCGGCCCGGTCGTCTACTGCGCCGAGTCCGTGGGGGACGTCCCCGAGCTCGCCCTCGTCGAGGCGCGGATGTCGCCCCCGGTCGAGCACCTCGTCGACGGCGTCGTCGAGCTCGACGTCAGGAGCACGCGCATCTCCCCGGAGACGGACACCTGGCCCTACATCCCGGCGCAACCGGCGGAGCAGCCGGCGGAGCGGCCGGACGGCGATCCGGACCCCTCCGGACAGCCCGCCTCCCCCGAAACCCTGAGGCTCGTGCCGTACCACCGCTGGGGCAACCGGGGCCCCGCCACCATGCGCGTCTGGCTGCCCGCGGCCGACCGGCGCGTGTGACATATTGGCGTCAAGGCGCCATCGCAGCCTCCTTGCGATGGCGCCTTGCCGTCAGGTGTCCGTCAGGGGTTGGGAACGGTGTCCTTCCAGGTTGTGGCGGTCGTGCGGTAGCCGTTCACCCGGTTGACGACCTCGGCCGGAGCGACCACCTCGTTCTTGGTGAAGTAGAACCAGTCGACCTGCTGGGTGTAGGCCCGCGGGGTCGAGCTGCCGACGAGCCCGCCGCCGATGAACCACAGGTTGAAGTTCACCGACTGCGGCGTCTCGGGATAGTAGATGTCGCCGTGCTGGGCGAAGAGGACGCCGTCGATGTAGTACTTGACGTTCCCTCCGGAGACCTGCAACACCAGGTCGTGCCAGCCGTTGTAGCTGACGGTCCGCTCGGTGTGGACGTTGACCGCCAGCCAGGGCTCGTTGCGGTAGGTCTCCCAGGTGGTGGCGTACATGATCGGACCCTGGGCGCCCCAGCCGCCGTTGGGCAGATACTCGAAGTCCTGCTCGCTGTAGTCGGGGTCGAGGTCGGCGGCGAGCGGGGTGATCGTGAAGAAGGTCTGCACGATGTTGTCACCGTCGGGGCCGCTCTCCGGTGCGTCGGAGAACTTCACCCGGGCGGCGTAGGTGCCCTCGAAGAACTTGCGCTGGTTGAGGAACTCCGACTGCGAGGTCCCGCCGGTGGTTCCGTCGGTGGCAGCCCGGAGCTGCAGGGCCTTGTTGCCGGTGCCGATCGTGGGGAAGGTGACGTTGGACGCCGGCCAGCTCGCACCGGGCACGCCGGGGCCGCCGCTGTTGGTGCGGACCGTCCAGTTGTGCGCGGCGATGGTCGGGTCGGCCGAGCCGGTGTAGGCGAAGTCGTCGAAGACCACGCCGTCACCGCCGGGGTTGGTGGGCGGGACGGTCGGGGTCGGGGTGGGCGACGGGCCCGTTCCGCCCGCGGGCGGTGTGCCCCACGCGAGGCTGCCACCGGTGTAGACGGCGACCTTGTCCCAGTCGCCGTACGCGGTCCGGGCTGCGCCGAAGGAGTAGTCGTCGCTCTGGGTCAGCCTCTGCCAGTCCGCCCGGTGGAAACGAAGCTGGAGATCGCCGGTGGAGGCGCCGGCCGCGAGCGTGCCGGTGGTGAAGCCCACCTCCAGGTAGCGGTCGGCGGTGGCCGTGCCGGGTGAGAGGGTGCCGAAGACGCCGGTCACCGTGGAGCAGGAGACGACCGCCCAGGAGCAGGCGAAACGGTACTGCTGCGCGGCGGAGTCGGCCTTGAAGTAGTAGCGGATCTTCACACCGCTCAGCGGCACGGCCGTCGTGCCGGAGTTGACCAGGTTGAACCATGGTTCGACCTGGTCGGCGGTGGCGCCGGTGGCGCTCGTCCTGTACTGCAGCCGCAGAGACTGCGCGGCGCTGGCGGGGGTGACCACGGCCAGTGCGGCCAGCAGCGCGGCCACCAGCCCGCCCCATAACAGCTTCTTGAACAACGGCCTTTCCTTTCAGGGTGAGGGGTCCCCGAGTCCTATGGGTTGAGCGGGCCGACGTTGACGCCTCGATCCGCGAGGCGGGCGAGGTGCGCCTCGAGCCGCCGGAGAAAGTCCGGGTAGTCGCCGGCCGTGCCCCACGCGACCTCGGCGAAGGCGCACAGGCGGGGAAAGGCCATGTACTCCACCCGCTCGGGCGTGGGCATGTACTCCGTCCAGAGCTGGCACTGCGCCCCGAGGATCCGGCCGCTCGCCCCGTCGGGCGTCTCGGGCGCCTCGAAGCCGTAGGTGTCGGCGAGGGTCAGCGCGAACCCCTGCGGGCCCGGTTCGTCGGACGGATAGTCGAGGTAGGTGCGGCGGTGCGGCGTGAGCACCACGTCCAGGCCCTCGGCCGCGGCACGCGGACCGCTCTCCTCGTCCAGCCAGGTCATCGCGGTCGTTCCGGGCGTCCCGTCGGATTTCTCGTACCAGTAGACGAGGCGGCGTCCCCGCTCGGCGAGGTGGGCCGCCATCCTGCCGGTGAACCAGGCCCGCGCGGCCCCGGCCCCCGGCAGGCCGAGCTCGCGCAGGCGCCGCCGGGCGGTCTCGCTGCGTTCCCACTCCACCGAGGGGCACTCGTCGCCGCCGACGTGGACGTACTCCCCAGGGAAGAGGTCCACCACCTCGTCGAGCACGTCCGTGCAGAACCGGAGCGTGGCCTCGTCCAGGTTGAGCACGTGCTCGCTGACCCCCCACCGGTCCCAGACCTCGACCTGCCTGGACGGCTGGTTGCCGAGCCGGGGGTAGGCGGCGACGGCGGCCTGGGTGTGGCCCGGCATCTCGATCTCGGGAACGACGGTCACGAACCGGTCGGCCGCGTAGGAGACGATCTCGCGGATGTCCTCGTGGGTGTAGAAGTCGCCGCTGACCTCGGTGAGCCGGGGGTAACCCTTGATCTCCAGGCGCCAGCCCTGGTCGTCGGTCAGGTGCAGGTGCAGGACGTTGAGCTTGTGCAGCGCGAGGAGGTCGATCAGGCGGAGCACGAAGTCCTTGGGCATGAAGTGCCTGGCGACGTCGAGCATGACGCCGCGCCAGGCGAACCTCGGTGAGTCCTCGATGACCCCGTACGGCACGGCGGGCCCGAGCTGCTCCAGCGTCCGCAGGGCGTAGAACCTGCCGGCAGGACCTCCGGCGGTCACCTCGGCGGCCGAGGCCGTGACCTCGATCCGGTATCCCTCCGTGCCGAGCGAGGGGTCGTCGGGGCGGTGCCGCAGGAGATCGTCCTGGAACGGCACGGAGCCCCCGAGTACGGCCAGTTCACGTGGCCGCGGAATCATCACGGTGGTTTATCCCTTCACCGCGCCGGCGATCAACCCTGAGGTGACCCGGCGCTGCAGGACGAGGAAGATGGCGAGTACGGGGAGCATGAAGAGCGTGGCGGCGGCCATGGTGGCGCCCCAGTCCGTGCCGAAGACGTTGCTGAAGGAGGAGAGCCAGACGGGCAGGGTCCTGTCGTCCTGGTTCTTGATGATGAGCGCGTTGGCGAAGGCGAACTCGTTCCAGGCGGTGATGAAGCCGAAGAGCGAGGTCGACATCAGCCCCGGCGCCAGCAGCGGCAGCACCACCCTGCGGAAGGCCGCGGCGCGGCTGCAGCCGTCCATCTGGGCGGCCTCCTCCAACTCGGGGGGAATGGCCGCGATGAAGCCGCGCAGCGTCACGATCGTGAACGGCAGTGTGGCCATGAAGTAGATCAGCGTGAGCATCGACAGCTTGTCGAGCATGTTGGTGTCGCGGGCGACGATGTACATCGACACCAGCAGCGCCTCCCAGGGCGCCATCTGGGCGATGAAGACCATCAGGATGAAGGCCCGCCGCCCGCGCCAGCGCATCCTGGCCACCGCGAAGGCGGCCAGGAGCGCGACGACCAGCGCGAGCAGCACCGCGCCCACCGTGATCGACAGGCTGTTGCCCCAGAAGGTCCAGAATCCCGGTGTCCCCACGGCGGTCGTGAAGTGCTCCAGGGTGGGGTGCGCGGGCCAGAAGCCCGGCGTCTCCGACAGGATGTCGGTCGTCGGCTTGAACGCGGTCAGCACCATCCAGTAGACGGGGAAGACCGAGACCACCAGGACCCCGAGGGCCGCGAGGTTGAGCAGGACGCGGCGCGGCCTCATAGTTGCTCTCCTTCGTGCTTGAGCATCCGCCGTAGGTGGGTGATGAGGACCGCGATCAGGATCAGCACGGTGAGCGTGGACACCGCCGAGCCGAGGTCGTACTTGTGGAGCGACTGCGCGATCTGGAAGGCGTAGACGGGCAGCGTGGTGGTGGCCTCGTCGGGGCCGCCCTTGCTGATCGCCCAGATCTGGGCGAAGCACTTGAAGACCCAGATCACCTCCAGCGAGGTGACCAGGCCGAAGAGCGGCCGCAGGATCGGGAAGGTGACGGAGCGGAAGATCTGCAGGCCGGTGGCGCCGTCGATCCGCGCCGACTCGTACAACTCGGCGGGGACGGTGGTCAGCCCCGCGTAGAGGGTGAGCGCGGCGAACGGCACCGACTGCCAGACCACCAGCGCGACGAGGATGACAAAGGTCGAGTCACCGTCGGCGAACCAGGTGTAGTCCTTGAACGAGTCGAACCCGAGCGTGACGAGCAGCCAGTTGACCACTCCGAGCCGCGACTGGAAGAGCCACTGGAAGATCGTCGTCGCGGCGAGCACCGGGGTGGCCCAGGTGAGGACCATCCCGCTCATCACCGTGAGCCGCATCCAGCGGCCGAGCCTGGGCAGCATCAGCGCGATCAGCGTCGCGATCAGCGTGATCAGGACGACGTTGACGGCGGTCCAGACGAGCGTCCGCCGCACCACCGTCCAGAACTCGGCGCCCCCGAGCACCTCGGCGTAGTTGTCGAAGCCGGCGAACTCCGCCCCGCCGCGGATGAGCTCGCCCAGCCTGAAGTGCTGGAAGGAGATCACGACGCTGCGCACCAGCGGATAGACGAGCAGGTAGGCGGTGCCCGCCAGCGTCGGCGCGATCAGCAGGTACGGCCACAGGTCGGCCGGCCTGGACCGTCTCGGGGGCCGGGGCGGCGGGGCCGCCTCCGGGGCGCGGGGACGCGGCCGGGTGGCCTGGGGTGCGGCGGGCACCGGGGACACAGCACACTCCTCGGATGGTGGATTCGGCGGGAGGGCCGGTCAGGACGTGGTGTTGAGGATCTCGGTGATGCCCGCGGAGGCCGCGGCGGCGTCGGTGGCGGCGGCGTCGCCGGTGAGGAACTTGGTCATGTACTCCTTGATGAGGTTCTTGGCCTCGACCGCCGCCCAGTTGGGCGAGTTGGGGGTCGCGTGGCCGTTCGCGGCGCCCGACGCCATGGCGGCGGTGGCCTCGCTGCCGCTCAGGACCCCGGCGAAGGAGACCTTGTTGGGCACGTAGCTCATCTCCTTGGCCATGTCGAGCTGGAACTTCTCCCCCGCCAGGGCCTTGACCACCTCGTAGGCCTGATCCTGGTGCTGCGAGGCCTCGGGGATGACCAGGTCGGAGCCGCCGGTGAAGACGGCGCCCGGCTGGTCGGCGGTCTTGCCGGGAATCGGGAAGAAGCCGAGCTTGCCCTTCAGCTCGGGGTTGGCCTCCTCGATCGCCACGGCCCCGCCGGGAGCCGAGATGAGCTGGGCGACGTCGCCCTTGGCGAAGACCGTCGCCTGCGGCGGTTTGGCCTCGTCGGAGTCCTTGGGACCCTTGCCGAGAGCCTGCAGCTTCCTGTAGAAGTCGGCGCCGGCCAGCGCCTGCGGCGTGTCCAGCGTGCCCTTCCACCGGTCGCCCTCCTTGACCGCCAGGTCGCCGCCCTCGTCCCAGATGAACCCGGACAGGACGTACCAGTTCTGGCCGGGCAGGTAGATGCCCTGGTCGCCGCCCTTGTTGAGCTTGGCGGTGACGTCCAGCCACTCGTCCCTGGTCTTCGGCGGCGTGGTGACGCCGGCCTTGGCGAAGAGGTCCTTGTTGTAGATCACGACCCGGTTGGCGGCGTACCACGGGATGCCGTACTGCCGGCCGTCGATCTTGCCGGGTTCGGCCAGGCCGGGGATCCAGTCGTCGCCGCCGAGGTCGGCGACCTTGTCGGTGAGGTCCTTCACGCCGCCGCTGGCGGAGTACTCGGCGACCTGGGTGTTGCCGACCTCGATCACATCGGGGGCGTCCTTGCTGGCCAGGGCGCTGATCACCTTCTGGCCGATGCCGTCCCACTCCTGGATCTGGATGTCGAGGGTGACCCCGGCGTGAGACTGCTCGAAGCCGGTCTTGAAGCGGTCGAGCACGGCGGTGGAGAAGCTGTCCCGCATGACCCAGACGGTCAGCGTGGTGGCGCTCTCGCTCGCGCCCCCGTCCGGAGCGGCCACGGTCTCGGACGAGGAGCTGCACGCGGTGAGGCCGACGGACAGCGCCGCCGCCATGGCGAGTAAGCGGTACCTCATGGGTTCTCCCAGTGGTCAGTTATTGGTAACCCGATGAGAGGAGAGTGGTCTTAACCAGTTGGCATGTCAATAGGCGTAATGAACCAGTGACTTGCTCATTCATCAGGGAACCCGGCTGTCAGCACTGGTAAGTTGTTGGTAAGGTCAAAACGTGCAGACAACGGGGTTGAACCTTCCAACGGGGCTCAAACGCGACCGGGTCCGAGACTTCCTGCTCGACCTCATCGCGGACAAGGAGCCGGGCAGCGCCATCCCCTCGGAGCGGGATCTCTGCCGGGAGCTGGGCGTATCACGCCCGACGCTGCGCGCAGCGATCGACGGGCTGGTGCACCGGGGCATCCTCATCCGGGAGCACGGCCGGGGCACGTTCACCGGTCCCCGCAAGGTCACCCAGGTCCTCGCGGCGGGGAGCAGTTCCTTCCACGCCCCCGCGGCCGAGGGCCACTGGCTGAGCCGCATCCTGGAGTTCGACTCGGCCCCCGCCACCGCCAGGCTCGCCCACCGCCTCCAGGTCTCCCCCGCCGACCTCGTCCTGCGCGTGGTACGGCTGCGCACGGTGGACGACGAGCCCATCGCGATCGAGCGCATCCACCTGCCGCACGCCCTTGTGACGGGCCTCGAACCCGACGACATGGTGTCGGGCAACTTCTACCAGTTCCTGCGCACCCGCTTCGGCGTCGACGTGCGCGGCGCGACCCAGAGCATCGAGCCGACCGTCACCGACGAGATCGAGGCCGAGCTCCTCGACGTCCCCCAGCACGCCCCCGCGCTGCTCATCGAGCGCACCTCCCGCGACGCGGGCGGGCGGATCGTCGAGTTCACCCGCTCGATCTATCGCGGCGACCGCTACCGGATCACCTCCGAGCTCCACTTCGACACCTCGTCGGGCTGACCGGGCCCGCACGCGCGGGACGTGGGCGCCGCCGCGTCGGCGGCGCCCACGTCCCGTGATCGGTTCGCGCGCCGGTCAGTCCGAGAAGGCGGAGCCTCCCGTCGCGCCGGCGGCGGCGTTCGCCCGCGCGGTGAGCGAGGCGAGCCGGCGACAGCGGGCATGAGGCGATGTCGCCCGGTGGGCCGAGGCCGCCGTCAGAGCGCCATCCACTCCAGGACCCCGGTCGAGTAACCGCTCCTCGAGGTGATGTTCAGACGCAGCCGGGTGGTCGAGACCGGGGTGAACGTGGTGATGTTGTAGGTGTTGCCCGCGACACCGCAGCCCGACTGCCCCGGCACGTTCACGTAGGCGCTGCCGTTCCAGTACTGCACCTGGCAGGACGCGGGCAGGTCGATGCCCTGGTTGTCGTCGAACCAGTAGGTCGCCACCTTGCCGATCGAACGCGCGGCGGGCCATCGGTACTCGATCCATTCGGTGCCCTGGTGGCTCCAGTTGCCGTAGGCGCCGTGGCTGTGGTCGGCGGAACTCGCCGGAACGTAGCCGTCCTTGATCGCCCCGAGCGTCTCCCAGGCGGAGACGAACGACGTCGAGGCGGTGGCGGCGAGAGCGTGGTTGGTTCCGGTGGGCGGCTGCCCGCCGCCTCCGCCGCCGGTGGTGGTCTGCACGACCTTCTGCATCGTGCCGTCGGCGTTCCAGTAGAGCTTGTCCAGGGTGACCGAGCGGCGGAAGTTGCCGCCGCCAGGGGCTCCGGCGTTGTGGTAGACCATGTACCACTGGCCCTTGAACTCGATGATCGCCGGGTGGTTGGTGGTCGAGGTGACCTGGTCGAGCACGACCCCGCGGTGGGTCCAGGGGCCCATCGGGTTGCTCGCGGTGGCGTAGCGGATGCAGGCGTAGCCCGGCGAGGAGCAACCGGAGTCGTTGGCGGCGTAGGCCAGGTAGTAGGTGCCGTTGCGCTTGAACATCCAGGGGGCCTCCCAGAAGTTGCCGACCCCCGCCGGGGTGATCACCGGGCCGTCCAGGTTGATCATGTCGGGCTTGAGCTTGGCGGCGCGCACGCCGTTGTAGGAGCCCCAGTAGATGTAGGCCTGGCCGTCATCGTCGGTGAACACGGTCGGGTCGATGTTGAGAGGCGAGGAGTTCGGGGTGCTGTCACTGATCAGCGGTCCGCCCTTGGCGTCGGTGAACGGGCCGAGCGGGCTGTCGCCGACCGCGACGCCGATGTCCATCCAGCCCGCGCCCCTGCCGTTGACCGGCGCGTACCAGTAATACTTGCCGTTACGGGGTTCGACCTCTCCCGCCCAGGCGTCGCCTCCGGCCCAGGCGAAGTTCGAGAGCGACATCCTGGCCCCGTTGTCGGTCCAGGTGGTCGCGTCGGTGGAGGAGAACACGTGCCAGTCGCGCATGACGAAGTTGGTGCCGCCCGTGGCCGCCTCGTCATGACCGGTGTACAGGTACATCGTGTCGCCGACGACCAGCGCGGCGGGGTCGGCGGTGTAGAGGGCGGTGGTGATCGGGCTCGCGGCGGGTGCCGGTCCGGCCGTGGTGAGGACGAGTCCGAACGCGGCGATCGTGGCGAGGGCTGCCGCCCATCGTCGTTTCATGGCGTTGCTCCTGGGGGGTGGGTGCCTGAAGGCGCGAAACGGTGCCGAACATGCGATCTCTCGACCTGGCAGCCACCTTGGTTAGCGCTAACATTCCAGGTCGCAATGACGTTCCTGGGGTGGGCAGATATCGTCTGCCCTGTTTCGGTGAGGTTTCCTGAGTGTTTGCGATAACAGAAACTCTGTCAAGGCCCAACGTTCACGCTCGGCCGACGGCCTGGTGAGCTGGAAAGGGCGAGGTCCGCCCCTCGCCATCGGCGCCCGACTAAGTGTTGGCGTTAACATTGTCCGGCGGCGCCACGTCGGCTTTCCTGATCGACCCGAGGGTGCCCTCTCGTTCGCGGCGTCTCCGCGTCCGCGTCCCGGCGGGTGCCGGAGCGCGGCGGACAGCCGCGTGCCGGCGTCCTTTCCACCGCGCCCGCTCATCCCGGTGTCCGTTTCCACAGGACCGGTGCCCGCCGCCTCCGCAGAGCCGGTACCCGTTTCCATGGGGCTGGTGCCCGCCGCAGAGCCGGTGTCCGTTTCCATGGAGCCGTGTCCGCCTCCGCAGGGCCGGTGTCCGCCGTCTCCCGGCAGCCGCCTCTACGGGGCGCGCCGCCTTCCGGCGTCCGTCCCTACAACGCCGCGCACGCCAGCGCCCGCCGCAGCGCGGCGTGCCCCTGCTCCGGCCGTCCCGCGCCGTCGTAGAGGTCGGCGACGGCTATCCACGCCTCCGAGGCTCGCCGTAGCGCCTCCATCCGCTCCAGCTCCCGCGCGGCCTCGGTCTGCGCGGCCACCGCCTCCTCCACACGTCCGAGCGCCTGGTAGATCTGGGCCAGCAACTGGTGTGCCTCCACCGCCACCGGCCCGACCAGCTCCACCCCCTGCTCCACCGTCTTCAGCCCGCGATCGAGGGCACGATCGGGCCTGCCCCGCAGCAGATCGAGGCGAGCCAGCGACAGCAGGCACGAGGCGATGTCGCTCGGGTGGGCCGAAGCCGCCGTCAACTCCCCGTACGCCGTGGTGAGCATCCTGTCGATCTTCTCGATGTCGAGGTCCTCCGGGGCGTGCTGCAGGGCGTATTCGGCCATGCACATTCGAAGCCTGCCTGCCGCCAGCGGATCGTCCAAGGTGGCCTGCAGCCGCATGGCCCGGTTGCTCAGATGATCGGCTTCCAGCAGATCGCCGAGGATGTGGGCCACGATCGCACTGTTCCAGGACGCCGCCACGATGGCCCGAGGCGATCTGATCCGATCGGCCTCCTCCAGGAGCTCGGTGGCGAACTGGGTCATCCGCTCGCGGTCGCCGCGCTCGATGTAGGCCGCCAGCAACGTCGAGGCCAGTTCCACCAGCCGGTCGGTCCACCCCAGCGGCTCCTCACGCTCCAGGGCCTCTTCTCCGACCTGTACGGCCGCCTGCACCTCGCCCACCTCGCAGTGACACCGGCACAGTGCCAGGGCGATCGAGATGCGCTGCTCGCGCAACTCCACCTCCGTGTCGGCCAGCGCGGCCGCCGTTTCGGCGCGCACCGAGCACGCCTCCTCCAGCAGCGTCCTCAGCTGCTCGATCGCCGCCGGCCGATTGTCGGCGGCCTCCAGCGCGAGAGCCGAGCCGTAGCCGACACGCCGGCGTAGGTCCGGCAGGAAGCCGAGCGCGGGCTCGGCGCCCAACCGCGCGAGCTCCTGCCCGGCCTTCCGCACCTCCCCCGCGCGCAGCGCCGCTTCAGCGCGATCCGTCCGCGAGTACAGAACGGCCACCTGCCGGTCGGTGATCCCCTGGCCCAGGAAGGCGGGGGAACAGTCCAGCCGTTCCGCCAGGATCCGCAGCTCCGCGGCATCGGGGTCACGCACGTCGCGCTCGATCGCCTTCACCTCCTCCTCGGGCAGTTCAGGCCCCGAAAGCTGCGGCACGGTCATGTCGCGCTGCTGACGCAATGCCTGCAGACGCTCGCCCACGCTCTTGCCGATCACGTTGTACTCCCTGGACGCCGTCGGTTGGAGGCTCGCGCGGATCACTTCATCAGCGCATACTAGACACCACTAAGCCATAACTACTCAAATGCCACAATCGGTAGTTGTGCCCTGTAGCGACACGCGAGACAATCACCATGAAGGCCCGTAAAACGCGATGGAGATATTTGTGAATAAAGAACGGCGTTTGTTAGCCGCGCTCACTGTCACGTGCACGGTCATCCTCAGTCTCGGAGTGCCCGTCGTGACGTCGGCGGCCTCCCTGTCGGCCTCGAGCTCGTCGGCAACGCTCTCGGCGCTGCACAGCGGCGGGAAGTGCTGCTACGAATAAACCGCTGATCCGGCGAGCGTGCGGGGGCTCCACCGCTCGGACACCGTTCCCCGACACCGCCGGCGACGGTGAGACCCTCTGGTCCTTTCCACGACCAGGGGGTCTCACTCGCATTCACACCCCTACGCAGGCCAGCGCTCGCCGGTAGGCGTCCACGCTCCGGGCGGGCTCGCCGATCCGTTCCAGAGCCTTCGCGACGGCCAGCCACATTCGCGCGGTCCGCTGTGTGGCAGGCGCCTGCCCCAGCCACTCGGCCACGACCGTCAGCTCGCGCATCGCGTCCTGAGGCCGTTTCAGCTCGACCAGCGCCTGGCCCGCCGACAGGCGGGCCTCGACGGCCGGCTCCCCCGGAAGACCTTCGACGATCCGCAGGAGCGCCGCGACGTGTTCCGCGGCCCTGCCGGTGCGTCCCCGCAGCAGTTCGGCGTTGACCAGGTTCATCACGCATCGCATCGCGTCGATCGAGGCCGCCGGATCGCCCGCGAGTTCGGCCTCCATCTGCTCCACCAACGTGCGCACCGACGCGGCGTCCGCGGAGGATGTGCTCAGCACGATACGGGCGTGATCACTCCGAAGCCTGCGCAGGCGGCTCGGGTCGCCGGCGTCGCCGTAGACGACTATGGCTCGTTCCACATGTCTGATCGCCTCGGCGCCGTGCCCGTTCTCCACCGCCAGGATCGCGGCCACCCGGTGCACGGAGGCGAGCAGTGAGGAATCACCGACGAGCTCGGCGCCCACGAGCAACTCACGGCAGAACTGGCTGCCCCGCAGCAGGTCTCCCCGTTCGATGTAGGCGACGAGCAGTTTGACGCCCAGGCGCACCAGCCCCTCGCTCCAGGTGGAGCGGACGGCGCTGTCCACCATCTCCTCCGCGACCAGCACCGCCCGGGTCAGGTCCCCGCTGTGGCGATAGCACCGCGACAGCGCGCAGGCGACGCTCACCCGTTCCTGGGTGGACATGACCTCGGCGTCGCGTTCCCGGATCCGGGTCAGCAGCTCGATCGCCTCGCCCCACTGACGGCCCGCCTGCATCGCGTCCGCCAGCCCGAGCTCCGCCTCACGCCGCAGTTGGGGAAGCTCGGCCAGGGTGTCGTCGGCCACGAGGCCGGCGTACTCGGCGCGGGCCCTGTCCGGGTCGCCGTGGTCCAGCGCCCTCCGCGCGCTCTGCAGACTGAGCTCGATCTGCTCCCTCTGCTCGGTGTTCACCCCGCTGATGAGATAGGACAGGGAGCAATCGAGTTTTCCGGCCAGCAGTTCAAGAACCGACGGCGTGGGTACTCGTTTTCCGCTCTCGATCAGGGACACATAACTGTCCGACAGTTCAGGATGGGCTAGCTGTGCCTGCGAGAGACCGCGTTGACGGCGGACTGTTTTGATTCGTCCCCCAGGCCCTGTCAAAACCTTAGTGGCCACGTCACCCCTTGGAAGCCTTTGATCAGGCAGTCCAGCCCCGGCGGCGGCCCTGACTCGGGACGGTGCCCTACACCCCCGCCGTCCCCGCCGTCCCCGCCACGGCTGCATTAGCCGTCAAATGTCATGCTATGACCCTTACAAGTTATCTTACTGATCATCACGGAGAGGGCGCATTGTCATGTCGGCTCTGCGTCAGGTGCCTTTCAACCCGGCCGGAATCCGCTCGCCTTTTCTCCCCATCGTCCCCAACGGCCGGGGAGGCGGGGATTCGAGGGCGGAGACGCCGCCGCGCGGCACCCCGATGATCGTGGGGTGCCGTACGGACCCGGCCGGAGGCGGACGGCACGGGCTGAATCCCCGGTCCTCAGACCGGGGAGCGCGTCAAGCGGGTTCGCCGAACCAGGAGGACAGCGCCTCACGCGAACCGTGATGCGCGGGCCCGTCCTGAGGGTCGGCGGGAGCCGCCCAGGCCACGTAGCCGTCGGGGCGGATCAGCAGTCCGGCGGGGAGCCCCCGTCCGGGGCGGCCGGCCATGACGGCGATGTGGGCGTCCGGAGACCGGAGAGCGCCGGAGACGCGATGCCCGGCCGCGGTCCGATCGTCAACGCGCCAGCCGCCCCAGCAGGCAGGACGCCGCCGTGATGCCGATCGCCGCGGCGACGAGGAGGACCGCGAAGTCCAGCGGCAGATGGGAGGGAGTGCCCAGCAGCAGGCCGCGCAGGGCGTCGACCTGGTAGCTGAGAGGGTTGATCGTGCTGACCGCCCGAAGCCAGTCGGGCATGATCGCGACCGGGTAGAGCGCGTTGGAGGCGAAGAAGAGCGGCATCGTGATGGCCTGGCCGACGCCCATCAGACGGTCGCGGGTCAGAACGATCCCGGCGATCGTCATCGACAGGCAGGAGAAGAACGCCGAGCCGAGGATCACGGCCGCGACCACACCGATCAGGCGCACCGGATTCCAGGTCATGGACACGCCCAGCGCCGCGGCGATGATGACCACGACGACCGCCTGGATCAGCGCCTTCACCCCCGCCGCGAAGGCCTTGCCCGTGACCAGCGCGGCACGGGGGGTCGGCGTGACCAGAAGCTTGGTGAGGACGCCCGCGTCACGCTCCCAGATGATCTGGATGCCGTAGAAGATGGCGATGAACATCGCCGACTGGGCGATGATCCCGGGAGCCAGGTAGTCCAGGTACGGGATGCCGCCGGTCGGGATCGCCCTGATCCGGGTGAACGTCTCACCGAAGATCAGCAGCCACAGGGCCGGCTGGACCGCACGGGTGTACAGCTCGGTCCGGTCGTGACGCAGCTTCTGCAGCTCCACCACGCACATCGCGGCGACCCTGGCGGGCAGCACGCGCCACCCCGCGCGGGCGCGCGGCGGGATCAGCAACAGATCGAGTCCCAGGTCGCCGGGGTTGTCAGCCAACGCGGGACGCGGTCCTGCGGGTACGTTGGACATCGCGGAACTCCCCTCCTTCTTCGTCGAGACCGCTGCCCGCGACGTCCCGGAAGACGTCCTCCAGCGTCGGCGTCGAGCCGTCGTCGCGGCGGGCGCGCAGCTCGGCCACCAGTTGCTCGGGCGTACCGAGTGCCCGGATGCGTCCCTGGTGCATCAGCGCGACCCGGTCGCAGTACTGCTCGGCCTCGTCCATGTAGTGCGTGGTGACCAGGACCGTCATCCCGGTGGCGGCCCGCACCGCGGTGATGTGCTCCCACACGCTGGTGCGGGCGATGGGGTCCAGCCCGATCGTGGGCTCGTCGAGCATCAGCAGGCGCGGCGCGCTGATCAGTGCCTGGGCGAGTTCGAGACGACGCACCATGCCACCGGAGTACGTACTCGCCATCCGGTCGGCGGCGTCGGCGAGCCCGACCGCCTCCAGCGCCTCCGCGACTCGGGCGGAACGTTCACGGCGGGAGACGTCGAAGAGACGGGCGAACAGGGCGACGTTCTCCCGCCCGGTGAGGCTCGCGTCCGCGGAGAGCTGCTGGGGGACGTAACCGAGCAGGCGGCGCACCGCCATCCTTTCCCTGGCCGCGTCGTGGCCGAAGACCCGCACCATGCCGGGCGGGACCGGCAGCAGCGTGGTCACGCAGCGGATGACGGTGCTCTTGCCCGCGCCGTTCGGGCCGAGCAGGCCGAATATCTCGCCGGAGGCGACCGAGAGGTCAAGGCCGTCCACGGCTTTGACCTGGCCGAAGGAGTAACGCAGGTCACCGCAGGTGACGGCGTCCTCGACGGCCCCGCCCGTCGTCGTCCCGGGATCGGCGGCCGTCCGTGCGTCGTCGCTCATAGTCTCTCCACTTCCTCCTGCAAACCTTCCGCGAGCTGGTGAAGCGCCGGGAGCGCGGCGACCAGTGCCGCCCTGTCGTCCTCGCTGAGCCGCTCCACCTGCTCGCGGACGAGCGCGACGCGCCGCTCCTGCCAGGCCCTGAGCTGTGCCTCGGCTTCGGAGGTGGGCAGCAGCAGCGCGGACCGGCGGTCCTGCGGGTCTGTCTCCCGGTGCAGCAGACCGACCGCCCTGAGCTGGTTGACCAGCGTGGACACCGAGTTCCCCGCCAGGTAAAGCTCCTTGGCCGCCGCCGACACGCCGATTCCGGGGTTGGCCGCGACCAGCTGGAGCAACTCGACCTGGGCACCGCGCAGCCGGGGCCGATCCAGGGCGTGGCGCAGTTTGCGCCGGATGATCCGCTGGATGCCGAACAGAACATTGGAGAGGGCTTCGGGAAGGTCTGCTGTACCCATGCACAAATATTAGCTCTGCTTACGACATAATACGAATCGTACGGTTACTCCTGGTCATAACCCCAGTAAAACGCGCTGATTTCACCCACCGCGGACTCGCGACCCCCGGCAGGAAGCACCGGCGGAATCGTCCGTCCGCCGGGGAGGCGCGGCCCGGCTCGATCGCCACCCGGTCAGACGGGAGATCGGCCGCTCTCGCTCACGACCGGCCCCGAGCCCGGCTCGGCCGTCGCGCGCGCTGTGCGCGGCACGGTTCCCAGGCTCAGGGCCAGCCTCGGGGCCAGGCCGGTGTTCCTCCGGTAACCGAGCTGGTTCACCGCCATTTCCAGCGCCTCGCGCTGGCCGACGAGGACCACCCACGCCTTCGCTCTGGTGACCAGGGTGTACAGCAGCCTGCGGCGCAACATCACGCCTCCGGCCTCGGCCACGATCGGCGCCACCACGAACGGGTACTCGCTGCCCTGGGAGCGGTGCACGCTGATCGCGTAGGCGTGGGTCAGCTCGTCCAGCTCGCCGAAGGTGTATTCCACGCTCACCCCGTCGTCGGTGCGGATCTCCATCAGCCGCTCCTGCGGGCTCAGCGCCGTGACCGTGGCGGTCTGCCCGTTGAACACACCCTTGTCGTAGTTGTTGCGGATCGGCATGACGCGGTCTCCGACCCTGAAGACCGCGGGGCCCGACCAGTGTTCGGCCGCTCCCTCACGCGGGGGGTTCAGCCGCTCCTGCAACCTGCGGCCGAGCTCCGCCGTGCCCGTCGCCCCCTTGCGCATCGGGCTCAGCACCTGGACCTGGTCCTTGCCGATGTTCTGCTTGCGGGGGATCGCCTCCGTCGCCAGGTGGACCACCCGCTCGGCCACCTGGTCAGGATCGTCGAGCTCCTCGAACCAGAAACCGCCCCTGCCGGGCAGCGCAGGCAGCTCACCCGCCCGGATCCGGTGGGCGGCCTGGACGATCCCGCTGTCCTGCGCCTGCCGGAAGACGTGGGTCAGCCGGACCCGCGGGATCTCCTCCACCAGCAGCAGGTCGGCCAGCACGCTGCCGGGCCCGATGCTGGGGAGCTGGTCGCTGTCTCCGACCAGCAGCAGGTGGCTGCCCGCCGGGATCGCGGCCGTCAGCCGGGTGGCCAGCTGCAGGTCCAGCATCGACGTCTCGTCCACCACGATCAGATCCGCCTGCGCGGGAGACTGCTGGAACAGCGTGCCCTCCAGCTCGGGCCGCGGGGCGAGCATCCGGTGCACGGTCATCGCGGGCAGACCGGTGAGCTCCGACAGGCGCTTGGCCGCCTTGCCCGTCGGCGCGGCCAGGGTCACCGTGCCGCCCATCGCCCGAACGGTCGCCGCGATCACCTTCACCGTGTGGCTCTTGCCGCAACCGGGGCCGCCGGTCAGGATGGACACGGTGCTGGTCAGCGCCAGGTTCACGGCCATCCGCTGGTCTTCGTGCAGCCCCTCGTCGTCGGCGAACGCGCGCAGCGGAAGCGTCGAACGGGCCCGCCAGAGCCTGTCCAGGTGCGTCGCCAGCGTGACCTCGCGGCTGTGCTGCTCCTTGGAGTACACCACCTGACCGGAGCCCGCCGGCGACGCCTCGACGACGATCCGGTGGTCGGCGATCAACGCGTCGACCGCCCGGCGGATCAGCGCCTCCTCCTGCTCCACCAGGCTCGCCACCGCGACGAGGAGGGCGCGCAGGGGCAGGAAGCAGTGCCCGTCACGGGCGGACGCCGTCTCCAGCCTGTCGACGATCGCCGCCTTGATCCGTTGCGGGCTGTTCTCCGGCACCCCCGATCGCAGCGCGATCCGGTCGGCGGTGTGGAAGGCGATCCCCCTGACCTGGCCGATCAGCCGGTACGGGTCGCCGGTGAGGACCTCTCGCGAGTCGTTGCCGTACACCTGGTAGACCTTGGCCGCGAGCAGCGGGCTGATCCCGAAGCCCTGGAGGACGACCATCAGCGCGGCGACCTCCTTCTGCTCCGCCCACGCCTGGACGATCTGTTCCTGCCGCACGGCGCCGATGTTGAGGACTTCCCGCAGTCGCTCCGGCTCGGTGTCGATGACCGTGAGCGTCCGCTCCCCCAGGTGGCTGACGATGGCGTGGGCGAGCCTCGGCCCGATCCCGCGGATCAGGCCCGAGCCGAGGTAGAGCGTGATGGCGCGCACGGTGGAGGGGACCACCCGCTCGCACCGCTCGACCACCAGGCGGCTGCCGTGGCGCGGGTGCTCCTCCCACTCCCCCGCCAGTCGCAGCGTCTCCCCGGGCTGCACCCCGGCCAGCGCCCGGCCGGCGGCGACGAAGGAGGGCAGGCCCTCGGCGCTCATCCGCGCGATCGTGTACTCGTCGTCGCGGACGTACACCAGTTGCTCGACGGAGCCCTCCACGTCCGCCGGGTACGGCTTCGCGGGCACGGTCACCGTATGCTCCCCGGAATCATGTGCAGCACCTCATCGCAGGACACTAGCGGGCGGCTGCGACAGTTCGGGAGGTGCCCGGGGGGGTTGCTCACACGTGTCCTGACCACCTCCTTCGGCACGTGGGGCATCGGCCCCGGCGAGAGGGGTTGGACGGCCCCGGGCCCGGCGGCGTGCGCGGGCTCCCGGAAGGCCGGCTACGGCGCCACGGCGCTCGACCGGTCGGTGGCGATGCGGAGGGCGAGCCCCGCCAGCACGGCGCCCATCAGGTAGCGCTGAACGCGCATCCACATCGGCCTGCGGCCCATGAACGCCGCGACCGCCCCGGCGGTCAGCACGATCATGGCGTTGACCGACAGGGCGACGGCGATCTGGGTGAGGCCGAGGAGAAGGCTCTGCTCGGCGACGTGGCCGAGCGCCGGATCGACGAACTGGGGAAGCAGCGACACGTACAGAATGGCGATCTTGGGGTTGAGGAGGTTGGTGAGGAGCCCCATGGAGAACAGCCTCCGCGGCGGATCCACCGGCAGCGCGGTGGGGGCGAAGACCGGCTCGCCGCCCGGCCGTACCGCCTTCCACGCCAGCCACAGCAGGTATCCGGCGCCCGCGAGCTTGACCGCGGTGTAGAGGGCGGGCACCACGGCGAAGATCGTCGCGATGCCGGCGGCCGCGGCCGCCAGGTAGACCAGGAACCCCGCGGCGACACCCGACAGCGAGATCAGCCCGGCCCGGCGCCCCTGGGTCACCGACCGGGAGACCAGGTAGATCATGTTGGGTCCGGGGGTGAGGACCATTCCAAGAGCGACCGCCCCGATGCCGGCGAAAGCGTTGACAGAGACCATTGTCGAATCATCCGGCCCCTCCCCCTATCAGGAAAACGGCCAATTCCCGTTAATGGCCTTGAAAGGGTGTCGGCCCCCGAGCGGGCTCCGACGGCGGCCGGGGAATCCGGATCCGCTCCATAGGCTGCGAGGCGGGGTTGTGAGGACCCGCTCCACCGGTGGCGGGGCGCGGTTCCGGGCAGCCGGGAGCCGGACCCGCCCCACCGGCCGTGGGACGACGGTTTGGACCTCGCAGACCTCCATGCGAAGGTCTGATAATGCGATACATCATCATTGGTGCAGGGGCGGTCGGCGGAACGATCGGCGGGCGGCTGTTCGCCGCGGGCCACGAGGTCGTCCTCGTGGCCCGCGGCCCGCACTACGAGGCGCTGCGCGAGGGCGGGCTCCACCTCGCGACGCCCGACGAGGTGCTCACCCTGCCGATTCCCACGGTCGATCGGCCCGAGGCGCTCGAACTCCAGCCCGGCGACGTCCTCGTCCTCGCGGTGAAGACCCAGCACAGCGTCGCGCTGCTGGACGCCTGGGCCGGGCGGCCGGTGGCCGGCGGAGGCACGGCGGCCGACCTGCTGCCGCTGGTCTGCGCGCAGAACGGGGTGGAGAACGAGCGGCTGGCCCTGCGCCGCTTCCGCCATGTGTACGGCATGTGCGTCTGGCTTCCCGCGTCGCACCTCGAACCGGGGAAGATCGCGGCCTCGGGCTCGCCCCTGAGCGGGATCCTGCACCTCGGCCGCTACCCCTCGGGCGCCGGGGAGACCCTGGAGAGGATCGCCGCGGACCTGGAGAAGTCAGCCTTCCTCGCGCCGATCTCCCCCGACGTCATGCGCTGGAAGTACGCCAAGCTGCTGTCCAACCTCGGCAACGCCCTGGAGGCGATCTGCGGGCCGATCACCGGGGACGAGGCGCTCGAACTGAGCCGGCGGGCCATGGCCGAGGGAGAGGCCGTACTCGCGGCGGCGGGGATCGACCACGCCGGCGTGGCGGAGCAGGCGGAGGTGCGGGGCGATCGGGTGCGGCTGAGGCGCGTCGAGGGCGAGAGACGCGGCGGCGGCTCGTCCTGGCAGAGCCTGGCCCGGGGTTCCGGGTCCATCGAGTCCGACTACCTCAACGGCGAGATCACCCTCCTGGGGCGCACGCACGGGGTCTCCACACCGGTCAACGAGGTTCTGCAACGGCTGGCGAACGAGTTCGCACGCGAGCTTCGAGCGCCGGGAAGCATGACGGCCTCGGAGCTGCTGGCCCTCGTCGGCCCCTGACGAGACCGGCTTCGGATCTCCGGTCGCGGGTGCGGGGCGCGCTCAGCCGAGGCGGATGTCGCGGACCTTCGCCGAGGGGGCGACGAAGTCGAGCATGCGCGCCCCCTCCAACTCCAGCGCCTCCCGCTCCCGCGCGTTCACCGGCTGGAAGAGGTCCACCTCCAAGATCGCCTCGCCCCGCTTCGCCGTCACCTTCCACATGCCCCGGACGAACCCGTCGACCAGGACGGTCGCCTTGATGATGCCGTTGATCGTGAAGACCCGCGCACGATACTCGTCCGCCATGATCCGGGTCCGGGTGCGGTCGGCGAACGACAGCAGCATGTTGTCGAACTCCGACAGGTAACGCACCGGAGCCGGGGTGTCCGGGTCGGGCCGCGACGCCTCGGGCAGGTCCAGCAGCTCCGCGCCGTCCTCGGTCGCGAAGACCCGCAGGCCCATGCCCCGGGCGACCTCTCCCAGCCGGGTCATGCCCGACCACTGCTGGATGTCCATCACCGTCGCGGGTCCGTAGGCGGCCAGGTAGCGGCGGATCGCCTCGGCCAGGGAGGACCTCTCGTCCTGGGAACGCCCCAGCCATGCCTCCGCGGTGGTGTGGGCGGCCTGCCCTCCCACGCCCCAGATGCCCCTCGGCGGAACCTGCACCAGCGCCAGCAGGCTGCGCACAGCGCCGACCAGGTCCGCCGGGGCGAGCTCCGGCCACCGCCGCCGCAGCGGCTCCCCGAGCTCGCGGAAGGTCAGCGGCCGTTCCTCCACCAGGGCCCGCCCCTCGGCGGCGAGCTCCTCCAGGTCCAGCCCGGCCAGCCTCTTGCCGTACGCGCCCCGCAGTGCCCGCGTCAGCATCGGCTGCAGCAGCGGGCGCAGGGCCATGCAGTCGTCCGCCGTGACCAGATGGATGGTGGAACGCATCAGGGCCAGCCGTACCACCCGGCGCTCGTGCAGCAGCCGGGCGAGATCGTCGTGGGCGAATCCGGCGAGGCGGGTCCACAGCCCGATGTAGGGAGGGTCGGGCGCCTGGGCCTGCATGCCGTACAGGTGCCGGACGGCCTCCAGCGCGGGCAGCTCCGACCTGGTCAGCAGGAGCTGCCGGTCCAGGGTGGCTCGGTTGAGCTCGCGCCTGCTGAGCACCTGGGGCATGCCTGTCCTCTCGCCGGGGGGGTTCCGCCACTCTCGCCACGATAGCAGAACGGAATGATTCGTTCCGCAAAATAATTCGCGCTCACCCGCGACGCCCCCGCCCGGACGTCACGTCCGCGACGATCCCCGTTTGAGCGCCTCATCGGCGAGGGGTCCCGCTCGAACGCCCGTCATCGACGCGCCCCGCCCAGCCGTGCCGCCCTGCGGCCGGCACGCTCCCACGCCGACTCCACCGGGCACCCGCCCGTCAGACGGCCGGGGGCACCCACACGTAGGGCGTCGTCGTCGCGATCGCCTCCAGGCCCAGCCTGGTCAGGATCGGCCGGCTGGCGTCGGAGGCGTCCACCCGCACCAGCCGGAACCCCCGATCCACCGCGAGCCGGGCCCGGTACGACACCGTCGCCCGGTAGATCCCTCGCCCCCGCCACTCCTTCAACGTCGAGCCGCCCCACAGCGAGACGAAGTCCGTGCCCTCGTGGCACCGCATCCACGCCGCGCACACCACCTGGTCCTCCACCTCGGCGACCACCACCACGCACGGATCGCCGGGCCCGGCGATGTCGCGCTCCAGCATGTCGGGCAGCCAGCCGTGGTCGGCGTCCCAGACCGTCTCCTCCATCTCCCGGATCCGCTCCAGATCGGCCCGCCCGCTCACCTCCCGCAACCGCACCCCACCGGCCGGCTCGGCGGCCCCGGTCAGCTCCGCGACCTCACCCACCAGGATGGTCTCCCGCTCCTGGGCCTCGAATCCGGCGGCCGTCAGCCGCTCCGGCAGGTCCACGGGCAGGTCGTCGCCGTGGTACTTCCACTCCACCTCCCGGCCGATCCGGGTGAAGAAGTCACGCTGGCGCGCGATGAACGCGTCCAGTTCGGCGCCGTCCAGCCCGCCCAGATCCCGATACGTCAGAGCGCCCTGCCCGTGCCCGTTGGACACGGTCCGCAGCATCGGCCCGATCTTCTCGGCGGTGCGGCCGGGCATCGGCCGGGCCCGTAGCTGCTCGTCATAGATGCGGAGATAGGCCGAAGCCCGCGATGAGATGTCCATTGCGACCAGCCAACCATACGGCCGGTCCCCTCCGACATGGAGTCAACCGGCTATACCCGGTCCAGGCGCCGGTGCGGAGGCCGCGGAAGCTCCACCTCGATCGGGTCGCCGGGCCGCACCTCGCCACCGGCCACCACCACGCCCATCACCCCGGCTTTGCGGACCAGCTCACCGGTCTCGTCCCGGCCCACCACCCGCTTCAGCAGGCCCGGCTGGAACGCCTCGATCTGCACGCAGGGGTTGCGCAGTCCGGTCACCTCGACCACCGCCTCCTCCCCCAGCCGCAGCAGCGCGCCCACCGGCAGCCCCAGCAGGTCGACGTCACGGGTGGTGACGTTCTCCCCCAACTCCCCCGCCGCCACGGAGAACCCCGCGGCCCGCAGTTCGTCGTGAAGCTCGGCATGGATCAGGTGGACCTGGCGCAGGTTGGGCTGGGTGGGATCCTGCGCCACGCGCGAGCGGTGCTTCACCGTCACGCCGAGATGCGCGTCCCCCTCCACCCCCAGCCCCGCCAGCAACCGGATGCCCGGCCGGCAGACCTTGCCGAAGGTGTGCGTGGCGCTGCTGCTGACCGCCGTTACCCGTCCGTTCGTCATGGAACGATCCTGCCCTGCCCCCACCGAAGACGAAAAGGGATTTTCAGGCTATTTTGACCAGTCCATGCCTCTTTACATTGTAGATTCGCGGGTTGCCGATAAGGTCGGCCCGATGAGCGCGCCCGCCGTACCCGAGTCGCCCCGACCCGCCGTCGAACCCGCACGGGACCCCTACCAGGTATATCTCGACTCCCTCACCAGCGCCGAGTCCCGCCGCGCCATGCGCGGCTGCCTGGACCGGCTGGCCGCCCTCATCTCCGGCGACGAGGTCTCCTCCGGCGCCGGCCAGCCCTGGCACCTGCTGCGCTACGAGCACACCGTGCGCCTCCGCGCCCTCATGACCGAGCGCGGCTGGTCCCCCTCCTACGTCAACAAGCATCTGGTCGCGCTGCGCAGGGTGCTGCGCGAGGCCTGGCGGCTCGGCCAGATGACCGCCGAGGAATACCAGCGCGCCGCCGACCTCCCGACGGTCGAGCACACCCGCCTGCCCACGGGACAGCATGTGCCGCCCGAGGTCGTGGGCGCCGCGCTGGCCGCGTGCGAGCGCGACGACTCCCGCGCCGGGCTCCGCGACGCCGCCCTGCTGGCGGTGCTCTACTCCACCGGCTGCCGCCGCGCCGAGATCGCCGGGATGACCCTGGGCGACTACGACCCCGGATCCCGCTCGATACGGGTGCGCGGCAAGCGCGACAAGGAGCGGATGGTCTATCTCACCACCGAGGCCGTCGGCAGGATGGAGCGCTGGCTGGCCGTACGGGGCCGTCCCGCCGGGGCGTTGTTCTGCCCCATCGGCAAGTCCGGAGGGCTCCGGATCCGCGACGGCGAACCGGCGGCCATGACGGGACAGGCGATCGCCGACATCCTGGGCAAGCGGCTGGCCGAGGCCGGAGCCGCTCCGCGCACCCCGCACGACTTCCGGCGCACCTTCATCGGCGAGTTGCTCGACGCCGGTGTGGACCTGGCCACGGCCCAGGCCCTCGTCGGTCACTCCTCCCCCGCCACCACGGCCCGCTACGACCGGCGTCCCGAACGGCGCCGCCGCGAGGCCGTCGACAGGATCGCCATGCCCGCCCCCAGACCGCTGTGACCTTCGGCCGCCCCGGACCGCCGTGGCCCGGCTCGTCCCAGGTCACCACGAGCCGTCGGGCGCCGGGGTCCGCGGCGATCTTTGCGCCACGGCCGCCCCCTGACCACCTCAAAATTCACCACACCTTCCACAACTGTCGGTGCCGCCCTTTACGATGAGCCACCTCAAGGAGGGACGCCCGCACATGCTGGATGCGCTGATGGTTTCGCTGCTGGTCACGACTGATCTGCCACCGGAAACAGACCTGGCCGAATTCGGGCAGTTGGTGGCCGACGCGGTGCAGACGCTCCAGCACGGCGAGGTGACGTACCCGGGTTCCCTGCGCGGCGGGGCGTTCTGGCTGGATCGGCCGGCGCCGCCGTCCGACGACGGGCTCCCCCACCCGGTGACCGAGGAGCTGCGGTTCGCGGCGCTGCTCGGCTACCTGTCGGCCTCCAGACCGGCGGGATCGGCGAAGGAGATGGCCGCCGACGCCGGCCGGGCGATCACCGCGGCCGTCGCCGCCCGGTACGGTGACCTGGGAAGCCCGCCCGCCGTGATGGCGATCCGGAGCGAGGACGTGCGCGAACGCACCCCCCGGTGGGCCGTTCTCGTCAAGACGGCGGACGCCGTCCCCGAGCCGGCCACAGCCGCCGCACGCGTCCACGTCTAGCGTCCGGACGGAGTGTGAGACCGGTCACCGCCGTCGAGGGCGACGCCGTCCGGAAAGAGGGCGCCGACCCTGAAGGTCGCCATGCCGTATCGTCCTTGCTGCTGTTTTGTGGCCACAGCACACCGTCACAGGACATAGCTTGATCTGCACAGGTGTTTACGCTGCTGCCCACGGGAAGGTGTGAGCTCTGTGAAGACCTCCGCGGAGGAAGACGACCTGACCCCGGCCGCGAATGCGAGTGCGAGCACCGACCCGGTCAAGGATTATCTTAAACAGATCGGCAGGGTCCCACTGCTCAACGCCGAGCAGGAGGTCGAGCTCGCCAAGCGCATCGAGGCCGGTCTGTTCGCGGCCGAGCAGCTCGGCGACGACGGCGACCGGCTGCTCGCCGACGTGCGGGCGGAGCTGGAATGGATCGCCGAAGACGGTCTCCGGGCCAAGAATCACCTGCTGGAGGCCAATCTCCGCCTCGTGGTCTCGCTGGCCCGGCGCTACACCGGCCGCGGCATGCCGTTCCTGGACCTGATCCAGGAGGGCAACCTGGGTCTGATCCGCGCGGTCGAGAAGTTCGACTACGCCAAGGGTTTCAAGTTCTCCACCTACGCCACCTGGTGGATCAAGCAGGCCGTCACCCGCGCCATGGCCGATCAGGCCCGGACCATCCGCGTCCCGGTCCACATGGTCGAGATGATCAACAAACTGGCCCGCATCCAGCGGCAGATGGTCTCCGATCTCGGCCGCGAGCCCACCCACGACGAGCTCGCCACCGAGATGGAGATGACCCCCGAGAAGGTCGTCGAGGTCCAGAAGTACGGGCGCGAGCCGATCTCCCTGCACTCCCCGCTCGGCACCGAGGGCGACAACGAGTTCGGCGACCTCATCGAAGACTCCGAGGCGATCACCCCCGAGGACGCGGTGGCCTTCGCCCTGCTCCAGGAGCAGCTGCACCTGGTCCTGGAGGCCCTGTCGGAGCGCGAGGCCGGAGTCGTGTCCATGCGCTTCGGACTGCTCGACGGGCGGCCCAAGACCCTCGACGAGATCGGCAAGGTCTACGGGGTGACCCGCGAGCGCATCCGGCAGATCGAGTCCAAGACGATGACCAAACTGCGCCACCCGTCACGGTCCCGGGCCCTGCGCGACTATCTGACCTGACGGCTCCTCCCCTCGGACGCCGTCACCGGCCCCGGGTCATTCGCGCGATGGATCATCCCGGCACCCGGCGAGACAGCTCCGGACGAAGTCCTCGACGACGGCGTCGACGAGCCGGGTACGGGGCCAGGCGACGCCGACCTGGCTGGGGCTGACATCGGTTACGGGCCGGTAGACGACGTCGGGGCGCTGGTAGAAGCGGGCGGTGGCCTCGGGGGTGAGGCTGATGCCCTGGCCGTGAGCGATGGCGTTGAGCCATTCGTCGGGATTGTGAGCCACCGCACCGATCCGCACCGGCCTCCCCTCGCGTTCGTCGGCGGCGAGCCAGTATTCGCGCCACCACCCGGACTCGGCGGGGGTGGCCACGAACGGCTCCTCGTACAGATCCTGGAAGGAGATGTGATCGTTGTCCGCGAGGCGGTGAGCCGCGGGCAGGGCGATCCAGCGAGGCTCGGTCAGCAGGATCTCGACGTCGAGGTCGTCCTGACCGGGAACGGGGAGTCGCAGCAGCGCCACGTCGACGTCGCCGGAGACCAGTCCGGCGGTGGGATCGGACCACTCGGTCTGCCGCATCCGGACCCGCCACCCGGGCCGCCGCCGGGCGAAGTCGGCGACGATCCGCTGGGTGAACTCGTTCGCGGCGCTGGCCACGAAGCCGACCCGCAGCGTGCGCGCGGCCCGGGCCTTCGCGCCCCGGGTGGCCCGCAACGCGGACTCCCAGGCGGCCAGCACGGCACCCGCCTGCCCGGCCAGAGCCTCACCGGCCTCGGTCGGGCTCATCCCGGCCCGGGATCGGACGAACAACTCCACCCCCAGCTGGGCTTCCAGCTGCCGGATCTGTTTCGTCAGCGCGGGCTGCGAGACGAAGAGCCGCTGTGCGGCCCGCGTGAGGTTGCCCTCCTCGATCACCGCGGCGAAGTAGCGCAGCAGCCGAGTGTCGATGTCCATGCCGTCAGGTTATGGAAGCGGGTATTGGACGACGCCCCCGGGGCCGCGACAAGGTTCGACACTGATCGGGGTGAGACCGGCATCGGACGGATCAGGTGCCTTCCCGTGACGACAGGGGGAGAAGGAACCATGAAGGTCATTGTGATCGGAGCGACGGGCGTCATCGGCGGCGCGGTCGCCGGCGCGCTGGAGGCCGGCCACGAGGTGATCCGCGTCTCACGCGGCGGCACCACCCGGGCCGACCTGGAGGATCCGGCCTCCATCGACGCGTTGTTCGCCACGGTCGGCGAGGTGGACGCGGTCGTGTGCTGCGCGGCCGGCGGCAGGCTGGCTCCGCTCGTGTCCTCCTCCGACGAGGATTTCACCCACGGCCTGGAGAGCAAGCTTCTCGGCCAGGTGCGGCTGCTGCGCCGGGCCCTGGAGCATGTGCGAGACGGCGGGTCCATCACCCTCACCGGCGGCACCTTCGAGAAGCCCACGCCGGGCAGCGCGTTCGGCGCCCTTGTCAATGCCGGCCTGGAGGCGTTCGTCCGGGCCGCGGCCATCGAGATGCCGCGGGGCCTGCGGGTGAACGTCATCAGCCCCGGATGGGTGAGGGAGACGCTCGAAAAGCTCGGCATGGACGGCGCCGACGGCACGCCGGTCCGCGAGGTCGCCCGCGCCTACGTCGAGGTCGTCACGGGAAAGGCCCGGGGAGAGGTCGTCGTCCCGGCGGCCGGGCACGCCGGGTTCGAGCGGTGGCAGGTGACAGGTGACACCCCGCCGGACGGTGAGCGGCCCTTTATCGCGTGAACGCGCGATGGCCGGGGCCGCGCGATCCTGGTTGTCTTCCGCATAGGCCATGGATCACCTCGCCTATGGGGGACAGAGCGGATGAACACCGGCGGTACGTCAGTCGTTCAGAAAGGCGAGCACCGCCTGGTTCCACTGCTCGTGGTGGGTGATCGGCACGCCGTGCGGCGCGCTGGGGATGAGCACCGTGGCGCTTCCCGCGATGGCCGCGGCGACCTGCCGGCCGCCGGCCTCGTAGGGCATGAACGCGTCCTGCTCCCCGTGGACGACCAGGGTGGGCACGTCGATCCGGATCAGGTCGGCCAGCGGTTCCGCGTTCGACCACGCGCCGATCGAGTCCGTGACGGCCTTGGCCGAGGCGTCGGCGGCGGCCTGCAGCAGGTACCGGCGGGTCGGCTCGTCCAGCGCGCTCTCACCGTCCACGGAGAAGAACCTGGTCAGCAGGTCGTCGAGCATCGAGATCCGGTGCCGTCGCGAAGCGATGGTCAGGTCGGCGGCCATCTGCCTGTCCGCGCCGATGACGGGGCCGGCCAGCACGATCCGGTGAAGGCGATCCGTGCCGAAGGTCGCGGCGTAGCGAGCCACCTCGCCGCCGCCGGAGGAGAAACCGACCAGCGAGACCCGGGTCAGGCCCAGGTGCTCCACGAGGGTGTGCAGGTCGGCGGTGAAGGTGTCGAGATCGTAGCCGTCCCACGCGTGGGTGGACCGGCCGAATCCTCGCCGGTCGTAGGTGATCACCCGGTGGCCGGCCTCCACGAAGGTCTGCACCTGGGAGTCCCAGGAGCGCCGGCTCAGCGGCCAGCCGTGGATGAGCACGACAGGGTCACCGGCGCCGGCGTCCTCGTAGTAGAGGCTCACCTCGGCGCCGTTCTCCGACCCGACGACAACATGTGGCACGGTCACTCCTTCGCCGACCCGTTCAGCATGGCGTCCGAGCGGCCTGCCGCCATCGGTCAAATGACTACACCCGGCGACTACTCCTAGAACCGGACGGGATCCACGGTGGACATCATCGGGCGGGACAGGGAGCTGGCCGCGCTGCGAGAGACGATCAGGCGGCCGCCCGGCGTGCCGCCCAACCTCGTCCTGCACGGCGACCCGGGGGTGGGCAAGACCGTCCTGCTGCGGGCCGCGATCGGCTACGCCGAGCAGCGGGGTGTGCGGGTGCTGGGCGGCACGGGCTATGAGAGCGAGGCGCAGATGGCCTTCGCCGGGCTGTACCAGCTGTTCGCGCCCGTCCTGGACCACCTCGACCGCGTCGAGCCCTTCCACCGCGACGTGCTGCGGCGGGTACTGGGCTTCCAGCCCGGCCCCATCCCCGACCGGCTGGCGATCTCGGTGGCCTCTCTGGCGGTGCTGGCCTCCGTCGCCGAGGACGGGCCGGTGCTGATCGCGGTGGAGGACGCCCACTGGGTCGACCACCCCACGCGCGAGGTGGTGATGTTCCTGCTGCTGCGGCTGCAGCCGTACGACATCCGGGCGATCTTCGCCCGGCGTCCGCTGACCAGCACCGAGCGGGTCACCCCCGGCATCCACATGCTGGAGGTGGAGCCGCTGGAGGAGGGGGCGGCCGAGGCGCTGCTGAGCCTGCTCCACCCTCACCTGCCCGAGGCGGTGCGCCGCCGGGTGCTGCGGGACGCCGCGGGCAACCCGCTGGCGCTGGCCGAGTTGCCCGAGGTGTTCGGCACCGACGCCGCGGCGGGGCTGGAGATGCTGCCGTCCGGCGCGCCGCTGCGCACCCGCCTGGAATCCGGATTCGCCGGCAGGGCCCTGTCGCTGCCGGCGCCGTCGCACACGGCCCTGCTGATCACGGCCCTGGACGGTGACCGGCTCGAACACCGCTCCGAGGAGGCCCAGCCGACCTCGCTCTCGCCGCGCGACCTGCTGGAGATCGAGCGGCTCGGTCTCATCACCCGTGACTCCACCCCGTCCGGGGTGCGTTTCCGTCATCCGCTCGTCCGTTCCGCCATCATCAACACCGCCTCCCCCGACGAGGTCCGGGCCGCGCACGCCGTCCTGGCCGAGCAGCACCGCGCCGACCCCGAGCGCCGCGTCTGGCACCTGGCCGCCGCGGCGGTGGAACCGAAGGAGGAGGTCGCCGCCGAGATCGAGCAGACCGCCTACGCGGTCAGCGTGCGCGGCGGCACCGGACTGGCCGTCACCGCGATGCAGCGGGCGGCGGCGCTCACCCCCGACCCCGGCGACGCCGCCCGGCGGCTGCAGAGGGCCGCCGACCTGGCCAGTGAGTGCGGCCGGCTCGACCTGGCACAGCGGCTCCTCGACGAGGCCCGCCGGCACCTGGACGACCCGGCCCGCTCCGCGCACGGCCTCACCACCAAGGCGCGGATCCTGCTGTTGCGCGACGGCGACCTGGCGGCCGTCCGCCGGCTGCTGACCCGGGCCGTCGCCACCGGCGGCGCCTCCATGACCGGTCCCGCACTGGATGGAGCCGTCCTGGCTCGCGTCGTGGCCGCCTCGTACGCGCAGGACCCCGTCGAGTGGGAAGCCGTGCGGGACGTGTTCGCCGGCCGCGGTGATCACCTCGGCCCGCACGTCCACCTGCTGCACGACGTGTTGTACGACGTCTCCCGTACCGGGCACGGCGCGGCCACCCGGCTGCGAGCGGCCTTCGAGGCGCTGCCCGACGACGCCCCGCCAGGCCGGGTCGCCGAGCTGTGCCGCGCGGCGACCTGGCTGGACCTGCTCCACGACTACCGTCTCCAGGTGCGCGACCTGATCGCCGACGAGAGCGGCCGGGGCGCGGTCACCTACGCCGCCAGCGGTTACTGGTTCGCCGCGCACGACCACTACCTGTCGGGCGAGTGGGAGGCCGCCGAGACCGCCGCCTCCGCCGGTCTCGACCTGTGCGTACGGCATGACCTGGAGCTGCTCGCCCACGATCTGCGCTGCAGCCTGGGCTGGTTCGCGGCCGGACGCGGCGACGTCGACAGCGCGCGCGAGTACAGCAGGACCGTCGAGCAGTGGGCCGAGCCGCGCGGCAGCGGCCTGCACCTGACGTTGTCGGCCCGCAACCTGGCACTGGCCGCGTTGTCGCAGGGCGACTACGAGAGCGCCTACGCCCAGTGCGTTCGCGTCAGCCCGGCGGGCGATCTGGCACGGCACGTGGCCTACGCTCCGTGGCTGGTCTTCGACCTCGTCGACGCCGCCGTGCACAGTGGCCGGCCGCGGGAGGCCCGGGCGCACGTCGCCGCGGCCGAGCGCGCCTCGCTGGCCGACCTCACCCCCCGGCTGCGCCTGCAGATCTTCGCCGCCCGGGCCCTGGTCGCCCCCGAGGACGAGGCGCCGGCGCTGTTCAGGGCGGCGCTCGCGTTGCCGCGCGTCGAGCAGCGGCCTTTCGACCACGCTCGGGTGCGGCTCGCCCTCGGCGAGTTCCACCGGCGCCGGCACCGCCCCGGTGACGCCCGGCCCGAGCTGCGCCGTGCCGCCGACCTCTTCGCCCGCATCGGCGCGACCGCCTGGCGTCAACGCGCCGAACAGGAACTGCGCGCCACCGGCGTCGCCGTCGCCCAGCAGGTCGTCCCGCGCACGAGCACCGATTCGGCCGCCGGTGACCTGACCGCCCAGCAGCTCGAGGTCGCGCACCTGGCGGCCTCGGGGCTCAGCAACAAGGAGATCGCCGAACGGTTGTACCTGTCACCGCGCACCGTCAGCGCCCACCTCTACCGGATCTTCCCCAAGCTCGGCATCACCTCGCGTTCGGCCCTGCGCGACGCGCTCGAAGCGCTCAGGCACACCCGGATCCCCTCGTGACCGTTCCGCGGGTCGGCGCCGTGTTCCCCGGTGTTCCCGAACGCGGCGCTCCCACCCCGCTGAGGTTCGCTCCCCCGCCACCGGATCCGTCCTCCGCCTCCTTCCGGAGGACGCACGTCACGGGGAAGACGAGGCGTTCAGGCCTCGGTCTCGGCCATCACGGCCCTGGCGAGCTGCACGCGCGAGGTGACCGACAGCTTGCGGAAGATCGAGGTGACGTGCGTGTTCACCGTGTGCGGCGAGATGAACAGCTCGGCCGCCGCCGACCGGTTGGTGTGGCCCGCGGCGATGATCCGGGCGACTTTCTCCTCGGTGGGGGTGAGTGCCCGCCATCCTCTGGCGGGCCGGGCCGGCCTGGCGCTCCTGGGCCTGCCTCTGGCCCCGGCGCTGTCGAGGTGGTCCTGCACGCGGGCCGCCTGACCGTAGGCCCGAAGGCGGGTGAAGGTGCCCCCGGCCGCGCGCAGCGCGGTGACGGCCTCGTCCCGGCGGCCCCGCGCCAGCAGCGCCGATCCCAGGTCGGCGATCGCGTCGGCGTGGATCAGCGGCCGGGGCCCGCACCGCAGCAGGGTGACGGCCCGCTCCAGCTGATCGAGGTCGGCGTGCGCGAGCCCGGCGGCCTGCGCGGCGATGCCGGCCGCGGTGGCGACGTCCGGGTTCCGCTCGGCGTAGGCGGCGCTCTGCGCCGCCAGCTCCGCGGCGAGCGCGTGGTCGCCGCCCCGTACGGCCAGCCGGACCGCCGGGGCGATCCAGGTGCGCAGCAATCGCCAGCGCGTCGTCGGCCCGTCCGCCCGCGCCCGCTCGATCAGGTGTACGGCCTCGGCGGTGTCCCCCTCCAGGTCCGCCGTGATCGCCTCGATGAAACGCACGGCCGCGCGGTTGCCCGGGTCGGGTCTGGCCGCGAGCGCCGCCCGGGCCGAGGCCAGGCACTCGTGCGCGGCCTTCCCGTCCCCGCGCAGGTGGGCGATCCAGCACCGCGTCACCCGTGAGTTCACCTGATGCACGGGTTCCCGAAGGTCCTCCTCCAGGCGCTCCAGGGTCAGGAAGTCGGCCTCGGCGTCGTCGAGCCTGCCCAGCCCCAGATGGTGGTTGGCCTGCGCCCACAGCAGCATCGCCGGCCTGAGCGGGCCGCCGTCCCGCTCGCTGTCGCGGCGTGCCTCGGCGAGCATCCGGTCGCTGGTCCCGTAGTCGTCCAGGTGCTGACGCGCGACGATCTCCTCGACGGTGAAGGCCGGGTCGAGGAGGCGCAGGGTCGTGAAGTGACCGAGCGAGGCCCGGCACCGTCCAGCGTTGAGCTCGATCTCTCCCAGGGCGAGCAGCGCGGTGACCCGCGCCTCCCGGTCGTCGATCGTGCTCGCCCGCTCCAGCGCCGTCTCGCCCGCCGCGCGTGCGGCGTCCAGGTCTTCGCCGCGTGACAGTGCCAGCGCGTGCAGCGCGGCGAGCCGTGCCGTCACCCGCGGGGCCGTCCCGCCCGCTTCGAGGGCGGCCTCGGCGCGGTGCTCCAGCTCATCGGTCAGCCTCATGCTCCACAGCGGACCGCCCAGAGCCGCCTGGAGTCGCCCTGCGACCTCCGCGGCCGGCCGCTGCGCCAGCAACCGGTCACCGACCTGTACGGCTTCGCGGTTGCGCCCCGCCCGCGTCAAGTACACGATCGCCTGCTCGCCCACCTCGAACCGGAGCGGTCCGGCCTCCGGGACCAGGTCCAGGGCTCGCGTGACGAAGTCGGCCGCCAGTGCGGGCATGACCGCCAGCACGTCGGCGGCGGCCCGGCGAAGCAGGTCGACGGCCTGCCTGTCGCCCGGCAACGCACCGATGAACAGGTGAGGTGCGGCGTCCACCGCGCCGCGGCCGACGGTCGCCAGGTGGACGGCGGCCTCCCGATGCAGCGCCTTCCGGGCCGAAGGCGAGATGTCGGCGTAGACGGCCTGCCGCAGCAGGTCGTGCCGGAAGTGCAGGTGTTCGCCGTCGTCGTCGAGCAGCCCACCCCGTATCGCCGCCTCCAGATCCCCCAGGAGGGCGACCGGGCTCTGGCCGAGCAGGGCGCAGGCGTCGGCGAAGACGAACCTGCTGCCCAGGACGGCACCCACCCGCAGGAACAGCAAGGTGCTCGCGGGCAGCGAGCTGAGCCGGCCCCGCACCCCGAGGATCAGCCGGGTGGGGGTCACCTGCTCCCCGGGTTCGCCTGATACCGGCGACGGCACCCCCGCGGCGAGGCCGGCGAGCATCTCGACCGCCAGGAAGGGGTTACCCGCGGCGCCGTCGAGCAGCTTCCTGACGTGGACGTCGGCGGCCCTGCCCAGCACGTCGCAGGCCAGCTCGTCGATGGCCGTGCCCGACAGCGGGCCCAGCCGCACCAGCTCGACCGGGATGTCGTTCGCCACCGCGGCCGCGATCTCTCCCGCGGGTCCTCCGTGCTCCATCCTGCCCGCCAGCAGCCACAGCACCGGCGAGGTCCGCAGACGGGCGGGCAGCACCCGAAGGGCGAACCGGCTGAACGGGTCGGCCCACTGCACGTCGTCCAGCGCGATCAGTATCGGGACGTTCAGGGCCTTGGCCTCGATGATCCCCGCGAGCCGCTCCATCAACCACATGCGCTGGTCGTGCCGGCAGGACAACCGGCTGAAGGCGTCGGCGGTCAGCAGCGGCTGCTCGCCGTGCAGCAGGCAGGCCGTCAGCGACGAGAGCGGGGCGATCTGGTCGAGTTCGTCGACCGTGCCACGGCTGATCAGGAATCCGCGCTCACGTCCGTAGGCGATGACCGCGTCGAGGATGGAGGACTTGCCGATGCCCGGCTCCCCCTGAACCAGGGCCAGCGTGCCGCCTCCGATGCGGCTCACCGAATCGACCAGGCCTTTCAGGCGGCCGAGCTCCTCCTGCCTGCCTCTCAGATCACGCCCGCTCACCGCGGCACCCGGTTCGACGAGCGGGCCGGCGTCCGCCGGGCGGCATCCGCGCCCGGCCGGTGAGTGATCGGGATGCCGCGCTCCGCGCATTCTGCCCGGTGGGGGCAGGGGGGCGCGAGAAGCGTGCGCGCACGCATGCCGGTCCCTTCGGTGGTCACTCGGTGTCAGGTGGCCGCCCGGTTCGGACGGCACCCGTTCCTCCATGATCACAGGGAAACGAGCGCGGAAATGAGCGCAAAGCGCACGATCCTTATCTCAGCCTGCACGGTCAGGCGGTCCTCGTCCGGGCAGCGTCTCAGCCGCGCGAACGTCCTGCCGACCTAAGCCGCGTAAGTAGCGCACCCGCGGTCGGGGGGTGCAGTCATCTGACCGATTGCAGGCGCCCCCCGCCGATCTAGCTTCGAGTCATGCCAAGCCGCACGAACACGGTTTCACCGGCGCTTCGTGTGACCGAGTGTGATCGCTCCGGAGGAACGTTCTGATGAGCTTCATCACCACCACTGACGGTACCGAGATCTTCTACAAGGACTGGGGCGTGGGGCAGCCGGTCGTGTTCAGTCACGGCTGGCCGTTGAACGCCGACGCCTGGGACAACCAGATGCACCTGGTGGCGGCCAACGGTTTCCGCGCCATCGCCCACGACCGGCGCGGGCACGGCCGCTCCAGTCAGCCGTGGGGCGGCAACGAGATGGACACCTACGCCGACGACCTGGCCCAGCTCATCGAGACCCTCGATCTGCGTGACGCGGTGCTGGTCGGCCACTCCACCGGCGGCGGCGAGGTGACCCGTTACATCGGCCGGCACGGCACCTCCCGCGTGGCCAAGGCGGTCCTGCTCGGGGCGGTTCCGCCGCTGATGCTCAAGACGGACGCCAATCCTCTGGGCCTGCCGATCGAGGTGTTCGACGGCATCCGCGCCGGGGTGAGCAACGACCGCTCGCAGTTCTACCAGGAGCTGAGCATTCCCTTCTACGGCTACAACCGGCCCGGTGCTCAGGTCTCGCAAGGTGTCAGCGACGCCTTCTGGCTGTGGAGCATGCAGGTCGGGGTGAAGGGCGCGCTCGACTGCATCAGGGCCTTCTCCGAGACCGACTTCACCGAAGACCTCAAGCGCTTCGACATCCCGACGCTCATCGCGCACGGCGACGACGACCAGATCGTGCCCATCGTCGCCGGCGGCCTGGAGTCGGCCAAGCTCGTCAAGGACGCCACCCTGAAGGTCTACCCGGGCGGCCCTCACGGCCTGGCCGGAGCCTTCGAGCAGGAGTTCAACGCCGATCTGCTGTCCTTCATCAAGGGCTGAACCGGCCCATCCGCCCGCTGTGACGTAACCGGCGGCCCGGACCGGCCGGCACCGCCTCCGAGTCGGGGCGTCCGGACGGTTCACCGTACGCCGCCACGACCGCCGTGCCCTTTTCGCACGACGGAGGGTTCTCGAACCTCTTATGCTCGTCTCCGACAACGAAGGACCAGGATCATGATCGCTTCGCGTCACCGCAGCAGCCGCTTTCTCACCCTCGCCGTCACCGCCTGCGCCCTCGCCCTGACCATGACCGGCCCCGCCTCGGCCGCGCCCGCGACCAAGCCCGACAAGGGCCCCAAGCCCACCGTGGTCCTGGTGCACGGCGCGTTCGCCGACGCCTCCGGGTTCAACGACACCATCGCCCGGCTGCAGAGCGAGGGCTTCCCGGTGATCGCCCCGGCCAACCCGCTGCGCGACGTGGCCGGCGACGCCGCCTACATCTCCAGCATCCTGGACACCATCCCCGGGCCGGTGATCCTCGCCGGTCACTCCTACGGCGGCATCGTCATCACCAACGCCGCCCGCGACCACGCCAACGTCAAGGCCCTGGTCTACCTGGGCGCGTTCGCACCCGACGAGGGTGAGAGCGCCCTGGTGCTGGCCGACAAGTTCCCCGGCAGTGAGCTGGGCCACGCCCTGCTCGCCCGCAACTGGTCCCTGCCCGACGGCACCCACGGCACCGACGGCTACATCACCGCCGAACGCTTCCGCGAGGTGTTCGCCGCCGACCTGCCCGCTTCCAAAACCCGTCTCATGGCCGCCACCCAGCGCCCCGGCAGCGTCGGAGGCCTGTCCGGCGGCAGCGGCGTCCCGGCCTGGAAGACCATCCCCTCCTGGTACCTGATCCCCACCGAGGACAAGGTCATCCCGCCCGCCGTCCAGCGCTTCATGGCCAAGCGCGCCGGCAGCAAGGTCACCGAGATCCGCTCCTCACACGTCGTCATGATGTCCCACCCCGACGCCGCCGTCCGCCAGATCCTCGCCGCCTACAGCGCCACCCGCTGACCCCATCTCTCTCCCGCCGCCGGAGCCGGCATCGTTCCGGCGGCCCAGGACTCGAAGGACAACGCCATGAGCACCGCATCCACCGCCCCTGACACGATCGTCCTGATCCACGGCTTCTGGGTCACCCCCCGCAGCTGGGAACAGTGGAAGGAACGCTACGAGGCCCAGGGCTTCACCGTCCTGACCCCCGCCTACCCCGGTTTCGAGGTGGAGGTCGAGGCCCTCAACGCCGACCCCACCCCCATCGAGCGGCTCACCGTACCGGCGATCATCGAATCGCTGGAAAAGCTCATCGACGGCCTCGACAGGCAGCCCATCCTCATGGGCCACTCCGCCGGCGGCGTCTTCACCCAGATCCTCCTCGACCGCGGCTACGGCGCCGTCGGCGTCGCCATCAACTCCGCCCCCACCGAAGGCGTCCAGGTCATCCCCCTGTCACAGATCAGAGCCACCTTCCCCGTGCTGAAGAACCCCGCCAACCGGCACAAGGCGGTCGGCTTCACCTATGAGCAGTGGAAGTACGCCTTCACCAACACCTTCCCCGAGGACCAGGCCCGCGCCACCTACGACCGCTACCACATCCCCGCCTCCGGCCACGTCTTCTGGGGCAGCGCCCTCGCCAACATCCACCCCGGCCCCGACGACAACCACGTCAACTACCACAACGACGACCGCAACCCGCTGCTCTTCATCGCCGGCGAGAACGACAACCTCATGCCCCCCAAGATCCAGCGGTCCAACGCCAAGCACTACAAGTCCAACACCCTCACCGAAGTCGTCGAGTTCCCCGGACGCTCCCACCTCATGCCCGCCCAGGAAGGCTGGGAGGAGGTCGCCGACAAGGCCCTCGCCTGGGCTCTTGAGCACGCGGCGGAAAGCAAGCCCTCCAGCGCCGGCTAGGCCGTCTCGACGCGGTCCTGCGGTGGCGGCACCAGGACGGTGCCGCCACACGTACCCGCCTATGCCACGTGGTGTACGCCCACGCTGCGGGTGGCCGCGCATCGGCTGCGGGTGGATCTGCCGTTCACCACTCCGATCCCGGTCGTTGCGGCAGTGGGGCATCGGGTGGGGTTGGGGTTGGATTGGGGGGTGAACACGTTGCTGACCGGCACCGTCGCCCGCCTGAGCGACCCACCCGGCACCTCGGGCGGCGGCTGCGCGGGTGGGCGGGTGTTCTCCGATGGGCGGATGCTGCGCTACGACGCCACCGCAATCTCCGCGAAACTGCACCGGCTACGCACCCACCGCGAACACCTGGCCACCAAACGCGACCACTACGCCGCCCTGCTATCCGGGCTGGACACCTCACACCCGCAGTGGGCCGACCTACACCACCGCCACGCTCGCACCGCGGCTGACCACGAACGCATCTGCGCAAGGATCCGCAACCTCAACCACACCCTGGCCTGGTCAGCGGCCCGCTGGGCAGTGGACCAAGCGACCGCGACCGGCTGCGGCGTCATCTACCTCGAAGACCTCGCCACTCTGCAAGCGCGCGGGCACCGTAGGGGTAATGCTCGGCTGTCGGGGCAGGTCCGCGGCCTGGTGGTGGAGGAGATCCGGCACCTGGCCGCCAAAGCCGGTATTGCCGTGGTCACCGTCCCGGCGCGAGGTACCTCGAGGTACTGCCCGCGCTGCGGCACCGGCACCAGCCCTCTGAAGCACGTGGCGGCGCCGGACCAGCCCACCCGGGCGGGCTGGAAATGGGCGCGCTGCTCGTGTGGGCTCTCGGCGGATCGGGATTGGGCCGCCGCCGAGCGGATCGTGGCGCGTGGTCTGCTGGGTCAGGCCCATACTCGCACCGACCGGGCCACCGGCCACCGCACCATCACCACGGTGGTGGAGGGCAACGTCGCCCGCGCCCGGCGTCCCCGCGCTGAGATCCGCCGGGTGCGCCGCGCCAACCGTAGCGGCCGCGACACCTTTGACCGCCCCGGCCGTCCCGGCCCCACCCCGGGTAAGGACCGGCCCACGCCTAAACGCCCCGGACGGCCCACTCCGGCAGTCCGGGATGAGGCCGGGCTCGCATCGACTTTTCGCCGTGTGCCGGAGTGGCGTACGGTTCCCGCCCCCACCGCGGTGGGACAGCGTCCGGCGGGACACGAACCCCAGAGCGGCCACCTTGCGGTGACCCGCTCAGGTCGTGCACGCGATTTCCAGCACCGGACCGGTTTCCACCGCGCCCGCGCCACCCCCGTCCTCCGCCTCAGCGCGGACTACGGACCCCGCGCGAGTACGACCACACCGGCCCGGAATGTCTGAAATCCTCAGACAACCACAGGAAATCGAAGACGCTGTAGGTGATTCCCTCGTGGTCCACCTCGGCCCGATAGGAGTCGCGCGTGACGCGGCCCGGGGCAGGACGCAACGCGACAGGAGCTCCGTCGAGGGTCATGGTCAGGTCTTCGGTGCCGCGGGTGCCGATGGGAATGTGCTGCAGCGGTGCAGCCTCAACGGATCGGCGCACGACAACCGTGGGAATCGCGTCACCCTCGACTCGAACGGTGCCGCCGTCCCGGTCCAGGGTCAGCGTTAATCCACCCACAACCGCATCAGTGATCAATATTTCCATATTCGCGATTATGTCGGCCCCGCTTATGGCTTTCTGTATGAAATGCCGCCCGGGCAGAGACCTCGCCGCGACGACGGATCACGCGGATCGACGACCCATGATCGGGTTGGCGACGATCCTGGCCGGCCGGCACAGGGTCTGACCATGTGTCTCGAACAGTTCGTCGCGAGAGTCGAAGTAGCCCAGGTCGGCCGACACGTGGGCCGACAGGTCGCAGGAGGAGCAGGTCACGCCGTCCCAGTCGACCGCGGTGCGAGCGATCGCGTCGAAGAGGGTCTCTCCACCGTCGTTGGTGAATCCTCCCCCCGCTCGCAACGCCGTCAGGTCACCGTAGAGCCCGGAGACCGAGACCCATCGTCCGTCGAAACGGAACTCGGGCCAGGCGAGCACCACCCGATGAGGGATCAGCGCACCCATCCGAGGGAAGCGGGGATACCAGAACCGGCCGTCCACCAGCAGTCCTCTGACCCTGGTGGCGATCCCGCAGGCACGCGCCACGGCCTCCAGCACCGCCATCCGCTGACTGCACGAGCCCCGGCCCAGCGCGAGCGTCACGGAAACCGGCTGCCGGTCGTCCATCCCGTAGACCGGGCGGACGCGTGCGGCGACAAGGCGATGGGCCGCGATCAACAGGTCCCGCTCGCCGACGGCGCCGGCGGTTCGGAGCTCGGCCGTCAGGTCCAGCACCCGAGGGTCTTCCCGGTCAAGGATGGGCGTGGCCTCTCGGCCGCCGTCGGCCGCCTCACGGCGCGGGAGGTTCGGGGGACGTCGCCACGGCGCCAGAAGTCATGAGGTCATCTCTGAATCATGTCTGCTTGATTACAAATCAGATCCATTTGATCATAATTCCGGTCGGCCAGGAAGGAGCGGATACCGGAGCCTCCTTCCAGCCCCGCAGGACGGGAGCGAGGGCTACAGGCCAGGTCCCCGGCTTCGCCGACGCCCTTGAGGGACGCCCTCCCCCGCCCTCAAATGGGCCATTACACGGAAAAACGGGATAGTTCAGACTCTTAGGGCGATCTTGACCACTTTATTGCGGTTTTATACCATCCGCATCGTCTGCCTCTGGCGCCACAGTGGCGTCGTTTCCAAGGACGGTCCTGCTCCGGGCAAGGAGTGGGCCGTCCATGCCCCCTTGAGGAGTCGACATGCCGCCCAGCACAGCGAGGCGCGGAAAACCCGCATACATAAAGATGGCCGGAGCCGCGGCCGTCGCGTTGACCGCGCTCATGTTGCCGTTGAGCCAGGCCGCGAACGCGGATCCGGCCGGTCACTCGCGCCCCGATCGCGACCACACGCAATGCAGCACGGACCCTGACGCCCACCTGAGCTCCGTACCGAGCCCTGAGAAGTTCTTCGGTTTCCCCCTCGGCAAGGGCCAGAGCCGGGTTGTCACCTCTGACGAGATCAGGAAGTACGTCTCCGCCGTGGGGAGCGCGTCCGACCGCGTGATCACCGGCACGATGGCGCACAGCGTCTCCGGCCAGGAACTGCCCTACGCCATCGTGTCCGACAAGGAGCACGTGGCGCCGAAAGAGCTGAAGAAGATCGCCGAGCAGATCCAGTCGCTGCGCGACCCGCGGTCGCTTCGGCCGGACAAGGCCGCGCGCATCGCCAAGGACACCCCGGCCATCGTGTGGGTGGCGGGCAACGTCCACGGCGGCGAGACGAGCGGCGCCGACGCCTCGCTCAAGACTCTGTACGAGCTGGCCGGTGGCCTGTCCTGCGACGTGAAGAAGCGCAACGACAACACCGTCACGATCATCGTGCCGACCCAGAACCCCGATGGCCGCGACGCGAACATCCGGCAGAACGACTACGGCTTCGACCTCAACCGGGACTGGTTCGCCCGCACCCAGCCGGAGACCGACGGCAAGATCGAGATGCTGCGGAACTACCCGCCGCAGATCTTCGTCGACGCGCACGAGATGGGCGGGCGCCAGTACTTCTTCCCGCCGAACGCCGACCCGATCCACCACGAGATCGCCGATCAGCCGGTGGACTGGATCAACCGCATCGGTGAGGCCAACAAGGCGGCCTTCGGCTTCAACGGCGCCTGCGCCGGCGAGGTCGTCGAGGAGTGCTACTTCAACTACGCGCGGTACGACCTGTTCTACATGGGGTACGGCGACACGGTGCCGTCCACCGGGTTCGGCGCGGCCGGCATGACCTTCGAGAAGGGCAGCTCCTCCTCGGTCGAGGACCGCGTGCAGCAGCAGTTCAACACGCAGTGGGCGACCACCGGCTGGGCGGCTGACAACAAGCGCGAGGTCCTGGACGGCTACTACAAGGTCTGGCAGACCGCGCTCGCCGAGGGCGCCGCCGGCGCACTCGAACCCAACGAGGTCGTGCAGCCGACCAACACCGTCCAGTTCCCGGTTCCCGACATCAAGATCCGGTCGTACTTCCTGCTGCCCGACCGCCAGGTCGGCGACGTCCGCAAGCTGGTCGAGCGCCTGCGCAACATGGACGTCGAGGTCTACGAGGTCGAGAAGGCGCTCACCGTGCCCAACGCCCAGATCTTCGGCGGCCGCAGCGCCAAGAACCTCAGGGTTCCCGAGGGCGCGTACTGGATCCCGATGGACCAGCCGCAGAAGCACTGGATCCAGGCGCTGATCGGGGAGAACCCCTACGCGCCCTTCCCGTACTTCTACGACGTCTCCTCGTGGAGCAACCCGCTGCTGATGGGCATCAACGCCGTCTACACGGGTGACAAGCTGTCGCCGAAGACCGACCGGGTGAAGAGCCTGGACGGCGGCGTCGACTCGTCGGCCTCGTCGAGGGGCTCGTACTCCTACCCGCTGGACTCTGCCGCCGCGTCGGAGCTCACGTTCAAGCTTCTCAGCTCGGGTGTGCCGCTCTCGCGTGACCTCAAGACCGGCGTGGTCGGCATTTCCGCCAAGGCCGTGAAGCGGAACGACCTGGACAAGCTGGCCGGATCGCTCGGCGTCACCGTCAAGGGCAGCTCCAGGCCGGCCTCCGGCACCGCGCTTAGCCTGCCCGACACCGGCCTGTTCGCCGGCACCGGCATCTCGACGACCTCCGGGTCGCACGGCGAGGCACGCTACGTGCTCGGCAGCCAGTGGGGTCTCGACCTCAAGCCGGTGACGACCGCCGACATCAACGGCAACACCCCGGCGTTCACCGAGCGCACCGCGCTGATCGTCCCGGACGGCAGCAGCTCGAACGGTGGCCTGGACGCGCAGGGCCTGGCGAACCTCAAGGCCTGGGTGTCCGCGGGCGGCACGTACATCGGACTGCGGAACGAGGGCACCCGGGTCGCGCGCGCCGCGGGTCTGACCTCCACCACGGAGAAGGCCAAGCCGACCGGCTACCAGGTCGTCGGCTCGCACTTCCGCGTGGACGTGGCCAATGAGAACCCGGTGGGAATCGGCCGTCCGGCTGAGGACTTCCAGTTCAACAACGGCGACCCGATCCTGAACCCGACCCAGACGGGTACGAACATCCTCACCTACCCGTCGGACGACACCTTCTGGGCCAACGGCTACACCGTGAAGTCCGACGCCCTCATGGGCACGACGGCACTGGTCGACGAGCCGACCGGCGCGGGTCACGCGGTGCTCTTCGCCTACAACCCGCTGTTCCGCGCCTACAACGACAACGGCCTCCACCTGGTCGCGAACGCGCTGCTCTACCCGGCGGGCGCGACCGCCTCGGCGCAGCAGCGGACGCTGGCACCGCCGACCAACGTGGACGCTCTCCGTGCCGCGGCGCAGAAGGCCGAGGAGCCGGCCAACCTCGGCGGCGAGTGGCGTCCCATCACCATCCAGGTCGCCGACGCCGACCAGGCGCGGACTGAGGCCGTGGTCCGGAAGTACACCGACACGGCGACCTCGGCCAAGGCCGACGGTTCGACCTACGTCACCATCCCCAACCCCGAGGGCCTGACGTCGGAAGAGCACCCGTTCCTCCGCGAACTGGTCCATGAACTGGACAGCACCGGCATCCCGCTGCGTTCGGTCGTGGGCTGATCCCCTGTCCCTGATCAACGACAAGTGAGTTCCGGCCGGGCCATCGCCCGGCCGGACCCATTTCCCCCGTCCTCTACGGCTTTCAGGCGTCGAGCACGGCAGCGACGGCTTCGATCTCGACAAGCTGGTCGCTGTATCCGAGCACGGTGACGCCCATCAAGGTGCTGGGAACGTCGTGGTCACCGAACGAGTCCCGGACCACCTCCCAGGCAGTCACCAGGTCCTCCTGCCGCGACGACGCGACGAGAACCCTTGTGCTGATGACGTCCTGCAGTGACGCGCCGGCCTCGGCGAGAGCGATTCGCATGTTCTCGACGGCTTTCGCCGCCTGGCCCGCGTAGTCTCCGACCGCCGCCGTGGATCCGTCCTCGTTCAATGGACACGCCCCGGCAAGGAAGATCAGCCGCGATTCGGCGGGCGCCGTGGCCGCGTAGGCGTACTCGGCGACGCCGGACAGGGAGGCGGAGCGGATCAAAGTGATGGCACGAGCCACAGTCGTTCCTTTCGAATGGCATGAAGCGCGGCAATCCTTCCAAAGGTCTTATCGGCACGCACTTCCTTTTCCCGGCCGGCCGCGAACGGCTCGTCCCTTCGGGGGCCGATCGGCTCCGCCGCCGGTTACCCGGCCCGCGGAGACGGTGACCTGCCAACTCACCGACCACCACGTCGCCGCGCGGGTCCCGCCGTCAGCGGGATCAACACCACGTGAGCGGTTCACCGGCACCTAGGATCACGAGCATGACGGAGGACATCACGGCCAAACCCGAACAGGACTGGGAGCAACAGGCGCGCAACTGGATCGCCTGGGCGCGCAGGCCCGGCTTCGACTCCTACTGGGGTTACCGCTCACGGTTCCTGGAACTGGTGCCCCCGCCCGCGGTGGCCACGCTCGACCTCGGCTGCGGCGAGGGCCGGGTCTCCCGGGATCTGTCGGAGCTGGGGCACCGGGTTACCGGGGTGGACATCTCACCGGTCCTCGTGGAGGCGGCACGCGAGGCACACCCGGACGGACGGTACATGGTGGCCGACGCCGCCGACCTGCCGTTCGACGACGGCGCCTTCGACCTCGTCGTCGCCTACAATGTCCTGATGGACGTGGACGACCTGTCCGGCTCGGTACGCGAGGCCGCCAGGGTCCTGGCCCCCGGCGGCCGCCTGGTGCTGGCCATCACCCATCCGATCACCAACACCGGCAGATTCGACGGTGAGACGTTCGTACTCGACGGCTCCTATTTCGAACGCCGACGGTTCAGGCAGGAGGTCGAGCGCGACGGCCTGCCCATGGTGTTCAGCGGCTGGGACCAGCCACTGAGCGACTACACCACCGCCCTGGAGACCGCCGGCCTGCTCATCGAGGCACTCCGTGAACCGGTCGCTCTCCGAGCCGACGGCACTTCTCACCGTGTTCCGTGGCATCTGTGGATGCGGGCGTCCCGGCCGGCATGACAGATTTTGATGTGAGAACCGCGACGGCACCGGCGGTCATGCGGCGAGCGACACCTCATCGGTGAAACGTCTGACCTCTGAGAGAAGGGCACCGGATGGAGCCCTTCTCGCGTTGGATCCATCCCTCAGCCGGCCGTCGCCGGGCCGGCGAGGAGGAAGCTTCGCAAGGTCGTGGGCTCGCGACCGATCAGGCGGCGCAGTTCGTCCCGGTCGGCCGGCCGGGTGGGGCCGCGTCCGGCGATGTAGGCCGCGACGGCGGTGATGTGGCCCGCCATGTCGGGGTTGACCACGCCGGTGGTGTCGATGGCGGCAAGCTCGACCAGCTCTTGGCGCCAGGTCTCGGGGTCGATCGGCTCGAATTCGACCGGCCGGTCGAGCGCCTCGCCGAGCAGGGCGGCGACGGTCGCGTGATCGGCTTCCTCCGCGCCCGGCGGGTAGCAGACGGGGCCGTCGAAGCGCTCGGGGTGCATCAGCGCCGCGACCGCCAGTTCACCCGCGTCTTCGGCGTTGATCCACGCCACCGGGGTGTTCCCGAAACAGTTGCGGATCACGCCCCGCTCGCGGGCCGACCTGCCGTGCAGGACGCTGATGTTCTCGTGGAAGGCCGCGGCGATCCTGAGCACCAGAATGTCGAGTCCGGCCCAGCTCAGCACCTCCTCCGCCAGCCACTGGTCGCGCCCACGGTCGCTGGGGTGCCCGGGGTGCGCGGGGCCCATGGACATGACCACCGTCCGCACCGGGGCGCCGTACTCGCGGACCGCCGCGGCGTAGTTCGCCGCCGCCACCACGACCCCGGCGTCGATCGGATAGGTGAAGTAGGCCGTCTCGACATCGCGCAGCGCCCGGACGACGCTGCGTCGGTCGTGCAGGTCCCCGACGACGACCTCGACGCCCTGCGCGGCCAGTTCGTCCGTGCGCTCGCCGAGGCGCCGTACCAGCGCCCGCACGTTCCTGCCCTCCTCCAGAAGGCGGCGCACGACGTACGGGCCCGTCGCTCCGTGCCGCCCGGTGGCGCCCGTGACCAGGACGGGTGCCTGCGGCGTGCCCGCGGCCGGGCCGTACGGCGGGGTCTGGGAGGTCCGCGCGTCCTCGCGTGGTCCATGGCTCATGTCTCGCTCCTCGATTCTGTTCGGTATCGCCGTCGGCGTTCCGGGTCGCCGTCGGCCGCGGCCCACTCTCCGGCGGGGCCGTGTTCGGGGGGTGAGATCAACCCGGCGCCGGGCCTGATGCGATGTCGACGGCGGACAGCTCCGGGCAGGCGCTGGTCTACTCGCCCTCTCGGCGGTGTCGCCGCCGGGTACGGCTCAGGTGGCGCTGTCGTCGATGAGGTTTCCCCTCATGAGCCACGTCGGGCCTTCGGCGTAGGCGCCGGCTTCGGCGAAGAACGCCTGGAAGTAGGGGCCGCCGGCGTGCGCGTTGAATGCGTCGAGGTCCGCGTAGACCTCGTTCAGATAGAAGAGATCCGGGTTCTTCTCGTCCGCGATGACCTCGAACCGGCGGGAGCCGGGCTCGTTCGCGAGGGAGTCACGCGCGGTCTTCCTGGCCACCCGGACGAAGTCGTCGTGGTGCTCCGGCCGGACGGTGAAGGAGACGAGGAATTGGTACACGGGCCGGCCTCTCAAGCTCGACAGGTTCAGTTCACTGACTGAACTAAAACTGGTGGAGACCGTAGCACGCCCTAGTTCACTCAGTGAACTAGGGGAGATAGAATCGCGACATGACACTCCCCAGTACCTACACGGACCGCAACTGCTCGCTGGCACGGGCATTGGAGATCGTCGGAGAGCGGTGGACGCTCCTCATCATCCGCGACGCGTTCTTGGGGGTGCGTCGATTCGGAGACTTCGCCACCCAACTGAAGATCCCCCGCGCCGTCTTGACCAGCCGGCTGAAGTTCCTCGTACAGGAAGGCGTGCTCGCACGTGACGACGATGCGGCCAAAGGCGTCGAGTACCGGCTGACCGCCAAGGGCGTCGGACTGTGGCCGGTCGTGCGCACCCTGATGGGCTGGGGAGACGCGTTCTACTCTCCCACCGGAGTGAAGCGCACCGAGCGCCACGATCGGGACGGAGGCCTTCTCGACCACGAGGGACGCTGCGAAGATTGCGGCTTGGCCGTCCCGGTCCCGGAGATCCGGATCGAACCCGGGCCCGGGTTCGATCCGGCGAACTCCGATCGGGATCCCGTGTCCAACGCGATCAACACACCACGACGACTCCTTGAGCCGATCATGGCGGCGCGGACGCGGACGTGATCAGCCCGCTGTGCCCGAGGGGGCCGCCGGGAGGGGGACGGTGGTGATGCCGACGCCGAACGCGCGCAGGCGGCTCAGCGCGCGCACCGGGTCGATCGCCGTTTCAGGGAGGACCACCCCGGCCCCCGGCGGCAGGGCTCCGTCCAGGCCGAGGACACGTTCGATGCCGATGAGCACTCCGAGGGCGGTCAGATGGGCCTGCCCCAGCGGGTCGCTGACCACCGTGCGAAGGGCCGCCGGCATGTCGCGGTCGTCCCGGCCCCACAGGTCGGCGTAGATCTCGTGGGACGCCGTCCCGCCGGCGAGTGTGCCGCACGAGTCGCCGACCCCCAGGTCGAAGCGGACGTTCGGCGCTCCGGTGACCGCCGCCAGCGCCGGGACGTCGAGGACACCCATGGGCCGGGCGTCGAATGCCGGCGGGCCGCCACGGTCGACGGTGCGGATGTCGGCCGTCGGCTCGACGTTCTCCCAACGTCCGTCGCGGCGGAGGAGTGCCCGGTCGAAGAACTCCCTGCTGTCGCCGGTGGTCATCGGTCCGGTGGGGTCGGCCCGGTCGAACAGGGCGGCCAGTTCGACGCGCTCGACCCGGCCGAATTCCCGCGCGGCGGCCAGCGTCGCGAACGTCGTGACCCCCGCCTGCCAGTGCCCCATGATCATGGCTGGGCGCTGCGCCAGGTCAGCCGCGGCGATCATGGTACGGCCGACGTTGTCCGCCTTGCGCACAATCCCGAGGTGCGCGGATCCGGCCCGCAGCGTCGCCCTCAGCAGATTGTCGTCCGGGTCCTGCACCAAGGAGACGACCAGGTCGACCGGCCCGGCCGCGGCCAGCCCGGCCTCGGCGTGGCCGGTGTCGAACTTCACGACGCGGGCTCCCGACTCGCGAGCCGGCACGGCGGCCTCGTCGGGACGCCGCCCGCCGATCACCACGTCGAGGTCGTGCCCTGCCGCACGCAGGTGACGGACGGCCCATCCGCCGACGAGCCCGTAGCCGCCGACGACAAGTATGCGATGCATCATGTGGTTCCCGAAGGGAGAAGAAGAGAGGTACGCCGCCGCCCAGGCGGGCGACGTGGCGTGCGCCGGCCGCTCCGTACGCCGGGCTGCCGGAACACAAGGGTCCTGCCCGAGGCGGACGGCGACGATAAGTTACGTTTGGTAAGTTACCATTGGTAGGTTACTTGTCAAGACCCCCGGGAGACCCGCGCCCGCCGCCGCGGAGGCGACCCCGCTCAACGAGAGGCAGGGCGGGAGCGGAGACCGGAGAAGTAAGCTACTTTCCGTAGGTTGTCGGCAGCGGGCGGAGGAAAACACGTGGCCGGACGTCGGCTGTCGCGTGAGAAACGACGTCTGCAACTGCTCGACACGGCGATGGCGATCGTCCGGTCCGAGGGCGCCGACGCGCTGACACTCGCCCGGGTCGCCGAGGAGGCCGGCGTCACGAAGCCGGTCGCCTACGAGCACTTCGAGACGCGGGCGGGATTGCTGGCCGCGCTCTACCGGCGCGTCGACGACCAGCAGACCGAAGCCGCGACCACGGCGCTGCGCGCGCGGGCGCGTTCGCTGGAGGAGACCGTACGAATCCTGGCCGAGGCGTACATCGACTGCGTACTGCACATCGGCAAGGAGTTCGGTGCGGTGACCGCGGCACTCTCCTCGATCGCCGGCACCGAGGAACTGCTGAGGGAGGGGCGGGAGCGCTACGCCGGGCTCTACCTGCGCGCCGTGGAGCGTTTCGCGTCCCTGCCGGCAAGCGAGGGGATGACACTGATGCTCGGCGTCGTCGGCGCCGCCGAGGCGCTGGCCCGCGAGGCCACCGCCGGCCGCCTGAGCCGGGCGGAGGCCGTCCGCGCGACCGAACGCATCATGCTGGGAGCGGTGAACGCCGCCGGGTACGCCGCGGCGGAACGCGAGACGACGCCCCGCTGATCCTCGCCGCGCCCGTGGCCCCGGGCCGCCGATCGCTGTAGCGCCGCGACATCTCGTCGCGCGAGAAGACCGGGTGCCGGACGTTCTCCGCCGAGGCCCGTCAACGGCGCACAACGATCAGATGGTCGAAAAGATCAGCCCCACGGCCGCGCCGCCAGTGCCGCCGACGATGGAGAAGTCCCGGTCCCACCAGTGCAGTTCACTCACCGAACTGACGTGTGTTACGGTGGCCACCAGGGATAGTTCGGTCAGTGAACCAGGCATGTCGAGCTCCGGGATACTGCTCCGTTCATCCGGCCGGAACACCGCGACGACGTGGTTCGAGCGCCTACCTGTGGCGCAACGTCATGCCACACCTCGAAGGACTGGGCCGGCTGATCGCCTGCGACCTCGTCGGGATGGGCGACTCCGGCAAACTGCCCTCCTCCGGCCCGGATCGCTACTCCTACCGGGAGCAGCGAGATCATCTGTTCGCGCTCTGGGAACACCTCGGCATCGGCGATGACGCCGTGCTCGTCCTGCACGACTGGGGTTCGGCACTCGGCTTCGACTGGGCGTTCCACAACCAGGACCGGGTCGCCGGCATCGCCTACATGGAAGCCATTGTGGCGCCCCTGACCTGGGACGACTGGCAGGAGCACGCGCGACCGACCTTCCAGGCTCTTCGTTCCCCCGCCGGCGAATCCATGGTGATCACCGACAACGCGTTCGTCGAGCAGGTGATGCCGATGGGGATCCTCCGGGACCTGAGCGAGGAGGAGAAAGCGGTCTACCGAGCGCCCTACCTCACCCCGGGCGAGAGCCGTCGCCCCACGCTGAGCTGGCCGCGCCGGCTCCCGATCGACGGCGAACCCGCCGACGTGGTGCGGATCGTCGAGGAGTACGGCCGATGGCTGGCCACGTCCACGGTGCCCAAACTGTTCGTCAACGCCGACCCCGGCGCCATCCTGATCCGCAACCCGCGCGAATTCTGCCGGACCTGGCCCAACCAGACCGAAGTGACGGTGCCGGGCAGGCACTTCGTCCAAGAGGACAGTCCGGATGTGATCGGCGCCGCGGTGGCGGACTTCGTCCGCGGCATCCGATCGGGTGAGTGACCGGACCTCCGGGCCGCTTCGCCGTGTGAACGGCGGCGCGGGCGACCGCGGAGGTCCCGCCCTCTGGACGGCAACTCGCAGTTCCACGAAAGGTGTTCAGATGACCGACGACGACAGGCTGTTCCTGATCACCGGCGCGACCGGCAGGACCGGGGGCGGCACGATCGACCTGCTGCTGCGGCGGGGTCACCGCGTCCGGGCGATGGTGCACCGCGAGGACGCGCGCTCCCGCTCGCTGGCCGAGGCCGGCGCCGAGGTCGTCGTCTCGGACTTTCACGACCTGGACGGCGTGACCGCGGCTCTGCGGGGCGTCACCGGCGCCTACCTGTGCCACCCGATCCTGCCGGGCCTCATCGAGGCGACCGTCTACTTCGCGCAGGCGGCGACCGAGGCCGGCGTCCGGTCCGTGGTCAACATGTCGCAGATCTCCGCACGCCGTGAGGCGGGCAGCAACGCCGCCCAGGAGCACTGGCTGTGCGAGCGCCTGCTCGACCGGACCGACCTGCTCACCACGCACCTGCGGCCGACCTTCTTCGCCGAGTGGCTGAAGATGTGGTGGGAACTGCGGGGCGGCGAGGGGTACCTGCGGCTTCCGTTCGGCGAGGGCCGGCACGCGCCGATCGCCGCGGCCGACCAGGCCCACGTGATCGCCGCGGTGCTGCTCGATCCCGAGCCGCACGACCGCGCGGTCTACACCCTGCACGGCCCGGTCGAACTGAACCACCATGACATCGCCCGGGCCATGTCCGGCGCGCTCGGCATCCCGGTGCACTACGAGCCGATCAGCGTCGAGGAGTTCGCCTCGGCCATGACGGAACGCGGTCTGCCCGCGCACCTCGTCCAGCACCTGAGCAACGTCGCCGTCGATTACCGGAACGGCGTGTTCGCCTGCACGAACGACAACGTCGAGAAGGTCGGTCATCGCGTCCCGCTGTCCGTCGAGCAGTTCGTCACCGAGAACAGGCCCGACTTCGACACCAGCGGCCCCAACTTCGTCCCCGCCCTCGGGTGACGCCGAGCGGAGCGCCGCAACGGGCCGGGAACGTCGTGGCCGAGCCGTACGCGTGCCTGAAGCGGGCTCGACCGGCGACGTGAACGGTGTTCCCGCGCTGTCGGCGGCATTCCCACGACCGGTCGAGGTCGGCCTATCGATCTGCTGCCGCCGGTGCGGCGGGAGGGCTCCCTGCCGAGTACTCGGCGAAGATCTCGGTGAGGACGCGCCGTGCGTTCAGCGCCGGCTCGCCGGTATCGCCCAGGGCGTGAGAGCAGGTGACCATCGTCTTCCAGAGAGCCCAGCCGCGCCCGCGCGCCCACCTCGCATCGTCAACGGACAGTCGCTCGCGGAACGCCTGGCGACCGTCGGCGGTCAGCGATGTCCATGCGATTGCCAGGTCGCAGGCCGGGTCGCCGACGCCGCACGTGCCGAAGTCGATGACAGCCGCCAACCGCCCGTCGTTGAGCAGGAGATTCCCCTGGGCGAGGTCACCGTGGAACCAACCGTCCACTCCGTCCCAGCGCGCGTCCAGTGCGGCCTTCCAGATCTCGCGCGCCAGGTGGACGTCGACGTGGCCGTCCAGTTTCGCCAGCGCGCTCTCGAAGTGCCCCTCATAGGTGCGCAGCGTGGCGCCCCGGAACCAGTTGTGCTTTCCCGGCCGGGGGCCGTCAGCGGTGTCGACGCTCTGCAGGGCCGCGACGAAGCCGGCCAGGTCGACCGCGAATCCGACCGGATCGGCGATCCGGTCGGTGCTCGCAGGCTCGCCGTCGAGCCACTGGTAGATCGACCACGAGAAGGGGTAGCCCGCACCTGGCTCGCCCTTCGCCAGCGGGACAGGAATGGGCAGCGGAAGCCGGGAGGCGAGCGGCGGAAGCCACCGGTGTTCCTTTTCGACCGCCAGGGCGTACTCGGATGCGCTGGGCAAACGCATCAGCATTCCGTCGCCGAGGTGGAAGGTCCAGTTATCCCAGCCGCCGTTGGCCACGGGCTCAATCGGGAGGTGCGCCCACCGAGGAAACTGTCCGGCGATGAGCTGACGGGCCTGCTCCGTGTCGACCGTGATGCGCTGGGGCATCGGACCGAGATCAGGTATATCGCTCAACGAGACCTCCCTATCCGGCGATGGACGTGAGTGTGCGACTCAGGACATTGCTTGCCGCTTGAGTACACCCCATCGCGCTCCCATGATCAATTTAGGCTGAGTGGCATCGGACCTGCCTGTCGGAGTGCGGCGGACCGGATGCGGCCGATCCGGTCGCCGATCTCCCCATATAGTGCACTCACGAAGGTGTCCAGGTCTGTCGGCACAAATGGACCTCGGGCGCCTTCGCCGTGTCCGGGGGATCGGATGCCCGAAGGCGTCCGGCTGAGGGGGATCGATCGGCGATGAGGCTGGAAACCGAGCGGCTGGTGCTGCGCCGCTGGCGTGAGGAGGATCTGGAACCGCTGGCCGCGATCGACGGAGATCCGGAGGTCATGCGCTTCATCGGTGACGGCTCCGTCCGCACCAAGGAACAGACCGCGACCGCGCTCATGTCCATGGAGCGAGGGTGGGACGAGCGTGGCTTCGGGATATTCGCCGTGGAACTGCGCGAGACCGGAGAGCTGGCCGGTTGGGCCGGGCTGACGATCCCCGGCTTCTTGCCCGAGGTGCTGCCTGCGGTGGAGATCGGCTGGCGGTTGGGACGGCCTTTCTGGGGGCGGGGCATCGCCACCGAGGCGGCCGGAGCGGCACTGCGTTTCGGATTCGCCGAAGCGGGCCTGGATCGGGTCATCAGCATCTGCCACGTCGACCACCACGCGTCCGCCCGCGTCATGACGAAGCTGGGCATGCGCCAGGAGCGGGAGACGGTGGTGCCCGCCCACGGGCAGCCGGTGCGAGTCCTGGCGATCACCCACGGTGAGTTCGACGTCCTTCACGGCGGCTGATCCACAGGCCGACGCTCGGCTCTCTCGCTTCGGACGCGCTCGTCCGGGCAACCCGGCCTGGCCGGTGCTGATTTCAGAGGCGTTTACCGGCGTTTATTACAAGATTGACACAGAAGAGCTATTCATCTTTGATGACTAACGCCGCACTTTGTTTGGTCTGGCCCGGCAACCGGTTCCGTTGTGGAGTCGCAGTGATGGCACGATGGCGCCTTCCTCCGATGATTCTGTACCGCCCGTCGGCGCGGCGGCCGACCCGGCGGTCGTGGCCGTGATCCCGGATTCCGCCGAGCCGGTGAATCCAGGCCGTCACGCGACCGGCCGCACCCTGCCCTGATACCCGGGGCCGCCTCGGCGGCACCGACCGACAGCGGACCTTTCCACCCCCCTGAACGACGCACCCGCCCCTGCCTCTGCAGATCCCCCCCTTCCACGACGGCCTGTCGAGGTCCTGCCGGGACGGTGCATACGAGAGGACCAGCCATGCGATGGAACTTCAGGCGGTTCTGGGCCGCCGTGCTCGGGCTCACCCTCGCCGCCGGGTTGACGGCGGCCACCGCCGCGCCGGCGCGCGCCGAGTCGAACGGCGGCGTGCGGGTCATGCCGCTCGGTGACTCCATCACCGACGGGTTCAACATCCCCGGCGGCTACCGCGTCAACCTGTGGCAGCGGATGGTCTCGGGAGGGCACACGGTCGACTTCGTCGGCTCCGGGTTCAACGGGCCCGCCGGTCTCGGCGACCACGACCACGAGGGCCACTCGGGGTGGCGGATCGACCAGATCGACGCGAACATCGTCGGCTGGCTGCGGAACTACACCCCGCGCACCGTCCTGCTGCACATCGGCACCAACGACATGGGCCAGAACTACGACGTCGCGGGCGCGCCGGCCCGCCTGTCCGCGCTCATCGACAAGATCCGGGCCAACGCGCCGACGGTCGAGCTCTTCGTCGCGCAGGTCACACCGGCCGCCGACCCGGCGTTCGAGGCGCGGATACGGGCCTTCAACGCCGCCGTCCCCGGCATCGTCGCGCAGAAGGGGCCGATGACCCACCTGGTCGACATGCACTCCGGGTTCACCACCGCCGATCTCGCCGACGGTCTCCACCCGAACGCGGCCGGCTACGACAAGATGTCGGCGCGCTGGTTCGCCGCTCTGCAGTCCGTACCCGGCAGTCTCACTCCGGGGACCCCGCCGGTCGGTGCCGCCGTCTCGCTGTCCAACCCTCAGTCGAACCGTTGCCTGGACGTCTCGGGGGCGAGCACCACCGCCGGCGCGCAGGTGCACATCTGGGACTGCCACGGCCAGACCAACCAGCGCTGGACCCGCACCGCCGCCGGGGAACTGCGCGTCTACGGCAACCGCTGCCTCGACGTGAACGGCAACGGCACGGCCAACGGCACGAAGGTCCAGATCTGGACGTGCAACGGCGGGACGGCGCAGAGGTTCACGTTCGCCGCGAACGGCGGCATCGTGGGCGCCGGGTCGGGCAAGTGCGTCGACGTGGCGGCGAGCGGGACCGCGAACGGGACACCGGTGCGGCTCTGGGAATGCAACGGCACCGGGGCGCAGCGCTGGTCCGTACGGTGATCGCCGCCGTGGAGGCGTTCGCGTGCCCGGCCGGCCGCGGCGGTCACGAGGCGCCGTTCGCCCGAGGGTGCGAAAGCAGTACCGACCTACCGTGAGCGGCCGATGAGGGTATTTCACTGACAAGTGACGGCCATATTCAGAATGTTCGCCAACGGTCCGGTGGGAACCGGCGTGTCACCTTGTTCGACCGACGACGAAGGGCGTTGAATGACCGGGTTATCACGGATGCCGCCGCGCTCGCCGCCGTCGCGGTGTTCAGCGAAGACCTGCGGCGACGCAGGAGCCTGACGCCATGTCCGCATCCGCTGCATTCCTGATCGCCGGTGGTGGCCTCGCCGCGGCCAAAACCGCCGAGGCGCTGCGTGATCAGGGCTTCGACGGCCGGATCCTGCTGGTCGGCGATGAGCGCGATCTGCCGTACGAGCGGCCGCCGCTGTCCAAGGGCTACCTGCAGGGAAAGACCGGGCGCCAGAAGTTCGTCGTCCACGACGACGCCTGGTATCGCGATCATGACATCGAGCTGCGTTCCGGCACCGCGGTGACCGGCATCGACCGGAGCGGCCACCAGGTCACCCTGTCCGGCGGCGAGAGGATCGGCTACGACAAGCTGCTGCTGGCCACCGGGGCCTCGCCCCGCCGCCTGACCGTTCCGGGCGCGGACCTGGACGGCGTGCTGTACCTGCGCACCGTGCGGGACAGCGAGCGCATCCGCGACACGCTGGCCGCCGTGTCCCGGGTCGCGATCATCGGCGCGGGCTGGATCGGCCTGGAGGTCGCCGCGGCGGCCAGGGCCGCCGGGGTGCGGGTGAGCGTCCTGGAGGTCGAGAGGCAGCCGCTGCTGCGCGTCCTCGGCTCCCGGATCGCGTCCGTCTTCGCCGACCTGCACCGCGACCACGACGTGGATCTGCGGCTGGGGACCCAGGTCTCCGAGATCACGGGCGAGCACGGGAAGGTGCGGGGAGTACGGCTGGCGGACGGCACCCACCTCGAGGCGGACGCGGTCGTCGTCGGCATCGGCGCGACCCCCAACACCGAGCTCGCGGCCGCCGCCGGGCTGGAGGTCGAGGACGGCGTACGGGTCGGCGCCGACCTGCGCACCTCGGACCCCGACATCTTCGCCGCCGGCGACGTCGCCAACGCCTACCATCCGCTGCTGGACACCCACATCCGCGTCGAGCACTGGGCCAACGCCCTCAACCAGCCCGCCGTCGCCGCCCGCGCCATGCTCGGGCGGGACGCCTCCTACGACCGGTTGCCCTACTTCTACACCGACCAGTACGACCTCGGCATGGAGTACACCGGCCACACCCCGCCCGGCCACAACAACGACGTCGTCGTCCGGGGCGATCTCGGCTCCCGCGAGTTCATCGCGTTCTGGATCGATGACGGCAGGGTGACGGCCGGCATGAACGTCAACGTCTGGGATGTCACGGACCAGATCCAGGCGCTGATCCGCTCGGGCGGCCCCGTCGATCGCGACAGGCTCGCCGACCCCGGCGTCCCTCTGCACGAGGTGACCGCCGGCTGAGTCGCCGGCGAGGTCGCGGTCGGACCGGGTGCTTCGCTACGGCTTCCACTCCTCCGCCAGCAGCGACCAGACCTCCGTGTCGTGGCGTACCCCCCGATGCGGGTAGGACTGGCGGAGGACTCCGTCGAGCCGCATGCCCAGGCGCCGGGCCACGTTGCTGCTGCGCACGTTGGCCGGGCTGGTGCGCCATTCGAGCCGGTGCAGGCCGCGAACGGTGAAGGCCCAGTCGACGAGGTGCCGCACCGCGGCAGTGACCAGGCCATGGCCCTGGCCCGCCGGTTCCGTCCACACGCCGATCTCCCCGATGCCCGACTCGGTGTCGAACCTGACGAACATGGTTCCGCCGACCAGCGTGCCGTCCAGCCAGATGCCGTACAGCCGCTTGGTGTCGGCGGCCTGGCCGTCGGCGTAGCGCTGGAGGGTGGCCCGCGCGCCGACCGGGTCGGAGCTCGCGGCCGCCCACGGTATCCACGGGTCGACCGTGGCGCGGGCCCGCTCGATGTGCTCGAAGAACTCGGTGCTCTGCCACGGTTCCAGAGGTCGGAGTTGCGCGTCGTGGCCGGGGCCTGCGGGCAGGGACAGGGCGAACATGCGGGGACCTCACCTCGTACATAACAAATGTTTGGTATGTACCCTAATGCCATGTCACCGAGCAAGGAACGCTGGGATGCCCGGCGCCAGGACGTGTCCGCGGCGGTCTGGCGCGTGATGGCCACGCGCGGTTTCGCCGGACTGACGCTGCGTGCGGTGGCCACCGAGATGGGCGCCTCGACCGGGTTGCTGACGCACTACTTCCCGAACAAGCGGGCCCTGGTGGTGTACGCGCTGGACATCCTGGGGGAGCGCACGCACGGCCGGCCGCGCCAGGCGCCGCCCGCCCCCGGCCTGGCGGCGTTGCGGACCGCGCTGATCGACATCCTGCCGCTGACGCCCGACGGCACCGCGAACAACCGGATCTGGGTCGCCTCGTGGGACGTGGCGCTGGCCGACGCGGAACTGGGCGCGGACCAGGCGGCACGGTACGAGGGCATCCGGGCGAAACTGCGCGAGCACATCGCGGTCGCGCAGGAACGCGGCGAGCTGCCCGGCGGGGACGGCGACGACCTGGCCGCCGCGGCGATCGCCTTCACGCACGGGGTGGTCGTGCAGGCGCTGTTCGACCCGGCGGCGTTCCCCCCGAAGCGCCAGGTGGCGCTGGTAGACCGCTTCCTGGCCGGCCTTGCCCAGAGCTGATCAGGTTGGGCTCCGCCCGATCGCGCGAGCGTCGTGGTGACCGGTGAACGACCCTGACGGGCGGGCCGGTAGCGCACTCCTCGGGGTGGACCTGCAATCCGTCGCAGGTCCAGCCCCGTCACCATCAACAGGTTCAGCAACTCCAGGACGTCGTCGATCATCTTGGTCTCCAGCCGCCGCACCGTCGCCACCAGCGTCGCCGACTGCCGCGCAGGCAGGTGTTTCCTCAACTGCGCCGAACGGACCGCCATCCCGTAGCGGCCAGTTCAGCCACCCGCCGCTGCGGCACCATCTGGTTCAGCTTCAGTTTTCCCAGGCCCGCGCCGGCGATCTCCGCCACCAGGTCCAGCGCCATGACGATCGACGGGCCCGAGGCCCGCAACGGGCCCGTGCGCCACGTTCCAAATCTCTCCACCCCCCTCCTCCTCGGAGGCCCATTTGTGCCTATCTTTTGCTATTGCAAACTTATGGCAATAGTACATACTTGCTGATCGCGGCTCACGGAGGTGGGTACGCAGGACTGGAGGTACTGATGTCGGACCAAGGAGTGAGCCGGTTCGCGACCGCGCGTACGGCCTCGCACGACCCGGACTTCCCGCAGAAGCTGCTGGAGTTCATGCGGGCCGGGTGGCTGGACCATCCGATCGAGGTGCGGCCCCAGCCGGCGGTGACCCATTACGCGCGACGCCGCGCGGCGCTGTCCGACGCCTTCCCCGGAGAAACGCTCATCATCCCCACCGGGCCGACCAAGGTACGCGCTAACAACACGCTCTACCGCTTTCGCCCGGGAAGCGACTTCGCCTACCTCACCGGCGATCACGATCCGGACAGCGTACTGATCCTGCGGCCGAGCGGCGACGGCCACGACGCCCTCCTGTACACCAGGCAGCGCTCCTCTCGGGAGACCGATGAGTTCTTCCGTGACAGGGACGGCGAACTGTGGGCCGGCCGCCGTCGTACTCTGGCGGAGAAAACGGGCGAACTGGGCATCGACACGGCCCCGCTCGCCGACCTCGACACCGTCCTGACCCGCTGCGCGCCGGGCCGCACCCGCGTGCTGCGCGGCCTGGACCCCCGGGTCGACGCGGCCGTGCCCGCCACAGGCACCCGCGACCGTGAGCTCGCGGCGGCGATCTCCGAACTGAAGCTCGTCAAAGACGAGTGGGAGATCGCCCAGTTGCAGGACGCGATCGACGCCACCGTCCGCGGCTTCGAAGACGTCGCCCGCGTGGTGCCGGCCGACCGCGGTGTGTCCGAGCGCCTCATCGAAGGCGTCTTCGGCCTGCGCGCCCGCCACGATGGCAACGACGTCGGATACGGCTCGATCGTCTGCGCAGGCCCGCACGCCACGATCCTGTCCTGGAAGCGCAACGACGGCCTCACCGTGCCCGGCCAGTTGCTGCTGATGGACATGGGTGTGGAGAACAACCACCTCTACACCGCCGACGTGACCCGCACCCTGCCCGTCTCGGGAACCTTCTCCCCGCTCCAGCGCGAGGTCTACGACATCGTCTACGCCTCCCAGCAGGCCGGCATGGAGGCCATCAAACCGGGCGTGAGGTTCGCCGACGTCCACCTCACCTGCATGCGTGTGCTCGCCGAGGGCCTGGTGGAGCTGGGCGTGCTGCGGATGAGTGCCGATGAGGCGATGGATCCCGCCTCCATGCTCTACCGGCGCTGGACGCTGCACGGCTTCGGTCACATGCTCGGCATCGACATGCACGACTGTGCGGCGGCCCGCCCGGACCGCTACCGCGAGGGCGAACTCAGCGAGGGCAACGTACTGACCGTCGAACCGGGGTTGTACTTCCAGCCCGAGGACGGCCTGGTTCCGGCCGAGCTCCGCGGGGTCGGCATCCGGCTGGAGGATGACATCCTGGTCACCGCCGAGGGCGCGGTCAACCTCTCCGCCGGCCTGCCACGGCGGTCCGGGGAGGTGGAGGCCTGGCTCGCCGCCCAGCGGGACGCCGGCCCGCGACTGCCCTGAACCCCGCCGCCACCTCACCATGACGAACGCGAACAGGAATGCCATGCCGATACCAGTGGACGTGACCCGCGCCCGCCACGACACCCCCGGATGCGCCGAGGTCGTGCATCTCAACAACGCCGGCGCGGCACTTACTCCGGCTCCGGTGCTCGACGCCGTCATCGATCACCTGCACCTGGAGGCACGGCTTGGCGGCTACGAGGCCGCCACGGCCGCGGCCCCGAAGGTGAACGCCGTCTATGAGTCGATCGCCCGCTTGATCGGTTGCCGGCCGCACGAGGTCGCCGTGGTCGAAAACGCCACCCGCGCCTGGGACATGGCCTTCTACGCGATGCGCTTCGGGCCCGGCGACCGTATCCTGACCTCCCGCGCCGAGTACGCCAGCAACGTCATCGCCTTCCTCCAGGTCGCCCGCCGCACCGGCGCCCACATCGAGGTGGTCGACGACGACGAGCATGGCCAGCTGTCGGTCGAGGACCTGGAGCGGCGCCTGGACGACGACGTCAAGCTCGTCGCCGTCACCCACGTCCCCACCCAGAGCGGCCTGGTCAACCCCGCGGCCGAGGTCGGCCGGCTGACCCGCGCCGCCGGCGTCCCGTTCCTGCTCGACGCCTGCCAGTCCGTCGGACAACTGCCCGTCGACGTGCAGGAGATCGGCTGCGACATGCTGTCAGCCACCGGGCGCAAGTTCCTGCGCGGGCCGCGCGGCACCGGCTTCCTCTACGTCTCCGACCGGCTCGTCGAAACGATGGAACCGCCCTTCCTCGACCTGCACGCCGCCACCTGGACCGACGCACAGACCTACGACATCCGCCCCGACGCGCGCCGGTTCGAAAGCTGGGAGACCAACTACGCGGCCAAGATCGGCCTCGGCGTCGCGGTGGGCTACGCCCTGGACTGGGGTATCGAAGCGATCGAGGAACGCGTCACCTCTCTGGCCACACGGCTCCGGCACCAGCTCGCCCAGCTGCCCGGAGTGACCGTCCAGGACCGAGGCCGGCGCCTGTGCGGAATCGTCACCTTCACCGTCGACGGCGTGCCCGCCGCCGACGTCCACCGCCGTCTCACCACGGCAGGCATCAACACCGGCGTCTCAGCGATCACCTCTGCCCGCTACGACCTGGGAGCACGCAACCTCCCTGCGGTGGTGCGGGCATCGGTGCACTACTACAACACCGACGAGGAGATCGACACGCTGTGCGCAACGCTAGGCTCGCACCGAACCTGACTACAACCGAACCTACGTAATTCTCCTCAAGCCATACCCGGCCCCCGCCGGCTCTGGGACCCCGAACCGAGTGACGTTCGCATGGCCCCCTTGACGTGTGGCATTCTTACGGGACATCGTTGGCAATCGTTTGCAGGAACATATGAGTGCTCACAGAGGGGGCCGAGACGACGTGACGCATGAGATGACCGTCAACGGGGTCAGGCGTTCGGTCGGCGCCGACGCGGAGACGAGCCTTCTGCACGTCCTCCGGGAGGATCTCGGCCTCAAGGGGCCGCGCTTCGGGTGCGGAGCCGGGCTGTGCGGCGCGTGCTTCGTACTGCTCGACGGGCATCCGACGCCGTCCTGCGACACCCCCCTCTGGGCGGCCGAGGGCAAGGACGTCGTCACCGTCGAGGGGCTCGGCGACCTCGACACCCCCCACCCGCTGCAGCGCGCCTTCCTCGACGAGCAGGCCGGCCAGTGCGGGTACTGCCTGTCCGGAATCCTGGTCAGCGCCGCCGCGCTCCTCGCCCGCAACCCCGAGCCGGACGAACGGGAGGTGGCCGAGGCGCTCGACCGCAACCTCTGCCGCTGCGGCGCCCAGCGGCGCATGATCCGTGCCGTGATGCGCGCCGCGAGGGAGGACCGCCGATGACCTCGCCCGGTTCCCTGCCACGGGGCATCGCGGCGAACCCACGGGTGTCGCAGTGGCTCACGATCCACGACGACGGGACCGTCCACGTGTTCAGTGGCAAGGTCGAGCTCGGGCAGGGCATCCTGACCGCCCTGGGCCAGGTCGCGGCCGACGAGCTCGGGATCGCCCCGCATCGCGTCCGGGTCCTGCCGGCCACCACCGCCTCAGGACCGGATCAGGGCCTCACCGCGGGAAGCATGTCGATCGCCGACTCCGAGGCGCTGCGCGTGGCGTGCGCCGAGGCCCGCGCCCTGTTCGTCCAGCGGGCCGCGGCGGCGTTCGGAGCCGGCGCGGACGAGGTGGTCGTGGCGGACGGCGTCCTGCGGGATCGTGACGGCACCTGGAAGACCTCCTACTGGGAGCTGGCGGCGGGCGTCGACCTCGATCGGGAGATCCGGGGCCTCGCCTCGCCGAGGCCCGTGACCGGGCACGCCGTGGTGGGCACGAGCGCCGCCCGCGTCGACCTGCCGGACAAGCTGACCGGACGGCCGCGTTTCATCCACGACCTCTCCCTGCCCGGACAGCTCGCCGGCCGCGTCGTACGGCCGCCGTCTCCGGCCGCGCGGCTGCTCGCGTTCGACCCCGTTCCCGTGGAACGGCTGCCCGGGGTCGTCGCGGTCGTCCGCGACGGAGACTTCCTGGGCGTCGTTGCCGAGACGGAGACCGGGGCGGAGAGGGCGGCCGCCGCGCTGCGCCGCGCCTGCCGGTGGCGGCAGGAGGATTCCCTGCCACCGCAGGAGTCGATGCGGGCGGTGCTGCGCGGCGCGGAGACCGAGACGACCGTGGTGCGCGACGACGGCGCCGGACCCGGGACGGCCACGGCACGCGAAGGCGGCGCCGGGTCCGCGACCGCCGCAGCGGGTGACGACGAGCTGGCCGAGGACGAGCCGGCCTCGACGGCCACCTCGAGGTCGGCGACCTACACGCGCGGCTTCATCGCCCACGCCTCCATCGCGCCGAGCTGCGGCGCCGCCCGGTGGGACGAGGACGGGCTCACCGTCTGGTCGCACAGCCAGGGCATCCACCCGCTGCGCCGCGCCATCGCCCGGGCCGCCGGAATCGACGTCGCCACCGTGACCGTGCACCATGTCGAGGGCGCCGGCGCCTACGGCCACAACGGCGCCGACGACGCCGCCTACGACGCCGTGCTCCTCGCCCGCGCGGTCCCCGGCAGGCCGGTGCACGTGGTGTGGAGCCGGGCGGACGAGCTGACCTGGAGCCCCATGGGTTCCGCGATGGTCGCCGACGTCGGCGCGGACCTGGCTCCGGACGGACGGCTCCTGTCGTGGACCTACGACGTGTGGAGCTACGGGCACACGGCCCGCCCGGGATACGCGGGATCCCCGGGGCTGCTCGCCGCGGCGCACACGGAGCGGCCCCACCCCCTCCCCCCGTCCGCCGATCCCGTACTCGCGGGCGGTGGCGGCACCGCGCGCAACGCCGTTCCCCTATACGTGATCCCGCGTCGTGCCATCAGGGCGCATCGCGTCCTGACGACGCCGATCCGCACGTCCGCGCTGCGGACGCTGGGCGCCTACCTCAACGTCTTCGCGATCGAGTCCTTCATCGACGAGCTCGCCGCCGCGGCCGGACGCGACGCGCTCGAGTACCGCCTCGCGCATCTCACCGACCCGCGGGCGCGGGAGGTCGTGGAGCGGGCGGCCCTGGCCGCCGGCTGGCCCGGACGGCCAGGACCGCCCGGGGAGGACGGCGTCGCCTGCGGCATCGGCTTCGCGAGGTACAAGGACAGCGGCGCGTACTGCGCGGTGGTCGCCGAGGTGGAGGCGGTGCGCGACGTCCGCGTGCGCCGGCTCACGATCGCCGTCGACGTCGGCCGCGTGGTCAATCCCGACGGCGTCGCGAACCAGATCGAGGGCGGGGCGGTCCAGTCCGTGAGCTGGACCCTCAAGGAGCGGGTGCGGTTCGACCGGACCCGGATCACCAGCGACGACTGGGAGAGCTACCCCATCCTCCGGTTCACCGAGGTGCCGGAGGTCGTGGTCGAGGTGATCGACCGGCCGGACGAGCCGTCGGTCGGCGCCGGCGAGGCGGCGCAGGGCCCCACCGCGGCGGCCGTCGGCAACGCGGTGGCCGCCGCGGTCGGCGTGCGGGTCCGGGATCTGCCGATCACCGCCGAGCGGATCGTCGCCGCCATGGACGACTAGGGCCTGTTCGGGATTCAGATCGTGATGTTCGCCTGCGCGGTCCAGCGCGATCGCCTGCAGGGCTTCTCGAACAGGGAGATCACGGAATGTGTGCCTGAACCACTATTCGGCCGGTTGGCCAGCGGGGTCTTCAGATGGGCCCAGGTCTGTTCGACGGGGTTGAGCTCGGGGACGTAGGGCGGCAGAACCGGGCGGTGGTCTTGTGACGCGGATCATGCTGTGGTGCCATGAGGGCCGAAGCCGAAGAGAAGGGGCCTCATGACCGATCAGCCGTTCCAGCCTCCGCAGAGCGTGCGCACGGAGGCGGGCAGCACCGTGCCGTATCCAGAGGTCGTCGGCCCTCGCGGGCAGCGGTTTCAGGTGCTGAGCCTAGCCCTGGCCTTCACGTCCGGGCTGGTCGTCCAAGCGAACCAGCCCGATTCGGACGACTCAGAGTCGAGCGAGTCGGGAGACGAGGCCGCCGAACTGCCGTCCCACGCGATCGGCTCTTTTGGGGTCGACTTCAACGCGACCGTAAGGTTCGTCGGGAACGAGGCATGGAAGATCGGCTGGGTGCAGACCGTCGAGTCGGCCGACTTCTGGGTGCTCTATCGGAACGGCGCGCGCGCCGCCCGGCAGCGCACGAAGCTGCCGCAGCGCATGCGGGACAGCGACACCCGCAAGGGCTGCTGGTACGGGGACGAGTCGCGCGAGAAGGCCGACCCCGCCAAGCCTGTCACCATCTCATTGATGGACGATCCGGTGGTCCCCTTCCACCACCCCCGCCACACCGGCGGGCCCGGCCTGGCGGCCCTCGTCGACTGGACGCCGGCCGGATGCGGCGGGGAGAAGGAGTTCTGGACATGGCTGGTCGCCGTCCGGGAGGACGCCAACCACCAGCCGATGGATGTGGTCTACCTTCACCACACCCACTGGAAGGTCATGTTCGACTGCGTGATCCACGGCGACGCCGACAAGCCGACCGCGAACGTCCCCGCCACGTCTGGGGTGGTCCTTCTCAGCGAGGGCGTCGGGCAGGGCGGGGCGACGCCCGCCCTCGACGGGCGCGGAGTCCTCCCGCGGGACGAGGTCAACCAGGTGGAGGACCTGCCCGACGAACAGCAGTGACGCTCAGTCCGCGATGTCGGTGAGGGCGATGACTCGGTCGAGGTGGAGATGGGCGAGGAGAGGGGATGCCACCCGGCTGCCAGGAGACCCGACCTGAGGGCAAGCTCACCAGCCGCGTACGAGAGGGCTCAGCTGCTGCACAAAGCGAAGACCTTATAGACTCGATCACTACTCCATGAGTCGAAATTGTAGGCGTGCGCATACCAGTACCGGGCGACATCGCCATCGCTCGTGCCGGCAGTGGTGCCGCTGGCGTCGAGCGGGCCGCTGATCAGTATGTAGTCATTGACAGGAGTAGTGGGTGTGCCGACTCCGCCGCCCGTGACGCGCCGCCCGGAAGGGCACTCGGCAACGGCGCCGCGCCTGCCACTGGCTGGCACATTGAACGCGGTGGCCTCGATGACCGCGTCTGAGGTTGCGGAGCAGAGTGCGAACACCTTGACAGTCCGGGGGGGTCCGCCTTCCGTCGTCCGCCACGACGCATACCAATACCGGGCGATGTCGCCGTCGTCGGTGGCGGCGGTGGTGCCCGTTTCGTCGAGGGGGCCGCTGTGCTGCATCTGCCACGATGAGCCCGCTAGATAGCTGTGATCGACGTACGGAAAGGTCGTGCCGAGTCCGCCGCCGACGAGGCGACGGCCCGCTGGGCACGTCGCAACGCCATGGCCGCCATAAGAGGTCATCGATGGTGTGACCGTGGTGGCCTCGATGACCGCGTCGGAGTTGGCCAAGCAGAGGGCGAACACCTTGTAGATGGTCGGCGGATCTTCGCGTAGGCCGCGATTATAGACAGCCGCGTACCACGATGTGGCGATGTCGCCGTCGTCGGTGGCGGCGGTGGTGCCCGTTTCATCGAGCGGACCGCTGACCAGCACTGTCGAATGGACGTTCGTAGCGGTTGTGCCGACGCCTCCCCCGGTTACCCGAGTACCCGGCGGGCATGTGACGACCTGACCACGCTGAGCACCACCCCCCAACGCGAATGTTGTCTCCTCGATGATCGCATCTCCGCCCGGCGCGGCCTGCGCGGGGGAGGCCGTAACCAAGCTGCCCGCTGTACCGAGCATCAACGCAGCGATGGCCGGAAATATCCGGCCAGCTGCGGAAAAAGACCTAGTACGGCGGGCGACGTTTTGCACTTCGGTCGTGGATGCGGCTCCGATTCTGCGGATTCTTCTTATGACGTTTTTTTCGTTGGAAACTGCCGCTCGCTGATCAGATGGAGCTTGCCGGTATGGCCTATCTAGACCTAAGTCGCTGCGCTTCATGATCTTTTCCTTGGTGTCGCATCCCGGTCGAGCCCGTGCTCGCCGGGGTTGGTGGTTCGCTGCTGCGCCCATCCGCGGGCAGACGTTCTGAGCGAACGGTCACGTCCAGCGGAGTGGTGTATGAGCCGATCTCCGCATGATCCTTTTGCAGGTTAAGCGGTAAGTGTCTGCGGGACGGGATTCCGTGGCGGCGTGTCGCCGCAGGTCACCCGTAGCCGGGCCTTAGCCTGCATGTCCAGGCCCATGTAGCGGCGGGCCTCGATCCACTGATCGGTCTGCTCAGCTAGGGCCTGTTCGGGATTCAGATCATGATATTCGCCTGCGCGGCGCCGTCCGGCCTTGGTAGAGCACAAGGCATGGCGCGTGGTGACCTCACCGATGACAAGTGAGCCCTGATCGAACCTCATCTACCGCTGGGCGAGCCGGGCCCGATTCCGGACCTGCGGCGGCAGTTCAACGCCGTGATGTGCAGGTTTCGTACCGGCAGCCCGTGGCGGGATTTGTCCGACGAATACGGCTCGTGGTCCACTGTCTATGACCGCTTCCGCTCCTGGGCGACCGCGGGTGTCTTCCAGAACCTGATGCACGCAGTGATCGGCGAGGCCGCCGCCCGTGGGCGGGCAGACTCGACCTGGTCAGCGTGGATTCCACGACGGCTCGTGCGCACCATCACGCCGCCGGGACGGCACTCGATCCGCAACCGCTGCAGGAGGTGGAAAAGACAGCCGAGGAGGAAAAGGGGCTCCGCGAAAGGGACACAAGGCCCAGGCACAGGAGTCAGCCGACAGCCCCCGGCTTCACCGCGGTGCCGGCCCGTATCACGGTGCGCGTCCCCATCGGCCGTCCCCGCACCCGTCCCGGCGCGGTCGCCGCCGACAAGGCCTGCTCCTGTCTCACCGACCGCGCCCACCTGCGCGACCGTGGCATCAAGGCGGTCATCCCGGAAAAGAGCGACCGGGCGGCCCATCGCACAAAGCGGGGCTCACGCGGTGGCCGTCCGGTCCGCCACGACGAGGCGTTGTACGCGGAGCGCAACACGGCCGAGTGCTGCATCACCCGGATCGAGGAATGGCGTGGGCCGGCCTTCCGCTTCGACGAGACCCCGGAAAGCCACCTGGCCGGGCTCCACCTGCGAGGCGCGATCCCATGGATCCGAAACCTCCGCCCCACCTAAAGATCCGAACTTCGAACAGGCCCTAGCGCCGCCGCCCCGCGCCCGGCGGCGCCGCGTCGGCGGCCCATGGTGGCGGTTCACCACCGCACCGCCACGTACTTGGACTCCAGGTAGTCGAGCAGGCCGTCGTGGCCGCCCTCGCGGCCGATGCCGCTCTGCTTCACCCCGCCGAACGGCGCCGCGGGGTCGCTCACCACGCCCCGGTTCAAGCCGATCATTCCCGCCTCGAGCGCCTCGCCCACCCGCAGCCCGCGCGCCAGGTCGCCGGTGTAGACGTACGACACCAGGCCGTACTCGGTGTCATTGGCGAGCCGGACGGCCTCGTCGAGGTCGTCGAAGACCACGATCGGGGCGACCGGCCCGAAGATCTCCTCCCGGAGGATCGCCGAGGAGGGGTCGACGTCGCCGAGGACGGTGGGCCGGTAGAACCACCCTCGCCGGTCCACCGGACCGCCTCCGGCCAGCAGCCGGGCGCCGTCGTCGACCGCGCCCTCGACCAGTGCGCTCACCTTGTCGACGGCGGCCTGGTTGACCAGCGGTCCGACCTGCGTTCCGGGTTCGAGCCCCGGCCCGACGACGAGGGCGTCCATCGCGGCGGCGAGCCCCTTCGAGAACTCCCCGGCGACCCGGCGGTGGACGTAGAAGCGGTTGGCCGCGGTGCACGCCTCGCCGCCGTTGCGCATCTTGGCGAGCATCGCGCCGGCGACGGCCGCCTCCACGTCCGCGTCGTCGAGCACGAGGAACGGCGCGTTGCCGCCCAGCTCCATGGACGTGTTCACCACGCGGTCCGCCGCCTCGCGCAGCAGGACCCGGCCCACCTCGGTGCTTCCGGTGAAGGAGAGCTTGCGCACCCTGGGGTCGTGCAGCATCGCCGACACCACCGCCCCGGAGCGCCGTGACGGCACGATGTTGACGACGCCGTCGGGCACCCCGGCCTCCGCGAGGATCGCGCCGATCGCGAGCGCGGTCAGGGGCGTGTCGCCGGCGGGCTTGAGCACCATGGAGCACCCGGCGGCGAGAGCCGGTGCGATCTTGCGGGTCGCCATCGCGGCGGGGAAGTTCCACGGGGTGACGAGGACGCACACGCCCACCGGCTGGTGCAGCACGAGGATGCGGTTGGCCCCCGCCGGGGCCGTGGAGAGGGAGCCCGTCGCGCGCACGGCCTCCTCCGCGTACCACCGGAAGAACTCCGCGGCGTAGGCGATCTCTCCCCGCGCGTCCGGCAGCGCCTTGCCGTTCTCCAGCACGACCAACGCGGCGAGCGGCTCCGCGCGTTCGGTCATCAGCGTGAACGCCCGCCTGAGCACCTCCGCCCGCAGGCGGGGCGGGGTGGCGGCCCAGGCGGGACCGGCGTCCGCGGCGGCGGCAACGGCGGCCGTCGCGTCCTCCACCCCGCCGTCGGCGACCTGGGCGAGGACCTCGGTGGTGGCCGGGTCGTGCACGTCCATCACCGAACCGGCGCTCGCCGGCCGCCACCGGCCGCCGACCAGCAGGTCCGTGGGGGCGAGGGCGAGCGCCTCGGCGCTCATCACTCCATCACCTTCCGTACGGTGTCCACGATGCGCGTGACCGAGGGGATCGTGGCGTCCTCAAGCGTGTCCGAGGACGGGAGCGGGACGTGCGGGGTGGTGATCCGGATCGGAGGTCCGTCGAGGTCGTCCCAGATCTCCTCGACGACGACCGAGACGATCTCGGCGCCCCAGCCGCACAGCCGGGGGTTCTCCTCCACGGTGAACAGCTGCCCGGTCCGGGCGACGGCGTCGAGGATCGTCGCGGTGTCGAGCGGGACCAGGGAGCGGACGTCCACGACCGTCGCGTTGACGCCCGCCGCGGCGAGCGCGTCGGCGGCCTTCAGCGCCCGGGGCACCATCGCGGCCAGCGCGAGGATCGTGCAGTCGGTTCCCCGCCGCCGCACCTTCGCGGTGCCCAGGGTGTCGACGATCTCCCCGTCGGGGACCTCCCCCTTCGTGGGGTACAGCCCCTTGTGCTCGAAGAACATCACGGGGTCGGGGTCACGCACCGCGGCCGCGAGCAGGCCGACGACGTCCTCGGGCGTGGACGGGGCCACCACCTTCAGGCCGGGCACGGCCATGGCCCAGTTCTCGAGGCTCTGCGAATGCTGGGCGCCGAACCGCAGCCCGCCGCCGTTTCCGGTCCGGATGACCAGCGGGAGCGAGATCTGCCCATTGGTCATGTAGCGGGTCTTGGCGATCTCGTTCGCGACCAGGTCCCAGCACACGGCGAGGAAGTCGGAGAACATGATCTCGGCGATCGGGCGCAGCCCGGTCATCGCCGCGCCCATCGCGGCGCCGAGGATGGCCTGTTCGGAGATGGGCGTGTCGGCGACGCGCAGCGGCCCGAATCTTTCGAGCAGTCCTCCGGTCGCCTTGAACACGCCGCCCGCCGCGCCGACGTCCTCGCCGAGGAAGACCACCCTGTCGTCGCGTTCGAGTTCTTGTGCGATGCCCCGTGCCACGGCGTCGCGGTAGGTCATCAGCGTCATGCCGGGTTCCCTTCGGCGCGGGTGTCACGGTCGAGGAGAGGGGTCAGTTGCGCCATGCCGAGCTCCCGTCAGCCCATACGTCACGCTCGATGAGGGTCAGGTCCGGCTCCGGCGCGTTCCTCGCCGCCTCGGTGGCGTCGTCCACCTCGCGCAGGACGTCTTCGTCGATCCCTTTCAGCACTCCCTCCTCCACGCCCTTGCGCAGCAGGTGCGCCCGGTAGGTCACGAGCGGATCCCGCAGGAGCCACGGCTCGACCTCTTCGGCGGGGCGGTACTTCGCGGGATCCGCCCGTGAGTGCCCGCCGTGCCGGTAGGTCAGCGCCTCGATCAGCACCGGCCCGTGCCCCGAGCGCGCGTGCCGGAGGGCGTCGCGCGCGGCCGCGTACATCGCGGTCGCGTCGTTGCCGTCGACGACGACCGGCTCCAGGCCGTACGCCGCCGCGCGGTCGGCGGCCGGGCGGGGTACGGCGGTGACGCTGCCGATCGGGGTGTACTCCATCCACTGGTTGTTCTCGCAGACGAAGACGACCGGGAGCTTCCAGGTCGCCGCGAGGTTGAGGGCCTCGTGGAACGCCCCGATGTTGGTCGTGCCGTCGCCGAAGAAGCAGACGGCGACCTGGTCGGTGCCGCGCAGCTTCGCCGACCAGGCGGCGCCGTTGGCGATGGTCAGGTGCGCGCCGATGATGGCGTAGGAGCCCATGACGCCGTGTTCGACGCTGGTCAGGTGCATCGAGCCGCCCTTGCCGGCCATCAGGCCGGTGGATCGCCCGAGCAGCTCGGCCATGATGGGCTCCATCGCGACCCCCCGGGCGAGGGTGTGCGCGTGCCCGCGGTAGGTCGCGAACGTCCAGTCGTCGGGGCGCATGCTCGCCCCGAACGCCGCCGCGATCGCCTCCTGTCCCAGCGACAGGTGGCTGGTGCCTTTGACCAGGCTTTGCAGGAACAGGTCGTAGGCGCGCTTCTCGAACCTGCGCAGCCGTTCCATGGACCGGTAGAGCTCGAGTTCGGTCTCCGCGTCGACCTCGTGCCGGAAGGCGGGCGTCTCGGGCAGTCCTAGATCAGTAGGGGTTGGCAACGAACAGCTCCTCTGCCGGGAAGAGAGTGATGACCCGCGGGCCGTCCTCCGTGACGACGACTTCCTCCTCGATCCGTGCCGCGGAGTAACCGTCGGAGGCCGGGCAGTAGGTCTCCAGGGCGAAGACCATGCCCGCCTGGAGCTCGACCGGGTTCTCCAGCGAGTTCAGACGGCTGATGATCGGCCGCTCGTGCAGCGCGAGGCCGAGACCGTGGCCGAACTGCAGGCCGAAGGCCGACATCTCGTCCTCGAACCCGAAGTCCTCGGCGCGCGGCCACAGCCGCGCGATCTCGTCGGTTCCGACACCGGGTTTCACCGTGGAGATCGCGATGTCGATCCACTCGCGCGCCCGCTTGTAGGCGTCGCGCTGGGCGGGAGTGGATCGGCCGACGGCGAAGGTCCGGTAGTAGCAGGTCCGGTAGCCGTTGAACGACTGGATGATGTCGAAGTAGACCTGGTCCCCCGGCCGGATGATGCGGTCGGTGAAGTTGTGCGGGTGGGGGCTGCAACGCTCGCCCGAGACCGCGTTGACGGCCTCCACGTCGTCGGAACCCATGTCGTACAGGCGCTTGTTCGCCAGCGCGACGACCTCGTTCTCCCGGATGCCGGGTTTGAGCGCGTCGACGATCGTCTGGTAGGTGCCGTCGACCATCGCGGCCGCCGTGGACAGCAGCGCGATCTCGTCGGCGGACTTGATCTGGCGCGCGTCGAGCATCACCTGCTGGCCGTCGCGCACGTCGAGGCCGAGGCGTTGCAGCTCGAAGAGCATCGGCGGTTCGACGACGTCGACGCCGACGGGCAGATGGGCGACGCCCGCGTCCTCCAGCACGCCCTTGATCTCGCGGGCGGCCCGCTCGAACAGGCCCGCCTCCGGTGCGACGGAGCCGCGCAGGCCGAGCATCCCCGCACGTGAGTTCTCCATCCGCAGCCAGGGCGCGTACAGCTGGTGGTGTCTGGCCGCAGAGCCGAAGTCCCACAGGACCGGTTCGGCCTCACGGGGCAGCAGCGCGTATCGGGCCATCTTGTCGCGCGCCCACTCCCCGATCATCGTCGAGGTGATGTAGCGGATGTTGTTGATGTCGAACACGAGCAGCGCGCCGAGCTCGGAGGCGTCCAGCGCGGCGCGCGCACGGGACAGGCGGTGGTCACGGAGCCGGCCGAAGTCGACCCGCTGTTCGAAGTCGACGCCCATCCGTCCGGGGGCCGGCACGAGCGGTCCTGTGGTGCTGCTCATCGCGTCTCCTCACTCGCCCGGCTCACGTGCCCGGCTCACTTGCCCGCGCCGAGGCCGTCGTCGACCTCGGCGGCTTCGGGTTTCAGCTCCAGGCCCGCGGCGGCGGCCATCTGGTCGAGCAGGACGGAGAAGTCCTCCTCGCTCCGGCCGCCTCCGATGGTGGCCTGCACCAGTTGCTGCGTCAGGGCCGCCACGGGCATCGCCACGCCCAGCTCGCGGGCGGCCTTGAGCCCGAGGTCGAAGTCCTTGCGCAGCAGGACGGGGGTGAAGGTGGGGGTGTAGTCGAGCTTCACGAACGCCGGTGTCTTGTAGCGGGTGAACGTGGAGCCCATGACGCTGTCGTTGAGGAAGGCGAGGAAGGCCGCCCGTGAGACGCCGCCCTTCTCCGCGAGCACCGTGACCTCGGCGAGCGACTGGGCCACGACGCCGAGCAGCAGGTTGTGGCAGATCTTCACCAGCCTGGCCGTCTCCCCCTCCCCCACGTAGGAGGCCGAACGGCCGATCGCGCCGAGCAGCGGCGCGACCTTGTCGTAGACCTCCTCGGGACCGGAGACGACGAAGCTGAGCTTCCCCGACGCCACGACCTTGCCGTTGCCGCTCACCGGGGAGGCGAGGAACTCGGCCCCGTGCCGGTTGACGGCCGCTCGCATCTCCGCGGAGGTCTCCGCCGACACCGTGGAGCAGTCGACGACGATCGGGGGAACGGGGCCGCCGGCGGTGAGGAGGCCGCCTTCGCCGACCAGCACCTGCTCAAGGTCCTCCGAGGAGGACACCATCGTGAAGACCACGTCGCGGTCGGCGAGGTCGCCGATCGACTCGGCCACCGACGCGCCGTCGGCCACGAGTTCCTCGGCCTTCGATCGCGTCCGGTTCCACACCGCCACGTCGACGCCGGCCCGCGCGAGCCGCCGTGCCATGGCCGCTCCCATCCGGCCCGCTCCGATCCACCCGACGCGCGGCGGCGGGAGTGGTTCAAGGCTCATGCGGACTCCTTGCAATCGATTGCCATGAATTTACTGAGGCACCTGTCGGGTGTCAAGGTTCACTCACCCGCTCCGAGCTGGGTCGCCACCCAGTCCGCCGTCTTCTGGCGGTGCCGCGCGGCGACGTTCATGCACCCGTGGTTGCCCTCGTCGAGGAGCAGCAGCCGGGTCTCCCCCTTCGCCTCCTCGGCGAGGCGGACGGCGTGCTGCCACGGGATGAGCCGGTCGCGCCTGCCGGTGACCACGAGCAGCGGGCAGGTGATGGAGGCGGTCCGCCCCGTGAGGCTGAGCGTGTGCGCGATCTCGCGCGCGTGCCCGTCGCTCTCCGCCCTGGACCGGGCGCGGAACGCCGCCCGGGTGAGGGCCGGCAGCCGCTCCCAGCACTCGCCGAAGTCGTAGGGTCCGGCGAGCGCGACACAGGCGCGCACCCGGCCGTCGCCACTGGCGACGCGAGGGGCGTAGTAGCCGCCGAGGCTGACCCCCCAGACCGCGAGCCGGTCCGGATCGACGTCCGGCTCCGCCGAGACGGCGTCGAGGATCGCGCCGCCCGGGACCTCCCAGTCACCGCGAATCGCCAGGTCGTACTCGGCTTCGCCCTGTCCGGGACCGTCGACGCTGAAGGTTCCGACGCCCCGTTCGAGGAAGAGGGCCTCGGTCGAGCGGAACTCCTCCTTCGCGGAGTCCAGGCCCGGGATCATGACCGTCACCGGGTGCGGGCCGGGGCCGCGGGGCAGACGGAGCACGCCGACGAGACGTGATCCGTCGAACGGGATCTCGACGCGCCGCCCCGGCGGGTCGAGGTGCGGGAGCGCGGCGTCGAGGCATCGCACCGCGGCCAGGTGCGCCTCGCGCATCCGGACCGGGTCCTGGACGAAGAGGAACTTGCCGAAGTGATGGCAGACGGCGGCCTGGACGTAATGCTGTCCCGCCGAGCGGAGGCGGCCCTCCTCCACGGCCTCGGCACCGAGAGCCTCGTACTCCGCCCCCACCTGCGACCACGCGGAGCACCAGCCGTCCCAGTCCTTCAGACCGGACGTCACGCGCTCGAAGTCCGCGACCGCGACCCCGTTCGTCGTGAACCTCGGAGCCCAGTGCGAGACCGCCGAGGCGACGAGCTCGTCCATGATCTACTCCTCTCATTGCAATCGGTTGCATACTGTTCGATCATAAGAGTCATGTCAACGCCGCTCTTCAGATCGCCACTCGTCGCCCCCGCTCCGTTCAGCACCGGGGAACTGCATTCCAGACGTGCGCTCATGCGGGCCGCCGCCACGGCGCACGGCGCGGACGTCGTCCTCGCGTACGGCGCGAACCGGACCGGTAGTGCCATCCCCTGGCTCACCACCTGGCCGGTCACCCGGGAGGCGCTCTTCGTGCTCCCGGCGGACGGGGCGGGACATCTGCTCGTCGGATTCCACAACCACGTGCCCGACGCCCGGCGCACCGTTCTCGCCGCGGACCTCGGCGACGAGGCCGGCCCGATCGGCGACGACCCGGCGCACGCGGCGGTGCGGGCTCTGCGGCGGCTCGGCCCCGCGTGCCGGGTCGGCCTCGTCGGCCCGGTCCCGGCCAGGGTGCGGGACGCCGTCGGCGGGTGGGCGAGCGCCGTCGTGACGCTGGACGAGCACTACACCCGCCTGCGCATGGTCAAATCCGACGAGGAACTGCGGTGGCTGGAGCACGCTGCGGCGCTGACCGACCTGGGCGCGGCGGCCCTGCTCGACGCCGCCGGACAGGGGGCGAGCGAGCGGGAGATGGTCGCCGCCGCGGAGCACGCCTACCGCGCGGAGGGGGGCACGCACCACATCTGCTACGTCACGACGACGTCGATGAGCGCGCCCGACCGCTGCGTCCCGGCCCAGTGGCCGGGCGAGCGCGTAACGCGGCCCGGGTCCGTCGTGGTGTTCGAGCTCAGTGCGGGCTGGGGACAGGACCACCCCGCCCAACTGCTGCGCACCGCGGTGGTCGGCGCCGAGCCCCCCGCGCTGTACCGGCGGCTGCACGCGGTCGCCGAGACGGTCCGTGACGAGGTCATGGGCCGCCTGCGCGCCGGGGTCCCGCCCGCCGAGCTGCTGGCGAGCCTGCGTCATGTCCGGGCCGAAGGGCTGTCGACCGTCGACGATCTCCTCCATGGACTCGGCGGTGGATACCTGCCTCCCGTTCTGAGCGGGCGCGACCTCACCCCGCGCGGCCTGCACGCCGAGCCGCTGCGCGCGGGGACGACGCTCGTGGTGCAGCCCAACGTCTGCACCCCCGATCTCTCCGCCGGCGTGCAGACCGGTGAGATGGTCGTGGTCACCGACACCGGCTGCCGCTCCCTGCACCGGTTCCCGCCCGGCCTGCTCACCCTTCCCTTCGACGCCTCGCGGCCGTACGGCTGATCAGGACCGTGCGGAGCCCGTCGTGGTGTGGGCGGCCTTCATCGTTCGATTCCTGTCCGGCGGGCCTCGATGTTGTGGGTCATGCGTTCGAGGACGCCGACGGCCGTGAGGTACTCGTTCATGGATATGCCAGACATCGACAGCTCACGAAACGCGTTGACGCGTTCGGCGACCTTGGCCAGACGCCGACGTCCGTCGGAGGTGAGGGTGAGCCGGTCCGATGTGGGGCGGGTCACCCAACCGTCGGCGAGCACGGTTTCGATGACGGCGGTCAGGGTGGGGACATCGGCGTTGGCCGCGAGGACCGATAGGACGTCGGTGTCCGAGACCTGAGGGGTGTCTTCGACGACGTTGAGGACCTGCCAGGCGATCCGGGTGAGGCCGAACTCGTTCAGCATGCCGTTCATGTGATGGGTGAGGGCTTCGTCGGTGCGGTTGAGCCAGTAACCGATGGGTTTCATGATCGGTGCTCCTCAGTGAAGTCGAGGTTGGGCTTTGCGTGGCATGAGCCGGACGAGGCCGCAGCAGACGAACACGCCGGCGGCGACGGCGGCCAGGCTGAGGGCGGTGCCGCCGGAGGTGTGGAGGTAGATGGTGGTGATGGCCGCGGCGCCGACGCTGTTGGCCAATTGCTGGGTGGCCGACAGCGAGCCGCTGGCGCTGCCGGACTCCTTCGGGTCGAGGTCACCCAGGGTGACCTCGTAGATGGTGCCGAAGCATGTGCCCAGGCCCAGGCCGATGACGAACACCGGCAGGATGAGCGCCCAGCCGGCCAGGTCGGATCCCTGGGTCTGCACCAGTGCGAGCAGTGAGAGGGTGCCGGTCAGGGTGAGGGTCAGGCCGATCAGAATCAGGGTGCGGCCCATACGAGCGATGAGGTTGTGCACGGTGATCGAGGAGACGATGATGCCTGCCGCGATCGGCGCGAGGCCGAGAGATGCCTGCGTCGGCGTGCGGTGCAGCACGTCCTGCAGGAAGAGGGACAGGACGAACAGCAGGCCGGAGACTGCCGCGTTAAAGACCAGTCCGAGGAGCAGGCCGGAGGTGAAGCCTCGGTTCGTCAGCAGCGAGGGCTCGATGAGTGGGCTGACCGCGGCGCGCTGACGCAGGCAGAACAGGGCGAAGAGGCCCGCGCCGACCGCCAGGGAGAGGATCGGGCGCAGCGTCCAGCCATGGCTGGAGCCCTCGACCAGGCCGTACAGGAGGCCGATCATCGTGGCTGCGAGCAGGCCGGAGCCGAGGCCGTCGACGGTGACCGTCCGGTCGCCGGTGTCATGGGGCAGGAGCCGGGCGGCCAGGCCGATCGCGAAGCCGCCGAGCGCGATGTTGATCAGGAACATGGAGCGCCAGCCGAGGCCGAACAGATTGGCGTCGATAAGCAATCCGGCGAGGATAGGGCCGCCGATGGCGGACAGGCCCAGGGCGGGGACGAAGACGCCGAATGCTTTGCCGATCTCGTCGCGGGGGAATACCGCGCCGAGGATGCCGAAGCCCTGCGGGATCAGCAGGGCGCCGAAGGCTCCCTGAAGCAGCCGGAAGGCGATGATGGACGCGGGGTCAAAGGCCAGGCCGCAGGCGATGGACGCGGGGTCGAAGGCCAGGCCGCAGGCGATGGACGCGGGGTCGAAGGCCAGGCCGCAGGCGATGGACGCGAGGGTGAAGCCGGTGATTCCGATCAGGAACAGGCGGCGACGCCCGAACCTGTCGCCGAGCCGTCCGCCGACCACGAGTAGGACGCCCATGGCCAGGGAGTAGCTCGCGCCGAGCCACTGGACGAGGGCGTCTCCGCCGCGCAGGTCGGCGGCGATGGTCGGGGCGGCGATGTTGGTGATCGTCGCATCGAGAAGGTCGACGATTGCGGCGAAGAGGACGACGGCAAGGACGGCCCAGCGTCTGTGATCGGCGGAATGCGGCGGCACGGGAGCCAGGAGGGTGGACATGGGGAGGCCTTAAGGGAAGGAAGGGGCGCCGCCTGAACGGAGGACCGGCGAGGTCAGCGCTGGGTGAAGGCGGCGGCGTTCTCACGTGCCCACTGCTGGAAGCTGCGGGCGGGCTTGCCGAGAAGGGTCTGGGTGGTGTCGGCGATGGCGGCGGGGCGAGCGGACGCGGCGGACCAGAGGGCAAGCAGGGAAGCGGCCATCGGGGCGGGCATGTACTGGCTCATCTGCTGCTCGGCCTCGGCGTGAGTGATCTTCACGACGAGGATGTCGCGCTCGAGGACCTCGGACAGAACGGCGAGCTGCTCGCGGAAGGTGAGCGACTGCGCGCCGGTGAGGGTGATCGAGCGGCCCTTGAGGGAACCGCCGCTCAGGGCCTCGACGGCGATGTCCGCGAGGTCCTCGGAGTGGATGGGCGTGATGTCCGCGTCCGGGTAGGCGAGCTGGATCGGCAGATTCTGGCCGATGAAGTAGGCCCAGCCGAGCGCGTTGCTGGCGAAGGCGTCCGGGCGCAGGAACGTGCAGGTGAGATCGGAGGAGGCGAGGGCCTGCTCGACCTTAAGGCTGTGTGAGGCCAGCGGGTCGGTCTCGGCGCCGGGGTCGAGGACCGAGGAGGAGGACAGCAGAACGACGTGCTCGACGCCCGCGGCCTCGGCGGTCTTGATGAAGGCGTCGATGCCGTCGGGCTCGGGGTAGAGGAACACCTGGCGGACGCCGCGGAGCACGGCTTCGAAGGTCTCCGGCCGGTTGAGCCCGAGCTCGGCGACTTCGACACCGGCGGGGACGGTCAGTTCAGCGGGATTGGCGCTGGCGGCGCGGACGGAGATACCTGCGGAGTGGAGGCGGTAAATGACCGCTTGACCGACCCTGCCGCGGGCACCGGTGATGAGGATAGTCATGATCTTCTCCGTTCATGGTGTTATGCATATGCATGCTGTCATGCATGTATTTTCGCGTCAACACATGTCTTCGGAGGTTCACGGATATACGATGGGCACATGACGACGAGCGAGCCACGAACGGCCGACGAGCTGCTGGACGCCGTGGGCTCCGCGTTCTCCAAGCTGCGCCGCACCTCATTGCTGGAGGTCGAAAACCCGATCTCGGCCAAGGACCTGAGCCGGACCCTCGTGCTCAACATCGTCCTGGAGCACACCCAGGACTCCGGCAAGGAGATCACTGTCGGGGCGGTGGCCGAATTCCTGGCCGTGGATCCTTCGGTGGCCAGCCGAATGGTCACCGACAACATCAAGGCCGGCTACCTGATCCGCGCCGCCTCCCAGCAGGACGGCCGCCGCACCGTCCTGCAGCTCAGCCCGGAAGGCGCCGAGCTCATGGCCCGCTTCCGTCGCCACCAGCGCTCGGCGTTCGAATACATCACCGCCGACTGGTCGGACCACGACCGCCTGGAGTTCGCCCGCCTGATGCTCAAGTACGTCGGCTCTCTGGCCCACCTCCGCAACCGAGGTCTGGCCGAAGACGTAAAGGGCTCTTAGCGCACCTTTGACGCAAGCGCGGATGGACCACCCGGAACCAACCTCGCCGACCGAAACACCTTCTGATCTGCGGCTCAGTCGTTGGCGCTGGTTCTCAGCCGGACAGTCCCGGGACCCCGATCCCGCGGATCAGCTCGGACGGACCAGCTCGACGAGTTCCGGCGCGACGCCCGGGAACTTCCGATCCGCGGTGAGCAGCGCTGCGGCCCCCACCTCACGTGCGGTCGCGATGATGAGGGCATCCGGCATCCGAACGGTCAGATCTCCGGCTCTGAGCTGGGCCGCGCTCTCGGCCGTCGCCTCGTCCACCCCGACGATCCGATCGAGGGCGGCGGTACGGAACTCCGCGAGCGCCTTCTCGGCCTCGGCTCCCCTGCGGACCGCACCAACCCGTAGCTCGCTCCACGTGATCACAGAAATGGCGAAGGACGCCGCCTGGTCCTCCCAGCGGCGGACCGCGGCGAAGGCGTCAAGGTGGAGCGCGTCGTCGGGATTGAGGAGACTGGAGATGATGTTGGTGTCGAGTATCACCGTCGGCACGCCGTCAGCTCCAGCTTTCGCGGCTTGCCTCGACGTCCACGGCTTCGGTGAAGCCGGGGACCGTGCCGATGACACCGTCGAAGCGGCTGCGATGCCGCCGGATGACGATCTGGCCGCCTTCCTCGGTTATGTCGATCGGGTCTCCCGCGCGAAGCCCGAGCTTGCGCAGCACGGCGGCCGGCAGAGTCACTTGGTTCTTGCTGGAAATGCGCGCCGGTCCCTCACGCCTGACACGTGTTCTCTTGCCGTACTCCATAACCTTTACTGTAGCCACCATAGGTAAAGGTTAAACTACGTCACCAAAAGCACGTGCTCGATTCCGCAAAGTCACCGGCCTGCCGACTGCTTCACGCCTCGCTCCGCCCGACCCGGGGAACCTCGGTCCTCCACAATCCAGGCCTGGAGGATCGAGAAGACCGGGGGCAGGCCTCGGGTGGGAAGGGGTGGTCGCTCGTTTCGGTGATGGAACGAGCTGGGTGTCTCGTCGCCATGGAGACGGCCCCAAGGCAGACGGCCCCAAAGCACACATTTACATCAAAGCGGCGAGTTCGCCCTCGGGCTCCAGGACGAACAGCCCTCCGTTCGTGCGGTCGGTCACCCAGACGAGGCCGTCGCGATCGACGAACAGGTCGTTCGCCTGTGGGGCGGCCTGACCGGGCGGCGTCCGCGAGACCCAGTGCGCGATCTCGCGTGGACGGCCGGAATCCTCCAGGTCGTAGACCCGGACCCCCGCGCTGAAGTACGTCGCGAAGACCAGGCGCCCGCTCTGGAACGACCCCGCGCGATTCTCGTGCAGGCAGTGCGGCCCGTACCGCATGGGCAGCGCGCCGAAGTCGCCCTCCGGCTCCGGGAGGGCCGCCAGATAGCGCGGGTTCGCCGGATCACCGACGTCGATCAGGTGGATGCGCCGGGCCGGCGCGCGCGGTCCGTCCTGCTGCTGCTCGTCGGTGACGACGAGCAGGTCACGGCCGGGCAGCGGGAGGCACGTGTGCGTGGCGCCGCCCTCCCATCGGCAGAACCCGATCGCCCGGGGGCGGGAGGGGTCCGCGATGTCGAGGACCACGAGATTCGCGTCGTCGTAGCCGAGGTAGGCGATGTCTCCGTCGAGCAGCGCGTGATGCGCCGCGTGCCGTCGCCCGGCCGGCCAGTCCGGCCGCTCGCCTCCGGCCTCCCACTGGCCGGGCCACCACCACCGGCCCGCCTCCACCGGGTGGTACGGGTCCGACAGGTCGAGGATCATCCAGATCCGGTCGGTGAAGCCCTCCGGCGTGACGGAGACGTGGGCGAACCGCCCGCCCTCCCACACGATCCGGTGAACGCCCTTGCCGGAGGACTCCCAGAACGCGATCCGTCTCGGCGCCGGCGGATCGGCGAGGTCGTATATCGCCAGGCCCGCCGAGTGCGGTCCCAGCGGGGCGGTGGGCCGGTACGGAAAACGCTCGTGGTTGACCAGCAGCAGGCCGTCGGCGACCTGCACCTTGTGCGTGTGCGTGTTGTCCGGCGCCGGCCACTGATCCACCAGCTTCGGGCGCCGGGGGTCCGAGACGTCGAGGATCGAGGTTCCCGCCCTCGACGTCCCCGCATGGCCGACGTACAGGGTGTTCTCGTGACGCATCACCTGCATCCCGTCGCCCCTGCCGTCGAGATCGTGATGCGCGAGCAGTCGCAGGCCCTTCGCCTCGGCGGTTTCCACGCGCATCGGGTCACATGTCCGCGAGCGCGGGGTTGAGCGGAAGGCCCAGAGCCTTCTGCGCGCGCCAGAGCGGGAGGAGGTAGGTGAACTCGCGCCAGTCCGTCCCCTCGGGCACCGTCTTGTAGGCGATCTGGTCACCGATGAACTTGTCCATGTCCGCCGGCTTGAATCCGCCGTCGCTCACGTGGTAGTCCGGCGCGTTCTCCGCCCCGTACGCGTCCGCGTACTCGGCCGGGATGTCGAACTTCCTGTCGCGCATGATGGTGAGCACTTCGTCCTTGTTGGCCTGGTCGGTGATGAACTGACGCGCCTTCAGGGTGGCGGCGAGGAACGCGGTCACGGTTTCGGGGCTCTCCTGGAGGAGTTTGTTCGCCGACCAGCCGCTCTGCGGCACTTCGCGGGTCTCCTGGAACAGGACCTTGCCGCCCGCCTTCTCCAGCACCGTGCGGTGGCGCAACTGGATGCTGGCGCCGTCGACGGTGCCGGCGATCACCGACTGCAGCCGCTCGTTCGACTGGCCGCCGGTGCTGACGATCTTGACGTCCCTGTCGGGTTCGACGCCGTTGTCCCGGAGCAGCTGACGGATGATCGCGTCGTTGCGGCTGCCGAACTGGCCGCCGGTGATGGTCTTGCCCTTCAGGTCGGCCCCCGAGGTGATCCCCTTGCCCACCCCCAGGATGTTCGCCTCGCCACCGAGGTAGACCGAGAGGAACCGCAGGCCCTGGCCGCTCTTCTTGGCCGCGGTGATCGCCGTGTCGGTGTCGTACAGGGCCAGGTCGAGCGAGCCGCCGATGAGCGGCGGCAGCGGGTCCTCGATCGTCTTGATCTCGACGGAGTCGATGCCGAACTCCTTGAAGTAGCCCTTGACGAGCGCGACCTCGATGTCGTGGTGGAAGAGGTAGTACGGGTTGTCCACCCCGACCACGAGGCTCTTCTTGACCTTGCTCTTGTCGATCGTCCCGCTGACGTCGGTCTCGCTCTTGGGCACGTTGGCCTTGACGGCGTCCATGGGCGCGTTGCCGGCACCGCCGCCGGCGGCGGTGCCGGCGCTGTCGCCGGAGCCACCGCATCCGGCCAGCGAGCCCGCGAAGAGGAGTGACACGCCGATCGTTCCGAGGCACCGGGTGAATCCGTTCATGAGCTTGACTCCTGCTCTGCCTGTGGCGAGATCTGGGTCGAGGGGGGCGACATCGTCGAGGAATCCGAGGACGTGGTCACGCGCGCGAGGTGTCCCGCCACGGCGCGGCGCGTTGCTCCAGCCAGCGCATGGACTGGATGAGACCGACGGACATGATGGCGAGGAGGATCAGGACCGCGTACAGCATCGGCGCGTCGAACTGGTCGCCGGCCCGGTCGAGCAGGAAGCCGAGGCCGTTGCCGCCGCCGCCGAGAAGCTCGCCGATCAGCATCCCGACGAGGCCTCGAGCGATCCCCTGGTTCACGCCCGAGATCACGAACGGCAGCGTGAACGGAAAGATGATCTTGGAATACGTCTGCAGGCGGCTGGTCCCGAACACCCGCCCGGCGCGCAGCAGCGAGGGGTCGACGGTCTTCACGCCGGCCATGCAGTTGACCATGATCGGGAAGACGGCCGAGAGGACGATGATGGTCAGCTGCATCGAGTTGTCGAATCCCATGATGAGGATCAGCAACGGGATCAGGGCGACCCTGGGCAGCGACGCCATCGCCCAGACATAGGGGCTCAGGATGAGGTCCGCGACCTTGCTCGCCCCCATCAGAAGGCCGACGGGGATGCCGATGGCGATGGAGATGGCCAGCCCGATCAGGAAGTTCGAGATGCTGTGCGACAGCTCGGGCCAGATCGTTCCGTCGGCGAACCCGGTGTAGATGGCTTCGAACATGGCCGACGCCCTGGGGAAGAACAGGGCGTTGATCAGCTCGGCACGCGCGACGAGTTCCCAGATCAGGAAGAACACCGACAGGTTGACGATCGTGATCGCCGTGCTCCTGAACCGCGCGTACCTGTTGACGGCGATCGTCTCGATCTGGGCGGTGCCCCGGGTGCTCTGCCCGGCCGGAACGGCGTGCGTCATCGGGTCTCGACCTCCTGCTGCGCGACGGATCCCGATTTGGCGCCGAGCGCCTCGTCCGCGAGAAGCTGCCAGAGATGGCTGCGGATCTCGCCGAACCTGGCCGATCGCTTGATGTCGTTGCGCTCGTCGAACCGGGGGCGCGGCAGGTCGACGTCGATGATCTCCCGGATCGTTCCGGGGCGGTTGGACACCACGACGATGCGGTCGCCGAGCGTGATGGCCTCGTCGATCGAGTGGGTGATGAACACGACGGTCTGCCGCGTCTCGGCGATGATCTTCTCCAGCTCGGCCTGCATGGCCTCGCGCGTCATGGCGTCGACGGCGCCGAACGGTTCGTCCATCAGCAGGATCTCGGGCTCGCCGACGAGCGCCCTGGCGATGCCGACCCGCTGGCGCATGCCGCCGGAGAGCTCGTGCGGGTAGGACTTCTCGAATCCGGCCAGCCCCACCAGCTTCAGGGCGTCGGCGATGCGGCGCCGCCGTTCGGGCTTGGGGACGTGTCCTCGCCGGTTCTCGATCGCGAACTCCACGTTGCGTTCGACGGTTCGCCACGGCAGCAGGGCGTAGTCCTGGAACACCATCGCGCGGTCGGCCCCGGGACCGCCGACCTCCACGCCTCGCACCTTGACCGAGCCGGAGATGGGTTTGACGAATCCGGCGATCATGTTGATCAGGGTGGTCTTGCCGCACCCCGACGGACCGACGATGGCCAGGAACTCACCCTGCGTCACCGTGAGGGAGATGTCGCGCAGCGCGATCAGTCGCGTGCGTTCGCGCTGGTTGTCGTATCCCGCACTGACCTCAGTCGCCTCGATCAGCGTGGATCCGACGGTACTCGCGTGCTCCTTGGCCGGACGTTCGGTCTGGCGAGACCCGACGTGCACCATTTCAGCTCCTTGCTCAACCAGTGCGCGGCGCTTGCGTGCCGGCGCGAACGGGCTGTGACGCGATTCACACTGCAATCGTTTGCGGCACGTTACCTAAGGATTACGACGGCGTCAACAACTTCTCGCCCGCCGACTCCGCCGCCCGGTGCCTCCGGATCCCGGATCTCAAAAATGAAGGGCTTTCAAACCCGACGATCATTCATATTCGTGATCTTTAGACCTCGCGGGCCGGCTGCCCCGAGCTGCCCGCATGATGACGCAATCGATTGCATGCGAAAGCCGAAAGCGAATGGACCTCATTCGCCCGGCGCCGCGTATCCTTGCGCAGCAATCGTTTGCTCTATCCTGTCACCAGAGGAGGTGGACCATGCGTACGTTGCGGATCGGCACGTTCAGCCCATCCGTGGTGCTCGGCGTCGCCGCGGCGACCGGAGCACTCGACGCAGCCGGGCTCGCGATCACCCAGGTGCCCGCACGCAGCTCCCCCGAGCAGTTCGCCGCGTTGCTCGCAGGCGAGCTCGACGCGGCCATCACCAGCCCGGACAACGTCCTAGCCTACCGGTTCGTCGCGGACAACCCCCTCAGAAGCACCGCCGACCTGAGGATTCTCGCCGCCGTCGACCGCGGCCTCGGGTTGTCGCTGTTCACCGCCCCCGGGGTGAAGGACGTCGACTCGCTGCGCGGGGGTGTCCTCGCCGTCGACGTCCCCACCTCGGGCTTCGCCTTCGTGGCCTACGAGCTGCTCGCGCGGCAGGGCGTCAAGGCGGGGATCGACTGCGAGATCACCGCGCTCGGATCGACCCCCCGGCGCGCCGAGGCGCTGGCCGAGGGGCGGTGCGCGGTGACCGTGCTCAACGCGGGGAACGACCTTCGCGCCGAGGGGGCCGGCTGCCACAGGCTCTCGCGTGCCAGAGAGCTCGGCCCGTACGTCGCGACGGTCCTCGCGAGCGCCGGGGGGCACGAGGAGGAGTCGCTCGCGGCGCTGACCCGCGTCATCGTGGACACCGCGGGACAGCTGGCCGCCGGGCGCCTCCACGAACTCGCGTCGTCGGTCACCGCGCGGCTCCTGAAGCTGGGCGACGACGACGTCCGGCGGTACGTCGAGCTGCTCGCCGACCCCGAGGAGGGACTCGTCGCCGGCGGCCGCGTGGACCGGGAGTCGCTTGACACGCTGGTGACACTGCGGACGCGCCACCACGCCGGCTCGGCCGACCTCGCCGGCGCCCTGCTGCGCGACACCGGGCTCCTGGACGAGCGCTTCCTGCCGGGAGCCGCGCCGTGACGCCTCCGTCCCCCGCCACCGAGCCCGGCGTCCAGGCCGCCTCAGCGGCACGGCGGCCGACGCTCAAGGACGTGGCCGGCGAGGCGGGCGTCCACCCGGCGACGGCCTCCCGCGCGCTGAATCCCGAGACGCGCCACCTGGTCAACGACGAGACGGCGCAGCGGGTGCACCGGGTCGCGGACTCGCTCGGCTACCAGCCGAACCCCATCGCCCGCAGCCTCAAGACGGCACGTTCCTCAAGCATCGGCCTGGTCATCCCCGACCTCACCAACCCCCTGTTCCCGCCGATCGTCAGGGGCGTCGAGGACGTGCTCGGCGGCGTCGGGTACAACGCCTGGATCGTCAACACCGACAACGACCCCGACCGCGAGACGGCCGTCGTCGAGTCCCTCCAGAACAGGAGCGTCGAAGGTTTCGTCTTCGCGACGGCGCGCCTCCATCACCCGCTCCTCGAGCGGCTGGCCGCCGGCGGCACCCCCACCGTCCTGGTGAACCGCAGGCTCGCCCTGTCCGATATCCCCTCGGTGACGGGTGACGACGCCGGAGGCGTCGCGATGGCGATGCGCCATCTCGTCGAACTCGGTCATCGGAAGATCGTCCACCTCGCCGGTCCCCAGGACCTCTCCACCGGGGTGAACCGCCTGCGCGCCTTCCGGCAGGCGCTGGAGGACCACGGGCTGGAGAACTCCCCGTCGCGCCTGAAGCTCTGCTCCGCGTGGGCCGAGACCGCCGGCGCGAAGGCGGTCGCCGAGCTCCTCGACGACGGGGTCGAGTTCACCGCCGTCCTGGCGGGCAACGACCTCCTCGCGCTCGGCTGCTACGACGCCCTGGCGGAGCGCGGGCTGTCGTGCCCGGGCGACGTCTCCGTGGTCGGCTTCAACGACATGCCCTTCGTCGACAAGCTGAGCCCTCCGCTCACGACGGTGCGCATCCCCCACTACGAGGTCGGGGCCGAGGCCGCGCACCTGCTCCTGGAGCGCTTGCGGGCCCCGAACCGGCCGGCCCGGTCCGTCCTGCTGCCGCTCACCCTGGTGAACCGGCAGTCCACCGCCCCTCCACGGGGGCGCTGACCACCGTCCGCCGATCTTCCGGCATCAACCGATCGGTTGATGCCGGAATCCACCGTCCCGCTCCCCGCCCGGACGATCCGCCACCCCCGCCCCCCCGCGATGCTCAAGACATGCCAACACACCGGGAGCCCGCCCTCCGCACCGCCGGACTCCGCAAAGCCTTCGGCGACCACGTGGCCGTCGACGACATCCACCTCACCGTCCCCGCCGGATCCTTCTACGGCCTGGTCGGCCCCAACGGCGCCGGCAAGACCACCACCCTGGCCATGGCCGTCGGCCTGCTCCGCCCCGACGCCGGCAGCGCCAAGATCTTCGGCGTCGACGTCTGGCGCGACACCGTCCAGGCCAAGGGACTGATCGGCGTGCTGCCCGACGGCAACGCCATGCCGGAACGGCTCACCGGCCGCGAGGTCCTCACCTACCTCGGCCTGCTGCGCGGCCTGCCGCCCGCCGTCGTCACCGAGCGCACCGACGAACTCCTCCAGATCCTCGAACTCGACTCCGCAGAGCGGACCCTGGTCATCGAATACTCCACCGGCATGCGCAAGAAGATCGGCCTGGCCGTCGCCCTCCTGCACGCGCCCCGCCTGCTCGTCCTGGACGAGCCCTTCGAGGCCGTCGACCCCGTCTCCGCGGCCACGATCAAGACCATCCTGCGCAGGTTCGTAGGCAACGGCGGCTCCGTGATCATCTCCAGTCACGTCATGGCCCTGGTCGAGCAGCTCTGCGACCACGTGGGCGTCATCTCCGACGGCCGCCTCGTAGCCGCCGGGCCGCTGGCCGACGTACGCGGCACCGGAACCCTGGAGGACGCCTTCGTCGACCTCGTCGGCGCCCGCACCGGAGGAACGGAGGGACTGGCATGGCTCACCTCCTGACCCCCGGCCCGGCCGACCTGGCACAGCACATGATCCGCATGCGGCTGACGCTCATGCGCAACTCCCTGCGCGGCGACAACGCCTCCAACCTCTACATCGGCGTCTCGGCCGGGCTGATCCTGGCCTTCGGAACGATCGCCGTCGCCGTCCTGTGGCCCGCCTACCTGCCCCTCACCCTGGCCGCGTGGCTCTCCGGCTGGATCTTCGGCCCCATCTTCGTCGGGGGCGGCAACGAGGCCCTCCGCCCCGAATACTTCTCCATGCTCCCGGCCACGCCAGGCCGGATCGCCACGGCACTGCTCGCCGGAGCCTTCGCCGGCCCCGCACCCGCGGTCAATCTCATCGCCCTGCTGTCCCTGCCCGTGTACGGCTGGCGTTTCGGTCCGGCCGGAGTGCTCATCGGCCTGGCAGCGGCCGTGACCACGCTCGTCACCATGGTGATGATCTCCCGCGTCATCGTGGCGCTCATCGGCCTGTTCGTCAGATCCCGCGCCACCGCGGCCGCCGTCGGCATCGTGATCGGCACCGCCATCGCCCTGTGCAGCAACGGCTGGGCACCCATCGTGGCTCTGGGCGGCGCCGACACCACCGCCTGGTCTGAGGTCCTCGTCCGCGCCCTGCCCTCCGGATGGGGCGTGGCCGCCATCGAAGCCCCCTGGCTTCTCGCCCTCGCCGTCCTCGCCGCCAACGCCGGTGTGATCGCCCTTCTCCTGGCTGCTTGGGCAGGCCTGCTGTCGCGGCGCGTCGTCTCGGCCGCACGCGGCGGTGTGCCGCCCCGCCGCGGCGCGCCCCGCCCCTTCCCCACCACCAGCGGCGCCCGCGTCACCGCCGCCAAGGAACTGCGTGTCTGGTGGCGCGATCTCGTCCGCATCCAGCTCCTTGCCCTCGCCTTCTCCTACGCCGTCGTCACCCCTCTCCTGCTCGTCACCATCGACGCTTGGATCATGGTCCCCTTCACGGGACTCATCGCGATCGTCATGGCCGCCGCGTCCTCGGCCAACCTCTACGGCGCCGACGGGACCGCTCTCTGGCTCACCCTCATGACCCCCGGTGCGGAACGCGCCGACGTCCGCGGCCGCCAGCTGGCCTGGCTCCTCATCATCGGCCCGGCCGCCGTCGTCCTCACCCTGGCCGGCACCCTCGTCAGCGGCGAGACCTGGGCCTGGCCGTGGGTACTCGGTCTGCTCCCCGCCCTCCTCGGCGGCGGCGCCGGGATCATCGTCCTGCTCGCCGTCACCTCGCTCGTCCCCGGCACCGACCCTCACAAACGCGGCGGCAACCCGCTCAGCACCGGCGCCGACGAAACCGCCGAAACCAGCCTCGCCTGGCTCGTGCTCGTCGCGGTCCCCGCCATCGCCCTGCCCGCGGCCGGCGCCATTCTCCTCAACCCCTGGGCCGGCATCGCCACCGGTGTGCTGACCGGCGTCCTCAGCGCCTGGGGGCTCGGCAGGATCGCCTACCGCAGGCTCGAGAGCCACGGGATCGAGCTGCTCAACCTCATGAAGCACGGCCCGGCGCCCCAGGCCGACAAACCCACCACCGCGGACCTCCCCATCCACCACCGCATCGGCGTCATGATCAGCTACACCATCGCCTGGCTTCCCCTGTTCCCCCAGGGACTCGTGCCCATGGTCATGAAGATCTTCGGCATCGAGGAGCGCGTATGGTTCCTCGCCCTTCATCTCCCGCCGATCTGGCAGTGGCCCACCATCATCTTCATGATCGCTCTAGGACTGCTGATGTACGGCTACGCCATCTTGATCCCCATGCGCCTAAGCTCGTCCTCGTCGGCCACCACCGGGTGAAACCCATTCGTACCCGAGAGGAGGGGCACCCCCCGGATGAACGACCCCTTCCCCCCTTCCACCTGGGAGCGACGCTTCGGGCACGTCGTCGAGATCGTCCCCTACATCACCCTCGCCGCCTCCCTCGTCATCAGCCTGGCCTCACCCGACCAGCCCGAGGGCAAGATCCCCCGCACCCTCGTGCTCACCGCCCTGGCCCTCGCCTGGATTCTCGGCGCCCACGTCCTCCTCCCCGCCGCCGTACGCCGGCGGAGGGTCGCCGTCACCGTTCACTTCGTCGGCCTCCTGGCCACCACCGCGCTGCTGACCTTCCACGACCCCATCTTCGTCATCTACTGCATCTCCGGCTTCTTCATCGCCGCCAACTTCGCTCCCTCCAGGTGGACCTTCGCCGCCGTCGCCGCCACCTCCTTCGTCCTGTACGGCTCGACGCTCGACTGGACCCAGGCCACCATCCAGCTCATCGCCTTCCACCTGGCGATCATCGCCGTGCAGACCGTCGCCATCGGCGGCGGCTGCATCGCGGGCATCAGGATCGAGGAGCGGCAGCGCAAATACCAGAAAGCGGTCAGCGACCTTCAGACCGCCCTGGAGGAGAACGCCGACCTCCACGCCCAGCTCCTCACCCAGGCCCACCAGGCCGGCATCCTCGACGAACGCCAGCGCATGGCACGCGAGATCCACGACACCCTCGCCCAGGGCCTCACCGGCATCATCACCCAGTTACGCGCCGCCCAACGCGTCGAGGACTCCGACACCCACCTCGAACTCGCGCTCGACCTCGCCCAGGACAGCCTCACCGAAGCCCGCCGCTCCGTCGCCGCCCTCCAGCCCCACCAGCTCGAGGACGCCCACCTCCCCGAGGCCATGACCACCCTGGCCCGCAACTGGACCCAGACCACCGGCGTCGACCTCCACGTCGAGGTGACCGGCGACCGCGTCCCCCTCAGCCCCGCCATCGAGGTCACCCTCTTCCGTGTCGCCCAGGAGGCCCTCGCCAACGTCGCCAAACACGCGGGCGCCACCCGCGCCGGCCTCACCCTCTCCTACACCGACGCCGTCGTCCTCCTCGACGTCCGCGACGACGGCACCGGCATCCACAATCCCAACGGCAAAGGATTCGGCCTCAGCAGCATGAGACAACGCCTGCGCGGCGTCGGCGGCTCCCTCGAAATCGAGAGCACGCCCGGCGAGGGCACCGCCGTCAGCGCCACCGTCCCCGCGCTCCGAGGAAACCCCCGGTGATCCGCCTCCTCATCGTCGACGACCACCCCATCGTCCGCGACGGCCTGCGCGCCGCCTTCGAAGCCGAACCCGACATCGACGTCGCCGGCGAAGCCGCCAACGGCCGCGAGGGCATCGACCGCGCCGTCGCGCTCGAGGTCGACCTCGTCCTCATGGACCTGCGCATGCCCGAAATGGACGGCGTCACCGCCATCACCGCCCTGCGCCACTCCCACCCCCACATCAAGACCCTCGTCCTGACCACCTTCGACGGCGACTCCGACGTCCTGCCCGCCATCGAAGCCGGCGCCACCGGCTACCTCCTCAAAGACGCCCCCACCGACGAACTCCTGCGCGCCGTCCGCGCCGCCGCCGCGGGCGAGCCGGTCCTGTCCCCCTCCGTCGCCGGCCGCCTGATGGGCCAGGTGCGCAGACCGGTCAAGGCCGCCCTCACCGACCGCGAGCTCCAGGTCCTCGCCCTCGTCGCCGACGGAGCCTCCAATCGCCAGGCGGCCGCCAAACTCTTCATCAGCGAGGCCAGCATCAAGACCCACCTGCTGCACATCTACGACAAACTCGGCGTCCGCGACCGCGCCGCCGCCGTCGGCGAGGGCTATCGACGGGGGTTGCTCAGTTAGTCGACCGGCAGCCCGCCTTCACAGGGCCACGCCGGCCGTACCTCGCCGGAGATCCATTCCAAGATCGCGCTCGGATCCGCCCGGGGAAGCCTACGGCCGTGAGAGGCGGCTCACGGCCTGGACGACCACGTTCTCGGCCTCCGCCCGTGGTTCCCAGCCACGGACGTTGGTGCTCTTGCCGGGCTCAAGGTCCTTGTAGACGTCGAAGAAGTGGCCTATCTCGCTGAGCACGTACGGCGGGACGTCCTGGATGTCCTGGATGTCGTTGAAGCGGACGTCGTTGGCGGGCACGCACAGGACCTTGGCATCCGGGCCGCGTTCGTCGCGCATCCAGAAGACCCCCACGGGACGGACGCTGATCACACAGCCGGGGAACGTCGGAGCGTCGCCGAGCACGAGGGCGTCGAGCGGATCGTCGTCCTCGGCCAGGGTGCCGGGCACGAACCCGTAGTCGTAGGGATAGGCGGTCGAGGTGAACAGCAGCCGGTCCAGCCGGATCCTCTGCTTGACCGGGTCCATCTCATACTTGTTGCGCGACCTCTGCGGCGTCTCCACGATCATGTCGAAGCGCATCTCGGGCCCCCTTCCGGTGGCGCGACCTCTGCGGTTCCTGGTCGGCGCCCTCCTCGGACGGCACCCGTGGCCAGGTCTTCACCCGCACCCGGCGGACCGCCTCGGCTCAGGCGTCACCGAGGCGGTCCGCGCCATGCGCGGGCGGCCACACCGGCGTCCAGGAGTGCGGCGATCGGGCAGGGCCGGCCTCGACGGGGAGGCACCGCCGGACGGCGCACCGTATTCACCATATTACGCCATGCCATTTCCAACGGTCGGCGCCGACGTCCGGAGCACGTCGAGGACCGGGCACTGACACTCCGCGCGAACCTCCTACCACAACGGCGATACGCAGCCGGGCACGCTGAACATCCGCTGCCGAACGGGAGCAGGTAGACGGTCCCGCTTCCAGGCGGAGGGGTCGTGTCAGCGAGACGCCGAGGCGAAGGGGATGGTGGCCGGTTGGTCCGCGTCCTGCTGGGCCTGCGGGTGCTCCCAGAGCCCGCGGCTGCGCAGGATGGGCAGCACGCCCTCGCCGAACCAGTACGCCTCCTCGATGTGGGGATGGCCCGAGAGGACGAACTCGGTGATGCCGAGGCGGTGGTACTCCTCGATCCGGTCGGCGACCTCGGTGTGGCTGCCCACCAGTGCGGTGCCGGCTCCGCCGCGGACCAGGCCCACCCCAGCCCACAGGTTCGGATAGATCTCCAATCCGTCGCGACCGCCGCCGTGCAGGTCGAGCATCCGCTTCTGCCCTTCGGACTCGCTGCGGGCGAGGCCTGCCTGGACCTGATCGACGGTGGCTGGATCGATGCCGTCGAGCAGCCGCTGGGCCTGCGCCCACGCCTGCTCGCTGGTGTCCCGACTGATCACATGGAGCCGGATGCCCTGGCGGAGGCTGCGGCCCTCTGCCGCCGCGAGGCCGGACACCCAGGCGATCTTCTCGGCCACGGCGGTAGGGGGCTCTCCCCACGTGAGGTACGCGTCGACGTGGCGGGCCGCGACCCGGCCCGCGGCGGCGGACGAGCCGCCGAAGTAGATGTCCGGCACCGGGTCGGGCAGCCGGTTGAGCTGCGCGCCCTCGACTCTCAGATGCTCGCCGGCGAAGTCGACCACCTCTCCTTTCCACAGGCCCCGCACGATGTGCAGGAACTCGTCCGCACGCGCGTACCGGGCGTCCTTGTCGAGGAAGTCGCCGTACGCGCGCTGCTCGTGGCTCTCCCCGCCGGTGACCACATTGAGCAGCAGCCGGCCGCCTGAGTGGCGCTGGAAGGTGGCGGCCATCTGCGCGGCCAGGGTCGGGGTGATGAAGCCCGGCCGGAACGCGACCAGGAACTTGAGCCGTTCGGTCGTCTCGACGAGCATGGCCGTGGTCAGCCAGGCGTCTTCGCACCAGGCGCCGGTGGGCGTCAGGGCGCCGACGAAGCCGAGCTGTTCGGCCGCGTGCACGATCTGGCGCAGGTAGGCCAAGGTGGCCGGCCGGGCGCCGCCGGCCGATCCCGCGGGCAGTCCGTGCCCGCCGCCGACGATGTCGCGGCTGTCACCGTACGTGGGCAGGAACCAGTGAAAGGTCAAAGTCATGGCTATCCCTAGAGCAGGCCGTGGCGGGGTGGAAGCTGTCCGTTGAGTACGTACCGACCGATGTGCTGGACCTTCCAGCGCGCGGGGTCGTGCAAGGTGTGGGTGCGGGCGTTGCGCCAGTGCCGGTTCAGATTGAGCCCTTCCAGGCTGGACCGGGTGCCGCCCAATTCGAAGACGGCGCTGCCGAGCTCGACCGCGACCGGGTCCGCGTAGGCCTTCGCGGTGGCCACGGCGATCGAGGCCGCGCCGGCCGACTCCGCACTCAGGTCGGCGCGCGCCGCGTCGACCGCCTCCCCGGCCGCGACCAGCAACGCCTCGGCCGCGCGGACCTTGATGGAGAGTTCGCCGACTCGCTGGATGACCAGCGGGTCCTCCGCGGCGGTCTCTTGGCCGCTCTCGAACCAGGGTCGGGCCTTGGTCCGCACGAACTCCACCGCCTCGGTCAACGCGCCTCCCGCGATTCCGACGTCGATCGCCGTGTGCAGTAGTTGCGCCAGCGCGCCGTGTAACTGCGGCCCGGTGAACGTCAGGTGGTGGGGCACCACGTGCGCGGCCGGCACGGGAACGTCCTCGAGCCGTACCGTGCCGCTGGCCGTGGTCCGCTGTCCCATTCCGGCCCAGTCGTCCACCACGGTCAGCCCGGGGACGTCGCGGGGCACGTACGCGACATGCAGCGCCTCGTCCTCGTCACGGGCAAGAACCGGGATCCAGTCGGCGAACAGCGCGCCCGTGCTGTAGTGCTTGACACCGCGCAGCACGAAGTGGTCACCCGCGCGAATCAACCGCGTCCGGTAGTCCTGCACGTGCTTCGTCCCCGCCTCGGATTGCGCGTTGCCGAAGCGCCTGCCCGCCAGCACCTCGCCGAAGAAGAGCTCCCGCTGAGCGGGGCTGCCCTGATGGCGCAGCACGTTCACGTAGACGATATGGCTCTGCGGGATCTGGGCGATGTTCGGATCGGCGGCGGCCAGCAGTCGGAACACCTCAGCGATGGTCCGCGCGCTCACATCCGCGCCGCCGTGTTCACGCGGAACGGTGACCCCGAGCAATCCGCTGGCCGACAACCGGTCCAGCTCCTGCCGGGGCAGCCTCCGCTGGGCGTCGCGCCCGGCCGCTCCCGCCGCGAACTCGACGGCGAGCGCCCGCCCCACGGCCAGCGCCTCCTCCTCGTCTGCGATCACGTGCGCGGCCGATCGGTCAGGGGATCGCGATGGTGCGCTGTCAATGCTCATGGTGCCGTCCGTTGGTGCGTAGTGGCGTCGAGAGTGACCCTAATTCATGTATAACCAGTAGGCAATGTTGCATTTTCTCGACAGGTCCGTATGGTGTGGGAATGTCCCCGGGGCGCGCGTCCGATACGACGTCGACTTCGTCGAGCCGCTCCAGATGCGCGGCAGCGGCCGTCGAACGGGCCCCGCCCCCTCCCGATCCCGAGCAGACGAGCCAGGCCTGGCCGGTCGCCCGGCCGGGCCGGCGGCATCGCCCAAACCAACCGAACCCGCAGTGAGTGAACGTGACTGACATCGAACGCCGGATCATCCACTTCAACCTCTTCGAGATGAACTGTGTCGGCCACATCCAGCACGGCCTGTGGACGCACCCCGACAACAACCGGCACCGCTACACCGACATCGACTACTGGACCGGGCTCGCCACACTGCTGGAACGCGGCCTGTTCGACGCGGTCTTCCTCGCCGACGTGGTCGGGCTGTATGACCGGTATCAGGGTGGACCCGAGACCGCGATCCGCGAAGCGGTGCAGGTGCCGGCCAACGACCCGCTGCTCGTCGTGCCCGCGATGGCGGCGGTCACCCGGCATCTCGGCTTCGCCGTGACCTTCTCCACCACCTACGAACCTCCGTTCGCGCACGCGCGCCGCATGTCCACCCTCGACCACCTCACCAAGGGCCGGGTGGCCTGGAACGTCGTCACCTCCTACCTGCGCAGCGCTGCCAGGAACTTCGGGCTCGACGACGAGATCGAGCGCGACCTGCGCTACGAGATCGCCGAGGAGTACCTCGAAGTCCTCTACAAGTTGTGGGAGGGCAGTTGGGAGAACGACGCGGTCATCCGCGACCGGGAACGAAGGATCTACGCCGACCCGGCGAAGGTCCACCCCATCGACCATGACGGAAAACACTTCCGCGTCGCCGGACCCCACCTGTCCGAACCCTCCCCGCAACGCACCCCGGTGATCTACCAGGCCGGCAACTCGGAGCGGGGTAAGGACTTCGCGGCCAGGCACGCGGAGGCGATCTTCACAGGGGCCCCGTCGATCGAGGCGCTGCGCGAGGAGATCGCCGACATCAAGCGGCGCGCCGTGGCCTTCGGCCGCGACCCCGAGCACGTCAAGGTCTTCCCCGGCGCGTCGGTGATCGTCGCCAGGACCCAGGAGGAGGCCGACGCCAAGGTCGCCGACCTGCAGCGTCACATCAGACCGCAGGGGTTCCTGGCCCAGCGCGGCAGCGGGATCGACCTGGCCGCCTACGACCCCGACGACACGATCGACGACATCGTCGCCCGGGGCGGCGACTTCACCGAGCGCGCGATACGCCCCCTGGTGGGCAGGGGCCTGCGAGTCAGGGACGTGCTCGAATCCGTCGGCCGCATCGGACGGGGAGGACCGTTCTTCGTGGCCGGCACGCCGGAACGAGTGGCCGACGAGATCGAGCGCTGGGCGGACGAGACAGGCGCGGCCGGGTTCAACCTCATGCAGTACCTCTCGCCGGGCACGGCCGAGGACTTCGTCGAGCTCGTCGTTCCGGAACTCCAGCGACGAGGTCGCTACCGCACGTCCTACGACGACAGCACCTTGCGCGAGCGCCTCCTGGGCCCCGGCATCCACCGACTGCCGGACACTCATCCGGGCGCGGCGTTCCGCACCGCGGACCGAGGCCCCAAGGGTGTGGCTGAACCTGGCGCGGTGTCAGCGGAATCGTGAGCCACCAGGCTCGCTCATCCGACCGGAGCGTTCCGAAGCCGGCCGTGTCGACGATCATATATTTCATGTAAAACCAGTAGGAAATGTTGACTTCTATGTCTCTAGCCCATAAATTGAGGTTTATGAGCCAGAATGTCCACCTGACTCGGCGCCACCACGTTGACTTCGGCCATGTCGCAAGCGCGCAGTGTTGCTGATCGCGGACTTACGACCCCGCTGATCCGGTGAGATCGCCGTCGGATCTCCGAGCCCTACCGCGTCCCACGGGAAGAAGCCCGGAGGCTGCGGTCGCCTTGTGAACACCCATGTGCCGCCGACGGCTCGGCTCCCGCGGGGAGCCGCAGACCGCGAGAAGCGGCGTCCGCGAGAGGGGAGACCAGATGAGCGTCGTGACAGCGGACCTCCCGCGGCTGGAGGAGATTCCGGCCGGTTTGGGCCGAGTCATCCCCCACTCCTGATCGTCTATTCCCTTCCGTCCGGACGCCGCCCTCGCAGGTACGGCCGGCGCGACTTCCATGCTGTCCCCGCATCCCATGAGGAGCGTTCGTTGTTCCCCCCGAGAACCATCCGGCGCCTGATCACCGCGCTGGCCGGCCTGTCGTTGCTGACGGCCTGCGGAGGCGCCACCCAGGGCGTCACCGACATCGGCTCCAATCAACCGGTGCACGGCGGCACCCTGAACCTGTCGATGTCACTCGATCCGCTGTGCCTCGATCCGCACGCGATCTCCTCCGACGTGGAGCAGATCTTCGGGCACATCCTCACCGACAACCTGGTCTACCTCGACGAGAAGGGCAACCCGTCGCCGTGGCTGGCCACCTCCTGGGAGATTTCGCCCGACGCCCGGACCTACACCTTCCATCTGCGTAAGGGCGTGACCTTCAGCGACGGGGCCGTGTTCGACGCGCGGGCGGTCGTCACCAACTTCGAGCACATGCTCGACCCTGCGACCCGCTCCCCACTGGCCGGCCCGTACATCGCGCCGTACAAGGACAGCAAAATCATCGACGACCACACGCTCGAAGTGCATCTGTCCCGGCCGTACGTCCCGTTCCTGACGGTGCTGGCCCAGGGCTGGCTCGGGATGGAGTCGCCCAAGGCGATCAAGGAAAAGACTCCGGCGCAACTGTGCGAGCACCCGGTCGGCTCCGGCCCGTTCGTGCTGACCGGCTACACCAAGAACCAGAGCGTCACCTTCGCCCGCCGGGCCGACTACAACTGGCCGCCCGACCTGTTCAAGCACACCGGTCCCGCATATCTCGACGGCATCAAGGTCGACTGGGTGGGCCAGGACGCGGTGCGCTTCAACTCGCTGGTCAGCGGCCAGTACCAGGCCACCGGCTATCTGCCGGCGCAGAACGCGCAGGCTGTGAAGTCCAACCCCGACCTGGATTTCCACAACAACAACCGGATCGGCTGGCCGTTCACCTTCGACTTCAACCTCTCCCGCGCGCCGTTCGACGACATCAAGGTCCGCCAGGCTTTCGCCGCATCCATCAACGTGCCGGCGATCATCCAGACGATCGGGTTCGGACAGCGGCAACCGGCGACCGGTTTCCTCGACCGGGTCACCCAGTTTTACGATCCGAACGCGAAGTTCCCGGGGTACGACACCGCGAAGGCCAACCAGCTCCTCGACCAGGCCGGCTGGACCGGGCGCGACGCCGACGGTTACCGCACCAAGGACGGCAAGGTCCTGGAGGCGCAGTTGCCGGTGACCCAGACGGCCACGGTCAGCCCGATCTACAACCTGATCCAGGCACAGGCCAAGGCGGTCGGCTTCAAGGTGAATGTGAACCTGTTGCCCCTCACGCAGATCACCACGCTGCGGTACGCCGGCGACTACGACCTCCTCTCCGGGGTCTGGCACACCAACACGCCGGACGTGCTCTACATCAAGTACGCGACGGAGAGCATCCCCAACGAGAAGCGCCTCGGGCAGAACCTGTCCCACCTCTCCGACCCCCAGATCGACGGATGGCTGGAACAGGCCCGTCAGACCACCGACGGCGCGAAACTCCAGGACCTGTACGGCAAGGTCCAGCAGCGGCTGGTCGACCTGGTGCCCGGTGTCCCGATCTATGACAACTCGGTGTTGTGGGCCACGAGCAAGAAGCTGCGGGGCGTCATCACGGACACGTCGCATGCCACGCCCGTGTTCACCTACGCGTGGCTCACGAAATGACCGCCCGCGGCGCGACGACGACCCGGCTCGCCGGGCACCCCACCGCGGTCGCCATCGCCAAACGGATCGGGGTACGGCTGATCGCCGGGGTGGGGGTTCTGTGGGGCGCGGCCACGCTCAGCTTCATCGCGCTGCACGTCACCGCGGGCGATGCCGCGCTGTCCACCGTGGCAGGCCAGGGCGCCAACCCGACGAAGGAGTTGCTGGACCAGGTCCGCCGCGACCTCGGCCTGGACCAGCCCCTCTACCACCAGTATCTGGACTACATCGGTCGCCTGCTCCACGGCGACCTGGGCCAGTCTTACCAGCAGCGGATCGAGGTGAGCCAGGCGATCACCGAGCAGCTCGGCCAGACCGTCCAGCTCGCGGTGTCCGCGGCCGTGGTGGCGGTGCTGCTGGCGATCACGGTGGCGGTGTTGACCGCGCGGCGGCGGCCGTGGCGGTCGATCGCCTCCGGAGTGGAGCTGACGCTGTCCTCGACGCCGACCTTCGTGATCGGCATTGTGCTGCTCATCATCTTCTCGTTCACCCTCAAGGTCTTTCCCGTCTCCGGGAACGACGGGCCGCGCGCGCTGGTCCTGCCGACGCTCACCCTGGCGTTGCCGATCGGCGCGGTGCTCGCCCAGGTGCTGCGCAGCGAACTGGAGGAGGTGCTGGAGCAGCCGTTCATCCTCACCGCCCGCAGCCGCGGCATGCGGGACACCGCGGTCCGGGTACGGCATGCCCTGCGCCATGCGCTGGTGCAGATCGTCACGATGTCCGGCTTCGTGGTCGGCGGTCTGCTGGGCGGCGCGGTCATCACCGAGACGCTGTTCGTCCGCCAGGGAGTGGGGCAGCTGATGCTCTCCGCGGTTACCACGAAGGACATCCCGATGGTATTGGGGCTGGTGGTCTTCGCCGCCTTCGTGTACGTCGTGGTGAACTTGCTGGTGGACATCGCGTACACGCTCATCGACCCGAGGCTGGTGACCCGGTGAGCGCGTTGACCGCCACGGTCGCGGCGCTGCCGCGGGCGGGCCGCATCCGGCCGCGCCCCGGGCTGATCCTGGCCGGGCTGTTCGCGGCCGTCGTCGTGGCCGCCGCCCTCGTGCCACAACTTCTGGCCCCGCACGACCCCCTGGAGATCGGTATCGACGGGGCGTTCCTGTCGCCCCGCGCCGGCCACCTGCTCGGTACCGACGAATCCGGCCGCGACGTGCTCAGCCGGATGGTCTACGGGGCCCGTCCCTCGCTGGTGATGGGGCTGGGGGCGACGGCGATCGCGGTCGCCGGCGGCACCGTGCTGGGGCTGATCGCCGGATTGGGCAGCCGATTGACCGAGAGTCTCATCATGCGGCTGATCGACGTCGTGCTGTCCGTACCGGAACTGCTGCTGGCGCTGGTGGTCATCACACTGGCCGGTGCCGGCAGCACCAACGCGATGTTCGCCGTCGCGTTCGCCAGCATCCCGTCCTACGCGAGGATCGTACGGGCGCAGACGCACATCGTGCGCCGATCCACCTTCGTCGAGGCGGCGACGGGGCTGGGCATTCGGCGCTCCACGGTGGTCTGGCGGCACGTTCTGCCCAACGCGATCCGGCCGGTGCTGGTGCTGTCCACCATCGGGATCGGCACCGCGATCAGCGCCGGCGCCGCGCTGAGCTTCCTCGGGCTGGGGACCGAGCCGCCGGCTGCCGAGTGGGGCGACATGCTCTCCAACGGCCTCCAGTACATCTCCAACGACTGGCTCTTGGTGGCTGTGCCGGGTGTGGCGATCACGCTGACCGTGCTGTCCATCACCGTGCTCGGCCGCGAACTGCGCCGCCGCTCCGAAGGGAGAACCACATGAGCAGCCTGCTCGACGTCGCCGGGCTGACCGTCGCATTCCACGGCACCAGGGTCGTCGACGGAGTCTCCTTCGCCCTGCAGCGCGGGGAGTGCCTTGCGCTGGTGGGGGAGTCGGGCTCCGGCAAGAGCGTGACGACCCGTACCCTGGTCGGCCTCACCGGGTACGGCGCCCGAGTGCACGCCGACCGGCTGCGATTCCACGGTACCGACGTCACCGGCTTCACCGACCGGACCTGGCGGCGGGTGCGCGGGGCGCGGATCGGCTTCGTGCTGCAGGACGCGCTGGCCTCGCTCGACCCGCTGCGCCCGGTGGGCCGGGAGATCGCCGAACCGCTGACGCTGCACACCGCACTGAACCGTGCTGAGCGGGCCGCGCGGGTACACGAACTGCTGACTTCGGTCGGAGTGCCGGAGCCCGAGGTGCGGGCCGCCCAGTATCCGCACCAATTGTCCGGCGGGCTGCGCCAGCGGGCGCTGATCGCCTCGGCGATCGCGTGCGACCCGGACCTGCTGCTGGCGGATGAGCCGACCACCGCGCTGGACGCGACCGTGGCCCTGCAGGTGCTCGACCTGCTCGGCTCGCTCAAGGGCAACCGCAGCGGTCTGCTGATCGTCAGCCACGACCTGGCGGTGGTCGCCCGGCTGGCCGACCGGGTCGCGGTCATGAAGGACGGGCGGATCGTCGAGGCCGGCAGCACCGAGGCCGTGCTGCAGGATCCGCAACACCCCTACACCAAGGCGCTGCTGGCGGCCGTACCGTCGGCGCACGCCAAGGGCACCCGTCTGTCCGCGGTGGAGCGGCCCGCGGCTTCGGCGTCCGTAGCGGTCCCGGACCCCGGCCCGGCGCCGGGCTTGGAGCCCGTCCTGGCGGCCGTCGGGCTGCGTAAGTCGTTCCCCGGGCCGGACGGCGTCGCGCGCGTCGCGGTCGAGGACGTCTCGCTGACTTTACGGGCCGGCGAGACGCTGGGCATCGTGGGAGAGTCCGGTTCCGGGAAGAGCACCACCGCCCGGCTGCTGCTCGGCCTGGAGACGCCGGACGCCGGCGACGTGCTCGTCGACGGCACCGCGTGGACCGCGCTTACCTCCGAGCAGCGGCGCGCCCACAGGCGCCGGCTGCAGATCGTGTACCAGGATCCGCTCAGCTCCTTCGACCCGCGGTACACCGTGGACAGAGTCATCGGCGAGGCGCTCGGCGTCGCCGGATACCCGCGCGGCACCCGCCGCCGAGACCGCACCGTCGAGCTGCTCGAGCTGGTCGCGCTCGACGCCGGGTACCTGCGGCGGCGGCCGCTGGAGCTGTCCGGCGGGCAGCGGCAGCGGGTGGCCATCGCCCGGGCGCTGGCAGCCGAGCCGGAGGTCATCGTCTGCGACGAGCCGGTGTCCGCACTGGACGTCTCGGTGCAGGCGCAGATCCTCGACCTGCTCGCCGACCTTCAGACCCGGCTGCGCGTGGCCTACCTGTTCATCTCCCACGACCTCGGCGTCGTCTACCACGCGAGCGACCGGGTGCTGGTGATGCGGGACGGGCGGGTGCTGGAGTCCGGTGACGTGCGCACCGTGTTCGCCGATCCCCAGCACGACTACACCCGCGAACTGCTCGCCGCGATCCCGCGCCTGACCACCCATGCGGCGCCGCCTACCCCCATGGGAGTGAGCTGACCTCAACGTCGCCAAGGCCGTCCGGACGGTGGCCGACGAACTGGGCGTCACCTCATCGCAGGTCGCCCTCGCCTGGGTCAGGTCACGTTCCCGCGCCGTCCACCCCATCATCGGTGCCCGCACTGTCGAGCAGCCGGCCGGCAACCTCTCCAACAACCCAAGACCGACTGAGTCGTCAAATTCACGCCCGTGAAGTGCCGCAATCGGGCCGGAGGAGTCGGTCCAGGGGTCTATCCCCGTTGGCCCCGATTCGTCAGAGGTCCGTTCGGGTTCACAGAATCCGCGGCTTGCCCGTGATGTCTCCTCTGCGGTGAGGGCGGACCGCCGCATGTCGCTGCGGGGCGCGATTCCGTGCGAGAAAGCCTCGCCAGGCGTTCAGGTCCAGGCCATCCGGGGGCCATCGGCCGGGTGAAGGGTGGACCGGTCCACCTCTCCTCCGAGGCAGGACGTCCCTACCCAACAGACGGAGAACACATGCGCATCCGCGCGCTGTTCACTACCGCCGCCGCGGGCGCGCTCGCCCTCATAGCAGCCGCGAGCCCCGCTCTCGCGGCCTCCGGCGCGGCAGACGACGCTCATATCGAGAAGGCCCCGGTCGCCGCGACACAGCACCCCGGTGCGCCCCGCGAGCGCGAGCTCATCGGCGCGCTGCACGAGCACAGCGGCTACTCCGACGGATGGCCCGGCTCCCGGCCCGCCGACTACTTCGCGTCTGGGCGCGACAAGCACGACCTGAACTTCGTCGGCTCGAGCGAGCACACCTCGAACGTCAACTCGCCGTTCACCTTCAACGAGGAGTGCCTGGACCCGCGGGTCGCGCCGAGCTGCCAGAACGCCGATCCGGTCAATCCGCTCGACGCGCTGCGCAAGTGGGACGCGGAGCTCGATCAGGCCAAGGCCTCGACCGACCCCGCGAAGGACTTCGTCGGCTTCCGCGGGTTCGAGTGGACCTCGGACCGCATGGGCCACATCAACGTCTACTTCTCGCGCGAGAACTCGCTGCCCGAGACCGACGGCGGCACCATCGCGATGGACCGCTTCTACGACTGGCTGACGACCACCGGCAAGGACGGCCTGGCGGTGTTCAACCACCCCGGCGACAAGACGCTGTGCGGCCCGCTGAAGTGCGACGTCCGCAGCGACCTCGGCTTCGGCTGGGAGGACTTCAAGTACTTCCCGAAGGCCGACGACCAGATGGCCGGCATCGAGGTCTTCAACGGCGGCGGCGACTTCGGCTCGGCGCCCGGGCACAACGCCCCGCCCGAGGGCTGGTACGCCCACGCGCTCGACAAGGGCTGGCACGTCGGCGCGATCGGCGCCGAGGACAAGGGGCACGACCGCACGGACGACTGGGGCGGCTCGCAGTACGCCAAGACCGTCGTCCTGGCCAAGTCCAACACCGAGAAGGACATCAAGAGCGCGATGGCCGATCGCCGCTTCTACGCAACGCCTCGCTGAAGGCGGGCGACGACACCTGGTACTTCCTCCGGGTCCTCCGCGACGGGCGTCCGGTCGCGTACTCCAGCCCGATCTGGGTCAACGACGGCAAGCAGGCGGGCTCGCCGAAGGCGCCCAAGGGCGATCTGAGCACCACGGGCGGCCGCTGGCTGGCGGGCGACCTGAACGTCCACAGCTGCTTCTCCAGCGACGTCTACTGCGCCGGGACCGACGACGCGAGCGCGGCCGACCCGTTCCGCCAGGGCGTCGACGTCCGCTCGCGCTTCGCCGAGGCGGGCAGCCGCGGGCTCGACTACCTCGCGGTCACCGACGACAACGACGTCCGCTCGGCGAAGGCGCCGGGCTCCGGCAGCCACGGCGTGCTCGCCATCCCCGGCTACGAGGACAAGGTCAAGGGCGACGCCCACGTGCTCGGCGTGGACAAGCTGCTCGGCAACGGCGACGGTTCCGCCGCCGCGATCAACGCGCTCGCGAACGAGGTGCGCGCGAAGGGCGGCCTCTTCCAGGTCGACCACCCCGGCTCCAAGATCACCAAGAAGTTCGCCGGCTGCGACGCCTCGACGCTCACCTGGGGCTACGGGTTCGACGTGCGGCCGGACACGGTCGAGGTCTGGAACCCGAGCTCGAGCATCCGCGCCGCCGAGGACTACCTCGACTGCTGGCTGCAGCGTGGCGCACGCGTCGCCCTGACCGGCGGCAGCGACGCCCAGACGCAGTACGGGCAGCCTCAGGGCGCCGGCTATCCCACCACCTGGGTGCTCGCGCGCAACCGCTCGCAGGGTGCCGTGCTCGAGGCGCTGCGCGCCAGCCGCACCAGCGTGTCCGCGCTGCCGCCGGCCGTCGGCGGGCGCCCGCTCGTGATCGAGGCCAAGCGCGACGGGCGTTTCGTGCCCGTCATCGGCGACGACGTCCGCCCGGGCGAGAAGCTGCACGTGCGCTCGCTCGACCCGCTCACCGACGGCTCGCTGCGCGTCCTCGCCAACGGCCAGACGCTGCTCGACCAGCACCTCACGCGCGACCGGGCGATCGAGTTCACCGCCCCGGCCCAGCCGGGCTGGTTGCGCGCCGAACTGCGTCTCGGCAACGACCTGCTCGAGCAGACCCCGCTGTGCGGAGCGATCGACCTCGGCGCGAACCTGTGCCCGTACGACGCGGCGATGGTCGCGATGACCTCGCCCGTCTACGTCCGCTGATCCGTCGATCTCGGTGACGACGAAGGCCCCGGTCCTTACGGATCTCGAACACTGCAACCCCTGAATGGATCAAGTGTTGCAACGATCCCTAGAACCTAAGTGGACCGGGGCCTTCGTGCACGTGGGAGGTCCCGCAATTCATAGAGTCCGCGACCTGCCCGTAACGTCCCCTGTGCGGTGGGGACGGGCCGTCACATGTCGCTGCGGGGGCGCCGGGCTCGGCTCCGTCCGCCGGGCTCAGGGGTCACCACGAATCCGGAAACGAACATGACCGGTGCCTGCCGCTGGACTGACCTTCCAGAGGGCACAGCACTGAGGTGAACGGCGGACGTCTCGGTCTCGGAGCTGTGAGACGCGCGATCTGGAAGAGGCCGTCCCCGGACGATCCGCGAACCGCGGACGCCCTGCGAACGGCGATCGGCCCGCGGGCGACAAACGGTCCACGAGCGGCGTACGGTTTGCGAACGGCCGGCGGTTTGCGAACGGCCGGCGGTTTGCGAACGGCCGGCGGTTTGCGGGCGGCGGTGGTCGCGCACCCGGCGAGCGCGCTCGGCGGGACGCTGCTCCTGTCCATGGTCGCCGCGCAGGTCGCCACGGGACTTCACCCGCAGCCGATCCGGCTGACCAGCGTGGTCGTGCTCCTCCTGGCGGCCGGCGCTCTGGCCTTCGCCACCGCGGCCCACACCTTCCCCAGGGCGGTCGCGGCGTTCGGCGCCGTGGTCGCGACCGGCTACGCGGCCGAGTGGATCGGGATCAGGACGGGCCTGCCGTTCGGCGACTACGGCTACGGCGATCTGCTCCGGCCGCAGCTCGGCGGGGTGCCGGTGATCGTCGCGCTGGCGTGGGGCGGCATGGGGCTGGCGGCCCACGCCACGGCCGCGGCGGCGGCTCCCGGGAGCCGGAGGGGGCGGATCGTGCTGGGGGCGCTGGCGCTCACCGCCTGGGACCTGTTCCTTGACCCGCAGATGATCCGGCTGAACCTGTGGACCTGGCACGATCCCGGCCCCTACCGGGGGGTGCCGATCGGCAACTTCGCCGGCTGGCTGCTGGTGTCCTTGCTGGTCATGGCCTTGATCGATCACATCGTGGCCGATCCCGCCGCGAGAAGCACCGGGCTGGTCGCGATCTACACGGTGATGGCGGTCATGGAGACCGTCGGTTTCGCGATGGTCTTCGATCCGCCGGACCCGCTGGTCGCGACCGCCGGAGGGATCTCCATGGGGCTGTTCGCCCTGCTCGCCTGGAGACGCGGCCTGCGAAGGCGTCGCGATCGGTGAGACGCCGTGGGCGGCCTCGCCGTCCGATGGAACGCCGCCGGCCCGGACCTGTGGGTCCGGGCCGGCGGGAGAGCTCTCAGCCGGTGGTCATCCGAGCGCGCGGGGCAGCTTGATGACGAGCAGGCGGCTGGGCACGCCGGTGTCGATCAGCTTGCCGTTCTCGTCGAACTCGCCGAGACCGAAGTCGTTGTCGTTGGCGACCGCGATGGTGGTGCGGTCGAGCACGGCGACGCCCTCCAGCTTTCCGGGGACCTTGGAGACGGCCGCCAGGTCGACGGTGAGCTTCTTCGCCAGCGGCTTGACCTTCGACGGCAGAGCCGTCTCCAGGCTCGGCTTCGTCCCCACGAGGTCGTACTTGCCCCAGAGCAGGTTGGTGGCGCCCTTCAGGTCCGCGGTGTAGAGGCGGGCGACGTTGTCGGTCCGCTCCTCGACGAGGAGCTTGCCGCCGCCGAGACCGACCACGGAGGAGATCTTCATCGCGCTCTGGTCACCCTCGACCTTGGGGTCGAACTTGGTGACGTCCTCGAAGACGTAGGCGTACTCGCCGACGGGCTTGCCGGTCCGCAGGTCGACCGCGAGGATCCGGGTGACCTTGGAGGTCTTGCTGATGTCCTTGTCCGGGTTCTCCAGCGGGCTCTGCAGCGCGACGTAGAGCCGGTCGCCGGAGATGCCGAGTCCTTCGAAACCGCGGTTCTGCTGCCGCTTGAGGAAGATGCCCGGCAGCGTCTCGTGCACGGGGTAGCCGGTGTGGGCCAAGTGGAGACCCTTGGGCACGTAGCGGGCCAGGATCCTGCCGTTCGCGGCGACCCGGACCAGCGACGGGCTGTACTCGTCGACCAGCCAGAACTCGCCCTTGGCGGTACGGATGATGTCCTCGGTGTCCAGGCCGTTCGGGTCGTACGAAAGGGTCGTCCTGCCGTCCCAGCCGTACGGCTTCTCGTCGTGGCCCTTCTGGTTCGACATGCCGGTGATCGGCTTGCCGGCCGAGGTCTTCAAGGTGATCGTCTGTGCGATCTTCGCCTTGCCGTGCTGTACGGAGACGCGGACGATGGCGGGCGCGAACCCCGGCGTCGGGAAGGTCCGGCGCTTCTCGCCGTCGATCTCCGGCTGGCCGTTGGGGCCGCGGTCGGTGACCATCCAGTACTCACCGGAGCGCCCCGCGGGGTACAGACCGCTGCCCACTCCGCCCAGCTTGACACCGTGGTCGTCCTTGACGAGGTGGGGCTCGAAGTCGGCCAGGGCGGGCGCGGGCAACGTCACGTCGCTGATCACGCGCGGCGCCGCATGGGTCGCGGTCGCCGCGGTGGCCACAGCCGGTCCGGCCGCGGCGAAGGCGAGCGCCGCGGCCATCGAGGCGGCCAGGGCAGCAGGTACAACTCGCATCAAGGATGCCTTTCTGGCGTATTCAGGTATAGCGGTGCACAAACTAGCGAGGACATCTAGACACTCGATGGCGCGGAGATGAACCGGACCCGTCGAATGCCCGGCTCACACGGAATTCCACCGAGGCGCACGAACCCGGGTAAAGACCGGAAGGTGAACGAACACCCCGGGTCGGAACGCCTCGTTCATCTCCCGGGTCCTCCCCGCCGAGGCCTGCCCGGGACCCGGACGCGGGCACAGGCCCGTCCACGCCCCGCCCACTCCCCTCGTGGGCGCCCGCGCCCGGTGCCGGGACGTCAAGTGAATCTGACCGGGACCGGCCGATCCGATGACCCGTCACCGGGCACAGGAGTGACGCGAACGGCGGCCGGCCCGGTCCCGCCGAGGCGGGGGACGCCACGGCCCGGGGTGTGAGAGCGCCGGGCGCGCGTGGAGGCGGAAATGCGGACGGCGGACGTGACGCTCCTTCCCGTCCCGCTCGTACGGAGGCGCGGATGGCGGAAGTGATCGTGGTCGGGGGCGGGGTCGGGGGCATGGTCTCCGCCCTGTTGCTGGCCCGGCGGGGGCATCGGGTGCGCCTGTACGAGCAGCGGTCACGGCTGGGCGGCAAGCTCGCCGAGCACAATCGCGACGGGTTCACCTTCTCCGTCGGCCCTTCCCTGCTGACCCTGCCCGGGGTCTTCGGCGAGCTGGGGCTGACGCTCGACCTCGTCGAGCTCCCCGAGCTGTGCCGGTACCGCTTCGCCGACGGCTCGACGCTGGCCGCGTATCGCGACCCCGCCAGGATGGCCGCCGAGGTGGAACGGCTCGCCCCCGGCGAGGGGCACAACTGGCTGGCCTTCCACGACTGGGCGCGAGGGTGCTTCGACGCGGCGCGCCGTACCTTCTTCTCCGGACCGCTCACCCGGCCGTCCGCCGAGGCCCGCCTGCCGGACCTGATGGCGGTCGCGCCCGGCCGCACCCTCGACGGCCTGGCCCGCCGTTTCTTCGGCGACCCGCGCCTGCGGCAGTACGTCGGCCGTTACGCGACCTACGCCGGCTCCAGCCCGTACCGGGCGCCGGCGGCGCTGGGCTGCATCCCGGCGATCGAGCACGGCGAGGGCGGCTGGTACGTGCCGGGAGGGCTGCCCCGCATCGCCGACGCCCTGGCCGCGCTGCTGGACAAGGCGGGTGTGGAGGTCGCGCTCGGCGCCGAGGTGGCGGGCGTGCTCGCCGACGGCCGCCGCGTCCTGGGGGTACGGCTGGCCTCCGGGGAGCGTGAGCGCTCCGACGTCGTGATCGCCAACACCGACGCGGCGGCGCTCTACGGGAGGCTGCTGCCCGACCGCCGTCGCCTGCGGCGCATCGCCGCGCTCGGCACCTCCTCCTCCGCGTTCCTGCTGCTGGCCGGGGTGAACGGCAGGACCGAGGGGTTGCCGCACCACTCCGTCGTCTTCTCCGCCGACTACGAGCGGGAGTTCGCCGACATCTTCGACCGGCGCAGGCCCCCGGAGGACCCGACCGTCTACATCGGCTGCTCGGCCGTGGACGACCCCTCCCAGGCGCCGCCGGACGCCGAGAACTGGGTCATGCTGGTCAACGTTCCGTCCCGCGACCCGGCCAGGTGGCCGATGTCCCCGGAGGCGTACCGCGACCTGGTGCTCGACCGCCTGGCCGTCCGGGGCCACGACCTGTCGGGACGCCTGCGCTTCGTCGACCTGTTCACCCCCGCCGACCTGCGCGACCGGTACGGCGCGTGGGGTGGTTCCATCTACGGCGGCGCCTACTCCGGGCGGCTGGCCCCCTTCCGCCGTCCGGGCAACCGGGGCCCCCGGCGGGGCCTGTACCTGGTGGGCGGTTCGGCGCATCCCGGCGGCGGGCTGCCGCTGGTGGCGATGGGCGGCCGCATCGTCGCCTCGCTCGTGGAGGAGGACTTCCCCCGATGAGACCCCTGTCCGCGCTCCAGGCCGCCGCGGCCCTCGTCGCGGGGGTACGGCTGGCCCGCGGGCGCGACCGCCTGCCCGCGCTGACCCCCGTCGAGACGACGACCGCGCGGATCTCGGTGGTGATCCCCGCCCGCGACGAGGAGCACCGCCTCGGCCCCTGCCTGTCGGCCGTGCTCGCCGACCCCGCCGTCGTCGAGGTCGTCGTCGTCGACGACGAGTCGGTCGACGGCACGGCACGGCTGGCCGCGGAGCTGGGGGCGAAGGTCGTCTCGGGCGCGCCGCTCCCCGCGGGGTGGGTGGGCAAGCAGTGGGCGCTGCGGCAGGGGGTCATGGCGGCGGGCGGCGACGTCGTGGTGACCCTGGACGCGGACACCCGGCCGGCGCCGGGCCTGTTCGGCGCCGTCGCCGCGGCCCTGGACGGCTACGACCTGGTCACCGTGGGCCCCAGGTTCGTGTGCGACGGAGTCGTGGAGCAGGCGCTGCACGCCTCGTTCCTCGCGACGCTGGTCTACCGGTTCGGCCCGATCGGGCCGGCCGTTCCCCCGGCGCCGCACCGCGTCGTGGCCAACGGACAGTGCATGGCGTTCCGCCGTACGGCGATGCTGGCCGCCGACGGGTTCGCGCGGATCCGCGGCCACCTGACCGACGACGTGGCGCTGGCCAGGAACCTGGCCGCCGGCGGGTGGGCCGTCGGGTTCCTGGACGCGAGCGGCCTGCTGGAGGTCGACATGCACGAGTCGGCGGCCGAGGTGTGGCGGGAGTGGGGGCGGTCGCTGCCGCTGCGCGACGTCACGGGGGCCGGATGGCAGGTCGCGGACCTGACCGTCATCTGGCTCACCACCGCGCTGCCCGTCCTGCGGCTGGCGGCCGGGCGGCCCACCCGGCTCGATCTGGCTCTGCTGGCCGTGCGGTTCCTGGTGACCGGCGCGCTGCGCGGCGGCTACACCCGGCCGGGGCCGGGCGTGCTGCTCTCCCCCCTGCTGGACCCGCTGACGGCCGTACGGCTGACGCAGGCCACGCTCCGTCCGGTGCGCACCTGGCGGGGCCGCACCTATCCCGTGGTCACGGCCGGCGCCCCGCCCGGCCCGGGCGGCCGGCCCAGGCGGCCTGCCCGAAGCGCAGCCCGATGAGCCCCATCAGCAGGCAGGTCCCCGCCACGTGTTCGACCGGCGCGAAGAACGACTGGAACAGCGGGACGCCGAACACCCCGCACCGCGCCCCGATCGTGAAGGACCGCGCCGCCAGGCTGATCGCGACCACCGCGGCGACCCCGAGCAGGAAGCCCGGCGGGCAGATGACGGCGAAGCCGCCCACGAAGGTGAGGATCGACCGTCCGCCCCTGAACCCGGCGAACACCGGCCAGGCGTGCCCGGCCATCGCCGCGGCCACCGCCAGGTACACCGGCACCACGCTGTCGCCGCTCACCTCACCGGACCCGGTGGTGTGCAGGCCGCTGACCACCAGGGCGAGCAACCCGGCGAGCGTGCCCTTGAGCGTGTCGCCCACGAAGACGGGCACGGCGGCCTGCCAGCCGATCCGCTGCCGGACGTTCCAGAATCCGGGGTTGCGGTCCCCCACCTCACGGGGGTCGAAGCCGTGCACGACGGCGACCGGCACGGCGACCGGCACGGATCCGAGAAGATAGCCGCCGATGACCGCGACGAGCAGAGGAACCATCGCTTCTTTCCACCTCACCAGGTATGCGGACAGGGGAGCCATGCGCTACATGGCGTTCGACCGGCCCGTGCTGAGGAGCACCCCGGGGCTGTCGTTCTGGCGGCTGCTCGGCTCGGGCCGCGGGACGTCGATGAGCCTGGGCGCGGACCTGCGCCGCTGGGCGCTGTTCGCGGTGTGGCGCGAGGAGCGGGACCTGGAGGAGTTCCTGAGGAACTCCCCCGTGGCGGCGCGCCGGCGCGAGGCACGGGAGTCCTGGCAGGTACGGCTCGCTCCCCTGGCCTCGCGCGGCCGGTGGGGCGGGGTGGAGCCGTTCGGCCCCGGCCTCGGGGAACCGTCCGGGCCGGACCCCGGCGGGCCGATCGCCGTGCTGACCCGGGCCTCGATCCGGCCCTCCCGCCTGGTGCCGTTCTACCGTTCGGTCCCGGAGGTGGATCGGCTCCTGAGGGAACAGGGCGGCTGCCTGGCCTCGGTCGGCGTCGGCGAGTGGCCGCTGGCCCGGCAGGCCACGTTCTCGCTGTGGCGCGACGCCGGGGCTGTGCGCGACTTCGCCCATCGGGGGCACGCGCACCGGGAGGTGATCGGCCGGACGCGGGCGGAGGACTGGTACTCCGAGGAGTTGTTCGCCCGGTTCGTCCCCTACCGCAGCGAGGGAACGTGGGACGGGGCCGATCCCCTGGCCTGACCGGTTCGCCTCGCCCGCTCGTCTCACAGCACGTGGACCGTCATCCGGCGCTCGGCCCGGTCCGCCGCGGACGCCGCGAGCAGGTGCCGCGCGAAGATCGCCAGCTTGCGGTGTCCCGGCACGGCGACCCTGGTCCCGAGGACGTCGTGACCGGCGGCCTCGATCCGCTGGAGGATCCCGCCGTACAGCTCGCAGGCCGCCCGGATGCACGGCCGCGAGGAGGGGGCCAGCAGGTCGACGCCCTTGGCGGCCAGCCGGTAGTGGCCGCGTGCCCGCCCGACCTCGAAGGCCAGCAGCTCGCGCAGGGCCGGGGTGAGGCCGCGGCGCCCCAGGTCGGCCTCGCGCACCCCGAACGCGTCCAGGTCCTCCAGCGGCAGGTAGACCCGGCCGCGCTGCAGGTCCTCGGCCACGTCACGCAGGAAGTTGGTCAGCTGGAACGCCAGCCCGAGCTGGCGGGCGGCCTCCCTGGCCCGCTCCTCCGTGCCCGGCAGCGGTTCGAGCACGGGCAGCATCATCGTGCCGATGGCCGCCGCCGAACCCTCCATGTAGCCGAGCAGGTCGTCGTAGGTGGCGTAGCGGCTGACGGTCAGGTCGGCCCGCATCGACCGCAGGAAGGCCCTGATGTCGTCGTGGTCGATGCCGAACGAGCGCACGGTCTGCACGAAGGCCGGAAGCACCGGGTCCGCGCCGTGGTCGTCGAGGCCGGCATGACCGCCGTGGCCGCCTGCCAGCATGCGGGTCAGCCGGATGTCCAGGGTGTCGAGTGCCGCGGCGCGGTCGCCCGTCATCGTGAAGGAGTCCACGATCTCGTCGGCGTGGCGGGCGAAGCCGTACAGGGCGTGCACGTGCGGCCGCTTCCAGGCGGGCAGCAGCAGGGTGGACAGGTAGTAGGAGCGGCCGTGGCGGGCGTTGAGCCTGCGGCAGAGCTCGTAGCTGCCGGTCAGGGTCATCGGGACGTTCCCAGGACGCGTTCCGCGGCCAGTTTTCCGGAGATCAGCACCGGTGGCACTCCCACCCCCGGCGCGGTGTACATGCCGGCGAAGTGCAGCCCGGGGACGCGCCGGGCCGCGCCCGCCGGTCTGAACCAGGCCGTCTGGGTGAACCGGTGGTCCATGGCGAACGGCGTGCCCGCCGAGTGGCCGCGCCGCGCCCAGGCGGGTGGGTCGAAGGTGAGCCTCGGGGCCGTCGCCAGGTCGCCGTAGCCGAGGTCGGCGAGCCTGCGGAACAGGCGGTTCTCCAGTTGCGGGGTCAACCGGTCCCAGTCGTTCGCGCCGTGCAGGTTGGTCGTCGGCTCCAGCACCGTGAGGGTGGCGTGCCCGGCGGGGGCGGCGCCGGCGTCCGACTCCGGGTAGGTGATCAGCAGGTTCGGGTCCGGCTGCGGCCGGCCCTCCCTGAGCGCGGAGAAGGTGGCGTCCCACTGGCGGCCGAAGTGCAGGGTGTGGTGGGCCTGGCCGGGGATCCGCCGGTCGAGGCCGAGGTGGAGGACCAGGCAGGAGGGCGAGTAGCGGGGACGGCGGAGCCGCCAGTCGCCCGCCGCCTCGGGGAGCAGCCCGGCGTGGGCGCGGGGCAGGTCGCAGGCGACGACGACGTGCCCGGCGGCCAGATGTTCCCCGGTGTCGAGCCGGACCGCGCAGACCCCGCCGGGTCCGGTCTCGACCTTGACGGCTCGCACGCCGTACCTGATCTGCGCTCCCGCCTTCTCGGCCACGGCGGCCATGGCCTGCGGGATGGCGTGCATGCCGCCGTGCCTCGGGAAGAAGACGCCGCCGACCGTGTCCATGTGGGCGATCACGGCGTAGATCCCGAGTGCCTGCCGGGGTGCCAGGCCCACGTACAGGGCCTGGAAGGTGTGCGCCTTGACCAGCCGGGCGTCGGTGAGGTGGCTCTCCACGAAAGACTCCAGGCGCCGGAACCCGCCCATGGCGGTCACCCGCGCCAGGGCACGCGGCTGGGCCAGGCCGCGCAGCCGCGTCATGTCACGGTCGATGAAGCAGGGCCATTCGGCGGCGAACAGCTCGCCGAGCCGCTTCCGGAACCGCCGGTACCTGTCGGCCTCCGCGGCGCCGCACAGCCCGCGCACCTGCTCGATCATCGCGTCCTCGCCGGGCACCACGTCCAGGTGGGAGCCGTCGTGGTAGCGCAGCCGGTAGTACGGGTCCAGCCGCCGCAGCGGGAGCAGGCTCTCCATGTCCTCACCGGCGGCGGCGAAGACGTCGGCCAGGACGTCCGGCATGGTCAGCACCGACGGCCCGGTGTCGAAACGGTACTCGCCCAGGTTCGCGGTCCCGCAGCAGCCGCCCGGAACCTGTTCCGCCTCCACGACGGTGACGTCGCGCCCGGCCGCGGCCAGCCGGATCGCCGCGGCGAGGCCGCCGAGCCCGGCTCCGACCACCACGATCGGGCTCACGAACTCCTCCCGGTCACCAGGTCCGCGAACCCGGCCGCCCGCCTCCGACGACGATCGATCTCTTGGGTGACGGCGACCATGGGCGTCGCTCCTCCGCGTCGTTGGAGAGAAATTCGCAGGCGTGATCACATTCGGACACGACTGCCCCGACGGCGGGCCGGACGGGTCGGCGGCCGGTCCACTTCGCGCGATCCATCCCCACGCTCACCTGCCGGTAAATCAATTCCTCGCGCAAGAAGACGTAAAGACGATCGCGGGGCCGTCCCTCTCCGAACGGCCGACGGTTCATCTCATCCCGGCGAACGGATGAACGGGCCGAGCGCGATGGACTTATACCGCACCGTTTCCATTCATTTTTGAGATCTTGTGCCTGACAGGCGCCTGCTGCCAAGCTGCTCGCGCACGGTTAACCGATATGTCAGACATAAGGGGAACAATGCGCCGCTCACGCCCTGCCCCTCGCGCTCTCGCCCGCCTCTGTCTCGTCATCCTGCTTGCCGCGGTCGGTTCGGTCGTCACCGCGCCCGCCATACCCGCGGCGGCCGCCGCCGCGCAGGAGTATCGCGTTCTCCAGCTCAACCTCTGCCACAGCGGCGTCAACACCTCCTGCTACAACGGGGCCGCCGTCATCCAGGAGGCCCGCGACGTCATCACCGCGAAGCAGCCCCAGGCCGTCACGCTCAACGAGATCTGCCGCGCCGACGTGGCACAGCTGGCTCCCTCGATGGGCAACGGTTACAGCATGTTCGCCCCGGCGGTCCGGGCCGACGGCACACCGGTGCGCTGCACCGACGGGGACGAGTACGGCAACGGGATGATCTTCCGCGCCACGGGGGCGACCGGTTTCTCGGGCGTGTACGGCGCCCAGGACAGCGGGAGCGAGAAGCGCGTCTACGTGTGCGCCGAATTCCCCGACCTGACCGCCTGCGCCACCCACCTGTCGACCACCGGAACCGTCGCCATGGCCCAGTGCAAGGCCGCCGTCTCCATGCTGCTCGGCCGGGGCGCGGCCACGAAACCGACCTTCCTGGCGGGCGACTTCAACCTCAGGTACGCCCCCCTGTTCGGGCAGAACGTCCAGAACTGCAACTCCGCCCCCTTCTTCCGGAAGGGCGACGGCGACGTGCAGCACGTCTTCGCGGCCGGCATGGGTTACACGCGCACCGAGGTCGTCTCCATGAGATACACCGATCACCCCGGCCTGCTCGTCGTGCTGACGAAACCCTGACCCCGCGCCACGCGCCGCCGCCGTCCCCGCTCGACGGGAGCGTCAGGCCCTCCGGCCCCGTGGCGACCCGGCGATCTCCGTGAACGATCCCGGACCGCCACGTGACCCGCCGGGCCGGGGCCGTGATCGGTCAGTGGAGCTGCACGCCGATGAGACAGGTGTCGTCGTCGGTGTCGGAGTTGCAGTGGGTCAGCAGATGGTCGAGCCGGTGGTCGAGACTGGCGGTGGGGTGCTCGGCGGTGATCAGGAGCTGCGCCTGCGAATGCTGCAGCGAACGGTCCCTGCGCTCGATCAGGCCGTCGGTGTACATGAGGAGCGTGTCGTCTCGCTCAAGCTGGATCCGTTCTTCGGCGTAGTCGGCGTCGGAGACCGCGCCGAGCAGGATGCCGCCGATCATGGAGAGTTCGGTCGCCCGGTTCCGCCGGATCAGGACGGGCGGCAGGTGACCGGCCCGTGCCCAGCGCAGGACTCGGGTCGTGGGGTCGTACAGGCCGCAGACCGCGGTGGCGGTGACGCTTTCGGTCAGGTGGTGGGCGACCAGGTTGAGCCAGGTCAGCAACTGGGCCGGTCCGGCGCCGGTGGCCGCCAGGCCTCGCAGGGCGTTGCGCAGGATGACCATGCCGGTCGCGGCCTCGATGCCGTGCCCGGCGATGTCGCCGACCGACAGCAGGATCTGCTTGGAGGGCAGGATGAACGTGTCGTACCAGTCGCCCCCTATCAGGTGTTCCTTCTCGGCCGGCCGGTAGCGTACGGCGATGTGCAGGCCGAACGCCTCGACGGGGCCTCGGGCCGGCGGCATGATGGCGTGCTGGAGCTGCAGGGTCAGGCGGTTGCGCTCGTCGACCTGCTGCTCGGACAGGGCCAGCCGGTCACGGGTGGCGGCCAGGGCGACCTCCGTCCAGTGCTGGGCGGAGATGTCCTGGTAGGCGCCGCGGATGGCCGCCATGCGCCCGTCGGCGTCGAAGACGGGCTCGGCCACCACGCGGATGTGCCGGATGATGCCGTCGTCGCGCTGCAGGCGGAAAGCCGTGGCGCTCGGGTGCCTGTGGTGCAGCACCGTGCGCAGGAAGCGGCCGATGGCGGTGGCGTCGTCGGGATGAGCTCGCTCACGCAGACGCTCCAGCGGGATCGGCCGGTCGGCGGAGGTCAGGCCGTACAGCTCGTAGAGCTGGCTGTTCCAGGTGATCTCACCGGTCTGGGCGTTCTCCTCGAACCCGCCGATACGGCCCAGCCGCTGGGCGTGCTGCAGCAGGCTCGCCAGGCGGACCACCTCGTCCTGCACCCGCCAGATCAGCAGGATGCAGTCGCCGTGCCGGGTCAGGCTGATGTCGGCGAGAGTGGTCAGCGGCACCTGGTCGGCCAGGGCTGTCAGCGTCATGCCTTCGGCGCGGAAGGGCTCGCCGGTCGCGTGGACGTGCTCGATCTTCTCCAGCAGGCCGCTGTCGCCGGCGGCCAGGGGGTAGGCCTCCAGCAGCAGCGCGCCGGTGACGACGCCGCGCGGGCGTCCGGCGGGATCGGCGAAGCGGCTGTTGGAGTGGTGGATGCGGAAGTCGGTGAGCCGGCCCCCGTCGTCGAGCTGGGGTGTCAGCACCAGCGCCGGGTCGGGCAGCGCGTCGACCAGGTCGATGAGCTCGGCCATGTGCGGCGCCGCGGCACGCTGGTCGGCCGGTGCCTCCAGCGTGTGCGCGCACAGCTCGGCCAGTGCCTCCATCTGCTTGTGGATCTGGGGCGGCTGCGGCTGCAGCGGCTGCGGCCAGCAGATCTCCAGCACCCCCAGGATGCGGCCCCCCGTGCCCGCCGGGATCGTCACCCGGCCTCCGCCGGACAGCTGCCGCTGCCCGATGGAGGGCAGGCCCGGCTCGGACAGGGAGGAGAACCATACGGTCTGCCGCTCGACCAGGGCACGGCGGGCCGGGGTGGCCACGCCCGGCGGCACGTAGCGCCACCGCCTGGCCTCCTCCGCGCTGAACCCCGCGTACCCGGCCAGTGTCAGGGAGGCGTCGGGGCCGGCCGCCCACATCGCGACGGCCGTCGCTCCGAGAGGCGCCAGCGCGTGCTCCAGCAGCGACTCGGCGACCATCTGGCTGTCGGTCGCGTACAGCACGCCGCTCTCCGCGGTGCGCAGCCGTACCGCCACCGACGACGCGCCGGCGTCGCGGGCCTCCGCGCCGGTCCGGGTCAGGAAGTCGCGGGCGGCGTCGCTGAGACGGTCCTGGGCCGTCTGATTGATGATGTCGGTGGCCAGCTCCAGCTGTGAGAGCCCCGCCTGCTCGGCGAGCGCCGCCAGCTGCTGGGCGGCCTGGGTCGGACCGCAGCGCAGCCGTTCGACCAGGACTCCCCTCGCCAGCGCGATCAACGCCCGGCCCTCGGCCGCGAGCTGGGCGTCGTGGATCTCCCTGCGCAGCCGGTCGATCGTGGCGGCCAGCCTGCCCACGTTGCCGGACACCGTGACCTCTCCGGCGGTGTCCTCGGCGGGCTGGGGGATCTGCACGCTGCTGCTCCTCGCGATGCGGAAGGGGATGCGGTGGGCACCGCCGGGCTGCGGTGGGAACCGCCGGGCTACGGGGCCATCCAGTGCTGGATGAGCCCGATCAGGTGGTTGGCGTCGACCGGTTTGGTCACGTAGTCGCTCGCGCCCGAGGCCAGGCTCTTCTCCTGGTCGCCGGGCATCGCCTTGGCCGTGACGGTGATGATGGGCAGGTCGGCGTAGGCCGGCATCGCGCGGATCGCCGAGGTGGCCGCGTAGCCGTCCATCTCCGGCATCATCACGTCCATCAGGACGAGGTCGATCTCCGGGTGCACGACCAGGGTGTCGATGCCCTTGCGCCCGTTCTCGGCGTGCAGCACGTGCATGCCGTAGATCTCCAGGATGCTGGTCAGCGCGAACAGGTTGCGCGTGTCGTCGTCGACGACCAGCACGGTACGGCCGGCCAGCGTGACGTCGATCTGCCGGGCCATCGGCTCGCCCGCCTTCTGCGGCCGCACCAGCGGCAGGACGTCGCCCGGCTGGTCGGCGGTCAGGTGAAGCGCGATGCGCTCGCGCAGCTCGTCCAGGCTGGACAGCAGCTCCAGCGGCTGGGAGCCGGCGCGCGACTGCAGGATGTTCTCCTCCTGCGAGCCCATGCGCCAGTTGTTGTAGGCCAGGACCGGCACGCCGTTCAGGGCGGCGTCGCCGTTCATGGCCTCCAGCAGGCCGAAGGACGCCCGGTCGGCCATGTCGAGGTCCAGCACGATGCAGTGGCAGGGCTGCGCGGCCAGCGAGGTGGCCGCCTCCTGCGCGCCGGCCGCGGTGACGATCTCCACGGATCTTCCGATCCCGCCCACGTCGCGGTTGGCCAGATCGGTCACGACGCTCTCGGCGACCAGCGACAGCAGCCCGTGGGCGCGTTCCTCTATCACCAGCAGCCGCCGCCGCTGCGGGGGCGCCGGCACCGCGGCGACGACCGGCCGGCCGACGGGGTCCTCCTGCAGCGCCTCGGAGGGCACGGCGTCATCCGGCTGCTCGGCGAAGTCGGGCCGGGCGACGGGCAGGTACAACGTGAACGTGCTGCCCTGACCCAGCGCGCTCTCCGCGGTGATGGCGCCGCCGAGCAGGTAGGCGATCTCACGGCTGATGGACAGTCCCAGGCCGGTGCCGCCGTATTTGCGGCTGGTGGTGCCGTCGGCCTGCTGGAAGGCACCGAAGATCGCCTCCAGGTGCTGCTCGGCGATGCCGATGCCGGTGTCGACGACCCGCAGGGCGATGGCCGCGCCGTACGGGCGCACCGACGAGGGCAGCTCCGTCGGCGTGGCCGGCTCGATCCGCAGCTCGACGCTGCCGGTCTCGGTGAACTTGACGGCGTTGGACAGCAGGTTGCGCAGCACCTGGCGCAGCCGGGAGTCGTCGGTGAGCAGGTCGGCCGGCACGCCCGGCGCGCTCGTGATGCGGAACTCCAGGCTTTTCTGCGTGGTCATCGGCTGGAAGGTGGCCTCGACGTAGTCCAGGAGCTGGCGCAGCGAGACCAGCTCGGGGTTGAGGTCCATCTTGCCGGCCTCCACCTTGGACAGGTCGAGGATGTCGTTGATGAGCTGAAGCAGGTCGGATCCGGCCGAGTGGATGATGCTGGCGTACTCGACCTGCTTGGCGGTCAGGTTCCGGGTGTGGTTCTGGGCCAGCAGCTGGGCGAGGATGAGCAGCGAGTTGAGCGGGGTGCGCAGCTCGTGACTCATGTTGGCCAGGAACTCGCTCTTGTACTTGGAGGCCAGCGAGAGCTGCTGGGCGCGGTCCTCCAGCTCCTGGCGCGCCTGCTCGATCTCCAGGTTCTTCGTCTCGATGTCGCGGTTCTGCGAGGCGAGCAGGGCCGCCTTCTCCTCCAGCTCGGCGTTGGAGCGCTGGAGCTCCTCCTGCTGGTTCTGCAGTTCCTCCGAGCGCGCCTGCAGCTCGGCGGTCAGCCGCTGCGACTCCACCAGCAACTCGTCGGTGCGGGCGTTGGCGACGATGGTGTTGACGTTGACGCCGATGGTCTCCATCAGCTGGTTGAGGAAAGCGCGATGAACCGGGGTGAAGGCGTACAGGGAGGCCAGCTCGATCACGCCCAGCACCTGGTCCTCAACGAGGATGGGCAGCACGATCAGCGACGAGGGCGCGGTGTGGCCGAGCCCGGAGGAGATCGTGACGTAGCCCGGGGGCACCTCGTCCATGGCGATCGTCCGGCGGGTCCGGGCGGCCTGCCCGACCAGGGACTCACCCATCCGGAACCGGGTGGAGGCGTCTCCGGCGGGATAGCCGTAGGCGCTGATGAGCTTCAGCTCGGCGCCCCCCGGAGACTCCTCCGCGAGGAAGAACGCGCCGAACTGGGCCGACACCAGCGGGGCGAGCTCGTTCATGACCAGCTCGGCGACCACGTCGAGGTCGCGGTGGCCCTGCATGAGACCGGAGATGCGCGCCAGGTTGGTCTTGAGCCAGTCTTGCTCCTGGTTGGCGCTGGTGGTCTCGCGCAGCGACTTCACCATCGAGTTGATGTTGTCCTTCAGCTCGGCCACCTCGCCGGAGGCGTCCACGGTGATGGACCGGGTCAGGTCACCGGAGGTGACCGCGCTGGTCACCTCCGCGATGGCACGCACCTGCCGGGTCAGGTTCCCGGCCAGTTCGTTGACGTTCTCCGTCAGGCGCTTCCAGGTGCCCGAGACGCCCTCCACCTCGGCCTGACCGCCCAGGCGGCCCTCCGAACCCACCTCCCTGGCCACGCGGGTGACCTCGGCGGCGAAGCTGGACAGCTGGTCGACCATCGTGTTGATGGTCGTCTTCAGCTCCAGGATCTCCCCTCGCGCGTCCACGTCGATCTTCCTGGTCAGATCGCCCCTCGCCACGGCCGTCGTGACCTGAGCGATGCTGCGCACCTGGTTGGTCAGGTTGTTCGCCATCGAGTTGACGTTGTCGGTGAGGTCCTTCCAGGTGCCGGCCACGTTCGGCACGCGGGCCTGGCCGCCCAGCTCGCCCTCGGTGCCGACCTCGCGGGCCACGCGGGTCACCTCGTCGGCGAAGGCGCTCAACGTGTCGACCATCGTGTTGATGGTCTGCGCGAGCGCCGCGACCTCGCCCTTCGCCTCCACGTTGATCTTCTGGGACAGGTCGCCCTTGGCCACCGCGGTGGCCACCTGGGCGATGGAGCGCACCTGCCCGGTCAGGTTGGAGGCCATGACGTTGACGTTGTCGGTCAGGTCCTTCCACGTGCCGGAGACGCCCCGCACCGTCGCCTGCCCGCCGAGCTGGCCCTCGGTGCCGACCTCGCGGGCCACCCGGGTCACCTCGTCGGCGAAGGCCGACAGCTGGTCGACCATCGTGTTGATGGTCTCCTTCAGCTCCAGGATCTCGCCCCGGGCGTCGACGCGGATCTTCTGCGACAGGTCGCCCTTGGCCACCGCGGTGGTGACCTCGGCGATGGAGCGCACCTGGGCGGTGAGGTTGTCGGCCATGACGTTCACCGACTCCGTCAGCGCCTTCCAGGTGCCCGAGACGCCCTTCACGTCGGCCTGCCCGCCCAGGCGGCCCTCGGTGCCGACCTCGCGGGCCACCCGGGTCACCTCGTCGGCGAAGCCGGACAACTGCTCCACCATCGTGTTGAGGGTGTTCTTCAGCTCCAGGATCTCGCCCCGCGCCGAGACCGTGATCTTCTGCGACAGGTCGCCCCGTGCCACCGCGGTGGCCACCTGCGAGATGTTGCGCACCTGGTCGGTCAGGTTGCCGGCCATGTAGTTCACCGAGTCGGTGAGGTCGCGCCAGGTGCCCGCCACGCCCTTGACGTCGGCCTGCCCGCCGAGCTGGCCCTCGGTGCCGACCTCGCGGGCCACGCGGGTCACCTCGTCGGCGAAGCTGGACAGCTGGTCGACCATCGTGTTGACGGTGTTCTTCAGCTCCAGGATCTCGCCCCGGGCGTCCACGGTGATCTTCTGCGACAGGTCGCCCTTGGCCACCGCGGTGGTGACCTCGGCGATGGAGCGCACCTGGTCGGTCAGGTTGCCGGCCATGGCGTTGACGGACTCGGTGAGGTCCTTCCAGGTGCCCGACACGCCGGGCACCTCGGCCTGCCCGCCCAGGCGGCCCTCGGTGCCGACCTCGCGGGCCACTCGCGTCACCTCGGAGGTGAACAGCGACAACTGGTCCACCATGCCGTTGAAGACCGAGGCGATCTCCCCGAGCAGGCCGTCGGTGTCACCGGGCAGCCGGGTGCCGAAATCGCCGTCCCTGACCGCCGTCAGCCCGGCCAGCAACTGGCGCAGCTCCAGCTCCCCGCCCTCACCGGCGCCGCGTACGGCCCTGCCGCGCCCCACCGAGGATGCACCGCTGACCGCCGTGTCACTCATGTCCACCCTCGCTCCGCTCCGCTACCCTCACGCACAAGCGTTCGCCACCGGCCGTTCGCGCACCTTATTTGACCTATGGCAAATATGGTGTCGGTTCGTGAGGTTATCCCACGTGATCGCATGCCGACAATCCGGCCGTGATCAGGCCGGTAGCGCGAGTGCGGAAGGGGCTCGTGACGCGTGCGGGAGGAGACCGCCGACCGCACTTCGAACTCCGCTCGCAGGAAGACGCCATGAAACCCGCGATCTTGCCGCCCGAATGGACGACCACATGAACGACCAGCCGTCCTCTGTGGACGCGCCCGTCCCCCCGCCCTCGCGACCCTGGCCGACGGACGAGGAGGCCGTCGAGCACGAGGCCGCCGCGCTCGTCGCGATCTGGGGCCTGTCCAGGCGCGCCGTGCCCGCCAAGGTGTCGGCCATGCAACTGCAGGCCTTGCTGATCATCGAACACCAGGAGACGACCAATCTGGGCCGCCTCGCCACGGCGCTCAACGCCCTGCCCTCCTCCACCAGCCGCCTGTGCGACCGCCTGGAGGCCACCGGGTGGATCCGCCGGTCGACCCGGCCGACGGACGCCCGCGAGCTCACGCTGGCCCTGACCCCCTCAGGGCACACCCTGCTGACCGCGCTGCGCGAGCGACGGCGTGACGACCTGGCCCGCGTGCTGCGGGAGATGTCCCAGGCTGCCCGGGACGCCCTGCTGTACGGACTGCGAGAGTTCGCGGCGGCCGCCGACCGCATCGTCGAGGACCGCGAACCCGGCCTCGACGAGGACTGGCCCGCCATCGCGGCCCGCCTCCTCGCCTGACGGCCGCCGGGCGGGGATGCGCCCCCGGCGCCCCGGGCCCTACACGACGCCCGGCCGGCCACGGAGGACGGCCAGGGCGTCGGCGCGGGTGGGATGCACGGCGAAGAACCGCACCAGCCCGGTCATCTGAAAGGCCCTGACCAGACGGGGATGCAGGTCGGTCAGCGCGATCACCCCGCCGCGTTCGTCGATCAGGGCACGCAGGGCCAGGAAGATCCTGATCCCGGTGGAGTCGCAGAACGCCAGCTCCGCCAGGTCCAGGACCAGGCAGCGGTGTTCACCGGTCAGCAGGACCAGGATCTGCGCGCGCAGAACCTCGGCGTTGTCGTAGTCCAGCTCACCGCTCAACGCCACGATGAGGGTGTCCGGCAGCGTGCCGTCGGGGTGCGGGGTGAGCTGGACGGCAGCGGTCATGACGATACCTTCGGCGGCGGAGACGAGGACGGGGCCGGAACGGTCAGGGCCAGGACGGCGGTGTCGTCGGTCAGACCGGACCCGAAGCCGGTCAGCACCCGGGCGACGGCCTCGGTCATCTCCGGGGCGGAGGCGCCGGACAACGTCGCGGCCAGCTCCTCCAGACGGTCGTCACCGAACAGATCACCGTCGGGCATCCGCGCCTCGGTCAGCCCGTCGGTGTACAGCAGCAGGCCGTCACCGGGGTCCAGGCGGACGGTGGAGGTGGCGAAGTACGGGTCGCTCATCAGCCCGACCAGCAGCCCGCCGTCCGGATGGACCGGCTCGACCGCGCCCGAGCCGCGGATGGCCAGGGCGGGCGGGTGCCCGCCCCCGGTCAGCGTGATCTCCGCCGTCCCGGGGGCGACGACGGTCAGCAGGCCGAACAGCACGGTGCAGTAGAACGGATACTCGGAGCTGTACTCGGCCAGCAGAGCGCTGTTCAGGCTTTCCAGCACGCTGACCGGGTCGGGGTCGCCGTGCGCCGCGGCGCGCAGGGTGTAGCGCACCAGCGACGTCATGGTCGCCGCCTCGGCGCCCTTGCCGCACACGTCGCCCAGGAAGAACGCCCACCGGTCGTCGGCCAGGCGGAACAGGTCGTAGAAGTCGCCGCCGAGCTGGTCGGCGGAGGCGGTGTGGTAGTGCGCGGCGACCTCCATCCCCGGCACCGCGGGCAGGGCGGGGGGCAGCAGGCTGCGCTGCAAGGTGGACACCAGGCGCTGCAGGCGTTCGCGGTCGCGGTCGGCCTCCTGGCGGGCGCGCAACAGCTCGCGTTCGTAGGCGCGGCGGTCACGGGCGTCGAAGACGGTGGTGCGGATCAGCAGCGGTTCACCGTCGGGGCCGGTTTTGAGCGTGGAGGTGACCAGGACCGGCAGCCGGGTGCCGTCGGCGGCCCGCATCTCCAGGGCCACCCCGCCGAGCTTGCCCTGCATGCGGAGCAGGGGGGCGAAGTGCGTCTCGTGGTAGAGCCTGCCGCCGACGGTGAGCAGGTCGGCGAAGCGGCGCCGGCCCACGAGCTCCTCGCGGGTGTGGCCGAGCCAGGTCAGCAGCGTGGTGTTGATTTTGGCGATCTGACCGTCCAGGAGCGTGGACAGGTAGCCGCAGGGCGCGTTCTCGTACAGGTCCTCCGTGCTGTCCTCCAATAACGCGCTGAAAAGGGCCTCCGGGCTGAGGCCGGCGCTACCGGGGCCGTCCCCGCCGGGACCGGAGGCGCACCCGGTGTCGCACATCATCGTGAGTCGGCCGCGGAGGAGTCGGCGGCGAAGGCGGCGATCGCCTGAGTGGTGGCCTCCGGGGCGCTCAGCTGCGGGCAGTGCCCGGTGGCGTCCAGGGTGACCAGGCGGCTGCCGGGGATCTGGGCGTGCACGAACGCGCCCACCTGCGGCGGCGCGATGGCGTCGCTGGCGCACTCGATGACCAGCGTCGGCACGGTCACCTTGGCCAGGTCGGCCCGGTTGTCCGACAGGAAGGTGGTGTGCGCGAAGGCACGCGCGATCTTCGGGTCGGTGCGGCAGAAGCTGTTGGTCAGCTCCTCGCCCAGTTCGGGACGGTCCGGGTTCCCCATGATCACCGGTGCCATCGCCGCCGACCAGCCCAGGTAGTTGCTGTCCAGCGACTCCAGCAGTTCTTCGATGTCGGCCTGGCTGAAGCCGCCCCGGTAGTCGCCGTCGTCGACATAGCGCGGTGAGGGAGTGAGCAGGACCAGCTTGGCGAACCGCTCCGGCTCCCGGATCGCCGCCAGCACCCCGATCATCGCGCTGACCGAATGCCCCACGAAGATCACCTGATCCAGGTCCAGCTCCCGGCAGATCTGCAGCACGTCATCGGCGTAGCCGTCCAGCGCCGCATAGCGCTCGGCCCGCCAGGCCGACAGATCCGACCGGCCCGCCCCCACATGGTCGAACAGCACCACGCGGAACTCCCCTGCCAGCGTCGGCGCCACCAGGCGCCACATGTTCTGGTCGCAGCCGAACCCGTGCGCCAGCATCACCACCGGCCCGTTGTCCTTGCCGATCTGTGTCACATTGTTTCTGCCACGTACGTCCATGTTGCACATCATTTCATCCGATCTGACACCGGCGTGATGCCGCGTTCCGCCGTAGGCGGCGAAGGCAGCGGCGCCCTCATGCCCGAAAAGAGCGATCGCGCAGCCGATCGGCCCGCGATCACTCGGGCATGGCGGCGCCCGGCTGGGGCACGGCGGCACCCGGCTGGGGCACGAAGGCGGGGTGCAGGCGCATCCGGAGCCGGACGATGGATCGCCCCTCCTGCTGGTGGATGGTGAATTCGTCGCACAACTGGCCCATCAGCCACAGCCCGAAGCCCCCGTCCGCGTGCGCGGAGGGGCGCCGGCGGTCGACGTCGCGCGGAGTGAGCAGGCCGACGGTGTCGGAGATCTCGACGCTCACCCCTTCCTCGTCGTGCCAGAACGTCACGGTGCCGACTCCGCCACCGTGTTCCAGCACGTTGATGACGGCCTCGTTGGCGGCCAGCAGCAGATCGTCGCGCCGCGTCCCGGTCAATCCCGCCAGGGTCGCGGCCTGGGTGATCCGGTGTCGCAACGCGGTGAGGTCGGTGCTGATCGGCCAGTGCATTCCCTGGTCGGGATTCACGCGCGCCCTCTCATGGGGATGCCGTTTCTGGATCTCACCGGGGGCCACCGACGCGCCTACCAGAATCAGGATGGTTACTGACGAACTACGCGATGATAACCACCCGCCTCGGGCTGCTCAACCATCACCCGCAGGTGGCAGCGCTCCCACCGGCAACGGCGCCGCCGCGCCACGCGGGTCCGGACGAGCGGAAGCCGGGCGAGTGGGAAAGCAGGAGACGCCCGTCGCCGTGACGGCCGGAGACGCGCCGCCGCGCGTCACCGGCTCGTCATGAGTGTCGCGTTCTGCGGGCACGAACGCGGGAAAGCCGTTCACACCGGACGTCTGCTGGAGCGTGCCCCTGTCGAGCTCCACCATGACGGCCCCCACCGGCCGGAACGCCCCCACCGGCCCGCGGCCTCCTCCACCGTGCCGGCGGCTACCGCCGCGACCGCGTCCCGGCCCCCTGACCCGGACGCGGCGCGCTCGACGAATGCACCGACCGCCGAATGTGGGGCGACAAACCCATCGAAACCTAAACTTCACCGACCAACCAGGATCTTGTACCGGACGTTGAACCGGACGTCCGGTACGCTGCTGAACCGACCAAGGGGGTGCCGGTCTCGATGGACGCGTTCGGAACACTGCTCCGGCGCCATCGGCTGCACCGCCGGCTCACGCAGGAGGCACTCGCCGAGCGGGCCGGGGTCAGCTCCCGCTCGATCCGTGAGATGGAGCGGGTTCCCGGCCGGGGTCCCCGTCCGGGAACGGTCGAACGACTCGCGGTGGCGCTGGAGCTGACCGGCGACGAGCGGGCGGAGTTCGTCGGCGCCGGGCACACGCTCTTCTGGGCCAGCCGCGCCGGCCGGTCCGGCCGAAACGCCCCGCCGGACGAGGACACGAGCGCCGCCGGCTCGCCGCTGTGGCAGTTGCCCGCGGATCTCCCCGACTTCGTCGGCCGTGACGACGAGCTGACCCTGGTGTGCGAGGCGCTCGATCCGGCCGCCGGCGGGGTGAGACGGGCGATGATCTCTGGACCTCCGGGGGTGGGCAAGACGGCGCTGGCGGTGCACGTCGGCCACCGGCTCGCGTCGTGGTTCCCCGACGGGCAGCTGTACGCGGCGCTGCGTGGCGCCACCGGCGACCCGGCCGCTCCGGCCGAGGTGCTGGCCCAGTTGCTGCGGGTGCTCGGCGTGGACGGGCCGGCCCTGCCCGCCGGAGTGGACGCGCGCGCGGGACTGTTCCGGGCCCGGTTGGCGGGACGGCGGATGCTGCTCGTCCTCGACGACGCCGGCGGGTATCGCCACGTGGAGCCGCTGCTGCCCGCCGAGGGCATCGCGGTGATGGTGACGAGCCGGCTGCCGCTGACCGGGCTTCCCGGCGTGACCGCCATCGACCTGCGTCCGCTGTCCGGCCCGACGGCCGTCGAACTGCTCTGCCGGGTGGCCGGCGCGGAGCGCGTGCGGGCCGAGTCCGCGGCCGCGGCGGAGCTGGTCACCGCGTGTGGCGGGTTGCCGCTGGCGGTCCGGATCGTCGCCGCACGGCTGGCCGCGCGGCCGCACTGGACGGTGGGAACGCTCACCGAACGGCTGGCCGACGAACGCCGCCGGCTCGACGAGCTGCGCCACGGAGACCTGGCCGTGCGTCCAGGACTCCAACTCACCTACCAGGGGCTCACCCCGGCCGCAGCCCGCGCGTTCGCGCTGCTCGGGGAGCTGGACGTCCCGTCGTTTCCGGAGTGGCCGGTGGCCGCGCTGCTGAACGTCGAGCCGGTCGCGGGCGCCGCCGCGCTTGAGGAGCTGCTCGACGCGCGACTGCTGGACGATCTCGGCCCCGACCGGGCCGGCCAGCCGCGCTACCGGTTTCACGAAGTGACCAAACTGTACGCGCGCGAGTGCCGGGAGGCCGAGATCGGCCGGGCCGAATGGGCCGCCGCGCTGGCGCGGGCCGCCGGCGGCTGGCTGGCCCTCGCCCGGCAGGCCCAGGACCGCCTGCACTGCGATCGGCTGTACCTCGACGACAGGAGTGGGGCGGCGTCCGTCGCCGACCCGCGGGCGGCCGCCGTCGCCGCCGACCGGCCCGTCGAATGGTTCGAGGCGGAACGGGAGACGCTGGCGGTGCTGGTGCAGGCGTGCGCCGGGGAGGGCCTGGCGGTGACCGCGCGCGGCCTGGCCGGCTGTAGCGCCGACTTCTACGATCTGCGGGGTTACTACGCCGACTGGCTTCGGTCCATGCGGGTGGCGCTGGAGGCGTGCAGGCAGGCCGGTGATCGTCCCGGCGAGGCGGCGATGCTGCGCGGCCTCGGTGGCTGCCTGGTCGAGCTCGACGACCCGGACGAGGCGGTGTCGACGCTGCGCTCCGCGCGGGCGCTGGCCCAGGAGGTCGGCGACCGGGCCGGAGCCGCGATGGCCCGTAAACACATCGGGTTCGTGCTGTCCCTGACCGGCCGGCTCGACGCGGCCGAGGTCGAGCTGCGTGCCGCCGCCGAGGAGCTGAGGAGCGTCGGCATGCGCCTCACCGAGGTCACGACGCTCACCAGCCTCGGATTCGTGTTGCGGCAGCGGGGCGACGGCACCGAGGCCGTCGACATCATCCGCTCCGCGTTGGCCATCGCCCGTTCGTGTCATGATCGGTTCGCCCAGGCGTACGCCTCGCGAGGTCTCGCCGGTGCGCTTGTGGCCTGCGGCCAGGCTCGGGAGGCCGTATCGGAGGCCCGGCGGGCCGCCGAGCTCTTCGAGCTGATCGGTGACCCGATCGGCGCCGCCCAGAGCCTGCGGACGCTGGGAGAGGCACTCGCGTACGAACCCCACCGGCTGGCCGAGGCCGAGCAGGCCCTGGCCGCCGCGGCGTCCCTGTTCCGTGATCGGGGGCACGACTGGGGTTTCGCCCTCACCGAGCTGAGCCTTGGCGAGCTTGAGGTGAGACGTGGTTCCGCCGACGCCGCCGGCCGCCTCCACCGCGCCCTGCGGTACTGGACCGACCAGCAGGTGCCGGCCCTGCAGGCGCGGACGCTCGTCGCCCTGGCCTCCGTGGCCGAGCAGGCGGACGACCCCGGGGCGCGGCAGTTGCTGCTGAGGGCCTACCGGCTCTACCAGGAGCTGGGAGTGCCCGCGGCCGAACTCGCGGCGCGACTCGGACTGCCCGAGGACACCACGTCGCCGGTGTGAATCCCGGCCGGCTCGGCGACGCCCCCGCCGCCATTGACGTCATCGTTCGCAGCCGGTGGAGGGACGCTCACCCGCCCGGGGACGGCTTCGCGAGGAAAGACCGATCCGGGGGCGGGAGCGCGGATCTCGTCCGTCCCCACCGGATCGGCGCCCGGCTGGACGGATCACCGTCCCGGAATGCCGTGGTGAGCAGAACGTCCAACCTGGGTTGCGGATGCCCGGTGGAGCGGCACGATGCGGAGGCGTGAACGACAACGACCTTCTCAACGACCGCAGGTTTGTCATGGTCAGCTCGACGGCGAGCTCGGTGGACCCGGACGGGCCCACCGAGTTCGCCTACCGGGAGTCCGGCGGGATCATCTGGGGCGACTACACCGGTGACACGGTGGTCCATGGACGCTTCGTCGGCACCAGGGACGGCGACCGGATCGAGCTGACCTACGTCCATCTGACCAAGAAGGGGGACCGCGTCGGCGGGCAGAGCAGCAGCCGGATCGAGACCCTTCCCGACGGCCGGTTGAACCTGGTCGAGGAGTTCCAGTTCGCCGGGGACGACACGGCGCACGTGAGTGTGTGCACGGAGATTCTCTAGTCAGGCTCGCCGGTCGGACCGCGCGCTCCAGAGGATCCGCGCGCCTCTCACGGAGAACGTGCCGTTCCGAGGGATCCGTGCGCATCTCCTGGAGAACGCGCGGTCCGGCGGGAAGGACGGTTCAGGCGTCCCGCTGGAGTTGGGCGCGGCCCTCGGCCGCCCCCACGAAACGCATCATGCCCAAGGGGACGTCCTCCCCGGATCCCCCGGACCCCGCCGGGTGACCCGGGCCCCCCGCGTTCCCCACGGGGTCGGCGGCCGGACGGCGGACGGACCGGCTGGGGCCGCGGTCGCTCGGCAGGACGTAGGGCCGCCTGAGCACCTCGTCCAGGATGAAGACGGTCTCGGTGGCCTTGACCGCCGGGATGTTGGCCAGCCGGTCGGTCACCATCGCGTGCACGGCGGCGACGTCGGTCACGCGGACCTGGATCATCGCGTCGTGCTGGCCCGTCGTGATCGCGCAGTACTCCACCTCGGGCATCGTCGCGAGCTGGGCGCGGAACTGGCGCCACATCTGCTGCCGGACGGTCACGAAGATCAACGCGGTGATGCCGAGACCTGCGCGGACGTGGTCGATCTCGGCCGTGAACCGTTTGATCGCGCCGTCGGCGCGCAGCGCCTCGAAGCGCGTGTAGGCGTTCGCCCGAGAGATGCCGACCCGCTCGGCCAGGGCCGCCACGGAGATCCTCCCGTTCTCGCGCAGCACCTCAAGGATCTTCAAATGTGTCGCGTCGAGCTCCAGGCCGATGCCGATCCGTCCAGGTTGACCGCCTTCGTGAACCGAGCCCCTTGACGTTTCGGTCATCCCAATACCTCCTGAGCCATATTTGTCCCAGCTTAACCCCATGAGCTGGACGTTCTGCCGGAGAATCCATGGCCATCGGCGACTAAACGCCCACATGGCATATTTCGGAGGACACAGAATGGCGATCCGTTCACGGCGCCCCGGAGGGAAGGCAGCCCTGCTGCCGGTGCTGCTCACCGGCGCCCTCGCCCTCGCCGCCTGCTCGAGCGGCGGCTCGTCCACGACGTCCCAGAGCGGTGGCACCGCCGCCGCCAAGACGCTCGTGATCGACACCTCCTTCGACCTCAAGACGGCCGACCCCGGACGGACCTACGAGCCGACCGGCCTGACCATCGACAAGGCGACCTACGAGACACTCCTCACGTTCGAGGGCTCCGACGTCACCAAGCCGGTGCCGGCCCTCGCCGAGTCGTTCGAGCTGTCCAAGGACGGCAAGACCCTGACGCTCAAGCTCCGTCAGGGCGCCACCTTCTCCGACGGCTCGCCGGTCACCGCCGACGACGTCGTCTTCTCGCTGGACCGCGTGCGCGACATGAAGGGCACGCCGTCGTTCCTGCTCGACGGCGTGAAGGTGTCCAAGACCGACGCGGACACGATCACGCTGACGTCGAAGAACGCCAACCCGGCGCTGCCCTACATCCTGCCCAACCCCGCGCTGGGCATCCTCAACTCCAAGGTCGCCAAGGAGCACGGCGCCACCGCGGACACCGGCGACAAGGCCGAGCAGTACCTCAACTCCGACTCGGCCGGCTCGGGACCGTACACGATCGAGTCGTTCAACGTCAGCAGCCAGGTCGTGCTCAAGGCCAACCCGAAGTACTGGGGCCCGGACAAGCCGTTCTACGACAAGGTCGTGATCCGCAACGTCGAGGCCGCGACGCAGAAGCTCAACATCGCGCGGGGCGACAGCCAGGTCGCGCTGAACCTCTCCGGCGACCAGGTCGCCGGCATCTCGGGCGACCTGCAGGTCACGAAGACGGCCTCGGCGAATGTGATCTTCCTGCTCGCCAACCAGGACCCCTCGGTCAGCAAGGTCACCTCCAACCCCAAGTTCGCCGAGGCCATCCGTAAGGGCATCGACTACGACGGGCTGCTGGAGCTGGCGGGCGAGGGCTCGGTGCAGGCGCCCGGGGTGATCCCCTCGATGTTCCTGGGCGCGCTTCCTCCGGAGGCCGCGGCCAAGCGTGACGTCGAGGGTGCCAAGGCGGCCCTCAAGGAGAGCGGCGTGACCAGCCCGACGGTCAAGCTGGAGTACCCCAGCGAGCTGACCGTCAACGGCCTGTCCTTCCAGCCCCTCGCCGAGCGGATCCAGGCCAACCTCAAGGAGGTCGGCATCACCGTGGAGCTCACTCCCGCGCCGGTCACCACGGCCCTGGACAACTACCGCAACGGCAAGGAGGAGCTGGGCCTGTGGTACTGGGGTCCCGACTATCCGGACCCCAGCGACTACCTGGCGTTCCTGCCGGGCAAGGTCGTGGGCCTGCGGGCCGGGTGGAAGGCCGGTGCCGACAAGGACCTGGAGGCGGCCGGCGACGCGGCGGCCACCACCATCGGCGACGACGCCAGGAAGCAGGCCTACGCCGACCTCCAGACGAAGCTGAACGCCTCGGGCCCGTTCGTCCCCCTGATCCAGCCCAGCCAGAACATCGTGACGGCCGCGTCCGTCACCGGTCTGGAGTACCACCCGGTGTGGACCGTCGATGTCGCCGACCTCGGTGCCAAGTAAGGACCTGAAGGCCGGTACGGACCCGCGGAAGCCGGGCCGTACCGGCCGCGCCGGAAGGCGGAGCCCGCTGGTGCGCTTCCTGGTTCGCAGGGTGCTCACCGCGCTGCTGCTGGCCGTGGGCATCACACTCGTGACCTTCGTCCTGACCAACCTGGTCCCCGGCGACCCCGTCTCGGCCAACCTCGGCCAGCGGGCCCTCGGCGACCCGGCGATCGTGGCGCAGTGGCGGACCGAGCACGGCCTGGACAAGCCGCTCCCCGAGCAGTACCTGCTGCACCTGGAGGGAATCCTCCACGGCGACCTCGGGACGAGCCAGCAGAGCCACCGCCCGGTCCTCGACGACCTGGCGGAGTTCGTGCCGGCCACGCTCGAACTCGCCGGCGCGGCGATCCTGATCTCCCTCGTGACGGGCGTGGCGTTCGGCGTGATCGCGGCGCTGCGCCGTGACCGGCTCTCCGACCACCTGCTCCGGGTCCTCAGCCTGATCGGCATCTCGGTGCCGACGTTCTGGCTGGCGCTGATGGCGTTCTACGTCTTCTTCTACCGGTTGCAGATCACTCCGGGCAGCGGTCGCATCGACCCGAGCATGAGCCCTCCCCCTCACGTCACCGGGCTGTACACGATCGACTCGGTGCTCTCGGGACAGTGGGACGTGTTCTCCTCGGCGGTCGGCCACCTCATCACCCCCGCGCTGGTGCTGGCCCTCTACACCATCGGCCTGCTCACCCGGTTCACCCGGTCGGCGGTGCTGGAGGTGCTGGGCCAGGACTACGTGCGCGCCGCGAGGGCGAAGGGCCTGCCCCCCAGGGTGATCCTGCTCCGCTACGTGCTGCGCTCGGCGCTGGTCCCGATCATCACGGTCGCGGGCCTGGCCTTCGGCAGCCTGCTGTCCGGCACCGTGCTCGTCGAGGCGATCTTCGCCTGGCCGGGGGTCGGGCAGTACGCCTACAAGAGCGCGACCACCCTCGACCTGCCCGCCGTGATGGGCGTCGGCCTGGTGGTCGGCGGCGTCTACCTCGTCATCAACCTGATCGTCGACGTGCTGTACGGCGTCATCGACCCCAGAGTGAGACTCCAGTGAAACTCCCCCAAGCCTGGCGGCAGCCGCTGGCGATCGTCGGCGGGGTGATCGCGGTCGCCTGGATCGTGATCGCGCTGGCCGCCCCGCTGCTGGCACCGCACGACCCGCTCGCCCAGGACCTGCCGCGGCTGGCCGCGCCGGGCCCGGGCCACTGGTTCGGCACCGACCAGCTCGGCCGGGACATCCTGAGCAGGGTGATGTACGGCGCGCGGCTGTCCATCCCCCTGACACTGCTGCTGGTCGCGCTCTCGGTGCTGATCGGCGGCCTCCTCGGAGCCTGCGCCGGATATTTCGGTAAATGGGTTGATGAGACGATCATGCGGTTCGCCGACCTCGTCTTCGCCTTCCCCACCGTGATCCTGGCCATGGTCGTCGCCGCCGCGCTCGGCGCGAGTCTCAGCAACGCCGTGCTCGCCGTACTCGTCGTCGCCTGGCCCGCCTACGCCCGCGTCACCCGCGGTCTGGTGCTGGGCGTGCGCGAGCGCGAGTTCGTGGTGAGCGGGCGGCTGCTCGGCTTCTCCGCCTGGCGCTCGCTCCGGGTGGACGTGCTGCCGAACGTCACCGGGCCGATCCTGGTGCTCGCGACCCTCGACATCGGCACCGCGCTGCTGCTGCTGTCGGGCCTGTCGTTCCTCGGCCTCGGCGCGAAGCCGCCGTCTCCCGAGTGGGGCGCGATGGTCGCCTCCGGCGTGGAGGTCTTCGACAGCTGGTGGGTGGCGACCTTCCCCGGCCTGGCCATCCTGACGGTCGTGCTGGCCTTCAACTTCCTGGGCGACACGCTGCGCGACGCCCTCGACCCGCGGACGGCCCGCGCCATCAAGGAGCGTGCGCTTTGACCCTTCTCGCCATCTCCGATCTGAAGGTCTCCATCGGCGACAAGGAGATCCTGCGCGGCGTCGACCTCGACCTGCGACCCGGACGCGTGCACGGCCTGGCCGGCGAGAGCGGCTCGGGCAAGACGATGACCGGCCTGGCCGTGCTCGGGCTGCTCCCGCACGGAGCCCGCGCCACCGGCCGGATCACGCTGGGAGAGCGCGACCTGCTCGCCATGCCGCTCAAGGAGCTCAACGCGGTGCGCGGCGGCGAGATCGCCATGATCTTCCAGGATCCGGCGACCAGCCTGCATCCGATGCTCTCGATCGGCCGCCAGATCACCGAGCACATGCGTCACCACCTGGGCCTCGACAGGAAACAGGCGCGGGCCAGGGCCGTCGAACTGCTGGGCCAGGTGCGCATCCCCGCTCCCGAGGCGGCGATCGACCGCTACCCGCACCAGTTCTCCGGCGGCATGCGCCAGCGCATCGCGATCGCGATCGCGCTGGCCTGCTCGCCGAAGGTGCTCATCGCCGACGAGCCCACGACCGCGCTCGACGTGACCGTCCAGGCCGGGGTGCTGCGGCTGCTTCGCGGCCTCTGCGACGACCTGGACCTGGCCGTACTGCTCGTCACCCATGACCTCGGCGTGATGTCGGCGATCGCCGACGAGGTGAGCGTGATGAAGGAGGGCCTGGTCGTGGAGACGGGCCCGCGCGGTCAGGTACTGCGCGACCCGCGCCACCCCTACACCCGCGCCCTGCTGGAGTCGTTGCCCGGGGAGACCTCATGACACTGCTGACCGTGGACGATCTCGTCGTCGAGCACCGCACTCCCGGCCGCCCGCTGGTGCGCGCCGTGGCCGGAGCCAGCCTGACCGTGGCGGCGGGCGAGGTCGTCGGGCTCGTCGGCGAGTCCGGGTGCGGCAAGTCGACGCTGGCCCGCGCGGTGTGCGGGCTCAACCCCGCCGCGGCCGGGAGGATCACCTTCGACGGGCACCCGGTGACCCCGCTCGGCCTGCGTCGCAGGAACCGGTCGCTGACCGGGATCCAGATGGTCTTCCAGGACCCCTACGCCTCGCTGAACCCGCGGCGGAGGGTGGGCGCGCAGATCGCCGACGGGTTGCGCACGGCAGGTGACACCACGACCACCCCCGCCGACCTGCTGGAGCGGGTCGGACTGCCCCGCGACTTCGCCGGCCGTCACCCGCACGAGTTCTCCGGCGGCCAGCGGCAGCGGATCGCGATCGCCAGGGCGCTGGCCGCCCGGCCGTCCCTGCTGATCGGCGACGAACCCATCTCCGCGCTCGACGCGTCCGCGCAGGCGCAGGTGGCCAGGCTGATGCGGGACCTCGCGGTCTCCTCGGGCGCCGGTCTGCTCTTCATCAGTCACGACCTGTCGGTGGTACGGCTGATCGCCGACCGGATCGCGGTGATGTATCTCGGGAAGATCGTGGAGGTGGGCCGTACCGCCGAGGTGTGGGCCGATCCCCGTCATCCGTACACCAAGGCGCTGCTGGGCGCGATCCCCTCCCCCGACGGCGCCGGGGTGCTGCCGGCGGAACTCCCCGGAGACGTGCCCGATCCGGCCGACCCGCCGTCCGGTTGCCGGTTCCATCCGCGCTGCCCGGTGGCGATGGACGTCTGCCGGGAGCGCGAGCCCGACTTCGGCCCGGTCGCGTGCTGGCTGCACGAACCTGCATGATCGACGAGGTGCTCCTCAGGATGGCCGAGGAGGGGATCGACGCCCTGATCCTGCGCCCCTCCCCCGACTTCCGTTACCTGGGCGGCCGGGGCGACGGGTATCTCGTCGTGACCATGGACGGCCCTCCCGCCGTCGCGACCGGCCCGCTGGAGGCGGCGGCGCTCGTCCCCGTCTCCGCCCGCCGCGTCGGGGTGGATCCCGAGATGCGGGCCGGGGAGCTGTTCTCGCTGCGGGTGGAGGCCGAACTCGTGCTGGCGTCGGCCGTGCTCGCCCCGCTCCGGCTGAACAGGGGGCCCGCGGAGGTCTCGGCGTCGGAACACGCGGCGTCGGCGGCGGACGCGGTCCTGCTCATGGCCCGCGAGCCGGCGTGGTTCGGGGCCACCGAGCGCGCGATGGCGCGACGGCTGTGGGCCATGATGATCGAGGCGGGGTGCGAGGAGGTGCGGTCGGTGCTCGTGGCGGCCGGCGAGCACAGCGCCGTCCCCGGGCACGTGCCGTGCGACCGCGTGATCAATCCGGGCGACGCGCTCCTGGTCTCGGTGTGCGGGAGGTGGGGAGACCACTACGCGGAGGTCGCCCGCGTGTTCGCGGTGGCCGAGCCCCCCGAGGACTTCGAGGCGATGTACTCGGTGGTCCTCGCCGCGCAGCGCGCCGCCTTCGACGCGCTGCGGCCCGGCGTGCCGGCGGCGGAGGCCGGGCGGGCCGCCCGGGAGGTGATCGAGGACAGCGGCTACGGCCACTACGCCGCGGAGCGGCTGGGGCGGGGTGTCGGCCTCGGCCACGACGAGGGCCCGTGGCTCGCACCCGGTGACCCGACCGTCCTCGCGCCCGGCATGACGGTGTGCGTCGAACCGGCGATCTACCTGCCCGACCTGTTCGGCGCGCGGGTGGCCGACGTCGTGGTGTGCACCCCCACCGGGGCGCGGCGGCTCAGCGGGAGCTCGCAGTCCCTCCACGTCCTCGACCACTGAGCGAGACGGAACCACGGGATCGTGCCCCCAGCTTTGCCACGAGCTTCGACCCGATGAGGCCGGTCCCGCCAACTACCACGATCTTCATGATGAGCCTTCCTGTCCGCCGGGGCCCTTGCTCGCCCTCGGTCGCCGGCTAAGACAGGACGGACCTCCGGGTTGTGACAGATCCCGCGAAAAATTTCCGAGGCCCATGCCGCCTACGTCGGCTCGTGACTGTCATCACTTCACCGGAGCGGGCTGGAGTCTGAAAGTTTCACCGGCTGTTGACGGATATGAGGCGACCACCCACGATCATGTTGCCTCCGGGTCAGGGAGGGGGTGTCGAGTGAACGCCACTATCCGTTGCGAGGTGCACCGATGCCAAGAACTCTGTTACGGGCCGCGTCCGCCGTCCTGCTGACGCTGACCGTCCTGAACGTCCCCGCGGCGCGGGCCGACGAGGTCGCCCCGGTCGCGGTGACCGTGAACGCCCGCGCCGCGCTCGCCACCGTCCCCGAAACCGGCATCGGTACCAACCATGCGATCTGGGACAGCCGGCTGGGCACCGACGAAACCGCCGACCTGCTCAAGGAGGCGGGCATGAAGCTGCTGCGCTATCCCGGCGGCTCGTACTCCGACATCTACCACTGGGCCGACCACACCGCTCCCGGCGGCTACGTGGCTCCCAACACCGGCTTCGACACCTTCATGCGCGGCGTGCGGCGCACCGGGGCGCAGCCGATGGTGACCGCCAACTACGGCACCGGCACGGCGGAAGAGGCCGCGGCCTGGGTGCGGCACGCCAACATCACCAAGGGCTACGGCGTCAAATACTGGGAGATCGGCAACGAGAACTACGGCAACGGCCGCTACGGCTCCGCCTGGGAGGCCGACAACCACGCCGACAAGAGCCCTGCCGAGTACGCACGCCATGTCGTGGCCTACTCCGACGCGATGAAGGCCGTCGACCCGACCATCAAGATCGGCGCGGTGCTGACCACGCCGGCCAACTGGCCCGACGGGATAATCGCCGACGGCGACAGCGGAACCTGGAACGAGGTCGTCCTGGCCGCCGCCGGGTCGAAGATCGACTTTGTGATCCTGCACTGGTACCCCGGCGCCTTCGACAGGACCGCGCACATTCCGGACATGATCCAACTCACCCGTCAGCAGGTCGCGAAGTACGCGGGGCCGGGCTCCGAGCGGATCGGCATCGCGATGACCGAATTCAACACCGGGTCGAGCAGCAACGGCACGACGACCCAGCCCGGTGCGCTGGCCGCCGCCGACGCCTACTCGACGCTGCTGGCTCAGGGGGTGTTCACGGTCGACTGGTGGAACGTCCACAACGGCATCGGCAACGTCACGCAGGTCGAGGGGCACACCGACTACGGCGACTTCGGCCTGCTGTCGAGCGGGGCGTGCACCTCCGACGGCAGCGTCTGCGAACCATCGGCGAACACACCCTTCGCGCCGTACTACGCGCTCCAGATGGTGAGCAGGTTCGCCCGCCCCGGCGACCGGTTCATCCGGGCCGCAACCGACCAGGCGAAGGTCAGCGCACACGCCGCGCGCCGTCCCAACGGCGATCTGGCCGTCCTGCTGATCAACACTTCGTCCGACACGTCCTACCCCGTCACCATCGGCTACTCCGGCTTCAGCCCGGCGTCCGGGGCTCCCACCGTGCTGACCCACACCAACGGCGCCACGAGCATCGCCAGTTCGGCCACGGGCAGCGCGATCAGCCAGGCGTTGCCACCGCTCTCACTGACCACGATCGTCCTGCGTCCCGCCTCCGCCCAGGTCGGACTGCCGGGCACGCCGGGGCAGCCGACGGCCTCGGACGTGACGGACAGGGCCGCCACGATCTCCTGGCCCGCCGCCTCCGCCGGCGCGCGCCCGATCGTGAAGTATGAGATCCACCGCCAGAACGGAGCCGTCAGCGAGCAGATCGGCGAGACCGCAGGCACCTCGTTCACCGCGAACAACCTGAGGCCGGGCACTCGCCACACGGTCAACGTGATCGCACGGGACAGCGGCGGTGGCGTCTCGTCGCCCTCCTCGCCGCTGACGTTCACGACCGGCACGCCCGCTTCCAGTTCATGCTCCGTACGTCTGACCAAGCAGTCCGACTGGGGCAGCGGCTACGTCGGTGCCATCGACATCACCAACCACGGCGCGCCGATCAATGGCTGGACCCTGAACTTCAACTGGCCCAGGACGTGGCAGCGCCTGGACAGCGGCTGGAGCGCCGTCTGGACGCAGAACGAGCAGGACGTCAAGGTCGTCAACGACTCCGGCAACGGCTCGCTACCCACCGGCGCGTCGACCACGATCGGCTTCGTCGGCAACTACAGCGGCCCGAACGTGCTGCCTGCCACCTTCACCCTCAACGGAAGCGTCTGCACGACCCGATAGCAGCGGCGGGGGGCGTCCTCACGCTCATGGACGCCCCCCGCCCCTGGGCCTCCTGGCGCCGGTGACGTTCTGGGCCTGTGCCTGGTGATTCATTTGGCATATCGCCCACCCGCTCGAGGTCCCGTCGTCAGCCGGTCGGCACCGGCACATCCTCCAACGATCATGCGCCATCCAGGCTGAGCGCCCCCGCCTACCAGAGGACGTATGCGTCCCGCCGGATTCGGGTCAGTGGACGGCTCTCAGGGCATCGACGATGCCGGAACCGTAGAAACCGTTGCGGGGCCCGCTGCCCTCGCAGACCTGTTTCTCGGTCACAGTGGCGTCCGAGAGTTTCCTGGTGTAGGTGGAGGCTGACACGGTGGGGCAGGACATCCTGGTCGCGGAGTTTCGGAGGCGGTCCTCCACCACGGCAGGGTCGAGCGTCTTGCCTCCGTGCACCGGGTCGGGACGGCCGAACCTGCTGACGATCAGCGCGGCCACCCCGGCCGCGCGCGGCGCCGCCATCGAGGTTCCCTGGAGATACTGGTAGTAGCCGCAGACGGTGCCCCTGCAGTCACGGATCACGCTGGTGACCTTGGGCGTGCCGTCGGGCTTGAGCTGGCCACGCGCCTCGGCCATCGCCTTGGGATAGGCCGCGAGCGTCGCCCTGGAGACATCATGGGTGCCGGCCGCGGTGTCGAAGACGTCCCCGCCGGGCGCGGCGAGGTCGACGTAGCCGTCGCCGTAGTCGGAGTAGTACGCCTTGCGCTTGCTGATGGCGGTCGAGGAGATCGAGATCACGTGGTCGCCCTCGGTCGGCATGGACAGGCAGCTCGGTGTGATCTTGCGGGAGTAGGGGGCCTCCCCCGGTATGCCGGCCACGTCGGGGCTGGACGCGTCCGTGAGTTCCCTGGTGTAGTCGGTGGAGCCGTTGCCCGCGGCCGATATCAGGGTCACACCCCTGTCGTGGGCGTAGGTGAGCGCCCGCTGGGTGGCCTTGATGATCGTGACCTGCTCCAGCCGGTCGGCGGCGGAGTCGGCCGGGTTGTCGGTGCAGTTGAACAACCACGGATCGATGTAGTAGCTCATGTTGACCACGTCGATGCCGACGTCGCCGGCGTAGGTCAGCGCGTCCACGCTCGGCTGCAGGAAGAAGAGGCCGGAGTCCTGACCGACGCGAAGGCTCACGATCGAGACCTTGGGGGCCACCCCCGCGATGCCGAGCCGGTTGATCGGGGAGGCGATCGACGACGCCACGTGCGTGCCGTGGTCTCGCTCGTCGACATCCGCCGGGTCGTTGCAGGAACGGTCCGGCTCCGCCTCGCACGGACCGTCGAGCGATTTTCCGTTGGCGTCGACGGGGATGTCGACGGTGAAGTTACGGCTCAGCTTGTGGTTGAAGTTCGGTGCGATGTCGGGGTGTGAGGCGTCCACCCCGGTGTCGAGGATGCCGACCAGCACGCCCGGGTCGCCCTGGTGCTCCCGGTAGGCGCCGTCGGCCGTCGCGTGGATCTGCTTCATGTCCCACTGCAGCTCTGACAGCGGCTCGGCGGCGGGTGCCGGATTCGCCGGACTGCCCGACCGCATGCCCAGCGGCTTGCCGGACCGCATCCTCAGCGGTCTTCCCCGCGTCTCACCCGAGGCGGAGTCGGCCGGGGCGCCGTGACCTGCCCTCTCCACCGCCCCCATCTTGACGGCCCGGCGCACGCCGGCCTGCCGCTGGGGGGCCGGCGTACCGCTCATGGAGCGATTGTGGGCGACGCCCTCGATCGAGCCGCTGCCGCGCACCGCGTCGGCGAAGTCCGCGTTCGTCGTGGTGATCGTGGCGACACCGACCGCGCTGTTCTCCCTGACGATGGTCCCGCCCGCGGACCTCACGGCCTGCCGGGCGGCGGTGGCGCTGACGCCGCTCCTGTAGAGAACGACGTATTCGGTCTTCACACCGGGCTCGGCGTGCACCCGCCAGGCTTGCGCGGGGGGTGCCAGCCCCGCCGCCGCTAGAGCCGCGACAGCGGCGATGACGATGACGCCTTTCACACACACCTCCGTATATCGGAATATCTCCCCCACCAATGTGAATTCACGCACGGCATTAATCCATATATGAAGATAATTGCCGTCAAGACATGACAAAACCGGCGAACGTTGAAAATTCCGCTGCCCGTATGACCTGCGCTTACCGGTGGACCATCACATCGAGGTAATCACGACAGAGAATTCCTACACCAGAATCAGGGCGGCGACGTCGAGTTTCTTCCAGCAAAAATCACGTCAAGACATGGGCTGTGGCGCTTCTCGCGCAATCACGGCCGGACAAAAAGGTATATGCGCCACCACTGACATACGAGACCGGCTCGGACGTCCACTCCGTCGCCGGCCGCCCGCCACACGCCTCCGGGCGCCAGAGTCCACACCGCCGAGCCCACATCGAGCCCACGCCGCCGGGAGCCTCCGCCGGGGCCGCTCCGTCCCCGCGGAACGCCGGCGCGGGGACGGAGGCCACACAGACGATCAGCCGGGCGGGCCGACCCGTTCCTGCCGCCCGGGCAGCGAGTCCACGTACGCGATGAGGGAACGGAGCGGAGCGGAGAGGTCCTGCTCGCTCACGCGCACCGTGTGCGCACGGCCCCGGTCCTCCACCGTCACCTCGTAGTCGAAGCGATCGGGCATCGGGGGTGAGCCGCCCTCCCGCCCCGGCGGCTCCGACAAGCCGGCCTGTTCCACCTTGGCCCGCAGCGTCGCGGCGTCCCCGGGCGTCAACGACGCCGAGTCCACCGTAGTGATCGTGACAAGGCCAGCAAAACCGCCACCGCGTACGATCGACACCTTCATAGGCATAATCCTAGATGAATGCCTTTTATAGGACTCCGACCTGCTGCCATGCGCCCCGCACCTTCTTCTGCTCGTCGCCGTCGCCACCGAACAATTCTCCGGCCACCTCCACGGTCGCCTCGGCCGCTTCCACGAAATCGGATCGCGGCCCGAGCCGCTCGGTGAGCGTGACGTACCAGATCCGGCCGGCGATCTCCCAGGCGTGGCCGCCGATGGCGGTGGCCGCGAGGTAGAAGGCGTGGTTGGGGATGCCGGAGTTGATGTGGACGCCGCCGTGGTCGTTCGCGGGGTTGCGGTCGTCGGGCAGGTCGACGTAGTCGCGCATGTGCGCCGGCTGGTTGTCTCCCCCTCCGGAGGTCGACCAGGCGGTGCCCGGCGCCTTCATCGAGCGCAGGGCCGTCCCCTGCAGGGCGGTGCCCAGGATGCCCTCGCCGATCAACCAGTCGGCCTGGTCCGCCGTCTGCCCGCGGCCGTACTGCTTCACCAGGGAGCCGAAGACGTCGGAGAAGGACTCGTTCAGGGCTCCGGACTGCTTCCTGTACTCCAGTTGCGCCGTGAACTGGGTGATGCCGTGGGTCAGCTCGTGGGCGATGATGTCGATCGACTTCGCGAGAGACCCCTTGACGAAGATCTTCCCGCTGCCGTCGCCGTAGATCATCTGAAAGCCGGTCCAGGCGGCGTTGTCGTAGGCGAGCCCGTAGTGGACCGAGGACACGATCTCCAGGCCCAGCCCGTTGATGCTGTCGCGCCCGAAGATCTCCCGGTAGAAGTCGTAGGTGGCGCCGGAACCGTCGTAGGCGTCGTTGACCGCCTCGTCGGTGACCGGCGGATCGCCCTCTCCTCGCATCCTCCGTCCGGGAAGGTGGAAGTCACCGCCGTTCTCCGCGTCGTAGACCGTCCGGACCATCCCGGGGGCGGGAGCCACATCGGCGATGGTGAGATTGCTCCGCAACAGGCCCGCGACCGCGGAGCGCTGCGCTCGGCCGGCGTCCGACACGTCCAGGGTCCTGAGCGCCGCTTCCTGCTCTTCGGGGCTGCCGTGTTCGACGACCGCGTTGAGGAGATCGGGGGGCGCGATGCAGCACATCGGCGTGCTTGTGAAAGTGGTCATGGGTTAAGAATCGCTTCCATTCCTGCCAGGCGCACGGGTATGACGTCACTCATGGATACCAGTTGATTACGGTTCTCTGCGGTCACGTGAGCGGTGGCGAACAGGTCGCGCCGAAAAGTGGGGCACGCCGGACCCGCGCCCGCAGGGACGACCGGCGACCCCCTCGGCGGGGCCGGTCTCCGGAGCCGTATATGCCTTCCGGAGGCCGGCATGAGAGGGTGCATGTGCTCGACGACGAACTCATGACCATGCCCGGAGAATCGGGTGGGACGGAGGCGGCGGTGCCGGAGAAGAACACATCAGGCGAACCGGTCCCCCGGGTGGCACGCGGCGGCCACCGGGCGGCCGTGACCGGGAGAGCCACCGAGCCGGCCGGGACGGTCCGCGCATGACGTCGCTGCTGGCCATCAGCGACCTGCACATCGGCTACCAGGAGAACCGGCGCATCGTCGAGGAGTTGCGGCCCACCTCCGCCTCCGACTGGCTGCTGGTCGCCGGAGACGTCTCCGAGAAGGTCTCCGACGTCGAATGGGCGCTGCGGCTGCTCGGCGACCGGTTCGAGAAGGTGGTGTGGGCGCCGGGCAACCACGAGCTGTGGACCCATCCCAGCGACCCGGTCCAGCTGCGCGGCGAGGAGCGCTACCGCCACCTCGTCGAGGTGTGCCGGAACCTGGGGGTGGTGACGCCCGAGGACCCCTACCCGACCTGGACCGGCCCCGGCGGGCCGGTCACCGTCGCTCCGCTGTTCGTGCTGTACGACTACACCTTCCGCATGCCCGGCGTCGCGACCAAGGAGGAGGCACTCGCCCTGGCCTATGACAAGGGCGTGGTCTGCACCGACGAGATGCTGCTCCATCCCGACCCCTATCCCTCCCGGGACGCCTGGTGCGAGGCCAGGGTCGCCGAGACGGAGCGCCGCCTGGAAGCGCGCCCTCCCGGCGTCCCCACGGTGCTGGTCAACCACTACCCGCTGGTCCGCGACCCCACGCTGGTCCTGCGCCACCCGGAGTTCGCGATCTGGTGCGGCACCGAGCGCACCGCCGACTGGCACCTGCGCTTCGACGTGCACACGATGGTCTACGGCCACCTGCACATTCCCCGGACCACCTCGTACGACGGCGTCCGCTTCGAGGAGGTCTCCCTGGGATACCCCCGCGAATGGCGGCCCCGTCCCACCGCCCCCGGCCAACTCCGCCGGATCCTGCCCGCGCCGCGGTCCGCCACATGATCGAGAAGATCCTGCCGCCCTGGGTGGCGAGCGCCGAGACCTTCGGCGATCCGCCCGGCGTCATGCTGTTCCCCGAGGAGGAGGCCGTCGTCGCTCGCGCGGCGGACAGGCGGCGGCGCGAGTTCACCACCGCGCGATACTGCGCCCGCCAGGCCATGGCCCGGCTCGGACTGCCCCCGGTGCCGATCCTGCCCGGTGAGCACCGCGCTCCCGGGTGGCCCGACGGGGTGGTGGGCTCCATCACCCACTGCGACGGATACCGCGCCGCCGCCGTGTCCCTGGAGGCCCTCACCGTCGGCATCGACGCCGAACCTCACGAGCCCCTTCCCGACGGCGTCCTGGGCGTCGTCGCCCTGCCGGAAGAACGGGAGGAGCTGGCCCGGCTCGGCGACCAGGTCCACTGGGAGCGGCTGCTGTTCAGCGCCAAGGAGAGCGTCTACAAGGCGTGGTTCCCGCTGGCCGGACGCTGGCTCGGCTTCGAGGAGGCCCACGTGACCCTCGCCCCCTCGGGCACCTTCACCGCCCGCCTCCTCGTCCCCGGCCCCCTGGTGGACGGCCGGGAACTGACCGGTTTCGACGGGCGCTGGCTGGTCGCCGACGGCCTGGTGATCACCGCCATCGCCCTGCCGGGCGTGTGACGGCTACGGCTCGCCGATGAATCGTTCGCCGGCCTGTTCGATGCGCTGGATCTCGGTGCGGAAGAACAGGGCGAGTTCGGCGCACGCGTCGGGGTCGACGGGGCCGCCCTCGCGTTTGGGCAGGTCGAGGTACGGGCTGCCGATGACGAAGATGTTCTCGTCGTTGTAGTTGTTGGCGGGCGCCGTGTAGTTGAACGATCCGGCGACGACGACGGCCTCGTCGATCACCATGAGCTTGTGGTGGAGCTTGCCGAAGGCGGCGCCGCGCCTGGGGAAGTAGAGCTCGATGTGGGCGCGGTCCAGGTCATGGGTGGCGGCCCACTTCTGGGCGCCCTGCCCGGGATCCATCGCACCGGTGACGACGCGCTTCGCCTCGGCCAGGGCGATCATCGCGTCGTCGATGCCGGAGGATCCGGAGAAGGTGAAGATCGCGAAGTCGACGCGCCGGACGGCCTTGAGCATCTGCTTCATGATCTCAAGCTCGGGGGCGTGATCGGGGGCGAACAGCACCTTCACCGGGACGCCGGCGAGGTTGTAGGCGGCGGGAACCTTGCCGTGGACGCCCCTGCCGAAGTGGCCTGCCCGTATCTGGTCGAACTCGGTGCCGTACTCGTCGCAGATCCGGGCGTCGTGGAAGACGACGAGGTGGTTGAGGTTGCGGTGGCAGTCGGTGTCGGTGAAGTTCGCCGACCCGGACAGGATGGCCGAGGTGGGGAGGGTCCGGCCGCGGTAGTCGCGGACGACGAACTTCTGGTGGAAGATCGCCGGGTTGTAGTCGGCCTTGACGTCGACGCCGCACCGCAGCAGCGCCGCCAGGATCCGCCGGTTGGCCTCCAGGCTGCGGGCGCCGGGCTCCTCGCCCCACTGGACGCGACGACGCGCCGCCGCCTCGTCCTCTCCGGCGCGCGCGGTGACGACGGGCAGTTTGGCGGTGAGCAGGTAGTCCTGCTCCAGCACTACGCGGACGCTCACCCCGCGGAAGCGGGCGTCGAGGATCGCCTGGGCGATCGGTTCGGAGTCCAGCTCCTGGACCGCGATGTCCAGCGAGTGGCGGGCGCCGCCGATGAAGTCGACGATCACACCTTCGAGGTCGTCGGCCGCCCCGAGCTCCGTCGGCCCGACGAACGCCTCGATCTTGTTCCCAGCGAATGCTGCCATGGGGGCCAGCGTGACAGTCCGTCGATCCCCCATCAAGCTTTCGTGACGATGTCGTGCGTCCTCCCTCGCCCGCCGGAGGCCACCCGATCGTCAAAGCCGCGGCGTGAAATCTGGCAAAAACCGGGTAGAGCGCACTTAATGAATACAAACGACTGGTTTCTTAACGGTAAGGAGCGTGGCAACCCGGCGTCCGGAATCGATGCCCGGCATGACGACGGGGTGGCCTGGTCGGGCGGCAACACGGTACGGCCCATCCCGCACGGCGCGCCGTACTTCACCGAGTTGCTCGCCCGCGTCAACGAACTGGGCCCCGGAGACCTGCTGTTGTTCACCGACTGGCGCGGTGATCCCACCCAGAGGCTGGACGGCCCCGGCACGGAGGTCGCCCAGGTGTTCGCGGCGGCCGCGCGACGCGGGGTCGTGGTGAAGGGCCTCCTGTGGCGCTCGCATTGGGACCGGCTCCGCTTCAGCGAGGCCGAGAACCGCCATCTCGGGGAGGACATCGAGGCCGCCGGCGGAGAGTGCCTGCGTGACATGCGCGTCCCGCCCGGCGGATCGCACCACCAGAAACTCGTGGTGCTGCGGCACCGCGCCGAACCGGAACGCGACATCGCCTTCGTCGGGGGGATCGACCTGTGCTGGGGCCGCCGCGACGACTCCTCGCACAAAGGCGACCCGCAGTCCGCCCCCATGGCCAAGGTGTACGGCGCCCGCCCGCCGTGGCACGACGTCCAGGCCGCGATCCAGGGGCCGGCCGTCGGCGACGTCGAAGCCGTGTTCAGGGAGCGCTGGGAGGATCCCCAGCCGCTGACCCGCAACCCCCTGCACCGCCTGGCCGACCTGCTGCGCCACGAGGACACCCTGCCCGATCCGTTGCCGCCGCAGTTCCCCGATCCACCCGCCCGCGGGCCGCATGCCGTACAGCTCCTGCGGACCTACGCCCACCGCCGGACCCGCTATCCGTTCGCCCCCGAAGGAGAGCGCAGCGTCGCCCGCGGCTACCTCAAGGCCCTGCGCCGCGCCCGCGCCCTCATCTACATCGAAGATCAGTATCTGTGGTCGCCCCAGGTCGCGGAGTCCTTCGCCGAGGCGCTGGAGGCCAACCCGGACCTGCTGATGATCAATGTCCTGCCGCTCCACCCCGACCAGGACGGCGCGCTCAGCGCCACTCCCCAGATACTGGGCCGCGACCAGGCCCTCTCCATCCTCAAGCGCGCGGGCGGAGACCGCGTCGCGGTGTACGGGGTCGAGAACCGGGAGGGCGTCCCGATCTACGTCCACGCGAAGGTCTGCGTCATCGACGACGCCTGGTCGACCATCGGCTCGGACAACTTCAACCGGCGGTCCTGGACCTACGACTCCGAGCTCACCTGCGCGGTGCTCGACGAAACCCTCGACGGCCGGGAGCCCCTGGACCCGGGAGGCCACGGGGACGGCGCGCGCCGCTTCCCCCGCGACCTGCGGCTGACCCTCGCGCAAGAGCACCTCGACCTGACCGGCTCCTCCGATGAGGATCTTCTCGACCCGAAGGCCTTCTTCGCCGCGTTCGCCGACTCGGCCGCCGCCCTCGAACGCTGGCACGCGGAGGGCCGCCACGGGCCGCGCCCGCCCGGACGGCTACGGCTCTACGAGACCTCGCGCATGTCGCCCTGGACCGTCGCCTGGGCCGCCCCGTTCTACCGGCTCGTGTGCGACCCCGACGGACGCCCGCGCGCCATGCGCCGCAGCGGCCGGTACTGACCCGGCGCGAGGTCAGGGCGTGCCGCTCCTCCTGCTGTAGTTGTTCCACACCTGCACGCAGTAGGCGTAGCGCCAGTCTCCGGGACTCAGATGCCGGCAGGCGTAGGCGGCGCCGCCGTCGGCCGCCCGGCTCTCGTTTCCGCCGGCGGGCGCCGGGACCCTGGCCCTCGGCGCCGCGGGCGCCTGCGACGACCTCGGCCCGGCGTTCGCGGGCGGCGCGGTCCTGGCTCTGGCGGACGGCCCGGTCCCGGCCTTCGCGTCCGGCGTGGCCCGGGCCCTCTCGGACGGCACGGTCCTGGCGTTCGCGGGCGGCGAGGTCCTTGCCCTCGCGTCCGGCGCGCTCCGGGCCCTCCCGGACGGCACGGTCCTGGCGTTGGGGGGCGGTGCGCTCCGGGTTTCCTCCGCCCGCGGCGACCTGGCGCTCTCGACGGCTCCGGGCCTCGCGGTGACCTTCGGGGTCCTGCGCCGCTCCCGATGCCTCTCCTCCTGACTCCCCCGGCCCTCTTTCCCACCGGGAGCGGCGAGGGCATGGGACGGCCTCGCCGGGAGCGGGGTCTCGGACCTCCAGCCGCGCACGGACTTCCTCCCCTGCCCACGCCCGGCCGAGGCCTTGTGGCCCGGCTCGGGCGCCGCCGAGGCCGGAGTCCGCGGGGCAGGAGAGGAGGTGCCCCGCGTCGTCCCTGAGGGGGGTTCGCTCACGCTGTCACGTCCCGCGAGGGGGCCCCGGGCGGCGGGAGCCGCCTCAACGGCGGACGAGTCGGGCGAGGAGGGCCTGCCGTACAACCAGACGCCGGTACCGGCCGCGGCGAGGAAACCGACGATCAGCACGGGCCTCACGAGCCGGCCGCGCGAGATCTGCGACCACGGCCGATCCCACCGGCCCGGCGGCGGGGGCATGGAGAACGGCCGGCTCTCGATGCCCGCCCAGGGCCGGCGCGTGAACGGATCGGGGGCGTCCTCCGTCTCGTCGGCGGCCTCGGCCCGTGACGGCTCACCGGACGGCCGTGGCCCGACCGGTGTGTCAGCCGGGCATGCCCGTGACTCGATCGGCCAGACCAGCGTCTCCGTCGGACCGGCCGGTGACCCGGCCGGCGCGGGCGACGGCACCCCTCGCGACTCGCTGTACGGCATGCGGCCTCGCGGTCTCACCTCCAGGCCGTGGCCGTGGGTCCGATCATGCTCACTGTGCATCTCGCCTCCCGTTTCACGTCTGATCTCCCCCAGCCTGACGAAAGTCACTCGCTGTATGGGGCTACTGACAGTGCGGCATTACCGATCCGTTACCCGTGGCGGGTTGCAAAGAGAGAAAAATGCGGTGAAAGGCCGCCCTCATCGCCGGAGAGCGTGACCGTCGTCCGGCCGGACGGCCCACCGCGCGTCACCCGCGCGATGCCCGCCTCGCCGTAGAGCCGCCACCGATCTTGGTCCTGCGACCACCGGAAGGGCAAGGACCCACGCGTTCCGGCACGCGATCCGCAAGCAAGGGAGAACCTCCGGTGTCCGGCACTTGCCCTTTACGTTGTAGATCCGTTCATGGCCGCGCCGGCGTTCGTGACCGGCGTCCCGGAGACGTCACGGGACACCCGCGATCACCGCTCCGGCGGCTCCCCGGGTGACGGCCCGGGCCGGGATTCGCCGGGTTCGGCCTCGCCGGGAGAGGCGTGCTCCTCAGACGGGTTGGCCAATTCGATCAGGTGCCGTACGGGCGAGCTGTCGAAGAACGCGGTGAAGGCGCCGACCACCCCCTCCCCCAGCGGGCGGAACGCCTCCAGGGCGGTGTGCGCCTGCGTGCCGACCTCCTGCAGCAGGTCCTCGAGGACATGCGGCAGGGGCGGTGTCGGCAGCGTGAGCCGTGCCTTCGGCGGAATCTTCTCAGGTGGTGCCCAGCGCATGGAATCGTCGCTCATGGCGAGCCATTCGTCGACGACCCCGTCGATGGCGTCGAGCACGTGATCGGGATCGCTTGACATAGCGGCTCCCCCCGGTGGCTGAGTCCGACAATACGACGGTACCTCCTCTCGTCCCGGGAGAGGAGGGAGAGCCCGGGCGAAGCGTCCGGCGTGACCCCCGGGCCGGCGGGGTCGCGCCGGCGCCGGCGGACGGGGCCGTCGAGGCGGTCCGGGCCGGGCATGATCCGGGGACGGCGCCGCTGACATCACCGTGAGTGAAGTGGGGAAAACTCTCCGTCAGGATCGATGGCGGCTCCAGACGGTCCGCCACGGCCGTCATGCTGAGGGGATGCGTCATGGCCATACTCCGGGCGGGATCGGGCGTCCTTCGCCGTAAGCCCATCGAGCACCTGGAGGAACCCGAGGCCGGGGGTGAGCAGCTCACCCGCGTGCTCGGACTGTGGCAGCTCACCGCGATCGGGGTGGGCGGCATCATCGGCGCGGGCATCTTCACCCTCGCGGGCGCCGTCGCCAACGGCATAGCCGGTCCGGCCGTCGTGGTGTCGTTCCTGATCGCCGGGATCGCGAGCGCGGCGGCGGCGTTCTCCTACGCGGAGTTCGCGGGGCTCATCCCCAAGGCCGGATCGGCGTACACCTACGGTTACGCGGTCCTCGGCGAACTGGTGGGCTGGTTCATCGGCTGGGACCTGCTGCTGGAGTACACCGCGATCGTCGCGGTCGTCGCCATCGGCATCTCCGGTTACTTCTCGTTCCTGCTCGACGCCCTGGGCGTCGAGATTCCCGCGTGGATGCTGGGAGCGCCGGGGACGGGCGCGGGACACCAGGTGGACCTGATCGCCGCCCTGCTGTGCCTGCTGATCGCCTACCTGCTGAACCTCGGCATGAGGAACGCCGCCCGGTTCGAGATGGCCGTCGTCGCGCTGAAGGTCGTCGTGGTGCTGGTGGTCATCGTCGTCGGTTTCCTCCACATCGACACGGCCAACTACACCCCCTTCTTCCCCTACGGCGTCAGCGGCGCGTTCACCGGCGCGGCCACGGTCTTCTTCGCCGTCTTCGGCTACGACGCCATGAGCACCGCGGCGGAGGAGTCCAGGGACGCCAGGCGCCACATGCCGAAGGCGATCATGTACTCTCTCGCCATCGCGATGGTCCTCTACGTGCTGGCCTGCCTGGTGCTGACGGGCATGCAGAAGTACACGGAGATCGACAGGGAGAGCGGCTTCTCCACCGCGTTCAGCGCGGTGGGCCTGCGCGGCCTGGCGAACGTGATCGCGGTCGGGGCGATCATCGGCATCCTCACCGTGATGTTCACCTTCATGCTCGGGGTGACCCGCGTGTGGTTCGCGATGAGCCGGGACGGGCTGCTGCCGAAGTGGTTCGCCAAGACGCACCCGACCCGGCACGTGCCGACCCGTGTGACCTGGATCGTCGGCGTCATCTCCGCGATCATGGCCGGGTTCCTGCCCATCGTGCAGGTGGCGGAACTGACCAACATCGGCATCCTGCTCGCCTTCGTGGTCGTGTGCGCGGCGGTGATCGTGCTGCACTACCGGCGGCCCGACCTGCCGCGGACCTTCCGCTGCCCCGGAATGCCGGTCGTGCCGGCGATCGGCGTCCTCTTCTCGCTCTGGCTGATCACCTTCCTGCAGTGGCAGACCTGGGTGCGCTTCGCGGCGTGGTTCGTGGTCGGCCTGATCGTGTACTTCGGCTACTCCTACCGGCACTCCGCGCTGGCCGGAACCGAGACCGCCTCATCAGGGGAGGGCACGGCCGGGGGCGGGACGTCGGCGGACGGCTGACGGCCGATGAGCCCGACGAACATGGTCCGGTGGAGCGTCTCGACGTGGCGGCGCGTGACGTCGACCGCCTTCAGCGGATCGCGGCCGGTCAGGGCCGCGACGAGCTCGGCGTGCTCGCCGTTGGACTCCCGCAGGTAGTCCAGCGGGTACGGCAGGTAGTAGCGGTAGAGCTCCCGCAGGATCGGGCCGTACTGGTCCCCCGCGGACGGCAGGCCGGTGGCCGCCGCGATCGCCGTGTGGAACCGCTCGTCGCAGGTGTGGAACTCGGCCCAGCTTGAGACCCGGTCCATCTGCGCCACGAGCTCCTCCAGCTCCTCCAGTTGCCGCCGGCTCACGTTCGACGCCGCCAGGTGCGCGATCCCGCACTCCAGCAGCAGCCTCTGGTCGATCAGCCGATGGACCTCGTCCGCGGCCGACCGGTACGCCTCGATCTCGATGACCCCTCCGGTGACGGGCCGGTGGGCCACCAGGGTTCCGCCGTTCCGGCCGCGCCGCCGCTCCAGGACGCCCTCGGCGCACAGCGAGACGAGGGCGCGCCGGGCCGTGATCTCCCCGACGCCGAGGGCACGGGCGATCTCGTCGGTCGGGGGAAGCCGCTCCCCCGGCTTCAGCAGGCCGAGATCGACGGCCATCGCGATGCGGGCGCGAACGGTGTCCAGGGCGTTGAGCCGGCGGATACCCGCGAGGGCGGGTGCTTTGAGCGCGGTCAGGGGGCTGCCAGGCGTCATGCCCACACCGTACTAGCCGAAAAATAGATCATTCTGAGCACTATTGATTTAAATGCTCAGAATGAGCTATTTTCACATCTCATAGCGTGGAAGCCAGAAAACAGGTGAACCGTGTCCCGCCCTCTTCCCGTCGCGCTCGCCCAGGCGGCCCCTCATCCGATCGACGCCTCGCTCTCGGATTTCGCCCGGGAGGTCGAGGAACTCGTCGCGGGCTTTCCCGAGGCCCGTTTCGTCGTCTTCCCCGAGCTGCACCTGCACGGCACCCGGACGCCGCCCCGCCGGAGGAACGCGGAGCTGGAGGCGTCCGCGGAGCCCCTGGACGGGCCGCGGTCGAAGGCGCTCGCCCAGCTCGCCGGCGACCTGAACATCTGGCTGGTGCCCGGCAGCGTGTGCGAGCGCGGGGAGAACGGCGCGCTGTACAACACGGCCCTGGCCTTCTCCCCCGAGGGCCGCCTCGCGGCCTCGTACCGGAAGATCTTCCCCTGGCGACCGTACGAGCCCTACCGGCCGGGTGACCGCTTCGTGGTCTTCGACGTCCCCGGGACGGGCCGGGTCGGCTTCGCGATCTGCTACGACGTCTGGTTTCCCGAGGTCGCACGCCATCTCGCCTGGATGGGCGCGGAGGTCATCGTCAACCCGGTCATGACGACGACCTCCGACCGCGCCCAGGAGCTGGTGCTGGCGCGCGCCAACGCGATCGTGAACCAGGTCTACGTCGTCAGCGTCAACACGGCCGCCCCCACCGGCACCGGGCGCAGTCTCGTCGTCGATCCCGAGGGCCGGGTCAGGGTCGAGGCGGGCGAGGCCCCCACCGTGCTCACCGACGTCCTCGACCTGGACGACGTCACGCGGGTGCGCAGGTACGGCACCGCGGGCCTCAACCGCGTGTGGGACCAGTTCGGCCCCGCCGACGATCCCCTCGAACTCCCCCTGTACGGCGGGCGCATCGACCCCGCGCGCTGGAAACCACCGGACAACTGATCCCCTTTGGAGGAACCTCGCCATGCAAGCCAGCGAACCGACCTTGAGGCGAGCCCTCACGCTCAGATCCGTCGTCCTGTTCGGCCTGGCCTACATGACACCGCTGATCGTGCTCGGCATCTTCGGCGTCGTGGCCGAGACGACGAGCGGCGCGACCGCCGCCGCGTACGCCGTCGCCCTGATCGCCATGCTGTTCACGGCCCTCAGCTACGGCAGGATGGCGGCGACGTACCCGATCGCCGGATCCGCCTACACCTACGTGCGGCGGACCATCGACTCCCGGGTGGGTTTCCTCGTCGGGTGGGCGGTCCTGCTCGACTACTTCTTCCTGCCCATGGTCATCTGGCTGATCGGCGGCGCCTACCTGTCCGCGCAGTTCCCCGGCGTCCCCTCGTGGCTGTGGATCGTGGCCTTCATCGTCGTGACGACCGCGCTCAACCTGCTGGGCATCAAGGTCGCCGCCAGGGCCAACTCCCTGCTCATGGTCTTCCAGATCCTGGTCCTGGTCTTCTTCGTCCTGCTGTCGATCGGCCACGTGGTCGGCTCGCGGGGCGCGGGCGCGCTGATCGACCCGGCCCCGTTCCTCAACCCGGCCACGACCGTGTCCGGCATCTCGGCGGGCGCCGCCATCGCCGCCTACTCCTTCCTCGGCTTCGACGCCGTCACCACCCTCACCGAGGAGACCGTCGAACCCACCAGGACGATCCCGCGGGCCATCCTGCTCATCGCGCTCATCGGGGGCGCCATCTTCGTCGTCGTCGCCTACTTCACCCAGCTCGTGCATCCCGGCAGCACCTTCGCCGACTCCTCCTCGGCGGCCTCCGAGATCGCCAAGACGATCGGCGGCAACCTGTTCGGGGCGGTCTTCCTCGCCGGTCTGGTCATCGCCCAGTTCACCTCCGGCCTCGCCGCGCAGGCCAGCACCTCGCGACTGCTGTTCGCCATGGGACGCGACTCGGTCCTGCCCCGCAGGATCTTCGGCTACATCCACCCCAGGTTCCGCACGCCCGCCCTCAGCATCCTGCTCACCGGCGTCGTCGGGATGATCGCCCTGCGCCTGGACGTCGCCACCTCGACGTCGTTCATCAACTTCGGGGCCTTCACCGCCTTCACCTTCGTCAACCTCAGCGTCATCGCCCTCTACCTCCGCGAACGCCGCGCGGGGCGCCGGCCGAGGATCCTGCCGTACGTCCTGGCGCCGGCGATCGGCGCGATCGTCGACGTGTGGCTGCTCACCAAGCTGGACGGCAACGCCATCATGCTCGGCCTGATCTGGCTCCTCGTCGGCGTGGTCTACCTGGCCTACCTCACCCGCCTGTTCCGGCTTCCCCCGCCCGAGATCGAGTTCACCGAGGAAGAGCCCGCCCCGCCGGCCCACGTGGGCTGAGGCCGGGGAACGGTTTCCCGCCCGGATCCGATGCCCGCCGGCCCATGTGGGCCGGTCCGGCCCCGGACGGCGCCGCCGGGCGCCGGAACGCGGGGCCGGACCGGTGGCCTTGGCCGCCGGTCAGCTGGGGCTCGGCGTGCTCTCCGGCGTCTTCTCGGAGCCTCGGGCCTTCTCCAGCAGGTTCAGGTGCTCCTGCACGACGGGCTTGGCGTCCGTGGCGAGCTGCTTCACCTCGGTGGAGGAGCCGTCCCTCAGCTCGGTGTTCACCGCGTCGAGGGTCTCCCGGTGTCCCTTGATCTCCGCGGCTATCCACGCGCGGTCGAAGGCCGCTCCGCTCAGTGCCGACACCTTGTCGAGTACGGCGCGCTGCTTGGGACCGGGTCGGTCGGGCAGGGTCACGTTGAGATCCTCGGCCGCCTTCCGCACGTTCGCGTCGAGCCTCGTGTGGTCGGCGACGAACCTGTTGGCGAGGTCGCGGACGGTCTGGTCACTCGCCTTGTCCAGAGCGGTCTTCCCTGCCTCGATCTCGGCCAGGTTGGCCCGGTGCGCCTGGACCAGGAAATGACTGTCCTGGTCGCTGGGAGCCGATTGAGCGGCGGCGACGCCGCTGATCGCGCCACCCAGCACGAGGACGGCGAGGGCCATCAGGACGAGCATTCTTCGAACCATGAGGACCTCCGGCGATCAGCTCATGAGTGGAATCAACGTCCCTTCCCCTATGCGCGCATATTTGCCGATTTAGTGACATGAAGTCGTAAATCATGATAAAAGCCCCGTGAAGCGCTTCACCCCGCGCGTCAAAACGACCACGAGGACCCCGTACGGCCCGCCGGTGTGCCCCGCGCCCCCGGTGATCTCCATGGCGTGGGCTCGACGGTCCACCCGCATGGGCGAGGATGGCCGGATGAAATGGACCCGCGCCGTGCATCATCTGGAGTCGCTGGCGCAGGAGTGCGCCCAGATGGCCACCCGGCCGCCCTCGATCTTTCCGTTGCGGGTGACCCAGATGTGGGTGGCCGCGGACCTGCTCGGCCCGCCGCGCGACCTGGAAACCGTGACGGTCGCCCTGTGCGTCGACCTTCCGGCCGACGAGGTCGCCTGGTGGAGTGAACCGCCCGGCGCGCAGCACTGGGCCAATGCCACCCGCCTGGCCAGGAACCCGGTGCTGGTCTGGTGGAGGTCCGCGCGTGCGCCGGTCTGGAACCACCGCATCGATCGGCCGGCCCTGGTCTGGGACGACACGGACGGAGTGCGGGAGGACACGCTGGCCGCGCTGCGCGACGGGCACGGCGAAACCGTCCGCCTGGCCGCCCCAGCCGAGGACCTGCTGCTGGGGCGGCTGCACGAGGAGCTGGCGGTCAGCCTGCGCAACCTTCGCGCGTGCACGCGGGCGTACGAGGACCGGCGCTGGAGCCCGGGCAAACTCGAACCGGTCGCGGACGCGCTGTGGCGAGCCGGCGACGGGTACCTTGACGTGCTCGACGCGGTGTCTCGCGCGTAGTTCCCGCGCCCCCCTGGACGGTCATGACATGTCAGGCCAGCAGGGTCTCTCCGATCCAGCCGCCGGGTGAGCATCCCGGTGGGACGGCGAACACGGCGGAGCCGATGGGTGTCGTCCACTCGTTGAGGAGGTCGGCCTCGGCCAGGCTTTTCTGGATGGGAAGGAACTGCCGGGTGATGTCGGCCTGGTAGGAGGCGAACAGCAGTCCGGAGTCGGCGTGTCCTTCGGAGGTGAGACCCTCGTCGTAGTTGTAGACCCGGCGCAGGATGCGCATGTTCGGGTCCTTGACGTGGGCCCGGCGGATGTGGGCCTGTTCGGAGATGACGGGGAAGCCGGCCGGGGTGAGCCTGCCGAAGTCGGGCTCGTCGTGTTCGGCCTGCCCGGTGAGCGGGGCTCCGTTGTCCAGCCGGCGGCCTATCGTGAACTCCCTGGCGACCCGGTCGGCGGCGTCCCAGGTCTCCAGCTCCGCGCGGATGCGCCGCAGCACGAGCGTGGTGCCGCCGTGCAGCCAGCCGGGGCCGTCGCTCACCCACACGGCCCGGTCGAAGTCGGGCGTGCCCGGCCGGGGGTTGACGGTTCCGTCGAGCTGGCCCATGAGGTTGCGGTGGGTCAGCCCTGGGGCCTGGGTCTGCGGGCCGCTCCGGAAGCCCCGTTGCGTCCAGCGCACCCGGGTGAAGGACCGGGCGTCCTTGATGATCATGCGCAGGGTGTGGGCGAGGGCGAGGCCGTCCTCGGCGCAGATCTGCAGCAGCAGGTCACCGCCGGTCCACTCCTTCCGGAGTTTGTCGATCGCGAACCCCGGCAGGGGCGCGATCGACGCGGGGCGCCGGTCCTCCACCCCGGCCGCCGTGAAGAGACCGGGGCCGAACCCGAAGGTGACGGTCAGCCGGGAGGGCAGCACCGCCAGCTCCGGCTCGGTGTCGGCCAGCGCGGGCCGGCCCCCGGTCAGCCGCCGGGCGTCGTCGGTCAGGAGCTGCATCATCCGCACGACCGCGTCCCGGTCGGTGCCCGGGAGCAGGTCGAGGCCGACGAAGACCGCGTGGGCCTGGGGTGGCGTGGCGACGCCCGCCTGATGGAGGCCGTGGAAGGGTTCCACCGCCAGGCCGCCGGCGGGGGAGGCCGGTGTCGACGCCGTTCCGGCGACGGACCGGCCCGGGGAGGCGGTCTGCTCGGGGGCGCAGGCGGCGAGGGCGCCGACCGCGGTGGCGGCGCCTCCCGCCAGCAGTCCCCTGCGTGTCAGCTGGGGCTCTCGCATCAGCCCTCACCCATGCCGGGCTGGTAATCCTCCTTGGCGCCGGCGAAGTCCTTGCCGACCGCGGTGAACGTCACGGTCCGCCCGCCGGCGAGGGTGAGGGTGAAGGGGATCCGGGCGCCGGGTTTCACCTCTTGCGTGACGCCCATCAGCATGAGGTGGTCGCCGCCGGGCTGAAGCTGTTGCGAGCCGCGAGCCGGGATGACAAAACCGCCCTTCTTCGGGCGCATGACCATCTTGCCGCCCGAGTCGGCGATCTCGTGCAGCTCGACCATCGGCGACAGAGGAGAGGTCGCGGAGACGACGGTCACGTCGGCGTCGGTGGTGTTGACCAGGGTGCCGAAGGCGGAGGTCATGCCCTTCTTGACGGTCTTCACCCACGGATCGGTGATCGTCAGCCCGGAGGCTGTCGCCGATCCGGCACCGGTCTCCGTGGCGGTGACCGCAGTGGAGGTGGCCGCAGCGGGCGCGGTGCTTCCGGCCGCCGCCGGTGTCGTGGTCGCGTTCTGGGAGCCGCATCCGCTGAGCGCCATCACGGCCGCGAGCAGGATTCCGGCGGGGGCGACACGAGGAGAAAGCATGGTGATGCCCTTCTTCTGATCTTCTGGCCGACGTCGGCGGGCCGCGGCCGAATGCCGCCTTGATGTGGCCCGCCGGACGGACAGCCCGGAGTTGTCACGCAGGTTCGATCCACCGAGCGGCCGGACGACGGCTCGGCAGGTGCCCGCACGCGCGGGCTCGGGAGCGAGGTGACGTCCCCCGGCGACCTGAGCGGTCAGCCGGAGACGGCGGTGACAGACCCGGGAGGACCACGCCGGCTCACGGCGTGACGCAGGATCGCCGAGCGGAGGATCGCCGGCTCGGCCGTGCGCGAGGGCAGGAAGGCGGTGTAGGCGGGATCGGCGCACACGACGAGCAGGAGGCGGAGCCGTACGTCCAGCCGCCGCAGCATCGCCCAGAGAGCCGCCTCCCCACGCGCCAGCCACAGCGAGGTCAGCCCGGCGGCCCAGCCGTGCGCCACCAGCATGCCCAGGTCGGGCAGCAGCCCCGAGTGGACGTGCCCGGTGATCTCAACGTGGGACGTGGCGTGCGCGAAGGAGAAAAGCAGGTGCAGTACGGCCTGCAGGCCGACGAGAACCGGCATGATCACGGCCGGTGTGCGTTCGCGTCCCGACGCTCCCAGGGCCGTCAGGAACGCCAGCGCCAGCCCGCCGGCCGCGCTCGGGGCGGAGACCTGGTTTCCGGCGAGGACGTGGGCCGTAACGCTCAACCCGAGGCAGACCGCGGAGAAGGCGGCGGCGCGGGCGAGGCGGAACGTCAGGCCCGCCGGCGGGGTCGGGGAGGTCACTTCGCGCTGCCGGGCCGATCCGGGTTGGAGTACCGGAGCCAGGCCCCCGCACCGATCGTCAGGAGCACGGCGAGGGCGACCCATATCCAGGTCGAAACGCCCTGGGTGCCCACCTGATCGCCGGCGGAGACGGAATCGGGTGCGGCGGACGGCCTGAGCGCCGACGCCCGCGCGGGATGCTTCGCGGACGACGGAGCCGAGCCGGTCACGGTGAAGGGGATCTCCCCCTCGATCGGGTGACCGTCGGAGGAGACCACCCGCCAGGCGATCACGTATTTGCCGTCGGGCGGTGTTCGCGGAACCTTGGCGGTGACCTTCGGGCCGTCGGCGTGTGCCTGGCCGATGTCCACGGACTTGCCCTTCGCCTCGCGCAGGACGACCGTGGGGAACAGGACGTGGGCGCTGAACTCCAGCTCGATCCGCTCGATGGTCGAGATCTTGGCGTCCTTCGCCGGGGAACTGCTCTTCAGGCTGTCGTGGGCGAGCGCGGCGGGCGCGGTGAGCATGAGAAACAACCCGCAGCAGAGCGTCGCCGACACCGTCCTGCGTATGAATCGTGGCATGTATGCCATCACGGGCTCCAAGGGAACTCCCGGTCCGCGCCCTCGTCGCGGATCGGCACAACCGGAGGGACGCTTCGGTGGAGGAAGGAAGCGCCTGGTCACGGGGGCACACCGGCCGCCGGACCCTTCGGGGAGGTTCCTCAGCCGGTGGGTCGGGACGCGGGCGGGCCGCGCCGCCGCAGCACGGGGAGGATCTCCCAGCCGCCGTACGGCCGGACGCCGGCGGCCGGTACGGCCTGCCAGGCGGGCGGCGTCACCTCGGCGGCGCAGGCGAGGCGCAGCCGGATCACCGGCATCCGCCCGCCGTACAGACGGATCATGAACCACAGCGCGCTCTCGCCGCGGTGCAGCCACCATCCCGTGCCCAGTGCCACCACCAGGTGGACCGCCGCCATGCCCCAGCCGGGGTGGGCGTGATCGGCGGCGACCGTCAGGTGCGGCGCGGGCGCGGCCCGGCCGAACAGTTCGTGCAGCAGGATCTGGGCTCCGACGGTCGCGGCGAGCACGACGTCCGCGCCACGCTCACGTCCGTTGAGCGCGTACGCCACGCAGAAGGCGATCGCCGCGCCGAGAGCGACCAGACGCGGCGGGACCGGCCCGCCGCCGGCCAGGACGTGACCGCCCGCGGAGACCACGACGCACAACGTCGCGAAGACGACGGCTCGTGGCACGCGCAGTGCCGACGCGGCAAGGGTCACACCCGCCATCCTGCCAGCCGGGTGGCCCACCCGGAAAACCGGCTCCGCGGCTTGCCCCGGGCTCAAGGGGAAGGTCTTTCCCCCTGATCGGCGGCCCGGCGGGATTCGGCGGCGGCCCAGGAGTAGATGCCGGTGGCCATGAGGGAGGACTCGGCCTCGGCGCGGGCGGCGTAGACCTCGGCCCGGACCTCGTGCAGGCTCGCGTCGCCGGGGTCGGCCTGGACGGCCATCTCGGCCAGGTGGGCGGCCACCCGCAGGTCTCCGGTGGCGGCGGCCCGGCGGGCGGCGTCCGCGATCCGGAGGGCGCCGCCCGCGAGATCGGCGACGGCACGGGCGAGGTCGGCGTCACGGGCGGGTTTGAGGTGCGCCGGGTTTCCGTCGTACCAGCCCCCGTACATCCGCCACAGGTTGCGGACGACGAACTCCGGCTCGTCGTACTTGGCCTGCAGGTAGACCCGGTCGGCCAGGTGCCGGGGTGGGACGACGGCGAGCACGACGTCGTCGAGGCGGCGGCCCTCGTTCAGCATCGCGAGGGTCTGCTCGACGATGCTCTCCAGCCACTCGGCGGTCTCCAGGAGGGCCTGGGCGATCCGGTCGGCGCCGAAGATCGGTGCGCCGTGCGAGGGCAGCATGATCTCGGCGTCGAGGGCGGCCATGCGGCGCAGGGCCTGGACCCATTCGCGGGGGTAGCGCTGCACCTTCTGCGGGTTGCCGCAGTTGGGCGCGAGCCAGATGAACAGGTCGCCGGGCAGCAGCAGTCTGTACTCCGGCACGTAGGCCACCGTGGCGTCGTCGGTCTCGCCCTTGGCGTGGAAGAGCTCGAACGTGAGCTCGGCCCGGGAGACGGTCATGGCGTCGCGATAGGTGACGTCCGGGTGCCGGTACTCGGTCGGCCAGCGCAGCTCGGGGAGCTGGAACTGCCGCTGGTTGATCACGGAGTTGTAGCCGGCGGTCAGCACGTAGCGGTCGAAGCGGTCGCGGACCAGCTCGTGCGCGACGACCTGGGGCCGGGCGCCCTCTTCGGCGTCGAAGGGGGCCATGCCCATGACGTGGTCGATGTGCCCGTGCGAGTAGAACGCGGTGGTCAGCGGATCGGTCGTCCACTCCCGGATCCGGGAGTGCAGCCGGTCGGCGGCGATCGCGTTCCCGGTGTCGAAGAGGATCAGCTCGCCCGCGTTGCGGAACGCGATCGCGTTACCGAACCCGGGCTGCCAGCCGAGCCCGTCAGCGATCTCCACGACCCCGCTGCCGCCCATCCCGGCGTGCGCGATGTTGTCCTCCATCGCGCCGCGCCAGACCTTGTCCGCGTAGTCCCTGATGTCCATGGCGTTCCCTTCGGTATCAAAATCATAGATCCGCCGCCGGCGCGTCCTCGGGAGGTGCGCCCACGCGGCGTGACGCTCCCGTGAAAAGGGAACCGCCCGCCCCCACGTGACGTGAGGGCGGGCGGGAACGGGCGGGTCAGGACGCGAGACGCTTGACGACGTCGGCGACCTGGCCGTACGCGGTGAAGTCGTTGGTCAGGCGGTTCTTGGTGACGGCGACCACGAGCCCGGTCGCGGTGTCCGCGTAGGCGCCGCTCCCCCCGGCCCCGGCCATTCCGAAGACCGTCTCCGGCGACTGGTCGACGGGCGAGCCCAGGGCGTATCCCAGGGCGAACGCGGACGGCATCCCGAAGATCTCGTCGATGCCGGACGACGACTTCCTCGTGGCCTCGCGGAGCCGCTCCGGCGTCAGCAGCCGCACCCCGTCGACCTCGCCCAGCAGCGCCGCGTACATCTTCGCGATGGCCCGCGCGGTCGTCTTGCCGCCGGCCGGGATGTCGGCGCCGAGTACGTCGCGGCGGTTGCCGAGACCGGCCGCCGGGAACAGCGTCATCGGCCCGGCCTTGAACATCGGCAGGTCGTCGGGCATGTCGCCGAACGCCGAGGGGTCCATCGGCTCGTCCTCCAGCTTGGCCAGCCGGTGGTGCTCGGACTCCGGCACCCCGAAGTAGAGCTCGTCGGCGACGCCGAGCGGCCCGGAGACCTCCTCCAGCAGCACCTGCGAGATCGGCTTCCCCGTGGCGCGCCGGACGATCTCCCCCACCAGGTAGCCGAAGGTGTAGGCGTGATAGCCCATTTTGGTGCCCGGTTCCCACCAGAGCTCGGCGTTCTCAAGCGCCGCGCACATCTTGTCCCAGTCGCAGACGTCCTCGGCCGTGCTGTCGAGCGAGAGGCCCGGCACGCCGGCCGTGTGGTTGAGCACGTGCCGTACGGTCACGCCCTCCTTGCCGTGCGCCCCGAACTCCGGCCACAGCTCGGCGACCGGGGTGTCGTAGGTGTACAGACCGCGCTCGGCGAGGATGTGGGCGACGGTCGCGGTCGCGCCCTTGCCGATCGAGAAGTTGTAGAACGGCGTGTCCGGGGTGACGGCGCGGCCGGTCTCGGGGTCGGCCACACCCGCCACGACATCGACGATCTGCTCGGCGCCCCGGTAGACGGCGACCTGCACGCCCCGCTCGGCTCCCGAGTCGACAAGCCGGTCGGCAACGGCCTGGACGTTCTTCTGCAGCTCACTCACGATCGTTTCCTGTTCTTCGAGAAGCACGGGTGGACGGTGCCGCCCGCCGGAAGGATGTTCGTCGGTTCCTCATACCTGTCGAAATATCTGTCGAACCTGCCGACGTCATCTCGACATCCGGCCGGAGGATTCTCAGCCCTCGTAGATCGGCTGGTAGGACAGGATGACGACGCCCGACTCGAAGGTCCGCGTACCGAGGTGCTTGAGCTTGGCCTTCACGCCCTCACGGAACAACGGCTGGCCCTCGCCTCGGATCTCGGGGTGCACCCAGATCCGATACTCGTCGAGCAGGCCGCCGGCCATGAGCCCGTCGGTGAGGTTCCCGATGCCGTACATGAGGATGTCCTGACCCGGCTGCTCCTTCAGCTCCGTCACCCGCTTCACCAGGTCGTCGCCCGGGATGACGGTCGTGTTGTTCCAGTCGGCCTTCTCCAGTGTCGACGTCACAACGTATTTGGACATGCTGTTGATCCGGTCGGAGAAGGGGTCGCCGGTGCGCTCGGGCCAGGAGGCGGCGAAGCCCTCGTAGGTGACCCGCCCCATCAGCAGCCCGTCGCAGGAGAAGAGCTGGTCCTTCGCGAACCGGGCGGCCTCGTCGCTCCAGTAGTCCAGCGACCACAGGTGCGGGTTGTCGATGTAACCGTCGAGCGTGGCATACGTGGAAGCGATGATCTTGCGCATGATTTTCTCCAATTTTTCAGGCTTTGTACGGACGTCGAATGCGGGCCTCGCGCAGTGCGTGAGCCCACCAGGTGAGCCGGTCGAGCGTGATCCTGGCTGTCGCGTTGCAGGTCGCCGTCGCCTTGGGCCAGGAGCCGTCGGCGGCGAACAGGTCCCAGTAGCAGGGAAGGCTGACGGTCTCCCGGATCGCCACCGCGTGCAGCTCGGTGAAGACCTGCCGAAGGTGGTCGGTGGCGTACCGGCCGCCGGACTCCCGGCCGTAGGACACGAAGGTGACGGGCTTGGCCTGCCACTCCTCGTAGTACCAGTCGATGGCGGTCTTGAGCGGTGCGGGAAAGCTCCGGTTGTACTCGGGCGTCACCACCGCGAAGGCGTCCGCCGCGGCGAGGCGCGGAGCCAGGACCCGCACCGGCGCGGGGGCCGGTGTTCCCTCCTCGCCGGAGAGGGTGTCGGGCAGTCCGGCCTCCGCGAGGTCGACGACGTCGACCTCCAGGTCCTCGCGCCTTCGGGCCTTGGCGGCGAACCACTCGGCCACGGTCGGGCCGAACCGGCCGTCGCGGGTGCTTCCGATGATGATCGCCACCCGTAACCGCTCGTCCATCCCGGCCTCCCCTCTGGGGTCTTCCTGCTGACACCCCCTACGATGCCGGGCGGCCCTTACGGTCTCCTTCAGGTCTTCTTACGGCCCGCGGTCGCGGGGCCGTAACCGCATTCGGGTCCGGACGGGTGAGCACACCGGCGACCGCCACCTGCCGGGACACGCTCAGCCGGTGAAGCCGGCCGCGGCTGCCCGCCCGCTGCCGCCGCGAGCGTCGGAGGTCCGCCGGTCTGGCGAGTGTTCACTTTCGGTCGTCGAACCGGGGTGGGCCTGAAGCGTCGCGCTCATTCTCCGAGGTGGGGCCGGCGGGGCGCCGCAGCAACGTGGACAACGCCTCTTCGGTGACGAGCGTGTATTTGTTCTCCGCACCCAGCACGCGCCGCCTGGCTTCGAGGACCGTCCGGTACTGGCGCTCGGCCTCCTCGTGGCGTCCTTGCTCGGCGAAGGCCCGGGCCATCTCATGCCCCGTCGTCATCACGTGGGGATGATCGGGGCCGAGAAGCCGTACTCGGAGATCGTAAAGCTCTCGCAGTTCACGTTCGGCCTCGACGGCTCTTCCCTGAGCCAGAAGCGTCTTGGGGATCTCATGGCGCGACACGAGCGTGTCAGGATGTTCCGGCCCCAGTACCCGCACCTTGACCTCGTAGATGGAGCGGTGCTCCTGCTCGGCCTCAGACGCCTTTCCCTGGACGAGGAGGACACGGGCGGCCTCGTAGCGGGTGGCGAGTGTGTCGGGGTCGTCCGGCCCCAGTACCCGCACCTTCGACTCGTAGGTCTCCGAGAACTCATGCTGAGCCTCGGCCAGCCTCCCCTGGTCGGCGAGAACACGCGCCAGGTTGTGGCGCATGGTCAGTGTCTTGGGATGGTCCGGCCCCAGAACCCTCGTCCGATCTTCGAGAAGCTGCCGGAATTCACGCTCCGCGTCGACGGTGAGGCCGAGGAACATGTAGGCGCTCGCGTGCCGATGCCTGAGTTCGAGAACTACCGGATCATCGGCGGGGAGGCGATTCTCGGTTCCCGCCAGCGCGACCTCCATGAGATCCAGAGCGACGTGATAGGCGCCACCGTAGGTGAGACCCACAGCGCAGATCGCTGATGCCTCCGCGAGGCTTCTCATGCCCGTTTCGTCAAGATCCTCGGAGATGACCATCCAAAACCTGCGGAGATGTTCGGGAAGTTGCTTCCACCTCGGCCAGTCCGTTGAGCGATCGACACCGAGTCCGCCGGCGGCGCCCGACACCAACCTGACGGCTACCGTTGCGGTTTCCCTGCCCAGGGTCTCACCCGAGAGCTTGTGCCGAGTGGTCTCGGCCACGAGGGGGTGGACGATGACACCGTTCAGCGCGTTGTCCGGCGTCACCGTGCCCTCGACCATTCCAACGGAATGGAGCGCCGTCAGCCCACCGATCACACCGCTGATTCCTCGATCTCCACAAACGGCGCTCAATTGCTCGTGGTCGAACAGAAAAGCCGGGATCGGGGAGGGAGCCGCGAAGCAGGAGAAAACCCCCAACAAGGCACGCGCGTGAGGGAAGCCTTGACTTTCAAGGAGATCGAGCGACAGCTCCCACGTGGTCGCGATGTTCGACCTGGCCTCCGTGCTCTCGTTCATCAATTGATGGCCTCTGCCGTCCAGGGCTTCACGGTACACGGCGAATTCTCTCTCGGCGGCGAAGGTCATGGCGAGATGCATGCCCGCGTGACGGAGTGCCAGCGCCAGTCCTCCCAGCCTTGCCGACAAGGCCCGCGCCTCCGCCGTACCGCCCGCTTCCGGCGCCAGGTCGAGCAGCATCCGTGCCCCGTCCTCGACGGACAGGGCGTTCAATCGATGGACCGTCACATGGCGGCCCCATTCCGGCGACCCGCTGACACGGCTGGTCACCAGCAAAAGGCCGGATGTGGTCGGTCGAAGCCATCCGTTGCCACCCGCGACGGGCTGATCCCCAACCTGTAGCACGCGCGGATCGTCGGCGTTGTCGATCACCAGGAGCCAGCCGTCAGAGGCTTCAAGAGACCGCCAAAGCAGGCTCGCGGGGTTACGACGGCCTTCGATCGCCTCTTCCACCTCACCCGCTGTGGCACCCAGCTCGCGTGCCAGACCGAGCAACTGGAGAGTGAGAGCCTGTGCGTCGCCGGCGGCCACCCACCACACCGGCCGGCCTCCCGCCCGTGCTTCCGCGGCGACCTGCAGCGCGACCGTGGTTTTGCCGATGCCGCCGAGACCCGCCAGGAGATGGACCTGCCCGTCGGGAGTGTCGATCAAGGTACGGAGCTCGGCCGTGAGTTCGTCTCGGCCACGTACGTGATCAGGTAGCAGCCCTGTCGGCGGTGGCAGCACTTTGAGACCGGAGGAGGGTTCCGGCGGCGGGCCGTCGCCCGCTTGGGGTCCCGTGGAACTCGCCGAACCGGAATCCGGCCTGGGCGTCCTTCGGAGCTGGATCCATGCGATCACCGCCGCCATGACGGCGACCACGAGACCTGCGGCCGTCAGTCCTGTACCCACGTCCATGTCGCGAGGGTATGGACCTTTCGTATCCGGTGTCGACCTATTCGATCAACGCCGACCGAATCGACGCCGCGGTCTCCGGCGAGCTCGCGGTCTCGAATCTCCCGACCTGGCCGTCCGCGACAGGAGCGGCTCACGACCACGCCCGTCCGGCATCGTCCGAGGCCGGGTCGCAGGCTTCTGATCACGATCGGAACTGCGCTCACCGGAGGTCCGGGGCTTCCGAGAGTCGGCGTGCCGCGCGTTGCCAGTCTTTGGGCAGCACACCGTAGGCGTCGTGGAATCTGCGGGAGAAGTGACCGGGGGCCGAGAAGCCCCAGGCGTGGGCCACGGAGGCGATGGTGCGATGTCGCCCGTTGGGTGAGGCGAGGTCACGGCGGGCTCCCTCCAGCCGTTGCTCGATGATCCACTTTTCCAGGCTCATCCCGGCCCGCTCGCAGAGCTTGTAGAGGGAGCGCACGGAGATGTTGTGCGCCGAGGCGATGCGTTCGGGCGTGAGGTCGCGTTCGGTCAGATGCCACCGGGTGTAGGCGAGGACGCGCGTCAGCAGGGTCTCGGCCTTCACGGGCCGCGAATATCTGTCGTCCCGGGCGGCGGAGACGATGAGCGCCCGCAGCAGTTCGACGCCGGCCGCCGCCAGCCCGTCCGCGCCGGCGTCGAGGCTGAGCCGTTCGGCGTCGCGCGCCAGCGTGCCGAAATGGTGGCGGACGAGCCCGTACAGCGGGCTTGCCCGAAGGTCCCGCGAGGCTTCGCGGACGACGTCGGCGGGCAGCGCGAGCTGGTCGTATTCCACCATGAACGCCCGTGATGTCCCGTCGCCGGACCAGGCGAACTCGTAGGGCGTCGTCAGGTCGTTGAGCACGAGGTCGTGGGCGCCCACGACTTGCCGGTGTCCCTGGGTCTCGAAGAGCCCCCGTCCCTGCGTCTGCATGACGAGGGCCACGATCGGCAGGCTCCCCATCCTGATGTGCCTGGGCGTGCGGATGAGCCGGAACCCCGAGGCATGCGTACCGAAGAGCGAGGATCGCCCGAAATCCCAGCGATCCATGCGCGCGTGGACGTCACCGTCCGGGTCCTCGTGAACGATCCGGAACGGCACCGTCATCCCCGTCGCCGCGGCGTGGAACGCCTCCACCCGATCGGCCGCGGGGAGATCCCGGGTGTCGAAAAGGATCATCGGTCGACGCCCTCCGGACGCAGGATGGATCGCGGATCTTTTCGGCTCCGAATCGCCGAGTTCAGGACGCGACGGTCGCCGGCCGAAACCGTCGCCCTCATCGCTCGGCGCCGTCCCTCATCGGCGACCGGCCCCGCCATCGTCGCCCCTCAGGTGGCCGGTTTGTATCCAGGTAAGTCCTTAGTCTTGGCCCGGCCAGCCCCAGGCCGATTAAGATCGATTCATGGCGTTCCTCGACCGTGAAGCCGAGAAACGACTCATGGGAGAGCTGCTCAGTGCCGCGCGGCACGGAACCAGCGGGACACTCGTGCTCCGCGGCGAACCGGGCATCGGCAAGACCGCCCTGCTGGACCACGCGGCCGAGACGGCACCGGGCGTGCGGATCCTCCGGGTGACGGGCGTCGAGGCGGAGTCCGAGCTTGGATATGCGGGTCTGCACCGGTTTCTCCTGCCGATCCTGGACCGCCGCGATCGCCTGCCCGCCCCCCAGCGTGGCGCGCTCGGTGCCGCCTTCGGCCTGACCGAGGGCCCCCGCCCGGATCCCTTCCTGATCGGACTGGCGGTGCTCACCCTGCTCACCGACCACGCCGAGGAGCGGCCGGTGCTGTGCGTGTGCGACGACGCCCAGTGGCTCGACCACGAATCCCTGCGCGCGCTCGCCTTCGTCGGACGCCGTCTCCAGGCCGACCGAGTCGCCCTGCTGTTCGGCCTGCGCTGCGGCGACAGCGGAACCGTCTTGGACGATCTCCCCTGGCACCGGGTGACGGGGCTCTGCGAGGAGGCCGCCCACGAGCTTCTGGCCACGGCGGTCACGGGCAGGCTCGACCCGAGCATCGCCGGCCGCATCGTCGCCGAGACCCGCGGCAACCCGCTGGCCATCCGCGAGCTGGGCGGCGAACTCGTCACCCAGCAGGTCCCCGCCCCGCTCCTCTCCCAGCGCCTGCCGATGGGCCGTCAGCTGGAAGCCCGGTTCCTGCGCCAGGTCCGGGCGCTACCCGCTCACACGCAGACCATCCTGCTGATCGCCGCGGCCGACCCCACGGGCGATCCCGATCTGGTGTGGCGCGCCGCGGTCCACCTTCGCGCGACCGGCGGCGCGGTGGATCTGGTCGCCGCGACCGAGCCCGCCATCGGCGCGGGCCTCGTCACCCCGCTGCCCGTCCTCGGCTTCCGGCACCCACTGATCCGCTCCGGGGTGTACGGCGCCGCCGGCGGCGACCTCAAACGAGGTGTCCACGACGCGCTGGCGGCGGTCACGGACCGCGAAGCCGACGCCGACCGGCGCGCGTGGCATCTCGCCGCGGCGGCCGGCCACCCGGATGAGGGCATCGCCACCGAACTCGAGAACTCGGCTCACCGCGCCCGTCTGCGCGGCGGCTACGCCGCGCAGGCGACGCTGCTCACCTGGGCGGCGGACCTGTCACCGCAGGCCGCGCGGCGAACCGCCCGGCTCCTGGCGGCCGCGGAGGCGGCCCTGGCCGCCGGTCACACGCAGCGCGCCGAGCACCTGCTGGACCGTGCGGAGCCCGGGCTCGACACGGGCTCGACAGGCCACGCCCTGCGGCTGCGCGGGTTGTTCCTCATCCGCACCGCCCGCTCGGAGCAGGCGATCGCCGTCCTGCTCAGGGCGGCCGCCCTCTTTCGCGAGTCCGACGCCCGGCCCGCGGCGAAAGCCCCGGGCGGGAACGGGACGAAGGCCCGTACCGGGTACGCGACGGAGTCGCTTCTGGCGGCGTTCGACGCCGCGGCGATCTCCCCGTGGCTCACTCCGCACCAGAACATCCGCGAGCTGGCCACGGCCGCGCTGCACACCACGAGGCCGGACGAGGTCCCCTTCCCCGGCGCCTACTAGTGGCCCGTCACGCAACCTTGGCCGGGTAACTGGTCCAGCTTCTGATGGGTGAGCTGGCGGCGAAGTTCGTCTTGGGCCGGGCTTGGGCGTTGCGCCAGCGCACATAGGCGCCGATCGCCGCGTTCTGCTCGGCATGGCTGCGGTGATCAGTGCCATTGAGGGCGTAGTAGCGCAAGGCGGCGAATTCTGACTCGATCCAGTTCAACCACGAGCCATAGGTCGGCAGGAACACCAGCTCGACATCGTTGGCAGCCGCCCAGGCGCGGACCTCGCGGTGCTTGTGCGGCGAGTAGTTATCCATGATCACATGCAGTTTTTCGCCAGGCCAGCGCGCCCGGAGCGTCTTGAGGAAGGACAAGAACTCCCGCCAGCGTTTGCGTTTGCGGATGCGGTAAAACAGCTTGCCGGTGGCCAGATCCAGGGCCGCGATCATCTGCATGACGCCGTCGTAGCGATGGTAGGTGGCCCGCAGCCGGGCCGGTGAACCCTGAGGTCGCCACCGTTTGCCCTTACGCGGCAGCAGATTCAGCGGCCCGAGCTCATCGACGCAGATCACCCGCCCATCAGCGGGCGGGCTGTCATACAGCTTCAGCACGCGTCGCATCTTGGCGATGAAGTGCGGGTCGGTGGATGCCTTCCACGTCGTGGTGGTCTGCCAGCTCACCCCGCCCTTGCGCAGGATCCGCCGCAGATGCTCGCGGCTGATCGCCGCCACCACCCCTCGGGCGATGAGGTGCTCGGCCAGCGTGCGCAGGCTCCAGGTCGACATGCCGGCGATGCCCCACTCAGCGGGGACCGTCTTGGCGATCAGGCAGATGCGCTCACGCACCCGCTCACTGATCGCCGGGGGACGGCCCCCGCTCCATTTTGGGTCCAGCGCGTCAAACCCCCGCTCGTTGAAGGCGTGGATGACATCACGGACGTAGTCGTCACCGACCTGCATCAACGAGGTGATGTCCGGCACCGACTGGCCCTGGCCGGACATCATCACCACGATCGCCCGCCGCAACTTGATCGGATCCTTCGCGGTCCTCGTGATCCGCTGCAGTCTGCGGCCTTCCTCCATCGACAACGGCCGGACGAACACCTCTGGTCGGCGCGCCATGACCACCTCCCTATCTTGCGGAAGCAGCCAGCCTGACGGGTTCACCCCAGGAGATCAATTACCCGTCCAAGGTTCAGTGACGGGCCACTAGTAGGACTTGGTTACCTCGGGTAGGAGACGGTATGTCACCTGCGTTGGGGGTGAGGGAAGATGACCCCTCAAGAACTCGAGGCCGTGCGGGCGCGACTGGAGACGTTCGCCGCCGAGGTGTTCTCCTGTTTCGCCCGTGCTGATCAGCGGCGATGGGGCGAACGATATGTGCGCGGCCTGCTGACCGACGGGGCCCGTAAATCGATGGAGCCGATGGCGGCCCGGCTGGGCGTGGACCGCCAGGGGCTGCAGCAGTTTCTCACCGACGCCCCCTGGTCACATCAACTGGTGCTGGCCGAGCTGGCCTGGCGGATGGACACGGCGATCAACCCGGCCGCCTGGGTGGTCGATGATGTGTCCTTTGTCAAGGATGGTGAGGAGTCGCCGGGAGTGGCCCCGCAGTACTGCGGGGCGCTGGGCAAGACCGCTAACTGCCAGGTCGCCCCGAGTGTGCACCTGGTCACCGACGTCGCGTCCTGTCCGGTGAACTGGCGGCTGTTCGTGCCCGAGGGGTGGGATGCGGCCTCACCGCGCACGGAGGATTCGGCCGCGGTGGCGGCGCGCAGGCAACGGGCCCGGATCCCCGCGGACATCACTCATGTGCCCAAGTGGCAGCTGGCTTTGGACATGATCGATGAGCTGTGTTGCTGGGGGCTGGAGGCGCCGCTGGTGGTCGCCGATGAGGGCTATGGCCAAGACGGGGCCTTTCGTCTGGGCTTGACCGAGCGTGGCATCGGCTACGTGGTGGGGGTGCGCTCCGATACCGCGCTGCTGGGCATCGATGCCGGCCGGACGGTCGCGCCGTATGCGGGGACTGGGCGGCGGCCGGTGCCGCGTTATCGAGACAAGCCGCGCTCAGCCCAGCAGATCGTGACCGCCGCCGGACGGCGCGCGCTGCACGCGGTGACCTGGCGGGCCGGGTCCAAGGGGCCGTTGCGCTCACGGTTTGTCGCGCTGCGGGTACGGCCGGCGGGGCTACGGATCCGCCGCGCGCACATGGGCGAGGATCTGCCGGTGTGCTGGCTGCTGGCCGAATGGCCACCTGGTGAGAGCGAGCCGACCAAATACTGGCTGTCCACCCTCCCGGCAGACATCCCGCTACGGCGCCTGGTGCGCCTGGCCAAAATCCGCTGGCGCATCGAACACGACTACCGGGAGTTGAAGACCGGCCTGGGTCTGGACCACTTCGAGGGCCGCACCTGGAGTGGCTGGCACCATCACGTGACCCTGGCCTCGGTCGCACACGCCTTCTGCACCCTGGAGCGGCTCGACCCAAAAGTGCCGGCTGCGGTTTGAGCACCTACCGGATCATCGCCGAGTTGCAACTACTCCTGGCGTGCTGGGCCGGAATCTGCCCCACCTGCCGCCGAGCGTTACCCAGACACGCCCAGCCCGTCCCCACCTAACCAAGCCCTACTAGCTGCTGACCGGCCATGCCACGAACGTCGTCCACGGTTTCAGCAGGTCCGTCCCGATGCTGCGGGACGCGGTGGAGGCACTGCGCCGCAACGAGGCCACGCCGGAACATCCTTCGCCCTGGATCGTGCTGGGACTCATCGCCGCGGCGGAACTCTGGGACGACGAGGCCGTCAGCGCGATCACCGCGAACGGGGCACGCCACGCTCGCGAACGGGGCGACCTGCAGACGCTGCGCGCCGCCCTGCACGGCCTGGCGATGCTGGAGATCTGGCATGGGCGGTTCACCGCCGCGGACGCGCATCTCGCCGAATTCCACGAGCTCTCAGCCGTGATCGGAGGGGCCAGGCGTTTCGCGCGGCCCAGCCGCGTCACCCTCCTGGCCTGGCGCGGCGATCACGTCCGGGCCCACGACGCGGTCACCGGCCTGACCATGGGACCGGGCGAACCGGGGACGATCGGCGGCTATCCGATCCAGCTGGCCAGGACCGCGCTCACCGTGCTGGAGCTGGGGCGGGGGCGCTATCGCGAGGCTCTCACCAGCGCCCGCCAGGTCTTCGACGACGACCTGCCCCTCTTCAGCAACCCGGCCCTGCCCGACCTCGTCGAGGCCGCGGCGCGCGGCGGCGAACCGGCCGTGGCGCGTGCCGCGCTGGAGCGGCTCGCCGAACGCGCCACCGCCGTCGGCACGCCCTGGGCGCTCGGTCTGCTCGCCCGCTCCCAGGCCCTGCTGGCCGGCGAGCCCGAACAGCACCACCTCCAGGCCATCGCCTGCCTTGAGCGCACCAGGATCGTGACCGACCTCGCCCGCGCCCACCTGCTGTACGGCGAGTGGCTGCGCCGCGAGCGCCGGCGAACCGAGGCCCACCACCACCTCCACACGGCCCACACGATGTTCACCACGATGGGAGCCGGCGCCTTCGCCGAGCGTGCGCGGAGCGAACTCGCCGCCATCGGCCACCGAACCCCCCGGCGGACCGCCGAGACCGCCGACCGCCTCACCCCGCGTGAGACGCGCATCGCCCAGCTCGCCGCGCGCGGCGCCACCAACCGGGAAATCGCCGGTCAGCTCTACATCAGCGCCGGAACCGTGGAGTACCACCTGCGCAAGGTGTTCCAGAAGCTCTCCATCACCTCCCGGCGTCAGCTGCCGCCCGAGCCTCCCTCCGGCTGACGGGCTTTCCGCCGCCCGGCCTCAGGCGGTGAGACGCGCGGGCGACGACTTCTCGCGTCCGGACGCTTCGGCCCGGGGTTCACCAGTGGAACATCGGGAGCGGCCTCAGGGGGTGCCGTACGAAATTTCGGGCCGTCTGGCGGAACAGGAAGCGATGGAACCCACGGTAGGGCAGGACCTCGGTGACCTCGGCGACGTCGGCACGGCTGAGGCGCCCGCGCAGATTGCCCCGGAACGCGTCGGTACGGTCGGCGCGGCGGAAGGTCTCGACGAGCGGGTTCTCAACCGAGCGGATCTTGTGGTGCAGCTCCACCATCTCGATGACGAGCGGCAGGTTCTCCACCCCGGCCTCGGCGGCGTGCTTCCTGGCGAGGTCGGCGGACGGCGCGATGTAGTCGAACGTGCCGGCGGTCCAGATGCCCAGGTCGTGCACCGCCCAGGCGAGCGCCAGATCGTTGGTGACCTCGTCGCGTCCCAGCAACCGCTGCTGGTAGGTGAGCCCCCGGTAGACATGGTTGCGGTAGGCCCCCAGATCGGCGCCGATCACCTCGGCGTACCGCGCGAGCACCGCCTCGATCACGGGATGCGAGGTCACCACCCTGTCGCGGGACGTGCCTGAGACCTTGGCGCCGTCCTGGGGCCTGTCGTCGCCGGGGAGATCTCGGCCCGGCGACGAACCGGCGCCGGTCTGATCGCTCCCCTTCGCCTCGGCGGGGATCTGGTGCGGGTGTTCGGACACGAGGATCTCCTGAGGGCGTGAGCGAAACGATGGAAACGCGAAGGGCGTCGACGTGAGCGCCTGGCCACCGCCGGGAAGAACGCGGTGGTGATGCCGTCCGGGGCGCCCAATGTCTCACAGCGGCGCCCCACCGGTGATGATCGCAAGGAGCAGGACTCGGAAATTTACCCGAAGCGCACGATTCTTAACCCGGAACGCACGTCCATGACCGAGCACGCAATGAGTGGCCGTTCGAGATCCGCAGCATCTCACCCATCGCCGCGATCTTCTGATCATGCTCCTTCGCAGCTCGGCGAAACGCTCTTGTTTCGCCGACCCGGCGAGATCACGATGATCGGCCTTTCTCCGGCGGGAACTTCCAGGGGGCACAACGCAAGTTAAAACTGTGATTTCCGGGTGGCCCGCGTAACGCGGGCAATCAGTATCGACCGAGCGGCGCCTGTCGCTGTATGTGATCTTGCATTGCCCTATCCTGAGTCTAGACAGACTAGACAGGGGGTCTTCATGGGCGGGTGGCAGGTTCAGGAGGCGAAGCAGCGCTTCAGCGAGGTCGTACGGCGGGCGGTGAGCGAGGGTCCCCAGGTGGTCACCCGGCACGGAGAGGAGGTGGCCGTGGTCATCGACATCGCCGAGTACCGCCGCCTCAGGGGCGAGACTCCCGACTTCGGACGGTTCCTTCTCGCCGCCCCCGACTGGGACGACGACATTGAGTTCCCTCGGAACCGAGACCTTCCCCGAGAGGTGGATTTCGACTGATGGGCATCGGCTACCTGCTCGACACGAACGTGGTCTCCGAAGCACGCAAGCGAAATGGGAGCCCGCACGTCAAGGACTGGATAGGCGGGACTCATGGGCCCACGCTCTACCTCAGCAGCCTGACGGTCGGTGAGATCCGCTGCGGGGTCGAGCGCCGCCGACGAGACGACCCCGCACAGGCGACGATTCTGGAGCGCTGGCTCCACGGGCTTCACCGGCAGTTCAGCGACCGCATCGTTCCCGTCACCTCCGAGGTCGCGGAGGAGTGGGGGCGGCTGAACGCCGTCCGCCCGCTCCCCACGGCAGATGGTTTGATCGCCGCGACGGCCAGGGTGAACGGGTGGACCCTGGTCAGCAGGAACGTCAAGGACTTCGAAGGGACGGGCGTGTCCGTGGTCAACCCCTTCGAGCTGCTGCACTGACGAAAGAACGCGTGGCCCGACGAGTGATCACGCTCGGGTGTAACGGTGCTTGGCGCCGAGTGGGAAGTACTCGAGGCCGCCCGTCTCGCGGAGACGGATGACCGGGAGCTGTCTCGCCGAGGGGACTCCATCCTGGGAGCGCTGCGCCAGGCGCGCGCAGACTACCGCGCCAAACAGGCCCGGATGATCCTCGGCCTTCCGGCTCCTGGCGAGCAGGAGACGCTCACGCTCTCTCAGTGGCGCTACGGCGGAAGCGGTCACCGGTACGGCGAACCGTTCTGGGCCGAACTCGCCCGGCAGCGCATCGCCACCACTCGCCGGATCGCCCGGGAACGTGAACAGCCCGACCCCGGCTGACTGCGGGTCTCACCTACGTGCCGCGTGGCGTGGCCGGCGGAATGCCATAGGCACCCGAAGGGCTCGCGAAGCAAGTTCGGCCGGCGACACCACGGGGGAGAGTTCATCTCCTTCGCCAGGTCGAACGGCGGTGACGGGAAGGTGAGGGACTCGGTGACTGTTTCGGCTGATCTGGTCTCGTCTGGCTTACTGTGAAGCGCTCGGGTTGGCTGCCCGTTCCTCTGCGGTGGTCGGGAACGAACCGATGCCTTGCGAGGTCACGACCCACCCCTGGTCGCGGAGCACCTTCATGGCCTTGCGGACGGTCGGCCTGGAGACCTGGAACTCCTCTTCCATGGCGACTTCGGAGAGCAGGGTCTCGGCGTCGTACTCGCCCGTGTCGATCCGCCTGCGGATCTCCTCGGCGATCTGTGACCACTTGGGTTTGCGTGGGTCGTACCTGAACATGATCCCAAGGCTAGATATACCTTGACCTGCAAAGATAGAAACAGACGTCATATGACGTTAACTAACTAGTGTTTACAGGTGCTTACATGTGCTCCTATGATGACGGACATGGCTGACTGGAGCATCCCCGAGTTCGACGTCACCCGGTGCCCTGACGGCACCTGGGAGGCCCGGTTCAGCGGAACGCCAGCCGAAGCTCCTGCGGACGCGACGGCGGGGACTTTCAGATACCTGAAACTGCTCTGCTGTGCCCAGCGGATCGGCCGGTCCCTCCGCCAGACCTGTGACCGTGACTCATCGGGAACTCGCCGTGGTCACCTCTGAGCGGTGCCTGAGCCCACACGTGGCGATGCCCCAACGCGACCACGTGCGCCTGAACTGGCGAGAGCCGTACCGGACGCCAGAGCGGGTGCGGCCACTGGCCTGGACGTGCGCGTGCAGGGCGACGATCTATGAACTGTGCTCCGGCGGCGGCCAGGGGTTCATTCGCCGCACCCTCCAGCTCGACGGCAACGCAACGGTGCACGAGTCTCCGCGCTGGTCGGTCAATGAAGCTCGGACCGTTTGGATAGCTCTGCTGTCTGGGGGTGTCCGGTAGACGGGCGTGGCGGCGTGGGATCTGGAGGGACGGCGCCGCCACGCCTCTTCATGTACTGGGACTCGCCAAATGACGCCAGCCTTATATTCATTCTCTTGTCTGCTACAGGCTGAGAGACCGGCTTCTAAAATCCCCGCGGCCAGCCGTCAGCTACGTCTTCAGTAGCGCCGCAGCGGCGCTGTTCATCTGGTTGCTCCCATGACGCGGAATGCGGTCACGATGATTCGGGCATCGTTGACCTGGTTGATGGTGGCCAGCGATGTCCGGCGTCATGCAGCTTGCTCAAAGCGGTGAGGTCGTTCGTCACCAGCACTTGAGCCAGTCGCGCCGCTGCAGCCAGCACAGCTGGCCAGCCGGGCGATTCCACGTACGCTCTGTCTCCGGTGGTAGCACCCACTGACTCCTGCACCTGGGAATAGGCGGCGCCGAGGTCTGCCATCAACGAGACCTCCTCGTCTGTGCGCAGGCTCTTTCCCAGCCAGGACCGTGGGGCGCGTGCATCGCAGAAGTCATCGAAGAGGACGTGCACCACATAGCCGAGATCCTCGAACTCATCGGGGTTCAGCCACACCTCACGTTGCCAGGAAGGGCTCGCAAGTGCGAGGACCGCGGGGACAACATGCAGGCGGTACTGAGGAAACTCGATGCCGTGATCGATCACCCGTCGAGGGTACCGAGGAGCTGATCGCCAGGATCCGGCCTAGCGGTTTTCAAGAGGGCTGCACTTCGAGAGAACAGGGCGGCTCTGAACAGGGCAGGAACCTTCCTCTTGGCACCGCCAGCAGAAGATCATCCCGCATATATCCCGCGTGCCCGGTTCGATACCTTGACGATGTGTCGATCAGTGAACGCCATCTGTCAGCCGAGGAGCAAGCCGTCATCCTGGCTCTTCTCACACAAGATTTCCCTGGCGTGGATGAACTTCGCGCTCAGGTCCCTTCGGCAATTGTGGCCGGACGGTGTGGGTGTGGATGTGCAACGGTGGATCTTCGGGCAGGAACAGGGCCTCGTGCGCTCGCCTCCCCGGTACAAGACGGGGTGCTGATCTCCGCTGGCGTGCGCGGGCGCGATGACGGTGTCTTGCTCTTCGTCAAGGACGGTCATCTTTCGTACCTTGAGGTCTACTCTGTCGATGACGAGCCGGCCTCACTCCCGCAGCCTGAAGATCTCACCATTGACCCGCCAGGCTCCCGGGGGTGATGCCATGGAGGCAACAAGGCTCAGATTCGACTCGTGAACCTACGGATTAAAAGTAGTCGATTCGATCGGGGTCTGAGGTTCTGGCCTGCGGGCGCGGTGTCCGTGGACGTTCGCTGAGTTCCGCCGTCGTTCACCCTCTTGGCTGTACTCGTGGCTGTACTGAGTCTGAAAGCTGGACGTTATGGCGAAGTAGATCGTATGGCCGATCATGATTACCCAAGGCGAGTGAGCAGCCGAGCCGCCTGGCGTTCCACGGTGCCGGACGGGTTGCGCGGGTGAACGGGGTCGTCATGCATGAGCATGATCAGCCAGGTGAGAGCCAGCAGGCGGCGACAGTCGCGGAGCCTGCGAGTTTCGGCAGGGGTCAGGGCGAAATGGCCGAGTAAAGCAAGGACATCGAGATCGGTATCAACCCACGCGGAGACATGCTCGGTGACCTCGGCAAGTTCGAAGGCCCGGTCGCTACGTCCAGACTCTTCGAAGTCCACCAGCCGGATCCGAGAGCCGTCCCACAGGCAGTTCGCCAAGTTGCCGTCCCCGATTCCGAATACTGGGGTTCCCGGATTTTCAGCGATCTCCTCACCGGTTAGGTCCAGCCATGCCTTGCCCGCCTGAAACGCCTGGGTCACCTCGGGGTCGGCGTCATGGAGCGACAGCTCTGCGCACCAACTCCGGAGCAGATCGATGATCTGGGCAGGGTGGCCACGCCGCGGGGCAAGATCCTCCAACACACGGGCGGGCACGGCCGCATGCAGCGTCGTTATTGCCTCAGCCAGCATGGCGAGCTGCTGCGATGTGAGGGTCTGCCCGCGCAAGGGCGTCCCGGGAAGGCGAGACATGGTGATCGCCGGGTACGCCGTTAGTTCGGCGTGCAGCGGGTGCGGAGCGAGTCCGGGAGCGTATTTGGCCAGCAGGGTCAGCGCCCGCCACTCGGCCTCTGGCTCTCCTCGCTCCCACGACCGGAATCTCTTGATCACAGACTCAGGATGAAGCTCAATGTCGTGCGTGCTCCACCGGTCAGCCATCCACCCCTCCAAGTCTTAGCCGAGATCTTCGCAGGGCAGCGGAATCATGGCAATCGGAGCATCGGGCTGCTCAACTTTGCCGTGTGCGCATCGACCGACTGGGCGCCCTGTCCAAGAACCGCCTCAGGTCAGGCAGGATCAACCCAGCCTGCTGGACAGGCTCATCGCCTAGATCGAACTCGCGACCCTCGATCCGCCCTAATGTCTAGATTTCTCACTCAGTACAGCCAAGGCTTCTAAACCGCATTACCGGTAGTTCGTTGGATCAAGGATGATGCCGGGTATCACCTGATTGATGACCGTTCGGGTGATTCGGGGGTGGGTGATGACCGCTCGTCTGCCAACTCCGGTGGCGCCTGGCCCGCTGGAGGCTTACGCGGCACGCTTCGATGACGTGTTCTCCGCGCTCGGGCAGCGGCGCGGGTTTCGCGAGTATCTGGCCGGGCTGCTGCTGCCACGCGAACGCAACAAGACGCTGACCTGCCTGGCCGGGGCCGAGCCGATGGTCGGGATCAACGATCCGGCGGTGCAGCGGCTGCAGTACTTCCTGTCGGAATCGGTGTGGGACCCCGAGGCGGTCAACGACCGGCGGGTGGCGCTGCTGCGGGCCGATCCGGCGACCGCGCCGCACCGGGGCGGGGTTTTGGTGATCGACGACAGCGGCGACCGCAAGGACGGGCACGCCACCGATCACGTGTCCCGGCAGTGGCTGGGCCGACTCGGCAAGACCGACAACGGGATCGTCACCGTGACCACCTTGTGGGCCGATGAGCGGCTGTATGTGCCGTTGCATGCCCAGCCGTACACGGCCGCGGGGCCTTGGCCCCAAAATGTGGACACCAGCTGTCATGCGGCGAGCAGGACCCTATCGGACCGCTGCTCGTAGGTGATCGGGCTGAGGTAGTTCAGGCTGGAGTGCCTCCTTCGGGTGTTGTAGCGAGTGATCCACTTGAAGACCTCCAGGCGAGCCTGGCGGGCCGAGGACCAGCGTTTGGCGCCCTGCAGCGTCTCGCGTTTGAGAGTGGCGTTGAACGCCTCGGCGGCAGCGTTGTCCGCGCTTGTCCCGACGGCGCCCATCGACTGGCGAACACCGAACTCCTTGCACACGGCGGCGAAGTCGGCGGAGGTGTATTGCGCCCCGTGATCGGAGTGAAAGACCGCCCCGGCCAGGTCACCACCCCGCGTGGCGGCGGCTGCCCGCAGCGCGTCGGTCACCAGCTCGGTGCGCATGTGATCGGCGATCGACCAACCAGCCAGGCGACGTGAATGCAGGTCCAGCACCGTCGCGAGATACAAGAACTGTCCCTCACCGACGGGCAGATAGGTGATGTCGCCCACGTACCGCTGGTTCGGCGCGGCCGCGGTGAAGTCCCGCTTGATCAGGTCGGGCATCTTCTGATGGGAGGGCTCGGGCACCGTGGTGCGGACCCTCTTACGCAGATGCAGCCCGACGATGCCGAAGACCCGCATGATCCGCGCCACCCGCTTGTGATTGACCCGCCGGCCCGCATCGCGCAGCTCGGCAGTCACCCGCGGGCTGCCGTAGGTGCCATCGAAGTCGGCGTGGATCTGCCTGATCTCCGCCGCGAGCGCAGCGTCGGCCGCCGTCCGCACCGCCCTCGCCGGTGTGGCGGCCACCCACCGATAGAACCCCGACCGGGAGACCTCCAGCACTCGGCACAGTCGCTTCACCCCGAAGGCGTCACGGTGATCGGCAACGAACTGGAAGCGACTCACCAGTTCGTCTCCCCGGCGAAATACTTGGCCGCCCGCCGCAAAATCTCGCGCTCCAGCTCCAGTTCCCGGATCCGGGCCCGCAACTGCTTGTTCTCCTCTTCCAGCACGTTGCCGGAGGTTACCAATCCCGTCGGCGGCCTCTTCACCGAGCCCGTCTTCGGAGCAGTGCCGGCAGACCGCGCCTGGTGCACCCACAGGCGCAACGTCTCACGGTTGACGCCCAGGTCCTTGGCCACCGACGCGTACGTCCGCGACGGGTCCGACAGATACAACGCGACGGCGTCTGTCTTGAACTCAACTGAGTAGGCCTTCATGGCCACGAGGAACTCCTTGGTCTCCAGATCTCTATGATCTGGCACTCAAGATGTCCACACCTCGGGGTGAAGGCCCGCGTGCCGCCTGCCGCGCGGCACGAATGATCCGGCGTTCGCCACCAAACCGAAGATCGCCGCGCGTTTGGTGGGCAAGGCACTGCAGGCCCAGATCCCCTTCACCGCCGTGGTGGGCGACTGCGCCTACGGCGACAACGACGACTACCGGCGCGAGCTACGGCAGTTGGGACTGGCCTATGTACTGGCGCTCAAACGGCGCAAGGGCCTGTGGGCGCCCGCCTGCGCCGACCACACCCCGATCGACGCCGCCCGGGCCCTGGTCTGGGGCGGCCCGGACGATCCCGCCGACTGGACCCGCGTGCAGCGCCGCTTCCGCGACGGCCACCATGAAACCTGGTGGGCGGCTGATGCCCGGCTCGGTCCGTGGGGCCCTGATGAGCCCTACCGGCTGGTGATCGCCACCACCGACCCGGCGACGCTGCCGGATAAGAGCACCTGGTATCTGACCACCAACCTGCCGCGCCCGCACGGATCGGCCGCCGCCGACTCGTCGCACCCCCCAGCCGATCTCGCGCAGGTCGTGCGCCTGTACGGCCTACGCGGCTGGATCGAGCAGGGCTACAAACAGGTCAAGGACGAGCTCGGCTGGGCCGACTTCCAGGTCCGCTCCTCGGTGGCGATCCGCCGCCACCAAACCCTGGTGATGGCCGCGTTCGGGCCTTCACCCCGAGGTGTGGACATCTTGAGTGCCAGATCATAGAGATCTGGAGACCAAGGAGTTCCTCGTGGCCATGAAGGCCTACTCAGTTGAGTTCAAGACAGACGCCGTCGCGTTGTATCTGTCGGACCCGTCGCGGACGTACGCGTCGGTGGCCAAGGACCTGGGCGTCAACCGTGAGACGTTGCGCCTGTGGGTGCACCAGGCGCGGTCTGCCGGCACTGCTCCGAAGACGGGCTCGGTGAAGAGGCCGCCGACGGGATTGGTAACCTCCGGCAACGTGCTGGAAGAGGAGAACAAGCAGTTGCGGGCCCGGATCCGGGAACTGGAGCTGGAGCGCGAGATTTTGCGGCGGGCGGCCAAGTATTTCGCCGGGGAGACGAACTGGTGAGTCGCTTCCAGTTCGTTGCCGATCACCGTGACGCCTTCGGGGTGAAGCGACTGTGCCGAGTGCTGGAGGTCTCCCGGTCGGGGTTCTATCGGTGGGTGGCCGCCACACCGGCGAGGGCGGTGCGGACGGCGGCCGACGCTGCGCTCGCGGCGGAGATCAGGCAGATCCACGCCGACTTCGATGGCACCTACGGCAGCCCGCGGGTGACTGCCGAGCTGCGCGATGCGGGCCGGCGGGTCAATCACAAGCGGGTGGCGCGGATCATGCGGGTCTTCGGCATCGTCGGGCTGCATCTGCGTAAGAGGGTCCGCACCACGGTGCCCGAGCCCTCCCATCAGAAGATGCCCGACCTGATCAAGCGGGACTTCACCGCGGCCGCGCCGAACCAGCGGTACGTGGGCGACATCACCTATCTGCCCGTCGGTGAGGGACAGTTCTTGTATCTCGCGACGGTGCTGGACCTGCATTCACGTCGCCTGGCTGGTTGGTCGATCGCCGATCACATGCGCACCGAGCTGGTGACCGACGCGCTGCGGGCAGCCGCCGCCACGCGGGGTGGTGACCTGGCCGGGGCGGTCTTTCACTCCGATCACGGGGCGCAATACACCTCCGCCGACTTCGCCGCCGTGTGCAAGGAGTTCGGTGTTCGCCAGTCGATGGGCGCCGTCGGGACAAGCGCGGACAACGCTGCCGCCGAGGCGTTCAACGCCACTCTCAAACGCGAGACGCTGCAGGGCGCCAAACGCTGGTCCTCGGCCCGCCAGGCTCGCCTGGAGGTCTTCAAGTGGATCACTCGCTACAACACCCGAAGGAGGCACTCCAGCCTGAACTACCTCAGCCCGATCACCTACGAGCAGCGGTCCGATAGGGTCCTGCTCGCCGCATGACAGCTGGTGTCCACATTTTGGGGCCAAGGCCCTTCGCTTTTGCTGGCACACCTGGCTGGCCGGTAGCCCACCCGATGGCACCACGGATCCGGGCGATGAACCGCCGCCTTCACCGGGTGAGAATTATTCCAACGGCGGGCAGGCCGCCGAGGGCCGGGGGAAAAATCAGCTCCGACAGCCGGCTCCGGCCGTCTTGGCCGTCAGCGCTGCGCCACGTGCGAAGCTGGCTCACCCCCTGGATACGGCTCCAGCGCTACTGGCGTGCCTGGTCCAACGCGCCCCCGCCCCCTGAGCTCCAGCACCTTCTTGCCGCCGTCGGAGCCGGACACGCACTCAACCTCTACGTCCGGATTTAACAGAGCACCGGTAGCAGCTCGGAGCCTGGTGGTTCCGGGTAGTGCCATGTGGACCAATGCGGCTAAGCGGTCTTGCTGGAACAGGACGGTACGGCAGGGAACTGCAACCCAAACTGCAACCCGTGGCGATCCTCTCTAGCCTCGGGCTTTCACGGTGAATATCGCCAGCCTTGATCGTTTACATGAGAAAAGTGCCTTTGAACTGGGATGATCGGACTTGTCTAAGGTCCCGTCCACACCAGCTCAAGAGGCACTTTTCACGTGAAGACTATCGCTTCGCGACCCAAGATCGTCATGTCCGCCGACGGCTCCGGGCTCATCTCCCAATCAGGCGCGCTGCTGTTGCTGGAAACGCTGCGCGTCACCGGCCTGGACCAGGCCCTGTCGGAGCAATTGCAACGATGGCGACCGGCCCGCGCGATCCACGATCCCGGAAAGATCATCGCTGATCTCGCCGTCAGCCTCGCCCTGGGAGGCGACTGCCTGGCCGACATCGCGATACTGCGCTCTCAGCCGGAACTGTTCGGCCCCATCGCCTCTGACCCGACCGTCTCCCGGCTGATCGACCGGCTCGCCACCGACACCGCCAAAGCCCTGAAAGCGATTCGACGCGCACGCGCCATCGCCCGTGAACACGCCTGGACCCTCGCCGCGTCAGCCGCGCCCGGAGCCGACGGCCAGCTAATCCCCATCGATCTGGACGCCACCATCGTCATCGCCCACTCTGAGAAGGAAAACGCCACCCCGACCTGGAAGAAAACCTTCGGCTTCCACCCCATGACCGCCTTCGCCGACCACGGCACCGACGGAGCCGGTGAGCCACTGGCCCTGGTGCTGCGAGCGGGCAACGCCGGCTCCAACACCGCCACCGACCACATCAACGCCACCGTCTTGGCCCTGGCCCAACTGCCCCGGGCCCGACGCCGTCAGATTCTGATCCGCACCGACTCAGGCGGCGGCACTCATGAGTTCCTCACCTGGCTGACCCGTCCAGGCCGGTGGTTGAAATACTCCATCGGCTTCACCATCACCGACGACATCGGCGCCGCGATCGGTCGCTTGCCCGCCAGCGCGTGGACACCCGCCTACGACGCCGAGGGGCAGGTCAGAGCAGGCGCCTGGGTCGCCGAGATCACCGGCCTGGCGAACCTGACCTCCTGGCCCAAGGGCATGCGCGTCATCGTCCGCAGGGAGCGCCCGCACCCCGGTGCGCGGCTGCGCTTCACCGACCCCGGCGGGCACCGCTTCACCTGTTTCGTCACCAACACCAAGCAAGGCCAGCTCGCCGATCTGGAGCTGCGCCATCGTCGCCGCGCCCGCGCCGAGGACCGCATCCGCTGCGCCAAGGACACCGGCCTGCGCAACCTGCCGCTGCACGATTTCACCCAGAACCAGATGTGGTGCGAGATCGTCGCGTTGGCCGGCGACCTCATGGCCTGGATGCAGATGCTCGCCCTGCAGGGCCCGGCCCGCCGCTGGGAGCCCAAACGCTTGCGGCTGCGCCTGTTCGCCGTCGCCGGACGCCTGGTCCACGGCGGCCGGCGGCTCCGGCTCCGCATCGCCGCCCGATGGCCCTGGGCACCGCAGATCATCGCCGCCGTCACCCGCCTGCAAGCCCTGCCGGCACCGCCCTGACCAGCATCAAGCCGCTCCACCGACCAAGAAAGGACACCCACGGGCTCGTGGAACCCCGCCCACCCGGCGCGACAGCCGGGCCACCACGCTGACCAGGAAGCGAAATCACGCCTCAGCCAAATGCTTCAGCCGACCACACGAAGATCACGAAAGATCGAGGCTAGAGGAACCTTCATCGGGGCGGCGGCTCGATCCTATGATCATCTTTTATTCGATCTCTCGCTCCCCGAAGTCATCGGCTTAGTCTTCACCAGACTCTTCATCTGCTTCGTCGCCTTATGGGTGTGGGCATGATCCGGGCGTTCAGACAGCGTCGCGTACTCCAATACACCGACCAAATCAGAGCCGAGGAGCTCACCGGACGCGTCCACCAGCTCACGGTTCGCGGGTACGAGGAGCAAGTAATCCAGCTCGCGCAAACCGAACTTGGCATGCCTGCGAATGTGGCCCGTTCCTGGGCGAAGTCCCTCTAAGGCAGCCCGTTACGAGAAGATGAGACGAGGCGAAAGTTACTTGGACATCGGCAAGTATACTTTTGGTCCATTCAGCAGGTCCTCGCCCAGGCGAACGCCGCTTTCCAACTCAATCACCGCCAAACACGTGCCCTTAGTGCACACCTCAGTGTCGTAGACGATGGCGAAGAGCTCGGCATAGGGAGTCAAAGGACCGAGGTGGTCTGTCCATTCAGTGAAAGGTATCCAACCGGGCTCGGGGAAATCAAGTTGCCCGTCGCTGTCTCCGTAGCGGGCATAAATGGTGGTGTTTCCTTCGATGTCCCCGGCCAGATACCAGTGCCGGAAACCTTTGCCGCCGAGTCGATCGGTTACCTCCTTGCCGTTGTCGTAAGGGTTGTTCGACCACGTGACGACGCCCGTGCCGACCTGTTGAAGGGCGAGGTCATCTGGAAGCACCTCTCCTGGAGCGCACAGTACGGCAGGATCGTAACGGAGTCGGCGCACCGCGTCCTCGACCGTCAGAACGCCGGAGTCGGGAATCGTCACCGTGTACGCGATGCTCTCCCACGTAATTAAGTCAATCAACTCTGCGTAACGGCGAACGATCTCATCGAACACGAAATACCACCTTTCTTGGATGGTTCGACTCCATGTTCGTATAACATAAAGCCGATCGCATCGACGGGGCCTTTGTCTTCCTCAGCAAACAGCGCGTTTCTTCCGGATGGCAAATTATGGCGTGAGGAAAAATTGGCGGAAGCGCTCATAGGGATGGGTCTCAGGGCGCCGCACTCGACAATCTACGGCACGACGGCAACGCCCTCGCCACACAGACCGACCGACCTCAAGGAACCGCTGACATCCTGCTTGCAAATCAGCCCGATCTTGGGCTGTACGGGCCGTGAGCTGGGCGGCGGACTCCCCACGAGCGACCGTGACTGACCGCTGTTGACCATCCTTAATGGCCCGCTAATGGCCCGGCGGTCGCCCCGGCCCTACCTCGCAACGTGGGATTCTCGACACATGTCCACAATCATGAACAGCCTTCCCGATCCCCTGCCCGAGTTCTTTGACTGCGGGTGCTCGGACATCTACTACTGTCCGCAGGCCGGTGAGGTCGAATACCCCCGGCACGGCGGCTTCGATGTCTGCTGCGACGCGCTTGACCAGCACATCCCACTCCATGCGTGACCTACAGTTTACAAGATCTCGGTACGCGACCCGCTGAGCTGCTGCGGCGCTGGTCAGAGATGGTCTCACCCTGTCCGTGAGTCCCCGTCATTCCCCGTTGTTTCCCGGCCTTACTGGCACGCGAATGGCACGACCTGAGAACCCCGTGCGGACGCACACGCCTCCCCCGCCCGGTCTTCCCGTCCCCCAGCCACCTACGAACCCGGCTCTTGCTCCTGGCGATCATCCCGGAGCCGAAGTGCCCCCGCCGGAGGCTGTGCTTTGACGGATCATGGCCAGTACGGTGCAGCTGTGGCTGATTTCGAGGCGTGGGCGCGATTGTCACTGTGGGAGCAAGCGGACCTTCTGGTGAGCACCGCTGAGATCGTGGTCGACCGCCCTGCCGGTTCTGCTCATCCCAAGGTGGGGAGCTTCGTCTATCCGCTCGACTATGGCTTCTTGAGGGGCACGCAGGGAGGTGACGGTGAGGGGATCGATGTATGGATCGGTTCAGCGGCCGCTCCGGCCGTGACTGCCGTGGCGTGCACCGTGGATCTGGTGAAGCGGAATTCCGAGGTCAAGTTCCTGTGGCGATGCTCGCCGGAGGAGATCGCGACGGTGGGGCGCTTCTATGAACCGCAGCCTCAGGCCGCTGTGATGATCCGGCGTCCAGACTGAGCGCGAGCGACGGCGCGTCGCTGAGGTCGGCGCGCACGTTGGCTACGGCGGGTGCGCGGGTCGGTGGACGGCCCGGGGCGCCGCCAGCCGGGACCGGCGCCCACGCCGCACGCCCGGGCGGCGGGCGGCAGAGGGCCGGGTACGGCGGCGCGGCGCGCCGCCGCTTGAACCCCTATAAGAACAATTCGGCAACTCGCGATCAGCGGTCGTCGTCCTGCTCGTCGTCTTGGTCGCGCTCGTTCTTGTCCGCCTCCGATTGGGCCTTGTGGTCCAGACCGTCGCGGGCGGCTGGGACTGCTGAGATTTCTCGCCGCAGTGGATTGGATCCGGGTGGCGGCTTCCTCGTCCCACAGGGTGTGTTTGCCCATGCCTCGGGATGTATCCGACCCATTGCGTCATGCGCCGGCGACCCGCGGCCGCCACGACGAAACCCAAGGAGATTCTTTCGGCAATCCGCGTCGGCAGGGGTGATCAGCGCGGGCTTGTCCCCGGCGGTTTCCGCCATAATGATCATGTGATCGATCACTATCGCAGTCTCTTCAACCGGTATCAGTGGCTGGAGGACGCGCTCTGCTGGACCGTGGTGCAACCTCTCGACGAGGAGAGCACGGTAGACGATCTCCTGCGGCGGCTGAACGGAGGCCGCGATCCCGAGCAGCGCATCATGGCGTATCCCACGGAAGAGGCCTATGAGGAGAACCGGCCCGTTCTCTTCGTCTTCGAGGGCGAAGGAGCCTGGGGTTTCCTCGAATTGGCCTACGGCTTCGCCACGCCTGACCACATCCTCACCGAGCTCAGCAAGCAGTCACGGGTGTGGATGACGACCTGGCACTTCAACGGGGGATACACGATCCTCTACGCGGCCGACGGCGAGATCAGGGCGTGGATGCGTGACTTCATCTTCACCGAGCACAGAATTGAGCAGGGCGATTCGAGCATCCTGGCCGACTTCCGCGCTGTGCTCGACAGTCTCGATCCGGAGGACTACTGCGGCAAGCGCAGCGCGGCGTTCGCCTTCATCGAGGCGGCCACCGGCATGAGCCTTCGGGGCGAGTGGCTGGACGTGGAAAATGCGCCCGTCGTCATCCTCGACAACCCTCGTGTCTGACGCACATCCGATCGTCAACGCCGACTCCATCGCGCTGACCCGAGCGCCGGGCCCTAGTTCTCATCGACGAACGACTTCGTTCTTTCGGCAACCGCCCATCAGGTCGTGGCGTTGCGGGCCGGGACCGGCCGGAGAGCCGCAGCCCGGCCCGTGAACGCCAGCGGCCCACCAGGGCCGCCTTGACCCTGCAGAGATAGTTGTCGCGGTTCAAGATCAGGAGCTTTGGACTCCTGCTATTCGCGAGAGTCCTCACGGTCTGCGGATCGGTGTTTCCCCAGCTCGGGACTAGGGACCTACTCCTGTCATGTGACGTTGGCGACCCTTGGGCCGATTGGCGACCTTGAAAGAATGGTTGCCTGAACCGATGTTCTCCGGGTAGAGGAACTCGAGGCCTTAGGCAGCCTCACCGGTCAGGACGGCACCCTCGTCAGGGAACTACCTCTCGTCGGCCGCCGACTCGGGATAGCGCGTGTGCAGCAGCCCGCGGCAGAAGCCGGCGTTGCCCTCGATGCTGACCCGCACGGCGCGGGCGAAGCGCAGCCGTAGCGTGGCCTGTTCGGCGCGGATCGGCTCGCCGTACTCGTCGAGAAGCAGCGGCGACCGCGGTGAGCAGTCCAGCCCGAGTTCGGCGCGGCGGCGCAGCAGCCCGGCCAGTTCCGGGGACTCCGGGACGTCGCCCAGGCCCAGCCGCACGGGCTGCCCGCCCTCGGCCGTCAACCGGGTGCCCAGCCGGTCGAGGCTCGCCAGATAGGCCTTGCGCCGGAACGTCAGACGCAGCTCCTCGAGTCCTCCGTGGGCCTCACCGGGGAAGGACCCGGCGAACCCCGCGCCTTCCGCGACCCCCGCGTTGATCTCGTCGGACGCGAAGTGGTCCTCCAGCCGGACGTCCGCCGCGACCACGCCCGCGACCGCCCGCACCGCGTCGTGGGCGTCGGCGACCATCAGGTAGGCGAAGTTCGGCGCGCAGAAGTACGTCGGCAGCCGAAGCCGTACCGACGCACGCCCGTCGCGGACCTCGGCCTCCCTGACGAACCCGAGCTCGGTGATCGGCTCGTCCAGCTCCGGGTCCCGCACGCTCGCCAGGGCGTCCCAGATCCCGTCGTACCGGGGAGAGGGCATGCTCACGCCGGCGCCTTCGGCCCGGACGCGACGGGCTCGCCGCTGCCCGCGTGGACGTCGGTGACGTCCAGTTCCGGCGGTACCGGGATGTCGTAGAGCCGGGCGACGTTGAGACCGAGGATCTTCTTCTTCACCTCGACGGTGATCTCGCCGTACTCCCCGCGCATGTCCTCCGGGATCTGGAAGTCCACGAACCGCTCGATGAGCCACTTGGGCGTCCAGATCGCGTAGTCGCTGGCGAAGGTGATCCGGTTCTCGTCGAGCCAGTACAGCAGCTCGCCGATGATCTGGGCGAAGTAGCGCGGCCTGGTGTGGATGAACGGCAGCGCGACCGCGAGCCCGGCGTAGACGTTGGGTTCCTGCGTGGCGATCCAGCAGAAATCCTCCAGCCTGGGCAGCCCGCAGTGCTCGACGACGAACCTCAGGTCCGGGAACGCGCTCGCGGCCTCGTCCACGTCGGCCACGTCGAAGGCGTCCCGGTTGAGCGGGTAGATCGTCGGCCCCTTGTGGACGTGAATGTTGCGGATCCCCAGTTCCTGGCATTTCTCGAGGTACCGGTAGGACCAGGGGTCGGACAGTTTCCAGCCCTTCGACGCGCCCTTCCATTCGGCGGTGTAGAGCTTGACGCCCTTGAGACTCCACCGTTCGGCCAGCGCCTGGAGCCTGTCGAGCCCCTCCTCGCCGTCGCGCGGATCCCACGCCCCGTTCACGATGAACTTGTCGGGGTGTTTCTCCGCGAGCGCCCCGTCCTGTTCGGTGGTGTTGAAGCCGTTCACGTAGAAGTCGGTGAGGTAGGTCGGCTGGAAGATCGCCTTGTCCACATAACCGACCTCGAACAGGTCGTGCAGGATCCGTTCCTCGCTCTGCCACCAGAAGTCCTCCAGCGACCAGACCTCCGATTCCGGCGAGAGGTTGCGGTGGTAGTCGTAGAAGCAGTTGATGAATCCCTCGCCGTAGCGGTTGGCCTGGTTCGACGGTCTGGCGTCCCAGAAGTGGATGTGCCCGTCGACGATGAAATACCGCTGACCGTCCTTTTCGTACATCTCAGCTCCTTGCCGGTACGAGGATCCCGCGGCCCCGCAGGCGCCCGCTCTCCAGGTCGTCCATGGCCTCGTTGATGGATTCGAGGGGGTACGTCCTGGTGTGCAGGGTGACTTTCCCCTGCGCGGTGAGGGCCATCAGCTCGTCCAGATCGTTGTAGGAACCGACGAGGTTGCCGATGACGTTGATCTCTCTGGAGATGACGTCGATCGTGGGGATGTCGACGCGGCCGCCGTAGCCGATCACGAAGTACGAACCCGCGCGGCGCAGCATCGCCACCCCCTCGGCCTCCGTGCCTCCCTCGCCGACGAAGTCCAGCACCACGTGCGCGCCCTGCCCGCCGGTGAGGTCGGCGATCGCGTCGGCCTGCCCGCCGTCGGCCCGCACGGTGTGCGTGGCGCCCAGTTCCTTGATGAGTTCGAGCGCGTCCGGCGACCGGTCGACGACGATGATCTCGGCGGGCACCATCGCGGCCAGGCACTGCACGCCGATGTGGCCCAGCCCGCCGGCGCCGATCACCACGACCTGCGTGCCCGGGTAGAGCAGCGGCACGGCCTTGCGCACCGCGTGGTAGGCGGTGAGACCCGCGTCGGCCAGCGCGGCGACGTCCGCGGGCCGCAGGGAGGGATCCAGCTTGACCACCGCCCGGACGTTGGTGAGCAGCAGTTCGGCCATGCCGCCGTCGGTGTCGATACCGGGGAACTTCGAGTCGACGCAGTGCACGTCGTCGCCCGCGCGGCACGCCCGGCACAGCCCGCAGGTGATGAGCGGGTGCAGGATGACCGCGTCACCGGGCTCGACGCCCGTCACGGCCGAGCCGACCTCCCGCACCCAGCCGGCGTTCTCGTGCCCGATCGTGTACGGCAGGGCCACACCGGACTTCTCGGCCCACTGGCCTTCGACGATGTGCAGGTCCGTACGGCACAGCCCGGCGCCGCCGATCTCGACCAGCACGTCCAGCGGCCCGCTGACCTTGGGCTCCGGGACGTCCTCGACGACCGGGCGCTTTTTGTACTCGTGCAGTCGTACGGCTTTCATCGCCACTCCTCGACAAACGAAGGCTGTAGCTCGATCGTTGGTTCGGCCCCCGGCGATGGTCAAGGCCGAGATTTCACAAAGCCGGATTCTTTCCCGACATTTCACATGACCGGAATCTCGGGGCGAGCCCCGATCGATCCGCCGCGCGGATCTCCGGCGGTCCCGGGCGGCGTCTCCCGGGCCGACAGGTACGAAATCTTGGGAAAACGACGGAGAGTGGCGATGGATAACCGAGAGCGATCGGGGTACGTCTTCCGGCGGTTCCTCCCCTCGTCCTCGTCTCGGGAGATCTTTGATGCAGGTCAGCCGCCTTCTGTCCGCCCTTTCCGTCCTGTCCGCCGTCTCGCTCGGCGCCGTGCTCACCGGTTGCGGGGACGGCGCGGACGCCGCCGCCCCGGCTTCGGCCGTCCTGGCGCCCCAGTCCGCCCCCGTCGCCACCGCCGCGAAGGGCGCCGCGGAGACCTCCGCGAAGGCCCGCGGGTCCGCTCCGGACATGCGGGCTCTGCCCAACGTGATCGGCATGAGCCTGCAGGAGGGGCAGAACGCGATGCAGGCCGCGGGCTTCTTCGTCCTGGACGACCAGGACGCCACCGGCCAGAACCGGTTCCAGGTCAATGACCACAACTGGGTGATCACCGATCAGAGTCCGGCGGCCGGCCGGAAGTTCCCGACCGACACGCCGGTCGTTCTGTACGCCAAGAAGTACGGAGAGTAGGGCGGCGGGTGACGCGGAGGCGGCATCGGCCGCCTCCGGTCGGGCCCGGAGGCTTCGGGCCTCCCCTCGCCCCAGGCCCGCGACCGGCCCGGGTCCTCGGCTCCCCGTCAGCGCGAGGTCACTCGCGAGCTCATTGTGACCTCACAGTGAGGTCACTCGCGAACTCACTGTGAGGTCAGGACCGGGCCGTTCCACGTCAGCTCGTCGAGGTTGACGACGATGGCGTCCTGGGTGCTGCGGGCGATCACCACGAGCGCCTCCAGACCGGGATCGAGGTTCTCCTCGCGGTGCGGGACGTAGGGCGGCACGAAGATGTAGTCGCCCGGCTTGGTGTCGATGCGCACCTCGGCGGGTTCCTCCCCCTCGAGGTCGAGAAAGACGAACGACGGGGTGCCGCTGACCACGTAGATGGCGGTCTCGGACTCACCGTGGTGATGGTTGGCCGTGACGGTGGCCGGGGCGACGTGGGTCTGGCCCATCCACAGGCGGCTGGATCCGACGGTGGCACCGCTGATCGCCGCGCGGCGGCGCATGCCACCGGTCTGGGCGGTCTCCGAGGTGAGCCCCCCGGGCGCGATGTGGTGCAGCCGCCGGTGAAACGGGTCCTCGGGAATGATGATCGGCATCGGGCGCTCCTCGTCTGGTCGGAGAAATGTGGCGTGAGCACATCGGAGTCTCCATCGTCGTGCAGCGGCGAGACGAGGCCGGCGTGAGGCCGGTCACTCGTCCCGATCCGCCGACGGACGCGCCGGACCGGCGGGTCGACGCCCGGCCCGGGCAGCGCGGAACGCCGGACGATCACCTGCCGGTGGATGTCTATCCCCTGAAAACGTGGAGATTCGGTTATGCGGCGCTGGCCTCCTGAAGCCTCGCTCTGGCGGCTATTCGAGCGGTCATGATCTGCTGCTCGTAGACGATCGGTGGTAGCCCGTCAGCGGCGCTGTGTCGTCGGCGAGCGTTGTAGAAGTCAGCGATCCAGGTCGCGATCTTCAGCCGGGCTTCGGCCCGGGCGCGGAAGCGGTGTCGGTGCACGTATTCGACCTTGAGGGTGGAGTTGAACGACTCGGCGGCGGCGTTGTCCAGTGCACAGCCGACCCGGCCCATCGACTGGACCACGCCCCAATGCCGGCAGGCTGCTTGGAAGCGGGCAGCGGTGTACTCGCTGCCGCGATCGGTGTGGAAGATCACCCCGTCGACGTTCCCGCCGCGGGTGACAGCGGCCATCTGCAGGGAGGCAATGGTCAGCGCCGCATCGTGATGCTCCGACATCGCATACCCCAGCAACCGGCGGGAGAACAGATCCTCGACCGTGGCCAGATACAGCTTGCCCTCGTCGGTGACGATCTCGGTCACATCGCCGCACCACAGCACGTCCGGCGCGACCGCAGTGAACGAGCGCCGCACCAGGTCAGGGGCGGCAGGCCGTTTGCCCTGCCGGGTCAGCGATCGGCGTCTCCTTGGTGCTCTGCCGGCTAAGCCAAGCTCGGCCATGCGCTGCGCGACGGTGTTCTCCGATATCCGCCATCCCTGTTCGTGTAGGTCACGGGTGATGCGTGGGCTGCCGTAGGTGCCGCCCGAGGCGGTGAACTTCGCCGCAATCTCCGCGTCGAGATCCTTGCGGCGCTGCTGGCGGGCCGTTGGCGCCCGGTCGCGCCACTTGTAGTACCAAGACTGCGAGACACCCAAGGCCCGGCAGGTCACCGCGTGGGGGACGTCGTGCTCGGTCTTCTGGGAGCTGATGAAGGCCGCCACGCTTACCGGCCCGTCGCTTCCTTGACCCACAAGACCACGGAGCGTTTGAGGACATCACGCTCCATCTCCAGCTCGGCGCGCTCCTTGGCCCACTCCGCCCGCTGCCTGCGCAACCTGGCGAGCTCTTCCCGCTCGGATCCGGACAGTTCCTCGCTGCCGGCGTTCTGCTCGCGGGCCAGCCGGTCCATCTGCACCCAGTTGGCCAGCGTGCCCGCATTGATGCCCAGATCCTTGGCGACTTGCGCGATCGACTTTCCTGTCTCCCGCACGATGCGCACCGCGCCCGCCCGGAACTCCGGATCGAACCTGCGTCTGGTCTCTCCCACGACCCAACCTTCTCCTTAGGTCAGATCTCCACGATAGAAGGGGAAGGCCAGGACGCTGTCGATCAGCGTGCCGGGGGCGGGTCGGGCTCCGGTTCCCGAGGGCCGGGGCGGGAGCGAAGGCCGGGTGGCGGCCGTACCCATGACCTGGTCAACCGGAAATAAAGCTCCGCCTGGCCAGGTTGCCCTCTTCATGGCTGAAGACAACATCCGCGGCGTGATCCGCGGCTCCGCCGAGGTTCCTCTTTCGATCCTCGAACTAGCCGTGGTCGGTTCCGGAGTGACCCCCACCGAGACCCTGAGGGCGAGCACCGAGCTCGCCAGACGAGCGGAGGAGTGGGGATACCACCGGATCTGGGTGGCCGAGCACCACGGCATGCCCTCCGTGGCCAGCTCCTCCCCCGCGGTGCTGATCGCCCATCTGGCCGCCGCGACCGAGAGCATCCGGCTGGGGTCGGGCGGCGTGATGCTTCCCAACCACGCCCCGTTGATCATCGCCGAGCAGTTCGGCACCCTGCACGCGTTGCATCCCGGCCGCATCGACCTCGGACTCGGCCGGGCTCCGGGAACCGACCCCGCCACGACCCGGGCGCTGCGCAACCGGCACGGCCGGGACGCCGACGACTTCCCCGAGCAGCTGGCCGAGCTGACCGCCTTCCTGGACGGCGCGTTCCCCGCGGGCCATCCGCTGGAGCGGGTCGTCGCCACTCCCCGGTCGCCCGAGTCGGGGCGTCCGCCGATCTGGCTGCTCGGCTCCAGCGGCTTCAGCGCCCAGCTCGCCGGCATGCTCGGCCTGCCGTTCGCGTTCGCCCACCACTTCAGCGCGGCCAACACCGTTCCCGCGCTGGATCTGTACCGGTCGTCCTTCCAGCCTTCCAGCGTGCTCGACCGGCCGTACGCGATGATCGGTGTCTCGGCCGTCGCCGCGGACACCTCGGAGCAGGCGCTCCGCATGGCTCGCTCAGGCGGGCTCTCCATGCTCCGTCTGCGCCGGGGAGCCCCTCAGCCGGTTCCGACGCCGGAGGAGGCCGAGGCCTACCCGTACAGCCCGATGGAGGAGGACTTCCTCCGCGACTACCTGTCCAACGTGGTGTACGGCGACACCGCCGAGGTGCGGCAGGGGCTGGAGGAGCTGCGCAAGCGCACCGGGGCCGACGAGCTGATGATCACCACCATGGTCCACAGCCCCGCGGACCGCATCCGCTCCTACGAGCTGGTCGCCCAGGCCTACGACCTCGTTCCGCGTTCCTGACGGAGTGCCGCCGCCTCGGGGATCCAACGATCATCGCGTGCCACCCCTGAGGCTTCGCCCTTCGTATCTGCGCGGATAAACCCACCGATCTCCACCGAATCTGCACGGAAGATCGATACGCTCCCGGCTCATGATCAGGTCGAGATGGGTGAGCCTGCTGGTCTGGCCGGCGGTCGTGCCGTTCGCGGCGTGGGCCGTGATCAGGGGCGGCGGCTGGACTCCGGTGTGGCAGTGGGTCGCCCTGGTGGCGTTCACGCCGTACGTGGCGGCGGCCTCGGCCGTCCCCCTGCTCCTGGCCCTGGGGTTGCGTCGCTGGGGGGCGGCGGTCGTCGCCCTGGTCGCGAGCGTGGCCCTGGCGGTGACCGTACTCCCCCGGCACTTCGGCGACGGCGACCAGCCCGCCGCGGAGGGGCGGCTCCGGGTGCTCGCCGCGAACCTGGCCGTGGGCGCGGGCGACACCGAGTCCCTGATGAGGATCGTGCGGACTCTCGACCCGGACGTGCTGGCCCTCCAGGAGCTCACCCCGGCCGCACGCGGGCGCCTGGAGGCGGCCGGGCTGCGCGAGATCATGCCCCACGTCGTCGACCGGGCGGCCGACAGGGCGTCAGGCTCGGGCATCTACGCGAGGCATCCCCTCACGGAGAAGCCACTGATCACCCTGGGCGGGTTCCGGCAGGCACGAGGGGTGCTCAGGCATCCGAGCGGCCACGAGATCGAGATCGTCTCCGTCCACCCGTGCGCGCCGCGCCACGACGCCAGGGTGGCGTGCTGGTCCGAGGGGCTCCGGGCGCTGCCCAGAGCCGGCGGGCAACTGCGGGTGCTCGCCGGTGACTTCAACGCCACCCTCGACCACAGCCTGATGGGCGACCTGCTCGACAGCGGCTACCGCGACGCGGCCGACGTCACCGGGAACGGCCTGACGGCCACCTGGCCGGAGCGGAACTGGGAGTCCGTTCCCGGCGTGACGATCGATCACGTACTGGCCGACTCACGGATGGCGATCACAGGCTTCGGCGTCCACTCCCTGCCGGACACCGATCATCGCCCGATCTTCGCCGAGCTCGGCCTGCCCCGGTTCACGGGTCACTGAGATCGGCGCGGGTGACGGCCCTCCTCACGCGAAACCCGCCGAGGAGCAGGACAAGGGCGAGAACGGCGTACGGCACCGCGGAGACGGCGAAGATCTCGGCATGCCCGGCCGGCTCCGAGGCCGCCGCGTAGCCACCGTAGACGAGGATGGTACCCACATCGGTTCCCAGCCCGGCCAGCGAGGTCACGGTGGCGCGGGCCGGGCCCGTGATGCTCTGCTGCAACCGCACGTCGGCCAGCACGCTCGCCATCTGGAAGGCGCAGAACGCCGCCGCGATCGCGACGAATCCCGCCGCGAGCCCGCTGATCGCTCCCACGCCGAGCCCCAGTGCTCCGAACGCGAGGATCCCGGCGAGTGCCCGGTCCGTGAAGTGCCGTCCCGTCGCCACGAGCACGCCGCCGAGCGCGGTCCCGGCGGAGACAAGGAGCACCAGGAGCGGTACGACGTGCGCGGCGACGCCGGTACCGGCCGCGAGCAGGGGGATGTACTCCTCCAGCGACCCCCACAGGGCCGTCACCATCGCCACCAGCAACAACGCCCGCCGTATCGACCGGTCCGCCCGCACCTCCCGCAGCCCGTCCCTCAGGATCCCGGCGTAGCCGCCCTCCGACGCCTCCTCGTTCTCCTCTCGCGTCCGGTGCTCGGGAAAGGTCGTCGCGACCGCCGTGGCGAGCACGCACGCCAGTACGCTGGCGACACCGATCAGTGGATAGCCACCCAGGACGAACAGCGGAGCGGCCACCGCCATGGACGCCATGACGGCAACGGTGTCGATCGCGCGGGCACGGCCGATGACCGCGGCATAACGGCCGGCGGCACCCAGGCGATCGAGCTCGGTGTAGATCAGTGCCTCCGTCGCGCCCGACTGCAGCGCCCCCGAGATGCCCCACAGGACGAATCCCACGGCGAACACCCAGTAGGAGGGGGCGACGACCCACAGGGCGAAGGCCGCGGCGGCCAGCAGTGGCGCGAGGGCGAGCAGCCGGCGCCGCGAGACGGCATCCGCCCATACCCCGGAGGGGACCTCCGTCAGGATGGCGGTGACCGATCAGATCACCAGGAGTGAGGAGATCTCCGCGGTGGACAGGCCCGTTTCAACGAACAGCAGTACGTAGAACGGATAAAGCAGGATGAAGCTATCGAAAAAGCTGTAAGCGTAGAATGTCGCGGCCAGGCGCTTCGCGCGCGCGTCGGATGCATTGGGCGCGGAGAGAAAAGATACTCATGAGGTCCTTCTCGCAGGGGCTGTGCGGACTCGGGATGCTCGGCATCTCCGGGGGTCCGCGGCAGCGTGTCCCGCCTCGACCTCTGGTTGTGGATCAATGTCGCCAGGTCATGACGCCGACCCTACTAGCGGTCCGCCCGTCCTGTCATGCTCTTTTGCGGCGACAATCCGACTCCGTGATCGCCCGCACGCGGAGCGCGACATCGGCGGCGTCAACCGGCCACCCGAGGATCACGAGAGATCGAGGCTAGGTCACGTATTCGGTGAACGCGGCTGTCGTGGCTCGGGCGCGCCAGTCGGTGACGACGTTGACGAGCGCCGGCTGACCCGAGACGACCGCGGCCATGGCGCGATCCAGGGCCGGCCGGATATCGTCCGGCCTCTCGACGTATTCGCCGTACGCGCCGAACGCCTCCGCCATCTTGTCGAAGCGGGTGTATCCCAGCTCGCGCCCCGGGCGCTCCTTGGCGGGATCGCCCGTCCAGCCGCCGTTGAGGCTGATGACGACGAGGATCGGCAGGTCGTGCCGGACCGCGGTGTCGATTTCCATGGCGTTCATACCGAACGACCCGTCTCCGTGGAGCACGATGACCGGCTTGTCCGGACAGGCCACCTTGGCTCCCAGGCCGAACGGCAATCCCACGCCCATCGTTCCGAACGTTCCTGAGTTGAGTCGATGTCGCGCCCTGTAGGTCGGGATGACCTGCCGCCCGTAGTTGAGGATCTCCTGTCCGTCGACGCACAGGATGGTCTCGCGGTCCATGAAGTCGCGCAGTTCGCGGCAGAGCCGAAGCGGATGGATCGGCACGGCGTCGTCGGCGAGTTCACGTTCGTGTTCGGCGAGCTTGGAGCCGTTCAGCTCTCGCAACCGGTCGCGCCAGGCGGTGAAGCCGTCCGGGACGACCCGATCGCGGACGGCGTCCGTCAGCTGCGTCAGGGCGGTCCTCGCGTCGGCGACCACCCCCACGTCCAGCCGTCGAGGGCTGGTCGCGATCTCCTCGGCGCTGATGTCGATACGGGCGACCTTCGCGGTGGCGGCGAACCGCGGCGGGGAGGCGTGGCCGATGACGTAGTTCATGCGCGTCCCGACGACGAGGATCAGGTCCGCCTCGCGGAAGGCCGTGGAACGGGCCGCCGGGTAGCAGAGCTCATGATCTTCCGGGATCACGCCCCGGCCCTGCGGCGTCGTGAAGAACGGGATCCCGGCGGCCTCGACGAACGTCCGGAGCTCGGCCTCCGCCCCGGACCACAGGACACCCATGCCGGATACGACGACGGGCCTCTCCGCTCCCGCGATCAGGTCGGTGAGCGACCGGATCTCGGCGGGACCGGCGGCCGGGCGCGGTCTCCGGTCGGGGTCCCAGGGTTCGGGCCATGCGACCTTCTCCTCGTCGACCTCGGCGAACAGCACATCGCCCGGCAGATCGAGGTAGACGGGTCCGGGCTTTCCGCTCATCGCCTCGCGGATCGCATAGCCGAGAAGCTCGGGAATCCGTTCGGGACGGTGAACCCGGTCACTCCACTTGGTGCAGGGCGCGAGCATCGCCAGTTGGTCGATCTCCTGAAATGTCCCTTTGTGGCTCTGCGAGGCCGGTGAGGACCCGCCCAGCGCCACCACCGGCGTGCAGTCGACGAAGGCGTGCGCGATTCCGGTGATCAGGTTGGTCGTTCCGGGTCCGGAGGCCGCCATGCAGACCCCGGGGCGGTTGAGCAGTCTCGCGTAGGCGTGGGCGGCCATCGCCGCGGCCTGCTCGTGCCGTACGTCGACGCCCCGCAGGCCGAGTGCCAGGGCGGCGGACTCGACCGACAACATCGGCGCACCCATAATATAGAAGAAAGTGTCGACGCCTTGTTTATGCAATGCGCGCGCGACGAGATCAGAACCGGTCAATACCATTGATCCCAGCCCCCAACCGATCAACCCTTATATCCGGTCGTCCGCGGCCGGACCAGGCCTCCATGATACATTGGGCGATTAAGATCTTATTTGACGGCAGATGCTCGAACCTTATATCGACCGCCGATGCCGACCGGCCGGTCCGACGACCGGCCAATGCGTCGCAGGCCGATATAACGGTGCCGCTTCCTGCCTGTCCGGGCAGTGATCTCCTCCAATGACCCGTCACCGGATTCGCGTTCCTCTCGATCCCGGAAGGTAAAGGAACGGAAAGGTAAAACGGTTTCGGCGATACGATGTTTTTGCCCGCCAAAGAAACGCACGGGAGGAGATCCGAACACGGGAGGGTCGCATGAGCCGTCTTCTCAACGTCGGCGAGGTTCTCACCGCGAACGCCAGGTTCTTTCCGGAGAGACTCGGCGTCCGCGACCTGGAACGAGCGATGACCTTCTCCCGGTGGAACGCGCGTTCCTGCCGGCTCGCCAATGCGCTTCTCGGACTCGGCCTGCGGAAAGGCGACCGGCTGGCGGTCCTCGCCTACAACTGCCTGGAATGGGCGGAGATCTACGCCGCGACCGCCAAGGCGGGCCTGGTGGCCGTTCCCGTCAACTTCCGCCTGCTCGGACCGGAGATCCGCTACATCGTCGAGAACTGCGAGGCCGGTGCCCTCATCGTCCAGGACGAGCTCGTGGGCTCGATCGAGGAGATCCGGCCCGAGCTTTCGATCGCGCCCCGGAACTACATTCGTTTCGGCCGGAGCGAGTGCCCTCCGGGCTACCGGGACTACGAGGGATTCCTCGCCGAGGCCCGGGAGAGCGAGCCGTGCGTTCCGGTGCGTCCCGAAGACCCGTGGACGCTCATGTACACCTCAGGCACGACGGGAAATCCCAAGGGCGCCATTCGCAGCCACCGGGGCAGCGCCCTGCTGTCCTTCACGACGGAAATCGAGATGGGCATCCACAGAAATGACGACGCGCTGCTCGTGATGCCGATGTTCCACGCGAACTCGCTCTTTTTCTTCAGCGCTTTCACCTATTGCGGGGCGGCCTGCTCGATTTACAGCAGAAACAGCTTCGACCCGGAGCACCTGGTGCGGACCCTCGCCGAGAAAGGCTCGACCTTCACGTCACTCGTGCCGACGCACTACATAATGATGCTCGGCCTTTCCCCGTCCGTCCGCCGGAAGTACAACGTCGACGGGGTCGGTAAACTGATGATCTCTTCGGCGCCCGCGTCCCGCGAGACGAAGCTCGAGACCATGGAGTTCTTCAGGAGATCCGGCCTGTTCGAGCTCTACGGGTCGACGGAGGCGGGAATCGTGACGATGCTCCACCCCGACGAGCAGTTCGCCAAACTCGGCTCGGTCGGCCGCGAATGCGTCGGCTCCGCACCTGTCAGATTGCTCGACCGTGACGGCGAGGAGGTCGCCGACGGCGACGTCGGTGAGCTGTACTCGTGCAATCCCCACACCTTCGACGGCTACTGGCGACTGCCGGAGAAGACGAGGGAGGCGTTCAGGGGCGAGTACTGCACGGTCGGCGACATGGCCCGTCGCGACGCGGACGGATACATCCATCTCGTCGACCGCAAGAGCAACATGATCATCTCCGGTGGGGAGAACATCTATCCCTCCGAGGTGGAGGCCCTGCTCCGCTCCAATCCGAAGGTGAAGGATGTGGCGGTTATCGGCGCCCCCGACCGGAAATGGGGGGAGCGCGTGCACGCGGTCGTCATCCTGCGCGACGGGGTCTCCTCCTCGCCCGACGAACTGCTGGGCTGGTGCAAGAACCGCATCGCCGGATACAAACGGCCCCGATCGCTTTCGATCATCCGCGAGGAGGAGATGCCGCGGACCGCGACGGGCAAGGTCCTGCATCGCGAACTGAAGGCCAGGCATGCGGCCTCGGCCTGACGGCCGGGGTCCCGCCCCACCGCGAACGTGATCGCGTCGCGCCCTGGAGTTCGACGGCCTCTCCCCCCGGAACGAACGGGCTCGTATTCGGGCGGGAGAAGAGATAACCGAAATATCGATATACGACTAGAACAGCCACTACAGCTCGATATATTGTCGTTTTTCAGATCATTATTTAATGTGGCGTGTAATGATGTAAAGATGATCACTCTCTTTGAACACGCCGGTGGACTCAAGGGCCTTCGCCGATTCAACGGGATCTTCTACAGCAGCGTCCTGTCCGATCCGCTGCTCCAGCCGCTCTTCGGCGAAGGACGCCCGCATCACGTCGAGCACCTGACGGCCTTCACCGCCGAGACCTTCGGCGGCCCCAAGACCTTCAGCGATGAGATGGGCGGATTCCTGGAACTGATCGCGGTACACCGCGGCCTGAAGATCACCGAAGAGCAGCGCCTGCGGTTCGTCGACCTGTACATGGCGGCGGCCGACGAGGCGGGACTGCCCGGCGACGCGCCCTTCCGGGAGGCGCTGCGCTCCCACGTGGAGTTCGGCACGCAGGTGGCCGTGCAGAACTCCCATGCCGAGACCGACGCCCAGTTGCACCCCCTGCGCGAGGTTCCGCACTGGGACTGGCCCGAGCCCCGCGCCGATCACACGTGACCGAGCCCTCGCCCCTCCGCCGGCTCATGCCTGACGCGTGCCGTTCGTCACACGCGTCAGGCGTGAGCCGGACATGCGTGAGGCGAAGAGGGCCCGTGCGGGAGGAATGCTCGCAACCGTCACATTCCTTCGCGGAGAGCCCCAGAAGCCCCGGAGAAAAAGACCAGGTCACAGGGATGTCTGCCCTGGCGGTTACAGGATGACCGCCTCGGAAGAAGTTGTCAGCACCGTATCCGGACACGGACACTGAGTAGTCGCCCGCATCGCGGGTGACGGTGATCCGGCGGGGCGTCAAGCAGGAGCGGGCGCGGAAAACCAGTTGACGGGGGATCTAACCTTAGCGGGCCCTTCGTCCCGAAAGGCGATCACCTCAACTGGAGACCGTGAGGAGCGTGCTGCCTGCTGATGCCCCCTGATACCGCAGCCTCTGACCAAAAACCCGAAACCCCGCAGCCTCACCCGTCCGGCCCGCACCGCAGCAGAATGAACTCGCTGTGGCGGATGAAGTCCTACCTACGCCCCTACGCCCTCCGCCTGTCCCTCATCTGGCTGCCGTCCCTCGGCGCGGTGGGGATCGGCATCGTCGTCCCGCTGGTCGGCAGGGAGATCATCGACGGCCCCGTCGCCCACGGCGACACCGGGGCACTCCTCCCCCTCGCGTTACTCGCCCTGGCACTGGGCGTGCTGGAGGCGTTCTTCATCCTCCTGCGGCGGTGGTTCCTGGCCGATGCCGTCCTCGGCCTGGAGACCAGTATCCGCGACGACCTCTACGAGCATCTGCAGCGGCTGCCGATGGGCTTCCACGGCTCCTGGCAGTCAGGCCAGTTGCTGTCCCGCGCGACGACCGACCTGTCGACGATCCGGCGGTTCCTCGGTTTCGGCCTGCTCTTCCTCGTCCTGATCACCTTGCAGATCGCCACGGTGACCTGGCTGCTGCTGCAGATGTACTGGCCGCTCGGCCTGCTGGTGGTCGCCTCGGTGGTGCCGGTCGTGATCACCTCGCTGCGCTTCGAGCGCCAGTACATCACGATCTCCCGCCGGGTCCAGGACCAGCAGGGCGATCTCGCCACCGTCGTCGAGGAGTCCGCGGCCGGGATCCGCACGATCAAGGCCTACGGCCGCCGCCGGTACGTCTTCGACGACTTCGACGACGGAGCCCTCAAGGTCTACGGGACCTCGATGGAGAAGGTGCGGCTGTCCGCCAGGTTCTTCACCTTCCTTGAGGTGATCCCGAACATCACCCTCGCGCTCGTCCTGCTGCTCGGCGCCCTCGCCGTCGGCTCCGGCTCGCTGACGGCGGGCTCGCTGGTGGCCTTCACCACGCTGATGTTGCAGCTGGTCTGGCCCATCTCGGCCCTCGGTTTCATCCTGACGATGGGCCAGGAGGCGATGACCGCGGCGGACCGGGTGATGGAGGTGCTCGACACCGAACCGGAGATCGTCGGGGGCACGAAGGTGATCGAGCGTCCGCGCGGCCATCTTCGTTTCGAGGGGGCGGAGTTCCGCTTCCCCGGCGCGGCCGAGCCGGTGCTCCACGACGTCTGGCTGGAGGTCCGGCCGGGAGAGACGGTGGCGATCGTCGGCGCGACGGGATCGGGCAAGACCACGTTGACCGCCCTCGTGCCCCGGCTGTACGACGTCAGCGCGGGCCGGGTCACGATCGACGGGCACGACGTCCGGGATCTGTCGCTGCCCGCGCTCCGCTCGATGGTCTCCACCGCCTTCGAGGAGCCGACCCTGTTCTCGATGAGCGTCAGGGAGAACCTCACGCTCGGACGGCACGACGCCACCGAGGAGGAGATCGCGGAGGCGCTGCGGGTCGCCCAGGCCGGGTTCGTCCATCAGCTGCCGTGGGGCCTGGAGACCAGGATCGGCGAGCAGGGCATGTCCCTGTCCGGTGGCCAGCGCCAGCGCCTCGCGCTGGCCCGCGCGGTCCTCAGCCGGCCCCGGATCCTCGTGCTGGACGACACCCTGTCCGCCCTGGACGTCGAGACCGAGGCCCTGGTGGAGGAGGCGCTGCGGCACGTGCTGCGCGACGCCACCGGGATCGTCGTCGCGCACCGGGCGTCCACCGTACTGCTCGCCGACAAGGTGGCCCTGCTGCTGGACGGCACGATCGCACACGTCGGCCACCACCACGAACTGATGGCGAGCGTGCCGGAGTACCGGGCGCTGCTCTCCACCGACCTGGACGCCGAGGAGGCCGTGCGATGAGCCAGACCGAAACGGAGACCGGGACCGGGACCGGGACCGGGGCCACGGCCGGGGCCGAGGTCAGGCCCGGGGCCGAGACCGAGAACGGCGAGCGGGACTGGCGCGGCGTCGCCGCGGAGGACCAGGACGATCTGTCCGAGCAGGTGTCCTTCCTGCTCCGCAACCGCTCCAGGCGGTTGCTCGGCGACCTGCTGCGCCCGTACCGCAAGAAGATCATCCTGCTCGTCACGGTCATCGTGATCTGCAATGTCGCCGCGCTCTCCATCCCCTACCTGATCAAGGTGGGCATCGACTCGGGCATTCCTCCGATGATCGCGGGCGAGGGCTCGGCCACGCTGGTGACGGTCGTCGCGGTGGTCCTGGCGGCGGCGATCACCCAGGCCGTGACCCGGCTGGTGTTCCTCAGGATGGCCGGCCGCATCGGGCAGAACATCCTGCTGGAGCTACGGCGCCGGGTCTTCGACCACTTCCAGAAGCTGTCACTGTCCTTCCACGACAACTACACCTCGGGCCGGGTCGTCTCCCGGCTCACCTCCGACATCGACGCGATCTCCGAGATGCTGCAGTCGGGCTTCGACGGTCTCGTCACGGCCGTGCTGACCCTGATCGGCACCGCGGTCCTGCTGCTCGTCCTGGATGTTCCCCTCGGCCTGGTCTCCCTGCTGCCGCTGCCGATCCTGCTGCTGTTCACCCGCTGGTTCCGGCGGCAGTCGAGCATCATCTACCGCAGGACCCGCGAGACCGTGGCCCTGGTGATCGTCCACTTCGTGGAGTCGATGACCGGCATGCGCGCGGTCCAGGCGTTCCGCAGGGAACCGCGCAACCAGGCGATCTTCTCCGAGCTGAACACCGACTACCGGGACGCCAACAAGCAGAGCATGCAACTGATCGCGGTCTTCATGCCGGGTGTCAAGCTGATCGGGAACGTCACGATCGCGGCCGTCCTGTTCTACGGCGGGTGGCGGGCGATCGACGGTGACGTCACGGTCGGCGTGCTCGCCGCGTTCCTGCTCTACCTGCGCCAGTTCTACGAGCCGATGCAGGAGATCAGTCAGTTCTACAACACCTTCCAGTCGGCCGGGGCCGCGCTGGAGAAGCTCTCCGGCGTACTGGAGGAGAGCCCGGAGGTCGCCGAACCTCGCGATCCCGTGGCGTTGGAGCGGCCACGCGGGGAGGTCAGGTTCGAGGAGGTCGAGTTCTCCTACCTGGACGGCACCCCCGTGCTGCCCCGGATGGAGCTGACGATCCCGGCGGGGCAGACCGTGGCGCTGGTCGGCACCACCGGGGCCGGCAAGACCACGCTGGCGAAGCTGGTCGCCAGGTTCTACGACCCGGTGGCCGGCCGGGTGCTGCTGGACGGCCACGACCTGCGTGATCTCGGCGAGGACTCGCTGCGCGGCGCGGTGGTGCTGGTGACACAGGAGAACTACCTGTTCACCGGCTCGGTCGCCGACAACATCAGGTTCGGCCGGCCCGGCGCCACCATGGCCGAGGTGGTCGAGGCCGCCCGGTCCATCGGCGCCCACGACTTCGTCTCGGCCCTTCCCGAGGGGTACGACACCTCCGTCGGCAAGCACGGCGGCCGGTTGTCGGCGGGACAGCGGCAGCTCGTGGCGTTCGCCAGGGCCTTCCTCGCCGATCCCGCGATCCTGATCCTCGACGAGGCGACCTCCAGCCTGGACGTCTCCAGCGAGCGGCTGGTCCAGCGGGCGATGCAGACCATCCTCGCGGACCGGACCGCTCTGATCATCGCTCACCGGCTGTCGACCGTCGAGATCGCCGACCGGGTGCTCGTGATGGACGGCGGCAGGATCGTGGAGGACGGCCCGCCCGACCTGCTCATCGCGGAGGCCGGCCGCTTCGCCGGCCTGCACCGCGCCTGGCTGGACAGCATCTCCGACCACCGGGAGCTGCCCGGTTAGTACGGGCGGCCGAAGACGCGGGCCTCGCGCCGGCGGCGGGTGCGGCCGGACCCCTGGCTCGGTGAACCGGAAGGGGAATCGTCCGGGCCGGCGGCACCCGAGCCGGAGGCGTCGGGTTCGAGGTGCGTCGGGTTCGAGGTGCGTCTGAGGAGAAATGCGCACTCGGTCACGTTCTCCGGCGATCGGTGAACTCCCCCCGCGAGGCGCCCGTATCTCCCGGTGGAACGACACGAACAGTCCTTCCCCGGTCGGAGAAAAGGGACGGTCATCCTCATGAGCACCCGGCGATCACACAGGCACCGCTCTCTGGCCGTCATCGTGTCGATGTCCACCACGCTGATCGCCGGGTGCTCGGCGGCGGCCGGAGAGTCCCCGCCTCCGGCGGGCGCGGCGGCCGTCGTGGCCGGTGCTCCCACCCGGACCGACGCGGACGTGCGTTTCTCCCAGGAGATGATCTCCCATCACCGGCAGACGATCCAGCTCGCCGAACTGGCGGCCGACCGGAGCACCGATACGTATGTGCGCGAACTGGCGGAGAAGATCAAGCAGAGCGAGTCGGCCGACATCGAGCTCATGTCCGGCTGGCTCCGGTCCTGGAAGGTCGAGGTCCCGGCGGGGAACGACCATGCCGCACACGAGATGCCGGGCATGCTCTCCGCCACGCAGATCTCCTCGCTGAAGAGAAGGTCCGGCTCGGACTTCGACACGTTGTGGCTGGGCGTGCTGGGCAAGCACCTCGGCAGCGGCGTCCAGATGGCGGAGATCGTGGTCGCCCTGGGGCAGCACGGGCCGACCGGTGACCTCGCGAGAAAGATGGCCGCCGAACAGCGCGCGCGGATCTCGGAGATCACCGAACGGCTCGCGTGAGCCGGCGAGCCGCTCCGCCTCGGCCCGCCGGCTCACCGCCGGTTCAACGAGGGGTGCCCGCGACCCCCTCCGCGACCTGACCGTTCTCCGGCGCCTCGATCGCCTCGACCGACTCGTTGTCGCGGTCACGGCGGTATTCACGGAGCGAGTAGGCGATGGCCGCCACCCAGATGACGACGATGGTGATGTAGGCGGCGGTCTGAACGCCACCGGAGGCGCCGATCAGGTCGCTGCGCAGCAGGGTGCGCACGTTGGTGAGGATGATCACGCCGCCGACGGCGGAGCCCAGGATGCGCGGCGGGATGTGCCGGACGAGCCAGGCCGCGATGGGGGCGGCGATGACACCGCCGAGCAGCAGGACGGCGACCCAGGCGAAGTCGATGTTCTGCGAGCCGATCCCGACGAGGAAGCCGATGCTCGCCGCGATGGCGACGAGGAACTCACTGGCGTCGATGGAGCCGATGACCTTGCGCGGTGCCAGGCGTCCGCTGGCGAGGATGGCCGGGGTGCCGACCGGCCCCCACCCGCCGCCGCCGGTGGCGTCGACGAAGCCCGCGACCAGGCCGAGCGGTCCGAGAAAGCGCTTGCGCAACGGCTTGCCCAGGTTGCCGCGCGGCAGGCCGAAGGCGGTGAAGCGGACCAGGACGTAGATCCCCAGCGCGAGCAGGATGATCGACATGATCGGGGCGGCGACCTCGGTGGAGAGGCTGGACAGGAAGGTCGCCCCCGCGAACGCGCCGACGGCCCCGGGGATGCCGATCTTGGCGACGACCTTCCAGTCGATGTTGTCGAAGCGCCAATGGGAGATGCCGGAGGCGAGGGTGGTGCCGATCTCGGCGAGGTGGACGGTAGCCGACGCGGCGGCGGGGTTGGTGCCGACGGCCAGCAGCAGGGTCGTCGAGGTGACGCCGTATGCCATGCCCAGGCTGCCGTCGACGAGCTGCGCCGCGAAACCGACGAGGCCCAAGATGATGAGTGCGCGCAAGGCTGCCTCCTTCCCGTTTTTCCTACTACACTGATAGGAATTACCCTAAATTAGGGTCGCGGAATCATCAAGCCGGATTCCAGGTAGGCGATTTCGGGTATTGGGCCGCTCGTCGTCGCGATTCGCCGCCTGTCGCCACATTCCCCGCCGCCCGCCTCGGTCAATTGAGACGCCCGCGCCCGGGCACACCGGCGGCGCCCCGCCCTCGACGGCGACGGCGCGATCCGCTTCCACGGCTCGGCGAAAACGATCAGAAGCGGCCGTTCGCCCCTCCCCCTACAGCGGGCAGATCTCCCACGCCGTGGGCAGGCGCCTCGTACGGCGGGCAGGGCGCGCACCTCCGAGAGCAGGGCATCCTGCACGGAGGGCAGCAGGGCACGCCCTTCCGCCGGGACCTCTTGACCGCTCCGTTCGGGCCCTCGGTCGCCGGCCTCACCCCGAGGTCGGAGCTTCTCGGAAACGACGATCCGCCCGCCATCGCAGGCGACAACAGTACGGGAGAGCGCTCTCCACAGAGAGTGGACCCGCACATCGGGAGCTGTCAAGCCTCACCCCCGGCCAAACCCGAATCCGCTGTTCACGCGGGAGAAACGAGATCATGGGAAGGGCAGGGCGAGAGCAGGGGTCTTCGCTCTCCACGGGCACCGTCCGCCGGGTGACCCGGCGTCCAGAGAGCGCTCCCCGACCCCCAATCCTCCCCCATTTCGTACACCTGGTGGTTACACGCCGATAACAAGACGGAAAAAAACGCCCTTTAGGGGATTTAATCCCTTCCAGGAGGACTGTGAGCCTTGAAACAGTTCGGGGAGGCTTGACAGCCCCTGATGGACGGGGGCACTCTCCATCTGGAGAGCGCTCTCCCATCCTGCCGCCATGCTTCATGGCAGAGACCTTCTCGTTACAAGCTCTACGCCAGACATTCCCCCGTTACAAGGAAGAGGCCGTGCATCCATCCCGAAGCCCCGGCAGGCGCCCCCCGGGGCCGCTCGTCGCGAACCCGGCCGCGGTGTCCGCGTCCGGTCCCGCGACCGCCGGCTCGGCCCTGGCCGCCACCCGCCCTCCCCCGGCGGGCGGGCGAGCGACGGCGGGCGGGCACGCGACGGCCTCCTCCGAAGACGCCGCCCGCAGTCCGGCCTCCTCCTCCGAAGACGACGTCACCGCCACCCACCGGACCGGCGCCTTCGGCGATCCTCGTCCGAGGCGACCGTCGACCACCTCGTGCAGGCACCCCTGATGATCACCGAGGTCCGAAGCCTCCGGGTCCGTCCCCGCCGGGACCGCCTCGAAGCGGAGGCCTCTCGCGCATACAGCGGTCACGCCGCTCACGCACCACGGAAAACCGGCTCCGACCGCCACCCAGCCCGGGGTCACGACCGATTGAGAGAACAACCGTGCAGATACGAAAGCTCGGCATCATCGCGATAGCGGGAGCGCTCTCGCTCTCCGCCGCCGCCTGCGGTGGCGACGACACCGGATCCGGCGGGTCCACAGGGGCCGCGGCACCCAAGACGCTCACCTACTGGGCGTCCAACCAGGGCACCAGCCTGGAGAACGACAAGCAGGTGCTCCAGCCCGAACTCGACAAGTTCGAGAAGCAGACCGGCATCAAGGTGAACGTCGAGGTCGTTCCCTGGGCGGACCTGCTCAACCGGATCCTCGCCGCCACCACCTCCGGCAAGGGCCCGGACGTGCTCAACATCGGCAACACCTGGTCCGCCTCGCTGCAGGCCACCGGCGCCTTCGTCCCCTTCGACGACAAGCTGATGGCCGAGGTCGGAGGCAAGGAGCGCTTCCTCGGCCCGAGCCTGGCCGCCACCGGTGTCGCGGGGCAGCCGCCCACCGCCCTCCCGATCTACGGAATGACCTACGGCCTCTTCTACAACAAGAAGATGTTCAAGGAGGCGGGCATCGCGGAGCCGCCGAAGACCTGGGACGAGCTGATCGCCGACGGCAAGAAGCTCACCAAGGGCGACCAGTGGGGCCTGGCCGTCGAGGGCGCCAGCGTCAGCGAGAACGCCCACCACGCCTTCATCTTCGGCCAGCAGCACGGCTCGGAACTGTTCGACCCCTCCGGCAAGCCCCAGTTCGACACCCCCCAGCAGGTCGCCGCGATCAAGCAGTACGTGGACCTGATGGCCGTACACAAGATCGTGAACCCGAGCAACGCCGAGTACTCCAACGGCACCGAGGCCGTTCAGGACTTCACCTCCGGCAAGGCCGCGATGCTGATGTGGCAGTCCATCGCCAGCCAGGTGAAGGCCGCCGGCATGACCGATGACGACTACGGCCTCGCCCCCATCCCGCTGCCCGACCCCTCCCAGGGCGGCAAGCAGGTCAACGGCATGGTGGCCGGCATCAACCTGGCCATCTTCAAGAGCAGCGAGAACCAGGACGCGGCTCTGCAGTTCGTCAAGTTCATGACCGGCAAGGAGGCGCAGCAGAGCCTGAACAAGACCTACGGCTCGCTCCCCACCGTCAAGGACGCCTACGACGACCCGGCGTTCCAGACCCCGATGATCAAGACCTTCCAGGAGATTCTCGGCACCACGTCGGCCCCCCTGCCCCAGGTGCCCGAGGAGAGCCAGTTCGAGACCCTGGTGGGCACGGCGATGAACACGATGTTCGCGGACGCGGCCAGCGGCAAGCCGATCACCGACGAGTACGTCAAGGCCAAGCTGAGCGACGCCAACGAGCAGATGCTGGCCGGCAGCTGAGCTCCTTGCTCCAGACGCGGTGCCGGGCGGATCGCCGCCCGGCACCGATGACCTATTTCACGAGATCGAGATGATGTTCATGGTCGTGTCCACCACGCCCCGCCCCGATGCGGGGCGCGGGGCCGGTCCGCCTTCCGGCAGCTCCGGCCGGCCCGGAAAAGGGGTGCTCGCCCGGCTCACCGACCGGATCCCGGTACGGATTCGCCGCGTCAGCCTGCCGTACCTGCTGATCATTCCGGCGATCCTCCTGGAACTCCTCATCCATCTGGTGCCGATGGTGATCGGCATCGGGATGAGCTTCCTGAAGCTCACCCAGTTCTTCCTCAGGAACTGGTCGGCGGCTCCGTCCGCGGGGCTGTCCAACTACCAGGTCGCGGTCGACTTCGACTCCGCGGTGGGCAGTTCGCTGCTCCATTCCTTCCTCATCACCATCGTCTTCACCGTGCTGACGGTCGCCCTGTCGTGGTTTCTGGGCACCATGGGGGCGGTCCTGATGCAGGGGGCCTTCCGCGGCAGGGGCCTGCTCCGCGCGCTGTTCCTGGTCCCCTACGCGCTCCCCGTCTACGCCGGAGTGATCACCTGGAGCTTCATGCTCCAGCGTGACTCCGGTCTGGTCAACCACATTCTCGTCCAGCTCCACCTGGCCGACGACAGTGATCGTCCGTTCTGGCTCATCGGCGACAACAGTTTCATCTCGCTGATCGTGGTCTGCGTGTGGCGGACCTGGCCGTTCGCCTTCCTGGTGCTCATGGCCGGGCTGCAGAACATCTCCGGCGACCTCTACGAGGCCTCCGCGATCGACGGGGCCGGCTGGTGGCGGCAACTGCGCTCGATCACGCTGCCCCTGCTGCGCCCCGTCAACCAGGTCGTGGTCCTGGTCCTGTTCCTGTGGACCTTCAACGACTTCAACACGCCCTATGTGCTCTTCGGGAAGTCAGCGCCTGAGCAAGCCGACCTGATCTCCATTCACATCTACCAGAGCTCGTTCGTCACCTGGAACTTCGGCTCGGGCTCGGCGATGTCCGTGCTGCTCCTGCTGTTCCTGCTGGTGGTGACCACCGTGTATCTGGTGGCGACCTCGCGAAGGAGGAGCGATGCGTGAGCCCCGCTGGCTGCCCTGGGCCCGCTGGATCGGTCTCGGTTTCCTCGGCCTGTTCACGCTCACCCCGATCTACGTGATGGTGACCTCGGCGATCAAACCGCTGAGCGACGTGCAGGGCGACTTCCACTGGATCCCCACCACGATCAGCCTTCGGCCCTTCGTTGACATCTGGCAGACCATCCCGCTGGCCCGTTACTTCGGCAACAGCCTCATCGTGGCGTCCATCGCCTCCGTGGCCTCGGTGACGGTGGCGATCTTCGCCGCCTACGCGATCAGCCGTTTCCGGTTCCCCGGCCGGAGGATCTTCTCCATCACCGTGCTGTCCACCCAGATGTTCCCCGGCATCCTCTTCCTGCTGCCGCTCTTCATGATCTTCGTGAACCTCAGCAACGTCATCGGGATAGATCTCTACGGCAGCCTCACCGGGTTGATCATCACCTACCTGACCTTCTCCCTGCCGTTCTCCATCTGGATGCTGGTCGGCTACTTCGACTCCATCCCCGTCGCGCTGGACGAGGCCGCCCAGGTCGACGGCAGCGGGCCGATCGGCGCCCTGATACGGGTGGTCATCCCCGCCGCGATGCCCGGCATCGTGGCGGTCACCGTCTACGCCTTCATGACCGCGTGGGGAGAGGTGCTCTTCGCCTCGGTGATGACCGACGACTCCACCCGCACCCTGGCCGTCGGGTTGCAGGGATACGCCACCCAGAACGACGTCTACTGGAATCAGGTGATGGCCGCCTCCCTGGTGGTCAGCGTCCCCGTGGTGGCCGGCTTCCTGCTCCTGCAGCGCTTCCTGGTGCAGGGCCTCACCGCGGGCGCGGTCAAGTAGCCCATCGGGGCATCCGCATCCCACCTGTTTTCATCTAAATCCTTCCAGCCTGGAGGCTCTGGGCTCCAGGCGTGGGAAGGAAGTCAACTCAAGGAGAGCTCACATATGGATTCGCAGTCCGCCTTCGGCCCCGACTTCACCTGGGGCGTGGCCACCGCGGCCTACCAGATCGAGGGCGCGGCCCAGGAAGACGGCCGGCTGCCCTCTATCTGGGACACGTTCAGCCACATCCCGGGTTCCATCGACAACGGGGACACCGGTGACGTGGCCTGCGACCACTACCACCGCTGGCCCGAGGACCTCGGCCTGCTCGGAAAACTCGGCGTGGACGCCTACCGCTTCTCGGTGGCGTGGCCCCGGGTGATCCCGACGGGGTCGGGCCCGGTCAACCCGAAGGGGCTGGCCTTCTACGACCGGCTGGTCGACGGTCTCCTGGAAGCCGGCATCCGCCCGTTCGTCACCCTGTACCACTGGGATCTGCCGCAGGCGCTGCAGGATCTCGGCGGCTGGCCGGAGCGGGACACCGCCTACCGCTTCGCCGAGTACGCGTCGGTGGTCGCCGGCGCGCTCGGCGACCGCGTCACCGACTGGACCACCCTCAACGAGCCGCTCTGCTCCTCCTGGCTCGGCCACCTCGAGGGCAGTATGGCGCCGGGGCTGACCGACCTGACCGCGGCCGTGCGCACCTCCTACCACCTGCATCTCGGCCACGGGCTCGCCACGCAGGCGATCAGGGCCGCGGCCCGGCGCACCCCCTCGATCGGGATCGTCAACAACCTGAGCCCCTGCGAGCCCGCCACCGACAGCGACGAGGACCGGGCCGCCGCCGAGCGCGCCGACGGTCACATCAACCGCTGGTGGCTCGACCCGATCGCAGGCCGCGGTTACCCCGAGGACATGATCAAGGTCTACGGTGTCGACCTGCCCATCCAGGAGGGCGACCTGGAGACGATCGCCGCCCCGCTGGACTACCACGGGCTGAACTACTACTTCCGTCAGATCATCGCCGACGACCCGGCCGGCCCCGCCCCGCACGTCCGTCAGGTCCCGGTGCCCGGTGCGACGACCACCGCGATGGGCTGGGAGGTCTACCCCGACGGTCTTGAGCAGCTTCTGCTGCGCCTGACCCGGGAGTACGGAATCGAGCAGATCTTCGTCACCGAGAGCGGCTCCGCCTGGCCCGACGTGATCGACGCGGCCGGCGTGATCGACGACCGCGAGCGCGTCGCCCACCTGGAGGGCCACCTCGCGGCCTGTGCCCGCGCGATGGAGCAGGGCGTGCCCCTGGCCGGGTACTTCGCCTGGTCGCTCCTGGACAACTTCGAGTGGGCCTACGGCTACGACAAGCGCTTCGGCCTGGTCCACGTCGACTTCGACACCCAAGTCAGGACCGTCAAGGCCAGCGGTCACCGGTACGCCGCGCTGATCCGCGAGAGCAGGGAGCTCTCCCTTCCGTGACCGGGCGGGAGTCCTCGGCGTCCCGGTGAGGCCCCGGGGCGTTCAACCGGGCAACCGGGCAACCGGACGGATCCGGATGCCCGGTGGGCGGCGCCCACGCCGTCGCGCCGAGCGCGAAGCTCGCCCCGAGGGCAGTGGGCCGTGGGAGAGGCCGGCTACCTGAACCTGGCGAGCATGCCGTGCGGATCCAGCACGAACTTGGACGCGGCGCCCTGGTCGAATTCCTGGTACCCCTGGGGCGCCTGGCCGAGCGGGAGCGGTATGGCGTTGACCGCCTTCGCGATCTGCACCCGGTCGTTCAGGATCGCCATCATCAACTGGCGGTGGTAGCGCATCACGGGGCACTGGCCGGTCGTGAAGGAGAGCGACCTGGACCAGCCGAGACCGAGCCGGATGGACAGCGATCCGTGCTTGGCGGCCTCGTCCGCCGCGCCGGGGTCACCGGTCACGTACAGGCCGGGGATGCCGAGCGCGCCACCCGCCCGGGTGATCTCCATGAGCGTGTTGAGCACGGTGGCGGGACGTTCCTCGCCCGCGTCGGAACCGTGTCCGCGGGCCTCGAAGCCGACGGCGTCGACCCCGCAGTCCACCATGGGCTCGCCGAGGATCTGCTCGATCTGGTCCTTCGGGTCGCCCTGGGACACGTCGATGGTCTCGCAGCCGAAACTGCGGGCCTGCTCCAGGCGTTCCTTGTTCAGGTCACCGATGATCACCACAGCGGCCCCGAGGAGGAACGCCGAGGCTCCCGCGGCGAGCCCGACCGGACCGGCCCCCGCGACGTAGACGGTCGACCCCGGCTTCACCCCGGCGCTGACGCAGCCGTGGAAGCCGGTCGGGAAGATGTCCGCGAGCATGGCCAGGTCGAGGATCTTCTCCATCGCCTGATCCTTGTCGGGGAACTTGAGCAGGTTCCAGTCGGCGTAGGGGACCAGGACGTACTCGGCCTGCCCTCCGACCCAGCCGCCCATGTCCACGTATCCGTACGCCGAGCCGGGGCGGTCCGGGTTGACGTTCTCGCAGACGTCGGTCTTGCCCGCCTTGCAGTTGCGGCAGCGACCACAGGCGATGTTGAAGGGCACGGAAACGAGATCGCCGACCTTTATGAACTCCACGTCCGGGCCGATCTCTACGACCTCTCCGGTGATCTCGTGGCCGAGGACGAGGCCCTGGGGCGCGGTGGTGCGGCCCCGGACCATGTGCTGGTCGCTGCCGCAGATGTTCGTCGCGACGGCCTTGACGATCGCGCCGTGCGGGACCTTGCGTCCCACGTTGGCGGGGTTGACCCCCGGCCCGTCCTTGAGCTCGAATTCGGGGTAGTCGAGAGTGTGAACCTCCACCTTGCCCGGTCCCTCGTAGACGACACCCTTGTTGCCCGGCATAACGTTGTCCTTCCTTGCCGAAAGCGCCTGTGGGTCGGCCGTTTGGCCGCTGTCACGCAGTCGTGCGATCACCTCCCCCGCCGCGACGGCCCGGAGGGCGGAAGCGTGCCGGACTCGATGTGATCGGGAGGCCGATCGGCCGGGGCGGCGCCGATGCCGTCCGCTCGGTGCCGTCCGCGGGGGCCGGGAGGCGGGCCGCCGACCGGTGGCTTCCGGTGATCTCCCGCCGGGAGGACCGCCGCCGCGCGGCGAGCGCGGTCGTGACGGCCGGATCGATGTGCGTGCCCGGGAGGATCACCGCGGCGGAGAGGGGGACGAAGCCTGTTTTCGCGTGGCCCGGACGGCCTTCATCCGTGAAGAGCGCGGCGGTGGCCGAGCCCGGACCGGAGGCGATGGGCGGCGTCGCGCCAATGGCCTCCGCGGACGGTCTCCTCAGTGGATGATCTGCCATCGCTCCCCCCGAAGACGATGGTTCCCTTTAAGGCCAAACATATACCTGTCGGCTATAACAGACATTTGGTGTCATTTTTTACTATTCCTGCAGCGCCGGTGTATCTCGTCCACCCGCTCGGTGATCCCCCGCCGGTCGAGGTGCTCCAGCAGCGGCACCGCGACCCTGCGGCTGGTGTCCAGTGCCTGCCTGGCCTGGCTGACCGTGAAGGGCTGCGGCAGCCGGGCGAGCACCTCCGCCGCCCGGACGTCCGCGCCGGGCAGCAGCACGATCCCCTCGGCCACGCGAAGCAGGCCCCCCGCCCGTACGGCCGCCGCCAGCTCCCGCGGACCCAGTCCCAGCTCGGCCAGCCGTCCGGCCTCCGGGGCCAGGAAGGGACGCGCGGACAGCTCCGCGCCGAGCCGCTCGACGGCCCGGGCCACCGGCGCGGGCAGCCCGGAGGGCCCGCACACGATCCGCCCGTCGGCCACGGCCAGCGGTGCCCTCACGAGCGCCGCGACCAGCCGCCGATCGGGCAGGCCCAGCTCGTGGCGGGCCGCCTCGACCGGCATTCCAGGCTCCAGCGGATGCTCCGCGGCGTGACGTCGCACCTCCTCGGCGAGCCGCTCCCCCAGCCCCGACCAGTACGCCGGGTCGGCGTGCCAGTCGCCGCACACCGGTCTTCCCCCGGGGGCGCACCCCATCGCCAGCAGATCACCCGTACGCAGCAACCGGTGCGTGCCCAGCAGGAAGGCCGCGTCCGGCCCGGCCGCCGCCAACCGGGCGGCGCGTTCCCTCGCCGCGCCCCTGCGGCGCAGCGCGGGCGGGCGCACGTCCAGCACGCTCGCCCCGGCGAGCACCCTCACCTCGCCTCGTTCCCTGCCCGGGTCACGCAGCAGCAGCACGTCGCCCACGTGCAGTGGCAGCGGCGTGGCCAGACGCAGCCGTACGATCTCCCCGCCGAGCGGCCGCACCTCGCACACCACCGCCGCCGACCCGATATGCGCGGTCAGCCGCCTGGGCAGGTCGTGCGCGGTGAGCGGCGGCCGGTCGTCTCCGCCCCGGCCCCCCGGACCCGTCGCTCCGGCCGGGGAGATCCGGACGTCGATCAGGGCGGTGTCCGTCCACGCCCCGGGCGTGACCAGGGCCTGGCCTCGTTCGGGGACGACCCGGCCGCGAAGGTTGAGCGCCACCCGCGCCACACCCGTCACCGAGGTCACCTGCTCCTTCAGGCACTCCAGCGCCCGGACCCGCACCGGCCCGCCGGGAAGCGCCAGCTCGTCCCCGGCCGCGACCGTGCCCGCGGGCAGCGTCCCGGTCACGACCGTGCCGCTGCCGCGCACGCTGAACGCCCGGTCGATCCAGAGCCGCACCGGCGCCCCGGGATCGGGCGCGGGCAGAGCGGCCACCAGCCGGTCCAGCGCGCCGCGCAGCTCGTCGAGTCCCTGACCCGTGCGCCCGCTCACCGCCAGCGCCTCGGCCTCGCCCAGGCCGCTCGCGGCCAGGCGGAGCCGTGCCCGCTCGATGGCGGGCCCGGGGTCGGCGAGGTCGGAGCGGGTCACCACGAGCAGGCCGTGCCGTACCCCGAGGGCCTCCAGCGCCACCAGGTGCTCCTGCGACTGCGGCATCCAGCCCTCGTCCGCCGCCACCACGAACATGACGGCGGGCGCGGGACCGGCTCCGGCCAGCATCGTGCCGAGGAACCGCTCGTGTCCGGGCACGTCCACGAAGGCCAGCCGCTCGCCCGAGGGCAGCGTCGTCCAGGCGTAGCCGAGCTCGATCGTCAGCCCCCGCCGCCGCTCCTCCTCCAGCCGGTCGGGTTCCATCCCGGTGAGCGCCCGCACCAGCGTCGACTTTCCATGGTCGACGTGGCCCGCGGTGGCGACGACGTGCATCAGCCGCTCACCTCGATGATCGCGCGCACCACGTCGACGTCCCGGCCCGCGGGGACGGTCCGCAGGTCGAGCAGGAGCCGTCCCCTCTCGACCCGGCCGACGACGGGGACGGCTCCGGTCCGCAGCGGTACGGCGAACCGCTCGGGCAGGCTGATCGCGGCACTCGGCAACGTCACGCCGGGCGCTCCCCCGCCGCCCACCGTGGCCTCGCTCCGTACGGCTCTCGCCTCGATCCCGGCCTCGGCCAGCGTCGAGGCGAGCGCCTCGGCGCGCTCGCGCAGCGCCACCGGGTCGGCGTGCAGCGCCTCCTCGACCGGGGAGGCGGGACCGCGCAGGGTCGCCTCCAGCGCGGCCAGCGTCAGTTTGTCCACCCGCAGCGCCCGGGCGAGCGGATGCCGCCTGCATCGTTCGACCAGGTCACGGCGGCCGAGCAGCAGGCCCGCCTGCGGCCCGCCGAGCAGCTTGTCGCCACTGGCCGTGACCAGGTCCGCCCCGGCCCTGAGCGTGCTCGCCGCGTCGGGTTCCTCGGGCAGCAGCGGCTCCCTGGCGAGCAGGCCCGAGCCGATGTCGGCCACGACGGGCACGCCGAGCTCCGAGAGTCTCGCGAGCTCGGCGACCTCGACCGAACCGGTGAACCCCTCGACCCGGAAGTTGGATGGGTGGATCTTGAGGACGAAGCCCGTCTGGGGCCCGACGGCCGCCAGGTAGTCCGCGTACGAGGTGCGGTTGGTCGTGCCCACCTCGCGCAGCCTCGCGCCGGTGGAGACGAGCAGGTCGGGAATGCGGAAGCCGTCCCCGATCTCCACCAGCTCGCCCCGGCTGACCACGATCTCCCGCCCGGCGGCGAGCACGGTGGCGGCCAGCACGAGCGCGGCGGCGTTGTTGTTGACCACGTGCACGTCCTCGGCGGCGGGTACGGCCCGCGCGAGCGCGTCCATCGCGCCCCGCCCCCGGCGTGCCCTGGCCCCGGTGGCCAGGTCGAACTCCACGTCGGCGAAACCCGCCGCGGCGGCCACCGCCTCCGTCGCGGCGGCCGACAGGGGCGCCCGGCCAAGGTTGGTGTGAACCAGCACGCCGGTCATGTTGATCACCGGTCGCAGGCTCGCCGCGTACGGCGGGAGCGCCGCCACCGCCGCGTCCGCGACCTCCTCGGGGCCGAGACCGCCCTGCCGTACCCGCTGCTGTGCCTGTGCCACGGCTTCCTTGACGACGGCCCGTCCCAGCCGTCCCTCCGCCGCGACCAGTCGTGGATCGGCGAGCACGACGTCTGTGCGCGGCACGTGCCTTCGTGAGTTCACCCTTCGAAAATAGAGCGGAGGCGGACGGGAACCGCACCCGCCGGGCCGCGAACCCCGGGGCGGATGTCTCAGCGCGCACGGCCGCACCGCCTACGCGCCGTGGCCTCCGGGCTGGAGGGCACCGGCGGAGCGCAGGCGCATCCGGAGCCGGACGTGGGATCGTCCGGCCTCCTGCCTGATGGTGAACTCATCACACAGCCGGCCCATCAGCCACAGTCCGAAGCCCCGGTCCGCGCGAGGCACGGGACGTTCGCGGTGAACGTCGTGGGGGGCGAGCAGACCGGCGGTGTCGGTGATCTCGACGCTCAGCCCTCGCTCGTCGTGCCAGAGGGTCACGGTGCCGACTCCGCCGCCGTGTTCCAGGACGTTGATGACGGCCTCGTTGGCGGCGAGCAGCAGATCCTCGCGACGCGTTCCGGTCAGGCCCGCCCGGGTCGCGTAGCGGCGGATCCGTTGTCTCAGGGCGGCGAGGTCGTCGGTGATCGGCCAGTGCGTTCCCCGGTCGGTGTTCACGCATACCCTCTCGTGTGAGCGCCGTCTCTGGATCTCACCGGGGGGCTACCGACTCGCCTACCAGAATCAGGGCTTTATTGACGAACATGCACAACAGGCCCATACCCATCCCAGGCTGCTCAATCATCGGCGGGCCGACGAAAGTGCTCCACCGGCGCCTCGGCGATGCGACCCCACGGGCTACGGAGCGCTCGGCTGAGCGCGCATCAGGTTCAGGGCGTCGGCGCGGGCGGGATACACGGCGAACAACTGCCCCAATCCCGTCATCTGGAAAACCTTGTCCAGGCGAGGATGCAGGTCGGTCAGCGCGATCGCCCCGCTGCGCTCGTCGATCAGGGTGCGCAGGGCCAGGAAGACCTTGATCCCGGTGGAGTCGCAGAACGTCAGCCCGGACAGGTCCAGGACCAGACGCTGATATTCGCCGGTCAACAGGGCCGTGATCCGCTCACACAGGACGTCGGCGTTGTCGTAGTCCAGCTCACCGCTCAACGCCATGATGAGGGTGTGCGGCACGGTGGCGTCGGGATGCAGGGTGAACCGGACGGCAGCGGTCATGAGAACACCTTCGGTGAGGAGGACGAGGAGGCCAGGGCGGCGGCGTCATCGCTCAGGCCGGACCCGCGACCGCTCCCGTCGTCGAACGCTCCAGCGGACGAGATGCGGGCAATCGGATATCGGCGCACGGCCGCCGGCTGTTTTCCAGCCACCGGTTCGACCCGCCGGGCCTGCACCAATGTCACCGGACACCTCGATCTTCCGCTACGGAACCCACCTATGGACAATAACCAGAAAAACCGCCACAAATAAAAACAGATATCTATCCTATCGCCGCCGTTCGAATGGGAATTCATCCCGAAGCGGACGAGCAGGGGCCGCCACCCACGAACCGTCCCGCCGAAGGCGCTGCGGCGTCCTCGAATGTCCGCGTTCATTCGGTACGCCACGCGGGACCCGAGGAGGTCAGGGCGTTCCGGCCGGGTCGAACTCCTCGGGCAGGGGAACGCGCAGGGCCAGCAGAGCCACGTCGTCGCGCGGCTCCGGGCCGCCGTGGGCCAGAACCGCGTCCCGGATACGGGCCACGACGGCCGAGGCGTTCATCCGCTCGCAGCCGGACAGCAGCAGGCGCAGGCGTTCCTCGCCGAACAACTCCCCGCCGGGAGCGGGGGCCTCGGTGATGCCGTCGGTGTACAACAGCAGGGTGTCGCCGGCCAGCAGGGTGAAACGGACACTGCTCAGCCCGGGGTCGTCGAACAGGCCCAGCAGCGCGCCGTTCGAGCGGACCTCCTGCACGCTCCCGTCGCGGCGGCGGATCAGCGCCGAGGGGTGCCCCGCCGTGCACAGCAACCCGGTGACGCCGTCGTGGTCGGGACGGAAGATCGCGCAGATGGCCGTCAGGAACTGCCCGCCCGACGTGCGCTGGGCCAGCAGGGCGGCATTGAGCTGGGCCAGCACCAGGCTGGGGGAGTTATGGTGAGGCGCGTCGGCCCGCACGGTGTAGCGGGCCAGCGCGGTGATCTTCGCCGCCTCCACGCCGTGGCCGCTCACATCGCCCAGCAACGCGCACCAGCGCGAGCCGCTGGCCGCGAACAGGTCGTAGAAGTCACCCAGCACCGACACCCCGCTCTCGGCCGGCACGTAGGCCGCGGCCGCCTGCAGACCGGGAGGACTGAGCAGCAGCGGCGGCAGCAGGCTCTCCTGCAACGTGCGCGCCAGCTCGGCGGAGACCTCGGCCGAGGCCCGCAACGCCACCATCTGACGTTCGGAGCGGTTCAGCGCGTCACGCAGCCGGATCTCGGCGGTGATCGCCCGCGACAGCGCGGCCAAGGTCTCCACATGCAACGCGGTCCACGCCCGGGGTTCGGAGTCCACCACGCACAACGTGCCCAGCACCTCGCCGCCCGGCGCGTGGATGGGATAGCCCGCCCACGCCCCGACCCCCATCTGGACGATGCCACCGATCCCGGCCAGACGCGGATCACGGGCCGCGTCTTCGGCGATCACCGGCGCGTCGGTGGCCACCACCACGTGGCACGCGCTGTCCTCGGCGCAGTTCTGGCGCTCGGCGATCGACAGCTCGCCCGCACCGATCACGCTCTTCCAGTACGAGCGCCGATCGTCGACCACCGTCACGAACGCGCGCTGCGCTCCGGTCACCGCCGCGGCCAGCCGGGCGAACTCATCGAACACCTCATCAGGACCGGTGTCCAACAGGCCCGTGGCACGCACGGCCGCCAGCCGCGCCGGATCGAACACCTCCGGCGGCAGATCGGCCGGCTGCTTGAACGCCGTTGAACGCTTCGTCACACGCTTCCTGTTTCCTTGGATCCGTCCACCTCGACGAACCAGACATCGACCGATACCCGATTGGAAGAACTGTAAGCGGCATAACCGAGCAGATGACCATCTTTGCGCACGTAAAAGGATTTCGCCCACCCCTCGTGATCGCCGATATGACGGCAGACATCTGGCGATCATGTGGGGGTGTGAGCCGCCCCGCCGCCCGCTCTCCTCCTGTGCGAGCGGGGCACGATCGAGCAGGGGCGAATGCCCCGCCGATGGGCTCCTTCCCGTATGCCCCGCCGAGGACGTGACCCGTCGAGAGCGTGGTCCGTCGAGAGCGTGGTCCGTCGACGGCGTGGTCCGTCGATGGCGTGGTCCGTCAAGAGCGTGGTCCGCGGGGATAATCGGTTGCCCTCGCCGAAACACCGCTGCCAGGATCCCCGCCATGCATGTCTTCTCCGCACCCGACGGAACCGGCCTCGCCTACCACGAGTTCGGCGAGGGCCCCCCGGTGATCTGCCTGCCGGGCGGTCCGATGCAGGACTCCGCCTATCTCGGCGAACTCGGCGGCCTGTCGGCGCATCGGCAGTTGATCATGGTGGATCCTCGGGGCACCGGCCGGTCCGCGATACCGGAGGACGTTACCTCCTACCGCTGCGACCGCCTCGTCGACGACCTCGAGGCCTTGCGCGTCCACCTCGGTCTCGACCGCATGGACCTGCTCGGGCACTCCGCCGGCGTGAACCTCGCGGTCCTCTACGCGGCCCGTCACCCCGACCGCGTCGGCAAGCTCATGCTGGTCACTCCCAGCGTCTTCGCCGTCGGCCTCGCGGTCACCGGGGAGGCCCGGCTTGAAACCGCGCGGCTCCGCAAGGACGAGCCCTGGTTCGGTCCGGCCATCGCGGCTCTTGAGGCGATCGTCGCCGGCACGGCCACCGACGACAGCTGGGATGCCATCGATCCCTTCTTCTACGGCCGATGGGACGCGGCGGCACAGGCCCACCAGGCGGCTCAGAACGGCCGCCGGAACGACGAGGCCGCGGCCGTCTTCGGCTCCGAGGGCGCCTACGACCCGGATGCCACTCGCACGGCACTCGCCACGTTCGACGCACCGGTGCTGCTGCTCGCCGGAGAGACCGACCTGAACTCTCCCCCGAGCGTCGTGGCCGAATACGCCGCGCTGTTCCCGAACGCCGAGTTCGTCGTTCAACCGGAGGCGGGCCACTGTCCGTGGGTCGACGACGCCGGCCGGTTCGTGACGACGGCCGCGACGTTCCTGGGCTGAAGGCCGCCTCGCGAGGGAGCCGGTCGAACGCCGACCGGCCGCCTTGTCCAGGCCGAACCGCGCGTATCGCCTCTCCGGTGGCGGAGGCGGACGGGAATCGAACCCGCCAGGCCGAGAACCTCGGCCTCGTCGGTTTTGAAGACCGCGGGGGCCACCAGGCGCCCAGACACCTCCGCGCGAGAACCTACCAGCAACCGCGTAAAGCCAGGGCATCTGCGCCGACGTGGCGTACCGGGCGGCGCGGCCGTTGATCGATCACAACTACGCATGCCGTGCCGGTGATCCCGCTTTTCGCGGGATCACCGGCACGGCACGTAATGCGTGGATTGATTAGTTCTTCTTCCAGCCCGGCGTGGTGCCGCACTTGGCCTTCGCGTTGATGCAGACCTTCACGAGCGCGCCGAGGTTCTCCGGCTTCCATGCGTTCATGAAGTCACCGTGAATCGAGGACGGCAGGCCCGACGACAGCGACAGGCCGCTGCCGCCGAGGGAGTCGTAGCCGAGCATGAACGAGAGGTTGGGGACCGCGACCGGGTAGGCGCCGGTGCAGGCGCCGTCCTTGGCCGGACCCATGTGCGACTTGTGGTCGGGCGAGTCGATGTTCTTGCCGTCCCAGCAGTCCTGGAAGGTCAGCTGGTAGATCAGGTTGCCACCCGGGGCGCAGACGGGCCAGTTGCCGTCGGCGCTGCGGCCGGTCTCGGCGCTGCCGGCGCACCAGAACTGGCCGGAGGCACCCTTCGGCGTCGCGACCTGACGCTTCGCGTCACCCTGCACCATGACCAGGCCCGGCGGGAAAGGCTTGACCGTCGACGGGTCCTTGAGTCGGGAGCCGTAGTACACGCGGAAGTTCTTCATCGGGACCGTCTTGCCGTTACGCAGCAGGGTCGGCGCCCAGTAGGCGCTGTGGTCCCCGGGAGCGTCGCAGTTCGTGGGACTCGCGAAGAGGTCGTCCACCGTGGTGTTCGCGTTCACCTTCGGGCCGAAGAAGGTGTGCATGTGGGAGGCGCCGACCAGGCCGGGCAGCACGACCGGGTCGTCCTTGGCCTCGTTGGCGACTTCGCAGTTGGTCTGGAACTCGGGGACTCGCACGATTCCCGCGGGAACCGCTTCGGGCGCGACCTTGTTGTACGCGTCCAGGGTCTTCTTCCACTCGGCCTGGTTCACCGGCACCCAGCCGCCGGCAGGCGTGGGAGTGGTCGGGGTGGCACTGGGCTTCGGCGTGGTCGGCGTGGTCGGGGTGCCGCTGGGCTTCGGCGTGGCCGGGGTGGTCGGGGTGGTGCTGGGCTTCGGCGTGGCCGGCGGGTTCGAGGTGCCCGAGCCGGTGCCGAAGACCTGGAACTCCCACAGCGAGACGCCGTACTGGCCGGACCGCTTGGTCGTGTACAGCCGCACGAACCGGCCGTTGGCCGACACGTTGACGGTCTGGACGCCGCCCTTGCCCGCCGTGGTGCTGTACACCGTCTCCCAGGGGCCGTTGCCGCCGGCGGCGGTCTGGATCTGGAACGCCTTGGCGTAGGCGTTCTCCCAGTTGATGACGATCTTCTTGATCGCGGTGGACTTGCCGAGGTCGACCGAGAGCCACTGCGGGTCGCTGAACTTGCTGGACCAGCGAGTGCTGGTCTTGCCGTCGACGGCGGCTGCGCCCGACAGGTCACCGCGCTCCGCAGAGGAGGCGACGGCGTTACGGCCCTGCGAGAGGGGCACCTCGGCCGCGGCGGCCGGGGAGGCGACGCTCACCACGGAGGTGCCCAGAAGGCCGACGAGAACACCGGCCAGCGACAAGCGGCGGACCTGACGTACGACGGACGCGCGTCCAGCTCGTATGCCGCGCGAGGCGGTTGTACTCATAGTGAATGAAGTCCTTGTCATGTTGGAAAGTCATGGAGGGGACGTCTGGCGGCGCGTGTGAGCGCCGCTACATAGGAGACCCGCAGGCCACGGGTGGATAACAAAAACTTCGGAAAATCTCAGAACGTTTTGTTGTCCGTCCCGCGCCTGGGCCCGTCTCCCGGTCAGAAGACCGACCGAACCGCGCCTCCACAGGCCCCGTCACGTCGCTGTGTTGTCGATCACCGGTCTGTCGACCGTGCTCTGACCGTTCCAGGTGGTGGGCGTAGGTAGGTTGGTGGCGCACCTTCACTTGTAGGGGTGCGTGTGCTGATCGGGCTGGTTGGGGCTCGTGTATCCGGACAGGACGGAAGAGCGTGGGCGTCGATATACGGGAAGAGTCGGACGTCGATCACGTGGCGGGTGAGGCGCGGCCGAAGAAGCTGCTGTTGCGTGCGCTTGCGGGCGAGCGCACCGAGCGACCACCGATCTGGCTCATGCGGCAGGCCGGACGCTATCTGCCGGAGTACCACGACGTCCGCGAGGCTGCGGGCGGGATGGTGGGGCTGTGCAATTCGCCCGAGCATGCGGTCGAGGTCACCTTGCAACCGCTCCGCCGTTTCACGCTCGACGCCGCGATCCTGTTCGCAGATCTTCCCCAGATCGCGGCGGCGTTGGGGCAGACCTTGGAGTACCGGGTCGGTGACGGCCCCGTCCTCACGCCCCCGATCCGTTCGACGTCGGACATCACCGAGTTCTTGAGCGCGTCCCGCTTGCACGAAGAACTGGCCCCGATCTATGAGACCGTCAGACAACTCACTCGCGCATTGCCTGACGAGGTCACGTTGATCGGCTATGCCGGTGCGCCGTGGACGGTCGCGACTTACATGGTCGAAGGGCGCGGCGGCGGCGGCTCAGAGCACTCCATCGTCAAGCAGTGGGCGCTGAGCGATCCGGAGGGGTTCCAACCCCTGATCGACCTGCTCACGGCGGCCATCATCGAGTTCTTGGACCGTCAGATTCAGGCGGGTGCCGAAGCGATCCAACTCTTCGAGAGCTGGGCCGGAATACTCCCCGACCCGCTGTTCCAGCGTTGGTGCGTCACGCCGGTCGCCGCCATCGTCGCGGCGCTGAAGGCGAAGCATCCGAGTGTTCCCATCATCGCCTTTCCGCGCGGCGCGGGGCTCGCCTACAACGGCTTCGCCGAGGCGACCGGCGTGGACTGCGTCGGGCTCGACTCGACAGTACCTGTGGAGTGGGCCGCGCAGAAGGTGCAGCACGAGCTCGGCCGGTGCGTGCAGGGCAACCTCGCCCCCCAGCTCCTGGTCGCGGGCGGGCCTGCGCTCCACGCGGAAACAGACCGCATCCTGAACGCGCTTGGTGGTGGCCCGTTCGTGTTCAATCTCGGACACGGAATCGTCAAGACCACACCCCCCGAGCATGTGGCCGCTCTCGCCCAGCAGGTACGGTCCTGGTCCGCAGCTTTGACGCGGTAGAGAGCCTGAACACGTCGGCGTCGGCTCGTGTGCGCCGCCTACCGGGGGTCTGGCCTGGGGCTTCCTGTTGGGTGTGGGCGAGGGCCTGTCCGGTCGGTCGCCTGGTTGGTACTGCTCAGGTGAAAACCGAGACGCGGGTGCGGTGGTGCTGCGGCGTTTCGATTTCATCGATCATCGCCACCGCGAGGTCTGCGTAGGACAGATGCGCCGATGCCGGCGGCGCGGTCTCTCCCCCGAGTCGGTAGCGGCCCGTTCTGAGGCCGTCCCACTCCAGCCGCGCGGGCGGGGTGAGCATGAGCCAGTCGACCACCGCGTCCTGCGCTTTGAGCCGGTCCAGGCCGGCGGTGTGCGCCGCGGCGAACGGCCGGATCTCCGCCGGGAAGACCGAAGGGTCGTCCATCACCGGACGCCCGTCGGCGTCTTTGAGGTTCGCGAACAGACCCACCACCAGGAGCCTGGGAACACCCGTTTCGGCCAGGCTGTGAAGCAGGGCGTCGGCGGCCTTGACGAAGAATTCCGGGTCGAGGTCGGCGAAACCCTGTTCCGGCCCGTTGAATGGCGTTACCGCGTGAATCACGGCCTTGTGGCCGCGAACAATCGAGGAGATTCGTTCTGCGTCCGTGACATCGCCCTGCATCACCGAGACGCCCTCCGCCACGAGGTCACCGTACTTGGCCGGCTCCCGGACCACGGCGATGACCTGATGCCCACGGCCACGCGCCTCGGCCGTGACGGCCCGTCCAGCCCGGCCGCCCGCTCCGAAGATGACGATGCTGCTCATACCGTTCCCCTCTGGCTGCGTATTTCGCGTCCAGGACGAGACGGTATCCAGCAGATACTGGTTACCTCAACGATACTGGGATAGCCTCGCGTTCATGGCCGAGCCCTTGGACCCGGAGATGTTCGACCCCGTGTGCCCGTCCAGCGCCATGCCGATTCACATCGGCGACAAGTGGACCGGAATGGTCGTGCTCTGCCTCGAAGGAGGCCGGCGACGATTCAACGAGCTCAAGGGCCCGCTACGCGGCATCACCCCGAAGGTTCTCACCCAGACCCTGCGGGCGATGGAGCGCGATGGTCTGGTGACGCGCACCGCCTACGACGAGAACCCACCCCGAGTCGAGTACGAACTGACTCCGCTGGGACGCAGCCTGCTGACCCTCATCGAGGCCGCCCGCGCCTGGAGCAAAGATCACCTCCCCGCGCTGCTTCAAGCACGCCAGGGACACGACGCGGCACCGGGCCCGCGCCTGCTGAGATAGGACCGGTGTCACTCCCGGCGAATGCGTGGCCGACGGAACCGGTGCAGCAGAGCGATTGTCTGCTCGACCACTCAGCGGTGGACGCCGAGGCCGGAACCATGTTGAAAGCGAAGCTTAGGGGAGCCACTCCTGAAGTCCGGCGAGATGCCCGAGTTCCGACTCGATGCGTTGCCTGTCGTCGATGGTGAGCTCCAGACCGCGCAGATCGGTGAGCCAGGGATCGATGGGCTCGCCGAGGACCATGGCCAAGTCGATGAGGTGGCACAGGGCGATGGCCCGCTCGACCACCGCGGCGTCCGCGCCGTGCCTGCGCACCGCGGACTTGAGCGCGCGGAAGGCCTGCAGATCATCGTTCTTGAACTCGCGCAGGATCCGGGCGTTGTCGAGCGCCCTGGCCAGACCCTTCAGCTTCTTCGAGCCGCCATACTCCAGCTCGGCGGGCTCCTCGTTCTGGATGAATATGATCGAGTTTCCAGACGGATCCATCAGCGTGAACCGGGACGCGCCGGGCCGGTAACGGGTGATCCGCGGGAGGCCGGAACTCAGCACTTTCCCGTAGACCCGGCGCATCGCCGCGACGAACGCCGCGTGGTACGGCGCCACGGCGTCGACCATGACCAGGCAGCCTCCGGACTCCTCCCGGGCCGGATCCAGGCCCTTGGGCGCCGGGCCGAAGTGCAGCTGGAACCCGCTCCACTGCAGCGCCAGATATACATAGGGCTTGCTCTGTTTGTAGGTCGCCTCGAATCCCAGCGCCTCATAGAACGTCAGGGTCTCCTCCACCGACGCGCACGGCATCAACGGCACCGTCGTCTCGTTCGGCCGAACCGCGGGCTCACTCAAGTCATTCACCTTTCAGATCGTCCGGCGATGCTTGCACCCTTCGGCGAAACTCGCATATGGATCGCTCCAAGGGCCCGGCTCACGCCACCGGACGTCATCTGTGGTGGTCTGTAGGCTCGACGCCAACGACAAGCTCGGCCAGATCTTCGCCGAGGGCGTTACCCGCCGGAGCCGCACCGAAGAGTAGGTCACCCCATGACGGCCCGAGACCATGAACTTCTGCATGCCGCCAAACGCATCGCCGCCACGCTGGGCTTCGCCCCCGATGAGGTCATGCGGCGCGTGGTGGAACTGGGCCGCGGCGACCGCGCCGACTGGTCCAGCAGCGAACTCCTGCTGCTTGCCCTCGCTCAATTGGCGGCCGAGCGGCCGATCTCTCCTCAAACGGGTGGGCACACCGAGATGGTCGAGAACATCGAGGCACCACGCCTCAGGTCGAGCGGGCGCCGACCTGGCTGACGCCGCACCGGCGGCCGGCCCGCGACCATGAGCGGCAGGCACCGACGAGCGAGGCGACGGTCCGGTGGGCGGCGATCAGCACGCTGCCGCGGCGCATCCCCTGGGGACACCCCGTCCAGTGGCCCGGACCGCGCCCACGCGAACGGGCCCCCTGAAGCCGATGATCAGCTCTCAAACACGTTTTCAGACGCCGAAGTCGGTGAGAGCCAGGCGGGCGCAGGCGTCAAACACCGGCGGCTACGGCTCGCGCACGGATCTCCACCGCCGTCTCAAGCATCCGCCGGGTGCCGGTGAACCAGTCCTGCAGATTCAAATCCACGATCAGCTCGTCCGCGCCCGCCTCCGCGGCCGTGTGGATGTCATCCATGATCTGGTCGAGGGTGCCGGCGAACGCCGATCGGTCAGGTCCTGCCGGACGGTCGGTGAAGGTGACGTTTCCCACCACGACCATCTCCATCCGGCTCGTGTCCCGGCCGTACTCGGAAGCCATGTGCCGGATGCGGTCCCAGCTCGCGCGCAGTTCTGCGGCTCCGGCCGGCCCGGGTGTGGTGAGTAGCGGCAGCCAGCCGTCCGCGCGTTCGGCGATGCGCCGCAGAGCATTGGAGCTGGTGCCGCGGCCCAGGTTGCTGGCACCGCCGCCGAGCATCACGGGGATTTTCGAAACGGGCTTGGGCAGGACCGAGGCGTTGTCGATGACGACGCGAGGACCCCGGAAGGTCACCGGATCCGGCCCCCACACGGCGTCGAAGACGTCCAGCGTCTCGTCGAGGAAACGGCCGCGATCCGCTCGGGTGGCGCCGGCGGCCTGGAATCCGTCGGTGGACCAGCCGACGCCCATACCCGCGATCACGCGGCCGCCGCTGATCTGATCGATCGTGGCCAGTTGCTTCGCCAGCTGGACGGGTGTGTGGAGCGCGGCGATCAGAACGGCGGTACCGAGGCGCACCTCTTCGGTCGCCACCGCCGCTGCCGTGAGGACCGCCAGGGGGTCGGCGGCCTGCCGCCCGCTTTCCGGCCACGGCACGTCCGGCGGAGCGTACGGTTCGACGGGCGTCTCCGGGAAGAGCAGCAGTTCGTACGTCCACAAGCTGGCGTATCCGGCCGCTTCGGCCGTTCTGGCCGCTTCGGCCGTTCTGGCCGCTTCGACCAGGTCGTGTTGTAGGTCGACTCCCAATCTCTGGGGCAGACGAAGTCCGAGTCTCATTGGAGACCTCCGATGTGGTCGTGATTGTCGTGGCCACCGCGGGAACTGAGCCGAGCCGCAGAGACATCCCTGCTTTCCAGGCAGAGTGCGGATTTCCGCTGCTCTCAGCCCGCACGTCAAGTCTTGAACACTCACGTTGATGTGAAGGTCAAGGGCGCAGGCCTGAGCACGTGAGAATCGGGGAGTCCGCGGAGCGAACCGGCACATCCCCCTCGGCTGCCGCGCTGCTACGAGGAGCAACAGGCGGACTCTCGCGGCACGCTGACCCGGCAGGAACCGGGGGGTGTGCCACAGCTTTTATCTAGTGCGCTATATATTAACGCGCTAGGAAATATTTCAGAGTATGTCCGGATGATGAGGGGACGGCATGACACAGCAGGACCAGGACTCACGTCGATCGGTCGGCCGGCAGCTCTCCTTCACTCTTTACGGCGCGGCGAACCGCATGGCCCGAGCCCACAAGCCCTACCTCGCACCCCTGGGCCTGACGTTCCCCCAGTATCTGGTGATGCTCGTGCTGTACTGCGGCACACCACGTTCTGTCGGCGAACTCGGCGAGAAACTCGGGATGGACACCGGCACGATCACACCGCTGGTCAAGCGGCTCGAAGCCTCGGACATGGTCACGCGGACGCGCGACCCCAGAGACGAGCGCCGCGTGCTCGTCGATCTCACCCCCGCCGGCCAGGCCATCCGTGAAGACGTCTGGAGGGTCGGCGAACAGGTCGATGCGCTGTGTCAGGTGCCCGACTTCGACCTCGACAAGGTCAGGGAGATCGTCGACAGGCTCGTCCGTCACGACGACTTCTCGACGACAAAATCCTCAGCCAACACGAAAGGAAGACAGCAGTGAAAATCGGAATCATCGGAACGGGCGCAATCGGGACCAACCTGGTTCGCAAGCTGACGAAGGCTGGACATTCAGTCCGGGTGGCGAACTCACGAGGGCCCGAGACGATCACGGACCTCGCCACGGAGACCGGCGCGACCGCGGTAGCCGCCGCCGACGCCGGTCAGGACGTCGACGTACTCATCCTGTCGACCCCGCTCGGAAAGGTCCCCGACCTCAAGCCCTTCATCGACCGTGTGCCGGACCACGTGGTGATCGCCGACACGTCCAACTACTACCCCTTCCGCGACGGAAAGATCGACGCCATCGAGAACGGGCAGGCCGAAAGCGTCTGGGTCGAAGAGTGCCTCGGACGCCCTGTCATCCGCGCCTGGAACGCCCTCACCCAGCACACGCTCGAGAACAAGGGAGCGCCGAAGGGCACCCCCGGCCGTCTCGCCATTCCCGTGGCGGGCACCGACCCCGCGGCCAAGAAAACCGTCAGCGATCTGATCGACGACACCGGCTTCGACGCCGTGGACGCGGGACCGATCGAGGACTCCTGGCGTATCCAGCCAGGCTCCCCCGCCTACTGCACCGAGCTGACGGGCGAACAGCTCACGAGGGCGCTGGATCTGGCCGACCGGGAGAACGACCGCCTGCGCCGGGAGATGGTCTTCCCGATCGTCAGCACCTGGCCCGACGCGCACGGTGACGACATGGTCGCCCTTGTCCGCGCGGTCGCACGCCTGCCGCGGCTCCTCGGCCTGTAAAGAATCTCAGTAGCGATCGCGGACGGTTCCAAAAAATCGCACCGGCGCCGCGGCCCTGGCCGACGTCGCCTGCGAGGAACCGGCTGACCGCCCTGAACCTCATGAGCGTCCGGTGTCTCCGCATCACGATGTCCTGTCCGCGGCCCCAGCACGCGGACAGATCAGGCCCGAGCACCATCCGGATCGCGTCGACCGGTTCATCGGGCATCCCGGCCCCCTCGCGATCCGAAGTCAGCCGTTGCCGCGGTTCAGCATGACGAACGGAGCCGCCACCGCGATCATCGACTACCACCTGGACCGCCTCTTCGAGCCGACGGCCACACTACGGCCGCTCCCGGACTGAGCCCGTACCGCCAATGACGGCCCATCGTTCCTCGGCCCGTTGACGGCACCCCTGCTCACGGTGCGGCAGTGATCACTCATCGTCCAGGTCGCGCCATCGCCAGGCGGCGACGGCCATCGGCAGGCCGGTCGCGGTCATCAGCGCGCCCAGCAGCAGCGGCTCCCACTCCAAATCGATCCAGCGGGAGTCGGCGACGGCGGTGACGGTCAGCAGGAACATCAGCCAGATCAGCAGGACGTACGCGGTACGCGTCGCCTCGGCGCGTTCCACCACTTCCCGCTCGTCCAGCGCGCTGTCGGGCACTTCCGCCAGTTGCCTGGTCGCCCGACGGAGCAGCAGCCACGACGCCAGATAGACCGCTATGCCCGCCAAGCCGATCACTGAAGACGGTATGGACACGGTCATGAACGCGGCTACCGCGCCGGCGACCACCGGGGCGGCCACCAGCACGGCGAGCGACCGGCGGACCGGCGTGCGCTCAAGCCACCGTGGCACGGGCCGCGACCGCCCCTCGGCGATGACCCCCGCGTGGTACGCGCGGACCACTTCGCGGCGCTCCTCCGGCGTCGTGTCCTTCAGGTCCTCCAGCAGTTCCCTTATCTTGCGGCGGCCTGCGGCATCGCTCATGGCGTCTCTCCCGTTCGGCGTGGTGAGGTGTAGAGCTGGTGCGACATCGGCTCGAAGGGGCGGCGGGAGAAGACGGCCTCGACCGGCAGCTCGAAGAACTCGCAAATCTTCAGGGCGACGTCGAGCGAGGGGCCGTAGTCGCCCCGCTCCAGGAACCCGATGGTCTGTGGGTTCACCTCGACCGCCGCCGCCAGCTCGGCCCGGGACACTCCCCGCTCCGCCCGCAACACCGCAAGTCGGTTGTACAACGTTGGCTTATCCTTGCCTGCCACAATCAAAGCATTGCGTATAAGCAACACTCTGGCAAGTATCACAACGGAGCACATGCCGGGATACCGCGGACTTCGCTCGCCGCCGCGGACAAGCCGGCGCTTGAGGCAGGTGCACGTCGGCTGCGGCCCACCGACGACGGGCGACCGAGCGCGGCGAAGAAGTACGGACTGGACGGGCGGCAAGCGCCGGCCATCCTCGGACGCGGTCGTCGCGTCACCCCGGAGGAGCGGAGCGCGGTCCCTACGGTGAGCGAGGTACGGCGAGCGTCCGCGAAGCGTTATCGTTGGACCGGGCGTTGATTCACCGCCCAACCTCCTTCGGCCCTCCCCGGCAGGGCCGCTCGGCGGAGGCAAAGGGGACAGGTTTCCTCGGATCGCTGGTCATCCGCCCGCCACGGGCTCTTCGCCGAGGGTCGAGTTTCGTGGTGTCGAGGGCCTGATGACAGCGAACAAGCACTTCAAGCACCGCGTCCGTGAACGCGCCCGCCGTACCGGAGAGTCCTACACCGCTGCACTCAGGCACCTTCGACGCATCGACGCCCAGGAGCACGTGGTGCATTGGCAGCGCATCGAAAAACCCGAATTCGGCTACGCCGTCCACGTCCCGCAAGGTTGGGACGAACGACCTCCGAACCTGAGAAACAGCCCGTTGGAGACCGCCCGATTCGGCGACCCCGCCGACCGCCGGCACAACCTCACCGTCTTCCGCGGGCTCCCACGGCCACGATGGACGGCGGCCGAGGTCGCCGAAGAGGTTCAGGCAGTACTTGAGGCCGCGGGATTCCGCGACTTCCACATCGCCGACGCCCGGATCGCCGAGCGAACCGGTACCCGGCTGGACTGTGCGAAACACGACGCCGGCCGGGTCTGGGCCGTCCGCCAGTACTTCGTCGTCCACGACGACGTACGTTTCACTCTCGGCTGCGGCTCTTTCATCCCCGAAGAGGACGATCTCCTGTTCACAGGTATGGCTGAACGCTTTGAGATTCTAAATTCGGCCTGAACCGGCCGGCAGGGTGGACCGCTTCGGCAGTTCGTCCAGTCACTTCCACGTGCCCGGGCGGCAGGCCGACTCGTTCGCGGGCCTGCCGCCCCGTTACTTCCACGTGGCCGGGCGGCAGGCCCGCGAATGAGCCGCGCGGTGACGCGGGACGCGATCCCGGGGGTCCGCTCCCGCCGGACCCCAACGGGACAGCCGTCGTCATCGGTCGCCGGCTTTTGATCGTTTTGTGATGTGTGGTGCCTGTGTGCCCGGGCAGAGGGCCCGCCAGTCGAGCGAACAGATAGGGAGTGGGACATGACAATCACCGGCATCATCATCGCCATCGTCATCGGAGCCGTCATCGGTGCACTGGGCCGGCTGGTCGTGCCTGGGCGCCAGGGCATTCCGATCTGGCTGACCATCGTGATCGGTATCGTCGCCGCCCTGATCGGCACCGCCATCGCCAGTGCCCTCGGCGTGGCCAGCACCGGTGGCATCGACTGGATCGAACTGATCCTGCAGGTCGCCGTCGCCGCGGTCGGTGTGATCGCCGCGGTGAGCCTGTACGGCAGGCGCGGCGTCCGATAAACGCGATCACCGACTCCTGCGCACCGGCACGATGAGCACGCGGTGCTCGCGGTGGCCTCGCCCTGACCGACAGGGCGAGGCCCGCGGCTTTTCACGGCCGAAAGCTCCCCGGCTGATCGTGCCCCCAGACCTGACGCACCGGTGATTTCCGGTGTGGTGAGCAACCCGGGCGCCTCCTCGTCCTCACAACGGCCTGCCGGTGGGGCGGATGACCGGGCGCCTCCGGGAGAGAATTCACGCGTGACGGGGTAGGGCTCGGAGTCGGCACGCCGGACGGCGGCGCGCCGCTCGCCATCGGGGAGGATGCGACATGGCAGGAACGGCGGCGAAGCCGGGGGCCTCGACGAGCCCCGCCCCATCGGGGCCGCGGGGTCTCCGGCTGACGCAGTACGCGCACGGAGGCGGCTGCGCCTGCAAGATCCCGCCCGGAGAGTTGGAGGCCGTCGTCGCGGGTCTCCTGGACGGGGCGGAGGGCCGGGCCCCTCTCTCCTCCCCCGCCGGCGAGCTGATCATCGGGCTGGACGACGGGGACGACGCCGCCGTGGTCCGCATCGAGGGCGGCCGGGCGATCGTGGCCACGGCCGACTTCTTCACGCCCGTGGTGGACGACCCCTACGACTGGGGACGGATCGCGGCGGCCAACGCCCTGTCCGACGTCTACGCGGTGGGCGGGGAGCCGCTGGTGGCGGTCAACCTGCTCGGCTGGCCCCGGGAGATCCTGCCGCTGGAGCTCGCGAAGGAGGTGCTGCGCGGCGGTCTGGACGTGGCGCGGGCCGCGGGCTGCCACGTCGCGGGCGGCCACAGCGTCGACGATCCCGAGCCCAAGTACGGCATGGCCGTCACCGGCCTGGCCGACCCCGGACGGCTGCTGCGGATCGACGGCGGGCGGGCGGGGGCGCCGATCTCCCTGACCAAGCCGCTGGGCGTCGGCGTGCTCAACACCCGGCACAAGGCGACCGGCGAGGTCTTCCCGCAGGCCGTCGCCGCGATGACCACGCTGAACCGCGACGCCTCCCGGGCGGCGCTCGCCGCCGGTGCCGGGTGCGCCACGGACGTGACCGGGTTCGGCCTGCTCGGTCACCTGTACAAGCTGGCCAGGGCGAGCGGCGTCACGGCGGTGGTCGACGTGGCGGCCGTGCCGTACCTGGAGGGGGCGCGCGAGGCCCTGCGGGCCGGTTACGTCAGCGGCGGAACCCGCCGCAACCTGGCCTGGGTGGAGCCGCACCTTGACCCGGGTCGCTTCGGCGAGGAGGACCTGCTGCTGCTCGCCGACGCCCAGACCTCCGGCGGCCTGCTGGTGGTGGGCGAGATCCCCGGCGCCCCGGTCGTCGGCGAGCTCGTCCCCCTGGACGGGCCGGCCCTGCGGCTGCGCTGAACCACCCCGGACCGGTCTTCCGGCTCCCGGGACCTCCGGATTCCCGAGCTCTCCCGATCCTCGAGGTCTCCAGGTCCCAAAGGTGTCTCCAGGTCTCCGGGGGGCGGCGACGTCCTCCCCCGCGACCGCCGGAGTCAACCGGTGACGGCGTTGAGCAGGTACCGGCGTTGCCGCTCGGTCAACTCCCCGACGCGACGTCCGGCGTCGATCCCGCCCGCCGCCAGCAGGTTGGCGATCTCAGCGGCGCCGTAGCCGGGCAGGGCGCGCAGGATGCCTCTGATCTGGACGTTTTTCGTGGTGTCGTCGGTGCGGGCGAACACGCCGACCAGGTTCATCCGCTCGGCGGCCACCGCCGCGCGTAGCTGGGCCCGGGTCAGTGGGGCCTGCGCGGAGGTCCGCGCCTGCGGGGCCGGTGTCCGGTGAGGGGGTACGGGGGTGGGCGAGCCGGGTGTGTCCCCGTCGGCGACGTGGTGTGACGGCTCGGTTCGCGAGTGGTCCTGACCCGGCATGCCGTGACTGGTGACCAGAAGGCCGCCCGCGGTGACGGCGACGCCCGCCGCGATGGTCAGGTGGCGTTTGGACAGGCGTCCGTTCTCCTGTTTTGCTGCGGCGAGTTTGAAGCCGACGATCGCGGCGCGCAGCAGGACGCCGGTGACCACACCGAGCAGGATCGGCACGACCTGACCGGGCAGCGGGGCGACGGTGGCGAGCAGAACGCCGACGGCCGGGCCCGCGCAGGAGACCACCAGCCACGGGGCCAGGCGCTGCTTGGCCATGTCGAGAAGCGCGGCCAGGGCCAGCCCTTCGCCGGCCGAGTGGACCATGAGGGCGATGACGACCACGGTGGAGGCGGTCAGCGCCAGGGTCGCGCCCTCGATCGTCCGGTGCAGGGTGAGGGCGGCCGCCGTACCCATGCCGCCGAACAGGGCGACGTCGACGGCTTCCTCGGCGCGGTGGCGCAGGCCGAGCGCGTGCCTGCCCTTGACCGATCCGGCCCCCTCGTGCCCGCAGCCCCTGCGGGTGAAATAAGTGATCACTGTGAAGCCGAACGCGATGGCCAGCCCGACGCCCCACAGGGGAACCCCGTTCTCTTCCGCGTCTCGCCAGGCGTCGGGCAGCAGGTCGGCCAGGGCGGTGATCAGCATCATCGCCGAGGCGATCGCCAGCCACACCGTCACCTTCGCCGAGTTGCGCCGGGCCAGCCACGCCCCGGCGAGCGTGGACAGCGACACCAGGAGCACCGCGGCCCAGGCGCCGGCATTGGCGCCGGGGAAGGCTCCTTCCAGCGCGGGTCCCAGCGTCTGTGTCCCATCGGCCAGCAGCATGTCTTAACACCTCTTATCGGGATGGATCGCGGAAGAACTTGGAAACGTCCGGCGGATCGCTCAGCGGCCATCGGCGGCGGAGACTTCCGCGGCACGCGCGCCGATGCCCGCCCCGGCCCGGCGGTTCGTTGTTTCCCGCTGGAAAGATTCCCGATGGAAAAGCCCGCTCGGTGCCGAAATCCTTACGGCCGAAGCGGCGGCGGGCGGGTGATCTCGGCCACGGTGAGGACCGTCAGCACCACGATCATCAGCGCCTCCCCTCGCAGGATCCGGGGCGCGCCGTGCATCCGAGGTTCTTCACCGTCGACCGGCGGACGCCGTCTGGGGCGGGGGATGCGAACCATGCGCGGCTACCCGCCCGCCACTGCCCGGTGACCTCGCGCGCCCCCGGGGCGCACGGTGGTCACCTGGCAGGCGCGGGCCGGTGCCGGCCGGCCGGACATGGCCGTGGGACGGGCGGGCGGCCCGCTCGCGGCGACGCACGCGGTCAGGGGGGCGGTGGCTCGTTTCGCGATCATCGCGATGTCTCCTTCGATCGGCATCCGTTCACCGGCGTGAGGCCGGTGGTTCGGCCAGGACAAGGGCACCTGACCTGCAATGCTCACGAAGAGTAATCTCCTCGTTACTGAACAATTAAACATATGAGCAAGTAAGCAGATGTCTCTCGCGATGAACGTTCACCACCTGCCGACCGCGGCCGCGCGGCCCCGGTCTACGGCCGCTCCGGGACCGACGCGGGATTCCCGGCCTCGAGACGCCGCCGCTGGGGCACCACCGTGTATTTCGGATCCGCGGCCGACAACCTGCCGGCCTCAAGGGCACCGAAGCGGATGCACAGGGAACCGGCGGTGAGGGCGAGGCCGGAGATCGCGGAGAGGGTGCGGCTGCGCCCGGCGACCGTGGCGAGCAGGCCCCCGCCGGCCGTGAGGACACGGGCCGCCCGCATCAGGCGGCCCGCCCTGCCCAGCCGGTACGGCTCGCCGACCAGGCCGAGCCGGCGTTCCATGACCGCCCCGGCGGCCGTCTCCATGACGGCCCCCAGCGCGGCGACGGCACGGGCCGGACCCGCCTCGACGCGGGGGGTGGCCAGCATGCCCATCGCGCCCGCGCTGGCCAGGGCGCTCCCGGCGAACAGGAACGGCAGCTCCCGGTGAGCCTCGTGCCAGGCGGGCACGGCCGTGTCCGCGAGGAGCACCGCGGTGTAGGTGGCCATCAGCGGGCCGGTCACCGCGATGGCCAGGGTCGCCGCGTCACCGGCGGTGGGCAGGGCCCGAACGGGGGCGGAGGCGGCGGGCAGGACGGCGACGACCTTGGCGGCGGCCGAGGGCAGGGCCGCGGCGACCGCGGAGGCGGCCGCGATCGTCGTCAGCCCGCTGTGGGCGGCCAGGATCCACGAGCCCACGCTCATCGGCGAGGTGAGCTTGAACACCCGCAGCATGTTGAGGAACCGTTCCGGCCTGCCGAGCTCGGCGGCCAGTAAGGCGGCACCGGCGGTGGCGCCGACGGCCGCCGTGACGCGGGCGGTGAGCGCGAGCCGGTCGCGCCCGGTGAGCCCGGCCATGGCGGCCATCACCGACGCCGCCCCGGACAGCCCTCCCAGGTAGAGATAGACCGGCATGTGGGGTTCGTGCCAGACCGGAGCCTTGATCACCGGTTGCCCGTAGTAGGACCGGAACTCGGCCTCCGGCACCATCGCGTCTTCGCGCATCAACGCCGCCGTCCCAGGGAACGATCGTGGGCCGCGATCCGGCCCACGAGCCTCTCTGAGAGGAAGGACACGGCCATGGCCCCGACCAGGGAGACCGCCGCCCCTCCGGCCCACCGCCACATCGCGGGCAGATCGCGGGTGGTCACCACCGGATCGGGCGGCAGGCCGTACACCTCGGGCTCGTCCAGCAGCAGGAAGAACGCGCCGTCGCCGCCCACACCGTCATCGGGGCTCGCGCCGTAGAGCCGCGCCTCCGGCCTGCCCTCCTCGTGCAGCCGCTCCACCCGTTCCTCGGCGCGGAGCCGCAGCTCGTCCAGCGGGCCGAACTGGATGGAGTCGGTCGGGCAGGCCTTGGCGCAGGCCGGTTCCAGCCCTCCGAGCTGGCGGTCGTAGCACATCGTGCACTTCCAGGCCCGGCCGTCGCGCTCCCTGCGGTCGATCACGCCGTAGGGGCAGGCCGGCACGCAGTACCCGCAGCCGTTGCAGATGTCCTCCTGCACCACCACGGTGCCGAACTCGGTGCGGAAGAGCGCGCCGGTCGGGCAGACGTCCAGGCAGGCGGCGTGCGTGCAGTGCTTGCACACGTCGGACGACATCAGCCAGCGCTCGATCGAATCGGGCCCCGGGCCGCCGGCCGGTCCCTCGCCCTGGTCCTGACCGCCGACCTGTCCCCGGCCGTCGGCCTGTCCCACCGGTCTCTGCTGCTCGATGAAGGCCACGTGGCGCCAGGTGTTCGCCCCCAGGCTCCCGGTGTTGTCGTAGGAGGTCGCCCGGAAGACGAACCCGTCGTCGGGCACGTCGTTCCACTCCTTGCAGGCCACCTCGCACGCCTTGCATCCAATACAGATGCTGGTGTCGGTGAAGAAGCCGTACCTATTCGGTGCTATGTCCATCACGGGAAACCCTCGAATGATGAGTGTCCAAGTTATAGCCCTGACCTGGGCGAACACTAAGGCGTCTCTGAGCGGCCTGCCCGTGTCGAAGCGGGACAAACCTTTCAACGGCCGCCGTGACGGACTTGGCCGCAAATTCCCCTGACAACGCGAACGGCCCCAAGCCGGTGCTCGAACACCGGCTGGAGGCCTTGGTCCCCAACCTGACTCAACCAGGAGAGAACCCAATGTCTGACTCTACCGACGCATCTGTGCCCGTACCAAGCGAAGCCGCAGTCTCCGTGATCGGAGTTGCAGCCTCTTCCAAGGCTCCTCGTGATCTGACCTCTGGCGAATTCACCGCCCTCTCTGTCGTCGGCGCTCTGGTCGGCGTAATCGGCCTCATCGGTTTCGTCAATTCCTTCGCCAAGGTCGCCACCGCTGCAGAGCCGTTTTTCGGCTGGTTGGCATGGTCAGTGCCGCTCGGAGTTGACCTCGGAATTTTGGCCCTCTCGGCCATGGACCTTGTCTTTGCCCGGCTGGACATGCGGGTCAAGCTCCTGCGGTTCTTCACGTGGGCGTTGATCCTCGGGACGGTCTACCTCAACGTCGCCGGAGAGACCGATCCCTTCTCGATCGTCGCCCATACGATCCTGCCGCTTCTCTGGGCGCTGGCCGTGGAGCTCGCAGCCCACTTCGTGAGGACCCGCGCAGGCCTGGCGTCCGAGACGCGGATGGACACCGTGCGTAAGTCCCGCTGGATCCTCTCGCCGGTCAGCACGTTCGCCCTGTGGCGTCGCATGATCCTGTGGGAGGTCCGCAGCTACCCCCTGGCCCTCCAGCGTGAGCGTGACCGCGTCCTTGCCAAGACCGACCTGCAGGACCAGTACGGCAGGCTCTGGCGCATCAAGGCCACCCGTCGCGAGCGTGCCCTGTTCCGTCTCGGCGAGCTTGCCCCGACCGTCGCCGCTGTCCCCGAGGCCGTCGTGACCGCCTCCGTCGTCGTCCCCGAGCTGCCTGCGGTCCCCGAGGTACCCAAGGCCATCGAGCCCAAGCCGCGTACCCGGAAGCCCGCCACGGCCACGGACAAGCCCGCTCGCAAGCGGTCCGTCCCCAACGTCGATGACCTGATGCCGGTCGGTCAGGAGATCGCTCTGGAGCTCATCGCAGGGGGACGGAACCTCACGCGGGACAACGTCATCGAGCTCTTCCGGAACAACGGACACAAGATCTCGACCGCCCGCGCGTCCGCGCTGCTGCCCAAGCTCAAGGCCTTCATCGCCTCAGCCAACGACGCCGCCCCGGCCGAGCTGGTCGTGGCCGCGTAGTGACCTTCGGCCTTATGCCGGTCCTCTCTTCGGAGGGGACCGGTCCCCGAACCGTCCTGTCCTTCGCCCTCTTCCCCAGCGCGGTCCTCGACCTGCGGACCGTCCCCATGACGTCGCAGGCCACCACCGAAACCGTCCCCGGGCCGGTCCTCGGGTCGGTCCCCTGCTTCGTCCCCAGCTCGACCCACGCGATCGGAGGGAACCAGCGATGACGAGCATCCGCCGCGCAGAGCTCCCCTCGGACAACTTCACGATGATCAGCAACACCTGGTTCCGCGACCGGAAGATCTCCATGAAGGCGGCCGGACTTCGGGACTGGTTGGCGTCGCACAAGGTCGGCTTCAAGGTCTCGGAGAAGACCATCATCTCGGCCTTCACGGACGGTCGTGAGTCGGTCCGTACGGCGATCAGAGAGCTTGAGTCGCTGGGTTACCTGGTCCGTGTGCGTGAGCGTCTCGGCGGCAAGTTCAGCACCGTGGAGTACATCCTCTGCGACCCGCCCAAGGCTCCTACGGCCACCACGGACGGGAATCCCGTCGATGGTGAAAGCAGCGCACCACGGACGGGAATCCCGTCGTTGGACGTGACCAGCATCGATGCGACGAATCCCAAGGTCAGCACCAACGACGGGATTCCCGACGACGGTTTTCACGCCCCTTTAAGAAGAACAACAACCCAGAAGACCAGAACTACTAAGAAGACCAACGACGAAAACCCTGCTCTTGATATCGCCGTAGGCGTCGATACGGCCCGTACCGAGCGCGACGCCGTCACGACGCCTCCGGCGATCTCACAGGACTTTTCTCGGCTGGCTGGGGACGTGCTCGGCAAGCTCCCGGCTCACTACCGGGACGCACCGGCCTGGCTGCGCTCCCGGATGCTGACCCGCATCGAGAAAGCCCTGCACGCGGGCAACTCTCCTGCTGCCGTCATCGCCTACGCCGCCAAGTTCGCAGCGGATCCGAATTTCGGCGCCTACGAGCACCTGCGCCAGTTCGCCGATGCCGTCAGGAAGCTCACCGTCGACGTCTCCGAGGGCATCACCTGCCCCGGATGCGGCCTCGACTCTCGCCACCCGTTCTGCACTGCCAACGTTGCTGGGGGCTTCTGATGACCGCTGCTGAGGTAGAGATCAACCTGGATGGCTCAGAGGTCATCTTGGGCGGGGCTCAGGTCGTCTCTGAGCCCCTCGGGGCTGCTGTCTCGACCGACGTCACGGTAGAGGCTACTGAAGGCTCTGACGATGATCTGGTGGATATGCCGATCTTGCTCGTCGATCAGGCCGCACCGGTAGACGTCGATTGGATGTCCGAACTGGAGCAGCGGACCAAGAACCGGCTGCCGATCATCCCCCTGTGGTTGCGGTCCAAGACCTATGCCCTGTCGGTCATCCGCTGGCAGGCTAACCACGCCGCCTACGTGGTCGCCTACCACGCGACCCGTTCCCCGAAGTACGCCGCCAAGCTGGCCGCACGATCGCCGCAGGGTGCCGCCAAGGTGGCCCGGGGGCTGGTCGTGTGGACGTTCGACCTTGAGGGCAAGCCGATTCGTCAGCAGGTCGCCGCCACCAAGGACGGAGACATCTACCTGCGGATGACCCGCGCCCACGACAAGCGAGTGAAGAACCGGCTCATCATTTCCTTGAGCGCTGCCGTCGTCCTGGCCCTGGGCGCCATCCTGCTGATGGGCACGGACCCCAGCTATGACCAGTGGCTGGCCCTCGGTGGCCTGGTGGCGTTGCTCGGCCGGATCGGCACGCCCGCCGACAGGCAGGTTTTCGACCGGGCCGTGATCCCCACGCAGGTCCAGAAGCTCACCAGCGATCTCGTGTTGCGGGCGCTGGGTGCCCTCGGTGTCGCTGAGCTCAACAAGGCCGTCGGCAAGGGCAGCAACGGGATCAACTTCCCCACGCCGATTGTCCGTGACGGTCCCGGGTGGCGGGCTGACATCGACCTTCCGTTCGGCGTGACCGCCACAGACATCATGGAAAAGCGTGTGCGCCTGGCGTCGGCCCTGAGAAGGCCGCTGGGCTGCGTGTGGCCGGAGCCCGCCATGCACATCCACCCGGGCCGCGTCGTGATCTGGGTGGGCGATCAGGACATGAACAAGGCCAAGCGTCCTGCATGGCCGTACGCGAAGACGGGCCAGATCGACGTCTTCAAGCCGATTCCGTTCGGCACCGACCAGCGCGGTCGGGAGATCGCCATCCCGCTGATCTACCGGAACATGCTGATCGGGGCGATGCCCGGTTTCGGGAAGACGTTCGCCTTGCGCGTCCTGCTGCTGGGTGCCGCCCTCGACCCGTCCTGTGAGCTCCGGGTGTTCGAGCTCAAGGGCACCGGTGACCTGAAGTCGCTCTCCAAGGTCGCCCACCACTACGCGTCGGGAGCCAAGGACTCGACCATTGAGGCCTGCGTGGTCAGCCTGCGCGAGGTCTACAAGGATCTGGAGAAGCGGGCCGACACCATCGACGGCCTTCCCGAGGACGTCTGTCCTGAGAACAAGGTCACCGCGGATTTGGCTGCTCAGAAATCGCTCGGCCTGCATCCCCTGGTCGTGGCCGTGGACGAGTGTCAGGAGCTCTTCGCTCATGAGGAGTTCGGCGCCGAAGCAGAGAAGCTCTGTACGGCGATCATCAAGAGGGGTCGTGCCCTCGGGATAATCCTGCTGCTGGCCACGCAGAGGCCGGACAAGGACTCCATGCCGACCGGCGTCAGCGGGAACGTCCTGGTGCGCTTCTGCCTGAAGGTGGCCGGTCAGACAGAAAATGACATGGTCCTTGGGACGTCGGCTTACAAGAACGGCATCAGGGCAACCGTCTTCACGGATGCCGATTTGGGCATCGGGTACCTGCTCGGGGTCAGCACGGAGGCCAGGATCACGAGGGGCTACTACATCGACAACCCGGCTGCCGGGCTGATCGCCGACCGTGCGCGGGCTCTGAGGATTGCCGCAGGGACTCTCTCGGGCCAGTCGGCCGGCGACTTGCCCACCCCGAAGGCGGAAATCAGTTTCGACCTGGTGGCGGACGTCCTCGCGGTGGTTCCGGCCAGTGAAGAAAAGCAGTGGAACTCCGTCATCATCGACAGGCTGGCCGTGCTCAGGCCCGACGTCTACGGGCCGTGGGCCGACCAGGCCGACGACGCCAAGACGGCTCAGCTGACGGCAGCCTTGAAGCCGTACGGGATCCAGGCCGGACAGGTCTTCAAGACGGTTGACGGCAAGGGATCCAACCGGCGCGGCATCACCCGGACGCATCTGGTGGAGGCTGCTCCCAAGCGCATCCGTGTGGTCCGCTAGCTCTAGCAGCAGGCAAGGGCCTCGAAGCCGCCGATTCTGGGGTTTCGAGGCCCTACCGTTTGGGTCGATAGATCGATAGGTCGCAGGTCAGGGGCATGTCTGGGCACTAGCTGACCTGCTAGGCATAGCAGGTCCTGGTGCTAGTCGCTGAGCTGATTTCGGGGGCCAGATGCCGCTGGATCAGGCCCGCAGGGTTCGGATAGTGAAATCCGGACCCTGCGGGATGCTGCGGGCTTCAGCTGTCCTGGTCGTTGCCGCCGAACATCGCGCTGATCCACTTCACGAAGCGGTCAAGCACTTCGAGGAACCAGTCGCGACGGTCCTTCGGCAGGAACGGCCAGAAGAACAGTCCAGGCGAGAACGCCAGGACGAGCACCAGCAGGGGCAGAGCGATCAAGGCTGCTACGAGGACGCGCAGCCATTGCGGGAACCCTTTCACGGTGGTCCTTCACCTCGGTGACCAACCGACGCTGCGAGCGCAGCAACGGGTGTTCCTCTGGCAAGGCGTGGTTCGGGTTGGGTTGGGTTGGGTTGCCTACCGGGAGCCACCCGGGTCGAGTGTCCGTGAAGTGAGCACCGCCAAGGAGCATCGACGGGAGGGTGGCTACCTCCATTTCGCTAATCCGGCAAATCATCCGAAATAGCTCAAACGCCGAAGTTCATGTTCGTAATGACACGGATACTACGAAAAATATACATCTCCATACGAAGGTCCGCAGGGAGTTCTCTTCATGAGGCGCACGGTCGACACGAAGTTCGTCGAAACGCAGCGCGGACATCCAGAGCGACGTATCGTTCTCGATATAGGTCTCCGCTCCTGCGAGGTGAATCGACATGACTGCACCACCGCCAAAAATTCGGCTAACCACTCCCACCCGGATGGTCCTCGACCTGCTGCTCGCAGCCGACCCATCAGACCCCCTATGGGGATATCGGATCACCGAGTTGGCCGACCTGGGACCTGGCACCGTGTATCCCATCCTGGAGCGTCTGGAACAGGCGGGATGGCTCACCGGCACCTGGGAGGCCAACGCTCCTGCCGACAGGCCACAACGCCGCCTATACATCCTGTCCGGTACCGGACGGCAGGAGTACGCCGCCGCACAAGCCGCTCGCCGTAGCCGTAGTTGGCTGCCTGGTCGAATGCGTCCGACGGGGAACGCCACGTGAGAGGAAGATTCCAAAAACGTTCAATAGATAGGTCGTTTTGGGTTACATCGCAGGTCAAAATAAATTCCCTAGGAAAAAGGATTAATTCGGTATTATTGGGACTCGTTGTTCTCATTACGGTAGTCGCTGTTGTGGTCGGTTTAATCTCAGACAAAGCTCCGGAACCTACCTCAGCGGCAGGCACAATCGGTGACGTTATGGCTGCGGTCCTGTCCCTCATCTCTTTAGTCTTAGCCTTTCTCCAGGCCAATCAAATGGAGATCATCAAGGCTTGGGCTAGGAGAAGACTTGGCTCTTATATGGTCCGAACTGCAATTCCGCGTACCCTAATAGGGGCCGCAGCCCTGATCGGTGGACGTGACCGAAAATGGCGCGTATCAGAATGGGCTGTGGACTTGGTGGAGAGTCCTGCCCCGACCCGTTACGCCTTGAGCCTGGTCCGGGCCTCCCTAAGGATGCGCATCTCCGACCTGGGCGGTCTAATGCGTCGGGGCACCTGCTGGGTGTTGGTGACCGAGGTGCGTACGTGGACGCCGCTCACCGCTCTGCTCGTGTGGGGCGGAGTCGAAACCACCTTGGACACCGGACTGGGCGCGGCGATCCTCGCAGTAGTCGGCGCCGGAGCTGTATTCCAGACGGGCGTGAAGTGGCTGCGCGGCTACCTGGGTGTGGAAGTTCGGCAGCGCAAGAAGGCCGCCGAGTAGTTGCACAAGCGGTTAGATCCCTAAAATCGGTGCGCCGCTTTAGGGATCGGATGCCGCAACTCCAGGCCTTCCACGCACCCGGGACACGAGACCTTCGATGACGGGTCGAAGGGGATCGGCCACGTCGGCGAGTGCACCGGTCGGACAAGGAGACTGCACACAGCCTCGGTAAGAGGTCTCTCGGCTCTGGACGTCGGCACGGCATGCCGGACACCATGGATCGCTCGGAGCTCGACCGGATAGGCCTCGAATCCGATCGTGTAATCGGCCGGCTCAGGCTCAAGCTGACCGGTGCTCGGCGTGGTTATCACGTACAGGTCCTCCAGCTGGACCTCCCATTTCGTCTGGCCCGGGAATCCGCGGACTGACTCGTCCATTTCCACCAGGGCGTAGGTGGACGTCCCACGCGGGACAAGGCGGTCGACGGTCCCAGGCTTGCCGACAAGGTCCCGGGCCGAGCGTGTCCGGGCATGGCTGTGCAGCAGGGTGTCCACGATGACGCGGCTGCCCACCGATACCCGGCCAGTCATGCAGGACCGCAGATCTCGGCCCATTCTTCGTCAGTCACCCGGGCCACGCCGAGAGCATCGGCCGCGCGGTCGAGCTCGTCCCGGGGGACCTGCCAGCGCTGTGCAAGGGCGATGGCGAGATCCCTCTGGTGGTCCGAGACGGTCATGACTTGCTCAGCTTGTCTTGAACCCGCCTGAGCGTGGCCACCATCGAGTCGAACAGGGCCTCTATCTCCGGGGTGACGACATCCCCGTTTGTCCAGTGCCGGACCTTCGGCGTCTGCCAGTGCTTGACCTTCGGCTGTAGGGAGTTACCTCCTGGTTCGCCGGTCATCGGATTGGCTCCGGCGCTGGGTCTGGGCAGAGCTCCCACGCGCGCGCTTTTATCCGGTTCCGGATGGCCCGCCTGAAGAGCTCGTCGCCGTCCTGGTCATGTAGGACAACCACGCACCCAGCAGATTCAGCCGATTTCGAGATCAGGCCCGTGTACGTCGCATGCCAGCCGTCGGCGTCGTGGTGGACGGCGTACGAGAGAAGCACCGGTTGGCCGTTTTCGTCGAATCTCACGACATCACCGCGCTCCGGCCGGAGTGGTCTGCGCGGTCTTAGGCTTTGCCATGGGTCGGACCTCCGAGTCCGATCAAGGGCCCGTCATGGCGTTCTGAGCGCTGTGGCGGGCCCGATTCATGTCGAGCACTTGCCGTCAGGGTAGACGACTTAACCACGCTTAACCATGCTCAACCTTGGTATCCCGTGAGTATCCACGGATCTGCGTGGGTGCTTACGGTGCAGCTGTGATGATCGAGTGGCGGCAAAATGCGCCCAAATGGGTGCAAGTGGCCGATGTCCTCAAACGGCGGATCGCCGACGGCGTCTATCCGGTGGATGGTCAGCTCCCGTCTCAGCATGAGCTGGTCGGAGAGTTCGAGGTCGCGCCGAATACTGCCCAGAAGGTGCTCACGCGGTTGCGAGAGGAAGGCGTCGCTTACTCGGTGCGCGGAGTGGGCACGTTCGTGTCACCACCAAAGCAAGCCGAAGAGAACACGGACTGACGCCGACGGTACGAATCCCGGTCATCGTCGGGCGAAATAGTAACTACGTCATCCGCCACAGGATCGCCCCTGAGCATCGCCGTGCCGGCGGCCTGTGGATGGGCTTCGCCCAGGTCAGAGCGGTCTCCATGGGCCACCCGGGGGCCCTGTAGTGGGCAGCGCTTGGGTGGCTGCCTGTTGGGATTTCGGTCCGACTTTCAGAGGGCCATGTCCCAACTGCGACAGGGGCATTTTCCCCATTTACCCCGGTGCTCGATTTGGCGGAATAGTAACTGTTTACCGGCATGAGTTGAGATGTTCCGCCAGCGGATCGGCGCCACACGACGATGTCCTCGATCAGGATCATCGCTTTGCCGCCCACCCGTGGCCAACCGCGCGCAACCTCTTCCCGATGGAAACGATCATGTCGCCGCAATGGGGGCGGGTACCGGGTGCAACCTGCTGCGCCCCAAGGGGAAGCGCAGGCGGCGCTCAACGCCGCAATGGAGCCCATCCCCAGAGGTCGGGTGCAACTACCGCCCGGCGAACCGGCGGAAGACGCCGATCACGCCGCAATGGAGCCCAACCCAGAAGGTCGGGTGCAACGGAGAGCACGATGTGGCCGCGGCCGGTCTCGTCCTTGCTGCAATGGAGCCCAACCCCAGGGGCCGGGTGCAACGACAGATGAGCGCGGTGGCGAGCAGCACATTCTTGTGCCGCAATGGAGCCCAACCCCAGAGGTCGGGTGCAACCCGACCTGGCGGGCCGAATCCGCATGTTGAACGAAGCGCCGCAATGGAGCCCAACCCCAGAGGTCGGGTGCAACGCTCAGCAATGCGGCCCTCATCAATGACCTGCAGATCGCCGCAATGGAGCCCGGCCACGAGGGCCGGGTGCAATCTGAGGGGCGCCGCACCGAACAGGACCGGCGAGTACTCGCCGCAATGGAGCCCAACCCCAGAGGCCGGGTGCAACTCGCGCTGGCCGCTCGCCGACGAGGTCACAGCAGCCATGCCGCAATGGAGCCCAGCCATAAGGACCGGGTGTAACACCCTGGAGTCCGCCGCGCTGTTCCTCGCGTACTACGCGCCGCAATGGAGCCCAGCCACGAGGACCGGGTGCAACGGTGCAGACGATCGAGGCCAACACCGGCGATGCGGTGCCGCAATGGAGCCCAGCCGTGAGGGCCGGGTGCAACTTGGACGCGTTCACGAAGGCCGGAGGGGTGCCCTTCGTGCCGCAATGGAGCCCAACCCCAGAAGTCGGGTGCAACACGGCGTGTAGCCCAGGTAACCGGCATGCCGATCGCCGTAATGGAGCCCGGCTCTGAGGGCCGGGTGCAACTAATGGTCGACGTGGTCCACGACACATCGGCGGCATCGCCGCAATGGAGCCCGGTCACGAAGATCGGGTGCAACCAGGGCGACCGCGCAGCGGCTCGGCCTTCCGGAGCGGCCGCAATGGAGCCCAGTCACGAAGATCGGGTGCAACGGTTCATGAACAGCCAAAAGGCCTCAGCCCATGATCGAAAGAGTTCACTGATGCAAGAATTTATGCCTTGGAGTCCGGTTTCAGCTTAGGAACTTCTCTGGAAAATCGTGTGTGCTAAGGGTTCCTAACCAGGTGCCGTCCTGGCGAAGAAGCCCTCCGATGAAGTCCTGCTCTTTAGGGCGTGAAGAGCAGGTCATCACCATAACGTCGTACTGGTACTGAGCCGATCATAAGTTTTGGTACTTGTTGGGTGGCGGTGGGAGATCGCGTTCCGGCGGGGACATGCTTGGAGTATGGCCAGAAAAGGTCGCAGAGCGACGTTCGAGGAGAAGGTCTTCGCCCTCCGGTTACTGGGAGGGAGCATGTCACCGGATCGGGTGGCTGAAGCACTGGGAGTAGGCCGCGAATCGGTGTTTCGGTGGAAACGCCAGGCGCGGGCGGGCGGTATCGAGGCGCTACGGATCAAGAAGGCGCCGGGCCGGCCACGGCGGCTCACCCCCGGCCAGGAGCAGACCATCAAGGCGGTGGTCCGTGACGTCACCCCCCGTCAGGTACTGGGCACGGCCGTTGTGCTGTGGACCAGGGCGCTGGTGGCGATGGTGATCGCGGCCTGGTTCGGGATCGACCTGTCGGTGACGGCGACCGGGCGGCTGCTGCGCGGGCTGGGCCTGTCGCCACAGCGTCCGGCCTACGCCGCACTCCGGCGTGATCCGGCGGCCATCACCGGGTGGACGACGGTGGCCTTCCCGGCAATCTGCCGCCGGGCGCGCAGACGCGGGACAGTGGTGTTGTTCGCCGACGAGATGAGCATGCGTGTCGATCACCGCTGCGGCACCACCTGGGCCCTGGTGGGGCAGACGCCGGTCGTGTCAGCCGGGGCGGGTCGCCGGTCGGTGAAGATGTTCTCGGCGGTCGGGGCCGACGGCACACTGCGCTATCGGCTGGGACACGGCGCGATGGACCGGTGGGCGTTCCTCGGGTTCTGCGCGCAGCTGCTGCGCACCATTACCGGGCCGATCGTTTTGATCGTCGACGGCTCGTCGATTCATACCGCCCGAGCGGTCGGTGATTTCGTCGCGCGTACCGGCGGGCGGCTGCGGTTGTTTTTCCTGCCCGCGTATGCGCCGGAGGTCAACCCCGATGAGTGGGTCAACCAAAACGTCAAGGCCCGGGTGGCGCGCCAGGCGGTCGCCGATGAGCATGAGCTGGCCGCGGCTATGCACCGCAGCATGCGCCGGCTGCAAAAGCGTCCCGACATTGTCCGGGCCTTCTTCGCCGATCCGCATCTGGCCTACATCAGCCCATAACACGGATAGTCCCAAAACTTACGATCGGCTCAGTAGGTGCTCAGCACCTACGGGTGGGGCTGCTGGCGGAAGACGCCTAGGCCGAAGTGGGAGAGGTGGCCGAGTGCTAAGGGACCGGAGACTGGTTCTGCAAATTCTAGGGTGAGTCCGTAGCCGGGACGGGCCTCTGTGCGGTTGGAGCGGGACCAGCGATGTCGGGTGAACAGCGGCCAGTCGTCGGTGGCATCTCGGCTGACGCATATTGGAGCGGGAATGCCTCGTTGCGTGAGCTCGCGGGTGATTTCGGCGGTGAGATAGTCGTCCATTTCCTGGTGGCGCTTGCGGTGGCGGTAGGGCACGAACGGCGTCACCGATCGCCACTGCCGATAGGGGCCGCGTAGTTGCGCGGGCAGGATGGTCTCGGCTGTTCCGTAGGCCGCGATGCGGACCTGGAGGTCTTTCGGCCCGGGAACGTTTTTCGGGGTGCCGACGCTGCGACCAGCCAGCTTGTCGAGGGCTTGGAGTTCGTCGTCGTCGAGGCCGCCGGGCACCCACAGGAGTATCTCGTCGATGCGCCGGTCGCCGTCTTGGTCCCACGGCAGGAAATGAGCGTGTTGGTGGTAGGTGAGCGGGGTGTCGTCGTGATTCTTACCGGCCAGGAGACTGGTGGCTTTTGCCTGCCGGATACCGCTGAGCTCTTTGACCGCGGCTGCGCGGAAGGCATCAGTGAGGGCGACGGTGGCACGAATTGAGGGTTGGGCGGTGCCGGCCACGGCGATCCGGACGGCAGTCACGTTGGTCGCGCCGCCGTTGCCCCCGGTGCGGTGAGAGATGGAGCGTTTCCGGTTTCCCGTGGGTTTGGAGGCAGGGAGGAGGTCGTGGCCGGGCCCAGGAAGGGTGTAGGAAATCAGGCGGGTGGCGGGTGGGTAGAGGAGCTTGGCGGCGCGGATGTCGGCAGGCCGCGCGGTGAGCGCGACGATATCCAACGGCAGTTCGGGAACGAGGAGGTCGATTTCTTCGTGGCCGTTGAGTTCTTCGTCTGACAGGTCGGTGGGAACGGCGAGTCGTGGTGGCCCGTCCAGCGAGGGGGTCCAGTCGGGCGCCAGGCGTGCCTCGCAGATGCTGTCGGCGCGGCCCAGGTAGGGCAGTGATTGCAGCAGTCGCTCCAGCAGGGACTGCTGCTGCGGGGTGAGGGTGAGGGACCAGTGGGCGTAGATGGTGGCATCACCCCCCAGAGCGACGAAGGCGTCGATGACCTTGTCGGTGCTCGGCTTGCCCGCCCGGTGTTTGCTGTCGGGGTAGTAGTGGCGGCTGTGCGCTGGGCGGTAGGGCGGCAGCGTGTAGGACGGCGGCTGAGCCAGCAGGGACAGCAAGTCGTGGACCTGCTCCTCCGGCAGGTCGGGTATGCGGAGTTTCCAGGTGGAATACAGCGCGCGCAGCAGCCGCCACGGCGAGGGCGGCAGTTCCACGGCGCCTTCGTTGACGTACTTGCCCCAGGGGGTGGCGTGGTAGCGCCGCCAGGGGAAATGCAGGGCGACGGTGAGCATCTCAGCCCTTCCAGCCAACGGTGATCACATTGGTGTCACCGAAGTCGTCGTGGCGTCGTTTGATCAGTTCGGTGATCCGGGCGCTCAGATCGTCCTGGGAGGGAAGGTCATACAATCCGCTGGGGCCGCTGACGACATCGAGGTCACACGCGGTTCGCAGGCGCAGTCCTGAAGACAGCAGGGAGCGGATCTCCCACAGGGCGATGGCGATGAGCAGCTCGGTGGTCTCGGGAGCCAGCCCGTAGGAGCGGATCAGCTCCACGTCGACGACGAAGTACGCCCTGATGGTGCGGGCGGTCCATTCGATGCGGTGGAACGGGATGGACCCGTAGCCCTCGCTGGTGCCGCCGGATGCGCCTTCGAGGCCGTGCCGTACGAGATCGGATTTACGGCCGCCGCTCACGGCTCGGCGCACGTCGTGCGCCTCGATGACACCGGACACCGCGCGAGTGAACCGGGGCTGCCCCACCCAGACTTTCTGATTGAAGAAGACTCCGTGCAGCAGGCAGAACGGGTCCAAGCGCAGCAGGGCCGCAGCCATCCGCGGATAGCTCAGCGGGGTGTCTTTGACCAGACCGAGTCGTTCACGGAGCACCTCGGCCATCTTGACGCCGTCCAGCTCGGCGTCACGGACGAACGCTGAGGTGAGCCGGTGGGCCTCCACCCGGCTGGAGGTGCGGTATTCCCCGGTGCCGGCCTGCTCGACGCGCACGTACGGCAGAGCTGCCAGCAGATCGACCGGTTGCTGAGCGCCGCGGTCCCATGCCATGGCTTCCAGCCGGTTGGCCATGGATTGGACGGATTCGACCAGCAGCGCCTCGGTCGTCTGGCCGTCATCGTCGAATCGCTCGAACACCGCTGCGCCGATGTCGGGGAAGCCGGTGGGCTGGAACGTCGAGCCGAGGAGTGGCTGCAGTTCAGCAGTGAAACGGAGCCGGGGGACGTCCAGGGGGATCACGTAAGAATTCCTTCGTTCTGGTCGGACAGGTCGGGGGTGGGGATTTGGCAGGTGGCGTTCAGCGCGCGGATGCGATGCGCGGGTGGGACGAGAAGGAGGAGAGCGGCGGCCAGGCGCACGCCGTCGATCCTGTTTGCCCGTAAAGCGGGTTCGGTGACCACCGGCGGGCAGCCGGCCAGCTTCAGCCGCAGCAGCACATCGGCCAGCACGTTCGAGGGCCCGGCGGCGATCAGGCGGGGGACCCAGTCGGCCCGAGGGGAAAAATCGATCGTCACCGGACGAGGTGGCGTGCCAATCTGCATGTTCAGCGCATGGGTGCCGAAGAACGGCAAAAAGATGCGGATGATCGGATGGCGCGCGTGCCGATCTTCGTCGCCGAAGGGTTCGGCGGCCTTGGCGTCGCAACCCAGGACAAGTAATCCCCGTAGATAATCGGCGATCAGCTCATCGTTGGTGTCGCCGAGTGTGAATCGTTCCAGCAGTGCCGCGGGCACCCATCGCCCATGAGGGAAAGCCGCCCGTGAGGAGATCGGCTCAGTCGGCAGGTCTTTCGCTCCGGGACGAGAGTCGGCGGCCGGAGGCAGGAAGGTGCGTCGACGGTGGGCTTCGGCCAGGGCCTTGGCCAGCGTGGAACCGGTGATCTCGATACCGGTCGCAGGCTGGTCGGACCAGGTCAAACCCGCAGCAGCGCTGATGCTTATCCGGGTCAGCAGTTCCCGCAGACCGGCGTGGGGACGCGGTCGAGCGTCGCGGAGTCCGGCGTAACCCAGCGCGATGCGCAACTCCTCTCCTCCATCACCTAGCACCGGCGCCCAGGACGTCTCGCGGCTGCTGAAAGGGGGAACTTGAGCGCGTATGGCGCCGGAGCGGGCAACGGCTTCGTGGAGACGGCCGAAGGCGATGACGAAGCGACGTAGCGCTCCCGGGCCTTCACCGGTCGCCACCGCGTAGATCTCACGCTCAACCTGCCGGACCGCGGTGGCGATCCCAGCCGGAAGCAGACCGGCGCGCTGTACCCGGCGCACCCAGTCATACGGGGCACGCAGCAGGCGTTCCTCGGGGTGCCTGCGGACCTGGACGCGCCCGGCGGCGACTGCGAGGGGATTTTGGCCAAGGCGCTCGGCAATGACGAATCTGCTGAAGGATCCGATGCCTCGATCGACGCCGAGCGCGGCCACGGCCAAGACAAAGTCCAAGCCGGTCCGCGCTTGCCTACCCCGCCAGGTGGCTCGCCCCTCACCCAGCAACTGACCGATCTCGGCGAGCGTCGCCGGGCGCGGCCACAGCGGAGCCCACAGCTCTCCCTTGACCGTTTCGGCTTCGGCAGCGGTGCTATGGCCGACGGCTGTGCTGCGGGTGAGGAAGGGCAACGCAGCACTACTGGCCTCGGTGCCGTGACGGCGGACCGTGGCCCCGGCGAACAACAGCACCCCTTCCAAGGTGAGTACGTTGGCCCAGGGGTTGACGAACCCGGAGTCGTCGCTCTTCTCACCGGGTGAGGAGTGGATGCCTCCGGCTCGGCCGGGATCGTATTGACCCACGGTTTCCCGCAGATACGGCACCGACTCATCACCCATCAGCACCGCTTGGCCCCATCGGCGTGAGCGGGTCCGGTCAGCATCTGGACCGATCAACACGAGCAGCCGCTGGAGAAAGGTGGCTGACAGCTCCTGGCGGCCGAAGTTCCCGCCTGTGCCGGCGAGCGGATTGTAGGCGGGATGGGCGGCGGTGAGGGCTACCGCCGCGTCGATCCACAGGAGGGCATCATCGGGCAGCATGTTGCGACACAGCTGAATGACATCGGTCTTGTGCTCTTTGGCCCACAACTCTTCACCCGTGCCGCCGTAGCTGCGGCGGCGCGCCTCAACGACAACGGCGCGACCAGCATGGATGGCCGCACGCAGTGGCGCGAGCCGTTCGGTCGTGGAGTCGGCTATGGCGGTCAGCGCGCGTTCGGCCGCTGGGCTCTTGCCGTTACCTGCGAAGCCGGAGCCGGAGTTCCACGGGGAGATGATCGGGCTGGGCCGGTAGGCGTCAATCAGCCAGTCGAGCAGCTCTTCGTGGTCCAGCCCGGTCGTCAGGACGGGCCGATTACCCACCCAGTGCAGCCGAGCACCCGGGTCACGTTGCAGCGTGAGCACGCGCAGCAGACCGAGAGCCTGGAGATAGCCGGCGAGGGTAGTCGCCGCGCAGCCACGCAGCATGATCGAGCTCACTTCGCATCCCCCGCAGCGGCCGGCACGTCGTAGGTAGCGCTGGCCCGCCAGTCGGCGACGCGGACCAGCGCTTCCAGGAAAGCAAGCCGGAACGGTCCCAAATCGGGGCGATCTCGCAGCTTCAGGACCCAGCTGACCCAGGAGGGGCGGCCGTTCTCACCCCCGAGCAGAAGCATCGCCGGATCGAGAATGATCTCGGGTGTCTGCCCGCCGTACGGCACCTGGACCGCAGGAACAAGGTCTCCCGCCGCTACACCGAGGATGCGCGGCGGCTCTTCGCCGCTCTCGTCGCCCACGGAACGGACCGAGAGGCGGACCTTGCCATGGTGTGCGGCAGCAAGGTAGGCCACCAGATCGGGCTCGGCCGCATCGTCGAGCAACCGGCAGTCGGGATGCAGCAGCATCAGCGCGCTCACCAACTCGTGGCGAAAATACCGCCTGCTGTGCCGCCCGCTTCGATGCGGAGACTTCGCCCACAGCGAGGCCGGCCCCTCAACATGGTCGCCGTCGTTGAGGATGTCGGCCTCGGGCGTCTTCTGATCGGCGCCGGTCAGCGTGGTCTGGAACACCGGGTGGGCCTTGCCGAGGTCGTGATAGCGGCCGGCGAGTATCGCCGCCTCAATCATGGTGGGTGTCAGGCCGGGCAGCGGCGCCAGTTCCTCAGCAAGAGACGCAACTTCGCGATCGACGTCGCCGAGATGTTCGAGCAGCGTGACCCAGCGGCCGCGGCGGAAGCTGGGACTGTCATCGGGCAGCGTGTCGCCCGACTCCTCTGCGGCGCTCATCTCAGCGACGGGCATTACCGGCGCCCCGGACTTGGGCGCCCACCCCAGCGCTGGGTCGTAGCCGCCCTTGGTGGCGTCAGCAAGCAGCACGCCGCCTGGGCGTAGATCGTCGCTTCGGGCGCGCCGCCATTTTCCGCCCAGAGGATCTTGCGCCCACAACAGCATCTGATTTTTGCCGGTCTGCTTGCCGGTCACGAGGTCCCGGACATCATTGATCGGGGCGGGGCACAGCTCGTCTCGGTGGGGGAAAAGTTCGTCCTCGCCGGGTTGTCCGCCGGCCCAGCGCCGCCAGGCCACCAACAGCGTCCGGTCTTGGGCGTCGCGGATCCACGGCGTGACGTCGATGTCGTTGCCGGTGAGATCGGGCATCGTGTCGAACAGGTCAAGCAAGTCACGTCGGCGTAGCAGGGGATACAAGGCTTGTGCCTGCTTGACCGGGTGGTCTTGTAAGTCGGTTGAGGTGACTGCCTGCCCCTCCAGCGCGGTTAGCGCAGACGCGGTTTCGGCGAGGTCGCCCTCGTCGTAGGGGGCCGCTGTCGCACGGCCCGCCGGAGGCGGCGCCCACAGCAGTACCGCCTCACCGGGGCCGTACTCTCCGGCTCGATTGCATCGACCCGCCCGTTGCACGACCGAACTCCAGGGCGCCGCCTCGGTGAATAGGGTGCGCGAGGAGATGTCGATTCCTGCCTCAAGGACCTGTGTGGTCACCACGATCTGCCCAGCCGGCGAAAGCTCAGCCGCCAGCCGATCGGCCGCAGCGCGACGCTCTACCGGCCGGAACCGGGAATGCACCAGGAGCAGATCAGCGTCAGGGGCGGCCTTGAGTAGCTGCTCGTACACCGCCGCTGCCCGATCAACCGTGTTGAACACGCCGATCGTGCGAGTGCCCGCACGATGGTGGTCAGCCAGCGCAGCGGCGACTTCCGCGGGATACCGATTGGTGTCATCGGTGAGGTTGAGCCGGTGAACGGTCCGCGTGGCGTCAAGGCGGCGTTTCAGCGGACCGTGGCGATCCTCAAGACTCAACTGCATGACCCGAGTCGCGGGAGCGTGATCGATGGTGGCGATGTCCTCGGGCGACAACGTGGCCGACATCCACATGGTGGCGGTCGGCGTGGCCGTTCCCATCCGATCGCGGAACGCCTGCAGCTGAATCGACGTCGGCAACGCCGGACCGAGCAGCTGGGTCTCATCGAACACCCACTGGGTGTCAGTGTGCAGCAGTGCGAACGAGATCGGCCAGCGTGGCCGGGGCTCGGCATATCCACGCATCAAGGCCCGAGAGAGCACCATGTCCTGCGTGCCGACCAGGATCGCGGATTTGTCCGGATGAGACTGCCAGGCCGAATCGTCGCGATCGACTCCGCCCATCAGGACGTGCACACCGACCTCGTTCGACATCCCGACGCGGCTCAGCCATGTCGTGATGTGACCGACCGTCTGCTCGACCAGGCCACGTAGTGGCAAGACGTAGACCAGCCGACGTGGGGTCTCCTCCGGGCAGACGTTACGGCGCCATACCCAGGGCAACACGGCCGCCATCGTCTTGCCCGCCCCGGTCGGCACCCGCAGGACCTGCGGAAATCCCTCCGCCGCCAACTGCTCCTGGTACGGATACGGACCATAAGCCTGATCGGTCGCACGGAGAACGAAATCCGCAAAGGCGTCAATCATCGCATTACCTCACAAATATTCCCGCTTAGCGGCACAACTGTTGAGGATGCCAGAAGCTACCGACAGATCTTCAAGGAGCGCCGACGGCTTGACGGAGGAAGACCAAGAGTGAAAGGGGCTATTTTGCTGCACTTGTCACAGAACTTCCCATAATGTGCAAACCACCCACATTTAGACTTATCGGAAATCGATTGATTGATCATGGATGCGTCGCCAGACTCGTGAAGGTCGGGTAATCACTGCAAGCAGAAACCGAAGAGATGCTCCAAGAAATTAGCACATACGCGCCGTTGATGTATGTTTTAGCCCTTGCCGGGCCACTTCTCCTCCTCTGGCGCCGGAAGAGGAGAGAGGTCGGGGGAAAGGGGATACTCTTTCGTCGTTGGGCCTTGAGGGGAGACCTCGAAACTAATCGAGGTATTTCCGCCAAGGTCGAAATCCAACGCTCAGACCCACCCGGTGGGAAGGTCGCCGCTCGTCGACCACCGGACTCAAAAAAGTAAAGATTTTACTTCGCCCCGAGGACTCATCTCGGCTCCATTGCGGCTGCTTTCAGTGGTTCGAATGCTCTAAAATCGGCAACCCCAAGATCTTTTTATCTTGGGCTCCACTACGTTGGTCGTTCGATCCCGGCGTCACTGTCGGGCCCCATTGCGGCGAGTCCGGAGGAGCGCCGCCGACCATCCTTCGGGCAAATCCCTCGCCGTCGGGTTCCCGGCGCCACCTGGCTGGCCACACAAGCTCTGCCTTTGCTACGCGTCACCGGGGACGGCCGAAACGTCTCCGCCGCAACCGGCGCACCGTGATGATCTGGCCTCTGTGGAAACCCGCCCTCGACATCCACGCCGTCCAAGCACTGCTCGACCACCCATCCCTGCGGCCCGCACCCACGCGACAAGGACAGTTGGCTATCCTGTCCATCCCCTGGAACACAAGGGTCTTATCCCTCTGGGCGTCTTCGACGTCTACGGAGCAGAACGTCAGCCCATCGAAGGCGGCAAGAGCGCCGGCGTCCTCGTTCCTGTCTGCATCGCTAATGGGCCAGACTGATCTCTCGTTCGGCTCCCTCGGTTCGATCGCTCCTTGACAACACCACAAGCAAAACTGGTTCCCCGCGAATCCCCGCGGCCTGAGTTCGGAACCTCAAGTACGCACGCTTTCCCGGGGAGGTTCCCAACCCCAACCAAGCCGTTTCACGGACAAAACGGCTAACTCTTGCGTACCATCCCGTGCACGTTCGGTTATTTCCCCAGCTCACGAACTGCTCCATCCCGGTTTCACTACCGGGCCTCATTGCGGGAGGCTATCTGGAGTGAACAGACCCACCTCCCACCAGCCGCTCCATCCCGGTTTCACCGCCGGGCCTCATTGCGGCGGGTAGCTCTTCAGCTCGTTGCCGGTCCAGATCTGCGCCTTCATCCCGATTTCACGGCCGGGCTTCATTGCGGGGTCATGGCGACGCCGTGGAGCCGGATGCCTGGGCGGGTTCCATCCCGGTTTCATCGCCGGACTTCATTGCGGGGAGACGGCGGCTTACGTGGCGCTCGCCGACGTGGAGGCTCCATCCCGGTTTCACCGCCGGGCCTCATTGCGGGACGTCCACGATGATCGACGCCCCCGTCGGGGCCGTCGCTCCATCCCGGCTTCATCGCCGGGCTTCATTGCGGGTCCAGCTGCGCCTGAGCCGTTTTGGTGTCAACGTCGAGAGAGCTCCATCCCGGCTTCATCGCCGGGCTTCATTGCGGGCATGTGATGTCCTCCGTATATGCGTTCACCGGCCAGGACTCCATCCCGGTTTCATCGCCGGGCTTCATTGCGGGACCAGGGTGAAATTGGCGGTGTCGCCAAGGTAGTTGCTCCATCCCAGCTTCATAGCCGGGCTTCATTGCGGGTGCTGGAGCTGCTCGATCTTCAACCGCTGGGCGGCGCGTTCCATCCCGGTTTCATCGCCGGGCTTCATTGCGGGTCGCGAGCCGGGAACATGCCGTCCCACGGATCGACGTGCTCCATCCCGGTTTCACTACCGGGCATCATTGCGGCGACCGTGCCAGCGACACCCCCACTACCTCCTAGCAGCAGCTCCATCCCGACTTACCGTCGGGCCTCATTGCGGGACGAAAGGCGCACCGCCCGCCTTTGCGAACGCGTCCAGGCTTCACTCCGGTTTCGCCGCCGGGCCTCATTGCGGGTCGTACAGCTTTCAGCCGCGTTCGGCGTCTTTCTCTGGTTCGATCCCGGTTTCGCGACCGGGCCTCATTGTGGCGTGACGCCGGCCCACGCCGACTCCCACTCGATGGCGCTTCATCCCGACTTCATAGCCGGGCTTCATTGCGGGAAGTTTTCGGCGAACTTGCCAGTCTTGGCGGCGGTGCTCGATCCCGGTTTCACCACCGGGCCTCATTGTGGCGTGCCGTAGAGGCAGGGCCTTGGCCCCAAAATGTGGACACCAGCTGTCATGCGGCGAGCAGGACCCTATCGGACCGCTGCTCGTAGGTGATCGGGCTGAGGTAGTTCAGGCTGGAGTGCCTCCTTCGGGTGTTGTAGCGAGTGATCCACTTGAAGACCTCCAGGCGAGCCTGGCGGGCCGAGGACCAGCGTTTGGCGCCCTGCAGCGTCTCGCGTTTGAGAGTGGCGTTGAACGCCTCGGCGGCAGCGTTGTCCGCGCTTGTCCCGACGGCGCCCATCGACTGGCGAACACCGAACTCCTTGCACACGGCGGCGAAGTCGGCGGAGGTGTATTGCGCCCCGTGATCGGAGTGAAAGACCGCCCCGGCCAGGTCACCACCCCGCGTGGCGGCGGCTGCCCGCAGCGCGTCGGTCACCAGCTCGGTGCGCATGTGATCGGCGATCGACCAACCAGCCAGGCGACGTGAATGCAGGTCCAGCACCGTCGCGAGATACAAGAACTGTCCCTCACCGACGGGCAGATAGGTGATGTCGCCCACGTACCGCTGGTTCGGCGCGGCCGCGGTGAAGTCCCGCTTGATCAGGTCGGGCATCTTCTGATGGGAGGGCTCGGGCACCGTGGTGCGGACCCTCTTACGCAGATGCAGCCCGACGATGCCGAAGACCCGCATGATCCGCGCCACCCGCTTGTGATTGACCCGCCGGCCCGCATCGCGCAGCTCGGCAGTCACCCGCGGGCTGCCGTAGGTGCCATCGAAGTCGGCGTGGATCTGCCTGATCTCCGCCGCGAGCGCAGCGTCGGCCGCCGTCCGCACCGCCCTCGCCGGTGTGGCGGCCACCCACCGATAGAACCCCGACCGGGAGACCTCCAGCACTCGGCACAGTCGCTTCACCCCGAAGGCGTCACGGTGATCGGCAACGAACTGGAAGCGACTCACCAGTTCGTCTCCCCGGCGAAATACTTGGCCGCCCGCCGCAAAATCTCGCGCTCCAGCTCCAGTTCCCGGATCCGGGCCCGCAACTGCTTGTTCTCCTCTTCCAGCACGTTGCCGGAGGTTACCAATCCCGTCGGCGGCCTCTTCACCGAGCCCGTCTTCGGAGCAGTGCCGGCAGACCGCGCCTGGTGCACCCACAGGCGCAACGTCTCACGGTTGACGCCCAGGTCCTTGGCCACCGACGCGTACGTCCGCGACGGGTCCGACAGATACAACGCGACGGCGTCTGTCTTGAACTCAACTGAGTAGGCCTTCATGGCCACGAGGAACTCCTTGGTCTCCAGATCTCTATGATCTGGCACTCAAGATGTCCACACCTCGGGGTGAAGGCCCCAGCACCCCCGAGGCGGGCGCCTTGGAATGCGGCTGCCCATCCGTAACGACATGGAGAGCCCGATTCGATGACCGCGCATGCTGGCAAGCCTGCTTCCGGGCATCCGCGAGTTCCATATTTCAGGCCACTGTGTAGCGCGTGGAGCCGATATCCTGGGCCGCCCCGGTGAAGTTGGAGGCTAGATCGCTTGGTTCTCGATCGCCAGGCCGCCGTCGGCGGTTGATCGGTGGAACGTCTCCTCGTACTCGGCCGGAGGAACGTTCCCGCAGTAAGAATGTAGCCTTTCAGAATTATACCAGGCAACCCATTCCATGGTGGAAATCGTCACATCCATGACGCCTTTCCAGCCGCCATGGAACTCGATTAGCTCCTTCTTGTAGAGACTGTTGAGCGACTCCGCAGCGGCATTGTCATACGAATCGCCTTTGCTGCCCACAGAACGAGCCGCACCGACCTGGTCGAGCCGTTCGGCGTAGCGGATAGAAGTATATTGAACGCCTCTATCGGAATGGTGAACAAGGTCATCGATGACGCCTCCACGCGCCCAGATCGCCATTTCCAGGGCGTCGAGTGCCAGATCGGTGCCCAGGTGGTCGGCGACCTGCCAGCCGACGATCCGACGGGAGTACAGGTCCTGGACGAACGCGGTGTACACCCAGCCGGAGGCGGTGGCGACATAGGTGATGTCCGCGACCCATCGCAGGTCCGGCCGGCCCGCGGTGAAGTTGCGTTCCAGCAGGTCACCGGGTCGATCGGCGCCGGGGACGGTGGTCCGGGGCCGTTTGCGCGACCAGGTCGCCCCGCACAGGCCCAGCTCGCGCATCAGCCGCTCGACCGTGCACCGGGCGACCGTGACGCCCTGGCGGTTGAGCTGGCCCCACACCTTCCGCGCCCCATATAGGCCACGTCCCGGGCCGTTCCACACTTTCAGGATCTCCTTTTTCACCTCTTCGTCCCGGACCGCACGAGCCGACGGATTCGACTCCCGTTTCTTCGCCGCCCAGTACGTGGACGGCGCGAACTCCAGCACGGCACAGATCGGCTCCACACCGAACCGTTCGCGATGGGTATCGATGAACTCGACTAGCGCGGCAGTCTGGGATCGAGTTCCCGGGCGAAATACGCCGAGGCGGCCTTCAGGATCTCGTTCGCCCGCCGCAACTCGCGATTCTCACGCTCGAGTTCGGTGATCCGCTGGGCGTCAGAAGTCGATGTCCCCGGGCGCTTCCCGCCATCGACCTCGGCCTGGCGCACCCAGGTCCGTAGCGCCTCGCGGTGCACCCCGAGCTGGTCTGCGACCCGGGCCAGCACGCCCGCCCCCTCACCGGCCGCACGCAGCTCGAAAACCATACGGACAGCGCGTTCCCGCAGCTCAGGGGCATACTTCCTCGGTGGTGCCATAACTCCTCACCCTTCCAGGTATCGGAGCCTCCAACTAACTCGGGGTGGCCCATCCACCTGAATGACCGGGCGGGTGTCTCTTCATGAGGGCCGTTTAAGGGTGCCCCCTCTTCATATATGTCAAGGGCTGGTAGGGAGCTGGACCTGTACCTGTGGGGGCACGCAGTGTCAGTGGGCAAGCCAACCGTGACGCGGATGAACTGGGCATGCCCCTGCCTCATCGACCGCGCGCATTTTTTGCGGATCCGTGGCGCCGACGCCGACCGCAGGCAACGTGGGCCAGGCCGACGGGACACATGCCCTTGATGCCGTGACGGTCGAGCTCGACGACGCTCATGTGACGCGGTCATCGGCTCCACTCCCTCGCCTTAGCAGAACCGTCGTAGGCGTAAGCCGTTTTCTGCCCTTGATCGCCATCGTTGCCTGTTTGCGACCTCATAGGGCCTCCTCTAGATCAATTTGGAGAGTGCTCGTGATAATATTTCTTCTCAAGAGCACTTGTTGACCTAGTCGCTACCGAAGGACACCCCCGTGACTGAGATTGCCTCCCGTGAGATCGAGGTCGCTGGCCGCCCTGTTCTGGCGGAGATCGTGCCCGCCTACGCTCCGGCCTCTGCGGTTGCCATCCACACCGATGCCGATCACTTCCTGAGCGATGCCGCTCGGGACGCTGTCGCCGCCGGAATTCCCGCCAGCACCATGCGGGCCTACACGAAGGACTGGAAGGCCTTCGACGCTTGGTGTGTCTCGCAGGGTCGCGTCTCAATGCCCGCCACCTCGCAAACCATGACGGAATACGTGACCCACCTGACGACCGCCATTTCTGCCCGCACCGGCAAGCCGTTGGGCCCGGCAAGCATTGAGCGCGCTTTGGCAGCGATCCGCACGTGGCACAACGCGGCCGACGTCAACCCGCCGCAGACGAAGGGCGCCAGGAAGGTCCTCTCCGGCTACCGCGAGTACCTCGCCACGACGCACAACCCTGCGGCGCAGACTCGCAAGGCAGCACCGGCCGGACGCGATCCCTTGCGGTCGATGCTGGACAAGATCGACCGGTCGACTCTCGCCGGTAAGCGCAACGCTGCCCTCCTCCTGCTGGGCTACGCCACCGCTGCCCGCGTCTCTGAGCTTTCCGCCCTGAACATCGCCGACGTCACCGCGACCGAGGACGGCCTGTTGGTCAACATCTACCGGCGCAAGATCAAGAAGTACACCGAGGTCGCAGTGACCTACGGCGGTGGGAAGGCAGACACCTGCCCCGTCCGTACGGTTCTGGCCTTGATCGCCGCCATGGCCGAGAAAGGTCGCACCAGCGGGCCGCTTTTCGTGCGCGTCGACATCCTCGGCAACATCGACACGCGGCAGATGATGCGCAAGGGCGTAGCCATCGGTGACCCCGAGGGCCGGATTACTGCCGAGGCCGCTGCCGAGGTCGTTACCCGGATTGCCAACACTGCTGGCCTAGAAGGTCGCTGGACCGGCCACAGTTTGCGGCGCGGGTTCGCTACGGAAGCACGTAAGGCCGGTGCTCAGTTGGAGAAGATCTCAAGGCATGGCGGTTGGGCCGACGGCAGCAAGGCAATGCTCGGGTACATCGAGGAAGGCGACAAGTGGAGGGACAACCCGGTCGCCCACCTGTAGCCACGGGAACCACAACGCGCTTGACCTCGATCCGAGGCCGGGCGCGTTCTGCATTTTCGGCCGCTGTTGTAGGTCGCATACCGGTACAGACGCAAGCGCAACACGCCAGCTTCAATGATTGACTACTATGCGCACCTAAGCGAACACTTAGCGCAAGAAGCCTCCTCGGCGTCACGCTCCGCACACACGAACCCACGGCAGGAGAAATACATATGAATACCCCACAGACGCCGGAAGGTGTCTGCCGGCGCCCTGCCATCGAAACTCCAGGCCGACGGGCCTTCATGTCCAAGACGCTCGGCGTGACGGCTGGTCTCGTCGGAGCCGCAGTGGTCGGGGCGTATGCCGCTCCGGCTTCCGCTCAGGGGTCCAAGCTACGGGCGCAGCGGAAGGGCCTCATCATGGTGCACTTCGCGAACTTCCACTGCACTAGGCCCAACGATCCCGGCGGCATCTTTGAGTCCGGTGTCGATGATGTCAGCCTGAAGTTCGACCATATTGAAATATGGCGCGGGGAAATGAAGGGTGGACGCACGCGGAACGTAGACAGGCAAATGGTCATGAGCGGACCGGAAATGCGCGTATGGGCACTAGAACACGACAATATAGGGGGCGACGACCTCCTCGGCACTCAAGTGATCAGGCAAGACGAAGTGAGTAAGGGGTGGCGCCGGGCCTACTTCCAGGTTGGCGCGGATTACTACGTCGACTACAACGTCTGGCAGAGCTGAGAAGGCATCCCAGAGACGATCCCGTGATGTAGGCGCATACGGGTCCCCGTAGTGTCGGCGAAATTTTCAACAGATATGCAGGTCAGAGCTTCCGAAAGATCTTCAAGTGCGCTTGAGGGGGACCACTGATCTGCATTGACATTGGTTCCTGCGCCGTGACGGCAACTACTTGTAGGCCTCGCTGGTCCATCGGTACGGACAGCGAAGGGGCCCCCCATCTTGGGGGCCCCTTCGCTTTGTACGGCTACAAGCAGAGAGATGAGACGCCTGTAAGACGGCTGGCCAGTGCCGCGGGTTGGCCGGTGAGCGTGGTTTTGTTGGGAGCTCCAGAAGAAGCATCCGCCATCCCGAAGGAGAGCGGGCGTCCCTCGCAGTATTCAAGGTCAGCAGCAGCGGGAATCACCGGCGCTGGCGGGTGCGGCTGCTGCGACCCTGGAGAAGGGCAGACGGTTCCGCCTCGATGAGGAAGTGTCGCCTTCCTGGAGATATCACAATCTCAGGCCATAGCGCAGGGCCCGCTTTGTGCGAGAGATCAGGAGACTTCGCTACCCCGCAGCTTGCGTGAGCCACTCACCCTTTTGGTCAGCGAATCCGCTATTCAGTGCGAACTGAAATTTGCTGATCTTCGCAGCCTGGGGCACCTCGAAGACGATGATGCCTTTACGGCTGTCACCGGCCCCCATCGTCACTGACCCGTGGAACGACACGCCTTCCTGCACGTCCCCGTACGCTGAGGAGTATTGCTGGCCTTCGGCGTCAATCACGTAGGCGCCATTGGTAGGACTGTCGCTGTAGGCCGCTTGGCCCGTGTTGTTAAGTATCAACTGGACCGCGAAGAAGCGATTTCCGGTCTCCGGCTTGGAGTAGTCGTTTTTTGGTTTCGCGTTTTCGACGACCTTTACGAGGGTCACAGCGACCTGTAGTCCAGAATCACGTCCCTGCAGAGTGATCGCGCCGCCAACAGCGGCGGCCGAAGGCTTGGCCTCTTGAACCGGTGAAGGCTGGGTGTTCTCGGCGGCGGCCGGAGACTCGGCCTCTTGAACCGGTGAAGGCTGGGTGCTCTCAGGGGCGGCCGACCGCACAGCGCCGGGCCGGTCCTCCTGCGTGGTCACCGTGGTATCGCCGCCGATACTGACGACGGTCGCAACGCAGCTGAATAGCAGCAAGATGGGTACGCAGACGATGAGAAGCCAGAACACGGGCCTTCACCCCGAGGTGTGGACATCTTGAGTGCCAGATCATAGAGATCTGGAGACCAAGGAGTTCCTCGTGGCCATGAAGGCCTACTCAGTTGAGTTCAAGACAGACGCCGTCGCGTTGTATCTGTCGGACCCGTCGCGGACGTACGCGTCGGTGGCCAAGGACCTGGGCGTCAACCGTGAGACGTTGCGCCTGTGGGTGCACCAGGCGCGGTCTGCCGGCACTGCTCCGAAGACGGGCTCGGTGAAGAGGCCGCCGACGGGATTGGTAACCTCCGGCAACGTGCTGGAAGAGGAGAACAAGCAGTTGCGGGCCCGGATCCGGGAACTGGAGCTGGAGCGCGAGATTTTGCGGCGGGCGGCCAAGTATTTCGCCGGGGAGACGAACTGGTGAGTCGCTTCCAGTTCGTTGCCGATCACCGTGACGCCTTCGGGGTGAAGCGACTGTGCCGAGTGCTGGAGGTCTCCCGGTCGGGGTTCTATCGGTGGGTGGCCGCCACACCGGCGAGGGCGGTGCGGACGGCGGCCGACGCTGCGCTCGCGGCGGAGATCAGGCAGATCCACGCCGACTTCGATGGCACCTACGGCAGCCCGCGGGTGACTGCCGAGCTGCGCGATGCGGGCCGGCGGGTCAATCACAAGCGGGTGGCGCGGATCATGCGGGTCTTCGGCATCGTCGGGCTGCATCTGCGTAAGAGGGTCCGCACCACGGTGCCCGAGCCCTCCCATCAGAAGATGCCCGACCTGATCAAGCGGGACTTCACCGCGGCCGCGCCGAACCAGCGGTACGTGGGCGACATCACCTATCTGCCCGTCGGTGAGGGACAGTTCTTGTATCTCGCGACGGTGCTGGACCTGCATTCACGTCGCCTGGCTGGTTGGTCGATCGCCGATCACATGCGCACCGAGCTGGTGACCGACGCGCTGCGGGCAGCCGCCGCCACGCGGGGTGGTGACCTGGCCGGGGCGGTCTTTCACTCCGATCACGGGGCGCAATACACCTCCGCCGACTTCGCCGCCGTGTGCAAGGAGTTCGGTGTTCGCCAGTCGATGGGCGCCGTCGGGACAAGCGCGGACAACGCTGCCGCCGAGGCGTTCAACGCCACTCTCAAACGCGAGACGCTGCAGGGCGCCAAACGCTGGTCCTCGGCCCGCCAGGCTCGCCTGGAGGTCTTCAAGTGGATCACTCGCTACAACACCCGAAGGAGGCACTCCAGCCTGAACTACCTCAGCCCGATCACCTACGAGCAGCGGTCCGATAGGGTCCTGCTCGCCGCATGACAGCTGGTGTCCACATTTTGGGGCCAAGGCCCCACGGCGCCCCTACCCGGCTTCTGCGGAGGTGGACCGTATCCATAGCCGGGCGGGGGATACGGCTGTCCATAGGGCTGACCGTATGGTTGCTGCTGGGGGTAGCCGGCTGGCGGTTGCGGTGGCTGTTCGTACGGCTGCTGTGGCTGGTGATACGGGTCCTGCGGGCCGTACTGATTCGCCATCGGAACTCCTGGGCTGGGGGTGCGTAGAAGACGCCTCAAACATCCGCCTGATTGATGGTAGCTGTGAGATTCTATGGACCAATCCGTGGGTGTCGCACTATCAGGTCAGCGCCAGAGAAGCACCTGATGACCTGAAACGTGGCTATACATCCCTCGCCTGTCTGCAGAATGCAAAACGCGTTGCAGGACCGTAACTCTTTGGCATCAATACAAGAAGTAGCTCGGGTCGAATTTCGCCCTGAGGTGGAATTTTTTAACATAAGAAGAAGACTTTCCCTTGACAGATTTTGTCGATTCGTATCGTCTGAAGAGACGCCTGGGAGCGATACACCCCGCCTCGTAGGAGGTAGGTGCTTTCCTGCGTGATCAGCCGTTCGCGGCTTGCCGAACCGGGTACTGCGCTGGCCCAGGTGCCCTACGCGCGAGGTGACTGTCCGATCTGAACCGCTGCTTCCTGAAGGGCGTGCAGTTGTACTGCACGCCCTTCGTCTTGTCCGGGCGTAAGCGGACACTAACCAAGGCGGACGACGCCCTGAAGTGCCCACCGATGGGACGGTCGGCAGCGAGTAGGAGTCCAAGATGCTCGCGCGATGGCAGGTGGCGTAGCAGGCTGTCAGAACGGCCGGTTTTTCAAAGCCTGTAGCTCCGGATCCACAACGTGCCTGACCTCGATCTGAGGTCGGGCACGTTCTTCATGTCAGGGGACGAGCACGTTGATGACGACCCCGATGGGGATGGAGATCATCGCACCGAGGGCGAAAAACATCCACTCCTGACGTCGCTCGGCGCGGATCGTGGCTTTGGTTTCACCGATCAGAATCTGCCGAATGTTCTCGGCCTGCTCATGGTCGACAGCGAGAAGCCGTTGCTGTTCTTCGGCCTGTGCGAGGAGTTCTTCGCGAGCGGTCTGCTGGGCAGCGAGGTCACGCTGTAGGTCCTCCATGAGGGTGGCGGCTTCAGTGAACCTTTTTCATCCTCTAATGGCGGTCCGCAAGTCACAGCCTGATCGCGAGCCTGCCGTTCGCCTGATGACATAGAGAAGCTCCTGGTAGACGGGTTGATCACCACAACCACGCCCGTCACAACCAGGAGCTCCGGGTGCTGTTCTATCGCGCCGCCGTCGATTTGTCGCGTTCAACGCTGAACTACGTAGCCGGCCTGATCCGCAGACGTCGCAAGGCGATCGGGTCAACCTGGCGGCGGCTGAACCCCGGACAGCAGGCCCTGCTCACACTGGTCTACCTACGCAAGGGCGATACCTTCAGCGAGCTCGGAGCCGGGTTCGGAGTGTCGACCACGACCGCATGGCGCTACGTGGAGGAGACGGTAAAACTGCTGTCGACACGCTCCCCGAAGCTCCGGCAAGCGCTGCGCAAAGCGAGCAAGGACGGCCTGCACTACCTGGTGCTGGACGGCACCCTCATCCGCACCGACCGGGTCAAGGCCGACCGGCCGTACTTCTCCGGTAAGCACCGGGTACACGGGATGAACGTCCAGGTCATCGCCTCACCAGACGGGACGATCTTATGGACCTCCGGGGCGCTGCCGGGCAAGACCCATGATCTGAGCGCCGCCCGGATCTGGGGCATCCTGCGCCAGCTGGAACGGGCCGGGATCATCACGCTCGCAGACAAGGCCTACCAGGGAGCCGAAGGCCCGGTCCTCACTCCATACAAGGGCAAGAACAAGCCCGGATCGCAGAAGCGGGCCAATCGGTCACACGCCCGCCTGCGCGGTCCAGGCGAGCGCGCGAACGCCCAGCTCAAGAGCTGGCGCATCCTGCGAAAGCTCCGCTGCAGCCCCAGCAAGGCGGGACACCTGTGCAAGGCCATCGCTGTTCTTCAGAACCACCGGCTCGCCCAAGGATGAAAAAGGCTCAGTGAATGCCAAGTTGACGCGCTCAATACGGTCGCGGATGCGTTGTCCCGGGTCTTCCTCGGCTGCTTTGAGTCGTCGCAGAGCTTGTCGGCTCTGCAGGTTGAATACGATCAGCGCCGCGAGCACTGCAACAAGCGACGATAGAATGATTCGCCAGGAGAAACTGATAGGCTGCGGATCACCTGTGAAGAACGCTACAGAAGCGGCTACGCCGCTTAACGCAATAAATACCGCGATACCTAAGAGGATCGCGGTCACCCGCTGCTGTCTGGTGATGCGCTTCATCCCGACATTGCATCGCGTTCGGCTCGTTCACTTGGGGTAAGTGATGGAATCGCAATATAGGTAGCTTGCCCGTCGCGCACCACGACAGTTCGCTCCGCTTCCATGATCGCTAAGACAGAACCTTAGTCCAGAACGTTCATGTACGGCGGCAAGTGGCGTAGCCGGTGCATGTTGCAGGCGGCATCGTTGACGGATCTGCGGCCACTGTCCCTGGGCCCTGTCGTCGACTCTGCGCACATCCCCCGAAAATAGTGGTGTTGGTCTGGCGGCGTAGTTGGTCATGTTGGTCCTGGTGTGTCTTCCTCTCTTGATGGGCCTGCTCTGAGCTCGCGCCGATTTTCTACCTGCGGAAACACCGATTGCGTCAGATCGAGACGGAAACGGCGGCAGTGGCCGGCGAAGGCAACGGATCGCACCCAGCAGCTATCTGATTACTTTTTGTGCACATCCATCCCGCAGATGTGATGGGCGCGAGAAAATGCGCCAGTGAACGGACGCAGATCGTGGTGGCCGATCCTGGCGGCAGCCTCAGCGGTGATCATATTGGCCTTCATGGTGAGCAGGGTCGCCAAAGCTCTGGATCTCAAAGAGCAGATCAACATCGCCGATCTGATGGCAGTTGCTCTGGCCGCAATCACCTTGGCGGCAGGAGCACTCATCTGGGCCAAGCAACGATCCGCATCGCCCGGACAGGTAACCAGCGAAAAAACCATCGCCGACGCGAAGCAGACGCTGATCGACCGGGTTAAAAACCAGTGGGACGCTGAGGCGATCACTCGGTCTCTGGACGATCCCGAATCGATCTCGATCACCTGGCGTCTGGTCGACGACGTCAGAATGATGGACCATCCGCGCCTGGTCGGCGAGCACCTGTTGACGTTCGGCGGTTCCAGCGACCAGATCCCCGAACTGGCCGATGCTTTCCGGGAATTGCGGCGCCGTCGGCTGGTCATTACTGGAGGCCCGGGACCGGCAAGACGACCCTGGCCATTCAGTTGCTGCTGCACCTGGTGGGGCCCAGCCGGGATGCGACCGATCCGGTGCCGGTTCTGGTACCAGTCAACGGCTGGGATACCGCTGCTTACCCACGACTGCACGACTGGCTCGCCACCCGCCTGCCCCGTGACTACCCGGCGCTGAACGCCCCACAATTCGGGCCCGACGCCGCCAAAACCCTCCTCGACCACGGCCACATCCTGCCCATTCTGGACGGCCTAGACGAGATCCCCAAACAAGCCCGCGTCGCGGTAATTGGCGCGTTGAACCGACGGCTGAATCAAGGGGATCAATTCATCCTCACCAGTCGCTTCGATGAGTTCGCCGAAGCAGTCGAGCAAGCAGGCGACGTGCTGACCGCTGCTGCGGTCATCTCCCCGGCCCCGATCGCTCCTGCCGACGCCGAAAACTACCTGCGCATCTGCCTGCCACCGGTGCCCCACCACGACTGGACGCCGATCTGGGCCGCGCTGCAAACCGCCTCCCACGCGGGCCTGAGTCGGCTCGCGGGAACTGCGCTGGGCCTGTGGCTGATACGCACCGTCTACATCACTCCCGCCACCGACCCTGCCCCCCTGATTGGCCACCTGGCCCAGCAGGAGGAGACGCTGCGGGCCCATTTGTTCAACCACCTCATCGCCGCCGTCATCGACAGCCGACCGCCCAGCGATGACCCCGCCGAACACTTTCGGCCCCGCATCGCCTGGAACCCCGATCGCGCCCGCGACCACTTGACCTACCTCGCCGGTGTGCTGCGACAGCACAGCACCTACGACCTGGCCTGGTGGCAACTCGCCCAGCACACCATCCCTCACACCGGACGACGCCGCGCCGCCTGGCGGGCCGGGCTCGTGGGCGGACTTACCGGCGGGCTTGCGGGCGGGCTTGCGGGCCTGCTTGCGAGCATGCTCGGGATCATGCTTGGGCTCGGGCTCAGGACAGGGTTCTACGGCGGGCTCGCGTTTGGGCTTATTGGCGGGTTCGTGAGCGGGCTCACGTTCGGGCGCGGTACCTGGTTCACCGAGACTCCCGGATATGCCGATCTGCATCTGCCAGGAAGAACAACTAACCTCACCAAACACTTGCGAAATGCGCTCGCAAAGTGGCTCATCTTCGGGCTCGGGCCTTGGCCCCAAAATGTGGACACCAGCTGTCATGCGGCGAGCAGGACCCTATCGGACCGCTGCTCGTAGGTGATCGGGCTGAGGTAGTTCAGGCTGGAGTGCCTCCTTCGGGTGTTGTAGCGAGTGATCCACTTGAAGACCTCCAGGCGAGCCTGGCGGGCCGAGGACCAGCGTTTGGCGCCCTGCAGCGTCTCGCGTTTGAGAGTGGCGTTGAACGCCTCGGCGGCAGCGTTGTCCGCGCTTGTCCCGACGGCGCCCATCGACTGGCGAACACCGAACTCCTTGCACACGGCGGCGAAGTCGGCGGAGGTGTATTGCGCCCCGTGATCGGAGTGAAAGACCGCCCCGGCCAGGTCACCACCCCGCGTGGCGGCGGCTGCCCGCAGCGCGTCGGTCACCAGCTCGGTGCGCATGTGATCGGCGATCGACCAACCAGCCAGGCGACGTGAATGCAGGTCCAGCACCGTCGCGAGATACAAGAACTGTCCCTCACCGACGGGCAGATAGGTGATGTCGCCCACGTACCGCTGGTTCGGCGCGGCCGCGGTGAAGTCCCGCTTGATCAGGTCGGGCATCTTCTGATGGGAGGGCTCGGGCACCGTGGTGCGGACCCTCTTACGCAGATGCAGCCCGACGATGCCGAAGACCCGCATGATCCGCGCCACCCGCTTGTGATTGACCCGCCGGCCCGCATCGCGCAGCTCGGCAGTCACCCGCGGGCTGCCGTAGGTGCCATCGAAGTCGGCGTGGATCTGCCTGATCTCCGCCGCGAGCGCAGCGTCGGCCGCCGTCCGCACCGCCCTCGCCGGTGTGGCGGCCACCCACCGATAGAACCCCGACCGGGAGACCTCCAGCACTCGGCACAGTCGCTTCACCCCGAAGGCGTCACGGTGATCGGCAACGAACTGGAAGCGACTCACCAGTTCGTCTCCCCGGCGAAATACTTGGCCGCCCGCCGCAAAATCTCGCGCTCCAGCTCCAGTTCCCGGATCCGGGCCCGCAACTGCTTGTTCTCCTCTTCCAGCACGTTGCCGGAGGTTACCAATCCCGTCGGCGGCCTCTTCACCGAGCCCGTCTTCGGAGCAGTGCCGGCAGACCGCGCCTGGTGCACCCACAGGCGCAACGTCTCACGGTTGACGCCCAGGTCCTTGGCCACCGACGCGTACGTCCGCGACGGGTCCGACAGATACAACGCGACGGCGTCTGTCTTGAACTCAACTGAGTAGGCCTTCATGGCCACGAGGAACTCCTTGGTCTCCAGATCTCTATGATCTGGCACTCAAGATGTCCACACCTCGGGGTGAAGGCCCCTCAAGGGTGGACTCGCCGTCGGGATCGTGGTCGGGCTCGTGGTCGGGTTTGGCGAGTTCGCGGGCGTGCTCGTGTTCGGGCTCGTGCTCGGGCTCGCGTTCGGATTCGCGGTCGGATCTGCGGACGGAGTGATCAAGTGGGCGGAACAGCCCGCGTCCTCCACGCTCGCAACCACACCACTGACGAGCTGGAAAGCCGACAGAGCCCTGACCCTGCTACGCGTCATAACGCTCGCGCTCGCGGTCGGGCTCACCCCAGGGCCCCGGCATAGTGGCGTTGAATGATGTGATGTCCGGTTCGCGGAGTGACGGACGCGAAGCCGGCCGGTAAGCAAGCAGGCACGATCTTCGAGATCATGAGGTTCTCTACGCCAAATGATCAGAGAAGGCCGTGCCTGCCCCCTCATCATTGCCGATCAACCCTGCCCTGAACCAACTGGCCGAAGTGAGCTGCGACTCCATGCCCGTCGTAGTCGCCGAGTACGCCAGCCTGCTGGATCAGTTACGGCAGGTTCCCGATCCGCGCGATCGACGCGGGATCCGACACGCGCTGGCTTCGGTACTGGCAGTGGCCGCAGCGGCGGTCCTGGCCGGAGCGCGGTCCTTCACCGCGATCGGCGAATGGATCGCTGATGCTCCAGTCCAGGTCCAGGCCATATTGGAGGTCAGACGCGACCCCGTGATCGGAGCTCATCGGCCACCACACGAGGCGACGATCCGCCGGTTGCTGGAGGTTGTCGACGCCGACATGCTCGATGCGATCCTCACTGGGTGGCTGACCGCCCGCCTGCAGATACACGCCGAAAGCGCCCCGACATCCGGGCGCGGCCGACAACGCCAGGCCATCGCGGTGGATGGCAAGGCGCTACGCGGTGCTCGCCTGGCCGAACACAGCACCGTGCACCTGCTGGCCGCCTTCGATCACAACTCCGGCTTGGTGCTGGCCCAGACCGACGTGGACGGCAAAACGAACGAGATCACCCGATTCCAGCCCCTGCTGGAAGGTCTTGACCTGGACGGATGTGTCCTCACCGCCGACGCGCTGCACACCCAGCGCGATCATGCCACCTTCCTGGTGACCAAGAAGAACGCCCATTACATACTGATCGTGAAGAAGAATCAGCCCAGCCTGCACACCCAGCTCAAACGCCTGCTGTGGAAACGGGTCCCCATTGCCGACCGCCGGCGCGATCGCGGACACGGCCGCGAGGAACGCCGCACGCTGAAGGTGCTCACCGTCAAAGCCGGCCTGCTCTTCCCGCACGCTGTCCAAGCCATGCAGATCAAACGCCAGGTCAGGGATCTGAAGCAGGGCAAATGGCGAACCGTGACCGTCTACGCCATCACCAGCCTGCCCACCTGGCAGGCCAGCCCCGCCGACCTCGCCGCATGGATCCGCGGCCACTGGAGCATCGAAAATCGGCTCCACTACGTCCGCGACGTCACCTACGGCGAGGACCACTCCCAAGCCCGCACCGGCAACGCACCCCGCAACATGGCCGCCCTGCGCAACCTCGCCATCGGCGTTCTGCGCCTGACCGGCGCGACCAACCTCGCCCAGGCCATCCGGCACCTCTCCCGAGACGCCACCCGCCCTCTGGCCCTCCTCGGCCTCACATGATCAAGAGCCGCCCAACCGACTTTGCCGGGGCCCTGCCGAGGACTGTCGCTATGGCCTTAGCCGTGTCCGGAGCCGTGCCGACCGACACCAGCCAGCGGTCACCCTTGGCCACCCAGATAGGGAAGTTGGTCATGGCTTTCGTGTCGGGCTGCTGGTAGAAGGCGACCTCCCGGGCGAAGAGCTCGTCGTTGCCGATAGACGTCTTGACAGAGATCAGCCCGTGCCAGCTGCCGTCCGGGCCGTAGAGCGAGCAGCTGACCGCGCGCATGCCTACCTCGGCGTCGTCCAGCTGATACTCCACTGGGTTCATGCATTTGATGCCCGCGTCGTTGATGTCGTCCACCAAGTCCTCGGCGATCACAGACCTCAGCGGACCTGCCGAGGGCGCCGACTCGATGGTGCTCGCGGCGCCGATTACCACAGTTCCGAGAATCAAGGCTGCGCCGATTCCTCCGGCGAGCCACCACATGCCGGGACTGATGGATGGACCGTTATCGACAGGGGCCTGGGGGTGCTGGGACGGGGGTTGGGGGGTGCTCATGGGCAGGTTATACACCCTTTAGGCCGGCGCATTCCTCGATTTGAGCGACGCTGTTTGCCTAGCCCATCATTCGGTCGGGTGATGGGCTAGGGCTGACCGCACCTTAACGAAAAAAGCCACCGACCAGATGGTCGGATGCTTTGTACTGCCCATATCAGCTCTCAGCGAGTCCTTCGACCACATCCCAACTCGGATTGAATGTGGGATTCAACATATTCAATCGAGTTGGGTCCTAACTGTCTGAATCGGCCGCCGAACGAAAGTCTCAGCACCATGGTCGACTTCACGAATTCCGGCAGTAATTCCCTGGTCGCCGGCGCCGAGGATGACCCGGCGCCCGTGAGCGAGGACGAACGCAAGCGTGAAGCGTGGCTGGAGCGCCACGCAGCAATCGCCCCCCGGCTTTCCCCGGATGAATGGGCGGCGGCCAATGCCTGCCTCGGCATCCGCGTAAGCGGAAGTCGTGAGCCCGCCCTCCCGAGGCGGCAGGCCGCCTGAGACCGGTGTCCTATTTCATCGGCGAGCCGTGGATCCACACCGGCTCGATCAGGTCCGGGTTGAACTTCGGGGATGGCACCATCTTGTCGCTGTTCTTGCTCCTCATGAGCGGGATCGGATGAATGATCACCGCCTTCAGGTACTTCCCGAGAAACGCTTGCTTCTCGTCCAGCGTGGCATCGTCCCAGCCCTTCCTGACCGCGTCGGCGAAGACGGCGTCGGCAACAACCTGGGTTTGGGTGGCTCGGCTCGCCATCAACGCCCCCTTATCGGCCTCAAGATCATCGGACATGGTGAAGTACCGGTCGGACGGCAGCTTCCTCGCCTTCCACCGCTCGTACAGGTCATGCATCAACTCGTCGATGTCGGCGAGCCGCGCTTGCACGGCCAGTTCCTCGGGCGTGTCACCCCGTTCCTCGACCACTCCGCCGCTCATCTGCTGGTCGTGGACCCTGAAGATCAGGTCACGGATCAGCTCATCAACGGGCGGGCCTGTCCGGCGGTTGCCCGGACATTCGCCACGCTCCACGCCGGAGCAGTAGTAGAAGAAGTTCTCCGTGTACCGCGTAGTGGGGCGGACGGCGTTGCCTGCCATCTTCAGATGCCCCTCGCAAACACCACACCGGGCAAAACCGGTCAGCAGGTACTTCCGGGCGCTGGCCCCTCCGGGGAGCCCGGTCGGCTTCGCGTGCTTGCCGATCCTCTTGATCAGCCTGTCCCACTCATCTCGGGTAATGATCGGCTCCCACTGCCCGAGCACTTCCGTGCCGTCCGGCCTGGTGACGATCTCCATCTCGTTGACGTACGCACTCTTGTCATTGAGCCGCTGATTCACCCGTCCCCGATACCCGCAGAGGCGTGGATTCCGCAGCAACTGGAGCAGGTTGGTCCACACCCACCTGTTGCCGCGAGGCGTCCTGATCCCGCGCTCATCCCAGTCCGCCACGATGCCGCCGACACGGACGCCCGCCAGGATCTTCCGCACGGCCTCACGGATCAACTCCGCCTCGACGGGGTGACCGGTCGTCCTGTCCTCGTTCCAGCCAAACGGCCGCCACGGGCCCTTCGAGATGCCCTTTTCGGCCAGTTCCCGGTGCATCCGCTTCACCCGTCGAGCCGTGTCGGCGGACGACTTGGACGCCATTGCCACCATGACGCGCGCCATCGCTACGCCGGAGTCCGTGTTGAGGTCGAGCGAGCCGGTCACGCCCTCGAAGCACTTGCCCCGGTACTGGGCGATTTCAATCGCGTCTTCAAGGTCACGCGGGTCACGCGCCAGCCGGTCGATGTCATAGACCACGACCGCGTCAATCGCGCCACGGCGGAGATCGGCCAGCATCTGCTGCCATACCGGGCGGATCACACGCCAGACGAAGTACGGGTCGCCGGCCTCACTCCGGACCACTAGCCGCCGCTTCTTGTAGGCGCTGGTGTCGTTCTCCTCGTACACCGGCGCATGAGACGCACCCCGACGCACAGCGTGGGCGGTTGCGTCTTCAAGCTGACGGGCCACTCCTCGGCCCGATTCCTCACGGTCGTCGGAGATACGGACATAAAGGCCAACGCGCAGGCCAGATAAGGTGCGAGCACCCTCGGGGAGCAGGTCGCTGTCGCTCATGCCCACCAGTATATGGAGCCTATGGGTACACCATGCTAGTGTCGGTGAAGAACCCCATCCGTTCAGCCACGGCGATACTCCTCGATCAGATCGAGCAGGGCCCTTCCCCTGGGGCGTCTGCCGGGTCGCAGGTCACAGGTCACGGCCTTGCCCTCCTGGATGTAGACGTTCGGGTCGAGCACGATGGGCAGCAGGTCGTTGACGGCGTCGCCGGTCACCAGGCCGCCGCTGCCCCAGCCCCAGTGGTACGGCAGGCCGATCTGGTGGACCACCCGGCCCTGGATCCGCAGCGGGCGGACGCGGTCGGTCACCAGGACGCGGGCCTCGATGGCGGTGCGCGTCGTCACAATCGTCACCCAGCCTCCGTTGGCCAGCCCCAGCTCGGCGGCGAGCAGGGGCGACACCTCGCAGAACAGCTCGGGCTGCAGTTCGGCGAGGTAGGCCAGCGGCCTGCTCATGGCGCCCGCGGTATGGTGCTCGGTGAGCCGGTAGGTCGTGAGCACGTGCGGGAAGCGCGGCGACTCCGGCGGGTTGTAGGGGCTCTCGGCACGCGGGTAGACCTGACGCGCGGGATTGGACTGCTGGCCGTACAGCGAGTTGCGCACCGGCGACTCGTGCGGCTCGTAGTGCGCCGGCATCGGGCCGTCGGCCAGTCCCGCCGGGGCGAACAGCCAGCCCTTGCCGTCGGGCTGCATGATGAACGGGTCGGTTCCGGCCAGGGCCGCCTCTGCCAGGGCCCCGTCGGGGGGCAGGTAGTCGGGCGGCTTGGTCTTCTCGAAGTCCGGCACGTCGTGCCCGGTCCACTCCCCCTTGTCCGCGTCCCACCAGATGTAGGCCTTGCGCTCGCTCCACGGACGGCCCTCGGGGTCGGCGGAGGCGCGGTTGTAGAGCATGCGCCGGTTGGCCGGCCAGGCCCAGCCCCATTCGGGTGCGACCGGGGTCTGCTCGCGCCCCGGCTTGCGCCGGGCCGCCTGGTTGACCTCGTCGGCGTAGACCCCGCAGTAGATCCAGCAGCCGCACCGGGTGGACCCGTCCGCCTTGAGGTCGGTGTAGGCCGACAGCGTCCGCCCGTCGGGGCCGGTGCCGTTGATCTCGCGTAGCACCGCCTCCGCCGAGGGTTCTCGCTGCTCGCCGTGCTCGGGGTAGTCCCAGGTCAGCTCGCGCAGCGGCCGGTCGATCTCGTCGTCGCCCGCCCGCTGCCTGATCAGCTTGCCCAGGTGGTAGTAGAACGACAGGTCGCTACGGCAGTCGCCCGGCGGTTCGAGGGCCTTCTCCCGCCACTGCAGCAGCCGCTGGGTGTTGGTGAAGGTGCCCTCCTTCTCCACGTGGCTCGCGGCGGGCAGGAAGAACACCTCGGTGGCGATGTCCTCGGTGCGCATCTCCCCGGTCTCCAGCTCCGGGCCGTCCTTCCAGAACGTGGCCGTCTCCACCAGGGTCAGGTCGCGCACCACCAGCCAGTCGAGGTTGGCCAGCCCGAGGCGCTGGGCCTTGCCGCCGGAGGAGCCGACCGCCGGGTTCTCCCCCACCACGAAGTAGCCCTTCACGGTGCCGTCGATCTGCCCCATCACGGTGGTGTAGTGGCCGTGGTCGCCGGTGAGGCGCGGCAGGTAGTCGAAGCAGAAGTCGTTCTCCTCGGTGGCGGCGTCGCCCCACCACGCCTTGAGGAGGCTCACCGTGTAGGCGCGTTTCCTGCCCCAGAAGCCCGTGTCGGGCCCGGCCTGGGACAGGTAGTCGTCCAGCCCCTCGTGCCGGTGCGCGTGGGGCATCGGCAGGTATCCCGGCAGGATGTTGAACAGCGTCGGGATGTCGGTGGAGCCCTGGATGCTGGCGTGGCCGCGCAGCGCCAGGATGCCGCCGCCGGGGCGGCCCATGTTGCCGAGCAGCAGTTGCAGGATCGAGGCCGTGCGGATGTACTGCGCGCCCACCGTGTGCTGGGTCCAGCCGACGGCGTACGCCCAGGCGGTGGTGCGCTCGCGGCCGGAGTTGGCGGTGATCGCGTCGGCGAGCTCGGTGAACTCCTCCGGGGAGATGCCGCACAGCTCGGCCACCAGCTCCGGGGTGTAGCGGGCGAAGTGCCGTTTGAGGATCCGGTAGACGCATCGCGGGTGGGCCAGCGTGGGGTCGGTGGGTGGCTTCGAGGGCGCGGGGGCGCCGCCCGAGCCGTACTGCTCGGCACCCGCGGCCTCGGCGTGGTGCCGGCCGCCCTCCAGCTGCTCGCCGCGCAGCCCGGCGGCGGCCTCCTCGCCCGCGCCCTCGTAGGCCCAGCTCGACGGATCGTAGGTGTTCGTCTCCGGATCGAAGCCGGAGAACAGCCCGTCCAGGTCCTCGGTGTCCTGGAAGTCCTCGGACACGATCGTCGAGGCGTTGGTGTAGGCCAGCACGTACTCGCGGAAGTCGAGTTCGTTCGTGAGCACGTGGTTGACCAGCGCACCGAGCAGGACGATGTCACTTCCAGCACGAATCGGTATGTACCGGTCGGCGATCGCGCTGGTCCGCGTGAAGCGCGGATCGATGTGGAAGACCTTCGCGCCTCGCGCCCTGGCCTCCACCACCCACTGGAACCCCACCGGATGGCACTCGGCCATGTTGGAGCCCTGGATGACGATGCAGTCGGATTCGACCAGGTCCTGCTGGAAGTCCGTCGCGCCGCCACGCCCGAAGCTGGTCCCCAGACCGGGGACGGTGGAGGAGTGTCAAATACGGGCCTGGTTCTCCACCTGGATCGCACCCATGGCGGTGTAGAGCTTCTTCATCAGGTAGTTCTCTTCGTTGTCCAGCGTCGCCCCGCCCAGGCCGGCGATGCCCATGGTGCGCCGGACGACCTTGCCCTCCTCCTCCTGCTGCCAGGTCTCCCGCCGGGTGCGCACCACCCGGTCGGCGATCATGTCCATCGCGGTCTCGAGATCGAGCCGCTCCCACTCGGTGCCGTGCGGCCGCCGGTAGAGCACCTGCGTCTGCCGGCCGGGATGGGTGACGAGCTGCTTGCTCGCCGATCCCTTGGGGCAGAGCCTGCCGCGGGAGATGGGCGAGTCGGGGTCACCCTCGATCTGGGAGACCCTGCCGTCCTTGACGTAGACGAGCTGGCCGCAGCCGACCGCGCAGTACGGGCAGATCGACTTGGCGACGCTGTCGGCCTTCTCGGTGCGGGGCCTCAGCGCGTCGGTGCGCGCCGAACGCGCGGCTTCACCCCTGCCGTTCTCTCCCATGAGCTGCCGGAACACCGGCCAGCGGGAGATCCAGTTCTTCCCCCCTGCCATGGCGGCGGTCCTACCCCGGCCCAGAGGGTCTAACCGCCTCCCACAAAACGGAAATGCATCACAAAAACCACCGACACCCCATTGAACGACACCATCAAAACGTTTATGAAGGTGTTGAGAGCGAAAGGAGACGCTCAGATGCCTCGATCCAGCGCCCACGGTTTGATCCTGGCGGTCGTCTCGGCCCTGTGTTTCGGCTTCTCCGGTCCCCTGGCCAGATCACTCATCGACGCGGGCCTGTCGCCGTCACAGGTGGTGTGGACGAGGCTCGCGGGAGCGGCGCTCGTGTTGTTGCTGGTGACCCTCGTGAGCAGGCCGAGGGCCCTGATCGTTCCCCGCCACCGGCTGGTGTTCGTCGCCGCCTACAGCCTGCTCGGCTTCGCCGCGGTCCAGGCCTTCTACTACGCGACGGTCGCCCGCCTGCCGGTGGGCATCGCGTCGTTGCTGGAGTACGCCGCACCGGTTCTGGTCCTGGCCTGGGTGGGGATCGTGCGACGCGTACGGCTGCCGCGTGCCGCCCTGATCGGTGCGATTCTCGCGATCGGCGGGCTCGCCTGCGTCGTCGAGGTGTGGCAGGGCCTGCGCCTGGACGGACTCGGCCTGGTCCTGGGATTCGCCACGGCCGTCTGCGCGGCGGCGTATTTCCTGCTCAGCCAGGACGCGGGAAAGGACGTCGACCCGCTCGGCGCGCTCACCTGGGGACTCATCGGCGCGGTGGTCGCGCTCGTGCCGGTGGTCAGGCCCTGGTCCCTCCCCTGGCACCTGCTCACCGCCGACCTGGCCCTGGGAGAGCGGACGCTTCCGGGCCCGCTGGTGGTGGGATGGCTGGTCGTCGTCGGTACGGTGATCGCCTACATCACCGGAATCGCGGCGGTGCGCCGCCTGAGCGCGGCCATCGGAGCCACAATCGCCTCACTTGAGGTGGTCGCCAGCGTGGTCATCGCCTGGTGGTTGCTGGGCCAGTCGCTCGGTCTTCCCCAACTGCTCGGAGGGGCCCTGGTCCTGAGCGGTGCGCTTTTCGCCCAGCTGGCCGTGGTCCGTACGCGCTCCGTCGAACCGGGCGGGGCCAGGCCGGAGGAAAGTGAGCCTGACGGATCCACGCCGGTCGGAGTCGGGCTGGACGGGGTCGAGCCGTACGGAAGAGGAACGCGCGGCGCCCGTGTCCGGATCGCCACGCGTTCCTCCCCGATCGACTGAGTTCCCCGAGCCCTTCGAGGCCCCGGAGCCGCTCGGCTTCCGTTGAGTGCCCGGGGTCCCGGAGCCGCTCAGCTTCCGTAGACCTCGAATTCCCACAGGGAGTAGCCGTAGGCGGTGGCGCGCTGGGTGCCGTTGACCCGCACGTAACGGCCCGTCCCGGTCAATGTCACGTCGTCGACCCCGCCGTCACCGGCGGTGGTGGAGTAAACCGTGCTCCAGGTGGTGCCGTCGGGTGAGGTCTGGATCTGATACGCCCGCCCGTAGGCCGCCTCCCAGTTCAACCGCACCCGGCTGACCTGCCGCGAAGCGCCCAGATCCACCCGGATCCACTGCGGATCGGCATACGCGCTCGACCACCGCGTAGCGGTGTTGCCGTCCACCGCGTTGGCCACCACGTTGGCACCCGCCTCCACGCTCGACGCCGTCACCGGCCGCCCCTGCGACAACAACGACGACCCCGACGCCACCGGCGTGCCGAACACATTCAGATCGAACAGCGAATACCCCCACGCCGTCGCCCGCTGCGTGCCGTTGACCCGCACATAACGACCCGTCCCGGTCAACGCCACATCATCGACCCCACCGTCACCGGTCGTCGTGGAATAAACCGTCGTCCAGGCGCTGCCGTCCGGCGAGGTCTGAATCTGATACGCCCGGCCGAACGCCGCCTCCCAGTTCAACCGCACCCGGTTCAGGGTGTACGAAGCACCCAGATCCACCCGGATCCACTGCGGATCGGCATACAGGCTCGACCACCGGGTGGTGGCGTTGCCGTCCACGGCGTTGGCGCCCACGTGGGCGCTGCCCGCCTCCACGCTCGACGTCGTGACCGGCTTGCCCCGCGCCAGGTCGGTGGCCGGCGGCACTGGCGGTCCTGAGTCCGGCTTGATGCGGATGTTGCGGTAGCTGATGTGCGCGGCGTCGCCGTCGTTCTGCACGCCGATGTAGCCGTTGGCGATGTTCCGGGTGCTGGTGTAGTCGTTGATCTTCACGCCGTTGAGGTAGACCTCGACGTGCCGGCCGTGCACCCTGACGTCGTAGGTGTTCCACATGCCGGGCGGGTTGAGGTTCGCGGCGCGCAGCGCGGAGTCCGGCGCCTGGAAACTGTAGACGCTGCCGGTGGTGCGGGACGGGTCGGCGTCGGTGGCGTCGATCTGGATCTCGTGGCCCGTGGAGACCGGGGCCCACGGATCGCCCTGGGGGTCGGGGAAGCCGATGAACAGGCCGCCGTTGTCATCGCCCGGCATCATCCAGTCGAGCTTGAGCGAGTAGTCGCCGAAGGTGCTCAGCGGGTACCACAGCAGGCCCATGCCGCCGAAGGAGCTGAGGGTGCCGTTCGCGAGGGTGAATCCCCCGGGTCCGGCCTGACGCCACTTGTCCAGGCTGGCCTGGGTGCCGTCGAAGAGCGGTGTGTAGCCGGATTCGGGCCGGCAGTCGCTGTGCGCGGCACCCGCGGCCACCTGGATCCCGCCGAGCACCAGCGTGGCGAAGGCCGGGTCGGCGTAGGACTCCTCGGTGTGCCCCATGCCGGTGTACCAGGACCGGCCGCCCTCGTAGCCGTGACACCAGGTGATCGGGTGGTCGGCGCCCATGGTGCCGCCGGAGTAGGAGGACTCGTCGATGTTCGCGAGCACCTTGACGTCCGTACGCGGGTTGGTGCGGTAGTCGTACCACTCGTCGGTGCGGGTCCAGGTCTGCGGGGCGTGCGCCGTCGACGGGTTGGCCCGGTCCTCGAAGCGCACCGTCGCCTGCTGGGTCGCCGGGTGCGACTTGAAGTAGGAGCCGACCAGCCCGCCGTACCAGGGCCAGTCGTATTCGGTGTCGGCCGCCGCGTGGACGCCCGCGTAACCGCCGCCGCCTCGGATGTAGGACTCGAACGCCGTCTGCTGGGCGGCGTTGAGCACGTCACCCGTGGTCGACAGCCACACCACGGCCTTGTACTGCGCGAGGTTCGCGGTGGTGAAGGCGGCGGCGTCCTCGGTCGCGTCGACCGCGAACCCGTTGTCGGCGCCCAGTTGCCTGATCATCGCGATGCCGTCGGGAATCGAGGAGTGGCGAAATCCCGTGGTCTTGGAGAAGACCAGGACCTTGTAGGTGATCGGAGGGGCCGCGGCCGCGGTCACGGAAACGGAGGACACGGCAGGCACAGCAGACACGGCAGAAGCGGTAGAAGCCGGTGCCGCCATGGCGAGCACCATGGCGAAGACCGTGGCGACTGCGAATGCCGTCCTGCCTTTGAACAGGGTACGCACGGGTGGTTTCCTCTCAGCTTCCGTAGACCTCGAATTCCCACAGGGAGTAGCCGTAGGCGGTGGCGCGCTGGGTGCCGTTGACCCGCACGTAACGGCCCGTCCCGGTCAATGTCACGTCGTCGATCCCGCCGTCACCGGCGGTGGTGGAGTAAACCGTCGTCCAGGTGGTGCCGTCGGGTGAGGTCTGGATCTGATACGCCCGCCCGTAGGCCGCCTCCCAGTTCAACCGCACCCGGCTGACCTGCCGCGAAGCGCCCAGATCCACCCGGATCCACTGCGGATCGGCATACGCGCTCGACCACCGCGTAGCGGTGTTGCCGTCCACCGCGTTGGCCACCACGTTGGCACCCGCCTCCACGCTCGACGCCGTCACCGGCCGCCCCTGCGACAACAACGACGACCCCGACGCCACCGGCGTACCGAACACATTCAGATCGAACAGCGAATACCCCCACGCCGTCGCCCGCTGCGTGCCGTTGACCCGCACATAACGACCCGTCCCGGTCAACGCCACATCATCGACCCCACCGTCACCGGTCGTCGTGGAATAAACCGTCGTCCAGGCGCTGCCGTCCGGTGAGGTCTGAATCTGATACGCCCGGCCGAACGCCGCCTCCCAGTTCAACCGCACCCGGTTCAGGGCGTACGAAGCACCCAGATCCACCCGGATCCACTGCGGATCGGCATACGCACTGGACCAGCGCGTGGTGGTGTCGCCGTCCACCGCCAGGTTCGCGGTGCGGGCCGGATCGTCGGTCGACGAGGCCGTCACCGGCTTGCCCCGCGCCAGGTCGCCCTGTCCCGGCCCACCGCCGGTGAAGGTGAAGTGGTCCACGTTGAACAGTCCGCCGGAGCCGCCCTTGAAGACCAGGAACAGCGGGGCGGTCCCGCTCGGCGGGCTGATCGAGCCGTTGACGGTGACCCAGTTCTCCCAGCCGCCGGTGCCGGGAACCGCGACGGATCCGGCGAGGGGCCCGGTGACCGATCCGGTACGGAACTCCAGCGTGCCGCCCGCGTTGGCCGAGGAGACCCGCGCGGTGACGCCGGTGACGCCGGTCAGGTTGTACGGGGTGAACGACAGCCAGTCGCCGTTCTCGATGGCGCCGACGTAGGTGCCCTCGGTGTTGGGGCTGGGGTACACGGTGACGTTGCCGCTGGAGCCGCCGAAGTGCTCGGCCTGGCGGTGCGCCGGCTGCAGGATGATCTGGGAGTTGCCGATCAGGCCGCTGTTGTCGGTGTAGGTCGCGTCGATGACGCCGAAGATGTTGTCGCTCTGGCTGTGCTCGCTGTTGGCCGTGGTCTGCAGGACACCGGTGCAGCCGGTCGCGCTGGTTATCGGGTGACCGTGCTGGTCGTGCCCGAGAATGAAGTTGACCTTCACCTTCGAGCAGTCGATCGTGCCGTCCTCGGGATCGGTCACCGTCACCCGGTAGGGCACCGCGTCGCCGAACTGGAAGATCGCACCGTTCGACGGGCCGTTGAGCGTGACCGTCGGGGCGGTGTTGCCGACCGTGACGGTGACCGTCGCGCTGCCGACGTTGCCCGCCGGGTCCCTGACGGTCAGTTTCGCCTGGTAGGAACCGTTGGCGGTGTACGTGTGCGACGGGTTGGCCGCCGTCGACGTGCCGCCGTCGCCGAAGGTCCAGGCGTAGGTGAGCGCGCCGCCCTCGGGGTCCCTGGAACCGGCCGAGCTGAAGGCCACCGCCAGGGGCGCCTGACCGGAGATCTTGTTGGCGGTGGCGACCGCGGTCGGCGCCTGGTTGCCGGTGGGGGCGCTCTCCACCCGGTACAGCGCGGAGTTCTCGTCGCCGTTGAACCAGCCGGCCCCGTAGTCGAGGACGTAGAGCGCGCCCTCCGGCCCCATCGCCATGTCCATGATGTGCGTGTGGGTCCAGGGGAACGCCGCGATGGTGCCGGCGCTGCCGTCTCCGTCGGCGGTGATCGTCTTGATCCAGTTCTGGGTGAACTCACCGGCGAAGAACTTGCCGTCGTAGCTCTGCGGCAGCTTGGCCGGGGAGTTCAGGGCCGCGTTGTAGCGGTAGACCGGACCGGCCATGGGTCCGCCACCGTTGCCCAGCTGTGAGGGCGCGCCGCCGTCGTAGGCGATCCAGGCGGGCTTGGCCGCCGGCAGATTGGTCAGGCCGGTGTTGTGCGGGGAGTTGTTGACCGGCGCGGCGCAGTTGAACTTCGGCCCGGAGGTGTTGGTGGCGAAGTCGAAGTCGTTGTACGGGCTGTTGTAGCCCTGGCAGTACGGCCAGCCGTGGTTGCCGGGGCCGGTGACGCGCTCGAACTCCTGCCGGCCGCCCTCGCCCCGGTTCGGGTCGGCGGTGTCGGAGTCGGCGGCGTAGTTGCCGACGTAGACGACGCCGGTGGCCTTGTCGACGGACATCCGGAAGGGGTTGCGGAAGCCCATCGCGTAGATCTCGGGACGGGTCCTGGCCGTCCCCGGCGCGAAGAGGTTGCCGCTCGGGACGGTGTAGGTCCCGTCGGGCTGGGGCTTGATCCGCAGGAGCTTGCCGCGCAGGTCGTTGGTGTTGCCGGAGGTGCGCTGGGCGTCGAAGTCCCAGCTGAAGCCGGGCCGCTCGTCGATCGGCGTGTAGCCGCTCGACGACCACGGCTGCGTGTCGTCGCCGGTGGTCAGGTAGAGGTTGCCCTGGGCGTCGAAGTCGATGTCCCCGCCGACGTGACAGCACATCCCGCGGTCCGTGGTGACCTGCAGCATCTTCTTCTCACTGGCCAGGTCCACCGTGCCGTTGGCCCTGACGGTGAAGCGGGACAGCTGGTTGTGGCCCTGCCAGCGGGCGAAGTCCGCGTCGGTGCCGGTGGACGGCGCGTCTCCGGCCGGCGTCGAGAGCACCGGCGCGTAGTACAGGTAGATCCAGCGGTTGGTCGCGAAGCCGGGGTCGGCGGCGATGCCCTGCAACCCCTCCTCGTCGTGGGTGTAGACCGGGATGGTGCCGGCCAGGCTCGTGTCGCCCGACGCGTCGGTGGAGAAGATCCGCCCGTCGCGCGAGGTGTGCAACACGGTGCGGTCCGGCAGGACCGCCAGCGACATCGGCTCGCCCATGTCCGCGGTGCCCTTGGCGAGCGTGACCTCTTGCAAGACGTCGGCGGCCATCGCGGCTTGCGGGAGGGCCACGAGCCCCGTGATCATGAGAACGGCGCTGGTGGCAAACGCGAGTACGCGCCTACGCATGCGTGCTCCTTCCAATACACCTGGAAAAGAGGAGCGCGCCGCCGCACCTTTTGACTAACAAACAGCGTAAGCCGCCGAGCTTTCGCCGTCTTCGATGGAACTTTGCCTGTCTGATACAAAAGTGTCAATGCCTCAGGGCTAATGTTTCCGTCTTGTCACGATCAGCCTTCACAACCCTCCAGCGAAATTCACATAAACGGTTAAGTCCGACAAATAACCATAAAACGGACATTCGACATTTCACTCCGCAATGACAGTTGCCGTGAGAAAAGGGTTGACAGCGACTCCCCTCAGTGCAAACATCGCAAAAATCTTACAAATAAATGAAAATAGATTCGAGTAACTCGAATGAAGAGCGGAAGAAAATCATCCAGCGTTGACAAGGCATTCGAGCTGATTGATGCGGTATCCGAATCCGGCCGGACCGGTATCACATTGGGCGAGCTCGCGGGCCGCGCGGGCGTAGCCGTCAGCACGGCCCATCGATACGCCACCTCACTCCTCGAACTCGGCGTCCTCGACCGTGACCCGGCGGGCGCCTTCCACCTCGGCGTCACCCTCATCACCCTCGCCGGGCAGTACCTCGAAGAGGACAACCTTCGCGCCGCGGCCCGGCCGTACCTGCTGGAACTGGTCGAGCTCAGCGGCGAGACCGTGCACCTCGGAATCCCCGTCGGCGACCACATCGTCTACGTGGACAAGGTCGAGAGCGCCAAGTCCATCCGGCTGGTCTCGCGGATCGGCAGCCGCGCGCCCATGCACTGCACGGCGATGGGCAAGGCCGTTCTCGCCCTCCTGGAGGAACGGCGCAGCGCCGAGATCCTCGCCCGCCCGCTCGACCGGCACACGCCCCGGACCCTCGTCGGCGACACGCTGCTCGCCGAACTCGCCGTCGTACGGGCTCAGGGCTTCGCGATCGACGACGAGGAGAACGAGGAGGGCGTGCGCTGTGTCGGGCTACCGATCATGAACACCTCCGGCCAGCCGGTGGGGGCGCTCAGCGTCTCCGCGCCGGCCAACCGGTTCAGCGTCGAGGACTGCCGGCGCCTGGCGCCGACCGCGCTCGCGATGGCGGCCGACATCGGCCGCCGGATCGGCTACACCGCACCCAGGAACGGGGAGTTCGTCCCGCACTGAGCCGCGAACACCTGCCGGCGCAGCAGTCGAATCATCAAGGAGTGAAGAGCGGATGTCCGTCACATCGCCAGTTGGTTCCATCATCACCGTCCACAATCCCGGCACCGGGGAGTTGCTCGGAGAGGTCGAAGCCGCCACCGCGGAGCGGGTCGCCGAGGTCGTCGCCGACGCGCAGGAGGGGCAGCGGGCGATGGCGGCCCTGGCCGCCCACGAGCGCGCGGACCTGTTACGGCGCGTGTCCGACCTGATCGAGATCGAGCAGGAGAGCCTCGCCCTGCTGCTCGCCGCCGAGAACGGCAAGCCGCTGCCGCAGACCCGAGGCGAGGTCGCGGCCGCGATCCGCATCTTCCGGGGGTACGCGGGCGAGGCCACCCGGCTCTTCGGGCGGCAGATCCCGCTCGACGCCGTACCCGGTCTGGAACGCCATCTCGCGGTGACGATGCGCGAGCCGCTCGGCGTCGTGGCGGCGCTGGTCCCCTTCAACTACCCGGTCGAGCTGTACGCCCACAAGGCCGCCGCGGCCCTCGCGGCGGGCAACGCCGTCATCGTGCAACCGCCCTCGCGCTGCCCCCTCGCGCTGGTCCGGGTCGCGGAGCTCGTCGAGCAGGCCGGCTCACCGCGCCACGCCCACCAGCTCGTCACCGGAAGGCTCCCGGTGTCCCAGGCTCTGGCCGAGCTGCCGGGGATCGCCGCGGTGAGCCTCACCGGAAGCACCGCGGCGGGACGCGAGATCGCCCGGCTCGGGTCACAGACCCTGAAGAAGGTCCTTCTGGAACTCGGCGGGAACGACGCGCTCATCGTGTGCGACGACGCCGACGTCGACGACGCCGCCCGCGCGGTCGTGCTCGGCCGCCTCGCCCGGGGCAACGGGCAGATCTGCTGCGCGGTAAAGCGGGTCTACGTGCAGGACGGCGTGCACGCCGCCTTCGTCGAGTCGCTGCTGGAGCAGACCGCCAAGCTCACCGTCGGCGACCAGCTGCGGGAGTCCACCGACGTGGGCCCCCTCATCGCCGAGCAGGCCGCGGAGCAGGTCGTGGCCGCCATCGGCCGGCTCGTCGAGGACGGCGCCCGGCTGGTCGCCGGCGGCGAGCGGCGCGGGGCGTTCGTCGACCCCGCCGTGCTCGTGGACGTCCCCACCGCCAGCGCGGCCTTCGCCGAGGAGATCTTCGGTCCGGTGGCCCCGGTCGCCCGGTTCTCCGACCCGCTGGAGGCGGTGCGGATGGCCAACGAGTCCCCGTACGGCCTGCAGGCGGCGGTCTTCACGCGGGACGTCTCGCGGGCGTTCGACATCGCCCGCCGCCTCGACGTCGGCGGAGTGATCATCAACGGCTCGACCGCGCTGCGCGCCGAGAACCTGCCGTTCGGCGGCACCAAGGACACCGGCGGATACCGGGAGGGGCTGCACGAGACGGTCCTGGACCTCACCCGCCAGAAGACGATCGTGGTGATGGAGGCGTTCGGATGAGCCTTGAGCTGCGCGGCGTCCGCAAGGACTTCGGCGGTGTCGAGGTGCTGCACGGGGTGGACCTCGCGGGGCGTCCCGGCGAGGTGCTCGCCGTGGTCGGCGCGAACGGGGCGGGCAAGTCGACCCTGATCAAGATTCTCTCCGGCGCGCTGCCCATGAGCGCGGGAGAGATGTGGATGGACGGTGAGCGGGTCACCCTGCGCTCGCCGCACGACGCCCACGCCCGGGGCGTCCGCACCGTCTACCAGGAGCTGACCCTGGTGGCCCAGCTCTCGGTCACCGAGAACCTGCTGATGGGCAACTTCCCGCGCCGCGCCGGTCTCATCGACTGGCCGGCGGCGCACAGGCGGGCCGGGGAGCTGCTGGAGGAGGCCGGTTTCGGCGCGATCGACCCGCGCACCCTCGCGGGCCGTCTCTCGGTGGCCCGGCAGCAGATGGTGGAGATCGCGAAGGCGCTGGTGAGCCGCCCGCGCGTCCTCATCCTCGACGAGCCCTCGGCCGTGCTGGCCGGAAGCGACCTCGACGCGCTGTTCGCGCTGATCAGGCGGCTGCAGGAGCAGGGGGTCCTGATCATCTACGTCTCCCACCGGCTCGCCGAGGTCCTCGACCTGGCCACCTCGATCGTCGTGATCAAGGACGGGCGGGTGATCGAGACCACCGAGCCGGCCCGCACCGGCGAGGACGAGCTGATCCGCCTCATGGCGGGCCGCCGGCTCGAACAGATCTATCCCGACCGGCGCGCGGAACGCGGCGAGGCCCGGCTCACGGTGACCGGGCTCACCCGCGAGGGCGAGTTCGAGGACATCTCGTTCACGCTGCACGCCGGGGAGATCGTCGGGCTGTTCGGCCTGGTGGGGTCGGGCCGCAGCGAGCTCGCCCGGTGCGTCTTCGGAGCCGAGCCCGCGGGCGCGGGCGAGGTGCGCCTGCCGGGAGGCGGCGGCGACTTCCGCACGCCGGCCCAGGCCATCGCGGCCGGGCTCGCGCTCGTCACCGAGGATCGCAAGCGCAGCGGCCTGGTGCTCGGCATGACGGTGCGGGACAACATCGCGCTCACCACGCTGCACTCGACCCGGCGGGGCCCGTTCATCGACACCGCCCGCCGGCGCCGCGACGTCACCGAGATGATCGACAGGCTGAACATCCAGCCCGCGCACTGCGCCTCGATGGCCGTGGTCAACCTCAGCGGCGGCAACCAGCAGAAGGCCGTCCTGGCCAAGTGGCTGCTGGTCGGCCCGCGCGTCCTCATCCTCGACGAGCCGACCCGCGGCGTGGACATGGCGACCAGGGTCGACATCTATCGCATGATCGACGAGCTCGCACGCGAAGGGCTCAGCGTCCTGCTCATCTCCTCGGATCTCACCGAGGTGCTCGGCGCGACCGACCGGGTGCTGGTGATGAACCAGGGCCGGCTCAGCGGCGACCTGCGCTCGGACCAGACCACGGAGGACGAGATCCTCGCCTACTCGATTGGACTCCCCGCATGACCGGGCAGCTCATCAAGCCCGTGCCGGCCGCCGCCTCCGGTGCCGGGCGACTTCCCCGGCTGGTGCTCGGCGGTCGCGACCTCACGGCCCCGGCCGCGTTCGTCGCGCTCGTCGTCCTGCTCGTCGCGGTCGCGGCGACCACCTCGGACACGTTCCTCACCCAGACCAACCTCACCAACCTGCTCAAGCAGATGGTCACCACGGGTCTGCTGGCCTTCGGCATGCTCGTGGTCATCCTCACCGGCGGCATCGACCTCTCGGTCGGGTCGGTGGTGGCCATCTCCGGCATCCTCAGCGCGGGCCTGGTCTCGGGTCTCCCGCTGCCGGTGGCGATCGCGGCGGGCCTGGCGGCGGGCATCGGGTTCGGCCTGATCAACGGCACCCTGGTCGCCCGGTTCGGGCTGGCCCCGTTCGTGGTGACCCTGGCGGCGCTGACCACTGTCAGGGGTCTGGCGTTCGTCTACTCCGAGGTGCCCATCGCCCCCGAGGACGAGTCGTTCCTCACGCTCGGCTCGGCGATGATCGGCCCCATCCCGCTGAGCACGGTGATCATGCTGGTCGTCTTCCTGGTGGGCGGGGTCTTCCTGACCCGGACCCCGGCGGGCCGCTCCATCGTCGCGATCGGCGGCAACGCCGAGACCGTACGGCTCGCGGGCATCAACGTGCGCAGGCACGTGATTCTCGCCTATGCGATCAGCGGCGCGTGCGCCGGTCTGGCCGGCGTCATCCTCGCGAGCCGGGTGGGCATCGCCCAGCCCAGCGTCGGGGTGGCGTTCGAGCTCGACGCGATCGCCGCGTGCGTGATCGGCGGGGCGAGCCTGGCGGGCGGGCGCGGATCCGTGAAGGCCACCTTCGGCGGCGTGCTCGTCCTCGTCCTGATCAACAACCTGCTCAACCTCTACGGCGTGCAGAGCTTCTGGCAACAGGTGCTCAAAGGACTGATCATCATCGCCGTCATCCTCGTCCAGCGCACCAACCGGGCCCGCACGTGACGCGCCCGCCGAGCCGTCCGCCGGCCTCCGTCCTCACCACCACCCCCCTGGGAGATCTTCTATGAACGCGAAGAAGTTCGGCATCCTGCTGGCCGCCGGCGCCCTCGCCGCCGGTCTGAACGCCTGCTCGTCCGCCGCGGAGGCGCCCGCCGGCACCACGGGCGCCACCGCCTCCGGTGACGGCTCCTACACGATCGGCGTCGCGAACTTCACGCTGGGCGGCCCCTACTTCAGCGGCATGGACAAGGCGATCGCCGCCCAGGCCAAGGAGAAGGGCAACGTCGAGATCATCAGCACCGACGCGAACGGCGACGCCGCCAAGCTCGCCTCCAACGTCGAGGACCTGCTGAGCAAGAACGTCGACGCCGTCATCATCTCCGGCGGCCCGCTCGAGTCCGCGCCCGCGGCGCTCAACTCGATCAAGGCGGCGGGCAAGCCGGTGGTCCTCGTCGACCGCAAGTTCCAGACCGGGGAGTACACCAGCTGGATCGGCCCGGACAACAAGGCGATCGGCGTGCAGAACGGCCAGTTCCTCGCCGGGAAGCTGCCCGACGGAGGCAAGGTCGGCATCATCAAGGGCGGCCCCGCCGACAACAGCATCGGCCTGGCCCGCACCGACGGCGTGAAGTCGGTGCTCTCGACCGCCAAGGGCATCACGCTCGTCGAGGCCCCCGACTTCGGCAACTGGGGCTCCGACGGCGGGCTGACCGTGATGGAGAGCCTGCTGGCGACCAACCCCGACCTCGCCGCCGTGTTCTGCGAGAACGACGCGATGTGCCTGGGCGCGCAGAGGGCCATCGCCGACGCCGGAAAGTCGAAGCAGATCATCATCGCCGGTGTCGACGGGCAGGCCGAAGCGCTCAAGGCGATCCTCGACGGCACCAACTACATGGTGACCGGCCTGAACGACGCGGACGACATCGGCAGCCTGGGACTGGACCGCGCGGTCGAGATCCTCGGCGGCGCCACGGTCGAGAAGGACACCGTGGTGCCCTCCCCGCAGGTCACCAAGGAGAACGCGGCCAAGTACCTCGACCCCGACGGCGGATTCTGAGCCACCGGCGGACGGCCACCCAACGGCGGGCAGCTCACGTCACACGAGTGAAGGGCGTATCCATGCAAAGGAATGCCAGAAGAGTCGCGCGCACGGCGACTCTCGCCACGATCACCTCAACCGTCGTCGCACTCGCCTCGTTCGCCGCCTCCGCCTCCCCCATTACGGACGCGGCGGGCGCGGCGACCGCCGAAGCCGCCACAGCCGCCGGGGGCTCCGGCGTCACGGCGGGGGCGGCGGACGCCGGGTTCACCGCGACGGTGACGTCCGCCAAGGGCGCCGCGGCCGCCGACGACCCCACCCGGCCCGGCTGGACCCTGGTCCACTCCGAGGACTTCTCGGCGCCGCTGACCGGGGCGGCGGCGCCGTGGGTCAAGGAGACCTACGCCAACCCGTTCGACACGATCATGGATGATGCCGGGCTGTGGTACCGCAACGACTACGGGACCCCGTGGACCACCGCCTTCAACTCCTTCGCCACCTACCGCAAGGAGTTCCCGGTCGGCCAGGGCGGCTGGCTGACGGCCTCGCTCTCGGCCCGCGACTGGAACAAGGACGGCGTCATCGAGTCGCCGCCGTCGATCACCACCGCGTCGGTGGGCGGCGCGAACGCGGCGGTGCTGAACGTGCCCGACCACACCGGCGGGGCGATCTTCCGGCCGACGAACAAGCTTCCCGACCGGTACCGCGTCGAGTACAAGCTCAAGACCATCGACTTCGGCGGCAAGCGGAACGGCTCGATCGAGTACAACGGCAAGGTCAACGGCTACGGCACCCAGGGGTGCAAGACGCAGCACCCCTGGGGTGAGGGTTCCAGGAGCCCCGGCTGGAGCGGGAACGCCGCCGCGCCCTACTGCGAGTGGCAGGACGTGCGGTCGGGCCCCTACGGCTACAACGGCTTCCACTTCATGTCGATCGTGGACTTCGCCAACCCCGCCCCGCGTAACAACCACTTCTGGCACTACCGCCGCAAGGTGCTGATGGACTCCTTCTCCCAGCACCCCGACCGGGTCGGCACCGGCACCGGCGGGCGGGTCTGCAACTCCACCACCAACCAGTACTACAACTACCGCGACGGCAACTTCAACACGGTCAACATGTGGATCAGCGGCCTGCCCAACTGGAACCCCGGGCCCGGCGGTCTCGCCGGCAACTCGCAGTGGTTCATGACGAGCTGCTCCGGCGGCGTCGCGGAGCAGCAGCTGTCGTCGGCGGCCGAGCTGCAGCCCGAGCTGATGCCGAATCAGTTCTACACCTTCGCCATCGAGCGTGACGCCACCGGTTACACCCTTGAGGCCAGCGGAAACTTCGCCCGCGTCGGGCAGAAGACGCTCCGCTTCCACCGCCCCTTCATCGTCGGCAACGCCCCGATCTGGCACTACAACGTCAAGCCCGGCGAGTACGACGGCCGCTACAACGCCACCCTCGTCCAGAACGACGTGAACGGCAGCGCGTCCTGGCCGAACCAGTGGCCGGCCGGCTCGCAGTATCCCGACTACTTCGTGATCGGCGACCTCTACACCAACGTCTACGAGGGCAGCGCGAGCCTGACGGACATCCGCCTCTACACACCCCAGGTGGCGAGCGGAACCAATCTGGCGCTGAACAAGCCCGCCACCGCCGGCAGCCAGTGCGCGGCCTCCGAGGCTCCCGCCAAGGCCGTCAACGGCAGCTGGACGGCCGGCAACTCCGACAAGTGGTGCGCGCTGGGCGCCGGCAAGTGGCTCCAGGTCGACCTGCAGTCCGACGCGCAGGTGGGACGCCTCGTGGTGCGCCACTCCGGGGCGGGCGGCGAGAAGCCGAGCTGGAACACCCGCGACTTCGACATCCAGGTCAGCACCAACGGCACCACCTGGAGCAACGTCGTGTCCGCCCGGGGCAACACCGCCGACGTCACCACCCACACCATCACCCCCGTCACCGCCCGGTACGTGCGCGTCAACGTGCTCACACCGACCAGTGACAGCGACACCGCCGCGCGGATCTTCGAACTGGAGGCCTACTCGAGCTGAGACGACGGCCGGGCTTTCCGGACGTTTTCCGCCGGGGAAACGGCGGCGGGTGGTGGACCGGACCCGGTTCACCACCCGTCGGCCGCGACGGTGCGGGGGCCGCGTGGGCGCGTCACGGGTTCACGGCCGCCGCCAGACCACGAGTTCGGTGTCCGGCACGTGCTCGGCGAAGCGTCCGCGAGGCGCGGCCTCGGCCAGCAGCGCGCAGTCCCGGCGCGTAGGGCAGCCTTCCCCGTTCGTAGTGCTGAGCCGTTCTCGCGAAGAGGGACTCGTCCCATTCCCAGGCGTCCGGCATCTGGGGAGTATCGCAGAAAGCCGCCGAAGCGATCGGGGAACGCCCACGCGGTGTGCCCGGAAAGCGTGACCACACCGGGCACATACCGGCCGCCGGTTACTCACTGCACCGCTTTATCCCATTTTGGGTTAATTGCTCATATTTGCGAGGTATCAGACCCTGGTGAACGCGCATTCGGGGCAGGCAGGGGCACTCACGGAGACGGACCGCGAAACGGGAGCGGCCGCGGCAGGGAGTGCGCGGTGCCCGCGGTGAGGCCTGAGCCGCCTTTCCCCGCATGGCCGAGGCCTCGCCGGGCCGGAGCCGCCGGGCCCATCCGGGGATCACCCGTCTGACCGAAGGAGAGACCGATGAAACCTGCACACGCCTGGCGACGGCTCACGATGTTCGCGCCCATGGCGGCACTCGCGATGATCGCCACACCGATGGCGGCGCCGTCGGCGACCGGCGCCCAGGCGCGTGCGTCATCCGCGCTCACAGGTCAGCCGTCGCCCTGTCCGTCGCCGGGCCGCTCCAAGCCCACGGTCGTCCTGGTGCACGGCGCCTGGGCCGACGCCTCAAGCTGGGACGGCGAGGTGGAGGCTCTGCAACGAGCGGGTTACGTCGCGCGGGCCATAGCCAATCCGCTCCGGAACCTCACCGGCGACGCCGCGACCGTCGCCGACTTCCTGAAGACCGTTTCCGGCCCGATCGTGCTCGTCGGACACTCCTACGGGGGGTCAGTGATCACGAACGCCGCCGCGGGCGTCCCGAACGTCAAGGCCCTCGTGTACGTCGACGCGGCGGTGCCCGACATCGGGGAGACCACCGGCCAGCTCAGCGGCTCCGACTCCGCCCTCAACAAGGATCCCGCCTCCCTCTACGACATGGCTTCCTACCCGGGAGCGCCTCAGGGAGCGAAGGACCTCTACCTCAAGCAGGACTTCTTCACCCGCTCGTTCGCCTCGGACCTGCCCCGGGACACCGCCTCCCGGCTGTGGGCCTCGCAGCGAGCCGCCTCGACCAGCGCGTTCATGACGCCGTCGAAGGCCGCGGCGTGGAAGACGATCCCCTCCTGGTCCTTCATCAGCACCGGCGACCGGATCATCACCCCGGCTTCGGGGCGGTCCATGGCCAACCGGGCGCGCTCGAAGGTCACCGAGTTCCGCGGCGGTTCCCACCTGACCCTGATATCGCACCCGGACGCGGTGACGGCGGTGATCGGATCAGCGATCTGCTCCGTACGCTGATGGCGGCAGACGGCTCCGGCCGAGCCTCGCTCCCCCGCGACCGGACCGCCGATCCGGAGGAAGCGCGGCGGGCCGGACCACCTGAGCCGCCCCGCCCTGTGGGCCGATCACGCGGGCCCGTTCGCGCACCGCCTCACGGTCGCGCCCGCAGGTATGCCCGGACGGTCTCCATCACGACCTCCGGCGACGCCGACCGCGGGAAGGCGGCGACGACGATCTGATCGTCGTCGCCGCCCGGCTCCTGCGGCTTCTCCAGGTGCCGGAACGTCGCGATGACGTACTGGAGCGCGTGGTCCAGGGGACCGAAGGGGTCGTACGCGCCGCCCGCGCGCAGCCACCCGCGGAGCACCTGGTTGTGGGCCGCCACGACGGAGGAGGCCATGAGCTCGGCGCGGAGGACGGCGTCGGTCGAGTCGCCCAGCCAGTCACCGACGTACTCGCGGAACAGCCGCTGGTAGCGGGCGACGACGGCGATCTCGCGGTCGCGCAGCGCGGGGACCTGCCCCACCAGGCGATACCTGCGCAGCGACACCTCGGCGTCCTCCACGTACTGCGCCAGCACGATGCGGACCGCGTCGCATATGGCGACGATGGCGGTGTCGGCGGTGGACGCCTTCAGCCGTGCCTGCACCTTCGCCAGGAGCGCGTCGTGATCGGGGAAGATCACCTCTTCCTTGGAGCGGTAGTACCGGAAGAACGTGCTGCGGCTGACGCCCGCCCGGGCCGCGATGTCGTCGACGGTGGTCTCGTCGTAGCCGCGCTCGTTGAACAGGGCGATCGCCGCCTCGGCGAGACGCCGGCCGATGGGCGGTATGGGCATCACTCCGTTTTCCCCGATCCGCGTTCGCGGGCCCTCGACCCGGCACCCGATGTTGTCCACCCACATGATACTGAGTATGTTCTGAATGGAACTGAGTCTTACAGAAGCATGGTAGTCAATGAGCCAGCACAGCACGGCCGGCAAACTCGCCGATCTCCAGGAACGCCTCGACGAGGCCGTACACGCCGCCTCCGCCCGAGCCGCCGCCAAGCAGCACGCCAAGGGCAGGCTCAGTGCCCGCGAACGCATCGAACGACTGCTGGACGAAGGCTCGTTCGTCGAGCTGGACACCCTGGCCCGCCACCGGAGCACGGCCTTCGGCCTGGAGGACAACCGCCCCCACGGCGACGGCGTCGTCACCGGCCACGGCACGATCGACGGCCGCCACGTGTGCGTCTTCTCCCAGGACTTCACCGTCTTCGGCGGCAGCCTGGGCCAGGTGTACGGCGAGAAGATCTGCAAGGTCATGGACCTGGCGCTCAAGACCGGGTCCCCCATCATCGGCATCAACGAGGGGGCGGGGGCGCGCATCCAGGAGGGCGTGGTCTCACTCGGCCTGTACGGCGAGATCTTCCGCCGCAACGTGCGCGCCTCCGGCGTGATCCCGCAGATCTCACTGATCATGGGCGCCTGCGCGGGCGGCCACGTCTACTCCCCCGCCCTCACCGACTTCACGGTCATGGTCGACGGCTCCTCGCACATGTTCGTCACCGGCCCCGAGGTCATCAAGACCGTCACCGGCGAGGACGTCACCTTCGAAGAGCTCGGCGGCGCCCGCACCCACAACACCAAGAGCGGCAACGCCCACTACCTGGCCCACGACGAGGACGACGCGCTCGACTACGTCAGGGCCCTGCTCTCCCACCTGCCGGACAACAACCTCGACGACCCGCCGGTCGACGGCGGCCCGGCCGACCTGGAGATCAGCGAGACCGACCGGGCGCTCGACACCCTGATCCCCGACTCGGCCAACCAGCCCTACGACATGCACATCGTCATCGAGTCGCTCCTCGACGACGGCGCGTTCCTGGAGGTGCAGGCGCTGTTCGCGCCCAACATCATCGTGGGCTTCGGGCGCGTCGAGGGCCACGCGGTAGGCGTGGTGGCCAACCAGCCGATGCAGCTGGCCGGCATCCTCGACATCGACGCCTCGGAGAAGGCCGCGCGGTTCGTGCGCACCTGCGACGCCTTCAACATCCCCGTGCTCACCCTCGTCGACGTGCCCGGTTTCCTGCCCGGCACCGAGCAGGAGTGGAACGGCATCATCCGCCGCGGCGCCAAGCTCCTGTACGCCTACGCCGAGGCCACCGTCCCCCTCGTCACCGTCATCACCCGCAAGGCCTACGGCGGCGCCTACGACGTCATGGGTTCCAAGCACCTCGGCGCCGATCACAACATCGCCTGGCCGACCGCGCAGATCGCGGTCATGGGCGCCCAGGGGGCGGTCAACATCCTCTACCGCAAGGAGCTGGCCTCGGCCGCCGACCCGCAGGCGCTGCGCGCCAAGCTGGTCGCGGAGTACGAGGACACGCTGGCCAACCCCTACCAGGCGGCCGAGCGCGGCTACGTCGACGCGGTGATCGCGCCGCGTGAGACCCGCCGCGAGATCATCCGGTCGCTGCGGCTGCTGCGTGGCAAGCGCGAGGCGCTGCCGCCCAAGAAGCACGGCAACATCCCGCTGTGAGCGACACGGACACGGGCGCGACGACGGGACCGGCCCTGCTGCGGGTGGTCAGGGGCGACCCGTCGCCGGAGGAACTGGCCGCGCTCGTCGCGGCCGTCCTCGCCCGTACGACGCGTCCCGCCGCCCCGCCGCCCGCCCACCCGCGCGGCTGGGCCGCGTACCGGCACACGCAACGCCTGCCCCTGTCCCCCGGCCCGGGTGGCTGGCGGGAATCGAGGCGAACGCTTGGAGGACTTCAGTGAGCAACTCCCACGCGCCGCGCAAGGTGCTCGTCGCCAACCGCGGTGAGATCGCCGTCCGTGTCGTCCGCGCGTGCAAGGACGCCGGCATCGGCAGCGTCGCGGTGTACGCCGACCCCGACCGCGACGCGCTCTTCGCCCGGATCGCCGACGAGGCCCACGCCCTCGGCGGCGCCACACCGGGCGAGTCCTACCTGTCCATCGAGAAGATCCTCGACGTGGCCCGCAGGTCCGGCGCCGACGCCGTGCATCCCGGATACGGTTTCCTCGCCGAGAACGCGGACTTCGCGCGAGCCGTGATCGACGCCGGCCTGACCTGGATCGGCCCGCCGCCCGAGGCGATCGACGCGCTCGGCGACAAGGTGCGGGCGCGCCACATCGCGCAGAAGGTCGGCGCTCCGCTGGTGGCCGGCACCCCCGGCCCGGTCTCCGGCGCCGAGGAGGTCGTGGCGTTCGCCCGCGAGCACGGGCTGCCGATCGCGATCAAGGCGGCCTACGGCGGCGGGGGCCGTGGCCTGAAGGTGGCGCGCACCCTTGAGGAGGTGCCGGAGCTGTACGAGTCGGCGGCGCGGGAGGCGGTGACGGCGTTCGGCCGGGGCGAGTGCTTCGTCGAGCGCTATCTCGACCGGCCACGCCATGTCGAGACCCAGTGCCTGGCCGACGCCCATGGCAACGTCGTCGTGGTGTCCACGCGCGACTGCTCGCTGCAGCGCCGCCACCAGAAGCTGGTCGAGGAGGCTCCGGCGCCGTTCCTGTCCGCCGAGCAGGTCCGCGTCCTTCACGAGTCGTCCAAGGCCATCCTGCGCGAGGCCGGTTACGTGGGCGCGGGCACGTGCGAGTTCCTCGTGGGCCAGGACGGCGTGATCTCCTTCCTTGAGGTCAACACCCGGCTGCAGGTCGAGCACCCGGTGACCGAGGAGGTGACCGGCATCGACCTGGTGCGCGAGATGTTCCGCATCGCCGCCGGCGAGAGGCTCGGATACGACGACCCCGAGGCGCGCGGCCACTCGATCGAGTTCCGGATCAACGCCGAGGACGCCGGCCGCGGCTTCCTGCCCGCCCCGGGCACGCTCCTTCGCTGGCGGCCCCCCTCCGGCCCCGGCGTCCGCCTCGACGGCGGCTACGAGCAGGGCGAGACGGTGCCCGCCTCCTTCGACTCCCTCATCGCCAAACTCGTCGTCACCGGTCGCGACCGCACGCAGGCGCTGGAGCGGGCACGCCGGGCTCTGGGGGAGTTCACGGTCGAGGGCATGCCCACGGTGATCCCCTTCCACCGCGCCGTGGTCGGCGATCCGGCGTTCGTCGGCGACGGCCGCTCCTTCGACGTCCACACCCGCTGGATCGAGACCGAGTTCGGCAACACGATCGCGCCCTACGACGGGGCCACCGACGCTGCCACCGGCGGCGCCGAGCCCGCCGAGCGTGAGCGTGTGACCGTCGAGGTCGGCGGCAGGCGCCTGGAGGTCGTGCTGCCCGCCGGGCTCGGGGCCGTCGCCGGCGGGTCCGCGAGCACGGCCGCCGCGAGACCCAGGCGCTCCGGGGGCAGGAGGGCCGCCCCCGTGGCGGGCGGCGACTCGCTGATCTCCCCCATGCAGGGAACCATCGTCAAGGTCGCCGTCGAGGACGGCACGACGGTCGCGGAGGGCGACCTCGTCGTGGTCCTCGAAGCGATGAAGATGGAGCAGCCGCTCACCGCCCACCGGGCGGGAACCGTCACCGGCCTGTCCGCCGTGGCCGGGGCCATTGTGACCGCCGGCACCGCCATCTGCCAGATCAAGGACTGAGACCCGCGGGCGACGGCCGGACGAGGACGGTCGAATGAGGACGGCCGGACGAGGGCGGGAACGCCCGGCCGCCCGCAGGCCGCGTCGGCCCGGAATCCCGCCGCGCCTCATCGGCCCCGGAACTCCAGGTGACAGGTGCGAAGTCGTTATCGCTCCCGGTTGTGTGGAACGGTCCGCCCGTGTTAGAAAATCGATTAATTGCTATTCAAGATAAATAAAGGCCGGTGACCGCGTGACGCAGGGGGAGGAGAACTTCGCCCGTCTGACGAGGGGCGGCGTCCAGCCGGCGGGCCACGCCTCACTGCGCCGGGCCAACCTCTCTCTGGTCCTGCGGCACCTGCGCAACCACGGCTCCAGTTCCCGCGCGGACATCGCGGAGGCGACGGGCCTGCATCGTGCCACCGTCTCCAATCTGATGGCCGAGCTCCTCGACCGGAGGCTGGTGCGCGAGGTCGGCATCGAGCACGCGGGGGCGGTCGGCCGTCCCCGGCGGGCGGTGGCGCTCGACGGCGCCCACGTCGGGATCCTCGGCCTGGAGATCAATGTGGACTACGTCGCGGTCCACGGCACCGACCTCGGCGGACGCGTCCTGGTGGAGCGCCGCGTGGGCTTCGACGCGATGGGCAGCGGCCCCAACCAGGCGCTGCGCGAGCTCGGCCGGGTGGCCCGCGCCGCCGTCGACGAGCTCGTCCTGGCCGGCACCCGTCCCGCGGGCGTCGGGGTGGGCGTGCCCGGACTGGTCGACGTCGGCCACGGCGTGGTCGCGCTCGCGCCGAACCTCGGCTGGCGCGACGTGCCCCTCGCCTCCTGGCTGTCCATCGCGCTCGGCAACCTGGGCGTGCCCGTGACGGTGGACAACGACGCCAACCTCGCGGCGCTGGCCGAATACACCTCGGGCGTCGCCGCGGGGACGCCCGACATGGTCTACCTGACCGGTGAGGTCGGCGTCGGCGGCGGCATCATCGTCGACGGCCACCTGCTGCGCGGCGCCGACGGCTTCTCCGGCGAGGTCGGGCATCTGCCCGTCGACCCCGGTGGCCACCGGTGCGGCTGCGGGCGCAACGGCTGCTGGGAGACCAAGGTCGGGCTCGCGGCGCTGGTGCGCACGGCGACACCCGACCAGGCCTACGGACTGGGCGCCGTCCCGGTGCTCGGCCCCGAGGAGCGGGTGGCGGAGATCGCCCGCGGGCTGGCCGAGGGCGATCCGCTGATGATCGAGGCCGTGGCGGAGGTCGGCCGGTGGCTCGGGCTCGGCGGCTCGATCCTGGTCAACCTCTTCAACCCGCGCGTCATCGTCGTCGGCGGCTACTTCGCCACGCTGGCCCAGTGGCTCCTCCCCTTCGCCCAGGCGGAGCTGGAGCACCTGGTCGTCGCCGGGCCGGCCGCCCGGTGCCGCTTCGTCGCCTCCGGCCTCGGTTTCGGCGCCGCGTCCCTGGGCGCCGCGAACGTCGTGATCAACCAGCTCATCGACGACCCCGTCGCGATCGGCTCGGCACCGGGCGCCGTGCCCCAGGGCTCCCCGTCAGGTCCGGGCCGGCCCCTGATCGACCCGGACCTGATCAGCCCTTGATCGCGCCGACGAGCCCGTTGACGAAGTAGCGCTGCAGGAAGAGGAAGAGCGCGATGACCGGGAGCACGAGGATCAGCGACGCGGCCATCACCTCGTTGTAGCGCGGCACCTCGCTCGAGAGCAGGGTCTCCAGGCCGAGCGGCAGCGTGTAGAGGGACGGGTCACTGATCGACACGCGGGTCAGGACGTACTCGTTCCAGGTCGGCACCGCGGTCAGCACGGCGATCGTGATGTGCGCGGGCCTGACCAGCGGCAGGTAGATCGACCAGAAGATGCGCGGCTCCCCCGCTCCGTCGGCGCGAGCCGCCTCGCGCAGCTCCCGGGGGATCGAGCTGTAGCTGTTGGTCAGCAGCAGGACGGTCAGCGGGGCGGTGCCGTTGACGAACGGCAGCACCAGCCCGAGATGCGTGCCGAGGATGCCCAGTTCCTTCTCCAGGATCACCACGGGCAGCAGCACGGTGATGCCGGGGACGAACAGCAGCGACACGAAGAACCAGAACAGCACCTTGCGCCCGGGGAAGTTCAGCACGGCGAAGGCGTAGGAGGCCAGGCTGTAGACGACCAGGACACCGACGACGGTCGAGCCGGTGACGAGGAGGCTGTTGCCGAAGTACTCGACGAAGCGCAGCTGGCTCCAGGTGGTCACGAGCGTGTCCAGCGTGGGGCTCCGCGGGATGAGATGCCCGCCCTGGAGGATCTCGGTCCTGCTCTTGAAGGCGCCCGAGACCATCCACAGGAACGGATACACGCTGATCACCGCGTAGAGGGCCAGCGCCACGTAGGCGGCGATCCTGGCCGCACGGGATCTGCTCATCGGATCCTCCTCAGCATGCGCGCGTTCACCAGGGTGAGCAGCAGGGCCGCGGCGAAGAGCAGCCAGCCCAGCGCGCTGGCCAGTCCCAGCGTCAGCGCGAGGCCCTTGAAGAAGGAGAGCCGGTAGGCCATCAGCCCGAGCACGTCGGTGTGCCCGCCGGGACCGCCACGCGTCATGATCAGGAAGATCTGGAAGCCGTGCAGGGCGTCGCGCACGCCGAGCAGCACGATGGCCGCGGTGATGGGCCGCAACAGCGGCCAGATGATGCGGCGCAACACGTGCCGGGGGGCGGCTCCGTCGATCTGCGCGGCCTCGATCATGTTGGGGTCGATGGCCTGCAGCCCGCTCAGGTAGAGCAGGGTGGCGATGGGGACGCTCGACCAGACGAGGATCAGGATCAGCGTGGGCAGCGCGGTGCTCGGGTTGCCCAGGAAGCCCTGCGGCTGGGAGAGGCTGCCCAGCCCGAGTGCCCGCAGCAGCAGGTTGACCGCGCCGTCGGGCTCCAGTACATAGCGCCAGGCGTAGTAGACCGCGATCCCGCTGGTGACGTAGGGCAGGAAATACACCGAGCGCAGCAGGGAGCGCAGCCGCCTGATGGAGTTGAGCGCGACCGCGAGCGGCAGGGCGATCGCCACGGTGAGCGCCGGAACAGCGATCATGACCTGCAGGGTGTTCCACGCGGCGCGGCGCAGTTCAGGGGCGAGCGACGGATCCGCGTAGAGCAGGTCGCGGTAGTTCTGGAGCCCGACCCAGATCCATTCGGGGGTGAAGCCGTTCCACTTGGCGAAGCTCAGCGCGAAGCCGCTGCCGATCGTGTAGAGCCCCATCACCAGGAAGAGCGCCACCGCCGGGAGCACGAACGCCCACCCGGTCAGGATCTCCTTCCAACGCCCAGGGGGACGCCCGCCGCGGGGCGGCTCCTTCAGGAGCCGCCCCGCGCGATCCTTCACGGTGAGCGTGGTCACTGCGTGGCCTTCCACATGGCGCCCATGACCTTGTCCATCTCGGTGCCGGCCTGCTCCGGGGTGACCTCCTTCAGCGGGGTCAGCCTCACCATCAGGTCGCCCGGCTTGACCTGGTCGTACTCGGAGGGGAAGAAGCTGACGTCGGCGGCGTCGTAGGCGCTCTCCGGCGCACCGGTGAAATATTTCTGCAGGGCGGCCAGGTCGGCGCCGAGCAGCGACTCGGCCTCGGCGCCCAGGTCGGTCGCCGGCAGGTCGAGCGACGACGTGGCCACGACTCCCGCGCCCTTGGGCGAGGTCACCCAGTCCAGCCACTTGAGCGCGGCTTCCCTGTTCTTGGTGGTCGAGGTGATGCCGAGCGAGGTCAGCGCCAGCGGAGACATCGAGATCTCCTTGTTCTGCCCCTCGGCCGACGGCGGGATCGGGAAGGTGAGAACCTTGTCCGGGCTCATCCCGTTCTGCGCGAGAAAGGCCAGGGTGAAGGTGCCGCCGACGCCGAACGCCGCCTTGCCCTGGGCGAAGGCGATGTCGGCCTCGTCGATGCCGAGCGTCGTCGCCCCCGGCATCCAGTACGGCGTGAGCCTGCTGTACAGCTCCAGCGTCTTGACGCCGTCGGGCGAGCCGAAGCCCTGCGCGGCGCCCTTGGCGAGCAGCGCCTGGAACCTCTCCTTGCCCAGGTAGGAGTGGGCCAGCGGCTGGTAGATCCAGTTGAACCCGGTCTGGGACACCTTCAGCCCGAGGGAGAGACCGCCCCGCTCCGGCTCCTTGGCCGTGGTGGCCTTCAGCGCGTCGAGGAACTCCTCCCACGTCTTCGGGGGCGTGTCGGTGCTCAGCCCCGCCGCCTTCAGCTTCTCCTTGTTGGCGTAGACGATGCCGAAGGCACCGGCGGTGAACGGAACGCTGAACCTCGTGCCCGGCTTGACCTGCTTGAACGGCGAGTCACTGGCCACGATGTCGATCCGTTGCTGCGTCATCACCCCGGCCTCGCGGGTGGTGGGCAGCAGCCGCTGCTTCCAGGCGTCGTTCACGTCCGCCGAGAGGTCGCTCAGCAGTCCCGACGCGCCCATCTCCAGGTCCTCGCCGCCCGAGTGCGTCTCCAGCACGTCCGGCAGGCCGTTCGTCTGCGCGGCGGCCTGCACCTTGCTGACGAACACGTCGTCGGGGGTGACCGCCTCGATGGTGACGGTGATGCCCGTCTCGCTCTTGAACTGCGCGGCGGCCTTGTTCAGCGCGTCGGCGTGGGAGCGTTTGAAGGTCCACATCTTCAGCGTCTGACCAGCCGCCTGCTGTCCGGCCTCCCCGTCTCCGCTCCCGCCGCAGGCGGCCGCGGTGAGTCCCACCGCGAGTGCCAGGGCGGCGGCCAGGGTCCGTTTCCGCGCTGCCGTCATCTCGCGCCTTCCCGGATCGTCGTCGTGAGGGCGGGCAGCGGAATCGCGATGATCGTAGCGTTGCGATGTTTTGCACCAGTTGTCATCGGGATCCTCCTTCCGTGGGGATGAGGGTTCCTTGGGGGATGAGGGTTCACTGATGGTGAATCCAGGCTCTCGCCGGTGCCGTGGGCGGGATCCAGATCACAAGGTGGCGCTGCATGCAAATCGTTAAGACTGGTTCCGAAATCTACACGTAACCCAGCGAGTGTCAAGGGACAAGGTCAGCCGGAATGGGACAGGACGAGTCGCTCAGGCTGACTGGCGGCGGACCAGCCGGGCGGGAATGACCATCTCGCTGGACGGCTCCGCGACCACGCCGGACAGCCGGTCGAGCAGCCGCCGGGCGCAGGCCTGGCCGATCTCCCGCGCCGGATTGGCCATGGTGGTCAGCCGGGGCGAGACCAGGGTCGCCGCCTCTATGTCGTCGAACCCCATGACCGCCAGGTCCGCGGGAACGCGCAGTCCCCGCGCGTCGGCCGTGTCGAGCGCGCCGATGGCCATGATGTCGTTGGCGCACAGCACCGCGTCCGGAGGCTCGGGCAGGTCGAGCAGACGCGCGGTGCCCGAGGCCCCTCCCGCCCGGCTGAAGTGCGTATGCGCCACGAGGCCCGGATCGTCGGCCATCCCTGCGGCCCTCAGCGCGGAGCGGTAGCCCGCCACGCGCTCGGCCGCGGGGCCCTCCGCGTGCGGGCCGCAGACGAAACCGACCCTGCGGTAGCCGCGTTCCAGCAGGTAGCGCGTCGCCTCGGCGGAACCGCCCTCGTCGTCGCTGTGGACCACGTCGACCCCGTCCTGGGCCAGGCGTCCGCCGAGGCGCACCACCGAGATGCCCGCCTCGATGGCGGGCAGCAGGTCTTCCGGATGGGTGTGGAACACCGCGAAGGCCAGGCCGTCCACCTGACGGGCGATCATCTGCTCTATGGCGGCCTGCTCCAGCCGCCGCTCGCCGTCGGTGTTGCTGATGATCTGGTCGTAGCCCGCCGGCCCGAGCACGTCCTGGAGCCCACGGGCCAGCGCCGGGTAGAAGGGGTTGGTGATGTCCGGAATGACCAGCCCGATCGTCTGGCTCCTGCTCGTGCGCAGGCCCCGGGCGAGGGCGTTGGGCCGGTAGCCGAGCCGCTCGATCGCCTCCAGCACGCGTCTTCGCGTCTCGTCGGCCACCGGGCGCCGCCCGTTCAGCGCGTGCGACACCGTCGTCGCGCTCACCCCCGCGAGCTGCGCGACCCTCGTGATGCTCGGACGGTCGCCCCGGACCGGTCCCCGCGACCGCGCGCGGGCCGGCGGTCCCGCGTCAGGCCCGCCGTCCTCCCGCGTCCCGGCACCCGTCACGCCCGCTCCTGACGGCGTGAGGTCGGCGCGCGAGGAACCCGGCAACCCCCGCGCCAGCAGGTCGAACGCCGCGTCGAGCTCCTGCCTCCCCCGTTCCGCGGCCTCACCGGGAAGCGCGCCCTGGGCGATCCGGAGCAGGGTGGACTCCCACACCTCACGGACGGGCGCCAGGAGAATGGCCGCCATGACGCCCGGCTCGGACCCCGCCTCGGCCTCGATCTCCTCACGCAGCGCACGCTCGTGCCCGGCGAACATCTCACGCGCGTAGGCGCGCAGCGCGGGGCTGTCGCGATAGGTCCGCGCGTGGGCGGCGACCGCCTCGACGCTTCCGTCCGGTGAGGCCGGAGGGCGGGGCAGAAGGCGGCGGACCGCGTCCATGACGGACTCCCCCTCCAGCCGCTCCCGGACGGCCTGCGCCGGGGTCCTCCACATGAGCGGGTCGTACTCGAAGTGGAGCTGCTCCTTGGCGGGGAAGTGGTTGAAGACGGTCTTGGAGGAGACGTCGGCCAGCGCCGCGATCTCGGCGACCGTCACGACCTCGAAACCGCGCTCGGCGAACAGGCGTCGCGCGGCGTGGGCGATGGCCCGCCGCGTCTCCGCCTTCTTCCGTTCCCGTCGTGCGGGAGACCGCTCCGAAGAGGGTGACGAGGCCATGGGTCGATCTTACATCGACACACTCCTTATACTCACTGAATGTTTCATGGGTCTCAGGGCGCCTCGATGCCGCCGTCGGGACGGCGCACGCGTGCCGCCCAGCGCTCGTGGAGATGGGCCGTCGGCGGATACTTCGCCGCCAGGTCCTCGTCCAGATCGATCCCCCAGCCGGGCTCCTGGTTCGGGTACAGGTAGCCGTTCACCGGGCTGATCGTGCCGGGGAAGACCTCGTGGACGGCCTCGGCGTACAGGTGGCCCTCCTGGATCTGGAAGGCGGCGGTGGTCACGTCCAGCGCCACGTTGGCGGCGGCGCCCACCGGCGAGACGTCCGCCGGGGAATGCCAGGCCGTACCCACGCCGGTCAGTTCGCACAGCGCGACCAGTTTGCGGGCGGGGGTGAGCCCGCCCACCGAGGACACGTGCAGGCGGAGCAGGTCGACGCCGCCGTCGCGGACCAGCCTGACCGCGTCGGTGACGGAGCTGAGCTGCTCCCCCGCCGCGATGGGCACCGGGGAGCCCTCGCGCACCTCGGGCAGCCGGTCGTAGAACTCCGGCGCGATCGGGTCCTCCAGGAAGACGAGCCGGTACGGCTCCAGCGCCCTGGCCAGGACGATCGCCTGTTTGACCGTGAGCCGCGAGTGCACGTCGTGCATCAGCCCCGGCTCCTCGCCCAGCTCCCGGCGGGCCCGCTCGAAGAGCCCGGGGGTGTCGCGCAGGTAGCGCTGCACGTCCCAGCCGTCGGGGTACGGCGAGCCGGGATAGCCGCCCGGCGAGCCCGGCGAGCCGTAGTGCCCGAGCCCCGGCGCGCCCACCTGGAGGCGCACGTTCCGGTATCCCGAGGCCAGGATCGCCTGGGCCTCCTCGATCGTCTCCTCGACCGTCGCCGCGCCCGCGTGCAGGTAGGTGTCGGCCGCCGCCCGCACGCGCCCGCCGAGGAGCTCGTAGACGGGCATTCCGGCTCGCTTGCCCGCGATGTCCCACAGTGCCTGGTCCACCCCGGACAGGGCGCTGTTCAGGACCGGACCGCCCCGCCAGTAGGAGGAGAAGTGCACCATCCGGGTGATGTCCTCGATGTCGGCCGGATGGCGGCCGATCAGCAGGGGACCGACGTGCTGCTCCACCGCGGCCGCCACGGCGTGGAAGCGCTGGGTGAAGGTCGCGCAGCCCAGGCCGTACAGGCCGGGCTCGCTGGTGTCGACCCGGACGACCACCAGGGGCACCCCCTCGGGGGCGGTGACGATCGGCCGGACCGCGGTGATGCGCAGGGCGTCCCTGGCGGGCCAGGGGGCCTGGGTCTCGGGGAGGGGAAGAACGCTCACATCGGCTCCACGGCATCGGCGGGGTGAGGGTGTTCGATGGTGAGGCCGAGCAGCCGATCCGCCTCGCCGAGGTCGATCGGCACCGCTCTGCCCGGCACCGGGGCCCGTCTCTCGACTCCCGGATGGAACCGGTCGAGGAGTTCCTCGGTGGGCTGCGGGGCCAGCGTGTCCCTGGCTGTCACGAAGATCGCGTGATAGCCCTCGATCGGCAGGGCGACGGATCTCCAGCAGGCCATGGCCGCGTCGCGGCTGTCGAGATAGCTCCACAGCTCCTTGGCGCCCGACCCGGGGTCGTCGGCGTATCGGGCGGCGGTCTTGTCGAACTTGTCGCCGGGCCCGCCGAGCAGGGGGAAGCGCAGCGCGACGACGGCCATGCCGTGGCGGCGTGCCATCATCGCCCCCGTCGCCTCGTCGGCCTGCTTCGACAATCCGTAGGGGTCCTCGATCTGCAGCGGCAGCGCCTCGTCGACGGGCACGTAGGCCGGATGCAACGGGCGCCCCGCCCAGGGCAGGCCGAGCACCGAGAAGCTGCTGGCGATGGCCGCCCGGCGCACTCCCGCCTGGCCCGCCTCCTCCAGCACCACGAAGGTCGCGCGGGTGTTGCCGCAGAAGACCTCCTCCGGCGTGCCCAGGACGGGGGCGGGGATCGCGGCGAGGTGGATGACCGCGTCCACCCCGTCGAGCGCGTCGCGCACCGTCGCGGAGTCTCCCGCGTTCCCCGTGACCACCCGGTCGGCCGCCAGCCCGCCCGGATCATGGAGGTCGAGCGCGGTCGCGGGCACACCCAGGCGCGCGAGCAGGTCGAGCGTCGTGCGCCCCAACCTGCCCGCCGCCCCGGTCACCAGAACGCGGCGGGGGACATCGCTCATGTATTCACACCACCGACAGGAGGAGACGGTACGGCTCGGCCAGCACGATCGCAAAACGATTTGTACATGCGCGAGCAGCTTGCCTTCCCCACGGCTTGTTGTCAACGATGACTTGACTTCACTCACTATAAAACCGTCGCGGAAAGCCCACGGCATCCGGTCCTCGACCTGACCGAGCAGGCCCTGTCCCTGTGGCTGTCTCCGGCCGCCGGTGGAAGGGCGACGGAGGAGAGTGCGCGCCCCGCCACCGCTCACGGCTTCAGCTCAAGCCTCTTCCTCGACGCACCCGGGAACACGACGACCAGGTGCTGCTCCTCCCCCGCATCGTCGACCCGCACGTACACACGGAGCCGGTAGCGGCCCTTCCCCGCGATCGCCAGGTTCGGCATCGGGGCACCCGCGCCCACCTCTCCGCCCTCGCCCATCTCCGGCACGGTGAGCCGGCCGCTGCGGCTGACGATCGGCACCTCGTTGACCTGTTTCCACCCGGCTGTCCGCCGCGGCGGCGCGGTGCGGAAGGCCTTCACCGTAAGGCACAGATCAACGACGTCTTCGACGTGCCCGATGAGCACCGCGCTGCCGGACACCCCGATGAGGGTGTTGTCGTCGTAGACCTTGTCCGTCGCCCGCTCCGCCGCCTCGTCGGCCGCTTCGTCGTCGGGGTCGTGGACCAGATAGCCGTGATCGCCGTCGACGAACAGGAAGTATTTGGCCGTGGCCTGGACGACGCCCTTCGTCCGGGGCCACGGGTCGCGGCACTTCGCGTTCTCCTCGGCGATGTAGGCGGTGTTCGCCGCCTCCGTCTCCGCGGTCGACCGCAGTAGCTCGGGATGGGTCGCGCCGACGATCTCCGGGCAGGCGTAGACGAGGTCCCACGGGTCCGCGCCCCAGGCGGACCGCGCGCTCCCGGCCCGCGTCAGAATCGCCTCCTGCTCGTCGCGGTCCTTGGTACGGCACAGCGCCCGCCCGTACGCGAGGATCCCCTGATCCGACAGGCTGTCCGGGAACATGGGCGGGACCCCGCCCTCTCTGCTCCGCGCCCGGCACAGGAACGCGGCGTCGCGTTCCGCGGGTTTCAGGTCGCCGAAGCTGGGCCGGTCGTAGCAGTCCATCGACCAGCCGGTGTAGGTGAGGTGCGGGGTCTGCTCCGGGTGAATCAGCGCGATGACCGGCAGTACGGCCACGGCCGCCACCGCGACGCGGAGCACACGCCGCCGCGCGGGCGGAAGGTCCGCCGGGCGGCTCTCAATGGGCAGTTCACGGGCGGTCGCCGCGATCCACACGGTGCTGACGAGCCCCACCGCGTTCATCATGACCAGCATCGCCAGATTGCCGCTGGAGATTCTTGCGAAGAGAATGTTGAGCGGGATCGCCAGCGCGTAGACGCCCACCGACAACCCCCCGGCGACCTGCGTGCCACGGCTCCACCGGCCGTCGCGCCGCTGCCCGACGACCGTGATGATGGTCGCCGCCCCTGCACCCAGCATCAAGCCCAGTTCGACGATGACGCCCGATCCAAGCTCTGGGAGGTCGAGTTCGTCGAGCAGTTCGCCGGCCATCCCGGCCAGCTCGACCGCGAACATCGCTCCGGCCGCCGCACGTAGCATGCGGGACCGCCAGCGGATGACGAGCAGGTAGAGGACGTCGATCACGGTCCACAGCGCGAGCTGGAATGCCGCGCCGACCACGTCGGGGAGCAGCGCGATCGGGTACCACAGCACGAGGACGTACGCCACCGCCAGATACAGCAGTCGGCGCAGCGCCTTCGCCCGGCGGTCCAGCGGTCCCGGCGCGGGGGCACGCAGGATCAGCCACAGGAGCGCGGCCTTCACCAGGGCGGCCACGAGCAGCGCCACAGTCGTCGGGGTGTCAAACCCGCCGCGCGCGTAGAACTCCGCATAGGTCGGCGGCGACCAATCGGCGGCCACCCAGAGCCAGGCGTCGCCGAGCACCAGGCCCGCGACCGCCGCCGCGAGAACCAGACCTACTAACCCAATCCTGATAATCCGCCATAAACCATCCGAAGACACGGGACGTGATCTTAGTGCTGCACCGCCGTACAGGTGCGCACAATGGAACAAGCGGTCCCGCCCCGCCGATCAGACTCCATGATCTTCGACGCGATGCGGTGCTGCGACCCGATAGGTTGGTCTGATCACCCCGGTTCCGAGCGACTCCCCGGCCTGGATGACCACCACCGACGGCCCGACCCGGCCCCTGTTCGCAGCGGCTTGAACCCCTTCCGGCATCATGTGGAGGTCATGGTCATGCGCCGTGATCCGCAGCAGAGCCGGTAGGTTCTCCTGAGCGGCGTACCGACCAGCCTCCGGCCACCCCGGAACAGGGGAATTTCGCGACCACGGCCGCCACGGTGTCAGGTCCCCCTCAGTGATGCCGTAGGACTTCTCAGCGGCCCCGCTGCCACCACGAAGCGCTCACCCAGGACACAGCCCAGTTGAACGCCGCCCGAGCCGCACCACAGTACCCGACGAGGGCCAGTCGATGATCGCGCCCTGACAACGAACGCATCGTGACCTGAACGGCGCAGCGTCCCCCGCCGATGGCGAAGTCAGCGGTCGGTGAGGGACGCGATGAGCCGATCCGCTTCGTTGACTGTCGGGTTGCCCCTGTCTGGAACCCAGCTCGCGCGCAGCTTGACGAGCTCACCCGTGACCCGCCCGGACGCCAGCAGTGGGAGATCGTCGCGGAGTTCGAGGACGGTCGCGGCCGCGACGTCGGGCCTGCGCTGACGCAGCTGCACACCGGCGAGCCGTGCGGCGATGAGCACCCGGGAGCGGCGCTCGATGTTACGGCGGGCGTGGACGGAATTGATGAGGTGCGCTTCGGCGGCGGAAAGGTCCGCGAGCTGGGCGAGGGTTGTTCCGGTCTGATGCTCCAGCGACGCACGCCGGTAGGCGCCCGTCCACTGAGACTCCGGAATGGAGTCGGCACGCTCCACGTCCGATTCGGCTTGGTGCAGCGCGTTGAGCGCCGCCTTGGTGTTGCCGTTGGCGGCGTGCGCGTCGGCGCACATGCCTGCCATCCATGCCCGGACGCGGACCGGGCATTTGCCGCGCAGCGTCGACACCGCCTCCTCGGCGAGAGCGACAGCCCGGGCGGAGTGGCCAAGCTCAACGGCCTGGGTGGCGAGCCCTCGCAGCGCGGTCGCCTTCGCGGTTGGGTCACCGGCTTCCTCGGCGAGCCGCACCGCCTGGATGTAGTACTTCTGCGCCAGCCCGGCGGCGTTCCCAGCGTCGGAGGCCATGAACGCGGCCAGGTACGTCATCTGGGAGGCGGCGGTGAACAGCTCGGGGCGTGCCTTGCCGGTGGTGCCGTGCAGCAGCGGCGTGACCTCGTGGATGAGGTAGGCCAGGACGGTGGAGCGGGCATGCCCGCCGCCGAACATGTCATCGGCAGTGGCGAACTGGCTGCTCATCATGCGGATGCGCTCGACGTCGGAGGCACCTGCCCGGCGCGGCTGTCCGGAACGGGCGGTGATGGTACGCAGGTTGGCTGGCAGGTTCAGCGCAGCGAGTGAGTACAGGCCGGCGGAAAGCAGCGATCGCCGGTTGAGCATGTCGTCCCTCCCCAGGCGGGTCACCCAGGCCACGGGGTCGCCCTCCCATGGGTCCTCGGGTGCCGCTTCGTTGTGTGGCCACCCCAGGTCGTGAGCGGCGAGGTCCCAGCCGAGCAGCCGGGCGAACGCCTCGACGATGACGGGAACCGCCGTCGACGCAGGGATGGTCCCCGACAGCCAGTGTGCGATAGCGGCCGGGTCGTAGTACATACTCTGCCCAGCTTCAGCCCCAACAGCGTTGATCGTTTTCGCGATCTGGGTATAGGGCTTCCCGGCGGCGGCGATCGCCTCCTGCAGGGCGGTGTTTTTCACTGGGTGACGTCGTTGTCTCGGCATGTCTATCCCCTCGTGTCTGCTTCCCACGTAGCCCGAGGATCCAAAACCATCCAATACCGAAAGCTCTGTGCGGTCAGGTGGTTGGGCTCTTCACTCGTGAGTGAGACCGGAACGTGACGGGGTGATCGCGAGGCGCGATAGGAGCGGCCACGGTTGGCCACCCCGCCTCCGCCCCTCACGCCCTTTCAAGCGAGGAGCTCTCTGTGGCGAAATACCAAGTCAGTGGGTTCGTCCTCATGCGGCTGGAGGTAGGCCCATGACGACGTCGGAGGCGACGGGCAGCGGTGCTGCCGGGCTGGAACAGACCGCGGATCTCGTGCTGGGTTCATGGCGGCTACGCGTGTCCGCGCCCTCGGATCTGCTGCAGGGCGTCCTGTCGGTGATGGCCCCGCCCTGCACGGTCGAGGAAGCCGCCCCGGGCATCGGCTGGACGGTGCGAGCCATGCGCGACGAGCACGATGACCTGCCCGCCGATGTCGATGAGGTGTTCGCTGACCGGCCGGTGGTCGTGTCGCCCTGCGGCGGGCCTCAGCTCGCGGTGGTCGACGTGTCGAATGGGCTGATGCGCCTGCTGGGCCGCTACAAGCCGGGCACCGCGGCAGCGCTGCTGGAAATCGACCAGGGCCGCCGGACGACCCGCGTCGTGGTGCCCGAGGTTGGGCCTGGGCGGCGCTGGCTGGACTGGACGGCCCGCATGTTCTTCTCCTCCCGCATGCTCGCCGGCGGGTGGAGGCTGCTGCACGCGTCCGCGATCGCTGTCGACGGGGTGGCAGTGCTGTTCATCGCCGATCAGGGCGGCGGCAAGACGACGCTGGCACACCGGGCATGCAAGGAGCTCGGTGCCCGGTTCATGGCGGATGACCTGGTGATGGTCGGGCCGGGTGGGATCGTGGCGGGCTGGCCGACGCGTGCCGCGCTCCCGGGCCTTCACCCCGAGGTGTGGACATCTTGAGTGCCAGATCATAGAGATCTGGAGACCAAGGAGTTCCTCGTGGCCATGAAGGCCTACTCAGTTGAGTTCAAGACAGACGCCGTCGCGTTGTATCTGTCGGACCCGTCGCGGACGTACGCGTCGGTGGCCAAGGACCTGGGCGTCAACCGTGAGACGTTGCGCCTGTGGGTGCACCAGGCGCGGTCTGCCGGCACTGCTCCGAAGACGGGCTCGGTGAAGAGGCCGCCGACGGGATTGGTAACCTCCGGCAACGTGCTGGAAGAGGAGAACAAGCAGTTGCGGGCCCGGATCCGGGAACTGGGGCCTTCACCCCGAGGTGTGGACATCTTGAGTGCCAGATCATAGAGATCTGGAGACCAAGGAGTTCCTCGTGGCCATGAAGGCCTACTCAGTTGAGTTCAAGACAGACGCCGTCGCGTTGTATCTGTCGGACCCGTCGCGGACGTACGCGTCGGTGGCCAAGGACCTGGGCGTCAACCGTGAGACGTTGCGCCTGTGGGTGCACCAGGCGCGGTCTGCCGGCACTGCTCCGAAGACGGGCTCGGTGAAGAGGCCGCCGACGGGATTGGTAACCTCCGGCAACGTGCTGGAAGAGGAGAACAAGCAGTTGCGGGCCCGGATCCGGGAACTGGAGCTGGAGCGCGAGATTTTGCGGCGGGCGGCCAAGTATTTCGCCGGGGAGACGAACTGGTGAGTCGCTTCCAGTTCGTTGCCGATCACCGTGACGCCTTCGGGGTGAAGCGACTGTGCCGAGTGCTGGAGGTCTCCCGGTCGGGGTTCTATCGGTGGGTGGCCGCCACACCGGCGAGGGCGGTGCGGACGGCGGCCGACGCTGCGCTCGCGGCGGAGATCAGGCAGATCCACGCCGACTTCGATGGCACCTACGGCAGCCCGCGGGTGACTGCCGAGCTGCGCGATGCGGGCCGGCGGGTCAATCACAAGCGGGTGGCGCGGATCATGCGGGTCTTCGGCATCGTCGGGCTGCATCTGCGTAAGAGGGTCCGCACCACGGTGCCCGAGCCCTCCCATCAGAAGATGCCCGACCTGATCAAGCGGGACTTCACCGCGGCCGCGCCGAACCAGCGGTACGTGGGCGACATCACCTATCTGCCCGTCGGTGAGGGACAGTTCTTGTATCTCGCGACGGTGCTGGACCTGCATTCACGTCGCCTGGCTGGTTGGTCGATCGCCGATCACATGCGCACCGAGCTGGTGACCGACGCGCTGCGGGCAGCCGCCGCCACGCGGGGTGGTGACCTGGCCGGGGCGGTCTTTCACTCCGATCACGGGGCGCAATACACCTCCGCCGACTTCGCCGCCGTGTGCAAGGAGTTCGGTGTTCGCCAGTCGATGGGCGCCGTCGGGACAAGCGCGGACAACGCTGCCGCCGAGGCGTTCAACGCCACTCTCAAACGCGAGACGCTGCAGGGCGCCAAACGCTGGTCCTCGGCCCGCCAGGCTCGCCTGGAGGTCTTCAAGTGGATCACTCGCTACAACACCCGAAGGAGGCACTCCAGCCTGAACTACCTCAGCCCGATCACCTACGAGCAGCGGTCCGATAGGGTCCTGCTCGCCGCATGACAGCTGGTGTCCACATTTTGGGGCCAAGGCCCCCCGGTGGGGCTGATCGGTCTGGAAGCCGGTACGGAACAGGCCCGGCTGGTGGAAGGAACGCGGCAGCGGGTCCTGTTCACTCCGGCCGAGCACCGCGCGACTTTCGGGTACGCACGGCCTACCCGGCTGGGCGCCGTGGTGCACATCACGACCGAGGCGAACCCGCCGGGGTCGGATCAGGTGGCGTGGGCTACACCCATGGATGCGGTCACGCTGAGCGTGGTGATGACGCAGGCGGCGTACGTCCCGGCGCAACGGCTGTACTCCACCGACCTGCTGGGCGTGACCGGCGGGCCGCCGCCGACCCGCGTTGACTGGCCGGAACCCGGCTGGGACACGACGCTGTCGGGCACGGTCGGGGTACGGCTGACCCTGGCGGAGTTGCGGGCGCTGCCGCACGCCCCGGTGTGGGAGGCGCTGTCGACGTGGCTGCCGGGCGTGAGCCTCCGATGACGACCGCGGAGCGAACCCGCCGGATCGTGGAGGTGCGCAGCGCCGGCCGCACCCTGGCCGTGGTGTACGACGAGAGCCTGGTCGCGGCGTGGCCGCAGGTCGCGCCGCACATTCCCGGCGCCCGCGACACCCCTCCCCAGGAGGGCGGCCACTCGGTCGCCGCTGGGGTGGTCGTGCCCGATGACGTGGCGGACGCCCGCCGATTGATCAACGCGCACCTGCACGTGGTCCACGTGGGCGCGGGCACCGTGCCCGTGCACGCCGTCACGATGTACCGGCCCGAAACGGGTGCGGTGCTGCTGCTCGGCGGGCACGGCGCGGGTAAAACGCTCGTTGGTGTCGCGCTCGCGTCGCGCGGGTGGCAGTGGCTGGCCGGAGACGTGACCCTGGTCGACGTTCCCGCAGAGGGCGGCCCCGCGGTGCGGGGCGGCACCACTGCCGTCCTCGGGCGACGGGCTCCGCTGCGCCGCTGGTTCCCCGAACTCGACCTGCCCGACACAGGCCCGGACGTCGTGGACCTGCACCAACAGCGTGTTCTGCGGCTCGCACCGGTCAGGGTGCCGGTGGTCACGGCCGTCCTGGTCGACGTCGACGGTGACCCCGCGACACACGGTGTGCTTGAGCGGCTGGACCGCCACACGGCGGCGACGGCGTGGCTCGTAGCCAGTGGGCACCTGCTGGAGCGGATCCTGAACGAAGGGGAACAGCCGCTGCGCCTGCTGGAGGACGAGACGACTCTGCGGCGGCGCATCCGCTACGTCCACACCCTAGCCGGATCGGTGGGCGTTCACACAGGGCGAGGCGCACCGCAGGAGATCGCGGCGTGTGTCGAACAACTGACGGACAACAAGCAGGTGAGGATATGACCAAAGGGCGCGTGAAAGCGGTGGCGTTCGACTTCGGCGGCACCCTGGCCCGGCCGGGCCCCAACCCAGACGCCGCGACCGTAACCGGTGTGTTGCGGGGCCTGCCCGACGCGGTGATCCCCGATGGGTTCGCCGATGTCTTCAACGAGGTGGGACACCGGGTCCGGGCCGCTGACCGGCAGCGCGGTGAGCAGACCTCGTTCGCCGAGCAGCTGCGGGTGGCGGCGTTGGAAAGCGGCGCGGTGCTGGATGACCCGGCAGCCGCCGCCCGGAAGGTGTTCACCGCCATCCCCGACGCCGAGATCGACCCGCGGGCCGTCCACGCGCTACGGCAGGTGCACGAGAGGGGGCTGGTGTGCGTGCTGGCGTGCGACACCCAACGCCCCGAGAGCGTGCGCCGCCGCACCCTGCGCCAGGCCGGGATCAGTGACTGTTTCAACGGGCTGGTGCTGTCCAGCACGCTCGGTGTCCGTAAGCCGCACCCGAGGTTCTACGCCGCGGTGGTGGAAGCGACCGGCTGCCCGGCCGGGGAGATCCTGTTCGTGGGCGACACCCCCGCGAAGGACGCCTTCGGCCCGCACGGTCATGGCATGCGCGCCGCCCTGATCAGTCCCGAAGGGCGGCCGCCCGGTCTGCACCCGGAGATCGGTGTGATCGGTCACCTGGAGGAGCTGCCCGCCTACCTGGAGAGTCTCCGTGCCCGCTGACCTCGTCCACCCCCCGGTGTGCCGGTACGCGGGCCCGCGGATTCACCTGGCCGGTGGGCTGGCCCGGCTGCTGCCCGCCGCCCCGACCCCGGACGGCATGATCGCGGGGCGGTTCAGTGTGCTGAGCCCCGGCACCGAACGCCGCCACCTGAAAGCGTCCAACGACCCCGGCGGGGCCCGGGACGCCGGATACATCACGGTCGGCGGCGACGCGTCGACCGGGTGGGTGCTGGCGGCGGTACCGCACGGTGCCGCGTTCGACCCCTCCTCCGGCGGCACCCTGACGGCGCCGCCCGGCACCGGCGTGCAGGTCACGGCGCTGGCCCGGTTCCAGCAGATGGCCATCCTCGGGCTGGAGCAGCTGCCCGCCCACACCGAGCTGGACGACGCCGTGGTGGTCGGGTCCGGGCCGGTCGCGCTGGGCTGCGCCCTGGAGCTGTGCCGCCGGGGCGCCCCCCGGGTGCGGGTCCTGACATCTCGACCGCACGCCCCGATCAGCCGGGTCCCCGGAGTGGAGTGCGTCACCAGCGTGAGCCGGGGCAGCGCCAGGCTGGTCATCGACGCGGCCGGGCGTCCACGCCGCTCCGTCATGCTGCTGACCTCCGGCGGCACGCTCGGCCTGCTGGGCACCCCCGATCCGGGGTCGGTCCTGCCGTCGCTGTCGCTTCACCGGTCCGGGTGGACCGTCATCGGCATGCATGAACTCACCGCGGCGGCGACCGGCCGCTACGCCGACGCGTACCTGGCGGCGGCGACCTGGCTGCGCTGGCACCTGGACCCGGGGCTTCTCGACGACTGGTGCCGGATCACCCCCGGTGCCGAAGCCCCCGCCCTGTACGCGGGTTTGGGCGGGCCCGGTCAACCGCCCGAACCCGTTGTGATCTTCTCGTGGGAGGTGTGATGGACACCGCTACCCCGATCGGGCTGTACAGCATTTCGGTGCGGGACCTGGATGTGCCGGAGCTGCTGCGGTTGGCCGTCGCCAACGGTGTGCCGTTCGTGCACCTGCGCGGCGGACCCCGCGGGTTCGACCTGGCCGCTCAGCGGGTGGCCACCGTATGGCAGTGGCGGAAGATGGCCGAGGACACGGTGCCGATCACCGGGGTTACCGCTGACCTGGACCTGGCCGACCTGCTGGAGGGCGACAGCTCCGACCGCACGCAAGCCGCCTACGACCTGGCGCAGCTCACGGAAGCGGCGGCCCTCCTCGGTGCCGGGTGGGTGAGGCTACTGGCCCGCACCCCTCTGGACGAGCGGGTGCTGGCCGACGCGGGAACCCTGCCGGTGCTGGCGCGCAGTGCGGTGCCGCTGCTGGTGGAGCTCCACCACCCGGCATGGGTGGAGGAGGGCGCCTTCGGGCCGCTGATCGCCATGGTGGAGTCGTGCTCGTCGGTGCGGTTGCTGGCCGACACCGCGCAGCTCGCCGCCGCTCTCCCCGACGACGGCGGTACGCCCGCGTGGGCGGGGCAGGTCCTTGACCACGCCGCCGTGGTGCACCTGTCCGACACCGGCACCGGTCTGCACGCGCCCGGGCACGCCCTGGTCGCCGCCCTGGCCGCTGACCGGATCGACGCCGGGCAGTGCCTGGAGGTCGCCCTGGAATGGACCGGGCCTGACCGCAACCCGGCCGAGTGCGTGGCCCGGTACCGCGCCGCGACCACTTGGTGGGCAGACCTCACCGCCCGGGAGACACGATGAGTACTGCCCCTGACTGCGGGTGGGTGGTGATCCGCGATCCGGGATGGCCCAGCCCGTATTTCGCGGAGCTGGAACGCCACGCCCCCGCCGCCCTCCCCCTGGCCTGCTCCGCCACCCTGGATGCTCTGCCGGTCCGGCCTGCCCACCCCGGGGTGATCAATCTTCACCGGTTGAAGCGCCTGTACCGGGAGCCGGGCGGGCAGCGGACGCTCGACGCCGTGAAGACCATGCTGGAGCAGCTGGCGGTGCTACGCGAGGGCGGGTGGCGCATCGTGTGGACGGTGCATAACCTGCTGCCCATCGATGGCGGGCCGCCCAGCGACACCGACTGGTATGCCGCGCTCGGCGTGCTCGGCCTGGCCGACACGGTCCTGACGCACACCTGTGCCGACGCCGTGTACCTGTCCCGGCTGACGAAGGCACCCGTCACCGTGGCCGGCTGGTCCGGGCTGACCGCGCCCGCCGATGCTGGGCCGGAACCAGAACCGACAAGTGAACTGACCAGATGGCTGCGCGCCACCTCGTACGCGGTGCTGGTCGTGGGGAACCTCACCGCCTACAAAGACCTGCCCGCCGTGGTGGGCGCGTTCACCGGCCACACCCGGCACGCCCGGCTGCTGGTCGCCGGACCGTGCCGCGACGACGCGCTGGCCGCTGAACTCCAGGACGCGGCGCAGGAGAGCGGCGGCCGGGTGCGGGTGTATCCGCACCGCATCCCGCCCGAGCACGTGCACCACCTGTATCGGGCAGCGGACGCCGCGCTGTGCCCGTACCGTGTCGACGGGCCGTGGGAGTTCTTCACCCAGGTCCTGTTCCCGGGCTCGGTCGGTACCGCGCTGGCGTTCGGTACCCCGGTCATCGCCCCGGACCTGCCCGCCATCGACGAGATGACCGCCGGGCACCCAGCGCTGCTCTACCCCACCGCGGACGGCCCTGGCCAGGTGCTGGCCGCAGCCGAGACCGTTCCCCGCCCGCGCGCCCGCCGATCACCGGTGGACGGTGCGGCCCGCTGGCAGGCCATCGCCGCGACCTACCAGCGAATGTTCGAGCAACTCACCACACGCAAGGAGATCCAACGTGCCTGACAGCGCGATCCCGGCAACCGTCGAGCGGGGCGATCGCGTCGCCTCTCTCCTGGCCGCCCGCTATGGGCTGACGGTGCGCACCATCACGCAGCTGCCCATCGGGCAGGGCACCGTCAACTACCACGCCGTGTGCGACGACGGCCTGGGAGTGTTCGTCAAGAGCTACCCGGCCGGCACCGACCTGCAGTCCGAAGAAGCGGCCATCGCCTTGTCGGTCCGGGCGGTGGAGGCGGGCATCCCCGGTCCGCGGGTGCTGCCCAATCAGGAAGGGCAGCACCTCGACGCCAGCACTTCGCTGCCGGTGTCGGTGTGGGAGTGGATGCCCGGCGGTGTCTCACCCCTGCTGTCGCCGTCGCAGCTGGCCGAGGCCGGGACCGCGCTGGGCCGCATCCACGCCCTGTTCGCCGCCCTGCCGGGCAACCCTCCGGAGCAGGGGTCGGCGGGTCAGCGGTGGCGCGACATCGACGTGGACGCCATCACCACGACGATCGACGAACTGCTGGAGATCATCGCAGACCGGATCAGTGCCGGGGCCGGTGACGCGTTCGACACCATGGCGCAGCGCACCCTGCTGGAGCGCCGCGACCAGCTCACCCACGTCCCCGGGTTGCTGGCCGGCCTGCCCGCGGACCTGACCGTGCAGGTCGTGCACGGCGACTACTCGCCGGTGAACCTGCTGTTCACGGAGGAGACCCTGTCGGCGGTGCTGGACTTCCGGCCGCCGGACCCGTTCCTGGTCGCCTATGACCTGGGCCGGATGGCGTTCTACCCGAACACCGTGGTCGGGGATGCGAACTGGCTCGACGCCGCCGCCACCCTGATCGGCGCCTACCGGCAAGCACACCCTGCGGTGGCGGCTGTCGACGTGCGCGCCTGCGGGCGGGTCGCGCTGCTGCAACTGCTGAAAAGCCTGTACGGGGTGCGGCAGCACTACCTCAAGCCGGGCCTGTTCCAGGCCGACCTGGACGAGTTCTGGCTGGTACGGCACCGCGCCGTGGGCGTCCTACTGGGTGACCTCGCCGCGTCCGACACGCTTTTGACCGAGCTGGCCGACGGCTGACCTGGCCCGGCCATTGACCGCGCATTCCTGCACTACCCCCCGACACCTCAAGGGAGATCCCCTGTGACCGTGGAAACCGTCCAGTTGCCTATCTGTTCGGCATGGGATGTTCTTCGTGGCCCTATCTCGCCGACCGTTCTGGACCTCGGGGCGACGGACATCGCCGCCCGGCACCACCTGCGCGTCAACCAGCTCGACCAGGGGACTCTGCTCCTGACCGACGCCGACGGGGCGGCCCGCGTCACGGTGCGCTGGCACCCCTACGCCCCGGAGCGGCCTGACACGCTCAGCCATGTGCTGCCTGACCAGGAATGCCTGGAGATCCTCCTCGACGTCCACCCGGGCGGGCAGGAAGCGGCCGGGGACCTGCAGGTGTGGCTACGGGAGCGGCTGCGCTGCTACGACCCGGCGGAGCTGGCGCAGATCACCGCCTCCATGCCGCTGCTGGCCGGCCACGCCGTCCCGGACAAGGACCTCGCCGGGTGGGCGGTCATCTTCCGTGATCACTACGTGGAGAACAGTCTCGCGTTCCTGATGGCGCTGCAGGAGGCCGGTGTCCCCCCGCAGTGGATCTACGCGCTGTCCAAGGGCGACCGCACCCGCAACCGTGACCGGGTCCACGCGACGCTCCTGGCGCAGGGGTGCACCAGCGGGCTGCTGGACAACACCACGATCAACGCCCCCGAAACCCACGCCGATGATCTCGCTCGGGCGATGGACGGAGTGGACGCGTTCATCGACGCCGCCCACGAAGCACAACGGCCGGTGCTGGTCATCGACGACGGCGGGCTGCTCGCCCAGGGGTACGGCCGCGCCGACGCCCCCCGAAGGGTGGACGCAGCGGTGGAGCTGACCGTATCCGGGCTGAAGCGGATCACCGCTGCGGGACCGCTCAGCATCCCGGTGTTCAACCTGGCGCGCTCGGAGCTGAAAACGTACCTGGGCTACCCGGAAATCGCCGACTCGTGCCTGCGCAGGCTGCGAGAGCTGCTGCCCGCCGTGAAAGTCATCGGCCGGCCGGTGCTGGTCCTCGGATACGGAACCCTCGGGTCGCGGCTGGCGAACGCGCTCCGCGCCCAGGGGTGCCAGGTCAACGTGGTTGACCCCGACCCGCTCGCGTTGATCGGCGCGGCGGAGAACGGGCACACCACCTACCGCACCGCCGTTGACGCGCTGCTCGCCATGCGGCCCTTCCTGGTGGTCGCGACCACCGGAGAGGTAGACGCCCTGACCGAGGAGGCGGTGTCGCTGCTGCCCGACGAGATCGTCATGGCGCCGTACGCGACGAAGGACTTCGAGCTGCTGACAACGGACCCGGAGCTTGCCCGCGCAGCGGTGGAGATCCCCGGCATTGGCCGCCGCTACCGTCTGCGGAGCGGCGCCTGGGCGACGATTCTCGGCGACGGCCGGAGCATGAACCTGTTCGAGTCCGACTCGATCCCCAACCAGGGGTACGACGCCTACCGGGCCGGGACGCTCATCGCAGCGAAGGAGCTCTGCGCCCAGGTCGGCACCCTTCAGGCGGGAGTCCACACCGAACTCGTCGACGAGATCATCTCCGCTTCGGGGTTGTATGACGCCTACTACGACACGTACCTGGCGTTCACCGGCGCGCCCGCCCGCTCCACACCGGCCCGGCCCGCGCCGCTGGCCGGGGTCGCGGCATGCGTGGTCGGCTACGGCACCGTCGGACGCCTGCACGCGCAGATCCTCACCGAGGCGGGCGCGGAACTGACCATCGTGGACCCCAAGCACCAGGACCTGCCCCGGACGTGCCAGACGTTCCGGCACGGTGTCGACGACCTGCCGGCGACGGTCTCCGCCGGGGTCGGCATGTGGTCGGTGTGCTGCCCGACCGCTGACCACCTGCCGGTGCTGCGCTCGATCCTCACCCATGACCCGCAGGCGCGGATCCTGCTGGAGAAACCCGCCTGCCAGGGCCACGAGATCGACGCTCTCATTGGGCTGCTGGAGGAGCACCCGAACGCCCGAATCGTGATCACCGACCAGTATCAGCATGCCCGCGCCTTGGACGTCGTCACCGACCTCATCAGCGCCTACGAGCCGGGCGCCTCGGCCAGTCACATCGAGGTGACGTTCACCAAGGACCGCAGCGCGGACATCGCGGGCGGCCGGTTCGTTGACCGCTCCTACGGAGTGCTCGGCTACGAGTGGCTGCACATGCTGGCCGTGCTGCGGCGTCTCATCCCGGCCGAAGTGTTCGACGCGTACCTGACCGCCCACCCGAAACAGGCGATGCTGCGCGCCATCTACGACCCCAGGTTGTTCGTGTCTGCGCTCACCGAACACTCCACGCTACGCACCGGCGATCACCTGCTGCACCTGGAGCTGCACTCCAGCATCACCAGTTCGGCTGTGGTCCTGGGCGGCGCTCCCGAGCAGACTGCGGCCGGGTGGCGGCGCGACATCCGCCCCGCAGACGACCGGCACCGCTACCTCACCGTCCACGCCGGCCGTACCCGGGTCACCGTCCACCTGGACCCCGTCACCGCGGCGGGCGGCTGGCAGTTGGAGCGCAACCACCACCGGGTCACGGTGGAACGCGACGGCGATGTCCTGCACGACCAAGTGGTTGAGGACTCGCCGCTGCACACCGCGATCGAGCTGGCGGCCGGTGCACTGATCAGCTCCCGGGTTCTGCCTCCACTGGACCTGGGCCCGCTGCGCCGAATCACCGCCATGGCGGAGCACCTGCGTGCCCAGCAGCCTCACCAGGAGACGACACCCGGCAGCGACGATGTGGTGCCGACCTCGCTGAAGGGCCTTGTCTCAACGGGATGAGCGCACCGCCCTCCACCAGCAACCCAGCAGGCCCGGTCTGATTGATGACCGGGCCTGCTGGGTTGCGTCCGACCGTGACCCCAGGCCAGGAGTCGCTCAGCGGACAGGAACAGCTCATCAGGACCGTAGTCGCCCCGGTCGTAGTGACGCCACGAATTCCCGCCGATACCTGCGGCTCACCCCCACGTACGTAGGGAGGACATCTCGGCCACCCCCGGCAGGCCGGCGCAGAGCGGCTCACCCCCACGTGCGTGGGGAGGACATTCCGCTCGACTCCTCGAAGCGCGACCGGGGCGGCTCACCCCCACGTGCGTGGGGAGGACCCTCCAGAGTCGACCCGGACGAGGAGCGCGCGGGGCTCACCCCCACGTGCGTGGGGAGGACAGCACTGTGGAGCCGTCGGTGTTGAGCGGGGTGGGCTCACCCCCACGTGCGTGGGGAGGACGGAGGGCCGTATGGCCACCCGAGCACCGCAGGTGGCTCACCCCCACGTGCGTGGGGAGGACGTGACGTGGAGGTCCCGGTTGCGGCGCATGCGCGGCTCACCCCCACGTGCGTGGGGAGGACCGCTCCATGCGGGTGACATCCCGGCTGGAGAGCGGCTCACCCCCACGTGCGTGGGGAGGACCGCCCATCAGGGCCGATGTAGTCCGGCGGGCGCGGCTCACCCCCACGTGCGTGGGGAGGACGGCATGTCGGGTCCGGTGCATCACTCGCAAGACGGCTCACCCCCACGTGCGTGGGGAGGACGGTTCCGCCTTGGCGGCCGGGCGGGGGCGCTTCGGCTCACCCCCACGTGCGTGGGGAGGACCTCGTCGTCGGCCGGCTCGCCGAGCTCGAACCCGGCTCACCCCCACGTGCGTGGGGAGGACTCCATCCTGGCCGGGAAATTGAAGTCCTTCTCCGGCTCACCCCCACGTGCGTGGGGAGGACCGTCCGGCAGGTGACAGGGCCATCGCGGCCTCCGGCTCACCCCCACGTGCGTGGGGAGGACTAGATAGTGCGGTGCTCGTCGTCATCGAGGCCCGGCTCACCCCCACGTGCGTGGGGAGGACGAACTCGACCCGGTTAATGGAGGACCGTGGGCCGGCTCACCCCCACGTGCGTGGGGAGGACCTCGAGGGCCCGCCGGCGGCCAGGACCCACGGCGGCTCACCCCCACGTGCGTGGGGAGGACCTCGAGGGCCCGCCGGCGGCCAGGACCCACGGCGGCTCACCCCCACGTGGGGGTGAGCCGCTCTGCGCGACCTTGCCGGGAGTGGCCGAGATGTCCTCCCCACTCCCGTGGGGGTGAGCCGATCTGGGGGGATTCGAGGGGCACGTGCGGGAGTCCTCCCCATGCTCGTGGGGGTGAGCCCTCCGCACCCACTCGGATCGGCTCATGTCCGCCGTCCTTCCCACGCCCGTGGAGGTGAGCTGTTGAACGACCCCGTCGTCGTCGGGATTGTCATCGTCACCTACGTGCCTTCGTCGTGGCCAGCCCGAGCAGCAGCTCCTTGACCTCGACGGCCTCGACGTGTTCCCTGGCCGGAGTGGGATCGGAGCACAGCAGCACCGGGGCGTCGCGCGGATCCTCCGGCAGCCGCCCGTGTGATCCCCTGATGGCCCGCGCCCCGGCGTCGAGTCCGACCACGGTCATCATGTAGCGCATGCCGAGCTTCTTACGCAGCAGCGCCACCCCGGCGCGGCGCTTGGCCGCGCCCGGCCCCGAGGGGTCGAAGAAGAGCTCCGCCGGGTCGTATCCGGGCTTGCGGTGGATGTCGACCAGCCGGGCGAAGTCGGGCGCGCGGGCGTCGTCGAGCCAGTAGTAGTAGGTGAACCAGGCGTCGGGATCGGAGACCAGGACCAGCTCCCCCGCGCGCGGGTGGTCAAGCCCGGACCGGGCCTTGCCTTCGGCGTCGAGCACCTCGGCCACCCCCGGCAGGCCGGCGCAGAGTGTGGCGACGGCCGGCACGTCGGCCGGGTCGCGCACGTAGACGTGGGCCACCTGGTGGTCGGCGACGGCGAACGCCCGCGACGTCCACGGATCCAGATACTCCATGCCCGCCTGGGTGTACACGTGCAGCAGCCCCTCGGCGCGCAGCAGTCGGTTGACGTCGACCGGGCGCGAGACGTCCGTGATCCCGTACTCCGACAGTGCCACGACCGTGGTCCCGCGCGCCGCGGCCGCGTCCAGCAGCGGCGTCAGCGTCCGGTCCAGCTCGGCGGCGGCCACGGCCGCCTGGGGGGCGGAGGGACCGTACCGCTGCAGGTCGTAGTCCAGGTGCGGCACGTAGGCGAGGGTGAGGTCGGGATCGTGCTCCGCCATGATCTGCTCGGTGGCCCGGCAGATCCACTCCGACGAGGTGATCCCCGCCAGCGCCCCCCAGTAGTTGAAGAGCGGGAAGTCGCCCAGCCGGGAGGTGAGCGCGTCGTGCAGCTCCGGCGGGTCGGTGTAGCAGTCGGGGTCCTTGCGACCGTCGGCGTGGTAGATCGGCCGGGGGGTGACGGTCCAGTCGACGTCGGCGCCCATGGCGTACCACCAGCACACGTTGGCCACCGTGTAGCCGGGACGGGCCCGCCGGGCGGCGTCCCAGAGCTTGTCCCCGCCGACCAGCGCGTTGTGCTGGCGCCACAGCATCACCTCGCCCAGATCCCTGAAGTACCAGCCGTTGCCCACGATGCCGTGCTCCGTGGGAAGCTCGCCGGTGAGGAAGGTCGACTGGACCGAGCAGGTCACGGCGGGCAGCACCGTCCCGAGTGACGCCTGGAAGCCGCCGTCGGCGACGGCGCGCAGCCGGGGCATGTGCTCCAGGATCCGCGGGGTCAGCCCCACGACGTCGAGGACCAGAAGTGATGTCATGCGCGCATTCCCTTGCTGAGTTCGGCGTGGGCGAAGGCCAGTTCGGCGGCGATGCCGTCGGCGAGCTGACCGGCGGTCTGCGGGCGCTGTTCGGGTGGCAGCACGCCCCAGGTGTAGGTCTCGACGTCGAAGTGGTCGCACACGGCGTCGGGACCGCCGACCAGCTCGCCGATCGCGGCGCGCAGCAGCGGCGCGGTGGTGGTCAGCGGCGCGGACGGCCGGGAGTGCAGCGGCACGTGGTAGTGCACCCGCCAGGGGCCGGGCAACCCGGACTCGAAGGCCTCGTCGAGGTCGTCGACGGCGCCTCCCTCGGGGTTGCGCGTCTGGTGGAGGAACCGCGGTTCGACGTACTCGCGCAGCGCGCCGGGCTTGTCGGTCTCCAGCGCGGCCGACACCTGGACCTTCACGACGGGGATGCCCGCCTCCTTCAGCGCGCGCAGCGCCTCGGCCGGTTCCTCCCACGCGCACGCGAGATGCGCGAGGTCCAGGCAGACGCCGAGCCGGTCGGTGTCCACGCCGGAGAGCAGGGCGACGGCCTGGGCGGTGGTCTCGATCACGCATCCGGGTTCCGGCTCGAAGGCCACCTGGATGACCTTCCCCGTCCTGGCCTCGATGTCGGCGAGTCCGGTGGCGAGCAGGTCCAGCATCCGCGTGGCGGTGGCGGCGCGGGCGTCGTCCCAGGGATGCCGCCATGCCAGCGGCAGCGTGGAGACCGATCCCCGGGCCGCGTCGTCCGGGAGCAGGTCGGCCAAGACGCGCGCCAGGTCCAGGGTGTAGCGCAGGCGTTCGGGGGTGGTCCAGTCGGGATGGTAGACGGCCTGCTTGACCACGGGGTCCTGGAAGGAGCTGTAGGGGAAGCCGTTGAGCGTCACCACCTCCAGCCCGCGCACGTCCAGCTCGCGGCGGAAGCCCTTGCGGGCCTCGGCGTCGAGGGCGAGTGCCGCGGCGACCGGCGCGGCCAGCCAGAGTCCGAGCCCGAGCACGTCGCTGCCGAGACGCTCGCGGATCGGCAGGGCGTACTCGTCGAGCTGCCCGACGATGCCCTCCAGGCTCTCGGCCGGGTGCACGTTGGTGCAGTAGCTCAGGTGCAGGAGGCGTCCTGCCGGATGACGCAGGCGCATCAGCTGCCTCCGCGCAGGATCGAGCTGCCCTCGAAGGTGGGCTCGGCGGCACGGGAGGCGGCGTCGTCGAGGTCGGACAGGTCGAGCCGCCCGGACTGGCCGTAGAACTCCACCGGGTTGCGCCACAGCACCTGGTCCACGTCGTCGTCGGTGTAGCCCGCGGCGAGCATCGCCTCGGCGGTCTCCCTGGTCAGCAGCGGGTCCGAGACGCCCCAGTCGGCGGCCGAGTTGATCAGCATCCGTTCCAGCCCGTGGGTCTTCAGGATCTCCACCATGCGGGGCGGCGACATCTTGGTGTCGGGGTAGATGGAGAAGCCCATCCAGCAGCCGGAGTCGCGCACGAGGTCCACGGTGACCTCGTTGAGGTGGTCGATGGCGACGTGGCCGGGAGCGATGCCGGACTCCTTGACGACGTCGAGGCTGCGCTGCGTGCCGCGGGCCTTGTCCCGGTGCGGGGTGTGCACCAGCGCGGGCAGGCCGTGCTCGACGGCCATCGCGAGCTGCGCGGCGAACGCCTCGTCCTCCTCGGGGATCATCGAGTCGTAGCCGATCTCACCGACCGCGACGACGCCGTCCTTGTCGAGGTAGCGGGGCAGCAGGTCGAGCACCGGCCGGCAGCGCGGGTCGCCCGCCTCCTTGGGGTTCAGCGCGATCGTGGCGTGGTGGCGGATGCCGAACTTCGCGGCCCGGTACGGTTCCCAGCCGACCAGCGAGTCGAAGTAGTCGGTGAAGGAACCGGGGTTGGTGCGGGGCTGGCCCAGCCAGAAGGCCGGTTCGACGATGGCGCGCACTCCGGCCGCCGCCATCCTCGTGTAGTCGTCGGTGGTGCGCGAGGTCATGTGGATGTGGGGGTCGAATATGCGCATCATGCATCCTTCTTCTCGCCGGTGAGCGTGGTGAGCAGTGCCATGGCGTCGGCGGGGATCGAACGCCCGGCCGCGGCGCGCTCGTCGGCCAGCGCGGCCAGCATCGCGGCCAGCTCGGCGTCGGCCCGCTCGGCCAGTCCGTCCACCGCCGCCAGCGGCACGTCCATGAACACGCACTTGAGCACCGCCTGCCGCCACATCGCCTGGTCGAGGTGCCCGGCGTACGGCCCGAGTGCCGCGATCACCAGGCGCGCGTCGTTGCTGCGGATCGCGTCGTGCAGCAGGGGTACGGCCTCCGCCCCCACCGGCAGCGCCGGCAGGGCTTTGAGCACCGCGCGCTTCTCGTTCGCGTCGCCGTACCGATAGAGGGCGGCGGCCTCGTCCCCGGCACGGTCCGCCGGCAGCGCGGCCAGCAGCAGCGCTCTGGCCGCCTCGTCCGCCGTCCAGTCGGGCGCGTCCGCCAGTGACGCCCGTCCGACGGTGCGTCCCGCGGCGGCGAAGGACCGCCCGACCGTCTCCGGTCGTTCCGCGATCCGCCCGAGCGCGTCGGCCAGCCATTCCCGAGCCCGTACGTCATGCCCGGGTTCGGCCGCCAGCGCGGCCCGCAGCCGCTCCGGTTCCGTCACGGTCGCCTCCCTTCCATGGTCTCCCTCTCGTCTGCGATTCCGCTCACGTCCACGGTTTCCCTCTCGGCCGTAGTTGCCTCTCGTCCATGGCTTCGATCTTGACCATGGCCTTCCGCCGACCATGGTTTTCCTCTTGGCGTCGGTCTCCTGGTTGGCTGCGGTCTCTCTCCCGGTGGCGCCCTCCGGCGGCGGTTCACGTCCTGGCGGCGGTCTCCTTTTCGGCCGCGCGCAGGAAGTCGATCGAGCGGGCGGCCACGGAGGGGGCGGCGTGGGAGTGGCGGGGCAGCTCGACCGCGACCAGCCCGCCGTACCCGGCGTCGCCGAGCGCGCGCAGCACCGGCGGGAAGTCGATCTCCCCCTCCCCGAACTCCAGGTGCTCGTGCACGCCCCGGCGCATGTCGTCGATCTGCACGTTGACCAGGTGGTCCGCCACGGCCGTCACGCAGGTGGGCACCGGATCCGGCTCAAGGCAGCGACAGTGGCCGATGTCGAGCGTCAGGCCGAAGACGGCCGGCGCGCCGAGCGCCTCCCGCAGCCGCCGCCACCCGGCGATCGTCTCGACGAGCATTCCCGGCTCGGGCTCGAACCCGAGTGGCACCCCGGCGGTCTCGGCCGGTTCGACGAGCCGGGCGCAGCCGTCCACCAGACGCTCCCAGGCGAGATCCTCGCCCACGCCGTCCGGGCGCACCCCCGCCCAGAAGGACACCGCCTCGGCGCCCAGGTCGGCGCCTATCGCGATCGCTCGGCGCAGGAAGTCCAGCCGTTTCTCCCGCTCGTCGTGCAGCAGCGTGGGGGCGTGCTTGTGCCAGGGGTCCAGCAGGTAGCGCGCACCGGTCTCGACGACCACCCCGAGCCCGAGGTCCCGTAGCCGGTCGGCCAGTTCCGCCACCCGCCGTCCCAGCCCGGCGGCGTAGGGATCCAGGTGGTCGTGGTCGAGGGTCAGGGCGACGCCGGTGTAGCCGAGTCCCGCGATGATCTCGCAGGCGTCGGTCAGCCGGTGGTTGGCGAACCCGTTGGTCCCGTAGCCGAACCTGAGGGCGCCGTTCATACCCGTGCTCATGTCAGCACCGTGCCGGGGTTCACGCCGATGTTCGTTCCGGTGTCAGGAACGGCAGTCATGCCGGTGCGCATGCCAGAACTCATGGTGGTGTTCACTCCGGTCTCCGTGACGGCGGTCATGCCGGTGCCCGTACCAGAACTCATGCCGATGTTCGTTCCGGTCTCCGTGACGGCACTCGTGCCGGTGCGCACGCCAGAACTCGTGTCGGTGCTCGTGTCGGTGCTCGTGTCGGTGCTCATGTCGGGGAGATCTTCCTGGCGAGCCGGCGGCCGAGCGGGGCCGCCAGTGCCACGGCCAGCCCCGCGGGGGCGGCGCCGGCGTGGACGGTGAGCGCGCCCTGCAGCGCGGGCAGCACGGTGATGCCGGTGCCCACGGCCTCGCGGATCCGGGGGGCGGAGGGCTCGTCGACGGCACGGGCCTGGGCCGCGCCGAATCGCGCGAGATACCAGGAGGCGAGTGCCGCCTGAAGGGCCGCCCCCGGCTCCGCGCCACGGCTGCCCCCCGCCACGGTGACCCCCGCGGCCAGCGCCGCCGTACCCGCCAGGGTCGTCGCGGGGACGCGGCGGTCCGCGCCCGAGACCTCCCTGCGCGACAGCTCGGTGACCATGTAGGTGTGAGCGGCGACCGCGAGGGCCGAGGGCAGCGCGTCGGCGAACGTGCGGGACGGCGAGCGCGCCCCTGCCGGTCCCGGCGGCGCGCCCCGGGAACCCGTACGGCCTGCGCCGAGGCCGGGACTCGCACCGAGCAGCACGTCCAGTGCGCGGCAGGCCGCCATCACCGCCGGCCCCGCCTGCGTGTTCTTCGCCAGCAGGTCGTAGGTCCACACCGCGGCCGCGAGCGGCGCGGCGACGGCGAGGCCCCGGCGGCCGGCGGCGAGTCCGGCGGCCACGAGACCCGCGCCGGTGAGTCCCAGGGCCGTGGCCAGCGCCAGGTTCTCCGATATCCGCCCCGACGGTATCGGCCGCTCCGGGCGTTCCACCGCGTCCAGGCGGCGATCGGCCCAGTCGTTGGCGGCCATTCCCGCCCAGTAGATGCAGACCGAGGCGCAGGCCAGGGCCGGGGTCCGGTGGCCGAGCGACCCGGCGGCGGCTCCGCCCGCCACGACGTCGCCCGGCACGGACAGCGCGGCGGGCGCGCGCACCAGGTCCAGGAAGTCGCGCAGCGCCGCCATCAGGCCGGGTCTTCCGCGCCGAGCCCGGCGACGAAGCCGCGGAGCACCCGCCATTGCTCGGCCAGGGCATGCGACTCGGACCCGAACGGATCCTTGAAGAAGAAGGCGAGTTCGGAGAGCGGGCCGGAGCGCCCGGCCCGGTGTGCCGCCGCGGTGAGCCGTGCCAGGTCCAGCACCAGGGGCGCGGCGAGCGCGGAGTCGCAGCCGTGCCAGGTGAACTCCATGCGCATCGGCACGCCGAGGAAGCCCTCGAAGGTCACCATGTCCCATGCGGTCTTGAAGTCGCCGACGTCTTCCAGGTAGTCGATGCGCGTGGTCCCCTGGGGGACGTAGCCGAGCGTCTCGGCCAGCACTCGCTGCTTGCTGGCGGTCTTTGCCGCGTTGGGAGCGGGTTCGGCGAGGTTTGCGCCGTCGCCACCGCCCAGGAGGTTGATCCCCGACCACGTCCGCACGCGCAGGTTGCGCAGGGCGAACATCGGCGCGAGCACCGACTTGACGAGCGTCTCACCGGTCTTTCCGTCGTGCCCGCCGTACGGCAGGCGCTGTCTCCTGGCGAGCTGGTCTAGGGCGGGCAGCCGCGCGCCCGTCGAGGGGGTGAAGTCCACGTAGGGGCAGCCCGCGCGGAAAGCCGCGTACGCGAAGAGCGAACTCGGGGGCAGCAGGGTCTGCGAGCGTGCCAGCTCGGCCTCCAGCGCCCCCAGGTCGGCGTGGGCCGGATGCGGTTCGGGCGCGGCCTCGGTGGTCGAGACGTTGATCACGACGACCCTGTCCAGGTCGTGCCGCCGCTGGAAGTCGATCAGATCGGCGCCGATGAGGTCGGCCATGGCGGCCTGGTTTCCGGCGTCGGGCACCGGCCGTAGTTCCTGTTCGACCGTCGCCAGCTCGTCCGAGAGGGCTCTGACCAGCCAGGCCGGGACGACGCCCGCGGCGGCCAGCGTGTCGGCCTTCTTCACCAACGGGTTCGAGGAGATGTCGTGCCCACCGAAGACGAGATCTCCGAGGCCGGGTAACTCGGGGCTGTGCAGTTCGGGCAGCTCGGTGACGCAACCGGTCGGATCGGTGAGACCCGCCCGCAACGCGAGCGCCCCGATCACGCTGGTGGCGGCGACCGACCCCCGCGCTCCTATCAGCCACACTCCCGTACGCATCGGGCCTCCTGCTCAAACAGTCGATTCCTGGGATGTCGATTCTTCGGAGATGACGGGCGGCGGCACACCTGGCCTGCCGCCGCCCGGGGTCGGCGGCGGGAACTAGTCGCTGGAGAGAGCGGCGGGCGACATGATCGCCCTGCCCTTCGCCATACCCATCTGGAGGATCGCTGTCACGATTCGAATCCGAGCGGCAGGTACTGGGCGACGTTGTCCTTGGTGATGGTCTCCGAAGCCAAAGTGATCGACTGCGGCACCTGGTTCTCCACCAGGTCGCTCATGCCCTTGCCCTGCGCGATCAGACGAGCCAGCTTGATGGCCGACGACGCCATGGTCGGGCTGTAGGTGACGGTGGCCTCCAGCACGCTGGAGCCGGACTGGATGTCGCGCATCGCGTTGGCCGACCCGGCGCCGCCGACCATGAAGAACTCGCTGCGGTTGGCCTCCTTGATCGCGGCCAGCACGCCGATGCCCTGGTCGTCGTCGTGGTTCCAGATCGCGTCGATCTTCTTGTGCGCCTGCATCAGGTTGCTGGCCACCTCGGTGCCGGACTCCACGGTGAACTGGGCGTCCTGCTTGGCGGTCACCGTGAACCCGAAGGTCTTCAGCGCGTCCTCGAAGCCCTTGCTGCGGTCTTGGGTCAGCGGCAGCGTGGCGATGCCCTGGATCTCCAGGATCACCGGGTTGGCCACCCCCTTCTCCTTCAGCTTGGTGCCGATGTAGTGACCGGCCGCCACGCCCATGCCGTAGTTGTCGCCGCCGATCCAGGTGCGATAGGACAGCTTGTCCGGAAACACCCGGTCCAGGTTGATCACCGGGATGCCGGCGTCGCTGGCCTGGCGGGCGATCTGGTTGAGCTGCTGGCCGTCGTTCGGCAGGATCACCAGGGCGGCGACCTTGGCCGCGATCAGCGATTCCACCGCGGAGATCTGCGCGTTGATGTCGTTGGTCGGCTCGACCGGCTTGAACTCCACATCGGGGTATTCCTTGGCCGCGGCCTCGGCGTTCTTCGCGATCGCCGCGATCCAGCCGTGGTCGGCGGCCGGGGCGGAGAATCCGATGACGACCTTGGTGCCCGGGGCGTCGTTGCCGCCGGCCGGGGCGGGTGCCGCCGATGAGGGCGCGGCGGCCGGTGCGGCGGCCGGGGCGTTGCTGGTGCATCCGGTGACTAACGCGCCGGCGCCAAGAACGGCTCCGCCGAGGAGGAATCCCCGACGGGCGACGTTTTCTGCCATGAACCTGCTCCTTTTGGGGGTGAAGCGCACAGCGCTTCATGGGGGTGAAAGGTTCTGCGTCCCGCGGTCCCCTGACCGGTCCGCGAGGCGGGTCCTGCGTTCGAGAGATGAGCCGCGCCTGAGTGCGCGTCTAGGTTCGTGATTCCAGGCTGCGCCGCTGCAGCAGCACCGCCACCACAATGATCAAACCCTTCGCGATCAACTGATCACTGGTGTTCAACCCGTTCAGAATGAACAAATTCGTGATCACCGTGAAGATCAACAGACCCAGGATCGACCCGATGATCGACCCCCGGCCCCCGGTCAGCAACGTCCCGCCGATAATCACCGCCGCGATCGCGTCCAACTCATACAAATCCCCATGCGTCGACGACCCCGTCGTGGTCCGCGCCATGATCAACACAGCCGCGATCCCACAACACAACCCCGACAGCGCATACAACAACATGGTGTGCCGGCGCACATCGATCCCCGCCAACCGCGCCGCCTCCGGATTACCCCCCACCGCATACGTGCGCCGGCCGAACGTGGTCCGATTGAGCACCACCCAGCCCACCGCGACCACCACCGCGAAAATGTAAACCAGCACCGGCACCCCGAACACCCGGCTGGTCGACAAATCCACAATCAGCTCATTGCCCTGCTGCACCAGCTGGGTGCGCCGATCCGACATCCGCTGCGCCAACCCACGCGCGGCCACCAGCATCGCCAGCGTCGCGATGAACGGCACCATCCGCCCATAAGCGATCAAGAACCCGTTGACCAGCCCGGCCCCGGTGCCCACCGCCACCGCACACACGATCATCACCGCCGGCCCGTACGCCTGGGTGGCCAGCGTGGTGGCCCACACCGACGCCAACGCCATCAGCGCCCCGACCGACAGGTCGATCCCCCCACCGATGATCACGAACGTCGCCCCGACCGTGATCACCCCGATGGTCGCGGCCAGCGACAGAATGCTCACCAGATTCGAGGTGGTGGCAAAAGTGTCCGGGACGGTGACCAACCCGACCACCGCCAGCAGCACCAACGCCACCACCAGCCCGAGATGACGGGCCTCCCCCAGCCGAGCCAACGGCCCAAGCGCAACCGGAGAGCGCCGCACCTGCGCCGACCCCCTACCCGCACCCGACTCACCGGATCCACCGGATCCACCGGATCCACCGGATCCACCGGATCCACCGGATCCACCGGATCCACCGGTGGATGTCACCGTGGTCCCGCCCACCGCGCCCACCGCGCCAGCCGTATCGGCTCCCGTGCTTGTGCTCGTATGTGCGCTCGCACCTGCCGGGCCCGCCGGGGTCTTGTTCGTGGGATCGCTCACAGCGCACTCCCCTCCATGATCATGTCGAGTACCCGATGTTCGTCCAGCTCCGCCGCCGCCGCCCGATGAATGATCCGACCCTCCCGGATCACCAACACCCGATCGGCCAACCCCAACACCTCCGGCACCTCACTGGAAACCAGCAACACCCCCACCCCCGTATCGGCCAACCGCCGCACCACCGCATACAACTCCGCCCGCGCCCCGACATCCACCCCCCGCGTCGGCTCATCCAGCAACAACAACCGCCGCCCGTTGACCAACCACCGCGCCAGCACCGCCTTTTGCTGATTACCCCCCGACAACGTCTTGATCGGCCGCTCCGGATCCGCCGGGCGGATATCCAACGCCGCCACCAACTCCGCCGCCTCGGCCGCCTCCGCCCGCCGATCCATCCACCCCCACCGCGAATACCGGCCCAAACTCGCCAGGCTGATATTGCGCGTCACACTCTGATCCAGCAGCAACGCCTGCGCCTTACGCTCCTCCGGCGCCAACCCCATCCCCCGGCGCACCGCCCCAGACGTACCGCCCCGGCCCACCGGCCACCCTCCAACACCACCGACCCGGAAAACCGGCGCGCCCCGTAAATCGCCTCGATGATCTCCGAGCGGCCCGACCCGACCAACCCGGCCAACCCCACGATCTCCCCGGCCGCCACCTCGAACGACACCCCGGCGAACACCCCCGGCACCGTCAGATCCCGCACCCGCAACACCGGCTCACCCCCACCGGTGCTCTCCTCCGCTCCCGCTGCGGGGGCGGGGCGGCGCGGCGGGAACACATACTCCACATTGCGGCCGGTCATCAACGCCACCACCTGCGCGGTCGGCGTCGTCTTGGCCGGCAACCCCACCGCCGCGGTCCGCCCGTCCTTGAGCACCGTCACCCGATCCCCGATCTCGCGGATCTCCTCCAGCCGATGCGAGATGTACACCACCGCCACCCGTTGCGCGGTCAACTCCCGGATGATCCGAAACAGGTTGCCCACCTCGTCATGAGCCAACGCCGCCGACGGCTCATCCATGATGATCAACCGGGTGTCATGCGACAACGCCCGCGCCATGCTCACCACCTGCTTGGCCGCCGGCGACAGCCGGCCCACCTCGGTGTTCGGCCGGATCTCCCCGTGCCCCAGCCGCTCCAGCAACCCGCGCGCCGCCCGGTTGGCCTCGCCGCGGCTGACGAATCCCAGCCGGGCCATCTCATGGCCCAAGAAGATGTTCTCGGCCACGCTCAGCCCGTCGACCAGGTCCAGCTCCTGGTAGATGGTGGAGATCCCCAGCTTGATCGCCGCGGTCGGCGACGACAGCCGCACCGCCTCCCCGCCCAGCGTGATCGTGCCCTCGTCGGGTTGATGCGCCCCGGCCAGCACTTTGATCAGCGTGGATTTTCCCGCGCCGTTCTGGCCCAGCAGGCAGTGCACCTCACCGGGCAACACCTCCAGGTCGACGCCGTCCAGCGCACGCACACCGGGAAACTGCTTAACGATCCCCCGCATCAACAGCAGGGGTATGGGGTCGGGGGGTGACTCCGACATGAGAGCCTCCTGGATCATGTCCAGCTGGTTTCAGGATGGGGGGACCCGTCCGTCCGGCGACTCGAAGCGGCACCACCGCATCGGAACCGAGGTCGGCGGGAACGGCTCCGTCACGTATCCGGGTCAACCGGACGGACGGGGGTATCGGGGGTGGTCGGGCACTGGCCCTCCACCGAGATTCAGTGGTCTCGTAGGTCCGGCGGATCCGCCGGTCCGACGGTTTCGCCGGTCCGATGGGTCTGCCGATTCAGTGGTCTCATAGGTCCGGCGGATCTGCCGATTCAGTGGTCTTGTGGGTCCGGTGGTCTCATCGGCTCAAGCGGGGAACGCCTTGCGGCACTCGATCAGCGCTCCTCCCCTGGTCTTGAGGTCACCACGTGGCGGATGTCGATGGAGGTGGGGTCGGAGAGCACCCGTTCGACGACCATCCCGGCGGCGCCCCGTGAGGCCGCGCCGAAGCCGAGGTCGGAGGCGACGAAGGTGCAGCGGGAGGCCGATCCCGCGACGCCCAGTCGTTTCAGCTCGGTCTGCGCGACGGGGATGATCTGCTCCGCGAGTCTGGCGAAGTAGCCGCCGATGACGATCACCCGCGGGTTGAACAGGTTGACCAGCGTGGCCGCGCCGCGTCCGAGCCAGCGACCGACCTCGATGACGGCCGCGTCGACCCGGCGGTCGCCCGCGGCCTGTCGCAGCTCTATCTCGGCCAGCCGTTCCTCCGGGTCGCGCACCACTCCGTCACCGACACCGTAGGCGCGTTCCGGGGTGACCATCCGGACCAGCGCCGCAAGGCCGACCTTCGTCTCCCAGCAGCCGATCCGGCCGCAACCGCACCGCTCGCCCGATGGGTCCACCATCACGTGCCCCACCTCGCCGGCGAAACCGTCCGCACCGCCCAGCAGCCGTCCACCCGCGATGACACCGCCGCCGACACCCACCTCACCCGTCAGGTAGACGAGGTCGGAGGTGCCCGCCGCGACTCCCGCGGTGAACTCCGCCAGTGCGGCGAGGTTCGCGTCGTTGTCCACGGTGATCGGCACGTTCGGTGCGACGCCCGCCTTGGAGAGCACCTTGGCGACCGGCACGCCGTACCAGCCGAGGTTGGGTGCGACCTCGACGATCCCGGTGGCGGAGTCGATGAGGCCGGGCACCGCCACGGTGATTCCGGCGAGGGTGACGCCGAGCAGGTCGAGTTCGGCCACAGCCTCCTTGATCGTTCTTGCCAGTTCGTCGAGCGAGCGCTCAGGGCCGCCGCCCGTCGCGTCGAAGCCGACCCGGCGGTCGATGAGCACCCGGCCGGCCACGTCGGTGGCGAAGGCCGCGACGTAGTCGACGTTGACCTCCGTACCCAGCGCTCCCACGCCGGAGCCGTCCAAGGCGAGGGCGAGACCTGGACGACCGACGGCACCCGCGTGCTGCGGCCCGATCTCCTTGATCAGCCCGCGTGCCACCAGCTCTCCGACGAGGCTGGTGACCGTGGTCTTGTTGAGGCCCGTCTCCGCGGCGACGAGTGATCTCGACCGCGATCCTCGCTCGCTCACGTGGCGCAGCACGAGGGAGAGGTTGGATCGGCGCACGGTGGCCTGGTCCGCGGGAATACCCACTGACCTGGCCGAACCCTTCTGGTCGCCGTTCCAACCACCGCCCCGGCCGTGTTGCACGTCACGCTCCTGAATTAATTTGCATGCCTCGCCGAATTAAAGGTGTCCGATAGGTGGGGCACAAGTGTCGAAACGTTTCGCTCCACGTAACGTTTTCGTAACCCTGCACGTTTTTTTCGCCCACCTGCGACGGAATCGCCGGTTGCTAATTCGTTACCTGACTCAGGGGTGCGCAACCTGTCATCCTCGTGTTACAAAGCCAATTAATTGCTATCCGAGACAAATAAAGGCACCACGGCAATCAGCGCGGCGGCGCGCGCCTTGCCTGACTTAACCCCCAGGTCAGGAAGGGATTTCCTCATGTCTCCACGTTCGCGGCCCTGGGCCCGAATGTTCGCCACGATGTTGCTGGCCGCGGCCGGCGGCGTGGTGCTCAACGCGACGTACACCTCCCCCACCGCCCCCGTGGCCTACACCGCCGCCCTCGGTCAGACGGGCCTGGCGGCCCACGCGGGTCATGCGGGTCACGCGGCCACGTCGGCCGCGGCCGCCGCTGCGGCCGTCATCCCTCCCGCGGACTACCAGCAGGTTCAGCTGGCCGTCGGCGGGGCCAAGCTCGGTGAGGCCATGTCACTGGCCGTGCTGCCCAACCGCTCGGTGGTGCACACCGCCCGCGACGGCACAGTCCGGATCACCACCGCGGCCGGCGTGACCAAGGTCGCGGGCAAGCTCAACGTCTACACCCACGACGAGGAAGGCCTGCAGGGCGTCGCGGCCGACCCGAACTTCGCCACCAACCGCCACGTCTACCTGTACTACTCCCCCCGGTTGTCCACTCCCGACGGGGACGCCCCCACCAGCGGCACCGCGGCCACCTTCAACGCCTGGAAAGGCCACCTGAACCTGTCGCGGTTCACCCTCAAAACCGACGACACCCTGGACCTGGCCAGCGAGAAAGTCGTCCTGGAGGTGCCCAACGACCGAGGCCAGTGCTGCCACGTGGGCGGCGACATCGACTTCGACGCGGCCGGCAACCTCTACCTGACCACCGGCGACGACACCAACCCGTTCGAGTCCAACTCCTACACCCCCATCGACGAGCGCACCGACCGCAACCCCCAGTTCGACGCCCAGCGCTCCTCGGGCAACACCAACGACCTGCGCGGCAAACTCCTGCGGATCAAACCCCAGCCCGACGGCACCTACACCGTCCCGGCCGGCAACCTGTTCCCGCCCGGCACCGCCAAGACCCGCCCCGAGATCTACGCGATGGGCTTCCGCAACCCGTTCCGCATGTCGGTGGACAAGCCCACCGGCATCGTCTACCTCGGCGACTACGGCCCCGACGCCGGCGGCGCCGACCCGGGCCGCGGCCCCGGCGGCCAGGTCGAATTCGACCGGATCACCGCCCCGGGCAACTACGGCTGGCCGTACTGCACCGGCACCAACACCACCGCCGAGACCTATAACGAATACACCTTCCCCTCCGGCCCGTCCGCGGCCAAGTACGACTGCGCCGGCGGCCCGACCAACAACTCCTTCCGCAACACCGGCCTGACCACGCTGCCCCCGGCCAAGCCGAGCTGGATCCGCTACGGCGGCGAGGCCGGCACCCCGCCGGAGTTCGGCGGCGGCTCCGAATCCCCGATGGGCGGACCGGTCTACCGCTACGACGCCGATCTCGAATCGAACGTCAAGTTCCCCGCCTCCCTCGACGGCCGCTACTTCGCCGGTGAGCTGGGCCGCAGATGGATCAAGGCGATCGAGGTGAAGGGTGACGGCGCCCCCGGCGTGATCGAGGACTTCCCCTGGACCGGCACCCAGGTGATGGACATGGCCTTCGGTCCCGAGGGCGCGCTGTATGTGCTCGACTACGGCACCGGCAGCGACAACCAGGCCCTTTACCGGGTGGAGTATCTCGCGGGTACCAACCGCAACCCGATCGCCAAGGTCGCGGCCAACAAGACCTCCGGTCCCAGGCCCCTGGCGGTCACCTTCTCCTCGGCCGGCAGCTCCGACCCCGAGGGCGGCGCGCTGACCTACTCGTGGAGGTTCGGCGACGGCGGCACCTCCACCGCGGCCAACCCGACCTACACCTACAACACCAACGGCACCTACACCCCGACGCTGACCGTCACCGACTCGGCCGGGCTGACCGCGACCGCGAGCGTCATCGTGACCGTCGGCAACACCGCGCCCACCGTGACGTTCACCACGCCTGCCGAGGGGCAGCTGTTCTCCTTCGGTGACACCGTGCCCTTCACGGTCAACGTCACCGACCCCGAGGACGGAGCCATCGACTGCACCAAGGTCAAGGTCACCTACCTGCTGGGTCACGACAGCCACCGCCACTCCATCACCTCCAAGAACGGATGCACCGGAAGCATCGCGGTTCCCATCGACGGTGAGCACGACTCCGCCGCCAACGTCTACGGCGTCCTCGACGCCGAGTACACCGACGCGGCCGGCCTGACCACGCACAGCATCCGCACCCTGCAGCCCCGTCACCGCCAGGCCGAGCACTTCGGCGCCCAGTCCGGCATCCAGATCGCCGACCACGGCCCCGCCGAAGGCGCCAAGACCGCGGGGTTCGTCGACAACGGTGACTGGATCTCCTTCCAGCCCTACGCGCTGGGCAACGCCAGGACGTTCACGGCACGGGTCTCCTCCGGCGGGGTGGGCGGCACCATCGAGGTGCGGGCGGGCTCGGCCACCGGCACCCTGCTCGGCACGGCGACCGTACCGGTCACCGGTAGCTGGGACACCTTCGTCAACGTCAACGCGAACATCACCAACGCCCCCTCCGGCACCACCACCCTGTTCCTGGTGTTCAAGGGTGTGACCGGCCAGGGCAACCTGTTCGACCTGGACGCCTTCACCTTCGGCACCGGCACCGGCGGCACCACCCAGACCGTCGAGGGCGAGGCCTACACCTCCACCCTGGGCGTGCAGCCGGCCGACCACGCCGGGGCCAGCGGCGGCAAGACCGCCGGATACGTCGACAACGGCGACTGGGCCGGCTACTCCTCGGTCAACACCGCCGGCGCCACCGCCTTCAGCGCCCGCGTCTCCTCCGGCGGTCCCGGCGGCACCATCCAGATCCGATCGGGCTCGGCCACCGGCACCCTCCTGGGGTCGGTGAACGTCGCGAACACCGGTAGCTGGGACACCTTCGTCAACGTCTCGACCACGCTGACCGGGTCGGCCTCCGGAGCTCTGTTCCTGTCCTTCACCGGCGGCTCCGGGGCTCTGCTCGACGTGGACACCCTCACCATCACCAAGTGACGCGGATCCCGGTGCGACGGGTCCCCGCCGCACCGGGCACCACGGACGAAAGGACAGCCATGCGGAGCCTCTTACGACGCGGGCTCACGGCCATGGGCGCGGCCACACTGGTCGCCGCGACCGTGCTCGTCCCGACGGCCGCACAGGCCGCCGACCCCGCCTACAAGGTGCTGGTCTTCTCCAAGACGGCCGGCTTCCGGCACGACGCGATCCCCACCGGCATCCAGACCATCCGCGATCTGGGCGCGGCCAACAACTTCACCGTCACCGCCACCGAGGACGCCGCGGCCTTCACCACGGGCAACCTCGCGCAGTACAAGGCCGTGGTGTTCCTCAGCACCACCGGTGACGTGCTCAACAACACCCAGCAGGCCGCCTTCGAGAGCTACGTCAACGGCGGAGGCGGCTATTTCGGCGTCCACGCCGCCGCCGACACCGAGTACGACTGGCCGTACTACGGCAGCAACCTCGCCGGCGCCTGGTTCAAGGGGCACCCGGCCCCCCAGCAGGCGACGGTCAAGACCGAGGACCGCGCCCACGCGGCCACCGCCCACCTGGCGCCGACCTGGTCCAGAAGCGACGAGTGGTACAACTACCGCACCAACCCGCGAAGCACCGCCCACGTGCTGCAGACCCTCGACGAGGGCAGCTACAGCGGCGGTGACATGGGTGACCACCCGATCACCTGGTGCCGTCCGGTGGCCTCCGGCCGGTCGTTCTACACCGGCCTCGGCCACACCATCGCCTCCTACGCGGAGCCGGGCTTCCGCACGCTGCTGCTCGGCGGCATCCGCTACGCGGCTGGGATGGCGAAGGCCGACTGCCGCCCGGAGACCGGCTACACCCCGCTGTACAACGGCTCGACCACCGGCTGGACGCAGACCGGGCCGGGCAGCTTCACCAACTCCGACTCCACCCTCACCTCCACCGGGGGCATGGGCGTGCTGTGGTATTCGGCGAAGAAGTTCGCCGCCTACTCGCTCAAGCTCGACTGGAAGCTTGCCGGCGACGACAACTCGGGCGTCTTCGTCGGCCTTCCCGCCTCCGACCCGCTCAACACGAGCAAGGGCTACGAAGTCCAGATCGACGCCACCGACTCGGCCGACCGCACCACCGGATCCGTCTACGCGGTCAAGTCCGCCGATATCGCCGCCCGGGACGCGGCGCTGAACCCGCCGGGCGCGTGGAACACCTACGAGCTTCTCGTCCAGGGCGAGCGACTCCAGGTCTTCCTCAACGGAACGAGGATCAACGACTTCACCAACACCAACCCGGCCCGCAGCCTGCGGGAGGGGCACATCGGCATCCAGAACCACGGCACGGGTGACGACGTCGCGTTCCGCAACATCCGGATCAAAGAGCTCGGCGGCACCGGCCCCGTCACCCAGACCGTCGAGGGCGAGGCCTACACCTCGACCCTGGGCGTGCAGCCGGCCGACCACGGCGGAGCCAGCGGCGGAAGGACCGCCGGCTACATCGACAGGGGCGACTGGGCGGGCTACTCCTCGGTCAACACCGCCGGTGCCACCGCCTTCAGCGCCCGCGTCTCCTCCGCCGGTCCCGGCGGGACCATTCAGATCCGATCGGGATCGGCCACCGGCACCCTCCTGGGGTCGGTGAACGTGCCCAACACCGGTAGCTGGGACACCTTCGTCAACGTATCGACCACCCTGACCGGCTCGGCCTCCGGGCCGCTGTTCCTGGCCTTCACCAGCACCGGAACCGGCTCCCTGTTCGACGTCGACACCTTCACCATCACCAAATAGTCCGACCGCGATCCGACTATCACGGCCTCCCGGTGCGGCGAGCCCCCCGTCGCCGCACCGGGTCACCGGTATGAAACCGGGTCGCCTCAACGCCCTCAGGCCACCGAAACGACACCGGAACCCGTCACCGCACCTCCAGCAGGGTCTTGCCCACGGTGGCCCGCGACTGGATGGCCCGGTGCGCATCGGCCGCCCGGTCCAGGGGGAACCGCTGCCCGATCACCGGTCGCAACCGTCCGGCCGCCGCCTCGGCCAGCGCTCTCTCGGTGAGTGAACGCATCTTCTCCGGCGTCGTCACCGGCCGCACCAGCGTCACCCCGCGGTCCGCGGCTGCCTCCTCCGAGACGTTCGCCCATTCGCCGCTCGCGAGCCCGAAACTGATCATTCGCCCGCCCCGGTCGAGCAGTCCGAACGCCGACCCGCTGATCGTGCCGCCGACCCCGTCGAAGACGACGTCCACCCCGCCCACGGCCTCGCGCACCCGCTCCGTCCAGTCCGGCTCCCGGTAGTCGACCGCCACGTCGGCGCCCAGGCCGCGCGCCAGTCCGACCTTGCGCGCGCCACCCGCCGCCGCGACGACCCTGGCTCCGGCCGCCCGCGCGAGCTGGACCAGCAGGGTGCCCACCCCGCCCGCGGCGGCCTCGACCAGCACTCTTTCCCCGGCGCGCAGCTCGACCGCCTCGGCCATCGACATCGCCGTGCGCCCGTCGGCCAGCAACGCCACCGCGGTGTCGAGTTCCATACCGTCCGGCACCTCGAAGAGCCCGCCGGCGTCCACCACGGCACGCTCGGCATAGCCACCCGAGCCACCCGTGCCGCTGACCACCCGCCTTCCGATCAGCCTCCGGTCCGCCTCCGTGCCGACCGACGTGACCACACCGCCGACACCGTTGCCCGGAATCATCGGCAACTCCACCGTGAACGGCCCGGTGCCCGCACGGAGCTGGGTCTCCACGAAGGTGATGTTGGCGAACTCCACCTCGACCAACGCCTGCCCGGGCCCTGCCACCGGATCCGGCGTCTCCGCCGCGACGAGCGCCTCGGGCCCGCCGAACTCCTTCAACCACACCGCGCGCATGAAACCCCTTCGATCGGCTCCGGCTCCTGCGGCCAAGCCTGCAACCTCGACTCATGTTGAGGTCAAGCCCGAAAAACCATGGCCGGCCCCTGACGTGCCCCGTCCGCGGGGTCGTGCCCACCCGGTGAACGAGCGCCACCGGGTGGGCACGGACCGCTAGCCCGCCTTCTTCATCACCTCCACCAGGCTGGAGAAGCTGTCGGCCGCGTGTCCCGCGTCCATGCCGCGCCGGAACAGGTCCACGACGACGGCGGGAAGCGCGGTGTCGACGCCCGCGTCGGCGTTGGTGTGCAGGACGTGCTCGACACTGGCCATGCCCATCGCCAGCCGGTCCACCGGCTCGTACGAGGTCGCCCCGTCCGCGGCCGAGTAGGAACCCGGCCGGACACGTGAGGCCGGGGCGGACCGCGGGTCAGGGGACGAGGAACCGGCTGTCGCGGGCGTCGGTGATGGCCATGTGCCCGGGCGCGTGGCCGATGGCGAATTCGACGCCGCCGGCCAGGACCGCCGCCTGCGGCGTGACCCCGCAGGCCCAGAAAAGCGGGATCTCGCCGGGCCGTACCTCGACCGGATCGCCGAAGTCGGGCATGGTCAGGTCGGAGACGCCGATCTCCCGGGGTTCGCCGACGTGTACGGGCGCCCCGTGAACCATGGGATACCGCGAGGTCACCCGTACCGCCGTGGCCACCAGTGACGCCGGAACCGGTCGCATGGAGACCACCAGGGGTCCCGACAGCGCACCGGCCGGAACGCAGGGCACGGACGTGCGATACATCGGCACGTTCGTGCCCGCCTCGATGTGACGGACCGGGACCCCCGCCCGGATCAGCGCGTCCTCGAAGGTGAAGCTGCAGCCGAACAGGAAGGCGACGAGGTCCTCGCGCCAGAAGCCGGTGGCGTCGGTGACCTCGGCGACGGCGGCCCCGTGTTCGTAGACGACGTAGGCGGGCAGGTCGGTCCGCAGATCGCCGTCGAAGATCTCTGTGCGCACCGCCCCGGGCTCACCGACGTCCAGAACCGGGCAGGCCTGGGGATTTCGCTGCGCGAACAGCAGCACGTCGTACGCACGATCGCGGGGAACCGCCAGCAGGTTGGCCTGCGTCCAGCCCGGACACCACCCGGCGGTCGGAACGCGCTCGCCCGCCCGGAACCGCCGCCGCGCCTCGCCCGGAGTCATCCCCATCTCCCCAGGATCGGCGCCGGATCCCGCCGCCGCAAGGAGGAGCGGCCCGTCCTCACGGAGACGGTGCTCGAAATCCCACGGGACATCGGGGCGCGGCCGTACCGTCCTCCCCGCCTGCTCTCCGAAAGCTCCGGAAGGAGTCCGAGCCTCAGTCCGGCGCCTGCACGGTGCCGATGCCGAGCGTGCTCTGGGCCGGCAGCATGCCCGTCTGGAAGATCGCGCCGAGGAAGGGCAGGCTCAGTTCGGCCAGCCGGTCGGCACGCTGCTCGCCCAACGCCCGCCACGGTCCGGCGGCCAGGTCGTCGGTCATGCGTTCGACCTGGTCGCGCAGCCGCCGTCCGGCCTCGGTGGCCGCGCCGTTCGCGTCGAGGAGGCCGCGCGAGGCGAGCCGGTCGCTCGCGGCGGCCCACTCGTCCTCGCTCCAGCCGCGCCCGGCGAAGTTGGCGGCCGGTGCGGCACCGATCGCGGCGAAGGAGACCAGCGCCTCGCAGCCGTCAAGACCCGCCGCCCGCAGCGCGGTGAGATGGCCGTCGCCGCGGTGCTCCCGCAGCACGGTGTAGGCCTGCCAGAGTGCCAGGTGCGGCTCGTCCGGCCAGGGCAGGTCAAGGTTGGCGGCGGCCATCGGCCTGCCCGCGACGTCCACGCTCTCGGCCGCCCGCCTGGCCAGTTCCGCCAGTTCGGCCTGGTTCACCCCCTCGCCCAGCAGGTCGCGCAGGGTCCTGTCCATGCCCCTGAGCCTGGCCTCCAGCACCTGTTCGGGACTCGCGACGGCCCAGATCGCGGGGACGATCCCGGCGATCATCGTGGGGCTGAAGCTGTAGTGGGTGGCGGTCACCAGCCGGGGTCCTGCCTCACCGAGCGGGGCCGTACGCCAGGCGAAGTAGCTGGGCCAGCGCGACCGCACGTCGTAGCCGAGCTTGGCGGCCTCGTCGAAGACCTGGGGGGCGAAGTAGACGGCCGCGTGGACCGGTTCGATCTGGTGCCACATCCGCCGGGCGAGAGACATCACAAAACCTCACTGTCTAGATACGATACGGCAGTGACGATAGACGGATGGAACATCACTGGTCAATCCCAAATAGACAGTTATGTCAGCAGCCGGGCCGCGCTGGCCGTACTCCTGGTGAACCGTTTGGCGGTGACCCGGACGCACGGCCGCACGGTGACCCCGCCCGGCACCGCGGCCTCCCGCCGGGCCGCGCTGACCGCCGACCGGCCCGAGGCCGCCGGGATGCCGCTCACCGACGTCGACGCCCTGGCCTCGGCGGCCGAGGTGCTGCGGTCGGTGTTCGGCGCTCCCGATCCGCCGGTCGCCGCCCTCAACGATCTGCTCATACGGCACTCGGCGGTGCCCACCCTGCACGAGGACACGCACACGCTGTCGTTCCATCGGCAGGACGCGCGCCTGGTCGACGCCTGGGTGGCCGACGCGGGGACCGCCCTGGCAATGATCATCGGGGTGGGGCAGGCCGCGCGGCTGGGCCGGTGCCAGGCCGGCGGATGCGACCTGGTGTTCATGGACATCACGCGCAACGCCTCGCGCCGGTTCTGCGACCTGTCCTGCCAGAACCGGGCCAAGGCCAGCGCCTATCGCGCCCGGCGCGGGTCCGCTCCGTGAGGCGCTCGCGGGCTCTCCTTCATGATCCTGACGAGGTACGCGTCAGACGACAACGGCCGGTCGGATCCGGCGGGCGGCCGGAGAGTGCCTAACCTGGGGAGATGACATTCATCCCACACCGTGCGCCGACGGCGGCGGCACTCGTCCTGCTCAGCGTGGCCGGCATCGCGACGGTGACGGCGGCGTCTCCCGCGGCGGCGACCTCGCCCCCCGGCGCCTCGCAACCGTTCACCGCCACGGTGACGAGGGTGTCCTCGGACCAGCTGCGCCATTCCTGGCGTCCTGGATGCCCGGTGCAACCCGACGATCTCAGAATGATCAGCATGACCTACTGGGGTTTCGACGGCAAACCCCACGACGGAAAGCTGGTGATCAACAAATCGGTGGCCGACCAGGTCGTCTCGGTCTTCAAGAAGCTGTACGGCCAGCGCTTCCCCATCCGGCAGATGCAGCCGGTGGAGGCCTACAAGGGCAGCGACGCCGCCTCGATGAAAGCGGACAACACCTCGGGCTTCAACTGCAGGCGCGTCGGGACCAGCGGAAGCTGGTCGCAACACGCCTACGGCCTGGCGATCGACGTCAACACCCGGGAGAACCCCTACATCCACCCCTATCCGGGGGGCACCGTCGAGCCCCCGAACGGGAAGGACTACGTTCGGCGGCCCCTGGACCGGCAGGGGGTCATCAACCCCGGCGACGACGTGGTGCGCGCGTTCAAGAAGATCGGCTGGGGCTGGGGCGGATCCTGGTCCACCGAGAAGGACTATCAGCACTTCTCCCAGAACGGGCGCTGACGGCTTCGCGGCGAGGTATCCGAGCACACCTCTCCCATAGCTAGCCTGAGCTGCATGAATGCTAATCGGAGAGCGTCCTCGGACCCGAGGGTGGCTCCTGTTCGCGTGAGTGCCGTCCTTCTCGCGCTCGTCATGGTCTCCGGGGGGTTCTTCGGTGCCGGCACCGCGTCCGCCGCCGCTCCACCGCCCCCGGCGCAGGGACGGCAGCTCATCACCGTGACGGCCGACTCCTACCGGAAGACCACCGCCACCCTGGTCGCCTACACCGCGGAGGACGGCAACTGGGTGAAGACGTACGGGCCGTGGACGGCGCACGTCGGCAAGAACGGCATCGCCCCGCCGGGCCGGAAGCGGGAGGGCGACGGGCGCACCCCGTCCGGCACGTACGGGTTCGACTTCATGTTCGGGGTCAAGCCCGACCCCGGGGTGAAGTTCCCCTACCGGCAGGCGTTCTCCTACGACAAGTGGAACGACGACTCCGCCAGTCCCCTCTACAACACGTGGGTGGACTCCCGCCACGCCGATGCCGGGACCGCCCCCGAGAACATGGTGACCATACCGGCCTACAACCACGGCGCCGTGATCTCCTACAACACCAAGGACCGCACGCCCCACCTGGGTAGCGCGATCTTCCTTCACATCAGCAGCACGCCCACCACCGGCTGCGTCGGCCTGCCGGACGGCGAACTGCTGCGGTTGCTGCGCTGGATGGATCCGAAGCACTCCCCGCAGATAGACATAAAAGTCGCCTGACGCGGAGCGACGACCCGCCCGCGCGCCGACGGAGGCTTCGAGCGAACCGGCGTCACGCACCTCGGGTGCCCTCCGGTCGAGGTGTCCGAAGCTGCTCCGGCGGTGAGATAGAGGTGAAGGGGCCCCATCGGCCCGTTCCGGCGGAGAGACACCCGCGGAGGTTCACCGTGAACGAACGCCCGGCGACACCCGCCGGCCCGGAGGCCCGGGGCGGGCGAGCCCCCCGGCCCGCGCCGTCGCGGTCCGCGATCCCCGACGAGATGGACGCCTGGGTGGTCGCCCGGCCTGGGCCGATCGGCTCCGGGCCTCTGGAGCGGGTCCGGCTCCCGGTTCCCGTGCCGGGACCCGGAGAGGTGCTGGTCGAGGTCGAGGCCTGCGGCGTGTGCCGGACCGATCTTCATCTCGCCGAGGGCGACCTGTCTCCGCGACGCCCGCGAACCGTGCCCGGCCACGAGGTCGTGGGCCGGGTGGTCGCGTCAGGTCCGGCTTCGGAACGGCTCGCGCCGGGCAGCCGCGTGGGTGTGGCCTGGCTCCGCTCGACCTGCGGGCGCTGCCGTCACTGTCTCAGGGGCGCGGAGAACCTCTGCCCCTTCTCCACCTACACCGGCTGGGACGCCGACGGGGGTTACGCCGGATACCTGACCGTCCCCGAGGACTACGCCTACCCCCTTCCCGAAGACGTCCCCGCCGAGAAGCTCGCGCCGCTGCTGTGCGCCGGGATCATCGGGTATCGCGCCCTGCTCCGCTGCGACCTGCCGCCGGGCGGGCGGCTGGGCATCTACGGCTTCGGCGGCTCGGCCCACCTGACCGCGCAGGTCGCCCTCGCCCAGGGCGCGACCGTGCACGTCCTGACCCGATCCGCCAGGGCCCGGGAGCTGGCGCGGACGCTGGGCGCGGCCTCGGCGGGCGGCGACACGGACGCGCCACCCGAGCCGCTGGACGCCGCCATCCTGTTCGCCCCGGTGGGCGAGCTGGTCCCGGTCGCGCTGGCCGCCCTGGACCGGGGAGGCGTCCTCGCGGTGGCGGGCATCCACCTGAGCGACATTCCCCCCCTGAACTACCAGCGCCACCTGTTCCAGGAACGGACGCTGCGCAGCGTCACCGCCAACACCCGCGCCGACGGCCGGGCGTACCTGGACCTCGCCTCGGCCCATCCACCCCGGGTGACGACCGTGCCCTACCCCTTCGACTCCGCGGACCGGGCCCTGGACGACCTGGCCGCCGGCCGCTTCGAGGGCGCCGCCGTACTCATCGAAGACGCGAACGCGCACGAGCGGACCTGACCCGGCCGGGGAAAGGACGACGAACGATCGGCGTGGGTGATGTGGCCGGGCTGGCAGCCGTGGCGCGGGCCCGCGACGTGCGATGCAGAACATCCACGGTGACGATGGAACAATCGGCGCGACCACGCACACCCCCTGCCTAAAAGGTGTCCATGCCGCGGAGCACGAGAGAAACAGACCGGAGAACACAGGAAACGCCCGGTTCGGCGGCCGGAGAAGAGAGCGCGGGCGCGACGCTTCCCGTCCCTCCGCCTTTTCTCGGCCTGGTGCGGCGGATCATCCGCTCCGCGTTCCCTCTGTACTTGTCGGCGAGCGCCTCCATAGTGGGCAGTTCGGTCGTCGCCGCCACCCTGGGCAACTTCGGTACGGCCGCGCTGGCCGCCTTCGCCCTGACCAACGCCGTGTTCATTCCCGCCGGTATGGCGGTCGCCGGTGCGCTTCGCGGGTCGATGCCCTTCGTCGCCGCGCACAGGGACGACCCTGAGGCGCTGCGCCCGACCGTCAAGGACGGCATGTGGCTGGCGATCTGCATCGGGATGATCGGAGCGGTCGCCGTGGCCACCGTACCGCTCACCGCCCGCGTCGCCGGGGTGCCGGCACAGACCCTTGACGCGCTCGGCGCCTTCCCGCTGATTCTCGCGGCCGCGTTGCTCGTCACGGCCATCAGCGTCTCCGCCACCTCCATGCTGATCGGCCTGGGGCACACGACCGCGGTCATGCGCGCCGGCCTGGCGAACACCTGTATTTCGGTGGCCCTCATCCTGACGCTGGTGCTCGGGCCCGGACCGCTCCCCTCGCTCGGCCTACCGGGTGCCGGCCTGGCCATGCTGGCGGCGAACCTGGCAGGGGCGATCATCGCTCATACCGCTCTGAGGCAGGCGACGGTGCTGGCCGGCCAGCCGCTCCGGCCGGGGAGGCCGCAGTGGGCCCGGATCTGGCGAATGGCCAGGGTGGGCCTGCCGATGGGGGCGACACTCCTCATCAAGTTCAGCGGGCTCGGCGTCCTGGCCTTCGCGGTGGCCCGGGTGTCCACGACCGAGGTCGCCGCCCACCAGGTGCTGGTCGTCATGTCGACCTTCGTGTTCCTGCCGGCTCCGACGGTCGGGCAGGCCTCCGTGCCGCTGATCGCCATAGCGGCCAAGAGTGGTGATCGTCCGGGCGTGCGCCGGGGATTGCTGGCCGGGCTGACGGTGACGCTTCCGGTGCTGGCGTTGAGCGGTCTGATGGTGTGGATCTTCGCCGACACGCTGATCCGGCTGTTCACCTCCGATCCGCAGGTCCACGCCCTGGTCCTCACGCTGATCCCGGTGCTGCTCCTGAGCGTGCTCGCCGACGGCGCCCAGGCTCTGCCCGGTTTCGGGCTGCTGGCGATGACGCGGACCATGCCCAGCCTGCTCACCTTCGTGATCGGTTACGGGCTGCTGTCCATGGCCGCCGTCCCGATCGCGACCGCCGGGGGCCTCACCTGGGTGTGGGCCGCTTACGCGGGCACCGCTTTGCTGCTTGTGATAGGCCAGACGGCCGGGTTCTGGTGGTACAGCCGCACGTCGGAATCGACATCGGCCAGGGGGTGACCCCTGTCTCAGGCGTGCTGTGAGCCCTCACCCGTCGTGTCGCCGCCGAAGACCGTCCTTCTGCGTATAACTTTGACGACAGGGAGTGACTTTCGAGCGTACTCGCGAAAACCGCAGGCATGCCGGGCGAAGGCGAGTCACTCATCGGCGCCATGCCGCTCTCCATCCCCGCACCTCACCTGAAGGAGAGCGAGAACGATGCGACGGACGTTCAGGATGCTCGCGCCGATGATGGCGATCACGCTCGGCTGCGCGGTGTTCCTCCATGGCCCGGCGAGCGCGTCGACCTCGGCGGGAGCCGCCCGGGGAAACGCCTCGGAGGAACCCGCGTCCGAGGAAGTCTCCATCGTCCACGTGACGACGACCGATCCTCTCGGCAGCCTCCAGGCCACCAGCCGCATCACCTTCGACAACGGCACACCGGTGGACGGATGGACGACGATAGCCCTCTACCCCAACGGCTCCTACAACTTCAGCGGCCATCTGCACGCCTCCGGCGCGACCAGCCACAACGTGAGGGTGGTGTGGGTCGTGAGCCCCCTGGACGGCACGCCGGCGTTCAGCTTCACGAAAGAGGGACGGGTCCACGGGACCTTCGACTCGGGATCGCGAGACTTCGACTTCAACGTCAGCGAGATCAACCCCGCGCTCTCCGCCGCCTGGCCCGAACTGTCGGAGGGATGGAAGTGGTCGCGGAGAGCGAGCACCGGCCTGTCCTTCGCGCACATCGTCGACGCCGCCAAGGACGCGCTCAAAATCGCCGGAAGCATCATCCCGCTGATGTGAGCCGGGGCCCCCGCCGTTTCTCGGAGCCACCGGAGGTCAGGGGTTCCGGCCTCCTTGCCCGGCTTCGATGACCTGTCCAGGCGGAATCGTCCGCCGTTGACCCTCGTTGTCGCGTGATGAGTCCGGTGGCCGCGGGACGACGGGCCCCTCAGCGCCGGACGGCGTGAGACCGCGACCTGACCGGCCGGTCGGAGGCCGGCCGGATCAGCCGGTCACGACGTCGTGATCCGCTCCTGCTCTTCGGTCATCACGTGCGCGTCGGGGCCGGGAAACACGAGGGTCTCGTGCTCGACGTGGAGCCACCGCACCACGTAGGGCGGAGAGCCGTCCGGGTTGCGCAGTTCCACGATCACGCCGACCCGCCGGGCCTCACCGGTCCGGCCGCCTTCGATGACCAGCTTGTCCCCTATCGCTGCCTTCATATCAGTTCCCCCTCATTGGGTTCCCGGTGGACGACGGCCACCGGGCAGGCCCGCGCCGTACGGTGCCGCCTGAGCGGGTGCGCCGACAGACGGCATGACCGACTCCGCGACCGCCGGCGGCATGACCCCGGTCACGACGGCCCGCAGCGCCTCCTCCGGAGATACCCCTTCGAAAGGGGTCTCTACCAGCGGCTGTGGATGCTTCTGCCACGCGAGGGAAAAGGATCGAAACCACGATCACCGCGGCACCGCGATGCCCGTCGCCGAGCCACCGCGGGGCTCTGGAGACCCGTCATTCCTCACCGTCGGCGTTCACCACCGCGACGGGGCAGTGGGCATGGTGCAGGACCCCATGACTCACCGAGCCCAGAACGGCGGACTCGAAGGCGCCCAGCCCTCGTGAGCCGACCACCACCAGGTCGGCGGCGGCCGAGGCGTCCCGCAAGGCCGCGACCGGATGCTCGCAGCTCACCGTCTGCTTGACCTCCACCCCGGGGTACTTCTCCCGCCAGGGGCTGAGGGCGTTCGTGGCGGTGCACTGCTCCGCGGCCATGATGTCCTCCAGCAGCGGGGTGTAGGCCACGGTGTACAGCCCCATCATCGGCATCTGCCATGTGTGGATCGTATGCAGCCGGGCTCTGCGGCGCGCCGCCTCCTCGAAGGCGTACCGCAGCGTCGTCGCCGAATGCTCCGAGCCGTCGTATCCGACGGCGATCTCCCCCCGGCCCTGTTCCGGGACCTCCTTGACGACCACGATCGGCGCCGCCACATGACCGGCCAGAGATCGCGTGATCGACCCGAGCAGCAGACCGGCGAACCCGCCCAGCCCCCGGCTGCCGACCACGAGCTGCTCGGCGTCCTCGGCCTCCCGCCGGAGAACCTCGACCACCCCGCCGCTCTCCAGCGAGATGCTCACCTCGATCCGTGGAGCGCGGGCCCGCGCCTGCTGGGCCGCCTTCTCCAGCACGTCCTGGCCGTACTCCGCCGCCGAGTCGTGCAGGCCCGGCGACGCCCGCACCGAGTCGTCATATTTCGTCGGTTCGTGCACGTGGACGATCCGGAGATCGCAACCACGCCTCGCGGCGTCCTCGGCGGCCCACTCAACCGCGGTCTCCGAGGGGGACGAGCCGTCCGCACCCACCACCACATGCGCTGCCATATCACCCTCCTGACGTCTCCCTCTACCCCACCCCTTCCCATCAATCGTCACGGTGACCCAAAAGACCTGGTCATCAGGGATTTTCCGGCTCCCGCGCCGGCGCCCCGCCCTGGACGACGCCCTGGACGGCGACGCGGCGGCGCGGGCCGTACGGTCCGGTGATCCGTACGGCCCGCACCGTCCGTCAGGTGCGGAACGGGCCGGTCACGCAGTAGGTGATCCCCCCTGAAGAGGAGCCGGACGTGCCGCGCTGGGAGGAGAAGTAGAGGCGATTGCCGGCGGGGGCGAAGGCCGGGCCGGTGATCTCCGAGGAGCCCTGGCCGTTGATCCGCAGGAACGAGGAGACCTTGTCGTCCGGAGTGATCAGACAGATCTCCATGTTGCCGCCGTCCTCGGCGACGTAGAGGTCGCCGAAGGTCGAACCGGTGACGTTGTCCACGCCGGTCAGCGGCGCCGTGCCGGGGCTGACGAGGCTGTCGTCGTAGGCGAGTTCGTACGTGCCCGCGGCGAGGTTGACCTGCCAGACCCGGTTGTCCCCCTTGGTGGTGAACCAGACCGTGTTGTTGGCGTAGTAACAGCCCTCGCCGCCGTTGAAGGACTTGGAGCCCGAGACCTGGCTGCGGGTCACGGTCGGAGAACCGTCGGGGTCGGGGATGTCGGCCCAGGTGAAGGAGCCGCTGGTCGCCGAGCCCGCGACGAACACCTGCAGCCTGCCGGCGGACAGGTCGCCCCAGGTCGTCGGGACGAATCGATAGAACCGGCCGTTGGTCTCGTCCTCGGTCAGGTAGATCACCTTACGGACCGGGTCGGCCGCCGCCGCCTCGTGCTTGAAGCGGCCCATGGCCGGACGCCGTACCGCGGCGCCGCCGAAGGGGTAGGTCTCATAGACGTACCCGAGAGCGACCTCCTCGCACGACAGCCAGGTCTGCCACGGCGTCGCGCCGCCGGCGCAGTTCTGCCGGGTGCCCGACAGGATCGAGTTCGCGGAGACGACGTTGCCGCTGGAGTCGAACCGGAGCGCCGAGGCGCCTCCGCCGGGGTTGACCTCGGAGTTGGACACGTAGATCCAGCCGCTGCCGTCGGCGAAACAGGCGCCGCCGTCCGGGGCGCTGTGCCAGGTGTAGGAGGTACCGGGGACCGCCTGCCCGGAGCGGGCGATCACCTTGCTGGTGAATCCCGCCGGAAGCCGGATGCCGTTGGCGTCGGCGGCCAGCAGGGCGCCGTAGGGACCGGGGGCGTTCTGGGCGGGGGCCGCGAAAGCGCCCTGCCAGAGGCTTCCGGTGAAGGCCACGGTGCTCGCGCCGAGCACCGAGGCACGAAGGAATGTACGGCGTTCCATCAGCGAACCTCCTCATGAAGGATCAACAGGACCGTTCTCCCCGAGAAGGCCAAAGATTACAAGCGTTGGTCAACATCTACCCGTGCACGCGGTTAACAGCGCATGGCCCGTCCGCGCTGATCGCGCGACGGCGATCCGGCACCTGGGGATCCCGCGCGCGACGGGCCGGTTCGTCCCGGTCGCGGACGGCGGGACGCGGGCCTCCGGAGCCGCCGTGAACCCGGGAGCGAGCGGCCCGGCCGCATACGGCCGTGGTCAGAGGACGTCCTGGCGTAACTGCGGGAACACCTTGGAGACCTTGCCGAGGAGGTATTCGCCGTAGGTACCGGTGAAGGCGCGTAAATCCTGACCGTCCCACCGGGCCGGGCCGCCTTCGGGCGCGCCCGGCGAACCGGCGGCCCGCGAGGGAAGCGGGGGCACCTCGTCGTCCCAGCCGGGGTCAAAGAAGAAGGGGAACGACAGCCGCTCGTGACCGCTCACGTTCCTGACCCGGTGCGGAGTCGACCGGTAGAGGCCACCGGTGAGCCTGTCGAGCATGTCGCCGAGGTTGCAGACGAAGGTGCCGGGGATCGGCGGAGCCTCGATCCAGCCCGTCCTCGCCCGGACCTGCAGGCCGCCGTTCCGGTCCTGGGCCAGCAGAGTGAGCAGGCCGTAGTCGGTGTGCTCACCCACGCCCCACTCGTCGGAGGCGGGCGGAGCCGGCGGATAGTGGAAGATCCGGAACAGCACGGTGGGATCGGCTGTGTAGCCGGCCACGAAATAGTCCTCCGCCAGCCCGAGGCTGAGCGCGACACCGCGCATGACCGACTGGGCGAGGCCGGTCAGGGTGTCGATGTACTCCAGGACCGCTTCGCCCAGCTCGGGCACCTGCGCGGGAAAGAGGTTGCGGCCGTGGAGCGGTGTACCGGCGCGCGGGTCGCCTTCCGGCAGCTCGGCGCCGAAGTAGACGCCCTCCTTCAGGTCCGGGCGACCGGAGGTGAGCTCGCCGCCCACGGGGAAGAACCCCCGCCAGGCGCGACCTCCCCGGTCCATGGAGATCTCCATCTTCTGGTGGAGGGGCAGCTCGAAGAAGCGGCGAGCGGCCCGGTCGAGGCGTTCGAGCAGCGAAGACGGAACCCCGTGGCCGGAGATGTAGAAGAACCCGCTGTCGCGGCACGCCTGCCCGATCTCGCGGGCGGCCCGTTCGCGCCGGGCGTCGGACTCGCCGTTCACCAGGGCGCTGACGTCGATCACAGGCGGCTGGTCCATTCGCCTATTCTCTCGCGGACGCGCTCGAACCGTACGTCGCCGCTCCAGCGACACCTTCCGTCCTGCCGGGCGCCTTCGGCGGACGCTTCGGCTCGGCGGCTGACGCGGCCGGGCGGAGAGGGTGGGATCCGAGCACCCGCTCCGCCCGTCGACCTGCGTTGTCCTCCGCGTCCGGCCCGGTTGGCGTGAGCCGTACCGGACGCATGGTGGAACCGCCGACCTGGCGAGGGTCGCCACTCCCTTCGCCGAGTCCCGGTCCCGTGGCCCTCTTCTTTCAGGGCGGAGCCGCAGCGGGGGCTCGAACCCCGTCCTGCCGGGTGGAAGCCGGCTGCCTTACCGGTTCGGCCTCTGCGGCGTGGCCTTCCCGCCTGGCGGGATGCGTCACGGGTGCTGCCGGAGATCCGTCGCCCGGGGCGGCGGGCGCTGGAAGATTCCCTCAGAACCGGCGTACGACGTGTCCGGCGGGAACTTCGATCACGAATTCCCTCACGATCGTCTCCGGGGTCTCATGAAAAAGGATTTCCGGCCTTTCTTTTCCGTGGGTCGGTCGCTCCCGCCGTCGTGAATGAATTCTCACGGCGACGGAGGCTGGCCGCTTCACCTCCCTTCCGACCATGTGATTATCACGCCTTTCCGGAGTCGAAGAGAATTGATGTGTGGAAGTGCCGCCGCCTTCCCCCATGACGCCTGGCCGGCGATTGTCACGACGGGGAATCGAGACGGTGTCCCTGTTCTGATCGCTTCCCACGGTAGACGTGGGATTCGCCGGACGCCAGGCATTTAACAGGGCGACGCGTTTCCCGGGCAGGGGCATTTCCCCGGGCGTCGAATACCGGAAAGAATTCCCTCCTCGGTCCCGGTCGGATCCTCCCCGCCACGGTCGTGCGGCCGTACTGAGCAAGAAAGCTGGGGGTTATGCCAGGTCGGAGATCACGAGCCCGGTCTCGGCGATGAAGCCGTCCAGCAGGTCGGGCCGGTACTGCATGGATTTGAGCCGGTTCTTGATCAGGCCGGTGAGCTCGTCGATACCGCCGACGGCGAAGGTGAAGACCTTGGTGCGCAGGTTGGACCACGCACCTCCAGGACCGCCTCGGACAGGTCCACAACCGGGATGCGGGCGTCGACGTCGGCGCGCAGCGCGGTGAGGGAGGCGGGCTCATCGAGTTTCTCCAGGCCGGTGAGCACCAGGCGGTCCTTGCCGGTGGAGTCGGTCTCGATGCGCACCCAGTCGTTGCGTACGTCGTCGCCGGACAGGCCGGCGGCGAGTTGCTTGTAGGCGAAGTTCAGGCTGCTCGCCCACCGTTTCACATCGACGCCTGGCTGCGGTAACAGGCCCAGGTCATGGCAGATGTTCGGGCGTGCCTTCTCCCAGGCTTCCCCGGCCAGCAGGCCGGCGGTCGGGTCGCCCCACTTGTGCAGACCGGGCACGAACACCTCGTGGCGGCGCAACGACTGGACACCCGCCTGCCGTCCTCGACGACCACCAGGTCCTCCAGCCCGGCCTGCTGGTGGGGGTTGGGCACGGCGGCCAGGATCTTGTACTGGCGCAGCGCGGCGCGTTCGCGCAGCGAGGCGATCATCCGTTCCAGGGTGGCGACCCCGGGCAGCAGGATCTTGGCCTGATCCAGGCGGTGGGTGGCCAGGTCAAACAGCACGATCGGGCGTTCGTTGGTCGTCCACGCCCGCCGGTACACCCAGAACGCCAGGGAGAACCACTGCTCGGCCTCGAACGCGGTGTACCCGTAGTCCTCGCGAATCTGCTTCTGGGGATCCCACCGCGCCTTCTTAGGGATGAAGGTGCCTCGGATGTACCAGCGGCACGCTGAACACCCAACATGACCACTATCGGAGGAAGTCTGACAGTTGTGTGCGGTGTCCGTGTTAGTGACCCTCGCCGGCAGCGGAACGCCCGTTCTCAGCGGCATAGCCGACGGGTCGCCGATCTCTTCATCGAGCGCGGTCAGATCGTCCTCTGACAGGGCGGGCAGGTCCGGCTCTGGCCCGGTGGAGTCCCACACCTGTTCGTAGAGTGTCGTGAAGCCCCGGGTCGCATTGGTCAGCAGACTCTTGATCGTCCCCGGCAGCAGGCCGTGCTGTTCCAGCGAGGCCCGCAAGCCGTGGCCATGAACTCGATGGCGATGCCGATGCCGACCGGGATGAGTTCGGCCGCCGACCGATCCACCTCCGCCCGGCTGCGTGCCCCGATGGCGCCCAGCGCTGGTCCGGGGGCCATCGGCCCCGACTCGCCGTCGAAGGTCAGCCAGCCGCGGCGGGCCAGGACACGGACTTCCCCGGAAGGTCTGCGCGTGTTGCGGGGGCCTGCTCTACGGTTCCTGTTGGCCCCACCCGGCGTGTGGCCGGTCTCTTGCACGGATCGGCCACACTTCCAGACAGTTGCCCGTTGGTTGCTTGGGAGGGCTACCGGTCCGGGGGTTCATCTCAGGTCAGGCGCGGGACGTAGTCCTGCCAGGGTGACCTGGCGCAGACGGTGGACCGCGACCGGGGTGGGCAGGCTGCCGGCTGCGGAGGCGAGCGCCGGACTCCGGCGTGCGACCGGACTACGACGTCATGCGGGCGAGTACTTCCAGGGGGCTGGCCAGTGCGTCGGAGAAGGCGAGCTCGGCCGCGCCGACCAGGGTGGCGTTGTCGCGGAGAGCCGAGGTCTGGAGCCGTACCTTCTCCCGAGATTCGGGGGCCGACCGGCTCACCGACGCCGATCGGCGCACCCTATCGCCGCTGTTCTGGTCGCACGCCAACCTGTACGGCACCATCCAGATCGACATGGACACCCACCTGGGCCTGGCTGCCTGACGCCTCCGACCCGGCCGGGGCCAGATGCGATCAGGTGTGTGCAATCACCTTGGACCCACCACAGCTGCTATATGCCGTATCCATCGATCGAGATGCACCCACCTGATCGGCATCCGATGCTCTTGCATCGTGCTTGACCAACATCGCCGCCGATGATTCAGTATCTATCAATCGATTGATTGGGAATGTTCATGAGGCTTGAGGAGATCCAGCAGGCGGCGGTTCGCCTGTTTGCCCAGAAGGGGTACGCCGCGACCGGCATCCGCGAACTCGGGCGTGCCGTGGGCATCAACTCCGCGACCCTGTACCACTACGCCGGGAGCAAGGAGGAGGTTCTCACCGGCATCATGCGATCATGCCTTGAACAGTTGCTGCGCTCCGCGCTCGACGCGACCAGCACGTCCGCCGACCCCGGCATGCAGCTGGCCCGCCTGGTACGGACGCATGTGGGGTTGTGCGCGCTCAACCCGCTCACGGCCAAGGTGACCGACCAAGAGATCCGCGCCCTGAGATCGCACGACCACGAGGCCCTGATCGGCCTCCGCGATGACTACGAGTCGATCTTCGCCGAGGTCATCGAGCGCGGCGCACGCACCGGTGTCTTCCACCTCACCGATCTGCGCATCACCCGCCTGGCGCTCCTGGAGATGTGCAACGGCGTCGCCAATTGGTACCGGCCCGACGGGCGACTGGACATCACCGAGGTCCAGGACCAGTTCGTCGAGCTCGTCTGCCGCCTCGTCGGGATGCCGCCCGTGAGCCGGGAGGAGTCAGGAGAATTGCCGGCCCCGATTCAGCTGGCCAGCGAGCCGATCACCGATTACCCGCACGGAACGGAAGCCGCAGAATGAGCATCATCGACGCCCGGGTACGGCTCCCGCAGGAGCTACGCCCCAGTCAGACCTATGCCGCCCCCAGACGGCAGACCGAGCAGTACGACAAGGTCCTGCAGCTGACCGACAAGATGAACACCGGCCGTTTCGCTGACTTGCTCCAGGTCATGGAGGACGAGGGCATCGACCAGGCGGTCATGCACGCCGAGTCTGAGGGCGGTGAATCGGCGGACGCCCTCAACGAAGCGCTGTGCCAGGTTCTGGCCGAACATCCCGGCCGGTTCACAGGCATCGGATGCGTCGACATCGCCGATGCCCGGCCGACCCAGATCTCCCGGCAGACAGCCTCGATCGCCGGCCTCGGGCTGCTCGGGATCACACTCCAGCCGGCGTTCTTCGGGCTCGACATCGACGACCGCCGCCTTTACCCGATGTACTCCCGGGCGGAAGAGCTCGGGCTGATCGTCGCGGTACATACGGGCGTCACCTACAGTCGCCTGCACCCTCTGCGTCATGAGCGGCCGGAACTGCTGGACCAGGTGGCCTGCGACTTCCCCGACCTGACTCTGATCGCCTGCCACGCCGGCTGGCCCTGGGTGACGGAGTACTGCGCGGTGGCACGCCGTCACCCGACGGTTTATCTGGAGTTCGGTGCTCTGGCGCCGAAGTACGTCGCCAGGGCGGGGACCGGGTGGGACACGCTGTTCGGCATGATGCCCAATGTGCTACGTGATCAGGTTCTCTACGGCAGCGACTGGCCCATGATGTCTCCGGCTCGCGCCATCACGGAGTGGCGCGCATCGGGACTGCCGGATGCGGCACTGCAAGCGCTCTTCCACGACAATGCCTCCCGCCTCTTCGGGCTCATGGGGGCGTCGCAGTGATGCAAGGATCCACCATCACCGCGATGCTCACCCATGCGGCAGCCGGCACCCCTGATGCCGTCTTCCTCCGCACGTATGAAGGAGACCTGACCTACTGCCAGGTCGAGCAGCGGTCGGCCGGGCTCGCAACCGCCTTCGCCCGAATTGGTGTAGGCGCAGGCAGTTGTGTCGCTTTGCTGATGCACAACAGCCTCGATCAGGTTCTCGTCTGGTTCGCCCTGGCGCGCCTTGGTGCCGTCCACGCTCCGCTCAACACCGCTCTGCTCGGGGAGCATCTGACCCAGGCGGTGCGGGTGGCCGAGGCTTCGGTGCTGGTCACCGACGCCAAATTCCTTCCGGTCGTCACGCCCGTGCTCGATCAGCTTCCTGAGCTGAAGCGGGTTGTCGTCAACGGCATCGCAGGTGAACAGCGGTTCGACGACCTGGCCGACTATCAACACTGCACTGACCGGTGCCCGCCTGCCGAGGTCGACGACCTCGCCGCGGCCACCCTGCTGTTCACCTCCGGCACGACCGGCGCCTCCAAGGCATGTGTGCTGTCCCATCGTTACCTGGCCAGGCAGGGACAGTTGCACGCCACCTACATGGGCCTGCTCCCCGACGACGTCCTCTACTGCCCCTTCCCGCTCTTCCACATCGACGCCGCCACCCTGACTGTCGTGGCCGCCCTGGCCTGTCGTGGTACCGCCGTGCTTGGCCGCCGCTTCAGCGCCTCACGGTTCTGGAACGACGTCAGGGCCTTCGACGTGTCCATTTTCAACTTTATGGGTGCGACGCTGACGATCCTGTGGAAACAACCGCCCAGTGACAGAGACCGCGATCACCGGGTCAGGCTGGCCTGGGGAGTTCCCATGCCAGAGTGGCAACGAGGCTGGGAGGAACGTTTCGGCATCCCGCTCAGACAGGTCTATGGCCTGACTGATGGCGGAACCTGTCAATTTGATCAAGGCAGTTGAGCTGGGCTAATTCTGTGTCGGCTTCTCTGGTGTGTCCTTCTGCTCGTCCGTCTGGTCCTGTTTGGGTTTGTTGATCCACGTCGGGCCGGGCAGGTTGGGAGGGGTGGGGGCGCCGCCGCTGGCGAAGCGTTCGGGGTGGGCGGCTTGGGCGGTGGCCAGGACGTGGGCGCGGCGGTCTCGGACGGCGGCAGCGCGACCGTAATGCGCGTCAGCCGGGTGGTGGTAGCCGATCCCGGAGTGGTAATGCTCCTGGTTGTACCAGGTGTAAAAGTCCTGGCAGAAGGCGCGGGCGTCCTCGATCGAGCCGAACCGGCCTGGGAAGGCCGGACAGTACTTGAGCGTTTTGAAGCTCGCCTCGATGTGCGGGTTGTCGTTGGATGTCTTGGGGCGACTATGCGACTTGGCCACGCCCAGGTCGATGAGCAACTCGGCGACGGTCTTGGACTTCATCGAGCTGCCGCGGTCGGCATGCAGGGTCAGGGCGTCACGGTTGACCTTCTGCTTGATGATGGTCTGAGCGATCAGCCGCTTGGCCAGCGCGGCCGACTCGCGGGAGGCGACCATCCAGCCGACCACGCAACGGCTGTAGATGTCGATGATCGTGTACAAGTGGTACCAGATGCCCTTGTGCGGGCCGCGTAGCTTGGTGATATCCCAGGCCCACACCCGGTTCGGGGCGTCGGCGAATAGCTCGGGGATGGTCTTGGCCGGGTGGGTGGCCTGACGGCGCCGATCGCGGCCGACCTCGCCGTGTTCGCGCAGGATCCGGTACATGGTGGATTCGGATGCCAGGTAGGTGCCCTCGTCCAGCAGCGTGAAGTACGCCGTGGCCGGGGCCGCGTCAGCGAACCGCTCATTCAGCACGGTGCGGATGCGCTCGCGCTCACCGTGCGAGAGCGCGGCCGGGTGCGGCGTGCGCGGGATGCTCGGCCGGTCCGGGGCGGGGCTGGTGCGGTTCTTGCGATACCAGTTGGCCTGTGGCACTCCGGCCGCCGCGCACGCGTTGCGCCGCCCAAGCAACGGAGTCAGTTCCTCAATCGCCTCGGCTTGGACGGTTTCGATGATCTCGGTCACTGCTCGCCCCGGCCCGTCGGTGCCTCGCTGCCGGTGGCGAACTGATCCAGCAGCGCGAAGAGCTTTCCCTGCACCTCGATCACTTGGCGGGTCTTGTCGAGTTCGGCGCGCAGCCGCTCAACCTCGCCCTCCAGCGTGTCGATCTTCTTATCGCGTGGATCGGCCTTGGGGCGGCCGACCGGCCGGGCCAGAGCCTCGCTCGCGCCATGGTCTCGGGCTGTCTTCCAACTGGAGATCAACGACGAGTACAGGCCTTCCCGGCGCATCAGCGCGCCCTTGCCGGCCTTGTCGAGCTGGTCGTACTCCGCCAGGATCCGGGCCTTGTAGGCCGCGGTGTATCGGCGGACCGCAGCCCGCTCACGCACCTGCGGGTCAGGGATTTGCGGATCCAGCTTGCTTGCTTCCACGAAGGGATGTCTCCTTCCCCGCCCTCGATACAGAGTTTTATGCCTACTTGCTACCTCTGTCCATTTTGGCAGGGAGGGACACCGCAGTTGGAAAGGTTCACCAGAGCCGGGTACGCCGTCGCCGTGGTCGACTTCCGCGGGACCGGAGCCTCGGAGGGTGTCAAGTCCGATGCGTTCGAGAAGGTCGAACAGGACGACATCTACGACATCATCGAGCAACTCGCTGATCAGCAATGGTGTAACGGACGGGTGGCAGTCTGGGGCCTGTCGTACGGGGGCATCACGGCGCTGCGCGCAGCGACCAGCGGAGCTCCGTCGCTGCGAGCCGTAGTGGCGATCGAGGGATCAACAGATCCCTACTCCGACGAGGTGGCACGCAAAGGCGCCGTGGGACTGGCCATGATCATTGGCGAGTGGTCAACGATGATGCTGGCCCTGACCGCCCTGCCACTCACATCACCATGGCTCGATCCTTCAGCGTTCTCAGCACGTCTCCAGGCGGCAAGACCCTGGCACGACGCGTGGACAGAGCATCCGCACCGCGACCATTACTGGCAGGGGCGGGAGGTCGACCCGGCCACCATCGATGTGCCCACCCTCATCTTCACCGGCTGGCGAGACACCAATGTCGTCGGCGCATGGCGCGACTTCGCGGCCATCAATGCACCTCGCCGCATCATTTGCGGGCCCTGGCTACACGGTATGCCCGAAGGGCAGGAGCAGGCTCCGGTCGATTCCGTGGCCTTGACCATCGACTGGTTCGACGAACATCTGCGGAAAGTTCAGCCCGAAGCCACACCCGCACCGATCGTGTCCACCTACATCATGGGCGCTGACCAGTGGGAGTTCGCCGAACACTATCCTGCCGTGCCCCCCACCGACCGCACCCTCTACCTCTCCGACGGCAGACTGAGCACCGGACCATCGGCGGCACCGAGCCGTGTTCCTGTCGCTTTCGACGCAACGGTCGGAGTCGCCGCAGGTCTGGGGATGGCAGCAGCCCCCCGTGATCAGAGGCGCGATGTGACCCGATCCGCCATATTCATCTCCGACGTGCTCGACTCAACTCTCGACATCGCCGGAGCACCGCGCATCAGCCTCTCCCTGGTTGTTGCGCACCTCGACGTGGACGTAGTAGCGAAACTCAACGACATCGCGCCAAACGGCCACACGACACTGATCACACGCGGCTTCCAACGTCTGTCCAACCCACCGCCTTACACCGGGGTGCCCGAATCACGAGAAGTGGCCGATGCCGGCCATCAGATCGAGATGGACTTCGACCCCACCCGCTATCGGCTGAAAGCCGGACACCGCCTTCAGCTGACGCTCAGCGCGGCGGACTTTCCCGAGTACTGGCCTCAGCTCTCCGCCGCTGGCTACGAAGTGCTCGTCGGTCCGCAGTACAGCAGCATTCTCCATCTGCCGACAGTGCCCACCCACGACATGACAGCACCCTTCGAACTGCCTGCGGCTACCCGCGCAAGGGAGAACGATCGGATGGTCGATCAGCAAGTAGCTGTGACCCTCGAAGAGAACGCGGACGGCACAGAAGTCGTCGTCCGCGGTGGGTGGCTTTCAAAGGGCCGCACCGTGGAAGGCGAACCCATTGAACTCCTCCACACATACGAGATTTCCACGCACGCTCACAATCCCTCAGCGACACAGCTCAACACACAGACCGACATCATCGTTGGCGCGACCGGTGAGCTGAGGACCGTCCGCGCCGCCTGCTCCCTTGGTCCGCAGGGCTTGAGCTCCACACTGCGGGTCATCGGCAACGGCATTGACGAGGATCGGACATGGAACACACCATGGCCAGCTTGATCGACGGCGTGGTCACGCAGCATCGGGGTGAGCCAAACCTGAATCACGCAGCGTGCCAACGAGCTGTGGAACTTGGCCTCTGGAATTGATCCGGTTTGGTGGATGGGCCGCCCCGGTGAAGTTGGAGGCTAGATCGCTTGGTTCTCGATCGCCAGGCCGCCGTCGGCGGTTGATCGGTGGAACGTCTCCTCGTACTCGGCCGGAGGAACGTTCCCGCAGTAAGAATGTAGCCTTTCAGAATTATACCAGGCAACCCATTCCATGGTGGAAATCGTCACATCCATGACGCCTTTCCAGCCGCCATGGAACTCGATTAGCTCCTTCTTGTAGAGACTGTTGAGCGACTCCGCAGCGGCATTGTCATACGAATCGCCTTTGCTGCCCACAGAACGAGCCGCACCGACCTGGTCGAGCCGTTCGGCGTAGCGGATAGAAGTATATTGAACGCCTCTATCGGAATGGTGAACAAGGTCATCGATGACGCCTCCACGCGCCCAGATCGCCATTTCCAGGGCGTCGAGTGCCAGATCGGTGCCCAGGTGGTCGGCGACCTGCCAGCCGACGATCCGACGGGAGTACAGGTCCTGGACGAACGCGGTGTACACCCAGCCGGAGGCGGTGGCGACATAGGTGATGTCCGCGACCCATCGCAGGTCCGGCCGGCCCGCGGTGAAGTTGCGTTCCAGCAGGTCACCGGGTCGATCGGCGCCGGGGACGGTGGTCCGGGGCCGTTTGCGCGACCAGGTCGCCCCGCACAGGCCCAGCTCGCGCATCAGCCGCTCGACCGTGCACCGGGCGACCGTGACGCCCTGGCGGTTGAGCTGGCCCCACACCTTCCGCGCCCCATATAGGCCACGTCCCGGGCCGTTCCACACTTTCAGGATCTCCTTTTTCACCTCTTCGTCCCGGACCGCACGAGCCGACGGATTCGACTCCCGTTTCTTCGCCGCCCAGTACGTGGACGGCGCGAACTCCAGCACGGCACAGATCGGCTCCACACCGAACCGTTCGCGATGGGTATCGATGAACTCGACTAGCGCGGCAGTCTGGGATCGAGTTCCCGGGCGAAATACGCCGAGGCGGCCTTCAGGATCTCGTTCGCCCGCCGCAACTCGCGATTCTCACGCTCGAGTTCGGTGATCCGCTGGGCGTCAGAAGTCGATGTCCCCGGGCGCTTCCCGCCATCGACCTCGGCCTGGCGCACCCAGGTCCGTAGCGCCTCGCGGTGCACCCCGAGCTGGTCTGCGACCCGGGCCAGCACGCCCGCCCCCTCACCGGCCGCACGCAGCTCGAAAACCATACGGACAGCGCGTTCCCGCAGCTCAGGGGCATACTTCCTCGGTGGTGCCATAACTCCTCACCCTTCCAGGTATCGGAGCCTCCAACTAACTCGGGGTGGCCCAGGACACCTAAGCAGCGCCGAAGGCTCTCACAAACGGTCGTTCACGAGAACCATCCACACCTGAGACGCATCGCGGCCATAATGCGTCTCGAAAGGCTGTCTCGAAAAGAAGCTCCTCCGGAGAGCATGTCCGCCGCCCGAAGCCGCAGCGCCTCACATCGCTCTCGCTCCGTGCCAGACAGTCCCCCGCTTCTGTCTGAATACCTCATCCCTTAAGGCTGTCACCCGGGAAAACAGCGCTGACAAGCACCCCGGGAAGCCCATGACGCCCAGATTTCTTCGTCATTACACGTGCCAGAGGTGCGCCCTGTCGCCGGCATACCGGTCGGGTGACCGCCAACCGGCGGTCGTATGCTCCTTCGTCGTGGCCGTCTTCCGGTTGTGAAGGGGCCCGGATCCGCCCATGATCGACGGCAGGGCCGATCGCACGGCCCGGCGCTGCCGTCCTCCCGAAGGTGAGTGGTATGGAACTTCACCCGAACATCGATCCCGAGCTGGGGGCCGCTCTCCTGCGGTCTCCCCTCCCCGCCTCCGACCTGTCCGCCATCCGGCTGGAGGACCTGCCCGGCATCCGCGTCCAGATGAACGCGATGCGTGCCGCGATGGCCCCGGTCGCGCTTGACGACCGGGTCACGATCGAGGACCGGATGGTGCCCGGCCCGGAGGGCGAGCCCGACATCCGGCTGCGGATCTACCGTCTCGCCGGACAGGAGGGCGCCGTTCCCGGCGTCTACTGGATCCACGGCGGCGGGATGATCATCGGCGACCCCGAGATGGACGACCTGCGCATGGTCGAGTACGTCATCCGGCTGGGATGCGTGGCCGTATCCGTCGACTACCGCCTCGCGCCCGAGCACCCGCATCCGGCACCGGTGGAGGACTGCTACGCCGGTCTCGTCTGGACCGCCAAGAACGCCGCCGAACTCGGCATCGACCCCGACCGCATCGCGGTGGGCGGGCTCAGCGCCGGAGGAGGTCTCGCCGCCGGCACCGTGCTGCTGGCCCGCGACCGCGGCGGCCCGGCCCTGGCGTTCCAACTGCTCGTCTGCCCGATGCTGGACGACCGCAACGTCACCCCGTCCAGCCGGGAGTTCGCCGAGGCGGTCGTCTGGAACCGGGGCGCCAACCTCCTCGGGTGGAGTGCGCTCCTGGGTGACGCCGCGGGTACGGACGACGTCTCGCCGTACGCCGCCCCCGCCCGCATGGCCGACCTGTCCGGTCTGCCCCCCGCCTACCTCGACGTCGGCGAACTGGAGGTCTTCAGGGACGAGTGCGTCGACTACGCCCAGCGGCTGGTGCAGGCGGGCGTCTCCACCGAGTTCCACCTGTACCCGGGGGCCTTCCACAGCTTCGACGGGATGATCCCCGAGGCGGAGATCAGCCGCCGGGCCGCCGCCGAGCGGGTGGTCGCGCTGCGCCGGGCGCTGCTTCGCTGACCTCCGGGCGCGGCCGTATCGGCCGGAGGGCCAGGTGCGCACGGAGCCGCCCCGCGCACCGGCGGCCCGATGCCGATCCGCCGCGTCCGGGGCGGCCGGGGCGGCCGGGCCGCCGGCCCGGATCGCCCGGCGGCTCCGCCGGATGCCACGAGAGCCGTTCCTTCCGCGGCCTGGATCTATTGATCGGTGAAGGCGAGTTTGACGCTGAGCGCGACGAAGGAACCGGCGAAGATCCGGCCCATCCAGGCCATCACCCGAGGTCGCGAGGTCACGTGGTCCCTCATCGAGGCGGCGAAAATGCCGTAGGCGGCGAAGACGACGAACGTGAACAGCATGAAGACGGCACTCAACTCCACCATCCGCAGGAGGGAGCCCGGCTCGCCGGTGCTCACGAACTGCGGCAGGAACGCGAAGAAGAACATGGTCAACTTCGGGTTGAGGAGGTTGATCAGAATGCCGGAGATGATCACCCTGATCGCTGGGCGAGGGGCGGTCTCCTCTTCCACGACGATCGCGTTCTTGTCCTTGAGCGTGGCCCACGCCATGTAGAGGAGATAGGCCACACCCAGATATTTCAGGACCTGGAATGCCAGTGCACTCGTGTGGAGCAGCGCCGCGAGACCGGTGATCGTCGCCACCATGTGCGGAACGATGCCGAGCGTGCATCCCACCGCGGCCACGACGCTTGCGCGACGTCCGCGGGAGAGGCCGGCCGACAGTGTGTAGACAACGCCTGTGCCAGGTGTGGCGACCATGACGAGCGTGGTCACCAAGAACGCGACGCTCACAGCGAACTCCTGGCAGGGCGGGTCGAGCAGATCAGTGTCATAGGTTCACCCTGCTGACACAATGGCCCGGTGAACAGGTCCAATGAAGACGCTTCCGACAGGTCCATAACGTCTGGGACCGATTTCCTTCAGCTGAACATCGGTGACGCGCCGGCGGGTGGACTGTCCACCTGGCTGGCCCGGCACCTTCGGCTCGCGATATCGGACGGACGCCTGCCGGTCGGGAGCAGGCTGCCTGCCACGCGGATTCTGGCCGGTGAGCTGCACGTGTCCCGCGGCGTTGTCACCGAGGCCTACCAGCGCCTGAGCGAGGACGGGCACGTCGCCGGGCGAGGCCGGGGCGGAACGGTCGTCGTCGCCGCGCCGGTGACAGCGCCGATGACAGCGCCGGTGGCAGCGCGGCCACCCGTGCCCGCCGGCCCGCCGCCGGCGCGTGCGTTGTTCGCCGCCGCGCCCGGCGCGGACGCCTTCGACGCGTTGCGAGCGGTTCCGGCCCGGATCGATCTGTCGCCCGGGGTGCCCGACCTGGCCGCGTTTCCGCGGACGGCCTGGCTGCGGGCTGAGCGTTCGGTACTCAGCGACCTCTCCGCGGCCGACTTCGGATACGGAGATCCCCGGGGGACGTCGGCGTTGCGTCTCGCCGTCGCGAACTGGCTGGCCCGCAATCGCGGGATCAGGGTGGATCCGCGTGAGGTGCTCATCGTCGCCGGCACCGCTCAAGCACTCGGACTGCTCGCGCAGGTGCTCCGTCATGACGGGATCTCCGCGGTGGCGGTGGAGGACCCCGGATCGCTCGGCACTCGTCAGCATCTGCGCAACTGGCGGTTGGACACCCCGCCGGTCACGGTCGACTCCGAAGGAATCCGTGTCGATGAGTTGCGTGCCCAGGGCGCTCCGGCCGTCCTGCTGACCCCGGCGCACCAGTTTCCCACCGGGGTGGTGCTCAGCGGGGAGAGACGTCGTGAGCTGATGCGGTGGGCCGGTGAGGGCGGGCTGATCGTCGAGGACGACTACGACGCCGAACACCGTTACGACCGCCCTCCGGTCCCCGCCCTGCGGTCGATGCTCGCCGAGCACGTCTGCTACACCGGGAGCGTGTCCAAGCTGCTCGCTCCCGCTCTGCGAGTGGGATGGCTCCTCGCCCCACCGAAGTACCGGGAGGACCTCGTAGCCGCCAAACGGTACGCCGACCTCGGCAACGCCGTACTGCCACAGCTGGTTCTGGCTCGGCTGATGGAGTCGGGCGAGATGGAGCGCCAGCTACGTTTCCTCCGGGGACGCCACCGCCGCCGCCGGGACGCCATGATCGACGCGCTGAGAACCCACCTTCCGCGCGCGGTCGTGCACGGTGCCGCGGCGGGCCTGCACCTGATGATCACCTTCGAGGCCGGGTTCGCCGACGCCGACCTCGCCGAAGCGGCGCTCGCGCGTGGCGTGAAGGTGCAGCCGTTGTCATGGCACAGCCAGCGCCCGAGCCGGCCAGGGCTTGTCCTGGGGTACGCCGCGAGCACGCCGACCGACATCGGCGAAGGCGTGGCGACCCTCGGCGACGTCGTACGGCGTCTGCTCTGACAGCGGGATCCGGTCACGACCGTTGGCGGACGGGGTCACGGCCACACTGATCGGTCCCGGCGGGAGCCTGCGTCAACGGGCCGGCCCGGCCGGACGTGGCGGACGGTTCCTCGACGGCCGGCTAACGCCTGCCGTCCCGCTCCCTGCGGACCGTCACCCTTTTCCCCTTGATGCTGCTCTCCCGCAGGGCGGCGACCACCTCGTCGGCCGCGGACTCGGGGACCTCCACGAGCGAGAACCGGTCGGAGATCTCGATCGCCCCGATGTCACGCCCACTGAGGCGTGACTCGTTGGCTATCGCGCCGACCAGGTCCTGCGGCCGGATCCTGCTGCTGCGGCCGGCGCCGACGAACAGGCGTGTCATCCCGCCCGCCGGTGCGCGACCGCGCCGATCGTCGCGGCCGGCCGTCTCGCGGCGACCACGTCCCTCCCGCTCGGTCCTCAGGTCGACCTCCGGGATCTCCTCCTCGTCGGCCGTCACCCCGCTGGCCTCGTGTGCCAGCTTCACCGCGGCGAGCGCCACCTCCATGATGTCGAACTCGTCGGTGAGCGTCTCGACCACGACGCGGAAGCGCTCCAGGTCGTCCTCCAGGAGGCTCTCGTGCAGCGCGGAACGCGTCATCTCCAGCTGCCGGGCGTGCAGATCGGCGACGGTCGGCACCTTCTCGACCGTGATCCGGCTCTTGGTCACCCGCTCTATGGTCTTGAGCATCCGGTGCTCTCGCGGCTCCGCCAGGGTGATCGCGACGCCCTCGCGGCCCGCCCTGCCGACCCGGCCGATCCGGTGCACGTACGAGTCGGGCGCGGAGGGAACGTCGTAGTTGATCACGTGGGTGAGCTGCTCGACGTCGAGCCCGCGCGCGGCCACGTCGGTCGCGACGAGCAGGTCCGCGGTCCCGTTCCGCACCCGCCCCATCACCCGGTCGCGCTGCTCCTGGCTCATCCCTCCGTGCAGCGCCTCCGCGCGGTAACCGCGCCCGTTCAGGGTCTCGGTGAGCCGGTCGACCTCGTCTCGCGTGCGGCAGAAGACGATCGCCGCCGAGGGAGACTCGACGTCCAGCACCCGCCCGAGCGCCGCCGGCTTGTGCGCCCGGGGGACCACGTACGCGGTCTGCCGTACCAGCGGGGCCTCCCCCGGGGCGGCCATCTCCCGCCCGGTCTGGATCCGGACCGGGTCCTGGAGGTGGCGGCGGGCGATTCCGTTGATACGGGACGGCATCGTCGCCGAGAAGAGCACCGTCTGACGATCCTCGGGGGTCTCCTGGAGGATCGCCTCGATCTCGTCGGCGAAGCCCATGTCGAGCATCTCGTCCGCCTCGTCCAGGACGACCATCTTGAGACCGCCCAGGCGAAGGGTCCTGCGGCCGATGTGGTCGAGGGCACGCCCCGGCGTCGCGACGACGACGTCGACCCCGCGTTCGAGCTCACGCAACTGCCGGCCGATGGGCTGCCCGCCGTAGATCGGCAGGACGCGCACGTCCAGGTCACGGCCGTAGCGGTGGACCGCCTCCGAGACCTGGACGGCCAGCTCGCGCGTGGGCACGAGCACCAGCGCCATCGGCTCCGCGCCCCTGCCCTCCAGCGACATCCGATGAAGCACCGGAAGCGCGAAAGCGGCCGTCTTGCCCGTCCCCGTCGCGGCCTGCCCCAGCAGGTCGCGCCCCTCCAGCAGAGGCGGGATCGCCTCACGCTGGATGGGAGTGGGCTCCTCGTAGCCAAGGCTGGAGAGCGCCCGGAGAAGCTCCGGGCGCAGTCCCAGGTCGGCGAAACTGCCCGGGTCGTCGCTTGTGTTCAGGGTCATGGTCGGACTCCTCGTTCCCACCCGTCGCCGTCGTCGGCCGCCGCAGCGGCCAATGACGCACCACGGGGTATGTCGATCAGCGTTCTGTACTGTGGAAACGGTTCCGCTTCCGTAACCGCCGCGCACCGGAGGAACGAGCGGCGACCCTTCCGAGCACCGCTATGTACCGAGCGTCCCTCCAGGAGAACACGGAGATCTTCGGCCTGCGGCATGAGAACACGGTCCATAGCCCGGAGCCGAATAGTGTGTGTCGTGAACATGTCGGGGGCGTTACGCCGGTCCTAACGTGCGCTGGTAAGAGCCGGTGAGCCAGGCAACAGCAAGGAGCACCCCCCATGACCGTATCTCGTTCAGCGCCACTGTCGCGAACCGCCCCGACCTTACTGACCCTTCTGGCCCTCCTTGTCGGGCTGCTCGGTGCGACCGCACCGGCGACTCCCGCGCGGGCGGCCTCGCTGGTCCAGGTCAGCTCGTTCGGCAGCAATCCCGGCAACCTGTCCATGTACAGCTACCGGCCCGACGGGCTGGCGGGTGGCCGTCCGGTCGTGGTTCTGCTGCACGGCTGCACGCAGAACGCCGCCGGATACTTCGCCAACTCGGGATGGCGCAAGTTCGCCGATCAGCTGGGCTTCAGCCTGGTGGTGCCGCAGACCGGCAGCGCCAACAACTTCTCCAACTGCTTCAACTGGTTCGAGACCGGCGACACCACCCGCGGCCAGGGCGAGGCGGCCTCGATTCGCGCCATGGTCGCCTACGCGGTCACCACCTACGGGGCCGATCCCGCACGCGTCTACGTCAGCGGGCTGTCCGCGGGCGGGGCCATGTCCGCGGTCATGCTCGCCACCTATCCGGACGTCTTCGCGGGCGGTTCGATCGGGGCCGGGCTGGCGTACCGCTGCGCGGCCGGCCTGACCCAGGCGTCCACCTGCCAGTACGGGCCCGTCAGCAAGACCCCGAAGCAGTGGGGCGACCTGGTACGCAACGCCTACTCCGGGTACTCGGGGCCGTACCCGCGTGTCGCCATCTGGCAGGGCTCGTCGGACTTCACCGTCGTTCCGGCCAACGCCGCGCAGTTGCGGGACCAGTGGACGAACGTGCGGGGCGTCTCGCAGACCCCCACCTCCACGCAGAGCCTGCCCGGCGGCACGTCTCTGAAGGTGTACGGCAACGACGACGTGCGCCTGTACGAGATCGCCGGCATGGGGCACGGCCTGCCGATCGACCCGGGCGGCGCCGCCGACCAGTGCGGCACCGTGGCGGCGTACTTCCTCGACACCATCTGCTCGGCCTACCACGACGTGCAGTTCTTCCGCCTGAACGGCGGGACCCCGCCGACCCCGACCCCGACTCCCACCCCCACGCCGACCCCCACCCCGACGCCGACGGTGCCCCCGGCCTGCGTGACCGCGAGCAACTACGCCCACACCACCGCGGGACGGGCCCACCAGTCCGGTGGCTACACCTACGCCAACGGGTCCAACGACGCCATGGGGCTGTGGAACACCTTCACCACCCACACGCTCAAGCAGACCGGTTCGAACCACTGGGTCCTCGCCGACGGCCAGTGCCAGTGATCTCCCGCGAGCCCGCCACGGCCGGGGAACCGGGCCGGGCGGCCGACCACGATCCCGGAAGGTGACCGCAGGGGGACGTGGCGGCGAAGGCGGCGCGAGGGTGCCCGCACCCGGTTCACAAGGACCGGGTGCGGGCACCCTCGCGTTCACGTCCCACGCGCGCGGCCCCGATCCGCCGAGGGCTTCGCCTCGTTGTCCGATCGGCGCCACGCCCCCTTCGAAACGGTGGCCACGCCGTCGCCCCGCCCCGCTCCGCGACGAAAGACTGGTGCGCGAGGTCGTCGTCCCGCCGCCCGACGCCGAGTACAGGTTTGTCGGTCCGGGGCGTTAGCGTTCCGCGCATAACGGTCGCAGGTGTCGAAATCCCTGCGGGCGTCGGCAATCCGTGCGTGGTGAGAGGCAGGGACCCCTTGGGCTGGCTGGTGGCGGGCGACGGGTACGAGGTCACCCTGGTGGAGGGCCGGGTGGCGGCGAGGGCCACCACGGGCCGGGCGGCGGGACGGCAGCTGAAGTCCCTGCCCAAACAGGTGCGGGAACACCCCGAGGTGGAGCGGCTACGCCGTCTGACCGAGTGGCTCGAACGGCACGAGGCCGCCTGCGTGGCCCAGGTGGACACCTGGATGGTGTCGTCCCTGCCCGTCCCCACCGGGCTGGTGGTCCAGGTGTGGCAGGACGAGGCGTGGCAGTCGGTGCTGCGTGACCTCGTCGTGGTCGGCGACGACAAGGACGAGCCGGGTTTCCTGCGGGACGTCACCGGTTCCGGCGAGCTGCGGATGGTGAACCTGGACGGCGAGACCGTCCGGCTGTCCCCGGAGACGGTGACCCTGCCGCACCCGGTGCTGCTGCCCGACCTGGAGGAGCTGCGGGAGTTCGCCGCGGAGCTGGGTGTGGTCCAGCGGGTCGAGCAGATCCACCGGGCGACCTGGACCAGGCCCGCCGATCCGGCGGAGACGGCGACGGAGGTGAAGGAGTTCGCCGGGGGACGGTTCGGCTCCCGGTTCGGTCTCGCCGCCCGGACGACCTCCCTCGGCTACCGGGTGTCGGGAGGCTACGCCACCTGCGCGGTGCGCGACGCGGGACGGACCACCGAGGCGTCGGTGTGGATCGGAGAACCCTACTGGGACGGTGACACCGAGACGGGCGGCCTGACCTGGCACGACCGGGAGGGCAGGCTGCTGAGACTCCGGGAGGTCGGCCCGGTGGCCTGGTCCGAGGGGATGCGCATGGCCGCGGCGCTGTACGCCGGCCGGACCGTCGAGGAAGGAAAGAACGCGTGAGCGACGTCATGTCATCGGCGAGCGGCACGACAGGGCGGCCGCGGGAGGCCGGAACCGGAGCACCCGGAGCCGGGAGCGAGGCCGGGACGCGCGAACTGCTGGAGGCCGGGGCCGTCCTTCTCCCTGACACGCGCGGAGGCGGCGAGCAGGCGGTGCCGCTGACCGCGCGCGCCTACCGGCACCCAGCGCTGGACGGCCGGGTGGTGGTGCGCCTGGTCACCGAGGAGCTGGGCTCGGCGGAAGACGCGGCGGCGGGCTTCCTCGGCCTGGAACCGGCCGGCGAGCCGGCCGTGGTCGGGCTGGGCCTGCGGCACGCGCTCGGTTTCCCGGAATGGGTGCTCGTGCACCACCCGCAGGACGGCCGTCACGCGCTCGCCCTGGTTCCGGAGCTGGAGCGCGCGGGCCGCCAGGTGAAGTCCAAGCCGAAGGCCGCCCTCGACGCCTACCGGCACCTCGCCACGCGACTGGCCGGGTCCGTCCCGCATTTCCTGCCGACGTTCTTCGAACAGGCGGGACGGGTGTTCCTCTCCGTGGAGAACGTCACCTACGCGGCACAGATGTTCACCCAGGCGCGCAAGGCCGAGGCGGAGCACGGACTGCACGTCGACGAGGAGCGGCTCGACGCGGTGTTCCTGGAGTTCGCGCTCTCCGGAGCGCTGCCGGTGAAGGCGCTGTCGGCGTACGCGAAGGATCTGACCGCCCGGGTTCCGGCCGACGAGGCCCTGCGCAGGTTCCGCAGGCTGTGCGTTCGCCGTACGGCGGGCGGGCTGTCGCCGTCCGCGCAGATGGCCACCGACCTGCGCCGGCTGTCCGGGGCCGCCGACTGCGACGCGGACGCCGAGGAGCAGGCCTACCTGGTCGACCTGCTCGACCTGCCCGCCACGCTCGGGGCCCCGCCGAGCTGGTGGCAGGCGCACCGCCCGGCTCTGGTGGCCCTCGCCAGGCGGGAGCCCGCGATCCGCGGAACGCTGCTGAACCTGATGCCCCGAAACCGCGACCACGACATGTCCGCCTTCTGGCTGGAGATGCTGGAGGAATCGGGCGCCACCACGGGCCTGGACGACCCCGAGGTGTCCGAGCGGGAGCGTCCCGCGGACGGCACCGCCGGCTGGCTCGGACGTTTCCTGGGGATCTGGCACCCCGGGCTCACGCGGCTGCCGGGCCTGTACGCGCTGGTCGAGCGCGTGGCCGGACGGCTGCGCGCCGAACTCGCCGCGACGAGCGGAAGCCTGCCTTTCAAACCCGATCCCGACCTGCTCGACCTGCTGCTGTCGCTGGACGTTCCGGTCGCCGACCCGGATGACACCGAGACGCTGCTGCTGAGGCCCTGGGCGCGGGACGAGAACCGGCGTGACCTGCTCGCGCTGGCGGCCGACCCCCGGTTCCGGCCCGTGTTCCACCGCACCGCCGACCGGTTCCGCGACGACGCCGAGGGGCATCGGGCCATCCGCTGCCTGGCCGCCTCTCCCGGTGGCCGGCCGATGCTGGCGGAGTGGGTGAGCACGGCCGCCCGCCACTCGTTCGCCGCCGGCCTGCCGCAGCTGCCCGACGCCATCAAGCTGCTGACCTGGCTGCCGGGCGAGGCACTCCTCCTCGCCGAGGACGAGGTCGCCGAGGCCGCGCGGACCGATCTCTCCGCCGAGCTCGCCCGGACGCTACGCTGCGGGATCTTCGACGAGCTGGGCTGGCCGGCCTGGGAGGAGGCGGTCGCCGCTCTCATCGGCCCGAAGGACCTCAATGAGATCGCGGTCGCCGACGCGTGGCCGCACCTGATCGTCTCGGGTCCCTCCCAGGTCAGGGTCATCGGCCTGGAGGGAACCGCGCTCACCCACGACCTGCGCACCGCGCCGGACGACGTCTGGGGCGACCCCGGTTTCCACTACGTCGACGGCGAGCTGCTCGTCTACTGGCAGGCCGACGGTTCGGGCGACGGACTGCGTGGATACTGGCACTCCTCCGCCGGGACGATTCTTCCCATGGAGGGGATGGGCTCCAGCTGGGCGCTGAGCTCCGACCTGGTCACCCTGCCGTTGCCCGGCGGCGGGCGGACCACGGGCAGCGACGTGCTGCACCCGGGCGACACCACCGTGCCCGACAGGCACCGGCTGATGGGCGACGGGACCTCGTTCTGGAAGTGGGACAAAGGCAGCAACGACTGGCGTGAGTACGACCCGGCCGGCATGGCGGACGGCCGGCTGAGCATGCCCGGCTTCCTGACCGACGCGCTGCGGTCGGCGCCTTCGGGCAGCGCCTTCCGCAGCGGCTGGCTGCTGCCCGCCCTCTCCGACGAGGCCACCCCGGCCGGCGTCCCGGTGGGCGGCCTGCTCGGCTGGCGGGTGGTCGAGCTGCCCGACGGATCGCGGCGCGGCGAGGACCTCGCCGGGCGGACCGTCAACCTCGGCGGCGGCGGAGGCCGCAACGGGACCGGCTCCCCGGCGCACGCGGTGACGTTCCCCGGGGACGACCGGCCGCGCGCCCTCACCACGGCTTACGGCGGGGTCAATCTCGTCGACCCCGAGGGGGTCGTCGTCGCGACGGCCGCCCTGCGGAGGGTTCCCGGAGCCTTCGCGGAGGGCACCGTGCTGCTGCCTCCGGTGCGTTACTGGCGCTGCATGCGGCCGCGCGACCCGGAGGGCTCGACGGCCCTGCGCCGGATCGACGGGGAGACGGCGGCGGCGCTGCTGAAGGCCGCGAACTCCTTCGAGTCGGCGCGCTCCAGCCCGCAAGGACAGTCCCCGCAGGACGCGCAGTCGGCGCAGGACGAGCTGTACAGGATGGTCCGCGCGCTGCTGCCGCAGATCACCCACGACGCGGTGGTCGCCGGGGTCGCGGGGGTGGCGCGGTTCGCCGCCTTCCAGCAGGCCGCCCTGGACGCGGTGGCGGCCCGGCTCGCCGACGCCCTCGCGGGCGGCCCGAAGGAGCAGGGACCCGTCGGTCCCTCCGACGACCTGCTCACCGAGGCGCTCAACGGTCTCGGCGTCTCCGTCAATTCATGGTGGAACCGCGAGGAGTCCCACAACGTCTTCCGGCAGCTGCGGATGATCCGCGGGGAAGGCCGGTCCCCCTCCGATCAGACCGTCCGCCTCCATCTGAACGGCCCGGAGCTTCCGTACTCCACGCTGGAGTGGGAGCCGCTGCTCGACAGGTCGGCGGCGATCGCCTACCGGATGGCGTCGACGTCCGCCCCCGGGCAGGCGGACGCGCTGCGGCAGCTGCTCTCCGAGTTCGACACGCTCGGGCTGTCCTCCGCGGCCGAGCCGGCCTCGTGGCGCCGTCTCACACTGCACCTCGACGAGAAGTGGCTCGACAACGCCCGGGGAGGGCAGCGCGGCGGCAACCGGCGCGGAATGCTCGCCCTGGAGGAGGGCGCCTTCATCGCCTTCCTGGACTCCGATTCCGACAGCGGCGGTTACCACTTCACCGCGCTCTTCCACGATCCGGCCCGCCGCTTCGACGTCCCCCACCCCTACACCGTGCGTTCCTCGGGCCCGGTCGGCGAGGCCAGGCCGGCGGGCTGGCTCGGGGAGTTCCTCGCGGAACACGCCGCACGAGGTCCGGCGCCCTGGCGGCCGGAGGCGGCCGGGGAGTTCTCGCGGCTCACGGGGGTGACGGAGACGGCGGCCAAGCTGATCGTCGCCGGGCTGCCCTACGTGGACGCCCACCAGCGCGCCTTCCTGCCCGTCGACCTGCGGACCGCGCTCGGGCTGAAGGCGTCCGACGCCGCCGTCGCCAAGGACGAGCTGGGCCGGACGAACGCCGACATCCGGCGCGAGGTCGTCGCCGCGCTGCTGCCCGAACACCCGGCCGCGCTGTGGACCGACGGTCCGGACGTCGCCGCCGCCGCACGGGTGTGGAACTCCAGGGTGGGCCGGCGGGCCGCCGTCCCCGAATGGCTCGTCGGGGAGGCGACACGCGCGGTGCGCACCGAGTGGGAGCCCGGCCGGGCGCTGCCCGCCCTGCTCGATCCGACGGCGTCGCCGGAGCTCAGCGGGGATCTGCGCTGGCGGGTGCACCGCGACCGGGTCTCCCCCGCCGACGACGGCGTCGCCGGGTTCACGGAGCCCACGCTGACGGCCTCGATCGCCCTGTCCGTGTGGCTGGCCCACCGGCTGCCCTGCGGCGACCCGGTGCGGGCCGCCCTGCCCGCGGTGCTGACCGCGGTCCGGGAGCGGCTGTCCAACCCCGATCTGCTGCTCAGCCTGGGTCACTACGTCGACCTTCTCGCGTTCAGGAAGGTCGCCGGAGCCCCTACCGAGCTCGCCGAAGGCTGGGAACGCTACGGCGCCGTGATCATGGCCACCCACGACGATCGGCCGATGCCGGGCGTCCGCACCGCCCTGCTCGACGCGTCAGGGAACGACCCCTACCTTCCCGCCCTGCGTGCCCTGGCCGGGTACGCGGAAGCACCGTTCCCGGCCGAGCTGGCGCTGCGCACCGCGCGTGACCCGCGTTTCGAGGCGCTCCTCGCCGATCCCGGAGACCCGGCGTCGGGGCAGCGCGCGGCCGACGGCACCTGGTGGCCGCAGGACCCCGGCCGCTCCGTGCCCGCGCTGCTCTCCCAGGTCGCGCAGGAGTACGGCCTGAGCCAGGACGCCGCCACGCTCTACCTGACGATGCTCGCGATGCCGGACCCCACCGACAAGAACGTCACCCGGTGGACCGGCTGGAAGCCCGCCCGGTTCAAGGCGGCCCGCGCCGAACTGGCCGCCACCGACCTGGTGGTGGAGGCCACCCGCGCCCGGGCCGGTCGCTCGCTCTTCCTGCCGGGCGCCTGGGTGGACCTCAAGGCCCCGAGCCTCCCGCTCGAACAGTGGAAGATCTCCATGTTCGACCTGGTCAGCGGGGAGACTCCGTCCCTCGGCGTGCTCGTCCCCGCCGAACCCGTGGCCGACCTCTACGCCAGGGCCTGGCAGCGGGTCCGCGACGGCGACCTTCCGCGCTTCGAGGAGCTCCGCGTCCGGCGCGGCAGGCGGCGCTGACGTCTTCCCGTTCCCTCCGGACGACCGGGAACGGACCGCTTTCATCGGGCCCGATCCAGCCGGGCGCGGGCCCGTCCCGCGCCCGGCCCCGGGTCCGCCCAACAGACGAAGAGGATTCCCCCATGACCATGACGGAACCGGCGGCCGTCCCCGCGGCCCCGCCCAACCGGCAGACATCGCCGGCCGAAGAACGGTACGCCGCCGAACTCGCCTTCCTCGCCGCCCACGACGACGGCCCCCGCCCGCCGGGCTGGGCGCTGACCCCTCGGGCGGTGGTCACCTTCGTCTGCGGCAGCGGGGGCGAGACGCTCGAACTTCCCGGCGCCCGGAAAGCGAAGGGCGGCGACCCCGGCGACAGCGGCGTGCCACCCACCCGGCTCGTCGTGTCCTCCAAGTTCGTCGGCGAGCGCTCCCTGATCGAACGCTGTGTGGTCACGCTCGCCGGCGAGCGCGGCCTGCTGCTGGTCGGCGAGCCCGGCACCGCCAAGTCGATGCTCTCCGAGCTGCTCGCCGCCGCCGTCTGCGGCACGAGCTCGCTCACCGTGCAGGGCACCGCCGGCACCACCGAGGACGCCTTCCGCTACGGCTGGAACTACGCCCTGCTGCTCGCCCAGGGACCGAGCAGGCAGGCGCTGGTCGACTCCCCGGTGCTGAACGCCATGCGCACCGGGCGCGTCGCCCGGATCGAGGAGATCACCCGCTGCCTGCCCGAGGTGCAGGACGCCCTGGTGTCGATCCTGTCCGACCGGCGCCTCAGCGTGCCCGAGCTGACCGGCACACCCGACGCCCTGCCGACGGCCGCCCCCGGCTTCACCGTGATCGCCACGGCCAACCTGCGCGACCGCGGCGTCTCGGAGATGTCGGCGGCGCTCAAACGCCGGTTCAACTTCGAGACCGTCGCCCCCATCGCCGACCCCGCCGCCGAGGCCGCCCTGGTGCGCAGCCAGGCCACCTCCGTGGTGCGGCGGGCGGGAGCCGCCTTCGAGGTCGACGACGCCGTGCTGGACGCGCTGGTCACCGTCTTCCGCGACCTGCGCTCCGGCCGCTCTGCCGAGGGCTGGGACGTGGAACGGCCGGGCACCGTGATGTCCACCGCCGAGGCGGTGCAGGTGGCCGCCTCCCTCGGGGTGGCGGCGGCCTACCTGCCCGGCGGGGACGTGCTCGACCTGGTGCCCGGCCACCTGCTCGGCGTGGTCCGCAAGGACGATCCGGCCGACCACGCGCGGCTGCTCGGCTACTGGGACGGCCCGGTGCGCCGCCGCGCCGAGGACGGCTCCGCGATGTGGCGCCGGCTCTGGGACCTGCGGGAGAACCTGCGGTGAGGAGCGATCGGGAAACCCCTGCCCCCGGCCCGGACCTCCGGGACGCGGATGCTCCGGCGGGCCGGGGCTCCGGCCCGCCGGAGGCGGACGGCCGCGCGCGGAACGCCGGAGGTGACCCCCGGGACGCGGTGGACGCGCTCGCCGGAGCCTCCCGGCCCTACCTCCTCGGGGTGCGCCACCACAGCCCCGCGCTGGCGGCGGTCGTCCCCGATCTCCTCGACGCCGCCGGAGCCGAGGTGGTCTGCGTCGAGTTGCCGGCCGACTTCCAGCCGTGGCTGGTCCACCTGGCGGATCCGGCCACCCTCGCGCCGGTCGCCCTCGCAGGAACGCTGGGGGACGGCCGTCTCGGCTTCTACCCCTTCGCCGACTTCTCCCCCGAACTGGCCGCCGTCCGCTGGGCGCGGGAACGCGGCGCCGAGGTGCTCTGCTGCGACCTTCCGCTCTCCGCCCCCGCCTGGTCCGCGAGCGATCCGCCTCCGTCCGGTGTGGCGGCGAACGTCTTCTCCGACGCCCTGACCGCCTCCTCCACGGGCCGGGAGGGGGACGACATGTGGGATCGTGCCGTCGAGGTGCTCGCCCCCGGGTGCCTGCCCGAGGCGGTGCGCCGGGCCGCGCTGGGTGTGGGCTGGGCCCTGCGCCAGGACGCGGAGGCCTCCGGCGGCGTGCCGCCCCGGGACCTGGCCCGTGAGGCGCACATGCGCGAGGTCCTCGCCGAAGCCGCCCTGGGCGGCCGGCGGGTCGCCGCGGTGATCGGCGCCTTCCACGCCCCCGCGCTGGTCGTCCCGGAGCCCGCCGCCCCGGCACCCGGCACCGGCCCGTCCGCCGCACCGGGCACCGGAGGCCCCCCGCCCGCCACGTCGTTCGTCCCGTACGCCTTCGACCTGCTCGACTCCCGGTCCGGCTATCCGGCGGGCATCCGCGATCCGCGCTGGCAACAGGCGATCTTCACGGCCGGCGGCGATCCGGGGAAGATCAGGGACGCCGCGGCCCGTACGATCACCGACCTGTGCCGGGAGCTGCGGGCCGCCGGGCACACCGCCGGCACCGGCGAGGCCGTGGAGACGCTGCGGCTGGCCTGCGACCTGGCGGGGTTGCGGGACCTGCCCGCACCGGGCCGCGGCGAGGTGCTGGAGGCGGTGACGACCGTACTCGGCCAGGGCGAGTCGCTGGGGCGCGGCCTGACACTCGCTCGCGCCCTGGAGACGGTCCTCGTCGGCACCGAGCGCGGCAGGACCGCGCCGGGCACGCCCCGTTCCGGGCTGGGGCCCGCGGTCGAGGCCGAGCTGGCGGAGCTGAGGCTGCCCTGCCCCGGCGATCCCGCCCCCCGCGAGTTCCGCCTCGACCCGCTCCGCTCCGACCTGGACCGCCGCCGCGAGATCCTGCTGCAACGCCTGCTGGTGTGCGGCACCGGGTACGGCCTGCAGATCGAGGTGGCGGGCACGGGCGACGCGACCGCGCTCACCACCCGATGGCAGCTCTCGTGGACCCCTTCGGCCGCCGCGCTGCTCGACCTGGCGGGTGTCCGGGGCGTCACCGCCGCCCTGGCCGCCGCCGGGACGCTGCGCGAGACCTTCCGCCGTCAGTCGGCGGAGGGCGGCCCCACCTGCGAGCCGGTCCTCGCGGGACTGCGCGCCGCGGCCGTCTGCGACCTGCCGGGCCTGGTCTCCGACCGTCTTGCGGACGCCGCCACCGTGCTTCCCGCCGCCGCGGGTCTCCCCGATCTTCTCCAGGCACTCGACCTGCTGGAGGCCCTGCGCCGCGAGCACCTTCCCGGCACCACTCCCGAAAGCCGGGACCAGGCCGCGGACCTGACCGGCACCCTGATCGAGGCGGCCGTCCGATCGCTTCCCGGCCTGGCCGGCAGCGACCGGCCCGCGGACGCCGCCGCCCTGATCGCACTGGTCACCCGCTCCGCCGAGCACCGGCTGGGCCTGCGCGTCGACGACGCCCTGGGCGCTCTCGCGCGCACCGGCTCCCCGCTCATTCAGGGGGCCGCGCTCGCGGCCCGGGTCCTGCTGGACCTGGACCCGCCGGAGACCCTCGGGGCACGGACGGCCGGATGGATCGACACCGCCACCGGACCGGACGGACGCCGCCGCCTGTCCCGCCTGCTCACCGGCCTGCTGGTCGCCTCGGGCCCGCTCCTGCAGTCGGCCGCGGCGGCTCTCGACCCGCTGCTGGAGCGCATCGACGTCCTGCCCGACCAGGGCTTCCTGGACCGGCTACCGGCGCTGCGCGGCGGTTTCGACACGCTCGCCCCGGCGGCGCGCGACCGGTTCCTGCGGACCGTGACCGACCGGCTCGGCGATCGGCTCGACCTGGCACTGAGCGCTCCGCCCGAACTCCTGGCCCTGTGGACCGCCGCGGACGCCGCCGGGCTGGCCGCCCTGACCGGCCTGCGGCTGCCCGGGCTCTCCCCTTCCGCGTCCGGATCCGAGCCGCCCGGACCGTCCGAGCCGCCCGGACCGTCTGAGGCGCCCGGCTCGGACAGCCGGACCACGCCCACGCCCGCGCTCGCGCTCGCGCTCGCACGGCAGGAGACCGCACACGGGACCGGGACGACCGGGCACCGGACCGTACCCGAGGGTGAGGGGGAGATCGCCCCGAGGCGGCTCTCCCCGGCCGACCGGTGGCGCCTGCTCCTCGGCAGGGAGACCGGACGCCTTCCCACCGATGCCCGGCGTTACGCGCACGCCCTGGACGAGTTGTACGGGGCGGGCAGGGGCGAAGGAGCCGGAGACCTCGGGCACGGGCAGGGTGACGTCGGCGGGCAGGGCGCCTCCTTCCCCTCCGCCCGCGAATGGGCCTCCGAGCTCGACGCCCTGTTCGGCTCGGAGGTACGGGAGGAGGTGCTGGCCCAAGCGGCCGACACCGGACGGACCGACGTGCTGCAGGTGCTCGATCCCGACGCCGTGCGCCCGTCGATCGAACTGCTGACCTCCGTCCTGTCCCTGGCGGGCGGCCTGCCCGAGCAGCGACTCTCCCGGCTGCGGCCGCTGGTCCGGCGGCTGGTCACCGAGCTGGCACAAGAGCTCGCCACCCGGATGCGTCCCGCGATGGCCGGCCTGGCGATGCCGCGTCCCACCCGCCGCCCCGGCGGGCGGCTCAACCTGCCCGCCACGCTCCGGGCCAACCTGGCGCACGCGCGGCGGACCGACGACGGCAGGATCCTGGTCGTTCCGGAGCGGCCGGTCTTCACCACCCGTACCCGCGCCGAGGTCGACTGGCGGCTGATCTTCGTGGTCGACGTGTCCGGTTCGATGGAGGCCTCGGTGGTCTGGTCCGCGCTGACCGCGGCCGTCCTGGGAGGCGTGCCCACGCTGTCCACCCACTTCCTGGCCTTCTCCACCCAGGTGATCGACCTGACGGACCAGGTCGGCGACCCGCTGTCTCTGCTGCTCGACGTGCGGGTCGGCGGCGGCACCCACATCGCCGCCGGGCTGGCCCACGCGCGCTCCCTGGTCACCGTGCCGAGCCGCACGCTCGTCGTCGTGGTCAGCGACTTCGAGGAGGGCCACCCCCTCGGAGGGCTCCTCGGCGAGGTCCGCTCCCTTGTCTCCTCCGGGGTGCACCTGCTGGGCTGCGCCGCCTTGGACGACACCGGCGCCCCTCGCTACTCGGTATCCGTCGCCCGGCAACTTGTCGCGGCCGGCATGCCCGTCGCCGCGCTCAGCCCGCTCGCCCTCGCCCGCTGGGTGGGCGACCGCCTTCGAGGAGAAACCCGTTGACCCTCCCTGCCCCCGGCTCCCCTGCCGTGCGACTGCCACCGGTGGAGCCTCACGTGGCCGCGGCGGCCGTGGAGGACCTCTCTCCCCGGTTGCGCAAGAAGCTCGACGCGGCGATCGAGCGCTGCGCCGGGCTTCCGGTCACCTCCGACGGGCGAACCGTCTCCGTCGCCTGGGGTGAGGACGCGGTGGTCACCCTCACCCCGGGACCGGCGGGCACGGTCACCGATTCCGGCGCGGCGCTGTGCGGTTGCCTGCTCGCGCCCCGCTGCCTGCACCGCGCCGCCGTCCTCAGCGCCTGCCCGGTCGCGGATCCGGACGCGTTCCCGGAAAGCCACACGCCTGCGGATCCGGACTCGCTCGCGGAAGCGGATCCGTTCCCGGGCCTGGGCTCGCTCGCGGGAACCGGCACACCCGCGGCCCCGGACGTTCCCGCGGGAACCGGCGCTCCCGCGGGCCCGGACGCACCCGTGGAGGCCGGTGCGCCGGCCGGCTCGGGCGGGTCCGCGGGAGCCACGGCGCCAGGGGGCGCCGACGGGGACCTGCCGGACGCCGGCGCGCGGCCCGCCGTCACCGGTCCCGGCGCCAAGCAGGTGGCCGCCGCGGCCGGACTGTGGGCTGCCGCCGTCGCGGTGCTCTCGGGAGGGGTGCCCGGTGCCGGTGCGGTGCCCCAGGCCGAACTGCTCCGCGCGGCGCACACCGCCCGGCTGGCCGGCCTGCCCAGGGCCGAGGCCGCGGCCCTGCGCGTCGTCCGCGGCCTGCGGGCCGCTCGCGCGCACCAGGACGGGCACCGGCTCGCCGATCTGGTCTCCGCGCTTCAGGATCTTCTGCTGACCGCGGGCAGACTCGCGGCGGCCGACCCCGATCCGGCCCTGCCGGGAACCACGCGCCGCTCCTACCGGCAGGGGGAGGGCCTGCGGGTCCACGGGATCTGCAGGGAACCGGTGATCAGTGCCACCGGTTACGGCGGGGTGGTCACCCATCTCGTCGCGGAGGACGGCCGCCGGTTCTCCGTCGCCGACGTCAGACCCGGAGGTGCGGCCCGTGCCCGCGGTGCCGCCACCGCCACCGTCGCGATCGGAGCCGCGGCCCTCGACCACGCCCAGCTGGCCCGCGGGGGGTTGTTGATCGCCGGGGCGACGATCTCCCCCGACGGGCGTCTCGGCTCGGGCCGCGGGGTGCGGGCCAGTCCCGTGGCCGGGCTGCCCTGGTCGGCATGGCCGCTGGCGGCCCTGTTCGCCCGCCCGCTCGCCGAGGCGGCCGACGCGACGTTCTCCGCGGACGCCTGGAGCGATCCGCCGGAGGACGAGAGATCGGGACGGCTCGTCGGATGCGACCTGATGATCGTCGGCGCCGAGGGAGACCGGCTGCTCGCCCGTGAGCTGTCGCCCCTCGGCGGGAAGCCCCTCGGCGAGTCGGACCCGCTCGCCGCGCGTCCCGGGCAACCCGCCGCCGGCGGTCCCTCCGGCTCCGAGGAGGGACCGGAGAGGCCGCCGCACGGGCCGCTGATACGGCTGACGCCGGCCGACCCCCATCCCGAGCTGGCTCATGTCGCCAACCTGCGGCAGCTCGCGTCCCGGCCCGGCCTGCGCGTACGGGTGGTCGGCAGGCTGGACCCCGGCCGGGCGGCCACCCTGCGCCCGCTCGCCGTCGGGCCCGTTCCCGGCGCCGGGCCGACGCTACGCCTGCCCGCCGAATGGCTGGATCGCGCCGATCTCGGGTACGACCGCCTGCGGGGTTCCCATCTCCCGCCCCTCGACGCATGCCCGCCGTGGCAGAAGGACGCCGCGGCCGAAGCGGATCCGGTGGCGGGTTCGCCCCTGTGGCGGGTGCGGCGCCTGGTCGAGCTGGCCGTCTCCGGCGGCCGGCGGGCGGTCGCCGAGGCCGCGCGCGGCGGAGACGCCTTCGTCCAGCGGGCTCCGCTGCGTCGCGCGGGGTTCGGGACCGCCGCCGAGCTCGTCGGCGCGCTCACCGAAGAGGCCGATCGCCGCGCCCGCGACGTGTTCGGCCGCCTGGTCGACTCCGGCGGCGACCGGTACGCGTGGGCGTGGCTCGCCGCCGCCGTCCACCTCACGGCCACCGAACGGGTACTGGTCCAGGCGTCCTGGCATGACGGCCATGCTCTGAGGTGAGGCTCCGCCGCTCACGGCCACGCCCGTGAGCGGCCTCGCGGGTGCCCGCCGTACGGGGCGTGAGGATGAGCCGCGGCGAGCGTGACCGCTACCCCGGGCGGAGCGGGGTTCTCCACCGATCGGAGGAGCGCTCTGGGTCTTCCGAACGATGGAAACCATTCTCGAACCGAGGATCCTGGATTCCAGTATCAGGCCGGATTGCTTCCCGGCCCGCTCAGGAATCCACGGGAGAATTCCACGACGGGGGCGGTTATGAGACATACGACCCGACCGGTGCGATGGTTGAGCGGGGCGGCGGCCGCGCTCGCCACCGTCGTCCTCATCACGTCATGCTCGGCGGCGGGGCAGCCGAGTGGCTCCTCCACGACGGGTGCGACCGCCGGCACCGGGGCGCACGGCGCCCACGGAAAGCCCGCCGCGCCACCGCCGGCGGCGCCGCTGCGGGCCTCCGAACGGTTCGTCAACCTGACGCTGCCCCAGCCGTACGAACCGGCGGCGCCCTCCGCCGGGGGGAACGACGAATACCGCTGTTTCCTGGTCGATCCCAAGCTGTCCGACCGGGCGTTCCTCACGGGCAGCCAGTTCCTGCCGCAGAACACCGACCTCGTCCACCACGCGATCGTCTTCCGGGTCGGTCCTGACAAGGTCGAGGCCGCCCGCGCCCTCGACGCCCGCACGCCCGGCGAGGGCTGGACCTGCTTCGGCGACGCCGGCATCGACGACGGCGACTGGATCGGCCACTGGGCACCGGGAGCCGACGAGACGCTGCTCACCCAGAAGGTCGGCTATCCGATGCCGCCCGGCAGCCAGTTGATCATGCAGGTGCACTACAGCCTGCTCGCCAGCGGGGGCAAGCCGGCCGGTAGCGACCAGTCCGCGATCCGGCTGCGGCTCACCGACGGAAAGGCCGACCTTGAGCCGCTGGTGACCAACCGGCTGGTGGCACCGATCGAGCTGCCCTGCGCGGCCGACGAATCCGGTCCGCTGTGTGACCGTGAAGCCGCGGTCCGCGATGTCGTCGGCCGCTTCGGGGAGCAGGCCGGGGGCATGGTGGCCGGGCTCAACCAGTTCTGCAACAACGCCAGGCCCCCGGTCGCCTCGCCCACCCAGCACTGCGATCGGAAGATCAACGAGAACGGCACGGTGTACGCCGTCGCCGGGCACATGCACCTGCTCGGACGCTCGATCAAGGTGGAGCTCAACCCCGGGAAATCCGGCGCGCAGACCCTCCTGGACATCCCCAACTACAACTTCGACGAGCAGGCCATCCGCCCGCTGGCCAAGCCCGTCGCCCTCCGGTCCGGCGACGTCCTCCGGGTGACCTGCACCCACGACGCCGGCCTTCGCAAGAAGCTTCCCGCGCTGCGCGATCTTCCCGCGCGCTACGTCGTCTGGGGCGAGGGCACGGCCGACGAGATGTGCCTCGGGCTGCTCGTGGCCTCTCCCGCGTCCTGACCCTCCGGCCGGCCTGTCACGGCGGTCACGAGGAAATGTAACATTGAACTTCGGCACGCCTGTAGGACGTTCCCTGATTCACCTCTTTCTGCACGCATTCACGTTCTTTCGCACTGAGGTCCAGCGTGCCGCACACCTTGACACTGACGTATTCACGGCAGTCCAGGCCGGGGTTCGCCTCCCCGATCTGATAGGTGTTCTTGACCTTTGCCTGGCATTCGGCACGGGCCTGCTCGGTATTCGAAAACCGACATTGACCGAGGAGCGTCTGATATTGCTCTTCGCTCACCTTTATTTTGCCTGCCGCTTGATCTGGAGTCCCGGTGATGGCAGGTCCGGCTGCGGTGGCCGCGAGCAGCGCCGCCGCAGCGATGATCCACTTCATGATGGCCCCCGGATCAGCGGTATCTGGCGGAGCCCGAGAAAGCTCCATGGCGGATACGGAACCGGCTTGTGAGATCTTCACAGCCTGCCACAGTCGGGCGATTCCTCCCTAGTTGATTATATTTCTACCCATACATCCGCACCTAACAACCCCGGCCATCCCCAGCGGGTGTGCCCGGACCGCGTCGAGACGGTGGCGGCCGGGCCATCGACCCATCCGGCTCCCGGACCTTCCACCGTCGTCACCGCGAGAGCGTGACCGACTTCGTCCCCACCACCACACGAGCCGCGCATCGGCGCGGACGCGCGACACGAAGAAGGCCCCGCCGTCTCCGAGGAGACGAGCGGGGCTCTCTCAGGTCCCGGTATGGCCGGCTCCCGGGCCCGTCACGCGGACAGGTGCCGCAGGGCCGCTCAGGGCGTCAGCTGGCGGACGATCGCCAGGGGGTCGTCCTCGGTGATCGTTCCGTTGAGCGTGATGTTCCTGTCGCGGTGCCCCCGGCAGCATCTGATCCTCGCGTTGAACCTTTCGGCACCTCTCCAGTGGCATCCCCCCTTCACATATCTCCCGCCCCGGCCGGCACTGGCCCAGCCCCAGTCCCCACCCCAGCCCCAGCCGCCGCCGCAGCCGGCGACGCCCGTCAGTCCCCAGGCCGAGCTCATCGCGTTGGCCGAACCGGTCGCACCGGCACCGGCCGCCATGGCCGCGCCGTCTACACCGACCACGCCTCCCGCGAGTACGCCGCCGAGAGTGAGCGTGATGGCGATATTCTTGATATTGGGCATTGCGTAGTCCCCTTTGACATATCCGCTGAAGCGTCGAGCGCGAATGCTTATCTGAACCGAACGGAAGTCATTGGCGTCCTCCGGTCGATGGACGTTGAAACTCGGCTCACACCCGATGAGCCGTTTCATGGAGTGGCGGCTATCGCGGCCGGCCTGGCCGAACGTCAGTGGTCACGTATGAATGGCCGAGATCTCGGGAATCCGGCGCGCGGCCCGGCGGTGACGACTCGGAGAGAGGCCCCCGGCACCGGAACGATGGAACGTCGGAAAGAACCGGCCCCGTTTCCGGCCTCACCCGTGGACACATATGCCCCGCACGGCTCGACGTCGCCCGGCGAACGCGTGCCCGGAAGCAAACAGACGATGCCACCGAGAACACATGATCTTTAATGCCGGATGCCATCGGAGCCATACCCCTCACATCCCCTCATTTTCTGATAAGAGACCTCAGATAACACCTCCCCGCCCCCCACCGAAAGGAACATCAGACACGTCAAAGCCATATCGTGTCATAGGTCAATAAATAACATATGCCACCTAGCTGCTCCTGATACTTCCGATTCCTTCCACTTATCCAGCTTTGTAGCGTTGGCGACATTTATCGTCACCCACTCTTTTTCATCTTTACTACTAAGGCATGAAATGTACGTTATGCAATGCAAAAAAGCCCCGCCGACCGTCAGGTCGGCGGGGCTTCTCCGGGTCTCTCCGAGTTCGAGTTCAACGCCTCCTCAGCGGGAGCACCCGGCCCCGGACGGACAAGACGCCAGGCCGGGCCGGAGATTCCGGCCCGGCCTGGCGTGAGGCGGGTGGGACGGGGAGACGCTCCGCTACGGCGGGATCAGCCCCAGACCTCCTGCGCGGTCTCGACGATCAGGGCCAGCTTGGCGAACTGCTCATCGTGGGTGAGGACGTTCCCCTCGACCGTGGAGGAGAAGCCGCACTGCGGCGACAGGCACAGCTGGTCGATGTCGACGAATTTGGCGGCCTGCTCGATGCGGCGCTTGAGGGCGTCCTTGGACTCCAGCTCGCCCCGCTTGGTGGTGACCAGGCCGAGGACCACCATCTTGCCCGGCGGGACGAAACGCAGCGGTTCGAACCCGCCGGAACGCTCGTCGTCGAACTCCATGAAGAAGCCGTCCACCGCGAGCTCTCCGAACAACGCCTCCGCGACGAAGTCGTAGCTGCCGGAGGCCGCCCAGGAGGAGCGGAAGTTGCCCCGGCACATGTGCGTGGTGACCGTCATGCCCTCCGGCTTGCCGGCCAGGGCGCTGTTGATCTGCCGGATGTAGCGCAGGTGCATGTGCTCGGCGTCGTCCCCGCGCTCGTTGAGCTCCGCTCGCTGGGACGGGTCGTTCAGGTAGGCCAGGCTCGTGTCGTCGAACTGCAGGTAGGTGCAGCCCAGCTCGCCGAGCCTGCGGACCTCCTCGGCGTAGGCCGCGCTGAGGTCGCTCCAGAACTCCTCGGTGTCGGAGTAGACGCCCGGGTCGATCGAGGCGGCGCCGCCGCGGTAGTGGACCATGCTGGGCGAGGGAATCGTCAGCTTCGGCACGGCCGTGGTGACGGTGTCACGCAGGAAGGTGAAATCGTCGGCGAAGATGGTCTCCTCGAGCCGGATCTTGTCGTGGACCCGCATGGCCGCAGGCGTGAACTCGATCTTTTCCTGCTCGTTCTCGAACTTGACCGTGATGTGCTCGTCGGTGGCCTGGCCGATACCGCCAAGCCGGTAGATGAAGTCCATGTGCCAGGACGCCCGGCGGAACTCCCCGTCGGTCGCCGACTGCAGGCCCACCTCCTGCTGCCGCCGTACGACCTCGCGGATCGCCTCGTCCTCTATCTCGCGCAACGCCTCGACGGGGATGCGTCCGGCGGCGAAGTCCTCCCGCGCCTGCAGGAGGGAAGCCGGACGCAGCAGGCTGCCGACGTGATCCGCGCGGAAGGGGGGCGAGTTGCGCATCTAAACCATCTCCAAGTATCGGTTTTTCTCTGTTTCTACGCTAGATCACCTCGCGTGCCCCCCCGACCTCTCCCCCGGCGAAAACGAAGATGCCACGAATTCGTGACCGTACTCACAGCCGCCGCCGGAGGCCGGTGTCCGGCCGAGGAGCCGGAAGGACCCGCGGACCTGGCGACGGCTCGGAACTCACGCGTCACGCCCCCGGCTCAAGGCGCCCCGAGCGAGCCGGCCTCCCGGACTCCCGGTCCGCCGGACTCCCGGTCCGCCGGATGTGGGAACGCCGCGACCGGGCGATCGGAAGCGGGCGCGAGAACGGCGCGGACCAGGCCGCGGCGGATGCGAGAACACCACGAGGCCGCCTTCCTTCCGCACGGGCGTCCGCCACCGTCCCGGAAGCCGCTATCACACACCGCCGAATCAGCCGGCACGCATAACACACGGTCAAGGCGTTATAACTCAGTCGCGACTCAGTCATAGGGACTCGAATCGATTCGGTCGCGGTTCATAAGGAACCCTCGCGACCGGATTACATTGTGCTATATCAAGAACTGCGTTATATGAATAAAGAACATTCCCTCATTTTGCCGGAGCTGATGAATCCGTGCCCGGACTACGTCTCCAGTTGGACGGTCTTTCCTGGGAGCACGGCCAGGACAAACGAACGCTGAAGCCCGACCAGCTGGTCGTCGACACCGGGGATACCGCCGTCGTGCTGGCGAGAGACGCCGCCGACATCCATGCCTTCACCGATGTGCTGCTGGGACAGACCTGGCCGCTCACGGGAACGATCTGGATCGCCGGACGCGAGGTCACCTCACTGCCCACCGAGGATCGCGGCATCGCCCTGGTGCCCGCCGGAGGCGGCCTTTTCCCCCATCTCACGATCGAGCAGAACATCGGGTTCGCCGTGCGGAGGCGTCACCGGGACGGCTTCCGGAGAGGGCAGGTGAACTACGTGGCCGGACGGCTGAACCTTCACGGAATCCTCAGCTGGCGGCCGCACGACCTCTCCCCCGACGAGAGACTCCGGGTGGCGCTCGCCCGGGCGATGTGCCACTGGCAGGCGGCGATGGCCGTGGTGATCGAGGACCACTCCGGATACACCCCCTGTCACGCCGCGGTCAGCGAGAGCCTGAAGGCCTACCCCGACCTTCCGATCCTGGTGGTGAGCGACGACAGGCACCGGGTCGAGACGCTCCGTGCCCCCGCGGTCTCCTGGGAGGTCGTAGATGCCGATGAATCGTAGACAGGCCCTCACGGTGCTGTCGGGTCTGGCGGCGGCGGGACTCTCCGGGTGCGACGAGGAGGGACCGCTGCGGATCGCGGTGGTGTGGAGCGGCTGGGAGCTGAACCGGTTCCGCGACATCCTGAAGTGGTACGACCGTCCCACCGTCGTGTACTCGGCCGGGGACAACATCGCCGCCCTGCTCAAAAACCCGGTGGCCTCGGCGTCCACCCCGGATGTGGCGATCGTGCCACGGCTGGAGCTGGTCGAGGACGACGACATCCGCGCCCGGCTGAAACCCCTCACCTCCTTCGACCCTCTTCCCTGGAAGAACCTGGTGCGTCAGGAGCAGGAACCGGACACCTCCCTCAAGGGCATCTGGTTCAAGGTCGCGCACAAGTCACGGGTGTGGCATCGCCCCGGCACCGCTCCGGCCCTGCCCACCGACTGGGCCGAATGGGTGAAGGAGTGCCGGATCCGCGCGGGGCGAACCGGCCCCCGGCCGCTCTCCATCGGGGCGGCCGACGGCTGGGTTCTCACCGACTGGTTCGAGAACGTCCTGCTCGGAGTCGATGCCGAGCTCTACGGCAGGCTGCACCTGCCGCCGCCGGACGGCTGGAGGCCCGGCGACGGCTGGGGCCACGAATCCGTCAAAGAGACACTCACGCGGCTGGCGGAGCTGTGGTCCATCCCGGGGCTGCTTCCCGGCGGGGGCCGCCGAGCACTGATCACCCAGTTCCACGACTCGATCCTCGACGTCTTCCGGTACGGCCATGCGGACATGGTGGCCGCGCCCGATTTCGCCTGGCCGGTCATCAAGGGCTACCGCACCGAGGAGCAGGAGAGGGAGCAGGTGATGAGCTTCCGCTTCCCCTGGCCTGCCGGCGGAGAAAAACCACCCGTACTGGTCGGAGGAGACGTCGTGGTGGCACTCACCGCGGCCGGAGACCGGGGCAAGCGCTTCGCGGAGTGGCTCACCGGACCGGACGTGGCGAGAAACCGGCTGAAGGACTGGATCGAAGCCGGCGGTTTCCTGTCGCTCAACGAGAGCGCCCCGCTCTCGCACACGGCGCTGGACGAACTGACGACGGAGCTGCGGGGTGACATCGCTTTCGATCTCTCCGACCGGCTCACCGGCGGCCTGGCCGGCGGAGACGGCCGGGGCCTGTGGCGAGTCCTGACCGAGTTCTTCACCGTGGTCGCCGCCGGTGGGCGGCCTCCCCGCCCGGAACAGCTGAAACGGGCGGTGGACGACGCGATGGGGATGCTGACGGCGCTCAGCGGGACGGGAAGGACATCATGACGGGCGAGGACGCCCTCCTCTTCGACGTGACGCCGCACCACGACCTGCGCGCGCCGGCCCGGTGGCACGGTCAGGGCAGGTGGGGAGCCTGGGGATACCTGCTTCCCGCGGTCGTGCTCACGACCGTCGTCCTGCTCGTTCCGCTGACCGTCACGGTGGTGACGAGCGTGAGCGGAGACGGCGGCCTGGACGGCTATCTGGACGTCATGACCGACGAGGAGGTCTGGCTGGCCCTGTTCCACAACGCCCTGTGGCTGATGCTCGCGCTGGTGGTCTGCGCGCTCGGGCTCGGACTCGCCTGGCTCGCCCGGGACACGGGTCCCCGCACGCGGGGGGTGCTGCTCGCCGTACTGGCGCTGCCCGCCGTGACCTCGCCGCTGACGGCCGGGGTGGCCTTCCGCCTGATCTTCGACGCGAACCCCGACCGGGGCCTGGTGAGCGCTCTGCTGCCCGGTGACGTGATCTTTCTCGGCCCCGGCTGGATCTGGCTGGTCCTCGGCCTGGCATTCGTCTGGCAGTGGACGGGCCTGGCGTTCCTGGTCTTCCACGTGGGCCTGTCCACCATGCCCGCGGACCTGCTGCGTGTGGGGCGCGTCTTCGGCGCCGGGAGGCTGCGCCGCCTCCGCACGGTGGTGATTCCGGCGTTGTTTCCCACGGCGGCGCTGGTGATGCTGATCGTGCTCACCGCCGCCGTCCGCGTGTTCGATCTGGTCCTGGTCGGCGTGCCCGGTTCGATCCAGTCGGCGGTGGACGTGGTGGGACTTTTCTGGTGGCGTCACCGCGACGATCTGGGAGACGGCCGGGCGTCGGCCCTGGCGATCCTGTTGTTCGCGATGGCCGTCGCGCTGGTGATGCTCGTGCTGTGGCGACTGCGCCGGGACTGGCCGAGCGCGGGGCCGCGGCGGGAGGATCGGCCCGTGTCCGTACAGGGACGTCCCCGGCGGATCGTCCAGGTCCTGTTCGCCGTGGTGGCCGTGGTGTGGGCCTTCCCCCTCGTCGCCCTCCTGCTCACGTCGTTCCGCGTTCCGAAGGAGGCCGCCACCTCCGGGTGGTGGACCGGAGGCTACGGGCTGGGATCGTACGGCGAGGCCTTCAGCGACGGTTCCTTCGCCGACGCGCTGGGGGCCACGGCCCAGCGCGGACTGCTGGTCGCCGTCGTCGTCCTGCTCCTGGCCGTCCCCGCCGCCTACGCCCTGACCCCCGAGCAGCTGCCTCGCCGGGCGCGACGGATCCTCACCACGGGGGCGGTCGTGCTCGTGGTGCTGCCCCCGCAGGCGCTGGCCCTGCCGCTCGGAGAGGTCCTGGGCTCCGGGGCCGGCGGCATCGTGATCCTGAGCCTCGTGCACGCCGCGCTGGTGCTGCCCCTGGCGGTGCTGCTGCTCCGCAACGCGTTCATCTCGGTGCCGCGCCCGGTGGTGCTGCGCCCCCTCGCCGAGGGTCGTTCCGCGCTGTTCCAGGTGACGGCCGAGAGCGGTCCCGCCGTGGTGGCGGTGGCGGTGCTGGCGTTCGTGCTCACCTGGAACGACCTGGTGCTCGGCCTGCTCCTGAACTGGCCGGCGGATCAGGCGCCTCTGGTCGTCCTGCAACAGGCCCGCCACTTCACGACCTCGGCCGGCGGGCTGGCGGCCCAGACGATCGTGCTGACCGCCGTGCCCGTACTGCTGCTGTTCGCGACCGGCAGGTGGCTGGTCCGAGGACTGACCCAGGGGGTCCGCCAATGAGCTCCCCTCCCCCGGAACCACCCGGAAAGCCCCGGTCGCGGCTGGCCAGGCTGCGCGCGACACTGCCTCGCAACCGCAAGGAGTCCCTGGCCGCCGCGCTCGCCTTCGCCCCTCCGCTGGGCGCGGCCGTCATCATGGAGACGGCGTTCGGTTACTTCCTGCCGCTGATCCCGACCGGTCTCACCATCGGCGTGGCCCTGTTCCTGCTCTCCACCAGATGGCTGCGCGGGCGCGAGCGGCCCCCGGAGCCCCATGAGCCGGCCGAACCCCTGCGGCTCCCCCCGCCGGTCACACCACTGGTCGGGAGGGAGGCCGAGGTCGAGGAAGTGATCGAGCAGGCCCTGAAGCGAGGTCTGGTCATCGTGCGGGGCGTGGCCGGAATCGGCACCTCCGCGCTGGCCGTCAACGCCGGATGGAGACTGGCCCCGGAGACCGATCGGCAGCGCTACGCGGATCTCCGCGGGCAGGACCCGGACGAGCCCGAAGACACCTTGAGCGTGGTGGAGCGGGTGCTGCGGACGCTCGACTGCCCGCTGGGGCCGATCGAGAGCCCGGAGGGGGCGGCGCAGAAGGTCTCCGCCGCGCTTCGGCACACCGGCCAGGTGCTGCTTCTCGACAACGTCGAACGGTGGAGCCAGGTGGCATGGCTCCCCCGTCACGTGCCGGGAAGCTGGGTGATCGTCACCGGGGAGCTCCAGGCCGGTGCGGGTGACGCGGTTCCCGCGGATGTGGCCGTCGTCCAGATCGGGCTTCTGGACGCCGACGACGGTGTGGCGTTGCTGCGCTCCCAGATCGCGGAGGAACGGATCGAGGCGGATCCGGCGGCGACGGAGAGGTTGACGAACCTGTTCCTGCGCAGGCCCGCGATCGCGGTCGGAATCGGCCGCTGGCTGACCGAGAACCCGCAGGTCCCGATAGCGACGCTGGTGACCGATCTGGAGCAGGGACCTCACGACCACACCCTTCAGGTCCTGCTCACCATGCAACTGCGGCGGGTGAGACCGGAGGCGCGGCGGCTGCTGGCGTTGTTCGCACACGCGCCGATCGCCGAACTCGGGATCGACGGGGCCACCGCGCTCGCGGGCGGGTCGGAGCGCGAGGTCGAACAGGCGATGGAGGAGCTGGGCCAGCACGGCCTGGTGGAGAAGGTACGGACGTCCCGAGTCCGCGTGGTGGACGCCGCCCGCGCGATCGCGGAGCCGCCGGCCGACTGGGACGCGGCGTGGCAGCGCCTGGTGGAGCGCTTCGCGGATCGCGCCGACTTCTTCGCCGAGCGGCTCCACCAGGAGGAGGCCCGGCACTGGTTCGGGATCGAGGACAAGGCACTGCTGCAGATCCTGAGGACACGGCAACCGGCTCCGCGGGCGGCCGGTCCGCTGGGACGGATCGCGGACGCCCTGGAGGTGTGGTTCCTCCTGGAGCAGCGTCATCAGGAAAGGCGGGAGGCCGCCCGCGCCCTGGCGCACGCGGCCAGGACGCTGAGCGATGCCGACGTCCGGGCGACCGCCGAGCTACGGCTGTGCCTGATAGCCCTGACGCTGGGAGACCCCCGCGCGGCCCAGGAGCATCTCGACATCGCCTCGGGGCTGCGGGCCGGGGTCGAGTCCTGGCCCGCCCAGCTTCATCTGGCCCGTGCGGCGACGCTGCTGGCCACCGGTGACGAGTTCGCCGCGGTGGAGTCGTCGCTGGTGCAGTACGGCCAGGTCCTGCCGGGCGGCGACACCGTCGGGCAGGCCATCCGGTGGATCAACATGGCCGTGCTGCGGATCCGCCGGGGACAGGTCTGCGGCTTCGAGGGCAGGACGGACGAGGCGAACCGCCTGTACGCCGACGCCCTGGGCACCCTGGTCCAGGCCCTCGGGATCTCCGAGCAGGCGGGCGACGTGCACGCCCAGGCCCACAGCCGGGAACTCCTCGCGCTTGTCCACTGGTACCTGGGCCGGGCTCACGACGCCACGAGGAACTGGGAGAAGGCGGTCGAGCTGTACGAACGCTCAGGAGACACGATCGGCCAGGCCCGCTGCCAGGTGCACCAGGCGGCGGCGCTTCCGCGACGCCGCCGCGGGGAGGCCGCCAAGCTGCTTCGCTCGGCCCTGACCCGGCTTCCCACGACGGGGGTGAGCACCGCGCTGGCACGGCTGCACCTCGCCCGCGCGGAGCCGCGGAACGCCCAGCGGCACCGTGAGAAAGGACTGAACGCGCTCGCCCCGTGGGACGGGATCGCCGAGCCCCTCCAGGTCACCGAGATACGGCGGCGCCTGCGGAATCTCCCCCTGGCCGATCCCTCCGCGCCCGGAACCCCTCGTGACCCGGCCTAGATCATGCCGGACGACACTCCCTTGTTTACCTCGATTTTCGCGGCCTCCTCATAGTGTGGAGAGATGACGTCCTTCCAGCGGTATCTCGCAGAAGAGGTCGCGGTCGACCACGCCGACGGGCTCATCCCGCGCCGCGAGGCGCTGCGCCGCCTGACCCTCCTCGGCCTGGCGCTGCCCGCCGCCAGCGCCCTGCTCGCGGCCTGCACGACCGGCCAGGAAAGCGCCGCGACCTCCGTCAGCACGTCATCCGCCTCCGCTTCCGCCTCCCCCGCCGGTCCTCCGCCGCTGTCCACCGAGGCGATCACGTTCCCCGGCCCCGGATCCGGGGTCACGCTCCAGGGCGCCTGGGCGGCGGCTCCGGATCCCCGGGGCGCGGTGCTGGTCGTCCACGAGAACCGCGGGCTCAACGACCACATCCGGTCGGTCGCCGGGCGCCTGGCGGCCAGTGGCTACTCCGCGCTCGCCCCCGATCTGCTCTCCAGGGAGGGCGGGACCGACTCACTCGGCGACCCGGCCAAGGCCACCGCGGCCCTGAGTGGCATCTCCGAGGATCGTTTCGCCGCGGACCTGAAGGCCGCCCTGAGCGAGCTGGAGCGGCGCGCGCCCGGCAAGAAGCTCGGCGCCGTCGGCTTCTGCTTCGGCGGAGGCATGGTCTGGCTGCTGCTCTCCTCGAACGAGCCACGCCTGTCGGCGGCCGTCCCGTTCTACGGCCCGCTCCCCGAGAACGCCGATTTCTCCGGTTCCAAGGCCGCCGTTCTCGGGATCTACGCCGAACAGGACTCCCGGGTCAACGCCGGCCGCGACCAGGCGAAGGCCGAGCTGGAGAAGGCGGGCCTGAAGCACGAGCTCGTGACGTTCCCCGGCGTCAACCACGCCTTCTTCAACGACACCGGCCAGCGCTACGACGCCGACGCCGCCGCCACGGCGTATCAGCGCGTCCTCGACTGGTTCGGCGTTCACCTGGCCTGAGCCCCGCCAGGATGGACCGGCGGCCCCGTGTGACCTCGGCGAGCCACCGTCGGCGGCTTCGGCGCCGTGAAGTGACGGGCGCCGTGAGGTGACGGGCGCCGTGAAGTGACGGGCGCCGTGAAGTGACGGGCGCCGTGAAGTGACGGACGGCGGTGAGTGACGATTCACCGCTCGATGCGCGTGCGAACTCGCCCTGTCCGGGTATGCGGGAGTAATGCTCATCTTCGGCCTGCGCACCGTGATCCACCGGCTCGGCGTGCTGACGCTCGTCTGCCGCGCCTGCGGCAACCAGGCGGCACAGGTGCTGTCCAAACGGGTCACCAAGTTCAGCCTGTTCTTCATACCGCTGTTCCCGGTGCGGACGAGGTACGGAGTGCAGTGCACCTTCTGCGGGGCGTCCTACGACATCTCCAGGGACGAGGCGAACCGGCTGGCGGTCCGCTGATCGCCCGCCGCTCATCTTGCCGGCGGCCGGATCGAGGGTCTGGCGCGAGGTGAGCCGGTCGGCGGCCCGCCGGGTAGCCGGTTGGCGGCCCGCCGGATATCACCCCATCACCGACGGTGATTATCGCCACATCCTTCCCTTTAGCCCCTATGTCGTGAAGAGTGCTCAATATGAGTTTTGATGTCGCGCACGTTCGCACTCTCTACCCTGCCCTGTCCGACGGATACGCCTGGCTGGACGCGGCAGCCGGAACTCAGGTTCCCCAAACGGTGATCGACGCCATCTCCTCCGCCTACCGGGGCGGCATCGGCAACAGCGGCGGCGCGTTTCCCGCCAGCGCCCGCTCGGACGCCATCGTCGCCGAGGCCCGTCAGGCCGTGGCGGACCTGGTCGGCGGCGACGCCGGTGGAGTGGTGCTCGGCCCGAACATGACGACCCTGACCTACCGGTTCGCCTACGCGCTGGCCAAACAGTGGGGTCCGGGCGACGAGATCGTGCTGTCCCGCCTCGACCACGACGCCAACGTCCGTCCCTGGGTGCAGGCGGCCGAACGAGCGGGCGCCACCGTCAAGTGGGCCTCGGTCGAGGTTCCCTCGGGCGAGCTTCCCGCCGGACAGTACGACGACCTGGTCACCGAGCGAACCCGGCTGGTGGCGGTCACCGCCGCGAGCAACGTCCTGGGAACCATGCCCGACATCCCGCGGATCGCGGCACGGGCGCACGCCGTGGGAGCTCTGCTCTACCTCGACGGGGTGCACGCGACCCCGCACGCCCCCGTCGACATGGTCGCGCTCGGCGCGGACCTCTACGCCACCAGTGCCTACAAATGGTCGGGCCCGCACATCGGGGCGGTCATCGGCCGGCCGGAGCTGCTGGAAGGGCTGCGGTCCGACAAGCTCGCCTCCTCCTCCGACGAGGTGCCCGACCGGTTCGAGACCGGGACGCTGCCCTTCGCCGACCTGGCGGGCGTGACCGCCGCCGTCAAGCACCTGGCCTCGCTCGACCCGCAGGCGACCGGTACCCGGCGCCAGCGCGTCCTCACCTCGATGTCCGCGGTGGAGGCCCACGAGCAGGCCGAGCTGGCCCACCTGCTCAAGGGCCTGTCGGCCCTGCCGCACGTACGGCTCGTCGGCTCACCCGCGCGGCGTACCGCCACCGTCTACTTCACCGTGGCCGGTCACACCCCCCGCCAGGTGGCCGAGCATCTCGCCCAGGCCAGGATCAACGTGTGGGACGGGCACTGCTACGCCTGGGAGGTGACGGAGGCGTTCGGCATCCGTGACTCGGGCTCCGCCGTACGGGCCGGCCTCGTTCACTACAACGACCGATCCGACGTGAACCGCCTGCTCAACGCGCTGGAGGATCTCTCCCCGACCGGGTGAGGGCCCCTTCGCGACGGTTCCGCCGACCGCGTGGTCACCCGGAGGGAGGCCGCACACGCGGAGCCCTCCGGTTCCATGGACGCCTTCCCCGTAAGCGGTGGATCGGCGACCGGAATATGCGAACTCTCCCACGATGCTGGCCCGGTGAAGGTGAGCGCCGACGGTGCACGCGCCCATCAGGCGCTCACCCTTCCCCGGTCGGGCCGTGTGGTGCGGCTTCGCCTGGCCGCACCGCGACCGACCACCTCAGAGCATGGAGCAGATCGGCCGGGCCACCGCGGCCGCCTCCCAGCAGGCGAAGCAGCTCATGGAGCCGCTGATACCCGGCGACCTGCCGTACTAGGAGATCTACGGCGCGACCGTGAGCCTCGATTCGTTCCTGCCTCAGCCCGTCGACCTCCAGGACGAGCCGCGGGGTCACGTATGACCTCCGACGGCTGCCACGTGGCGCGCTCGGCGATCGGCCATGAGACCTCGACCGGCGGCAACTGGCGATGTCCGCGCTCACCGGCGGCGCGATGGGCGCCCTCAGCTGGGAGACCCTCCTCAAGGGCGTCACCTCCAGCGCCCTGGGCGCCGACGGCCAGCACCTGACCACCTCGATCGCCGCCACCGGTCGTCCCCACGATGGCGGTGCCGTGCCGCCCCGCCCCTTTCCCGACCCCGGTGGGGGTCCCCCTCCCCGCCCCGAGACCGGCACTCCTCCGCCGGAGGCGGGTGGCGTCTTCGGCTCCCCCGACGGACCCGGCCGTTCAGACCTGTCGACCCGGGGGCCGGCGATTCGGCCTCCCGGCTCGCCGCGGTGGACCGCTGCCCGGAGACCGTCGACGTGGCGCGGGCGTCGGCGGACGTCTCACCGCCGGACGGTGCGGGTCTCCGCTGGGACGACCTGGCCGGCGACCGGCGCTTCGAGACCCCGCTGAAAAGACTGGGCGAGCTTGACGCGAACGGCTTGGCGCGTCTCCGCGAAGGCGTGGACAGCCGGGCGATACTCAGTGGCGAACAGTTCTCGACGGCTCTCAACAATGCTCTCGTGAACTGGAGCCCCAACGAATCCCTGTATTCCGTGCGCCCCGGCACCGGCGAATACATGAAAGGCCCGTCCGGCGCGGATCTGATATATCTCACCAAAGGCGGCGAGCATCTCGTCTTCAGGGACGGCGAGACGATATTCAAGCTCGATTACAATGCGAACAAGCGTGTATTGGGCTGGACGGAAGGATGGGAACCCGGTCGGCTTTCAGGAGCCGAGGCGACTTCCGCCCTGCTGGACATCGCCAATGACAAGGAGTCTCGCTTCGCGAAGCTACGGGATTCTCATGGACCATCCCATGTCATCGACCAGACCGTCGACGTCCGGATCGTGGACTGGCCCGGGCGCGTCATCAATGAATTCATCGGAGAGAACAAACTCGATGGCGACAGGACCTACGAGTTTCCCACGATAGTGACCCGGCAGAGCAGAGTTCACGGTCTTGAGAGTCTCGACAACCTGGACCTCGCGACCGGATACGCCGAGATAGGAAAGAACCCCAACCCGGAGAAGTACGTGGAGGTCAACCGGCGCTGGCTGGAGCTCGTCGGCCCGGCGGATTTCGATCGCGAGCTCCTCCTCGATGTCCAGCAGAGCCCGTCGATCGCCAGACTGCTCCAGCGGTCTCAGCGAAACCCCGCATTCATGGACGCCCTTCGGAGGTTCGCCGGCAGTTCATTGGCCTATACGGCGGCGACGGGCGAGACCATGGACATGGTCGGTGACGGCAATGTCGTCTTCATCGACTCGCGATCGTATCTTCTGGTGGACGCGCTGCATCCTTATCCCGCCAGGCCCCTCTGGAAGGCGACGGAGGTGCTCCACCGGCTCAACCGGCAGGAAGAATTGACCAGGCAGGACCAGGTAGGCCTCGTCAACGTCCTGAACTATGTGCGGACCGTCAACGCGCTCGCCCACGCGACCGGCCTGCAGGAACGCATCAGCATCGTTCCCCGGGATTTCCACTCGGACCGCTGGAAACGGTTTCTTGAACTCTGGAGAAAGTAGTGGGAACCGGTCGGCACGGCACCGTTTCCCATCTTTATCGCACCGACATCGGCAGTCGATTCCAAAAAGGCCGGAACGGCCGAGAGGGCACCCTCCGGCTCAGGGCGCCGGCATCGTGGTCGCTATATTGTGAAGCATGGAATCGCCGGACATGGAGCCGCCGGGCATGGACGCGCCGGCCCGGCGTCCGCTGGGCCGCACCCGCCTGACGGTGACGCCGCTCGGTCTCGGCCTGGCCGCGCTCGGCCGCCCCGCCTACATCACGCTCGGCCGCGCCGAGGATCTCGGCGACGACCGCAGCGTGGCCACGATGCGGGCGCGGACCTGGGCCGTGCTCGACGCCGCGTGGGCGGCGGGCGTGCGTTACTTCGACACGGCCCGCTCGTACGGGCGCGCGGAGGAGTTCCTCGCCGGCTGGCTGCGCGACCGCGCGATCGCCCCGGGAGCGGCAACGATCGGCTCGAAGTGGGGATACGCCTACGTCGGCGACTGGCGGCTGGACGCCGCGCGCCACGAGGTGAAGGAGCTGTCCGCCACCCAGTTCCGCCGCCAGCTGGACCAGAGCCGCGAGCTGCTCGGCGAGCACCTGTCTCTGTACCAGATCCACTCGGCGACGGTGGAGAGCGGCGTGTTCGACGACGAGGGCGTGCTCGACCTGCTGCGCGCGCTGCGGGCCGAGGGAGTCGCGATCGGGGTCTCGACCACCGGGCCGCGCCAGGCCGACACGATCGAGCGGGCGGTCGAGGCCGGGCTGTTCGACACCGTGCAGTCGACCTGGAATCTCCTGGAGCGCTCGGCCGGCGAGGCACTCTCCCGGGCGCACGCGGCGGGGATGGGCGTGATCGTCAAGGAGGGCGTGGCGAACGGGCGCCTGACCGCCCGCGCGGCACCGGAGGCGCTCGTGACCGCCGCGCGCGAGCGGGGTACGACACCGGACGCGCTCGCCCTCGCGGCCGTGCTCGCGCGGCCGTGGGCCGGGACGGTGCTGAGCGGCGCGGCCTCGATCGAGCAACTGCGCAGCAACCTGAGCGCGGCCGAGACCGGCTGGGACGCGAAACTCGACGAGCGGCTCGCCGGGCTGGCCGAGGACCCCGAGGCCTACTGGGCCACGCGCGGTGCACTCAGCTGGTCCTGAACCTCCAGGCATGGACGAACCGCTGACCGCCGGCCGGAACCCCTCCGCCTTCAAGGCCTGATCGACCACGGCAAGCACAGGCGCGGCGGCCACGGGCCGCCGCGCCACGGGTGCGGTGTTTCGGGTGTTCGGAGGTCAGCTCGCGCTGCAGGAGACCGTCGGCCAGGTCGAGTTGCCGTTGGCCTGGATCGTCGCACCCCAGTTGTTGCCGTTGCCGTTGGGTCTGGCGGTCAGCACCTGGGCGCTGGGATAGGCAGCGCTGATGTTCCACGTAGAGATGATCTTCGCTGGGGAGGGGACGTTCATCGTCACGGTCCAGTTGCTGGAGCCGCTGACCGAGACGTTGAGGTTGTATCGGTCACTCCACTGCTGACCCGCGGACAGCGACGCGGTGCAGCCGCCACCGCCGCCACCGCCACCGCCACCGCCACCGCCGCCGCCGCCGCCGGAGGAGCCGTCCACCGTGATATTGGAGTTCCCGCTGCTCTGATATCCCTCTGTTGCGAGGATCATGTAATCGTGGTTGCCGAGGCTCATTCCGTTACGGGACCATGCGTCAAAGTGGTTTCCGGAGGTTATGGTTCCGCCCGTTTTCTTTGACTGCCGGACACTCCAGTACTGACTGAAGGTTCTGATGCCGTCGATGGAGGGGGCATTGGTTCGCGTCGTCTGGTAGATGTCGTACGTACCGCCGTCGCTGGTGACCGTGCCCTTGTACGTTCCCGTGGGCCTGTAGGTGCCCCAGTTGTCAACGATGTAATACTCCACGAGTGGGTTTCTCGTCCACCCGTAGAGGGTGAGATATGCGTTGCCGGACGGATTGAAACTGCCCGAGTAGTTGACGGTCCTGCGTCCGCCGGTGCTCCAGCCCTTTCCCGCAACGAAGTTCCCGGTGTTTCTCCATGAGGTGCTGTAATTGCCGGCGGCTCCCAGTTCCATGGAGACCGACCCGGCGCTGTCGGTCCAGAACGAATAGAAGTAGCCGTTGTTGGTGCCGGTCTGGTTGGAGGTTATGGCCGCGTTGGCGACGCCGGGCAGCATCGCTATGGCCACGGCCAGCGCCGCGGCGCAGGCACGGCCGATGAGCAGCCTGGTGCGGCCGCGTCTGCGGCTCTTCAGGTGGGCGGGGGCATCGTTCATGTGCGTGCTTCCTCCTCGTGAAGGCTCGCGGGGGGCAGGCAGCGTGATATGACCCGGCGGGGCCGTCGGTGGCCAGGGTGACGACCACCGCGCGTCGGAGTCGTACAACGCGGCGGGGCTGGCCGGTCGTCGTGCGGTCGACGACCGGAGGATCAGGCCACGCGGCGGGTGACCCGGATCGACAGTGGTTGAGGGCTGCCGATGGTGAGAGTGTGAGTTTCACTCCGTCGAGCTGTCAATAACTTTCGGAAACACCTCGGAAACCTGATCTTGATTTAAGATGTGCCGAGAATGCATTCGTCCTGACCAGTGGCCCTGAATGGCTGATCGAATGAGACGCCGGTCGGCGCTACCCCCTGCCGAACAATCAAAATTTGAGCCGGCATTCCTGAAAGTTTCATATATTCACCGAAACATACTGCACGGGATGCGATGAAACAAAGCATGATCGCGACGAGCCCGTCGCGGCGGAAACCGGCAGGCCCGTCGTGGCGAAGACCGGCGCACTCCGCACCGTTTCTTGACCCGGAATCCGATTCGGCCGCCCCATCGGTCCGAGATCGACTCACCCTCCACGGTCGCGGCGCGGACCGAGCCGCCTCCACTCGCGAAGGAACGGAGGGGCGGCACCCTCGATACGTACATGCCCGCGTCACGGCCTCCGCTTCCCCGCTCCCCTTCCCTGAGCGGAGCGAGGCGTTCACGGCCCTTACGAGGGGTGATTTCCGAAACGTTTCGGGGTTACAACATTGCCCTTTTCTCCCATGGAGAGCTTTGCTAACGTTACCTTTCGTTCTTAAACCGAAATTTTCGGGGGCCGATTCCAAGGGAGTTCGATGAAACGTTTCCTGGTCGTCGGTGCCACCGTGCTCATGCTGGCCGGCGTACTGACCGCCGTACCCGTTTCCGCGGACCAGCGGCATCCCACGGTCGCCGAGCAGAGTCTGCGCACGCTCGCCGCCCGCCACAACCTCGCCATCGGCACCGCGATCGACATGGACGCACTGCGCGACGCGGCCAGTCCCCAGTACCGTGCGCTCGCCGCGTCACAGTTCTCCAGTGTCACCGCGGAGAACGTCATGAAGTGGGAGGCGCTCGAACCCACCCGGGGCGTGTACAACTGGGGTCCGGCCGACGAATTGATCGACTTCGCCCGCAAGAACAAGCAGAAGGTCCGCGGTCACGTGCTGGTCTGGCAGAACCAGTTGCCGACCTGGCTCACCCAGGGCGTCAACGACGGGACGATCAGCAACACGGAACTCCGTGACATCCTGCGCAAGCACATCACCACCGTCGTCAAGCGCTTCAAGGGCAAGATCTGGCAGTGGGACGTCGTCAACGAGGCGGTCAGCGACCCGTGGGACAGCCCGTCGTCGATCCACCTGAAGGGCTTCTGGGCGCAGCACCTCGGCCCCGGCTACATCGCCGACGCCTTCCGCTGGGCCCGCGCCGCCGACCCTGAGGCCCTGTTGTTCTACAACGACTACAACATCGAGGCGTTCAGCGACCGCGGCCCCTCCGACAAGACCTGGTACACCTACAACATGGCCAAGCAGCTGCGCGCGAGCGGCGTCCCCATCGACGGCGTGGGCAGCCAGGGGCACCTTGCCACCCAGTACGGCAACTACGACGCCTTCCAGGCGCTCGAAGTGCTCGACGCCTTCTCCGATCTCGGGCTCGCCACGGCGTTCACCGAGGTGGACGTGCGCAGTCTGATGACCGACGGCGTGCGGGCAGGCGACGCCAACGAGATCAATCCCCGTCTCCAGGCGTCGGCGGCGAACTACAGCGTGCTCCTTCAGGCATGCCTGGCCAACCGGCGCTGCCTGTCCTACACCGTCTGGGGACTCACCGACAAGCACTCATGGGTGCCCAGCTGGTTCTCCAACCCCCCGGAGGGCCTGGCCACCCTGTACGACGAGTCCTACCTGCCCAAGCGCGCCTACAACGTCGTCAAGGCCGATCTGGCCTTCGCCGGACCGCCCTACGTCCTGCCGAGGGTCTCGCAGAAGCCCCGACGATGAGCGACACCGGGGCATCCGCCGGCTCGGATGCCCCGTGGCTGCCTCGGTAGCCTGAGGAGGCTGCTCCGTCGCCGAAAAGCCCGAAGGCGACGGAGCGCTAAGCCCCGGCTGGAAGCCTCGGCACGCTGTCGACCAGCTTGCGCGTATAGGGGTGGCCGGGAGAGCCGAGCACCGAGGCGGTGTCGCCCTGCTCCACGATGCGGCCCCGTTCGAGCACCGCCGTATGCCGGCACAACATCGCGACCACGGCGAGGTCGTGCGACACCATCACGACGGTCAGCCCATGACTCTCCCCCAGCTCGGCCAGCAGATCGACGATGCGCACCCGGGTCGAGACGTCCAGCGCGCTGACGGGCTCGTCCGCGAGCAGCACCCGGGGCTCGCACACGATGGCACGCGCGATGGCGATGCGCTGACGCTGCCCGCCGGAGAACTCGTGCGGGTAACGGCGCGCGACGTCCTGTGGCAACCCGACGACCTGCAGCGCGGCGGCGACACGGGGGTCGACCCGCGGGTCGCCCGACCCGGACCGGCGAGCCCCGCCGGGTCCCGCGAAACGCCGGCCCGCATGCGAGCCGTCCGGCCGGTCCTCCGCCATCAGGCCGAGGGAGCGTAGAGGTTCGGCGATGATCCTGCCCACGCGCTGCCGCGGGTCGAGCGAGGAGTACGGATCCTGGAACACGGTCTGGACGGTGCGCCGGAACGCGCGCATCTGCCCGCGGTCCCGCGGCGCCAGCTCCGCGCCGTCGAAAAGGATCTGTCCGCTGGTGGGCCGGGTCAGGCCGAGCAGGAGTCTCAGGAGCGTGGTCTTGCCCGCTCCTGACTCGCCGACCAGCGCGACCCCGCGCCCCGGGGTCACGGCGATCGAGACGTCGGTGAGGACGGGAGCCGCGCCGCGGTAGGCGAAACCCACCTGACGTGCCTCAAGAATGGCCGGGGTCGGCGGGGTCGGCGGGGTCGGCGGGGTCGGCGGGGTCGGCGGGGTCGGCGGAATCATCGTGTGATCCGATCCAGTGCGCTGTCGAGCTCCCGGGCGCTGGCCACCAGGGAGCGGGTGTACGGGTCCCGAGGGGCGTTCACGATGTCCTGGACGATCCCCTCCTCCACGGCGTGGCCGTCCTTGAGGACGAGGACACGGTCGGTGACGGTCGAGACGACCGCGAGATCGTGGCTGATGAACAGCAGGGCCATCCCCCGGGCGGAGACCAGGCTGTCCAGCAACGCGAGCACCTCCGCCTGGACCGTCACGTCAAGGGCCGTGGTGGGTTCGTCGGCGATCAGCAGCGCGGGTTCGCAGGCGAGGGCCATGGCCATGGCGACCCGCTGGCGCTGACCGCCGGAGATCTCATGCGGATACGCCCTCGCGATGCGGTCCGGCTCCGTGAGCCGGACCTCCTCAAGCGCCGCGAGGACGGCCGCGCGCAGAGCGGAGCCGCGCAGCCCGCGCCTTCGCCCGAGGGGCTCGGCGACCTGGCGGCCGACCCTCATGAGCGGGTCGAGCGCCGTCAGGGGTTCCTGGAAGACGACGGTCACGGCCCGGCCGCGCAGCCCGTTCAGGGCTCCCTCGGCCGCGCCGACGATCTGGGTCCGAGGCAGCCCCGGGACGTCCAGCACGATGCTGCCGGACACGGTCATCCCCGCCGGCAGCAGGCCCATGATCGCGAGTGTGGTCAGCGACTTGCCCGAACCCGACTCACCGATCAGTCCGAGCCTCGTGCCCGCGTCGATCGAGAAGGACACGTCGGAGACGAGTTCGCGGCCGTCCGCGGAACGCACCCGGAGTCCCGTGACGTCGAGCAGGCTCATCGCGCTCTCCTCTGGGTCGGGTCGGCCACGTCCCTGAGGCCGTCGGCGATCAGGTTCACGCCGATGACGAGCATGACCAGGAGCACACCGGGAGCGATGGCGCCGACCGGTGACGTGAGCACGGTCGCCTGAGCCGCCTGCAGCATGCTTCCCCAGGACGCGTTCGGCGGTGGAGGGCCCAGCCCGAGATAGGACAGGGACGCCTCGGCCAGTACGGCGAGACCGAGCTGCAGCGCGAGGTTGACCAGGAGCGTCGGCCAGATGTTCGGCAGGATGTGTCCGGTCACCACGCGCGGCCAGGAGGTTCCCGAGGTGCGCGAGGCCGTGATGAAGTCCTCCGACAGCACGCGTTTGACGAGCACCCGGGTCAGCCGGGCCACGATCGCGGACATCGCCAGCCCGATCGCCAGGATGGCCGAGCCGAGAGAGGCGTCCCGTACGGCGACCACGAGCATGGCCAGCAGCAGGGTGGGGAAGGCGATGAGGATGTCGAGCAGGGCCGAGATCGTGTCGTCGAGCCACCGGGTGGCGAAGCCCGCGGCCAGGCCGCCCGCGACTCCGAGGACGCCGCCGAGCGCGACCGACCCGATCCCGACCGTCAGGGCGATCCGCGCGCCGATCATCAGCTGGGTGAGCAGGTCCCTGCCGAGTTTGTCCGTGCCGAACAGGTGGGGCAGGCCGGGGGGCATGAGCCGGTCACCCGAGGTGTCGGCCGGGTCGTACGGAACCCAGAAGAGAGAGACGACCGCGACGGCGACGATCGCTCCGACGAGCACGCAGCCGATCACCAGGGTCGTGGACCGGCGCGGGCGCGCCGGGGCGCGGAGGGCTCCGGTTTCGATCACGGCGCTCATCGCGCGTTCCCGGAGACGGTGCCGCGCAGCCGCGAGTCCATGATCCGCTGGGCGAGGTCGGCGAGGAACCCGATCACCAGAACCCCCAGGGTGCTGACGAACAGGACGCCCTGGATGACCGGATAGTCATGCTGCGCGATCCCCTTGATGAGCATGCTGCCGAGCCCCGGAAGGGCGAACACGCTCTCGACCACGACGGCGCCGAGAAAGGTGGTGGCGAGCTCGATCCCGAGGATCGAGACGACGGGAACCGCCGCGTTGCGCAGGCCGTGACGCCACATCGCCCCGGTGAAGGAGGATCCGAGCGCCCTGAACGTCCGCAGGTAGTCGCTGCCGAGCACGTCCAGCGTGGCGGAGCGGACGTAGCGGATGAGCGACGCGGACATGACGAGGGCGATCGTGACGACGGGCAGGGCCAGTGAGGTCAGCGCGTCGGCCGGGTCGGCCCAGTCGTCCCGCGGGAACCCTCCGGCCGGCAGTACCCGGAGCCGGAGCGAGAACACCGTGATCAGAAGCATCCCCACCCAGAAGGCCGGCACCGCGATCCCCAGCTGGGACAGCCCGCCGAGCAGCGAGCCGTACCAGGTGCCGGAGCGATAGGCCGCGACGAAGCCGACCGGCAGGGCCACGACGACCGCCAGGAGAAAGGACAGCAGGGTGAGGGGAACGGTGACGGCCAGTCGCGAGGCGATCTCCGGGCCGACCGGGAGGGTGCTGACGAAGGAGGTGCCCAGGTCGAGGGTCATCAGCCGGCCAAGCCAGGAGACGAACTGCTCCGGCAACGGGAGATCCGACCCGACCTGGTGGCGGGCGGCCGCGAGCTGCTCCGGGGTGGCCCCGATCGACAGCAGCGAGTTGGCGGGGTCACCGGGCAGCAGGCGCAGCAGGAGGAACAGCAGCACGCTGGCCAGGAACAGCGAGACGACGAGGAAGACCACTCGCCGCAGCAGGTAGACGGCCATGGCGGGTCAGGCCGCCGGCCCGGGGCGGGACGCCCCGCCCCGGGCCGGCCGTACGGGACGGCGGACCGGGACGGGGCGGACCGGGGCGTGCTGAGCGGACATCGGCTCTTCGCGACGGCCTGGACGTGGAGCGGGCATCAGCTCTTCTTGATGGTGTAGGCGTAGAACTGCGAGTTCAGGCCGTTGAGGGGATAACCCGACAGCGACGACGACGCCACGACGATCTGCGGATAGAGGTAGAGCCAGTCACTGGCGGCGTCCGCGGCGATCTGCTGGTTGGCCTTCTTGAGCAGAGCCGCCTGCTCGTCGGTCGTGTCCGACTGCTCCGCCTGGTTCACCAGCTTGGTGACCTCAGGGTTGTCGTATCCCCAGTAGAAGTCGGGATTGCCGTACCAGACGACGTCGCGGTCGTTGACGTGCTCCTGGAGCGTCGCGGCGAAGTCGTGGTCCTTGAAAACCTTGGTGTACCACTCGTCCGCGGTGATGACGTTGATCGTGACGGTGATGCCGACCTTGGCCAGCTCGCTCTTGATGAACGTGGCCGCCGTGGGATGCGGGTCGTAGTTCGGGGTGTCGAGCGTGAAGCCGAACCCATTGGCGTAACCGGCCTCCGACAGCTGCTTCTTGGCCAGTTCCACGTCGTAGGGGTTCACCGTGGTCAGGTCCTCGTACCACGGGTCGGTCGGCGGGACCATCGAACCGATCAGGGTTCCGTAGTCGCCCCAGATCGAGGTGAGCAGCTTGCGGTTGTCGATCGCGGAGGTGACGGCCTTGCGGACGAGGGCGTTGTCGAAAGGCTTCACCCTGTCGTTGAAGGCCAGAAGGAGCTTGGTCGTCGAATGACCGTTGTTGACCTTGTAATCCTCGTTGCCGCTGAACTGGGCCAGGGCGTCCGGGCTCTGCTCGCTGGTCACGATGTCGACGGCGTTGGTCAGCAGCGCGTTGTTGAGGGCGGTCGCCTCCGTGAAGTAGTGGAAGACCACCCCCTTGTTCGTCGGGGGCGTGCCCCAGTAGCCCGCGAACAGGTCCAGGCTCAGCGAGGAGCCCCGCTTCCACGTCCCGAGTTTGTAGGGACCCGTGCCGTCTTCCGAGGTCGTGAGGTTCTTCGCCTGGTCGTTGATGATCCACACGTAGCTGAGGTTGTAGACGAACGAGATCGACTTGGTGGCCAGTTTCACGGTCACCGTGCTGTCGTCGGGAGTCGTGATGCTCTTGACCCCGGCGAAACTGCTCTTACGGGCGGACTGCGAGTCCTTGGCGAGGACCTTCTCGATGCTGTACTTCACGTCGGCGGAGGTGAGGGGGTCACCCGAGTGGAACGTGACACCGTCCCGCAGCGTGAACGTGTAGGTGAGGCCGTCGGGGCTGACCTTGTAGTCCTTGGCGAGCAGGTTCTCGACCTTGCCGTCGTCGCCGAGCCTGAACAAGCCTTCGTAGACGTTCCCGTTGAACGCCTCGGTCACCCCCTGCCCGCCGCCGCCCGTGTTGTCGAGGTTCTGGGGTTCGTAGAGCGAGCCGATCTCGATCGTCGCGTTCGGATCGTACGAGCCGGTCGGCGACGTGCTCTCCGAACCGGCCGACGAGGCGTTGCCGGAGCCGGAGCCGGAGCCGCAGGCGGTGAGGGTCAGCGCGACCATGAGGGTGGCGCCGACGAGCGACGCCATCTTGCTTTTCACTGTTTCTCCTGATCGATGGCCGTACGGCCGGGCATGATGGGCGGCCTGAACCTCACCGGCGTCGCGGGTGCGTCCCCGTTCGCCGGCTCGGCGCGGTCTCGGTGCCGCCTCAGTGGATCTCGTAGCCGTCGAGGAACACCGGAAGCCTCTCGCCCGCGTCGACGGCGACGTGAAAGCGGTTCTGCGGCGGCGGCAGCGGACAGTTGTAGTGGACGGAGAATCCGCACGGCGGGACGAAGGCCCGGTTGAAGTCGAGCACGACCCGGTCGCCGCCGGGCTCGCGCCGCACGATCAGGAACCGGCCGGCGGCGTAGGTGCTCACGCCGTTGGTCTTGTCACCGAAGACCAGGAGCAGCGTTCCGTCGTCGTCGAACGCGCTCAGCGAGTAGGCGGTGCCGTGCAGGTCGAAGGTGATGTCGCCGGGAACGACGAGCTCACGGGTGCCGCCGTTGTCACGGATGTGCTCGAACGGGATGCGGCGCGACCCGGGCACCGGGGTGAAGGTGGCCTCGATCACCCAGTCCGGGTCGAACGGGAACGCCTCGACGGTGTCGAAGTGCCGGATCGACGGCGCGTCCGCGTCCCAGAGGCGGATGCCGCGCTCCACCTCGCCCGTGTCGATGTTCCGTCGCTCCAGCCTGGTCGCCGTCACGCTGTCCGGCCGGCCGGACAGCGCGTCCTCGATGGACTCGTCCTGGCCACTCGCCTGCCAGCGGGTCTCGACGAGCGCGAGGTTGCCCGTGGGCGTGACGAGGGAGGCCAGCCGGGACGCCCGCCAGGCGTCCCAGCCGGTACGCGCGGAGTCGATCGTGCGCGCGGAAGCCAGTGCGGACATGGTTGTGAACAGCTCACTTCATTCTGGGCAGGCGAACCTGCCGATCATGTCGGGTACGGAGGCGTCGCCGACGACGGGCGCGATACGCACCGTTGACGATTTTCCCGCTAAGCCTACCAAAATAGTGGGATACGTCCAATTCCGGACATATCCCCGACTCCGGGCAGCGGTCCGGCGCGGGTTCCGCCGATGTATCCGATCTTCACCGTGCCGTCCCCCGGAGTCCTCACCTCCGTGAGAGACCAGCAACGCCGTGACCACGCCGAATATTTCCCAGTGAGGTGATCTCGGCGAAATGGTTCGGGCTCTCGTACCGCACCGTTACAGCAGGTCGCCCACGCAAGGATCGTGCTCGACGCCGCTCTCCCGCGACCCGCGCCCTGACCGCCCTCGACCTCACACGATCGAAAACGAGACGAACGCCGCTACGCCGGAGCCCGTGACCATCGTCCCGGTGCCACGACCCTACGGCCCTGGCACGGTCTCGTCCCCGGCCTCCTTGGGGATCGTCCTCCAGGTGGGAGCCACTGACACACCATGTCGGCGCAGGTCCAGCAGGATCGGCCGGGTGCGCTCCCACAGCAGACGAATGATCTCGCTCTGGACATCGGCCAGCTCGAGAGCGGTTCGCACGTCCTCGGAGAGCTCGGGATCACCTCCGGCCATCTGCGGCAAGAAGTCGCGCAGGTACCGTTTGCGCAGATCGGAGGGTGGGTGAGAGCCGAGCTGACGGGCGTTCTCGTCGCCGGTCTGCAGCAGAGCGACAGCGCGGTCCATGACATCCAGCGCGTCGAAGAACAGACTGATACCAATGAAACCAAAGGGGATGTCCTGATCCTCGTGATCAATGAGCGCGTTGATCGACAGAACCATGCCGAACCAATCCGCGTCGAGCTCCTGACGCCACGAGTAAGCCAGCACCTCGGCCTCGCCGGCCGGTAGGACACCCTTGCGCGACTCGGCGATGTCCAGGTGGCCCAGCAGGATGTGGGAGTACTCGTGACCCAGAACGAAGTATTCGAGGGAGTCGCGCATCATGGAGGCGAGATTGAGGTAGCCCGGCGGCACCATGTGGTGGGCGGCCTGACCGACGCCCCCTGTGACGGCGTAGGTGATGACGATGTCCGCGAACTGCTCGGCGACCTCGGGTCTGGCCTCGATCCGCTCGGTCACGGGAGGCATGCCCCACTCGAAGGTCATCATGCCGTTCGCGTCGCTTGGGCCGGCGGGTATGGCCCAGGCGACGGCCTTGCTGAGCTTGGAGGCGAAGAGCAGCATCTCGTCTTCGAAGAGCACCAGATAGTCGCCGGAGCGGCCCGGCACGCGCATGCTCACGGCGTTGAGCTGTCCCGTCTGCAGATAGCCGATGAGCGGACTCAGGGGCGCGAGATCCACACCCTTGATACGGGCGGCCGCGGTCTGTTCGATGTTGTCCTGCAAGCCGGCCAGCATCTCGTCATTGCCGTGATGACTGCGCGCGAAATGCTGCTCCACCAGCGCTCGGATCTCCGGATCCCGGGCATCTTCGGGGTGCAGGCTCTCACGCAGGAACCGGTTCACCGTATCGCTCGGATCAGCCCGGTCGACGAGGGCAGAGGAGTCGGAGGAGATTCCAAGCGCGGCCTGGTTGTGAGCGCGAAGGTGCTCGAGGAAACGCCGCGCTTCTTCGTGAGACCGGCGCGCATTCATCTCTCACCTGCCGGAGGCGGGATCTCGACCGTCTCAACCTCCACCTCGGAGTCGAACATCGCCGTGACCGTCTGCGCGATCTGCTCCGCGCTGTCGGCGCCACCGGACAGCAATTCGGGGAGGATGGAGATCACCTTGCCGAACATGCCCTCCGGTTCCTTGACCTCGACGGTCACCTTGCCGTCCTCGGCAATGATGACCACCGTTCCGAAAACCACCTCCGGGGTGCGGTAGAACGCCTTCGGCGCGCCCGGTCTCAGGTCGATCACCTGACCGCCCTTGTGCTGCTCCAGAACATGCACCACGGCGCCGACCGCGGTCACAGCGCCCACCAGGATCAGGGTCACGGTGACCACAGGCTCGATGCCGCGGCGCGGGACCTCTTCCACCTCGACGTTCTGGAGTGCTGCCAGCGCACGGGCAGCCGGCACTTCGGACGGATCAAGGACGACGATGTGCTGCGTCTGCGGTGAACCGGTCACCTGATCCCCCTTCGGGGGGCGGCGATTACGCCATACCATCAGCGTGCCACTTTGATCGACAGTTCGTTGCTCGTCCGTCGGGGGATCTCGTTCAGCAGACGTTCGTAGGTCGGACCTCCCGTGGTTCAAGCCCTGCTCGCGGCCTGATGCCTGACGAGCTCCGGCCGGATTCCCTCCCGCCGGACAGGACGGCGATCGAAGTTCTGGTAGCCGGAGGATGATCAGGACGGCGCCCGGCGCACTTGATCGCCTGGCCGGTCCAGCGGCTCGTCATTCTTGTCGCCGCACCCGATCCGGCACATCATCCCTGACCCGCGATACGTCCCATTGCGGCTGGGGGTTCGGGTGATCCCTGACGAGAACGCGTTTCCCGCACCGGCCGGCATCCGCCCGGTCGCCGACGCGCCGTCGTCATCGGTGACGAACGCCGGATGAAACCGTACTCTGACCAGGGAAGACGGCGAAGCGAGCGGAACCACTCCGGCGCTTTTCGAAGCACCGTCACACACGTCGTAAGGAGAGAAGATGGCGACGCATCCTCCGCTTCCCCCGTTCACTCGCGACGCCGCCATCGAGAAAGTCCGGTTGGCGGAAGACGCCTGGAACACCCGCGAACCGGAACGCGTGGCTCAGGGATACACGCCGGACTGTCACTGGAGAAATCGCGCGGAGTTCGTGAACGGACGCGACGAGATCATCGCTTTCCTCACGCGCAAGTGGACGAGAGAGCTGGACTACCGGCTCATCAAGGAACTCTGGGCCTTCGACGGCAACCGTATCGCCGTGCGCTTCGCCTACGAATCCCACGACGACTCGGGTAACTGGTCTCGCTCCTACGGCAACGAGAATTGGGAATTCGACGCGCAGGGGGTGATGGTCGCGAGGCACGCGTCCATCAACGACCTTCCCATCGAGGAGTCGGAACGCGCCTACCACTGGCCGCTGGGGCGCCGGCCGGACGCCCATCCCGGGCTGAGCGAGCTCGGTTTCTGACGGACCCTCGCGGGAACCGCACCCGTCCGCGACCGCCTTTCACCGTGATCGGGCGAGCCTGAACCCGAGGTCGTCGATGCGAAGGGTCGGGTGACTCTTGCGGCGGCACGACGCCCGGCACGATCGGGGCTGATCGTACAGACCTCCGCCGCGGAACACGCGGTACGGGCCGTAGACGCTGGGATCGTAGAGGTCCCAGCACCACTCCCACACGTTGCCGATCATGTCGTAGAGCCCCCACCTGTTCGGCGCCTTGGTCGCGACGTCGTGCATCTCCTCACCGGAGTTCCCGCGGTACCAGGCGATCTCGTCCAGCTCCCCGTAGCGGACGCCGGCGCTTCCGGCCCTGCAGGCGTACTCCCACTCCGCCTCGGACGGGAGGCGATAGCCGTCGGCGTCCCAGTCGCAGACCACGTCCTGCCCGTCGGGGTCGTCGCCCATCGAGTAGCAGGGGTCGAGCCCCTTCGACTGCGAGAGCAGGTTGCAGAACCGTACGGCATCCATCCAGGAGACCTCGGTCACCGGCGTCCGCGGCCCCGCCGCACTCGCGGGCGCCTCGCCCAGAACGGCGTGGTACAGCTCGCGGGTCACGGGATACGGCGCCAGCCGGAAGGCCCCGACCTCGGCCTTCCAGTTCGTCTTCGTACCCTCGTCCCGCAGGATGATCGCCCCGGCGGGAATCTCGATCATGCGGTCGGCGACCGCCTGGCGCGGCGTCGATTCAATGCTCATCGCAGGTCCTGTTTAACATGATCGGTTCGTGTCAACGACATTCGGAGGCAACTGATCATGAACGCTACCACCCAGGCCAGGGGGTAAGCGGCCCCGCGGGCGCGGTGGCCGACGGTCGGAATCAGGGCCAGAAAGGTAGATCTTTGCAATTTTGGGGGTTTTAGTTTGCTTTGTCCATATTTGAGGTTAGTGTCTAGTTTCAGTAAACGGATGGTGACACGACCTTCAAGCGGAAGGCCGCCGTCCGGCGCCGAGTCCGGTGACATTCCATGCCGCCGGAGCCGAGGACCCAACTACGCGGCTGATCGCCGCAGGGGGCGAATCCATCCCGACGCGGATGGTAGGGCGACTCCTGGCCCGAGCCCGACAGCTAACCCGGTAGGCGTTCAAGGAATGGAGAAATGCGTGACGATCACAGCATCATCCGCCCTCGGATTCGCCGGACCGATCTTAATCGGACGGCATCGGCGCTGATTCGCGTTCCCGGCCCGAATGTGACGCCGTTCTCACGGTGAATCGCGCACCCGGCCGGTCCTCGTCGGTAAAACCCTGTTTCAGGAACCGTGTCCGATGAGGCCGTTCGTCCGGTCCCGACACAACCGGGTCACTCCCCCGGCCGGCCCGTCGCCCTCGCGCGGCAGCGCCCGGCTTCGCCGTACTCCAATGGCCCTCCCACCGGCGTCCCCTCGCCGGGCTGAGCGCCTCTTCCCCCGCGCCGCCGGGCCCTGACGACCACGGGCCCTGAGATTTCCGCGGGAAGGCCCCTGTTCCCTTTCGAAGGACCCCTCTCCCATGAAGTTCTCCGAGGTTCTCAACCGGAAGCGCTGTACCCTCGCCCGAATGTGCACTGGTTCCCATGCCCGGATCGCGGCGGGCGCGGTCGGCACCTCGCTGCTGAGCACATGCCTCCTCGGCGTCGGCAGCGCGTCCGCCGCGGCACAGCCGGCCGGCGAGGCACAGCCACCCGCCGCGGCACAGCCGAACGGCAAGACACAGCCGGCCACCGCGGCACAGCCGAACGGCGAGGCACAGCCACCTGCCACGGCGCAGCCGAACGGCAAGGCGCAGCCGGCCACCGCGGCACCGCCTGCGGGCGAGGCCGCAGGCAAGGCTTCGACCTGCCTCGCGGCGTCGTCGGCGAAAGCGTCAAAACAGCTCCGCACGCTGGGCGCCGAGCAGAAGGCCAACGCCGCCATCGTCATCGAGATGGCGTCCAAACTCGGGCTCCCCACCCGCGCGGCCGTCATCGGGGTGGCCACGAGCCTGCAGGAATCCCAGCTGCGCAATCTCAACTACGGCGATCGCGACTCCCTCGGGCTGTTCCAGCAGCGCCCGTCCCAGGGCTGGGGAACCCGCAAGCAGATCCTCAACCCGAAGTACTCGGCGCGTAAGTTCTACCAGGGGCTGGCGACCGTCTCCCATTGGAAGCGGCTCCCGCTCACCCAGGCCGCGCAGGCCGTGCAGCGCTCCGGATTCCCCGATGCCTACGCCAAGTGGGAAAAGCTCGCCAAGCACGTCGTCCGCTCTCACTCGTGCAGGCCCGCTCCCGCTCAGCAGCCGGCCGCAAACACTCAGACGGTCGCCTTCGAGCAGCAGTACGCCATGGATGTTCCAGCCGGCCGGATCCCGCACCGGCCGGAGTTCGCGGAGTAACCCCGGACGACCACGGCGGGCTGAGGCCCACCGCGAGGGCGGTATGTGCCGTTGTGCACACTCGACGCTTTATGTGGATTTGTACGCTAACACCGGCAGCTACTGAGCCGATCATAAGTTTTGGTACTTGTTGGGTGGCGGTGGGAGATCGCGTTCCGGCGGGGACATGCTTGGAGTATGGCCAGAAAAGGTCGCAGAGCGACGTTCGAGGAGAAGGTCTTCGCCCTCCGGTTACTGGGAGGGAGCATGTCACCGGATCGGGTGGCTGAAGCACTGGGAGTAGGCCGCGAATCGGTGTTTCGGTGGAAACGCCAGGCGCGGGCGGGCGGTATCGAGGCGCTACGGATCAAGAAGGCGCCGGGCCGGCCACGGCGGCTCACCCCCGGCCAGGAGCAGACCATCAAGGCGGTGGTCCGTGACGTCACCCCCCGTCAGGTACTGGGCACGGCCGTTGTGCTGTGGACCAGGGCGCTGGTGGCGATGGTGATCGCGGCCTGGTTCGGGATCGACCTGTCGGTGACGGCGACCGGGCGGCTGCTGCGCGGGCTGGGCCTGTCGCCACAGCGTCCGGCCTACGCCGCACTCCGGCGTGATCCGGCGGCCATCACCGGGTGGACGACGGTGGCCTTCCCGGCAATCTGCCGCCGGGCGCGCAGACGCGGGACAGTGGTGTTGTTCGCCGACGAGATGAGCATGCGTGTCGATCACCGCTGCGGCACCACCTGGGCCCTGGTGGGGCAGACGCCGGTCGTGTCAGCCGGGGCGGGTCGCCGGTCGGTGAAGATGTTCTCGGCGGTCGGGGCCGACGGCACACTGCGCTATCGGCTGGGACACGGCGCGATGGACCGGTGGGCGTTCCTCGGGTTCTGCGCGCAGCTGCTGCGCACCATTACCGGGCCGATCGTTTTGATCGTCGACGGCTCGTCGATTCATACCGCCCGAGCGGTCGGTGATTTCGTCGCGCGTACCGGCGGGCGGCTGCGGTTGTTTTTCCTGCCCGCGTATGCGCCGGAGGTCAACCCCGATGAGTGGGTCAACCAAAACGTCAAGGCCCGGGTGGCGCGCCAGGCGGTCGCCGATGAGCATGAGCTGGCCGCGGCTATGCACCGCAGCATGCGCCGGCTGCAAAAGCGTCCCGACATTGTCCGGGCCTTCTTCGCCGATCCGCATCTGGCCTACATCAGCCCATAACACGGATAGTCCCAAAACTTACGATCGGCTCAGTACCTCTCCTAATGTCTGCGATGTCGGCAAGGAGCCGCACAGCAAACCCAAGGAAGAGGTTCCGATGAACGCATTCGAGCAGGTTGACGGCGGACGCATCTCGCGGCGGCGCGTACTGGGCCGGGTGGCGTTGGGCGCGGCGGCCGCGGCGCTGGCCGTCGGCGCGGTGGCGGTACCGGCCGGGGCGGCCACCGCCACGGCGTCCGCCGGGGTGAGCGCCACCGCCGCCACGTTCACCGGCGCCGAGGCGAGCCAGGCCAAGAGCTACTACTTCGCCTCGGTGCTCCTCGGCAGGAACGAGGTTCGAGCGCCGGGCAAGAAGGTCAACGACCGCAACGGAGTGGCGGTCGCGAAGTTCCGCATCCAGGGCAACCGCATGTACTACATCGTCCAGTGGAAGAACGTCTCCAAGCCCACCGCGTTCCACATCCACCGCGGCAAGGCCGGCACCAACGGTGACGTCGTCATCGACCTGCTGTCCAACGGCAAGACCCGCGGCAACATCAGCTCCGGCTCCGTCGTGGTCAAGAACACCGGCGTGCTCAACGGCATCAAGGCCAACCCGAAGAACTGGTACGCCAACCTGCACACCACCCAGTTCGCCGACGGCGCGGTCCGCGGCCAGCTTCTCAAGGGCAACCGCTGGTAGCCGCCCCCTCAGGCTCGACCGTGCGGAGTCTGACGTCGGCCGTCAGTTTCTCCAGCAAGCCGATGAGTGAGGCGCGTTCGGACTCGGACAGGCAACTGACGAGCGCCGCCTCGCGGCCGAGCACCACGTCGACGGAACGCTCGATGAGCGCGTGTCCCTCGGCCGTCAACGACACCAGCACGGTCCGACGCCCGGTCGCGCCCGGCGTTCGCCGCACGAGTCCGTCCCGTTCGGCCCGGGCGACCCGCTGGGAGATCGCGCCGGCGGTCACCAGCGTCCGCCGTGCGATCTCACGGGTGCTGAGGGTGTAGGGCGGCCCGGAGCGGCGGATGACGGACAGCAGGTCGAGAGTCGCGGCATCGATTCCCTCCGCTCGCAGAACCCGGCCGCGGTCGTCCGCGAACAGCTTCGCCAAGCGCCAGATGGGCGTCACGACCTCGATCGACTCGGTTGGGGTGCCGGGCCGTTCGCGTTGCCAGGCCGCCGCGATCTCCGCGGCGGGGTAGGCGGGAACAGGGTCCCCCGCCGGTGAAACGGCATCAGCCATGGTGCGGTCCTCTGTCAGCGGCAGCTATGTTTAGATCTAAACATACTATCGAGCAGGAGGAACCTTGACCCGCATCGTGCTTGTCACCGGGGGCGGCAGCGGCATCGGCCGCGCCATCGCCGCGAGATTCGCCGCCGACCACGCCGAGGTCTTCATCACCGGACGGCACGCCGACTCCGTCGAGCGGACCGCCAAGGAACTGAGCGTGCACGGCGTGGTCTGCGACGCGACTCAGCCCGGGCAGGTCGAGGCACTGAGCACCCGGCTCGGCGAGACACTTGACGTACTGGTCAACGCGGCCGGCGGCCTGGCCGACGCGGCACCCGCCGACGCCTCGCCTCTGGAGGCGCTGTTCGCCCAGTGGCAGGCCGCCCTGTCCCAGAACCTGCTCAGCGCGGTCCTGACCACCGCCTCGGTCCAGGCCAAGCTCGTCCCCGGCGGCTCGGTCATCAGCATCGGCTCGATCGGAGCGGAGCGTCGAGGCGGTTCCTACGGCGCGTCCAAGGCCGCCCTCGCCGCCTGGAACGCCTTCCTCTCCGCCGAGGTCGGCCCGCGCGGCATCACCAGCAACGTGATCTCCGCCGGCTACATCGCGGGCACCGGCTTCTTCCGCGGGCAGATGACGGACGAACGCCACGGCGCACTCGTTCGGGAGACCCACGACAAGCGGCCGGGCACGCCGGACGACATCGCCGAGACCGCCTATTTCCTCGCCTCTCGCGGCGCCAGGCACATCACCGGCCAGACCATCCATGTCAACGGCGGCGCATTCACGACGCGATAGCGACACCGGCCCGCTGGGAACCGCGCGGCGTGACGTTCACCTCGACGGCGAGCCACTCGAACCGGACGTGGCCGCACACGGCCACCGGCCTCGGGCTTTCACGGTGAATGTCACCGGCCTTGATCGTTTTAATAGGGTGGAGCGGTGAACTGGAACACGCGAGCGCTCGACGTGCTGGCGGTGGGCGAGCCCACCCCGCTGATCGGCCTCCCGGTATCGGCCCCCGGCGTCAGGCTGCTGCTGAAGGATGAGTCCGCGCAGCCGACCGGGAGCCTGCGGCACCGGCACGCCAGGGCGCTGTTCCGCCAGGCCGTGCTCGACGGGTCGATCGCCGAGGGCGCGACCGTGGTGGAGGCGACCGGTGGCAACGCGGCCGTGGCACAGGCCTGGTTCGCGCGGCGGCTCGGGCTGCCGTACATCGTGGTCATGCCGGGCGAGCGCAGCCAGGCGCGGGCGCGGCCGGTGGAGGAACTGGGCGGGGAGTGCCGGTTCGTGACGCCGCCGCCGGCGATCTACAACGCCGCACGGGAGATCGACGGGCACTTCCTGGACCAGTTCGGCCGGGCCGCGCCGCACGACCTGGCGGAGGAGTTGTTCGGGCAGGTGCGGCCGGACTGGGTGGTGACGGGTGCGAGCACCGGAGCGACCTCGGCCACCCTCGGCCAGTGGATCCGGTCCCACGGTGAAAGCTGCCGCGTCGCAGTGGCGGATCCCGAGAATTCGGCCTATTTCCCGGGATGGACCCTCGACGCGCCCGACTACGGCACCGGGATGCCGTCACGGATCGAGGGCATCGGACGGCCACGCGTCGAGCCCGGCTTCCAGCCCGACCTCGTGGATCTGATCGTCCCCGTGCCCGACGCGGCCGGTGTGGCGGCGGCCCGGCACATCCGCGAGGTCACCGGACTGCCGGTTGGCGCCTCGTCGGGCACCGCGTTGTGGGCGGCGCTGGAGTTGGTCGAGCGCATGCGGGCCAGGGGCGAGACCGGCACGGTGGTGTCGCTGATCGGCGACGCGGCCGACCGGCATCTGGCGACCTGTCACGACGACGGATGGGCCGCGGGGAAAGGGTTGGACATCGGGCAGTACACAGGCACGCTGTGGCAGCGCACCGGCTTGTAGTCTCCGGGGTGCGGCGTGTCGGCGCGGCGCCGCGCTTTGGTCGCCGGCCTCCTGGGCAGGTGGGAGCGACTCGCCGACGCCGGAGCGGATTCACCGCCGATCAGGGCCTCACTGTGAGATCTTGATCGAAGAGGGCCCGTGCTCTACCTGGTCGATCGGGTCGCCGCCGTTGAAGTCGTCTCCGCGGACGCCGCCCGGCCGGGTGAAGCCGCTCGTGGCGGAGAAGTGACGTGAGCGGGGCGTCCACAGGTGTATCGGACAGAAAGGCGGTGCGAATGCGGCAGGCGGGAGTGTTGGACGTCGGGTGCCACAGTGCTCTGCTCATGGTGGTCCGGCCCTCGCGGGTGAATTCGGGGCTGGAGACGGTGATGTCCCGCAAGGTGCGGCTGGCGCTGCACCGGATGCTCACCTCGGACGGACGGGTGAGCGAACGCGGAGTGCGCAGCGTGCAGGGGGCGGTGTCCGAGGCGATGGGCGCGAGGGAGGACTCGCGGCAGGAGGTGTTCGCGTTCGCCACCTCCGTCATCCGGGACGCGCCCAACCGCGATGAGGTCATCGCCCGGGTCGCCCGCGCCACCGGCACCCACCTGCAGGTGATGTCAGGCCAGGAGGAAGCGCGACTGGCGTACGTGGCCGCCCGTCGCTGGGCGAAGCACGCGACCGGTCCGCTGCTGGTCCTGGACGTCGGCGGCGGCACAGTGGAGATCGCCTTTGGCACCGGCGACCAGCCTCACATCGTGCACTCGCTGCCGCTCGGCGCCAGAAGGATCACTCGTGAGTGGTTGCCCGACGGCGTCTGCTCCTCCAAGAGGCACCTGCAGGAGGTGCGACAGCACCTGCGTCGTGTTCTGAGCGACCTGCCCGGCCTGCCACGGGTCCAGCGGGGCGAGCACGTGCTGGCCTGCTCCAAGACCTTCACGCAGCTCGCCCGGCTCGCCGTCGCCGTCCGCGGCAAACCTGCGCGCACCCGCCGGCATCTGGTCCTGCCCGGCCTCCGGGCATCGCTCGCCCTGCTGGCCGGCACCGACACGGCCGACCGCGGTGACCTGCCGGGCATCAGTGACCACCGAGCCGAGCAGTCCCTGGCCGGAGCGCTGGTGGCCGAAGCCCTCATGGAAGCCTGCGGGGCCACCCGCGCGGAAATCTGCCCCTGGTCCACCCGGGAGGGACTGCTGCTGGAACACCTGGGAGTGACGTCGGGAGGAAGAGGGCGCTCCCTGCCTCCTCGCCCGTACCAACGTCACCGGTGATGTTCCGCTCCGGGTTTTGATCCCTCACCGCAGGGGTCGTTCGCGTGATCCGTCCCGTCTGCCGGGGCTCCGTCTCAACCGCCATCGCTCCCTTGTGACGCACATCACACCGGCCCCATGTCACGGACCGGTGAGCAGCTTGCATCTCGTGGTCGTCCGCATGAGATGAAAGGCACAACGATGATCACACACAGCGAAACCGGCACGGCGGCCACCCACCACGTTCTGATTCTGGGGGCGGGGTACGCCGGCATGGCCGCGGCGATCCAGCTCGCGGCCCGCGTCAGGCGGCGCGAGGATGTGCGGGTGACCCTGGTGAACCCGCAGGAGCGGTTCACCGAGCGGTTGCGGCTGCACATGTCGGCGACCGGGCAGCAGGTCGCCGGGATGAACATTCCGGACCTGCTGGAGGGCACGGGTGCGCGGTTCGTGCGCGGCTGGGTGACGGCGGTGGATGTGACCGCGAAGACCGTGCGGATCGACGACAACCGGGTCCTGCACTACGACACGCTGGTCTACGGCCTGGGCAGCGTGACCGACACGGCGGCGGTACCGGGCGTGGAGGACCACGCCTACACCCTCGACGGCGCCCAGGACGCCGGGTTGCTGGCCGACCGGCTGGCTCGGCTCGGGCGCGGCACGGTGGTGGTCGGCGGAAGCGGGCTGACGGGAGTCGAGTCGGCCGCGGAGATCGCCGAGCGGTACCCGGAGCTGAACGTCGTGCTGCTGGGCTGGCAGGAGCCCGGCGCGGCCATGAGCCCCAAACCGAAGGCCTATCTGCAGGCCACGCTCGCACGCCTTGGCGTCCAGGTGCGCAGCGGGATCGAGGTGGTGAAGGTGCTGCCCGACTCGGTCGAGCTCGCGGACGGGCGGAGCATCGCCGCCGATGTCGTCCTGTGGACGAGCGGTACGCAGGTGTCGCCGCTGGCGTCCGCCGCCGGTCTGACCGTCGACGAGCGTGGCCGCGTCGTCACCGACGCCACGCTGCGATCGGTGTCGCACCCCGACGTGTACGCCGTGGGTGACGCGGCCGCCATCCGCCAGGGCTACGGCGTCATGCACGGCACCTGCCAGGGCGGCATGCCGACCGGGGTGCACGCGGCGGTGTCGATCCTCCGCACGCTGAACGGCAAGCGGCCCAAGCCGTTCCGCTTCGGCTACTACCACACGCCGGTGAGCCTGGGACGGCATGACGCGGTCGTTCAGTTCACCCACCCCGACGACAGTCCCCGACGGGTGTATCTGACCGGTCGCATGGCGGCACGGTATAAGGAGACGGTGACCGCCTCCCCCTGGCCGACCTACGGCCGTATGAAGAAGATGCCGGCCTCAGGCGCGTTCTGGCCCCATGGCGGCCGCTTCACCCGCGTCCGGGGTGTGCGGTGACCCACCCGTCCCCTGAGCGCGACCAGCAGGTGTACGACCAGCATCGCAACCTGCTGTTCTCGGTGGCCTACCGCGTCCTCGGCACCGTGGCCGACGCCGAGGACGCGGTCCAGGACGCCTGGATCAAATGGTCGGCAGCCGACCGTTCGCAGGTGGCCGACCCCAAGGCCTATCTGGCGCGGATCGTGTCGAATCTGGCGCTGCAACGGCTGCGCTCCACCCAGCGTCAGCGTGAGACCTACGTGGGGCCGTGGCTTCCCGAACCCATCCTCACCGGCAACGACACCGCCGACGACATCACGAGCACCGAGTCGGTGTCGATGGCGATGCTGGTGGTGCTGGAGACCCTCAGCCCGCTTGAGCGCGCGGTGTTCGTGCTGAAGGAGGTCTTCGGCTTCAGCCATGCCGAGATCGCGGAGGCGGTGGAGCGTTCCGAGGCCGCGGTGCGCCAGGCCGCGCACCGTGCTCGTGAGCACGTGCGCGCCCGGCGGCCGCGTTTCACCGCGGACCGGTCGCGGCAGCGCGACGTCACCGAGAGGTTCCTCGCCGCCGCGACCGGCGGTGACCTCAACACCCTCATGCAACTGCTGTCCCCGGACGTCACGCTGTGGACCGACGGCGGCGGCAAGGTCCGCCAGGCACTGCGTCCGATCGTGGGCGCGCAAACCGTGGCCGCCTGGTTCTCCGCCATCGGCAAGGTCACCTACCAGGGTGTCGAGCCTGCCGACATGAACGCCGAACTGGTCGAGATCAACGGCGGTCCGGGCATGGTGTTCAGCGGCCTGGACCGCGTGATCGCCACTGTCACTTTCGATTTCGACGCCGATGGTCGCATCACCACCATTCACAACGTCGCCAACCCAGACAAACTCCGGGCCATCGCCGACGGGACCACCCGCGACGTCGGCACGCCCTGAGAGTGCCGGTTCTGCTTCTTCAGAGGCTGCGGGCGGTGATGTCGCCGCTGGAGGTGGTGGCGCGGATGTCCAGGACGGCGGTGCCGTCGTTCTTCAGGGCGTTGGTGATCCGGCCGTAGGAGGTGCCGGCGTCCAGGGCGGCCGAGACCCCGGCGGCGGCGCCGACCGAGATGTCACCGGACTGGGTGCGCAGCACCACCGTGCCGCCCATGGCCTCGGTGATGCGGATGTCGCCCCGTGCGGTGCTGATGTCCGCGGGGCCGCCCAACCGGCCGACCTCGACGTCGCCGTCGACCGCGGTGAGGCGGAGGGCGGCGGCCTCGTCGATTTTGATCTGGCGGTAGGCGCCGTCGAAGGTGACGTCGCCGAGGCGGCCGACGCCGCGCAGTTCGGAGCCGGCGGTGGTGGCCTTGATGTGGGAGCCGGTGGGCAGTTTGACGGTGACCTCGATGGATCCGGAGGGGCCGAAGTACTGGTTCTTCGTCGCGGTCTCGATCCGCAGGACGCCGTCGGTGTAGACGACCGTGGTCTGTTCGGCGGCCTTGACGTCGCGGCTCTTGGCGGGGTTGGTGGGCCGGACCTCGACGATGGTGTCGGCCCGGTCGGCGGCGATGAACTGGAGGCGTCCGGCGGGGATGTCCAGGACGGCGGAGATCGGGGCGGGGGTGGTGAAGGTCTGCATGGGGTGCTCCTTGCGCTGTGCCATGTTGTTTCTGACATCGCAAACGCTACGTTGCTTTCCAGATTTACACAACACACACGTTGCATGATATTTAAATATGCGCAGGTAGATGCCATAAAAGTGTTGCAACCGTCTTGACGATAAAGCAACGAAGAATGTATCGATCATTGCACTTGATGAGAAGTGAACGCTACGGCGGGGGCCAGGGACCACCGCGAGGGGTCACCGAGGAGACCATGATGGCCGGAGGCGGGCTCACCTGGCAGGACCGCCGGCGGATCGCGCCCGGGCCGGCCGACGGCCTGCCGCTGCCACACCTCTTCATGATCCCTCACGCACGCGACTCGGGCGGGTCGGGCCGGACCGGGGAAACCCGTCGTGATTGCTCGCGGCGGGTTTCCCCGGATCGACCCGACATGACAGGCCGTAACCCGAAAGCCCGCTCCGTTGCGGACGCTGTTGGTTAATTCCGCCCCGCTGGATCTCATCCAGCGGGGCGGAGCGCTGCGAAGGGCGAGATGCGGGTCTTGGCGAGTGGTCTGCCGGTGAGCCAGGCATCAATGCGGGCGAGGTTGACGGCAGCGCCGGTGAAGTGATGCTGCAACCAGGTCTTGGCGAGGCTGCGGTAGCGGGATCTGCGCAGGCCGAACGCCTGGACGCCCTGTGAGATGGTGCCCTCAACGCCGGCTCGGTGTCCGTAGCGACGGCGCCAGTGGTCGGTGTCCTGCTCGATGCCGTGATCGCGGCGGGCGTGGTGGATCTGTTCGGCGTCGATGTATCCGGCGTCCACCAGGTGCTCGTCCGGCAGCAGGCCCCGTTCGGCCAGGGCGGTGTGAATGTCCTCCAGGACCAGGACGTCGTTGATGGGCGCCGGCGTGGTGCGAACGTGAGTGATCAGATGCGGGGCGTCGGGCTCGCAGGTCTCGCTGAGGTGGACTTTGTAACCGGACCAGCCCAGGTCCCGTTTCGACCCCGTGCGGGCTTCGGGCTCGTAGGGGGTCCGCAAGCGGATCAGGCCCAGCGGGAGGTCCTTCGTCCCACGCCAACGCACGGTGCCCTCGACGTGCTGGAACTGCTGTACCCAGGTCTGCCGCAGGAACTCCACCGCGGGTAGCTTTCGCAATGTGGGCGATGACGTGGCCGACCAGACGGCCTTCAGCAGCGTCATGCCGTCGGTGCCGCACTGGTCGGCGTGTTCGACGCGGGCCGCCCACCGGGACGCGAAGCGGCTGTCCTCCGGCCTGGCCGAGTAGCGGTCGAACCACTCCGGCGGCGACACCGTCACCAGCCAGGCTCCGGCCTCCTCCGCCACCTGGTTCAGGGCCGCCCGCAGGGTCTCGACCACGAACTCCAGCCGGTTCAGGTCTCTTGTTGCGGCCAGCACGTGGGTGGCATCCGTGCGCTGCCGCCCGCCCGCCTTGACCAGCCCTGCCTCACCGGCCGCCCGGAGTACCGCGTCGAACACCATCTGACCGGCTTCGCCGTCGACCAGTCGGGCGCGGAACTCACTGAGCACCGAGAAGTCGAATCCGGTGTCGGCCAACTCCAGCGAAAGGGCATACTTCCAGTCCAGACGCGAGCGGACCGCGTGCGCGGCCTGCCGGTCGGTCAGCCCCTCCGCGAACTGCAACACCGACACCAGCGCCAGCCGGGCCGGAGACACCACCGGCCGCCCTCGGGCCGGGAACAGCTCCTCGAAATCAGCATCCGAGAACACCGGCCCGAGCGCATCCCGCACTCGCATCACCAGGCAGCCCTTCGGGAACACCGCACGCGCCAGCCGAGCGGTCTCCTCCGGGATCTCCCCCAGATCCACCCCACGCAACGACACCGAACCCACCCCTCAACACGACGATGGCCTGCACAACCCCAACGGGGTCGTACAGGCCATCGTCACGCCCGCACCCTATTTACCAACAGCGTCCGTTGCGGAGCGGGCTTTCGGGTTACGGCCTCAGCCGACCTTTTCGGAGGACTTCTCGCCCCCGTCCGACGCCCCTTTGCGGGGTGCGGCCGGGAGCGGTTTCAACGGGGCGTGCAGCAGCCCCGCGTGATCAGAGGGTGTCCTTGACCTTGATCTGGCCACCGTCGACCACGAACTTCTGGTTGGCGTGGTCCATGCACTGCCACAGGCGCATCCCGGTGTTGTTGGTGCGCTCGTTGGTGGTGTCCAGGCACACCTGCCGATTGGTGCCGACGGTGTCCTTGACCTTGATCTGGCCACCGTCGACCACGAACTTCTGGTTGGCGTGGTCCATGCACTGCCACAGGCGCACCTCGGTGCCGTTGGCGCGCTCGTTGGTGGCGTCCAGGCACACCTGCCGATTGGTGCCGACGGTGTCCTTGACCTTGATCTGGCCACCGTCGACCACGAACCTCAGGTTGGCGTGGTCCATGCACTGCCACAGGCGCACCTCGGTGCCGTTGGCGCGCTCGTTGGTGGCGTCCAGGCACACGGGGGCCGGAGCGAGGGCGGCGCCGGCAACGGGCGTGGATGCCGCGGCGGGCAGGGTTGCGATCGCGCTCACGGCGGCGACAGCGGCGACGGTCAGCAGATGGCGGGCAAGCAGCATTGATGTCTCCCAGGAGAGGTTGATCAGAACGCGAACACGATCTCATAACCCAGAGTGATTGATCAATTACATTCGGTCGCCGACCTGCGGGCAGCCTGCCGTCCCGCTTCAGACTCGCAGCGATCTCCACGGCCCGTGACCGTGACCATCCGTCCAAGGTCGCGCGCTTTGGGTACGCGACTTCACGGGAAGCCCGTACGCGATCATCGTTGTCATCGCTCGCCCTCGGATGGTCGGGCGTCAAGAGGGCGCCAGGCGGGGCCGGTGCCCTCCCGGCGGACCTGTCCGAACACCACGTCGGCGAAGTGGACGCCGAAGCCGATCGTGTCGGTTTCTTCCAGCTCGGCGACGAGGCGGCGGCGGTGGTCGGCGGACCGGACAGGGTCGTGGTCGACGGCCGCGGACCATTCGGGGTGGTCGACCTGGATCGGTGAGTGCAGGGCGTCGCCGAAGGCGATCAGCCGCCGCCCGCCCGATGTGATGACGTACTCGGCATGCCCGGGCGTGTGGCCGGCCGTGATCCGGACCCGCACACCGGGGAAGATCTCCTGCCCGTCTGTCACCGTACGGACGCGCGGCGCCAGCGCGTCGACCTCCTTGGCCATGCCGTGCGCCTTCAGCAGGTCGCGCCGGGCCCATTCCGGCTCGGTCACGAAGTAGTCGGCATGGGCGAAAGCGGGCTGGTCACCACCCGGGGCGGGATGCCAGGCCCAGCCGAGATGATGGGCCTCACCGCGGCACAGGCGACCGCGCTACGGGAGATGACCGGGCCGATGACCATGCGCGATCTCGCCGAGCGCATGAGCTGCGAGCCCTCCAACGCCACCTTCATCGTCGACAAGCTCGAGAAACAGGGCCTGATCGAGCGCCGCGCGCACCCCACCGACCGACGTGCCAAGCAACTCGTCCTCACGGGTGAGGGCAACGCCCTCCGCGACCGGCTCCTCGAACTCCTCGTCCACGACTCACCGCTGGCCGGTCTCACCCCCCAGCAGCAGCGCCTCCTTCATGGCCTGCTGGAGCAAGCCATCACCCGTCCATGAGCCCGCACCTCACCTGACCGGCAGGTCGGCGGCGGCACTCCCCTCGCGCCGTCCGCCGACGCCCTCGGCACGGCTCGTGCGCGGCCGTCAGGCGGGCTGGCCGGTCGGCATGACGATGACCTCCTGCAGGTTCGCCCGCGGCGGCAGGGTCGCGATGAAGCCGACGATCTGGGCGATGTCCTGCGGCGTGAGCCACTCCATCGTCTGCTTGGAGGAATCCAGCCACTCTCGCGCGCCGTCGTCGGTGACGTGGCTTTGCAACTCGGTGCCCACTGTGCCCGGCGAGATCGCGGAGACCCGCACCTGCTTGGCGCCCAGTTCGGTCCGCAAGTTCCGTGACAGCTGCGTGACGTACGCCTTGGTGCCGCAGTAGACGGCGAAGTTCGGGAAGATGTTGTGGGCCGCGATCGAGGCGGTGTTGACCAGATCGGCGACTCCCCGCTCGGCCGCGGTCCGGACAAGCTGCGGGACGAACGCGCCGATGGCGTTCATCAGCCCGGTGATGTTCAGGTCGATCTGGTGCTGCCACTGATCGGTGCGCAACTCCTCGATCGGCGCCGGCAGCATGACACCCGCGTTGTTGAACAGCAGATCCGCGCCGCCCAGCTCCTCCTCCACCGTGTCAGCGACCTCGCGCAGCCGATCCGCATGCGTCACGTCGGCGGCGATCCCCATCGCGCTGCCGCCGTTCTTCTCGATTCGAGTGACCAGATCCTCCAGGCGCCCCTCCCGCCGTGCCACCACCGCCACCTTGGCACCCAGCCACGCCAGATGCTCGGCAGCGGCCTCACCGATGCCACTGGAGGCGCCGACGATGACGGCTACGCGCCCGTCCAGGGGCTTGGCGGAACTCTGAACGGTCATGACAATCCGCCCCTTCCTCCTGTGCTCCTTTGTTCCCGCCATATCCACCCGAAGATCCACAAATCACGCCTTGTCAAACACTTGCGCAATGTTGAGGACACTGAGCGCGGCGCGATCGCCTGCTCGACCGCCGGCGGTGCGCCCCGAGACCGGAACCGTGCGACGTGCCGCGGCGGGCGATGACCGGTGCGATGCGTGAGCGGGGCGTGTGGGCCGGGCCGGTGCACAGTGGGCCGCCGGTATCCGTCACCGGCATGGGCGGATGAGGTCCAGCAGCGCCGCGTGGGTCTCCTGGTCGGCCGCCACGACGAGCCCGCCCGCACCGGTGTGCGGCGGCAGGCCGTCGAGGCCGGTCACCACGCATCCGGCGGCCCGGCACAACGCGACCCCGGCGGCGAAGTGCACGCTGTCATGAAGCCGGCCGTCGGTGACGTAGGCGGCCCGCCGGCCGGCGGCGACCCAGGCCACCGCCAGGGTGGTGGAGACGACGCGCGGGCGGAACCGCTCGGCGAACCCCGGATCGGCGAGCAGGGCGGCGGCGCGGAAGGCGGGTGCGCTCGGAAACGGCGGGTCGAGGTTGACGTCCACCAGCCGCGAATCCGGCGACGGCTTGAGCGGCTCGTCCATGCCACCGCGGCGGACGCAGGCGTGGAGGCCATCGGTCCAGAACACCTCGTCGGCGAACGGGTCGGCCGAGGCCGCCACCGTGATGTCCGAGCCCACCCGCAAGGCGACGTTCACCGCCACCAGCATGCTGCGCACGGCGTAGTTCAGCGTGCCGCACAGAGGGTCGACCAGCCACATGCGCTCGGCCCCCGCCGGGCCCGTACGCCCGATCTCCTCGCCGGTCACAGCATCACCGGGCCGGGCGGTGCGAATGACATCGAGGATGGCCCGCTCCGCCTCCATGTCGGCGGCCGTGGCGAAGTCACCACCGGATTTCTCCACGCGCACCGGCGACGCGCCGAACATGGCGCGCACGACGGCCGCTCCCGCCTGCGCCGCCGTACGGGCCAGCTCAACATCAGTGGTCAGCATGAGTCGCAGGATAGATCAGGCGAGATCGGCCGCTTGACGCCGGTGCGCCGGGCGTCGAAGGACCGGGGAGGGCGGGCCGGTGTCCGTCACGCGCCGTCGGAGGACGGGGGGTGCGGGCCGGTGTCCGTCACGCGCCGGGGGCGGTACCGGTGACGAGCTTGGCCAGCAGCCGCGTCAGGTCGGCCCGCTCCCCGTCGGTGAGCGGGGCCAGTGTCTGCTTCAGGACCCCCGGGACTTCCTGATCCGCGTCGGCCAGCAGCGTGCGGCCGCTTTCGGTGAGGTGGACGGAGTAGGCGCGGCGGTCGGCGGAGTCACGGTGACGCTGCACGTGGCCGCCCTTCTCCAGGGCGTCGATGCATCGGACCATCGTGCTGCGATCGATGCGCAACTCGTCGGAGAGGGCCTGCTGCGAGGCGGGACCGACGGCGTCGAGCATCTGAAGGATCATGTGCTGGGCGAGCGTGATCCCGTGCAGTGCCGCCGCCTCCTCAGCCGTGCGTACGGCGAGCAGCGACGCTTTGCACAGGGCGATGTCGGGTCGGCGGTCGGCGAGCTGAGCGAAGAACTCCCCCCGGCGCGAACGCTGCGAGTCGTTTGCGGGGCCGGTGGGTGCCGAGGGGTCATGCAAGGCGCTCATGCCGGGATTCTACCCGCGACGTCGACAGTCCTGCGCTACGGAAACTATCAGCGTTGAGATTATTTGACGTGAACATCTGGAGAGGTGTAGACATGGCGAAACAATCTCACGAGAAATGATTGACGATGAGACGAACGTGCAAGTCGGCGCATCGCATCACCGGGAGCGTCTCCCCGGCCGCGTTGGTCGCGGTTGGCGTCACCGCGTTCGTGCCGCCTCCGACCCACACGATCGCCTCCGCACCATCCGGACCTCACCGCACGCGGGCCAGGAGGGTCCGCGATGAGCCGTGAACGGCCACGCCCTCACCCACCATCGCGAACGCCCGATCGAACTCCGCCCTCCCCAGGCCATTCACCAGATGGTCGATTTATCGCAAACCATTTCGAGCAGACCTCATGCCAATCGCCGAGACGCGGCCTGACGTCATATTCACATCCATTTTGGAGGACTCATGAACACGGAACGAAAAGTCGCCCTCGTTGTCGGGGCGAACGGAGTCGTCGGTCGCGACATCATCGACCATCTTCACACCCTCGGCGACTGGGAAATCGTCGGGATTTCACGACGCGGCGGCGAGGACACCGGCCGTGTCCGTTATATCGCCGTCGACCTGCTCGACCCCGATGAGGCCCGCGAGAAACTGGGCGGGCTGACCGAAGTCACTCACATCTTCTACGCCGCGTTCCAGGACCGGCCGAGCTGGGCCGAGCTCGTACCCCCCAACCTCGCGATGCTGGTCAACACCGTGGACGCGATCGAGCCGATCGCGCCCGGACTGCGGCACATCAGCCTCATGCAGGGCTACAAGGTCTACGGCGCGCATCTCGGCCCGTTCAAGACTCCGGCCCGGGAGACGGACGCCGGACACATGCCGCCGGAGTTCAACGTGGACCAGCAGTCATTCCTCGAACGACGCAACCAGGGAAAAGCCTGGACGTGGTCGGCCATCCGGCCGTCGATGGTGGGTGGAGCCGCGCTCGGCAACCCGATGAACCTGGCGCTGGTGATCGCGGTGTACGCGTCGATCTCGAAGGAGCTCGGACTCCCGCTGCGTTTTCCGGGGAAGCCCGGCGCCTACGACAGCCTGCTGGAGATGACCGACGCCAACCTGCTCGCGAAGGCCACCGTCTGGGCGGCCACCGACGAACGCGGCGCGCGGCAGGCGTTCAACATCGCCAACGGCGATCTGTTCCGGTGGAACGAGATGTGGCCCAAGATCGCCGCCTTCTTCGACATGGAAGTCGCTCCGCCGCTGCCGATGTCGCTCGAAACCGTGATGGCGGACAAGGAATCGCTGTGGAAGGAGATGGCCGCGAAATACGGTCTCGCGCATTCCTACGACGAAGTGTCGTGCTGGGGTTTCGGCGATTTCGTCTTCGCGCTGGACTATGACATGTTCGGCGACACGTCGAAGTCCCGGCGAGCCGGTTTCCATGAATACGTCGAGACCGAGCAGATGTTCCTCGCCATTTTTGCGGAATTCCGCAGACTAAAGATCATCCCTTAGCCCGCCGCGAACCTCCGGCCGATGGAACAGCGGCCGACCGCCGTGGTCTCCGGCCACAAGGATCGGCCAGGCCGGACAACCCCGGCACCGTCGACCGGACCCGCCGCCATCTCCTGGACGAGCGACGACCGCTCGCCGAAGGGCCCCCTCCCTCACAACGGCCTCGCCCAGGACAACGGCGACCGGACGCATCGGCCAGACCGCGATCTACTCGGCTGACTTCCGCTGGGTCGTCATCGCCCTCGCCGTTCTCGTGGTCATCACCACGGCCGCGACAGCGGGAACGGCCGGCGGGCATCGGCAGGCGTTCCCGCATCAGGCCGAACAGCGAGCGGTCGAGGCCGAACACAACCGCTCCTCTCCGGGGGTGTGTCATCGGCGTGTTACCCGGCTTCGGCCTTTCCCGCGCGACAGGCTGGCGCAAAAAAGAGAGTGCGGGACCGATGAAGCTGAGTGACCTCCTCACCGGATACGACCATCAAGTGCTGCAGGGCGACCCGGAGTCGGCTGACGTCAAGGCCGGTGTCGTCTGTGACTCGCGGCGGACGACCTCTGGGTCGATGTACGTCGCCATGCGGGGTTCGCGCACGGACGGACATCGGTTCGTGCGCGAGGCCGTCGAACGGGGCGCCATGGCGGCAATGATCGATCACCCGATCGCCGGCGCTCTGCCCCGGCAGGTGTGCGTGGTACGGGTGGCGGACACGCGCGCGGCGGTTCCGGTGGTGGCCTCCAGGTATTTCGGTGAGCCCGCACGCGAGATGGACATCGTGGCTGTCACCGGTACGAACGGCAAGACCTCGGTCTCCTCCATGGTGGAGGCGGTGCTGCGCACCGGGGCGAACGCGAGGGCGGGGGTCATCGGTACCGAGGGCTGCCGCGTCGGCCACGAACCGATCGCGGTGGACAGGACGACTCCCACCACCCCGGAGTCGGCGGATCTGCAGCACATCCTGCGTCGTATGCGCGACCGAGGGGCGAACACGGTGATCATGGAGGCATCCTCGATGGCTCTGATGCTGCGCCGGGTGGACTGCACCGACATCGATGTCGGGGTGTTCACCAACCTGACGCCCGACCATCTGGATGATCACGGCGACATGGAGCAGTACAAGGCCGCCAAACTGCGATTGTTCCGCATGTGCCGCCGAGCGGTGGCGAACGCCGACGACCCGGTCAGCGTGGACATCGCCGCCCTGATGCCTGGGGCGGTCACCACGTTCGGCATCGACAACGACGCGGCGGATTTCCGGGCGACCGATCTGGCGACAAGGCCCTCCGGTACGAGGTTCGTCCTGCATCACGACGGCCGCCGGACGCCGGCGGCGGTGCCCGTTCCGGGCAGGTTCGCCGTACACAACGCGCTGGCCACGGTGGCGATCTGCCACCTGCTGGGTCAGGACGTGAACGTGGTCCTTGACGCGCTGGCGTCGCTGCCGCCGATCCCCGGCCGGTTCGAGACCTTCCAGACCTCCGAAGGCGTGTCGGTGATCGTGGACTATGCCCACTCCCCCGACTCGCTGGAAAAGGTCCTGACGACGATCGGCGGATTCGCCCGCCGCCGCGTCATCACGGTCTTCGGCGCCGGCGGCGACCGCGACAGAACCAAGCGTGCGCCCATGGGCGAGATCGCCGGCCGACACTCCAGCCTGGTGGTGGTCACCAACGACAACCCGCGTGACGAGGATCCCGGGGCCATCGCGGATCAGATCATTGCCGGGGTGGCCCGGACCGGCACCGACGTCGAGCGGATCCTCGACCGCCAGGCGGCGATCAGGCGGGCGCTGAGCGTGGCCGAACCCGATGACATCGTGTTGATCGCAGGCAAGGGCTCCGAGAAGTATCAGATCATCGGCAGGCGGGCCGTCCACTGCGACGACATGGAGACCGTCCGGAAACTGACCGCGAATCCGTCAACCTCCTGACGGCCGGCCAGGCCGCACGATGACGCCCGCGTCCTCCACGACGGGCGTGGGGAAGAGCGACGTAGAAGCCGGAGCCCGTCCCGGAAGGTCGGCTCACCTCCACCGGCGTGGAGAGGGCTTGCCCACGAGCGCCTCCAGCGCCTTGACCTTGCGCTCCATGTGGGGAGCCACGTCCACCACAGAGGTGATCAGCGCCTCCGGGGTGCCGAAGTCCGGGGGAAATTCCAGATCCTCGGGAGCGGCACCGGTCGAGCGGAGATACGCGAACACCTCCTGGGAATGCCGGTGGCCTCGGCCGCGGCCACCGCGATCCGGTGAGCCTGGATGTGGTCGGGGTGACCATAGTTGCCGTTCTCGTCGTAGGTGACGACGACCTGCGGGCGGTAGCGCTTCATCAGCTCGGCCAGCCGACCGGCGGCCGTCTCCACCGGAACGTTGGCGAATTCAATTGTTCCCCTACGGCTAGGAAGGCCCAGGCACCGCCACTCGACCACCGGAACGGAAGCGGCAGCGGACGGAGGGCTCTTCGTATTGGCTGACACCGAAGCCGCATACCAGTGCGTAAGCAGCTGCAACACGCCAGCCCAGTGATTGACTACTATGCGCACCCAAGCAAACACTTAACGCAAGAAGCCTCCTCGGCGTCGCACTCCGCACATACAAACCCATAGCAGGAGAAATGCATATGAATGTCACACAGGTGACGGAAGATGTGTACCGGCGCGCCGCCATCGAAACTTCAGGCCGACGGGCCTTCCTGTCCAGAACCCTCAGCGTGACAGCCGGTCTCGTCGGAGCCGCAGCGGCCGGGGCGTATGCTGCTCCGGCGTTCGCCCAGAAGTCCACACTCCATGCGGCGCAGCAGGTCACCTTTTTGGTGCACTTCGGGAACTTCTTCTGCCTCAAGGCACAGGAGAGCACCGATGAATGCTGGCTGAAATTCGACGGCATTACCCTTTACCGGGGATCGATGAGGGCTGGCCCCGCATGGACGCGCTTCCTGCAGAATGGCCCTACTCGCACCCAGGCCCTGAACCAATCGGTAGCCATCGTATGGCTATTGGAGGAGGACAGCCCTGACCCGGACGATCGTTTCGGCACTCACACGATCAGGCAGGACGAGGCGGGGCAGGGTTGGAAACAGTGCCGCTTCACGCTCGACGGGGCACATTACGGCCTCGACTACCACGTTGAACGAGCTGTCATATAAGCCCTGCCCGCATGAAAGCCCCGCCCGGCCTCCCCTTCTTTCGCTTCTGTGGTGATCGGACCTTACGGATCTCGAAGTCCGTTGCGACTCCCCGAGCCGGGGTGTTGCGACGACCGCCAGAACGGAAGAAGGGAAGCCGGGGCGTTGCCCTGAAAATCACCAGGCGACCTACCCGGCGGTAAGCATCCATGGCGGAAGCAGCGAACCAAAGCCACGCCGAGCGGAGTCACGACGCCCGTCCCTGACCGGCCGGACACCCCGCCGGTTCAAGCTGCCGGCGATCTCCTCCGAGGAGTCCCCACCCAAGTACCGCTCGGTGATCTCGCGCACCACCTCGGCATGGCTGTACCAGTTCACCGCCAGCGGACCGGCGTGCCGTGCGAAGCACGCCGTCTCGATCGCGGCACGACGCTCATGTACCCGCTCAGGCCCAATCGTCGTCTTGCCCGGATGCCACCAATCGGTCCACTCCCGAACCGGGGGCTTCGATCACCTGCCCGCCAGCGGCCAGCTTGGCGCGGACCGGCGCGACGAGTTCCTTAAGGAACTCATCCTCCTTAAGGAACTCGTCGCGCTCACCGACGGCTATCGGGAGTCCTCCGAGTCGTGGGCCGAACCGCTGCGGTCGCCGATCTCGTCATCGGGGGCGATCTTCGGCATGCGGCCGGTGAGGTCGCGGGCGAGCTCGCTCTTGGCGGTGCCGGGCGGGCCGAGCAGCAGGCTGTGCCGGCCGGTCAGCATGCAGGACATCAGGGCCCGTACCGTACCGGTCCGCTCAAGGTAGCGATCGGTCACTTACCCTGGGATCGGTTTCGCACCGTAATGCGCGGAATCCGACGGACTTGTCAGGTCTTCGCCATGCACAGCCCGATGTACACCAGCCAGGGCGTGGTGCACATCGGGCGTACGCATGTCTGCGAAAGCCTTCCTATCGGAGGCCGTCGAAGAGGTCGTCCTCGTGGTCGGAGGCGGCGGGGACGTGGTTGACGTGGCGGATGAAGGACTCCGTGTCGAACACCCGCTGCTGGGCCTCGGCGGGCATCCGCAAGAAGAAGATGTTCTCGCCCTGACTGGCGTGCGCCTCCAGCGCCTTGACCTTGCGCTCCACGTAGGGAGCCACGTCCACCACGGAGGTGATCAGCGCCTCCGGGGTGCCGAAGTCCGGGGGAAATTCCAGGTCCTCGGGAGCGGCACCGGTCGAGCGGAGATACGCGAACACCTCGGCCATCCGCTCACGGGGCACGGCGGTGTAGTAGAGCTTGCGGGGAATGCCGGTGGCCTCGGCCGCGGCCACCGCGATCCGGTGAGCCTGGATGTGGTCGGGGTGACCATAGTTGCCGTTCTCGTCGTAGGTGACGACGACCTGCGGGCGGTAGCGCTCCATCAGCTCGGCCAGCCGACCGGCGGCCGTCTCCACCGGAACGTTGGCGAAGGCGTCCTCCGCCTCGTTTCCGGCCCAGCCGACCATGCCCGAGTCGCGGTAGCCGAGCGGCTCCACGTGCGAGATCCCGAGCTGGGTCGCCGAGGCGCGGAGCTCCTCCAGGCGCAGCGCGCTCACCGCCGCCTCGTCGTGACCGGCCTCTCCCGGCTTCACCCCGCCGGGACCGTCACCCTGCTCACCGTTCGTACAGGTGACCAGAACGGTGCGGATGCCCTCGTCCGCGTATTTGGCGAAGATGCCGCCCGTCCCGATCACCTCGTCATCGGGATGGGCGTGAACCGCCATCAGTGTCAGCTCACCACTCACCAAAACCGCCCCCTTTATAAGAAAACCCTTGAAGCGCCCCACCCTATGACGCTCCACCGACAGTCCGAGCCGCCGGTCACGCCTCGCTCACGACGTAGGAGCGCCCCCGGCCCGACCCGTGATCGGCAGGGAGCCGGCAGGAATAAGTACACTCGCCATAACGCTACGGGTGATTGAAACTTCAACGACATAGAAGATGGTGAGCACGATGCAGTTCGGGATCTTCACCGTGGGCGACGTCACTCCGGACCCCACCACGGGTAAGACACCGAGTGAGCGCGAGCGGATCAAGGCGATGGTGACCATCGCGCTCAAGGCGGAAGAGGTCGGCCTCGACGTCTTCGCGACCGGTGAGCACCACAACCCGCCCTTCGTGCCATCGTCGCCGACGACCATGCTCGGCTACATCGCCGCGCGGACCGAGCGGCTGATCCTGTCGACGTCCACAACGCTGATCACCACCAACGACCCGGTCAAGATCGCCGAAGATTACGCGATGCTGCAGCACCTCGCCGACGGACGCGTCGACCTGATGATGGGCCGCGGCAACACCGGCCCGGTGTATCCGTGGTTCGGGCAGGACATCCGCCAGGGCATCCCGCTGGCCATCGAGAACTACGCGCTGCTGCACCGGCTGTGGCGCGAGGACGTGGTGGACTGGCAGGGCCGCTTCCGCACGCCTCTGCAGGGCTTCACCTCAACCCCCCGGCCGCTGGACGGGGTCCCGCCGTTCGTCTGGCACGGCTCGATCCGCAGCCCGGAGATCGCCGAGCAGGCCGCCTACTACGGCGACGGCTTCTTCGCCAACAACATCTTCTGGCCCAAGGACCACTACATCCGCCTGATCGAGCTGTACCGGGAGCGCTTCGCCCACTACGGCCACGGCACCCCCGAGCAGGCCGTCGTCGGACTCGGCGGTCAGGTGTTCATGCGGAAGAACTCCCAGGACGCCGTTCGCGAGTTCCGCCCCTACTTCGACAACGCGCCCGTGTACGGCCACGGCCCGTCGCTGGAGGATTTCACCGAGCAGACCCCCCTCACGGTGGGCAGCCCGCAGGAGGTCATCGACAAGACCCTGACGTTCCGTGACTCCTTCGGCGACTACCAGCGCCAGCTGTTCCTGATGGACCACGCCGGACTGCCCCTCAAGACCGTTCTGGAGCAACTCGACATCCTCGGCGAGGAGGTCGTGCCCGTGCTGCGCAAGGAGTTCGCCGCCGGCCGGCCGAGCCAGGTGCCGGACGGCCCCACCCACCGGGCTCTCGTCGCCCGCCGCGACGCCGAGGCGGGCGAGCAGCCCTCCGTCTCCGCCGACTCCTCCGTCTGACCTCCACCTGAGCAAGAACAACCAGTTGACATCCGCCCCGGGCCGCGAGCCCGGGGCCTTCGCGGAAGGACTTCGATGAGTCCCCTCAATCTCGTGGTCGTCTCGGCGGGTCTCAGCCAGCCCTCCTCGACCCGTCTGCTGGCCGATCGCCTGACGGAGGCGACCAGGCAGCGCCTGGCCGGGGAGCGCGAGGTCGAGGTGCGCGTGGTCGAACTGCGCGACCTGGCCGTCGACATCGCCAAGAACCTGGTGACCGGCTTCCCCAGCACCGCGCTGCGTGAGGCGCTTGAGGCGGTGACCGAGGCGGACGGTGTCATCGCGGTGACGCCGATCTTCACCGCCTCCTACAGCGGCCTGTTCAAGTCGTTCTTCGACGTGATCGACAACACCGCGCTCGCCGGAAAGCCCGTGCTCATCGCGGCGACCGGTGGTACGGCCCGGCACTCGCTCGCTCTCGAACACGCGCTGCGCCCGTTGTTCGTCTACCTGCGCGCGCTCGTCGTGCCCACCGCCGTCTACGCCGCCTCCGAGGACTGGGGCACGGGCGGTGACGCGCTCACCGACGGCCTTCCCGCCCGGATCGCCCGCGCCTCGGAGGAACTGGTGGATCTCATCCTGCGCCGGCCGGCCGCCACCAAGCAGGCCGACGCCGTCATCCCGTTCGAGCAGCAGCTCGCGGCGCTACGCCCCTGAGAACGGCGGCTCGCAGGACTACATCCCCTGAGAGCGGCGGCACGCGGGATCGTGCCCCTGAGGACAGCGGCTCGCGCCACCGCCCCCCGATCACGGGCGGGCGGGGAGCCCGCGTTGCGGGACCACCCCGTCCGGCGGCCGATTCGGCCGCCGGCTCCCCGCTCGCTGTCCGGCACCGTGACGCACCCCTACCGGGCCCACGCCTCGCGGCCGGTGGTGACGTCGGCCCCGGTGCGCACCGCCTCCTCGATCGCCAGGCTGAGCAGGTGGTCCTGGCATCCGTCCGCCAGGGAGTAGGGCTCAGGGGCCTCGCCCCGGCACCACGACGTCATCTGGCACAGGAGCGAGACGACGGCCAGGTCGTCCTCGGAGAACCGCGCGCCCTGGTAGTCGTTGCGATAGACCACGCGCCCGTCGAAACTGATGTGGTCCAGGTCGAAGCCCTCCAGGTTGAGGTCGATCCCGGTCTGGCGTCGCGTGAGGTGGGACTCCACCGGGGTCCTCGGGTCGATCAGGCGCACCACGCGGTCGTCCACCAGCTCCCCCACGGACCCGCGGATGACGATCCGCCGGCCGCGCAGCGGATTCCACCACTGGTTGTCGGTGAAGTCGTAGAGTCCCATCCCCCCGGCGAACTCCAGGGTCGCGATCGTGGTGGCCGTTTTCCTCGGCGACGGGTCACCCGTCCAGCCGTCCCTGGACAGCGGATCGGCCAGCGGGGCGGTGAAGGACCGGGCCGTCACCGTGGCCTCCTCGAAGCCGACCCCGAGCAGGTGCCGGATCATGGACACGGCGTGGTACAGGTGCGTCGAGGAGACCTGCACGGAGGTCACCTCCCCGAGGACCCCTTCGCGGACGAGTGCCAGCCTCGCCGCGTGACCCGGCATGTGGAGATACTGCTCCGCGACCTGCACCAGGCCGCTGGTCCCGACGGCGGACCAGAGGTCGCGCAACCCGTCCAGATCGGCCGCCGGCGGCGTCTCCGCCAGCACCGGGACATCGAGCCTCACAAGCTCCTTGGTCACCTCGGGGGTGACCTGCCACGGCACCGAGGGAATGACGAACTCGGGGCGTTCGGCCGCGATCAGCTCCGCGACGGTACGGAACGTCGGCACTCCCCAGGCCGCCTCGACCTCGGCTCCCCGCTCGCTCGACCTGGTCACCACGCCTGAGACCGACAAGCGCTCCGGCAACTGCCTGGCCAGACGTAGGAAGAACTCCGAGCGCCACCCGCTACCGACCAGGCCGAACCGGCCCGCTGACTGTGAACTCATCATGATTCCTCTTCGCGCGGCTGATGACCACTGAGCTGGTCCTCTCCTGATCCTCCCGGTAGGGCGGCGTGGTCGCCACCGCCGGCTCCCGCGTCCGCGACGGTCCGCGGGCTCGCGGCGAACCGCGTGGTGCCGCCCGGTCGTGCGACGGCGGGCCGAGGGGGCGCCGGCCGTCCGTCCGATCGGTACGGGAACGTGGCCGAACGCGGGCAGGCGCGTTCGGCCGTGACGATCCGTCGCGGTGAAACCGGGCGTCCCGTCGCGGTGAAGCCGGGCGTCGGCGCATTCGCGAGGGCGCCTCAGCGCGCTCGCGGGGACACCCGCCTCAGAATCCCGGGAAAACCCGCCGCAGGTCGTCCAGGGTGACGGCGTCACCGGTCACCTTCACGGAGCCGGGGGTGTGCGCGTCGTCCAGCCTGCCGCTGACCAGGCGCAGCCACGCCTCGGCGGGAAGCGAGAGGACGGCGTCCGCCGATTCGGAGGGCTCGCCGAAACCGATCGTCTCACCGATCGTGAGGTCGAGGACGCGGCGGGGTTCGCTCGTCTCGACGCGGAGGGTGACCGGCCTGGAGGCCAGGGCATCGGGCTTGCCGATGAAGCCGACCAGGAAGCTGAGCGGTCCGGGAAGGAAGTCGACCAGTGCCTCACTGGCGTCCGGGGCGACGGTGGCCTTCGGGTCGAAGACCACCTTGACGTCCCAGGCGTGCAAGGCGAACTCGTTCAGGCGCATGCCGGCGACCAGCGTGACGTCGGCGGGTGCCGGCATGAAGCCAAGCTTGATCTGCAACTGCCGGCGGGTGTCGGCGTCCAGGGACTCGTAGGCGGCGACGAGTTCGGCGTCGGCGCTCAGGAAGTCTTCGGCGTGCTCCTTGGGACCCTTGGCGTTCCAGCGGTCCCACACCGACTGGTTGAAGTCCTGGCCCGGCGCGTCCTGGCCGGCCAACGCGGCCCGCAGCGACGCCAGGCCGATCTCGGCACCGCTGCCGAGATGGCTGAGCACCTGGGCGACGGTCCACTCCGAGGCGGCCGAGGGCCGGTTGAGGTCTTCGGCGTCGAGACCGCGCACCAGGGCGGAGAGATCGTCGTGATTGGTACGCAGGGCCGCGATGGTCCTGTCGATGAGCGTGGTCATGGCTTTCCCAACGAGAAGGGGGCTCCGGTCATTACATGTCAAACGAGGTAGCTGCCCACGTCGTCTCCCGAAAGCGCCCGGGCTCGACAACGGTCAGAACCGGAGCATATAAGCGCGTGATCCGGCTCCGTTGTTCCACACATCCGTTTCCCGCGGGAACAATCTCCGCCCGCGTTCCGCGTGCCGACGACCGCGATCGGACCGCGCTACGGCGGGCCGGGCTCCGCGAAGTGCTCCAGACCGGCCCGGCGGGTCTGACCGGCGGCGACGTCTCGGTACGGTGCCCGAGTCGTCGTCGAGACGCCGAACGGAGCCGACGGTTGATCGCATCGGCCGACCCGGACTGGGCTCGGTCGGTCACGCGTGCAACAATCGGCAGATTCCAGCACAATTCGACGGAAGGATGACGCGCGGCGTGAAAGCCTACATTCTCCATGAGAACCCCGAGTGGTATCCGCCGTTTGCCGCAGCCTTCGAGGCCGAGGGCGTGGACCACGAGCCCTGGCTGCTCGGAGATGGACTGCTCGACCTCGACTCCCCGCCGCCGCCCGGCGTCTACTGGTCCCGGATGAGTGCCTCATCCCACACCCGCGGGCATCTGCTCGCCAAGGACCACACGCGGGCGGTGCTCAGCTGGCTGGAGGCCTACGGCCGCCGGGTCGTCAACGGGCGCCGCGTGCTCGAACTGGAGATGAGCAAGGTCGATCAGCTCACCGCGCTGCGCGCGGCCGGGATCGAGGTGCCCTCCACCCTCGCCGTGGTCGGGCACGAGGACCTGCTGGACGCGGCGACCAAGATGCCCGCCCCCTTCATCGCCAAGCACAACCAGGGCGGCAAGGGCCTCGGCGTCGCCCTGTTCGAAAGCGCCGACGCCTTCGCCGACCACCTGAACTCACCCGGGTACGAGCCGCCGGTCGACGGCATCACCCTATTCCAGGAGTACCTCCGCGCCGAGCAGCCCCGCATCACCCGCGTGGAGGTCGTCGACGGCAGCGTCGTCTACGCGCTGACCGCGGACACCGCCCGCGGCGGCTTCGAGCTGTGCCCCGCGGACGCCTGCGCGATCCCCCCGGCGGACGACACCTGCCTGATCGACGCGCCGCCCGGATTGTTCTCGCTCCGCGAGGACTTCGACCACCCCGTGCTGGGCCAGTACCTGGACTTCTCCCGCAGGCACGGGATCGAGGTCGCCGGGTTCGAGTTCATCGAGACCACGGACGGCCGCCTGGTGACCTACGACGTCAACACCAACACCAACTACAACCCCGAGGTCGAGGCGGCGGCCCCCCGCTCCGGGCCTCGGCAGATCGCCCGCATGATCAAGCGGCTCATCGAAGAAGGGAAGGACCTCTGATGCGGTTCGGCTATTGGATGCCGATTTTCGGTGGATGGCTGCGCAATGTCCCGGACGAGGACATGAGCATCGACTGGTCCTACATCCGTGACCTCGCCGTCGGCGCCGAGCGCCAGGGCTTCGACCTCACCCTGATCGCCGAGCTCAACCTCAACGACATCAAGGGCCACCGCGCACCCGCCCTCGACTGCTGGACCCTGGCACCGGCGGTCGCCGCCGTCACCGAGCGGACGGAGCTGATGCTCGCCGTCCGGCCCAACTACCACGCGCCGTCGGCCACGGCCAAGGCCCTGTCCACGCTCGACACCATCGCGCCCGGCAGGACCAGCCTGAACGTCGTCTCCTCCTGGTGGAAGGACGAGGCGGCACAGTACGGCGCCCCGTTCGACGTGCACGACGCCCGCTACGCCCGCACCCAGGAGTGGCTGGAGGTTCTGAGCCGGCTGCTCACCGAGGACACGGTGACCCACAACGGCGCCCTGTACAACCTTCAGGGCACGGTTCTGGAGCCCAAGCCCGCCCGCCGGCCCACCGTCTACATGGGCGGGGAGTCCCCCACCGCGAAGCAGCTGATCTCGGCCCAGGGTGACGCCTACGTGATGCACGGCGACTCACCGGAGACCATCGCCGCGAAGATCGCCGACATGCGCGAGCGCCGCCAGGCCCAGGGTCTGGCGCCGCTCTCCTTCGGCGTCTCCGGTTACGTGGTCTGCCGCGACACCGAGGAGGAGGCGCAGGCCGAGCTGCAGCGCATCCTGAACGTGCGTTCCTCTCCGGAGGCCTACGCCTCCTACCAGGACTTCGTCGAGGGCTCCCAGCTGGAGTCGCAGGTCTCGCTGGAGGAGTACAGCGTCTCCAACCGCGGGCTGCGCGCCGGGCTGGTCGGCACCCCGGAGCAGATCATCGCGCGGATCAAGGCGTACGAGGAGGCCGGGGTCGACCTGATGCTGCTCCAGTTCTCGCCCCAGCACACCGAGATGGACCGCTTCGGACGCGAGGTGATCGCCGCCTACCCGCAGGGGTAGCCGAGCGCCCGCCGTGATGTGCCCGGCCCCCGCCGTGATGTGCGCGGCGGGGGCCGGCTCGTCCGATTCCGCGATCGCTCAGCCGATGGGGTGCCGCCCCCGGCTCGACCCGGGCACCCGCCGGCGCGGTACGCCGGGCGGGCAGGAGACCGCGGTACGCCGGGTGAGGGAGAGATCCTCGATCACGCCGCCGATCCCGGACGGCTTCCCGCCGATGTCCGTCGCGGTACGCGGAGTAAACGCGTTGCGGCCGGTTCCCGAAGTCCGGCATCCTTTGATCAAGCCAGTCGAGCCTCACAAGGAGGGGTCATGCGTCGTCATCACGGTCAGAACCATCGCACCATGCGTGTTCATCGCCGTATGCGCATGCCCCGGGAGGCTCGCGTGTGACGTCCGCCGTCACGACGTGAGCCGTCTTGGACCGCAGGGTCTGAGGCGGCTTTTCCTTTGGGGCGGGTGAGGGCGCTGGTGTGCTCGGCGGTTTCATAAGCCGTTGTGGGCGGGTTCGATTCCCGCACCCGCTATCCAACCTCTGTGGCGCAGTGGAGAGCGCGCCTGCTTGCGGAGCAGGAGGTCGCTGGTTCGATTCCAGCCAGAGGTGCTGCGGCCGATCCCGAAGTGGACGAGGGACCGGGTTGTGATCCCGGTGCAAGCGGGTTCGAGTCCCGTCGGCCGCCCCACGTCGATGCTCGGATCCCGGAACGGCGACAGGAGCCGCTTCCGGACCGGCGCCTTCCGTGGAGACCGCCACTGACGGCGGTCTCCACGGAAGGCGTCCGTTCACCGGTACGACGAGGGCGACCCGCCGGAGGCGCTCCGGGCGGCGGCGACGAAATCCCCGATGAGCCCGGAGTCCTTCACCCCGGGCGCGGTCTCCACACCGCTCGACACGTCCACCCCCCAGGGTCCGGCGGCGGCGATCGCCTCGGCCACGTTCGACGGGTCCAGACCTCCCGCCAGCATCCAGCGGCCCTCCGGGCGTCCGCGCACCGCCGCCCAGTCCCACGGCTCCCCCGAGCCGGGTTTGGGCGCGTCGACGATGAGCAGGTCCTCGTCGAAGGCGCCGCAGCGCAGGTCGGTGCTCGCCGCTCCGGCGCGGATCAGCGTGACGCCGAGATCTTTCAGCGCGGTGAAATCCTCATGCGGGTGGTCACCGTGCAACTGGACGGCGCGCACCCCGGCCTCCAGCGCGGCCGCCCTGACCTCCTCGGGAGCCTCGCCCGCGAACACCGCCACGGTCAGCACGTGCGAGGGCACCGCCGAGGCCAGTTCGCGCGCACGCTCGGGGGTGACGCGCCGGGAGCTCCTGGTGAGGACGAAGCCGATCGCGTCGGCGCCCGCCTCGACGGCGGCGGTGACATGCTCGGGCTCGCGCAGCCCGCAGATCTTCACGTACATCCCGCCTACGCTAGCCGCGTTTCCGCCGAGATCGGTCCTCGGTGAGGACCTCACCGGCCCGCGTCCGGAAGAGGGCGGATCCGCCCGGGGAAAACCCGGTCACCCGTCTCCTGACGGTGACCGGGCGGGGATGACGCCGTCGGCGTAGACGAGGTCGACGTCCTCCCGGGGCACGATCGTGCCGGTGTCATCAACGAACGCGACACGTATCGAACGCCCTGAGGACCGGCTGCGACGCAGCACGGGGGGACCGTCCTCGTGGGGCCGGTTGACGTCACCCCACTGCTGCAGCGAGGCGAGCACCGTCACCAACTCCTCGCCCGCCGGGGTCAGGTGGTAGCTGTGGCGAACCCGCGCCCCGAGTTCCCGGTAGGGGCGGCGCTCCATGACTCCCGCTTCGACCAGCGTGTTCAGCCGGTTGGTGAGGAGGTCGGAGGCGATGCCAAGGGAGTCACGGAAGTCTGCGAACCGGGTGTGGCCGGCGACGGCATCCCGGATGATCAGCAGCGTCCACCGTTCGCCGAGCACCTGCAGACTCCGGGCGATGGAGCATCGCGGCTCGGGAGAACGGTCCATCTTCGCAGGCATGGCCCCAGCCTACCCTAAATTGGATTTTCCAATTCAAGCTGCTAGATTTGAAATACCAACTTAGCGGCGATGGGTTTGCCGTACGACGCCCTGGAGCGTGAACCTCCTGGTGGCGCCCATCCCGCAATCTACCCATAAGGAAAATCATGCAGATCAACGGCGCTGTGGCCTTCGTCAGCGGTGGCAATCGCGGGCTCGGCAGGCAATTCGTCCAGACGTTGCTTGATCGCGGCGCGTCAAAGGTCTACGCGGCCGCACGCAACCCCGACACGATCACCACGCCGGGGGTGGTGCGCGTCGCGCTCGACGTCACCGACCCCGCATCCGTACGCGCGGCGGCCGATCTGGCGCAGGACGTCACCCTTTTGATCAACAACGCCGGAAGCTCCACCCGCGCCGGTCTTCCCGACGGGGACATCGACGACTTCCGGCTTGAGATGGAGACCCACTACTTCGGCACGCTCGCCATGAGCCGGGCCTTCGCTCCCTCCCTGGCCCGCAACGGCGGCGGAGCCGTCCTCAACGTCCTGTCGGTGCTGTCCTGGATCACCTTCCCCGGCGATGCGGCCTACTCCGCGGCCAAGTCTGCGGCCTGGTCCCTCACCAATGCCCTGCGCGTACAACTCTCCGAGCAGAAGACCCTGGTCACCGGCCTGCACGTCGGATACATGGACACCGACATGGCCGCGCACGTCGACGGGCCCAAGTCCGACCCCGCGAAGGTCGCCCACACCACCCTCGACGGCGTCGAAGCCGGGCGGTACGAGGTCCTCGCCGACGAGATCAGCTCGAACGTCAGGGCCGCGCTCTCCGGCGACCTCAGCGCGCTCTACCCGCAGTTGACCGCGACCCCCTGAGCCGTAACCGCTCCTTTGCCCCGGGAAGCACACGTCCTCAGGCATCCCGCCGGCGCGGCGCACCGCCCAGGTCGACCGCCGAGGTGAGGGAGGCCACCGCGACGGCGCCATCCGCCCCGGCCAAGGCCAGGCTGCGATGCCCGCGAGGTTGGTCTCCGCCGGCGTCCACCGGACGCTCGTCAGTCCCCGCCGGCGTCCACCGGACGCTCGAAGAAGGTCTCCAGGACCACGATCGTCTGGGTGCCGGTCACGCCGTCAACCCCGAACAAGCGGCGCAGCACGCCTTGCAGCTGCTCGGTGGTGCCCGTCCTGATCTTCACCAGGATAGAGGCCGACCCGGCGACGACGTGCGCCTCCTGGATCTCCGCGACAGCCTCCAGGGCCTGCCGGGTGGGGGCGTCGCCCATCCACTCATCGGAGCTGAGCAGCACAAAAGCCAGGACCCCGCGTCCGACCGCCGCGGGATCGACGTCGATGGTGGTACGTCGGATGACGCCGCTCTCGCGCAGTTTACGCACCCTCTCATGGGCCGATCCTGCCGACAGCCCGACCGCCTGCCCCAGCGCCGCGTACGCCTGCGTGGCGTCGCGCTGCAACTCCTTCAGCAATGCCCGATCGACGGCGTCCACCGATTTTCACCTTCCAAAAGCCGGATTTATCCATATAAGGTTCCACCGTACGGCATATGGCCGAATTTGGTTCACCTGAAGGGTTGAGATGATCGACACCGTCAAGACGCAGTTCGAGGTGCTGGACGACCGCTTCCGCCGCTGCAACGGCGACGAGCGGATGGAGCGCCTTCACACGGGCTGCCGCTGGACCGAGGGCCCCGTCTACTTCCCCGCCGGCCGCTACCTCCTCTTCAGCGACATCCCCAACGAACGCGTCCTGCGCTGGGACGAGACCACCGGCGCGGTCGGGGTCTTCCGGCAGCCGTCCGGATACGCCAACGGCCACACCCTCGACCGTCAGGGCCGCCTGATCAGTTGCGAGCAGGGCAACCGCCGCGTCACCCGCACCGAGCACGACGGCTCCATCACCGTCCTGGCCGACCGCGTCGACGGCAGGCGGTTCAACAGCCCCAACGACGTGGTCGAGCGTTCCGACGGCTCCGTCTGGTTCACCGACCCCGACTACGGCATCAGCAGCGACTACGAGGGCAACCGGGGCGACAGCGAGATCGGCGGCTGTCATGTGTACCGGATCGACCCCGCCACCGGCCGGGCGCGCGTCGTCGCCGACGACTTCATCCGCCCCAACGGCCTGGCCTTCTCCGCCGACGAGCGCCACCTCTACGTCGTCGACACCCCCGGTAAGCACATCCGCCGCTTCGAGGTGCGCGATGACGGCACCCTGTCCGGCGGGGAGGTCTTCGGCACCTGTGACGCCGGGGCCTTCGACGGCGTCCGCGTGGACGACGCCGGGCGGCTGTGGGTCGCCGCCCACGACGGCCTGCACTGCTTCGACCCCGACGGCACCCTGATCGGCAAACTGCGCGTCCCCGAGGTCGTCTCCAACCTCACCTTCGGAGGCGCCAAACGCAACCATCTGTTCATCACCGCCTCCACCTCCCTGTACGCGCTGCGCGTCAACTTCGCCGGCGTCCGCTACCCCTGAGCGCCGCCGCCCCCTCCCCCGGGGTGGTGCCACGGGCACCGTTCGGGCCGGGAGCCCCGGACGACCGGCCGGATCGTCCGGGCCCCGTCGAAACAATGATCGTTTCTGACCCGCAGGTCACGGCAATATGGTGAAGGGATGTCTGGTGATGTCCTGCGAGTATCTCTGAAATCGGGGTTCATCCGGTGGCGTCATGGTCGTTCCGTCTTAGCGGGCATTCCAGGCGACTGTTTCTCCAGCTCAGCGGGGTCGCCGTGGCCGGCGTGCTGATTCCGGAGCGGGCCGCGCCCGTGGGGGACGACTCCTTCGCCCTGCTGCGCCGCCGCTGGCGGGACGTGGTGGCGGGATCGGGTTTCGCCGCGACGGCCGAGCCGTACCGGACCCGGCTGGCGGAGCTGGGGGCGGCGGCGGCCGGACACCGGGACGCCATGGCGCCGACCGACGCGTCGCTCTGGCCCGACCTGGCGTTCCCCTCATACGCCGCCACCCCGGCGCGGCTGCAGACCATGGCCCGCGCGTACGCCCTGCCGGGGACCGGCCTGACCGGCGACACGAACCTGGCCGCGGCCGTCGCAAGGGGCATCGACCACTACCGGCGGCGGGTGTACGCCGCGGGCGCGGACCCGGTCGGCAACTGGTGGCACTGGCAGATCGGGGTCCCCAAGCAGCTCCTCAACGCGGCCGTGCTGATCGGCCCGCATCTGACGGACCCGCAGAACGAGGCGCTGCGAGAGGCAGTGGACCATTTCGTCCCTGAATGTCTCCTGGACGACTACAGCGGCACCAGCACCGGGGCCAACCGGGTGGACCTGTGCGTGGTGACGCTGCTGCACGCTCTCCTCGGATCCGACCGGAAGAAGGCGGCACTGGCCGTCTCGGCGCTCTCCCCGGTCTTCCCCTACGTCCACGAGGGCGATGGAATCTACCGGGACGGCTCGTTCGTCCAGCACACGTCCGTCCCCTATCAGGGGACGTACGGAGCGTTGCTGCTGTCCGGCCTCGCGACGCTGTTCGCGGTGCTGCGCGGCTCGCCGTGGGAGGTCGTCGACCCGAACCGGCAGATCGTCTACGACATGGTCGAGAAGTCGTTCGCGCCGTTCGTCCACGACGGTTTCTGCATGGACCTCGTCAGCGGCCGCGCCCTCGGCAGGCAACCGTACGGTGACCACGAGCGGGGACACGCGATCGCCGCCGCGATCCTGCTGCTGGGGGAGACGGCCTCCGCCGCCGAGCGGTCCCGCTGGCAGGCCATGGTCAAGGGGTGGGCGCTGCGGGACACCTGCAAGCCCATGCTCGCGGCGGCCGAGAGCGACGACCTGGGGTTCCACGCCCGCCTCGCCGCGATCCTGGGCGACGACGCGATCCCCGCGGCCGGCGAACCCGACGGGCACCGGCTGCCGGCGATGAGCGCCCGCGCCGTCCACCGCAGGCCGGGCTGGTGCGCGGGACTCAGCATGGCCTCGGACCGGATCGGCCACTACGAGCACGGCAACGGCGAGAACCTGCGCGGCTGGCACACCGGTTCGGGAATGCTCTACTGGTGGGGCGAGGGCCACGGCGACCAGTATTCCGACTCCTTCTGGCCCACCGTCGACCCCTACCGCCTGCCGGGCACGACCGTCTCCACCCGGCGACTGCCCGACGGCGCCGGCCGGGGATGGGGCGACACCCGCCCGCCGGGCCGCTGGGTGGGGGGCGCCACCGACGGCATGTACGCGACGGTCGGCCAGCACCTGAACGGCTTCGAGAGCACGGTGGAGGCCTTCAAGTCGTGGTTCTTCCTCGACGACGCGGTGGTCTGCCTGGGGGCCGCGATCACCGGCGAGGACGGCGTGCCGGTCGAGACCGTCGTGGACAACCGCAGGACCGACGCGCTCCTCACCCTGGACGTCGAGGAGGGCTGGGCCCACCTGGAGGGACACGGCGGCTACGTCCTGCCCTGTGCCGGCGGCCTGCGCACGCTGCGCGAGGAGCGCACCGGCGGCTCGGGCCCGGTGACCCGGAGCTATGTGACCCTCTGGCTCGACCACGGCGTCGACCCCGTCTCCGCCGGATACGTCTACCTGCTCCTGCCGGGTGCGAGCCCGGCGGAGACCCGGGCCCGCGCCGCCGACCCCGACTGGGCTCGCGTGCTCGCCAACACCGCCCGCCGGCAGGGGGTCCGGGTCCCGTCACTCGGGATCACCGCGGTCAACTTCTGGAACGACGGAGCCGCCGGCGGCCTGACCGCCTCCGCCCCGTGCGCGGTCCTCGTCAGGGAGCGTGGCGACGGTACGGCCACGCTGACCGTGTCGGATCCCCGGCGCGACCTGGACGAGCTGACCGTGACCTGGGACCGGCCGGTGATCGAGGTGCTTCGCGGGCACCCGCTCCTGATGAGCGCCACGACCGGCACGAGGCTCACGCTCGCCTTCGGACGGCTGGCGGATCAGGGCGGCGGTTCGACGACGGTCACCGTACGGCTCGACTGGATCGCCTGAAGCGGCACCGGGCGTTTCGTGGCGGCGATGAGCAGCGCGGCGGCGGACCTCGCCTGCGCGGCCGGCTCCGTGTCGCCGAAGATCCCGGCGGTGACCATGGCGCCCTCGGCCAGAAGCAGCAGGTGATCGGCCAGGGAGGCGGGAAGGCCGGCGTCCGCCACCAGGTCGTGCAGATACCGCTTGAACCGCCTCTTGTGCTCGCGGGCCAGGTCGGCGACAACGGCCGAGGTGGCCCCCAGCTCGCCGTAGGAGTTGATCCACGCGCAGCCCCGGAAAGCGGGCTCGCCGAACCACACCCCCAGCCAGTCGAACACCGCCAGAATCCGGCCTTCGGGATCGTCGCAGCTCTCGACATGATCGGCCAGGCGTTGCCGCCATCGGACGTCACGGCGCTCCAGGTAGGCCTCGACGAGCCGTTCTTTGGTGGGAAAGACCTGGTAGAGCCGCTTGAGCGACACCCCTGAGGTGTCACGGACGTCGTCCATGCCCACGGCGTGGATACCGCGGCCGTAGAACAGTTGCTCGGCCGCGTCGAGCAACTGGGTCTGCGCGGTTTCGCGATCCATGCCAACTGTCTTCTCGACGGGAGCTTCTTGACGAGAGAACTACCGTTCTCTAGCGTAGCAGGATCGGTGGAGAACATTCGTTCTCTAAAGGGGCGGGCAAAGGATCCAGAGCTCCGGCACCGGCGTCGTCACCACGACACCCCGACCCCCCGCGATCACCCCCACAGGAAGGACATACCCGTGAGCGCTCGTCCCCCGCTGCCGCCCTTCACCCGGGAGACGGCGCTGCAGAAGGTGCAGGCCGCCGAGAACGCGTGGAACACCCGTGATCCGCAGAAGGTCTCGCTCGCCTACACGGAAGACTCCGTATGGCGCAACCGGGACGTCTTCGTCACCGGGCGCGCGGCCATCGTGGAACTGCTGACCGAGAAATGGGAGCGCGAGCTGGACTACGCGCTGCGCAAGGAACTCTGGGCCTTCGGCGACAACCACATCGCCGTGCGATTCCAGTACGAAAGCCGCGATGCCAACGGTCAGTGGTGGCGCAGCTACGGAAACGAACTGTGGGAGTTCAACGAGGAAGGGCTCATGGCCCGCCGGGAAGCCAGCATCAATGACGTCACCATCGACGAAAACGAACGACGCATCTTCGGGCCCCGCCCCGACCACGAACTCGGGGTCACGCATCCGATTCGCTGACCCCGTCCCGGGCGGCCGGGGACGGAGTCCGCGGATCGTCGCCGCGCGCCCCTGCCCGCGCCGCGGAAAGACCGGATTCCCCGCGACGAATACGGGGATCAGCGGGAAGCCCCGCGCCGCATGAGGCCGCGACGCTCTTCGCCACGCCCCTCATCCCCTGCGAGCTACACTTCATATCTCCGGCGAACCACACCTGACTTCCGCCGGTTTCGACGCGATCACCGGCCGGTAGCCCGCCGGACGATGGTCGACGCCTGTCCTGTCAAGAACCCGTCCCGACCGTATTCACGAGACACCTTCGACAACCGACTCCCCCCGACAATCGGCGGGATGACGATCCCACTGTGAAAACCGCCGAGGAGGTCAAGCCTCGCCGGGGCCCACATGCCGGCAGTCATCACGCATGAGGCGAATGCCGATGACCGCGGCGATCCCGGCCCCGCTCACACCGCATATCGCGATCAAGACGGGAAACGATCCCACGGGGAGGAGGACGCGTGGTCAAGACGTCCCCCCCACGTGTCCGGCTGCGCCCGCGATCGATCCGCGGGCGGATCACCGTTCTGGTCGCCTTCCTCGCGGCGCTTCTTCTCATACCCACGGCGGTGATCGGGAGCCTGGAAGTACGCAAGACGCTCAGCGACGCCGTATGGCTGGACAGCCAGAAGGCGGCCACCCTCACCGCGGCGGCCGTTCGCGTGGGAAAGCTGACCGATCCCATCGCGCCCAGTATCCCCGGCATCGATCTGATCCAGGTCGTGGCGCCCGGCCACCGCGTCATCGCGTCGTCCGCCTCCATCCGGGGACTGCCGGCGATGACCTCGGAGTGGCCGACCCCGCAGGATCCGGACCAGGACGTGCAGACCTGCGCACAGCCGGTCGTCGGATGCGTGCGCCTCACCGCCATACGAGTCCGCACCTCGGAGGATTCGCCGGTGGTCTACGCCGGCAGGCCCGCCCCGACGACGATCTCGACAGGGGGGTCCGACACACTCTTCGCGGCCCAGGCCGCCGCGCTGATCCTGCTCGCCATCTGGGCGGCATGGAAGATCACCGGCCGGATATTACGCCCGGTGGAGGCCATCCGGGCCGAACTGGCCGCGATCAACGTCAACGACCTGAGCAGCCGGGTACCGGAGCCGCCTGGCGATGACGAGATCGTCCGGCTTTCCCGGACCGTCAACCGCACGCTGGGACGGATAGAGCAGGCCAAGCGGCAGACCGAACAGGCCCTCGACCGGCAGCGGCGGTTCGCCGCCGACGCCTCGCATGAGCTGCGAACCCCCATCGCGGGGCTGCGCGTGCAGTTGGAAGAGGCTCAGCTCCACCCCGAGGAGGCCGATCTCCAGGAGGTGCTCGACCACGCGCTGAACGATGTCGACCGGCTACAGATGATCGTCACCGACCTCCTTCTCCTGGCACGGGTGGGAGCGACGGGAGACAAGGCGCTGGAGAACCTCGATCTGAAGCAGTTGGTCCAGGTGGAGGTCTCCCGGCGGACGGGCCGGTTCGCGGTCCAGTTGGGGCTCACCTCCGGAGTGAACGTCGAGGCCATTCCCACCCAGATCGGCCGTGTCCTCAACAACCTTCTGGACAACGCCGAACGGCATGCCAAGCACCTGATCCGGGTCGAGGTGCGCCGCAACGGCACCTACGCCGAGCTCGTCGTCACCGACGACGGAGAGGGAATCGCCGAAGCCGACCGGGAACGCGTCTTCCAGCGGTTCACCCGGCTGGACACCTCCCGCAGCCGCGGCGAGGGGGGCACCGGACTCGGCCTGGCCATCGCCCGCGATATCGTCGAGGCGCACGAGGGAAGCATCCGCATCGAAGACGGCGCGGAGGGCGGCGCGCGCTTCGTGGTGCACCTCCCCCTGGCCGAACCCGTTCGGCCGGCCGGCCCGCGCGACCCCGGCCCGGCGTGACCGGCGGATACGTCACATCCGGACAAGTCCCAGACGCGGGAGGCACGCGGCATGGCGGAGCGGCCACGGTTCATGCGAACAGGCCAGGCGATGGCGACGGCGACCCTGGTGTCCCGGGTGACCGGGTTCGTTCGCGTGCTGACGCTCGTGGCCGCGCTGGGCCTGGGAACGCGACTGCTGGACGCCTACACGGTGGCGAACGTCACCCCGAACTCCATCTATGAGCTGGTGATGGGCGGGGCGCTGGCAAGCGTGATCGTTCCGCTGCTGATCCGCACGGCCGCCGACGAGAACACCGACGACGAGCTGTTCGCCCAGAGGCTGCTGTCCTTGATCGTCTACGCTCTCGCGGTCGTGGTGATCGTGACGATCATCGCCGCTCCCCTCCTCATGGACCTCTACGCGTCGGGGTTCACCCCCGAGCAGCGCCGTACCGCGATCGTCTTCACCCGGTTCTTTCTGCCGCAGATCCTGTTCTACGGGGTGAGCGCGGCCCTGGCGGCGATCCTGAACGCCCGCGACCGGTTCGTCTCCCCGATGTGGGCGCCGGTGGCCAACAATCTCGTCGTCATCACCACCGCGCTGGTCTTCGTGGTGATCGGTGGAACGGGCCGGCTGGAAACGTTGACGCAGGCGCAGACGCTGCTGTTGTCGATCGGCACCAGCGCCGGGGTGGCCGTGCAGATGCTCGTCCTCATCGTGGCCGGCCGGCGGGCCGGATTCCGGGTCCGGCTGCGTGCCGACCCGCGCGGGATCGGCATCCGCCGGATCGGCGTGATGGCCGGATGGACGGTGCTGTCGGTGATCGCGGCTCAGGCGGTGTTCGTGGTGATCACCGATCTCGCCTCGCAGGCGGGTCCCGGTGCGGTCAGCGTCTATTCCAACGCCTACACGCTGTTCCAGCTGCCCTATGCCGTGATCGCGGTGACGATCATCACCGGTGTGCTGCCCATGATGAGCCGGTCGGCGGCCGGGCGCGACTTCCCCCGGGTCACCGCGGACCTGTCCCGAAGTCTGCGGCTGTCGAGCACCGTCCTGGTGCCCGTCGCCGCCGGGCTGGTGGTTCTCGGCCCGCAACTGGCCACGGTGCTGTTCGCCCACGGAAACGCCTCCCCTGAGGCGGCCCGTCTGACCGGATCGGTTCTGGCCGCCTACGGACTGGCGTTGGTGCCCTTCGCCGGATACCAGATCATGCTGCGGGTCTTCTACGCCTTCGGCGACACCCGTACTCCGGCGCTGATCAGCACCGGAGTCTCCGCCGTCACCATCGCCACCTGCCTGGTGGCCGCGCGGCTGACGCCCGGTCCGGACCTGGTCATCGCGATCGCGGGATGTACGGCCCTCGCCTACGCCACCGGCCTCGTCGTCACCGCCGCGGTGCTGCGCCGCAGGATCGGCCTTCTCGACGGGCACCGCCTTCTCGACGCCCACGCCCGGATGCTGGTCGCCGCGACCGTCGCCGGGCTCACCGCCGCCGTGACCGTCCGGTCCCTGCAGTCAGCCGTCGGGACGGCCTGGACCGGCTCGGCGGTCACGGTCCTCCTGGCCGCCGCCGCCGGAGCCGGGCTCTACGCGCTCGGTGCGCGAGGGCTGCGCATCGCGGAGTTCGGGGAGCTGACCGCGATGATCCGGACCGGTCGCGCCTGAGCGCGTAGAGCCCGGCGGGCGGCCGTTTTCACCGGGAGATTCCGCCGGCCGGAGCCTGGGCGTTCCCGGGGCCGTCCGTCGTCTCCCGTCCGCTCAGCCCGCGGGTCGCCCGGCGGCGACGGGGCGCCTGCCGTACAGGAGGCCGAGGGGCAGGAGGGCTCCGGCGGCGGCCAGCGCGGCCGCGACGAGCAGCATGGTGCGCACCCCCGCGCCGTACGGCAGAGCCAGCACGGCCACGCCGATCGCGGTGCCGATCTGTTTGAGGGCGTTGACGATGCCGGTGGCCATGCCGAGCCGATCCTCCGGAGCGGTCAGCGCGACCTGATTGCTGATCACGTTCCCCGCGCCGAGACCCGCGCCGCTCAGCGCCAGACCGGCCATCAGGGGAATCCACGGATCCGCCGCGGGGAAGGTCATCACGAGCAGGGCCACCGCGATGAGACCGGGCCCGACCGCGATGAGCACGCCCATGGGCAGGCGATGCACGAGCCGTGAGATCAGTACCGCGGCCACGACGGAGGTCGCGCTGAACGCCAGGAAACGGACTCCGGCCTCCACCGGCCCGGCGCCGAGCGGGCCCTGGACGTAGAGGGTGAGATAGGTGAAGGCCCCGAGCATGCTCGCCAGCATCAGGAAGGTGGTGGCGGCTCCCACCGCGAAGGTGCGGTCGCGCAGCAGCCCGAAGTCCAGCATCGGCCGGGTCGATCTGAGCTCGACCGCCACGAACACCGCGAGCAGCGCCAGGCCGAAGACCACCAGCCAGGGGATCTCGTGGATGAGGCCCGGAATGATCGCGAACAGGGCGGCGGTGACGGCCAGGGAGCCGAGCGGGTCGAGGTGTCCGCGCCCGACGGACTCGGAAATCCGGCCGCGGAGGGCGGCCAGGATCAGCAGGCCGATCGGCACGTTGATCAGGAAGATGGCCCGCCAGCCGTACAGTCCGGCCAGCAGTCCGCCGATCACGGGACTGGCGGTCATGGCCAGGCCGGAGACCGCGCTGAAGACGCCCAGGGCCTTCGCCCGCCCGGGGCCGTCGGGGTAGGCGGCGGCGATCAGCGGGGTGCTCGTGCCGTACAGGGCCGCCGCGCCCAGCCCCTGCACGCCCCTGGCCACGTCGAGCAGGATCGCGTTCGGTGCGAGCGCGCACGCCAGCGAGGCGAGGGTGAACAGGGTGACGCCGATCGCGAGCATCCGGCGTCTGCCGTACCGGTCGGCGAGGACCCCCACCGGCAGCAGCATCGCGGCCAGCGTGATCGCGTAGGCGTCCACCACCCACTGCACCTCGGCCAGTCCCGCGCCCAGGTCGGCCTGGATGACGGGCAGCGCGATGGTGACGGCGGTGAGGTCGACGACGACCAGCGTGATGGTCAGAGAGGCCAGCGTGAGTACCCATCCCCGTCGCACGGCGAACTCCTATCCCCTGAAACGCCCGGAATCATTGGTACTACGTCGGCCAAGCGAATGCTAGGTTCAGCCTCACGACGTTCGGAGCGTTCTCCTCGCCACCAGGTCATCGGGGAGCCCCGTATGGAGGCCGGTCCCCATCAACCGTTCGGTGGATTTCGAGAGCGCCGCCCACCGGCGATTCTCGGAACATGGCAGTCATCGAGATCAACGACCTGAGCAAGAGCTACCGGTCCGGCAAGGCCGTGGACGGCGTCTCCCTGAGGGTGGAGCGAGGCGAGATCTTCGGAATCGCCGGCCCCAACGGAGCGGGGAAGACCACCGTCGTGGAGTGCGCGTCGGGGTTGCGGCGGCGAGACGGCGGCACCCTGCGGGTGCTGGGCCTGGACCCGCAGAGCGACCGGCGCGAGTTGCTGCAGCGCATCGGGGTCCAGCTTCAGGAGGCGGCGCTGCCCGACGCGATCAAGGTCGGTGAGGCGTTGCGGATGTACGCCTCCTTCTACGACAAGCCCGCCGACTGGCGGGAACTCATGGACGAGTGGGGGCTGACGGACAAGAGGCGCGCCGGGTTCGCGAGCCTGTCCGGCGGCTGGAAGCAGCGGCTGTTCATCGCCCTCGCACTGGTCGGGGACCCGGAGGTCGTCTTCCTCGACGAGCTGACCACGGGCCTGGACCCCTCCGCCCGCCGCACCACCTGGGGGCTGGTCCGCACCATGCGTGAGCGCGGGGTCACCGTCGTGCTGGTCACCCATTTCATGGACGAGGCCGAGGCCCTGTGCGACCGCATCGCGATCATCGACAGGGGCCGCGTCGTCGCCGAGGGCAGCCCGGACGAGCTGATCAGGCGGGCGAAGTCCGATTCGCTGGACAACGCGTTCTTCGCTCTGACCGGAAGGGAAACGGCGTGAAGGGTGTCGCGAACGTCATCGGGGTCGAGCTGAAACTGATCGTGCGTGATCCGATGTCGGGGTTCTTCGCCCTGGCCTTCCCCGCGATCATGCTGTGGGTCAAGACCCGTACCGGGAAAACCCTCCCCGGCGGGCTGCCGGTCATCGACGCCACGGTGCCGATGCTGAGCGTCTTCGTCATCGGCCTGGCCGGGCTGGTCGTCCTTCCGGCCACGCTGGCCCAGTACAGGGAACGCCGGATCCTCAAACGGCTGCGTGCCACTCCCGCCTCACCCACCATGCTGTTCGGCGCCCAGTGGACCGCCCACATGCTGCTGGCCGCGCTCGGAACGGCGTTGCTGATCGTCATCGGCCTGGCCGCCCTCGATCTGTCGGCGCCCGCCAGCGCGGCGGGCGTTCTCCTCGCGTGGACGCTCGGCGCGCTGAGCCTCGGCGCCATCGGCCTCCTCATCGGCGCGCTCGTCCCCAGCGGGCGCACCGCGACCGTGATCGGGCTGAGCGTGTTCTTTCCGATGGTCTTCCTCTCCGGTGCCATGATCCCCCGCGAGACCATGTCCGGCTCGATGCGTGCCATCGGCGACCTGACCCCCATGGCCCCCGTGGTCGAGGCGATGCGCGGCGCGTGGAAGGGCGATGCGATCTCCCCGGTTACCCTGGGAATCATGGTGGCGATATTCATCATCGCCGGCGGCGTGGCCGTCAAGGCGTTCCGGTGGTGACCACCGACCTCGGCGCCTCCCGCTGGGATCGCGCCGGGCCCGCCCTGCCGTACCTGTTCGTCCTGCTTCCGACGGTCTTCGTCCTGCTACGGGACTGGAGGCCGGAGGTGCTGGCCCTGGCGCTGCTCGCCGGAGCCTGGCACTGGTTCATGGTCACGTCGCACCCTGCCTGGACCGAGCGGCCGACGGCGATGATCGTCTACTTCGTCGTGATGCTCGCCGTCACCGGGGCGCTGGTCGCCGTCGACCCGCTGTTCACGGTGACAGGGGTGGCGGCGTTCATCCAGGCCTTCACCCTGCTGCCCGGGTGGTGGGCGTACGCGGGCGTGGCGGCGACGGCCGGCGTGCTGGTCACCGTCCCCTCCCGCCCCGGGCGGACCCCGGACGAGATGCTCTACTCCTTCCTCGTCGCGGTGCTGATCGCCTCCACCGCCGGCCTGCTGACCCGGACCATCTCCGACCAGAACGACCAACGCCGGGTGATGATCGTCCAGTTGCGGAAGACCGGCGCCAGGCTGGCCGCGCTCGCGGAGGAGAACGCGGCCCTGCAGGCCCGGCTCCTGACGAGCGCGCGCGAGGCCGGCGTGCTCGGAGAACGGCAACGGATGGCCAGGGAGATCCACGACACCGTCGCGCAGAGCCTGACCGCCATCCTCACCCAGCTCGAAGCCGCCGACGACGCGATCGACGACGCGCCCGCCGCCCGCTCGCGGCTGAACACGGTGCGCGCCCTGGCCAGGGAGAGCCTGAACGAAACCCGGCGGTCGGTTCAGGCGTTGCGTCCGGCGCCGCTGGACGAGGCCCAGCTCTCCGCCGCCCTCCACGACATCGCGGAGAAGTGGTCACAGACCACCGGCGTGCCCGCCGGCGTGTCGGTCACCGGCGACCCTCTGCCGCTGCACACCGAGGTGGAGATCACCCTGTTGAGGGTGGCGCAGGAGGCGCTGGCCAACGTCGGCAGGCACGCCTCGGCCACCCGCGTCGGCCTCACCCTGTCGTACATGGAGGATGTCGTGATACTGGATGTGCGTGACGACGGGTCCGGCTTCACCCCCGGGGTGACGAACTCCCCGGACGAGGGCGGCTTCGGTCTCATCGCGATGCGTCAGCGGGTCACCCGGCTGGCCGGCGAGTTCGTGATCGAGACGGCCCCCGGCCAGGGAACGGGGATCTCCGCCACCGTTCCCGCCATTCCCGCCGACTCGGCTCCGGATTCGTCCGACCGCCGCAGAAACGCGTCGTGAGACATGCCGATTCGTATGATCATCGTGGACGACCATCCCGTCGTCCGCGACGGGTTACGCGGGATCTTCACCGGCGACGAGGACTTCGAGGTCGTCGGTGAGGCGGCCGACGGGCCGGAGGCGCTCGCCGTGGCCCGGCTGACCGACCCCGATGTCGTGCTCATGGACCTGCGCATGCCGAAGATGAGCGGCGCGGAGGTCATCCGCCGGCTGCGCGAGCAGGCGCCCGGCATTCACGTGCTGGTCCTGACCACCTTCTACGACGACGCCGACGTCCTGCCCGCGATCGAGCAGGGCGCCACCGGCTATCTACTCAAGGACACCCCGCGCGCCGAGCTGCGCCGTGCCGTACGGGCCGCGGCCCGCGGTGAGACGGTGCTGTCCCCCTCGGTCGCCGGCGTGCTGACGCACAGGGCCCGCACGCCGGAACGGCGGACGCTGAGCCGCAGGGAGCTCGAGGTGCTCGGGCTCATCGCCCGCGGCGCGACCAATCGTGAGGTCGCGGCGAAGCTGTTCGTCACCGAGGCGACGGTGAAGACGCATCTGCTGCATCTCTTCGCCAAGCTCGGGGTGAACGACCGGGCGGCCGCGGTCGCGGCGGCGTACGAGACCGGCCTGCTCACGCCGGGCGCCGACGGCTGATCGGGCACCCGGCCGGACCTCGCCGCGGCCGTGGGTAGGGTTGGGCGACCGGCCGGGCGCTCCCCCGACGAGCCCAGCCGAGGTCGGGAGGGCCGGTGAGCGAGTGGGTGATCGCCGAACGGGCTCATGTGCCCAAAGGCGCCGGCCGCGGCGAGGACCTGCTGGTGACGGTCGAAGACGACCTGGGCCTCCGCTGCGTGGGCGTCATCGACGGAGCCACCGACAAGTCCGGACGCACCTACGGCGGCCTGAGCGGAGGCGCTCTGGCGGCCGAGCGCGTCGCGGCGAGCCTGCGGAGCCTGCCGGCGGACACCGGCCCCGCGGCGGCGGTCGCCGCCGTCACCGCCGGTCTGGCGCGGCTGCGCCGCGAGTGGGGTGTCTCCGAGGACGACCCGCTCGCCCCGTCCGCGGTCGCCGCGGTCCTGCTGCCCCGCCGTCGGCTGGTCTGGCGGGTCGGGGACGTGCATCTGGCCATCGGCCGCGCCGGCGGCTGGGAGCATCATCGGGGCGACAAGGCGATCGACCGGGTGCTGGCCGGGGCCCGGGCCGCGTACCTGCACTGTCTGCTGGCCGAAGGGCGTTCCGTGGCCGAGCTGGCACGGGAGGATCCGGGGCGCGAGCTCGTGCTGCCCGTGCTGCGGCGCCAGAGCGTTCTGGCCAACCGGGAGGAGGCCGGCCCGCTGGGGTTCGGGGTGCTGGACGGGCGCCGGGTCCCGGACCGGTTCGTCGAGGTCTTCCCCCTTGACCACGAGGTGCTCGAGGTCGCCCTGGCCTCCGACGGATACCTGTCGGCGGCCGAGCGCCTCCGGCATGCCGAGGACGAGCTCGCGGCGTCCCTTCGCGCGGACCCGATGCGCATCGGCGCGCATCCCTCGACCAAGGGACTGACCCCGGGGACGGTCAGTTTCGACGACCGCACCTACGTCCGCGTACGGCGCTCGGCGGACGACACCGTGGCCGCCGGCTGACGTGAACGACGGCGTGACGACCGGCCGCCGCCGGGTGGGTGCGGGACATACGTGAGCCTCTCCGCGGTCCGCTCTCCATTCCTCTCGACCCCGCGAACTGCGGAAAGAGATCCGATGAATGGGTGCCGCCGTCCCGATGGCGAATGGCCCCCGCCTTCATGGACCGATCCATTTCCAGGCCGTGAACTGCACGTTCTTTCTCAAAATCAATCGGATATTTCCGGAACGTCTTGTATGTGTTGCGTTTACATATCGGATCCTGTCAGGATGACGGCAAGCGGTCCGATGTTACGCCAGTCATGACACATATCGCTTCGCGCCTTTGGTGGCGTTCTGTCGACATGAGGTCTGATCCGGAAGGAACGGGCCCGGGACTCTTCCCGTCGACGCGACGGTCGCTCGTCGTCCAGCAGTGCCGTCTCCGATCGTGATCGGCGACGGCCGCCGATCGAGCGTGCCGGCTCCGCCGGCTCCACCTCCAAGGCGCGCCCGAACAGTCGCTCTATCCGAAGGAGTTCACGTGGCCGTCTCGCGCCGGAGGTTCATGGCCTCCGTGATGTCCGGGTCCGCTCTCGCCGCGGTGTCGTCGTCGCAGCTACTGACCGCGTTGAACAGCGCCGCCCGCGCCGACAGCCCCGTCGGGGACGTGGTCGGGAAGATCACCGTCGGCTACCAGGGCTGGTTCGCCTGCAAGGGCGACAACGCCCCGATCAACGGCTGGTGGCACTGGAGCGGCAACATGGCCCAAAGCCCCTCCCCCTCCAACAACACCATCGTCGCCTGGCCCGACACGCGCGAGTACACCAACACCTACCCCACCGCCTACGCCGACCTCAACGACGGCCGGCCCGCCACCCTGTTCTCCTCCTACGACCAGCAGACCGTCGACACCCATTTCCGCTGGATGCGCGAGAACAACATCGACACCGCCGCCCTGCAACGCTTCAACCCCATGGGCGGCGAAGGCCCCACCCGCGACGCCATGGCCGCCAAGGTCCGCACCGCCGCCGAGGCCAACGGCCGCAAGTACTACATCATGTACGACGTCACCGACTGGACCAACATGCAGCCGGAGATCAAAACCGACTGGCTCAACAAGATGAAGGCCCACACCGCCTCACCGGCCTACGCCATGCAGAACGGCAAGCCCGTCGTCGGCATCTGGGGCTTCGGCTTCAACGACCCCAAACGCCCCTGGGCCCCGGCCCCCTGCCTGGAGGTCGTCAACTGGTTCAAGGACCAGGGCTGCTACGTCATGGGCGGCGTGCCCACCCACTGGCGCCGCGGCGTGGAGGATTCACGCCCCGGCTTCCTGGAGGTCTACCACGCCTTCCACATGATCTCCCCCTGGATGGTCGGCCGCATCGGCACCATCGCCGACGTCGACCACTTCTACACCAACGTCAACCTGCCCGACCAGGCCGACTGCGACGCCCACGGCATCGACTACCAGCCGTGTGTGCTGCCCGGCGACGTCACCACCCGCCAGCGCCGCCACGGCGACTTCATGTGGCGCCAGTTCTACAACATGGTCCGCGTCGGCGCGCAGGGCATCTACATCTCCATGTTCGACGAGTACAACGAGGGCAACCAGATCGCCAAGACCGCCGAAACCCTCGCCGACGTCCCGGCCGACTCCGGCATGCTCGCCCTCGACGAGGACGGCACCGCCTGCTCGGCCGACTACTACCTGCGCCTGACCGGCGACGGCGGCAGGATGCTCAAGGGCCAGATCGCCCTCACCGCCACCCGCCCCACCCCGCCCGTGGTCTCCAGCGGGGGTGACAGGCAGGCGCCGACGGTGCCGGGCAACCTCGCCGTGACGGCGAAGACGGCCACCACCGTGACGCTGTCGTGGTCGGCCTCCACCGACAACGTGGGAGTGGCCGGCTACCAGGTGCTCCGCGGCGGCACGGTCGTGGCCACCGCCCCGAACACGCCGTACACGGTGACCGGCCTGACCCCGGCGACGGCGTACGGCTTCACCGTCGTCGCGCGCGACGCGGCCGGCAACACCTCCGGCGCGTCGAACGCCGTGAGCGTGACCACGTCGGCGTCGTCGACCGCGGTGATCACCTTGCGCTCCAGGGCCAACAGCCGTTACGTCACCGCCGCCACCGGCTCGCCGCTGATCGCGAACGGGACGTCCGCCGGGACCGCGCAGCAGTTCGAGCGCGTCGACCTGGGCAACGGCAACGTGGGGCTGCGGGCGAGGGTCAACAACCAGTTCGTGTGCGCCGAGGGCGCCGGGGCGCAACCGCTGATCGCCAACCGCCCCTCGGCCGGGGCGTGGGAGACCTTCCAGCTGGTCACCAACCCCAACGGGTCGGTCAGCCTCCGGGCGCAGGTCAACGGCAAGTACGTGTGCGCCGAGGGCGCCGGGGCTCAGCCGCTCGTCGCCAACCGCGACGCGATCGGCCCGTGGGAGCAGTTCGACCTCGTCGCCGGCTGACCACCGGCGTCCGCGCCGGGCGGTCCGGCAGGCCCGCCCGGCGTCTCATCGACCATGGTGACCAGCGGGTTCACCGGCCCCCGACCTCTGGCGGCACGCCTTGACCCGCCTCGTCATCGCGAGGTCTCCGGTGTGATCCGGGCGAGTGCGCCGATCTCAAGTGCCACCCACAGCGCGCCGTCCGGCCCGGCGACGATGCCGTGCGGCTCCGACGACGGGACCGGCAGCTCGTGCTCATCGATCAGACCCGCCGGGGTGATCCGGCCGACACGGTTGGCGCCCCACTCGGTGAACCAGCAGTCACCGTACGCGTCGACGGCGATGGCGTGGGGCCGCGCGCCGCGATCGGGGAGCGGGAACTCCTTGATACTCCCGTCCGGTTGGATCCGCCCGATCTGGCCTGCTCCGATCTCGACGAACCACATCGCGCCGTCCGCCCCGGCGGTGATGCCCACCGGGGCGGAACCGGCGGTCGGCAGCCGGTGGATCGCGATCTCGCCGTTCACGCCGATCCTGCCGACGGCGTCGGCCGCGTTCATCGTGAACCACAACCCGCCGTCGGATCCGGCGGCGATCGCGCTGGGAAACGCTCCCGGGACCGGGAGGGGGAACTCGGTGACCGTGCCGTCGGTCGTGATGCGGCCGATCTGGTTGGCGTTGGTCTCGGTGAACCACAGCGCGCCGTCAGGACCCGCCGTGATCCCGAACGGCCCGGACTCCGGCGTCGGCAGGGAGAAGGAGCCGATGTCGCCGCCCGTGGTGATACGGCCGATCTCGTGGTTCCGGTACTGGGTGAACCACAGCGCGTCGTCGGGACCGGCGGTGATGATCGTCGGCCCGGACGCCGGCTCAAGCTGGTACGAGGTGAGATCTCCGTCGACCGTGATCCGGGCGATCCGACCGTGGTGAACCACCGTGAACCACAGTGCCCCGTCGGGCCCGGCGGTGATGCCGTACGGGCCCGCTTCGGGGCCGGAGACCGGAAATTCCTTGATCGAAACAGTCATTCAGTTCTCCTTCGAAAGCCGGTCGGCGACGAGCCGGCCGTCGCGTATCTCGATCTCGGTTCCGGTGAATCCGCCGCGCAGCGCCCGGTCATGGGAGACGACGACGATCGCGCCCCGGTACGCGTCGAGGGCCTGTTCCAGTTCCTCGACGAGGGTGGGCGAAAGGTGATTGGTCGGCTCGTCCAGCAAAAGCAGGTCGGCCTCGCCCGTCAGCAGCCGGGCCAGGGCGAGGCGCCGGCGCTGGCCGATCGAGAGCGCTCCGACCGGTGTGCCGAGACTGTCGGCCCGCAACAGGCCCAGGGACAACAGCCGTGCGCGGTGCTCTTCGAGGTAGCCCGCCCGGCTCTCGGCGAAGGCCTTGAGGACCGTCTGCTCGGGCCTGGCGAAAACCGACTCCTGCGACAGGTAGCCGATCCGGCCGCGGCGCCGTACGACGCCGCGGCCGGGTTCGAGGTCACCGGCCAGGATCCGCAGGAAGGTGGATTTTCCCGCGCCGTTGGGGCCGCGGACCAGCAAACGCCGGCCCGGCTCGACGGTGAAGGCGTCGACGGTGAGACGGTCGCCGACCCGGACATCGCGCAGCTCGACCAGGGTGCCGTCCGCCGTGCCCTCGTCGAAGAGGCCCGAGAAACGCAAGGGCTCCGGCGGCCTGGGCACGGGGTTGCCCTGGAGGCGCCGCAGGCGCTCGGCCGCCTGGCGGACCCGTCCGGCGATCGAGCTCTGCACCCGGCCGGCGTTGCGGTCGTAGGCCATCTTGTTGCGGTCCTTGATGTCCCGGCCGTGGGCGACGCGATGCGCGGTGGTCGCCGCGAACGCCTCGACCTGCCCGATCTCCTCGCGCCAGTCGGCGTAGGCCTGCTCCCAGCGCTGCCGGGCCGCGGCCCGCTCGGTCAGGAAACCGGCGTAGCCGCCGCCGAACCGGGTGACCGCCCCGCCCTCGACGTCCAGGATCGAGGTGGCGACCCGCGTCAGGAAGAACCTGTCGTGCGAGACCGCGAGGACCGTACCGGTGTGTGCCCGCAGCCGCTCCTCCAGCCAGTCCATGGAGGAGGCGTCGAGGTGGTTGGTGGGCTCGTCGAGCAGCATGATCTCCGGCGAGGCGGCCAGCAGGCAGGCCAGGCCGAGCCTGGCCTGTTCGCCTCCGGACAGGCTGCCGAGCCTACGGTCGCGGTCGATGTGCGCGAGGCCGAGGCCGTGCAGCGCCTTGTCGACGCGGGCGTCGGCCCCGTAGCCGTCGCGCGCCTCGTAGACGCTGAGCAGGTCGCCGTATTCGGCCAGCCGGTCCTCGGTGAGGTCGGCCTCCAGTTCCCGCATCCGGGTCTCCATCGCGCGCAGTTCGGCGAGGGCCGCGTCGACGGCGTGCTGGACGGTGTGGTCGGCGGGCAGGCCGAGGGTCTGTCCGAGGTGGCCGACTCCACCGCCGGCGGCGACGGTGATCTCGCCGTCATCGGCCTTCTCGATGCCGGCGATCAGTCGCAGTAGCGTGGACTTGCCACAGCCGTTCTCTCCGACGATCCCCACGCGCTCGCCGGGCCGTACGGAGAAAGAGACCTGGTCGAGGACCAGGCGGTCACCGTAGGACTTACAGGTTCCCCGCAGGGTCAGTTGAGTAGGCAAAACAGGACTCCGAAACATGGGGCGGACGGGTTGTCGCGATGCTCGGCGAACGGTCCATGGCTGTTCACTCCCTCGATTTAATGCTACAAAGTAGCGTTAGTGCGAGTATGCAGGATGGGATGAGGCTCATGCAACTGGAGGCGGCAGTGACTACTCCCGGGAGTGCCCGGCCCGGCGGGCGCACCGCGCGGACCCGCGAAGCCGTACGCGCGGCCACCCTCGCCGAGCTGGCGGAGAAGGGGTACGACGGTCTGACCGTGGAGGGGATCGCGTTGCGCTCCGGCGTGCACAAGACCACGGTCTACCGGCGCTGGGGCAGCGTGGAGGGGCTTGCCGCCGACGCACTGGACCTGGCCGGCGGCGAGCCCTGGCCGATTCCCGACACCGGCACCGTCGAAGGCGACCTGCGAGAGCTCACCCGCCTGGTGGTGACCGGCTTCGCCGATCCCGACGCCGGCCCGATCGCGACCGCGTTCGTCTCGGCCTCCGTACGCAACCCGGCCACCGCGAGGGCGCTGCACGCTTTCTACGCCGCCCGCCACCGGCAGTCCGCCGTCCTCATCACCCGCGCGATCGAGCGGGGCGAGCTCCCCGAGGGCACCGACGCCGTCGAGGTGGTCAGGGTCGCCGTCGCGCCGCTGTACTACCGGTTGTTCATCACCGGAGAGCCGGCCGACGAGGCGGTCGCCGACCGGGCCGCCGCCTCGGCCCTGGCCGCCGCTCGCGCCGGAGTGTTCCAGTCCTCGACGTGACCGGTCGCGGGCGCTACCGCGCACACCCGTTCACGGGGCGCCGGGCCCGCTCCCGCTCGCCGGCGAACAGGCGAACAGGGAACAGGCGAACAGGCGCCACCGCACACGCCCGCTCACTGGAGGCGCGCACTCCACCCGGCGAGCTCGCGGAAAGGCGCCGGGGCCGGGCACAGCCCCCCTCGGCATCCCGGCCGTGGCACACGAGGTCTTCTTTCAGATGTGCTCCATGACCATCACCGCGACGGTGTCCGGTTCGAGGGCCTTGAAGATGTGCGGCACGTCGCCGGGATAGGCGACGTAGTCGCCCGGGCCGATCTCGACCGCCTCCTGGTTCGGGCCGACCAGCGCCCGGCCGGTGGCGAGCGTCACGTGTTCCGTCGTGCCGGACATGTGCGGTTCCGAGATCCGCGGCTCGCCCGGCTGCACCACGATCCGGTAGATGTCCCGCCGGGCGCCGGGCGGGCAGGAGCTCAGCAGCGTGGCCGCGTAGTCGGCCTTCTCCGCGTAGGTGACCGGCCCCTCACCGGCACGGATCACCCGCACGTTCGGCCGCGGCGGGTCGACCAGCCGGCTGAACGGCACGCCGAGCGCGGCGCCGAGTCCCCACAGGGTTTCCACGCTCGGATTGCCGACGCCCGATTCCAGCTGGGACAGCGTGGACTTGGCGATGCCCGCCCGTTTGGCCAGTTCGGTCAGGGACAGCCCGGCGCGGTCGCGCTCCCTGCGGACCGACGCCGCGATCAGCGCGGCCAGGTCGCGGGAGGACCGGTCGCCCCCGCCTCGTGACTCGTCTTCCATGCGTTCGCTCCAGACGCCGATTCGTTCGATTTGACGAACGATGTCCATTGTGTTCATTCTAATGGACATGCATTCGCTATGGCGAACACTTGATCGCGGCACGCGCCGCGACATCGCCCTGATCTGTCTCGCCAACGCGATCGTCGGTGCTTCCTTCGGCGCGATCGCCGTGTCCGGCGGCATACAACCCTGGGTGCCGATCACCATGTCCCTGCTGGTCTTCGCCGGTAGCGCCCAGTTCGCCGCGGTGGGCGTGGTGCTCTCCGGCGGCAGCCCGGTCGCCGCGGTCGTGGCCGGCCTGGTGCTCAACGCCCGCCTGCTCCCCTTCGGTTTCGCCGTCGCCGACGTGCTCGACGGACGGTGGTGGACCCGGTTGCTGGGCGCGCATCTGACCCTCGACGAGTCCGTGGCCTTCGCCCTGCGCCAGCGCGACCGGCGGCGGCGCCGCGCCGCGTTCTGGATCTGCGGCCTCGCCATGTTCCTGATCTGGAACCTGGCCGTCGTGCTCGGCGCGCTGGCCGGAGGGATCCTCGGCGACACCGACGCCCTCGGACTCGACGCGGCCTTTCCCGTCGTGCTGCTGGCCCTGGTGCTGCCCGCGCTCACCGATCGCGGCACCCGCAACGCGGCCCTGCTCGGCGCGGTCGTCGCGGTCGCGACCGCGCCGTTCCTGCCCGCAGGGCTGCCGGTGCTGCTCGCGCTGGCCGGTCTCCTGCCGATCGGCCGGCCCGCCACCGCCGCGGCGAAGACCGACCCGACCCGGGAGGCGCTCTGATGTCCCTGCTCGCCATCGTCCTGCTGGCCGTCGGAACCTACGCGCTCCGGCTGGCCGGACCGATGTTCCAGCACCGGCTGAGCATTCCGGACCGCCTGCAACGACTGCTGTCCGTCGCCGCGGTCGTCCTGCTGGTCGCCCTGGTGGCCACCGCCTCACTCACCGAGGGGAACGGCTTCGCCGGATGGGCCAGGCCGTCCGGCGTGCTGGTCGGCGGGGTTCTCGCGGTCCGGCGCGCGCCGTTTCCCGTGGTGGTCATCGCGGCCGCCGCGACCACGGCGGTGCTCCGGTTGTGCGGCGTGCCCTGATCCGATCGGAGATCCGCGAGGCCACCCGGCGACCGTCCATGATCCCCAGAGGCGCCGGCGGGGACGGGAGCCGGGCTCTCCGGGCCGGATCAGGCCTGTGCGCACCGGAGCGCGGCGCGGATCTCGGCGACGGGGTCGCCGCGATGGTAGATCTGTTCGTCGGGTTCGATGCCGTCGAGGAACTCCTGGTAGCGGACGGCGTAGGTCAGGTGCGCGAGCGGTTCGGCGACGACGAGGGCGCGGGCCGGGTCGCACCCGGGGACCTGCGCCGACCAGGCGTCGATCCAGTCCCGGGTGGCGTCCGCCCGCCCGGCCGGGGACAGGAAGTCGCACAGGCGTGATCCGTCCAGCACCGGATTGCCGAAGAACGCGTCCGCGAAGTCGACGATGACCGGCGGGCCGCCGTCGCTGCGCCAGTTGCCGGGGTGGAAGTCGCCGTGCACGATCGTGTCGGGCAGGCCGCAGTCCTCAAGCGCGGGCCACCGCCGGGCGAGCGCGCGGGCCGCGGTCAGCTCCTCCGCGGTGAGTTCCCTCACCTCGTCGCCGTCGAGGAGATCCCGGATCCGGCCGGCGAGGGCGGGCGTGCGCCGATCAGGCAATCCGCCCGGAAGCCCGCCCTGACGCCCGGCGAGCGCGGCCTGCGCCGCGACGAAGCGGTTCACCCCGTCGGCGATGACCTCCGCGGGGGCGTCCCAGCAGTCTTCTCCCGGCACGTGCTCCAGCAGCACCCGCCGTTCTCCCGATCCGACGAGCGCGGGCACGAGCCCGGGATCCACCTGGGCGAACGCCGCGATGACCCCCGCCTCGTCGGCCGCGAACCCCGGCGTGGCCTTCAGCCACACCGGCCCCCGGGCCGTGGGAAGACGGAACAGACCGGCCAGGTTCCAGGTTTTGCGCTGCTCGACCGCCCCGGTCACCGGGCGGCCCGCCGCTTCGAGCGTGCCGGACGCCCAGTCGAGGATCTCGTGGAGATCCTCCGCTCGAGCCCACGGCGAGCGCCGCTCCTGCGGCTCGGTGAACCAGGCGTGAGAGGCGTCGCCATCCGGAGGATCCGCGACCAGCAGGCCGGGCGCGGGCCGCTCCAGTGCTTCGACGTGATAGGTCACATGACCGTCGCGAGCCCCTTCGCCGCCCCGCACGTGCAGCAGGCGCAGCACCAGCACCGGCACTCCGAGTGCCTGCCGCAGGTGCGCCACCACCGGCTCGACCTCCGACCACCACGGGACGCTCACCGGGAACGGTCCGACGGCCCCGAGACACCTCCCGTCCCACGTCACCAGCGCGCTGACCGTACGTCCCATTTCGCCAGTCTGGGGCAATCCCTGCGAGATCGCGATCGAATATCCACCGGTCGTCCCGCCGTGACGGGCGCGCTCCCCTGCCGGCCTCCGGGGTCATCGGGCCGTCGGAGCGGAGGACGGCAGCCGCCCGCGACGGCCCGCCGGCATCGGGTCCGGACCACGTGTGCCGGGCTCACCCCCGGCGAACAGACCGGTACGGTCACTCAGCGTTCGCCAAACGTCGAACGACGTATCATGGCTGGCATGAAACACCCGCAACATCACCCCGACCTCGACCAGATGAAGCTCACCGAGGTGATGGCGGCCCTCAGTGATCCCATCCGGGTGGGGCTGGTCCGCCTGCTGTCCGACGGCGTGGAGCGTGGCTGGGGAGAGTTGCGGGCACCGGTGGCCAAGTCGACCCTGAGCCACCATCTGCGGGTCCTGCGGAACGCGGGGATCACCCGCACCCGCGAAGAGGGGACGCGATGCTTCGTCACCCTCCGCCGCGCCGACTTCGACGCCCGCTTCCCCCACCTCCTGGACGCGGTGCTGGACGCGGCCGGCACCGAGGACGTGGGACACCACGTCAGCCTGGCGGTTACCGTCTAGCGTCCCACGCCGGGCATCCGTCGTCGGATCCCGCACGACCCCCTGGCGGTGAGCCGGTGCGTGCCAGCCGGCCTGACCGATTCACATGATCCCTCGCGCAGGGCACTGTACGGCGTGCGGTGCCGTCTCCATGGCACGACGCGGCTTTCCGCGCGCGCTGGAAAAGAACTCCGATGATCCGGGGAGACGGGGATTCCGTTAGGCGATGCCATCATTCTGGTTCCAGGCTCCAAAATCCGGAGAGGATGTGACAAGGACCACAATTCATTCATAAAACCATGAAAATGATCAAGGCTTGTGAGGTGTGATCAATTTTCATATCCACCTCCGCGCTTACCGGCGATCTCCTACCGGCTACGCGGATTCGGCGGAGACTCGCCACACTCCAGCCGCTCTCCGTACGATTTTCCACAAACGAAACAGGCCGGCACCGATGAAGCATCATCCGGGCGGTATCAAATTTCACTCATCCATCGAATTTTCACGACATTCACATAAGAGCTTTCATTGAACTCGTCAAAGAAGTCCGAGAAAGGCCATTTCCCTCCTGCGGAGCACAGGTTGGGCGCCTTTCTCCTGCACACCGGTCCTTGATCGCCGGATTTCCTGACGCTTCGTCGGCCGGCAGAGGCCGGCAAGGGGCCGAGGACGCGGCCCCGAGGGCCGGATCACCTCCGCTCACCTCCGCGAACGGCGCGCCGGACGAGGCGGGAGGCCTCGCATCCTGACGGCGGGCAGCGCATCACCGCAGCCCCGGCAGCCTCAGCGGCCCCAGCGCAAGATCGATATCAAACCGCCCCGCGCGACCCCGCGGCGCCGGAAAAGATCGGCACGGAATCCACCCGTCGACCGGGACGAGCCCGATCCGGCGAGACGAAAGCCCGTAAGCGCCGCGACACCCTCGGCCCGAAGCCCTCGCCGGGCATTGCGGCAACCGATGCTTTGCGAAGTCCTTACATTCTCCATACCGGCGATGAATAAACTTCGCCCAAGGCCTCGCTCCCCCCGCCGCGCGGACCCTCCGATCACGAAGGGTCCTCCGCCATGTGCCCGCGGAGCCGCCCAGGCGCCCGCGCGCACGCGGATCAAAGACAGGAGACCCATCCATGGCCGATCTCGGACTGCCTGAGATACTCATCATTCTGGCGGTACTCATATTGCTCTTCGGCGCGAAAAGGCTGCCGGAGATGGCCCGTTCGATGGGACGCTCCCTGCGCGTCTTCAAGAGCGAGATCAACCGTCCGCAGGACGATGAGGATACACCGCCCACACCTCTCTGAACGTCGCTCGCCCGATGCCGGAACCTGGATCGAACACACAGTGAATTGCCAGGAAAGGTAAGTACCCTTCTTCGTCATGAGCTGGCAGCGGACGGTCAACAACGCCTTGGTCAGGTTTACGGGATTCCAGTTTAATCGGGTAGGGAAAGCAGGGCTTTTGCCCGCGGCGACCCCTGTCAGCCCGGTGAAGGAGTCGGCGGCGAAGGAACTCGTCAGGCCACCGACCGACCCGGCGGACCGGCTGCTGACCGCGCCGATCTTCATCCTCTCGCCGGTCAGGTCGGGTTCCACGCTCCTGCGATCGGTGCTCAACGCCCACTCGATGGTGCACGCCCCGCACGAGCTGCACGTACGCCGGTTGACCGTGGGTTTCGGCACCCCGCTGTCGCGCAAGGCGATGGACGCTCTCGGCCACAACCAGGCCGACCTGGAGCACCTGCTGTGGGATCGCGTGCTCCACCGGGAGCTGGTCCGCAGCGGCAAGTCCTTCATCGCGGACAAGACGCCGGCCAACGCCTTCGCCTTCGAGCGCATCGCCACCTGCTGGCCCGACGCCCGCTTCGTCTTCCTGCTGCGCCACCCCGCCTCCATCGCGAAGTCCTGGCACGAGGCCAGCCCGGACCGCCGCACGCCGGAGGAGGCCGCACTCGACGCCCTGCGCTACATGAAGGCGGTGCAGCGGGCCCGCCGCGCGCTCACCGGCCTGACCGTGCGCTACGAGGACCTGACCGAGGACCCGGAGACCCAGACCCGGAGCATCTGCGACTTCCTCGGCATCCCCTGGGAGCCTCAGATGCTCTCCTACGGCACGCAGGCCGTGATCCAGAAAGGCCTCGGCGACTGGAAGGACAAGATCCAGACAGGGACCGTGCAGCAAGGACGCGATCTTCCCCGGCCTGACCAGATACCCGACGTCCTGCGGCCGATGTCCGTCACGTGGGGATACCTGGCGGCCACATGAAGATCCGTTACATGCTCCTGCACGCCTACGGCATGGGCGGCACGATCCGCACCGTGGTCAACCAGGCGAACGCGATGGCGGCCGCCGGGCACGACGTCGAGATCATCAGCGTGGTGCGCCGCCGCGACGAACCCCAGTTCTCCGTCGACCCGCGCGTCGAGATCACCGCCCTGGCCGACCAGCGTGACGGGGTGCGGCCCGACTCGACGGCCCGCAAGGCCTGGCGAAGGATCCGCGGGAAGATCGTGCCCTACGGCGAGTTCGCGGCGTCCTATTTCACCGAGCGGGTGGAGAAGGCCGTCATCGACTACGTCTCCGGGCTCCAGGACGGCATCCTGGTCACCACCCGCCCGGCGCTGAACCTCATCTCCGCCCGCCGTACCCCGAAAAGCGTCGTGCGCGTCGCCCAGGAGCACATGAACCTGGCCACCCACCCCGACAGCGTCCGGCAGGAGATCGCCCGCTACTACGGCCGGCTGGACACGGTCGCGGTGCTCACCTCGACCGACCGCGCGGACTACCAGGCGCTGCTGCCCGGGACCCCGGTCGTGCGGATCCCCAACGCGATCCACACCCTCGACCAGAAGCCCTCCACGCAGGACAGCCGGCTCGTGATCGCCGCCGGCCGCCTCGTCTCGCAGAAGGGGTTCGACCTGCTCATCCCGGCGTTCGGGCAGGTCGTGCGGCACCATCCGGACTGGCGGCTGCGCATCTACGGCACCGGTCCCAAGAAAGCCGCGCTGCGCGCGCTCATCAAGGAACACAGGCTTGAGGACAACGTCACCCTGATGGGCCGCAGCAACCGGCTCGACGAGGAACTGGCCCGGTCCTCGCTGTACGTGCTCAGCTCCCGGTTCGAGGGGCTGCCGATGGTGATGATCGAGGCCATGTCCCACGCGCTGCCGGTCGTCGCCTTCGACTGCCCGACCGGCCCCCGCGACGTCATCACCGAGGAGGTCGACGGGCTGCTCGTGCCGCCCAAGAACGTCGACGCGCTGGCCTCGGCCATGAGCCGTCTCATCTCCGACCGCGAACTCCGGCGGCGAATGGGCCAGGCGGCCGTACGGACGGCGCGGGACTACGCCCCCGATGCCGTCACTCCCATGTGGGAGAAGCTGTTCACGGACCTCCTGCGGCCCGATTCGCCCGTCTCGGGACCCTGATCACGCGTCCCCCGTTTCGCCGCCCTCACCGGTGAGCCGTCCTCACCGATGAGATGAGGGCGGCGGTGGTGACGGCCGCACGAGCGAGCCCGGCGAGCGGGAGGCGAGGCGCCGGTCAGCCGCGCGGACCGTACATGATGACGACCACGCCGACCAGGCAGATCCCCGCCCCGATCAGGTCCCAGCGGTCCGGGCGGAAGCCGTCGGCCAGGACGCCCCACAGCAGGGACCCGGCGACGAACACCCCGCCGTAGGCGGCCAGGATCCGGCCGAAGTGGGGGTCCGGCTGGAAGGCGGCGACGAATCCGTAGGCTCCCAGCGCGATGACGCCGGCGGCGATCCACAGCAGTCCGCGATGCTCGCGCACCCCCTGCCAGATCAGCCACGCGCCGCCAATCTCCGCGACGGCCGCGAGGGCGAACAACAGCAGGGACTTGGCGATCGTCATGGACCCGACGCTACCGAAACGTCGGCCGGTGCTCCGCCGTTCACTCCGGGGGCGAAGACCGGCACAGTGTCCCGGATCAGTGCGCGAACACCGGGCTCACCGGCACGTCCTGCCCGTTGGACGATCTGCGTTCCCATTTCTCCGAGCGGGTCCCGGTGGCGACCCCGCAGTGCGCGGGCAACCGCCGTGCCGATCTGATCGAAGTCCGCGACGTTCCCGGCGAGGACCCCTGGGATCCGGAACTCCTGGGCTCGCGTCCGCGCCCCTGCCACTCCTGAGGGCGTCACCGGCCACCCGGCGTAAAAGCCCCGGTCGGCCGGAGGCGGGCGCCGGTCGGGCGCTCCGCGAGGGAGGGGACGGAGAGCCGCGATCATCGCCCCTGCCTGACAGAACGATAACCAACTTGACAATCATTTTCATTCTATGGAAGATTCGACTGAATCCATACATCTACCCTAAAAAGGGACGAATCACCCGTGTTCTCATCTCGAAGCGGTCTTGCGGCGAGCGCCGGATTGATCGCGCTGCTGGCCACGGCCTGCGGGCAGGCCGGCGCCGCTCAGACGTCCTCGGCCGCATCCGGCCAGGTCGCGACCTCGGCGGCGGCCGACGGCCCGCTCAAGGTGGTCGCCACCACCACGCAGGTCGGCGACTTCGCCCGCAACATCGGCGGCGACAAGGTCAGCGTCACCCAGATCCTCAGGCCGAACGTCGATCCGCACGACTACGAACCCTCACCCGCCGACATCCAGGCCATCGCGGACGCCGACATCGTGGTGAAGAACGGCGTGGGCCTGGAGAAGTGGCTGGACCAGGTGATCTCCTCGGCCGGGTTCGAGGGCCAGGTCGTGGACGCCAGCCAGGGCGTGACCATCCGCAAGGGCGACGGCTCGGAGGAGGAGAGCGCGGGCGATCCGCACATCTGGCACAACCCGCAGAACGCCAAGATCATGGCGGCGAACATCGAGAAGGCCCTCGCCGCCAAGGACGCCCCCGACGCCACCGCGTACCAGGCCAATCTGGACTCCTACGACGCCAAGCTGGACGCCCTGGACGCCGACATCGCCAAGCGCATCGACACGATCCCCGCCGACCGGCGCAAACTGGTGACCAACCACGATGCCTTCGGCTACTACATCGACCGCTATCACCTGACGTTCATCGGCTCGATCATCCCCAGCTTCGACACCTCCGCCGAGCTGTCGGCCAAGCAGATCTCCAACCTCGTCGCCAAGATCAAGTCGACCGGGGTGACCGCCGTCTTCTCCGAGTCCTCCCTGCCGCCCAAGACCGCCCAGGCCATCGGAACGGAGGCGGGCGTGAAGGTCGAGGCCGGCGAGGACTCCCTGTACGGCGACACGCTCGGCCCCGAGGGCTCGGCGGGCGCGACCTACCTGGACATGGAGAAGCACAACACCGATGTCATCGTCGGCGCGCTCAATGGCTGACCCCGCTCCCCCGGACCTCCCGCCCGAAGACGGCGCGCCCCGGGACGTCACCCTGCGACTGGAACACGCCAGCATCGCGTACGGCGACGTGCCGGTGCTGGAGAAGATCCACGGCGTCGTCCACCCGGGTGAGGCGGTCGCGCTGATCGGTCCCAACGGGGCGGGCAAGTCGACCCTCATCAAGGCGATCCTCGATCTGGTCCCGGTCGTGCGAGGCACGATCGAGGTGCTGGGCCGCACTCCCGCCCTGGCGCGCCGCGACGTCGCCTACGTGCCCCAGGCCGACACCCTCGACCCCGACTTCCCCGTCTCGGTCGAGCAGGTCGTGATGATGGGCCGGTACCGCAGGATCGGCTGGCTCAGGCGCCCCGGCAGGTCCGATCGCGCGGCGGCGGCGGAGGCGCTGGAGCGGGTCGGTCTCACCCATCGCGCGCGGCACAGGTTCGGCACGCTGTCGGGCGGGCAACGCCAGCGGGTGCTGCTCGCGCGGGCGATCGCCGCCCAGCCTCGGCTGCTGCTGCTGGACGAGCCGTTCAACGGCGTCGACGCCGTCAGCCAGCACGCGCTGCTGGAGGCGATCACCGCGCTCAAAGGCCAGGGCGCGAGCGTGGTGATCAGCACCCATGACCTGGCCATCGCCCACCTCGCCTGCGAGGAGGTGTGCCTGCTCAACCGGTACCAGTTCGGCTTCGGCCCGGCCGAGGAGGTCCTGACCCCCGAGGGCCTGCGGGCGACGTACGGGGGACACGCGCTGGAACTGCGCGGTGACCGCGTCATCGTGGCCCAGTCATGAACCTCTTCGCGCCCTTCGCCACCCCCTTCATGGCCCGCGCGCTGATCGAGCTGGTCATCCTCGGCGCGCTGGCCGGCACCGTCGGCGTGCTGGTCCTGCTGCGCAGACTCGCCTTCGTCACCGACACCATGACCCACACCGTCTTTCCCGGCGTGGTCATCGGCTACCTCGCGGCGGGCGAGGGCGGCATCTTCTGGGGCGCGCTCGCCGCGGGCGTGGTGACCGCGGTGCTGCTCACCCTTCTCACCGGCAGGCGCGCGGTGAACGAGGACTCCGCCCTCGCCATGCTGCTCACCTCGCTGTTCGCGCTCGGCGTGGTGCTGGTCTCCCGGCAGAGCGGTTACACCACCGACCTGACGGCCTTCCTGTTCGGCCGCGTCCTGACCGTCACCGAGGAGCAACTGGCGCAGACCGCGCTGATATCCGTCGTCGTCATCGCGACGCTGGCCCTGCTGCGGCGTCCGCTCCTGCTGCGCGCCTTCGATCCCGAGACGGCCGAGGCCGCCGGCTATCGCACGAGGTCGCTCGACCTGGTGACCAATCTGCTCGTCGCCGTGGTCATCGTGGCCGCCGTGCGCGCGGTGGGCACCATCCTGGTCATCGCACTGCTGATCGTGCCCGCCGCGGCCGCCCGTGCGCTGTCCGACCGGCTCGCGCTCATCGTGCCGCTGGCCGTGGTGATCGGCGTGCTGGGAGGCTGGCTCGGCCTCGCGGCCAGCTACGAGGCGTCCGTCCACCACGGGGTACGGCTGGCCGCGGGCGGCACCGTCGTCCTCGTCCTGACCGGCCTCTATCTGCTGGCCGGGCTCGGAGGCGTGGCCCGCCGCCGAATCGGCCGGAGACGCGCGGCGGCCGGGTCCCCCGGCACGGCCTCGTCCGGGATCTCGACGGGGGTGACCGGATGAGCTGGTTCGACTTCGCCGTGCACCGGGCCCTGCTGGAAGCCGCTCTCGTCGGAGCCATGGGCGGGGTCGTCGGCGTCTTCGTGATCACTCGCAGGTTGTCGTTCTTCGCCATGGCGCTCACCCACGCCACCTTCCCCGGCATCGTGGTCGCGGCCCTGCTCGGCATCAACCTGTTCCTCGGCGGCGGCGTCTTCGGCCTGCTCATCGTGGCGGGGGTCGTGTTCCTGGGCCGGGGCAGGGGGCAGAACTTCACCGCGGCCACCGGCGTCGCCCTGGCCTGCGGCTTCGCGCTCGGAGTCGTCCTGGTCTCCGCGCAGGCCGGTTTCACCAAGGATCTGACCGCCTACACCGTCGGCGACATCCTCACCGTCGGCGCCTCCGACCTGGTCACGACCGCCGTCGTCGCCTGCGTGATCCTGCTCACGCTCGCGATGCTGGGCAAGGAACTGTTGCTGCGGGCCTTCGACCCCGATGGCGCCGCGGCGGCGGGACTGCCCGTGACACTGCTGGACCTCGCGCTGCTCGCCCTCGTCGAGATGGCCGTGGTGGCGACCGTCCCCGCGCTCGGAGCCATCCTGACCCTGGCCCTCCTCGTCGGACCGGCCGCCACCGCCCGGCTGCTCAGCGACCGCCTCGCCGTTCTGTTCCCGCTGGCCGCCGTGATCGGCGTCGCCTGCGGGCTCACCGGAATCTGGATCTCCATGCTCGCCGACGTCGCCGCGGGAGCGTCCATCGCGCTGCTCGTCGGCGCCGTTTTCGCCGTCGCCCTTCTTCTGCGCCGCGGAGTGAGAAGGTCACGACGATCCACGGCCCTCAGCGAAGCCGGCTGATCGCTTCGCGACCGGGGACGGCACCGTGACCACCGGGTTCGAGCCCGTGCGGGTCCGGGGGTGACGGAACGCCGGTGTGGCCGGAGGCGATGCGTCCGCCTCCGGCCACACCGGCGCTCCCCCGCTAGCTGAAGCGGCGCAGGCGCAGGCTGTTGCCGACCACGAAGACCGAGGAGAAGGCCATCGCGGCTCCGGCGATCATGGGGTTGAGCAGGCCGAGCGCGGCCAGGGGCAGGGCGGCCACGTTGTAGGCGAAGGCCCAGAACAGGTTGCCCTTGATGATGCGCAGCGTCCGGCGCGACAGCCGGATGGCGTCGGCGGCCACCCGCAGGTCGCCGCGGACCAGGGTGAGGTCGGAGGCCTCGATGGCGGCGTCGGTGCCGGTCCCCATGGCCAGGCCGAGGTCGGCCTGGGCCAGTGCCGCGGCGTCGTTGACGCCGTCGCCGACCATGGCGACCCTGCGGCCCTCGGCCTGCAGTCGCTTGACGACGTCGACCTTGTCGGCGGGCAGCACCTCGGCGATCACCTCGTCGATGCCGACCTCGTCGGCCACCGACCGGGCCACGGCCTCGTTGTCACCGGTGAGCAGCACCGGGGTCAGCCCCAGCCCGCGCAACCGCCGGACCGCCTCGGCCGAGGTCGGCTTGACCGTGTCCGCCACCACCAGGACCGCGCGGGCCTTGCCGTCCCAGCCGACCGCGACGGCCGTACGGCCCGCCGCCCGCGCCTCGGTGAGCGCCCCCTCCAGCTCGGCCGGCAGGTGCTGTGACCATTCGGCGAGCAGGGCGGGGCGGCCGACGAGCACGGCGTGCCCGTCGACGACGCCCTGGACGCCGAGACCTTCGAGGTTGGCGAAGTCCTCGGGGACGGGCAACTCGCCCACGCGCTCGGTGGCGCCCCGGGCGACGGCCTGGGCGATGGGGTGCTCGGAGGCGTGCTCCAGGGCACCCGCCAGGCGCAACACCTCGGCGGCGTCCTCACCGTCGGCGAGGTGGACGCCGGTGAGGGTCATCCTTCCCTCGGTGACGGTGCCGGTCTTGTCGAGCACGACGGTGTCGACGGCGCGGGTGGATTCCAGCACCTCGGGGCCCTTGATCAGGATGCCGAGCTGGGCTCCGCGGCCGGTGCCGACCAGCAACGCGGTCGGGGTGGCCAGGCCCAGGGCGCAGGGGCAGGCGATGATCAGTACGGCGACCGCGGCGGTGAAGGCCGCACCGGCGCCGCCTCCGGTGCCCAGCCAGTAGCCGAGCGTGCCGACGGCCAGTGCGATCACGATCGGGACGAAGATCCCGGAGATGCGGTCGGCCAGCCGCTGGACCTGGGCCTTGCCGTTCTGGGCGTCCTCGACCAGCCTGGCCATCTGGGCGAGCCGGGTGTCGGAGCCGACGCGGGTGGCGCGGACGACCAGGCGGCCGCCGGCGTTGACGGTCGCGCCGGTCACCGCGTCGCCGGGCCGTACCTCGACCGGCACCGACTCGCCGGTGAGCATGGAGGCGTCGACCGCGGAGGAGCCCTCCTCGATCACGCCGTCGGTGGCGATCTTCTCGCCGGGCCGGACCACGAACCGCATCCCGACGGCCAGCCGGTCGGCCGGGATCCGGGTCTCGGACCCGTCGCGCAGGACGGCGACGTCCTTGGCGCCCAGTTCCAGCAGGGCCCGCAGGGCGGCGCCGGCGCGGCGTTTGGCGCGGGCCTCGAAGTAACGGCCTGTCAGGATGAACGCGGTCACGCCCGCGGCGGCCTCAAGGTAGATGTTGCCCGAGCCGTCGCTGCGCTCGATCGTGAACGCGAACGGGTGGACCATGCCGGGAACGCCCGCGCTGCCGAGGAACAGCGCCCACAACGACCAGCCCAGGGCGGCGACGGTGCCGAGCGAGATCAGGGTGTCCATGGTCGCGGCGCCGTGGCGCAGGTTGATCCACGCGGCCCTGTGGAACGGCCAGCCGGCGTAGACGACGACCGGCGCGGCCAGGGTGAGCGACAGCCACTGCCAGTAGGTGAACTGCAGCGCCGGGATCATGGCCATCGCGATCACCGGTACGGCGAGCACCACGGAGGTGATCAGTCGCCGGCGCAGGGGCAGGAGCTCGTCCTCGGGCTCCTGCGGCGCGTCTTCGGCCCGGGGCGGCGCGGGAAGCTCGGCGCTGTAGCCGGTCCTCTCGATCTCGGCGATCAGCTCCTGCGGATCGATGCCCTTGTCGAAGGTGACCCGGGCCTTCTCCGTGGCGTAGTTGACGGTCGCGGTCACGCCGTCGAGCTTGTTGAGCTTGCGCTCGATCCGATTGGCGCAGGACGCGCAGGTCATGCCGCCGATCGAGAGTTCGACCGTGCCTTGCGGTCTGTCGTCCGTGAGAGAGGACATCACCTGCTCCTTTCGCTCATCGTACTGTTCTTCTCGTCATGCCGGGCGTCAGTGATCATGCTCGCCGGAGTCCGAGTGGCCTGTCGAGGGGGCGGGAGCGGGTGCCTTCGCCGGGGTCGCGTCCTGGCCGGCGTGGAGGGTGAAGTCCGCGGTGCGCACGGTTCCGGCGTGCTGGAAGTCCAGGAACAGCCGGTAGTCGCCCCGGCTGGGCGCCTCGGCGTAGAAGGTGATCTCCGGGCCCGGCTGGGTCCTGCCGTCGCCCGGCTCCCCGTCGGGATGCACGTGCAGGTAGGCGAGGTCTCCCGCGCGCAGCGCGACCAGGTGCCCGTAGGCGCCCAGGTAGGGCTGCAGGTCGGTGACCGGGTGGCCGTCCTTGCTCACCTTCAGAGTGATCTTGCTCGACTTTCCGGGGACCAGGTCGCCGTCGAGGGTGACGGTGTAGCCGTCGACCGTGGACGTGCGGCTCGTCGCGGGCAGTTCCCCGGGCTCGTAGGCGCCACCTGCCCGCAGGTCGGTGCCGAGAGTCAGGGCCGGGCCTCCCTCGGGGGCGAAGTCGGCGAACGCCCGGTAGTCACCGGCCTCGGGCAGCGTCAGCCTCACCGACCACGAGCCGTCGCCGGCGAGCTCGGGGTGCAGGTGCTGGAAGTCGCCCAGGTCGCGGGAGACCACGATGAAGTGCAGCTTCTTGTCGTGTCGCACCTGGTAGCGGGTGACGGGCCTGCCGTCGGGACCGATCACGCGGAACCGGAAGTCCGTGGCCTCGCCGGGTTTGATCTCCGTCGTCTCGGGGGTCAGGGTGTAGCCGTCCTGGGACACCTGAAGCCCTCCCGGGGTGGAGTCATCGGCCGCCGTCCGGCTCGGGGCCGTCTCGTCGTGGGCTTCATGGCCGCCCGTCGCCTGGCTCGGGGACGGAGCCGTGTGGGTTCCGTGGCCGTCCGCCGCCCGGCTCGGGGGCGGGGTCGCGTGGGCTCCGTCGCCGCCCACGACGGGCGCGGCGCCGGTGGAGCCCACCGCGGTACCGGCGCCGAGGGCTCCACCGAAGATCACTACGAGGCCCAGGGCGTAGGCCCCCAGCCTGGCCGGCGTGTTCATGAGGGAGTCACCACTTCGTATCCGGCCTCCTTGACCGCGGCCGTGATGGCCGCGGCGTCGACCGGGCCGTCACTGCCGACCGTCACCAGGCCGGTGGCCAGGTCCACCTCGACGCCGGTGACCCCTGCGACCTCGGTGATCTCTTCGGTGACCGAGCTGACGCAGTGGCCGCAGGTCATACCCTTGACGGTGTAGGTGGTGGTGGTGGTCATAACGGTCACTCCTCTTGGATGGAATTACGTGTCGATCTACGTGATGGTCAGGAACGGACGAGACGGGCGATGGCGTCGGAGGCTTCCTTGATCTTGGCTTCGGCCTCGGGGCCGCCCTTGGCCGTGGCCTCGGCCACGCAGTGCGCCAGATGCTCCTCCAGCAGGGAGAGGGCGAAGGACTGCAGTGCCCGGTTGGCCGCCGACACCTGGGTGAGGATGTCGATGCAGTATTTGTCCTCCTCGACCATCCGTTGCAGCCCGCGGGCCTGACCTTCGATCCGGCGCAGCCGCCGCAGGTGGTCCTGCTTGCTGTCGGCGTATCCGTGCATCTCTCCCCCTGTGTCTCGCTCCTCCTCACTGCAACAAGGTACCCCGGCAGGGTATTCCGCCTGCGACGACGACCGGGCCGTCGGCCGGATCGGCCTCAGCGCCGATCATGCCGCCGGCATCGCCGAGACCGGCGAGAGCCGGCGGGACACGGTGCTCACGGGCCGCCCCGCGGACGCCCCCGCCCGCTTCGACCCGCGCGGAGACGTCGTCCGCCACGCCGCACATGAGACCCTCCTCGCAAATACCCAGCCGGGGTATCCCGGTTCGATGAACATAACATACCCCCAGGGGGTTAATGTGCAACGGAGGTGTGCGATTTCACCGATGAACGGATCTACGCCGATCCGTGGCACGGGAGAGACGGCGCCCGCGGGCGGGTCCGTGCCGGGTGGTGTCGGCGCTGTGCGGTGACAGACCGATGGCCGGGCAGCACGACGCCGCCCGGCCACCAGTGGGATGGATCAGCTGTGGACGGTCACCTTCGAGGTCTCCCGGTCCAGGTGCGCGCGCAGCTGCTCGCCTTCGATGTCGACGTTGGGCAGGACCCTCGACAGCCATCGGGGCATCCACCACGCCCTGTCGCCCAGCAGGGACATGACGGCCGGAACGATCGTCATCCGTACCACGAACGCGTCGATGACCACACCGACGGCGAGGGCGAAGCCCATGGACTTGATGATCGGGTCGTCGAGCAGCACGAAGCCGGCGAAGACCGAGATCATGATCAGCGCGGCCGCGGTGACGACGCGGGCGCCGTGGCCCATCCCCGAGATGGTGGACTGCTCCGCGGTGTTGCCGTGGACGAAGTCCTCCCGCATCCGGGAGACCAGGAAGACCTGGTAGTCCATCGCCAGGCCGAACAGGATGCCGATGAGCAGGATGGGCAGGAAGCTGACCAGCGGTCCCGGTGTGTCCAGCCCGAGAAGGCCCGCGAGCCACCCCCACTGGAAGACCGCGACCGTGATGCCGAAGGTGGCGCCGACGGTGAGCAGGAATCCGAGCGCCGCCTTGATCGGGACCAGCACCGACCGGAAGACCAGCATCAGCAGCAGGATGGACAGTCCGACCACGAGCAGCAGGTAGACGGGCAGGGCGTCGGAGAGCTTCTCGGAGACGTCGATGCCGATCGCGGTCTGGCCGGTCAGGGCCACCTCGGCGCCGTCGAGGTTCGCGACCTTGGCCCTGATGGTGTGGACCAGGGCCTCCGTGGCGGCGGCGGTGGGCCCGGTGCTCGGGATGACGGCGAGCAGCGCGGTGGTTTTCAGGGCGTTGAACTGCGGCGGGGTTACCGCGACGACACCCTTGGTGCCCTGGATGAGGGTGGCGGCCTGCTTGGCGGCACGGCCGGCGGCCTCGGGCGAGTCACCGGTGACCACGGCGGCCAGGCGGCCGTTGAACCCCGGCCCGAACCCCTCGGCGATGAGGTCGTACGCCTTGCGCGCCGCCGAGTCCGCGGACGCGGTGCCCGCGTCGGGCAGTGCCAGGCGCATGTCCTTGGCGGGTACGGCGAGCACGGCCAGCCCCAGCACCCCGGCGATGATGACCACCGCCCGCAGACGGGTGATGAGGTAGGCCCAGCGGAAGCCGAAGCCCGCGCGCTCGTGGGCGCCCGGCTTCGAGGCGGCGCGGTGCCGGCGGGCCAGGATCCTGCGGCCGGCGAAGCCGAGCAGCGCGGGCTGCAGCGTGATCGCCACCAGCACGGCGACGGCGACGGTGGCCGAGGCGGCCAGGCCCATCACGGTCAGGAACGGGACGTTGACCACCGACAGCCCGGCGAGCGCGATGACGACGGTGGCACCGGCGAAGACGACGGCCGATCCGGCCGTGCCGACCGCCCGGCCGGCGGCCTCCTCGGGCTCCAGCCCGTCGAGCAGGTTCTGGCGATGCCTGGAGCTGATGAACAGGGAGTAGTCGATGCCGACGGCCAGGCCGAGCATCAGGGCGAGCACCGGAGCCGTGGCGGTCAACTCCACGACGCCGCTGAGCGCGAACAGCCCGGCCATGCCGACTCCCACGCCGATGAGCGCGTTGAGCAGGGTCATCCCGGCGGCCACCAGCGAGCCGAACGTGACGATCAGCACGATCGCCGCCACGCCGACGCCCAGCGCCTCGGTCGAGCCGATCTCGGGCTCACCCGACATGATCTCGCCGCCGCGCTCCACCCGCAGGCCCGCGGCCTCGGCCGCGCCGCCCACCTTCTCGTACGCCGCGTGCTGGGCGTCGGTCAGCTCGTCGCCGCCGACGGCGAACTGCACCTGGATCAGCGCGTAGCGCTCGTCCGGGGAGACCGCCCCGACCTGGAACGGGTCGACGGCGGCCACCACGCCCGGGAGCGTTCCAGCCTCCTTGGTGAGCGCCTGGACCGTGGCCTGGTTCTTCGGGGCGGTCAGCTTCTCGCCCTCGGGAGCGGCGACGACGACGGTCCCGGTGGCGCCCGCGGCCTGGGGGAAATGCTTGGCCAGGGAGTCGAGCGCACGCTGCGACTCCGTCCCCGGCATGGTGAAGTTACTGGCCGTGGGGCCCATGAAGACGAGGGCGCCGACGCCGGCGACGGCCAGTACGGCGAGCCAGAGGGCCAGTACCAGCCGTCTATGGCGGAAGGAGGCACGGCCGAGCCTGTACAGCAGAGTAGCCAAAAGAGTATCCCTGTCGGAATGGAGGGGAGAAAGCGGTCGCCCGAGGTCAGGCGCCGCGCACGTTGAGCGTCCCGGCCGCGCTGCGGACCAGGACGTCGCGTAACTCGTCGTCGTCCATGGCGGCGGGCTTCATGCAGACGACGGGGACGGCGCCCAGAACCATCAGAGCCGTGACCTGGGCCGGAGGTTCGGACGAGCGGGCGGCCAGCGCGTCGAGCAGGCGGTCCACCATGCCCTGCACGTCGGCCAGGGCGGGATGTTCGAGCAGCGCCGGGATGTCGCCGTACAGAACGGTGATCTCTCGCCGGAAGCGCAGCACGAGGTCGACGTAGCCCTTCACCGCCGCGAACTGGACGGTGTCGTCGGCGAGCCCGGCCAGTTGCTTGTCGAGCATGTCGAACGCTCCGACCGCGGGGGCGAGCATCTCGACGAGGATCGCGTCCTTGCCGTCGAAGTGGTAGAGGAGCGTCGCCTTGGAACAGCCCACCTCCGCGGCGATGTCCTGCAGGGATGTGCCCTTGAAACCCGCCACGGCGAACAGCCTGGACGCGGCGTCGAGAATCTCCCGACGGGTGCGCGAACGGATATTTCTCGACAAGACATCACCCCCTCCCCCAATTTACCTGACCGATCGGACAGCTTTTGACCGATCGGTCAGCTCTGTGACATCGAACCCCGCACCGACGCCCCGGAGCACCGGTAGACGTTGGTTGACCTGCCCCCGCCCTGAAGGACGGGGATTCCCGTGCCGCTTACGCGGCAGCTCGCGGCACGCCGCGAGCTATGGAACGGGGTGCTTGACGCTTCACCGACCCGGGCAACCCCTGAGTCTCCACGCCCTGAGACGACCGGCCCGGCCGCCTGTCCTTTGGCCTTGATGCATTTCGCGGCGTTCACATCAGCGTGCCCGGTATACCCGCAGGTGGTGCAACAAAAGAGGGCTTGGCTCTCACGACTCTTCGCGTCCACCGTCTCGCAGGCCGGAGCCGAGCACGTCTGGGAGGTGTAGGCAGCAGAGACCTTACCGATGACGCTGCCGGTATAGCGCGCCTTGGACCGCAACGCGACTTCCAGCCCGTACCAGCCCTTATCCAAGATCGCCTTATTGAGGCCAGACTTTTGAGCGACCCGCGAACCCGGCTCCTCGATCGTGCCGGACGACGAGGCGGTCATGCCACGCACGCCCAGATCCTCCAAGACGATGTGCCCGTAGTCACGGGTGAGCCGGTGCGCGGCCTGGGCGTTGAAGTCCGCCCGGCGCCACCGAACCCGCCGCATGATCTTCCCCAGCTCACCGGCCACCGCCTTGCGCCGAGCCGAGCCCTTCTTCGTACGGGCCAACCGGCGTCGCAGCCGCAGACACCGCTGCGCCTCACCGGCCGACAGGTAGCCCAGATCGGCCTCACGGTCGGTCTTTTCCTCCTTCGGGGGCACCGGTGAGGACACGCCGGACTCGCTGGCATGGCGGCGGTCGAAGAACTCCCCATCGGAGGTGACGGCAGCCGTCACCACCCCCCGGTCCACCCCCGCCACCCGCTCAGGGCGTGCATGCCTGTCCATGTGAGGGATGCCGTCGTCGATGAGGAACGAGACGAACCAGTGCTTACCGTCGCGCGAGAGGGTCGCGGACTTCACACTCCCGCCCAGCGGGCGCGACCGGCGGAACCTCACCCACCCGAACTTGGGTAGGAACACTCGCCCCCACTTGCGGTTGATCTTCTCGACCGGGATGTGCTTGGCGGTCGGGAACCGAAACGACGGCGTCCACTTCGCCTTGCTCTTCCAGCGGACCTTCCAGGTGCCGTGCCTGCGGCACGCCTCGTCCAGGTCCTTGAGCGTCTGCTGGATGACCTGGGCGGGAGCATCGGCCAGCCAGGTGAACTCGCCCTTGGCGTCGGCGAGTTGCCCGCACTGCTCGGCGTAGCCGATGAAAGCGCCCCTGCGCCGATAGGCGCGACGCTGTTCCAGGCCGGTGTTCCACACCGACCGGCAGATCCCGGCCACCCGCTCGGCGAACAGTTGCTGCCCGAAGTCCATCTCCAGCCGGTACTTACGCCCCGTCAGTATGCGAAACACCTCCCTTGCCCCACCTATTGCTCACATCTCATCGACTCGAACACATTAGCGTCTGGTCTATGACTCAGGAAGCCGAATACCGGCGCGGTAGACATGTGGTTTCCGCGATGCATGCCCATCTGGTCTTCGTGACCAAATATCGCGGGAACGTCTTCGACGACGAGATGTTGCGCCGCTGCGAAGAAATCATGATCGAGGTGTGCGACGGCTTCGAGGCCGAGCTACGCGCGTTCAACGGCGAAGACGATCACGTCCACCTGCTGGTCCACTACCCGCCTAAAGTCGCCATCAGCAAACTGGTCAACTCGTTGAAGGGCGTGTCCTCGCACTACCTCCGCAAGGAGTTCACCGGCCGGGTCAACCGTGCCATCATGCACGGCCCCTTTTGGTCCCCCAGCTACTTCGCCGCCTCCTGTGGCGGAGCTCCACTGACCGTCATCAAGGCCTACATCGAACAGCAACGCCGTCCAGCCTGACGTTCTGGGTCCGCGCTTCGCGCTTCGGGATGTCCCGCCTGACGGCGGGCCATCCCCTGACGGGGACCGCATTCATCCCCGGTCTGAAGGACTCTGTTGGCCGATTCGAGTGATGATCATTGTTTGATGTGGCGCAGCGGAGGAACCCTCTCGCAGACAGTGTGTGGGGGAGGTCCCGCCATGTCTTTGCGTCCCCGTCCCGCTGGCGAGGTGCCGGAATCGACTGCCCGGGTAGCGCGGGCAGCTTTTCCCAAGGGGTGCCTGGCGATGCGGGTCCGTGACGAACTCGGTCTGCTCTTCGATGACGAGGAGTTCGCCGAGCTGTTCCCGGTCCGAGGTGGCCCCGGACTGTCTCCGGGGATGCTGGCGTTGGTGTCGGTGCTGCAGTTCGCCGAGGGACTGAGCGATCGCCAAGCCGCTGATGCGGTGCGCGGCCGGATCGACTGGAAGTATGGCCCGGCCTTGGAACTGACCGATCCGGGGTTCAACTTCTCGGTGCTGAGTGAGTTTCCTGACCGCCTCATCAGGGGCGGCATCGGGCAGGTCCGGGCCCAAGCCGGCGTGGCCCGGGAGGACTTCACCGTCGATTGGGACGGCCACCGCGTGACCTGCCCCCCACGGAGCGATGAGCGTCTCCTGGTCTGACCAGCACAAATCCAACGGCACTCCGATCACCCAGGTCCGCTTCTCCGGCACCAATTGTGGTCCGTGCCCGGTCCGAGACCAGTGCACCCGTTCGGTCAGCGGCACCTACGGGCGCACCCTGACCCTGCTCCCGCAACCACTCCAACGGATTCTGGACGAGCGACGGGGTGAGCAGCAGACCCCGGAATGGAAAGACCGCTACGCCATACGCGCGGGCATCAAGGGAACGATCTCCCAGGCTGTCCGGGCCACCGCGATCCGCCGGACCCGCTACCACGGCCTACCCAAGACCGCACTCGGACACGTCTTCACCACGACTGCAATCAACCTGATCCGTCTGGATGCCTGGTGGACCGACACCCCACGTGGACCTACCCGCGTCTCACACCTGACCCGACTCGCCACCGATCTCAGCCTGGCCCCCTAATGCAATCGGTCAACAGAGTCCTGAAGGCCGAGGCTTTCTGCGGACCTTCGGTAACCACCGGGCCAAGAGCCGAGCAGGGCGGCGTTTCCCCATGCCGTACGGCGGGATCACCCCAGATAGTTGATCTCGGCTGACGGGCGGAGAGGACGTCGCGCGACCGGGACGCCCCGCCGGCGATCAGGAGTCCGGCCGGGTCCGCACGCGCCCGTCCGAGCGCTCGTGATCGGCGGAACGGATGCCCGGTGCCACCGCATCGGACCGGGCGTGAGAAGAGGAGGGCGCGATGGCGACCGGACCGGCCGCGACGACCGAGGCCAGGCGGCGGATCGCCCTGCCCGGGACGGTTCTGGGCATCGGGCTGGGCGGGTTCGTCGACGGCATCCTGCTGCACCAGATCCTGCAGTGGCATCACATGTTGTCCAGCACCGACAGTGACAACATCGGCGTGAGGTACTACCCGGTGGACACCGTTCCCGGACTGCGGATGAACACGTTGTGGGACGGATTCTTCCACGCGTTCACCTGGCTGTCGGTGTTGATCGGCCTCGGACTGCTGTACTCGCGCGTCGTCCACTCCCGCGGCCGGGTGTGGAGATCACGGATGCTGTGGGGCTGGATCCTCGTCGGGTGGGGGGTGTTCAACCTGGTGGAGGGCGTCATCGACCATCACCTCCTGGGCATCCACCACGTGCGGACCGGCCCGTACCAGATCTGGTGGGACCTGGGGTTCCTGCTCCTGGGCGCCGTACTGATGGCCGGCGGGTGGCTGCTGCAGCGCGGCGGTCCCCCGATCGACCTGTGCCGCGAGAGCGGCCGCGTCCCCGCCGAGCCGGTGCCGTGATCGCGCTGGCGCACGAGACGCATCACCACGGCGGCGGCGACCCGCGGGCGTTGCTGCCGCTCGCCGTGCTGGCCGTGGTGCTGGGCGGGTACGGCCTCCTGGCCGCACTCCGCGGCCGGGAGGCCAGGGGGTGGAGCCGGTGGCGGACGGCGAGCTTCGCCGCCGGCACCGTCCTGGTCGTGGGCGCGGTGACCGGTCCGGTCGCCGCGTTCGCCGAGACGGACTTTCGCGGGCACATGCTGCAGCACCTGCTGATCGGGATGCTGGCGCCGCTGGGCCTGGTGCTGGGCGCCCCGGTGACGTTGCTGCTGCGCTCGCTGCCTCCCGCGCACGGGCGGCGCGTCGGAGCTCTGCTGCGCAGCCGGTTGGTGCACCTGTCGGCCAATCCGTGGAGCGCACTCGTGCTCAGCGTGGGCGGCATGGTGGTGCTGTACTGCACCCCGCTGTATCGGATCGCCTCTGCCGGCGCGCCGCTGCACCACCTGGTGCATGTGCACTTCCTGCTGGCCGGATGCCTGTTCGCCTGGGTGATCGCCGGTCCGGACCCGGCTCCGCGACGCCCGTCGGTACCGGTGCGGCTGGTCGTGCTGGGGGTGGCGGTCGCCGTGCATGCCACGTTGTCGCAGCTGATGTACGCCGGGCTGCTCGTCGACGTGCCGGTGCCCACGGCGCAACTGCGCGGAGCCGCGGAGATCATGTACTACGGCGGCGACCTCGCCGAGTTGCTGCTGGCACTGGCCCTGGTGAGCACCTGGCGTCCCGTACGGCCCGCCGCCCGGCCCCCGGTGCCCGCGCACGACGCGTTGACGCCACCGACGTAAGAGGCCGTGACCGGAATCACGGGTGCGGAGCGCGTGGGATCACCGCGCTTGCAGGGCCATGAAGGTCCAGTGGACGTCCTGTCGGCCGAGGGGGTCTTCGCGTTCGCTGTGATGGAGGGCGTGGAGTCCGGTGGTGGCGGCCAGGTGGATCTTCTCCTCCGCCGACACCTCGAACATGCGCCGTCCCGTGGGGACCGGTCCGTGCCGCAGCGACAGTACGATCCGTCCGCCCGGCGCCAGTAGTCCGGTGAGATGCTTCATCGCCTCCGACCGCTCCCGTGCGTCCAGGTGCATCCAGACTGCGGTGAGCAGGATCAGGTCGTACCGCTCAGGACGTCGGCGCAGGGCGGTCAGTTCGGGCAGGTGGTCGTCGATCCATTCGATGCCGGTCGCCGGGTGAAGCCGCTGTCCATGGGCGCGGAGTTCGGCGGTGGGCCCTACCGCGACCACCGTGAGTCCCAGCCGGGACAGCGCGGCGGCGTCGCGTCCCGTTCCCGCGCCGAGGTCCAGTACCCGGCTGGGCCGCGCGGGGAACGGGTGCAGCACTTCACGGTGAACTTCAGCGAAGGTGACGCTCTCGTGCTGGTCCGCGAGGAGATCGGAGGCCTCGCCGTATCCGGCTGTTCCCGCGACCCCGCGAGGTTCGGCGAACAGGGCGGGTAGGTCGCGCATGTCGTCGAAGGTCATCGTGTCCGGGCCTTCCAGCCAGTGCGCCGGCGCCGTTCGGTCACCTCGGCCTCGGTCAGTGGTCAGCGGTCAGCCGAGATCGGTCAGCACCGCGGAACGCACCCGCACGGCGATGTGCTCCCTATCGACCAGCACACCGTCACCGTCGAAAATGACAAGCTCAATCGGATTGATCACCCGGCTGGAAAAAGATCGTGCCCCTGCCGGTCGACCGGGAGATAGATCGCTGCTGGGATGTCTTTTTCACCCTCAAGCGGTCTCTGCGACGCGGTGGTTTTGAAGGACCGCGATGGCCTTGCACTAGTGACCGGCCTTGCCGGGACCGCAGCGCAGCTTCCGGAGGATCTTCCAGCTCCTCAGCTGGGCATCGGCGCGTTCACCGGGACCGCGGAGCCTGGCGTGGGAGCGATTGGCCTGCTTCTGCGACGCGGGCTTGTTCTTGCCCTTGTACGGCGTGGCGACCGGACCCTCAGCCCCCTGATACGCCTTGTCGGCCAGGGTGATGATTCCGGCCCGCTCCAGCGCACGCAGGATGCCCCAGATACGGGCGGCACTCAGATCATGCGCCTTGCCCGGCAGGGCTCCAGAGGTCCACAGGATCGTCCCGTCCGGTGAGGCGATGACCTGGACGTTCATTCCATGCACGCGGTGCTTGCCGGAGAGGTACGGCCGGTCGGCCTTGACCCGGTCGGTGCGGATCAGCGTGCCGCCGGCACCAGGTAGTGCACCCCGTCCCGTGTGGCCTTCCGCAACGCCTGGCCGAGCTTAGGCGAGCGCGCCGACAGCAACGCCACCGTCTCCTGCACGTACCGCCACGCGGTCGCCGTCGATACCCCGAACCCGGCTCCGAGTTCGGTGAACGTCTCGCCTTTGCGCAGGTGGACCAGCACCAGCAGGGCCTGTCGTCCGGGGTTGAGCCGCCGCCAGGGCGACTCGATCGCCTGGCGGTGCCGGCGGATCAGGCCGGCGACGTAGTTCGGCGTTGAACGCGACACATCGACGGCAGCACGATGGAACAGCATCCGAAGCTCCTGGTTGTGACGGGCGTGACTGTGGTGATCAACCCGTCTACCAGGGGCTTCTCTGCGTCGTCAGGCGAATAACGGCCTTGCGATCAGGCTGTGACCAGCAGCTCGCCGCCAGAGGACGAAGAGGTTCACTGTCATAGCAAAGGGGTTGTGAATAGTTATTTCCAGCTCATCCGAAAAATGATCGTTACGGCCAGAATGTTTCTGGGATTATATATCCGGCATGAACTCCACCAATCCAATCTTCGTCGATCGCCCGCCCCGTGACTCGGCCGATTAATTTTAATGCTGACGTAATACTCTCTTTCCATCTGTAATTGGCGCCGAAATTTAATCCTTCCATGTAGGCGTCTAGCGCATTGGGATCAGATCCCGATCTTGTCTCAGGACTCAGAAGAGGCAACTTGGTAATAATCTTTCCGCTAACAATATATTGGAGATCTTCGGGGCCTTCCGTCTCAAGCAGAGGCCATCCTAAATAAAATAGACGCCCTCCATCGGCGCTAAGAGAAGCCTGCGGTCCGATTGACGCTATATGAAGTCCTCCAAGCTGGACGATCTGAGTCCATCCTGGGCCCTGAGAACCGATCCACACTGCCCCTCCTAACATGACATCGGGCCCTAGGCCGTTCTCTATATCCTCCCAAGAGCATTCAATCATGGAACCGGGATCGACACGGAGGCGCTCCGCTACTTCTCCTACAGAAAGTCCTTCACACCATGCCCCCATGAAGGACTCCGCCATCCCACAAGAATCCATAAGGTCCCATATATCAGTGGACGAATTCACTCGTCTATTCCTCTCATGCCGTGGCGGCGTCGCCGGAACGACCGTTCCGGCGACGCCGCCACTTATTTACTTAATTAATAATTCGTATCCAGAATTTATTTTCTCCACCGACGCGATAGCGTGAATAGAATGCAGCCAGCTGTCGACCGTGGTAGCCATTCTTTTTGGTATTCACCGCCATGATCGCATAGTGCCCGTTGGCTTTCGCTGCCCCATTCTGCGTGGACCCGAAGGGATACTCGTCGCATTGTTGGCTGTTTGCAGTTCGGTTGGGGTAATAAAGATCGCATGGACCTTTTATGGTCGTACGGTTCGCAGTTACTTCGCTCTCTTTCGTCGTTCGAATTAAAGCCGTTCCTAGCGGCTTATCGCCCGGCCCATAGTTGCCTGGAATGTTTTTCGGCTGAGGAGTCCCGTTTAGTGGTGGATTGGTATTGGCTGAGTCCTTAAGCGCCTTGTCAATGTTTTGTACGGGACCGTTGTTAACTTCATGAGAAGGTATCGGGTTGCTGATGTTGAAGTCGCTGCGACTCATGGTAAAGATCCGGTCCGCTGCGGGGAAGATGCACGCTCCCTTGTGCTTGTAGTAGTCCTTCCCTACTTTGTTGCCCATCACCTTGCTGTCGCAACGCACGTGTGGAGATTGCCGGTCGTTATAGATTCGGGTTTCCGGCTTATTCCAGAGTGGGATATCGGTGTCAAGTACACCGAGAAACTTGTCCTCGTATAGAATCCAAGGCTCTATCGTACATGTTGCGATTGAACCGGTGCCGTCGTTCTCTCCACCAGTCGACTGGAGAGTAAACTTATTATATCCGCTCGTCTTCCAGGCGCTAATGGGTTTTTTGTGAGGAAGGGTAGTAGATCCTTCCTTCAGATCGCATTCGGAGTCGTCTGAGGCTTCCCTGTCGATCTCTAAGCTCAATATATCGCTGTCGTTGTCGTCCGTCAGGTTGCCGTCCACATAGTCACGGATATCACTTATTTGAGTGAAGATAGTGATATCTCGAGGCTTTTGAGTTGTGTCGGCGCCACCTATAACACCAGTTTCATATGTATTGCCAAGATAGGTGTGCATGACAACGGTCGCTTCTAACACCGTCGCTGTGTTGCTATCCGGCATAGGGATCGGCCTACCAGCAGCGACGCTTTTAACTCGGTCTATCTCCCACTCTCCCCATCCGAGCCATTTCGTCCAACATCCACTGTAAGGGCGAACTTCAGCAAACCCCTCGGCAGTGTGATACAACCCGCTTGGCGTGAGCTTTTCGTTGCAAGTTTCGATCGAGTGGCGTTCGTAGTCGAATTTAGGGACTACGGGGTCCGCCATTGACGAGGCTTCTACGCCCTTCTTGGCAGGGAGAGGAAATTTTACGCCTGAGGCGCTATAAGCTGCGATATCAGACAAAGATGCAATCTCAGGTGCGGCCAATACTCGCTGATAGGCACGCACCTCGTCGAGATCACCGATCATGCTGGTTCCCAGCGTCATGGCAGTATCAGCATTCCAGGCGGTGAAGCTGACCGGTCCAGACTTGACTGGGTCACCATTAAGGTACAATGTCGCAGTTTTAGCCGTGGCGTTATACACGCCGGCGAGATGGAACCACTCATTGACCGGCGGTTCGACATCGGAGAGCGCACCCTCGGTTGTCGCATCAGTGGTGTCGGCGCTGGTGAAAGTGAAGAGTAAGCCGCGGTCGGGGTCATTTCCTAGCCGGAACGGCGCCTGGTGGACACCCTTCTGTTCGATGACCGTGTAGTCGCCGTCCTTATCGTTCCATCGCAGCCAAGCGGCAACGGTGAAACTCTGGTCGGTATGGATCACTGGCCCGGTGGTCTGTGCTAGCGGTTCCTCACCGGGGTGAATGACGTCTACTGCGACCTGCTGCCAGTCCGACCAGGCCGAGGACGATTCTCCAGCAACCGCGCGAGCGCGCCAGCGCACTAGCCAGCCATCGGTCAGCTTGCCGCCGGGGACGGTGATGGTGGCCTGGGTGCCAGAGTCGACATTGTCGACGGCGCCGGTCCAGATCTGGCCGGTGCCCTGTCCGGTGGCGGCCGGGTCGTGCTCGAGTTCGAACTCAGCCCGGACCGGATGAGTGCCAGGGTCGGTGACGGTGGTGAGCAGCTTCGGGGTGAGGCTGGTGGTGACGGTCTTGCCGCCCACCAGAGTGGAAGGGGTGACCTGGAACTGGCCGACCGTCGGGTCGGGCACGTCGATGGTGGCCTGCTGCCAGGCCGACCACGCCGAGGTGGCAGTAGCCGAGGCCGCACTGGCGCGCCAACGGACCTTCCAGCCGTCGGTCAGCTTTCCTGCCGGGACGACGGCCGTGGCCTGAGCACCGGAGGCCACCGCGGTCGAGGTTCCGGTCCAGATCTGGCCAGTGCCCTGCTCGGTGGCGGTGGGGTCGTGCTCGATTTCGAACTGGCCGGTCAGGTTGCCCCCTGCGGTGTCGGAGACAGTCGCCGCGAGTTGCGGGGTGGGGGAGGTGACCGTCGTGATGCCCGCCACGTTCTGCGCCGGGGTCACCGTCAAACCAGTGATCGCCGGAGCTGAAGCCGATCCGGAGGTGGTGATGGTCAGCTTGGGCGGAGAGTTGAAGTCGAAGGTCTCCTCGGAGGCGGGGAAGACCCGGTAGTTGTCGGCGGTGTTGGCCTCGTTGGGGTGCTGTAGCACCAGGCCGTGGTTGGCGGCGCCGGCGGACCAGTCCTGGGCGATGGCGGTGACCGGCCACTCCAGCGGAGTCGGCTCGCAGCTCGGGTTGAGGGCTGCCCTGTTGATTTGGGCGTCCTCGGCGGTGGAGGTCGGCTTGTTGGCCCAGTAGAGGTTGTTCTCATCCCACGCCGAGGTCAGGCGTCGGGCTTGGATGCCCGGCCCGACCGTGGCGCCGCAGCCTTGGGCGTCGATGTTGAGCAGCGACAGCTTGGCGTCGGTCACCGCGGCGCCCGCCAGGGTGGCGGTGTCGAAGCGCAGGTGCACCCGGGACAAGGTGCCGAACATCCGCCCGGCCATCAGATAATCGCCATTCGGAATGGCCGGCTGGTTCGCGGTGTCGGTGGCCCAGACCTCCACATCATGGTTGAACGGCAACGTGGTGGTCGGATCCACCCGCACCGGATACTTGGTGGCCGGGTCGGTGAGGAACGTGTGGTCGGGCTTGAGCACCAGCTCGGTGCGGCCGTCCGTGGTCACCACGTCGGTGGCGATCTTCGCGTGCCTGGCCTTGGGCAGGCGGCCCTTGGTGCTGGCATCCCACATCACCGGCTGCGGCGCCGACGCCACCAGCTTCTTACTCCTACTACCAGTGAGCAGCAGGCGCCCGCCCTTACCCTCTGATAGTGCCAAACCTCCGGTCTCCACACCGATGCGCAACTCCAGTGGCGCGGCAGGCCGCTCGCGCAGCACCACATCATGTCGGAACCCGGTCGGCAACACGGTCACCACTAGGTCTGCGCCGCGGCCTGCGGCGTCGGCGAAGGTGGCCACATTCTTATTAAGGTTCGGCTTCGACAGCGCTGTGGGCCAGCGCAACGCGTAGGTCTGCCCGTCGGCGGCAGTCATCTTCACGAATGGACCTGTGCCGCCGCTAGAGACCTCCACTGCGGCACCAGTCTTGATCGCCTTTGGCTGCATCACCCCGCCTTTTTCGGTTAGGGCGGTGTCGATTGGCACCCAGGCACCGTTTTGCTTGGTCCGCACCGGGCCAGCAGCGATCTCTGTCCTGAACGACTTCCCATCGGGCAGCGCGTAGGTGACGCTCGTCTCGGTAGTTTCCCCGGCGACTTGTATCTGCTTACTTTGTTCCATTGCCGTCTGCGAGGCGGCAGCACGTTCCCGTGTCTGAGAATCAGCTGAGGGAGCCGCATTTTGCATTTGCACGGGAGGCGCATTTGAGATTGCGCTGCCGATCTTTCCTGGAATCCAGGCTGATGAATCATTCAGTGTTGCGTTGTGGTCGTGTCCAGAGGAGTCAACTGCGATTTTCCCCGAACCTTCATCAAAGGACCAGTGGCCCCGCTCGTTCGCGTCAAGGGTGCCAAACGACCAAGAATGGGGAGCCATTACAACATCCCACAATGTGTAGGCTCCGCTCGCCTCAGCGGTGTAAGTGGTTCCTTCTGTGAGAGGCCCGCTAGGAGTGAAGGTTAAGACCTTGTTGTCGGCGTCCATTGATGTGGTGCCGTCGATCGAGGTACCAGCCGCGTCCCTTAAAAGGAGGCGGGCCCCGTCGACGCTCTCGCTAAAAGTAACTTTTACCTGAGCATCTCGGGAAACCCGCGTAGCGTCCTTGGCCGGGCTTGTCTCGACCACAGTCGCCGGTTGATCGTTTTCGACCTCAGGATCCGAATCCCAAGTCTCGCCTTCCTGCGGCCGGATGTTATCGGGGTTAACCTGGTAGGCCGTTCCTCTACCATTTTCTAGGGCGATTGAGCCATCGACGGTGATGGCCGGACCTTCGCTTTTTCCTGGATCAATCTCCGCTGCTATTGCCTCGTCATAGGTAGGCAGGGTGGTTCGCCGCTGATCAAACCCGAAAACAACTTTGACTTTTTGCGCGGGCGTGAAGTCGACGGTGAGCTTGGGAGCATGGGCGCCCGGGCTGCAGCAGGTGTATTCCTGGGTCCGGTAGCGGCGCCAGTTGGTGATGTCGGATTCGTTGCCGGCGGCGAGTTGGAAGCCGTAGTTCGGCTGACCGTCGGCCCAGGCCTGGACGATGTCGTTGACGGAGTGGATCAGGTCATGCTCGTAGTTCATGTAGCCGCGGGTGCAGCCAGGGAGATAGGCGCCGTACTCGGTGTTCGCACCCGCGCTGGTGGCCAGCGGCTGGTTGTTCCACGTCAGGGTGGAGACATCCCAGCGCTGGGTGATGCGCAGGGCGGTGATACCGGATCCGACGAACTCGCCGCAGTCGTTGGACAAGTGGTTCCACAGAACCAGGTCGGCATTGTCGACCGTTCCGTTCCGTAGCGGGGAGTCTGCGGGGATCTCGTCGAAGCGGATGTAGCTGCGCCAGCGCACCGACCCGCTGTTGGACTTACCCACCAGGATCCGGTCCAGGCTGCTGTTGTAGTAGCCGTCCTGGTAGTCCAAGCTGTTGACGAAGGTGTCATTGCCCAGGGCGGGTTCCCACCAGTCGGAGTCGATGGCCATCAAGGTCACCGGGTAGGAAACCGCCGGATCGGCGAGGAACGTCATGTCGGGGGTGAGCACCAGGGTGGAACTGTCCTGCTCCACCCTGACGGCGGCCTTGCCGACCTTGCCTGCGTCGATCGGCCCGTTGCCATCGGCGGCCACAGCGTCGAGCAGCGGCGCCGGCCGAATGTCGGCGATCTTCTTCTTGCCGTCCTCGGCCAGCAGCGTAGGCTGCCCGGCAGCGTTCGTGCCGTAGGACATGCCCCCGGGCAGGTCCACCGGAAGGCGGAAGGTCAGCGGGCCGGTGGGCCGCTCACGGATGATGATCTGCTGCCGGAAGCCGGTCGCGGTCGCGGTGACCACCAGGTCTACGTCTTCGCCGTAGGCGGACTGGTAGGTGGCGGCATTCCCGGTGAGCTTCGGCTTGGGCAGCTTGCCGGAAGCGGCGATCTCCGCGGTGCCCTGTGCACTCTTGCTCTTCAACAAGGCGGTGTCATCGCCCACCGACAAGGTCAGCTCGCCTCTGACGGCTTTGGGCTTGATGACCCCGTTTTCCTCAATGAGGGTGGTGTCGATCGGCGTGAAACCGTTGCCCTTGGCCTTTTTGACCCGGATGGGCTGCGCGTGCTGTTCCATCCGCAGGGTTTTGCCGTCGGGATTGGCGAAGACCGTCGTGGTCTCGGTCTGCTGAGAGGGGATCTCCACGCGCTTGCCGGTCTTGGCGGCTTTCTCCTTGGCGGCTTCCACCACCTTGTCCACAACCGGCGTACCACCCTTTGGTGCGGGTGCGGGTGCGGGTGCGGGCTGCGTTTGGGCCGGAGTCGGTGTCGGTTCCTGCTGTGCCCATGATGGGACTGCAGCCAAACTGACGATCAACATCGCCGACAGTCCTGCCGCAAGGACGTTCACGAATCGACGTTTGCTGCGTCTGTGATGAGGTAAGGGGGGCGAAGTCTTTCTTACCCCTGCGTTCAATGACACTAATACTCCTGCGTGCATGATTATGGCCCGCACGGCAGTGCGGGGCATGCGAACAAGGATTCGACTCGCAGGAAGTTATCAGTAAAATTTACTCAAAGAAAGAGAAACGATCAAGCCAAATGATCACGGGTGGTGGAGTGAACGGCAAACATGAAAAGGTATAACGATCAAGGGAAAATTAGCCGGCGGGCGTGTAGAGCAACCACGACTCCGTGGCTGCCATCGGTTTGATGGCGCAGCACCACACGACGATGTTTTACAGATCCTCCGCTCCAGCGGCCGCGATGGCGGATGCCCCAAAAAATCCAGGGCGAGCTGCCCGCGCCATAGCCCGGCGGCTCATGCGTCCGCGCCGCTGGGGTCAGTGGCTTCGCCAGCAGTGCCGACCAGCGCGTAGCAGTGAACCTTTTTCCACCCCCTGGGGACGGGCCTACCGGTCACAGCGTGATCGTGACTCTGACGTCCGTGCGACACCTCAAGCCCTGGCCTTCAGACCGGGGCCGTTGTCTCCTCGTCCTTGTCCTCGTCGAGTCCTTCCGCCGACTCCAGCAGGCCGGCCTCGAGCGGCACGCGTCGGGTGGGGGCGAACCCCAGCAGTTCCCTGGCCAGTTCGTCGTTGCCGGAGAACCCCGCCCCGGAGTCGATGAGCTCGCTTCCGTCCCACAGGACGAGCATCGCCGAGACCGTGTGGGAGGCCTTGTCGCTGTGCATGTCGTAGTGGGCCGCCGCGGGGACCGTGGCATACCGGACCCACAGGTCATGGCCCGTCATGAACACGTCCAGGTCATACCGTACGGTGAGCCCGAGCAGGTCCGGCTTGTAGACGTCGTCGATGCCGGCGAACGCCTCGTCGAGCGCGATCATCCGGGGGCAGGTGCTCGAAGCGGACGAGTAGATGGCGTTCGCCGCGGCGAACAGCGGCAGGTGGATCGCGGCGGACTTCTCCCCTCCCGACATCTGGGAGTGACGCTTCTTGCTCAGCTTCACGTCGTCCTCTCCGGGAACCTTCAGCCGCAGCTCGAAGGAGCGCCAGGTCCTGTAGTCCAGGACCGTGGAGAGCACCTCCCTGTAGGTCGCCCTGGGGTGTCCGGCCCGATACTCGTGGATCATCTTCCGCAGAAGGCGGCGCAGACCGGCCAGCTGCTCGGAGCCGAGACCCTCCTGTCCCAGCAGCTCGGAGACCTCCTTCTGCAGATCTGTGATCTTGTCGGACACGACCCAGCGAATGCCCACCGTCGTACCGGTCGACATCGGCCTGGATCTGGTGTCGGCGTCCATGCCCTTGACCAGGTCTCTGGCCACGAAGACCCGGTCGAAGATCTGCTGGGACAGGCCGGCCAGCAGCTCGTCCTCCAAGACGGTCCGCTCCCGCTCTTCCAGGAGGAATCCCTGCTCTTCCGCGCGGTCGGCGATGCGCCGCGCGAACTCGGCCACCGGGTGGCGGCCGTCGGCGTCGAGGACCTGCACGACGACCACGGAGTCTCCGGGCTCCCAGTCGAGCCGGTAGTCCTCCTCGCAGGCGTTGAGCGCGTCGTTGAACTCCTTGAGCGCCTCCGTCATCCGGTCGCGAACGCCCTTGCGGGCCGTCTCCCCCGCCGACCGGCCCCTGGTGGCCGCGTCATAGAGGCCGAGGAGTTCGGCCGTGCCGTCCGGCAGGACGGAACCGACCGCCAGGGCGGCCTCCTGCTCGGACAGTCGTTCGACGATCTCGGCGGCGACCTGCTCGGGCGGGGCCCACCGGGTACGGTCCGGCCAGGACGGCGCGACCCCGATGTCGAGGACCGGCCGCAGGTCCGCATGCGCGAACGGCGCGAACGACGCGAGCTGATCGAGCAGTTCCCTCAGTGCCTCCCGGAGGGAGATCCCGCCGTGCTCGTACGTCGATTCGGCCTTGACCAGGGCGTCGTGCTCCCTGCGGGCGCGCTCGTCCTCGGCCTGCCAGGTGGCCTTGGCCTCGCTCAGCGACCGCTCCGCCTCGCCGATCTGACCCAGGATCTCCTGGAGCGGTGCGCTCAGCGTCTCCTCCAGGGCGGCCAGCCGCTCCGCCGCGCCCAGGTGTGCCTCCTCCTTCTCCACGAGGGCCGCGGAGGCGTTCTTGTGCTCCGTGTCGAGGCGCGCGATCGTACGGCGACGCCCGGCGAGGTCCTGTCCCAGGGTCTCGACTCCGGTGAGCCTCTGGCCGAGCCCCTCCGCCGCCCTGGTGAAATCGGCGATCGCCCGGGCGATCGTCTCGACCTCCGCCGCGTCGGAGGGCATGTTCCGGTCCGCGGCGGTCTGCCGGAGCCTGCGCCGCTCGGCGTCCACCTCGGCCGTGGTGCCGTCCAGAACGGTCGCGGCCTCGAAGCGCTCCATCCGCGCGGCCGCCAGCAGCGTCGACTTCTCGGCCAGCACGGCTGTGGTCTTGAGAAGGTTCTTGGCCATGGGCCGTAGCTCGACCCGGGCTCGGCCGATGTCGTCCAGGCGCCGCTGGAGCGCGTCACGCTCCGCCTCGCCGCGCGCCCGCTCCTGGGACCCGGCCTGAATCCGTCGTTCGTATTCGGCGATCCTCGCCTTTCTCCGAGTCGTACGGTGGGTGGCGCCGATGTACTCCGGCGCCGCCTTGGGCTGCGCGCCCAGGTGAATCCCGGAGCTGAACTGCCCCCGCCCGCTGATCGCGGGCGCCGGGGAGGTGACGGTGAGTTCGTCGGTCAGCGCGATCGAGCCGAGCACGTCGGAGACGATCTCGGCGGGAACCGGACCCTGCTCTTCGGGAACCAGGACGCTCGCCAGGGTTCGTCCCGCCGGCCGCCGCCCGGCCGGCGCCGGCAGCAGGTAGGTGTCGGCTTCGGCCATCTCCAGGGCGGCCTCGGTGAGCCTCGGATCGGGGTGGATCCAGGAGGTGAGCAGTCCGGCCGCCTCCAGCGCCCCCTCCACGGCCGCGGCCTCGGTGTCCGGGACCCCGTCGGCGAACCGGACGAGCTGCCAGAGGGCGGCTCCCGGCCGTTCGTCCCGGGCGGCGTGGCGGGTGGCCGCGAGCGGGGGCGCGTCGTCGCGTTCGGCCGCGACCTCGTCCCGCGACGCGGTGAGCCGTTCGAGCTCCGCCGCGAGCTCACCCAGTTTGGTCTCCAGCCCGGCCACCTGGGTGACGAGCGCCGTGCGCCGTGCTTCGGTCAGGTCTCCGAAGACCTCGCCGAGGCTCGGAGCCCCGGCCTCCCCCAGGTGAGCCAGGCTCTCGACGAGGACCGCGACGTCGGTGGCACTCGCCACGGGATCCGGGTGATCCCCGGACCACCTGCCCGCCCAGGCGCGCAGGTCCTCCTCCGCCCGAGCCCGGACTTCGGCAAGCTCCCGCTCGGCACTCTCGCAGGCCCGCTCGCCGGCCTCGATCTTCGCATCCACCTTCTGCAGGGCCTGCTCCGCGTGCCCGCGGTCCCGCTCCGCCTCGCCAAGCGTCGCGAGCCGTCGCCGTACGTCCTCGACGTCCTCCAGACGGGCGGTGGCCTGGGCACGGGCCTCCCGCAGGTCACCGTCGTCCGGGACGGTGAGCCCGGCGAGCCCGGCGGCTTCGGCCATGTCGGAGGACTGCCGGCCGACCGCCTCGCGAGCGTTCTTGAGCTGCCGCTCGACCTCGCCGGCTTCGCGGTCGAGATCCACGATGTGCGCGGCGGCCCTGGCGTTCGCCTCCCGCTCCCTGGCGATCTCCTGGGCTCCCTGGCCGACCTGCCCGCGCAGGCTGTCGAGCTGGCCCTGAGCGGTGTAGGCCTCGTGCTTCTTGAGGCCCTCCAGCCTGCCGACGAGCCTGTTCTGCTCGACGCCCGCGACCCTGCGGGCCTCCTTGGCCTCGTCCTGGGCGGCGCCCGCACGGCGCATCTCGGCCCGTGCCTCGGCGATCGCGGTGGCGTGTCCCACCACCTGCTCGGTGCGCGTTCCGATCCGGTCGAGGTGGAAGCGCGCATTGACCCTGAGGTAGTCGGCGTAACACCCCAGAAAGGCACGGGCGGCGCCGTCGGCCGAGGTCAGGTCGTCGACCAGCCGCTGGACCGCCGCGAGGTTCTCGAAGTCGCGGGCGGCCTGCTCGACGAGGTCTTCGGTGACGGGGCTCAGCCCCGCGGTGAGGGTGTCGGAGACCTTCCCCGGATCGAGGTCCTTGGCCAGCAACGGCCTGCGCAGCGCGAGCAGCAGGTCGAGCAGTTGCGTGTAGCGTTCTCGCCCGAGACCGAAGAGCGCGGCGTCGACGGCGTCCCGGTAGTCGGTGGCGCTGTCGTACCACGCCTCGGGTTCAAGGACCCGCTTCAGCTGCTGCTCGGTCAGCGGCCGGGAATCCTCGGAGAGCAGCCCGAAGTCGATCCCGAGCCGTTTGGCCGTCACGAAGAAGGACGTCTTGACCGCCGGCCGGTCCTTGTGGGCGCGCAGCGCGATGATCAGTGTGACGGTCCGTCCGGCCGCCGCGAACTCCATCCAGACGAATCCGTACTCCGATTCCTGTCCCCGGTACAGGAGGTTGGACTTCATCGTGCGGTTCTCGCCGCTGAAGGGATCCAGCCGGCGAGCGTCGACCACTCCGTCCAGGACGAAGGGAAACAGCACCTCCAGGGCCTTGGTCTTCCCGGAGCCGTTGTGCCCGCGCAGCACCAGCCTGCCGTCCGCGAACACGAACTCCTCGTCCGTGTAGTCCCAGATGTTGATCAATCCGGCCCGGGACGGCCTGAACCGCGTCACACCGAACCTCCTTCGAAGACGTCGAGCTGGCCCTCGGGCGGTGCCGGGATCGCCAGGGTGATGTTGCGGTAGCGGACCGCCGCCGGAAGCAGCAGCACCCCGCCGGGAACGGGGCGCACCAGGCGCAGGTCCGTGAGCAGGAGGAGCGCGGCGTCGAGGAGCCCCAGCGGGTCCTGTTGCCAGGCTCCGGTGAAGGAGGCCGCGCCGAACTGTTCGTACAGCTCCTCGATCAGGATTTCCAGCCTGTGCCGTTCGACCAGGACCAGCCGTTCGGGGCGCTGCGGTGGCGCGGGAGCCCGCTCCGCCGACGACCACGCCAGATCGTGTACGACACCGGCCCGCGGCAGCGCGGAGTCGATCCGCAGGAGCAGATCCTGCTGTAGGTCGGCCTCCGCCGGAGGCTCCACCGCTCCGAGCGCGCCCGGCTCCTCCAGGACGTCGGCGAACCTCGCGAGGAGGAGTCCGGCCGCGCGGTTGACCACCCCGCCCCTGCCCGGGAAAGGCCTGTCGGTGAACCTTCCGCCCGGATCCGCGAGCAGGACGCCCTCCGCCCGGCGTTCCACGACCAGACCGGTGAGCCGGGCCAGGTTCTCCACGACGTCGTCGCGCCGGAGCACCGCGGCCGTCTCCGCGTCGAGGTCGGCGTAGTAGACCACCGGCTGCTCCAGCAGGAGCCTGCGCGCCCGTCTCTCGGCAGAACCCCCCCAGCCCTCCAGCAGCCCCGCCGCGCTGGTCAGATGCTGCACGGGGCGAGCGGGCCTGAAGATCGTCGCGCAGATGTCGTGGTCGATGTCGTACAGGGCGTCGGCATCTCCGCCGTCGCCGCGTGCCCACGCCTCGGCCGACCCGTCGGACAACCGCAGCGCTCCGCGCTCCACCAGCCAGCCGAGCACGTCCACCACCGCCCCCTTGTGCCCGGGGACGACCGGATCGAAGCCGAGACCTTCGATGGAGTTGGCGACCGGGCCGAACAGGCGGACCAGGTCGGCCAGGCTGATCTCCACCCGTGACCTCTGGAAGGACCCGAGCACCAGGCAGAGATAGGCCAGCCGTCTGCGGTCGAACGCCCTGCCCGCCCTGTTCGTGAAGATCTTCACTCGTGACGGGTTCAGAGTGTCGAGCCGGCGGATCAACCGCACCTGATGGGTCGTCGCGATCAGGGTGTAGCCGAACAGCTCGCGGAAATCCCGGGTGAGCTGGTCGGCCCAGGGCAGTACCCGGTCCAGCATCCCGGGCCGGGGGTGAACCACCGTGATCAGATCGCTGGTGAGCACCAGCCGCACCGCGTCCTGGTAGGCGCCGAGGTCGCCGATCTGGACATCCGCCGCCGCCTGTGGTTCAGCCATGTGCCCTCCCGGAACGCGGGACGATCTCCAGGGCGAATCCGGGCAGGTGCAGCGTGCCGTGAGGGGTGCGGACGCTGCTGCCCTCCGGCTCCGGCACGAGTCTCATCACCACGGTGTCGTCACCTCCGGACCCGGACGCCAACCGGCCCGCGACCACCGAGCGGGCTTCCAGCGCGCGGGTCAGCAGGGCCAGCAGTACGCGGGTCTCGGCCTCGTCGAGAACCCGGCCGTGGGCTCCGTTCGCGGTGAGGCCCTGGGCGGCCTCGCGCTCGGCGGCTCTGGCCGCGAGCTGCCGCCGCCGCAGATCCGCTCGTACCCCCGTGTCGGTGCGGACCGGCTGTGGAAGCCCCGGACCGGCCTGCCTGCCCGTCCGGAACGGCGTGAGGGCGACCTCGATGCCTGGCGCGTTCCACCACGTGGCCCGCGGCGAGATCTGCTCGGCGTCATCGTGGGCTCCACCGAGATGCCGCGCCGAACTCAGGTTGAACGCGGCCGTCGTCAGCGCGTAGGCGGCGTCCTCGTCCGGCGTGTTGTAGATCCACTCAGCGAGGTGCCTCAGCTCGGAGGCCCTGTTCACACCGCCGCGCTGGGCTTCGGTGAGCTGCCGGAGCAGGGCGATCACGCCTGACACCGCGGACCTGGTCGCACGGCGCAGCTCCGCCGCTCCGAACGCGGAGCCGGGCATCGCGGTGAACCAGGCGCGAAGCGCCTCCCACCGGCGCTTCCAGTCTTCGATCCGCTCGAGGTCGCTCAGGAACGGCCTGTCGTCGGCCTCGGCCGCCCTGATCAGCATCGTGTTGACACCGCTGGCCTCGACCTCCCGCACGGCCCGGTCCAGCCGGGGCAGGTAACGGTCGAGCTCCGCCATGAAATCGCTCATGTGCGTCAGCAGGGCGTTCTTGTAGCGGAGGAACAGCTCCGGCGAGGCCTCGGTCGAGGTGACGATCTCGCCGAGCGTCACGTGGAACCGGGCGGACCGGCGGACCATGTCCTCCATGACCTGGTCCAGCCGGGAAAGCCGCCGGTAGACCTGGTCCTCGTCGCCACTGCGGTTCGCCGTGGCCAGCGACCGGAGGTCGTCGAGGATGTCCGAGAACACCAGCCGGGACAGGTTGACGTCGCGGACCCTGACGGCGAGCACATCCTCCACCGCGGTGAACGCCCGGTAGCCGAGCTCGCTGAACTGGTAGACCGACTGCCTGTTGCGGTAGCGCGCCAGCGTCCCGGCCCGGGAGGCGTCCTCAAGCCGGTGGATGATCTTGTCGTCGGCCAGGGCGTCCAGCCGGTTCCGCAGGGCCGCGTCCAGCTGAGGGACCTCGTCGTGGATCGACGCCAGCTCCCGTAAGGCCGCCGCGACGTCCTCGCTGTCGACCTGAACCCGATGCACCGCCCGCAGGCGATCCATCGCCCGGAGCACCCACAGGTAGGCGACGTGATCGTCTCTGCGCGTGAAGTTGAACAGCTGGAACCGGTCGCCGACCGCCAGCGCGTCCAGGTCCAGTGCTCTGCGGCCATCCGTTGAATCTGTCATGTCAGGCAGCAAGTATTCCGCAACCGGAGAACACACCAGGCCCTTACGCCCCGATCAGCGAACTCTCTTTCGAAAAAGGGGGTGAGCCCTCTCTCCGGCGAACGCGCATTCGAACCGCGACCGGAGGGCAGGACCTGACGTCAGAGCGGACGAGAGACCGCGCCACCCGCCCGTCCGCCTCGTGAACCCGCCGCTCCCCGCGATCGGCGGACGTCTCCGGACTCGAGCGTCCGGCGCCCGGCCCGGCCTCGCGCCGGACGCCTCCCGTCACCGAGCGCGACGTCTCGGCCACGGGTAAACGACCGCTTACTTGTGGTCGTTTTGATCTCGGCTCAGCGCGTCAAAGGTGATCACTTTTCGGTTACTGTGTCCGACGCCCCTTATGTCGCCCAAATGCGCGTGAGACCCATCTGATCTCCACAAGTTACGCATTGGGCGCCCCCCGCATATGAAAGGCCACCGTTGCGCCGTCGCCTTGCCCGGATAGCGGCAACCGCCGCCATCCCGCTCCTCCTCGCCGGATTCTCCACCTCCGCACAGGCCCACGACAAACCCCGATGCCAGAGCACCGGAACCGACGAAGCCGTCGAGAGCCCCATCGAGATCGACCGTTCGGCCGCGTGCCCGGGCAACCGGTCCACCCTCGCCATCCACTACCCGCACAGCGTGGACGGGACAGTTCTCTTCCAGGACAAACCGCCGCTCGGCGGCCAGCCAAGCGAGCATGACGACGTCCGGTTCGTCATCGCGAGCCAGGATCCCCAGCCGTACGTCACCTTCAACGGCGAGCGGTACAACTTGAGCAATGTGCACTTCCACGGCCATGCCGAGCACAAGTTCGCGGGCCAGCCCTTCGCTCCCCTGGAGGCGCACCTGGTCCACGAGAGGGCGACCCTGCCGAAGGCCTACGTGGTCTTCTCGGTTCTCATCGACTCCGCGAACCTCTCCAAGCCGTCCGAGCTCGACCGCCTGATCGCGTCCCCGCCCGCGCCGGGCGCGTCCAAGACCCTCCACGACATCGACCTCAAGGCCCTGCTGCCCGCCGACCACAGCACCTACCGCTACACCGGCTCCCTCACCACACCGGATGAGATCCAGAACTATTTCAAGCCGGTGAACTGGGTGGTGTTCGATCATCGGGTGAAGGCCGGGCAGAAGAACGTCCAGGCGTACAGAGCGCTGTGGGACGCCGACGGCAACCGCAGGGAACTCCAGGTCAACCTTCCGGCCCCCAGGGTCTACGCCTACCGGTAACGGCACGCCGTCCCGGGCTCGGACCGCTCCGTGAAGGACTTCGCGTCCGTCCGCACAGGTGCCGTTCGCACCGTGCGGCCGGAAGCGATTCCGGGCCGGTCGCGTCACGAGCCGCGGGATGCCGGCGTCACCGCGGCGGTCGGCGACGCGCCTGATCGGCGTGGGCACGCAGCCGGGTCGCGGCCTCGGCCAGGTCACCGGAGGCCACGACGCAGGCGTCGATGTGGGCCTTCACGGTCTCCCGCAGCCAGCCGGGCGCGACACCCTCCCCGCCCAGCCGGGCCTCGATCTCGCGGAGGCGTTCGGCGCACTCGGTGAGCACCCGGGCGTCGGATCGCAGGATCCCGGCATGGACGGCGATCACTTCGGAAACGGCGGGCATCCGGATGCTCCTTCGGTCACATGCGGTCTGGGACACGGTCGAACAGCAGGTAGGCCTGTGAGCGGGTGACCGTGCCCCGATACGGCGTGAGCCGACGGTCGATCCGGTCGCGGGCCTCGGGCAGATCGTTCGCGAGGTTGGCGGTGTAGTGCTCGATGCCGTGGCAGATCGGGAACAGGTGCGTCGAGTCGAAGTAGTCCACCACGTACCAGTCGGGGTGCAGGTCGAAGCAGTTACCCGCGCCCTGCCCGTCCAGGGTCGGGATGATGTCGTGCTGGTTGGTGACGCTGGCGACCCAGGTTCGGGGGTCCACCGGTTTCTTGAAGTCGATCGGCGATCCGACGGCCACGGCGTGGGTGACGGTGTAGCGGGCGCAGAACTCCGTGTCCTGCGCCAGATTCATGATCGCCGCACCGCCGGCGCTGTGCCCGATCAGGGCGATCTCGTCTCCCCGCGGAACGCCGAAGTCGTCGATGGCTTTGATCAGTGCGCGGCTGTAGGGGCTGCTGTCGAGCACGACGCTGCTGAAGGCGCCGAGCAGGTCCTGCGGAGAGTCGTTGTCGGGCCTGCCGGGTCTCATGCCGGGCGCCTGGACGACGTGGCGCGTCACCCCGTCCGGACCCGTCACGCTCTGGATGAGTATCCGCCCGGTCGTGCCGATGACGGCGATGTTGAGGAGGAAGTCGAGCAACGAGCCCTCCGATCTCAGCCGCGCGGCCTCGCCGGAGTCCAGCTCCAGCCGGCGCACGGCCCCCTCCCCCCTGTCGAGGGCCGCTATGGCCCTGTTGCTCATGCCGATGATCGGATCGGCGCTGGCATATCCCTTTCCGGTCGCGATCAGCCACGCGGTGGTGTCGTTGAGCGGATTCTCGTCCAGCAGTGCCCGCAGAGCGAGAACCTCGCCGAAGACCGGGGCGAGCTCGCTGAGAGTCCGTACCGCGCCGCGGTCCTTCAGCAAGGCGCGCAGCGCTCGGAGCGACTCGACGTCGCGGTCGGCACTTACCGCTTCGATGAGCCTGCTCAGCAACGGATCGTCGGCCAGCTCCGGATGGTCCAGGGTCACGGCGGTGATCCGCAACCGCAACGAGGTCGCCAGGATGAGGACGGCCACGCTTTCCGCGCCGACCATGCCGCCGAGCCTGGCCGCCAGGCCGCCCAGCCGGCCTCCGGCGACCGCGTATCCGAGTCCCTTCCGGTTCGTCACCGCGCGGAGCAGCGCGCGATGCGTCCGGTATCCCCCCGCCGGAGCGCGCAGCAGGGAACCGAGCACGGCGCCGTCGGTGAGCGCCGCCGTGACGTGAACGGACGCCTCCTGGACCGCCACCCCGATGTCCGCCAGCTCGCGGGCCGCGGAACGCAGCAGCTTCGCGGCCCTGACCTGGTCGGCCTTCCCGTGGACGCCGGAGTGGTGAGGGCTCTCGGAGGCTTCCCCGCCGCTCACGGCTCCTCCTGTCCGGGCAGGCCCACGAGACGCGGTCGCGGATTCTCGAAAACGACGCGGTCGAGCGCCTCCGGCGGCGTTCGCGTGGCTCCGGCGACGGGTGCCACCGTCACGCTTCCCTTCCGTCCGAGCCGAGTCCCAGGACGAACCGGTCGGGGAAGATGCCGTGGTCGCGGACGATCACTCCGTCCGGCGGCGGGAGCAGGCGCACCCCGGGGCGCAGGAACAGGCGGCGCACGACTTCGCAGATGACGGCTCTGGCGGGGTGCACGCCGAGGCACGCGTGATGGCCGTGACCGAAGTACAGCCGGTGGTGCTCCAGCCTGCCGGGGCGGAAATCGTCCGGCTCCTCCACCACGTCCGCGTCGAACATGGCCGAGGCCGGGGCGGCGAGCACGAACGTCCCCGCGGGGATGACCGTCCGGCGCGGGGTGCCGGCGGCGAGGACGTGGTCGCGCTCGCACACCCGTGGAAGCAGTTTGAAGAACGGGCTGAACCGCAGCGCCTCCCAGACGTAGCGGTCGAAGCGGGCGGGATCCGGATCCGCGGCGGCGTCGACGGCCTCCGCCCGCACCTGCGGGCGGAGCATGATCTGCTCCACCGCCTCCACCATGGCTCCCGGCCCGCTCTCCACGAACCCGAGGGGCAGCCCGGCCATGTTGATCAGTATTCGCTCGTCTCCGACGTCGACCTCGGCCGGAAGCGTCGTCCGGATGAGGCGCGTGAAGACGTCATCCGGCACCGGCCCCGCCTCCATGGCGGCCCGGCGTTCGGCGAGCAGGCCGCGCAGGTAGTGCATCATCTCCCTTCCCGCGCGGACCGACTCCGCCTGGATCGCCGGGTCGCCCTGGAAGTTGGCGAAGCCATCGGTGATCACGGCTCTCGTCCACCTCGACAGGGTCTCCGGCGTGGGGCCGGGGAAGCCGAAGTACTCGCCGCACACGCGCAGGGCGACGTGCCGGAAGAGCTCGCCGACGGCTTCGATCCGCCCTCGCCCCGACGCGGCGTCCAGGGCCTCGTCCGCGATCCGCCCCGCCAGCCCGCGCAGGCTCGCCGCGTCCTGGGGGGCGAGCATGACCTGCATCAGCCCCTTCTCCCGCCAGTTCATCGGCGTCGCGTCCCTGGCGAGCATGAACGGCCCGCCCAGCGCCGCGTCCAGGCGCGGGCCGAAGGCCCGGACCGTGAAGACCTCCTCACGGGAGAGCACCTCGGTGACGTCGGCGAAACGGGTCACCACGGTGAAGGCGGGCGTGACGAAGATCGGCCTTTGGTCACGGAGCTCCGCGAAGAGGGCACGCCAGTCCGTGCGCATCCATTCCCGGACGAGGGCGAGCGCGGACATCGGATCACGCGCCAGGACCGCGTCGTATCTCTCCAGATGGCCGCCCGTAGTCGCTTCGACAACACTCATGCCGCAGGACCCTCCGTCTCACCCGTGAACCGGCCGCCGAAGCCGGAACGAACAGAGATCATCACTTTCCGTAGCCACACTCCGAGCGGGCGAAACATTACCCCACCATGGCCACGCAATGTATCGGCCCGACTTCACGTGGTAATCGACTTGTCACTTCCAGGCAACTCCCGCCGCCCCGCGGCCCGCCCGTTGAATGGGCGACCGGACCGCGCATCGGACGGTCTTCGCCGACCGCAGGGGGTAGCGTGACCACGTCGGCCTTCCCACCAGGTCAGCCGGAGCCGGGAACGGCCGAGACCGCGGCGGTCACGACCGGGCGCCGCACCGCCTATCTGGTCGCCCTCGTCATCCTGCCGGTGCTGACCCTGGCCGTGGCGGTTCCCGCCCTCTGGGGATGGGGGATCGGGCCACACGACGCGGTCATCGCCGTCGTCATGTACCTGGTCAGCGTCTTCGGGATCGCCGTCGGCTACCACCGGCACTTCACCCATCGGGCCTTCAAGTGCCGCAGACCACTGCGCATCGCACTCATGCTGGCCGGCGGCATGGCGCTCGAAGGCCCGGTCACGCTGTGGGCGGCCGAGCATCGCCGCCACCACAAATACGCCGACCGGGCCGGCGATCCGCACTCGCCGTGGCGGTACGGCGACAGCGGCCCGGCCTTGCTGCGAGGCATGGCGCACGCCCACGTCGGCTGGTTCTACACCGCGCGCCACCGCTCCGTCCGGCAGCACTGGGTACCGGACCTGCTGGCCGACCCGGACGTCCGGCGGTTCGACTCCGCCTACCCGGCCGTCGCGGCGCTGTCCTTCCTGCTGCCCGCCGCGGCGGGAGGGCTGTGGACGATGTCGTGGACCGGCGTGTGGACCGCCCTCTTCTGGGGCGGGCTGGTCCGCTACGCCGTGGTGCACCATGTGACCTGGTCGGTGAACTCCGTCGCCCACACCTTCGGCGAGCGTCCCTTCACAACCAGGGACCGGTCGTCCAACGTCCGGTGGGTGGCGTTCCTGACCCTCGGTGAGGGCTGGCACAACTGGCACCACGTCGAACCGACCTGCGCCCGGCACGGCGTGCTCAAAGGCCAGATGGACCCGAGCGCCCGGTTGATCCGCTGGCTCGAACGAGCGGGCTGGGCGTACGGCGTGCGCTGGCCGGACCCCGGGCACCTGGCCGCTCGCCGCGTCGAGGCGGGCCGGGGAGCGCCCACCGCCCGGCCTCCAGGGCAGCGGGCGCGAAACGGGGAACGGGACGACGTCCGACGCGACGATCCGCGCACGTGAACACCCGGAACCCCCCGGCTCCGCCCGCGCACGTGAACACCCGTGACTCCCGACCGCACGTGAGCACCGGGCGACCCCCGTCATCGAACCGCCCCGGGGAGACGTACGTCATGAGGGCATGAGACATCGGCTGCTCGTCATCCTGCTGCTTGTCACCGCGACCCTGATGATCGCTCCCGGTACGGCGTGCGCCTGCAGTTGCGCCCCCCTTGAGCCGGCGGAGCAGGTGAAGGAGTCCGCCGCCGTCTTCACCGGGACGATGACGGCCGCCCGCAAGCTCGACGGCGACCCGCTCGGTCCCACCCCGCCGGTCGTCTACACCTTCCGGGCCGACCAGGTCTACAAGGGGAAGGCGAGCGCCGAGTTCGAGGTGGCCACCAACGCCGACGAGGCCGCGTGCGGATACCGCTTCACCGCCGGATCGCGCTATCTGGTGTTCGCCTCCGCGGGCGAGTCCGGCCTGTTCGCGGTCGATCCCGGCGTGGCCCTGCACACCTCGCTGTGCGCGGGCAACCGGATGGTCCGTCCGGGCGGAGCCCCTCTGCGCACGGAGGACGGGACGCAGAACGGGGAGCCGCTCACCGCCGAACTCCTCACCGCTCTCGGTACGGCCACCCGCCCTCCGGTGACCGTCGCCACGCCTTCGTCCGGCGCTTCCGGCGGTGAGCCGACTCCGCACTGGATCTACCTGGGTGTGGCCGGGGTGAGCCTCGCCGTCGCCTTCGCGAGCCGGCGGCTCTCCGGACGCGGCAAGGCATGAGCCTCGACCCGGCGGGCCGGGCACGGCCGGCGGGTTACAGTTGATCTTCTACTCGGCTCGTTTAGCTGGGCCTCGGCGGGTAGACGAGACAGGTGTGAGGTCCCTCTCAGGTGAGAAGAGTTTGAACATGGCGAGCGAAAACATATGGACGTACCGTTCCGACGTCTACGGCGGCGACCAGACACTGGACCTCATCGGCTTCGACGTGGAGGCCACCGACGGGAAAATCGGCCTGGTGGAGGAAGAGAGCACCATGGCGGACGACAGCTACGTGGTCGTCGACATCGGCTTCTGGGTCTTCGACAAGAAGATCGTGCTGCCCGCCGGCACGATCACCCGGATCGACCCTCCGGAGCGCAAGATCTACGTCGGATGCACCAAGAAGGAGATCGAGGACGCCCCGGAGTTCAACGTGACCACCTACAAGGAGGCCGGCTACCACGAGCGTCTCGGCGGCCACTACGGTCGTTTCTCCACGATCTGACCGTGTAGGTGAAGGTCTCCGCGGGGCGGAGTGCCGCCGCCCTCGATCCGGTCGGCGTTGTCGGTGACGGCTCATGGCCGGGCGTGGGCCGATGTCCGTCGCCGACGACGGCGCCGGCCGGATCCAGGCGACCGCGTCGGCGGTCGCCGTGGTTCACACGCGGTCGCCGTGGTTCACACGCGGCCGGGCCGGGGTGATGCCTTTCAGCCGGTCCGCCGGGGGTGGTAGCCGGGGACGGTGATCATCGGTGGGCGTTCGGCGACGGCCACGTCGCGGACGGTCGCGTGGTGCCCGCCCGAACCGCCCGACCGGCTCTCGCCGTCGGTGTCCCGGCGGAACTGGGCCAGGCGGGTGGAGGGCGTGTGCAGGGAGACCATCTTGTTCTGGCGTTCCAGCCGGGACCAGGAGGTCTGCAGGATCTGGGCGGCCATGCCGCCCAGCGCCTCGGTGGACTGGTGGGAGTGGACGCGACGGCCCAGGTCGACCTGGGCCAGGGCGTCGAGTCCGGCGAGGTCGAGCAGGTCGATCAGCAGGCCCAGCTCCACGCCGTAGCCCGTGACGAACGGGACCCGCTCCAGCACGGACCTGCGCCCGGCGTACTCCCCCGCGAGGGGTTGCACGAACCCGGCGAGCAGCGGCCAGTGCAGGTTGAGCAGAGGCCGTGCGACGAGTTCGGTGACCCGGCCGCCGCCGCTCTGCACGTTCTGCAGGGGCCGGTCGTAGCAGCCCTTGACGTAGACCACGCCCGGGTCGTCGAACAGCGGGCCGAGCAGTCCGGTCACGAAGGACGTGCGGAACTCGCGCAGGTCGGCGTCGATGAAGACCAGCAGGTCACCGGAGGTCACGGCGAGGGACTTCCAGAGCGCCTCCCCCTTGCCGTCCAGCGGTTTCAGATCGGGCAGGATCTCGTCCTGAGCGATCACCCTGGCCCCGGCCCGCGCGGCGCGCACGGCGGTTTCGTCGACGGAACGGGAGTCGATGACCACCAGTTCGTCGACGAGCGGGACGGCTTCCATCAGGTCGCGCCGGATCGCGGTGACGATCTCCCCGACCGTCCCCTCCTCGTCGCGGGCGGGGAGCACGACACTGACCGTCACGTCTCCCTTGGCTTCCATCAGCCACGCCAACGACCAGTCATCCGATGATGATGTGCGCCCACGCAACCATGCCCCCGCTTCAGGCAGCACGGCCCATCCTTCCCATCACCTCGGAACTTACGGGTATCACCTTATGTGGCGCCGATTCGCAACGAGTACCGGCTCCCGTCCCCGCCGCGAAGGTGGGAAGATCAATCCAGATCGCAGCAAGGGAGCGGGATGAACCCGGTAGCCGTGATGAGGGCGGCGCACACCGTCCGTGATGAGCTCGACCGCCTGATGGGCACCACGTCCGAAGAGCTCCGCGGCCGGTTGGACTTTCTCCTGGCCGAAGAGGGCAAGCAGCCTCCCGGGCCGCTCGCCGACGCCGTCATCATGCTCGTCGCCCAGTACGGCCCCGCCTGGGAGCGGCTCTCCGCCCTGCTCCGCCTGAACGACCACGTCACCGCCGAGGAGCTGGTCCCTTCGCTCACGGACTCCGCCGATCCCGACCGGCCACCGGCCGCCGCGAGTCCCGGCTCACCGCCGGGAAACCCGTCGAACGGATCGGCCGCCCCCGACCGGCCGCGGCCCGGCGGAGCGCACTCCTCTCCGCCCACCCAGCCCGAGCCCCCCTCGCCACCGGCCGCCGACCGTGGCCCCTCGATGATCGGCCGACTGGCCGACGTGTTCCGCAGGCGCCGCGGGGAGAAGGACGCCGCCCCCGCCGACCGGCGGAATCAGAACGCGTTTCCGCTGATCGAGGCCCCGCCCGAGGTGGTCGGGGGCTGGGGGATCGAGGTGGGGGTCGGCCTCTCCCCCGAGCAGGGCCAGGAGGGCATGACGGCCCCGTCCTCCGGAGAGCCCGTCGACCTGGACGTCCAGATCATCGCGGAGGGGTTCGAGGCACCCCGCGGATGGCGGGTCCAGCTCCGCGCCGACGACGCCTCGCCGTACCCGAAGACGACGATCAGCCTGGTCGCCCTTCCGCAGGAGCAGCCGGAGACGGTCCGGCAGATCCAGGCGATCCACGCGGTGCGCGGCGAGGTGACCGGTTTCGGCGTGCGCCCGATCTCGGTCCTCGGCTCCCCCGGCAAGCTCGGCCGGGACGACCCTCCCGAGCCGGTCGCGGGCACCCGGGTCCGGCTGGCCGGCGCGGAGGAGCCCGCGGACGTCACGGTGGTCATCGTCCACGGCGACCAGCCTGGACGACTGTGGTGGACCTACCGGTCCCCGCACTTCCTCACCCCCGACCAGCCGGAGAGCTGCGAGCTCGGCGTGCGGACCTCGGAGTTCGGGCGGCGCCTCACGGAGCGGGGCCACCTCTCCGAGGAGCTGGGGCGTCAGATCGCCTCGAAGGTCCCGAGGGGATTCTGGGAGCTGCTGAACGCGGTGGCCGGACGGGTGGCGCCGCGCCGCCCGAGCGTGCTGATCCTCTCTCAGGAACCGCACGTCCCCTGGGAGCTGGCCGCTCTGGAGCAACCCGTCGACGCCTCCGTTCCCCGCTATCTGAACTGCCAGACGGTGACCGGCCGCTGGCCCATCGGAGGGCGGCGTCCCGAACTGCCCCCGCCCTCGCGGGTGAGGGGCGACAGCATGGCGGTCGTGTACGCCGAGGCGGACACCCCTCACCCGCTGGTCACCGCCTACGGCGCCACGAAGGTCGCTCCCCTGCTCGGCGAGGTCCTGAGCCTGTTCGGCCGATCACCGGACATCGTCCACTTCGCGGCCGGCGACTCCGCGCCCACGGCCCTGAGCCAGGACCTGGACGGCGATCCCTTCGTCTTCCTGGAGGGCACCGGCGATCCGTGGACGTTCCTGCTCGCGGGCGCGGGCGGGGTCGTGGCCCCGCTCTGGTCCGCCGACCCCCTCGGCGGCGGCCTCGCGCAGGGGTTCTACGGCCGTTACCTCGGCGGCGAGCTCCCGGCCGAGGTCCTGCGGTCCCTGCGCTGCCAGTCACCCGCCACCCTGGCGGCCTACCAGTTCTACGGTCACCCGTCGCTCAGGCTTTCGCGCTCCCAGCCGGGCGCGTGACGGCTCGCCGTTCCGGCGACGGTGGCCGCGAGCCGCCCGCGAGGTCCCGGCGGAGGGGTGTCAGCTGAGCGCGTGACGCTCCAGGAAGGTGTAGACGTCCGCCTCGTCCACTCCGGGAAAGGACCCGGGCGGCAGCGCCGCGAGGATGTGCGAGTTGCCGCGGGCCGACGGCCAGGCGTAGCCCTCCCAGCGCTGGGTGAGCTCGGCGGGCGGGCGGCGGCAGCAGTCACCGGTCGGGCAGTCCGACTTGGTGCGGTTGGTGGTCTCACGGCCGCGGAACCAGCGTGACTCGCGGTACGGCACGCCGAGCGTGATGGCGAAGTCCCGCTCCCTGGAGGGGTCGACGTGGGCGACGCAGAAGTAGGTGCCGGTGGGTGAGTCGGAGTACTGGTAGAGGACGGAGAACCTGTCGGGCGACAGGAAAATCTGCCGCCCCGACCACTCCAGGCACATCCGCTGGCCCTCGATGGCGCCCTGCTCGTCCGCGGGGAAGACGATGCCGTCGTTCTCGTAGGCCTTGTAGATGATCCCGTCGGCGTTGTTGCGGACGAAGTGGCACTTCAGGTCGAGGAACCGGGTGGCCAGGTTGGTGAAGCGGTGCGCGGCCATCTCGTAGGAGACGGCGAAGACGTCCCGCAGGTCCTCCACGCTCAGCGCCCGGTCCTCCTTGGCCTCCCTCAGGTACGGCACAGCGGCGGCCTCGGGCACCAGGACGGCGGCGGCGAAGTAGTTGGCCTCGGTCCGCTGGCGCAGGAAGTCGGCGAAGTCACGGGGTTTGTGGTGTCCGAGGGAGAGGTGGCCGAGCGTCTGCAGCAGGATCGTGCGCGGGGTGTGCATGCCGACCTGCTCGTGCTTGACGTAGATCCGCCGGTTGCGCAGGTCGGAGATGGAGCGGACCGTGTGCGGCAGGTCCTGAACGGTCTGCACGGTGTAGCCGAAGTGGGCCACCAGCGCCTGGACGGTGCTCTGCGACAACGCGCCCGTGCGGTAACCGACCGCGGCGAGCGCCTCGGCCGCGGACTGCTCGATCTCGGCGAAGTAGTTGTCCTGCTCGCGCTGCTTGCGGCGGAGCTCGGCGTTGGCGGCCCGCGCCTCCTCGGGGGTGGCGGTCCCCCTGGCCTGGCGCGCCCGCAGCTCGCCGTAGAGGCCGAGGATGTGTTCGAGCACGTCGTTGGGGACGCGGGCGGAGACCTTCAGCCTGGCCAGGCCGAGTCCCGCGTACAGCGGGTCGCGCTGCGCCTCCTCCAGGGCCATCTCCAGTTGCGCCCGCCGGTTGGGGGCCTGGCGGCGGAGCAGTTCCTCGACCGGCACGCCGAGGGCGGTGGCGAGGGATTTCAGGAGCGACAGTTTCGGCTCGCGCTTGCCGTTCTCCAGCAGGGAGAGCTGGCTGGGCGCCCGGCTGACGCGTTCGCCCAGGTCGGAGAGGGTGAGACCGCGTTGCTTGCGCAGGTGTCTCAGGCGCTGGCCGAACGCGATGAGATCGAGTTCTTGCGTCAAGGAAAGCGGTTCTTCACCGACCAAAGATGCCATACCACGATGCTAAGCGAAATTTCGGAAGAAATTTCAACACGCCGCGGACGCCGGCATCCGTCTCCTTCGGATTGGTCTAGTCCATAGAGAAAACTCTTGATTTCTTCTCCGTCGAATACCGCACAGTATTCACCTCATAAGAAAAATTTCATTTCTTACGCCCAAGTTGACCTATTCGCCCCTTTAAACGGGGGCACACACTCAGAGCAGGGCACCCAGGGGACGAAAAGGAGTTAACCAATGAATGATCGCCTCAAGGGAGCCGCAGACGAGCTGCGGCACGAGTGGGAGACCAACCCCCGCTGGAAGGACATCGAACGGACCTACACCGCCGAGGACGTGGTCCGGTTACGCGGTTCCGTCCAGGAGGAGCACACCCTCGCCCGGCTCGGCGCCGAGCGGCTGTGGGACCTGCTCAACAACGAGGACTACGTGCACGCGCTCGGCGCGCTGACCGGCAACCAGGCCGTTCAGCAGGTCAAGGCCGGCCTCAAGGCGATCTATCTGTCCGGCTGGCAGGTCGCCGCCGACGCCAACCTCGGAGGGCAGACCTACCCGGACCAGAGCCTCTACCCGGCCAACTCGGTCCCGGCCGTCGTGCGGCGCATCAACAACGCGCTGCTCCGCGCCGACCAGATCACCTGGTCGGAGGGTGAGGAGAACGCCCCGTACTGGCTGGCCCCGATCGTGGCCGACGCCGAGGCGGGCTTCGGCGGCGTGCTGAACGCCTTCGAACTGATGAAGGGCATGATCGCCGCGGGTGCGGCCGGCGTGCACTGGGAGGACCAGCTCGCCTCGGAGAAGAAGTGCGGTCACCTGGGCGGCAAGGTGCTGATCCCGACCGGTCAGCACATCAAGACCCTCAACGCCGCCCGCCTCGCGGCGGACGTGCTGGACGTCCCCTCCCTGGTCATCGCGCGGACCGACGCTCAGGCCGCGACGCTGCTGACCAGCGACGTCGATCCGCGCGACCAGGTCTTCGCCACCGGGGAGCGCACCGCGGAGGGCTTCTACCGCGTCCGCAACGGCGTCGACGCCTGCATCGCCCGCGGCCTGGCCTACGCGCCCCACTCCGACCTGCTCTGGATGGAGACCTCCACCCCGGACCTGGATGTGGCCCGCACGTTCGCCGAGGCCGTCAAGGCGGAGTATCCGGACCAGATGCTGTCCTACAACTGCTCCCCCTCCTTCAACTGGAAGCAGCACCTCGACGACGCCACCATCGCCAAGTTCCAGCGCGAACTCGGTCACATGGGCTACAAGTTCCAGTTCATCACGCTGGCGGGCTTCCACTCGCTCAACTATTCGATGTTCAACCTCGCCCAGGGTTACGCCGGGGAGGGGATGAGCGCCTACGTCGAGCTTCAGGAGGCAGAGTTCGCCGCCGAGGCGCACGGCTACACCGCCACCCGCCACCAGCGCGAGGTCGGTACCGGATACTTCGATCTGGTCAGCACCGCCATCGCACCGGACTCCTCCACCACGGCCCTGCGGGGCTCCACGGAAGAGGAGCAGTTCGCGCAGGCCCACTGAGGCTCTCGCGGAGACTCGCCCACGACCATCCGGACCGGACTTCCTCTGAGCACCCCCGGAGACGTCAGGCGACCTCCCCAGCGGGTTCGACGACCCGCCGACGCCGCCGAAAGCCCCGCCTCACGGATTCTTCTCAGATCTTCCCTGAGTCCGTCCGGCGGGGCTTCTCGTGTTCTCGCGGGCCGCTTCCCGAACCCGCTCACGGGAGCGGAAGACGGCCCGCGAGAACAGTGGCCCGGCCACTTCAGCTCGTGACGGCCTCGATCAGCTTGCGGCGCTGCTGCGTGCCGAGTCCGCCGAGCCGGCGAGCCTCGTCCACGTCGGCCTGCTCCATCAGCTGGGCGGCCTTCACGTTGCCGATCCCGGGCAGGGCCCGCAGTGCCTGGGACACCTTGATGCGCTTGGCGATGTCGTCGTCCCTGCCGAGCAGCTGTTCGAGGCTGAGCGCACCCGCCTTGACCTCGGCCAGAAGCTTGGCACGTGCCGTACGGGTCTCGGCTGCCTTGGCCAAGGCAGCCTGACGCTGTTCGGGGGTTAGCTTGGGCAAAGCCATGTTGATTTCTCCCTGATTACGTTAATTAAAGCATCCTGTTACCCACAGCGACCCGATTAATCATCCCCGACGTACGGAGAGGCCGGACCTGCGCCGAGCATCACGATATGCCCGTTTGGTTACCCCCGTCTTACCTGTCTCTCCGTAGCCTCAGGCTCATGGGTATCTGGCAGGGTCCGGGGGGCATCGAGGTCGAGGCCGTCGTGTTCGACGACGGCCCATGCCTGCGGGTCACCCGGCGCATCAGCGGAGAGCGGGTTCTGGTGGCCTACTGTGCGGACGTGCGCGAGGTCGACAAGCTCGTCGACCTGGCCGAACTCGTGAAGACACCGTGAGACGACCACGTCGTGATCAAAGTTGGATCACGGCCGAGTCTTGTCCGGTGCCCGTGTGAACTTCTGAGCTTCCTGGGACGTCGGAGTAAGCAGGGAGGCCCGATGGAAGTTCTGGTCGGCCTCATTGACGAGGATCTCCGTCTGGAGCTCATACTCGTCGAGGCCTTGCACGCGGAGGCGGAACGACTGGCCGCCCAGTCCGACCGCTGAACCCGAGGGTGGGTGCCTGTCAGCCGTGCTGAGGTGACAGGCACTCACCGCGCGCGCCGATCCCCGGCGTGCGCGCCGCCCTTTCCCGTCGCCGCCGCCCGAAACACACCGCCGGGCCGCGACACCGCGACGCGTTTCCTCCATAGGCTGAGACCCGAGGTGTCCATGCCGGAAGGATTCAGATGAACAAGCGCGAGCTGATCGAGAAGGCCGCGGCCGAGGCGGGTCTCAGCCGGCGACAGACCGCCGCGGCCCTCGATGCGATTCTCGGAACCATTCAGACAGCGGTGGCGGCCGAGGACAAGGTGGCGATCCCCGGCTTCGGGTCCTTCGAGATCGTGCACAAACCCGCACGGACCGGACGCAACCCGCAGACCGGTGAGCCCCTGGAGATCGCCGAGACCTGGACGGCCAAATTCAAGCCGAGCCCGGGGTTCATGGGTCTCATCCGGCAGCGCAAGAAGGACTAGCCGCTCTCCGGGAGAGCGGAAGGACTAGCGATCACGCGATGCGCGAGCGGACCAGCGGCCGTCGAGAGTGTCGATCAGCAACGGCCTGCCGAAGCACTCCGACAGGTTCTCCCCGGTCAGGATCTCCGTCACCGGACCGCTCGCCTGGATGCGGGCGTCGCGCATCAGCAGGGCGTGAGTCGTGGTGGCCGGGACCTCCTCCAGGTGGTGGGTGACGGTGACCGTGGTCAGCGCCGGACGCGTCGTGGCGAGGTCCTCCACCGCGGCGATCAGGTCCTCGCGGGCGGGCAGGTCGAGCCCGGCGAAAGGCTCGTCCAGCAGCAGGATCACCGGATCGACCATCAGCGCCCTGGCGATGCGGATCCGGGCCCGCTCGCCCTGGGAGCAGACCCGGAAGAGCCGGTCGGCGAGGTCCTTGCAGCCCAGGTCGGCCAGCAGGCGGTGGGCACGCTCGTGCTCGGCCGGGCCGTACCGGTCCCAGAGCGGGGCGCTGGTCCCGGTGTGGCCGGTCAGGACGACGGTGTGCGCGGTGGCGCCCTCCTCCTCCAGCAACCCCTCGTCGACGAGTCGCTGGCTGGCGGCGACCAGGCCGATGTGGCGGCGCAGCTCTCTCAGATCCACCCGGCCCAGTCGTTGGCCGAGCACGGTGACGGTTCCCTCCGTGGGATGCCGCACGGCGGCGGCCAGCGACAGCAGGGTGGTCTTCCCCGCCCCGTTGGGCCCCAGTATCACCCAGTGATCTCCGTACTTCACCCGCCAGTCGATGCCCTCCAGCAACGTTCGCCCGACCACCCGGACGCCGACGCCGCTCAGCTCCACCGGACCGGAAACAAGCTCGCCCATCGATCTCCCCCTCCGCCGCGACCTGCGGCGCTTACTTTAACGGACGCACCAGTTTGTCCTACCTGAGCCCGTCGGGGTAAGTGATCAATCGCCTATCTGGAACGAGGGGCCGGAGCTCGGCGGCGGCGTGATCACCGTCGAGGAGGGAATGGGCGTGGTCGGCGTCGGGGACGGACTTTCGCCGTCGCCGGTCTGCGGGATCTGGGTGAAGGAGGGCCTGGGACTGTTCGGCGTCGTCGGGCAGTCTCTTGTCCGGGCCTTGGCCCTGTTCGTGGTCGTTCCCGCACAGGTCTGCGGCTCGCGCCCGCCTCCTCCCCCGTCGCCGCCCCCGTTCTCGTCGCCGCCCTCGTCGTCGTCGGGCCGGCCGTCCGGTCCGTGCGGCCGCTCGGGAGAGGGCTCCTCGCGGTCACCCGCGGGCGGGGTGACTGCCGGGACGGTCTGGGTCGTGGTCACCATGACCGTGGTGGGAGTGATCGGAGGGGGCGGGGGCGTCTGCGGCCTGCCCACCGGCGGCCGGGTGCCGCTCAGGGCGGAACCCGGGGTCGTGCTCTCGCTCGGGACCACCATCGGCATCCGCTCGGGGACGCCCGAGCCGGTGCCGGTGCCGGTCCCGCCGCTCGTGGCGGCGACCACGGTGACGGCCGCCATGGAGACCGTGGCCAGTGCCGCGAAGCCCGCCTGCGACAGGTGCGCGCTCTTGCGGGGCGCCCGGCGGGAGACCTTCGCCGGAACCGAGGGCTGCTCCCGCACCGCCTCGACGGCCGCCGGCCGCACTCGGCCGGCTCCCGGCGGGTGGGGCACCGGCGTCCAGATCTCGGCCAGCACCTCGGCGACCGCCTCCCGCAGGTCCCAGGGGTCGCCCACCCCACCGGCCGCGAGCAGCGCGCCGAGCAGCTCGACGGCCCGGGGCCGGTGGGCGGGATCCTTGGCCAAGGACGCCTCGACGGCGGGGCGCAGCAGGGCGGGCACCGAGGTGACGCGCGGCGGCTCGACCAGGATGCGCCGGGTCAGCGCGTCGAGCTCCCCTCCGCCGAAGGGATGGTGGCCGGTGGAGGCGTAGGCGATCAGGCAGCCCCAGGCGAAGACGTCCGAGGCGGGCAGCGCGGGGCCGCCGGTGAGCCGTTCGGGGGCGACCCAGCCGGGGCTGCCCATGACCTGCCCTCCCTGCGTGTGCGCGGCGAGAGCGTCCACGTCCCTGGCGATACCGAAGTCGATCAGCCGGGGACCGGTGTCGGACAGCAGCACGTTGCCCGGCTTGAGGTCGCGGTGGACCAGCCCGGCCTCGTGCACCGCCATCAGCGCGGCGGCCACCCCCAGGGCGGCGCCGTACGCGAGGTCCGGTGTGAGGGGACCGTAGGCGGACACCACCTGGGACAGCGCGGGGCCGCGGATGTATTCGGTGACGAGATAGGGGCGCTCCTTGTCGATGCCGTCCTCCACCACCGCGGCGGTACAGAAAGGCACCACTCGCCGGGAGAATTCCACTTCGCCCGCGAAACGGGCGCGGAGCGTGGCATCGTTGAGATGCATGGGATGTGGCGTCTTGAGCGCCACCACACCGCCCTGCGGGTGTTCGGCCAGGTAGACGACGCCCATCCCGCCGACACCGAGGCGGCCGAGCAGAAGGTAACGGCCGATGATGACCGGGTCCCCGACGGTCAGTGGCCGCACACCGGGCGGCATGCCGTTCATGGGGCCGTTTCCGCCACGTGCCATCCTGGTTGAGCCTCTCGTGTGCGAGCTATGGCAAGCACACTGTGGCGGGAATCGAGGGGCCTTCGCTGCCGACCGCTCACAAGGGATATGACAGGTAAGGTCAATGATCCCTCAGGGTAAGGAACCGGTGGTGTCCCGAGTGCCTCCTGGTACCGGACGTGACGCCGTGACCAGCGAGGACGATCTCCCCGCCGCTTCATCACGAAGGCGGCGAATCCCAGCATTTCGCCGCGTCGGACGGCGGAGCGGGCTCAGGCCGCGGCGGAACCGGGCCTGACGGGCGAATCCTGGACGGCGGGCGAATCGGGCCGCGCGGCCGGATCGCACGCGGCGGGGTCCTGGACACCGGGATCGAACCCGGCCAGGGGATCGAACCCGGCCGCGAGGTCCTCGACGGCGGGATCGTAGGCGGCGAGATCCTGCTCGGCGGGGTCGTAGGAGGTGAGGACCCTGGCCGCGCCGAGGAAGCGGGCGATGTGCAGGAAGACCCGGCGGGCCTCGGGGACGACGTCGGCGAGGATGGCGAAGGCATGGGGCATGCGGGGCCACTCCTCGTAGGTGACCGGCACACCGCCGGCGCGGGCCCGCTCGGCGACGCGGCGGCCCTCGTCGCGGAGAACCTCGGTGGAGCCGGTGACGATCATCAGCGGGGGCAGGCCGGTGTAGTCGCCGAAGACCGGGGAGACCAGGTGGTGCCGGGGGTCGAGGCCGACGGTCCAGCGGCGGGCGAGCCAGTCGACCCGGCCGGCCGAGATCATCGGGTCGAGCAGGCGGTTGACCTGGTGGGGGACATCGGTGAGATCGGTCCACGGCGACAGGCACACGGCGGCCGCCGGCAACGGCAGGCCGCGGTCGCGGAGCGCCAGGAGCGTGGCGAGGGTGAGATGGCCACCGGCGGAGTCACCGGCGAACAGGATGTCGGCGGGGGCGTAGCCGCGCTCCAGAAGGCACAGGTAGGCGGCGATCGCGTCCTCAAGAGACTCGGGCAGCCTGTGAATCGGGCCCTGCCGGTAGTCGACGGCCAGTACCGGGCGCTGGGCCGCGGCCGACAGACGCCAGGTGATCGGCCGATGGGTCGCCGGGGAACAGGCGAAGTAGCCGCCGCCGTGGAAGTAGAGCAGCACCTTGTCCTCGTCGAGCTCCTGCCCGGCACGGACCCACTCGCCGGAGCACGCCCCGACCTCGTCCCGGACCACACTCACGTGGGCGGGCAGGCGCAGGGGCACCTTTGCCGCCAGCGCGGCGATGCGAGAGACCGCCATGACTCCGACGCCGGTTCTCAGGAGAAGACCTGACATCGGCTTGAAGGTGCGACGCATGATCGCGCTGAGCGCCGCGGCCTGCCAGCTGAGCGGGTAGGTAGGACAGACGTCCACATCGATCTCATCGTGCATGAGCGCCTCCGCAGAGGGTGTTCCCTAGCCAGAACATGATTCTATCTGAATAGGACATTTCATGACGATTACGGATATATATCAAACTTCCCCAGTTTGAGCTTGCCTCTCACCTGCCCCTCAACCGAAATCCTAAAAATCCATTGCCCGGCCAGGACCCACCGAGGACGATATGGGGATTGTCCCGACGTCCTCCGGGAGGAAGCCTTCCCGCTCTACATGCGTATCGCCGCGTATGGTTTCCGCCGTCACTCCGCCTACCGCTCCGCCGCCATCGCCGGGGCCTTCACCAACACCGTCTTCGGCATCCTCCGCGCGTACGTCCTGATCGCCCTGTGGGAGGCCCGCCCCGGGCTCGCCGGGTACGACCTCGCGGACGCCGTCACCTTCTGCTTCCTCAGCCAGGCCTTCATCGGCCCCATGCAGGTCTTCGGCGGCGGCCTGGAGATCTCCGACCGGGTCCGCACCGGGGACATCTCCGTCGACCTCGTCCGCCCGGCGTCGCTGCAGCTGTGGAACCTCTCCGACGATCTCGGCCGGGCGGCCTACCTGCTCCTGCTGCGCAGCCTGCCCCCGACGGCCGTCGGCGCCGCGCTGTTCGGCCTCATCGTGCCGAGCGACCCGGCGACCTGGGCCTTCTTCGCGGCCAGCTTCATACTGGCGGTGATCGTCAGCTTCGGCTGGCGCTACCTGATCGCGCTGTCCTCCTGCTGGATCATCGACGACCGGGGCGTCCAGTCACTGTCCCTGGTGATGACGTTCTTCTTCAGCGGCATGGTCCTGCCCCTGAACCTGTTCCCCGGCTGGCTCGGCACGCTGGCGGGCGCCCTCCCCTGGTCGGCGATGGTGCAGGTCCCCGCGGACGTCTACCTCGGCAAGCGGGACGTCGTCGAGGCGCTCGGCTTCCAGAGTGCCTGGGCAGTGGCGCTGCTGCTCCTGGGCGCCCTGGTCACGCGCTCGGCCCGCCGGAAGGTCGTGGTTCAGGGTGGCTGACGACGAGAGCGTCCCCGAGCGGACGCCGCCGGGAGTGAGCGCCTGAGATGACCCGAACCTATCTCCTGCTCGCCTGGACCTGGCTGCGGGCCTCCGCACAGTACCCTGGGCCGCTGATCACGATGACGATCGGCTCGTTCGTCATCAGCGCGCTGGACGTGGCGGCGATCTGGGTGATCTTCGAGCACACCGGATCCCTGGGCGGGTTCGACCTGGCCGAGGTGATGTTCCTGTACGGCACCGCGGGCCTGTCCTTCGCCCTGAGCGACCTCCTCTTCGGCAACGTGGAACGGCTCAGCCAGCACATCAGGACCGGCACCTTCGACACCATGCTGATCCGCCCGGCGGGCACGTTCGTGCAGATGGCCACGGACCGCTTCAGCGTGCAGCGCCTCGGCAGGGTGGCCCAGGCCGCCGTCGTGCTGTCCATCGCCCTGTCCCAGCTCGGCCTGGCCGCCGGCAGGGCCTGGACGGTACCGGTGATGGTCCTGTGCGGAATCGTCATCTTCTCCTCGATCTTCGCCCTCGGCGGGGCGATGCAGTTCCTGCTGACCGACGCCCCCGAGGTGGCCAACGCCTTCACCTACGGCGGCGTCACGCTCACCCAGTACCCGCTGAGCGTGTACGGCAACGAACTCGTCAAGGGGGCGACGTTCATCGTGCCGCTGGCGTTCGTGAACTGGCAGCCCGCCCTGTTCGTCCTGGACCGGCCGGACCCCCTCGGCCTGCCGTACTGGCTCCGCTTCGCCGCGCCCCTGGCGGCCGTCGTCCTGGCCGTCGCCGCCGCCCTCGCCTGGCGGGCGGGCGTCCGCCGCTACCGCTCAACGGGGAGTTGAACATGATCGAACTCGAACGGGTCGGCCGCTCGTTCGCCGTCGGCCGTCGCAAGACCAGAAAGACCGTCCACGCCGTACGGGAGCTGTCGTTCACCGTGGAGGCCGGGGAGTTCGTCGGCTACCTCGGGCCCAACGGCGCGGGCAAGTCCACCACCATCAAGATGCTCACCGGCATCCTGGCGCCGACCACGGGCCGCGTCCGGGTGGCCGGGCTCGACCCGACACGCCACCGCACGGCCCTGGCCCGCAAGATCGGCGTGGTCTTCGGACAGCGGACGACCCTGTGGTGGGACCTTCCGCTCAAGGACAGCTTTGAACTGGTCCGCCATCTTTACAAAGTAGATCAGAATGACTTCCGGCGGCGGCTCACCGAACTGACCGAACTCCTCGGCCTCACCGAGTTCATGGCCACACCGGTCCGCCAGCTCAGCCTCGGCCAGCGCATGCGCGGCGACATCACCGCCGCCCTCCTGCACGATCCCGCGGTGCTCGTGCTCGACGAGCCCACGATCGGCCTCGACGTGGTGAGCAAGGCCGCGATGCGCGATTTCCTCCGCCGCCTCAACGCCGAACACGGCACCACGGTCCTGCTCACCACCCATGATCTGGGCGACATCGAGAAACTCTGCCGCCGGATCATGGTCATCGACCACGGCAGCCTCGCCTTCGACGGCACCCTGGACGACCTGCGCGCCACCGTCCCCGATGAAGAGTCCATCGAGGGCGTCGTCACCCGCCTCTACAGCGGCTGAACGTCGCGATCGTCGTCCGCGGGGGCCTCTCCGCGCTTGGCGTCCAGCAACGGCAGCCGCAGGACGAACCGGGCGCCGCGCGGTGAGTCCTCGATCCGCAGGGTCCCGTGATGGGAGTGGACGATGTCGCGGGAGATGGCCAGGCCGAGCCCGCTGCCCCCGGAATCACGGCGCCGCCCGTCGTCCAGGCGGGTGAAGCGTTCGAAGACCCGCTCCCGATCGGCCGGCGCGACGCCGGCGCCGTCGTCGACCACCGCCACGACGGCCTGGCCGTCGGCGGAGTCGACGAAGACCCTGACGCTGGTGTCGGCGTGCCGGCGCGCGTTGCTCAGCAGGTTGTTCACCACCCTGATCAACTGGATCTGGGAGCCGCAGACCAGCACGCCGGGGACCGCCCGGACATACACCGGAACGCCGTTGGCCTGGGCCGACGCCTCCTCCGTCACGAGTTTGCCGAGGTCGACCAGCTCGCGGGTCGCCGGGTCGGCGGCGCGCAGCCGGGCCAGCAGCAGCAGGTCGTTGACGATCGCCTCCAGCCGGCCGGTCGCCGACAGCGCCCCCTGGATGGTCTCGCGCGGATCGACGTCGTCGGGGTAGAGCAGCGCCTCCTCCAGTTGCGTGCGCAGGCCGGCGATCGGGGTGCGCAGTTCGTGGGAGGTGGTGGAGGCGAACTGCCGCTGCTGCTCCACCGCCTCCTGCAACCGCTCCAGGGTCTGGTTGGCGGTGCGGGCCAGCAGCGCGAACTCGTCATCGCCCGGCGGCATGGGCACCCGCAGGCTCAGGTCGCTCACCGTGATCTCCGACATCCGCTCGCGGATCGCCGCCACCGGACGCAGCGTCCGGCCCACCACGGACCACGTCATCCAGGCGGCGAAGATCAGAAGGATGAGGGCGCTTCCGGCGAAGAAGTACTCCAGGCGGTGCTTTCGCAGGATGGACGGCTCCTCGATGCCCGCGTAGACGACCGGTGCGTCCGCCGTGGGAGAGACCCGGATGGCCATCAGCACGAGACAGCCGTCGGTCAGCCGCTGGAACCGGTCGTTGGCGGGAGGCCGGATCGAGCTCAGCGGCGGCCTGCCCCACGCCTCCCTGCTGGCGCCCGTGACCTTGCCGTGGGCGTCCACCAGCTGGATGAGGTTGACGCCGGTGGAGGTGGGGATCAGGCTCGGCATGTTGCCGTTGCGCACCGCCGCGCTCCACTGGCTGGCCACCCGCTCGGCGTCGCTGAAGGCGTCGTCCTGGATTCTGTAGCGGATCGCCAGGTCGGAACTCGCACTCACCGCGATCAGCACGATCAGCAGCAGCGCCGTCGCGGTCATCGTGTAGCGCGCTTGGATCGAACGCAGGCGCGGCACGAACCTCACTGTGTCTTCCTTCCGGGATGTGTGCTACTCACCACGATCGGGTCATAGCTCGGCAAAGACCCGAGGGATGGAAGTGCTTCCTTGCTCACGTTTCACGCGGATCCCGAAAAAGAGCAGGGGGTGTGCGGTACACCGGAATGGGCAGATGGCTGGTCCGGGGACGAACATGGAGTCGGCGGTCGTGGCGATGGCCTCATCCCGTCATGACGGCGAGGCTGCCCAGCAGGACCAGGGCCTGCTCGGAGGGGCTGCCGGGGTCGGCCTGGAAGACGATCAGTTGCTGGCCCGGTGCGCTGTTGATGCCGAACACCTCGCTGGTGAGGGTCAGGTCGCCGACATCACGGTGACGGAAGCGCTTGGCCTCGCGGGTCTTGCCGGATATGTCATGGCGGGCCCACATCCGGCGGAAGTCCGCGCTTTCGAACGAGAGCTCGTCGACCAGCGCGGTCAGATACGGGTGGCCGAGGTCCGCTCCGGCGGCGGCGCGCAGGTGGGCCACCTTGCCGCGGGCGACCTTCTCCCAGTCCCGGTAGAACTCGCGTGCGGCGGGCTCCAGGAAGACCAGCCGGACGAGGTTGTCCGCGTGCTCCAGCCCGTCGTACAGCGCCGCGGCCAGCGCGTTGGTGGCCAGCACGTCCATCCAGCGGCCGAACACCAGCGCCGGGGTGTCGGGCCAGCCGCGCATCAGCCGCAGCAACTCGGGGCCGACCCGCTCCGTCTCGCCGGTCACCCTGGGCTGCCGCGGCCTGGGATGGGCGAGTTCGTACAGGTGCGTCGCGGCGTCGGGCCCGAGGCTCAGCACCTGCGCCAGCGAGGCGAGCACCCGCTCGGAGGGGTGGCGCTCGCGCCCCTGCTCCAGGCGGATGTAGTAGTCGGTGCTGACCCCGGCCAGCATCGCCAACTCTTCCCGGCGCAGCCCCGGCGTCCGGCGAGGACCGGAATGCAGCAGTCCCACCTGCCTGGGAGCGGTGACCTCACGCCGCGCACGCAGGAACTCCCCAAGGAGATTGTCACTGTCCATTTCATTACGGTATGTCAGAAGTTGGTTGACAAGGTGGCCGTATCACTCCCAGGGTAGGCCTTCATCTTGACGAATGCCCTGGCCAGAGGGGTCCGGCCATGACCGTCCCGATGCTCCGGCCATCCGAACCGGAAGATCATCCAGGGGGCGGCCGCCCTACCGGTAGTAGCCCTGGTCGCCGGATTCCTCGTACTCCTCCTCGTCCTCGCGGACCCGGGCGGCCCAGCGGGAGGGCATGAGGACGGGCAGGAACAAAAGGACGCCGAGAAGGGCGTAGACACCCGCGGTGAGGAGCAGGCCCATACCGCGACCGGCCTGCAGGAGTTCCTCGTGAAAGGCGGGGTCGTCGGGGATCAGGCCCATGGCGCGCCTGACGTCCAGGGCGTAGACCACGGTCCACGCGAGCAGGACCATCGACGGGATGAAGGCGGCCAGCGGGGAGACGCGGCCGGCGACCACCAGACCGATCAGAAGCCCGATCACGGCCATGGTCCCCAGCGCGATCCAGGTCTTCGAGTCGCTCTCCGCCGGAAGCGAGATCAGGCCCGTCCCGGCCTCCTGCACCGCCCAGCCGCCGCCGAACAACAGCACGGCTGTCATGACCAACCCGACGAGCAGCCCAAAGAAGTGCCGCATAGCCACCACCCCGGCTTGAAGCGCGTGTCGCGGCAACCATAGCGACAAAAACCCCAGAACGGCAGGCGTTGTAAAGGCATGAGAGCATATGGGCACCATGCGCGCCCACCTCCCCCTACGCCTCATGCGCGCGGCCTCCTTCTCGGCCGTATGCGTGACGCTCGCCGTCCTCGGCCACGTGGCCGCGGGGGGGTCGGGGCCCGCGCCGTGGGGGGTGGCCGTCGGCGGGTCGGCGGTCATGTTCGTGACGATGCTGCTCGCCGGGCGCGAGCGCTCCACCGCGACGATCAGCGTCGGGCTCTCGATCCTGCAACTGCTCCTGCACGAACTGTTCGCCTTCGGCGACCCGGCGGGGGTCTCGCTGGTTCCGCACTCCCACGGCAAGGGACTGGGCGAGAGCCTGGGCATGCTCGTCGCGCACCTCACCGCCACGCTCATCACCGGGTGGTGGCTGGCCCGCGGCGAGGCCGCCCTGTGGGCGCTGCTCCGCTCGGCGCGGCACCGCCTCACCGCGATGTTCCGGCTGCTGAGGCTCCCTCGGGTGGCCGTCGCCCTCCCGCGCGCCGTGCCCCTGCCGGGCACGCCCGTCCCCGCGCGCGCCGTTCTCCTTCGTCACTCCGTCAGCCGGCGCGGCCCTCCACTGCCTGCCGTCTGACCTCGACCCGCCGCACGGTCCGGCGCACGGTCACGGTCGCCGCGCGCTCCGGCGCACGGCCATCGCCGCCGCGCGGACCGTCCCCGGTCGCGGTCGCCGCACGGTCCGGTGCACGGCCGCCGCGCGGTCCGGCGCCGGTCCTCTCGCCGGTCGTCACGGCTCCCGGCCCGCCCGCCTTCCGGAGAGCACACTCTCCCGGAGCCTCCGGCGGACGGCCCGGCCTGTCGCGACCCCTGAAAACCTCATGTTCCGAAGTGCCGAAGTGGAGAACCCCCATGTCGCTTTCCCATGCCTGCCGCCGTCTGGTGGCCGTCACCGCCGGTGTGACCGCCCTGACCGTCGGCCTGGCCCTGCCCGCCCTCGCACACGTCACCATCAACCCCGGCAGCGCCGTGCAGGGCAGTTTCACGAAGGTCGCCTTCCGCGTCCCGAACGAGCGTGACGACGCCTCGACCAACAAGATCGAGGTCGCCTTCCCCCTCGACCACCCGCTGCCCTTCGTCACGGTCAGGCCGGTGCCGGGCTGGGACGTCAAGGTCGTCGAGGGCAAGCTGCCCAAGCCGGTCACCACCGAGTACGGCGAGATCACCGAGGCCGTCACGAAGGTCATCTGGACGGGCGGGAAGATCGAGTCCGGCCAGTTCCAGGAGTTCGAGGTGTCCATGGGCGCACTGCCCAAGGACACCGACCAGCTCATCTTCCCCACGACCCAGACCTACAGCGGCGGAGAGGTCGTGAAGTGGGCCGATGAGCCCAAGGCCGACGGCTCGGAGGCCGAGCGCCCGGCCCCGCTGCTGAAGCTCACCCCCGCCTCCGCCGAGGGGGACGAGCACGCCGCCGCCTCCGCGACCCCGGCGGCGGGCGCGTCGACGGCGCCCAGCACGACGGCTCCGTCGATGACCCCCGTCGCGGCCGAGGCCGCCGACGGCTCCGACGGCACCGCCCGCCTGCTCGGCGGAGCCGGCCTGCTGGTCGGGCTCGTCGGCGTCGTGATCGGCGCGCTCGGCCTGCGTCGCGGCGGCCGTACCTCCTGATCGGTCCGATCGGCGAGGGGTCCCGTCCGGAACGCCTCCCGCGGCCATAGGGACCGAGCGCGATGAAGGCCTTTCCCGACCGGGATTCGGTCGGGAAAGGCCTTCGTCATGTCCTGCTCCACCTCCGGCCCAGGAACTCCGATATCACCGCATTTCCGTATCCCGGCCCCCTATCGGGTCAGCGAGTGGTCAAGCGCTCCTCGGCGAAAGCGGAGGTAACCCGGACGGATGAGCGGGTAGGAGAGCGCCCGTGAAAAATGAACCGAACATCCCAGGACAAGAGGTCCCGGTCTCGGCTCCGGTCATGATGGACATCCTGCTGTCGGTGAACCGGGACAGTCATCCCATCAGCGTGGACACCCGGGAGACGCTTCTGGACACGCTGCGCGAGCGGCTTGACCTGACCGGGGCGAAGAAGGGCTGCGACCACGGGCAGTGCGGCGCGTGCACGGTGCTGGTGGACGGGCGGCGGATGAAATCCTGCCTCGCGCTGACGGTGAGCCTCGACGATTGCGAGATCACCACGGTCGAGGGGCTGGCCACCGGTGACACACCGCATCCGCTGCAGGCCGCATTCATCGACAACGACGCCTTCCAGTGCGGGTACTGCACTCCCGGGCAGCTCTGCTCGGCGGTCGGCATGCTGGCCGAAGCGTCGGCCGGGTGGCCGAGCGCCGTCACCCCGGACGTGGTCGCCGAGCCCCGCCTCGACGACGAGGAGATCCGCGAGCGCATGAGCGGCAACCTGTGCCGCTGCGGCGCCTACGTCAACATCGTCGCGGCCATCGGGCAGGTGGCCCGATGAGACCCTTTGACTACCGGCGAGCGGACGACGCGCGCTCCGCGGTGGCCGCGCTGGACGAGCGGCCCGACGCCATGTATCTCGGTGGCGGCACGAATCTGGTGGACCTGATGCGCCTGGGCGTCGCCTCACCCGAACTGCTGGTGGACGTCACCAGGATCTCCTCCTCCGCCATAGAGGAGAGCCGGGACGGCGGCCTGCTGATCGGCGCGGGCGTGCGCAACAGCGACCTGACCTCCGACCCTCTCGTACGGCTGCGCCACCCGATGCTCGTCCAGGCGGTGCTCGCGGGAGCGTCGGGCCAGATCCGCAACATGGCCACGGTCGGGGGCAACCTGCTCCAGCGCACCCGCTGCTCCTACTTCCAGGACGTCTCCAAGCCGTGCAACAAGCGGCTGCCCGGCTCGGGTTGCCCGGCCCGCGAGGGCGACCACCGCAACCTCGCGATCATGGGCTATTCCGGCAGTTGCGTGGCCACCCATCCGTCGGACATGGCCGTGGCGCTCGCCGCGCTCGGGGCGATCGTCCACGTGGAGGGGAGGCGGGGACCTCGGACCGTGCCGATGCCCGGACTGCACCGGCTGCCCGGTGACGAGCCTGACCGCGACACCGTGCTGGAACCCGGTGATCTGATCACCGCGGTCGAGGTTCCCGCGCTGTCGTTCGCGACCCGGTCGCACTACCGCAAGGTGCGGGACCGGGCGTCGTTCGCGTTCGCCGTGGTGTCGGTGGCGGTGGCGCTCGACGTGGCCGACGGCGTGGTGCGGGACTGCCGGATCGCGCTGGGCGGCGTCGCCCATGTGCCGTGGCGGGCCGAGCTCGCCGAGGAGGCGCTGCGCGGTTCGCCGGCCACGGCGACGGAGTTCACCCGGGCCGCGGAGGAGGAGCTGGCTCAGGCCCGGCCGCTGCGGGACAACGGGTTCAAGGTACCGCTGGCCAGAAACGTCCTGGTCCGCACCCTCATCGACCTCGCGGAGGCATCATGACCACCACGGCCGCCGCGTACGTCGGCTCGACGATGGACCGGGTCGAAGGTCTGGAGAAGGTCACGGGCCAGGCCCGGTACGCCTTCGAGCACTCCCCTCGGGACCTGGCCTACGCCGTACCGGTGCCGGCCGCCGTCGCCCGCGGTGAGGTCCGCTCGATCGACGTCGACGCCGTGGTCCAGCTCCCCGGGGTGATCGCCGCCATCTGGCACGGCAACGCTCCCCGGCTGTCCACGCCGGAGAACGCCGAACTGGCCGTGCTGCAGTCCTCCCGGGTGGCCTACCGCGGCCAGTACATCGCGATCGTGGTGGCCGAGACGCTCCAGGAGGCCAGGGAGGCGGCCCAGCGGCTACGGGTGGAGTACGACGCCGAGCCGCACGACGTCGAGCTGCGCGTCGACCATCCGGAGATGTACCGGCCGGATCATGTCAACCCGAACTACCCGACCGACACCGAGCTGGGTGACCCGGACGCCGCGTTCGCCGCCGCACCGGTCGTGGTGGACGCGATGTACAGCACGCCGGCGGAGCACAACAACCCGATGGAACCGCAGGCCACCGTGGCCGTGTGGGACGGTGACGGGCTGACGCTCTACGACTCCAACCAGGGAGCGTCCGCGGTCCGCGACACGCTCGCGCCGCTGTTCGGCCTGCCGCCCGAGAACATCCGGGTGATCTCCCCGCACGTGGGCGGCGGTTTCGGGTCCAAGGCCGCTCCCAAGCCGTCCGTGGTGGCCGCGGCGCTCGCCGCCAAACAGGTCGGCCGTCCGGTCAAGCTCGCGGTGACCCGGCAGCAGATGTTCGCGGTGACCGGTTACCGGACCCCGACGATCCAGCGGGTACGGCTCGGCGCGGACACCGACGGGCGACTGACGGCGATCATGCACGAGGCGTTCGAGCAGAGCTCCAGGATCCATGAGTTCGCCGAGCAGACCACCACGCCCACCCGGATGATGTACGCCGCGCCCAACCGGCGCACCACTCACCGGCTGGTCCGGCTCGACGTCCCCACGCCGTCCTACATGCGCGCGCCCGGCGAGGCGCCGGGCATGTTCGCGCTGGAGTCGGCGATGGACGAGCTGGCCGTCGCCTGCAAGATCGATCCGGTCGAGCTGCGGATCCGCAACGATCCGGCCGCCGACCCGGAGAGCGGCCTGCCGTTCAGCTCGCGGAACCTGGTGGCCTGCCTGCGTGAGGGAGCGCGGCGGTTCGGCTGGGCCGACCGCGATCCCGCGCCCGGGGTCCGGCGCCGGGGCAGATGGCTGATCGGGACCGGGGTGGCCTCCTCCACCTATCCGACCTACCGCGTCGCCTCCCAGGCGACCGCCAGGTGCGAGCCGGACGGCACGTTCACCGTACGGATCGCCGCCTCCGACATCGGCACCGGCGCCCGGACGGCGCTCACCCAGATCGCGGCCGACGAGCTGCGCACCTCGCCGGACCGGGTCCGGGTGGGGATCGGCGACAGCGCGATGCCCAGCGCCATGGTGGCGGGCGGATCGATGGGCACCGCCTCGTGGGGCACGGCCGTGGTCAGGGCCTGTCAGGAGCTGATGGAGGAGCTCGACCGGCGGGCCGGAGAGGTGCCCGCGACCGGCCTGGAGACGAGCGCCGACACCTCCGAGGAGATCGGCGCGCAGCGGCGGTTCGCGCGGCACGCCTTCGGCGCCCAGTTCGCCGAGGTCGCCGTGGACGCCGACACCGGGGAGACGCGGGTGCTCCGGCTGCTCGGCGGATTCGCCGCGGGACGGATCATCAACCCGAAGACCGCGCGCTCGCAGTTCATCGGCGGCATGACCATGGGTCTGTCGATGGCTCTCATGGAGGAGAGCCTTATGGACGACGAGTTCGGCGACTACCTCAACCACGATTTCGCCCAGTATCACATCGCGGCCTGCGCGGATGTGCGCGACGTCGACGCGTTCTGGGTCGAGGAGGACGATCCGCATCTCAACCCGATGGGGAGCAAGGGCATAGGGGAGATCGGCATCGTCGGCACCGCCGCGGCGGTGGCCAACGCGGTCTACCACGCGACCGGCGTCCGTATCCGCGACCTGCCGATCCGCCTCGACAAGCTGGTGCGCTGAGTCCCGGCGCCGTCGATGCCCCGGCTCTTCCGGCGAGCCGCCGACCAGCTGGCCGGCGCCGCTCCGGACTGGCTCGTGGAGACGGTACGGCCGGCGCCGGCGCCGCTGCGGTGGGGGCCGATGCTGCGCACCGCCGTCGCCGTGACCGCCCCGCTCGTCGTGGCGCTCGCCGCCGGGCAGGTCGTGGCGGGCCTGCTGCCGGCCATGGGCGCCATGACCGCCGCGGTGTCCGATCGCGGCGGGTCGTACCGGGTCAGGGTGATCCTGATGGGTGCGGCCGGCCTTCTCGGAGGGCTGGGGTATCTCCTGGGGGCGATGGCGCACGGCCGGGGCTGGTGGACGGTGCCGGTCCTGATGGCCGTCTCGGTGGTGTCCGCGCTGATCAGCACGACGGGGTCCACGGGTTCGGTGGCCGGGCTCCAGTTGCTCGTGATGGCCGTGATCGGCGCCGGCATAGAGCTGCCGGGATCGATCGGCCTGAACACGCTGTCGTTCCTGCTCGGCGCGGGATGGGCCGTCGCGCTGATGACGCCCGGCTGGCTGCTCCGTCCCCGTGCGGCGGAGGAGGCCGTGGTGATCGCGGTCTACCGGGCGCTCTCCCGGCTGTTCGCGGACCGGGACGGCGACGCCCTGGCCGCGTTCGACATCACCCTCAAGAACGCCTACGAGACCGTGCTCGGCGCCCGCTCCAGGGCGGCGGGCACGGACGCGGAACGCAGCCGGCTGGTCGCCCTGCTGAACCAGGCGTCGCCGATCCGCAACGCGCTGATCTCACTGGACCATGAGGAGCGCGAGCCGCCCGGGGAGCTGGCTGCGGCCGTCGAGGAGCTCACCGGGTCGCTCGCCGGAGAGGGGGAGCCGCCCGGCCCGCCGCGCTGCGAGTACGACTCACCCGCCCTCCGCGCCCTGTGCTCGTCCGTGCGGGAGGCCGTCGAGCTGGTGTCCGGCGGCGAGGTCGCGGCCGATCAGCCGCCGTACGAGCCGGTCGGGCACGCCCATCGGCTCCGGAGGGCGTGGAAGGAGATGTGGTACGGGCACCTCACCCGCGTCTACACGATCCGGCTCACGCTCTGCATGGGAGCCGCCGCCGCGATCAGCGAGCTCAGTCTGTTCGAACGGTCCTACTGGACGACGCTGACCGTCGCGCTGGTGCTCAAGCCCGACTTCGGCTCGGTGTTCGCGCGCGCCGTGCAGCGCGGGCTCGGGACCGTCGTGGGCGCGCTGATCGGCACCGCGGTGCTGATCGTGGTGCCGTACGGCCCGGCGCTCCTGATCCCGATCGCGGTGTTCGCGGCGCTCCTGCCGTACGGCATGCAACGCAACTGGGGCCTGATGTCGACCTTCCAGGCGCCTTTGGTCCTGCTCCTGGTCGACCTGCTGACCGACAGCGGGCCGAGACTGGCGGAGATCCGGCTGCTGGACACCCTGCTCGGGTGCCTGATCGTCCTCCTGCTGGGGTACCTGCCGTGGTCGGCGAGCTGGGAGGCCCCGGTCGGGCCGCAGTTCGCCGAGGTCCTGTCGGCCACCGCGGGCTACCTCCGGCACGCGTTCGACCCGCGGGACGACGCCAGGGCGCTGCACCTCCGCATGGCCTACGACGCTCTGGCCGACCTGCGGACGGTCTTCCAGCGGGCGGTGACCGAACCCGCCGCGATCAGCAGGCGCGTCACCGCCTGGTGGCCCGCGATGGTCTCGCTGGAACGGCTGATCGACGCGGCCGCCGCCACCGCCGTTCGCACCGACCACGGCACGCCGCCTCCCTCACAGGAGTCCGTCGACGCCGTGGTGACGTCCCTGGAGGACATCGCGGCCGACATCCGCACGGGGCGGAGGCCGAGGAAACCCGCGCTTCCCGAGGAGGAGACCCTCGACAGGGTGAACGTCGCCCTCCGCTGCCTGCGCGACACCGTGTCGGAGAGCCACTCCGGCTGAGCCCCGGTTTCTTTACCTGAAGGACGGGGTCCCCTGCCATTCTCCATACCGAGTGCCCTGGGGGTGTCGTGCCGCGAAAACGCCTGTCCACAAGGGGAAAGCGGCAGGTGCCGGTCATTACGCAGCTTACCGAGGCACTACCTACGTATTACGCAATAGGTATGAATGGGGGGGTTTATCCCGTTTCCTGCCGCCCGGCCGGAGCACAGGCTGATCAGTGGTGAGAACTTCCACTCAATCGTCGATGGATCACAGGTACGAACGATGTGTCAACACCAACCGCAATGCCCCCCCTCGGACGCTCCCGATCACGAGGCCGCGTTCCTTGTCGCCTTTCACCCGGAGCAGGGGTGGGGTCTGCTGTGCAACGGTGTAGTGATCTTCGACGACACCGGCGAGCTCATGCCCGACGGGAGAAGCATCCCCGCTCACCGCAGCCCCTATGGGCAGGCCGCGTGAACCGCCTCTACATTCCCGCCGACCCGCGAGCGGGAACGACGCGTCCGCGGACCTGCCCGCCCCCGCCGATCGCGCCCGCCTCCGGGAGCCGTCCCCTCTCCCGGAGTGCTTCCGGAGACGGGCGCGATCAGGCGTACGTCTGGCACCGGATCCGGGCGACCATCGGCCACCTTGGTGAACTCATGTTCGACTCCCGTTTTTGCAGGGAAATCTCCTGGCGGTTCTCTCCCAGGCCCTCCTCCGTGGGCAAGGCACGGCGTCTGGCCCGCTCCCAACTGGTCGAATGGGGAGCCGACGGGCAGAGCGGGGTCGCCGAACTGCTCGTCAGCGAACTGGTCACCAACGCGCTGTGTCACGCGTACGGGACGATCCGGCTCACCCTCTCCCTCCAGGAGGGGCTGCTGCGCTGCGAGGTCGAGGACTCGGATTCCGCGCTGCCCTACGTGTACGAGGCCGGCGACGACGAGGACAGAGGACGCGGGCTGCGCCTGATCGACCTGCTGTCCTGCTGCTGGGGCAGTACCCGCACCTCCACCGGCAAAGTCGTCTGGTTCGAGCTGCCCGTGCACTCTCACCCCCAAAGCTGAGCCCTCCCGGCGCCCGTCGGCCCGATCACCGCCTCCGGTGGTCGGGCCGACGGACGCCACGGGGAACACGCTCGCACCCCTCGGCCCCGGTTCTCCGGTGATCGGGGCCGACGAGTCCCGCGGGGAACGCGCTCGCCCCGTCGCCGGGTCAGGAGGCGGGCGGAGCCGCGGGCCCGGGATCGCCCTCGGAAGGACGCTCCTCCTCAGGGGCTCGAGTCCGCTCGCCCACCCAGACGGCGACCTGGGCGCGTGAATGGAAGCCGAGCTTGCTCAGGATGTGCTCGATGTGGCCCTCGGCGGTGCGCTGGGCGATCACCAGGGACGCCGCGATCTCCTTGTTGCTCAACCCCTGGGCGACGAGCTGGGCGATCTCCGTCTCCCTGCGGGTCAACGGTGACGGCCGGTCGGCCTCCTCGGGCTGTTCGCCCGCGGACGCCTTCTCCCGCAGGGCGCACGCGAGCGCCCCCTCGAAGGTGAGCCCCGCCCCCTTGCGCAGGGCGACGTCGAATCTCTTCACCCCGAGAGCCGAACGAACCACCGCCTCGCACTGCGAGTGGTACTCGGCGAGGTAGCCGAACAGGGGACCCCCGACGGATCGCCAGATCCCCCGCAGGGCGCCGAGCAACTGGGCCGCGCACTCGCAGTCGCCCTTGCCTGCGGCGATCCACGCCATCACCTCGACGCACAGCGCGATGCCCAGCCGGTCGTTGAAGGGCTGCTTGAGCCGGATGCTCTCGCTTTCCATCTCGATCGCCCGCGCCGTGTCGCCCTGCCGCCACATCTCGATCGCGAAGACGGACAGCACGTACGACCTGAACCAGTGTTCGCTGCGGGCCTCGCACAATCCCAGGCAGGTCTCGAACAGGGTGAGGGCCCGGCGGGAGTGGCCGAGGAACGAATGCGCGGTGGCGAGGTACATCAGTGAGTTCACCACGCCCACCTGATCGTCCAGCTCCCTGTGGCGATCGACCGCATTCTCAAGAAGCGTCGCGGCCCTCGTCAGGTCCTGCCGGACCAGCGCGGAGAGACCGGAGACGTACATGATCTGCGCGAGGGTCGCCGCGTCGTCGAATCGTCCCGCCAGCGCCCGGCTCTCCTCCAGCATCGACTCCGCCGCCGCGAAGTCGCTCTGGAGGACCGCCAGGCGGGCGTTGACGCACAGTGCCCTGGCCCGGGAAACGGTCGGCGCCGCGTCCGCGGCGAGAAGCGGGTCGAGCCAGCACCGCCCCTCGTGCAGGAAACCGGCCGCGATCCAGTAGAACCGCATGGCCGTGGCGACGGCCAGCCCGCGCTCGGCCTCTCCCCGCGCCGTGAGACAGAAGTCCAGGGCCGCGCGGAGGTTGCTGTGCTCACCGCGCAGGCGCGCGAACCACCTCACCTGACCGGGGCCGAACCACTCCTGTTCCGCGCGGGCCACCAGCCCCTGGCACCAGTCGCGGTGCCGTCGCCGCAGATCTTCTTCCTCCCCGGACTCTCGCAGCCGGTCGCGGCCGTACTGCCGGATCGTCTCCAGCAGCCGGTACCGCACCCCCGACGGATACTCCTCCCGGACCAGGACGGACTTGTCCACCAGCCCGATCACCAGGTCGACGATCTCCCCGGAGGCGATGCCGTCCCCGGAGCAGACCGTCTCGGCGGCCTCAAGATCCAGATCGCCCGCGAACACCGAGACCCGCTCCCACAGCGCCCGCTCCTGGTCGGTGCACAGGGCGTAGCTCCAGTCGATCAGGGCGCGCAACGTCTGATGGCGGGGCAGCACCGCCCGCGAACCGGAGGTGAGCAACCGGAACCGGTCGTCCAATCGATCGAGGAGCTGCTGGACGGACAGCGCCCGCAGCCGCACGGCCGCCAGCTCGATCGCGAGGGGAAGGCCGTCCAGCCGGCGGCAGATGCCCTCCACCGCCTCCCGGTTGTCGTCGGTGACGGCGAAATCGGCCAGGACGGCCCCGGCCCGCTCGGCGAACAGCCGCACCGCGTCGGACTGCGCGAGCGCCTCGGTGGACGGCCGCGCGAGACCGGAGTCCGGCAGCGCCAGCGGCGGCACGGTCAGCGTGTGCTCGCCGTCGACGCCCAGCGCCTGCCGGCTGGTGACGAGGACCCGCAGGTCGGGGGCGGCACGCACCAGTTTCTCGGCGAGTACCGCGCAGTCCTGCAGCAGGTGCTCGCAGTTGTCCAGAACCATCAGCGCCTGCTTGTCCCGCAGGTGATCGGTGAGCACCTTCAGGGGCGGCCGGGGAGAGCGGTCCCGGATCTCCAGGGCCTCCGCCACCGTCTGGACGAGCAGTTCCGGCTTGTCCAGCGCGGCGAGTTCGACCAGCCACACCCCGTTGCGGAAGGCCCGCCGCACATCGGCCGCGACCCGCAGGGCCAGCCGGGTCTTCCCCACCCCGCCCGCCCCGGTGAGCGTCACCACATGTGCTCCGGACAGCAGACGTTTGACCTCGGCCACCTCGTGCCGACGCCCCACGAAACCGGTGACCTCGGCCGGCAGCCTCCGCCCCCGCGGCCGGCTCAAGGTCGACATATCACTCATCAGGCACCCCGCGCCGGCTTCGATCGACGCTTCACCGTCCGGTGACCTCGAACCGACAGAACCCAGGTTATGCCCAGGCCGTTTATAACGCCATACTGTATACCAAATCAGAAGTCAACCGGTGATGTCTCTGCTGGTGAAGCGGGCCCAGGCGATCGAGCCGAAGATCACGACGTAGGCGGCGAAGGCCAGCAACCCCTGTCCCATCTCGTCCGTGGCCATCGGATCACGCAGCACCCCGTCGAATCCGTTCCACCAGTGCGTCAGCAGGTACGGCTGGAGCGCGGAGAGCTGGGGCAGGGTGCCGAGGAGCTGGGCCACGATGACCAGCCCCACGGTCCCGGCTATCGCCCCGATCGCCACCTCGGTGAGCGTCGAGAGCGCCATCGAGACGGCGGCCAGGGCCGCCATGCCGGCCGCGACGTACAGCACGACGAGCCCGATCCGGAGCACCCCCTCGGACAGGGGGACCGTCCCTCCCGACAGCAGGGTTATCGGACCGGCCGGGAACAGCGCCAGCCCCGCGAGCAGCGCGGACAGCGCGACCACGGTGACGCTCGCGAGACAGAAGACGACCACGTTGGCGTATTTGACGGCCAGCAGTCGGGTCCGGCCCGCCGGCGCCACGAGCAGGTAGCGCAGCGTTCCCGCGCCCGTTTCCCCGGCGATCGACTCCCCGGCGACCACCGCGACCGAGACGGGAAGCAGCAGCTGCACGAGGAGCGAGAGCGCCGCGAAGGTGAGGAACAACCCGTTCCCCGTCACCTGCGCGAAGATCGCCGGTCCCCCGCCCTCGTCCGGCCCGCCGAACGTCCGCAGCGCGATGCCGACCAGCACCGGGACGAGGGCGAGCACGACCAGCATGGCGAGGTTCCTCGGCCGCCGGAAGGTCAGGCTCATCTCGGAGCCGAGCAGCCGCGCCCACGCCCGGGTCGCGCCCACCGCCCGCGCGGGGGCGACCGGCCCTCCGCCCCCGGCCGCCCCCACGCCGGCTCCCCCTCCCCCGTGCCCGCCTGTGTCCCCGGCTGTGTCCCCGGCTGTGTCCCCGCCGGCGCCCCCGCGCCCGTCCGTCCGCGCGACCGGTCTCTCGCTAACCGTCGACATCAAAACCCTCTCCCGTCAGGCCCACGAACACGTCCTCAAGGCTCGGCCGCTGTACGGCGAGGCCGCGCACGGCGACGCCGTCCGCCACCAGCGCGGCGCAGATCCGCTCCGGAGCGGCGTCTCCCAGCTCGGCACTGACCTCGGCGTCGCCGGCGCGGATCCCTTCCAGGCCGAGAGCGGCCAGTACGGCCGCCGCCTCGGCGGTGTCCGGGCTCTCCACCCGGATCCTGACCGCCCCGCCGGCTCGAAGCTCGCGGAACCCGGAGATCGGGCCCTGGGCGACCAGCCTTCCCGTCCGCATGACGGCGAGGTGGGAGCACATGTGCTCCACCTCGGCCAGCAGGTGGGAGGAGACGAACACGGTCGTCCCCTCGGCGGCGACCTCCTTGATCAACCCCCGCACCTCGCGGGTGCCCTGCGGGTCCAGACCGTTGGTCGGCTCGTCGAGGACCAGCAGTTCCCTCGGACCGAGCAGCGTGGCCGCGATGGCCAGCCGCTGGCGCATGCCCAGCGAGTAGGCCCGGTACCGTTTGCGCGCCGCGGCGGCCAGGCCCACCCGTTCCAGGGCGAGCCCGATCCTGGCGTTCGCGGTGCGGGGATCCGCCGACGGGTCGGCGGCGTCGTAGCGGCGCAGGTTCGCCTCACCCGACAGATAGGGGTAGAACGCCGGCCCCTCGACCAGCGCCCCCACCCTCGGCAGCACGCCGGCCGCCCCGCCCGGCATCGGCGTGCCGAGGAGCTCCCAGCCGCCCGACGTCGGCGCGATCAGGCCGAGCAGCATGCGGATGGTCGTGGTCTTTCCCGAGCCGTTCGGGCCCAGGAAGCCGAAGACCGACCCTCTGGGCACCGCCAGATCGAGGTCGTTCACGGCCACCTGGCCGCCCCGGAACCGCTTGGTCAGCCCTCGCGTGACGATCGAGCAACCCTCGGCGGAGGCCGTGAGGCGCGTCATCGGCTCGTGAACGGTCAGCACGGCTCCCCCGGCGTCCGGCGGCGTCCCGGTCATCTCTGTCCGGCCGCCTCGGTCAGCTTCTCGGGGGTGACCGCGCCGACGAGCAGGCGGCCGTCGTCGGTCAGCAGCGCGGAGAACAGCTTGGTCTGGATGACCCTGCCGCTGCCCCACGTCCCGCTGACCGGCTTGGCCGACTTCAGGAGGGCGTCGACGATCGCGTTCGCGTCCTGCCCGGCGGGGCCGTCGCCCCGCGCCTTCGGCGCCTGGCCCTTGAGGTCCTGCTCGGACAGGGGCAGCTCCATGACCGTGGTCCAGCCGTCACCGATGGTCCTGGCCCTGTCCTTGAGCCCTTCCGCCTTCTCCTGCGCGACCTTCCCCCGCTCGGCGGCGGGGGTGTCCAGCAGCCGCTGCTCGACGACCTTCGCGCCCGCGGGCGGGGTGAAGGTGAAGTTGTCCTCGGCGGGCGGGGTGAAGGTGACCGAGGTGAAGCCGACCTCGAAGGCCGGCTCGGCCGCGCTCTTGGCGTAGACCTGGATCCGCAGCGGGATGAAGGTCTCCCCGTCGAGTGCCAGCCTGACCTCCCTGACCAGGGACGAGGCGTCCTTGGGCGCGAGGACGAGCTGGTAGGCCGCGCGGTCGGCGACCTTCTCGGTGTTGGTCACGCTGACCACGGTGTCGGCGCCGGTCTCCCGCAGGAGCTCCTGGGCGAGCTGCTGCGGGGTGGTCGCCGTGGGCAGTGCCTTCGGGGCCTCTCCGGCCCCGCCGTGCAGGGCCTGGCCGTCGACCTTGATACGGGTGGCCTTGTTGGCGTCGCTCTCCCACAACCAGGCCTGGTCGCCGTTGACGATCAGGTTGCTCTCGCTCATCCGCCCGGGCAGGGCGAGCCGTACCTGGTTCTCCCCGCCGTACCAGACCTTGAGCTCGTGCGAGCCCGCCAGCAGGGCCGCGGGCGAGGTGCCGCCCATGCCCGGCACCTGGGGCAGCCCGGGAAGACCGAAGGAGGCGGTCTGCATCACGGTGCCCGACATGGGCTTCAGCCCGGACTTGGTGGCCTGGGCGGCGTCCGCGAGCAACTGCTCGGCGGTGCGTCCGGGCAGCACCGGGTCTCCCTGGACCGCCGCGATGACCGGCCCCGCGCCGATGGCTCCGGCGACCAGCGCGACCGCGGCGACCGGCACGGCCCACTTCACCGCGTTGCCTCGTCTGCCTCGTCTGTCTTGGCTTGCTTGCTCGGGCATCTCATTCCTTCACGGTATGCCGTAAACCCCTGTCGCCCATCAGACTGCGTGACCGGTCCTGTGCCGAAGCTGAGACAGACTGAGGGGGCTCACAGGATTCTCAGCCGTCTCTCAGGCCGGCTGACCGAAGATGGGCGTTCACGATGGAAGGGGCGAAGATGCGGGTTCTCGTCGTGGAGGACGAGCGGCGAATGGCCGCGGCACTCCAACGCGGGCTGCAGGCCGAGGGGTTCGCGGTCGATCTCGCGCACGACGGTGAGGACGGACTGCATCTGGCCAGGCAGGGTGAGTACGACGTGGTGGTGCTGGACATCATGTTGCCCAAGATCTCCGGCTACAACGTCTGCAAGCAGTTGCGGGCCGAGGAGAACTGGGTGCCGATCCTGATGCTGTCGGCCAAGGACGGCGAGTACGACATGGCCGACGGGCTCGACCTGGGCGCCGACGACTACCTGACCAAGCCGTTCTCCTACGTCGTGCTGGTCGCCAGGCTGAGGGCGCTGCTGCGGCGGGGGGCGAACCGGCGCCCCGCCGTACTGCGGGCCGGTGACCTGTCGCTGGATCCCGCGCGGCGCAGGGTCACCAGGGGCGAGACGCCGGTGGAGCTGACGCCCAGGGAGTTCGCGCTCCTGGAGTATCTGATCCGCCGCCACGACGAGGTGGTCTCCAAGACCGAGATCCTGGAGCACGTCTGGGACACCTTCGACACCGACCCCAACGTGGTCGAGGTCTACGTGGGCTACCTGCGCCGCAAGATCGACGTGCCGTTCTCCAGGAGTGCCCTGCAGACCGTCCGGGGGTCGGGGTACCGGCTGGCCGGCGATGGCGGCTGATCCGGCCGCCCACGGGGCCCGTCGCACGGTCGGCTGGTGGCGGCGCAAAAGCCTGCGCTTCCGGCTGACCGCGGTGGCCTCGGCCGTGCTCGCGGTGGCGCTGGTGGTCTCGGCCTACGTGATGATCGGCGTGCTCGGGAACTCACTGATCACCACCATCGACGACTCGATCTACCAGCGGGCCCGGGACGCGGTCTCGCTCGCCGACGCCGGGCGACTGCCGGACGAGCTGACCTCGGCCGACGGCACCCTGCTGCAGGTGATCGACGCGGCCGGGCGGATCACCCACGCCACCACCGGCACCGACAGGCTGGTCCCGCTGCTGGACGCCGGGGATCGGCGGAAGGCGATCGACAGCGGTCAAGCGCGGTATCTGGACGGCGAGCCCTACGGGATCCCGCATGTGCTGCGGGTCCGGGTGCTCAGCGCCGACCGGGGGCAGACGGTGCTCGCCGCGCGCCCCTTCAGCGAGGTGCAGACCAGCATCAGCACGGCCGGGCACGTGCTGATCGTCGGCACGCCGCTGCTGCTGATACTGCTCGCCGCGGCCAGCTGGGTGATCATCGGCGGGACCCTGCGGCCCATCGCCGCGCTGCGCCGGGGCGCGGACGAGATCACCGGCACCGCCCGCTCCCGCCGCCTGCCGGTGCCCGAGGCCCACGATGAGGTCCACAGCCTGGCCACCACGCTCAACGCCATGCTGGCCCGGCTGGAGAAGGCCGACACCCGGCAACGGGCCCTGGTCTCCGACGCCGCGCACGAACTGCGCAGCCCGCTGGCCAGCATCCGGCTCCAGCTGGAGGTGGCGCTCGGCTATCCGGAGGGGCAGGACTGGCGGGAGACGGCCGAGGGCGTGCTGGAGGACACCATGCGCCTGTACCGGCTGGCCGAGGACCTGCTCGCGCTGGCCCGCCTGGACGAGCGCGACGGCGCGCTGGCGCGCAAGGAACCGGTGGAGCTGGACCAGCTGGTCCCGCAGACGGCCGAGCGGTACGGCGAGGCCGTCACCGTGAAGGTCGCGGGCGCCCCGATCGACCGGCCGGGAAACGGGGGCCGGGCCCACAAGGCGATCGAGACGCCGGGGGACGTCCGGCGGACGTCCGGGACGCCGAAGGACGCCTGGCGGGCGGCCGGGGCGATCGTGGTGACGGGCGACGCGCTGGACCTGGGGCGAGTGCTGGTCAACCTGGTCGACAACGCGTTGCGGCACACCAGCGCCGCCGTGGTGGTCGAGCTGCGGACCGAGGGGGCCGACGCGATACTGACCGTCACCGACGACGGCCCCGGCATCCCCGAGCCCGACCGCGAGCGCGTCTTCGACCGGTTCACCCGCCTGGACAGCGCGCGCAGCCGCGACGAGGGCGGGGCCGGGCTGGGCCTGGCGATCGTCCGCGAGACGGTCCACGCCCACGGCGGCGCGGTTCACCTGGAAGACGCCTCCCCGGGTCTCCGGGCCGTCGTACGGCTTCCGCTCTCTTGACCGGTCAGCCTCGCAGCTCGGCCACGGTGGCCAGCGCGGTGCGGGCGGAGGCGGCGTCGTGGACCCTGAAGACCCGGGCGCCCTGCCAGGCGGAGACCGCGAGGGTGGCCATCGTGCCCGCGTGGCGGCGGTCGACCGGGAGACCTCCGAGCGTCTCCCCGACGAAGTCCTTGTTGGAGACCGCGACGAGCACCGGCCAGCCGGTGGCGACCATCTCGTGCAGGCGGCGGCTCACCTCCAGGGAGTGCCAGGTGTTCTTGCCGAAGTCGTGCGCCGGGTCGATCAGGATCGACTCCCTGGGAACTCCCGCCGCGACGGCGCGCTCGGCGAGGTCCGTGGTGTGAGCGATGACGTCGGCGACCACGTCGGCGTAGGCGATGCGGTGCGGGCGGGTACGGGGGGCGACGCGTCCGGCGTGCGCGCAGACCAGCCCGATGCCGTGCTTGGCGGCGACCTTCGCCAGGTCGGGGTCGACCCCGCCCCAGGTGTCGTTGAGCAGGTCGGCGCCCGCCTCGGCGACGACCTCGCCGACCTCGGCGCGCCAGGTGTCGACGCTGATGATCAGTTGGGGGTGGCGCTCTCTGACCGCCGCGACCAGGTCGGCCACCCGGCGGATCTCCTCCGCGGGGCTCACCTCGTCGCCGGGACCCGCCTTGACGCCGCCGATGTCCACGATGTCCGCGCCGTTGCCGACGGCCCCGTCCACCGCGTCGAGTGCGGCCGCGAAGCCGTACGTCCTGCCTTTGTCGAAGAAGGAGTCGGGGGTGCGGTTCACCACAGCCATGATCGCGAACTCGCCGGGCCGGAACTCACGGCCACGCAGGTGCAGGGTAGTCATCGATACCGAGCCTATAGCCCGGTGTCGGAGAGGCCGGCGCTCCCACCTGCGCCGCCTCTGGGGAAAAACGGACAATCAGCGCGTTCCTAGGCGGCCGACCCACTTTCGGCCACGGACAGGAACTCCTGCGCGATGGCGGGCAGCCGCCGTCGCGCGTGGACGATGGCGATCACCCGGCGGACCGAGGGATCAAGGGCGCGAACCACCAGCCCTGCCCGGGCGGCCTGTTCGGTCATCCCCCGGTACCAGAGCAGCGAGGCCGTACCTGAGCGGACCGCGCTCAGCCAGTTGCCGCGCTCGTCCAGCTGCGCCGCCACCACCGGGGTGACGCCGTGCTTGGCGAACAGCGCTTCGAACTCCCTTCGCCGGGAACTGCCGGGAGCCGGCAGCACCAGTCGCATGCCGTTGAGCCTGCTCATCGGCACCGGGTCGGGCAGGGCCACGCCGGGCGGGGAGATCAGGACGATCTCCTGGCGCTCGAGCGGATGGCTGATCAGATCGGTGGGGACGGGCAGGTCCGTCAGGCCGAGGTCGGCCCGCTGGTCCCTGATGGCGCTGATCACGCCGTCCCGTCCGTCACAGCGGACAATGTGGACGCGTACACCGGGATGTTCGGCGGTGTACGCGGGGAGGAGGCGTCCGGCCAACCCCGGCTCAAGGCTGGGGGTCGAGGCGATACGCAGTTCCGCCTCGGACGAATGGCCATGCGTGGACAGTGCCTCGATCTCACGAACGGCGTCGAGTGCCTCCCGGGCCAGTTTGACGACCCGGCGCCCTTGGGCCGTGACGACCACGCCACGTCCGGAACGGGCGAACAACGTCATTCCGAGCTCTCGTTCGAGGTCTCTTATCGCACGTGAAAGCGCAGGTTGTGCGATGTACAGCGACCTGGCCGCGTCGGTCATGGTGCGATGCTCCGCCGTCGCGACCACATAGCGGAGCTGCTGCAGATTCATGACTTTGAAGCTAGGACACAGCACCTGGCTGGGTCCCGCACATCGCGGAGATCACCTCGGATGATTTCGGAATGTAACCGAATGCAGCGACATCCGTGACGTATGAGAAATCAGTATGCTTACGCCCCAAATTCGACAAACGCCCGAGCCTTCACGGCCATATCGGATGTTTGGGGCGATGGGGAGACAGCGTGGCGGACGGCGGGTCATATCTCCCGCCGCCGCCTCCGGGGCGCCTCCACCCGCACCAGCGGCCCTCACCCAGACCAACCCGGCGACGCCGTAGTGTAAGGGACCATTAACCACAAATTGGTCATCCGTCTGCCATGTCCGTGTATGAGGGCTAGAATCCTGACAATTCCGTGGAATTAGGGAACTTTGGCCGTTTCGCCAGGTGGACCGGGATAAGACGTAGTAGGAAGCGGTGTGACGATGCGCCTTGGGCAAGACTCGGGGGATCTCGCCAGTGAGGGTGGGAAACGGCGCTCCCGGCGGCGCAGCGCGGCCCCCGGCCCAGGTCCCGACGGCACGGACGGATCATCCGACGTGCAGGGACCGTCGGGGACGCGGGGCCCGGCCGACGCGCAGGGATCGCCGGGAGCGCGGGGCCCGGCCGACACGCAGGACCCGCCGGGGGCACGGGGCCCGGCCGACACGCAGGACCCGCATCACGCGGAGGCCGTACCGGAGGGGCACCGCCCCCCTGACGGGCGGGGCCGGCCTGCCGCCCAGGACCGGCAGGACGCTCCGGGCAGACGACCCGAGCAGGCGGAACAGGACGGGCAGGACGCCCGTCACGCGCAGGGCGCGCCGGACACGCGGCCCGAGCAGACGCGGGAGGCCGAAACCCGGCCCTCCGTTCCCGCCCCCCCGGGACGGATGCGGTTCGCCAAGCCGCTGACGCCCCTCTCGCTCGTCGGCTGGACCGCTCTATCCATAATCCTTCCGGGCTCGGCCCACCTGCGCGCGGGGCGTCGCCGTACCGGCTTCATCCTGCTCGGGATCTTCGGCGCGCTGCTGCTGACCGCGCTGATCGGGGGGTTCGTCCTGAGCGGCGACGCCGGTCTGGTCGCCCAGGACGGCACGCTCCTCGCCGGGACGATCCTGGCCATCGTCGGCGCGTTCTGCTGGTTCCTGCTGGTGCTCTGGTCCTACGTCTCCCTGCGCCCCAACCGCCTGAGCGGCAGGGGCCAGATCGTGTCGGGCATCGTGGTGGGCGTGCTCTGCGTGGCGGTGACGGCGCCGTTCGCGCTGACCGCGAGCACCGTGCTGACCGTCAAGGACGCGGCCAACGCCATCTTCCAGAGCTCCACGGACAACCCCGCGGTGGCCCCGGTCAAGCACGAGGATCCGTGGAACGGCCGCACCCGGGTGAACTTCCTGCTCGTCGGCGGCGATGGCGCGGGCAACAGGGAGGGCGTGCGGACCGACAGCATGAACGTGGCCAGTGTGGACACCAAAACCGGCAACACGGTCCTGTTCAGTCTCCCCCGCAACCTGCAGCACGTCCGCTTCCCTCCCAACACCCCGCTCGGCAAGCAGTTTCCCAACGGCTACATGCGCGAGCTGCCCAACGGCGGCCTGCTCAACGAGATCTGGCAGTACGGCGAGGAGCATCCCGACATCGTTCCGGGCAAGACCGGGGAGCGAGGCCCCAGAGCCCTCATGGACGCCATCGGCTTCACGCTCAACCTCAAGATCGACTATTACGCTTTGATCAACATGTTCGGCTTCGCCCACCTGGTGGACGCCATCGGCGGGCTGAAGATCAGGGTGGACAACGACGTGAAGTGGGGCGGCCACTACGGCACCGCGGGCACCATCAAGGCCGGCTACCGGACGCTGTCGGGTGAGGAGGCGCTCTGGTACGGCCGCTCCCGCGTCGAGAGCGACGACTTCTCCCGGATGAACCGCCAGCGCTGTGTCATCGGCGCCTTCGCCCAGCAGGCCACCCCCCAGGTCGTGCTCACCAACTTCACCAAGATCGCGGGTGTGGCCAAGCAGATGGCCAAGACCGACATTCCCCGCGAGCTGCTGCCGCACCTCGTCGAACTCGGCCTCAAGGTCAAGGACGCCAAGATCACCAGCCTTCAGTTCGTGCCGCCGGACTTCTGGCCCGGCGCCGCCGACTGGCAGAAGATCCGCACCGCGACCGCCAGGGCACTGCGCCCGCCCGCGCGCCGTCCCCAGGCCGCCCGGGTGACACCCTCCCCCGGCACGAGCGGCACGACGCCCACCCTCACCCCCAAGCCCACCAGGACCGTGGCGGCGCTGCCGAGCCAGACCCCCACCCAGAACGGCAGCAAGGCCGGCGCCCAGGCCCTCAGCGATCTCTGCGGGTTCTGACCCGTCCCGGGTCTTCCACCCCGGACACCGGCTCCCGCCCGAAAGACCCGTGGCCCGCACCCCTTTGAAAGGGGTGCGGGCCACGGGTCTTTCTCGTCACGGGCGCCGGGCCGCCGTACGGCGAGGCCCTCGGCGACGGGCGCCCGCTCTCAGGCGATCCGGGCGTTCCTGGGCAGCAGGGCGAAGGCCATGAGGTAGATCAGGCCCGCCACGATCAGCAGGGCCTGGTAGCCGACGATGAGCGCCAGATACTCCAGGCAGCCGCCGACCATGGCACCCAGCAGGTTCGCGCCGAAGGCGAGCGTGCCGTTCTCGGAGTCGGCGAAACGCTTGGCGAACACCACGTTGGCCGCGAAGATCGGCAGGAACGCCACGACCACGGCGACCACCGCGCGCACCGGCAGCGGCAGGCCCAGCAACCAGGAGTTGGGCACCAGCCAGGCCAGTACCAGGCCGCCGAGGAGCACGCCGTACATCACGGGCAGCGATGGGACCCGGAAGCGGCGCGTCACCTCAACCGCGGCGAGCACGGCGACCAGCACCCCGCCGAACACGACCGCGTTCACCACCCAGGTGGTGCCGAACAGCAGCGCGAACCCGGTCACGTTCTTGGTCTCCAGCAGCAGGAACGCCACGCCGAGCAGGAAGAGGTCGGCGTAGGGGCGCATGCGCCGGTACGGGCCGGCGACCGCACGGACCGCGAGCATGCTCACGATCAGGATCAGGCCGAGGGTGATGATGTAGATCTGCGGGATCGTCCGGTCCTTCAGGTAGAGGAAGGGCCGGTCGTCACCGGTCGGCGGCGGGGTCTGCGCGGTCGCTCCCGCCCACTCCGTGGCGCACCTCTGCGTCGCGGCACTGAGCCCGGAGGTGATCACGGCCTGCTGTCCTGCCTCGCTGACGACGTCCACGCACGGCTTGTGCCCGAAGGCCGCCTGCATGGTGGAGCCGAGCCGGTCCACCAGCCAGTTCTCGCGGTAGTAGTTGTACATCGAGAAGACGCCGTCGGGCTTGAGGTGATTCCTGGCCGCCTCCATCGCCTGCTGGGTGAACAGGTAGCTCTCCAGCCGCAGCGAGCTCGCCCCGGAGACCAGCGTGAGCGAGTCGGGCAGCGCGAAGAGGATCAGGTCGTATCTCTTGTCGGAGTTGCGTTCGAGGAAGGCGCGGCCGTCGGTGACGTGGGTGGTGACACGCGGGTCGTTGTAGGGCCTGTCCGGATGGTAGGTGCGGCCGAGTTCGAGCAGCTTGGGATCGATCTCCACGGCGTCCACCCGCTTGGCGCCCTTGGACAGCGCGATCGACACGTCGGTGCCGCTGCCCGCGCCCACGATCAGCACGTCGTCCAGCTTGCCCGAGGTCGACCGCTCGTACGGCAGGCCGTACTGTCCCTCCCACTCCAGCTTGCTCTTGGCCGGGGTGGCCTGCTGGTGCGGGATGCCGTTCACGCTGATGTCCATCAGCGGCACGCCGTTCCACTGGGCGTGCGAATAGGTCACCTTGTAGTAGGGCGACCACAGTGCCCCCGCGGTCAGCGTCTCCACGCCGAGCGCCCCGACGATGACCAGCGACGGCATCGCCAGCGCCACCCGCGCCCAGACCGTGCGGGGCCACAGCAGCACCGCGTAGGCGATCGCGACGATGGCCCCCCACACCACGGGGGGCGCGCTGAGGAACGACAGCGCGGTGAACAGCCCGATGCCGGTGAGGCTGCCGATCAGGTCGTAGCGGTAGGCCTCCAGCCGCCCCAGCTCGGGGAAGCAGCGCCCGACCAGCTCCGCGGGGCCCATCAGCACGATCGCCGCCGCCGTGAAGATCACAGGCAGGATCAGCCAGGCCGGTGGCCCGGTGGTGCTCAGGCTCGTCCAGTACAGGACGCCCTCGGTCTGCCGGTCCACGGTGACGGGGAAGAGCAGGATGATCGGCACCAGGATGGCCAGCACGATCGGCGAGTAGTACGGCTGCCGCGTGGTGCGCCCCACGCGAAGGAAACCCAGTCCGATCCCGAGAAAGGAACCGAGCAGAACGAAGTTCGTGAAATAGCTCAGGTGCACGATGTTCGATCCGGTCCACCGGATCAGCGCCAGTTCCAGGAAAAGCATGAAGGCGCTGGCCACGACCAGTCGCGGCCGGGTGCTCAGCCAAGGTGCGTGCCGGACATCGGGATGTGGGGTTGGCGTCGTCTCCGCCGCTGCGGTCATGCCATCCAACGCTAGTGATCGCCAACCCCTCAGGGAAGGAAATCCGCGTCTGCGGTTTGTCGTGCTTAAGGGGCATGAGCACCAATAGGGCGTGATACGGACGGCTGGACATGATCGAGGCGGATGAAGGAACGTAGGGGAACTCGGTTCCCCTCGAATCCCGGTGGTGCGTCATGCGTGTCCTGATTCAGCTCCGCCCCTCTTCGGACGTCGTCACGGCCGTGGCCGATCCCTCCGTGACCATGACCACGGCCGACGTCTCCGGCGCCCTGTCCGGCGCCCTGCCCGGCGTCGTCCTGGACGCCTCCTTCACCCCGGTCGCCGTGCCCCGCCCCCTGCCGGGCGCCGGAGGCGACCCCCTCTCCCTGAACCAGCCGCTGACGTTCTCCTTCGCCGGCGACCAGGCCACGGTCCTGGTCCGCGGGGAGATCTCCGACGACGAGCTGTCCAACCGGCTCACCCTCCTTCCCACCCACCGCCCCGAGGTGGTGGGGGTGTTCGCCGATCCGGTGATCGAGCCGATCCTCACCTGCGGCGGTGACGACCCGGTGGGCGACTGGCACGACGTGGAGCGGCTGCTGCGCGTCGCCGAGCTCGCGGGCGAGGGCATGGACGGGTCCGGCGTGGCGCTCGCGGTGCTGGACACCGGTATCAACACCGCGCACGTCGCCCGGCACCTCGGCCGGGATGTGATCCTGGACGCGGGCCGCAGCTGGGTCCCCGGCGGCGTGAACGGCGAGCCGGGCGAGTTCGAGGTGGACCACGGCACGATGTGCGCGTTCGACACGCTCATCGCCGCCCCCCGGGCGACGCTGATCGACGTCCCCGTGCTGCTGTCCACGCGGCCGGGCGGATCGGCCCTGGACGGACTGCTGTCGGACGCGGTGGCGGCCTTCGCCCACCTGCGCACCGTCCTGGAGGACCAGCCCTTGGAATCGCGCTCCCTGGTGATCAGCAACAGCTGGGGCTCCTTCTCCCCGCACTGGGACTTCCCCGTCGGCCATACCGGCAACTACTCCGACAACCTGGCCCACCCGTTCAACCTGATCGTGGCCAGTCTGGACCAGGCGGGCGCCGACGTGCTGTTCGCCGCCGGGAACTGCGGACGCGACTGCAAGGACGGCCGTTGCGCCTATCCCAACCGCCCGATCACGGGCGCCAACTCCCACCCGAACGCCCTGTCCGTCGGCGGTGTGGACACGCGCGACACGCGGGTCGGCTACTCCTCGCAGGGCCCCGGCCGCCTCGACGCCCGCAAGCCGGACATCTGCTCCTACACCCATTTCTCCGGGTCCAAGGCCTTCGGCGACGACCAGCCCGACTCGGGCACCTCCGCCGCCTGCCCGGTCGCCGCCGGCCTGGTCGCCGCCATCCGCACCCGGTGGCCGGCCTCCCGCCTGTCCCCCGCCCAGCTGCGCACCCTGCTCCGCCGTACCGCCCGAGACCGCAGCACCGTCGGGTTCGACCACGACTACGGCTACGGGATCGCCGACTCCCGGGAAATGATCGCCGCGTTGCGGCGCGCGGCCGATACCGAGGCCGAGCGCGTAGCGTGAGGGGCATGCTTCTTGTCACCGTACGGCTCCCGCCCGGGGCGACGCTCGCGCAGGCCACGCGTCACCTGGAGCTGTCGGAGAACGAGGTCGACACCGGCTACGGCCTGGTGCTCATCGACCGCATCGACCCCGATCAGAACCTGTACGGCTTGCGCGTGAGCGAGGCCGCCGCCCGCCGCGTCGACCCCGCGGCGGGCGGCGGGCCCTACTCCGACCCCAGGATCGAGCCGTACGGCCCGCCGAGCTGAGGGCGCCACCCGGGTTCGCCGGACGACGGCCCGGAGCGGATCCGTGACGAGGCGGACCGTTCTTTCCGGCGGCCGCGTCGTCCGGCGAACCGCGGACCGGCGTTCCTCAGGCGTTCCCTCAGGCGTTCCCTCAGGCGTTCCCTCAGGCGTTCGCTCGGGCAGTCCTTCAGGCGTTCTCCCTCAGGCGTTCTCCCGGCTGAAGACCCTGGTTCCCACGGCGACGCACACCCCCGAGAGGACCAGGGTCACGGCGACCCCCACGGCCACGGCCGGGGTCGCGTAGCGTCCGCCGAACAGCTCGCGGATGGCTTCGAGGACGTAGCGGAAGGGGGTCGCCCGCGACAGCGCGTCCAGCCAGCCGGGAGCCATGGACATCGGCAGGAACGCCCCCGACAACAGGAGCAGCGGGACGATCGCGGTGCTCATGACCGGTGCGAACAGCTCGGGGTTCATGGTGAGCGCGATCGCGTTGGACAGCGCGGCCAGACTGACCCCGAGCAGCGTCATGAGGACGAGCCCGGCCAGCACTCCGGGGAACCAGGCGCGCATGCCGAAGGCGTAGCCCACGACGATCAGCATGACCGACTGGATCAGCAGGGTGAGGGAGTTGCTCAGCACGCGGCCGAGCAGCAGGGAGACCCGGTGCGCCGGAGTGACCCGTAGCCGCTCCAGCACGCCGGACCGGGCGTCGAAGACGATGCCGAACCCGGCCAGGCCCGCGCTGAGCAGGCTCACCTGGATCAGCAGCCCGGGGATCAGCGTCTCCCAGGTGCCGATCGTGGCGAACAGCGGGCCGAACAGGACCAGGTAGAGCATGGGCTGGAGCACGCCGAAGATGATTCCGGCCTTCTGCCGCAGGGAGATCTCGGTGTTGTGCCGGAAGACGAGCCAGGTGTCACGGACGATGTCCATCGGGTCGTTCACCACTTTCTCACCGCAGGGGTGACTCGTATCTCGCGGGCCGTTCCACCCACGACGTCGAACTCGCTCAGGTTCGGCGGGTCGCCGCCGCGCCTCACTCGCCTGCCGTCCCGCCGGCCACCGGGGACTCGCCGCCGGCCGGGTCGTCCCTCAGGGAGCGGCCGGTGATGGACAGGAAGACGTCGTCGAGCGTGCCGGTCCCGCCCTTGAGCTCCTGCGGGGTGCCCTCGGCGACGATCACTCCGTGGTCGATGATGAACAGGCGGTCGGCGAGCGCGTCCGCCTCGTCGAGATAGTGGGTGGTCAGGAAGACCGTGAGGCCGTGCTCCCGGCGCAGGCTCCTGATGTGGTCCCAGAGGCCGGCCCGGCTCTGCGGGTCCAGTCCGGTGGTGGGCTCGTCGAGGAAGAGCAGGGACGGCCCGTGGATCAGGCCGAAGGCGAGGTCGAAGCGGCGGCGCTGACCGCCGGAGAGCGCACCGCCGAGCCGGGTCTCCAGACCGCCGAGACCGAGCCGCTCGACCATCTCGCCGACCCGTTCGCGCGCCTGCGCCCGGCGCATGCCGTACAGCATGGCGTGGAGTTCGAGCTCCTCCCCCACCGAGGTCGCCGGGTTGGTCCCTCCGCTCTGGGACACGTAGCCGATGCGCCGCCGCACGCCCCGCGGGTCGGCGAGCAGGTCGTGCCCGGCGACCGTGGCGGCGCCTCCCGTGGGACGGAGCAGGGTGGTCAGCATGCGCATGGTGGTCGTCTTTCCCGCGCCGTTCGGGCCGAGGAATCCCACGATCTCTCCGGCCTCCGCGGCCAGGTCCACCCCTCGGACTGCCTCGACGCCGCCGGAGAAGGTCTTGCTCAAACCTGATGTCCTGATCACTTGATCGCCTCCATTTTTAAAGTAGCACCAATTTTGGTGTTACTCCAAAATTTACTCGACCCTATAGAATGACCTCATGAGTGAGGGCCTGCGCGAGCGCAAGAAGCGGGAGACCAGGGCACGCATCTCCGACATCGCAACGGGGCTGTTCATGATGCGAGGCTTCGACAACGTGACGGTGGCCGAGGTCGCCAGGGCCGCCGACGTGTCGGTCAACACGGTCTTCAACTACTTCCGGACCAAGGAGGACCTGCTCTTCGACCGGCAGGAGGAGGTGGAGGACCTGCTCGGCAAGGTCGTGCGAGAACGGAAGTCCGGGGAGAGCGCGATCGAGGCCCTGCGCCGCGACTTCCTGGACGCGCTCGACACCGGCCACCACCGGTACGGCCTCCACGAGGGAAGCGACGCCTTCACCCGCATGCTCAACGCCAGCCCGTCGCTCAACGCCCGGCTCCGGGAAATGGGCGAGGCCCGGGAGCGGTCCCTGGCCGGGACACTCTCCGACGAGACCGACACCGATCCCGACGACCTCGCACCCGCGTTCGCCGCCGCCCAGATCTGCGCGGTGCTGCGCGCGCTGATGGCCTACGCCGTCCAGCGCATGCTCGCGGGCGAGACCGTCGACGCCATCGCCCCGGACCTGAGACGACGGGCCGATCAGGCCTTCGACCTGCTGGAGTCGGGCCTCGGCGATTACTGCACCCGCCGGGAGGCGGACCCGAAGGCTCCCGCGGTCAAGTGATTGACCCGGTGATCGTTTCACTTTACGGTGAGGGCGAAAGCCGGATCGGGACCGCACGGGATTGCGAGATCACTGTGGGCCGTCGTCTCACCATGATGATCAGGTCACTCGTCCAGCGACTGGCGGCGACCGACGCCTTCGTCAGGATCGGCCCGAAGATCGTGCCCCGGATGGACCTGGCCGCGCACCGCCTGACCCGGGGCAGGCTCGTGCCGAGCGCCCAGGTGATCCCCACCCTCGTTCTCACCACGACCGGCAGCAGGAGCGGCCGGCCCCGCGCCACGCCGCTCGTCTGCCTCCCCGAAGACGGCGGCGACTTCCTGGTCGTCGGCTCCAACCTCGGTCTCGCGCGCCATCCCGACTGGAGCGGCAACCTGCTCAAGACCCCGGCGGCCACGGTGAGCTTCCACGGCCGGGAGTTCCCCGTCACCGCACACCTGCTGGCCGGGCAGGAGCGGGCCGAAGCCTGGGCGCGCCTGCTCCGGATATGGCCGCTCTACGACCACTACACCGAGAAGTCCGGCCGCGACCCGCGCGTCTTCCGCCTCTCGCCCCTGCCCTGACCGCGCGAACGTCCCGCTCATCACCCACCCGGGCCCGTCACGAGCGAGAGGCGGAAGACGCCGGTCATCCCCGGCGTGATTCGTCACGGGTGCGAGGTTCACGCACGCGCCTCACCGCCGCGCCCTCCTCCGAACGCCTCGCGGCCTTCCGTCCACGTCACCCTGCGGACACCCGAAATCCGGACCTCTGCCGACCCATTATGATCTTTGCTGAACTCGGCCCTCCGACCCCCGGGAGTCTTCGTGCCGGTGCGCGAACGTGTTCGTGCCGCCCTCGAGACCTCACGCTTCCAGCGATTCATCATCACTGTCATCGTGATCAACTCGGCGACCCTGGGCCTGGAGACCTCCGCGACCGCCGTCGAGCACTACGGCACGGCGCTTACGATCATCGATCACCTGGCGCTCTACATCTTCGTGGCCGAGCTGTGCGTCAAGATCTACGCCTACGGCTGGCGGTTCTTCCGGAATCCGTGGAGCCTGTTCGACACCGCGATCGTGACGATCTCCCTGCTGCCCATGGCGGGAGGACTCTCGGTGCTGCGGGCGCTGCGCATCCTGCGCGCGCTACGGCTGATCTCGGTGGTGCCGAGCCTGCGCAAGGTGGTCACCGCGCTGCTCCTCGCGGTGCCGGGAATGACCTCGATCGTGCTGCTGCTCGGGCTGGTGCTCTACGTCACGGCGGTGATGGGCACGAAGCTCTACCACCTCACCGCACCGGAGTATTTCGGGGACCTGCCCACCTCGCTGTTCACCCTTTTCCAGATGATGACCGGGGACGCGTGGTCCGACATCACCCGGAAGGTGATGGACCAGCACCCGTCCGCCTGGGTGTTCTTCGTGCTGTTCATGCTGGTGTGCACCTTCGTGGTGCTGAACCTCTTCATCGCGGTAGTGGTCAGCGCCATGGAGGAGGAGCACGCGGAGGAGTCCGTCAAGGCGACCCAGGAGCTCGGAACGACGGTGCTCGCCGAGCTGACGGCGCTCAGGGCGGAGATACGGGAGCTGAGGGAGAAGGTCGCGGTGACCTCCGGCGCCGGCGATCCGCGCCTGAACGGCTCACCGCCCCCGGCGGCCGGGCCCAGACGCGAGCGGACCCGGCAGAAGCGGTCCCGCTGAGCGGAGCGGGCCCGCCGCCCATCCGGGCGGCGGGCCCGCTCTCTCGTCGGTCAGCGGGAGTAGAACTCCACCACGAGCTGCTCGTCCACCGGGACCACGATCTGCTCGCGCAGCGGGCGGCTGACCACGGTGAACCGGAGGTCGGCGTGGTTGACGTCCAGGTAGGACGCGATCCTGTCGTCGGCGTAGGTGCCCTCCGCCGCGGCGACGAACGGCTGCATCCCGCGTGACTTCTGCCGGACCGCGATGACCTGGCCGGGCTTGACCAGGTAGCTGGGGATGTCGACCTTGCGGCCGTCCACGGTGATGTGACCGTGCGTGACGAACTGGCGGGCCGCGTAGATGGACGTGGCGAGGCCGGACCGCAGGACGAGCGAGGCGAGACGCGTCTCCAGCAGCACCACCAGCTCGGCTCCCGAACGGCCGGTGCTGCGCAGCGCCATGTCCCAGTAGCGGCGCATCTGCCGCTCGGAGACGTCGTAGTACCAGCGCAGTTTCTGCTTCTCCATCAACCGCAACCCGTAGTCGCCGGTCTGCCTGCGGTTGGTCTTGCGCCCGTGCTCGCCCGGTGGGTAGGGCCGCTCCTCGAAATAGCGGACGGCCTTGCGAGTCAGCGGGACGCCCGCCCGGCGGGACAGCCGCACCTTGGGTCCGGTGTAGCGCACGGTCACTCCTTTGTGGTTAGGTCTACCTTAGTGAGGCAAGCCTAACCTTACACATAGGAACTCCCCGCACTCAAGGAGAGCCGGTCCATGCAGCACCCCGTCACCGCTCCGCCGGTCCCCGAGCGGATCCGCACACTCGCCGCCACCGCCGCCCCCACGCACGTGTCCCTCGTCGGTACGGCCCGGCCCGCGATGCCCGCCAGGGGTGGCGTGGACGGCGCGGGCCGCCCGGTGCTCCTGGTCATGCCGGAGGACCCGCTCTACGACATCCAGCACGAGTCCGTGGTGACCGTGGACCTGACCGCGAGCCGTTCCCTCGGGGATCACGAGCTCTCGCGTGGTCTGCTCAAGGTGCAGGGCTGGCTGCAGCCCGTACCCGCGGACCAGGCGAGGGAGTCGACGGTGGCGATCGCCGAGCGCTGCCCCGACGAGGCGTTGTTCGACGCCCTGGAGACCCTGGAGACCGCCGACGGCCCCCGGCTGCTCCGCGTCGACGTCGGCCGGGTGATCTATCTCACGGGACCGGAGTCAGGCGTCCTGGACGCCGAGGAGTATCTCGACGCGACCCCCGACCCCCTGATGGACGACGCCGAGCGCATGCTCCATCACGTCAACAACGCCCACCGCGGTCAGCTGGAGACCGCCCTGGGCTCCCTGCTCTCCGCCCCGATCACCGAGGCGTGGCTCTGGGAGCTCGACCGCTTCGGCGCGACCGTCCGCTCCGGCATCGACGACCCGACCCTGATCAGGCTCCCCTGGCCCGCCCCGATCACCGACGCCCGGTCTCTTGAGCACGCCGTACGCTGCCTGCTCTGCCATCACTGAGGGAACCCGTCCCCAGCCGGCTTCCGGCTTCCGGCTTCCGGCTGCCGGCTTCCGGGACGAGGAAATCCCGCGTCCGGTTGCGGCATTCGCCGGAACCGGACGCGGGATTCTCCCGAAAACCGGAAAACGAGAAAACTAATTGTGCGACGCCACCGCGTTGGTGTTCTGAATGACCTCGTCGACGAATCCGTAGTCTTTCGCCTCGGTGGCCGTGAACCAGCGGTCGCGATCCCAGTCTTCCTCGATCCGCTCCAGCGGCTGGCCGGTGTGGAAGGCGATCCGCTCACGCATCATCTGCTTGGTGTAGAGCATCTGCTCGGCCTGGATGGCGATGTCGCTGGCCGTGCCGCCGAGGCCACCCGAGGGCTGGTGCATGATGACCCTGGCGTGCGGCAGGACGTATCGCTTGCCGGGCGCACCGGCGCAGAGCAGGAACTGCCCCATCGAACCCGCGATGCCCATACCCACGGTGGCGACGTCATTGGGGATGAACTGCATCACGTCGTAGATCGCCATCCCGGCCGTCACCGAGCCGCCGGGCGAGTTGATGTAGAGCCAGACGTCGCGCGCGTCGTCGTCCGCGGAGAGGAGCAGGAGCTCCGCGCAGATCCGGTTGGCGACCTCGTCGTTCACCTCGCTGCCGAGCACGACGATCCGCTTGCGCAGGAGCCGCTGGTAAAGCTGATCCTCAGGAACGAACTGTGGAGTGGTCATCTTTTCGCCTACCCCGAATCAAAAGTTTACGAATAGCGAATACCAGCGACACTAGCCCCGGCAGGCACTCCGGTTTCGGCCCGTTCGCTGTCAGCGCGTTCCGCTGAAAGCGCAGTGCCGGTAAATTTATTTCGCGTCCGGGACACGGCCCGGCTCCGGGGGAAACCCAGCGCCGCCGTGTGTGATCATTGCCGCACCATGCCCGTGACCTCGCCCTTTCGTCTCACCCGAGCCCCGGCCTTCGCCCCGGGACGCCTCGGGACGAGCGTGACTCCGCCGGCGTTCCCACCCGCCCGCCGAGCACGACTCCGAGCGCGGCGCCGTACATCAGGAAAGGCCTATTCATGATCGTCCGACGTGTTCTTTCCGCCGGGCTCCTGGCGGCACTCACCACCGCGTCGGTGAACGCCTGCGGCGCCCAGCAGGATCCTCGATCCACCCGGCCTCCCGCCCAGCAGCCCACCGAGTCCACCCAGCAGGCCGACGCACCCACGGCCGGGAGCCCCGCCGCGGGCGTCCCCGCGCTGGCGATCACCGATCCGTGGGTGAAGGCCACCAAGCGCGGGATGACCGCCGCCTTCGGCACCCTGGTCAACAACACCGACGCCGACGTGACCGTCGTCTCCGGCACCTCTCCCCTCTCGCCGGAGATCGAGCTGCACGAGATCGTCGGCTCCGGCGACAAGACGGTCATGCGTCCCACGAAGGGCGGCTTCGTCGTCCCCGCCCACGGCACCCGTCGGCTCCAGCCCGGCGGCGACCACATCATGCTGATGGGCGTCACCGAAGCGGTGAAGCCCGGCGCCCTGATCCCCTTCACCCTCACCCTCGCCGGCGGCCGGACCCTGGAGTTCACCGCGGTCGGCAAGGACTTCGCCGGCGCCAGGGAGGACTACCGGCCCGGTGAGAACAAGAGTCACTAGGACCTGGGCGACGGCCGCCGGCAAGGCGTGGCGGCTGCGGCCGGTCACGGGTCATCCGGGGTCGGGACGGAATTGCGATCACTTTGGACGCGGAGTTCCGGGCGCCGGGCGAACGCGGCCCGCGATCGCTGCCGCCGGCGTTGACTTCGCCTGCCCGCCCGCGCGTACTCCCAGGTCATCGGATGGTATAGGCGCCCGCCGCCCGCGCGGGAGGCAGGTTTACCCCTCCCCTCGACGGACAGGAAGTACCACTGCACGACACGGACTTCATATTCGGGGAGGAACCACATCATGGGCGCTGACGACAAGGTCCGCAACAAGGCCCAGGAGGCCAAGGGCAAGGTCAAGGAAGGCGTTGGGCGCGCCACCGACGACAGGTCGATGGAGGCCGAGGGCAGGACCGACCAGCTCAAGGGCGGCCTCAAGCAGGCCGGCGAGAAGGTCAAGGACAGCGCGAAGAAGGTCAAGAAAGCCGTTAAGGATTGATTGAGCCGGACCTGCGGCGGGGCCCCGAAGTTCGGGGCCCCGCCGCAGTCGTCTCAGGAGGCGGGTCCGACCTCGGGTTCGGGCGTGCGCTTCCCCGACGTCTCGTCGCCGTCCCCGACCTCCCCGTCCCCGGCCTTGGATCGGCGCTCGTTGTCGGGGTCCGCCAGGAGCGGCCGTTCGGGGAAGGAGGTGTCGGCTCCGGACCGCTCCGCCACGACCCGGCTCTCTCCGTCGGCGCCTCGCGGAGCCGGGGGTAACGGATCCTCCTCCGGAAGATCGTGTTCGACCGCTTCCTCTCCTGCTTCACGCTCATCGATCATGCCGATCCTCTCCCCGCCACAAGGGTAAATATGTCGCCAACCAGGCATGGATTCGAGCGATCGGGTAGGGAGGCCCCCGGAGAGAAGCGAGAGGGGACCGAGATCATGACAGTGACACGCTTCCAGGATCTCCCCCTGACGGATCGGGGCAGGGCCTGGGACGGGCAGGCGGAGGAGAAGCGCGTCCGCAGGTGGGCGGACGCCGAGAAGGAGCCGAACGCCAGGTACCGCGAGGCCCACCTCTGGTACGACGACGACGCGCCCGGGAACTTCGAGAGCTACAAGCTGCCGATCGCCGACGTGATCGGAGGAGAGCTCACGGTCGTACCGCGTGCCGTGATGGCCGCCGGAGCGGTCATGCGGGGGTCTCGGGGCGGGGTCGACGTGCCGAAGGGGGACATCGAGCGGATCAAGTCCCACCTGGCCAGGTACTACACCAAGATGGGCGACTCGCCGCCCTGGGAGGACTGAACCGTGCCCCGGTTCGCGTTCGACATCGATCCGGTGTGGCGGACACCCCTCGGAGTGCTCGGCGTGCGTCCCGACAGCGCCTTCGTGATCGCCGAGAAGGGCGAGTTCGTGGTCCGGTTCGGCCCCTGGCTGCTGCGCACGCCGTTGTCCAACGTCCTCGACGCCACACTGACCGGCCCTTACTCGCCGTGGAAGGTCTTCGGGCCACGCATGTCGCTGACCGATCGCGGGGTGAGTTTCGGGACCAACGCCAGGCGCGGCGTGTGCGTCCGTTTCCGTACTCCGGTGTCCGCGCTGGCGCCCGGCGGGTTCCTCACCCATCCCGGTGCAACCCTGACCGTCTCCGATCCCGAAGGACTGATGAGGGCATTGACGGAACCGCGGAACGCATGACGGCACAGCATCCGGGTACCGGATGCTGTCGATCGAAGGAGAAAAACGATGACTCCCGATGAGCTGCCCGAGCAGACGTCCGAGACCGGGAAGCCGATGGTCAGTGCGACACCGCGAGATGTCGTCCATATCCGCCTGGGCTCGTTCGGGCTCATACCGATCGTCATCCTCGGCGTGTTCGGCTTCGCGACCGGCACCACCTGGCTGATCATCGCCATGGTCGTGCTGGCCTTGATCGTGATCGCGGACGTGGTGCTCGCGGTTCGCCGCCAGTCACGGAGCCGTCCGGGCATGACCACCGAGGCGGGCTGAGCCTCCGAGCGCGGCGAGCCGAAGCCCGTCAGGGGAGGGAGTCGACGGCCTCGGGAGACAGGATGTGGTCGAGGACCATGTGGGCGCAGCCGACGATTCCGGCGCCGGGACCGAGGCGGCTGCGCTCGATCCTCAGGTTGCGGGTGGCCAGGGCGGTCGAGCGCCGGTGGACGACCTCCCTGACGCCTGACACCATCGGCTGGAAGGTCTCGGCCACGTCTCCGCCGAGGACGACCACCGCGGGATTGAGCAGGTTGACCGCGCTGGCGACGACCTCCCCCAGCATCCGGGCCGCGTTGCGGACCACGGTCATGGTCTCGGCGTCACCGGCCCGCACCAGGGCCACCACGTCGGCCAGGCTCTTGACCTCGTGCCCTCGGGCGCGGAGGTCGCGCAGGATCGCGGTCCCGCTCGCCACCGAGTCGACGCAGTCGATGTTGCCGCAGCGGCAGAGCACTCCCCCGCCGTCCCTGACCGGGATGTGCCCGATCTCCCCGGCGGCGCCCAGCGCTCCCCGCAGGATCTCACCGCCCGCGATGACCCCGGAGCCGATCCGGGTGGAGACCTTGATGAACAGCAGGTCGGCGACCTCGCCCGCGTAGATCTCACGGTGCTCGCCGATCGCGATGACGTTCACGTCGTTGTCGAGGAAGACGGGCGCGGGAAAGCGCTCGGCGATGATCGGCGGGACGGCCACGCCGGTCCAGCCCGCCATGATGCGGGCGCTCTCGGTACGGCCCGCCGCGAACTCCACCGTGGCCGGGACGCCCATGCCGACGCCGCGCACCGCCGAGAGCGACCGGTCTCCGAGCAGCTCGCTCCAGGTCTGCATGACGAGGGGGAGGACGACGTCCGGTCCCTCCTCCACGTCGACGGCCAGGCCGGCACGGGCCAGCACGGCTCCGGCGAGGTCGCAGACGGCGATCTGCGCGCGGCTGGCGCCCAGGGAGGCGACGAGCACCACACCGCCGGCGGCGTTGAAGACCAGGCGGGTGGGCGGGCGGCCACCGGTGGACGGGCCCTCGCTGTCCTCCACGACCAGACGCCGGTCCAGCAACTCGGTGACACGCAGGGAGACGGCGGGTCGGGACAGACCGGTGACACGCCCTATGTCCGCCCGCGTGGAAGCCTCGCCGGTGCGAATGAGGCGAAGCACCTCACCGCTGGTGGCCAGCGCGGTAGCGGGACGTCGAGGCATCGGCCAAGTGAACCACACCCAGTTATGAAATGAAAACTTCGCACTTTCTCATCTCAAATGACAAAACTCAGCTTGTGTAGAGCGCAAGATGTGACTAGTGTCCGATCTATCCCCAATTTCGGTAGATCAACGGAGCCATCCCCCATGTCCGAGACCCCGCAACCCGCCGACCTGATCGTCTTCGGCGGCACAGGCGACCTCTCCATGCGGAAACTTTTTCCCGCGCTCTATCACTGCGACCGCGACGGCCGTCTGTCCCCCGAGACCCGCATCATCGCGATGTCCCGCGGCGGGCTCGACGACGCCGACTTCCGCGGCAAGGTGGACGCGGAGGTACGCGGCTCCGTACCGGTGGACGACCTCGGCACCTGGCAGCGCTTCCTCGACCGCCTGCACCACGTCTCCGTCGACATCGGCGGCGAGGACGTGACGGGCTGGGCGAAACTCACCGCCCTGCTCGCCGGGCACGAGCAGCGGAGCCGGGTGTTCTACCTGGCCAGCCCGCCCATGACGTTCGGCCCGTTCTGCAGGGAGCTGCACCGCGCCGGTCTGGTCACCCCCGCCTCGCGGGTGGTGCTGGAGAAGCCGCTCGGCCGCGACCTCCCCAGCGCTCAGCGCATCAACGACGAGGTCGGCGCCATCTTCGACGAGCGGCAGATCTACCGCATCGACCACTACCTGGGCAAGGAGACGGTCCAGAACCTGCTCGTGCTCCGGTTCGCCAACGCGTTCCTGGAGCCGATCTGGAACTCCCTCTGGATCGACCACGTCCAGATCACCGTCGCCGAGACCGTGGGAACCCCGGGCCGCCGCGGCTACTACGACCACGCGGGCGCGCTGCGCGACATGGTGCAGAACCACCTGCTCCAGCTCCTGTGCCTGGTCGCGATGGAACCGCCGTCACGCAACGACCGCGAGTCCATCCGCGACGAGAAGGTCAAGGTCCTGGAGTCGCTGAGGGCGATCACCGGTGGCGAGGTCGACCGGTTCACCGTCCGCGGCCAGTACACGGCCGGTGAGTCCGGCGGCGTCCAGGTCCCCGGCTACCTCGACGAGCCCGACAGCACCGCGCCCACCGAGGCCTCGCACCGGGTGGAGACCTTCGCCGCGATCCGCGCCGAGGTGAAGAACTGGCGCTGGGCGGGCGTGCCGTTCTACCTGCGCACCGGCAAGCGCATGCCGTACCGGCACTCGGAGATCGTGGTGCAGTTCAAGGACGTGCCCCACTCGATCTACCCCGGCAGCACGCCCAACCGGCTGGTGCTCCGGCTGCAGCCGAGCGAGGGCATCAAGCTGCACATCATGGCCAAGGAGCCGGGCGCGGGCGAGGTGGCGCTCAAGCCGGTCCCGCTCAGCCTGAGCTTCGCCGAGACCTTCACCAGCCGGGTGCCCGAGGCCTACGAGCGGCTGCTCATGGACGTCCTCACCGGAAACCCGACGCTGTTCATGCGCCGCGACGAGGTGGAGGCCGCCTGGCGGTGGATCGACCCGATCCTCAGCGAGTGGGAGTCGTACGGCACCGCGCCGGAGCCGTACCCGGCGGGCAGCTCCGGCCCGGCGGGAGCCCACGAGCTCGTCAGCCGCAGCGACCGTGCCTGGCACGAGGAGTACCCCGCGTGAGCGGCGGGGACGTGAACGACCGCGTGAAGCACGCAGACCGAACAGAGCACCCGGGCCCGGCGGAGCACGCAGGCCGGCCCGGCGACAACGGAGGAGGCCGAGTGCATCCCGTCATCCAGGAGGTCACCGACCGCCTGATCGAGCGCAGCCGCGCCAGCCGTACCGCGTATCTGGCGCGGCTCCACGCCGAGGCCGAGGCCGCGCGCGGGCGCGGGCCGGCCAGGGCAAGTCTGGGGTGCGCCAACCTCGCCCACGGCTTCGCCGCCGCGGGCGAGGCCGACAAGCTGGACCTGCGGGCCAACGTCAAGCCGGGCGTGGCGATCGTGTCGAGCTACAACGACATGCTGTCGGCGCACCAGCCGTACGAGACCTACCCGCCGATCCTCAAGGCGGCCGTCCGCAAGGCGGGCGGCGTCGCCCAGTTCGCCGGCGGCGTGCCCGCCATGTGCGACGGCATCACGCAGGGCCGCGCGGGCATGGAGCTGTCGCTCTACAGCCGTGAGGTCATCGCGATGGCCACGGCGATCGCGCTCTCGCACGACATGTTCGACACCTCCCTCCTGCTCGGCGTCTGCGACAAGATCGTGCCGGGCCTGCTGATCGGCGCGTTGCACTTCGGCCACCTGCCGGCGGTCTTCGTCCCGGCCGGGCCGATGGGTTCGGGCCTGCCCAACAAGGTCAAGGCCCGCACCCGGCAGCTGTTCGCCGAGGGCAAGGTCGGCAAGGGCGAGCTGCTCGACGCCGAGTCGCAGTCCTACCACTCCGCGGGCACCTGCACCTTCTACGGCACCGCCAACTCCAACCAGGTCATGATCGAGGTCATGGGCCTGCACCTGCCGGGCGCGACCTTCGTCAACCCGCGCACCGAGCTGCGCGAGGCCCTGACGAAGGCCGCGGGCAGGCGCGCGGTCGAGCTGACCGTGCACGGCGACGAGTACACCCCCGTCGGCGAGGTCGTCGACGAGAAGGCCATCGTCAACGCCTGCGTGGCGCTGCTGGCCACCGGCGGTTCGACGAACCACACCATGCACATCGTCGCCATCGCCGCGGCGGCGGGCATCGAGCTGCTCTGGGACGACCTGGCCGCGCTGTCGAAGGTGGTGCCGCTCCTGACCCGCATGTACCCCAACGGCCAGGCGGACGTGAACCACTTCCAGGCCGCGGGCGGCATGCAGGTACTCATCGGCGAGCTGCTGGACGCCGGGCTGCTCCACGGCGACGTGCTGACGATCGCCGGGCGCGGGCTCGACCACTACCGCTCGGCCGTCGAGCTCAAGGACGGCGAGCTGGTCTGGCAGGAGCGCACCGAGGGCAGCACCGACCCGGACGTGCTCCGTCCCGTCTCCGACGCCTTCTCCTCCGACAGCGGCATCCACATGCTCGACGGCAACCTGGGCCGCGCGGTCAGCAAGGTCTCCGCGGTCAAGGACGAGCACCTGCTCATCGAGGCGCCCGCGAAGGTCTTCGACGACCAGCTGGAGCTGCTGCGCGCCTTCGAGGCGGGCGAGCTGGACGGGCAGGACTTCGTGGCGGTCATCCGCTACCAGGGACCGAGCGCGAACGGCATGCCCGAGCTGCACAAGCTCACCCCGCCGATGGCGGTGCTGCTGGATCGGGGACAGCGGGTGGCGATCGTCACCGACGGCCGCATGTCCGGCGCGTCCGGCAAGGTTCCCGCCGCCATCCACCTGTCGCCCGAGGCCGCGGACGGCGGTCCGATCGCGCTGGTCCTGGACGGTGACCCGATCCGCCTCGACGCCGCCGCCGGCACCCTGGAACTGCTGGTCCCCGCCGAGGAACTGGCCGCCCGCACGCCGCTGGGCGCGCCGCTCACCGACGCCCAGTGGGTGGGGACGGGGCGCGAGCTGTTCTCCGCCTTCCGCCGTGCGGCGGGCCCCGCCGAGCGCGGCGCGGGAATCTTCGCCCTGAACGGCCACGCCGAGAGCGTCGCAGGCGCCCTGTCGGCCCAGGGCGCCTCCGACGCCCGGGTGAAGGAGGCTCTGTGAGCCTTCCCTGGCTCGTCGCCGATGTCGGCGGCACCAACGCCCGGTTCGGGCTGATCACCGAACCGGGTGGCCGGCCCGAGGCGGTGGCCGTCCTGGCGGTCGCCGATCACGATGGCCTTCCCGAAGCCGTAGCCGCCTATCTCGCAGACCATGCGGGCGGAGTTCAGCCGGGAGCGGCGTGTGTCGCGATCGCGGGTCCTGTCAACGGCGACCACTACCGGCTCACCAACGCCGGGTGGTCGGGCTCGGTGCGCGACCTGGGCGTCCCGGACGCCTGGCCGCTCAACGACTTCGAGGCCCTGGCGGCCTCCCTGCCCCACCTGCGGGGCCGGGACCTGGTCTCCCTGGGCGGGCCGAAGCCCTCGCGCGGCGTCAAGGCCGTGCTCGGTCCCGGGACCGGGCTGGGCGTGGGCGGCCTGGTGCCCGCGGCGCAGGGCTGGGTGCCGATCCCCGGTGAGGGCGGGCACGTGACGATGCCGGTCCTGGACGAGCGCGACCACGCGATCGTCCAGGCCCTGCGCGCGGACGGACTCGGCCACGTGGAGGCCGAGCACCTGCTGTCGGGGCCTGGCCTGTCGCGGCTGCACCGCGGGCTCGCGATGGTCCACGGCGTGGACGCGCCGCGGCTGTCCTCCTCGGAGATCGTGACCGGGATGGACGACCCGCTGTGCGCGGAGACCGTCGAGGTCTTCTGCGGCATGCTCGGCACCTTCGCGGGAAACGTCGCCATGACCCTGGGCGCCCGCGGCGGCGTCTATCTGGGCGGCGGCGTGTTGCCGCGTATCGTGGACCGGGTCCTCTCCAGCGACTTCCGCCGCCGGTTCGAGGCCACCCCCACGTTGAACGATTACCTGGCCGGTATCTCCACGACGCTGATCGTGGCCTCCCAGCCCGCGCTCGTCGGCGCGGCCGCGTGGCTGAACCAGCACCTGTCAGGCGCTTCGGATACATCAGATATGTCGGATATGGAGTACGTATGAGTCTGCTCGCCATCGCCCCGGTGATCCCGGTCGTCGTGATCGACGATCTGGAGACCGCGGTCCCCCTGGCCCGGGCCCTGGTGGCGGGCGGCCTGCCGGTCATCGAGGTCACCCTCCGTACGGCTCACGCGCTGAAGGCCATCCAGCGGATCGCCGCCGAGGTCCCCGAGGCGGTGATCGGCGCCGGGACCGTCCGGGTCCAGGCCGACGTGCTGGCCTCGGTGAAGGCCGGCGCCAAGTTCCTGGTCAGCCCGGGAAGCACCCCGGCGCTGCTGGACGCCATGGAGGCGAGCGGCGTCCCGTTCCTGCCCGGGGTCGCGACGGCGTCGGAGGTCATGACGCTGGCGGAGCGCGGGCTCACCGAGATGAAGTTCTTCCCGGCCGAGGCCGCAGGCGGCCTGCCGTACCTCAAGTCGCTGGGCGGCCCGCTGCCCGACATCCGGTTCTGCCCGACGGGCGGGATCAGGCTCGCGACCGCCCCCGACTATCTCGCGCTGCCCAACGTCGGCTGCGTGGGCGGCACCTGGCTCACCCCGGCCGACGCGCTCGCCGCCGGTGACTACGCCCGGATCGAGAAGCTGGCCGCCGAGGCGGCCGCCCTCCGGTAGACCACGGGCCTCCGGCCGATCACGACCTCGCGAACGGACCTCGTCCTCCCCCGGGTCCGCACGCGGTCGTGAGTCACCGTGACCCGGCGTGACCGCCCACGGAATCCGGTCCACGGCCGCCCTGCCCGGCGGCCGTGGACCGTTCTCGTTCCCGCCCCCCGGAAAAGGCCGGTGAACCGCATCCGGATCCCGCGCGTATCTCGCGGCGACAGGCACTCCCGGTACAAAGGAGGCACGAATGCGAGTACGCATCGTCACGGCCGGCGTCACGGCGCTGGTTCTGGGCGTGGCCGGTACGGCGTCGGCCGGAACGACCGGCAAGGCGTCGGCCGGAGCGGCCGACACGTCATCGGCGGGTACGTCAGCGGCCGGAGCCGCGCACACGCAGACCCGTTTCACGGTCGTCAACCTGGTCTCGGACGTACGGGGCCGGGCCGTGGTCACCGATCCCACGCTGGTCAACCCGTGGGGGCTGGCCATGGGCAAGACGCTCTGGGTCTCGGCCGCCGGCACCGGCCTGGCCACCGTCTACTCCGGTGGCGTGGGCACGGTGAAGCAGGAGAAGACCCAGGTCCGCGTTCCCGGCGGCAGGCCCACCGGGCAGGTGGTCAACCCCGGTGAGGAGTTCGTGGTCAGGGGCCCCGGCGGTTCGGGACCGGCGACGTTCATCTTCGCCAGCCCCAGCGGGGCGATCACCGGCTGGAACGCCGAGGCCGACCCCGACGACGCCGTCATCGGCGCGTTCGTCAAGGGCGCCGACCTCAAGGGCCTGGCCCTGGCCCAGACCGACCGCGGGCCGAGGCTGCTGGCCGCCGACTTCGCCCACAACCGCGTCCACGTCTTCGACGGCGACTTCGACCGGCTCCAGATGGGCCGCGGCGCGTTCCGCGACCCGGGCGTTCCGGAGGACTACGCGCCGTTCAACGTGGAGGTCGTCGGCCGTTCCATCCTCGTCGCCTACGCCAAGCGCGATCCGCGGACCGGCAAGGCCGTGGCCGGCAAGGGCAAGGGGTTCATCAGCCACTTCGACGGCTCGGGCCGGTTCGCCGGTCGATTCGCCTCACGCGGCGCGCTGAACGCGCCCTGGGCCATGACCCTGGCGCCGAAGGGCTTCGGCGCCCAGGCGGGAGCGCTGCTGGTCGGAAACTTCGGCGACGGCTGGATCAACGCCTACAACCCGCGCAACGGCCGCTCGCTCGGCCCGCTGCGCTCCGCCGACGGAAAGCCCATCGCCCTGAGCGGCCTGTGGGACCTGGAGCGGGGCACCGCGACGGTGGGCGGCGAGAACGCGCTGTGGTTCAGCGCCGGAAGCGACGGCGGCACCCACGGCGTGCTCGGCGTGATCCGTCCGGCGGGAGCCTCCGCCCCCGCGGCGTCCCCGTCCGCCACCCCCGCGCCGTCGTCCTCGTCCTCCCATTCCGGCTCCCCCTCGAACTCGGGCTCCGGTTCGGGCTACTGAGCGTTCCACCGGCGTCCTCACCCGGCGCATCCCGGGCGCGCCGGGTGAGGACGCCCGCCGAGCCCCGATCGAAGACGATGACGGACAAGGCGCACACCGGCCGCGTCCGCCGGTCCGCCCCGGGCCGGGCCTCCGGGTGCCGGGCGTGGAGCTCACGGGGCTCTCGGTCATCGCGGTCCCCCTCTTGCCCCAGCCCCGGTCCTCGCGCTCCGCCCGCAGCCATGACGCCGGCCAGGGAGCCGTCAACACCGGCCCAAGTGCCACCGGACCCCGGTAGCCGCGGACAGGCGATGGGTAGCCCCATCAGGGGAAATGTCCGTTTCAGGAGGCTGGAGCATGAAACCTTTCCTGGTGGGGGTGACCGCGCTGGCGGGCATGGGGGTGGTGCGCTGGCTCACGTCACGTCGTCCCAAGACCTGGCCCCAGGAGGGGCGGGGGATCTACCGCTGGCTGCCGGTCACGATCAACCGCAGGCCCGAGGACGTGGCCCCTGACGGGCTCCTGCCCGAACCGCTGGCGATGCTGGGCGATGCCGTCGAGGTACGGATCCGCGAGGCGCCCGGCGACAAGGGCACCGAGATCGCCGCGCGGTTGCGCGCGCCGCTGCGGGAGTCCGGCGGGATGATGAGCCGCCTCACCCACGGCGACCCCCGCCGGGAGATCCGGGAGGCCCTCCGCGAGACCAAGTCCTTGATCGAGACCGGGGAGGTGCTGCGCCCGGAGGAACCGCCCGTGACGCGCCCCGTCCCGCGGGGAGATCCGCCGGACCGGGTGGCGCATCGCGCGGGCGGGGAGGAACGGCGGTGAAGGCCCTGTGCTGGCAGGGCATGAACCGGCTCTCGGTGGAGCGGGTGCCCGACCCCGGGATCCTCAACGCCCAGGACGCCGTCGTCAAGGTGCGGCTGAGCACGACGTGCGGGTCCGATCTGCACCTGCTCGGCGGATACATCCCGGCGATGCGCGCGGGAGACGTGATCGGCCACGAGTTCCTGGGCGAGATCGTCGAGATCGGCCCCGAGGTCCGCAAGCACAGGGTGGGCGACCGGGTGGTGGTGTGCTCGTCCATCGGCTGCGGCCGGTGCTGGTACTGCTCCCACGACCTGTGGTCCCTGTGCGACAACAGCAACCCCGACCCGGAGGTCGCCCAGACGCTCCTCGGTTACGAACCGGGCGGCGTCTACGGCTACTCCCACGCCATGGGCGGGTTCAAGGGCGGCCACGCCGAATATGTCCGGGTTCCGTTCGCGGACCACGGCGCGTTCCCCGTACCGGACGGGGTCGACGACCAGAGCGCCCTGTTCGCCTCCGACGCGGCGCCCGCCGGATGGATGGGCGCGCACCTGGGCGGGGTGGGCCCCGGCGACGTGGTGGCGGTGTGGGGCTGCGGCGCGGTCGGCCAGATGGCGGCCCGTGCGGCGACGCTCCTCGGCGCCGACCGGGTCATCGCGATCGACCGCCACCCCGAGCGGCTCGCGATGGTCGAGCGCCACATCGGAGCCGAGGCGATCGACTACTCCGGCACCGACGTCGACGCCGAGCTACGGGAGCGGACCGGAGGCAGGGGACCCGACGTCTGTATCGAGGCCGTGGGCATGGAGGCGGACAGCGTCGGCCCGCAGCAGATGTACGACCAGGTCAAGCAGCAACTCCGGCTCGAAGTGGACCGCCCGGTCGCGGTGCGGGAGGCGGTCCGCGCCTGCCGCAAGGGTGGATCGGTCTTCGTCCTCGGGGCCTTCTCGGGAACGGTGGACAGGTTTCCGCTCGGCGCGATGATGAACAAGGGGCTGACGGTCCGGAGCGCGCGGCAGCACGGGCAGCGTTACATCCCGATGTTGCTGAGGCTGATGGCGAAGGGTGAACTGGTGACGTCCCATCTCGCGACGCATTCGATGCCGCTGGACGAGGCCCCGGGAGGCTACGACCTGTTCAGGGCCAGGAAGGATGGATGCGTCCGGGCGGTATTTCGTCCTGAATCATAATCATTCATATGAATTGTCCGGTGAGCTCCGAGACTCATCGGACAATTCCATGAGCGAGCAGCCCGCTTGACGCCGTTCACCGCACCCGGTCCGTCGTTCGTCGAGTACCCCTATCGCCTCAGCGTGACGTTATGTGCCCGGATCCCTTAGCCTGGAACGACGAGGGGAGTACTTCCCAAGAACCGGTCCGGTCAATACGGATGCCTTACGGCATCCCCGGACGGTCGCCCGTGAGGTAGCGGGTGAAGGAGACCTCGAATGGCTCAGCGCATTCGAGGAGTACACATGCCCGCTCACCTCCCGCTCTCCCCGCCCCGCCGGACTTCCCCGCCGGTCCGGCGTCCACGGATGCGGCCGCGCCCGCTCCGGCCTCTCGATCTCTCTCGCCATCTGCGCATGCACCTGCTCCGGCATACCTGAACGCGCGAAATCACATCACGAGTGATCCTCGGTTCGATCATCGCCGGATTCGCCCTTCCGTCGTTCCATCGGATCTCCGACGAATTCATTTCGCCAACCGGAAGGCCGCGAGACGCATGATGAGAGAAATCCCCCAGCCCTGCGAGGTGCACGCAATGGCCACCACACCGGCCGGTCAGGCCTCCGTCGAGGACCTGAACTATCCAGCCGGGTCACTGGTACTGCTCGCGGGACTTCCCGGCGCGGGCAAGAGCACGCTGCTGGACCGGCTGTACGGATTGCGCGGCGACGAGAGGGAGCCCGTGCGCGACGGCGAGGCACAGGTGATCGACTCGCGCCAGTCCCGCAACTGGTGGGCGCGCTACCTCGGTCCCATCCCCCCTCGGGCCCGCATCCCGATCGTGCACGCCACCCATGTGTGGCGGATCGCCCGCGCGCTGCTCGGCGGCCACAGCGTCGTCGCGCACACCCGGGGCACCTGGCCGCACATCCTGTACGGCTTCGCCTGGCTGGCCCGCCGGGTCGGCAGTGAGGTCCACCTGATCCTGCTCGACGTGGAGCCGCGGATCGCGCGCGAGGGGCAGTTGTCCCGCGGCCGGGTCGTCACCGACGCCACCTTCGCCCGTCACTGCCGGCGCTGGCGGGTGCTCATCGCCCGCGCCCACAGCGGCTCCCTCCCCCCGGCCACCGGAGTCGTCGTCCTGAACCGGCCCGCGGCGGACCTGCTCCGCGCCATCCGCTTCGGCGCGCGGCGGGACGGGGGAGCCGACGACTGACGGCCCCGGGGGCCGTCCGGATCACGACAACGCCTGGACGATCAGTTCGGAGCGCGGGTGGCTGTCCCGGAGTTCGGCGTAGCGGAGTGCCACCCCGCGTGCGGCGGTGGCCGGGTTGCCCACGCCGTAGATCGCGTAGATCCGCCGGCCGGTCCTTGACGACACGCGCCCGGCCCACCAGCGATAGACCATGCCGTCCGTCCAGACCACCAGGTCGGCCCAGACCGAGATCAGTGCCAGGCCGTAACCGTCATGGACGTCGCTCTCGACGCCCTGCCGTTCCAGCTCGTCTTTGAGCAGGCCCGCGGCATGCATGGCGGGCGTTCCCAGCAGCACCCCTTGGATGATCATTCCCGTCCGCCTCCTCTCGATGTTCCATGGAAACGTTCGGTCGTTTCCCCTCCCAGAGTGCTTCCGGGTCATTACTTTTAGTAGCCGCAGGACTACGACGAGGTACGTTCATCTCGATTCAGGTCGGCTGTGGAACCCACCCCGAAGCATGTAGGACCACGAAGGACGGGACCCCCATGCCCGCACCGAAAGAGCTGGACCCCAGCACGAGCATCACCGCCTACTGGGGCTCTGAGCTGCGCAGACTGCGAGAGGCGATGGGCTGGAGTCAGCAGGAGCTCGCGAAACGGACCGCCTACTCCACCTCCCTGGTCGGCCTGATCGAGACCGCCGCGCGCGCCCCCACCAGGAAGTTCGCCCAGAGGTGCGACGAGGTGCTGGAGACCGGCGGAACACTCATCAAACTGTGGCCGCTGATCGTCAGGGAGTCCTCCCCCGCCTGGGTCCGCTCGCTGTTCGAGCTGGAGTGGGAGGCGCAGATGCTGCGCAACTACCAGCTCGCGGTGGTGCCGGGGCTGCTCCAGACCGAAGACTACGCGCGGGCGCTGACCCGGGCGGGCCGGCCGTTCGACACCGACCAACAGGTGGAGGAACTGGTCACCGTCCGTATGCAGAGGCAGCGGCTGCTCGACCGGCCGGACCCGCCGATCTTCTTCGTCCTGCTGGACGAGGCCGTACTGGCCCGGCCCATAGGCGGCGGCAGGGTCATGCGCGAGCAGCTTGAGTACATCCTGAGGGCGACGGCACGCCCCCGGATCACCGTCCAGGTGATCCCGTTCGAGGTGGGCGCCTATGCCGGCCTCGCCGGGCCCATCTTGATGCTCTCGTTCAAAGGCGCGCCCAACATCGCCTACATGGAGAACGCGGAAGACGCGCAACTCCTCACAGACCCCTCCAGAGTCGACGCCCTGTCGGCTCAGTTCGACGCCCTGCACTCCTGTGCACTGCCACAGGCCGCCTCGGCGGCTTTGATCGAAAAGAGGATGAACGCATGGACCTGAACGACGCACAGTGGCGCAAGAGCAGCCGCAGCAACGGAAACGGCGGTGAATGTGTGGAGGTGGCCGCCAATCTTCCCGGCGTCGTCGCCGTCCGCGACAGCAAGGACCCGGCGGGATCCGCCCTGCTGTTCGCCCCCGAGGTGTGGGCCGACTTCCTGACCAGGATCAAAGCCGACTCCATCTGACGAACGAGCCGACCGGCCGGGGCACCCTCGGCCGGATCGTGTTCGACCGGGCTGTTCGACCGGCGCCGTCACGTCGCTCCGATCCCGACGGTGCTCCCCCTGCGGCTCACGTCAACCATGATCACTTCAGGGACGGGAACCTCCGGCCGGGGCGAGCCGCCGGACACGACGCCCGACGGAGCGAGCCCCTCTTCCCCGCCCTACGCCAAGGGCCCATGTCCCCATATGTCCTAATCTGTTCTTATGTGCGAGGCAATTAGGTAAAAGAGCCAATCCATGCCGACCCATGTGGACGGCTCGGCCAGGGAAGTCTCAATGGAGTATGTCCGGGGGAAAAGGTCCGGCGGTCTGGGCCTGGAGGTGTTCGATCCGGCACCGGTCGCGGTGACGGTCAGCAGGGGGCCCAGCCACCGATTGATCTACACCAATGCCGTTTTCCAATCGATCTTCGGAGACAGGCCCCTCGGAGTTCCCATCCGCGAAGCGTTCGACGATCTCGTCGAGGAGAACTCCTCGGCCTACTTCACGTTGCTCGACGAGGTCCTGCGGACCGGGAAACCGGTGAACGTCTCCGAGGCGCCGGTGACCATGGTTTACTCGGGCACCGGTCTCCAGGAACGTTTCTTCACCTTCGGACTCTCGGAGATCTTCCTCGACGACGGCGACCGCGGGGTGCTGCAGGTGTTCGTGGAGGTCACCGCGCAGGTCACCTCCGCACAGCGCGTCCAGGCGCTCTCCGAGGAGCGGTTCCGTCTCCTCCAGCGCTACAAGAGCCTGGGGAGGGTCGGCACGCAGATGGTGTGGGTGACCGCCGCCACGGGCGGGGTCAACGAGCCGAGTCCCGGGTGGCAGAAGGTGACCGGGCAGTCGTGGGAGGAGTTCCGCGGCGACGGGTGGCTGCGGGCCCTCCATCCCGACGACGTCGAGCCGACCATCGCGTCCTGGTCCCGGGCGGTCGAGGAGGTGACCCCGCTCTGGGAACACGTCTACCGGCTGCGCCTCACGGACGGCACCTACCGGCACTTCAAGGTGCGTGCCGTACCGGTGCGCGAGGGCGACGTCGTCGCGGAGTGGGTGGGCACCTGCGCCGACATCGAACAGCAGTGGCAGGAGAACCGGCGCCAGGAACTGCTCGACCGGGCCACCGAGGCCACGGCGGACATCACGCGCCTGGAGGAGATGCTCACCGCGCTGGCCAACGTGATCGTGCCGGAGCTGGCCGACGGGTGTGTCATCTACCTGCTTCCCGAGTCCGCCGACCGCCCGGCGGACGCGCCGCTCGTCGTCCACCGCATCGCCGGAGCCGTACGCTCCGGTCTGCCCGAACGGCCGGCGCGAAACGAGGAGAGCATCGGCACCAGCCGCGCGCTCGCCGACGTGGTACGGCACCGCCGCCCCGTCCACATCCTGTTTCCGCCGGGACAGCCCCCACCGGGGATCGCGCTCGCGGACACCGAGTCATGGTTGATCGACGCCGCGGCCAACAGCATGGTCCTCGTACCGGTCATCGTCGACGGCACCGTGGCGGCGGTGGTGTCCGCCTCCGTCTGCGGCGAGCGCCCGGTGATCAGCGCGACCGATGCCGCCCTGATAGGCCAGACGTTCGACCACGCGCACACCCCCCTCAGCAACGCCATCGAATTCCGGCGCACGCAGCGCGTGGCGCTCGCCCTCCAGCACAGCCTGCTCCCCGACCCTCCCGTCGTTCCCGACCTCCAGATCGTCGCCCGCTACCGGCCGAGCCCCGCCGCCGCCGAGGTGGGCGGAGACTGGTACGACTGCTTCCTCCTGCACGACGGCACCACCGTCCTGACCATCGGGGACGTGGCCGGTCACGACCTTCCCTCGGCCGTCGCCATGAGCCAGATACGCAACATGCTCAGGGGGCTGTCCATCGACCGCCAGGAGCCTCCCGGCGAGATCCTGAGACGGCTGGACAACGCCATGGGAACCCTGTACTCGGAGGAGACCGCGACCTGTGTCCTGGCCCGCGTCGAGAGGGCGAGCGACCGCCTGCCCCGGCTGAACTACTCCGTGGCCGGGCATCCGCCGCCCCTGCTGGTCGACCACGACGGCGACAGCCGCTTCCTCGACGAAGCGCCCAACCACCTTCTCGGGCTGCTCTACGATCGGCCGCGCGACAGCGCCGTCGAGCCGCTGCCACCACGCAGCACGCTGCTTCTCTACACCGACGGCCTCGTCGAACGGCCGGGGGAGAACCTCGGCGACGGCCTCGAACGGCTGCGCCGCCACGCCGCGTCACTCGCCCGCGAACCCCTGGAGTCCTTCTGCGACAGGTTGCTGACCGAGCTGAACTTCGGGGGGAAGGACGACATCGCCATGATCGCGTTGCGCCTGCCCGCGGCCCCTTCCGGCGATCCGGGCCCCCTCCCGCGCCGGGCGGCGTGAGAGGGGCTCCCCCGGCCCTCCGGAGGAGTCGCCGGGATCGGATTCGTTCAGAGGTCCCGTCGGGCGACCGGCTCGTCAGGGCCGTCATCGGTGTAGTGCCCGGCGAGCTCCGCGCCGATCCGCGCCAGCTCGGCCCGGACGGATCTCGGCTCGACCACCTCGATCATCGTGCCCCATCCGGCGAGGTTGCGGGCGATGTCCAAGGGGGTCGGTGCGGCGAGCCGCACCCTGACCCGCCCGTGGTCGAGCTCGCCGTCGGTGTGGCAGTGCCGCCCGAAGTGGGTTCGCAGCACCGGCACGAACCTGGCCTCGATGAGCACGGTCGCCCAGGTGCGTGAACGCCGCAGCTCCACCTCGCCGACGACCTGCTGCCACGCGGCGGCGAGCGTGAAGTCGTTCGGGCGCTCGGCGGGCTGGTCGGTCGGCTCGGCCGTGACGATCCGGTCGACCCGGAAGGTTCGCTGCCCTCGTTCGGTCCCGGCGAGGAGGTACCAGATCTCGTCCTTGTCGACCAGGCCCCACGGGTCGACCAGCCGTTCGGTCCGCTCTCTGGCGCCGCTGGTGTAGGTCAGGCGGACTTTCCGCCGCCGGATCACGGCGGTCTGCAACAGGTCGACCAGCTCGGGCCGGCGGCGATCACGCTCGCCCCACCGGGTGGGGTCGATCATCGTGGAGTCGGCGGCGGCCTCGGCGTCGGCCCTGAAGGTCCGCGGCAGCGCCCGCACGAGTTTGCGCAGCGCCGCCTTGGCCTCATCCGAGACCGCCGCGGCCGGGCCGACGAGCAGGAACAGCGCCTGCGCCTCGGTCGCCGACAGGCCGCTGAGGTCGGTGCGGGCGCCGCCGACGAGCGACCAGCCGCCGCCGCGTCCGGGCTGCGGGTACACCGGGATGCCCGCCGCGGACAGCGCCTCCAGATCGCGGCGGGCGGTGGCGACGGACACTTCGAGCTCGTCGGCCAGCTCGGCGGCGGTCACCCGGCCCCGGGCCTGCATGAGCAGAAGGACGGCGACGAGTCGGTCAGCGCGCATGTCCCCAGTTTCCCCGAAAAAGTGCTCAATTGATGAGCACTTTAGATGGAAAAATAGTGATTGTCACCAACCGGAGAAGGGAGCCACCGATGTTTCGAGGACCCGTCGCCGTCGACGTCCTCGCCGACGGCCTGGCCGCGCCGTACACACCCCTCACCGAGCGCGGCCCCGATTTCACCGCCGCCGTGGCCGATCCGTCCGGCACCGTGTGCGACCGGTACTACCCGGAGGTTCTGGACCGATGATGCACTTCGCGGACGCCCCCCGGTGGGAGGCGTGGCTGGCCGAGTTCCATGAGACCGAGGGCGGTGTCTGGCTGAAGATCGCCAGGAAGGGGTCGGCCGTCACCTCGGTCACGACCGCGCAGGCGCTGGAGGTGGCGCTGTGTTACGGCTGGATCGACAGCCAGCGCAAATCGTATGACGAGCACTCCTTCCTGCAGCGATACTCACGCCGCCGCAGGAACAGCCCGTGGTCGCAGGTGAACGTCGATCACGTGGAGGCGTTGAGCGCCGCCGGGCGCATGCGGCCGCCCGGCCTGGCGGAGGTCGCCGCCGCCCAGGCGGACGGCCGGTGGGCGGCGGCCTACACCGCCCAGCGAAACGCCACCGTCCCGCCCGACCTGGCCGAGGCGCTGGCGGCCCGGCCGGAGGCCGCCGCCCGCTTCGCGGGTCTCGACAAGACCGGCCGCTACCTGGTGATCCTGCCGCTGCTGAAGGCCCGGACCCCGGCCGGACGCGCGGTTCGCCTGCGAAAGGCGATCTCCGGCCTGCTGGATTGACATCCTCCTCTGCCGGAGGGGCAGAGGATTCCAACGGCACCTACCCCATCAGGAAGAGGCCGCATCGAGGTTCGCGGTTCACCGGCCCGCCCAACGGCAAGACCTCCTCCTCGCCCTGAGGGACGGGGCCTCCGTGCTACAGGTGCCCGGTGACGACCCGGCCGGCCTGGCGTCACAGCGGCAGGACGCCGCCGGGCTTGAGGGCTTTCATGGCGATCTGGGAGGTGAGCTTGTCGAGACCGGGCAGGCGGCCGAGTTTCTCCAGGCAGAGCTGGCTGTAGGCCTCCATGTCGGGCACCGCGACCCGCAGCACGTAGTCGGGGCGGCCGAACATGCGCAGGCACTCGATCACGTCGTCGATCTCCATGACGGCCGCCTCGAAGGCCGTGACGGTCTCGGCGTCCTGGCCCTCAAGCTCGACGTAGGCGACGACCTGGAAGCCCCGCCCCACGGCGGCCGGGTCGATCACGGCACGGTAACCGGTGATCACCCCCGACTCCTCAAGGTTGCGGACCCTGCGCAGGCACGGCGAGGGGGTAAGCCGCACGCGCTCCGCCAACTCCAGGTTGCTCAGCCGTCCCTCCACCTGGAGTAGGCCGACAATTGCGCGATCTGTCACATCCATGGCATCAAATGCTAACCGAGCGGCTCACGGCCGCAAAGATTGACACCGAATTTTGTTCGGTCTGCCATAACCTTGCGGTAATCGAAGCAGGGCCGATCAGACAGGACAACGATCATGACGATCTTCGCCGACGCTCGCGAGGTGAGGCCCGACGACCGGTACTCCCTCGACGAGGGACAGGTCTTCATGACCGGCACCCAGGCACTGGTCAGAGTGATCCTCGACCAGATGCGCGCCGACCGGGCCGCCGGTCGCGACACCGGCGCGATGGTGTCCGGCTACCCCGGCTCCCCCCTCGGCGGCTTCGACCAGGAGCTCGCACGCTCCCGCAAGTACGCCGAGCCGCTCGACGTCGTGCACCGTCCCGGCCAGAACGAGGAGCTCGGCGCCACCGCCGTGTGGGGCAGCCAGCTCGTGCCGGGCCTTCCCAGCCCGCGCAAGGCCGGCGTCCTGGGCGTCTGGTACGGCAAGGCTCCCGGAGTGGACCGCGCGGCCGACGCGTTCCGGCACGGCAACTTCGTCGGCGCCCACCCCGAGGGCGGCCTGATCGCCCTGTGCGGCGACGACCCGACCTGCAAGTCCTCCACCCTCCCTTCGGCCACCGAGAGCACGCTCGCCACTCTCGGCATGCCGATCGTCCACCCCGGCAGCGTCCAGGAGCTGCTCGACCTGGGCCGCCACGCGATAGCGGCGTCCCGGGCCAGCGGCCTGTGGGTCGCGGTGAAGGCCGTCTCCAACGTCGTAGACGCCACCGGCACCGTGAACGTCGGGCATGACCGGGTCGTCCCGGTCATGCCCGTCGTCGAACACGAGGGCAGGCCGTACCGGCACGCGCCCAACGCCACCCTGCTCACCCCGTGGTCGCTGGAGATGGAGCGCACGCTCGTCGGCCCGCGCCTGGAGCTGGCCCGCGCGTACGCCCACGAGAACAAGCTCAACCAGATCACCGCGGACCCCCGCGACGCCTGGCTCGGCATCGTCGCCTCCGGCACCGCCTACTACGACGTGCGCGAAGGACTCCGCAAGCTCGGGGTCACGCCCGAGGAGCTGGGCATCCGCCTCCTCAAGATCGGCATGCTCTGGCCGCTGGAGCCTCAGATCGTCCGGACGTTCGCCCGGGGGCTGACGGAGATCCTCGTCGTGGAGGAGAAGGCGCCGCTGCTGGAGACCCAGGTCAAGGAGATCCTGTACGGCACCGCCGACGCCCCGCGCGTCCTGGGCAAGCTCGACGAGAACGGCGCCCAGCTGATCCCGCACTTCGGGGCCGTCGACGCCGACCTGGCGGCCAAGGCCATCGCCTTCCGCCTGCGCCGCAGGGGTTTGACCGGCCGGCAGGCCGGAGGATCAACGACGGAGCTCGGTGTCCGCACCACCGCGAAGCTCACCGGCCTCGCCATGGCGGGGCCGGCCGGACCGGTCGCGGCGGAGCTCGCCGACGCGGAGCCGTCCGGCCCGTTCACCGCCGAACTCGGCGACCGGGTCGCCAGGGGCCTGTCCGTGATCAGCCGCCCGGCTCCGCTGAAGCTGCTCGGTCCCTCCCGCACCCCGTTCTTCTGCTCGGGCTGCCCGCACAACCGCTCCACCGCCGTCCCGGACGGCGCGCTGGTCGGGGCGGGGATCGGCTGTCACACGATGGTGGTGCTCAACCCCGAGAGCAAGGGCACGCTCACCGGGCTGACCCAGATGGGCGGCGAGGGAACGCAGTGGATCGGCCAGGCGCCGTTCACCGACACCCCGCACATCTTCCAGAACCTCGGCGACGGCACCTTCCACCACAGCGGCTCGCTCGCGGTCAGGGCCTCGGTCGGCGCGGGCGTCAACATCACCTACAAGCTGCTCTACAACAGCGCGGTCGCGATGACCGGCGGTCAGACGATCACCCCGGCGCTCTCGGTGCCGGCCCTCACCCGCTGGCTGGAGATCGAGGGCGTCCGCCGGGTCATCGTCACCACCGACGAGCCCGAGCGCTACCGGGGCGTCAAGCTGGCGAAGATCGCCGAGGTTCGCGACAGGACCGCGCTGGAGGAGGCGCAGCGCGAGCTGGCCGCCGTACCCGGCGTGACCGTGCTGATCCACGACCAGCAGTGCGCGGCCACGAAGCGCCGGGAGCGCAAGAAGGGCAACCTGCCCGACCCGGCCAAGCGAGTGGTGATCAACCAGCGGGTCTGCGAGGGCTGCGGCGACTGCGGGCAGAAGTCCGAGTGCCTGTCGGTGCTGCCGGTGGAGACCGAGTTCGGCCGCAAGACCGAGATCCACCAGTCGTCCTGCAACAAGGACTACTCCTGCACGGACGGCGACTGCCCCTCCTTCCTGACCGTCCTGCCCGCCAAGGGCAAGGCCAAGACCGGCAGGCGAGCCGTACCCGCTCCCCCTGAGCTGCCCGTGCCCGAGGTCCGCACCGGGGAGACCACGATCAGGCTGGTCGGCATCGGCGGCACCGGCGTGATCTCGGTCGCGCAGATCCTCGGCACCGCCGCGATGCTCGACGGCAAGCAGTCGCGCGGGCTCGACCAGACCGGTCTGGCCCAGAAGGGCGGCACGGTCGTCTCCGACATCCTGATCTTCGAGGGCGACGGCGACCGTTCGGCCCAGGCCGGTACGGCCAGCGTGGACGCCTATCTCGCGCTGGACCTGATCGGCGCCACCGACCCCAAGCACCTGAGCGCCGCCGACCGTGACCGGACCGTGGCCGTGGTCTCCACCAGCCTGATCCCGACAGGGTCCATGGTGCTCGACCCGTCCAAGCACCTCACCGAGCCCGGCTCGCCGATCAGCGCGCTGGAGTCGCGGACCCGGCGCGAGCTGAACGTCTACCTCGACGCCGAGGAGGTGGCCCAGGCGCTGTTCGGCGACCACATGCCGGCCAACACGATCATCATGGGAGCGGCCTGGCAGCGCGGGCTCATCCCGCTCAGCCTGGAGTCGATCGAGCGGGCCGTCCGGCTGGGCGGCGGCAAGGCGGCCGAGAAGACGATCGCCGCCTTCCACTGGGGCCGGGCCGTCGTCGCCGACCCCGAGGCCGTGGCGCGGCAGACCCGTCCCCCGGCGACGGCCGAGCAGCCCCCGAGCCCCGAGACGACCCGCGTCGCGGACTCGATCGCCGCCCCCGGCACCGAGCTGCACCGGATCCTGACGGTCCGGATGGCCGACCTCGCCGCCTACCAGAACCCCGGCTACGCCACCCGCTACGCCGACGCGGTCCGTGAGGTCCTCGCCGAAGAACGGAAGGTCTCCGCCGAGCGCTCCCCGATCACCGAGGCCTACGCCCTCCACCTGCACCGGCTGATGGCCTACAAGGACGAGTACGAGGTGGCGCGCCTGCACCTCGACCCGGTCGAGCGGGCGAGGATCGCCGCCGAGTTCGGTCCGGGGGCGCGGGTCTCCTACAACCTGCACCCGCCGGTCCTGCGCGCCCTGGGCATGAAGCGCAAGATCCGTCTCGGTGCCTGGTTCGATCCGGCCTTCCGCCTGCTGTACGGCATGCGCGCCCTGCGCGGAACCCCGCTGGACCCGTTCGGCCTGGGCGGGGTGCGCAAGGTCGAGCGTGAGCTCGTCGCCGAGTACACCCGCGACGTGCGCCGTGCCCTGGCCCACCTGCGCCCGGAGACCGAGGAGCAGGTCCGCGAACTGGCCGAACTGCCCGACGTGATCCGGGGCTACGAGCACGTGAAGCTCCGCAACGTGGACACCTACCGCGCCTCCGCCAAGGCCATCCTCGACCGTCTGACAGACGTCTAGGGTCCGCGGGGCTCATCCTTGATCGCTCCGGTGTGTCACCGGGGGCTTCGCGGATGAGCGGATGAAAGTGCTGTCAGCCGGGATCGCGCCTTAGGTGCGATCCCGGCTGTTTTGGCAGGGCACGCCCGGCGCCGGGACGGAAGGCACGGCGTTCCACGCCGCCGACGGCGAAGCCGGTCGTGCATGCGTGGAACGCCGTGCGGGTCGTACATGCGTGGAACGCCGAGCCGGTCGTGAGGGCCCCGCCCATTGAGCCGGTCGCGAGGGCCGCTCCCTCACCACGTTCCCCGGCAGCCGGGCGCGTCCCGCAGCGGGCCGTCCGGTCGTCGTCCGGAGGGCCGGGCGACGACCGGACGGACGGGGCCGCCGGGGCACCCGCGGGACTCGTGGGCGGCGAACCGCGCCGGGAAAAGATCTTGCGTTCACGGTGGGGAAACACCCTTGTAATGTACGAACTAGTGAGTTAGTTTCTACGGCACGAGCCCCCGATGGAGGAGCCACTCGGCAGCCGGCACCCCGCGATCGCGAACGCGGAGCCCGGCACCGAGGCCGTACGGACGGCGGACTTCATCGAGGGATTCGCCACCCCCGTAGCCGACCCTGTGGTTCGTACCCCGACACCGCAGATCCGTCCGACGAATCCGCTCACGTGGGAGCCCCCGACCGAGCGATCGAACGGCACACCCCCCAGTTGCCGCCGAAACCCGACCCGTAGAGGCTTGACCTGGTCATGCTCCGACATCGAGTAGGCGGCCGACCCACGACACCGATCGTCTCGCTGCCGACGCATCGGAGCATTCGCAGAGGAGAACCACCCCTATGACCACAGACCCGGCCAACCCCGGCGCGACCGCCCCCGTCGCGCAGGGCAAGCCTCGCAAGGCGGCGCTCGCCGCCTGGATCGGGAGTGCGCTGGAGTACTACGACTTCTTCATCTACGGCACCGCCGCGGCCCTGGTCTTCAGCAAGGTCTTCTTCCCCGCCTCCTCCCCCGCCACCGGGACGCTGCTGGCCCTGGCGACGTTCGGCGTCGGTTACCTCGCCCGCCCGGTCGGCGCCTTCGTCCTCGGGCATGTCGGCGACAAGTTCGGCCGCAAGAAGGTCCTGGTCTTCACCCTGGTGCTGATGGGGATCTCGACCTTCCTCGTCGGCTGCCTGCCCACCTACGACCAGGTCGGGGTGCTCGCCCCGGTGCTCCTGGTCGTTCTCCGGCTGCTGCAGGGCTTCTCGGTGGCCGGAGAGCAGGCCGGCGCGAACTCCATGACGCTTGAGCACGCCCCGCCGAACCGGCGCGCGTACTACACGAGCTTCACCCTCAACGGCACCCAGGCCGGACAGATCCTCGCGACCGCGATCTTCCTGCCCATCGCGGCCCTTCCCGAGGAGCAGCTGCTCTCCTGGGGCTGGCGGGTGCCGTTCTGGCTCAGCATCATCGTCGCCGTGGTCGGGCTCGTCATCCGCCGCACGCTTGAGGAGACGCCGGCGTTCGAGCAGGAGGTCGCGAGCAACGGCGTCGCCAAGATGCCGCTGGCCGTGCTGTTCCGGACCCACTGGGCCGACGTCCTGCGCGTGGTCGTGGCCGCGGTGATCGCCTCCGTCAGCACGATCTTCACCGTTCACGCCCTGTCCTACGCGGTCAACACGATCGGGCTGGAACGCTCGCCCATGCTGTGGGTCGGCGTCCTCGCCAACGTCGCGGCCGTGATCACGATCCCGCTGTGGGGAAGGCTGTCGGACAGGGTCGGGCGCAAGCCGGTGTTCATCGGCGGCTCCCTGGGCTGCGCCGTACTGATGTTCGCCTACCTGGGATCGATCGCGGCCGGCGACTACCTTCTGATCTTCGTGGTCGGGATCCTCATGTTCGGCATCGTGCACAGTGCGACCAGCGGGGTGTGGCCGTCCTTCTACGGCGAGATGTTCAGCACCCGGGTCCGCCTTTCCGGCATGGCGATCGGCACCCAGATCGGCTTCGCGATCGCCGGGTTCGCCCCCACGATCGCGACCGCGATCGCCGGAACGGGCAAGGACAGCTGGCTCGGCGTCTCGATCATCGTCGCGGTCCTGTGCCTGATCAACGTGATCGCCGTGGCGTCCGGACGCGAAACCTACAAGGTTCCCACCGAGGATCTCGGCCTGAAAACGGGAAAGACCCCGTCGGGGCCCGCGACGGTCTCCGCCTGAGATCGGAGGCGACATGAGCGGCAGGGCAGACGACGAGTTCCGGGTCTACGCGATCCGCTACGCACAGCGAGACGGACGGCGCGGCCAGCACTTCCACGGATACGACACCCGGTGGGACGAACCGCACCCGACGGCCTACTACGTCTGGCTGGCGGTCTCCGCGAACCACACGGTCCTCGTCGACGCCGGGATCCACGCCGATCGGGCGGCCGGCATCGAGGGACTGGAGTATCTCGCCTCGCCCGCGCGGACGATGGCCGAGATGGGAGTGGCCCCGGAATCCGTCGGCCATGTCGTCCTGACCCACCTGCACTACGACCACACCGGCACCGCCCACGAGTTCGAGGCCGCACGGTACGTGCTCCAGCGGTCCGAACTCGACTACTGGACCGGGCCGTGGGCGGAGCGCATCACCAGGGAACGGTGGCTGGTCTCCGAAAGCGACCTGGCGCACCTGCGGGCCGCCCGGAAGGAGGCCCGGGTGCGGCTCGTCGACGGAGACGCGGCCGTCGTCCCGGGTTTGAGCGTCCACCTGGTCGGCGGGCACACCGCGGGCATGCAGGTGGTGCGGGTGCGGACGGCGCAGGGCCACGTGGTGCTGGCCTCGGACGCCAGCCACTTCTACGAGAACATCGAAGACGACCGGCCCTTCGCGATCCTGCACAGCATGACTGGCATGTACGGGGCGTTCGACCGGATCAGGGAACTGTCCGACGGTCCCGACCTGGTGGTCGCCGGTCACGACCCGGAGGTGCTCGACCGCTTTCCTCCCTTCTCGGCTCCCCTCGCGGGCCGGGTCGCGGTGATCGCGTGAGGTCCCCCTCGCGGGCCGGGTCGCATGAGGTCTCCCCTCGCGGGCCGGCCTCAGTCGTCCCATGAGGTCCGTCCTCGCGGGCCGGATCGTGGTCGTCGCATGAGGTCCGCGCCGGCGCGAGCCTGAGGCGGTGGCGCCGGCCGGGGCGACGGCCCGGCCGGCGCCACCGCCGTCACGCCTCACCGGAGGCCACCTCGGCGAGACGGGCTTTCCCGGAGACGACTCGCTGGGCTATAAAGTAACGTACTAGTTCGTACATTCAGGAGTGATCAATGTCCCGCGCCCCCGTGCTGGTTCTCAACGGGCCCAACCTCAACCTGCTCGGCCGCCGCGAGCCGGAACTGTACGGCACCACCACGCTGGACGAGATCGAGGCCCTGTGCCACGCGGTCGGCGAGCAACACGACCTGCTGATCGACTTCCGGCAGAGCAACCACGAGGGCGTGCTCGTCGACGCCGTCCAGGAGGCCGGGCGGCACGCGGCCGGAATCGCGATCAACGCGGCCGGCTACACGCACACCTCGGTCGCCCTGCGCGACGCCCTGGCCGCCGTGGACGTTCCGATCGTCGAAGTGCATCTGACCAACATCCACCGCCGCCGCGAGGAGTATCGCCACACGTCGTTCGTCTCCGAGGTCGCGGACGCCATGATCTGCGGCGCCGGAGCGCACGGCTACGCCCTGGCCCTCATCCATCTGTCCCACCTGCTGGAGAAGAGAGACCGTTGACCTCCCATCTGGTCGGGCTGATCGGTTCGGGCGTCGGCCCTTCCCTGAGTCCTCCCCTGCACGAGCGCGAAGCCGACTTCCACGGCCTCCGCTATCTCTACCGCCTCATCGACCTCGCCGAGCTCGGACTGGGGGCGGAGGCGGTCGGCGATCTCGTTCGCGGGGCCCGGCGATTCGGCTACACCGGGCTCAACATCACCCATCCGTGCAAGCAGACCGTCATCGAGCATCTGGACGAGCTCTCGCCGGACGCCGCGATGCTCGGCGCCGTCAACACCGTCGTGTTCGACGGCGACCGCGCCGTCGGGCACAACACCGACTGGACGGGATTCGCCCAGTCCTTCGCCCGGGGGCTTCCGGACGCCTCCACCCGCCAGATCGTGCAGCTCGGGGCGGGCGGCGCCGGTGCCGCGGTCGCGCACGCCCTGCTGACCCTCGGCGCCGACCGGATCGCCCTTGTCGACGTCCAGCCCGACCGGGCGGTCTCGCTGGCCGCCGAGCTGACACTCCGGTTCGGCGCCGGGCGCGCGTCGGCCGCGGCCCCGGGCGCGCTGGCCGGGCTGCTGCCCGAGGCGGACGGCCTGGTCAACGTGACGCCCACCGGCATGGCGGCGCATCCCGGGCTCCCCCTGCCCACAGGCCTGCTCCACCCCGCGTTGTGGGTCGCCGACGTGGTCTACCGGCCCCTGGAGACGGAGCTGCTCCGCCAGGCGCGGGCACTCGGCTGCCGGACCCTCGACGGCGGAGGCATGGTCGTCTTCCAGGCCGCCCACGCCTTCCGCCTCTTCACGGGATGCGAACCCGACGCCGAACGGATGCTCACCCACCTGACCGATCTCGTCAGCGCCTGAGAGGAAGGAACGACATGCGCAAGTCCATCGCCACCGTGTCGCTCAGCGGCACGCTGACCGAGAAGCTGACCGCGATCGCCGGCGCGGGATTCGACGGAGTGGAGATCTTCGAGAACGACCTGCTCGCCAGCCCCCTGTCCCCTGAGGAGATCCGCACGCGAGCCGCGGACCTCGGCCTGAGCATCGATCTCTACCAGCCGTTCCGTGACTTCGAGGCGGTCCCCGCCGATCTCCTCGGCCGGAACCTGCGCCGCGCCGAGCGCAAATTCGACGTGATGGAACGGCTCGGCTCGACCCGGTTGCTCGTCTGCTCCAGCGTCTCTCCCGACGCCGTCGACGACGACGCGCTCGCCGCCGAGCACCTGCGTCTCCTCGCCGAGCGGGCGGGCGAGCACGGGATCGAGATCGCCTATGAGGCGCTCGCCTGGGGTCGCCACGTCAACGAGTATCTGCACGCCTGGCGCATCGTGCGGATGGCCGATCACCCCTGCCTGGGCGTCTGCCTCGACAGCTTCCACATCCTGTCGCGTGGTTCCGACCCCGGAGGCATCGAGGCGATCCCCGGTGAAAAGATCTTCTTCCTGCAGCTCGCCGACGCCCCGCTCCTCGCGATGGACGTCCTGCAGTGGAGCCGCCACTACCGCTGCTTTCCCGGGCAGGGCGGTTTCGATCTGGCGGGGCTCGTGGCCCACGTCCTGCGGGCCGGATATTCCGGGCCGCTGTCGCTGGAGGTGTTCAACGACGTTTTCCGGCAGGCCGACACCGCCCGCACCGCGGTCGACGCCATGCGATCGCTGATCGCCCTGGAGGAGTCCGTCGCGCGGCGCCTGCCGCCGGACTCCGCTCTCGCCGTGCCTCCCCGCTCTGTCGTCCCCACCGGTTTCGCCTTCGCCGAGCTGGCCGCCCCCGACACCGCGGAGCTCAGCGGGTTGCTGACCGCACTCGGATTCACGCGCACGGGCGTGCACGGCGGCAAGCCGGTCGAGCTCTGGGAGCAGGGCCAGGCCAGGATCCTGCTGAACGCGGGAGAGGCGGCGCGGGATCCGGCCCTCGCCGCGATCGGACTGGAGACCCCCGATCCGGCGGGCTCGGTCAAGCGCGCGCAGTCGCTGCTCTCGCCGGTCCTTCCGCGCCGTCGCGCCCCGCACGACGCCCCGCTGGACTCCGTCGCCGCCCCCGACGGCACCGCGCTGTTCTTCTGCCGTACGGCACAGCCGGACCACCCGAGCTGGACCGGTGACTTCACCGGCGTCGCGGTGGAACCGGTGCCCGGAGAGATCACCCACATCGACCATGTGGCGCTCACACAGCCGTGGCACCACTTCGACGAGGCCTCGCTCTTCTACCGCAGCGTCCTGGGCCTGCGCCCGCAGGAGAGCCTGGAGCTGGCCGACCCCTACGGCCTGCTCCGGAGCAGGGCGGTGACCAGCCCCGACGGCGCGGTCCGCATAGCGCTCAACGTGGCCCACGTCGGCTCGCACGTCTCCCACCCGGACACCCCGTGGCAGCACGTCGCGCTGGCCAGCCGGGACATCGTCGCCACGGCCCGCGCGCTTCGCGCGCTCGGCGGCGTGCTGCTGCCGATCCCCGGCAACTACTACGACGACCTCGAAGCCCGCCACGACCTGGGGCCCGAGCGGCACCGGACGCTCAGGGAGCTCGGGCTGCTCTACGACCGTGACGCGCGAGGCGAGTTCCTCCACCTCTACACGGTCACCGTCGGCCGCGTGTTCTTCGAGATCGTCCAGCGCGTCGGCGGCTACGACGGCTACGGCGCGCAGAACACCCCCATCCGGCTGGCCGTCCAGCACGCTCCCGTCAGCCGGTGAGCACGTGGCAATAGGATGAGGCCCGACCAGGATTCGTCATCCCCGTGGAGCCTCATGCCCTCGCAGCCCGCCACCCGCGTAACCGGGGACCGCCAGCGTGACCCCGACCGCACCAAGGCGGAGATCCTGGCGGTCGCCCAGGGCGAGTTCGCCCGGCACGGCTACGCCGGCGCCAGGGTGGACGAGATCGCCGCTCTCACCCGGACGACCAAGCGGATGATCTACTACTACTTCGGCGGCAAGGAACAGCTCTACATCGCCGTCCTGGAGAAGGCCTACTCCGAGGTCCGGGCCGTCGAACGCACGCTCGACGTGGAGCATCTGGCGCCGGTCGAGGCGATCCGCACGCTCGCGGAGCTGACCTTCGACCACCACGACGCCCACCGCGACTTCATCAAGCTCGTCAGCATCGAGAACATCCACCAGGCCGAGCACATCCGCAAATCGGAGGTGCTGGCGAACCTGGGTACCCCCGTTCTCGACGTGATCTCTCAGATCCTCGACGCGGGCCAGGCGAGCGGCGCGTTCGTCACCGACGCCGACGCCGTCGACGTCCACATGATGATCAGCGCGTTCTGCTTCTTCCGCATCGCCAACCAGCACACCTTCGGCGCGCTGTTCGGGCGTGACCTGACCACGTCCGAACATCGGGACAGGCATCGCAAGATGATCGGCGAGATGGTCGTCGCCTACCTCACGGGTGCGGGCGGGCCCGCCGGGGCCTAGACGAGTAAGTCCGATGTCTGGGGCCGGTGACCGGGCATGAAGAGAGGGCGTTCAAGATCATGTTGTGACGCAAGACCTGAACACCCTCTTGACCGCACTATATGTGAAGATCGACGACAAGATCGGAGGAAGCCGATCGATGGGCAGGCCGCCGCTGCTCAGCGACTCCGAGCTCGTCTGCCTAGCGGTGGCCCAGGCGCTGCTCGGTCACCACTCCGAGGCCCGCTGGCTGCGCTTCGCCCGCACGCACCTGTCCGGCATGTTCCCGTACCTGCCGCAGCAGTCGGGCTACAACAAACGCCTGCGCGCGGCATTGCCCCTGGTCAAGCAGATGATCCGGGAGCTGGCCACCGACAGCGACTTTTGGTTCGACAACCACTGGATCGTTGACTCCACACCGGTGCCGTGCGGGATGTCGCGCCCAACCGTGCAGCGCTCGAACCTGGCCGGCTGGGCCGGCTATGGCTACTGCGCCTCACACTCCCGGTTCTTCTGGGGCCTGCGGCTGTATCTGGTGTGCACCCCGACCGGCATGCCGATCTTATGGGCGCTGGCCAACCCGAAGATCGGCGAGCGGGAGGTGCTGGCCGCGATGCTCGAGGTCGATGCCGGCCTGATCGCCGAACGCGAGGGCATTCTGCTCATCTGCGACAAGGGTTTCGCCTCCAAGCCTTTTGAGAAGGAACTCGCCGCCCACGGCATCGACCTGCTGCGTCCCTCCCGCAAGCGGGAGAAACAGCGGCACGGCGAGCCAATGCTCAAGAAGGTCCGCCAGCTCATCGAGTCGGTCAACGACACTCTCAAAGGCCAACTCGACCTGGAACAACACGGCGGACGGACCTTCGAGGGCGTCGCCGTCCGCGTCGCCCAGCGCATCCTGGCGATGGCCGCGGCAATCTGGCACAACAACAAGACCGGAGCCCCGGTCACCCGCTCGCTGATCGCCTACGACCACTGATCACATCGGACTTACTCGTCTAGTAGGGCTTGGTTAGGTGGGGACGGGCTGGGCGTGTCTGGGTAACGCTCGGCGGCAGGTGGGGCAGATTCCGGCCCAGCACGCCAGGAGTAGTTGCAACTCGGCGATGATCCGGTAGGTGCTCAAACCGCAGCCGGCACTTTTGGGTCGAGCCGCTCCAGGGTGCAGAAGGCGTGTGCGACCGAGGCCAGGGTCACGTGATGGTGCCAGCCACTCCAGGTGCGGCCCTCGAAGTGGTCCAGACCCAGGCCGGTCTTCAACTCCCGGTAGTCGTGTTCGATGCGCCAGCGGATTTTGGCCAGGCGCACCAGGCGCCGTAGCGGGATGTCTGCCGGGAGGGTGGACAGCCAGTATTTGGTCGGCTCGCTCTCACCAGGTGGCCATTCGGCCAGCAGCCAGCACACCGGCAGATCCTCGCCCATGTGCGCGCGGCGGATCCGTAGCCCCGCCGGCCGTACCCGCAGCGCGACAAACCGTGAGCGCAACGGCCCCTTGGACCCGGCCCGCCAGGTCACCGCGTGCAGCGCGCGCCGTCCGGCGGCGGTCACGATCTGCTGGGCTGAGCGCGGCTTGTCTCGATAACGCGGCACCGGCCGCCGCCCAGTCCCCGCATACGGCGCGACCGTCCGGCCGGCATCGATGCCCAGCAGCGCGGTATCGGAGCGCACCCCCACCACGTAGCCGATGCCACGCTCGGTCAAGCCCAGACGAAAGGCCCCGTCTTGGCCATAGCCCTCATCGGCGACCACCAGCGGCGCCTCCAGCCCCCAGCAACACAGCTCATCGATCATGTCCAAAGCCAGCTGCCACTTGGGCACATGAGTGATGTCCGCGGGGATCCGGGCCCGTTGCCTGCGCGCCGCCACCGCGGCCGAATCCTCCGTGCGCGGTGAGGCCGCATCCCACCCCTCGGGCACGAACAGCCGCCAGTTCACCGGACAGGACGCGACGTCGGTGACCAGGTGCACACTCGGGGCGACCTGGCAGTTAGCGGTCTTGCCCAGCGCCCCGCAGTACTGCGGGGCCACTCCCGGCGACTCCTCACCATCCTTGACAAAGGACACATCATCGACCACCCAGGCGGCCGGGTTGATCGCCGTGTCCATCCGCCAGGCCAGCTCGGCCAGCACCAGTTGATGTGACCAGGGGGCGTCGGTGAGAAACTGCTGCAGCCCCTGGCGGTCCACGCCCAGCCGGGCCGCCATCGGCTCCATCGATTTACGGGCCCCGTCGGTCAGCAGGCCGCGCACATATCGTTCGCCCCATCGCCGCTGATCAGCACGGGCGAAACAGGAGAACACCTCGGCGGCGAACGTCTCCAGTCGCGCCCGCACGGCCTCGAGTTCTTGAGGGGTCATCTTCCCTCACCCCCAACGCAGGTGACATACCGTCTCCTACCCGAGGTAACCAAGTCCTACTAGGGATCCGGCGGCGTTTCGCGATTTCGGCAGAGTGAGGAGGGTCCGAGCGTCCTGCCGGTGGAGCAGGACACCGAACCCACCTTCGAGGCGAGCGGCCGGTGCCCGGTGGCGGAGGGCCGGGAAAAGCCCTCGCGGCAATCGTGATCAACCACCTACAGTGCGCACCATGACCAACCCCCCCTCGCTGGGAACCGGCTCCAAGCTGGACTTCCACGCGCCGCTGTCCGCCGAACGCGCCGACAGGCTGACGACCGGCCTCGCCGCCGCCGAACCATCGACCGTGCTCGATCTGGGCTGCGGCTGGGGGCGGCTGCTGCTCCGCGTCCTGGCGGCCGTACCGGAAGCCCGCGGCACGGGCGTCGACGTCTACGGGCCCGACCTGGTCCGCGGGCGCGCCGATGCCGCGGCTCGGGGCCTGTCCGACCGCGTCACCTTCGTCGAAGGCCCGGCCGAGGAGCATCTCGGCACCGCGGACCTGGTGCTGAGCGTCGGCGCCTGGCACGCTTTCGGCGACAGCCCGAGCATCCCGCACACCCTGCGCACCCTGCGCCCTCTGGTCAACCCGGGCGGGCGTCTGCTGTTCGCCGCCGAGTTCTGGGAACGTACTCCCACCGACAAAGAACTGGCCGGGATGTGGCCGGGCACCTCCGCGGACACCTACACCGACCTGGCCGGCCTCGTGGACCAGGCCGTGGCCGCCGGATTCCGGCCGCTGCGCATCGAGACCGCCGGCAAAGGCGAGTGGGAGGAGTTCGAGTCGGGCTTCACCGCCGACGTGGAGGAGTGGCTCGTCGCCAACCCCGACCACCCCGGAGCCGAGGCGGCCCGCGCCGAAGTGGACCAGCACCGCTCCTATTGGCTACGCGGCTACCGCGACGTGTGGGGCTTCGCCTTCCTCACCCTGGGCTGATCCGCCGCCGGTGGCGGGTGCGTCCGGGGCAAGATCCACCGGAGAACGGGACGTCGCCATGACCGGTGCCCGCGACGAGCCGCGCGGCGATCCCAGGGTACGGCGCATCGCCCTCGGCCCGTGAGCCCCGGGCCCGTCAGGCGGTTCGGGCCTGGGCGACCCCGGCGGCGTCCATGTAGTCGCGGCAGTGGACGATGCGGTCGTCCCTGACCCGGAGGACCAGCAGGCCGGGCACCCGGAACCGGCCGCCGGTGGTGTCCACGACACCCGTCGTCTCGTGCTCGACGACCACCACCTCGGAGTCGGTGGTCTCGTAGGTGACCACGTTGCGGATCTCCTCCACCCGCGCCGGGCTCGCGCCCCACATGGCCTTGTATCCGGCACGGATCTTTTCGCGGCCCTCGAACCGGGGCGGCAGGCCGGGAGTGGTGAACGGGAACTCGTGAACGGCGTCCTCGGCGTAGAGATCGGCGAGGGCGTCGGCCGACTTTCGAAGCATCGCGTCGTGATAACGGGCGACGATGGTCGTGATCTGCATGACTTCTCCATTCGCTCAACGAGTGTTGAGTGTATGACTCACGGCCCGATCGGGTCAACGGCTGTAGAGTCACGAGGTGAATCTCTCCCGAGCCGAACGGCGTCGCCACTCCGAGCAGCGCATCCTGGAGGCGGCGCGCGCGCTGTTCGCCGAGCGGGGCTTCGAACGCACGACCATCAGGGCCGTCGCCGCGTCGGCAGGCGTCGATCCGGCCCTCGTCATGCAGTACTTCGAGTCCAAGCAGGAGTTGTTCAGCCGGGCCGTCCAGGCCCCTCCCGTACCCGGGGGAGAGCGGGAGCCGGAGGATCTCATCGAGCGGATGCTGGAGACGCTCGGCGTCAAGCTGAGCGGGCTACCCCCGACCTCGCTGGCGATGATGCGCTCGATGCTCACCCATCCCGAGGCGGCCGCCTCCGCCCAGGCCGTGCTCGGCAGGCAGATCGACCAGATCGGGGCGGCGCTTACCGGCGACGACGCCCGTCTGCGCGCGGCGCTGGTGACCTCGATCATGATCGGTGTCACCATCGGCCACCAACTGCTCGATCTCGATCCTCTGCGCGACGCGCCCCAGGAGGAGATCGACCGCCTCTTGCGCCCCTGCCTGCTCGCGCTTCTCGGGATCGAGGAACAGCGACACGGCCGTTAGGGCCCGTCCGACCGTGTCACCTTCGTCGAAGGCCCGTCCGAGGTACGCCGCCGGCGGCGAATTCATCCGGGGGAGGATCCGGCCAGGCGGCGATACGTTGTCGTTGTGGAAGTCCGATCGTCGGAGACGGACCGCTGACGTGCCGGCCGTCCCGGACAAGGCGGGTTGATGGGGCGCCGTTCCAGCGGGGACAGAGTCGTACCGGGTCCGCGGCGGCCCTTCGTGGACGCTGTGGCGGCGTTCGTGGTCGTCGGGGTGTTCTGGCTTCCTTCGATCATCGAGGTGGCCGGCACCTGGCGCCTGGTCGCGGGGCCGGCGCTGGCCGCGGTCGCGGCGGCGGCGATGCTGCTGCACCGGCGCCTTCCGGTGCCGGCGGTGACGGCGGCGGGTGCCGCGACGGTGGTGGCGAGTCTGCTGGGCCTGTGTCAGGATCCGATGCTCGCCACGGCCTGGTGTTTGTACTCGCTGGCTCTGACTCACGCATCGCGGGTTCGCGTGTTCGTCCTCGTTGCCGTCGGTGTCGTCGCCGTTCTGGCGGCCGTGACAGGTGTCCCGGAAGAGAGCCTGGGTGGGTGGGGGCAGCGTGTGGTGATCGCGGTTACGGCCTTGAGCGTTTCGTGGTTGTTGGGGGTCACCGTGGGCAGGCAGGTCGAGTCCGTTCGGGAGACCGAACGCGCCTGGGCGGTCGAGCAGGCCCTTCGTGTGCAGCTCGATGTCGCTCGTGACGTGCATGACGTGGTGGGGCACGCCCTCGGACTGATCAGTGCCGAGGCCGGGGTGACACGGGGCCTTGCGGACGCGAGCGAGCAGGAGCTCCGTGACGCGCTCGCCGGCATCGAGGAGCACGCGAGGTCGGCGTTGGAGGACATCCAGTCGCTCGTCCGCTCGCTCCGGGCGGGTCCGGGCGTGGAACCGGGCCGAGCGTCCGCGACGGCGCCCGTCCCCGGTATCTCGCAGCTGCCCTCACTTGTCGCCGCCACGCGTGCCGCGGGAGTGCGCGCCGACGCGCGGATCGCGGCGCCTGGGCAGGTCGACGAGATCGTCGCGGCGATCGCGTTCCGGATCGTTCAGGAGGCGCTGAGCAACGTGGTACGTCACGCGCCGGGCGCCGCCTGCACCGTGGAACTCCACCCGGACGGTGATGTGCTCGTCGTGCGTGTCCGTGACGACGGCCCCGGTAAGGAGGACGGCGTGTCCGGGTTCGGGTTGCGGGGAATGCGGGAGCGAGCGCGTCTGGTCGGTGGGTGGCGGAACCTGCCGGATCGAGGCTTCGAGGTCGAGGCACGGCTGCCGTCGGGAGTCGCGAGATGACGCCTGTCAGTGTGTTTCTGGCCGATGACGACGGCCGGTTCCGTGCCGTGTATCGGAAGTTGTTCGAGCGTACCGAGGGTTTCCGCGTCGCCGGGGAGGCGGGCGACGGTGCGGAGGCACTGCGGCTGATCCTCGCGCTGACCCCCGACGTGGCCTTGCTCGATGTACAGATGCCGGGCGGCAGCGGGCTGGACGTGGCCCGCCGGGTCCTCGCCGAGGCGGAAGGCACCCGGGTGATCATGCTGACCACGTTCGATCTCGACGAGTATGTGCATGAGGCCTTGACCTTGGGCGCTTCAGGGTTCCTGCTGAAGAACGCGTCGCCGCCGGAGGTGCTTCATGCGGTTCGTACGGTTCACGCGGGCCATGCCATGCTCGCACCGGAGGTCACCGCGAGGCTGATGCACCAGTTCACGCCGAGGCGGTCGCGGCGTCGTCACGCGTTCGCGGACGTGCGGCTCTCCGAGAGAGAGGTGCAGGTGATCCGTTTGGTCGCGCGGGGGTGTTCGAACCAGGAGATCGCCGACGAGCTCTTCCTGAGTCTGGAGACGGTGCGCACCTATCTCAAGCGCGTGTTCGCCAAGCTCGATGTGAACGACCGCACCCACTTGGCCGTGCTCGCCTACGAGGCGGGACTGTTGCACGAGTCTCGCTGAGGTGTCCACTTCCGGGGGACGCGGCCCGGCACCTCGTCGCCGCAGGCTGGACGGAATCAGCCAGCACGACGGATCAAGGTGCCCAGTGATCGAAGTCATCGGACTCAGCAAGCACTATCGGAGCAAGAAGGCGGTCGACGACGTCACGTTCACGGCCCGGCCCGGCCGGGTCACGGGATTCCTCGGTCCGAACGGGGCGGGAAAGTCCAGCACGTTGCGCGTCCTGCTCGGCCTGGACGCGGCCACCGGCGGGCGGGCGCTGATCGAGGGGAAGCGCTACCGAGACCTGAAAGACCCGCTGCGAGCGCTCGGAGCGTTGCTGGACGGGGCGGGCTCGGTCCCCGAGCGCCGTGCGATCGACCACCTGTCGTGGATCGCCCAATCGAACCGGATCCCACGCGGGCGGGTGCGTGAAGTGCTCGAGCTCGTCGGCCTGGCGGACACGGCGAAACAGCGGGTGAAGAAGTACTCACTCGGCATGAAGCAGCGGCTCGGACTCGCCGGGGCTCTGCTCGGCGAGCCGGAGATCCTCGTCCTCGACGAACCCGTGAACGGACTGGACCCGGACGGCATCCGCTGGGTTCGCACCTTCCTCCGGGACTACGCGGCCCGCGGCCGTACTGTGCTGTTGTCGAGCCATCTCATGACGGAAACGGCCGACACCGCCGATGACGTGGTGATCATCGACCACGGCCGTATCGTCACCCAGGGCTCGCTGGCCGAGGTCACGGCGGGCCACGCCTCGCTGGAGACGGCGTTTTTCGCCCTCACCGGCGACCGGACCGGGTCGCGGTGGTGAACGCGATGCCGGCGGCGACCCGAGCGGAACTGACCAAGCTCCTCACCCTGCCCAGCGTGTGGATCGTCACCGGCGTCATCCTCGCCCTTCATACGCTGGTCCAGCTCCAATCCGCCGAGCTCTTCGCCGACGCCGTGGCGAACATCACTCCCGACGGGATCATCGAGATCTTCACCGGGCAGCCTCAGCCGGCGAAGCAGGAGATCCTCGGCCTTCTGGCCGGGGCGTCGCTGCAGATGGGCCTGTTCCTGCCCGTACTCGCCGCCGTGATCGCGGGGCAGGAGTTCCGCTCACGGCAGCTCGGCCTGACCGTGCTCGCCATGCCGCGCAGAGCTCGCATGGTGACCGCGAAGCTCCTTGCCACGGCACTGTACGTGCTGGTCGTAGCGATCCTCATCGTGGGCGTCAGCACCGCGTTCGTCTACGCCGCCATCAGGGACTGGAACGCCGGCCTGCTCCTCACCGAGGAAGCCTTCCTCGGCTACGGGCGGTTCATCGCCTTCGCGGTCCTGTTCTGCCTCACCGCGTTCGCCGTCACTGTCGTCGCGCGCGGCACCCTGACCGGCATCGTCGTCACCGTGGCGCTGATCGCCGTCACGATGAGCCAGGTTCTGGCCGGGGCCGCGCCGGATCTGGACGCCCTGTTCCCACTCAGCGCGGCCAGGAACCTCATACTCGATCCCGGCATCGGCGACCTCACAGCCGGCCGGGAGCACGGCCTGCTCGTCCTCATCGGCTGGGCCGTCGCGACCGCCGTCGCCGCGGCGATCACGCTCAGCAGGAGGGACGCGCGATGAGGACCGAGACGTCCACTCCCCTACCGGTGGAGACCATCCGGTTCGGCGACATCCTGGCCGCCGAGCGGATCAAGATCTCCACTCTCCCCGCCTCCTGGATCGCTCTCACCGTCGCGTTCGGCGCCAACACCCTGCTCGGCGCCGTCGCGGCCACGGATGTCGTCCGTATCGCCGGTCAAGACGGTCCGATCGCCCGGCTCGGCACCCTCATGCTCGCGCCGGTCTACGTGTTCGTCGCGATCGCGGTCTTCGCCGCCGGAAGCGAGTATCGCGGTGGCCAGCTGCGCGTCAGCCTCGCCGTCGTCCCCGGCCGCGACCGGCTGTTCGCCGCCAAGCTCACCGTCAGCACGACGCTCAGCCTGATCGCGTCGATACCGGCCGTCCTCCCGGGCTACGCCCTGTGGCACGCCGCGGAGGTTCGCTCCGGAGAGCCGGGAACCCGTGATGTCGTCATCGGCTTCCTGGCCCTCCTGACCGCCTATCTCCTGCTCGGCCTGATCGGTCATGGTTTCGCCGTCGTCGCGAAGACGGTCGTCACTCCCCTCGCCGTGCTTCTCATCACGCCGATTCTCATCTCACCGGCGTTTCGGAGCACCCTGCCGCACCTCGTGAGGTTCCTCCCGCACGAGGCGGCCCTGAGTCTTCTCGGGATGCCCGCCGACCCCGCCACCGCGCTCGACCCTGTCGCCGGGCTGCTCGTGCTGGCCGCCTGGGCTGCTCTGTCGGTCGCCGTCGCCTGGAGAGTCTTCGTGCGCAGAGACGGTTAGCACGGCGGCCTGTCGGTTCCACGCCGAGCACCCGGTGCCGGGCGTGCCGTGACACCCGGCGCGTCAGTCCCTGCTGCGGCCGTGGTCCCTGTGCCCGATACCGTCGTCAACGCCGATGCTGCCGTCACCGCCGATACCGCCGCCTATGCCTCTGATTCCGCTCTGAGGGCTGTGTCCGCCCAGACCTCCCAGCCGGGCACGGCACCTGGCGGGGTTGCGGTGCTTCCGGCAGGGTTTCTGAACGGACGTCAGCGTGGACGTGGCGGAGACGGTCTCGGCGGTGGCGGCGGCCTGGGCCGGCGTCGTCACGGGTGCGATGAGGACGGAGGCCAGAATCATCCCGGTCCCCAGCGCGTTTCTAACGTTGATCATGATGCGTCACTCCATGTCGAATCAGCCGCGCCCCGGGCGATGCCGGGCCGGCGGGACTCCGAACCGGCATCGAGGACGACACCGGGACGATGTGAAACCCGGAATCCACGGTAGGCAGGAAGAGCCCGGCGCTCTTTATCGATTTTGCGCCATTCTCGATAGATATGGGCGGGATCACATTGGTGCTCGCGCCTTTCCCCTCACCGTGATCATTGCGTGTTTCATCATCGGTCATTCGTCAATGACCGGCCGGGTTTCGGCGGGCCTCCGAATCACCGGGACACAGGCCGGCGCTCCGGCGTTCACGCCGGAGCGGAGATCAATTCGCGGCCGCCGACAGGGGCGGGGTGATGTCCTCCAGGGAGGCCCGCTCGGCCTTGACCCCGAGCAGGAGGGCGACGATCCCGGCGATCACCATCATGGCCGCCGCGACCAGGTAGCCGTAGAACAGGCGGGTCGGATCGGGGTTGCTCTGGTCGCCGATCAGGGCGCCGAAGATGGTCGGGCCGAGCGCGCCGAAGCTCTGGGCGATGGCGAAGAACACCGCGATGGCCAGGGCCCGGACCTCCAGCGGGAACAGCTCGCTGACGGTGAGGTACCCGGAGCTGGCCGCCGCGGAGGCGATGAAGAAGATGACCGACCACAGCACCGTCTGGGTGGTCGCGGTGAGCATGCCCTCCTTGAACATCCAGCCGGTGCCCGCCAGCAGGAGGCCGGAGAGGATGTAGGTGGAGGAGATCATGGGCTTGCGGCCCACGGTGTCGAAGAGCGGCCCGAGGACGAACGGGCCGAGCAGGTTGCCCGCGGCGAAGGCGAACAGATACAGCGCGGCCTCCGAGGCGCTCACCCCGTAGAACTGCGAGAGCACCAGCACGTAGGTGAAGGAGATCGCGTTGTAGAGGAACGACTGGCTGATCATCAGGGTGGCGCCGAGGATCGACCTCTTCGGGTAGTCCTTGAAGGCCACCCGCAGGACGTCGCGGTAGCCGACCCTGCCGTGCGGCCGGATGCTGATGGCCCGCTTCTCGTCCACCGGGGGGAGCTTCCCTCCCGACTCGCGCACGTGCTCCTCGATCTCCCGGACCGCCAGCTCGGCCTCGCGTTCCCTGCCGTGCATGACCAGCCAGCGCGGGCTCTCCGGCAGATGCCGCCGCAGACCCCAGATCGCCAGTCCGATCAGCGGGCCGATCAGCAGGCCGATCCGCCAGCCCAGGTTGACCGGGAGCAGGCCGGGGTTGAGGAGGACGTACGTGGAGGCCGTCCCGATCATGGCGCCCAGCCAGTAGGTGCCGCTGACCGCCAGGTCGACCCGACCGCGGTATCTGGCGGGGATGAGCTCGTCGATGGCCGAGTGGATCGCCGCGTACTCCCCGCCGATGCCCATGCCGGCGAAGAACCGGAACAGCAGCAGCCACCAGTAGGAGAAGGAGAACGCGGTGATGCCGTTGGCGATGAGATAGAGGCCGAGCGTGATGATGAAGAGCCTGCGCCGCCCGAACCTGTCCGACAGGCGCCCGAACACCAGCGCGCCCACGACCTGGCCGAGCAGGTAGACCGTGGCGGCGAACCCCACCTCGACCGAGGTCAGCCCGAGGGTCTCCCGCTCGCGGAGGACATTGCCGACGGCCCCGGCGATGGCGATCTCCATGCCGTCGAGCACCCAGGCCACCCCGAGCGCCACCACCATCCGGGTGTGGAACCGGGACCAGGGCAACCGATCGATCCGTGCCGGGATGAGCGTTCGTATGGTCTGGTCCTGCGGCGCCCCCATGGTCACTCAGTGTAGTTATTCACGACCTGGAGTCACGCCTGGCGGCGTCGCGGGTGAGGTGACCCCCTGGCGCCGTCGGCTACGGCCTCGGCCTGACGGGCGGTGTGCCCGTACCCGCTGTGAAAGGCCACCGCGATCCGCACCGGAGCGGACTCCCGCGCAAGGGGGCCGGTTGCTTCGAACATGTCGTCCTCCTGGTCGTTGTGCATTGCTTTCCTGCTTTGTTCGTGTGGACGACCCCGTACGATCCGATGCCGCCGCGCTGCCCGTGGGCGTACCGACGGAGATCCGCGGTGCGCGGGCCGTGGTGGAGGAAACGCTGCTTCTCTCGCAGCGGGCGAGGTTCGCGGAGCCGGCGCTGGTGAACGGAACCGTGGGAGTCGTCGTGGCCCCGTACGGACGCCTGCTCCTCGTCCTTGTCCTCACGATCGAGAAGGGAAGGATCGCCGAGTACGAGGTGATCGCCGACCCGGCGCGCCTCCATCACCTCGACCTCGCCGCCCTCGGTTAGCGCTGTGACGCTGTGACCGGGAACGTTCGCCGGCCCGGGTCTGGATCGCGCCTGGACGGGCCGGAACCCCCTGGCCGGCCCCGCTAGCGGCTCACCAGGGGGCCGGAGCCCGTCGAGCGGCGCACGACCAGCTCGGGCTGGAACATCAGCTCGACGTGCCTGCCCCGCATGCCCTTGATCTCCTCCAGCAGGGTCGCCACGGCCGCCGAGGCCATCGCGCCGATGGGCTTGCGCACGGTGGTCAGCGGCGGGTCGGTGAAGGCGATCAACGGCGAGTCGTCGAACCCGACCACCGACACCTCACCCGGCACCGACAACCCCCGATCCCGGCACGCCCGAATCACCCCCAACGCCATCAGATCCGACGCACACACGATGCCCGTACACCCCCGCTCCAGCAACTGCGCCGCCGCCGCCTGACCCCCCTCCACCGAGAACAGCGAATGCGAGATCAACTCCTCCACCTCGCTCACCCCCAGCAACTGCGCCATCGCCTTCCGATACCCCTCGATCTTCCGGATCACCGGCACGAACCGCCCCGGACCGACCGCCAGACCGATCCGCTCATGCCCCAGATCCACCAGATGCTGCACCGCCAACCGCGCCGCCGCCCGATCGTCCGGAGAGATGAACGGAGCGTCGATCCGGTCGCTGTAGCCGTCGATCAGGACGATCGGCAGCCCGCGCTCGGTCAGGCGGATGTAACGGTCCATCCTGGCGGTGACGTCGGCGTGCAGCCCTGAGACGAAGACGATGCCGCTCACTCCGCGGTCCGTCAGCAGCTCGGTGAACTCGTCCTCGGGTGCCCCGCCGGGCAGCTGGGTGCAGAGCACGGGGGTGTAGCCGTGCTGGGTCAGGGCCTTCTCGATGGCCTGGGCGAAGGCCGGGAAGATCGGGTTGTCCAGCTCGGGGGTCACCAGGCCGACCAGTCCGTTGCTGCGCTGGCGAAGGCGCTGCGGGCGCTCGTAGCCCATGAGGTCGAGCGCCGTCAGCACCGCCTGCCTGGTCATCTGCGACACGCCCGGCTTGCCGTTGAGTACCCGGCTGACCGTGGCCTCGCTGACTCCCGCCTGCGCGGCGATGTCGGCCAGCCGGATTCCCGCCCCGTCGGGACGGGGACGAGGGGTCTGCTCGAGTTCGCCGTCCATCAGAAGCCACCCCACCATGCGGCCGAATCGAGTGCGAACCGAGCGACGTTCGGCGCCCTCATCTGAAACCCATTCCCGCAACTTTTCGCAAACTGTAACATCCCGAACCCGCCGGCCATGGATGGCACGTCAAACCCTGCATTCCTTAACCCACCTACACGACATGAAACTGGAAAGTAACCGACAGATGTGCGATTTCTAACGACATCTATGGACACATGGGCAAGTGTCGCGATGTACTACCTCATCAATTACACGGCTGGGATCCGGGCAGCGGAGTCCGGGAGGAACGAGCGCGCATGAGTACCGTCGTCCTCGATAATGTGAGCAAGGTTTACCCCGGAGGGTTCCTTGCGGTTGACCGCATGAATTTGCGCGCCGAAAACGGGGAGTTTCTCGTCCTGCTCGGACCGTCTGGCTGCGGAAAGTCCACGTTGCTCCGGATGATCGCGGGACTGGAGGACGTCACCTCCGGAGACCTCTGGCTGGGCGGGGAGTTCGCCAACGACCTCGCTCCACGTGATCGCGACGTCGCCATGGTCTTCCAGAACGGTGCACTGTATCCACATCGCACGGTACGCGGCAACATGGCCTTTCCCTTGGAGATCGCCAAAGCCGACCCGGCGATGATCAGGGAACGCGTGACCGAACTGTCCAAGGCCCTGCACATCGACGAGACGCTTGAGCGCCGTCCTGGAACGCTCTCCGGCGGCCAGCGCCAGCGCGTCGCGATGGGCCGCGCGATCGTCCGCCAGCCCTCGCTCTTCCTGATGGACGAGCCGCTGTCCAACCTGGACGCGGGCATGCGCACCGAGCTCCGCATGGAGATCTCCTCCCTGGTCCGCTCGCTCGGCGTGACCACGGTCTACGTGACACACGACCAGGTCGAGGCCCTGACCCTGGCCGACAGGATCGCCATCATGAACCGCGGCGTCCTGCAGGACCTCGGCACCCCGGGCCAGGTCTACAACGACCCGGCCACCGCCTTCACCGCGGCCTTCCTCAGCTCCCAGCAGCTCAACCTTCTCGCGGCCACCGTACGAACGCCGCAGAACCAGTTCATCCTGCTGGACTTCGGCCCGCACCAGATAACGATCCCCTGGACCGATCCCAGGGCCTACGTCATCTCCCAGCACGTCGGCAGCCAGATCATCGTCGGCCTCCGCCCGGACTGCCTCGCCCCGGTCCCCGACAGCTTCGAGGGCCCGACCTTCCTCGGCCGCGTCCGCGCCCTGGAGTACCACGGCCACGAGTGGCTCGCCTACGTCGAAAGCGGCCTGACCGCCGTGGCCGTACCCGAGCCCCCGGATCCCCGTCACCGGGCCGCCGGCCTGGCCTCCTCCGTTTCCGGCGGCCGTACTCGCGCCCTCATGCGCCGGCTGGTGCCCCGCGCCCTTTCCGAGGAGGCCGAGCCCCATCAGACGCAGGAGCAGGTCGGTGGCGGCACCCACCGCAGGGCCGACCTCATCGTCCGGGTCGGCTCCCGTCCCGTCTGGCGCTCCGGCGAACCCGCCCGGGTGGGCATCGACGTCACCCGGCTGATGCTCTTCGCCGTGGACGGCTCCCGCATCGACCCGCCCCACCGCTGACCCGGCGAGTCCGGCTCCGCCCGGTTGGAGCGGAGCCGGAAACACCGGGTTCTCACCCGCCCCGCGGCCGCGGGAAAACCCCTTCGGCCGTCAGGGTGATCAGGAGCGCAACCGCGCGATCAGCGCCTCCGCGTCCCGGACGAGCACGTCGCGCACCGCCCTGTCGGTCACGTTGCGCGACTCGCGGGCGAGCTTCGCGAACTGCTCCAATTCCTTGATCGCATCCTTGTTCCTCCCTCGGTCCGCCTGCTTCACGGCCTGGTCCAGCCGGGTGCGCAGGGCGGCCGCACCCCGGCTCGTCACCGAACCCGCCTTCCTGAAGTGATCGATGAGCGCGCGCACATCGGCGAAGGAGGTCGTGACCTCGAACTCGACGGTCCGCGTCGTGGAGTGGCCCGCCCTGTCCTTTCCGGTGACGATCAGCTCGTGTCTGCCGAGCCCCAGCCGCCACAGGGTGACCGGCTTACCGGAGGTGATCCGATCACCTCCGATCGTCGCCGTCGCGCTCGCCGCACCCGACGTCGCGTCCGCCGCCGAGAAGACGGGCCTGATCGACGCGGAGTCTCCGTACTTCCTGTTCTCCACGCCGCTCACCGACAGGGCAGGGGCGGTCTTGTCGATCCGCACCGTGGCGGTGCCGATCTTCGAGACGTTGCCGCCGCCGTCGGTCGCCCGGTAGCGCACCTCGTTGACGTTCTCCGCGCTCAGGGTCACCGGGTTGGCGGCGTTCAGCCAGGTCGTGCCGCCGTCGAGCGAGTACTGCCGGCTCGCCACCGTGGCGTTGTCGGTCGCGGTCACCGTCAGCGTGACGTTTCCGGTGTACCAGCCGTTCTCCCCGTTCGGCTCCGCCGGGCTGAGCGTCGCCGAGACGGTCGGCGGCGTCCGGTCCGCGACCCCGTCACCCTCGAAGGTGAAGGAGTCGACGTCCACGCCGCCGGTCGAGGTGACGTAGAGCCTGCCGCTGCCCTCCGGGGCGTCCGCGAGCGCGGTGTCCACCGTCTGCCAGCCCGCTCCCGCGGGCACGGTGACGGTGGCGAACGGATCCGCCGTCGCCGAGTTCCACCTCAGGGACAGGGTGCCCGCTCCGGAGGCCCGGGTCTTCACACCCGTGATCCCGGTGAGGTTCACCGGGTCGTAGGAGATCCAGTCTCCGGCGTCGAACGACGTGATCTTCGCTCGGGCGGACGCGCTCTCGTCCGCGGTCTCCGTTACGCCCTCGCTCGCGTCCGCGTGCTCGGCCTGCGTCAGCTTCGGGTTCAGGATGAGCGTGGCCTCACCGAGCGCCCCCGGGATGTCGCCGGCCCCGTTGTCGCGGTAGCTCACGACGATGACGCCGAAGATGTTCTCGGTCTCACCGTGCTCGGGAGCGTTCACCGGTGTCGGCCAGCCGCCGGAGCACCCCGTGCCGGTCGTCTCCGGGTGCGCGTGCGCGTCGTGGCCGAGGCCGAAGGTCCACTGCACCCGGCTGCACACCGGGGTGTTCCCGTCTTCCTCGTCGGCGACCCCGATCCGGAACGGCACCGCGTTGCCCCAGTCGAAGAAGGAGCCGTTCCCAGGTGTCCGGATGGTCACCTCGGGCGCGGTGTTGCCGACGGTGATCTCGGTCGACGTGAGCCCGGCCTTGCCCTCCGCGTCGGTCACGCGGAGCCGGGCGACGTACTGTCCGAGTTCCGTGTAGGTGTGCGAGGCCGTCACGCCTGTGGCGTCGAAGGTGCCGTTCCCGTCGAAGTCCCAGTCGTACTCCAGTGCGCCCGGCTCGGCGTCCTGGGACGACGCCGCGCTGAACTCGACGGTGAGGGGCGCGGCGCTGCCGGAGGACCGGTCGACGGTGATCTTCGCCTGGGGGGTCTTGTTCCCCGGCGCGTAGTCGATGCGGTAGAGCCCGGCGTCGGGGTTGGCGCGGAAGAAGCCGTCGCCGTAGTCGAGCACGTACAACGAGCCGTCGGGGCCGAACTCGATGTCCATCGGGCTGTCGGTGATCGGCATCGCCATCGTCCTCAGCGCGCTGTTCGGCAGGAACTGCTCGATCGCGGTCACCGGCCCGTCCGGCTGCGGCACGGTGAACGCCGCGAGATAGTCCTGGGAGAACTCGGAGAAGAAGAACTTCCTGTCCCAGTACTGCGGGAACTTCGTCGTCGAGGGGTTCTCCGGGTCGTAGTGGTAGACGGGGCCGCCCATCGGCCCCTGCCCACCCTGCGGGTCGAAATCGGTGAGCCCGGCCCATTCGGCGGGCTGGTGCGTGTTGTTGTCGCCGTAGTACAGGTCCGCCGGCACCGCGGCCGGGACCTGCTCCAGGCCGGTGTTCCATCGCGAGGTGTTCGCCGCCCCGCCCGCGCAGTCGAACCACTCACGCGCCGCCGAGGCGGCGAAGTCCCAGTCGTTGTAGTTGAAGTTGTCTCCGGTGCAGTACGGCCAGCCCCCGTTCATCGGTTCGCCGATGGGGGTGACGTTCCACTCGACGTAGCCGAGCGGGCCCCGGGCGGCGTCCGGGGCGCCGGCGTCCGGCCCGTAGTCGGCCCACGACACCGTGCCGGTCTCCGGGTCGACGTCCATGCGGAAGGGGTTCCGCAGGCCCATCGCGAAGATCTCCGGACGGGTCCCGGCCGTCTCCGGCGGGAACAGGTTGCCGGCGGGGATCGTGTAGGAGCCGTCCTCCCCCGTCGTGATCCGCAGGATCTTGCCGCGCAGGTCGTTGGTGTTGCCCGCGCCGCGCCGCGCGTCGAGCCCGGGGTTCATTCCGGGGGCGTCGTTGTTGGGCGCGTAGCCGTTGGCCCCCGGCGTGCCGGCCGGGGTGTTGTCGCCGGTGGCGAGGTAGAGATTGCCGTCGGCGTCCCAGTCCATGTCGCCGGCGACGTGACAGCACTGCCCACGCTGCGCCTCGACCTTGATGATGATCTGCTCGGTGGACAGGTCGAGGGCATCGCCGGTCCACTTGAACCGGGACAACTGGTTGTAGCCCTTCCACCGGTCCCAGTACGACTCGTCCGCGCCCGCGGGCAGCGAGTTGGGCGCCGACCCGGTCGGCGTCGTCTCCGGGTACGGCGCCGTCATCGTCCTCGGCGCGTAGTAGACGTAGACCCATTTGTTCTCGGCGAAGCCGGGGTCGATCGCGATCGTCTGGAGGCCGTCCTCCGAGTTGGCGTAGACGGGGACGGTGTTGACGACCTTCGTGACGCCGGTGGTGGCGTCGGTCAGCCGGATGTCGCCGTTGCGCGCGGTGTGGAGGACCCGCCGGTCGGGCAGGACCGCCATGTCGATCGGCTCACCGATGTTCTTGGTCAACGTGATCTTCTCGTAGCTCGACCACTCCGTCGCCGGGTCATGCCCCGGGTGGGCGACGGCGGGTGTGGCGCCGAGCATCGTCAGGGGGAGCGTCAGGGCGGTGAGGATTCCGCCGAGCATCATGCGAGTACGCTTCACTTACTGCGCCTTCTCTTCCGGGGGGAGGCAAGGAAGGCGGACCGCCACGCACACCGCTGCAACGGTGTGGATCACGTGGCGGTCCGCCGAACTCGTGGCGTCGTCAGCCGCGCAGCGCGGCCATGTTGTCGTAGCTCAGGTCGGCGTACTGGAGCGACTGGCCGGGGTTGGCCGTTCCTCCGGGGGCGTTGTCCTGCTCGTACATCGGGTTGAAGGAGCCCTTGGGGCCCGCGCCCCTGAAGAACTTGGCGTAGTCGATGTCACCGGTGCCGAACGGCACCATGTCGTAGCCGTTCGCGGTCGCCGGGTTGGACTTTCCGTCCTTCGCGTGGAACAGGGGGAACCGCCTGGCGTTCGCGCGCACGACCGCCAGGGGGTCGAAGACGTCGGTCCGCGTGGAGCCGTCGGGGGCGGTGAACGTGCTGAACTTGAACCGGGCCACATGCGCCCAGAAGATGTCCATCTCCAGGTAGACGTCCCTGCGGTCTGTGATCTTGAGGAAGTACTCCAGTTTGCGGATGCCCGACGAGCGGGTGGGCTTGCCGAGCGCGTCAAGCGGGCCGCTGTCGAGAAGGAAGTTGTACGCCGCGTCGTGATTGTGCGTGTACAGCTTGATCCCGGCGCGGGAGGCGATCGAGCCGAGATGGTTCCACTTCTCGGCGGCGATGTTCCAGTCGTCCTTGTAGGCGCTGTTCGTGGGGTCGTTGCCGGTGCCCACGTGCCCGAGGCCGAGGGTGTGGGCGATCTCCAGGTGGAGCTTGAACCTGTCGAGGTCCGCCGTGGTGAGCGGCCAGGAGCCGGGGATGAAGCCGTGGTTGCCCTCGGCCTCGAGGCCGTAGTGGTCGAGCCACCGGCGCAGCATCCGGGCGCCTTCGACGCTCTCCAGGTTGGCGCCGCCCTTGGAGTTGGCGTGCTGGCCGTAGCCGGCGAACTCCACCTGCCGGTAGCCGATCCGGGAGAGCGCCTCGAACACGCGCTGGAAGCCGGAGGGAAGGTCCGTCGACAGCGGATCCCTTGAGATCGCGTCGCGGACGGTGTAGAGGATGATGCCGCGCTTGCTCGGCGGCACCAGCGTGCCCCTGGGGTGACGGCCCGAGGCCGCCTGGGCGGTCGACGCGAGCGGTCCCGCTCCCGCCATGGCCACCGCGGTGACTCCCGTCGTGGCCGCGAGGAACTGTCGCCGGTTCAGCCCCAGGCCCCGGCGCAGCGCGTTGGTGATCTCGATTTCTTCTTCGTGTGCGCTCATCGATCTCTTCTCCATGTGGGTGGACGGAATCGCCTGATCCCCCGATGCCACGGCTGAGCCGCCGACTCCCTTCCGCCGTGGAACCGGCGGATCCGTGCGATGGTCGCCACCCACCGACGTCCCACCGTGGATACGGCCGTGCGACTCACCGCGACCCCTCGGTACTGTGCAGAGAACTTGGCGTGGAAGTTACGCGGCTTTTGACAAAATTGGAAGAAGTTTCGTCATCATTGCGGGGTCTTTCTCCTACTTGTGACTAAAGTCCCTGCATGAGCGTCGCCCGCCATCTCGTCCGGCTCATCAAGCGCCATCCGTGAAGGCACCCCTTCGGGGCGCGTCGCACCCGTGGCCCCGGTGTCGTCGTTTTCCGGCCGCCGGACGGATCCCGATGGAGGCGAGGCGGAGGAGCCTCCCGGATCGGACAGGCGCACCGACGACCGCCCATCACAAAAGGGCAGGTTGGCACCTTTTATCTACAAACCCGCGAGCTTTTGCTTGCAACCGGCGAAAGTGCCACCTAGCATCACGAAATATCGTGATAACGCGCCGCCGATTCGGCAGGGGTCCCGTGACAGAGCCGACCGGAGGTCAGACCGGGTGGATCGTCTTGCCGATGCTGTCGAACAGTTCCTGCTTGCCGTCCTGGTCGGTGCTGAGTGTGACGATGCAGACCTTGCCACGGGTGGGCACGTAATACTGGGTGCCTTTCACGGTGATGCCGTCGGTCGTGAACGAATAGGTGACCCGCCCGGCTTCGCCGAAATCGATCGGCGTCCGCACCGTCTCGAAGACCTTGGCGTTGAGCCGCTCCAACTCCGTTCTGGCGGAGGCCATCAACTCGTCCACCGTCGTCTCGGGGCCGGACTGGCAGTAGCCGTTGAGGTTGGTGGCGAATCTGTGCCGGGACACCTGGGACGACGCGGGGTCGGACGCCCAGAGGGCCTTGTTGTCCACCAGGATCTGCAGGTTCTGCTTGGCCCGCTCCAGCGCCGGCCCCGACAGGCCGCTGCTCCTCAGACCCTGTTCGAGATCGTCTTTACTCAGGTCGAGCGCGACCCAGCCCTCGGGAACCGCGACGAAGAGCCCGCTGGCGACGCTCCCGAGCGGCTTGAACCCCTCGGGCATGTCAGGCGTGGAGGTCGTGGGCGCGGGGGTGTCGGGCACGGGAGACTCGGGCATGGAGGTCGCCGTCTCCACGCTCCCCATCGGGATCGTCACGGTGGGGGCCCAGTCGGCGTCCGCGCAGGCCGTGGTCATCGTCAGGCACAGCCCCAGCAGGCCCGCGGTCACGATGGAATGGTGCTCACGCATCAGACTGTCCTCCTCACGAGCCCGGTGCAGGCCCGGGCCCGATATGGCCTGCGGCCATCCGTCGGGGGGACGTCGCGAGGGCCATCGAGTGCCGCGATGGCCGTCCTACCTGATGAATCGTGGTGAGCCCGTTCGTGGCGGGCGATGCTCCGGCATCGGCCACGACCCGCTGGGCGGCGGGCCCGCGGAGAGCGGCACAGCGCTCCTTGATCTCCCATACCCCATGACCGGCATGCCGGAAACGTCCGATTTGGAGACCTTAATGTCCTCCGGGTTGTCTCCAAGGACATTCCCGAGGGAACCTCGGGCCCGCGAAGCGGCCCGCGGGCCCTCCGGGAAGGGCCCGCGCCGCTCCTGCGCCCCGGGCCCGCGACGGCGGGCGGCCCGGGTCAGCGGCCGATGATGGAAACGATCTCCAGGATGCGCATGACACGGTCCAGTTCGGCACGGTGGAAGGCCGGGCCCTCGGTGCGCATGAGAATCAGGTGCAGGTCCGCGCCGGGAACGGGCAGGCTCATCAGCCGGTGACGGCCCGAGCTGAACGTCGAGGGGCGCAGGGAGGTGAGGTCGGCCGCCTTGACACCGACGAGACCTCCCGTCTCGTCGAAGGAGGACGGAGCCTGCCAGCTGTGATGGACGATCTCGCTCCGCTCCGAGGACACGATGACCGCCCATTCGGCGCTCGCCAGATCGGGCACGGCGTCCACGAGGGTGGCGAAGGCCCGGCCCGGGTCGGCGGCGACGTGCCTCAGCAGGTCGTAGTCGGGCGCGGCGCCGGGGACCTCGCGGGTGGGCCAGACCCCTTCGACCCGCATGCCGGGGACGGCCGACAGGCGGTCCCTGACGGTCTCCGCGTCCGGACTCCCCGGCCAGGAGACGGTGAAGTCGTCCACCGCCCGGCCGGTCTCGCGTTCGAGCACCGTCACCTGGAGAATGTCCGCGCCCAGCGTGCCGAGCACTCGCGCCACCTGCCCCAGGGCACCTGGTCTGTCGGGAAAGGACACCCGTAGTCTCAACATCATTGCCGATCACCTCGCTCTGGACACCAGGGTGTCCTAGACAGGTTTCACAGAGATTCCGAGGAGATATCCAGGATAAAACCTGATACGGGAAAGAGTTAGTGCTGATACGCGCCCGCGGCGGGAGCGGCGGGCAGGCGGGCCCCCGTGAGATCCCGGGCCAGCGCGGCGCCGCCGAACCACTCGGGGCCCAGCTTGACGCCGCGGCCGAGGGCCGGGGAGCCAGGACTCAGGTGGAGGTCCTCGCGGCTGCGGAAGCGGGGATCGGCGATGATCGACCCGGGGCCCAGCTTGAACCTGGGGGAACGGCCCCGGTAGACGTTGCCGCCCTCGTCGGCTCCTCCCTTGCCGTCCTCCTCGCCGATCCGCCCGCCGACCACGATGACGTTGTTGCGCAGCTTGAGGATGGCGGGCGAGCAGCCGTCGCCGCAGGACCAGCCGATGGTGTCACGGGCGGGCAGGTAGACGGAGTTGTGCACCGCGACGGTGCCTCTCACCGGGCCGATGGGGCTGCCGGGCCCCCGGGTGATCAGGAAGGAGCCCCTCTTGCGGGAGGAGGTCACCACGTTGTTGGAGAACACGTTCCCCTCGGCGGTCTTGCCCTTCCTCGCGCCCAGCTCCACGAAGGTCTCGTTGTCCCTGGAGACGTTGCGGGCGACCCGGTTGCGGTCGCCGTTGTAGACCTCGACGGCGGCGCCGTCGGTGCCGTAGTCCTCGCTCTGCGCGTAGCTGTCGACGATCACGTTTCCGACGACGAGGTTGTCGTCGCCGTTGAGCAGCACGCCGAAGGCGCCGGAGTCGTCGTCGCCTCCCTTGTCGTTGACGCTCATCCGGTTGTTGCCGCTCAGGACGCTGTTCCTGACGGTGTTGTGGGAGCCGATGAACTGGACGCCGGTGACGTTGTGGTCGGAGTGCACGCCGTTCAGCTCGTTGTGGTCGCCCCTCACCTCGAAGCCGGCCCACTGGCAGCGGCTGGCGCGCAGCCCGGACACCCGCACGTACATGCCTGCGATCACCACGCAGGCGGTGCTGCCGGTGATCCTCGGATCCGCGCCCTTGCCGTACGGCTCGGCGGAGATGGGGGCGGCGGCGGTGCCCCTGCCCCTGAGCCTCAGGGTGCCCCGCCAGTCACCGCCGCGCCTGAACCGCACGGTGTCGCCGGGGCGCAGCTCGGCGGCGTTGACCCTGTGCAGGGAACGCCAGGCCGTCGCCTCCGAGGTGCCCGCGGCGGAGTCCCTGCCGGCTCCGGAGTCCACGTAGTAGACGGTGCCCGCCGCGGCCGCGGTGCTCGCCGGAGCGGCCACGGCGCCTCCCGGCACTCCCGTGGTGGGCACCGGAGCGGCGAGGAACAGCTCGCCCACCGTGAATGCCCCCAGCACGGGAACGGTCCATCGCCTTGTCGAGTCCACCTGGCACGCTCCATCGCCGTCACCGTCAGCACGTCAGCGGGGATCGTCGCACGCCGGCGACGCTCGCCACGAGCTACAGGACGGGCCTACGGCAAGCCATTACATCTCTTTCACCTGCGCGGACGGCGGCGGCGGCGTGGCAGCCGGGTGATCCACCGCGATCCGGGCATAGCTCTGGAAGGCGCCGGCGGGCTCCGCCGTCGCGGAGTCGCGGACGGGTCAGCGAGGGTCGGCGGGGGTCAGCGGACGACCTTGGGCCCGGAGCCCGTGGAGCCCCGGACGATGAACTCCGGCTGGAAGATGAGCTCGGAGTGCTTTCCCGGCGCACCGGCGATGGCCTCCAGCAGGGTGTGGACCGCGGCGGTCACCATCGACTGCACGGGCTGCCGCACGGTGGTCAGCGGCGGGTCGGTGAAAGCGATCAACGGCGAGTCGTCGAACCCGACCACCGACACCTCACCCGGCACCGACAACCCCCGATCCCGGCACGCCCGAATCACCCCCAACGCCATCAGATCCGACGCACACACGATGCCCGTACACCCCCGCTCCAGCAACTGCGCCGCCGCCGCCTGACCCCCCTCCACCGAGAACAGCGAATGCGAGATCAACTCCTCCACCTCGCTCACCCCCAGCAACTGCGCCATCGCCTTCCGATACCCCTCGATCTTCCGGATCACCGGCACGAACCGCCCCGGACCGACCGCCAGACCGATCCGCTCATGCCCCAGATCCACCAGATGCTGCACCGCCAACCGCGCCGCCGCCCGATCGTCCGGAGAGATGAAGGGCGCCGGGACGTCGGCCGCGTGCCCGTTGAGCAGGACGATCGGCACGCCCTGTCCGATCAGCTGGGTGTAGCGGTCCGAGCGTGCGGTGACGTCGGCGTGCAGCCCGGAGACGAAGATGATGCCGCTCACCCCCCGCTCCACGAGCAGCTCGGTGAACTCGTCCTCCAGCGCCCCGCCGGGCAGCTGGGTGCAGAGCAGCGGGGTGTAGCCGTGCTGGGTCAGCGTCTTCTCGAAGGCCTGGGCGAAGGCCGGGAAGATCGGGTTGTCCAGCTCGGGGGTCACCAGGCCGATCAGCCCGTTGCTGCGCTGGCGCAACCTCTGCGGGCGCTCGTAGCCCATGACGTCGAGCGCCGCCAGGACGGACCGCCGGGTGACGGCGGAGACGCCCGGCTTGCCGTTGAGCACCCGGCTGACCGTGGCCTCGCTGACCCCCGCCTGCGCGGCGATGTCGGTCAGCCGGGCGGCGCCGTTGCCGAGCGGGCCGCCGCTATGCGTCATCGCGTTCCCACCAGACGGCGGAGTCGGGCGCGAGCCGTACCAGGTCGCCCTCGGCGATCGGTTCCGCGTCACCCGCGGTGGCCGGTGCGGTGCTGGCCAGCAGGACCCGCCCGGGGGCGGGCAGCTCGACCGGCTCGCCGGTCAGGTTGACCGTGCAGACGAAGTCGTCCCCCCGGCCGAAGGCCAGCGTGCCCTCGGGGGAGTCGAGCCAGACCAGCGGGGTGTCGCCGAAGGCCTGCCGTCGCCGCCTGATCCTCAGCGCCTCCCGGTACAGGTGCAGCGTGGAGGCCGGGTCGTGGAGCTGGGACTGGACGCTGAGCGGACCCCAGGAGGAGGGCATCGGCAGCCAGGACTCCTCGATGCCCGGCAGGCTGAAGCCGAAGTGCGGCCGGACGTCGGCCCACGGGATCGGCACCCGGCAGCCGTCCCGGCCGTGGTCGGGGTTGCGCAGCCGTTGCGGGTCGCGCAGGAACTCCTCCGGCAGGTCGAGGACCTCGGGAAGGCCGAGCTCCTCCCCCTGGTAGATGTAGGACGAGCCGGGCAGGGAGAGCGTCAGCAGGACCGCCGCGCGCGAGCGGCGCAGGCCGAGCTCTCCGCCGCCGTAGCGGGTGAGGTGCCGCTTGACGTCGTGGTTGGACAGCACCCAGGTGCTGGAGGCGCCGACCATGCCGGCCGTCTCCAGCGACTCCTGGATCACCGCGCGGAACCCCACGGCGTCCCAGGGGGCGACGAGGAGCTGGAAGTTGAACGCCTGGTGCAACTCGTCCGGGCGGATGTAGTTGGCCAGCCGCTGCGCGGTGGGCGCCCACGCCTCGGCGACGCCGATCCGCTCGCCCGGGTAGGAGTCGAGCAACGTGCGCCAGGCCCGGTGGATCTCGTGCACGCCGTCCTGGTCGAAGAACGGCGTCGTGTCGGTGCCGATCATCCGGACCTGGTCGGCGTGACCGACGTCGGGCAGCCCCTCCGCCTTGATCATGCCGTGGGCCACGTCGATGCGGAAGCCGTCCACGCCGAGGTCGAGCCAGAACCGCAGGATCGACTCGAACTCCGCGCGGACCTCGGGGTTCTCCCAGTTCAGGTCGGGCTGCTCGGAGGCGAACAGGCGCAGGTACCACTCGCCGTCGGGCAGCCGGGTCCACGCGGGGCCGCCGAAGACCGACTCCCAGTCGTTCGGCGGCAGTTCCCCGTCGGCGCCCTTACCGGGGCGGAAGATGTAGCGCTCCCGCGCGGCGCTGCCGGGGCCCGCGGCCACGGCCTCGTGGAACCAGGCGTGCCGGTCGGAGGTGTGGTTGGGAACGACGTCGACGATCACGCGCAGGCCGTGCCGGTGCGCGTCGTCGATCAGCGCCTTGGCGTCGGCCAGCGACCCGAAGATCGGGTCCACGTTCCGGTAGTCCGCCACGTCGTAGCCGAAGTCGGCCATCGGCGAGGTGAAGAAGGGGGTCAGCCAGATCGCGTCGACCCCCAGGTCGGCCAGATACCGTAGCCTGCTCCGCACTCCCAGCAGATCGCCGATGCCGTCGCCGTTGCCGTCGGCGAAGCTGCGCACGTAGACCTGGTAGATCACCGCGTCACGCCACCATCGGGTGGCGGTGGCTGCGGCAAGGTCCATGCGGGCGAGCCCGGTCATATTTGTCCCCCGATCAAGTGACATTTCAGGCATGTCAGGACGTGATAGCACGGCGGTGTTACGACTTCGTGGCGCCGGCGGTAAGGCCGGCGACCAGATGGCGCTGCACGAGCAGGAAGACGATCGCCGCGGGCACCGCGATCAGAACCGCCGAGGCGGTGAGCAGGCCCCAGTCGGACCAGTGCTGCCCGACGAACTGCTGCAGCCCGATGCCCAGCGTGCGCTTCTCCTCCTGCGACATGAACACCGTGGCGTAGGCCACCTCTCCCCAGGCGGTCATGAAGCAGTAGAAGCCCGTGACCGCCAGGCTCGGCCTGGCCAGGGGAAGGATAACCCGCCAAAATGTGCCAAACGGCGTCAGACCATCGACCATTCCCGCCTGGTCGATCTCGCGCGGGATCGAGTCGAAGTAACTCTTCATCATCCACGCGCAGAACGGCACGGCCACGGTCATGTAGGCGATGACCAGTCCGGCGATCTGGTTGAGCAGCCCGAGGCTCGCCATCAGGTTGTAGAGCGGGACGATCAGGATGGCCACCGGGAACATCTGGGTGATGAGCAGCATCCACATGACCCCGCGGTGACCGGGGAAGCGGAAGCGGCTGATCGCGTATCCGGTCGTGGAGGCCAGGAACACCCCGATGACCGTGGTCAGTCCCGCGACCATCACCGAGTTGAGCAGCCAGGTCGGGAACTGCGTCTCGGTCAGCACCCGGGTGTAGTTGTCCAGCGAGGGCTGGTTGAAGAACTCCAGTTCGCTGGAGAGCCAGCCGTCGCGCGGCTTGAGCGAGGTCAGGACCAGCCAGACGATGGGGAACAGCGAGACGGCGACCGCGCAGAGCAGGGTCGCGTGGAGCAGGATCGACCTGCCGACGCCGCGATCCCCGCGGCGACGGACCCCTCGCGCCGGAGCGGAACCGGCCGGACCGGCGGTGACGGAGCTCACCAGACCTCCCCCTGCCTGCGCAGCGCGCGGCGATAGACCAGGGCCAGCACGACGAGGAGCATGAGGATGATCACTCCCCAGGCGGCGGAGCCGGAGTAGTTGCGGATGCCGGTGAAGGCCTCGCGGAAGGCGTAGGTCACGAGGATCTCCGTGGAGCTGCCCGGCCCTCCCCCGCTGATCAGGAAGATCACCGGGAACATGTTGAAGGTCCAGATCGTGCCCAGCAGGATGACCGTGCTCGACACGGTGCGCAGCCCCGGGACGGTGATGAAGCGGAAGCGCTGCCACGGCGTCGCGCCGTCGACCTCGGCCGCCTCGTAGAGCTCGCCGGGGATCGACTGCAGACCGCCCAGGACGGCGACCATCATGAACGGCACGCCCATCCAGACGTTGACCGCGACCACCGCGATCTTCGCGGTGGTCGGGTCGTCGAGCCAGCCGACCGCCCCGAGCCCGGCCGCCTTCAGCATGCCGTTGATCACGCCGTAGTCGCTGTTGTAGAGGTAGCGCCAGATGAACGCCGAGACGAATCCCGGGATCGCCCACGGCAGGATGAGCAGCAGCCGGTAGGTAGAGCGGAACCTCACCCTGCGGTTGAGCAGCATGGCGAGGCCGAGACCGAGACCGTAGTGGAGCGCGACACACGCCACGGTCCACACGATCGTCCAGGTCAGCTTGTCCCAGAACAGGGAGCTGGTCAGGATCGAGATGTAGTTGTCGAGCCCGACGAACTCGTACGTCGACGGGATGACGTTGACCCCGATCGTGCGGCCCATGGTGGCCTCGGTGGCATCGGTCAGGGACAGGTAGACGCCTCGGGCCAGCGGCCAGCCGATCAGCAGGGCCGTGACCAGGATCACCGGGGCGACCATGGCCCAGGCGTACCAGTGCCGGCCCATCACGCGCCTGAGCGGGCCTGGGCGCTGGTGGCGATCCTGACCGCGGGCGCCTCCCGAGCCCGCGGTCCGGTCCCTGGCCGTGCTGCTCGCACGTCCAGTCGAGAGCGCCACGGATCAGCTCCAGTCCTTGAAGATGCCGCGGTACTGGTCGTCGACCTTCTTGAGCATGTCCTCGGGAGTGGCCTGGCCGCCGATCAGCGACTGGTAGCCCTCAAGCAGCGGCTGGAAGAGCTGGCCGCCCTCGGGGATCCACGGCCGCGCGGTCGCGGTCTCCATGATGGGCTTGAAGACGGAGACTGCCTCGTTGGCCTGGACCTCGGGCTTGTCGTAGGCGGAGGGGCGGGTCGGCAGGAGGCTGATCTCCTTGGCGACCCTGGCCTGGCTCTCGGCGCTGCTCATGAAGCGGACGAACTCGTAGGAGGCGTCCAGGTTCTTGGAACCGGCGTAGATCGCCAGGTTCCAGCCGCCGGTGGGGGCGCCGGCCTTGACCGAACCCGCGGGGACCGGCGCGATGCCGAGATTGGCCTTGTCCTGGAACTCCTTGCCCTGGTAGATCTCCGACAGCGCCCACGGGCCGTTGTAGATCATCGCCGTCTTGCCGTCCTTGAGGGCGGTCATGGCGTTGGCGTAGCTGTCCTGGATGGCGGGCTTGGGCGCGGCACCGGAGGCGACCAGGTCCGCGACCGTCTCCATGGCCTTCACGTTGGCCGGCGAGTTGACGGTGATCTTCTTGTTCTGGACGTCGAGAAGGTCGCCGCCCTCGCCGTACATGAAGGGCAGCAGGAAGTAGGAGTCCACGTTGAGCGCGAGGCCGCTGGCGCCGGTCTTGGCCTTGACGTCGAGCGCGGCCTGCTTGAGCTCCTCGACCGTGGTGGGAGCCTTCTCGTGCCCGGCCTCCGCCAGGAGCCTCTTGTTGTAGATGAGCGCCAGGGTGTCGGTGACCTGCGGCACCGCGTAGGTCTTGCCGTTGTACTTGGTGCTGCTCAGCGGGCCGGGCAGGAAGTCGGCCTCGTTCTCCACGGCCCGCGAGCCGTCCAGCGGCTGGAGGTAGCCGAGCGAGGCGAACTGGGGGGTCCAGGCCACCTCGGAGCGGATCACGTCCGGGGCTCCCGTGCCCGCCTGCGCCGCGGTCTGGAACTGGTTCTGCGCCTGGTCGGAGGGAACGTTGACGTACTTGACCTTGATATTGGGGTATTTCGCCTGGAATTCCTTGATGAGCGCCTGGAACGTCGGGCCCTCACTGTCAGGCCGGACGGTGTCCCACCAGGTGATCTCACCGCTGACCTTCGACGGGTCCGCCGCGGCGGACTGGGCGGGGGCCGCCGTCGTGCCGCTGTCTCCGCCACCGCAGGCGGCGACCGCCAAGGCGAGGGCCGCGACCATCGTCGCAGCCGAGAAGGCTCGCCGCATGTTTTCTCCTCGTGTTCAGGGGGGTCGGCCTGAGCGGGGAGCTTGCAGGCCGAGGTCCGGAGTACGCCGGACGTTACGCCGCCGTGAATCGCATTGGAAGAAGTTTCTGCAAGACTCTGCAAACTCGTTACAAAGTTCCTAAAGGCCCGGACCCGGGCAGCATTAACCCCGCATGTATTGAGGAGGATAATTGCAGGTCAGACAATATATGGCGCCCTTTGCAGAGCTTCGGACGCGACAGGAACCGTCTTCCGGACACCCAAGAATCATTACGATTCAGAAAGTTTCGGCAAGGGATTGCACAGATCATGTCTAGTGAGTAACTTCCGGGCAACACCCTCGAAACAACTTCCGTGGAGGCCCCCGTGGTCTGGCCACTCCCCCCACGACGCGCGAGATCGACTTTCCTGACGGGCGCCGTTCTCGCGGCAACCCTGATCGCCGCCCCTCTCGCCGCGCCGCTTCCCACCCCCGCCCTCGCCGCCTCCGCCTCTCCCCCCACCGCTCTTTCCACCTCCGCCCTCACCGCCTCGGGCCTTTCCGCCTCGGGCCTTTCCGGCGTGGCCGGGGCGGTGAGGCGGCCGTCCGCCGAACCGGTGGTCTCCGCGCTGAGCCGTACGGCGGAGCCGTCCGATCGCGACCTCGCCCGCGACGCGCTCCGCGACGACCTGACCCGTGAGCGTTTCTACTTCGCGATGACCGACCGGTTCGCCAACGGCGACACCGGCAACGACCGGGGCGGCCTGCGGGGCGACCGGCTCACCACCGGCTTCGACCCGACCCACAAGGGCTTCTACCAGGGCGGTGATCTCAAGGGGCTGCTCGGCAAGCTCGACTACATCAAGAACCTGGGCAGCACCGCGCTCTGGATCACCCCGGCGTTCAAGAACCGCCCGGTCCAGGGCACGGGGGCCGACGTCTCGGCCGGCTACCACGGCTACTGGATCACCGACTTCACGAGGATCGACCCGCATCTGGGTACGAACGATCAAATGAAGCAACTGGTGCGGGAGGCGCACAAGCGCGGGATGAAGGTCTTCTTCGACATCATCACCAACCACACGGCCGATGTGATCGACTACAGCGAGAAGACCTACTCCTACCGGTCGAAGGGCGCCTACCCCTACGTCGACGCGGACGGCGTGCCGTTCGACGACCGGCGATACGCGGGCACGGGCGACTTCCCCACGGTGAACACCGGCTCCTTCCCCTACACGCCGGTCGCGCCGAAGGGCGTCAAGACCCCCTCCTGGCTGAACGACCCGACGATGTACCACAACCGGGGCGACTCCACCTTCAGCGGCGGCGAGAACGACGAGTACGGCGACTTCTTCGGCCTCGACGACCTGTGGACCGAACGGCCCGAGGTCGTCGACGGCATGATCGACATCTACCGGACGTGGGTGCGGGAGGCCGGTCTCGACGGCTTCCGCATCGACACCGCCAAGCACGTGAACATGGAGTTCTGGGAGAAGTTCTCGCCCGCCCTGCACGGCTACGCGGCCCAGAAGGGCAACAAGCGGTTCTTCATGTTCGGCGAGGTCTACTCCGGCGATCCCGCCCTCACCAGCCGATACTCCACCCGTGGCGGGATGGACGCCACCCTGGACTTCCCCTTCCAGGAGGCCGCCCGTTCCTTCAGCGGCGGTACGGCGGGCGCGGCGCGGCTGGCCCAGCTGTTCACCGGGGACGACTACCACACCGACGCCGACGGCAACGCGGCGTCGCTGCCGACCTTCCTCGGCAACCACGACATGGGCCGCATCGGCCGCTTCCTCCAGCAGGACGTCCAGGGCGGCGCGCCGGCCACACCCGAGACGGACGCGGAACTGCTGCGCAGGGACCGGCTCGCCCACGAGTTGATGTATCTCACCCGCGGCCAGCCGGTCGTCTTCTACGGAGACGAACAGGGCTTCACCGGAAAGGGCGGCGACCAGGACGCCCGCGCGTCCATGTTCGCCTCCACGACCGCGAGCTACCTGAGCGACGACCTGATCGGCACCGCGGCCACCCACGCCCAGGACAACTTCGTCCAGACTCACCCGCTCTACCAGAGCATCTCCGCCCTGGCCAAGCTCCGCGACGCCCATCCGGCCCTGGCCGACGGCGCCCAGATCGAGCGCCTCGTCTCCGGCGGCGTCTACGCCTTCTCCAGGATCGACGCCAAGGCGCAGGTCGAGTACGTCGTCGCCGTCAACAACGCCGAGCAGGCGGCCACGGCGAGCGTGCCGACCTTCTCGGCGAACGCCCCCTTCACCAGGGTGTACGGCGAGGCCGCCGCCAAGGTCACGACGGGCGCCGACGCGAAGCTGGCGCTGACGGTCCCGGCCCTGTCCGCGGTGGTCTACCGGGCGCCGGCCAGGCTCGCCGCCCCGCAGGCGGCCCCGGCGGTCTCGATCGCGCTCCCGGGGGCCGAGGTCAGAGGAACCCCCGGGGACGGCCGGATCCCGGTCACCGCGACCGTGCCCGGCACCGGCTTCGACCAGGTGACCTTCGCCGCCAAGGCAGGCGACGGCGCCTGGAAGGTGCTGGGCACCGACGACGCGCCCAACGTCTCGGCCGCCGGCCGTACGTTCAGGGTCTTCCACGACCTGCGCGGCCTCGCGCCGGGTACGGAGATCGCCTACAAGGCGGTCGTGAAGAACTCGGCGGGCCGGTTCGCCTCGGCGACCGCGCAGACCACGGTCGGGGCCGAACCCTCCCCCGAAGAACCCGGCGCGGTCGAGCGCGACTGGCTGGTCGTGCACTACCAGCGCGACAACCCCGAGGACTACGACGGCTGGGGCCTGCACGTCTGGGGCGACGTCGAGAACCCCACCGAGTGGGGCGAGCCGCTCCCGCTGACCGGCGAGGACTCCTACGGCCGGTTCGCCTGGATCAAGCTGAAGCCCGGGGCCACCAGCGTCGGGATCATCGCGCACAAGGGCGAGGAGAAGGACGGCGGCGACCGGATCGTCGATCCCTCGAAGACCGGCGAGGTCTGGCTGGAGAAGGGTGACCCCGGCACCCATGCCTCCCGCGCCGCGGCCCAGGGCCACGCGACCGTCCACTACAGCCGCCCCGACAAGGATTACGAGGGCTGGGGCCTGCACCTGTGGGGCGACGGGCTCGGCGACGGGGTACCCACCGAGTGGGCCACGCCCCGCCCGCCGGACGGCACCGACTCCTACGGCACGTTCTGGAAGATCCCGCTGAAGGACGCCTCCGTCCCGGTGAACTTCATCATCCACAAGGGCGACACCAAGGATCCCGGTCCCGACCAGGCGCTCACCCCGGCGCTCCAGCCGGACGCCTACGTCGCCTCGGGCGTGGCGAAGGCCCATCCGACCCGGGCCGCGGCCGAGAACGTCGCGATCCTGCACTACAACCGCCCCGCCAAGGACTACGAGGGCTGGGGCCTGCACCTGTGGGGCGACGTCGCGGCTCCCACCGAGTGGGCCGCCCCGCTCCAGCCCGCGGGCGAGGACGCCTTCGGGGTCTACTTCCGCATCCCCCTGACCCAGGGGGCGAAGACCGTGAACTACATCATCCACAAGGGCGACGAGAAGGACCTGCCCGACAACCAGTCGCTGGACCTCACCGCCGTGGGCCACGAGGCCTGGCGGATCGCGGCCGTCGAAGGCTACCTGCTGCCCCAGTCCGCGTCCCGCGAGGCCGACGTCGATCTCGGCATGTCGGCGGCGCACTGGATCGACCGGGGAACCGTCGCGTGGAAGGTCGAGCCGTCCGCCTCGCTCCGGCACTCCCTCGCCTTCTCCGCGAAGGGTGACATCGCCTACGCCGAGGGCGACCTGACCGGCGACCTCCGGATCATCCGCCTGAACCCGGGCACGCTCACCGACGCGCAGAAGGCGAAGTGGCCGCACCTGGCCGCCCACGCGGCGTTCACCGTGGACCCGCGCGACGCCGACCTCGTCGCCGGTGCCCTGCGCGGCCAGGTCGTGGCCGTCGAGCGGGACGCCTCGGGCGCGCTGCTGCGCGCCACCGGCGTGCAGATCCCCGGCGTGCTCGACGACGTCTACGCCAAGGCGGCGGACGCCGAGCTCGGCCCCGCCGGGGGCTCGACGCCCCGGCTGTCGGTCTGGGCGCCGACCGCGCGGAAGGTGGAACTGGCGCTCTACTCCGGCTCGTCGGGCGCGGGCCGTACGGTCCACGAGATGCGGCGCGACGACGCGACCGGCGTCTGGTCGGTGCGGGGTCAGCCCGGCTGGAAGGGCCGTTACTACACCTTCCTGGTCACGGTCTACGCGCCCGCCGCCGGAAAGATCGTCACCAACGAGGTGACCGACCCCTACAGCCTGTCGCTGGCCGCCGACTCCGTCCGCAGCCAGCTGGTCGACCTCTCCGACCGGTCACTGCAACCCGGCGGCTGGTCCTCCCTGGCCAAACCCGAACCCGTGGCGCAGCAGAAGGCGTCGATCTACGAGCTGCACGTGCGTGACTTCTCCGCCTCCGACGCCTCGGTCCCGGCCGATCAGCGCGGTACCTACGCCGCGTTCGGCGGCGACGGAAACGGGATGAAGGAGTTGCGCAAGCTCGCCCAGGACGGGCTGACCCACGTTCACCTGCTGCCGGTCTTCGACATGGCGACCGTTCCCGAGAGGAGGGCGGACCGCGCCGAGCCGGACTGCGACCTGGCCTCGATGCCCGCCGACTCCGAGCTGCAACAGGCGTGCGTCACGGGATCCGCGGCCAAGGACTCCTTCAACTGGGGGTACGACCCGTCGCACTACACCGTGCCCGAGGGCTCCTACGCCTCGGAGCCGGACGGCTCCGCCCGGATCAAGGAGTTCCGGAGCATGGTCGGCGGCCTGAACGGGGCCGGGCTGCGGGTGGTGATGGACGTGGTCTACAACCACACCCACGCCGCCGGTCAGGACCCCACTGCGGTGCTCGACCGGATCGTGCCCGGCTACTACCACCGGCTGCTCGACGACGGCGCCGTGGCCACCTCCACCTGCTGCGCCAACACCGCTCCCGAGCACGCGATGATGGGCCGGCTCGTCGTCGACTCCATCGTCACCTGGGCCCGCGAGTACAAGGTGGACGGCTTCAGGTTCGACCTGATGGGTCACCACCCCAAGGCGAACATCCTCGCGGTCCGCAAGGCCCTGGACGGGCTGACCCTCGCCAAGGACGGCGTGGACGGCAAGTCGATCATCCTGTACGGCGAGGGCTGGAACTTCGGCGAGGTCGCCGACGACGCCCGCTTCGTCCAGGCCACCCAGGCCAACATGGCCGGCACCGGGATCGGCACCTTCAGCGACCGCCTGCGCGACGCGGTGCGCGGCGGCGGCCCGTTCGACGCCGACCCCCGGGTCCAGGGCTTCGGCTCGGGCCTGGCCGGGGCGCCCAACGGGTCACCGGCCAACGGCACCCCCGAGCAGCAGCGGGCCCGTCTCCTGGGTTACCAGGACCTGATCAAGGTGGGGCTCACCGGCAACCTGCGCGACTACGCCTTCACCGCCTCCAGCGGCGAGCAGGTCAAGGGTTCCGAGGTGAGCTACAACGGCGCCCCCGCCGGATACGCCGCCTCGCCGGGCGAGGTCGTCACCTACGTGGACGCCCACGACAACGAGACGCTGTTCGACGCGCTGGCCTACAAGCTGCCGCAGGCGACGGCGATGGCCGACCGGGTGCGCATGCAGTCGCTCTCGCTGGCCACGGCCGTGCTCGGGCAGGGCACCTCGTTCGTCCACGCGGGCAGCGAGCGGCTCCGCTCCAAGTCGCTCGACCGCAACTCCTACGACTCCGGCGACTGGTTCAACCGGCTGCTGTGGGACTGCTCCGCGGGTAACGGCTTCGGCTCGGGCCTGCCCCCCAAGCCCGACAACGAGGACAAGTGGCCCTACGCCAGGCCGCTGCTCGCCGATCCGGCGCTCAAGCCGGACTGCGCGGCGATCGGCGCGGCGCGGGCGGGGTACGGCGAGCTGCTCAAGATCCGTTCCTCCTCCCCGGCCTTCGCGCTCGGCTCCCTGGCCGAGATTCAGAGGCGCCTGACCTTCCCGACCAGCGGCACCTCGGAGACCCCGGGTGTCGTGACCATGCACCTGGACGCCTCAGGCCTCGACCCGCGCTGGACGTCGATCACCGTCGTCTTCAACGCGACCCCCGAGACGCAGCCGCAGACCGTGGCCGCGCTGAAGGGCGCCCGGGTAACGCTCCACCCCGTCCAGGCGGCCGGCGACGACGCCGTCGTGAAGCGATCGACCTTCGACCCCGCCGGCGGCACGCTGACGGTCCCGGCTCGCACGGTCGCGGTGTTCGTCCAGTCGTAGGGCGCGCACGACCACCGCGTCCGCGCCGCCGGAGAAACAGTCCTGGAAAGAAGCCGGGCCGGGTGTTACAGCACCCGGCCCGGTCAGGGAACCCGTCCATCGATCCTGGAGGCCGTTCAGAGAATCTCCGTGATTCTCTTTCCCTGTTCCTGCTTCACTGACCGGTGCCAACGGTTGCCCGCTGGTCTTACCTGGTCTCCACCGGCGTTTTACGTCTCCTCAGGGGGGAACTTCCGGGCGACGTTGAGATGATGTGGCGCGCGCTCAGGCCGCGACCTGGCCTCTTTTCAACTCCAGCGCCTCCAACGCCGGGAGCATATCGTCGAGAAGGTTGGTCGAGGCGTTGACCTCCCGATCATGGTTGGTGCCGCATCCGACGCACGTCCAGGTGCGCTCGGCCAGCGCCAGCCCTCGATGCACCTGTTTGCATTCCGAGCAGGTTTTGGAGGAAGGAAACCAGCGATCGGCCGCATGCAGGTACGCGCCGTACCAGTCGGTCTTGTAGCGGAGCTGGCGGATGAACTCCCCCCAGCCGGCGTCGTGGATCGCTCGAGCCAGCCGGTGGTTTTTCACCATCCCGGCGATGTTCAACGTTTCCACCGCGATGGCTCGTTTGGTTCTCGCGAGCCACGTGGTGGTCTGATGCAGGAAATCGGCGCGCTGGTTAGCGACCTTCAGATGCAGGGCCGCGACCTTCCGAGCCTGGCGGGCCCGATTCGCGCTGCCCTCGGCTTTGCGGGCCAACGCCCGATTCGCGCGGGCCAGGGCACGCAGTGACCTCTTCAGCGGTTTGAGAGCATGAATCTCCTCGGTACTGCCGTCGTCGTTTCTCAGCGTGAGAAAGACCGTCAGCCCGAGATCCAGGCCGCAGGCGTCCGCCTCGGCGGGGGCGGCGCGTGCGGCGTTCAGCGCGGTGCGGTCGAGGTCGAGCTGAAAAGAGATCCACCACCGGCCCGCCTGTTCCTTGATGGTGGCACCGAGGACCCGCGCGGTTCCGGCCGCGATCCGCCCGGTCAGCCAGCTCATGTCCTCGCGGGTGGCAACGGCGCCGATGCCAGGCAGTTTGACGGTGCGCGCGTCGGCGGGCTTGGCCCGGTCGGCGTCATAGCGAAACCGGCCCCCGTCGCGTCGCTTGCGCCAGGCGGGGAAACCAATCTTGCGCCCTTTACGTTTCCCGGCCCGGGAGGCGACCCAGTTCTTTAGCGCGCTTGCCCGGCAGCGGGCGGCCTCCTTGGGTACCCGCGAGGACAACCCCTCAGCGGTAAACCACGGGTAGCGGTCGGGGTGGGCGGCCCGCCACAACGCCTCCAACTGCGGGGCGCTCCACGGCACACCGGTCAGCTCGGCCTCGGCCACCCCGTAGGTCTGCTCGGCGGCGCGCTGAGCGAGCGCCGCCCGGACCTTTTCCAGGTAGAAGTTCTCCGCCACCCGCGCCAACCCAGCGTGCTGAGCCAGCCGGGTGCGCTGCTCGGGGGTGGGTGCGAGCTCGATCCGATAGCCCTGCAAAGAACGGGCCGTCTGCTGCGCCGTCTCGGACACGCCCGCCCCTCCGCCAACTCGAACTCATGAGCTATAGTAGTCGAGTGGTCACGGAGCGTCTATACGAACGGCGAGACTCGACGAGATCATAGAGAAACACTGAGAAGACATGAGGAGGACCGAACAAACAACAAGTAGTTCGGAACCCCCACCGCGCTCTCGCCATCAGAAGTCGGTGATGACGCGGCTCAGGGTGACGTGCAGGTCGGCGAGACCGCCCTTGCCCAGCAGGGCCGCCAGGCGGCGTTCGACCTCGTCGATCGCGGCGTACCCGACCACCAGCGCCTCACCGCCCCGGTCGGTGAAGACGATGAGTTTGGCCCGGCAGTCGGCCGGGCCGGACACCCTGCGCAGGTAACCCAGCTCCTCCAGGTCGTCGAACAGTTTCCCTTCGGCGCCGGTCGACACTTCGCCGACAGACGCCGTGGCGCTCGCGCGGCCGAGGGATCCTCAGGCCACTGTCCCGCCGAACTCGCGCATCGCGCCCTCGACGATCGAGCTGAGGCGGGCGTGGTGCGCGCCGCGCCAGTAGACGCGCGCGCAGGCCGTGCACCGGGCGAAGGCGTCGTACGCGCGCTCGGTGCCGTCCTCCAGATCGGGGCGGACCGCGTCCTTGCCCACGTCTCCGAGGATTCCGTTGCACGCCGTGCATCGGGTCCACGGCGCCAGCACCGGCGCGAACCGCTCCAGCACGTCGCGCAGCTGGTCGTCCGGCCGGTGGCTGTAGACGTAGGCCCCCGCCCAGATCTCCCGCCGCTTCAGCAGGCCCCGGTCCCGGGAGAGCAGCACCCGCCTCTGCTCGGCCGAGAGCGTGGCGAGCACCGGGTCGCCGAGGTCCTCGCTCTCGTAGGCCGCGTCGACCCCGAGCAGACGTAGCCGCCGTGCCAGCGTTCCCAGGTGCACGTCGAGCAGGAACCTCAGCGGCGCCCCGGGCACCTTCTGCGGCCGCTCGATCCCGCTCACCTCGACGTGTTCGCCGCCGCGCGGCACGTAGGAGACCGGCACCTCCCTGCCGTCGGCGCTCAGCCGGCCCGACTCGGTGAGCGGGACTCCCAGCGACTCGACGATGTGCCCGAGCGTCGAAGAGCTGTCAACGGCGACCACCGTGCTTCCGGCACGTCGCCGAGCCGCGACGAAGAGGTGCAGCTCGGGGGCGAAACTCAGATGAATGCCGGGACCGTCCATACGACCAGCATGCCAGCGCCCGACGATCATCGGCCATCGGTTTCGTTCCCGCCCCGAGGGCCGGCCTCACCCCTTCGCCCCGTTCATCGAACCCGGACACCCGCGCGGAAGACCGCTCGGACGTCCCGGAGCCGATCGAGATCGTCGAGGGGATTTCCGGTGACGACGAGCAGGTCGGCGTCCGCGCCCACCGCGATCCGTCCCTTCCGGTCGGCGACCCCGCACGCCTCGGCGGCGAGGCCGGTCGCCGCGACGAGTGCCTCCAGCGGGGACGGACCGTCCGCGGTGCTCTGGGCGATGGCGTACGGCAGCACGTCGTGTGGCTTGAGCTGCGTGATGCCGGCGTCCGTACCGAGCACGATCCTGGCGCCCCGCTCGTACAGGCTCCTGAAGGCCTCATGCACGGCCCGCACGCGCTTGGCGACCTCCGGCGGCAGGACCGGCGTCGAATCGCCGGGCGCGATTCCGGTCGTCAAGCTCACGAAGACGTCGCTTCCGGCGATGGCGGCGAGCAGGGCGGGGTCGGCGTCGACCCCGTCCGCCGTCATGAAGGTCGCGTGTTCGATACTGTCCACTCCCGCCGCCAGGGCATCTCCGATCGCCGGTGTGCCGTGCGCGTGGGCGGCGACCGGCAGGCCGAGCCGATGTGCCTCGTCCACGACGATCCGCAGGTCGGCCAGGGAGTACTGGGCCTCGTGCGGCGCCGAGCCCGGCGTCATGAGGCCGCCACTCAGCATGATCTTGACCACCGCGCAGCCCCTCTCGTGCCGCTCCCGCACCGCGTCGCGCAGCGCCGTGGCTCCTTCGGCCACGCCTCCCATGAAATGACAGTGGCCGCCGGGCGTGGTGATCGGGGGCCCGGCTGCGAGGATCTCCGGTCCCCTTCCGGGGTTCCGCTCTGACTCCGCGCCCAGCGCCAGCGCCAGGTAGTTGCGGTCGCCGAGGTCACGCACGGTCGTGACACCGGCCTGGAGCGCCCGGCCGGCCGCGGTCCGCATCCAGGCCAGCAGTTCCGCGTCGCCGGCGGTGGTGAACGAGGTCACCGGGTCGGGGCCGGCGTCGAAACCGAGATGCGTGTGAGGGTCGACGAGACCCGGCATCAGGAACGCCTCCGGCCCGAGGTCGGCCAGGGCCACCCCCTCGGGAGGGAGCGCACCGGAGGTGTCCACCCCGGTGATCCGCCCATCTTCCACAAAAACCGTCGTCGGCCCGGACACACTCCTGCCGTCGAACATCAGTCCGGCGCGAATCGCGAAAGGCATCATGATCGGGGGGCTCCTGGTCTGGTCTCGGCAGGCTGGGATGGGAGGTCACGGTGCGGGGCCATGGAGTCTCGGGACCCCGGCACACAACGTGGCCGGGTGCGGAGGCGGTAGGACACGGCGGCGATCGCGAGGGCCCAGCCGTACCCCCCGAACGCCGTCATGGCCGCCGCGGCGAGCAGCAGCGTCTCGGTGTCATAGTGACCGACGATCCCGGCGGTGGCCAGGACCGTGTAGATCCCACCTCCCAATCCGTACAGGGCGAGCGTCGGGGCCACCACCCACACCGGCGTCAGCGGCAGGAACCGGGGCACCCGCCTGCCCGCCGGCCACGGTGTCCAACGCGGGAACACCATTCCCCACGGTCGTACCAGGCCCAGCAGCAGAAAGACGGCGAGTGCGATGAGGACGCCGAAGAGGAACCAGCGAGACCAGGTCAGAGCTTCGCTCGGCGGGAACCGCGAGCCGTCCAGGGCATAACCGGCCACGTGAACGCCGTGGACGGCGTAGTAGGGAACGAACGCCGCGCAGCCGGCGTAGGCGATCCAGCGCACACGCCGCGGTGCGGCATGCGCCGGCGGATACTCCAGGGCCGTCACCGCCCACGGGGAATGTGCCCGGCCGCAGCGAGGGCAGGATCCAGCCGTACGGTGATGCCACGACAGCGCGGTGGCGACCAGCAGGGCGGCGCCCACGGCGAAACACCCGCGCTCGATGAAACCTGCCCAGTCCTCGTCGCCGTGGCGGTCGCGGACGGTACCGGTCGTGGCCAGCTCGATCAGGTTCATAAGCACGAAGGCGCTGCTCCCGAGGGCCAGCACGGCCGCGGTCCACACAGCGGCCGACACGGCACGACGCGGAAGTCGCCGCCCCCACGGACGGACGGTGGCGGCCGCGGCGACCGCGGCGGCGAGCAGGAGGGGCGCGGCCACCCATGCGCCATGCGGAAGGCCGAACAGCGACCCGCCGTCGAGCGCGATCGCCAGCAGGACGCAGCCGTACGTCACAGCCCACCCGCACGCCGCGTAACCCGCCCACACCGGCCATCGCCACCTCCCTGCCGGCGGCACTTCCACGCGGGCGGTGAACGGGTTCGTCATGGCGACCTCCAGATGAGTGCGGCGTCACCCGCCAGCCTCGCCCGCCCCCCGCCGCACCACCTCCCCCTCGCGGGTGAGGTCCCGACGCCGTTCGTGGGTTAACTTCACCATGAGGGAGGAACCGCGAACGGTAGCCCGACCGTGGCCGGCCCCGATCACCGACGCGGAGGCATCACATGAGGGATCGCATCGTCCGCGTGTTGAAATCGGGGCTGTACCAGTTGCTGGGAGCCGCGTTGCTGACCCCCGTCGCCGCGGGTCTCGCCCTCCTGTTCCTGACCGATCTGTCCCTGACGCGCATCCTGCTGTTGTGGGTCGCCTGCCTGCCCGCCTCGGTTCTTGTCACGTCGGTGCCGCTCGTCCAGCGCATCGAGGTCATCGCCCTGTCCGAACTACTCCACGTGGACGTGCCGGATCGTACGGACCGTCTCTACCTCTGGATCCTCACGACCCTGCATCTTTTCCTCGGCGCCACCTTGAGCGCGGTGGCACTCGCTCTTCTCCCCGGCGTCGTCCAGGTGGTCGACATCGGGCAATGGCAGGAGGATCCCGCGCCGGTGGTCCGGTTTCTCGCCGTCCTCGTCGGCGCCGTCGCGGTGATGGTCGCGGCCGGAACCGCCCAGCGATGGGCCGTGCGAAGACTGCTCCGATCCGACCCCTCGCACACGATCGAGGACCTCGATCGTCGGCAGACCCTGGCCCTTGAGCTTCATGACTCCGTCGGTCACGCCCTCAGCGTCGTCCTCGTTCAGGGGATGGCCGCCCAGGCGGTTCTCCAGGGACGGGACGACGGGGACGAGGTGGCCCGGTCCCTCGACCATCTGGTCACCACCGCCCGTGACGCACAGCAGGATCTCGACGTCCTCCTGGGCGTCCTCGACGACGCGGACGCGGCGGAGGCGCCCACGCTGCTCTCTCTCGGCAAACTGACCTGCGGGCTCGAGGTGGAGTGCCACGTCGACCCGGTCGACAAGGTCCCGGAACATACCTCGCGGGTGGCCTACGCGATCGCCCGGGAGGCGGTCACCAACGCCCTCCGGCACGGCCGCGGGCGGGTCAGGATGCACGTCGCCGTCGGTTCGGAGCTCGTCCTGTCCGTCGAGAACGAGGCCGTCGGCACTCCATCCGTCTCCCCTCCCCGGGAGGGGCGCGGGCTGGCCGGGATGCGGATGCGGGCCCGCCTGGTCGGTGGGACCTGCGAATGGAGGGAGGTGGACAGCACGTGGGGCATACGGGCCACGCTGCCGCTCCGGGCGAAGTGATCCGCGTCGTCGTCGCCGACGACGAGAAACTCATCCGCTCCGGATGGTCGACGATGCTCTCCATGCATCCGGACATCGAGGTGGTCGGCGAGGCCTCGGACGGGCGCGAGGCCGTCGCGCTGGGCATCGGCGCCGGGGTGGTCCTCATGGACATCCGGATGCCGTACATGGACGGGCTCACGGCGACCAGGGAACTCTCCCGCAGGTCTCCCGGGACCCGTGTCATCGTGGTCACCACGTTCGAGAACGACCAGCTCGTCTGGGGCGCCCTGCGAGCCGGAGCCGCCGGATACCTCCTCAAACGGGCTCCCGCGAACGAGCTGGTGGACGCCATCCGCCTGGTGCACGGCCGGGAGGCGGTCCTCTTCCCCGACGCGCTGCGCCGCATCGCGGCACCCCGTCAGGGGACGACGACGTCACGGTCGTCACTGGACCTCACCCCGAGGGAGCTGGCCGTCCTCCGTCAGATCGCCCGCGGGCAGAACAACGCCGAAATCGCGGCGACGCTGTTCGTGTCCCGGGAGACGGTCAAGACGCACGTGCGCAACGTCCTCGACAAGCTCGACGCCCGCGATCGCACCCAGGCCGTGGTCCGGGCCTACGAACTGGGGATCGTGTTCGCCGGCGTGGAGCTTCCATGATTGTCACGGAGGAGAGCGACAGGTCACCGGCGAAAACCCATGAAGTCCCACAATCGCCTCATGCGGCATGCCGCGACGACGCCGGCGCGCGTCGTCACGGACCGATCAGCTTCGCCAGACCCGGATAGTCGGCGACGATCCCGTCGTGGTCGAAGGCGAGGTCCGCGCTGAAGCCCTCGCTCTCGAAACGCACCGATCCGGGGCCCAGATGCGTGTAACGCTGGGCCTCGCGGGTCACCTGCAGGTGGGGAACCCGGACCCACGCCATGACGAAGTCCATCCGCCCCTCGCAGTTGTTGAGGCCGTGCCGGAGCACCGGCATGCTGTTCGTCAGCGGTGACAGCCCGAGGTCGCAGTCGAGCGCGTCGTTCAGGACGTTCATGTCCCCGCCGGGCGGCGGCCCTTCGAGGTCGCCCTCCGCCTTCGTCTCGCACGACCAGGTGCCGTGCGCCGAACGGCGCAGGTCGAGCGCCCGGTGCCAGCCCGCGCCGTGGGCCCGTACGCAGAGCAGCTCGGTCACGTATCCGGGAAAGGTCCGCAGGGTGTATTCCAGCCGGTAGGGCACGGGGTCCGTCCCGATCGCCACCCCGACCGCCGTCAGCTCCGACGCGAGGTTGACCTCGGCGTATTCGGCACCCTCGTCCTTCGTCCACACGAGCCCGCGCATCGCTCTCCCCTCTTTTGCCGGCTTCCTTTCGTCTTCATGAGATCGCCGACACCACACACCGACCTACCCTGGAAGATCCACACAAACCCCCTGCGCTTTTCCGGGCCTTGCCCGGCGATCCGTGGACGGCTCGTCTCCAGGTCGCCCCCCGGCCGTGTCCGCCGGAGCTCTCCGGCCACCGGGAATCCTCAGCCCAGCGCATTCCGCTGGTGAGCCATGGCCGCCGCCTCCCCACGCGAGGCGACGCCCAGCTTGGCGAGGATGTTGGAGACGTGCACGCTGGCCGTCTTCGCCGAGATGAACAACTCCCCGGCGATCTCACGGTTGCTGCGGCCCTCCGCCACCAGTCTGAGCACCTCGTGCTCACGGGCGGTGAGCCCGAACCGGGCTCCCCCGGGGGACGGCTCGCCGGCGACCGGGATCCGTGCCCGCCTGGCGAGGTCACCGATCTCGGCGGCGAGCGGCGCGGCGCCGACGTGACCGGCGAGCTCGGCCGCCCGCGTCAGGTATCGGGCCGCCTTCTCGCGCTCCCCCGCGGCGACGGCGGCGCGGTCTCCAGGGCGTGCTCGACGACCTGCAGCGCCTCGCCCCAGCGGCCCAGCGAGATCAGGGGTTCGGCCAGGTTGATCGCCAGGAAGGCGCCCGAGGTGCGGGCCAGGCCGTACGTCTCGGCGTCCGCGATGCCCCTGCGGGCGACCTCGGCGGCCTTCTCGTGCCACCCGGCCCCTTCGAGCGAGTCGGACTCGGAGATGGCGGCCCGCAGCAGCGCGTTGTAGCTGCCGGCCCGGCCCGCGATCTCCCATGCCCGCGCATAACCCTCGACCTGGGATTCCACCTCGGAGAAGCGTCGGTGGGACCAGGTGAACGTGATGAGCGCTTGCGCCTCGGTGACGTCGTCACCCATCTGGTGGGCGATGCGCATGGCCTCCTCGGCCAGGGCCTTCCTCTCCGCCCAGGTGTCGCGACCGTGGAGCACGCGCGCGAGGTTCTCCAGCACCTGGGCGCGCAGCGCCGTCGGCGGGTCGGCGGGCACGAGCCGGACGGCGGTGCGCAGGTCGTCGACGAACCCCGGCCGGCTGAGGTCGTATCTGACGAGCCCGCGCTGTCTCAGCAGCCGGGCCGCGCGGATCGGGTCGGTGCCGGTGTCGATCTCGCGCAGGGCCGCCTTGGCGAGGGAGATCCCCCGCTCGAACTCTCCCGCCAGGTGCGCCACGGTGATGGTCTGCCGCAGCACGTCGACGTGGTCGGCCTCGATCCTCTCCGCCGCGTCGGGCACCCGCTCCCACAGCTCCAGCACCCTGTCGAGCATCCGCAGCTGCTCGCCGTAGGCCGCCGACCTCCTGGCGGCGGCGGCCGCATGCCACGCGCTGACGAGCGCCCAGAGCGCGTCGTGCGCGGCATGCCAGTGGTGCGCCAGCTCGATGGCCCCCCGAGGAGCCGGCAGGATCGCGAGATCCTTCTCCAGCGCCTCGGCGAAGCGGGTGTGCAGGCGGGTGCGCTCACCGGGCAGCAGGTCGTCGTGGACGGCCTCGCGGATCAGGGCGTGCCTGAAGGCGTAGCCCTCGCCGTCGACCACGAGCACGTTGCCCGCCACCGCCGGGCGCAGCGTCCGGGAGAGGGCGTCGTCGTCGACTCCGGCGACCGCGGCGAGCAGCGCGTGCTCGATCCTGGCTCCCCCGGCGCTGGCCACCCGCAACAGCTCCTGGGTCTCCTCCGGCAGCCGCTCGACGCTGGCCAGCAGCAGGTCTCGCAGCGAGTCGGGCAGCGCCGCGCCCTCGCCGCCCTCGCTCAGCAGCGCCTCGACGAACAACGGATTTCCCTCGCTGCGGGCGTAGACCAGGTCCATGTCGACGGTGGCCGGCATCCTGTCGAGGATGCTCGCGGCCTGCTCGTCCACCTCGCGACGGCTCAGCCTCCGCAGATCGAACCGGGTGACCTGGTCGACCCGGCCGAGCTCGGCCAGCAGCGGGCGCAGCGGATGCCGGCGGTGGAGCTCGTCGGACCGGTAGGTGACGAGGATCAGCAGACGCGCGTCGGGGCGCAGGTAGCGGACGAGGAACGACAGCAGGTCGCGGGTGGAGCGATCGGCCCAGTGGGCGTCTTCGATGATCAAGATCGTCGGCGCGAGCCCGGCGAGCCGCTCCAGCAGGCCCAGCACCTGCTCGAACAGCCGGGAGCGTGTCTCGGCGCCGTCCTTGTCGGGCTCTCCGAACTCCGGCAGCAGCCGGGCGAGACCCCCCGTCGTGCCACCGGGCAGCAGCGCGGCCAGCTCCTCGTGTCCGAGGTCGCGCGCGAGCTTGCGCAGCACCGCGGTGAACGGGGCGAACGGCAGGCCGTCGGTGCCCAGCTCGAGACATCCGCCGATGAGCACCCGGCAGTCACCGGCCCGCTCGGCGAACTCCCTGATGAGACGGGTCTTTCCGACGCCGGCCTCGCCACCGGCGAGCACGGTCGAGACCGACCCGGCGCGCACACGGGCGAGCGTCTCCTCCAGAACGGCCAGCTCATCCGCCCGCCCGACGAACAGGGGGCTCACCGCATGGGTCGTCACGTCCCCAGGATGCCACCGGGCACCGACGGTTCCGCACCTCCGCCACCGCCGGCCGTGCTCTCCGCGAGGTTCGAACCTCGCGGAGAGCACGGCCGATCCGCCCGGCGCCCGTGCCGGACCTCGCGGTCGCCGTCGCAGGCCGGGTTCAGGAGGCGGTGGTGAAGGCCAGGGACGCGTTGTGCCCGCCGAACCCGAAGGAATTGGCCATCGCCGCCGCCCACCGGCCATGGCGCGGCCTCCCGGTGACGACGTCGAGCCCGATCTGGGGATCCGGGTCGTTCAGGTTCAGGATCGCGGGGACCGCCCCGTCGCGGACGGCGAGGATCGCGGCGATCGCGCCCATCGCCCCGGCGGCCCCGCACAGATGCCCGGTCATCGACTTGGTGGCGGTGACCACGGGACGCGTCCCCAGCGCCTCGGTGATCGAACGGGCCTCCGTCAGATCTCCGGTCGGGGTCGAGGTGGCGTGCGCGTGCACATGGTCGACGTCGGACGCGTCCAGTCCCGCCGAGGACAGGGCCGACCGCATCGCACGCACCTGCCCGCCCGTGTCGGCCGCGGTGATGTGATGGGCGTCGGAGGTGACACCCGCGCCGGCCAGCGTGGCGTGCGCCCGGGCTCCACGAGCCGCGGCGAATCCCTCACGTTCCAGAACCATCAGAGCCGCCCCTTCGCCGAGAACGAACCCGTCGCGCCCGGCGTCGAAGGGCCGGGACGCCTCCCGCGGAGCGTCATTGCGCCTGGACAAGGCCCTGGCCTGGGCGAATCCGGCGAGGGTGAGAGGATGCACGCACGCCTCGGCGCCACCGGCGATCACCACGTCGGCACGGCCGAGGCGGATGAGGTCCAGGCCCATCGCGATCGCCTCGGCTCCGGAGGCGCAGGCGCTCACCGGCGTGTGGGCTCCGCCCCGGGCGCCGAACTCGATGCTGACCATGGCCGCGGGCCCGTTGGGCATCAGCATGGGCACCGTGTACGGCGAGACCTTCCGCGCCCCGGACGCCTCAAGGAGGTCGTCCTGGGCGAGCAGGGTCAGCACCCCGCCGACTCCCGTGCCGATCACCACCGCCAGACGCTCGGGCTCGACCTCGGGGGCCCCGGCGTCCGCCCAGGCCTCCCCCGCGGCGACGAGGGCCGCCTGCTGGCAGCGGTCCAGCCGCCGGGCCTTCACCCGGCCCAGCACCTCGGCGGGGTCCACTCTCATCCGTCCGGCGATCCGCACGGGCAGGTCCTCCGCCCACTCCTCCTCTATCGAGGCGATGCCGGAGCGCCCTTCCAGCATGCCGCTCCAGGTCGAGGCCACATCCCCGCCCAGCGGCGTGGTGGCGCCAAGCCCGGTGACCGAGGCACCCGCCCTCATCCCGTCCCCCATCGACGACTCCCTCATCTCCGGGAACGCCACCGTGAGCGATACCGCAAAGGCGTCCCGGCACAACCCTGTCAGGGCACGTTCACCCGGCCAGGTGGCCCGACCGACGAAAATGTCACGAGAGATTTGTCGGCAATGTCACGATCATCGCCTCGGCGGCGCCAAAAAGCCCGGCCGAAAGAGAGCTCACCGGATGGATCGGCCACCGGGCGCGCCGGCGGCCCCTCATCTCGGCGGCCACCGAGGCGGCGCCCGTCGGCGTTCCGATCCCACCGCCCGGACAGGGCCGGTCTCCGAGGCCCTCCGCGATCGGCGGACCGTCCGGAAAAGAGGTTGATACTGACACGGTGGCAGCCCGTATAAACAGATCATGAACAGCCAGACACCCCCGGACCTCCTCGTCCGGGCCATCGAACAGGGCCGGGTGCCCGATCTCCACGCCGCCGTCGCCGTCCGCCACGGCCGGGTGATCCTCGAGCACTACGGTGAGGGCGAGGACTTCAGGATGAACGAGTCACTCGGCCACGTGCGCTTCACCCCCGACACGCTCCACGACGTCCGCTCGGTCACCAAGAGCGTCGTCGGCCTCCTGTACGGCATCGCCCTGGCCGACGGTCAGGTGCCGCAACCGCACGAGCCCCTGCTGCGGCACTTCCCCGAGTATCCGGACCTCGCGGAGGACCCCCGGCGCGCCGTGCTGACGGTCGAGCACGCGCTCACCATGACGCTCGGCCTGGAATGGGACGAGAGCGCTCCCTACACGAGCGCGGCCAACAGCGAGATCGCGATGGAACTCGCGCCCGACCGTTTCCGCTACATCCTGGAGCGGCCGGTCGTGGACGAGCCGGGCAGCCGGCGGTCCTACTGCGGAGGCGCTTCGGCGCTGCTGGCGCGGCTCATCGAGAAGGGCACCGGGCGAGCGGTGGAGGACTACGCGCGCGCCAGGTTGTTCGAGCCGCTGGGGATCACGCGCTTCGAGTGGTCGACCGGTGAGGACGGGGTGGCCCTGGCGGCCTCCGGGTTGCGGCTGACCCCTCGCGACCTTCTCGCGATCGGGCGGCTGGTGCTCGACGGGGGCGGCGGCGTCGTGCCCTCGTCCTGGATGGAGGCGGCGCTGCGCCCGCGCGTGCGGATCGACGAGGGTTCCCACTACGGCTATCACTGGTACGTGGGCGACACGTGGGCGGGCGGGTTCGGCAACGGCGGCCAGCGGATCTACGTGGCGCCCGCGCTGGACCTCGTGGTCGCCGTCACCGCGGGACAGTACAACCTGCCCGACCAGCCGACCGCCTCGGTCGTGCTCGAGGAGGTGGTCCTGGCGGGGATCGAACCCTGAGAGGCGTCCGCGCCTTGGCGGATCGCCGGGAAGTGACGTGCCGGTCGAGCACGACCACCGCGACCGGGAGCAGGACGATCGCAGCTCCGGCTACGAGGAGCACCCGTGGACTCCGACCGACCGCCGCGGTGACACCGGCCGAAGCCGTCGCCGTCTCCAGGTTGGCGGCATCGGCCCTTCACCGGGAAAGGCCCGGACGAACAGACTTGGATGGATCAGACGCCGAACGGCGGCGGGTAGACGATGGTGCCGCCCGGCACTGGGAGGGTGTCGTCGAACACGAGCACCATCATCGCCGCGTCGGGAACCTCGAAGGACGGGCGGATCCCGTAGGCGGAGGCCCGGGTGAACCCGAACCGCGGGTAGTACTCGGGGTGGCCGAGCACGAGGACGAGGTTCTCACCCATCGCACGGGCAGCGGTGAGACAGGCCCTGATCGCGGCCGAACCCGCGCCCCGCCTCTGGTGATGCGGCAGGACGGCGCAGGGGCCCAGTGCCAGGGCAGGGACGTCGCCGACGTGACAGCGGGTGAGCAACGAGTAGGCGACGACGGTGCCGCCGGTGTCTTCGGCCACGATGGACAGGCCGGGCCGCCACGCCGGATCGGCACGCAGCGCCTCGACGAGGTCGGCCTCCAGCGAGGTGGGGAACGCACTGAGAGTGACCTCGCGGATCGCGGGGACGTCCCGCTCAGCCTCGGGCCGAGTGATCCAGACAGGCGACATCGTGAGGGCCATTCCTCCGGTGATTTTTGGCGCAGAGACATAGATGATGCAATGAAGTGCATCGTGCCCTGCGGCTGGGTGACTTACGATCGTCCCCGCATCGGGACATGACACCGCAGCCGCTGAGCGCCTGTACCGAGGTGTCCAGCGCTCCGATTGATCAGGTCCATGTCTCGAACATAAGGGGAACCGAGACCTGCTTCATTTCCACTGTTCAACAACCGCATCAATGTCTGCGACCAACCGCTTCCAACTAGGCAGCCCCGAGACCGGCCCCGTGCAGTCCAGCCTCTCCAGGAGCTGGCGGCGATGTTGAAAGAAACGTTTCGTGATGCGATCATGACGTCGCCCAGACACGTCAGCCGCATTGACGAGGCATTCCTTGAGCACATGCTTAGGATCGGCGACATTCTCAATCTCATGGGCCTTGGGAAGCCTGAGGTCCTTCCGTCCACGCGGATTGCCTGCCACCTGGCGTATTCCGCTCTCGTCGAGCAGCAGCCATGCCTCGGTCATGCGCACTGGTATCACCGGCATGACCGAGGAGGTGACACCCGCCTCCCGAACGGCGGTTTCGATCTCGCTTTGGCGGACCTCATGCCCCACATTGTCGGCATCACGGTGCACAACAACTAGATCAACAGGGTCTCGCAACAGTTTCATGCCGACTGTCACACGCGACCTGACATCCTTGGGGACCTTGTCGAGAAGCGAGAAGTCCGGTTTGCTCAGCCTGAGCGTCACACCCCCAGGGCCCCGGCATAGTGGCGTTGAATGATGTGATGTCCGGTTCGCGGAGTGACGGACGCGAAGCCGGCCGGTAAGCAAGCAGGCACGATCTTCGAGATCATGAGGTTCTCTACGCCAAATGATCAGAGAAGGCCGTGCCTGCCCCCTCATCATTGCCGATCAACCCTGCCCTGAACCAACTGGCCGAAGTGAGCTGCGACTCCATGCCCGTCGTAGTCGCCGAGTACGCCAGCCTGCTGGATCAGTTACGGCAGGTTCCCGATCCGCGCGATCGACGCGGGATCCGACACGCGCTGGCTTCGGTACTGGCAGTGGCCGCAGCGGCGGTCCTGGCCGGAGCGCGGTCCTTCACCGCGATCGGCGAATGGATCGCTGATGCTCCAGTCCAGGTCCAGGCCATATTGGAGGTCAGACGCGACCCCGTGATCGGAGCTCATCGGCCACCACACGAGGCGACGATCCGCCGGTTGCTGGAGGTTGTCGACGCCGACATGCTCGATGCGATCCTCACTGGGTGGCTGACCGCCCGCCTGCAGATACACGCCGAAAGCGCCCCGACATCCGGGCGCGGCCGACAACGCCAGGCCATCGCGGTGGATGGCAAGGCGCTACGCGGTGCTCGCCTGGCCGAACACAGCACCGTGCACCTGCTGGCCGCCTTCGATCACAACTCCGGCTTGGTGCTGGCCCAGACCGACGTGGACGGCAAAACGAACGAGATCACCCGATTCCAGCCCCTGCTGGAAGGTCTTGACCTGGACGGATGTGTCCTCACCGCCGACGCGCTGCACACCCAGCGCGATCATGCCACCTTCCTGGTGACCAAGAAGAACGCCCATTACATACTGATCGTGAAGAAGAATCAGCCCAGCCTGCACACCCAGCTCAAACGCCTGCTGTGGAAACGGGTCCCCATTGCCGACCGCCGGCGCGATCGCGGACACGGCCGCGAGGAACGCCGCACGCTGAAGGTGCTCACCGTCAAAGCCGGCCTGCTCTTCCCGCACGCTGTCCAAGCCATGCAGATCAAACGCCAGGTCAGGGATCTGAAGCAGGGCAAATGGCGAACCGTGACCGTCTACGCCATCACCAGCCTGCCCACCTGGCAGGCCAGCCCCGCCGACCTCGCCGCATGGATCCGCGGCCACTGGAGCATCGAAAATCGGCTCCACTACGTCCGCGACGTCACCTACGGCGAGGACCACTCCCAAGCCCGCACCGGCAACGCACCCCGCAACATGGCCGCCCTGCGCAACCTCGCCATCGGCGTTCTGCGCCTGACCGGCGCGACCAACCTCGCCCAGGCCATCCGGCACCTCTCCCGAGACGCCACCCGCCCTCTGGCCCTCCTCGGCCTCACATGATCAAGAGCCGCCCAACCGACTTTGCCGGGGCCCTGGTCACACCCCTGTCGACAAACAGAGATTCAACGAGATCAGCAAGTGGCAGATCCGAACTTCCCTCAGCCACGAACAAACCTCTGAACAATCGTAAGCTCACCCGACCACATCCAAAGGCAGACGAAGTTGAGCACCGGGAGGCGCAACAAGATAAGCGACCACATCACCCTCGGAAAACGAAGCTTCACCCGATGTCGCTCTCCATGATCCGCTGAAGGGAACAAGGGAGAGAGCCGTAGTCATCGATCCGTTCGAAGCGCGCAAGGAGCGCCCTTCGGCCAGCAGCAGGTCTGCAGAATCGCACAACTGCACAACACCCGGGGCATGTGTATTGATGATGACCTGCCTGAACGGATTCGCAGCGTCAGGTGCTTCTTGTGGATCCACCGCCAGGTCTCGAACCAGATCCACCATGGCTGGAAGATTGGCTGGATGGATGCCATTTTCAGGCTCTTCCATGCAGATAAGGCCGGTCACCGTCGGATCCTCAAGCAGGACACACAGCGCCAGGAAGCGAAGAGTTCCTTCGGAAAGTGCTCTGGCCGGCAGACGAAGACCACCCCGTTCCTGCAGGAAAAGCGTGAAGACCTCACGAACCGGGTCTGGCTCGACACGTAGGCTTTCCACCCCGACCGCAGCAAGATCCGACAATCGGTCGGCAACCTGCGCGTAAACAGCATCAGCGTCAGGTGCTCCCGCCAGCCGTCCACTCTCATTGGCGATGCGAAAGAGGGTCGCGGCCAGGTGGCGGCCATCCGCTCCAAGGGTTCGGGAGTCACCGAAACTGTCAGGCGCGCGCAGAGCTGATGGCTCCAGCGCCAGACGACGCCAACTCTGCATCTCCCTACGAGCGGCCAGAATCGTCGGATAGTCATTCGTAGTCACCGTGCTGAGAACTGTCCGACCGGCTCTGGCGGCAGCCCGCGGCTGCGGCTTGCCGAAGCTCCCCCCATCACCATGGACGTTGATAACGGTGCCGCTGTCTCGTTTCTCCGTGGACAGGAAAGCTCCGCCTCTGCGTTGACCTAGCACCACGGCGTTCCGGAAATTCTTGGCACTGTGCCGGAAGCGAAGATGTTTTCCCGCATCTCCACGATTGATGTGATGGAGCTCCTCCCGGGCCAGAATCAGCCGCCCTACGCTGCTCTCCCCCTCAGGAGGAATGTATTCCAGCTCGAGTTCGTAGCGTAGAAAAGTCGTCGTCGGCTTTGCCGGAGCCCCAAGATCGTCCTCTACCTCTGAGGGAACGATCATCTCCGCAGCCAGCGAGATGCGTCGCGGATGGTCCCTGTATCCGTCCCAGAAGAGATCCCGAGGATCACCCCCCCGTATACCAGAGGCACCACGGACTCGCTGAGAAGCTTCCACCAAAGTATCCGTGGCCAGATAGGACAGGAACTCGATGGCGTCGAACACGTTGGACTTCCCGATGCCGTTCGCCCCCGCGATGCAGGTGAACGGGCCGAAGTCCACGCGAACATCCAGCAGGTTCTTGAATCCCTGCACCTCAAGCCTGGTCAACATAGTCCATCACCACCTACTCACCAGAATCATCCTCAGAATTCGCCCACTCGAGCACCTTCACACTCGGCGAGCGTGGCTTCGAGGTCGTTGCCGATCTCACAGGCGATCACGTCGAGCGTAGCGTTCTCCTACGACGCTCCGCTGCGATCATCTTTACTCAGTATCCAGACCCGGTTCGTAGGGCACCGAGCAGATCGGCGGCCGTAACTCCTTCAGCCCCATGATCGCCGGAACTTCCATGACCCGGTCGGGCGAGTCGCCCGAAGCCGCCGATCTTCATCGGTATTCGGCGTAGTGGCGGTGGTGGGGGTTTCTCCGCCGGTAAGGATGAAGCGCGGGATCCGGGTCGTCTGGAACCGCCGGGGGACGCCTCTTATATGGAGCGCACGTCCAGGCCCAGCGCGGTGGCGATCATGGCTGCCTGCTGGAGGTCGATCACCGCGCCCTTCACCGCGACGGTGAGCGGGTCAAGCGCTGACAGCTCGCTTCCCCGGAGATCGCAGCGGGAGAGGTCGGCGCCGCGGAACGAGGCTCCGGCGAAGTCGACCTGGCGGAACGTGGCCCCCTGGCATCGTGCGCCCGCGAGGTCGGCCTCGCGCATCCGGACCTCCGCGAAGGAGGCTCCACGCAGATCGGCTCCGGAAAGCCCGACGAACGACCAGTCACCGCCGGCGACCTTCAGAAGGTTGAAGGTGCAGTCACCGAACACGCTGCCCACGAACTTGCATCCCGTGAAGGTGGCGTCGAAGAACGCGCACCGGATGAAGGCGCAGTTCACGAACGCGGCGTCGGAGTGCACGGAGGCGTTGAACCGGACGTTTCGAAAGGTGCACCCGGAGAAGGCAGCGCCCTGGCCCGTCGCCTCGGTCATGTCCACGTCGACGAAGGCGACCTGGCTGTGGCTCTCTCCCGAGAGGTCCCGGCTGTCCCAGTCTTCGGACCGGACGGTCGTGTGGGTCTCGGGCATGAGCCTGCCGTGTTCGTGCTCAGCCACGCCCGGACTCCGTGGGCGCCTCCGGCGTGCGAAGCCGACCGGGCACGTGCGCTGCCCGCTCATCAAGGGGTCGCTCACCACGCGTGCGGCGGACGGAACAAGTCATGCCCGCCAACCTCCCACACGCCACCGACAGAATCCTCACCGAGGCACCTCACCTCTCCTCCGGCCGCTCGGCGAACCGGTTGGCGTGGTCACCACGGTGGCCGGCCCTCGATCGTGGGAGGATTTTCGGGCATGTCGTAACCCCACCGACCGGAGGACGAGCGCCCATGCGCGACGAGAAGATCAGTGACTTCCTGAACCGGCTCGCCGATCGCGTGCCGGCCCCGGGCGGTGGTGCGTCGGCGGCCCTGCACGCCGCCCAGGCGGCGGCCCTGCTCGGCATGGTCGCCCGCTACAGCACCGGCGAGAAGTACGCCGACCACCGGCAGGCGATCGAGCGGATCATCTTCGAGACGGACGAGCTGCGGGCCACCGCGCTGCGGCTCGCCGAGGACGACGCGACGGCGTTCACCGCCGTCACCGAGGCCTACAAGCTTCCCAAGGACACCGAGGAGGCCAAGGCCGCCCGCTCGGCCGCCATCGCGAAGGCCCTGATCGGCGCGGGCAGACCCCCGGCCGAGGTCATCGCCGCCGCCCTGGTCGCGGTCGAGCTGGCCGAGGAGCTGCTGCCGATCGGCAACCGCAACGTCATCACCGACATCGCCGCCGCCACCGAGGCCGCACGCGCGGCGGCGACCACCGCCCGCGTCAACGTCGAGATCAACCTCGGCGGCATGAAGGACGAGAAGGCCCGCGCCGAGCTGGCCGCCGAGGCCGCGAAGGTCGACGACATCGCCGCCCGCGCCGAGCGGGTCACCGCCGCCGTCCGGCGGGAGATCGCCCCGTGACCGCCACCGTGCTGTCCGGCAGGGATCTGGCCTCCGCGATCCGCGCCGAGACCTCCGCCGAAGCCGCCGCGCTGACCGCCGCCGGAAGGCCGCCGAGACTCGCGGTCGTGGTCGCCACGGCGGATGAGTCCGCCGCGTGGTACGTCCGCTCGATCGCCAGGTCCGCGGAGAAGGCCGGCATCTCCTGTGACGTCGTCGACCTGGGCGCCGACGCCACGGCCGGCGCGATCCGCGAGAGGCTGTCCGAGCTCAGCGCCGACGATACGGTGCACGGCGTCATCCTGCAGACCCCGCTGCCCGCCGGGGCCGCGCTGGAGGATCTGGCCTCCGCCATCGCGTTCGAGAAGGACGTGGACGGCGCGGGCCCCCTGTCCCTCGGCCGCCTGGTCGCCGGGCTTCCGGCGTTCGCCCCCGCGACGGCCGAGGCCGTGGTCGCGATCCTGGAGCATCACGGGATCGCGTTGACCGGCCTGCGCGTGGCCGTGGTCGGACGCTCCCTCGTGGTCGGCAAGCCGGTCGCCCACCTGCTGCTGGACAGGAACGCCACCGTCACCGTCTGCCACTCGCGCACCGTCGACCTGCCCGCCGTCACCTCCGCCGCCGATGTGGTGGTCGCCGCGGTGGGCCGGGCCGGGCTGATCACCGCCGAGTACGTCAGGCGCGGTGCGGTCGTGGTGGACGTGGGCACCAATCCCACCGAGGACGGCGGCCTGGTCGGTGACGTGGACGCGGCCTCCGTCGCCGAGCGGGCCGGCGCGCTGACCCCGGTCCCGGGCGGCGTCGGTCCGGTGACCACCGCGCTGCTGCTACGGCACACCGTACGGGCCGCCGCCCGCTGACCGGCGATCCGGCCGGCCGTACGGGCCGCCGCCCGCTCACCGGCGATATCCCAGATGTGCCGTTGGGCTTCCCGTGGTCACGCGGACAGGCGAGGATTGGCCGTGTGAACCGTACAACCGTGCGTCTGGGAGTGCTCCTTCTGGCAGGGGCGGGAGTGGTCGCCGTACTGCTCGCGGTGCTGTGGCCGTTCTCCTCCGGCGGCCTTTCCAAAGGCGGTGGGACGACGAGCGGTGTGCAGGTGAACCGCCTGAGTGAGCGTGATCACGAACTCACCGTCACCTCCGCCGCGCTCGGCCGCGAGGGTGTGGTCCGGGTGCTGCTGCCCGAGGGCTGGAGGCCGGGTTCGGGACCGTGGCCGGTGCTGTACCTGCTGAACGGCTGCTGCCAGTCCAGATACGACACCTGGGTCACCGAGGGGGCCGCCGCGGAGCTCACCTCGCCCTACCCGGCGATCGTCGTGATGCCGGAGGGCGGTTCCGTCGGCTTCTACTCCGACTGGCGGGACGGGCCCGGCTGGGAGACCTTCCACCTCACCGAGGTTCGCCGGATCCTGGAGCGCGACTACGGCGCCGGGGACCGGCGGGCCGTGGCGGGGCTGTCCATGGGCGGGTTCGGCGCGATGTCCTACGCGGCGCGCCATCCGGGCATGTTCCAGTCGGCGGCCTCGTTCTCCGGTGTGCTGCACACCCGCAACGGCAAGGGCGGCGTCGACTGGCTGCTCGGCCAGTACGACGAGGACCCCGCGAAGCTCTGGGGCTCCCCGCGGGGTCGCGAGTGGGCCGCCCACAACCCGGCCGACCTCACCTCCGCGCTGCGCGGGATGCCGCTTTTCGTCTCCAGCGGCGACGGCTCCCCCGGCCCGCTCGACGGTTCCTCCACCGCGCGGGACGAGGGCGAGGCGTCCCTGCTCCTGGAGTCGGTGACCTTCGCCGAGCGCGCCACGGCGAACGGCGCCAACGTGACGACCGACTTCTACGGCCCCGGCACGCATACCTGGCCCTACTGGCGCCGCGGCCTCGAACGCGCGCTTCCCATGCTCATGGGCTCCATCGGCGCGGCCCTCTGACCTCGTCGCCCGGCCGGGCGACGTCCCACGACCGGTCACCCGGCCGCTTCGCTCCGTGATCAGGGGAAGCCGGGTGACGCCCGGCCGGGCGGCTCATGGTGGAGTTCCCGGTCGCGCGGAAAGTTAAGCCGGACGACTCTGGACGTTCAGCTCAGAACCCCCTTTCCGGTCACCCTCGTGGCTAGGTTCCTAAGACACCCCAGCTCAGGGGCCTTTGCCGTATGTCATGAGGAGCTACCTTGCGAGTCCTGGCTGTTGTTCCCGCCCGTGGCGGTTCAGTGGGCGTACCGCTGAAGAACCTGGCCGCGGTGGGCGGCACCCCCCTGGTCGCCCGCGCGGTGAGAGCCTGTGTGCGGGCCGAGCTGATCGACGAGGTCGTGGTCAGCACCGACCACGCGGAGATCGCCGAGGTCGCCCGCGCCGCCGGGGCAACCGTGATCGACCGGCCGGGCGAGCTGAGCGGCGCGACCGCTTCCAGCGAGTCGGCGGTCCTGCACGTGCTCGACCACATGTCCGACGTTCCCGACGTGGTCATCCTCGTCCAGTGCACCAGCGCGTTCATCGATCCCGCCGATCTGGACACCGCGATCACCAAGGTCCTGGACGGCACCGCCGACGTGGTGTTCTCCGGGCTGGAGACGCACGAGTTCCTGTGGAGCGCCAACGGCGCCGGTGTCAACCACGACCCGTCGTTCCGCCCGCGCCGCCAGGACCGCGAGCCGCACTTCCGTGAGACCGGCGCGTTCTACGTGATGCGCACCGAGGGCCTGCGCGAGCACGGCCACCGCTTCTTCGGCTCCGTCGCCGTTCAGCCGGTGCCGTCGCGGCACGCCATCGAGGTGGACAACCCCGAGGACCTGGAGATGGTCCGCGCGCTGGCGCCCTTCGTGGACCGGCCCGAGCCGATCGACGTCGACGCCGTGATCACCGACTTCGACGGCGTGCACACCGACGACCGCGCCTACATCGACCAGGACGGCCACGAGATGGTCGCGGTCAGCCGCTCCGACGGCATGGGCATCTCCCTGCTGCGCCGGTCGGGCGTCAAGCTGATGATCATGTCCACCGAGCAGAACCCGGTGGTCGCGGCCCGCGCCCGCAAGCTCGGCGTGCCGGTCCTGCAGGGCCTGACCGACAAGCGGACCGTGCTGCGCGACTGGCTGACCATCGAGGGGCTGGACCCGGCGCGCGTCGCCTACATCGGCAACGACGTCAACGACCTGGGCCCGATGAGCGACGTCGGCTGGCCCATCACGGTCCCCGACGCCCACCCCAAGGTCCGCGCCGCCGCCCGCGTCGTGCTCACCAAGGCCGGTGGGGCGGGAGCCGTGCGGGAGCTGTGCGACCGGGTCCTCGCGGCCCGCCCGGTGAACGAGGTCGTGACCGCGCCCGCGCCCCGCGCCGAGCTGCGGCTCACGCCGGTCGCGAAGCCGGTCCAGATCGGCGACGCGCTGGTCGGCACCGGCCAGCCGGTCTACATGATCGCTGAGATCGGCATCAACCACAACGGCGACCTGGACATCGCGCGCAAGCTGATCGACGTGGCCGCCGAGGCCGGCTGCCAGGCGGTCAAGTTCCAGAAGCGCACGCCGGAGATCTGCGTGCCGCTGGAGCAGCGCGACCAGATCCGGCAGACGCCGTGGGGCGAGATGACCTACATGGAGTACAAGATCAGGACCGAGTTCGGCCTGAAGGAGTACACCGAGATCGCCCAGTACTGCAAGGAGCGCGGCCTGGACTGGTTCGCCTCCCCGTGGGACGTGCCGTCGGTGGACTTCCTCGAGTCCATGGACGTGGTCACCCACAAGATCGCCTCGGCCAGCGTGACCGACCTGGAGCTGCTGCGCGCGCTCGCCGCCACCGGCAAGCCGCTCATCCTGTCCACCGGCATGTCCACGCTGGAGGAGATCGACCAGGCGGTGGAGATCCTCGGCACCTCCAAACTGGTGATGATGCACGCCACCTCCACCTACCCGCTTCCCCCCGAGGAGGCCAACCTCCGCACGATCGTCACCCTCCAGGAGCGGTACGGCGTGCCGGTCGGGTACTCGGGCCACGAGCGCGGCCTGCAGATCTCGCTGGCCGCGGTGACCCTGGGCGCGGTGACCGTGGAGCGGCACATCACACTGGACCGCACGATGTGGGGCTCCGACCACGCCGCCTCGCTGGAGCCGGCCGGACTCGAGCACCTGGTCCGTGACATCCGCATCATCGAGACGGCTCTGGGCGACGGCATCAAGCGGGTCTTCCCCGGCGAGGTGGCCCCCAAGTCGCGTCTGCGCCGCGTCACCGTGTGAACGGTGACGCCCGGTTCGTAGGTCACCCGCGCCGCGTGGACGGCGACGCCCGGCTTCGGGCCGCGTCGCCGTCCGCCCATCGCGGGTGACCCGTGGACCGCGTCGCCGCCCACGGGATGGCGCCCGGTTCACGGAAAGCGTCACGGTACGAGCGGCGACGTGTGGTTTCACAGACCTCGTCACCGTGTGGACGGCAAGACGTAGCTCGCAGGCCATGTCACCGTGCGGCCCGCGACACGTGGCTCTTGGATGGTGACGCGTAGACGGCGACACCGTGTGTCGCGGCCGACTCGACTTCGAGGGGAAAGGAAAACTTGATCAAGTTGTCCATCGTCGTCCCGGTGCGGGACGCCGAGCTCTACATCTCCGACGCGCTCGCCTCGCTCGCCAGGAACGCGCACAGGGACTTCGAGTTCATCGTGGTGGACGACGGATCGGTGGACGCCACCGGCCAGATCATCGAGGATTTCCGCAATGATCTACCCGGTCTGGTCGTCCTGCGGAACGAGACCCCGGTCGGGCTCGCGGACGCCCGCAACCTCGGGCTGTCCCTGGCCTCCGGCCGCTACCTGACCTTCATGGACGGTGACGACTGGCTGGCGCCCGGTTACCTCGGCGACCTGGTCGAGGCGATCGAACGGCTCGGCTGCGACTTCGTCCGGGTCGACCACGTCCAGGTCGAGGGCCGCAGGCGGGTCGTCCACCGGGCGCCGCTGGCCACCCGCGAGACGGTGCTGAAGCCACGCGACCACATCCTGCCCGCCGCCGTGAAGACCATGGTCGACTACCCCTACGCCTGGGCCGGCATCTACCGCCGCGACCTGGGCGACCTGCTGACCTTCCCCGGGCACCTGCACACCGCCGAGGACCGGCCGTGGATCTGGCGGCTGCACCGCCAGGCCGGCTCGTTCGCGGTGGTCTCGCTGGCCGGGCTCTTCTACCGGCGGATGGTGTCCGGTTCGCTGACCCAGACCGGCGACGCCCGGCAGTTGCACTTCTTCGACGCCTTCGACATGGTCCTGGCGGACCTGGAGGAGGAGTTCGTCCCCAAGGCGGTGCGCACGTTCTGCGCGCTTCTGGCCCACCACCTGGAACTGAGCGACCGTTTCTCCCCCGACCTCCGTACACGCTTCGAGCAACGCGGTGTCGAGTTCCTGCGGCGTCTGCCCCAGGACCTGCTCGCCGCGACCCGCCTGGACCCGGAACGCGACCAGATCCTGCAGAGACTGCTGGAGGCCTGATGACGCAGTTGTTCTACGCCTCGACCCTGTTCGGCGCGATGACGCTGGCGGCGGCGATCGACGAGGGCCGTTTCGGGCCGCGCAAGGGCCGCCGGCTCCTGCTGGTGTCCAACAACGCGGCCATCCCGGAGGTCACCCCGCCCCTGGACGAGGCCCCCGGCTTCGCCGCGCTGCGCCCGCGCTTCGACGAGGTCTGGTCGTGGAACGACATCGTGGCCCCGCTGCACCCGTCGGACTGGAAGGCGCGGATCATCGAGGTTCCGATGCTGAGCCGCTTCCTGCGGTCGCATCTCTCCCTCGGAGAAGGCCCCGACGAGCTGGTGCTGGAGTCGATCGCGGTGCCTCCGTCCAGGACCCTCGCCGGCCTGATCAAGGACTGCCCGATCACGGTCTACTCCGACGGCCTGATGAGCTACGGTCCCACCCGCGACCCCCTACCGCAGGAGATCTCGGGCCGGATCACCCGCCTGCTCCACCTCGACCTCGTGCCCGGCCTGACGCCCCTGCTGCTCGCGGAGTACGGCGTGCCCGCGGAGACCCTTTCCGACGAGGCGTTCCTCAACGTGATCGAGCCCGTCGCCGGAGGTCTGCCCGCCGGTCGGCCGATGATTCTCGGCCAGTACCTCTCCGCGCTCGGCATCGTCACCCCCGAGGAGGAGGCCGGGCTCCACGCCGACATGCTGCGCGGCCTGGTCGCCCGGGGATTCGGCGCCGTGCTGTTCAAGCCGCACCCGGCCGCCGGGCGGCGGCACGCCCAGCAGTTGCGCGAGACGGCCCGGGAAATGGGCGTCGAGCTGACCACCGTGCCGGAGACCGTTCCCGCCGAGTCGTGCTTCGCGGCGCTGCGGCCCGAGCTGGTGGTCGGCTGCTTCTCCACCGCTCTGATCACCGCCCGGCGCCAGTTCGGCCTGCCGGTGGCGACGATGGGCGGCGAGCTGGTCCTGGAACGGCTCACCCCGTACGAGAACAGCAACCGCATCCCGGTCACGATCACCGACGCCCTGTTACCGCGCATGTCAGCGGACGGATCCCTGGAGGAGCCACCGCCGGTGGACCTCGGGGCCCTGGTCGGCGCGGTCGGTTACTGCATGCAGAGCGAGATCCACCCGGGGCTGCGCGAGCCGGCCGCCGCCTACGTGGACGCCCACGGCCCCGCCCGCTACTTCAAGCGCCGGCGCCTGGCCGCCCTGGAACTGATCCAGACCCCCGCCGCTTCGGCCCCACCGCCCTCTGAGCCCGGCACGCTGAGCAGGCTCCGCCGCCGTCTTTCCAAGACGCTCACCTGATCCGCTTCCTTCCCGCGGGTCAGGCCTCGTCCGTGGTCCTTCGCGAAGGAGGCGGTCCTTCGCGAGGGAGGCGCCCGTCCCGAACCCTGCCGGACCGCGCGCCTCCCCCGCATGGATCTTCAATTGTCCGGTCGGCGGCCGTGACGACCCTCACTCACCCGTACGGCCTCCGGGAGACGCGCCGCCCTCAGCCGAGCACCTTCAGGTAACGGCGCATGCGCCGCTTGGCCCGGTACCCGACGCGCAGCACGTTGGGCGGGACCTCCACGCGCAGGCGGGCGCGGCGGCGGGCGGCGGCGAACTGCGGGCCGTCGAGCAGCGACGTGGCGGGGACGAGGCGTCCGGAACGGGCCTGACCGACCAGGGAGACCATCCGGGAGACCCAGTCGCTCTCGCCACCGGGGTGGAAGTAGTTGGCCCGGCACCAGGCTTCGTCCGGGTTCAGGAAACGTCCATTGGCCAGGTCGTCGAGGGTTCCCAGCAGGCCGCTGCCCTCGAAGACCAGGTTGATCATCTCCGCCCCGACGCCGAAGTCCGACAGCACCAGCAGCGGCACGGACTGGGCGATCGCCTCCAGGGCGGCGGTCGAGCTGACCGTGACGAACCCGCTCGCGTGAGCCAGGTGCTCGTGCATGGGCCCCACCGCGAAACGCACCCCGTCGGGACGCACCCGGCCGTCGTCGGCCAGCGCCTGCCACAGGCGCTGGTAGTGATAGCGCTCGTTGTGGGTCTGGCGCTCGGTGTCCAGGGCGCGGAGCTTGACCACCACGTCCAGGTCCGGCCGCCGCTCGGCCAGGGCGGCCAGGGCGAGCAGGATCCGCTCGCGCTCCTCCTTGCGCTTGGGCACCTTGGCCTGGGTCGCGAACACCACCCGGTTGCGCGGCCCCGTGACGGGAACCTCCGCGCTGGTCCGCAGGAACGGCAGTCTGGCCAGTCCCACGGCGCCGCCCCCGCCCAGCTCACGGCCGATCGCCGAGAACTCCTCGACCTCCCGCCCGCTGTGCAGCACGAACAGCTCGCACCCGCTCCGGAACAGCCACGCCTTCTCGGTCGCGGGAATGGAGATGCCCGGCAGCCCGGAGACGAACACCGGCCTGGGCTGGAGCCCGGCGAGCACCTCGGCGACCAGCACGTCCACCACGGGTCCGGTGCAGGACACCAGGATCACGTCGGGCCGGAACCGCTCCGCGGTCCGGCGCAGCGCGCGGGCCGAGAGCACGGGCGGATCGGCCGCCGAGCCGTCGACGGCGGCGTGGATCTGGGCCGGAGAGGGGGTGATGGGAGTGCGTATCACCGCCAGCTCCGTCTCGCAGCCCGAGGGCAGGTCTCGGAGCAGGCAGGCCGCCCACTTCAGGTACGAATCCGAGTCGGCCACGGCCAGGACCTTCAACCGGTAACTCCAGTGTCGTGATGGGCGAACATCGAAAGGTGGGAACGGAGCGAAGGCGCCGCCTCGGCGGTCCACCACTCGTCGGGGACGTCCACGGTCTCCACGGCGACCCCCCTGGCCGAGAGCAGAACCCGCAGGGAGGTGACGGCGGTGGACGGCAGGCTCAGCACCCGCTGCTCCGCGGCCAGCCCGCGGAGGGTCATCTCGGCGGGAACCCCGCCGTCGTAGACGGTGATCCCGGGCTGTTCCCCGACCCGGGCGAGATCGCTGGGGTCCTCCCGGCGATGCGGGAAGTAGGCCACCGGCTCGGCGGAGCCGAGCCCGGCCAGCCAGGTGAAGTAGTTTTCGCGGTGGATCAGGCCGTTGCGGACCAGCGAGGTGCCGAGAACGATCGTGCGCTCCTCGGGGCGTGGCCTGCGCAGGGGCTGCGACCGCAGCCAGGTGAAATCGTGGGTGACCAGCTCCGCGCCCTTGTCGCGTACGGCCTGCGCCAGCTCGGCGGGAACGGGCAGCGCCGTGAAGATCGACAGCCGGCCGGAGCGGGCGGCGGTGCGCAGCCGTATGCCCGCGGCCGTCCCGAGAGCGGTCCTGAGCCGGCCCGCGTTGCCGCGAGCCCGCAACAGGGGCGTCCACATCCGCCCGGTGAGCAGTTCCAGGAGCCGGATCGTGGCCAGCCCGTCGTCGACGATCACGATGCGGCCGGGAAGGGTGGTGAGCCAGCGGAACTGAACCTTGCCGGAGAAGGCGTCGCCCACGGCCCCGGTCGTACCCCGGCCGGAGCGGGGCATGTCCGATTCGGGAGCGGTGAGTTCGAGTCCCGGCGGCAGGGCGAGCCGGGAGAGCTCTCGGTGGGTCACCTCCAGCGGGCGCAACTTGGCCCGGGGGATGACACGGCTGCGAGCACCGAGCAACCCGGCATGGTGGGCCTCCACCGCGCAGAGCATCTGCAGCGGGGATTCCACCCAGGCAACGGCCGAACCCTGCTCCCGCGCGTGGTCTCGACCGTCCTCCACGCCGGGCGATGACCCGTTCACGACTGCCTCAACCTAACCCCGCGGCCTTAAGCGCCCGGGAACTGCGGATGAACAAGCAGCTATGTGCTTTCGCCCATCCGCGGGCGAACCGTCCCCGGACGGCGGCCCCGAGGTCACCGTCCGGGGCCCTCCGCTCGCACGGAATCCTTGAGGGAGCCGTATCTCAGGTGAGGACGGCCGTCGGAACCCGTGTTCACCGTCACGCTCACGCGGTAGACACGTTCGACCAGCCGCTCGGTCAGCACCTGGGCGGGAGAACCCGAGGCGACCACCCGCCCGGCCTCCAGGAGAAGCAGATGGTCGCAGTACTGGGCGGCGAGGTTCAGATCATGCAGGGCGGCGACGACCGTGGCCGGTGCGGCGGCCAGCATCCGCAGGAGGTCGACCTGGTGGTGGATGTCGAGATGGTTGGTCGGCTCGTCGAGAAGGAGCTCGGTGGGGCGCTGGGCCAGAGCGCGGGCGATGTTGACGCGCTGACGTTCCCCGCCGGACAGCGTCGACCAGTGACGTCCTCCCATCCCGCCAGGTCGCACTGTGCCAGGGCCCTCTCGGTCTCCCACGCGTCGCGGGCGTCGTCACGGCCCACCGCGCCGAGCCGGGTCCTGTGCGGAATCCGGCCGAGCGTCACGACGTCCGCGACGGTCATGTCGACGTCGGCGGACACCTCCTGGGCGACCACCGCCAGACGACGGGCGACCTCGCGCCGCGGCAGCTCGCTCAGCCGCCACCGATCCAGCAGGACCGTTCCCGCCTTCGGAGGCAGCAGACCGGCCAGAACCCGCAGCAAGGTCGACTTCCCGCACCCGTTGGGTCCCAGCAGGCCCGTGAAGCCACCCCGCGGGATGGCGATCGTGATCCCGTCGATGATGGGCGCGCCGCCGGCGGCCCACACGACGTCATGGGTGTCCAAGCTCATGATCCGGCGCTCCTTCGGCGCATGATGACCGCGAACGCGGGAACGCCGATCAGCGCGGTGAGCACGCCGACGGGGATCTCCCGTGGGGAGAACAGTGTGCGCGCTGCGGTGTCGGCCCACAGCAGGAAGATCGCTCCGTACAGCGCGCACGCCGGCAGGAGCACGCGGTGGCGGCTGCCGACCAGGAACCGGACCGCGTGCGGAACGACCAGGCCCACGAACCCGATGGCGCCGCTCGCGGCGACGAGAGCCGCCGTGCTCAGCGCGGTGGTGACGAACAGGATGAGTTGCGTCCTGGCCGGGGGGATGCCGAGTGAGGCGGCGGCCTCGCGTCCGAAGGCGAAGGCGTCCAGGGCGGGGGAGGCGAACCAGCAGACCGCCAGGGCGATCCCCGTGGCCGCCGCGCAGAGGGCCGCGGTGGTCCAGCCCGCCGAGGCGAGCGAGCCCAGCAGCCAGAACGTCACACCGCGAGTGCTCCGATCGTCACCCGCCCAGATGACGATCAGACTGGTCAGCGCGCCGAACAGTTGCGAGACCGCCACCCCCGCCAGCACGACGCGGATCGAGCCGCCCAACGTCATGCCTATCAGTGCGAGCACGCAGCAGAAGGCCAGCAGGCTGCCGGTGAAAGCACCCGCCGTCAGGGCGGCCGCGGCCCCCGATCCCAGGCCGAGGATCAGGACGGCCACGGCCCCGGTGGAGGCGCCCGAGGAGATGCCCAGCAGGTAGGGGTCGGCCAGAGGGTTGCGGGTCAGCGCCTGCAGGACCGCTCCGCACACGGCCAGACCCCCTCCGACCAGCGCGGCCAGAAGCACCCGGGGCAGGCGGAGCTCCCAGACGATCGCGTCCTGGAGGCCCGTGAGAGGAGCCGGCGGGACACCCAGGTGCACGGCGATCGTCTGGAACACGTCACCGATCGACAGGCCCGCGGCTCCGACGGTCACCGCGAGCGCCACCGACAACGGCAACAGCACCAGTCCCGCACCGGCCGCCGAGACACCTCCTCGCCGTCGCCCACCTCGCGAAACGGCGACGGGTCCGTCCGGGCCGGCGTGTCCGGCCACCCGTGGCGATACGTGAGATGTCATCGACGGGCGAAGACGACGTGGTCATCCAGGTACTGCCAGACGGTTCCCACCTCGGTGAAGCCCGCGGTACGCAGAGCAGCGAGGTGGAACTCCAGCGGCGCCGGCGACTGCGGCGGGCGGTCGGCGAAACGTCGCTCCCGCTCGGGCATCAGGGGCGTTAGGTCGGGATCACTGGCCGCCAGTGCCCACCACTGCTCCCAGGTGGCGGCGCCGTCCGCGAAGGCCGCCCTCTGGACCTCGGCGTCATGGCCGGCCGACAGGTGCCGCAGCGTCGGGCGGTCGGCTCCGAATCGCAGGTGGTCGGCGTTGAGCAGTACGGCGCCGGGGGGCAGCAGGCGCGCCAACTCGGTGTAGACCTCCAGCAACTGGCCGGGAGAGAGCCAGTGCAGCGCCGTGGAGGTCAGCACCGCGTCGAAGCTCCACGCCGAGAGGGCCGACGACCAGCCCGAATGTGCCAGCTCGGATTCGATCACGGTGGCTCGACCGTGTCGCTCCAGGATCGATCGCGCGAGGTGCGCCAGGACCGGATCGTAATCGACGGCCACCGCGCGCGCCTGCGGGAAACGGCTCAGCACTCGATCGGCGATCGATCCGGGTCCGCAGGCCAGGTCGAGCACGGTGAGGTCCGCGGGGCAGTGCAGGCCGAGTACGTCGAGCATCACCTGGAAGCGGTTTTCGCGATGGGCCACGTAGGCGGCCTGCTGCTCTTCCCAGCGTGAGAGCAGGTCGTACGAGGTCGGTGAGGGTGTGGAAGTGGTCATCACGGTCTCCGGGGAGGGAATCGGGTGGGCGGGGTTCGTGTCGAGCGGGCTCATGCCGGGTCGGCTCGGGTCGTATGCCGGGTCAGGTCGGGTCGAGCGGGCTCGTCCTGGGTCAGCCGTAGAGGTCCCGCAGTCCTTCACAGACCTTCTCCACGGCGCTGACGCCCCTGATCGAGGGGTCCACGGCCGATCCGGGCACGACGATGAAGCGGTTGTTCTTGACCACCGTGAGCTGGGAGGCGACGGGATCGGAGCGCAGGAACCTCATCTTGTCCGCGGCGCTGTCACCGTCACCGCCGCGGGTGAGGTCAGCCAGCACGATCACGTCCGGATCGCGCTCGGCGATCTTTTCCCAGCTTCCCTCGGACCACTGCTGGGCGATATCGGAGAAGGCGTTGCCCGCGCCGAGGAACGTGCCGATGGTGTCGGGCAGCCCTCCGCGACCGGCGATGGCCGGCGCCTTGGTCCGGAGCTCCGCATTCGTCGACTTGAGCGCCACGACGTCCCGCATTCACCGTTCGAACACCACAAAGCGCCATGCCCGGCCTTGAGCCCATGACGTTCCGCGCCCTCAAGCGACCGCCGACTCCACGCATGACCCAAAACGCGAACCCCGCCTTCTCGCGCATCGCACAAGAGAAGCGACCGGCATTTCCGGTTCGGGCTTCCGGGCGTCCATTCGGATCGTCGATATCGGCAGGACAATGGGCGCCCTGTCAGACACGAGTCGCCTGATACGCGTGGGACAGGTGCGAAACCGGACGCGTCACGCGTGATCGCCCATACCCTCACATTGGGGCGGGGATGCAGGTCAAAGGTAAAAAATCCGCGCCTCGACCCTATTGCGGTCAGAACTTTACTCGATACTGTGTTCTAAAGATTTCGATCATGGACAACGGCCCCCGACCGGCCCCGATTCGGTGCCGCCACAACCTCGAATCAATGATCCACAAATCGACGGCGAGGCTTGGAATCGCCATGAAAATAGGCTTTTCCGAACTTTGAGGCGGCTACCGCCCGTTCCGCCGCCAACGGACACGCCCACCGCCGGACGGCCATGAATCCGGGCCTTGATCGAGCCGGAAAAGCCGCTCTTCCTTTACCCGTTTTCAGGCGTAGTACCAAGCCAAGGCAATGTGTGGCATTTGTATTCGTCTGTCTGGTTGGCGTAGGTTCGTCTCATTCGAGGTCAATGCCTGAGCCTTTTAGGACCCGAGCATTGCCACCACATTGCCCGACCGCACTCACCTGCGCGGATCCTTCACACAGGTGAGCACGGCCGCCGAATCCGCGCAGTCAGCGGAACCGGGGAACCACGTTTCTGGGGTGAATCAACGCGTTCGCGCGTCGTAGGGCACTTCCCAGCCCGAACCCGTCAGCTAACCCGGTAGGCGGAATGGAAGCGACGCAAGGAGTCGAACCCCCGCATGACCAAGCATCGCCTTATCCCCACCCTCCGCTTCACCCACGTGGCCCGCGTCCTCGCAGGCGTATCGATCGCCATCGCCGGGGGGACCATCGCGGCCTCCCCCGCCCTGGCCGAGCCCCCCAACTCCAGCGCCCTCAAGCCCACCTCCTCCGAGATCGTCAGGCCTACCCTGTCCCGCCTCCAGATCGAGGCGGAGCAGCTCCCCAAGGTCTCCGCCCAGCAGGTCCTGAGCATCGCCGAGAAGCAGATCGGCATCAGAGAGAACGCCCGGGGCGGTGGAACCAAGTTCCAGTCCTGGTACGAGTCCTCCCCGCGAGGCAGGGAGACCGTCGCCCGCGACGGCGGTAGCGTGCAGGACTACGCGAACGCCCCCTGGTGCGCGATGTTCGTCTCCTGGGTCGGCGAGCAGGCCGGCATCCGTCCCGCCATGGGCTGGGACGCCTACACCGTCACCTACGCCAAGTGGTTCAAGGACAACCACCGCTGGGGCAACGTCGCGGAGCCCGGCGCCGTCGTCTTCTACGACTGGAACGGCAGCAAGGACATCGACGGCATCGACCATGTCGGCCTCGTGAAGAAGGACAACGGCAACGGCACGATCACCACGATCGAGGGCAACACCGGCAACGGCGTGGTCGAGCAGCGCATCCGGCCCAAGTCCCAGGTCGTCGGCTACGGCTACCCGCTCTACACCGCCTGATCCCCTCAGGCACCGACCAAGGAGCGCGGCTCGAATCGAGCCGCGCTCCTTCTCGCCGCCCCTTCTTCGCCGCCGCCCCTTTCGCCGCCCCTCCTTCTTCGCCGCCGCCCCTTTCGCCGCCCCTCCTTCGACGCCCCCCTCCTTCGATCTTCTTCGGCGTCCTCCGCCTCGCGTGACCCCGCGGCCCTCCGCCTCCCGGAACCCCGCTCCGATCGGCGTGAGGCGCGGCGGAGCCATGAAAGATTCACGGAGCGGCTACGAATATGACCACGAAATCATCACGAAGAGGACACAGAAAGGTCGCGGCGCCGAGGGGTGACACGCGCCGCACGAGCCCGGAAGGGTGGGCGCGGACGGGACCCCTCACCCCTCCTCACCTGCAAAATGTCCTAACTGTATGTGCATGAGATGGGAGCGCTCCCAACTGTCCTGCTGAGAGCTTTGTCTGCTTCATGCCAGTTAGTCACCCGCAAACCGGCTAGATGTAACGGTTGAGTTTCGGCATATTGACGTCCAGGTTGCCTATCGTCCACTCTTCGTGGGAGCGCTCCCAAAGCATACCGAGGAACCGCCGCGTCGCAGGCCGAGTTTCGGGGGCCGGCCTCGCGTTGCCACCTCCCACTGATTCGGGCGACCACCTGAGAGGGGTCCGGAATGTTGAACAACACGCGACATGGCAAACTCGCCGCAGTCGCAGTCATGGCGGCCACCGCCCTGGCGATTACCTCCTGCGGTTCGAGTGAGTCCCCCGCACCCGCCGCGAACGCCGGCGGCTCCTCGGCCGCGGCCGAGCCGGTGACCATCACCGTGCACACCTTCGGCGGCGGCGAGAACTTCGGCTACGACAAGGCCGTGGAAACCTGGAACGCGGCGCACCCGAACATCCAGGTCAAGTACCAGAACCTGACCGACCGCTTTGAGGACGTCTACCTGCCCCAACTGCTCCAGCGCCTGCAGGCCGGCAGCGGCGCGGCCGACATCATCGCCGTGGACGAGGGCGCGATGGGCCTCATGAAGGCCCGTCCGCAGTTCTTCACCGACCTCGCCGAGTACGGCCTGGAGAGCCGCAAGGCCGACTTCCCCGCGGCGAAGTGGGACAACGGCATCAACGCCGACAACAAGCTGTTCGCCCTCGGCACCGACATCGGTGGCATGACCATGTGCTACCGCACGGACCTGTTCGAAAAGGCCGGTCTGCCCACCGAGCGCGAGGAGGTCGGCAAGCTCTGGCCCGACTGGAGCGCGTTCATGGAGATCGGCAAGAAGTTCCAGGCCGCCAACCCCGGCAAGTCCGACCCCAAGTTCCTCGACGGCCCGAACACGCTCTACAACGTGATCCTGTCGCAGGAGGCGCCGAAGAACGGCAACGTCGCCTACTTCGACAAGAGCAACCAGCTCGTCCTCGAGACCAACCCCGCCATCAAGACCTCCTTCGACCTGGTGAAGAGCTTCAGCGAGGCGGGCCTGACCGCCAAGCTCGCCTCCTTCACCCCGCCGTGGAACGCCGCCATCAAGAAGGGCGCCTTCGCCACCATGGGCTGCCCGGCCTGGATGCTCGGCGTGGTCTCCGGTGCGGCCGGTGACGAGAACAAGGGCAAGTGGGACGTCGCGGCCGTGCCCGGCGGCGCGGGCAACTGGGGCGGTTCCTACCTCGCGGTGCCCAAGCAGAGCAAGCACCCCAAGGAAGCCGCCGAGGTCCTGAACTACCTCACCGGCAAGGAGGGCCACGTCATGGCCTTCCAGGAGGCCGCGGCCTTCCCGAGCTCCATCCCCGCGCAGCAGGACCCCGCGGTCAGCGAGCTGAAGAACCCGTTCTTCAACGACGCCCCGACCGGTCAGATCTTCGGCGCCTCGGTCAAGGACCTGCTTCCCACCTTCCTCGGTGAGAAGCACGCCCAGGTCAAGACCTCGGTGGAGAAGGTCCTGGAAGGCATGGACCAGGGCTCGATCCCCTACGACCAGGCCTGGACGAGGTTCGTCGAGGCCGGCGTCAAGGCAGCGGGCTGATCCCGTCCCGATCCGCATCGGCCCGGCGACGGTGACACCGCCGCCGGGCCGGTCGCCTGCCCCCTGGCTGAAAGGCTCTGACCGATGACCCTGCACGTCGACACCCCGGCTCCTCCCCGGCCCGGCCCCCGCCGGTCCGCGGGACACCGGGGACCGGGACGGAGCAGAGGGTTCGCCCGGTTCGACCTCCGCGCGACTCCCTACTTCCTCGTCTCCCCCTACTTCCTGCTTTTTGCGATCTTCGGCATCTTCCCGCTCGGCTACACCCTCTGGGTGTCCCTGCACGAATGGGAGCTCGCCGGCGACAAGACCCTCGTCGGGTTCGACAACTACACCGAACTGATCACCGACGGGGCCTTCTGGAACGCGGTGGTCAACACGCTCGGCATGTTCGCCATGTCGACGATCCCGCAGCTCGCCCTGGCCCTGCTCCTGGCCAACGCGCTCAACAAGCGCATCCGGGGTCGGCTCTTCTTCCGCCTCGGCGTGCTCCTTCCGCTGATCACCTCCGTCGTCGCCGTCGCCGTCGTCTTCACCCAGCTCTACGGGCGGGACTACGGCATGATCAACTGGTTCCTCAGCCTCTTCGACGTCGACCCGATCAACTGGCAGAACCAGAAGTGGTCCTCGTGGATCGCGATCTCCACGATGATCGACTGGCGCTGGACCGGCTACAACGCGATCATCCTGCTCGCCGCCATGCAGACCATCCCCAAGGATCTCTACGAGGCCGCCGCCATCGACGGCGCCACGGCCAGGCGGCAGTTCTGGCAGATCACCGTCCCGATGCTGCGCCCGACGATCATCTTCACGGTGTTCATCTCCACCATCGGCGGGCTGACCCTGTTCACCGAGCCGGTCATGTTCGACGGCAACCCGACGATGGCCGGCGGTACCACCGGCCAGTACCAGACCGTGGCGATGTTCATCGTCAAGGAGGCGTTCCGCGACTTCGACTTCGGTTACGCGGCGGCCGCCGCGTGGCTGCTGTTCGTGCTGATCCTCATCGGCACGCTCATCAACTACTCCTTCACCCGCCGTATCGGGGGTTCCAAGTGACGGCCATCCAATCCCGGCCGCGCCACACGGCTTCGGCCGCGCGGAACCGCATCTGGGACGCCGGCCCGCTGACGAAGGTCGTCCTGGCCTTCGCGCTCGTGCTCTCGGCCTTCCCCATCTACTACATGTTCATCATGGCCACGCGGACCAACGAGGAGGCGATGGACGTCCCGCCGCCGCTGCTGCCCGGCGGGCACCTCGGCGAGAACGTCGCCAGGCTGTTCTCCACCGAGGACGCCTACTTCCTCACCGGTCTGATCAACTCGGCCATCGTCTCGGTCACCGTGACCCTGTCGGTCGTGTTCATCTCCACCCTGGCCGGCTTCGCCTTCGCGAAGCTCCGCTTCAAGGGCAGCAAGATCCTGCTGGGCCTGATCCTGGTGACGATGATGGTCCCCCTCCAGCAGATGGGCATCGTGCCGCTGTACGAGCTCATGGTCACCCTCGGCTGGACCGGCCAGCTCAAGGCGGTGATCCTGCCGTTCCTGGTCAACGGGTTCGGGGTCTTCATGATGACCCAGTACGCCACCCAGGCGGTCCCGGACGAGCTGGTCGAGGCGGCCCGCGTCGACGGCGCCTCCACCATGCGGATCTATGTGAACGTCATCCTGCCCGCGCTCCGTCCCGGTATGGCGGTGCTCGCGCTGCTGGTCTTCATGCAGACCTGGAACGAGTTCATGTGGCCGTTGATCGTCCTGAACCCGGACAACCCGGTGGTTCAGACCTCGATCGCGGCGCTCAACCAGGCCCACGGTACCGACTACGTCATGCTCTTCACCGGCACGGCGGCCTCGGTCCTCCCTCTGTTCATCGTTTTCGTGGCGTTCGGCCGTCAGATCGTCGGCGGCCTCATGGAAGGTGCGGTCAAAGCGTGACCACGCAAGAAACGCGGATTCAGACCCCGGATCTGGTGTTCCCAACGGACTTCGTCTGGGGCGCGGCCACCTCCGCCTACCAGATCGAAGGCGCCGTCTCCGAAGACGGCCGCGGTCTCTCCATCTGGGACACCTTCGTCCGGCAGCCCGGACGGGTGGTCAACGGCGAGCACGCCGAAGTGGCCATCGATCACTACCACCGTTACCGCGACGACGTTCGGCTGATGGCCGACCTCGGTCTCGGCGCCTACCGGTTCTCCGTCTCCTGGCCCCGGATCCAGCCCGACGGCAGCGGCGCGATCAACGCCAAGGGCCTCGACTTCTACAGTCGCCTGGTCGACGAGCTGCTCTCGCGGGGCGTCGACCCCTGGGTGACGCTCTATCACTGGGACCTGCCCCAGGCCCTGGAGGACGCGGGAGGCTGGCCTTCACGCGAAACGTCGAAGCGCTTCGCCGACTACGCGGCGGTCGTGCACGACGCGCTCGGCGACCGGGTCCGCAACTGGAGTACGGTCAACGAGCCCTGGTGCTCGGCGTTCCTCGGGTACGCCTCCGGCGAGCACGCGCCGGGGCGTCGAGATCCGGCGCAGGCCGTACACGCCGCCCATCACCTCCTCCTGGCGCACGGCCTGGCCTCGCAGGCCATGCGGGCCCAGCGGGCCGACACCAAGATCGGCGGCTGCGTCAATCTCTACGCGATCACGCCGCAGACCGGCTCCGAGGCCGACCTGGACGCCGCCCGCCGTATCGACGGCCTGCAGAACCGATTCTTCCTGGACGCCCTGCTGAAGGGCGCCTATCCGGCCGACGTGCTGGAGGACTTCGGCGAGGTGGGCGAGTTCGTCCGGGACGGCGACCTGGACGTCATCTCGACGCCGCTCGACAAACTGCTGATCAACTACTACAGCCGCTTCACCGTCTCCGGAACCCCGGGCGGCGCGGCGTCGGCCGCGGCGGCGCCCACCGACACCGGGTCGCCCTGGGTCGGCAGCGAGCACGTGTCGTTCGTCGAGGGCGGGCGGCCGGTCACGGACATGGGCTGGGAGATCGACGGCTCGGGGCTGGGGGAGATCCTGCGGCGGCTGGTCTCCGACTACCCCCGGATCCCGCTGGTCATCTCGGAGAACGGCGCGGCCTTCCACGACGTCGTGGACGCCGACGGTGTGGTCCACGACCGCGACCGGGTCGACTACATCGACCTTCACCTGCGCGCCTGCCACGCCGCGATCGAGGCGGGAATCCCGCTGGAGGGCTACTTCGCCTGGTCGCTGATGGACAACTTCGAGTGGGCGTGGGGGTACGGCAAGCGGTTCGGCCTGGTTCACGTCGATTATGAGACCCAGCTCAGAGTTCCCAAAGAGAGCGCTCTCTGGTATTCCGGGACCATCAGGCGTGGAGGCCTGAGCGGTCCGGCAGAATAAGAGCCGGTAATCATCTATGGGGGCGAGAACATGAACGGCGACCGTCGTCCGACGCTTGAGGCGGTCGCGGCTCTGGCCGGGGTCGGCCGCGGTACGGTGTCGCGAGTCATCAACGGCTCACCGAAGGTGAGCGAGAAGGCTCGCGACACGGTCCTGCGGGCGATCCAGGAGCTCGGCTACGTCCCCAACCGGGCCGCGCGGGCGCTGGTCACCCGTCGCACCGACACCGTGGCCCTGGTCGTCTCGGAGTCGGAGTTGCGGGTCTTCGACGAACCCTACTTCGCCGGGACCATCCGCGGCATCGGCTCGGCCCTGTCCGAGACCGGTCTGCAACTCATCCTGGCGATGGCCCAGTCGAAGCAGGACCACGAGCGGCTGGAGCACTACCTGACCGGCCAGCACGTCGACGGGGTGCTGCTGATCTCGCTGCACGGCGCCGACCCGCTGCCCGGGCGGCTGGAGTCCATGGGCGTGCCGACCGTCATCGGCGGGCGTCCCGTCGGTCTCACCCCCTACAGCTACGTCGACGTGGACAACAGGGCCGGAGCCCGGCAGGCGGTCAAATACCTGCTGGGCAAGGGCCGCCGGCGGATCGCCACCATCGCGGGCCCGCAGGACATGGGTGTGGGCGTGGACCGGCTCGCGGGCTACCGTGACGCGCTGCTGGCGACCGGCGTGGCCGAGATCGTGGCCTACGGCGACTTCAGCGAGGAGAGCGGCATGGTCGGCATGCGCAAGCTCCTCGCTGAGAACCCCGACCTGGACGCGGTGTTCACCGCCTCCGACCCGATGGCGCTGGGCGCGATCCGGGTGCTGCGGGAGGAGCGCAGGGCGATCCCGGACGACGTCGCGGTGATCGGATTCGACGACTCGCCCGCCGGGGCGCACTCCTCCCCCGCGCTCACCACCGTGCACCAGCCCACCGAGATGATGGGCCGCCAGATGGCCCATCTTCTCGTCTCCCGCATCAACGGCGAGCATCTGGAGCAGCCCGTCGTGATACTGGATACACACCTGGTCGAGCGGGCCTCCGCCTGACCGGGTGGACGGCGGCCCCCGCTCACCTCGGGCCGGCGTCGCCCCACCCCGTTGTCCTCCCCGGCGAAAGGACCCCCGTGTCCAGGCAGTTCACCCTCCGCAGCGGCATCATGCACGCCGAGATCACCGAGCGGTCCGCGGCCCTGCGCGTGCTCCGTCACGGTGAGCGCGACCTGGTGCCCAGCTGGCCCGCGGACGAGCCGATCCCCTACTACAGCGGCGCCCTGCTCGCCCCGTGGCCCAACCGGATCGGCGGTTCCTCCTACACCTTCGACGGTGAGGTCCACCGGTTGCCGACGAACGAGGAGGACAGGGGCAACGCCCTGCACGGGCTGGTCGCCGAGGTCGACTGGCAGGCGGTGGAATGGCTGGCCGTGGAGGACGAGCACGGGTTCGTACGGCTGGCGCACACCCTCGCCCCGACCCCGGGCTATCCCTTCACGCTGGACCTGCAGGTCCTCTACTCCCTCACCCCGGACGGGCTGACCACCACGCTGACCGCGGAGAACATCGGCGACCGGCCCGCCCCCTACGGCTGCGGCCCGCACCCGTGGCTGCTGGCGGGCGGCGACGTCAAGGAGTACGAACTGCACGTGCCCGCCTCCAAGGTGCTGCTGGTGGACGACCTGCTGCTGCCGCGCTCCCTGGAGGACGTCTCCGGCACGCCGTACGACTTCAGGGCCCCGCGCACGGTCGGCGACACCGCCGTGGACCACGCCTTCACCGGACTCGCCGCGGACGCCGACGGGCTGGTCCGGATACGGGTGAACGGCCCGGACGGCGGGGTCGAGATCCGCTGGGACGCGGCGTCGATGCCCTGGGCGCAGGTGTGCACCGGCAGCAGCCTCGACTACCGGGGGCTGGCCATCGAGCCGATGACCTGCCCGCCGGACGCCTTCAACTCCGGCACCGACCTGATCGTGCTTCAGCCCGGCGACAAGGTCGAGACCTCCTGGACGATCTCCGCCGTCTAAGGTGAGGCGATGGACAGTAAGACCAAGCGCTCGCTCACTCCCTCCCAGCTCGACGCGCTGGTGCGACGGGCCCTCGGCACGGGGGTGACCGCCTCGGCCGAGCTGACCGACGGTTTCGCCAACGCCGTGTGGCGGCTCGCCCTGGAGGACGGGCGCGAGGTGGTCCTCAAGCTGTCGCCCCCGCCCGAGCTGGAGCAGCTGCGCTACGAGCGGCACCTGCTGCGCACCGAGGCCATGGTCTACGGCCTGGCGGGACCGGCCGGGGTGCCCGGCCCGGAGCTGCTGCGCGCCGGGTTCGACGATCCCGTGCTGGGCGGGGACTACCTGATCCTGTCCGCCCTCGGCGGGGTGTCGTGGAACCAGACCGAACCGGCCGAGGCGGACCGGCGCGCGCTCCGCCGGGAGCTGGGCCGCCATCTGGCCCGGCTGAACGCGATCACCGGCGACGTCTACGGCTACCCGCACGCCGGCCTGACCGGTGACACCTGGCGGACCGCCTTCCTGGCGATGACCGGTGCGATCCTGGCCGACGCGCGCCGTTACGCCATCCCGCTGCCGAGGCCGGCGGCGGAGATCTCGGCGGCGATCGAGGCGAGTGCGGGCGTGCTGGACGAGGTGACGACGCCCTGCCTGGTCCACTTCGACGTGTGGCCGGGCAACGTCTTCCTGACCCTCGACGAAACGCCGCGCATCCAGGCCATCATCGACCACGAGCGTGCGTTCTGGGGCGATCCGCTGGCCGACTTCGTCACCCCGACGATCTTCGGCGAGCTGGACGAGAGCGACGAGATCGTGGCCGGCTACCGGGAGGCGGGCGGGGTCGTGGAGTTCACCGCCTCCACCCGCGCCCGCATCGCCCTCTACCGGCTCTACCTCGCTCTGATCATCCTGACCGAGAACGGCCCCCGCCAGTATCCCGAGAAGGAGTACGCCTCCCTGCGCGACCGCTCCTCCGCCGCCGCGCTCAGGGCGCTCGACGCGCTGGCCGCCCCGTAGCGACCTCGCCGCGAGGCCCACCTGTCACCGATGCCTACAATCGTGGCATCGGACATTGTCTCCGCAGGTCAGACATTGTCTCCGGCGGGTCGGGGGCGCCTTCGGCGGACCTCGCGCCTCGGTGGCGCGGGCCTCACACCTTCCTGTCCGATACCGGATGACGCCCGGCTTCCCGGAAACCGGTTCCCTTCGCGAACGTTCCGTGTCAGGATTTCATTAGGTGATGAATTATGAACCAGAACACATGCGTGATCGCCGGGGGCGGCCCGGCGGGGGTCATGCTCGCGCTGTTGCTGGCCCGGGCGGGCGTCCAGGTGACGCTTCTGGAGAAGCACGCCGACTTCCTGCGTGACTTCAGGGGCGACACCATTCATCCGTCGACCCTCCAGATCCTCGACGAGCTCGGCCTGGCCGAGGAGTTCCACCGGCTCCCGCACCGCAAGGTGGACAGTCTGAGGATGCAGACCGACGACGCCTCGCTACTGATCGCCGACCTGTCCAAGCTCAAGAGTAAATATCCGTATATCGCCTTCGTTCCGCAGTGGGAGTTCCTCGACCTGCTGATCAGCGCAGCCAAGCGGTATCCGAACTTCCGCCTCATCATGGAGGCCGAGGTGCACGGTGTGATCCGTGAGGGCGACGCTGTGCGCGGGATCCGCTACCGCGACGCCTCCGGCGAGCACGAGCTTCCGGCGACGCTCACCGTGGCCGCCGACGGCCGGCACTCCGACGTGCGCCGGGCCGCGGGGCTCGTCCCCGTGGAACACGCCGCGCCGATGGACGTTCTCTGGTTCCGGCTGCCGCACGAGGCGACGGACCCCGACAGGACGTTCCTCCGCGTCTCCACCGGCAAGCTCATGGTGGCGATCAACCGCGAGACCCACTGGCAGCTCGCCTACGTGATTCCCAAGGGCGGCTTCGACGCCCTTCGGGCCCGTGGCGTGGACGCGCTCCGCGAACCGGTCGCCGGCCTGCTGCCCTTCCTCAAGGACCGGGTCGAGCTGATCACCGACTTCGACGACGTCAGCATGCTGTCGGTCGCCCTCAATCGGCTGCGCCGCTGGCACCGTCCCGGCCTGCTGATCATCGGCGACGCCGCGCACGCCATGTCCCCGATCTTCGGCGTCGGCATCAACCTGGCCGTGCAGGACGCGGTGGCCGCGGCCAACCTGCTGGCCGGACCGCTGGCGGACGGAGCCGCCGTTCCCGAGTCCCTGCTCGCCGGGGTCCAGCGCCGCCGCACCCTGCCCACCATGATCACCCAGTTCGCCCAGCGCGTGGTGCAGAATCAGCTGATCCGCCCAGTCCTATCCAAAGGCAGCAAACCGGCACGGATGCCCCCGAATATCGCTCGGATCCCCGTCATCGGCTCTCTGGCCTGCCGTTTCATCGGTTTCGGCGTCCTTCCGGAACACGTCAGAAGTCCCGTGAAATCTCACCAGGCATAAAGACATTCTCAGTCTGTGGACATTGGGTTAGTTTGATCTCCCGGTTGCAATAGCCTGGTATGTCGTGAGCATCAACCTCGATTCCTGGCGGCAGCTGCCTGCGGCGCAGCAGCCCGAGTGGCCCGACCGCGGCGAGCTGGACAAGGTCGTCAACCAGCTGGGGGGCCTTCCGCCCCTCGTGTTCGCCGGGGAGTGTGACAACCTCAAAGCGGATCTGGCCGCGGTGACGCGGGGCGAGGCCTTCGTCCTGCAGGGTGGCGACTGCGCGGAGACCTTCGCAGGCGCCACCGCGGACGACGTGCGCGACAAGCTCAAGACGCTGCTGCAGATGGCGATCGTGCTCACCTACGCGGCGAAGGTCCCGGTCGTGAAGATCGGCCGGATGGCCGGGCAGTTCGCCAAGCCCCGCTCCAAGAACACCGAGGTCCGCGACGGCGTGGAACTCCCCGCCTACCGCGGCGACATGATCAACGGCTTCGACTTCACGCCCGAGTCCCGCATCCCCGACCCGTGGCGGCTGCTGCAGGCCTACCACTCCTCCGCGGTGACCCTGAACCTCGTCCGCGCCTTCACCAAGGGCGGCTACGCCGACCTGCGCCAGGTGCACGCCTGGAACCGCGACTTCGTGAGCGAGTCACCCGCCGGCAAGCGCTACGAGCGGCTCGCCCGGGAGATCGACCAGGCGCTGGCGTTCATGCGCGCGTGCGGGGCCGAGCCCGAGGAGTTCCACAGCGTCGAGTTCTACTCCTCCCACGAGGCCCTGATCCTGGACTACGACCGGGCGCTCACCCGGATCGACTCCCTGAGCGGCATGCCGTACGACGTGTCGGCGCACATGGTCTGGATCGGTGAGCGCACCCGTCAGCTCGACGGCGCGCACGTGGAGTTCTTCTCCCGCATCCGCAACCCGATCGGGGTGAAGCTCGGCCCGACGACCACCGCCGAGGAGGCACTCGCCCTGGTCGAGAAGCTGAACCCGGCCAACGAGCCCGGGCGCCTGACGTTCATCACCCGGATGGGGGCCTCGAAGATCCGCGACCACCTTCCCTCGCTGGTGGAGAAGGTGACCGCCGACGGCGCCCAGGTGGCGTGGATCTGCGACCCGATGCACGGCAACACCTTCGAGGCGCCCAGCGGCCACAAGACCCGCCGCCTGGACGACGTCCTGAACGAGGTGGCGGGCTTCTTCGAGGTGCACCGGGCGCTCGGCACCCACCCCGGCGGCGTCCACATCGAGCTCACCGGCGACGACGTCACCGAGTGCGTGGGCGGCGGTACGGAGATCGTCGAGGACGACCTGGCCCGGCGCTACGAGACGGCCTGCGACCCGCGCCTGAACCGGAGCCAGTCGCTGGACCTGGCCTTCAGGGTCGCGGAGCTCTACCGCTCGGTCTGATCGGACGGCTCCGCCTCCGGCCCGATCGGGACCGGTGGAATCGTCCTTCCCCGCCTGATCGGGAGGCTCCGCCTCCCGGTCGGGTCTGGCCGGCGAAGATCCGCCTCCCGGCCTGATCGGAGGGCTCCGCCTCCAGGTCCGGGCCTCCAGGTCCGGCCGAGAGGCGGCGAGATCCACCGCTCGGTCCGGCCGGACAGCCCATCGGCAAGCCCCGCACCGTCACCGGTCGCGGGGCTTTTTGATTCGGGCGTCAGCTTTTCTGGATGCCCACCTCGTTCGCGAGCTCGGCCCGGATCGAATCCATGTCGAGCGCGCGAACCTGACCGATCAGGTCTTCAAGGGCGGGCGCGGGCAGCGCTCCGGGCTGCGCGAAGACGACGATGCCGTCACGGATCGCCATGATGGTCGGAATCGAGGTGATCTCGAACCCCTGGGCCAGCGCCTGCTGCGCCTCAGTGTCGATCTTGCCGAACTTGATGTCGTCGTGCTTCTCCGACGACTTCTCAAAAATCGGGCCGAAAGTGCGGCACGGTCCGCACCAAGCCGCCCAGAAGTCCAGCAGGACGATCCCCTCATCGGCGATGTCGTTGAAGTTCTTCTCGGTTACCTCGATGGTCGCCACCGGTTGGCTCCTCTTGTCGTTCACGTCTGTACGGCTGGCATAACCACTTCCCGGCGCCGGGCATTCCATCCCGCATCGCGGACGGAAAAAGCCGGGGCCGGTGACGGTCGTTCGCCTCCGCGGGCCCCTTGGCGCCTGTCAGTCGGCCGCCACGAGGGTGAACTCGCCTCGGCCGGAGGCGACGCCGTTGATCTGGAGTTCGATGGCGTGCGCGCCCGGATAGTAGCGCCGGGTGGTGATCTCACGGAAGGAGTGCTTGCGAGAGAGCTCTCGTCGCTCGCCGGGGGCCAGCGTCATGGTGGTGAGTTTGAAGGTCTTACCGCGCTGATCGCCGTTCGCCTTCATGTGGTGCACGATGTAGTCGATGGCGAGCGTCGCCGGCTCGGCCGCGGTATTGGTGATCGTCGCGGTGAAACCGGCGGTTCCGCCGAACGGGACCCGCGTCTCCGCGAGGGTCGGTCCGACGACGTCGATACCGTCGACGTGAGCGAACCCCAGCAGTCCGAGCGCACCGGGGTGGCCTTTCTTGACGAGGGTGCGGAGGCCGTTCCTGACGAGGCGCGCCGTGTGCTCGTCAGGCTCCGAGAGCCAGGCCGCCGCGGTCTCGACGACGAGGTCCGGTTGTTGCCTGCTCAGGTCGTTCAGGTGATTGGCGACGGAGCGTCGCACGTACTCGCTCTCGTCGCGGTACAAGGCGTTGATGACGGGAAGGGTCGCCCGAGGGCGGGCCAGGAGGGCGGGAACCCGTTTCGCCCAGGGCAGGAACGGCCGGGTGCCCTCGGACGCCAGGCGGCGGACATGTTCGTCAGGTGAGGCGACCCAGGTCAGAACGGCGGCGAGCGCCCGGTCGACGTCGTGGTCGAGGAGCACGCGGATGGCGAACTCGGACGTGAGGCGAGAGGTGAGTTCGGCGAGCACGGCCATGGCGTCGTCGAAGGCGTCGACGCCGCCGCCGTCGACCGCCTTCGCGGCGATCGCGCCGGTGACCGGCCAGATCAGCCACCCGCTGAAGGGCAGCTCCCCGGTCTTCGCGGCGCGGATCGTGCGGGCGAACGCGTCGTAGTCACCGGGCAGGTCCCGCAGAAGGGCGTCTCTGAGCAGGTCGCTGCGTTCCCGCAGTGACCGGGTCGCCAGTTCGCCGGCGGCGGTGCGGAGCGCGGCGAGCGGCGCGCCGGGCGCGACCGCCGCGACCGCTTCGATCAGCGACTTGGCGGTGTGGTCGCCGATGAGTTCGTCGGCGAAAGGCATGGATTCTCCCCGTGTGTCGAGCCGGCATCCGGCCACTGCCGGTGTCGGCGAGACCAATTATGGCGCGGCGGACGGCGGGCGGAACGGTGCGACCGCCGGGCTGAGCGGCACGCGACCGATCACGCCATGTCCCAGAGCAGTCGGTAGTAGGCGATGCGCTCCGGGTCCGGGGTGATCCCGTACGCGTCGTACACGATGCCGTCGTAGCCCGGGCCGTAGTTCCACTCCGTGCTCCAGGCCGCGACCGCGAGGTCGGCCCATCGGTCGGCCACCCCGAGCGAACCGAGGTCGACGTGCGCGGCGAACGTGCCGTCGTCGTGCAGCAGGGTGTTGGGGACGCACGCGTCCCCGTGACAGACGACCAGGCGGTCGATCGCGGGCGGCTCGCCGATGCGGGCCCTCGCCTCCGCGGTTTCGAGGCGGCGGTGCTCGGGGAACCGGTCGGCCGGTCCCTCTCCGCCGGCGATGCGCTCGTCGGCGCGTGCGAGCCGACGATCGACGCCCCAGTCGAACGGGCACCGGTCCACGGGCAGGGCGTCGTGGAGCAGGCGCAGTCCCCGGCCGATCGCGGCCACCGCGGTCGCCGGGTCGACACTCCACCGCGGGTCCACCGCGGAGAGGCCGGGGACCGCCGCCGTGACCAGCCAGGTGCCGTCGGCGTCCGTGCCGTGCTCGACGACTCGCGGGACGGTCACCCATCGCCGCGCCCAGACCAGGCGCTCCGCCTCACCGGGGAGGTCGATCTCCGGGGTGCCGGCGGCGATCCACTTGACGTATCTGATGCCGTCGCGCCCGTCATCGAGCCGGAACGTCAGACCGCCGAGCGCGTTGTGCCACACCGGGGTGACGGTGTCGTCGCCGGCGAGCGCCGTGACGACGCCCGGGACGGCCACGGGACCGGTCGGGATCTCGGAGATGACGGGGCGGCTCATGGACGTGATCCTCCCCGGGGAACGGCGCCGGCGACAACGGGTTTTCACGTCGAAGAGGACCCCTCGGTGAAGACGAGGGGCCCTCTTATGGTTGTGGATCAGGGCTTGGCCCCGGAGACCGGGGTCAGCGCTTGCCGCCCGGCAGGGTGAGACCGATGACCACGGGGTCGTGATCGGAGGAGCGGAACGCGTCGGGCCGGTAGAGGCTCAGCGGGTTGAACTCCGTGTTGTAGTCGTTGATCCGGCTCTCGTCCGAGTTGATGTGCCAGATCGTCGTGCTGGTCACTCGCTTGAGCAGGTCCTTGCCGGCCAGGGCGTGGTCCAGCTCACCGGCGAGGCCGTCGAAGAGGTAGCTGTAGCGCAGCGGCGCCGGGACGAACCTCTTGGTCAGGCTGGTCAGGCCGCCGGCCTCCAGGGTGGCGATCGGGTCCTCCTCGCCGTAGGCGTTGAGGTCGCCCAGCACCAGCGGGTTGGGCAGCTTCAGGGTCTTGATCAGGCTCAGCGTCGCCTGTGCCTGGCGGACGCGCTCGCCGTTGAAGCAGCTCTGGCCGTCGCCGTTGTCGGCGTCGGGGCCGACGGCGCTCGCGTCGCAGCCCTTGGACTTGAAGTGGTTGACGATCGCCGTGAACGGCTCCCCGCCCTGGACCCGGCGGAAGGTCTGGACCAGCGGGGGCCGCCGGAAGACCGGGTCCGTCGAGAACTGGGCCGCGCCGACGGGCTGGACCTTGCCCGGCTTGTAGATCATCGCCACGTGGATCTGGTCGGTGCCGGGGTAGGGGTGGGCCAGCGCCTTGTAGGTGCCCGCCCCGACCTGGGCGTTGAGCGCGTCGACCAGGGCCTGGAGCGCCGTCTGGCCGTTGTTCTCGACCTCCATCAGGCTGACCACGTCGGCGTTCATGCCCTTGAGCGCCGCGACCAGCTTGGTGAGCTGGCGCTGCTGCTCCGCGGCGTTGCTCGCGCCGCGCGAGCCCAGGGTGGTGAACCAGTTGAGGGTGTTGAAGCTGGCCACCCTGACGTTGCCGATGACCGGGAACGGGGCGGGCAGGCGCAGGTTGAGGCCCAGGAATTTGATCGGCTTGGTCGGCTGGAGGCGGTACTTGCCGAAGCCGTACCCCATCACGCCGGTGGCGCCGAGCGCGGTGTCGCCCAGACGGGCGGTGCGCGGGTCGGTGTAGGGGATGACCGGCGGGTTCTCCACGCTGGAGCCGTCGTCCACGAGCAGGCTCCGGCGCGCGTTCTTGGCGGCGTCCACGCCCGAGCGGTCGGTCGGCTGGAACGTGCGGCCGTCGGAGGAGACGGTGATCTCGCCGTAACGGCCCAGGTTGTAGTGGTCGTTGAGGGTGAGCGCCTGGGAGAAGGTGACGAGCATGCTCTCGACCGGCTCGAAGGTCGCGCCGGCGGGCAGGGGCAGGCTCTGCCTGGTCGGCTTGATCGACTTTCCGGTGCCGCAGATGTCGACGGAGGTGACCGGCGACAGCTCGGTCCAGCCGTTGAACTCCACGGCCTTGCCGGTGACCAGCACCCGGTCCCCGACCTTGACGTCCTTGAAGGAGCTGCGGGCGAGGGCGAACAGGCCGTCGGAGGTGGCGGGGTCGGCGTCCGGGGTCGGGTCCTGCAGGAAGAACCCGCCGAGCTGGTTCGTCTCCTGGAAGTCGGCGGTCACGATGCCCTCGACGCGGACGACCTGGCCGGCCAGCGGGCTGATGTCACCGCTTCCCTGCACCTGGGCGATCTGGTGGGTGGCCGGGGTCTCACACGTCGGCGTGGGGGTCGGCGTGGGTTCCACGGTCGGTTCCGGCGTGGGCTCGACCCCGCCGCAGGGCGCCGGGGCGGTGGCCGTGTTGCGCGGCGCGGGGGCCGCGGCCTCCACATCGGCGCCGTTGACGTCGGTGTCGGCGCAGCCGTGATCCTTGCGCAGCCCGGCGGTGCCGTTGGAGAGGGCGGGAGCGACCGTGCCCTCGAAGTAGTTCGCGGTGCCGTACCCGACGAGATCGGCGATCAGCGCCGTCTGCTCCGGCGTACAGGGGGTGGAGCCGCCGTTGCAGGCCAGACCCTCGGCCGAGCGCACCAGGGCGACCTTGCCCGCGGTGCCGCTCATGTTGATCGCGCCGGTGCTGTCCGGCGTGGGCAGGGCGGCTCCGTTGGCGCCGCCGGCGAGCTGGACCAGGTGGTACCGGCCCGGCGCGAGCGTGCCTGACAGGGAGACGACCGGGTTGGCGCCGAAGTTGCCGGTGCCGGCGGCGCTGCCGTACTGGACGGACCAGCCGTCCAGCGCGACGGGTGCGGCACCGCGGTTGAACAGCTCGACGAAGTCGTTGGCGAGCGGGGCTCCGCTGTTGCCACCTCCGCCGTAGACCTGGCTGATGACGACGGTGCCCGGCTCCGCCAGAGCCGGTGCTGTTGTGAAGGCCGCGACACCGGCGGTGACGCTGAGGGCGACGAGGGCGGTGAAGGCCCGGGATAAAGCACGCATGACCGGGAGCGTAGAGCCCCTTTAGCCGGACATCACTTACCTATGGGTAGTTAGGAGGCTAAATAATCAAATCTTGACAATTCATGTCCAGTTGGCCCGCGAGATCTGGCTTGCCTTGACCTAGAACTTGGTGCGGCGGTCGTCTGCGGGTACCTACCATGTATGAGAACTCTGGACGTGGGTTGGATCACCTGCGCCGTCTCCCCGCAGTGCACCGGATCAGCCCGGCAACCGTACGGGCGCTGTATGGCCCACCTGGATCCCGGCGAGCTGGACGACGTCATCCACGGTCTGTCCTCCGGCTCGGCGGTCGATCTGCGGGCCACCACCGTCAGCGGGCGCCTGCTGGAACGGATCCTGGCCGCCACGCACGGCTACCTGGGCCGCGCGAGGTTCGACTGGGCGCTCTTTCCCGAGAGCGTCAGGTTCGGCGACGTCGTGTTCGGCGGGGACGTCTCGTTCGACCACGCCCGTTTCCAGCGCCTCGCCTCGTTCTGCGACGCCCGTTTCGCGAGCAACGTCTCCTTCGGAGAGGTCCGGTTCGCCGAGGAGTTGTCCCTGCACGGTGTCACCGTCGCGGGTCACGCGGCCTTCGACCGGGTGTCCATAGGCAGCGACGCGCTGTTCGGCGAGGCCGTGTTCGGCCGTACCGCGTCCTTCGAAAATGCCGACTTCCAGGGGTTCGTCGCCTTTGACGACACCCGGTTCGCCGGTGACGCGACCTTCAGGGGCTGCCGGTTCCGCCGTACCGTCTCGTTCCGGAAGGCGAGGTTCGGCGGGCTGGCCGGGTTCGAGGCGGCGCGATTCGCGGCGGGCGGCTATCTGACCCCGGCCTCGGTCGGCCGCCACCTGACCCTCGCCGGCGCGTGGGCGGGCAGAGATCTCGACCTGGCCGCCGACGGCTGCTCGGTGGATCTGCGGCGCCTGCGGGTGGCCGGGCGGCTGACCGTACGCCTCAACGACGCGGACGCCGATCTCGAAGGAGCCACGCTTCGCGGCCCGGCCACGCTCAGCGGCAAGGGCACGGCCAGAGTGACCTCGCTGCACGGAGTCGACTCCGAAGAACTGGAGCTGACCGGCCTGGACCTCAGCGCCTGCCTGTTCACCGGGATCCTCCATCCCGAGCGCCTCCGCCTGCGCGACTGCTCTCTCGCCCTGCCCCAGCGCGGAGGGCGGGCGCTGCGCTGGTGGCGCCGACGCGCTTTCCGGGCCACCGACCCGGACCGATGAGGAGAACGCTCGCCGATCTCGGGCGAAGCGGACACGAGCCGGCTCGGGGTCTTCTCAGGGTGGTCCCCGATGCGCCGGCCCCGAAGGGACGACCAGGATGGGAGTGATTACCCTGAAAGGGATCATGCGGCTGGGGAGAACATGACGAGCACCGGTGTCATCGACGATTACGTGACCGGGCTCAGCCATGCCCTCAGAGGCCCGCGAGGCCCGAAGCTCGACATGATCACCGAAGCGCGCGACAGCCTGCTCGACACCGCCGAGGCGCTGGAGGGTGAAGGACTGGACCGGGCCGAGGCCGAACGGATCGCGGTCGAGGAGTTCGGCCCGATCAGCGAGATCGCACCGGGCTACCAGGAGGGGCTCTCCATATCGGCGGGACGCCGGCTGGCCTGCCTGCTGTTTCTCAGCGTGCCGCTGACCACGCTCATGTGGACCCTGACCTGGCGGACCCTCCCCGGCGACCCGGCGGCCTACGCGGCCTGGCCCTCCTGGTTCATCCCGGTCTCCCGCGGCCTGGACATCCTCCAGATGTTCGTCGGCGTGCTCGGCGGGGTCACACTGCTCGCGCTGAGCCGCGGCCTGCGCAGGATCCGGCGGCCCCGGCTCGTCACCCGGTCGCTGGCCATGCTGATCTGCGCCATACTGCCGATCACGCTCATCCTGAGCCTGGCGCTGACCTACGGCGCGAACGGGCCGGCGAAACTCTCCGGCCTTCCGCTGGGAATCCCGGCCGCGCTGATGACCTGCGCGTCCTGGCTGCTGCAGCTCTACTGCGCGGCCCGGTGCCTGCGTCTCACCCGGCGAGAGCCCGGCACCGCGCGGCTCGCGGACTCGATCACCGTGTGACCCGGGCTCCCGCAGCCCGCCGGACCCCTCACCGCGCGGCCCGAGGCTCCGGCACACCGCCCGTCACCGCACGGGCTCCTCACCGCGTGGCCCGAGGCTCCAGCACGCTGCCGATCGCGCCGGCGAACTCCCGCCAGGCGGAGCGCTCCCCGGCCAGCGCCGTACGGCCCGAGGGGGTCAGCCGGTAGGTGCGCCGCCTGCGCCCGCCCACCGTGGCCCACTCGCTGGCGAGGTATCCCGCCTGCTCCAGCCGCCGCAGCGCCGGATAGACCGTGCCGGTCGGCACGGTCAGCGCGCCGCCGCTGCGCTCCTGCAAGGCCTCGATGATCGCGTAACCGTGCAGGGGGTCGTGCTCCAGCACGGAGAGCAGCAGGGCGTCCATGTGCCCGCGAAGCGCATCGGTGTTCACGCGATCTCCCTTGACCGGCCGCTCGAAGACCGCGTCGTCATGCTCGACGGCTTGTTCACTTCGCTCGCTCACGTCATCAGCCTATCTCCCGTGTAGGCATCCTACATATAGGCCAGCTACATGTAGAGTGCCTATAGGTAGGCAAACACAACAAAGGAGGCGACGTCATGGATGTGCTCGACCTGGCCCGGACGCAGTTCGCCGTGACGGGGAGTCTGCACTTCCTGTTCGTCGTGCTGACCCTGGGCCTGGCCCCCCTCATCGCGATCATGCACACCCGCTATGTCATGACCGGCAAGCCACTCCATGAGCGCAGGACCCGCTTCTGGGGCCAGATCTACGTGATCAACTACGCGCTCGGCATCTTCACCGGACTGGTGATGGAGTTCCAGTTCGGCCTGAGCTGGAGCGGCCTGTCGCACTACGCCGGAGACATCTTCGGCGCCCCGCTCGCGATCGAGACGCTCGTCGCGTTCTTCCTGGAGTCCACGTTCCTGGGCCTGTGGATCTTCGGCTGGCACCGGTTGCCCAAGTGGCTCCATCTGGCCTGCATCTGGCTGGTGGCGCTGACCGCCTATGCCTCCGCCTTCTGGATCATGGTGGCCAACTCGTTCCTGCAGAATCCCGCCGGAGCCGTGGAGCGGGGCGACCACCTGGTCCTGACCGACTTCGGCGCGCTGGTCACCAACCCCATGCTGACCCTGGCGCTGCCGCACGTGATCGGCGCGGGCCTGTGGACCGGTGGTTTCGTGGTGATGGGGGCCAGCGCCTACCACCTGTTCAAGAGGACCGCCGAGCGGGAGTTCTTCACCGGCTCACTTCGCCTCGGGATCGTCACCGCGTTCGTCGGCTCGCTGATCACGGTCGGCTTCGGCTACGCCCAGTTCGCACCGCTCTCCACCTTCCAGCCGGACAAGTTCGAAGCCTCGCCGCTGACCGGGATCTCGCTCGGCTCCATGATCGGAATCGGGCAGTTGCTCCAGTTCCTCATCATGTTCGTGCTGCTGCCCACCGTGTACTGGCTGCCGCGCCGGCGCTGGGCCCAGCCGATCCTGATGGCGATCACCCCCCTGCCGTTCCTGGCCGCGATCCTCGGCTGGCTGGTCCGCGAGACGGGCCGGCAACCCTGGCTGATCTACGGCAAGCTGACCGTCGCCGACGCCATGTCCCCCGGCCTCACCTCCGGGATGATCACTGCCTCGCTGATCGGTTTCGCCGGTGTGCTCGGCCTGCTCGCCGTCGTCGACTACGTCCTGATCGCCCGCACCGTCCGTCGTGGTCCGGCCGCCATCGCCCTCGGCGCGGACGGTCCCGCCGACTCGACCGAGCGCGCGCACGCGCTCAGCTACTAGGGAGAGACCGTGGACATCCTCTGGTTCGGCGTGTTCGCCCTCCTGCTGATCGGCTACTTCGCCCTGGAGGGCTTCGACATCGGCCTGGGCATGCTGCTGCCCGTACTCGGCAGGACGCAGAAGGACCGGGACAGGATCGTCTCCGCCATGGCGCCGTTCGTCCTGGCGAACGAGGTGTGGCTGGTGGCCGTGGCGGGCGTGCTGTTCGGCGTCTTCCCCTCGATCGAGGGAGACGTGCTGTTCGGCCTCTACCCGCTGGTGGTCTCCCTGCTGGTCTCGTGGATCCTGCGCGACGCCGGGCTGTGGTTCCGGCGTCGTCTCGACGGCCCCGCCTGGCGAGCGGGCTGGGACTGGATGATCTGCATCGGTTCGTACGGTCTGGCGCTGAGCTGGGGCACGGCGCTGGTCGCCCTGGCCGGCGGCCTGTCCGGGCCGTCGATCAGCCTGCTCGGCCTGGGTGGCGGGCTGATCGTCGCGGCGGTGCTCGCCTTCCACGGCTGGACCTTCGCCTCCTGGCTGCTGCCCGGCCAGGTGACCGGTGCGAGCCGCACCGGTCGCGCGCTCCTGGCCTCGGCGTGCGCGGCCGGTGCGCCCGTCGCGGTGCTGCTCGTCGCGGCGGCCCCGTGGCTGCTGGACCACGTCGCGCCCACCGGGACGCTGAGTGTGTTGAGTGTCATGATCCTGCCGTTCGCACCGGTCATGGTGGGTGCGCAAGTATGGACATGGCGCACGTTCGGTCCCCGGCGTGCCGCCGACCGGATCCCGTCGTTCTTCTAAGGTTCACATGCACAAGGATCTTGTACGGCTGGCCCGGAGCGAGCGGGCCGTCCGCCGGCACCTGGCCCTGTGTCTGGCCGCCGCCGTGCTGGCGGGCCTGCTCGTCCTCGTCCAGGCGGAGCTGCTCGCCGGGGTGCTGTCCGGGCGGTTCGCGACCTCGGCCCTGATCCTTCTGGCACTGGTCGTCGGTGTCCGGGCCCTGTTCACCTTGCTGCAGGGCGTCGCCGCCGGGCGCGCGACCACCGGTGTGAAGTCGGTCCTGCGTCACCGGCTGCTGTCGCGGCTGCAGGAGGCGGGCCCCGCCAGACCGGCCTCGCAGCGTTCGGGCGAGCTCGTGACGCTGACCGGCCGCGGCCTGGACGCTCTCGATCCCTACCTGTCGGGATACCTCCCGGCGGTCGCGGTCGCGGGCGTCGTGCCGATCGCCGTGCTCATCCGGCTGTTCACCGCCGACCTGGCCAGCGCGGTGATCGTGCTGATCACGTTGCCGCTCATCCCGATCTTCGGGGCTCTGGTCGGCATGCACACCAAGGCCGTCACCGAACGCCAGTGGCGGGCGCTGTCCCGCCTCGGCGGCCATTTCCTCGACGTGGTGCGGGGCCTGCCCACGCTGCGGGCCTTCGGCAGGGCCCGGTTCCAGGCCGAGGTGATCCGGCAGGTGTCCGAGGCCCACAGGAGCGCGACGATGCGCACGCTCCGGGTGGCGTTCCTGTCGTCGCTGGTGCTGGAGCTGGCCGCGTCGCTGTCACTGGCGCTGGTCGCGGTGCCGGTGGGACTGCGGCTGCTGTCCGGGTCGCTGGACCTGCGGACCGCCCTGCTGGTGCTGCTGCTCGCACCGGAGGCGTACCTGCCGCTGCGCAACATGGGCAACACCTTCCACGCGGCGATGGAGGGGGTCGCGGCGGCCGACGAGACCTTCGCCGTACTGGACGGGCCGGTGAAGCCTCCGTCCCACCAGGACGGCCCGTCCGGCGCGAACGCTAACGCGGGCTCGGGGACGGGGACGGAAACGGTCGCGGGAGCGGTTACGGGGCCGGTCGCGGGAGCGGGAGCGGGCGCGGACGCGGGGACGAGAACGGGGGCGGGGGCGGCGCCGGAGATCCGGCTGGAGAACGTCACCGTGCGCTATCCGGACCGCGAGGAGAGCGCTCTCGAGGACGTCTCGCTGGTGATCGCCCCCGGCGAGCGGGTGGCACTGGTCGGCGAGAGCGGCGCGGGCAAGAGCACCCTGCTCCACCTGCTGCTCGGCTTCGTCACCCCCGCCTCGGGCAGGGTGCTGATCGACGGTGTCGAGCTCACCGGCCACGACTCCTGGCGTGGCCGGCTGGCGTTCGTGCCGCAGCGCCCGCACCTTTTCGCCGCCTCGGTGGCCGACAACATCAGGCTCGGCGCCCCGGACGCGACGATCGAGGAGGTCAGAGCGGCGGCGAAGGCCGCGCACGCCGACGAGTTCGTGGCCACGCTGCCCGACGGCTACGACACGATGCTCGGCGAGCGCGGCGCGAACCTGTCGGCCGGGCAGCGGCAGCGGGTCGCGCTCGCCCGCGCGTTCTGCCGCCCGGCGACCGGCCTGCTCCTGCTGGACGAGCCGACCGCCCGGCTCGACGGCCGCAGCGAGAGCGCGGTCGTGACCGCCACCCGCGATCTGGCCGACGGCCGTACCGCCGTGATCGTGGCCCACCGGCCGGCGATGATCGACCTGGCCGACCGGGTGATCAGGATCACCGAAGGCCGGGTGGTGTCCGACCTGGCGGCCGGCCCGAGAGCCGGCCGGGCGGCCTACGCCGGACGCGACACGGCCGGCGGTGTTCCGCCGCGGAAAGCCGAGGAGACCTCGTGAATTCGACACGCGAGACCGAGGAGACCCCGTGAACCCGACGTGGAAGGCCGAGGAGACCCCGTGAACCGGATGAGTGGACGGCTGGCCCTCGCCGCGGCGGCGGGAGCGGCGGCCGAACTGGCCGGGGTCGGACTGATCGGATCGGCGGCATGGCTGATCACCAGGGCCGCCGAACAGCCGCCGCTGGCGGCGCTGAGCGTGGCGATCGTCGGGGTCAGGGCGTTCGCGACGACCAAGGGCGTCTTCCGGTACGGCGAGCGCCTGGCGGGGCACGAGGTCGCGCTGCGGGCCCAGGCGGCGACCAGGGAGCGCCTCTACCAGGCGCTCATCCCCGCCGGACCGCTGAACCAGCGGGGGGCGGACCTGCTCAGCCGGATGGTCGACGACACCGACGCGGTGCAGGACCTGCTGGTCCGCTGCCTGCTTCCGGCGGCTGCCGCGCTGGTGACCGGCGTGGCGGCGGTCGTGATCGGGCTGTTCCTGCTTCCGGCGGCGGCGCTGGTGCTGCTGGCCGGGCTGCTGGTGGCCGGCGTGCTCATTCCCGCCGGTGCGGCCGGTGCGGCGCGGCGCTGGTCGGCGCGGATCGCACCCGCGCGGGCCGATCTGGCCGCCCGGGTCGCCGACCTGGTGCACGGCTCCGCCGACCTGGCCGCCTACGGGGCGAACGACCGGGCACTGGCCGCCGCGGCCGAGGCCGATGCCCGCCTGGCGGCGTTGGAGCGCCGGCGGTCGCGGGCGAACGCGGTGGCGAGCGGGCTGGGCATGTTCACCCAGGGCCTGACCGTGGCGGCGATCGTCGGAGTCGCACAGAGCGCCGGAACGAGCCCGGTCGCCGTCGCGGTGCTCGCGCTGACCTCGCTGGTGTCGTTCGAACCCGTCCTGCCGATGGCCGGCGCGGCCGAGCGGCTGACCGGCGTCCTCGCCGCCCTGCGCCGCCTGAGGGAGGTCCGCGCGACCCCGCCCGCCGTGACCGAACCGGCCACGCCCGCCTCCGTTCCCGAGGGGCCGCCGACCGTCGAGGTCGAGGACCTGGTGGTCCGCCACAGCGCCGACCGCGCTCCCGCGCTGAACGGCGTCAGCCTGACCCTCACCCCCGGCAGGCGCGTCGCCCTGGTCGGCCCCAGCGGCGCCGGCAAGAGCACCCTGCTGTCCGCCCTGATGCGCCTGGTGGAGCCCGAGTCCGGGACGATCCGGTTGAGCGGCGTGGACATCGCGGAGCTGTCCGCCGATGACACCCGGCGGATGATGACGGGGCTGACCCAGGATCCCTACGTGTTCCAGGCGTCGCTGAAGGACAATCTGCGGCTGGCCGGGCCGGAGGCCGGCGACGAGGAGCTGGCGGAGGCCGTACGGCGGGCGCGGTTGGAGCGGTGGGTGGAACGGACCGGGTGGGACGCCGTGCTCGGCGAGGACGGGCGGACGGTGTCCGGGGGGCAACTTCAGCGGCTCGCGCTGGCCCGGGCGCTGCTCAACGATCCCCCGGTGCTGCTGCTGGACGAGCCCGCCGAGGCGCTGGACGAGACGGCCGCGGACGCCCTCATGGCCGACCTGCTGGACGCGACCCACGGTCACACGACGCTGCTGGTCACGCACCGCCTGCGCGGGCTCGAGCGGGTGGACGAGATCGTCGTGCTGGAGAACGGCTCGGTGGCGCAGCGGGGCACCCATGAGGAGCTGGTGGACTCCCCCGGTTACTACCGCGACCTGTGGCACTCGGAGGCGCTGACCGCCGGACGGTGACGGCCCCGCGAAAAAAAGATGTGCCGTCGGATCCGCAGCGGCTCCGACGGCACATCTGTCTGTGGGGTGACTCTCCGACCACTCCCCCGAGGGTCACTGCGAGGGCGCGGGCGCCTCGACGAGGGTCACGGTGACGGTGTGGGGCTGTCCGTCGCGGACGTAGGCGACGACCACCTTCTGTCCCGGCTTGAACCCGCGCACCGCGCCGACCACGGTGTTGCCGTCCTCGACCGGGGTGGCGTTGATCTTGGTGATCAGGTCGCCCTGCTTGAGTCCCGCCTTGTCGGCGGGGCTGTCCGCGGTGACCTGGGCGATCAGGGCGCCGCCCGCGTCTCCGGTGGCGTCGGTGAGGCTCACGCCCAGGAAGGCGTGGGAGACCTTGCCGTTGTCGATGAGCTGCTGGGCGACCTGCTTGGCGGTGTTGATCGGGATGGAGAAGCCGACACCGATGCTGCCCTCGCCGCCGTTGGTGGCGATGGCGGTGTTGATGCCGACCACCTGGCCGGAGGCGTTCACCAGCGCGCCGCCCGAGTTGCCCGGGTTGATCGACGCGTCGGTCTGGATCGCGCCGCCGATGGTGGTGGCGCCGCTCCCCTGCTGCTGCTGCTCCGGCCCGCCACCGCCCTGCTCCTGCCCACCGGGCCAGCCCGGCGGCAACTGCTGCCCGCCACCGGGCCAGCCCGGCGGCATCTGCTGCTGCGGCCCCTCGTCGTCCCCGACGGTCAGCGTGCGGTTCAGCGCGCTGACGATCCCGGCGGTGACCGAGCCGGACAGACCGAGCGGGCTGCCGATGGCGAGCACGTAGTCGCCCACCTCGAGCGCGTCGCTGTCCCCGAGCGAGGCCGGGGTGAGGCCGGAGATGTCATCCGCCTTGATGACCGCGAGGTCGGTCGTCGGGTCGGTACCAATGATCTTCGCACTGGCGGTCTTGCCGTCGCTGAACTTGACGGTCATCTGGCCGCCCTGCCCCCCGGCCTCCACCACATGGTTGTTGGTCAGGATCCGGCCGTCCTCGGACAACACGACGCCGGATCCCTCTCCGCCGCCGTTCGCGGTCTTGACCTGGATCGACACCACCGAGGGCTGGACGGCCTTGGCGACGTCGGCGACCGTCGTCACCCTGCTGACAGGGCTGACGACCGGGCTGGAGGAGGAGGCCGCGATCGTGGGACTACCGCTGAAGCTGGTAGCGGCGAAGGCCCCCGCCACACCACCGCCGATGGCCATCGCGGCCAACGCCAGCCCGGTACCCAGTTTCTTCGCCGTGCCGATCCGGCCTCGTTGGGCGGGCGCCGCCGGTGTTCCGAACGTCCCGGCGGCGTACGGCTCCGGCGTCGGGTGGATCATCGTCGGCTGCGGCCCGGTCACTCCTTCAGCCCCGTAGGCACCCGCACGCGGTGGAACCTTGCCGAACTGGCTCCAGCCGTCGTTCCCGGGGGTCGCCGCGGCCGGCGTGATCTCCTGCTCATCCTTGTTCGGGTCCATGTCTTCCCCCAAGTCCTACGTCCGCTCCCGCGTCACCGGAGCGGCGACCGGTGTCTCCCGGTACCCCAAACAATGCCCGAGAGCGTATAAGACCTGGTTAAGCGGATGATCGGGATGATCCAATTCTTCTGACAACCGCTTTATCAGTCGTGGTCAGAGCCAGGATCGGCGGGCGCCGGACGACGAAAAAAACAGCTCTCACCGGGTCTCCCGCGGATGACGCGAGGGCCGCCTCCATCGCTCCGCGAGCACGGACGGCGCGCTGCCGTATCGACCGAAGGCCGGCCGGAGCCCGGCACCGCTCCGCGAGCACGGGCGGCGCACTGCCGTATCGGCCGAAGGCCGGCCGGAACCCGGCATCGCTCCACGAGCGCGGGCGGCGCGCTCGTCCGGGAGGTCGATTCAGGGCTTGGCGGGCCGGTACTCGTCGCGAAGGAGGCGCTTGTAGAGCTTGCCCGTGGGATGCCTGGGCAGTTCCTCACGGAAGTCGATCGACTTCGGGCACTTGTAGGGCGCCAGCTGGGAGCGGCAGTACTCGATCAGCTCGGCCTCCAGCCCGGGACCCGCCAGGTCCATCGAGACCGGCTGGACGACGGCCTTGACCTGCTCGCCCATCTCCTCGTCGGGGACGCCGAAGACCGCCACGTCCGCCACCTTCGGATGGATCGAGAGGATGTTCTCGGCCTCCTGCGGGTAGATGTTCACCCCGCCCGAGATGATCATGTAGGAGCGCCGGTCGGTGAGGTAGAGGAAGCCTTCCTCGTCGAGGTAGCCGATGTCGCCGAGGGTGGTCCAGCCCCGGCCCTGCGGATCCTGCGAGGCTTTCGTCTTGTCCTCGTCACCGTGATAGACGAACCGGGGGCCGTCGGAGAAGTAGACGGTGCCGTGTTCGCGCGGCGGCAGCTCGTTGCCCTCCTCGTCGCAGATGTGCGTGACGCCGAGCAGCGGGCGGCCGACCGTGCCCTTGTGCTTGAGCCAGTCCTCGGAGCCGACGTAGAGGAAGCAGTTGCCCTCGGTTCCCGCGTAGTACTCGTGGATGATCGGTCCCCACCACTCGATCATCCGTTCCTTGACCGGAACCGGGCAGGGGGCCGCGGCGTGGATCGCGCACGTCAGCGACGAGAGGTCGTACCGCCCGCGGGTCTCCTCCGGCAGCTTGAGCATTTTGATGAACATGGTCGGCACCCACTGCGAGTGGGTGACCCCGTACCTCTCGATCAGCGCGAGCGCCTGCTCGGGGTCGAACCTCTCCATGACCACGATCGTCACGCCCAGGCGCTGCATGGTCATGCAGTAGCGCAGCGGAGCCGCGTGGTAGAGCGGCGCGGTGGAGAGGTAGACGCTGTCGGCCGAGGGCGCGAACAGGAACTGGATCAGTTGCAGCAACGCTCCCGGCGCGTCCATCGGCGCCCGGGAAAGGGAGGGTTTGACCCCCTTGGGCCGCCCGGTGGTGCCGGAGGAGTAGAGCATGTCCATGCCCTGGCACTCGTCGTCGAGAGGCGTGACCGGGTGGGCGGCGACCGCCTCCTCGTAGGAGTCGAATCCGGGGGCGACGCCGTCCAGCATGAGCCTGAGCTCGACCTTCGGCGTCACGTCCGCGATCGAGGTGGCCACGTCGGCCAGACCCGCGGAGGAGATGAAGACCCGGGCCTCGCAGTTGTCCACGATGTAGGCGAGCTCGTCGCTCTTCAGCCGCGAGCTGATCGCCGTGTAGTACAGACCCGAGCGGTGCGCCGCCCACGCGACCACCAGGAACAGCGGATGGTTCTCCAGCATGAAGGCGATGTGGTCACCCGGCCGCAGCCCCGACGCGCGGAACAGGTGGGCGAGACGGTTGGACTCGGAGTCCAACTCCCGGAAGGTGACGACCTTCCCTGAGCCCGCCATGATCACAGCGGGTTTGTCCGGCAGAACGGCCGCGATGGCTCCGGGGTGCATAAAACCGAACATTACTCGGTTTGATGTTCGGTGAGAAGTGCCACAACGCGGCAGGGCCGCGACCTCGGAGGAGGTCACGGCCCTGCATTCGGGGGTGGATCCGTCGCCGGCCAGGTGCGGCCACAGGCGGATCAAGGGTGACTGCGGGTGGATCAGGCGCTGTAGATGGACTTCCAGCTGCCGTGGTAGCCCTTCGGCTCGCCATAGCTGCCACGGCTCACCTTGACGTAGATGTCCTTGGCGTTCTTGCCGCTGAAGGAGTAGGACGCGGTGGACTTGCCGCAGTTCTTGAAGCTCTTGTAGGAGCTCGAACCGTTGAAGTTCACGACCCTGAAGGTCTCCCACGCGCAGCGGTACCGGGGGTCACCCCACCACTTGGAGTTCTTGAGCGTGCTGCTGACGGTGTAGTTGTACTCGTGAACCCACTTCCACACGTGCTTCTTGTAGGGCTTCTTTACCCAGTGGCACTTCTTGTCGCCCTTGTGCCATTTGCACTCTTTGACGACTTTGTACTCCGTCTTCCAGTACCACTGCTTCTGGGACGTCTTCTTCACTATGACCTTGCCCTGCGCCCGCGCCTTCCCGTCGCTGGAGAAGTACGAGCCCCAGGTGTCGTAGGAGGACGAGGAGCCGAAGCCGGACCCGCCGGGGATCACGGTGACGACCTGACCGGGGTTGGGGCCGGGGGTGGCGGCGTTGGCCGCGACCGGGGCGCCTACCGCGAGGAGGGCGGCCGCGCCGGCGCCCACCATGATTCGGGTGGTGATTCTCATTTCGAGGGCCTCTCGGGGGTGAGGTTTCTGACATCCCCGTTGTACGGCCTACCGATTGACAGCCACTTAAAGCTCGCTTAAAAGACGAGGCCACACCAATGATCAAATCAGAAATCTTTCCGGATAAACCATAAGATTGCCGTAAATGATCATTGATGTGGCCCGTTGATCATCAGCTTGTGGCGGAAATGACCGCACCCTTGTACGTCTGCTCGATGAACTGCTTCACCTCGGGGCCGGCGAGCAGTTTCGCCAGCTTGACCACGCGCGGGTCGTTCTCGTTTCCGGCCTTCACCACCAGGCCGTTGGAGTAGGGGTTGCCCTCGGCCTTCTCCAGCACCAGCGAGTCTTCGGCCGGGTTGAGGCCGCTCTCCAGCGCGTAGTTGCCGTTGATCACGGCGGCGTCCACGTCCTCCAGCGAGCGGGGCAGCTGCGCGGCCTCCAGCGGCTGGAACTTCAGGTTCTTGGGGTTGTCGGCCACGTCGCGCTCGGTGGCCGCGACGCCGACGCCGTCCTTCAGGGTGATCAGGGAGTTGTCGGCCAGCAGCTTCAGCGCCCTGCCCAGGTTGGTGGCGTCGTTCGGCAGGGCGACGGTCGCGCCCTGGCCCAGCGAGGCGGCGTCGGTGATCTTCTTGGAGTAGAGCCCCAGCGGCTCCAGGTGAACCGCCTGGACGAAGGTCAGCTTGGTGCCCTTGGAGGCGTTGAAGTCGTCCAGGTAGGGCCGGTGCTGGAAGTAGTTGGCGTCGAGCTGGCCCTCGTCGAGCTGCACGTTGGGCTGCACGTAGTCGGCGAAGTCGATGATCTCCAGGTTCAGCCCCTCCTTGGCGGCGAGGTTGTCCTTGACGAACTTCAGGATCACCGCGTGCGGGACCGGGCTGACGCCGACCTTGAGCGTCTCCTGGGCCGAGGCTGCGGTCGTCGCCCCGCCGCCGGTGGCGGGCTCTGACGATCCGCAGGCGGTGAGCGCCAGGACCAGGGCGGTCGCGACGGATGCGATCGCGGAGAGTTTACGCACGGTGTGCTCCTCTTGGGTGGGAAAAACAGAGGCCCCCGCTCGTGGCGGGTCCTCTCGATGACGAAGAATCAGTGGTGTGCGAGACGCCGGGCGACGACGTCGCCCAGGGTCTGCACGAGCTGGACGATCGCGATCAGCACGACGACGGTGACCACCATGAGGGTGGTCTCGAAGCGCTGGTAGCCGTAGCGGATGGCCAGGTCTCCGAGCCCTCCGCCGCCGATCGCCCCGGCCATCGCCGAGTAGGAGATCAGCGCGACCACGGTCACGGTGAGCCCCGCGACCAGGCCCGCCATCGCCTCGGGCAGCAGGACCTTGCCCACGATGGTCGTACGACTGGCGCCCATGGCCTGGGCCGCCTGCACCTTGTCCCTGCCGACCTCACGCAGCGCGGTCTCCACCAGCCGGGCGAAGAACGGCGCGGCGCCGAGCGTCAGGGGGACCACCGAGGCGGTGGTGCCGATGGTGGTGCCCACGATCAGCCTGGTCAGCGGGATGACCGCGATCATCAGGACGATGAACGGCAGCGAGCGGCCGATGTTGACGATCACTCCCAGCACCCGGTTCAGCACCGGAGAGGGGAACAGCCCGCCCCGGTCGGTGACGATCAGCGCCACCCCGAGCGGCAGCCCGATCAGCACCGTGAACAGGGTGGACAACAGGATCATCTGGACGGTCTGCAGCGTCGACTCCGCGAGCAGCGGAGCCATCTCGTCCCAGGTCATGCGATCTCCTTCACCTGCGACGCGACCGGGGCGCCGGCTCGCGCGGTCTCCGGGGTCTCCTCGACCAGCAGGCCGCGCTCGGACAGGTAGGTGAGAGCGGCGGCGCGCCCGTCACCGGTGAGGCGCAGGCGAAGGCGTCCGGCCGAGACACCGGCCACCTCCTCCAGGACCCCGCCGAGGATGGAGACGTCCACGTCGAACGTGCGGACCACCTGTGACACCACGGGCTCGTCGGCCTGTCCGGTGAAGGTGATCGTGACGGCGCCGGGCTCCGACGCGGGAAGAGGGAACAGCTCCGCGGTGAGCCGGGATCCGGGCTTGGCGATCAGCTCCGGAATGGGCCCCGACTCCTCGACCCGGCCGTCGCGCATGATGGCCGCCGAGTCGCAGATCGACTTGATGACGTTCATCTCGTGAGTGATCAGCAGGATGGTCAGGCCGAGTTCCCGGTTGAGTCTCTTGAGCAGGGCCAGGATCGACTGCGTGGTGCCCGGGTCGAGCGCCGAGGTGGCCTCGTCCGACAGCAGGACCGAAGGATTCCCCGCCAGCGCCCGGGCGATGCCCACCCGCTGCTTCTGCCCGCCGGACAGCTGCGCGGGATGCGTCTTGGCCTTGTCCGCCAGACCGACCAACTCCAGCAGCTCGGCGACGTGTTTGGCGCGTTCGGCCTTCCCCACTCCCATCACCTCAAGGGGGAACGCCACGTTCCCGGCGACCGTACGGGAGGACAGCAATGCGAAATGCTGGTGGATCATCCCGATCCGCTGCCGCGCCCGGCGCAGCTCGCCCTCTCCCAGCCTGGTCAGCTCCTGCCCCGCCACGGAGACGGTGCCCGCGGTGGGACGCTCCAGGAGGTTCACGCAGCGCAGCAGAGTGCTCTTCCCGGCACCGCTCTGCCCGAGCACGCCGAAGATCTCACCCTCGCGGACGTGAAGGTCGACGCCGTCGATGGCGACCACCTCGCGGCCCCGATCTCGATAGACCTTTCTCAGGCCCGACACATCAATCACAGCTGTTCCCCAACGTCAGTGAATCTGGCGAAAAGACTTCAGACGGGGAAACGGCTAGCGCGTGCCGGGGTGGAAGGGGAGATGGCTCAGACGACGCAGGACGAGATGGTCCGCGGTGCAGGTCATGGTTGAGGGCCTTACGGAGGGAACGGACAGGGGGCAGAATTCAGCGCATCGAGCACATGCAGCTCATAGAGCACATGCGGGGTATTGCCCCCATACACACGTCCTGACACATGCCTTGACACATGACCCGGCCCTGCGGGGTCATGCCGACATCGTCTGCCACGTTCACGCCTGCCTCAACACGTGACCTGCTTACCCTAATTCCCGACATGTTATGTGATAGCGATCACGTTCCAACAGTCCATTTTCGAAGATTCGTCCCAGTGTGCCCTTTATGTAACCTGGCGGCTCCTCCGGAACGGCCGGCGCCGTATTCCTCCGACCGGCGTCTCACGTGCGACGACAAGGACAACGAACCGACCCGGCCCGCCCATTCCACGCCGTCCGGCCGCGCGGGCGGACGTCAAAAAACCCGCGAGCCGCGCTGCCGCTCACGGGGCTTCACCGCCCGCCCGCGAGACCTCACCCTGCCGGAACGCTCGTGCCGTTCAGGCCGGAGCCACCGCTCGCGCCGTACATCGCGCTGGGGGCGCCGGTGACGAACGCCCAGTAACGGTCACCGTACGACCAGTGCCACCACTCGGTGGGATAGTTCACCAGGCCCACCGCCGTCAACGCGCCGATCAGGGTGCGACGGTTGTCCCTGGCCTCCTGGGAGATGTCGGGTGACGCCGTGTAACACGCCCCGTCGGGGCCGGTAGGGGTGGCGTTGACCTCCGTTCCCATCATCAGTTCGATCCCCGCGTCCGTGCACAGGGTCACATCGACGGCCGCGCCGGCGACGTGCGGCGCCACCTCCGGCGGGGAGATGTAACGACCGGCCTCGCAGCGGAGCCGTTCGGCGCTCCAGTCGGGGTGGAGTCCTCGCAACTCCTCGACCGACTCGGAGAAATACTGCTCCTGCAGCACGGGCGGCCGGTATCCCTCCACGACGAGGAACCGGAGTTCTCGCGGAAGCAGGGTCTGCGCGGCCACGAGCTTGCTGGCGACACTGGACCGCAGGTGAGCGAAGGCGCCCGCCGGGTCCGCCAGCCGCATGTCGATACGGAACACCCCCATCTCACGGAGGTCGACCAGAGGTTCGCCGCACTCCTCCACTCTCAGTTCGAGGATCCGAGGATCCGACAAAAGTACTATTTCTGACATTTCACTCACGTGCTCCATTCTCTGGCGATCTTTCGGGCACCTGACCGTTCCTGGAGAGAACATTCAGGACAAACTTGGTGCTTTGCCCGTTAGCACCGCTTGTGGGATCCATGTCGCTCTTCATGGATGGAGAGAACGGCGAAAACGGTTCTCGGTCCGATCCGCAGGGATCGGACCGAGAACCACTGAGCAGGGGGCCGGAACTCAAGGGGCGAAGCCGCCGGCGACGACCTTCTGGTCGTCGCCGTGGTAGACCGTGGCATCGCCCCAGCCCCGGTTGCGACAGGCGTGCACCGTGCCGTCGGGGAAGAAAGAGATGATCTCGTCGTGGCCGTCACCGTCGATGTCGGCGTGACGGACGTCGGCGTTCGTCCACACGTACTTGGAGAAGTCGGCGCACCACTCGCTGTTCCGGAACCGGACGCCGTCCGCGGAACCGCGGCCGATCACGGGTTTCCAGGACCGGAACACTCCGGTGCGGTAGTTACAGCCGCTTCCCGCGGGGTTCTCCTTGTTGCGACTCGCCTTGCCGAGCTCGGCCTGGGCCGCGGAGACGATCGTGTCGCGGCCGGCCGCCGAGACCGGGGTGACCCCGACGATTTCCAGGCCTACGGCCACGATCGCACTGACGGCCACACCTGCGGCGATGCCACGGGCGCCCGCACGGTGCTACGGGGAGAAGACGTTCATCGGTGTTTCCTCTTTCGGCAGTTCGTTCCGTCGCCGAAAGGATCCACCAAGGCGCTTCAACTCCCCTGTAAGGATCCTGTAGTCGTTTTTACAGAACCGTGGCCGGTCCTTACAGGGGAGCGTTCTTACAGAGGAGCCGGGCAGAGCTCTCCGTACTCGCGGGAACCGTACATGCGGAAGACCTCGATCGCCTCCGTTCTCACCTTCCCGGCGGTCACGGCATCGCCGCGTTCGGCGTGCACCATCGCCAGGTCCCGCAAGGTCCGGGCGCGGAACAGCGGGAGATCCAGCGCCTCCCACAGTCTCACCGACTGGTTGAGACGGCTCTCCGCCTCGTCGAGACGGCCCTCGGCGAGGTGCAGCTCTCCGAGGGTGCGCAGGGTGATCGCCTCACCGTACCGGTCACGCAGGGAGCGCGTGATGACGAGTGCGTCCTCCAGCGGCTCCAGCGCCTCGTCGTGGCGGCCGAGCCGTATGCGCGCCTTGGCCAGGGTCCGCACGGCGTAGGACTCGAGAAGCTGGTCTTCGAGCTCGCGGAAGATCCGTAGCGCCTGCTCGGCGAGTTTCTCGGCCTGATCGGGTTCGGCTCTGGCCAGGTGGTGGAGAGCCATCGTGCGCATGGTCAGCGCCCTGCCCCGGCTGCTCCCCATCAGCTCGTACAGGGTGAGCGCCTCCTGCAGGTCCGTCCATGCCCGGTCGAAGTCGCCCCGTTCCAGATGGATGGACCCGACCAGACGCTTGACGTGGGCGACGGCTGCGTCGTCTTCCTGAGCACGCCACATCTCCTCTGCCCTGCCGAGGAAGTGAAGCGCTTCCGGCAGGTATCCCTGCTCGCGGCAGGCGTTGCCGAGTCCGACGAGGGTGGCGCACTCTCCTCGGGCGTCCTTGGCGGCACGGAACATGGATAGTGCCTGGCTGAAGTACTCCCGTGCCTCGTGGTAGCGATCCTGCTCGTAACAGAGCTGGCCCAGTTCGGCGAGGAGCGTCGCCTCGCCCGCGGTGTTTCCGTTGCGTCGCGCGACAGCGAGGGCCGCGTCATGCGTCCGGTGCCATGCCTCGAAGAGGTTCTCCACGACGAAGACCGAGTGGCACAGGGCGGACGCCAGCTCGACCGCGATCTCGTCCAGATCCATCGCCGACGCCAGCTCGACCCCGACGATCAGCGTCTCCTGCGCGGTCCTGAACCAGGCGGGCGGATCGGCGAGCACGGCCTGCGCGACCTCGGGATCCACCGGGGTGGCCAGCCGGTAGGAGGATCGCATGGCGATCCTGCTCAGCGGCTCGGCCACGGTCATCCTCTCGATCAACCAGAGCCAGCCGCCGAGCACCCGGGTCACCGCCTCGGTCCGCTCCTCGTGAGACTCCTCCGCCTCGGCGCGTTCCCTGGCGAACAACCGGATGAGATCGTGGAGCCTGTAGCGGACCTGCCCGGTCTCGTCGACGCCCTCCACCTCGACGAGCGAGGCGTCCACCAGCTGTTCCAGCTCCTGCTCGGCCTCGTCGGGGCTCGTCCCGATCGCCGCGGCCGCGACCCAGGCGGAAAAGTGCGGCAGGCCGAGCAGCCCGAGGTGGCGTAGTGCTCCTCTGGCGGATTCGGTCAGCAACTCGTAGCTCAGCCCGATGCTCGCCCGGACCTCCTGGTCCCCCACCATCAGCTCGTCCAGCCGCCTCCGCTCGTCGTTGAGACGCTTGACCAGGAGCTTCACCGGCCACTGGCGACGCGAGGCCAGCCTGGCGCCGGCGATCCGGATCGCGAGGGGCAGGAATCCGCACTGCCGTACGACCATCCGTGCCGTGTCCGCCTCTGCGGTGATCCTCTCTGCGCCGACGATGCGGGAGAGAAGGGCGAGCGCCGCGTCCTGGGTCAGTACTCCGAGCTCGGTCAGGGCCGCGCCCGCGAGGCTTGGAAGCCTGTTCCGGGAGGTGATCAGTACGGCGCAGCCCGGTGAGCCCGGCAGGAGTGGCCTGGCCTGACGCTCGGTGGCCACGTCGTCGAGCACCACCAGCATGCGACGGCCGGCGAGCAAGGTGCGGTACTGGTTGGCCCGCTCCTCCAGGGTCGCCGGAATCGCCGGCGAAGGCGTGCCCAGCTCTCGTAGGAGCCGCCCCAGGACCTCCTCGGACGTCGCCGCGGCCTCGGTGGTGCCACGCAGCTCGACGTAGAGCAGGCCGTCCGGGTAGAGGTCGGCGATCTCGTGGGCGACACACAGCGCGAGAGCGGACTTACCGGTGCCTCCGGCTCCCGAGATCACGCAGATCGGCATCGCGGACGGCTGGGCCAGGGAGGCGCGCAATGAGGCGATCTCATCGGTCCGGCCGGTGAAGTCGGCCGGGGCCGGTGGCAGCTGGTACAGCTTGCCCGACTCGGAACCCGGAGCGGAAGAAGCCGGGGAGGCCGGGGAGGAAGGAAGAGGGGCGGAGGGCGGGACGGGTGGTGAGGCGGTGCCCGGCTCCGTCGGCTCGGAGCTCACCGTCGGCGACAGACTGGGATCCGAGCGCAGGATCGCCTCGTGCGTCTGCCGCAGGTCGGGGCCGGGCTCGATGCCCAGCTCCTCCGCCAGGACCTGCCTGCCCTGCCGGTACACGGTGAGCGCGTCTCCTCGCCTTCCGGCCCCGTTGAGCGCGATCATGAGGTCACGGCGCAGGTGTTCGTGCATGGGATGGCGTGCCACCAGCGTCGTCAGCTCCCCGACGAGCTGATCGTGGCGGCCCAGCGCGAGCTCGGCGGATATCCGCTCCTCGGTGACGGTCAGCCGCAACTCGTCCAGCCGTCCGGCCTCGGTGAGGAGCGGGGAGTCGCTGATCCCGCCGAGGGCGGGACCTCGCCAGAGCGCGAGAGCCGCCCGGAGAGCCTCGCTCGCTTTGTGGTGACGGCCTTCGACCGCGGCTTTCCGCCCGTCGGCGACCAGTCGCTCGAACACGGCACGGTCGAGGGTTTCCGCCGGGATGTCGGCGAGATAGCCCACCCGGTGCGACACGATGACAGACGGCAGCCCGGCACGGTCGAACGACCGCCGCAGCGACGAGACATAGGTCTGCAGGACCGCCCGCGCGGTGTCCGGCGGATCCTCACCCCACAGCACCGCGACGAGCCGCTCAGCCGGGACGACGCGTCCCTCGTCGAGCAGTAACGCGGCCAGCAGAGTGCGAGGTTTCGCTCCCCCGAGCGACACCTGACGGTCTCCGACCCAAACCTCTACCGGACCGAGGAGTCGAAACTCCATGTGCCCTCCCCAAGGCATCCCCGAAGATCTCTGAGATTAGATCGTGTCCGGGCGGCGCGCTATATGATTGATCAGATTTCGCCCCGATTAGTGCCGATACGGTCGCGCAGCGGAACCACCCGCGCGCCGAACCCGTCCTTGATCGCCCGCATCCTCGGGCCGGACGCGTAGAAGCGGCCCTCGGCCTCCCCTTACGGCGTGAGCCGGCCCTTGGCCGCCAGGTCGCGCAGGTCCCTGGCCTCCTGTCCCTGGCTGAGCGACTCGTCCAGCCGGTATCTGCTCCGGCGCAGCCTCCGGGTGACGCACACCTCGTAGAGCATCGACACGGTCCGCGCGTTCAGCCCGTCGGCGTCCACCTGCTCCTCCAGGAGCATCCACACCTCTCCGGCCTCGGACAGGCGCCGCCGAACCCGCTGAGCCTGCGGACGGTGGGGCGAAGGGAAGGCGGGCGTGACGCGGAACGGCCCGCCCCCTCGCGGGGGCGGGCCGTTCCGGGCAGGGTCATGCCGTGGCGTGCTCGGTGACGTTGGCCGAGGTGAGCGCGATCTCCAGGACCTCGCGCACGTCGCTCACCACGTGAACGGTGAGCTCGCTCCGGACGGCCTCGGGAACGTCGTCCAGGTCGGGCTCGTTGCGGGCCGGGATCAGCACGGTGGTGATGCCCGCCCGGTGGGCGGCCAGCAGCTTCTGCTTGACCCCGCCGATCGGGAGCACCCGGCCGGTGAGGGAGACCTCACCGGTCATGGCCACGTCGTTCCTGACCGGGCGGCCGGAGAGCAGCGAGGCCAGGGCCGTGATCAGCGTGACACCGGCCGACGGGCCGTCCTTGGGAACGGCTCCGGCGGGGAAGTGGACGTGCACCGAGCGGTCCTTGAGGGACGCCACGGGCAGCTCCAGCTCCGCGCCCCGCGAGCGCAGGTAGGAGAGCGCGATCTTGGCCGACTCCTTCATGACGTCGCCGAGCTGACCGGTCAGGGTCAGGCCGGTGTCGCCGGTCTCCGGGTCGGCCAGGGACGCCTCCACGTAGAGGACGTCGCCGCCCGCTCCGGTGACCGCGAGGCCGGTGGCCACGCCGGGCACCGCCGTACGCTGGCGGGACTCAGGAAGCGAGGACTCCGGCACGTGGCGCGGCCGTCCGAGGTAGGGGACCAGGTCTCCCACCGTCACGGGCAGCTCGCCCTCGCCGAGCGCGATGTTGGCGGTGATCTTACGCAGGATCCTGGCGATCGAGCGCTCCAGGGACCGGACTCCGGCCTCCCTGGTGTACTCGCCCGCCAGCCTGCGCAGCGCGTCCTCCTCGACGGTGACGTCCTCGGCGGTGAGGCCGGCCTTGTCGAGCTGGCGCGGGAGCAGGTGGTCGCGGGCGATCGCGACCTTCTCGTCCTCGGTGTAGCCGTCGAGCGTCACGATCTCCATGCGGTCGAGCAGCGGGCCGGGGACGGACTCCAGCACGTTGGCGGTCGCCAGGAAGAGCACGTCGCTGAGGTCGAGCTCGACCTCCAGGTAGTGGTCGCGGAAGGTGTGGTTCTGCGCCGGATCGAGCACCTCCAGCAGCGCGGCGGTCGGGTCGCCCCGGTAGTCGGAGCCGACCTTGTCCACCTCGTCGAGCAGCACGACCGGGTTCATCGAACCGGCCTCGCGGATCGCACGGACGATCCGGCCGGACTGGGCGCCGACGTAGGTGCGCCGGTGACCGCGGATCTCGGCCTCGTCGCGGACGCCGCCGAGGGCGACGCGGACGAACTTGCGGCCCATCGCGCGGGCGACGGACTCGCCGAGGGAGGTCTTGCCGACTCCGGGAGGACCGGCCAGCGCGAGCACGGCGCCGCTGCGACGGCCGCCGACCACGCCCAGGCCCTTCTCGGCCCTGCGGCCACGGACGGCGAGGTATTCGATGATCCGGTCCTTGACGTCGTCGAGGCCGGTGTGGTCGGCGTCGAGGATCTTGCGGGCCTCGGCGATGTCGTAGGAGTCCTCGGTCCGCTCGTTCCACGGGAGGTCGAGGACGGTGTCGAGCCAGGTGCGGATCCAGCCGGTCTCGGGAGACTGGTCGGAGGTCCGCTCCAGCTTGTCGACCTCCTTGAGTGCGGCCTCGCGCACCTTTTCCGGCAGGTCGGCGGCCTCGACGCGGGCGCGGTAGTCCTGCTCCTCGGTCTCCGGGGAGGAGCCGTTGAGCTCGGACAGCTCCTTGCGGACCGCGGCGAGCTGCTGGCGGAGCAGGAACTCGCGCTGCTGCTTCTCCATGCCCTCCTGGACGTCCTTGCGGATCGTCTCGGCCACGTCAAGCTCGGCCAGGTGCTCACGCGACCACTCGACCAGCTTCTCCAAGCGGTCGGCCGGGTCGGCGGTCGCCAGGATCTCGGCCTTGCGCTGGGTGCTCAGCCAGGGGGCGTAGCCCGAGTTGTCGGCGAGGATCGACGGGTCGTCCATCTGGTTGACCGCGTCGACGACCTGCCACGCGCCCCGCTTCTGCAGGATGGTGGTGGCCAGCGCCTTGTACTCCTTGGCCAGCTCGTGGGCGCGATCGTCCGCCTCGACGACGTCGATCACGGTCACCTGCACCCACAGGGCCGCTCCCGGGCCCGTCGTGCCGGAACCCACGCGGACGCGGTCGACACCGCGCACCACGGCCGCGGGCTCTCCCCCGGGCAGCCTGCCCACCTGCTCGACGATCGCCCTCACACCCACGGGGCCGTATCTTCCGTCGATCCGGGGAACGAGGAGCACCTGGGGCTTGTTGTCGGCAAGAGCCTGAGCCGCGTCGATCGCGGCGCGGACTTCGGTCTCGGACAGGTCCAGGGGGACCACCATGCCCGGCAGCACGACCTCGTCGTCGAGCGGCAGGACCGGGAGGATCAAGCTCTCACTCATGTGAACTCCAAGGGTTGAGTTATACCGACTCAAGTAATGGGAGCCCGCAAATGTTCCCGAGATTGAGCGTGTTCGCTGTGAGCGATCGTAATTGTGTAATCGTCCTTCTCGGGAGAGATGTACAAGATCCCCCTGATCGTCCCTCTTGAGAGTGATATATCGGATCACTCCGAGGTATGACGCCGACCATGCCAAGGATGTCTAGGCTGGGCCGATGCTCCTGCGTGACGGTCTCCTGCGGCTGGCACGGCCATTCGCCCAAGCCCTGGTGACCGGGAAGGCCGATCCGCCGTTTCCCCGATCACGGCGCCTGCGGCCTCCCGTCCCCGCCTCCCTGGGACTGTTACCGTTCCGAACCGTCGACCTGGTCCTGCTGGCCGAGATCCTGCTCGCCTGGTTCCTGTTCAGCACCGAGCTCTCGCGACTCATGACCCAGCAGGAGAATCTGTTGCGGGTGGGCCTCGTGGTGAAACGGCTCGACGAGCCATTGCTCTGGTTCGCGACACAACTCATAACCGAGCACGAGAAACTGTCGCAGGTAGGCCTCGTGGTGAACCGGCTCGACGAGCCATTGCTCTGGTTCGCGGCGGCCGTCTCCTCGCTCCCGGTGCTGCTACGCGGCCGGTGGCCGCTCGCGGCCTGGCGGCTGGCCATCCTGGGCTCGCTTTTAACCACCCCGATCACGGGTGCACTGCTCAACCAGGTCTTCTCTCTGGCGCAGGCCGTCACCTACCTACTGGTCGTCTACTCCGTCGCGGTCCGCTGCGCACGGGAGACAACCCTGGGCGTGTGGATCATCTCCGTGCTCGCCGTAACGACCACCACCGCCTACGGCGGCACCCTGATCCTGGTCGCGATCCTGCTGGCCGTCCCCGCGCTCTTCGGTTACAACGTCCGGATCCGCCGGCTGGCCTCCAGTCGGCTGGCAGAGGAGGAGCAGCGCAGCAAGCGGGCGCTGGCGGCGCAGGCCATGCTGGAGGAACGGGCCAGGATAGCCAGGGAGCTACACGACGTCGTCGCCCACCACATGTCGGTGATCGCCATCCAGGCGGAGGCCGTACCACTGCAGGCAGCCGGAGACGCCGGGCGCCTTGAGGAAGGGCTGAGAGAGATCCGCGCGCTCTCGCTCTCGGCCATGACCGAGATGCGCCGCGTGCTGGGCGTGCTCAGAGACGAGGACGGGCGCACGGACACCGCGCCGCAGCCGGGCCTCGGCCGCCTGGAGGAGCTCATCGGCACCGCGCGCTCGGCCGGGCTCACCGTGTCACTCAAGCTGGGCGGCAACCTGACCGGGCTGCCCACGGCGGTAAGCCTGTCCGCCTACCGGATCGCGCAGGAGTCGCTGAGCAACGCCATGCGACACGCACCCGGCTCGACCGTCTCGGTGAAGATCAGCCGGTCCGGTGCCGAGCTTCACCTCCAGGTGGCGAACGACGCCGGACATCCCTCCCCTACGGAACCGGGACACGTAGGGCACGGCCTGATCGGGATGCGGGAACGGGTGTCCATGCTCGGCGGAAGCCTGTGGGCCGGACCTGTCGGGCCCGGCTTCGCGATCACTGCCATACTGCCGATCGTGGAGAAAGCGTGACGATCCGGGTGCTCATCGCCGACGACCAGGGCATGGTCAGGACCGGGTTCACCATTTTCCTGGACTCCCAGCCGGACATCGAGGTCGTGGGCGAGGCTGCCGACGGCCGCCAGGCCGTGACCAGGGTGGCCGAGCTGCGACCGGATGTGGTGCTGATGGACGTGCGGATGCCGGTCATGGACGGGCTGGCGGCAACCCGGGAGATCCTCTCCTCCGGTGACCCTCTGCCGAAGATCCTGATCCTCACCACCTTCGACCTCGACGACTACGTCTACGAGGCGCTGCGGGCCGGGGCCAGCGGGTTCCTGCTGAAGGACGCCTCGGCGCAGCAGCTGGCCGAGGCCGTCCGGGTGGTCGCGGCCGGCGACGCGCTGCTCGCCCCCTCGGTCACCAGGCGGCTCATCGCGGAGTTCGCCCGCGTCGGGCCCCGCCGCCCGCGCGGGCGGCTGGACGACATCACCGAGCGCGAGACCGAGGTGCTCGCCCTCATCGCGCAGGGCCGGTCCAATCAGGAGATCGCCGAGGAACTCGTGCTGTCGGAGCAGACGGTGAAGACCCACGTGGGCCGGATCCTGGCGAAGCTCAACCTGCGCGACCGCGCCCAGGCGATCGTCCACGCCTACGAGACAGGCCTGGTCCGTCCGGGAGAGTGATTCCCTTCCCTCTCCGGAACGGCTGTTCGCCCTCGGGGTGGGACGGACCATCGCCCCGGAAGGAAACGGGTGTTCACCCCCGGAACCCCGCAGGTGAACGGAGATCACCTATGGAAGAGCGTGGACAGGTGATCGCCCTCACTCCCGGGAGGGAGCGAGAAGGCGACCCCTTGAGGCGATGTGGGTGACGGACCGCGACTCCTAGCGTCCTGTCTGGTTTTTCCAGACCGGACAGGAGACATGCATGTTCCGCCGCACAGTCGCCGTGGCAACCGCCGTCGCGCTCACCTACGTGATCGTCCCCCCTCCCCGGGGCGACCGGGTCATCCGGGTCTACGGCGACCTCCGTACGGCCGAGCACGTCGCGGTCATCGTCCCGGGCGCCGACACCACGGCCGCCACCTTCGACGGCGGCAGAGTCAGGCTGTACATCACGCCGGGGGGCGGTGCACGGGCGGTGCTGGCCGAGGCCCGGACCCTGGATCCGGGGGCCAGGCTGGCGGTGGTCGCCTGGCTCGGCTATGACAGCCCTGCGACGGTCAGCCTTGAGGCGGTGACCGGCGAGTCCGCGGGGAAAGGGGCCGTGGAGCTCCGGCGGTATGTCACCGACACCCTTCGGGGCAAGCGGGTCAGCCTGCTCTGCCACAGCTACGGATCGGTCGTGTGCGCCAAGGCCGCTCCCGGGTTGGACCTCGCCGACCTCGCGGTCTTCGGCAGCCCCGGCCTTGACGTCTCCTCCGCCGCCGAGCTGGGTGGCACTCCGCTGTGGGTCGGGAGTGGCACCCAGGACTGGATGCGCGACGTGCCCAAGCTCCGGCTCGGCCCGCTCGGCTTCGGCCCTGACCCGGCGGATCCCGCCTTCGGCGCCCGCCTGTTCGCGACCGGTGCCGCCGGACACAGCGACTACCTCAAGCCCGGTGGCGAATCCCTGCGCAACCTCACTCTGATCGCCCTCGGGCGGGCCGGCGAGGTGTCCCGTGGCTGACCTCGCGCACCGTACGGCGGTGCCCGCGAGAAGGGCCCCGGGGGCGGACGGCGGGTGGGTCCGGCGGATCGAGCGCGCGACTCCCCCGGCCAGGGATCGGGGGGTCGACGCGCTGAGGGCGCTGGCGATCCTGGGGGTGGTTCTGGGGCACTGGCTGGTCACGGCGTGGGCACTCGGACCCGCGGGGGCGGTGTACATCTCCAGCCCGCTCAGCTACCTGCCGATGCTCACACCGCTCTCCTGGGTGTTCCAGACGCTGGCGGTGTTCTTCTTCGTCGGCGGCTATGCGGCGGCACGGAGCCGCCTGTCGACCTCGACCTCGACCTCGGTTACGGCTACGGCTACGGCTACGGCTACGGCTACGGCTACGGCTACGGCGCGAAGCCTGCCGCCGGCCGCGGCCCGTCCGGCCTGGGTACGGATCAGGATGGCCAGGCTGCTGGGACCGGTGGTGTCGCTGCTCCTGGTCTGGGCGGGGATCGTGGCCGGGATGGCACTGCATGAGATGCCGTTCAAAACGATCAGGGCCCTGACGCTCCCGGCGGTCGGGCCGCTGTGGTTCCTGGCGGTCTTCGCCGCATTCACCGCGGCCACTCCCCTGCTCATGCGCCTGCGTCCGGTCGCGACGGCGGTCGCGGCGGCCGTGGTCGTACTCGGGGTGGACGTGGTCAGATTCTGGCTCGACGGTCCCGCCTGGCTGTCGTGGGCGAACCTGGCGGCCGGGTGGCTGGTGCCGTACGCGCTGGGGATCGCCTGGGCGGGCGGGGCGTTCGCCTCGCGCCGGGTGGCGGCGGGACTACTGGCCGGCGGTACGGCGGGAGCGGTGGTGCTGGTCGCCGGATTCGGGTATCCGGCGAGCATGGTGGGCGTGACCGGGGTGAAGGTCTCCAACCTCAGCCCGCCCACGCTCGCCGTGGTCTGCTTCGGAATCGCCCAGGTGGGACTGGCTATACTGGCCCGGGATCCGCTGGCCCGGCTGATGCGGCGGCCCCGGCTGTGGGCCGTGGTGGCGACGGCCAACCTGTCCGCGATGAAGATCTTCCTGTGGCACCAGACCGCGCTGGCCGTGACCGCCGTGGTCGCGCTGCGTTTCGGCGACGTCCCCGGCCTGCTGTCCACGCCCGACGAGCCGGTCTGGCTGGTGCAGCGGCTGGCCTGGCTCCCGGTGCTCGCCGCCCTGATGTCGATCATCTGGCTGCCCGTTTTTTTCAAAGGAAGGTTTAATGACAGGGTGTCGTCATCTGCTTGACGAGGTCTCGCGATCTTTGTGACACTGTGTCGTGAAAGGCCCCTTCTACGCGGAGCGATCATGAGCGACTCGCCGTTCTCCGAAGTACTCAGGAACGCCACCTGGAGCGACCACGAGTCGGCCGAGGACGACAGCTACCTCAAGGCTTTGATGGCCGGTCAGCTCAGCCCCGAGGCCTACGGTGAGATGGTGGCCCAGCACTACTTCGCCTATCTGGCCCTCGACGGCGCGTCCAAGGCGCTCGCCGGCGACCCGATCGCCGCGCCGTTCGTCTTCCCCGAGCTCTACCGCGAGGAAGCCCTGGTCCGTGACCTGGAGACGATTTACGGCGCCGGCTGGAGGTCCAGGATCGAGCCTTCCCTGCCGACCCTGACCCTGGTCGCCCGTATCAACCAGGTCTCCAGCCGGCCGGGCGGCTACGTCGCCCACCACTACACCCGCTACATGGGCGATCTGTCCGGCGGGCAGTTCATCCGGATGGAGCTTCAGAAGATCTACGGCTACACGCCGGGCGGCGGTGTCGACTTCTATCTCTTCGACGAGGTCGGCAGCCTGCCCCGGTTCAAGAACCAGTATCGTGCCCGGCTGGACGCGCTGCCCCTGAGCGACGCCGACAAGCAGCGCCTGATCCGCGAGACCAAGCTCGCCTACCAGCTCAACACCGAGGTCCTGGGCGAGCTCGGCCGGGTGGTGCGCGCCGAGCTCGCCGCCTGACGGGAGTCTCCGGGCCGGCTAGCCAAGCGTCGCGGCCGAGACGTGGAGGCGCCCGGCCGTGCGCGCGAAGTGCGGCTCCTCGGCGAGCACGGGGAACACCTCGATGTCCTGACGCTCCACCGCTCCCTCACGCTTCAGCAGGTGCGAACAATTGTTCCAGATCTCGTCATTGATGAGACCGTGTGGTGAACGCGATGATGTGTCGGCAAGCCGGCGATCGCAGGAGGAACGATGGCGAACACGAGCGCGGCGGACGGGCCGGTGCCCACGGGCGGGCACGGGACCGCACCGATCACGGATCTCACCGCCGGGCCTCGCCCACGGGGTCCGCGGCCGGTGACCGGCATGTGGGAGACGGTTCCCCGGCTGCTCGGCGACAGCCGCTACCTCGTGCTCGCCACCGCCGATCGCCAGGGACGGCCGTGGGCCACCCCCGTATTCTTCGCCGCCCGCGACGAGGACCGGCTCTTCTGGGTGTCGGCACCGGACAGCAGGCATTCCCGCAACCTCGCCGAACGCCCGGACGTGGCCATCACGGTCTTCGACTCCCACGCGCCCGTGGGCGGCGCCGAGGCGCTCTACCTCGAGGCGACCGCCGGCCCCGCCGACGATCCCGTCGCGGCCCTGGCGACGCTCAACGCCCGCCTTCCCGCGGGCAAGGAGCTCACCGGCGACGACCTCGCGCCGTCCGGCCCCATGCTGGCCTACAGCGCCGACGTGCTGCGGCACTTCGTCCTGATCCGGGGCGGGGATTCACGCTTCGACAACGTCACCGACGGGCGGCTCCGCGTCACACGCCCCCGATAGGAGGGCCCGGCCCTGCCCGCGGGCATCCCACGCGGATCGCCGGCGGCGGGCCGTACATCGATCATGCGATCCACCGCCGGAACAGGAAAGAAGGCCCACCATGGGTAAGCTCGTCTACTCGATGATCACGTCACTCGACGGCTACGTGAGCGACAGGGACGGTGACTTCAGCTGGGGCCGCCCCGAGGAGGAGTTGCACAGGTTCGTCAACGAGCACGGGCGATCGATCGGCACCTACCTGTACGGCCGCCGGATGTACGACACGATGTCCTACTGGGAGACCGCGCACACGATGCCCGGACAGGAGCCGTTCATCCTGGAGTGGGCGCGGATCTGGCAGGCCTCCGACAAGATCGTCTACTCCACGACGCCGCGGGAGGTGACCGGCGAGCGGACCCGGATCGAGCGGACGTTCGACCCGGAGGCGGTGCGGAGGCTGAAGGACGAGACCGACCTCGACATCGCGGTCGCCGGGCCGCACTTGGCGGCGCAGGCGATCCGGGCCGGGCTGGTCGACGAGTACCACCGCTTCGTCGGACCGGCGATCGTCGGCGGCGGCAACGCGTTCTTTCCGAACGATGTGCGCGTCGACCTGACGCTGCTGGACGAGCGGCGCTTCGGTAACGGCGTGGTCTATCTGCGTTACGGCGTCAAGGACGTCGCGTAGGGGCAGGGCGACCGCACCGGGGCGCCACCCGGGCGACGCGGTTTCACGCCACCGGCCCGCCGGCCTCGGTGTCCCGGCCGCTCCGCGTTGAGGCCGGCATTGAGGCCGGCCCGCGTCATCCGCGCGCGGCGGATCTGGCCGCTCTCGGCTCCCCCGCACTCCCGGTGTCACGGCGCCGGGGTGCGGTGGCCGCGGAAGGCGGCCTCCAGGGCCAGGCGCCAGTGCCGGTCTGCCTGATCGCCGCCGGCCAGGGAACCGCGCAGTTCCAGGCTGGCCAGTCCGTGCACCAGGGCGTTGAGGTGGACCGCGATGTCGTAGGGGTCGGACGGGGCGAACCGGCCCGCGTCGACGCACCGCGCGACGGCGGCGACCAGGGTGCCGAACGTCCCCTGTATCTGCGCCAGGGCCGCCTCGTCGGGCCGGAAGTCCGCGATGGGACGCCCGAACATCAACTCGTACAGGTGGGGATTGGCCAGGGCGGCGGCCCGATAGGCGTATCCAAGTGCCATCAGGTCGGCCTCGGGGTCGCCGTCGCGAGGCACCGCGGCGAACTCCCGGGCGAGCCGGGCGAACCCCTCCAGGAACATCGCCCGTAACAGGCCGGTCTTGTCGCCGAAGAGGTTGTACACGGCGGTCGTGGAGCTGCCCACCTCCTGGGCCACTCGCCTGGTGCTCAGCGCCTGCGGGCCTTCTTCGGCGAGCAGCCGTCCGGCGGCGTCCAGAAGGTCTCGGCGCAACTCGTCGTAATCGCGTTTGCGGGGGCGTGCCATTTGACAAGCATACCGTAACGCTGTTTCATAACACCATCACCAAATGGTTCTCCTCCTGCGGCCCACCAGGCGCCCCGGGAAGAACCGCATCGGAGGCCCCCCATGTCCGCTCCTTCCAACCTGCATGTCGTCCTCGGTGCCGGAGGCGCCATCGGCAACTCCGTGGTCCGCGAACTCGCCGCCCGCGGACACCGCGTCCGTGCGGTCAACCGCAGCGGCCGGGTGCCGGCGCTGCCCGGCGTCGAGGCCCACCGGGGAGACATCACCTCGGCCGAGGGCGCCAAGGCCGCGTGCGACGGCGCCCAGGTCGTCTACCACTGCGCCGCCCCCGCCTATCACCGGTGGGTGGAGGAGTTCCCCCGCATGACCGACGCGGTGCGCGAGGGGGCGGCCGCCTCGGGTGCCAAACTGGTCTTCGCCGACAACCTGTACATGTACGGCCCTGTCAGCACGCCCATGACCGAGGACATGCCGTACGCCGCCCGTAATCCCAAGGGCCGCGTCCGCGCCGAGATGTCCGAGGCGCTCCTGGCGGATCACCGTGCCGGCAGGCTGCGTGTCGCCATCGGCAGAGCGTCCGACTACTACGGTCCCGGCGGCGTCAACACCGTCGTCGGCGCGACGGTGTTCGGCGCCGCGCTCCAGGGAAAGGTCGCCCGCTGGGTCGGGCCGCTCGACCAGCCCCACTCGTTCAGCTACCTGCCCGACATCGCCAGGGGACTCGTGACACTCGGCGACGACGCGCGGGCGGACGGCCAGGCCTGGCACCTTCCGGCGGCGGCACCGCTGACGGGGAGTCAGTTCCTCGATCTGGTGTTCGCGGAGCTGGGCAGCCCCGTCAAGTCCGCGCCCCTCGGGCGCTTCATGCAACGCGCCCTCGGGCTGGTGAATCCCACCATCCGTGCTCTCGGCGAGACCTGGTACCAGCGCGATCGCCCCTTCGTGACCGATGCCTCGAAGTTCACACGCACCTTCGGCCCGTTCACCGCGACGCCGAACCCCGATGCCGTCGCCGCCACCCTCGACTGGTACCGCGCGAACCCCACGCCGTGAAGGGCTCTCCGGCATCGCCGCGAGGGCTTTCGGTCCCGGCGATCGAAAAGGGTGGCCGGCGTTTCCCGTTCGGACGGGAAACGCCAACCACCCGATCAACGGCACCGGCCGATCCCGGAGGCCGTCCGGCGCGGCCGGACGTGAGCCAAGCCGTCAGAACGCGTAGGGCCCGAACCGGCCCCAGGCCACGAAGGCGGCCAGCACCAGAAGCACGATGTTGAAGACGATCCCGGGGTACTCCCCGCGCCGGACGTGCACGATCGCGGCGCCGATCATCGTGACCACCAGGCCCGCGGCGGCGAGCGGGGTCAGCACGGGCAGGATCCCGGTGAGCGCGGGAAGGATCAGCCCGATCGCGGCCAGCACCTCCACGATGCCGACCGCCTTGACCTGGCCGTCGGAGAAGTCCTCCACCCACGACATCTTGCCGCTCAGCTCACTGCGGGACTTGGTGGCCTTGGTCAGACCGCCCATGAGGAAGGTCGCGGCGAGCAGGACCTGCGCGACCCAGAGGATGACGTTCATTACGAGCTCCGAGGAAATAAGTGAAGGAAGCCCTTCGTTTTTCGGAGACCGTAGCATAAGCGCAGGCATTCCTTAACTTTGTAGGATCATCGTATGGACAGGTGCAAGCGGCGGGGGCTGCGCAAGGATGCCGAACTCAACCGGGAGCGCATCCTGCGGGCGGCTCGCATCGCCTTCCGCGAGCGCGGTCTCGACGTCCCGCTGGAGGAGATCGCCCGCCGGGCCGAGGTGAACATCGCCACGCTCTACCGGCGCTTCCCGGACCGCGAGGCGCTCATCGAGGAGATCATGGCCGACCGGATGACGGAGTTCGCCGAGGTCGCCGGAGTGGCGGAGCTGGCCTCCAACCCCTGGGAGGGGTTTCGCGGGCTGGTCGAGCACCTCTGCGGCATGCAGGCCGAGGACCAAGGCGTGACCGAGGCCCTCACCTCCTGCTTCCCCACCGCCCAGACGATGGAGGGGCCCCGAGCGCAGGCGATGACGTCGGCGAGCCGGGTCATCGAGCGCGCCAGAGACGCCGGGGCGCTGCGCACCGACTTCACCGGCCAGGACCTGATGCTGATCCTGATGGCCAACGCCGGCGTGCTCGGCTCGACGCGCTGCGCGGCACCGGACGCGTGGCGGCGGGTGGTCGCCCTGATCCTCGACGCCTGCCGCGCCGACCGGTCCGGTCCCCCGCTCCCCCCGGCGCCCACGGCCGAGGACCTGCACACCGCGATGCTCACCGCCCGCCCGCGGCGCTGACCGTCTCCGGCCCCGACGCGAAAGGCCCGCGACCTCGGCGTTGTGCGACCATGGGACGGTGCCCCGGATCTCAGCCGCGACCATCGGCGAACATCGCGCTCAGACGCGAGATCGCATCCTGCGCGCGGTTTCGCGTCTCTCCCGCGACCAGGGCATCGACACGATCTCCATGACCGACGTGGCGGGCGAGGCCGGGATCACCCGGACCGTCCTCTACAACTACTTCCCCGACAAGACCGCGCTGCTGCTGGCCTTCACCGAGCGGGTGACTAACTACTTCATCGAGAGCTACCAGCGGGAGCTGCCCGAGCAGGCCTCCCCCGCCGAACGGCTGCGGGTGTTCGTCAGACTCCAGCTCGCCGGGCTGCTCGCGCACCCCCACCCCGGCCCCGCCGACCTGTCCGCGGCCCTGGGCCCCGACGCCTACCAGCGCCTGGCCGACCATGTCGCGCCGATGCAGCGCATCCTGACCGGCATCATCGACAGCGGCGTGGCCTCGGGCGACTTCCAGGCCTCCGACGTGGCCGCCACCGCCCGGATCATCCTCACCGTCATCGGCGCCGAACGGGTGCCGCTGCTCAGCGGCTCCGTCGCCCTGGAGGAGGCCGAGGAGATCGTCTCCGGCTTCGTGCTCCGCGCCCTGGGCGCCTGACGCACGCCCGTTCCGCCTGACCGGCCGCGGGCCTGTCGGCGGGACGCGGCCGGTGTTTCGCGCCGTGGAGGAGATCAACGCCCGGAGAAGAACGAACCCGCCGGGTGAGGTCGATCGACCGGTGAGCGTCGAGGCGGCACATCGAGGATGGCCATCCGACGAACACCCGCCGAAAGGTGGGTATCGGCTGTTGCCGAGAGGCGGACCTCGGCTGCTACGGTCCGCCCATGTCCGCCGTGAAGGTAGAAATCACCCCCCGATCACTCGACCGGATCCCCGGCTGGTTCTGGATCACCGACCAGCGGCTCTTCACCTGGTTCCTGCAGGCGCGGGGGCAGGAAGAACCTCCGGGCGATCTCCTCGAACTCGGGACGTACCTGGGCAAGAGCGCGGTCATGATCGGCAGCCATCTGCGGCCCGGCGAGACCTTCACCGTCTGCGACCTCTTCGAGTCCGACGCCCCCGAGGCGGCGAACGACGCCGAGACCAGCCGCTCCTACTCGACCCTCACCCGTGAGAAGTTCGAGCAGAACTACCTGGGCTTCCACCACACGCTCCCGGTCGTGGTGCACGGGCCGACCTCGATCGTCCTGGACCACGTCGCGGCCAAATCCTGCAGGTTCGTCCACGTGGACGCCTCCCATCTCTACGTTCACGTCCGGCAGGACGTGCTCTCCGCGCGGGAGGTCCTGCGGGATGACGGAATCGTCGTCTTCGACGACTACCGGAGCGAGCACACTCCGGGCGTGGCGATGGCGGTCTGGGAGGCGGTGGCGAACCTGGGCCTGGCACCGATCTGTGTCAGCAACCACAAGCTCTACGCGACCTGGGGAGACCCGGCGCCGATCCAGGCACGCCTGCTGCGGTGGCTGGAGTCCCGCTCCGACCTGTGGCACACCACGGACGCCTTCGACGGCTGGGAGCTCGTCCGGGTCAACGAGCGCAAGAAGCCCGCGGCTCCCACCCCCGGTGGAGACCCCGCCACGCTGGGGAAACTCAGTGGCGAGCTCCAGCGCACCACGGCGGAGCTGAAGAGGGCCGTGGCCGAATCGGAGGCGGCCACCCAGGCCCTCAGGAAGGTCACCTCGGAGATCAGCCTGGCCGGTCCGGTGGTCCAGCGCGCGGTGCGATGGACCCGCAGGATCACCCGGGGCAAGCGCGCCTAGTAGTGCTGTGACCGGGAAGGTTCGCCGGGTTTCGCCATAGAGTCCGGCCTGTGTCAGCTGACCAGAGACAAAGGCCAAGACCGATCGACCAGTGTCGGGATGTCCATGATGTGCTGGACCAGGTCCGGCTGCGTCCGTCCATGTGGATCCGACAGGGGTCCCTGCAGGACTTGCAGAACATCCTGATCGGTTATGCCACGGCTTTGTCCGTCCACGGGGTCGATGAGCCGTTCGAGCTTTCGCCAGGTGGTCCGTTCTCCGAGTGGCTGCGGGCTCGCCTGCCTGAACTCCAGTGAGTTCCTCCTTCATCGCCGCGGTGAATCCGATGTTCACCGCGACGTCCTGTCGCCTCACGCCTCCCGCCCCACAGCCCGCCGTAGCGCTCCCGCGCCGAGGACGAGACCGAGCAGTGCGGCGGCGATCGTACCGACGGCGAGCGGGTGGAGCAGGGCCGGCCGGCCCGCCGCCCGGGTCGCGCCCATGTAGTCGAGTACGGCGAAGCCGTTGGCCGCGATGTACCACAGCGGCAGGTAAAGGGCCTGGAAGAGCCGGTGGCCGCGGCTGAGCGTGCCGAGCGCGAGGGCCAAGGACGGGATGAAGAACGCTCCGCCCGTCCAGGAGGCCACTCCGTGCCAGTCGGCCTCCCGCGCCGGCTGCAGAGCCGGCGCGAATCCGGTCGCCGCGGTGAGGAAGACTCCTGCGGCCCACTCCGCGAGCAGCCGGCGGCGGGCCCGGGGGGTGGCGGCGAGCAGCGCCTGGACGCCGTGTTCGTGCGCTTGCGTGCCCAGCCGGGACCAGATCAGTACAGGCCAGATCCAGGCCAGCGGCAGCACCACCCGGGTCGCTCCGTTGCCGGTGGCCATCAGCCCGGCGAGTGAGATCAGGGCCGCCCCCGCCCACCACCACCAGGACACCCCTCGCAGCAGGATTCGCAGCTCACCGGTGAACAGCCGCCAGGCCGAGCCGCCCGTGCGCACCGAACCGGACGGCAGCCTCTCGACCGCGGCCGACCAGAGCACGACGGGCTCGGCGTGCGCGACGGAGGCCGCGGGCTCCGGGGATGCCGCACGGCGGCCGGGCCGCCCGCGCGCGGGATCGAAGCGACCGAACCACAGTGCGGGCAGCAGCGCGCACCCCACCGCGCCCAGCACCAGAACCAGCCTGCCGAGCAGGAAGTCCGCGTCCGGTGTGAAGCCGCCCCACTCGAAGACGCGCAGGGGCTCGGCGACGTACGTGAAGCCGAGGCTGAACTCTCCCTGGGCCCGCACCCCCTGGGCGAGCATGTCCGTACGCATCGACTCGACCGCCTCATGGACGCCGATGCCGCCGAACGGCGCCCCGGGCCCCTGGCCGCCCACCGCGACGACCATCCAGACGAAAAACCACGCGACGTTGCCGAACCCGCCCCGCAGCGCCGGCAGCGCCTCGGTCAGCAACGCCGCGGCGGCCGTCACCACCACCAGCGGCAGTGCGATCACGGCGAACGGCAGCGACAGCGCCATCGGATCGACCGTCGTGGACTCGCCGCGCGCCAGCTGCATCACCAACGCGGTCACGGCCAGCACCCCCACCATCGAGGCGAGCACCAGCACATTGCTGAGCAGCTTGCCCGCCAGGTACGCGGTGGTGCTCAGCGGGGTCGAGGCGAGCAGCCTGCCGACGCCCGAGCTCTCGTCACGGGCCAGGGCTCCCCGCACCACGTAGAAACCGCCCAGCGCCAGCCACAACGCGCCGGCGAGCGCGGTCGCCATGCCGACGTAGGCGCTGTTGTACACACCGCGGTGATCCCCGATCTGCAGGATGACCCAGCGGGAATCGGCGCCGGGCACGGCCAGACAGCCCAGGCCCACGGCGGCCAGCAGCGTCACCGCGTACACGGGTCTGCGAACCCGGTCCCGGAAGTCGGCGAGAGCGATGCCGCCCAGGACGCGCACGCTCATCGGGCGGACCCCGCGGACGCGCCGGCGGGCAGCCCCGCTCGGTTGACGATCGCGAGATAGGCGTCCTCGAGGTCGGGCGCCACGGACACGGCGCCCCGGTAAGGCTGCCCGGCGGACAGCAGCCGGGCTCGGACGCCGTCTCTCGTACGCGCCATGCGGCTGACGATGTGGCGCGCGCGTACCGCCGCCAGATCGTCAACCGTGACCGGCACGTCCCAGACCTGACCCTCCATCTCGCGGAGCAGTTCCTCCGGAGTGCCGCGGCGCAGCAGCCGGCCGCCGGCGACGACCGCGATGTCTTGAGCCACCGACTCGACGTCGGAGACGATGTGGGTGGAGAGCATCACCACCCGGTCCACCGCGAGGTCGCTGAGAAGATTGCGGAACCGCACCCGCTCCTCCGGATCCAGGCCCGCGGTCGGTTCGTCGACGATGATCACCTTCGGGTCGGCGAGCAGTGCCTGCGCGATCCCGACGCGCCGCAGCATGCCGCCGGAGTACCTCCCCAGCGGACGCTTGCCCGCCTCGGTCAGATTGACCAGCTCAAGCAGCTCGTCGATGCGGGTGCGCGCCGAGCGCGCCGTGACGCCCTTGGCGGCGGCGAGATAGCCGAGGAACTCCCGGGCCGACAGATTCGGGTAGACCCCGAAGTCCTGCGGAAGGTAGCCGAGCGAGGAGCGAAGCTCGCCCGGGTGCGCCACCGCGTCCGTGCCGTTGAACAGGACCCGTCCGGAGGTCGGCCGGGTGACGGTGGCGGCGATCCGCATCAGCGAGGACTTGCCCGCGCCGTTGGGACCCAGCAGTCCGAGCACCCCGGGCCCCAGCCGCAGGGTCATCCCGTCGACGGCCCGCTTGCCGCCCCGGTACACCTTGCTCAGGTCCAGGAGCTCGAACACGGTCATTCCCGCCCCCGGAGGTCGGTCTTACGGCCGTCACGCAGCACCTCGACGCCGCGCGGCACCTCCACCTCGAAGCGGGCGTCACAGAGCGCGAGCCCGGTGCAGCCGGCCTCCAGCTCAAGGGCGCCGTCCTTGAGCTCCCACCGGAGTGTCTTCGAGCTGCCGGCCCTGGTGTCGAACCAGCGGGTGACCTTGACGTCCTCACGGTCGCTGGCGACCAGATCCGTCGGGATCCCGTGCGCCTTCACATCCAGCGTTTCGCCGCCGAAGGCGAAGGTCTTCTCCTCGGGGGTCGCGTTCCTGGCGTCCACGGAACAGGCGGTCAGGCCGCCGGCCAGCACGATGGCCACACAGCACGTCAGAACGCGCGCGGTCTTGGGCGATATCAACGATCCTCCAGGGGCGTGAGTGCGTCGTCCGACGCACTTCCCGAGGATCACCGAGCAGCGGGACCCGGCACATCTGCCGAACGGGAGATATCAGCCGGGAAGTATCGCCCGCACCCGCCAGCCCGTCTTGTGCGGACCCCAGGTCAGCGTCCCGCCAAGCGCCTCGGCCCGCGCCCTGAGTTCGGGCAGGCCCGTGCCGCCGGCGCCCCGTCTCAAGATCGGCGGACTTGTCGTCCCGTTCCCGTCGTCGGTGACGGTCACCTCCACCGCCGGAGTCCCGGCCGGTGCCCGTACGACCGTGACCGTCACTCCCCTCGCCCCGGCCGCATGCCGCCGTATGTTCGTCAGCGCCTCCAGCACCACGCGGTGCGCCGTGTCCTCCGTACCGCGCGGCAGCGTGCCCGCCAGGTCCGGCTCCACCCTCAGCTCGGCGAGGGCGCCGCCGTCGGTGCTCTCGGCGAACCGCCCGACCAGCTCGGTCAGATCCCCCAGCCCGTACACCCGGGTAGGTGGTGCGTCCCGTTCCCCCGGGCCGCGCAGCGTCTGGACGGTACGGTCCATGGAGTCCAGCGCCCGCAGCCCGGACGCCTCCAGCCGCCCCAGCAGTTCCCCGAACTGCGCGGGTTCGTACGCGTCGAGCCGCGCCGCCTGCACCTCCAGCACGATGCCGGTCAGCTCGTGGGCGACGAAGTCGTGGAGATCGGCGGCGACCTGGAGACGCTGCTCCCGCAGTGCCTCCAGGACGGCGCGTGCCCGCCGGTTGTCGAGCGTCCGGAAATACAGCCCGATCCCGATGGCGCCCGCGGCGGGCAACAGCGACAGTGAACAGGTCAGAGCCACCGCCTGCACGTCGGCGGCGGGAGCGGCGAAGAGGAATCGCACCGGCAGCAGGACCACCGCGGACGCCACCAGCGGCCCCACCGTCGCGGCCTGCCGGTCCGGTGCCCGCCGGATCACCCGTCCGGCCAGGATGAGCAGCGCGGGGAATTCGACCAGTGCCCAGAGCACGACGTAGCCCTGCGGGCCGCGGAAGACGAGGTCCGCGGTCAGGGACAGCAGGCACACCGCGCTCGCGGCCGCGGCGAGCGGGACGCGCCCCCAGGGCCACCGCATCATCGCGGTGAACGCCGTCGCCGCGGCGGGCACCGCCATGACGAGGGCGGACGATCGGCCGAGCGCCGCCGGTGCCAGGACCAGCGCCGCGGCTATCGCGCACCACACCAGCCGACGCGACAGCCACTTTCCGGGCGCCGTCCCCCGGACGGCCATCATGTGGGTCGCTCCCGGGCCACGTATCCCATCTCCCAGGCGTGCATGGCGATCCCGACCCGGTTCCGCACCCCGAGCTTGCGCTGGATGCTGGCGACATGGGTCTTCACGGTGCCCGCCGAGATGAACAGCTCGCGGGCGATGTCGGCGTTGGTCCTGCCCTCGGCCACCTGCCCGGCGACCTCGATCTCCCGCTCGGTCAACGCCTCCAGCGGCGGCGCCGCGGCCGGCCGGGCACCGCCCGTCACGTGCTTGAGCAGTCGTACCGTGATCGACGGGCTGATCAGGCTCTCCCCGTCCACGGCCGCCCGTACGGCCTCCACCAGGAGCGTCGGCCCCGAGCGTTTCAGCAGAAACCCGGAGGCGCCGTACCGCAGCGCGGGATAGACGTACTCATCCAGGTCGAACGTCGTCACGACCACGACCTTGACCCCTGGCACCGCCGAACTCCCGACGAGCCGCCGCGTCACTTCGAGGCCGTCCATGCGCGGCATCCGGATATCCACGAGGGCGACATCCGGCCGCAGCGCACGCGCCGCCTCCAGCGCGGCCACCCCGTCCTCCGCCTCGCCGACCACCTCGATGTCCGGCCGGCTCTCCAGGATGCGCCGCAGACCCCGGCGCACCATCTCTTGGTCATCCGCGATCAACACCCGAATTGTCACGATCGACCATCCTGTCATGAGCACCGCGAGGCTCGACGAAATGCCGCGTCGCGGACGGCGGAGACCGGCGGCACCCCTGTGCCGGGTCTTCTTCCGGACCGGCCTCGACCGGGTAGGCGGGTCAGTCGTCGACGGCCTGCGTCGCCGATACCGGTTGTCGCCGTCTTGACGCCGCCGCCGGCACGCGGCGAGAAGCAGCCGGCCGGGCACGACCCGCCGTGCGGCAGTCCGGACGAAGCCGTCTCACGCGCGCCCGGTACTCCCGCCACCGCCGCTCGGGGCCGATCACCTTTGAGAGAAAGCCGCCCTCTTCAAGATCACTCGCCTCCGTCGCGGAGCTGTTCGAGCCGTTCTGCGAGGAAGCTCCAGGTCCTCCAGAATTCCTCGAGATACTCCCGTCCTTGCGCGTTGAGGGAGTACACCTTGCGTGGCGGCCCCTTGTCGGACGGGACCTTCTTCACATCGACCAGGCCGCGCTGCTCGATCCTGATGAGCAGCGCGTAGACGGTGCCCTCGGCGATGTCGGAGAAGCCCTGGTCCCGCAGCCACGCCGTGATCTCGTAGCCGTACGCGGACCGGCCGGACAGGATCGCCAGGACGATGCCCTCCAGCGTTCCTTTGAGCATCTCCGTCATCTGCTTGCCCATGGAACACCCCCCTTTCCGCTACCCAATGTTACTTACTACTGGTATGTAGTAACACAGAATAGCTGAGATGTGCCCCGGGACCGTACACGCGCGGCCGCCGGCGACCCGTGGCGGCCTTGACCGGCGCACCGCACGCGCCGCACGGCCACCCCGGGCCGGATTCACCCGCCGGTGGCCGTCTTCGTGCGAGCCGCTCCTACCCGGCCTCCGCCGTCAAGATCGCAAAGTGTCGCTCATGTCATCCGGAAGCCGCACGATGTGCGGGATCCCGGCCGGGTTGCCGATCCAGTGGGCGTCCAAGCCCGAGGGCAGTGGTTCGAGCTCGTCCTGCGGATGCACGCCGTGCTCGGCGAGGTGGCGGGTGGCCAGTTCCACGTCGTCGGTGAAAAGCTCCAGCCACACCTGCGCCTGGGCGTAGTTGTCCACCCGGTCGAACCACAGCTTCACCGGTCCGAACCGGACGGACGCGCACTGCGCCACCGCGCCGTCCACCCCCTCGCCGCCCTCCTCGGTCACCTCCATGCCGAGCACGTCCCGATAGAAGGCGACGGTGCGGTCGAACTGGGCCTTGGGCAGTTTCATGGCGATGTTGCGGCCGCCCTGGAACGTGGGTCTCATGGCTGGGGCTCCTGATCGCGGTCGAGGTAGGCGCCGAGGGAGTGCAGGGTGCGGTCCCAGTCGCGGGCGAGGACGGCCAGGAAGGATCGGGCGGTCGCCATCGGGGCCGGTTCGAGGTGGTAGCGGACGCGGCGGCGTTCCGCCGGCACCGCCCGTACGAGACCGGCGCCGGACAGCAGGGCGAGGTGCTTGGCGATCGCCTGGCGGGAGATGGGCAGGCGATCGGCGAGGTCGGTCGCGGTCGCCGGACCCCGGGCGGCGAGCTCGGCCAGGATGGCCCGCCTGCTGGAGTCCGCCAGCGCGGCGAACACGGCCACCGCCACCTCCTCGGGGTCAGCGTCGGCCATCGAGGTGACGCACCAGCTTGTCCAGCTCCTTCCGCCAGCCCTCGACGTTGCCCTGATAGGCGGCGGAGAGCTCGTCGGGCAGCTGCGCGAACCCCGTCTCGGTCAGGCTGAGCCGGGTGCCGTCGCCGACGGGACGGATCACGATCTCGACGTGGGTGCGGCGCGGGTCGCCGGGCGGGAGCCCGTCGACGGGCCAGGTGAAGCACAGGCGGCGTGGCGGCTCGACGGTCTCGATCCGCAGGACCGACCACGTGCCGTCCCAGCACACCCTGATCCGGCCACCCGGCCGCAGGTCGTCGATCTCCGCCTTGTCGCCGAGCCAGCCGCCGAGCCCGTCGGCGGTGGTCAGGGCCGCCCACACCTTCTCGATCGGGTGGGCGAGGTCGAGCGTCCGCTCGATGCGGTCGGGGATCGGCATTCGGCACCTCCATGGCAACCATTGAGTTGCCATAACCATACAGCAACCCGACGGTTGCGAAACTCTCATCCGCCATCAAGATCGCAAAGTGTCACCGGAGTACCAGGCCGGCGAGACCGGACTGGCCTACCTGCTCACCTTGGTCGCTCTGCTGACGCCGTCACCCTCACCCTTCACCTCACGGGAGGACCCGGGATCACCGGAGCCCGGGGCGCCCTGGCCGCCCTGGCCGCCGCGGCCTTGGCCGCCGCGCTCACCGCCGTTTTCGCCCGCACCGGCCAGGCGCCCGGGAGCGGATAGCGGCGCGTCGAACCTGTCCGGAACAGATCCGGGAAAGGAGAGTCGCCCGGCAACGACCACCTCCACCGGCCGCGACCCACCGACCCCGGCGGCGGGGGCCTGTGCGGTGGGGCTCGGCCTGGTTCCTCAACCCTGGGCCAGGGGTCTGAGACCGGTGGGAGTCATTGATCAGGTGGTCTGTGTCCCCCTTCGAGCAGGCATGCCGATCGCTCTTTGTGCTCGCTGAGGCTGAAACCCCTCGGGAACTCCTCCGTGAACCGATGGACCGGTGGGCAGGGCGCCGGGAACGCGCTCCAGGATCCCCCCGGCGAAGACGTCGTAGAGGCCGGTCCGCTCCAGATGGACGTAGCCGATGTGGCAGTCGCACAGAGCCGCCGGGCAGGTCCTGGCCCTCGGGCGGAACGTCCCGTCGTAGAGGTTGCCGAGGACGGCCGGGACGAAGTGGCAGCGCCGTACGGTGCCCTCCCCGTCCACCGAGATCACCGTGTCTCCCGTACGGCAGGGCTGCCCGGCGCTGCGGTGCGGGGTCCGGCTGTAGGCGAACAGCGGGTCGATCGCCGTCCAGAGGGCCGCCTCCGGATCGGTGTACAGGTGGCCCTCGGCGGCGTTCACCCAGAGATACACCTCGGCGGGCAGGTCGGCCCGCAGTCGGCGCGCGTGCTCCAGGTGCTCGGGCAGGCCGACGACGCCGACGCTGAAGCGGACACCGCGACCTGCCAGGTCACGGCACCTGCCCAGGAACCGCTCGTAGGAGACCTGGCCGGGGTGGTAGGTCACCCAGAGCGCGAGCGTGTCCAGGTCGGCCTCGGCCAGCCAGCCGGGGCGGCAGCTGAAGTTGGTCTGGATGGCGACCCGCCGGACATGCGGCAGGTGACTGAGTTCGACCATCGCCCGCCGGTACCAGGAGCGGACCAGCCCCTCGCCCCACGGCGTGAACAGCACCGAGACCGGATGCTCGCGCCCGGTCACCCACCCGGTGAACCGTTCCAGCGCCGCCCGGTCCTGCCGCAGCCGGTCGGGGCCGTCGCGGCGCTTGGCGAACGGGCAGTAGGGGCAGTCGTAATCACAGCTCGACAGCGGCCCCCGATAAAGGATCGACAGGTGGCCCCCGTCCCGGTCCCGGCCGTGGTCGTGATCCTCGTCCCGACCGTGGTCATGATCCCGGCCCCGGTCCCGGTCACGGTCGTGATCCCGGTCGCGGTCCCGGTCATGCTCACCGTTTCGGCCGTGACCGGCGAGGACGGGCGCCGACGGCTCCTTAGGCGTGCTCACCGCGCCTCGTATCCGGCCATCAGCTCACGCACCCGGCCGGAGAACAGCGCCGGGCCGATCGCGTCGGAACGGGCCAGGCCCTCCGGGGTCAGGCGCAGCCGTCCCGTCCCGGCCGCCCCGCCTTCACCGGCCGCGGGGCCGTCCCACTCCAGCCAGCCCCGCTCCGCCAAGCGGTCGAGCTCCTCCCGGAAACCGGTCACGACCTCGACGCCGAAACGTTCGCGGTAGGCGGCCAGGTCGAGCCCCTCGGCCTGGAGCAGCGACTGGATCAGATGACGGCGCCGCCGTTCGTCCTCTCCCAGCCGGAATCCCACGTTGGCGACCTCGAACTCCCCGGGCGCGAGCCGTACGTAGTCGTCGATGATCGCGCGTACCTGACCGGCGCCGACCGCGTACTCGTAGGAGTAGTGGAGCCGGGAGGTATAGGAGCGGGCGCCGCAGCCGAGGCCGACCATGCCGTCGCTCTGGCAGCGGTACTCGGTCGCGCTCACCTGTCCCGGCAGCCGGAACATCCGCATCGACACCTGCTCGTATCCCGCGGCCAGCAGGTGGTCGCGACCCTGGCCGTAGAGGGCGAGCCGGTGGTCGTCCCAGTCGCGGGCGCGGCGGCCGAGGCCGGTGAGCGGGCGGACGTACAGCGGGTAGAGGTAGATCTCCTCGGGCTTCCAGGCGAGCGCCGCGTCCAGCGAGTAGCGCCAGGACGCCTCGGTCTGCCCGTCTATCCCGTAGATCAGGTCGATGTTGAGCGCCTCGAAGCCGACCTCCCGGATCGAGCCGAGCGCCGCCTCGACCTCCTCTCGCCTCTGTGGCCTGACCGCCGCACGGGCCTCGGCGTCGATGAAGCTCTGCACGCCGATCGAGATCCGGGTCGTGCCCCGTTCGGCCAGGACGGTGAGCCGGTCGGTCGTCGCGGTCGCCGGCGAGGTCTCCACCGAGAGCGGGACGGCCCGCAGGTCGGCGCCCATGACGCGCTCGGTGAGGTCGAACATCCGGGTGAGCTCGGCGGCGCTCAGGTAGGTCGGCGTGCCGCCGCCGACGGCCGCGGTCACGAACCTCGGATCGTCCAGGGCGTCCCGTACGGCTCTCGCCTGACGCTCCAGGGCGTCCAGATAGGCGGCGACGAGCTCCTCGGGGGCGCCGGTCCGGGTGAACAGGTTGCAGAACCCGCAGCGCATCTCGCAGAACGGGATGTGCAGGTAGAGGAACAGGTTCGTCTGCGGCTCCCCCGCCCACACCTCCCGCAGCGACGGGCGCGGATCCAGCGGCCGGTACGACGTCTTGTGCGGATAGGCGTAGACATAACCCTGGTAGGGACTCACCGAGACGGACGGAGACACGCTTTCCCCCTCGGTCCGCTCCTCGCGACGACCCACCGGCCCGCTGACCACGATGACCCTTTCGCCTTCGCGACGACCCACCGAACCGTCGGCCGCGGTGATTCCTTCGTCTTCACGACGACCCACCGACCCACCCGCCACGATGACCCCTTCGCCCCTCGTGTTCCTGATCTCCGCCGGCGCGTGGCGGGCGAGGATCGCGCGGACCTGGGCGCCGTAGGTGTCGAGGCCCTCGGCGCCGCCGCCGGTCAGGCCCTCCAGCCGGGGCAGCAGGTCGCCGAACGCGTTGACCTCGGCCACCGCGAGGCTCCGCCAGTCGACCCCGATCATCAGGTCGACCCCCACGGCCAGGCTTCCGGGGAAGCAGGCCGCCGCCCGCGCGCAGATCTCCAGGGCCCGAGCCCAGCCTTCGGGACCGAGCCCGGTCACGACCTCACCGAGGTCGCCCCTGCCGCCGCCGAGATGCAGGTTGGTCATGGGACTCCGGCCGGCGCGGACGACCGCGTGGGTGGGCGTGCCGTCCACGACGACCACCCTCAGGTCGATCACGTGTCCGTTCAGGCTCGCCTTGGGAAACCAGCGCTCGACATGGAGCCCGTCCACCGCCAGCAGGTCGACGATCGCCGCCAGCTCGGACTCGTCCTCGTAGGACCTCACCCGCAGGGAGTTGTACAGCCGGCCGGAGACCAGGGCCGCCGAGGTCACCGCCTTGACCCGGCCGCCCCAGGAGTGCAGGGCGACGACCCCGGACGCCGACGAGCCGTGAGCCGGTTTGACGAACACCCGGCCCCAGCGGGCCTCGTCCATGCGACGGCGCAGCTCGGCGTAGTCGCCGATCGGCCCGGGGAGCGCGGGCGGCACCGGCACCCCGGCCGCGGACAGTCTGGCGTGGCACAGCCGCTTGTCGAACATCACCGCGATCTCGCCGACGTCGGCGAGCAGCACGGCTCCGGGTGTCCGGTCGACGGCCTCGCGGACCCGTGCCGTCCCGGCGGTGAACGCGGCGTGCCAGCGGGCCCCGCCGCTCACCCGGGACGGCTCGCCGGGACCGCGCAGCAGTTCGTCCGCCTCCGCGTCCTCGCCGGGTGAGTCGATCCGCACGAGCGTCCCCGGCTCCAGCCGGATCCCCTCTCCGCGCAGCACGGACGTCCAGGCGACGACCATAGGCTCGCGGACGCCGTGGCGGGCGCAGGCGTCGGCGAACATGGTCACCCGCCGATCCCCCGGCGTGCCGACGACGGCCAGCACGCTCATCCGGACACCGCGGCGTGCCGCCGGCCGTGGCGCCCCGGGGGCGATTCGATGATCAGTCCTGTGAACCCGCTCATCGGTGCTATTCCGCGACCGCGACGTAGCGGTCGCCCTCGTCGGGGTCCTGACGGTCCGACAGGTCGAGCCGGACGCCGGAGCCGGCGAAGGCGGTCTCGACCCGCTCGATCATGGGATCGGTCAGGAAGTGATGGTGCAGGTCCAGGCGCTCCAGGTGGGTCAGCGGCTGCCCTGACAGGAGTGCCTCGGCCCCCTCGTCGCCGAGCACGCCCATGGAGAGGGAGAGCGACTCCAGTCGCGCCACCACCGGCGCGGACGCCACCGCGGACGCGATCTCGTCCTGGATCTCGCTGTCCTGCAGGCCCAGGTGCTTGAGCGTCGGCAGCCGCTCACCGGACAGGATGGGCTCCAGGGCTTCCACGGTGGTGTCGCCGCCGTAGTCTTCCGTGCCGAGCCAGAGCTCCAGGTATTCGAGCGCGGGGAAATCGCTGTCGCCGACCCCCCGGGCGACCGCCGCGGGCAGTCCTCCTGTCTCGAACCGAAGGATTTTAAGGCTCTCGTGCCGGATCGGGCGCAGCTCCAGCTCGGACCCACCGCGGACCTCGAACCGCTCCAGCAGGGGGAAGGCCTCCAGCAGCGGCGTGACGTCGCTCTGCCGGATCCAGGAGATCTCGCATTCCTCCTGCGGCATCGCGCCGAAGAAGAGCGAGCGCAACGCGGGAAACCGTGCGGCGTTCTCCACCAGCAGCCGGACGGGAACCCCGGAGTCCTCCTGGTAGGCCTCGCCCCATCCGCCGATGATGATCGCCTTGACCACGCCGACGTCGACGGTGTCGAGGAAACGGGCGAAGTGCTCCTCGAAGGTCTCCTTCGGGTTGTAGACGTTCACCGAGATCCGCCACGCCGTCCGGTCGGCGGCGGGCATCGGCGCGTCCGGAGGGCGCAGGCGCGCGATCGGCAGACCGGCGTATTCTCCACGGTAGAGGCCGTCTACCTCGTCGTTGAACTCGCTGTAGTCCATCCAGGGCTCCCGTCAGGCCGAACATGACGGGATCCGTCCTACCAGAGATCGCCGGAACTTCCAGGTGATGTCCCCGAGTTATGTGCCCGCAAACAGTCGGCAATGATGAAGTCCATGGAAAACGGTCACATAAGGTTCAGTTCCGCGAAGGGGCGCTGGGTTCTCCTCACCACCGTCCTCGGTTCGGGAATCGCGCTGCTGGACAGCACGGTCGTCAATGTGGCCCTGCCCGCCCTCGGCGCCGACCTTGACGCCGACATGGCCGGCCTGCAGTGGACCGTCAACGCCTACACCCTCACCCTGGCGGGCCTCATCCTGCTGGGCGGCTCGCTCGGCGACCGGTTCGGCAGGCGCAAGGTCTTCCTGATCGGCGTGGCCTGGTTCGCGCTCGCGTCAGCCCTGTGCGGGCTGGCGCCCAACGTGGAGACGCTGATCGGGGCCCGCGCGCTCCAGGGCGTCGGCGGGGCGCTGCTCACGCCCGGGTCCCTGGCGATCATCCAGGCGTCCTTCGACCGTGAGGACCGGCCGAAGGCGATCGGGGCCTGGTCGGGTCTGGGAGGAGTGGCCGCGGCCGTCGGTCCCCTGCTGGGCGGCTGGCTGGTCGAGACGGCGGGCTGGCGGTGGGTGTTCCTGATCAATCTTCCGCTGGCCGCGCTCGTGCTGGTGGTCGCCATTCGGTATGTGCCGGAGAGCAGGGACGTGGAGGCCACCGGGCGGTTCGACGTGTTCGGCGCGGTGCTGGCCGCCCTGACACTGGCCGGGATCACCTACGGCCTGATCGCCCTGCAGCCCGTCCCGGTCGTGGCGGGCGTCCTGCTGGGCGCGGCGTTCGTCTGGCTGGAGATCAGGCGTTCGCCCCACGCGCTCGTTCCGGTCGACGTCTTCGCCTCGCGGGTGTTCGTCGCGGTCAACGTCGTCACGTTCGTCATGTACGCCGCGATGGGTGTGGTGTTCTTCCTCCTCGTGGTCCAGCTCCAGGTCTCCGCCGGCTTCTCCCCGCTGCTCGCCGGGTCCGCCATGATCCCGGTGACGATCCTCATGCTGTTGCTGTCCTCCCGCTCGGGCGAGCTGGCCAAGCGGATCGGGCCCCGGATCCCCATGACGGCCGGCACCCTGATCTGCGCCGCGGCCCTGCTGCTGATGTCCAGGATCGGCCCCGGTTCGTCCTACGTGGTGGACGTGCTGCTCCCGACGACCCTGTTCGGCCTGGGCCTGTCGACGGCGGTCGCGCCGCTGACCGCGACCGTGCTGGCCACCGCCGACGAGCGTCACGCGGGCGTGGCCAGCGGCGTCAACAACGCCGTCGCCCGGACCGGCGGGCTGCTCGCGGTCGCCGCGATTCCGCCGCTGGTCGGCCTGACCGGAGAGGCTTTCACCTCTCCCTCGGTGTTCACCGACGGGTTCCACCTGACGATGCTGATCAGTGCGGCGATGCTGGGCGTGGCCGCACTGATCACCTTCCTCACCATCCGCGTGAACGTCCTGATCCCCGTGGAGCCGAAGACGACCTGCCCGGTGACGGCTCCCCAGCCGGGAAAGTGATGGATCACGCGGCGGGCGGCCGCTTCCGCGGCCGCCGAACCCGGGCGATCCGCCCGGTGACGCTCCCGGCCGGAAGGCGGCGAACCACCCGGTGGGCGGTCGTCGCGTGACCGCCGAACCCGCCTGAGCCCGGAATCCCTCGACCACCATCGTCCCGGCTCCGCCTCGTCCCTTCCCCGGCCGTCGTCGGATCGTAGCGGCCGGGAGCGTTGGCCTCGGGCCGGTACGGCTTAAATCATTCTTAAATCGCGAGATACCCCATACGGGTACAGCCTATGATCTTTCAAAAAGATCCGGTCCTCGCTCTTTTCCCTGGTGAGCCGCTGTTTCCAGGCCGCCCCCGCGTGCGCGCGAGGCGGCCTGACAGCGGCCGCGACTTTTTTTACTTCTTGTATTGACTGGCGAATCAAGGGTGATCTAGTGTCCCGGCAGGACGGGCCCCGGCGGGCCGGCATCGCCCGTCCGCCGATGACAGGACCCCCTGCGAACAGCGTCCTCATCTCGTCGGCTGGATCACCTCCAGCCGTATCCCCCACCAGAAGGAGACGCCCATGGCCGTGACACCGTCGCGCCCATCCAGCCCCCGCATCCCGCTGCTGGCCGCCCTCGGCAGCCTCCTCGTCGCCGTTCCCACCCTGATCGGCGTGACGAGCACGCCGGCCGCCGCCGCCACCGGGCAGATCACCGGCCTCGACGGCAAGTGCGTGGACGTGGCGGCGGCCAGCAGCGCCAACGGCGCCGCCGTACAGCTCTACGACTGCAACGGCTCCGCGGCCCAGCAGTGGACCATCGGCACCGACGGCACCGTCCGCGCCCTCGGCAAGTGCATGGACGTGACAGCCGCCTCCACCGCCAACGGGGCGAAGGTACAGCTTTACGACTGCAACGGCTCCGCGGCCCAGCAGTGGCGCTACAGCGCGGCACGCGACCTGGTGAACCCCGCCGCCGACAAATGCCTCGACGCCACCGGCCCGTCAAGCGCCAACGGCACCCGCCTCCAGATCTGGACCTGCGGCGGCGGCAGCAACCAGAAGTGGACCGTCTCCGGTGACGGTCCCACGACACCCCCGACCACGCCTCCCTCCAACGGAAGCAAGATGGCCGGCGCCCCCTACCTCTACATGGGCTGGGGCAACCCGCCGAACCCGGCCACGGTCATGAACGCCACCGGCGTGAAGTCCTTCACCATGGCGTTCATCCTGTCCGGCGGCGGCTGCGTTCCTCGCTGGGACGGTTCCAGGCCGCTGACCGGCGGCGCCGACGCGCAGGCGATCTCGCAGATCAAGGCAGCGGGCGGCAGCGTCCAGGTCTCCTTCGGCGGCTGGTCGGGCAACAAGCTCGGCCCGAACTGCTCCACCCCGGCCGCGTTCGCCGGCGCCGTGCAGCAGGTCATCAACGCCGTCGGCCCCGCGGTGGTCGACTTCGACATCGAGAACAGCGACGAGTTCGAGAACTACACCGTCCAGGACCGGATCCTCAACGGCCTGAAGATCGTCAAGCAGAACAACCCCAACGTCAAGATCGCCGTCACCTTCGGCACCGAGATCAACGGTCCGAGCAGCGCCGGCGTCCGCCTGATCAACCAGGCCAAGGCGCTGGCCGTGCCGATCGACAACTACACGATCATGCCGTTCAACTTCGGCGGCACGAATCTCTTCACCAACACCGTCAGCTCCGCCGAGGGTCTGAAGAACGCTCTGAAGGCCGCCAACGGCTGGACCGACGCCCAGGCCTACTCCCGGATGGGCATCTCCGGCATGAACGGCCTGTCCGACCAGCAGGAGCTGACCACCCCGGCGACCTGGACCCAGATCCGCGACTGGGCCACGTCCAAGGGCCTCACCCGCCTGGCGTACTGGGCGGTCAACCGCGACCGCCCCTGCCCCGGCGGCGACTCGTCCTCCACCTGCAGCGGCATCGCCCAGGCCGACTGGGAGTTCACCCGCATCACCGCGGGCTTCTAGGAGCTCGTCACCGGTTTCCCGGCCGGGCGCCGGCTCCTGATCATGGCGCCCGGCCGTCCGGTCACCCTCGGACCGGGACGGTGGCGTTCTCGGTCACCCTGGAACGGCTGCGGGTGCCGGAAATCGCGGAGCACGCCTACCTGCACGAGCTCGCACGGCCGCAACGCGTCGCCGGCCGGGGGCGGCAGCCCATCCGGCGCGGCGTGCGGCTGCTGCTGGAGGGCATGCGCGACATCCCCGCGATCATCGTCGACCACCGGATGGTCATCGTGGCCGAGAACACGCTCGGCCACGCCGTGTTCGGCCTCACCGAGGAGCCCGGTTCCCGTGACCGGGAACGACACCGCGCCGCACTGACCGGCGTTCCGGCGCCGCCCTTCGTCAGGGTGGCCGGAGACGGCATGGGTGGCTGCTCCTCGCGGGCGTGAGCACCGACTGCCGCGTGCTGTCCACCGCGCCCGCTAGAAGGTGTACGCCTGCCTGCGGACGCTGTTGTCGAAGTTGGACACCAGCAGCTCTGGCTCACCCACGGAGCGGATCTCCGGCAGCCGGGTGAGCAGCTCCCGGAACATCGCTCTGATCTCCTGGCGGGCGAGGTTGGCTCCCAGGCAGAAGTGCGGCCCCGGACCACCGAAGCCCACGTGCGGCTTGGCGTCGCGGGTGATGTCGAACCGGTCGGCGTCAGGGAAGACCGAATCGTCGCGGTTGGCCGAGCCGTAGAAGAGCACGACCTTGTCACCGGCCTTCAGGCGCAGGCCGCGCAGGTCGTAGTCCTCGGTGACGGTGCGGCGGAACTGCATGATGGGCGAGACGTGGCGGACCATCTCCTCGATCGCCCCGCCGATGCGCGCGTCGAAGTCGTCGGTCAGCAGGCGCCGCTGCCCAGGGTTGTCGGTGAGCAGCTTGAGGCCGTGCGCCATCGTGTTGCGGGCCGTCTCGTTGCCCGCCACGAGCAGGAGTGTGAAGAACGAGCCCAGCTCGCGGTCGGTCAGCCGCTCCCCGTCGACGTTGGCGGTGACCAGTGCGGAGACGAGGTCGCCTCGCGGCGTCCTCGCGCGATCCCTGCCCAGTTTGATCACCAGGCGCTGAAGGGCGAGCAGGGCGACCGTGTTCTGGACGGCCATGCCGACCGAGCGCGGCAGGCTGGGCCGCACGCCGGAGTAGGCGGTGGAGACGTCGACCTGCTCGTGGACCCTGGCCCGCATCTCGTCGGGGACGCCCATCATGTCGCAGATGACATGAATGGGCAGGCGGGAGGCGATCTGGGCGACGAAGTCGCCCGGCCCGGCGGCCACCGCGTCGTCGACGATCCGCGCGCACGCGGCGTTGATGTCGCCCTGCAGGGTGCTCAGCATCTTCGGGCTGAACGCGCGGGAGACGATCCGGCGCAGCCGGGCATGCCGGGGGTCGTCCATGTTGACCATCGACTCGCCGAACACTCGCTTCACCCAGCCGGGCGGCTCGGGGCTGGTCACGCCGGGTTCGCTGGAGAACACCCTGGCGTTGCGGCCGGCCTCCACCACGTCGGCGTGCCGGACCAGGGCGTAGAACCCCCCTCCCGAGCGGAGCAGCGGCACCCGCTTCTCCTCGAAGAACACCGGCAGGTCCAGATCCCGGAGGCGCGCGAAAGCCTCATACCGCTCCTTGAGCGGACGCCGCCAGAATCCCAGATCGGCCAGGTCGATTTCCATGACCGTAATCCTGGCACGTTCCCCATCGCCATTCCTGGCACATTCTTTACTGCGCTGGTCACGTGGATTTCATGTCCCTGTGGGGAGAGTGTCCGAATCTACATAAACCATCACAAGTATGAGAGCCGCGTTCATCGCCTCCGCCGTCCTCGCCTTCCTCCTCGCCCCCGTCTCCCCCGCCGCCGCGAACGCCTGTTCCGGTATCCCCTCCGACTTCGACGGTGACGGGCGGGCCGATCTCGCCGTCGCCGCGCCGTACACCACGGTCGGCGGGCACGCCCGCGCCGGGTCGGTCACCGTCCTGTACGGCATGCGGACGGAGCTGCGGCTCACCCAGGACAGCCCCGGCGTGCCCGGCGAGGCCGAGACCGCGAGTTCCTTCGGCTCGGCGCTGGCGACCGGGGACTTCGACGGCGACCGCTGTGCCGACCTGGCCGTGGGCGTCTCGGAGAAGGACCGCTCCCGGACGGGCGCCGACGGCGACGGCGTCGTGCAGCTGTTCCACGGCTCGCCGGACGGCCTGCGCCCCGGCAAGGTGATCGACGCCGGGGACCTGGGACGCGAGCGCGGCTCCGGACGGCTCGGGGCGGCCCTCGCCGCCGGGGACCTGGACGGCGACGGGGACGACGAGCTCGTGATCGGCGCCCCCGGCCTGGACGGGGGCGCGGTCGGCGTCTACGGCCGCAAGGGACGCAAGCCGTACATGATCACGCAGAGAACCGGCTGGGTCGGGCAGCGCGAGCTGGAGACCGACCAGTTCGGCGGGGTGCTCGCCACCGGTGACTTCGACGGGGACGGCCGGGCCGAGGTCGCGGTGGGCGCGCCCGCCGACACGATCATGGACAACGGCGGTCAGGGTTCGGTCACCGTGCTCGACGTCCGCCGCGAGAAGGCGAGCCTGCTCACCCAGGACAGCCCCTCGATCGCCGGTCTCGGCGAGGCCTGGGACTCCTTCGGCGCCGCGCTGGCCACCGGTGACTTCAACGCCGACGGCCGCGACGACCTGGCGATCGGGGTGCCGGGTGAGGGACTGACCGACAACCAGCGGGCGATGGACTACGGCGACGGCACCGTGGACGTCGTCTACGGCTCCTCGGGCGGCCTGCGGACGGCGACCACGGAGGCCTGGTCGCAGCGTTCGCTCAAGGGCGAGCCCCGCTACTTCGACCGGTTCGGCGCGTCCCTGGCGGCGGGAGACCTCAACGGCGACGGGGACGACGAGCTGACGATCGGCGTGCCGGGCGAGAACGCCGTCCAGGTGCTCGCCGGCACCCGCTCCGGTGGCCTGACCAAGGACAACAACCTGTTGATCACCGGTGAGGGCGGCGACTTCGGCGCGGCCCTCGCCACGACCGCGGACCGGGGGCTGGTGGTCGCCTCGCCGGGCGACGGCAGGCTCACCCTGCTCCGCGGGACCGCGAAGGAGGGCGCGTATCCGGGCGTGCGCCCGGATACGGCGAAGGTCCTGGCCACCGGCACCGAGCACACGCTCTTCGGCTACACGCTCACCGGGTCCTCGGCCTCGCGCTGATCACGGGCGGCGTCCCCACGACGATCCTCCGCCGGGCGTTCGGGGCGGCCGACCTGCCCGCTGGCGCGGGGAGGACGTCAAAGGATCCTCGTCCTCGCCTTGATGCTGAGACGGACCTTCTTCTTGAGCGCGCCGAGGGTCGCGTCGGGGTCCTTGGTGGCGAGCACGCCGAACCCGACCGTGGCGGTGCCGCGGCGCGAGCCCGCCCAGGCGCGGATGCCGACGCTGGTCGAGTCCCCCTTGTCCAGGGAGGTGATCCAGCAGGCCAGGTCCCGCTGCTTGACGGAGCATTTGACGCTGCGGGGCTTGGCGACCACCTTGATCTTGCGGAACCCGCCGGGGAAGTCGCCGAGGAGGGCCACGTAGTGCTGACCGGCGGCCTTCCTGTTGCGGATCTTGACGGTGAAGACGAGAGATCCGCCCCGGCGGACGTGCTTCGGGAAGGAGATCTCGTAGCCGAAGTTGGCGGCGGTCGCGGCGGCGGGCGCCGCCGCTCCGCCGGCGGTCGCCGTGGACGACACGGTCCTGGCGGCGGGTGACACCGCGACGGCGGTGGACGGGGCGGTCACGGTGGCGGCGGATCTCACGGTGGCGGTGGGGATCGCGGGCCCCGCGGCCAGGGCAGGGCTCTGAACGAGGAGAGGGCCACCCAGCGCGGCGGCGAGAGCCGCGGCGGTGAGCCTCGTAGGGGGATGACTCATACGCCGCATCATGCAACAAATAGCTGGAAATTCCCCCACAGTTTTCAGGAGAGTGACAATTCTCCCGCTTCGGGTTAGCAACCAATATCCTGCTCAGTCAGCGATGAATTTCGCCGTCAGCCAGGTAATGGCCGTCCCGTTCAGGTCAATGACGACCGCCCGTTTCAGATCAGTTCCGACTGTCCCGACGGAACGGTGAATCGGGCGCCGGTCTTCGCGGGGGCGCCGCGGCGGCTGATGTAGTCCAGCGTGCGGAAGTCGGCCCGCAGTTCTTCGGGGGTGACCCGGCAGACGATGTAACCGCGCCGCTGGTCCAGGTAGGAGATATGCGGGTTCTCCTCGATCGTCTCGGCCATCCGGCCCTTGTCCCGGTAGCCGTCGCCGTCGCTGGCGATCGAGGAGGTGACGAGTTCCACCGCCACCCGGGGCGAGTCGGGATCGTCGAAGTCGAGCTTGAGGTCGGCCGCGTGATGCATGTGCGCGTCACCGGTCAGCACGACCGGGTTGGTCGCGCCGGAGTCCCGGAAGCCGGTCAGCAGGCGGGTCCGCTCGGCGGCGTAGCCGTCCCAGGAGTCCATGCTGACCTCGGTGCCCGGGCCGACCTTGGAGTCGCGCTGGGCCATCAGGACCTGCTGGCCGACCAGGTTCCAGTGGGCGTCGGAGGAGGCCAGCCCGTCGAGCAGCCAGCGTCGCTGGTCCTCTCCCAGCAGGGTGCGCCCGGTCGCGAGCCGGTCGTCGCAGCCCGACCTGAGCCCGTCCTCACAGGCCTGGTCGTCACGGAACTGCCGGGTGTCGAGCAGGTGGAACCGGGCCAGCGGCCCCCAGTCCACCCGCCGGTGGATCCGCATCGACGCCCCGCCGGGCAGGCTCGCGCGGCGCAGCGGCATGTTCTCGTAGTAGGCCTGGAAGGCGTGGGCCCTGCGCTGCGCGAACCCCGCGGCCCCGGAAGCGGAGACGTCTCCGGCCCAGTTGTTCTCGATCTCGTGGTCGTCGAAGGCGACCAGCCAGGGCGCCACCGCGTGCGCCGTCTGCAGGTCGGCGTCGCTCTTGTACTGCGCGTGCCGCATCCGGTAGTCGGCCAGCGTGGCGCACTTGCCCGGGGTGTGGTGACGGACGCTCCCGCCGAGGGCGGTGTATCCCTTGGGCGCGTACTCGTACATGTAGTCGCCCAGGTGCACCACCAGGTCCGGCTCCTGCTCGGCCAGCCTCTTGTAGGCCGTGTAGAAACCGTGCTCGTAGTGGGCGCAGGCGGCGATGGCGAAGGTCATCGGAGAGACCGCGGCCGGGGCGGTGCGGGTACGGCCGACCCGGGACACGTGGCCTCCGGCGCGGAAGCGGTAGAAGTACTCGGTGCCGGGCTCCAGCCCTTCCGGCTCGACGTGAACGCTGTGCGCCCGCTTCCAGCGGGCGGTCTCGGTGCCCTTGCGGACCACCTTCGCGAACCGCTCGTCGAGGGCCAGTTCCCACTCGACGTCCACGTCCCGGGCCGGCATCCCGCCCCGGCCGTCCGGTCCGAGCGGTTCGACGGCGAGTCTGGTCCACAACACGACCCCGTCCCTTGACGGATCGCCGGAGGCGATGCCGAGGGTGAACGGATCACGGGCGAGGGTCCTGGCCGGAGCGACCCCGGCCCCGGTGAGCAACAGGCCGCCCGCACCCGCGGCGGCGATGGACATGAACACTCTGCGCGACGGCATCTGCTCCACGTCATCAGTGCAACGGTTCGAGCTGTCCCCGCCGTGGCCTGCGAATCAAGGCACGGTGAACAACCGTTGCACAGGCAAGCCCGTTACCCCATGTCATGAACGCCGCCCGACCGGCAGGCGACATCGCGGCGAAGTGCCGCCCTCCCTTCGGCGATCGCCCCGGCACCGGCGGCGACGCACGCGTTGACACCGGCATTGACACCGGCCCGCCACCGGCCTCGGAGACTCTCCCGGCGGTCGCGATACGGGCCGGCGCGGTCTCACTTCTTGTGCTTCCTCGTGGTGTGTGGGTTCGGCTCGGTAGGGCTGGGGTGTTCCGCGACAGCCAAGTGGGATGTGTTTGTTTGAGCGCGGCAGGGTGTGCCGTGTCCGCGCGGGGAGGCTTCGGGGCTGCCCGGCCGGTGAACCGCGAACCACCAGAACCCGGTTGGAAGGCCAGGTGCTGGAATCCCCGGTTTTCACAGCCGGGGAGGACGTCAAAGATAGGGCTTCAGGTGGCTGTTGAGCGCGCCGCAGCCCAGATATTTCTCCACGGTGTGGAAGTCGAGCCAGTCGAGGTTGACCAGGGCCTCCTGGTCGACCCCGGTGAAGCAGGCCCGCAGACCCGGGGGGATCGCCACGATGTCGTCCTTGTCGGCGATGTTGACCCAGCGCCTCACCTGCCGCGGTCGTTCGCCCCAGCCGTTGACCGGGGCGGGCATCAGGTGCTCGAAGATCACATTGCGCATGCCGAGCGGGCTGCCGAGGGTGATCAGCAGGTCGACCTCCAGGTCGGGATTGGCCCACAGCGTCTCGTAGGCCACGACGCTGCCCAGTGAGTGCGCGATCACGACCTTCGGCCGGTTGCGCCTGATCACCTCGGCCACCGCCTCCCGCGACTTCGCCCGCACCTCACCGCCGGCGGCCATGTAGGCGGCGACCTCCGGGCAGAAGAGTTTGGCGAAGTCGGCGGCGTTGACCTGCAGGCGGTCCAGCAGCCAGCCCGTCATCCGGTGCAGGGCTCCGGTCAGCCCCTCCCCCACCGAGTCGAGCTGCCTGGCCCAGGCGACGAAGACCTCCTGGGCTCCGACGTCCATGGCCTGCACGGCGCGGGGGGAGTCGTCCTTGTTCTCGCCCAGCAGGTGGGCGTAGTAGGCGATCTCGGTGACGTAGCGTTCCTTGGCGTGCGGTTCGCCGCCGGTCAGGCCCTTGTGCAGGTAACGGTCCCACTTGTCGCGCATCGTGGTGGCCGCGCCGGTGACCGAGTTACCGGCGTCGCGGTAGTAGTGGTACTTCCCTATCCCGTGCACACCGACGATCTTGTCCATGCGCCCCCGCCTCCCGTTCATCGATATGTACGACAACCGGAGTCACTTTGACGGAAAAGAGCCGGGCCTCACAAGGCCGCGACACGGCCGCGCGGGAATGGGAGCGACCTGAAACTCATCAAGATGGGCCAAACGGGGCATAAACCATTTGATCGATGGGTGCGTCCCCTCGCTACTCTGAACACACATCCCCTGCGAAAAGGAAGTCATCGCCATGCCCGGTCCGCTCCAGATCAGCGGTTCGGTCTCCGTCCCCGAGGCCGAACTCAACTGGCGGTTCTCCCGCTCCTCGGGTCCTGGCGGGCAGGGGGTCAACACCACCGACAGCCGCGTCGAGCTCAGCTTCGACGTGGCCGCCACCGAGGTGTTCGGCCCGGTCTTCAAGGCCCGCGCCCTGGAGCGCCTCGGTTCCCGCCTGGTGAACGGCGTGATCACCATCGCCGCCTCGGAGTTCCGTTCCCAGCTGCGCAACCGTGAGGCCGCCGAGATGCGCCTGGCCCAGATCCTGCGCGAGGCGATCGCCCCGCCCCCCAAGAAGCGCCGCCCGACCAAGCCCAGCAGGGGCGCCGTCGAACGGCGCATCGCCGCCAAGAAACAGCGCTCCGACCTCAAGCGCCTGCGCAGGGACGATCACTAGACGAGCGGGTCCCAAGGAGGTCACCACCGCGCTTCCCCGATGCTTCCCCGATGCCGCCGACGCCGGACGAAGCGAACTCGCCGGGGTGTTCCGGAGGACCGGCGAAAGCCTACGTGAAGGTCGTCCGCCGCTCAGGCGGCCGCGACTCCACCCGGCGGGCAACGGGAGCCGCTCCGCCAGAGCGTGAAGCCCTTTCCAGCGCGCGGGGCGCACGCCATCGTCAGGTCTGCGGGGAACGCCTCACCTGGAATCGGCGTGTCAGTTCCCGGCCCCGCGCCGCCTGCACCTTCTTCGCCTGGCCCACCGCGAACCGCAGCAGCCCGAACGGCGCCGACAGCCGATAGTGGTCGATCACCCGGGTCCCGCCGGGCACCGAGTCGATGCGGTAGCCGTAAGCCACCCGGACGCCACCGGAACTGGCCACGTCCCCGGTTATGGTGCCCTCCCCCAGGCGCAGGGTGACCTCGACGACGTTGTCGCGGCGCAGCGGTCCCATGGTGAATCGCTCGACCGCCGTGAAGCGCACCTCGGCCGGCCCGCGGCGGATGTCGCGGACCTCGACGAGCAGCGGGGACAGGCCGACGTGGTTGTTCGGGTCGGCCAGGTGCTCGAAGACCTCCTCGGCGGCGGCGGACAGGGTGGTCGTGGTGCTGAACTCAACGCTTTTCATGCGGTGTCCCGGTTGACGAGGGTGGATTCGAAGAAGGTGCCGGCGTCAGGAGCCGGTCGAGGACGGCGTCGATCCGGACGGCGTCCGGTCCGAGAAGCAGGCAATCCATACGCATTCCGTCGATGACCTGCAACAGGATCGTGGCGGCGACCGAGGGGTGCGGGGTGGCCGCGCGCTCGAACTGTTCGCTGAGCAGATCGAGCAGGATCTTGCGCTGCGCGCGGTAGTGCTCGGCGAAGCCCGGATCGGTCATGGCGCGCGACACGAACGCCATGACCACACTCGTCTCCGCGGTGCGTTCCTCATCCAGTGGAAGCAACTCCGTCACGATCGCGGACAGCATCTGACGCGGGGACGGCGTGCCCTCTCCCGACCGGGCCCGGAGCCGGTCGGCGCAGCGTCGGCAGTGATGCTCCAGCGCGAACAGGAGCATCTCCTCCTTGGTGCTGAAGTGGTGTTGCAGCGTCCCGGTCGTCACCCCGGCCTCGGCGGCGATCTCCCGCATGCCGGGGAACGTTCCATGGCCGCGCGTCAGGAGCCTCCCCACCGCGTTGGCGATCGCGGCGCGGCGCGCGTCGGGTACCCACCGTTCTCGCATGTCCACCTCCATTACATCCGTAATGTAGCAGCCGTACGTCCGATCAATGGTCGTAGGTGACCAGTGGTCGGGTGACGGGCCGGCCGGTGATGCGGGCGAACGGTGGCCGGCGGGCCTCGGAGCGGATTTCAGCGGCGACGCCGGTGGACACCAGACGGCCGACGAGATTCTCGCCGAGTACCTCTACCAGGACTATGCCGAGGCCTATTGCTGCGCCGCGGCGGGATTGCGACCGCCCGACGCGCGGGCCCTCGTCGGCCCACCGGATCTGTGGCTGCGGCCGCCGGAACAAGACCGCTGAAGCCGGCCACCGATATCGCGGCTCCGGAACTCGATGCGGATCCTCAACGCGGCGGGGGCGTGGTGACACAATGAGGAGATGCCCTCTGTCCCCGCCGTTCCCAGCGTGCGTGCCGTGCTCCTCGACGACGACGACAACCTCGTGCTGTTCCGGCGCACGGTCCCCGGCAGGGAGCTCTACTGGTCGATCCCCGGTGGCCACGTCGAGCCCGAGGACGCCTCCCTGGAGGACACCCTTCACCGTGAGGTCCTGGAGGAGCTGGGCGCCGTCGTCTCCGGCGTCACCCCGTTGACCACCCTGGAATGCGCCCGTGAGGAGGGGGTCAAGACCCAGCACGTCTACGGCTGCCGCCTGGTCTCCATGGACCTCGCCCTGCGCTGCGGTCCCGAGTTCACCGACCCCGCCCGCGGCCTCTACGAGGTGGTACGGCTCCCGCTCGACCCCGCCGAGATCACCGCCATCAACCTGGTCCCCCCGGAGCTCGGTGACTACCTCGCCGACCACGTCGTCCGCCTGCCCGACCTGATCTCCGGCGACCGTGCGGACTCCCGGACTGAGCCACGGCGATCACCGGACATCCAGGGCGGGGAGGCTTCGGGGTTGCCCGGCCGGTGAACCGCGAACCGACAGACCCGGCTGAAAGGCCGGGTGCTGGAATCCCCGGTTTTCAAAGCCGGGGAGGACGTCAAATACGGCGGTCCTCCATCTCCCAGAGATGGTCGATGACGTGCCAGGCGATGCGCCGGGCGGCGTAGCGGGCGGGCCAGCCCCCCGAGACCAGCGGGGAACCGTCCGAGGGGATGGCCAGCACCTCGGTGATCTCCGCCCGGATGGCCGCCAGCCCGGCGGCGTCGCGGAACGGTTTGTGCCGGACACCGATCTTGCGGGCGTAGGCCCGCTCGGCGTTGATCACGTGGGCGACCATCTTGTCCCGGTCCCTGCCACCGCCGCGCGGGCCCTTGCGCAGTTCTTCCGGCGAATCGGCCGTGGCCTCGTCGAAGAGCTCCCACGCCGCCCCGACCAGCGCGACGGTGCGCTCCGCCTCGGCCGCCCCCACCGGCCGCGCGTCCAGCTCGGGGATCGCCTCGATCGCCCCGAAGTCGGTCGTCGAACCCCCCTTGGCCCGTTCCTCGACCACCGGGTCACCCGGCTCGAACGCCAGCCCGGCCCGCTCGGCGACCACCCGGTAGCGCGGCGTGTAGTCCACCAGCGCCTCCAGGGCGAGCTCCTCCGATTTGCCGATCCGGCACCATCCCGGCCACTCCACCGAGCAGGCGAAGACCTTCTTCGGGCCGATCTCCAGATAAGTGTGTGTCATGTCCGGCAGCATTCCAGCCATAGGTGACAGCTGTCGTCAGGTACCGCTGTCGATCATCGGGATCAGGTCGGCGACCGAGTCGACCACCTGGGACGGGCGGAACGGGTAGCGGTCGACCTGATCCTTGCTCACGACGCCGCTGAGCACCAGGATCGTGTGCAGCCCGGCCTCCATCCCGGAGACGATGTCGGTGTCCATGCGATCACCGATCATCGCGGTGCTCTCGCTGTGGCCGTCGATGGCCCGCAGCGCGCTGCGCATCATCATCGGGTTGGGCTTGCCCACGAAGTAGGGCTCCACGCCGGTCGCCTTGGTGATCATTGCCGCGACCGCGCCGCAGGCCGGCAGCGAGCCCTCGTTGGACGGGCCGACCGGGTCGGGGTTGGTGGCGATGAACCTGGCGCCGCCCTCGATCAGCCGGATGGCCCGGGTGATCTGGGTGAAGCTGTAGGTGCGGGTCTCACCGAGCACGACGTAGTCGGGGGCGATGTCGGTGAGGATGTAACCGCTCTCGTGCAGCGCGGTGGTCAGGCCGGCCTCGCCGATGACGTAGGCCGAGCCACCGGGGCGCTGGTCGTCCAGGAACTTCGCGGTGGCCAGGGCCGAGGTCCAGATCGACTCCTGCGGGATGTCGAGACCGGCCGCGCGCAGCCGTACCGCCAGGTCGCGCGGGGTGTAGATGGAGTTGTTGGTCAGGACCAGGAACCGCTTGCCGGACTCGCGCAGGCGGCGGATGAACTTGTCGGCGCCGGGCACCGGATGTCCTTCGTGGACGAGGACCCCGTCCATGTCCGACAACCAGCACTCGATCGGCTTGCGTTCCGTCACCGTTCCCCCGCGTTCCAGGTCGATAGATACGGCAACCAGGATGACAGGTGCGAGGTGAAGGGCACATCATCAGCTCGTACATCATCTGATTTCATCTGAAAACAGCCATTGACCTCGGGCCGTGACGAGCCGTCGCCCCACGGGCGTCCGACCGGCCGGTCAGGGCGCGAGCGCCTCCAGCGCCGCCTCGGCCCGGTACATCGACTCCTCGGGATCGGCGTCGGGCGAGCCGATCTCCGGGTCGAAGTTGAGGTCGTGGAAGACGTCGGTGACGCCCTTGGCCTCAAGCCTGGCGACGTCCTCCCGGATCTCCTCGAACGAGCCGGTCATCAGGGCGCGGTCGGGGATCCCCGGCGGGCGGACCCGGGTGACGGCCCGGGTGACGAAGCGCAACGCCTCGGGGTCGCGCCCGGCGTTCCGGGCCGCTTCCTTTACAATGTAGATTTTTTCATCGATACGATCAAGATTCTCGCCGCTCGAACTGACCCAGCCGTCCGCCAGCCGCCCCACGCGCCGCAGCGCCACCTCCGCGCCGCCGCCCAGCAGGATCGGCGGTGCGACCTCCGGCTTGGGATCCTGGTGCACGGGCGGCAACTCGTAGAACTCACCCTTGTGCTCCACGGTCTCCTCCGACCAGAGCCGCCGCAGCAGCCGGATGAACTCCTCCCCGCGCCGCCCTCTCCGCTCGATCGGCACCCCCGAGGCGGTGAACTCCTCCGGCATCCAGCCGAGCCCGAGCCCGACGTCCAACCGGCCGCCGGACACCGTCTGGAGGCTCGTCAGCTGCTTGGCCAGCAGCGCCGGCGAGGCGAACGGCATGTTGAGCACCGCCACCCCGAGCCGGACCCGGCTCGTCACCCCCGCGAGGTAGGCCAGCGTGACCACCGGGTCGTGCACGCTGCGATAGACCGGCCCCATCGAGTGCCCCTGCGGGTACAGCAGGCGCTGGAAGGTCCACACCTCGTGGTATCCGAGCTCCTCGGCGCCGCGGGCGACCCGCGTCATGTTGCCGGGCGTCGCCCAGGACCCCGATACCGGTACCGCGAATCCGATCCTCATAACCCGTACTTTATTCCGTCCTACGGCACGGCCGTGGATCAGTGGTTCACTTGCCCGATGAGTGACAGCGACGACCTGCTCCACGAGCTCCGCCGGATCGCCGTCCAGTACGGCGAGGCGCCCGCCACGGTGCTGCCGACCCGGCCAGACGTGATCATTGTCCGGGCCGGGCCCGTCGTGGTGAAGGCACACGCCCCCGGGGCCGAGCTGGAGCCGCTGGTGGAGCGGATGCGGGCCACCGCCCACCCGGCGCTCCGCGGGATCATGCTTGAGCCGGTGACCGAGGAGGTCATGATCGTCGCCGATCGGCTGGTCACCGTGTGGCCGACCGGCGTTCCGGTGAACCCCATGAACCCGGAGGCCGCTCCCTGGGAGGCGGCCGCGCGGCTGCTGGCGCGGCTGCACGCCGTACCCGCGGGAGGGCTGCTTCCGCTGCGGGCGGCGGGCGGCCCCGCGAAGGTGACCGCGATGGTCGCCCGCCTGGACGGCGACTCCGCCGCCGAGCTGGTCGTGCGCCGGGCCCTCACCTGCCTGCCCGACCTCGACGCCGAGCCCGCCGGGGAGTCGTTCTCGGAGTCCTTCTCGCTGGCCCACGGCGACTGGCACATGGGTCAGATGGTCCGCACTCCGGACGAGTGGATCCTCATCGACAACGACGACCTGGGCGTCGGCGACCCGGCCTGGGATCTGGCCAGGCCGGCCGCCTGGTTCGCGGCCGGCCTGCTGGAGCCGGAGGTCTGGCACCGTTTCCTGGGCGCCTACCGCGCCGCGGGCGGGCGCGCCGTACCGCCGGACGGCGACCCGTGGGACCGGCTGAACCTTCCGGCGCAGGCGACGACCGTGCAGCTCACGGCGGGGCTGGTGGCCACCGCCAGGCGGGAGGGGCGCCCGATGGGCGAGGCGGAGCAGACGATGATCGACGCCTGTCTGAGAATTATCCGGCTCCGAAGCGCCTGCCACAGCGTGCCCACGCAGTAGGTTGTGGCTACAGAAGCATCAGCCCCAGGATCAAGGAGATCAGCCAGATGCAGTGCCCCAAGTGTCGGGGTGCCATGCGCACGTATGAGCGCAACGGCGTCCACATCGACCAGTGCGAAAGCTGTCGCGGAATTTTCCTGGACTACGGCGAGCTTGAGACCCTGACCCGCATGGAAGGCCAGTGGTCCCAGCAGAGCCATGCCGCTCCGCCGCCTCCGCCGCCGATGCACGGCGCTCCCGCCTGGGGCGCTCCGCAGCACGGCGGCCACTACGGCCATCGCCCGCGTCGTCAGCAGGGCTTGTTCGGGATGCTCTTCTCCTCCTGATCCGACCGGGGGAAACCGAAGACCGCGATCTCACGACGAGATCGCGGTCTTTTTCCGCCGTGGTGACCTCGGCGACCCGGGTCGCCGAGGATCGGCGGTCCCCACGGGCGCCCGTCCGCCGCGACCGCGCTAGCCCGCCGGGCGGACCACCAGCAAGGCCCGGGGGCGCTTGGTGAACTCCACGTCGCCGCGCGCGGTGAACGTCTCGCCGTCGCAGGCCAGCCGTACCGAGCCCGAGGGCGAGGAGACCCGCAGGGTGTCGGCCTGCCACTGCTGGTAGTGCCGGGACAGGCCGAGCCCGCCCAGCAGCACGCTGCTGAACGCGCGCAGCCGGGGCAACCGGGAGGTCGCGGTCAGCAGCCGGATGTCCAGCAGCCCGTCCTCCAGTCTCCGGCGCAGGCGAGGGGCTGCTCCGCGCGAGTCGTAGCGGCAGTTGCCGACGAACAGCGCCCAGACCCGGCGGGGGACCCCGTCGATGACCACCTCCTCGGGCTCGGCGGTGCGCAGCACGCGGTCCAGCGCCCACAGCAGCGCGGGCCACTTGCCGACGCGCCGCTCGATGGACTCGCGCCGGCCGACGAGCTCCGGATAGGCGCCGAGGCCGGCGTTGTTGAGGAAGACCCGGCCCGCCACCTCCCCCACGTCCACCGCGACCATCCCGCCCGAACGGTAGGCGGTCATCGCGTCCTGGGAGTCACGCAGGCCCAGTGCCCCGGCGAAGTGGTCGGACGTCCCGGACGGGATGATCAGCAGCGGCCTGCGATGCTCCAGCGCGGCCCGCGCCCCGCGGCCGACCGTGACGTCGCCCCCGGCGACCGCGAGCACCCGGGCGCGGGCCGCGGCCTCCCCCATGAGCCCGGCCACGTCCCGCCCGGCCGTCTCGACCACCTCGGCCTCGGGCAGCGAGGCCCGCACCGTCTCGGCCGTGGCCGGATCGCCTCCCGCCGAAGAGTTGATCACGGCTACCACCCCCTGGCCGTCGAGGTCGTGGTCGGGCATCGGCGGCGCGGTGACGACGCGCGGCGCGCCCGTCACGGCCTCCGGCCACAGGCGCCGGGTGATCAGGCCGGTCGCCACACCGATCCCGGCGCCCACGAGCACGTCGCCCGGATAGTGCACGCCGGTGTAGACCCGGGAGAAGCAGACCGCGGCCGCCAGGACCGCCACGGGGGCGGCGACCGCGAGGGGCGCCTCCATGGCCACGGCGGTGGCGAAGGCCGCGGCCGAAGCCGAGTGACCGGAGGGGAACGACGCCGACACGGGCACCTTGATCCTCCGCCCCGAAGGGAATCCGTCCAGCGACGGCCTGCTCCGGCCGAAGGCCTGCTTGCCGACCAGGTTGACCAGCGGGCTGGCCAGGCTGACCGCGAGCAGCCCCCTGGTCGCGGCGCGGCGCAGCGGCCTGCGCCCGCTGACCGCCAGCCCGCCGGCCACCCCCGCCCACAGAAGGGAGTTGTCGGCCACCCGGGACAGCGTGGGCACGAAGCGTTCGAGACCGTGCAGTCTCGCGCCCGCCACCATGGCGAACAACCGCCGGTCCAGCCTGCCCAGCCGCGAGCTCAACCGCATGGGCCGCCCCCTTTTCTCCAATGACGAGTGATTGAACAGGCACCTGATTCTGTCGCGTGACCGGAGCCGCGGCACACGCCCCCCGGACGTGCCGCGCGGCGGGCGCGGGCCGGGTCGTCATCGGATCGTCGCCGGATTCCGGCCGGGGCCGGGCTCGGCGGCTACGCGTCCGTGTTTTCCCGCGGCCCGCCGCTAGTCATCCTTCACCGGCGTGGACGGAGGGTCCAGTTTGTGCCCGCGGGCTTTGAGCTCGGCCTCGACCGCCGCGCACACCGTCTCCACGACCGTGACGCGGGCCAGCCGCTTGTCGTCCCCGGCGACCACGTGCCAGGGCCCCTGCGGGTGATCGGTACGGGAGAGCATCTCCTCCACCGCGGTTTCGTACTGCGAGCGCTTCTCGCGGTTGCGCCAGTCCTCGTCGGTGAGCTTCCAGGCCCGCAGCGGGTCGTTCGCCCGGTCGCGGAAGCGTTTCAGCTGCTCCTTCTCGGAGACGTGCATCCAGAACTTGACCATGATCATGCCTTCGGCGGCGAGGGTGCGCTCGAACTCCACGATCTCGCCGTAGGCCCGGGACCACTGTTCCTTCGTGGCGAACCCCTCGACCCGCTCCACCAGCACCCGCCCGTACCAGGACCGGTCGAGCACCGCCATCCCTCCCCAGCCGGGCAGCACCGGCCAGAACCTCCACAGGAAGTGGTGGCGCTTCTCGTCGTAGGTCGGCGCCGCGAACTGGGCGACCCGCACGTGGCGCGGGTCGAGGGGGCGCACCAGCCGTTTGATCGCCCCGCCCTTGCCCGAGGCGTCCCAGCCTTCGAACACCACGCACAGCGGCGGGCCGATGCGCTGCTCGCCGACCTGCCCGCCGAGGATGAGCCTCAGGCGCAGCAGGCGGTCCAGCGCCGCCTCAAGCCGTTCCTCGGCTTTTTTCTTGGGCAGCTTCTGGGACAGATCAACCTGAGACAACCGATTCATGCCGACAGCCTTGCACGTCCACCCGAAAGGAGCGCGGTGACATGCGCCTTCCGGGTGGACGTGTCCGCTCAGGCAAGGCCCGGACGTCAGTCCAGGCGGGCGCGGTAGACCTTTCTCGCCCGCTCGATCAGGTCCAGGTGGTCGTCGAGCTGCCCGGCGGTCTCGAACCTGCCCTCCTGGCGGAGCATCGTCTCCGTGTGGTCCAGCCATTCCAGGCACCAGCGGATGTCCTGTGCCCTGGCCACGTGACGGCCGTCGACGTCGAGGTAGACCGGGCTGGTGTGCGCGTAGGCTCCGGCGCCGGTGAAGGCGCGCTCGTGCCGGCCGCCGACGGCCACCGCGACGACGTAGGTGGGGTCGCCGAGGACCAGCTCGGCGGTCAGCGCTCCGGGCGGCCCCTCGGCCAGGACGCCGTCGGCGGTGCGGATCTCCAGCCGCTCCACCTCGGGGCCGACCGACCCGACGGTGATCGTGACCCGGTCGCCGGGCGACCTCTCCAGCGTGGAGCCGGGCCCGTGCCCGTCGACCAGGAGCTCCAGCCAGGGTCCGGTCGTGCCGAACGTGCGGCCCCGCCTGACGGCCTCGGCGAACGACTCGGCACTCAGCGGCCCGTCCACCTGGGCGTAGACCCGCTCCCAGCCGGGCGGGTTGGACTGGTTGCCACGCCGGGCGAAGGAGATCATCGCGTCGGTCCCCGCGGTGACCGCGAGCCGGTTGCCCGCGCCGATCAGGTGCCGGTAGACGACGGCGGTCGTGGCGATCGCGGTCTGGCTGAGCACGTCGAGGGTGTCCACCAGGCCGAGCGCGGCGTCGGCGACGATCTCTCTGGAGCTGCAGTTGCGACTCCGCCACGGCAGCACGCCCGGGCCGTCGGTGTCGGACATCGGGTTGTGGAAGGGGTGGCTGTAGCCCAGGATGGCGCCGAGGCCGCGCAGTTCCTCGCAGGCCACGCTGTTGGGCGGCCAGTCCACGGTCCCCAGGAAACCGGTGTGGAATCGCGAGGGCGGCGCCGAGACGCCGAAGGCGTAGAAGTGACCGAGCAGGTCGTTGCGGTACTCGACGCCGAGTCTGGCCAGGTGCGTGTCGTCGGACCACGGCAGGTCTCGCCCCGCCCAGTGCTCCAGCGCCTCGGAGTCGTAGACCCGCATCGAGGAGACGTTTCCCGCGACCAGGTTCAGCACGTGCAGGTCCTCGCCGTGCTGCATGGCCGCCGCGTGCTCGGGCGTGCCGACCATGTCGCCCGCCCAGTTGAGATGGACGTGCATGTCCCCTCCGTACCAGCCGCGCGCCGCCGCGTCGTACAGCCGCCGCGGGGTGAGTTCGAGGAGGGTCTCCTCTCCCGCCACGGGGGTGATCTCGACCTTGGCGGAGTCGTACTCCATCCCCCTGGACACCCGTACGGTCAGCGGCTCCGCCGGCACGTCCAGCACCAGGTCGTCACCGTGGAAGTAGGGCAGCAGGTGGTAGTCGCGCCGGGCGGGGGCGCCCTCGGGGTACCAGCCCTGCCCGTGCTCGTCGTACACGCTCCACTTGCACGGGAATCCGGCGCGCACCCGGAGGCGGGCGGCGGGGGCCTTGCGGGTCAGGGCCGAGAGGTCCATGCGCCCGCCGTCCACGATCACCTCGCTCCGGCTGGTGATCGCGATGAGCCGGGCGCCGTGCGGGCCGATCTCGTGGGCCCGGCCGTCCACGAGCACGGTGACCGGATCCTCGCGCGCCGAGTCGACCAGCAGCGTCGTGCTCAGGGGCTCGTCGTCGACTACGGCCTGCGCCCGCGCCTCGATCAGGGCGCCGTCGGAAGTGAGGCGGAGGGCGGCGAGGTTGTCGAGCACCTTGCCCGCCAGGACGTTCCGCACCACCTCGTTCATGTCCAGTTCGGTGAGACGGCTATTGAGCTGCTCGGGGGACATGCCCGGATAGCGCTTGGCGAGCATGTCATCGCATACCTCCCAGAACGTCGTGGCCCCCATCAGGTAGGCGTTGGTGGCCATGGACTTGACGTAGAAGATGGGATCCTCGCCCCAGGTGACCCCGTGCTCGGCCAGCAGTGCTCGGTATTCCTCCAGCGCCCGCGCCACAGCGGGAGGAAGGGTCGGATTGTCACACATACGTCTCTCCCCGTGATCGTGCCCTCATGATCGCGAATATCGTGACATGCCGGATACGGATCGTAAGGGGTGACGTTCGATGAACAGATGACTTAATTCATACCGAGGAGGAGAAAAGTAATTCGGAGACGGTAAACATTCATCCCCGAACCGCAGGGAGACCTCCGCATCCGCGGGCCCGGAGATCAGGTCATCGGGCCGCCGTCCCCCCGGGGGCCGGCGCCGTGCCCAGCCTCATTCTCATCGCGTGCTCCACGAGGGTGATGAGCACCTCCTTGCCCGATTCCCGCTGCCTGGCGTCGCACAGCACGATCGGGATGTCCGGGTGGAGGGTCAGCCCGAGCCTGACCTCGTCGAGGTCGTAGCGGCGCGCCCCGTCGAAGCAGTTGACCGCGACGATGAAGGGGGTCTCGCGCCGTTCGAAGTAGTCCAGGGAGGGAAAGCAGTCGGCCAGCCTGCGCGTGTCGGCGAGGACGACCGCGCCCATCGCGCCGAGGGCCAGCTCGTCCCAGAGGAACCAGAAGCGCTCCTGCCCGGGGGTTCCGAACAGATACAGGCGGTAGGCGTCGCCGATGGTGATGCGGCCGAAGTCCATCGCGACCGTGGTGGTCTGCTTGGTCTCCACGCCGGACAGGTCGTCGACCCCGATGCCGCGGTCGGTCAGGATCTCCTCCGTGCGCAACGGCGCGATCTCGGAGACCGCGCCGACCAGGGTGGTCTTGCCGGCCCCGAACCCGCCGGCGACCAGAATCTTGATCGCCCTGGGCAGCTGCATCCGCCCGGCGTCGCGGCTAGAGCGCACGGAGTCCATCCAGCACCGCCCTGTACAGCCTCTCGTCGTGCATGTCCGTCTCCGAATGAGGTTCTTGCAAGGCGATGAATCCCTGATCGAGCAGGTCGCTGAGCAGGACGCGGACGGTGCCCGCGGGAAGGTTCATGTGCGCGGCGACCTCCGCGACCGACTGGGGCTGGTGGCAGTACCGTGCGATGGCCAGGCACTCCGGATCCAGGCCCGGCTCATGCTGCGCGACGACCCGCACCGTCACCGCCAGGGTGATGAGGTCGAACCTTCCGCTCGTCGGTTCGGTCCTGCCCCGGGTGAGGACGTACGGCCGGACGATCGGCCCCGCCTCCTCACCGACCCACTGCGCGTCATGATTTCCGTCGAAGCGGTTCATCGTGGAGCGTCACTCCTGAAGGACGACTCCGCTGTCCGGCTCGGCGAGGTGAGATAGTGACCGACCCGGGTGACGAGCATGGCCATCTCGTAGGCGACCAGGCCGACATCGGCCTCGGCCGTGCAGAGCACCGCCAGGCAGGCTCCCTGCCCGGCCGCGGTCACGATCAGATAGGCCGATCGCATCTCGATGATGGTCTGGCGCACCGGCCCGCCCTCGACCCGGTCGCTGACCCCGCGTCCCAGGCTCTGGACCGCCGACCCGACGGCGGCCAGGTGCTCGGCGTCGGCCTGGGAGAACCCCGCCGACGCGGCCAGCAGCAGGCCGTCGGTGGAGAAGACGATTCCGTGCCGAGCCTCGTCCACTCGCCCGACCAGGTCGTCCAGCAACCAGGCCAGGTCGGTGAAAGATCCTGTTCCCTGCACCACTCGTTCTCCTCTTCCTGCCGGCCGAGGGTCGCTCGCCGGCCCCTCGCGGCTCGTCGGCGCCGACCCGGCGCGCGCAAACCAAGATCAAAATTAGCGTCACACGGCGGGCTCGCCATCGCCCGCGGAGTCACCGCTCCCGTCGAGCAGTCGTGCCGCCTCGAAACGGCCGCGGCGCGTGCCGTCCTGAAAGGACGACATGGCGGCGCGGATCATCTCCGGCGAGCGTTCGTCGGCGTCGTCATCGGGCGCGGGCGCCGGCTCCGGCTCGTTGTCCTGCAGCGGGGCGGCGAGGTGTGTCTGGGGGACGCGACGCGGCAGGCCGCCCGGCGTATGGCTGGTGTCGGGCGGGGGCATGACCGGGGGCGGCGACGACGCGGCGCCGCCGAAGGCGACGGAGCCGTCGCGGCCGAAAGGACCGGGGAGACCCGCGAGACCGCCGGTCTCCTCGCGGACCTCGGACACGCCGGGCTCGGGGGACGCGTGGCGGCCCGCTCCGGGTCCGGCCTGTTCCCACCTCTCGGACGGCGTCTCCCGGATGGGCTCGTCGATGGTCCTGTCCCTTCTGACTGCCGGCGCGGAGCCACCGGCGATTCCCAGGGGGTCCGCTCCCCTGCCGAGGGTCACGGTGGCGGCGGGCGTCACACCGTTCGCGGCACCGTTCATCGCGCCGTTGCCCGCCGTACGGGCCTGCGGGACGCGCAGGCCGGAGCCGGCGCCGCCCTCGGGCTCCTCCTGCTCGCCGACCAGGGCCTTCGGGATCAGGACGACGACCGTCGTGCCGCCGTACGGCGAGGCCTTGAACGTCACCCGGACCTCGTGCCGCTCGGCCAGCCGGCTGACCACGTACAGTCCCAGGCGGGCGTTGCCCGAGAGCTTGAGCTCCGGAGGGTTGGCGATCCGCTCGTTGGCGGCGACGAGGTTCTCCGGGCTCATGCCCAGACCGCGGTCCTCGATCTCCAGCGCGTATCCGTGCGCCACGGCGTGCCCGCTGACCTGGACCGTCGTGTAGGGCGGCGAGAAGGAGGCGGCGTTCTCGACCAGTTCGGCGATCAGGTGGATGACGTCGCTGACGGCCCTGCCGTCCAGCACCACCTGGCCCAGGGGCAGGACGTCCACCCGGGTGTAGTCCTCGATCTCCGCCAGCGCGCCGCGGACCACGTCGATCATCGGAACCGCGTCCCGCCACGCCCGGCCGGGCGCGGCGCCGGACAGCACCAGGAGGTTCTCGGCGTAGCGGCGCATGCGGGTCGCCAGGTGGTCGAGGCGGAACAGGTCCCGCAGTTCCTGCGGGTCGTTCTCCCGCCGTTCCATGACGTCCAGCACGCTCAGCTGGCGGTGGACGAGCGACTGGGTACGGCGTGCGAGGTTGCGCAGGATGTCGGCGATGTCGCGCCGTAGCTGGGCCTGCTCGGCCGCGACCTTGAGCGCGGTCTGCTGCACGGCGTTGAACGCCTGGCCGACGTGCCCGATCTGGTCGTCGCCGAAGCGCAGCGGCGGCGCCTCGGCCTCGATGTCGACGTCCTCCCCGCGTCCGATCCGCTCCACCACGCTGGGCAGCCGCTCGTTGGCGAGTTCCCAGGCCGCGATCCGCAGCTTCTCCAGCTGCTGGACCAGGGCCCGCGCCGTGGTGATGGACAGGACGATGGAGGCGATGACGGCCATCAGCCCCAGACCGCCGGCGAGCGAGAGGCGCACGATGACGCCGACCGCCACCGGGGCGGCCCGCTCGACGATCCCGTCGCCTGCGGCCAGGACCTCCTCCTGCAACGTCGCCAGCACGGGCTGGGCCACGGAGGTCCACTGCCCGAGGTCGGCCCGCTCGGCCAGGCTTCCCGTGGCGCCCCGGATCAGCTGGTCTTCCATGACACGCATGCGCTTGAACGGCTCGCTCGCCGTCAGCTTCTGGTAGGAGGCGCGGTCGGCCTCCGGCAGCGCGACCGCGGCCTGTTCGAAGAGGAACCGCTGCACGCCGACGGTCTGCGCGAACTGTGCCCGTTCGCTCTCGGTCAGCCGGCCCGCGGCCAGGGCGCCCGCGGCCAGGGCGTCCTCCTGCGCGAGCATCTCCCGTGCCCGGCTCAGCTCGATGACCGTCTGGGTGTCCTTGGCGACCTCCTTGTCGTCCAGCGTCGCCATGGAGTCATAGATGCGGTAGAGGGAGGCGACGACGCCGGCGAACGCCGTGGACGCCCGGAGCCGGTCCGTCCGCCCGGCATCGATCGCCTTGCGGTCCTCCTCGAGGCCGTCCAGGTTCTGGAACGTCTCGGCGATGCGCCGGCTGAGCGCCTCGCTTCCCAGGGTCCGCACGCTGCCGGCGGTCGCGAGCCTCCTGAAGTTCTCGTCGGCCTGCCGGGTCCGCTCACGCTGGACGTTCAGCGCCTCACGCTGCCGGGGGCCGGCGACCGGATCACCCAGGATGATGAGGCTGAGCCGTCGCTCGGTCTGCAACTCGACCAGAAGCCGCTCGCTCGGCTCGGCCACGCTCGCGTCGAGCGAGGCCACCCCCAGCATGTTCAGGCCCTCACGCACCGTCACCCATGCCGTGAACGCCCAGAGCGCGGTAAGTGACACCAGCAGTGCCGTGACCTTGGCCCGCAAACGCCCGTTGCGCAAGCGCATAGCATCCGTCCTGGGTAAAGTGAAATAAAATTCGCAGTGCGTTTCACGGCGATAAATTCGTGTGAATCAATCAGCGCCTCATCGCACGGATCGACGCGGAATCCCACGGATGGCGGCATCTCGCGCCGCACCCGCTGAACCCTAGCAATGTCCCTAAACACCCTCAAGGCGAAGGCGACCCCATAGACCAACTGTCCTTTTTAGGACAAATTTCTCTGTTTATTGCCGGTAACTTTCTGTCACATCACATGGGCGCGGGAGGCGGACGACCCCTCGGCCGTCGTGAGCGGGACCCGCCGTGCCAGATGGAGCGCGCCCAGGATCGCCGCCCTGACGATCGCCCTCGGCGAGTACAGGTCCTTGTCATGCCAGAGCGGCGGAGCGTCGACGGGATCACCCCGCTCGGTGACCGAGCCCAGGAGAAAGCGGTGACCGCGCTCCAGCGCCTCCACGGGCCGCCCCGGCCCCGCCGGGCCGGCCAGCAGCAGGGTCTGCATCGCGTACGCGGTCTCCTCCGCGGTCCCTTCCCAGCGGCCCCAGGATCCGTCCCGACGCTGGGTGCCGAGCAGCCAGCGCACGGCCCCGCGCACCGCGCCCGCCGACTCCTCGCCGCCGAACTCCCACAGCGCGAGCGCGCAGCAGGCCGTCGCGTAGTACGGCGAGGCGTGCCACCGGTCGAGCCAGCTCCCGTCGGCCCTCTGGCGGTCCCGAAGCCAGGCGGCGAGCTTTCGCACGGCCGTCCCGTAGCGGGGTCCGGCGCCCGCGCCTCGGCGCAGGTGCTCGCCGAAGGCGTCGAGCACGTGCGCGTTGACCGTCGGGGAGGCCCCTTCCTCCCCGCGCCAGGTGCAGAAATGGGTGTCCGTCTCGTACGGCCACAGGCTGCCCGGATCGCGGGGAATCCTCAGCAGCGCCAGCGCGTGGAGCGCGACGGAGGTGGTGTCGGCGTCCGGCGGCAGCCCCGGTCCCGCCGCGGCGCCCTCCGGGCCGAGCGCGTCGTTCAGGCTCACCGCCAGCTCGCCCGGCACGTCCACGGGAACGCCCGCGCGCAGCAGCCAGCTCAGCGTCCAGCCTCGTTCGAAGGCGGTGATGGGGGTCGCGCACGGCACCGGACCGCCGGACCTCTCCGCGATCACCTCCAGATACCGTCGCACGGAGCCTCCCCCGCCGAGGGACCCGTCCGTACCCAGCCACGCGGCGCTCGCCGCGGGCGAGGCCCCGATCGTCCCGAGCGGCGAGGCCGAGACCTCCGCCCCGATCAGGCTCGGGACGGCGCCGGGGAGTCCGGCCGCGGCCTCGCCCGCGACCTCCAGCGCGTGCATCAGCTTCCGCTGCACCGCCGCGCCGGAGGCCAGCCACGCCCGGACCGCCGACAGCCTGGCGCCGCTCATGCCCCGGGGCAGGTCCAGCCGCTCGCCGTCCGCGCCCAGACGGTCGTTGATCATGGAGGTCAGGGCGGGCACGATGAGCTCGATCGCGGGCATGTCCGGAAGGGATTCGCCGTCCTCGGCCGACAATCGCCTCAGCGCTCCCATCCCCCGCTCGGCGGCCGCGGCCAGGACGGCGCGCCCGGCGCCGGAGTTCTCGCGCCCCAGCTCCGCCAGCAGCGCCTCGGTCACGCTGAGGGTGGGGACGAGGGCGTAGCCGCCGGGAGCGCCCCAGCCGCCGTCCGGCCGCTGGGCGTTCAGCAGGAACCGGACGCGTCCGGCGTGGCCCGTCAGCCACGGAGCCAGGCTGACCAGCCGTCCCGTCTCGTACGCGGAGGCGGAGACCTGGCCCCACGCGTCGGTCACGAGCCCGGCGACCAGGTCGCGCGCCTCGGCGACCACGTCGACCCGCTCGGGAACCGGGGGCCGTGCCGTACCCGGGAGGAGGAGCTCCCGGGCCCTCACAGCGCTCCCCAGTAGTCGCCGACCCGGTAGAAGCCCGCGCAGAAGTCCATCTGCCGTTCCAGGTAGTCGGCCAGTTCGGGATGGGTCTTTCGCAGGAGCCCGATCAGCTCCCGGCTCCTGGCCGCGAGCTCGGCGACGTGGCGCTCGACCTCGGGCCGGGTGAGGCCGATCAGCAGGGCGTTGAGATCGCCCCAGCTCAGGTCGCGCTCGTAGCTGCCCAGGTCGTTGAGCAGGCGGATCACGCGTTCGACCGCCCAGCTCGCCTCCCTGACCAGGTCGAGGCCGGCGCCGGCGTCCGGATCCGCGGTGTGGAGCCAGTGGGAGGCGAACGCGAAGGAGAAGCCGAGGTTGGCGGCGTTGCCGAGATACTCCTCGAACGTCGGTGTGGTTCCCGCGTCCTTCCACCGCCATTCCGCCAGCATCGCCTCAAGCATGCGCTGGAGCTCCTCGCGCCAGATCGGCCCGAGCACGGGGAACACCGGCGAGGCGGCGAGCTCGTCGCGGATGTCGGCCAGCAGCCGTGTGAGATCGTCGCCGGGAACCGGCGGGGCGCCGTCGGCCACGGCCAGGCAGCGGAACGCCACGTCGTCGGCCTCCGCCGACGACGTCGCCACGTAGTCGATGAGCCAGTCCAGGCCGAACGCCCACAGGCACACCTTGTTGGCCATCCGCAGCCGCTCGGCGGTGAACCAGGGCCCGCTGAACGCCATGGCCAGCGAAAGCGTGCTGTAGAGGGCGGCGTCGAACGGCTTGGCCGCGAACAGGTCGGGATAGGCCTCCGCCCATGTGCGCATGTCGCGCTGGGACTGCCCGGCCACGGCGCAGATCGCCCCGCACTCCGTCGCCGTCGACCCGGTCACGAGATCGGACGGAGTCGTCATGACGCCTCCCCGGGGGCGCGCCGGTTCGAGGTGAGCATCAGCTCGATCTTTTCCTTGGGCCGCAGCGAGGCCGCCGGGGCCGGGGTGAGCGGCCCTGGAGTCCTGACCGCCGTGCGGAAGCGGCTCAGGACGGCCGCGACCAGGAGCGGGGCCTCGACGTAGAACAGATGCTGGCCCAGGCACTGGTGCGGGCCGCCCCCGAAGGGAAAGTAGGAGTACCTGTGCCTGCGCTCTTCCTTTTCCGGGGCGAACCGCTCGGGGTCGAACTCCAGCGGGCGTTCCCAGAACTCGTCCAGCCGGTGCGTGGCATAGGGGCTGATCAGCACCTGTGCGCCCGCCTCGATCCGCACCCCGTCGATCTCCGCGGACTTCACGGCCATCCGGGGGAAGATCCAGCCCGCCGGATAGAGGCGCAGGAGTTCCTGCAGGACCATGCGGGTGTAGCGCAGCCGGGGGACGTGCTCCGGTACGGCGGGGCCGTCGCCGACCACCTCGTCGATCTCCTCGCGGAGCTTGGCGGCCACCTCCGGATGCGCGTCCAGCAGCGGCCACAGCCAGGTCAGGGACATCGCGGTGGACTCCGAGGCCGCGCCGTAGACGCTGACCAGGTCGTCACGGATCTGCCGGTCGTCGATCTCCTCGCCGTCCTCGCCGCGGGCCCGGCAGAGCGCGGAGATGACGTCGAAGGCGCCGTCGGGGTTGGCGCGCGCCCTCCTGATCACCGGGAACACCACCTCGTCGATCACCTTGACGGCCCGCATGAAGGCCCGGTCGCCGGGCACCCGCACGGAGTAGGGCATGAACGGCATGAGCAGCCGGAAGTTGATCGAGGTGGCGGCCGTGTCGTAGGCGGGCGAGAGGCGTTCCCCGTCCTTACGGGTGATCTTACTGCCGAAGAGCACCTTGATCACGGCCTGGTTCACGATGCCGGCCATCTCCTCGGCCGCGTCGACGGGCCTTCCCGACCGGGCGTACTCATCGAGCTCCTCGATGCGCTCGGCGATCGTCTCCGCCATCTGCTCGGCGAGCGAGGCGACGTACCGGGCGGTGAACAGAGGTTGCAGGATCTTCCTGCTGCTCTCCCAGGCGTCGCCCTCGCCGAGGATGCTGGCGCCCAGGACACGTTGCAGGGGCCGCCAGAACATGCCCTCGCGCCGGTAGTTCGTCCAGTCGGTCCGCAGCAGGTGCTGGATGTGCTCGGGGTGGGTCACCAGGTACGGCCGGAACGGCCCCAGGTTCAGCCGGACGATCTCCCCCCGGTTCTGCCTTCCGAGATCCGCGAGGGTGTTCACCGGATCCTTCGCGAACTTCGGCAGAACCTTACGCATGGGAACGGTTCTCACCCTCCGGACCGCCCCGGCTCCCACATTGATCGACATTGCTCCGCTCTCCCACCTCGCGCGACGCGAAACCACGCAGCGTGACAGCCGCCCGGAGCGAGCGCCCGGGCGGCGCGGGCGCAATCCAGGGATCGGCCACGTCATCGGGGCCCGCTCCCGCACGGGAAAAATCAGAGCCGGTCGGCCGGCGACCTTTCAAAAGACTTCCCGCGCCTCGCCATGCGCCTTCTCACACATCACGTATCTAAAGAGTGTTTTATTGCAGTATTTGTAACGCTTCGGGCGAAGTATCACATGATCGACTACAGGCGATCAACCTTGCAGCGAACTAATATTTCTGTCCCAATCCGGACGAGCGTCACTGTTGAGTTTTAATTAGACATTTGCGTACTGTCACCTACTACGGTTGCCAATAGCGGTCACAGAACGTGTTCACTGCCTCACATTTTCACCATGGCCACGCCTGTTTCATGAACCACATCCGCCCACGCCGTACCGGCGATCCCATCCCCCGGCACGCTCGGCCTCACGCCCCGGACCGGCGGCGGACTCGTCCAGGACCGGCGACCGGCCGGCAGCGGGCCCTGCCGCTCCCCGGTCCGGGCCCGGCCGGCACTCCGGGTCCGCGATCCCCCGGCCGAAGCCTCCCGCCGCCCGGCCCGTCAGCCGTAGACCGCCCGCTCCACCTCACCGTGGATGACGGTGCCGCGGTGCTCGCCCTTGCAGATCGCCGCCATGAGACCCGGCTGCTCGATGTCGAAGACGTGCAGCGGCACACCGTGGTCCCGCGCCAGGATGAAGGCCGACTGGTCCATCACCCCGAGCCGGCTGTCGAGGACCTCGTCGTAGGTCAGCCTCTCGAACCGGCGCGCGCCGGGATCGACGCAGGGATCGCTGTCGTACACCCCGTCGACGCCGTGCTTGGCGACGAGCAGCCCGTCGGCGCCGAGCTCCAGCGCACGCTGGACGCTCGGGTAGTCGGTCGTGAGGAACGGCTGCCCGATACCGCAGGCGAGAATGAGCATCGCGCCTTTTTCCAGATGGTGTACGGCGCGCAGTCGTATGAACGGCTCGGCCACCCTGTCAATGGGAATGGCGGTCATGACCCGAACGTCGCGCTCTCCCATGGCATTGAGTTTGCCTCGTAGGAGAAGGCTGTTGATCACGGTCGCCATCATGCCGATATTGTCAGCCTCGACCCGATCGATTCCCCATGCATCCGACCTGCTTCCACGAAATACATTTCCGCCGCCGACGACGATGGCGATCTCCACGCCGAGCTTGCGCACCTCGATGACCTCGGTCGCAAGGTGCGTAAGGGCTGCCGCGCTGAACCCGTAGTCTTCCTCTCCGGCGATCGCCCGCCCGCTGAGCTTGATGACGATCCTCTTGTATTTCATGACTGCTCCCTGCCCTTGAGAAGCGTTGCCGAGCGGCTCCCACAAGGATAATGGGGTCATATCGGACACCTCTTCGTGACCTCGACCCACTGGGAAATGCCATGGATAAGTAAGTCTGTTCAAAACCATTCTCGACGTATCCCCGCGGGGATTATTCAATACCCCATGACGCGGTCACCGGGAAACGGTCGTTCCCGGAACCCGCGGCCCGTTCCGGCACGCACTCACCGCCCACGGCGCGAGGGGGCGCCTCGGCGCACCGCGAAGGCGGGCGCCTCGTGCGCCAGGAAGCGGGGGTGACGGCACGGGCGGGCACGGCACACGGGGTGAGGCGCCCGGCCGGCGGCATGGGCGGGCGCCTCAGCGTTTGAAGGCCTCCAGCAGGCGGTCGGCGGCGAGAGAGGGGGTGAGGGTCCCCTCCTGGACCTCGCGCTCCACCTCGGCGGTGATCGCCGCGACCTCGGGATGCCCGCGGAGCCGGGTCAGCAGCCGGTCCGTGATCAGGGACCAGGTCCAGCGAACCTGCTGGCGCCGGCGCCGCTCGGCGAGCTCCCCGGAGGCCTCAAGGGTGTCGCGGTGGTGGACGATCTGCTGCCAGAGCTCCTCCAGACCCTTCCCCGTCAGCCCGCTGCAGGTGAGCACCGGAGGCGTGTGCTCCGAACCCAGCAGGCGAAGCGCCCCGGCCAGCTCCCTGGCGGCCTTGCGGGCGTCCAGCTCGTGGGGACTGCCCTCCGAGCCGTCGGCCTTGTTGATCGCGATCACGTCGGCCAGCTCCAGCACTCCCTTCTTGATGCCCTGAAGCTGGTCGCCCGTCCTGGCCAGGGTGAGGAGCAGGAAGGTGTCCACCATGTCGGCGACGGCGGTCTCGGACTGGCCGACGCCGACGGTCTCCACGAGCACGACGTCATGGCCCGCCGCCTCCACCACGACCATCGCCTCCCGGGTCGCCCTCGTGACACCGCCCAGCGTGCCCGAGGTGGGCGAGGGGCGGATGAAGGCGTTCGGGTCGACGGCCAGGCGGGACATCCTGGTCTTGTCGCCGAGGATGCTGCCGCCCGTCCTGGTCGAGGACGGGTCGACGGCGAGCACCGCCACCCGGTGGCCCTCCGCCGTCAGGCGCACGCCGAGCGCGTCGACGAACGTGGACTTGCCGACGCCCGGCACACCGGTGATGCCGACCCTGCGCGCCCTGCCGGCGAGCGGGGTCAGCTCGACCAGCAGCCGCTGGGCCAGCTCCTGGTGGTCGGCCCTGGAGGACTCCACGAGGGTGATCGCGCGCGCGATCCACGTCCGGGAGCCCTCCTTGACCCCCCGGACGTAGTCCTCAAGCGTCCGGGTCATGGCCCAGCCGGGTGGACAGGTCCGCCAGCAGCTCACGGGCGGCGTCCGCGATCACGGTGCCGGGGGGGAAGATCGCGCTCGCGCCCGCCGCGCGCAGCTCGTCGAAGTCGCCCTCCGGAATGACCCCGCCGACCACGATCATGATGTCGTCCGCGCCCAGCGCGTCCAGCGCCTCGCGGAGCGCCGGCACGAGCGTGAGGTGCCCCGCGGCCAGCGAGCTCACGCCGACCACGTGCACGTCGGCCTCGACCGCCTGGCGGGCGACCTCCTCGGGCGTCTGGAACAGCGGGCCGACGTCCACGTCGAAACCGAGGTCGGCGAAGGCCGTGGCGATCACCTTCTGGCCCCGGTCGTGGCCGTCCTGCCCCATTTTGGCCACCAGGACCCTCGGACGGCGGCCCTCCAGACGCTCGAACTCGGCGCACGCCTTGCGGACCTCGTCCACGCCGGACCCCACCTCCTCGCGATACACCCCGGAGATCGTGCGGATCTGAGCCGCGTGCCGTCCGAACACCTTCTCCAGCGCGTCGGAGATCTCCCCGACCGTGGCCATGGCGCGGGCCGCCTCGATCGACAGCGCGAGCAGGTTGCCGTCGCCCTCGGCTCCCTTCGTGAGAGCCGCGAGCGCCTCCTCCACCCGCCGGGGATCACGCTCGGCACGCAGGCGCCGGAGCTTGTCGAGCTGCTGGGCGCGGACGGAGGTGTTGTCGACCTTGAGCACCTCGATGGGCTCGTCGGCGTCGGGCCGGTATTTGTTGACGCCGATGACCGGCTGGCGCCCGGAGTCGATGCGCGCCTGGGTCCGGGCGGCGGCCTCCTCGATGCGGAGCTTCGGGAGCCCCTGGTCGATCGCCCTCGCCATGCCTCCGGCGACCTCGACCTCCTCGATGTGCCCCCAGGCCTTGCGGGCCAGCTCGTGGGTGAGCCGCTCCACGTAGTAGGAGCCGCCCCAGGGGTCGATCACCCGGCAGGTGCCCGACTCCTGCTGGAGCAGGAGCTGGGTGTTGCGGGCGATCCGCGCGGAGAAGTCGGTGGGCAGCGCCAGGGCCTCGTCGAGGGCGTTGGTGTGCAACGACTGGGTGTGGCCCTGGGTCGCGGCCATCGCCTCGACGCAGGTGCGGACGACGTTGTTGTAGACGTCCTGGGCGGTGAGCGACCAGCCCGAGGTCTGCGAATGCGTCCGCAACGAGAGCGACTTGGGGTTCTTCGCCCCGAATCCGGACACCAGCCGCGCCCAGAGCAGCCGCGCGGCCCGCAGCTTGGCGACCTCCATGAAGAAGTTCATGCCGATGCACCAGAAGAACGACAGCCGCGGCGCGAAGGCGTCGATGTCCAGGCCCGTCTCGACGCCCGCCCGCAGGTACTCCACCCCGTCGGCGAGGGTGTAGGCGAGCTCCAGGTCACACGTGGCCCCGGCCTCCTGGATGTGGTACCCGGAGATCGAGATCGAGTTGAACTTCGGCATCTTCTCGCTGGTGTAGGCGAAGATGTCGGAGATGATCCGCATCGAGGGGCCCGGCGGGTAGATGTAGGTGTTGCGGACCATGAACTCCTTGAGGATGTCGTTCTGGATGGTCCCCGCCAGCTGCTCGGGCGCCACCCCCTGCTCCTCGGCGGCCACGACGTAGAGCGCGAGCACCGGGAGCACCGCGCCGTTCATGGTCATCGACACGCTCATCCTGTCGAGGGGGATCCCGTCGAACAGTTGCCGCATGTCGTAGATGGAGTCGATGGCCACCCCGGCCATGCCGACGTCGCCTGCCACCCGGGGGTGGTCGGAGTCGTAGCCGCGGTGGGTGGCCAGGTCGAAGGCGACCGACAGGCCCTTCTGCCCGGCGGCCAGATTGCGCCGGTAGAAGGCGTTGGACTCGGTGGCGGTGGAGAACCCGGCGTACTGCCGGATGGTCCACGGCTGGTTGACGTACATGGTCGGGTACGGCCCGCGCAGGTACGGCGCGGCGCCCGGGTAGGTCTCCAGGAAGTCGAGCCCGGCGAGGTCGGCGGAGGTGTAGAGCGGCTTGACGTCGATTCCCTCCGGCGTCTCCCACACCAGGTCCTCCGGCCCCTTCCCGGTGGCCTCCCGTACGGCGTCCGCCCAGCCGCTCAGCTCCGGGCCCGAGACCGGACCCCGGTCCCGGGCCTCGGTGACAGGCTCGTCTCTGAGCCCGATCCCGGAGAAGTCGGGAATCATCGAGCCACCCCCAAATCGTCGAAGGTCGTGCGGAGCACCCCGAGCGCGTCGCACCCGGCGTAAAGGTCGGCGTCCACGCCTGCGAACTCTCCCTTCCTACCCGCCAGCCAGACCTTTTTCGCCCCGGCATGTCTCAAAGCGGCGGCCACCGCCTCGGCGTGCTCGCCGTACAGCCTGTCGCTCGAACACAGGCACACCACCGCGCCGCCGCCGGCGGCGATGAAATCGGCGGCGATCCGGTCGGGATCCGTCCCGGACCCGCCGGAGACGGTGGCGATGCCCCCGGACTGGAACAGGTTGGCCGCGAACGACTCCCTGGCCGTGTGCGCGGCCACCGGGCCGATGGTCGCCAGGAACACCTTCGGGCGGGTCTCCTGGGCATCGGCCAGATCGCGCAGCGCCTCGAACTCCTGGGCGTAGTGCACTCCGGCGGCCTGGCCCGGACGGGCCTGCCGGGAGGGGAGCCTCTCGGCGAGGTTCGGGAACTCGCTGACCCCGGTGATCGGGTCGCGCCGCCGGGCGATGTTGGCCGCGCGCCTCCTCCGGGTCGCGGCGAGCCGCTCGGCGACGAGCCCGGAGTCCTGGGCCGCCGCCATGCCGCCCGCGCGCTCGATCTCCTGGAACCACTCCCATGCCTTCTCCGCCAGGTCCTCGGTGAGCCGCTCGACGTACCAGGAGCCTCCGGCCGGGTCGATCACCCGGGCCACTCCCGCCTCCTCCGTCAGCAGCGCCTGGGTGTTGCGCGCGATACGGCGGGCGAAGGCGTCCGGCAGGCCGAGGCGCGCGTCGAACGGCTGCACGGTCACCGCGTCGGCCCCGCCCGTCCCGGCCGCGAAGCAGGCGAGCGTGGTGCGGAGCATGTTCACCCACGGGTCGCGGGCGGTCATCATGGCCGAGGAGGTCACGGCGTGCTGCCGCTGCCCGGCGCCCGTGCCCGCGCCGCACACCTCGGCGACCCGCGCCCAGAGCCCGCGCGCGGCACGGAGCTTGGCGATGGTGAGGAACTGGTCGGCGGTGGCCGCGTAACGGAACTCCAGTTGCCCGAACGCCTCCTCGACGGTGAGACCGGCTCCGGTGAGGGTCCGCAGCGCGGCGACTCCGGCGGCGACGGAGCAGCCGAGCTCTTCGGCGTCGCTCCCGCCCTCGTCGTGGTACGGCGTGCCGTCCACGACGACCGCCCTGAGGTCGCCGAAGCCCTCGGCGCAGATCCGGGCCAGCTCGATCGCGGTCTCCGGGTCGCCGAGCGCGTCGGCGCCCAGGTTTCCGGCGAGCGCGCCGGACCCCTTGCGCTCGGCCAGCTCGAACAGCACCCCGGCCGCCTCGCGGGTCCGCCCGCCCGCGTCCAGCGTGAGTGAGATCAGCTCCAGGTGGACCCGCTCCAGAACGCGGGGCAGATCCTCGGGCTCCAGGGCGAGCCAGAGTGAGGTGACGCCGTTCTCCAGGTCGGCGAGAACCGCCTCCGGGTCGGGGACCTCGTGCCGCTGCCTCACATCCCAGCTCCCCCCTTCCGGGCGGGAACCGCGGATGTACGGGGCCGACCCCGGCAGGCCGGGATCGGGGGGGAGGTCGGAGGCGTCGTAGAGCGGCGCGATCGTCACGCCGTCATACGTGAGGGAGGCCAGTGCCTCCTCGGGGGAGCCCGTCTCGACTCCCGACTTGCGCAGGACCCCGAGCGCCAGCTCACGCCACCGCTCTCGCGTCACCGGCGGGAAAGCGGCGTCCGATCGGGACTCATCATGCGGCACCGTCATGCACCGGATAGTAGGCGCTGACGCTGAGGAATATTCTTCCAGGGGCCCCCTATACGCCCACGATTCTCGCGCCTGTCGTCAGGTGACGGGCTCCTCCCAGGTCGCGTTCCAGGTGGCGCGGTCGACGGCGCCGGTGACCGGCAGATCCTTCTCCCCCTGAAAGGCGCGGCAGACGTCGCGGGACTCCGGGCCGTACAGGCCGTCGACGTCGAGGTCCCAGCCGCGTTCGCTCATCTGCGCCTGCCAGGTGTGGACGTCCTCGCCGCCCATGACCGGCGGGTAGGTGAGGGTCCGGCCGGGGAAGGAGGGATGCGGCTCGGGCGGTCCCACGGGACCGGCGCCGGGGCGGGGGGCGCCCCGCTTGATCCAGGCGTACAGGGGCTCACCCGGGCAATTGGTGGCGTAGCCATCCCGGTGGCCCTTGATCTCCCTGCCCGCGCCGCCCTTGTCCCTCAGATATTCGATGGCGTCGAGGATGCCGTGCAGGATGTCGTCGGTCGGCTTGGTCAGCCCGGTCGAGCCGACCAGCCCGAGCACGGCGTAGTGACCGCTGTTGAGCCCGGCGCCGTTGGCCGCCGGCAGGCGGTTCAGACCGCGGCCCTCGAACACCTTCCTGTGCGGGCATGCGATCATAGTGTTTCCCGTGAAGTAGACAGAACCATTACGACGCGCGAGCCAACTCTGATTCTCCGTACGCGGGCACCAAACTTCACCGTAGTATTTCTGCCGTTGAATCTTGAACGTCGCATTTTTCCTGGTGGCGGCACTTCGTGGAGCAAGGTTCTTTTGTTGCCGGATAGCGACCATCCACATCTCTGTCTTGCAGCTCCTGGTCGGAGGCCTACGCCGGAACGATGCGGCCTTACCTGACAACAAGACCGCAAACATGAACGCCTCTGCGGCAGCCCGGCTTTTTTGCGCCAGCCTGTCCGTACCCGCATTGTCCGCGAGCATGGAGATCTCGACAAACAGAGAGAGTTGAGTTTTGGTCAGCGTCAGCAGGAAGTCGAAGCTGGGAACCCTGTCAGGTGCCATCTCCAGAAGATGAATACCGGCATCGGACGAAAGATGGAATTCGACAAGATTCCGGTTGATGACCTCACGCCAGCGAGGTACACCGTCTGTGACACGCCCCACCCGGGGGAAGCCATCAACAGAAGGACCAAACAACTCACTGAGGGCCGACCGGATACTCGCGACATTGGCCGAATTTTTCTGCGCCTGATAAATGACAACACTGGTGGACCTGACACCACGAATCCGCTTGATGTGCCCCTCCGTCCAGAACCAGGCAAGCACCTCGACGAAAGCGTCCGACCACTTCGCCTCAATCGGTAGATCAGCGCATGGAGCGGCGATCGGAATCCTGTCCCAATAGCCAAGGGTTTCAGAAGTCACCCATAGCCGTTCATAACTGGTAACAGATCGTTGGGCCTTACCAACGGGAAGCCATCTTCCATCGGGACCCTTTTTGCGCTCCGTACCGGTGCGCCGACGATAACGCTCGACAGGCCAACGGTGATGCGGCGTCGTCAGCGACGAGTGACACGTCCCCTCCATTTGCACCATCTCCCGCTCCATCGCCGGAAATACGCACACCTCAAGGACAGGCTGCCATTCGGACATCGCGGTCTCGTGATTGAGAGTGAGTACGATGTCTCCCACATCGAGATCTTTGTATGACTTCCAGCCGTCTCTGGTGAGGATCTCCGTTCGCTCATCGACGCAGTAGCCGATGTCCATCCATCCGTTACTATCCATATGCTGGTTCTGGATCGATTTCACCAAGGCGACACACTTGGCGTGATCGTTGACGATGTCCGGGCTGACCTGCCCACCGGTGTAGTGGACTTTAACACCCTTGGTAGAGCTGAGCCGACTGTAGGAACCACGTGGCTCCCGAGCACCCCACTCCCGGCGGGTAACAGGATCGATAGCCATGAGACGTCTCCACAGTTTGGGCGAGGTGGGCTTACCGGAGCATAACGGGCGACATGGCAGAATATGGCTAGGTTTACCGATTAGCCCATTAACGGATGGTCACGTAGCACGTCTCCAGGTAATCGTCAGGTAGATAAACAGTCATTCCCTTACCAGAGCGGAAGCCCCTAAACCGGTCACGAGATCAGCGGCCGGGGATGCGCGCTCGAAGGCGACCCCCATCGGCGAGGCCCAGCCGGGGCGGGGAGGTGCCGTCGCGGGCGACGAGAGGGACCGGGAGCCGAGCGGCGTGCCGTGACCCGTTCAACGTGCGAAAGGGAGAGCAGGGAGGCACCCGCCACCATTTGGTCGCAAATCGGGCAAGAGTGTACAATTCCTCTTGGTTGCGCGCCTGACGGAACCCATGCCCGCCACACCGTGGATCGGGATGATCGGCCAGGAGATCTCAGCCGCCGGCGCCGAACTCCACACCGAGATCGCGGCCCCGCCGGAAAACGCGTCGCCGGGCACCCTGATGCGCCATTGGAGACCCGACTCCCGCGGCTGTTCCGGCTCACTCCCGAGCGCGACCTCGACAGGCGATGCGCCGGACACGAGGAGTCGCACCAGGCGATCACGGCCGGAGCCCCCGGGCGGGCCTACGCCCGCGCGGTACGGCACGTCGCCGACGATCGGAGCCGATCATGGCGCCGACCTCACCACAGACCATCGACATCGAACTCGCCAAGACCACCCATAAGCGCCGTCGCGGAGCCGTTGTCCGGTTTCACATCCTTAAAGTTCCGCAAAACTCTTCGAAGAGCTTTGTACACGTAAAACCCTTCGACCGGCAGGCGACCAGAGAGGATCATTGCCGTCATGTCAGTTCTCAAGGAGGTCCATTTCACGCCGGAGCCACGCCCGGCGGAGCTACCGATGAAGATCTGGCTCGACGACGGCGACTCGGCCGTGGATGTGATCGACGCACTCGCGCTTTCGCCCTTCGCCACGGGAGCACAGCCCTGGTCGTGCACCGCGAGCCTGGAACGGGTCCGTCCGGAGGTCTCGCTGATGCCGGCCTCCGGGACGCTGCTCCGGGCGGCGCTGGAGGACGACGGCCGGGACTCCCGGCTGGTGTGCGGTGAGGGCTGGACCCTGCGCGCGATCCGATACCGCAACCGGGCCGCCACGGTCAGCGTGACCGCGGTCACGGAGGAGCTGGCCCGTTCGATCGTCGACGAGGTCACCAAGGACGCGACCGAACCCGACCCCGAGAGCGATCACGTCGAGATGGGCTTCTGGTGGCAGGGCGCCCACGGTGCCCGCCGTTCGGAGAAGCCGATCACCGCCTCCGCCTGGTCGCAGATCAGCGGCAACTATGCCACGTCCCTCAACGATCCGCTGTCGCGTCTGATGTCCGTCACCCCCGCCGACGTGCACGGACGTCTCGTCCTGCTGCACGGCCCGCCCGGCACGGGCAAGACGACGCTGCTGCGCACGCTCGCCCACGAGTGGCGGTCGTGGTGCCAGGTCGACTGCGTGCTGGATCCGGAGCAGCTGTTCAACTCCCCCGGCTACCTGATGGAGGTCGCGGTCGGCTCGGACGACGACGGCAAGAAGTGGCGGCTCCTCGTGCTGGAGGACTGCGACGAGCTGATCAGATCCGGGGCCAAGGAGGCGACCGGGCAGGGCCTGTCCCGGCTGCTCAACCTGACCGACGGACTGCTCGGTCAGGGTCGCGACGTGCTGGTGGCCATCACCACCAACGAGAACCTGGCCCGCCTCCACCCCGCCGTGGTCCGTCCCGGCCGCTGTCTCACCCAGATCGAGGTGGGCGCCCTCCCTCATGACGAGGCGGCCCGCTGGCTCGGCACCACCGAGGGCCTCTCCCCCTCCGGCGCCACCCTCGCCGAGCTGTTCGCCCTGCGCGACGGCTTCCTCAACCACTCGACGGTCCAGGAGAACACCGGCCTCTACCTCTGACACCTCCGGCGACCGAGGGCCCGTCCGGACCCTCGGTCCCCTCTCGCGAAGGCCGCGAGCCCTCGAGCTCGCGGCCTTCGCGCCGTACGGCCCGCGCTCCGTCGCCACCTCGCGCCCGCCCGTTTCCGTCCGCGCGGTCCTCGGCCGGGCGCCCGGGTGCCGGGTGCGAGGGTCAAGGACCTGGACGGTCTCGGGTCGGCGGCCGATCAGTTCACGGGATCGGCCGGGTTCGATGGGCTCATCCGGGTGTCAGCCCGCGTTCGCCGTGCTCTTGGTCATGGGCAGGCAGGGCGGCGTCTGGAATGTCACGCCGTCCAGGAAGTTGCCGGCCGTCGGGGTGCCCCCCGCGGCCGACACCGACTCGAAGGCGAATCGTGTGGTGGTCTGTCCCGGAGGTACGACGTACACCCCGGTGTACTGGCGCCAGGCGGTGTTGTCGTCGGAGATGTCCGGGGAGGAGGCCCCGGACGGGTTTTGCGCCACGGTCGCGCCCGGTGCGCCGATGAGCACCCGCATCACGTCGGTGCCGAGGCGGCCTCGGTGATACAGCGACCAGGTCATCGGCGTTCCCGGAACGGTGGGAACGTCCTGGTAGAGCGTGGAGACCTGGTTGGCGTTGAGTTCGGCGAACTGCTGGCCGTCGGCTGCCGGGGGCCCACTCGTGCCGCCCCGCCAGAACTCCAGCTTGTTGTCGGTGGCGGTGGTGTGCCAGCCGACGCCCGGGTTGACGGAGGCGTCGGAGATGGACCAGTCGACAGTGGCCACGGGTGGCGCCTCGAAGCTGCCGTTGACCAGGTTGACCGGCGTGTAGGCACAGGTGACGGTGACCGTGACCGTGGCGGTGCTGGTTCCGCAGGCGGTGGTGACGGTGTAAGTGAAGGTGTCGGTGCCACCGAGGCCCGCGGCGGGGGTGTAGACCACGGTGCCGCCGGAGATCGTCGCGGTGCCGTTGGCGGGCTGGGTGACGCCGCTGATCGTCGGTGCGGTCGCGGTGTCGTTGGCCAGGACGGGCACGCTGACGGCTGTGCCCTGCTTGGTGGCGGCGGTGTCGTCGACGGCCCTGGTGGGTGAGATGGACTGTCCGTTGGCGATCTGGATCGGGGGGGCGGTGGTGTTGTTTCCGAGCTGGCCCGGGGAGGCGATCACGCTGCTGATCCCGGTCGGCCGGATGGTCATGCTGCCCCCGGCGGTGCCCTGCCTGACCTGGAAGGTGATGACCTTCGCGGCTGGGTCGGCCTTGGTGCCCTGCGAGGGGATCGACAGGGTGTTGCCGCTGATGGTGCCGGTCCCCGACTGACCGATGACATCGGCGTTGGCCAGCAGTGACGACAGGTCCCAGGTGGTGGTGTAGCTCCTGACCAGCAGCGGCCACTTGGCCGTGCGGTGCGCCAGGGTGAGGGTGAACGTGCTGCCCGGTGTGATCTGCCCGCCCCACAGGGACGGGGAGGTGTCGACTGAGATCGACCCGCTGCCCAGCTGCATGCCGAGCACGTTCTTCCAGTAGTAGTCCACGGGGTAGGTCGCCTGCCCCGGCCGGATGCAGGGCGCGGCGGCTTGCGTAGCGGCCTGCCGCGCGGTGGTGGCGGCGTGCGCGCCGGTACCGGCCACCACCTGCGTCGCCGATACGGCCAGTAGCGTCATCAGTGTGCAGGCCAGCACGGATCTGAATCGTTGTGACATCAACAGTGAGCTCCCGCTCTGTCGTGAGGGATGTCCTCGTAGATCGACTTCGCAAGGACGCTACTCCTTATGATCATTCGATTACACAGAGCGACGAGTCTGTGATCTTCGCGTCGCGCCCGGAGGACGCCCGCGGCCGTCCCAGGCACCGGCGGCCCACCGCCCGTGGCGGCACGAGCCGCATGGACGGCCCCGAGCGGGCGGCATCCGGCGGCATGTGGGCGTCCGTTCAACGGCCTCCAAGGCATGTCCGCGCTCGGCCGCGACACCTGATCTTGTAAGCCGGCTTGCAGTTTATTTGTAAGGTGGCTTACGGTTCTCGGATGTCCGACACCGACTTCGTTCCGCCCGCCTACGCCGAACTCGTCGCCAGGCTCGGCGCGCCGCTGGGCGTCGAGGAAGCCCGCGCCGACTGGGGCCGCCTGGTGCGTGCCGTGCAGGACGGTGACACCAGGCTGATCACCCGCGAGCGCTGGGAGTGGGCCGCCCTCATCCCGATCTCGAAGGTGTCCGGGCCGCTGACGGGCCTGCCCGCCTTGCCGCTGTCGACGGCCCGCCGCAAGCTCGGCGATCTCGTGCGGCAGGCCGTCCTGCCGCACGAGGACAGTTCGCTGCTGCTCACCCGTCATCGCACCCCGGTGGCCGCCCTGGTCGCCGTCCGTCACCTGGCCGACCGGCAGGACCGCGAGCGCCGCCTGGCTCCGGAGGAGCTGTTGCGCGAGGGTCACACCATCTCCCTGAGTCACCTTCCCGGCCCTTCCCACCCCACCTACTCCGCCGTCGCCCGTGATCTCGACGGCAACGAGATCGCCGCCGGGAACGGCGACAGCGTCGACGAGGCGCTGCGGCGCCTGCGCCCGGCGTGGGCCCGGACGGCCCGCCTTTCGGACGAAAGGTGAACACGCCCGCCCGGCTCCGGGCGCAGGCCCCGATCCGGCCCTGAGAGGTCAGGGCCGGGCGAGCAAGTCGCGCAGACGGCGGCACTCGCGGGTGAACACGCTTGAGCTCCTCCGCCCCGCGGCCGCCGTGATCTCGGGGATCTCCCCGCGCGCCTCCGCCCATCCGGCGGCCCTGACGCCGAAAGCGATCAGATCGGTCACCCCGGAGTACGGCCTCAGCCCCGCCCTCGGCAGCAGGTGCGGCAGGGCGGCCCGGATCACCTCCCAGACCTCCCTGTGCGCTCCGTCGCGAGCCGCGTCCTCAAGGGCGGCCGTCACGTGTGGCAGTTTCGCCGGGGTGAGTCTGACCAGCGGGGCCAGCTGGCGTCCGAGCGCCGCCACGGGCAGATCACCTCTGGCCGCCGCCGACAGCAGGAGCCGCACACCCTTCGCCGGCTTCTCCTGGGCCAGGAAGAACGCGAGCAGCAGCGCCGTCGCGTCGCCGGCCGGACCCTCGCCGGAGGCGAGCTGCTCCACCCAGTCGTGGGAGACCTGAGGGCGGTCCCAGGCGCGCATCAGGTGCGGGAGGTAGTTGACCGCGACCACTTCGCGATGCGAGGGCAGGACGGAGGACCACCAGCTCATGTGCCGGCCGTGTTCGGACCGGGGGAAGGACGGGGGTTCGGCGAGCAGCTCGTCGACGAGGGGCAGTCCTGTCGGCTCGGCCTTCAGCCACGCGACAGGTCTCGCCTCGTAGTACCCGCTCGGTTCCCGCTCGTCGAAGAAGTACTCGTTCGCGTTCTCGGAGTACTTCCAGCGGACGCCCGTCTCGGGATCGGCCAGACCGTCCTTCAGCCAGCGCGCCGCGCGACGGCCCGCCTCCGAGGTCAGCCGGCCCGCACGGGCGACGATCTCCGGGTCTGCGGTTCGCGGCAACCGCAGGAGGGCCTGCTGGAAGTCGGCGGGCAGCGGCTTCCCACCGGCGGCCTCGACGGCCTCCAGCCGGTTCAGGAACTCGGCCGGGTCGAGGTGACCCGTGGCGCTGGTCGGGGTCGCGAGCAGGATCGGCGGGAGTTCGCCCGCCGTGAGCGCGGCGAGCACCTCGGCACACCGTCGCAGCAGGAACCGGTGCGGCGCGGAGACGGCGCGACCGCGGGGCAGCCGGTCCGGCCGGACCTCGTCGAAGATACGGCGTGGTCCTGACGCGCCGTAGCCGAACCGCCCGTAGGCGAAGGCGGCCTGCGGCACCGACATCAGGTTCGTGACTCCCCTCCCGGGTCCGGAGACCCGGACGCCGGGATCGGGGGCACGGGTCTCCTCGTCCTCGGCCAGCCGGCTCGGAGTCCCGGGGTCGGCTCCCGGGGAGACCAGTTCCGCGGCCGTCGCCGTGAACCACTCCTGCGGGGAGTACCAGTCCTCATACCTGTAGAAGCCGGTGGCCCGGGGCGACACGTCGGAGAGCGCGGCGCGCAGCGCCTCGCGGTCCTCGGCCGCGAACCGGACGAAACCCGCCAGCCAGCTCTCCCCCGCCTGCCAGGTGTCGGCCCACCGCCTGGTCGCGAACTCGACGACCGTGCCGGGCAGGCGGGGAAACGGCGCCGGCGGCTCCGGCTCGGCGAGTTCCCCCGGGACGAAGGTCTCGGGCTCCTCCTGCAGCTCCGCCTCTCCCCCGACCGCCGCGGCCAGTTTCCCGCCCAGGTCGGGCGGGAGCGTGGTGAGCACCGCCCGCAGGGTCTCCGCGCCCAGCGGGGTGAGGTGCCGGGCGTGCTTGACCACGAGACGAACGGCCTTCTCCTGTACGGCGTACGCCTCGTGCCCGAGGGCGGTGACCAGGGCCGGGACGAACTCGTCGGCCCTTTCCGGCGCCTGCCGTACGGCCTGGTCGAGCCAGGTGAGGCCGGTGCGCACCAGCCCGCCCTCCGCGCGGAACAACAGACCCTCCAGGGCCTCGGTCACGTCGGCGGGGTCGAGGCGGTCCAGGCGGCGCAGGTGCTTGAGCGACAGCTCGGCCACCGGTCCCGGCGCGGCGGGCAGCAGCCGCAGGTAGTCACGGGCCCGGGACTCCACCTCCGCGTAGGTCGGTTCGACCACTTCGTGCAGCCGGGTGAAGAACCTCAGGTCCAGGGCGTCTCCTCCGCGCAGGAAGCGGTTGACGCAACCGTCCAGCAGCACCTTCCGTGACACCCGGCCCTCGCTGGTGAGCACGGCCAGCGCGCCGAGCCAGGAGGGCGAGCTGAGCGGGGAGCTCCGCTCGTCGAGCAGTGCCCGGCCGACGCCCTGGGCCTCGAAGATCCGGGGCAGCAGGACGTCGAGAAGCGGGTCCTCGCGCAGCTGGGAGGCGCTGGGGGGTACGGCGACCCAGGCGACCACGAGCGGGTCGTGCTGCGGCGGGGTCACGCCGGTACGGCGGAGCAGGGTCATGACCAGCGGCGCCCCCGGGGATCGCCCGTTGCGGATCCGGAGCGTGAGCCGGGCGACCAGGTCGGCCTGCCACTGCGGGTCCCGCGCGGAGATCACCTCGACGAGCGTCTCACTGTCGGCGGGGGACCGCCATTCGGGGAGCACGAAGTCGCGCCGGTTCAGCCAGGCGGCCACGGCCGCGGTGCCGCCGAACGAACCCGCGCCCGCCACCCGCATCGGCTCGGCCCAGCCGGCCGGCTCCCCCCACGGGCCCAGCTCCCGGCGCAACGCCTTGAGGTGCCGGGGGAGTTCGCGGGCGACCTCCTGCCGCTCGGCGTCGTCGAGCACGGCCATGAGGGCCCCCAGCCCGGGGAGGTCGTGGTCCTCGATGAGGTCGCGGACCTCCTCCCAGGCCGTCATCGCGCGGTCTCCTGAGTCCGCGGGCCCTGCGAGGCAGGAGAGGTCTCCGCGCCGGAGACCTCCCGGGCGAGGATCCGGGCGGCGAGCACGTGTTTGCAGGGACCGCGTGATCCCCGGTGGTCGTACCACCAGGGGCAGGTGCACGACCCGGCCTCCAGCCCGACCTCCCGCACGCCACCGCCGGTGGTCACCTCGGCGGAGTCGGGGCCGGTCAGCCGGACGGCGCCCGTGTCGACCAGCGCCCGGGCGGAGGTCAGGCGGGGGTTGAGCGTGGCGACGTGGTCACGGTCGTAGGGCAGCTCGCGGTGGAAGTGGGCGGCCTCGGCCAGGTCGTATCCGACCCGCCCGGCCGTGCCGAGCTGGGTGAGCGCGGCCCGGACCCGGTCGAGGGGAAGGCCCGAACGTTCGGCGAGCAGGCCGAGCTCCAGGGTCGGCTCGAAGTTGAGCAGGAACCCGATCAGGTCGGCGTCGTCGGCCACCTGGTCTCCGGACAGGTCGGTCAGGACCGCGCCCTCCCCGGAGAAGCCGCGCCAGGTCTGCGGGGACAGGGCCAGCGTGTAGCGCATGCCGGGCAGCTCCACCTCCCAGGCGCTGGACCCTGAGCCGTCGGCCGGGCCGTACACGCGCAGGACCTTGACGAACCGCAGCAGCGGCATGATCGTCGCCAGCCGCCCGGCCCCGGCCAGGTGGACCCCGCCCGGCACGGCCCGATCCGACAGCCTCAGTTCCTTGCCCGACGGGACGGCCCACACCTCGGCGGTGGCCCTCTTGGGCAGGCCGCGCAGGAACCGGACGGCCTGCGGACCCGCCAGCTCGGCGCGCAGGTCGAACCCGGCGGCGATCACCTGGACCTCGGCGAAACCGCGCAGCCACCTGCTGGGCAACGGCACCTTCTTCTCCACCACCGCGCCGTCGAGCGTGGTCACGGTGAGTTCGTCGGGGCCGACGCCGACGTGCAGCGGGTCGCGGCCGCCGACCCTGGCCAGCGCCTCACGCAGCGGGTTGTTCACGTCCACGTTGGTGGTGCCCCGGTCGAACACCTCACCGTCGAGGGCGGGGCCCAGCACGTCCAGCCGGGAGTAGACGCCGCCGCAGGCGGAGAACGACTCGAACCGCAGGCGGTCGCCGCCGCAGGTCACCACCGGGTCGCGGGTGAAACCGGGCTGCGGCCGGTGATAACGCGCCAGCGCCACGTCGGCGACGGCCAGCAGCCCCGCCGCGGCGGGTGCGGCCTGGGTGAGCAGCCCGCTGAAGAACCGTGGATGGTCGAGGAAGCCCGTGGCCGTCCGGCCTCCGGAGGTCGACAGTCCCAGGTGACCCTCGGAGAGCGTGGAGGGGCCTGCGTAGGAATATGCCTGTACGGCGCTCGTCATACGGCGGACGTTAGAGATCACTACCGACAAAAACCGGGTGATCGCGCTGAGCGGCCGGAACGACGCGATCGAGAACGGCTTCCAGCCGTTTCGGCGGGCGTCTCCGACGCCTTGCCCGGGCCGTTTCGGGGACGGGTGCCGCTCACCGCCGCGGGAGAACCCGGCCGAGATCGCGCGCGGAACCGCTAACGAGCCTCGGACTCGGACTCGGACTCGGACTCGGACTCGGACTCGGACTCGGACTCGGACTCGGACTCGGACTCGGACTCGGACTCGGACTCGTCGAGGATTCTCAGCGCGTTCTCGTATTTGCGCCTGAGCGAGGCGGCCTTCACCGGATCGAGTACCACCAGCCGTGCCTCGCTGGTGTTGTGGCCGATGTCGGCGCGCTTGACGACCCGGCCCAGGGGGTGGGCCGCGGCACGCCGGACGAAGTCGTCGTAGGTCTCGCCCTCCTGCCGGGTGACGGCCATGATCGCTTCCACCGTGTACGGCTCGACCCCGGCGGCCAGCAGATCCTCGGGCGTCGTCCCGGTGTCCTCGACGACGTCGTGGAGCATCCCGGCGATCTGCGCCTGCAGGCCGTGGGGCTCAAGCGCCCTGGAGACCGCCGCGGGATGGTGGATGTAGGCCAGCCCGGCTTTGTCCGTCTGCCCCTCGTGGGCGCGATCCGCCAGGCGATGGGCGTCGTCAAGGGTGAAGGTCATCGTCAGCTCCTCCGGCCGATACGACGATCTTATCTGTGGCGGTTCCGCCCGTGACGGGCGGCCCGCTCGCGCGGCGATATCTCATGGACCCCGCCCCGGTATGGCATGTGGATTGCCGTCCGCTCTCCACCGCCACATGGGTAATTCGAAGAATCCATTGATCGCCCGGACGGTGGAACGGGCCAATCGGTATCGAAGGCACAAACGGCGGCCACGCCATGCTCCTCACAATGTACGGCGGCTGGAATCATGTGTGCCGGCAGGTGACTCCTCCCATACCGGAGAGCGTCGAGGCGAGTCTCGAAGTGATCGATTCCATGCCTTCGCGGGTGTCTCGAAGCCACCTGGACCCGTCCCGGACAAACCTGCGGGCGAACATCACGCATTCCGGGCCTCAAGGGAAACCATTTGTCCTCCGAATCACCGGAATGCGTTCGGCCGAGAGCCTCGGCGTCCGGGAATTCCCTTCCGTTCCCCCGCACCTCCGCGTCTCCGCGACGGCCGTCACGACCCTTCTCGTCCCGGCCTTCCCCCTTCCGCCCATGACGTCCGGCAGGGCCATCACCAGGGGAAACAGCCGCCGACGCCGACCGGACGCCCGGCATCGGCCCCGGGACGCACCGGTGAGGCATCCGAAAAGAACAGCAGAGGAGCGATGGACCTTAGTCGCCCAAAGTGGCGAAAGTCGATTTTTTCATGGCCGTGACCCTGGAAACCCGTTAGAGGTCACGAAAGTCCAAAGCCCCCTTGGGGTCATCCGGAAAGCCCGCCACAGACGTGACCTCGATCCGGTCTCGCCGGACGCCAAGAACCCTCCAAGGGAGCGACCGTTTTTAGTGCGTCAAGAACGGGAAGCATTTATCAATGACGCCAAGACACCGGAGTTCGACCTTGAGAAATTAACCCGGTGGCCTGGATGCTCGACAAGGAGGGTTTATCATGCGCGGCGACGAAAGGAAGGGCTAGAGTTTTACACGCGGGGAAGAGACGAGAGAGCCGTAGACGGCCGGTTCACAGCCGCACACTCTGACGCCAAGATTAAGGAGTGACACAATGGCACGTCAGCAAGTCGTCACGTTCACCGACGACATCACAGGGAAGAAGGCGGATGAGACCGTCTCGTTCGGCCTGGACGGCACCACCTACGAGATCGACCTGAGCACGAAGAACGCCACGAAGCTTCGGGAGGCCATCCAGCCCTTCCAGTCGGCGGCACGCAAGGCAGGCACCCCCCTGACCCGTAAGGGCCGGGCGAAGAGCTCCGCAGGCAACCGCGAACGAAGCGCCGAGATCCGAGCGTGGGCCAAGGCACACGGGATCGAGGTGAGCGAGCGCGGGCGCATCGGTGGAAAGGTCGCCGAGGCGTTCGCCGCCGGCGATCCCAGCATGGCCAAGACCTCGGGGAAGAAAGCGTCGGAGGCCTCGGCCGGCAAGTGAAAGCGTGCGAACGGAGCTCCCGGACCTTGCAGGGGTGCCGGCGTCGTAGCCGACCGGGAGTGCTGAGGACCGGCCCCTCGTCCGCCGGGCGTATTGACCGCGGTCTCGTATTTCGGATACGTAAACCATCCGATGCGCCGCCATCGCCCTGAAACCACAATCAGCCAGGTGGTCACCCTGTCGCCTGCCCAGCTGAGCCCCGTCGTCCTCCACCGGTGGACGAGCGTGGACCCGTGCGAGAGCGGGCTGGCCGACTATCGCGATCCGTTCGGCGGCGCCGCCAGGACCTGGGAGTACACCCGCTGGACCGGCGAGGAACGCGCCATCGGGTTCAACGCCACCGAGCTGGTGCCGTCCTGGACGGCGAGCACCCCTCCGGGGACGTGGCTGGAGGTCGGGCTCCAGGCCCGCACCGCCTCCGGCACCCTCACCAAGTGGTACGTGATGGGCCGCTGGGCCGAGAGCGGCGCCGACGTCCACCGGACGTCCCTGCCCGGTCAGGGCGACTCCGACGGCGACGTCGCGGTGGACACCTACGTGGCCGCCGGATCCGTCACGGCCTACCGGCTCAGGTTCACGCTGTACGGCTCGGGGGCGAAGGTGCACGGGGCCGGGGTGATGGCCTCGGCGGTTCCCTCCCGGGCGACGGTGCCGGTGAGCCCGTCCGGGGAGAACGGGGGCGTCGAGCTGGACGTGCCGCGCCGTTCGCAGAGGGTCCACGCGGGGCACTTCCCCGAGTGGGACGGCGGCGGGGACAACTGGTGCAGTCCCGCCTCGATGACCATGGTGCTCGGCTACTGGAAGCGCGGGCCGCGGCAGGAGGACCTGTCGTGGGTCACGCCCGGCGACCCGTGCCCGGCCGTGGACCACGCCGCCAGGGACATGTACGACCACGGCTATCAGGGCACCGGCAACTGGCCGTTCGGCGTCGCCTACGCCGGCCGGTACGGCCTGGAGGGGTTCGTCACCCGGCTGCGCTCGCTCGCCGAGCTGGAGCGCCTCGTCCACGCCGGGATCCCGGTGCTCACCTCGCAGTCGTTCCGGGAGCACGAGCTGCCCGGTTCGGGATACTCCACCGGCGGCCACATCATGGTCGTCGTCGGTTTCACCGCGAGCGGTGACGTCATCGCCAACGATCCCGCGGCGCCGGACGACCGCTCGGTACGCCGGATCTACCCGCGGGCCGCGTTCGAGAACGTCTGGCTCCGCAGTTCCGGCAGCGGGGGGATCGTGCACATCGTCCACCCGTCCGACATTTCCCTGCCCCCTTCCAACGGCAACTGGTGATCATGCTCAACGACTCTCCCATCCGTCCCGTCGATGTGGCCAGGGTGGACGACCGCCCGCTCTGGGTCGAGATCATCGGGGAGGAGGTGTGGTGGGACGAGCCTCGTCCGCACGAGGGCGGGCGCAGGTGCGTGGTCCGGTGCGGACCGGACGGCGTGCCGCGCGACGCGATCCCCGCCGGCTGGAACTCCCGCAACCGTCTCATCGAGTACGGCGGGCGCTCCTGGCGGCCGCTGCCGGACGGCCGGATCGTGTTCACCAACTGGTCCGACCAGCGCGTGTACCTGTACGGCGAGCCCCCCGGCCCGGCGTCCGGCGACGGAACGGACCACGCGGAAGGGGCCGGGCCGGTCGCCCTCACCGATGACGGGGCCCGCTACGGCGACCTGTACCTGCCACCCGGCCGCGACGAGGTCTGGGCCGTCCGCGAGGTCCACCCCGCCCCGGCCGAACCCGGCTCCCGCGTCACCCCCCGCCGCGACCTGGTGGCCGTGCCGCTGGACGGCGGGCCGGTCCGGGTCATCGCCGCCGCCCAGCACTTCCTGACGAACCCTCGGATCTCCCCCGGCGGGACGCACATCGCCTGGATCGGCTGGGACCACCCGGCCATGCCCTGGGACGGCACCGAGCTGTGCGTCGCCCCTCTGGACGAGAACGGCTCCGCCGGGCCGTACCGGGTCGTCGCCGGCGGCCCCGACGAGTCGGTGATCCAGGCCGAGTGGCGCGACGACGGCGCCCTCTACGCCCTCACCGACCCGGACGGCTGGTGGAACCTGCACCTGATCCCCCTCGACGGCTCCCCCGCCCGCAACCTGGCCCCGATCAGGGAAGACTGCGGCGACGCCCTCTGGCGGCTCGGCAGCACCTGGTTCGCGCTCGCGGGAGAGCGGATCGTCATCGTGCACGGCACCCCTGACCACCGCCGGCTCGGCGTGCTCGACCCGGCCGGCGGCGAGATCGTCGATCTCGACACCCCAGCCACCTACTGGAACCCCGCGCTCTCCGCCTCCGGCGATCGGGTGGCGGGCGTGGCGGCCTCGCCGTACACCCCGTTCGAGGTCGTGGTGGCGGACCTGCGGACCGGAGCGCACACCGTGCTGTCGGCGAAGAAGGACCTGCCGGCCCGCGACGCGCTGCCCGTGCCCGAGGCGGCGACCTTCGACGGCGTGCACGCCCACCTCTATCCGCCGCGCGGCGCCACCGGCCCGGCCCCCTACGTGATTTTCGTGCACGGCGGGCCGACCAGCGCCGCCCCGATGGTCCTCGACCTGGAGATCGCCTACTTCACCAGCCGGGGCATCGGCGTGGCCGAGGTGAACTACGGCGGCTCCACCGGATACGGCCGCGCCTACCGGGAGCGGCTGCGGCACCAGTGGGGGGTGGTGGACGTGCGCGACTGCGAGACGGTGGCGCGCGGGCTGATCGCCGCCGGGCGGGCGCTCCCCTCCATGGTCGCGATCAGGGGCGGCAGCGCGGGCGGCTGGACGTCACTGGCCGCGCTGGTGCACAGCGAGGTGTTCCGCGGCGCGGTGGCCAACTACGCGATCACCGACCCGGAGGGATGGGCGCGGGAGACCCACGACTTCGAGTCGCGCTATCTCGACGGCCTGATCGGCCCGCTCCCGGAGACCCGGCAGCGCTACCTGGATCGTTCCCCCACCCTGCACGCCGATCGCGCGTCCGGGCCCGCGCTGCTCATGCACGGGCTGGAGGACGCGATCGTCGATCCGGTCCAGGCGGAACGGTTCGCCGCCGCGCTGGAGCGCGGAGGCACGCCGTGGGCGTATCTGACCTTCCCCGGCGAGCAGCACGGCTGGCGCCGGGAGGAGACCATCGTGGCCGCGCTCGAAGCCGAACTGGCCTTCTACGGTCTGATCTTCGGTTTCCCGACGCCCGAGGTGCCGCCCCTGACCCTGCGCGGACGGTGAACCGCCCCCACCCTCGGCGGCGACCGCCGTCCCCTCTCTTCCACCGGGCCGGGGGCGCCGGCCTCCGCGCGCCGGAGCCGGCCGGTTCCGGCGGGGCATCGGGGGAGCACGCCGCGCGATATCCGATCCAGACATACTTCTTACCGGGTCGGTTAGCCTCATATAACCCCTCGAATATAAACTAAAAGTAGTCGCCTTCTCACTCCGGGCAATCGACGGAGAGCCGGCCATGAGTCCGCCGGGCCGTCGCCACGCCCCCGGCACGCACCCCCGATCAACCGTTTCCAGGAGGGTTTTCCTCAATGAACGAGGTCGCACAGATCTGCTCGGACCTGATCAGGTTCGACACCACCAATCCGGGCTCCGGCGAGCGCCCGGCGGCCGAGTACGTCGCCGGGCTGCTGGCGGAGACCGGTGTCGAACCGGTCGTGTTCGAGTCGGCCAGGCACCGTACCAACGTGGTCGCCAGGATCCCGGGCGACTCGGACGAGGCCCTGCTGATGCACGGCCATCTCGACGTGGTCCCCGCCGAGGCCTCCGACTGGCGGATCCACCCGTTCTCCGGGGAGATCGAGGACGGCTGCGTCTGGGGCCGGGGCGCGGTCGACATGAAGGGCACCCTCTCCATGACGCTCGCCCTGGTCCGCGACTGGGCCCGGCGCGGGATCCGGCCGAAACGGGACATCGTGCTGGCGTTCCTCGCCGACGAGGAGGTCTCCGGCGAGTACGGCGCGAAGTACGCGGTGGAGCGTCACCGCGACCTGTTCGACGGCTGCACCGAGGCCATCAGCGAGTCCGGCGGCTACAGCGTCGAGGTGACGCCGGACGCGCGGATCTACCCGGTCGCGGTCGGCGAGCGCGGCACCGCCTGGATGAAGCTCACCGCCCACGGCGTCGCCGGTCACGGCTCCCGTCCGCCGGCGGACAACGCCGTGGCCGAGCTCTGCCACGCCCTGTCCAGGGTCGCCTCCTACCGGTGGCCGGTACGGCTGACGCCCGGGGTGGCCGCCCTGGTCGAGAGCCTGGCCGACATCCTCGGCGAGAGCATCGACGCCGACCGCCTGGAGAAGGAGGCCGAACGGCTCGGCCGGATCGGCAGGCTGTTCGAGGCGCAGATCCGCAACTCGGCGAACCCGACGATGCTGACGGCGGGCTACAAGGTCAACGTGGTCCCCGGCTCGGCCACGGCGTACGTCGACGGGCGGTTCCTGCCCGGATACCGCGAGGAGTTCCTGGAGACCATCGACCGCCTGCTCGGCCCGAAGGTCACCCGGGAGTTCGTCAGCTTCGGCGACGCCCCGTCCGCGCCGCTGGACTCGCCGTTCTTCGAGCAGCTCCGCTCCGCCCTCGTCGCCGAGGACCCGGCCGCGCGGCCGGTGCCGTACGTGATGTCCGGCGGCACGGACGCGAAGTCCTTCGACGAGCTCGGCATCAAGGGCTACGGCTTCGCCCCGCTGATGCTCACCCCGGACCTGGACTACTACGGCATGTTCCACGGCGTGGACGAGCGCGTCCCCGTCGAGGGCCTGGAGTTCGGCGTGCGCGTCCTGGACCGTCTTCTCGCCGCCTGACCCTCTCCTTCCGCTCCGTCGAGCCCTCCCCGCCGATTCACAGCGAACTCTGAGCAAACTCACAGCGGAGCCGCACCAGGAGACGAAAGCGGGTTTCATCGGGGCATTCCGTACGCCGGAGAACGCCGCGGGGAGAACCGAACGGCCTGGTCAGAGGCCCGTCACCGCCGCCGGGCCTCCCCTGCCGCCGGAGAACACCGCCGGGCACGGCCTCCGTGAAACTTGGGCATCATGACTCACGTGCCGATTCTGATGTACCACTCGGTGTCCGGCCGGCCCGGTTACGAGACGCGATCACCGGCGGCGCGCCCGCCGGCCTTCGCGGGCCCGCGGCCGATCCGTCCGGTGCCGACGACCTGATGCACGACGGAGACAGCGCGCCACCGACCCCGGCGACGGCCGGGAGCCCGAGGACCGGCCTCATGGATCGCCTGCGGGCGGACCTGCGCGACCCGCTGTTCCTCCAGGGCTACGCGCTGATGATCAATACGGCGATCACCGCCGTGCTCGGCCTGGGGTACTGGGTCCTGGCCACGCGTCTCTACTCGGCCTCCGCCTTCGGCGAGGGGCAGACCACGATCAGCGTGTTGCGCCTGTTCGCCTCGCTCACCGGGCTCGCGTTCGTCGGCGCCCTGGCCAGGTTCATTCCGGTGGCGGGCCGGCGCACCGCCGAGTTCGTCGTGCGCGGCTACGTGATCGCCGGAGTCGCCGGGCTGGTGGCCGCGCTCGGATTCCTGCTGACCCTCCCCCTCTGGGGACCGGTCTACAGCAACCTCGGCGGGTTCGGCCCGGGGCTGTTCTTCCTGGTCTCGGTCCTGGTCTGGACGGTCTTCACCCTTCAGGACGTGACGCTCGCCGGGCTGCGCAAGGCCGTCTGGGTGCCGGTGAACAGCCTGGCCTTCGGTCTGGTCAAGATGGCCATGCTCGTCGGGCTGGCGTTCGCGCTCCCCGAGGGCGGGCTCTTCGGAGGGATCTTCATTTCCTGGATCGTGCCGACCGCCCTGGCCCTGATCCCCATCAACTGGTTCATCTTCACGGTCGTCATCCCCAGGCACGTCAGGGAGACCGAGGAATCCGCCGCGAACCCGCCCCCGCTCCGCGAGGTCGGCCGCTTCCTGGCCGGAGACTTCCCCGGCACGCTCTCCGTCCTGCTGATCGTCTATCTGGTCCCGGTCATGGTCGCCGCCTGGCTCAACGACCCGGCGATGTTCGGCTACTTCTCGATAGCCCACACGCTGGGCTGCATGATCGAACTACTGGCGGCGAACATGGCGGTCTCGCTGACCGTGGAGGGTTCCTTCAACGCGGCCCGGCTGGCGCAGAGCGTGCGCAACGCGCTCCGCCGCACCTTCCTGATCGTCGGGCCGATCATCGCGGTGGTCGTCGCCGCCGCCCCGCTGATCCTGAACGTCTTCGGCCCGGAGCTCTCCAGGGAGGGCACGCCGCTGCTCCGCCTGATGGCGCTGGCCGTACTGCCGGGCACGCTGATCGAGATCTATCTCAGCATGCTGCGGGCGCAGAGCAGGGCCAGGAGACTGGCGGTCGTCCAGATCGGGATGGCGATGCTGGTGCTCGCCTCCGTCGCTGCGATCTTCCCCTCCACGGGCATCGTCGGGGTGGGGTACGGGATGCTCGCCAGCCAGCTCCTGATCGCGCTCATCATCCTCCCCGGCCTGCGCAGAGTGATCAAAGCCGGCAGGCCCCCGCAGACCTCCGTCGCGTAGGGCGGCCGGGGCGACAGGCCGATCGCGACCGGCGTCCCGAGGCCCGCGTTCCTCACCGTCGGCGCGCCGGCCACGGGCCGGGCCGTCTCGCCGCACGGCCGGTATTCAAAAACCGCGTCACACCGATGCCCGACTGTGAAACAGAATGAGGGCCATGCGAGACCCACAGGACTCCCAGCCCGCGGTGATGCCCCACGAGCCGGTCGGCTCGTCTCCGCGCCACTTCCCGCCCCCGCCGCGGCCCGCGCCGCAGATCGTGCCCGCCCCGCCCGGCAGCCGTTACGACCTGATGGGCCGCACCCCCCTGCACGCCTGGTGGCGGCCCGTGCTGGGCACGGTCCTGGTCGCCGTGGGGTTCGTGGCGGTCGGGACCGCGGTCATCGTCGGCGGCGGGGTGATCGGCATGATCGCGGGCGCCGAGATGAGCGGCGCCGGCGATCAGATGTTCGCCGACCCGCTGATCGACCTGGCGATCAACCTGCTCTCGATCGCCGCCGTGCTCCCCGTCGTGTACGGCGTGGCGGTGTGGATCCAGCGGCGGCCGCCCGGCACGCTCTCCTCGGTCCTCGGACGCCTGCGGTGGCGCTGGATGGCCCTGTGCACGGGGGTGGCGGTCTGCGCCGCGGTTCTGGGCCAGGTCGCGACCGCCGCCACCTACGCCGCCACCGGGAAGGACTACGGCACCCTGTTCGACTGGGCGGGCTGGGGCCTCTTCCTGCCCGCCCTGGTCGTCACCCTGCTGCTGGTGCCCTTCCAGGCCGCCGCCGAGGAGTACATCTTCCGGGGCTGGCTGCTCCAGGCCTTCGGCGCGTTCTTCACCAGCCCCTGGCCGGGCATCCTGCTGGGCGCGGCCGGGTTCACCGCGATGCACGGGTACACCGACTGGGGCATCCTGGACGTCTTCACCTTCGGCGTGCTGATGGGCTGGCTGGCCGTGCGCACCGGCGGCCTGGAGGCCGCCATCGGCCTGCACGTGATCAACAACGCGCTGGCGTTCGGTTTCAGCGGCGCGGCCGGAGATCTGGACGACGCGCTGAGCCAGGGGTCCGTGCCCTGGCAGGACATGGCCGGCACGGTGGTGCAGCTCGGCGTCTTCGGGATCGCGGTGGTGATCCTGGCCAGGAGGCGGGGGATCGCGACGCTCTCCCCCCGGCCTGCGCCTTCCGGGCCGCCGGTCCTCTCGTGACCGGCGTCCCCGGAAGGCGGGATCAGCGGAGTTTGGGGTCCAGGGCGTCGCGGACGACGTCGCCCAGCAGCAGGAAGCTGAGCACCGTCGCGGTGAGGAACAGCGACGGGAAGACGAGCAGGTGGGGGTGCTCGGCGAAGAACACCTGGGCCGTGTTGAGCTGCAGGCCCCAGGAGACCTCGGGATACTGCAGGCCCACGCCCAGGTAGTCGAGGGTCGCCTCACCGGCGATGACGTTGCCCACGTTGAGCATGGCCACCACGAAGACCGGGGCGATCGCGTTGGGCAGGATGTGCTTGAACATGATCCGCCGGTCGCCCGCGCCGAGCATCCGGGCGGCGGCCACGAAGTCCATGTCGCGGACCGCGATCACCTGGGCGCGCATGAGACGGGTCATCGTGGTCCAGCCCAGCACGACCAGCACCAGGGTCATCGCCCAGATGCCGTGGTCGGGGAAGGCGACCAGGAGGACGGTCGCGCCCAGGACGAAGGGAATGCCGAAGAACACGTCGGTGAGCCGGGAGATGAGGGCGTCCAGCACGCCGCCGTAGTAACCGGCGAGCAGGCCGAGCACGATCGAGATGAGCAGCGCGAAGGCCGTCACCGCTATACCGATCATGACGGAGGCGCGGGTGCCGTGCACGATCTGCGACCAGTACTCGCACCCCTGCAGGTCGTAGCCGAACACGGCCGCGTCGGCGGGACCCTTCTTCGACATGCGCAGGTTGCAGCCCTCGTTCGGGCCGAAGCCCGTGAACAGGCCGGGAAAGAGGGCCATCGCGACGGCGATCACGAGGATCACCGCCGAGAGCCAGAAGATCACCCGGCCGCGCAGTTCCAGCCAGGCGTCGTACCAGAGCGATCCCGGCTTCATCCGGTCCGCCCCGGTCTCCGCGATCTGGGCCTCAAGCACGGCGGATCCTCGGGTCGAGCACGCCGTACAGGAGGTCGACGAGCAGGTTGACCACGATGAAGACCATCACGAGCATGGTGACGATGCCGACGACGACGGGACCCTCCTGGAGCTGGATGGACTGGAAGACCTGCTGGCCGATGCCCGGCAGGTTGAAGATGCCCTCGGTGACGACCGCTCCGGCCATCAGGTTGCCGAAGTCCACGCCGAGGAAGGTGACCACGGGGATCAGTGAGTTGCGCAGCGCGTGCCTGCCGATCACCCGTCTTCGGCGCAGTCCCTTGGCGCGCGCCGTACGGACGTAGTCGGCCCGGATGTTCTCGATCAGGCTGGTGCGGGTCAGCCTCGCCACGTAGGCCAGGCCGAACGAGCCGAGCACCATGCCGGGCAGCAGGTAGCTGACCGGCCACCCCTCGTCCACTCCCGCGGTCGGGAACAGCGAGAGGTTCAGTCCCAGCAGGATCTGCGCGGTGTAGCCGACGACGAAGACCGGGACGGCGATGACGAACGTGGTCCCGGCCAGCACCGCCGTGTCGGCGATCCCGCCCCGGCGCAGTCCCGCGATCACGCCGAGGCCGATACCGACCACGAGCTCGAAGATCCAGGCGGTGACGGCGAGCTGTGCGGTCACCGCCCACCGGCCCTGGAGGAGCTCGCTCACCGGCTGCCCGGTGAAGGTCTGCCCCAGGTCGCCCTGGACGGCGTTCAGCATGTAGAGGCCGTACTGGACGATCAGCGGGTCGTTGAGGTGGTAGCGCTCCCGGAGCGTGTGGAGGACCTCGTCGGGCAGGGGCTTGTCCCCGGCCAGGGCGACGATCGGATCGCCGGGCAGGGCGAAGACCATCGCGTAGATCAGGAACGTGGTGGCGAAGAAGACCGGGACGGCCTGGGCCAGCCGCTGGATCGCGTATCTCACGATCCCGCCTCACCGGCAGACCCCGGGGCGGGACGCCCCGGGGTCGTGAGTGCCTCGTGGATCAACTACTTCACCGTGATCAGGTCGAGGTTCGGGCTGTAGGCGTCGATCTGGACGCCGGTGATCCTGTCGGAGTATCCGCCCTGGTCCTGCCAGTTCCACAGCGGGGCCATCGGCATCTCGCGCAGCGCCACGTCCTCGGCCTGCTGGTAGAGCGGGATGCTGGCCTCCATGCCGGCCGCGGAGTTGGCCTGGCTGATCAGGTCGTTGAACTTCTTGCTCTCCCAGCCCATCCGGTTGCCCTCGCCCCACATCGACTGCAGGTAGTTCTGCGGGCTCGGGTAGTCCATCACCCAGTTGTTGCGGTACGGCCCGTCCTGCTTGTGGGCGCGGAGCGTGGACAGGTAGTCGGCCGCCGGGACCTTGCGGAACTGGATGTCGGCGATGCCGAGGTTGTCCTTGAGCTGGTTGGCCACCGCGGTCATCCACTGCTCGTAGCTGGGGTCGGCGTTGGAGAAGTAGAGGTTCATCGTGCCGCTGAACCCGCCGGCCGCCTCGAACAACGCCTTGGCCTTGGCCACGTCGTAGACGCAGGCCTCGCCGCAGGCGCCCTCCCGGTAGCCCGGTACCAGCGGCGCCACCAGCGAGCTCATCGGCTTGAAGGTGCCGTTGAACACGGCGTCCACGATCGCCTGCCGGTCGATGGCCATCGAGATGGCCTTGCGCAGGTCGGCGCTGGCGAAGCGCTTGTCGTAGACCGGGAAGCCCAGGTAGTCCATGGTCCCGCTGGGCGTGGCCACGAACCTGTCGCCGAGCAGTGTCTTGGCCTCGGACACGCTCGCCGGCGGGATCGTCTGGATCAGGTCCACCTTGCCGGCCCGCAGGTCCACGTAGGCGGTGTCGCGGCTCTCATAGATCTTGAAGTTGATCGAGTCGGACTTGGCGGGGCGAGGCCCGGTGTAGCCCTCGAACCTCTTCACCTTGATCTGCCGGTTGCGCACCCACTCGCCGTCCAGGGCGAACGGGCCGTTGCCGATCGGCTTGACGTCGTAGGCCGCCAGGTCGGCGAAGGCCGCCTTGGGCATCGGGGCGAACCCGGTGTAGGCCAGTGTGATCGGGAATTGGCTGAACGGCGCGGTCAGCGTCACCTGAAGGGTGTTGGGGTCCACGACCTTGAGCCCGCTCAGCTTGTCGACGGTGGGCTTGGGGGCCTCCTCGGAGCCCTCGGGGGCCTCCGGGTTCAGCGCGTCGTAGCCCTCGACGTTCTCGAAGTAGTAGTTGTTGGTCCACGCGTTGGGACCGTAGGCCGCGGCGTTCCACGCGTCGGCGAAGCTCTCGGCGGTCACCGGCTCGCCGTTGTGGAACTTCTGCCCCGGCTTGATCTTGATCGTCCAGACCTTCTGGTCCTCGCTGGTCACCGACTCGGCGGCCCGCATCTGCGGCTGTCCCTTCGCGTCGATGACGACGGGGAGGTCGAACAGCGCCTGCAGAACGGTGATCGAGTAGCTGCTGGAGGTGTTTCCGGGGGTCAGGTGGTCCGGTTCGGTCAGCGCGACCGAGAACTCCTTGGCGCCCTGCTGCCCGCCCTGAGCCGCCGGCGTCTCTGATCCGCCGCACGCACTCACCACGAGCACCGTCGCCACCAGGACGGCGAGTCCTCGTGTTCTCGTCAAGACCGTCACGTGTTCCTCCCGGGGGGTGTTGCCGGAGAGGGTAAAGATGCCGATAACCCGTGACATCGGAGAGTTTACGTATTCCCTCCGCCGAAGGTTTGCGGCACGCTGGTCATGGAGGAGTCCATGGACCAGATCACCCTGAGCCCGCGCCACCTCCACGCGTTCACCGAGGTGGGTTTTCACATCGCCGGGCGTAGTGGCACGCACGGCGCGATGCGCGCGTTACGCGAGATCATCGCGTTGGAGGCCTACGAGTTCGTCGCCTACGACCCGGCGACCGAGCGGCACCGCAGCCTGCTCTCGGACGGCTACGCACGGGTCGACGGGGACGCCGCCGAGGAGTACGTCCGGCTCGACCCCTATCGCCGGGCCATGGACACGCGTGAGCCGCTGGTCATGGGCACTCCCGGCACCGAGCTCTACTTCCGGCGCCATCTGGAGCCGTACGGCTGGCGGGCCGGGCTGACCACTCCCCTGTTCCTGGCCGAGGGCCGCTACACCGGCCTGCTCCATCTGAACGCCCGCGACCCCGAGGCCTTCGCGGGCCAGGCGGGCACGCTGATCAGCGCGGTCTCTCCCACCCTGGCCCACGTCACCGACCTGAGCCGCTGCCTGATCGACCCCGGCGGCCTGCCGCCGGGGTTCCGCGTGGTGGCCTTCGACCGCGGCGGCACCCGCAGGGACATCGCAGGCGTCCAGCCCTCGGAGGCCGTCGCCACCGAGCCGGCCATGGCGGAGCTGGCCAGGGAGTTCATCGACTCCCGCGAGCTCAACCGGCGCGGGCTCTGGCAGGACGGGACCGGACTGTGGCACGAGGTGCGGCTGCTGCGCGCCGGCGTGGGACCGCACGGCGCCCTCCAGGGCGCGGTGATCGCCGAACGCCCGTGCGCCCTGCCGTACGAGCTGACCACCAGGGAGATCGATGTGATCACCCATGTCGCGCTCGGCGACTCCAACCCGCAGATCGCGGCGGCACTGGTGCTGAGCGTCCGTACGGTCACCACGCACCTGGAGCACATCTTCGCCAAGCTCGGCTGCGAGAGCCGGACCCGGCTCACCACCAAGGCCCTCGCCGAAGGTCTGTGCCGGCTGCTCATCTGATCCGGTCGCTCGTCCGAGGTCCGGCGGCCGGTGCCCGGCGGGTTCGGCCGGCCGGCGAACGACGAGCCGGAGCGGACGGTGTTCAACCGACGCCGGCCAGCGTCTTGCGTACGGTGGCCAGCTCCATCACGAGCTCGAACCAGACCTTGTTGGAGCCCGCCTCCCTGACCAGGCCCCAGCGATGCGCCAGCGCCTCCAGCAGGGGCAGGCCGCGGCCCCCCGTCCCGTCGGCCGACTCGCGGCACACGCAGGGGGCGGCCGACGAGCCCTCGTCCTGGACGCAGACCCGCACCCCCTCAGCCGAGTAGGCGACCGTGACGGTGAACGCCCCGCCGTCCCCCGACCGGGAGTGGATCACCGCGTTCGTGGCGATCTCGCTGGTGAGCAGGACACAGTCGTCATGAAGAGGGTGATCCCGCCCCAGGGACATCGAGACCAGGCGGCGGGCCCTCGCCACCTGGTCGGGGGAACCCTCCAAGCGGATAACCCATTCGCTTCCGTCATACTCCGACGAGTCCATACGTCCCCTCCGATACTGTTCACGCCTTTGGAAGACGCGGAGCCCCAGAAGGTAGATGTCTCAGAAAAGTAGGAGTTCGATCACTTACCGGATAGACAGGTCGAGCTTGCCAGAAGGGCCTTCACCTGCGTGCTCGCACCTGTCGCCCCATGCGGTCACACCTGTCACTGAGCACCTGCAGCGTGGAGGTCCCGTCCTTCAAGGCGGGAAGGAAACGCAGAACGGTCACCCATAGTGGTCTCCCGATTTCTGTCGGTGGGAATCGGTAGGTTGCTCGATGTGTCCCGCTACCGGCTGCACCCCTCACCCGCCCAGCAGGCGGCGCTGCTGGAGCACTGCGGGCACGCCCGGTATGTGTGGAACCTGGCCGTGGAACAGCACGCCCACTGGCGGCCCGGACGCGCGCCGACGCCCAGATTCGCCGAGCAGTGCCGCCAACTCACCGAGGCCCGCGCCGCCTGCGAGTGGCTGGCGGCCGGGTCGATCATCGTTCAGCAGCAGGCGCTGAAGGACTTCCACCAGGCCATGGCGAACTTCTTCGGCCAAACCCACCGGCGGCCGAGGTGGCGTCGGCGCGGTCGAAGCGAGGGGTTTCGGATCGTCGCGGTCAAACCAGGTGACGTGCGCCGCCTGTCGCGCAAAGTCGGCCAGGTGCGCATCCCCAAAGTGGGATGGGTACGGTTCCGCTGGTCCCGCCCCATGGGGGAAGCCAAGTCGTTTCGCGTCACCCGGGATGCGGCGGGCCGCTGGCACGTGGCGTTCGCGATCATCCCTGAGCCGATTCCCGCCCCGGGGACCGGTGCGGCCGTCGGCGTGGATCGGGGCGTCGTGGTGTCGGCCGCGTTGTCCACCGGTGAGCCGCTGACCGTTCCCACCTTAAGTCCAGGGCAGAAGAAGCGGCTGCTGCGGTTGCAGCGCGCCCTGGCAAGGGCCAAGCCCGGGTCCAAGCGCCGCGCCAAGGTCAAGGCCGCCATCGCCCGGTTGAAGGCCCGGGAGGGTGATCGGCGCAAGGAGTGGGTGGAGCAGACCAGCACCGATCTGGCCCGCCGCTTCGACGTGATCGGCATCGAGGACCTGAAGATCTCCGCGATGACCCGGTCGGCGAAAGGCAGCATCACGGCGCCGGGCCGGAACGTGCGCCAGAAGGCGGGATTGAACCGGGGCATTCTGGCCAACGGCTGGGGCCATCTGGCGACCCGGCTGGAGCACAAGGCCCCGGGCCGCCTGTGGAAGATTGATCCGCGGTATACGTCGCAGACCTGTAACGCCTGCAAGCACCTCGCCCGGGAGAGTCGCAAGAGCCAAGCGCTCTTCTCGTGCGTGGCGTGCGGGCATCGGGACCACGCCGACGTCAACGCGGCGAAGAACCTCCGAGATACCGCCGCGGGGCACGCGGTGGCTGCGCGGGGAGGCCCGCCGTTGGGCGGGCCGGTGAACCGCGAACCTCAACGCGACCTTCTCCTGGTGGGGTAGGTGCCGTTGGAATCCTCTGCCTGAAAGGCAGAGGAGGATGTCAAACCCGGTGCCAGCGGGCCTCGAAGAAACAGTAGACCGCGAACAGCAGCAGGCCGATCGCGACGACCCCGAGCAGCCACGGCCCGGCCGGGGTGTCGGCCAGCGAGCGCAGTGTCGAGTCGATGCCCTTGGCCTTGTCGGGGTCGTAGGTGATCGCCGCCTGGACGACGAAGACACCGGCGACCGCGGCGATCACACCGCGGGCGAGGTAACCGGCCATGCCCAGCTTCTCGGCGAGCTGACGCGCCTTCGGCGGCATCTCACCGGTGCGCAGGTCCTGGAGGAACTTCTTCTTCCAGCCCTTGTGAATCCAGTAGGCCCCCAGGGCGATCAGCCCGAGCCCGATCAGGCCCACGAGGAACTGCCCGGCGGGCAGGTCCATGAGCTTGCCGGTGAGGTCCTTCGACTGCTCGTCGGTCGAGCCGCCCGAGTCGCCGCTCAGCAGCATGCCGAGCAGCGCGGCCACGATCAGCCCGTAGACCACCGCGCGTGACGCCGACTCGACCCTGTCCTTGGTCTGACCTCGGCCGATGATCGCCTCCGACAACTGCCAGAGGGTCAGCGCGATGAAGCCGACGACCATCAGCCAGAGCAGCACGGTGCCGAACGGCTGCTCGGCCACCATCTCGATCGCGCCGGTCTTGTCGGCCTCCTTGCCGCCGCTCCCGCCGCCGAAGGCGATCTGCAGGGCCAGGAACCCGATCAGCCCGTAGAGGACACCGCGGCACCCCATGCCGAGTCTGGCAAGCCTGTCCAATGTCTGACTGTTCGCCGCTCTGCGCGCGGCGCCTTCCACCTGAGCGCTGTTCATAACAATGCGCTCTTACCGCCTAATGGGCAGGTAAACCTCGGTGCGCCGTCATCGCCCGGTGCGCGGGCGATGGCCGCTCTTCCCATGCCGCCTCGTTCCGGGGCATCGTCCGGCTTTCGAACCCTGGACAACTTTCCGACATAAGGAACATTTCAGACATAAGGTATTTAAGTGCTGTTTGCCCGTTTAAGGCGTTATTCAACTTATATATATCGGTCGATTTCTCGAACGGCCATCAGTTCTCGGGCATCGCGTCCAGCCGCCGCAGGATGACGCCCTCCCGCAGCGCCCACGGGCACACCTCCAGCTGTGCGACCCCGAACAGGTCCATCGTGGCGTCGGCGACTATCGCTCCGGCCGGCAGCTGCGGCGCCCGTCCCTCCGACACTCCGGGCAGCCCCGCCCGCTCCCGCACCCCCATCTTGGCCAGCCGGTCGGTCCATCCGATCAGATCGGCGTGCCTGAGCACCCGGCGGACGTACGGCCCCTCATGCGAGGGGGCTGCCCCGGCGATCCTCGCGAGCTGCCTGAACGTCTTCGACGTCGCCACCGCGTGATCGGCCTGGCCGTACCGCGCCACGTTCCCCACCGAGCGGGCGATCTCCGCCCGCACGTGCCTGCGCAGCGCCCGCGCCTCGTCGGCCGGGGGCGGGTCGGCGCTGAAACAGTCGCGGGTGAGCCGGCCGGCCCCCAGCGGCAACGACACCGCCACGTCGGGCTGCTCGTCCATCCCCGACGCGATCTCCAGCGACCCCCCGCCGATGTCCAGCACCAGCAGCCGCCCGGACGACCACCCGAACCATCTCCGCACGGCCAGGAACGTCAGCCTCGCCTCGTCCTGGCCCGACAGGACCTGGATGTCCACCTGCGTGTCGGCCTTGATCTGCGCGAGCACCTCCTCGCCGTTGACGGCCTCCCGGACCGCCGAGGTCGCGAAGGCCATGAGATCCTCGACGCCCTTGTCCTCGGCGAGCCGCAGCGCCTCCTCGACGAACTCCCGCAACCGCGTCGCCCCCCGCTCGGAGAGGCGGTTGCCGTCCTCCATGTGCTCGGCGAGCCGCAGGTCGACCTTGTGCGAGTACGCGGGCAGCGGCCGAGCCCCACGATGCGCGTCCATCACCAGCAGATGAACCGTGTTTGAACCAATGTCGAGAACGCCCAGTCGCATGGGATGAAGTTACTACTCTCCGATGGCCTGTCCGCCCGGGGTACGGCGATGAACGCTGACCGCGTAACCGCCGCCGTCGTAGGCGGCGCCGTCCCAGGTCGCCAGGCGTCGCTCCAGGGCCAGCCCGGACGCCCGGCACCAGGCGTCGTAGTCCGCCAGCGCGACCGTGGCGGAGGCGAGCGGAAGGTGCGCCGCGTCCAGCCCGAACCCGCTCACCAGCAGTCCGCCCGGCCGCAGCAGCGCCGCGAGCCCGGCGACGGCCCGCGCCTCGGTCTCCGGGGCGAGCAGGGGGATGACATTGCCCGCGGCGACGACCATGTCGAAGGAGCCGGCGCCCACCAGGGCGGACAGGTCACTCAGGTCGGCCAGGATCCAGGTCAGATCCGGCGCGGCCCGCCTGGCGACCTCCAGCATGGACTCGTCGAGATCGACGCCCACGCAGTCGTATCCCAGCTCGGCCAGCCGGATCGCCACCCGCCCGGTGCCGCACCCGGCGTCCAGCACCCGCGCGCCCGGCGGCAGCAGCTCCGCGCACAGCCGCGCCTCGCCGTGCATGTCCGCCCCCGACTCGGCGAGCTCGGCGAACCGCGCCGCGTACCGCTCCCCCGCGTCGTCTCCCGCGATGTCCGCCCAGCGGCTCCTCGACTCACTCATCGCACCAGAATCCCACCCCGCCCGGCCACTCCGGCACCGAGGTCCGGGCCGACTCACCCACGACCCCGGGATCCGGCTTCCACCGGGTGGTGAAAGATAGCGTCATCGGTGTCGTCGATCCGCGACCGGCCGCTTCCAAGGAGAGATCTCGTGACCCTCATGCGTGCGATCAGCCAGGACACCTTCGGCGGGCCGGAGGTGCTTCGCCTGGTCCAGGTCGAGCGCCCGGAGCCGCTGCCCACCGAGGTGCTGGTACGAGTCGTCTCCGCGGGAGTGAACCCGGTGGACGTCAAGACCAGGTCGGGCTCGGGCATGGCCGGGGTTCTGGGGGATCCGCCCTTCATCCTCGGCTGGGACGTCTCCGGCGTCGTCGAGGAGGTCGGTTTCGGGGTGCACACCCTCAAGGCGGGAGACGAGGTGTACGGCATGCCGTGGTTCCCCCGGCAGGCCGGTGCCTACGCCGAGTTCGTGACCGCCCCCTCCCGGCAGTTCGCCCGCAAGCCGCGCTCCCTGGGACACGACGAGGCCGCCGCCATGCCGCTGGCCGTGCTGACCGCCTGGCAGAGCCTGGTGGACGCCGCGGACGTCCAGCCCGGCCAGCGCGTCCTCATCCACGCCGCCGCGGGCGGCGTCGGGCACTTCGCCGTCCAGCTGGCCAAGCACCTCGGCGCGCACGTGATCGGCACCGCCCGCGCCGCCAAGCACGCCTGGCTGCGCGAACTGGGGGCCGACGAGCTCGTCGACTACACCACCACCCGCTTCGAGGACGCGGTGCGCGACGTGGACGTGGTCATCGACCTGGTGGGCGACGGGCACGACGCGACGAGCACCCGCTCCCTCGACGTCCTCCGCCCCGGTGGGCTGCTCGTCCCGGTGCCCTCCGGCGCCTCCCCCGACCTGCTGCGCGACGCCGAGGCCCGGGGCCTTCGCGCCGAGCCCTTCCTGGTGGAGCCCGACGGCGCCGCGCTGACCCACCTCGCCCGGATGGTCGACGACGGGCGGCTCGCCGTCGGGGTCGAGGAGGTGCTCCCGCTTGAGGAGGCCGCCAAGGCCCACGAACGGCTCGCCGAGGGCCGCACCAGGGGAAAGCTCGTCCTGCGGGTCTCCTCCCCTACGAGGTGATCGGGGCGCCGGTCACCTCCGCGTTCCCGGCACGGAGGTGACCGGGGCGGGGCCGGGCGTCAGGGATTGACGTACTGCTCGGCGTACGCCGAGGTGGGCTCGATGGGTGTGATCACGTCGATCAGGACCCCGTTGGGATCGGCCACGATGAAGTGCCGCTGCCCGAAGTCCTCGCTGCGCAGCTCCAGTTCGGCCCGCAGCCCCTCGCGGACGACGAGCCGCTCCCACTCCGCGTCCACGTCCTCCACCTCGAGGTTGAGCAGCAGTCCCCGCACGGGAGTGCGGTACGCCTCGGGCAGCGTCGGGTGGCTGTAGTCGAGCAGGGCGAGCTCGTACTGCGGCGTCCCCGGCCGCCGCAGGCTCACGTACCAGTCGGCCTCGAACGTCGGCTCGAACCCCAGCAGCCCGGTGTAGAAGTCTCGGGACTCCTGAAGCTTTGAGGTGCAGACAACCGGATAGAAGCTGGTCAGTTTCATGCGAACTCCTTCACATACCGTCGGTATGTGAAGGTAATGTATTGACGTACCACCGGTATGTCAAAGGACGGGAGCACGATGCCGAAGGACGGCAGGGCCCGGCAGAGGGAGCAGACCCGGCAGGCCCTCCTGCGCGAGGGCAGGCGCCTGTTCGCGAGCCTGGGCTACGGCGCGGTGGGCCTGTCGGAGATCGTCCGCGCCGCGGGGGTCACCAAGGGCGCTCTCTACCACCACTTCGAGAGCAAGGCGGCCCTGTTCCGCGCCGTGCTGGAGGAGGTGCAGCAGCAGGTCGCCCGGACGGTGGCCGCGACCGCCGATGCCCACGACGATTCGTGGACGCGGTTCACCGCCGGCTGCCAGGCGTTCCTCACCGCCGGCACCGACCCGGACGTCCAGCAGATCATGCTCGTCGACGGCCCCGCCGTACTGGGCTGGAACGAGTGGCGCGCGCTGGACGAGGCCGCCTCGGCCCGCCACCTGGCCGAGGCGCTCACCGCCCTGATCGAGGAGGGGACGATCGCCCCGCAGCCGGTCGCGCCGCTGACCCACCTGCTGTCGGGCGCGATGAACGAGGCGGCACTGTGGCTGGCGGGATCGGCGAACCCCGGGGACCTGGACGACGCCCGGGCCGCCCTGTCCCGGATGCTGGAGGCGCTGCGCGCCGGATGAGTCCGCCGCGCGCCGGCTTCGCACGGGCCGACGGCGCGCCACCACGAGCGGGGTTAGCCTGGAACGGTGAGCATCACCTCCGGCAGGCACACACTGGGACCGGGGTCCGGCCGGCTCCTCGTCCACACGACCCGTAGCGGGCTGGGCGCGAAGGCCGGTCACGACCTCACCATCGAGGCCACCCGCTGGCACGGCGAGGCCACGGTCGATCTCGCCGACCCGGCCGGATCCTCGGTGACCGTCGACGTCGACGCCGGCTCCTTCGAGGTTCGTGAGGGAACCGGCGGCATCAGGCCGCTCACCGGCTCCGACCGCGAAGAGATCGAGAAGAACCTCCGGAGGAAGGTCCTTCACACCGAGCGCCATCCGACGATCACGTTCCGGTCGGCCCGGGTCGACGGGACCGCGGAGGCGTTCCGCGTCGAAGGCGATCTCACCATCGTCGGCGTCACCCGGCCCGTCACGCTGCGGGGCTCGCTGGCCGAGGGCCATGCGCGCGGCTCGGCGTCCATCGTGCAGACCCACTGGGGGATCCAGCCCTACTCGGCGTTCTTCGGCGCGCTCAAGCTCGGCGACGAGGTCGAGGTGCGGTTCGACCTCGATCTCACCCCGAAGTCACCGTCGCCCTCCGCGTAGCGCGCGGCCCGGGCGTCCTGCCGAGGCGGGACACGCCCCGCCGCGCACGGGTCGATTGCTCATCTGCCTGACATCAACGGGATACTCTCCTATCAACTCGTCGTCATGAGCGGCTGTCAAGTTCGAACCATAGGCCCCCTCCCGAAACAGAGGAGACCAATGTTCCGACGACTCGGCCTCATCATCACGACCACGCTGGCGGCCCTGACGGTGTTCGCCTCCACGGCGGTCGCCGCACCGCCGCCGTCGATCACCAACGTCGCCCACCGTGGCGCCTCCGCGTACGCGCCGGAGAACACCGTCGCGGCCTTCAATCTGGCGCGGGAACAGCGCGCCGACGTGTTCGAGCTCGACGTCCAGGAGACGAAGGACCACAAGCTGGTCCTGATGCACGACACGACGCTGGCCCGCACCACCGACGTCGAGGGGGTCTTCCCCGGTCGCGCCCCCTGGAGGGTCGGTGACCTCACGCTGGCGGAAATCCGGAAACTGGACGCGGGCTCGTGGTTCTCCCCGGAGTACAAAGGTGAGCGGGTGCCCACCTTCCAAGAGGCGCTGCGCGCGATGAGCGCGAGCCCGCTCGGCCTGCTCCTGGAGGTCAAGGCGCCGCAACTCTACCCGGGCGTCGAGGCCCGTATCGCCGACGAACTACGGCGCAACCCCTCGTGGCTGCGTCCCGGCCGACTCACCGTGCAGTCGTTCGACTGGGACTCGATGCGAACGTTCCACCAGGACCTGCCCCAGGTTCCGATCGGCCTGCTCGGCACGCCGACGACCGCGGAACTCCCGGAACTCGCGGAATTCGCCGACCACGTCAACCCGCCCTACAACGATCTCACCCCGGAGTACGTCCAGCGCGTCCACGAGCTTCACATGAAGATCTTCACCTGGACCGTGGACGCCCCGGAGATCATGCGCCGCCTGATCTCCTACGGGGTGGACGGCATCATCACCAACAAACCCGACGTGCTGCGCAAGATCACCTCAGCCTTGAGGCAGCGCGCCGCCTGACCGGCCGTCACCGCTCCGGGCGGGAGCGGTGACGGCCGGTCAGGGCAGCAGCTCCCGCCGGATCGCCCGCATCGCCTGCTCGCGAGCCCATCCGGAGTCGCAGCCGGGCAGCCCGAGGAGCACGTCGTGCGCGAGGCTGTCCATGATCCGGCACATTCGCAGCGCGTGGTCCTCCGGATCGTCCACCGGCCGGAACGCTCCCTCCCCCACCCCCTGGGCCACGATGCGGGCCAGCTCCCGCACCCAGGTGCCGACGAACCCGGCGATCCTGGCCAGCGTCTCCTCGTCCTGCGGCGGGCGGGCGACGACCTGGGCCCACAGCCGCCAGCGGACGTCGCCCGCGCCGGTGGGCAGGTACAGCTCCACCAGGCGGCCGACCGCCTCGCGCGGGTCGGCCACGGCCGCGAGCTCGGCGGTCCGGCGCTCGGCCAGCTCGTCCTCGCTGAGCAGCAGCGTCGAGACGAGGATCCGGTCGCGCTTGCCGAAGTAGTACATGACATGACCGCTGCTCATCCCGGCCCGTTCGGCGATGTCGCGCACGCGCAGCCGGTCGGGCCCCACCTCGTCGATCGCCAGCAGCGCCGCCCGCAGCACGTGGGCTCGCACGTCGGGGCGCTCCAGCTTCACCGTCATGCCCCATACCGTACCCGTTTAGAATGCTACTCTAACTTTGAAAATCGTTCTAAAAGGGGGGTGTCCATGCGGCTGACACCTACGGAGCGCGACCGGCTGCTGCTGTTCACCGCGGCCGAGCTGGCCCGCGCCCGGAGCGCGCGGGGACTGCGCCTGAACGTGCCGGAGGCCACCGCCCTGATCGCCGACACGGTCTGCGAGGCCGCCCGCGACGGGGCCAGGCTGGCCGAGGCGATCGCGGCGGGCCGGAGCGTGCTCGGCCCCGGCGACGTGCTGCCCGGGGTGGCCGACATCGTCACCGAGGTGATGGTCGAGGCGGTCTTCGACGACGGCACCCGGCTGGCGATCGTCACCGAGCCGTTCGGCGGCGGATCGCTCGGAGACCTGGCCCCCGGCGCGGTGATCGAGACGACGCGGCCCGCGGATCGGGAGCGGGAGCGGGCGACGCGGCTCGCGGCGGAGGAGGACACGATCGAGGTGAAGGTGCGCAACACGGCGACCGTGCCGATCAGCGTCACCTCGCACTTCCACTTCTTCGAGACGAACCCCCGGCTGCTCTTCGACCGGGCCCTGGGCTACGGGCGCCGCCTGGCCGTTCCCGCGGGTTCCACCCTGCGCTTCGATCCGGGCGAGAGTCGCGTCGCCCGGCTGGTCCCGATCGGCGGGGCGCGGGTGGCGATCGGGTTCGCCGGCCTGGTCGACGGCCCGCTGGACGCGCCGGGCGCCTTCGAACGGGCCATGGAGAAGGCCCGGGCCTGCGGCTACCTGGGAAGCGAGCCGGCGGCCCGGACCGCGAGTGCCGACGACCCGGCGGCGGCCGGGCCCGCCGGCGACGACCCGGCGGGTGAGCGGTGAGCGTTCACGGGCCGCGCCGGGGGGATCGGGTCAGGCTCGGCGACTCCGGCCTGGTGGTCGAGGTCGAGCACGACTCCCAGAGGCCGGGAGAGGAGTTCCTCGCCGGGTTCGGCAAGACCGCCAGGGACGGCCTGCATCTGAAGGCCGCCTCCGTCAGAGACACCTGCGACCTGGTGATCAGCAACGCGCTGATCCTCGATCCGATCCTGGGGGTGCGGACCGCGTCGATCGGGATCCGCGAGGGACGCATCCACGCCGTCGGGCGAGCGGGAAACCCCGACACGCTGAACGGCGTGGACGTGGTGGTCGGCACCGGGACGACGATCGTGTCCGGCGAGGGGCTCATCGCCACGGCGGGAGCGATCGACACCCACGTTCACCTGCTCAGCCCGCGCATCATGGAGGCGTCCCTGGCCTCCGGCGTCACCACGATCATCGGCCAGGAGTTCGGGCCGGTCTGGGGCGTCGGGGTGAACTCGCCGTGGGCGCTGCGGCACGCGTTCAACGCCTTCGACGCCTGGCCGGTGAACATCGGGTTCCTGGCACGAGGCTCGTCGTCCCATCCGGCGCCCCTGGTCGAGGCGCTCGTCGAGGGCGGTGCGAGCGGCTTCAAGGTGCACGAGGACATGGGCGCGCACACCCGCGCGCTGGACACCGCGCTGCGGGTGGCCGAGGAGCACGACGTGCAGGTCGCGCTGCACACCGACGGCCTGAACGAGTGCCTGTCGGTGGAGGACACCCTCGCGGTCCTCGGGGGCAGGACGATCCACGCCTTCCACATCGAAGGCTGCGGCGGCGGGCACGTGCCGGACGTGCTCAGGCTGGCCGGCGTGGCCAACGTCATCGGCTCCTCCACCAACCCGACGCTGCCCTTCGGCCGGGACGCCGTCGCCGAGCACCACGGGATGATCGTCTCGGTGCACGGCCTCGATCCCGGCCTGCCGGGGGACGCCGCGCTGGCCGCGGACCGGATCCGGGCGGGCACGATGGGCGCCGAGGACGTGCTGCACGATCTCGGGGTCATCGGCATCACCTCCTCCGACGCGCAGGGCATGGGCCGGGCGGGCGAGACGGTCCGCCGTACGTTCGCGATGGCCGGGAAGATGAAGGGCGAGCGGGGCGCGCCCGAGGGCCACGACAACGAACGGGTGCTGCGCTACCTGGCCAAGCTGACCGTCAATCCCGCGATCGCGCACGGCCTGTCCCACGAGGTCGGCTCGCTGGAGCCGGGCAAACTGGCCGACATCGTGCTGTGGCGGCCGGACCACTTCGGCGCCAAGCCGCAACTGGTGCTGAAGGCCGGGTTCCCCGCCTACGGTGTGACGGGTGATCCCAACGCCTCCACCGACACCTGCGAGCCGCTGGTGCTGGGCCCGCAGCTCGGCGCGTACGGCGCGACCCCCGCCGATCTGTCGGTAGCCTTCGTCAGCGGGGCCGCCGCGGCCGCGGGCGACGACCACATGACGACCCGCCGGCGCCGCGTCGGCGTGCGCGGGACCCGGGGCATCGGCCCGGCGGACATGGTGCGCAACTCGCGGCTCGGGTCCGTCCAGGTGGACGCGCTCGGCCAGGTCACGCTCGACGGCGACCCCGTCCACTCGGGTCCCGCCGAATCGGTCTCGCTCAACCGCCTGTACTTCCTTTGAGCCCTCCCCCCCACCGTCCGGACCTCGCCCACCCTTCAAAGGATCACCAACGTGTTCTTCATGCCGCCGGAGTGGCATCCCCACACCCGTACCTGGATGTCCTGGCCGGTCGCCGGTTACGCGCTGGCCGACCCTGAGGCCTCCTATCGCGCCTGGTCCGACGTGGCCAACACGATCGTCCGCTACGAGCCGGTCACCATGCTGGTCGACCCGAGCGAGCGCGACTCGGCCGCCCGATGGCTGTCTCCCGGGGTCGAACCGGTGGAGCAGCCGCTGGACGACTGCTGGATGCGGGACAACGGCCCGACCTTCCTGGTGGACGGCCGGGGCGCGCTGGCGGGGGTCGACTGGACCTTCAACGGGTGGGGCCGGCACCCGTACGCCAAGGACGACCTGGTCGCCGCGGCGGTCCTGGAACGGGCGGGGGCGACCAGGTTCCGCTCCGCGATGGTCAACGAGGGCGGCGGCATCCACGTGGACGGCGAGGGCACGGTCATCGTCACCGAGACCGTCCAGCTCGGGGAGAAGCGCAACCCCGGCTGGACCAGGGAGCGGGTCGAGACCGAGCTGCGCGCGCGGATCGGCGCGGAGAAGATCATCTGGTTGCCGCGCGGCCTCACCGCCGACTACGGCAGGTACGGCACGAGCGGCCACGTCGACCTGCTCGCCTCCTTCGCCCGTCCCGGCCTGGTGCTCTGCCACGTCCAGCCCGATCCGGCCCATCCGGACCACGAGGTCACCCGGGAGAACCTGGCGATCCTGCGGTCGTCCACCGACGCGCGGGGCCGCTCCCTGGAGGTCGTGGAGCTGATGGCCCCGGAGACGCGGGAGGCCGGCGGAGAGCTCGTCGACTACTCCTACATCAACCACTACCTGGCCAACGGTCTCGTCCTGCTCTGCTCCTTCGACGACCCGCGCGACGCCGCGACGGCCGAGATCTTCACCAGGCTCTTCCCCGGGCGGGCCGTCGAATCGGTGGACGCCCGTGGCATCTTCGCCCTCGGCGGTGGCATCCATTGCATCACCCAGCAGCAGCCCCATCCGTAACTTACTGCGGCCTGCCGAAACAAAGCGATTTGTCCATAGTTTGTCCGGATCCGGCCACGATAAAAATAAAACTTGTCAATCGGGGCAATTGTTGCGAATACTTGCAAATTGTTCTTATTAACGAGAGAGGTCCTCAATGAAGCGAGTCATTGTTCACAAGCCCGGCACCGTTGCACTCAGTGGCACCGCCAGCCCTAAGCACGTCGGCTGAGATCGAAGTCACAGAACCGGCGCCCAGCAATGGGCGCCGGCTTGTAACATGAGATAGCTTGATATCATGAATAATTTGACAGTTTGATGTAAAGGAGACCGGTGAGTCGGGGATCGCACCCATCGGGGAAACCACCTCTTCCTGCCCTTTTACTGCCTCCCGTGGACGCCAATCGGCGCCTGCGCGGGCCGTACACCGCAGGAGGCGCGATCGTCTCCGCCCTGGTACCCGCCGCCCGGCCGGAGCTGGTCGCCCGGTACGACATAGAGCTGCGTGCCATGTCGCCCGACACGCATGAGCTGATCCCCGCCCGGCGCCAGTCGGCGGCCATGCATCTGCCCAGCGCGGAACGGATCCTGGTCCACGCCCCGCGCCGTACGCTTCGCCTGTCCAATGGGCTGGCCGAGTTCCTCCTCGAATACCTGACCGAAACCGGTCCCCGGACCCTGGTCGTCGAGAACATCCACGAGGCCGACCCCACCGACCTTGAGCTCCTGACGGTGCTGAGACGCCGGATCGGCCCGCAACTGCTGACCGTGGTGACCGGCGGCCAGGCCGTGTCCGAAGAGTCCCTCGGCGCGGAGGAGCATGACGCCCGCGCCGACGAACTGGAACGCGAAGGAACGATCGGCGCGCGGCTCGGGGCGATTCCCTACCACCGTGAGCACGGCAGCGACCCGCGCAAAGCGCTGGAGGCGTACAGGTTCGCGGTGGAGTGGTGCCTGGAGGCCGGTTGCCACGACGCCGTGGTGGAGCTGGGCCGGCGCGCGCTGAGACTCGCCGACCCGGCCACGGACCCCGATCTCTGGTGGCGCCTCCTGCACAGCGCCGCGACCGCGTTGAGCTCCCTGAACCGGGAGGAGGAGGCGGAGGCCCTGTTCGAGCTGGCCAGGCGCGAAAGCGTCTGCCCGAGCGTCCACGCCTCCGCCGCCTACTCCACCGGGATGCTGAAGGTCCGCCACCACGATCCGGTCCAGCGCGACCCGAACTCCGCGCTGGCCTGGGTGAACCAGGCCATCGCCATCTCCTCGCTGCTTCCCGACCCGCGCGAGCGGGCGTTCAAGCTGGGTTTCGACCTCAACGGCCGGGCGCTCGTGGAAGTACGGCTGGGCCGCCCCGCGAAGGCGCTCGAACTGGTCCAGGAGGCCGTCGAGCTGGCCGAACGCGACCTGCTGCCCGGCGAGCACCCGATCCACCGGCTGGTACTGCTGGCCAACAGGGCGCAGCTCACCGTCATGCTGGGCCGCCCGGAGGAGGCGCTGGAGGACCTGAACGCGGTGATCGCCGCCGACCCCGGCTACCCCGACTACTACATCGACCGGGGCAACCTGCTGCACCGGCTGGGCCGCCTGGACGAGGCGACCGCCGACTACGAGACCGCGATGCGGGTCGGCCCGCCCTTCCCCGAGCCGTTCTACAACCGGGCCGAGATCCGCTTCTCCACCGGAGACCACCGGGGCGCGCTCAGCGATCTGGACCACGCGCTGGAGCTGGACCCGGAGTTCGTGGACGGGCTGGCCAACCGAGCCGGACTGCTGGTCGCGTTCGGGGAGTACGGCAAGGCCAGGGCGGACGCGGAGGCCGGGCTCGCCCTGGATCCGGCCAACCCGTACCTGCTGTGCGCCCTCGGTCAGGTGGAGATGGCCGAGGGCCGTCACCGCAAGGCGCGGGTCGCCTTCGACCAGGCGCTGGAGCTCTCCCCCTCGCTGGCCGCGGCCTGGGCCAACCGGGGGATGCTCGCCTTCGAGATGGGTGACCCCGAGGGCGCCGTCTCCGACTTCACCCACGCCCTCGAACCGGGCGCGGACCCCGCCCTGCTCTTCAACCGCGCGATGGCGCTGCGTGCCTCCGGACGCGACGAGGAGGCACTGGCCGACCTCACCCGCGCGATGGAACTGGCTCCGGACGACGACGACATCCGCCGCGCGCTGACGTCCTGAACCGTGCTCCACCCGTCCGGCGAGATCGTCCGCGGGAGAGAAAACTCGCGTGCCGCGGGGCCACGGTTAATGTCCGGTTGAGTAACAATTCATTTACCTAACCAAGCGTATTGAGGCAGACACTGAGATCTCATTCTCCAAATGGGAGCCGCGCCCCGGCGAAGGGCCCGCTCCGGTGAAATTCATCGATCAGACCGTCGCCCGGCGCGCGGCCCGCGGAAAATTTTCATCGGATATCCGGGGACGGCCGTGTATTGATCGGCGGGAGGCCGGGAAAACGGCGCCGGGCGGGAAGCCGGAGAATGGGATCGGGAGAATACGGAACGCGACGGACGGCGGGAGACCGGGGCCGGGGATCACGAGGCGCGATCAGCGGAGCAGGCCGCCGAGATAGCGCTCGGCGAGCTCGCAGGTGCCCTCGGTGTAGCCGGCGCCGAGCTCGGCGGCGATCTCCACCCCGGTGTGGGTGCCGATCCAGGCGACCAGCAGCAGGCGGCGGAACATGACGAACGTCCAGATCTCGGCCTCGTCCTCGACCGGGAGGTCAAGCACGGTCCGGTAGCCCCGCACCCATGACGCGACCATCTCGGGGACCTGCGGGTGGTGCTCGATGAAGCTGACGGCGGCGGCCAGATCGTAGAGGTACCAGCCGAAGCCGCAGTCGTCGAAGTCGATGACGCTGGGCGGCTCGTCGCCCACCACGAGCAGGTTGGCCGTCCGCAGGTCGGCGTGGATCAGGCCGTAACGGCCGGGACCCCGGCCGAACCCGTGCAGCCGCTCGCGCACCTCCTTGTCCAGGCGATCCAGGACGGCCGACGCCTCGGTCCCCACCCCCATCCCGTCCTGCCAGCGGCCCCATCGCGACTCGGCCCCCAGGGCGGCCTCGTAATCCCAGTGGAAGCGGGTGAATCCCGCCGGACGCGACCAGCCGCGCGCGTGCCGGTGCATCCGCGCGGTGATGGCGCCGAGCCGCTCGAAGTCGGCCACCAGCCGGTCCTGCGACGGTTCGGCCCCGGGCAGGAACTCGAACATCACGCAGTCGCGGGGCTCCGCCCCGGGGACGGTGAGCACCCGGGAGCCGTCGGGGGCCGGGAGCACCCTGGGAGTGCGGACCCCGGCCTGTTCGCGGAGCGCCTCCAGCCAGTCGAGCTCGGAGAGGATCGCCCTCGTGGAGTGGTAGCCGAGGCGGTGCACCCGCAGGATCGCCCGCTTCCCGGTGACCGGGTCGTCCACCCGGTAGGTGGCGTTCTCCGACACGTTGATCAGCGTGATCTCGGCCTCGGGCAGGTCGTGCATCCGCACCGCCGTACGGGCGGCCTCGTGCACGCGGGCCAGCACGGCTCCCCCCGCGGACAGGTCGTGGGCCCGCATCGGTCCTCCAGGTGAGTCACCCAAAGTGCTGGATCCTATCGGAGATCTTGCGCCATCTGGCTCGCCTCGGGGCGCTGCTCGCGCCGCTCGTCCTTGGGACGCCCCGCCTCGTCCTTGGGACGCCCCGCCTCGTCCTTGGGACGCCCCGCCGCGGCACGCCCCGTGACAGGCGCGGCGCCGGGATGCGTGACGCGGATCTTCGACTGCCTGTGCCGGAGCCGCTCCCAGTCGTCCATGAAGGTCCCGCGGAGACCGTGCTTGTCGGCCAGCGCCAGCAGGGTCTCCGTGCGGTAGTAGAAGTCCTCGCGCAGGATCTGGTGCTCCTTGCCCTCCGTGCGGTCGAAGGTGAAGTCGAACCAGCCGTCCGGCTTCATGATCCGGCCGATGTGCTGGAAACACTCCTCGATCACGTGGAGCGGGGAGTGGGAGAAGACGCTGTGGGCGTGGACCACGTCGAACATCTCGTCGGGCAGGGCGGCGAAGCGCAGGTCCTTGACCGGCATGAGGTGGGGGAGCTTGTCGCGCAGGCCGTGGTCGACGAGGGTGCCCTGAGCCGCCATCAGGACGTCGGGCGAGATGTCGATGCCGTAGTAGTTGCCGGTGTCCAGATAGTCGATGAACAGCCGCCCGGCACGCAGATTGCCGCAGCCGATCTCCAGCATGCGGTGCTCCGGCCTCAGCCCGTGCCGCTCCAGGTAATCGAACTGCATCTGGCCGAGAGCGAGCCAGCGTCCGTGGGACTTGCTGCCCACGGCCCTCTCCGAACTCCGGGAGACGTCCGACTTCATGACGGCACGGTAGTAGTCGATGTGGTCACGCGTGCTCAGGCGCAGCCACGCGTTCCTGCTCAGCCGTCTCACGTGTCGCGGAATCCGCTGAGGACGGCGGAGGGCGTATTTGATCTGGTGGCCGATGCTTGCGCGGTTATGACTGTGCATGCCTCTCCTGAGTCAGGCCGATATCTTGACGGACTCGCCGATGATGACGGGATCGTATCCGAAGGTAATTGCACCGCCACTCACCGTGGCGACGGCGAGAATGGTGATTTCATCACCCGTTGACCTTGACCCCTCCGGTCTCGACACGCCGTTGACCTTGACCCTCCTGATCTTGACATCTTTGTCATCGCCGCCCCGAATCCTGGCACTCCTGCGACCTGACACCCCGGACCTCTTTTGCCCGCCCCCGACCGGCCCGCCCCTCGTCCGCCCCCGCCGTCTCCGGTGTGAAGGATCCGGCCGTCCGGTCCGCCCGCGCGTTCTCTCCGGGCGGACGAATCGCGAGCCCCCACCGGTCCTCCATGCGGGCCCGCAAGGCGTCGGGTCTTATATGAGGGCTTTACACGAGATCTCGCGTCATCCGGTCGCCGGTGGATACGGAGTGGATTGCCCGGGTCGAAGGCTTTCACGGCTGCAAGGGGGCTCGATGAATCTCGAACTCGCGCTGCGCATGTGTGAGGCCGCGGTGAAGCAGGCCGGGAGGGAGGGAGCGCTGATCTCGGTCGCGGTGGTGGACGCGGGCGGGCATCTGGTCGCGTTCCAGCGGATGGACGGCGCGGAGATCGCCGGCCCGGTCCTCGCCCCCGGCAAGGCCTACACCGCGGTGGCCCACCGCATGTCCACCGCCGACCTCGCGCCGCTGGTCGTGCCGGGCGGAGAGCTGTACGGCCTCGCCGGAGACCGGTACGTGTGCTTCGGCGGCGGCATTCCGCTCAGGGAACCCGGCGAGGATCACCGGGTGGTGGGCGCGGTCGGCGTCAGCGGCGGCAGCGTCGCCCAGGACGTGGCCTGCGCCGAGACCGCCGCCGCGCTCTGGGAAGGGACCTAGCCCGGCGGCCGGGTACGGCGGATCCCCTTTGTTCCAGGGACTTCGATGTTACCTCCGGTGCCGGAGGGGCAGAGGAGGCCTGCCCCAGGCGGTGATCGCCTGACGGGTCTCACTCCTTGGAGGATTTCGATGGATGTCATCGTGCTGCTCGCGCTGGTCTGTTTTCTGGCCGCCACGATCTGGTCAGCCATCAGCCGATCCTGGCCGATCGCCCTGCTCGCCGCCGGCGCGTTCCTGCTCACGCTGTCCGAGACGTCGCTGATCAACGGCTAGGGGTTTCCATGAGGTGAAACGCGGCCGATGGGCGGGCCGCCCCGGCTGCCGGACTCCGCCCACGCCGCACCCTTCCTCGGGCCCGTACCCCTGTCCGGACGACAGGGGTACGGCCGGGCCCGTGAACCCGATCCGCCGGCCGGACCGGGCCCGGACCCCGTTCACGGCCGGGTCTCCGAACCCGCCCCCGAGCGCCCGGGAAAAACGGGGTGATTCGGGATCGCCGGTCGAGGGCGACGAGGACGAGCCGGAGCCGTGCGGGCGTATTCGCGCCCGGCCGAGATCACCTCATGATGAATCTTTCCCTGACTTCCGAAGGGAGATAGCGATGCCAATCCGTGGATTTCACGAACTCGTTGTTACTCCGGAATGTCATATTGCTTCGTGCGTTGGGCCATTGCGGTAGAGAACCCGCCGAAAGACAGGACCGCTCCGCGCGTAGGCGACAGACCTGGATTTCCTGAGAGCCCGTCATGTCTTTCACGCTGTGCGTTCCCCGAATACCGGGCGTTCCCTGGATACCGTGCATAACCTGCGGGCCGACCGGGCCGTCGAGCCCTCTCAGGCCCATCAGACTTTCAAGTCCGTGCTGACCCAATATGTCTTTGAGAATGGGGCCGATCAGGCCGTCGAGCCCCCGCGGACCCAGCACGCCTTGAAGGCTGGGAATGCCCGGCAGGCCCCGGGCCTCTAGCGGGCCGGTCACATCCTGCCGTGTGATGACCTCCTCGTATTCCTGCGAACCGGTGAGAACCGAGACTCCCCCGAGGTCCGCGACGCCTTGAGGCTCCAGAGGCAGGACTCCCTCGAGGTCCGCACTCCCCTGCGGTTCCAGGGGCAGGACTCCCCGGGGGCCCGCGCCCCCCAGAGGCTCCAGAGGCAGGACTCCCCGGGGGCTCTCGACGCCCGCGGACTCCTGCGGACCGCCCGCAACCAAGGCTTCCCGCGGCTCGGAAACCCCTTGAAGCTCCTGTGGGCCGACCAGAACCGAGGCTCCCGGAGGACCTTCGGCGCCCTCGGGTCCCTGCGGACCTGCAGGGCCCGGGACTCCCTGCGGACCGGGGAGTCCCTGCGGTCCTTGCAGGCCTTCCGCTCCGTCCATCCCGGCGGGACCGGGAGGACCGACGGGTCCCGGAAGACCCGGAAGACCCGGAGGCCCAGGACGACCCGCAGGGCCCGGAAGCCCAGGAAAGCCCGGAGGCCCGGGAAGCCCGGGACGACCCGCAGGACCCGGAACCCCGACGGGACCCGGAAGCCCAGGAAGCCCGGGAGGACCGGCAGGACCCGGAAGCCCAGGAAGGCCCGGAGGCCCAGGAAGCCCGGGACGACCCGCAGGGCCCGGAAGACCGGCGGGGCCGGGAAGACCACGCCTGCCCGCCGGACCCTCCGGACCACGGTGGCAGGGACGCCCACAGCATTCACAGGAATGCCCGCGGCAACCGCAGGAATGCCTGCGGCACTTGCAGGGATGCTTGCGGCATTCGCAGCCGTTCCCGTTTTTGGAAATGCGGTTGTTTTGCGAATAGGAGTGGGCGGCTTCCGCTTTCCAGGTGGCGGCGTTCGCCGGCACCTCGTTCGACGACATCAGAACGATGCCGACTGCCGCCGCGACGGATAAAGCTCCGACGTGACCGCTGGAGAGGTTTCCTGGCGCCCATCTAATCTTGCAAGAAAGCAATCGATTTCCCATGTCGTTCCCGATTCCGAAAATATCGGATCCACCGTGCTACCACGGAAATGGTAGCGATCAGGAGGGTACTCCGGAGGCCGGCGCATAACATGTCGACGCAGTTCAGACAGGGCAAACAAATGGTACCGTCAAATAAAAACGTTAGCCGCCCCTGACTTTAACAATCTTTATGGCAACTATTCAGGCTCAATGTGAAATCGACCTGAATCTACTGCCCGTGGGCACGGCTCCCCCGTACGCCGCCGTCAGACGACCAGCAGCATCGAGACGGAGGCGTGCAGGCTGACCTCGTGACTGACGCTGGAACCGAGCAGGGCCCCGAGCCTGCCGTGGTGACGGGGACCGAGCACGATGAGGTCGCTGCCCAGCTCGCGAGCCCGCTTCAGGATGTTGGCGGGCACGCCCTCGCGCAGGACGTGGATGACCTCGCCCTCGACCGTGACCCCCGCTTCGCGCAGGCGAGCCACCGCGCCGTCCACAACGGCGCGGGCCTCCTCGTCGGTCTCCATGTCGACCACCTGGTCGGCGAAGATCTCTCTCTCCTCCGCGTGCAGGACATGAACGTCCGCACCGGTGACGCCGGCCAGATACCGCACGGCGTCGAGCACTCGATCCGCCCGAGGCGAGTTGTCAATCGCAGTAAGGATGTGCTTGTACATGAGTTCCCCCGGTCACGACGCGAACGACGGCGGGACGATCCCGCCGGAAACAGCGTGACGGCACCGGCGAGGTCGGCGAGCTCACGGACGACCACGGGCCGTGAACGACTCCCCTCACCGTCGGACAGCGGTGTCCTCCGGCGGCCCGGCCGACGAAGAAAGCCGCAGCGAGCAGGGCGATACCGATGATCCAGCCGCACGCCGCAGCATACGCCCGGCGATCGCGCCGGAGCGGCGGGGGGCACCCCTCACGGAGGCGACGAGCTCAGCCGGTGATCTCGCGGGCCCACGGCAGGAGAAGCCGCTCGACGGTGACCACGAGGTAGAAGAGGGTCACGCTCATCACGCTCAGCAGCGTCATCGCGGCGAACGCCAGCGAGGTGTCCGCGGACGCGCCGGACGCGACGATGACGTAGCCGAGCCCCTGGTCGCCGCCGGCGAACTCCCCGACGACGGCGCCGACGACCGCGAGTGTGACGGCGACCTTGAGCCCGACGAAGATCTGGGGCAGCGCCCAGGGGATGCGCAGCTTCACGAAGGTCTGTCCACGGGACGCGGACAGCGACCTCGCCAGCTCGGTCAGTTCCACGGGCGTCGAGGTCAGCCCCGACATGGTGGCCACCACGATCGGGAAGAGGGAGATCAGGACGACCATGCAGATCTTCGGTACCGAGCCGAAGCCCAGCCAGACCACCAGCAGGGGCGCCACCGCGACCTTGGGGACGGCGTTCGCGGCGACCAGCAGCGGGAGGACCGCGCGTTCGACGGTCCGCGACGCCGTCAGCAGGATCGCGGACAGCAGTCCGATCACCACGGCGAGACCGAATCCGGCGACCGTCTCGACCAGAGTCGCCCACGCCTGGCTCATCAGGTAGCCGGGCATGTCCGCGAACGAGCGGACGATGTCCGGGGGCGCGGGCAGGATGAACGGCTTGATGCCGAAGACGACGGTGGACAGCCACCACGCCGCCACCACCGCCGTCCCGGCGAGGACGGGAAGCGCCGCCGGCAGGTAGGTCCGTGCCGGCCGCGCCCCGGTGCCGTTCTCCACCGTCAGCCGCCCGGCCTGCGGCCGATGGTGGAGTAGGTGAGCGGGTTGCGCACCACCAGCCGCGGGTCCCTGGTCAGGCGGTCGAGTTCCTCCAGCTGGGCGGCGCTCATTCCGGCGGCGAGGAAGCTGTCACGCGCCTGGGCGATGTTCGCCGCGATCAGCAGCGCCCCCGCCGTGCCTCCCTGCCATGACCGCGCGTGCACGACGGTGTCGACGTCGACCAGTCCCTCGGCGAGCATCGCGGCATGCATCCGGCCGGCCCAGGCGGGATCGATGCCGTGGGCGGGGAAGGCCCACCTGACGAGGCTGTCCTGGTAGGCGTCGAGCAACCCCTCGGCCTCCGGGGTGGGGGCCGAGAGCACGCCCTTGCGGAACGTGTTCTCGAAATCCTCGACGACCAGTGCTCCGCCCGGGGCGAGGGCGGCCGCCAGGCGGCGCAGGATGTCGTGACGCTCGGGGAAGTGCACGAGCACCAGACGCGCGTGGATCACGTCCCACGGTCCTTCCGGGACCGGCTCCGAGACGATGTCGTGGCGTCGCACGTCGAACCCGGCGTCGAGGGGCAGGTGGCGGGTGTTGACGTCGGTCGCCAGCACCCGGCCCTCCGGTCCTGTCCTTTTGGCCAGCCAGGCGGCGATGCTCCCGGCCCCGGCGCCGATCTCCAGGCATCGCCGCCCGGTCAGGTCGCCGAGTTCGGCGAGCCGTGACCCGGTCAGCCCGTCGAGCATCGACGCGAGGTAGTCGTGCCGGTGCGCGGCTTCCGGGTCGTTGTTGTCGAACGCGTACGACGGTGCCTCCGGGTCGGTTGACGCGGCCAACGAACACTCCTCTGGTCCAGGGACGACGGAAGGGAAACCCGAGGTCAGCCGCTCGGCATGAGGTCGAAGGCGACGAGGTCCTCGGGGGTCATGGCCGATTCGACGAGCCCGGCGCTCCGCAGGCTCTCGATGGCTCCGAGCACGCGGGTCCTGCTGATCAGGCCGATCGACGCGCCCGTGCCCTCCGCCGTCACCGACGGTGTCATCAGCTTGATCTCCTGGCTCGCGGCGTCGGCGGCGGTCTCCGGCTGCTTGCGGTGCAGCAGCGCGGCGGCCTCGTCGGGGTGCTCGACGGTGTACACCAGGGCCTTGCGCAGTGCCTCGCGGAACCGCTTGACCAGGTCCGGGTTCTTCGTGGCGAGCTCGGTCGTGGTGAGCACCGCGTTGCCGAACAGGTCGGGCAGATACTCGCTGTAGGGGAACACGACGAGCTTCTTCTGCTTCGCCTGCATCGTGGCCTTCTCGATGGTGGGGCTGCCGATGAGGAACGTGCTCAGCGCGTCGACCTGGCCACTGGCCAAGGTGCTTCCCAGCTGGACCGGCTGCACGGCGACCCAGCGGACCCCGGATGCCTCGATGCCCGCGAGCTTGGCGTAACCGGGGAAGAGCAACTGGTTCACCGAGTTGGCGGCCGCGGCGATCTTCTTGCCCGCGAGGTCCTTGGGCGTGGTGATCCCCGTCCCCTCCATGCTCATGATGGAGACCAGGGTCTGCTGGTGGACGGCGAGGATGGCGCGGAAGTCCCTGTAGCCCTTGCCTCCCGCGGCGCCCGCTGAGATCATCGCGCCGGTGAGGTCCAGGTTCGCGAACTGGACCTGCCCGGAGGCCATCGCCTTGAGGTTCTCGCCGCCCGCCTTGCCCAGTTCGATCCGCACGTTGAGGCGGGCCTCCCGGAAGTACCCCTTTTCCTCGGCGATCCACGCGAAGGCGTCGCGCCCGGCCGCGCCGAAGGCGGTGATGTAGGTGACGTCGTCCGCGGATTGCGCCGGTTCTGCCTGCGTGTCACCTCCGCAGCCGGTGGCGGCCACCAGTGTCAGGGCGGTCAGCAATGCCGTCAACGTGCGGGCTCGCCTCATCCGTTGCCTCCAGAAAGGGGCGTTGGCAATGGTGCGGACAGCGCAATCGACTGGATCTTACTCTGATATGTCAGGCTTAAGTAGATCTATTTGACAGGGATTCATGGAGTCCGCACCTGGGCCGGCCGGTCCCGGCGAACAGGCGAAAGTCCGGTGCGAGCCGTACCGGCCTTTCGCGAGGCGCTCCTTCACGCCGTGGGCGCGGATGACAACCCGGCCGACCTTCGCCCGGCTGTCAGCGCAGGCGAGGGTGATCCCGGGGACACCCGCCCGGAGCGCGCCGTACGCGCGTCAGGAACGCAGGTAGGCCAGAACGGCGAGGACGCGTCGATGCTGGTCACCGTCCTCGGCGTACAGGCCGAGCTTGGCGAAGATGCTGCGGATGTGCTTCTCCACGGCGCCGTCGCTGATCACGAGCTGGCGGCCGATGGCCGGGTTGGACCTGCCCTCGGCCATCAGGCCGAGCACCTCGCGCTCTCGCGGGGTGAGCAGGGCGAGCGGGTCGTCGCGGCGTCGCCGTACCATCAGCTGAGCCACCACCTGCGGGTCGAAGACCGTTCCTCCGGCCGCGACCGTGCGCAGGCCCCCCATGAAGTCGTCCACGTCCACGACCCGGTCCTTGAGCAGGTAGCCCACCGCGCCCCTGGCGTCGGCGAGCAGGTCGTCCGCATAGGACACCTCCACGTACTGGGACAGGATCAGCACCGGCGCGCCCGGCACCCTCCGGCGCGCCTCGACCGCGGCCCGCAGCCCCTCGTCGGTGAAGCCGGGCGGCATCCGCACGTCCACCACCGAGACGTCCGGCCGGTGTTCCGCGATGGCCTCGACCAGGCTGTCGCCGTCCCCCACGGCGGCGACCACCTGGCAACCGAACTCCTCAAGGAGTCTGATCAGACCCTCTCGGATGAGCACTGCGTCGTCGGCCACCACTACCCGCACGGAACCTCCGCAACTATCACCGTCGGTCCTCCGACGGATGAGTCGACCGTGAGCTCTCCGTCCACCGCCTTCAAACGGTCGGCGAGGCCGGACAGACCATGTCCTTTGGCGACATGTGCGCCGCCGACCCCATCATCCCCGATTGTCAGCATCAGGAAGTTACCGGTTCTGGTCAGCGCCACGGTGCAGACCGTGGCGTGGCTGTGCTTGGCGACGTTGGTGAGGGTCTCGGCGACGACGAAGTAGACGGTGTTCTCCACCGCGGCGGTGAAGCGCCCGGTCACCTGGACGTCCAGCTCGACGGGGATCGTGCAGCGGCTGGCCAGCGCGGCGAGCGCGGGAGCCAGGCCCCGGTCGCTCAGAATCGGCGGGGCGATGCCGCGGGAGAGGGCGCGCAGCTCGTCCAGGGTCTCGCGGGTGGAGGTGATGGCCTGGCCGAGCATCCGGTCGACGGCCTCGGGGTCGCGCTTGAGCTGGCGCTGGGCCCGCGACAGGTCCATGGCCAGGGAGACCAGGCGCTGCTGCGGCCCGTCGTGGATGTCACGCTCCAGCCGGCGCAGCGCGTTCGCCTCGGCCGACACCGCGGCGGCCCTGCCCTCGGCCAGGTCGTCGATGCGCTCGTGCAGCTCGGCGACCCCGGTCAGCATGGCCCGGCCGAGCCCCGCCTGGAACAGCGCGGCACCGCGCACGAACATCGGGAGGGTGAGCGCGAACAGCAGGCCGATGACGACATTGATGATCGTGTCGAACCACAGCCTGTCCCCGAACCCGAGGAGATGGGCGAGCCCTCCGTCGTTGCCGGGGATGGCGGCGATGATCCATCCGTAGAGCGGGTAGGTGAGACCGGCGATCGCCCCCGCCCACCAGACCACCGTCACGACGAAGGTCACGATGGAGATCGGGAAGGCGACGATGCCGTAGAGCAGGTCCAGCCACGACTGCCCGTTGATCATCGGGTTCACCAGCCTGCGGAACCAGCCGGCGTTCGCGGGCGCGGGCTGGTAGCGCGGGCGGGCGACCTGGCGGCCCAGCACCTCGGGCAGCCAGCGCCGCTCGACGTCGGCGAAACCCCGTGCGACCAGCAGCGTCACCGCCAGGATCGGCAGGCCCACGAACGCGACCATCGAGCCGACCCCCGCGGCGAAGCCGGCGACCATCAGCACGAACCAGATGATGGAGAGGGGGAAGCCGACGATGAGGTACCGGGTGTCGGTACCTATGCGGCGCATCAGGGTTCTCATGCCCCTAACGCTACGAGCGCGGGGCCCGGCGCATCCAACCGGTGCGCTGGCGTACGGGGGTGAGGCAGGCACTACCTCTCACGGTGAGGTGATCGCGTCACGAAGACTGTTGCGGGCGTGACTGTGCCGGTGGGGCCCCCGAGAGAGGCTCGGATCACCATCCCCTGAGGAATCCCTGAGGAATCGAGGCCCCGGTGACCGCAGTCATCTCCCGTCCGGCCGTACCCACCGCGCCACCGTCGCCGGGGCGTGATCCGCTCATCGACGTGCTGCGCCTGTTCGGCATGGCGCTGGTGGTGCTGCAGCACTGGAGCATGCCGGTGCTCTCCTTCGCCGAAGGCCGGATCGTGACCGGCAACGCGCTGTCCGGCGGGAACGCCTGGATGATCACGTGGATCAGCCAGGTGATGCCGCTGGTCTTCTTCGCGGGCGGCGCGGCCAACGCGATCAGCTGGCGGGGTACGGTCCGGCGCGGCGGTACGGCTCCCGCCTGGACGGCGGTACGGCTGCGCCGCCTCGCCTGGCCGGTGCTGCCGCTCGCGGCGGTGTGGCTGCCCCTCCCCCACCTGTTGCTGTGGCTCGGCATGCCGGAGCAGCCGGTGGAGACGGCCTCGCGCCTGGCCGGGCAGCTGCTCTGGTTCCTGGCGATCTACCTGGTCGCGGTGACGATGACCCCGTTCATGCTCAGGCTCAACATGGTGTACGGCTGGCGCGTGCCCGCGCTGCTGGCGGTGGCGGCCGTGGCGGTGGACGCCGCCCGGTTCGGCACCGGCCTGGAAGTGATCGGGTTCCTCAACATCGGGCTGGTCTGGCTCGCGGTGCACCAGTTCGGCTTCCTCTACGCCGACGGCCGCCTGGGCCGTCCCTGGACCATGGCGCTCACCGGGTACGGCCTGGCCGCGGCGCTGGTGGCCTTCGGGCCCTATCCGGGCAGCATGATCGGGATGCCGGGCGCGGCCGTCTCCAACATGGCGCCGCCCACGGTCGCGCTGCTCGCGGTGGGATTCGGCCAGATCGGGCTGGCGCTCGCGCTGCGCCGGCCGATCGTGGCGTTCGCGCAGTGGCCGGGGGTGTCGCGGATGCTCGGCTGGGCCGGCCGCCGGATGATGACCGTCTACCTGTGGCACATGAGCGCGCTGTTCGTCATCACCTCGGTGGTCGTGGTGGGTCTGGGGGTCTCCACCCCCGAGCCGGGGACCTCGGCCTGGCTGTCGGGCTGGCCGCACTGGCTGATCATGCTCACCCTGGCGATGTGGCCGCTGCTGCGGAGCTTCGCCCGGTTCGAGGAGCCCCCGGCGGCCTCGCCGTACACCGGGGGGATGGTCAGGATCATGGTGGCCGCCGCGCTGGTCGGGGCGGGCCTGCTCACGTTCACGGTGATCGGTTTCGTCCCCGGTACGGCGCCGGTGCTCGGCGCGGGCGCGATCCTGGCCGGTCTGGCGCTCACCTGGTCGGCCCCCGCTCCCTCTCGGCCCGGCCCGTCCACGGCCGCGACGTCGCCGGATGCCCCCGCCCCCTCCTTCAGCAAGTCCCTTTAAATCCCTTTTTAGTATGATTGTGAAGCTTTAATCACTTAATATGCCGTATCTCGTGGGGAACACAGGCGCATCCGTTGCCGAGGCCGGTTCGACCACCGTCAGTTCTTCGGCAGTATTGGACTGTGAGCCTTGTAGATCGCCTGCCAGAAGAGATCGATGCCGACCCCGACGCCATCTTCGACGCGTTCGTCGAATGGAACTCCGAACGGGGGCTCACCCTCTATCCGGCGCAGGAGGAGGCGCTGATCGAGGTGGTCTCCGGAAACAACGTGATCCTGTCCACGCCGACGGGGTCGGGAAAGAGCCTGGTCGCCGCCGGAGCGCATTTCACCGCGCTGACCCGGGACGTGCGCACCTTCTACACCGCGCCGATCAAGGCGCTGGTGTCGGAGAAGTTCTTCGACCTGTGCGCCGTCTTCGGCACCGCGAACGTCGGCATGATGACCGGCGACGCGAGCGTCAACCCCGGCGCGCCGATCATCTGCTGCACCGCCGAGATCCTCGCCAACGTCGCGCTGCGTGACGGCGCCGCCGCCGACATCGGCCAGGTCGTGATGGACGAGTTCCACTTCTACTCCGAGGCCGACCGGGGCTGGGCCTGGCAGGTGCCGCTGCTGGAGCTGCCGAACGTCCAGTTCATCCTCATGTCGGCGACGCTGGGCGACGTCACCAGGTTCGAGGAGGACCTGACCCGCCGTACCGGCAGGCCCACCGCCGTCGTCAAGAACGCCGAGCGCCCGGTCCCGCTGGTCTACTCCTACCGGATGACCCCCCTCCACGAGACCCTGGAGGAGATGCTCACCACCAACCAGTATCCGGTCTACGTCGTCCACTTCACCCAGGCCTCGGCCATGGAGCGGGCGCAGGCGCTGATGAGCATCAACATGTCGACCAAGGCCGAGAAGGAGGCGATCTCCGCGATGATCGGCCACTTCCGGTTCACCACCAAGTTCGGCAGGGCCCTGTCCCGTCTCGTACGGCACGGCATCGGCGTCCACCACGCCGGAATGCTCCCGAAATACCGCCGCCTGGTGGAGCGGCTCGCCCAGGCGGGCCTGCTGAAGGTCATCTGCGGCACCGACACGCTGGGCGTCGGCGTCAACGTGCCGATCAGGACCGTGCTGTTCACCGCGCTGTCGAAGTACGACGGCAACAAGGTGCGGCGGCTGCGCGCCCGCGAGTTCCACCAGATCGCCGGCCGGGCCGGGCGGGCGGGCTTCGACACCATCGGCTACGTCGTCTGTCAGGCCCCCGACCACGTCGTCGAGAACGAGAAGGCACTGGCCAAGATCGGTGACGATCCCAAGCGGAGACGCGGCTACGCGCGGAAGAAGCCGCCGGAGGGTTTCGTCGGCTGGAGCGAGGAGACCTTCGAGAAGCTGCAGTCCGCCGAGCCCGAGCCGCTGAACTCCCGTTTCAAGGTCAGCAACGCGATGCTGCTCGCGGTGATCAACCGCCCCGGCGACTGCTTCGCGTCGATGAAGCACCTGCTCACCGACAACCACGAAGATCGGAAGTGGCAGCGGCGGCACATCAGCCAGGCCATCGCGATCTACCGCTCGCTGCTGGCCGGCGGCGTCGTGGAGAAGCTGGACGAGCCCGACGAGCAGGGCCGGATGGCCCGCCTGACCATCGAGTTCCGGGAAGACTTCGCGCTCAACCAGGCGCTGTCCACCTTCGCGCTGGCCACCCTGGAGGTGCTGGACCGGGAGTCGCCGACCTACGCCCTGGACATGGTCTCGATCATCGAGTCCATCCTCGACGACCCCCGCCAGATCCTGTCCGCGCAGCTCAACAAGGCGCGCGGCGAGGCCGTCGCACAGATGAAGGCCGACGGCATCGAATACGAGGAGCGGATGGAGCTCCTCAACGAGGTCACCTATCCGATGCCGCTGGCGGAGCTGCTGCTGGCCGCCTACGAGACCTACCGCCAGGGCCACCCCTGGGTCGGCGACTACACGGTCAGCCCCAAGGGCGTCGTCAGGGACATGTACGAGCGGGCGATGACCTTCGCCGACTACGTCCAGTTCTACGAGCTGGCCAGGTCCGAGGGCACCGTCCTGCGCTATCTCGCCGACGCCTACCGCACCCTGTCGCGGACCATCCCCGACAACCTCAAGACCGAGGACCTGATCGACCTCATCGAGTGGCTCGGCGAGCTGGTCCGCCAGGTCGACTCAAGCCTCCTGGACGAGTGGGAGCAGCTCCAGAACCCGACCGGCGAGCTGGAGGCGCCCTCGCTGGAGGAGACGACCAAGCCGGTCACCGCCAACACCCGCGCGTTCCGCGTGCTGGTCCGCAACGCGATGTTCCGGCTGGTCGAGCTGGCCTCCCTGGAGAAGGAGCAGGAGCTGGCCGAGCTGGCGCCCGACGTGGACTGGGGAGCCGCGCTCGACGCCTACTACGCCGACCACGAGGAGATCGGCACCAGCCCGGACGCCCGCGGCCCCGGCCTGCTCCGCATCCAGGAGGAGACGGAGTTCTGGAGGGTTCGCCAGGTCATCGCCGACCCCGCGGGCGACGGCGACTGGGGCATCGACGCCCAGGTCGACCTGGGCGCCTCCGACGAGGAGGGGCGCGCCATCGTCCACGTCATCGGCCTGAACCGCCTCTGACGAAAGCCGCCGGGCCGACGGGCCTGACGGAAGCCACCGGGTCCGCCGTACCTGACGGAAGCCGCCGGGCCGGCGGGCCTGACGGAGGAGGACCCGTCCCGTCGTCCTGAGCCGCCTCCGGCGAACCGCCGGGTCCGCCGTACCGGCGGACCCGGCAAAATAGAGAGCTTGACGTCCTTCCCACGGCCGAGGCCGGGGCTCCCACCGAAGGAATCCGATGAGCGACGATGCGATCAAACAGGTGCTGGGCCTGCTGTACCAGGAAGACACGCTGCGGGTGCTGGCGGCGTTGGTGTTGAACGGCGTCCCGGAGGGGTCCGGACTGGACGGGGACGCGACCCGACGCGCACTGGACCGGCTCGAACGCGGCGGCCTGATCGTGCGTGAGGACGACGGCCGGTGGCAGGTGCGGCGGGCGCGGTTCCGCGAGCTGCTGCACGCCACGGCCAAACCGGTGCCCTCGGCCTCTCCCGAGGAGAAGGTGCTGCAGTCGTTCCTCGTCGAGGGACGGCTCCGGTCGATTCCCAGCAAGCGTGACAAGCAACTGATCGTGCTGAACTACATCGCCCAGGTCTTCGAGCCGGGCGTCCGTTATTCGGAGAAGGAGGTGAACGTCGCGCTGCGGGCCTTCCACGACGACTACGCGGCGTTGCGCCGCTATCTCGTCGACGACCAGCTGCTGAGCAGGGAGAACAACGTCTACTGGCGCAGCGGCGGCTCGGTCGAGCCCTGAAGGCGGGTGGCCGGCACTCGGATGTGGACGCTGTTGTCGTGATCAACCCTGAGCGAGGGGGCGGATAAGACATACGGCATCAAGCATGTACGCCCCTTCGACCGCCCACGACGGGAAGATCGCCTTGCTGCGCGATTATTTCGCGCCGGAGCATGTGAGCTGAAGGACCGAAGCCGCAAACCGTCGGCTGGGCGTGTTCGACCGCCCCGGCTGCGGCATGGCCTACGTGGACACCTCCCGCAACGGCAGGCGGCGTTTCCGCACCACCCGCTGCGCCAACCGGGTGTACGTCGCCGACCACCGGAGCCGCCACCCGTGACCTCCGTCTGAGATTTTCGGATCAAGTTCCGGGGAGGAGTGACTGCAGCGCCGCGAGGCCGCCGGACTCGACCGGTGACGGTGGTGCGGTCTCCGGCGCGGTGAAGCGGAACGTGGTCGGTGCCATCCCGTAGATCGCGCGGAATCTGCGGGAGAAGTGGTAGGCGTCGGCGAAGCCGCACTGTACGGCGATCGCGTGCATGGACAGGTTGCTCTGCCACAACAGCGGTTCGGCTCTGGCCAGACGCAGCAGCTCGATCGCGGCGACCGGGCCGACGCCGAACCGCCGGCGGAACGTGCGGCACAGCGTGCTCGGCGAGACCTGGGCGGCCGTGGCGAGTCGTCGCATCGGGATCGGCCTCGCCAGCCCGTCGGACCAGTGCTCGCGCACCGCGCGCATCATCGCGACGACCGGTTCCGGCAGGGTCGCCGGTGTGGAGTCCGTCTGCGCGGGACCGGCCAGGAAGATCAGCACCAGCAGGCGGAGCGTTTCGCCGGCTTGGACCTGCCACCCCGGCGGGCACTCGGTACCCAGCCAGAGCAGGTACCGGCACAGGGCACCCATCGGGTCGTGCCGGCCTGTCAGGTCCCGCACCAGCGGCCAGTCGGCTTGCGCATGACCGGTGAGCGTGAAGTGCACGTACGCGTGCCGGGTCGGGGTACGGGTGTCCCAGCGGAACGAGTCGCGCATTCCCGGCTGGACGAGTAGCAGCTTTCCCGGGGTCAGCGGTAGCAGGACGTCGTCCCACAGCCAGGTGGCGCTGCCCCGAAGGAGCCAGACGAACTGGTACGACCTGGCGTCCCGCGGACCGAAGGCCGAGCCCGGCGGGTAGTCCGCGACGGTGGGCCCGAGGCGGGGCACCAGGTCGACGGAGATCATCTGTCAGCCGTCATCTGTCACAGCCGCCGTCCCGGTTCGGGCGAACCCGTGGTCGGCGCACCTCCTGGAGACCTTTGTACTCGTACGGGTCGGTGCCGGCAACGAGGACGATGTCTCGGTAGTCCGCCTGCGCCATGTTCGTCCCCTCCGGCGGGGCATCCCACGGCAGCAGCGACTCCGCGCTCATGTAGTGGTTGACCAGCGCCCGCCGGTAGCCGTGCCCGCCGGTGTTGGGCATCGACTTGTGCAGCAGGTAGCCGTTGAACACGAGCACCGAGCCGGCCGTGATCTCGACGGGCACCGCGTCGGAGTCGTCGAACGGGAAGCCGTAGGACTCCACCGTGCAGTCGTAGCGCGGGTCGTCGTGCTCGCGGTTCGGGTAGAGCACGCCGGACCGGTGCGATCCCGGCAGCACCCAGAGGCAGCCGTTCTCGATGGTGGCGTCGTCGAGCGCGAGCCACGCCGCCGCGAGCGAGCGATCCCGGGTCGGGATGAACATCTCGTCCTGGTGCCAGGCCTGCCCCGGCTCTCCCTCGGACTTGATGAACAGCATCGACTGCATCGCCTTGATGTTCGGGCCGATCAGCGAGGTGAGAGCCGAAATGATCGCCGAATGGCGCATCGTGGCGAGCATCAAGCCGGAGAGCTTGTGCGGGTAGTGGATGCACAGGAACCTGCGCAGCACGTCGTCGTCGGTGTCGGCGGATCCGGCGGAGAGAGCGCCATGGATGTCGCCGAGTTCGCCGCGGCAGATGCGAACGGCCTCTTCGACCAGCCTATCGACCTCGCCGGGGTCAAAGGCGTGCTCAAGGACAAGATAGCCGTCGCGCTCGTACCGGGCCTTCAGATCAGTGTTCGTCACCGTTCAATCGTGGTCTTCGCGGCCGCGTTCCGGCCATGGTGCGAGCACGCACCTGGATGGCGAATCCGGTCATCTGTTGACTCTCCCCGAAATCAGTGGTTAACATTTCGCCCCATCTTCTAATACGTATTAATAGGAGTTGATGTGGCTCCTCCCCCACGACAACGTCGGGCAACCCAGGTGGACATCGCCAAGCGCACCGGTGTCTCGCAGGCGACCGTGTCGCTCGTCCTCAGCGGCGGCGCGGTCAGTGACCAGATCACCGAGTCGACGCGGCAGGCGGTCCTCGCGGCGGCCTCCGAGCTGGGCTACTCGGCCAACGTCGCCGCCCGCAGCCTCAAGGGCGGCCGCAACCACCTGCTGGGCCTGTACACGTTCGAGCCCGTCTTCCCGACCGACCAGCGCGACTTCTACTTCCCGTTCCTGATGGGCGTCGAGGAGGAGACCGCACGGCAGGGCTACGACCTGCTGCTGTTCAGCTCGGTCGGCTCGGGAGACCGGGCGATATACACCGGCGGGGTGAACCGCCTGAAGCTCGCCGACGGCTGTGTGCTGCTTGGTCGCAACGTGCGACGCGAGGAGTTGGCCGAGCTGGTCCAGGAGGACTTCCCGTTCGTCTTCATCGGCCGCCGCGAGCTCGAGGGCGTCGAGCTGTCCTACGTCGGGGCCGACTACGTGACGGCCACCAGCGACCTCGTCGCGGAGCTGATTCGCCTGGGGCACCGGCGAATCCTCTACTTACGCGCGGTCGAGGACACCGAGCCCACCCGCGACCGCGAAGCGGGTTACCGGCGGGGCCTTGCCACGGCCGGGGTCGCGGTGGACGAGTCGCTGATCCGCGAGCTCGCCGACCCCGCCGATCTGTCGCCCGAGTTCGTCGAGCACTGGACAGGCACGGCCGGCGTCACCACGATCCTCGTCGAGCCGAGCGAGGACAACCGGCTGACCACCGCCCTGGATGTGACCAGCGCGGCGGCCAGGGTCCGCTTCCCCGGCGAATGCTCGATCGCGTTGCTCGGTGACCCGCCGTCGTGGACTCCGGAACTGCGGGACTGGACCCGCTTCTCCCTGCCCCGTGCGGAGATGGGCCGCGTGGCCGTGCAGATCCTGGTCGACCTGCTCAGCGATCCGCACAGCGCTCCCCAGCAGGTCACCGTGCCGTGCAGCTTCGTGCCCGGCGATTCCATCGGTCCCGCTCCCGACCGGATGTGGTCGCGGTGACCCGCATGGTGGTGCGCCGCCTGCTGATCGGCGTGTTCGTGATGTGGGGCGCGGCATCGGTCATCTTCGTCATCGTGCGCGCCGCGCCGGGCGACCCTGCGGCGGTGTTCCTCGGGCCGGACGCGAGCAAGGAGCAGATCGACCGGCTCACCGCGGCGCTCGGACTGAACCGGCCGCTGTACGAGCAGTACTTCGGCTACCTCGGCGACGTGCTGCGGTTGGACTTCGGCCAGTCCTACCGGCTCGGCCGCCCGGCGATGGACGCGGTGCTTGAGCGGCTGCCCGCGACGATCGACCTCACGCTCACCGCGACGGTCATCGCCGTCGTCGTCGGTCTTGTACTCGGGCTCATCGCGGGCAGCCGGTCCGGCGGCGTGGTGGACCGGGTGGTGTCCGCGGCGACGATCGCGCTGCAGTCCTTCCCCACGTTCTGGGTGGGGATCATGCTGGTCCTGACCTTCGCGCTCGGCCTGCGGCTGCTGCCGAGCGCCGGGGTCGGCACACCCGCACATCTGGTGCTGCCGGCGGTGACGCTGGCCTTCCCCTTCACCGCCATCGTCGCCCGCCTCACCAGAAGCAGTGTCACGGAGGCGATGCGCGAGCCGTACGTCCAGACGGCACGGTCCAAGGGGCTCACCGAGCGACAGGTCCTGCTGGGACACGCGCTGCGCAACTCGCTCATCCCAGTCGTGACGATCGTCGGGTTGCAGATGGGCGCGCTCATGGGCGGCGCGGTGATCGTGGAGAACGTCTTCGCCTGGCCGGGGCTCGGCTCACTGGTCGTCGACGCGGTCGCCAACCGCGACTACGCCGTGGTGCAGGCGGTGACCCTGCTGATCGCCGGCATCGTCATGGTGCTCAACATCGTCGCCGACGTGTTCTACACCCGGCTGGACCCGCGCATCCGTACGGAGGCCGGGTCATGAGCGAGCTTGCGAGCGAATCATGGACACAGGCCGACCGGGAGAGGCCTCACCGAACCCGCGAGGGGATGTCATGAGCCGGGCCGCGACCCTGCCCCGACAGGTCGCGACGCGCCGGCGCTGGGGTGCGCCGGCCCGCGTGCCGTACGTGGTGATCGCGATGTACGTGCTGGTGGCGGTGATCGGGCCGCTCGTCATCGATTACGACCCGGTGCACACCCCGTTGCCCGACCGCCTGCTCGCCCCTGGCGCGCAGACCGTGTCCGGCGGCGTCGCCTGGCTCGGCACCGACGCGCTCGGCCGGGACATCCTCGCGCAGATCGTCTACGGCGCCCGCACGTCACTGTCGATCGGGCTCGCGACGGTGCTGGTCGCATGCCTGGTCGGGGTCGGGATCGGCATCGTCGCCGGCTATGCCCGCGGCTGGCTGGACGCGGTGCTGGCCCGGATCATCGACGTACTGCAGGCGTTCCCTGCGATCCTCCTCGCGATCGTGATCGCCGGCGTGTTCGCCCGCAGTGTCCTGGTGGTGGTCCTCGCGCTGTCGGTGACGGCCTGGATCTCCTTCGCCAGAGTCACCCGCGGCGTCGCGCTGTCGCTGCGCGAGCGGGCGTGGGTCGACGCGGCTCGGGTGATGGGCGTGCCGATCTGGTCGATCATCGTCCGGCACGTGCTGCCCTTTACCCTCGGCCCGGTCGTCGCGCTGGCCACGCTCGAGTTCGCCCTCGTCGTGCTGGCCGAGGCAGGCCTGAGCTTCCTCGGCATCGGACTGCCATCCACGACCGTTTCGTGGGGACAGACCATCGCGAACGGCCAGCAGTATCTGGAGACCGCCTGGTGGATCTCGACGCTGCCGGGCATCGCGTTGTCCCTGCTGATCATAAACATCGGCATTCTCGGCGACCAGCTCACCGCTCGTTACGGGCACCGTCGCCGCCGGACCTGACCCCCTTTTCCTGACGGGAGAACTCAATGATCGAGTTCCGTAAGAGAACGGCGATCGCGGCCGTGGCCATTCTGCTGCTGACCGGCTGCTCCACGACCACCGGCGGTGGCGGCGACCCCGCCCAGCAGAAGCTGACGGCCGCGGGTACCTATCCGATCGAGAGCCTCGACCCGCATGGGGCTCAGGGCGCGACGACCGGAACGCAGCTTGCCGCACAGGCGATCTTCGGCCGGCTCGTGCGGCCGGTCGCCGACGGCAAGGTCGCCGGCGATCTCGCCGAGAAGTGGGAGCCCGGCGCCACCGCGGCGGAGTGGACGTTCCACCTTCGCCGCGGCGTCACGTTCTCCGACGGCAAGCCGGTGACCGCCCGCGATGTGGTCGCCTCGTTCGACCGGATGATGACGTTGGACGGCCCGAACGCCGCCAACTTCCCCGATTACAAGATGACCGCGCCGGCCGACAACGAGGTCACGCTGACCGCGCCGGTCCCGGACGCGTCGATCCCGCGCAAGCTCGGCCTGTTCTACGTCATCCCGGGCAGTGTCAAGACCGACGACACCGCGTTCTTCGAGCATCCGGTCGGCTCCGGCCCGTTCACCGTGGGCCGGTTCGCGCCGAGCGAGGTGCTGGCGCTGGCCCCGAACAAGAAGTACTGGGGCGGCGTACCGGGGCTCGACAACCTGGAGATCCGCAACATCCCAGACCTCTCGGCGCGGTTGACCGCACTGCGCACCGGAGAGGTGGACGTCGTCTGGGGTATCCCGGACGACCAGCTGTCCGTGCTGCGCGATGCGGACAACGTGACCGTCAAGACGGTGCCGAGCACCGCGGTGTTCACGATGTGGTTCAACTCCTCGATTCCCGCGCTGAAGACCCCGCAGGTGCGCCGCGCCCTGTGGCAGGCGGTCGACTTCTCCACGATCATCAAGAACCTGTATCCGGAGACCGGCGCTCTGGCCGATGCCCCGGTGGCGCCCTCGGTGCTCGGCTACGTGAAGCAGAAGCCGGGCGGCTACGATCCGCAGGCCGCGAAGGCCGCGTTGCAGGCCGCCGATTTCGACTTCGACGGCAAGCTGCGGCTGCAGTTCTCCGACGCCGAGTTCCGTCCGTTCGTCCAGGCGGTGGCGTCCGGGCTCGCCGAGATCGGCGTGAAGGTGGACGTACTGGAGAAGGAGAAGGCAGTCTTCACCAAGGACCTGCTCGCCCTCAACTGGGACATCAACTTCCAACAGCTCGCGACGCCGACCTACGACGCGGCGAGCAACCTCGGCCGGCTCTACCCGTGCGCGGCGGGCCGCACCGGGTACTGCAACACGGAGCTGGACACGCTGCTCGCCAAGGCGGGCGCGAGCGCCGACGAGGCCGAGCGCGCCGATCTCTACGGCCAGGCCAGCGAGATCATCTGGCAGGACGCGGTCGGTATGTACCCGATGACGGTGAACCTCGCCTACGCCTGGAACACGAGAATCGACGGGTTCACGCCGGAACCGAGCGGGCTGCCTGACTTCTCCGGTGTCCGGCTCGTCGGCGCGCGATGAGCGGCCGGGTGACAGTGCAGCGGCCTCAGGAGGCCGGCACGGCGAACCCGGTGCCGGACGGCCCTCTGCTGCGAATCGACGGGCTGGTCGTCGACCTGCCCACTCCGGACGGCGGCGCCGAGGACGCGATCCGCATCGTGGACGGCGTGTCGTTCGACGTGCTCGCGGGCACCACGGTCGGCCTGATCGGCGAGTCGGGCAGCGGCAAGACGATGACCGCACTCGCGGTGATCGGTCTGCTACCCGACGGCGCCACGACCGGCGGCGAGTTGCTGTGGCGTGGGGAGGACCTGCTGCGGTCCGGCCCCGACCGGCGGCGGCGGGTCCGGGGCCACGAGATATCGATGATCTTCCAGGACCCACTCGCCGCGCTGAACCCGAGCCTGACCATCGGCCGGCAGGTGGGCGAGATCCTGCGGCGGGACGGGCGGCCACGTGCCGAGGTACGGCGCGCGGTGGTCGACCTACTCGACCGGGCCGGGGTGCCGGAGCCGGCGCGGCGGATGGACAGCTATCCCCACCAGTTCTCCGGCGGACTGCGGCAGCGCGCCATGATCGCCCTCGCCCTGGCCGGCAGCCCCTCACTGCTGCTCGCCGACGAGCCGACCACCGCGCTCGACGTCACCGTTCAGGCCAGGATCCTGCGCCTGCTCCGCTCGATCCAGCAGGAGCAGGGATTGGCGATGCTGCTGGTCAGCCACGACCTCCGGGTGGTCGCACACGTCGCCGACCAGGTGGTGGTCATGTACGCCGGACGCGTCGCCGAGCGCGGGCCGGCCGGCGCCGCACTGCGGCGCCCGGCACATCCCTACACGCGGGCACTGGTGGCGAGCGTGCCGGCGGTGCGCACCCGCACCGCGCTCGCCGACCCGCTTCCCGGAACGCCCGCGACGCCCGCCAACCGGCCGTTCGCGTGCGCGTTCCATCCGCGGTGCCCGCTCGCCCGGGACCGGTGTCGCGTCGAGGTGCCGGCGGTTCGCGAGGTCGCTCCGGGCCGATGGAGCGCCTGTCACTTCGCCGAGGAGGTGCTCGACCGATGAGCGACATGCTTGAGGTGTCCGACCTGCGGGTCACCTTCGGTGGCCGTGGCCGTGGCCGGCGCCGTCGGGGCGGTCTGGTCGCCGTCGACGGGGTGAGCCTGCGGGTCGCGCCGGAGGAGACCCTCGCGGTGGTGGGCGAGTCCGGCTCCGGGAAGACCACGGTCGCCCGCTGTGTGGTCGGGCTGCAGCGGCCGGATTCCGGGTCGGTGACCTTCGACGGACGACCACTCGGCCCGGCCGGACGGCGCCCGCCCGAGTTGCAGCGCGCGATCCAGATGGTCTTCCAGGACCCACGCTCGTCGCTCAACCCGCGGATGTCCGTGGCCGCGCTCATCGGCGAGGCCTGGCGAACGCATCCGGCCTCGGCACCACCGGGCGACCGGGCCGAGGCGCTGCACCGGGTGCTGGCCGACGTCGGTCTTGACGGCGACGTGGCCGAACGACGCGCCGGAGACCTGTCCGGCGGCCAGTGCCAGCGGGTCAGCATCGCCCGCGCGCTCGCGGTCGGGCCACGGCTGCTGGTGTGCGACGAGGCGGTCTCGGCTCTCGACGTGTCCGTGCAGGCGCAGATCCTGCGGCTGCTCGTGGACCTGCGGCGCAGCCACCGGCTCGCGCTGCTGTTCATCTCGCACGACCTGGGCGTGGTCCACCAGATCGCCGACCGGGTCGCTGTGATGCGGCACGGCGTCGTCGTCGAGGAAGGCCCCGCCGGCGAGGTGCTCGGCGCACCCCGCCACGAGTACACCCAAACCCTGCTGGACGCCGCGCTCGACCTGGGAGTTGAGGCATGACCGTAGGCTGGAACACCTGGGACGTCACGACCCACACCGGCATGGTCCACCTGCCGTCCGGACTGCGGATCCGGTTCGGCGTGCCCGGCGCCCCCCTCGACGGGTTCACCTGGCGCGACGGGCTGGTCCGGCTCGGGCACCACACCGTCGACGGGAGCTACGCGGAGGTCACTGTCGAGGCGGGCGGCGGCCAGCTGCACCTGGTCATGGCCGGCGGACCCACCGATGCGCTGTACGTCCGGGCCAAGGGAACCGCGGGTGTGCTCGTGGTCCTCGACGGGTGGCGTGGCACCGACGTAGCCGCCGACGGCGGACTCGTGCGGGTCGGCGGTGAGCTCTGGCGGGTCGACGGTTCGGTACCGGCGGAAGGCCTGGTGCTGGAGTTCGCCGACGAGGTCGACCTGTACGTGGCCCCGGAGGGCGTGCCCGGCGGTGCCCACGACGTCGCCGCCGTGCTGGACCGTAGGCGGGCCGAGGCCGAACGCACCGCGCCGCGGTCGAGCGGCTGGCTCGGCGACGCCGCCGCGGCCGCGACCCGCGCCGTCACCTGGAACACGATCTACGCGCCGGATCTCGGCCGGGTGCTCACGCCGACCTCCCGGGACTTCGTGTCCGCGCAGCGTAAGGGTTTCTACGGCAGCTGGGCGCTGCACGCGTGGGACACGTTCTTCACCGGGCTGGTCGCCGGCACCGTCGACCGCGACTACGCCCGCGGGATCTTCGGCCAGATCCTGCCCTTCGCCGACGCGACGGGCATGATCCCGAACCGGGTGTCCGACGACAAGGGCACCACCGCTGACCGGTCACAACCCCCGGTGGGGGCGCTGACCGTCCACAAGGCCTACCTCGCGAGTGGACTGTCGGACGACACCCGAGACCGGGCGCTGCTCACCGACACGTTCCCGGCGCTGCTGGCCTGGCACGACTGGTGGCTTCGCGTGCGCCGCGGCCCACACGGCCTGCTCGCCTGGGGCTCTGACCCCGTTCCCGGCGACCCCGAGTCGGCGACCCTGGACCGGACGAAACGGGAGTCCGGCCTGGACGACTCTCCGATGTACGACGACGTGGCCTACGACCCGGACACGCACACGATGAACCTCGCCGACGTCGGGCTCGTCGCGTTGCACATCGCAGACGCCGACGCGCTCGCCGAGATCGCCGACACGCTGGGCGAACCCGAGGTGGCGCAACGGTTGCGTGCCGAGGCGACGGCGGCGCGAGCGGCCGCGAACCCGCTGCTGTGGGACGCCGACCGAGGCGGCTACCGGAACCTGCGGGCCGACGGGAAGCACGACCTGCACGTCTCGCCGACCATGCTGTACCCGCTGCTGGCCGGGATGCCGGACCCCGAGCGGGCCGCCGCCCTCGTTGCCCGGCTGCTGCGGCCGGAGACACTCGGCGGCGACCCGCCACTGCCGAGCGCCGCCCGCGACGATCCCGGCTACGCGGCGACCTACTGGCGCGGACGCATCTGGGCACCGATGGCGTTCCTCGCGATCGAGGGCCTGCGCCGCTACGAGCTCACCGAGGCCGGCCGCCCAATGGTTTCCGCGCTGTTGCGGCTGTTCCTGTCCGAATGGGACATGCACAGCCACGTCCGCGAGAACTACCCGGCCACCTCCGGCGAGGACGTGCGGGCGCTTCAGGCGCGCTCCGACGGGCTAATGGCCTGGGGCGGCCTGCTCGCCTACCTCGCGTTCGGCGAGCTCGCCGACGCCCAGCGGGACGGCTGGCGGTTCGCCCACCCCGGAGAGGCCGCCGAACTGGCCAACCTGCCGCTCGGCGACGGCCGGCTTGCCGTGGTCGCCGGCGACCGGCTGACCGTGACGCTGGACGGGCACCCGCTGCTCAACGCCGCACCGGACGTCGTGGTCACCGCCTACCGGCGCACCGCCGACGAGGTCACCGGGATCGCCCGCGGCAACGGCGATCTCTACGTCAGCCCACCGGGAGCCGGTGACCCGGTTCGGGTGCCGGTCACCGAGGAACCGAAACGCTTCCGGTTGTACCAGAACGAAAAACACGACAACGATGGGGGAATATCCGCGTGACAAGGGAATCCGAGACGACGACCGACATCCTCGTCGCCGGCGGCGGGCTCGGCGGGGTCGCCGCCACGCTGGCCGCACTGCGCCGAGGCCGGTCCGTGGTCCTTGTCGAGGAGACCGACTGGATCGGCGGCCAGCTCACCAGCCAGGGAGTACCACCGGACGAGCACACCTGGATCGAGCAGTTCGGGTGCACCCGCAGCTACCGCGGGCTGCGCAACGCGATCCGGGACCACTACCGGACGTGGTACCCGCTGACCGACGAGGCACGCGCCCGTCCGGACCTCAACCCCGGCGAGGGGCGGGTCTCAAGGCTGTGCCACGAGCCCAAGGTCGCCGCCGCCGTGCTCGACGCCATGGTCGCGCCGTACGTGTCGGCCGGTCGGCTGCGCATCCTGTACGGTCACAAGGTTCTCGGCGCGGCCGTGAACGGCGACCGGGTCACCGCCGTCACCGTCGAGGGAGCCGACGGGCACCGGCTCGACGTGACCGCTCAGTACGTTGTGGACGCCACCGAGCTCGGCGACCTGCTGCCGCTCACCGGCGCCGAGCACGTCACCGGCTTCGAGTCCCGGCACGACACCGGCGAGCCGAGCGCCCCCGAGAAGGCCCAGCCGGCGAACATGCAGGCGTTCTCGTGGGTGTTCGCGGTCGACCACCGGGCCGGGGAGAACCACACGATCGACCCCCCCGCCGGCTACTCGGACTGGGTGCGCTACCAACCGCCGAAGTGGCCGAACCCGTTGCTCAGCCTGAGCGCGCCCGACCCGAGGACGCTCGAGAACGTGCGGCGCGAGTTCATCCCGAACGCCGCGTCCGGTCCGGTCGTCGCCGACCAGCGCGCGGATCCCGGCGACAAGGAGCTGTGGGCGTTCCGCAGGGTGTTGTCCCGCAACGTGTTTCGGCCGGGGTTCGCCGACAGCGATGTGACCATCGTGAACTGGCCGATGATCGACTATCTGCCCGGCCCGCTGATCGGAGTGAGCGACGAGGAACGGGACAAGCACTTGGCCGGTGCCCGCGAGCTGAGCATGAGCATGCTCTACTGGCTGCAGACCGAGGCGCCACGCCAGGACGGCGGTACCGGCTGGCCGGGACTCCGGTTACGCGGCGACGTGATGGGCACTGCCGACGGGCTGGCCAAAGCACCCTACATCCGGGAGTCCCGGCGAATCACCGCCCGCTATCGGATCGTCGAGCAGGATCTGTCTATGTCGGTGCGCGGCGAGGCCGGCGCGGTGAGCTACCCCGACTCGGTCGGGATCGGCATGTACCGCATCGACCTGCATCCCTCGACCGGCGGCGACACCTACATCGACGTCGCCAGCTCTCCCTTCCAGATCCCGCTCGGCGCGCTGCTCCCGGTCCGACTGCGCAACCTGTTGCCGGCGGCCAAGAACATCGGCACCACCCACATCACCAACGGCTGCTATCGCCTGCATCCGGTGGAGTGGAACATCGGCGAGGTGGCCGGCGCGCTTGCCGCACACTGCCTCGAACACGGGCTGGAGCCCGAGCAGGTGCACGCCGACGGCGCGCGGCTGCGGGCGTTCCAGGGTGAGCTGGCCACCGACGGCGTCGAGCTCGCCTGGCCCGAGATCAAGGGGTACTGATGCCGACCGACGGCCGGCGGCTCCTCAGCGGCGTGATGATCCCGCTCGTCACCCCGATGAGCGAGCCGGGAACGCCGTCCGCCGCGGCGGCGACGGGACTGCTCCACGCGCTCGCCGCGGCGGATGCGCGCAGCCTGATGTTGTTCGGCAGCAACGGCGAGGGTCCGCTGCTGCCGGTCTCCGCGCTCGCCGAGTTCGCCGAACAGGTGGCGAGGCAGTGGCGCGAGCTCACCGGCGGGCCGGTGTTGTGCAACGTCACCGCGGCCGGCACCGCGGAGGCGCTCGATCGCGCGGCGGCGGTCGCGGCGGCCCGGCCCGACGCACTCGTGCTCAGCCCGCCCATCTACTTCCGGCACCGCGACGACGAGATCGCCGCTCACTACGCGGCCCTGGCCGGTCTCGGTGTTCCTGTGGTCGCCTATAACGCTCCGCGCTACAGCAACCCGCTCGGCCCGGCGCTGATCGACCGGCTGGTGGCGATGCCGCACGTGGTCGGCATCAAGGACAGCTCCGGCGACCTGGAACTGCTGGGCCACATCGTCTCCGCCGCCAGGCGCCGGCCCGACTTCGGCGTGAGCCAGGGGGCGGAGACCCAGCTGCTCTCGGCACTGCGGCTCGGTCTCGACGGCATCGTCCCGGGCATCGCGAACCTGGCACCCCGGCTGGCCGTTGAGCTCGTCGCCGCCCACGAAACCGGGCGAGACGCCGACGCCGAGGACGCGCAGCGGGTGATCGACCGGCTGCTCGCACTGCACTCCGTGCGGCCGGGAGTGCCCGCGATCAAGGCGGTGCTCGACGACCGCGGGCTGTGCCCACCGCACGTGGCCGCGCCACTCCTGCCGTGCACCGAGACCGAACGGCACGACCTGATCGCCCTGCTCACCAACGACGAAGCGTATCTCTTACCCCGGAGGTAGAACGTGGCACAGCCAGATCCCCAGCACACACACATCGGCCGCAGGACCTTCGGAATCGGGGTCGCCGCGGCGTCACTGGCCGCCGCGATCGGCACGGCCGTACCCACCGCGAGCGCGGCGGCCGCTCGGCGGCGGCCGATCTCCTTCGACGACACCACGCTGTGGGACAACACCGTGGACCCGCTGGAGAGCTACCACGTCCACGGGCTGGCCGTGCTGCCGGACGACACCATCCTCGTCGCCACCGAGGGACGGCACGAGGTGTGCGACGCGGGCCCCCGGGACCTGCTGGTGCGCCGTAGCCATGACGGCGGCGACACCTGGGAGCAGACGCAGACGCTGGTGGCGTCGGTCGGCGGCCAGTCGTGGGGCAACCCGGCGTTCGTCGTCGACCGGACCACCGGCGGGATCTTCCTGTTCTACATGCTGTCCATCCTGCTGCCGGAGAACACGGGCTGCTCCGGCGACATCGGCGACCTCTACATGATCTCCAGCGCCGACGGCGGCCGCACGTGGGGCGAGCCGCGCGAGATGTCCGGCCTGTTCGACCACTTCCCCTACGACTGGGCTCTGCACGGTCCCGGCCCCGGCCACGGCATCCAGCTGGACAACGGCCGGCTGCTGCTCAACTGCTCCCACCGCCGGGTGATCATCGGCAACACCGTCGAGCAGCGGTACTACGGTGTGGCATCGATCTACAGCGACGACCACGGCGAGACCTGGCAGACGACCTCGGAGGTACCGGTCTCCGTCGAGTACCCGATCAACGAGGCCAGGGTGGTCCAGCGATCCGACGGAACGGTGCTGGTCAACGGCCGCGCCGCGTCGGGCGGTAACCGGCAGCGGATCGTGTCGGTCAGCGCCGACCGCGGGCTGACCTGGTCGCCGCCGCGCCTGGACGGGTCTACCGGCACGTTCAACGCCGTGGACGCGAGCCTGTTGCGCTACACCGGCGGGCCGGGCAGGTCCGAGGTGGACCGGATGCTGTTCAGCCGCCCCGACTCGCCGGTGCGTACGAACCTGACGGTCTCGGTCAGCTACGACGAGGCGCACTCGTTCCGCTACAGCCGGGTGATCAACGAGGGCCGGTCGTACTACTCCGAGCTCGCCCGGCTCTCGGACGGCACGATCCTGCTGGTCTACGGCTGCGACGGCGACAACCCGAGCTTCCCTCGCCGGGTGGCCATCTGCCGGTTCTCCCTCGAATGGCTGACCGACGGCCGGGACAGCCTGCGCAAGTACTCCCGTTACACCGAACACCTCGTCGACCTCTCGACCGGCGCGCACGCCTCCGGCGGCGCCGTGTCGATCGTCGCGGATCCGGTGGCCCGCCAGGGAAGCCGGGCCGTGTTCACGCCGGACCGGACCGGCGCCCACGTCGAGTACACCGTGGACGTCCGGCGGCCGGGTTCCTATGAGCTGCTGCTGCGCTACTTCCGAGCCGCCGCCGGCGGTCTGGTCACCGTCACGGTCAACGGTCGCCGGCCCAGGACCGCGGTGCTGGACACCACGGCGGACCGGGCCGACGGCTACGACGTCGCACAACTCGGCACCGTTGATCTGAAGGCCGGCCGGCACAAGATCCGATTCACCGCATCCGGGGTGGGCCGCGGAGGCGGCACGCTGGTCTCGCTGGACGCGCTGAGTCTGATCGACGCGCCGTCTCAGGCCGACGTGCGCGACGAGGTGGTGGTCGACAACGACGAGCTCGGCTACCAGGTGGTCAGCGGCGCCTGGTCGGCAGGAACGAGCGTGGCCGGTTACCGGGGCGGCAACTACCGCTCGGCGCCTGCCGGGGCGGGCGAGCGGGTCGTCCGGTGGCGCCCGGTGGTCCCGCACGACGGCGACTACGAGGTTCAGGTCTCCCATACCGTGCACGAGAATCGCGCGAGCAACGCACCCTTCACGATCATCCACGCGGGCGGGACCAGCGTGGTGCGGGTCGATCAGCGGACGCCCGGGGTGACGGAGCCACGCGGCGGATCGTGGGTGTCGCTCGGCAGGTACCGCATGGCCGAAGGGCTGGCCACGATCGAGCTGAGCAACGCCGCCGACGGGGTGGTCATCGCCGACGCCGTCCGGTTGCTCCGCTAGAAACCCGCCGAGGACGGCGGGGTCGATCTCGCCTCCCCCCCGCTTCCCCTGAACGGTCCCCACCGGGGATACACGACGCGGCCCTCACCATCTCCGATCGAGTCGCCGGTCTACCGCTCCGCACCCAGCGCATCGCCGATTCCGTCAAACTCACCACCGGCCACGACGACAAAGTGCAGATCATGCTCGGCATCGCCCGGCCGTCCTTCTCATCTGGATGGGCGCGCCGCGTCCGCGGTGACGGGGTCCGGGCGTGACTCGCCATGACAATAAACCGAACCGGGTTTGATTTTGAACCCGGTTCGGTTATTGTCGCCCTGTGACCGGACTCAGGGAGCGCAAGAAACGGCAGACGCGGCAGGCGATCGCCGAGGCGGCGATGCGGCTCTTCGCCGAGCGGGGGTTCGAGGCGGTGACCGTCAACGAGATCGCCGCCGCGGCGGGAGTCGCGAAGGTGACCCTGTTCACCTACTTCCCGACCAAGGAGTCCCTGGTCCTGAGCTCGGTGGCCGACGACGACGTGGCGAAGGTCGTGGCCGGACGGCGGCCCGGGCAGTCCCCCCTCGACGCGCTGCGCCGGCACTACCGGGCGTTCGCGGCCGATCCCGGCGACGTGGAACCCGAGGCGCTGATCACGATGATGCGGATCATCGTCGAGAGCCCGACGCTGGTCGCGGGGGTCAACGGGATCCAGTACAGCGAGCGGCTCGCGCTCACACAGGCCCTGACGGGGATCGACGACTGCCGGATCGACGACCTGACCGCCTCGCTGATGGCCGCGCAGATCTCCGCGGCCGTCCTCACGCTCAAGGAGACGTTCTTCAACCGCCTGGCCTCGGGGACACCGCTTCCCGAGGCGGGGCGCAGGCTCACGGAAGACGTCGATCTCGCCTTCGACCTCCTCGAACGCGGGTTCGGCGATCGGTTCACCCGTTAAGGAGACGCGATGCGCGCCAGAGGAATCAACTACGACACCGCCTTCCACCCGGGCGGCAACAGCTCCCGCGAGGCGTTCGACCCCGAGGTGGTGCGCCGCGAGATGCGGGTCATCGCCGACGAGCTGCACTGCACCGCCGTACGCGTCTCGGGCGGCGACCCCGCCCGGCTCGGCGTCGCCGCCGAGCACGCCGCCGCGGCGGGCCTGGAGGTGTGGTTCGCGCCGTTCCCCTGCGAACTGACCACCGAGGAGATGCTGCCGTACTTCGCCGAGTGCGCCGAGCGCGCGGAGGCCCTACGGCGGGCGGGAGCCGAGGTCGTCTACGTCATGGGCTGCGAGATCAGTGGCTTCGCCAAGGGCTTCCTGCCGGGAGACACGGTCATGGACCGGCTGAACGCCCTGATGTCCTACTCCACCCCCGAGGACTGGGCGGCGCTGGGGCCGCTCCTGGAGCGGCTGAACGCCTTCCTCGCCGAGTCGGCGGCGGGCGCGCGGAAACGGTTCGAGGGAAGGATCACCTACGCCTCCGCGCCCTGGGAGTTCGTCGACTGGAGCCCGTTCGACCTCGTCGGCGTGGACGCCTACCGCGCCGAGTACAACGCCGCCGTCTTCCGCGAGGAGGTCCGCGCGCACGCCGGGCACGGCAAGCCGGTCGCGGTGACCGAGTTCGGCACCTGCGCCTACCGGGGCGCGGGACTGCGCGGAGGCATGGCGTGGACCGTTCCAGAAGGCGCCGTGCGGGACGAGGGCGAGCAGGTCCGCTACTTCGACGAACTGCTCGACGTCTTCGAGGAGGAGGGCGTGGACAGCGCGTTCTGGTTCACCTTCGCCGGATACACGCGGCCGGGCGACCTCGACCTCGGCTCCTACGGCGTCGTCAAGATGATCGACGACACCCGGTGGGAGCCGAAGGAGGTCTTCCACGCCATGGCGGCCAGGTACGCCCGCGGGTGAGAGCGGCGCCTGGCCGGTGCCGGCACCGGGGCGAAGGCGGCCGGATACACCCTGGGGTGAGAACGGCGCACGGCCGGCGCCGACATCAGGGCGAGGACGACGGGGCCGCCCGCGGGTGAGAACGGCCGTTCCCGCGGGCGGCCCCGTCGTCCGGGCGGCCGCGTCGTCGCCGGGCCTTCGGTGGGTCAGCCGTAGTACTTCTTCGCGCCGTCGTGCAGGGGCACGGGTTCGGTCTTGGGGGCGTTCTCGCGGGTGATCTCCTTGGCCGAGGGGTGGACCTTCTCCAGGTCGGCCTTGCGGTCGAAGAGCAACTTGGTCAGGCTCTCCGCGAGAGCGGGGTCCATCTTCTCGTTCACCACGAGCAGGTTGGGCACCGCGATCGTGGACACGTCGGCGGGGGTCTTGTAGACATCCTTGGCGATCGTGCCCGCGGCGTACACCGGGCCGTGCTCGCTCTGCATCGCGGGCAGCACCCCGTCCAGCGGGACGAAGGCGGCCTTGTCCCCCAGCGAGGTCATCAGGTCGGTGATGCCCGGGGTCGGCAGACCTCCCGACCAGACCAGGGCGTCGAGGGTGCCGTCCTTGATGCCCTGCACACTCTCGGGCAGGCCCAGCGACTGGCGGGTGACGTCCTTGTCCGGGTCGAGGCCCGCCGCCCTCAGCAGGCGCAGCGCGATGACCTCCGTACCGGAGTTCGGGGAGCCGGTGGAGACCCGCTTGCCCTTGAGATCGGCGACGGACTTCACCCCCGACTCGGTGGTGGCGGCCACCTGGGTGTAGTTGTCGTACAGGCGGGCGATGGCACGGATCGGCTGGGGAGCGGTGAAGGAGTCCTTGCCCGCGACCGCGTCCGCGGCGGAGTCGGCGAGAGTGAAGGCGATGTCGGAGTCGCCCCTGACGACCCGCTGGATGTTCTCCACCGAGGCGCCGGTCGCCTCGGCCGTCGCCTGGTACCCGGGGATGCCCTTGCCGATCTGGTCGGCCAGCCCTCCCCCGAGGACGTAGTAGACGCCGGTGGTGTTGCCGGTGGCGATGGACAGCCGCTTACCCGCGGCGGGCTGGCCCGCGGTTTGGTCCGCGGCCTGCTCGGCGGATCGGTCACCGCCGCAGCCACCGAGGAACAGCGCCCCGGCGGCCAGCAGGACGGCCACGCGTTTGACGGTCATCAATTTCCTCCAGTGTGGAAACCTCCGCCTTCAGGCGGGGGGAAACGCGGCACGATGCCGCGCTTCCGGATGGGTCAAGCCCCTCTTTCAGGAGGGAGTCGTCGACGGCGTTGCCTCTCGTTTTCTCATGACCAGGTGCAGGGCGACGGCGAGGATCAGGAAGCCCGCCCCGGCGAGCGCCGGGAGGGGTGACAGGAACAGCAGCAGGACGGCGGCCACCCCGCACAGGACCCGCTCGGGAAGTCCCGCCGGGCCGAGCAGCCAGCCCCCGGTGGCGGCGGCCAGCGCCGCCACCGCGACCGCCGAGACCGCCGTGGCCGCCAGGATCTCCCCCGCCGCCCCCTGGGCCAGCAGCGCCGACCCGCCGGGGGTCAGCACGAAGGCGAAGGGGACCAGGAAGGCCGGCAGCGTGTACTTCCAGGTGGCCATCATGGTCCGGTAGGCGTTGCCGCCGGTGATGGCCGAGGCCGCGAAGGCCGAGAGCGCCGTGGGCGGGCTGACCTCCGACAGCACGGCGTAGTAGAAGATGAACATGTAGGCCTCGGCCTGGCTGACCCCGAGCCCCATCAGCGCCGGTCCGATGATCACCGCCGCGATGACGAACGACGCGGTCACCGGTACGGCGAGACCGAGCAGGAGCACCGCCAGCGCGCACAGCAGCGCGGTGACGACGAGAATCCCGCCCGAGGCCCCGACGATCAGCGAGCTCGCCTTGAGACCCAGCCCGGTGAGCGTGACGACGGCGACGATCAGGCCGGCGGCGGCGCAGGTGGCCGCGACGGGCAGCACTCCCATCGTGCCCGCGGCGAGGGCCTTCGCCGCCTTCGCGGGACCGAGACGGTGCTCGGGGTCGAGGAAGGAGAGCGCGAAGGCCAGCACCGTGGCGTACACGACCGCCCGGAACGGCGACTGGCCCAGGGCCATCAGGATGACGATCACGAACAGCGAGCTGAAGTGGTACCCGAACCGGCGCAGCAGCGGCCAGAACCTCGGCGCGTCCACCTCGACCGCCCGCGTGCCGTACTTGCGGGCGTCGATCTCGATGGCCAGGAAGATGCCCAGGTAGTACAGGATCGTGGGGATCATCGCGTAGATCAGCACGGTGAGATAGCCGACCCGCAGGTACTCGGCGATGATGAACGCCGCCGCGCCCAGCGTGGGAGGGGAGAGGATCGCGCCGATGCCCGCGGCCGCGAGCACTCCCCCGCCCTGCTCGGGCGGGTAACCGGCCCTGCGCAGGATCGGCCAGGCGACGCTGCCCACGCTCACCGTCGTCGCGACGCCCGAGCCGCTGACCGTGCCGAGCAGGAAGCCGGCGAGGGTCACCGTACGGCCGGGCGCCGAACGCGAGCGGCGGAAGGCGGCCAGGGAGATGTCCACGAAGAACTTCCCCGCCCCCGAGTGGTCGAGGACCGCGCCGTAGATGGTGAACAGGATGATGTAGGTGGCCGCCACGTCGAGCGGCACGCCGTACACGCCGTCGGTGCCCATCACGAACGAGACGATGATCCGTTCGATGCCGTAGCCGCGGTGCCCGATGACCCAGTCGAAGGGCAGGTAGCCGCCGTAATAGGCGTAGAGGAAGAACCCGACGCAGACCGCGGGCAGGATCCAGCCGACGGTGCGGCGGCAGGCCTCGAGGACCAGCAGCACGATGGCCGCCCCGGCCACCACGTCGAGGGTCGTCGGCTCGACCGCGCGCCGGATGAAATCGTCGAAGACGACCAGCGGGTAGAGGCAGGCCGCGAACGACAGCCCGGCCAGCACCCAGTCGACGACGCCCGGACGGTCGGTGTCCCGCCTTCCCCGCCTGTAGCAGACGAAGGTGAGCGGCAGCACGACCGCGAGGAAGGCCATCCGGTACGGCACCACGGGGCCGGGCCAGAACGACCAGTACAGCACGTAGAGCGACAGTCCGAGGGCGATCACGGTGACGACCGCCGCCACACGACCCGGCAGGCGCCGGGCGGGTCGTTCCGCGTCGAACTCCGCGATCAACTCATCTGCCGATGTGGTGCCCGTCAAACCGCCGTCTCCACATGTGAGCCACGTCTCTTGACGGCAGGGTACCCAGACGGTTGACGAGATCCAGTTGGAACTTGATCACATTCTCGTCACGTCGGGCTCCGGAGTGGGCAACCCCCCGGAGCGCCCGGCCCGTGGAAACGGCCGGCCCGCGGGGATGATCGATCCACGGCGGCAGTCGGCTGGCGGGGATGATCGATCCGCCGGGACGGTCGATCAGAACGGCCGACCGGGTGCCCGGCCGGCCGGAAGGTCCGCGGCCGAGGCCGCCGGGCCTGCGGTGTCAGCCGCCCGAGGTGTCGAGCTCCGCGTCGGCGCCGGGGACGGCGAGATCGTAGGGGTCGTCCAGCCAGCCGGCGGGCAGGTGGACGCGGTCACGCGGGTTGGTCTTGCCGCGCGGCGCGTCCACGCCCTCGGGCCACGGCTGGTCGGGGTCGAGCTCGGCGAGGCTCTCTCTCAGGCCGGCGAGGGTCTCCGAGGTGGCCAGGCGGCGGCGGAGGTCGGAGCCGACGACAAAGCCCTTGAGATACCAGCCGACGTGCTTGCGGAAGTCGGCCACGGCGTGCCACTCGCTGTCGAAGCACTCGACCATCGACGTCGCGTGCCGGTCCATGGTCGCCGCGACCTCGCCCAGCCGGGGGCGGAGCCGTTCGTCGCTCCCGTCGCACATGGCCGCCAGGTCCGCGAACAGCCACGGGCGCCCCAGGCAGCCCCGGCCCACGACGACGCCGTCGCATCCGGTCCTGTCCATCATCCGCCGCGCGTCGTCGGCGCTCCAGATGTCGCCGTTGCCGAGCACCGGGATCTCGGGCACCGCCTCCTTGAGCCGGGCGATGGCCTCCCAGTCGGCGGTCCCGCCGTAGTGCTGGACGGCGGTGCGACCGTGCAGCGCGATCGCGGAGACGCCCTCCTCCACGGCGATCCGCCCCGCGTCCAGGTAGGTGAGGTGGTCGTCGTCGATGCCCTTGCGCATCTTCATGGTCACCGGCAGCGTCCCCGCGTTGCCCACGGCCTCGCGCAGGATCGCCCGGAGCAGGTTCCGCTTGTACGGCAGGGCGGAACCGCCGCCCCGCCGGGTCACCTTGGGCACCGGGCAGCCGAAGTTGAGATCGACGTGATCGGCCAGATCCTCGGTGGCGATCATGCGGACGGCCTTGCCGACGGTCACCGGGTCGATCCCGTAGAGCTGGATGCTGCGGGGCTTCTCGCTCGGCTCGAACCGGATCATCTTGAACGTCTTGGCGTTGCGCTCCACCAGCGCCCGCGTCGTGATCATCTCGCAGACGAACAGCCCGCCGCCCTGCTCGCGGCAGAGGGTACGGAAGGGCGCATTGGTGATCCCCGCCATCGGCGCGAGGACGACAGGCGGCCAGACCTCGAGCGGTCCCAACTTCAACGACTCCACTCGCTGTTTCTACCGCACCGCGATGAGCTGGACGAATCGCCCCTCGATATGGTGGTAATTGCGTAACCAGACGTGACAGGGGGGCCGCGGATGCTTCTGCGACTTCGGATCACACTGCTCGACCAGCCGGGTTCCCTCGGCAGGATCACCCGCGTGCTCGGCATCGCCGGGGCGGACATCACCCAGATCGTCGTGCTCGATCGCGGCGAGGGCCGCGCGCTGGACGACATCACCGTCTACTGGCCGGACTCCGCTCCGAGGCAGTCCCTGATCGACGCGCTGGAGAGCGTGTCAGGAGTGATCATCGAGGGCGTGTGGAGCACGCGCGCCGGCCCGGACACCTATCCGGAGCTGGAGATCCTCAAATACATCACCACGGCCGGAGATCGCGCCCTGGCCACCCTGCTCGACTCCATGCCGGTGCTGTTCAGCGCCGACTGGGCCGCGGCCGGCACCGAGAAGGCTCCTCGAAGGGTCGTCCACTCCAGCTGGCGTGCCCCCGAGGAGGTGCCCTTCCCCGCCGACACCCCCGCCCGCCCGACGGCCTCCACCCTCGCCTCCGGCCTCCACCTGATCGCCGCCCCGCTGCCCCCGCTGGCCCTGACCCTCCTTCTGGCCCGCGCCGACGGTCCCGCCTTCCACCGCACCGAGGTGCACCGTCTCACCCGCATCCTGGAGATCTTCCTTACCCTCCCCGCGGTCGAACGCGGGGTCGCCCGCCAGTCGCACCGGCCGGACTGAGCACGGGTACACGACCACCCGGAAAACCCGCTAGAGTTCTCTCGTTGCCGCAGGGAGAACATCCGGCGGAAACACGCGGAAGTGGCTCAGTGGTAGAGCATCACCTTGCCAAGGTGAGGGTCGCGGGTTCGAATCCCGTCTTCCGCTCGAAGGGTCTTCGGGCTCTCACTCCGGTGGAGTGGCCGAGAGGCGAGGCAACGGCCTGCAAAGCCGTGTACACGGGTTCAAATCCCGTCTCCACCTCTTGGTTTTCAGCACGGACGATTAGCTCAGCGGGAGAGCGCTTCCCTGACACGGAAGAGGTCACAGGTTCAATCCCTGTATCGTCCACCACGTTCCACACCGGGCCAGTCCTGGTCAAGCAGACGCAAAGCCCCAGCTCACGGCAGACGCCGAGAGTCTGGGGCTTCTTGTTGCTCCGGGTCGGCCGGGCGCTTGTCAGCACCGCCGCGGCTGGTGCCTCCGGCACGTCGTCGGGTACGAACCCCAGCCATGGCAGCGTGCGGAGCCGCACCGCGGCGCCGAGCACGTTGCCCTGACCGCGGAACCGCCGCACGAACGCCTCGTCCGCCGGGGTCAGCGTGAAGTACCGGATCAGCTCCGTCCGATCCACCTCCGGGAACCGTCGAAGCCGCTCCGACTCCTCAGCCGAGAACACCTCCCTGGTCGCCACCCGCGGACCGTACGCGCGGCGTCGTCAGGCCCGCGACCCGTCACCGGCCGAGATCAACGGAATCGTTGTTTTTGCGCTGGAAGCTACGGCGACCCCGTGTGCGTGTGTCACTCGGTACCTGCCGCGGTGCCCCCGGGTCGTACGGTCCGGGCACGCAGGTGCGCGCGCTCTCCCTGGTGGCCCAGGAGGCTGAGGATCTCGACGGGGTTCTCGTCGGCGTTGCCGAACCAGTGGGGGGTGCGGGTGTCGAATTCGGCGGCCTCGCCGGGGCCCATGATCAGGTCGTTGTCGCCCAGGACCAGGCGTAGGCGGCCGTCGAGGACGTAGATCCATTCATATCCCTCGTGGCTGGACTGCTCGGGCTCGGGTGAGCGCGTCCTGGGCGAGATGATCAGTTTGTAGGCTTGCAGGCTTCCCGCTCGTCGGGTGAGGGGCAGCATGGTCATGCCGTGGCGGGTGACGGGCTTGAGGTGCAGGCGGGGATCGCCGGTCTGCGGCGCCCCGATGAGTTCGCCGATGTCCACGCGTAGCTCGCGTGCCAGGGGGAGCAGAAGTTCCAGGGTGGGGCGGCGCTGACCGGTTTCCAGGCGGGAGAGCGTGCTCAGGGAGATCCCGGTGGACTGTGCCAGGGAGGTCAGCGACAGGTTGCGCTGAGTGCGCAGTCCTTTCAGGCGGGGCCCGACCGCCGCCATCGTCGATGCGGTCTCTTCATCCATGCCCCTATCTTGCCACCGCAGCAAGAATCTTTGCCTGTCGGCTTAGGCCGCCTGACCATGTCAACAGGCGCCCCGACGCGGGCGATGACGCAGGACAGGAGAGGTGCAATGACCCGAGGCAACTCGCCCACCGCCCCGGCGGGTGGGCCCGATACCGCGCCGGCGCCGCCGACGGATGCGATGGTGAGCGTTCCGCGTGGCTCGGTGGCGCCGGCCGTGGTGATCCTGGTGCTGACGCAGCTGATGTTCGTCGTGGACACCTCGATCGTGAACGTGGCCCTGCCCGATATCGGCCGCGATCTGGACTTCTCCAGCGCCGGTCTGTCCTGGGTCGTCGCCGCCTACGCTCTGACCTTCGGCGGCCTGATCCTGCTCAGCGGCAAGGTCGGCTCCATGATCGGCCCCCGCCGGGCCCTTGTCCTCGGTGTGACGGTCTTTGTGATCGCCTCGATCGCCGGAGGTCTCGCCGGTTCGGCGGGGTTGCTGGTGGCCGCGCGTGCCCTTCAGGGGGTGGGGGCTGCGGTGGCCGCGCCCAGTGTGATGGTCCTGCTCATGGGAATCACCGCGCCTGGCCCGCAGCGCTCGCGCGCGATGGCGATGTTCGTTCTCGCCGTCGGCGCCGGCGCAGCGATCGGTCTGCTCGCGGGCGGGGTGCTGACGCAGACGCTGGGCTGGCAATGGGTGATGTTCGTCAACGCCCCCATCGGCGTCCTGGTCCTGCTCGGGACCTTGCGCAACCTTCCCGAACTGGAACGTCGGCGCACCTCATTGGACATCGGCGGAGCCACTGCCTCGATCCTGGCGATGGTGGCTCTGGTCTTCACCTTCACCTCTGCCGCCGACCACGGCTGGACCAGCCCCCTGGTGCTCGCCGCCTTCGCCGTCGCCCTCGCGGCGCTCGCGGCGCTCGCGGCGTGTGAGCGGCGGCATCCGCACCCGGTGATGCCGCTGGCGTTCTTCTCCTCCATGCGCAGCGCGGGCCCGCTGCTTTCCATGCTGGTCGTCCCGGCCGGTCAGGTCGGCTTCCTGTTCTTCACCACACTGCTGACCCAGCAGGTCCTCGGCTTCACCCCGATCCAGACCGGGCTGGCTCTGGTGCCCTTCACCGTCGGACTGATCGCCACCAACCAGCTCACTCCACGGCTGCTGCCGCGCCTGGGGGAACGCGCCATCGGCATCACCGGTCTGTCGGGCCTGGCACTGGGCATCACCTGGATGGCACTGGTCGCAGCGGATGCCGGACCGGGCACCTCGATCGTCACGGTGCTGCTGCCGTCGATCCTGCTCGGTGCGGGCGCGGGAGCGACCTTCGCACCGGTCACCGCCGTCATCATGCACCAGGCCCCCTCTGAGCACATCGGCGCCGCCGCCGGCCTCAACCAAGGACTGCAGCAGCTGGGCGGCGGCATGGGCCTGGCCGTTCTCACCAGTGTCCTGGCCGCCACCGGCGGCCTGGACCACGGGCTGGGCACGACCCTGCTGGCCACCGCGGCCTTCCCGCTGGCCGGCCTCATCCTCTTCGGCGTGTGGGCGCGCCGCATCCCCGCCGCCGACGACGCCCACGCATGATCACCCCTAACGGCCCCGAGGAGTTCACCGATGACCGAGCGCGACCCGCGTTTCAGTGCCGCCTTCCTCCCGACCACCTGACCGCACACGCATGGACGGTCACCACCCGAGCCGTACGCCCCCGCACCGCCACCACGCCCGACGGCACGCCGGTGACCATCCACGACACCGTCCTCACCGCCCGGCACACCCGCTGAACCACCCGCACCACGAAGAAAGAAGCACGATCATGAGCAAGGACCTCGCCCAGCAGACCGCCCTGGTCACCGGAGCCACCGCAGGCATCGGCCGCGCTACCGCCCTGGCCCTGGCCGCACGCGGCGCCGACATCATCGTCCACGGTCGCGACAAGGGACGCGCCGTCGACGCCCTCCAGCAGATCGAAGCCCTCGGCGTGAGAGCCCGCTTCGAGCCCGCCGATCTGTCCGACCCCACACAGGTGACCGCACTCGCCGAACGCGCCGGCAACGTCGACATCCTGGTCAACAACGCGGGCATCTTCCACTTCGCCCGCACAGCCGACACCGCCCCGGCCATCTTCGACGCTCACATCGCCATCAACCTGCGCGCCCCCTACCTCCTAGTCCAGGCCCTCGCCCCCGGCATGACCGCACGCGGACACGGCGCGATCGTCAACATCAGCAGCGGCGCCGCCGACACTCCCGGCTTCGGCAGCGGCATCTACGGCGCCACCAAAGCCGCCCTGGAATCCCTCACCCGCGTGTGGGCAGCCGAATACGGCCCTGATGACGTACGCGTCAACGCCGTTGCCGCAGGCCCCACCCGCACCGAAGGCACCGCCGCCTTCGGCGACGCCTTCGAATCCGCCGGACAGGCCGTCGCCCTCAAGCGCGTCGCCGCCCCCGAAGAGATCGCCGCGGCTGTCGCCTTCCTGGCATCCCCGGACGCCAGCTACGTCAACGGCGCCACCCTCAGCGCCATGGGCGGCCAACCCGCCCTCGGCTAGGTGCAGAACTCTGGCTAGGTGCAGAACTCTCACAAACGACTGATTGTGCGAGGTCAGCGCGCTATGAATTGAACGGCGCGCTGACCTGCGGTGACCCTGGACCGCGATTTGGATCAGCCCACTTGAAAGCGGCCTAGTGCAACGTTCCTCAAATGCTGTAGGTGAACTGACGGCGTAGGTGCCTGGGAGCTGGTGGTGGCCGTCCCCAGACCCAAGGTTTAGCCCGCTGGTTGAGCTGGGCGGTGGCGATGCGAGTGGCGTGGTCGATGTCCCTGCCGTCAGCGAAGGACACTCCGGCCAGCGCGTGGTGACGGAAGATCCGCCACCACGCCTCCTGCAGGTTGAGCCAGCAGGCGCCGACCGGGATGAACGCGTGCCGGATCCGCGGGTGATCGGCCAGCCAGGTCCGGGTGGCCAGACTGTCATGGCTGGAGAGGTTGTCGGCGATGACCCAGATATCGTTCTCGCCGGGATTGGCCTCCTCGACCTGCTGGAGAAACCGCTGGTAGAAGAAGCTGTTGCGAGACGAGGCGGTCATCGTGACCGCAGTACCGTCGGCAACACGAAGCGCGCCGTATACCCAGGTCTTGTCAGGGCCGCGAAAGTACTCCAGCGACGCTTTGATCCGGTGGCCGTCGGGTGACCAGGCGGGCGCGGGCGGGAACGTGCGCGGGGTTACCGGCCCCAGTTCGTCGGCGCAGACGACGACCGCGCCGGGCGGCGGGTCGGTGTACAGGCCGACGACCTGTGTTCTTTTGCGGCGAAGTCCGGGTCCTTGCTCATGGTCCAGGATCGGGTGCGGCGCCATCTCACCCCTTCCTTCAGCAGGATCCGGCGCACCTGGGAGCGGGCAATGTTGATGCCCTGCTCACGGGCGGCGGCGGTCAGGGCATCCAGGGTCCACACCGCTGGCCCCTCCTCATCGTCAGCCTCCAACTCCCCCCAGGGCCGCCAGCGCAACCGCCCCGGCGGCGTCGTCTTGACCAGCGCGATGATCCGCGATCGCTCGGCCTGAGTGATCCGCGGTCTACGGCCGGGCCCGGGCCGATCACCGAGCCCGTCGATGCCTTCGGCGTTGAACCGGCGCACCCGGCGGCGCACCGTCTCCGGGTGACAGCCCAGCCGGGCGGCGATCGCCGGGCCGCGCATCCCCTCCCAGCTCAACACGACGATCTGAGCACGTTGAATCCAGTCGGCAGGGGCATGTCGGGCACCGGCGAGCCTGCGGATCTGACGCTCTTCCTCGCCATCACGCGGTGTCCGGGCGTGCAGCAGTTTCGGCATGACAGCATCACCTCCCCACCATCCACGATGCCCCTGGTCAGGACCGCTGACCAGAGGCAAACGCAACATGCAATGAGGAACGTTGCATTAGGCGCAGCCGCGCGGCTTCAGGGACTTGGACCAGGCCGGGAGTACGTCGATGATCTGCGGACGGGTGATGGACCAGAGTTCACGCCCTTGCCCCAGCGCGAGTTCCTGGCCGCCCAGGAGGACGTAGGAGGTCTTGTCGAAGATGAGGGATTCGCGGGAGATGGCGCCCCCGGGGCCTCGGTTGTCCACCCGGGTCACGGCGATGCCCGATGTGCCGGTGACGTCCTTGAGCTCTTCCGTCTCGATGCCCGGCAGGGTCGCGGCGATCTTGAAGATGGCTGCCTGCTGCTTGGGCGGGATCGGGCTGCCGAGGACGCTGACGACGGCGCGCCAGATCTGGGTCGCGGTGTCCTTTTTGAGGACCATCTTGTTGCCGAGTTCGGCAAGTTTGTGCCGGAGCTGCTCCTGGTCGGTCGGCCACCCACGGAGGTCGGCGTAGGCGGAGCGCCCCGCGCCAGGTCCGCTGGGGCACCGGGTCAGGAGCTCCTTGTACTCGCGGTCCTGGGGGTGGGACTTCGACGGCTTGTGCCACCACAGTTCTGGGCGGGAGCCGTCGACGGACTCCCAGACCTCGCCCGTGATGTGGCGCGGACCGACGTTGGGAACGCCGTTCTCGCTGCGCGTCTCCGCGATCCGCTCGTAGTGGAGATACTGGTCGTCGCGGGGTTCCGGCCACGGGGTGGCGCTCGCGGCCTCGGCCGCCAGCCTCAGGACCTCGGCGGCGCTCGCGGGCGCGGCGGGATTGAACGTCTGGACGGCGATCACTCCTGCGGTCATCGCCGCGACCAGGCCGCCTGCCAGCATCAGACGCCGCAGGCCGACCGGCCGGGCCCAGGGCCGGCGCTTCGTGCGGGCCTCGGCCAGAAGGGCGGCACGGGCGGGAGCGAGGCGGTCCGCAGTGGCGTGCGCCTTGTCGGCGAACAGGTCGCGCAGTTCGGTCAGGTCGTTCATGAGATCTGCTCCGTCGTGGGGTCGGTGCTGCCGAGGGCGCTGCGGACGATGGCCCGCGCGCGGTTGAGGCGGGAACGGACTGTTCCAATCGGGATGGACAGAGCATTGGCGACCTCCTCATAGGTAAGGTCAGCCCAGGCCACGAGCAAGAGGACGTCGCGGTCGCGGGCCTTCAGCGAGGCGAGCGCCTGGGCGAGAGGGCGGCGTACGGCATGCGCGCTCGCCCGCTCAAGAGCTTGTTCCGCGGCGTCGTCGGCGTCGGGAAGCACGCCCATTTTCGAGTACGCCTTATAGCGGTGTCTCTCAGCGCGCTGATGCCGGCGGATGAAGTTGGTCGCGAAGCCGTACAACCAGGGCAGGGCCTCCGGACGGGCGGTGTCGTAGTCGCGGCGCTGCCTGAACGCGGCGAGGAACGTCTCGGAGACGACGTCGTCGGCCGTGTCGTCGCCGAGCCGGCGGGCCACATAACGGTGGATGTGTCCGGCGTGCCTGTCGAACAGCAAGGCGAAATCCTCGGGATCTCGCCACGACCGTTCGATCAGGGCGGCGTCAGACAGGGTCGTACTGAGCGGCATGGGGGTGGGCCTTTTCAAGGAAGTAGTGTCGACCGTCTTTCACACAAGTCAGGAAACGAGTTCACGGGACGCTGCCGACCGCCCGGCAGGCTCGGGTGAAGGCCACGGACGCAGGTCAGGAGGCGAGGCCGAGAGCAGGGGTTTCGGTGGTGGGCCGCCGTGCGGTGCGCGAGACCGGAATGGCGCGGGAACCGGCGCTAAGGCGACGACCTGCGGTGATGTGGCCCTGGGGGACAACGAGCGGCACTGACCAGGTCAATGCACCGCGGCTGCCCGGCGAGTGGAGGGTTGGATCAGGCCGCCTCGTCCTTGGGCCTGGGCTTGGGAGCCGGAGCCAGCCGTACGCGGCCGGGGTGGGCCTCCTCGTCGGGGAAGACCCACTTCCGGAACGCCCAGAAACGAAAGACCATGGCGATCAGCGTGCCGATGACCTGCGCGCTCATGAAGTCGGCGATCTCCTGGGTGACCAGGCTCACGTCCGGGGTCTCCAGCAGGAACACGTACCGGGAGATCCATAGCGGCACGGAGCTGAGCACCAGACCAACGCCACTTACCAGGAAGAACAGCGCCGCCTCGTGATGGCGCTCGCGACCGCCCCTGGTCCGGAACGACCATTCACGGTTCAGCACATAGGACACGATCGTCGCCACGAGCACCGCGATGACCTTCGCGGTCACCGGCTTCGGTTCCAGAACAGTTAGCTTCAGCCCGTAGAACACCGCGTTGTCCACCAGGAACGCTGCTCCGCCCACCGCCGCGAACTTCAGCAGCTCACGATGCTTCAGCGCAAGGGCGGGCAGCGGTCCTGGCAATCTTGCGAGTACTGCTTTTGCTCTTTCGACGCATCCCGAGCTTCTCACCGGCCGGACACCCTGGTCTCAAGACTCACTGACACGGCCTTTCCGGCTCGGGCGGCCGGAGCCGCACCGGTCGACATCTGGTATCGATCCTCACTCACACCACAGTCGAATACGTCGCGGTGGAGCGCCCGTCAGGAGCCGGACCGTCTCGGTGACCGGATGAGCCACCCGGCGAACTCCAGCCCGGACACGACGTTGGGATGACTCCCCGCCGAAAGCGGATGCTCAACACCGATCAGGCGGCCACCATACATTCGTTCCATTGCGCCCCACCACTGATGCCGTAGCAGACGTGCGGAGAAGGTTCGTCGGAAAACCCACGGTTCCTTTCCGCGTAACGAGTCCGCCGGCCGGCAGCCGGGATGCCGGTTCGGTCTTGTGAACCGGCTGGTCGGCCTCATATCTTCGTCACCTCGGCGAGGATGGCATGCGCGGGAGACGGCTGGAAGCGGCGACGAGCCTCCGGCCAGGGACCCTCCCGATGCCGGCCGGGAAGAAAGGCGGGAGAGGTGGACGAGCGGCGCGTAGTGAAAATCTCCAAATACCTGGCCAAGCACCTGCGCCACAGGCCGGAGCGGATCGGGATCACGCTTGACGCCCACGGCTGGGTGGAGGTGGAGACACTGCTCGCCGCGGCGGCCGAGCACGGATTCCCGATCTCTTCTGCCGAGCTGGAACGCGTCGTGGCGGTCAATGACAAGCAGCGCTACCTGGTGGAGGACGGGAGGATCCGGGCCAGCCAGGGCCACTCGGTGCCCGTGGATCTGGAGCTGCCGGTCCTTCAGCCGCCGCAGTTCCTCTTCCACGGGACCGTGGCCCGCAGCCTGGCCGCGATCCGGGTGGAGGGGCTCCGGCCGATGACCCGCAACCACGTCCACCTGTCGCCGGACCGGGAGACCGCGACCCGGGTCGGCGCCCGCCGTGGCGTGCCGGTCGTCCTGGCGGTGGACGCCGGGGCGATGCACCGGGACGGGCACGCCTTCCATCTCAGCGCCAACGGCGTCTGGCTGGCCGAGCAGGTCCCGCCCGCGTTCATCCGCTTCCCGGGCTGATCGACGATCTCCGTGGGGAAGGACCGGTGAACGGTCCCCGTACCACCGGGCCGATCGGGGATTCCCGGCGGTGGGATCCGAAACGGCGAGGCCGCTACCTGCGCGGATCCCCCTCGCGATCTCAAGGCGTCACCGGAATGGTGCTAGGGGTACCTAGGGGGATGTGCCTCTTCTGCCCGGTAGGCAAGCATGAAATCTGGAGAGAGCGCTGCTCAGACGCTCTTTCCGGCAGCCGAACCGAGGCTCAGGCAAAGGAGTGTCCGGCATGAGGAAGACCATCGCTCTCGCCGCCCCGCCCACCGCGGAAGAGTCCGCCTCGCCAGATGAAGGACCCGTCGACGTCGTATTGGAGGGAGGACCGGCGTATGTCCCGCGGCAGCTCAGAGTCGAGCACGCCGCCGCGGTCGCCGGCAAGATCAAGGTGCCGTACGGCGCCGGTTACGAGCACTTCGAGCGGGTCAGGAGCGGCGTCTCCAGCGCGTGGGTGTTCCACTGGACGATGCGCACCAGGATCGCCGAGTAGGCGACCGCCCCGCCCTCACCGCGGACGTCATGCCGGGACCCGCCTCCAGATGCTGCGAGGCGGGTCCTGGGGTGTGCTCGGTCAGGGCTCGCGGGCGACCCGGAGAGCCCTGAGGATCGCGGGTCAAGCCGTGTCCTCACCTTCCACCCGCATCACGGTGCCGACGGCGCGGACCGCGTCGAGGCGGCGTAGCCGGCGGACGGTGGCGGCGAGCGCGGCGTCACTGGACCGGTGGGTGACCACGATGAGTTGCGCGTCGTCGCCCCGGCCCTCCTGGCGTACGGTCTGGATGGAGACGTCGTGTTCGGCGAACACCTCGGCGACGCGGGCCAGGACGCCCGACTTGTCGAGCACTTCCAGCGCGATGTAGGACCGGGTCATGGTCTCCCCCATCGGGTGGACGGGCAGCGCGGCGTAGACGGACTCGGACGGCCCGGACACCCCGGCGAGCCGGTTGCGCGCGACGGCCACCAGGTCGCCGAGCACCGCGCTGGCGGTGGGGGCGCCGCCCGCGCCGGCGCCGTAGAACATCAGCCTCCCCGCGGACCGCGCCTCCACGAAGACGGCGTTGTACGCCTCGCGCACCCCGGCCAGCGGGTGGGTCCGCGGGATCATCGCCGGGTGCACGCGGACGCCCACGCCGTGCCCGTCATCGCGAGCGCAGATGGCCAGCAGCTTGATCACGTATCCCATCGCGCGGGCGTTGGCGATGTCGGCCGCGGTGATCCTGGTGATGCCCTCGCGGTGGACGTCGGCGGAGGTCACCCGGCTGTGGAAGGCCAGCCCGGCCAGGATGGCCGCCTTGGCCGCGGCGTCGAAGCCCTCGACGTCGGCGGTCGGGTCCGCCTCGGCGTAGCCGAGCGCCTGCGCCTCCTGAAGCGCGTCGTCGAACGAGGCGCCGGTGGAGTCCATCCGGTCGAGGATGTAGTTCGTGGTGCCGTTGACGATGCCGATGACCCGGGTGACGCGGTCTCCGGCGAGGGATTCACGCAGCGGACGCAGCAGCGGGATCGCGCCGGCGACGCTCGCCTCGTAGTAGAGGTCCACCCCGTTCCTGCGGGCGGCCCGGTGCAGGGCGGCGCCGTCCTGGGCGAGCAGTGCCTTGTTCGCGGTGACGACGGACTTGCCCTTGGCCATCGCCTCCAGGATGAGCTTCTTGGCGGGTTCGACGCCGCCGATCACCTCGATGACGACGTCCACGTCCGGGTCGGTGACGAGGGCTCCGGCGTCGGTGGTCAGCAGGGCGGGGTCCAGGGCGGGGTCACGGGGCCGGTCGATCCTCCTGACCGCGACGCCCGCCAGTTCGAAGGGGGCGCCGACGCGCGCGGCGATGTCGTCGGCCTGCTCGCGCAGCAGCCTGGCGACCTGCGATCCGACCACCCCGCAGCCGAGTAACGCGACCTTCATCGGTTTCATCTTCAGCCCTTCGTCAGACGTTGAAGTACGTGGCCTCGGGATGGTGGACGACCAGTGCGGAGGTGGCCTGTTCGGGATGGAGCTGGAACTCCTCCGACAGCTCCACGCCGATCCGGCCCGGGTCGAGCAGTTCGAACAGCTGGGCCTGGTCCTCCAGGTTGGGGCAGGCGGGGTAGCCGAAGGAGTAGCGGCAGCCGGTGACGTTGACCTTGAGCATGTCCTGGAGCGATTCCTCGCCGCCGATGCCCAGCTCGCCGCGGACGCGCGCGTGCCAGTACTCGGCCAGGGCCTCGGTGAGCTGGACCGACAGCCCGTGCAGTTCCAGGTAGTCGCGGTAGGCGTCGCCGGCGAACAGCTCGGCGGTGGCCTCGCTGATCCTGCGGCCCATGGTCGCGATCTGGAACGACACCACGTCGACCTCGCCGGAGTCCTTGGAGCGGAAGAAATCCGACAGGCACAGGTGCCGGTCGCGGCGCTGGCGCGGGAAGGTGAACCGGGTGCGTTCGTTGCCCGCCTCGTTGAGGATGATCAGCGAGTCGCCGTCGCTGACGCACGGGAAGTAGCCGTAGACCACGGCCGCCTCCAGCAGGCCCTCGGTCTGCGCGCGTTCCAGCCACATCCGCAGCCGGGGCCGGCCCTCGGTCTCCACCAGCTCCTCGTAGGAGGGCCCGTCGCCTCCGCGTGCGGCCTTCAGGCCCCACTGGCCCATGAAGGTGGCCCGCTCGTCCAGGAAGGAGGCGTACTCGTTCAGGGCGACGCCCTTGACGACACGGTCTCCGAGGAACGGGGCCTTCGGGACGGGGTTGTCGGCGGCGACGTCGGAGCGGGAGGGCAGCTCCTCCTCCGGGGTCCTGGCCAGCGTGGCGCCGACCTTGACCCGGCGCTCGCGCAGCGCGGGGAGTTCCGCTCCCTCCTCGCCGCGTTTGACCTTCATGAACGCGTCCATCAGGCGCAGGCCCTCGAACGCGTCGCGGGCGTAGCGGACCTCGCCCTCGAACAGGTCGGCCAGGTCCCCTTCCACGTACGCCCTGGTGAGGGCGGCGCCGCCCAGCAGGACCGGGTATCTGGCGGCGATCTTCCTGGAGTTCATCTCCTCCAGGTTCTCCTTCATGATCACCGTGGACTTCACCAGCAGCCCGGACATGCCGATCACGTCGGCGTTCTTGTTCTCGGCCGCCTCCAGGATCGCCGACACCGGCTGCTTGATGCCGAGGTTGACGACCTCGTAGCCGTTGTTGGACAGGATGATGTCGACCAGGTTCTTGCCGATGTCGTGCACGTCGCCCTTGACGGTGGCCAGCACGATGCGGCCCTTGCCGCCTCCCTCGGCCTTCTCCATGTGCGGTTCGAGGTAGGCGACGGCGGTCTTCATGACCTCGGCCGACTGCAGCACGAACGGCAGCTGCATCTGCCCGGAGCCGAACAGCTCCCCCACGGTCTTCATGCCGTCCAGCAGCACGTCGTTGACGATCTCCAGGGCGGGCCGCTGCTCCAGCCCCGCGTCCAGGTCCGCTTCCAGGCCCTTCTTCTCCCCGTCCACGATCCGCCGGGACAGGCGCTCCCACAGCGGCAGGCGGAGGAGCTCGGCGGCCTTGCCCGCCTTCATCGCGGCGGCGTCCACGCCGTCGTACAGCTCCATGAACCGCTGCAGCGGGTCGTAGCCCTCGCGTCGCCGGTCGTAGATCATGTCCAGGGCGACCTGGCGCTGCTCCTCGGGGATCCGCGCCATCGGCAGGATCTTCGACGCGTGCGCGATCGCCGAGTCCAGGCCGGCGTCGACGCACTCGTTCAGGAAGACCGAGTTCAGCACCATCCGCGCGGCCGGGTTCAGCCCGAAGGAGATGTTGGACAACCCCAGCGTGGTCTGCACGGCCGGGTAGCGGCGTTTGAGCTCGCGGATGGCCTCGATCGTCTCGATGCCGTCGCGGCGGGTCTCCTCCTGGCCGGTGGCGATCGGGAAGGTGAGACAGTCGACGATGATGTCCTGGACCCGCATCCCCCAGTCGCCGGTCAGGTCCTCGATCAGCCGCGAAGCGATGCGGATCTTCCCGTCGGCGGTGCGGGCCTGGCCCTCCTCGTCGATCGTCAACGCCACCACGGCGGCGCCGTGCTCCCGCACCAGCCGCATGATCTTCTGGAAGCGGGAGCCGGGACCGGCGCCGTCCTCGTAGTTGACCGAGTTGACGACCGCCCGGCCGCCGATCATCTCCAGCCCCGCCTCCAGTACGGCGGGCTCGGTGGAGTCGAGCATGATCGGCAGCGTGGAGGCGGTGGCGAACCGGAACGCCACCTCCTTCATGTCGGCCACCCCGTCACGGCCCACGTAGTCGACGCACAGGTCGAGCAGGTGCGCCCCGTCCCTGGCCTGGACCCGGGCGATCTCGACGCACTCCTCCCAGTTCTGGGCGAGCATCGCCTCCCGGAACGCCTTGGAGCCGTTGGCGTTGGTGCGCTCGCCCACGGCCAGGTAGGAGGTGTCCTGCCGGAACGGCACATGCTGGTACAGCGACGCGGCGCCCGCCTCCGGACGGGGACGCCGCTCCGCCGGGGGCCGGCCGCCGACCCGCTCCACGACCTGGCGCAGATGCTCGGGCGTGGTCCCGCAGCAGCCGCCGACCAGGGCCAGGCCGTAGTCGCGCGCGAAGGTCTCGTGCGCGTCCGCCAGTTCCGCGGGCGACAACGGGTAGTACGCGCCGCCGGAGACGAGGACGGGCAGGCCCGCGTTCGGCATGCACGACAGGGGAACGCGGGCGTGACGGGCCAGATACCGCAGGTGCTCGCTCATCTCGGCGGGGCCGGTGGCGCAGTTCAGGCCGATGACGTCCACGCCCAGCGGTTCGATCGCGGTGAGCGCGGCGCCGATCTCCGAGCCCAGCAGCATCGCGCCGTTCGCCTCGATCGTGACCTGCGCGACGACCACGATGTCGCGCCCCGCGGCCTCCCTCGCCCTGTGCGCGCCCACGATCGCGGCCTTGACCTGGAGCAGGTCCTGCGAGGTCTCGACGATGATCGCGTCCGCGCCGCCCGCGATCAGCCCGGCCGCGTTGTCGCGGTAGGCGTCGCGCAGCGTCGCATAGGGCAGGTGCCCCAGGCTGGGCAACTTCGTACCGGGGCCCATGGACCCCAGGACGAACCGCGGCCTCTCCGGCGTCGACCACCGGTCGGCGGCCTCCCGGGCGATCCGCGCGCCCGCCTCCGAGTACTCGAAGATCCGGTCGCCGATGTCGTACTCGCCCAACGCCGAGAGGTTGGCGCCGAACGTGTTGGTCTCCACGCAGTCCACCCCCGCCTCCAGGTAGGCGTCGTGCACCGCGCGCACGATGTCGGGACGGCTGACGTTCAGGACCTCGTTGCAACCCTCGTTGCCCTGGAAGTCCTCCATCGTCGGATCCTGCGCCTGCAGCATCGTCCCCATCGCCCCGTCGGCGACCAGGACGCGCTCGGACAGAGCCGCACGAAGGGACGCTCTGTTCCCCATGACGACGTTACTCATGACGACACCGGCTCTCGGTCGGCGGGGCTGTCCCGCTGGGGCACACCATCGGTGGAACGGGCCGGGGGCCGGCCGGGTCAGACCGCGCGGCGGAGGGCGTCGGCGCGGTCGGTGGCCTCCCAGGGGAAGCCCTCGCGGCCGAAGTGGCCGTAGGCGGCGGTCTCGGAGTAGATCGGGCGCAGCAGGTCCAGATCCCGGATGATCGCGGCCGGGCGCAGGTCGAAGACCTTGAGCACGGCGTCCTGGATCCTGCCGACCGCCGCCTTCTCGGTGCCGAAGGTCTCGACGAACACGCCGACCGGCTGCGCCTTGCCGATCGCGTAGGCGACCTGGACCTCGGCGCGGTCGGCCAGGCCCGCGGCCACGATGTTCTTGGCGACCCAGCGCATGGCGTAGGCGGCCGAGCGGTCGACCTTGGACGGGTCCTTGCCGGAGAACGCGCCGCCGCCGTGGCGGGCCATGCCGCCGTAGGTGTCAACGATGATCTTGCGGCCGGTCAGTCCGGCGTCGCCCATCGGGCCGCCGATCTCAAAACGCCCGGTCGGGTTGACCAGCAGCCGGTAGCCCTCGGTGTCGAGGTCGAGACCGGCCAGGACCGGCTTCACCACGTGCTCGCGGATGTCGGGGGCCAGGATCTCCCCGAGGTCGATCTCCGGAGCGTGCTGCGTGGACACCACGACCGTGTCGAGCCGGACCGGACGGTCGCCGTCGTACTCGACGGTGACCTGTGTCTTGCCGTCGGGGCGCAGGTACGGCAAGGTGCCGTCCTTGCGGACCCGCGACAGCCGGGAGGCCATCCTGTGCGCCAGCGTGATCGGCAGCGGCATCAGCTCGGGCGTCTCGCGGCAGGCGTAGCCGAACATCAGGCCCTGGTCGCCGGCGCCCTGACGGTCGAGCTCGTCGCCGGCCTGGTCGACCCGGCTCTCGTAGGCGTCGTCGACGCCCTGGGCGATGTCGGGCGACTGCGCGCCGATGGACACCGACACACCGCACGAGGCGCCGTCGAAGCCCTTGTGGGAGGCGTCGTAGCCGATCTCCAGGATCTTCTCCCGGATCACGCCGGGGATGTCGACGTAGGTCTCCGTCGTCACCTCTCCGGCGACGTGGACCTGGCCAGTGGTGATCATCGTCTCGACGGCGACGCGGCTTCTGGCGTCCCCCTTGAGCATGGCGTCGAGGATCGCGTCACTGATCTGATCGGCGATCTTGTCGGGATGGCCCTCGGTGACCGACTCGGAGGTGAACAGGCGACGGGACACGGAGCGACTCCTTTCGGAAGGTTCGGTCGAGGTTCAGGCGAAGGCGAGACGGGAGGTGATCACTCTGAGGATCTCGGCCTGGTGCGCGTTCAAATAGAAGTGGCCGCCGGTGAAGACCTTCAGCTCGAAGGCGCCGCGGGTGAAGTCGCGCCAGCCCTGCGCCTCCTCCAGGGTGGTGGTCGGGTCGTCGTCGCCCACCAGTACGGTCACCGGCGCCGCCAGCGGCGGGCCGGGGCGGTAGGCGTAGGTCTCCACGGCCTTGTAGTCGGTGCGGATCGCGTCCAGCACCATGCGCAGGAGCTCCTCGTCCTCCAGCACCTGGGACTGGGTGCCGTCCAGGCGGCGCAGCTCGGCCACCAGCCCGGCGTCGTCGCGCAGGTGCACCCGCTCCTCGCGGTTGTGGGACGGGGCCCGCCTGCCGGACAGGAACAGGTGCGCGGGGTCGATGCCGTCGCCTTCCATCAGGCGGGCCACCTCGAAGGCCAGGGTGGCGCCCATGCTGTGCCCGAACAGCGCGATCGGGCGGTCGGCCCACGGCCGGAGCTGCTCGTAGATCTGTGCGGCCAGGTCCTGGATGTTCTCCACGCCCGGTTCGGCGCGCCGGTCCTGGCGGCCCGGGTACTGGATCGCCAGCACGTCGACCGCGGGCGACAGCGCCTGCGCGACGGGCAGGTAGTAGGTGGCCGAGCCGCCCGCGTGCGGGAGGCAGACCAGCCGGATGGGGCTGCCGGGCGCCGCGTGGAAGCGCCGGATCCAGCGGAGGGTGTCGATCGTTGCCTGGGTCATCGGGGGTCGCCTTTCACAGCGGGATGTTGTTGTGGTCGCCGCGCCGGCCCGGGACCGCCGCGAACGCCGCGGCCAGCCTGCTCTTCGTGCCGGCCGGGTCGATCACCTCGTCCACCACCTGGAGCGCCAGCGCCCGGGTCACGCCGCCGGACAGCGCCTCGTGCTCCTGGACCAGGCGGGTCTTCAGTGCCTCCCGCTCGTGCTCCGGCGCGGCGGCGAGCTTCTTGCGGTGCAGGATCCCGACCGCCGCCTCCGCGCCCATCACCGCGACCTCCGCCTCCGGCCAGGCGAACACCGCGGTCGCGCCGAGGGAGCGCGAGTTCATCGCGATGTAGGCGCCGCCGTAGGACTTGCGGGTGACCAGGGTGACCTTGGGGACGACCGCCTCGGCGAAGGCGTGCAGCAGCTTGGCCCCGCGCCGGACCACGCCCGACCATTCCTGCCCGACGCCGGGCAGGTAGCCGGGTACGTCCACGATGACCAGCAGCGGGATGCCGAAGGCATCGCACATCCGGACGAACCTGGACGCCTTCTCCGCCGACAGGGAGTCGAGGCAGCCGCCCTTGCGGATCGGGTTGTTCGCGACCACCCCGACCGTCCGCCCGGCGAAGCGTCCGAGGCCGACCACGATGTTGGCCGCCCACTTGGGCTGGATCTCCTCGAAGTCGCCGTCCAGGATCTCCCTGATCAGCGGCCGTACCTCATAGGCGCGGCGCGGTTCGGCGGGCAGCAGGTCGCGCAGGTTCCGCTCGTCCCGCACCGCGCCGGGGTCGAAGACGCCCTGCCGGCCGAACAGCTCGACCAGCCCGCGCGCCTTCTCGTACGCCTGGGCCTCGGTGTCGACGGTCATGTGGACGACGCCGGACTTGCGGCTGTGCGCCTCGACCCCGCCGAGGCTCTCCATGTCGATCTCCTCGCCGGTGACGCTGCGCACGACCTCGGGCCCGGTGACGAACACCCTGCCGCCCTTGACCATGATCACCAGGTCGGTCAGCGCGGGGCCGTACGCGGCGGCGCCCGCGGCCGGTCCCAGGACGACGGAGATCTGCGGCACCCGGCCGGAGGCGCGGGTCATCGCCGCGAACATCTCACCGACGCCGTGCATGGACTCGACGCCCTCGGCGAGTTTGGCGCCGCCCGAGTGCCACAGCCCGATGACCGGGCACCCGTCCAGCAGCGCGGTGTCGACGGCGTCGACGATGTGCTTGGCGCCGGCGCCGCCGATCGCGCCGCCCATCAGGGTGGCGTCGGTGCAGTAGGCGATCACCTCGGCGCCGTGGATCCGGCCGCGGACCGCGACGACGCCGCTGTCGTCGGGGTCGTGCAGCGGCTCGTACGGGCCGGGGTCGAGCAGTTGTGCGAGCCGTACCGCGGGTTCGCGGAAGTCGGGTTCCCGCGAAACGCGTTCGGACGCGGCGATCACCATGGTCATGGGGGCTCCCCTTGAGACGCGTGGTCCGAAGACGACCACGGATGGAAGGTCGTTGTACGGCGGCCGCAAGGAGGAGGTCGACCTGGATCAGGGGCGACCGCCACCTCCGGCCGCCTGGACGAGGTCGTTGCCGCCGACGGTGAAGCGGACTTTGACGTCCTTGGAGTAGGTCGTGCCTTCGATCGCGCCGGCGAACCCGCGCACTTCGAGCGGGCCGGTGCCGCCGTTGATGACGACGTCGGCGCCGAAGACCTTGATGAAGATCGCCGTCTCCTCCGGCACGTCGAGGACCAGGTCGATGCGGCCCTTCTGGCGGAAGTAACGCAGTGCGGACGACGAGCCGATGTGCAGGACGTCGCCCTTGACGGAGGCCTCCGCGCCCAGTGTCGCCGTGTCGCCGAGCGCCTTGACGGTCACCGTCGTGGTCTTGACGGCGTTGATCCTGATGTTGCCACCGACGATGCGGATCTCGACTCGCTTGATCAGGCCTGCCTTGGTGGAGCGGAACACTTCCACCGATTTGTCAGACGACACGGCGATCTCCTCTGGATCTACGACGGGGGGGTTCGTGCGCTCGATTGTCCCACGATGATCCACAGCGGGCTGGGGCATCGGGTCAGTCGGCCGAGGCCACCAGGTCCCCGCGGACGAGGCCGGTGCCGTCCGGCACCTCCGCGGGATCGGTGCCGATCTGCATGATCTTGTTGTCCCTGTCGACGAAGACGACCTTGGGCTTCAGCGAGGACAGGTCCTGCTCGGCGACGGCGGCGTAGGCGATGATGATCACCAGGTCGCCCTCCTGGATGAGGCGGGCGGCGGCGCCGTTGATGCCGATCACCCCGGAGTCGGCCGGACCCTCGATCACGTAGGTGGACAGGCGGTTGCCGTTGTCGATGTCGACGATGTCGACCTTCTCGCCCTCGATCAGGCCGGCGGCGAGCATCAGGTCATGGCTGATCGTGACGGATCCGACGTAGTGCAGGTCGGCCTGGGTGACGGTGGCCCGGTGGATCTTGGACTTCATCAGGGTGCGAAACATGGTCCCTCACAGGTGTTCACGACGGGAAGGGGTGCTGCGCCGCCGGGACGGTCGCGCCCGGCTCCGGCAGGACGCCGGCGACGAAGTAGTCGGTCAGCGCGCGGGCGACATGGGGGTTGGGGTTGTAGAACGCGGTGTGGCCCTCGCCGTCGACGGTGAGCAGGTGCGCGTCGGCGAGCAGGCCCAGGAGCTTCTCGGTGCCCTCGTAGGCGGTGCCGGGGTCTCCGACGGTGCCGATCAGCAGGATGGGCGCGGCGGTCGGGCGGTCCCAGGGGCCGATGTACCGGTTCTGGCTGGTGGTCCACGACGCGCAGGCGACCGACCCCCAGTTGACCACGGTGCCCATGCCGCCGGCCCGCTCCTCGGCGACCTTGCCCTGGGCGAACCAGCTCTGCGGATCGGACGGGTTGGGGGTGTCGCCGCCGAGCAGCGCCAGCGACCACTCCGGCGGGGCGGCGAACAGCGGCGGCAGTTCGGTGCCGCCCGGCCGGTTCGCCACGTCGAGCTTGGTCTCGAGCGGGCCGTCCTCCTCGGGCCTCTCGGTGGCGAGCCAGAGCTCCTGGAGGATCTCGGCCTGGGAGCTCCAGTAGCCGATCTGGTAGAGGGCGACCCACATGTTGGCGATGACCATGGGATAGGTCACGGTCTGGGGGCCCTCGGGGGTGTTGAGCGTGACCGGCCGGGTGCGCAGCCGCTCCAGCAGGGTCTGGAACTTGGCGCGGGTGGCCTCGCCGTCGCCGGCGGCGAACGCGCAGGCGCCGGGCCCGGCCTCGCCGCCGAGGGTGAGGAAGTGGTCCACCCCGCGGGCCGCGGACACGTCGAAGCCGAGACGCAGCGTGGCGTTCAGGGTGGGGTCGTCGTCGTCGGTGAACCAGTTGACCGGGTCGATCGCGCCGTCCAGCGCGATCGCCCGGACCTTGCCGGGGAACAGGTTGGCGTACGTGGTGCCGAGCAGGGAACCGAAGGAGACGCCGAAGTAGTTGAGGGTGGCGTCGCCGACGGCCTCGCGCAGCACGTCCATGTCGCGGGCGATGTCGGCGGTGGAGATGTGCGGCAGCAGTTTCCGGTTGCCCTCGCTGACAAGCTTGGCGAAGGCGGTGAACTTGTCGACCCAGATCTGCCCCTCCTGCTCCGTCACCGGGAAGGGCAGCGGCAGGTCGCCGAAGAACGCGCCCATGTCCTCCATGGAGGTGAAGCCCTGGACGGGGCTGCTCTCGCCGGCGCCACGCGGGTCGAAGCTGACGATGTCGAACCGCTCGCGCACCTCCGCGGGCAGGAACCGGTAGTGCGCGGGCAGCAGGGTGACGCCCGGGAACGCCGGTCCGCCGGGCACGAAGAACAGCGAGCCGATCCTGCGGGCGGGGTCGGTGGCCGGGTGCCGGATCACCGCGATGTCGATCAGTTCGCCACCGGGCTCGCGGTGGTCGAGCGGCACCTTGGCGGTGGCCACCTCAAATTCCTCCGCGCCCTCTTTGGGCTGCCAGTCCAGCGAAGTTCCCATGGGTCCTCTCCTTAGCTCACGGTGGCGCGGCGCCGCAGGCTCAGCGGGCGCAGATCAGTCCAAACGGTCGTGATGTGGGCGAGGCAGTCGTCCCGCTCGCCGGTGAAGCCGGTGGTCAGCCAGCCGTTCGGAGGCTGCCTGTCGGCGGGCCACAGGGAGTACTGCTCCTCGTGGTTGACCACGACGGCCCAGGTCTCCGATCCGGTCATCGCGGCTTCTCCCCCGAGTACATGAAGACCAGGAGCATGGCGGAGGAGAGCGGCGAGGCGAGGAACTCGTCCACCGCGTCGGCGAGCTCGCGGACGGCGTCCTCGGCGGCGGGGTTGAGGGCGACCATCATGGCGTAGCGGGAGCGGATGTTGAGCTGCGGGTCCAGCATGGCCATGCCGATCTCGTCGCTGGACACCGCGACGGCCTCGACCCTGATCCGCTCGAAGCCGGCGGCCAGCAGCATCTGCGGGATCTTGCGGCCGATCAGGCGGTCGCCGCCGCGCTGGGCCTGCAGGTCGATGCGCATCTGGATGACCTGGTCGATGACCGGGAGCCGCGGCGCGGGGTGCACGGTGCCCCAGAGGTGGTCGTCCACATCGGCGATGACGACCTGGCCGCCGGGACGCAGCACGCGGTGCATCTCGCGCAGCGCCGCGACGGGCTCGGGCACGTGCTGGAGGAGGAAGCGGGCGTGGGCGACGTCGAAGCTTCCGTCCGGCAGCGGCTGCTCCAGGACGGAGCCCTGGACGAACCGCAGCCGGTTCTCGTCGTAGTCACCGAGGTACGCCTTGGCCTCGGCGATCTGGTGCTCCTCCAGTTCCAGGGAGGTGAGGGAGCCCTGCGGGACCTCCTGGAGGAGCAGCTCGGTGATGAAGCCGGGGCCGGAGCCGATCTCCAGGACGTCGGCGTCGGGGCGCAGCCCCCATTCCCGCATGACGCGGGCCTCCTTCGGCCAGGAGGCCGTCGCCTGGATCCTGAGCCGGTTGAGCTCGTTCTCGGGATGGGGGTGCTCCCCGGCTCCGTAGTACGACGACTCGCGAGTGGTAGTCATGATCGTGTTTCACACCTTTCCGATTTCTGCCAGGTACGGGGAGTCCAGTCGTGCCAGCACCAGGGCGGCCATCCGGCTCACCGTGGGCTCGTCCAGGAACTCGTCGAGCGGCACTTCGACGTCGAAGAGCCGGTCGGCGCGTGAGATCAGCCGGGTGGCGACGAGGGAGTCGCCGCCCAGCATGAACAGGTCGTCGGTGACGCCGAGCTCGTCGAACCCCAGGAGGTCACGCCAGAGCGCGAGGATCCGCCCGGTGAGCTCGTCGGTCTCCGCTTCCGCGCCGGCGACCTCCACCGGCTCGGCGGCGGAGGCGACGGAGGCGGCGGGAGCGGGCGAAACGGCCGGGGTGGCGGGCGGCGCGGGAAGCGGGGCGGGGGGCGCGTCCAGCGGGTCGATCCAGTGGCGGCGGCGCTGGAAGGGGTAGCCGGGCAGCTGCGCGGCGGCCCTCGGGGCGCCGCCGTGGTAGGCGGCCCAGTCGAGGTCGGCGCCGTGCTCCCACAGGGCGGCGACCGCGCCGGCCAGCGCGGCGGGCGTGGAACCCGAACCGCCGGCCCCGGGGAGCGTCCCCACGACGGCGGTACCGGTCCCGGCGGTCTGCGCGGCGAGGCGGCCCAGCGCGCGGCCGGGCCCCACCTCCAGCAGGATCGGGCGCTGCACGCTGAGCAGGGCGGTGATCCCGTCGGCGAACCGGACGGCCCTGCGGGCCTGCCGGCCCCAGTAGCGGGGATCCGTGGCCTCCGCTCCGCCGATCCAGGTTCCGGTGACGTTGGAGACGAACGGGACGCGCGGCGCCTGCCGGGGCACGGCCGCGACCAGGTCGGCGAAGGGCGCGACCATGGGGTCGAGGGCGCCGGAGTGGAAGGCGTGCGAGGTGGCGAGCGGGCGGGCGGCCACGCCGCGTTCGACGAGTTCGGCCCGGACCCGCTCGACGGCTTCGGCGGGGCCCGACAGGACGCACCGGGCCGGCGCGTTCACGGCCGCGATCGTGAGCCCCTGCGCCTCGTAGGCGCGGGCCTGCGTCTCGGTGAGTTCGACGGCCAGCATCGAGCCTCGCGGCAGCGCACCGATCAGGCGTCCTCGGGCGGCGACGAGGGTGAGCGCGTCCGGCAGGGTGAAGACGCCCGCCAGGCAGGCGGCCACCCATTCGCCGATGCTGTGACCGAGCATGGCCACGGGGCGCACCCCGATGGACTCCCACCAGCGGGCCAGCGCGTACTCGACGGTGAACAGGGCCGGCTGGGCGAGCTCGGTGGCCACCAGCGGGTCGGGTTCACCAGGCCCCGCCGGTACGGCGAGCAACTCGGCCAGGTCGTGCCCGATCAGCGGGTCGAGGATCCGCGCGCAGGCCCGTACCTGCGCCGCGAACTCCGGCTCGGACTCCAGCAGCCCGGCGGCCATCCCGCGGTACTGGCTGCCCTGACCGGGGAAGAGGAACACCGGTGAGGGCCGCTCCACGGCGACTCTCCCGGTGGCACGGGCCAGCGCGGCGGCTCCCTCGGCGGGGTCGGCGCAGACGACGGCGACCCGGTGCGCGAACGCCCGGCGTCCCCGCTGCAGGGTCGAGGCGACGGCCGCCAGCCCGGCGTCCACGGGGCCGGTGAGCGTCGCGGCCAGGGTGGTGCGGGCCTCGGTCAGGGCCTGGCCGGTCCGGGCGGAGACCGTGATGACCTGGTGGAGCCGGGCGGGCGTGGCCGGGGGGCGGACGGGGGGCGCCTCCTCGATGACGACGTGGGCGTTGGTGCCGCCGACGCCGAAGGAGCTCACGCCGGCGCGGCGCGGGCCGTCCCGCTCCGGCCACGGGCGGAGCGTGTCGTTCACGGCGAACGGGCTGTTGCGGCCGGCGCGGGGGTTGGGGCGGCGGTAGTTGAGGCTGGCCGGGATCCGGCCGTGCCGTACGGCGAGGACGGCCTTCATCAGGCCGATGACGCCGGAGGCGGCGTTGAGGTGACCGACGTTGGTCTTGACGGACCCGATGGCGACCGATCCCGGGGCGGCTCCGGCCCGGCCGAAGACCTCGTCGAGGGCGGCCAGTTCGATCGGGTCGCCGACGGCGGTGCCGGTGCCGTGGGCCTCGACGTACCCGACCGTATGAGGGCTGATCTCGGCCGCCCGGTAGGCGGCGGCGATGGCTTCGGCCTGCCCGTCGACGCTGGGCGCGGCGTAGCCGACCTTGCGGTTGCCGTCGCTGTTGACGGCGCTGCCGAGGATGACCGCGTGCACGACGTCGCCGTCGGCGATCGCGTCGGAGAGCCGTTTGAGGACGACGACGCCGAGCCCGTTGGTGAACACGGTGCCTGCGGCGTCGGCGTCGAAGGCGCGGCAGTGGCCGTCGGGCGACTGGATCCCGCCGCTCTCGTACAGGTAGCCGAGGTCCTGCGGCAGTTTCACCGAGGCGCCGCCGGCCAGGGCGGTGTCGCACTGGTAGTCCAGCAGCGCCTGGCAGGCCTGGGCGACCGCAACCAGGGAGGTGGAGCACGCCGTCTGGACCGTGACCGCCGGCCCGCTCAGGCCGAGCTTGTAGGCGACCCTGCTGGTCAGGTAGTCCTTGTCGTTGCCGTGCAGGAGCGAGGCCGGATACTCCATGGGCACGCCGCCTCCGCTCAGGCGCGGCAGCAGGTTGAGCACCAGGTAGGTGTTGAACGAGCAGCCGCCCCAGATTCCGATCCGGCCGGGGTACCTGGCGGGGTCGCAGGCGGCGTCCTCCAGAGCGGCCCAGCACTGCTCCAGGAACAGCCGGTGCTGCGGGTCGGCCTGCTCGGCCTCGCGGGGCGTCATGCCGAAGAACTCGGCGTCGAAGTCCTCCACCCCGTCCAGGCGGCCGGTGGCGGGGACGTAACCGGGCGGCATGCCGGGCGGGACGTCGCCGATCTCGATCGACTCGGTGCCGTTGACGAGGTTGGCCCAGAACCGGGTGACGTTCGCGGCGCCGGGAACCCGGCAGGCCATGCCGATCACCGCGATCCGCTCCAGCTCGTCGCCGTCGTCGTCCATCGCGTGATCAGCCATTGTGGTGTCCCTGCTTGAGTCGTCTCCTGCGGTCCGCACGCTTCCTGGCGTGCTCGGCACCGGCTTCCGGCGGCGGTGCGGAGCCGGCGGGCGGGCGTTCGATGGCGGCGGCGAGCGTGGCCACGGTGGGGCTGCGGAACAGGTCGACGACGGCGAGCTCGTGACCGAGTTCCTCGCCGAGGACGGCCTGCAGCCTGACCATGAGCATCGAGTGGCCGCCGAGGTCGAAGAAGTTCTCGTCCCTGCCGACCCGGTCCAGGCCGAGGAGGTCGCACCACAGCCGGGCGAGCCTCTCCTCCAGCCCGGCCGCCGGCGGCTTCCCCGCGGCCTCGCGGGGCGTGTCGGGGGTGAGGGCGGCCAGGGCGGTGACGTCGACCTTGCCGTTGGCGGTCAGCGGCAGCTCCGGTACGGGCACGATCCGGGCCGGGACCAGGTAGGCGGGCAGCGCGCCGCCGATCCGGGCGCGCAGCCCTGCCGGGTCGTCCGCGCCCACGACATAGGCGACGAGGGTCGTCTCCCCGGAGGAGTCGACGCCCGCCGTGACGTACGCGTCCGCGGCCTGCGTGCGCAGGTAGGTCTCGACCTCGGTGGGATCGACCCGGTACCCGCGCACCTTGACCTGCCGGTCGGCCCGTCCGGCGTAGGCGACGGTGCCGTCGGCCTGGAGCCGGCCCAGGTCGCCGGTGCGGTAGCGGCCGTCCGCGAACCGTTCCGCGGTCGCCTCGGGGTCGTCGAGGTAGCCGTCGGCCAGGTGGGGGCTCTGGACGACGATCTCGCCCAGTTCGCCGACGCCCGCCTGGCGTCCGCCGCGCAGCACGAGGAGCCGGGCGGGGTGGACGCCCCGGCCGAGGGGCACGCTCTGCCCGGGGGCCAGGTCGCCGACGACGTGGTAGGCGTGTGCCTGGGGGGTCTCGGTGGCGCCGTAGAAGTTGACCAGCGCGGCATGCGGGGCGATCCGGCGCATCACCGCGACCTCGCGTTCGGTGAGCAGGTCGCCGCCGAAGAACACGTACCGCAGGGCGGGCAGCGCGGCGTCGGCGGCGCCGGCCAGGAACCTGGCCATCGGAGGGGTGAGGTGCAGGACGGTGATCCCGCTCGCGGCCAGCCAGGTGGCGAGGGCGCCCGGGTCGGCCAGGCGGCCCGGCGGGGGCACGTGCAGGCTCGCCCCGATCGACAGCGGGACGAAGACGTCACGCAGCAGCGGGTCGTGGCTCAGCCCCGAGGTCAGCGCGAAGCGGTCGTCCGGGCCGACCTGGAACGTCGTCGTGTACCAGTCCAGGAAGTGCGCCAGCGGCGCGTGCGAGCCGACGACGGCCTTGGGCGTCCCGGTGGATCCGGAGGTGAAGGCGACGTAGGCGGTGTCGGCGGGCCGTACCGGCGGGAAGGGCTCCTCCGGGCCCGGCCGGTGGGGCAGGTCGGCGACGGCGAGGGCGAACGGGACGGGGGGGCCGAGCACGCCGGGCGGGCCGGTCGCGCCGGTGGCGTCCAGCCAGGCCGAGGCCGCGAGCTTCCCGGCGGCGGCGGTACGGCGGGGCAGCGGGTGGTCCCGGTCCAGGACGGCGAACGCGGCCCCGGCCCGGAGCACACCGAGCAGCGCGGTGACCAGGCCGGGATCGCGGCCGGCGTGGACGGCCACCCGGTCGCCGCGCCCGACGCCCGCCTCGCGCAGCGCGGCGGCCAGCGTCTCAGCGCGGCCGGCCAGTTCGCCGTAGGTGACGGTACGGCCGTCGTGGTGGAGCGCCGCGGCACCGGGGTGGCGGCCGGCGGCGGCGAGGAACCGCTCGTGGACCGGGGCCCCGGTTCCGGCCGGGTGCGACCGCGCGTCCGGCTCGGGCGCCGCCAGGGACAGCTCGTCGACCGGCCGGCGGGGGTCGGCGGTCACCTGGATGAGCAGGGCCTCCAGCTGGCGCAGCAGGGCGGTGACCGTGCCGGCCGCGAAGAGGTCGCCGTCGCAGACCACGTCGAGGGTCAGGGCGCCGTCGTAGGGCTTGGCGTAGAGGGTGAGGTCGAAGCGGGGGCTGACGTCCTCGGTCTCGGTGACCCAGGCGTCGATGCCGGGGATGTCCACGACCAGCTCGTCCAGGTTGATCATGTTGAAGACGACCTGGTAGATCGGGGTGCGGGAGACGTCGCGGTCGGGGGCGAGGCGTTCGACGATCTGCTCGAACGGCACCTCCTGGTGGGCGTCGGCCTCCAGGACGCTCTGCCGTACCTGCCGGAGCAGGTCCAGGAACGTGGGATCGCCGCCGGTGTCGGTCCTGATCACCACGGTGTTGACGAACAGGCCGATGGCGCGTTCGACGTCGGTGCGCAGGCGGCCCGCCACGGGCAGGCCGACGAGGACGTCGTCCTGGCCGGACCAGCGGGACAGCAGCAGTTTGAACGCGGCCAGCAGGGTCATGGACAGCGTCGCGTTCTCACCGGAGGCCAGCCGCTGCAACGCGCCGACCAGCGGCGTCTCCAGCTCCCTGGTGACCCGGCGGGGGCGGCCGGGCCTCCCGGTGCGGGGGCGGTCGACGGGCAGTTCGATCGCGGGCGGGGCGCCCGCCAGCCGGCGCTCCCAGTAGCCGAGCGCCCGCGCGCCGTCCTCGCTGTCCTGCCGGTCGCGCTGCCAGCAGGCGAAGTCGGCGTACTGGACCGCGACCTCCGGCGGCGGGGCGCCGCCTTCGCTCAGCAGCCGGTAGCAGGCGGTGAGCTCCTCGACCAGCACGCGCATCGACCAGCCGTCGCCGGCGATGTGGTGCAGCGCGAGGAGCGCGACGTGATGGTCCTCGGCGAGCCTGAGCAGCACGGCCCTGGCGGGCCCGGCGGTGAGGTCGAACGGTTCGCTGTCGAACTCGCGCATCCGCTCGCCCAGGACCCGGTCCCAGTCGGCCTCCGGCGTCCCCGCCAGGTCGAGCAGCGGCAGCGGGTCGGCGGGGACGTCGAGGACGAACTGGCGGGGCTCGCCGTCCAGGGCGCGGTACACCGTCCGGAGCACCTCGTGCCTGCCGACGACGAGGGCCATCGCGGCGCGCAGCCGGTCGGCGTCCAACCGGCCTTCGAGGTGCAACTCGCCGGCCAGGCGGTAGGCCTGGTCGCCGGGGCGCAGCTGCTCCATGAACCACAGGCGCTGCTGCGCGAAGGACAGCGGCAGCCCCTCCGGGCCGCGCGGCCGCCGCTCGATCGGCTCGGGCGCTCCGGCGGCGCCGGACAGGGCTTCCACCCGGGCGGCCAGGGTCCTGATCGTCGGGGCGTCGAAGACCTCGTGCAGGGGGATCTCCACGCCGCGCAGCTGGTGCAGCCGGGTGACGATCCGGGTCGCGAGGAGCGAGTGGCCGCCGAGTTCGAAGAAGTTGTCGTCGATGCCGGAGACGGTGACGCCGAGCACCTCGTGCCAGACGGCGGCGAGCTCCCGCTCGGTCTCCGTCCGCGGCGGGGCCCCGCTCGCGGGCCGGTCCGCGGCCGTCTCGTCCGGGTCGGGCAGCCGGTCGCGGTCGGTCTTGCCGTTGGGGTTCAGCGGGAACCCGTCCAGCAGGACCAGGTGCGCGGGCACCATGTTCGGCATCAGCCGCTGCGCCAGGTGGTCGCGGATCGCCGCCGCGCTCGTGTCGTCGCCGGCGTGCCGGACGACGTAGCCGACGAGTTGCAGCTCGCCGTTGCGCGCCGGCCGGGCCAGCACCAGCGCCTCCCGGACGGCCGGGTGCCCGACGATCTCCGCCTGGACCTCGCCGGGTTCGGTGCGGACGCCGCGGATCTTGACCTGGTGGTCGTTGCGGCCCAGGTAGTGCAGCCGCCCGTCGCGGCCGAACCGGACGCGATCGCCGGTCCGGTAGACGCGAGCGCCGGGCCGGTCGGAGAACGGGTGCGGCACGAACCGGTCGGCGGTGAGGTCGGGGCGGTTCTGGTAGCCGCGGGTCACGCCGGTGCCGCCGATGTACAGCTCGCCGACCACCCCCACCGGGACCGGCTCCAGGTAGTCGTCCAGGACGTACAGCTCGGTGCCGGCGACGGGCCTGCCGATCGCCGGGGTCCGCCCGTCGGGCTCGCAGTGCTCCAGCGTGCAGAAGACGGTGATCTCGGTCGGCCCGTACGCGTTGACGACGCGGCGGCCCGGCGCCCAGGCGCGGACGGTCTCGGCCGTGATGGCCTCCCCCACCGAGGTCAGCTCGGTGACCGAGGGCAGGTCGGCGGGATCCATGGTGCCCATGACCGACGGGGTGGCGCTGAGCGAGGTGATGCCGCGCCGCCGTACCACGTCGATCAGGGGCGGGCCGGGGCGGAGCGCGGCGCGGGGGGCCAGGTGCAGGGCGGCGCCCGAGCCGAGCGCCATCAGCCACTCCCAGGTGCTGACGTCGAAGCTGATCGAGGCGTTCTGCAGGATCCGGCGGTCCGGGTCGGGCGGGAAGCCCTGCCGGTGGGCCAGGTCCAGGTCGACGACGCCGCGGTGCTCGACCATCACGCCCTTGGGCCGGCCGGTGGAGCCGGAGGTGTAGATGACGTAGGCGAGGTTGTCCGCGGTGGCCTCGACGGCTTCCGGTTCGGGCTTCGGGGCGGGGTGGTCGTCGTCCAGGTAGAGGACGGGCACGCCCGTCTCCGGGAGCCGGCCGGCCAGCCGCCGCTGGGTGAGCAGCAGCCGTACGGCGGAGTCCTCCATCATGTATTCGAGGCGTTTGGGCGGGTATCCGGGGTCCAGCGGGATGTAGGCTCCGCCGGCGATCAGGACGGCGAGCATCCCGACGACCAGGTCGCACGACCCGTCGGCGCTCAGCCCGACCTTGACCTCCGGCCCGACGCCGTGCGCCCGCAGCACCGACGCGAACCGGCGCGCCTGCGCCACCAGTTCGGCGTAGCTGAGCGAACGGTCCTCGCACACCACGGCGGTCCGGTCGGGGGTGCGCTCGGCCTGGGCGATGACCAGGTGGTGGGCGCACGACCGCGAGGTGGAGACGCCGTCGTCGGGACGGTTCCAGGCGGTGAGGATCCGGTGCCGCTCGTCCGGCGCGAGGATCGGCAGCGTGCCGAGCCCGGCGTCGGGCCGCCGCACGCACTCCCCCGCGAGGACCGTCAGATGGTCGGCCATGTCCCGGACGGTGGCCCGGTCGAACAGGTCGACGGCGTAGCGGAGCGAGCAGTACAGGGTGTCGTCGATCTCCTCGACGAACAGCGTGAGGTCGTGCTCGCTGCCGTGGTGGGCCAGTTCGTGCGGGCGCAGGACGATGTCGCCGACGGCGATCTCCGCGTCGGTGAACCCGGTGCCGATCAGCGAGAGGCCGCGCTGCGCCGACGACAGCGACGACTCGTAGTGGAACGCCACGTCGAACAGCGGCGACCCGGAGTCGGACCGCCGTTCGGCCAGCCGCTGGATCACCATGGGGTACGGGAAGTCCTGGTGCTCCAGCCCGTCCAGCACGGTTTTCCGTACCTGGTCGAGCAGGGACCGGAAGGTCTGCCGCGGCTCGATCCTGGTGCGGACGACCATGATGTTGGCGAAGTAGCCGAGGACGTCGTGGAAGGCGGGGCGGCCCCGGCTGGAGGTGGCCGAGCCGATCCAGATGTCGCGCTGCCCGGTGTAGCGGTGCATGAGCGTGGTGAAGACGGTGAGCAGCGCCATGTACGGCGTCGCCCCGGTCTGCCTGGCGAGTTCCTTGAGCGCCAGGGTCAGCGTCCGGTCCAGGGTGAAGGAGCAGGCCGCGGCGCGGTGCGCGGGCCGGGCCGGGCGGGGCCGGTCCAGGGGCAGGTCGAGCCGCGGGACCTCCCCTTCGAGCTGCCGCTCCCAGTAGTCGCCTCCGGCCCGACCGGCGGGCCCGTCCAGGAGGTCGCGCTGCCAGCGGACGAAGTCGAGGTAGCCGGCCGCGGGGGCGGCGGTGTCGGCGGGGACGCCGGTGACCTCGGCCGTGTAGAAGCGCTGCAGGTCGTCGGCGATGATGCCGAACGACCACAGGTCGGTGGCGACGTGGTGGGCGGCCAGGACCAGCAGGTGGGCGTCGTCGTCGAGGCGCAGCACCTGGACACGGAGCAGCGGGCCGTGTCCGAGGTCGAAGGGCCGCTCGGTGAACTCGGCCACGACCTGGTCGACCCATTCGGCCGGGCAGCCGGTCATGTCGAGCTCGTCGAACTCGACCGTGGCCTCGCCCGACAGGCGCTGCCGCAGCTCGCCGTCCACCGCGACCAGGGTGGTGCGCAGCACGGGGTGGCGGCGGGTGACCTGGACGAGGGCGGCCCGCATGGCCGAGGCGTCGAAGGCGCCCTCGATCCGGGCGGCTCCGCCGAGGTGGTAGGCGGGGCTGCCGGGGTGGAGCTGGTCGAAGAGCCACAGGGCGCGCTGGCCGGCGGAGGCCGGCTGGTGGTCGGCGGCCTGCAGGGCCCGGCTGCGGAGCAGCTCGCGCAGGAGCTCCCTGCGGTCGGCCGTCACGGGCGGCGGCGTCACGATCTGTTCGGTCATAGCGTTCCCGCCGCCCCGGTCGCCAGGCGCTGGAGCAGCGAGTCCACCTCCTCCGGGGGGAGCATGTCCAGGTTGGCCAGGAGCCGTTCGATCTCCCTGGGGTCGTCGAGCCCGGCGGCCTGGGCCGCGGCGGCCGGGGTGCCGGTGTCGAGCCTGGCGGCCAGGTCGGCGGCGACCTCGGTGACGGTGTCGCCTCGGAGCAGCTTGACCACCTTCACCTCGATGCCGAGTGCCGCCTCCAGGCGGCCCTGCAGCTCCAGGCCCATGATCGAGTCGACGCCGAGACCGTTCAGCGGCCGGTCGGGGTCGACCCGGTCGGCCGGCATGCGCAGCACCCGGCCGAGTTCGGTGCGCAGGAAGTCCGCGATCGCGGCCGTCCGGGTGCCGAGGTCGGCTCCGGCCAGCGCGGCCAGGTCCAGCGCCGCACCGGCCTCACGGGCCCGCCGGGCGGCGGCCAGCTCGGCCGCCCGCTCGGCCAGTACGGCCTGCGGCACGTGCCGCAGGGTGAGCCGGGCGGCACCGGCGAGAACGGCGCCGGACGCGTCCAGGACCAGAACCGAGTGCCCGGCGGTCCCACCGCCGGGACCCGCTCCCTGAGCGTGCTCGCCGAGGTCGTGCTCGTCGACGCGGTGTGTGTCGAGGCGGTGTGTGTCGAGGTCGTGCTCGTCGAGGTCGCGGAGGAGGAGCCAGGTCGCGGCTCCGGGGCGGTCCACGGTCAGGGCGTCGAGGGCGACCGGCAGTCCGGCACCCCCTTCGACACCGACACCGACACCGGCGTCGGCGTCGGGGGGGATCGCGGAGAGCAGGACGGCGCAGTGGACCATGACGTCGACGGGCGATCCGGTGGTCGCGGTCAGGCGGAACAGCGTCTCGCCCCGGCCGCGCCAGATGTCTCGCACCAGCGGGTGGTCGGCGACCAGCCCGGCCTCGGCCAGGGCGGTGTAGGCGGCGGAGCCCGCCAGGTGCGTCCCGGACCTGGCCGCGAGCGCGTGGACGTCGACCGGGCCGGGGTCCTCTCCGGTGCGGGGCCGCGTGACGCCGGTGGCCCGCGGGCTGAGCCCCTCCCCGGTCCGGGCGTGGATCTCGATCGCCCCGGATCCGGCCGGCGAGGCGACGTAGGGCTCGTCGGCGGCCACGGCGTCGGCACCGTGGCCGCCGGCGAGACGGACGTCCAGCTCGTACGGCCCGGCCGGGCAGGCGGCGAGGGCGGTGCCGGCGATCAGGGCGAAGGAGGCCAGGGGCTCGCCGTACAGGTGGAACCGGCCGTGCGCGGGAGTGCGGGTGACGGTGCCGCGCCAGAGGCTCAGGCCGCCGGGAAGGTCGCCGAACGCCTCCCGGGGGGAGACGGTCACGGCGGGGCCGGTGTCGCGCCGGGCGGGTGCGGGGCGCAGGCGGACGGCGCGCCGATCCGGCGGGGACAGCGCGGAGAAGTCGAGGGCGGCGCCCGCCTCGTAGAGGCGGGCCGCGGTGGTGAGCAGCGCGTCGCGCTCGGGCACGCCGCGGCGCAGCGTCGGGACGACCAGGGCCTCGGTCCCGGCCAGCGACTCGATGATCGACGGTGACAGTGTGGGGTGCGCGCCGATCTCGACGAAGACGCGGTGCCCCTGGTCGGCGAGGAACCGGACGCCCTGCAGGAACCGGACCGGTTCGCGCAGGTTGCCGCCCCAGTACCGGGAGTCGAGCCCGCTGCCGGGGACGACCCCGCCGGTGACGGTGGACACCATCGTGGTGCCCGCGTCGCGGGCGACGATGCCGCCGGCCAGCTCAGTGATCTTGTCATGTACGGGGGCCACGTACCGGCTGTGGAAAGCCACGGAGCCGGGCAGCATCCGGGCGAACACCTCCTCGACCGCGAGCTCGTCCACGACGCGGCCCACGGTGGCGGCGGCTCCCGCGATCAGGGTCGACCGTGGGGCGTTCCAGGCGGCGATCTCGGCGTCGCCGCCGTGCCGGGCGATCCTGGTGGCGGCCTCTTCGGCGGAGACGCCCAGCAGCGCGGTCCGGCCGCTGCCAACGATCTCGCGCATCAGGTCGCCGCGGACGACGGCCAGGTAGAGGGCGTCCTCCAGGGTGAGCGCGCCGCACGCGACCGCGGCCGAGATCTCACCGAGGCTGTGGCCGATGCAGGCGTCCGCGACGACCCCCCAGCTTTCGAGTTGGCGGACCACGGCGGTCTGCAGGGCGACCAGTACGGGCTGGAGCACCGCGGGGTCCTCCAGCCGGGAGGTCTCCTCGGTGGCGGCCAGTTCCGCGGTGAGCGACCACCCGGCCAGCCGGGTGAGGATCTCGTCGCATTCGGCGAGCACCCGCCCGGCGACCGGTTCCGCGGCCAGGCCGCGGCCCATGCCGAGCCACTGGTTGCCCTGGCCGGAGAAGACGAGGACGAGGCGTCCGGCGTCGACCGGTGCGAGGCCGGCGGCGGGTGGCTGCCGGCTGACGTCGGCCAGCCACTGCCGGGCCTCGCCGGTCGTGGCCACCACCCCGGCCGCGCGCGGGCCGTCGTGCGGAGCGGTGTGCGGGCTGAGCGCGCCCGCCGTGTACGCCAGATCCGCCAGGCGGACACCGTCGTCGGCGAGCGCCCGCTCGTAGCGCTCCGCGAGTTCGGCGACCGCCCTCGAGTCGGTGCCGGACAACGGGAGGAGCACGGTCGTCGGATGCTCCGCGTCGGCCGGGGTTGTTTCTCTGTTCATACGCCCGCTTCTCCCACGAACAATGGTCGGGAAAATAGTCGTCATGACCGGATTTGATGTGGCCGGATACGCACCGGCGAAACAGGTGTCGCCAATCCGGTCAGACGTGGTCGGCGACGAGCTGCGCGTCGATCTGCTTGCGGATCTCCGCCAGGGTCTGGGCCGGGTCCCATTCGCCCTTGGCCTCGATGGCCCTGCCGTCCTTGAACGTGCACCAGCTGGTGTAGTTCACGGCGAAGGACTTCCCGGTCGGGTCGAACCCCATGATGCGGCCCACGTGGGTGCCGGCGAGGGTCCAGGCCAGGTGGGCGGTGTCGCCGTCCCACCTGGTCACGGTGGCGCTGTAGTGCGGCTGCAGCTTCTCGCGCAGCTCGACGATCCCGTCGCGGACGCCGTCGAAGTCGTCGCCCTCGGCGTCGAGCTCAAGCGCGGACTCGTCGGTGTGGGTGATGAAGTCGGGGTGGACGAATTCGCCCAGCCGATCGATCTGACCCTCGTTGAGGACATGCGTGATGTAGTTCTGCAGATTCTCCTCGCAGGCCCTACGGTCTTCTCCCACGACAATCCTCCGAATCGTTTATACGTATTCACCTTTCCGGCTATTTAACTTTCGCATGTCCGGCCAATTTATTGATCCCCTAAATACCCCCTACATTTCAGTGCCATCCGGCGGCCACGACGCCGGGATTTCCGGCGGACCAGAGCGGGGCGTCGACGCCCGCGTCGGCCATGGCGCGGGTGAGCGACAGGACGTCCTCCCCGCCGAGACCGGCGAGGAAGGACAGCACGCCGTCGACCCGGGCACCGCCGGCCGCGTCGCGGATGGAGGTGGCGTGCGCGTGGCGGTCGGCGCCCGGGGTGAGCGCGACGGTACGGACTCGCGCGCCGTGCCCGGCGAGGGCTCCGGCGGAGGCGCTGACGAGCGCGTCGTCCGCGCCTGCCCCGGAGACGACCAGCCAGCTGCCGGAGACCGGCACCCGCGCGTCGTCGGGCACGGGCGCGCAGACGGCGTGATACCGCCAGGACGCGGCCTGGGGCTCCTCCACGGCGGGCGCCTCCCGGACGGTCTCGTCGACCAGCCAGTAGCGCTCCCGCTGGAAGGCGTAGGTCGGCAGGTCGGCGACGCGCGCCCCGCTCCCCTCGAACACGGCGTCCCACCGGACCTCGGCCCCGCCGGCGTAGGCGGCGGCGATCCCCCAGGGCTCCCCCTCGGGGAGTTCGCCGGAGGTGGGGCGGACGACGCTGGGGTCGGGGGCGCCGGCGGCGACGGCGGCGAGCCCGGCGAGGAAACCGGGGAGGTCACGGGCGATCACGACGGCGCGGCGGGGAAGGCCGGCGCGGGCGGTGGCCAGGGTGAGGGCGACGTCCGCGACGGAGAGGCGCGGGTCGGCGGAGGCGAACGCGTGGAGGCGCGCGGCCTGGGCGCGCAGTCCTTCCTCCCCGACTCCGGCGACCACCCAGGGCAGGAGCCTGCCGTCGCCCGCCGGAGCCTCGGGGACGTCCTCGGCGGGCGCCTGTTCCAGGACGACGTGGGCGTTGGTGCCGCTGAACCCGAAGGAGGAGACCCCGCACCTGCGTGGCCGCCCGGCGTCCGGCCAGGCCCTGGCCCGCTCCAGGGGCACGACGTGGCCGGCCGTCCAGTCGATGTGCGCGGACGGCTCGCCGAGGTGCAGCGTCCGGGGCAGCAGCCCGTACCGCATGGCCATGACCATCTTGATGACGCCGCCGACTCCGGCGGCGGCCTGGGCGTGGCCGATGTTCGACTTGAGCGAGCCCAGCCACAGCGGTTCGGCCCGGTCCTGGCCGTAGGCGCTCAGCAGTGCCCTGGCCTCGATGGGATCGCCCAGCGAGGTGCCGGTGCCGTGGGCCTCGACCGCGTCGACGTCGGCGGGCTGGAGACGGGCGTCGGCGAGGGCCTGCCGGATCACGTTCTCCTGGGAGGGGCCGCTGGGCGCGGTGAGGCCGTTGGACGCGCCGTCCTGGTTGACGGCGGACCCGCGGACCACGGCGAGGACCCGGTGGCCGAGGCGGCGGGCGTCGGAGAGCCGCTCCAGCAGCAGCACGCCGGCGCCCTCGGCGAAGGCGGTGCCGTCCGCGTCGTCGGAGAACGCCTTGCAGCGGCCGTCGCGGGCGAGGCCGCGCAGGCGGCTGAACTCCTGGAAGATGCCGGGTGTGGCCATGACGGTGACGCCGCCGGCGAGGGCCAGTCCGCATTCGCCCTTGCGCAGCGCCTGGACGGCCAGGTGCAGCGCGACGAGCGAGGAGGAGCACGCGGTGTCGATGGTGAGGGCGGGCCCTTCGAGCCCGAGGGTGTAGGCGACGCGGCCGGAGGCGATGCTGGCGGAGCTGCCGGTGCTGATGTAGCCCTCGCACTCCTCGGGGATGCGGTCGAGCCGGCCGAGGTAGTCCTGGTGGACGACGCCGGCGTAGACGCCGGTGCGGCTGCCGCGCAGGGTGGTGGGGTCGATGCCGGCGCGTTCGACGGCCTCCCACCCGGTTTCCAGGAGGAGGCGCTGCTGGGGGTCCATGGCGAGGGCTTCGCGCGGGCTGATCCCGAAGAACACGGGGTCGAAGTCGCCGGCGCCCGCGACGAACCCGCCGGAGCGGGCGTACGACTTGCCGGACGCCTCGGGATCGGGGTCGTAGAGCCCGGGTTCCCAGCCGCGGTCGGTGGGGAACTCGGTGATGGCGTCGCCCTCGCCGGCGACGAGCCGCCACAGGTCCTCGGGGGATTCGACGTCGCCGGGGAACCGGCAGGCCATGCCGACGATGGCGACGGGTTCGGCGTCGCGGTCGGTGACCTCCTTGAGCCGCAGGCGGGTCTGGTGAAGGTCGGTGGTGACCTTCTTGAGGTAATCGCGGAGCTTCTCCTCGTTCGTCATGCTGTTCACTTCCCTGTTCTGGTGGTCGGCGGATCAGGCGGGACCCGGGCTCCCCGTTGATGAGGCGGGTCAGGCGATGCCGAGCTCCCTGTCGATGAAGTCGAAGATCTCGTCGTCGGTGGCGGAGCTGATCCGGTCCGCGGCGGCGTCGCCGTTGACGTCGCCGTTGGTGCCGACCTGGGCGATCAGTTCGTGCAGCCGGGCGACGACGGTGGCGCGGGTGTCGTCGTCGAACGGAGCGAGCGCCCAGCCGGCCTCCAGCCTGGCGATCTCGGCGAGCACCGGGGTGCCGGGGGCGTCCGGTGCGATCTCGATGAGGAGGTGGTCGGCGAGCGCGGCCACGGTCGGGTGGTCGAACACGAGGGTGGAGGGCAGCCGCAGGCCGGTGGCGGCGTTGAGCCGATTGCGGAACTCGACGGCGGACAGGGAGTCGAAGCCGAGCTCCTTGAACACCCGTCCGGGTTCGATGGTCTCCGGCCCGGCGTGGCCGAGGATGACGGCGACGTGCCCGCGGACGAGGTCGAGCACGTACGCGCGCCGCTCGTCGGGGTCGAGCCCGCTGAGCCGTTCGGCGAGGGTGTCGAGGTCGACGGCTCCGCTGGCGGTACGGCGGGCGGGCCCGCCGGCCAGGGCGCGGAGCACGGGGGCGAGGTTCCCGGCGGCGGCCGACCGGCGCAGACCGGCGAGGTCGAACCTGCTGAGGACGGCGACGCCGGCTTCACCGGCGCACGCGGCGTCGAAGAGCGCGAGACCCTCCTCGACGGTGAACGGCAGGATCCCGCTGCGGGCCATCCTGGCCCGGTCCGCTGTGTCGAGGTGGCCGGTCATGCCACCGGCCTGGGCCCACAGCCCCCAGGCGAGGGAGGTGCCGGGCAGTCCCGCGGCGTTGCGGTGGGCGGCGAGGGCGTCGAGGAAGGCGTTGGCCGCGGCGTAGTTGCCCTGGCCGGCGTTGCCGAGGATGCCCGCGCCCGAGGAGAACAGCGCGAAGACGGCCAGGTCGTCGCCTCGGGTGAGTTCGTGCAGGTTCCAGGCGGCGTCGACCTTGGGCCGCAGCACCCGTTCGACCTGTTCGGGGGTGAGGTTCTCGATGGTGGCGTCGTCGAGGAGCCCGGCGGCGTGGACGACCCCGGTGAGGGGCCGCTCGGCCCGGATCCCGTCCAGGAGCCCGGTCATCGCCTCGCGGTCGGCCGCGTCGCAGGCCACCACCCGGACCCGCGCGCCGAGGCCGGTGAGTTCCGCGGCCAGTTCGGCCGCGCCTCCGGTGCGGCTGGTGAGCACCAGGTGGCGTGCGCCGTGCTCGGTCACCAGATGCCGGGCCACCACGGCCCCGAGCACACCCGTGCCACCGGTGATCAGCACCGTGCCCTCGGGATCCAGAGCGGCCGGCACGGTCAGCACGACCTTGCCGACATTGCGGGCCTGGCTGAGGAACCGGAACGCCTCCGGCGCCCGGCGGATGTCCCACGCCGTGACCGGCAGAGGCTTCAGCACCCCCGCCTCGAACAACTCACCCAGCTCGGCCAGCATCCGCTGGACGTGCTCCGGACCGGGATCCATCACGTCGAACGCCCGGTAGCTCACGTCCGGGAGGTCGGCGGCGTCGCGGATATCGGTCTTGCCCATTTCGATGAACCGGCCCCCGGCGGTCAGCAGCCGCAGGGAGGCGTCCACGAACTCCCCGGCGAGGGAGTTCAGCACCACGTCCACGCCCCGGCCTCCGGTGGCCTCCAGGAACCGGGGCTCGAAGTCCAGCGTCCGCGACGACGCGATGTGCCGGTCGTCGAGCCCTTGGGCGCGCAGCACGTCCCACTTGCCGGCGCTGGCGGTGCCGTACACCTCCACGCCCCAGTGGCGGGCGAGCTGCAGCGCGGCCGTGCCGACGCCGCCGGCGGCGGCGTGCAGGAGGAGCGACTCTCCGGGCCGGATGCCGGCCAGGTCGCGCAGGCTGTAGTACGCGGTGAGGAAGGCGGCGGGCGCGGTGGCGGCCTCGGCGAAGCTCCAGCCGGTGGGGACCCGGGTGAGCAGGCGGTGGTCGGCGAACGACACGGGGCCGACGCCGCCGGAGATGAGCCCCATCACGCGGTCGCCGGGGGCGAACCCGGTCACACCGTCGCCGACCTCGAGGACGACGCCCGCGCCTTCGGTCGCGGCGGGCCGCCCGTCGTCGGGCACCATGCCGAGTGCCATGACGACGTCGCGGAAGTTGAGCCCGGCGGCCCGTACGGCGAGCCGTACCTGCCCGGGCGCGAGGGGTTCGGCGGGTGCGGCGGCGAGCTCCATGGCGTCGAAGCCGCCCTTCTCGCGCACCTCCAGCCGCCACTCAGGAACGCCGTCCGGCGGGGTGAGCGCGGGCCGGGCCGTGGTGCGGGCGATACGGGGCGTGTAGAGCCATCCGGCGCGTACGGCGAGCTGGGCCTCTCCGGAGGCGAGGGCGGCCGGGACGGCGAGCACGGATTCGTGGTGGCCGTCCAGGTCGAGCAGGACGAACCGGCCGGGGTGCTCGGACTGGGCCGAGCGGAGGAGCCCCCAGACCGCCGAGGCGGCCAGGTCGGAGACGGGTTCGGCCGCGGCGGTGGCGACCGCGCCACGGGTGACGACGACGAGCCTGGCGGCGGCGAGACCGGGTTCGGCGAGCCAGTCGCGCAGCGTGCCGAGCAGCCGCTCGACGCTCTCGCGGGTGACCTCGGCGACCTCCCCCGCGGGGGTGTCGCAGCAGACGAACACGGTGTCGGGCGCCGTTTCGGCGATGTCCCCGAGGGTGCCGTGGGCGGCGGCTCCGATGCCGAACGGGTCGGCCCCGAGGACCGCCCAGTCGCCGGGGACGGCGTCCGCGACGGGGGGGACGGGCGTCCAGTCGACGGTGAAGAGCGCGTCGTGGTGGCTGCCGAGCCGGCCCTTGGCGACGGGCCGCATGGCGAGCGTGCCGACCGACGCGACGGGCAGCCCGGCGTGGTCGGCGAGTTCCAGCGACACGGCGTCGGTGCCGGCCGGGCTGAGCCGCACGCGCAGGCCGGTCGCGCCGCCGGCGTGCAGGGTGACGTCGGACCAGGAGAAGGGCAGCATCAGGCCGGCGCCGGGGTCGGCCTCGTCCAGGGCGCCGAGCCCGATTCCGTGCAGGGCGGCGTCCAGGAGGGCGGGGTGGATGCCGAAGCCGTCGACGTCGCCCTCCGGGAGGGTGACCTCGGTGTAGACGTCGTCGCCCGACCGCCATGCCGCGCGCAGGCCCTGGAAGGCGGGCCCGTAGTCGAGGCCGCTCTCGCGGAGCCGCCGGTAGAACTCCTCGACCGGGACGCGGACGGCGCCGGGTGGCGGCCAGGCGGCGAGCGGAGCGGGTTCGGTCCGGTCGGCGGGGGCGAGAACGCCGGTGGCGTTGCAGGTCCAGTCGTGGTCGGCGGCGTTGGAGAGCCGGGAGTGAACGCCGATGGAGCAGCGTCCGGCCGCGTCGGGCACTCCCACGGTGACCTGGAGCTGGACGGCCGCGTCGTCGGGCAGCACCAGGGGCGCCTGCAACGTGAGCTCCTCGATCCTGCCGCACCCCACGTGATCACCGGCGTGGATCGCCAGGTCGACGAAGGCCGTCCCCGGCAGCAGCACCGTTCCCGCGACCGCGTGACCGGCCAGCCAGGGATGCGTGCGCAACGACAGCCTGCCGGTGAAGAGCAGGGTCTCGCTGCCGGCCAGCGACACCGCGGCGCCGAGGAGGGGGTGTTCGGCCACCTGCAACCCCAACCCCGCCGCGTCCCCGCCCCCCGCGGCCGGCTCCAGCCAATACCGCTCCCGCTGGAAGGCATACGTCGGCAGATCCACCCGGCCCGCCCCCCCGACCAACGGACCCCAATCCACCCCCACCCCCTGCGAATACACACCCGCCACCGAACCCACCACCCGCCGCAAACCACCCTCACCCCGACGCAACGTCCCCGAGACCACCCCCTCGACCTCCACCGCCTCCAAAATCTGCTGCACCCCCACCGTCAACACCGGATGCGGACTCACCTCCACAAACACCCGATGACCATCAGCCACCAAAGCCCCAACCGCCCGCTCGAACTCCACCGGCCGCCGCAGATTCCGATACCAATACCCCCCGTCCAACCCCGCCGTATCCAGCACCGACCCCGTCACCGTGGAATAAAACGGCACCCGACCCGACACCGCCACCACCTCCCCCAGCAACGCCCCCAACTCCTCCTCCACCGCCTCCACATGCACCGAATGCGACGCGTAATCCACCTCGATCCGCCGCGCCCGCACCCCCAACACCTCACACTCCGACACCACCCCCTCAACCGCACCCACCTCACCGGCCACCACCGTGGCCACCGGACCATTGACCACCGCCACACTCACCCGGCCCCCCCACCGAGCCCGCACCTGATCGGCCGGCAACGACACCGACGCCATCGCCCCCCGACCCGCCACCGCCCGCAACACCCGACTCCGCACCGCCACCACCCGCGCCGCGTCCTCCAACGACAACGCCCCCGCCACATACGCCGCCGCGATCTCCCCCTGCGAATGCCCCACCACCGCATCCGGCTCCACCCCCAGCCACTGCCACACCCGCGCCAGCGACACCATCACCGCGAACAACACCGGCTGCACCACCTCCACCCGCTCCAACGCCTCCCGATCCCCCACCACCTCACGCAACGACCACCCCGTAAACGGAGCCAACGCCACCTCACACGCCTCCATCTGCTCCCCGAACACCGCACACGACTCCCACAACTCCCCCGCCATCCCCACCCACTGCGACCCCTGACCAGGAAAAACAAACACCCGCTTGGTCCCGGCACCGGCCGCGACCCCCTGGACGACGGAGGGCGAGAGCTCTCCCGCCGCCAGGGCACGGAGTCCCGCCAGGAGCTCCTCGGGCTGCGAGCCGACCACGACGGCCCGGTGGTCGAAGCGCGCGCGCTCGACGGCCAGGGAGAGGGCGACGCCCGCGGGGTCGAGTTCGCGGCCGGCGAGGGCCTCGGCCAGGCGTCCGGCCTGGGCGTGGACCCCAGCCTCGGACTTGGCCGAGATCACCCACGGCACCACACCGCCCGAACCGGCCGGAACCTCTTCCGGGGCGGGACCCTGCTCCAGGATCACGTGCGCGTTCGTGCCGCTGATCCCGAAGGAGGACACCGCCGAACGGCGGGGACGACCGGTCTCGGGCCAGTCGCGGGTCTCTGTGAGGAGTTCGACCGCACCGGCAGACCAGTCCACGTGCGGCGAGGGCTCGTCCGCGTGCAGGGTCTTGGGCAGCACGCCGTGCCGCATGGCCATGACCATCTTGATGATGCCGCCCACCCCGGCGGCGGCCTGGGCGTGACCGATGTTCGACTTCAGCGAGCCGAGCCACAGGGGCTCTTCCCGGTCCTGCCCGTACGTCGACAGGAGAGCCTGCGCCTCGATCGGGTCGCCCAGCGGGGTGCCGGTGCCGTGCCCCTCGACGGCGTCGACGTCCCGGGCGGACAGGCCCGCGGCGGCGAGTGCCTGCCGGATGACCCGCTGCTGGGAGGGACCGTTCGGCGCGGACAGCCCGTTGGAGGCGCCGTCCTGGTTCACCGCCGAACCCCGCACCACCGCCAGGACCTGGTGACCGTTGGCCACCGCGTCCGACAACCGCTCCACCAGCAGCAGACCCACGCCCTCGGACGCGCCGAACCCGTCGGCTCCGGCGCCGAAGGCCTTGCAGCGGCCGTCGGGGGCCAGGCCGCGCTGGCGGCTGAACTCGACGAACATCGCCGGGGTGGCCATCACGACCACGGCCCCGGCCAGGGCCAGCGAGCACTCGCCGCTCCGCAGCGCCTGCACGGCCAGGTGCAGCGCCACCAGCGACGACGAGCACGCGGTGTCCACCGTCACGGCGGGGCCTTCGAGGCCGTAGACGTAGGAGAGCCGGCCCGACGCGACGCTCGGCGTGTTGCCGATCATCAGGTGGCCTTCGAACCCTTCCGGTGCCTGGTGCAGGCGGGCCGAGTAGTCCTGGTACGTCATGCCGACGAACACGCCGGTACGGCTGCCGCGCAGGGAGCCGGGGTCGATGCCGGCCCGTTCGAAGGTCTCCCACGCCGACTCCAGCAGCAGCCGCTGCTGCGGGTCGGTGGCCAGCGCCTCCTTCGGGCTGATGCCGAAGAACCCGGCGTCGAAGTGCGCGGGCCGCTCCAGGAAGCCGCCCGCCCGGGTGTAGGACGTGCCGGTCCTGTCGGGGTCCGGGTCGTACAGGCCGTCGAGGTCCCAGCCGCGGTCGGTGGGGAACGGGGAGACGGCGTCGACGCCGTCGGCGACGAGCCGCCACAGGTCCTCGGGGGAGTTGACGCCTCCGGGGAAGCGGCAGCTCATGCCGACGATCGCGATCGGCTCGTCGTCGGCCGCCCGGGAGGTCTCCACGACGGCCGCCGCCTGGGAACCGGCGAGTTCGGCGCGGAGGAACCGGGCCAGCGCGGCCGGGTTGGGGTAGTCGAAGACGAGGGTCGCGGGCAGGCTGAGGCCGGTCAGGTTGCTGAGCCGGTTGCGCAGCTCGACGCCGGTGATGGAGTCGAACCCGGCCTCCTTGAAGGCGGTGTCGGGCCGTACCGCGTCGGTGGTGGGGTGCCGCAGGACGGCGGCGACCTGGTCGCGGACCGCGTCCAGGACGATCTCGTCCTGGTCGTCCTCGCCGAGCCCGAGCAGGCGACCGGCGAGCGCGGACACGGGGGCGGTTCCGGCCCCCGCCCCGGCGGCGAGCAGCGCGCGGACGTCGGTGACGTCCTCGATGAGCGGGCGGCGGCGGGCGGCGGTGAACGCCAGGAAGAAACGTTCCCAGTCGATGTCGGCGACGACGAGGGTGGTCTCGTCCCGGTCCAGGGCCTGCTGCAGCGCCTCGATCGCCAGGCCGGGCGGGATCGGCGGGACGCCGTGCCGGTGGCGGAGCTCCGCCACGGCCTCGTCGGCGTCGCGGCCGGCGCCGGTCCAGGGCCCCCAGGCGATGGACGTGGCGGTCAGGCCGTTCGCCCTGCGCTTCTCGGCGAGGGCGTCGAGGAACGCGTTGCCGGGTGCCTGCCCGCCCTGGCCCGGCAGCCCGAGGACGCCGGACAGCGAGGAGAACAGCACGAACGCGGACAGGTCCAGGTCGCGGGTGAGCTCGTCCAGGTTGGTCGCGGCGGTGATCTTGGCCTGGGCGGCGGCGTCGATCCTGGCCGGGTCGAGCGCGGCGACGGGCCCGTCCTCCAGGACGTTGGCGGCGTGGAAGACCGCCCGGACCGGGGTGCCGCCGGCGGCCAGCCCGTCGAGGAGGGCGGCCAGGGCGGCGCGGTCGGCGGCGTCGCAGGCGGCGACGGTCACCTGGGCGCCCCGCTCGCGCAGCTCGGCCTCGAGTTCGGCGGCGCCGGGCGCGGCCGGGCCTCGCCGTCCGGCCAGGACGATGTGCCCGGCGCCCCGGTCGGCGAGCCAGCGGGCGACGTGCCCGCCGAGTCCGCCGGTGCCGCCGGTGACCAGGACGGTCCCCTCCGGACGCCACGGCTCGGCCGTCCGCCCCGGGGTCGCCCTGACCAGGCGGCGCGCGAAGGTGCCCGCCGGGCGGACGGCGATCTGGTCCTCGCCGCCGGTCCGCGCGATGGCCGCGCAGAGCCGGTTGAGCGCGGCGTCGTCGAGGTCGGCCGGCAGGTCGGCCAGGCCGCCCCAGATGCCGGGGTGCTCGATGCCCGCGACCCGCGCCAGTCCCCACACCGGGGCCTGCGCGGCGTTGCCGCCGGAGTCCTCGGCACCGATCCGGACGGCTCCGCGGGTGAGCGACCAGATCGGGACGTCCCGTCCGGCGGCGACCGATCCGTGGATCAGCGCGAGGGTGCCGGCCAGACCGGCGGTGACGGCGGGGTGGGCGGCGTCCGGCCGCTCGTCCGTCGGGAGCAGCGACACGATGCCGCTCGGCTCGTGCGCGGCGACGAGCTCGCGCACGCTCTCGGCGGAGGGGTCGGCGAGTTCGGCGGTCAGGACGGCCGCGCCGTGCCGGGCCAGGGCGTCCGCGACGGCCGTGCCGCCGTCGGCGCCGCCACCGGGGGTGATCACCAGCCAGGTGCCGGTGAGCGTGGCCGTACCCGCGTCGGGGATCTGCTTCCACGACACCCGGTAGCGCCGGCCGTCGACGGTGGCCTTGCCGTGCCGGCGGCGGCGCCAGGAGGACAGGGCGGGCACGACGGCGTCGAGTGAGGGGCCGTCGACGTCGAGCGTCCCGGCCAGGGTCTGGATGTCCTCGCGTTCGACCGCGTCCCAGAAGAGCGCGTCGTCGGGGTGGCCGGGGGCGGCCTGCGCGTCGAGCCAGTAGCGGGTGCGCTCGAACGGGTAGGTGGGCAGTTCGAGCCGGGTGCCGCCGGCGGCCTGCCGCCAGTCCACCTGACCACCGCGCGCGTGCAGTTCGGCCATGGAGGTGAGGAACCTGGCCGGGCCGGGCTGGTCCCGGCGCAGCGAGCCGACGACGACGCCGGCGTCGTCGAGGATCTCCTGCAGGCCCACGGTGAGCACCGGGTGCGGGCTGGATTCGACGAAGGTGCCGTACCCGTCGCGTCGCAGGGCGCGGACGGCGCCGTCCAGGTCGACGGTGTGACGCAGGTTGCGGTACCAGTAACCGGCGTCCAGGCCGGTGGTGTCGAGCCGCTCGCCGGTGACGGTCGAGTAGAACGCGACGGCCGAGGCGACCGGGGTGACGCCGGCCAGGGTTCGCAGCAGGTCCTCCCTGATGGCCTCGACGTGCGCGGAGTGGGAGGCGTAGTCGACGGGGATGCGGCGGGCGCGCACGTTCCCGGTCTCGCAGTGGGCGAGCAGTTCGGTCAGCGCCTGGGCGTCGCCGGCGACGACGGTGGCGCGGGGGCCGTTGACCGCGGCGATCTCCACCCTGCCGTCCCACCGCTCCACCAGGGCGCGGGCGTCGTCGGCGGGAAGCGCGAGGGAGACCATGCCGCCGGTTCCGGCGAGCGCGACCAGGGCCTTGCTGCGCAGGGCGACGATCTTGGCGGCGTCGGCGAGGGTGAGGGCGCCGGCCACGTGGGCGGCGGCGATCTCGCCCTGGGAGTGGCCGACCACGGCGGCGGGGGTGACGCCGTGCGCCTGCCAGAGCGCGGCGAGCGCGACCATGACCGCGAACAGGGCCGGCTGGACCACGTCGACCCGCTCCAGCGAGGGCGCGCCGGGGGCGCCGCGGAGCACGCCGGTCAGCGACCAGTCGACGTGGGGTCGCAGCGCCTCCTCGGACGCCTGGATGCTGGCCGCGAACGTCTCGGAGGAGTCGAGCAGGTCGACGGCCATGCCGGCCCACTGGGAGCCCTGGCCGGGGAAGACGAACGCGACCTGGCCGGGATCGCCCGCGGTGCCGTGCACCAGGGTGGCGCCGTCGGCGGTGCCGTCGCCGTCGGCGACGGCCTGGAGACCGGCCAGGAAACCGTCCCGGCCGGCGGCCAGGATGACGGCCCGCCGGTCGAAGGCGGCGCGGGTGGCGACGAGGGCGGCGCCGACGTCGGCCGGGTCGAGGGCGGGGTCGGCGCGGACGGTCTCCAGCAGCCGGACCGCCTGGTCGCGCAGCGCCCGCTCGCTCCGCGCGGACAGCGTCCACGGCCGGAGCGCGGTCAGTTCTGGTGCCGCCGGTTCGGTGCCGTCCTCGGCCTCGGGCTCGTCGGCGGGGGGTGCCTCCTCCAGGACGACGTGCGCGTTGGTGCCGCTGATGCCGAAGGCGGACACGGCGGCCCGGCGCGGCTGCCCGGTCTCGGGCCAGGGCACGTTGGCGGTGAGCAGCTCGACAGAGCCGGCCGTCCAGTCGACGTGCGGGGACGGCTCGTCGACGTGCAGCGTCCTGGGCAGGACGCCGTGCCGCATGGCCATGACCATCTTGATGATGCCGGCGACGCCGGCGGCGGCCTGGGTGTGGCCGATGTTCGACTTGACCGAGCCGAGCAGCAGCGGCTGCTGCCGGTTCTGCCCGTACGTGGCCAGCAGCGCCTGCGCCTCGATGGGGTCGCCGAGCGTGGTTCCGGTGCCGTGGGCCTCGACGGCGTCGACGTCGGCGGTGGTGAGGCAGGCGTCGGCGAGCGCCTGCTCGATGGCGCGCTCCTGGGCGGGGCCGCTGGGCGCGGTGAGGCCGTTGGACGCGCCGTCCTGGTTGACGGCCGAGCCGCGGACGACGGCCAGGACGTTGTGGCCGAGGCGGCGGGCGTCGGAGAGCCGCTCCACCAGGATCAGGCCGAGCCCGTCGGAGAAGCCGGTGCCGTCGGCCGCGGCGGCGAACGCCTTGCAGTGGCCGTCCTGGGCGATCCCGCGCTGCCGGCTCATCTCCAGGAAGATTCCGGGCGTGGCCATGACGGTGACGCCGCCGACGAGCGCCATCGAGCATTCGCCCTTGCGCAGCGCCTGCACGGCCAGGTGCAGCGCGACCAGGGAGGAGGAGCACGCGGTGTCGATGGTGAGGGCGGGGCCCTCCAGTCCGAAGGTGTAGGCGACCCGGCCCGAGGCGACGCTGGTCGTCCCGCCGGTCAGCAGGTAGCCCTCCAGATCCTCGCCGGGGTCGCTGGGCCGCGGCCCGTACCCCTGGAAGATCACACCGAGGAAGACGCCGGTCTGGCTGCCGCGCACGGTCGCCGGGTCGATGCCGGCGCGCTCGAAGACCTCCCAGGAGGATTCGAGCAGGAGCCGCTGCTGCGGGTCCATGGCGAGGGCCTCACGGGGACTGACGCCGAAGAAACCGGCGTCGAAGTCTCCGGCGTCGTGCAGGAAGCCGCCTCGCCGGGTGCACGTCTTCCCCGCCTGGCCGGGCTCGGGGTGGTAGATGTCCTCGACGTTCCAGCCTCGGTCGTCGGGGAAGTCGGTGAGGGCGTCCCCACCGGCGGCCAGGAGGCGCCACAGGTCCTCGGGGGTGTCGGCGCCTCCGGGGAAGCGGCAGCTCATCCCGACGATCGCGATCGGCTCGTGCGCCGCTTCCTCCGCCTCGCGGAGGAGCCGGCGTGTCTGTCGCAGATCGGCCGTGGCTCGCTTGAGATAGTCGCGCAATACCTGCTCGTTCGACATGTGACGCACTCCTACGTGAGATGACTCGGCGGTTACTTGCCGATTCCAAGTTCGTTGTCGAGGACGTCGAACAGGTCGTCGTCCGTGGCGAAGTCGAGGTCGTCCTGCTCGGCGGGCTGGTCGGCGGCGGCGCGGGTGCCGTTCCACTTCCACAGCAGTGCCTGGATGCGGGCCGCGATCCGGCCGTGCTCGTCGTCCTCCGCGGTGATGCCGAGCAGGGCCGCCTCGACCTTGTCGAGTTCGGTGAGCATGGCGGCGGCGGCGGTCTCCGCGTCGGGCAGGATCCTGGCGCGCAGGTGGTCGGCGACGGCGTCCAGGGTGGGGTGATCGAAGACGAGGGTGGCGGCGAGCCGCAGCCCGGTGGCGGCGTTGAGCCGGTTGCGCAGTTCCAGGGCGGTGAGCGAGTCGAAGCCGAGTTCCTTGAACGTCTTGCCGGGGTTGACGGCGGTGGTGGTGGCGTAGCCGAGGACCGTGGCGACGTTGTCGCGGACGATGTCGAGCAGCAGCCGTTCCCGTTCGACGGCGGGCAGCGCGGTGAGCCGCTGCTCCAGCGACGCGGCGGACGCCGTACCGGCCTGGGAGGCTCGGCGGGCGGCGGGCCGGCCGAACCCGGCGAGCATGGCGGGCGACCGGTCGCGCAGGGCGGCGATGTCGAGGCGGGCGGGCAGGACGGTCGCGGCGGTGGCGGCGACGCTCGCGTCGAACAGCGCCACGCCCTGCTCGGCGGTGATCGGCAGGAAGCCGCCGCGGCTGATCCGCTGCAGGTCGGTCTCGGTCATGTGCCCGGTCATGGCGCTCGCCTGGGCCCACAGTCCCCAGGCGAGGGACGTGGCGGGCAGCCCGCCGGTGCCTCGGTGGGCGGCGAGGGCGTCGAGGAAGGCGTTGGCCGCGGCGTAGTTGCCCTGGCCGGCGTTGCCGAGGATGCCGGCGGCGGAGGAGAACAGGGCGAAGACGGCCAGGTCGTCGCCTCGGGTGAGTTCGTGCAGGTTCCAGGCGGCGTCGACCTTGGGCCGCAGCACCCGTTCGACCTGTTCGGGGGTGAGGTTCTCGATGGTGGCGTCGTCGAGGAGCCCGGCGGCGTGGACGACCCCGGTGAGGGGCCGCTCGGCCCGGATCCCGTCCAGGAGCGGCCGGAGTCCGGCCTGGTCGGCGGCGTCGCAGGCTTCGATCCGGACCCGCGCGCCGAGGCCGGTCAGTTCGGCGGCGAGCGCGGCGGCACCCGCCGTCGCGCCGCCGGTGCGGCTGGTGAGCACCAGGTGGCGTACGCCGTGCTCGGTCACCAGGTGCCGGGCCACCACGGCGCCGAGCACACCCGTACCGCCGGTGATCAGCACCGTGCCCTCGGGATCCAGAGCCGCCGGCACGGTCAGCACGACCTTGCCCACATTGCGGGCCTGACTGAGGAACCGGAACGCCTCCGGCGCCCGACGGATGTCCCACGCCGTGACCGGCAGAGGCTTCAGCACCCCCGCCTCGAACAACTCACCCAGCTCGGCCAGCATCCGCTGGACGTGCTCCGGACCGGGATCCATCACGTCGAACGCCCGGTAGGCGACGCCCGGCCACTGGGCGGCGATCTCGGCCGCGTCGCGGATGTCGGTCTTGCCCATCTCGATGAACCGGCCCCCGGCCGGCAGCAGCCGCAGGGAGGCCTCGACGAACTCCCCGGCGAGGGAGTTCAGCACCACGTCCACCCCCCGGCCCTCGGTGGCCTCCAGGAAGCGGCGTTCGAAGTCCAGCGACCGCGACGACGCGATGTGGTCGTCGGCGTATCCGACGGTCCGCAGCGCGTCCCACTTGCCGGCGCTGGCGGTGCCGTACACCTCCACGCCCCAGTGGCGGGCGAGCTGCAGCGCGGCCAGGCCGACGCCGCCGGCGGCGGCGTGCAGGAGGAGCGATTCGCCGCGCCGGACGCCGGCCAGGTCGCGCAGCCCGTAGTAGGCGGTCAGGTACACGACCGGGGCCGCCGCGGCCTCGGCGAAGCTCCACCCGGTGGGCATCCGGGTGAGCAGGCGGTGGTCGGCGACCGACACCGGGCCGATCTTCCCGATCAGGCCCATGACCCGGTCTCCCGGAGCCATGCCGGTCACGCCGTCGCCGACCTCGAGGACGACGCCCGCGCCTTCGGACGCCGCGGGACGGCCGTCGTCGCGCACCATGCCGAGGGTGATGAGGATGTCGCGGAAGTTGAGCCCGGCGGCCCGTACGGCGAGCCGTACCTGCCCGGGCGCGAGGGGTTCGGCGGCCTCCGGGGAGGGGACCAGGGCGAGGTTCTCCAGGCTGCCCTTCGCGGTGACGTCGAGCTGCCAGGCGTTCCCCACACCGGGCGGTTCGGCCAGGGCCGCGCCCGCCGACAGCCTGGCCAGCCGGGGCGCGTACAGGTCGCCTTCGCGTACGGCGAGCTGCGGTTCGCCGGTGGCCAGGGCGGCTTCGACCGCGCCGAGGGAGACGTCCTGGCGGTCCAGGTCGAGCAGGACGAACCGGTCGGGGTTCTCGGTCTGCGCCGACCGGAGCAGTCCCCACAGAACGGCCTGGGCGAGGCCCGCCCCGGGTTCTCCGGCCCGGGCGGTGACGGCGTTCTGGGTGAGGACGACCAGCCGGGACCCGGCGAAGTCGTCGTCGGCCAGCCAATCCTGGAGGAGGCCGAGTGCCCGCCCGGTGAGGGCGTGCGCGGCGGACGGGGTGTCCGGCCCGGTGACGGGGATCCCGGCGAACACGACGGCGGGGACGGGCGCCCCGGTCGCCTTGAGCGCGGCGAGGTCGGCGTGCACGTCGATCCGCAGCAGGTCGGCGAAGCCGAGGGGGTCGGCGCCGACCAGGGCCCAGTCGGGGGTGGACGCGACCGGTCCGGCCGGTACGGGCAGCGCGGCCCAGTCGATGTGGAACAGGTCGTCGGTGGTGGTGGACGCGGCGAGACCGGCCGTGTCGACGGGGCGGACGACGAGCGAGTCGACCGTGACGACGGGCGCGCCGGTCTGGTCGGCGAGGGTCAGCGACACCTCACCGGGTCCGGTGACGGTGATCCGGGCGCGGGCCGCGGTGGCGCCGGTGGCGTGCAGGGACACTCCGGACCAGGCGAACGGGAGCCGGACCTCGGCGCCGTCGCCGTCGCCGCTCAGGGCGAGCAGGTGCAGTACGGCGTCGAGCAGGGCCGGGTGGATGCCGAACCCGGCGGGGTCCCCGGTCAGCGCGACCTCCGCGAAGAGCTCGCCGTCGCGCCGCCAGGCGGACCGCAGCCCCTGGAACTCGGGGCCGTAGTCGAGGCCGTCGCCGGCGAGCCGGTCGTAGGCGTCCTCGACGGGGACGGGAACCGCCCGCTCCGGCGGCCAGGCCCGTACGTGCTCGGGTTCGGCCTGGTCGGTGGCGGCCATGACGCCCTTGGCGTGGCAGGTCCAGGGCTGCTCGACGCCGGTCGAGGCGTCGCTCACGGGGCGGGAGTAGACCGCCAGCTCGCGATGGCCCGTCTCGTCCTCGGCGGCGAGGGTGACCTGGAGCTGGACGGCCGCGTTGCCGGGCAGCACCAGGGGCGCCTGCAACGTGAGCTCCTCGATCCTGCCGCACCCCACGTGATCACCGGCGTGGATCGCCAGGTCGACGAAGGCCGTCCCCGGCAGCAGCACCGTCCCCGCGACCGCGTGATCGGCCAGCCAGGGGTGGGTACGGGTGGAGAGGCGGCCGGTGAACACGAGGCCCTGCCCGTCGGCCAGCGACACCGCGGCGCCGAGGAGGGGGTGTTCGGCCACCTGCAACCCCAACCCCGCCGCGTCCCCGCCCCCCGCGGCCGGCTCCAGCCAATACCGCTCCCGCTGGAAGGCATACGTCGGCAGATCCACCCGGCCCGCCCCCCCGACCAACGGACCCCAATCCACCCCCACCCCCTGCGAATACACACCCGCCACCGAACCCACCACCCGCCGCAAACCACCCTCACCCCGACGCAACGTCCCCGAGACCACCCCCTCGACCTCCACCGCCTCCAAAATCTGCTGCACCCCCACCGTCAACACCGGATGCGGACTCACCTCCACAAACACCCGATGACCATCAGCCACCAACCCCCGAACCGCCCGCTCGAACTCCACCGGCCGCCGCAGATTCCGATACCAATACCCCCCGTCCAACCCCGCCGTATCCAGCACCGACCCCGTCACCGTCGAATAAAACGGCACCCGACCCGACACCGCCACCACCTCCCCCAGCAACGCCCCCAACTCCTCCTCCACCGCCTCCACATGCACCGAATGCGACGCGTAATCCACCTCGATCCGCCGCGCCCGCACCCCCAACACCTCACACTCCGACACCACCCCCACAACCGCACCCACCTCACCGGCCACCACCGTGGCCACCGGACCATTGACCACCGCCACACTCACCCGGCCCCCCCACCGAGCCCGCACCTCCTCCGCCGGCAACGACACCGACGCCATCGCCCCCCGACCCGCCACCGCCCGCAACACCCGACTCCGCACCGCCACCACCCGCGCCGCATCCTCCAACGACAACGCCCCCGCCACATACGCCGCCGCGATCTCCCCCTGCGAATGCCCCACCACCGCATCCGGCTCCACCCCCAGCCACTGCCACACCCGCGCCAGCGACACCATCACCGCGAACAACACCGGCTGCACCACCTCCACCCGCTCCAACGCCTCCCGATCCCCCACCACCTCACGCAACGACCACCCCGTATACGGAGCCAACGCCACCTCACACGCCTCCATCTGCTCCGCGAACACCGCACACGACTCCCACAACTCCCCCGCCATCCCCACCCACTGCGACCCCTGACCAGGAAAAACAAACACCCGCTTGCCGGTGACTCCGGCGGTGCCGCGGATGAGGCCGGGTACGGACTCCTCGGCGGCCAGGGCGTTGAGCCCGGCCAGCAGCTCGTCCGGCCGGGAACCGATCACGACGGCCCGGTGGTCGAAGCGCGCGCGCCCGGCGGCGAGTGAGGACGCGACCGCCGTCAGGTCGCCGTCGACCATGGCGGTCAGCCGCTCCGCCTGCGCCCGCAGCGCGGCCTCGGACTTGGCCGTGATCACCCACGGCACCACACCGTCCGAACCGGCCGGGCGCTCCACCGGAGCCGGCCCCTGCTCCACGGCCGCAGACGCGTCCACCGACGGGCCCTGCTCCAGGATCACGTGCGCGTTCGTGCCGCCGATCCCGAAGGAGGACACCGCCGAACGGCGGGGGCGGCCGGTCTCGGGCCAGTCGCGGGCCTCGGTGAGGAGTTCGACGGCGCCCGCCGTCCAGTCGACGTGCGGGGAGGGCGCGTCGATGTGGAGGGACTTGGGCAGGACGCCGTGGCGCATGGCCATGACCATCTTGATGATGCCGGCGACGCCGGCGGCGGCCTGGGTGTGGCCGATGTTCGACTTGACCGAGCCGAGCCAGAGCGGCTCCTGGCGTTCCTGTCCGTAGGTGGCCAGGAGTGCCTGTGCCTCGATCGGGTCGCCGAGGGCGGTTCCGGTGCCGTGGGCCTCGACGGCGTCGACGTCGGCGGTGGTGAGTCCGGCGCCGGCGAGCGCCTGCCGGATGACCCGTTGCTGGGAGGGACCGTTCGGCGCGGTCAACCCGTTGGAGGCGCCGTCCTGGTTCACCGCCGAGCCCCGCACCACTGCGAGAACCTGGTGACCGTTGGCCACCGCGTCCGACAGTCGCTCCACCAGCAGCAGACCCACACCTTCACCCCAGGCCACCCCGTCGGCCTGGGCGGCGAACGGCTTGGAACGGCCGTCGGGGGCCAGGCCGCGCTGGCGGCTGAAGCCGACGAACGTGTTGGGGCTGGCCATCACGGTGACGCCGCCGGCCAGCGCGAGGGAGCACTCGCCGTTCCGCAGCGCCTGGACGGCCAGATGCAGCGCCACCAGCGACGACGAACACGCGGTGTCCACCGTCATCGCCGGGCCTTCGAGGCCGTACACGTAGGAGATCCGGCCCGACGCGACGCTGCCCGTGGTGCCGGTGAGCAGGTGGCCTTCCAGTCCTTCCTGCGGCTGCGCGCCGTAGTCGTGGTACATGACCCCGGCGAAGACGCCGGTACGGCTGCCGCGCAGCGATTCGGGGTCGATGCCCGCCTGCTCGAAGGTCTCCCACGCCGTCTCCAGCAACAACCGCTGCTGCGGATCCGTCGCGAGCGCCTCACGGGGGCTCATCCCGAAGAACTCCGCGTCGAAGCGGGCCGCGTCGTACAGGAACCCGCCCTCCCGCACGTACGAGGTGCCGGGCCTGTCCGGGTCGGGGTCGTACAGGCCGTCGACGTCCCAGCCCCGGTCGGCCGGCATGGCGCCGATCGCGTCCGTGGCGTCCGCGACGAGCCGCCACAGGTCCTCGGGCGAGGAGACACCGCCGGGGAACCGGCAGCCGATGCCGACGATCGCGATGGGCTCGTCCGTGGCGACGGACATCTGGGTCTCGGCCATATCGGCCGTCCCCAGCAGCTCGTGCTGGATGTGCCGTGCGACCGCCGCGGGGTTCGGGAAGTCGAACACCAGCGTCGCGGGCAGGCGCGTCCCCGTCACGGTGTTGAGGCGGTTGCGCAGCTCGACCGCCGTGAGCGAGTCGAACCCGAGGTCCTTGAACGCCCTGTCCCCGTCGACCGCCTCCGCTCCCGTGTGCCCGAGGACCAGCGCCGCCTGCTCGCGGACCAGGTCGAGCAGCACCCGCTCCCGCTCCTGCGGGGAGAGCGCCGCGAGTCGCCGTCCGAGCGGCGCCGAGGCGTCCACGCGGGTCGGCCGCGCCGGTGGGCGCACCAGCCGCCGGAACACCTCCGGTACCTCTCCAGCGGCCCGCAACGCCGCCGCGTCCAGCAGGGCCGGGACGAGCGTCGCCCGCCCGGTGGCCAGCGCGGCGTCGAACATGGCGAGGCCCTCGGCGTTGGACAGGGGCACGATGCCCGCACGGGCCAGCCTGGTGCGGTCGGCGTCGTCCAGCGTCGCGGCCATGCCGCCGGTCTGCTCCCACAACCCCCAGGCCAGCGAAGTCGCCGAACCCCCCCGATGTACGGCCAGGGCGTCCAGGAACGCGTTCGCCGCGGCGTAGTTGGCCTGACCGGCGCTTCCTACGGTCCCGGCTATCGAGGAGAAGAGAACGAACGCCGACAGATCCAAATCGGCGGTGAGCTCGTGCAGATGCCAAGCCGCCTCGGCCTTGACCCGCCACACCCTCTCAAGCCGCTCAGGAGTCAGAGAGGAGACGACCCCGTCGTCCAGCACACCCGCGGCGTGCACCACCGCCGTCAACGGGTGCTCGGCGGGAACAGCCGCGATCAGCGCGGCCAGCGCAGCCCGGTCCGCCACATCACACGCGGCGAACTCCACATAAGCGCCCGCCGCCTCCAACCGCTCCCGCAACGCCACCGCCCCCGGTGCCTCCTCACCACGACGGCTGACCAGCACCAACCGGCCCACCCCGTACGACGCCACCAAATGAGCGGCCACCACCCCACCCAAACCACCCGTGGCCCCCGTGACCAAAACCGTGCCCGCCGGATCGAACACCGGCGCCTCACCACCCGCGGCCACCTGCCCCAACCGCGGCACCCGCAACCCACCGCCCACCACCGCGACCTGACCCTCACCCGAAGCCAACGCCGCCGCCACCCCCGCCCGATCACCGTCCCAATCGACCAGCACGATCCGACCCGGATGCTCCACCTGCGCAGCCCGCACCAGACCCCACACCGCAGCCGCCGCCAGATCCGACGCCACCACCCCCCGCGTCAACACCACCAACCGCGACCCCGACAACCGCTCATCGGCCAGCAACCCCTGCAACCGACCCAGCACAGCCGTCACCGACCCCAGCGCATCCCCCACCGGCGCCGACACAAAAACCACATCCGGCACCGGCACCCCCGGCCACCCCGCCAGATCACCCACGGCCAACGACCCTGCAAGAACGGCGTCGTCCGCAACCGCCCACACCCCCCGCTCCACCACCTCAGGCACCGCGACAGGAACCCAGTCGAGGGCCAGCAGGTTGGTGGCGGCGGCCGAGAGGTCGGCGGTTCGCAGGATGAGGGAATCGACCTCCGCCACCGGGTTGCCGGCGGTGTCGGTCACCAGAAGGGCGGCCTCGTCGTCGCCGGTCTTCGTCAGGCGGACCCGGAGCTCCTGGGTGGCGGTGTCGTGCAGGGAGACGCCTGACCAGGAGAAGGGCAGCCGGGCCACGTCGGTGTCCGCGTCGGCGTGGAGAGTGTGCAGGGCGCCGTCCAGGAGAGCCGGGGAGACGATGAACCCGGCCTGGCCGGCCGAAGCCGGTTCGGGGAGGGTGACCTTGGCGAAGATGTCGTCGCCACCGCGCCAGAGCTCGGTGAGCGTGCGGAAGCCGTCCCCGTATTCGAAGCCCCGGTCGGCGAGACGGTCGTACAGGTCTCCGACGTCCACCCGTACGGCGCCCACGGGCGGCCAGACGGAAAGGTCCTGCGGGGGTTCCGGGCGTTCCGCGACCAGGGTGCCCACCGCGTGACGGGTCCAGGTGTGCGTCGCGGCGTCCTCGTTCGGGCGGGAGTGCAGGCTGACCGGCCGTGCGCCGGACCCGCCGGGTTCGCCGATGACAAGCTGGAGGTCGAGGTCGCCTCGCGCGGGGATCACCAGCGGCGTTTCGAGGGTCAGTTCGCCGATCATGCCACTGCCGACCCTCCGGCCGGCCTGGCAGACGAGCTCCAGGATCGCGGTGCCGGGCAGGAGGATGGTGCCGGCGACGGTGTGGTCGGTCAGCCACGGGTGGGTGTGGGTGGACAGACGACCGGAGAAGACGACGGTGTCGCCTTCGGCCAGTTCGGTCGCGGTGGTGAGGAAGGGGTGGCCGAGGTCGGTCAGCCCGGAGCGAGGGGTGAAGGTGTCCAGCCAGTAGCGCTGGTGCTGGAAGGCATACGTCGGCAGATCCACCACCGCCGTCGCCGCCGGGAAGAAAGACCGCCAATCGACCTCGGCGCCCGCCACATACAACCGGCCCAACCCGGTCGCCAGAGCCGCCACCTCGTCATGGTCCTTACGTGACAGCGCGACCAGCGTGGCGGGCTCGGTCAGGCAGGCGTCGGCCAGCGCGGTCAGCACCGCATCCGGGCCCACCTCCACCCACGCATCCGCGCGAGCCGCCCCCAGCGCGTCGGCGAACCGCACCGGACGACGCACATGCTCAACCCAGTACTGCGGCTGCGCCCAGTCCTCGATGCTGATCGGCTGCCCGGTCACCGTGGAGACCACCACCGGACCGCCATCGGCCGGGGTCAGGAAGGACAGGCCTTCGACGACCTGGGCGAACCGCTCCAGCATCGGCTCCATCAACGGTGAGTGGAAGGCATGGCTCACCCGCAGACGGCGGGTCCGATAGCCCAGGGCGGCGAAGTGTGCGGCGACCCGCTCAGCCGCCTGCTGTTCTCCGGAGACCACTACCGCTGCCGGGCTGTTGATCGCGGCCAGCCCGACCCGGTCCTCCAGTCCGGCCAGCGCCGGCAGGACTTCGGCTTCGGGGGCGGCGATCGCCACCATCGCCCCGCCGGCCGGCAACTCCTGCATCAACCGGCCCCGTGCCAGCACCAATGTGATCGCGTCCGGGAGGGAGAGCACTCCGGCGACGTGCGCGGCGGCGATCTCCCCGATCGAATGACCGATCAAGACCCGCGGGCGAACCCCCAGCGACTCCAGCAGCCGGTAAAGGGCTACTTCGAACGCGAAGAGGGCTGGTTGTGCCCATCCGGTGTCGTTGAGGTCGACCGAGAGGTCCTCGCCGAACATCACCGCCCGCAGCGGCTCCCCGGCGATCGCACAGACCTCCTCCAGCACCGCGGCGAACACCGGGAATCGGGCGGCCAGCTCCCGGCCCATCCCGACCCGCTGCGACCCCTGACCGGAGAACAACACCCCCACCGAACCGACCGAGGACACCGCACCGGGCTCAATCCCGGCCAAGCCCCGGCGCAGCTCCGCCAGATCCGATCCGACCGCCACCGCACGGTGCTCAAAACTCGATCGGGTCGCCACCAGGGAGAGCCCGACCGCGGCCGGGTCTTCCTCGACCGACGCCAACCGGCCGGCCTGCGCCCGCAACCCGGCCTCGGACTTCGCCGAAACCACCCACGGCACCACACCACCCGAACCAGCCGACCGCTCCACAACCACAGACGCGTTCGCGGCATCGCCCTCGACGGGCACCGCCGGCCCCTGCTCCACGGCCACAGACGCGCCCACCGCCGGGCCCTGCTCCACGGCCACAGACGCGCCCACCGCCGAGCCCTGCTCCAGGATCACGTGCGCGTTCGTGCCACTGATCCCGAACGAGGACACCGCCGCACGACGAGGACGACCGCTCTCCGGCCAGTCACGAGCCTCGGTCAGCAACTCGACCGCACCGGCCGACCAGTCCACGTGCGGCGAAGGTGCGTCGATGTGGAGGGACTTGGGCAGCACGCCATGGCGCATGGCCATGACCATCTTGATGATCCCGCCCACCCCGGCGGCGGCCTGGGCGTGACCGATGTTCGACTTCAGCGACCCCAGCCAGAGCGGCTCCTGGCGTTCCTGCCCGTAGGTGGCCAGGAGTGCCTGCGCCTCGATCGGGTCGCCGAGGGCGGTGCCGGTGCCGTGCGCCTCGACGGCGTCGACGTCGGCGGTGGTGAGTCCGGCACCGGCCAGCGCCTGCCGGATCACCCGCTGCTGGGAGGGACCGTTCGGCGCGGTCAAACCGTTGGAGGCGCCGTCCTGGTTCACCGCCGAACCCCGCACCACCGCCAGCACCTGATGACCGTTGGCCATCGCATCCGACAACCGCTCCACCAGCAGCAGACCCACACCTTCACCCCAGGCCACCCCGTCGGCCTGGGCGGCGAACGGCTTGGAACGACCGTCGGGGGCCAGGCCACGCTGGCGGCTGAAGCCGACGAACGTGCTCGGGCTCGACATCACCGTCACACCACCCGCCAGGGCCAGCGAGCACTCGCCGTTCCGCAGCGCCTGGACGGCCAGGTGCAGCGCCACCAGCGACGACGAACACGCGGTGTCCACCGTCATCGCCGGCCCTTCAAGGCCGTACACGTAGGAGACCCGGCCCGACGCGACGCTCGCGGAGGTTCCGGTCAGGAGGTAGCCCTCGTCGTTGCCGTGTCCTTCGTGCAGGCGGGGGCCGTAGTCCAGGGTCATGGCGCCGACGAAGACGCCTGTGGCGGTGCCACGCAGTGACGCGGGGTCGATCCCGGCCCGCTCGATCGCCTCCCACGCCGTCTCCAGCAACAACCGCTGCTGCGGATCCGTCGCGAGCGCCTCACGGGGACTCATCCCGAAGAACTCCGCGTCGAACCGATCCGCGTCATACAAGAACCCGCCATGACGCACATACGACGTCCCCGCATGATCAGGATCCGGATCGAACAACGACTCCACATCCCACCCACGACCGGACGGGAAATCCCCGATCGCATCCACCTCACCCGCCACCAACCGCCACAGCTCCTCCGGCGAGGACACCCCACCCGGGAACCGACAGCCGATACCCACGATCGCGATCGGATCGTCCGCGCTGACCGTCGAAGGCGCGGCGGTGCTCACCGCGGACGTGCCCAGCAGCTCACGGACGAGGTAGGCGGCCACCGCGGCCGGGCTGGGGTAGTCGAAGACGACGGTCGTCGGCAGGCGCAGGCCGGTCACGGCGGTGAGGCGGTTGCGCAGGTCGACGGCGGTGAGCGAGTCGAATCCGAGCTCCTTGAACGCGCGGACCGACTCGACGGTCTCCGTTCCGGAGTAGCCGAGCACCTGGGCGACCTGACCGCAGACGATGTCGAGCAGCGTCCGCTCCCGCTCCTGCGGGGTCATCCCGGCCAGACGACGGCCGAGCGACCCTTCCGCGACCGAGACGTCCGCGGCGCGCCGCATCGGCGTCCGCACCAGCCTGCGGTAGAGGGCGGGCACGTCGGTCCTGCCGTGCAGGGCGGACAGATTGAGCCTGGCGGGGACGAGGGCCGGTTCGGGCCGTCCCAGCGCCTGGTCGAAGAGGGCGATGCCTTCGGCGGCGGTCATCGCGGTCACGCCGGATCTGGCCAGCCGTACCCGGTCCGCTTCCTTGAGGGTGGAGCCCATGCCGTCGGCCTGCTCCCACAGTCCCCAGGCCAGCGACGTGGCCGGCAGGCCCAGAGCGTGCCGGTGCACGGCCAGGGCGTCCAGGAACGCGTTCGCCGCGGCGTAGTTGGCCTGGCCTGCGCCGCCCACCGTTCCGGCCATCGAGGAGAACAGCACGAACGCGGACAGGTCCAGGCCGGCGGTGAGCTCGTGCAGGTGCCAGGCGGCGTCGACCTTCGGGCGCAGCACCGCGTCCAGCCGCTCACCCGTCATCGAGGAGATCACGCCGTCGTCGAGGACGCCGGCCGCGTGCACGACGGCGGTCAGCGGGTGCTCGGCGGGGACAGCGGTGATCGCCGCGGCGATGGCGTCCCGGTCGGCGACGTCGCAGGCGACCACCTTCACCTGGACGTTCATCAGGTGCAGTTCGGCCTTGAGCTGGGCGATGCCGGGGGCGTGCCGGCCGCGCCGGCTGATCAGGACCAGGCGCCGCACACCGTACTCGGTCGCCAGGTGCCTGGCCACGAGGATGCCGAGCGAACCGCCGGCTCCGGTGATCAGTACGGTCCCCTGCGGGTCGAGCGAGACACGGGCGTCGTTCTCGGCGGGGGCGACACGGACCAGGCGGGGTGCGTGGATCACACCCGCGCGGATCGCCAGCTCGGGTTCGCCGGTGGCCAGCGCGACCGGCAGGGCCTGGACGGAGACCTGGTCGTCGTCGAGGTCGAGCAGGGTGAACCTGCCCGGGTGCTCGGCCCTGGCGGCCCTTACGAGACCCCAGGCGGCGGCGTCGGCCAGGTCGACGTCCGCGCCGGGACCTGCGGCGTTCCGGGTGAGAACGACCAGCCGGGTGTCGGCGAGCCGCTCCTCGGCCAGCCATTCCTGGATCACCTGGAGCAGTCGCCGGGCGCTGTCGTGGACCTGTCCCGGCAGATCTGCGGACTCCTGCTCGGGGAAACAGGGCAGGAAAACGGTGTCCGGCGCCGCTTCGGCCACCGCCGCCACGCCCGGGTAGGCGGTGACTCCCGGCAGGCGGTCCGAGCCGAGCACAGCCCATGCGTCGGTGGTGAGCGCGGCGGGGGTCGGGACGGCCGTCCACTCGACCCGGAACAGCGCCTCGTCGGCCGTACCGGCCGGGGCGAGCTGGTCGGCGGAGACCTGCCGCAGGACGAGCGAGTCCACGGTGATCAGCGGCTCGCCCGACGGGTCGGCCGCGGTCAGCGACACCTCGTCGGGTCCGAGGGGCGACAGGCGGACTCGGATCGCGGAGGCGCCGGTGGCGTGCAACGACACTCCGGACCAGGCGAACGGGAGCCGTACCGCGTCGCTGCCGGTGTCGAAGGCCAGGCAGTGCAGGGCCGCGTCCAGGAGGGCGGGGTGAACGCCGTACGAATCGGTGTCGGTGCCGGGCGGGATGGTGATCTCGGCATACAGGTCGTCGCCGAGCCGCCAGGCGGCGCCGAGCCCCTGGAACAGCGGGCCGTACTGGTAGCCGCGCTCGGCGAGCCCGGCATAGAGGTCGTTCACCGGCAGAGACGTCGCGCCTGGCGGAGGCCACTCACCCGGCAGGCCGCCCGCGACGGTCTCGTCGGCGGTCAGCGCTCCGGTGGCGTTGCAGGTCCAGGTGTCGGAACCGTCGGGGCAGGAGTAGATCGCCACCGGGCGGCGGCCTGACGGGTCGGCACCGCCCACCCAGATCTGCAGCCGGGCGGCGGCGTCCGCGGTGAAGGCGAGCGGGCTGCGCAGGGTGAACTCGTCGAGCCGGGCGGCACCGGAGTGCAGGCCCGCGTGCAGCGCCAGTTCGACGAACGCGGTGCCGGGGAGCAGGACGGTACCCATGATCGTGTGATCGGCGAGCCACGGGTGAGTACGGAGGGACAACCTGCCGGTGAACAGCAGGCCGCCCTCCTCCGGACGTGTGACCAGGGCCCCGAGCAGCGGGTGGTCGGTGACGCTGAGCCCGGCGGCGACGAGGTCCCGGCGCCCGGCGGGTGCGTCCAGCCAGTAACGCTGGTGCTGGAAGGCATACGTCGGCAGATCCACCACCGCTGTGGTGGCCGGGAAGAAGGGCCGCCAGTTGACGTCGGCACCCGCGACATACAACCGGCCCAGCCCGGTCGCCAGAGCCGCCACCTCGTCATGATCCTTACGCGACAGCGCGACCAGCGTGGCGGGCTCGGTCAGGCAGGCGTCGGCCAGTGCGGTCAGTACCGCATCCGGGCCCACCTCCACCCACGCGTCCGCGCGAGCCGCACCCAGCGCGTCGGCGAACCGCACCGGACGACGCACATGCTCAACCCAGTACTGCGGCTGCGCCCAGTCCTCGACGCTGATCGGCTGCCCGGTCACCGTGGAAACCACCACCGGACCACCGTCAGCCGGGATCTGGAACGACAGGCCTTCGACGACCTGGGCGAACCGCTCCAGCATCGGCTCCATCAACGGCGAATGGAAAGCATGACTCACCCGCAGACGGCGGGTCCGATACCCCAGGGCGGCGAAGTGCGCGGCGACCCGCTCGACCGCCTGCTGCTCCCCGGAGACCACCACCGCCGCCGGGCCGTTGACCGCGGCCACCCCAACCCGGTCCTCCAACCCCGCCAGCACCGGCAGGACCTCGGCTTCGGGGGCGGCGATCGCCACCATCGCCCCACCGGCCGGCAACTCCTGCATCAACCGGCCCCTCGCCCCCACCAACGCCACCGCATCCCGCAGGGAGAGCACCCCGGCGACGTGCGCGGCGGCGATCTCCCCGATCGAATGACCGATCAAGACCCGCGGGCGAACCCCCACCGACTCCAGCAGCCGGTAGAGGGCTACTTCGAAGGCGAACAGGGCGGGTTGCGCCCACCGCGTGTCGTTGAGATCGACCGAGAGGTCCTCGCCGAACATCACCGCCCGCAGCGGCTCCCCGGCGATCGCACAAACCTCCTCCAGCACCGCGGCGAACACCGGGAATCGCCCGGCCAGCTCCCGGCCCATCCCGACCCGCTGCGAGCCCTGACCGGAGAACAACACCCCCACCGACCCGACCGAGGACACCGCACCGGGCTCAATCCCGGCCAGGCCCCGGCGCAGCTCCGCCAGATCCGCTCCGACCGCCACCGCACGATGCTCAAAGCTTGATCGGGTCGCCACCAGGGAGAGCCCGATCGCGGCCGGGTCCTGCTCGACCGAGGCCAGCCGTCCGGCCTGCGCCCGCAACCCGGCCTCGGACTTCGCCGAGACCACCCACGGCACCACACCAACCGAACCAGCCGACCGCTCCACAACCACAGACGCGTTCGCGGCATCGCCCTCGACGGGCACCGCCGGCCCCTGCTCCACGACCACGGACGCGCCCACCGCCGGACCCTGCTCCAGGATCACGTGCGCGTTCGTGCCGCTGATCCCGAAGGAGGACACCGCCGCACGGCGGGGCCGGTCGGTCTCGGGCCAGTCACGAGCCTCGGTCAGCAACTCGACCGCACCGGCCGACCAGTCCACGTGCCGGGACGGCGCGTCCACGTGCAGCGTCCTGGGCAGCACGCCGTGCCGCATCGCCATGACCATCTTGATGATGCCGCCCACCCCGGCGGCGGCCTGGGTGTGGCCGATGTTCGACTTCAGAGACCCCAGCCAGAGCGGAGTCTCACGCCCCTGCCCGTACGTCGCGAGAAGCGCCTGCGCCTCGATCGGATCGCCCAGGGCGGTCCCGGTGCCGTGCCCTTCGACGACGTCCACGTCCTGGACGGACAGCCCGGCACCGGCGAGTGCCTGCCGGATGACCCGCTGCTGGGAGGGACCGTTCGGCGCGGTCAACCCGTTGGAGGCGCCGTCCTGGTTCACCGCCGAACCCCGCACCACCGCCAGGACCTGGTGACCGTTGGCCACCGCGTCCGACAACCGCTCCACCAGCAGCAGACCCACGCCCTCACCCCAGGCCACCCCGTCGGCCTGGTCGGAGAACGCCTTGGAACGGCCGTCGGCGGCCAGGCCACGCTGGCGGCTGAACTCGATGAACGTGTTGGGGCTCGACATCACCGTGGCGCCGCCGGCCAGCGCGAGGGAGCACTCGCCGTTCCGCAGCGCCTGGACGGCCAGGTGCAGCGCCACCAGTGACGACGAACACGCGGTGTCCACCGTCACCGCCGGGCCTTCCAGCCCCAGCGTGTACGCCACCCGCCCGGACGCGACGCTGCCCGTGCTGCCGGTACGCAGGTAACCTTCGAGCTCCTCGGGCGCCTCCGCGACCCGGCCCGCGTAGTCCTGGTACATGACCCCGGCGAACACCCCGGTACGGCTGCCACGCAGTGACGCGGGGTCGATCCCGGCCCGCTCGATCGCCTCCCACGCCGTCTCCAGCAACAACCGCTGCTGCGGATCCGTCGCGAGCGCCTCACGGGGGCTCATCCCGAAGAACTCCGCGTCGAACCGATCCGCGTCATACAGGAACCCGCCATGACGCACATACGACGTCCCCGCATGATCAGGATCCGGATCGAACAACGACTCCACATCCCACCCACGACCGGACGGGAAATCCCCGATCGCATCCACCTCACCCGCCACCAACCGCCACAGCTCCTCCGGCGAGGACACCCCACCCGGGAACCGACAGCCGATACCCACGATCGCGATCGGGTCACGGCTCTTCTCGATCAGCGCTTCGTTCTCCTGCCGCAGCCGCTCCGTCTCCTTGAGGGAGGTCCGTAGGGCCTGGACGATCTTCTCGTTAGAGGTCATGGTGAGCTCCAGATTCCGGACCTGATCACGATTGGCTGCCATCTAGCGCCATCTGGATGAGGTGGTCGACGTCCATCGCGTCGATCTCCTCGCCCGTGGCCTTCGTACGGGGGTCGCTGTCGTCGTCGGTGAGACTCGCCAGACGCAGCAGGGTCTCGGTCAGCCCTGCCTCACGCAGGCGGTGGATCGGGATGGACGACAGCGCCCGGCGGATCTCCAGCTCGTCGACATCAAGGTCGGCGGCCGGTGGGTAGATGAGTTCCCGCAGGTGCCCTGCCAGGGCGGACGGGTTCGGGTAGTCGAACAGCAGGGTGGCGGGCAGGCGGATCCCGGTCACCCCGTTCAGCCGGTTGCGCAGTTCGACCGCGGTGAGGGAGTCGAAGCCGAGGCGGGAGAACGCCACCTCGTCGTCCACGGCGGCCGGATCGTCGTGCGCGAGCACGCCCGCCACCTGGGCACGGACCGCTTCGAGCAACGCGCCGTACCTTTCCTGTTCCGGCAGCGCGTCCAGCCTGTTCCGGAACGACCGCTCCGCCTCCACGCGCCGTACCGCGGCCTTGACGACGCCGCGGAGCAGAGCGGGGATCTCCCCCTGTGCCCGTACGGCCGCCGGGTCCAGCCGTACCGGCACCAGATGCGGGTGGGAGCCGGTGATGGCGGTGTCGAGCAGGGCCAGTCCCTCCTGCGACGAGAGCGGTTGGATGCCGGCCCGCTCGATGCGGTGCAGGTCGGCTTCGGCCATGTCGGCGGTCATGCCGCTCCGCTCCGCCCACAGACCCCACGCCAGGGAGGTCGCGGACAGCCCGCCGGCCCGCCGGTGGTGAGCCAGCGCGTCAAGGAAGACGTTGGCCGCCGCGTAGTTCGCCTGCCCCGCCCCTCCCATCGTTCCGGTCGTGGAGGAGAACAGGACGAACCCAGCCAGGTCGTGGGTGAGTTCGTGCAGGTTCAGCGCGGCGTCGACCTTGGGGCGCAGGACCCGGCTGAGCCGTTCCGGGGTGAGGGACTCCACGACGCCGTCATCGAGGACGCCGGCCGCGTGAATGAGCGCGGTCAGCGGGTGCCCTGCGGGCACCGCGCCGAGCACCCCGGCGAGTTCCTCCCTGTCGGCGGCGTCGCAGGCGGCCACGGTGACGGTGGCGCCCAGGTCGGTGAGCTCCTCGTGGAGCGCGGCCATGCCGTCGGCGGCGGCTCCCCTGCGGCTGAGAAGCAGCAGGTGCCGTACGCCGCGGGCGGTGACCAGGTGCCTGGCGACCAGTCGCCCTAGGGTGCCGGTCGCGCCGGTGACCAGGACGGTTCCCTCCGGATCCCAGCCGGTGGGCTCGTCCGCCGGCTGGGGCAGGTCACGGGAGAGGCGGGGAACGTGGGCCGCGCCCCGGCGCAGCGCGAGCTGCGGCTCGCCCGTGGCCACCGCCGCCGGAAGCAGGGCGGCCGACTCCGGCCCGTCGAGGTCCACGAGGGTGAGGCGGCCCGGGTGCTCCGCCTGCGCCGAGCGGATCAGACCCCAGAGCGCGGCGTGCGCCAGGTCGGGCACGTCCTCCCCGGCGAGAGCCGCGACGGCCCCGCTCGTCACCATGACCAGGCGCGAGGCGGCGAACCTGTCCTCTGCCAGCCAGCGCTGGAGCAGGTCCAGCGCCTGTGCGGTCGCGTCGTGCACGGCTGCGGCGGTGAGTGCTCCCCCGCCCGTGTGAGTGGCGACGATGACGTCCGCGGCGGCGATCCCGCTCAGGTCGGTGTGGTGGTCGAACTCCAGGCCGGGCAGGCTCGGTCCCAGCAGTGCCCAGCGACCCGCGTGCGCGGCCGGTAGGGCGAGCGGAACCCAGTCGACGTGGAACAGTGCGTCGTGGTGGTCGGCGGTGCGAAGCTGCGCGGCCGAAACGGGCCGCGACACCAGCGACGTGACGACGGCCAGGGGCGTGCCGTCCTCTCCGGCCAAGGTGAGGGCGACCGTGTCCTGGCCCAGCTCGGCGATCCGTACCCGCATCCGCCACGTGCCGGCGGCCAGACCGGACACACCGCTCCAGCTGAAGGGCATCCGTACCGGGGCCGTTTCGAGGAGCTGCAGGTGAAGGGCCGCGTCGATGAGCGCGGGGTGCAGGCCGAACTCGCCCGCGTCTCCCTGCTCCGGCAGCGCCACCTCACCGAACAACTCGGAGCCCCGGCGCCAGGCGGCGCGCAGCCCCTGGAACAGGGGGCCGTACCCGTACCCCGCGTCGGCGAGCCGGTCATAGAGCCCGTCGACCGGCACCGGCGTGGCACCGGTGGGCGGCCACACCGTCAGGGCTTCCGGCTTCTGCGCGAGCTCCGAGGTCAGCGTCCCGCTCGCGTGCCGGGTCCAGGCGTCGTCGGTTTCCCGGCGGGAGTGCACGGTCAGCGACCGCCCGCCGAGCTCGTCCGCTGGGCCGACGGAGACCTGCAGTGCGACCAGGCCGGTGTCCGGGATGACGAGGGGGGCTTCCAGGGTCAGCTCGTCGACCCCGGCGCAACCGACGTGCTCCGCCGCGCTGAGCGCCAGCTCCACGAACACCGTGCCCGGGAGGAGCGCGGTGTCGTGCACGGAGTGGTCGGCCAGCCAGGGGTGGGTGTCGCGGGAGAGTGTTCCGGTGAACAGGTGGCCGTCGTCACCGGCGAGGGCGGTGGCAGCGGTCAGGAAAGGATGCCCGGGAGCGGTCAGACCCGCAGAAGACAGATCAGCACGAGCAGCGGGAGCCTCCAGCCAGTAACGCTGACGCTGGAAGGCATACGTCGGCAGATCCACCACCGCCGTGGTGACCGGGAAGAAAGACCGCCAATCCACCTCGGCGCCCGCGACATACAACCGGCCCAACCCGGTCGCCAGAGCCGCCACCTCGTCATGATCCTTGCGCGACAGGGCGACCAACTCGGCGGGCTCGGCCAGGCAGGCGTCGGCCAGCGCGGTCAGCACCGCATCCGGGCCCACCTCCACCCACGCGTCCGCGCGAGCCGCACCCAGGGCGTCGGCGAACCGCACCGGACGACGCACGTGCTCGACCCAGTACTGCGGCTGCGCCCAGTCCTCGACGCTGATCGGCTGCCCGGTCACCGTGGAAACCACCACCGGACCACCATCGGCCGGGGTCAGGAACGACAACCCCTCGACCACCTGGGCGAACCGCTCCAGCATCGGCTCCATCAACGGCGAATGGAAAGCATGACTCACCCGCAGGCGGCGGGTCCGATAACCGGCCGCGGCGAAGTGCGCGGCGACCCGCTCAGCCGCCTGCTGCTCTCCGGAGACCACTACCGCTGCCGGGCCGTTGACCGCGGCCAGCCCAACCCGGTCCTCCAGCCCGGCCAGCACCGGCAACACCTCGGCCTCCGAGGCGGCGATCGCCACCATCGCCCCACCGGCCGGCAACTCCTGCATCAACCGGCCCCGCGCCCCCACCAACGCCACCGCATCCCGCAGGGAGAGCACTCCGGCGACGTGCGCGGCGGCGATCTCCCCGATCGAATGACCGATCAAGACCCGCGGGCGAACCCCCACCGACTCCAGCAACCGGTAGAGGGCTACTTCAAAGGCGAACAGGGCGGGTTGCGCCCACCGCGTGTCGTTGAGGTCGACCGAGAGGTCCTCGCCGAACATCACCGCCCGCAGCGGCTCCCCGGCGATCGCACAAACCTCCTCCAACGCTGCGGCGAACACCGGGAATCGGGCGGCCAGCTCCCGGCCCATCCCGACCCGCTGCGACCCCTGACCGGAGAACAACACCCCCACCACATCAGCCGAACCCACCGCACCGGGCACGATCTCGGCCAGACCCCGGCGCAACTCCGCCAGATCCGATCCGACCACCACCGCACGGTGCTCAAAACTCGACCGGGTCGCCACCAACGACAACCCCACCGCCGCCGGGTCCTGCTCGACCGACGCCAGCCGCCCGGCCTGCGCCCGCAACCCGGCCTCGGACTTCGCCGAAACCACCCACGGCACCACACCACCCGAACCAGCAGGAACCTCTTCCGAAGCCGGGCCCTGCTCCAGGATCACGTGCGCGTTTGTACCGCTGACGCCGAACGAGGACACCGCCGCACGACGAGGCCGGTCGGTCTCCGGCCAGTCGCGGGTTTCGGTGAGGAGTTCGACCGCACCGGCCGACCAGTCCACGTGCCGGGACGGCGTGTCCACATGCAGCGTCCTGGGCAGCACACCGTGGCGCATCGCCATGACCATCTTGATGATCCCGCCGACTCCTGAGGCGGCCTGGGTGTGGCCGATGTTCGACTTCAACGACCCCAGCCAGAGCGGAGTCTCACGCCCCTGCCCGTACGTGGCCAGCAGCGCTTCCGCCTCGATCGGGTCGCCCAGTGTGGTGCCGGTGCCATGAGCCTCCACGGCGTCGACGTCCCGGGCGGACAGGCCCGCGGCGGCGAGTGCCTGCCGGATCACCCGCTGCTGAGAAGGACCGTTCGGCGCGGTCAGCCCGTTGGAGGCGCCGTCCTGGTTCACCGCCGAACCCCGCACCACCGCCAGCACCTGATGACCGTTGGCCACCGCGTCCGACAACCGCTCCACCAGCAGCAGACCCACACCCTCGGACCAGCCCGTGCCGTCGGCCTGGTCGGAGAACGCCTTGCACCGGCCGTCGGCGGCCAGTCCCCGTTGCCGGCTGAATTCGACGAAGACCGCAGGCGTGGCCATCACCGTCACACCACCCGCCAGGGCCAGCGAGCACTCGCCGTTCCGCAGCGCCTGGACGGCCAGGTGCAGCGCCACCAGCGACGACGAACACGCCGTGTCCACCGTCACCGCCGGGCCTTCGAGACCGAAGGCGTACGACACCCGACCGGACGCGATGCTGCCCGCGCTGCCGTTGACGAGGTACCCCTCGAATCCGTCCGGTGCCTGCCGCAACCGGGAGCCGTAGTCGTGGTACATGACCCCGGCGAACACCCCGGTACGGCTGCCGCGCAGCGATGCCGGGTCGATCCCGGCCCGCTCGAAGGTCTCCCACGCGGTCTCCAGGAGCAGCCGCTGCTGCGGGTCCATCGCCGCCGCCTCGCGCGGGCTGATCCCGAAGAACGCCGGGTCGAACAGGTCCGCGTCGTACAGGAAGCCGCCCTCCCGCACGTACGAGGTGCCGTAGTGATCGGGGTCCGGGTGGTAGAGATCGTCCAGGTTCCATCCGCGATCGGTGGGGAACCCGGCGACGGCGTCGGTCTCGGCCGTCACCAGGCGCCACAGCTCCTCCGGCGACCCGACCCCGCCGGGGTAGCGGCAGCCGATCCCGACGATCGCGATCGGGTCGTCGGCTCCGGTCGCCGCCACCGGCTGGGACACGACCTCGGGTGTGGTCACGCCGAGCAGTTCGCCACGCAGGTGCTCGACCAGCGCGGCCGGGGTGGGGTAGTTGAACAGCAGCGTGCTCGGCAGCCGCAGCCCCGTGGCCGCGTTGAGCCGGTTGCGCAGGTCCACGACGCTGAGCGAGTCGAACCCTCGGTCCTTGAACGCCTTGTCGGCGTCGAGGGTCTCGCCGCCCGCGTAACCGAGTGCCAGCGCGACCTGGGTGGTGACCAGTTCGGAGAGCACCCGCACCTGCTCGTCTCCCGGCAGTCCCGCCAGGCGGGTGGCGAGGGATCCGGCGTGCGCCGCCGGGCCGGCCTCGACGACGCGACGGGGCCGGGTCCGGACGAGCCGCCGGAACAGGGCGGGTACGGTCTCCTGCCCGCGAAGCGCGGACAGGTCGAGCCGAGCGGGAACGACCACCGCCCGACCCAGATCGAGCGCGAGATCGAACAGGGCCAGCCCGTCCTCGGCGGACAACTCGCCCACCCCTGTCCGGCGGAGCCGTACCCGGTCGGCCTCCTGGAGACCGGCACCCATACCGCCGGTCCACAGCCCCCAGGCCAGCGACGTGGCCGGAAGGCCCAGAGCGTGCCGGTGCACGGCCAGGGCATCCAGGAACGCGTTCGCCGCGGCGTAGTTGCCCTGCCCCGCGGTTCCGACCGTCCCGGCCACCGAGGAGAACAGCACGAACGCGGACAGGTCCAGGCCGGCGGTGAGCTCGTGCAGGTGCCAGGCGGCGTCGACTTTCGGGCGCAGCACCGCGTCCAGCCGCTCATCCGTCAGCGAGGCCACCACACCGTCGTCCACCACACCCGCCAGGTGGACCACCGCTGTCAGCGGATGCTCAGCCGGGATGGCCGCGATCAGCTCGGCGAGGGAATCCCGGTCGGCGACGTCGCAGGCCGCCAGCGTGACCTCGGCGCCCATCTCGGTCAGTTCCGCCCGCAGCTCCGCGGCACCGGGTGCCGCGGACCCCGACCTGCCCGCCAGGACGAGATGCCGTGCCCCGTGGAGCCCCACCAGCCTGCGGGCGAGCCCCGCGCCGAGCGTGCCGGTCCCGCCCGTGAGCAGTACGGTCCCATCCGCGTCCCAGCGCGGGGTCGCGCTTTCCTGCGGTGTCGATCGGGTGAGCCGGGGTGCCAGGGCGGTGCCGTCGCGGAGAGCCAGTTGCGGCTCGTCCGAAGCGGTCGCCGCGTCTATCACGCTCCGGGACGCCTCGCTGCCGTCGACGTCGACGAGACCGAACCGTCCCGGGTGCTCGGTCTGCGCCGACCGAACCAGTCCCCACAGCGTGGCGGCGGCAAGGTCCTGTTCCTCATCCCCCGGTACGGTGACCGCCCGCCGCGTGACCAGCACCAGCCGGGACGCCGTGAAGCGGTCATCGGCCAGCCAGGCCTGGATCAGGCCGAGCGCCGCCTTCGCGGTGCCGTGAGCCTGATCGACGACCGTCTCCCCCGCACCCGCCTCGCACCAGGCGACCACGACGGCGGGTACGGGCTCCGGCACCGCGGCCAGGCCCCGCGACGCGAGCTCCGACAGTGCGTCCGCATCAGCCGGCGTCGGTGAGCCGACCGGCGTGGGGAAGCCGAGTCGCATGAGCGTGCTTGCCGGAACGGTCTCCTCGGGCAGGTCCGCGGGAATCCAGTCGATCTCGTAGAGAAGATCCTCACCGGTGGCCGCCGCGGCCGTGAGCTGTTCGGCGGAAGCCGGGCGCAGCGCGAGTGATCCGACCGACATGACGGGGGTACCGGTGTGGTCGGCCACGGTGAGGCCGACCTCGTTGTCGCCGGTCACGGTGATCCCGATCCTGAGGGTCGTCGCGCCCTCGGCGTGCAGGGAGACACCTGACCAGGAGAAGGGCAGCAGCACGCGCGGATCGGCTCCGAGGCCGGTCAGCCTGAGGGCCAACGGGTGCAGAGCGGCGTCCAGCAGCGCCGGATGGATACCGAACCGCTCGTCCTGCCGCCCGTCCGGGAGCGTGACCTCGGCGTACACGTCGCCGTCCCGCCGCCAGACGGCCCGCAGCCCCTGGAACGCCGGTCCGTACTGGTAGTCGCGCTCGGCGAGGTTCCCGTACGGATCGTCCAGTTTCACCTGCACCGCCCCCGCCGGAGGCCACACCTCGAAGGCGAACGACGCGGCGGGCTCACGCTGGGCCAGGGTGCCGGCGGCGTGCCGTACCCAGGAGCCGTGTTCCCCGCGTGAGTGGATGCCGATCGGGCGGAACCCGTCACCGTCAGGCGCGCCCACCGACACCTGGAGGCGGACATCACCGCGCTCCGGTAGAACCAGGGGGTCCTGGAGGATGAGCTCTTCCACGTACGGCCATCCGACCTGGCCTCCCGCACGCAGCGCCAACTCGAGGAGCGCGGTGCCGGGCAGGAGGGTCGTTCCGGTGATGGTGTGGTCGGTCAGCCAGGGGTGGGTGTGGGTGGACAGGAGTCCGGAGAAGACAACGGTGTCGCCTTCGGCCAGTTCGGTGCTGGCGGCGAGGAACGGGTGGTCGGATGCCGTGAGGCCGAGACCCACCGCGTTCGTGGCTCCGGTCGTGGCGTGGAGCCAGTAACGCTGGTGCTGGAAGGCATACGTCGGCAGATCCACCACCGCCGTGGTGACCGGGAAGAAAGACCGCCAATCCACCTCGGCACCCGCCACATACAACCGGCCCAGCCCGGTGGCCAGGGCCGCCACCTCGTCATGGTCCTTGCGAGACAAGGCGACGAGCTCGGCGGGTTCGCTCAGGCAGGCATCGGCCAGCGCGGTCAGCACCGCATCCGGGCCCACCTCCACCCACGCGTCCGCACGAGCCGCGCCCAGGGCGTCGGCGAACCGCACCGGACGACGCACATGCTCAACCCAATACCCAGGCTGCGCCCAGTCCTCGACGCTGATCGGCTGCCCGGTCACCGTGGAAACCACCACCGGACCACCATCGGCCGGGGTCAGGAACGACAGACCTTCGACGACCTGGGCGAACCGCTCCAGCATCGGCTCCATCAACGGCGAATGGAAGGCATGACTCACCCGCAGACGACGGGTCCGATAACCGGCCTCAGCGAAGTGTGCGGCGACCTGCTCGGCCGCCTGCTGCTCCCCGGAGACCACCACCGCCGCCGGGCCGTTGACCGCCGCCAGCCCAACCCGGTCCTCCAACCCCGCCAGCACCGGCAGGACCTCGGCTTCGGGGGCGGCGATCGCCACCATCGCCCCACCGGCCGGCAACTCCTGCATCAACCGGCCCCTCGCCCCCACCAACGCCACCGCATCCGGGAGAGACAGCACCCCGGCGACGTGCGCGGCAGCGATCTCCCCGATCGAATGACCGATCAAGGTCCGCGGGCGAACGCCCACCGACTCCAGCAACCGGTAGAGGGCTACTTCGAAGGCGAACAGGGCGGGTTGCGCCCATCGCGTGTCGTTGAGATCGGCCGAGAGGTCCTCGCCGAACATCACCGCCCGCAGCGGCTCCCCGGCGATCGCACAGACCTCCTCCAACGCCGCGGCGAACACCGGGAATCGGGCGGCCAGCTCCCGGCCCATCCCGACCCGCTGCGACCCCTGACCGGAGAACAACACCCCCACCGAACCGACCGAGGACACCGCACCGGGCTCAATCCCGGCCAGGCCCCGGCGCAACTCCGCCAGGTCGGATCCGACCGCTACCGCACGGTGCTCAAAACTCGACCGGGTCGCCACCAGGGAGAGCCCGACCGCGGCCGGGTCTTCCTCGACCGATGCCAACCGGCCGGCCTGTACCCGCAGCGCGGCCTCGGACTTCGCCGAGACCACCCACGGCACCACACCACCCGAACCAGCCGACCGCTCCACAACCACGGACACGTCCGCCGCCGGACCCTGCTCCAGGATCACGTGCGCGTTCGTACCGCTGATCCCGAACGAGGACACCGCCGCACGCCGGGGACGACCGGTCTCGGGCCAGTCGCGGGTCTCTGTGAGGAGTTCGACCGCACCGGCAGACCAGTCCACGTGCGGCGAGGGCTCATCCGCATGCAGGGTCTTGGGCAGCACGCCATGACGCATCGCCATGACCATCTTGATGACCCCGCCCACCCCCGCGGCGGCCTGGGCGTGACCGATGTTCGACTTCAACGACCCCAGCCACAACGGCTCCTGGCGTTCCTGCCCGTACGTCGCGAGAAGCGCCTGCGCCTCGATCGGATCGCCCAGAGCGGTGCCGGTGCCGTGCGCTTCCACGGCGTCGACGTCGGCGGTGGTGAGTCCGGCACCGGCCAGCGCCTGCCGGATCACCCGCTGCTGAGAGGGACCGTTCGGCGCGGTCAAACCGTTCGAGGCGCCGTCCTGGTTCACCGCCGAACCCCGCACCACAGCCAGCACCTGGTGACCGTTGGCCACCGCGTCCGACAACCGCTCCACCAGCAGCAGACCCACGCCCTCGCCCCAGCCCGTGCCGTCGGCCGCCGCGGAGAAGGCCTTGCAACGGCCGTCGGGTGAGAGACCACGCTGGCGGCTGAACTCCACGAAGGTGTTGGTGGTCGCCATCACCATGGCGCCGCCGGCCAGCGCGAGGGAGCACTCGCCGTTCCGCAGCGCCTGCACGGCCAGGTGCAGCGCCACCAACGACGACGAACACGCCGTGTCCACCGTCACCGCCGGGCCTTCCACCCCCAGCGTGTACGCCACCCGCCCGGACGCCACACTCGCCGACGTACCGGTCAGCAGGTAACCCTCGATGCCGTCCGGGACCGCGTCCCGCCGGGGGCCGTAGTCCTGGGGGGCCGCGCCGACGAACACCCCGGCCCGGCTGCCGCGCAAGGAAACAGGATCGATCCCGGCCCGCTCGATCGCCTCCCACGCCGTCTCCAGCAACAGCCGCTGCTGCGGGTCCATCGCCAGCGCCTCACGCGGACTGATCCCGAAGAACTCGGCGTCGAAGTGGGCCGCGTCGTACAGGAACCCGCCGGTACGGGCGTAGAAGGTGCCGACCTTGTCGGGGTCGGGGTCGTACAGGCCGTCGACGTTCCACCCACGATCGTCAGGAAGATCACCGATGGCGTCGGTCTCGGCGAGTACGAGTTGCCACAGGTCCTCGGCGGAGGCCACCCCTCCGGGGTAGCGGCAGCCGATGCCCACGATCGCGATCGGTTCGTCGATCGCGACGCGCGTCTCGACGGCGGCCTCGGTCCGGGTTCCCGGGAGCTCGGCGAGGAAGTGTCCGACGACGGCGCTCGGGGTGGGGTAGTCGTACAGGAGGGTTCTGGGCAGGTTCAGGCCGGTGACGGCGGTGAGCCGGTTGCGCAGCTCGACGGCGGTGAGGGAGTCGAAGCCCGCGTCCTTGAAGGCCCGCCCGGCGTCGATGGTCTCCGACGTGGCATGTCCGAGGACGAGAGAGACCTGTCCCCGTACGAGATCCAGCAGGTGTGCCGCCCTCTCGGCCTCCGGGAGGCCGGCCAGGCGCTGTGCGAGTGAGGAGGCCGGCGCCGCCGTGCCGACTTTGCGCCGTGCCGAGACGTGGACGAGCCCGCGCATCATCGGCGGGATCGTGCCTTGAGCGCGGACACTCGCCAGATCCAGTCGCACCGGCACCAGCGCCGGGTCGGTACGCCGAAGCGCAGCGTCCAGGAGGGCGAGACCCTGCTGCTGCGAGATGGGCGCCATGCCGATCCGCGCCCATCGCGCGAGATCCGCCTGGGTGAGAGTGGCGGACATGCCGCCGGTCTGCTCCCACAGTCCCCAGGCCAGCGACGTGGCCGGCAGGCCCAGAGCATGCCGGTGCACGGCCAGAGCGTCCAGGAACGCGTTCGCCGCGGCGTAGTTCGCCTGACCGGCACTACCCACCGTCCCCGCCACCGAAGAGAACACCACGAACGCCGACAAATCCAGGCCGGCGGTGAGCTCGTGCAGATGCCAGGCCGCCTCGGCCTTGACCCGCCACACCCCCTCAACCCGCTCAGGAGTCAGAGAGGAGACGACCCCGTCGTCCAGCACACCCGCGGCGTGCACGACTCCCGTCAACGGGTGCTCGGCGGGAACAGCCGCGATGAGCGCGGCCAGCGCGGCCCGATCCGCCACATCACACGCGGCGAACTCCACATAAGCGCCCGCCGCCTCCAGCCGCTCCCGCAACTCCACCGCCCCCGGCGCCTGCTCACCACGACGGCTGACCAGCACCAACCGGCCCACCCCGTACGACGCCACCAAATGAGCGGCCACCACCCCACCCAAACCACCCGTGGCCCCCGTGACCAAAACCGTGCCCGCCGGATCGAACACCGGCGCCTCACCACCCGCGGCCACCCGACCCAACCGCGGCACCCGCAACCCACCGCCCACCACCGCGACCTGACCCTCACCCGAAGCCAACGCCGCCGCCACCCCCGCCCGATCACCATCCCAATCGACCAGCACGATCCGACCCGGATGCTCCACCTGCGCAGCCCGCACCAGACCCCACACCGCAGCCGCCGCCAGATCCGACGCCACCACCCCCCGCGTCAACACCACCAACCGCGACCCCGACAACCGCTCATCGGCCAGCAACCCCCGCAACCGACCCAGCACCGCACTCACCGACCCCAGCGCATCCCCCACCGGCGCCGACACAAAAACCACATCCGGCACCGACCCATCCGGCCACCCCGCCAGATCACCCACGGCCAACGACCCCGCCAGAACCGGATCGTCCACAACCGCCCACACCCCCCGCTCCACCACCTCAGGCACCGCGACAGGAACCCAGTCGACGCGGAGGAGGGCCGCATCCTGGCCGGCCGACGTGAACGAGGACGTCGGGAGAAGGGTGGTGGACAGAGAGTCGATCATCGCCACCGGTGCGCCGGTGTGGTCGGCGATGGTGATCTGACCTGCGGCGGTGCGCCGTACTCGCATGGTCGTGGCGCCGGAGGCGTAGAGCGAAACGCCCGACCAGGAAGAGTGCCACGGGACGCCAGGGGCATCGGCGAGGCCGCGAAGGGCGGCGTCCAAGGCGGCGGGGTGGAGGGCGAAGCCCGGGTCGCTGCCCGAGTCCGGCAGGCATACCTCGGCGAAGGTCGTGTCACCCTGGCGCCACAGCGCCGTGAGTGCCTGGAAGGCGGGGCCGAGGTCGATGCCGTGCTCAGCCAGCGAGGCGTACAGGTCCTCCACCGGCACCGGCGTCGCGCCGGGCGGCGGCCAGGCAACCAGCTCTGGCGCCGCAACGGTCGCTTCACCCGTGACCTGGCCGTGGGCGTGCAGGGTCCAGTCGGATTCGGCGTCACCGGTTTGGGCGTGAACGGTGATCGGGCGGTGGCCCGCCTCCTCGTTCCGGCCCACCTTGACCTGGATCCGGACTTCACCGTGTTCGGGGAGGGTCAGCGGATCCTCGATGGCGAGTTCCACGATGCGGGGGCAGCCGACCTGGTCTCCGGTGAACAGCACCAGCTCGGCGATCGCCGCCTCCGGCAGGACGACGGCGGCCATGACGGTGTGATCGACGAGCCATGGGTGAGTACGGCGGGAGAGTGTTCCGGTGAACAGGTGACCGTCGTCACCGGCGAGGGCGGTGGCAGCGGTCAGGAAAGGATGCCCGGGAGCGGTCAGACCCGCAGAAGACAGATCAGCACGAGCAGCGGGAGCCTCCAGCCAGTAACGCTGACGCTGGAAGGCATACGTCGGCAGATCCACCACCGCCGTCGAGGCTGGGAAGAAAGGCCGCCAATCCACCTCGGCGCCCGCCACATACAACCGGCCCAACCCGGTCGCCAGAGCCGCCACCTCGTCATGATCCTTACGCGACAGGGCGACCAGCTCGGCGGGCTCGGTCAGGCAGGCATCGGCCAACGCGGTCAGCACCGCATCCGGGCCCACCTCCACCCACGCGTCCGCGCGAGCCGCACCCAACGCGTCGGCGAACCGCACCGGACGACGCACATGCTCAACCCAATACTGCGGCTGCGCCCAGTCCCCGACGCTGATCGGCTGCCCGGTCACCGTGGAGACCACCACCGGACCACCGTCGGCCGGGGTCAGGAACGACAACCCCTCCACCACCTGAGCGAACCGCTCCAGCATCGGCTCCATCAACGGCGAATGGAAAGCATGACTCACCCGCAACCAACGAGTCCGATAACCGGCCTCAGCGAAGTGCGCGGCGACCCGCTCAGCCGCTTCCCGCTCTCCGGAGACCACCACCGCTGCCGGGCCGTTGACCGCAGCCACCCCGACCCGGTCCTCCAACCCCGCCAGCACCGGCACCACCTCGGCTTCGGGGGCGGCGATCGCCACCATCGCCCCACCGGCCGGCAACTCCTGCATCAACCGGCCCCGCGCCCCCACCAACGCCACCGCGTCCGGGAGAGACAACACCCCGGCGACGTGCGCGGCGGCGATCTCCCCGATCGAATGACCCACCAGGACCCGCGGGCGAACGCCCACCGACTCCAGCAACCGATACAGCGCCACCTCGAAGGCGAACAGGGCGGGTTGGGCCCATCCGGTGTCGTTGAGGTCGACCGAGAGGTCCTCGCCGAACATCACCGCCCGCAGCGGCTCCCCGGCGATCGCACAGACCTCCTCCAACGCCGCGGCGAACACCGGGAACCGCTCGGCCAGGTCCCGGCCCATCCCGACCCGCTGCGAGCCCTGACCGGAGAACAACACCCCCACCGACCCGACCGAGGACACCGCACCGGGCACGATCTCGGCCAAGCCCCGGCGCAACTCCGCCAGATCCGCTCCGACCGCCACCGCACGGTGCTCAAAGCTTGATCGGGTCGCCACCAAGGAGAGCCCGACCGCCGCCGGGTCCTGCTCGACCGACGCCAACCGTCCGGCCTGCGCCCGCAACCCGGCCTCGGACTTCGCCGAGACCACCCACGGCACCACACCACCCGAACCAGCCGACCGCTCCACAACCACAGACACGTTCGCGGCATCGCTCTCGACGGGCACCGCCGGACCCTGCTCCACGGCCACGGACACGTCCACCGCCGGACCCTGCTCCAGGATCACGTGCGCGTTCGTACCGCTGATCCCGAACGAGGACACCGCCGCACGACGAGGACGACCGGCCTCCGGCCAGTCACGAGCCTCGGTCAGCAACTCGACCGCACCGGCAGACCAGTCCACGTGCGGCGAGGGCTCATCCGCATGCAGGGTCTTGGGCAGCACGCCATGACGCATCGCCATCACCATCTTGATGACCCCGCCCACCCCCGCGGCGGCCTGGGCATGACCGATGTTCGACTTCAACGACCCCAGCCACAACGGCTCCTGCCGCCCCTGCCCATACGTCGCGAGAAGCGCCTGCGCCTCGATCGGATCGCCCAGAGCGGTCCCGGTGCCATGGGCCTCCACGGCATCCACGTCCCGGGCGGACAACCCGGCACTGGCCAGCGCCTGCCGGATCACACCTTCCTGGGACAGACCGTTCGGCGCGGTCAAACCGTTGGAGGCGCCGTCCTGGTTCACCGCCGAACCCCGCACCACCGCCAGAACCTGGTGACCGTTGCGCTCCGCGTCCGACAACCGCTCCACCAGCAGCAGACCCACACCCTCACCCCAGCCCGTGCCGTCGGCCGCCGCGGAGAAGGCCTTGCAACGACCGTCGGGCGAAAGACCACGCTGGCGGCTGAACTCCACGAACATGCCGGGGTTCGCCATCACCATGGCGCCGCCAGCCAGGGCCAGCGAGCACTCGCCGCTCCGCAGCGCCTGGACGGCCAGGTGCAGCGCCACCAGCGACGACGAACACGCCGTGTCCACCGTCACCGCCGGGCCTTCCACCCCCAGCGTGTACGCCACTCGCCCGGACGCCACACTCGCCGACGTACCGGTCAGCAGATAGCCCTCGACGCCCTCGGTGCCTTCGTGCAGGCGGGGGCCGTAGTCCGAGGCGACAGCGCCGACGAACACCCCGGCCCGGCTGCCGCGCAGGGAAACAGGATCGATCCCGGCCCGCTCGATCGCCTCCCACGCCGTCTCCAGCAACAACCGCTGTTGCGGGTCCATCGCCAGCGCCTCACGCGGACTGATCCCGAAAAAGTCGGCATCGAAGCCGTCCGCGCCGGTCAGGAAGCCTCCGGCACGTACGTACGAGGTGCCGTGGTGGTCGGGGTCGGGGTGGTAGAGGCCGTCGAGGTCCCAGCCGCGGTCGGATGGGAAGCCTCCGATCGCGTCCACCTCGCCCTCCACCAGTCGCCACAGCTCGTCCGGCGAGGACACCCCGCCGGGGAACCGGCAGCCGATGCCCACGATCGCGATCGGTTCGTCGGACGCGACGGCGGTGGCGGCGTCCACGGGCCGGGAGTCACGTGCGGTCAGGTGGCCGGCGACCGCTCTCGGCGTCGCGTAGCTGTACAGGAGCGTGGCCGGCAGCGCGAGCCCGGTCGCCGCGTTGAGCTGGTTGCGGAACTCGACGGTGCTGAGCGAGTCGAACCCCAGGCTCTTGAAGGTCAGGTCCATGTCGATCGACTCGGGATCGGCGTGCCCGAGCACGGCGGCCGCGCACTGCCGCACCAGCCTCGCCGTCTCCTCCCCGGTCAGGGCGGTACGGCGCTCATCCGGCTCGCTCACGGGCGCGGGGGCCAGGACGGCGGCACCGGCCGAGACGGCCGGACCGGCCGGATCGGCGGGCGCGTCCAGCCAGTGGCGGGTGCGCTGGAAGGCGTACGTGGGGAGTTTGACGCGGTGGGCGTCGTAGCCGGCGAACACGGCGGCCCAGTCGACGTCGCAGCCGCGGGTGTACGCCCGGGCCAGTCCGGTGAGCGCGGTGCGGGGCTCGTTCTGGCCTCGGCGCAGCAGCGGGACGCACGCGGGGACGTCGCCGTCCAGGGCGGCGAGGCCGAGCTGGGCCATCGCGGACAGCACGCCGTCCGGGCCGATCTCCACGAGGGTGGAGACGTCCAGGGCGGCGAGGGTCCGTACGCCGTCGTCGAAGCGGACGGCCCGGCGGGCGTGGCGGACCCAGTAGTCCGGCGCGCACACCTCGTCGCCGGCGAGCCGGCCGGTGAGGTTGGACACGAGGGGAATCCGCGGCGGCGCGTAGGCCAGCCGGCCGGCCACCTCGGCGAAGTCGGCGAGCATGGGCTCCATGTGCGGCGAGTGGAAGGCGTGGCTGACCCGCAGCCGCCTGGTCTTGCGGCCGGCGGCGTCGAAGTGGGCGGCGACGGCGGCCACCGCGTCCTCGTCTCCGGACACGACCACGGCGGACGGGCCGTTCACGGCGGCGATGTCGACGCCGCCGGTCAGCAGGGGCAGCACCTCCTCCTCGGTCGCGGCGAGGGACACCATGGCGCCGCCGGGGGGAAGCGCCTGCATGAGCCGGCCACGGGCGGCGACCAGCGTGCACGCGTCCGGCAGGGTGAGGACGCCCGCGACGTGCGCGGCGGAGATCTCGCCGATCGAGTGGCCCATCAGGTACGCCGGGCGGAGCCCCCAGTGCCCGGCCAGGCGGGCCAGCGCGACCTCGAACGTGAAGAGCGCGGCCTGCGTGTACGCCGTCTGGTCGAGCAGGGCCGAGGTGTCGTCGAACATCACCTCGCGCAGGCCGGCGTCGAAGTGGGCGCCGATCTCGTCGACGGCCTCGGCGAACACCGGGAACGCCTCGTACAGTTCCCGGCCCATGCCGGGGTGCTGGCTGCCCTGCCCGGAGAAGACGAAGGCCGGCCGTCCCGTGCCCGCCCGGTCGCGGACGACGTCGGCGGAAGGCTCGTCGCGGGCCAGCGCGTCCAGCGCGCGGGCGAACCTGCCGGGGTCGTCGGCGACGATCGCGGCGCGGTGGGTGAACGCGGTGCGCGTGCTCGCCAGTGAGAACCCGACCGACGCGAGGTCCACGTCGTCGCCGGCGGTGAACGTCCGCAGCCGCTCGGCCTGTCCCCGCAGCGCGGCCTGTCCCTTGCCGGAGATCGGCCACACCACCATGGACGGCCGCGCCGCCGGGTCGCCGGGAGAGCCGTCGGACGGCGTCTCCCGCCGGGCCGCGGAGGACAGGACGACGTGGCAGTTGGTGCCGCCCATCCCGAAGGAGCTGACCCCCGCCAGGCGGGGCCCCTGCGTCCGGGGCCATGACCCGAGCTCGGTCTGGACCCGTAGCTTCAGCGCCTCGAAGGGAATGTCGGGGTTCGGTGTCTCGTGGTTGAGGCTGGCCGGGATCTGCCCGTACCGGACGGACAGCGCCGTCTTCAGCAGCCCGACGATGCCGGCCGCACCCTCCAGGTGGCCGACGTTCGTCTTGGCCGAACCGACGACCAGCGCGACGTCGCGGCCGGCCGAGGTGGCGAGGCCGAGCCCGGCCGCCTCGACGGGGTCGCCGCGTCGGGTGCCCGTGCCGTGCAACTCGACGTACTGCAGGTCGCGGGGGCCGATTCCGGCCCGGGAGCAGGCGAGGCGGACGGTGTCGGCCTGGGCCTGCGGGCTGGGCACCGTGAGGCCGTCGGTGGCGCCGTCGTTGGTGACCGCGCTGCCCAGGATCACGGCGTACACGTCGTCGCCGTCCGCCTGGGCGGCGGCGAGCGGTTTGAGGACGACGACGCCGCCGCCCTCGCCGCGTACGTACCCGTTGGCCCTGGCGTCGAAGGTGAAGCAGCGGCCGTCGGGTGACAGGCCGCCGAAGCGGGCCGCGGCGACCGTCCCCTCGGCGGTGAGGTTGAGGTTGACGCCTCCGACGAGCGCGAGGTCGGACTCGCCGCGCAGCAGGCTCTCGCAGGCCAGGTGGACCGCGACCAGCGAGGACGACTGGGCGGAGTCGACCGTCAGGCTGGGCCCGCGCAGGCCGAGCGCGTACGAGACGCGGTTGGCGATGATGCCCCTGGTGAGCCCGGTGAGGGTCTGCGGGGTGATCGCGTCCAGGCCGCCGAGCAGGCCCGCGTAGTCGCCGGCCATGGCGCCCATGAACACACTGGTCCGGCTGTCGCGCAGGTCGGCGGGGATGATCCCGGCATCCTCCAGCGCCTCCCAGGTGAGCTCCAGAACGAGCCGCTGCTGCGGGTCCATGGCCGCCGCCTCGCGGGGCGAGATGCCGAAGAAGGCGGCGTCGAAGGTGTCCACCTCGTCCAGGAACCCGCCCCGGCGGACGGTGACCTGGCCCGCGTCCCAGCGGCCGGGGGGTGCTTCGGTGACGGCGTCGCGGCCGTCCTTCAGCAGCCGCCAGAAGTCGGCGACGGAGGGGGACCGCGGCAGGCGGCACGCCATGCCGACGATGGCGATGTCCTGGCCGGGCGGGTCGGCGGCGATATCACGCATCAGCGGGTCACTCCCTTGATGTCGGTGCCGACGCCCGCGGACGTCCCGGTGGGCGGGGGCAGGAATCCGGATCGCACGAAGTAGGCCACGTAGGTGGCGAAGAGCTCGCGGTCGATGTCCGGCAGCGCGACCCCGGTGCCCGCCAGCCCGCGTTCGGTGCGGGAGGCGTCGAAGACGAGGTCGCCGAGGCCGCCGGCGGGCGCGTCGCCGAGCACCCCGAGCAGCGGGTACGCCGCGTTGTCCGGGTCGGCGGCGACGGCGGCGCCCCAGGACGGGAAGGGCAGCTCGCGCAGCGTGTATCCGAAGGAGCGCAGGTATTCCAGCACGACCGACAGCCGGACCCGGTCACCCGAGTTGGTCAGGTGGTGGCTGCCGCCGGCGTCCTCGCCCTGGGACAGCGCCACGATGGCGGAGCTGACGTAGTCGACCGGGACCAGGTCCACCAGCATCTCCGCGCCGGCGGGCGCCGCCTCCGCCTGGACGCATCCCTTCAGGACGCGCCACAGGAAGTCGTCGCTCTGGCAGGCGCCGGTCTCCGAGTCGCCGGCGATCCGGGAGGGCCGGTACACCGAGACGGGCAGGCCCCGTTCCCTGGCGATCCGGACGTTCTCCTCGGCGACCCACTTGCTCCGCGTGTACCCGGTGCCGAGCCCCGCGGCCGGGCCGGTGGCGTCGTCCTCGCGGATCGCCACGCCGTCGGCCGGCGGCGCCCCGAACACGCCGATCGTGGACACGTAGTGGACCGGCACGGTGCGGTGCGCCGCGGCCAGCCGCAGCACCTCCTCGGTGCCGGTGACGTTGGCGGCCTTCAGCTCCGAGTACGGGTAGACCAGGTTGACCGAGGCGCCCGAGTGGTAGACGGCGTCGACCGTGCGGGACAGGACGTCGAACCGTTCCCCGGTCAGGCCGAGCCGCGGCGCGGCCAGGTCGCCGGCCAGTACGGTCACCCGCCCGGCCATCTCCTCCTCGTTCCAGATCCCGTAGCGCGCCAGGCTGCCGCGCAGCCGCTCGGCGGCGTCCTCCTCGTCCCGGCCGCGCACCAGGCACAGCACCTCGGCCCGGGTGCGGCGCAGCAGCTCGCGCAGCACGAACGCGCCGAGGAATCCGGTGGCCCCGGTGAGCAGGACCGTGGCCGGGTCGGCCGCCACGGTGACGACCTCCGCCGCCGGGCGGATGTCCTCGGCCAGCCCGACCTCGGCGGCCAGGTCCGCGTCCGGAGAGCCGGGGGCGGTGCCGTCGACGGCGGCGGCGATGCCGGCCATGGTGGGCGAGTCGAACAGCACCCGCAGCGGCAGCTCGACGCCGAGTTCGTCGCGGAGCCGGAAGACCAGCTGGGTGGCGAGCAGCGAGTGGCCGCCCAGTTCGAAGAAGTTGTCCTCCACGCCGACCCGCTCGATGCCGAGGGTGGCGGCGCACAGTTCGGTGACCGCGCGCTCGGTGTCGGTCCGCGGCGCGACGTACGCGTTGTGCTGCACGGCCCGTTCGGCGTCGGGGTGCGGCAGGGCCTGCCGGTCGACCTTCCCGTTGGGGGTCAGCGGCAGCTCGTCCAGGACGACGAACGCGGCGGGCACCATGTAGTGCGGCACCCGGTCCTTCAGGAAGGCGCGGACGCGGGGCACCAGGTTGCGGCGCCGGCGGGCCCGGAGCGGGTCGTTGGCGTAGTGGTGCGGCTCGGCCAGTCCCGCCGGTCCGTGCGCGGCCGAGGTCGTGGTGGTCCGCGGGGAGCCGGTGGGGATCAGGACGGCGTCGTAGCCGCCCGGCAGGTCGGCGTTCCACTCGGCGCGCAGCTCGTAGCCGTGCCGTCCGGCCAGGTCGTGCAGGTCCTCGATCTCCACGCCGCGGTCTTCCAGGTCGGCCCACTCCAGCTCCCGGCGCAGGTCGACGACCGTGGCCTCCGGCGGGGCGTCGCGGAGGAACGCGAGGGCCCGCAGTTCGGTGGCGACCCGCGGGTTGGCGATGCCGCGGACGGTGAGCGTGCCCGCCGTACCGGCGGCGAGCAGCTCGCCGAGGCGGGCGATGCTGAGCCCGTCCTCGGTCCAGTCCAGTCGTGTCCCCGGTCCGCGTTCGGGGCGTTCGCCCAGGTGGAGCAGGACGTCGTAGCGGAAGCAGCTCATCTCGTTGCGGTGCCTGCCGCGCTTGAGGAGGATCTCCACCCCGGCCAGGTCGGGGATGAGCCCGCGCAGCGCGTGGAAGTACAGCGGATCGCAGAGAAGCTCGTCCTCCTCCTGCATCCGGCGGGAGATCTGCTGCCGGAGCCGGGACAGCGGCATCGAGTCCTCGGCGCGGAACAGCTCGATCGAGAGGTGGAACGCCTCCAGCAGCCGCAGGTCCCGGATGTCGCCGACGAACATCGTCGCCGGGCGGGCGACGGTGGCGGCGGTGCCGACCAGGACGTCTGTCAGGTAGTGCGCGTCAGGGAAGTACTGCGCGACCGAGTTCAGCACGACGGTGTCGAAGTAGCGGGCGGGCAGGCCGTCCGTCCGGTCCGCCGCCTGGTGCAGGAGCGTGACGTTGTCGCTGGTCAGCCGCCGGCCGAGGGAGGCGAGGGCGCCGCCGGACAGGTCGGTGCCGTAGTAGTCGTCGGCGTGCGGGGCCAGCCGCTGGAGCAGCAGGCCGGTGCCGCAGCCGATCTCCAGGACCCGTTTGGGGGCCAGCGCGCGGATCCCGTCCACCGTGCCGGTCACCCACTCGGCCATCTCCTCGGCCGGGATCGGCTCGTTGGAGTAGCTGCTGTTCCAGCCGGTGATGACGAAGTCCTCGGCGAGGCCCTCCCGGGTGGAGCCGTACATGCCGTCGAAGACCAGCTCCCACTCGCCGACCTGGTCCTGGGAGGCGTCGCCGGCGTCGGAGGAGTCCTCGTCGTCGTCGGTGAGCGCGGCCGGGTCGGCGACCACGTAGGCGACCAGTTTGCGGTCGCCGTCGGCGGCGGTGTGCGGCGTGACCACGGCGGCCGACACGCCCGGGTGCGCCAGCAGGCCGGCCTCGATCTCGCCGGCCTCGATGCGGTAGCCCCTGATCTTCACCTGGTGGTCGGCCCGGCCCAGGTACTCGATGTCGCCCGAGGACGTCACCCTGGCCAGGTCGCCGCTGCGGTACAGGCGGGCGCCGTCGCCGGTGGCGAAGGGGTGCGGGACGAATCGCCGCGCGGTCAGGTCGAGGGCGCCGAGGTAGCCCGCGGCCAGGCCGGCGCCGCCGACGTACAACTCGCCGGTCACGCCGAACGGCACCGGGCACAGTCGCTCGTCCAGGACGTACAGTTCCAGGTCGGGCAGCGGCTCGCCGATCGGGCTGCGGCCCGTCTGCTCCAGGTCGGCCGCGACGATCGGCCGGTAGGTGACGTGCACGGTGGTCTCGGTGATGCCGTACATGTTGATCAGGCGTGGGCTCCGGTCGCCGTGTCTGGCGATCCACTGGCGGAGCGAGCCGAGTTCCAGCGCCTCCCCGCCGAAGACGACGTGGCGGAGGGCGAGGCCGGCGCCGGGCCGCTGCGCGTCGGCGGCGGCGAAGTGAACGAACGCCGACGGCGTCTGGTTGAGGACGGTCACGCCTTCGGCGCGGACCAGCTCGAAATACGTCTCCGGGGCCCTGGCCACGTCCGTCGGGACCACGACCACCCTGCCGCCGTACAGCAGCGCGCCCCACAGCTCCCACACCGAGAAGTCGAAGGCGTAGGAGTGGAACATCGTCCACACGTCGGTCTCGTCGAACCCGAACATGCGCTGGGTGGACTCGAACAGGCGGACCACGTTGCGGTGGCTCACCAGGACGCCCTTGGGCCGGCCGGTCGACCCCGAGGTGTAGATCACGTACGCGCCGGAGTCCGGGTCCGCGGGTTCGGGGAAGGCGGGCGCCTCGGCCCGGGGGGCGGGTTCGTCCAGGCAGATGAGGGTGCCCGGGTAGGCGGGCAGCCGGTCGAGCATCCGGCGCTGGGTGAGCAGCACCTCCGGCCGGGAGTCCTCGACGATGGCCCGCAGCCGGGAGGTCGGGTAGGCGGCGTCCATCGGCACGTACGCGCCGCCCGCCTTGAGCACGCCCACGATGGCGACGACCGTGTCCAGCGACCGCTCCAGGAACAGGCCGACGCGGCTGCCGTTGCGGACGCCCGCGGCGTGCAGGCGGGCGGCCAGGTCCTCGGCGCGGCCGTCCAGCTCGGCGTAGGTCAGTCGCTCGTCCTGGAAGGTGACCGCGACGGCGTCCGGGGTGCGGGCGGCCCGGACGGCGAACAGTTCGTGCAGGCAGGAGTCGGCGGGGAAACCTTCCCTGGCCCGGCCGATCCAGAGCAGTTCGGCCCGCTCGTCGGCGGGCAGCATCGGCAGCGCCGTCAGGCCGGCGCCCGGGTCCTCGACGATCGACTCCAGCAGCGTCCGGTAGCGGTCCAGCATCCGCCCGACGACGTCCTCGTCGAACTTGGCCGCGTCGTACTCGAAGGTGGTGAAGAGCCGGCCGTCGCGGACGCAGACCGACAGCAGCAGGTCGAACTTGGCGGTGCCGTTGTGCACGTCGACCGGGCTGATCTCCAGGCCGGGCAGCTCGAACGGCTGTTTGGGCGCGTTCTGCAGGACGAACATCACCTGGAACAGCGGCGCCTGGCTGACCCTCCGCTCCGGCCGGAGTTCCTCCACCAGTTTCTCGAACGGCAGGTCCTGGTGCGCGAACCCGCCGATGGCGACCTTGCGCACCTGCTTGAGCAGGTCGCGGAAGGTGTGCCGGGCGTCGACGTCGAACCGCAGCGCGAGGGTGTTGACGAAGAAGCCGATCAGCTCCTCGATCTCCAGGTTGTTGCGGTTGGCGATCGGCGTGCCGACGACCAGGCTGCTCTCCCCGCTGTGCCGGTGCAGGAGGGTCACGTAGGCGGCCAGCAGGGTCATGAAGAGGGAGCAGTGCTCCTGCCGGCTGGTCCGCTCCAGCGCCTGGGTGAGCTCCGGGCTCAGCTCGCGGGTCAGCAGCCGGCCGGTGAACTCGCCCGGGGTGCCCGTGCGCGCCATGGGCAGTTCGAGGACCGGCAGGGTGGCGCCCAGGCGTTCCTTCCAGTAGGCGAGGTCCCGCTCGTACCCGCCCTGGGCGAGTCGTTCCCGCTGCCACAGCGCGAAGTCGGCGTACTGGATGGGCAGCGGGGGCAGCGGATCGGTCCCGCCCGCGTGCAACGCCGCGCAGATCGCCGACAGCTCGGTCAGCAGGACGCTCACCGACCAGCCGTCGGCGACGATGTGATGGATGACCAGCAGCAGCTCGTGGTCGTCGGGGCCGCGGCGGACGAGCGTGGCGCGGATCAGCGGCCCGGTCTCCAGGTCGAACGGCTCGGCGGCGCGCCGCGACAGCAGGTCGGCGCAGGCGGTGTCCCGCTCGCCGGGTTCGGTCCCGCCCAGGTCGGCCAGCTCGATCGGCAGGTCGAGCTCGGCCAGCACCCGCTGTTCGGGTTCGGCGCCGTCGGTCACGAAGACGGTGCGGAGAACCTCGTGCCGGCGGATCACGATGTTGAGCGCGGCCCGCAGCAGGGAGACATCCAGCGGTCCGCGCAGCCGGGCGGCCAGCGGCACGTTCTGCACGGCCGTGCCGGGCACGAGCTGTTCCAGGAACCACAGGCGTTCCTGTGCGAAGGAAAGGGGGAGCCGCACCGGCCTCTCCCCGCGGCGGATGCTTCGAGACCCATTGCTGTCTGCTGTCGCCATCACTACTCCGTAATTGGGTCACGGCTACGGTTGATGCGACTGTTTTCCCAACAACCGCAAATGAAATGCTATAGAGCACGGGTTTGTTTCCATTCCCCTATGTGGCCCCTATTCGGGGCCCCGGATCCCGGGCATGAAAAACGGCCCGGCGCCTGGGGCGCCGGGCCGAAGAAAGGGGGAAGTGAAATCAAGTATTTCCCACTTTCGCGTCGCTGGCGTTGAACTTCAGCGCCGCGACCAGACCGAAACCGACCGCGAAAATGCCCAGCACGGCCAGGTTCGAGGAGATGGTCCGCAACGTGGCGTGTTCGAGGGTGACCTTCCTCAGCCCTTCGAGCGCCCAGTAGGGCGGCATGAAGTGCGCGATTCCCTGGGACCAGCCGGGGAGCGTGCTGGCCGGGGTCAGCGCGCCGCCGAGACCGGACATGATCATGCCGGCCAGGCTGCCGATCGTCAGCGCCTGGTCCATGGTGGAGAACACCGCCACCAGCATGGCGCCGAACGAGACGAGCACCAGGACGAGCAGGAGCACCAGCAGGGCGAGCCCGACGAGGGAGCCGTTGGCGTGGAACCCGAAGATCACGTAGCCGAGCCCGAACAGGACCGCCATCTGCACCAGGTAGCACAGGTAGAGCGGGGCGAGCTTGCCGACGAGCAGGTCGGCGGTCGACGCGGAGCTGGCGCGGAGCCGGTCCCAGGTGCCCCAGGCGTGCTCGCGGAAGAACAGCGTCCCGATCATCGTGATGCCGAAGAACGCGAACAGGACCGCCATGCCGGGGATGACGTACTCGGCGCCGGTGGCGTCCTTGAACCCGCGCAGTTGCAGGGCGGCGCGGGCGCTGGGGATGAGGAAGGCGCCCAGCAGCAGCGGCATCACGATGGTCGTGACGATGGGTGCCGGGTCGGTGAGGACCAGTTTGAGGCCCGATCGGGCGATCACTAGGCTACGCCGCGACAACATCGAGCGCCTCCTTCTGGGGGAAGCCGCCGGTGATGGCGACGTAGGCGGATTCCAGGCTGGCCCGCTGCAGGTCGATGCCGTTCAGCCGGTTGGCGTCGGGTCCGAGCTCCGCGAGCACCTGCGCGATCGCCGGTCCGGGGTTGGCCGCGGCGAGTGTGGAGACCAGCGTCTGGCCCTCCGACTGCCAGGCCGGCGAGGGGGCGGCCGGGGCCTCGCCCTCGAACCGCAGCAGCACCGACGAGGTGGCGTATCGCTGCACCAGCTCGTCGATGGTGCCGCCGGCCACGATCCGGCCCTCGTGCAGGACGGCGATGTCGGCGCCGAGCTGTTCGAGCTCGGTCAGGTAGTGGGTGGTGTAGACGATGGCGCTGCCGGAGGCGGCCAGCTCGCGCACGACCTCCAGGATGCCCGTCCTGGACTGGACGTCGGCGCCGACGGTCGGCTCGTCGAGGAAGAGCACGTCCGGGCGGTGCACGATCGCCATCCCGGTGTGCAGCCGGCGCTTCTGCCCGCCGGAGAGCACCTCGGCCTTGGTGCCGAGCCGGTCGTGCAGCCCGAGCAGGTGGGCGACCTCCTCCACCCTGGCCTGTGCGGCCTGGCCCTTCAGCCCCGCGAGCTGGGCGAAGAGCGAGATGTTGGCCGCGACGGTGAGGGTCGGGTAGATCCCGAGCTCCTGCGGCGCGATGCCCATGTGGGTCTGGGCCTGTCCCGGGTGGCGCGCCACGTCGATCCCGGCGACCTTGACGGTGCCGCCGTCGGCCGATCTGAGCCCCGCGGCGATCGACACCAGCGTCGTCTTCCCCGCGCCGTTCGCCCCCAGCAGGCCGAGTACCTGCCCCGGCAGTACGGTGAGATCGACGCCGCGCAGCACGCCCTTGTCACCATAACGCTTCTCGAGTCCTGTGATCTCAAGCAACTCATTCACCTCCGTGTCAAACAGGGCAAGCATATTTTTCCGAGTGGAGCTCGCCTTCCCCTAGGCAGCCCTTATTCTGTGAGAGAAAATCCCGGTAAACGTCAAGAGCCGTGATGGGCCACTCCTCGCATGATGGCCCTTGACGCGGTGGGGCACGGTACGGAGAGCAGGAGATCACTTGGCCGCTGAGCCGATTCCTCACAAACTGCCATTTCGAGGATAATTGGGCCGACCGGAACCGGGAAACCCCAGCCGGACCCCTATTGAATGCACCGTGAAACTACCGGTTACCTTTCCGGAAATCGCTCTGTACGTTTGTTTCATGTTCACCACGACGCTCGGCCGGCGACCGGCCACGGTACGGGAGGCACTGGCCTCCGGCCGGCCCACCTACTCGTTCGAGTTCTTCCCGCCGAAGGACGACGCCGCTCTGGAGCGGCTCTGGGCGTGCGTACGGCAGATCGAGGCCGTGCGCCCCAGTTTCGTCTCCATCACCTACGGGGCCGGCGGGTCGACGCGCGACCGCACGGTCGAGCTGGTCGCGGCCATCGCCGGGATGGCCACCCTGACGCCGGTGGCCCACCTCACCACGGTCGGCCACTCGGTCCAGGAGCTGCGGCTGATCCTGGACCGCTACCGGGAGGCGGGCATCCGGGACGTGCTCGCACTGCGCGGCGACCCGCCGGGCGACCCTCGGGCGGAGTGGGTCAAGCACCCCGACGGCGTCGCCTACGCCGAGGACCTGGTCCACCTGATCCGCGACCGCGGCGACTTCACCGTCGGCGTCGCCGCGTTCCCGGAGAAGCACCCCCGCTCCCCCGACTGGGAGAGCGAGATCCGCTACTTCGTGGCCAAATGCCGGGCGGGCGCGGACTACGCGATCACCCAGATGTTCTTCGACGTGGACGACTACCTGCGCCTTCGCGACCGGGTCGCCGCCGCCGGCTGCGACGTGAAGATCATCCCCGAGATCATGCCGGTGACCAACGCCGCCCAGATCGAGCGGTTCGCGATCCTCAGCAACGCCACCCTCCCCGAGGCCCTGATGGCCCGCGTCCGGGCGGCCGCCCACGACCCCGCCGCGATGCGCGACCTCGGGATCGACCACGCCACCCGGATGGGCGAGCGCCTCCTCGCCGAAGGCGCCCCCGGGCTGCACTTCATCACCCTGAACCGGGCGCCGGTCGTCCTGGACATCTACCGGAACCTGGGGCTGCCGGAAGGGCCCGCCCCCCTGGACGTACCCGTTGCCCGCGGGTAGCCGCGCGGGCGGTGTCGCCGGCTCGAAGGAGCCCGTCGTCCGGGCCGGTGACACGCCCACGGGCTCAGGCGATGACGGAGTTGGTGAGCTCGACACTGGCCGGCAGGTCGGCTCTGCGGGTGATGTTGAGCTTGCGGTAGCTGTGCGTGAGGTGCTGCTCGACGGTGCTCACGGTGACGTAGAGCTTGCTGGCGATCTCACGGTTGGTGTAGCCGACGGCGGCCAGCGCGGCGACGCGGCGCTCGGCCTCGCTGAGTATCGCCGTCACCTCCTGCCCCTCCACGGCCTTACCGTGAGCCTCCTCGACCGCCGTCCCCCGCGACAGCGCCCTGATCAGCGAGTTCGCCTCGCACTCCTGGGCGACGGCGCTCGCCCTGCGGCCGATCATCCCGGCCCGCCGGTACTCCCCGAGCGCGTGGTAGGCCTCGGTGAGGTCGAAGAGCGCCCTGGCCAGCTCGTAGCGGTCGCTGCCCGACGACTGCAGCAGGTCGGCGGCCTTCCGCAGCAGCATGGGGCGGTGCCGCAGCTCGCTCGTGGCGGCCAGGAGCCGCATGGCGATGCCGTGGACGCGCGGCGCGTTCGAGCCGCACCTGGCGAGCTGCTCGTCGATCAGCTTGCGGGCCTGGCCCGGCCTGCCCATGCGCAGGCAGACCTCGGCCGCGTCGGTGCGCCAGGGGATGAGCCCCGGCACGTCGAGCTCCCACTGTTCCATGAGCCGTCCGCAGAGCTCGAAGTCGCTCAGGGCCGGCCGCAGGTGGTCGGTGGCCAGGCTGTAGCGGCCGCGAGCGTGCAGGTAGTGCAGGCCGTACCTGGTCTGGAACATGGCGTCGGGGACCGGCTGGTCCAGGTAGTCGTTGACGTCGGCGAACTTGCCCATCGCCGTGGCCGCGAGCACCAGTGTGCTCAGCGGGCCGCCCACGGCCACGCCCCAGCTGGTGTGCGGCATGATCTCCAGGGCGAGCCGCGCGTGCCGCTCGGCGCCGGGCATGTCGCCCTGGCGGATGGCGATCTCGGCGCGGACCGCGGCGAGCCTGGCCTGCCGGCTGGGCGCGCGGCGCGTGACGGCCTCCTCGATGAACAGATCGCACCACGGCGCCGCGGTGTCGGCCGAGCCGCCGTAGGTGAGCGCGAGCACCGCGCTCTCCACGGTGTCGAGCGAGGTCTCGTCCAGCTTGGAGCTGCGCAGGATCCGCTCGACCGCGGACATCAGGTCCTCGTCGGGACCGCGGGTGAGCACGGTCGCCAGCGCGGACGCGGCCTCCCTGCGCCGGTTGGCCGACACCGAGGAGATCGTCACCCTGCCGTGGTCGCCCTTCGTGCGGCGCAGATGCGCCAGGAAGGACGGGTAGGCCGAGCGCAGCCAGGAGCGGGTGGCGAGCAGCTCGGCCAGCGCCTCCTGGTCCAGATCGGTGCCGGAGTCGCCGACGTGGTCGAGCACCTCCTGCGCGTCGTCGAACCTGCCGTGCCACAGCAGCGCCTTGGCCAGCACCACGGCGCCGTAGCCGCGCAGGATGCCACGGTGCATCGCGTCGGTCAGCTCGGGGAAGTGGCCGGTGGACGCGCTGGGGTTGATGCGCCATTCCGCGCGCACCAGCGCCGTAGTGATCTTGACGCGCTGCTGCTCGTCGGTGCAGGCGCGCCAGGCGAGCTTCAGATAGGCGACGGCCGGCTCGACGAGTCCCTCGCGCAGCGCCTGCCTGGCCGCGGACTCCAGGACGGGGACGACCCAGGGCGCGGTCGTCTGCCCGGCGTGCAGCAGGTATTCGGCGACCACGGCCGCGGGGGCGCCGCCGTTGTGGGCCAGTTCGGCCGCCCGGTGGAACAGCTCGGCGCGCTGCTCGGGCGCGATCTCGGCCAGTACGGCGACGCGGGCGGTCTCGTGGCGGAACCCCTCGCGGGTGAGCAGCCCGGTGACGGTCAGGGCGTGAACGGCCTGGGCCACCTCTCCCGGGCTGAGGTCCAGCAGCCGGTCGAGGGCGGCCCGCTCGCCCAGCACCGCGAGACCTCTGGCCACGTGGAGCATCCGCGGACCGGCCCTGTGCAGGCAGGACAGGACGGCCTGGCCGTACCTGTCGCCGACGACCACGCTCGCCGGGGGCTCCCCCGCCGCCCTCTCCGCGTCCTCGTGGTCCTCGGTGAGCGCCACCACCAGCAGCGGGTTGCCGCCGCTGAGCAGGAACCACTCGGCGGCGAAGCGGTCGGCGCTCTCGCGCCCGAGCCGCTCGGCGGCCAGCTCCAGCACGCCGCTCCTGGACAGCAGGGGAAGCTGGATCCTGCGGCAGTGCGGCTGGCGCAGCAGCTCGGTCTGGAAGGAGGTCTCGGCGTAGCGCCCGTGATCGGCGTGGCCGAACAGCGCGACCACCCTGGCGAAACGCACCCGCCTGCACAGGTAGGCCAGGCAGATCAGGGACGCCCTGTCGGCGTGCTGCACGTCGTCCACGACGATCAGCAGCGGGTAGCGCTCGGACAGCTCCAGCAGCACCGTGCAGAGCGTGTGCACGATCTGCGCGTCCATGTGCTCCAGCGTCTCCTCGTGCCGCTCCGACGACATCGCCGCGGCGGCGCCCTCGTGCAGCAGGTCCAGCGCGCGCTCGCGTTCCTCCGCCGGGAGCGGCGCGTCGTGGATGAGCTGGCTCAGCACCCCGAGCGGCAGATCGCGTTCCGCCCTGGACCCGGTCGCGGTGATGGCCAGCGCGCCCAGGTCGATGGCCTTCTCGGTCAGGGTGAGCAGCAGTTCGCTCTTGCCGGTGGCGACGGTGCCGCTGACCAGCGCCACCCTCCCCCGGCCGTTGGCGGCGTCGGCGAGCAGCCCCTCAAGGGAGGCCAGTGCCTCGTCACGTTCGAACAGTCCCATTTTCAGCCTCCCTTGAGTCTGGTTGGTTTCTCTCACGAGAACCGCAATGTCCGGCCGGACGGGGTACGGAGGTCCGGGAGTTCGCGTCTCACCGGTCTCGGTCTTCTGATGTCGATTCTGATTCGTCGCATGACGCCCCCTGACGCTCACGATCGCCTCTGATGAAGGGGACGCTAGACCGTCGTGGTTTCTGGTCGTTATCGAGCCGCTATCGGCACGGGCGGCCGCACGATCTCCTTCTCGTCGACCCCCCGGATGACCGCCGAGCGGACCGCGGCGAACGCGGCGGCCTCGACGTCGGCGTCGATGCCGACACCCCAGAGCAGCCGGCCGCGCACCCGGCACTCGGCGTAGACCGTCACCTTCTCGGCGGGGTCGGCGAAGCCGACCCGGTGCACGACGCGCACGTCGATCCCCCAGGGGGCCAGCGTCGCCGCCATGCTCTGCATGGAGTCGGCGCGACGGCCGCCGACGTCGAACCTGAGCCCGTCGATGTAGAGCTCGACCGTCACCGGCTCCCTGTCCATGGCCATCGGCATCGTCAGGCAGGGCTCGGAGAGGTACTCCCTGTCGAACAGTTCCCTGACCCGCCCCGGTGTGATCTCTCCGCCGGCCGCGTCGGCGTCCGCCTGGACCGCCCTGGCGAACTCCACCTGCAGCGGGCGCGGCAGGTGCAGACCGTGCCAGGCGTCCATGACGTAGGCCACGCCGCCCTTGCCCGACTGGCTGTTGATCCGCACGATCGCCTCGTAGGTCCTGCCCACGTCCTCGGGGTCGAGCGGCAGGTACGGCATGGCCCACGGCAGGTCGCGCACCTCCGCCCCGCTCAGCCGGGCCTCGCGCTCCAGGGTGTCGAACCCCTTCTTGATGGCGTCCTGGTGGGAGCCGGAGAAGGCGGTGTAGACGAGGTCGCCGCCGTAGGGGTGGCGCGGGTGCACGGGGATCTCGTTGCAGTACTCCACCGTGCGCCTGATCGTGTTGATGTCGGAGAAGTCGATGCCGGGGTCGACGCCCTGGGTCAGCAGGTTCAGGCCGAGGGTGACGAGGTCGACGTTGCCCGCCCGCTCGCCGTTGCCGAACAGGCATCCCTCGATGCGCTCGGCCCCGGCCAGCATCGCCAGCTCGGCGGTGGCCACGCCCGTTCCCCTGTCGTTGTGCGGGTGGATCGACAGGCACACGTGCTCACGCCTGGTCAGGTTCCTGTCCAGCCACTCGATCTGGTCGGCGAACACGTTGGGCATGGAGCGTTCGACCGTGGTGGGGAAGTTGAGGATGATGCCGCGCCCGGGACCGGGCTCCCAGACGTCCATGACCGCCTCGCAGACCTCCAGGGAGAAGTCGAGCTCGGTGTCGTTGAACAGCTCGGGTGAGTACTGGTAGCCGAAGTCACAGGCGCCGAGCGTCTTCTCCGCGTACTTCATCAGCAGCCGGGTGGCCTGCACGGCCATGTCCTTGCACTCGTCCCTGGTCATGCCGAAGACCATCCGCCGGAACATCGGGGAGGTCGCGTTGTAGATGTGGACGGTGGCGCGGGCCGCGCCCTCCAGGCTTTCGACCGTACGGTGGATCAGCTCGTCGCGCGCCTGGGTCAGCACCGAGATCCGCACGTCGTCGGGGATCAGGTCCCTCTCGATGAGCAGGCGCAGGAAGTCGTGGTCGTCCTGGCTGGCGACGGGGAAGCCGACCTCGATCTCCTTGTAGCCCATGCCCACCAGCAGGTCGAACATCGCCAGCTTGCGCTCGGGGTTCATCGGGTTGACCAGTGACTGGTTCCCGTCGCGCAGGTCGGTGGAGAGCCAGCGGGGCGCGGTGGTGACCGTGTTGCCCGGCCAGGTCCGGTCGGGGAGGCTGACCGGCTGGGACGCCGTGTAGCGGTCGGAAGGTCGTCGGGTCGTCTTCATCATGCTCTCCCTCAACTACCGGTGCCGAAATAGGTCGAATAGGAATGAGGAGCGATCAGGACCTGGACTTTGCACACATCCGTCTCGTCCTGCATTCTGAACATGACCGATATCCCGGGGTATGCGGCGATGACGCCGAGTCCGACGAAATACTGGTCGCTGTCGAACACGATGCGGTAGAGCCCGCGGTCCAGGCCCAGACCGGCCCACTCGCTGATGCGGCCGTCCGCGTCGGTCTCCGCGCTGGCGAGTGGCAGCCAGCAACCGTCCATCGCGTGTTCCAGGCTCGCCCGGAGACCGGATGCCGATCGTCCGTAAACCCCGTCCAACGCCTCCGCGGTGATGCTCATCTCCGGTACACCCATCTGCTACGCCCGTCGCGACGGACTCCTGCCAACACATCCGGGACCAACGGCAGGTGCTCGCCGCACAGGGCGCTCCACATCACGGCTTCCCATCCACACGTATCGGCCTGCGCCCAGAGTCGCCCAGACCGCTATCGGTCCGCCTTCCACCCACTATCGCGAGCTCAAGCGGGAGGGGGGCGTACCGTACGGGCGCCGCTCACCGACCGGGGAAGGACCCGGCTCCGCGTCAGGGGGCGGGCTCTCCGGCGTGCATCCGCTCGGCGAGCCGGGCGCGCATGCGCTGGGCCACCACGGTGTCGATCTTCTGGGTCACCGCGAGCGCCCTGGCGAGCGCCTCGTGCGCCTCGGCGGTGTTCCCCAGGGCCGCGTGCGCGTCACCGAGCAGGCTGAGAGCGCGCGCCTCGTCGAGCGGAACGCTCATCGTGCCGAACAGGGCCAGGGCCTGCTCGAAGCAGGCCACGGCCTCGGCCGGGTTCTTCTCGGCCAGGGCCAGCTCGGCCAGGCCGGCCAGGACCCGGCCCTTGGCGAGCCGCTCGCTGGAGGTGTTGGCCAGCAGCAGCGCGTGCCGCAGCGTGCCGCCCGCCTCGGCGAGCTCGCCGAGGGACAGCCTGGCCAGGCCCATGCTGTGCAGGATGTAGGCCTCCCCCGTGGGGTCGCCGACCTCCTGGACGGCGGTCAGCGCCTCGGCGAGCACCTCCACGGCCAGACGCGGTTCCTCCCCCTGCAGGTGGGCCTGGCCCAGGCGGTACAGCACCTGGCCCTCCAGCCTTCTCCCCACGCCGCCCCTGACCAGCTCCATGGCCTCGGACAGCAGCCGCCTGGCGTCCTCGGGGTCGTCGCATTCCAGCCTGGCCTGCGCCAGGTTGTGCAGCACGTAGATCGTCGTGCTCGGCGACCCCGAGCCGCGCGACAGCTCCAGCGCCCGCTCGAAGTGCGCGGCCGCGGCCTCGAACCTGCCCGTCACCAGGTCCAGGTGCCCCCTGTTGGCCATCACCGAGCCGAGGCCCCGCTCGTCGCCGATCTCCGTGAACAGCCTGATCGCGGTCTCGAAGTCGTGACGCGCGTCGTCGAAGCGCTGCTCGGCGCTGGCGAGCGAGCCCGCCGAGTAGAGCATGACCGCCTGGCCCCGCCTGTCCCCTGCCTGGCGGGCCGCGGCCAGCGCGATCCTCTGCGTCTCCCGCCAGTCGTCGAAGTAGACCCGCGACTGGAAGAAGGTCGCCGCGCCGATGGCCAGGCTCCAGCAGATCTCCACGAGACCCGCCTGTGCCGCCTGCCTGATGCCGGAGACGAGGATCGAGCGCTCGCGTTCGAACCAGACGAGCGGCACCGCGACCAGCCGGTCGACCAGCGCCTTCGGCAGCGACCACGTGGCGGTGGCGCCGGGGACCATCATGCGGTCCTCGTACTCGCGGCGGCAGGCGGCCTCCACCAGGGAGAGCAGCCCGCCGAGAACCCTGGACAGCGCCGCGCCGCGCTCGGCGGCCGGCTCCTCGGCCGCCAGGCGCTCCCTGGCGAAGACCCTGATGAGGTCGTGGAAGCGGTACTGGGTGTGCGTCCCGCGCCCGGTGCCCGTCGTCTCGATGAGCTGGGCGTCGGCCAGGTCGTCCAGCAGGTCCTGGCCCTCGCTGATCGGCCGGTCCAGGAGTGCCGCGCCGAGCCAGGCGGAGAAGATCTGCGAGTCCAGGATCGCCAGCCTGCGGAACAGGCATCTGGCCCGCTCGCTGACGCTCTCGTAGGTCAGCGAGATGCTGGCCCTGATGCCCATCTCGCCGTGCTTGAGCTCGTCCAGCCTGCGGGTCTCGTCCTCCAGCCGTTCCACGAGCTGCCCGACGCTCCAGTGCGGCCGGGCGGAGAGCCGCGCGCCCGCGATGCGGAGCGCCAGCGGGAGCTGGCCGCAGAGCTCGGCCAGCGCCACCGCGGCCTCCGGCTCCGACTGCACGCGCTCGACGCCGGCGATGCGGGAGAGCAGGCTGAGCGACTGCGCCGAGTCGAAGATGTCCACGTCGATGTGGATCGCGCCGGGCAGTCCGGCGAGCCGGCTGCGGCTGCTGATGATCACGGCGGAGTCCGAGCTGCCGGGAAGGAGGGGCAGGACCTGGCCCTCGGCGCCCACGTCGTCCAGCACGATCAGCATTTTGCGGTCGGCGAGCAGGGCGCGGTACATCTCCGCCCGCTCCTCCAGGCCGTCGGGCAGCGCGGTGCCGGTGATCCCCAGGGCGCGCAGGAACCGTTCGAGCACCTGCATCGGGCTGACCGGTCGGGAGGCGCCGGCGTGCAGGTCGGCGAAGAGCTGGCCGTCGGGATAGTGCTCGGCGACGCGGTGCGACACGTGGACGGCGATGGTGCTCTTCCCGATCCCGGGCTTGCCGACGAGCGCGACGATCGGCACCGCGAACCCCGAGCGGACCCCGGCGGCGGCTATCAACCGTTCCAGGATCTCGTCGACCTGCTTCGTCCGCCCGGTGAAGTCGGCGATGTCGGTGGGCAGCAGGCGGGGCACGACGGCCTGGGGTTCGGGGGTGAGCAGGACCGACGCGACCGGCAGGTCCAGGCTCGGATCCGAGGTGAGAATCGCGTGTTCGAGCTGCTGGAGCCGCTCGTTGGGCTCGATCCCCAACTCCTCGATCATGGTCTGCCTGGCCCGCCGGTACGCCCGCAGTGCCTCCGCCTGCCGGCCCGAGCGGTACAGCGCGAGCATGAGCTGACCGCGCAGGCGTTCACGGAGCGGATGCTCCCCCACCAGCGCGGTGAGCTCACCGACCAGCTCGTGATGGCGGCCGAGGTCCAGCTCCAGCTTGATGCAGTCCTCGTTCGCCGAGATCCGGTCCTCGTCCAGCCTGCTCGCCGCCGACTGCACGAGCCTGCTCTCCATGCCCTCCAGCGCCGGGCCGCGCCACAGGGCGAGCGCCTCGCGGTAGCGCGCGATGGCCTCGTCGGTCCTGTGCTCCTTACGAGCCTGTTTCGCCTGCAGGACGAGGCTCTCGAAGCGACGGGAGTCGAACCGGCCGTCGGGGACGTGGACGGCGTACGCCTGGGACTGGGTGGAGATGATGTCGGGGCTGCCGTGGGCGGCGAACAGACGCCGCAGCGCGGAGATGCAGATCTGGATCTGGGCTCGGGAGGTCATCGGCGGCTCGTCGCCGTAGATCGCCTCCATGAGTCTGCCAATGGTGACAGACCGGCCCGCCTCCAGCAGAAGCACGGCGAGCACGGTCTGTTGCCTGGTTCCCCCGAGGTCCAGCCTTCGGCCGTCTAAAACGACCTCCAGAGAACCCAGAATGCAAAATTCCACTCGCATGCCCCGTTGATGCCAGCGTTGTCCCCAAAGGCTTTTGTAACTTTCGTGGGAATACTACTTCCTCGTCCGTATTCCTGCCACCGCTGGAAACCGGCCTTCTTCCCGGACGCCATATGAAGGGCGACCGGGGATCGCGGGTCAGGGCCAGGTGTTGCAGCAGAGCATCTGAGCGGGGGCGGGCTTGGCGAGATTCGTGGCGGAGTCCACGCTCGCGGAGGCTCCGGTGCCGAAGGCGGGAACGACGATCGCGGTGGTGACGACCACAATGGCGGCGAATCTGGCGAGGCGGCTGTCCAGGTGCTTCTTCATTTTCTGACCTCAGTTCCTTGGTGGTTGACCAGCTGCGGTTCTTGTTGTGTTCACCATAGGAATAGGCGCCATTCCCTCGTTATCGGATCGCTTCTGCGATGGCATCGCACAGGTCAGAGGCGGTGGACATTCCCTCCGGGCTCCGGCAGAGCGGGCACGCAGGCCACCAGCCGCCTGGTGTAGGGATGGCGGGGAGAGCCGAGCACCGCCGCCGTGTCCCCCCGCTCCACGACGCGCCCGCGTTCGAGCACCACCGTGTCCTCGCACAGGGAGGCCGTCACGGTGAGGTCGTGCGAGACCATCACCACCGTCAGCCCCCGGCTCTCCCGCAGCTCGGCCAGCAGGTCGATGAGGCGCACCTTGGTGGCGACGTCCAGCGCGCTGACCGGCTCGTCGGCCAGCAGGACCCGGGGGCCGCAGACGATCGCCCTGGCGATGGCGACGCGCTGGCGCTGGCCGCCGGAGAACTCGTGCGGATAACGGCGCGCGGCCTCCTCCGGCAGCCCGACCGAGCGCAGCGCCTCGGCCACCCTGCGCGCCAGCTCCGGGCGGTCGCCCGCGGGGACCAGGCCGAGCGAGCGCAACGGCTCGGCGACGATCCTGTCCACCCGCTGCCGGGGGTCGAGGGAGGAGTAGGGGTCCTGGAACACGGGCTGGACCGCGCGCCGCAGCGCCCGCTCGCGCCCGGGCAGCCCCTCCCCGTCCAGGAGCACCTGCCCGGCGGCAGGCCGCAGCAGGCCGAGCAGCAGTCGCACCAGTGTGGTCTTGCCCGACCCCGACTCGCCGACCAGGGCCAGGTTCCGCCCCGCCTCGACGGAGAAGGAGACGTCGGTGAGCACGGCGGGCCCGCCCCTGTAGGTGAAGTCCACTCCGCGGACCTCCAGCACCCGCGGGCCGCTCATCGCGCGATCCCGCCCAGGGCGTCGTGCAGCCGCCTGGTGCCTTCCACCAGCTCGCGGGTGTGGGGATGGGACGGCGCGTGCACGATGTCCCCGACGGTCCCCGACTCGACGGCCCGGCCGTCCTGGAGCACCAGGAGCCTGCCGGTGACGCCCGCCACCACCCCGAGGTCGTGGCCGATGAACAGCAGGCCCATCCCCGAGGCGCCGACCAGGGTGTCCAGCAGCGCCAGCACCTCCGCCTGGGTCGTGGTGTCCAGGGCCGTGGTGGGCTCGTCGGCGATCAGCAGCGCCGGCTCGCAGGCCAGTGCCATGGCGATGGCGACCCGCTGGCGCTGGCCGCCGGAGATCTCGTGCGGGTAGGCCAGGGCGACGCGTTCGGGATCGGCCAGCCGTACCTCGGCCAGCGCGTCGACAACCGCGTGGCGCAGGGCCGCACCGCGCAGCCGCCGCCTGCGCCGCAGTGGTTCGGCGACCTGCGCGCCGGCCCGTTTCAGCGGGTCGAGCGCGGTGAGCGGCTCCTGGAAGATCACGGCCGCCGCCCGGCCGCGCAGCCTGTTCAGCCGCCTCTCGGGCGCCCCCACCACCTGGACGCCGTCCAGGACGACGCTGCCGGACACCTTCATCCCGGGGGGCGGCAGGCCGATGATCGCCAGCGCGGTCAGCGACTTGCCGGAGCCGGACTCGCCGATCAGGCCGAGCCGGTCCCCCTCTCCCAGCGAGAAGGACAGGCCGTCGATCAGGGCCCGGCCGTCCGCGGCGCGCACGCGCAGTCCGTCGACCTCCAGCAGGGTCATCGCGGTCCTTTCCTCAGGGTCGGGTCGGCGGTCTCCCGCACGCCGTCGGCGATCAGGTTCGTGCCGATCACGAGCATGGCCAGGAGCACGCCGGGCGCGATGACACCGGTGGGCGCGGTGAACACCGTCGCCTGGGCCTCCTGCAGCATGCGCCCCCAGGAGGCGTTCGGGGGCGGCGCGCCCAGGCCGAGATAGGACAGGCTCGCCTCGGCGAGCACGGCCAGGCCCATCTGCAACGCCAGGTTGACCGAGAGCGTGGGCCAGATGTTGGGCAGGACGTGCCCGGTCACGATCCTGGGCCAGGAGGTGCCCGAGGTGCGCGAGGCCGTGATGTAGTCCTGCGCCAGGACCTGTTTGACCAGCACCCTGGTCAGCCGCGCGACGACGGCCGACATGGCGAGGCCGATCGCCAGGATGGCCGTGAGCAGGGACGCCTCTCTGGCCGCGACCATGAGCATGGCCATGAGCAGGGTGGGAAAGGCGATGAGGATGTCGAGGAGGACGGCCAGGACGTCGTCCAGCCAGTGGGCGGCGAATCCGGCGAGCAGCCCGCCGGCCAGGCCGAGCAGGGCGCCGATCACGACCGCCCCCGTCCCCGCCGTGAGCGCGACGCGGGCGCCCAGCATCAGCTGGGTGAGCAGATCCCTGCCGAGCCTGTCGGTGCCGAGCGGGTGGAGGGGCCCCGGAGGCGTCAGCCGCCCGCCCGAGGTGTCGGCCGGGTCGTAGGGCGTCCAGAACAGCGACAGCAGAGCCGTCGCGGCGATCACCGCGATCAGGACGCAGCCGACGGCGAGCGTGCGGGAGCGGCGCCGGGCACTCATTCGGGCCCCCCGGTCGCGGTACGGCGCAGCCGGGGGTCGATGAGCCGCTGGACGACGTCGGCCAGGAAACCGATCAGCAGCACGGTGAAGGTGCTCAGCACCAGGATTCCCTGGATCACCGGGTAGTCGTGCTGGGCGAACGCCTTGACCAGCATGCTGCCGAGCCCCGGCAGGGCGAACACGTTCTCCACGACGACGGCGCCGAGGAAGGTCGTGGCCAGTTCGATGCCGAGGATCGACACCACGGGCACGGCGGCGTTGCGCAGGCCGTGCCGCCAGATCGCACCGGCGAACGACGAGCCCAGCGCCCTGGCCGTCCGCAGGTAGTCGCTGCCCAGGACGTCCAGGGCGGCCGAGTGGACGTAGCGGATCAGCGAGGCGGACATGACGAGGGAGACGGTGAGCACGGGCAGCACCAGCGAGGTGAGCGCGGCCGCGGGGTCGGCCCAGTCGTCCGCGGGGAACCCGCCCGCCGGCAGCAGCCGCAGGTGCAGCGCGAACACGGTGATCAGCAGCATCCCGACCCAGAAGACGGGTACGGCCAGGCCGAACTGGGACACCCCGCCGAGCAGCGAGCCGTACCAGGTCCCGCGGCGGTGGGCCGTGACGAACCCCGCGGGCACCGAGATCAGGACCGCCAGCAGGAAGGCCAGGATCGTCAGCGGCGCCGTGACGACCAGGCGCCCGGCGATCTCGGGGCCCACGGGCAGCGAGCTGATGAAGGACCTGCCGAGGTCGAGTGTGGCCATCCTGCCGATCCAGGAGGCGAACTGCTCGGGCAGCGGGAGGTCCGAGCCGATCTCATGCCGGGCGGCGGCCACCTGCTCGGGAGTGGCCCCCACCGACAGCAGGGAGTTGGCGGGATCGCCGGGCAGCAGTCTGAGCAGCAGGAACAGTACCGAGCTCGCGAGAAGGAGCGAGATGACCAGGAGCAGCGTCCGGCGCAGGAGGTAGGCGGTCACCGGACCTTCAGCGCTTGTCGATGCCGTAGACGTAGAACTGTGCGTTCAGTCCGTTGACCGGGTAGCCGGACACCCCGGCCGTGCTGACCACGATCTGCGGGTTGAGGTAGAGCCAGTCGCTGGCCGCGTCCTCGGCGATCTGACGGCTCGCCTTCCGCAGCAGGGCCGTCTGCCCGTCGAGGGTGGAGGCCTCCTCCGACTGCTTGATCCAGGTCGCGACCTGTGGGTTGTCGTAGCCCCAGTAGAAGTCGGGATCGCCGTACCAGCGGATGTCCCTGTCGTTGACGTGCTCCTGCAGGGTCGCGGTGAAGTCGTGCCGCTGGTACACCTTCGTGTACCACTCGTCGGCGGTGATGGTGTTGATGTCCACCGTGATGCCGACCTTGGCCAGCTCCGACTTGACGAACGTCGCGATGGTGGGATGCGGGTCGTAGTTGGGAGTGTCGAGGGTGAAGGTGAAGCCCTCCGGGTAACCGGCCTCGGCGAGCTGTCTTCTGGCCAGTTCCACGTCGTAGGGATTCACCTCGGTGAGGTCCTCGTACCAGGGGTCACTCGGCGGGACCATCGAGCCGATCAGACTGCCGTGACCGTCCCAGATCGATTCCAGCAACTTCCCGTCGTCGATCGCGGAGCTGACGGCCTTGCGGACGAGCACCTTGTCGAAGGGGGGCTCACGGTCGTTGAAGGCCAGCAGGAGCTTGGTCGTGGACCTTCCCTCGCTGACCTTGTAGCGCGGGTCGCCGGTGAACTGGGCCAGGGCGTCGGGGCTCTGCTCGCTGGTCACCAGGTCGACGGTGCCGGTCAGCAGCGCGTTGTTGAGCGCGCTCGCGTCGGTGAAGTAGTGGAACACCACCTGCCGGTTCTTGGGCGCGGCGCCCCAGTAGCCGTCGAACCTGTCCAGGCACAGAGAGGAGCCGCGCTTCCACGTGCCGAGCCGGTAGGGCCCCGTGCCGTCCTCGGCGGTCGCCGGTTCCTTGACCGTGTCGTTGATGATCCACACGTGGCTCAGGTTGTAGACGAACGAGATCGACCTGGACGACAGCTTGACCACGACGGTCGAGGTGCCGGGGGTCTCGATGCTCTTGATCACGCTCAGGGCGCTCTTGCGGGGGGACGTGGAGCCGTCGTCGATGATCCTCTCCAGGCTGTATTCGACGTCGGCGCCGGTGAGCGGGTCGCCCGAGTGGAACCGCACCCCCTCGTGCAGGTAGAAGGTGTAGGTGAGCCCGTCGCGACTGACCTTGTAGTCGGCGGCGAGCAGGTTCTCGATCGTGCCGTCGTCGGTGAGCCTGAAGAGTCCCTCGTAGACGTTTCCGCCGAGTGCCTCGATCACTCCCTGTCCGCCGCCGCCCACGTTGTCGAGGTTCTGCGGTTCGTACAGCGAGCCGATGTCGATCACGGGCGCCGACTCGGCAGTGCTCGACGCCGGGCCCTCCCTCCCGTTTCCCCCTGCGCCGCAGGCGGTGAGAGCCAAGGCTAAGGCGATGCCGGAGCCGATGAGCGACGCCATCTGACTTTTCACGATGTCCCCCGTGTTGTCATCTGACAGCCTAACTAGAGGGGTCATTCTGTCGCTTTTCGCCGATTATGGCCATCGCATAGAGCTGTATCATCCCGGCCGCGCCACAGAGCTGCCCGGCTTGTCCGTCTTAAGCACAAACTAGTCAACAAGTGCAAGGAAGGGGCTATTGCAGGCCGCTGTCAATGGATGGCGAGCCTCCCGACTTTCGCCGGTCAAGGACGTCGTCGCAGGAACACCAGGGACTTTTCTAAGGTGAATACATAAGAATTCACCAGAATGTAGGATTTTGTAGAGACGAGGCAGAGATCACTGTCAATTTCACTGTCAATTTTCACCTCACGGACATTTAGGCATGAAATCCATCGAACGGCACCTTTGTCCTGAAAGATCGCCCACATTCAGGAGCCGGGTGGGACGGTCTCGCCGAGTGCCCGCCGCGCGTCGCCGAGCAGGGACAGGGCCCTCGCCTCGTGGGCGGTGACGTTGTCATACCGGCCGAACAGGGCCAGCGCCCGCTTGAGCAGGTCGACGGCCTGCCCGGCCTGCCCGGCCCGCAGGGACGACTCGCCCAGCCCGAGAAGCACCCGCGCCTCGATGAGCCGCTGGTTGGTGGCACGGGCCAGCGTCAGAGCCCGCCGCAGCGCCGTGGCCGCCTCGTCGAACTCCCCCTGGCGAAGCCGCACGAGACCGAGCCCGTGCAGGGCGTGCACCTCCCCGATCGGGTCGCTGAGGTCCCGCACGACGGCCAGCGCCCGCTCGAAGGACTCCCCCGCCCCGTGGAAACCGCCGGAGTTCAGCCGGGCGTGCCCCATGCGGTACAGCACCTGGGCCTCCACCCGCCTGCCGTCGCCCTCCCTGCTGAGCCTCAGCGCCTCACGGAGCTGACGCTCCGCGCCCTCCGTGTCGCCCCGTTCCAGTCCCATCTGGGCCAGCTGGTTGAGCACGTAGGCGACGGCCACCCGGTCGCCCGTGGCGCGGAAGGTCTCCAGCGCCCGCTCGTAGCGCGACGACGCCTCCCGGGCACGGCCGGCCGTCCAGTCCAGCATCCCGATATGGCGGGTGGCCAGCGCCGCGCCGCGCACCTCCCCGGCCTCCTCGAACGCCGTGACCGCGGCCTGGGCCAGCCGGAACGCCTCCGCCGGCCGCTGGTCGAGATGGCACAGAGTGCTCAGCGAGGTGAGTATCGCCCCCTGGCCCCTGCGGTCGCCCGAGCGGCGGGCGGCGGCCAGTGCGATCTCGTGACTCTCCCGCCAGTCGTCGAGGTAGACCTTGGACTCGAAGAGCGGGACGATGCTCATCGCCAGGTCCCAGCACAGCCCGGCGAACCCCGCGTGCGCCGCCTGCCGTACGGCGGAGAGCACGAACGGGCGCTCGCGCTCCAGCCAGGCCAGCGGCGCGGCGGCGAACTGCGCGACCAGCGGGGCCGGCAGCGCCCAGCGGACGGCGTCGCTGCCGATGACGACGTCGCGGCCGTAGTAGCGGTCGCGAACCGCGTCGGCGATGAACAGCAGGCCGCCGAGCATCCTGGCGAGCGCGTCGTTGCGCTCGGCGAAGGACTCCTCGGCGGCCAGGCGCTCCCTGGCGAACACCCTGATGAGGTCATGGAAGCGGTACTGGGTCTCAAGGCCCCTGCCCGCTCCCACGATCTCGATGAGCTGAGCGTCGGCCAGGTCGTCCAGCAGGTCGTCGGTTTCGGCCGGCGAGCGGTCCAGGAGCGCGGCACCGGCCCAGGCGGAGAAGACGGGAGCCTCCATGATCGCCAGGCGTCTGAACAGCCGCCTGGCCTCCTCGCCCAGGCCGTCGTAGGTCAGCGAGATCCCGGCCCTGATCCCCATGTCGCCGTATCTGAGCTCGTCCAGCCGGTGGGTCTCGTCCTGGAGGAGTTCCACCAGCCGCCCCAGGCTCCACCGGGGCCGCGCGGCCAGGCGGGTGCCGACGATGCGCAGCGCCAGCGGCAGGTGGCCGCACAGCTCGGCGAGGGCGTCGGCCGCCTCGGGCTCGGCCCGCGTCCGCTCGGCTCCCGCGATGCGGGAGAGCAGCTCAAGCGACTGCTCGGCCTCGAAAACCGCCACGTCGACATGGGCCGCACCGGCCAGCCCCGGCAGTCGCCTGCGGCTGGTGACGATGACGGCCGATTCGGGGTTGCCCGGCAGCAGCGGCAGGACCTGGCTCTCGCTGACCACGTCGTCCAGGACGACCAGCGTCCTGCGGGCGGCCAGGAGGTCGCGGTAGGTCTCCGCGCGTTCCTCCAGCCCTTCCGGCATCGCGGAGCCGGACACCCCGAGCGCGCGCAGAAAGCGTTCGAGCACCTGCAAGGGACCCACCGGACGGGTGGAGCCTCCCTGGAAGGTGGCGAAGAGCTGGCCGTCGGGAGAGTGCCCGGCGATGGCGTGCGCGATGTGCAGCGCGATACTCGTCTTGCCGATGCCGGCCTTGCCGACGATCACGACGACGGGTACGGCCAGCCGCGACCGCTCCCGCGCGCCTTCGCCTGTCAGGTGCGCGCGGATCTCGGCCAGTTGCTCGGTGCGCCCGGTGAAGTCGGCGACGGAGGGCGGCAGCATGCCCGGCGCGCCCTTCCGCCCGCGCACGCGCTCCACGGCGCCGGGAGTGTGCCGGTCCGGCGGGTTCAGGCTCTCGTCACGGGCGAGGATGGCCCGCTGGAGCCGCTGCAGATGCTCGTTGGGCTCGATGCCCAGTTCCTCGGCCCAGGTCTGCCTCGTCTGCCGGTACACCTCCAGCGCCTCGGCCCGCTGATCGGACCTGTAGAGCGCCGTCATCAGCAGGCCGCGCAGCTTCTCGCGCAGCGGGTACTCCTTGACGAACCGGGCGAGCTCGTCGACCAGCTCGTGGTGGCCGCCGCGCTCCAGCTCCAACTGGACGCACTCCTCGACGGTGGTGATCCGCTGCTCGGTGAGCCTGCCGGCGGCCGACTGCACCAGCCTGCTCTCGACGCCGTCGAGCACGGGTCCCCGCCACAGGGACAGCGCCGCGCGGTAGAGGTCGATCGCCTCCGCCTGCCGCCCGCCGTCCCTGGCCTGCCTGGCCTGGACGAGGGTGGCCCTGAAACGCTGGGCGTCGATGCGCGCGCCGGGGATCTGGAGGGCGTACCCCTGGGAGGTGGTGACGATGAGGTCGGGGTGCCCGTGGGAATCGAACAGGCGCCGCAGGGCGGACACGCAGTTCTGGACCTGGGAGCGCGAGGTCACCGGCGGATCGTGGCCGTAGATCGCCTCCATCAGGCGGCTGACGGTGACGGTCCTGTTGGCGTCGAGCAGGAGTGCGGCCAGCACGATCCGCTGCCGTGCGCTTCCCAGGTCAAGCCGTTCGTCGCCCACCCCGGCCGTCAGGGGGCCGAGCACGAAAAACTCCATCCGAAATCTCCCCCTGTCGAGGACGTGAGTGATGGCGTGGTGGGCTGGGCCCGTCGTCAGCCCGTCGTCGCGGCCCGGGACCCCCGTGTCCCCGGCCGTGCGGAACCGCGGTTCAGCTCCAGGGTCGCCCGTCTTTCGTCACGGTCACGATCGCGATCACTGTCACTCTCACGGGAGAGGGAATGCGGCTGCTGCTACTGGTGCTCACGGCTACCTCGTGTCGCTCGGGGGCGCCGGCCGTTCACCGAGTGGGATCGGAGTGGAAACGGCCCGGCCGTATCCACCAGACCATCGCGCCAGACGGCGGAGGGGTGGTGTGGACACGAGCATTACCGCACAGGTTCCGGACGGTGTCTACGGCAGAACCGTTATTTCGCGGCAGCCGATCGAAATCGACTCACGTTGATTAATAATTCAACTTACATACTCTCGGGCAACCGGAAACGATCGGCAGCTTTTCGGGGATTGGGGATGGCCGGAGAATGAGACCGTCGATCCCCCGCGTGAACGTGAGATGACAAAGAAAGGCAATCCGGCTCACGATAAGGAAGGCCCCTCCGTGAACGACATCGGGGCCATGGCCCCACCCGCCACGAAGGCCGCCATCGCGGCTCCCCGGTGAAGACCGCGTCCGCACCCGAGATCCCCGGGCCGCCCGCCCGGCACATCGGCACAGGTCGGCGGGGCCTGGCGCGTCGCCGCCGCCACCGCGGCCGGCGTGTCGCACCGGCCGACCCCTATCCGTCCCCTGCCTGCCCTTATCCACGGTGAGCAGGCCCGAGAAACCCGCCACACGATTTCCCCCGATTCGGCGCGCGGCTACGATCACGTCATGACCAGGCGGGAGAAGGGCAAAAGCACTTTTCCAGAAAACCGCCTCCCTGCGAGGGAGACATCATGATCGAGAGCATCCTTCCCGGCTGTGTGGTGGCGGCGGACCTCTTCCACGACCCCCTTGACGCGACACTTTTTCCCGAAGAGGAAAAGGTGATCGAGCAAGCGGTCGAGAAGCGCCGCAGGGAGTTCACCACGGCGCGGGTGTGCGCCCGTGCCGCCCTCGGCAGGCTCGGACTGCCGGCCACGCCCGTGCTGCCGGGACTGCGCGGTGAGCCCCAGTGGCCGAAGGGGGTCGTCGGCAGCATCACGCACTGCGCGGGATACCGGGGCGCGGTCCTGGGGACCTCCTCCGCGGTGACGGCCATCGGCATCGACGCCGAGCCCAACACCCCGCTGGCCAACGGCGTCCTGGAGGCCGTCTCGCTGCCCGAGGAGCGCACCGAGCTACGCCTGCTGTCGGCCGGCCATCCCCAGGTGTCCTGGGACAAGATGCTCTTCAGCGCCAAGGAGTCGGTGTACAAGGCGTGGTTCCCGCTGGCCAGGCGGTGGCTGGACTTCGAGGACGCGGTGATCAGCTTCGACCCCGTGGCGGGCGCCTTCTCGGCGCGGTTGCTGGTGACGGGGCCCAAGGTCGACGGCAGGCGCCTCAGCGTCCTTTCCGGCCGATGGCTGGTCGACAGGGGACTCATCGTCACCGCCATCGTCATTCCGCGCTGAGTTCCGCCGTCCACCTCGCGGGTGGCGCGGATCGCGGCCGGACGGCGAACGCACATATGTGAGGGCCGCCCACCGGCCTCGGCCTGAAATCCGGCGATAAATACATGAATCACCTATTTATACATAAAATTGGAAAAACTACTACGCTTCAGACAAGCTTCGCAGTTAGCCTGTTGTGGGACGCGAAGGACTCAATGGATAAGCAGCCGGCATCGAACTCCGGCAGAAAACAGCAATATTTCTTGAAATCTCGCAATATTATGAAATATGAGATTTCGCACGGCTCTTGCGACGCTCCTTCTGACCACCGTGGCCCTGAGCGGACAGCCCGCGGTGGCCGCCGCGCCGGCCACGATCGCGCACGCGCAGCGAACCCAGACCTGGAAACTGGTGCTGACCAACGGAAACGTGGTGCAGGTGCCGGAGGCGCTCACCGAGGCGCCCGACGACGCGGCCAACGCCGGGGCGCGGGCGCCGTTCCTGGTCAGCGGGGACGGGCGGCATTTCTTTTATTTCCGTAAGTCGGATGGGCTGTTCGTCGAGCGGACGCTGAGCGGCGGGGAAAGGGTGGTGTCACCGCGGCTCACGGCGTCCTCGATCAACGAGGAGTGGCCGCTGGTGTCGAACGACGGCGGTTACGTGGTCACGGGCACCTCCGCGCCGGGGATGGGAATCTTCGCGGACCTGCGCAAAGGCAAGGTGCTGCCGCCTCCCGGAGGGACGGACGCGTGGGCCTTCGCGGGGTTCAGTCCCGACAGCGACCGGCTGCTGCTGGCAGGGGAACGGCTGACGGTGTTCGACCGAGGGCTGCGCGCCCGGACGCGGCTGAAGACATCGCTGTCGCCGACGGCGCTGGCGAACGACCACGTCACGGCGGCGGTGCCTGTCGGCACGTGGCGGAAGTATCGCCAGTTGCGGCTGCTCGACCTGCGTACCGGCCGCGCGAGCGGCACGGTGACCGTGGGGTTGCCGCGCGGGCAGTACATCGACGACCTCGACTTCGACCAGGCGGGACGCGTGATCGTCCGGTCGAGGACCGCGACGGGGGTGGCGGTCTACCGGGTCTCGACGACGACCGGCAAGGCGACGCCGCTGCGGAAGATCACCAGGCCCGACGTGGAGGTCTGGGTGCTCCCCGGGGACAGCACGTACGAGCTGTGGACGGAAAAGGCAGGCCAGGCGCCCCGGAAATGAGGCGAGCCCGTCGACCGGGATTCCTCGGACGGGACTCACCCGCTGAGGGTACGGACGCCACACGGCGGCGTCATCGCCATTACGACGCGCAGAGGTCGGTGCTGCTTCTCGTCAGTGTTCGGGGCTCCACACCCAGATCTCCGCCAGGAGCCTCACGGTCAGTAGTGATTCCGGAGCCGGATAGGTCGACCGGCGACAGTTGGATACGCGAGCTCACCGGTACCGAGGCCGGAAGAGGACTGACATCCTCGCCCATCCGGGCCAGGACCCGCCGTGTCGGCCTTCAGGCGATGGCCGAGCCGATCCATGCCGTTGCCCGTAGTCCGGCGGCGGTGACCGCCTCGTCCAGCGTGTGGCGCACCTCGAACGACCCGGCATGGCCGGTGAGCTCCAGCAGCCGCCTCACGCGCTCGTGCGGGGCCGCCAGAGACAGCCGACCCTCTGCGGCGGCCAGGCGGGCGCGGGTGTGCAGCAGGGTCGCCAGGCCGGAGCAGTCCAGAAAGGTCAGGGCGCTCAGGTCGAGAAGCAGCGGCTCCTGCGGGCGCGGATGGGCCTGGTCCAGGGAGGTCAGCAGCCGGGCGGAGTTGGTCGCATCCACCTCGCCGGTCACCCAGACCACCGTTCCGCCGGGTAGGTACTGGCTGGTGAGCGATAGCGGGGTCACGGCCGTTACCTCCATCCCCGGTTCCATTCCGGCGAGAAGAAGTCGAGATGGCAGCGGCAATGATCGCTCGCCGTAGGGTAGATGAGGGGCAGCCGCCTGTGGCGGAGCCCTGACCGCCATGACTACGGAAGGACATTACCGGAAAGACAGTTCATCATATGATGGGCAGTCCGATGGGATCCACCCCTCCGACCGCTACGTTGCAGGACCGAAAGTGTGACGCGCCGTGCCTGATGCTGGATCTTCTACCTGGACCTTCTTGACCCACCACGCGCGGGTGCTGCTGGAGATCGCCCGTAACCCGCAGGCGCGGCTACGCGACATCGCCGCGGTCATCGGCATAACCGAACGCGCCGTACAGGGCATCGTCAGCGACCTGCACGAGGCCGGCTACCTCAATCGCGAACGGGTCGGGCGGCGCAACCACTACAGCATCAACCCCGATCAGCGCCTGCGCTATCCGACCGAAGCGGATCTGCCGGTACGTCGCCTGATCGAGATGCTCACCACCCACGAACTCGCTCCGTTGGCGCCTCCTTCCGACACTTCAGCCGAGCGCGAGGCGACAAGGCGTTGACGTGTCCTGTGCCCGACCGGCCTACATACCGGCCCCTTTGAGCTGACCGCCGACCCACCAGATGAGCCACGCTCCAAGGACCGGCGCGACGCTGTTCGCGGGTCACGCGGGGAGGACGCCGTCGATGTCGAGGAGAAGGTGGCGAGGTCCTCGCAGGTTCGGGGTGTGGCGGTAGGGCGGCGGGTCGGTGACGAGCCGTGGGTTGACGAGCCGGCGCGTGAGTTCGGTCAGCGCGAGGTGCGTCTCCATCCGGGCGAGGGGTGCGCCGAAGCAGTAGTGGATGCCGCCGCCGAATCCGAGGTGCTGGTTGTCCTGGCGGTCGGGGTCGAAGCGGTCCGGGTCGTGGAAGCGTTCGGGGTCGCGGCTGCCGGAGGCGAGCACCAGGATGATGACCGCGCCCTTGGGGATGGTGGTGCCGCCGATGTCGATGTCGGCCAGGGCGCTCCGCCTCGGCCCCGGCATCTGGATCGGCGGCTCGTAGCGCAGCAGTTCCTCGACCGTGCCGATGACCAGGTCGGGTTCGTGACGCAGCCGTTCGAGCAGCTCGGGACGGCGCAGGAGGGTGAGCACCCCGTTGGCTATGAGGTTGACGGTGGTCTCGTGACCGGCGATGAGCAGCAGCGCCGCGGTGCTCAGCAGGTCGTCCGACGGCATGTCGGCGTCGAGGGCGAGGGCGGAGAGCAGGTCGTCGCCCGGATGCCGGCGATGGGCGCCCACCAGTCCTTCCAGGTAGCGGCCCAGTTCGGCCATGGTCTGGAAACGTCGCCGGTTCCGCTCGACGATGGATCCGGTCGTCGGGTCGTTGGTCTCGACCGTGGTCTGGGACCACCGGTGGAAGAGCGGTTCGTCCTCCCGGGGCACCCCGAGGAGCTCGCAGATCACCGTGAGCGGAAGCGGGTAGGCGAAGTCGTCGACGATGTCGACCCGGGTACTGCCGTCGAAGCCGTCGATCAGGTCCGCGATGATCTCGGACATCCTGGGTGCCAGGCCGGTGAGCCGGCCGGGGGCGTCCGGAGGCCCGAAGTGCCTCATGGCGACGGCCCGGAGCCGATCATGGTCGGGCGGATCGCGGCGGATGAACTCGGGCGGCAGTTGCGGAGCCTCCTCCGGCGAGAGCTTTATCTCGGCTATCTCGGGAAGGTTGCGCAGATCCGAGCTGACGCGGGGGTCGTGGAGCAGCGAGACGATCTCCTGATAGGTGCTCACCACGTAGCTGCCGTCCGGCTGCCGCGCCACCGGGGTCTTGCGGAGCTCGTGAAACAGCGGATACGGATCGGCGCGGTTGGAGTAGTCGAGGAACCGCTCGAAGGCGCTGGCCTGTTCCATGGTGACTCCCTTGCCTCAGGACCTCGTGAGACACGGCGGTCCCGCCCTCCTGGCGATGGGAACCAACGACGCGGGTGGCATGGTGACGCGTTCACGTCGCCGGGTCAGGAGCCGCGAGGCCGGGCATCGCGGATCACTCGTTCACGGTGTGCGCACGCCGCGACCTCGTTCCCGTACACGTGATCACTCGTGCTCGCCCCTTCCCACGCTAGCAACCGCCCGGCTCATGGCCTTGCCGGGGCCTGCGGGCCGCCTCACGCGTGCCGTACGGCCTGCGCCACGGGTCAGGCGGCTCGCCGGGCTCGCGCCGTGGTCCTGCGCCGGCCGTCCGGCGTGGGCGGCCGGCGGAGCCGTTCAGGCGCGGGGTTCGTGTCCGGGGTCGGGAACCGCGTAACCCGGAACGGACGGCCAGCGGACGGTGAGCACCACCGACTCCTCCTCGGCGTACCAGGAGTGATCGACGCCGTGACCCCACACGACATAGTCACCTCGCTCGGCCAGCAGCACGCTGCGGCCCGGCAGCTCCACCCGGAAGCGCCCGCTGATCAGCAGGAGCAGCGCCGTGCGTTTCTCACCGACGACCCACTGCGCGCGCTCGTCGCCACGCGGATGCACGCCCCACTTGATCTCGACGTCCTCGCTGTGCCGGGCGTCGCCGGCCGGCTTGAAATGCCCGAGGAGCCAGCCACGATCACCGGCCGCGTCGACGTCCGCACTACCCACGTACACGTTCTCCAGCACGAGCGGCGACGCTAGCACGACCTCGGCCCGCGGGAGCCGGGCGGTTCCGGGGCCGCCGGGTTCCGCCCGCCTGTCATCCGGGGAAAGGCGCGGCCGACGGTCAAGGAACGGCCGGCAAAGCTTTACCGATCGTTTGAACGGTCTCCCGTCGCGCCGGACCGACCAGGACGGCCTCCTGGCGTGCGCCGTCAACCTCTCCCATAGGCGGTGAGCACCCGCAGGGCCCGCAGGGTTTCGATTCCCCGGTATTCAAGGGTGGAGGCCGCACCCGGCGGCTCCCAGGTGATGGGCCATCCCCCGTCCGGCCGCTGGTCGCCCGCCAGCCGGTCGAGGTGGCCCTCGATCAGGTCGTCGGCGAACAGCCGGCGCCAGCGACTGTCAGGTGTGGGGGCCAGGTGCAGCGGGGTGAGGCCGTAGGCCGGGTCCGCGGGATCGGCCCGGTAGTGGTTCAGCTTGGGGAGCCATTCGCCCACCCGCTCGGCGACGCGTTCGGCCCGATCACGGTCGGGGACGTGCTCAAGGAACACCAGCGTCTCGGACATGGCGTGCGCGTCGTCGGGAAAGCCCTTCTCCAGCGCCGCCCAGCACCAGTCGGTGGCCCGGGTGAGCCAGGGGTGGTCGGCCCCCATCCGGTGCAGCAGCCCGGCCAGTCCCGCCGTGGGGTTCAGCCCCGGCGCGTAGGTCCAGTCCGACCAGTGCACGGCCCTCGGGTACGCCTCCATGACCGGGAAGGCCAGGGGCACCGCCCCGTCGGGCGCGGACACCGCCGCCAGCCAGTCGCACGCACGCGACACCATCCGCTCGGCCGGCGGGCAGCCGGCCGCCGTCAACGTCTGGAAGGCGATCTCCACGTCGATGGGCAGGCTGTCGGGGCAGCGCTTGTCGGGTTCGAGCCCGTGACCGAAGCCGCCGTCGGAGTTCTGGTAGCCGCGCAGGGAGTCCACCACCCCGGTGGCGGGCTCCGCCTGGAAAAGGGTCGCGAACAGGCGCTGTTCGAGCAGGCGGCCCTCACGGAGGATGAAGGCGCCGGCGGTGTCGAGGATGCTGTCGTTCATGACATCCATGCTGACCGGAAACCGGCCCGGTGTCTTGAATGAATCGGACACCGATCCGGTCGTCCCCGGCCCGCGGCATGACCGGCTCCGGTACCGATCAGGGTTCGTAGGCGCGCAGGCGGGGCCACCAGCCGGGTACGGCCGCGCGGTATCTCTCGTACTCCGCGCCGAACCTGCGGCTCAGGGTCGGTTCCTCGTACCAGTGGACGAACGCGACGACCGGCACCATCATGACGGCGCCGTACAGCAGCAGGACGGGCCGGCTGAGGAGCAGGGCCTGCCCGGTGATGGCCGCGAGGACCGCCACATACATCGGATTCCTGACGTATCTATACATTCCGCCAATAACCAGGTGCTCTGTCGGGGCGATCGGGGCAGGGGTTCCCAGCCCTTCGACCACGAACCGGACGAACGCCCGGACCAGTGCCACGACGCCGGCGACGACGAGTGTCCCGCCGACGAGACGCGACGACACCGTGGCCCAGGACGGCACGGAGGCGAGTGGATCACCCGTCTCCCAGCGAGTGATCCACCAGGGCAGCAGCCCCGCCACTACGCCCGGCGCCAGCACGAAAAAAACCGTGGTTCCGACGGCCGCAGGAGTCTTTCGCATCACGTCACGCTCCCGTGTCCGGGACCGGCGACGGCCGTCGATCGCGCACGGCCGTCGTCGGCCACCTAAATTCACTACTTGTTGAGTTTAAACTCGCACCGGAAGATCGTCAACGATCGGTGACGGCACCGCCCTCCGGTCCCGCGGTCACCGGCCGAGGGTCGTCCGGCCGGGGTCCCGGGCTGCGGATCCGGACCGGCCGGGGCTCGTCCGGCCGGGATCCCGGGCCGCGGATCCGGCCTGCCGCTCCACCGCGCCCCTTCCCGGTCCCGGGGCCGGTCACGGGCCCTTTACCGCGAAATAGCAGGCGTTCTCGGCCGGTCCTTACGCGAAAACCCCATGCGGGCAGGAATAGTAGTGATCGCACGATCGTTGGATTACGGAGTCAATGAGTGGCGCCACATGGAGTCGCGCGCCTCGCGCGTAATCTGGCGCAAGTCACGGTCGTGCGACTGGGAGATACCTTGCACCCGATTACGACTGAGAACGAGCATGTCCCGATACCGGCGGTCTTCCCCGGGAGGAGCGCCTCCCCGGCGAGAACGCTGCTCGACATCCTTGATCAGACCACCCGGAGGCACCCCCACGCCCCCGCGCTCGACGACGGGCGGATCCGTCTCGACTACACCGGCCTGCGGGCCGAGGTCGACCGGCTGGCCGCCGAGTTGCGGGAGGCCGAGGTCGGACGGGGTGACCGTGTCGGGGTGCGGGTGCCGTCGGGCACCGTCGGCCTCTACGTCGCGATCCTGGCCGTGCTCACCGTGGGCGCCGCCTACGTGCCGGTGGACGCCGACGACCCCGACGAGAGGGCCGAGCTGGTCTTCACCGAGGCCGGGGTGCGCGTGGTCGTCGTCGACGGCGAAAAGATCATCCCCTTCGGTTTCCCGCCCCACGCCGACGACGTCCGGCCGGACCCCGCGTACCTGACAGACCCCGGCGACGTCCGGCTGGACCTCACCCACCTGACACGGACCGGCGACGCTCGAACCGACTCCGCGACCCTCTCCCTCACCGGCGGCGCGGGCCCCGGGCTCGACGACGACGCGTGGATCATCTTCACCTCCGGGTCCACCGGCAAGCCCAAGGGCGTCGCGGTGACCCACCGCAACGCGGCGGCGTTCGTGGACGCCGAGGCCCGGCTGTTCCTGACCGACGATCCGATCGGCCCCGGCGACCGGGTGCTGGCCGGGCTCTCGGTGGCCTTCGACGCCTCCTGCGAGGAGATGTGGCTGGCCTGGCGGTACGGCGCCTGCCTGGTCGCCGCCCCCCGGACGCTGGTGCGCACGGGCATGGACCTGGGGCCGTGGCTGATCGAGATGGGCATCACGGTCGTGTCCACGGTGCCTACGCTGGCGGCGCTCTGGCCGGTCGAGACGCTCGACGACGTCCGGCTGCTGATCTTCGGTGGCGAGGCGTGCCCGCCCGAGCTGGCCGAGCGGCTGGCCGTACCGGGGCGGGAGGTGTGGAACACCTACGGCCCGACCGAGGCCACGGTGGTCGCGTGCGCGGCGCCGCTGACCGGCGAGGGGCCGGTACGGATCGGCCTGCCGCTGGCCGGCTGGGATCTGGCCGTCGTCGGCAAGGACGGCGAGCCGGTGTCCATGGGCGAGACCGGCGAGCTGGTCATCGGCGGGGTCGGGCTCGCCCGGTATCTCGACCCGCTCAAGGACGCGGAGAAGTACGCCCCGCTCGAATCCCTCGGCTGGGAGCGGGCCTACCGCAGCGGCGACCTGGTCAGGGCCGAGGCCGAGGGGCTGCTCTTCGTCGGGCGGGCCGACGAGCAGGTCAAGCTGGGCGGGCGCCGGATCGAGCTGGGCGAGGTGGACGCGGCCCTGCAGGCGCTGCCCGGGGTCTCCGGGGCGGCGGCCGCGGTCCGCACCACCGGCGGCGGGCACCAGTTGCTGGTCGGCTACGTCGTACCGGGCGAGGACTTCGACCAGTCGGAGGCCAGAGACCGGCTCCGCCACACCCTGCCCGCCGCGCTGGTCCCCCGGCTCGCCCTGGTGGACGAGCTGCCGACCCGCACCTCCGGCAAGATCGACAGGGACGCCCTGCCGTGGCCACTGATCAAGAAGTCCGATCTGTCCGACGCCGTGCCCGATGTCGACCCCTGGGTCGCGGAGTGCTGGCTGGACATCCTGGGCGGCACCGAGGGCGACTTCTTCGCCGAGGGCGGCACCAGCCTCGCGGCGGCCCGGCTGGTCTCCGCGCTGCGAACCCGTTACCCGGCGGTCACCGTCGGTGACGTCTACGACCACCCGACGCTTCCCGATCTCGCCGGGCACCTGTCCGCGCTCGACGCCCCGGAGATCGTGACCACCGACCGGGTCGTCACGCCGATGCCGCGCACCGCCGCGTTCGTCCAGGCGGCGCTCACCGTGCCGCTGCTGAGCGTCGGCGCGCTGCGCTGGGTGATCGGCCTGGCCACGCTCAACAATCTGATCGGTTTACCCTGGGCGCCGACCGTCCCGTGGTGGTCGGTGCTCCTGGGCGCGATCCTGTTCGTCTCCCCCGCCGGGCGGATCGCCCTGGCGGTGGCCGGCGCCAGACTCCTGTTGGACGGGCTCAAACCGGGCACCTACCCGCGAGGCGGGGCCACCCATCTGAAGCTGTGGTTCGCCGAGCAGTTCGCCGAACGGCTCGGCGTGGGAGAGCTGTCCACCGCCCCCTGGCTCACCCACTACGCCCGAGCGCTCGGCGCCCAGGTCGGCGCCGACGCCGACCTCCACTCGGCTCCGCCGATCACCGGAATGCTCAAGCTGGGCAAATACGCGGCGGTCGAGCCCGAGGTCGACCTGAACGGCTACTGGATCGACGGCGACCAGGTGCACGTCGGTGAGATCAAGATCGGCGCCTCCGCCACGGTCGGGGCCCGCACGATCCTGTTCCCGGGCGCGAGGGTCGGCAAGAACGCCCAGATCGCACCCGGTTCGGCGGTCGCGGGCGCGGTGCCGTCCGGGGAACGCTGGGCGGGCGCGCCCGCCAGCAGGATGGGCAAGGCCCGCCAGCCCTCCGAGGTCCGGCCGCCACGCTCGCGGCGCTGGGTGGCGGTCTACGGGGTCTCGGCGTTGGTGCTCAGCCTCATGCCGGTGATCGCGGCGCTGCCCGGCATCGCCCTGCTCCTGCGCGGCGGCGCGACGTCCCTCACCGGTGTCCTGTACGGCGTGCCGCTCGCCACCGTCACCTCGATGGCCGCCTACGCCCTGCTGACCGTGGCGTCGGTGCGGCTGCTGTCGGTCGGCCTGCACGCCGGCCACCACCCGGTGCACAGCCGCCAGGCCTGGCAGGCGTGGGCCACCGGCCTGCTGATGTCGATGGCTCGGGTCTGGCTGTTCCCGCTGTACGCGAGCATGATCACCCCTGCCTGGCTGCGCGCCCTGGGCATGAAGGTCGGCCGGGACGTGGAGCTGTCCACGGTGCTGGCGCTGCCGTCGATGACCTCCGTGGGCGACGGCGCGTTCCTCGCCGACGACACGATGGTCGCGCCGTACGAGCTTGAGGGCGGGCGGCTGCGGGTCGACCACGTGCGGATCGGCAAGCGCGCGTTCCTCGGCAACTCCGGGATGACCGCGCCGGGCCGCAAGGTGCCCAAGGACGGCCTGGTCGCGGTGCTGTCGGCCGCGCCGAAGAAGGCCAAGGCCGGATCGTCCTACCTCGGAATGCCGCCGGTGGAGCTGCGCCGGGCCTCGAAGGACGGCGACCGCAGCCGCACCTACGATCCGCCGCTGCGACTGAAGATCGCCCGTGCCGCCGTCGAGGTGTGCCGGATCGTCCCGGTGATGTGCACGGTCGCGGTCGCGGTGCTCGCGGTCGCGGCCCTGGAGTGGCTGGCCGGCTCGTACGGCTTCGCGGTCACGGCGCTGCTGAGCGGGGTGGTGGTGCTCGGCGCCGGGGTGCTCGCCGCGGCGGTCACCACCGTGGCCAAGTGGGCGCTGCTCGGCCGGATCGCGGTCGGCGACCGGCCGCTGTGGAGCTCGTTCGTGTGGCGCAACGAGCTGGCGGACAACTTCGTGGAGGTGCTGGGCGCGCCCTGGTTCGCCCAGCGCTGGCTGGGCACGGCGCCGCTGAACCTGTGGCTGCGCTCACTCGGCGCGCGGGTGGGTCGCGGCGTGTGGTGCGAGACCTACTGGCTGCCGGAGGTCGACCTGATCACTCTGGGCGACGGGGCGTCCGTGAACCGGGGTTGCGTGTTGCAGACACACCTGTTTCATGATCGCGTCATGAGCATCGATACTGTCGTCCTGCGGGACGGGGCGACGCTCGGCCCGCACGGGGTGATCCTTCCCGCCGCGATGATCGGGGACAACACCACTGTCGGACCGGCGTCCCTGGTGATGCGCGGTGAATCCGTTCCTCCGGGGACGCGCTGGTTCGGCAACCCGATCGCGGCCTGGAAAAAGCGCACTTAGCAGAGGAAATACGTGGTTCCGAGCACCTCCCACCTCCCCTACTTCCCGTCTCACGGAAACGCCGGCTACCGGGTGGAGCACTACGACCTGTCCCTGGACTACCGGGTCAGCTCCAACCGGCTCGGCGGGACCGCCCGCCTGTCGGCGGTGGCGATCGAGACGCTCAGCCGCCTCTCCCTGGACCTGGGCACCTTCCGCGTGGGAGGGGTTCTGGTCAACGGCAAGCCGGTGCGGTTCACCCATCGCGGCGGCAAGCTCCACCTGGCCCCCGGGCGGCTGACCCCGGGGCCGTTCACCGTCGAGGTCCGATACGCCGGTGCCCCCCGCCCGACCCCCAGCTTCTGGGGAGAGCTCGGCTGGGAGCAGCTCAGCGACGGTGTGATCGTGGCCAGCCAGCCGATCGGGGCCTCCTCGTGGTTCCCGTGCAACGACCGCCCCGACGACAAGTCCTCCTACCGGATCGCGGTGACGACCGCCTCGCCGTACACGGTGGTCGCCAACGGCGATCTGACCGGCAGGAGCAGGGGCGCGGCGGGGACCACGTGGGTGTACGAACAGGCGGAGCCGATGGCCTCCTACCTGGCGAGCGTGCAGATCGGCCGCTACCAGCAGGCCGAGCTCGGTCCCCGGATGCGGCTGGCCTTCCCCCCCAAGCTCGCCGCCAAGGCGCGATACGACTTCGGCCGGCAGAACCGGATGATGGAGGTCTTCAGCGAGCGGTTCGGGGCCTACCCGTTCGGTTCCTACACCGTGGTGGTGACGGACGACGAGCTGGAGATCCCGGTCGAGGCGCAGGGCATGTCGATCTTCGGCGCGAACCACGTGGACGGGGCTCGGGGCGAGGAGCGGCTGGTCGCCCACGAGCTGGCGCACCAGTGGTTCGGCAACAGCCTGACCCTCGGCAGCTGGCGTGACATCTGGCTGCACGAGGGATTCGCCTGCTACGCGGAGTGGATCTGGTCGGAGGCCTCCGGCGGGGAGTCCGCCGACGTCCTCGCCACCCGCTGCCACCAGCGGCTGTCGGGGCTTCCCCAGGACTTCATGCTCGGCGACCCCGGCGCCCGGAGGTTGTTCGACGACCGCGTCTACAAGCGCGGCGCGCTCACGCTGCACGCGCTGCGGCGGGTCGTCGGCGACCTGGCGTTCTTCGCGATGCTGCGCGAGTGGACGTCCGCGAACCGGCACGGGACCGTCACCACGGGCATGTTCCTCGATCTCGCCCTGCAGTACGCGACGCGCTCCTACGACGGGCTCCTCGCCGCATGGCTGTACGGCTCCCGCCTGCCGCCTCTCCCCTGACGGGAACCCTGCCGACACGTCCGAACCCGTTGCTCGGCCGGTCGGGCCCTTCCCTCGTACGAGGTGGACCCGGAGGCGCCGCCGGAGGCCGGGCCTATGACCCTGGTCTGCCCGATGGATTCAACGGAACTGAATGGCTACATTCACCTACACTGTAGCCATGCCGCCGACACCACGGTCCGTCCGGTTCGAGGACGCCGTCTTGGACAAACTCGCGAAGTTCGTCATGGAACACCCGGGGCTCTCGGTCTCCGCCGCCGTCAACCTCCTCATCACCGAGGCCCTCCGAATGGAGGAGCATCCGGGTGTGCTGTTCCGGACCGGCCCGTCGGGCCGCAGGGTGGTGATCGTCGGCGGCCCCGACGTCTGGGAGATCGTCCGAGCGATCAAGGTGGCACGTGCCGCCGAACCCGATGTGACCGCCGATGAGATCGTCGCCATGACCGCCGAATACTCGGGACTACCCCAGCACCAGGTCAGAACCGCCATCCGGTACTGGTCGAGCTACCCCGATGAGATCGACGCGCAGATCGCCGCCGCCGATGCCGCCGCGGAGGAGGCGGAGGAGCGCTGGAGGCGGGAGCAGGGACTGCTCGCGTCGTGAGCGGCAGGCTTCTACTGGACGAGATGTTCCCGCCCCTCCTCGCCGAGACTCTTCGCGAACGGGGACACGACGTCGTCGCCATCGTCGAACGCCCCGAGGGCCGAGGACTTCCCGATCCTCAAGTACTGGATCTGGCGGTGGCGGAACAGCGCTGTCTGCTCACCGAGAACATTCGAGACTTCGAGATCCTCCGGGCACAGCGACTCCACGGAGGCCACCCGTGCGCGGGTCTCCTCTACAGCGGTCCACACCGCTTTCCAAGGACCAAGACCGCGATCGGCCGGTTGATCACTGCCTTGGACGGGCTTCTCTCCGAAGAACGACTGCCCGTCTCCGGCCAGGTGGACTGGCTGACATAAAGGGATACCAAGGATCACGATTCGGGCCTGCCCGCCTGTGACGATGACATGTCGGCGGGAGCCTCCCGGGACGTCCCCCGCCTGCCGCCTCTCCCCTGACGGGAACCCTGCCGGCGCCGCGTCTGGCACACCTCGTGATCGACGCCGTCCGAGGAGCCCCGGGAATTCGACGACCGACGCCCCTGCCGATCGGGCCGGGGCGTCGGCGAGCCGAGGGATGCGGGCTCCTCGCGCGTTCAGAGCCACACGGCGGAGCCTCGGAAACCCTCTTCCCCACCGGGGAACGGCGTCACGGCGTCAGATCCTGATCGAGGCGGCGTCGATGGTGCCCGATGTAGACGTGCCCACGCTCGTCGGTGTGCTCATGCGCCGGGTCCGTCGTGTCCGGGGTCTCCGTGGTGGCCTGAGTCTCCGCGCCGGAGCTCGTCGGGGCGCTCATTTCCCGTGCCCGTCGTGGCCGGACTTCCCGTGACCGTGGTGATGGTGGCCGGAGAGGTGCCCGCGGTCGAAGCCGAGGCGCCGGACGGCGGCGTTCGTCAGGCGCTTCCATTTGCCGTCGTGCCATTTGTAGAAGTGGTCGCCGTCGAAGCGGTAGCGGTCGCCGTGGACCACGAGGTAAAGATCGCCGTATCTGCTGTAGCGGTTCCACCACCGGTGACCGTCCCAGCTGCGGCTTTCCTGCTTCACCGCCTCGTGCCGGACGGCGGCGGCACCGGTGGCGCTCCCACTCTCGTATGTGGTGGCCGCCGAGGCGGCGCCGCCGGCGGCGAAAAGGATCCCACCTGTGATCGCGAGGGTGGCGGTCGCGGTTGCCAGACGACGAGTGACCTTGCTCATGATCGTGTTTCTCCCTTGGCGTGCCCGGCTGGTGCTGTGACTCCAGGCGATGGATGTGCTCGTGTGTTGCACGAGGACTAAACTCGACGTATGTCCTGATTAATCCCATTCATCCCATGATGTGACGTTACTCACCTGTGTCCTAATTGACCCATGGACATCAGGCCGCCCATCCACCACGGACACCACCCGCGCCCCGCCAGGAGCCGTCCTTCGGATCATGGAACGGTGGTGCCGCCTCCGCCTCAGCTCTGCCTTGACCACCGCTGCGATCCGGCCGGCATCGCGGAATCAGGCAGGCCACCTCTCAGGATCGCCCGCACCGGCCACGTTCGGCTCCGGCGCACAGGCGGGTGGGCGGGTAGGCGAAAGCCCTTCGGCCGAATGCCCCGGGCTTCGATCGTCGCGCACATCGCCCAGCCCGAATGCCGCCGGTCGGCGTTCCACACCATCACGATCGCCCCGCCGGTCTCGCAGTAGCCCAGCTCACCCCGGGAGACCGCCCAAGGTCTTCAGAAATACCCCGCCATGTCGTCCACGCTTTCTCGATCCTCAAATTCTTACCCAGTAAAAAGCGTGACGTATACGCACTTATTTAGATTCTTTTCGACTGCGAGCCGATTCACCTGCCGACGTTTCCATATCGCGTCGCCTTCCGCAGACCAGCATCTCGCTCCGCCAAGCATCTCGTCGTGCGGCAACGAGCAGGGGCATGCCGGCGGCCGAGATCGACGAGGATGGCGAGAGGTCTGGCGGCAGATGTCACCTGGAGCCGGGGTGACGAAGAAAGACCACTACTGCAACCTGATCCTCAACCTGCAGAAGATCGCCTACGAAACCGGGACCATCGAGCCGGCCGAACTGCGCGGCGCGCTCGGGCATCTGGTGGAGAGCCGGATGTGTATCTGTTCTGGCAGAAGGTCCGGGCTGTGCGGGTCCGGGGACTCATGGCGACCAGGGTGAAGATTTCTTCACCGCCGAGGTCGACAGGGCTTTCGCCGACGCCGGCCCTCCCCCGCCCAGGAGCCTTCTCTCCCTGCTTCACGACGCCGTCGGACAGTGGCGGAGCCGGAAGGAGACTGCGACCAACCGCCGGCCTCGCGGTTGATCGATGTTCGTACCGGGGCAAGACGGGGCTCCCTCATGAGGGACGCGGCCAGGCGTATTCACCGGAGAACCACCGGCCGCCGAGGATCTTCATCATGGCGGCCGATGGTTTCGTCGCTCCAACGGCGGTCGAACTCGTCGGCTTTCACGCCGTTGATGAAGGCGTCACACCCTGCATCGCGATCCCCCGGATGAAGCGAGCCGGCCGTCTGGACACATCCGGCAGAGGGCTCGCCATCGTCCAGGACCTCTCCCACAACTGGGACTGGACCCTCAACGCGTACGGCAAGGCAGTCTGGTTCCAACTGGTGGCATGGCCTGCGCTTCAGGCAGACCACCTGAGTCTCATCTAGGCAAGATCACCTTGATTTCGGCCACACGTGATCGGTACAACAACGGGCGGCATCCTCACGCAACTGCTCGTACGAGCGGTTTCGGCCCGTAGGACTCTCTGCCAGCCCCATCGCCACAGCCTGGCCGAAAACCTCGGGCGCGTCGGCCTCTCGATAGCGGCGGCCCGATCCGCTGACCTCTCTCATGAGCACCTGTTTGGGATCGGCCAGCCGCCCGGTATCCCTGCCACGATGGCGGGCGGGCACCGACCACGATCCGCAGACCGCCGTGAGCGCGTCCGGAAACAGCAGCAACCAAGACTCGATCTCCGCCACGGCCAGGGCGTAGTGCGCCGTACCCAACGCGGTTTCCAAAGCCTTCTCCACCCGCAGACGAATGACCGGATACTGATCACCGTCGACCGCGTCGAGGTCTTCGTGAACGAACACGCACGCCACTGTCGTGTCATCCCGCACAGCCCGCGCACGGACCTTGCGCGCGAGGGTCTCCGCGCGGGCGGCGAGGTTCGCGCCGGTGGCCTGGTGCAGTCGCACCGGGTCACTGATCTCCACAACCCGTCCACGCATCTCCGGACAGAAATCCTCCAGAAGGATCCGAAGACTGATCCGGTCATTTCGATCCTCACCTGCGACCACCACGACTGGTTTCCTGGTGGGCCGAATGCGGGTTCCCCCGCGTCTGCTCACAGATCGCCTCCCAGCGCACCGGAGAACCACAGCTCCCCCAGGGGCATCCCTTCGCTAGCCCGCACTATTTCCTCAACCTGAGCAATCGAGATCGCCGGAATCATGGACGAACCGTCTTCCCCGCGCTCACAGACAATAAGCTCTTCAGGCTGGAGACGGTCAGCGAAGGCCGGCGAGTGCGTGGCGATAATGAACTGCGTCCTTTCGCTTGCCTCCCGAATTCGCTCGACCAGAAGCTCCAGAGCCTGCGGGTGAAGGCCATGATCAATCTCTTCTACGCACGTGAGCGCGGGAGGGTTGGGGTCATAGAGCATAGCCAGAAGCCCGAGCAGCCGGATGGTGCCGTATGAAGCGTCGAGCAGCGGAGTCGTGTCTCTCAACCCCCGCTCTCGCAGTACGACAACGACGGCGTGTGCGCCTCCTGACGGATACTCGAAGTCAAGTGCTTCGAGCTGGGGAAGAACTTCCACAGCATCAGCCTGAAGACGCTCCCATGCCTCCTCGTCTGTGTCGCGCAGCATCAGCAAGAACCCAGCAAGGTTAGACGCGTTGTCCGCGATGGTCTCGTCGCCGTTTCGTGAAACACGTGATGGCAGACACGCCCGGGTGACGTCTACATCGAAAATACGAAACGTGCTGAGAAAGTCAGCCAAAGCAGTGACTTCGCGCGATCCGAACTCCTCGGACAGCCGAGGCAATGTCGACAGACCACTACTCAGAGTGTTGAGGCCAATTCTTTTTGCCGGCCGTCGAATCTCGGATTCAAACAGCGACTCATCGGCACCGTATTCGGTTGTAATCGCATTCTCATCGTCGACCCAGATCCTGCGCCTCCTACCATCGGGCAGTCCCACGTCAAAGATCTCATCCCGTTCTAGCGGTCCACCATGGAGCATCATTGTGTATTCATCAGGTCGCCCCCCGACGGTCGCCGACCACGTGCCCATAAGGCCAACCGTAATATTGTTCTCCTGTTCATCGCCTCCGCGGAACATCAAGTGATCGAATCCTCCGCGATTGTCAAGTGCCGGCCCCAGGTCAGTGCGGACGACGTCAGCCAAGAAGTCGAACACCCGCAAGACGTTCGTCTTGCCAGCACCGTTCGGACCAACCAGAACATTGATGGGGCCGAGCGGTAACTTGATTTCTTTCAGGCTTCGAAAGTTCTCCACTCTGAGTTCGGTCAACCGCCGTGTCGTCACTCCGCTTCTCCCCTGCCGCTCACTTCGAACAGTTCCGTTTCATGGACACCGTGCATCTTGCTCACACGTCGCTCTCCGACTCCAGCGCTTCGTCCGTGTCCTGTTCTCTCAGTACGGCCTCCGCCAGAATGGACGGCCGGACGCTGCCATGCGTCAGGCCGTCGGCTGTCAGCCGGATCAGATCCTCGCCCAGGGTGGCGGCCTGGCGCAGCGAGGACTCGAATACGTTCAGGCGCCGGAACGCCTCGCCGTACGCCCGCTGCTCCTCGATCGGTAGCAACGGCACCTCCGCACGCCGCACGTCCACTCGAATACTGGTGGACGTAGCGCTGTATTGGCGCAGATTGCTGGAACTGCAGAGAAACCCGGCCAGGAAGTCGGGGTCGAGCATTGCCGGATCGGGCCGCAGAAGGGAGAGATGAGTGCCGAGGACGGCGCCCCCCTGGGTGAGGACTCTGGCCAGTGGGGCACGCACGATCTGGGGCACCGCGACGTCTCCTGACCGGGTGACGATCTCGTACGGCACCCCGCGCTCGGGGATCTTCCCCGAGGCCGGCCGACCCACGACGACGTCCTCGGCGGTGAGGACTAGGGAGCCCGCCGGCACCTCCGACTCCTCGCCCGACCGGACAGAGGCCTGCTGGTGGAGGGTGAGCATGCCGCGCCGCAGGAGCTCCGAGAGCGGCACCAGGGGAAGGTCCTGGGGTTCGGTGGCGGTGGCGGGAACCAGCTCGGCCAGGACGCGGAGCAGGTCCACCAGCCGGTTCCGTGCCCCGGTGACCCGCTCGGGAGAGAGGTCCTCTGAAGCCGTGGACAGGTATCTGGCGGGCGTCAGGTCGACCTCGTCGTCCAGGAGGTCGATGAGCGGGACCGAGCGGCTCACCCCCGGCTCGTCCAGCTCGCACCCGTCGTTGAACTCCCGCCAGGCCGCGGTGGCCACCTCTGCGTAGTCGTCCGGCCGGCCCGAGGTGTCGATCATCAGGACGTGACTCGGGGTCCGGGCCTCGGCGGGTCTGCGCAGGATCCACAGCGTCAGAGCGACCGCGACGTTGGGGACGCTGCCCGCGGGAAGTGCGACGACGGCGCGCAGGGCTCCGCGGCGCAGGAGCTGGCCTCGGATCCGGCGGCCGGACTTGCGATTGCCGACCGCCGGTGGCATCAGCAGGACAGCGACGCCATCCGTCTTGAGATGGGCGAGCGCGTGCTGGACCCAGGCCAGCTCCGACTCCATCCGAGGCGGCAGACCGTACTCCCATCGGGGGTCGGCGGTCAGCTCCTCATAACCCCAGGCACGGTCGTTGAACGGCGGGTTGCTCACCACTACGTCGACCAGTTCGCCGGAAAAGGCGTCGGCCCGCAGGGAGTCGCCGGTGCGGATGTCGGCGTTGCCGCTGCGCAGCGCGAGTCGTACGGCGGTGAGCCGGGCGGTGGTCTGGTCGACCTCCTGGCCCATGGTCTTGACCTCGGGCCGTCGCTCCAGCGCGCCGATGAGGTAGTCGCCGGTTCCGCAGGAGGGATCGAAAACGGTGTCGGCATTCGGCCCGGCAAGGTCCAGGCTCAATGCGACGATCTCGGGAGGGGTCAGGTAGACCCGCCGGGAGTGCACCTCGAAGTATCGCTCGCGCAGGAACTCGAAGGTGTCCTGGGCGCCACGCTCCGCGGAGAGCCCGGCAATGGAGCGAATCAGGGGCACCCTGTCGGCGGTCAGAGATTCTGGAAAGGTCTCGATGACCTTTCGCACTCTCCGGGGAAGGCCCCTCGCGACGGTGGCGTCGTCACCGGCCGCGAGTTTGGCCCAGTCGCCGGCCTGGCGATGCATGTAGACGAGGAACGCTCCGAGATCGGCGAGCAGGCCGGCGAGTTCGTCGTCGTCGGCGATGACCCGGAGATCCTGCCAGAGCCATTCGTCGGCGGGGAACTCCTTGCCCTCGGTATGAGATCGCAGCCACCGCTGGATCTCCTCCAGCGAGAAGGCGGGGCTGGTCGCCGTACCGCCGACCGGCTGGGGAAAGTCGTCGTGACGGCGCCGCCAGTTGCTCACCGCCGCCCGCCCCACTCCGGCCAGCCGCGCGGTGTCCGCAGCGGTCACCTGGACGTCTCGCCGCATGTCAGCCACCTTCCTCAAGCATCCCCGATGTAAATCGAACCGTATCGTGAAGAGCCAACTTCAAGCAACGTCGCGAAAAATCTTGGTTGATTCCATCAACACGTGCTCTAATGTTTGGCGTAGGCCACGTTGCACCATCGACATGGAAGGAGCGACGGCTCATGATCAATTCCCCCCTGCGGATCGACGAGTTCCGGGCGGCCCTTGAGCTGCTCCCGTCCGATCTAGCCCGTCGCGCTGAGACGCTCAAGCTCTACGCGACGGGCCGATCCAACTGTCCTGCCTGCGGAAACGTCCGCGACTCCGTCCGTCTCGCCTTCACCGCCGCGCTCTTCGGCGACATCTCCGCGGCCGAGCGACTGCTCACCACCGCGGAAAGGAGTGCCTGGCTGACCTCACACGCGACCAAGTGCGGGCGCCGTGGCCTCAGGTCGGTCAGGAACGTTCCCGGAAACCACGGCAGAGTGACGGGGCGGTGGGATGCCGCCGGACCGTTGACGGCCGCCACCGACGCCAGCTGGAAGAACGGGGTCGGCGGGATCGGCTACATCACGAGCCAAGGTTCCTGGGGTCTGCGTGGCTGGGTCACCGACCACCGCGACCCCACTGGCACGTCCAAAGTTCTGGTCAGTGAGCTGCGCGCGGTCGATCTCCTGCTCCGAGCCGCGGGCAACCCCGAGGTCCTGCTGGTGGACAGCCTGAGCGCGTTGAGCTTCCTGCGGGCCTGGCAGCGAGGCGACACCGAGCTCATGCCCGACGGCTACGACCTGCGGCCCCGCCGACGCGGCGCACCTAGCCTGGTCCGTCTCGCCGAGCACGTGGCTGAGGCCGACGGGCTCGTGTTCCAGCATGTCAAGGGACACTCCGGGCACCTGCTCAACGAAGCGGCCGACTCCCTGGCCTCCATCGCCCGCCGACGCGTCACCGAGCGGTTCGACGCGACAGGCCGGGCCACCGACCTCGTCTCCTCCTTCCTATCCTCCTGGCACCAGCGGCCCATGGCCGCCTGAGCATTCCCCCGGAAAACTCGGCCGCCTGCCAACCGGGCGCGGGCGGTCAAGGCTGCGACGCCCTCCTGCGCGTCGCCGACGATCCCATCTCCCCCGAACCAACCCCCGTTAGGGAGTTCCCCATGTTCAAGCGTGCTCTGACCGTGCTCGTTCTGGCCGCCGCCACCCTCACCGCCGGCACCGCCACCGCACACGCCGACAAGACCTACAGCGGCGAGGGCGACCAGGTTGTTCGCATCAGTGCCACCAAGACCCCCGGCCTCCTGGAGTTCAGCCACAACGGTGAATCCAACTTCATCGTCTGGGCCGTCAACCAGCGCGGGAAGAAGCAGGACCTTCTGGCCAACACGATCGGCCCGTACAAGGGCACCGTGCTCTACAACTCCACCGCCGGCAGCGCCATCGCCGCTCTGGAGATCAAGGCCGACGGCGCCTGGACCGCCCGGTTCAAGCCCGTGACCAAGGCCCGCTGCTGGTGCGCCGGCACCATCCGCGGCGAGGGCGACCAGGTCCTCAAGCTCTCCCCCACGCGCGGCCTGCGCACCGTCAGCGCCGCTCACAAGGGCGAGAGCAACTTCATCGTCTTCGGCTACACCCGCGTCGGGCCCTACGGCGACCTGCTCTTCAACAAGATCGATGCCTACAAGGGCAACGCTCTGCTGCCCACCGGCACTCGCCTGGTCACCGTCAAAGCCGACGGCGCCTGGTCCCTCACCCGCCGCTGATCTTCCACGGCGTGGGGCCGGAGCACGTCCGGCTCCACGCTCTCAACGGCTACGGATACTGGAACGAATCAACGTTTTCATCATTAACACCATCTTTGACTTTTCTGCACGTCATCATCAGTGATCAGCGTGTGTCTTCCCCCATGAGAAGGAATCTGAGTGAAACTTCTCCATGCCGCAGATCTTCACATCGACAGCCCGCTCCGCGGACTGTCGGCCTACGAAGGCGCCCCGGCCGAGAAACTGCGTACCGCTTCCAGGCGCGCGCTGGAGAATCTCGTCGCCCTCGCCATATCCGAGTCGGTGGACGGGGTGCTACTGGCGGGTGACGTCTACGACGGTGACTGGCCCGATTTCCAGACGGGCCTGTTCTTCGGCAGGCAGATGTCGCTGCTCGGCCGCGAGGGCATCCCCGTCTACCTGGTCTCCGGCAACCACGACGCGCAGAACCGGATGACCAGGCAGCTACGGCTGCCGGACAACGTCCACATGCTCGACATCAACGAGCCTCAGACCGTGCGCGACGAGGCCCGGGGACTGGCCGTGCACGGGCAGGGGTTCGCCCATCGCGACGTCACCGACAACCTCGCCCTGTCCTACCCCGCGCCCTGCCGCGACCTGTTCAACGTCGGGCTGCTGCACACCGCGCTGACCGGGCGGGACGGCCATGACAACTACGCGCCCTGCACGGTGAACGACCTCTCCTCAAAGGGCTACGACTACTGGGCACTGGGTCACGTGCACACCCGCGAGGTCGTCTCAGAGGACCCGTGGATCGTCTTCCCCGGAAACATCCAGGGCCGTCACGCCCGGGAGACCGGGCCGAAGGGCTGCACCCTGGTCACCGTCGAAGACCTCCGGGTCGTCTCCGCTGTACACCACGATCTGGATGTGGCCCGCTGGGAGCATCTGCGGGTCGACATCTCGGAGGCGGACGACCTCGACTCAGCCGCCGACCTGGTGAGCCACCAGCTCAGAGTCCTTCCTCCGGGGCCGTTGCGGGCGGTCCGGGTCAGCGTCACCGGCCGCAGTGCCGCCCATCTGGAGCTCTGGCGTGAGGAGCACCGGTTCGTCAACGAGGTCCGCTCACTCGCCAACGACCTCGGCGAACTGTGGGTGGAGAAGGTACGGAACGAGACCCAGCCGCCGGACACACCGGACGAGGGCGCGGCGGGGCTGCTCGCCGACCTCCGACGCACCGCCAAGGTGCTGCGTGCCAACGAGGACGCCCTGCGAAAGCTGGTTACCGGCAGCCCTCTCTACCCGGTCTTGCCGCCGGAGGCTCTCGGCCGCGACGGAATCCGCCCCGAGAATTCGGAGTGGCTGCAACGTATCGGCGACGGTGCCATCGACCTACTGGAATCCATGATCACGGAAGGCCGGAGCCGATGAGGATCGACAGGCTGGATCTCACCGCGTTCGGTCCCTTCACCGGGACGAGCCTGGATCTGTCCGCTCCGGGCATCCATCTGGTCACCGGGCCGAACGAGGCGGGCAAGTCGACAGCCCTGCGCGCCCTCGACCAGCTCCTGTACGGCATCGACATGCGCTCGCCGTACGACTTCGTCCATGCCAAGGGCGCCCTACGTCTCGGCGCGCTGATCCGGGACTCCAGCGGTGAAGCCTTGGAGATCGTCAGAACCAAGTCCCGTAACACATCGCTGCTCGACTCAGACGGATCGCCTATGAACCAGGCGGTCCTCGATGCCGCTCTGAGCGGGATCGATCAGACGACGTTCACCTCGGTATTCGCCCTGACCAGCACGGAACTACGTAAGGGCGGTGAAACACTGGCACGCGGTGGAGGGGATTTCAGGCAGGCCCTGGCCGCCTCCCGATCCGGGCTCCGGCTCTCCGATACCCTGCGGGTCATCGACGAGCGCATCGACGCGCTTTACAAGCAGCGGGGCCTCAAACCACGGATCAACACCCGGATCGCCGCACTGAAGCAGGCTCGGGATCGCCAGCGCACCGCGTCGCTCCAGCCGCAGGAGTACGCCCAGCGGGAGCGGGAAGTCATGGTTGTGAGGGAATCCCTCGCTCAACTGACCGCAGAGCTGAAGCAGATCAGGAGTGAGCACTCACGCCTCAAGCGGCTCAGCCAGGCGCTCCCCGCGCTGGACCGGCGCCGTACGCTCCTCGCCCAAATCGACGAGGTACTCGCGAAAGGCGTCCTGGCGCCGAAGGAGGCGGTCGAACGCCTCCCCGGGCTGCTGGAGGAACTGCGAGTCGCGAAGGACAGCCTGGTCGGCACCCGGCGACGCCTCGACGAGGCGGTACACGAACTGGACGAACTGACCGTCGACGATGACCTCCTCGCCGTTGACGACGCGATCGAGAGCCTTTCCCAGGACCGCAAAGCCGCCTTGAACGCCGCGCAGCGGCTCGCGAGATCCGCCGGTGTCGCGGCCGAACTTCGTGACGAGGCGGAGTCACTCCTGCGCCAGGTGCATCCAGACGCCTCACTGAGCGACTCCGTCCGCTACAAGGTTCCTCGGTCCGTGCGAACGCGCGCCCAAGAACTCCACGAACGACGCACCGTGGTGGAGTCCGCGCTGGCACAGGGCCTCCAGGCCCTGGACAAACGGAGGCGCAGGCTGGAGGAGGCGGAGAAGAGGCTCAGCGAGCTTCCGCCCGCCGAGGACAGCGGACCACTGCGTGCCGTCCTCGCCGCCGTTCCCGCAGACCTGCTCAGCCGGATGGCCACCGCCGACGAGGACGAACGGCGGATCCACGGCATCATCGAGCAGATCCTGCGCGACCTGAAGCTGACGGCGCTCGCCGTAACGGACGCGGGAACCATCGTGCTGCCCGCCCGCGCGGAGATCGAAGCACATACCGGCGCTCTGAGTGAGTTCAAGCGGGACCGGCGGGATCTGGCCAAAAGCACGAAGGAGCTGACGAAGCAGCTGGCGGATGAGCGCTTGTCCCTGGCAGCCCTGCTGAACAACGACCCACCGCCCACCGACGACGACCTCGCCGCCGCACGATCCGCCCGCGACGCCCTCTGGACGGAGATCCGTGATGGGGAGCACGCGAGGGCCGAAGGGTTCAAGCTCGCGTTGGATCGGGCCGACCAACTCGCCGACCAGATGCGAAAAGAGGCGGACCGGGTCGCGAAGCGCTACCAACTGGAGCTCCAGATCGGTGGCGATGAGCGCAGGCTGGACGAGCTCGGCGAAGAGCTATCCGTCCTCGACCGCCGCGCCGAGGAACTGGAGGCCGAGTGGATCCATCTCTGGAAGGACTTCGCCGGGCCCCGGCCCACCCCCAATGCCGCTCCCACCACATTGGAAAACGCCGGAAGACTCCGTGAGGGTGTCAGCGAGCTTGCCGACGTGCGGGCCACGCTCGCGTCTCTGCGGGGGCGAGCCGCCCAGCACATGGCGCGGCTCCGGGAGGAGCTGCGTATCCCCGAGGGAGCCGCGTCGCTGAACGCGGAGAACGCCCTGGCGGAGCTGCCCGAACTCCAGGAGATCGCCGAGACCCGGTTGGCTCTTCATGACGTGGCGGCGCAGGAGCGCACCGCTTGCGAGGAGCGGATCACCATGGCTCGCGACGAGCTGGAAGAGGCAGATGCCCAGGTCACCGATCACAAGCGTGATCTGAGTGCGTGGAAGTGCGACTGGGACAAGCTACTTGTCCGAGCCGAACTGCCGGCCGACCGTGACACCGTCGAGGCCCTCGCCGACCTGGACCGGCTCGAACAGGTGGCGACCGCGACGGCCGAGGCCGTCAAGAGCGAGAAGAGCGCGGAGCAGGACACAGCCGTGGTGGAACGGTTCCACACGGCACTGGAGACCATCGCCGCCGCGTGCGGCCGGCGGTTCCCCGACGACGAGACCGAACGCCACGAACTCATGGAGAACCTCCACAAGGAAGCCAGGGCGAACCGCTCCGCCGCCGAAAGACGTGTATTCCTGCGGACCGAGAACGGCAGACTTATGACGGCTGTCGATGATCTCCAGGAAACCGCCGGACGGCTGGGGACGGAGCTCGCCGGGCTCGCCGAGAAGTCCTGGGTGGACGGTGTCGAAGCCCTGAGCGAGGCCGTACGGCGGCGCGAACGGCACACCGGTCTGATATCCACTCTCACGGAGGTGACCGCGACGATCCCCTCCGTCGGAGAAGATCTCCAGATCCTCATGGCGGAAGCCGCGGACGCAGACCCCGACCGGCTCCAGGCCGAGCTGGACGAGCTCACGGACCGCGTCGCCGTGCTGGAAACGCAGCAAACCGCCCAGTCCACGCTCTCCGGCGAGAGAAAGAACGAACTCGCGCGGCTTGACGGCTCGGCTGAGGCCGCTCAAGCCGCCGCGGACGCCGAAATCACCGCCGCGGCCTTGGTGGAGGAGAGTGAGGAATATCTTCGCCTGCAGATAGCCCGCAGCATTCTCAGCGGATGCATCGAGGAATATCGGCAGTCGCAGCAGGATCCGATTCTGGCCAGGGCGAGTCAGCTGTTCGGGAGACTGACCCTGGACGGGTTCAACGGCCTGGAGCTCGATCAGGAAGAGGACTCCCCCGTCGTACTGGCGCGACGCGGAGCCCACCTCCTCAAGGTCGGCCAGCTCAGCGAGGGCACACGGGACCAGCTCTATCTCTCACTGCGGCTGGCGTCGCTGGAACTGTACGCCGAGGAGGAGCACACCCTGCCCTTCGTCGTGGACGACATCTTCATGACCTTCGACGACCAACGCGCCCGCGCGACCCTGGGCGTGCTGGACGAAATGGCCGACCGATTCCAAATGATCGTTTTCACCCACCACAACCATCTGACCGATCTGGCTCGGGCCGAACTTTCGGAGGACCGGGTGCACGTCCACCCACTCCCGAGGTTCGCCCCCGCCGGTTGATCGGCCTCTGCGCCGGAGCGGTTAACCGCCGGGACCACGAGTCAAGGGCGTCCGGACGCCCTTGACCCGGCCTACGCGTGCTCCAGCAGGGTCTGCCGCACGTTCATGAGGGCGAAGCCGAGCAGGTTCAGGCCGTTCCACCGCGCCGGGTCCTCGGCCCGCTCGTCGTCGGCCACCAGGACGGGAGCCGGCGGATGTGATCATCGACCGGGCGACGGACGGTAGCATCATGATCGTCTCGTGCCCGGAGCGACCCTTCGGGAGCACCCGAGATCGCGTCGTCGTGAGGCGGTGCGCCGAGGTGGTCGGCCCGGGAAAACCGGCCGCCTTCGGACATACGAACGCCCTGCCCGTCCTCTCACGAGGGCGGGGAGGGCGTTTCACACCGCCTGGACGTCTCGTCAGGTCAGCCGTCGCCGGCGGGCCCGCTTCGCGTGGCGTTCGATCGCCGCGGGGTTTCGGGGCCGGGTTCGGCAGCGCCGGCGAGCAGCGCCGGCGAGCAGCGCCGGGGATTCGGCGCTCCCGCTGTCACGACCCGCCGTGACGCGGTTCACACCGTTCGGCTCTGCTCCGCCGGCCGTCGCGGGTGGATGATCCTCGTTATCCGGATGAGGAGGACCCCATGTCCCGCGAGCGTGTCGCCGTCATGGTCGAGCATCAGGCGCGGAGCTGCGCGAGCCTCGGCTCGCCGCTCTACGCGTTCCTGCTGGAGCGGGTGGCGCAGGACGTCCGTGCCGGAGGTCCCTGCGCGGAGGCGCTCGCCGGATACGAGGACGCGCCCGGACCCGACGCCGTCGCGCTGCGGCTGCTCGGCGGGGTGCACGCTCTCGTCCTCACCGGCCGCGGCCCCGACCTGGCCGCCCACTATCCCAGCGCGGGGGGCGCCTTCGACCCGGCCGGGCCCGATGCCTGCTGGCACGCCTTCCGGGCCGCCGTCGCCGCCGAGACGGAGGCGGTCCGCGACTGGATGACCCGCCCGCCGCAGACCAACGAGGTCGGCCGGGCCAATCTCCTGATCGCCGGCCTGCTGAGGGCCACGCACGCCGGCCCGCTGCCGATCAGGCTGTTCGAGCTGGGCTCCAGCGCGGGGCTCAACCTGCGGGCCGACCGTTTCCGCTTCGTCCACGAGGACTTCGCCTGGGGCCCGGCCGACTCGCCGGTCCTCCTGGAGGAGGCCTGGCACGGTGCTCCGCCCGCGTGGCTGGCGAAAGCCGCAGCCGAGCATCCGGCCCTGGACATCGTCGAGCGGCGTGGCTGCGACCTGACCCCCATCGACCCGCTGTCACCCGGCGGCGCGCTGGCCCTGCGGGCCTACGTCTGGCCGGACCAGATCGCCCGCGCCGCACGGCTCGACGGTGCCCTGCGCCTGGCCGCCCGCGTGCCGGCCGAGGTCGAGACCGCCGGCGCCGCCGACTTCCTCGCGGGCGTCCGGCTGGAGCCCGGCACGCTCACCGTGATCTGGCACTCGATCATGCGCCAGTACGTCCCGGCCGCCGAGTGGGCACGGGTCGACCACGAACTGGACCGGCTCGCGGCGTCCAGCACCCCGGAGGCGGGCTTCGCCCACGTCTCCTTCGAACCGCGCAGGGTCGGTGAGCGGCACCGTTTCCAGCTGGCCGTACGGCTCGGAGCCGGCGCCGAGACGGTTCTGGCGGAGGCGCGCCCGCACGGACTCCCGGCTCGCGGCGTCGCCGCCTGACGGTGGTCTCCGCCCGGCTCGATGCCCACCGGCGTCTTTTCCCGTGGCGTCGAAGGTCTACTGTCGACCGGTGAGTTTTCGAAGGAAGAGGCCGAAGCGTGAGTGACCCGATACCTGCCCCGTTGCTGGAGATAGCCGACGCGCTCGTGCCGGGCGCCCCCCTTGACACGGCACGCCTCGGCCGGGGCCAGATCCATCACGTCGTTCTGCTTCCCGGTGTCGCGGCCGTGCGGATCAGCCGGCGCCCGGCGGCGGCGGAGGCCATGCCGCGCCGGACCGAACTGCTGCGGGTGATCGCGGCTTCCGGGCTGCCGTTCGCGGTGCCGGAGCCGTTGACGCCGGTGACGATGTTCGGGGATCAGGCGGCCGTGGCCGTCTCCTGGATCGACGGCGCCCCACTGCCCGAGGGCGAGGGTGATCCGGCGAGGATCGGCGAGCTTCTCGGTGCGCTGCGGGAGCTTCCCCTCACTCCGGAGCTGAGAGCCGTGCTCGACGCGCCGCTCGAGTCCACGGGCGGCCGCCGCTGGGACGAGGTCCTGGCCGAGGACGTCATCCCGCGCTTCCCCGGGAAATGGCAGGCCGAAGGCCGGCGGCGCCTGGAGGAGGCGCTGGCCCTGGAACCGGTCCCGGACGCGCTCGTCCACGGCGATCTCGGCGCCGGGAACGTCCATTGGGGTGAGGACGGCAAGCTGATCGGCGTCCTGGACTGGGACCTGGCCCTGCGGTTCGACCCGGCGGTCGACGCCGCCTTCATGGCGTGGCACGGCTGGGAGAACGTCCGCGAAGCCGTCGACGGCGAGACCTACCGGCGCGCCCGGATCTGGGACGGGGTGTTCGACGTCGGGCACCTCATCGCGGTGCTCACCCTCGACGGCAAGCCCCTGCTGAACGTTGAAAGCTATGTGGAGCACATCGTCGCGTGGCTGGAGCGGAACGCCGAGGTGTGATCGGCGGCGGGGAAAAGGCACTCCGCATCACGCGGCGTTATCGTGGGCGGGTGTCCCCCGTCCTCCGCACTCGCCTGCTCGCCGCGCTCCTGGCCGTTGTCACCGTCCTCGCCGGTCTGTCCGTCCGCGCGCTGACCGGCGGCTGGTTCGGCAAGTACGCCGGTGACGCCCTCTACACCGTGCTCGTGTACGTGCTGATCGTGCTGGTGTGGCCCCGGGTCTCGCCGTTCCGGGCGGCGGCCGGCGCGCTGGCGTTCAGCTGGGTGGTCGAGCTGGCTCAGCTCACGCCCCTTCCCGCCGCGCTCTCCGAGGCGAGTGTCGTGGCCAGGCTGGTGCTCGGCAGCACCTTCGGCGCGGCCGACCTCCTGGCCTACGCGGCCGGGGCCGTCCTCGCCGCGTCGGCCCACGCCCTTCTCCTTCGCCGCCGGGTCATCCTCACCACCGGTGAGCGCGCCGTATGATTTTGGAACCATGCCTGAAGGACACACCATCCACCGCCTGGCCGGGGAGCATCGGCGGGCGTTCGCCGGAACCGCGGTTCACGCCGAGAGCCCTCAGGGAAGGTTCGCCGCCGGAGCCCTGCGGATCGACGGGCGGGTGCTCACCGAGGCGGACGCCCACGGCAAGCATCTGCTGCTGGGCTTCGACGACGACCGGTGGCTCCATGTGCATCTGGGCATCTACGGCAAATACACCTTCGGTCCGGCGCCGGCGCCCCCGCCGACGGGTATGGTGCGGCTTCGCCTGAGCACCACGGAGGAGTACGCCGACCTGCGCGGGCCCAACACCTGTGAGCTGCTGGACCCGGACGAGAAGAAGGCGCTGCACGCCAGGCTCGGGCCCGACCCCCTGCGCGCGGACGCCGAGCCGGAGCTCGCCTGGCGGCGGATCGGCCGCAGCCGTACCTCCATCGGGACCCTGCTGATGGACCAGTCGGTCGTCGCGGGCGTGGGAAACATCTACCGGGCCGAGGCGCTGTTCCGGCAGGGCGTCGACCCGGCGCGTCCCGGCCGCGACCTCACCCACGAGCGGTGGTCGGCGATCTGGACGGATCTGGTGTTCCTGATGGCCGAGGGCGTGCGGGCGGGCCACATCGACACGGTCAGGCCCGAGCACACGCCGGAGGCGATGGGCCGTCCGCCCCGCGTCGACGGCCACGGCGGCGAGGTCTACGTCTACCGGCGTTCGACCATGCCCTGCTTCCTCTGCGGCACCGAGGTCCGCACCGAGGTGCTCTCCGGCCGCAACCTCTTCTGGTGCCCGACCTGCCAGCGCGCCTGACCCCATGGACCGGCCGCCGGCCGACGAGCGACCGGCGAACGGCTCAGGCGGCCGGTAGCGTCGTCACATCAGCCGCAGGACGGCCTCGATCGAGGCCCTGCCGGCGGGGACGAGCGGGAGCCGGACCGAGGCCGTGGGGATGCGGCCCTGGGCGTGCAGCACTCCCTTGAGCACGGTGGGGTTGGGCTCGGCGAACACGCTCGCCGACAGGGCGGAGAGGCGGTGGCCCAGGGCACGCGCGCGTGCGGTGTCGCCCGATCGCCAGGTCTCCGCCAGTTCGGCGAACAGCGCGGTGCGCAGATGGGCGGAGGCGAGGATGCCACCCGGGGCGCCGAGGGCGAGCAGGGCCGAGAAGAACGGGTCGTCCCCGGCCAGCACCGCGAAGTCCCCGGGAGGGTCGGCCAGCAGCATGACGGTGTCCAGGTCGACCCCGCCGACCGCGTGCTTGACCCCGGCCACCATGGGCAGCTCCCCCAGCCGTCGCAGCGTGTCCACGCCCACGGACTGCCCTGTCCGGTAGGGGATGTTGTAGATCACCAGCGGCACCGGGGTCCGCTCGGCCAGCGCGCCGAAGTGGGCGAGCACCCCGGCCTCGGACGGGCGGACGAAGGACGGAACGGTCACCAGCGCGGCCGTCACCTCGGGCCATGCCTTCAGCGCGTCCAGCGCCTCGGCCGTGCTCCGGGTGTCGGCGGATCCGGCGCCCACGATCAGCGGCGCGCGCCGTTCCCCGCACACCCGCGCGCACGTCTCCAGGACCGTCCGCCGCTCCTCCCCGGTGAGCGTCGCGACCTCGGCGGTGGTGCCGAGCGCGACCAGTCCGGCCGCGCCCTCGTCGAGCACGGCGTGCGCGAGTCCTTCGAGCGCCTCCACGGCGACCTCGCCGTCCTCGGCGAACGGAGTGATCAAAGGAATGTGAACCCCATGGAAAGTCATGACACCAGCTTCGCCACTGCCGACCGTGCAGGTCCAGTTCGCATTTCTTCCGAAAATGTTAAGCTGAACTGATGCTTGATGTACGGCGCCTCCGCCTGCTCCGCGAACTCTCCCGCCGGGGCACGATCACGGCGGTCGCCGAGGCGCTGGCCTTCACCCCCTCGGCCGTCTCCCAGCAACTCGCGGTCCTGGAGCGGGAGGCGGGGGTGGCGCTGCTGGAGCGGACCGGGCGCCGGGTGGTGCTCACCTCGGCGGGGATCGCGCTGGTCGGGCACGCCGAGGCCGTGCTGGAGCGACTGGAGCGGGCCTCGGCCGAACTGGCCGCCGCGCGCACCGGCCTAACCGGAACGATCAGGATCGGGGCCTTTCCCACCGCCACCCGAGCGATCCTGCCCGCCGCCTTCACCGTCCTTGCCCGGGAGCACCCCGGGCTGGAGCCGATGGTGGACGAGATCGACCCCGCCGAGGTGGCCCCCCGCCTGCGCGCGGGCGACCTGGACGTCGCGCTCGTCCATGAGTACGACTTCGTGCCCGCTCCCCCGGATCTCGCCCTGGACACCGAGGACCTGCTGGAGGAACCCATGTATCTGGCTTCCCTGGAAGAGCCCACGTGTCCGGCCTCGAAGGACCCAGGGGACCCAGGGGGCTCAGGAAGCTCGACGGGCTTGAGGGAAGAGCCCAGGTATCCGGGCTCGGAGGACGCAAAGGACCCAGAGGACTCGAAGGGCTCGACAGAAGAACTCAGGTATCCGGGCTCGGAGGGCCCCGAGGACTCCGGCGGCGCGCTGGCCCGGCGGCGCGACGACCCCTGGATCGCCTCCACCCCCGGCACGCTCTGCCACACGATGACCGTGCGGGCCTGCCAGGCCGCCGGGTTCGCCCCGAGGGTCCGCCACCACATCGACGACTTCGCCACCGTGCTGGCGATGGTCGCGGCGGGCCAGGGCGTCGCACTCGTGCCGGAGCTCGGCGCGGCCGATCCACCCGACGGCGTACGGCTCACCGAACTGCCCATGCGCCGCCGCACCCGAATCGCCTTCAGGCGGGGATCCGGCACCCACCCGGCCGTCGCCGCCCTCATCACCGCCCTGCGGTCTTCGGTCCCGGCCCCGATCCTCACCGGCTGACCGCCCTCTGGCGGGCCCGGGCGGAGGCGGACGACGGCCGATCACTCGATTCGCCGGCGGCGCCGGGGTGAGACGAGCCCCCTCACATGAGGGTGCGGGCCGTCCAGAGCTCAGGGAAGATCTCGCGCCGCATGCTCCGCTCCAGCCAGCTCAGGCCGCTTGACCCGCCGGAACCCGGCTTGGCGCCCATCGAGCGGCGCACGGCCATCAGGTGGCGATAGCGCCAGTCGGAGAACTGCTCGGCCAGGTCGATCAGCGCCTCGGCCAGCGGCGCGAGCGGCCCGCCGTACACCTCGGCCCAGACCGCCTCGACCTCGGGACTGGGCTTGTACTCGGCGGTGAGGTCACGCTCCAGCACCGCGCGGGGGATCGCGTGGCCCGACCGGGCGAGCAGGGCGAGCACCGAGTCGTACAGGCTCGGCCGGTTCAGTGCCTCCACGAGTTCCCTGTACGCCTCGGGGTTGCGGCGATGCGGGCGGATGAGCGACTCGGACTTGTTGCCGAGCAGGAACTCCACGTGACGGTAGAACGCCGACTGGAAGCCCGACCCCTCGCCCAGAGAGTCGCGGAAGGAGTTGAACTGCGCCGGGGTCAGCCAGCTCAGCGCCGCCCACGCGGCGTTGAGCGCCTCGAAGTGCTTGACCGTGCGCTTGATCGTGAGGGTCGCGGCGGCGACGTCGTCCTCGTCGAGCTGCCGCTGGGCGAGCCTCCACTCCGAGCGGAGCAGGCCGAAGTAGAGCTCCATCACCTGGGTGGTGACCAGGAAGGCGAGCTCTTCGGGGGCGTCGGTGACGGTGCGCTGGAGTCCGTGCAGGACGGCGGTGCCGACGTAGTCGTCGTACGGCGTGCCCGCGTCGAATCCGAGCGTGGGCAGTCCCTCGTTGGCCTCGGCCCGCGTCTTCCGGTCCTGCTCACTGAGCTGCCTGATGGTGATCATTGGTGTTCCTCCGCTTGTTCACGCTCCATCCTGATGCGTTCGGGCCGGCACCGAAATACCATGGGAAAGGGGATATGAGATTTCGCCTTCTGAATGGAAGGCGTCAAGGCCGATCGACTTAGGGGATAACGGAGCGTGACGGTGGACGCGATGGACTGGGCGCTGCTGACCGAACTGCAGGACGACGCGCGGCTGTCGTACAACGAGCTCTCGCGGCGGGTGCACCTGTCGGCTCCGGCGGTGGCGGAGCGGGTACGGCGGCTGGAGGAGACCGGAGTGATCATCGGCTATCACGCGCGGGTGGATCCGGCGCTGGCCGGACGCGGGGTGGCCGCCCTGATCAGGATGTCGTGTTACGGTCCGCGCTGCGTGCTCCGCGACGAGCAGGCGCTGGCCTGGCCGGAGATCCTTGAGGTGTACCGGGTGACGGGTGACACCTGCTGCCTGCTCCGGGTGGCCGCCTCCTCGATGACGGCCTTCGAGGAGATGATCGACAGGCTCGCGCCGTACGGCCACCCGTCGAGCATGATGGTGCTGTCCAGCCCGGTCCCCTGGCGTCCGCTCTCACCCGTCCAGGCACCGCCCCAGCCGTAGAGGCCGGACGAACGACGGCCTCGCGGCCCGGTCAGACGGGCTCGGGCCGGTACGGCGAGCCGACCCAGCGCAGACCCTGCACGGCGATGTCCAGGGCCTGCCGGGCGGCGGCCCACACCTGGTCGGGCGGGTCGCCCCTGTCCAGGAGCGCCATCGCCGTGATCGTCGGGGCGCCGACGAGGGCGCCGACGAGGGCGAAGGCCTCGACGAGGTCGAGTTCCTCCGGATGCGCCCGATGCAGCGCCTCGGCGAGCCCGCGCTGGCTGTCGACCAGCACGTGCAACGCGCGCGCCTGAAGCGCCGGAACCGACATGATCAGATGCACGCGGGCCGCGGTCAGCCCCACGGCCTCGTCGTCCGGAACGGTGGCCCAGGCCAGGGAGTGCTCGACCACGCGCAGCATGAGTTCGGCCACCGTCTCCCCCGGCCGCCGCTCGGCGAGCACGGCGAGGGCCCTGTCGAGGCGCGCCTGGGAGTCGAAGAAGATCACGTCTTCCTTGGTCGCGAAGTAGCTGAAGAACGTCCGGGGCGAGATGTCCACGGCCGCGGCGATCTCCGCCAGGGTGGTCTCCTCGTAGCCCTTCTCCGTGAAGAGGCGCAGGGCCGCCTCGATCAGCGCACGGCGGGTGCGTAACTTCTTGCGTTCTCGCAGTCCCGAGCTCTCTGCCATGAAACAACGTTACTGCATTCAATGATTTTTTGCATCAGTTGCAATTTAATGTCAGAAGTTGTTATGTGGAGTCAAGGAGTTCGTTGACTCTCCAGGGGGAGACATCCATGACCGAAGCCGTATCCAGCCCGGTGACGTTCCCGACCGCACGCGAGAATCGCTTCGACCCGCCCTCGGCGCTGGTGCGATGGGCGCAGGAGGACCCGATCCGCCCGATGACCTACGCGGACGGCCACGAGGGGTGGCTGGTCACCGGCTTCGCCATGGCGCGGGCCGTACTCGCCGATCCGCGTTTCAGCAACCTGCCGGACCTCGTGCACTCGCCGATCTCCCCGCACCTGACCGAGCGGCGGAGGAAGCGTCGGCCCGGATTCTTCCTGGGGATGGATCCGCCGGAGCACACCCGGTTCAGGCGGATGCTGACCGGCCAGTTCACCGTGCGCCGGATGAAGCGGCTGGAGCCCTGGATCGAGACGATCACCGCTGAACGGCTGGACGCCATGGAGCTCGACGGGCCGCCCACCGACCTGGTCCAGTCCTTCGCCCTGCCCATCCCCTCGCTCGTCATCTGCGAGCTGCTCGGCGTGCCCTACTCCGACCGCGACCAGTTCCAGCGAGACTCCAGGACGCTGCTCAACCTCGAGTCCACGGTCGACGAGGCGGAGGCGGCCGTCAACGACCTGACGGACTACCTGCGAGACCTCGTACGGCACAAGCGCGCCCGGCCGGCGGACGACCTGATCAGCGGCATGGTGGAGAGCGGGGAGCTGAACGACGAGGAGATGGCCGGCGTCTCGGTGCTCCTCCTCGTCGCCGGGCACGAGACGACCGCGAACATGATCGCCCTCGGCACCTTCGCGCTGTTGTCCAACCCCTCGCAGCTGGCCGCGGTGCGCGATGACCCGTCGGTGACGGACAGCGCCGTCGAGGAACTCCTGCGCTACCTCACCATCGTCCACCTCGGCCCGATCCGGTGCGCGGTGGAGGACGTCGAGCTCGACGGCCGGCTGATCCGGGCCGGCCAGTCGGTGACGATCGCGCTGAACGCCGCCAACCGCGACGGCGAGCGCTTCGACGACTCCGGGACGCTCGACGTCACGCGGCCGCCGACGGGCCATCTCTCCTTCGGTCACGGCGTGCACCAGTGCCTGGGGCAGCAGCTCGCCAGGACCGAGATGGGCGTCGCCTACCCGGCGCTGCTGAGGCGCTTCCCGGACCTGCGCCTCGCCGTGTCGCCGCAGGAGGTCCCGATGCGTGCCAACATGGCCATCTACGGAGTCGACCGGTTGCCGGTCACCTGGTAGAAACGGTCGCCGGTCATCTGGCAGGAGGGGGTTCCCATGAAGATCAAGGCAGACACCGACGTGTGCATCGGTGCCGGGATGTGCGTGCTCACCGCGCCGGAGGTGTTCGACCAGAGCGAGGACGACGGCACCGTGGTGCTGCTCGACCCCGACCCGCCCGCCTCGCGGGAGGCTGCGGTCCGCCGCGCCGTACAGCTCTGCCCGTCGGGGGCGCTGTCCGGCTCGTGAGGACCGCCGGATCCGGAGCCTCGGGGCCGGGCGGCCTCGGAGCCGAGGCCGCCGCCCGCGTCCGGCCCGTCCCGGTCGCCGATCTCGCCGTCGCGGCATGGTAATTCGGGACGAGGCCCACGCGGCAGGGGACCGGTCGACGCGAGGCTCATCGGACGACGGCCGGGCCGGCGTCAGGTCGGGGCTCGACCTGCATCTCGATCTGCCCGGCGCCGGCGGGGTGGGGCGCTCCCTGGAGGCCGCCCTGCGCGAGGCGGTGCGGTCGGGGCGGCTGACCGCGGGCACCCGGCTGCCCGGCACCCGTAGCCTCTCCGCCGACCTCGGCCTGTCCAGGGGCACGGTCGTCCAGGTCTACACACAGCTCATCGCCGAGGGGTGGCTGACGGGCGCGCACGGATCCGGCACCCGGGTGGCCGCCGTGCTCCCGGAGTCCGGCATCGGCGAGGCCGCCGGCCACGGTCCCGTGGAGCCTCGCGCCGCGCCCCTGGGAGACCTGCGTCCCGGCCGGCCCGACGCCGGCACTTTTCCGCGCGCGGACTGGGCGTCGAGCGTCCGCCGCGTGATGTCGACGATGGAATCAGAGCAGATGGGCTACCCCGACCCGGCGGGCATGCCCGCGCTGCGCCTGGCGGTCGCCGACTACGTGTCGCGGACCCGCGGAGTGTGGGCGAGCGCCGGATCGACGGTGATCACCGCGGGGTTCACCCAGGCGCTCGCGCTGCTCGCGCGCACCTTCCACCGTCTCGGCGCCCGGCGCGCGGCGACCGAGAACCCGGGGTTCGTGCTGCACCGCGAACTGCTGGCCGCGGCGGGGATCGCCTCCGTGCCGCTGGCGGTGGACGCGGACGGCGCCGATCCGTCGGGCCTCCCGGACGACACGGGGTTCGCGCTGCTCACTCCGGCCCACCAGCACCCGTGGGGCGTCGTGCTGGCGCCCGGGAGGCGCTCGGCGTTCATCGAACGTGCCCGGCGGAACGACGCCTACGTGATCGAAGACGACTACGACGGCGAGTTCCGCTACGACCAGCAGCCGGTCGGCGCGATGCAGGCGCTGGCGCCCGACCGGGTGATCTACGCGGGCAGCACCAGCAAGACCCTGGCGCCTGGGGTGCGGCTCGGCTGGCTGGTCGTGCCCGCCCCGCTGCGCGATCCGCTGCTGCAGACCATACGGGAGACCGGCTCGGCGCCCCCCGTGATCGACCAGCTCGTGCTCGCCGACCTGTTCTCCGGCGGCGGCTACGACCGGCACGTACGGCGAGCCCGGCTGGGTTACCGGCGACGCCGCCACGAACTGGCCGAACGGCTGGCGGCGGTCACCGACACGCCGCTCACGGGCGTCGCCGCCGGGTTGCACACGCTGCTGCCGGTCGCCTCCGCGTCCGCCGAACGCGAGCTGGTCGCCACGGCGGGGCGCGCGGGACTGCTCCTGCACGGCCTGCACACCGCAGGCTACTGGCACCCGACGGGCGAGGAGCGGCCCGCCGCCCTGGTCATCGGCTACGCTTCGCCGCCGCAGCACGCCTGGCGCCGGGCGCTCGACGCGCTGGTCTCGCTGGTCTCGCCGGCCGGCGCTATCGGGTAGGGGCGCCGCCGGCGAACGCCGCGAAGCCGTCCCGCCACGACGGATACCTCGGCACCCAGCCGAGGTGCTCGCGGGCATGGCGATTGTCCGCGCCGCGCGCCCACCCCGGCCGGCCGGTGTCCGCGGAAGGCGGGGGCGACGCGCCCACGGCCGCGCAGAAGGCGGGCACCCACTCCCGGCCCGGCGCCGGTTCGTCGTCGCAGACGTTGACCGCGCCGTTGGCGGGCCAGGTGAGCGCCCGCACCGCCGCGGTGGCGGCGTCGTCGGCGTGCACGAAGGAGACCACCTCGCCGTCGGCGGCCAGTTTCCCCGCCCGCGCCATGTCCGCGGCGAGGCCGTCGGGCGCGTGCCACGTCCCGGGACCGTAGAACCACCCGTAGCGCAGCACGACCCACTCGGGCATCTCGTGGACGGCCGCCTCCAGCGCCGCCACGCTCCGCACCCGTCCTCCGCGGTCCCCCGGCGCGGCGAGATCGAGCGGCGTCGTCTCTCCGGCCGGCTCGTCCCCCGCCTCGTAGACCCACGCGATGCTCTGTGCCACCATCCGGCGTACGCCGGCGGCGAGTGCCGCGTCGACCAGGTTGCGGGTGCCCTGCCTGCGCAGTGCCGCGTTCGCCGCGTGGTCAGCCGCGGCCAGGTCGGTGAGCTGGTGCATCACGATGTCGGGCGCGGCCTTTTCGACGGCGGCGGCGAGTCCCTCGCGGTCGTGGGCGTCGGCCACCACCGGCTCCGCGCCCAGCGCGCGCAGCGTGGCGGTCCGGCCGGGCCTCCGGGTGAGGGCGGTGACCTGGTTCCCCTCGGCGACCAGCAGCGGCACCACCCGCCGGCCGATGACTCCTGTCGCTCCCGCGAGGAGGATCCGCATGCCGGCCGCCATCAGTTCGGCCGGGGAGCACGGCGGTCACGGCGGGCCGCGAGCTCCACGTCGTCGACATAGGTGAGCATCGGCTCATCGGGCGCGCCGATCATGACCACGACGAACCGGCTCCACGTGCCGGACAGGTTGTTGGCCGCCTGGTAGTGGATGACGTCGCCGCCGGGCTCCCAGAACGCCTCCCCCTCGCGGATCACCCGCTCCGGCTCGCCCTCCAGCTCGAAGATCATCTCTCCTTCGAGCATGTAGCCGTACACCGGGCCCGAGTGCCGGTGCGGCGGGGAACCGGGGTCGCCGGGCGGCAATTCGATGAGCGCGGTCATCACCTCGGCGGCCTCGGGGAGCTTGGGCGGCGTCCCATGGAAAAGCACGGTCAGGGCGGTATTGCCTTTGATGTCCATATCTTCGACGCTAGCCGGGAAGCGGACCAGCCGACTATTCCACTTCCGGGCCGATCGGATGTACCACTTGCCTCAGCCGAGCCGGCCGGTCGTCACATCCGGCACCCCGCCGACGGGCCCGACGCTCCGTGCGATCCTCAACGAGCTCCAGGCCCCGCCGTCTACCTGGGCAGGCCGATGCCCCACCTGCCGGCAACCGCCCCGACCACCCGGAAAAACACTTCTAGTGCCTGTGCTCGGCGATCACTCCGGCGGTCGCCCTCCAGATCGGCGAGGCCCGGTCGATGACGTCGAAGTGATCGCCCGACATTTCCAGATAAATCACTTCATCCCCTGATTCCTGAGCCGCGCGAGCGTAGCGTCGGCCCAGGTCGACCAGGTCGAGGTCGTCGCCCCCGCCCTGCACGATGAGCTGGGACACCCCGAGGGGAAGGCGCTCCAGCGGGCTGGACCGCCGGTAGACCTCGGGCACCTCGGACGCCGATCCGCCGAGGGCCGCGGCGACCGCGCCGGAGCTCAGGTGCCTGCGGTCGCCCTCCACCAGGTCGAGCACCCCGGCCAGCGAGACGACGAGGGTGATCCGGGGATCGTCGGCGGCGGCGCGGAGGGCGAGTTGCCCTCCGGCCGAGTGGCCGATCGCCACGACAGGGCCGGACGCGCCCTGCGCCGCCAGCGCGACACCCGTGGCGACGTCCTCGGTGGTCGCGGCCCATCCGTGAAGGTCGGCGCGGCGGTATTCGAGGTTCCAGGTGGCGAACCCCCGCTCGGCCAGGTCGACGCTGAGCGCGTCCATCAGGTCCGCGGCCCAGATGGAACGCCAGAAACCCCCGTGCACCAGCACCGCGACCGGCATCGTCCCGGCGGTCTCGTGCGGCAGCCGTACCTCCGCCCACTGGTCGGGGTGCTCGCCGTAGGCGACCCTCTTCGCGGGCCACCGCGACCGATGCACGGCGTGCCTGATCGCCCAGGTCAGCCCCCAGACCCCTCGCCCGTGTATGTGGGTGCCCGGCGCGCCGTCCCCGGTCTCCCCGAGCGCCGCGGGCGGGGCCTCGGACTTGGCCAGGTCGAGCCAGACAACGTTGGGGCGCCCGCCGGACATGCTCCGGATCTCTGGTTCCGGGCCGGGGACGACGACCACGGGACCGGGGAATTCCAGCGCGGTCCGCAGTTCGGACGCGTCGAGGACCGCTGACACCTTCCCGCTGACGCCGAGGGCCTCGAACTCGCGGTCGGCCACCTCGGTGAGCAGTCGCAGATCAGCGACCAGGCCGGGGCCGGTGACCACGAGCACATTCGGAATAGGGGAGATCATCCGCTTATTCTCCTCCATTCCATTCACGACTACGGCTCCGGTATGTAAGCCCTTACCAGGAGTTCCTCCGCCTCGTCCAGATAGGACTCCAGCTCCCGCTCCGCCTCCGCCGCGCGACCGGCCTCCATGAGTTCGAGCAGGTGCAGGTTCCGGGCGACAAAAGGCTCGTGGAACGCCCGCGGATTCTTCATGACGTGAAAGACCAGCCGGAGCTCCGCCAGAAGTTGCCGCATCGTCTCATCCAGGCGGGGGCTGCCGTTCAGGGCCGCGATCATCTGGTGGAAGCGGATGTTGGCGGTCCCCACGTCCTGCCACCGGCCTTCGGCCGCGGCCCTGTTCGCCTCCCGCACGGACTCCCCGATGAGAGCCAGCGCCTGGGGCCCGGCGCTCCCGCTGCGCCGTACGGCGGCGCACTCGATCACCCGGCGCACCCGGTAGACGTCGGCCACGTCCTCGACCGACAGCACGCGCACGAACACGCCCCGATTGAGCCGGTGCTCCAGCAGGCGCTCGTGCCCCAGGAGCCGGAACGCCTCGCGCAGGGTGTTGCGCGAGACCCCCAGGGCCACCCCGATGGTCTCCTCCGACAGGCGCTGGCCCGGGACGAAGAGCCCCTCGGCGATCCGGTCCCTGAGGACGTCGGCGACCCGTTCGGCGGTGCTGCTGCGCCCGAGGCGGTCACGGTCGTGCTGCAGTGCGGCGATGGCGTTGTCCACTCTCACAAGAAATCATCGAACAAACCTATTGTCGAATTGTTGAACAATCCTTACGTTGAGGGGACCCCCTAGAAGTTAAGGAGCGCGTGCGATGGCAAGCACTCAAACCAGACGGGTCATCGCGGCCAGTCTGGTCGGCACCTCCCTGGAGTGGTACGACTTCTTCCTGTACGGCTCAGCCGCCGCCCTGGTCTTCAACAAGCTCTTCTTCCCCACCTTCGAACCGCTCACCGGAACGCTGCTGGCGTTCCTCACCTACGCGATCGGATTCGTCGCACGGCCGCTCGGCGGCATCGTGTTCGGCCACTTCGGCGACCGGGTCGGCCGCAAGAACGTGCTCGTGGTGACCCTGCTGCTGATGGGAATCGCGACCTTCCTCATCGGCCTGCTGCCCGGTTACGCCACCATCGGCGTGACCGCCCCGCTGCTGCTGGTCACCCTCCGCTTCCTTCAGGGCCTCGGCCTGGGCGGCGAGTGGGGCGGGGCCGTGCTCATGTCCATCGAGCACGGCGACCCGCGGCGGCGCGGCTTCAACGCGAGCTGGCCCCAGGTCGGCGTGCCCGCCGGGAACCTGCTGGCGGCCGGCGTGCTCGGACTCCTGTCGGCGACGCTGTCGGAGGAGGCGTTCCTGTCGTGGGGCTGGCGGGTGCCCTTCCTCCTGTCGGGCCTGCTGGTGGTCGTGGGGCTCTGGATCCGCCTGCGGATCGTGGAGTCGCCGCTGTTCGCCGAGGTCGAGCGCTCGGGCAAGAAGGCCCGGATGCCGCTGCTGGACGTGCTGCGCACGCACCCGCGCGCCCTGGTCTCCGCGGTCCTCGCGCGCATCGGCGTGGACGTCGCCTTCTACACCTTCGTGACCTACATCCTCGCCTACGTCACCGGCCCGCTGAAGCTCGAACGCGGAGTCGCGCTGAACGCGGTGCTGATCGGCTCCGCCTGCCAGCTCTTCCTGATCCCCCTGTTCGGCGCGCTGTCGGACAGGGTCGGCCGCCGCCCGGTCTACCTCGCGGGCGTGATCGGGGCCGCGATCTGGGTGTTCGCGTTCTTCCCGCTGCTGGACACCAAGTCCTTCCCGGTGATCGCGCTGGCCTCCATCGTGGCCCTGGCCTGCCACGCCGCGATGTACGGCCCGCAGGCGGCGTTCATCGCCGAGTTGTTCAGCACCCGCCTGCGCTACAGCGGCGCCTCCATGGGCTACCAGGTCGCCGGCATCTTCGGCGGCGCGCTGGCCCCGATCATCGCCCTGGCACTGTTCGACCGGTTCGGCAGCACCCTCGCCATCTCCCTCTACGTGGTCGCCGCGCTGGCCGTCACCGCCGTCGGACTGGCGCTGGCCCCCGAGACGCGCGACCTCGACCTCACCGACCACCCGGGAACGCGCGCAGGGGCCGCTTCCCGGAACCCCTGAGATCTCCACGAAGGGAAGCCGGGCGGGCGGCGCGGGGGACGGCCATTCCCCGCGCCGCCCGCCCGGTGGTATAGCCCCCAGTGAGAACGTTCTCTAGCCTTGGGGCTTCTGAGGCGTTAGCGTCTGCCCATGCGCCACGTTGAGATCTCCGGCAAGAGACTCCGGCTGAGGGAAGTCACCGTCGACGACGTCGACGCGTTGCACGCCGTCTACGGCGACCCCACCGCCACCGAGCATCTGCCGTTCGACCCGCGCACCCGCGAGGAGGTCGAGGAGGTCGTCGCCGAAGCGCTCAGGGCCGCCGAGGCCGAGCCCCGGCTGCTCTACGTGTTCGCGGTGACCGAGCCGGAGAGTTCCGGGGCCATCGGCGTCGCCCGGCTGCACATCGAGGCCGACCATCCGCACAGCGCGGAGATCGGCCTGGGCTTGCGCCCCGACCACTGGGGACGGGGCATGGGCACCGACCTGATCCGGCTGACGCTGCTGTTCGGGTTCAAGCACCTGCGCCTGCACCGCATCTGGGGCGCCCGTTCCCCGGCCAACACCGCCGCCCAGCTCGCGATGCTGGTCGCCGGAATGGTCGAGGAGGGCCGGATCAGACACCACGTGCGGGCCCGCGGAGTCTGGCGCGACTCCATCGTGCACTCGGCTCTGGAGGACGAGTGGGAGGGGCACAGGGAGACCTGATCCCCGTCTTCGGTCTGCCTGATCGATCACACGCCGGATAGGACGACGTCAGGTCACCGCCCGAAGCGGAGGAAGAGGCTGACGTCCCGCCGGGACGCCGGGCGCGAGACCGAAATCTCCTTCTCGCTGGATGTCGTGACGGAATTGCTGCCGTTTCTCACTACGGAGACCGTCAAATGGGCCTAGAGTCCGCGCATGTGAGTGAGAGTTCCAACCTCCCCGTGCGAGGACGCGCCGTTCGACCCTCCGGCAGGCACCGCAGGCCCGTGCCCTCCCAGCTGCCGCCGGAGGCACCCGCGCTGGTGTTGACCACACTCGGCGACGCCTCAGGCGTCATCGCCGAGATCGCGGCCCTCATACGGGCGGACAATCCGCAGATCCAGGTCCGTCTCGCCGGTCTCGGCGAGGATCCCAAGGAGCTCACCGCCGAGTTGGAGGCCGCCGCCCGCGAGCGCCCCGAGGACGGCACCGCCGCCATCGTGGTTCCGCTGCTGACCGGTCCGCATCCGGTCGCGGACCGGCTGATCTCCATGGCGGTGGCGACGAGCGGGGTCTCGGTGACGGTCACCGACTCCCTGGGGCCACACCCGCTTCTCGCCGAGGCCCTGCACATCCGCCTCGCCGAGAAGGGCCTGGCACGGGCCGACCGGGTGCGGCTGCTCAACGTCTCCAGTCCGGTCGACGCCATCATCCTCGCCACCGTCGGCGGCGAGAACGCCGTGTCGGAGGCACAGCCGACGGCCGTGCTGCTGGCCTCACGGCTGACGCTTCCCGTGCTGGTCGCCTCGCTGGACAGCGCGCCCGGCGTCGCCGAAGCCGCCGAACGGCTGCGCGGCATCGGCGCCGAGCGCATCGCCCTGTCCCCGTGCGTCGTCGGTCCCGAGGCCGCCCCGGACCTCGCGAGCGCCGCCGCCGCGGAGATCGGGGTCGACTGCGCCGGCCTTCTCGGCTCGCACGAGCTGATCGCGGCCCTGGCCGCCCGCGCCTACGGGAGCATCCTGTCGGCCGACTGACGCCTTCGCCGATCGACGAGGTCGATATCCTGCTGAGCGATAGGGACTATCCGTATTCCTCAAAGGGGATCGATCATGCCGTTCACGCTGTTCGGAAAAGAGCATGTCGAGCGTTACCTGGCGACCGACGGCGCGGAGGGTCACGAGTGGCAGGGCACCGTCACCCTGCTCCTGACCACCACGGGCCGTAAAAGCGGTGAGCGGCGGGAGACGCCGCTCATCTACCAGCGTCACGGCGACGACTACCTCGTGGTGGCGTCCAAGGGCGGGGCCGACGCCCCGCCCGCCTGGTATCTCAACCTTCAGGCGAACCCCGAGGTCGAGGTCCAGGTTCTGGGAGACCGGTTCACCGCGAGAGCACGCACCGCCACCGCCGCGGAGAAGCCCGAACTCTGGCAGATCATGACCGCGACCTGGCCGGCCTACGACGAGTACCAGACGAAGACCGCCCGGGAGATCCCCGTGGTCGTGCTGGAGCGCGTTTCCTCATGATCCGGGCCTGAGACGCGGGCCGGAACCGGTGTCCGCGTCTCAGACCTCCAGCCAGACGTAACCCGCGAAACGCCCCGTCCTGGCATCCCTGCGGTGGGAGAACAGATCGGCGGTCTCGATGGTGCACCGGGCGTCGTGGGTGATCTCCGAGACGCCCGCCTTGGCCAGCTGCGAGGTGATCGCGGCGCGCAGGTCGAGCGCGGGGGTCTCCTGGCGGGTGACCGACCAGGCCTCGGGAAGCGTCATCGCGACCTCGTCCCGCATCTCGGCGGGGACCTCGTAACAACCGCCGCACGCCATCGGGCCGATCAGAGCGGTCATTCGCGCCGGCTCCGCGCCGCGCCCGGCCATCTCCGCGACCAGAGCGGGAACCACCCCGGAGACCGTGCCGACCCGCCCCGAGTGCGCGGCCCCGACCAGACCCGCCTCCGGGTCGGCCAGCAGGACGGGGGCGCAGTCGGCGCAGAGCGCGGCCAGGCCGAGGCCGGGCACGTCGGTGCAGATCCCGTCCAGCGGGGGCGGGTCGTCGCCGAACGGCTCGCTCACGTAACGGACGTCGGCGCTGTGGACCTGCCGCATGAACACGACCCGGTCCAGACCGAACTCGGCGGCGGTCCTGGCCCGGTTGGCGGCGACCGCGTCCGGGTCGTCCCCGCATCCGCCCCCGAGATTGCGGCTGCCGTACGGCTCCGCGCTGGTGCCGCCGTGACGGTCGGTGATCCTCATCTGAAAGCTCACGACACGACCCTACTGGTCTCAGGAACCCCGCTCATGGGACGTTCGTTGCACAGGCACGCAGATCATCTAGAGATTGCGAGTGTCATGGCACAGGTTGTGTACGACCGGAAGGAACAGTTCCAGCAGATCGAGAGCGGCCTCATGCCGGGTGAGCAGATCATCGCCGTCTACGACGCGGTCGGCACCGGCACCGGCTTCCTGGGGCTCACCGACAAGCGCGTGATCGTGCAGGACAAGTCCTTCGTCGGCAAGAAGATCGCCATCACGAGCATCCCCTACTCGAAGGTCTCAGCGGTCAGCGTGGTGAGCAACAAATCCCTGGTCGGCTCGTTCTTCTCCTCCGGCGCCATCGCCATCCACGTGGGAACCCACACCTACGAGGTGGAGTTCCGGGGGGACAACAAGGCCCACCACGTCCACAACGTGATCCTGCACTTCATCACCGGCTGATCGACCGGTACAGATCCATCGTCCGCTCGGCGATCCGCTCCCAGGAGAAGTGCTCCACGGCGCGGGCCCGTCCGGCCGCGCCCATCCGCCCGGCGAGGCCGGGATCGGCGAGGAGCCGGTTGACCCGCTCGGCGAGGTCGGCCGCGAACCGATCCGGATCGTGCGGGGTGCCGTCGGCGCCCTGGTCGATCGGGACCAGCAGACCGGTCGAGCCGTCGGCCACGACCTCGGGGATGCCGCCGGTGGCGGTGGCCACGACGGCGGTCTCGCAGGCCATCGCCTCCAGGTTCACGATGCCCATCGGCTCGTAGACCGAGGGGCAGACGAACACGGTCGCGTGGGTGAGGATCTGGATCACCTCGGGGCGGGGAAGCATCTCCGAGATCCAGATGACGCCGTCCCGTTCCAGGCCCCGGACGAGCCCGGTGACCTCGGCGGCGATCTCCGGGGTGTCGGGCGCGCCCGCGCAGAGCACCAGCTGGGCGTCGGGGTGGAAGTCCCTGGCGGCGTGGAGCAGGTGGACCAGGCCCTTCTGCCGGGTGATCCGGCCGACGAAGACGACGTACGGCCTCCCCGCGTCGATGCCGTGTCTCTCCAGAACGTCCGTGCCCCGGTCGGGGGCGTACTCGCCGGTGTCGATCCCGTTGTGGATCACCGAAACTTTTTCCGATGAGATTTCGGGATAGTTCGCGAGCACGTCGCGCCGCATTCCCTCCGATACCGCGATGATCGCGTCGGCGCTCGCCAGGGCACCGCGCTCGGCCCACGATGACAGTGTGTAACCGCCGCCCAGTTGCTCGGCCTTCCACGGCCGCAACGGCTCCAGGCTGTGCGTGGTCACCACATGCGGCGTGCCGTACAGCATCTTGGCGACGTGACCCGCGAAATTGGCGTACCAGGTGTGGCTGTGCACCAGATCCGCGCCCTCGCAGCCGGCCGCCATCTCCAGATCGACCCCGAGAACCTGGAGCGCGGCGTTGGCCGTCTCCAGCCCACCGGGCACCCGGTAGGCCTCGACGCCATGCTCGGGTCGTGACGCTCCGAAACAGCGCACCCGGGCGTCGGCGAGCCGGCGCAGCTCCCGGGAAAGGTATTCGACGTGAACTCCTGCCCCTCCGTAGACGTCGGGGGGATACTCACGGGTCAGCAGATCCACTCGCATACGATCAGCTTAGTGTTTCAGCCCTGCTCATCAGGTTAAGGTCCACTTATGAAAGTCCTCGCGATCGTGCTCGCCGGCGGTGAAGGCAAGAGGCTGATGCCTTTGACGGCGGATCGAGCCAAGCCCGCGGTGCCGTTCGGGGGGATCTACCGGCTCGTCGACTTCGTGCTGTCGAACCTGGCCAACGGTCACTACCTCCAGATCGTCGTGCTGACGCAGTACAAGAACCACAGTCTCGACCGGCACATCTCCCGAACCTGGCGGCTGACGGCGATGCTGGGCAACTACGTCACGCCCGTTCCCGCCCAGCAGCGGCTCGGACCGCACTGGTTCTCCGGGTCGGCCGACGCCCTGTTCCAGAACCTGAATCTGATCTACGACGAGATGCCGGACCACGTCATCGTGTTCGGCGCGGATCACATCTACCGGATGGATCCCCGGCAGATGGTGCAGCAGCACGTCGAATCAGGCGCCGAGGTGACGGTGGCCGCGATCCGGCAGCCGATCTCGCTGGCCGACCAGTTCGGGGTGATCGAGACCGATCCGGCGGGGCGCAAGATCGTGGCCTTTCGCGAGAAGCCGAAGGACGCCGTCGGACTGCCGGACGCGCCCGACCAGGTCTACGCCTCGATGGGCAACTACGTCTTCAAAACCCAGGCGATGCTCGACGCGCTCAGGGAGGACGCGCTCGACCCCACCAGCAAACACGACCTCGGCGGCAACATCATCCCGATGATGGTGAAGTCGGGCAGCGCCGAGGTGTACGACTTCGCCGACAACGTCGTGCCCGGCTCCACCGAGCGCGACCGGGGATACTGGCGGGACGTCGGGACCCTCGACGCCTACTACGAGGCCCACATGGACCTCATCTCGGCGCACCCGGTCTTCAACCTCTACAACGGCCAGTGGCCGATCTACACCGGCCACGACCCGCTCCCTCCGGCGAAGTTCGTGCACAACGACGGCGACCGGGTGGGCAGGGCGATCGACTCGCTGGTCTCCGCGGGCGTGATCGTCTCCGGTGGGCTGGCGGAGCGCTCCATCCTCTCCCCCGGCGTGGTGCTGCACTCCCACTCCCAGGTCGAGGACTCGGTGCTGATGGGCAACGTGAAGGTGGGCCGCGGCGCCATCGTCCGCAGGGCCATCATCGACAAGAACGTGATCATCCCGGACGGCGCCCGGATCGGCTTCGACCTCGAATACGACCGCAGCCGCTTCGCGGTGACCCAGAACGGCATCGTGGTCATCGGCAAGAACGAGATCGTCGAACGGTAGCCCCGGAGCCCGATCCCCTACGGGGTCACCTCCCTGGCGCCGTCCCGCGCCAGGGGAAGCGCGGGGCCCGTCGTTCCATGAAGGCGGCGACGCCTTCGGCGACCTCCTCCCGTGACTCCTCCTGCCATCGGCGAAAGCGCGCCTCGTCGGCCCGGCCGTCCACGATCTCCTTGGCCGCGGCCAGGGTGAGCAGGGAGCGGGTCGCCAGCGTGCGGGCGAAGCCGTACACGCGCTCGGACAATGCCTCGGGCGCCAGGACCTCGTCCACCAGTCCGGTTCGGAGGGCACGGCCGGCGTCGACGAGTTCGGCGGAGAAGAGGAGGAACTTGGCGGTGGACGGGCCGACGAGGTCGACGAGGCGGCGGGTGGAGCTCAGCGGGTAGACGACGCCGAGTTTGGCCGGGGTGATGCCGAGACGAGCGTCCTCGGCGGCGAAGCGCAGGTCGCAGGCGAGGGCGAGCTGGCAGCCGCCGCCCACGCAGAAGCCCTCGATCATCGCGATCACCGGCTTGGGGAACGCGGCCAGCGCCCGTTCGGCGGTGACGGTCAGTCCCGTGTCGTCGCCGGCCTCGGAGAGCCCGGCGATCTCCGAGATGTCGGCCCCCGAGCAGAAGGTGCCCTCCGCCCCCGTGAGCACGAGAACGCGCACGCCGGAATCGTTCTCCAGCGCCGCGAGCAGGCCGGGCAGAGCACGCCACATGGCCACGCTCATCGCGTTGCGTTTCTCGGGGCGGTTGATCCGCAACGTGGCGACGTGGTCATCGACGGACAGTTCGAAACCGGCGGGAATCTGCACGAGATAGATTCTCCCGGGGCGTTCGTATGATCATGCGGGCAGCCCCCGGACCCGAGAGGCCCGGACGCCGCGACCGCGCTATCCGAGGTGGGGCCCCGCGGTCGCCTAGGCCGACCTGCCGTCAGCGCTCCCGTCGCTCTCCGAGGGCCGCGCCTCGCGAACCCCTCCCCCTCCGGCGAACAGCCCGGACAGCATGCCCGCCGCCTCATCCGGGGCGTCGACCCGGAACCGGGGCAGCGCCTCGGGGTATTTGTCCCGGATGAACTTCACCATGTGCTCGCGCATGTCGCACTTGAGGTCCCAGGCGCTGGGAGAGTCGGCGGCGCTCATCAAAGCGCGCAGCTCCAGCAAACCGTTGGGAAGGGTGTCGGTGACCTGCAGGGTCCAGTCCTTCTGGTCCCACAGCGGGTGTTCGCGCAGCGCCCGGTAGAGCTCGGCGCGCAGCTCGTCCACCGGCACCGACCACTCCAGGCGGAGGAACACCGCGCCGATCACCCGGCTGCCGTGCCGGGTCCAGTTCTCGAAGGAGTTGGACGTGAAATAGGAGACCGGCAGCACCAGGCGGCGCTCGTCCCACAACCGCACGACCACGTAGGTGAGGCTGAGCTCCTCGATCCGGCCCCACTGCTCCTGGATCACGACCACGTCGTCCAGGCGGAGCGCGTCGCTGAAGGCCAGCTGCAGCCCGGCGAGCAGGTTGCCCAGGGTGGACTGGGCGGCGATACCGACGACCACGCCGGCGATGCCGGCGGAGGCCAGCAGTCCGGCGCCGAGCGCGCGTACCTGGGGGAAGGTGAAGAGCATCGCGCCCAGCGCCACCACGATGATCACCGCCGAGGCCACCCGGCGGACCAGGGTGATCTGGGTGCGGATCCGGCGAGCCCGCCGGTTGCCCTCCCCCTCGACGGCGACCAGCCGGTCCAGCACCACGTCGGTGACCGCGAAGGCGGCCTGGATCACCAGCCAGGAGACGCCGCCGATCATGGCCAGGCTGAGCAGCCGCTGGATCAGCGGGCTGATCGAGTCGTCGGCCATGCCCGGCTCGTAGACCGCGTAGGCGGTCACCACCGCCGCCGTCATGAACGCCGGCCAGGTGCAGCGCCGCACGAGCGGCGCGGCGAGGACCCACTTCTCACCGATCAGCCGCCACCGTAACGCCCGCCTCAGCAGCTCCACGATCACCACGGCGAACAGCACGGACGTGAGCAAATAGATCCAGCTGGACACTGACGGCGTCCCCCTCGTCGTCTCTACCCCTGACGGGCCAGACTCACCAGGTAATCAGAAGGACTCGTCGAAGGAAACACTCCCCTCGACCGCCACCTGGTAGGCCGAGACCCGCCGCTCGAAAAAGTTAGCCAATTCCTGCACATCCTGAAGCTCCATAAACGCGAACGGGTTGGCCGTGCCGTACCGGACGGGCATCTGGAGCCGGACCAGCCGCTGGTCGGCGACGTATTCCAGATACTGGCGCATCTGGTCCACGCTCATCCCGAACAGCCCGTCGCCGCAGAGATCGGCCGCGAAGGCGAGCTCGGCCGCCACCGCCTCCTCGATCATCCGCGTGACCTGCTCGCCGAGCTTGTCGTCGAACAGCTCCGGCTCCTCCGCCCTCACGGTCTCCACCACGCTGAAGGCGAACTCCATGTGCATGGACTCGTCGCGGAAGACCCAGTTGGTCCCGGTGGCCAGGCCGTTGAGCAGACCCCTGGACCGGAACCAGTAGACGTAGGCGAAGGCGCCGTAGAAGAACAGGCCCTCGATGCACGCGGCGAAGCAGATCAGGTTGAGCAGGAACGCCCGCCGGTCCTCCCGCGTCTCCAGCCGGGTCAGGTCGCCGAGCGAGTCGATCCACCGGAAGCAGAACTCGGCCTTGTTCCGGATCGAGGGGATGTGCTCGATCGCGGAGAAGGCCTGGACCCGCTCCTCATGATCGGGCAGGTAGGTGTCCAGGAGGGTCAGGTAGAACTGGACGTGCACGGCCTCCTCGAACAGCTGCCTGCTGAGATACAGGCGCGCCTCGGGGGCGTTGACGTGCTGGTAGAGGTTCAGCACGAGGTTGTTGGCCACGATCGAGTCACCGGTCGCGAAGAACGCGACGAGGCGGTTGATCAGGTGACGTTCCTCGGGCGTCATCCTGGCCAGGTCGGCCAGGTCGGAGGTGAGGTCCACCTCCTCCACGGTCCAGGTGTTGCGGATCGCGGCCCGGTAGCGCTCGTAGAACTCCGGGTACCGCATGGGCCGCAGCGTGAGGTCCATTCCAGGGTCGAGCAACATCAGGGCAAAGCCTTTCCTGAAAAAAAATGCCTACTGGCAGGCGTCGCAGTACTCGGGGTTCTCCAGGGAGCACGCGACGGCCTCGGGGTCGAGCACGGTCTGCGCCGCCTGGGCCGCGGGCGCCTGCACGGTGGCCTGCGAGATCCGGGTGGCCGGGCGCGAGCGCAGGTAGTAGGTGGTCTTGAGACCGGACTTCCATGCGTAGGCGTACATCGAGGAGAGCTTGCCGATGGTCGGCGTGGCCATGAAGAGGTTCAGCGACTGCGACTGGTCGATGTACGGCGTGCGCGCGGCGGCCAGGTCGATCAGCGCCTTCTGCGGCAGCTCCCAGGCGGTCCGGTAGAGCACCTTGAGGTCGGCGGGGATCTCGGGGATGTCCTGGACGGAGCCGTCGGCACGCTTGATCGCGTCACGGATCTGCGGGGTCCACAGGCCGCGGGCCTGCAGGTCGCGGACCAGGTAGCGGTTGACCTGGAGGAACTCCCCCGACAGGGTCTCGCGCTTGAAGACGTTGGAGACCTGGGGCTCGATGCACTCGTAGCAGCCCGCGATGGAGGCGATGGTGGCGGTGGGCGCGATCGCGATCATCAGCGAGTTGCGCAGGCCGGTCGTCGCGATCCTCTCCCTGATCGCCGTCCACTCCGCCGATCGCGCGGCGTCGTAGTGGTCGGGGTGGAGCACGCCGCCGGCGGCCCTGGTCTCGTCGTAGGAGGGGTGGCGGCCCCGCTCGACGGCCAGGTCCGCGGACGTGCCGTAGGCGGCGAGGGCGATCTCCTCGGAGATCCGGGTGGACAGCTCCAGCGCCTGCGGCGAGTCGAACGGCAGCCGCAGCGCGAACAGCACGTCGGCCAGGCCCATCACGCCCAGCCCGATCGGGCGCCACTTCTCGTTGGCCGTCCTCGCCTCGGGCGTCGGGTAGAAGCCCAGGTCGATGGTCCGGTCCAGGAACCGCACGGCGGTGCGGACGGTCGCGCGCAGCCGTACCCAGTCGACTCCCTCGCCGGTGAGGTGGGCGGCGAGGTTGATCGAGCCGAGGTTGCAGACGGCGGTCTCGGCGTCGTTGGTGACCTCGAGGATCTCGGTGCAGAGGTTCGAGAGGTGGATGACGTTCTCGGGGCGGGCCGTCTGGTTGGAGGTCCGGTTGGCCGCGTCCTTGAAGGTCATCCAGCCGTTGCCCGTCTGGGCGAGAGTGCGCATCATCCGGCCGTACAGCGAGCGGGCCGGGATCTGCTTGACGAACCGGCCCTCGGCCTCGGCGGCCCGGTAGGCCTCCTCGAACGCGGCGCCGTACAGGTCGGTGAGGTGCGGGACCTCCTTGGGGTCGAACAGCGACCAGACGCCGTCGGCCTCGACCCTGCGCATGAACTCGTCGGGGATCCAGTTCGCCAGGTTCAGGTTGTGCGTACGGCGGGCCTCCTCGCCGGTGCTGTCCCGCAGTTCGAGGAACTCCTCGACGTCGGCGTGCCAGGACTCCAGGTAGACGCAGGCCGCGCCCTTGCGACGACCGCCCTGGTTGACCGCGGCGACGCTGGAGTCCAGCGTGCGCAGCCACGGCACGATGCCGTTGGAGTGACCGTTGGTGCCCCGGATCAGCGAGCCGCGCGAGCGGACCCGCGTCCAGGCGATCCCGATCCCCCCGGCGTACTTGGACAGTCGCGCGACCTGCCCGTAGCGCTCGTAGATGGCCTCCAGGTCGTCCCGGGGAGAGTCGAGCAGGAAGCAGGAGGAGAGCTGGGGCCTGCGCGAGCCGGAGTTGAACAGCGTGGGCGAGCTCGGCAGGTAGGACAGGGTCGTCATGAGCGCGTACAGCTCGGCGGCCTCGTCGACGGTCTCCGACAGGCCGCAGGCCACCCGGAGGAAGAAGTGCTGGGGCCGCTCCAGGACCTTGCGGGTCTCCGGGTGGCGCAGCAGGTAGCGGTCGTACACCGTGCGCAGCCCGAAGTACTCGAAGCGCCCGTCGGCGTCCGGTGCGACCAGCGCGTCCAGCGCCGTGGCGTTGGCGGCCACGAACCGGGCCAGCTCGTCCTGGATGAGCCCGGCCGCGTGCGTCGCGGCGATGGACTCGGAGAAGGTCCGGACCCCGTGCCCGGCGGCCTCGTCGGCGATCAGCTCGGCCAGCATCCCGGCGGCGATCTTGGAGTTCGCCGGATCAGTGATCACCCGGGCGGCGGCCTCGTCGATCGCCAACCGGCGGTCGACCTGGTCGTTCCCGGTCTCCTTGGTGGCGTCGACCAAGGTCTGTGTCACGTTTTACCCCTCGCGTGCTCGTAATTCCCCCGTTGGCTCCCGCCGGAAGGGCGCACGCGTCTGAGAGCGGTTCCGGGCATGCCGGACCGCCTCGTTCCGCGAGCCCTCCCTCGAGGCCCTGGACAGTTTTCATGGTCGCCGGCAGGTTTTCGGACTCACGGGCGCCTTGCTCACGCCTACCGACCGTCGCTTCCCAGGCAAGGTGCGCCCAGTGCTCTCATGACGGTTGTCGTTCCCGTTCACCGCTGCGGGGCAGCCCCGGAGTCTCACCGGGTTCCCTCTTGCCTCGCCCCCGGAAGGGCGAACCAGCAACGAGTGAGGATCCTACATCTAGTGGCGCTTGACGCAACCACCCCTACACCTTGTGCTTGAGGACCTGAGCAGCCCCAGGTCGTAGAGAACCCCGCGGGTGCGTCCGGTCTCGGTGACGAGCCACTGGCGGAAATCCTCGCCGCTCAGATACACCCGGTTCCAGCCGTTGGCCGCGCACACCTCCTGCCAGCGCGGCGTGTCGTCCAGCCTGTCGCACAGGGCGACGGCCTCGTCCCTGTCCTCGGGGCGCATGCCCCGGGGGCCGAGCAGGCCGCACCAGTCGCTGTACTCCAGCCGGACTTCCAGCTCCAGGAGCGTCGGCGCGTCGATCCCGTCGATCCGCTGGCCGGAGGAGACCACCAGGGGTCGCAGGCGGCGCGCGGCGATCTCCTCCTTGAAGGAGCGGGCCGACCCCAGGAGCGCGGCCACCCGGCCGTCGTTGAGTGCCTCGACCGACTCGGCCCAACCGGGATACCCGCTGTATTCCAGCAGCCGGGCGTCCACCCCGAGACACTTGCCGATCATGCCGTAGAGCACGTGGTCGGAACCTCCCGTGAACCGGCCGCCCACCACCAGCCCCGCCGGATCGCGGCGGAGCACCTCGACGAAGTCCTCGAAGGTGCGCAGGGGGGAGTTCGCGGGGACGACCAGGGCCGCCCAGTCGCCGATCAGGCGGGCGAGGGGGGTGGTGGAGTCCACCACGGAGGGGGCGTTCGTGATCTCCGCCCCGGCCACCATCGGCATCCCCGTGAGGAGCAGCTTGCCTTCACTCATGAACGGGCCGTGGTCGGCGGCGAACGTGTTCATCGTGGCGGCGTCCAGACCGCCCGGATGGTTGCTCACTCCGACGGTCCTCGCCAGCTTCGCGTCGATCATGACGGCGGCCAGCGTGCGGGCGGCCAGATCCCAGCCCTGCCCGTGGGCCGTGGGCGCGATGATGGACAGCCTGCCGACCGTGGACGCGCCGGAGTTCCTCGTCGAACCGCACCCCGCGGCGACCATGATCCCCGCGGCGAACGCAAAAAACCCCCGACGGCGCATAAGCGGCCCTTCCCCCAAGATCCCCCTATACTTCAGGTTACTCTCATGTCACTCTCTGTCACATGTTGGGGGGTGTCGTCTCGGCCGGGAGGGGCTCCCCGGCGCGGTGAACACGCGGCGGGGAGCCCGGGGAAGGGGCCGGGAAGGCCAAGTCCCGGAGGCTCCGGGAAGGTCGGCGCCCAGGTCACTCCACCGTGACGCTCTTGGCCAGGTTGCGCGGCTTGTCCACGTCCCGGCCCAGGGCGACGGCGGCGTGGTAGGCGAAGAGCTGGAGCGGGATCGACAGCAGGATCGGGTCCAGCTCGGTCTCGTTCTTGGGCACCACGATGCAGTCGTCGGCCAGCTTGGTGTCGGCCGTACGGTGCCCGACCATGAGCACCCGCCCGCCGCGCGCGCGGATCTCACCCAGTGTGGTGAGGTTCTTGTCCAGCAGCTCGTCGTCGGGGACGATCGCGACGGTCGGCATGTCAGGGCCGATCAACGCCAGCGGGCCGTGCTTGAGCTCGCTGGCCGGGTAGGCCTCGGCGTGCACGTAGGAGATCTCCTTGAGCTTCTGCGCGCCCTCGCGGGCCACCGGATAACCCCGGACCCGGCCCACGAACATCATGCTCGGCGAGGTGGCGTACTTCTCCGCCAGCTCCCTGATCTGGGACTCCAGCGTGAGGATCTCCTTGATCTGGTCGGGCAGCCTGCGCAGGCCCTCGCAGACGCGCCGGCCGTCGGCCGGGGACAGGTCGCGAACGCGGCCCAGGTGCAGCGCGAGCAGGGCGAAGGCCACGGCGGTCGAGGTGAACGCCTTCGTGCTCGCCACCGAGACCTCGGGACCCGCGTGCAGGTAGACGCCTCCGTCGCACTCCCGGGCGATGGCGCTGCCGACGGTGTTGACGATGCCGAGCACCCGCCCGCCCTTGCGCTTGAGCTCCTGGACGGCGGCGAGGGTGTCGTAGGTCTCCCCCGACTGGCTGATCGCCACGTAGAGGGTGTCGGCCTCCACGACCGGGCTGCGGTAGCGGAACTCGCTGGCCGGTTCGGCGTCGGCCGGGATCCGCGCCAGCTCCTCGATGAGCTGCGCGCCGATCTGGCCCGAGTAGTAGGCCGAACCACAGCCGATGATCTTCACGCGGCGGAAGGACCGGGTCTCCCGCGCGTCCATGTTGAGGCCGCCGAGGTGCGCGATGTGGAAGCGGTCGTCGAGACGCCCGCGCAGCGTCCTGGCGACGGTGTCGGGCTGCTCGGAGATCTCCTTGAGGAGGTAGTGCTCGTAGCCCCCGGTGTCGTAGTGGCCGTCCTCCCAGTCGACGGTCAGCGGCTGCTTGGCCGTCTCCCGCGCGTCGCTGGCGAAGGTGTGGAACCCGTCGGCCTTGAGCACGGCGATCTCGCCGTCCTCCAGGTGGACCACCTGGCGGGTGTAGCGGACGAGCGCGGCCACGTCGGAGGCGGCGAACATCTCCTTCTCGCCGATGCCCAGCACGATCGGGCTGCCGTTGCGGGCCACGACCACCTCGCCGGGCCGCTGCGCGTCGATCACCGCGATGCCGTAGGTGCCGACGACCCGCTTGAGCGCCGTCCGGACCGCCTCCTCCAGCGAGTCGACGTCCTGGACGGTACGGGCGATCAGGTGCGACAGCACCTCGGTGTCGGTCTCCGACAGGAAGACCGCGCCGTCGGCCTCAAGCTTGGCGCGCAGTTCGTCGGCGTTCTCGATGATGCCGTTGTGCACGACGGCGATGCGCTCGTCGGTGGACAGATGCGGGTGGGCGTTGACGTCGCTGGGCGCGCCGTGGGTGGCCCAGCGGGTGTGGCCGATGCCCAGGCCGCCCTTGAACCGCGCGGGCACGACGGCCGCCAGGTCGGCCACCCGCCCCTTGACCTTGCGCATCTTCAGGCCCTTGTTGGAGACCACCACGCCGGCCGAGTCGTAGCCCCGGTATTCAAGGCGCTGCAGCCCCTCCAGCAGAATCGGCGCCGCATCCTTCGCCCCTACATAAGCCACGATTCCGCACATCTAGCCGCTCCTTACCCGTAGACGATCCGGCGCAGTTGGCGCAGGGAGAGTTCGGGTGCCGCGACACGGCGAGCCGTCAGCTCGATGGCCACCCGAGGGAAGATCTCTTCGTTGATCAGCCCTTTTGCCTTGAGCTCCGCGTGACGTCTCCGGACGAACTCCTCGGCAGGTTCGGAGAAGTAAGCCAGCACGTCCGCGACGACCCGCGCCGCCTCCCCGGGGCCGAGCGCGCTCGTCCGGGCCAGGTGGGTGATCAGATCCTCATGCGGATGCCATGTCGTGGACACAGAGCAGGACCCTACGCATCACCTTGGCCACCTACCAAGTTTCCTGCCCGATTTCGGGCAAGAAACCGCCGTATTGTCTCAGGCCTCCTCTCATCAGTGACATTCGGTAGTGTTATTTAACTCTGGGTAGTCATTCGGTCGGGAGGAACCACCATGAGCCGTCTGTCGGGGATACCGGTCCTTGTCGCCCTCTCCATGCTGATCCAAGCCTTTCCGGGAGAGGCGGCACCGGCCGGGCCGCAGGAGACCTTCGCCCTCCCCGGAGAGAGCGCGCCCGGTGGCAGGCAGGCGGCTTTCGCCCAGGCCGCCCGGACGTACGGCGTGCCGGAAAGCGTGCTGCTCGCGGTCTCCTACATGGAGTCGCGGTGGGACGGCAACGACGGGTTACCCAGCGTCTCCGCGGGCTACGGCCCCATGCACCTGGTCGACGCCGGTCTCGAACCCGGGCACCACCATCACTACGGCGGCGGGGAGGACCCGCGCGGCGACGAGACCCGGCCGCACCCCCTCACGATCCCGGACACCACCGCGGCTCCGCCGGAGGACACCCTGCACCGCGCGGCGAAGCTGACGGGGATCGCCCCCGCCCTGCTGCGGAAGGACCCCGCCGCCAACATCCGTGGCGGCGCCGCACTGCTCGCCGACTACCAGCGGCGCACCGGCGGGAAGCCGAGCCCCGACCCCGCGGACTGGTACGGCGCGGCGGCCCGCTACTCCGGCTCCCCCTCCGCCATGGCGGACGGTGCGGACGGGCCGGGCGAGAGGCCGGCGGACAGGGAGGCGGCGAACACGGAGGCCGCCAGATCCTTCGCCGACGCGGTCTACGCGACGATCCGCTCCGGTGCGGCGCGCGTGACCGACGACGGCGAGCAGGTGGTCCTGCCCGCGATCCCGGGCCTGTCCCCGCGACGACCGCCGACGCCCGGCCGGACCGCCCAGCGCCGCGGCGTGACCGCCTCCGCGCCCGACTGCCCCGCGACCGTCTCCTGCGAGTGGATCCCCGCCGCCTACAAGCAGCTCAAGGGAGGCGGATACGGCAACCACGACCGCTACGACAAGACCCGTCAGATCGACTACATCGTCATCCACGACGGCGAGACCACCTACAACGCCATGACCCGCCTCGCCAAGGACCCCAACTACCTGAGCTGGCACTTCACCCTGCGCTCCGGCGACGGCCACATCGCCCAGCACCTGCGGGGCAGCGACATCGGCTGGCACGCGGGAAACTGGTACGTCAACTCCCGCTCCATCGGCCTGGAGCACGAGGGCTACCTGGCCAAGGGCGGCGCCTGGTACACCGAGGCGATGTATCTCTCCTCCGCCAAGCTGGTCCGCTATCTCGCGAAAAAATACGGCATCCCCTTGGACCGCACGCACATCATCGGGCACGACAACGTGCCGGGCACCACCCCGGAGACCGTGAGCGGCATGCACGAGGATCCGGGCCCGTACTGGAACTGGAGCCACTACTTCGACCTACTCGGCAGCCCGCTGAAGGTCGCGGACGACTTCAAACTGCTCGCCAATCCGCAGCAGGATCCGCAGGACCAGGGCGACCGGGAAACCCAGGACGCCCAGAAGGACCAGGGCGGTCAGGAGAACCAGGACGCCCAGAAGGACCAGGGCGGTCAGGAGAACCAGGACGGCCAGGACGCTCGGAAGGATCAGGAGGACCAGAAGGATCAAGGCGGCCAGGACGCCCCGGGGGACCAGGGAGCCCGGAAGGCGCAGGACGCCCCGAGGACCCAGGCAGCCCAGAAGGCCCCGGCCGGCCAGAGCCGCGGCGCCGCGCGTTCGGTGCTGATCAAGCCGGACTACGCCACCAACCGCCCCGGCTTCACCGGCTGCGCCGGTGGATGCCGCCGCCTGGGCGCGGCCTCGGTCTGGCTGCACACCCGCCCCTCCCTGAGCGCCCCGCTGGTCAAGGACGTCGGCAAGCATCCGACCGGCGGCTCGTCCTACAGCGTCTACGACCACGCCGCCCGCGCCTCCACCGGCCAGCGCTACGCGCTCGCCGGGCGCAAGGGCGACTGGACGGCGATCTGGTACCTCGGCCAGAAGGCGTGGTTCAACGATCCGGTGGCCGCCCCGGCCTCCGTGCCCGTGTCGGGGCCGCTGGTGACGCCCAAGCGGGGCCTTCGCTCCGTCAAGCTGTACGGCAGGGCCTACCCCGAGGCGTCGGCCTACCCTCGTGGCGTCTCCCCCCAGACGCTGACCCCGCTGCAGTATTCGCTGCCGGCCGGGCAGCTCTACAGCCTCGGCCTGACGACCCGCGGCACCTACCTGAGGACCACCACCTTCGATCCGTCGCAACACCGCGTCATCAGGGGCGACATCCGCTACCACCAGATCCAGTTCGGACACCGGTTCATGTTCGTCCGGGCCTCCGACGTCCGAGTACTCGCCAAATGAAGATCCTCCGCAAGCTGCTCGGTTGCGCACATCCGCCCGGCGAAGGCGCTAGAGTTTCTACGTGCCCCGGACACGTCTCCGGGAGTCACGCGGAAGTGGCTCAGTGGTAGAGCATCACCTTGCCAAGGTGAGGGTCGCGGGTTCGAATCCCGTCTTCCGCTCCAGCAGATCTCCAGGGATCTGTCTGGTGGAGTGGCCGAGAGGCGAGGCAACGGCCTGCAAAGCCGTCTACACGGGTTCAAATCCCGTCTCCACCTCAAACGCACGGGCATCGGAGCCTCCGGGATCCGGTAAAGTAGTGCGAGTGGCAGCCGAGGGGAAACCCGGAGCAGGCACGCGGAAGTGGCTCAGTGGTAGAGCATCACCTTGCCAAGGTGAGGGTCGCGGGTTCGAATCCCGTCTTCCGCTCTGGTTCACCCGAGGACGATTAGCTCAGCGGGAGAGCGCTTCCCTGACACGGAAGAGGTCACAGGTTCAATCCCTGTATCGTCCACCACCGTTTCCCCAGACCGACGGCCTGGGGATTCTTGTTTCACCGGCCGTGCGCCCCGATCTCCGATCATGCCGGGAGCACGCCGTTCCAGGCGGCGAAGGCCCGCCGGACCGTCCGCCACGCGGGCGAGAGCGCGACGCGCTCGTCGCTACCGGCCTCGCCGATGACGACCGGCCGGACCGCCTCGACGAGAAACGCGGAGTCCGAGATCACGCAGAATGTGATCATGGGATTTCGCGCCCTCGATCCCCCGCCGGAGATCGCCGTGTGGATGCTCGCACGAATATCGGCCCTCGAAAGAAACGCCGGGCCGGAGAGGCGAACCGTACGGGAGATCGTTGATCGCGTGCGTGCGCCCGGCTGGAACGGTCCGTGTTCGAACCCTCTTCCATCCGGATCTCCGCGCTCATCTCAATAGAACGGCGACCCGCACATATATATCGCCCGGCGACCTGCGTTGATTTCCCCACCCCCGGGGGAAACCTCACTATGATCATCATTTTGACACGCGATGCATCCTCGTAAAGAGGCACCATAGGAGGACGCACGACCTGAAATCAGGTTAATCGCTATGCTCTTGTAACCGTGGCGAAGGGGGCGAGCCTGTGCAACGCGTGGTGGTCGATCCAGAGGTGCCCCCGGACGTCGCCGGCCTTTTCCGCCAGAACGGGCCGCTGCTCTACCGCTTCCGCACCGGGCGGATCCCCAAGGTCTACGACGGCGCGAGGGTGCCGGGAGCGCTGCTGGGAGCCCTGGGCGCCTCCTCACTGCTGGCGCTGGGCGCCACCGTCGTCACCGGCGTGCCGATGCGGTTCCTCGTGCCCCTGCTCTGCCTGTACCTCGGGATCCTGGCCGTCGTGTACATCGTCAGGAAACCCTCCCCCACCGACTCCGTCGAACGTGTCCTGTACGCGCACTCGCTGCGGTGGCAGGGGCGCCACCTGATCCTGGAGGACTTCGACTACGGCGCCAGGCACCTGCTCGGCCGGGTCCAGCAGGCGATCGACTTCATCCTGCGCTCCCGGGTCAACACCCTGGGCATGCTCGACAGCGTACGGAACTCGGTGATGCTCCCCGCGGAGGAGTGGGAGATCGCCCGGCTGCTGACCAAGCTGTCGGCGCTGCGCGCCAAGCACCGCAACCTCGCCCGCGGCGGAAGGGCCCCGGAGGTGGCCGCGGCGATGGCTCCGCTGGAGCGCGCCCTGGCCGCCAGCGAGGCCGCCGTGGTCGCGCGGGTGGAGGCCCTGGAGCGTTACGCCAGGCACGTGTCGGACGCGGAGCGCGCCCTTCTCTCCCAGAGCCAGATCGACGCTCTCCGCGCCCACCTGCCGGAGTACGAACAGCTCGTCGCCGAGACGGGCGCCGCCAGATTCTCCGCACCGGAGATCGGCCATTTGAGCGAGGACGCCGACCTGTTGCAGCGGGCGCTTCGCGACAGCGTCCGCTCGGCACATGAGGCATTTCGCTATCTAGACGGGTGACCGAAATGTATGATTCTTGATCAGGGCAAAGGGGGATGGCCTGTGCGGCGTGTGGCAATCGATCCGGAGATACCCGCCGAAATCGCCGACCTATTTCGCCAGCACGGACAGATGCTGTCCCGATTCCGCGCCGGATGGGCCCCCGGGTCCTCCTCGGGCGCCCCGCGCACACCGCTCCGCGTTTTGCAGGTCTGCGGAGCGCTGTCGGCTCTCGTCCTGATATTCCTGCTGTTCATGGGGGACATCGCGCCGATCTTCCTGGTGCCCACCCTGCTCGTCTTCGTGGGCTGCGTCGGCTTTTTCGCCGCCCGGGATCCGCTGGAGCTCGAGGTGACCGAGCACGACCTCTACCAGCAGGCCCGCTGGTACGAGGGCCGCTACCTCCTGCCCGAGGACTTCGACCACGACGCCGGCCTGCTGCTCGACCGGGTCCAGCAGGCGATCGACTTCATCCTGCGCTCCCGGGTCAACGCCCTGGGCATGCTCGACGACGTACGGAACTCGGTGATGCTCCCCGCGCAGGAGTGGGAGATCGCCCGGCTGCTGACCAAGCTGTCGGCGCTCAGGACGGAGCACCACGACTTCATGTACGGCGGGAGCTCGCCGGAGGTGGCCGCGGCGATGGCTCCGCTGGAACGTGCCCTCGCCGCCAGCGAGGCCGCCGTGGTCGCACGGGTGGAGGCCCTGGAACGGTACGCGGGCCATGTCTCCGAGGCCGACCGGGCGCTGCGCGCCCACGACCAGATCGAGCAGTTGCGGGCCCGGCTCCCCCGATACGAGGAACTCCTCGCGGAGACCGGCGCCGACACGTTCGCCGTGCCGGAGATAAGCCGCCTGAGCGAGGACGCCGACCACCTCGAACAGGCGCTCCGCGACAGCGTCCGCTCCGCGCAGGAGGCCTTCCGCCATCTGGACGGACCTCCCGCCCCCTGAGGGATCTTCGCCACCGCCCGATCACGGCCACCCGGGCCTCCCAAATATGATCAAAACACCATATGTAAGGTCTTTTCCATGACGGGACAACCAGTGCTGATCTTCGACGGCGACTGCGGCTTCTGCACGACGAGCGTCCGGTTCGCCGAACGCCGGATCGGGATCCACGCCCGCGTCACGCCATGGCAGTTCGCCGACCTGGCCGCGCTCGGCACCACGCCGGACCGGGCGGGGCACGAGGTGCTCTGGATCGACCGCGGCCGGGTGTACGGCGGGGCGCAGGCGGTGGCCCGGCTGCTGATCGCCGCAGGTCCACCGTGGAGCCCGCTGGGGTTCCTCCTCCGGGTCCCGCCGTTCCGGTGGGTGGCCCACGGGCTCTACCGGCTCATCGCCGACAACCGCCATCGCCTCCCCGGCGGCACCCCCGCGTGCGCCCGCCCCGTGGACCCGCGATGAGGGACATCCTGCTGACCGGCTTCGAGCCGTTCGACGGCGCCGTCGTCAACCCCTCGTGGGAGGCGGTCAAGCTCGTGCCCGAGGTGCGGGCCGTACAACTGCCGTGCGTGTTCGGCGAGGCGCTCGCGCACCTGCGGGCGGCGGTGCTGGAGTACGAACCGTCGGTGATCGTCTGCGTCGGGCAGGCCGGGGGACGGCCCGACGTCACGGTGGAGCGGGTGGCCGTCAACCTCGACGACGCCCGCATCCCGGACAACGCCGGGCAGCGGCCGATCGACGAGCCGGTGGTGCGCGGCGGCCCGGCCGCCTACTTCTCCACGCTGCCGGTGAAGGCCTGCGTGGCGGCGGCGCGGTCGGCCGGGGTCCCGGCGAGCGTGTCGCACAGCGCCGGGACGTTCGTCTGCAACCACGTCTTCTACGGCCTCATGCACCTGATCGCCACCGAGCGGCCCGCCGTGCGCGGAGGCTTCGTGCACGTGCCGTTCGCCCCCGGGCAGGTTCTCGACGGGGCCAAGCCGTCCATGCCGATCCCGATGATCGCCGAGGCGCTGGGGGCGATCGTGACCGCCGCCGTCTCCGTCTCGCCGGAAGACGACCTGCGCCTGATCGGCGGCTCCCTGCACTGAGGCCGGCGGCCTCGGTGCGGGGGCTCCTACAGCGGCACGCCGTACACCACGCGGCGGCCCGCGAACTCGCTCACGCTCCACACCGTCTTCTTGTCCCGGACACAGGTGAGGTCCTCCGGGCCCACGGGATAGGGCCGCTTCTTGACCGTGTCCCCGACCACCACCAGCGTGCCGTTCTTGGTCGAGCCCGCGCCCTGGCTGAGGTACCAGGTGCCGTTGTAGGAGAGCGCGCCCTGGATCCTCGCCGCGGGGAGGCGGTAGGCGTCGAGGGCGGCGGCGGTGCCGTCGGCACCCTTCCGCAGGGAGCCCGCGGAGGTCAGCGGCCAGCGGGCCACCCTGCCGAACTCGCCCGGGGTGTCCACGTACTCGCCGGAGATCAGGGTGTCGGGCGAGGTGCTGCGGTCGATCGCGGCGAAGGAGAACCTGGCGGTGCCGGTCGAGATCCAGGCGCCGGTCTGCGGCATCACGTAGCGGTAGCCGAAGGCGTTGTGGACCCCGCCCTTCTTGCCGATCGTGTTCTCGTCGTCGCCGTCGATCTCGTAGATGTGCTCAAGGTCGAACACCCGCAGCCCACGGGTGGTGTCGGCGACGTAGAGCAGCCCTTCGTACCAGGCGACGCCGCCCGCGTGGATGTTGATCGGCACGATGTTCCCGTCCGCGCGGGCCGTCACCAGCAGGACGTGCCGGTAGCGGAGCGACCCCGTGTCGAGGAACGACAGGCGGATGCCCCGCTCGGCCCCCGACGACGGAGTGTGGTACCAGCTCACCACGAACACGCTCCCACCGGTTCCCGTCCCGGCGTCGGAGGCGCAGGTGAGCCCCTGGGGGTACCACTCGCGGGTGGCGTTGTCGCCGGCGTCGAAGCAGTACCAGTCCACCGGCTTGGGACTCATCGGGCCGAACGCCCCGGTCCCGGCCGCGCCCTTCCTCTTCGAGACGCGGTTCGCCTTGGCCAGGACCTCGTCCACCGGCACCCGCTGGAGCTCCTTCCCCAGTGCCAGGACCCCGGCCTCGAAGCTGTCACCGTCCCATCTCAGTCCGAACGGCTCCACGGCCACAGCGGTCATCGCACTCATGGGGGGATCTCCTTCTTCGCTCACCACCCAGCCTGGCTGATGGAAATGCGAAGTTCATGAGTATGCCTGTGATTTAGATCGCTTTTGTGATCACAGGGGCCAGGTGTGCACCGGTTCCCCGATCATCGACAGCTCCCGGTACCGGATCACCATGCGCTCCCGCGCGGCCTGATCGCCGCCGAACCGGGCCATGGCCTCCCGCTGCCAGATCGCGCCGGTACGGCGACGCGTGACGCGTTCCCGGATGACGTCCAGCGCCCACTCGGCCTCGTCCGCCTCCACGCCCACCCGCTGGAGTCCGGCCGCCGCGATCGGGAGCAGGTCCAGGGCGAGCTGCGCGGCCGGAATCTCCTCCCGCACGCCCGGCCAGCTCAGCCGCGCGTCCAGGCCGTGGATCGCGGAGCGGTAGAAGTTGCGGTAGGCCCCGGAGAAGGCGAACTCCTCGATCGGCTGGACCGCCATGGCGGAGGTGAGCCCGAGCAGGAAGGCGCTGTTGGCCGCCATGTCCACGGCGCTCGGCCCCGCGGGCAGGGGGCGCATCTCCACCCGCAGGTGGCCGCCGTCCGCCGGGTCGTAGATCGGCCGGTTCCAGGTCCAGACCGTGCCGTGGTGAAGCCTGAGCTCGGCCAGCCCCGGGCCTTTCCCGTCCATCACCGGCTCCGCGTCCGAGACCATGGGCAGCACCGGTTCGTAGTCACGGACACACGCCTCGAACAGCTCCTCGGCGCCGCGAACCCAGTCGGATCCGAAGGCCACCCGCCGGTCCCTGCGGTCGAGCCGCTCCACGTCCCGGTCGTCGGACCCCTCCTCGAACAGCGCGATCCTGGTCTCCTCCCACAACCGCCTGCCCAGAAACCCCGGCGAGTTGCCGCTGACCGCGAGAACCGGGCCGATGGCGAGCTGGGCGGCGTTGTAGACGCGGGGGAAGTCGGCGGGAGCCGTACGCAGATGGACCTGCCAGGAGGTGTTGGCACTGTCCACGACGATGCCCTCGACCTCCAGCTCCAGCCGCTCGACCCCTTCGATGCGCACCCGGAACGGCTCGTTGCGCAGCCTCCGCATGCCCCGGCTCATCGCCTGATAGCGGCTCTCGGCGCTGAGCGTCTCGCTGGTGAAGTCGGACTCCCCCAGGGACGGCAGGATGCCGATCGCCACGACCTGCCCTCCCTGCGTCGCCGCCGCCTTGTCGACCATGGCGATGGTCTCCCGCATCTCCCCCAGCAGAGCGCTGAAGGGTCGCCCGGCGATCGGCATCGGGGTCAGGTTGATCTCGATGTTGAACCTGCCGAGCTCCAGCGTGAGCCGGTCGTCGTCCGCGGCGGTGAGCACCTCGTGGTTGCGCGGCAGCGGGCGCCCGTCGGGGGTGATGAGGAACAGCTCCAGCTCCGCCCCGATGGTCGCGGGCCCCACCCCGAACCCGGGCTTCGCGAGCAGCTCGCGCAGCTGCTCGAGCTGCTCGGCCAGCCGTTCCCTGAAGCGGGTGAAATCCGCTTCGGAGTATCGGTCCTTGTCGACTCGCTGGCCCATCGCACCATCCTCAGTATGTCCGTGTCTCCCCTCCCCCTGTCCCAACCGGCGGGTTCTAATCAGTCGACGAGATAAGTAATGAGGTACACACAATCCCGGTGCCGATCCCGCCCTTCCGGGGGGTACGGCGAACCGCCGGGAGGGCGATCTACGAGAGGGCCGGACGCACGTCCGGGTGGACCGTCACCACGGCACCGGTCCCTCGTCGGAGAGGTAGGCGCCGGTCGGCCCGTCCCCGTCCAGCAGCGCCAGCCGTACGGCGATCGCCGCGCCCTGCTCGGCGGTCCTGAAACCGCTGTGGTCGTTGAGGTCGGTGGCGCAGTAGCCCGGATCGGCGGCGTTGACCTTGATCGAGGTGCCGGCGAGCTCCTTGGAGTAGACGACGGTGACCATGTTGAGCGCCGCCTTGGAGGAGTTGTAGGCCAGGTTGTTGTACTCCAGGAACGGCGATCCCGGATCCGTCGCCGCGGCCAGCGAGCCGAGTCCGCTGCTCAGGTTGACGATCCGCCCCGCCCGTGCCCGGCGCAGCAGCGGGAGCATCGCGTTGGTCACCGTGACGACGCCGAAGACGTTGGTCTCGTAGGTGGCGCGCATGGCGTCCGCGGGAGTGCCGCTCGGGGCGGGGTCGTCCTGCCGGAGCGCGATTCCGGCGTTGTTGACGAGGATGTCGAGATGGCCGTACTCCTTCTCGATCCAGCCGGCGGCTCCCGCGACGGACTCGGCGGAGGTCACGTCGAGCTGGACGGACCGGGCGCCCAGCTCGGCGGCGGCCTTCCGTCCGCGCTCGTCGTCCCTGGCTCCGACGACGACGGTCACGTTCCGTTCGATGAGCAGCCGTGCGGTCTGGTATCCGATGCCCTTGTTGGCACCCGTGATGAGAGCGATCATGCCTCTCACCATGGCGGGAACCGCGAAGGATCGGGAGAGCCTCGCGGAGGCTGGGACTCGCGGTACCACCCAGGATCGCCCGCCCTCGGTCATGATGGAGGTCATGAACCGGAGCGAACTCGCCGAATTCCTACGCAACCGCCGCGCGCGCGTCACCCCGCGTGAGGTCGGGCTGCCGGAGGGCGACCGCAGACGCACCCCGGGCCTGCGCCGGCAGGAGGTGGCGCAGCTCGCGGGGATGTCCATCGACTACTACATCCGCCTGGAGCAGGGCAGGGGACCGCGCCCCTCGCACCAGGTGCTCGGCGCGCTGGGACGCGCGCTGCTGCTCACGGCCGACGAGCGCGCCCACCTGTACAACCTGGCGGGCGATCCCCCGGCGCCCGGCGGCAGGCCGCCCAAGGACGTGCCCCGGGGAATCCTCAACCTGCTGTCCGTCCTTGAGGACATCCCGGCCTACGTGCTCGACGCCCGCTACGACATCCTGGCCTGGAACGATCTGGCGGGCATCGTGATGGGCGGCCTGAACTCCGGTTCCGGGGGCGGCTTCAACGTGATCCGCTGGATCTTCGGCTCTCCCGACGTGCGCGCGAATCTCGAGGACGAGGAGAAGGGCCGCTTCGCCCGCGCCTCGGTCGCCGACCTGCGCGCCGCGACGGGACGCTATCCGGGTGATGCGGGCATTCGCAGCCTGGTGGCGGAGATGCTGGCCCGCAGCCCGGAGTTCGCGGGCCTGTGGGCGGCGCACGACGTCGCGATCCGCCGTGACCATCGCAAATCCCTGACCCATCCGCTGATCGGCACGATCGAGGTCGTCTGCCAGGTGCTTCCCGTCCCCGACCGCGACCAGCGGTTGGTCCTCTACACGACCGAGGCCGGCTCCCCCTCCCACGACGCCCTGCGGATGCTGGGAATGCTGCAGAGGTCGCCGAGTCGGTAAAGTCGAGCCATTTGAAGGAGTGTGCGGCCGATGCGAGCGGTGATCTTCGATGATTTCGGGTCCGACCTGGAGGTCCGGGAGGTGCCCGCTCCCGAGCCCGCGCCCGGCGGGGCGGTGATCCGGGTCGAGGCGACCGGGCTGTGCCGGAGCGACTGGCACGGCTGGCAGGGACATGACCCGGACATCATGACCCTGCCTCATGTGCCGGGGCACGAGCTCGCCGGGGTCGTCGAGTCCGTGGGCGAGGGTGTCGGCTCGTGGCGGGCCGGAGACCGCATCACGGTCCCGTTCGTCTGCGCCTGCGGGGCGTGCGAGGCGTGCGCCTCCGGGAACCAGCAGGTCTGCGAGCGCCAGACCCAGCCGGGATTCACCCACTGGGGTTCCTTCGCCGAATACGTGGCGATCGACAACGCGGACACGAACCTGGTGGCGCTGCCGGAGGGGATGGCCTTCACCACCGCCGCGAGCCTGGGCTGCCGCTTCGCCACCGCGTTCCGTGCCGTGACCTCGGTGGGCCGGGTGCGGCCGGACGAGTGGGTGGCGGTGCACGGCTGCGGCGGGGTCGGCCTTTCCGCCGTGATGATCGCCGCTGCCGCCGGGGCCCGGGTGATCGCCGTGGACGTCTCCCCCCAGGCCCTGGAGCTGGCCAGGCAGTTCGGCGCCGTCGCCTGCGTCACCGCCGCTCCGGCCGAGACCGCTCCCGGCTCCTCCGGGAACGGAGGAGGCGGAGCCGACGTCGCCACCCGCATCCGGGACCTGACCTCCGGCGGCGCCCACGTCTCGATCGACGCGCTCGGGAGCCCCGGGACATGCGTGTCGTCGATCGAAAGCCTGCGGCGCCGGGGGCGTCACGTCCAGATCGGCCTGCTGCCCGGGCTCACCTCGCTCCCGATGAACCGGGTGATCGGCTACGAGCTCGAACTCCTCGGCAGCCACGGCATGCCCGCGCACGCCTACCCCGCGATGCTGAAGGCGGTCATGGAGGGCGGTCTCCGGCCCGACCTGCTGCTCACGCGTTCCATCGGTCTCGACGAGGCGGGTCCCGCGCTCGCCGCGATCGGCTCCGTCCCGGGCGTCACGATGATCCTGCCGACGCGATAAGCGCGACAAGAACGTCGTGCGTGCCCGAACGTCCGGAGCCGGTGGGCCGCCCGGCCGCCGGCTCCGATAACCACGCGGCGGATACGGACACACAAAGTCCTGCAAAAGAGGCCCTATAAAATGCGACGAACACGGTGATAACGTCACGAGACATGCGCCCAGAAGATCTCTCCCTGTTGAACGTCCCCGGCAGCGTCACCCTTCATGACGATCTCCTCCTCGTTGACGTCGCCCGGCCCGACCTGGAGTCCGACACCTATCGCGGGGGCCTGTGGCGGGTTCCCCAGGACGGCCCGCCCGTCCGTTTCACCTTTGGCGACCGTGACACCGCGCCCCGCATCTCCCCTGACGGCGCTTGGGTGGCCTTCCTCCGTGCGAGCGACGGAGGCAAGCCGCAGCTCCACGTGATGCCCACCGGCGGGGGCGAGGCGCGCCCGCTCACCGACCTGCCCCTCGGCGCGGGCGTCCCGGTCTGGGCGCCCGACTCCAGCCGGATCGCCTTTGTCGCCCGCGTCCCCGAAGAGGGCCGTTACGGCACCGAGGAGGGCACGAGCGCCGCGGCCGAGGCGCCGCGCCGGATCACCGGTTTCCGCTACCGGCACGACGGCGTCGGCTTCACCCTTGACCGGCGGCCGTCCCTGTTCGTGGTCAACGCCCTCGCCGACGTCCCCCAGCCGGTGCGCCTGACCGAGGGACCCTACGAGGTCGCCACCCCCGCGTGGACCCCCGACGGCGAGCACGTGCTGATCTCGGCCAGTCGCGACCTCGACGAGGAGGGCCTGCACACCGACCTGTACGCCGTCCCGGCCGGCGGCGGCGCGCCGATCCTCGTGGTGCGCAGCGCCGGATCGGCCGAACACCCCGTCGCGCTCCCCGACGGGGACGTGCTCTACCTCGGTGAGGCCTTCTCCGGCATCCACGCCGTGGCCCGCAACACCGGCCTCTACCGCGCTCCCCTGCGGATCGACGGCGAGCCCTCGACCGGGGTGCGGCTGACCGAGGAGGAGTCGGTGGGCATCGAGCCGATGCCCGTCGTCCCGACCGAGAACGGCATCCTGGTCACGGTGCGCGTACGCGGCGCGGTCGAGCTGCGGCTGGTTCCCGCGGACGCCCTCGACGCGCCGCTGGACAAGCTCACCCTCGTGCTGGGCGAGCGGGCGAGCGTCAAGTCGTTCGCCTCCCACAACGGGCGGATCGTCGCCGTGTCGTCCACGCCGCAGAGCCCCGGCGAGGTGGTCACCCCGGACGGGACCCTCACCGCCTTCACCGGGCCCCTGCCCGGGGTCCGCCCGCTCCAGGAGATCACCGCCGTCTCCGCCGACGGCTACCCCGTCCACGGCTGGCTGGCCCTGCCCGAGGGCGAGGGCCCGCACCCGGTTCTGCTGAACATCCACGGCGGCCCGTTCGCCCAGCACGGGTGGGGGTTCCTCGACGAGACCCAGGTCTACGCCGCCGCCGGATACGCCGTGATCCAGGCCAACCCGCGAGGTTCGGCCGGGTACGGCCAGGCCCACGGCCAGGCCGTCATCGGCGGATTCGGCACCGTGGACGCCGACGACATCATCGCCCTGCTGGACGCCGCGCTGGAGCGGCCCGAGTGCGACGCCGAGCGGGTGGGCGTGATGGGCGGCTCCTACGGCGGATTCATGACGAGCTGGCTGGCCGCTCACCACGGGAGCCGGTTCAAGGCCGCCTGGAGCGAGCGGGCGGTCAACGCCTGGGACTCCTTCACCGGCTCCTCCGACATCGGCTGGTTCTTCGCCAACGCCTACTGCGGCCCCGACATCGAGGCCCAGCGCGCGATGAGCCCGCTCTACCACGCCGACCGGATCAACCTGCCGTTCGCCGTGGTCCACTCCGAGGAGGACTGGCGCTGCCCGGTCGAGCAGGCCCAGCGCATGTTCGTCGCCCTGCGTCACAACGGCGTCCCCGCCGAGTTCCTGCTGTTCCCCGGTGAGGGGCACGAGCTCAGCCGGAGCGGCCGTCCCAAGCACCGGTTCCAGCGGTTCGAGGCCGTCCTCGAATGGTGGTCGCGCCACCTTTCCTGACCGGTTCCGGTCGGCTCCGGGCATGCGTCCGGAGCCGGCCCTTGATCGGCCGAGGCCCGCCGCCGGGCCTGCCGGGCGCCCGATCCGATCGGGCGCCCGGCAGGCCCGGACGGGTTCTCGATCAGGCCGTGCAGGTCAGCGGCCTGCCCCCGTTGAAGTCGATCATTTCGAGCATCGCGGTGACCACGTCGATCGGCGCCCCCTGAGGCAGGCCGTCCAGCTCGGCGTAGGCGCGGTGCAGGTTGCCGACGATGCGCTCGGGGTCGAGCAGTCCCCCGTACTCGCCGAGGTCCGTCTCCCGCGCCGTCTCCAGCGGCGACAGGCCCGCCTCCCGGCCGCGCTCGGCGGTGTCCAGCACGAACCGCAGGTACCCCTGCACCTGGTCGATGACCTCCGGCCCGCACACGCCGCCGTGCCCCGGCACGATCGTCTCCGCGTTCAGCTCCCTGAGCCTGTCGAGCACCGCGATCGAACCCGTCACCGAGCCCATCATCACGAACGGCGTGCCGCCGTTGAACACCAGGTCACCGGCGAACAGCAGTGATCGCTCCGGGATCCACACCATGGAGTCGTTGGTCGTGTGCGCGGGGACGCCCGCGTGCCGCACCTCGCAGCGCAGCTCGTCGGAGTGGACGGTCACCCCGTCGGTGTAGGTGAGGAACGGCGGGCAGGCCTCCAGGTCTCCCCAGTCGACCGGGGTCCAGGCCAGGTTGAGGTAGTCGGGGATCCCCTCGGCGAGGATCGCCTCCCGGGTCCGCTCGTGCCCGACGATCGTCGCCTCGGGGAAGGCGAAGTTGCCGAAGGTGTGGTCGCCGTGGTGATGCGTGTTGATCAACGTCGTGATCGGCCGGTCGGTGACCGACCTGATGGCCTCGCGGTAGGCGAGGGTGCGCCGCTCGGTGGCGCAGGAGTCCACGCTGATCACTCCCCGGCGACCGGCGATGAACCCGGTGTTGTTGACCCACCAGCTCCCGTCGGGCTGGATGTACGCGTACACGCGGTCCGCGACCTCCTCGACGCGGCCCGGGGGGAGCTGATGGTCATGCCTGGATGAGCTCATATCTAAGATTGTCCTGTTTAGGCTTGGTCCAGATCACGATGATCGGGAGGTTTCGCGATGGAATACGTGCGACTGGGCACCACGGGCATGAAGGTGTCAAGAATCTGCCTTGGCATGATGAGCTACGGTGACCCCGCCAAGGGTAGCGAGTGGACCCTCGACGAGGCCGCCTCGGAGCCGATCGTCCGGCGGGCCGTCGACGCCGGGGTGACGTTCTTCGACACCGCCGACGTCTACTCCACCGGCAGCAGCGAGGAGGTCACCGGCCGCCTGCTCAGCAGGATCTTCCCCAGCCGGGACGACTACGTGCTGGCCACCAAGGTGTTCGGCGTCGCGGGCAAGGGTGTCAACGACAGGGGTCTGTCCCGCAAGCACATCCACTCCGCGATCGACAACTCTCTGCGCCGCCTCGGCACCGACTACGTGGACCTCTACCAGATCCACCGCTGGGACCCGGACACTCCGATCGAGGAGACCATGGAGGCCCTGCACGACGTGGTCCGCGCGGGCAAGGCCCGCTACATCGGCGCCTCCACCATGCACGCCTGGCAGTTCGCCAAGGCCCAGCACGTCGCCGAGGTCAACGGCTGGACGAGGTTCGTGTCCATGCAGAACCACTACAACCTGCTCTACCGCGAGGAGGAGCGGGAGATGAACCCGCTCTGCGCCGACCAGGGCGTGGGCCTGATCCCGTGGAGCCCGCTGGCCCGTGGCCTGCTCGCCCGAGCGGGTTCCGAGGAGAGCACCGCCCGCGCGGGCAGTGACTCGCGTATCGGCGCCCTCTACACCGAGGCGGAGAACGACCGCCAGATCCTCGACCGGGTCGCCCAGGTGGCCGGCGAGCGGGAGGTTCCTCCCGCCCAGGTGGCGCTGTCCTGGCTGCTCCACCAGCCGGGCCTGTCGGCTCCGATCGTGGGGGCGACCAAGGACAGGCACGTGGACGACGCGATCGCCGCGGTGGACCTGGCCCTGACCGAGAAGGAGCTCGCCTTCCTCGCCGAGCCGTACCGCCCCCGGGCCGTCAAGCACTGACGCCGGCCGCCGCCTGGTCGCCGCCGCGGAAAACCGCGTCGATCTCCGGTCGATCCCCGGCGGCGAACGGCGAGCCACGCTCCGCCCACGTCGCCGGGGACGGACGGCGTGCCCTCGGGATCCCCGGAGGGTCCGCACGCGTGGACCACGGGGACCGGCACGTCCTCGGTGACGGGCGGGCGTGGGCCGGCGCTCCCCCGACCGCGATGAGGCCGCCCATCCGGCGGGAGAGCAGCGTGCGGACATACCGCTGCTCCCGGATCGCGTCGCCGCGGGCGCCGCGGAGCGGCACCGCCGTCCCTCCTTCTCCGAAAGCGTTTTCCGTGCCGATCGGCACGGGGGTGCCGGACCTGCCGAACCTACCGGCGAGTCGCCGGTGAGCAGGCCGACGGCGCGGGTCCGCCCAGACAGCAGGCCCTGAGCCGGCGCGTTCGGCTGGAGATCGCGCTGGGCCGCGGCGCCCTGAACCAGGTGCCCGGACATCGACGCGACCGTCGAGCGCCCTTGAGGCGGTGGCGACGGAGACGCCCGTCAAGGCGGCCACATCGGTTATGGTCGCGCGCCCGGTTGTCACTACCGAAAACACTTTCGCCTGACAATTACTGGTCAGAAGCGACCATACCCACCCAATCCGTTGACAGCTCCGTAGCTTTCTTCTACGTTTGCGAAAACCTTTTAGTTTATTTCGGTCATTGGGGTGGGGGGGTATCGGAGCAGGCCATGAAGCCACGTTCGCTGGGCAGTGCCGCATCGGTCACGGTGGTGTCGTGGCCGTCGCGGACGAGCCCGAGGTACGACTCCACCGCTACACACCGTCCAAGGTCCGACACGGCGGGCTCCTGTCACGCGCGAAGACCGGCTGTCCGTGGCCGGGCGCGATCACCGTCCCGGTGCCGTACCACCACTAGGGCGACCGCGGTTCCGCCACCGTGCGGGACCGGCGGCCCGTCGTGACCGATCCCGTGTTCTCCGGGGGAACGCGGTGCGGTTGGCGCACGGTAGCGCACGACTGTCCCTGATCCCGTTCACGTCGCCGGACGACCGTGTCCACGCCGTCCGGCGACGCATGGCCCCGTGGGGCGTGCCACCTCCGGTGTCACGTCCGTCCACGGTGCCATCGGCCGAGATTCACCCCTCACGACGGCGTCCGTGCCCCGACGGGCCGCGACGCCGCCGGCAAGAAACCGACCGATCCCGGTAGCAGGAGGAAGTCCAATGAATGTCAGACGCATAGGCCGAGCGCCCACCTGGGCCGCTCTGGTCGCGCTCACGGTGACGGGCCTGGTCGGCCTACCATCCACCGCACACGCCGCCGGCCCGGTTCTCCCCGGCAACGAAGGCGACGTGGGCGTCTACACCAACGGTCAAAGCCACGTCATGGACATCGGGGACCCGGTCTACAGCAATGTCGGCGACGTCGCCGACCAGCTCAAGCCCGGCGTGCCGTTCACCGCGTCGAGCATGCAACAGTCGATCTTCGACAAGGACCTGGCCGCCGGCGGCACGGACTACTACCTCGATCGCGTGCTCGGCGTCCGCGGAGCGATCGGGTCGGCCGTGCTGATGACCCGGGGCCGCTCGCTGTACATGCGCGGCGCGAGCAACAACAACTTCACCGTCATGGGCTTCGCCGGCAGCGCCTTCGTCGGAGGTCCCAACAACCTCGGCAACCTGTACACGGTCACCGTGCCCGGACAGACCGTGACCGAGGTGAACGCGAACCGGTTCAACGCGCCCAGCCACGCCAAGAGCCGGTACACGATCGGCACCACCGGCGTCACCGCCGATCTGACGAAGTTCGTCACCTACGAGAACGTCGCGGTCACCTCCATCGGCTTCACCAACCCCGGTGAGTCGGCGGCGACCTTCACGGTCCGGGCGGCCTCGCCGCTGGCCACCCAGGCGGGAGCCACCGCGGCCGAGCTGACCGGCACCCGGGTCATCACCAGCGGTTCCAACAACGGCCTCGTCGACACCCCGTGGGACACCGTCAAGATCGACCTCACCGGAGACGGCTTCACCCGCAGCGGCGCCAACCTGGACCGTGAGATCACCGTTCCCGCCGGTGGCACGGTCTCGCTCTCCGTGGTCGGCGCGGTCTCCTCGGCCTCGCTGCCGCAGACGGTGAAGGAGTACCACGACTACGCCGAGCTGACCCCCGCCGAGGCGGTGCGCACCGGCATCACGGCGTTCAACCGCCGCTGGGCGCAGGACGTGCCCTACATCAACGTCCCCGACCCCGCGCTGGAGAAGGCCATCGTCTACCGCTGGTGGGGGGAGCGTTACAACTCCCTCGACGCCAACGCGTCCGGCCACGTCTACCAGTACCCCACGACGATCGAGGGGGTGAACCTCTACCAGAACTCCGTGGCGCTGACCCAGCCGATGCACCTGCAGGACACCAAGTGGCTGCGCACGCCGTACCTGCCCTACGGCCAGATCCTCAACATCGGCGAGCTGTCCGGCTCCTCGGCCTTCCTGGACAGCCCGGGTCACACGAGCTGGAACAACCACTACTCGCAGTACCTCGGCACGGCCGGCCTTGAGGCCTACAACGTGCACGGCGGCGGCAAGGAGGTCGCCGAGAAGTTCGCCCGCTTCTTCGAGGGCGACGGCGAGGGCCAGCTTGAGCACTACGACGGCAACAACGACAAGCTGATCGCGTACGACACCAACTACATGCCCGGCAACGACTCCGACGCCATCACCTTCGGCTTCCCGAAGACCGGCGGCGGCGCACCCGGCGCGCGCACGATCGAGCGTCCGGAGTCGGCGTACGTGTGGGGCGCCTTCGACGCGGCCCGCCAGCTCTACCAGATGGCCGGCGCCGGCCAGGCCAAGGTCGACGAGATGGCCACCAGCGCGAACGGGATCCGGGATTCGATCCTGAACAAGCTGTGGAGCCCGGACGCGAAGATGTTCCTGGCCGCCACGTCGCACGGCGCCACCAGCGCCGCCGCCTCCAACGGCCGTGAAAACCCGCTGCCCGTCGCGGCGCGCGGGCTGATCCCGGCCAAGGAGTCGAACCTCTACGACGTCTACTCCGAGAACCTCATCCCGTTCGACGAGGCCTCGAAGTACGTCGACGGCTACCGCTTCCTGACCTACGGCGACAACTTCCCGATCTTCCCGTTCTACACGGCCAACCAGTACGACCGGGCGGCCTACGGGGTCGGCGGCTCCAACAACTTCTCCAACATCAACTTCACCGTGCAGTACCGCGCCGTGCGGTCGGCGCTGCGCCACTACGACCCCGAGGGGAAGTACATCACCCCGGCCTACGCCAAGCGGCTGCTTGACTGGATGGCCTGGAGCATCTACCCGAACGCGGACCTGCGGGCCCCGAACCAGTCGGAGTACTACTCCAACTGGAACCCGGCCACCAAGACCTACAACCGCAACAACCCGAACCACGTGATGCTCGGGAACATGAACTACATCTATGTCGAGGACATGGCCGGCATCCAGCCGCGCTCCGACGACAAGATCGAGCTCTGGCCGATCAAGTTCGGCTACGAGCACTTCATGGTCAACAACCTGCGGTACCACGGCCAGGACCTCACCATCGTCTGGGACCCCGACGGCACCAAGTACGGTCTGGGCGCGGGCTACAGCCTGTTCCTGAACGGCGAGAAGAAGGTCAGCACCGACCGGCTCGGCAAGGTCACCTACGACCCGAAGACCAACCAGGTCACCGCCGAGGACGGCCTCACCGTCACCTTCCGGGCCGACGCCGGGGACGACTTCCCGTCCGCGGTGAACACCCCCATCGACGACGACCGCGTCGTCTCGTACCTCAAGACGGCCGGCATCGACCTGACCGAGGACGAGGCGAACCTGGCGAAGGGCGCCACCCTCGCCTCGTCGTACACCCAGCAGGGCACCCGGCCGGCCCCGTGGCGGCAGTTCCACACGCCCGGCTACAGCGGCACCTCGATGAACCACACGCCCGGTGCCATCAAGGAGACCGAGCGGCCCGTGTCGCTGGCGGCCGTGACCGACGGTGTCACCGCCAACGAGCCCTACTGGGGCAACCACGGCACGACCGACAAGAACGGCTACGTCGAGCTGAACCTGGGCTCGGCCAAGTCCTTCGACAACCTCAAGGTGTTCTTCGTCAGCGACCGCCAGGCCGGTGGTTACCACGAGCCCGCCCGCTGGTGGGTCCAGGTGCCCGACGGCGACGGTGGCTGGAAGGAGGTGCCGGGCCAGTTCAAGAACCCGGCCGTCCCGGCGGCGAAGTTCAACGAGGCGCTGTTCGACTCCGTGTCCGCGGACAAGGTGCGCGTCGTCTTCACCAACAGCCCGTCCCACTACACCGCGATCTCCGAGATCCAGGTGTTCGACTCGGGCCGCGAGGTCCCGGACGTCACCAACCAGGCCCCGTCCGTCACCGCCACGCGCGACGCCGCGGGCGACGGCAACCTGTCCACCCGGCTGGTCGGCACGGCCACCGACGACGGCGTGCCGTACGACGACGAGCTGACCTTCGGCTGGGAGACCGTCTCGGCGCCGCAGGGCGCGGGCGTCATCTTCGCCGACCCCAAGGCTCCGGCCACCCGGGTGACCGGCACCGTCGCCGGTGACTACGTCTTCCGGTTCTTCGCCGACGACGGCGAGGAGCGGTCGACCGCGAACGTGTCGGTGACCCTCGCCAAGAAGGACGTCGTCGCGGAGTTCGGCTCCACGGCGACGATCACCACCAGCGGCACCTCGTCGTGGGAGAACCACTCCCGGGTCAACGAGGCCACCACGCCGAGCAACTCCAACCCCGGCGCCGGAACCGGCTGGGGCAACTGGGGCCAGCCGCGCAACGGCACCAGCCCCGCCAACGAGGCGTGGATCCAGTACCAGTGGACCTCACCGGTGCGGCTCTCCTCGACTGACATCTACTGGTACGACGACAACGGCGGCACCCGCCGCCCGACGGCCTCGACCTACGCCGTCGAGACCTCGACGGACGGCACCACCTGGACGCCGGTGAAGCTCGCCGGAGGTTCCTCGTACGAAAGCGGTCTGGCCACCAACGCCTACAACCGCCTCAACTTCGAACCGGTGACCACGAACCGGATCCGCGTCCGGATCTGGGGCCTCATGTCCGGCGGCGCCGGCACCGGCGTGCTGCGCTGGCGCGCCAACGGCGAGACCGTCGACTCGGTGCGCTCGCCGGTGCTCATCCGGACCGGCGTGGGCCTGGTGCCCACCCCGCCGGCGACGCTGGAGGCGACCTACACCAGCGGCGCCCGAGGCACCGTGGCGTTCACGTGGCAGCAGATCACCCCGGACATGGTCGCGGAGGCCAACGTCGACCCGTTCGTGATCTACGGCACCAACGACGCCTACGGCCTGATCGCCGAGGCCCGCGTCTACGTGCGTCCCGAGATGTCGGACGACGGCATCTCGATCCAGGGCGCCGAGTCCTTCGAGCAGCACGTCGAGGTCGGCGAGCAGCCCTACCTGCCCACCAAGGTGGAGGTCTCCTACAACGACGGATCCAGGGACAACCAGGCCGTCGGCGTGAACTGGCGGTTCGACCCCGACACCGTCGACACCGCCGGCACCTACACCGTCGTCGGCGACCTGGTCCTGCCGCCGTACGTCAGCGAGGCCGGCACCATCCGGACCACGCTGACGCTCACGGTGGGTGAGGGCGGCCCGGTCTGGAAGACGAACGCGCAGGCGCGCAGCCAGTGCACCGGCGGAGGCGCCTACGTCACCCTCAACGTCCGCAACGACGACGACGTGCCGCTCACGATCGAGCTGATCACGCCGTACGGGTCGCGGACCGTGGCCAACGTGGCGCCCGGGAAGTCCGCCTACCAGGCGTTCAACTCCCGCGCCAAGTCGATCCCGGCCGGAACGGCGACCGTGAAGGTCACCGGAACCGCCGACGGCGTGCCGGTCACCGTACCGGCGCAGGTGCCGTACGGCGCGCTCAACTGCGGCTAGCACTCCCCCGGTGGCGGCGTCCCCGGCGGGGCGTCGCCACCACCCCCACTAAGGCTCTCGCAGACACTAAGGAAGCAGAACCTTGAAAATCGCCGTGAGGCGCAGCGCCGCCTCATCACCCCCCCACCCCCGGCCGAAGCGCCGGTTCCGCAGGGCCGCCGCGGCGGCGGTCGCCCAGCTCGCGGCCATATGCCTGATCGGGATTCCCGTTCCGGCCCACGCCGCCGACTCCTACACCTTCACCAGCACGACCAACCCGATCCTGAAGGACGGCACGTACTACTCCGCCGACCCCGCCCCGCTCGTCGTGCGGAACGGGGACCAGGACGAGCTGTTCGTCTACACCGGCCACGACCAGGCCGGGGCGACCCAGAACGACTTCATCATGAACGAGTGGGGCGCGTTCAGGACGACGAACGTCGAGTCCGGCCAGTGGACGCACTACCCGTCCCTGATGCGCCCCGAGGCGGTCTTCTCCTGGGCGACGCCGGGTCGTGCGTACGCCGGCCAGGTGGTCCAGGGCCTGGACGGGCGCTACTACTGGTACGTCCCGATCAACGAGCGCGAGAGCACGGCGCCCGACAAGTTCGCCATCGGCGTGGCCGTCTCGGACTCGCCGACCGGCCCGTGGACCGACCACGTGGGCGGGCCGCTGATCTCCCAGCGGGTGCCCTCGGCCAACACCATCCACAACATCGACCCGACGATCCTGATCGACGGACAGCGGGTGTTCCTCTGGTGGGGCTCGTTCGGCAACCTGCGCATGATCGAGCTGGCCGCGGACATGAAGACCCCGGTCACCACCCAGCGCACCGTCACCGGCCTGACCGGCTTCTTCGAGGCGGCCTGGGCGTTCGAGCGCAACGGCACCTACTACATGGCGTACGCCGGGAACAACGCCGGCCCGACCTCGCAGTGCACCCCGGCGAACTACCACGCCTGCATCGCCTACGCGACGGCCTCCTCACCCGAGGGACCGTGGACCTACCGGGGCACCATGCTCAGGCCGGTCTCCTCGACCACCAGCCACCCGGGCATCCTGGAGTTCAACGGCAAGTGGTACATCGCCTACCACACCGCCGACGCCGTCGGCGGCAACCACTTCCGCCGGTCGGTCGCGATCGACCCGGTCGAGTGGGACGACAGCCAGACCCCGCCCCGGATGAAGGTCGTCACGCCGACGCCGGTCAAGGGACGTGACCTCACCCCGCGCCCGAACGTCGCGCAGGAGGCGAAGGTCGCCGTCTCGAACGAGCCGGTGCCCACCCAGTACTGGGTGAAGGCGCTCAACGACGAGATCCAGCGGCCCAACCCGCTGCCGCCGGACATGTGGGGCACCTGGACCGGCAACAACCCGCCGCAGCAGTGGGTGCAGTACACATGGGACCAGCCGATGCGGATCTCCGGTTCGCAGATCGACTTCTGGAACGACAACCCGCAGGGCAGCGGCGTGGGCGTCGCGGCCCCCGCCCGCTGGAAGATCCAGTACTGGAACCTCGCCACCGGCCGGTGGGCCGACGTGCCCGGCGCGAGCGGCTACCCGACCGCCACGCAGGGCTTCCAGAACACGAACTTCGACGCGGTCACCACCACGCAGGTCCGCGCGACCTTCGACGCCTCCACCAACGGCGGCACCTACTCGGCGGTCGCGGTCGAGGAGTGGAAGATCCTGGCCGCGCAGCCGGAGACCGTCGATCCGCCGGCCATCACCGTCGAGGTGGGCGAGACGGAGCTGCCCGGCACCGTCGGCGTCGCCTTCGGCGGCGAGACGCTGCGGATCCCGGTCTTCTGGGACCCGCTGACCCCCGAGCAGGTCGCCAGGCCCGGCACGGTCACCGTCCGGGGAACCGTGCTCGGCTACGCCGCCGGCCGTATCTCCGCGCAGGTCACGGTCCTGTCGCCGGACGACACCGAAGGCGACGAGACCGCGCCGACGCTGACCCTCACCCCCAGCGGCAGCGCGGGCGACGCCGGCTGGTACCGCTCGGCGGTCCGGGTCCGCGTCAACGGCGTCGACGACCGGGGCGGCCGGATGACCATCGAGACGACGGTGGACGACGACCGGCCGGTCGTCACCACCGACACCCGGCAGGCCGACGCCGACGTCTCCGGGGACGGCGAGCACACCGTCACCGCGAAGGCGACCGACCGCGCGGGCAACGTCTCGGCAGCCGAGGACCTCGCGGTGCGCATCGACGCCACGGCACCGGTCAGCCTCGGCACCCTGAACACCGCCACCCGGTCGGTCAAGGTCTTCGCGACCGACGCCACCTCCGGCGTCGCCGGCATCGAATACGCCGTCGGCACCGGCCCGTGGACCCCCATCGCCGGCGGCGTCATCACGGCGCCCGACGCCAACCGGCACACCGTGTCGTACCGGACGATCGACAAGGCGGGAAACCTGGAGACCGCCAAGACGGTCGTCATCCCGGCGGACCTGTCCGCGCCGCTCAACGGCAACGTCGCCCCCATCGCGACCCCGACCGCCTCCTACACGGCGGGCTGGAACAGCGTCACCGCCCTCAACGACAACGCCGACCCGGCCAACCCGAGCCAGGCGCAGATCTGGGGCACCTGGTCCGGCACCCGCCCACAGACCCAGTGGGTCCAGTACGACTGGTCACGCCCCGTACGGATCGTCGGCACCGAGCTGAAGTTCTGGCGGGACGTGAACCAGGGCACCGGCGACGGCGTCGCCCAGCCCGACGGCTGGGTGCTCCAGTACTGGGACGAGGCCGCCTCGGCCTGGCGTGAGGTGTCCGGCGCGTCCGCGTACGGCACGAGCACGACCGCGTTCAACAACGTCACCTTCGACCCGGTCACCACGTCCCGGGTGCGGGCCACGGTCCGGGCCGACGGCAACGGCACCACCCACTCCGCGATGGCGATCACGGAATGGCGGGTCTTCGCCCAGGAACCGGCTCCCGAGGAGCCCGCCGAGATCCCCGTCACGATCACGGTCACCCCGCGGTGCCTGGCGGGCAAGGCGTATGTGGCCGTGCAGGCGCGCAACGACCATGACGCGGCGGCGAGCGTCACCCTGGAGAGCGCATACGGCGAGCGATCGTTCCCGGACGTCGCGCCGGGCGCGAGCGCCTACCAGTCGTTCGCCACCCGTACGGCCTCGATCGCGGCGGGTACGGTCACCGTCCGCGCCGCCGAGGGGGAGACGACCTCGGTCCACACCGCGGAATATCCCGCCCTCACCTGCACCTGACACCCCAGCTCTCTCTTCATCCCCGTAAATCACGCATCATGGAGAATCACATGAAAAATCAGCGTAAATGGCTGCTGGCGGCGGCTGCCGCTCTGACCGCGTCCGTGGCGTTCCAGGCTCCCGCCGTGGCCGACCCCGACCCCGGCACCGGCGCCGACGTGGAGGTGAGGGTCGAAATCGAGCCGATCAAGGAGCCGGGCGTGCTCGCCATGTCGATCGCCGCCGACTCCGTCGCGTTGAGCGAGGACGGCTCGACCCTGGAGAACCGCCAGTTCCTCGGAACCCTGCCGACGGTGACGGTCACCGACACCCGCACGATGGAGGAGGTGCCCAGCGGCGGCGCGTGGGCCGTCCTCGGCAACGCGAGCGACTTCGTCGGCGACTCCGGCCAGACGCCCATCAGCGCCGGTCACCTCGGCTGGAAGCCGCGCCTGATCGACGGCGGCGAGACCGGCCTGGTCGCCGAGGGCGAGGAGGTCGTGACCGTCCTCGACGAGCCGACCCAGCCCGGCAACAACGTCGGTCTGGTCGACCAGGAACTCCTGGCCTCGACCTTCGATTCCGGCGAGGTCGCCGGCGGCGCGTACACCGTCAACGCCGACCTGTTCCTGCGCACCCCCGCGGACGTCGCCGCGGGTTCGTACTCTTCGAAACTGACCCTGTCCCTGTTCGAATAACCGACGTTCGAATAACCGACGGGTGGGGGCCGCGACGCCGCGGCCCCCACCATCCCCTTTCGCCGGAGGACCCCGCCGTGATCCGAACCCTGTCTCAGACGCTGCCGCGGCTTCTCGCCGTCCTGGTGGCGGCGCTCCTCACCGTGCCCCTCGTGCCCACCGGCGCGCTGGCCGAACCGACGCTCACCTGGTCGGTCCAGCCGGCCGGTCAGCAGGGCCCGGACGGCCGCCGGTGGATCGAGCTCGCCCTCGACCCGGGTCAGAGCGTGACCGAGCACCTGGCCGTGCGGAACTTCGGCGACGCCTCCGCCGTCTTCGCCTTGAAGGCCGCCGACGGTTACCTCACCGACAAGGGCCGCTTCAACATGCTCCAGTCCGACCGCCCCTCGGTGGACGGCGGCACGTGGATCAAGGTCCAGAACGAGGTCACCGTCGGGGCCAACGAGACGAAGGTGGTGCCGTTCACGATCACCGTGCCGCGCGACGCCTCGCCGGGAGACCATCCGGCCGGCATCGCCGCGACGGTCACCAGCGCCAGCGGAACGGTCTCCGTGGAGAGCCGGGTGGGGTTCCGGGTCATGATGCGCGCCACCGGCACGATCAAGGCGGCGGTGGCGGCCGGCGACCTCACGGCCACGTACGAGCAGTCGTGGAACCCCTTCTCGTCCGGTGTCATCCGGGTCAGGTACACGGCGACGAACAAGGGGAACGTCGCGGTGAGCGGGGCCGGCGAGGTGACGGTCAGCGACCTGTCCGGGCTGGCCGAACGGGACACCAAGACCGCTGTCGAGGAGATCTTCCCCGGCGACAGCCGTACGGTGGAGACCCGCATCGCGGGGGTCTGGGCCCTGGGCCCGCTCTCCACGAGCGTCACCGTGTCCCCGTCCGTCCAGGGGGGCGCCGCCCCCGGCGCCGTGGTCGAGAACGCCGCCACCGGCGTGACGGTCTGGACGGTGCCCTGGCCCCAGCTGGCCCTGGTCGCGCTTCTCGTGATCCTCTTCTTCTCCTACCGGGCCATCACCCGGCGCCGCCGCCGGCGTCTGGCGGACCTGCTCGCCCGCGCCCGCGACGAAGGTCGCGCGGAGGCCAAGGAGTCCCCACGGAACACCCAGGTTCAGGGCCGTCCGTGAACCGCCGTCAGGAGCCGGTGGGCAGCTCGAACTGCACGCACGTCACCCCGCGCATGTCCAGCCACGCGCGGCCGGGTCCCCGTACGAGCCGGAACACGACCTCCTCGCACCCCGGGCAGCGGGCCACCAGCCCGGGAGCCTGGGTGTAGAGGCGTGCCTCGGCCAGCGCGAGGCTCTGGGAGCAACTCGAACACCGCCCCACGGCGGCGGTCAGATCGACGGTGAAGATGTCTCGCAGGGCTCCCCCGGCGGCGTTCCCGTCGATGTGGTCCTCGGTCATGGTTGTCCTCCACTGGGGCCGAATCGTTCGGTGCGGATGCGTGCGGGGTCGTGTCCCGCCGAGACGAGCAGATCGGCGACGTTCTCCACGAAGCCGGTGGGCCCGCACACGAAGCTGATCGGCTCCCGCTCCGGCGCCCAGGCGGCCTGGGCGAGCAGGCCGGCGTCGACGCGACCGGGCGGCCGTTCCCAGTCCTGGGGCACCTCGCGCGTGTAGGCGTAGGTGACGCTCAGGCCGGAGCCGTTCTCACTCGATCGTCGCAGCTCGTCGCGGTAGAACGCCGCCTCGGGCCCACGCGTGGAATACAGCAGCCGGAACGGGGCCCGGGCGCCGCCGGCCTCACGGGTGCGGATCATCGCCATGAGCGGGACGACGCCGGAGCCGCCCGCGATCAACTGCACCGGTTCCGGCCGCTCGGGGCGCCACACGAACCAGCCGCCGATCGGGCCGCGGATCTCCAGCGGGTCTCCCGCGGAGAGCACCCGCGCGAGGTAGGGCGAGACCTCGCCGTCGGGCAGCAGATCGACGGTCAGCTCCAGGCGGTTTCCCTCCGGCGCCGAGGCGATGGAGTACGACCGCTCGGTGGAGTAACCGTCAGGGGCGGTGAGCCGTACGTCGACATGCTGACCGGCGAGGTGGCCCGGCCAGTCGGGCAGGTCCAGGACGATCGTGCGGGCGTTCTGGGTCTCGTCGCGCACGGCGGCCACCGTGGCGACCCGCCAGGTCAGTCGCCCCAGTACCGTTGCTCGCGCCATGGGTCTCCGTAGTTGTGATAACCGACGCTCTCCCAGAACCCCGGTTCGTCGTCGTTGAGAAGCCGGATGCCGCGCACCCACTTGGCGCTCTTCCAGAAGTACAGATGCGGCACGAGCAACCGGGCGGGGCCGCCGTGCGCCGGAGTGATGGGCTCGCCGTCGTAGCGGACCGCGATCCACGCCTTCCCGTCGAGGAGGTCCTCCAGGGGAAGGTTGGTGGTGTAGCCGCCGTAGGATTCCGCCACGGCGTACTCCGCGGACGTCTCCACGCCGGCGAGGAGCGTCTCCAGCGGGACGCCCTCCCAGGTGGTGCCGAGCTTTGACCACTTGGTGACGCAGTGCAGGTCGACCGTGGGCCGCTCCATGGCGAGGGCGTTGAACTCCGCCCAGTTCCAGCGCCTCACCTCCCCGGTCTCGGTGGTGATGCCGAAGCTCCAGGCCTCCGTGGAGATGCGGGGCGTGGGTCCGGCCGAAAGCACGGGGAAGTCCTCGGTCAGGTACTGCCCCGGTGGCAGATCGGGTGCCTTGGCGCGCCTGCGCCCGAAGAACCCCGGTGAGACGGTGCCGATGACGCCCACCTCCCAATATCGTCATGTCAGGACGATCAAGATATATCCCCTTGAATCCATCTCAAGAGGGCGGGTCAGGAGAACGCGGTGAATCCCATAACCCTAACCCGAATCATCTGACGGCCCGCAGGTCAGGGTGCTCGGTGGCGCTCCGCGAAGCCGGCGTCGTCCGCCGGCGAAGCGGTGGAGGCAGCCCCCCTCGCCTCGGCCGCGGTCCGCTTGTTACGGTGCTGTCCGTGCAGTTCTCAGAGGTCTTGTCCGCCGCCCTGCCTTCGAACCGGATCGTCACCGACCCCGACGTGGTGGCCGCCTACTCCCGCGACCAGGCCGCTTGGGCACCGGCGGGGCAGGCCGTCGCGCTGGTCAGGCCCGAGAACGCCGAGCAGGTGCGCCGGGTGGTGGCGGCCTGCGCCGAGCACCGGGTGCCGATCGTGCCGCGCGGCGCGGGAACGGGCCTGTCCGGCGGCGCGAACGCCGTGGACGGCTGCGTACTCCTGGCCCTCGACGGCATGGACCGCATCCTGGAGATCGACACGGACGAGCAGCTCGCGGTCGTCCAGCCCGGCGTGGTCAACGATCGGCTGCGGGCCGCGGCGGCCGAGCACGGCCTGTGGTACCCGCCCGACCCGGCCAGCTCTCCGTGGTCCACGATCGGCGGCAACGCGGCCACCAACGCGGGCGGCGTCTGCTGCGTGAAGTACGGCGTGACCCGCGACTACGTGCTCGGCCTGCAGGTGGTCACCGCGGCCGGTGACCTGGTGAGGGTGGGCCGCAGGACCAGGAAGGGCGTGGCCGGCTACGACCTGGCCGGGTTGTTCGTCGGTTCGGAGGGCACGCTGGGCGTGATCACCGAGATCACCGTGCGGCTGCTGCGGCTGCCGGAGAGCCCGCCGATGACGATCGTGGGCGCGTTCGACTCGCTGGTGTCCGCGGGACGGGCGGTGGCCGCCGTGGCCGCCTCCGGCATCACGCCGAGCGCGCTGGAGCTGGTCGACCGTTACTGCCTGCGGGCCGTGGACGACTGGAAGAACATGGGTCTGGCCGACCTCGGCGACGTGCTGCTGCTCGGCCGGGTGGACACCGGCGACGAGGAGGAGGCGGCGGCGCTGCAGGCGTGCTTCGACGAGGCCGGCGCCGTCTTCAGCACCCGCTCGACGGACGCGGAGGAGGCGGAGGCGCTGTTCTCCGCCCGGCGACTGGCGTACCCGGCGCTGGAACGTCTGGGGCCGGTGCTGACGGAGGACGTGTGCGTGCCGCGCGGCCTGGTGCCGGAGATGCTGGCCCGCATCGAGAGGCACGCCCGGACGCACGACGTGCACATCGCCAACATCGCGCACGCCGGCGACGGCAACCTGCATCCGCTGATCGTCGTCCCCGCCGGGGACGAGGAGGCGCGCGCCCGGGCACAACTGGCGTTCGAGGCCATCCTGGACGACGCGATCGCGCTCGGCGGCACCGTCACCGGCGAGCACGGCGTGGGCCTGCTGAAGAAGCGCGGCATGCACGCCGAGCTGGGCGAGGACGTGCTGGCGCTGCACCGCGCGATCAAGTCCGCGCTGGACCCGGCCGGGATACTCAACCCCGGCAAGATCATCTGAGGAGGGCGTCGTCCATCCCGTGGATCACCGGTGGCGACGGCGCCTTCGCGAAGTGACCCCCGCCGGCGTCCACGGCCCTCGCCGGTCGGCACCCGTCGGCGGCCGGACTCTCCGTGATCGCCGCCGGGGCCCCACACGACGAGGGGCGCCGGCCCGGCAGGCCGGCGCCCCTCGTCGGATCAGAGGCGGTGAAGGTTCAGAACTTCGTGGTCAGCGGTGTGGATCGGCGGCTCAGGGGCGGCCCACCGGCGGCTTGGTGTAGTCGCAGACCCCGGTCGGGAAGATCTTCTTCAGCGTGGCCCGCTGCGCCGGGTCGGGGCGCCACGATCCGTAGTCGCCCCTGGCCACGGCCTTCTCCACCGGCTGGAGCCGGCACTTGTACATCGCCTCGTCGAAAGGCCCGCCGGCGACGACGCGCGACGTGGAGTGGATGGGGAACAGCTTGGTGCAGGCCCCCTCCTGCCGGTCGTCGAGGATTCCGTCCCAGACGTGCCTGCCGGAGGCGATGAGCCGGCCGCCGGTGTCGAAGCAGCGGTCTTCGGCGGCCGAGGGCTTGTTCTGGCCGGTGGTGCGCTTCGGGTTCTTCCGGATGTTCTCCATCCACTGGTCCATGACCTTGAACGCCTCGGTGAGCGGGCTGGACGTGGCGCCGTCGGGCCGCGCGTCCGTGAACCAGATGGCCTGGTTGTCCGCGTTTCCCCGTGCGTCGACGATGCGTTCCCGGCTGACGAAGGACTGCCGGCTGTTGTGCATGTTCAGCTCGTCTTCGAGGTAGTGCCGCCAGTCGATGATCGGGATGTCGATCTGGCCCCGGAAGACGAGACCGGCGCGGTGGGCCGCCTCCATGGCGCCGACATCGCCCTCGGTGCGAGGAGCCGGGGTCGTCCCGCCGTCCGGGCTCAGCGTCATGTTGCGCGAGCTCCACGGGTCGTACGTGCCGCCGGGCACGAACGGCGCCCCTTCCTGCACCATGTCCTCCGGCTTCTTCCAGCCGCCGACGGTGGCGTTGAGCTGCAGGAACTCCGCGGGGGTCAGCGTGCCGTCCTTGAGCGCCCCCAGCCCGTACTGGACGCCGACGTTGTCGAAGGTCTGCCGCGCGAAGCCGTTCGGCCCCACCCCGTAGATGTTGCGCAGGTCATCAAAATGAGTCCACTTCACCGTGTCCATGACGCCCTTGGGCTCCATCAGGCCCTGGTTCGAGCCGGCCGACCCGTAGTGCGGGTTGAGGGTCAGCGGGCTGAGTCCCCGCCAGCCGTTGACGCACTCGCTGGAGCCGGGCTTTCCCGTGTACGGATTGCGGACCGTGCCGCTCGAGTTCATCCCCTCGATCAGCTTGCGGTTGTCCCAGTCCTGCCACTTGGGGTTGTCCGCGGCGGTGACGTCCATGTAGTGCTCGAGCAGCTCGCAGTCGGCGACGTGGATGCCCTGGGTGACCATGTCCGGATAGGCGTACACGGGGATGGCGGCGTCGATGAGGCCGGGGTGGTTCTGCCCGTACACGTACTGCTGGATGCCGCCGCCGGAGGCGCCGATGCCGACGGTGTACAGGGGCGCCCCGTGCTGCTCCACGAACCGCTCCTTCACCATGAGAGCGGTCTCGCCACCGAGTTGGAGGTTGTAGTGGTTTCCGGTGTCGTTGCCCGTGGAGTAGGTCACGGCGTACCCGGCGGCCAGCCCCTCCTCGGCGTAGTACATGTCGTTGAGCTTGGTGCCGAGATCACCCTGGTTGTACCCGATCCCGACCCCACCCGAGCTGAAGCTGTAGATCAGGCGTTTGTTCCAGGCCGAGTCGGCGGGGTGTTCCTCGTCCACGCGGAGCGGGCTCAGCATCGCGATGCTGTAGATGAACCGGTTGATCGTGCCGCGCTCCCAGCGGACGACGAAGTCGCGGACGGTTCCGTCGAGCGTCGTGGTGGTGGCGAGGTCATCGGGCCGGCCACCGTCGGCCGGCAGCGGCTTCCAGGCGCCGTCCGTGGTCCGGTAGACGTAGTCGACCCGCGGCTTGACGCTGCAGTCGCGGCTCCACCCGGTGATCCGATCGGTCTTCTGCCCGTTCGCGTCGAGCGCGAAGACCGGCAGACCGATGTGCTGCTGGTTGTCGGCCAGTGGCTGGCCCAGCCCCGACTCCTCGGTCTTGCAGACGAACGGCTGCTGATGGGGGCCGGAGAAGATCGGCCCGGTGATGTCGTGGTTGGTCAGCGTGAGCCGGGCGTCGAGCCGGCGACCGCCCTCGGTCTCCGCCGTGAGGACGTTGCGGCCGAGCCGCATCCCGTCGACGAGACCGACGAGCGTCTGCCGCTGCTCGCCCGGGGAGAAGTCGCGCGTGACCTCGGCGCCGTTGAGACGGATCCTCACGTGGCGTGGCGACACGCTCTCCGGTACCTGCACCCGCACCCGCGCGTCACCGCCCGACACCTGGTCGGGCCGGCTGGACAGCACCGTGATCTGCAGGTCGTGCTCGTTCCGGTCGTTCTGCCCGTCTCGGCCGTTCTGCCCGTCCGAGGACGGACGGTCGTGCGCGGACGCCACCGCGGGGCCGGCCGCGGTGAGCATGGTGGCGATGGTCAGTGACGCGATGACGGCGAGGTACCGGCGCCGTCCGCCGGAGGGGGAATTCATGATCTACTCCTGAGATCTCGTGCTCATGGACGCCTGGCGGGTCACGGCCCGGTCCAGCCATCGAGGTAGCAGGGGCGGTTTCCGCAGGTGTCGACGACCACGCCGTCGAGGAGGAAGGTCGCCAGTTGCTCCTGCCCCGCCGCGGTCTCCGTGGCGTCCGGCCCGTGCGGGTCCACGCCCTCGTCGTTGGGCACGTTCTCGACGGGCGGCGGCGGTGTCCCCTTGACCTCGCCGTCCACGGTGCGCAGTGGCCCGATGTCCCAGACCGTGATGGTCGCCGGCCCGCGGTACGGCGACCGCTTGATCTCCGGGATCCCCCAGAACGGCGTCTTCTCCTGCGACCGCCCGGGGTCGAGGACGGGGGTGCGGATGCGGGCGCCGATGGTGCGCGCCTCGACCGCCGAGGCCCAGGTGGAGACCTGGTGGTCACCGTAGGACACGAGCATGAGCACCTTGTGCTCGGGCGTGTCCGGGTAGGTGTCGGTCGTCATGTGGTGCGCGTAGCCGCTGGCCTCCGAACGGTCCCACAACATCTGCAGCAGGCCGAAGATGACCTGCTGGTCGAGCTTGTCGGGGTAGTTCTGGTCGAAGATCGTCTGGAACGGCGCGAAGTCGACGCTGCGGTTGAGCTGCAGGCTGTAGTTCATGCCGGGGACGCCGAGCACGGCCTTGGTGAAGTCGGGGGCGACCGCGGTGAGGGCGCCGCCCATGATGCCGCCCTGGCTTCCGCCCATGTAGAGCAGTTCGCGGGTGTCGACGACCGACTCGGTCCGGCCGTTCTTCTCGAACCTGAAGGCGGGGTCGGCCGCGAAGCCGTCCGGGTGGATCATCGCCCGGCCCAGGTAGAGGAAGTCGAGCATTCCCTGCTGCCCGCGGTCGGCGGCCGTGGGGAACTTCGAGATGTCGCGGTAGGTTTCGGGGGCGGTCGCCCGGTCGTCCCTTGCGAGCCCGATCCAGTCGGTCGCGCAGAACATGATGCCGTTGTCGTCGCCGATCGTGTACAGCTTGCCGGAGTCGACCTCGTCCGCGCTGCCGAGCAGGCCGTGGCCGTACAGCGACGGGTGCGCCTTGCGGATCCGCTCGCCGGAGACGGCCGAGCGGGGAATGTTGCAGATGAAGTTCGCGGCCCGCTCGTTGCCGGGGATCTGGGTCGGCAGCGAGGATCCCTTCGAGTAGTGGAACGTCGATCCGGTGGGGCAGTTGGTCTCGTCGAGATAGCACGGCACGAAGACGTTCCCCGCGACGCGGCGGGCGACCTGGTCGTTCTCGCCCTGCTGGCACCCGTCGGCACCGCACTGCCCGAAGTCCTGCACCGAGTCGACGGTGAATCGCGGAGAGCGGCCCTTGACCGACTTGTCGGAGAGGTCGGTGTCACCGAGCTGACGGAAGGCGTCGTCGCGGATGTGCAGCATCCGCTCCGAGAGACCGCGCTCGCTGGCGACGGTGAAATCCCAGGCGAGGTAGAGGCCGCGCCGATCGACCCCGGCCCTCTCCAGCTTCGCGAAGATGTCCTTCATCTGCCCGAGGCGCCGATCGTCGACCTTTCCGTGGCCGTGCCGGGAGTCGGCGTACGCCGCGAACGCGGGGCCGGCCGGGATGATGCGCCCAGCCTTGTCCCGCATCGAGCGAAGGGCGACGATGTAGCGCGTGCCCTCCGCGAGGTTCGCGGCCGGACGGATGATCAGAGCCTGGCGGGCGGGATCGGTCGCGTTGGCGTCGAGTTCCGCCCAGTACGGCGTGCGCTTGCCGGTTCTGGCGTTGAGCAGCACGATCGGCGCGTCGTCGTCGAGCGACCTGCCGATATCGGTGATCGGCGCGGCCTTGGTCTTCTTCAGATCGATCCCGGGCACCCGGGTGAGGATCGGCGTGCCGGGGCTGAAGCCGTCGTTGCGGTTCCATTCGGTGGGGTCGATCGGGGTTCCGGCAATGTTCTGAGGCATCATCCCGGGCGAGAAGGCAACGCGACGGCCGGTGGCGGTGGACCGATCGGGAACGGTGAAATAGTCATTGGGGAAAGGCAGCAGGCAGGCGGCGGGGTCGATCGGGTCGCAGCCGGGCTGCGGGCCGCCATGACCGGGACCGAATTCGGCATCGGCACTGGGAGTAGGGGTCGGCGGCGGTGTGCCTGTGGCCGCGGCCACAGGCGTGCCCACCGTCAGGGCGGCCGTGACGACCAGCGCGCTGAAGAGAGCCAACGAGCGATTCATGATGCATTCCTCGGATAAGCCGGAATCGGCAATCTTGGGATGCTAACCCGATCACTTATCCGGCAACCATCGGTGTTCATCCGAGAGTTCTGATGGTCAGTTGTGATTTCTCCCAAGTGCGCGCAGGGTCAACGCCGCCCCCAGCACCAGGACGCCCCGTCCCGTTCCCACGGAGAAGCCGGTCAGTTCGCATATCCGGGTCAGCCGGTAATCAAGGGTGTTGGGATGGATGTGCAGCGCGGCCGCCGTCCGTCTCCGGTGGAAGTCGGAGGCGAACCAGGCCTCAAGGGTCTGCACCAGCTCGGGCCCCGACTCCAGCGGCAGCAGGACGTCCGCGAGACGCCGGCCCACCTGCCCGGCGCTCGCCAGCACGTACTCCAGCAGGACGTCGTCGAGGGTGTACGTCCCCGGTGCGGCGTTCAGCCGCCCGGCGAGCTGGAGCACGTGTTCGGCCTCCGCCGCCGCGGACGGCAGGTCGGCGAGGCCGGCGCCGGAGGCGACCGCCGCGAGCACCGACGCGTCGGCGGCCTTCGCCAGCCGCGCCACCGTGGCCTCGACCCGGCCCTCACGGTCGTCCCGTCCCGTGATCGGGAGAAGGACCACGCCGCCACCGGGTGCGAGCACGCTGAGCACCTCGTGGCCGATGTCGTCGAACAGGCTCTGCTCCATCCGCCGCAGCTTGCGGCGGGCCGCCACCGCGCTCTCCACCTCCTCGTCGCGCTCGTCCACCGACGACTCGACCCGCACCGCCAGCACGTGGTAGCCGGCGGACAGCGGATGACCGGCGCGCTCGGCCAGCTGATGCGCGGGCATTCCCGCGAGGAGCGCCTCGGCCAGTCGGCGACGCGCCTCCCGATCCTCGTCGTGGATCGCCTGGCGTTCCTCGAGATAGGCGGCGGCGACGGCGCTGGTGACGACCTGGGTGTAGGTGATCATCAGTTGCGCGGCTTCGAGCAGGTCCTCGCGCTCCTCGGGACGCGCCTCGGCGCAGAGCGCCTGCCAGCCGAGTTTCGATCCCACGCGGTAGGCCGCGAGCACCGTCTCCAGCGGCACGTGCTCCTCCGCCCGTCGCGCCGCGCTGCGGCGAACGACGAGAAGCTCCCGCTCCCCCGGCAGCTCGTTCTCGCTGAGGACCCGGAAGAAGAGCCGCAGGTTGTGCCGGCAGATCTGGAGGATCTCACCTTCCAGTTGCTCCCGGGGCAGGTGGGCGTAGAGGGGGACCTCCACCACGAAGGCGTCGACCATCCGGCCGGCGAGCAGGTCGAGGCGCGAGGCGACACGCTCGGCGAGGGCGTTCAAGCGGCGCATGGTGATCCGCCGGCCATTCTCATCGGCCTCCTCGGTGATCGGGGGAGGTCATCGTATTCCCCGCCGAGCCGGCATGACGATCACCGTTTGCACCCGGACGGGAGGCCGTGGCCGACCACGCCCTGGCCTGGGCCCTGGAGCACGCGACGTCCTCCCGCGGCACCCGAGCAGGACCGTCATTCGTATGATCGAGGGTGGCCCGCCCACGATGACTCCGGACTTCGAACAGGCCCTGGCCCACGGAGTTGGACAGCCGAGGCCACGCGTAGCCTTTCCTCAACATCCACCCAATCCGAGGAAGGGCTCGATGGCCGACGCCTCCCCCTCCCGACGAAGCGCCGGAACCGAACCGACGCCCGTCGTACCCGCTGCCGCCGCCCCCGCGGCCCGTCCGGGAGATGACGCCGCTTCGCTGACCGTCCAGGTCCTCGGTCCCTTACGGGTGTGGCGTGACGGCGTCGAGATCGACACCGGACCGCGGCAGCAGACCTACCTGCTGGCCCTGTTGCTGATGCGCGCGGGCCGACCGGTCAGCTCTTCCGAGCTCATCGACCTCGTCTGGGACGACAGGATGCCGACGTCGGCGTTGAACATCGTACAAAAATATGTCGGGACGTTACGACGGCTGCTCGAACCGAACCTGCCCGCGCGGGCGCCCGGCTCCTACCTCCACCACCGCAGCAGCGGCTACCAGTTCGACGACAGCCGCGTGGCACTCGACCTGACTGAATTTCGCCGGCTCCTCGGCCTCGCCCGCGCCGCACTGGACGCCCACCGGTTCGAGGAGGGAGCCGACGCATACGAAGAGGCTCTGTCGCGGTGGCGAGGGTCCGCGGGCGACGGGCTGACCCTCAGCGCCGCCGCCTACCCCCTGTTCGCCTCCGTCAACCGCGAGCTGCTCGACGCCTGCGTCGAGGCCGCTCGCGTTGTCGTGCCTCGTGGTCACGCCAAACGCATCTTGCAACCGCTACGCCTCGCCGCATGGATCGCGCCCTTCGACGAGACCGTTCAGGCGACGCTCATGACCACCCTGGCGGCGTCGGGACAGCAGACGGAGGCCCTGTCCGTGTTCGACACGATGCGAGCACGGCTGGCCGAGCTGGGCATCGATCCCGGTCCAGCGCTCCGCGAAGCGCACCGGCACGTTCTCCAACAAGCCGAGGCTGTCTTCACACCGCGCGTCGCCGGCCTTCTCCCGGAAGCCGCGCCCGGATCCAAGCCCGGCGCGCGCCCCACGAGCGGAGCGCGAAAACCTTCCGGCAGCCGGTCTGATCGTCTCGTGGGTCGGCAGGAGGAACTCGCCCTCCTCCGCCATGTCGTCGACCCGGCCACCTTCGCCCGAGCGCAGACCGTACTCGTCGAGGGTCCACCAGGAGTGGGCAAGAGCCGGTTGCTCGCCGAAGTCACCGACGAGGCCGCCGCGAACGGTGCCCTCACTTTCTGGGGTCGATGCCACGACGGCGAAGGCGCCCCGTCGATGTGGCCCTGGGTCCAGATTGTCGAGGCCCTGATCGCGGCACTGCCGGAGGACGACCGGGCACGTTGGGCCGCCGAACTCGGCGACCTGCTGCAGCACCCCGCACGCGACGCCGAGGTCTTGGCGCGGCCGGATGCCGGAGCGCAATTCCGTTTGTACGGCAGCGTCGTCGCACTGTTCAACGCAGCCGCCGCACGCCGGCCCCTGGTCGTCGTCGTGGATGACCTTCACTGGGCAGACCAGGCCTCGCTTCAGCTGTTCACACGCCTGGCCGAGTCGCTCCCGGACAGGAGCGTGTTGATGGGCACCTTACGCGGCCACGCACCGACGCCCAGCCAGCACCTGCGGCGCATGTTGGCGGCGGTCGCGCGCCAGGACCGCCACCGACGCATCGTTCTCGGTCCCCTTGGACCATCCGATGTCGCCGAGTTGGTCCACCAGGAGACCGGGCGGTCTCCGAGTCCCGGCGTCGCGCGGAGCATACAGGCCCGCACCGAAGGCAACCCCCTGTTCGTGCGCGAGCTCGCGAGATTCCTGGCCGAAGAGGACCACCTGTCCGACCAAGCGGCAGCCCAGGCCGCCGTCCCGTCCACGGTACGCGACATCGTCCGCGACCGGACGAGCAAGCTCGACGACGGGGACCGTCGCCTCATCGAAATCGCGGCCCTGATGGGCCGCGACATCGACGCCCGCCTGTTGGCGAGCGCATCCGACCTCGACCCGTCGCAGTGCCTCACTCGCCTGGAGACCCTTGAAGCGCTCGGCCTGGTCGAGGTGACCTCCGGCTCCCTGGGTGACTGGCGGTTCGTGCACGATCTCGTCCGCGAGTCGGTGGCCCGCTCGACGTCCCGATCAGATGCGAGCCACTTCCATCTGCGCATCGCGGCCGCGCTCGCGCGGACCCAGGAACCGGCCGAGCGTCATGGTGAGGCACTCGCCCACCACCTGTGCGCGGCGGGCCCGCTCGCCGAGACGGAGCAGACGGCGCACGCACTCGTTGTCGCGGCCCGCATCGCGGCAAGACGATCCGCCTACGAGACCGCGGAGAAGCACCTCGACACCGCGGCCCACATCGCACGCGGCGCCGGCCTCCTCGGCCTTGAGCTGACCGCGCTCACTGAGCTGACCGCCATCGCGGGTATCCACGCCGGCTTCGTCGGAGCCACCATGGACCATCTGGACCGCGCCGAGGAGATCGCTCGGTCGCTCGGCCAGGAACGGGAGGCCACCGGCTTCCTCTTCTCCCGGTTCCTGGCTCATGCCCAGGGCATCCAGCTCGACGCCGCCGGGCGCCTCGCGCGCCGGCTGCTGGATCACGGTCAGCGCTCCTCTGACCCTGTCGTCCAGGCTTCCGGCCATCACGCGTGGGGAGTCCACCAGTGGAGTTTGGGCAATATCGGTGAGGCCTATCGGAACCTGAGCCAGTCCGATTCGCTCATCCATGCCCAGCGAGACGCCGAGCCGCTGCGACACCGACTGCAGATGATGACGCCGGTCATGCTGGCGCTGAACACCGCGTTGCACGGCGACCTGGTTGCCGCGCGCCGGCTTTTTGACGTGGTGGAGTTCGACGCGGGCGGCGACCCCTATGCCATCAGCATCTGGGGCTCCTTCGCCGTCACCGCGGCGGCCGCCGCGGGAGACTTCGCCTGGGTGCTGCGGACGACCGAGACGGCGATCAACGCTGATCCGGACTTCTCCTTCACGTTCTCCGGCAGCTACCTGCGGCTCGCGAGGCACTGGGCGAAGGCCATGTTCAGCGGTGACCCGGCCACGTCGGCCACGTCGGCCACGGAGATGGAGCGCATCATCGAGACCACACTGGTCGACCCACCTCGATCGAATCTGGCCACCTGGTACGCGCTTCTCGCCGAGATCCAGCTTTGCGCCGACGACGTCTCCGCCGCCCTAACCGCATTGAACAAGGCCGAGACGTTCATCGACACGCACGGCGAACGGTATGCGGAGGGCTTGGTCTTCCTCATCCGCGCGAAGGCGCTTCAAGCCGGCGGCGACGTCCGGTCTGCCGTGCGCGCCGCCCATCGGGCGCTCGTCCTTTCGCAGGAGCGCGGAGCCCACCTTTTCGCAGCGCGCGCCAACGACTTGCTCGCCGAGCTCCCCCGCAGCGGTTACGACGACGTTCCGGGCCTGCACGCGGATCACGGTTAGAAGGCCGCTGAAGATGGTGGGGGTCTGGCTTCGCCGTACATGATGGCGAGCTCAGACCGGATGTTACGCAAGGTCACTGGACTGGGGAGCCGGTCGGGCCGGAGGTGTGGGTCACCTGCCGGGAAGGGAAGGGAGGCTCCCCTTCTTGATGTCACCGTGGAGAGGAGCCCGGTCCGTGAAGCTCTTCGCGATGCCGCTCCACCCACGCGTAGGAGGCCTTGATCTGCTCGACCGCGCCCGAGGCCCGCAGCCGTGCCATCGCCGGATCCCCTGCCTCGGCCGCCTGGTCGATGCCCCGCCGGCAGCGGTCCTGCCACCACAGCACCGTCTCGACCAGACCGGACCGGTCGGCCAGGCCGTACCCGTCGCAGATCACTTCGGAGCGCCGGCCCACCTCAGCCGGGTCACCGCCTTCCCACCATCCGGCGTACAGGGACGTGGAGCATCATGCGTGACCAGCAGGATCTCGTTACCGTGCCGCACTTCACCCATGCAACGGGGAGTTGGGGAACCGTTAGGGATGAATCAGGTACTGAGGCAGGTTCAGGTGCCAAGGCCTGCGCAGATGCCACGGGTCCGGGAGAGGGCCGCGCCAAATAAGGACCGGAACCGGTGGTAGCGACCGAATCGACCTTGGGCTCGGATTCGGGGTCCAAGGCCGCCATATGGTCGGGAGCGAGGTCAAGGTCGGCCCCGGGATCGGGACCGGCTTCAGGTCTGGAGCCGGGACCGGCTTCAGGTTCGGAACCGGGACCGGCTTCAGGTTCGGAACCGGCCTCGGGGCGGGGTCGGCGTGTGCGGGGAGTCCGAGGACGACCGGGACGACGATCGCGCAGGCCGCGCCGGCCATGGCCAAGGCGACGCGGTGAGTATGGAAAAACATACGGTTCCTTCTGATGGCGCAAGTCCGCGTATCCGTGTGGCACGGGCCGACGATAGGTGTCCTGGTGTGAATGCCGTCACTACGGTGCTTCAGAGTGCGAGTGTTGATGATGAGGCCTCATCAGATGAATACCACCCTAAGTCATCAAACGATCGCTTTATGCGTTCGACACAAGGTATAGAACGAAACCTCCAGTCGCTCTACGCCGACCGACGAGCCTTTCCGCGTAGCCGACTATCACATTGTGTGACGGTCTGGTAGGGGATGTCCGTTCGAGGTGGAGCAGGACGAGCGTGATCGAATCGGCCCTAGGACGATCGAGTGCATCCCCGTCTCCGGTGACGGCCGCCTGTGGGCCGAGAAGTCCGGCAACGGAGCACCCATGGTCCTGCTGCACGGCTCCGTGCATGACAGCCGCCTGTGGGACGGCGTTTTCCCTGAACCCGCGCTCCACCGCACCGCGATCCGGTACGACGCGCGAGGCCTGGGCCGTTCGACGCTGCCGACCGCGCCGTTCCGCTACGAGGAGGACCTGCTCGCGGTCCTCGACCACTTTGGCATCGAGCGCGCTGCACTGGTTGGGCCGAGCATGGGCGGCGAGGTCGCGCTCGATTTCACGTTGGAGCATCCGGAACGGGTGCGATCGCTGATCCTCGTCGCGGCGTCGGCCAGTGGCCACGACTGGCCGCAGTCTCCCGAGATGGACGCCTACACGGCGGCGGACCGCGGGAACGATGCCGACCGCCTGGCCGGGATGGAGCTCGCAGTATGGGCCTCGCTGGGCGACCGGGCGCCGGGATACGCGGCGATCGCGGGCATGGTCACCGAGAACGCCAAGGTGCGGGCGGCCACCGAGAAGGGCCACGTCCGCTTCTCGGAGGTAGGCGCCGTTGAGCTCCTTGAGCGGGTCACGGTGCCCACTACCGTCGTCGTCGGCGATCACGATCACTCGGAGATCGGCGTGATCGCCCGCCGACTCGCCGAGGGCATTCCCGGTGCGCACCTGGAGATCGTGGCTGCGGCTGATCACTATCTGCCGCTGCGCGCGCCGGAACGGCTCATGGACATCATCGTCCGCCGCTGAAGGGGACTGTACGGTTCTCGGCTCTGTCTCCCTTTCGGTGGTGACGGAGCGTCAGGCCAAGAGGATGCGGTGGCGGAGCAAGGTGAAGCCCGCTCGGCCGCGCATCTGGCGCATGACGCGCTTGGTCTTGGTGTTCACGCCTTCGGTGCCGCCGTTGTGGAAAGGCATGGTGACGGCGGCCCGGACGGCGTCGCGGTCCTGTTCGAGGCCGCGGTTGAAGGCATGCAGGGCGGTCGCGGCTGTGCCGGAACCCCGGCCCGGTCGTTACCGGGCCGGGTTCCGTCGTCCTCCGTGCCGGTGCGGTCAGCCGCGGTAGAGCGGGTTGGCCACCTCGACCTCGTTGATCTGCTCACCGGTGAGTACGTCGAACGCGCGCACCACCGTCCGGTCCGGGTAGACGGCCATGGTCAGCGCGCTCGGCGACTCGGGCCGGTCGGTCATCGAGTCCTCGTCCCACGGGTTGTCCGGGCTCGGGCCGAACTCCATCGCCAGCCCCCCGGTGTTGATCGCGGTGAAGCCGTCCAGGTCACCACCGGTGGTACGCACCCGCGCCGACCAGTCCCGGCGGGTCGGCGACCAGTGGCTGTGCCCGCTCAGGAAGATGACGTTGGGGTAGCGGCCGATGATCTGCTCAAGCTGCTCGACCCGCGGGCCGTTGCCGTAGAACTCGCCGTACGTGCCGGAGACCGTCCAGGCGAACGGATTGTGCCCCATCACCACCACCTGCTTGCGCTGGGCCGACCAGTACGCCAGCCGCTGGGCCAGGAACGCCACCTGCTCGTCGCTGATGTCCTGCTGCTTCGGGTCGGTGCCCGTGCCCTCCGCGCCGAGGACGATGATCGGCACCCCGCCCACGACCTTCTCGTAGTACGGCTTCGAGATCTTCGCGCCCCACTTGTTGGCGAACGCGACGAAGTTGTCGACCTGCTGCTTGCGGGTCAGCACCGAGCTGCGCACGTCGTGGTTGCCGATCGCGGGCAGCAAGGTCGGCAGGTGCTTCTGATCGGCGAAGATCGAGCTGACCTCGTTGTACTCCTGGACCTGCTGTTCCTGGTTGTTCTCCTTGGGGCCGCTGATCACGTCGCCGGCGAGCAGCATCGCCTCGGCCTTGGGGGCCTCGCGGTGCAGCAGGTCGAGGGCGCCGTCCAGGTACGGCAGGCCCTCGCCCTGGACGTCGCTGAACACCTGAAGCGTCGTCGCCTTCGCCTTGCCCGACAGCGGGGCCAGCGGGGTGCGGACCACCACGTCGTCGACGGCCCAGAAGAGCTGGGGCCGGTTGCTGGTGTAGCCGAAGCGGAAGACGGCGGTCTTCGCCCGGTTCGGCACCTCGACCTTGACGACCTCCTGGCCGGAGATCACGTCGCCGCCGCCGTTGGCGCTGATCCGGGCGGCCGAGTAGCGCAGGATCTCGGTCTCCGCCCCGCCGTCGAAGGACACCGTCACCCGGCCGACGGCCTTGTGCGCCTGCCGGTAATGCGAAGAGAAGACCAGCTCGAGCTCGCGCTGTCCGGAAACCGGAACGCCGGGGCTGGCCAGCGTGGTGGTGACCGGGTTGGCCGCGTCGACGGTCGCGCCCTTGGCGGCCGCGATGCCGTTGTCGGCGACCGCGATCACGCCGCGGGACCGAGAGAACTGGTTGCGCTGGTCGAGGAAGCAGCGCGGGTCGAGCGGGGCGTCCTGGTCCGGGTCGCAGCCGACGCCGGCCGGCGTGGCGGCGGCGAACCACGCGTCGCGCTCGGTTAATCTCCAACCGCGCCAGTCGGCGGCCGTGCCGTCGGTCTGGACCGTCCAAGCGGCACTGTTGGCGTCGAAGTCACCGCGCCAGACGGTGTGACTGGGGGTCGACTGGCCACCGTGCGTGGACATGGCCTGTGTGGAGATGGTCTGCGCGGTGGCAGCCCCACCGGCCGAGATCAGGGCCACCAGCGTCGCCGCGGCGGCGAACAGGTAGCGGGTACGGGAGGTGCGAAGCGACACGTCGTCTCCATGGAGAAGGAACTGGTGTCCACAGCCTGTCGGCGATGATCGACCTGCGAGTGAACGCCGCGCTCCTGCTCGCCGTCGGCGCGATGAGGTTCGTTTGACGTCATTGGAACGTGACATCGGCCGGCTTGACAGGATGCCTCGAACACATCGGCGGACTCACCAGCGTGTTCGAGGTCGTACCCCTGCTCACGACACCGGCTCGTCGGCGGCCACCGCCCGCTCCGGCTGAGTGACCCCGTGGGCCGGGCCCGTTGAGGTGCGACCGCTGAACACGTGGCCCTGGACCAGCGTGGTGGGGATCCTGGTGGATCACGTGTCCCTACGGAAGGACGGTCAGTGTCTGCGCTGCCTGGTTGAAAGCGCGGACGCAGGCGGTCTCGCCGGTACTGCGCCAGACCAGGGCCCACTCGAAGGGCCGCGCATCGTGGATCGGGACGTAGGCCACATCGGGTCGCGCGTAGAACCGGGCGGCTTGGACGGGGACCGGATAGGTGCCCTTGCCCGCGCCGACCAGGGCCAGCATCTCCTCGGTCGTGGCGAACGCCGGGCCGCGGACGATCGGCCTGCCGTCATCGGTCTGCTGTGGTACCAGCGACGCATCGTAGTAGTCCGGAAGTGTCACCGGCGCGCTGAGCAGGGTGGTGCGAGCCAGGTCCTGGAAGGAGATCGCATCACGGCCTGCGAAGGGATGGCGGGCCGACACGGCCAGCACCGGTTTCTCCCGGGTCAGGACCGGCCCCACGGTGAGGTCGGCCTCGATGACGGGAAGCCCGACGAACAGCACGTCGACCTCCTCCCGGCGTAGTAGCTCGACACCGTCGCCGTACAGGCTTTCCTTGATCCGCACCTCGCAGTCCGGGTACCGATCCTGGAACTCCTTGGCCACCTCCATCATGAACATGCCGGCCGCCGCGCCTATGAATCCCACCCCCAACGTTCCGCCGACGCTGCGACCGGCGGCGATCGCTCGCGCGAAGCCGGTCTGGATCAGCTCGTAGCCCGGCAGGATGTCATCGCGGAGCCGCTCCCCGATCGGGGTCAGTGTCACCTTCCGGCTGCTGCGCTGGAACAGCGGCGCCCCGACCTGCCGCTCAAGTTTCTTGACGGCCTTGCTGACCTGGGCGGTCGAGGTATGCAGACGTTCGGCCGTCCGGCCGAAGTGCAGTTCCTCGGCCAGCGTCAGAAAGGTCCGTGCATCCGGCTGCTCCACACCGATCCCCCTTGTGATCATTTCCGCTCAGGCAACGGACGTTGCCCAGCCGCAGGTTGTTCCGGCGTCACCGTACAGAGATCGTCTAGGGGTTGGAAAACTTCGATCATCTGGGAGAACTCACATGGCCATGACTCTGGTTCTGGGCGGCTCCGGCAAGACCGGGAGACGTGTCGTCAAGCGGCTGACCGCCAAGGATCTTCCCGTGCGGATCGGCTCGCGCCACGGCGGGCTGCCCTTCGACTGGACCGACCGGACGAGCTGGGGCCCGGCGTTGCAGGGCGTGACGACGGCGTACGTGTCGTACTACCCGGATCTGGCGGTGCCGGGCGCCGCGGAGACGGTCGGCGACTTCGCCGCGTTCGCGGCGCGGTCCGGCGTACGTCGGCTTGTGCTGCTGTCCGGCCGGGGCGAAGAGGAGGCGCAGACGGCGGAGAAGGCGGTTCAAGCCTCCGGGGCGGACTGGACGATCGTGCGGGCGAGCTGGTTCAACCAGAACTTCAGCGAGAACTACCTGCTGGAGCCCGTGCTGGAAGGCCAGGTCCTGCTGCCCGTCGGTGACATCTCCGAGCCGTTTGTGGACGCCGACGACATCGCCGACGTGGCGGTCGCGGCGCTCACCGGTGAGGGACACGCCGGTCAGACGTATGAGGTCACCGGCCCTCGCCTGCTCACCTTCGCCGACGCGGTCGCCGCCATCGCCTCGGCGGCCGGCCGCGACATCACCTTCACCCCGGTCCTCGCGGCGGACTACGCCGCCGCGCTGACCGCCGAGGGCGTGCCCGCCGAGATCGTCGACTTGCTCGGATACCTGTTCACCACCGTCATGGACGGCCGCAACGCCCACCTCGGCGACGGCGTGCAACGCGCCCTGGGCCGCACCCCCCGCGACTTCGCCGACTACACTTGCGACACCGCCGCCACCGGCATCTGGAATCGCAAGGACAACATGTGAAACTCCTGCAGACCGTCACACTCCTCGCCTGCACCATCAGCGCCGGCCTGATGGCCGGGCTGTTCGCGGCCTTCGCCTACTCAGTGATGCCGGGCCTGAGCCGCTCCTCCGACCGCACGATGGTCGAGGCGATGCAGAACATCAACAAGGCCATCCTCAACCCCACCTTCATGCTGCTCTTCATGGGATCGATCCCGCTCATCGCCCTGGCCGGCGTCCTGGCCTGGCGCGGGCACGGCGGGCCCGCACTACCGTGGATCATCGCCGCGTTCGTGCTCTACCTGGTGGCGTTCTTCATCACCGGCGGCGTCAACGTCCCACTGAACGACCAACTCGCCAAGGCGGCGGACGCTAAGCACATCGCCGCCGCACGCGAGCAGTTCGAGAGCACATGGGTGTTCTGGAACATCATCCGTGCTCTCCTCCACACCGCCGCGTTCGGCTGCCTGGCCTGGGCCCTGATCGTGTTCGGCGCCCACCGCCTGTCGTCGGCAAGCCAGCAGACATCACCGGCGACCACTCCCTACGAAATGCACCAGACCTCGGTCGGCTGAGCACCACGCGTTTCGAGGCCCAACACCCCCGGCGCCTGACGCGCAGACCGCTTGGGAAGGGGAGCGTCTGGGGTGTGAGGGCTCGCAGGCCACCACCTGGGGTTTGGGGGCGCGGGCCCCAAATCTGACGCGCGGTCCCACGTGACGGACCGGATGTGGAGGCCGTACATCCGGCGGATGGATCGCCGCAACGGCGTGGTTGAGCTGTTCCATCGAGGGGCGGTCTCGGTGCCCGCCTACGGCGCGTTTCTCGCAGAGCACGGCGTAACCGCCGACCAGGTCAAGACCTACGAGGACTTCGTACGGCTACCGCTGACCACCAAGGACAACTGCACCCGCCCCCATCCCCTCCCCGGCCTCTGCCGGAACGGCACCATCGGAGACATGATCGCGTTGTCCTCCGGCTCCACCGGCACCCCGTCATCCTGACCACGCTCGACGGCCGACGAGCAGGTGATCGCAGAACGGTTCGACCAGGTCTTCCGGGACGCCTTCCAGGCCACCGAACGCAGGGCCCTCGCCGTCACCCGCTTCGTCCTCGGCACCTGGGTCGGCGGCCTGTTCACCCTCAACCGCCGCCGCCACCTCACCGCCAAGGGCTACCCCGTCATCACCATCACCCCGGCAGCGACAAACGTGAGACCCTCCGCGTCATCCCGGAACTGGCACCACACTTCGACCAGGTCGTCCTCCTCGGCTATCCACCCTTCCTCAAAGACGTCATCGACAGCGGCACAGCCCAGAACCTGCCCTGGGCCGACTATTCCGTCAAACCAATCACCGCCGGCGAGGTCTTCGCGAGGAATGGCGCACCCTAATCGCCGAACGCACCGCGACGACCAACCCCAGCCACGACACCGCCTCCCTGTACGACACCGCCGACGCCTGCGTCCTCGGCAACGAAACCCCACCGTCCATCCGGATCCGCCGACCACCCCGAAACAGCCAAAGAACTCTTCGGCGAATCACGCCTGCCGGCCCTCGTGCAATACGACCCACGAGTGCGCTTCCTCGAAGAACACAACGGCACCCTGCTCTTCTCCGGCGACAACGGAATCCCCCTCATCCGCTACCACATCGCCGACGAAGGCGGCCTGGTCCCCCACGACCGCATGCTCGACTTCCTCCACGAGCACGGCTTCCACCCCCGCGTGGAAGGCCCCGCCCTGCCCTTCGCCTACGTCTTCGGCCGCAGCCACTTCACCGTCTCCTACTACGGCGCCAACATCTATCCGGAGAACATCGCCATCGGTTTGGAGCAACCCGAGGTCAGCACCATGGTGACGGGAAAATTCGTCCTGGAGGTGGCCGAGGACGCCGAGCGGGACCGGCAGCCGACCGTGACGGTCGAGCCGACGCCCGGCCTGCACGACTCCGACGAGACCGCGGAGCTCATCGGGCTCTCGATCCCGACCCGGCTACGCCGCCTCAACAGCGAGTTCGCCAACTACGTCCCCTCGGCGAAACAGCCCCGGGTCATCCGTCTCCGCGAGATAGGCCACCCCGAGTACTTCCCGCCCGGCGCCAAGCACCGTCACACCCGAGCGTGATCACTCGTCAGGCCACGCGTTCTTTCGTCAGTGCAGCAGCTCGAAGGGATTGACCACGGACACGCCCGCCCCTTCGAAGTCCTTGACGTTCCTGCTGACCAGGGTCCACCCGTTCACCCTGGCCGTCGCGGCGATCAAACCGTCTGCCGTGGGGAGCGGGCGGACGGCGTTCAGGCGCCCCCACTCCTCCGCGACCTCGGAGGTGACGGGAACGATGCGGTCGCTGAACTGCCGGTGAAGCCCGTGGAGCCAGCGCTCCAGAATCGTCGCCTGTGCGGGGTCGCTGCGTCGGCGGCGCTCGACCCCGCAGCGGATCTCACCGACCGTCAGGCTGCTGAGGTAGAGCGTGGGCCCATGAGTCCCGCCTATCCAGTCCTTGACGTGCGGGCTCCCATTTCGCTTGCGTGCTTCGGAGACCACGTTCGTGTCGAGCAGGTAGCCGATGCCCATCAGTCGAAATCCACCTCTCGGGGAAGGTCTCGGTTCCGAGGGAACTCAATGTCGTCGTCCCAGTCGGGGGCGGCGAGAAGGAACCGTCCGAAGTCGGGAGTCTCGCCCCTGAGGCGGCGGTACTCGGCGATGTCGATGACCACGGCCACCTCCTCTCCGTGCCGGGTGACCACCTGGGGACCCTCGCTCACCGCCCGCCGTACGACCTCGCTGAAGCGCTGCTTCGCCTCCTGAACCTGCCACCCGCCCATGAAGACCCCCTGTCTAGTCTGTCTAGACTTAGACTAAGGCAATACAAGATCACATACAGTCACAAGCGCCGCTCGATCGATGCTGACCCGGAAATCACAGCCTTAACTCATGTTGTACGCGGGCGCGCTGCGGTACACGGTGCAGCCGCCACCGGGTGGATTCGACACGTGGCGGGATTACTGGCGCAGTATCGGAGTGCCGGAGGACGAGCTGGGCGAAGGGGACGGCACCGACAGCATCGTCGATCCCGAGGGGTACGGGCCGAGGGTCTGGTTTCAGCAAGTGCCTGAGGGCAAGGTGATCAAGAACCGGTTCCACCTGGATGTGAAGGTGGGCGGCAAGCGGGAGGACGTACCGCTGGAGACCCGGAAAGCGCGGGTGGATGCCGAGGCGGAGCGGCTTGTCCAGGCGGGGGCGTCCGTTGTGCGGGTGCTGTCGCAGCCCGGGGTTGATCACTATGCGGTGGCAACAGTGGATCCCGAGGGGAACGAGTTCGACGTGGTCTGGCGCCTTTTCCGCACGTCATCACGGCTATCCCGCGTCCCCGCAGCACCCGAAAGGCCTCCCGCAGCGCCAACTTCCGCGGGTTTCACGACGCCCTCACCCGGGTTTCATCGCAGCCGAAAATTCAGGTCCTTGGCTTGAAGTAGTGCGTCCCCATGTACGCGCTCACCTGCTTGCCGATCTTCGCCCCCTGCACATCAGCCGAGCGGGTGTGAATGCCACCCCATACCCGGGCCTCGATGACCTCGGCGAGCGCCTGCGAGAAGCTGTGGTAGGCCCTGGTGGCGCCCGCGTCGGGGCTGAACGCGCTGAAGGACAGGTCGTCCCGGCCGAAGAAGTGCGTCAGTGACGACATGCTCGCCCCGGTGGAACAGGTGTGCCCGGAGGTGAAGTCAGGATGCGGCGGCGTGTCGAGCAGGGGCTCCCAGTCGGAATCGGGTGTCGTGTCCGGGTTGCCGTCGGTGCCGGCCTCCCGGATCGCGGTGATCGGCCGCCAGAAGTGCCAGGCCGCCTTCTCGCTGTTGCAGGCGATCGTGGCATCGGCCTTGGACAGATTCACCATCGCGTACATCCGCGCCGTCTGGAGCGTGCTGAGCCGCTGCGTCGTCGCGAGCTGGCGCTTGATCTCCCAGTCGCCCCCATTCCGGTCTTGCCACCAGATCGCGGCCTGCGTCTGGTCCTCGGTCCTGACCGCGCTGGTCTTCGAGCCGACCTTTTTGACCTCGTTGATGTCCTGGGCATAGCGCTTGCCGGTGAGCGTCGGCGGGCCGGAGGTGCGGAACATGGACCCGCTGGGGATCAGGAACGGCTTGAGGTGAGCGATCCAGGCGCTGCTCGAGGCGAAGGCGGGAGGCGTCGGCCGCCATTGACCGGGCTCGGTGCCCACGGCCCAGGTCTGGTCACCGTAGGCCCCGTCGTTCTTCCGCGCCGCGATCATCGCCGAGGCGGCCTGATCGCCGACCGCGATGCCACGCTGCTTGGAACCGCCGGCCGGAATCCCGGCCAGCGCCTCGTCGTACTGCGTCGTCAGCCTCTCCCGCTGATCGGGGAACAACGCGCTCAGTACCCGGTATGCGGCGCTCGCCACGGCCGCGTCCATGGACGCGGCCCCCTTGACGCGAGGCGTGGTCAGATACGGCTGGTACGGAGTGCCCGCGATCGCGTTCACCGCGTCGTAAATGGCCCCGTGCACCATGGCAGCGCTACGGGACTGCTCCGGCGGCTGCTGCTGGGCGACGTCCCACATGGCGGTCTGGGCGTTCCTGTCCCAGACGACGACGGCGTTGGCCCGCGGTGCCCCGTCCGACGCGTACGCAACCGACGAACTCAAGCAAATCGGCGACCCGGCAACGATCCCCGCTACGGCCACCCTGACGGCTTTCCGGCGTAAGCCAGCGGTCAACCTTGCACCACTTAAGTCAGACATGCGAGTAAAGTACTACGCCGGTTTCACCCGTCACAGCAGCCCAACGACCGAATAACGGATAAGGAACAGGTCCAAAGCGATCTTCTACCTTGCCCCGGATTCGCTGCGGGTTCAGCGTGAATGAAGGTCTTCACGACGGAACCTACGGGGTTTCGGCAGCTTCATGACCAGGATCGCGTTGAGTTTTGTTGAGCGCCGAATTGCTGTCATCGGAAGTCTCGCCAGGCAACCCTTATGATCACCGGGTGGCTTTGCCGAGGATTGCAACGATCGTCTTGGCGCTCGCCCTTACGGCCGGTTGCGGAGGCGGCGATGCGGTCACGGCGCGAACGCCCGCCGAGGCGGTGACTCAGCGGATGAAGGGCTCGACCGGTGTGAAGGTCGCCAGGCTCGTCCGCCTGGACTACGGCGAGAACGTGTCCACCCCTCCAGCAGCGGAGGACGACTTCGTCGCGCTGGTCAACATCGGCGAATACAGCGAGAGCCGTACCACGGGAGTCCTCGGCGCGACCGCCTCCGACTTGACCGCAACCTACTACCGGACCAATGTCCCCGATGAGCTGAAAGGCTTTGTCCCGACCGACCTGTCCTTCATGACGACCAGGACGATCACGATCGCAGGCTCCGGCACCTACGAATACCGGGCTGATCGGAAGGACGTTCCCGCGGGCAAGTCCTGGCTTCACGGCCACAGCCCCCGGTGCGAGCAACCGTTGCGCGCCATCGGCTCGCTCGGCGTACGCAACCTCATCTCACCCGAGGTGCTGCGAAAACTGACGGCCCCGGCCCCCTCTTCGGGGGAGACCATCGACGGAGTCGCCACCGTCGTGCACTCCGGGAACAGCTCGCTGACAGAGTTCATCAACGCGGCTCCACACGACGACCCCGTGATCGCCGCCCAATTTCGCAAGCGGAACGACTCGACACAAATCTCCTGGCAGTTGTGGGTCGGCCCGGACCGGCTTCCCCGTCGGGTGCACCTCACCTCGACCCATCCCATGGCCGAGGACAACCAGCCCAAGAGCGCCGTATTCGAGGTCGACTTCACCGACTGGGGCAGCGATGTGCTCATCGACTCCCCACCGCCGGACCAGGCGCACGAGACCGGGACGTGTCTGAACCCGGAGCCATAGAGCCGTTGAAGCATCGGCATCGACTCGTGGAACATGAACCCGGAGACAGCATCGCCGAGACCCGGCTGCTGATCGTCCGTCGACAGAACACGCTCGGCGCGTTCACAGCTCAGGCGGCGCCTCGGCTGCCCCGATTCAGTCGACCCCGGAGTGGTCCGACTCGGGCAACGGGCAACCCGGCCCCGCGGAGTACGAATACCGGCAGGCACCCAAGAACAGCAAAAGACAACTATCCTCCTATTTACCCAAATATGGACATAACTACCAAAATGGGGCAAAATAGGACAAGTTCGAGCGCCTGCAACATCGAAAGGTTGATCAATGAGCAACGACGCCGTGTGGGTACGTGGCGTGACAGGCATACAGATGCACCACACCACAGACCTCCAGGACGCCGGCCGATTCATGGTCAACGCGGCGATGGCGCTGCGGGCCGCGCATGTGCGGACCGGCGACGATCGGTACTCCAGTCTCGCCGCCCAGCTCAAGGCCATAGCGACGGAGGCCCGGGGGCTGGAGACCCAGGCCCGCGCGAGCCTGCACGGGCTGCACTCGGTCGATCCCGAGCAGTTCGTCCGCTGCCGCGAGGGCGAGGAGCCGTGGCCCGACGAGATCCAGGCCGGATTCGTTCCGCGCCACACCTGCAACGATCAGTGCCTGTACCACGACCACGATGTTCTCGACGCCATCATGCAGTGCACGTGCGGGCGACCCCCGTGCCGGGCGTGCGCCATCGGCGGCAAGCCGTAGAGCGCACGGGTTCGACGGATCGCGTCACGCGCCTCCCTTGATCGGCATAGCCGGGATCCCTGACGTGACTCCGCCCGACGCACGCCGCGACGGTGTCGTCCGGCGGGTCCCCTCCGCCGAGGCCCCGTTAATCGACGAGCAGCCGCTCGCGCAGCTCGCGAGCGCTGACGTCGAGCGCCTTGTCCAGGTATCGGTCGAAGGAACCGTACTTGGCCTTGACTTCGGCGAAGCCCGCGTCCAGGTACTCCTTCCGCACGTCCATGAGGGGCTTGTAGATCGGCCGCTGCGCCTCAGGCATCTGGGCCAGCGCGGCGGCGTTCTCGGCGGCCCGGTAGGTGTTGCTGAGCAGGTAGTCCTGCATGACGGTGCTCTTCGGGACGCCGAGCGCGGTCAGGATGGCGGCGCTGGCCCAGCCGGTGCGGTCCTTACCGGCCGTGCAGTGGTAGAGCAGCCCGCTGCCGTGGCCGACGGCGGTGAGCAGGGAGCCGTAGGCGGCGCGGCCGGATTCCGAGGACACCATGGCCTTCTCGCCGTCGGTCATGAGCTTGACGGCCGCCTCGGGCGTGGGGATCGACACGTTTCCGGTGTCGGTGGTGCCGGTGACGTTGGCCGTCACGGCCTTGACGCCCCGCGGGAGCCGATCGGGGCTGGCGCTCTGCTCGGACGGCGTGCGCAGGTCGTAGACGGTACGCAGGCCGAGCCGGGTGAGCTTGGCCATGTCGGCGTCGGTCAGCTTGCTCAGGTCGCCAGAGCGGTAGAGGACGCCCATGCGCACCCAGCTGCCGTCGGCGGTGCGGTAGCCGCCGGCGTCCCGGAGGTTCGGGGCGGAGGCCAGGTGCAGGGAGCGATCGGCGAGGGTCAGCGGGTGGCCGTGGTCGGGCACCAGCTCGAACCACCACCGGTCGGCCGCGCCGAGCCCGCGTACGGTGACCGTCATCCGGCCCGCGCCGGTCGCCACGGGGTGCTTGTGTGAGATCCGGTCCTGGGAGGTCCCCGCGTAAACCGTGACCCGCTGGACCTTCGAGGTGTTCCAGGTGATGGTGTACGTGCCGTTGTCGTTCTGGGTGACGGTGGCGGCGGTGAACGGGATGTGCTGCTCCGCCCGCTGGTGAACGGGGTTGTGGACGGCCGCCGCGGAGGCCGGAGCCGCGGCCCCGGCCGCGGTCAGCAGGGTGCTCGCCAGCACTGCGGTGGCGAGACGGGCGGCACGGGTGCGATGCATCGACAACATGTCGATCGACGTTACGGTCGTACAGTAACTGGATCTATCGGACAAGAAAAAAGGAAGTACTTTAAGGATGAACTCTTCTGGTCGGCGTTCGGTCCTGTCCGAACTCCCCGGCAGGGGATCGTCGCGGCACCGGGCCGGCAGGCGCGGCCTCGCCGCGTGACCCACGGGGTGGGTCACGCGCTGGTCGGCGCGCCCGCGTCCGCGAGGATGTCTCGCGCCGGCAGCGCGGCGCTCTGGGCGGCGGTCGGACCGGAGGGCCAGGTGATCACCCGGCGTTCGCGGGGCGACGACGGCGGCAGGCCACGCCTTCGACCAGGGTCAGTACGCGACGGTGAACCTGGTCCTGTGGTGCTTGGGCCGTTCGGCCTCGTCCAGCAGGGCGACCGCGAGGTCCTCCACGGAGATCGACGAGTTGCCTTCGGCGTCGACCAGCAGTTCGTCGGCGCCCAGGCGATACGTGCCGGTGCGCTTCCCCGGTTCCAGCAGCGCGGCCGGGCTCAGGTAGGCCCAGTCCACCTCGGTCTCGGAACGGCAGGCCTCCAGCTGGTCGTTGCACGCCAGCGCGATGTCCCGCCAGGCGGCGGGGAACTCCGGGTCGTCGATCACGGTGGCGCCACCGGTGCCGGGCACGGTCAGGCTGCCGGCGCCGCCGACGACCAGTAGCCGGACGCCGGTCCGGGCCAGTCCGGCCAGCAGTGCCCTGGCGGTCGCGGCAAGCTCGCCCTCCCTGCCGGGCACCGGGCGGGTCGCGCTGATCACGACGTCCTGGCCGGCGCTCAGCTCGGCCACGCTTCCGGCGTTTCCGGCGTCGCCGGTACGGATGCCGGCCGCGGCGGGCAGTTCGTGGGGACGGGCCGGGTCCCGCACCACGGCGGTGACCTGGTGACCGTGGGACAGCGCCTCGGCCACCACCCGGCTGCCTACGTTTCCGGCCGCTCCGAACACGGTGATGCGCATGATTCTCAGCTCCTTGCGGATTGGCTGGTTGATGAGGCACGCCGTGACGTGCCAGAACGAGAGCCGGTTGCTTGGCCCGGGGTGTTTCGGGCCGCCGAGGTCACGGTTGACCGCGATGGCCCGGCCGGCGGGCTCCGCCCCGCCGGAGACGCGGGTCGTGCCGGGGAGAACCGGCTCATCCCATGGAGCGTTCCTCCTAGGACGCCCGGTTGTACTCCGAGGTCACCGCCGGGACGGTCGCCCGATCGGTGACGCGACGGTGCGGTGGCTCGCCGCGGGCGCTGCGGGTCTGTGCCGCGACGAGGGCGGCGAGGACGACGAGCCCGCCCAGCGCCTGTGCGACGGTGAGGTCCTGGCCGAGAACGAGCCAGCCCAGTGAGGTGGCGACCAGAGGGCTGAGCAGGCCGAGGAAGGTGACCTCGGTGGGAGACAGCGCGCGGATCCCCCGGAACCAGAGGGCATAGGCCAGGGCGGAGCCGATGATCGCGAGGTAGCCGTATCCGGCCAGGTTCGCGGTGCTCAGCGCCGCGGGCGGTGGCCCTTCGACCAGGAGCGCGACCGGGAGCAGCAGCAGGCCGCCCGCGGCGAGTTGCCAGCCGGTGGTCGCGAGCAGGGGCGCGGGTGAGCGCCACCGTTTGCTGAGGACGACCCCGGTGGCCATGACGGCCGCGCCGCCGGCCGCGGCGGCGATGCCGAGGCCGTCCAGTCGCGCGTCGGCTCGGAGGACGAGCAGGCTGACCCCGGCCACACCCGCGACGGCGGCGATCATGGTGCGCGGGGACAGGCGCTCACCGAGCAGGCCGGCGGAAAGACCGGCGACCAGGAGGGGTTGCAGCGCGCCGACGGTCGCGGCGACCCCGCCGGGCAGCCGGTAGGCGGCGACGAACAGCAGCGCGAAGAACGCCCCGATGTTGAGGGCGCCGAGCACCGCCGCGCGCCACCACCACACGCCCCGGGGCAGCCGCCGGGTGAGGGCGACGAGCACGAGGCCGGCGGGAAGCGCCCGCACCACCGCCGCCAGCAGCGGGCGGTCCGGTGGCAACAGCTCGGTGGTGACGAGATAGGTGGTTCCCCAGATGACGGGCGCCAGCGCGGTCACCATGACGATCCCGATTCGATTGCTTAGCACTAAGGCAATGTATCTCACCGCTAAGCAATCGGTAAAGAGATATGCCTCACCGCTAAGACATCAACTAGGCTGGGGCGGTGACAGATCACGTCGACCGCGTACTGGAGCAGTGGGGCAGAGAGCGCCCCGACCTGGACGTGTCACCGATGGGGGTGATCGGGCGACTGACGAGGCTCTCGCGGCTGATCGACGCGGAGCTGCGCCAGACGTTCGGCGCGCACGGGCTCGACCACCCGTCGTTCGACGTGCTCGCCACCCTGCGCCGCAGTGGGCCGCCGCATCGCCTGACCCCCGCCGAGCTGATGCGGTCATCCATGATCACCTCGGGTGCCGTCACCCAGCGCCTCGACCGCCTGGAGGCTCGCGGCCTGGTGAGACGCACCCCCAGTGAGACGGACGGCCGTGGCGTCCACGTCGCTCTCACCGACGAAGGTCGTGCGCTCATCGACCAGGCCCTGCCCGACCACGTCGACACCGAGAACCGGCTGCTCGCCGCGCTCACGAGCACCCGGCGCGACGCCCTCGCGGCCGAACTCCGGACTCTCCTGGAGTCTCTCGGCGACACCACGGACTGACTCGCGCGTCCCGGTCCGGAGGCCCGCGTGCGCCCGGCGCCGACGACAAGGTCGCGGCGGTGGTACGGCCCGGCCCGTGGGGGGTTCCGCCGGACCCCCTGTGGGCCGTACCCCGGGTGAGAGCGGACCTCCCCCATCGCCCTGAGGCGACCTCCGGCGGTGGTTACCTGAGGTGTGGCCCCCTATGGTGACCAGGCCGAAGAGGCGGTGGCACCACAGGAGCGGCCGGTGAAACCGAAGACGAGGGAAGAGAAAGATGAAGCGCAGGATTCTCGGCGGAACAGGCATGTCGGTCAGCGAACTGGCCCTTGGGGCGATGATGTTCGGAGCCATGGGCAACACCGACCACGACGAATCGATCCGCATGATTCACACGGCCCTGGACGCCGGCGTCAACTTCGTCGACACGGCCGACGTCTACTCCCGGGGTGAGTCGGAGGAGATCGTCGGCAAGGCGCTCAAGGGACGGCGGGACGACGTCGTGCTCGCGACGAAGTTCGCGCTCCCCATGGGGCCCGACGACAACCATCGCGGAGGCTCGGCCCGGTGGATCAAACGCGCCGTGGAGGACAGCCTGCGGCGGCTCGGCACCGACCATATCGATCTCTACCAGATGCACCGGCCGGACCCCGACACCGACCTCGACGAGACGCTCTCAGCGCTGTCGGAGCTGGTCCGCGCGGGCAAGGTGCGGGCGATCGGCTCCTCGACGTTCCCCACCGAGCTGATCGTCGAGGCGCAGTGGATCGCCGACAAGCGCGGTCACCACCGCTTCCGCACGGAGCAGCCGAGATATTCGATCCTCACCAGGACCATCGAGGCCGCCATGCTGCCCGCGGCGCAGCGTCACGGCATGGGGGTCCTGACCTACGGGCCGCTCAGCAGTGGCTGGCTGTCGGGGCGCACGGACCTGACAGGGGGCCACCGCGCGACGCTGTCTCCGCAGGCCTTCGACCTGACCACGCCCGCCAACCAGGCCAGGGCGCAGGTCGTCCAGCTCCTCACGGAGCTCGCCGCCGAGGCGGGGATGCCGCTGACGCACCTGGCCACCGCGTTCGTCCGGTCGCACCCGGCTGTCACCTCCGTCCTGATCGGCCCCCGGAGGCCCGAACAGCTCGATGACCTTCTGGCGAGCGCGGACGTGGAACTGAGCGAGGACGTGCTCGACCGGATCGACGAGATCGTGCCTCCCGGCACCGAGATCAACCCGGCGGACAACTACGTCGACGTACCGCCGGCGATCGCGGACAAGCGCCTGCGCCGCCGCTGACCGGCCCCGGGGATCCCCCTTCCCGGCCGTCGCGCCACGATCGCCTCGGAAGGCTACTCGGGCCTTGTCCCGGCCGGCGTTCGAGGCTGATCGACCTTGTTGACGACAGTGTCGTCGGGGTCGAGCCGTCGCCCATCCGCGGAGCGGACCTCCAGCGCACGCAGGGGCCGCCCGCGCCGGCGGTCGATCAGCTCCGAGTGCGGTTCGTCGGGCTCGAAGAAGTGTCCTTCGCCCCACTGCCGCAGCGCCACGATGACGGGGAAGAGGTCTTTGCCCTTCGGCGTCAGAACGTACTCGTGGTAGGAACTGCCGTCGGCGGCCGGGACGACGTCGAGGATGCCGCCGGCGACCAGGACGCGCAGACGCGCGGTGAGAATGTTCTTGGCGACGCCGAGGCTGCGCTGGAACTCCCCGAAGCGGCGGCTGCCGTCGAACGCGTCCCGCACGATCAGCAAGGACCACCAGTCGCCGATCGCGTCGACTGATCGCGCGACGGGACAGTCACTGTCGTTGAAACGCGTCCGCCTCACCATGACACCCTCCACTTTCACATCGGTTGCAACATGCTACCAGAATGGCTACCGTCAATCTGGTAGCAAGATGAAACCAATTCCTGGGGGGATGCCTGGTGACCGGCAACGACGAGACCACGACACCGCGGACCGCGGGCACGGACAAGGGGACTCCCGGCCCCGCGCTCCCCCGAGGCGTCACCCTGCTCTTCGCCATCGCCTGTGGGACCGCGGTGGCCAACGTCTACTTCGCGCAACCCCTCCTGGTGACGCTGGGCCGCGACTTCGCGATCAGCCCGGCGACGCTCGGCGCCGTCGTCACCCTCACCCAACTCGGTTACGGGCTGGGACTCTTCTTCATCGTGCCGCTGGGCGACCTGCTCAACCGCAGGCGCCTCATCGTGACGCAACTGCTCCTGCTGGCAGCGGCGCTGACGGTGGTCGGCACCGCCACCGTCGCGGCGCTCCTGCTCGCGGGCATGGCCGCCGTAGGACTCCTCGCGGTGGTGACCCAGACGTTGGTGGCCTTCGCCGCCTCGCTCGCACCACCGGCGCAACGCGGACGCGTCGTCGGCCTCGTGACCAGCGGTGTGGTCACCGGCATCCTGCTTGCCCGCACCGTATCCGGGCTCCTGGCCGACCTCGCCGGCTGGCGCTCCGTCTACCTCACCTCGGCGGCCCTCACCTGCGTGCTCGCCCTGGCACTGCACCACGCCCTGCCGCCCCGCGACACCACTGCGCTGCCCATGCGCTACGGACGGCTCTTGCGCTCCACGCTCACCCTGTTCGCGCAGGAGCGCCTCCTCCGGCTCCGCGCCCTGCTCGCCCTGCTCATCTTCGCCGCCTTCAGCACCCTGTGGAGCTGCGTCGCGCTGCCGCTGAGCGCGCCTCCGCTGTCGCTGTCCCATACGGCGATCGGCGCGTTCGGACTGGCGGGAGCCGCGGGAGCCCTGGCCGCGACCGCAGCCGGCCGCCTGAACGACCGCGGGCTCTCCCAGCGGACCACCGGCATCGGCCTGGCCCTGCTCGCCGCCTCGTGGCTGCCCCTGGCCTTCGCCCGACAGTCACTGTGGGCCCTGACGGTCGGTGTGATCGTCCTCGACCTCGCCGTGCAGGCGGTCCACGTCACCAACCAGAGCCTGATCTACGCACTTCGCCCGGACGCGGGCAGCCGGCTGATCGGCGGCTACATGGTCTTCTACTCGCTCGGCAGCGCCTTCGGAGCCATCGCCTCGACCGCCCTCTACGCGGTGGCCGGCTGGGGTGCCGTGTGCGCGCTGGGGGCCGCGATCAGCTGCCTCGCGCTCCTGCTGTGGGCGGGCACCCGGCACCGCATCCCGACCCCGGCCGCCGCCGGCTGAACAGACCGGCCGCTCAGCAGCTGTCTCCGGTCCCACATACGATCTCAGGCAGAGCGCGAAGACCTTTGTCCGCCAGGGATCGTCACGGGTTGTGATCAGTGCCGAGGGCCGCCAGCTCCGCTTTCGCCTCGTCAAGCGATCTGGGCTCCCATGTTTTATACTTCTCCGCCAGCTCGATCGCCCGGGTCAGATGCTCGCGGGCTTCGCCGGTCGCACCGAGCCTGGCATACGTCTGACCCAACGTCCGGTGCATGCCCATCACAAGGTTGCTGCCCTGCCCGCCGGCCTCGGCCAAGGCTGGCTCCGCCACCTCGATGGCCTCCTGCCAGCGCTGCGCGGCGAGCAGAGCTGTGGCCAGGCCTCCCAGGACAAATATTCGTGAGTGCTTTGCCGCAGAAGAGACGACCGGTTGCTCGTCAATGTTCCTCAGCACGCTGCGGTACGCCTCAATGGCCTCGTCCAGCCTGCCGAGACGGAAGAGCGCGGTCGCCACTCCGCCGCTGGCCCAGTAGTAGGTGTCGTGGTAACCGGCGGCTTCGGCCAACTCCCGCCCCCGGGAATACGCCCACAGCGACTGATCGAAGTCGAGGAGGACCCTCCAGGTCGTGGCCGCGTTGCACAGCGCGTCGGCCTGCTCTCTGACCGCGCCGAGGCTTTCGGCGAGCCGGTAGACCTCCATCGCCCGCTCCGCGTTCTCTCTCAACGCCGCCTCCCCGCGGCGGGGTAAGCGGGTGACGAGGAAGGCCCAGACCTGGCGGTTCATGTGCCACAGTTCCCGGCGAGGATCGGACAGCCCGGCGGCGGCGGCACGCGTCAGCCCGAACACCTCCAGCCAGTCGCCCAACCAGTGCTGCGCATTGGCCGCGAACCAGCGCATCGCCTCACCGAGCTCGGCCACCTGCTCGTGCCGGTCGGCGGCGGCCGCCATCCGCAGCCCGGCCAGCCAGGTATCCCTTTCCACCTCCAGCCAGGCCCGCGCCTCCTCCAGCGTGGCAAGCGGAACCAGGCCCTTGGCGTCGGACGGTGGTGCTCCGTAGTCGGGTTCGAACCACCGCCCGGCCACGATCGCGGTCTCCAGCAACCAGTCGACCATGCGCCGCTCGGCCGCCACTGTGGCCCCGGCCGGTTCCTCCTCACGCAACCGCTGGCTCGCATACAACCGGATCAGGTCATGAAAGCGATAACGGTCGGCGCCCTCACGCTGCAGCAGGCCCAGCTCGACCAGATCATCAAGCTGATCCTCAGCCGCGAACACCCCGGTCTGGGTGAGCACCGCGGCGATCGGCGCGGCGAAATCCACCGCAGGCACCAGCGCCAGCCGCCGGAACGTCTCCTTCGCCGGCGGCGACAGCACCGCGTACGACAACGCGAACGCCGCCTCCACCCCCACATCGCCAACCGCCAGGGTCGCCAGCCGGCGATCCTCATCCGACAACCGCTCCGCCAGGTGCCGCATCGTCCACCCGGGCCGAGACGCCAGCCGAGTGCCGGCGATCCGCAACGCCAGCGGCAGCCGCCCGCACAACCGCGCCACCTGCTCCGTCTCCGCCACCGCGCGATCGGCGGCCTCCCGCACGATCGCCCGCAACAACTGCGCCGACTCCTGCGGCGAGAACGGCGCCAGCGCGATCCGCGTCACCCCCTCCAACCCACCCAGGGTGCGGCGGCTGGTCACCACCACCATCCCGGCCCCCGGCCCCGGCAGCAACGGCCGTATCTGGGCCTCGTCGGCGGCGTTGTCCAGCACCAGCAGACACCGCCGCTCCGCCAGGATCGCCCGCAACTGACTGGCCCGCTCCCACTCCTCCTCGGCGATCACACGCGGGTCCACATCCAGCGCCCGCAGCAGCCGGTGCAGCACTTCGGCCGCCGGCACCGGCTCGGCGTCGACGCCCCGCAGATCCACGTAGAACCGCCCGTCCGGGAACACCTCCCGCAGCAGCTCGGCCGCCCGCACCGCGCACGCCGTCTTACCCAATCCCGCCTGCCCGTGCACCACCACGACCGGGGTGGGGCCGTCCACGGACGCCTCCCGTCCCAGACGGCACAGCAGCTCCAGCTCCGCCACCCGGCCGACGAAGTCGCCCAGCCCACGCGGCAGCTCATACAGCCCCGACCGCCCCGGCACCGAGCCGCCCGACCGCGGCCGGCCCGCTCGCGCGGCCTCGTCCAGCTCCGCCCGCTGCTCCTCACCCAGCCGCAACGCCTCGGCCAGCGCCTGCACCGTGCGCCGTTGCGGGCCCCGGCTGATGCCGCGTTCCATGTCCCCGATGGCCCGCACACTCACCCCGGAGGCGTGCGACAGCCCCTCGATCGTCAGCTGCGCCGCCTGCCGCAGGCTCCGCAGGAGCGGGCCGAACGAGCTGACCATCCATCCTCCTCACCACTGCCGGCACCCCGGCCCATCGAGCGGCCCGATCCAAGATACCGGCGTGTCTGAGACCGTCCGTCTCCCCGGGTGCTTCCCCTCGGGGGGCAAGAACCGCTCCACCAGGGCGTGATCACTCGTCAGGCCACACGTTCTCCCGTCAGTGCGGCAGCCGAGGACAGCGGCGGTCGTGGTTCTGCTGCTCTGAGCGGATCTGCCGTGGGCAGATCGGGCTGTGGCCGGTGCGCGCGGTGGCCCAAAGTGAAGGCATGAGTGAGGAACAGAAAGTCCCGTCGTTCAACGAACGAATGCGGCGTGAGCTCTACCAGGAACGTGTTCTCGTGCTCGACGGCGCACTCAACGACGACAACGGCACGTTGCTGGCAACGCAGCTGATCACCTTGGCGAAAGAGGATTCGTCGTCCGATATCGCGCTGTGGATCCATTCCCCCGGCGGATCGGTGCCGTCGATGCTCGCGATCCGCGATGTCATTCGGCTCGTCCCGTGCGACGTGTCCACGATGGTGCTCGGCATCGCCTACAGCGCCGGCCAGTTCCTGTTGTCGTCCGGAACCCGCGGCAAGCGCCGCGCCATGCCGCACGCCCGCGTGCTGATGCACCAGGGCTCCGCCGGCATCGGCGGCGCCGCCGTCGACATCGAACTGCAGGCGGGCGACCTGCGCCACACCCGCGACACGGTGCTCGGGCTCATCGCCGAGGACACCGGCCAACCCCTCGATCGGATCTTCGAGGACTCGCTGCACGATCGCTGGTACACGGCGCAGGAAGCGCTTGAATACGGATTCATCGACGTGATCGTCAGCAGTTTCGACGAAGTCGTGCCTACCGGTCATCGACCCGTCGGGCTCGGCTTCCCGTCCGAAGGAGCCGTCCGATGAGCACCTACACGATTCCGAACGTCATCGCGCAGCATCCTCGCGGTGAACGGATCATGGACGTCTACTCGCACCTGCTGACGGAGCGGATCATCTATCTCGGCACCGCCATCGACGCGGGTGTCGCGAACGCTCTCGTCGCGCAGTTGCTGCACCTGGAATTCGAAAGTCCCGACCGCGAGATCCAGCTGTACATCAATTGCGAGGGTGGAGACCCGAGCGCGATGCTCGCCGTGTACGACACGCTGCGCTACATCCGTCCGCCGGTGGCGACGACGTGCGTGGGGCAGGCGGTCGCGGTCGGCGCCGTGCTTCTTGCCGCGGGCGCTCCCGGCAAACGCGCCGCGCTGACCCACGCCCGTGTCGTCCTGCACCAGCCGATGGGGCAGGGGCGAGGAGCGATCCCGGACCTCATTCTCCAGGCGGACGAGGTCGTCCGCGTGCGCGCGGACATCGAGAGCATCCTCTCCCGGCACACCGGGCAGGACGTCGCGACGCTGCGCGCCGACACGGATCACGATCGCGTGTTCACCGCGACGACGGCGCTGGACTACGGTCTCATCGACCATGTGATCGAGGAACGGCAACCGATCCCCGTGTAGGGAGAACCCGCCTACGCGGCCAGCGCGAAGGCGGCCTGGCAGGTCGGGCCCGCCGGAGCGGTTCCGGTCGGCGCAGCCCGCAGGCTCGTGGCGACCTCGAGCGTCAACTCACCGAGCGTCACGTCCAGGGCACCGGCGACTGCGGCGATCATCTCGCTCGAAGGCTCCTTGACACCGCGTTCCATCTCGGAGAGGTACTGCGGCGAGACCCCGGCACGGCGGGCGGTCTCGGTCAGTATCTCTCCGCGCTCGAGGCGCAGGCTCCTCAGGCACCGGCCGAGCGCGTCACGCCACAGCGGCTCCGTCGGCCGGCGTGGCGCGGTCAGCTCGTGCGGCTGCTCGTCGACGGGCATGGGCGGCCGGGTGGTGTCGGGCATGCGCACATCGTAATTCGGTGGCGCGGTCAGGTCCTATACGTTCCGCCCACCGCAGAACGGCGACCCTTGGGTTTCGCCTTGATGGGAGATGGTGAGCATCCGGCTTGGGCGCCTTGAGGCATGGCGAGATCGTGTTGGTGATGGCGTCGCGGGACGAATCGCGTTCAGGCCGCGGCTGGGCCCGGTGGCGTCCAGGGACGGCCCTTGATCTGATTGACGCGGCGTTCCACGGTGTCGCGCGGCTCGTAGAGATCTCGATCATGGCTGACCGGGCGGCCACCGCGTCCGGGCGGACGCGGTGGCCTCCGACGCGCGGGCGGACCTTGATCCGCTCCGGCACCACGCGAAACCGCGAGCTGCCGTCGGCTTGCCCGGGGGCGAGGACGTTCGGCGAAGCGCACGTGTTCATGTGAACCCGTGGGGGGCGAGGTGCTCATGCCCCCTGTCTATGCGACGGCGTCTCCCAGGAACCTGGCGGCGTGGTCGAACGCCTGGTCGGCCTCGTCCATCACGCCGGCCATGAGCGGGTACACATGCGGCGCGCCGGCGACGACGTTCAGGCTGACGTCGACCTCGTGTTCCGCGGCTCGGACCGCCAGCCGGAGTGAGTCGTCGAGCAGGACCTCGGCTGAGCCGACCTGGATCAGCAGCGGGGGCAGACCGGTCAGGTCCGCCAGGAGCGGGCTGGCCAACTCGTCCTTCGGGTCGTGACCGGCGAGGTAGTGCTCGGCGTACTCCTCCATGTGCGCGCGGCTGAACAGCGGATCGGCATCACCGCGGGAGTCGAGGCTCACACCGGACAGCGTCAAATCCGTCCACGGCGAAAAGAGAGCCGCGGCCACCGGCAACGGCAGACCGTCCCGCCGCGCGGCCAGCATGGTGGCGAGGGCCAGCCCACCACCGGCGGATTCGCCCGCGATCACGATCCGGCGACCGGTCCCCAGCAGCTCTCTGTACGCCGCCAGCGCGTCGTCGATCGCCGCCGGGAACGGGTTCTCCGGCGCGAGGCGGTAGTCCAGTGACACCGCCGGAAGCCCGGTACGACGTGCGAGCGGCGCCGCGAGGCCGGCTCCCGTCCGGGCCGAGCCGACGACGTAGCCGCCTCCGTGCAGGTAGAAGATCACCGCGTCGCCGTCGGCACCCTCGACCTGGACGTCCAGGGCCGGAACACCTCCCAGCGTGCGAGGTGTCAGCGTGATGTCGTCGCCCAGCGGGCGCTCTGCGAACAGCCCGTCGAACTCGGCGCGCTGCTGAGCCGGCGTACGGCCGAGGTCGCCCTTGGTCATCATGGCTCGCGCCGCGGAGCGCTGGTCCTGTGTCATCGTCGTTCTCCCACTGATAGGTTCCTTGGAATGTAGTTCTCGAGAACTACATTCCAAGGAACCTAATTCCGGGGAAGGCTGTGACTGATCTCACATCGTTGTTCACGGACCTGGTCCGGGTGGAGACGCGGCTCTACAACGCGCTCGACGCCCGGCTGAAGGCCGAGCACGACCTGCCGCTGGGCCAGTTCGAGTTCCTGCGCTTCATCGCCCAGCGTGACATGGCCCGGGTCTACGATCTCGCGCACGAGACGGCCATCACGGTCGGCGCCACCAGCAAGGCCGTCGACCGGCTCGAGGCCGCCGGCCGCTGCCGTCGTGTCGCGAACCCGGACGACCGGCGGTCCTCGCTGGTCATGCTCACCCCGGAGGGCGAACGCCTCCTCGCCGAAGCCATCCCGACGGTCGAGGCCGAACTCCAGACCTGGATCGGCTCGGTGCTCCCGGCCGACGTCCTGGAGAACCTCGCGGTCAGCCTCTCCATGCTCCGCCAGCGGGCCGAGGCGGATCATCGTACGGATCGGGTGGAAACCTGATCGGATCCCGGTGCGGAGGCCGAGAGGGCAACCGCCGGCCTCAGAGTTCTCTCCACTCCCCTCAAAGGGAACATGATCCGCCTTGGGCCTGGTCCGACCCCGGTCGCCGCTTCTCAGGGCGGCATTCGAGATCCGCTTTCCTCACGGACCGCGTCGCGACCCGGTGGCCGGTCACAACCTGCCGAGGGCCTTGGCCAGCGCGGTCGCGGTGGAGGCGATCACCTTGTCATCGTTCGAGGTGTTGTTGAGGTTACGGTTGGTGAACACCGACAGGATGATCGGCGCGCTCGATCCGGGTGTCCAGACGATCGCCACGTCGTTGGCGGTGCCGTAGTTGCTCGCGCCGCCGGTGCCGGTCTTGTCACCGACCGTCCAGTTCTTGGGGAGTCCCGCCCGAATCCGGTTGGCGCCGGTGAGGCCGGCCTTCAGCCAGCCGACCAGCCGCGCTCGGTCGTGGGCATGGAGGGTCTTACCGGTAGTGATCTTAGTGAAGGTCTGCGCGGCCGCCTCGGGGGTGGTGGTGTCGCGCTTTTCGCCGGGCTTCCACTCGGTCAGCCCGGGCTCCGGTCGGTCCAGGCGACTCGTCTGATCACCGATGGCTCGGAAGAACTCGGTCAGCCCGCGCGGCCCGCCGATCTGCTTCAGCAGCGTGTTGCCCGCGAAGCCGTCGGATTTGGTGATCCCGGCGCGGCACAGCTGTGCAGGTGTCATGCCGGTGTCGGTGTATTCGGTGGTCTCCGGGGAGTTCGCGGTCAGCTCGGCCATCTCGGCAGGCTTCCAGCGAACCACCTTGTCCATCAGCCCGGGGTCGCTGGTGCGCGCTTTATGCAGCACTGCCGCGCACGCGAAAACCTTGAACATGGAGTTGAACGGGAAACTCTCGTCGGCTCGGTAGCCGACCGTTTTACCGGTCCCCAGATCGATGCCCATCGCGCCGATACGCCCATTGTAGGACTTCTCGAGTTCCTGCAGCGTCTTGTTCAGGTCGGAGGCGGAGGGGGCGTTGCTCCCCGACCGGGCGGTGACACCGGAGGTGCTCGTCTCGCCGGCGACGGCACCCGCCACATAGGCGGGACTGCCCAGCAGCAGCGCGGAAGCGGTCAACGTCGCGACCCCTAGCCGCAGTCGGAGATGTTGTGTCATGCCGAAGAGAAGATCACGAACCAGCCACGGGCGTCCAATATCAATATGGATCATTCCGCCATATCGATATGGATATCAATGATCGTCTCAAGCGCGGCTGACGCCAGTGAATGTGCGGTGTGACCTGCCCATACCCACAGAACAGTCGACTGCCCGATATGCGAGGCGCCGACAGGAAGCGCATGCCGGACCCAGAGAGGCAAGGTCGCGCCGAAGCACCACACGCCGCGCGTTGGCTTCGACATCGGCAACCGCAGGATCGGCCGACCATGGGCCGGCGGGTATTCTCGGCGGGCCGCAGGACCGTCTCAGGTCCACACAATCCGTACAGGCTGCGACCGGCTTCCTCTATGTGGACCAGAAGGTGCAGATCGAGATCGTGTGCCAGGAGGCCCAGCCTCGGGCGGCCTCCCTGCACCATGAACGTGGGCAGCCAGTGGAAGATCCCAGACAGGCCAAGCATGAGGCGGGAGAGGCCGGAGCAGGCGAAGGCCATGGTGAGGATGGCGAGGACCTGCCGGACCTTGTTTGGGATCTACAGATCGGGAGGCCCCCAGGGAGCAATGGCATGAACGGGGTCGTCGTGAATCGAGATCTCGCGTCGGGCGAGCGCAAATGTCGAGCAGAATTGCACAGCCTTTTCCAGGTGGAGGGCCGTGAAGGATTCCTCTGCCAGTACGGTCGTGTCGGGGCCGATGGTGAAGCCGGTGAGCACCACTTCATTATCCGGCTCCTGGCCATCGAGCGAGGCGAAGGTAAAACCCGGATTTCCATTGGCTTGCCAGGCGCCGAAGAACGAATGTTCGTAGCGGAGTTCCATAAGAGCAGGCTCGGGGCAACGCCAGCGGAATCGAGCCACCTCCATTCCTCCGCCAAAGCTGGCCCACCCGCTCCAGCCTCGTCCATCGGGGAGGAAGCCCAGCCAACTTGTCTCCATCGTTCCGTAGTCGTAGGGGCCGCTCTCCCAGAGGCCGACAAGAGTCTCAGCTTTCACGGTCACCAGGGTGCCATGACCGCAGCCCGTTGGCTTGAGGCAATCTTGCCGACACAAGCGCTGATCGCGGTTCATCACACCCGGCGTCCACCGCTTGAACCAGCGTGTCGCGGATCGTCCGAAGGTCGGCGATCTTCTGTTCCACCTCGGCGAGCTTCGCCGTTGCCCGTGCCTGCAAACCGCTGTCCGACGTGCCGTGACGATGCGCAACCGCCTCGACCAGATCGGCCACCTCAACCAGCGTGAAGCCCAGCCGTTGCGCCACCTTGATCACACGCAGGACGGTCACCGTTTCCGGCGGATACAGCCGATGCCCCCCGTTGCTCCGCTGCGGCTCTTGCAGCAGTCCCCGCCGATGGTAATAACGCAGCGTCTGAGCGTTGACCCCCGCCGCTTCGGCGACCTCTCCGGTACGCAGCCGTTTGTCGCTCATGACGCGACCTGGGGAGCCGCCTCGATCGCCCGAACCACCAGCCCGTCGAGCACCTTCGTGTGAACCGCGGGGACCTCGATGTCCAGGATCAGCCCATCACCGCCGGGGGTCAGGGTGAAGGCGAAGAACGAACAGCAACCTGTCTCTCGGGCCGTCAGGTCCCGCGCGGTCTCCTCCACGTGTGCTCCGCTTTCCAGTATCAGCCGCAGGTGAGTCGGCCCCACGCGTTCCAGTCCACGTAGTGCGGAGGCGAACAGGTCGTCGAACTCCGCCACCCGCAACGGCCGTTCCCCGGTCGGAAGCGTGCATTCAGCCGGCGCCCATTCCATGAGCTCTCCCATTGCCAAGGTCGCCCGTCTCTCATGCGAACGACCCCTACCGTCCGACGGTAAGCCTGTACCCGGGTACAGGATGCAACTCCCGCAGGGTCGCTCAGGTAAGAACCTGCCATCGAGTAGGAACGGGCCGGGCATCCCAGGGCCGCGGCAGACAGGATGATCTCAGTGTCACCCTTGCAGGGTCGGCCTGGTACGGGTCCGGGTCGCTCGTCCGGCCGTCGGCGTGTCGCCAACCCTGGTTAACGAGGGTCGACCGTTCTCTCAGGATCGGCCCTTACAGCAGGCCACGCCCCAGGGCTTCGGCGTAGTCGGGTCGCGTCCGATGTGCGCTCAAGCAAGACCGGCTTCGACAAGATCAAGACGGTTCGCGCGAACGCCACGCCACAGGAGGAGGCGACGGCGTCCCGTCACGATGCAGAACCACCACCGGCCCTCCGCCCAGCCCTTGCTTCACCTATCGAGATTCGATAGATTCTCATCGCAATTCGATGGGAGGACGGGTTATGGGAAAGCTGGCAGTGCGTGCGCTTCGCGCCGTGCTCGCGGTGGTGCTCGCCGGCACCGCGTTCGTACAGGCATCGATGGTGTGGACGTTGGTCAGCGGGAGCGACCCGGAGGACGGGTCGCTCCCGCTGACCCCGCTGCGCGTGATCACGATCCTGGGCATGGTGTCGGGCCAGGTCGCCCTGGTCAGCGTATGGCGGCTGGTGACGATGGTGCGACGCGGAACCGTGTTCTCCCACGCCGCCTTCCGGTACGTGGACGCCGTGATCGGCGCGATCGTGGCGGCTGCCCTCCTGTGGTTCGCGGTCACGGCCCTCAACGCGCCGGGCCAGCGGGCCGACCCGGGCGTCACCGTCATCATGGGCGGGGTCGGCCTGGCCATCCTGGGGGTCGCGCTCATCGTGCTCGTGCTGCGGATGCTGCTCGCCCAGGCCGTCGCGCGCGACGTCGAAGCGGCGCAGATGCAGGCCGAGTTGGACGAGGTGATCTGATGCCGATCGTCGTCGACATCGACGTGATGCTGGCCAGGCGGAAGATGTCCGTGGGCGACCTCGCGGACCGCGTAGGGATCACGCCCGCCAACCTGGCGGTACTCAAGAACGGCCGCGCCAAGGCGGTGCGCTTCGCGACGCTCGCCGCGCTCTGCGAAGTACTCAAGTGCCAACCGGGCGACCTGCTGCGCTGGGAGGCCGAGGACGCCGCGGGCGGATGACATGCCCCAGAAGGCTGTCCAGACCGTCCGAGCTTGGTTGATCGACCATCGCGGAGACTCGTGCACCGTGACGGTGTCACGGAGTTCAGCCGCTCCCGCTCCTCCGCGACCTCGGAGGTGACGGGAACGACGCGATCGATGAATCGCCGGTGAGGGCAGAGCTGCGCCTGTCCTGGTCCGCCGGTCCGGACCCAGTGGTCGCGAGTGCCGACCGGGCGCTGACCACCGAACGCGTGACGATCTGGATCACCGAAACGGTGGGCCGACAGCACGACAGGTCGAAAGGTTCGCGCTCACGCTCGTGCCGTCAAGCATCATTCGACGCCAAAGCGTCAAGCGCCAAACGAGACTCGGCACGGGTGTCCTTAAAGGATTGCCGAATTGTTCATATGAAAATCAAGGGGCGGCGAACCGCGCCGCACCGTGCCTAACCAACGCGCCGCGCAGGGGGCGCTTCACCGCACACGGACCACCTGGCCTCAAGGCACTTCCCTCATGGCCGATGTACTCTCTCCCCGCACCCACGATGCGTGTGAAAAGGAGCGACTTTGCTTCCTGACGAAGCGGACGAGATGCCCTTCGATTTCACCTACGGAGAGGTTCTCTTCTCGTTTGCTTACGGATTCGTGCGCTACGTGCTCATACTTGTCGGCCTGCTGCTCTGCATCGCCTTGATCACCGCCGTGATCGCTGTGGCGACCATGGCCGTTCTTCACCCTCTGCTCCGACGCCTTTCAAGCCTCCGGCGAGAGCCTCAACTCCAGGATGATCGCCAACCACAGGAGCCGGCTGCTTAGGCGGGGAAGGGCGTGGTTCGCGCAGAGGTCAGCCGGGCGGCTCGTCTCGCCGAGGAAGGCTGCAGCTTCATCACGAGTCGATAGAGCCCTCGCATCCGAGGCGGGTTTTCCTGCCAGTACTCCAAAGCGCGATGGACCGTCTCTCTTCCACAGACCTCGGCCACCCGACGGTCCAGTGTATATACCTGCGCTCTCATCATGATCGGTAGGCCGATCACGATGAGAAGTGTCAAAGACGCTGTCACCGCCAGAACGATCGAGCCGACCAGGAAGAACAGCAGCACCCCTGTTATGCCGATCGCGGCGCCGATGCTACGCGCAACTCGAGCCGGCACACCCTCCTTACGAAGGCGTTCGCGGTCAGACGCCGCGATGACCCATGCGAGATCCGCCTCCTGCGCATGCTCCGGCATGGTCTCGAAGGTGGCTCCGACGATGATCAACGAGCTCTTGCCGCGTCTCTTCAGCGTGCAGTCCGCTCCTTGGGGCGGTTCACCGTAGACCACGTCAGGTGGGTCAACACCAAATCGCTGGGATAACTCCTCAATACGGAGACGCAGCTTGTCGATATCCATTCGATCATCTTCGCGAGCAAAGATCACGTTGTAGTCGCAATCGACGTGTGAGCTGCCGCGGTTCTCCCGAGCCGGCTTCTCCGCTCGCCGCACCGTCGCCCCCGCCCGCGCCAGGCCCCGGGTCCCCGGGTCCCCAGGTCCGTGACGCGAAGCCGACCGAGCGGATCGCCGAGGTCCGCCGACGCTCGCGCGGTATCCATGGAGCTCCGCGTATCCATGCCGTCCCGCGCGGCAAGGGCAGCGCGATCTTCGAATTCGTCGGGACCCGGTGGTCACCGGCCGCACCATGGCCTCGGCTACCGCGGTCCGGCCGGCTACGAGACCGCGTCCGCGGCCTGACCACCACATCGGCGACGCCCGTCGAAACCGTCATTCCCCGGCCAGGCCGGTGTGGGCGACGCCGCGGACGATCTGGCGCTGGAAGAACACGAAGATGATCAGCAGCGGCAGGCCGGCCAGGACCACGGAGGCCATGATCTGCGCGTAGCGCACGCCGAAGGTGCCCTGCACCACGTTGGCCAGTCCCACCGGCAGGGTCATCGTGTTCGGGTCGGTGGAGACCAGGAACGGCCAGAGGAAGTTGTTCCAGGTCGTGATGAACGTGAAGATCGACACCGCGGCGAGCACCGGGCGCGAGAGCGGGAGCACGATGGTGAAGAACACCCGCCAGCGGCCGGCCCCGTCGACGAACGCGGCCTGTTCCAGCTCCGGGGGGACGCCCTGGAAGAACTTGTAGAGGATGTACACGATGACGGGCGCGGCGACCTGCGGCAGGATGATGCCCCACCAGGTGTCGACCAGCCCCAGCGCGACCATCTCGGCGAACAGCGGGGCGATCAGCACCTGCGGGGGAACCATGATCCCCGCGAGGATCACGGCGAGCAGCACGCGCCGCCCCCGGAACTGGGTGCGCGCGAAACCGTACGCCGCCATCGCCGAGAACAGCACGGTCATGACCGTCACGACGACCGCGGTGACGGTGGAGTTGATCGCCCACTTGACGATGCCGCCGGTGCCCAGGACCAGGCGGTAGGCGTCAAGGGTGACCTCACTGCCGACCCACTGCAACGGGATCTTGTTGGTGTCGGCCTCGGGCTTGAGCGAGGTGGCGACCGCCCAGGCGAGGGGCGCGAGCCAGACCACGGCGAGCGCCCCGGTGACGACGAGCAGGACCAGCTGGCCGGGGCTGAACCTTTTGGTCATCGGAGAGACTCCTCACGCTTGCGGAACAGCCGTAACTGCACCAGGGACACAGCGACGATCAGGATGAAAAGGATGTAGGAGACGGCCGAGGCGTAGCCGACGCGGTACCCCGTGAAGCCGATGTCGTAGGCGTACTCGATGATCGGGCGGGTGGAGTTCTCCGGGCCTCCGCCGGTCATCAGGTAGATCTGGTCGAAGACCTTCAGCGAGGCCAGCAGTTGCAGCACCACGACGAGGCCGGTGGTACGGCGGAGCATCGGCAGAGTGATCGACCGCAGCTTGTCCCAGGCAGAGGCGCCGTCGATCGCGGCGGCCTCGTACAGGTGCTCGGGAATGCTCTGCAGCGCGGCCAGGTAGAGCAGGAAGTTGAAGCCGACCGTCCACCAGACGGTGGTCATCACGACCGACCACATCGCCAGGTCCGGATCGCCCAGCCAGAGGATGTCGGTCCCGAACGTCCCGTTCAGCAGGCCGAAGCCGGGCTGATAGATCATCTGCAGCCAGAGCAGCGAGACCACGGCGGAGGGCAGCAGGAACGGCGCGAAGAACGACAGCCGCCACAGCCAGCGCATGAAGCGCAGATTGTGCACCAGCAGGGCGAACACCAGCCCCAGGACGACCAGGGGCACGGTGCTCAGCACGGTGTTCCAGAGAGAGCGCCACATCCTGGGGTCGCCGAACGCCTCGGCGTAGTTCGCTAAGCCGACGAACCCGGCGTTGGACCCGGCGATGTTGACGCTGGTCAGGCTCATCCTCAGGCCCAGCAGCAGCGGCCAGACCAGGAAGGCCACGTAGACCACGAGGAAGGGCGCGACGAACAGCAGCCCGTGCTGGGTCCAGCGGCGTCCCGCCCCGGTCTTCGCGACCGGCGCGGCGCCGGCGGGGGCTTCGACGGTGGTCGTCATCGGGGCTCCTCGGGGAAGGGGTTGGGTGCCTCCATCAGCCCGCGCAGGGCGGCCTTGGCCAGGGCCAGGCCCTGCTCGGGCGTGCGCGTTCCGGCGATCACCGGGGAGAACGCCTCACCGAACTCGATCCACAGCCTCGACGCCGATCCGGTGAACCACACCTGCGGGTCGAGTGCCACGTCGGTGATGACCGAGCGGTACTCCGACTGCGGGCTCAGTGCCAGGTACTCGGGCTCCTCCAGCGCGGGGAGGTAGGCGGGCACGTGACCGGCCACCGCCCAGTCGGCGCTGTTCTTGACCAGGTAGGCGATGAACCGGTAGGTCTCCCGCTCGATCCGCGGATCGCGGTCGCGCTGGTGGGGCAGGACGAAGACGTGGCAGTCGGCCTGGGCCGAGGCGCCGCCGAAGACCGAGGGGAAGCGCACCATGTTGAACGGCGTCTTCGCCTGCTTGAAGGTCGTGATCTCCCAGTCACCGTTCCACAGGAAGGCCGCGTCGCCGTTCTGGAAGGCGGCGACCGACGCCCCGTAGTCGGTGGTGGGGTCGCACAGTCCCTCCGCGCCCAGCGTGCGCATGAAGGAGAGCGCCTCCAGCGCCTTGGCGTCGTCGATCGTGATCGTGGTGCCGTCGTCCGACAGGAGGGTGCCGCCGCTCTGGGGGTACAGCGACCACCACACCCGCCACGGCCCCACCGTCCCGAGGCCGAGCGCGTCGAAGACCAGCGGGGGCTTGCCACCGAGGACGTCCTTGACCTCGCGCAGCGACTCCAGCAACTGGTCGGCGCCCTTGGTGGGCAGCAGCTTGCCGTCGCCGCCGAGCAGCCCGGCACGGCCGCAGACGTCGGTGTTGTAGTACTGGACCATGGGGTGGGCGTCGAACGGCACCGCGTACAGCACTCCGTCGACGTGGGCGCGTTCCCAGATGGGAGGGCTGAAGTCCTCGGCCCGCAGACCGTTCTCGGCGAGCAGGTCGAGGTTGATCGGATCCAGGATCAGGCCGGGGCCGATGCCGGGGAGCCGGGCGAGGTGAAAGGTCGCGAGATCGGGGGAACGGCCCCCGGCTCCCGCCATCGCGACCTTGGTGTAGTAGGGCTCGCCCCACTGCAGGACATTCTCCTCCACGAACAGGCCGGGGTTCTCCTTGGCGAACGCGCCGACCATCCCGTTCATGATGACCCCGTCGCTCGCGCCGAGGAAGTGCCAGTATCTGATGCGGGTCCGGGAGGAGCCCAGGTCCACGGGGAGGGAGCATCCGGAGCCGAGGAGCCCGAGGGCGAGGGCGCCGCCCAGCAGGCTCCTACGGGTGATCCGGGACGAGATCGAAGTCGGGAACGGGGTCGGTGGAGTGTCGTCCACTGTTGTCTCCAGGGAGCGAGGCCGCGTCTCCCCCGACGAGCGCGGCCGGATGGATCTCTACGGGCGGATGAGGCGGATCACATTCCACGAGACGGCCGGCAGCGTGATCTCCAGGGTCCCGTCGGCGAGACGGACGTCGGCGTTCGCTCGGGGAGCCACGGTGTCCGGGGCGTCGGCGGTGTTGCGGGAGTAGTGATCGGGGCCGGACAGCACGGTGGCCTCGGCGAGCCGTACCGGGCCGAGGGCACGCAGGTCGGCGGTGAGGGTGAGCGGCCGGTCGATCGAACGGTTGACCGCGAACAGCGTGGTGGCGCCGCTCTCCTCGTCGTGGGTGGCGACGGCGTCGAGGGCGGTGACCTCTCCGAATCTCGCGGTCTCGTGCGTCGGCGAGTCGGGCTCGACCCGCAGCACCTGGCCGGCCGCGTACCGGGAGGCCTGGGCGAAGGGGTGGAAGGTGGTCTGCTTCCAGGCCCTGCCGCCCGGTTCGGTCATGATGGGGGCGATGACGTTGACCAGCTGGGCCAGGCAGGCGGAGGTCACCCTGTCGCTGTGCCGTAGCAGCGAGATCAGCAGGCCGCCGAAGGTCACCGCGTCGGCCAGGTGGTAGTGGTCTTCGAGCAGGGGCGGGGCGACCGGCCAGTCCCGCGGCGGTTCGGCGTCGTGGAAACGGGACAGGTACCAGACGTTCCACTCGTCGAACGAGATGTTGAGCTTCTTCTTGCTCTTGAGCCGGGCTCCCACGCTGTCGGCCGTCGCCACCACCGAGTCGATGAAGTGGTCCATGTCCAGCGACGAGGCGAGGAAGCTCGCCAGGTCGCCGTCGTGCTCCTCGTAGTAGGCGTGGCAGGAGATGAAGTCCACCACGTCGTAGGTCTCCTCCAGCACGGTCGCCTCCCACGCGCCGAAGGTCGGCATGCTGGAACCGGAGCTCCCACAGGCCACGAGTTCCAGACCCGGGTCGATCATGCGCATGGCCCTGGCCGTCTCGGCTGCCAGCCGTCCGTACTCGCGGGCGGTCTTGTGGCCGATCTGCCACGGGCCGTCCATCTCGTTGCCCAGGCACCACATCCGGATCCCGTGCGGTTCCTTGGCGCCGTTCGCGATCCGCTGGTTCGACAGGTGGGTTCCGGCCTCGATGTTGCAGTACTCCAGCAGGTCCAGCGCCTCGGCGATGCCCCGGGTACCGAGGTTGACGGCCATCATCGGCTCCACCCCGGCCTTGCGGGTCCAGGCGACGAACTCGTCCAGGCCGAACTCGTTGGTCTCCGTGCTGTGCCAGGCCAGGTCGAGCCGCCGGGGCCGTCTGTCGCGCGGGCCGACGCCGTCCTCCCAGCGGTATCCGGACACGAAGTTCCCGCCGGGGTAGCGGGCCGTGGTGACACCCAGTTCGCGGGTGAGCTCCAGCACGTCGCGCCGGAAGCCGTCTTCGTCGGAGGTGGGATGGCCGGGCTCGTAGACGCCGGTGTAGACACACCGGCCGAGGTGTTCGACGAATGTTCCGAATGTGCGCCGATGGACGGGGGCCACCCTGAACGCGGGGTCGAGGGTGAGGTGCGCGGACAGCACAAAGATCTCCTCAGGTGCGACCAGCGCCGGCTTCCGGCGAGGCCGCCAAGCTCGTGGATTACCCGGGAAGTTAAGCGACTCCAGTTGTTAGCGCTAACATAACGAGGGACCAACGGTTACTTGGAGTGAGTGTTAACGCTCTCATGGGGGCGGGTCAAGTGTGAGTCAAATCACGATCCGATCACCGTGACGAACCCCCAGCTCATCGCGGACGACGTCCAGCTGGCCACTTTCACCCCGCGAGCCCCCCGAGTCCCCGAGCCCCGTGAACCCCGCTCGCCGAGGTCAGGAAGGGCGGTGAACCCTTCCTGACCACCGGCCGAGGCGGGGGGACCTACACGCCCTGTCCGGCGGCGCCCGGCGGAGACCAGCCCGTGTCGCGTGATCCCGCGGGCGGCGCCGTCACCGCGCCGCTCCGCCGTTCTCGATCGCGGTCCCGGCCGCCAGCACGCGGTCGAGGCGGATGGGCAGGTCCCGGTGGCGTACGCCGGTCGCGTGCCGGACGGCGTTGGCGATGGCCGCCGCGGTCCCGACGATTCCGACCTCGCCGAGGCCCTTGATCCCGGTGGGGTTGTAGGTGTCCGGGTCGTCGACCCAGTCGACCTCGATCACGGGCACGTCCGCGTTGGACGCCACGTGGTAGCCCGCGAGATCGGCGTTCACCAGGCCGCCGGACGCGGTGTCCCTGATCCCCTCCTCGTGCAACGCCATGGACAGTCCCATCGTCATCCCGCCGACGAGCTGGCTGCGCGCGGTCAGCGGGTTGACGACCCGGCCCACGGCGAAGATCCCGAACATCCGGCGCACTCGCACCTCCCCGCTGGTCACGTCCACCGCCACCTCGGCGAACTGCGCGCCGAAGGCATGACGTTCCTGCCCCTTCATGGCCTTGACCAGATCCGTCGTGTCCGCCCGGGCCGTGATCCCCTCACCCGGGATGTGGTCGACGAGGGTCAGTCTCTCCCGGAGCGCGGCCGCCGCCTCGGTGATCGCCCAGGCCCAGGAGGCGGTGCCCAGGGAACCGCCCGCGAGGAACGCGTGCCCGAAATCGCTGTCCGCGATCTTCACCCGGACCGTTTTCACGGGCACCGCCAGCGCGTCGGCGGCGATCTGGGCCAGCGCGGTACGGGCGCCGGTCCCGATGTCGGCCGCGGCGATCCGTACCGTGAAGGCGCCGTCCGCCTCGGCGGTGAGGGACGCCGAGGACGGTACGGTCCCGGCCGCGTGGGCCGCCGCGGCCACACCGGTCCCGACCAGCCACCGCCCGTCCCTGCGCGACCCGGGACGCGGGTCCCGGTCCGCCCAGCCGAACCGGCGCGCTCCCTCCTCGAAGCAGGCGACGAGGTTGCGGCTGCTGAACGGCAGCCCGGACGCGGGTGCGACCCCGGGTTCGTTGCGCAGGCGGAGCTCTATCGGGTCCAGGCCGACCCGCTCGGCGAGCTCGTCCATCGCCGACTCGAGGGCGAACGAGCCGGGAGCCCACCCCGGGGCGCGCATGAAGGACGGGGTCGGCGTGTCGAGCCGTACCACCCTGGTGCGGGTGCGCAGCGCGCCGGCGGCGTACATGACGCGGCTGGGCTGCCCGCTCTGCTCCGTGTACTCGTGGACGGTGGAGGAGAACGAGGCCGCCTCGTGGTCGAGCGCCCGCAGCCGCCCGTCGGGGGCGGCGCCCAGCCGGACCCGCTGTGCCGTCGCGGGCCGGAGTCCGACCAGCGAGAACATCTGCCGGCGGGTGAGGACGACCCGGACCGGCCGGTCGAGCACGGTGGCGGCCATCGCCGCGAGGATCAGGTGCGGGCGCATCAGGCCCTTGGACCCGAAGGCCCCGCCGACGTGCTCCGACCGCACCCGCACCGAGGTCGCGTCGAGGAAGAACAGCTTGGCCAGGTCCTGTGCGACGGCGTGGGAGCCCTGGTTGGAGTCGATCGCCTCCAGCCGGCCGTTCTCCCACCGCACCACCGCGGCATGGGGCTCCATCGCGCTGTGGTATTCCTCGGGCGTGGTGTACCGCTGGTCCACCACCACGGGGGACGCGGCCAGCTCGGCCTCGACGTCCCCGTTCTCCATGTCCGTGTTGCCCCGGATCCCGCCGTCCGGGGTGTACAGGCCGGGGTGGTCGCCGGAGAAGACGACGTCGTGCGGCTCCTCGTCGTAGGTGACGGAAAGCGCCTCGGCCCCCGCCCTGGCCTGCTCCGGGGTCTCCGCGACCACCAGCGCCACGGACCAGCCGAAGTGCGGCACCCGGTCGTCCTGCAGGATCTGCAGGGTCGCGTCGGGCCCCATCATGCCCACTCCCGGCCGCAGGCGCGGCGCGTTCTCGTGGTGCAGGACGGAGATCACGCCGGGCATCGCGAGGACGGGCTCGGTGTCGATGGAACGGATCCGGCCGCGGGCCACGGTCGAGGTCACCAGCCAGCCGTACGCGAGTTCGGCGAAGGGCACCTCCCCGGCGTAGCGGGCCGCTCCGGTGACCTTGGCGCGGCCCTCCAGCCGGGTGTGCGAGGTGCCGACGGCGCCGGAGGAGCGGGTGGGCGCGGCGGTGGTGACGGCCGTGCCGGTGGAGGCCACCGCGGTGGACGGGGCGGACGCGGACGGGGCGGTCTGCGTGGTCATCGGACGGCCTCCTGGGTGAGCTCGGTCAGCATGGTCACGACCAGATTCCGGATCAGCGGCACCTTGTACCCGTTGTGCGTCAGGGGCCTGGCCGCGGCCAGCTCGGCGTCGGCCGCGGCGGCGAACGCCTCGGCCGTCGCCGGTCCGCCGGTCAGCGCTCGTTCGGCCTCCCGCGCGCGCCACGGCCGGGACGCGACCGCACCGAAGGCGAGCCGCACATCCCGTACGGTGCCGTCCTCGACGTCCAGGGCGGCCGCGATCGAGCCGTTGGCGAACGCGTAGGACGCGCGCTCCCGCACCTTGCGGTAACGGGACAGGGCCGCCACCGGGGCGGCCGGAAGGGTCACTCCGGTGATCAGCGCGCCGGGCGGCAGCGCGGTCTCGCGGTGCGGGGTGTCGCCGACCGGAAGATAGAACTCCGGCAGTGACAGCTCGGCGGGTCCGTCAGCCGTGTGAACGGAGACGACGGCGTCGAAGGCGGCGAGCGCCACTCCCATGTCCGAGGGATGGGTGGCCACGCAGTGCTCGGACCAGTCGAGGATGGCGTGGTTGTGATGCTCGCCCTTGAGCGCCGGGCACCCGCTGCCGGGCACCCGCTTGTTGCACGGCTGGGCCGTGTCGCCGAAGTACCCGCAGCGGGTGCGCTGCAGCAGGTTCCCCCCGACGGTGGCCATGTTGCGCAGCTGGCCGGACGCGCCCGCGAGCACCGCCTGGGCCAGTGCCGGGTAGCGGCGTCTGACCTCGGGGTTCGCGGCGAGGTCGCTGTTGGTCACGGTCGCGCCGATCTTCAGTGCCCCGTCGTCCGCGACCTCGATCCGGTCGAGCGGGAGCTCGCGGACGTCGACCAGCAGCGAGGGGTTCTCCACGCCGGCCTTCATCAGGTCGACGAGGTTGGTGCCGCCGCCGAGGAAGCGGGCCTCGGGGTTCGTGGTGAGCAGGGCGACCGCCTCGGGCACCTCGGTCACGCGCCTGTAGCCGAACTCTCTCATGCCGTCACCCGCGCCCCGCCGGCCTGAACCGTGTCACCGGCGGATTCGCGTTCCGCCGCCGCCTGCGACGCCGCCGCCGCGACCGCGCGCACGATCGACACGTACGCTCCGCACCGGCACAGGTTGCCGCTCATCCGCTCCCGTATCTCGTCGTCGTCGAGTGAGGGCGGCCCCGCTTCGGGCCGGACGTCGGCCGTGGCGGCGCTCGGCCAGCCCGCGGCGTGCTCCTCGATCACGGCGACCGCGGAGCAGACCTGACCGGCCGTGCAGTAGCCGCACTGGTAGCCGTCGAAGTCGAGGAACGCCTGCTGCACCGGATGCAGCCGCTCGCCGTCGGCCACGCCCTCGATCGTGGTGACCGCGCGCCCCTCGGCGGCGACCGCGAGCTGAAGGCAGGAGTTGGCCCGCCGGCCGTCGAGGAGCACGGTGCAGGCTCCGCACTGCCCGTGGTCGCAGCCCTTCTTCGTCCCTGTCAGATCGAGGCGTTCCCTCAGGGCGTCGAGCAGGGTGGTGCGGTTGTCGACCGTGAGTGAATATGTTTCGCCGTTGACACGTAGCGAAATGGCACTGGACGTGGTGTCCATTACATCTCCTGAAGACAAGGCGTTGGAGGTCCGCCGCCGACGGCCGGGACGCGAGCGGTCCCGCCTCCGGTACCGGAGGCGTTCTCGGAGGACGACGGACGGTTCGCCGATCAGATCGATGCCCGCGACGACCTCGCCGGTGGTGGACTCATGGGTGAACCGGGTGGTGATGCCGTCATGACGATCCTGTTCCCGGCAGCGGAACCGAGGTCGCGGCGGCCGCCGGCCGAAGGACCCTCCGATGCCTGACAGGGTAAGCGGAGGATGCTCCATTTAGCAACCGGCGACCGGCACCCCGGGTGGACGCCCGTGAAGGGCGGCCAAGCACGGCGTCGTAGCCCGTCCGCATCTCCTGATCCTCATGTCCGTCTCTGGTACATCCCGGATTCGGGAGAGTTTATCGGGGCCGGTGACGGCGTGGATTCGCGGCACCCGTTCCCCCGCGTGAGCGGGCCGTCCGGCGGGCGCCCTCGCGTGCCCGTCCGGCGGGCACGCGTTTCCCGAGCGAATTAAGCGAATCCTTAGGTGGCTGTTGACAGTGCTATCGGACGGGGGTCCACTTGGCTGCCAAGCACCAGACAAGGGGGTGTCGCATGCAGGTTCCGGCCCCGCTGGAATACGAGCGTGCCACCAGCGTCGATCACGCCATCGGGTTGCTGGAGCGGCTGGGCGGCTCCGCGCGGCTCCTCGCGGGTGGCCACAGCCTGCTCCCGATGATGAAGCTCCGGCTGGCCAACCCGGAGTATCTGATCGACATCAACGAACTCCACGGCGAACTGGGCTACATCCGGATGGAGCCGGCCCGGATCCGTATCGGCGCGATGACCCGGCACCGCGAGTTGCTCGAGTCGGACGCGCTCGCCGCGACTTTCCCGATCTTCCGTGACGCCGAGCGGGTCATCGCCGATCCGGTCGTCCGCAACCGCGGCACCCTGGGCGGCTCGCTGTGCCAGGCCGACCCGTCGGAGGATCTGTCCGCGGTGTGCACCACCCTCGGAGCAAGCTGCGTGATCCGCAACCGGACCGGCGAGCGGGTCGTGACGATGGAGGAGTTCCATCGCGGCCCCTACGAGACCGCCGTCGGGGACGGCGAGATGCTGATCGAGATCCGCATCCCGGTGCGGGAGGGCGGGTCCAGCGCCTACGAGAAGGTCGAGCGCCGCGCGGGCGACTGGGCGATCGCGTCCGCGGGCACGGCCGTCTGGCTGGACGGCGAGGTGATCGCCGACGCCCGGGTGGGCCTCGCCGCGGTGGGCCCGAACACGACGGGACTCCCCGCGGTCTCCGAGGCGCTGCGCGGGAGACGACCGTCCGAGGAGCTCTATGAGCGGGCCGGCGCCCTCGCCGCGGAGAGCTGCGACCCGGTCACCGACATGCGCGGCAGCGCCGACTACAAGCGCCACCTCGCCAAGGAACTCACCAAGCGGGCCCTGCGCCGGTCCGTCGCCCGGATCAACGAGGGGGCCTGACATGCAGGTTTCGATGACCGTCAACGGCGAGGAGATCACCAGGGAGATCGAGGGCCGCCTGCTCCTGGTCCACTTCCTGCGCGACCATCTCGGCCTGACGGGCACCCACTGGGGCTGCGACACCAGCAACTGCGGCACCTGCGTGGTGTGGCTCGACGGTGAGCCCGTCAAGTCGTGCACCATGCTCGCGGCGACGGCCGGCGGCCACGAGGTGCGCACGGTGGAAGACCTTGAGCGGGACGGCGAGCTCGATCCGGTGCAGCGGGGATTCATGGAGTGCCACGGGCTGCAGTGCGGGTTCTGCACGCCCGGCATGATGATGACCGCGCGAGCCCTGCTCGACCGCAACCCCGACCCGTCGGCGCAGGAGATCCGTGAGGCGATCTCCGGCCAGATCTGCCGGTGCACCGGCTACGCGACCATCATCCGTTCCGTGCGATGGGCCGCCGCTCACGAGGCCGGCTCGCAGGCGCACGAGGCGGACTCGCCCACCGTCACCACCGGGACCGCCTCATGACCACCGTCGACCAGCGTCCGGCCTCCGAGTTCGAGAACAACGACCAGAAGCCGGTCGGCCACGGCCGGATGCTCCGCAAGGAGGACCCGAGGTTCATCCGGGGCAAGGGCCGCTACTGCGACGACGTGCAGCTGCCGGGCATGCTGCATCTGGCGATCCTCCGCTCCCCCGTCGCGCACGCCCGGATCGTGAGCATCGACACCAGCGCGGCCGAGGCGCATCCGAAGGTCAAGGCGGTCGTCACCGGGGCCGCCCTGGCCGAGATGGGGCTGGCCTGGATGCCGACCCTGTCAGGCGACGTGCAGGCCGTCCTGGCGACCGACAAGGTCCGCTTCCAGGGCCAGGAGGTCGCGTTCGTCGTGGCGGAGGACCGCTACGCGGCCCGCGACGCCCTCGAACTGATCGATGTCGAGTACGACGTGCTCGAACCCGTGATCGACGTCCGCAGAGCCCTCGATCCCGGCGCGCCCGTCATCCGCGACGACCTGGACGGCAAGGAGAACAACCACGTCTTCGACTGGGAGACCGGGGACGAGGCGGCCACCGAGGCGGTGTTCGCGGCGGCCGACGTCGCCGTCACCCAGGACATCGTCTATCCCCGCGTGCACCCCGCGCCGATGGAGACCTGCGGGTCCGTCGCCGACTACGACCGGATCGACGGCAGGCTGACGCTGTGGTCCACGACGCAGGCGCCACACGCCCACCGCACGCTGTACGCGATCGTCGCCGGCCTGCCCGAGCACAAGATCCGGGTCATCGCGCCGGACATCGGCGGCGGCTTCGGGGGCAAGGTCCCGATCTATCCCGGCTACGTCTGCTCGATCGTGGCCTCGATCGTCACCGGCAAGCCGGTGAAGTGGATGGAGGACCGCTCCGAGAACCTCACGAGCACCGGCTTCGCCCGCGACTACATCATGCGCGGCGAGATCGCGGCGACCGGGGACGGGAGGATCCTGGCCATCCGCACCAACGTGCTCGCCGACCACGGCGCCTTCAACGGGGTCGCCGCGCCGGTGAAGTACCCGGCCGGTTTCTTCGGCGTGTTCACCGGCAGTTACGACCTGCAGGCCGCCTACTGCAAGATGACGGCCGTCCACACGAACAAGGCGCCGGGCGGCGTCGCCTACGCCTGCTCGTTCCGGATCACCGAGGCCGTGTATCTCGTCGAGCGCCTGGTCGACTGCCTGGCGTACGAGCTCAAGATGGACCCGGTCGAGCTGCGCGTCAAGAACTTCATCCAGCCCGAGCAGTTCCCTTACAAGACCAAGACCGGCTGGGTCTACGACTCGGGCGACTACGAGCCGACCATGCGCAAGGCCATGGAGATCGCCGGCTACGACGAGCTGCGCGCGGAGCAGGCCGAGCGGCGCGCCCGCGGCGAGCTGATGGGAATCGGCGTCTGCTTCTTCACCGAGGCGGTCGGCGCGGGTCCGCGCAAGGACATGGACATCCTGGGGCTGGGCATGGCCGACGGGTGCGAGCTGCGCGTCCACCCGACCGGCAAGGCCGTCGTGCGCCTGTCGGTGCAGAGCCAGGGGCAGGGCCACGAGACCACCTTCGCGCAGATCGTCGCCGAGGAGATCGGCATCCCGCCCGCCGACATCGACGTCGTGCACGGCGACACCGACCAGACGCCGTTCGGGCTCGGTACCTACGGCAGCCGGTCCACCCCGGTGTCCGGCGCGGCGGCGGCCCTGGTGGCCCGCAAGGTGCGCGACAAGGCGCGCCTCATCGCCTCGGGGATGCTGGAGGTCTCCGTCGCAGACCTGGAGTGGCAGAAGGGCTCGTTCCACGTCAAGGGCGACCCGGGGAAGTCCGTCACGATCCAGGACATCGCGATGAGGGCACACGGCGCGGGAGACCTGCCCGAGGGGGTCGAGGGCGGGCTTGAGGCGCAGATCTGCTACAACCCGGAGAACCTCACCTACCCGCACGGCGCCTACATCTGCGTCGTCGACATCGACCCGGGCACCGCCCAGGTCAAGGTGCGGCGGTTCATCGCGGTGGACGACTGCGGCACCCGGATCAACCCGATGATCATCGAAGGCCAGGTGCACGGCGGTCTCACCGACGGCGTCGGCATGGCCCTGATGGAGATGATCGCCTTCGACGAGGACGGCAACTGCCTGGGCGGATCGCTCATGGACTATCTCATCCCGACCTCGCTGGAGGTTCCCGACTGGGAGACCGGGTTCACCGTGACCCCCTCGCCGCATCATCCGATCGGCGCGAAGGGCGTCGGCGAGTCGGCGACGGTCGGCTCCCCTCCGGCGATCGTCAACGCGGTCGTCGACGCGCTCAAACCGTTCGGCATCCGCCACGCCGACATGCCACTCACCCCCTCGCGGGTGTGGGACGCCATGCGTGGCGCGCCGCAGCCGCCGATCTGACCGAATCGGAGCGTTCATGCTTTCCGGCATCTCGACGCGAATGAGGGAACTGGTCGCCGACCGCGTTCCGTTCGTCCACGCGGTCGTGGTCCGCGCCCATTTCCCGACGGCGGTCAGCCCCGGCGACGACGCGATCGTCCTGCTCGACGGCTCCATCGAGGGTTTCGTCGGCGGCCAGTGCGCCGAGAGCTCCGTGCGCACGGCTGCTCTCGGCGCGCTTCGGGACGGCCGGTCCGTGCTGCTGCGGGTGCTGCCGGAAGGCGAGCTGGACTTCCCCGAGTCTCCCGGCGCCCAGGTCGTGGTGAACCCCTGCCTGTCCGGCGGCGCGCTGGAGATCTTTCTCCAGCCGTTGCTCCCGTCGCCGGTGATCTGGATCGTCGGCCGGTCGCCGATCGCCGAGGCGCTGGCCGAGCTGGCCCGCCCGCTGGACCTCACCGTACGGCGGGCGGCGGACGAGCGGGGTCCGGCGGGCGCCACCGCGGTCGTGGTGTGCAGCCACGGGCGCGACGAGATCGCCGCCATCCGCGCCGCGCTGGACGCCGGGGTCGAGTACGTCGGCCTGGTCGCCAGCCACCGGCGCGGTACGGCGGTGCTGGCGGAGATGGAACTCACCGAGGCCGAACGCCGGCGGGTCCGTTCGCCGGTCGGGCTCCGGATCGGGGCCCGTACCGCGCCCGAGATCGCCCTGTCGATCCTGGCGGAGATCGTCGCCGCGATCCGCACCCGGGGACTGACCCCGGCGGCGACGCCTTCCGGCCCGCCCGGCGGCGAACCCTCGACGCCGACTTCCGGGTCGCCGGCCGGCGGACCCGCGACGGCGGTTCCCGGACCGGGCGGCGGACCCGCGACGGCCCCGAAGGCGCAGGCCGTCGACCCGATCTGCGGCATGACCGTGACCCTCTCCCCCGGCACGCCCCACCTGGCCGTCGGCGGTGAGGACGTGTGGTTCTGCGGACCGGGTTGCCGCCGGCGCTACGCGGAGGAAGGAGGGCTGTAGAACGTCGTGAACCAGATCTTCGCCGATGCCGCCGAGGTCCAGCGACGCCTGGACGACATGGACTACCTGGTCGACGAGGGCACCGCCTCGGCGCTGTTCTTCGCGCTGACCCTCGGTCAGCCCCTGCTCCTGGAGGGTGAGCCCGGCGTCGGCAAGACGACCGCGGCCAAGGCCCTGGCCCGCGCCCTGGTCACGCCCCTGATCCGGCTGCAGTGCTACGAGGGGCTGACGGCGAGCGAGGCGCTCTACGAGTGGAACTACCAACGGCAGCTGCTCGCCATCCGGCTGGCCGAGTCGCGGCGGGACAACCTGACCGACGCCGACCTGTTCAGCGAGGAGTTCCTGCAGGAGCGCCCGATCCTGCGGGCCATCCGGCACAGCGGGCCGATGCCGCCCGTGCTGCTGATCGACGAGATCGACCGCGCGGACGACGAGTTCGAGGCGTTGCTGTTCGAGTTCCTCGGCGAGTCCTCGATCACGATCCCGGAGCTCGGCACGTTCACGGCGAAGCGCCGGCCGATCGTCGTCCTGACCTCCAACCGCAGCAGGGACCTGCACGACGCGCTCCGGCGGCGCTGCCTGTACCACTGGATCGACTTTCCCCCGGCTGAGCGGGCCGCGGAGATCCTGCGTCGTTCGGTTCCGGCCGCGAACGAGCCCCTGATCCGGTCGGTCACCGCGTTCATCGGCCGCGTGCGCCTGCTCGACCTCGACAAGGCGCCCGGCATGGCGGAGGCGATCGACTGGGTCTCCGCCCTGTCCGCGCTCGGCGCGACCGACCTGGTCCGGGAGGACGTCGTCCGGACACTCAGCACCATCGCGAAGACACCGGACGACTGCGACGCGATCACCGGGGCACTCGGCCATCTGGGCCGTGCCCACGGCGCGACCGCCTGATCGACAGCACAGGGAGAGGCCATGAGGATTGACCACGAGTTCACCGTCGGCGTTCCGATCGATCAGGCGTGGGCGGTGCTCACCGATCTCGAGGGCATCGCCCCGTGCATGCCCGGCGCTCAACTGACCGGGGTGGACTGCGACGTCTACTCCGGCAAGGTGAAGGTCAAGGTCGGCCCTGTCGTCTCCGAGTACGCCGGCACGGTCCGGTTCGTCGAGAAGGACGACACGAACCATCGCGCCGTCATCGACGCCAAGGGCCGCGACTCGCGCGGGGCGGGCAACGCCTCGGCGGTCATCACCGCGCGGCTCCGGGCCGACGGCGCGCACACCGTCGTCACCGTCGACACGGATCTGAAGATCTCCGGCAAGATCGCCCAGCTCGGCAGTGGAATGATCAAAGAGGTCTCCGGGAAGCTGCTCGGCCAGTTCGCGGCCTGCCTTGAGGGAAAGCTCGCGGTCGGCGTCCCCGCCACCCCGGCCGCGGACCCCGGTTCGCCCGGCGTCGCCCGGCCGGACGAGGTCCGAAAGACGCCGGCGCGTCCCGGCCCGGCACTCCAGGAGGCGGCCGACGCCAATGCGGCACCCCGGGAAACGAGCGAAGCCGATACGCCGTCTCGGGAAACAGACGGAACCGATGCGGTACCCGAGGGAACGGGCAAGGCCGATACGCCGTCCCGGGAAACAGCCGAGACCGGGGAAGCACCCTCGGGAACGGGCGACGCCGATCCGGCGCGCGGACGCGTCATCACCCCGGCGTCCGACGCCGAACCGCTGGACGTGATGAGCATCGCCGGCAGCTCCGTCTACAAGCGGGCGCTTCCCGTCACCGTCGCCCTTCTTGTCGTCCTCGCCGTCGTCGTCTATCTCCTTGTCGCGTAAGTCGTCCCCCGACCCGGCCGGTTCCCCGATGGTGCCGGGGGTCGACCGCGCGGCGTTCGCCGTCGCGCTCGCGGTCCGCCTTCGGCAGCGTGGCGTGCCCGTCGGTCTCACCGCCGTCGAGAACCTCGTCCGCGCACTGGAGGTGTCCCCTCCGGACTCGCCGACGAGGTTGTACTGGACCGCCCGGATCAGCCTGGTACGGCGGCGCTCGGAGATCGACGTCTTCGACGCGGTGTTCGCGGCGGTGTTCGGCGGCGTGGCCCTGTCGCTCGATCCGCACGCGCGCCGTCGGTCGCGGACCATCGGCGGGGACGACGACGTCCTCGCCTCCCTGCCCGGCGCCTCCTCGGAGCAGCGGCCCGGGGACGCGCTGCCCTGGGCGACGCTCCCCCCGGTGGTCGCCGGCGCGGACGAGCCGGACGGCTCGCTCGCCGTACCCGACCGCCTGCCGAACGACGTCTCCGGCCTGGCGGAGGTCCCGTTCGAACACCTCGACGCCCGGGAGATGGAACTGCTCGGCACGTGGCTGCGCTCGCTCGTGGCCGACTGGCCCACCCGGCGGAGCCGGCGGCTCGCCGCGGGTCCCCGAGGCCGCCGCATCGCGGTGCGGGCCACCGTACAGCGCTCTCGCCGGACCGGCTGGGAGCCCCTTCGCCTGGTGCGGGAGCGGGCGATCGACAAACCGCGACGGGTCGTCATGCTCTGTGACGTCAGCCAGTCCATGCAGGCGCAGGCACAGGCCTACTTTCACCTGATGCGCGCCCTGGCGCTGGCCGCCGACGCGGAGGTGTTCGCCTTCGCGACGTCGCTGACCCGGTTGACCACGGTCCTGACGCACAAGTCGGCGGCCGTCGCCATCGAGCAGGCCACGGACAAGGTCACCGACCGGTTCGGCGGGACGCTGATAGCGACCAACGTGCGGGCGCTGCTGTCCTCCCACCACGGAGGAGCGGTCCGGGGCGCCATCGTGATCGTCGGCTCGGACGGCTGGGACAGCGACTCCCCGGAGGCCCTGGCGTCCGCGATGGCGCGCCTGCGCCGGCGCGCGCATCGCGTGATCTGGATGAACCCGAGGGCCTCCGCCCCGGGCTTCGAGCCGCGCGTCGCCGGCATGGCCGCCGCTCTTCCGTACTGCGACCGGCTGCTGCCGGCGGACACCTTCCGATCCCTGCAACACGTGATCACTGAGATCTCACGGGTCTGCCACCGAACCTGAGTCCTCAGGGTCGGGCCGGCACCTTCCCACGCGCCGAACCGACCCCTTTCACGCCTGACCGACGCATTCACTCACATTGAACTTTGATTGTCACGAATGCGTCTAGCACGTCACCTATCTTTTGATCTCTATTGCCGCCCGGCCGGAGCGAGTGGTACTCATCTTGGAAAGATTGATCACCAAGCGACCCGGGAGGCAGTGATGATCGTTGCCGTTCCCCGGCCGGACGGTGGCCACCGGGACGGGCTCACCCGTCAGGGTGTCGGGGGTACGCGGTAGCGCCGCCGAACGGTGACGGGGAGCCCCGCGTCCGCGCCCCGCCACCGCACAGGTCGCGTGAACCCCGCATGATCCCTTGATCCCTGAGAAAGGTGGACCCCCCTCATGAACCACCCGCAGCACGAAGGGCTGAGCAGGCGCCGCGTCCTGGGCGGAGCGGCCGGACTGGCCGCTGGAGCCGCGACCGTCGCGGTGGGACTGCCGCCCGACGGCGCGTCCGCCGATTCCACGCGGATCGCCCCCGATTCCGTCCGCCGGCACCGGCAGGCGGCGAACGTGACGATCACCCGTGATGACTGGGGCATCCCCCATGTGGTGGGCAAGACCGACGCCGACGCGGTGTTCGGAATGATGTACGCCCAGGCCGAGGACGACTTCAACCGGATCGAGAACAACTATCTGGTCAGTCTCGGCCGCCTTGCCGAGGCCGAGGGCGAGAGTGCGATCTGGCAGGACCTGCGCCAGCGGCTGTTCGTCGATCCCGAGGTGCTGAAGAGGGATCACACGAGGAGCCCGGCCTGGTTGCGCAAGCTGATGCAGGCCTGGGCGGACGGGCTGAACCACTACCTGGAGACGCATCCCGAGGTGCGTCCGCGCGTGATCAAGCGGTTCGAGCCGTGGATGGCGCTGAGCTTCTCCGAAGGCAGCATCGGCGGTGACATCGAGAGGGTGCCGCTCACCCAGCTTGAGGCCTTCTACGGCGACCGCGCGGTGGAGATGACCGACGAGGAGCGCGGGCTGCTGTTCCAGGAGCCCAAGGGCTCCAACGGCATGGCGATCGCGCCGAGTCACACGCGGAACGGCCACGCACTGCTGCTGATCAACCCGCACACCAGCTTCTTCTTCCGCGCCGAGCAGCAGGTGACGAGCGGCGAAGGGCTCAACGCCTACGGCGCGGCCACCTGGGGACAGTTCTTCATCTACCAGGGCTTCAACGCGAACGCGGGCTGGATGCACACGTCGAGCGGCGTCGACAACGTCGACGAGTTCGCCGAGACGATCGTGACCGGGGCGAACGGCAGACGCTCCTACCGCTACGGCAACGCGCTGCGGCCGGTGAAGACGAAGAAGATCACATTGTCCTACCGCACCGCGGACGGCGGGCAGGCGCGGCGCGACTTCACCACCTTCGCCACGCACCACGGTCCGATCGTCCGCGAGGCGGACGGCAAGTGGATCGCGTTCTCCCTGATGAACAAGCCCCTTGAGGCGCTGCAGCAGAGCTTCCTGCGCACCAAGGCGCGCAATTACTCGGACTACCTCGAGGTGGCGGGCTTCAAGGCCAACAGCTCGAACAACACGCTGTTCGCGGACTCCAAGGGCGAGATCGCCTTCCTGATGCCGCAGTTCATGCCGGTCCGCGACGATCGCTTCGACTATCGCAAGCCCGTCGACGGCAGCGACCCGGCGACCGACTGGCGCGGGCTGCACAGTCTCAAGAGCCTGCCGCAGGCGGTGAACCCGAAGAACGGCTGGGCGTTCAACGCGAACAACTGGCCCTGGACCGCGGCCGGCGCGGACAGCCCCAAGGCCACCGACTACCCGCGCTATTTCGACCAGGCCGGCGAGAACCCGCGCGGGCCGCAGGCGATCCGGGTGCTGAGCGCGCGGCGCGACTTCACCCCGCAGACGCTGATCGCCGCCGCCTTCGACACCTACCTCACCGCCTTCGCCCGGCTCGTGCCGGGGCTGATCACGGCGTGGGACAGGCTGCCCGAGGGCGACCGGCAGAAGGCGGATCTCGCCGGCCCGATCGGTCTGCTGCGCGGCTGGGACCACCGCTGGGGCGCGGATTCGACCGCGACCTCGCTGGCCGTGTTCTGGGGCGAGGCGCTCTGGGCGCCCTTGGCCCAGGCGGCGAGGGACGCGGGCCTGTCGATGTGGGACTACCTGGCCGAGCGTGCCACCGACGCGCAGCGGCTCACGGCGCTCAAGGCGGCGGCGGAGCGGCTGACCCAGGATTTCGGCGGCTGGCAGGTGCCCTGGGGCGAGATCAACCGCTTCCAGCGCAACGACGGCGCGATCGTCCAGACGTTCGACGACGCCAAGCCGAGCAGCCCGGTGCCTTTCACCTCCGCGCAATGGGGCTCCCTCGCCTCGTTCGGGGCGAGGCGCTATCCGGGAACGAAGCGCTATTACGGCACCAGCGGCAACAGCTTCGTGGCGGTCGTGGAGTTCGGGCCGAGGCTGCGCGCCTGGGCGGTGACGGCGGGAGGCGCGAGCGGGCATCCCGGCTCACCGCACTTCAACGACCAGGCCGAACGTTACGCGAGCGGCAACCTCCGGCCCGTCTACTTCTATCCCGACGACCTCAAGGGCCATATCGAGCGGAGCTACAGGCCCGGCAGGTGATCTGCCGCCGGAGCAGCCCGGCCGGCCCTTCCGTGAACGCGCGGAGCCGCGTCAGCTCCAGAGAGTGACGTGAACGGAGGGGCGGAACCGGCCGACGCTGACCCCCGGGCCGCGCAGCATCGCCTGCGTGGCCCGCGGGGTGGTGACGAACCGGACGAGTTCGGCGGCCGCCGACGACGCGCCCCGTTCGGCGAGGGTCGACGTGGCCCACACCCCGTCGAATCGGAGGGTCCGCCCGGCGACGCGGACAAGGCGGCCGTTGGCCAGATCCTGCGCGACCGCGAAGGAGACCGTCGGCGCCACCCCGTGGTTGCGCTTGACCTCCTCCAAGGCCGCGGAGTGACTCTGGAAGATCCGCTGGTGTCCCTCGGACACCTTGAGGCGGCGCAGGATCGCGGGAATCACGCCGATGTCCGCCGCCGCCGACGGGCCGAGCAGCCACGTCTCCTCACGTAACCGGTGGGTGTCCGCGTCGAGCTGGGCGAGCGGGTGGTCCGGTCCGGACACGACGATCACCTGATAGTTGAGGAACGGCCGGCACGCCAGCGACTCGTCCGGGTTTCCCGCCCGGGGCCCGATCGCCACGTCCACCGTCCGGGAGTGCAGCAGGGCACCGAACTTTCGTGGATCGTGCACGCTCAGCTCCACGTCAAGGTCGGCGGCCCTGCTGGTGAACAGCCCGATCAGGCCGGGCGCCGCGTGCTCGGCGAACAGGCTGGACGCCGCGACGCGCAGCAGCCGCCGGCCCCGGCTCGCCTGGCTCACCTCGACGATCGTGCGTTCCTGCAGGCTGAGCATCTCCGTCGCCCGGCTCGCGAGCCGCAGCCCTCCGGGGGTGAAGGCGAGCCCGGACGCGGTCCGCGTGAACAGCTGGTCGCCGAACTCCTTGCGCAACTGACCGATGTGCAACGAGACGGCGGCCTCCGACACCCCGAGCTCCGCCGCCGCCTCCTTGACCGAACCGAGCCGCACCACGGCGACGAACGCGCGTAGCTGGGTGGGTGTCACGCGGGGAACGTTACTGTACAAATCTGGCGATCAGTAGGGGACGGTGCTGAGGAAAGGCTGTCGATTTCCGCCACGAGCGCGGCTCTCCCCCGTCGTGGAAGGCCCTGGCCCCGGCATCCGCCCGCGTCTCCGGTCCCGGTCGCCTCACCGTCCACCGCCACGACGCCGGCGTCCGTCCACCGCGGGTGCGCCGACGCCGATGTCATCGGCGGCCGCTGTCCGTATCATCTCGGCATGGTGCTGAACCCGGAGCCACGGCTCGACCGGCGGGCGGTGCTCCTGGCCGCCGGAGGGCTGCTCGTCGGGTGCTCCCGGCCGCCCGAGGTCGACAAGGTCCGCCTGCGACTGGCCACCGGGCCGGCGGGGGCGGTGTACCGGCGCATCGGCGGCGCGCTGGCCGAGCACATCTCCCAGCAGGTGCCGGGGGTCGCGGTGGTCACCGTGCCGAGCGGGGCGTCCGCCGACAACATCCGGATGCTGCGGGCCGGCGAGGTGCACCTGGGGCTGACGAGCCTGGACGCGCTGATCACCACCGACGGCAGCGCGCCCGAGGAGCTCTCGGCGATATGCCGGCTCTACGACAGCCACCTGCATCTCGTGGTCATGGCGGATTCGGCGATCGACGAGTTCCGGGACCTGAAGGGCAAGCGCGTATCCCTCGGCGCCCGCGACTCGGGGACGGAGTTCACGTCGCTGCGGGTTCTGAGGCTCGGCCCGGTGGACGCCGACGGCCGCTACCTCAGCCAGGCCGAATCGGCGGCGGCGCTGCGCGACGGCGAGATCGACGCGATGTTCTCCCTGACCGGCGTCCCGACCCCCGCCATCGCGGAGCTGGCGCAGCGGCACCCGATCCGGCTGATCCCGTTGGACGCGCAGGCGGACGCGCTCTTGGAGGCGTTCCCAGGTCCCTACACTCCGGCCATGACCCCCGCGACCGCCTACGCCGGTGTCCCGGCCACCCGCACCGTCGCCGTGCCGAACGTGCTTCTCGTGCGCAACGACCTGCCCGACGACCTGGTCTACGCCATCACCGACACGATCTTCACGCATACCGGCGCGATCATCTCCGCCAGTCGCGACGGCGCCGAAGCCGTTCCCGAAGCGTGGCAGATCAACGTGCGTACCGGGATCTCCACCGCGTCGATCCCGCTCCATCCGGGCGCGGCCGCCTGGTTCCGCGACCGCAAGCGCTGACCCGGGACGGCGGCAGGGCGGCGGAGGCCGGGTCCTCAGACCGGCGACGGATCCGGGGCGCCGGACGACGGCGTCACCCGCGGAACGACCGGCAAGGTGACCACCGCGGCGAATCCGTGCCCGGACCCGTCCGGACGCGGCAGGCCCTCCTCCAGCCGCAGCTCGCCCCCGGCCGCCCCGACCAGGTCGGCGCAGATCGCCAGTCCCAGGCCGGTCCCGGGCACGTTCTGGTGCCGCGGCGACCGCCAGAACCGCTGTAGCGCCTGGGCCCGCTCGGACGCGTCGATGCCCTGGCCGTCGTCGCGGACGGTGATCGTGACCACGCCTGCGGCCGCGGAGGCGTCACCGGGGCCGGCGCCCGTGCCACCGGGGACGACCCGGGCGGCCACCTCCACCACCCGCGCGTCCGACAGCCGCAACGCGTTGCTGATCAGCTCGTCCAGGATGCTGCCCAGCCCGCCCGTCGGCTCCAGCAACCGCAGCCCCGGCCGCACGTCGACCGCCAGTGTCTGCCCCGCCGTCGCCGTCAGCGCCCGCCATCGGTCCACCCGGGTCGCCAGCACCGCGTCGAGATCCACCGGCGACGCCGTCCGTATGCTCTCCATCCGCGCACTGGCCTGCAGGGAGTTCAGCATCCGCTGCATCGCCTTCAGCTCGTCGACGGCGACGTCGTACACCTGCCGCCCGTTACCGGCCGCGCGCAGGTGCGGTTCCAGACTCTCCACGGCGAGCCGGAGGCTGGTCAGCGGATTGCGCAGCTGATGCGACGCGTCGGACACGAACGCCCGCTGCCGCTGCACGGCGTTCTCGACCGCGTCCATCATGGTGTTGAACGACTCCGCCAGCCGCCGCAGCTCGACCGGGCCGGCCTCGGCGTCCGCCCGGATCGTGAGGTCGCCCTGTGAGATCCGCGAACTCGCCGCGTCCAGCTCCCGCACCGGCCGCAGCACCCACGCCGACACCGGCCAGGCGACGGCCACCAGAGCGACCAGCGGCAGCAGCCCGAGCCCGGCGAGCCAGGCCCATCGCACGAGGATGCTGTAGCGCGTCTTCGACAGGTCGGAAATCGTCACGACGGCGCCGACGACCTCGCTGTCCCGGCCCACCGGCTCCGCGACCACGAGCGCGGAGTCGTCCCACGGCGCCCACGCCCCTGACGGTTCGGACCTCGCCCCGGCCAGCGCCGCGGTCACGATCCGGGGCAACCCCGGCTCGGCCCGCGCCGCCTCCCGGTACGCACCGGCGGGTCCGAGCAGCACCGTGCCCGACGTGTCGATCACCGCGACCGGGATGCCGTACAGCTCGTGGTAGTGCGCCAGCTCCTGGTGGAGCGCCTCGGTCCGCCCGGTCGACAGCGCGGTCTCGGCCAGCGACGCGAACCGGCCGACGTCGTTGAGCCGGTCGACGTAGGTCTCCTGCATCTCCCGCTCGGCCACGGTGACGCTGAGCGGCACCCCGAGCGCCGAGACGAGCAGCACCGCGAGGGGCACCAGGACGACGAGCAGACGACGGTGCACGGCGTGTCAGCCGATCAGCTCCGGCTGGTCGGCCAGGAGCCGATAGCCGACCCCGTGGATCGTGCGGATGAGCACGGCCGGTCCGAGCTTGTGCCGCAACGCCGCGATGTGGGTGTCCAGGGTGCGGCTTGAGGGCTCCCAGGTCGCGCCCCAGATCTGGTCGAGGATGACGTCGCGGCTCACCACGTTCGGCGCCCGCCGGGCCAGCAGCAGGAGCAGCTCGAACTCCTTGCGGGTCAGCGTCACGGGCGTGCCGCCGATGGTGACCTCGCGGGTGCCGACGCCGATCCGCATCGGACCGAGGACGAGCGGCTCGTCCGGGTGGCTCAGGGAGCGAGCCACCCGGGTGCGCCGCAGGACGGCGTCGATCCGGGCCAGCAGCTCCGGGATGCCGAAGGGCTTCACGATGTAATCGTCGGCGCCGGCGCGCAGGCCACGGACCCGTTCGTGCTCCTCCGACCGTGCCGTCACGGCGATGACGGCGGTCTCGGGGCGGTCACGCAGCTTGCGGATCACGTCGAGTCCGTCGCCGTCGGGCAGCCCCAGGTCGACGAGGACCACATCGGACGGGGCGGCGTGCACGGCCTCCGCCGCGGTGGCGAGGCGGTGGACCTCGAAGCCCGCCTGGACCAGGACGGTCACCAGAGCCCGCGCCACGCGGTCGTCATCCTCGATGATGGTGATCCGCATACCGGCGGATTCTACGGCCCCGATCATCAGATCTTGGGATTTCTCTGACAATCAGCGCATTCCTTGGGATTCCTCTGACACCATCCGCGTCCCCGCTGTCCGAGACTGAGGCCGCGCACTCACCGACGAGTGCGCGTGCGCTGAGGAGGAGGCCGCGATATGAGAACGACCGGCAGACACCGGGCCGCCGCGCGGATGATCGCCGCGCTCGGCGTCCTTTCGCTCGTCGCCGCCTGTTCCGGCAACGGAGGCGCCGCCGGCGGAGGTGCCACCAGTGGTGGCGACGCAGGTGCGGGCTACCCGGACCAGAACATCACGTTCGTCGTGCCGTTCAGCGCGGGCGGCCCGACGGACGTCGTCACCCGCATGATCGCCGAGCCGATGGCCGCCAAGCTCGGCGCCAAGATCGTCGTCCAGAACGCCGAGGGTGCGGGCGGCACGGTCGGCGCGGGCGAGGTCGCGCGGGCCGAGCCCGACGGCTACACCGTGCTCATGCACCACATCGGCATGTCGACGGCGCCCGCCCTGTACCAGAACCTGGGCTACAAGCCGCTTGAGGACTTCGAGATGGTCGGGCTCGTCACCGAGGTGCCGATGACGGTCGTCGCCCGCAAGGACTTCGCCCCCACGACGCTCCAGGAGCTCGTGACCTACGTGAAGGCGAACGCCGACAAGGTCACGCTGGCCAACGCCGGCATCGGCGCCGCGTCCCACCTGTGCGGCCTGCTGTTCCAGAGCGCCACCGGTGTCAAGCTCCAGGAGGTCCCGTACGAAGGCACCGGCCCCGCGCTGACCGACCTCGTCGGCGGCCAGGTCGACTTCATGTGCGACCAGACGACCAACACCAGCGGCCAGATCTCCTCGGGCAAGGTGAAGGCGTACGCGGTCACCACGCCGGAGCGGGTGAAGAGCCTGCCCGACCTGCCCACCACGGCCGAGGCCGGGCTGCCCCAGCTCGAGGTCAGCGTGTGGCACGGTCTCTACGTCCCGACCGGCACGCCGCAGGCGGTCGTCCAGAAGCTGTCCGAGGCGCTGAAGACGGCGCTGGCCGACCCGAAGGTCATCGACCAGATGGCCAAGCTCGGCACCGCGCCGGTCCCGGCCGAGGACACGACCCCGCAGGCGCTCCGGACCAAGCTCGAAGAGCAGCTCGGCACCTGGGCGAAGGTCATCGCCGACGCCGGCGTCAAGGCCTCCTGAGATGGAGCGCCGCCGGTCCTTCCCCGACATCCTCGTCGGGGGGATCTTCGTCCTGATCGGTGGCGCGTTCGTGGTGGGGTCGCTCGGCTACGAGCTGGGCACCCCGCTGCGGATGGGCCCCGGCGCCTTCCCGCTGCTGGTCGGCGCGACCGTGGCCGCCCTGGGCCTGGCGATCGTCGTCAAGGGACTCGTCGCCGGCGAGATGATCTCGTTCGGGCCGATCCCCTGGCGTGCGGTCGCCGCCATCGTGCTCGCGATCCTGTTCTTCGGATTCACCGTTCGGGGCCTCGGATTCGTACCGACGTCGGCGGTGACCGCCCTGCTCACCGCGCTGGCCAGCTCGCGCGTACGGCTGCTCACGGCCGTGGCCGTGGCCGCCGGACTGACCGTGGCCGGCACGCTCATCTTCGTCGTCGGACTTCAGCTACGAGTCCCGCTGTGGGGCCCGTGGCTGGGGTTCTGACGCGGCATCCGGATTGAGACATGGAACTTCTCGACAACCTCGCACTGGGCTTCTCGACCGCCCTGATGGTTCAGAACGTCCTCTACTGCTTCGTGGGAGTGCTGCTCGGGACGGCGGTCGGCGTGCTGCCCGGCATCGGGCCGACGGCGACGGTGGCGATGCTGCTGCCGATCACGTTCAACTTCGAGCCGGTGACGGCGCTGATCATGCTGGCCGGCATCTACTACGGCGCGCAGTACGGCGGCTCGACGACCGCGATCCTGATCAACCTGCCCGGCGAGTCGTCGGCGGCGGTCACCGCGCTGGACGGGCACGAGATGGCCCGGCAGGGCCGGGCCGGCGCGGCGCTGGCCGCCGCCGCGATCGGATCCTTCATCGCGGGTACGGTGGCCACCGTCGTGCTGGCCGTCGCGGCCCCGCCGCTGGCCGACGTCGCGTTGAAGTTCGGCCCGGCCGAATACTTCTCGCTGGTGCTGCTCGGCCTGATCGTGTCGATCGCGCTGGCGCGCGGCTCGACGCTCAAGGCACTGGCGATGATCGCGCTCGGCGTCCTGCTCGGCACGATCGGCCAGGACCTCTACACCGGCACGCCCCGGTTCGTGTTCGACCAGCGCGAGCTGTACGGCGGCATCGACTTCGTGTCGGTCGCCGTCGGCATGTTCGGGGTGGCCGAGATCCTGCGCAACCTGGAGAACGAGCAGACCCGCACGGCGGTCGTCAGCAAGGTGAAGAGCCTCTGGCCGACCCGCGAGGACCGGCGCCGGATCGTCGGCCCGATCCTGCGGGGCACCGGTCTCGGCGCCGCGCTCGGCGTCCTGCCCGGCGGTGGCCACGTGCTGGCCTCGTTCGCCTCGTACGCCGTCGAGAAGCGGATCTCGAAGCGGCGGGAGGAGTTCGGGCGCGGCGCGATCGAGGGCGTCGCCGGTCCCGAGTCGGCGAACAACGCCGCCGCGCAGACGTCGTTCATCCCGCTGCTCACCCTGGGCCTGCCCGCCCACCCGGTGATGGCGCTGATGGTCGGCGCGTTCATCGTCCACGGCATAACCCCCGGCCCGAACGTCATCACCGACGAACCGGCGCTGTTCTGGGGCCTGATCGCGTCGATGTGGATCGGCAACGTGCTGCTCGTGCTGCTCAACCTGCCGCTGATCGGCTTCTGGGTGCGCATGCTGCGCATCCCGTACCAGGTGCTGTTCCCGATGATCATCCTGTTCGCCGCGATCGGCACCTACTCCCTGGAGTTCAACGCGTACGACGTCTACGCGATCGCGTTCTTCGGGATCCTGGGCTACATCCTGATCAAGTGCGGCTGCGAGCCGGCTCCCCTGCTGCTCGGCTTCGTCCTCGGACCCTTGCTTGAGGAGAACCTGCGGCGGGCGCTCATCATCTCCCGCGGCGACGCGTCGGTCTTCCTGACCCGGCCCATCTCCGCGGTGCTCCTGGCCCTGACCGTGGCGGCGCTCGTCATCGCCGTCCTCCCGGCGATTCGCAAGCGCCGCGAGATCGTGTTCACGGAGGAGGAGTAGGGACCGTCGATCCGTGTGCTCGGCGTCCTCCGTCTCCGCGAGACGACCGGTCCACGTCCTTCCCGGCGCCCGGTCCGGGCCGGCGCCCGGGAAGGACGGATCGGCGGCGGCACCGGCATCGCGCCCGGACCGGCCGCGCGAGGCCACCGGGCAGCGGTGTCATTCGGGAACGTGGGCGATCTGGACCAGTCGCTGCTGTTGCCGGGTGATCAGCACCCCACGTCCCGAGACCTGCCGCGACGGACGCACATTGCCGAGGAGTTCGCCCTCCGCCCTGTCGCCGGAGAGAACGAGACCGCCGGTCCCCAGGTCTCGCAACCTCTGCAGCACCGGCTCGAACAGGGCTCGGCCGGCTCCCCCCGAGCGGCGGGCGACGACCAGGTGCAGCCCGAGGTCGTATGACATCGGAAGCAGCTCGATCAGCGGAGCCAGCGGGTTGCCGCCCGAGGTGACCACCAGGTCGTAGTCGTCGACCAGCAGGTAGAGCTCCGCTCCCGTCCACCACGAACGGTCGCGGAGTTGCTCCGGTGTGATGTCGAGACCGGGCAACCGCTTCTCCAGCGCGGATCTGAGATCGGCGATCACGGAGGCGAGGGCGGATCCGGAGGCGGCGTACCCGATCAGGTGTTCCGTGTCCACGGCGCCCAGCAGCGCCCGCCGGTAGTCGACGATGACCATCCTGGCCTGTTTGTGGTCGTTGCCCGCCACGATGCCCTTGGCCAGCAGCCGCAGCGTGTTCGACTTCCCTGATTCGTTCTCACCGAAGATCATCATGTTCGGTTCGGCTTTGAAGTCCCACATGACGGGGGCCAGATCCCCCTCTCCCAGCCCCAGGGGGATCAGGTGGCCGGCGGGCCGCTCCAGCGCGGTGAGGTCGGCCAGCGGCAGCACCCGGGGAAGCAGCCGGACCTGCGGCGCCACCGGACCCGGCCACGCCTCCCGCACCGCGTCGACCAGGTCCCGCACGCCCCGGCCGAGGTCCTCGGCCGAGGTCTGCCCGTCGATCCTGGGCAGGGCCGCCAGGAAGTGGAAGGGGCCCGGGGTGATCCCGCGCCCCGGCGTGCCCTCCGGCACGGAGACCGCGGCCCGCCGGTCGATCTCGGAGTCCGCGGGATCGCCGAGGCGCAGTTCCAGCCGGGTGCCGAAGGTGTCCCGCAGGGCCGGCCGCACCGCGGCCCAGCGCTCGGCACCGAGCACGAGGTGGACTCCGTAGGTCACGCCACGATGGGCGACGGCCAGGACGTGGGGTTCGAGTTCCTCGAACTCCTGGCGGAGCACGCTCCAGCCGTCGATCACCAGGAACACGTCACCGAACCGGTCTTCCGGCACCTGTCCGGCGGCCAGCTGTTCGCGGTACGCGTGCATCGAGTCGACGCCCCGGCTCAAAAAGATCTTTTCGCGCCGCTCCAGGATGCTCGCGACCTCCAGGACGATCCGGCGGACCCGTTCGCCCTCCAGCCGGCCGCCGACCCCGCTCATGTGCGGGAGCCCGGACAGCGCGGCCAGCCCGCCACCCCCGAAGTCCAGGCAGAAGAACTGCGCCTCGGCCGGCGTGTGGGTGAGCGCGAGGGAGGAGATGAGGGTGCGGAGCAGCGTCGTCTTGCCCGACTGCGGACCGCCGACGACGATCGCCTGCCCCTCCGCACCGGACAGGTCGGCGTAGAGGATGTCACGCCGTTGCTGGAACGGCCGGTCCATGATGCCGAGCGGGACGCGCAGCGGTGGTGAGCTCCCCATGGACGGATCCGGCCTGAGTCCGCGCTCAGGGTCGGCGGTGAGCGGCAGCAGCTCGTCCAGCGTGACCGGGGCGCCCAGCGGGGGGAGCCACACCGGGTGGGCGTCAGGCCCCTGGCCCGCCAGCCGCCGCACGATCACATCGATCGTCATGTCGTCGAACTCATGGTTCGCGGGGACCTGCCCTGTTTCCCCGGAGTCCTCCGGGCCGACGCGGGAGAGGCCGCCGGTTTCCGGCCGGCGGTACGGACCCGAGACGTACGTGCCCTTGAACCTCGTCAACGACGACTCCACCCCGCCGGACTTCAGATAGCCGGAGCCGGGCAGGGACGGGAGCTGGTAGGCGTCCGGCACTCCGAGGAGGGCACGGCTCTCCGTGGCGGAGAAGGTCCTCAGTCCGATCTGGTAACTGAGATGGGCGTCCAGACCCCGTAGCGCGCCCTCTTCCAGGCGTTGTGAGGCCAGGAGCAGATGTACGCCGAGGCTGCGCCCCACTCGGCCGACCTGTACCAGTGTGTCGATGAAATCGGGTTTTTGCGTGAGCAGTTCGCTGAACTCATCGATCACGATCAGCAGTGACGGCAGCGGAGCCAGTGCCGTTCCGGCCGCCCGGGCCGCCTCGTAGTCCCATGCGCTGGCGTAGTTTCCGGCCGCCCACAGCAGTTCCTGACGCCGGGCCAGTTCTCCGGCGACGGCGTCACGCATGCGGTCCACCAGGGCCAGGTCGTCCACCAGATTCGTGATCGACGCCGCCACGTGCGGCAGGGCGTTCAGCCCGGCGAAGGTCGCGCCGCCCTTGAAGTCCGCGAGGACGAAGTTGAGACTCTCCGGGGAATGCGTCACGGCCAACGCGAGAACGAGACAGCGCAACAGCTCGGACTTGCCGGAACCGGTGGCTCCGACGCACAGACCGTGCGGGCCCATGCCGTCGCGTGCGGACTCCTTCAGATCGAGCATCACCGGCTCGCCCTCGGAGTCGATCCCGATGGGCACCCGGAGGTGTTCCCGCGGCGGACGGGGACGCCACATCCGCGCCAGATCGATCTCGGCGGCGTCCGCGATACCGAGCAGTTCGGTCAGGAGCACATTCGAGGCGAGCGGTTCGGGCCGGTCGGGCTCGGCGACCCGCACGGACGACCACGCCTCCTGCACCTGGATCGACAGGGAGACGAGGGCCTCACGGTCGCCGATCTGGTCCGCGTCCGCCTCGATCCTGGGCAGTGCGACGCGAAAGGGCCTGCCCCCCGCAAGCCCCCTGCCGGTGGCCAACGTGCTGGAGAGCACCGCGTCGTATCGGGAGTCGGCCGGGTCGTCCAGGGCCAGCTCGTACCGCGTGCCCAGGATGCTCAGCAGTTCCGCTGGAATCGTGCTCCACTGCCGCGACGACAGAACGACATGGACGCCGTAGTAGAGGCCGGCGTTGGCGATGCGCCGGACTTCCCGTTCCAGCGCCTCCCTGCCGATCGAGAAGTCGAGCCAGCCGTCCACGACCAGGAACACATCGCCGTGCATTCCCGCCGGGAGTTTCCGTGACACCCGCAGCGCGCGGAACTCGTCCACCGACTCGATGTCCAGTTTGCGGAACATGATCTGCCGCGTTTCGATGATGTCCTGGGCTCTCGTGAGAACGGCGGCGACCATGTCGACCTCGTGAGGCGCCGCCACCATCTGCACGTGCGGCAGCCGGCGCAGCACCCCGAGCCCGTTAACCCGTCCTTCCAGCAGGAGGAAGACCGCTTCCTCGGGGCTGTGCGTCAGCGCCAGGGCCGTCAGGAGCGTGCGCAGAAGGGTCGTCTTGCCGCTGCCGGACTTGCCCACCACCGCCGCGTGCCCGCCCCGGCTGGTCAGGTCCGCGACCACGAGCTCCTCGCCGGTCCGGCGGTCGATACGGCCGATCGGCACCTCCAGGCGCGAGGCTCCCGGCCACGCGTCGCATCTCAGTCCCTGGTCCACCGTGCTGACCAGTGGTGGCAGCAGCGAGCCCAGAGCCAGGCCGTCCGCGGCCCGGACCGCTCTCCAGCTCCCGGACCGCTCGTGGATCGACGGCGCGTAGGCGAGCTCGACGCGCCCAACGCACGCCCCCTTCTTGGTCGGCTTCTGCTCCTCGCCCAACTGCGAGATCACGGCACGGAAGACGTAGTCGTACAGCTCGTCGGGGGTGACGATGCCGTCCCGGTCGGCGTCGGCCGCGCCTGAGCGCAGACCTTCGATCACCGCGCCGGTGAAGACCGAGGCCGGTTCGCCGTTGTCGGTGAACTGGGTCCCCTCGTAGGCGTAGGCGAGGCTCGTGGTCGAGGTCAGGACGACGGTGCCCTTCCCCAGCACCTCACGTTCCACGTCGATTCGCCGTTCGGAGCGCGTCGACAGGCCCCGGTTGAAGAGCCCGCTGTAACAACAGTCCAACAGGACGATCTTGGCGGCCGCCTCGCACTCGTCGAGCAGATCGTGAACCAGGGAGGCCCGGATCGCCGTGGTGTTCCGACGGGCCAGCTGGGTGTCGACCGTCGCGAAGAACAGCCGGTCCACGTCGTTCGCCAGCCCGTGACAGGCGATGTAGAGCAGTACCAGGTCGTCGGGCATGCGGTTCGTGAGCAGCTCTTCGATCGCCGCCTCGATCTCCGCCTTCGGACGGTTCAGCAGAACGCGCACATGGTCGAACCGGCCAATCGACTGATCTTCGAGCAGCTGCGCCAGCTGGCCGGCGTCCCGGCCCGGGGCACGGAGCCGGTTCAGTCCCGGATCCCCGTAACCGTCAGTTGCGATCAGTAGTGCGATCCTCCGGCCCACGGAGCGTCTCCCCTTCCTCCGTCGCCGTCTCGGCCTCCCCGGTTTCGGCGGGCCGGCCCCATATCGCCGCCAACTCGATCAGCTGCTCCGCCGGAATCCCGGTCCCGGAGGCCGTGACGGTGCCCTGGACACCGTTGACCTCCCAGGTGACCTTGGCCTCGACCACGGCCGACCGGTCAAGCCGTCGCATCACCACCTCCAGCACCGCCTTGATCACGGCGCTGGAGAACACACCGCCGACCACCAGCACACCGAGCTGAGTCGCCAGCCCGGACCTCGCACCGGCCGGCACCTGGGAGTCGGGCTTGAGGGCCACCCGGACGGTGCCCAGGCTCCGCAGATCATCGTGGAGCTGCCGGGTCAGCCGGTCGAGACGCTCGGCGGTGACGGTGGGGGCCGCCTCGATCGTCAGTTCCACGTCCCGCATTGCCCGTCCTCCGTGGTTCGCCCGGCCATTGCCGACATTCTGACAACAGAAGCTTCGAAGCGAGTGAATTGTAGAGGAAACAATTAACGGGAGCCGAGAAAACGACGGTGGCTCCAGGTCTTCGAGCTGGGACCGCGCAAAACGGTAAAGCACGTCCGGGTGTGGACCTCGGCGGCCGGGAGCCCCGGGCCCCCGAATTCGCTTATACGGGGCGGTGCACGAGCGTGGGCCGGCATGACGGGCTGTCTCGGTTCGTCGGCGACGTCCACGAGCGGCGCGGTTGACGCCCGGCGCCGGGCGTCAACCGCGGCCGACGTCGGCGACCGGACCGCAGTGGGGCCCCCGGCCGCGGCCGGGGGCCCACGGGGACGAGGACTAGTCTCGCGAGCGGTCGCCGAGGCGGTCGACCCAGCCGGTGTCCTGATAGGCCACCCGCGTCAGCGGGGAGGACTCGCCCTCCTTCGTGATCGCGTACTCCAGGAGCTTCGCGCTCTCCTTGTCGAAGGTCAGACGAAGCTCGAACGAGCCCTCATCGGCGGTGAAACGCGAGGTGAGGGCAACCCCTGTACGCCCCAACACATCGGTGACCTCGCCCTGGGACGTGATGCCCGGCTGCTCGGCCAGCACCTTGAACAGGGCGGACCGGGTGCCGGGGGTGAGCGGTGCCCGCAGCAGGTCCAGACTCGTCTGCGGCAGGTACCCGGCGAAGTCGGACCTGTCCTTGGCGCTGCTCTTGCCGTACAGGCTCCGCAGCCGTCGCTCCAGGCCCTCCTTGTCGGTCGGCAGGCTTGCCACGTTCTGGATGGTCAGGGTCGGGTTGTCGATCGACAGGGGCAGCGGGTGGTCGAAGGAGACGGTCGACGGCTTGTCGTTCCGCAGAACGGGGGAACCCGCCTTCTTCCACTTCGCCTCGTCCTCCGGGGACCCGAACGTGATCTTCACGTCCTGGTTGCCGATCGTACGGCTGGAGTCGCCCTTGTCCCGCGCGTACCACGCGTCCTGCGTATAGGCGGTGGTCACCGCGTACGGCACCGCCGGAGGCGAGGCCTTGAGCTCGCCGATCTTCCTCTCCAGTTCCTTTCTGGCGGTCTCCAGCTCCGACGGCCTGCCCTTCAGTTCCTTCTTCTCGGCCTCCCACTTCTCCACCAGGGACTTCACCTCGGCCGCGTACTCGACCTCGTCCGTCGTGGCCTTCTGGGTGACGCGCTCGCGGGTGTACCAGTAGCGGCCCGATTCGGCGGGCTCACGGGCGGCGGTCACGGCCGCCGCGAGCAGGAAGGACCGCGCGTCCACCGTCTGCGGGGTCTGAGAACCCCGTGGGATCGCGGCGGCGGTGGGCGCGCCGGGCGCGGATTCCCCGGAGACGAGGCCGGGAACGACGATCACGGCGGCGGCCGCTCCCGCGACGGCGGTGGCGGCGGTGATCAGGAACGGAAGGCGGGGCATCGTGAGTCTCCGGGAGCGCTGAGGGGAGCGGGGGGTCCGGAACGCGCGGGCAAGGTCGTCCGAGCGGCGGCGAAGGTAGGCCTCCTCGGTCAGCCCGTCCAGTTCCACGGGTTTGAGCCGGGCGAACACGCGGTCGGTCATGCCGGTTTCCTCGCCGGATCGGTGGGGTGGGTATGTCATCAGGCCTCCTCGGTGAGCCGCGCCCGGGCCAGGCTCGAACGGGGTCTCGCGACTCTCGCCTCCGTGCCCAGCGCCCTGCCCAGACGCTTGCGGGCCCGGTGGAGCCTGACGTTGTACGTACGGGTCGAGCAGCCCATGACGGCGGCGGCCTGGTCGGGCGGCAACCCGTGCCAGGTGGCGAGCGCCATCGCCTCCACGTCCTGCTCCGGCAGGGTGGCCAGCGCGTTGAGCGCGCTCTCGCGGTCCACGACGTGCTCGGCGATGTCGAAGATCAGGTGATCCTGAGAGGTGCTGAGCGCCGCGAGCCGGTCGACCAGATTCCGCCGCCGCTGACGCGAGTCCCATTGCTTGGCCAGCAGGTTCCGCACCACGCCGAGCAGCCACGGCAGCGCCGGGTCGGGCAACTCGTCCAACCGTCGCCAGGCGATCAGGAAGGTCTCGCTGGACACGTCTTCCGCCATGCCGTGCTCGGTGCGCAACAGGGCGTATCCCAGCACGCTCCGGTAGTGCCGGTCATAGAGGTCGGTGAATCGTTCTTCGGGGTCGTCCACACCCAGTAGTCCCTCCGGAGCGGCTCCGATTACCACCCGCCTTAGAAATATCTAAAAACGGATTAGAAGGGACAATTCTTACGTGAAGGCCGCGTCGAGGTCGGGTCAGGTCGCCATGACCCGGTCGTGGCGCGGGTGGCGCGACCGCCGCCCGTCGTGACGCAGGCGGTTCAGGACGAACGACAGGACCACCCCGTACGTCACGTGTCCGGCGGCCATGACGGCCTGGCGTTCCGGACGGTCACGGTGGATCGGCGGCATGATGCCGAGGCCGGGCACCCATCCCTGGTAGCTGACGATCCAGATCGCCAGGCCGTACGCGGCACCCAGCGACGGCCGGGATTCGCGGCCGCCCACGGTCACGGCGAACAGCGCCCCGCAGGCGGCGCCGAAGGCGAAGTGCGCGGCCGCGCCGAGCACGCCCTCACCCGGCTTGGGCCGATGCATGGGGCCGGGAAGCGCGGCTCTGGCGATGCGCTGGGGCGGATGTTCCCCCATCAGCCCGGCCCGGTCTCCGGCGAGCATCACGGCGCTCATGACCGCGGTGGCGAGCACACCACCGAGGGCTCCCTCCGCGAGATCCCGCATCATTTCGGCTGACTGCCCCGGCCCGGATGCGAAGAAACCACCGATCGATCCAAGGTTTGCCCGCCTGACTCGCCACCTGGTCCGTCCACCCGGCCGACATCCGGGCGCGACGGAAGGATTTTTCGCGGGGAAGTGCGCGGTCGCAGTACCGCTCGGGCGTGCACCTCCCCGCCGAGGATCACCCTGGGGAAACGTCGGTGCGATCTTCTAGGCTGAGGTTATGGCACGAGCAAACGAAGACGTGGCAGCCGCGCTGGAGGAATACGCCGAGCTGTTCGCGATGACGGGTGGTGACGCGTTCCGGGTCCGCAGTTACCAGAAGGCGGCCAAGGCGATCGCGGGTTTTCCCGAGGACATCGCGACCACGGCCGTGCGGAGCGTGCCCGGGGTGGGCGAGGCGATCGCCAAGAAGGTCGAGGAGCATCTGGAGAGAGGCAGCTTCCGGCAGCTCGACGAGTTGCGCGGCAAGGTTCCCGAGGGGGTCAGGAGGCTGACCCGGATCGCCTCCCTCGGGCCGAAGAAGGCCGTCTTCCTCTACCAGGAGCTCGGCATCGACTCCCCGGAGGCCCTGGCGGGCGCCATCGGGGAGGGGCGGCTGAAGGGGGTGAAGGGCTTCGGCGCCAAGACCGAGGAAAACCTGCTCAAGGGCATCGAGCAGCTTGCCCGGAGCGGTACCAGGGTACATCTCGGTGTGGCGATGGACCTGGCCGAGCGGATCATCGCCTCGCTGCCCGCCGAACGGATCGCCTACGCCGGATCGCTGCGCCGGATGAAGGACACCATCGGCGACATCGACATCCTCGCGGTCGGCCCCACGTCCCTGATGGACGACTTCAAAGCCCAGCCCTACGTCGCGGAGGTCATCGCCTCGGGTGAGAAGAAAACCTCGATCCGCACCGTCCAGGGAGTCCAGGTGGACCTGCGGGTGGTTCCGGCCGAGTCCTGGGGGGCCGCGATGCAGTACTTCACCGGTTCCAAGGAGCACAACGTGCACCTGCGCGAGATCACGGTGAAAAAGGGCTGGAAGCTCTCCGAATACGGCCTGTTCGAGGGCGAGCGGGTGATCGCGGCCGAGCGCGAGGAAGACATCTACCAGGCGCTCGGCCTGCAGTGGGTCCCGCCGACGCTGCGCGAGGACGGCGGGGAGATCCCCGCCGCGCTCAAGGGCGAGCTGCCCGTGCTCGTCACCGCGGACGACCTCAAGGGCGACCTGCACACCCACACCGATCTGACCGACGGCATCGCCTCGCTGGAGGACATGGTCGCCGCCGCCCACGCGCGCGGCCATTCCTACTACGCGGTGACCGATCACGCGCCCGAGCTGGCGATGCAGCGGATGACGCTGGAGAAGGCCCTGGAGCAGCGCGAGCAGCTACGCCGACTTCAGTCGAAATATCCGGATATGCGACTGTTGCACGGCAGCGAGCTCAACATCGCCCCCGACGGCTCGGTCGACTGGCCGGCCGAGGTGCTGGCGGGGTTCGACGTGTGCGTGGCGAGCGTGCACTCGCATTTCACCCAGTCGCGCGAGGAGATGACCCGGCGGTTCGTCACCGCGTGCGAGAACCCGCACGTGCACATCATCGGCCACCCCACCACCCGCAAGATCGGCGCACGCCCGCCGGTGGACGCCGACTGGGACGAGGTGTTCCGTGCCGCCGCCCGCACCGGCACCGCGATGGAGATCGACTCCTTTCCCGACCGTTCCGACCTTCCCTCCGACCTGGTACGGCTGGCCCGCCACCACGGCGTCAAGTTCTCCGTCGACAGCGACGCCCACGCCGTGCCCCATCTGGACAACCAGCGGTTCGGCATCGGCATCGCCCAGCGCGCCTGGCTGACCAGCGACGATGTGATCAACACCTGGCCGGTGGAGCGGCTGATGAACTTTCTGAGACGTTGACGGCAACACGGCCTTCTCCCCCTTACGGATTACCCTTGTTTCTTGGTAGGAAATAGGAGTAGGGGAGAGGATGATGCTTCATGCCGCATGAGGGCTTCGCCGACGAGACCGTTCACCAGCGTGCTTGGGCCGGGCGACCCACCAGGAACGATCCCGACCGGCTCCGGCTGGCCTCCGTCGACGGGAGAACCGTCGACGGAGGGATCGCCGGTGACGAGACCGTCGACGACGAGACAGCCGGCGAGAAGACGGTTGACGGGAAGACGGCCGGCGAGACGCTCGTGGAGCGGGTCGCCGGAGAGGGCGTCGCGGGGCGGGCCGTCCTGGACGAGGCGGTCGCCGGTCAGGCCGTGGGCGAGCGGGCGACCGACGGGGAGGCCATCAGGACGGTCGCCGAGGGGATCGTCAAGGAGCTGCCACCGGAGTTGTTCATCGCGCACGGGACCAACGCCGAGATGCGCTGGGAGGCGGTGCGCGACGTCGGCTATCACGTGCCCAACGAGCGTTTTTTCGTGCGCAACCACACCTCGACCCCGATCATCGACGCGGCGACCTGGCGGCTGGAGCTGCACGGTTCCGGGCTGACCAACCCCCGGAGCTTCGGCTACGAGGAGTTGCTCGCGCTCCCCGCGGTGACGCGGGACGTCGCGATCGAGTGCGCGGGCAACGGCCGGAGCCTCTTCACCACCCAGCAGCGTCAGGAGATCTCCGGCACCCCGTGGAGGCTCGGCGGCATCGGGGTGGCCCGCTGGCGCGGGGTACCGCTGTCCACGGTGCTGGACCGGGCCGGGCTCACCCCGGACGCCGTCGATGTCATGCCGCGCGGGCTCGACCCCCACTACGTGTGCGACGGGGTCGACTACGGGCCGGTGCGCCGCCCGATCCCGGTGGCCAAGGCGCTCAAGGACGTCATCCTCGCGTACGAGATGAACGGCCGGCCTCTCCCCCCCGACCACGGCTACCCGGTACGGCTGGTCGTCCCCTCGTGGATCGGCCTGGCCTCGGTCAAGTGGGTGGGCGACATCGAGGTCTCCACCTCGCCGCTGGCCTCGCCCTGGAACACCGACTTCTACCGGATGTTCGGCGAGGACCACCCGCCCGAGGGCAGCGCGCCGCTGGCCCTCCAGACGGTCAAGAGCGCCTTCGAGCTGCCCTGGGACGCCGAGTTGCGGGCCGGGCACCCGTACGTGCTGCACGGGCGGTCGTGGTCGGGCAACGGCCGGATCGCCGGGGTGGAGGTGAGCGTCGACGGCGGGACGACCTGGCGGCAGGCCCGGCTTCGCGGCCCGCATGTGGTCCCGGCCTGGACCCGCTGGCACATCGGCTGGAACCCGCTCAAGACCGGTCCGCACATCCTGCTCGCCCGGGCCACCGACGAGACCGGCGCGGTCCAGCCGTCGCGAACCCCGCACAACGACTTCGGCTATCTCTTCGACGCCGTCGCGGGCCATCCCGTGACGGTCGTGAACGGTTGAACACAAACGGATGAAACGAAACGCCGTCGGTGTGGCGGCGCAGGGGTCACAACAATCACATGGCGAATTCGCACACAATTCTTACCGAGGGGAGACCATAAGAATTGCTTTCCCTGGGCGGCGACCATATCTGGTGATCAGGTAGGGCGTGTCACCGTAACCCCCTGCCTGACCGACGGGATTTATCTGAAAGACTCCCAAGGTCGCCCAGACGAAACGGGGTGGAAACGAGCCGAAGCGATGATGGCCACACCCGTTTCTTTCTTTTCCTGTTAGGAGGCTCAACGATGCGCCAACTGACCGCACTCGACGCGCAGTTCCTTCACGCCGAATCGGCCACCACCGCGGCCCATGTCGCCGGGGTGGCGATCCTCGATCCGGTCTGCGCTCCCACGGGTGCCGTCACGCGGGAAGCCCTGATCGGGCTGCTCCGCCAACGGCTGCATCTCGCCCCGGCACTGAGCCTGCGCCTCGCCGGTGTGCCGTTCGGCCTGGACCATCCGTACTGGACGGAGGTTCCCGATCTCGATGTCGCCGACCACGTCTACGAGGCGACCCTCCCGTTTCCGGGTGACGAGGCCCAGCTCGCCGAGGAGGTCGCCCTGATCCACGAACGGCACCTGGACCGTGGCCGCCCGCTCTGGGAGATGCATCTCATCCAGGGCCTGGCCGGCGGCCGGGTCGCCCTCTACGCCAAGGTCCACCACTGCGCCATCGACGGGGTGTCGGGCGCGGAGACCCTGGCCGCCCTGCTGGACCTCACCCCCGAACCACGTGTCGTCGAACCGCCGGAGCCCTCCCCCGCGACCAGCGCCCCGGACCTGGTCACCATGCTCGCCGGGGCCGTGACCCGGACGGTGACCCAGCCCGCCAGGGCGCTGCGCTCGCTGGGCCGCATGGTGGCCGATCTCGACGCGATCCCGGTGGCCGCGGCGCTGCCGGGCGCCCGGATGATGGCCGCCGCCACCCGGATGATCTCGGGTCAGGTCGCGGAGCTGCCGGAGCTGCCCTCGCTGTCCGCCCCTCGCACGCCGTTCAACGGCCCGATCGGCCCCGAACGGCGGTTCTCCTACGGGTCGATCCCGCTCGACGACGTCAAGCGGATCGCCAAGCTCTCCGGGAGCAGCGTCAACGACGTGGTCATGACGCTGTGCTCCTCGGCACTGCGTTCCTGGCTGCGCGAGCACGACGCGCTGCCCGACCAGCCGCTGATCGCCGCGGTCCCCGTCGCGGTCCGTACGGCGAGCGCCCTGGACATGGTCGGCAACCAGCTCTCCGTCATGATCACTCCGATGCCGACCGATCTGGCCTGCCCCCTGGACCGCCTGCGGGTCATGGGGCAGACGATGCGCACGGCCAAGCGGCGATTCGCCGGCTCCCCCGCCACCTGGCTGAGCGAGCTGTCCTCGGTGCTGCCCGCGGCCATCACCGCACGGGCGACCTCCGCGGTCTTCCGGCTGGCCTCGATCGTGCTGCCCCCGATCAATCTGATCATCTCGAACGTGCCGGGGCCGCAGCTCCCGCTGTACCTGTGCGGGGCCCGGGTGCTCGGCTACTACCCCATGTCGGTGCTGACCGACGTGAGCGGCGGGGTCAACATCACCTGTTTCTCCTACGACGGTTCGCTGGACTTCGGCATCCTCTCCTGCCCGGACCGGGTGAAGGACGTCTGGCGGCTGATGGACTACCTGCGGGACGCCATGGACGAGCTGATGGACCTGATCGAGCCGGCCGGGGCGGAGCCGATGGGACGGCAGGTGGGGCTGGTCCGGCCGGTGGGGGCGTCCGATCCTCGTCCGGTCATGGAGATGATCGCGGTCTGAGAGCCGGCCGGGCCCTCATCCCAGGGCGTGGGCGATCAGCTCGGCGACCGCGTCGGGGTCGATGTGGTGGCCGGTGAGCTGGCAGAGGTTCTCCTGGTAGAGCAGCACCGCGGCGAAGGTGACCGCCGCCACCTCCAGCCGGGCGGCGTCGCCGCGCGGGGTCGGCAACGCCAGTTCCAGCGCGAACCGGGCCCGCCGGATGATCTCACCGTTCAGGCGGCCGAGCCGGTCCCTGACCGAGCCGTGCGTGTCGGCCTCGCGGAAGAGGATGCGGCGCATCGCCGGAGAGGCGCTGAGCGGCAGGCGCCTGGCCAGGCGGGACAGGGTGCCCGCCGCGTCGCCGGGAACGGCCTCCACCTCCGGGGATTCCTCCACGAGCGTGCGCTCGTCGATCAGCGCCACCAGCACGTCGATCTTCTTGGGAAAGTAGTGGAAGACGAGCCCCTTGGGAACGTCGGCCAGCCGCGCGATCTCCGCGGTGGGGGTCGCCTCGTAACCACCCCCGGCGAACAGCTCTTCGGCCGCGTCGAGGATGCGCGTGCGCGTACCGGGATCCGAGGCGTCGCGCGTGCGCCTGGAGCGCGGTCTGAGGCTGCTCACGGCTTGACCATAGCCCCGGACGTGGCCGGGTTTCCATGACGCCGGGGAGAGAGCGTCGTACGCACGCCGTACGGGGGCCGGGTGCCGGCCGCCGCTGTCGCCCATGGCGCGAAACGGTGCCCCGACGGTCAACGGCGGTGCCGGGGAAACGGGTGATCGTCCGGGAAATAGAGTGATGTCATGAGTATTTCTGAGCTGAACCTCTTCCCGCTCTGCCTGGGCGGCAACGTATTCGGCTGGACCGCGGACCGCGACGCCTCCTTCGCCGTGCTGGACGCCTATGCCGAGGCGGGAGGCAACTTCATCGACACCGCCGACGCGTACACCCACATGGTGGACGGGAACATCGGCGGGGAGTCCGAGACGATCATCGGTGAGTGGATGGCCTCTCGTGGCAACCGCGACCAGATGGTGCTGGCGACCAAGGTGGGCTCGCTGCCCAGCCGTCCCGGGCTGTCGGCGGCCAACATCCGCGAGGCCGCCGAGGAGTCGCTGCGACGTCTGCAGACCGACCGCATCGACCTGTACTGGGCGCACTTCGACGACGCCGAGACCCCCCTGGCGGAGACCCTCGGCGCGTTCGACGCACTCGTCGAGGAGGGCAAGGTTCGCAACATCGGCGCCTCGAACTACAGCGCCGAGCGGTTGACGGAGGCGCTGTCGATCTCCGAGCGCGACGGCCTGGCGAGGTACGGCGTGCTCCAGCAGCACTACAACCTGCTGGAGCGGGACTACGAGGGCGCGCTGCGCCAGGCGGTCCTGGACGGCGGGCTGACCAGCACGCCGTACTTCGGCCTGGCCCGCGGGTTCCTGACCGGTAAGTACCGGCCGGGTGTCGAGGTGGACAGCCCCCGCGCGGGCAAGGCGTCGCAGTACCTGGAGACCGAGCGCGGTCCGCGCGTGCTCGACGCCCTGGGCAAGGTGGCCGCCAACCACGGCGTCGCCATGGCCACCATCGCGCTCGCCTGGCTGGCCGCGCAGCCCACGGTGGCCGCGCCGATCGCCAGCGCCCGCAACGTCGAGCAGCTCCAGCCGCTGCTCGCGGTCGCCGGTCTGGTCCTGTCCGAGGACGAGCTGGCCCTGCTGGACACCGCGTCCCGGTAAGGCGGAGCGGTCCGCGACGGAGCGGAGCACGACGAGGGGCCTGCCGCGGTCGACCGCGGCAGGCCCCTTCGCGGAGGAGCGGTGCACCGAGGTGGGCGACGGCCCTGCCCCGACCGGTTCAACGGGGGGCGGCCGCGGCGGGGAGGCGACCCCCGGAACCGGTGAGCCGGACGCCCCCGGCCGGTGCCGCGGGCGGACGGGCCTTCCCGCGGAAAAGATCATCGCCTGACGCGAGGGCATGGCGGGATGATTCCCGGCCCCTTACTAGATGACTGCGAACTTTACCCACCTTTGACGCAATTTGTGGTGATATGACATCTCACAACCCATTTGGTGGTAATTCGCTTGGTTCGCTGGGTCGGCTCGCTGCGATTATCGCCGCCACACCCCTTCTGTACAGCGCCGATCGCAGAAAGGTCCATGTCGTTGAGTATCACCGAGAAGCCCGAGGCTCCGACCGACGGCGTCAACCGCCTGCGCAAGGACGCCGTCGGGCTCGCAAGCGTCATCTTCATGGCAGTCGCCACCGCCGCCCCCATCACCGCGATGACCGGCAACGTCCCGATAGCCCTCGGTTTCGGCAACGGCCTGGGCGTCCCCGCCGGCTACCTGGTGGCGACCATCGTCCTCACCGTCTTCTCCGTGGGCTACGTGGCGATGGCCAAGCACATCACCTCCGCCGGCGCGTTCTACGGTTACATCTCCCACGGCCTCGGCCAGGTCGTCGGCATGGTGGCCGGACTCCTGGCGACCATGGCATACGTGATCTTCGAAGCCTCGATCATCGGCTTCTTCGCCTACTCGGCCAACGGCACCTTCAAGAGCCTGGCCGGGGTGGACATCCACTGGTTGTGGTTCGCCCTGTTCGGACTGGCCCTCAACGCGATCCTGACCTACTTCGACATCAACCTGACCGCCAAGGTCCTGGGCGTCTTCCTGGTCACCGAGATCCTCATGCTCGCCCTGACCGCCACCGTCACCCTGTTCCACGGCGGCGGGCCCGACGGTCTCATGGCCGGGACGCTCAACCCGGTCAGGGCGTTCCAGACCACCGGCCTGACGACCGGCGCCGTCGGCCTCGGGCTGTTCATGTGCTTCTGGTCCTGGGTCGGCTTCGAGTCGACCGCGATGTACGGCGAGGAGTCACGCGACCCCAAGAGGATCATCCCCAAGGCCACGCTGGTCTCCGTGGTCGGCATCGGCCTGTTCTACACCTTCGTCTCCTGGATGACGGTCGCCGCCAACGGAGTGAAGGCCCCTGAGGTCGCCGCCAAGGAGTTCGCCGGGGTCTTCTTCGATCCCACCGGGCAACTGGTCGGCGCCTGGGCCGTCGACCTTTTCAAGATCCTCATCCTGACCGGCTCGTTCGCCTGCTCGATGGCCTTCCACAACTGCGCCTCGCGCTACCTGTACGCCATCGGCCGCGAGGACCTCATTCCCGGCACCCGCAGGACCCTGGGCACCACCCACCCCAAGCACGGCTCCCCCCACATCGCCGGATTCGTCCAGACCGTGATCTCCGTGATCATCGTCCTCGCGTTCTTCTTCGCCGGGATGGACCCCTACCTGCACATCTACACCCTGCTCGCGGTGCTCGGCACGCTGGCGATCCTCATCGTCCAGACCCTCTGCTCCTTCTCCGTCATCGGATACTTCCACGCCAGGAAGAAGCACCCCGAGACCGCCTCCTGGTGGCGCACCCTGCTGGCCCCGCTCGTCGGCGGTCTGGCCATGATCTACGTCGTCTTCCTGCTCTTCCAGAACCAGGAGGCCGCCGCCGGCGAGGCCTCCAAGTCCGCGTTCTTCACGCTGATCCCCTGGATCGTGCTCTGCCTGGCCCTGCTGGGGGCCGGGCTCGCCCTCTACCTCAAAGCCACCAACCCCGCCAAATACGCGATCATCGGCCGGATCGTGCTCGAGGACACCGTGGAACGAGACTGAGCCTCCCCCCGGCGTACGGCCCTCCCGCGCGGGCGCTGGGAGGAACGTCATTCGACTTCATGGTGCCTCGGATGGCAACGCCCTCCCCGCGCGGGCGCGGGAGGAGACCGGCGCCCGCGCGGGGAGGGCCGTACGCGGAAGGGAGCGGCCGGCGGTACCGCCGGCCGCTCCCTCACGTCCTCCGGACGATCACAGCGGCTCGCGAACCGCGTGGTCGACCGGCCGTGCCTAGTGCTCGGCGGCCTTCTCGGCGCCGACGCCGGTGAGCGAGCGGACCTCCATCTCGGCGTACTTGGCCGCGTTGTACTCCTTGCTGAGCCGTGTGCCGATGTATCCGGCCAGGAAGCCCAGCGGGATCGAGACGATGCCCGGGTTGCTCAGCGGGAACCAGGCGAAGTTCGCGTCCGGGATCAGCGAGGTCGCGGTGCCCGACATGACCGGCGAGAAGATCACCAGGAACAGCGCCGAGCCGAGACCGCCGTAGATGGCCGAGACCGCGCCGACGGTGTTGAACCGCTTCCAGAACAGGCTGTAGAGGATCGCGGGCAGGTTGCCGGAGGCGGCCACCGCGAAGGCCAGGGCGACCAGGAAGGCCACGTTCTGTCCCTGCGCGAGGATGCCGAGCCCGATGGCGATCGCGCCGATGACAAAGGCGGAGATCCGGGCGACCAGGATCTCCTCCTTGTCGGTGACGTTCCCGCGCTTGAACACGTGGGCGTACATGTCGTGGGCGAAGGACGAGCTCGACGCCAGCGTCAGGCCCGCGACGACCGCCAGGATCGTGGCGAACGCCACCGCCGCGATGATGGCCAGCAGGATCGTGCCGCCCACATCTCCGAAGATGAGCCGGCCGACCTCCTCTGCGAGCATCGGTGCCGCGGTGTTGCCCGCCTTGTCCTGTGCCAGGATCTTCTCGCCGCCGACCAGCGCCGCCGCGCCGAAGCCGAGCACGAGGGTGAGCAGGTAGAAGGCGCCGATGATGCCGATGCCCCACAGGACCGACTTACGAGCTACCTTCGCGGTGGGAACGGTGTAGAAGCGGATCAGGATGTGCGGCAGGCCGGCGGTGCCGAGTACCAGCGCCAGGCCCAGGCTGATCAGGTCGATCTTGCCCGCGAGACCCTGCGCCTCGGTGCCGTACTTCAGGCCCGGGATGAGGAACTGGTCGGGCTTGCCGCTCTTCGCGGCGGCCTCGCCGAGCAGTGCCGAGAGGTTGAAGCCGTACTTGCCGAGCACCAGCAGCGTGATCAGGGTCGCGCCGCCCATGAGCAGCACGGCCTTGACGATCTGCACCCAGGTGGTGCCCTTCATGCCGCCGACGACCACGTAGACGATCATCAGCACGCCGACGCCGACGATCGTGAGCGCCTTGCCCGTCGGTGAGGTGACACCGAGCAGCAGACCGACCAGCGCGCCCGCGCCGACCATCTGCGCCAGCAGGTAGAAGATCGACACGGTGATCGTGGAGACGCCCGCCGCGGTGCGTACCGGGCGCGGGCTCATCCGGAAGGCCAGCACGTCGGCCATGGTGAACTTGCCGGAGTTACGCATCAGCTCGGCGACCAGGAGCAGCGCGATCAGCCAGGCGACCAGGAAGCCGATCGAGTACAGGAAGCCGTCGTATCCCGACAGGGCGATGATCCCGGCGATACCCAGGAAGCTCGCGGCCGACATGTAGTCGCCGCCGATGGCGAGGCCGTTCTGCGGACCGCTGAAGGACCGGCCACCGGCGTAGTAGTCGGTGGCGTCCTTGGTGTTGCGGCTCGCCCAGAAGGTGATGCCCAGCGTCACCGCGACGAACAGCAGGAACAGGATCGTGGAAAGTGTCTGGTGACTCATCAGATCTTCCCCTCGACTTCGTGGCGGATCTCGTCGGCCAGCGGGTCGAGTTTCTTCTCGGCGAACCGGGAGTAGGCCCAGGCGATCCAGAACGTCGACACGAACTGGAGCAGGCCGAGGAGCAGCGCCACGTTGATGTTGCCGAGCAACTTGATGGCCATGAAGTCACGCGCCCAGCCGGACAACACCACGTAGAGCAGATACCACAGGAAGAACGCGATGGTCATCGGGAAGGCCCAGGCCCGTAGACGCCGCCTCAGCTCCTGAAACTTCTCACTTGCTTGAACCTCTTCATATACCGATGAATCATGTTGCCTGGCGGTCACGAGACCTCCCACGAATGTGATCTGGATCACGGCAAACGTAGGAGGGGACGCTATCGGAGAGGAGTCCCTGGGGCGGACTGTTCGCCCAGCCGCCGCCGAGTCGCGGTCAGCTGAACATGGCCTGCGGTGAAAGGTCCGAATCGCGCGATGAGCGGTCCCCCAACAGGGACGCGCACTGGCATATCCGCTCTATTTCGCCAGAGCTAGTTGATCATGTCAAGAGGACCGCGGCCGCCAGTCGCCGCGGTCGAGATCGAGGATCTCGGGGGTGTGCAGGCGCACCATCGTGCGGGCCACGCCCGCCGGGATACGGGCCGGGGTGAGAAGCGAGACCACGACCATGACGGCGAAGGCGATCGGCACCGTCCAGGCGGCGGGCTGAGCCAGCAGGGCGCCGAGCAGCCCCGTGTGAGGCCCTCCGACGATCGTCATCATGACCGCGCAGCAGGCCAGCCCGCCACCGGCGAGCAGCCCGGCCATGGCCCCCGTGGAGGTCAGCCGCCGCCACCAGATGCCCAGCACCAGCAACGGGCAGAAGGAGGAGGCGGCCACCGCGAAGGCCAGGCCCACCACGTCGGCGACGGGCAGCGAGCGGGCCAGGGCGGCCAGGCCCAGGGGCACGATCACGGCCAGGACCGCCGCCGCCCTGAACGAGCGCACCCCTCCCTTGAGGATGTCCTGCCCGATGACCCCCGCGACCGAGACCGTGAGCCCGGAGGAGGTGGACAGGAACGCCGCGAACGCCCCCGCCGTCACCAGCGCCGTCAGCAGGTCGCCGAGCATCCCGCCGACCAGCCGGCCGGGCAGCGTGAGCACCACCGTGTCGCTGCCCGCCAGCTCCGGCAGGTAGATCCGGCCCAGCGCGCCGTAGATGGCGGGCAGCAGGTAGAAGGCGCCGAGCAGCGACAGGACCACCAGCGTCGTACGGCGGGCGGCCCGGCCGTCGGGGTTGGTGTAGAAGCGGACCAGCACGTGCGGCAACCCCATGGTGCCCAGGAACGTCGCCAGGATCAGCGAGTAGGTCGAGTAGAGGCTGTACTCCTTGCCGCTGGCCAGCGGCAGGGCCCAGGTGGTCGTGTCGTGCGCGCTCAGCCCCGGCGCCCCGTCGGCCTGCCAGGCCAGCAGCAGGAACACCACCGGGACGGCCAGCGCGGTGAGCTTCAGCCAGTACTGGAAGGCCTGCACGAACGTGATCGACCGCATGCCGCCGGACATCACGTTCACCGCGACCACGGCCGCCACCAGCAGCCCCCCGGCCCACTCGGGAGCGCCGGTGATCGCCTGCAGCACCAGGCCCGCGCTCTGGAACTGCGGCATCAGATACAGCCAGCCGATCAGCACGACCAGCACGCCCGCCAGCCGGCGCACGGCCATCGACTCCAGCCGCGCCTCGGCGAAGTCGGGCAGCGTGTAGGCGCCCGAGCGGCGCAGCGGCGCCGAGACGAGGACGAGCAGCACCAGGTAGCCGCCGGTCCAGCCGACCGGCAGCCAGAGCATGTCGGCGCCGTAGGTGAGGATCAGGCCCGCGATGCCCAGGAAGCTCGCGGCCGACAGATATTCGCCGCCGATGGCGGAGGCGTTCCACAGCGGGGAGACCGTCCGGGAGGCGACGTAGAAGTCGGAGGTGGTCCGCGACAGCCGGATGCCGAACCCGCCGATGAGCACCGCGGCCAGCGCCACCAGCACCACCGCCGTCACTCCGTACGCGGTGCTCACCGGGCCCGGTCCACCAGGTCGGCGAAGTGGCGTTCGTTCCGTTCCGCCTGACGGACGTAGAGCCAGGCACCGATCACGAACGCCGGGTAGATCAGACCGGCGAGCACCGCCCACGGCAGCGGAATGCCGGCCAGCTGGACCTCGCGCAGCCTCGGCACGAGCAGGAACAGCAACGGCAGGCCGCAGACCACGCAGCCGAGCACCGTGCAGACGAACAGCGCCAGCCGGAACTGGGTGCGGACCAGCGAGCGCATGTAGACCTCGCCCAGGTGGGTCTGCTCGTCGATCTCGCGGGTCACCGGGTAACGGGGGTGGCGGGCCGCCATGGTTCGGGGGCTGGTCACCACCTCGCGGCGCGGCCGATCCGGCTCCTTGCGCGTCCCGGAGTCCCTGCGCACCCCGAACTCCCTGCGCGGCCGATCGGACTCCTTGCGCGATCGGTCGGACTCCTTGCGCGGCCGTTCCACCGCCCAGGTGAGCCTGTCGGCTATCCGCCGCCGCGGCTCCGCCCCGTCGCGCTGCCCGGCTTCCTCGCTCATACGTCCATCCGGCTCGTCACGTCCATCCGGCTCATGCGGAACGGCCCTTGCGGGCCCGGCGGACCAGCAGGTCGCGCAGTTCGCGGGTGTGGCGGCGGCTGACCGGGATCTCGGTCTCGCCGATGCGGACCACGCAGCGGCCCGAGTCGATGTGCAGCTCGTCGATGTGCTTGACCGCGACCAGGTGGCTGCGGTGCACCCGGACGAACCCGGCCGAGGACCAGCGCTCCTCCAGCGTGGCCAGCGAGATGCGCACCAGGTGGCTGCCGCCCGCGGTGTGCAGACGGGCGTAGTCGCCCTGCGCCTCGACGTAGCGGACCTCGGTGCTGACCACGAACCGGGTGACGCCGCCGAGCTCGACCGGGATGGTGTCGGGGTCGGTACGGCCCGCGACGTCGCTCTCCGGATACTCCGACGAGACGCACACCCGCCGGATGGCCTCGGCCAGCCGCTCCGGCCGGACGGGCTTGAGCAGGTAGTCCTCGGCCTTGAGCTCGAAGGCGTCCACCGCGTGCTCCTCGTAGGCGGTCACGAAGACCACCCGGGGCGGATTGGCGAACTGCGACAGCAGCCTGCCGAGCACCACCCCGTCCAGGCCGCGCATCCGGATGTCGAGGAAGACCGCGTCGATCGGGCGCCCGTCGGCGATCGCCCGATCCAGGACGCGCAACGCCGCGGCCCCGTCCCTGGCCAGGGAGACCTCACCGATGCGGGGGTCGTCCCGCAGCAGGTAGGCCAGGTCCTCCAGCGCGGGGAGCTCGTCATCCACCGCAAGGACGCGCAGGCCGGTCACGGTTGTTCCTCCAGGGCGTTCACATTGGAATTTCTAGAGGGTGATGAGTAGGGGCATCGCGTGTCAACTGTCCAGATTCGCCAAGGGTGTCCTGGACACACCGCAGGCGTCAAGGCGGAAGCGGGCCACCCGAGTCCCCGAGAACTCGAAGATCCTGAAGCAGCTCCGCGATCACGAGGCCGTTCGAGCGGAAAACTCCCTCGTGGCCCCCTTCGCACCGCATCAGTCATATTTAGCGGGACGAACGGTATGGCGCAACGTCAGCGGGCGGAGACGCCGGGATGGTACTTCGGCAGGCGGACGCTGACCTTCGTGCCCGCGCCCTTACCGGTCTCGGCCACCAGGCCGTACTCGTCTCCGTACACCTGACGGAGTCGCTCGTCCACGTTGACCAGCCCCACTCCCCCGGCCCCCGAACGCTCGTCGGCGTCGCCGGCCAGGATCCTGCGCAGGCGCTCCGGCTCCATGCCGACGCCGTCGTCCTCCACGCTGATCCTGCACTCGGCGCCGGCGTCCTCGGCGATGATCGAGATACGGCCGACGCCGAGCTTGCTCTCCAGCCCGTGCTGGACCGCGTTCTCCACCAGCGGCTGCAGGCACAGGAACGGCACCGCGACCGCGAGCACCTCGGGAGCGATGCGCAACGTCACCTGGAGCTGGTCACCGAAGCGGGCACGCTCCAGGGTGAGGTAGCGGTCGATGGAGCGCAGTTCCTCGGCCAGCGTGGTGAACTCTCCGTGCCGCCGGAAGGAGTAGCGGGTGAAGTCGGCGAACTCCAGCAGCAGCTCGCGCGAGCGGTTGGGATCCGAGCGGACGAAGCTGGCGATGGTCGTCAGCGAGTTGTAGATGAAGTGCGGGGAGATCTGCGCCCGCAGAGCCCGGACCTCGGCCTCCATCAGCCGCGTCCTGGATCGATCCAGCTCGGCCAGCTCCAGCTGCGAGTCGACCCAGTTCGCCACCTCGTGGGTGGCCCTGACCAGACCGGCCGAGGCGTGCCCGCCGTAGGCCGCGAGCGAGCCGACCACCCGGCCGTCGGTGATGAGCGGCACCACGACGGCGAACCTGATCGGGCACTCGGGGAGCTCGCACGATACGACCTCGGGGCCCAGGACCCGGGTGCGTCCACCTGCGAGGGTCTTGGCGGCGTGCGCGAACGCCTCGCGGGCGTGATGCTCTCCCTCCCCGTCGTAGACCAGAAGCCGCTCCTCGTCGGTGATCGCCAGCGCCGGGGAGCCGAGCAACTCGCGCAGGTGCCGGGACGCCTTCTGGGTACCGGCCTCGGTCAGCCCGGCCCGCAGCGGCGGCGCGGCGAGGGAGGCGGTGTGCAGCGTCTCGAACGTGGCGCGCTCAGCCGGGCTGCTGCCCAGTTCGCGCCGACCACGCAGCACACGCCACAGCACCAGGGCCGGAACACCGACCAGGGCGGCGATCAGCAGCACCGCGACGACTGGTTCCACGCCCGGACCCTATCTGTCCGGGTTCGCCGGTGCCTATCAGATCACTCACCGTTCTCTGGTCAAATTCGTACGAGCTCCTCGGGCCGCTCACCGCCCCCTGCCCAGGTTCGCCGAGCGCCCCCAGACCCCTGCCCAGGTTCGCCGAGCGCCCCCAGACCCCTGCCCCGGCCCGAGAGGACTCCTCAGACCGTTCACCCCTCTGCCCAGATCCGTGAGGACTCCTCAGACCGTTCACCGTGCGGTTGGCGACCGGTCCACCGTCTCGGGGATGGCACGGACCTCCGCTTCCAACTCCTCGACGATCCGCTGGACGAGCGTCCGGAGCCGGTTGCGTCGCCCGGCCAACTCCGCGGTGAATGCCCGCGCCGTCGGCCCCACCCAGACCGCTTTCCCGGTGAACGAGGCATGGGCGGGATCCAGCGCCGCCTCCAGTCGCGCCGCATGCGCCCGCACCTGCGTCAGCGCCCGCCGCAGTTCTTCCCGCCGGGGATTGCCGACGGTTCCGTCCGGTCCGGAAACCATCCGTCCGCCTTCCGTCTCGGTGTTCTTCCGGTATGGCCTGCGCGCTTCCCTGGAGATTATGAGATCGTGCGCTCAGTCGGCCAGTGCTTCGAAGGAGATTCGATGCCCTACTTCACCCGCAGGTTTCCCATAAGGCTTGGTATGGCGCTCCTGCTGACCGCTTTGACCCTGGCCGCCTGCGGCGAAAAGGAACCCACCGCCGCCGAAGCGGGCGCGACTCTCAAAGCACATATTCTCAAGCTTCTCGAAGAAGTGAACGCCCAGAATATCAAGATCATCGACCCTGGCGGAAAAGACGTCCCCTGCGGGGAGGGCAAAGCCAAACGAACCTTCGCCGCCACGGGCCAGGACAGCGCGCCTGAACGTAAGGCGAGTGGCCTCAATGACATTATGATCAGCGCATCGAAGCGTGTGGCCGACTATGATCTTGTCAGCATCGGAAACCCAGACGACATCAATGACCCCATGACGATGGCCGACACACTGTCCAGAACATCTCTGGTGTTACAGTCCTCATTCGATGGCCAATATGCAGTGCGCGGCGAAACCGAGTGTCTCAGTCGGTTGTGAGTTTTCCCTTGTAGAGATTAGTGCGCAAGAAACCGTGGCTTTTGCGACCATCAAAGCGGTCTGCAAGCACGATGCTCAGTTCCCCAAAACCAAGCTTGTCATGGCTACCCATTCCGTTAGCAATAAACCACTGATTCAAAATTTCCACACCCGCATCACCCTGTTCGACAATCTTATCGAAAGAGCGCAGATCACCGTTCGCGTCAGCGATAACCGCGCCACTTGGAGGCACTCTAGGAGTGAAACCCTGTTTCGCGAGGAGTTGGGCAACCGCATACTGGCGGCCCAGTGTTTCCGTGCCGTCAAGTTCGAGCAGTTTGGCCACTTTCTCCTCCGACTCAGGACCGTAGGTATCGTAGGCAGATTTTCCCGTGGAAATCGCCGTCCAGGTGCGAGCATAGATGGACATGGGCGGGAAAAGGCCACCGACACCCATGAGAGCACCGATCAGAAAGTTCTCCGCGTCCTTGGCACTCTTCACTGCCTCGTCTTGGGGTTTGAGCACTCGTACTGCGGCGGCCAATTCGAATCCACGTACATTTCCAAGCATCGTGAACAGATCATCCAGGGCAGTGACATCATTGGTGTCTCTAACCTGGCGGGAGGCCTCCGGAAGCAGCCGCCCGGCCAGCCGACCCATGCCGTCCTGGAACGGCATCCGGGTTTCATCGGTTCCAGCGAAGGTGGTCAGAAAACGAAAGGTGTCCTCAGGGCTGAGCCGAAACGCGCCGCGCAGGCCTGTGACAATGGTCGGCTCGAAGAAGCCGGGTGTGGGATACAGGCCGCTGTCCTCGGTCATGTCGACGGCCCCTATGTCCGCGCCCAAAGTGATCTCCGGAGCGTACGAGCCGGCTATCTCCGACAAGTGGAGACGGGTGGCGTCACCCAGCTTCAGGTCGTCCACCGTGGTCATCACCGTGTAGGCGAAGAACACCGCCTCCCGGCTGTGCTTACCCTGTTCCTCGTCATAGGCGCCGGACGCCGCCGCCAGCAACCGTCCGAACCCTGCCGCGGTTTCCTCGGTTCCCCCGCTGCGTTCGTTGAGCGACTCGAGAAATCTCGCCAGTTTCGGCCCGGAGTCCCATGACTGTGGAAGGCCGGACAGCAGCCCGAAAGGCAGCTTGGCGGAGGCGGGAGTCGGACCGATGCCGGCGGCCGAACCGATCGCCAACCGGGCCGCCGCGGGGTTCTTCCCGAGAAGGTTGAGTATCGTGGCCAGGTTCTTACCCTGTACCCGGCTTCCGTCCGCCAGTATCGGTGCCGCCATTCCCGCCAGCCACTCGGTCGGGTAGGCGCCGGGACGCAGCAGGTCGACGACCCCGTCCAGGTCGTTCTCCTCAGTCTCCTGCATCGCCCGCATGATCCCAGCGAACCCCGCGACCTTCGCCCCGCCCCTGAGTGCCGTGGCGAACGCCGTACGAGCGACGTCGACCGAGTTTTCCGCTTCGGCGAGACGGCGCAGCTCGGTGGTGAGCGTGCGCGTGCCCGTCGGACCGAGGGCGGCGAAGAAGGCCGCGGTGAAGTTCGAGTCGTGCTGGTGGGCCTTCAACTCGCCGACGAGCGCGGCCATCCGGTCGGAGGCGTACGGGCCGAGGAGGGAGAACTCGTCGAGGTCGATGTCCGCGAAGCGTTCGCCCAGATCCGAGCCCTGCTTCTGGGCCTCCGCCGGGGCGAGCAGGACGCTCTCCCGATAACCGGTCAGCCCGCCTCCGAGCAGTACGGCGGGCGCGGACGTGATGGTCTCCACCCGCTGCCGGAGTCGCGGAAGCTGTTCCTCGGTCCAGCCGCCGATCTCCCTGACCGGTGCGAGGCCGGCCGCGGGCAGATCCACCGCGGCGAGCTCCCGGCGGATCGCCTCGGTGTGCTCGGCGATCACCTGCCCGGCCCGTTCCAGGTCGGCGATGAAGTCCCGCATGAGCACGGGATCGATCCCGTTGAACTCCGGTGCGAGCGGTCCGGTCCCCGGCGCCACCGCGGGCGTGTCTCCCACGTCCCACCACCTCCGGCAATCATCATGACCGGACGTGACTCCCCGCCGCCATCCCGACGGCTCAACCGATGTCGAGCGCTCCGTGGATACGGCGAGCATAGGAATCGGCTTCGGTGGAGTCGTCGTATTTTGTCCGAGGCCAGAAGAAACCACGCAGGCCGTCCTTGCGGTTGCGGGGAACGACGTGAACGTGAAGGTGCGGGACGCTCTGACTGATCCGGTTGTTCATCGCGACAAACGTGCCGCCCACCTCCAGGCCCTGCTCGACGGCGGCGGCGACGGCCTGGACCCGCTCGAAGAACGGGCCGACCATCGGCGCCGTGAGGTCCGAGAGCGTCTCGACGTGAACCAGAGGGGCCACGAGGACATGCCCCTTGAAAACCGGTCGCGTGTCCAGGAAGGCCACACCCACGTCGTCGGAGAACACGATGTGGGCCGGATTCTCACCGGCCGCGATGGCGCAGAACACACACTCTCCATCTGGCATCACGCCAGGATAGGAGACGGCGGGCGCCCGGCACCGCGTCAGGACGGAGGCGGCGGGCGCCTGACGGTGCGCATCGGATCACCATCCGACCTTGGCGGCGCCTGATATGAGGGATCTGGCGATGACCATCCGCTGGATGTCGTTGGTACCCTCGCCGATGGCCATCAGGGGGGCGTCACGGTAGAGGCGTTCGACGACGAACTCCTGTGAGTAGCCGTAGCCGCCGTGGATCCGCATGGCCTCCAGGGTGGCGCGCAGCGCGACCTCCGACGCGAAGTACTTGGCCATCGCGGCCTCGGAGTTCACCGCGCCCGTCTCCGAGCGGGTCGCCGCCCAGTAGGTGAGCAGCCGGGCCGCCTGGATATCGGTGGCCATGTCGGCGAGCTTGAGCTGAATGGCCTGGAAATCGGCGATCGGCTGACCGAAGGCGTGACGCTCACGCGAGTAGTTCAGCGCGGCGTCGTACGCGCACTGGGAGACGCCGACCGCGCGGGCGGCGATGTTGATCCGGCCCAGTTCCATGGCCGACAGCGCCTGCTGCATGCCCCGGCCCTCGACCTCGCCGAGCAGCTGGGACACCGGAACGCGGACGTCCTGCAGCACGATCTCGCAGGTCTCGGTGCCCTTGTAGCCGAGTTTGGGCAGGTCACGGCTGACCGTGTAGCCCGGGGTTCCGGCCTCGACCAGGATCAAGGACATGCCGCGGTGCGCGGGTTCGGCGACGGAGGTCTTGACCAGGACCGGCATCGGGTCCGCGTGGCGGGCGTTGGTGATCCACGTCTTGGTGCCGTTGATCACGTAGTGGTCGCCGTCGCGGACCGCCCGGGTCTGGATGCCCTGCAGGTCGGTGCCCGCCGCGGGCTCGGTCAGCGCGATGCCGGTACGGCGGGCACCGGTGGCCAGGTCGGGCAGGTAGGTGCCCTTCTGCTTCTCGGTGCCGTATTTGGCGATCATCCAGGAGGCCAGCGAGTGCGAGCCGAGCACTCCGGCCACTCCCATCCAGCCGCGCGCGATCTCCTCGAAGACCAGGGCGAACGAGACCCGGTCCAGGTCCAGGCCTCCGTACTCCTCGGGAATCGTCAGCCCGAACAGTCCCATCTCCTTGAACCGCTCGACGATCTCGGTGGGGTAGCGGCCGGTCCTCTCCCACTCCGGGGCGACCGGCATGATCTCCTTGTCGACGAACTCCCGCAGGGTCCGGCGGAACAGCTGCTGTTCTTCGTTCAGTTCGAAATCCATCAGGGCGTCCTCATGTCGTCATCGGGCCCGTCTTGGCCTGAGGGAAGTAGTTCTTGTCGTGGGGGGCGTCACGGCGGTAGACCATCACCGAGCGGCGCCAGGACATGACCTCGTCACCGTCCTGGTTGAGGCCCCGGGTCCGGCAGGTGACGATCCCGGCGTAGGGCCGTGACTTGGACTCCCGCTTGTCCAGCACGATCGACTCGGCGTACAGGGTGTCGCCCAGAAACACCGGGTGGGTCAGTTTGATCTCGTCCCAGCCGAGGTTCATCATCGCGTTCTGGCTGACGTCGATGACCGAGATGCCCAGCACGATCGCCACGCTCAGCCCGGAGTTGACGATGATCTTCCCGACCGGCGCGCGTTCGGCGAAGTGGGCGTTGAAGTGGTTCTGGTTGGTGTTCATGGTCAGGAGGGTGAACCAGGTGTTGTCGGCCTCACTGATCGTGCGCCCGAGCGGGTGCCGATAGACGTCGCCGACGACAAAATCCTCGTAGTACCGGCCGAGACCGGGTTCGTGAACGGTCACGTTTCCCCCTGATCGATGAGGCCTTGACGCTAGCCATCCGGCGTTTTGCCGGTCAATGGCCCACTTGATCTTTCCTTCCCAAATGCTGACATATACACCCAAAAGCCTAGGATCCGGTCAGTGATGGCCGGAAGACCGCTTCCTGAAGGCGGTCCAGCTGGTCTCGTTGGGCTCCGACCACTCCTGGGGGGCGTGGGCGAACGCGGGGGCCTGGGCGGCGACGTGTTCGCGGAGACGGTCGGGGACCTCGTCCCAGCCGCCGAGTTTGGCGCCCCGGCAGTGGTAGACCAGCGCCCCCGGCCGAGCGCCCAGTTCCATCCAGGGCAGCCACGGCGATACCCGGGTCCAGGAGAGCGCGCACGGCACCGAACCGGCCTCGGACGCCAGTTCGGCCGCCGGAGCGAAGAACTGGAACAGCTCCATCGCCCGATAGATGTCCCCGGCCGAATGATCGGGGAACTCCGCGGCCGGAAGCGGGGACGGGTACGCCAGCAGCACGTCCACGTTGAACACGACCTGGTCCCCGATCTGAACCCGGGGGGCACGGAAGGGACCGAAACGTCCCTGTTCCTGCCAGCGCTGGTTGGCCGGGTCGTTCCAGACGTGCATGACCTCGACCGACCGGCCGGTGAGCGGGTTGTCCCAGGTCTGGAGGATCTCGCGGGTGCGGGGGTCGAGGTAGGCGGCGGCCTCACGGGTCAGCAGCTCGTAGCCGCCCGGCACGGCGCGAGCCCGCCCGACGTTGACGCCCTCGAAGCCGAACAGGTGCCGCGGCCCGTCGTCGGGCTGCCAGCCGTACACGTCGCCCGTCCACCAGACCACGGTCTCGGTCCCGTCCGCACAGGCCCGGACCCGGATGAGGTCGCGCAGGTCGTCAGCCGGGCCACCGGTGGGATAACCGATCATTTCTACCGTCCTGTTCGCATGGGTCGGGAAGATCGCAAGCGGCGCGAGCCGTCACGGACGGCCAACCCGATCGTTCCACGCCCGGGTGGCGGGCGGCTCGCCGCTGGACGGCCTCCACGCCGTGCCCCACGACCCCGAGAGCGACCCTCTCCATCCTGCGAAGACTCCTCGGTCCCGGGATTCACACGGGGCGGACCGTTCGCCTCCGGCTCGGCGACTAGCATTCACGCTGATCGACGTTCCGAGATACCGAGGAGAAGCCCGGTGAACCTGGTCCCCTACGACGAATGGCGTGCCGGCGCCCCCGATCCCGCCTTCAGCGAGTGGCTGCGGTCGGGGACCGAACCCGAGTGGACCGCGGTGGTCGGCCATCCGTTCGCCGCGTCGATCACTCGGGGCGACGTCGCCGACGACGACATGCGCCGGTACCTGATCCAGGACTTCCAGTTCGTGGACTCCTTCACCGCCCTGCTCGGCGCGGCGGTGGCCAGTGCCGACAGCTTCGAGTCACGGGTGCCGTTCGGCCGGTTCCTGGGCGAGACCGCCACGACGGAGGAGAAAACCTACTTCCACCGCGCGCTCGCCGCCCTCGGCGCCGTCCCCGCCGACCTGGCCTCACCCGACCTGGAACCGGTGACGGCCGACTTCCGCGCCCTGATGGACGAGGCCAGGACCAGCCTGGACTACCCGGCCATCCTCGCGGTGCTGTGCGTGGCGGAGTGGAGCTATCTCGGCTGGGCGAGCCGCGCCGAGGAGCCCCTGCCGGAGAGCTTCGTCCACCGCGAGTGGATCGACCTTCACGAGGGCCCGGTGTTCCGTGCCTGGGTGGCGTTCCTGTGCGGCGAACTCGACCGCCTGGGCCCCGAACTCGACGAGGAAGGGCGGCTGCGCGTGTTCGACGTCTTCCGCCGCGCCGTGCGGCTGGAGCTGCGCTTCTTCGACATGGCCGCCGGCTCCTGACGCCTCCCGCCCGTTCACCGGCGGGTGCGACTCAGGCCCGCTGCGCGACAGGGGGCGCGGGACGGTGAACGCCTCCGGAACCGGCCTGTGCGGCGTGGAGCCCCTCCGCCGGAGCGTGGAGGCGGATCTGGACGCCGTCCCGGCATGGGGCGGCCTTGACCGCCACCTCGATGTCGGTCAAGAGGTCGCCCCGATGGCCGGGTCCGTAGGGGCATGCTCACGTGGGAGGTCCGGGCGGGCGGAGAGGAGGGGGTCCGCCACCCACCCGGAAACGGTCAGATTACCCCGGCGGACCTGAGTTTGGCTCACTTACCGGCCATGGACAACGCTCGAACGCCGCCCTCACCGATGAGGACGGCGTTCGGCCGCCCCCGGGAAGCGGGGGCGGCCCTGGCCGAAACCGCGTTACTTCTTCTTGCCGCGCCTCAGAACCCGGAAGACGATCAGGGCGAGCGCCGCCACTGCCGCGATGGTCGCGACGGGACGCTTGCTCGCCTCGGCGCCGACCTTCCCCGCCGCGTCCTTGATCTCGACGGGGGTCACCTCCTTGACCCGGCCCACCATCTCGGGGGCCGCCTCCTTCATCCGGTGCACCATCTCGGGGGCCGCCTCCTTGACCCGGTGCACCATCTCGGGGGCCGCCTCCTTGACCCGGTCCACCATCTCGGGAGCCGCCTCCTTGACCCTGCCCACCATCTCGGTGGCGGTGTCGGCGGTGGCCGCCCCCATCCGGCGCAGGTCGTCGCCCATATGGGCGGCGGTCTCCTGAACGCGGCCTTTCACATCGGTCTTGTGCACCAGAGCCTCCACGGTGTCGCCCAGCTCGCGCCGGGCATTCTCGATATCCCGTCGTACGGATTCCTTGTTCGTCTTCCCGGTGCCCGGCTCCCCCGCGTCTCCCGGGTCTCCCGCGTTCGGAGCGCCGGTGACCGCGTTCTCGGCCTGCCGGGGGGTGCCGTCGCGCTCGGCCGCCGGGACACCGAGGTCCTCGGTCGGCCTTCCGTCCGACTTGGTCTGCGGAACGTTGAGCGAGCCGCTCTCATCCGGTGCCAGGGCCTCGCCGATCTCCTGCCTGCGGGCCCCGGTGGTTCCGGCGTCCGTGGGCCTCCGATCAGGCCGTTCCGGGTCGGTCTCAGTCATCGATGTGCCCTCTCCCTCACCGCGTCGATGTCGTGCTTGACGCTCGCGATGGTCCGTTCGGGGGTCGGAGGAGCGGCCTCGGACACCCGTCGCTTGCCGAAGAATCCGAGGATCGCGGCCAGAACCAGCAACACCACGCCCACGACGACCGCGGCCACCCACGCGGGCATGACCTGGGCGAGAAGCAGGATCACCGCGGCGACCAGGGAACCGCCTCCGAACAGGGCCACGACTCCCGCCCCGCCGAACAACCCCGCACCGATGCCCGCGTTCCTGCCTTTCTCCGTGAGTTCCAGTTTGGCCAGTTGGAGCTCGTCCCGAACAAGACGCGAGACCTGCTCGGACATCTGCCGGATCAGCTCGGCCGTCGGCAGCGACTCTTTGGGATCGTTGGACATTGGCGTTCCTCCTCCCTCACAAGAAGGCGCCTACCCGCTCTCGCCAAGGCAAACCTCTGCTCGGTGACGAGGGTCACAGGCGGTGGTCCGCGCCGCGAACCCACTTCTCGCGGGCGTGCCCGCCGAGCAGGGCGGATCTGTCCCGCCGCGTTTTCACCGGCGGCTCCGAGGCGCCGGACGGCTCACGCGCTTCTCGGGCCGGAGTACGTCATGATCGCTCATGCGCTTCTCGGGCCGGAGTACGTCATGATCATAGGTAGTCGCGCGTGTCCGAGTGGCGGAAAAGTAGAGATACGCGTGAGGATAGGACTCTTGCCCTACTTCAGGGCGCGATGGGCACGATCAGAAGGGCGGCGCGCTAGAGATGGCACAGATCGTCGGCGGCGGAAGCCCGGTCAACGACGCCGAGCGACGGGTCATCGCACATCTGCGTGACAACGCCCCGGACGACTGGCTGCTGCTGCACAACATCGAGGTGCCACGCGGCGACGACAGCTTCGAGGTCGATGTGATCGTTTTGACCGGTCATTCACTCTGCGTCATCGACGTCAAGGGTACACGCGGCCGGATCGAGGTGGCCGGGACACGCTGGTTCCCCTCCCGGCGGGACGCGTTCGGGTCCCCGGTGGCCAAGCTCCGTGGCAACGGGCGGGCGCTCAAGGGCCTGCTCATGCAGGAACGCCGCGAGCTGGAGCGGGTCTACGTCGACAGCGTCGTCGTGCTGACCGGCCTCGACGCGGAGCTGGTCGATCCGGCCGGCCGTGACTCGCGGCACGTCACCGACCTGCCCCACCTGATCGGCATGCTGAGCGACGTCTCCCGGGTCAGGCGCGGCTACACCTCGGACACCAAACCGTACGGAACCGCGATCATCGAGGCGCTGAACGGCAGCGTGCGCCGGTCCACCACGCCGCCGCGGTTCGGCAACTGGGAGGTGGAGGAGCAACTCGGCGGGGACAACCGCGTCACCGAGTACCGCGCGATCAACGCGACGCTCCCGGAGAGCGAGACGGTCCTGCTGCGCGTCTACCGCGCCGACCCGCTGGCCCAGGAGGGACCGCGCGCCGCCGAGCGGCGGCTGATCGCCAACTCCTACCAGTCCCTCACCAGGATTCCCCCGCACCCGTGCGTGGTGCGTTCCCGTGACTTCTTCGCGATCGACGACGAGAGCCGGTTCGTCCTGGTCCTCGACGACGTGCACGGCCAGGCGCTGCACCTGCACCTCACCGCCCCCCAGCGGACGCTCTCCACCACGGCCAGGCTCGATGTGGTGGAGGACGTGCTGCTGGGCCTGGCCCACGTCCACGCCAACAACGTGATTCACCGGGCGCTCAGCCCCGCCTGCGTCCTCGTGACCGAGGGCGGCCGGGCGATGCTGACCGGATTCGACTACGCCAAGCCGGGCCCTCGCGTGCACACCGTGGCCAACGAGCTGCCCAACGTCCTCGACACCCACTACGCGGCCCCCGAATGCCAGGCCATGCCCGAGCGGATGACCGCCGCGTCCGACGTGTACGCGGCCGGGGTGATCGCCTTCCAGCTGCTGACCGGCCGGCTTCCCTCGGGCGCCGACGCCGGACCCGTCGACGCCGGCGGCGCGTCCGCGGAGGTCATGGACCTGCTGAGGCGCATGCGCGACCCTCTGCCGGCCAAGCGCCCCGGTGCCGCCGAGGCCCTCGACGATCTACGGCGGGCCCGGAAGCGGCCCGCGCCGGACTTCCGCGCGCCGGAGGGTCACGTACGGGCGACCGGCGACTCCGCACCCGGTGGCCTGACCCCCGGCGACTCCGCACCCGGTGGCCTGACCCCCGGCGGCTCCGCGTCCGGCGGTCTGACCCCCGACGCCTCCGGCGGCCTGATCTCCGACGGCCGCACGATCAGTGGTTCCGCACCCGGCGACCGGACCGTCAACGGCCCCGCGCGGAACGGCCGCACCCCCGGCAGGCCCGTACCCGACGGCCACGCGATCAACGCCCCCGTGCACGACGGTCACATGATCGACGGCCATACGGTCAACGGCCCCGTGCACGACGGCCGCGCGCCGGACGTCCGCGCGGGCGGCGAGGTGCAGGAGCGGGGGCCGGTGCTCTTCGAGAGGCTCAGGGAAAGATTCCGCCGACTGTCCGGCAGATAACTGCAAAAGGGGACCGGCCGTAATCACCGGCGAGCAGGGCCGGGGGCCGTGCTCGCCGGGAACGGGCTGGACGCCCGGCTGCCGTCCTCTGACCGAGGATCGTGCTCGCCGGGAAGGTGGGGCTAGTGGTGCGTCCGGCCCGCACGAAAGCGATTCATGAACTGGCGTAACTTCTGCTGGTTACGCGGGTCTTTGGCCATCGATTTGGCCTTCTCGACATTTCTGCGCCCCTGCGGGGTGCTCATGTAATGCCGAATTTTATCGATAAGGGATGCCATGGTGTCCTCCATTTTCGTCGGAAGGAACAGCTACCCCTGAACATGCACTCCAATCAAGAACGCTAACCGTGGACGGCTCGCCGGTCCCGTCAGGAGTCGACGAAATCAGCCGGGACCATCACCCGCAGGCCGTTTGGGACGGTGCGAATCGTGATGGGGGTCATCAGGCGGACCTCGCCGTCGACGTCGGCGGTCATCGGAGGGTCGGTCTCCAGGTGCATCTCCCGGCCCATGACGAAGGGGCCGCCCGCGAGGCTGCGCCAGCGGCCGGTGGTGGCGCGGATCAGCGTCTCCACCAGCAGGCGCAGCCGCTTGCCCGAGCCGAGCTGGTAGGCGACCAACCGGCCGTTGTCGATGCTGATGTCCTTGGCGACCTGCCAGCCTCCGTGGAAGCGGCCGTTGGCGATGTTGAGCTGGTGGGTGAGCAACTCGTGGCGGCGGCCGTCCACGGTGAGGAAGGCGCGGAACGGCTGGTGGCGCGGAAGGATCGTCAGGGCGGTGAGCGGGTAGGCGGGACGGCCGAGGATGCGCTTCACCCAGGGCTTGACCCTGCCCGCCACCTCGACCGAGACCCCGAAGCTCGCCAGGTTCGCGAACTCCCTGCCTCCGGCCACCCCCAGATCGATGTCGGCGACCTTGCCGGTGCGAAACAGCCGGATCGCCCCCTGCAGGTCGAGCGGGATGCCGAGACTGCGGGCGAAGTTGTTGGTGGTCCCCAGGGGCACCACACCGAGGGCGACGTCGCGGTGGGCGACGTGCTTGACCGCCGCGCTGAGCGTGCCGTCGCCGCCGCCCACGACGAGCAGGTCGGGCCCGGCGTCCAGGGCCTCCTCCAGCGTGGCCCGCAGGCGCTTGGGATCGTCTACCGGGAACAGGCGGATCGGGTCGAACCCCTCGGCCCTGAGCGTGCCGACCACCTCGGAGTAGCGGAGGCGGCCACGGCGGGAGCGGGTGTTGACGACCACGCAGACCCTGCCCTCCGTCCGGATGGCCTCGGTGTGCCCGGCCTTGCTTCGAAGCTCTCCCACGCTGCCCCTCTTCGGTCGGGTACTTGCCCGTCAAATCGTAGGCCCCGCCGTGAAGTCACGGCGGGGCCCTGTCCTGCGAACCGGGTTACTTCTTGGGCGGGGTCACGTGGATGATCGCGCCGAGGTCACCCGGGAGCGGGGTGAGGAGCTTGAGCTTCACGCCCAGTGCCTTGCCCTCGTCGCCGGGGTTGCCGGAACCGAGGACGTGGCCGTTGCCCATGTCGAGGCCGTACAGCTCCTTGGCCGGGCTGCCGTCGGCGTTGACGATCCGGGTGCTGTAGGACTGGTCGCCCTTGGACGGCACGACCGTCGAGGCGTCGAAGTCGCGGTAGAGCAGGCTGCCGTCGGGGCGCGTCTCGAAGCCGGGGTACCAGGTCTTGGCGTCGGTGAACTCCGGGACACCGTTCAGCTTGCCCACCTTGGTGCAGTACTCGCTGAAGGGCTCGTCCGGCCCCTCGAAGCACTCGGTGAAGGAGTAGGTCTTGTCGAAGGAGAAGGCGGCGTTCGAGGTCTGCGGGCGCCCCGGCATGTTCTTGGTCTGCGTGGGGTCCTTCTCCGCGGCCTTCCCGGTCCGTCGCAGCGGGTCGAAGTGGGAGTCGACGAGGAGCAGGCTGCCCTTGGCGCCGAGGCTGGGGGCCAGGTCGAGGTTGTCGGTCACCGAGTTGTTGGTGTAGGTCGCGTCGCGGTACCAGACCAGCATGCCGGGGGCGTTGTACTTGACCTTCTCCACCTTCCAGGCGCCGTCACGCGAGTAGTTGGTGGTGTAGGTGTACTGCAGGCCCTTGTCGAACCCGTCGAAGTTGCGCCACTCGGCCAGGTAGAACCGGGAGATCTCCCGCTGGCCGTCGTTGACGGTCCAGCCCTGGCCGTGGGTGTTGGTGAAGGTGCCGCCGCTGGGCGCCCAGCCGTTGCCGCCGCCTTCGACGTCGTCGCTCCAGACGGTCTGGGTGCCGTTGGTGAGCGAGAAGTCGTCGGCGTGCCAGCCGCGCGGGGTGAAGGCCCCGTCCGTGTCGTAGGTCAGGCGGAGCTTGACGCTCCTGCCCGCGAACGGGGTGAGGTCGACGTAGTCGTGCCGCCAGCCGTCGGTGTTGCCGGTAAGGCCGTACTTCCTGTTGCCGAAGGCGGCGAGGTTGCCGTTGGGGTCGGTGTAGTCGTCGTCGGTCGAGACCAGGGTCCCGTCCTCGGTGCGGACCTTCTGCTGGGCCCAGGTGGCGCCGCCGTCCGTGGAGACCTCGATGAAGCCGTAGTCCCAGTCCTGCTCGATCTCGTAGTTGTTCCAGAGCCAGAACTTCAGATCGGTCCCGGCGGGCACCTGGATGTCGCGGGCGACCTTGACGTCGGCCCACTCCTGGTCGAGGCCGGACCACCACATCTTGGTCCCGCTGTGCGGCTCGATCATTCTGAGCGGGGTGCTGTCCAGGTTCACCCGGACGCCGTCCTCGGTGAGCCTGGGCGTGCGCGAGGCCTGGCCGACCGTCACCACCCCGGCGCGGTCACCGGGATTGAAGACCTTGGGGTTGGCCCAGCCGAGGATCCACTTGTCCCAGATACCCATGTGGGTGGGCATCGACTGGAAGATCGGGCCGCTGTGCGAGCCGCTGGACATCAGGTCCCAGAAGTCGACGGCCGAGGACGCCGCGCCCGTGGTGTCGTAGAGATCCGGCAGGCCGAGGTCGTGGCCGTACTCGTGGGCGAAGACGCCGACGCCGGAGTCCTCCGGCTGCACGATGTAGTTGGAGATCTTCACGTTCTTGCCGGGCACCTGGTAGCCGCCGGCGACCGCGCTGGAGTGCGCCCAGATCGCGTAGGTGCCCTCGGCGCCGCCGTCGGAGGACTTGTCCTTGCCCGCGTGGACCAGGACCAGGTGGTCGACGACGCCGTCGGGCTCGGCGAAGTTCCCGTCACCGTCGGAGTCGGCGACGTCCTCGGCGTCGTAGTCGGCCCACGGGAAGGACGGGTCCGCGGCGGCCAGGGAGTTCACCGCGTCGATGGCGAGCCGTCCGGGACCGATCGGGTTGTCCGGGTGGCCGCTCATGGCCTGTGGCTCCTGGCCGCAGGCACGCGCGCCGTAGTAGGCCTCGGAGTGCGGAACCTTGATCCACGGGCTTGCCTGTCCCGTGACCGTGTAGGCGCCCTTGGACATCTCCTCGTACATGTTCTTCAGGGTCTGGCCGGAGATGTCGATGCCCTTGCGGCCGTCCCGGGGGTCGGTCAGGTCGGTGCGGACGCGCTGGGTGATGCCCGTCTTGCTGTAGAGCATCTTGTTGAAGTGGTCGGGGCTGAAGTTCGGCACCCAGAAGCTGTTGTTGTCCTTGTGGGACAGCGTGGCCGGGTTGGGGATCTTGTTGTGCAGCGGGCCGTTGAGCAGCGTGCCCGGCGGCTCGGTGACGCAGTCGTCCGCGTCGCTGGTCACGCTCGCCGGGCGGGAGAATCCGGAGAAGTCGTCGTTCGCCTTGTCGTTGAACTCCACCAGCAGGGTGAGCAGCTTGGCCGACGTGGTGGTCTTCGCCTTCTTGAAGAGGAAGTCCGCGGGGTTGAGCCTCGTCCTGATCGCCTCGCGCTCGCGGGCGGCCAGCACCCGTGCGGCGACGGGGTTGCCGCCGGAGAACTTCCGGTCGAACTTCTCGGACGCGCGGATCTTGCGTGCCCTGGACGACGGAACGGCCGGATCCTTGACCTCCGGCTCGTCCCTGGGCGGCGCGTAGTTGATGTAGTAGTCGGCCGCGGTGGGCTGGTAGCGCGCGACCGAGGTGTCGCTCTCCGCGGACGCGCCGCCCGCCGCCAGTCCCGCGACGGCCAGGCCGAGCACGGGCACCATCGCGAGAACGCGCCTGCGGGCGCCTCCACTAGTGAGTCTGCTGGACAACGCATCCCCTCCCTGCCCCGGGTTCGCCGGGCGCGGACAACATGGGTGCGCCGGATGGGCGCGCCGAGCGGGAGGTTAAAGGAGAAGGTAAAGCGACAGTAAAGACGCCAAATGATGTTGCAAAACTGTAATAGTTACTCTTTGTCAGAAAATGATGATGATTTCCATTAAGGTTCCGGCCGACGCCGCCGTCCCCGCAGGCAGGCGCGGCGCGCCCGCCCCTCCGGGCCGCCGAGAAAGCCTCCGGACCGGGAAACGGCCTCACATAAGACGCGAAACAGGCAGAAAACAACCACAAGGTCACGAGCGCGGGCCGTACAGTCCGCTTGTGACTGCTATCGCCGAACTTGTCGCCCTACTCGCACCGGGGAAGGTCGTGACCGACCCCGAGGTGGCCGATTCCTACGCCCGGGACCGGACCTTCCTCGAACCCGGCAAGCCCCTGGCCGTTGTGCTGGCGGAGACCAGGGACGACGTGGTCGCCGTCCTCGGATGGGCGACCACGCACCGGGTGCCCGTGGTCCCGAGAGGCGCCGGGACCGGGCTGGCGGGCGGGGCGACCGCGACCGAGGGATGCGTCGTGCTGGCGCTGCACAAGATGACGGCCATCACGGAGCTCTCCCCCGCCGACGAGATCGCCGTGGTGGAACCCGGGGTCATCACCGCCGACCTGGATCGGGCGGCCCGTGAGCACGGGCTGATGTACGCCCCCGACCCCTCCTCCTACGAGATCTCCACGATCGGCGGCAACCTGGCCACCAACGCGGGCGGGCTGCGGTGCGTGAAGTACGGCGTGACCCGCGACTCGGCGCTGGGCCTGGAGGTCGTGCTCGCCGACGGACGGGTGCTGAACACCGGCAGGCGCACCGTGAAGGGCGTGACGGGCTACGACCTGACCGGGTTGTTCGTCGGATCCGAGGGAACGCTCGGGGTGATCACGGCGGCCACCGTACGGCTGCGCCGGGCGCCGTTGATCTATCCGGCGACGATCGCGGCGGAGTTCGGCTCGCCCAGGGACGCCGCCGCCGCGGTCGCCGCGATCATCGCGGCCGGGTGCCAGCCGTCGCTGCTGGAGATGCTCGACCGGAACACGCTCCAGGCCATCGACGACTGGAAGAACATCGGGCTGGAGCCGTCCACCCGGGCGATGCTGATCGCTCAGTCGGACGCCGCGGACGGCCCGGCGGTCTCCGAGCGCATGTCGGAGCTGTGCACCGCGAACGGCGCCTCCTTCGTGGCGGTGTCGTCGTCCGTCCAGGAGGCCGAGGAGCTGATCGGGATTCGCCGGATGGCCTATCCGGCCAAGGAGCGGATGGGAAAGTGCCTGGTGGAGGACGTGTGTGTGCCCCGGTCCTCGCTGCCGTACATGATCGAGAAGATCGAGGCCATCGCGGTGAGGCACGACGTGCGGATCGCCACCGTCGCCCACGCGGGCGACGGCAACCTGCACCCGGTCTTCACCTTCGACCACGGCCTGGCCGAGCCCCCGCCGAACGTGTGGGCGGCGGCCGACGAGGTCTTCAGGGAGACCCTGGCCGCGGGGGGCACGCTCACCGGCGAGCACGGTGTCGGACTGCTGAAGCAGCGCTGGCTCTCCCTTGAAGCGGGACCCACCGCCAAGGAGCTCCATCACGGGATCAAGCAGGTCTTCGACCCGCTCGGCATCCTCAATCCCGGCAAGGCCATCTAAACGGTGATCTTTGCCTCGAAAGAGGAGAATATTCCCAGATCATCCGCATCACCGCGCACGCTGGTAGCGTTCTGCACCACATAAACCATTTTTCAGGTTTTGTCGGGGGGGCATACAGTGCAGCCGCTCAAAGCGGACGATCCTCGGCGCCTTGGCTCGATCGAGCTGGTCGGGCGTCTCGGGGAGGGCGGCCAGGGGATCGTCTACCTCGGCCGGGGCCCGGCGGACGAGCAGGTCGCCGTCAAACTTCTTCACCACGGCCTGGCCTCGGACCCCGAGGCCAGGACGCGGTTCCTGCGAGAGGTGTCGGTCGCCCAGCGGGTGGCCAGGTTCTGCACCGCCTCGGTGCTCCACGCCGACCTCGCGGGCAGCCAGCCGTACATCGTGAGCGAGTACGTTCCGGGACCGTCCCTGCGCCAGCTGGTCGACAAGGAGGGCCCGCGGCGCGGCGCCGCGCTCGAACGTCTCGCCATCAGTACGGCCACCGCCCTGTCGGCGATCCACCGGGCCGGGATCCTGCACCGCGACTTCAAGCCCGCCAACGTGCTGATGGGGCCCGAGGGCCCGGTGGTGATCGACTTCGGCATCGCCAGGGCGCTGGACTCTCCGGGGACGACCGCGACCGGGACGGCGATGGGGACGCCGTCCTACCTCGCCCCCGAGCAGCTGAGAACCTCCGAGGTGACGTCCGCGGCCGACGTGTTCGCCTGGGGTGTCACGATGGTCTTCGCCGCCACCGGCAAGCCCGCGTTCGGCCAGGACTCCATCGCCGTCGTGATGAACCGGATCCTGACCACGGAGCCGGACCTGGGCGAACTGGAGGGCATGCTCCGCGACCTGGTCGCCGCGTGCCTGTCGAAGGACCCGGCGCTGCGCCCCACCGCCGAGGAACTGGTCAGCTACCTGATGGGAGCCGTCTCCACCCATCAGGTACGGCGCCCGACGCCCACCATGATCTCAGCCCCGATGCCCGCGCAGCCGGGCAACCCGCAGCAGGGCGGCCCCCCGCAGGGCAACCCTCAGCAGGGCAACCCGCAGCAGGGGCATCCGCAGCAACAGGGCCCTCCCCCGCAGGGCCACCCGCAGCAGGGTCATCCGCAGCAACAGGGTCACCCCCCGCAGGGCGGCCCGCAGCAGGGTCATCCCCCGCAGGGCCGTCCTCCACAGCAGGGCGGCCCGCAGCGAGGTACGCCGAAGGCGCGACGGCCGTTCGGCCTCCTCATCGCGGGAAGCGCGATCGTGGCCACGCTCGCCGCGGCCACGGGAACCGTGGTCGTCATCCGGGCCAACGCCGACGCCCCGGTGCAGATCTCGATGAAGACGCCCACCCCGACGGTGGAACAGCCGGATCCGACGTTCGTCCCCGACGACCCGTCCCCGGTGGAGAAGTCCGCCGAGATCACGGAGGCCGGCGACGAATCCCCGTTGGACGAGGTCACTCCTCCCCCGCTCCAGAACACGGCGGCGCCGTCGCCACAGCGGACGAGAAAGGCGACCACGGCCCCGAAGCCGGAGGCGAAGACGTCGACGGTGTCGGCCCCCTCTCCCCGGCCGACATCAAAACCCACGGTGAAACCGACCGTGAAACCGACGGCCACCCGCATACCGACGATGACCGCCAAGCCGACGGCCACCTCCAGGCCGACGGCCACCGCCAAACCGACGGTGAAGCCGACGACCGCACCGCAGAAGCCGAACCCCTACACGGCCTCCGCCGTCTGCGGCAGCGGCTACGCGCAGGTCGACTCACACGCGCTCGGCGGTGCCGCGACCATCTACCTTTTCTACAATTCCGCCGCGGGCCAGAACTGCGTCGTCACCATGTCCAGGTACGAGTTTCCCTCGAAGATCTCGATGAACGCGGTGCTCCAGGTACAGGGCGGCGCCTCGTCGAGCAATCCGGGGAATTTCACCGCCTACGCGGGCCCGGTACGGCTTGCCGCCGTCAAGAAGTGCGTCATCTGGGGCGGCTCACACGGCTCGCTGTCCTGGAGGAGCGGCTGGAGCCACTGCGGCTGAGGACGGGGGGTTGTCTGCGTGCTTCGCCGGTTCTCGTCGCCTGCCGGCGTCCTCCGCGGTCTGACGGAACAGAGTGGCGCTGCTCACGAGGGGGAAGCCCAGGGGTAAGCCGGCACCGTCCGATTGATGTGGTGGGACAGGGAAGGCGCTGATGACCGGTAGCGAGAGCGCGTTCGCCACGGACGATGCCTGGGAAGAGTTCTGGATCAATCTCTCCCCGGTGTGGCGGCGGGTGTTGTGCGGCTCCGACACCCTCACGCCCCCGCCCGCGGGTCCGATCCTGCGGCGACGCCGCCTCACCACCGACTTCGCGTGGGTGGGGACGTTCGAGCCCGTCAGGTCGCTGCCGGCCCTGACACAGGCGCTGCTGTGGGACGAGAACGGCATGGATCTGGGACCTTTGACGGGCCGGTCGTGGCAGCTGCTCCAGTTGGGCGGCCCCGCCGGGGTGGATGTGAGGCAGTTGAGCGGAACCCCCGTTCGCCGACTCATCCTGTCGAATGTAGACGTGGAGGACCTGTCGGGCCTGCGGGACATCGTGGGCCTGACATCTCTCGCTCTGGCGCATGGTGACTTCGGGTCGTTGCCACCCCTCGATCACCTCACCGAGCTCGTTCTGCACGCGGAGGTCGACGTCGACCTCACCGCCGCGCGGACCCCCGGTCTTCGGGTCACCCGCCTCAGCGAGCCCTATTTCCCGCCCTTCGGCCTCGACGACGTGTGAGCCGTCGAACCGGTCCGGGAGCCGCACGGCCTCATCGCCGGTCGTCCACACAACGAGCGGGTGTGCCCTGTGCTTCCCGATCTGGAGGGCCGCCACCGCCGGGTCCGGCCGTGCGAAAACCGCTCGATCATGAGACTGGGCGATGGCTACGCTGGCGAGCGTCTCGCATCACCTGTCGCTGCCTTAGGTGCTTTTCGCAGAGGTAGGGGCGGAACCAGACAGGAGACCGTTTCGTGGCGATCCCCAAGAAGGGCTCCAGGCTGATCAGCGTCGACGGCACCGCCTATCGCTGGCGGATCCGCCACAAGCCCACGTACTGCCAGGGAAACGGCTGGGGATCACTGACCTATGCGGTGGAACCGGCCGGAAGGCGAGGGCGGGTTCTCCTGGTGGAGCTTCCCTGCTCTCGATCGGACGCCTGGCTCGGGGAGCGAACGATGACCGTACGGCCGGCTCTCGTGGCGGCGACCATACGGAGAGCCCTTGACCGCGGCTGGGATCCCTCACAGGCAGGGAGTGCCTTCACTCTCAATCTCACCGAGGGTGATCTGAGCGACGTGATGAAAGGTCATCCACCCTCTCGCTGAATCCCCTTTGGACACCACGGATCGGAACGGCTTGCCCTGTCCTTGGGCATCTCAGCTGCCAACCTGCACGACAGCCAGGCCCTTGAGTCGCTGGTGCGAGGTATCCCGCCCGTCCGTTCCCGCCGCGGGCCTCGGCTGCGCCGACCCGGCAAGTTCCATGGCGGCAACAGCCGTTAACCTCTGCCAGGTGACCGATGAAGCTGCTCTGTGGCGTCAGTTCGCCACGCTCTTGCCCCCTCTCCAGGCCCAAGAAGTTATGGACTGCTGGGACATCGGTGAGCAGGAGGACGGACTCGACCTGCTCGTCTCCGGTCTCCTCGAACACCAGGTGCCGATCCGTGAGACTACCCGGGCCGAGATCGCGGTGACGGCGGAGTCCTGGGGCATGTGGACGGCGCTCGCTCCCAGCATCGTCAGATGTCGTAGCAGTGACGGGGTAGAGGCCTCTCTGCAGCTGGTTGAGCGCGGCGACAACATCCCGATGCCTGGACCATCGGTGGGAACCGACACCATATCGGCGGATCTCCTGCTCATCCCGTGGATTTTCTGCACCCGCTGTGGTCAGGTGCTGGCACGGGCGCATACCCGGGAACCTTGGGGCGACCTCTCCTACCTCGCAAGGCACTACGTCGTGTTTACCCCGAACCCGAGCACCATGGTGATGTTCGAACCTGACGCGGCCTGGAACGCCCTGACCGTATTGCGCACGTCCTGCGGCCAGCCATAGGACGCCTCTCACCCCAGACTGCACAACCGTAAGAAACGACGTCTTAAAGACATCCGCTTCAGGAGAGCGGCGCCTCCTGTGATCCGGTGTGCTGGGTGACCTGCGGCGATGCCAAGCATCGGTAGAACCATGCCTTGATCATCTCGTGTATGTCCCACACCTGGAGGTTATCGGGAGGGGCAGCCCTAGCTTTGTGCTGCACATGCGGCAGCCACTCGAAACGGGGATATCTTCTTCGCCATGAGTGCCCAGTACGGATGGTCTGAACGCTTCCCTGCAAGGCATCCGGTGACCGAGGGTTCTGACCACCCGGCGGTCAGTCCACTCGGCGAGCTGTATCCTCCGGCTACCGAAGCGGAGGTCCGCGAGCTTGAAGAGCGGCTGGGCATGGAGCTGCCGCCGAGTTACCGGCAGTTTCTCCTGTTCGCCAACGGGTGGGGCAGCGACGATGACTGCCGCCTGCTACGTGTCGAGGAAATCGGCCGGCTTCGTGATGTCGATCCCTCGGTCGCCGAGAGCTGGTCAGGGCCCAAGCCCGAGAACTCGTGGAGCGTGCCCGACGAGCTCTACTTCGTCTACGGACAGGAGCAGGACTCCATCCGTTACAGAGGGGAGTATGTGCCCGACACCCTTCTGGCCGGATATTGGGATGACGGAGTGGCCCTCCTCAATCCCCACGTCAGCACCGCTGAAGGTGAGTGGGAAGCCTGGTATCTCGCGCCATGGCTGGCCGGCGCCAAGCGTTACAGGTCCTTCTGGGACCTCGCAATGGACGAGCTGAGAATGCGATACCCGAGTTGATGTCCCTTTCGTCGTTGGCCTGCCGGAAGGGCCACCCCACCGACGTCCGGAAGGCCTCCGTCATCATTTCGGCCGGTTGCCTGCGCCACGCCGTTCCCGGATGATCCAGACGTAGCGTGAGGCGCACCGAAAGGCAACGATGAAAGCACTGCTGGCTTTCCTGGCTTTCCTGGGCGTCGCCGCGGTGGGTGCGCTGGTCGCGGTCCTCCTGATAGTGCGGAATCCGGCGGACAGCGGTCCGGGGCAGGAGCGCGTGGCCTCGGCTTCCACCGCCGCGCCCTCTCCTTCCCCCATGTCCCGAAAGAGCGTGCTGGTGGATGTCGAGGGCGCCGTCATCGAGGAGTTCTCCGGCGACTGCGCGGACAGCGGATATCCCTACCTCTGCCGGTATGTCAGCGAGCGGCTTGTCGCCGAGGACCCGCGGCTGCTCGCCGGCGACGGCCTGACGATCCAGACCACGATCGACCAGAGACTCCAGCGGGCGGCGCAGCGGGCCATCGACGCCCACGTCCACCGCGACGACCCGCAGGTCGCCACCCAGGTCATGATCGTCCCAGGCGAAGGCGCCATCAGGGCCATGGCCACCAGCCGTGGCGACGGCGACGGGCCGGCCTCCCAGCAGGGCACGACGGCGATGCCCTACACCCTGGCCACCGCGCTCACCGCCGGTCTGCGCTACGACGACGGCTTCCCCATCTCCGACGAGTACCGCGCCCAGGACTTCGCGGCGTTCAAGAATTGCGCGGACGAGGCCGTCGGCGATCCGACCCACTCCATCGTGAACCGGGAGAAGGCCGGAGACCGGTTCGCCACCCTGCGATCGGGCACCCAGGAGATGGTGAACACCTTCTCCATGCGCCTGGAGGAGAAGGTCGGCCTGTGCGAGACCGTCAAGATGGCCGAGCTGCTCGGGCTCAGGCGCGCCGACGGAATGCGGCTCCAGGATTTTGAGATGTTCACGCTGGGCATCAACGAGGCCGACCCCGTCTCGGTGGCCAACTCCTACGCCAGCCTCGCTTCCCGCGGCACTTTCTGCGAGCCCATGGTGATCACGGAGATCCGCGACGGCTCAGGCGCCACGCGCTCCTTCCAGCCGCGCTGCCGGCAGGTCCTGGACCCGGCGGTCGCCGACGCGGTCACCGGAGTCCTGTCGGACGTCCTGGCGAGGAGCGCGCTCAAGAGCGTCGGCCGCGAGGCGGCGGGCATGCCCGGCGCGGTCGACGGCTTCACCGCCGCCTGGTACGCCGGTTACACCCCCGGCCTGGCTTCGGCCGTCAGCCTCGGCGACTCTCGCGGCGGATACCGGTATCCATTGGTCGACGTCACCATCGGTGGGCGCCACTATCCACAGGTGGACGGCACGTCGGTTCCTGGCCTGGTCTGGAAGGAGGCGATGGCCGAGGCGGTGCGCGGGACGCCGGAGACCGGCTTTGTCCGGCCGGACGCCGGGCGCTTCGGCGGCTGCCGCGACGCCTGCCCGAACTGACCGCCGCGGGCCCGAGCTTGCCCGCTCCGACGTCCTCGGGCACGCTAGCATCGCGATCATGAAGGACGTCTACCGGTATCTGCTGGAGGATGACAGGCGCGCGGCCGCGGAAGCCATTCCCGGAGCTCTCCGGCAAACCCAATCCGACGGCCCCCAAGGGGCCCCGCAGAGGTCGAAAATCTCGCATGACCGCAGAAAGGCCCGTTGATCCAAACCCCAAAAAGCCCGGGCTATCGCGGAGATGACCTGGGCTTTCGTGTGGTACGACCGGAGGTACTCGAACTCTTAAGCTTCTGACGCTCCGTAGGAAAGGGCGAACACCTTGTCAGGGACCTCCCGGCTTGGTGAAGCGGTGGATGCGGGCCGGCCGGTCGCATCGGCCGCGACCTGCGGGAACCCGGCGTAGGATCGAGGGCATGTACTCGTCGGAGACCGACGACACACCGGCCGGCGCCCCACCCGCGACACCTCGGCCTGTCTCGCTGCCGTCGTCGCTGTCGCCGTCGCGCGCGGCCGACTTCATGGCCTGCCCACTGCTCTACCGGTTCCGGGTGATCGACCGGTTGCCGGAGAGGCCGAGCGAGGCGGCCACCCGCGGCACCCTCGTCCACGCGGTGCTGGAGCGGCTCTTCGACGACCCGGCGCCGACGCGCACCGCCGCCCACGCCCGTTCCATGGTGGCGGGCGAGTGGGAGCGGCTGCTGGCGGCGAAGCCGGAGCTCGCGGAGCTGTTCGCCGCGGAGAACAACACGGAGGGCTCCGCCGAGGCCGGCGCGATCGCTCCGGAGCGGCTGGCACTCTGGCTGGCGAGTACGGAGCGGCTCGTCGAGCAGTGGTTCGCGCTTGAGGACCCGACCCGGCTGGAGCCCGCGGAGCGGGAGCTGTTCGTCCAGGCGACGCTGGACTCCGGGCTGACGCTGCGCGGGATCATCGACCGGGTGGACGTCGCGCCCACCGGCGAGGTGCGGATCGTCGACTACAAGACCGGCAAGGCTCCTCGCCCCGAGTACGCGGCGGACGCGCTGTTCCAGATGAAGTTCTACGCCCTGATGCTGTGGCGGTTGCGTGGCAGCGTGCCGAACCGCCTGCAGCTGGTCTATCTCGGCAGCGGGGACGTGCTGACATACGACCCGACCGAGGGCGATCTACGGATCGTGGAGCGCAAGCTGCTGGCGCTGTGGGACGCGATCCGGCAGGCGGCGGAGACGGCCGACTGGCGCCCACGGCCGAGCCGGCTGTGCGGCTGGTGCCCCCACCGGGCGCTGTGCCCGGAGTTCGGCGGCACTCCCCCGCCCTTGCCGCCGGCCGTGGGGGACGACGTGCGCCCGGCGCCCGGCTCCCGCTGAGTTCGAGGCGCTCATCCGCGAGCGGCTCGCCCGGGGAGGCGCGGCGAAGCGGCCGCGGCACGGTGCGGCTCGCGATGGGAGGCCGCCCGTGGGCGGGGCCCGGCAGCCCCTCACCGCACGGCGAAGGCCGGAGGTGTCCGGCCACGACCTGGGCGCAAACCAACTCGTTCTAGGTCGCACTACTAAAACGCAAGCTTTCGGCAAAAAGGTTTGATTCCTCGCTTCACCTGTGCCTAGCGTGAGCTTCAAGTGTTTCGAATAAATATTCGAACGAGGCGACAACCGTCGGGGTGCACGTCCTGTTGGACAGGACCGTACGTCGTCCCTCCCCAGGTCCATCCCGAACCGTCGTCCGAGACGCCACGGGAGCATCGCGTGAACCACTTCACCTTCACCACCGCCACCAAAGAACGGGCCAAGGCCCGCATCGCGCTCATCGGGCCCACCGGATCGGGTAAGACCTACACCGCCCTGCTCACCGCCACCGGACTCGGCGGGAGGATCGCCCTCGTCGACACCGAGCACGGCAGCGCCGCCAAGTACGCCGACGAGTTCGCCTTCGACACCCTCCCGCTCACGGTGTTCCGGCCCACCACGCTCGTCGACGTGCTCGCGGTGGCCGCCCACGACGGCTACGACGTCATGATCATCGACTCCCTGAGCCACTTCTGGTCCGGCGCCGGCGGGATGCTGGAGCAGGTCGACGACGCGGCCAAGCGCGTCGGAGGAGGCGGCAACTTCGCCGGTTGGAAGGAGGCCCGACCCCAGGAGCGGGCGATGATCGACGCCCTGCTCGCCTATCCCGGCCACCTCATCGTCACCATGCGCACCAAGACCGAGTACGTCGTCGAGTCCGACGAGCGCGGGCGTAAGGTGCCGCGCAAGGTCGGGCTCAAGCCCGAGCAGCGCGAGGGCATCGAGTACGAGTTCGACATCGTCGGCGACCTCGACCAGGAGAACACCCTGGTGATCTCCAAGTCCCGGGCGAAGCCGCTGTCCGGGGCGGTGTTCCACAAGCCGGGCCCGGAGTTCGCCGAGGCCGTCTTCAACTGGCTCGATGCCGGAAAGCCGGCCCGGTCGGTGCCCGACTACGTCACGGCGGCCACGGCCCCGGACGCCACCCCCGACGAGCTGCGCACCCTCTACGAACAGGTTCGCCGGAACAACCTGCTCGGCGCCGCCGTCCTGGACGGCGACGGGGAGACCCAGACGCTCGGCGAGCTGATCGTGCGCCACGGCACCGCGGCACGGAACCGGACCGCCCAGGACGGCACGCCAGAGGCCGGGACCGAGCAACGGAAAAAGGGTGAGGAGCCGTGAACCTCAAGGACAGCGCCACCCGGGTCGCCGTGCTCCGGGTGCTGCGCGACACCGTGAACGCCGCGTACGAGGCCGAGCGCCGCACGGTGCTCGACGGGCTGCGCGCGGCCCGTGCCGAGTTCGACCTCAAGTCGATCCGGGTGACCCTGCCGGACCACACGCCCGTCGCCACCATCACGCTCGTCGACCCCCAGCCGGCGGTCGTGGTCGCCGACGAGGACGCCTTCACCGCCTGGGTGGCCGCGAACCACCCGGGCGAGGTGGAGACGCTCGTCCGGGTGCGCCCCGGCTGGCAGCGGGCGTTCCTCACCCACCTCGCCGCCCTCGACCCGGTCGCCGACCCGCACACCGGCGAGGTGATTCCGGGGCTGACGGCGGTGCCGGCCCTCGCGCCGCGGTCGTTCAGCATCCGGTCGCTGCCCGGCGGGCCGGAGAAGATCACCCGGGCCTGGCACAGCGGCCGGCTCGACCTGCGCCGGCTGCTCGCCCTCGACGGCGGCGAGACGTGATGACCGCCGTCACCGTCCACCCCGGCCGGGCCACGCCCGCCACCGCGTGGTCCCTGGCCTCTCGCACCGGTCGGGACACCCCGGCTCGTCGCCCCGATCGCGGCGAGGTGCCCGTCGGCACACCCGGAGGAGACCACGACGAACGCCTGGCACCCGCTACTCGCCGACCCGGCTTCAGGCTGCCCGTCGAACGCAAGCAGACACCCGAACAGACATGGGTGAGGAATCACCCGTCGCACGAGAGGAAGTCCCATGGCCGATGAAACCGTCATCACCGTCGTCGGCAACCTGACCGACGACCCCGAGCTGCGCTTCATTCCCAGCGGAGCCGCGGTCGCGCACTTCACCGTCGCGTCCACGCCCCGCGTCTACGACCGGGAGGCCGGGGACTGGAAGGACGCCGAGACGCTGTTCCTGCGCTGCTCGGCCTGGCGGCAGGAGGCGGAGCACGTCGCCCAGTCCCTGTCGCGCGGCACGCGCGTCATCGTCCAGGGGCGGCTGCGCCAGCGCGCGTACGAGACCAAGGAAGGCGAGCGCCGCACCGTGGTCGAGTGTGAGGTCGACGAGATCGGCCCCTCGCTGCGCTTCGCCACCGCGCGCGTCACCTCCGCGCGCGCGACCGAGGCCCCGCGCGCGAGGGTCCTTGCCCACGCCGGCGCCAAACCCGCCGACGACCTGTTCACCCGGAACGACGAGGGCGGACCCTCCGCCTCCCGGAAGGACGAGGAGCCCTTCTGATCGCCGGCGCACCGCGAAGACCGATCGACATGATCACTTCGGCGCCGGCGGGCTCCTGCCGACCCGGACGGCGCGGGGCGGTCCTCGGTCCGCCCCGCGCCGCCGTCCCGCCACCGGCCCGGAGCCCGGCGGCGCGCCGCCGTGGCCATGACACGCACCGCATCCCACCCGAGGTGGACCCATGAGAGAACAGGACCGCGAGGGGGCGCTCGAACTCGCCCTCGCCCAGATCGAAAAGCGCTTCGGCAAGGGCTCGATCATGCGCTTGGGCGACGAACCGAGGATCCCTACCGAGGTGATCCCGACCGGGTCGATCGCCCTGGACCTCGCCCTCGGCGTCGGCGGGCTGCCCCGGGGACGGGTGGTGGAGATCTACGGCCCGGAGTCCTCGGGCAAGACCACGATCGCTCTGCACGCGCTGGCCAACGCCCAGCGGGCCGGCGGCACGGTGGCCTTCATCGACGCCGAGTACGGCCTGGACACCCAGTACGCCGGGCAGCTGGGCGTGGACACCGACGCCCTGCTGATCTGCCAGCCCGACGACGGCGAGCAGGCCTTGCAGATCGCCGACACCCTCATTCGCTCCGCCGCCCTCGACCTCATCGTCATCGACTCCGTCGCCGCCCTGGTGCCACGCGCGGAGATCGAGGGTGAGATGGGCGATCCCCACGTGGGCCTGCAGGCGAGACTGATGAGCCAGGCGCTGCGGAAGATCACCGGCGCGCTGAGCCAGTCGAGAACCACCGCGATCTTCGTCAACCAGCTCCGTGAGAAGATCGGCACGCCGTTTCCGGAGACCACCACCGGTGGCCGGGCGCTGAAGTTCTACGCCGCGGTGCGCCTGGACGTCCGCCGGATCGAGACCCTCAAAAACGGCACCGAGGCGTTCGGCAACCGCACCCGCGTCAAGGTGGCCAAGAACAAGGTCGCCCCGCCCTTCCGCCTGGCCGAGTTCGACATCCTCTACGGAACCGGCGTCTCCCGTGAGGGGGGCCTGATCGACGTGGGCATCGAGCACGGCTTCGTCGGCAAGTCCGGCGCTTGGTACACCTACGAGAACGATCAGCTCGGCCAGGGCAAGGAGAACGCCCGCGCCTTCCTGAAGAACCACCCCGACCTCGCCGACGAGATCGAGAAGAAGATCAAGGAAGAGGTGGGCATCGGGCCGAATCCGAGCGCCGCCCCCGCCATGCCGGCCGACCGCTGATCCGGTGACCGTCACACACGCGCGTACGCCGCATTCTCGGCGACGTTCCCGGATGCCGAGGAGGATCCCCACATGAGCGACACCGCTCGGGCCGTTCGCCGCGTCTACCTCGCCTGCGAATTCCTTCCCTCCGACCCCACCGTACGCGGCCTGATCTCCATCGGCCTCACCGACGACGCCGGCCGCGACTACTACGCCGTCAACAACGACATGGACCTCACCGCCGTGCTCGACGTCCCGCGGATGGTCGACGACGTGTGGCCCCGTCTGCCGCGGTGTGCCGCCGACGGCTACCCCTACCTCCTCGACCGCACCCACCCCGACGTCAAGCTCATCAAGGAGATCCGTGACGAGGTGGAGACGTACTTCGCCTGCGGCCCCCAGGAGACCCACCTGTACGCCGCCTGCGGCGGCCAGCACATCTGCCGCCTGCACTCCCTGTGGGACAACGACTGGGAGGCGATGCCGCCGACGGTGCCGCGCTGGTTCCACGAGTTGCGGTCCCTCGCCGTCCAGGCCGGAGACCCGCCGCTGCCGGAGCGGCCCCGCGGAGAGCACCACGCGCTCGCCCGTGCCCGCTACCACCGCACCCTGCATGAGCACCTGCTCGCCCTCAACACCTGTCCACGGTGCGACGGCGACGGTTTCCCGCCCGCCCGTGGCCTCCACCGGGCGCCGCCCGCCGACCGGCGGTCGGCCGCACCCCCTCGGATCGGACGTGCGGACAACAGTCCCGCGGCTCGCCGGTCGCCGGAGAATCACGGCCACCGCCCGTACATGGAAAGGAATCGGCCGGCACGTTTCCCCACCCGCCAGATGCACTCCGTCGTCTGCGACGTCTGCGCCTACGTCCACGACGAGGACGGCGACGGCATCCTGGTGTTCGACGACCCGGAGGAGGCCGTGCGGGACGTGCTGCGGCACCGCTGGATGTGCCTGGCCGACGGACGGGCGATCTGCCCGGGTGACGACGAGGAACACCAGGCCATGTATGACGAGCTGATGCCGCCCGAGCCGGAAGCCGAGGCCGGGGAGCAGATCTCACCCGACGAGGAGAGATGAGGTTCCTGCACACGTCCGACTGGCACGTCGGCAAGGTGCTCAAGGGCCACAGCCGGCTTGACGAGCAGCGGGCGGTCCTTCGCGAGATCGTCCAGGTGGCACGGGACCACCGGGTCGACGCGGTTCTCGTCGCCGGCGACCTGTACGAGTCGTCCGCCCCGACGGCAGAGGCCCAGCAGCTGGTCGTCCAGGTGCTGCTCGCACTCCGGCGCACCGGAGCCGAGGTCATCGCGATCGCCGGCAACCACGACCACGCCGCCACCTTCGACGCCTACCGGCCGCTCATGGCGAGCACCGGGATCACCTTGGCCGGCGGCGCTCGCGTCGCGGCCGACGGCGGGGTGGTGAGGTTCACCGCGCGCTCGACAGGGGAGCCGGTCGTCGTCGCCCTGCTGCCGTTCCTCTCCCAGCGCCACGCGGTGCGTGCCGCCCACCTGGTCACCAAGACGCCAGGGGAGGCCGCGGCCGGCTATGGCCGGCTGGTGCGGGACCTGCTCGCCGCGCTCACGACCGGCTTCCGCGACGACACGGTCAACCTGGTGACGGCGCACCTGATGGCGGCCCGGGGAAAGCTCGGCGGGGGCGAGCGGTCCGCCCAGTCGATCGTCGAGTACTGGGTGCCGGAGGACGCCTTCCCGCCCGACGCGCACTACGTCGCGCTCGGACACCTGCACCGTCGCCAGTCGCTGCCCGCGCCGTGTCCGGTTCACTACTGCGGCAGCCCGATCGCCCTCGATTTCGGCGAGCAGGACAACTCCCCGGTGGTTCTCGTCGTCGAGGCCGAGGTCGGCGCGCCCGCCCGCGTCGTCGCCGAGGTGCCGATCAGGTCCGGACGGCGGCTGCGCACCGTACACGGTGCCCTTGACGAGCTGGCCCGGCGCGCCGAGGAGTTCGGCGACGACTACCTGAGGGTCGTGCTGTGCGAGCCGGCGTGCGCGGGCCTGCAGCAGGACGTTCGGCGGCTGCTCCCGAACGCGCTGGAAGTGCGCATCGACCCGGCGTTCGCCCCGTCGGCCGATCCGGTGAGGGCCGCCCGGCCGTCCCCGCCGCCCGCCGGCGTGGAACGCGGCCCCGCCGAGCTGCTCCACGAATACTGCGTCACCCGGGAACTGGTCGACGAACGGGTCGAGGCGCTGTTCGCCAGGCTCCACGACCAGGTCACCATGGGGAACGCCTGACGGCGGGGAGGAACCTCGATGAGGCCGGTGCTGCTGGAGATGAACGGCTTCGCCTCCTTCAGGGAGGCGGCCGCGGTGGACCTCCGCGAGGTGGATTACTTCGCGCTCGTCGGCCCGACCGGGTCGGGCAAGTCCACGGTCATCGACGCGATCACGTTCGCCCTGTACGGCTCGGCGCCCCGCTGGGACAACCGGCGCGTGGTCACGAACGCGCTCGCGCCGACCACCGATCGGGGCACCGTCCGGCTCGTCTTCGACCTCGCCGGGCACCGCTACGTCGCCGCCCGGGAACTGCGTCGCACCGCCCGCGGCGGCGTCCAGGTGAGGAACGCCCGGCTGGAACGGCTCGCCGACCCGGGCGCGCTCGGCATGCCGGACGACGTCACCGAGGTGCTCGCCTCCGACTCCGAGGTCACCCCCGCGGTGGAGAAGCTGTTCGGGCTGTCGTTCGAGCACTTCCTCACCTGTGTGGTGCTGCCGCAGGGGGACTTCGCCGAGTTCCTGCACGCGCAGCCGGCCAAGCGGCAGGAGATCTTCGTCGAACTGATGGGACTGGAGATCTACCCCCGGATCGCGCAGGCGGCGAACGCGGAGGCCGACAGCGAGAGGCAGCGCGCCGGACTCCTCGCCCAGCAGCTTGAGGAGTTCGGCGACGCGACCGAAAGCGCCCAGCACGCGGCCCAGGACCGGGTGGCCACGTTGGAGAAGCTCGCCGAGCGGGTCCGTGCGGCGCTGCCCGAACTCGTGAAGCACGGTGCGGCCGTCACCGAGGCGCGGAAGGCGTGCGAGACGCTGACGGCGGAGCGGGACCGGCTGGGGACGGTCACCGCCCCGGCCGGCCTTGAGGAACTCGGGAGGCGGGAACGCGAGGTCGAAGCGGCCGTCGAACTGGCCGACGAGGAACTCGCCGCGGCCGAGACCGCCGACACGACCGCCCGTGAGCGACTCGCGGCGGCACCGCCCCGGGCCCGGCTCGAACAGGCCCGCCGCGACCACCTGGAGCTTGACGAGGCGGAGAGGAGGCTGCTCACGACGCGGGCGCTGCGGCAGCGGCATGCCACGGCGCTCTCCGGCGTGACCGCCGCCGCGAAGAAAGCCGAGAGGCGCGCGCTGCGGGCGCGACGGGCGGAGGAGACCGCGGCGCGGGTCCACCTCGTGGCGGCGCTGCGACCGCGTCTGCGGGACGGCGCGGCGTGCCCGGTATGTGAGCAGCGGGTCACCGCGATGCCCGCCCCACTGGTCGCGCCCGACCTCGAAACGGCCGCGCGGGCACGGGTCCGGGCCGACCGTGAAGCGGAGCGGCTACGCGAGGAGTGGACGAAGACGTCCCGGACCGAGCAGCAGGCCACCGGTGAGCTGAACGCGCTCACCGGCAGGATCGCCGCCCTGCGTTCGGTCCTCGCCGACGCCCCCGCCCCGGGGCGGGTGACCTCCGCGCTCAGCCGTCGAGAGCGGCTGGAAAGGGCGGCGGACAAGGCGGACACGAAGCTCCGGAACGCGCGGGTCACCAGGGCGAGCACCGAGGAGAGCGCGGTGAGTGTCCGCCGGGAGGTGCGGGCGGCCTGGTCGGCGCTTGAGCGCGTTCGTGACCCGCTCGTCGCACTCGGGGCGCGGGCACTGGACCGTGACGACCTGACCGCGGCGTGGACGACCCTCATCTCCTGGGCGGCCGACGCCGCCGCCACCCGTGAGACGGTGCTGTCCGACGCGCACGAGAGGCTGGCGAGGGTCCGCGGCGACCTCGCCGCCGCCGATGACCGCCTCGCCGGCGTGCTCGCCGCCCACGAGGTGAACCTCGATACGGAGCGGCCGCTCACCGAGACGGCCGAGCCGGCGGTCGCGGCGGCGCTGGAGGGAGCGCGGCAGGGGACGCGTCGTCTCGTCGAACGACGGGAGCAGGCCGCGAGACTCGAGGTGCGGCGGCAGGACGCGGAGCGGGCGCACCAGGTGGCGAAGACGCTCGGCCACCTCCTGCGCGCGGACGGGTTTCCCCGCTGGCTGGTCGCGACGGCCCTCGACATGCTCGTCACGGACGCCTCCGAGACGCTCGCCGAGCTGTCCGGCGGGCAGTTCGAGCTGATCCACGACGACGGGAACTTCCTCGTCGTCGACCACGCCGACGCGGACAGCCGCCGGCCGGTCAAGACGCTGTCCGGCGGCGAGACCTTCCAGGCCAGCCTCGCCCTCGCCCTGGCGCTTTCGGCGCAGCTGCCGGCCATGGCCGCGGCCGGCGCCGCCCAGCTGGAATCGATCTTCCTTGATGAGGGGTTCGGCACGCTGGACGAGACGACGCTGGAGACGGTCGCCGTCACACTGGAGGAACTCGCGGCCCGCAAGGATCAGATGGTCGGCATCGTCACGCACAGCGGTGTCCTGGCCGAACGGGTGCCGGCCCGCTTCGCCGTCCACCGGGACCAGCGAACCTCCTCGGTACGACGGGAGGCTCCGTGACCCCGAGCGTCACCGCGGACGCGTGCGGGGGCACATGTCCTCCGGTCGGGCGCGATGACGTGTCGCCGGGTCTACCGGTGGTCGTCGTGAACCTCGTCCAGGTCGAAGCCCACGGAGAGGATGTCCATGAGATGCATGGCCATCTTCAGCTCCTCCGGGCGCACGGTGATGTCGCCCCTGGGGGCGATGCCGGTCGGGCGGCGGACCTCTCCCGGCCGGCTCACGGTCTGCAGGACGAGGAGGTCGTCATGGACCCGGAGCACCGCCAGGGACTCGCGGGCACCGAGGGTGACCCTGGTGACGGCGACGTGCCCGGACTGCCTCAGCGCATCCCGGAACAGGACGTACCACTGATCGGCGGCCGGGTCCGTTCCCCCGACGTAGTAGGCCTGCCCGAACAGCACCGGGTCGATGCTGCCCTCGTCGACGGAGGCCAGCACGTCGATCCGCTTCTTGTCCGGCACCGGGCCCTCGCCGTCCAGGACGACCCTCCGGCCGTCGGGGTGCCGGTGGCCCCTCGCCGCCTCCCGGCGCCCGGTCTCCCGGCCCTCTTCCTCGCGCCACCGCTTGCGACGCACCGGCGAACCGTCCCTTGCGTGCTTCTCGGTGGCCTTGTAGAGGGCTACGGGGATGTTGATGTCGCCGAAGGAGACGGTCCCTTTCCAGGTAGCTTTCATTTTTCCCCCTTCTGCAGATTATCTCGCGGAAGGGCATGGCGACCGCGGGGCGGCCCTCGGCGGAACCGCGGCCCGCGGATGACGGCACTCGAGCACGTCTTCGCCGACGGCCGGGCCGCACCCGAGGACCTGCGGACGCGGGGACCGGCCGGGCGAAGAAGACAGTCCCGCACCGACTGACCGTCACGCGGGACGGCCACATCGTCCAGGGCAGGACCCGGCGGGGACCACGACGGGGAACGTGGGCACGCCGGCGCCGGTAGGGCCGGCCAGGTGGGAACGGGCCGGGCATGCTCCGGCCCGGCACGCCAGAATGCCCCCGCGGCCATGCCGTACGACATCACGGATTAAAAATCAATAAGAGAATTGTGGGCGCATTCCTCCCATCAGAGGCATGATGAATCTGCAGCCGAAGCGGCCCTTGTCTCATCATTCAGGTAATTCGACCATGAAGAAATCATCCGGGAAGGTGAGACTTGTGCCAGATGAAGGAATTGACATCCGAAACCTGAAATTACGGGCCGCCCAGGAATTCGTTGACACCTGCGAGCACTGGATGCGCGGGCGGAAGCTGCGCGCGACGCGCCGCTGGAACATGAACGCGTGGGCCGCGCACCTGGAGACGGCCCCATTGGCGGACGGCGTCAATCCCACCTTCGATCCGCGCCACAACCGGACGCCCTGGGGCGACGCGTTCTGGATCGCGGTACAGGACCCGGCGGGAACCGTCGTGGGCTGCGTCGCCACCCGATTATTCGTCACCGAGGACTTCATGGACCTGGTCGGCTCACTACGGCTCTGGTACGACCCGGTGCCCGAGGTTTTTCAGGAGACCAGGTCGGCCCGGCCGCCCCTCCTCCAGCGTGTCTCCGGACGGGTCAGCCATGTGGGCGGCCTATGGGTGCACCCCGCCTGTCGCGGCGACTCGCTCCCCTATCTTCTGGTCCATCTCGCCCGTCTCATGGCCGTGGACCAGTTCCGCAGCGGCTGGGAGACCGGCGTCACCTTCGAGAAGCTCGCCTTCCAGCCACGTATCCGGACTTCTTACGGGTTCGAATTCGTGGTGCCCTGTTTCGATGACTACTTTCCACCGACCGGTCGTAACGAGCGCATCTATCTTAACTACAGCCGCCCTCACCATATTCTGGAAATCTTGCCCAAATGCATTGAATCACTCACAAAAGCTCCCACCGTAGCCTGACGAAACGGATGGCACCATTGGACCTGCCACGTTCACCGATCGAAGAACTCGGCGAAGAAGCACTGAACGACCGCGCATGGCGGCCACGCCTGTTCGACGCCACCGACGAGGAGGACGCCGGGCTGCTGCGAGCGATACGGGACACCGGACTCGCTCGACGGGTCCACGACCGCCTCGAGGATCAGGTGCGCCAACTCGCCCGAACCCGTCATCCGCAGGTCGGCGCCGAAGACCCGCGCCTCACCCGGTACATCGAGGAGATCCTCGACGGCCGGAACATGGCCGACTACGGGAGATGGGTGTGGTTTCCCTGGCTGGCCGAGCTGACCCGCATCCTCCCTCGTGAGGAGTTTCGCGAGCTCAGGACCGATCGCAATCGCTACAAGATCACTTTTGACGAGCAACTGGCCCTGAGCGGCCGGCGAATCGGAGTGATCGGCTTGTCGGTGGGCAATGCCGCCGCCGTCACACTGGCCCAGGAAGGCGTCGGAGGCTCGTTCAGGATCGCGGACTTCGACCGTATCGAGTTGTCGAATCTGAATCGCCTACGCGCGGGCGTCCACCAGCTCGGCCTCGACAAGACGGTGCTCACCGCGCGGCAGATGGCCGAGATCGATCCCTATCTCGACATCACCGTCCATCCTCATGGCATCGGTCCCGACAATCTCGATGAGTTCCTCCTTCACGGCGGACCGCTGGATCTTCTTGTCGAGGAGTGCGACGACCTCTACGTGAAGGTGGCCGTCCGCGAACGAGCTCGTTCCTGCGGAATTCCCGTCGTGATGGAGACCAACGACCGAGGGATGCTCGACATCGAGCGTTTCGACCTCGACCCCGATCGGCCGATCTTTCACGGGCTGCTGGGAAACGTCCGCGCGGAGGATTTGCGGGGCCTGCCGCCCAAAGACAAGGTGCCCTTCGTCCTGGCCCTGCTCGACGAGCGACAGCTCAGCACACGCATGGCGGCCTCCCTGCCGGAGATAGAGCAGACCATCTCCTCTTGGCCACAGCTCGCCTCGGGCGCCGCCCTCGGCGGCGCGGTGGTCACGGATGCCTCCCGCAGGATCCTCCTCGGCGAGGAGGTCGCCTCCGGACGTCTCTACGTCGACCCGTTGAACGAGTCGCGGGACCGGTTCCTGTACGGTGAGCCCGCGCCCGCGCCCCAGCCGTTCGATGTCGCGCCGGAGGCCGGAACAGGGCCGTCCCTGCCCGACGAACCGTCGGCAACAGGAATTCATCACCCCTGACGTGGTGCGCTGGATCGCGGCCCTGGGAGCCTCGCGCCCTCACCACACAACACGCAACCGTGGCGACTTCTCTGGCATCGCGAAGACAACCTGCTGGAATGCCGGCATGACGGAGCGCGATCAGAAGACCCTCGGCTTCGAACGCGGTGCCACCTGGGCCGCCTTCGGCGCTCTCACCGAGAATCTGCGCATGGCGGCCTCGCGCCTGGGACTCCGCGCCCGAGTGCTGACCTGGCCCCTGGACGAGGTACTGAGTTTCACCCCCGACGGACCGGCGGATCTCTCCTCCACGTCATAGAGGTTCATTCCACGGCCTACCCTGAAGCACTTCTTCTCGATAATGCACACCTTGGGTAAATCACCCCCAGAGGGACGCGACTGGCATATACGGGCATATGAACCCGGCGTGCTCTTCGGCGGCCCTGTAGAGGGCTACGGGGATATCGATGTCGCCGAAGGCGACGGTCCCTTTCCGGGCGGCTTTCGTTTTCCTCCTTTCACAGATTGTCTCGCGGAAGGGAACGGTGGCAGCCGACGTCCGCGGCCCGCGGATGACGGGACTCGGGCGCGTCTTCGCCGACGGCCGGGCCGGCGGAGGGGGTGCCCGCGGCGCCCCCTCCGCCGGCCTCAGGAGGCGCTCTGGCCGGACTGGGCGCGGCGGTAGTGACGCTGCGACTTGGAGCGCGCGCCACAGGTCTCCATGGAGTGCCAACGGCGTGTCCCGTTGCGGGACGTATCGTGAAAGTAGAGGACGCACTCGGGATGGGCGCACTGCCGCACCCGATCCGGCTGCGTCTCGATGAGTTCCGCGTACCGGCTCACGGCCGTCCACGCGGGCAACCAGCCCGCGTCGGCGTCGACCGTACGCTCCGGCCTGCCGCCGTGGATCTCCGTCCGCACCGAGCCGTGCGCGAGTACGGCGTTCAGCCGCGCCTCCGTGGCGTCGCCCGGCCGATCGAGGGCGTCCCTCAGGGCGTCCCGGGCCTCCAGCAGCGGCACCCTGGCGTCCGGCACCCGGTCGGCGAAGCCGTGCTCCGCCAGCCATCGCCCGACGTGAAGGTCGTCCTCGAAGAAGTCGACGAGCTTCCCGCCGCTCACCCACCGGGTGTTCACCAGTTCCAGCGGCAGGGGCTCTCCTCGGTGCGGTCTCTCCAGCATGTGACCGATCTTACCACCGTAGCTCGTTTGACAGGTTAGAGAAGGGCGGAATAGATTCTTACCATCAAACCGAATTTCAACAGTTAGAAAGAGGCCGAGCCATGCCCGTCCACACCTCCGGACCGACCGGCGGCACCGCCGCGGTGCCCACCCTCAACCGCACCGCGGTGGTCGACGGCCACACCGTCTTCTACCGGGAGGCCGGCGACCCGTCGCTCCCGACGCTGGTACTGCTGCACGGCTTCCCGACGTCGTCGCACATGTTCCGGCGCCTCATCGAGGACCTGAAGGACGCGTACCACCTGATCGCCCCCGACCACATCGGGTTCGGCTTCTCCGACGCACCGCCCGTCGAGGACTTCACCTATTCGTTCGACCGCCTGACGGAGATCACCCAGGGGCTGCTCGACCAGCTGGGGATAGACCGGTTCGCGCTGTACATCATGGATTACGGCGCTCCGATCGGCCTGCGCATCGCGAGCCGCGCGCCGGAGCGCGTGACCGCACTCGTCGTGCAGTCGGGAAACGCGTACGTCGAAGGGTTCACACCCTTCTGGGACGGCCTCTTCGCGTACGTCAAGGACCGCCCGGGCAACGAGGCGGAGGTCCGGAAGCTGTTCGAGGCCGAGGCCACCCGCCGGCAGTACATCCACGGCGTGCCCGAGGACCGGCTCGACCGGCTGAGCCCGGAGACATGGACCCTGGACCAGAGCCTCATGGAGCGCCCCGGCAACGCGGAGATCCAACTACAGCTGTTCTGGGACTACCAGTTCAACCTCGACCTCTACCCCGGGTTCCAGGAGTACTTCCGCACCCACCGGCCGCCGACCCTGATCACCTGGGGCGAGCACGACGAGATCTTCGGCGCCGACGGCGCCCGCGCCTACCTGCGCGACCTGCCGGACGCCGAGCTGCACCTCCTCGACGGAGGCCACTTCGCGCTCGAGACCCACGGCGACGAGATCGCGGCCCTGATGCGCGACTTCCTCGGCCGTGTCCTGTGACCCGCCCCGAGCGGGCGCGCGACCCTCGCCACCACCCGTCCGACCGGCGGCGAACCGAACGAGAAGAAGGACCTGACATCATGCCGGATATCGCCCTCACCTACATCGGCGGCCCCACTGCCCTCCTCGAGTACGGCGGAGTCCGCTTCCTCACGGATCCCACCTTCGACGCGCCGCAGACCTACGAACCCCGCAACGGTTTCGCCCACACGAAGACCCACGGCCCCGCCCTGGCTCCGAGCGAACTCGGCGCGGTCGACCTGGCCCTGGTCTCACACCACCATCACGGCGACAACCTCGACATCCTCGGTGCCGCCCTCCTGCGCGACCTGCCCCTCACGATCAGCACCACCAAGGCGGCCGAAGACCTCGGCGGCACGGTCGTGGGGCTCGAACCGTGGGCCTCCGTACAGGTCGGCAAGGTCACGATCACGGCCGTTCCCGCGCTGCACGGCCCCCCGGGGTCGGAAGGCCGCGGCCCCGTCATCGGATTCGTCCTGCGGACGGCGGAAGCGCCCAGCGTCTACGTCAGCGGGGACAACGCCTCGCTCCCGTACGTCAAATCCATCGCCGAGCGCTTCGGGAAGATCGACATCTCGCTCCTCTTCGCCGGCGCCGCCCGCATCCCCGTCGCCGAGGGCGAGCTCACCCTGTCCTCGGCGGACGCGGTGCTCGCCGCGGGCATCCTGGCGAGCGACACGGTCGTGGGGCTGCACACGGAGGACTGGGCACACCTCACCGAGTCCAGGGAGGACTTCCGCAGGGCGTTCGCCGGCGAGGGCCGATACGTCGAGACCCCGCGCGCCCACCGCGTGATCCTTCGGAAGACCTGACCCCCGAACCGCCGGGTGGTGCGGTCGCGCACCTCGTCCCCGCCTCCGGCAGGCTAGATTGACTGACCCTGGAAGGTCTGTGGAGGTCAGCGTGACGGTCACCGCCGATGATGTGGATGCGACGATCTCCCACGTGGTCGCCGTCCTGAGCCCGGCCGTCGACGCCGACCGGTCCGCGCCGGCGGGCACCCTGGAGTGGAGCTGCCGGCACACCGCCGAGCACATCGGCGACTGTCTGATGTCATATGCCGGCCAGCTCGCGGCGCAACCCACCGACAGATACGTACGATTCATGGCCACCGCCGACGATGAGGCCTCTCCCGCCCAGGTGCTGGAGTTCGCAGAAACCGGCGCACGCATCCTGGCGGCGATGGTGCGCACGACCCCGGCGCGGGTGCGGGCCTACCACCCCACCGGGATGGCCGATCCCGAAGGCTTCGCCGCCATGGGATGCGTGGAGGCACTGCTCCACGGCCAGGACATCGCCCAGGGTCTCGGCCTCCCCTTCGACCCGCCGCGCGATGTGTGCGCACGCGTGCTCATCCGGATGTTCCCGCAGGCCGCGGCCGACCTCTGTGCCGTCGACCCATGGCACGCGCTGCTGTGGTCCACGGGCCGCGTCGAGCTGCCCGGCCGTCCACGACTGCGGCAGTGGCGCTGGCACGGCGCCCCACCGGCCGGGGAAACGACACGCTGAGCCGTTTCCCGAGCGACGCCCTTGACTATGTAGATCACGTAGATCCGGGTGACGCCTTTCTCGCGATGCCCTGGAGTCAATCCGGTCACACCCATTGACACATCAAGAGATCAAGTGATCTATTCACTTTATGAGTTACAGCGAGCAGTCGTTGTCCGAGCGCCTGGCGGACGACATCGTCGAGATCATCCGCAGTGAGCGGCTGGGACCGGGCGATGTGCTGGCCTCCTCCAGGGAACTGGCCCGTCGCTTCGACGTCACCACCCCGACGGTGCGCGAGGCGCTGCGCCGGCTGGAGGCCACCGGCGTGGTGGAGTTCCGGCACGGGTCGGGCACCTACGTCGGGCCGGGCATCGACCGCCGGCTGCTGGCCAACCCGCACCTGCCCCGCAGCACCCGGGAGTCGGTGCTCGAACTGGTCGAGGCCCGCCTGGTCGTCGAGCCGGTGATCGCCGCGGCCGCCGCGCGGACCAGGGTCGCCGAGGCCGTCGAGGAGCTGAAGGCGGCGTCGGCCAACGCCCTGCACCCACCGCAGGAGTCGCTCCGCCAGTCCATGCACTTCCATGTCGCCCTGGCGGCGGCCAGCGGCAACGCGCTGCTGCGGGAGACCGTCGAGGCGCTGCTCCACGTCCGGGCGCGCGAGCAGATCGAGATCCGGCACCGCTACAACGACCGGCTCCGCGACCACGCCGAGCACGTGGAGATCTTCGAGGCCGTACGCGACGGTGACGTGGAGGCGGCCGAACGGCTCACTCGCGAGCACCTCACGGCGATCCGGGACGCGATCGCGACCGCCGAGTTCCCCGAGGCGGACCGTTGAGCCGGCGACGCCCCACGCGGCTCGGTGAGATGACGACGCTCGAAGCGGCCGAGGCCGTGCACGCCAGTCCCCTGGTCATCATTCCGGCGGGCGCGTTCGAGCAGCACGGGCCCGGCATGCCCCTGGCCACCGACACGATTCGCGCCGAGCACGTCGCCGAGCTGGTGGCCGCGGAACTCGCCGGCTCCGCGGTGATCGGCCCGTCGGTGCCGGTCGGCGTCTCACCGCACCACCTCGCCTTCGCGGGCACCGTCACCCTGACGACCACCACCCTGGCCGCGGTGGTCCGCGAATACGTCGGCAGCCTCCACCGGCACGGCTGGCGGAAGATCCTCGTGATCACCGGCCACGGAGGCAACAACGCCACCCTCACCACGGTCGCCCAGGATCTGCTCACCACCCATCCGGACCTGCAGTTCGCCTGGACCCCGCTGACCTCGCTGGCCGCCGACGTGGTGGCCGGTCTGCGGGTCAGCGAGGTCCACGGGCACAGCGGCGAGGCCGAGACGGCCCAGATGCTCCACCTGGCACCCCACCTGGTGCACACCGAACGGCTCGCCCCCGGCACCACCCGTCCCGGCGAACTCGACCCCGTCTCCCGGCTGTCGCTCCAGGGCGGCCACCCCGCCCTCACGATGCGCTACGACCGGCTCAGCCCCAACGGCGTGCTCGGCGACCCCCGCAACGCCACCCCGGAAGGCGGCCGGGCCGTCGTCGAGGCGGCCGTCGCCCGCATCGTCGCCTTCGCCAGGACCTGGATAGACGCCTAGCCCCCTTCCAGCCCATCACCGCTCGCCGACGTGCGCACCGCACGTACGGCTGTGAGTGCTGCCACAAAACCCCCGAACGACCGCATGGACGCGGCCGATGATAGGAGCCCCCATGACAGGCGCGAGAGCTCTCCTGCGCACCCTCACCGCGACGGCGACCGCCGGGCTCGTACTGCTGGGCGGCGCGCTCGCCCCCGCGTACGCCGCGGCCCCGAACACCGAAGCCGCGACGACCCGGCCCGACGGGTGCCGCGCCCCGGCACCCCAGGCGCCCGGTACGAGCGTCCTGCACTCCATGACCAGTCAGGGCATCGAGCGGACCTACCAGCTTCACCTCCCGCCGAACTACACCCCCCGCCGTGCCTGGCCGGTCGTCCTCGCCTTCCACGGGCGCGGCAACACGGGCGCCGGAACCGAGGAGTTCTCCAAGCTCTCCACGCTCCCCGCCGTCGTGGCCTACCCCAACGGCGTCATCGGCACCGGTGACGGCGACCGGCAGGCGTGGCAGGGCGCGCCCTACGAGGCGCCCGGTGTGGACGACGTGGCGTTCACCTCGGACCTGCTGGACACGCTGGAGAACAAGCTCTGCGTCGACCAGCGGCGCGTGTACGCCACGGGCAAGTCCAACGGCGCCGGGTTCATCGGCCTGCTCGCCTGCCGCATGGCCGACCGGATCGCCGCGATCGCCCCGGTGGCCGGGGCCTTCTACCCCGCCACCGGCCAGGACTGCCGTCCCTCCCGCCCCGTGCCGGTCATCGACTTCCACGGGACGGGCGACGTCACCATTCCCTACGCCGGGGACGCCGACCGGGGCCTGCCGGCCATTCCCGACTGGGTCGGCGCGTGGGCACAGCGCAACGACTGCGCCAAGCGGGTCCGCGACCGGGTGACCGAGCCCGACATCACGGTCTCCCGCTGGGTGGGCTGCGACAAGGGAGCAGAGGTCCGGCACGTCGCGGTCACCGGGGGCGGCCACACCTGGCCGGGCGCCGACAGCTACAGCGGCGGCGGCTACACCACCCAGACCATCGAGGCGCACCAGGTCCTGTGGGAGTTCCTGCACCGCTACCGGCTGCCCCGCACCGCGACCCGCTGACAGCCGACCGGCCCCTCCCGACACCGCACCACGACCGGCCGACCGCCCTCTTCAGGCCGCATCACGGCCAACCGACCGCACCTCACCGGCACCGCACCGCACCGCACCGCGACCCATCGATACGCCCTCCTCACCCCAGGCCCACCGCCCCGCCCCTCCGGCGGCGCCCCGGGCCCCATCGCCGACACCGCCACCCCGTTTCCGACGGCCGCCCCCTGGCGCCGGGTGGCGGTCCGGCCCAGCGCCGTCGCCGCACTCTCGGCCGCGGCCGCCCCGCGAGCGGGCCGCCGACATCCCCCCACAGCCGCACCGGTTCATGCCGGGCCGCCCTTCACCCGTACGGAGCCACCATGTCCGCCTCCAGCCCCGCGACACCAGAAACATCGAGGGAATCCACCGACCCACCGCTGCCGCGCATCGTCAGGGCGATGGCGGTCGTCGAACGCGCCGGCAACGCCCTGCCCCACCCGTTCTGGCTGTTCTGGATCCTCTCCGCGATCCTCGTCGTCGTCAGCGCGGTCCTGTCCGGGCTGGGCGTCTCCGTGGTCTCGCCCAGCGACGGCGAGACCGTCACGGTCCGCAACCTCTTCAGCGGTGACGGCCTGGCCATGGCCGTCTCCACGATGATCGACAACTTCGCGTCGTTCCCGCCCATGGCGACCATCGTCGTGGTCATCATGGGCGTCGCGGTGGCGGAGCGCAGCGGGTTCCTCTCGGCGCTGATGAAGGTCGGGGTCTCCCGCGTCTCCGCCTCCTGGGTCGTGTTCGCGGTCGCCTTCGCGGGCACCGTGGCCCACGTCGCGTCGGCGGCCGCCTACATCATCCTGGTGCCCCTCGGCGGCCTGGCCTTCCGCGCGGTCGGCCGCTCACCGATCCTCGGCATCGTCGTCGCCTACACCTCCATCGCCTCCGGATACGACGCCAGCCCGGTACCGACCCCCAACGACGCCATCTTCGCCGGTATCACCACCGCCGCCGCGAAAATCGTCGGAGGGGAAGCCGCCTACGTCTCGCCCCTGAGCAACTGGTACTTCAACATCGTCTCCTCCATCGTGCTGGCGGCCGTCATCACGCTGGTGACGAAGTTCGTCCTGAGCAAGCGGCCCGACCTCGACGCCGACCCCGACGCCGACCTGGAGGACATCGGGCAGCTCAACCTCAGCGCACGGGAGCGGTCCGCCCTCCGGTTCGCGGCCCTCGCGCTCGTGGCCGCCCTGGTGGTCCTGGTCGCCGTCGTCCTGCCGGAGTCCTCGCCGCTGCGCGGCGAGGAGGGCAGCATCGTCCAGTCCCCGCTCCTGGACGGCATCGCCGCGGTCGTCGCCCTGCTGTTCGGGCTCGTCGGCATCGTCTACGGAACGCGCTCCGGCTCCATCGCCAAGCCCGGTGACGTGCCGAAGCTGATGGTGGAGGGCATCAAGCAGATGGCGCCGGTGCTCGTCCTGTTCTTCGCCATCGCCCAGTTCCTCGCCTACTTCGACTGGACCCACATCGGGGACGTCCTGGCCGTCAACGCCGCGGAGGCGCTGAAGCAGAGCGGTATGCCGATCGTCGTCGTCTTCCTGCTCATCCTGGTCGTGCTGACCCTGGTCAACATCATGGTCACCAGCGGCTCCGCCATGTGGGCCCTGGCCGCACCGGTCCTGGTCCCCATGCTGATGCTCGTCCACGTCCCCGCGGAGACCACCCAGGCCCTGTTCCGCATCGCCGACTCGGGCTCCACCGCCATCACCCCGATGAGCCCGTACTTCCTGATGGCCCTGGGCTTCCTCCAGCGCTACCGCAAGAGCGCCGGCATCGGCACCCTCGCCTCCTACACCCTGCCCCTCGCCATCGCCATGACCGTCGTCTGGACCCTGCTCTTCCTGGCCTGGTGGGCCCTCGGCATCCCCCTGGGACCGGGTGCACCGGTCAACTGAGCCAATACCTCCGCGGTCCCCGTCCGGCCACGACGTTCCCCGTCACGGCCGGCCGGGGACCGCTTCGGCGTCGCCGCCATCGGGCAGGTCGTCGGCCTCGGTCGCTGAGGGGCGCGGACCACCATTCGGGCGTGGTCCCCTCCGCCGCACAGGGGGGACGCCGGCGATCACGATCGTCCGACGCCACCGGGCGAATCTGCGCGAGTTCTGCTACAACACGTAGTTAACTGATTTCATCAGGTGACAGCTACCGGCCGGGCGCCACCGCGACCGTCCCGGCGTCCACCCGTGTCAGAGAGGAAGACCGTCAGACCTTCCACCCGGCCGGATCCCGTCCGCGACGCGGCACGCACGGCCGGTCCGGCTCTCATACGGTGCGCCGTTCACACGCTCGGGGATGTTCATGATCGAGATAGTCATCGTGTCGGGATTGCTGGCCGTCGTCGCCATCACGGCCATAATGCTCATCCTGAGGCGGCTCAACGCGACGAGCCGCAGGCGGTCCCCTGCCATGGCCGACCGCGAACAGGTCGCCTTCGAGCGCTGGCTCGGCCTCCAGCCGACCGACGCCGAACGGCAACTGGCGCTCGGCCATCTCGACGAGATCTTCACCTCCGGCCGGATCGACCAGGAGGAGCACACCAAGCGCATCGCGATGATCATGGAAGCCCGGACCAACCGCGAGACCGAGGACGTCCTGAGCGAGCTGAGGCCGGCCGACGAGGCGTAGGCCGGCCTCATGCGCGACGCGGGCGCGCCCGTCGCGCATGAGGCCGGATCCCGCGTGCGCCGCGAGGGTCGAGGCGGAAGACCGGTGCCCACCGATCCTCACCGGCGGGCACGTCCGGCGACGTCAGACGATCACCGGGGACGGCCTCAGTGGCCGACGCGGTCCGAGTCGGCGGCGGCGGCCTCGCCCTGGTCGAGGGCCGAGATGGCCGCGACCTCGTCGGGCGTGAGGGCGAAGCCGAAGATGTCGATGTTCGCCCTCATCCGCTCGGGGTCGGCGGACTTCGGCACCGTGATCAGGCCGAGCTCGATGTGCCATCGCAGGACGACCTGCGCGGGCGTCCTGCCGTGCTGCTCGGCGATCTTGACGATCACCGGGTCCTGGAGCAGTTCGCCGCCCTGGCCGATCGGGCCCCAGGACTGCGTGGCGATGCCGTGTTCGGCGTGGTAGGCCCTGGCGGCGTCGCGGGTGAGGCCCGGGTTGAGCTGGATCTGGTTGACGTCGGGGACCACCCCGGTCTCGGCGAGCAGGCGGTCGAGGTGGGCGGGCTTGAAGTTCGACACGCCCAGCGCCCGGATCCTGCCGTCCTCCAGCAGCTTGGCGAGCCCCTTGAAGGCGTCGACGTAGCGGTCCTGCCGGGGCAGCGGCCAGTGGATGAGGTACAGGTCGACGTACTCGACGCCCAGACGCGCGGCGCTGTCCGCGAACGACTCCTGCACCGCGTCGTAGCCGTGCCACTCACCGTTGAGCTTGGTGGTGACGAACAGCTCCTCCCGAGGCAGGCCCGACGCGCGCAGGCCACGGCCGACGCCCTCCTCGTTGCCGTAGGCGTAGGCGGTGTCGAAGAGGCGGTAGCCCGCCTCGACCGCCTGGACCACAGCCGTCTCGGCCTCTTCGTTCGACATCGGCCACGTGCCCAGGCCGACCAGGGGAATGGAGGCGCCGTGGACGAGCTTCAGCGTCGGGGCTCCGGGTGTCTTGCTCATGAGGCTGCGGGTCCTTCGATGGAAGTACGAACGGGGGATCAGACAAATCGGTCTAACGGCACCTTAGTCGGGTCCATTCCACGCTCTGGCAGGCGCGGGCGGTTGTGAACTATCTTGTTGACGTGATCGTCAAGTCTGAGGCCCTGACCAGCCGGGGCAGGCGGACGCGGGCCGCGCTCGTCCAGGCCGGACGGGAGGCGTTCGAGGAGCGGGGTTACGACGCCGTGCGCATCGACGACGTCTGCGCCCGGGCGGGGGTCTCCCACGGCACCTTCTACACCTACTTCGGCTCGCGGGAGGACCTGTTCCGCGAGGTGGCCGGCGCGGTGGTGGGCGAGATGTTCGCCGCCAGCGTCGTCGGGACCGGCGTGCCCGAGGACCCGTACGCCAGGATCGAGGCCGCCAACCTGCTCTACCTGCGCGCCTGGGCCTCCAACTCCCGGCTCGTCCGGATGCTGGAGCAGGCCGCGACCACCGACGAGGGCTTCCGGGAGCTCCTGCTGGAGCTGCGCGAGGTCTTCGTGCGGCGAGGCGCGGAAGGGCTGCGCCGCCTGCAGGAGCAGGGCCTGGCCGATCCGGCCCTGGATCCGCGGCTGACCGCCGTGATGCTGGGCGGGATGGTCGAGCACTTCGCCCACGTCTGGCTCGACCTCGGCGAGCAGGCCGACGAGCGGACCGCCGTCGCCATGCTCACCACGCTCTGGGCCCGGGCCATCGGCCTGACCCCGGCGTCAATCGGAAGAGAGCGTTCATGAACCGGCTGGACATCTCCGGGGCCGAGTACTCGGCCAGGCGCGAGGCGATGCTCGCCAAGCTGGCGGAGCTCGACGCCGAGCAGGCCAAGGCGGTGGCGGGCGGCGGCGAGAAATACGTCGAGCGGCACCGCCGGCGGGGCAAGCTGCTCGCCCGGGATCGGATCGAGCTGCTGGTCGACCCGGACTCGGCGTTCCTGGAGCTCTCCCCGCTGGCGGGCTGGGGCAGCGACTTCCCCGTCGGGGCGAGCGTGGTCACCGGGATCGGGGTGGTCGAGGGCGTCGAGTGTGTGATCATCGCCAACGACCCGACCGTACGGGGCGGCTCGTCCAACCCCTGGACCCTGCGCAAGACGCTCCGGGCCGCCGACATCGCCTTCCAGAACCGGTTGCCGCTGATCAACCTGGTGGAGTCCGGCGGGGCCGACCTGCCGACGCAGAAGGAGATCTTCATCCCGGGTGGCCGGATATTTCGTGACCTGACCCGCCTGTCCGCCGCCGGGATCCCGACGATCGCCCTCGTGTTCGGCAACTCCACCGCCGGTGGGGCCTACGTTCCCGGGATGAGCGACCACGTGGTCATGGTGAGGGACGGCGCCAAGGTCTTCCTCGGCGGGCCCCCGCTGGTCAAGATGGCCACCGGGGAGGAGTCCGACGACGAGTCGCTGGGCGGCGCCGAGATGCACGCCCGCGTCAGCGGTCTGGCCGACTACCTGGCCGCGGACGAGCACGACGCGCTGCGCATCGGCCGCCAGATCGTCAGGGGCCTGAACCGGCGCAGGCTGGGGGTTGCCGCGCAGGCCGTACGGGAGCCGCTGTACGACGAGGACGAGTTGCTGGGAATCGTCCCCGAGGACCTGAGGATCCCGTTCGATCCGCGCGAGGTGATCGCGCGGATCGTGGACGGCAGCGAGTTCGACGAGTTCAAGCCCCTGTACGGCGGGAGCCTGGTGACGGGGTGGGCCCGGCTGCACGGCTACCCGATCGGGATCCTGGCCAACGCCCGGGGGGTGCTGTTCAGCGAGGAGGCCCAGAAGGCGGCGCAGTTCATCCAGCTCGCCGGCCAGGCTCGCACGCCGCTGGTCTTCCTGCAGAACACGACCGGCTACATGGTCGGCAAGGAGTACGAGCAGGGCGGCATCATCAAGCACGGCGCCATGATGATCAACGCGGTGTCCAACTCGACCGTCCCGCACCTCACGATCGTCATGGGCGCCTCGTACGGCGCGGGCAACTACGGCATGTGCGGCCGGGCGTACGACCCCCGGTTCCTGTTCGCATGGCCGAGCGCGAAATCCGCCGTCATGGGGCCCGCGCAGCTCGCCGGGGTGCTGTCCATCGTCAGCCGGGCGTCCGCCCAGGCCCGGGGTCAGGTCTACGACGAGGAGGGCGACGCGGCGATGCGCGAGCTGGTCGAGGCGCAGATCGAGGCCGAGTCGCTGCCGTTCTTCCTGTCGGGCCGCCTCTACGACGACGGGGTCATCGACCCCCGCGACACCCGCACCGTCCTGGGCCTGTGCCTGTCCGCCGTCAACAACGCCCCCGCCCCGGAGCCCGCCGGCTTCGGCGTCTTCCGGATGTGATCATGATCTTGATGTCTCCAGAGGCCCCGTGGTCACCCGGCCGAGGGCTCGCCCCCGGTCTACCGCCCCGCTCACCGCTCCGGGCTCACTCGTGATCGGCCGCCTTCTCGTCGCCAACCGGGGTGAGATCGCCCGCCGCGTCTTCCGCACCTGCCGCGACCTCGGCGTCGAGACCGTCGCGGTCTTCTCCGACGCGGACGCCGACGCGCCGCACGTGGCCGAGGCCGACCACGCCGTACGGCTCGCCGGGGTCAGGCCCGCCGACACCTACCTGTCCATAGAGAAGATCGTCGACGCGGCCCGCAGGACCGGGGCCGACGCGGTTCACCCCGGCTACGGCTTCCTGTCGGAGAACGCCGCGTTCGCGCGGGCCGTACTGGACGCCGGCCTGACCTGGATCGGCCCCCCTCCGGAGGCCGTCGCCGCCATGGGCTCCAAGATCGAGGCCAAGGCGCTGATGTCCGGCGCCGGGGTCCCGGTGCTCCCCGGTTTCACCGCCGGGCCCGGCTACTCGATGGACGACCTCGAACGGGACCTGGACGTCGTCTTCACGCGGATGAGCGGTTCGGCGTCCGGATGGCCGGTCCCCCTGCTGGTGAAGGCGTCGGCCGGCGGCGGCGGGCGCGGGATGCGGGTCGTGCGGCTGACCGACGACCTGCCGGAGGCGGTCGAGTCGGCGCGGCGGGAGGCCTCGTCGGCGTTCGGGGACGGGACGGTCTTCGTCGAGCCCCTGCTGGAGGGCGCCCGGCACATCGAGGTGCAGATCCTGGCCGACCTGCACGGGACGGTGTGGGCGCTGGGTGAGCGCGAGTGCTCGATCCAGCGGCGGCACCAGAAGGTGGTCGAGGAGACCCCGTCCCCGGCGATCTCCCCGGAGACGCGCGCTCACCTCTGCGACGCGGCGGTCAGGGCCGCGAAGGCGATCGGATACGTCGGGGCGGGAACCGTCGAGTTCCTCGTCAAGGACGACACGATCGCGTTCCTGGAGATGAACACCCGGCTCCAGGTGGAACACCCCGTCACCGAGTGCGTCCACGGCGTCGACCTCGTCGAGCTCCAGCTCAGGATCGCCGAGGGGACCAGGCTCGCCGCGTCGCCGCCGCGGCCCTCGGGCCACGCCGTCGAGGTACGGCTCTACGCCGAGGATCCCGCCCTCGACTGGCTCCCGCAGAGCGGCACCCTGCACCGCTTCGAGATCCCCGGGGTGACCTCGCGCTTCGCGCCCCTGTCCCACGGCCTCCGGCTGGACTCCGGGGTCGAGGACGGCTCGGAGATCGGGGTCCACTACGACCCGATGCTCGCCAAGGTCATCTCCTGCGGAGCGAGCCGCGCCGACGCGGTGAGAAGGCTCGCCACCGCCCTGGCGAACGCCCGGATCCACGGCCCCGTCACCAACCGCGACCTCCTGGTCAGGGTGCTGCGCCACGAGGCGTTCCTCTCGGGGGACACCCACACCGGGTTCCTGGACGAACACGACCTGACCGGACCGGAACACGGACCGGCCACGGCGGAGCACGACCCGGCGAGGCCGGGTGCCGTGCCGCTGTCCGCCCTCGCCGCCGCCCTCGCGTCGGCGGCGGCCAACCGGGCGGCGGCGACCGTGCAGACCGGTCTGCCGAGCGGGTGGCGCAACGTGGTGTCGCAGCCGCAGCGCACCGCCTTCGCGGAGGCGGAGGTCGCCTACCGGCTCGGCCGGGATGGCCTGCGAGCCGAGGGGCTCCCCCGCACGAGCCTGGTCAGTGCCACCCCCTCCCTGGTCGTCCTGGAGACCTCGGGCGTGCGGCACCGGTTCGCGGTCGCCCGCTATGACGGGGTGACCCACGTGGACTCCCCCCTCGGTTCCGTACGGCTCACACCGCTGCCCCGCCTCCCCGAACCGGTCGAGCACCTGACCCCGGGCTCCCTGCTGGCGCCCATGCCCGGTACCGTGCTGCGCGTCGACGTCAAACCCGGCGAGCCCGTCGGCGCGGGGCAGGTGGTCATGGTCCTGGAGGCCATGAAGATGGAACATCGCATCACCGCCCCCACCTCGGGCACGGTGTCCGCGCTGAACGTGACACCGGGCCGGCAGGTCGAGGCGGGGGCCGTACTGGCCGTGATCGAGGAGCGGGATTGACGTCCTCGCCCGGACCAGAGCCCGGAATCTCCACGCTGGAAGGATTGGGATGAACACCGACGGTGGTTGGCCAGTGGAACGCCTGGTGCACAAGGAGGTGTCCGGAGGGGTCGCGACGATCACCCTGGACTCCCCGCGCAACCGCAACGCGCTGTCCGTGCGTCTGCTCGGCGATCTGGAGGACCGGCTCAACTGGGCGCTGGCCGCCGACGACGTCCGGGTGATCGTGCTCACCGCGACCGGGCCGGTGTTCTGCTCCGGTGCGGACCTGAAGGAGCAGCGGGCCGAGCCGGGCAACGCGCACGAGGCTCCGGTGACCGCCTCGTTCCCGGAGATCATGAACCTGATCTGGGAGAGTCCCAAGCCGGTCGTCTGCCGGTTGAACGGCACCGCCCGCGCCGGAGGGCTGGGCCTGGTGGCGGCGTGCGACTTCGCGATCGCGCCGGATTCGGCGTCGTTCGCGTTCACCGAGGTCCGGCTCGGCGTGGTCCCCGCGATGATCTCGGTGACGGTGCTGCGGCGGCTCGACCCCCGGGCCGCCGCCGAGTACCTGCTCACCGGGGAGGTCTTCGACGCGGCCCGCGCGCAGGAGATCGGCCTGCTCACCCGGGCCGTGCCCGAGGAGGATCTCGACAGCGTGGTCGCCCACTACGCCGGCATGCTGCTGCGCGGCGGCCCGGAGGCGCTCGCGATCACCAAGCAGCTCGTGCGGACCGTGCCCACGCTGACCGTCGAGGAGGGCATGCGCCAGATGGCCGAACTGTCCGCCCGGCGCTTCACCTCCGCCGAGGGGCAGGAGGGAATCGCCGCCTTCATGGAGAAGCGGCCCGCGTCCTGGATACCCGGGCCCGAGGAGGCGTGATGCCCCGCGTCACCGGCCGTTCCGGCGCCGGGGAGAGGCGATCCGCGTCCCGGGTCCCCGGATCCGAGGGGGATTGATGCTGCGCGTCGCCAACTGCTCCGGTTTCTACGGCGATCGGCTGTCCGCCGCGAGAGAGATGGTGGAGGGCGGTCCGATCGACGTCCTCACCGGCGACTGGCTCGCCGAGCTGACCATGCTGATCCTGGCCGGCAACCGGCTGAAGGGCCGTCCCGGATACGCGCCGACCTTCCTGACGCAACTGGAGCAGGTTCTCGGGACGTGCCTGGACCGGGGCATCAAGGTCGTGTCCAACGCGGGCGGCCTGGATCCGGCCGGGTGCGCCGAAGCGGTGAGCGAGCTGGCCGGCCGGCTCGGCCTGCCGGTGCGGGTCGCGCACGTGACCGGCGACGACCTGACCGGTCACGACCTCGGCGACGCGACGAACCTGGACACCGGGGAGAGACTCCCCTCGGCGCCGCTGACCGCCAACGCCTACCTGGGCGGCCGGCCGATCGCCGACGCCCTGACCGCCGGGGCGGACGTGGTGGTGACCGGACGGGTCACCGACGCCGCGCTGGTCACCGGACCGGGAATCTGGCGGTACGGCTGGCGCCCCGGCGACCACGACGCGCTGGCCGGCTCGGTGGTCGCCGGGCACGTCATCGAGTGCGGCTGCCAGGCGACCGGCGGGAACTACGCGTTCTTCGGCGAGGTGCCGGACCTGGCGCACTGCGGGTTCCCCATCGCCGAACTGCACGCCGACGGATCCAGCGTGATCACCAAGCATCCCGGAACCGGCGGCCGGGTCTCGGTCGGCACCGTCACCGCGCAACTGCTCTACGAGATCTCCTCGCCCCGGTACCCGGGCCCCGACGTGATCGCACGGTTCGACACGATCCGGCTGGAGCAGGAGGGTCCGGACCGGGTCCGGATCTCGGGAACGCGCGGTGAGGCCCCGCCCGACACGCTCAAGGTGGCGATCAACTACCTGGGCGGCTACCGCAACACCATGACCATGGTCCTGACCGGCCTGGACATCGAGGCCAAGGCCCGGCTCGCGCAGGACGCCATCTGGTCCCGCGTCCCCAGGGAGTCCTTCGAGCAGGTCCACGTCGAGCTCACCCCGCTGGCCGACACCGCCCTGTTGCGCGTCACCGTGATGGACGCCGACTCCAGGAAGGCCGGACGCGCCTTCTCCTCGGCCGTGGTCGAGACCGGCCTGGCCAGCTATCCGGGCTTCTACGGTCTCACTCCCCCCGGTCAGGCCTCTCCCTACGGCGTCTACTGGCCCACCCTCGTCCCCGCGCGGGCCGTACGGGCACACGTCTGGCTCGACGGCCGGCGGCTCGAACCCCTGCCGCCGGACGGACCGCCGTCCGGCGGTCCTCACCCCGGCGACCGGCGGGCCGGCGACCTCCGGCCCGACGGCTCGCGGCCCGGCGACGGGAAACGTGGCGGCGGACATCCCGGGCTCCAGGCGGAGCCGGTCACGCCGGTGATCCCCGCCGGGGAGTCCGGACGGAGCGAGCCGGCGGCCGACGACGACTCGCCGGTCGTGCGAATCCCGCTGGGCGCGATCGTGGGCGCCCGCTCCGGGGACAAGGGCGGAAACGCCAACCTGGGCGTCTGGGTCCGCACGACCGGGCAGTTCGACTGGCTGGCCGGCTACCTGACGGTCGAGCGGCTGGCGGAACTCCTCCCGTCCACCGCGACGCTCAGGGTCGAACGCTTCGAACTGCCCAACCTGCTCGCCCTCAACTTCGTGGTCCACGGCCTCCTCGGCCGGGGCGTGGCCGCCAGTCCTCGCCTCGACGCCCAGGCCAAGGCCCTCGGCGAGGAGCTCCGCGCGAAGCTCGCCGAGATCCCCCGCTCCCTCCTCTGATCTCCCCGTACGGCCCGCTCCCCCGGACGGACCGGCGGCACCGGCGGCACCGGCGGAGATGAAGGTCGCAGGTCAGGGCAGGCAAAGACTTGCCGAAGGGGTCGTGTCGCGGCCACGGGCCGGAGTGGCGCAGGTGTTTCCTGGGTACCCGTATTGGCCTTACTTCCTTGGAGGTCGGGGATGAGGAAGTTGCTTTATGCCGGCGTGCTCGCGGTTGGCTTGTTCGCCACCGGATGCGGCGGCACCGAAGAGAAGGACGCGACCGAACCAATCACTGCGGACGAGGTCAAAGTGACACCGACCCCAACCGCGACATCCGCGACGCCCACGATGTCCACGGCCAGAGCCGCGGTCGAAGTGGCGGAAACGAAGATCGGAAAGATCCTGGTAGGGGAGGGGGGCCGCACGCTCTATCTCTTCGAGAAGGACAAGGACGGGAAGTCCGCGTGTTCGGGCCCCTGTGCCCAGGCGTGGCCGCCGTTCGTCACGTCGGAGAAACCAAAGGCCGAGAACGGCGTCAAGGAGAATCTGCTCGGCACCGTCAAGCGGGACGACGGCGAGACCCAGGTGACCTACAACGGCCATCCGCTCTACTACTACATCAAGGACCAGAAGGCCGGCGACACCACGGGCAACGACGTCAACGGCTTCGGCGCCGAGTGGTACGCCGTGCACCCGAACGGCGAGAAGGTGCACGGCTAGGGCCGCCCGCCTTCCGGGACGTCCGGGAACCACTGTGGCCGCCACACCCTGTCGGGGTGTGGCGGCCACAGTGGTTCCCGGGGCCGGGCGCGGCGGTCGGAGGGGTTGCGATCGGGCGCGGGAGGCGATCAGCGGGACCGGGCCCGGCGGGGCGCGGCGACTCGCCGCTCAATTCGTACCGCCGGCCGCACACGTGAGGCCACTGGTCGCACCCCTTGGGCGAAACGTCCGCAATTTCATGGTTGAAACCTTCATGCAACCTTCCGAACTCTAAGATTGCACGCAATTGCTTCATAGGACTGGCTCGGGAAGGAATCAGTCATGCGCCTGCGGTTTCTCGGCTCTACCTCGGAGGCGGGCGCCTGCCCCTCTCTCTACGAAACCGATCGCGGCACCATCGTCGTTCAGGGCCTCCACGTGACCGACGCGGAAGCCCTGGCCGATCTGCGCGACGTCCTGGACGGCGAGACCATTATCGAGGTCCCCCGCGAGCTTCTCGTAGACATCGCCCGCAAGGTGCTTCTGTAAATATTGGTCACGATTGGGAGCCGTCTATGGCATGATCCACGCGCTCGGGGCTAGCGTCGTGCGCACCATGCGGGAGATGACGTGAATACGCGGAACGACCAGGTCGGCAGCCACTGCGGCGTCTCACCCACACGACCAGTCGAGGAGATCGTGTGAGCGGGTTCCAGCAGGCCAGGACCGACCTGGGCGCGCAACTCCGGCAGTTGCGCGAGTCGGCTCGCCTGTCGGGCAAGGAGCTGGCCGAGCGGCTCCGGTGGCAGGCCTCCAAGGTCTCGCGGCTGGAGAACGCCCGCCAGACCGCCACAGGGGACGACATCGTCCAGTGGGGGCAGGCGGTAGCGGCCACCCCGGAGATCGTCGCGGAGCTGATAGAGCAGGCCTCGGCGCTGCTGGAGCGCCAGGACTCCTGGCGGCAGCGGCATCGCAGCGGCCTGGCCGCCCTCCAGGAGGACATCCGGGAGATGGAGGCCCGGACCGCGCTGCTGCGGGTCTTCGAGCCGGGCGTCGTCATCGGCCTGTTGCAGACCACCGAGTACGCCCGGAGCATCTTCTCCAGGATCAAGCGTCTCTACAACGCCCCCGACGAGGTCGACTCGGCCATCCGGGTGCGCATGCGACGCCAGGAGATCCTCTACGACCAGAGCAAGAAGTTCAGGTTCGTCCTGCCCGAAGCCGTGCTGCGCTACCGGCTGGCCCCGCTCGACGTGATGCGCGGGCAGCTCGACAGGCTGCTGGCCGTGACCGCGCTCCCCAACGTGGAGTTCGGCGTGATCCCCTTCGAGGCCCCCCTTCCGTCCGCCCTGCTCAACGGCTTCTGGATCTACGACGACGACCATGTCGCGGTGCCGACCAGGACCAGGGACCTGATCCTCCGCGACCCCGACGACCTCACCTTCTACACGCGGGCGTTCGAGGAGCTCGCCGAGGCGGCGGTCTTCAGGGAGGAGGCCAGATCCGTGATCGTCAGAGTGCTGGAGGACTTCGCCAGACAATCGGCAGGCAAAAAGCCGCAATTGCTTGATTAATCCCCCAAGATCGTGCAATTCTCTGTCGAGACGGAGGTGACGCACGATGCTGGACACGCTGTCTTGCCTGGAGAGGTTCGCCATTGCGACTCGGTTGCATGCGGACTTGTCGGTGCAGAAGATTTCCTTTGGGGATCCTGCTTACGTCTGCGTCCGCAATCGGTTCAGCAACAACCTGGTGGAGACCGTGACGTGCTCCCCCGACGGTGGCTTCGTCACCTCGTGGGGTTACCGGCTCGGCACCGCCGACTACGTCGAGGATGCCGCCGCGCGGCTGGCCTTCCTCCTCGCGGCGTTACCCGCCTGACACCGAGGACGCGGCGGGAAAGGCCGCGAGGTCCAGTCCGACCTCGCGGGCGGCGGCGACCCGGGCGTGGTGCAGAAGGCGGGTCCGGGACATGTTTCCGGCGTGCAGGGTGTAGCGGACCACCAGACCGTCCAGCATGCCGTCGATCCGCTCGGCCGACCCCTGGGGGTCGTCGCAGACGAACTCGCCCGTGGCCACCCCCTCCGCGATCACCTCGCCGAGGATCTCGATCCAGGTGCCTTCGAGCTCCAGCAGGATGGCCCGGACGTGCGCCTCGCGCACCCCGACGGCCCAGGCGTCGAGCCAGAGGATCCAGCTCTGGTCGGAGCGGGAGGCCGGGATGTAGAAGAGCAGGACGCGGTCCAGCCGCTCCACGGCGGTACCCGGTTCCGCGACGATCTCCCTCAGCCGCTGGATCTCCGATTCGCTGGTGCTGCGGAGCATCGCGGTGATGAGATCGTCCTTGGTGGCGAAGTGATAGTGGATCAGCCCGCCGCTCACATTGGTCGCCTTGGCGATGTCGGCGACGCGGGTGCTGGCCAGCCCCCGCTCCAGCACGACCCTTCGGGTGGCGTCGAGCAGCTCCGCTCGACGCTGATCGGCCTGGTCTGCGCGGCTGCTGCGCGCCCCTCCTCCGCTGTGCACCGCGCAAGACTACAGTTGCGATCCTCCGGTGCGGTGCTCTCGATGCGGCGGTTCAGCCACGGTCGCGGAGCGGACCCCCGGTCAGCCTCGTACGGGAGAGCCGGACAGGCGCATCCGGGCGAGGGTTCCGCGTCCGGCGGCGTTCTCCAGCGCGACCTCTCCCCCGGCGTCCCGTACGGCCTGCGCCACGATGGCCAGTCCCAGCCCCGAGCCGGGCATGCCGCGAGCCGAGGACGACCGCCAGAACCGGTCGAACACATACGGCAGCTCGTCCTCCGGGATGCCCGGGCCGTGGTCCCTCACGGTCAGCTCGCCCTCGTGAAGCCGTACGGTCACCGGGCCCGCCGGACCCTCCGGCGAGCCATTCGCCGGATCCGCCGCCGGGCCGCTCCCCGCGTCGCCCGTCGAGCCGTCGCCCGTCGAGCCGTCGCCCGAGAACTTCACCGCGTTGTCCAGCAGGTTCATCACCGCCCGCTCCAGGGCGGCCTGGTCGCCGTGGACGTACCAGGGGCGCAGCTCCACCTCCATCGAGACGTGGGGGGCACGCAGGCGGGCCCGGCGCACGGCGGAGTCGACCACGTCGTGGAAGGCGACCTCGACGTACGGCTCGTGCTCGTCCTCGGAGCGCGAGAGCTGCAGCAGACCCCCCACCAGCGTGGACATCTCCTCGAACTGGGCCTTGAGGCTGGTCAGCAGCCTGCGTTTGGGATCCGGGTCCAGCGGGCGGCCCGCGTTCTCGCTGCGCAGCAGCAGGTCGATGTTGGTGCGCAGGCTGGTGAGCGGGGTGCGCAGCTCGTGCCCGGCGTCGGCGATCAGCCGCCGCTGGCGCTCGCGGGATCCGGCCAGCGCGGTGGTCATCGTGTTGAACGAGGTGACCAGCCTGGCGATCTCGTCGGTGCCCTCGACCGGGAGCCTGGTGTCGAGGTCCTCGGTCCTGGCGACGTGTTCGACGGCCTCGGCCAGGAGGCCGACCGGGCGCAGCGCCGTACGGGAGACGAGCAGTCCCGCCGAGGCCGCGCCGAGCACGCCGAGCGCGGCGACCCCGGCGAGAATCCAGGCGAGCGTGGTGAGGGTGGCCTGGAACTCGGTCAGCGTCCGGGACTCCATCACCGCGAGGCCGGCTCCGACGCTCCAGGTCAGCACGCGCACCTCCGCCCCCTTCTCCGTGGTGCCGTTCCTGATCGACTCGCGTCCCGCGGGCGCAGCGGCCAGGGCGAGGTCGGCCGGGGTGACCTTGACCGCGGGGGCGCCGACGACACACCTGCCTCCCCGCGCGTCGATCACCTGGAGGGGCTGGAACCGGGGCGGCAGCGGCCGCTCGGGGACGCCCATGAAGCAGTACGAGCGGATCCACTCGATGCCCTGCGGTCCCTTCGGCCCGTGCAGCGACCGGTCCATCTGGTCGAGCAACTCGCTCCTGACGAGGACCCAGCAGACCGCCGCGCACACCGCGATCGCCACCGCGACCGCCGTCGCCACCAGCAGGGTGAGCCGCGAGCGCAGGGACCGGCGGCTGTTCACTGCGAGGTCCGCAGCACGTAGCCGACGCCTCTGACCGTGTGGATCAGCCGGGGGCGTCCCGCGGTCTCGGTCTTGCGGCGCAGATACATGACGTAGACGTCGAGGGAGTTGGAGGACGGCTCGACGTCGAAGCCCCACACCTCGCTGAGGATCTGCTCGCGGGTGAGCACCTGGCGAGGGTGGACCATGAGCAGCTCCAGCAGGAGAAACTCGGTCCGGGTCAGTTCGAGCGGCTCGCCCGCCCTGGTGACCTCCCGGCTGAAGACGTCCATCCGCAGGTCGGCGTGGACCAGCACGCCGTCGTCCTCCGCCGAGGGCGCGCTCAGCGCGACGCGCCGCAGCAGCGCCCTGACCCTGGCCAGCAGCTCGTCCAGCTCGAACGGTTTGACCAGGTAGTCGTCGGCCCCGGCGTCCAGTCCCGAGACGCGGTCGCCCACGGCGTCGCGGGCGGTGAGCATGAGCACCGGCACGTGGTTGCGGGCCGCCCTGAGCCTGCGGCAGGCGCTCAACCCGTCCAGCCGGGGCATCATCACGTCGAGCAGCACCAGGTCGTACCGCTCCCGCTCCAGCGTCTCCAGCGCGGCCTGCCCGTCCGAGGCCAGGCCGACCCTGTATCCCTCGAACTCCAGACTGCTCTGCAACGCCTCCCTGAGCGCGGGCTCGTCGTCCACGACCAGCACCCGCGCGGCCTCACCGTCAACCATGGGCCCAACGCTAGACGCTCACCATGAAAACCCTATGAATGACCCATTCGTCACCATAAGGACCTCAAGCAGGCTCTCGGTCACGTTCGTCCGCGGTGAGCGCCCCGGCCGGGCGGAGCCGCGCCTCCTGGCCCGAGACCGGTCCGGCGACGGCTCCGCGGCCGGTCTCAGGCCAGGAGCGCCATGGCCGCGTTGTGGCCGGGGATGCCGCTGACCCCGCCGCCGCGCCGGGCGCCCGCGCCGCAGAGCAGGATGCGCTCGAACCCGGTCTCCACGCCCCACCGTCCCGGCTCGCCGTACGGCCAGGACAGGTCGCGGTGAAAGATGTGGCCGCCGGGCAGGCCCGCCTCGTTCTCCAGGTCGACCGGGGTCCTCGCCTCCAGGCAGAGGCCTCCGTCGGGCGCGCGCAGCAGGCAGTCCTCGATCGGCTCGGCGAGCACCCGGTTCATCGAGGCGAGCGTGGCGCTCAGCGCGGCCTCGCGGGCGCCCGCCGGATCCTCGCGGAACAGCCGGGCGGGCATGTGCAGGCCGAACAGGGTCATCGTCTGGGCCCCGGCGGCCCGCAGCTCGGGACCGAGGATGGACGGGTCGGTCAGCGAGTGGCAGTAGACCTCGGCCGGGGGCAGCTCCGGGATCCGCCCGGCGGACGCCTCGGCGTAGGCGCGGGCGAGCTGGTCGCGGCCCTCGTTGATGTGGAACGTGCCGCTGAACGCCGCCACGGGGTCCACCCCGGAGTCCCTGAGCCGGGGCAGCCGCGACAGCACCATGTTGACCTTGAGCTGGGCTCCCTCGGGCGCGGGCTCCCCCGCTCCCAGCAGACGGGCGAGGACGGCGGGCGGCACGTTGGCCAAAACCCGGTCGCCCCGGACCGTGTGCTCCCCGTCGGCGTCGCGGAAGGCGACCTCGCCGGAGGGGTCGACGGCGAGGACCTCGGCGCCGGTCAGGATCTCGGCTCCGGCCGCGCGGGCGACGTCCGCGAGTCCCCCGGAGACCGCGCCCATCCCGCCGACCGGGACGTTCCAGTCGCCGGTCCCGTCGCCGATCACGTGATAGAGGAAGCACCGGTTGGCGAGCAGGCTCGGGTCGGAGGGGTCGGCGAAGGTGCCGATCAGCGCGTCGGTGAGCACCACGCCGCGCACGGTGTCGTCGGCGAACCGCTCGTCCACGACCTCGCCGATCGGCCGTTCGAACAGCTCCCGCCAGGCCTCGTCGCCGACGAGGTCGCGCATCGCCGCGCGGTCCACGAGGGGTTCCAGCAACGTCGGCGCCACCCGCTCCGCCACGCCGGCGGTCATCGCGTAGAAGCGCCGCCACGCGTCCAGGTCGGCGGGGCCGCCGGTGACCCGGGTGAAGGAGGCGGCGGTCCGGGCGGCGTCGCCGTTGTCCACCAGCAGTCCCGTGTCCCCCACGGGCGTGTAGGAGGCGTAGCGCCGGCGACGCAGCGCGATCCGGAGCCCGAGGTCTTCCACGATCTTGGTGGGGAGGAGGCTGACCAGGTAGGAGTAGCGCGAGATCCGGGCGTCGACCCCGGGGAACGCCCGCGCCGAGACGGCGAGGCCGCCGACGTGGTCGAGGCGTTCCAGGACGAGAACCCGGCGGCCCGCCCGTGCGAGGTAGGCGGCGGCGACCAGACCGTTGTGACCGCCTCCGGCGATCACGGCGTCATAGCGAGAACGGAGCACGAGACATCCCGAGGAGGTGAGGGGTGGCGGGGCGGGGACTCCGGGTGGTCAGAGACCGGTCTGCCAGTGCGGCTCAGGACAGAGCGCGCCGGACATCTCAATAACCACCATGCCGCGCACCATATATCGAAGGCGACAAAACGGTCTACGGCCGCTCACGGGCCACCGGCGCACCGGTCATCGGTCACCGCCCACCGGCGCACCGGTCACCGGTCGTCCGGCTCACGGATGCTCACGAGCCACGGAGAGGGTGATCTTCAGAAGGGTCGCGGCGGGGCCGGTGGGGGTGCTGCCGCGGCGCCAGACCGCACGCAGGCGGCGTTCGAGGTCGATGCCCTGGGTGGACACCTCGACCAGGCGGCCGGTGGCCAGCTCCGCCTCCACGGCGTAGCCGCTGAGCACGGCCGGGGCGGCGCCCTCGCTCGCGGCGCCCTTGACCGCGGCGTTGGAGCCGAGTTCGAGCCTGGGGGCGGCGACGGCGTGTCCGGCCAGCGCGAGGTCCAGGGTCTCGCGAGTGCCGGAGCCCCGCTCGCGGACGACCAGCGGGGTGGCGGCCAGCTCCGCGGCGAGCAGCGAGGTCCGGCGCCGTGCCCACGGGTGCCCCGGCGCGACCACCACGACGAGCCGGTCGGTGGCGACCACCCGGGAGGTCAGCCCGGCCGGCACCGAGGGCCCCTCCACGAATCCGAGCTCAACCCCGCCGCCGACGAGTTTCGCCACCTCCGCCGAGTTCTGTACGTCCAGACCGACCTGGACCGTGGACTCCCGGCTCTGCAGCTCCCCCAGCCAGCGCGGCAGCAGGTATTCGGCCACGGTCATGCTGGCCGCGATGTGCAGGTGGGCCGCCCGGCCGTGCCGTACCGCCTCCACCCCGCGCATCAGCTCCTCGGCCGCCGACAGCACCTGAGTGGCCCAGGCCGAGACCATCGCGCCCTGCGGGGTGAGGGTGGAGCCACGCGGGGTGCGCTCCAGCAGCGGCAACCCGAGGCGGCGCTCCAGCAACGAGATCCGCTTGCTCGCCGACGGCTGGGCGATACCCCCGGCCCGGGCCGCCTGGCCGAGGCTGCCCAGGCGGTCCACATCGACGAGCAGGCGCAGGGACTCGAGATCGGGCAGCGTACTCATAGCCCCACGCTATGACCTTTTGAGGAGACGACGTCCACCGGCCGCCCTCACCCGCACGCGGGTCGCGACCGCCGCGCCTCTCCGGGCGGACCGGCACCATTGCGGTGAGCGGGTGCGATGAGCGGGTACGGCGAGCGGCGCGGTATCCGATCGGCGCCGGGAGAGACCCCCGCCACGGCCCTCATCGGCATGATCTCACCGATTCACACCGCGGTCGTTGGCTGACCTTTGAGTGGACGTCTCCCGGCAAGCACCGTAACGTGCTCATTTTAGGGGAGACGGCGCCGTTTGCACCGCTCCAAAAAGGGGCAGGAACCGGCCCCTGATGAGGAGACAGAACTAGCTCATGCGTACCATCGAACAGCCCGTCAGCATGCTCCGCCCCTCTCCCGAGGTGGCCGAGGCACTGGAGAACGGTGCTCCGATCGTGGCACTCGAATCCACGATCATCTCGCACGGCCTCCCGCAGCCTCGCAACCTCGAGGTCGCGGTGGAGCTGGAGGAGATCGTCCGCAAGGCCGGGGCCGTACCGGCGACGATCGCGGTGCTGGACGGCGTCGCACGCATCGGCCTGAACAAGCACGAGCTGAAGCGGGTCGCCGGTGAGTCCGGCCTTCGCAAGCTCGGCTTCCGCGACCTGCCCGCCGCCGCCGCGCTCGGGGTCAGCGGGGCGACCACGGTCTCGGCGACCTCGTTCCTGGCCGCCAGGGCGGGCATCCGGATCTTCGCCACCGGCGGTCTCGGCGGCGTGCACCGCGAGTGGGCCGACACCCAGGACGAGTCGGCCGACCTCGACATGCTGAGCCGTACCCGCATCACCGTCGTCTGCGCGGGCGTGAAGTCCATCCTGGACGTCCCCGCCACCCTCCAGCGGCTCGAGACGCGGAGCGTCACCGTCGCGGGGTACCGCACCGACGAGTTCCCCGGCTTCTACCTGCACACCTCCGGCGAGCCGATCGACTGGCGGATCGAGACTCCGGCCGAGGCCGCGGGCATCATGCGGGCGCAGGACGCGCTCGGCGGCCCGGAGAGCGCGCTGATCGTGGCCAACCCGGTGCCGCTGGAGGAACAGCTCGACCCCGCCCTGCACGACCGGGTCCTCGCCGCCGCCCTCGACGCGGCCGAGCGGGAGAAGATCACCGGCCAGGCCATCACCCCGTTCCTGCTGGGGTATCTCGTGCGCGGCACCGACGGCGCCTCCCTTGAGGCGAACCTGGCCGCCGTGCGGGGCAACGCCCGCGTCGCCGGTCAGATCGCGGTTTCCTGGAGCCAGGGAAACTGAGGCCGTCGTGACCGGAACAGGTTTGCTGGTCATCGGCGACGTGGTCACCGATGTCGTCGCACTCCACGGAGGGTCGGCCCTGGCCGGCCTGGCCGTCGGAACGGACACCGCCGCCGACATCGTGCTGCGCCCCGGCGGCTCGGGGGCCAACACGGCCTCCTGGGCCGCCCACCTGGGCGCCGACACGCGAATCCTGACCCGGGTCGGCTTCGACACCGGTGAGTGGCACGCCGCCGAGCTGCGGCGCTTCGGGGTCCGGCCGCACCTGCGGGTGGACCCCGACCGGCCGACGGCCGTGGTGATCGCCATGGTCGACGGGACCGGAGAGCGTTCCATGCTCACCAACCGGGGCGCGGGCGGGCACATCGGCATCGACGACTGGGACGACAGCCTGCTCGACGGGGTGGACCATCTTCACCTGTCCGGATACACGCTGTTCGCCGAACCGGGACTGCAGCTCTCCCGGCTGGCCCTGGCCGAGGCCGCCCGGCGCGGTGTCTCGATCAGCGTGGATCCCGCCTCGACCGGCTTCCTGCGCTCGTTCGGCCCCGAGCGCTTCATCCAGGAGACCCTGACCTCCCAGCTGATCATCCCCAACCGGGACGAGGCCCTGCTGCTCACCGGCGAGACCTCCGCCGAGCGGGCGGCCGAGAAGCTGAGCCTCCGCTACGGCGCGGCGGCGGTGAAGCTCGGCTCCCGGGGCGCGCTGATGGCCCGGAACGGAAAGTTGGCCGCCTGGGTTCCCGGAGTCGCCGCCAAGGTGATTGACTCCATTGGTGCGGGAGACGCGTTCGCCGCCGGACTGCTGACGGCCCTGCTCAAAGGGGCTGACGACGAGGCCGCTCTGGACGCCGGACGCCGTGCCGGAGCTGAGGCGGTATCGCTCGTAGGCGGTCGACCGCGTAGCCTTCGGTCTGATCTGAATACGAACCAGCTTTACCCTCTTAACACCAATTGATAGCTTGCGGCGTAGGCTGCACCATTAGCAACATGCGTCACTTTGGGGAGGTTGCGGTCCGCCGATGGATGCCGAGTCATCGATCTGCCTGAGTGATCTGGTTCCGGCCCTGCGCTGGAGCCGGCCACAGCAGGTCGCCGAAGCCCTGGCCGACTCCCGCCTGCCCGCGGGCTGGTGGGCCTCGGTCACCCTGCCCAAGGCCCTCGGCATCGCCGGTCTCGACTGGGTCTGCGACCGGCTGGCCCGGCTCTCGCTATCCCGGTGGGATCACCTGCCGCTGTGTGACGTGCTGCCCGCGCTCCACGTGCACACGGTCGACCCGACCCTGCCCGGCTGGCCCGACGACGCGCGTTCGGCCATCTCCGGGCTGGGCGGCTGGTCCCGGCTGCGCCGCCTGAGCGCCGGCGACCTGAACGGGCCGTCGATGCCCGCCTCCCCCGAAGCCGTGATCACGGCCGTGTTCAACGAGGTGCTCAGCCGGATTCCCGGGATCCCCGAGCAGGCGGCGCCGTCCGTGCCCGCCGCCGCGGAGGCCCCGGTGCAGGCTCCCCCGCAGATCCCGGCACCGCTTCCCGCACAGGTCCCGGCGCAGGCCCCGGCACCGCTTCCCGCGCCGGTTCCGGCACAGGTCCCGACGCAGGTACCGGCACAGGCCCCCGCGCCGGGACAGCAGACACCGCCTCCCCCGCCGGCCCCCCAACCCGCTCCTCAGCCGGCCCCGGAGCCCGCGGTCCGCCTCAGCGACTACCCGCTGGTGCGCCTGGTGGACAACATGTTCCGCGACTGGAGCCCCCTGGAACGCGCGGTCGCCGTGGAACGGCTCTTCGCCGTCGACCCGATCAGCCTGCGCGCGCTCGCGCACAAGCTGAACGCCGACCGCGACGCCCTCTCCACGGCTCAGCGCTCCGCCGAGGAACGCATACTGCTCTGGTTGCGCTCCTCGGAGTCCGCTCCGCTCACCGGCCACATGTTCGGGCTCACCGAATGGCTGGGCGCCGCCGCCACCAAGGACCAGCTCGTCGGCGCCGACCCCGCTCACGCGATCGAGGTCCCCACGCTCCGTACCCCGCTCTGGCGGGTGCTGGTCACGCTCATGCCCGACCGGCGGCTCCAGGACGACTGGCTCGTCGTGGGCGATCTGGGCGGCCTGCGCGACCGGACCCGCCAGCTTCTGGCGAACAAACCGATCGACGCCGACGCGGTCGCCCTCATGGAGAACCAGCTCGGTATCCGCGCCCACTCCGCCCAGGCCTGGCTCGACGCACTCGCCGCGAGCGCCACACCGACGGACACCTGGTCGGAGGAGGCCGTCGCCGCCGAGGCCACCAAGCAGCTGCCGCGCCGCACCCCGGGCGTCAACGGCCACCGCCACCGCGGCGGGGCGCCGATCCCGCAGGTGAGCCCCGACTCCATCGACCCGCGCGCCGCCCTGGCCGCGCTCTCGGCCCTGTCCGGCGGCAACACCCGGCCGCACCTGATCACCAGCCGGCGCGCACCGCTCCCCCCGCAGACCACCCCGACCACCGACCCGAGCCGCTGGCAGCGGATAGAGGTGACCAGCGACCACCTGCGAGGCGGCCCGGTGGCCGTGCCCGAGGGGTACGCCACCCGCCTCGGCATGCGACCCGGCACGCTGCTGTCGGTGACCGGCCCCGGTGACAACGCGGTGGTGCTGGTCTGGCGGGACCACCCCGTCTTCGACTCCCTGCAGCCGGTGCTGATGCGCCTGAACGCCCGGCCGGGCGACCAGGTGTACGTCACCGTGGACGGCTACCGCCTGGACGCCCAGCTACCCAGCTGAGCCACGACGGGTGCGAGGCGTCTCCGGCCGGATCGGCTGGCCGCGCCCGATCGTGAAGCCTCAGGACGCCTCGGCCGAACCTCGTGTTTCCGGGTGAGACGGCTGGGCCACGTCCGGCCGTGAGGCCGCGGGACACCGGGGTGAGGCGCGGCGTCTCCGGACGGGACGATCACCGCCCGTCGATTCCCTCGGCGGTCTTTTCATATCTATGGGCAGGGCGTCGACCCGGACGTACCATGCGGTCATGGAAGCCCTTCACCCCCGGCGTGTCGCGTGGGAGGGCGCGCGGGTCTTCGTGTCCGCGGCCAACAAGAACACCTACCGGTGGCTCAGCGACACGGTCGAGCAGCACCTCGGTGCCCCGTACCGGCTGAAGCTCTCGCGAACGCGCCTCCGCCTGCAGTCGGAGGCGGACACGGCGCTTTCCGAGTTTTCCGAGGCCGGGGCCTGGCGGGTTCGGCTGGACGAACTGCTCGACAGCAGACCGGACGTCGCACCGCTCCTCACCCGGATCGTCAGGGAGACCTCGACCCGGCTGCCTCGCTGAAGCGGCGGGCGCGCCGGTATCCGCCTGTACCCGCCGTCGCCCCGCACCGTGGCTCTACGCCACGGCCCTACGCCGTGGCCTTACGCCACGGCCTTACGCCATGGCTCGCTGCCGCCTTCGCTGCCGCAGCATGCCGTCGACGGCGAACGCTCCACCGCCGCCGAAGCCGACGGCCAGGCTGCCCGCCGCGAGAGCGAGAACGAACTCGAAGCCGCCGTTCTCCACCACGAAGCCGTTCATCCCGTGGACGAACACGATCGCGCCGATCATGTCCAGCGCGAGCAGGGTGCCGAAGACGGGCAGTGCGGCGCCCAAGATGAGGGCGATCCCGCCGACGACCTCAAGCGCGGCCACCCCCGGCGCGGCCACCCCCGGCAGCGGCACCCCCACCGATTCGAAGAACGTCGCGACCCCGGCGATCCCCGTGGTCGTGAACTTTTGTATACCGTGGAAGAGGAAGATCGCCCCGATGCCGATCCGTGCCAGCAGGAGAGCACCGAGACGAAGCGTGTCAAACATGACGACTCCCTTCCGTCATTCGTCCGCGAAATCCAGCGAAATGGATAGTTTAAATTTAAACAAGTCGTAGAATGTCTGGATGACGGACGCTCAATGGCTCAGCAAGACGGAGACGGACGCCTGGACGGCGTATGTCGCGGCGACCCATCTGCTGGAGCGGCGCGTCGAGGAGCAGCTGAAAGCCTCCGGTCTAACCCATGCCCAGTACGAGATCCTGACAAAGCTCTCGGTCTCCACCGGACGGCGGTTGCGGATGACTGAGCTCGCCCGCCAGGTGGTGGTGTCCAAGAGCGGGATCACCTACCAGATCCGCCAGCTCGAGAAACGGGGTCTCGTCGAGCGGACCACCCACCCCTCCGACGACCGGGGCGTCCTCGCCGTGCTCACCGAGGAGGGCGTGCGCTGCCTGGAGCGGACCTCCCCGGGGCATGTGGCCGTCGTTCGCGCCTGCCTGATCGATCGGCTCACTCCCGACGAACTCCAGATCATGACCCGGATCATGACAAAGGCCGCCGAGGCGATGACCTCGGCGGCCGGCCGGCGGCTCGGGGCGCCCATCCCCGCCCGGCCGACGGAGCCCTCGTCCCTCACCTGGGGCGGCTGATCGGCCCCGGCGTCCGTCGGGCCGCCTCCGGCACTCCTCACCGGGGAGCCGCCCGGAGCGTGGAAGTCCTCCGGAACGATCTCCCCGGCCGTGGATCCGTCCGGGGAACGAGAGATACCCGATACGGCTCGCGCGGGGGAGCATGACCGCGCGAGCCGTACCGGATCATGGCCGCATCGCCGGGTCAGGCGGCGGTGCAGCTCACGGAGGACGGCACACCGTTGGTTCCGGACCAGTTACCGGTGAAGCCGAAGGACGTGGAGGCGCCCGGGGAGAGGTTTCCGTTGTGCGCCACGTTCCTCACCGAGACGCCGGCTCCGCTCTGGGTGTGCGTGCCGTTCCAGAGCTGGGTGATGCTCTGACCGTTCGGGAAGGACCAGTTCGCCGTCCAGCCCGCCGTGGCCGCTCCCCCGGTGCTCTTCACGGTCACTTCGGCCTGGAAGCCGCCCTGCCAGGAGCCGGTGAGCCTGTAGGTGGCGGTGCACGCCTTGCCTCCGGGCGGGACGACGGTGGGAGTCGGCGTGGGGGTGACGGGAGGAGTCGGAGGCACGGTGGGCGGGGTGGTGGGCGGGTCGGAGGGCGGCGGAGCCGCCATGGCCAGGTCGTAGGCGCGCTGCGGCACGAACTGCCCGGCCCCCGCGATGCAGCCGTCCGCCTCGCCCGGCAGCTTGATCCAGAGGAATGCGTCGATCATGGAGTCGCCGGTCACGTTCGTGCTCGGCGTGCCGATCGCCCGGCCGGCCGGGTCGCACCACTCGCTGCCCTGCGGGCCGTTGCCGTTGCGGCTCGTGTCGATCACCGCGCGCAGCCGGGAGACGCCGGTGGCGGCGAGGATGTTCTTGGCGTAGGCGATCTCGGTGGAGTTCGACCGGTAGTTGGAGACGTTGAGAGAGATGCCGTCCGCGCTGTTCGCGATGTCCGCCGCCCTCAGGCGGGCCGCGGCGTCGGAGGGCGACAGCCACGCCGAGTGCCCGATGTCGAAGTAGACCTTGGCCGTCGACGAGGCCGCCTTGAGCTTCTTGCCGGCGTACGCCATGGAGGCGTTGGTCTCCTGCTGCTGGGAGGAGTTCATGCAGTTGGTCATGATCGGGAGTACGTCAGGTTCCAAGATGATCGCCGCGGGGCGTCCCTGAAGGCCGGCCGCGACCTCGTCGATCCACTGCCGGTAGGCCGTGTGGTTGGGTGCGCCACCGGTGCTCGCGCCGCTGCAGTCCCGGTTCGGGATGTTGTAGACGACCAGGATGGGGGTCTTGCCCGCGCTCGCCGCCGCGCCGACGAGCGCCGACACCTGAGCGCGCACGGCGGAGGTGTTCGTGGTGGTGAACCAGCGGGCCTGCGGCACGGCGGCGATCCGGTCGCGGATGACCGCGGCACGGGAGTCCCCCGGGTTGGCCGCGACCCATTTGGCCGCGTTGGTCTGCGGATCGACGTAGAACGTTGAGTCGGCCGCGAACGCGCCGGAGGCGACGGCGACCGCAGCGCCGGACGCGACCATCAGAGCCGCGCAGAACGTGGCCAGAACTGACCTTCTTGGCATGGAACGGCTCCTTCTTGGAGGACATGGGAGCGCTCCCACAGTAACGGCGTGGCAGTCCACCCACACAGTCCCGGCCGTCGGGAACCCCCCTTCCGCGCTTGTGAGCTGCGCGGATACCGTCACGGGTCGCTGAAAGTTTCACCCTCCGGCCGGAGGCGGGGGAAGCCGTCCCCGGGCTGCCTCCGTGCCGGCCCGAGTACGGCACCCGGAGCCGCTCTCGCCTCCGAGCGGGGCCACGATCCTGGGCAGGGCTACAGCTTTGGGCGGGGCTGCGCCTTGGGGCGGGACCACGGCTTCGGGCGGGACCACGCCTTTGGGCGGGGCTGCGGCTCTGGGCAGGGCTGCGATCACCGCGCCCGGATGAGAGCGGCCGCGCGCTCGGCGATGGCGTAGACGGTGGCATTGGTGTTGGCGGACACGACGGAGGGCATCACGGACGCGTCGGCCACCCGCAGGCCGTCGATGCCGCGCACGCGCAGGCCGGTGTCGACGACGGCCATGTCGTCCGCGCCCATCCGGCACGTTCCGACCTGGTGGGAGTAGGTCCGCAGGCTCCTGTACAGGTAGGCGCGCACGCTGTCGTCGTCCTTCACCTCCGGGCCCGGCAGCACCTCCGCGCCGCGCCACGCGTCCAGGGCGGCCGTGCACCCGATCGCGCGGGCGACGCGCAGCCCCACGGTCATCACCTCCAGGTCGTGCGGGTCGCCGTAGTAGTTCGGATCCAGCAGGGGGGCCGTTCCCGGCCCGGCGCCGGCCAGCCGGACCGAGCCGCGGCTGCGGGGAGCCATCGCGGAGAAGGCGATCGAATACCCCTGGCCGGGGGTGGGCAGTTCGGGCGGCAGCGAGGGGGCGAAGTACGGAATCGCCATGACCTGGAGCTGGAGATCCGGTGCGTCCAGGGCGGGGTCGCTGCGGATCAGACCGATCACCTCGCCGTGGCCGTTCACGGTGGCCGGGATCGGGCGCGCCGGGCTGTAGACGACCATGGACCTGGGGTGGTCCTGCAGGTTCGCCCCGACCCCTGGGAGGTCGAGGAGAACCTCCACTCCGACCTCGCGCAGGTGGGCCCCGGGGCCGATGCCGGACTGCATCAGCAACTGCGCGGATCCCACCGTGCCCGCGGTCAGCACGACCTCTCCCCGGCACCCCGCCGTGAACACCTCGCCGCCCACGCCGTACTCCACACCGGTGCAGCGTCCGGCCGCCACCCGCACCCGGTGCGCCGGCGCGCCGGTCAGCACCGTGAGGTTGGGGCGGTCCAGCACCGGAACGAGATAGGCGTCGGCGGCGCTCTGCCGCCTGCCGCCGACGATGTTCTGGTCCGTCAGGCCGAACCCTTCCTCCATGCCGCCGTTGATGTCCGTCGCCGCCCGGTAACCGAGTTGGGCGACCCCGGCCAGCGCGGCCTCCGACACGGGATGAAGTGGTGACGGCGGGCTCACCGTCAGCGGGCCGCCGGCACCCCGGAGCGCGGGATCGCGTCCTTCCGCGTGCTCGCTGCGCCGCATGTACGGAAGCAGGTCGTCGAATCCCCAGCCCTCGGCGCCGGCTTCCACCCATCTGTCATAACTCGAACGATGACTGCGGACGAACACCATGCCGTTGATGGCCGAGGACCCGCCGAGACCACGCCCACGCGGCCAGGGAATCCTCGTCCCCGTCGCGGCCTGCACCACCGAGGTGCCGGCCCAGTCCGCCGACGTCCCCTGCAGGCTCAGCCAGTCGGGCGGCCTCGTCTCCAACGGCTTCCGCGCGCCGGCCTCCAGCAGGAGCACGCGCACGCCGGCGTCCTCCGACAACCGTGCGGCCATCACGCAGCCGGCCGTCCCCGCACCCACGACGACGACGTCGTAATCGTCCATCGCGAATCCCCCTTACTCCGGCGAACACCACGCCTTCGGCATACATCGGAATCTTCATCAGAAACAGGACGATAAGGGTGAATTTATCCCACTCTCTCGGATGCCGCCCGGACGCTCTCGGGCGCGGCACGATATCGTTCTGTCCCCATGACGACTCCTGACCCCGCGCAACGGCACTCCTCCGCTCGCCTCGGGTGGCGGGAGAGCAACCGCGCCTGGTGGGATGAGCGCGTACCGCTGCATGCCTCCGGTGAGCTCTTCGACGTCTCCGGCTTTCAGGACGGTCGTGACACCCTGCGCCCCTTCGAGGCCTCCGAGGTCGGCGACGTCACGGGCAAGACCCTGCTGCACCTGCAGTGCGGGATCGGGTTGGACACCCTCTCCTGGGCCCGGCGCGGAGCCCGGGTCACCGGCCTGGACTTCTCCGAACCGGCCGTCGAGAAGGCCCGGACGCTCGCCGCCGGGATCGGCGTGGCCGACGCCCGCTTCGTGGCCGCCGACGTCTACGACGCCGAACGGGTTCTGGGAGAGAAGACGTTCGACATCGTCTACACCGGGATCGGCGCCCTGTGCTGGCTCCCGGATCTCGGCCTGTGGGCGCGGACCGTGGCCTCGCTGGTGGCGCCCGGCGGTTTCCTCTACCTCGTCGAACGTCACCCGATCGCGGACGTCCTGGGCAAGGACGGCCGGACGGTCACGCGCGACTACTTCCTGCGCGAGGCCACCGTGGCCGACGAACCGGGCAGCTACGCCGACCAGGACGCGCCGACCACGGCCAACCGCAGCGTGCAGTGGCAGCACGGACTCGGTGACGTGGTCAGCACGCTCATCGCGTCCGGCCTGCGCCTGGAGTTCCTGCACGAGCACGCCTTCACGTTCTACCCGCAGTTCCCCGTCCTGCAGCAGACCACGCAGGGCATCTATCGCATCCCCGCCGGGCGGCCACAGGTGCCGCTGGTCTACTCCCTGCGCGCGTCGAAACAAGAGCTCCGCTGAAACTCTTCGGAGAATCCGAACCGGCAGATCGACAAATATCATGCGATCCGCGGACACCGTCTCGACGGCCGGCTGATGCTTCGTTCGCGCTGCCACCAGACCCCCGGCTCGGGGAGGGGCCCGGCCGTGGTGTCAGCTGCCGGCCGGTCGCCGCGACGGCCTGAGCGACGACGGGGCGCCTCGCCGGCAACCGCCGTCGGCGGTGATGACGACCTTGGCGCCGCGGTCACCGATCCGGCCCGCCGGCGCGTCGGCGGAGAACCCGCCGAAGCATCCCCGGCCGGAGGTTCTCCGCTCCGTTGCTTCCGGCTGCTTCGCCCCCGGCCGTGGCTTCGGCAGGACCGGGCCGTACGGGGCTATTGGCTCGCCTCCTGGGCGGCTCGCACCCTCACGTCCACGCCGTCGAGGACGCACTCCAGACCGGACCTGAAGTCGGCCAGCGGGTCGTCGTCCTCGGCAAGGCCACCGGCGGCGACGACCTCGGCCAGGGCGGGGAACCGTTCGGTGTCCACCAGACGGGCGAGGATCTCGCCGTACTCCCCCATGGCCTCCGCCCCGTCGGCGCCGGCCCGGAGCGGGTTCGCCGAGATCTGCGCCTCGCCTCGTACGTAGTGCGTCACCAGCAGGACCACCGACATCTTGTCGTGCGGACGCAGTGCCGTGCCGCCGAGCGTGCGCAGACCCGCGTCCATCCAGGCGAGTTGCCCGGGGTCCAGTGGCGGATCGACGGCGACCCGCAGGATCCACGGATGGCGGTGGTAGACGCCGAGCAGACCGAGGGCCCACTCCGACAGCGCCGCGCGCCAGTCGGCCGGTGCGGTGTCGAACTCCGGAGGCGGTCCCGGGGCGGCGTCCAGCATGAACACCTGCAGCTCGTCCTTGTTCGCGACGTGCCGATACAGCGACATCGTGGCGCAGCCCAGCCGCTCGGCGAGGCGCGCCATGGACAGGGCCGACATGCCCTCGGCGTCGGCGAGGTCGATGGCCGTCGCCACGATCCGCTCCAGGCTGAGGGCCTGCGCCGGACCTCTGGCGCGCTGTCGCGAACGGCCCCAGAGGACTTCCAGCGTGCGGGGCAGCTCGCCCTCGGTGTTCTCGCTCATCGCAGTCATCCTAGCGGTCTGCGTATTTCATACGCTTAGCGTATTTCATACGCTCTGCGTATCATCTACGCTCAGCGTACGTCATACGCATCGTCTGTCCACCGATCGGAGCCCTCATGCGCACGACCGCGGAAAACCCGCCGCCCCCCGCCGGTGACACCTCGCTCCCGGCCGCCGAGCGCAGGCGCTGGTGGCAGCGTCCGTGGATGGCACCGCTGGGCCTCGTGGTGGTCCTGTTCCTCGCGTTCTCGTTACCGCCGTATCTCATCGGCGACCCCGCCCAGTCGCGGGTTCCCCAGCCCCCCGGGTTCCCCGCGCACTACCCCCTGCTGGTGGCCCACGTCATGTTCTCCTCGATCGCGATGCTCACCTGCTTCATGCAGGTGTGGCCCTGGTTCCGTCAGCGCCATCCGGTCGTCCACCGGTACCTCGGCCGGACCTACGTCTTCGCCGGTGTGCTGCCGGCCGGGCTGACGGGGCTGGTCATCGGGGCGCTCACACCGTTCGGGCCGGTGCTGGCGGTCAGCAACGTGATGCTCGCGCTGCTGTGGCTGGCGTTCACCGCCACCGGTTACCGGATGGCCCGGCAGCGGCGGTACGTCGAGCACCGGCGCTGGATGCTGCGCAGCTTCGCGCTGACGTTCTCCATCCTCACGAACCGGATCTGGGGAGTGATCGTGACCGTGGCGCTCGGCCCGTCATTGGAGACCACGTTCCAGGGCAACGAGACGATGTTCACCTGGACCATCTCCGGCCTGTCCGGCTGGCTGGGGTGGACGGTGATCCTTCTGGTCGTCGAGTGGTGGCTGGAGCGCGGCCGCACGAGGAAGCGCCCCACCCGGGCGCGGCGCGCACCCGATCTCACACCTGTCAGCTGAGCACGCGTTTAGACGAGTACGCGTTTAGCTGAGCACGGGTGCCCGCCAGGTCAGTACAGGCGGTCGACGGGGCCGACGACGGTGGGCAGGGCATAGCAGGCAGATCCAAACGTGAATACGCGATCTCGGGCATTTGCCGATCGTCTCCGCCCCTCGCGGGTATGACAAAAGCATGAGATACGCGCGAACGACAGGTTCACCGCTGATGAGCGGAATCGGCGCGAGTGGGTGTCCGCGCTGAGCCGAGATGCTCGATCAAGACGCGAAGAACGTGGTGACGGCCTGCACGCCGCGGGCCGGCGAACGCCCGGTGGAGCCGTGACGGCGAACCCGGTGGCGAGCAGGCGGGGCGGCGCTGCACTCAAGCCGAGTGGCAGCGAGGCGAGCAGCGGCAGGTGGGGCGGGCCGACGTGTACGAACGGATGCGGAGCTGGCTGCTGGGGTCTGGGGCGACCTGGGCGCGCTGGACGGCGCTGCGGCTGCTCAGACTGGTGGATCTGTGGCGGGCCCGCAGTGCGCCCGAGCCGAGTGCCGACAAAGTACGGATCCTGCTGTTTCACGCCTATGGCATGGGCGGCACCATCCGCACGGTGCTCAATCTCGCCGGGTATCTGGCACACGGCCACGACGTGGAGATCGTCAGCCTGATCCGCGCCCAGCACCGGCCGTTCTTCCCCATTCCCCCGGGCGTCAAGGTCTCGTTCCTGGACGACCGCACCGAGCGGAAGGGCAGGACGCGCGCGCTGCTGTCGCGGTTGCCGAGCGTGCTCGTGCCCTCGACCGAGCCGACCTACCGGCGCTGCTCGCTCTGGACCGACCTTGTCCTGTTGCGTTACCTGCGCTCGCTCCGCGGCGGAGTGCTGATCACCACCCGGCCCAGCCTCAACCTGTTCGCCGCCTCCTTCGCCCCGCCCGAGGTCATCACCATCGGCCAGGAACACCGCAACCTGGCCGCGCACAAGCCCCCGCTCCGCAAAATCATCGTGCGCAGGTACGGCAGGCTGGACGTGCTGGTGACCTTGACCCGAGCCGACCTGGAGCACTACGCCCGCGCCGTGCCGAATCCCCATCTGGTCTGCATCCCCAACGCGCTGCCGCCCCTCGGCGAGGGACGCGCCTGGCTGGAGGGCACCACCGCCGTCGCGCTGGGACGGCTGGAGCGGGTCAAGGGCTTCGACCTGCTCCTGACGGCCTGGCGCCTGGTCTGCGACCGCCGCCCGGAATGGACGTTGCGCATCTACGGCTCCGGCCCGTGGATGGACCGGCTGAAGACGCAGATCGACGAGCTGGACCTGACGGACCGCGCCTTCCTCATGGGCCGGACCGACCGGGTCGGCGAGGAGTTGTCCAAGGCCGCGATGTTCCTGCTCAGCTCCCGTTCCGAAGGCATGCCCATGGCCCTGATCGAGGCCATGAGCAAGGGCCTGCCGGCGGTCGCCTTCGACTGCCCCACCGGTCCCGGAGAGATCATCACCGACGGTGTCGACGGCCGGCTGGTCGAGCCGAAGAACGTCGAGGCCCTCGCCGAGGCGATCTGCGAGCTCATCGACGACCAGGACCTGCGCCGCAAACTCGGCGCCGCCGCCCAGAACACCGCCGCGGCCTACGACCTTCAGACCATCGGCTCCCGCTGGGACACGCTGCTGGCCGAGGCCGTACGGCGCAGGACCCTGTCCGGGTCCCGGTAGTCCCCTGGACGGCTCGGTCCGTCCCGACGACGGTCACCCGATATCGGTGCCGGCGTGCCGAGGACCTAACGTATGGCCATGGAACTCGCCGGCAAAATCATCGCCGATCGCCCGTTGCTCGTGCTCGCGGTCAAGGATGAAGCGCAATTCCTTGACGTCGGCCTGCCGGTGTTGATCACCGGCCTGGGCAAGGTCAACGCCGCGGTCGCGTTGAGCACCGTTCTCGCCCGTGAGCCCCGCCCCTCCCACATCGTCAATCTGGGCACCGCGGGGGCGCTGCGCCCGGGGTGGACGGGCACCCACGTCGTCAGCACCGTGATCCAGCACGACCTGGACACCGATCTGCTGCTCGCCCTCACCGGCGAGACCTACGGAGCGGCGCTGACACTGAATGAGGACGACGGCCCGATCCTGGCGACCGGCGACACCTTCATCGCGGACGAGAGCGCACGCGACCGGCTCGCCGCCCGTGCCCACCTGGTCGACATGGAGGGCTACGCCTTGGCGGCGGCCGCGGCCCGGGCCGGGATCCCGATCCGGATCGTCAAGCACGTCAGCGACGAGGCGAACGAGGACGCGGCGAGAAGCTGGCGCGAGTCGGTGGCCGACTGCGCGCGGGTCCTGGCCGAGTGGGCCGCCCGGAACATCGCCCATCGGCCCTGACCTCCTCCCCCGCCGTCCGGTCGATCCGGTGTCGACCGGTCGGTCGCCGGCCGGTATGGCGCTTCGACGGAACAGCGCTCAGCAACGGGTTCGGTTGTTCAGTCGGCTAAGGTCGCAAGGTGGGTCCTCACCGCATGCCGGCCGCCGAAGTGGACGTCTCACCGGATCTGGTTCGTCGCCTCCTGGCCTCCCAGCAACCCGACCTCGCTCACCTGTCCATCGAGGTGATGGCGAACGGGTGGGACAACGTCATGTGCCGGGTCGGAGACGCGATGGTCGCCCGGCTGCCGAGGCGTGCGGTGGCCGCCAGGCTGCTTGCGCACGAACAGCAGTGGCTGCCCGTCCTTGAGCCGCGGCTGCCATTGCCGGTTCCCGCCCCGGCGCGGGTCGGGCAACCGGGTCCTGGCTACCCGTGGCCGTGGAGCATCGTCCCGTTCCTGCCCGGACAGATCGCCGCGCGAAAGCCGCCGGCCGACCTGCGGGACGCCGCGGTCAGCCTCGCCGGATTTCTGGGCGCCCTGCACACTCCCGCCGCACCGGACGCCCCCGTGAACCCCCACCGCGGCATCCCGCTCGCGGACCGCGACGCGACGATCACCCGGAACCTGAGCGTATTGGGCCGTCTGGTCGACCGCGGGGCCGTGATGCGCACGTGGGAGGCCGCGGTCGCGGTGCCGGCGTGGAACGGGTCCCCGGTGTGGTTGCACGGCGACCTTCATCCCGCCAACATCCTGGTCCATCGCGATCGCGTCAGCGCCGTGATCGACTTCGGTGACATCACTTCCGGCGACCCCGCCACGGACCTGTCCGTGGCCTGGATGCTCCTGCCCGCCGAATGCCATGACGCTTTCCAGAACGCCTATCGGGCGGCGAGCGCGTACGCACCCGACGACCACCTCTGGGCACGAGCACGAGGCTGGGCGCTCGCGCTGTCACTCGCGTTTCTATCCCATTCCGCCGACAACCCGCTGATAGCGGAAATAGGCCGCCACACCCTCGACGCCGTGCTCGCATAGGTCGGCGCGGCCGGACATCGGACGCCACGAGTGAGCTCGGCTGACCCGCCTCGGGAGATGCGTGGTTCTCACGTCGGAAACACATGCCAGGAGTGGGATGAGGGATCGAGCAGGTAGAGGGTGTGTGCCCGGCTGACGACCCGGTAGCGGCCGAGGGGCCTGCCACCCGGCATGGTGAGGATCGCCTCCTCCTCCAGGAGGACGGCGTCATCGGTCAGGCGACACCGATGTAAGCGGTCATGATGTCCCCTGCTCCCGAGGAAGGTGACCCGGTCGCCCTGTACGGCAAGCCCATGGGCTCCCTTCACGGGTGTGCCGCGGACCGTCAGCCGGCCGCCTGTATGGATTTCAAGCAGACAGAACGCCTGGTAGTAGTAGACCCACGCGACGCCGTCAGCGACGTTGAGCGCGTAGCAGTCGGCGATGGGCTCTGCTCCCGGGGGAGGCTGATACGCCCACCGCTGATTGCCGCCGGTGTCCCAGCGGACAAGGCCGGGCGCGCTGATGGAATCGCCGTAAATGGCCTGGTCGAAGTAGCCGGTCCACACATTATGGCGCCGATCGGCAAGGAGGTGTCCGACCTGGCCGATCGGAAAGCTACGGCGTGACCGCCCGTCGCGGCCGTAGATCTGGGCGTTGGCAGTCGTCGAACCGGGCGTACGATGCCAGGCCGCGGTCCCGGCCAACAGGAAACGGCCGTTGGGCAGGGCGTCGAGATTGCCGACCAGCAGGTGGACGTCATGGAGGACGAGTTCGCTCGCGGCTCCGTTCTTGTCCATGACGAGCAAGGCGTCGTAGGGCTGCTTTCGGGACAGCGCGGTAAGCCTCCCGCTCCCGGAGAGGTCGTCCGATCGCGCGTCCGGATTGTCGGACAGCAGCCACAGCGCCCGGCCGTACGCGTCGACCGTGCCGGCCAGTACCTTGAGGCCGCGGTACTCACGCGGCAGCCGGGCGTACGGCTGCAGAGCCACCTCTTTCAATGTGTCACCTCAGCGACAAAAAGCCGGTGAGCCGCGATCCGGACCAGCCCTTCCGCTGCGGCGTGTATCCGCAGCCCTACTCCGTGGCACCTCACGCTTGATCGTTTCCCTGGACGTGAGTGGACGTCCAGGGACGGTGTCAGCACTTCCGTTAGCAAGATCACGCACAGTGTAAGGGAGCACTGTCGTACCCGGCGGTTACTCTCCCACGCATGGCAGCCCCCGAGATCATCCCCATCAAGTACGAACCCGGCTACCACACTGGCACTATCGGGCACTGGGAGGGCGGCCAGTTCCTCGGCTCCGTCGTCGCCGCCTTCCCGGAGGGTTACACGATCACCGATGACTGGCCCGCGCACCGGCGCCGGCACGCCGTCCTGCACACCTTCGACGCCGCCGGCCACCACCTCGACTCCAGAATCGAGTGCACCGGAACCGACGACAATCACCGAGCGTCCGTCGATACCGCGCAGGAGCGGTTGAACCGGTGGCTCGCCATGCTCCCCGGCCTCCGCTTCGATGACATCGCCATCCGTCCCTTCCGGCGCGACGTCGACGGAGTGCTGTTCGGCCTCGTCATCGAAACCTTCGAGAACACCGAACACGCCGAGCTCTACCCGGACAACCTCGGCTTCTACGAACCATGGGACGGCTTGTACGACACCTGACCACCAGATTCGCAGGCAAGGGCAGATACCTCGTCAACGGCATCTCGCCCTGCTCGGATGGCTGATGTGGGCCGGTGGTGTGTGACCGTAAGGCGGCGTTGCCGTATCGGCTGCCGTACAGCGCTCATCCGCGGAGTTGCGGCATGGGCGCTCGATCGCCGTTCGGTGTTCGGGATCTCCATGACCTGAAGCAGGCCGCCGACGACATGGTCGGCCACGTGCCTCGGTCGATCCAGATCGTCCGTAGACCTGCGCCTGGCCTCCGCCGACGTCTGCGACGAGGTGGCCACCGACCATCCATCTTCACGATCGAGTACGCCAGGTGACCGGCTCGCGTTCTGTGGCGGGCGCGCACCGTGGTGGCTCACACTTGGCGTTGTGGACCACGAGGGGCGAGAGCACGCACGGCGCTGGCTGGCAGAACAAGGCGTCACCCAGATCGGCGAGGGGGTCTGGATCGATGAGGAGTCGGCGGATGAACGGCTGACGGCCAACGAGGTGGCTCATGCGTGGACGGGCGCGGTTCTGGAAGATCCTGACCTTGATGCGGCCGGCCGCCTGCGGCTCGCCCTCGGACTCCTGGACCTCCTGGACGACTACTGGGTGACGTGTGAGATTCGCTTCGCGTTCGCGGACGCGCAAGACCCGGTGCGAGCCGAGCTGCTTTGGGATGCCTACCGCCGACGGCTGGAGGCTCCGGAGCAAGCGGAGCCGATCACCTACTCGTTGTGGGTCGACTGGTTCGAAGACCGTGCCACGGTGGAGGTCGCCTTCGCCGAGGTCCTGGGCAACGATGTCGAGGAGTTGCAGGCCCGAGACCGGCTCCATGAGATGGTTCGGGATCCGCTGTTCCGCCGAGCGAAGCGAGTCCTGGAAATCTCCGGTCCCGTGCCCTGGCCGATCAAACACCCTGTTTACCAGGCAGGAGTGGCACTACCCGATCTCCACCTCGCCCTGTTCAAGGGTCTGCTCAGCAGCTACCACGACGTTTACGGAGACCTTGAACCCCACGCCGCCCATGCTCTCTTACAGAGACTGGACCTCCCGGAAGACACCGAGCATCTCGTCCGTCTGCGCACGGTCCTCGAAGCAGGCCACAGCAACCACTACCTGACCCCGGACGCCTGGCCCACAGCCGAAAACGACACATCCAAGCGCGCCCATGGATGTGATCAAGGACGGAGCTGAACCACCGACCGTCTGTTTTTCAGGCGGAGAGATCACCCTGCTCCACTGTTGTCGTCACCGTGATCGCCTCAGTACCCTCGACCGGTGGCGAATGATCTCGGATTCATGTGTTCATGCTGCGGGCAGCGGCACGACGGTCCGCCCTTGGCTTTCTCGACGGAGGCCCCCGTCTACTGGACGCCCGAGATGGCTGATGACCCGGACTGCGCGCTCGGCTCCGACCAGTGCGTGATCCAGGGGCAGGCGTTTTTCGTACGCGGGTTGATCAAGATCTCCGTGACCGACCTCGACGAGGTGTTCAGCTGGGGCGTCTGGGTCTCGCTCAGCCCTGAGAAGTTCGCCCGCGCCGCGGAACTCTGGGAGGCCCCCGGCAGGGAGAGCGAACCGCCCTACTTCGGCTGGCTGTCGACGGAGCTGCCGGTTTATTCGCCGTCAACGATCAACCTCAGGACCAACCTGCACACTCGCCCAGCCGGGCAACGCCCGCTCATCGAGGTGGAGCCGACCGACCACCCGCTGGCCGTTGAGCAGCGAACCGGGATCACCGCGGTCAGGGTCCAGCAGATCGCCGAGGCTCTGCTGCATCCAGGCCAGTAGACCGCGCGAGGCTTCCGTGTCGCCGTACGGGGCTGCTGTACGGCACTCCCCGCGGAGGCCGGCGACCTCGGGGAGGTCGCCGGCCCCTACTACTGGATCAGGGCGTGGTGACGGCCGCGCCGGTGACCGAGGCCGACCAGTACAGCGCCTTCGCCACCTGCGGGAACAGGCCCTTGGGGTGGTTGCGGAACATCGGCTCGGTGCCGAACAACACCACGGCCGCGCCCCGCTCGTCCCGGCCGCTGACGACGGACGCCTGGCCCTTGGCCGCGTCCTGGCCGCCGGTGCCGTTGGCGTTGGGGCGCCAGTGGCCGGAGACCAGCGGCCCGTCGGTCGCGTAGGACTGCTCGACCTTGACCTCGGGGCCGAGGCCGGTGAACCAGCGCGGCGAGTACACGAACGAGTAGCCGGACGAGCCACCGCCGACCGGACCGCCCGAGGAGACCACCCGCACCACGCCGTTGGCGTCGCTGCGCCCGGCGACCGAGGTCGCGGTGAGCAGCCCGGCGGCGGTGTTGAAGGTCGCGCCGGTGCTGCCCCGGGTGACCACGCCGCCGGTGGTGAGGAACGTGTCGAGCGCCGCCTTGGCCGCCGGGTTGAGCGTGGCGTAGCTCAGCCCGCTGGAGACGAAGAGCACGTCGGTCTCACTCCAGTCGAAGCCGGCGTTGAGGACCGCTGTGGAGACCGGGGTGACGGCGAAGCCCATCTCGCGCAGCGTGAACAGCTCGTCGGCGGAGACGGCCGCGGCGATCCGCACTTGGGACAGCGGGACACCCGAAGCCGAGCCGGCCGGGGTGAAGGCCACGCCGTACCTGTCGGACACGGTCGCTGCGGCCTTCCGCGCGGTGGCCGGGATGATCGGGGTGCCGTCGCCTGTCCAGGTCACCGCGACGCCCTGGGCCAGCAGGTCGTTGAGCGCCGTGACCTCCTTGGCGTCGGTGACCTTCAGCGCGAGCGGACCGGAGGTCTTCGGAACCGAGCCGGTCGGGGCGGCGGCCTTGACCGGCTTCGCGTCTATACGGAGGGAACCGTCGGTGACGCTGTCCACGGTGGCGCCCCAGAGCAGGGCGTGGCTCCAGCCGGAGATGTCGTACATCGAGTCGACCTTGGGAGTGATGTCGGCGCCCGCCTCCAGCATCACGTTGGCCAGCCCGCGCTTGGGCTGGTGCATGTCCACGATGTAGGAGTCGGCCGGGTAGGTCTTGCCGTTCAGCCGGAACGACCGCTTCGCCTGCTCCACCTTGACGTCGTTGGCGATCAGATGGTCCACCAGGCGCGCGGCGGCCGTGGCCGAGCGCTGCAGGCCGCCCGCCGGGATCACGTAGGCCCGCGGATAGGTCGTGTTGTAGACGTCTTCGGGGCCGAAGCCGGGCACGATGCCGAGCGGCACCGGCTTGGACTGCTCGCCCGCGGCGCCCCGGCGGAAGACCTCGATCTGGTCGGCGATCAGCTGGTCATGCTTGGCCTGCACGTAACCGTAGGTGGCCCGCATGGCGGCGGCGGCGATGGCGACGTTGATCGAGGAGCGGCGGCGCAACTCCTCGACGGGCTGGTTGGTGTAGTCGGCGTTGTTGACCCGCATGGGGAACTCGATGGTGTGCGAGGCGACCGCGCCCTGGAAGGGGGCGTACTGCGGGGTGAAGATCGGAGGCCAGTCGTCCCAGCCCTCCGTGGAGTCCCGGAACGGGATCTGCGGCGGGAGCACGCCGTCCGCCTCGGGTGTGTAGCCCAGCGCCTTGATCGCGGCTTCCATGCCGAGCCCGTTGGCGTAGCTGTTCTTGATGAACAGGTCGTACTCGTAGTTCCCGCCGTGTGGCGGCGTGGTCGGCTCGATGAGCGTGCCGTTGACGTAGCCGTGCAGGTCGATCATGGCGACCGGCTGAGTGTCGATCATCACCTGGCGCATCGCCTGGACTTCGGGCTGCGAGGCGGTGATGAAGTCACGGTTCATGTCGAAGCCGGCGCCGTTGGCACGCACCCCGTTGAACCGGCCGTCGGGGTTGGCGGTGATGTTGAAGTACAACCGGGTACGGCTGAGCAGGTCGGTCACCTTGGGATCGGTGCTGGTGGCGAGCTGTTCGATCACCTGGAGGGCGGCGTCGGTGCCCTCCCACTCGTTGCCGTGGATGTTGTTGTTGATGAAGACCGGCGCCTTGTACTGCTTGGGCAGCTTCCGGTCGCGGGCGGCGTCGGCCGAGTCCTCCTCGATGCGCTCGCGGATCCGGTCCTGCTCGCGGGTCTCGTTTCGGCTCTCCGGCGCGGTGACGGTGACGAGGTAGAGGTCGCGGCCCTGGTGCGAGCGGGCGATGATCTCCGCGCTCACCCGCTTGCTGAGCTTTTGCAGACTGTTCAGCTTGGGCGCGATGCCGTGGTACGGCACCAGCCCGAGCTTGATGGAGGCGTCGGCCGGGTTCGCGGCGGGGACCGGTAATTGGGTCTGTCTGGGGTACCCGCGATCCCGGTCATGGAAAAAGCGGTACTGCTCCGACTGCTCCGACTGCTTCCCGGCGAGGGTGCGGGACGTCTCGGCCTGCTCGGAGACGCCGGCTGCCTCCTCGTTCCGCTCGGGACCGTTGCCGAAGTCCCGCACGGTCCGCTGGGGCGGCTCAGTGGGATCGGCCGCTGCCGCCCCCGGGGGGATGAGGAGTGTGGCCGAAACGGCGGCGCTCAAGAGGGCGGTGGTTATGCGCAAGGAGACCTCCACATAGAAAGTGCAGTCTCGTTCGTAATGATCAAAGGCGATATGCCACAAGTGTCGTGATCAGAGCGACGCGCAATTCACACTGATCCGTCACCGAACGCCGGGCACGAGTTACATTTCGATCGCTACGCGGAGGCAGATCGTCCTGTATCGCATCAAATGTTCGGTTGGCTGATATCGCTGGGTCGCGGTCAGGCGGCCTTTCACCCCGAGGCGTGGACATCTTGAGTGCCAGATCATCGAGATCTGATCCGCCCTGGCGGCTGACCTGCAGCGATCTTCTGGAAGGCATTTCGAATCGACCAAGAGAAATAGTGCGTCGCCGCCGACCCATAAGGAGATCCACAGCTGGTAGAGCCCGGCTTCGGCGATCGGCCGGTCGCGGACGCCACATGCCTGGATCACGTCGGTGCCCCACACCTTGGGGTCGAGGTCAATGAACCTTTTTCATCCTCTAATGGCGGTCCGCAAGTCACAGCCTGATCGCGAGCCTGCCGTTCGCCTGATGACATAGAGAAGCTCCTGGTAGACGGGTTGATCACCACAACCACGCCCGTCACAACCAGGAGCTCCGGGTGCTGTTCTATCGCGCCGCCGTCGATTTGTCGCGTTCAACGCTGAACTACGTAGCCGGCCTGATCCGCAGACGTCGCAAGGCGATCGGGTCAACCTGGCGGCGGCTGAACCCCGGACAGCAGGCCCTGCTCACACTGGTCTACCTACGCAAGGGCGATACCTTCAGCGAGCTCGGAGCCGGGTTCGGAGTGTCGACCACGACCGCATGGCGCTACGTGGAGGAGACGGTAAAACTGCTGTCGACACGCTCCCCGAAGCTCCGGCAAGCGCTGCGCAAAGCGAGCAAGGACGGCCTGCACTACCTGGTGCTGGACGGCACCCTCATCCGCACCGACCGGGTCAAGGCCGACCGGCCGTACTTCTCCGGTAAGCACCGGGTACACGGGATGAACGTCCAGGTCATCGCCTCACCAGACGGGACGATCTTATGGACCTCCGGGGCGCTGCCGGGCAAGACCCATGATCTGAGCGCCGCCCGGATCTGGGGCATCCTGCGCCAGCTGGAACGGGCCGGGATCATCACGCTCGCAGACAAGGCCTACCAGGGAGCCGAAGGCCCGGTCCTCACTCCATACAAGGGCAAGAACAAGCCCGGATCGCAGAAGCGGGCCAATCGGTCACACGCCCGCCTGCGCGGTCCAGGCGAGCGCGCGAACGCCCAGCTCAAGAGCTGGCGCATCCTGCGAAAGCTCCGCTGCAGCCCCAGCAAGGCGGGACACCTGTGCAAGGCCATCGCTGTTCTTCAGAACCACCGGCTCGCCCAAGGATGAAAAAGGCTCTGTGAACCCCCAGTGCCCATGCTTTCGGCTCATGTCACGCGCTCCGGAGTGTTCCGTCTTCCCCTTGCCCAGGCCCATGGCGTCATCGTAAGCGCCGAGATCGCGAGGGTGCAGGCGTCTGCCCCTCGGCCTCCCATCCCTCTTGACCCCCAGGACGTTGGGGTAGGCGTTTTCGCAGATCAACGGCTTCAGGTAGCCACGGACGGCATTTGGCGACATGCGGATTGTTCAGCTGTGTGCACAACGTGTGGTCCCCAACCGATCCCCAGCCGCGACGTTCTCTTGAGCGCTTCGCTTAACAATGTAGATCAATTAGGTAGCCACTCGGCCTGTAGGCCGGGTTCTGATTCGGCCTGTCCGTGACCTGCGGCGAAATCAGGGAAGTCGCTTCCAAGCTGTCAGAACGCTGCCGTCAGTTGACAGTGCTCGCCACTGTCTTCCGAGGCCATGTGCCCTCGATGTGCCCTCGACGCTTCGGCGTCATCCTCAGGGACCGTCACCACGCCTGCGGCTTCCGTGGCGCGAATGTCTTCCTCGGACGAGCGAGCCCGGCCCACTCCGAAGTCGTCGGATTCCGAAGCCCATCACTGGATGACACAGACCCGACGACTGTCGCATCGCCGGGGCCTGAGACCGGCCCTCGAGACGGGGCCGGGTGCGACCGCGGGCGCGAGTTCTTCGCTCATGGGAGTCGTCTTCCGTCGAGCCTGGCAGCGGACTCGCCGAACACCGCCGGGCCGGCCTGGGCCAGGAAATCGCCGGGGAAGCCGAGGGTGAAGTCGGTGGCCGCCTCCAGGCGTCGCACGGCATGGTCGGGCAGGGTGAGATCCAGGGCGCCGAGCGTGTCCCTGAGTTGCTTCGCGGTCCTGGCGCCCAAGATCGGGTGCACGGCCCGGGAGCGCGCCCGGGTCCAGGCGATGGCCACCTGCGCGGGGGTTGCACCGATCTCGTCGGCGACTTCCCGCACCGCCTGGGCGACGGCGTGCTCGCGGGCTCCGAGCGAGCGCGCGCTGATCCGCGTGCTTTCTCGTGGCCCCGCCGCAGGGTCGAACTTGCCGGACAGGACGCCATGGGCGAGCGGACCCCAGGCGGCGACCGTCAGGCCGAACGCCTGGGCCATGGGCAGCAGTTCGCGTTCGATGTCGCGGTTGAGCAGGCTGTAGGGGGCCTGGATGGCCGCGAACGGGGTCCAGCCGCGCCACTCGGCCAGTGTGTTGGCGTGGGAGATGACCCAAGCCGGGGCGTCGGACATGCCGACGTAGAGGATCTTCCCGGCACGCACGGCGTCGTCCAGCGCCCGCATGGTCTCCTCGATCGGGGTGTGCCGGTCCCACAGGTTGACCCAGTACAGGTCGAGGTAGTCGGTGCCCAGTCGCCGCAGGCTGGCCTCCAGGGACAGGGTGAGGTTCTTGCGATGGCTGCCGGCGGCGTTGGGGTCGCCGCCGTCGCGCGAGACGGTGTACTTGCTGGCCACAACGAACCGGTCGCGGCAGCCGGTCAGCAGCTCGCCCAGGATGGTCTCGCTCCGCCCGCCGGAGTAGAAGTTCGCGGTGTCGATGAGGTTTCCGCCGGCCTCGCCGTACAGATCGAGGATGCGGCGGGCCTCCTGAGGCGAGGCGCCGATCTGCTCCTCGCCGAAGGTCATCGCGCCGAGGAAAACCTCGGAGACGCGCAGCCCGGTACGGCCCAGCAGCCGGTAGCGCATGCTCACGCGGCCACCGTCTGACCGGCTGCCTCACGCAGCGGCTTGAGCGCCCGGGACCAGGCGATGACCTCGTCGAGCACCTCGTTCAGGATCGGCTCCTGGTGCGGTCCGGGGGCGATGACACCGGGCTCGGCCGGATCGGTGATCTCGAAGTCGGTGAAGGCCGACAGCGCGACCTGAGTGCGTACGTTGGCCACCTGGAGCTCGGTCATGACCTGCCGCAGGTGCTCCACGGCACGCACGCCGCCGTGCACGCCGTGGCTGACGAAGCCGGCGGCCTTGTTGTTCCACTCGGCGAACAGGAAGTCGATGGCGTTCTTCAGTGCGGCCGGGGCCGAGTGGTTGTACTCGGGGGTGACGAAGACGAAACCGTCAAAGGAGGCGATGGTCTGGGCCCACTGGTTGGTGTGCGCGTGGCGGTAGTCGCCGAACAGGGCGGGCAGGGGCTCATCCAGTACCGACAGGTCGTATTCGGCCAGGTCGACGACCTCGAAGGTCGCCTCTCCCGCGGTGACGGCGGGGTGGTGGGCGGCGACCTCGGCGACCCAGTGGGCCGCGACCGCGCTCCGGCGGCGGGGGCGGGTACTGCCGATGACGATGGCGATCCTGATCATGCGTGTTCTCCTCACGGTGTGCCGCAGGGCTGCGGCATGAGATAAAGTACAACGCATATGGCAAAAAGTAAAACGATAGATGTAAATATGCTGGAGGATCCGAGATGACCAGGGAAAACACCACGACATCCCACCCTCTCAGGGGACGGGCCGGCAAGCGGCAGGCGATCCTGGACGGTGCCCTGACGGTGTTCGCCCGCGACGGCTACACCCGCGCCAGCATCGACGCGATCTCGGCCGAGGCCGGTGTGTCCACCCGGACCATCTACAACCACTTCACCGACAAGGCCGAATTGTTCCTGACCGTGATTCAGGAGAGCGCCACTCGGGCGGCCGACGTCCAAATCGCCATCATCGACCGCCACCTGCGCAAGGTCATCGACGTGGAGACCGACCTCATCGAGTTCGGGTTGGACTGGGCGACGCCAATGCCCGAAAGCGCCGCCCACTTCTTCCTGGTCGGACAGGTCAACGCCGAAGCGGGCCACATCCCTCAAGAAGCGATCGACGCCTGGCAGGAGACCGGGCCGCGGCGGGTCCGCCGCGAACTCGCCGGACACCTGCGGCAGTTGGCGAAACAAGGAGTGCTGCGCATCGACGACCCTGACCGCGCGGCGCTGCACCTGCTGCTGCTGGTCTCAGCTGGGCTGCCAACGCATCACGCCACCCTGTCCACCGAAGAGATCACCAAGACGGTCACGGCGGGCGTCCACACGTTCCTGCACGGTCACTTGCGCCGAACCAGTGCACCCGAACATGGGTGACGCCTGGGCCGGTTCCGCGGATGGGGTCTGTCCGGTTAACGGCGTGCTGGAACGCTACCAACGCCGCACATCCCGCCTGACCGGCCAAATCCGCGCGGTGGTCTGCGAGCTGGCCGGACGCGCCGGCGCGCGGACTTTGTCCGCCCCGGCCGTGCGCCTGTCCCGGCATACCGCCCTACGCATCCTGCTGCGTCTGCCCTTGCCACAGCCGCAGGTGCCCCGGGTGCTGGGGGTGAATGATTTCGCCCTGCGCCGCCGCCACCGCTACGCCACCGTGCTCATCAACGCCGAGACCCGCCGGCGCATCGACGTCGTGGCCGACCGCACCACCGATACCTTGGAAACCTGGCTTCACTCTCCGGGTCTACGCGCACATGCAGCCAGGCTCATACGAGCGTGCCCGGCAGGCGATCGATGACCGCCTGTTCCGGCCGCGTTTCTCGTCTGACGGAACAGGGACGGAACAGAGCTGGTTCTGGGACTGTCTCCGCGGCGGGGCGGTGGCCGAACCAGCTCTCCCCCTGTCCCCTGTATCCGCGGGTCAGAGGTCGCTCAGGCCCAGTTCCCTGGCGATGAGCATGCGCTGGACCTCGCTGGTGCCCTCGCCGATCTCCAGGATCTTGGCGTCGCGGTAGAAGCGGCCGACGGGATACTCGTTCATGAACCCGTAGCCGCCGAAGATCTGGGTGGCGTCGCGGGCGTTGTCCATGGCCGCGTCACCGGCGACGAGCTTGGCGATGGCCGCCTCCTTCTTGAACGGCTCACCGGCCAGCATCTTCTCCGCCGCATGGTAGTAGGCCAGGCGGGCGGTGTGGGTGCGGACCTCCATGTCGGCGATCTTGAACTGGATGGCCTGGTAGTGGCCGATCGGGTGGCCGAAGGCCTGGCGCTCGCGGACGTAGCGCAGGGACTCGTCCACGCAGCCCTGGGCCAGGCCGACCGAGAGGGCGGCGATCGCGATGCGGCCCTCGTCGAGGGTCTGCAGGAACTGCGCGTAACCCCGGCCGCGCTCGCCGAGCAGGTTCTCGGCGGGGACCCGGCAGTTGTCGAAGGAGAGCTCGCGGGTGTCGGAGCAGTTCCAGCCGACCTTGGAGTACTTCTTCGAGACGGTGAAGCCCGGCGTCCCTGCGGGGACCAGGATCGTGGAGATCTCCTTCTTGCCGCCGGCGCGCTCGCCGGTGATCGCGGCCACGCCGACGACGCCGGTGATGTCGGTGCCGGAGTTGGTGATGAACGCCTTCGTACCGTTGATCACCCACTCGTTCCCGTCCAGCACGGCCGTAGTCCGCATGCCGCCCGGCACGTCGCTGCCGCCGCCCGGCTCGGTGAGGCCGAACGCGCCCAGCATCCGCCCGGAGGTCAGGTGGGGCAGCCACTCGGCGCGCTGCTCCGCCGTACCGAACCGGTAGATCGGCATCGCGCCCAGCGACACCGCGGCCTCCACGGTGATGGACACGCTGGAGTCGACCCTGGCCAATTCCTCCAGCGTGAGGCAGAGCGCGAAGTAGTCGCCGCCCATGCCGCCGTACTCCTCCGGGATCGGCAGCCCGAACAGGCCCATCGCGCCCATCTGCCGCACGATGTCGTAGGGGAACTCCTCGCGCTGGTAGAGGTCCCCGATCACCGGGGCCACCACGTCGCGGGCGAACGCCTCGACGGTCTTGCGGAGGTCTTCGTAGTCCTCGTTGAGCTTGGGCATCGTTACTCCTTGACGTAGTGGTCGGCCGCTCAGCGCGCCGGGTTCTTCTCCAGGGCCTGGACGACCCGCGAGGTGCTGGGGCGGCCGAGTCTCGCGGCCAGCCAGGTGCTGGTCTCGACCAGCGACTCGAGGTTCAGGCCGGTCTCGATGCCCAGGCCGTGCAGCATCCAGACGAGGTCCTCGGTGGCGAGGTTGCCGGTGGCGCTCTCGGCGTACGGGCAGCCGCCGATGCCTCCGGTGGAGGCGTCCACCACGGTCACGCCCTCGCGGAGGGCGGTGAGGGTGTTGGCCAGTGCCTGGCCGTAGGTGTCGTGGAAGTGCACCGCCAGCCGCGACGGTCCGCCGAAGGCCCCGATCAGCGCGCTCACGTGGCCGGGGGTGGCGACGCCCGTGGTGTCGCCGAGCGACAGCTCGAAGCAGCCCAGGTCGAGCAGGCGGCGCCCCACGGTGACCACCTGGTCGATCGGCGTCGGCCCCTCCCACGGGTCGCCGAAGCACATCGACACGTAGGCCCTGACCTTCAGGCCGTGCTCCAGCGCCCGCGCAACCACCGGCTCGAACATCTCGAACTGCGAGTCAAGCGTCCGGTTCAGGTTCTTGGCGGCGAAGGTCTCGGTGGCGCTTCCGAAGATCGCGATCTCCTGGACGCCGTGTTCGAGTGCCCGGTCCAGGCCCCGCTCGTTGGGCACGAGCACCGGGTAGCGCACGCCGGGGACCCGGTCCAGGCCCGCCAGCAGTTCGGAGGCGTCGGCGAGCTGGGGCACCCATTTGGGGTGCACGAAGCTGGTCGCCTCGATCACACGGTGCCCTGCGGCGGCCAGCCGGGCGATGAACTCCGCCTTGACCTCGACGGGGATCACCGCCGACTCGTTCTGCAGCCCGTCGCGCGGCCCGACCTCGTAGATCGTGACCCGCTCCGGCAGCCCTTCCGCCCTGATCCCGTACGGCTCACGCATCATGACGCCTCCTCGTGCCGGACCACGGCCAGTACCGCGTCCATCCCGACCGCCTGCCCGGCTCGGGCCGGCAGTTCGGCGACCACCCCGGCGATCGGCGCGGTCACGGTGTGCTCCATCTTCATCGCCTCGACGATGAGTAGCGGCTGCCCTTCGGCGACCTGCTCCCCCACGCTCGTCTTGACCACGAGCACCGTGCCGGGCATCGGGCTGCGGACGACCCCGTCCGCGCTGCCGCCCACGCCCGCGCGGTCGGCCGGGTCGCCCAGATGGCGGCGGGTGAGCGCCCAGGTGTCGCCGTCGCGGCCGAGCCAGATCGTGCCGCCGTCCCTGGCGAGGGCGTAGCGGCGCGCGGTCCCGCCGTGGGTGACCAGCAGATCGCCGCCGTCCCGCGAGAGCGTCGCCCGCGACGGGTCAGGGTCGCCGTCGAGCGAACGGACCTCGGCTCCGGTCTCGGGCAGGCCGCGCACCCGGATCTCGGCCACGCCGTCGCGGCTCTCCAGGCGCCAGGTGGTCCATGCGGCCTCGCCCAGCCGCCAGCCGTCGGGCACGTCCCACGGATCCGCGGGCACGGAGGGCACGTGCTCCTGGTGCAGGACCAGGGCCGCCGCGGTCAGGACGTCGGCGGGGACGCCCTCGCCGGGGACCAGCTCGTCGAGGTGGCGCTCGACGAGGCCGGTGTCGAGGTCTCCGGCGGCCACCTCGGGGTGGTTGATCAGCGCGCGCAGGAAGGCGATGTTGGTGGGCACGCCCAGCACGGTCGTCGCGGCGAGCGCCCCGTCCAGCCGCCGCAGCGCGCCGGCCCGGTCGGGTCCCCAGGCGATGACCTTGGACAGCATCGGGTCGTAGTCGCTGCCGACCACTCCTCCGACCATCAGGCTGGAGTCCACGCGGACGCCTTCGGGCTCGCGGAGCGCGAGGACCCGGCCGCCGGTCGGCAGGAAGCCCCGGGAGGGGTCCTCGGCGTAGACGCGGGCCTCGACGGCGTGGCCGTTCAGCCGTACCTCGTCCTGGGCGAGCGGGAGCGGCTCGCCGGCCGCGACCCTGAGCTGGAGCTCGACCAGGTCCAGCCCCGTGACCAGTTCGGTGACCGGGTGCTCGACCTGCAGCCGGGTGTTCATCTCCATGAAGTAGTAGTCGGCGGTCGTGCCCTGGACGATGAACTCGACCGTTCCCGCGCCGACGTAGCCGACGGACCTGGCGGCCTCGACCGCCGCCGCGCCCATGCTCGCCCGGGTGGCGGCGTCGAGCAGCGGGGAGGGCGCCTCCTCGATGATCTTCTGGTGGCGGCGCTGGAGGCTGCACTCGCGTTCGCCCAGGTGAATGACGTTGCCGTGCGTGTCGGCCATCACCTGGATCTCGATGTGCCGGGGGTTCTCCACGAACCGCTCGATCAGCAGCGTCGCGTCGCCGAACGCGGCGGCCGCCGTACGGCGGGCCGACTCCAGCGCGTCCGGCAGTTCCGCCGCGGAGTGCACCAGCACCATGCCCTTGCCGCCGCCGCCCGCCGAGGGCTTGATCAGCGCGGGGAATCCGACCCGTTCGGCGGCGGCGGCCAGGTCGTCGTCCGGTTCGGCGCCGCCGGGGACGACGGGGACTCCGGCCGCGGAGACGGTGGCCTTGGCGCGGATCTTGTCGCCCATGGCCTCGATGGCCTCCGGCGGCGGGCCGACGAACACCAGCCCGGCCTCGGCGCACCGCCGGGCGAAGGCCGCGTTCTCGGCCAGGAAGCCGTAGCCGGGGTGCACCGCCTGGGCTCCGGTCTCCGCGGCGGCGGCCAGGATCTGGCCGATGTCGAGGTAGCCGCCGCCGAGCCGCAGCGCGACGTCGGCCTCGCGGGTGTGCCGCGCGCCGGCGTCGGCGTCGCTGTACACGGCGACGGAGCGGATGCCCAGCCTCCTGAGCGTACGGATGATCCGCAGGGCGATCTCGCCCCGGTTGGCGATGAGAACGGTGTCGAACATTCCGGGCGCTCCCGGTGAGGGGTGAGGAGCCGATGGGTGGGTCATGGTCACATCCGGAAGACGCCGTAGCCGACGGGGTCGAGGGGGGCGTTGGCCGAGGCGGACAGGGCCAGGCCGAGGACGGTGCGGGTGTCGAGGGGGTCGATGACCCCGTCGTCCCAGAGGCGGGCGGTGGAGTAGTAGGGGTTGCCCTGCTCCTCGTACTGCGCGCGGATGGCGTCGGGGTCGGCGTTGCCGACCGTGGAGAGCACGTTGGCGGCCTGCTCGCCGCCCATCACCGAGATGCGGGCTCCGGGCCACATCCACAGGAAGCGGGGTGAGTAGGCGCGCCCGGCCATCGCGTAGTTGCCGGCTCCGAACGAGCCGCCGATGACCACGGTGAACTTGGGCACCCGGGCGCACGCGACGGCGGTGACCATCTTGGCGCCGTGCTTGGCGATGCCCCCGGCCTCGTACGCCTTGCCGACCATGAACCCGCTGATGTTCTGCAGGAACACCAGCGGGATGTTGCGGCGGTCGCACAGCTCGATGAAATGGGCGCCCTTGAGCGCGGACTCGCCGAACAGGATGCCGTTGTTGGCGACGATCCCAACGGGGTGGCCGTGGAGGTGGGCGAACCCGGTGACGAGTGTGGCGCCGTACTCGGCCTTGAACTCCAGGAACCGGCTGCCGTCCACGAGACGGGCGATGACCTCGCGTACGTCGTACGGCGTGCGGGTGTCGGCCGGGACGATGCCGTAGAGGTCGCGGGGGTCGTGGAGCGGCTCCTCGGCGGGGACGCGGTCCCACGGGGAGGGGGTGCGCGGCGCGAGGGTGGCCACGATGTCACGGACGATCTTCAGGGCGTGGCGGTCGTCGTCGGCGAGGTGGTCGGTGACACCGCTGACCCTGGCGTGCAGGTCGCCGCCGCCCAGCTCCTCGGCGGAGACCTCCTCCCCCGTCGCGGCCTTCACCAGCGGCGGGCCGCCGAGGAAGATCGTGCCCTGGTTGCGGACGATCACCGCCTCGTCGCTCATCGCCGGGACGTAGGCGCCGCCCGCCGTACAGGAGCCGAGGACCGCGGCGATCTGCGGGATGCCCCGCGCCGACATGGTGGCCTGGTTGTAGAAGATCCGGCCGAAGTGCTCGCGGTCGGGGAAGACCTCGTCCTGCTTGGGCAGGAACGCGCCGCCGGAGTCGACGAGGTAGACGCACGGCAGGTTGTTGTGGAGGGCGACCTCCTGGGCCCGCAGGTGCTTCTTGACCGTGATCGGGTAGTAGGTGCCGCCCTTGACGGTGGCGTCGTTGGCGACGACCACGCATTCGCGGCCGGAGACCCGGCCCACGCCGGTGATGATCCCGGCCGCGGGGGCCTCGTCGCCGTACAGCCCGGTGGCGGCCAGCTGGGAGAGCTCCAGGAATCGCGAGCCCGGGTCGAGCAGGGAGTCGACGCGGTCGCGGGGCAGCAGCTTGCCCCGGGAGACATGTCTGTCCCGGGACTTCTCCGGGCCTCCCAGCGCGGCGACCGCGACCCGTTCCCTCAGGTCGGAGGCGAGGCGCTCGTTGACCTCGGCGTTGCCCTTGAAGCCCTCACCCCCTGGATCGCAGGCGCTTCGCAGCACCGGCCAGCCACTCATGTGAGCCCCCTTTGCCCGGCTCCGTCGCCGTGGGTTAATGGTCACTAACTCCGATGCAGATGTTAGTCATTATTAACGTTACCGTCTACCATGCGAGAGGTGACGACTGCCCAGAGCCCTACCCGCAATCGTGGGTCACGGCGCGCGGAGATCCTGGACGCCGCGGCCGGGCTGTTCGCGGCGCGCGGCTTCCACGGCGTCTCCATCGAGGACATCGGCGCCGCGGTCGGCACGTCGGGACCCGCCCTCTATCGGCATTTCAGCGGCAAGGAGGCCCTGCTGGCGGAGATGCTGCTGGACATCAGCGAGCGCCTGCACACCTCGGCCACCAGCCGCGTGACCGAGGCCCCCGACGCCGAGCACGCGCTGGACGCCCTGCTCACCGGCCAGATCGAGTTCGCGCTGAGCCATCCGGCGCTGATCACCGTGCACGATCGCGAGCTCGGCAACGTCCCCGAACCCGCCCGCCGCCGGATCCGCCGCCTCCAGCGGCTCTACGTCGAGGAGTGGGTCACCGTGCTGAGCGAGCTCTACCCCTCCTGCCCGCCGCCCCGCCTGCGCGCCGCGACCCACGCCGTCTTCGGCCTGCTCAACTCCACCCCGCACAGCGCGGGCGAGCTCGCGCCCGCGGCGATGGCCGAGTTGCTGCGCGGCATGGCCCGCGCGGCACTGGCGGACGTACAGGGTTAAGGTTCGTTAACCGTCGTTCGTCCCGGATCCGCGGCGATCCCCTGGTGGGACCGGCGACGGCCCCTCAGGTGACCGCCGCCCGGTAGCGCGCCGGCGAGCTCGCGCCACGACCCCGAATCTCCCTTCGACGCCTCTCACGGGCGGGATCGGCGTGCCGTGCGCTGCCAGGCGCCGGGCAGCACGCCGTAAGCGTGGTGGAACCCGCGGGAGAAGTGGCCGGCGTCCGAGAAGCCCCAGGCGTGGGCCACGGAGGCGATGGTGCGGTGCCGCCCGTCGGGTGAGGTGAGATCGCGGCGGACTCCCTCCAGCCCGGCGGCCGGGACACCCGCCCCCGGAAGACCTACGGGTGGTCGGCCGGAGTCCCCTGGGGCGCGTTCCGGTCCGGCTCCGCGGCCAGGCGGCCGGACAGCCGTTCGTAGCGCTGCCTGGCGGCCTGGGAGGTGCCGAGCCCGAGGCCGAAGGCGATTTCCTGCCAGGTGAGACCACGGCCTCGCGCCATGAGAAGGAGCCCGGCCTCCAGCTGGTCCATCTCCGCCCGCGCCAGCGGGATGAGGGTCAGGGCGGCGGTGATGTCGGCGTCGTCCACCTCCGGCTCGGTCTCCTCGTGCTCGGCGGCACCGCCCGCGAGAACCGACACGAGCCTGATGGCCTCGTGCGGTCCGAGGACCTCGGGATGGACCTGCCGGGAACGCTGCGCCTCGGTGGCCGCGTGCCGCTCGGCGATGCGGAAAAGGGACGCGTACACGCGGTGCGCTCGCGCCTGCCCCGGATCGGGAGGGGTGAAGGGATCGAACGGCTGATCAGGCTCAGTGGACATGCGGACAGCATGGATCTTAAAACGATCCGTTGTCAACTAAATGAAGCAAACAAGTTGTTTACTTCGGGGCGCGGATCGCCCCGGTACGGTGACCTCGACCACCGCGTCCTCCACGAGGTCGGCTCGGCCGCTCCATCGGGGCATCCGGCGCCCGCCCCTTCGCCGGCGGCGAGCACACCTCGGAACGAGCACGCCTCGGAGCGAGCACACCTCGGAACGAGCACGCCTCGGGAGGCGACGCGGCCACGGCGCGACCCCGGGCCGGCCGGTGTGCCCTCAGTCGGCGTAGAGCCGGATCTCCATGCCGTCGGGGTCGTGCAGGCCGACGAGCACCGATCCCCCCTTGTGCCCGGTGACGATCCCGCCGTGGGGTTGACCGAGGTCGTCGAGTCGCCGCCGCCATTTCTCCACATCGGCGCGGGCGGGAACGCGCAGGGCGATCGGATCGAATCCGGAGAGCGCCGCGGCCCGCGCGGGGTCCTGCCGGATCGCGAGCTGGACGGTCTCACCCGGGTCGCTCAGCGCGAGACCCATGAGGACCTCTTCCTCGACGAACTCGATGGTGACGGTGAACCCGAGGACGCGCACGTACCAGTCACGGCTGCGCGCCACGTCGGCGACGGGCAGTTTGACATGGTGAAACCCCTGAAACGCGCCCATCCTGGCCCTCATTTCGTCGTGGTCAGACCCTGGCGAACGGTGATTCCGGCAAGCCCTTCGTCAAACGCGGCACGCGACGGGGAGCAGGCCCAAGTCACCCGCCAGCCGTTCGTCACCCACGGGTACCGGCGACGACCCTCGGCTTATCTTCACGCCACTCGGTCTCGAGGTCTACCCGCTTCTCACGGAAAATCGCGCCGAATCCCCATGCGACGGAAACACCGGATCGCCGGAGCCCTCGCCACCGCGCTGCTCCGCCGAGGGCTCCGGCGACGGGCTCACGAACCGGGGACGCGCCGGAGGGGGCGCTCTCGCCGCCCTCTCACCACGGGGACATGGACAGCATCCGTGACGGGACCACGACGACCGGGCACGACGCCTCCCGCAGCAGCGACTGGCAGAGCGGGCCGATCGGCAGCCCCACCGGGTCGTCGCTCTCGTGGTCGCCGATCACCAGCAGGTCCGAGCGATCGGCCGCACGGCGGAGCACCTCCGCGTGGGGGTGTGTCTCGACGACGGTCTCCACGTTCACCCCGGAGTACTTCTCCTCCCACACCGCGATGTTGGTGTTGAAGCGAACGGCCGGCTGCCGCGTGTCCTCCATGCCCTCGGGACAGAGGCAGACCGCCAGCAGCGACGCCTTGCGCAGCCTCGCCTCCTCGAACGCCACGGCGAGCTCCAGCGATCCCGGGCTGACGCCCTCCACGCCGACCGCCACGCGGTTGGTGCGCGGGTGGGAGGCTTCCTTGACGACGGTCACCGGGGAGCGCGCGTGGGAGAGAAGCTGGACCGCGGTCGGGCCGATCCGCGACTCCTCGACGTCGCCCCATCCTCGGGGTCCGATCACGACCATCTCCGCCGCGACCGACTCGCTCACCAGCACGGCCGACGGCGACCCCTCCACCACCTCACCCAGGACCCGCACCCGGGGAGCCAGGTCACGCGCCAGATCCACCCCCATGCCGAGCACATGCCGGCTCATGCGCCGTATGATCTCCGCCGTCTCCCGGCTGAAGGGGATCGAGAGGGACGGCCACTGCCAGGCGTAGCAGACGACCAGGGGGTCGAATCGCATCCGGGCCTCTTCGATCCCCCACCGGAGAGCCTGCTCGCTCGCTTTCGAACCGTCGTACCCGACGACCACTGGCCGCCCTTCGTCACCTGCGCGCATTGTGACTCCTATGTTCCGCCGCTCACCTCAATACTTGTCCCGTTCGCCGGATATGGCGGACGCATCACCGCAAGTTTTGCCTTGTTTTACCGTTTGCGTCCGCAAGTGAAATCGGGCACCACCGACCCCTCTCGCCCCAGCCGGACACCGCCGTCTCGCCGTACGGCCCCACCGAGCGGAACCGAGCGGGAACCGAGGGGGAACCGAGGGGGAACCGAGGGGGAACCGAGGGGGAACACCGCCGCGTCAGGCAGAAAAGCGGCCCGGGTGCTCGAGCACCCGGGCCGCCGCATGTCAGGTCCGGGCCGGGGCCTCGGACCTGGATCTCAGCTCAGCGCCTGACCTTGACGTAGTCACTGCGGCTGGAGTCACCGTAGAAGTCGTCGTCGCCCTTGAAGACGAACTTCCAGTAACCCGAACCGTAAGCCACGGTCTTGGTGTAGAGCTTGCCGCTGCCGTTGGCCGACGTGGTCTTCACGTAGCGCCACTTCGTCGAGCCCGTGGCCTTGAAGTACAGCGCGACCTTGGCCCGGTAGCCCTCCCAGCCCCCGTCGTCGACCTGGAGCTTGCCCGTGAACCTGAGGTACTTGCGGTAGCGGACGGGCTCCGGTGAGGCGTTGAAGCTGATGACCCGGCTGGCCGCACGCTCCGGCTCCGGCGCGGGCTCCGGCTTGCGGACCGTCACGTGGTCGGTACGGCTGCCGCTGCCCTTGACACCGTCGCCGCCGCGGAACTCGGCACGCCAGTCTCCCGAACGCCTGGCCGTCACCGCGACGCCGAAGCGCCCGTTGTGGTCGGTCCAGTCGCTGCCCACCTGGCCCCAGCGGGACGAGCCGTCGGCGCGGAACAGGATGGCGACCTTCTGGCCCCGGTAGCCGTCCCAGCCGTGCCGGGTGTCGAGCTGCAGGCGGCCGCCGACGCTCAGCCTGTCGCCCTCGGTCACCGGATCGGGCCTGGCGCCGAAGTCGACGATCCGGCTGGAGCGGGCCTCGGCCCTGACGTCCACCCGGTCCGTCTCACTCCTGGCCTCGAGGCGGGTCGGCGAGCCGTCGTACTCGGCTCGCCAGTGGCCCGACTTGGACGCCTTGGCCTTGAGCCAGAACCTGCCCTGGCCGTTGGTCTCCACGCTGGCGGGGAGACGGCTGTAGGAACCGCCCAGCGGCCTGAAGGCGAGATGGACCCTGGCGTCGGGCACGGCGGCCCAGCCGCCGGCGCCGTTCTGCCTGAGCACGCCGCTGAGGGTGACCCATCCGCCCTCGCTCACGACCGAGGGGGTCGCCGCGATGTCGTCGAAGTCGGTCTCGTAGACCTGCTTCACGCTGAAGCCGGTGGACACGGGCGTCGAGTCGCCCACGACCGCCTGGAAGGTCCACGTGGTGGGGGTTGACTGGCGGTTGAAGTCCTTGGAGTACTTCCACCTGGCCTTGCCCGAGCCCAGGTCCGCGTCCTTCGACAGGTCGAACCTGGTCTCGACGCCGACTTCCGGCTTGATCACACCGGTGACCTTGGACGCGTCGTCCCTGGTCTCCGCGGTGAAGGTGACCTTCACCGTCTCGGAGCCCTTCACCACGATCGGGTTGGGGCTCACCGACACTGTGGTGACTGCGGGGTCGGCGATGCTCGTCCCCGCTGATGCCGTCGTGACCGGGCCCGCGACCAGCGTCGCGATGCCCAGTGCTGCCACGACGGCGACACGAATGCGTTTGACCATTCGGGCCTTCCGTCCTTCCCGTTGGTTTCACGCGGCTTGAGGGTGCCACGTCGTTCCACCAAGTAGACGGCTATAACAAGTCATGAGTTCATAAATCTGACAATCTGTTATGGAGGTCTGTCGAATAGGATCGATCCACTGACCGTGGCGGGCCAAACCTGTCAAGGTTGAGGACGAGACCCGACGATGAGGACATAATCAGACCGTGGTCCGCGACAGTGTTGAGACTCATTTCACCGAGGCGGTGGCCGCCCTCTCCCCCGGGGCCCCACGCGATCCCGGTCTGCCGGTGCGAGAGGGCACGAGCCTGACCGGGGCTCGCTGCCGTGAGCTGTTCGAGTTCCAACTCGGCAGCAGACTCCTGGATGTCACCGCGCGCTGGCTGCGCGAGCAGGACCAGGGCTTCTACACCATCGGTTCGGCCGGGCACGAGGGCAACGCCGCGATCGCCGCGACGCTGCGCACCACCGACCCCGCCCTCCTTCACTACCGTTCCGGGGCCTTCTACCTGACCCGGTCCGCGATGGCGGGGCGCCTGCCCGAGGAAGGGCTGCGCGACGTGCTGCTCGGCCTGACCGCCGCGGCCGAGGAGCCGATGGCGGGCGGGCGGCACAAGGTCTTCGGCCACCCCGGCCTGGCGGTGATCCCGCAGACGTCCACGATCGCCAGCCACCTCCCTCGTGCGGTGGGCGTGGCCTTCGCCATCGAGCGTGCCCGCCAGCTCGGCCTGCCGAGTGCCTGGCCGGACGACGCGATCACGGTGTGCAGCTTCGGCGACGCCTCGATCAACCACGCCAGCGCCCTGTCCGGGCTCAACACCGCCGCCTACGGCACCTATCAGGGCCTGGGGATGCCGATCCTGTTCGTCTGCGAGGACAACGGCCTGGGCATCAGCGTGCGCACCCCGCAGGGATGGGTCGAGGGGGCCCACCACCCGCTGCTTCGCTACTTCGCGGCCGACGGCTGCGACCTGGCCGACATCCACGACGTGGCGAAGAGCGCCGCCGAGCACGTTCGCACCCACCGTGCCCCGGCCCTGCTGCACGTCAGCACGGTCCGGCTGATGGGCCACGCGGGTTCCGACGTGGAGCTGTCCTACCGGACGAAGCGGGAGATCAACGGCGACCTGGAGCGTGACCCGCTCGTCGCGACCGCGCGCCTGCTGGTCGAGGCCGGTCTGATCACCCCCGACGAGTTGCTGCTCCGCTACGAGACGACGCGAGAGCACCTGCTCAAGATGGCCATGGAGAGCTCGCGGCGACCCCGGCTGATCTCGGCCGCAGAGATCATGGAGCCGCTTGCCCCGCGCACGCCCGCGGCCGTCGCGCAGGCCAGCGCCGTGGCCGCGGAGGCGGAGGCCAGGAGCAGGGCCTTCGGCGGCAGGCTGCCCGAGCAGGAGGGTCCGCTGACCCTCTCCCAGGCGATCAACCGGACCCTGACCGACGCTCTGGCCGTCCACCCCGAGATGCTGGTCCTCGGTGAGGACGTGGCCCGCAAGGGCGGCGTCTACGGCGTCACCCGGGGCCTGCAGAAACGCTTCGGCCTGGGAAGGGTGTTCGACACGCACCTCGACGAGCAGGCCGTGCTGGGCCTGGCCCTTGGCTCGGGGGTCTCCGGGCTGCTGCCGGTGCCCGAGATCCAATATCTGGCCTACCTGCACAACGCGCTCGACCAGATCCGGGGCGAGGCCGCGACGCTCTCCTTCTTCTCCCAGGGCGCCTTCCGCAACCCGATGGTGGTGCGCGTCGCCTCCTACGCCTACCAGAAGGGCTTCGGCGGTCACTTCCACAACGACAACTCCATCGCCGCGCTGCGTGACATCCCCGGTCTGGTCGTGGCCTCCCCCGCCCGGCCCGACGACGCCGCCTCGATGCTGCGCACCTGTCTGGCCGCCGCCCGCGCCGACGGCAGCGTCTGCGTCTTCCTTGAGCCGATCGCCCTCTACAACACCCGCGACCTGTTCGAGGACGACGACAAGGGCTGGCTCTCGCCGTACGTCCCTCCGGCCCGCTGGGCGGAGACCCACATCCCGATCGGCCGCGCCCGCAGTTACGGCGACGGCCGCGACCTGACCATCGTGACCTTCGGCAACGGCCTGCGGATGAGCCTGCGCGCCGCGGTCAGGCTCACCGCGGAGGGGTTCAGCTGCCGGGTCCTGGACCTGCGCTGGCTCTCCCCGCTGCCGGTGGAAGACCTGATGCGGGCGGCGGAGCTGACCGGCAAGGTGCTGATCGCCGACGAGACCCGCCGCACCGGGGGCGTCTCCGAGACCGTCATCGCCGAGCTGCTCGACAGGGGTTTCACCGGCAAGATCGCCCGGGTGACCTCCTCCGACAGCTTCATCCCGCTGGGCGACGCGGCCAAGCACGTGCTGCTGTCGGAGGACACGATCGAGGAAGCCGCCCGCAAGCTGCTCGGTTGATCCCGGCCCGCGGCTGCCGGAGCGGCCCGCCACCGCCCGGCGGCGGGCTCGCCCGGGGTCGAGGACCTTCCCGCCGCCGGTCCGGCGCCCGGCGCTCGCGACAGGTCCCGGTGTTCGACGCCTACAGCCAGTCGCGGCGTTTGAACACCATGTACAGGGTCGTGCAGACCCCCGCCATCAGGAGCACCGCGAACGGGTAGCCCCACGCCCAGTGAAGCTCGGGCATGACGTCGAAGTTCATGCCGTAGATGGTTCCGACGAGGGTGGGCGCGAACAGGATCGCGGCCCAGGCGGAGATCCTCTTGACCTCCTCGTTCTGGGCGTTGCTGGCCTCGGTGAGGTTCGTCATGTGCTCGTTCTGGGCCTGGGCGACCATGGTGGAGTTGACCACGAGGATGTCGTGGAGCATCTGGCGGAAGCCGCTGACCCGCTCCGCCACGGTGATCGCGTGGTCGGCCACGTCGCGCAGGTATCGCTGCAGTTCCCCGTCCACCCCGTATTTGACCGCCCCCGCGATGAGACCCTCGATCATGCCGAGCAGCGGCTGGGTGGCCCGCTGGAACTCGATCACCTCTCGCGACAGCTCGTAGATGCGGCGCGAGACGCCGGGCTCGTTGCCGAAGACCTGGACCTCGATCTCGTCGATGTCGTTCTGCAGGCCGGCGACCACGGGGGCGTAGCCGTCCACGACCGCGTCCAGGATGGCGTAGAGCACCGCCTGCGGCCCCTGGCCGAGCAGCTCGGGGTCGTCCTGCATCCGGCTGCGGACCTGGGAGAGGTCGGGGGCCTCGCTGTGCCGTACGGTGATCACGAAGTTGTGGCCGACGAAGACGTGCAGTTCGCCGAAGTCGACCTCCTCGGCCTCGTCGAGGTATCTGGCCGGGCGGAGCACCACGAACAGCGTGTCCCCGTAGCGGTCAGCCTTGGGCCGCTGGTGGGCGACGATGGCGTCCTCGACCGCCAGCTCGTGCAGGTCGAACTCCTCGGCGACGTTGAGGATCACCGCGTCCTCGGGCCGGTAGAAACCGATCCAGGCCATGCTGCCCGGAGTGTTCTTCAGGCTTTTGAAGGCTTCTGGCAGCGACTCGGGAGTCGTGGTCCGGCAGCCGTTCACGTAGATCGCGTTGTCGATGATGTGCGACCGGGGCGGGATGGGCTTGTCGTCCGTGGAGCGGGGGTCCATCGACCGCTCGGGAGAGTCGCGGACGACGCCGGAACGTCCGCGGACCAGGCTCCGCAGGCCACGCACTCGCCGGTCGGTCACACGCGTCTCCCCGTCAGGCCTTCATGAACTCTTGCAGTGACTGCGTCGCCCTGCCCCTGACCGTGGCGCGAAACATCGGGGTCCAGCCGAAGAGGAGCCCGACCGGCTTTCCCATGGCCATCCTCGACCACCGCCTGAAGTCGAACTCGTCGTGGTGCCGGACGATCAGTCCTTCCTCGAAGCGGAACAGGGCGTCGACCTCGTTGACGACCGGCCTGCCCGTCTGGCTGAAGGTGTAATGGGCGGTCCAGTGCGCCGTGCCCTCGTGGTCCTGCGCGGTGATGTCGCGTGCGGTCACGGTGATGTCGGCGCTGCGGCCGAGAAGCATCCGCCACATCCCCATGACCTTGTCCCGGCCTTCGAGATCCTGGAAGACGGGATCGCCGAAGGTCGCGTCGGGGTGGTAGCACCGTTCCATGGCGTCGGCGTCGCGGCGCCCGAAAGCGTCGTAGAACCTCTTGATGAGGGCGACGTTCTCCTCGTTCACAAATATCTCCCGATCATCCCTGGCCTGGTGGCCGAGTGTAGTCGGGAGCGAGATCGAGGAGACGGTCGGCGTTGTCCCAGCACACCGCTCGCAGCCAGTCGTCGCCGAGGTCGAGGCGCTCCAGCGCCTGGAGCTGGTGCGCGTAGGGATACGGGATGTTCGGGAAGTCGCTGCCGAGCAGGACCTTGCCCGCCAGCCCGAGGTCACGCAGTCGCGGCTTGAGGCGTGCGGGGAACGGCATGCGGCGCTCGGAGAAGTCGGTGAAGGCCATCGTGGTGTCGAGCCGCACGTGGGGGAACGCCTCGGCCACCTCGAAGAACTCGTCGTACTCCGGCATGCCGAGATGCGCGATGATCACAGGCAGGCGGGGGTGGCGGGACAGCACCTCGGTGATCGGCTCCGGGCCGGTGCACCGGCCGGGCAGGGGGATCGAGCTGGCGTGGACGACGACCGGGACACCCCGCTCGGCCAGCAACCCCCACACCTCGTCGATCTCCTTCAGCCTGGGATCGAAGTCGCCCACCTGGAGGTGGACCTTGAAGACGCGCGCACCGCGGTCGAGCGCGTCCCGCACGTAGTCGAGGACCCCATGCTCGGGGTAGAAGGTGGCCGAGGGGAGACATCCGGGGGTACGGCGGGCGAAGTCGAGCGTCCAGGCGTTGAGGCTTTCGGCCATGTCGGGCCGGTGCGCGTACGCCAGGGCGGAGAACACCTTCACCCCGAGGTCCTTCAGCCGCGCGACCCGCGCCTCGGCGGACACCCGGTAATGTATCCGCCACCCCTTCCCCATCAGCGGGCCACCGTTCTCGAAGTGGTGCCAGACTCGGCGCTCCATGCGCTCGGGCAGGAAATGGACGTGCACATCCGCCAGACCGGGCAGGCCCAGATCGCGCCACCAGGTGGAGGCTTCGGCGTCCGTCAGTTCCGGAATCATGTTCCGCACAGCCACGACTTTATCGCGAGCAGACCACCTCCCATGGGACGCTTTGCTCCGACGCCGAGAAGGAGAAGTGAACGTTGTCCGAGGTCTGGGTGACTCTGACCACGGCCGGTGCGGGGCCTCCCCCGCTGGTCGTGCTGCTGTCCGCGCTGGCCGCACTGGTCGTGGTGTCATGGTCCACCTCGTGGCAGCTCTCCCGGGGCCTGATCACGATCGCCCACGAGGGCGGGCACGCGCTGGTGGCGCTGCTCACCCGGCGCAAGCTGCAGGGCATCCGGCTGCACTCCGACACCTCGGGCGTCACGCTGACCCGGGGCAGGCCGACCGGTCCCGGGATGATCCTGACCGCCGCCGCCGGATACGTCGCGCCGTCCCTGCTGGGGCTCGGCGGGGCGTGGCTGACCTCCTCCGGCTACGTGACGGTGCTGATCACCCTCGTGATCGGGCTGCTCTTCTGCATGCTGCTGATGATCCGCAACCTGTTCGGCGTGGTGAGCCTGCTCGTCACCGGTGGCGCGATCTTCGCCTTCACCTGGTACGCGGCGCCCGACATGGACGCGGTCCTGGCCTATCTGGCGGTCTGGTTCCTCCTGCTCGGGGGCTTCCGGCCGATCATGGAGCTGCAGCGCAAGCGGCGTCACGGCCGCGCCCCCGACTCCGACGCCGACCAGCTGGCCCGGCTGACCTTCCTGCCCGGCGGGTTCTGGGTGCTGTTGTTCCTGCTCGTGGCGGCGGCCTCCCTGGCGGGCGGCGCCTGGCTGCTGTCTCCGGTGCCGCTCGATTTCGGCTGAGAACCCGCTGAGAACCCGCTGAGAACCCATCGCCCGGCGGGGGGCCGGTCGTCTCCCCGGTGACCGCGTCCGGCACCGGGGGCATCCACTCCGGCGCCTCACCTCGCGACGGAGGCGGGAGCCGTCGGAGCGCTCGCAGCTGATTAAATACGTTATCGAAGCATGCTATGGCATGGTTCGATATGATTCTTTCTGGTCTGCCGATAACCTGGAGTATCGCCCCTACCCCGAAGGCTGAAAATTTTCTAATTTATTATCGTCTGTGCCGTTCCACCGGTGAGAGTCGGTAGATGTTTCATCCCACGAGCTTTGCCGGAATGGTCGCCATTGGGATCTTCCTGATCTCACTGGGCATCATGATCTTTCTGACGCTGCGGATCAGACGGCTCCGCGCCGAGAAGGACGGCGCCGTCGCCCTGGCACAGGAGCAGCAGGAGCAGTTCGCCCGCGACGTACACGATCTCGTGGGGCACTGGCTCTGGCTGGTCTCCATCAGGAGCGAGCTGGCCTACCGGCACGCGGCCGGCGACCCACGCCTGCGCGGGGAGCTGAGCGAGATCCTGCAGGCGGTGCAGCACGCCACGCACGCCGTACGGAACGTGTCGACCGTCTATCGGCAGCTTTCGCTCCAGGGGGAGACGATGCGGGCCGAGACCCTCCTGTCGAACTTCGGGGCCTACTGCTCGGTACGGATGGACGTCACCGACCTGCCCGGAGACGTGAGCGCCACGCTGGGGACCGTGGTCCGCGAGAGCGTCACGAACATGCTGCGGCACAGCGGGGTCACGAGATGCGCGATCGAGCTGACCGAGCACAGCGGCCGTCTACGGCTGACGATCGCCAACGACAGAGCGAACCGGCGAGCCGGCGACGAGGCGGACGGCAGGGCCGGCTCCGGGGCTCCCGGGAGAGAGACGGAGTCCACCGGCAGTGGCCTGGGCAATCTGCGGCACCGCGTGGGCAAGCTCGGCGGCACGGTGCGCGTCACAGCCGGCGAGGACGGCTGGTTTGTCCTGATCGCCGAATTGCCGGTTAATTTTCCCGAATAACTTTCACATCCACCATAAAAGCGCAGGTAGCTCACACCGTCACGACTAGACCTGTGAGATTCGCACATATGAATGGTTTAGTTTGTAACTAGTGATTCCTCGGGTTATCCGTAAGTCTCTCTTCTGGAAGACAGCAGGGAGAATGTCGTGGATGACCAGTATGAGCTTTACTGCCTGGCGGATCCGCTCTTTTATGACACGCTTGACGGCCGCCGAGGCAATCACCCCGATTTTGCGCTGACCGCCCGGGATGTTCCGGACGGCTGGGGGCACCAGGCGACCGACACCTGGATGCACTACGCGCCCCTCGCCGGCCAGACGCCGTCACAGGGCTGGAAGATCCATGTGTCGGCGTGCCTGGAGGACGCCGAGCGCGCCGTGGAGACCGTCTGGGACTACTGCGTGCCACGCGGCATCGGGTTCAAGTTCCTGCGCAGCCGCTCGGTCATGACCATGCTGAACTCCAAGGCCGCCCCCCGCGGGTCCAGCGGCAAGCTCGTGACGATCTACCCCCTGGACGAGACCCAGCTTGAGCTCACGCTGAAGGAGCTCGACGAGTTGCTCCGGGGCGTCGAGGGGCCCTATATCCTCAGCGATCTGCGCTACGGCGAGGGCCCGCTCTTCGTGCGGTACGGCGGCTTCGCGGCGCGGCACTGCCTGGGTGAGAACGGCGAGCAGGTGCTCGCCATCGAGGACGTCGACGGGCGGCTGGTCCCCGACGTGCGGGGGCCGTCCTTCAGCCTGCCGTCCTGGATGACGCTGCCCGCGTTCCTGGAACCTCATCTGGCGGCCCGCAACGCGGTCACCACCAACGGCCTGCCGTACGAGATCGAGAGCGTCATCCAGTTCTCCAACGGCGGAGGCGTGTATCTCGGGCGGGACACGCGCAGCGGCGAGCAGGTGGTGCTCAAGGAGGCTCGCCCGCACGCCGGACTGGACGCCGCGGGCCGCGACTCCGTGACGCGCCTGGCGCACGAACGCGACATGCTGGATCGCCTGGCCGGACTCGACTCGGTGCCGCAACTGCTCGACTACTTCACCCTCGGCGAGCACCACTTCCTGGTCCAGGAATTCGTCGACGGCAACCCGCTGCAACGGCTCCTCGTGCGGAAGTACCCCCTGACCCGGGCGAACTGCGACCAGGAGACCCTCGCCGAATACACCTCGTGGGTGCTCGACACGCTCCCTCAGGTCCGGCGGGCGGTCGAGTCGCTGCACGAGCGGGGAGTGGTCTTCGGGGACCTGCACCCCAGCAACATCCTCATCAGTGGGGAGGGCCGCCTGGTTCTGATCGACTACGAGGTCGCGACCCTCTCCGCTGACCGTGCCCGCGCCGCCCTCGGCCATCCGGCCTTCAGCGCGCCGCCCGGCAGACACGGCGTCGACATCGACGCCTACGCCCTCGCCTGCCTCTGCCTGGGACTGTTCGCCCCCCAGCTCACGATCATGCTGCCTCTGGACCGCACCAAGGTGGTCCAGCTGGCCGGGCTCATCACCGAGACCTTCCCCGTGGCGCCGGAGGTGATCGACGAGGCCGTCCGGACCATCGCCGGCGCCGACCCGATGACGGTGCGACCCCTGCCCCGGCTCGGCCGGGACGGCTGGCCGCAGATCAGGGAGGCGATGTGCCGGGCGATCCTGGCGAGCGCCACTCCCGAACGCGAGGATCGGCTCTTCCCCGGCGACGTGGCCCAGTTCCAGCCCGGCGGGGGCGTGAGCCTCGCCTACGGCGCGGCGGGAGTGCTCTACGCGCTGGACGCCGCCGGGGCACCGCGCCTCCCCGAGTACGAGGACTGGCTGCGCCGACGCGCGCCGGCCCCGGATCCGGGAACGGGCATCGGGTTCTACGACGGGCTCCACGGCGTGGCCTACGTCCTGGACCTGCTCGGACACCGCCAGGACGCGATCGACACCGTGGATCTGTGCCTGCGGGAGAAGTGGGACTCGCTCGAACTGGGCCTGTTCGGCGGGCTCGCCGGCATCGGGCTGAACCTCCTCCACCTGGGCGGGACGGCCCGCGAGGCGACGTTCACCGAGCTGGGGCTCCGGATCGTCGACATCTGCTCGGACAGGCTCGGCGGACCCGACGACGTGCCGGAGATCAGCGGCGGCGCCAATCCCCGCGCCGGGCTGATGTACGGCTCCGCGGGCCCCGCGCTGCTCTTCCTCCACGCCTACGAGCGGACCGGTGACACGGCGCTGCTCGACCGGGCGGCCGTGGCCCTCCGGCAGGACCTGCGGCGGTGCTCCTCCAGCGAGGACGGCACGCTCCAGGTCACCCAGGGCTGGCGCACCCTCCCCTACCTGGACGAGGGCTCCGTGGGCATCGCCCTGGTCCTCGCCCGCTACCTGGCCCACCGCGAGGACGAGGCTTTCCGGACCGCGCTCGGCGCCTGCCGGCTCGTCACCCAGGGGCGATACTTCGTGCAGTCGGGGCTGTTCACCGGCCGGGCCGGCATGGTCGCGACCCTGGGCACGGGACTGGGACCCGCACCGCACGATCCCGACATCGACCTGGCCGAGCAGATCCGCGGACTCGGCTGGCACGCGCTGCCCTACGGCGGCGGGCTGGCCTTCCCCGGAAACCAACTGTTCAGGCTTTCCATGGACTTCGCGACCGGCACGGCCGGAGTCCTGTTCGCAGTGAGCACCGCGCTGAGTGAGCGCCCGGTGTTCCTCCCCTTTACCGAGCCGCCCGGCGGCGCAGGAGCCCTGTCCACGGCACTGCCTGCGCACGAACCCGCCGAGCGGCTTCGCTCCTACGAGTCACTGAAGGAGGTGTAACTACAAAGATGGTACTTCTCGACCTCCAGAATCTGGAAGCCCCCACCGGCGGCGGCGGCCACGGTGGTGGCGGTGGCGGAGGCAGCACGCTCACCGTTCTCGGGTGCGCGTCGGTCACCCCGAGCAACCTCAGCCTCATCCTCTGCCACTAGTCGTTCCGGTCTCTCAAAAAAGCGAGGTAACACCATGGTTCTTCTCGACCTCCAGTCCCTGGAAGCTCCCGGCGGCGGCCACGGCGGTGGCGGCGGTGGCGGCGGCGGCAGCACGCTGACCGTTCTCGGCTGCGCCTCGGTCACCCCCAGCAACCTCAGCCTCATCCTCTGCCACTAGTCGTTCCGGTCTCTCAAAAAAGCGAGGTAACACCATGGTTCTTCTCGACCTCCAGTCCCTGGAAGCTCCCGGCGGCGGCCACGGCGGTGGCGGCGGTGGCGGCGGCGGCAGCACGCTGACCGTCCTGGGCTGCGCCTCGGTCACCCCCAGCAACCTCAGCCTCATCCTCTGCCACTAGTGAGCAGGGTGCCCGGGACGGCCAGCGACGGCGGCCGTCCCGGGCACCGCCCTTTCCCAGGCCTTTCCACAGACCATGAGCTCCACGAGGAGGAACGGTGCGGACGGCAGATCGGCTGGTGCTCCAGACCGTACGGCGCGGCGGCCCCTGGCTGAGCGTTCTCGCCGTCACCTCCGTCGTCGGCGCCCTCGCGGAACTGGCACTCCCCCTCGTCCTGGGCCGGACGGTCGACAGTCTCGTCGCGGCCGACCCCGGCGGCGGATCCTGGCTCGGCGCCTGCGCCCTCATCGTGACCCTGGCCGTGCTCTGCGACACCCTGGGCGTCTGGGCCTCGGGATCCAGCAGCGCGCAGGCCACGGCGTGGCTCCGCGGCCGGGTCGCGCGGCACGTCCTCGGGGTCGGCCAGGCGATGACCCACCGGTTCTCCGAAGGAGACCTGGCCACCCGGATGGGCGTGAACACCGAGGAGGCCGGACGCGCCCCCGAGTCGCTCGTCACCGGGGCGGCACTGATCATTCCCACGGCGGGCAGCGTCGTGGCGCTCACCCTCATCGATGTCTGGCTGACCCTGACCCTGGTCACCGGCCTCGTCCTCATCGCGCTCGTGCTCCGGGCCTTCCTCAATGTGAGCACCTCGATCGCCGGCGACTACCAGGAGGCGCAGAGCGACATCGCCGCCCGCCTGGTCGACGCTCTCGCCGGAGCCCGCACGATCGCCGTGGCCGGCACCGCCGATCAGGAGAGGGCGCGGGTGCTGACCGCCCTGCCCCGGCTGCGCCTGCACGCCATGGAGATGTGGCGGGCCAACGCGAAGGCCGGCGTGCAGGCGGGCATCGTGGTGCCGATGCTGGAGGTGGCCGTGCTGGCGGTGGGCGGGCTGCGTCTGGCGGCCGGTGAGCTCACGGTCGGGGAGCTGTACTCCGCCGCCCGGTACGTCGTGCTCGGAGCCGGTCTCGGCGCGGCGCTGGGCTACGTCAACCGGCTGGCCCGGGCGCGTGCCGCCGCCGGTCGGATCACCGAACTGATCGCCGAGAGGCCGAGGGCGTACGGCGTGCAGCCGCTGCCCGCCGGCCCCGGCACCCTGGAGCTGCGCGGCGTCACCGCCGACGGGCTCGCCGACGTCGACCTCGTCGTCCCCGGCGGATGCGCGGTGGCCGTGGTCGGCCGCTCCGGCACGGGCAAGTCCCTGCTCGCCGCCCTCGCCGGACGGCTGGTGGACCCCCTGCACGGGACGGTCTCCCTCGACGGCGTGCCGCTGCCCCGTCTCTCCCCCGAGGCGCTGCGCCAGGCCGTCGGCTACGCCTTCGAACGCCCGGCGTTGATCGGCGGCACCATCGCCGGGGCCATCGGCCTCGGACTCGACGACCCCGACCCGGAGACCGTGCGCGCGGCCGCCCGCGCGGCGTGCGCCGACACCTTCATCCGGCGACTGCCCGGGGGGTACGACACGCCGCCGGGCGAGGCGCCCATGTCCGGCGGGGAACGGCAGCGACTCGGCCTGGCCCGCGCCTTCGCGCACGGCGAGCGCCTGCTCATCCTGGACGACGCCACCTCAAGCCTGGACACCGTCACCGAACGCCAGGTCGGCAGGGCGCTCGCCGGAGAGCTGCGCGGCCGTACGCGCCTGATCGTGGCCCACCGGGTCGCGACCGCGGCGACGGCCGACCGGGTGATCTGGCTGGACGGCGGCCGGGTGCGCGCCTACGACAGCCATCGCACACTGTGGCGCGATCCCTGCTATCGGGCCGTCTTCCAGGCGGGCACCCCGTGAACCGCCCCGTGCGCCGGGCGCTCAGAAGAGACCCCTACCAGCTGATCAGGCTCGGCGCCTGGTCCGTCGCGGAGACCGCGCCCGCTCTCGTCATCGGTCTCGCCATCGCCCGGGCGATCGACGAGGGCTTCGCGGCCGGCCGGCCGGGCACCGGCTTCGCCTGGCTGGCCGTCCTCGGCGGCGCCTGGCTGATGGCCGCGGTCGGCGCGCGGCAGGTCGTGATGGCCGTGGCCGCGATCGTGGAGCCGTTCCGTGAGGATCTGCTCGCCCACGTCGTCGACGGCGCGCTACACCGGTCGACCACGTCGGGCGGCGGCCCCGGCACGGGGGCGGTGGCCCGGTCGAACCTCCAGGTCGAGCTGGCCCGCGACGCCTTCGCCTCGGTCATCACGGTGGTCAGGTCCTTCGTCTTCACCGTGGTGAGCGTCATGGTCGGCCTGACCACCCTCATCCCCGAGGTCCTCGTGCTGGTCCTGCCCCCGTTCGTGGTGGGACTGGTCCTCTTCCTGCTCTCGCTGCCCGCCCTGGCCAGGCGGCAGCGGGCCTTCATCGTGACCGACGAGCACACCGCCGAGTCACTCACCGAGATGGTCGGCGGGCTCCGCGACATCACCGCCTGCCGTGCCGAGGCCCGGGTGGCCGCCATGGTCGGCCTCCAGGTGACGGAGCAGGCTCGCGCGACGCGGTCCCTCGCCCGGGTGACCGCGCTGCGCACGGTGTCGCTGGCGGTGGGAGGGTGGCTGCCCGTGCTGCTCGTGCTCGCCGGCACCCCCTGGCTGATCAGCCGGGGAGCCGGCGCCGGAGTGATCCTCGGCGCCCTGGCCTACATCACCCAGTCGCTGGCCCCGGCGCTCGGCAACCTCGTGGAGGGGCTGGGGATCAGCGGGGTCCGGCTGCGGGTGTCGCTCGACCGCATCCTGCACTCGGAGGAGCCCCCCCACCGGCAGGCCGGGCGGAGTCCCGCCCAGGGCTCCGGAGTCGAGCTGCGCGGCGTGACGTTCGCCTACGGGCCGCACGCGGAGCCGGTGATCGACGACCTCCATCTGTCCGTCCCCGAGGGGGATCACCTCGCCGTGGTGGGGCCCAGCGGCATCGGCAAGTCCACGCTGGCCGCGCTCGTCACCGGCACGCTCAGGCCCGGTTCGGGGCGGATCCTGGTGGGCGGCGTCCCCGCCGGGGACCTCGATCCTGCGGGCCGGGTGCTGATCCCCCAGGAGGCCTACGTCTTCCGGGGCTCCCTCATGGAGAACCTGACCTATCTCGCCCCGGCGTCCGCGGGCGCCGTGGAGGAGGCCGTGGCGGCGGTCGGCCTCACCGCCCTGGTGACACGGCTGGGCGGTCACTCCGCCGGGATCCACTCGGGCATGCTGTCACCGGGCGAGCGCCAGCTGATCGCCCTGGCCCGCGCCTACCTGGCCCCGGCCCGGCTGGTGATCCTCGACGAGGCGACATGCCACCTGGACCCGGCGGCCGAGGCCCGCGCGGAGGAGGCGTTCGTCCGGCGCGGCGGCACGCTCCTCGTCATCGCCCACCGGCTCACCTCGGCGCTTCGCGCGAGACGGATCCTCGTCATGGACGGAACCAGCGTCCTGCTCGGCGGGCACGAGGAGATGCTCGCCGCCTCCCCCCTCTACGCGGACCTGGTCGGCCAGTGGAACCCTTCGAACACCCAGGAGCTGGTCCCATGATCTACCCACCCGCCGAGCGGCAACCGATCGTCGACGACCTCCACGGCCGTGCCGTACCAGACCCCTACCGGTGGCTTGAGGATCCCGAGAGCCCGAGTACGCGGAGCTGGCTGGCCGCCCAGGACGACCTGTGGCGCGGCCACGCCGCCACGCTGCCCCGCCGCGACGGGTGGCGCGCCCGGGTGTCCGAACTCACCGGCGCGGGGACGGTCGGCGCACCGCTCTGGCGGGGCGGGCGCCGGTTCTTCCTGCTCCGTACGGCCGGGCAGGAGCACGCGGTGCTCCGCACCACCGGTCCCGACGGCGCCACCGAGACGCTGATCGACCCGATGGAGCTCGACCCCAGCGGGCTGACCACGCTCGACAACTGGCAGCCCGACCTGGACGGACGGCTGCTCGCCTACCAGCTGTCCCGGTCCGGGGACGAGCGGTCGGAGCTGCGGGTCATGGACGTCGGCACCGGACGGATCGTGGACGGCCCGATCGACCGTTGCCGCTACTCACCGGTGGCGTGGCTCCCCGACGGGAAGTCCTTCTACTACGTCCGCTCCCGCCAGGTCTGCCTGCACCGGCTCGGCACCCCGGCCGCCGACGACGTCGTGATCCGCGGAGCCGACCGCTCCTACGGTCTGGGACTCAGCCACAGCGGGCGCTGGCTGACGATCTCCGCGGCGTCCGGCGGCGGCAACGACCTCTGGCTGGCCGACCTGTCGAGCTCCTCCCCCGAGCGTCCGGACCTGCGGGTGATCCAGGAGGGGGTGGGCGCGGTGACGGTGTCCACCGTCGGCCTCGACGGGCGCCTGTACCTCCTCACCACCCTGGACGCGCCCCGGGGCCGCCTGTGCGTCGCCGATCCCGCTCACCCGGAACCCGAGCACTGGCTCGACCTGGTCGGCCCGGATCCGGAGGCGGTGATCGGCGACTTCGCGATCATCGGCGACGGGGTGCTCCTCGTCGGCCGGACCCGGCACGCGATCAGCGAGATCAGCGTCCACGACCTGCGCACCGGGGAGCGGCGCGGCCAGGTGCCGCTGCCGGGGCTGGGAACGGCCGGGGGGATGTCCACCCGCCCCGAAGGCGGTCACGAGGTCTGGTTCACCTACACCGACGGCGTCACCCCCTCAAGCGTGCACCGCTACGACGCGCGCACCGGGCAGACGTCGCTCTGGGCCTGCGCGCCGGGCACCGTCGAGGTGCCGGAGCTGGAGGCCCGCCAGGTGGTTTACCCCTCGGCCGACGGCACGGCCGTGCGGATGGTCGTGCTCGCCCGGCCGGGGACCGGGCCCCGGCCCGCGATCCTGTACGGCTACGGCGGGTTCGGGCTCTCGCTCACGCCCTCCTACTCCAGTTACATCCTGCCCTGGGTCGAGGCGGGCGGGATCTTCGCGCTCGCCCAGCTGCGCGGCGGCGGCGAGGAGGGCGCGCAGTGGCACCGCGACGGCATGCTCGACCGCAAGCAGAACGTCTTCGACGACTTCACCGCGGCGGCCGAACGGCTCATCGCCGACGGCTGGACCACCGCCGGGCAGCTGGGCATCTGCGGCGAGTCGAACGGCGGGTTGCTCGTCGGCGCCGCCGTCACGCAGCGCCCGGACCTGTTCGCCGCCGCCGTCTGCTCGGCCCCGCTGCTCGACATGGTCCGCTACGAGCGGTCGGGGCTCGGTCCCTCCTGGCGATCGGAGTACGGCTCGGCCGACGACCCCGAACAGCTGGGATGGCTGCTGGGCTACTCCCCCTACCACCGGGTCACGGACGGGGTGGACTATCCGGCGACGCTGCTGACCACGTTCGGCGGCGACTCCCGGGTGGACCCCATGCACGCCCGCAAGATGTGCGCGGCACTGCAGCGGGCCACCTCCGGTTCGCGCCCGATCCTGCTGCGTCACGAGAACGGGGTCGGGCACGGGTCGCGGTCGGTCAGCCGGTCGGTCGACCTGGCGGCCGACATGCTCGCCTTCCTCGCCGAGCACACCGGGCTGAGCGACCAGGCCGGCGACCGCTAGCGGAACGGCGACCGGCGATCAGGTCGGCGACCGGTAACGGATCACCCCGAGGTCTCCCAGGTCGTCGGGCCACAGCCACCCGGCCTCCCTGGCGATCGTGACCGCCTCCACCCGCGTGCGGGCGCCGACTTTCATGAGGATCCGCGACAGGTAGTTGCGGACCGTGCCGCAGGAGAGGCAGAGCCGGTCGGCGATCTCACCGACGGGCGCCCCCTCGGCCGCGACCTTGAGCACCTCCAGCTCACGGGTGGTGAGCGGGTTCTTCCTGGCGTGGAGCGCGGCGACGGCCAGGTCCGGGTCGACGACCCGCTCGCCGCGGGCCACCCGGCGCACGCACTCGGCGAGTTGCCCCGCGGGGGTGTCCTTGACGACGAACCCTCGCGCGCCCGCGTCCAGCGCCCGTTTCAGCGCCGCCGGGGTCGCGAGGCCGGTCAGGATCACCGCCTTGCACGTGGGAAGCCTGCGGCTCAGCTCCGCGGTGACGGTGAGGCCGTCGGTGCCGGGCAACCCGATGTCGATGAGCGCGATGTCCGGTCTGTGGAGCAGGCACGCGGGCACCACCTCGTCACCGTGCCCGACCTCCCCCGCCACTGTGATGTCCTGCTCCGCGGAGAGCAGGGCGACCATGGCCCCGCGGATGAGATTCATGTCCTCGGCGATCAGGACGCTTATCACGGGTGGTCGCTCCTCTTCACTGGTGTTCCGGTGCCCTCGGGCCAGAAATGCTACCCAAAGGAGTCAAACGATTACCCACCATGCCCGAGTTATGCACCGATACACGGGATTCATAGAAGGAATCGCACCCTCCCGCGCGCCAAGGGCGACAGGACGGGCGGAGAACGGCGAGCAGGAGGCCGTTCTCCCGTACGGGCTCGTCAGCGCCGCCACAGAAAGGCCGCGGCCTCGATCGCGGCCCGGTGGTAGGGCGGCAGGTCGTCGCCGGTCCAGTAGACCTCGACCTGCGGATCGCTCTCACCCATCTGCGACGCCTCGATCTGAGCCTCCAGCGTCGGACCCCAGGCCGGTATGCCCGGATCCACCTCCATGAGGTAGACCCGCCGCGCGCCCTCCGAGCCGTCGCGCCAGGCACGCCGCACCGCCACGACGCCAGCGTGCTCGCTCAGGGCATCCACCACGAGCTGGTCGGTCAGGTCGAACAGCTCGTCATCCAGGTCGGCGAGCTCGGCGGGGACGCCGCCCGTCAGGTCGATGCCGGCCGGCACGCGCGGGGGCCGCACCGAGTCGGGGGAGAAAGTGTGACCGGTCGCGGGGGTGGTCGTCGTGAGCGTGACCTCGCCGGAGGCGGTCGGCTCGCCCTCGAGGCCGAGCACGGTGAACACCTCGCGCAGGACCTCGACCTCCTCGGCCGTCAGCGGGACGCCACCCTCGACAGCGGCGATCGTCACGGCGTCGGGCAGGTAGCTCAGGTCGCCCTCGGCCAGCATGGCGCGGGCTCGGGTGATCAGCTCGTCGGGCAGCCGGCCGGCCAGGCGGAGCAGCATCCGGTGCACGCCGCTGTAGAGCTGCCATGTCCTGTCGTCCAACTCAGCCCATTCGGCGCTCACGTCAGCCTTCCTCCATCACGATGATCTCATAGCGCGGAACCTCCGAGATGACGCCACGTACGACCGCGTCCGCCGCCAGCGCGTCCACCTCCGCGCGCAGGCTCGCCACCAGCTCGGGATCGTCCACCCGGCGCACGCGCGAGTGCGGCGGGAAGACGATCTCCTTCTCGCCGAAATAGGGGGAGAAGACCGACATGTCCTTGGCCTGCTGCCCGGTGAGCTGGTAGGCCACGAGGACCTTGCGGTCTCTGGACGTGCGCTCGACCATGAACTTGATCGCCACCTCCAGCTGCCTGCTCATGCTGAGGAACTCGCGGGTCGTCCCGTGCGGGTGCAGCGTGGAGCCGTAGATGGGCGAGTGCACCGGCGTCATCCAGTCCCCGCGGTACGCCCACACTGGCCGCTCCGGCGAGCCGACCATCGGGAGCTGCGCCATCGCGTCGTACAGCATGTCGGTGTGCCAGCGCATCTCGTCCAACAGGCCCGGTGTGGCCCTGCCGAGTTGCTCCTCCAGCGCCTTCCACGCATCCTTCGCGTCCTTACGGGCCGCCCTGAGGTCCTGGCCGGCCTCCCTGGCCTCCTGCTTGTTGCCCTTGTCCCGCGCCTGCTCGAATCGCTCCTTGGCCTCGCCCTTACGGCGGACCGCGTCGACGTAAGAGTCGGCCATCGGGGTCAGGAGCGGTCTCCATTCCTTGGGCGGCTTCATTTTCAGGTAGTGGTCGTCCACGCGCACGAGCGAGTTCAGGGCTATCGGCAGCCCCCCGAGCTGGGGGTCCACGGCGAGTCCGTTCAGGTAGTTGCCGACGAGCGTGCTGACCTTGCTCACCATGCCGTGCCGGACCAACGACTCCGACAACCCGCCGGTCCACAGCTGGGTACGCGTCATGTTGTTGATCAGGTGATGGCCCTCCATGGCGTACGCGCTCAGCGCCATCAGGTGCGCCGGCGACAGCCGGTCGCCCAGAGCACGCACCGCGGCGCGGTCGCGCGGGTTGATGCCCGAGCCGTCCAGCCATTCGGCGAGGGTGCGGGCGGTGACCCTGCCTTGTTCGAGCTGCGACCAGAGGTAGTCGAGGGTGTATCGCACCGCGGAGTGCTGCGTCTCGGAGAAACCGGCGCGGTCCGTGGCGTGCGCGAAGTATCGGGACTCGTGCGGGAACATACCGTCGGGCAGGATCTTCCCCCGTAGCGTGGAGAGGTCGACGCCGGGCAGGCTCCGGTAGAAGTCCACCATGTTGGGCCGAGAGCCGGGCTCCAGCCGCATCCCCCCGACGTCGGCGATCTGCGCACCTCTGGCGATCTCGAACAGCGAGTGGTCCAAGCCCGGCAGCATCCATCCCATGAGCGCACCCAGGAAGTGCTCGGTCGTGCTGGGGCCGAGGTTGAGGAACTTGACCGCGGTGAGCATCTTCGCGGTGGTGCCGGAGACGCCGTCGACCACGGGGAAGCCCTCGCCCGCGATTCGCCTCGCCCACCGGCTCCCGGTCGTGTCGTGCATGGTCACGCCCTCGCGCCAGGGTAGCAACGTGTCGGGGTCGGCCCGCCCGTTGAGGTGCTCCTCCACGAACGCCCGCTCGAACCTCCCCAAGGGCGCGCCCAGGCGGTCGTAGTGGCCGGGCGTCGTGTTGAGGTCCTGGATCTCCGTCTCCGTACGGTCGCGCCGGCTGAACTGGCTCGAGACCATCTCGGCGACGTCCCTGGCGCCGCGTTCCGAGAGCATGCCGACGTTGCCCGTGCCGAACGGGTCACGGTTGAAGGTGTACCTGTCGGGCATGAACCTGGCCTCCAGCCGCCCGAGCGCTGGGCGGTGCCACCGCTCGTCGAGCTGGTGCTGGGCTCGCCGCACCTCGCCGACGTCGAGACCGGCCTCGCGAGCGCGGTCCCAGCCGCCGGTGTCCATGATGTCGAGCAGGGCGTTGCCGAAAATGTTCGGGTTGGCGCGGTTGTAGTAGGCGCCGTTGTAGAAGGCCGTCACCAGTTCGCGCAGGTTTCCGTGCGCGAGCAGGTCGTCCACGGTCACGCCCGTGCGCGTACCCACCTGGCCGGCGTTGGCCGGGTCGTCATTGAAGAAGGCGCTCTCGACGCGGCGGGCGAAGGCCGAGGGGCTTTCACCCGGCTGTCTCGGGGTGAGGTCCAGGAGGACGTCGCGCAGCCTGCCCAGTGCGACGCAGGCGGCGTCCACGGTCTGCGGGTCGTTGAAGTAGTATGCGCCCAGGCGCTGCTCGAACCTCGTGGCCTCCGCCAACCAGCGGGGGTCGTTGTAGAAGCGTTCGAAGTCGAACGGGGCCCGCGACGACGAGCTGTTCCGCGAACCGCCGGGCCCGTCCTGGGACGCTCCCGGCGAGGTGTCACCGGGGCGGGACGGCGGCGGCGTCCTGTCTCCCGCCTGCGACGGTGTGGGTGCGCCGTCTCTTGCCAGAGGCGGGGGAGACGTGCCGCCTGCTGCTTGGGCCGGTGGGGATGTGCCGTCGCCTGTCTGGTCGGCTCGGCCCGCCGTCCGGGTGGGCGGCGTGGTCTCTCCGGCGTCGGAGACGTGGTTGAGCAGCCGCTCGATCCTGCTGACGGGGGGTGTCTCACCTGGAGCCCCCTGCCGCGCGGGCGCGGCCGGATCGGCGCCGTTGCCGCGTACGCCAGTGGCGGCTGCCGCGCCGGTGGGCCCGCGCTCGGCGGCCTGCTGCGTCATCCCACCGCCCGTCCGGTCCGGCACCTGATGCGGCGGCGCGCCACCGGTGGCGCGGTCCGGGGTCTGGTGTGGTGCGCCGCCGGACTGGCGCTCGCTCGACCGGCGGGGGGTGCCATCGGCCGCGTATTCCGGAGTGTTGCGGACCGCGGAGGGCGGACTCTGGTCGGACGTCCGGGGGCGGGGCGTCTCCAGGACGCGCACAGGCGCCGGGCCCTGTTGCGGCACGGCCTGCGGCCTGGCCTCGTCGGCCCCGTGCGGCAGTCCCTGCGGGGCGGTGGTCTGGCGGACGGTCTCGGACCCGGCACCGGGCGCGGTGTCGGTGGTCGCCTGGCTCAGCGTGGTGCCGCGATCGGGTACGGAGCCGAGACCGGGGCCGACCACGGGCTCCACGCGCGGAGCCGCCCCACGATCGGGCGCGGGATCGGGGCGATCCCCGGACGCGGGATCCGCGTCGTTGCGTAGACCGGGGTCGGAACCGGTACGGAGCTCGGGATCGGGGCGATCCCCGGGCGCGGGATCCGCGTCGTTGCGTGGACCAGGGTCGGAACCGGTACGGAGCTCGGGATCGGGGCGATCCCCGGGCGCGGGATCCGGGTCATTGCGTGGACCAGGGTCGGAACCGTTGCGGGGCTCGGGGCCTGGGCCGCCGTCGTGGGGAGCGGAGGACGGGTCTCCGTAGGGCGACGGCGTGCCGCCGCCGCGGTTCGGCAGGGCCGTGGTCAGGTGCTGGCCGTCGGCTCCGAGCGCGCTGGAGGTGATGCCCTTGGCCAGGAGGTCCCAGCTGAAGTTGCCCTGTACCAGCATGGTCCCAGCGGTGGTGATGCCGCCGGTGACCGCGTACTGGGCGGCCTGGCCGTAGAGGGAAGAGCTGGCGGCCGCCAGCAGCCGCTCGGCCGTGCTCATCTCCGCCCTGGACAGCCCCGCACGCAGGGCGGGCGTGGCCAGCCGGGTGAGCCCGCCGCTCATCAGCCCCATGAGCCCGCCCATCGCGCCGCCACTGAGCGCGGATATGCCGAGCTGCTTCAGGTCGAACGCGTCCCTGCGTCCCTGCGCCATCTGCGTCAGCTGGATGCCGGCGTCCATGCCCGCCACGATCCCGGCGAACATCGCGATGTTGAGCAGGGCCCGTTTGGCGATCTGCGCGACCGTCATCCGGGCCAGCTGCACACGTGGCGGGATGAGCGCCAGACTCGCCCCGCCGCTGGCGATGGCCGCCGCCAGCAGGTACGCCAGCTGCGCGATCAGCAGCCAGACAGTGACCTCGATCATGTACTTGGCGTACTGGATCTGCACGCCGACACCGTTGAGCGCGACGGCGGTGTCGACCAGCCGGTTGACCAGACCGGCGACCCGCTGGCCGGCCATCTTACCGACGTGCTCGGCGAAGGCCAGGTGGGCTGCGCCGTCCCACTCGGAGCCGATCTTGTCCGCGGTCCACGGCTGGTCGGCGGCGGTGCCCTCGACGATGCGGTGCGCGGCGGTCACACACGCGTCGGCGAGCCGGAAACAGCCGGTCTCGTCGCCCTCAGGCCAGTCCATGCCGACGACCCAGCCGATGTACGGCTTGGCCCAGTCAGGTACGAGTAACCCGTCGAATCCCATGGACGATGATCAGGAGCCGGAGGCCCAGGGCTGGTCGGCCAGCTCGTAGTTGCCCGCGGTGGTGCGCAGGCCGGAGGACGTGTCCTCCAGCTCGCTGATGTAGGCGTTCAGCGCCGTGAAGATCTCTTCCTCGATCCTGGGCAGCTTCTTGGCCAGCTCTGCGCCATACTCGTCGTTGCCGAGGGTGTTCCTGTCGCGGTCGAAGGCCGCCCAAAGGTCGTTGCGCGTCTGCTCGACGTCGATGCGCTGCTGGTCGTAGACGTGAGTCTGGCTGCGCAGTGAGGACGGATGGACGTAGTAGCCACTCATGCGTCCGGATCCACGGGCGGCGGCAGGAAGGCGTCGAGCGTGACGTTCTCGCCGAAGACCTGGTCGTAGCGAAGTCCCTCCGGCATGAGGGGCTCCATCAGCCGCCGACGCCGCTCGGTGACGTCGGTCGTGGCGCGGTTGATCTGCTCCATGATCGCGGCGGCCAGCTCCGTGGCGGCGAGCTTGCGGTAGACGCGGGCGTTCAGGTCAATGGCGCGGACCTGGCCCTGCGGGCCCACGGTGACGCTGATCGTCCCGTCGGCGGAGGTCACTGTGGACTCGATCGCATTGACCGCGTCGTACGTCTCACGTACGCGCTGAACCTGCTGATTGACCTGAACTGCGAGTTTCTCGACCGTCGCTTGGAACACATCCGCCATAACGTCACCTCCAGCCCCAATGATGAGAAATTAACACAACATTGTCCAAGAGTTGGCAAATATGCACAGGAGTTAAAGGGGGCTCAGAATGTCTGTCCAATGCCGGTCGGTCTTCACCAGGTCGATCTTGCCGCGCGCGAACGTCGACAGCGGCCCGTGGTCGGCGTTCTCGATCCGCCAGTCCTTCTGATCGGAGATGTCGGCCAGCGCGAGCCGGTACTGCATAACCTTTCGAGGCTGCCATGTCTGTCACGCGGCTACCTGGAGAGGTTCCGGCTGTTCTCCGAGCCCCACTCCTCTGTCCGCAGGGTTAAGCATTCCGGCCGGTTCGACCTGCCCGCAAGGTGTGTCACGCTCACCGATGCGGTGCCCACCACGCGTGGTGGGCACCGCATCGGTGAGCGGGTAACCTCGTGGGACGCGCCAGGAGGTCAGGGAGCAAATTGTCGGCGTCACCTCTGGAACCCGCACCCGTCCAACGCGACATCTATCGGGCCATGGGACTGGCACTGCGCGTGGGCGAACTACTGCTCGGCAGCGGGGAGGCCACCGAGACGGTCGCCGTCACCATGCGCAGGGTCACCAACGCGTACGGCGTGCCCCACTGTGAGGCCGACGTGAACCTCTCGGTCATCACGCTGTCGCACGTCCCCACGGACGGCGGCGCGCCGGTCACCGCCCAGCGCAGGGTCCGCCGCCGCCTGCCCGACTACGACCGGCTGATCGCGGTCCACGACCTGGTCAGGGAGTCCTCCGGCGGGTCGGTGCCGCTCGACGACGCCCAGGCCCGGCTGCGGGAGATCACCCGGCGGGTGCCGGTCTACCCCAACTGGTTCCTGGTCACCGCGCTCGCGCTGATCGCCTCCTCCGCGAGCATCCTGGTCGGCGGCGGCTGGTTCGTCGCGGTCGCCGCGTTCTGCGCCACCGTGCTGGGCGACCGGGTCAGCGCATGGCTGGCCAGACGGGGCGTGGCGGAGTTCTTCCAGCTCACGGTGGCCGCGATGCTCGGTTCGCTGGTCTCGGTCCTGATGATCTCGCTCGACGCGCCCGTTCAGGCCTCGGCCGTGGTGGTCGGCGCGGTCGTCGCGCTGCTGCCGGGACGCCCGATGGTGGCCTGCGTGCAGGACGGCATCGCCGGCGAATACGTGACGGCGACCGGCAGGCTGTTCGAGATCTTCTTCATACTGGCCGCGGTCGTCTCGGGGATCGGCATCACGCTGTACGCCGCGATCCGCCTCGGCGTGCCGCTGAGGGTGGAGAACGTGCCCGGCGCACCCCTCGTGCTCAGGCCGGAGCAGTTCCTGGGCGCCATCGGGGTGACGGTGTCGTTCGCCGTCGCGCTTCTGGTGCCGCCTCGCTACCTGATCCCGGCGGCGATCGGCGGCGGGGTGGTCTGGACGGTCTTCGTCCAGCTCCACAGCTGGCAGGTCCCGACCATCCTGGCGACGGCCGTCTCGGCCGCGGTCGTCGGCCTGTTCGGCACCGCCTACGCCAAGCGCGTCCGGGTGCCGCCGATGGTGATCACGATTCCGGCGATCGGCACGCTGCTCCCCGGTACCGCCCTCTACCGGGGCATGCTCGAGGTCAGCCTCGGCCACGGGGACGCGGGCATGGACAGCCTGCTGCAGGCGCTCTCGACCGCGCTCGCCCTGGGGGCCGGGGTCATCCTCGGCGCGGAGATCCTGCGCGCGGTCACCGGCTCCGACCTGACCAAGCGGGTGCTCCGCCCGGCCGCCCGCCGTACCCGCGGCTCCGCCGAGAGCGCCCCCCGGAAGTCACGGGGTCGTCGTGGAGAGCGTGGAACCGCGGCGATCCTTACGGACACGAAGTTGAGCGGGGACGCGAGTGCGTAGCTCGGCGACGTGACTGACGATGCCGACCGCCCGGCCCCTGTCCCGCAGGCCGTCGAGGATGTCGAGCACGCCGTCGAGGGTGTCCTCGTCCAGGGTGCCGAAGCCCTCGTCGACGAAGAGGGTCTCAAGCTCCACCCCGCCGGCCTCGGCCGTCACCACGTCGGCCAGGCCCAGGGCGAGCGCCAGTGAGGTGACGAAGCTCTCGCCCCCGGACAGCGTCGCCGGGTCGCGGTCCACGCCGGTCCAGGCGTCCAGGATCCGCAGGCCGAGCCCGCCGCCCGACCTGCTCCGGTCGCCCGCGGTACGGCCGAGGTTGTGTTCGAGGAGGTAGCGCCCGCCCGACATGTGGTCGAGCCGCTCGTTGGCCGACTCGACCACCTGGCGGAGACGCTCGCCGAGCACGTAGGACGACAGTCGCATGTTCCACTGGTTGTCGCTGGAGTTTCCGCCGGTCAGGGCGGCGAGCCGCTCGGCCAGCCGGTGCTTGCCGGCGGCGGGCAGCCAGAGCTCCAGGCACGTGGCCAGCTCGGTGCGGAGCGCGGCCAGCCGCGCCTGGCGGGTCTCGGCCTGGCGCAGGTCGGAGAGCAGGCCGGCGTGGACGGCGTCGGCCTCGTCTCGCGCGGCCCGCAGCCCGGCGAGGTCGGGCTCCGGCTCCGCGGCGGCGGCGATCAGCTCGGGATCGGCGAGCGTCGCGGCGACCTCGGTGCTCATCCTGTCGAGCTCCTGGAGCCGTTCGGCCTTCGCCTCCAGCTCGGCGGCGGGACGGATCGCCGCGCGGGCGTCGTCGAGCCCGAGGAACCCGGCCTCGACGGCGGCGGCCAGGGCCCGTTCCTGGGCGGTCACGAGTTCGGTCGCGGTGGTCTGCTCCTCACGGGTGGCCTCGACCGCCTCTCTGAGCAGCTCGGTCTCGTCGGCCAGCCGCTCCAGCCTCGCGGCCAGGGTCGCGTCCTGCCCGCGGGCCTCGTCGAGGCGGCCGGTCAGCCGCTCGATGTCGGAGGCGAGCGCTTCGACGTTCGTACGGCGGGCGGAGAGGGCGATCGCGAGCTCGCGTGAGCTCTCCTGCAGTCGTCCGAACTCGGCGGCCAGAGCCTCCGTCTCGTTCCGCAGCCGCTCCTCCGCCTCCGCCGACTCGCGCAGCGCCGTCAGCGCCCGCTCCGCCTCGGCGAGCCCGGCCCTCGCGAGCTCCACGGTGAGGTCGGTCCTGCCGCACGCCTCGCGGTGTCCGGCCGCGACCTCGGCGACGCGGGTCGCCGCGGTGAGGGCGTCGGCGAGGAGCGCGGCCTCTCCCGCGAGACGGTCGCGGCGCGCCTGAACGGTGGGGTCCGCGCCGCGGGCTCCGTCCAGGCGGGCGGTCAGCCGGTCGTGCTCGGCCCGCCATCCCGTCCGGCGCATACGGTCTTCGGCCAGCCGCCGGGCGATCTCCGCGGCTCGCGCCCTGGCTTCGTCCAGCTCGGCGGTGAGGCGCTCCACCTCCCCCGCGAGTGCCTCCTCGGTGCTCGCCGCACCGGTCAGGGCCTCCAGTTCCCGTTCGGTCCCGGCGAGGATCTCCTCGGCCTGCCGTACGGTCAGGTCACCCGCGACGGCGAGGGCCTCCTCCAGCCGGGAGTTCAGGGCGGTGACGGTGTTGCCGGCGTTCTGGCGCCGTTCCATGGCCTTCTCGTAGGCGCTCTGGGCGGTGCGTTCGTCCTCGGCGGTGGGCGCCTCGTCGGCGGGGGCCGCCGGGGCGGGGTGGTCGGGGGAGCCGCAGACCGAGCAGGGGGCACCGGGGGTGAGTTTGGCCGCGAGCTCGGCGGCCATGCCCTCGATCCTGGCCTGCCGGAGATCCTGGTGCAGGTCACGGAGCCTCTGGGCGTCGTCGACGGCCTCCACCTGGGCCACGCGCGCCGTCTCCAGTTCGGCGCGGAGGTCGTCGCGGCGCCGGGCGGCGGTGAGTACGGCGGCGGCGGCGGCCGCCGCTGCCCGCGCGGCCGGGATCCCGGCCGCCTTGGCTCTGGTCGCGGCCAGCCGGGCCGCGGCCTCCGCCGACTCGGCGGGCAGTCTTTCCTGGATCTCGCGGAGCGCGGACTCCTGCCGGGCCGACTCCTGGAGATCGAGGTCCAGCCCGGCGAGCAGACCGTCCAGCTCGGCGAGCCGGGCCTCGTCGGCTCGCAGCCCTTCCAGCCCCGCGAGCTCCTCGCGGCGCTCGCGCCCCCGGGAGGCCAGCGCCTCGCGGGTCTGGGCCTCATCCGGCTCCACGGTCTCGTCCGGCGCCACGGTCTCTTCCGGCGCCACGGTCTCTTCCGGCGTGACGGGCAGGGCGGAGAGCCTGGCCTCCAGGTCCGCGCGGGCGACGGCCAGCTCGGCTGCCAGTTCCTCACGGTGCTCGGCCGCCCGGAGCCGGGCCGCGGCGCTCTCGGCCGCCGACTCGGCGGCGGGAACCCGGGCGGCGTCGAGACGGGCGGCCGTGAGCCGGCCGTCCACGTCGAGCCGGAGTCCGGGAATGACCTCCAGCCGGGCGTCGGTCTCGGTCTGCGCGGCGATCAGCCCGGCGATCTCCCGATCGGTCTGCTCGCGTTCCCGGACGATCCTCGCCAGGCGTGACTCCTCGGCGCGCAGCTCACCCAGGCGGGTGATCTCGCTTCGGCGGTCGCGCTCCAGCGAGGCCAGGAGGTCCGGGCTGGGATCCCGGCCGGCGCCGAGGAGGGGAAGCGCCCTGGCCACGGCGTCGGCGGCCAGCCGGCAGGCCTTGGTCGCGGCCTCGGCCCGCTGCTCGGCGCCCTGGATCAGCGGGAGCAGCCGGTCCGCGCGGGCGGCCTCCGTCAGGGTGGCCTGCAGATCCACCCTCTCCTCCGCGGTCTCCTCCACCGTGCGGCTCCGCGTCAGCGCCTCGGCGTGGCGACGCCGCCGGTCGGCCAGCGCGGTGCCGTACTCCAGGCTTCCGCGCGCCTCGCGCACCGCGACCTCGCCCTCGGCGCAGTCGCGGCGCACCCGGGCGGCCGCCCGCCCGGCGAGCTCCTCAAGCGCGCGGGCCCATTCCAGCGGGTCCTCCTCCACGGAGACCACCGCTCCTCGCGGCCCGGCGTCCTCCCCCGGAGCGGTCTCACCGGCGAGCTCGGAGGCCGCCCGCGCGGCGCCGGACCCCTCTTCGGAGACCGTCCCGTCCGGGAGTTCCTCCGAGGCCGCGCCGTCCGGGAGGTCGCCCTCGGCCAGGGCCGCGAGGAGGCCGGGGCCTGCGGCCTCCTCCAGGCGCTTGGCGGCGAAGTCCACCTCCCTGCGGAGGGACTGCTGCTCGCGGTGGGCCTCGGTCCGCGTGTTCGCGAGCCAGGACTCGGCGGCGGCGTAGATCTTCACGGAGAAGAGGCGTTCGAGGACCTTGCGGCGGTCTTCACCGTCGGCGCGCAGGAACTTCGCGAAATCGCCCTGGGGCAACATCGCGACCTGGAAGAACTGGTCGGCGTTCATGCCCAGCAGGGTGCCGATCAGCTCGCCGGCCTCGTCGACCCGGGTGGTCAGCCCGATCCACTCCCCCGCGGGATTGAGCTCCTGGAGGAGTGCCTTCTCGTTCTCCCTGGTGGTGCCGGTGCCCCTGATCTTCGGGCGCTGCCAGGCCGGCGATCGGGTGATCTTCAGTCGCCTGCCCCTGACCGTGACCTCCAGCGCCACGCTCGGCCCCCGGCCGGCGGGCGCGTGATCACAGCGCAGGCTCTTGGCGCTGTCGCGCTTGCCCGGCACCCTGCCGTAGAGGGCGTAGCAGAGCGCGTCGAGGACGGTGGTCTTGCCCGCGCCGGTGGGGCCGTGGATCAAAAACAGCCCCGCCTCCGTGAGGGCGTCGAAGTCGACCTCCTCCTCGGCGGGGAAGGAACCGAACGCGGAGATCCACAAACGGTGCGGGCGCATCTACGCCATCGCCTCCCTGGTCCGGCTTTCCTCGATGGCCTTCTGGAGCAACCTGGTCTCGGCGGGGTCGGCGGCCTCGCCCCGCACCTCGCGGACGAAGTCGAGGGCCACCTCGATCTCGGGACGGCCCGCGACCCTGGGGCGCGCCGCGGCTTCCTGGACCCCGCCCTCGGGCTCGAAGGACAGGCTGAGCGTGTGCGGGAAGCGGGACCTGAGCCGGTCCATGGCCCCCTTGGGCCGGACCCGGTCGGTGAGCACCACCTGGAGCCAGTGATCCTCGTAGGGGGCGTGCTCGGCGGAGGTCAGCAGGTCGTCGATACGACCGCTGAGCCGGTTGACCGGCCGGGGCACCGGGGCCTCGGCGAACTCGGCGCTCACCCGGCCGCCGGCGTCGAGGTCCACCAGCCAGGAACCCTTCACCTGGCCGACCTCGGAGAAGGAGTAGGCGATGGGGGAGCCGGAGTAACGGACGGTCTCGCTCATCCGCTGGCGGCCGTGCAGATGTCCCAGCGCCACGTAGTCGACGCCGTCGAAGGCCGAAACCGGGACGTGCGCGACGCCGCCGACGCTGATGTCGCGCTCGCTGTCGCTGGCCTTCCCCCCGGTCACGAACGCGTGGGCGAGGACCACCGACCGGGAGCCCCGCCGGGAGAGATCGTCGCGGATCCGGGACATGGCGTGGCCGATCGCGGCGGTGTGGGTGCGCTCGGGCAACTCCCAGGGGACGCGCACCAGCTCGGGCTCCAGGTAGGGGATGCCGTAGAAGGCGACGTCGTCGATCATCACCGGCTCACCGACCCGCCCCGGATCGGTGCGCAGGTGAACCCCCGCGGCGTCGATCAGGTCGGCGCCGAAACCGAGACGGCGCGCCGAGTCGTGGTTGCCGCTGATCACCACGGTGCGGACGCCCTCGGCGGCCAGCCGCCGCAGTGCCTGGTTGCACAGCTCCACCGCGTCGACCGAGGGCAGCGCCCGGTCGTAGACGTCGCCGGAGACGACGACCACGTCGACCCGCTCCGACCTGACCGTCTCGATCAGATGGTCGACGAAGACTCCCTGGGCGCCCAGGAGACTCTCCCGATGGAACGAACGGCCCAGATGCCAGTCCGATGTGTGCAGCATCCGCATGTCGCATGAAGCTAACAGGCCCCGGCGATAAATGACGCCACTCTCATCACGTGGGTCTCTCCCCCTGCCCATGAGCCCCGCTCATGAGTACCCTTAAAGATCGAGGGGAACGATACCTCCATATGGCCATCACGGAGGCGAGTGACGGGCGAGATCCGGAATGTCGCACAGGCCGGTCGAGGCGTGCTGAGCATGGCCGCGGCCTTGATTCTGCTTATCCTCGCGACGCTGGGCTACACGCTGCCGCCGGCGTTCGACCCCACTCCGATGACCGCCGACCCGGTCTTCCAGACCCTGCCCCCTCAGCCTCCGTCCGAGGTCAAGCCCGTCGCCGCGAACGGGAAGATCACCACTCAGGACATCAGCGTCCGCGCCGGAGACGGCACGGTTCTGGGGGCCACGATCCGCGCGCCGCTCACCCCGGGACGGCATCCCGCGCTGATCTTCGTGCAGGGGGCCGGGCCCGGGGTCCGGGGCGAGTTCACGACGCAGGCCGAGTGGCTGGCGAGGGCCGGGATCGTCACGCTCACCTACGACAAGCGGACCGTGGGCTACGACTTTCTCAACCGCGACTTCGAGCTGCTCGCCGACGACGCCCTGCGCGTCCTGACGCGGCTGCGGCAGCGCCCCGACGTCGACCCGGCCAGGATCGGGCTCTGGGGGGTGAGCGAGGGGAGCTGGGTGACCCCCATCGCCGCCGCCAGGAGCAAGGACGTCGGGTTCACCGTGCTGGTCTCCGCGCCCAACGTCTCCCCCATGCGGCAGGTCACCTGGGCGCTGAGCGAGCAGCTCGACCGGCTGCACGCGCCCAGCGGGGTGCGCGAGCTGCTCACCCGGGCGATGGGCTCGGTCCGCATGAACTTCCTGCGCTACGACGGCCTGCCCATGCTGCGCCGACTCCACCAGCCGGTCCTGGCCCTGTACGGCACGCGCGACCCGTCGATCCCCTTCGTGGAGAGCAGCCAGGCGCTCACCGGCGCGCTGGCCGAGGGCGGCAACTCCAACTACACGATCCGCTACCTCAACGGCGCCGACCACGGCATGCGCATCCAGGGAGGCCCCCTGGCGCCGGGCTACCTGCAGACGCTCTCCAACTGGGTCCTGGGCCTTCCCCGGACGGCCCGGCCCGCGATCCACATCGCCGGCGCCACCCCGGTCCAGCGTTACCAGGCGAGCGATGTTCCCACCGCCCCCTGGTACGCCGGGGGCACGGTCCTCGGGCTGGCGCTCTGCCTGGCCGCCGGCGGTTACGTGGTGGGCCCGGTGGCGGCGATGGTGGTACGGCTGCGCGGCCGGCAGCTGGCCGCCGAGACCAACGCCCGGATCTGGCCGCCGATCCGGCGCCGCTTCCGCCGGATGGCGTGGACCGGGCTCGGGCTGCTCGTCTCGGTGCTCGCGTTCATCACATTGCTGGTGCTGTTCTCCGTCAACCAGGCGGGGGCCTGGCCCGCGGTGCTCTCCGGGTGGCTGGTCATCAGGATCCTGGCGTTGCTCATGCTGGTGCAGGAGGTCACGGCCGTGGCGGCCGTGGTCTCCGGGCTGCGGGAGGGCTGGCAGCCCAGCCGTTCCCAGCACGCCGCGATCATCGGGGTGCTGGGCAGCACCGGCCTGCTCCTGATCGCCGGAGCCTACTTCAGCCTCTTCGCGTTTCCCTGGTAGCAGGTGATCCAGCGGTCCATCTCGGCGAAGACCCGTTTGCGCACGGGTTCGGGTGACAGCACCAGGTCGTGCATGCCGCCCGCGATCCGGACGCACGTCACGTGCGGGCCGATGCTGGTGGCCCAGCGGGCGATCTGCCGGGGATCGAGCACGATGTCCGCGCTCTGGGCCTCCGGCGCGAAGTCACGCAGCCGCAGTCCCCTCTCCGCGCTGAGCACCAGGACGGGGACGTCCACGCCGAGGCCGCCGTGGAGCCTGCGCTGCGCCCGGCGGATCGCGGCCAGCCAGACCGCGTGCACCGCGAACCCGCCGAGCGGCTTCCACTCCAGGTCGAAGTCCCACTCCCCCCGGTGGCCGCGGTGCAGGCTCGTGCCGTACGCGGTGGCCGCGGCGAGGGGCACGACGGTGCGCGGGGACATCCTGGACAGGGGACCCCGCAGCGCGTCGGCGGCGACCCGCAGGTGCGCGGGGACGTTGAGGTCGAGGAAGGGACTGTTGAGCAGCAGCCCCTGGACCAGCCCCCGGCCCCGGACCCGGTCGGCCCAGAGTGCGGCGATCAGGCCCCCGGTGGAGTGCGCGTTGATGATCACGTCGTCGTGGCCGTCCTCCTCCCTGATGATCCGGATCGCCTCGTCGATCTCCGGAAAGTACTCGGTGACGCTGCGCACCAGCCCCCGGGTCTGGTGCGGCAGCAGCGAGCGGCCGTACTTGCGCAGATCGAGTCCGTAGAAATCGATCCCCTGGTCGACGAAGTGCTCGGCCAGGTGGGTCTGGAAGAAGTAGTCGGTGAAACCGTGGATGTAGAGCACGGCCCTGCCGGTGGGCTCGGCGGCGCGCCGCTCCACCAGCGAGGCGACCACCGCCCCCTCGTAGTCGTCTGCCATGGGCAGGGTTCTGAGCCGGTAGTCGGGACCGAGAACGTCGGGCATAGGGGTCAGGGTAGCCAGGGCGGCTCGCGGGGCTCGACCGGCCCGCCCGGAGGGCGTCCGCCGGGAGCCTTCCGGCGCCGTTCGCCATGCCGTCCTCGGCCTGACCGGAAAGCGCGATCGAAAGCTATTTAAGTATGAATGAGGCGATAAAGCCGTATTAGCTTTCCGTGCCGTTCATGCATTTGTCTCCCATTACTTGGTTTGTCGCCCTACTATCTCTCCCTGCGACGCGCAAGCTGGAGGAAACGGGGAGCAGTTGCGGGAGAGAACGAAGCCGCTCGGGGTCGGCGCGGTCATCGGATGGACGGCACTGTCCGCGATCGCACCCGGGGCCGCGCATCTGCGCGCCGGATGGCGCAGGACCGGGCTGACGCTCCTGTCCGTCTACGCCGCGTTGCTGCTGGCCCTGCTGTGGGTCGTGCTCACCAGCGACCTCGGCGAGCTCGCCGGGCAACTGGTCACGTCGTCCTGGCTGACCGCCGTCACGGTGGGCTCCATCGCGCTCGGCATCGCCTGGTTCGCCCTGATCGTGCACTCATTCGTGGTGATGAACCCCGGCACGCTGCGCGGAACGGACCAGATCGTCACCGGAGGCGTGGCGGGGGTGCTGGCGGTGGGCGTGCTGCTGCCGTTCAGCCTGGTCGGGCAGTACGCGGCGGTCTCGCAGTCGGCGCTGGACGACGTCTTCAGCGCCCCGGCCACACCGCGATCCCAGACCGGCGACGGCGGCGCCCGGGAACAGGACCCCTGGGCGGGCCGCGACCGGGTGAACATCCTGCTGCTCGGCGGCGACGCGGACACCAACCGGGTGGGGGTGCGGACCGACAGCATCAACGTGGCCAGCGTCGACGTCAAGACCGGCAACACCGTGCTGCTGAGCCTGCCGCGCAACCTGGAGAACGTCCGCTTCCTTCCCGGCACCCCGATGGCCAAGCGGTTCCCCGACGGGTTCCGGCTGCCCGCCAACCCGGACGGCTCGCGCGAGGACCTGCTCTTCGCCGTCTGGGAGTACGCCGACATGCATCCGGAGATCTTCGGGGGCCGCAAGAACCAGGGCACCCAGACGCTCATGGACACGATCGGCTACACGCTCAACCTGAAGATCGACTGGTACGCCCTGGTGAACATCTGGGGCTTCGCCCGGCTGATCGACGCGATCGGGGGCGTGAAGCTGACCGTGCCCCAGGACGTGGTCTTCGGCAAGTACAACGAGGGCCTGGTCAAGGCGGGCACCCGCAAGCTCGGCGGCGCCGACGCCATGTGGTTCGCCCGCTCCCGCACCAACAGCGACGACTACACCCGGATGGGACGCCAGCGCTGCGTGCTGAGCGCCCTGCTCGCCCAGTCCGACCCCGCGACCGTGCTGGTGCGGTTCAACCAGGTCGCGCTGGCCGCCAAGGAACTCTTCCAGACCGACATCCCGCGTTCCATGCTGGAGCACCTGGTCCCGCTGGCCCTGAAGGTCAAGAGCGCCAAGGTGACGAGCGTCCAGTTCGTCCCGCCGCTGATCAACACCGGCTACCCCGACTGGAGCAAGATCCGCACCGTCACCGCGAAGGCCATCCGGGCCTCGACCGTCGTCCGGCAGCCCCTCACCGCCACCGCCCAGCCCTCCGCGCCCGGCGCCGGTCAGACCGCCGGGCCCGGCGCCCGCCCGACGGTCAAACCCAGCGCGGCCTCCGGCGCCAAGCCGGCGGACGTGACCGCGCCCAAGGACATCAACGAAGGATGCGTCTGAGGCTTCCCCACCGCCGAAGGGCCGGTGGGGCGCCGGTCGCGTATCCCCGTTGCCGGCGGTCGACGACCTCCCCGTAGACGCCGGGCCGGAACCGGGTGGAGGCGGCGGCGCCCACCCTCACGGGCAGGAACCCCCATAGCCGCTCAACCAGCCGGGCGTCCGCTCGGAAACGCGGCGGGCGCCGTCGACGGTGTACGTGATCTGCAGGTCCGCCGGTTTCGGGCAGCGGTCAACCCCTCCCCTCGGCGACCACTGCTTAGATGACAAAATTCGCAAAGGGGTGACAGTTTCCACAGGGCGAACGTTTAGGGCCGGGTGGCCGGGCCATCCCGCAGGTATGACCGTCATCGTCTCCGAAGTACTCGTCGAACGGCTGGCCGCCTGGGGGGTCGATACGATCTTCGGGCTGCCGGGCGACGGCATCAACGGCATCATGGAGGGCCTGCGCCGCCACGCCGACCGGGTCAGGTTCGTCCTGGTCCACCACGAGGAGGCGGCCGCGTTCATGGCCGCCGCCCACGCCAAGGCCACCGGTCGCATAGGGGTCTGCCTGGCGACCTCGGGCCCCGGCGGCATCCACCTGCTCAACGGCCTCTACGACGCCAAACTCGACCACCAGCCCGTGCTGGCCATCACCGGCATGCAGGAGACCAGTGTGCTGGGCACCGGCTACCAGCAGGAGGTCCACCTCGACCGGCTCTACGCCGACGTCGCCGAGTACAACCTCGTCGTCGACAACCCGGCGCAGGTGCCCGGCGTGGTGGACATCGCGATCCGCACCGCGTACGCCCGGCGCGGCGTGGCCCACCTGTCCGTCCCGAACGACGTGCAGGTCGCCCCCGCCGACGCCGATCCCTACCAGCACGTCGCCCCGGCGCGACCCCCCGCCACCGCGCCGATCTACCTGCCCCCGCCGGGCATCCCCCGGCACGAGGACCTGCAGGCCGCGGCGGAGGTGCTCAACGCGGGAGAGAGGGTCGCGATCCTGGCCGGCGCGGGCGCCCTGCACGCGCGGCAGGAGGTGCTGGCCGTCGCCGACGTGCTGGGCGCGCCGGTGATCAAGACATTGCCCGGCAAGGCCGTCATCCCCGACGACTCGCCGTACGCGGTCGGCGGGATCGGGCTGCTGGGCACCAAGCCGGGCGAGGACCTCGTCGAGGACTGCGACACGCTGTTCATGATCGGCACCAACTTCCCCTACACCAAGCACCTGCCCGAGCCCGGCGGGACCCGCGTGGTGCAGATCGAGGCCGACCCCGCCCGCGCCGGCGTGCGCATCCCCACCCGCGTGCCGATGATCGGCGACGCCCGGGAGGGACTGGCCGCGTTGCTGCCGCTGCTGAGGCGCAACGAGGACCGGGCGCACCTGGAGAAGTACCAGAAGGCGATGAACCACTGGCGGGAGGACATGGCGGCCCTGGAGTCGCCCAAACGTGACCCCATCGCCCCGCAGTACCTGATGAGCCGCATCAATCACCTCGCGGCCGACGACGCGATCCTCACCTGTGACTCCGGCACGATCGCCACCTGGGCGGCGCGGCACTGGACGATCCGCGGCGACCGGGGCTTCTACCTGTCGGGCAACCTCGCCACGATGGCGCCGGGCCTGCCGTACGCGATCGCGATGCAGCTCGCCTTCCCCGGACGCCAGGTGATCGCGTTCGTCGGGGACGGCGGCTTCGCGATGCTGATGGCCGAGTTCCTCACCGCCGCCCGCTACCGGTTGCCGATCACCGTGGTCGTCAACAACAACGGCTCCCTGGGCCAGATCCTGTGGGAGCAGATGGTGCTCGGCTACCCCGAGCACGGCGTGCGGTTCGGCGAACCGGCCTCCGACTTCTCCGCCTGGGCGCGCTCCTGCGGGGCCTACGGCCGCAAGGTCACCTCGCCCGGCGACGTCGACGAGGCGGTACGCCAGGCGCTGGAGCACGACGGGCCCGCCCTGGTGGACGTGGACGTCAACCCGAACGAGCCGCCGATGCCGGGCAAGGTCTCCTACGAGCAGGCCAAGAAGTTCGTGGAGGCCTTCCTGAGGGGCCAGCCGCACAAGGTGGCGATCGCCACGACCCTGTTCAAGGACAAGATCTCCCAGTTGGGCCGGTGACGGCCGATGACCCGCCAGACCTTCCTTCCCGCACCGGACGACGGGCCCCTCGGCGGGGACGAGCTCGACGACGCGGGGCGGTGCGTGGAGGAGGCGTCGCTGGCGCTGGTGGAGATGACCCTCACCGCCATCGTCGAGGAGGGCGACCTGTCGATCACCCAGCTGCGCGTGCTGCTGGCGATCGAACGGCACGGCCCGCTGAACCTCAGCGCCCTCGCCGCCCGTCTCGGCACGTCGGTCTCCTCGGCCGGCCGTCTGGTCGCCCGGCTCGACACGGCCGGGCTGCTCACCCGCCTGCTCTCGCTGCACAGCCGCCGTGAGATCACCATCGAGGTCACCCCGCTCGGCCGCCAGACCCTCCAGCGCCTGCGCGACGCCCGCCGCCGGCACATCGCCTCCGCCCTGACCCGGCTGCCTCCCGGCACCCGGCGAACGCTCGCCCGCGTCCTGCTCGAGTTCACCGCCGCCGCGCGGCCTGACGGGGAGGAATCCACGTGTGCGCACTGACCGCCGTCCCGCGGAAGGCGGAAGAGGGACTCGCTCGCGGTGACCGACGTCCCGGAGCCGCGAGCGCCTCGTAACCGCTAAACGGCGTACGAGTCCTTGGCGAGACGGCGAACCCGCACCTCGTCGATGGTGTGCCCGAGGCCCGACTGGGTGAGCGGCACGGCCACCACTCCGCCGGAGGCGCCGACGGGCGGGATGACGATCTGCGCGCTACGCGGAGGTTCGGCCACGTCGCAGGGGAGGTCGCAGCCGGGCAGGCTGGCCGCGGCGACCGTGGCCGCCCGGGCCAGGCCGGTGCCCTGTCCACCGGCGCAGGCGATCTCCCAGCCCGCCGCCACGGCGTGGTCGTGCGCCCGCCGTACCTCACGCAGGGATCCCAGCGCCGCCGGGCGCAGCAGCAGCGCCCGGCCCGCGCTCAGCGTGATCGCCTCGTCGAGCTCGGCCACCGACGACACGTCGAGCAGGACCGGGGCGGCGACGCGTTCTTGCAGGTCGGCGTGGTCGGCGAGGTTGGAGAACGGGCGTTCGATGGACGAGAGCGTGTAGGCGTCCATCGCCTCGAGCGCCTCGATGTCGGTGTAGGCGCCCCGGGCGTCCACGCCGATGCCCAGCGCCGGGTAGGCGTGGCGGACGGCGCGCAGCGGCTCGATGTCCCAGTCAGGGTGGACGTCCAGCGTGACGTGGGCGTATCCGGCGCAGACGAGGCGGTTCACCCGCGCGACCAGGCTCTCCAGGTTGCGCTCGCCGCCGATCCTGGCGGTGGCCATGAGAGAGGTGCGGTTGCCGCCCAGCGCGTGGGAGAGCGGCACGCCGCGCATCTTGGTCCACAGATCCCAGCAGGCCATGTCGGCGGCGGAGCCACCGGGAACGGCGCCCAGCTCGTCGGGATGCTCCCAGTCGACGCCGATCAGCGCCCGTGCGAGTCCTTCCTCCAGAGCCGCCCAGATCTTGGGGTCGGCGTCGACGACCTCGCCCCAGCCATCCATGCCCCCGTAATCGATGAGCCGGACAAGAATGCTCTCCGGTCGCCTGCCGTACGGCAGGACCAGCCGGAACACCTCAATCTCACGGACCCGCGGCATGGACCCCCCTCGATCTTCACGCTCGGAGAACACGAAACCCGCCCGGGGGCGGGACTCACCCCTCAACACCGGGAAAGGGGGTGTTCTTCCCATGGTGTCATGACGTCCGAATTCCGGCGGGCGCGGGCGCCGAGCGCGTTCAGTCCCCGGCGGTGAGTCCTGCGGCGATCCTCCTCAGCTCGCGGTCGACCGCCCTGTCGCCGCCGAGCCGCTCGGCGAAGGTGGGGCTGAACGTCACCTCGACCGTCCGCCCCTCCCCCACGCCCAGGAAAAGGCTGGGGGTGCCCTTCAGGCCGTCCTCGCCGACCCACTGCCTGAGCAGATAGCCGGTCCGGTCACCGATGGTCACGTCCTTGCCCGCCTTCTCCTCGCGGTATGTCCGCACGCGCTCGTCGACCTCCCGGACCGCCTGGCCCTCGTAGACGAAGATCTGAACGCAGTAGAACCCGTTCTTGTCGCCGTCGTCGTTCCACGAGGTCGTATAGCTGTCGCCGAAGTCCCTCGACGTGTGGGACCACTGCAGGCCGGCGGGCAGGTAACCCACCCTGACGCGCCCGAAGGCCCTTCCGTCGCCCAGGTCGCCGAGATCGGGGGCCGGGGACGGGGTGGGCGGGAAGTCGTCGATGGCGGGGGGTTCCGGCACGGCCTGGCCGGTGGCGTCCGGCCGCGCCGCCTCGGGGGCCCCGACCGGCCCGCCGAGCCCGACTCCCTGTACCGCCACGGAGCCCGGATCGGGGATCAGGTAGGAGGGGACCACCGCCCCCGCGACGGCTGCCGCGGCGACCAGGGCGGTAAGCCTGACCCGATTCGTCTTCTTTCTCCGCGAGGATCGGACAACCCGGTCCGCCAGATCGGGCGCGGCGCTCAGCCTGCCGGTCTCGTCCGCCAGGAGACGGCGGAGGTCATCCTCAAGCGTGGACATTCCTGATCACTCCTTTCACCGATTCCCCGCCGATCGCCACACGGAGCTTGGCGAGCGCCTTGGAGGCCTGACTTTTCACCGTTCCCGCCGAACAGCCGAGGACCTCCGCGGTCTGCGCCTCGCTGAGGTCCTCCCAGTACCGCAGGACGACCACCGCCCGCTGCCGGGGAGGCAGCGCCCGCAGCGTGTCCATGAGCACGTGACGCAGGTCGACGTCGGTCTCTCGCACCGGCAGTTCGGGAGGGGTGTGCATCGGGATGAACCGCAGGATCGCCCGGCGCCGGGCACGGCTGATGGAGGTGTTGACGATGATGCGGCGGATGTAGGGCTCGGGATCGTCGTACCGCACCCGGTCCCAGTTCTGGTAGGTGCGCTCCAGTGCCGTCTGCAGCAGGTCCTCCGCCTCCACCTCGTCGCCGCACGCGAGGTAGGCGACCCGGAGCAGACTTGTACCGCGTGCGGCCACGAAGGCGGCGAACCCGTCGCCCTCCGTGCCGCTCACGCCTGTTCGTCCAATTTCATGACCTCTAATACGTCTGGGCCGCGCCAAGCGTTGCCCGGCTGCGCGAACGACGGGGGAGGATTCACCGGCGGCCAGGCGCGCGGCGCCGTGGTCGGCGAGGGGGCTCGACGGGAGAAGATCACCGCGAGCCCTCTCATCCGAGGCGGACCTCCCGATCCCGGCGGCGCCTTCAGGACCTCGGGACGGCGACCCGGCTCGCGACCAGCGCTCCCGTCGCCGCCATCAGCGCGGTCAACGCGAAGCAGAGCACGTAGGTGAAGACGGCGGCGCCCAGGGCCGCCAGGATCGCACCGGTGACCGCGACCGCGACGACCGTGTAGACCGACTCCCCGACGCCCAGGGACGCGCTGTTCTCTCCCTCCTCCCCGGGTCGCGACAGCTCCAGGACGAGCACCGACAGCGTCGGGTACACGATGCCCATGCCGAGCCCGAGCACGATCTCCCCGACGAAGGCTCCGGCGACCGGAACGACGGCGAACACGGTCAGGCCCATCAGCGTGAGACCCGTGGCGACCAGCACGGAGCCGGTCCGCAGGACCAGGACCCGGTCGAAACGCCTGCGGCCCACGACCCACGAGCCGAACGACCAGCTCAGCGCGCCGCCGGTCAGTGTGAGCCCGGCCATGGTGAGCGACAGGCCACGCTCCTCGGTCAGCATCAACGGCAGGAACGCCTCGCCTCCGATGGCCGCGCCCGCCACGATCCCCCGCAGAGCGATCACCGAGGGCAGGCCCCGGGCGGCGAGCAGGGTGCCCGGGGGGAGCAGCCGGGGCAGCGCCGCGCCCAGCGTGGCCAGGCCGACGAGCAGCAGGATCAGTCCCGCGCCACGGGCCGCCCCGCCGTACTGCATGAGCGCCGCGCCGACCGCGACCAGCACCGCCCAGCCCAGCCGCCGCACGATCGAGGACCGCGCGCCCAGCGGCGGCTGCTCCGACATCGGCGCCGAGATCAGGCCGCGTCCGAACAGCAGCGCGGCCGGGAGGAGGAGGATCGTCACCCCGATGAAGACCCAGCGCCAGCCGGCCCCCTCCACCACGAAGCCGGTGATGGCGGGGCCGATCATGGAGGGCACCACCCAGGCGGTCGCGAAGACCGAGAAGACCCGAGGATGGATCTCCGCCGGGTAGACCCGCGAGACCAGCACGTACAGCGAGACCTGGAGGATGCCTCCCCCGAAGCCCTGGACGAACCGCCCCGCGATGAACAGGTCCATCGTCGGCGCCAGCCCGGCCACGACCAGCCCGGCGGCGAAGGTGGCCGTACCCGTCCAGAGCGGCGCGATCGGCCCCTTGACGTCGCTCCACCGCCCGCCCAGCACCGTCGCGATCACTCCGGCCGCCATCGCCCCGCTGAACGCCAGCCCGTACAGCGCGTGTCCGTCCAACTCGTCCGCCACGACCGGCATGGCGGTGGCCACCGCCAGGTATTCGAAGGCGACCAACGCCATGAGGGCCACCATTCCGACCGTCAGCGCACGGTAGGGCTGGGCGAATATCCCAGCCGGACGTTCAACAGCCGTCAAAATAGTCATGATCCGACGGTACGGTCGCCACCCCGCACGGGACATCGGCCCCAGGGTCAGTCCTTGGTCGTAGGACCCGTCCGGGGCGCGGGAGCCGCGACATCGACGCGGGAGGCCATCCCGCGCAGGATCAGGTCGAGGCCGAACTCGAACCGCTCGACGCCGTTGACGTCCGCCAGGTTGTCCACCCGGGCGACGAGGCGGGGGAAGCGGCCGGCGGGCAGGCCTCGGGGGAACCCCTCGATCTGGCCGAAGAGCTCCTCCATGAAGCTCTCCAGTTCCTTTCCGCCGCCGCCGCGCTGCCCGCTGAGGTGGAGCGAGCCCTCGTAGGCGTCGGAACAGACGTAGAGGCCGAGCCGGTCGACCATGAGGCCGGCGAGCTTGGGGGGCACGCCGCCCGCGAGCATGATGGCCATCTGCGCCTCGGCGATCCGCAGCACGTTGGGTCCTGTCGGGATGTCGGCCAGGCCGATCTTGGCGATGTCCGCGTGGGCGCTCAGCACCCGGAACGCGTCGAGCGCCATCTCCCTGAGCTGCTCCAGCCACCGCCCGGGCTCGGGCTCGGGCACGCGGATCTCGGCCATGACCTCGTCGTAGATCAGGTCGAGCAGTTCCTTCTTGTTCTCCACGTGGGCGTAGAGCGAGGCGGGACCGGTCCCGAGCTCCTGTGCGACCCGGCGCATGCTCAGCGCGTCGAGACCTTCGGCGTCGAGAATCCGCAGTCCGGTCGCGACGATGAGATCCCTGCTCAGAACCGCCCGTGGAGCGCTCACCCCGCGAGCCCCGCGCGACGGCGGAGCCGGCATCTCAGTCATCCGCTGATCGTATATCGGGGGAATCCGCACGTGGCGAACACCGTACTTTGAGCGAACGACGTACTTTGAGCGAACGCCGTTCACCGATGAAACGCCGTTCGTGACCGTCCGCCGAACCTCTTGAGGCCGGCCCGGTCGCCGCCTTCCCGTTCCGTGCCCGGCCTTCGAGACGCAGGTCGTCGAAGGAGGGCCGGGGCGCTGATCGCCGGAGGGCGACGACTACCCTGAGACAGGGGGTCTCGATGGCTGATGACGGTCTCATCCTCGTCACCGGCGCCGGTGGCGGTGTCGGAGGCGTCGGCCGTACCGTCGTCCGGCTGCTGTGCGAGCGCGGCCGGCCCGTACGGGCGATGGTGCATCACGACGACAAGCGCGCGGACGCGTTGCGTGCCCTCGGTGCGCAGGTCGTCGTCGGCGATCTCACCCGGCCCGATGAGGTGGCGAACGCCCTCGACGGCGGTTCCCGGATGTTCTTCGGTATGAGCGTCTCACCCTCGTATCTGGAGGCCGCCGCCACCGTCGCGACGGTGGCCCGCGCGCTGGGCGCCCTTGAGGTCCTGGTCGGCATCTCGCAGATGACGGTGTCGCGGATGACTCCGCTGAGTACCGAGGAGTCGCATCAGCAGCGGTTGCACTGGCTGTCCGAACAGGTGCTCGACTGGTCCGTGCTCCCGATCGTGCACATCCGTCCCACCGTTTTCCTGGACAACCCGTTCTTCACGACACTGGCCGCGCGTTCCATCGCCGACAGCGGGACCATCCGGCTTCCCTTCGGCACCGGTCGCACCTCACCGGTCGCGGCCGACGACGTCGCCCAGGTCGTCGCGGCGGTTCTGGAAGACCCGCGGCCGCATCTCGGGCACGTCTACGAGCTGACCGGGTTCCGGTCGCAGGAGATGACCGGAATCGCCGAGGAGTACTCCCGCGCACTGGGGAGGAAGGTCACCTACGTGGACGTCCCGTTCGACACCTGGGCCGACCAGATCGTCTCGCCCGCCGGGTTCCCGCCCCACACCGAGGAGCACATCCTCACCATGGCGCGCCTGCATCACCTCAATCGCTACGATCGAGCGACCCGGGACGTCGAGTCGATCCTCGGAAGGCCCGCGAAGACGGTGGAGGAGTTCATCGCGGAACGGGCCGATCTCTTCACCTGACGGGCGCCGGGCACCGCCGCGCCGGCGTCCCGGCTCACCGCGGTCCGCCGTCAGGGCACCGCCGCATCGGCGTCGTGGATCACCGCGGTCCGCCCGACGAGCGTCAGGGCACCGGCGCGTTGGCGTCGTGGCTCACCACGGAGAGCACCCCCTCGATCTCGGAGAGCGCCGCCGTCAGCTCCGTCATCGAGCCGGTGCCGTGCACGATGAGCCAGAGCGAGACGATCGCCGGATCGTGGCGCTCGGCCCGCTGGTCGGTGGACAGCTCGTTCACGCTGAATCCCCGTCGCGTGCATTCGGCCAGCACCTGCCGCAGCACGCCTCGCCCGCCGCGATAGGTCAGGTGGAGCCGTGAGGGGGCGTGTTTGGACTGGGGAAGCCGATTCGTCAGTGGCGTGAAGACGAGCATCGTCACGAAATACCCCACGGTCACGACAACGGCCAGCAACCACAGCCCCGCCCCCGCCGCCATGCCCACCCCGGCGGTGAGCCAGATCGCCGCGGCGGTGGTGAGACCGCGGACCGCGTCGCGGCGAACGAATATCAGACCCGCGCCGACGAAGCCGATGCCGGACACGATCTGGGCGGCCACCCGGGACGGGTCGAGGACGACGCGATCCCCCAGAACATCGGCGAAGCCGTATTTCGACACCAGCATCATCAGCGCGGCGGCGAGACCCACCAGGGTGTGGGTGCGCAGTCCCGCGCTCTTCTGGCGGATTTCCCGCTCGAGGCCTATCACCGCTGACAGCAGGAATGCCAGTGCCAGTTCTCCGACCTGTTTCCAGCCTTGTCCGGCGAAATCAGCAAAATATGCCAGCGCCATCGCCCCAGGTTAGAGCGCGTGCGGTGGTGAAACCCGAGCAGTTCAGCACCCGGTTGTTCACATTTTCCTCTTGAATACGTTGCCCACCCCGTCGATCCGGTTCTTCGAGGGAACACCTCACGGCCCATGGCCGTACCGCTCGACGCATCCGGATCGACGGGGTGGGGTCGAACCGGCGGGACGCCGGTCCGTTCCGGCGAGGCGCCTCACCGGAAATCCGGTTGCCCGCACCACCGGTCGGCTGGTCGGATACCCGGATGGATCGACAAGCGGTGCTCACCGCCTTCGACGAACAGGTACGCCGGTGTCCCGAGCCCGACGCGCCGGACGGGCGTGTCGAGCACGACGGCGGCGTGATCAGGAGCGTGTCCGCCGGAGGTGGATGGACCGGGGTGACCTGGTGCGACCTCGACCCCGCCGACGCCGACGCGGTCATCGCCGCGCAGATCGACCGGTTCGCGGGACTGTCCCGCCCCTGGGAGTGGAAGCACTACTCCTACGACCGGCCGTCGGACCTCCCCGACCGGCTGCTCGCGGCCGGTTTCACCCCCCAGCCGACCGAGGCCCTGCTCGTCGCCGAGATCGCGGACCTCACGCTCGACGTGCCACCGCCGCCGGGCGTGGAACTGCTGGACGTGGTCGACGAGCAGGGGGTCGACGCGCTCGTGCGGGTGCACGACGAGGTGTTCGGCGGGGACCACTCCCCCGTGGGCAGGACCCTGCTGGCCGACCTCGGACGCCGGAGCGGTACGGTCGCCGCCGTGGTCGCCCTGGCCGGGCGGACTCCGATCTCCGCCGGGCGCATGGAGTTCCACCCCGGCACCGACTTCGCCGGCCTGTGGGGCGGCGGCACGTTGCCCGCCTGGCGGGGCCGCGGTGTGTTCCGCTCGCTGGTGGCCCGCCGGGCCGCCCTGGCGGCGGCCCGGGGTTTCCGCTACCTGCAGGTCGACGCCTCCCCGGACAGCCGGCCGATCCTGAAGCGTCTCGGCTTCGTCGAGCTCGCCACCACGACCCCGTTCACGCACCCGGGGGGAGCCGGCTGACGTCTCGACGGCCGAGCCGCACAGGCCCCGGCCGTCTCGTCTCACCCGGTACGGCGGCGCACGCCGGCGGCGTCCCGGCCCGGAACGGGTCGCCGCCGTGCCCGCCGGCCGTCACGGTCTACACCGCGGTCGTGGAGGTGACCGTTTCGCGGCCGGCGACGGGAGTCTCCTGCCGCCGGTAGGAGACGATCACGCCCGCCGTGTAGATGGCCACTCCCAGGACGACCATGAACACGATCGTGGGCCACTGCAGCCACGGCGGTAGATGGAGGGCCAGAAACCATGAGCGCGTGGGGCTTTCGGAGACCTTGAGGTAACCGGCCACCACGCCCTGCGGAAACAACGGGATCGCGCCGGTCGTGAAGCAGATCATGGCGATGATCTGCTGACGGCGCGTCAGGTCATCGAAGCGGGTCCGGCCGACTACGCCGGGTTTCCCGGCCGGTCGGCGTCCGGTGCGCATCATGTCGAGCAGCTCGGGTCCCTCCGTGAGCAGCCGCCGCTCGGCGAGAAGCCCGAATCCCCAGTAACAGAGAACGCCCGTCAGGGCTCCGACGGCCACGCCCGCCCAGCCGAGCAGCGCGGTCGCGATCGCCGCGGGGACCGCGGTGAGGGCGGTCAGCGCCAGCACCGCGTACACCATGCCGGTGACCGCGCCGTCCTCCTCCGTGGAGCGCAGTGGATTGCCGCCGCGCCGGTGCGGGTCGGTGCCGGGGATGAGCGCGTACACCGAGGCCAGGGGCACCAGCCCGGCGCCTCCGCCCAGCAGCGCGAGAAGAACGGCGAGCAGTGCGGGCGACGGCCCTCCGGTGACCGCGGCGAGAGAGAGCGTCAGCACGACGGCGAGGGGCGCGACGACCAGCAACCACGCGTGCTGGCGCCCGCGGACGTCACTCGCTCCCGGTGTCATGACGGTGAGCCACAGGGCGGTGCCGTCGCCGCCGTAGAGGTTGGCGGACATGGCCGCGGCCATCAGGACGAAGATCGGACCCGCCCAGGGCAGCATTCCGTTCCAGTTCATCAGCAGCGGGGCCGCCGCGAAGCACACGCCGTAGGCGAAGGCGAAGGTCAGCTGGTGTGTGCGCACCAGGTCGCGCGACCAGGTACGCAGTTCCTTGGCGAGCACGGCGCCGGAGGCGGTGGTGGCCCGCATCGGCCTGCGCCCCCGGGTGGCGGCCCTGGTCGCCCCCGCACGCCGGGTGAGGAGGGCCGCCCATGCGGTCAGCAGCAGGGCGATGAGCACCGCCATTCCGCCGAGGGCCGCCAACACCCGCACCCAGTCGCCGGACGCGGCGGCCTCGACCGCGACCAGCCCCCAGCCGGAGGGCAGGTAGCGGGTCACCGTCGTCACCACCGGCGGGACGCCCTGCGTCTGGCCGAGCGCCACGAAGACGACCCAGATCTGGCCGAGGATCGCCAGGATCAGGCCGTTGATCAGTCCGGCGCCGATCGCACCGACGCGGGAGCGCAGGGCCAGGCCGATCAGGGCCACCGCGACCCGGGAGAGCAGGACGAACACCACGAGCTGGAGCAGCAGCGCGGGGACCGAGACGAGGGCGGCCACGATGCCCTGCCGCGCTCCGAAGACCGCGAGCCCGCTGAGGGCGAGCAGGCTGATCGCCGGCGCCACACCGACGAAGGCCGACACGAGCAGCCCCGAGGCCAGACGGCGCGGCGGCAGGCCCAGCGGCGTGAAGTACTCGGGGCGGAGCGTCTCGTCGCCGCCCCCGGCGAAGACGGGGCCGAAGATCCAGCCCAGCATCCAGACGGCGTAGACGGCCGTGAGCAGGTCGGCCTCCGAGAAGCTCAGGAAGATCGTCCCGGCCGCGAGGATCAGGCCGACCAGCGCGCCCATGACGATGAAGCCGGCCCGCTGGCCGGTCATCGAATGACGGAGCACGGCCACCTTCATCTGGACCATGGTCAGCGCGACAGCCACGTCAGCTCCTTCGACCTGCCGTCGGAGACGCCGACCAGGCCGACGAAGGTGTCTTCGAGGGAGCCGTCGCCGCGGACCTCGTCCAGGGGACCCGCCGCGGCCACCCTGCCCTTGTCGATCATCGCGACGTGGTCGCAGAGCTGCTCCACGAGGGCCATGACGTGGCTGGAGAGCACGATGGACCCGCCCCCGGCCACGAACCCCCGCAGGATCGTCTTGATCGTCGCGGCCGACACCGGGTCCACGGCCTCGAAGGGCTCGTCGAGCACCAGCAGCCTCGGCGCGTGCAGCAGGGCGGTGGCCAGTCCGATCTTCTTCCGCATTCCGGTGGAGTACTCGATGACGAGGGTCTTCTCCGCCTCGTCGAGCTCCAGCACCGACAGCAGTTCCTCGGCGCGCCGGTCGACGACCTCGCGCGACAGCCCGCGGAGCAGGCCGAGGTAGGTCAGCACCTCGCGACCGGTGAGCCGTTCGGGCATGGCCATCCCGTCGGGCAGCACCCCGACCAGCGCCTTGGCCTCGTCCGGGTTGGACCAGACGTCGGCGCCGAAGATCCGTGCGCCGCCGCTGTCCGGGCGCAGCAGGCCGACGGCCATGGACAGGGTGGTGGTCTTACCGGCGCCGTTCTGGCCGACAAGCCCGTAGAAGGAGCCCTGGGGGATGCTCAGGTCGATATGGTCGACGGCTACTTTCTCACCGAAGGCCTTGCATAAGCCTGAGATCTCGAGCGCTGCGGTCATGCGTCACTTCCGGGTTGCGAGGGTGAAGAGAACGGTCAGTTCACGTGCTAGATGATCTATATCTAAATCAGGAAATATGGCTATTTGAGCGGGCACCGCGTCAATGGCGCCGCGAATCGCGAGCGCCATCGTCCGGAGGTCGAAGTCCCGGAACTCACCCGTCCGCCGCCCCCAGGCCAGCACCTTCTCCAGGTCCGCGATCGCGATCTCGTGCTGGGCGGCGTAGGGGCCCGGGCCGCCGTCGCTCGCACGGCTGTGAGTGACGATCTCCACGAGCGCGAGCAGCGGCTTGGGGTGCAGGCGCATGAACTCCAGGTTCGCCTCGATGTAGACGCGCAGGGCGTCGGCCGCCGTGGCCTGGGAGACGATGCGCGGCGTCATCAGCTCCGTCGCGATACCGGCCACCTCGGCGACCACGGCCTGGATCAGCTCGTCCTTCCCGCCGAAGTGGTAGGAGATCACTCCGGTGCTGACCTTCGCCAGCTTCGCGATCCTGGAGAGCGAGGCGTTGGCGTAGCCGAGGGTCGCGATGACCTCGATGGCGCAGGCGACGATCTGGCTTCGCCGGGCCTCTTCAATGAATGTGCGAGTTCCTGATTGCACGGTCGAAAATTTAAACGATCCATCAAAACAAGGCAATGGAAAAGTCGCACCTGAGCCAAAACCTCTACACCGTATATGCCATTATTGATGGCCCAGATCCACAAAACGGGGCAAAGTTCTCATTGGGCGGCGTTATGCGCCACACAGGACGGGGACCGTCGACAGTACGTCGTGATTCACGGAGGCCCCACATGGTCCAGAAAACCGGCACCTCCTCGAACGGCCGCGCACGCGATCAGGCGGACGCGCCACAGCGGCCGCACGTCAGCGTGCCGGTGATCGGCACGCTGGCCCTGCCGTCCCCGGATCGGCTCGTCTTCTACGCCGTCCTGGGCGCGCTGGGCGCCTTGGAGATCGTTGAGTGGCCCATCGTGCTCGTCGTCGGGATCGGCCACTACCTGACCGAACAGCGGTTCTCCCCCGCCCTGCGGGAGGCCGGGCAGGCCGCCGAAGCGGCGTAGCGCGGGAGCGACGACCGATCAGGAGACAGCCGGCGATGACCGACGGCCCGCGGCTGTACAGATGAGCACCCCGGACCTACGTGCATCGACCGACATGTCAGGCTGATCAGGTACATCCCGAATCCGATGAACCCCGGGAAGACCGGCCTGCGGCGCGGTGTGTACGCGGTGAGAGGAATGAAAGGAGGCCGGGCGACGCGGCTGGCCGGTGCGTCACATCCCCGGCACGCACCTCCACCAGTTCCTCGCTCCCGAAGCCGTGACCGACTGGATGATCGACGCCGTCACGAACTGACGGGGGATTCGTGCCGGTGCAGCGGTGTTCCGGCATACCCGTCGCCGCTGATTCACCGCCTACGACCCTCGCCGCCGGGGTATCGCCAGATCGCGAGACATCGTCGCCTCAAACCGCTCGCCGTGAAACGCCGCCGTCACCGGCCGTGGGTCACCACCGTTTTTGACCGAGAACGGCGGGTGCAAGCTCCCGTCCTTCAGGGCGGGGTTAGCCCGGCGCGGGAGTGCCCGCTAGGGCGCGAGCGTGCCCTGACCTTCTGAGTGTTGCTGCTGTTCCCACCAGGTGTAGGGGACTAGCACGGCGTGGGTTTCGCCATATTTTTCGACGATGGTGTGTTCGCCGTTGTGGTGGGCGGCGTCGATGCGGCGGCCGAGGTGGTCTCGAAGTTCTCGAACACTCATTCGTTCAATCATGATCTTCCTTGGACAAGGGCTGGTACGGGCTCGAACTCGCACTGAACAACGCCGCCCGGTACACGGGCAGCACGATAATCAAGGTCCCGGCGGCGTACACGTCTCAGACGTGCTCGGTGTGCAGGGTGGTGGATGCGGTATCGCGTGAGAGCCAAGCGCGGTTCGCCTGCACCTCCTGCGGCCATGCCGAGCACGCTGACGTGAACGCCGCCAAGAACATCAAGGCCGCCGGATCAGCGGTCTCAGGACGTGGAGACCTCGCCATTGGGCGGTCTGCGAAGCGTCAACCACCCCGGCCACGAACGCGGCCGCATGCCGCGCCAGCGGCACAGGGAATCCCGGCCCTTTAGGGCCGGGAGGAAGTCAAAGGGGTGGGCCTCCGTGCCGCCCCCGTCAGAGCCGATCAGTTCGCCGTCCGGCCCAGTTGCAGCTCGGCCCACTGGCCGATGTCGCGACGCTCGATCGCGGCGGCCATCAGGTCGGGGAAGGCGTCGGGGGTGCAGGCGAAGGCGGGCACCCCCAGGGCGGCGAGCGCGGCGGCGTTGTCGTGGTCGTAGAAGGGCGCGCCCTCGTCCGACAGCGCGAGCAGCACGATCACCTGGATTCCGGCGGCCGTCATCTGGGCGACCCTGCGGAGCATCTCCTCCCGGACGCCGCCCTCGTAGAGGTCGCTGATCAGAATGAAGATCGAGTCGGTGGGCCGGGTGATGAGTCCCTGGCTGTAGGCGATGGCCCGGTTGATGTCGGTGCCGCCGCCGAGCTGGGTGCCGAACAACAGCTCGACCGGGTCGTGGAGCTGGTCGGTGAGGTCGACGACCGCGGTGTCGAAGACCACCAGTGACGTCTTGAGCGATCGCATCGAGGCGAGCACCGCGCCGAAGACGCTCGAATAGACGACGGAGGCGGCCATCGAACCGCTCTGGTCGATGCAGAGCACGACCTCGCGCTGGACCGCCCGCTGCCGCCGGCCGTACCCGACCAGCCTCGACGGGATCACGGTGTTGCGGTCGGGCAGGTAGTTCTTCAGATTGGCCCGGATCGTACGGTCCCAGTCGATGTCGGCCACCCGTTTGGGCCGGTGGGTCCGCGCCGAGCGGTCCAGTGCCCCGGTCACCGCGGCCTTCGTCTTCTGCACGAGCTTGCGCTCCAGCTCGGAGACGACCTTGCGGACCAGAGCCCTGGCCGACTCGCGCGCCTTCTCGGGCATCACGCGGTTGAGCGACAGGATCGTGCCGACCATGTGGACGTCCGGCTCGACGGCTTCCAGCATCTCCGGCTCAAGCAGCAGCCGGGTCAGGTTCAGCCGCTGGACGGCGTCCTTCTGCATGACCTGGACGACGGTCGAGGGGAAATACGATCGGATGTCGCCCAGCCAGCGCGCCACCCGGGGCGCGGAGGCGCCCAGACCGGCGCTCCGCTCGCCCGGACTCCCGCTCTCCCCGCCGTTGTACAGCGCGGCCAGGGCTCCGTCCATCTGGGCGTCGGTCCCGCCGAGCGCGCATCCGGTGCCGTCGGCGTCTCCGCCCAGCACCATCCGCCAGCGGCGCAGCCTCTCATCCATCAGCACTCTCCGTCTTCCCCAGAATCGTCAGCACGGTTCGTACGGCCGCCGCCGCGCGCCGCTCGTCGACATCCGTCGCCTCCCGCGTCTCGTGGACCGCGCCGGTGGTGAGCGATCGGACCCGCGAGCCGATCGAGCGCCGCTCCGGAGCGGCGAAGGCGCCGAACGTCCTCCGCAGGAGGGGCAGCACGTCGACGAACGTCTCCGGAGCGAGCCCGGTGAGCCACTCGTCGACCAGTCCGAGCAGCCGGGAGTCGTGGACGAGCAGCAGCCCGCCCCCCGACAGGAATCCCTCGATCCAGGCCGCCGCCCTGGCGGGCGGGTGCCCGGCCGACATCGCCCGCGACATCCGCAGGCCCACCTCGGTCACATCGAGATCCCCGGCGTCCAGCAGGATCCTGGTGAGCCGTCCCTCGATGAGCCCGTGCAGGTCACCGCGGCCCGACACGCCCCGCAGCGTGGCCAACCACCGCGCCTGGGGCGCCTCCTCGCCGGGGTCTCCGTCGAGCAGGGCCACCGAGGCGTGCACCCCGTCGATGTGGTTCAGCAGGTCGCGGGCCGCGTCGTCGTCCAGCCCGGTGACCGCTCCGCCCAGCCCGACGCAGATCCTGATGAGCAGGGCGTCGACGATGGTGGCCAGACCCGCGGCGGGGGTGCCGCGCACGTCGCCGTAGCGCTGGGCCCGGACCATCGCGGGAAGCGCGGCCATCAGGTGCGTGACGTCGCTGTCCAGCGCGGCCCGCTCCGACAGCGCGTCGAGCACGTACGGCAGCGCGTCCGGCAGGTCCGCGAGCAGGCACCGCTCCACCAGCCCGGTGAGGCCGGCCAGCGTGATCCCCGCGGGCGCGCCGGGTCCGGCGCCTCCCGGAGCACCGCCTCCCGAGCCGGGCACTCCCGAGCCGGGCGTCCCCGGGCCGCCTTTCGCCGCCGGGCCGGGTGCCTGCCCGCCGTCGGCCAGGTCGCGGACCCTGGCCGAGGCGGCGGCGGGGACGGTCGTGCCCCAGGCGCTCGCCTCGATCAGGTCGACGTCGAACTCGGGCCGCCAGGCGAGCGTCCACGACTCGCGGAAGGTCCCCTTGCTCCGGCTCTCCTGCGGGGTCCCCCAGGAGACGCCGATCAGGCGCAGGCGGTGCAGCAGCCTGCTGCGCTCCAGGTCGAGGGGCTTGCGCAGATCGAGGTCGTGCTCGCGGTCCAGCGCCTCGGGTTTGAGCCTCACCCGGCGCTGCTCCTCCCGGAGGTGACGCTGGAGAGGGACCATCGGGGTGGCGTCGGACACGTGGCCGAGCCGCTCCCCCACGACCAGGCGCCGCTGGATCAGCTCCGTCGGCAGGTCGTCGCCCTCGCACAGCACCGCCCTGACGGCCTCGGTGACCTCCGCCAGCCCGGCCAGCGGCCGTCCCCTGAGCACAGCCAGGCCCTCCGCGAGCCGTACCGCCTCGATGACGTGCGCGGAGGAGACCGGAAGGTCCTCCTCACGGAGCACCCTCGCGGCCTCGGTCAGCCACCGCTCCACAGGACGGTCGGGGGCGTCGAACAGGTGGTGGTACCAGCCCGGCGACGTCACCCCCGCGCCGTATCCGCTCCAGGAGGCCAGCCGCCCGTACGTCCACGGCACCCAGGTCAGCTCGGCCTTGACCTTGGGCAGCCCTCTGAGCAGTGCGTCGTCGGCCTTGACCGCGGGCAGTCCCGCGCCCCAGGCCACGCCCTCCCCTGACGACCCGGTCAGCGCGGGCACGTGCCAGGCGCCGCAGACCACGGCGATCCGCTCGAAGCCGTCCTTGATCGCCTTGCGGATCGTGCGGCGCATGAACGCCTCGCGCCTGGCCTCGTACGTGTCGGCGACGTATCCCTCGCGCACCGCGGCCATCGCCTCGGCGATCACCTGGAACGGGGTGTCCCCCCGGTGCTCGACCGCGTCCTCCCACCACCGCTCGGGGTCGTCGTATCCGGCGGCGTGAGCGAGCACGCCGATCGGATCCGTCCGCAGGGCGGGCGTCGCGGCGTCGTCCCCGGCGTCTCGCGGGTGCGACCCCCGCGACCCCGGCTCCGGCGCCTTTCCCTCCCGCGGCTCCGAGTCCGGCGGTCCCGGGTCGGGTGCTCTCCCCTCCTGCGGCTCCGCGTCGCGTGCTCTCCCGCCCTCCGGATCCGCGCCCCGCGGTCCGTCCTCCGGAGTGTCCGGGCGGGAGGCGAGGCTGTGCGCGGCGGGCAGATCACAGAAGCGGACCGGGACGCCCGCCTCCACCGCGTGCCGGATCGCCTGCCATTCGGGGGAGAACATCGCGAAGGGCCAGAACGCGGCCCTGGACGGCTCGCCCGGCACGTGGGCCAGCAGCGCCACCGGCGGTTCGAGCTCGGGGTCCTTGGCCAGCTCCACCAGGTCGTCGGCCTCGGGCGGGCCCTCGATGAGCACGATGTCGGGGCCGAGACGTTCGAGCTCGGCTCGCAGGGACCGCGCCGACCCCGGCCCGTGGTGCCGGACCCCCAGCACGGAGACGCTCACGGGCGCCCCCCGGCCGGCGTGGTGCCCGTACTCATCGCCGTGTCCGTGACCGGTGACGCGCCCCTCCGGGCGGTCGCCGCCTCAGCCCGCGTCACGGCAGGCCCGGTAGAAGTCGCGCCAGTCCTGGCGCTCGCGGACGACGGTCTCGAGGTATTCGCGCCAGACGACCCGGTCGGAGACCGGATCCTGGACCACGGCGCCGACGATCCCGGCGGCGACGTCGGAGGGGCGGAGCACGCCGTCGCCGAAATGGGCGGCCAGGGCGATGCCGTTGGTGAGGACGGAGATGGCCTCGGCGGTGCTGAGGGTGCCGCTGGGAGACTTGACCTTGGTCCGGCCGTCCTCGGTGACGCCGCCGCGCAACTCCCGGAAGACCGTGACGACGCGACGGATCTCCTCCAGCCCGGTCAGGGTCTTGGGCAGCTCAAGGGAGCGGCCGAGCTGGTCGACGCGGCGGGAGACGATGTCCACCTCCTCCTGCGCGGTGGCGGGCACCGGCAGCACGACGGTGTTGAACCTGCGGCGCAGCGCGCTGGACAGGTCGTTGACCCCCCGGTCGCGGTCGTTGGCGGTGGCGATGATGTTGAAGCCGCGTGAGGCCTGGACCTCCTGGTTGAGCTCGGGGATGGGCAGCGTCTTCTCCGACAGCACGGTGATCAGCGCGTCCTGGACGTCGGAGGGCATCCGGGTCAGCTCCTCCACCCTGGCGATCCGTCCCTCGGACATGGCCCGCATCACCGGACTCGGTGTGAGCGCGTCCATGGACGGCCCCTCGGACAGCAGCCGGGCGTAGTTCCAGCCGTAACGGATGGCCTCCTCGGCGGTGCCCGCCGTACCCTGCACGAGCAGGGTGGAGTCGCCGCTGATGCCCGCGGCGAGGTGCTCCGACAGCCAGGTCTTGGCGGTGCCGGGCACTCCGAGCAGCAGCAGCGCGCGGTCGGTGGCGAGGGTCGCCACGGCCACCTCCACGATGCGCCGGGGTCCGATGTACTTCGGGGTGATCCGGTCCCCGTCGCCGAGGATGTACGTGGTCACCGCCCAGGGGGACAGCTTCCAGCCTGGCGGCCGGACCCGGTCGTCGCCCTTGGCCAGGATCGCCAGCTCCTCGGCGTACTGGTCTTCGGCGTGGGCCCGCAGAACCGTGGTCAATGGAGCTCCTTCAACATGTCGTGACGGAAACGCAGGAGGGCGGCGACCTCCTGGATGGGGGGTTCGGGCGAGAGCCGCTCCGCCATACCGCACAGGGCGGGATCGATGCGCTCACCCGCGAGTTTGGCCAGCTCGCCGATGTTCCAGGGGTGGGTCTCGGAAACCGAGATGATCTTCTGCAGCACGGCCTTCGCCAAGCCCGGCCCCCAGGGGGCCGCGGCCCCTCCGAGAACCATGATCAGTTGACCGTCCAGGCCGTGCCGCCGGACGAAGTCGGCCGCGACGACCTCCTGCTCGGCGGGGGGCAGCGCGGCCAGCAGGTCGGCGAGCGGGTCCCAGGCGAACAGCTCCCGCGCCCACTCCGGGTCGCCCTGGAGCACGGTGGCCCTGACCCAGCCCGCCATGACCTCGCGGCCCCAATCGACGATCTTCATGTGGACGAGCTCCCGAGGGGGACGGCCGAGCAGCCGGGGCCAGACGCCGAGCGAGGCGCGGGCCACGGCCTGCTGGAGCCACCAGCTCTTCTCCCCCGTCCCCCTGGGCGGCTTGGCCCGGATGCCGTCGCGCTCCATCGTGCTGTCACAGGCGGCGGGCGGGGTGACGTGGATCCTCCCGTCCACGACCGTGACGTAGCGGGCGACCCGCTCGGCCATGCGCGAGGCCAGACGCGAGTCCGGCAGCCGGGTGAGCAGGTCGGCGGCCTGGTGGCGGACCTCACGGCGGCGGTCGTCGAGCGCCGCCTCCAGGAACGGCTCGTCGTCGAGGGAGAGCCGGTCGGCGAGGACCTCCAGGAAGGCCGCCCTGTCGTCGGGGGTCTCCTTCTCCCAGGTCACGGCGAGCAGCTCCCTGGCTCCCGCCGGGTCCGCCGCCCGCAGCGCGGCCAGGTGGGCGCGGCGGTCGCCCGAGGTGCCCAGCTCCCAGACCTCCGGGGCGGTCTCGGAACCGGTCGCGGCCACCGTGACCTCCTCCAGCAGGAAGCTCCACGCCGGATTGAGCCCGGCCAGCCAGCGCCCCCGGTTTCCGGAGAGGACGCCGAGGTGCGAGCGGATCGACCGGTCCCTGACCGCGTGGTCGAGCAGCTCGGGCAGCAGGTGCGGCGAGAGCCGGTAGCCGCGCCCGGCGGCGACCTCCAGCCATTCGGCGAGCAGCCGCGGCTGCTCGCCCCCGAGGATCCGGGCGAGCCTGCCGCCCGCCGCGCGCGAGACCGCCGGCTGCTCCTCGGGCGCCGCGACGCTCAGCGGCTCACTCGCCACCGGCCGCGTGCCCGCCCGCATCCGCAAGGTGTGCACGGCGGCGCGTCCGAGCAGCTCGATCTCGCCGGCGGCCTCTCCCGCCCGCGGGCGGCGGTCGGTGCCGACGAGCGCGGTGGAGACCAGATCCTCCCATTCGGCCGAGGCGTTCACAGGACGATCACCTGCCCTTCCTCGTCCCAGGTGATGAGGGGGCGCAGGCCCCTCGGGGTCCATTCGGCGGCGACGGTCAGCGGCCGGCCGCCGGAGACGGCGATCAACCGCCAGGGGGTGCCGGTGGACGGGTGCAGCGGGATCCCCCCGGAGGAACCGGCGAGGTGCCAGGGGCCCCTGCCCGCCGGAGTCACCGGGCCGAGCACGACGGGCCAGGAGTCCAGCCAGGGGTCTCCCGCCAGGGCGGCGGCCACCTCGTCCAGCGCCTGTTCCACGGTCGACGCGGTCGGGAAGCCGGTGGAGACGGCGCCGTGGTGGACGGCGACCAGGGCGCGGAGCGGCGCCGACCCGGGATAGAACGCCAGGTCGGCGTCCAGGGTCGTGCCCGTGACGAGTGAGGCGTCGAGGGCCTGTCCCGTCATGGCGAACGAGAGCACGAGCGCGGCCCGGCCCGTGCGCCTGCCCCGCAGCCAGACCCGGCGCGCGATCAGCCGGTCCTGCTCCTCGTCCCGGCGCCCCAGCACGTCCCACAGATCGCGGACCGTCTCTCCCGCGAGGACCTCCTCCTTCGTGACCGGGAACCCGACCCGCTCGCGGACCCTCCGCACCAGCCCCGTGCCGTCCGCTCCCGCCGGGGTCCCCGGATCCACGACGGCGGAACCGGAAGCGGCGACGGCGGCGGGAAGGCGGCGATGGGCCACGCAGAGGAGATGGAGGAGCGCGTACTCGCTGAGGAGACGAGCGGGCCAGTCTTCGCCGTTCAGGACGGAGCTCAGGCGGGAGAGGGTGCCGGCGACCGCCGGAGCCTGGGCATCGACCAGGCGTTTGGCCAGGTCGTCCCAGTAATCGTGGCGCCGGGACCCGGCGATGCCCTGCCTGATCTGGTCGGCGAGCCAGCGCTCCAGGTCCGACAGGCCGGCGGCCACGCGCTGCTCACGCTGCTCGGCCCGCCGGGTGTCGGCGGGCCCCGCGCCCGCCCCGCCCGCGCGGGTCGCCTCGGCCGCCTCCGCCGCGAGGCCCGTCGCCTTGGCGGCGCGCTCGCGCCGCTGGTCGAGCCACTCGGCCACCCAGTCGGCGGGCGCCCCGGCGGCGGGGACGCCGTCGGCCGACCACAGGAGCAGCAGGCCGAGGGCGTGCTTGCAGGGAAACTTCCGGCTCGGGCAACTGCATCGGTAAGCGAGCTCGGACAGGTCGACGCACGCCCGGTAGGGCTTGGAACCGCTGCCCTTGCACTCGCCCCACACCGAATCGGCGGCGCTTCCGATTCCCGACCACTTGCCGGGAGAGGAAACCCCTTGGGCCGCTTTCTGGGACGAGGCGTCGGGCGCGAGCGCGAGCACCTGATCCCGGTTCCACCGTTCGATCACGGACCGAACGCTAACCAACGCCCCCGACAAAACCGGATCTACTTAACAAGCGAAACTTCCGTCCCTCCGTACGGCCGCCGCCCGCCCCCCGCGGCACCGGGAGAACGCCGGCGAACCGCGCCGCCCGGACCGGACGGATCCCTCATCCGCGGCCGGTGACGCGCGCCTCGTCGAGGATGACCTTCGCGAGGGTGTGGGCCGCGTCGACGCGGCCCAGCGACCTGGCCGCCGCGGCCATGTGGGCGCGCGCCGCCGGATCTCCGAGGAGGACGTCGAGCTCGGCGAGAAGCCGGTCGGCGTGGGGGCCGTTCTCCAGCAGTGCTCGCGCGGCCCCCGACTCGACCAGGTAGCGGGCGTTCTGGCGCTGCTCGTCTCCGGCGGACGGGACCAGCGGGATGAGGACGGACGGCTTGCCCACCGCGGTCAGCTCGGCGATGGTTCCCGCGCCGCTCCGGGAGATCACGACGTCGGCGGCGGCGAAGACGTCGGCCAGCTCGTCGCCGACGTAGGGCACCGGCCGGTAGCGCCGCCTCGACTCGGCGGGCAGCCCGGCAGCGGTCTGCGTGAGCTGGGCGATCCAGTCGGGGCCGCACTGGTGGAGCACCTGCGCGCGGGTGAGCAGTGAGGGCAGGATCGCCTCGACCATGGTGTTGATCTGGCGGCTTCCCTGGGCGCCGCCGGTCACGTAGATCAGGGGCAGCTCCGGCGAGAGCCCGAAGTGCCGCCGGGCCGAGGCGGCGTCGCCGTGCAGCAGGTGCGGCCTGACGGGATTGCCGGTCACGACGGCCCGGCCGCGCGCCGAGGCGGGCAGGTGCTCGATCGACGACGGGTGCGTGAGCGCGACCCGGGTGGCGAACCGCGACAGGATGCGGTTGGCCAGGCCGAGCGAGGTGATCTGCTCGTGCATCACCAGCGGGCGGCGGAGCGCCCGTGCGGCGAGCCCCAGCGGCACGCACACGTACCCTCCGGTGGACAGCACCACGTCCGGCCGGTACCGGGCGGCGACGCCGAAGGCCTGCAGGACCCCGACGGGAATCCGGAACATGTCGGCCAGGTTGGTGGCCAGCTCGCGCATGTTGGGCGAGCGCCGGAGCTTACCCGCCTTGATCGCCCGGAACGGGATGCCCTGCTCGGCGGAGATGCGGGCTTCGAGGCCGCTCGCCGTACCCACCCAGAGGACGTCGAGGTCGAGTCCAAGGGCGGCGGCCTGTTCCCTGACCGCCCCGACCGCGGTCAGCGCGGGATAGGTGTGACCGCCGGTCCCACCTCCGGTGACGAGCAGTCGAAGGGGTCGGCGATTGTCGGCCTTCATCGAGTTTCTTGTCCTTCCAGGATCACGGTCGTTCGCACGTATCGGCCGCGCCTGAGCGCTCAACGGCCTCGCGCACCGTACAGGGGGTTGTGGCAAAGATCTACTTCGACGGGCGCGGCCGCCTACGAGCGCCTCCGGTACGGCCGCGGGCCACGACGGCCGGCCATCGAGGTGGCCAGGACCGGCGATGGGACGGTCGCCGATACGAATCAGGACATTCTTATCGTGACACCGATGAGCCGGTGGTCGCCCCGACGGACGCCCTCAGGTCGGCCAGGATCGCGCGGTGATCGCTGACCGTCATCGGCAGCACCCGGCTGTCGAGGGCCGTGAAGCCGCGGGTGAGCACGTGGTCCAGGCGGACGGCGGGCAGCTTCGCGGGCCAGGTGAACTGCAGGCCGGTGCCGGCGTTCTCCGCCACGGGCGACAGGAGCGCGGTGAGGTGTCTCAGCTCCCGATCGGTGGCGGCGGTGTTCAGGTCGCCGACGACGATGATCCGAGGACTGGGGTCCGCCCGGATCGCGCGGGCCAGCGCCTCCACCTCCGCGTTGCGGCCGGCGATGACGGACGGCTCGCCGGGGCGGAAGGACGCGAGGTGCACCGCGTAAAGGCTGACCGCGCCCCGCGGCGTGCGGATGACGGCCTGCCGCGAACGCGGCACCCCGGGAACCTGCCGCGGCAGGCCCTCGACGGGGTACCGGCTCCACACCGCCACGCCCGGATTGTCCGGGAACCGGTACGGGTAACCGGGGCTGAGCTCCCGGCCGAAGACGGGATCGACCGTTCCGTTCCCCAGCACCGGGTCGTCGGGGACCTCCGCGGCCACGAGGATGTCCGCGCCGGTGGCCCGCAGCGCCCTGGCGGTCGTCGCCAGGTCGCGGTTGGAGTAGCTGACGTTCTGGTGGACCACGCGCAGGTCCCGGGGCACGATGCCCGCGATGCCGGGGGCGCGGACGAACGCGGGTCCGAACATCACCGCCCACATCACGGCGGGGACCATGGCTCCCGCCAGCGCGAGCCATGACCGCCGGACGAGCGCGACAAGGAGCATGACGGGAACCACGAGGCCCAGCCACGGCAGGCCGCTGTCGAGCGTGTTGCCCACTCCCCACCGGTTCGGCAGGAGCCGGTGCCCCACCATGACGAGGGCGGCCAGGACACCCGCGGTCGCCGTCAGCCCGCCCCGGAAGCGCGGCGACACGACGAGGGATCCCTTCGGCGACTGCGAGCGGCGGTCTTCACCGGATCAGTCCATCACGACCTCGGCGGGCGCGGGGGGAGCCCGTGATGCCGGGGTCCGTCCATGCCGGTGCCGGGCGGAGGACTTTACCCTCACCTGGTGATCGCGGTCCGGCCTCCCCCGGCACAGCCCCGCCGTGCCTCACGGCCGACCGGCCGGCAGGAGGACGTCATCATTATCATCGGTTCAATGACGACCTCTATCCGTCCACCGCTCGCCGAGGTTCTGGACCTGCTGCCGCATCCCGAGGGCGGCTGGTACCGGGAGACCTGGAAGACCTCCGCCGCCCTCACCCCGCCCGGGTACGACGGGACGCGGGCCACCGCCACCGGGATCTACTTCCTGCTGGAGCCCGGCGAGGAGTCGCGCCCGCACGTGGTCCGCTCCGACGAGGTGTGGCTCTGGCACCGGGGAGGCCCGCTGACCCTGATCCTCGGCGGCCACGAGGGCCAGCCCTCCCGCACGGCGACCCTCGGTCCCGCGGTGGAGGAGGGGCAGCTCCCGCAGATCCTGGTGCCCGCCGGGACCTGGCAGGCGGCCCGTCCGGCCGGCGACGAGGGCGTGCTGGTGAGCTGCGTCGTCTCCCCCGGCTTCGACTTCGCCGACTTCCGCATGCTCTGACGTCCTCCCCCTGACGAACGGGTGGCCGCCCTGGATGTGACGGCTTCCCCGTCTGCGGGGAGAATGCGGTCACACGCCCACACTCAGGAGGTCAATGATGACCCGCGAGATCGGTTCCGTCATCGGCGGAAAAGAAGTCCCGAACGGCACCGCCTACGACTCGATCAACCCCGCCAAGGTGAGCGAGGTGGTCGCGCGCGTCCAGCTGGCGGACGCGGGCACGTTCTCCTCCGCGTGCCGTACGGCCGCCGCGGCCCAGAAGGAGTGGGCGGCGGTCCCCGCGCCCGTCCGGGGACGGGTGATCGCCTCGATCGGACGCCTGGTGGAGGCCAACGCCGAGACCCTGGCCCGCCTGGTCACCCGGGAGATCGGCAAGCCGTACGCCGAGGCCCTGGGCGAGGTCCGCGAGATCGTCGACACGTGTGACTTCTTCCTCGGCGAGGGCCGGCGGCTCTACGGGCAGACGGTGCCCTCGGAGATGCCGGACAAGAACCTGTTCACCTTCCGGGTGCCGGTGGGGGTGGCCGCGGTGATCACGGCGGGCAACTTCCCGGTCGCGGTGCCGTCCTGGTATCTCGTCCCGGCGCTGCTGGCGGGCAACGCGGTCGTGTGGAAGCCCGCCGAGTACGCCGCGGCCTCGGCCGAGGCGCTCTTCCGGCTGTTCACGGCGTCGGGGCTGCCCGAGGGCGTGCTGAACCTGGTGCTCGCCGACGGCCAGGCGACGTTCCAGGGTCTTGAGAGCGCGCTGGACGAGGGCACGGTGCACAAGGTCGGCTTCACCGGTTCCACCGAGGTCGGCCGGAGGATCGGCGAGCTGTGCGGGCGGCACCTGCAGTCTCCCTGCCTGGAGCTCGGCGGCAAGAACCCGATGGTGGTCATGCCCGACGCCGACCTCGACCTGGCGGTGGAGGGCGCGCTGTTCGCCGGGTTCGGCACGGCGGGGCAGCGCTGCACCTCGCTCGGCACGGTGATCGTGCACGAGAGCGTCCACGACGACTTCCTCGACCGCTACACGCGCGCGACGGCCGAGGCCGTGATCGGCGACCCGGCCGGGGAGGTGCTGTGCGGGCCGATGCTCGACCACAAGTTCGCGGCCCGGTACGAGGAGTATCTGGGCTGGATCCAGCCGCACCACACGGTCGTCTCCGGCGCCACCGGGCGGATCACCTCCGCGAACGCCCGCGGCGACTTCTCCGGGGAGGGCGGCCTCTACTACCACCCGGTGATCGTGGACGGCGTGCGCCCCGACGACCGGCTCTTCCTTGAGGAGACCTTCGGCCCGATCGTCGGCGTGAGCACCTTCACGACCCTGGACGAGGCCGTCGACCTGGCCAACCGTCCCGGCTACGGGCTCTCCTCCTCCATCTACACCACCGACCCCAAGTCCGCCTTCCGGTTCCGGGAGGGCATCGGCGCCGGCATGGTCAGCGTCAACAACTCCACCTCGGGCGCGGAGGCCCACCTGCCTTTCGGCGGAAACGGCAAGTCGGGCAACGGAAGCCGGCAGTCGGGGGTGTGGGTGCTCGACCAGTTCACCCGCTGGCAGGCGATGAACTGGGACTACTCGGGCAAGCTGCAGAAGGCCCAGATGGACGTCGCCGAGGTCGTCCCCGACCTCGGCTTCCGCCTTTGACGGGGAGCCGCGGGGTCACCCGGTCCGTGTGACGGGTCGCCGCCTCATCGCAGCACCCCGTCGGGCAGCACGGCGTGGACGCCCCACACCTGGTTGGCCACCTGGGTGACCCGCAGGCTGACGGACGGGCTGGCCAGGGCGAGGGCGGTGGCCTTGTCCACGTCGAACATCGACTGGATCCAGCCGAGCATGGCGTCCAGCGCCTGCGCGGACGCCTCGTTGAGGTCGGCGCTGAAGCCGAAGGTGACGCGGCCGGCCGGGGTCACCGCGTGCACCGTCGGGATCGGCCGGTCGGTCACCAGGTCGACCACGAGCTCGGTGGTCATCCCGCACTCGATCGCGGTGCCGGACACCTCGCCGTCGCCCTGCGCGGCGTGCCCGTCGCCGAGGCACAGTTGCGCGCCGGGCACGGTCACCGGCAGGTAGAGGGTCGAGCCGGCGACGAGTTCGCGGCAGTCGATGTTCCCGCCGGACGGGCGGGGCGGGGTCGTCGAGTGCTCGCCGGCCTCGGCCGGCGGCAGGCCGATGACGCCGAGGAAGGGCGCGAGGTCCATCGTCAGCCCGTGCTGGTTGACACCTGTGAGCTTGTCGGCGTCCAGTTCCCAGAGCAGCCAGGTAGGGGGTCCGCCGGCCACCCCGAGCCGCCGGTTGAGCGGGTTGTCCAGCGCGGCGGCGACGGTCCAGCCCCACTCGTCCGGCCGCAGCGAGACCAGCCGAACCGCGAGCATCATCCCCGGCTCCGCGCCGCGTACGGCGATGGGCCCGGCGAGGCAGTGGCCGCGCTTGGCGCTGAACATCTTCGGGCGGACCTCACCGGGCGTCCGCTGCCGCTCCAGGTGTCCCGACGCGTCCAGGGAGTGCACGACGATCGTGTCACCCGGGTCGACGGTCAGCGCGGCCGGAAGGTCGCGGGAGAAGACGTCGGTCACCGTTTCGGGGGTGGGGTCAAGCCGGTGGTTCGTCATGCAGGTCCTTCTTGTTCGGGGCACGAGATGTCAGGGAACCGGTAGCCCCCGGGGCGGGGGCGATATGACCCTAACCGTCGCGTCCGTCCACGAACAGACCGAAACAGTGCAATTCGGAAAGACCGGCACGTGGGCGATGCGGTCGCAGGCGGTGCGCCGGGCGATTCGCCACCGGCCGCCGGAGCCGCCGGAGCCGTCGGCGGGCTCGATGTCTTGCCCTGCGATCAGCACCGGCGGTCCGAGGACGCCTGCCGCCGCCTGCCCGACCGGTGGTTCGGGCAGGCGGCCTGGCAGGTTGAGTGCGAGTGATCTTCTAGCGCGGTTCAGCCCCTGTGGGCGTGGCGAACGGGACGAGGTCGGGCTTGCACGTGGCCCCCGGGGCGGGCGGCGTGCCGTCCGTCAGGTATCGGGAGGCCGCCTCCACCACGCAGGAGGACTGCTGGGCGGCTATGTGCCCCCATCCCTCGTTGATCAGCAGGCGGCTGTTCCGCAGCATCCCCTGCACGCGCTGCGCCGACCAGAGCGGGGTCGCCGGGTCGAACCTGCTGTTCACGATGAACACGGGTTCGGCGGTGCGGGCGGTCCACGGGCCCCTGTACCTGAGCTCGTTCGCGCTGCGCCAGGGCACGCACGCGCTCGTCTCGTAGGCGCGCAGCGTCCCGAACGGGCCCGCGCGCCTGTCGCGCTCGGCCGAAAGCCGCGCCAGAGCCTTGGCGGTCCTGGGGCCGTCCGTCTCCGAGCAGGTCACCGCGTCGTAGGCGGGCCTGATCGGCGAGGTGTACGGCGTGACACCGATCCCGGCCTGCTGGAACGCGACGACCTCCGCCGCGAGGGTGGCGGCCGCGCTGCCGGACGGATCCTTGATCGCCTCGCCGACCTCCTTCAGGAACGGCGCCCCGCCGCCCTGGATGTTCCAGAACACCGGCTGGTACAGCCACTGACCGGTCCACGTGACCACGAAGGAGTAGGTGAGCGGGACGGTCTTGCCGTCACTCCCCTTGAGCGGCACCGGCCCTCTGCGCAGCACATCCATGATGTGCGCGAAAGCCGCCTCCGGGTCGCCGTCGCCGAACGCACAACGCTCGCCGCTCTCCCTGCAGAGCCGGAAGAACTCCTCCAACGTCTGCTCGGTGGCGACGTCGCTGCCGGTGCGGCTCAACGGCGTGGTGCCCGGCGCGCCCGCGTCGCGCCGCTCGGGGTCGATGACGCTGTCGAAGACGAACCGGCCGGTCCTGCTCGTGAACATGTTCGCGTAGATCATGCCGAGGTAGGTGCCGTACGACTGGCCCAGGTAATTCAGCCGCTCCTCGCCCAGGGCCGCGCGCATCACATCGAGGTCGCGCGCCATCGCGACGCTGGTGAGGTGATCGAGCAGCGTGCCGCTCCGCTCGCGGCACAGACTCGCGTACCTGGCGTCCGCCCGGGCCCGCTCGCGCCGCTCCGCCGCGGTCACCGGCACGTTCGACACGCCACGGGCGAGCGCCGCCGACTCCGCCTCGCTCTCGAAGCATCGAACGGCCGGCACGCTGCGTCCCATGCCGCGCGGGTCGATGCCGACGATGTCGTACCTGGCCATCACCTCCGCGTTCACCGGGCTGGGCAGCGCGCCCCCGACGACGCCGCTCAGGTAGTCGACGGCCGAGTAGCCGGGGCCGCCCCGGTTCACCACCAGGGAGCCCAGCCGCCGGGCCGGATCCTTGGCGGGGATCCTGGCCAGGGCCAGCGTCACCGATCGGCCGCGTGGAATCGCGTAGTCGAGCGGCACCGACGCGGTGGCGCACTGCAACTGCGGCGTGTCAGCGCACGCCTTCCACTCCAGCGCCGGCACCTGGACCCCGGCGACTCCCCCGGCGGCTTTCCGGGCCGGCGGCCCGGCCTCGGCCGCACTCGCCGGCGCGGCGTACACGACCGTCCCCAGCAATCCCAGCAGCACTCCGGCAACGCGCCATCTCATGATCGGCCCTCCCGTATTCGTGCGACGGGCACGTCGCCGGCCGCACGTGGCCGATCTTCCCGAAGGACGGGGGCGGGGCAGTAGTGGCCGATGTCATCAACGCGGATGACATCTGTCATGCGATCAAGGAGGGCTCGCCGGCCCGGGAAGCCCCGGACCGGCCTGTCGTGCCCGCCGGACCCGCGTCAGGTCACCTCACCGGCGACCGACGACGGTGCTCGTCCCGTACGGGTCTACCGTGCGTCAGGTCACCTCACTGGTAGGCGACGACGGTGCTCGTCCCGTACGAACCGACGACGGGGGTGCCCACATCGTTGATCGTCCGCTCGATGCCGCCGCTGCCGTCGAGGAAGACCGTGACCATGTTGTGGAAGCTGACCTTCTTGGTCTTCGGAACCTCGATCCCCCGGTCCGCGCGGATGTCCACGCCCTGGTTGAAGTAGGAGTAGACGCCCAGGCCCCACGCCTCGTGGGCCTTCACCCGGGGAGAGACCTTGTACGACGCCCATCCCTTGCCCGTCGGGCTGCTCCAGGCGCTCTGGCTCGGCGGGTCGTACGGAAGCTCGCTCTGGTAGAAGATCGTCCGGCCCCTCTCGCCGTTCCAGATCGTCTGGTACTTCTGGTAGTGCTCGACGAACAGGCCGTACGCCGTCACGTCGTCGCCGTTGACGACGACGCCCGTGTCGGCCGTGTTCTGCGTCCAGCCGATCCCGTTGCCGTGGTCGCCACGCCACGCCCAGATGTTGTCGATGAGCGTGTCGTCGCTGTTGACCACGAGGCTCGTCTTCGCCTTGCCCACCCACGGTCCGCCGATGCGGAAGAAGACGTCCTGCAGCGAGATCGGGTTGCGGGAGTGGTCCCTGCGGCTGTTCCGCTCGCCGACCTCGACCAGCGTGTCGGACTCTCGCCGTCCGGCGTCGACGAGCACCCCGGCGATCCGGACTCCGTCGACGTCGTCGATCTTCAGTGCCGCGTCACCGGTGCCGGGCGCCAGGCTCGGCATGCCCAGCCCGAGCACGACCGTGTTCTTGTTCCTCACGCGCAGGGCCTGGTCGAGATGGTAGACGCCCGGGGTGAGCAGGAGGTGCTTGCCACGCGACAACTGCTGGTTGATCTTCTGCGCGCTGTCGGACGGCTTCGCGATGAAGAAGTCGCGGATCGGCAGCGACGTCCCCTCCTGCCGCCGGCCGTCGGCCCAGGTCGTACCGGAGGTGTTGTGGCGCAGGCTCGGGACGAAGACCCGGTAGTCGCCCGAGTCGTCGATGTGGAGGAAGGGCTTCTCCCGCGTCACGGGGCTGGTGGGCAGCGTCGTGTAGGGCGGATTCGGGAAGCCCGTGGGAGGAGCCCCCGTCACACCGGAGAACACCTGGTTCCAGACGCCGTTGGTCCAGGCGTCGCCGAGTTCGCTGTCGCGCGTCAGCCACTGCTGCTGCGAGCCGTTGATCGTGATCCCGTCGACCTTCGAGTCGGCGATGTACCCGCCGCTCGAGAATCCGGCGTTCCCGGGCTCCAGCCACAGAGTGCCGCGGATGTGGACCCGTCGCATCGGCGACGCCTGCGACACCGCCCACTGGTTCGACCAGTCGGTCGGCGTCACCGACAGGTTCTCGGCGGAGCGCCAGAAGTTGGTGAGCGAGGAGATGCCGGCCGCCGAGTCCGGATCGGGCTGGCCGATGACCCGAATCGCGCCGTTGATGTCGACGTCGTCCGGCGACCGGCCGAGCCCGGCGACGGTCGTGTAGTAGCCGAGCCTCGCGTTGACGTCGTATCGGCCGGGCTTGAACAGTACGGCGTACCGGTTCGTGCCCATCTCGTTGTCCTCTTGCTGGGCGAAGAGTTCGTCGAGCTTGGCCTGAATCTGCGTGACGGGCGTCGACGGGTCGTACACGAAGACGTTGGGCCCGAAGTCCGGCGCCCCGTCCTTGTGCGCCGCGGCGGTGGCGGGGACGGACACCAGCCCGGCGCCGGTGAACACCGCCACCGAGGCGAGCGCGAGAAGACGGACTAAGGAGATGCCTCTGCGTGCGCGCGAGGTCTCTCGCACGCAGTGGTCACGGACAGTTCTCATCGACCTGCCTATCGAGAACGGGCGGCATGACGTCACCGCGAGGGCGAGAGAGCGCTCTCTCGCCCTCGCGGCGCTTACGTCAAGCCGTGAACGAAGGGATGAGATGTTTCTATCCGGTTAATGGCATTCGCGCTATGGGAGCGCGACACCTTTATCAACTCATTTCCGGCCCGGATGGTATTCGGGGAAGGCAAGGCGAGATATCCCACCGACTCCGAACCAGGCGTGAATGCCGAATGCGCATCCCCGCCTTCCATCGCGGAAAGCGCTTTACCTCAGTGGTGCCTGACCACGTATTCGACGAACTCGAAGCTCGTGAAGAGCAGAAACGCGATCCCGAGAAGGGCGTAGACCACAACCGGCCGCACCCGCCGGGAAGAGCGCCGGTTCCGGTCCGGCACGGGCCCCCGCTCCGCGGCGAGCCCGGGGCCGGCCGTCCCGGCCGGTGCGGGATCCGGCCCCACGGGGAGAGACGCGCGCCCGAGCGGGAGGGGCGCGGGGCGCGGCCGGTGCCCGGCGGGGAAGGCCCGCGCGTCCCCGCAGCCGCAGCCGGGACAGCTCGCCCCCGACCAGGGCGGCTGGACCGGCACCCCCGACCGCAGCCAGAGCACGGTGTCGTGCCCGTGATCGTCGGTCAGGCGGCGGACGAGATATTCCTCCTGCCAGACGTGCCGGCAGTGCGGACACTCCAACGGCCAGATCTCTCGAGTGCTGAACTCCTCGCGCACGAGGACCACCCCCATCGTCGCACCGATGCCCGCCCCGAGTGTGAGCGCGCCCTCCCCGACCGACAAGCGCCCATGACAGTAAGCGACAACAATGTGCTGAATCCGTTACGACCACATAGTGAGACGATTTTTCTTGTTATATGAGACACATGCTACGGTGTGCCCAGCGAAGAAGGAGTGATATTCCATGGCGGACACGAACGCCGTATACACCCACGGCCACCACGAGTCGGTGCTGCGATCCCACAGATGGCGCACGGCGGAGAACTCTGCGGCTTATCTCCTGCCGCATCTGAGGCCGGGGATGTCGCTGCTGGACGTCGGCTGCGGGCCCGGCACCATCACCTCCGACCTGGCGGAGCGGATCGCGCCGGGCATGGTCACCGCCGTGGAGGTCACCGAGGAGGCGCTCGCCCTGGCCCGCGCGGAGGCGGAGCGGCGCGGACGGACCACCATCGAGTTCTTCGTGGCGGACGTGCACGCGCTGGAGTTCCCCGACGACACCTTCGACGTCGTCCACGCCCACCAGGTGCTCCAGCACGTCGGCGATCCCGTCCAGGCGTTGCGCGAGATGCGGCGGGTCTGCAAGCCGGGCGGGATCGTCGCGGTCCGCGACAGCGACTACGCCGCGTTCACCTGGTTCCCCGAACAGCCCGAGCTGGACGAATGGCAGATCCTCTACCACCGGATCGCCAGGGCCAACGGCGGCGAACCCGACGCGGGCCGCCGGCTGCTTTCATGGGCTCACGCGGCGGGCTTCACCGACGTCTCGCCCACCTCCTCGACCTGGTGTTTCGCGACGCCGGAGGATCGTGCGTGGTGGGGTGGCCTGTGGGCCGAGCGGATCCTGAAGTCCGCCATGGCCCGCCAGCTTCTCGACTCCGGCGCCGCCACCGAAGCCGATCTGCACCGCGTCTCCGAAGGCTGGCGGGCCTGGGCCGCGGAACGGGACGGCTGGATGTCGCTCCTTCACGGCGAGCTGATCTGCCGCGCCTGAGAGCCGCCCTCGGGACAGCGCGCCGGAGGACCAGGGGCGCCCCCGAGCCGGGCCCGGGCCGACGGATCGGCGCTGACGGATCAGAACCGGCGGGTCAGGGCTGCCGGGTTCGTCGTCGGCGGGGTGCCGGTGCCGCAGTACTGCGACTCCTTGCCGATGATCCGGTAGACGCAGTCGGAGTACTCCAGCAAGCGGAACGCGGCCTCCCGGTTGCGGCTCGTCTGTGGCACGATCTGCTCGTCGGGCGGATAGAAGCCCGGGGACGCCCCGGTCGGATACATCTCGAAGGTATAGCTGAAGATCTTGTAGGTGCCCCACATCCAGTCGCCGATCGAGCCGTCGGTGATGTAAAGATCATTGGCCTGCTGGGAGGTGTAGCCGTTCGTGGAGGCCATGCTCTGGCCCAGCGCCTCCAACGCGTCACGGTCGTCCTGCGTCAGACCGGAGGCGATGTCGTCGGAGGTGTAGCCGTAGGGCCACAGGACCAGCTCGCCGTAGGTGTGCCAGTCGATGTGGGACGTGATCTGCTGCACGCCGCCGACCACCCGGCTGCGCACCCAGTCGGCGACCGCCTTGACCTCCGGGGCGGATTCGCCCGCCGTGCCGCGGTAGGTCTCGCTGGAGGTGGAGTCGGAGGAGCCTTCGCAGCAGCCGAACTGGTAGGCCCAGTTGCGGTTGAGGTCGGTGCCCACGGAGGAGGAGCCGGCGTTGGGTTGGCGGTTCTTGCGCCAGGAGCGGTAGGAGCCGTTGGCGATGTCGTACTCGCCGCCGTCGGGGTTGAGATCGGGCATGATCCAGATCTCGCGGCCGTTCACCAGGTTGGTGATCCTGCTGTCGCTGCCGTAGCCGTCGGTGAGCTGGTTGAGCAGGTAGAGCGCCATCTCGACGGTCAGGTGCTCGCGGGCGTGCTGGTGGTGGGTGAACAGCACCTCGGGCTCGTTCTCGTCGGTGCCGACGTTGTCGCTGATCTTGACGGCCATCAGGTCGCGGCCCTCGTAGGAGGTGCCGTAGCTGATTTTCCTGGCGATGGCCGGGTGGTCGGCGACGATCTGGTTCACCGCGGCGGTCAGCTCGGCGTAGTTGTGATAGCCGGAGTCGGCCGGCGGGAAGTCCGCACGATCCCCGGGCCCCCTGGGCGACAAGGGCTTGGCGATCTTTGTGACGGTGTAGCCGAGCCTCTTGATCTCGGCGACCTCGGCCTCGGTGGCGGTGACCACGATCGAGGCGGAGTCGACCTGGTCGATCGCGGCGCCGGTGGCCGCGATCGCGCTTCGCTGCCGCGCGTCGCTCGGACCCTGCACCTTGTACTGGCCGTTCGGCTGCGGCTCGGCCGAGGCGCCCGCCCCGGTCATGCCGAAACACAGCAGCCCCATGACCGTGACCGCCACGGTCAGACGGCGTGTCACCCGCATTCTCCCCAGGCACATGATCTAGGAGTTTTCACGCGCCAACACTGAGAGTCAAGCAACCACGTCGATCCGGAAAGACCCAACTTTAAAGGTTTCTATGAGCTTCTCCGCAGTCAGAAATCGACCTCGAACCAGAGCGTCCTGAATCCCTGGGAAACGTCGTCCCTAATTCCCCATCGCGCCGCGAGCAGGTCCACCAGGAACATGCCCCGGCCGTTCTCCGCCTCCGGGTCGTTGCGCACGTGTGGCACCGACGTCCCCGATCCGACGTCGCGCACCTCCACCAGCACGGCCTCCGGCCCCACCGCCACGGTCATCGCCACCCTGCCGCCGCCGCTCGATCTGGAGTGGACCACCGAATTCGTCACCACCTCGCTGACCAGCAGGACGACGTCGTCGGACGCGGGATGCCCCTCCCCCAGGAGCTCCCTGACCCGGTGCCGCGCCACCGCCACCGATTCCGGCACCCCTCGCAGGGTGACCGTCGCTCCAGGCGAGACGGTCTGGCGTCCGGTCGTCATGGTTACCTCGTTCCCCGACATGCACGGTTCACATGCACATCGCGCTCCGGGATGGCACACTCACTCACGGTGAACTGTTCTATCAAGGACTGCAATACCTCATGTTGAGATTCCACAGTTTTCCTGTAATAGAACGGAGGGAGGTAGATGCGTGGCTTCTCGGCGCAGCCCCACGGCCCGGCATCGCCGCCTGATGGCTGAACTCAATCGTCTGCGACAGAGCAGTGGGCTGTCACGGGTGGAGGTGGCCGAGCGGATCGGCTCCACCGACACCACCGTATGGAGATACGAGACGGGCCTGACCCGTCCCAAGCCCTCCGACGTGTCGGCCCTCACCGAGGTGTACGGCGTGACCGGGGAGGCGCGGGACTCCCTGATCCAGATGGCTGTCGAAGCCCGGCGGCGGGGCTGGTGGCATCAGCACCGCCAGACCCTCAAACCCGGCTTCGACTCCTACATCGGGCTGGAGGCGGAGGCGTCACTCGTGCGTTCGTACGAGCCGCTGGTCGTCCCCGGCCTGATGCAGACCGAACCGTACGCACGTGCTGTGACCAAGGCGACCTCCATGATCCATGACCCCTCCGAGGTCGAGGAGCAGGTCTCCGTGCGCATCTCGCGTCAGCGACTGCTGCACGGTCCCGGGGACCCGATCCAACTCGTCGCGGTGCTCGACGAGGCAGTAATCCGGCGTCAGATCGGCAGCCGCGAGATCATGTCCGAGCAGCTGGAACACCTGATCGACCTCAGCCGCCTGCCCAACGTGGAGATCCGGGTCCTCCCCTTCTCCGCCGGAGCGCACGCGGCGATGGACGGCAAGTTCTGCCTGCTCAGCTTTCCGGAACCGGAAGATCCCGACCTGCTCTACCTCGAGCAGGCCGCGAGCGGGCTCGTACCTGACAACCCGGAGGAAGTGCGCCGATACGTCTCCATGTTCGGGAGCCTGTCAGCACTCGCTCTCGAACCGGAGGCCTCGATCGCCTTCATCGCCCAGATGGCGAAGAGATTTTCCAACCCCAGCTCATAGAAGGAAGAAAGAGTGCGAGGGTCCACGATGGATCTGTCCAATGCCGCCTGGCGCAAGAGCGGCCGCAGCACCAACGGAGGGGACTGCGTGGAAGTGGCGGTCGTTCCAGGTGACCCGGCCGTGGCCGGGCACAAGGCGGACGCCGATGAGCTCTACCTCGTCCGCGACTCCAAAGACCCGGACGGCCCGGCCCTGGCCTTCACTCGAAGCGAGTGGAACGCCTTCGTCGGCGGTGTCAAGGACGGCGAGTTCGACTGATTGACCTCCGGGGGAACCGGGTCGCCGGTTCCCCCGGAGCCTTCGGCGCGGCGGCCGCCCGCCGGCGAGCCCCACTCCGGTCGCGAGAGCTCTCTCGCGCCTCCGCCGATGTCCGGCGACGGAGGAGCCGGGATCCGTCAGGACATCGTCCTGCCGCCGTTGACAGCGAGACGCTGCCCGGTGACGAAGCGGGCGCCGGGCGAGGCGAGGAAGGCGACCACGTCGGCCACCTCGGCGGGCACGCCCATCCGTCCCAGCGGCACCCGTTGCGGGTAGTCCCCGACGTCCATGCCCTCGTGCCGTTCCACCGGTATCCAGCCGGGCTCGACCGTGTTGACGGTGATCCCCTCCCCGCCGAGCTCGTTGGCCCAGGAACGGGTCAGCCCGTGCATGGCCGCCTTCGCCGAGACGTAGTGCCCCATCTCGGGATTGCCCAGGTCCACGACCTCGCTGCCCACGTTGATGATCCGGCCCGAGGAGGCCTCGCGCATCCCCGGCAGTACGGCGTGCAGGATCAGCAGCGGCGCCTTGACGAAGAACCGCAGCTGGTCCAGATGGTCGTCCCAGGTCTGCTCCCCGATGGGGATCAGCGGCTGCGGCCCGGTCGCGTTGTTGACCACGACCTCGATCGGACCCGCCTGCTCGACCGCCTCGGCGACGCCCCTCCGTACCGACTCCTCGTCGGTCACGTCGAAACGGGCCAGATGCGCCTTCCCCCCGGCCGCGGCGACGCGCTCGGCGACCGCGGTGGCCCCCTCGGTGTCGTGGGCGTAGTTGAGCGCGACCGTCCAGCCGTCCTCCCCGAGCCGGACGGCGATGGCGGCGCCGAGCCCTCGTGAGGCTCCGGTGACCAGGACGCATCCCATTGGCTTTCCCTTTCGCAGCATGTATGGAATCGCACTTATTGTGGGGGGAAGGTGTCGCCTGCGCGATTCAAGGGAATGGAACCTCGGGCACCTCCCGCGAGCCGGACGGCCAGGCCGTCGCGTCCACGACAACGGCGGGCGCCGTCACGCGAGAGCGCGCCCACGCCGTGCGAGGCGATGTCCCTGTAACGCCAAAGGAGCCTCGGCACGACATATAGCTATGTATCGGGATGCTTGATGATGGGGAGCTGTATCTGGCGCTGGAACCGGCGAAGGATGAGGGGGCGAGGCCCTCACCGCTCCCGCCCCCCGACCGGCTTGGCTGACGTACTCGGAGTCTCCATGAGCGACCATGCGAACAATCCCACTCCCGATCGCCGGATCCGCGGGCTGGAGGTCATGAGGCGGGTGAACGGCGGTGACCACATCGGTGACGAGCCCGGCGACTTCCTCGGAATGACCGTCGAGCACCTGTTCGCCGAGGTGTGGTCCAGGGACGTGCTCACGGTTCGCGACCGCCGGCTGATGCTCCTCGGCCTCCTCGTCGCCCAGGGCCTGGACGACGCGATCGAGGTCCAGCTCGACGCGGCGCTGCGGACCGGGGACCTCACCCCCGCGGAGCTCCGCGAGATCGTCGTCTTCCTGACCCACTACGCCGGGTGGCCGCGCGGCTCCAGGCTCAACACCCAGGTCGAAGAGCTCATCGCTCGCGTCATGAGGTCATAGCCGCTCCACGTTGGGCCCGGCGCAGCGGTTCCGCGTGTCGAAGACGAAGTCGCTCGACCGCTGGATCAGCTCGTAGTCGAAGCAGTCGTGATCGGTGAGGATCACCACCGCGTCCGCCCGGGCCAGCTCCCGGGGCACCGACTCGACGATCTCGATGCCCGTCGGCAACAGGCAGCCGTCCACGTGGGGATCCACGGCCCGCACCTTCGCACCCAGCTTGCACAGCGCCCTGGCCACGTCGATCGCGGGCGACTCCCGGCAGTCTCCCGCGTTCTTCTTGTAGGCGAGCCCGAGCACGAGGATCCGGCTGTCCTTGAGCGACTTGCACCGCTGGTTCAACGCGAGGATCAGCCGGTTCACAACATGATCTGGCATGTGGTCGTTGATGTCGTTCGCCAGCTCCACGAACCGGAAGTTGCGCCCCAGGCTGCGCTTGACCTTCCACGACAGGTACGACGGGTCGATCGGCAGGCAGTGCCCGCCGACTCCGGGCCCGGGGGTGAAGCGCATGTAGCCGAAGGGCTTGGTGGAGGCGGCGTCGATGGCCTCCCAGACATCGATCCCGAGCTGCTGCGCGAAGATCGACAGTTCGTTTACCAGCGCGATGTTGACGTGCCTGAAGGTGTTCTCCAGGAGCTTGCACAACTCGGCCACTTGAAGCGAGGAAACGGGCACGATCGGCTGCACGAGGAGCCCGTAGAACGCCTGGACCCTCTTCAGGGAGGCCTCGTCGATCCCGGACACGACCTTCGGCGTGTTCTCCAGACGCCAGCGCGTGTTGCCCGGGTCGATCCGCTCCGGGCTGTAGCCCAGGAAGAAGTCCTCCGGCGTCCGCAGCCCGGAGCCCTCCTCGAGAAGCGGCCGGAGATATTCCTCGGTGGTTCCGGGATAGGTGGTCGACTCCAGGATCACCGTGGCGCCCGGCCGCAGCAGGGGGGCAACCGACCGGCCCGCCGAGCCGATGTGGCGAAGATCGGGAGCGCCCTCACTGAGGGGCGTCGGCACCGTTATCACGCAGACGTCGAACGCCTCCGCGTCGGCGTAGTCGGTGCTGGCCAGGTAGCGGCCGGAAAGCTGGGCGGCGGCCAGCACCTCGTCACTTATGTCCTCGACGTAGGACTCGGCCGCGTTCAGCCGCTTGACCCGCCACTCGTCCACGTCGATTCCCACGACGTCGAATCCCGCCTCGACCGCCCTCATCGCCAGAGGTAGACCAACGTACCCCTGGCCCACCACGACCAGTTTCTCCCCCATGCCAGAACCCCCGTCGCTTCGATATGAGATACGACCCGACTGTAGGAGCCGCGCTTTCCCACGCCACCGATTTCACCGCCACTCGGGCGTGTCGCCTACGATCCGGGTCCGGCAGACACCTTGAACGAGGCCAGGCCTGCCATCGATAACACGAAAAAAATCATCCAAACGTCACACGATTACCCTAGATAAACAAATATATTTTTTATCCGCATATCGCGGACCACGGAGAATAAACGGGCGGGCGCGCGACGAGCCGGGAGCCACCCATACACAAACGACTCCCCGAACAGGCATGAAGGTCACTTTAGCGCCTAAAAGTAAGTGATATTTGGAAGTATCGGTGAGTAAATTTTCTACCAGCCATATATCAAGATGCGACTTCTCCGATCGCGCACAAGCTCTCCCACACCACTCGCCAGGGCACAGTCGTCAACGTATTTCGTGACGCCTTTCACCGGTGTGGCGATATTCCGGCGATCTCTATTGTCGGCGATCTTCAGTCACCTCTTGTGATTGATGCGAAAAATCACATAGAAGCTCGAAAAAACCTCAATTCATCCATGGCAGGTCGCAGGCGACGGGTACTCCCGGGCGCCTGGCACAGCACGAGACAAGTGAGGAGTTGTGTCGCATGCGCAAATCCATACGCGACGCGCTCGATCGGACGGCCGACACGGCCGCGCCCTCGGGACCGGAGCACGAGGCAAGCGCCGAACGGCCTCCGGAGAGCCCTGAGGAGACGAACGCCCGCGGCGCGGAGGTCACGCGACGCGCCACCGCACCCATGATCGACGCCAGACGTTCCCGAGTCCTGCCGCTCTCCCGGCTTCTCCCGGGAGGCATCCGCCGCGCCCTGCTGGGGGCGTCCGTGGCCGTCGCCCTCGCGACGGGCGCGGTCGTCGGCACAGCGGCGAACGCGAGCGCGGCCGCTCCGGTGGACCTCGGCGACGCCGCCCCGTTCGGAGTGCTGGCCGGGGTCTCGGTCACCAACGTGAACTCCACCGACGTGACCGGCGACCTGGGAGTGAGCCCGGGTGCCACGGTGTTCGGCTTCCCGCCCGGCACCGTCTCGGGGACCAAACACCAGGGGGACGCCACCGCGGCGGCGGCCAAGACCGACGCGCTCGCCGCCTACAACGACATCGCCGGACGCGCGCCCGACGCCACCCTGGGCACCCAGCTGGGCGGAACAACGAGAGGGCCGGGCGTCTACGACTCCGCCAGCGGCGACTTCACGATCAGCGGGACCCTCACCCTCGACGCCCAGGGCGACCCGGACGCCGTCTTCATCTTCCGGTCGACCCTCCTCAACGCGGCGAACGTCAGCAACATCAGCCTGCTGCGCGGCGCCCAGGCCGACAACGTCTTCTGGAGGGTCACGGACACCGCGACGCTGGGGTCGTACTGCACCTTCCGGGGGAACATCCTCGCGGGTAACTTCGTCACGGTGAACAGCGGCGTCAACCTCAACGGCCGCGCCTTCGCGCTCGGCGACACGGTCACCCTCCAGGGCACCACCACCCTGCCGCACACCCGCATCACCGTGCCGAACGACCCACCGACCACCACGACCCTGACCTCCTCGCTCAACCCCGCGTGGAAGGGGGACGCGGTCACCCTGACGGCCACGGTGAACGCGGTCAGCGGTCCGGTCGTGCCCGCCGGCGAGGTGGTCTTCAAGGACGGCGCGACCGTCCTCGGCACGGCCTGGCACAGCAGCTCGGGTCCCGCCCAGATCACGGTCTCCGACCTCTCCGCGAGGGTGCACGAGATCGTCGCCGTCTATCTAGGAGGAGACACCTTCGACAACGAAGCCCTGATCCACTTCGCGCCGAGCACGTCACCGGCCGTTGCCCAGGACATGTCGGACAGCCTGTGGGACAAGGCGGCGACCCCCGCCGTCCCGTCCCAGCCCGACCCGCAGGCGATCACCGTCGGTGTCAAGTTCAGGGCGTCGACGGGCGGGACCGTGACCGCGATCCGCTTCTACAAGGGCTCGCAGAACACCGGCACCCACACCGGGAGCCTGTGGACGAACAGCGGCCAGCTCCTGTCCACCGCCACCTTCACCAACGAAACCGCCTCCGGCTGGCAGGAGGCCAGCTTCCCGACACCGGTGGCGATCACCGCCAACACCACCTACATCGCCTCCTACCACACCACGTCCGGCCGCTACTCGGTGACCCGGCCCTACTTCACCTCGTCGTACAACAACGGGCCACTCACCGCCCTCGCCACCGGCACCGACGGGGGCAACGGCGTCTACACCTACGGCGCGACGAACACCTTCCCGACGGGCAGCCACCAGGCGACGAACTACTGGGTCGACCTCGTGTTCCTCCCGACCGACAGCCTGTGGAACGAGACGGCGACACCCGCCGTCCCGTCTCAGCCCGACACGCAGGGGGTCAGCGTCGGCGTCAAGTTCAGGACGACGACGAACGGGGCGGTGAGCGGGATCCGGTTCTACAAGGGCCCGCAGAACACCGGCGTCCACACCGCGAGCCTGTGGGCGAGCAACGGCCAGCTCCTGGCCAGCGCCCCCTTCACCAATGAGACGGCCTCCGGCTGGCAGCAGGTCAACTTCCCGGCACCGGTGGCGATCACCGCCAACACCACCTACATCGCCTCCTACCACACCACGTCCGGCCGCTACTCGGTGACCCGGCCCTACTTCACCTCGCAGTACGCCAACGGCGACCTCGTCGCCCTCGCCGACGGCGCCTCGGGGGGCAACGGCGTCTACACCTACAACGCGAACAACATCTTCCCGATGAGCAGCTACCAGGCGACGAACTACTGGGTCGATCCGATCTTCCACGACTGACGCGGTTCTTCCGTGATCGGTTTCTCCACGATCGACTGATACGCAGGTCCGGTGTCAGGGCGTCCGTTCCTTGAGCGGGCGCCACCACCGGGGATTGCCCCGGTACCACCGCACCACCTCGGCCAGGCCGTCGTCGAAGTCCTTGCGCGGCTCGTAGCCGATGGCACGGATCTTCGTCCAGTCGACGGAGTAGCGGCGGTCGTGCCCGAGCCGATCGGCCACGGGCTCGACCGACTCCCACCCCCTGCCGAGGGCGGCCAGCAGCCGCCCGGTCAGCTCCCGGTTGGTGAGTTCCACGCCGCCGCCGATGTTGTAGACCTCTCCGGGCGCCCCCTTCTCCAGCACCGTCTGGATGCCTCGGCAGTGGTCGTCGACGTGCAGCCAGTCGCGCACGTTGAGTCCGTCGCCGTAGAGCGGGACCTTCTCCCCGTCGAGGAGGTTGGTGACGAAAAGCGGGATCAGCTTCTCGGGATACTGGTACGGGCCGTAGTTGTTGGAGCAACGGGTCACCCGGACGTCGAGCCCGTGAGTACGGTGATAGGCCCGGCAGAGCAGGTCGCCCCCGGCCTTGGCCGCCGAGTAGGGGGAGTTCGGAAGCAGCGGCTCGCTCTCGCTCCAGGACCCCTCCGCGATCGAGCCGTACACCTCATCGGTGGAGACCTGGACGACCGTCCGGACCCCGCCCTCCAGCGCGGCCCGGAGAAGCCTCTGGGTGCCCAGCACGTTCGTCGTCACGAAGTCGTCCGCGCCTGCGATGGACCGGTCGACGTGGCTCTCCGCCGCGAAGTTCACCACCACGTCGTGCCCGGGAACGACGTCCGCGAGGAGTCGCGCGTCGGTGATGTCACCTCGCACGAACGCGTAACCGGAGTGACCGTCGACGGGAGCGAGGTTGGCGAGGTTGCCCGCGTAGGTGAGCTTGTCGAGAACGGTGAGCCGGACGTCCTCGCAGCCCGGCCAGGAGCCGAGCAGCAGGGACCTGGCGTAGTGAGAACCGATGAACCCGGCGCCACCGGTGACCAGGACTCTCATGCGCGCACCTGGATCCTGCTGTGGTCGCCCACCATGAGCTCGTGCGTGTTCGACACCCCGGCCGCGCGGCTGACCTCGACGTTACGCCCGATCAGGGAGTGCGCGACGCGCGAGACACCCCGCACGGAGGAGCCGTCGAGCACGATGGAGTATTCGATCTCGGCACCGTCGACGAGACAGCCGGAGCCGATCGAGGTGAACGGGCCGACATAGGAGGAAAGGATCTTGGTATCCGCCCCGATCACGATCGGCCCGCGGAGGACCGAGTTCTCCACCACCGCGCCCGGCTCGACGACGACCCGCCCGGTGATCTCGCTCAGGCCGTCCACGGTGCCCCTGATGTCGGGCTCGACGCGTTCGAGGACGATGCGGTTGCACTCCAGCATGTCCTGCAGGCGCCCGGTGTCCTTCCAGTAGCCGTCGACGAGATGCGAGTGAACGCTGGAGCCGTTGTCGATGAGCCACGTGATGGCATCCGTGATCTCCAACTCGCCGCGCGCGGACGGCCTGATCGCCCGGACAGCCGCATGAACGGCCGGGGAGAAGATGTAGACCCCGACGATCGCGAGGTCACTGCGCGGATGCTCCGGCTTCTCCTCCAGCCCGAGGATCTCGCCTTCCGGCCCGAGCTCGGCCACTCCGTAGAACTGCGGTTCGGCGACCCTGGTGAGCAGGATCTGCGCGTCATAGTCGGACCGGCGGAAGGCGTCCACCAGCTCGGTGATACCGTCCACCAGGAAGTTGTCACCCAGATACATCACGAACGGCTCGTCGGCGAGGAACTCCGCGGCGATCAGGACGCAGTGCGCCAGCCCAAGAGGGGCCTCCTGCCGGATGTAGGTGACGTCGAGGCCGAACCGCGAGCCGTCGCCGACGGCCTCGCGAACCTCTTCCGCCGTGTCGCCGACGATGAGGCCGACAGTGGTGATGCCGGCGTCGCGGATCGCCTCCAGCCCGTAGAAGAGCACGGGCTTGTTGGCGACGGGGACCAGCTGTTTCGCCGAAGTGTGGGTCAGCGGACGCAGCCTCGTCCCCTTTCCCCCTACCAGAACGAGTGCTTTCATGCTTTTTTGATCCTTTCGCCGGGGAACGCATGACCGCGACAGTCACCCGTTCGCCCGAGTTTATGTGGGCCCCATATCCATGGCCCTTCGCCGCGGTGCCCTTGACGAAGAACGTGCGGCATATTTCCGGCCCAAGAGACTTCCGCGACCGTTTCACGGCTTTTCGTGGTCACGAAACGTCCACGCCCTGTGCGCCGCGTAACTCAGCGGAGGGCTCGCGATTATTATCAGCCCCTGCGCCATCATGAGCGGAATTCCGGCCAATTCTACTAAAAGCGGGAGTCCAGCCAGCGACGCTCCGAGGAAGCTCAGGCCCACCGCGTAGAACCGCAGGTAGCCAACGATCCAGGACGTCCCGGAGGTGGGGAACACCACCAGCCTGTACCACGGGTAAACGATCACTACGGTGATCAAATGGCAGGCCACGACCAGGAAAAGATAGGGAACCGCATCCTTCGCGACCACCAATCCTAGGCCCAGGAGACAGTAATAGACGACGGCCGTCATGGCGCCGGCCATCAGATATGTGATGCGGTGTCCACCAAGAGCCGAGAACAGAGCCAGACGCCCGGAATATGAATCCCTGCCGCGCTTTGCTCGGCTTTCTACTTCAACCATGTTACGGTCACTCCGGATCGTGATCACGAGGCGGGCCGGATGATTTCATCCGTCCCGTAGAAATGATCGGGGGATTAATGTCGGTGTCGGTGGTCATTCCGTGTTACCGCTCCGCGCAGACCCTTCCGACGCTGATGGAGCGGCTCATGCCGGTCCTGCGCGAGGTGTCCGCCCGTCACGAGGTGATCCTCGTCGTCGACGGCAGCCCTGACGGGACCTGGGAGGTGGCCGCCGAACTGGCCCGGCGGATCGACGCCGTCCGCGCCGTCCGCCTGTCCCGCAACTACGGCCAGCACAACGCGCTGGCCGCCGGCATCAGGGAGGCGGGGTTGGAGGTGGTCGTCACCATGGACGACGACCTGCAGCACCCGCCGGAGCAGATCCCCCTGCTGCTGGCCACCCTGGAAGGCGAACGACTGGACCTGGTGTACGGCGTTCCGCACGACGAGGAGCACGGGTTCCTGCGCAACCTGGCGTCCCGCTCGGTGAAGGCCGGGATGGCCGGCGCGCTGGGTATTCGCGGCGCCCGCGAAATCAGTGCGTTCCGCGCCTTCCGGACACGCCTGCGCGACGGGTTCGAGGGACTCACCGGGCCGCACGCGTCGATCGACGTGGCCCTGTCGTGGACCACCACCCAGGTGGGCTCGGTCGGGGTGCGCATGGAAGAGCGCTGCCACGGCAGGTCGAACTACTCCGCGCGCCTGCTGGTCCGGCATGCGGTGAACATGCTCGTCGGCTACAGCACGGCCCCGCTGCGCGCGGCCAGCTACTTCGGATTCGCCGCCGGCGTCGTCGGCCTGCTGCTGGGCGGCATGGTCCTGTGGCGCTTCGCCACGGGCGACACCACTGTCGCCGGGTTCACCACCGTGGCCTCGATGGTCGCGCTGTTCTCGTCCGCCCAGCTGATGTCGATCGGTGTCCTCGGCGAATACATCGGCCGCATCCACGGTGACGGCATGGGCCGGCCGACGTACGTGGTGTGCGAGCGCGCCGGGTCGCCGGACGACGCCGTTCCACGGAAGCACGGCGAGCCTAGCGTTCCCGCGCGGGCGGGGACGGGTCCCGCTCACGCGGCAGCGGGCTCCGGACCAGATGAACCGTGAGCAGGGTCAGCACCGGCTCGAAGCCGTACCTCGCCCACGCCCGCTGTACCCGCGTGTTGTGCCCCTGCGTGGAGATGACGACCTCCGCCGCGCCGCGCGCCAGCGTGCGGTCCTCGACCGCCTTCAGCAGGTGGGCGTAGAGGCCGCGTCCCTGCAACTCGGAGATCACGCCCGCGAGCAGGATCTCCGTCCGGGTCCCCTCCTCAAGGGTGGCCAGGCCTGCCATCTGCGGCTCCTCCCCCGCCACGCCCCGGCACTCCAGCGCCAGGCATCCGTCCTCGGCGGCCGAGCGCAGGGCCCATTCCCGGTAGCCCGCCAGCGCCGCGTCGGGGTCGAGGAGAGGGTTGGCCAGATAGTGGTTGCCGTACGCGCCGAAGACGGACGAGACCAGTTTCCGCACCGTGGTGGGAGCGGCCAGCCCTGTCACCCGCAGGTCCGCCGACGGTTCGGGCGCATGGCCCTTTCCGGCGTGCAGCCGCCAGTACACCAGGGAGTCGGCGAACACCGCGGTCCGGCCGAGGCACGTCAGCCGCGCGAACCAGCCGACGTGCTCGGCCGGGTAGCGGAGCACGACGACGTCCGCCGCCGAATCCAGGATCGCCTCGCGGACCTCGGAGAACGACGCCCCTGAGTCCGCCGGGACGGTGAGACGCTCCACCGTCCTGCCGAATCGGGCGGACTCCAGAGGCGACTCCACAGCCCGTACGGCCCGCGCCCCGGTCACGTCGTCGAAACCCATCAGATCACCTCGTAGGCCTGGACCGCGTCGATCACGCGCGCCACCCCGGCCTCGTCCAGATCGGCGAAGAGCGGAAGCCGTACGAGACGGTCGGCGATCTCCTCGGTGACCGGGCAGCCGCCCGGCGCGACCCGCCCGAACCGCAGGCCCGCGGGCGCGGAGTGCAGAGGCTGGTAGTGGAACGCCGCCTGCACGCCCCGGGCGGCGAGGTGGCGGATGAACTCCTGGCGGTTGCCCAGGTCGGGCAGGAGCAGGTAGTACAGGTGGGCCGGGTGCTCGCAGCCGTCCGGGACCACTGGACGAAGGACCCCGTTGCTCGCCGACCACTCCGCCAGGCCCTCGTGGTAGGCGCTCCACCCGGCGTGGCGCCGGAGCTGGATCGCGTCGAAGTCCTCCAGCTGGGAGGTCAGCTGCGCGGCGAGCACGTCGGAGGGCAGGTAGCTGGAGCCGATGTCGACCCACCGATACTTGTCCACCTGCCCGCGGAAGAACCGGCTGCGGTCGGTGCCCTTCTCCCGGATGATCTCGGCACGCGAGGCGAGGCCGACATCGTTCAGGAGCAGCGCTCCGCCCTCCCCGCACTGCACGTTCTTCGTCTCGTGGAAGCTCTGCGCGGCCATGCGGCCAAATGATCCAAGCGGCCGGTCTCGGTAGAACCCTCCCAGGCCATGCGCGTTGTCCTCTATGAGGGCAAGGCCATACCGCTCGCAGAGTTCGTCGATCTCCTTCATCGCGCACGCGATGCCCGCGTAGTGAACGACCACGACGGCTCGGGTGCGATCGGTGATCGCGGCTTCGATCATCCGCTCGTCCACGTTGAGAGTGTCGGGCCTGCAGTCGACGAAGACCGGGACCGCCCCTCGGAGGGCATAGGCGTTGGCCGTCGACATGAAGGTGAACGACGGCATGATCACCTCGTCACCGGCCTGAAGATCGAGCAGGATCGCCGACATCTCCAGCGCGTGGGTGCAGGAGGTGGTCAGCAGCACCTGGCTCGCCCCGGTGATCTTCCCGAGGAGATCGGAGGCTCTCCGAGTGAACGGCCCGTCTCCGCGGGTGGCTCGCCCGCGCACAGCCTCCATGAGGTAATCAAGCTCATTTGTCGAGATATGTGCTCGATTGAAGGGAATCGTCTTCGGATCGGTTACATTCACGGCCAAAGTGAACAACAAAGGGACCGGACGACACACGTTGCGCCCTCGCTCCTTGGCAATCCATTACGTAAGCCTTAGATCGCATCGGTCCACCCGAGGGCCGACAGGCGGCGTAACCACCGGACCCAACAGGACAAAAGCGCACAAATCACATTACTCAAGATTTCGCGATGTCGAATTTGACCTTTGCCTGAAATGCTCTCTTAATGTGGAACTAAATCAATCGCCCCCATTGTAAAGAAATCGCCGATATTTAAGCGCAATTCCCCTTGGGGTCCGAGCATGATTATTTTCCTTTTATCTGCAGCTCCGGCCTGACCGAGGGGCTTTCCGCAGAGGACGCCATGAGGAGATCACATATGACAGAGAGGTCAAACAATGTGGGGAAGAGCAAGCCGAGATGGCGACCACTCACCTTCGGGGCCGGCGCTCTTGCCCTGATCAACCTGGTCGGAACCGTCTGGATGCCGGTATCCGCCGCCGGCACCTCGCAGGAGCGGGTCACCGTACAGAGCTCCGGGAGCCATCATCGCGGTGACGGGGCCCCGCTCGCCGGGCAGGACGTGACCCCCGGCCGCGGGCGCGGGCAACCGGCTCGCGGTTCGGATGCAGGGCAGGACCGGGAGCGATCCGTCAAACACGGTGCCGGGGAGATCCAGGCGCCATCGCCGCCGGACCGTCGCATGGGCCGCTCGCTGGAGCGGGCGCTCGCCCGGCTCGGCCCGCGTGACCACCCCGGTGACGAGGACGCCGGGCGGGGGAAGCGGGAGGCCGTCCCGAACACGGGCTCTCGCGCTCATGGGACCCGCCAGGCCTGCCCGCCGACCTCCGTCATCTGCCTGGAGAACAGCCTGCCCGGCAATCCGTCCATCGAATGGAACGTGCCCGGAGCCGGCAGTAGCAACATCCAGGGATACGCGACTCGGATGAGCGTCAACAGGGGGGAGACCGTACAGTTCAAGGTGGACACCATGGCGACCGACTATCGCGTGGATATTTACCGTATCGGATACTACGGCGGAATGGGCGCGCGAAAGATCACCACGATCAATCCTTCCGCTCCCTTGCCCCAGAATCAGCCGGTTTGCGTGAGGGACGCGGGAACCAAACTCCTTGACTGCGGAAACTGGGCCGTATCCGCGTCGTGGGCCGTGCCGGCCACCATGGTCTCCGGAGTCTATATCGCGAACCTGATCCGGGAAGACGGGACGACCGGCGTCAGCCAGATGATATTTGTGGTCCGAGACGACGAGGGCGGATCGGATCTCCTGCTGCAAACCTCCGACGCCACCTGGCAGGCATACAACAAGTATGGAGGCAGCAGCCTTTACTCCTCCGACGACGGTGGACGAGCCTACAAGGTCAGCTACAACCGACCGTTCACCACGCGCGGCTTCAGCTGCTGCGAAGGTTCGACGGAAAGCTGGTTCTTCAATTCCGAATATCCGATGATCAGGTGGATCGAGGCCAACGGCTACGACGTCAGCTACACCACCAACGTCGACACCGCGATGCGCGGCTCGGAAATGCTCGAACACAAGATCTTCATGTCTTCCGGGCATGACGAGTATTGGTCCGACGACATGCGTGGCAACAGCTCGAATGCCCGGGACAACGGCGTCAACATGGCCTTCTTCTCTGGGAACGAGGTTTTTTGGAAAACTCGCTGGGAGAGCAGCATCGACGGGTCGGCCACTCCGTACCGGACACTCACCTGCTACAAAGAGACGTTGGCGAACGCCAAGATCGACCCGAACACCCAATGGACGGGAAGCTGGCGTGACCCGCGCTTCTCTCCACCCTCGGACGGAGGAAGGCCGGAGAACGCTCTGACCGGTTCGTGGTTCAGGGTCAACGGCGTCTCCAACGATGCGATGACCGTTCCCGCCGATTACAGCAAGATGCGCTTCTGGCGCAACACGTCCGTGGCGAACCTTTCACCGGGACAGACGGCCGTCTTCCCCGACGGAGTGCTCGGTTACGAATGGGATGTTTCACCAAACAATGGATTCGAGCCGAACGGCCGGGCCAGGTATTCCCAAACAATCGCGAACCTTGCGTCCAAGTATCTGATCGACTACGGCAGTACGTACGACCTCGGAAGCGCGATACATCGCCTGACACTTTACCGGGCCGTAGGCGGCGCGCTTGTCTTCGGCGCCGGAACCACCCAGTGGTCGTGGGGACTGGATGCGACTCACGATCGGGCAGGCACGCCCACGGACATCCGGATGCAGCAGGCGACGGTCAATCTTCTCGCCGACATGGGAATCCAGCCCGCAAGCCTCCAGGCCGGCCTGGTTCCGGCCACGGCGTCAACGGACACCACGCCTCCGACATCGACGATCACGAGCCCGGCGGCCAACACCTCCGTGCCCGAGCTGAGGACCGTCATCATTCAGGGAACGGCCGCCGACACCGGGGGCGGCGTTGTATCCGATGTCGAGGTCTCGGTCGACGGCGGCATCAGGTGGTTTCCAGCGACAGGCCGTGAAAACTGGCAGTACCGCTGGACACCGACAAGGGCCGGGGTCGCGATGATCGCGGTCCGCGCGGTTGACGACATCGGTAACCTCCAGCCGATTCCGACCACGATCACATATAGCGTCACCACGGCATGTGACGCATGCACCATATGGCTTCCCAGCGCCGGACCCGTTACGGCTTCGTCCTCCGACACCGCACCGGTCGAAGTCGGAGTGAAATTCCGTACCACGGACGCGGGCGTCATCAGAGGTGTCAGGTTCTACAAGGGCGCGCTCAACACGGGAACGCACACCGGAAATCTCTGGAGCGCGAGCGGCCAACTCCTGGCGAGAGCGACATTCACCGGTGAGACAGGAAGCGGATGGCAGCAGGTGAACTTCGCGACACCTGTCACGGTCGCCGCCAACACGACCTACATCGCCTCCTATCACACGACATCCGGACGTTATTCGGTAACACGTCCATACTTCAATGAGCCGTACAGCAGCAGCCCGTTCGTGGCGTTGGCGAATGCCGAAGGAGGCAACGGTGTTTATGCCTACAGTGCGACGAGCACCTTCCCCACCAATGCCTATCAGGCCACCAACTACTGGGTCGACGTGATCTTCGTGCCGACGAGAAGCCTATGGGACGACCAAACGTTTCCAGAGGTTCCGTCACAGTCGGATTCTTCGCCCACCGTGGTCGGTGTCAAGTTCAAACCGCTGGTGGACGGCACTGTCACGGGTGTTCGATTTTACAAGGGCGCACAGAACACCGGAACCCATGTCGGAAGTCTGTGGACGCGCGACGGGCAGCTGATCGCGAGCGCGACCTTCACCAACGAGACGGCATCCGGATGGCAACAGGTGACTTTCTCGACACCTGTCACGGTGGTCGCGAACGCGACCTACGTCGTCTCCTACCAGGCTCCGTCGGGACATTATTCGGTAACAAAGTCATACTTCGCCGAGCCATATACGAACGGCCCGCTCATCGCACCGATGAATGGTGAAGACGGAGCCAACGGGGTTTATGCGTACAGCGCATCGAATGTTTTCCCGACCAACGGCTCTCAAGCCACCAACTACTGGGTCGACGTGATGTTCATACCGTTCGGGAGTCTGTGGGAGGACACAGCTGTCCCCGCGGTCAAGTCTCAGCCCGACAACCAGGCCGCGGCACTCGGCGTCAAATTCAGATCATTGACGAGTGGCAAGATCAGGGCTATTCGGTTCTACAAGGGCGAGCAGAACACCGGAACCCACGTCGGAAGTCTGTGGACGAGCGGAGGGCAGTTGCTCGCGAGCGCTCCATTCACCAACGAGACGGCATCCGGATGGCAACAGGTGAATTTCTCGACACCTGTCGCGGTGACCGCGAACACAACCTACGTCGCCTCCTATCACACGACATCCGGCCGCTATTCGGTAACGCGCCCATATTTTAACGCACAGTATACGAACGAGCCTCTCTTCGCGCTCGCAAACGGCACGGAAGGGGGTAACGGTGTCTACAATTACAGTGCCGTGAACACCTTCCCCACTAACAGCTTCCAAGCCACCAACTACTGGGTCGACGTGGTATTGGACGTCAGTTAGCGGAATATTGATGTTCGCGTGCGTCACGAACAGGTTCGGCGGGCAACCGGACCGGCGGCGAAACACGCGGATTCGGAGGGCCCGTGACCCCCTTGGTGAGTGTGATCGCTGTCGAGGCACTCGCAGATCATGGAGGTCACGGGCTCGAACACGGCCCTCAGTTCACCCCGTAGGTCCGGGCCGCCTCGATCACGCGCGCCACGTCGCCCTCCCTCAGAGCGGAGGCTGCTGCCCGAACGCCGGGACCACGGCCACAGCGCCGACGTGGAAGGGCCCATCACGGCCTATCCGCCTTCACCCGGTGGTGGCAAGACGGTGATCTCCTGGTCCTCCACAACGACCTGCGCGAGCGGGTCCGCCGAGCCGAAGGGCGCGACGCCGAGCCCACCGCGGCGATCATCGAATCCCAGCCGGTCCGTCCTGCAGCCGGTAGAGAGCGTAGTCGCCGGAACGGAACCGGAGCTCCGCGAAGTCGCCGATCTCGGAGCCGGGGCCCACGTGGCGTTCGTCGGCGAACAGCCAGCGCACTCCGTACCGTTCTCGCAGGTGCCGCATCACGTCCGCCGAGGGCGCCTGGAAGGCCAGGTCGTTCGACCGGAGCCGCTCGCCGTCCCAGAACGGAAGCCGCTCGGGCAACTGCCCGGGACGCCAGCGGCCCATGTTCGTGGAGGTGTAGGTCCACCCCTCGGCCAGCACGCGCCGCTCGGAGAGGGCGGCCACCCAGAACTGACGGCTGTCGCACGGGTTCTCGTACCCCCAGCGGCAGTGTGTGTTCGTGGCGACCAGGTCGTCCGGATCCGAGTGGGCGCGCAACCACCGGCCTGCCTCCAGAGCGCCCTCGGGGATGTCCTGGGGCGCCACCGAGTCGACCTCCCCGAAGGCGCGGGCCGCCGGGACGTTGTCCGTGACGGAGAGAACGCGTGCGCACCAGGCGGCGGGCGCGCCGACCGCCGCGAACGCGACGAGCAGGAAGACCCAGGCCCGAAGGCTGCCGTGCCCGGTCGCGATCAGAGCGACGGCCGCCAGCACGGCGACGCCAAGGAGCGCGGCATAGGGCAGGTACAGCGCGATGTCAGGCTCGCCCGGGCTCAGAGGAGCTCTGACGTCGCAGATCATGCGGATCAGGCAGGCGATCACCACCCCGGCGCCGACAGCGCACGCGACCGTCCTGAGCGACATCCGTGCACGCCGCACGGCGACGACGAGCCCGTAGGCTGCGACGATCATCAGGTAGGGATAGCTCGCACCGAAGAAATAGAGCTGGCCGAGGTGAGGATGCCCGAGCAGAAGCACCGCGGCGACACACGCGGCGCCCATGCCGAGCAGCAGGATCACCGCCGGTCGCAGGAGCAGCCGTGGCCTGACCAGCAACCCGAGGATCCCGCACCACGTTACGGCCAGGCACAGCACGTACAGCACCGTGACACCGAGCACCGAGGCCGGATGCGGCTCGACCGCCCCGGCATCGCCGGTCAGCTCTCCCCACGCTCGGCGCAGCATGGAGAGGGGGTCGACCATCATCCCCTGCCTCGCACCGCCGAACAGCACGAACTGCGCGTAGAGGAAGCACCCCGCGGTCATCCCGAGCGCGGCGAGCACCTGCCACGGCGGCCGGCGTCGCCTGATCAGCCCGGCTCCGGCGACGGCGATCAATCCGACGGCGAGCGGAGGCAGGTGGGTGGCCTTGGCTCCCATGACCGCCACGAGGAAGATTCCCAGCAGGAGCCACCTGCCGGCACCGCGTCTGCGTCCTTCGAGAAGGTCGACGAGGAGGAGGACGATCGGGGCGAAGAGAAGAGCCCCGAAGGTCTGGGTGGGGCCCGTCCAGGACTGGAAGCCCCTCCAGGTGAACGTCCCGATGTTCACCCCCAGGTAGAGATTCGGAGCGGTCATGAACACCGTGCCTGTGATGGCCAGGAGTGCGGCGGCGCGGGAGCCGGTGACGCGTCGGGCGATCATGGCCAGGAGGATCAGGAGTGCGGCCAGCATGGGCAGCATGCCCAGGCGGAAGAGCAGGATCAGGGGTTCGATGCCGGTGATCCAGCTTGACGCGGCGAAGTGGGCGTAGACGAACCAGTGGTAGAGCAGGGGTTCGCCGGAGACCATGGGCACCATCGGGGGCATGTGGTGTTTCACCTCGCCGATCAGGGCGAGGTGGAAGGGCATGTCGACCGAGGAGGTGGCCAGGGTGGGCCAGGTGAGGGCGTGGCCGCGGAAGAAGCGGGCGACGCCCAGGGCGGTGAGGTAGGCGGTGGTCAGGGCCAGTGACCATGACCACCAGGTGGGGGCCGGGGGGTGGGGGCGGCCTGTCCAGTGCTTGCGCAGGCGGGGGACGGCCAGGAAGAGGGCGTAGGTGGCCAGGGGCCAGGCCAGGACCAGCAGGGGGGTGGCGGTGGTGCGGGCGGCGATGTAGGTGAGGGCTTCCAGGGCGTAGCCGAGGGCGGTGCCCAGGGCGAGTTCTTCGGCCAGGGTGCGTTCGCCGCGGTAGGTGACCCGGATCAGCAGAGTGCCGGGCAGGGTCAGGCCGAGGAGGAGGTAGGCGGTGAAGCGGGTGAGGTCGGTGACCGAGACGCCGTAGTGGATCAGGACGGTGACGGTGAAGGCGGCCAGGCAGGTGGTGGGCAGCCAGCGCAGGGCGGCGTGGGTGCGGGGGGTGTGCGGCCGGGCCGGGTGCCGTTCGTTGTGTTCGGGCGCGTTCGGGTCGACGGCTCGGGTGGGCGGTGGTGGGCTCGGCGCGGGACCGTGCGCGGGCGACGTCGTGTCCATGAGCGCAAGCATGGTGATCTCGGCGCCGGTGGTGATCGCGGACGCAGGCTCTCGGTGGTTTCCTTGCCAGTCCTTTATACGAAAGCCATGAAGTCCTGAATTGTCATGGCGCATGAACTGTCACGACACATGATCACGAGCCGGAGTCCCGGGCTCCGGCACGCGGTAGACGGCGCAGTCGCCGGAACGGAACCGGAGCTCCGCGAAGTCGCCGATCTCGGAGCCGGGGCCCACGTGGCGTTCGTCGGCGAAAAGCCAGCGCACTCCGTACCGTTCTCGCAGGTGCCGCATCACGTCCGCCGAGGGCGCCTGGAAGGCCAGGTCGTTCGACCGGAGCCGCTCGCCGTCCCAGAACGGAAGCCGCTCGGGCAACTGCCCAGGACGCCAGCGGCTCAAGTTGGCGGACGTGTACAGCCATCCTTCGACCAGCACGTGCCGTTCCGACAGGGCGGCCACCCAGGACTGGCCGCTGTCGCACGGGTTCTCGTACCCCCAGCGGCAGTGTGCGTTCGTGGCTATCAGGTCGTCCGGATCCGAGTGGGCGCGCAACCACCGGCCGGCCTCCAGAGCGCCCTCGGGCATCGTCTGGGATGTCGTCACCGTTCCCGCCACCGTGGGAACACCGTTCTCGGCGATGCGGTCCACGACCGAAAGGACACGCGCGTGCACGTCAGCGGGGAGGCCGATGGCCGCGAACATGACGGTCACCAGAGCCCAGGCGCGAAGGCTTCCTCTCGTGACGGTCAGGATCGTTGCCACCGGTACGGCGACGACCAGCAGAGCGAGGTAGGGCCGATACAGGAGAGTGTCCGCCTGGCCCGGGCCGAGGGGGACCTTGACGCCACAGAGAAAAGGGATCAGATACGCGGCGATCATCCCTATGCCGGCCCAGCATATTGTCGCCTTGAGCGATATCCGCGCCTGCCGCCGGAGGACGAGAAGTCCGTAGACCGTGACAGCTGCCAGGTAAGGGTAGGCACCCCAGAGGAAGAAGAGCTGGCTCCGGCTGGGATGGCCGAACAGCAGCATCGCGCCGAGACCCGCCGCACCGATGCCGAGCATGAGGATCACCGCGGGTCGCAGGAGCAGCCGCGGCCGGCAGAGCAGCCCGAAGGCTCCGGACCACGTGACGGCCCAGCACAGCAGGCAGATCGTGGTGATCCCCAGCACCGAGGCCGGCGAAGGCTCAGCCCGGTATCCGAGGCCGGTCAGTTCTCTCCAAACTGTTCGCATGAAGGAGAAAGGGTCGATTTTCAGTCCCTGCTGTGCACGGCCGAACAGCACGAACTGCGCGTAGAGGAAGCACCCCGCGGTCATCCCGAGCGCGGTGAGCGCCCGCCACGGCGGCCGGCGTCGCCTGATCGCCTCAACCGTGACCACCGCCAGCAGGCCCGCTCCGAGCAGGGGCAGGTAGATGGCCTTGGCTCCCATGACCGCCACGAGGAAGATTCCCAGCAGGAGCCACCTGCCGGCACCGCGTCCGCGTCCTTCGAGAAGGTCGATGAGGAGGAGGACGACCGGGGCGAAGAGAAGAGCCCCGAAGGTCTGGGTGGGACTTGTCCATGCGAGGTCAGGAACGCCTCCCCATGAGAATGGTCCGTTCGTCCCCAGATACAGGCTTGGAATCGCCACGGCGATCGTGACTGCGACGGTCAGCAGCGCTCCGATCCATGAGCCTGTGACGCGCCGCCCGGTCGCCCCTATCAGGACGACGAACGCGGCCAGCATGGGCAGCATGCCCAGGCGGAGGAGCAGGGTCAGGGGTTCGATGCCGGTGATCCAGCTTGACGCGGCGAAGTGGGCGTAGACGAACCAGTGGTAGAGCAGGGGTTCGCCGGAGACCATGGGCACCATCGGGGGCATGTGGTGTTTCAGTTCGCCGATCAGGGCGAGATGGAAGGGCATGTCGGGAAAGGAGGCTCCGGCTCCCGGCCAGACGAGGGCATGGGTTCTGAAGTGCGATGCCGCGCTCCAGGCGGTGAGGTAGGCGGTGGTCAGGGCCAGTGACCATGACCACCAGGTGGGGGCCGGGGGGTGGGGGCGGCCTTTCCAGTGCTTGCGCAGGCGGGGGACGGCCAGGAAGAGGGCGTAGGTGGCCAGGGGCCAGGCCAGGACCAGCAGGGGGGTGGCGGTGGTGCGGGCGGCGATGTAGGTGAGGGCTTCCAGGGCGTAGCCGAGGGCGGTGCCCAGGGCGAGTTCTTCGGCCAGGGTGCGTTCGCCGCGGTAGGTGACCCGGATCAGCAGAGTGCCGGGCAGGGTCAGGCCGAGGAGGAGGTAGGCGGTGAAGCGGGTGAGGTCGGTGACCGAGACGCCGTAGTGGATCAGGACGGTGACGGTGAAGGCGGCCAGGCAGGTGGTGGGCAGCCAGCGCAGGGCGGCGTGGGTGCGGGGGGTGTGCGGCCGGGCCGGGTGCCGTTCGTTGTGTTCGGGCGTGTTCGGGTCGACGGCTCGGGTGGGCGGTGGTGGGCTCGGCGCGGGACCGTGCGCGGGCGACGTCGTGTCCATGAGCGCAAGCATGGTGATCTCGGCGCCGGTGGTGATCGCGGACGCAGGCTCTCGGTGGTTTCCTTGCCAGTCCTTTATGTGAGGGATTCTTCATGCGGAGGTCCAAGAACAGGACATAGACAGCCGACCCCCTCCCCGGAGACCTCGCCACAATCATGAGTGGCGACTTCAGATGGCCGATCCGGCGCGCTCCCCTGCGGCTCGGCGGTCTCGTGTTTCTTTGCGGGGATTTAAGCAACCGGGCGATGTCGTATCCGGCTGGACTTGCGTACCCGGCCGTTAAAGTCGGCGGACGTGATGGAGAGAGTTGCGGTCACCGGTCATGGCGATCTCGGTCTGCTCTCGCCATGCCGGTCGTAGAGGCCGTCCACGGTGCGGTCGGCCTCGGAATGGCCGAACGCCGACGACCATCGATCCGGCGATGGACTCCTGGACCGCTCCCACCGCTCTCCCTCGGTGCTCGAGAGTAGACCCGCCTCCGGCGCGCGAAGTCCCCGATCCGACCATGACATCGTATGGGTGATTCTCTGTGGAGTACGTAATCGTCGCGGTCGCCGCGGTAATTCTCGTCTTTATCGTCCAGATCGGCCTCGACGCGCGGGTGGCGCAGCGTGCTCTGGGGGTGCTGGTCCTGGCCTTCGTCGCACGGCTGCTCATTCACGTCTTCTTGTTACGGTCCAACGCCATCGCGTACGGCGGGGACAACATCACCTACGAGAGCAGAGCCCTGGAGGTGGTGGAGTACTGGAAAAACGAGGGCTTCACGTTCGTCACCTCCGAAGAGATCACCGAACTGTATTCCGTGGCGGTGCCCTGCAACGTATTCGCGGTGATCATATATCTGTGCGCCGGCCCGGCCCCTCTGGCCTGCACCGCCATCGTGGCGCTCATCGCCTGCGGACTGTGCATCGTCATGTACAGATTCGCACGGCTCATCGGCGCCGACGAGCGCGCTTCGTTCAGGGTCCTGGTCTTGATGGCGTTCTTGCCGACTTTCATGCTGCACACGTCGGACATGTTCAAGGATGGATTCAACGCGTTCCTCATCATATCCTGCCTTGGCCTTGCGGCATCAAACGTCCGGCGTTTTGACATACGTAAGCTGCTTCTCCTCGGACCGTTGCTGTGGGCGTTGTGGAATGTACGCCCCTACATGGTTTTCATGTGTGCGATACCGCTGGTCCTCGGCCTCGCAAACCTCAAACGCGCACTCCCGTTGTGTGCGCTGGCCATCCTTGCCACACTTCTGGTGCCCGTCGCGTCCTCCCCCGACATGGCCGATAACTCGCCTATCGCCGCCATGCAGGAACAGCTGGAACGCGGGCAGTCCGAGAGTTTCCGCCGCGCCAACGCCGAAGGAGGTTCGGGAGTCGTTTTCGAGGACGGCGGCAATCCGTGGAACGCATTCTTGCCGAAGCTGGTCTACACGCTTCTGTCCCCGTTCCCCTGGATGGACGGCAGCCTGGTGTTGCAGCTGGCAAAAATCGAGACACTGCTCTGGTACTACCTTCTGTGGTCCGCGGCGTGTGCAATTACTCGGATGCGGGGATATGACCGCAGAATGCTACTGATTCTCCTGCTCTTCATCGTGCCGTGCACGATCGCATATACGACCACCATGTCCAATGTCGGCCTCATCGTCCGGCAACGGATGCCGATCGTCATGACCGTGAGCCTGCTGTCCGCGATCGCCTGGACCAGGGTCTCGCGGGACGGGCAGCAGTTCGTGTCCGGCGCCGGCACGGACTCGGCCACCGCCGGCGTCGCAGTGCCCTCGCCTTCATCCGGCACCGCCGGAAAACCTCCCGCCGAGACTCCGCGAATCCGGTGAGACGCCGCGCCCGAACCCCGGTCCGAGGATCGCATCCGATGTGCCGCTCAGCCAGATCTTGCGTGCCGTGACGGGGGCACAGGCCGGGCGGACAGCGTTGCGGACAATGGCGGAACACTCATGAACGGCATCATGAACAGCCGTCCGACTTGACTTTGTGATGCCTCGGAAATGCCATTGGAATGTTATTTCGAACAAAAGGTTCCACCTCACAGCGAGGTCTCCGGGGAGGGGGTCGGCTGTCTATGTCCTGTTCTTGGACCTCCGCATGAAGAATCCCTCACATAAAGGACTGGCAAGGAAACCACCGAGAGCCTGCGTCCGCGATCACCACCGGCGCCGAGATCACCATGCTTGCGCTCATGGACACGACGTCGCCCGCGCACGGTCCCGCGCCGAGCCCACCACCGCCCACCCGAGCCGTCGACCCGAACACGCCCGAACACAACGAACGGCACCCGGCCCGGCCGCACACCCCCCGCACCCACGCCGCCCTGCGCTGGCTGCCCACCACCTGCCTGGCCGCCTTCACCGTCACCGTCCTGATCCACTACGGCGTCTCGGTCACCGACCTCACCCGCTTCACCGCCTACCTCCTCCTCGGCCTGACCCTGCCCGGCACTCTGCTGATCCGGGTCACCTACCGCGGCGAACGCACCCTGGCCGAAGAACTCGCCCTGGGCACCGCCCTCGGCTACGCCCTGGAAGCCCTCACCTACATCGCCGCCCGCACCACCGCCACCCCCCTGCTGGTCCTGGCCTGGCCCCTGGCCACCTACGCCCTCTTCCTGGCCGTCCCCCGCCTGCGCAAGCACTGGAAAGGCCGCCCCCACCCCCCGGCCCCCACCTGGTGGTCATGGTCACTGGCCCTGACCACCGCCTACCTCACCGCCCTGGGCGTCGCCCGCTTCTTCCGCGGCCACGCCCTCACCTGGCCCACCCTGGCCACCTCCTCGGTCGACATGCCCTTCCACCTCGCCCTGATCGGCGAGGTGAAACACCACATGCCCCCGATGGTGCCCATGGTCTCCGGCGAACCCCTGCTCTACCACTGGTTCGTCTACGCCCACTTCGCCGCATCAAGCTGGATCACCGGCATCGAACCCCTGATCCTGCTCTTCCGCCTGGGCATGCTGCCCATGCTGGCCGCACTCCTGATCCTCCTGGCCATGATCGCCCAACGCGTCACCGGCTCCCGCCCCGCCGCACTCCTGGCCACCACAGGCACGATCTCCGTTGGAGCGGCGAGCCTGTATCTGGGAACGAGTGGGCTGTTCACCTGGGGAGGCATTCCGGACGCCTCATGGACAAGTCCCACCCAGGCTTTCGGGGCTCTTCTCTTCGCCCCGGTCGTCCTCCTCCTCGTCGACCTTCTCGAAGGACGCGGACGCGGTGCCGGCAGGTGGCTCCTGCTGGGAATCTTCCTCGTGGCGGTCATGGGAGCCAAGGCCATCTACCTGCCCCTGCTCGGAGCGGGCCTGCTGGCGGTGGTCACGGTTGAGGCGATCAGGCGACGCCGGCCGCCGTGGCGGGCGCTCGCCGCGCTCGGGATGACCGCGGGGTGCTTCCTCTACGCGCAGTTCGTGCTGTTCGGCCGTGCACAGCAGGGACTGAAAATCGATCCTCTCTCGTTCGCGCGGGCTGCGTGGGGTGAACTGACCGGCCTGGGCAACCGGGTCGACCCTCCGATGGCCTCGGTGGTGGCCGTCGCATTGGCCTACCTGCTCTGCTGGGTCGTCGCGTGGTCCGGAATCCTCGGGCTGCTCCGCAGGCCACGACTGCTCCTGCGACCGGCGGTGGTTCTCATGCTCGGCATGGGTGCGGCGGGCGTGGGTGCGGTGCTGCTGCTCGGACACCCCGGCCGGAGCCAGCTCTTCTTCCTCTGGGGGGCATATCCCTATCTGGTGATCGTCGCGGTCTACGGGATCCTGGTCCTCGTGCGGCAGGCGCAGGTGTCGCTCAAGACGGCGATGTGCTGGGCCGGTGCCGGGGCGGTCGCCGCCTATGCGATTCCCGTCCTCTGCGGCGTCACGATTCCCCTGAGCCCGGGCCAGGCGGATGCCGTTCTCTATCGGCCGTACATCGTGCTGCTGGCCGTGGCCGCGTCGGTGACCGTCGCCCTGGTCGTCATGTGCGGCGGCCTTCGCGCCTGGGCTCTGGTGACCGTCATGTTCGCGGCCATCGGCCTGCCCGCCTACGGGCACGCGCGTGTGCTCTCGGCCATGGACCACCTCATCGGGAACGATTCCCGTGCGGTGGCCAAGCGTGTGGCACCCCAGGACATCCCCGAGGGCGCTCTGGAGGCAGGCCGGTGGTTGCGCGCCCAGTCGGATCCGGACGACCTGGTCGCCACGAACGCACACTGCCGCTGGGGGTACGAGAACTTGTGCGACAGCCGCCAGTCCTGGGTGGCCGCCCTGTCGGAACGGCGCGTGCTGGCCGAGGGGTGGACCTACACCTCCACGAACTTGAATCGCTGGCGTCCCGGGCAGTTGCCCGAGCGGCTTCCGTTCTGGGACGGCGAGCGGCTCCGGTCGAACGACCTGGCCTTCCAGGCGCCCTCGGCGGACGTGATGCGGCACCTGCGAGAACGGTACGGAGTGCGCTGGCTGTTCGCCGACGAACGCCACGTGGGCCCCGGCTCCGAGATCGGCGACTTCGCGGAGCTCCGGTTCCGTTCCGGCGACTGCGCCGTCTACCGCGTGCCGGAGCCCGAGATCCCTGCGAGTTCCCCTGCCGGTTCCGCCGCGACGCGCTCGGCGAACGCGCACCCGCCTGGCGTGGCCACGCCAAGGACGAACCACATCTCTCAGGGAGGTTGACATGAGGATTCTCCACATCGGATATCGGCTTCCGCCCGAACCGGGGGGAAAAGAGCGCTATATCGAGGATCTCAGCCGCGAGCAGCTGCTTCGCGGACACGAGGTGTTCATCACCCACCGGCGCGGGGGGATCCCGCACGGCGCGAGAGCGTTTCCGCCGGCACGGACCGCGGCCAGTCGTGCCGTCTCCAGGAAGTCAGACGTGATCGCCTTCGCCATGGAGTGCGCGCGAGCGCTCCATGGCGAACGCGGGATCGACGTCGTTCACGCGCACGGCGACCATCGTGAGGCGCTCGGTCTCGGCGCCGTCGCGCGGCGACTGGGGATCCCCCTCGTGCTCCATGTTCACGGCGCTCTCACCGAGCGTCACCGGCGGATCATGCCATGGGCCTTCCGCCACGTGGACGGGTTCATCGTGGCCGGCGCCCGGCCGAGGGAGGGCCTGCTGGCAGCCGGTGTACCGAACCGGCGGATGAGGGTTCTTCCCAGCGGCCTCGACCTCGGCCGCCTGACCCGGTTCCGGGAGGAACATCCGGTCGAACCAGGATTGATGGTCAGTGTCGGCTCGCTGGTGAAGGTGAAGAACCACGCGCTGACCATCCAGGCCTTCCACGAGCTGCGTGCCACCCATCCCGGCGCGCGCCTCATCATCGCGGGGGACGGCCCCGAACGCGCCCGGCTCGAGCAACTCGCCGGAACGGGCTCGGGAATCGAGTTCGCCGGGCACATCGGTGCCGACGACGTCTACACCTTGGTGAGCCGGGCCCAGGTGTTCGTGCACGCTTCCCGCAGTCTCCCCACCATCGGGGAGGGGATTCCCACCGCCTGCCTGGAGGCCCTCGCGCTGGGCACCGCCGTCATCGTCTCCTCCGACGCCTCGCTGGACGCGGTCATCGCGGACAGCGACGCCTATCGCGTCTTCCCCACGGGGTCCGTGACGGAACTGGTGGCGTGCCTACGGTCGGTCCTCGACGACGAGGCGCTCCGCCTCCAGCTGATGGAACGCGGTGTGCGGGCTGTGTCGGACCTCGACTGGCCGGTGGTGGCCGGCCGCATCGAGGGATGGTACGAGACGCTCATGGCCGACCGGACCTCTCGTTCCCCCGGTGACGTGTCATGAGGAGCCTGCACATCTGCGAGGTGATCAAGACGCTGGACGTGGGCGGCGCGGAGGTCCTGCTCGTCGAGCGGTTGCTCGCCGCGCCCCCCACGGGCAAGCGCTACACCGTCGTGTGCCTGCGGACCGCCACCCAGGAGCTGAGCGGGCGGCTGCGATCCGCGGGCATTCACGTCATCGACCTGACCTCGTGCCCGCGCTGGCTCCGCCTGGCGCGGCTCGCGCATGTGGTGCGAAGACTGGAACCCGACGTTCTCAACATCCACTCCCCGCTTCCGGCGTCATTCCTTCGGCCGATGTCCCAGTTGCGGAGTCCCCGCCCGACCTTGATCTCGACGGTGCACAACGTGCGCTACCGCCTGCCGACGATGGTCCTCGACCGGGCGACCGGATGGCTGGACACCCGGACCGTGGCCGTCTCCCCGCAGGTCGCCCGTGCTCGTACCGGCAGGCGCTCGCGTGGCCTGTCCGTTCGCGTGCACGGCGTCCATCTCGCGGCCCAACGCCGCTGGGCGGCTCGGTCGGAGCAGACGAGACAGGAGTGGAACGTCTCCCCGAACTCCTTCCTGATCGTGCACGTCGCCAACTTCCACCCGCAGAAGAATCATGAGCTCCTCATCGAGGCCGCGGCGAGGGTCGGAGAGCGGGACTCCCGTCCCGTGTTCCTGCTCGCCGGATCCGGCCCCCTGAGCGCGCGGGTGACTCGCCGCGTCGACGAGCTCGGTTTGAACAACGTGCGCCTGCTCGGTCACGTGCCCGATGCCGCCCGGCTCATCGCCTCGTCGGATCTGCTCGTGCTCAGCTCCTCGTACGAAGGGTTGCCGGTGGTCATCATGGAGGCTCTCGCCGCAGGCGTCCCGGTCGTGTCCACCGCCGTGGGCGGAGTGCCCGATCTGATCGAGGACCACAGAAACGGTCTCCTCGTCAGACCCGGGGATCCCGTCGCCCTCGCCGAGGCCGTCCTGCGAGCGACGCACCCGGAACTCCACGCGCGCCTTTGCGAGGGGGCGCGAGACAGCGCGGAACTCGTGGACATCAGCCGGGCGGCGGACTGGTTCGACAAGCTGTACGACGAGGTCTGCTCGTAGAACATGGCCAGCACCCTCGCACGCGCCGCCCACCGGATCCGCCCGCCCGGCGGACGTCATCTGCGGACCTTCACCTCGCTGACCGCCGCCGGCCTGGGCGAGGCGGTCCTTCCCACTCTCAGCCTGATCGCTCTGGTACGCCTGACGGGAGCGGAGACATCCGGTCAGGTCATCTTCGCCCAGTCCGTCGCGACCATCTGGTTCCTCCTGTCCGACCCCTGCCTGGAGAACGCCGCCCAGCGGTTCGTCCCCATCGAACAGCGGCGGAACGGGCAGGGCTCCTCACTGTTCATGCGCCTGCTCCACTGGGACGTGGCGATCGGCGTGGCCGCGGCCGTGGTCAGCCTCGTGGCGGTGCTGGCCGCACGCCTGCTGGGCTTCCTCACGGACGAGTTCGCACTCATGTTCGCTCTCGCGATCATCACGCGCGGGTCCATGGCGTCGTACGGCACGGCGGGCGCGGCCTTCGCCCTGACCGACCGGCTTCACGCTCTCGGCGTGCTCAGGACGCGAGGTGCGGTCCTGTCGTTCGGGCTGTCCCTGGTAGGACTGTTCACCGGAGGTCCTCTGCTCTACCTGGCCGGTCAGGCCGCGGGCGCGCTGGTGATGGCGGGAGTGCTCTACCTGCTCGCGGTCCGGAGTCTCCTCGCGGAACTGGGACCGGCTGTGACACGCGTCCGGCTACCCGCGGGCATGATCGCTTTCACCGTGAAGACGTCCGTGGGCACCAGCGTGGCCGGGATCTCCGACTCGGGCATCCTCGCCCTTGCGGGCCTGCTGGGAGGTCCGGCCCTCGTGACCATCCTCAAGATCGCATCAGCTCCCGGCCGCTTCTACGCCAACCTGGCCGTCCCCGTGGCCGCGATGCTCTATCCCCGGATCATTCAGGCCGCCACCGCGGGATCGGGGGCGGCACCCATCAGGCGGGACATCGTGCGCGCGACCCTGTTGCTCGCCCTGGCCGGAGCGGCGGCCCTCGCCGTCGCGATCCCGGCGGCCTCCGCGGTCATCGGCCTGGCCTACGGACACCAGTACGCCCCCATCGGCCCGGTGGCCGTGGTGCTCCTCGGCTCCGCGTGCGTCAAAGGGCTGGTGTGCTGGTCCAACGTCCTTCCCCTGGCCCTCGGCAGGCCGGGATGGAGACTGGCATACCTCTCCGCCGAGGGGACCCTGCTCCTCGGCGCCCTCCTCGTCGCCGACCGGGTCGCCTCGGACTCCTCCCAGGCATCGATCTGGTTCGCGTGGGGAACGCTGGCCGTCGCCGTACTCGGAGCGGGTTTCTGGATCATGTCATTGCCGCGCATCACCAAATCCGGCGATTCACACTCCAGCTAATCTTTCAGCGGTAACGCATGGATATACGACAAAAGCGCCATTCGGCCATAATTTTATCCGCGCCACACCTGAAATCGCCGGCCCTCAGGGGACCAAAAGGTGGACCGGCAACACTTGGGACGACCCAGCTGGATCACGCCTAGGTAGGGAATAGGAAAAATATCGCACTGTCACAGTGATGGTGTCGACGAACGGATCAAACAGCGAACTAGTTTCTCCGACGTGAGCCAGGCCTGTCACCGAGGAGCCCGTATGAAACCGGACGGCCGGATTCGTGTAATGGAAATCATCGCCCGGATGAACGTCGGCGGTCCCGCCACCCAGGTTTCCGGGCTGCTGGAAGGGCTGGACACGAAGGAGTTCGACCACCGTCTCTACACCGGGTACGTCGACGGCCACGAGGGCGACCATCTCCGGCTGCACGACGTGGAAGCGCGGGTCCACCGAGTTCCGGGCCTCGGCCGGTCGGTCAGGCCGGGAGACGACTACCGCGCGCTCTTCCGGCTGATCGGCATCATGCGGTCGTTTCGCCCGCACATCGTTCACACCCGCACGACCAAGGCCGGCGCCCTGGGCCGGCTGGCCGCCCACCTGGCCGGTGTCGACTCGGCCCGGGTGCACGTCTTCCACGGGCACCTCCTGCACGGTTACTTCTCCCCGGTCAAGCGAGAACTCTACGTACGGTCGGAACGGCTCCTGGCGTCCATGTCGGACCGGCTGGTGACCGTGGGCTCCCGCGTCAGGGACGAGCTGCTCCAGGCCAGGATCGGGCGCCCCTCGCAGTACGTCGTGATTCCGCCCGGGGTCCGGCTGGGGCCGGTCCCCGACCGCCAAGCGGCCCGTGCCACGCTGGGGCTTCCGCCGGACGCGCCCGTCGTGGCGTACGTGGGCCGCCTCACCCAGGTGAAGCGGCCCGACAGGTTCCTCGCCGTGGCCCGCCTCGTGGCCGGGAACATCCCCGGATGTCACTTCGTCGTGTGCGGGGGCGGCGATCTGGAACGGCGGGTCGCGCAAGGCGTCGAGCCCGTTCGTGACTCCTTTCATCTGCTCGGCTGGAGAAAGGACGTGGAGACGGTCTACGCCGCCGCCGACGTGGTCCTGCTGACCTCCGACAACGAGGGCACCCCCCTCACGCTCGTCGAGGCGGGGATGGCGGGCACGCCTGTCGTCTCCACCCGCGTGGGAAGCGTCGCCGAGATCGTCCGGGAGGGGCACACCGGCCTGTTGTCGACGACGGACCCGGGCGAACTGGCGGCGCACACCATCCGGCTCCTGTCCGACCCGGATCTCGCCCGCCGGATGGGCGAGTCGGCCCGCGACTGGACGAGGGACGAGTTCGGCGTGGAGCGCCTCGTCTCGGACACCGAAAATCTCTACCGGTCGCTGTGCGGGACATCCGGCCGGCGCCTCGCCGTGAAGGAGAGCAGCCGATGAGGGTGCTGGTGACAGGCGGCGCGGGGTTCATCGGCGCCCATACGTGCCGAGCACTGGCGGCCAGGCCCGAGGTGGAGCACATCACGGTGCTGGACGACCTGAGCAGCGGGGACTCCGTCAACCTGGACGGCGTCGAGGCCGACGTCGTGACGGGCAGCATTCTGGACCGGGACCTGCTGGCGGATCTCGTGGCCGGCGTCACACACGTGATCCACCTCGCCGCTCGGCCGTCGGTACCCCTGTCACTGAACGACCCGATGGCTTCGCACACCGTCAACGCGACAGGTACCTTGCATGTCCTCGAGGCGTGCCGCGTGAACAGGCCGCACGTGATCCTCGCCTCCTCGTCCTCGGTGTACGGCGACCGTCCCGAACCGCACAAGCACGAGGACCTGCCCACCAGGCCGCTCAGCCCGTACGGGGCCAGCAAGCTGGCCACGGAGGCCTACGCCCTGGCTTACGCGCACAGCTACGGCCTGCCGGTCCTGCCGTTCCGCTTCTTCAACGTCTACGGCCCGATGCAGACCGCCGGCCACGCCTACGCGGCCGTGATCCCGGCGTTCGTCTCCGCCGCGCTGCGGGGCGAACCGGTGCCCGTCCACGGTGACGGCGGCCAGGTGCGCGACTTCACCTACGTGGGGTCCGTGACCCAGGTCCTCACCGACGCGGCCGCCCGCCGGGTGACGAGCACGAAGCCGGTGAACCTGGCCTTCGGGACACGCGTTTCCCTGCGGCGTCTGATGGACGTCCTCGCCGACGTCCTCGACCGGCCGATCGAGTCGGTCTCCCTGCCTCCGCGGACAGGTGACATCCGGGAATCCCAAGCCTCCCCACATCTGCTGCGTGAGCTGTTTCCCGGCATACGCCCCGTCTCGCTTGAGGAGGGACTCCGCATGACGGTGGCCTGGTTCGAGAAGGCACCGGTCTCCGGCACCGACGAGAGGCTCGGCACGCACGCGTGAACTACCGCCTCCTCCCGGCAACAGAGATCTCTCCAAGCACGTAATGAGGAAAAGCCTGTGAGCAAGGCAACAAAAACCAGCTACCTGGTAACGGGCGGCAGCGGGTTCATCGGATCGCATCTGTCCGACGCGCTGCTCGCCCGCGACGACTCGGTCGTCGTCCTGGACAACCTCTCGACAGGGCGACTGGAGAACCTCCGGCCTCATCCGAACCTGCGCTTCGTGCACGGATCGGTCCTGGACGAGCTCATGGTCGACGAGTTGGTCCACCGGTGCGACGTCGTCATCCACATGGCGGCAGCGGTCGGCGTCAAGCTGATCGTCGAGAAGCCGCTGCGGTCGCTGACGACCAACATCCGGGGCTCGGAGATCGTCATCGAAGCCGCGCACCGGTACCGGAAGAAGATCTTGATCACCAGCACGAGCGAGATCTACGGAAAGAACTCCTCAAACGCGCTGCGCGAGGACTCCGATCGCATCCTCGGCAGCCCCGCGGTGGTCCGCTGGGCCTACAGCACCGCCAAGGCCGTCGACGAGATCCTCGCCAACGCCTACCACAAGGAACGCGACCTGCCGACGATCATCGTCAGATTGTTCAACACCGTGGGCCCGCGGCAGAGTCCCACCTATGGCATGGTCATCCCTCGCCTCGTACAGCAGGCCCTCGCCGGCGCGCCACTGACGGTCTTCGGCGACGGGACCCAGACCCGTTGCTTCGCCCATGTCGCGGACGTGGTCGACGCGCTGCTCCGGCTGCTCGACGAGGACGCGGCCATCGGACAGACCTTCAACATCGGCTCGGGCGACGAGGTCAGCATTCTGGAGCTGGCGAAGCTGATCATCGAGCGCACGGGATCCACGTCCGGGATCGACCTCATTCCCTATTCCGAGGCCTACGAGCAGGGATTCGAGGACATGAACCGCCGGGTTCCCGACACCACCAAGCTCCGCGCGCTCACCGGCTGGACTCCACGACGCACTCTCAACGAGATCCTTGCCGAGATCATCAGAGAATCCCGCGAGGATCTGGCGGCGTCCACCCGGTGAGCGGAACGATTGCCCTCACCGCAGGGGCGGCCTGCGTGCTCAGCCTGACAGCCATCGTTCCTCTGAGGCGCCTGGCACTGCGCTGGGACCTCACCGACCGCCCCGGCGGACACAAGGCTCACAGCCGTCCGACTCCTTACCTGGGCGGCGTTGCGATCACGGTGGGCACGGTCGTGCCCACCGTGATCGCGCTGGGCTTCACCGATCTGCAGATCATCGCGATCCTCCTCGCCGCCACCGCGGTGTCCGTCCTCGGCCTGATCGACGACATCGCCTCCCTGTCCGCTGTCGCCAGGTTGACCGTGGAGGCGTTGGCGGCGAGCGGAGTGGTGCTCTCCGGCGTCCAGGTGACCATCACCGGAATCTGGATGGACGCCCCCCTCACGGTGATGTGGATCGTCGTGATGACGAACTCCTTCAACCTGCTGGACAACATGGACGGCGCCCTGGGAACCGTGACCACGGTGACCGCCGGACTTCTCTCGGCGACGGCCCTGGTGCAGGGCCATACGGCGTTCGGCGTCCTCCTGTGCGCACTCGCCGGCGCGGGCCTGGGCTTCCTTCCGCACAACTGGGCGCCCGCGAGGATATTCATGGGCGACTCCGGATCGCTGTTCATCGGGTTCACGCTCGCCTGCTCGGCGGTCGTCCTGGTCATGGGGCAGGCCCCGAACGCGGCGGTCGCCGGGCTGCTCCTGCCGACCTTCGTCGCGACCTTCGACACCTGCGCCGTCTTCCTCTCCCGCACGTTGGCGGGCCGCTCGCCGCTTCGAGGCGGAACCGACCACGTGTCGCACCGACTACGCCGGATCGGTCTGGGCACCCGGACGGTCGCCGCGGCGCTGGGCGCGATCGCGGCGATCACCGGCACTCTCTGCCTGACGATGGCCCTGGGCTGGATATCGGTACTCACCGCGGCGGTCGTGGCAGGCGCGATCACCGTCGTTCTCATAAGTCTGCTGCGAGGCGTGAGCGTCTACTCGCCGGCCCATCGTCCCAAGACTCCTCAGAAAATCCGTGAAAGGCGGCGTTGATCCAGTGGATCTGCTTCACTACGTGCGGCTCGCGCGCAGAAACTGGCTGCTCATCCTTCTCTCGCTGATCCTCGCGGTGGGCGCGGCGATCGCCGTGACGTCGAGCACTCCGCCCAAATACGTCGCGACGATCACCATGATGGTTTCCGGTCACGACAGGGAAGGCAGCCTCTCCACTGCGATCCAGGCGGGGGCGTTGTCGCAGCAGAGAGTGCAGTCCTACGCCAACCTCCTGCCCAGTCACCGGGTGGTCAGCCAGATCGCCAAGGACGACGACATCCAACGCGTCCAGGAGAACATCACCGCCCAGGTCGTCCCCGGCACCGTGATTCTCCGTGCCACGGTCACCGACACCGATCCCGTACGCGCCGCGCGACTGGCCAACGACCTGGGCACCGCGTTCACCCGGTTGATCGACGAGATCGAACGACCCGCCCTTACCCATAAGAAAAAGCGTCCCGGCGACAAGGACGACCGTTCGGGCCATAAGAACGACCAGCCCAATGTCAAGGTCACGATGGTGGACCGGGCGGATGTTCCGAAGGAACCGGTCAGTCCACGACCACTGGTCAACCTGGCGATCGCCGTGTTGGTCGCATTGCTCGCCGCCATGGCCATAATCGTCCTCCGCGACCGCCTGGACACCACCATCAAGACGTCCGAGACGCTGCAATTGGCATCGGGCAGCTCCACCCTGGGAATCATCGGCTACGAACGAGACGCGAGGCGCCATCCCCTGGTCCTGCGCGACCGCGGCCGATCCTCCAGGGCCGAGGCGTTCCGCTCGCTCCGCACCAACCTGCAGTTCATCGGCGTCGACCGGCAGCCGAAGTCACTCGTGATCACCAGCTGCCTGCCGGGCGAGGGTAAGTCCTCCACCTCGGCCAACCTGGCGATCACGCTCGCGCAGGCCGGGTGGCGGGTGATCCTGGTGGACGCCGACCTCCGCCGCCCGCGTATCCCGAGCTATCTCGGGATCGAAGGAGCCGTGGGCCTGACAGACGTGTTGATCGACAAGGCTTACCTGCACAATGCCGTACAGACCTGGGGCGAACCGAGCATGTCCGTCCTGCCGAGCGGCCAGATCCCGCCGAACCCGAGCGAGTTGCTCGGCTCGGAGGGGATGCGCCGCGTGCTCGCCCAGCTCACCGAGACGTACGACATGGTGATCATCGACGCACCGCCGCTGCTGCCCGTCACCGACGCCGCGACGCTCGCGGCGACCTGCGATGGCGTGCTGCTCGTCGCACGACACGGCAAGACCCGGCGGGAGCACGTCATTCGCGCCGCGGAACTCCTGGCCTCGATCAACGCACGCGTGGTGGGAAGCGTCCTGAACTTCGCACCGGCCAGGAGCAGCCATCACTACGGTTACGATTACGGCGCCGAGGTCAAGACGCCGGTGAGTGTGTGAGCAGCCGGAGCGGGACGGCGAGCGACTCTGCGATCTTCCGTCCCGCTGCCCGGTAGGCGCGCTGGGAGCCGCCGTAGGGATCGGCGATGTCGGGCTGCTCCACCCGGACCAGCCCGCGTAGCGCCCGTGCCTCGTCGACCAGCGCGCGGGCCCGCCGTACGGGATCCTCATGGTGAAGGACCGCCGTGACCGGCATGGCCTGGACCAGAGCGCCGAACTCGGCGATGGTGAAGGTCCGTGTGGCGGCCGCCGGATGCAGGGCCACCGATTCGGCACGATGCCTGGTGGTGGCCGTCAGCACGAGATCGGCGGCGGCCACCAGTTCGGAGGCCAGCGGGCGGGAGCCGAAGCCGTCGGGATCGCCGCCGAGCCGGGTCAGCACTCGTCGTGCCGGCTCGGCCATCCGCGTTCCCGCCTCGGCACGGGTGCCCGCGCTGATCACCTGGAGCGCCGGGCAGGGCCCGAGGGCCGACCGGGTCAGCCGCTCCGCGAGCGGAGAGCGGCAGATGTTGCCCGTGCACACGAACAGGATGCGGAAACGGGCGTCGTCCCGTGACCCCGATACTCCCCGTGGGTCCCGCCAGCATCGCGGACCGCAGTGCTCATGCCCCGGTTGTACGACCCGGGTGATCTCACCGACCTCGACGCTCTCCGGCGCACCCTTCATGAGCGCGACGGTAGATCTCCTTCGTCGGGCAACCGCCCGCGGCACGCCGGGCTTTACTCTTTGCTGCCGGGTATCGGCGGTACGGCGTCCGGAGAAGGCCCGCGCCGTGGAAAGGGATCCCTTTCCACGGCGCGGGCCTACCGCCACGGCTTACCGTCGCCCGCCGAGCCGATCGCCGGGAGCGGCCGCCCTCTCAGAGAGCGCACCTCTGCTGGTCCTGGGTGATCCGGGTGCGCTGGGGGCGGACCAGTGGCTGCACCGGAACCTGCGGCGGCTCGTCGGAGACGAACTCGGTGAGGTCGAACTCCAGGGTCCTGGACTGCCCGGGAGCGAATTCCAGGATGGTCGAGTAGACCGGCCGGGACCGTTCGGTCCCACTGATGACCGGCATGCTTTCGCCGTCGAGCCGGGCCGCGGTCATCTTCGCTCCGAGGCCGCCGTACAGCGACACCCACAGCAGGTTGGACCCGGGGACGTGCTCGCGCTCCGGGGAGTCGAGCCGGTTGGTCACATAGGCCGGCAGCCCCCTTCGGGGCACGTCGTTGGTGAGCCGGATCCGCACGGTCGAGGGGCGCGTCCCGTCCTTGCAGGGACCCAGCTCGTAGTCGAGGGAGCGCCTCAGGTAGTAGTCGAGCTTGCCACCGGCCGAGTTGTTGACCACCAGACCCGCGAACGGTCCCGCCCGCGAGGGCAGCGTGCCGCCGAGCGGGAGTCGCGCCAGCCTCCGCTCCTCGCTCTCGTGGCGGCTCCAGATCTGGATCCGCCGCTCACTCACCATGCGGGACAGCACGGGCAGCAGCCTGACCGGGTCGGCGAGGGACGCGGACAGGGCCTCGCTGACGGTACCGGCTATCGTGATGAGGAATCGCTCGCGCGTCGCGGAGTCGGAGTAGCGGGCGTAGGCCGTCCGTTCCGTGAGGTCGACGACGTTCGCCGCGGTCACCTTCTCCCCGTCGGGGAGGGTCACCGGCCCGATCAGCTCCAGCAGGTAGGACAGACCCACCGGGTCGGTGGCGATGGCGCCGTCCAGCCGCTCACGGGTCTGCCGCTCCCACAGCCCGGTCCAGGTGGCCGCGGCGTACGGGAAGTGCGGGGAGAGGTTGGAGACGGAGAGCATCCTGGTCGCGCCCGGCCCGTACCGCAGACGATAGTCCAGGCCGTGGTCGGCGACGGAAGCGGAGCTCACGCCGAGGCCGCTGTTGGCGGAGAGGTTCCCGATGCCGATCCGGCCCCGGTCGGCCTTCAGGATGCCGAACGCGCCGACCAGGCCTCCGGTGCCCCGCGCCTCGGCGTTGGTCTGGAAGGCGAGGAAATAACGGCGGGGACCGTCGAGGCCGAGCATCGGAGGCAGCAGGGCGGAGGCGGTCGCGGCGTCGTCAAGCCAGCCGTGCAACCGGTCGATTTCTTGCAGCGCCGTACCGCGTGCCCGGTCCAACCGTTCCACGCCGGTTTTCGCCGGGGTGGCCGCCAGACGGGCGTTCACCCGGGCGAGGCGGGCGGCGGCGTCCTCCAAGACCGGTGCCGCCGCGTCGAGATCGGCCAGCGGCCGGCGCATGTCGGTCATGGAAGTCGACCTGAGCGTGACGAAGGCGGCCGCGACCCGCTGGACACCCGCCAGCACCTCGGTCAGTTCCGCGACGCCCTCGGCCAGCCCCCGCACGGTCGTCGCGGCGTCTCCCACGACGGGAGCGTGGGAGATCGCCCACCAGTCCGGGCCCTCGGTGAGCCGCCGGGCCTCGGCCGCATGCCATCGGGCCTCGGCCAGTGCCGCGGCCACCGGGCGCTGGTCGCCCATGTTCGCCACCGCGCGCACCCGGACCAGTGCGGTCCTGCCGGCCTCCAGATGATCGTGCACACGCATACCGAGATGGGCCGACCAGCCTCCCGCCAATACCAAGGCCGCGGAAGCCAGTAGGCCCACTACGACTACGCGTCGTCGTCTCCTACTTGACACTGGCAGATCGACGGCGCCGCAGGGGAACCAGCACGCCAATGGTTCCCATGGCCAGCAGGCCACCACCGAGCGAGGCCACGGCCGTCACGGGCGCTCCCGTGAACGGCAGCTCCTTGACGGCCCGCTCGACGCAGCCCCCTCCGCAGCAGCCCTCCCCGCAGCAGTCATGCCCACAGCTTCGGAAACCACGGTGGTGATGGCGGTCCCTGTCCCCGAAATCGTCATATATCGCTTCGGGATCGACATTGTTGTTGTTGTTGGTGTTGTTGACCTTGCCGCCGCAGCCCTCAATGTCCAAGGCGATCCGCTCGGCACTTTCCGCGATCCTCCTGGCCTCGGCTGCCTCCCTCGCGGCCTCGGCGGCCACCAGCGCGGCATCGGGATCTTCTTCCGCGGCACCGGAGGCGATCTCCGCGGCCCTTGCGGCGATCCTCGAAGCCCTTTCCGCGGTCCTCTCGGCCTGCGCGGCGACCATCTTGGCCTCGTCGCATTCGCCTTCCCTGAGCCCCTCGGCCTCCTCGAGGAGAGCCTCGGCGGTCTCGTGGACGGAATCGGCCTCGGAGGCGACCGCCGCGGCGAGCATGGCCCAGTCCGGCGGATAGGGCGGCGGATAGGGCGGCGGATAGGGCGGCGGATAGGGCGGCGGCGCGTTCACAACGACCGCCGGTGCCGACAGGCTGGTCGTGGCGGTCGCCATTCCGGTGGATCCGAGCGTCAGTCCGCTCCCGGCCACCACTGCAAGAAGAACAGATATTGTGTATTTTCCGGCCATTCCGGACCCCCCATGGCAATAATTCAGGTCAGAGAACGCGACGCTTGGAACACAAGCGGCATGTCCCCGGAACCCGTTATATTCACCCCCGGAGAATGGCAACCCGTCCGGCTCACCCCCCTTACCGAACGATCACTGGTTGTTCTCCGAACATTGACGCTCGGGAGGACGACAGGCCCCGGCCGGAGACCGGCGAGGTCACGGGGCGGCCTCGACCCGGTAGACGGGTCCGGACAGACTGAGCGCGTACAACTCGCCGTCGTGATCCTGGCCGAAGGACGACAGCTGCTCCACCTTGCCCAGGTCCTCGGCCCGCTTGGGCTGTCCGGCGGGCGCCGCCTTGATCCATCCCGCGCAGAAATCTCCGTAGAGGAACCATCCCTCCAACCCGGCGATCTTCTTTCCGCGGTAGACGTAACCGGCGATCACCGAGCAGTTCCCGCCCTCGTGCAGGGGATATTCGATGACCGGGTCGACCAGTCCGTCCGTGGCGCCGCCGCCCCGGAACGAGTGGGTGGCCTCCTTGAGGTTCCAGCCGTAGTTCTGGCCACCCTTGCCACGCGGCTGGAAGTCGACCTCCTCCCAGGCGTTCTGGCCGACGTCGCCGATCCACATGTCCCCCGTCCTGGAATCGAAGGTGAACCTCCAGGGATTGCGCAGGCCGTACGCCCAGATCTCGGGCTTGGCACCATTCCTGGCGACGAACGGGTTGTCGCCGGGCACCTTGTACGGTGTGCCGCGCGGATCGATCCTGAGGATCTTGCCGAGCCAGGTGTCCAGTTTCTGCCCGTTGCCGTGCGGGTCTCCCCCGCTGCCGCCGTCACCGAGGGCGATGTAGAGGTAGCCGTCGGGCCCGAAGGCGAGCTGCCCGCCGTTGTGGTTGGCGTACGGCTGTTCCTGGGTGAGCACATCCCTGCGCCCGGTGGCCTTTCCGTCCTTGAACGCCCATTCCGTGATGTGGGTGCGCCCGTCGAGATCGGTCCAGTTCAGGTAGAGGAAATCACCCTCCGGGTGGAAGGCCACACCGAGTAGCCCCTGCTCGTGGCCCCCGCTCACCTCCGCCGAGAGATCCACGACGGGCTCCTGGGCGACCTTGCCGTCCGTCACCGCGCGCAGCCGTCCCGTCTGCTCCACGATGTAGAGCGTGCGGTCCCCCTTGCGCAAGGCCATCGCCACCGGCTTCTCCAACCGGGCGAACTCGGTGAACCTGACCTGCGGGGCGGTCTCGCCTCCCGAGCCTCCCGAGGTCTCGCCTCCCGAGCCTCCCGAGGTCTCGCCTCCCGAGCCTCCCGAGGACGTGACGGCGGGCGGGGAGACGGGCGAGGCGGACGCGGTGGGCGTGCCGGAGGAGCAGGCCACCAGCGCCGTGCTCAAGAGGGCGAGGCCCAATCCGGTCCGGTAGGAGATCGTCACCAGAACCTCCCGAGGATGCCCCGGCCCTCGGGCCGGGGAGGAACCGGGAGCGTCAGGGCCGTCAAGACCCGAACGTGTCCTAACCAGTCAGGCATCGCGATCAGCTTCTTTCTGGGTGAGGTAGCCGTAGCCGTCCGCGCGCTGAAGATGACGGATATGCCAGTGGTTAATCCCGGCGACGCGGCCGTGCCGGGTAGTGATGTCAAAGGAGCCGGAGGAGCGGACCAGGACCCGCCCGACGTGGACCCCGGTCTTCTTTCCGGTGGTGACATGTGCACGGACCAGGTCGCCGGTTTGGAAGCCGTGGTGCACTTTGATCCGTGGTCGGACAAGCCGGGGGAATCCGTATCGGTCTGAGGTGGTGCGGGCGTAGGTACCTCGGCCGGTCGCCTTGACCACCAGGACCGCCCACGGCCATGCGGTGACGCTCTTCAGTTCGCCGACGTGTAGCGCGTCGAGGGCGTGTGACTTCGGCGCGCCGGTGCGTGAGCGGTTCCACTTCGTGCGAGCGCCAGAGGCCGTGACGACCGGCAGACCGGTCGTTTCCAGTGCCCGCCACAGCGCCCATCGGGTGACGTTGACCGCCGCAGCGTCCCGCAACGAGGCTTTCACCTGCCGGAGAATCTTTGCCAGGAGCGCGGGCTTGGCCGTGAGGAATTCCTCGATCGGTGTCGCGTTCTTAGTCTGATTGCACGGGATACAGGCCAGAGCGAGGTTGCTGATCCGGTCGGAGCCACCTCGGGAGCGGGGGTGGAGGTGGTCGATGTTCAACGGCGTGTTCTTCGCACCGCAGTACGCACACATGCGACCCCACTTTTCCAGCAGGTACTCACGCACCTCGTATCCGGCGAGGGTGCCCCGCTGGTACTCCACCCCTTCAAGCGGACGACCGGCCGACATGGCGTGGGTGTCGAACGCCACCTTCTCCACCTGGACGGCGGTGACCGGGGCCCACCGGATCAGGCGCCCCACCCAGGACATGGTGGTATCGACGCGGTGTTGCAGGGACGGCGCAAGCCACCCCTTGGGCTTGGTGCGGTTGGAGAAGCGGGGAGCGCGGTAACGCAGGTTGCGGGAACGGCGGCCCCGGCGCCGTGCGGCCCGCGAGGCGAGCCGGTCGCGGATTGCTCCGCCTCGATGGTCAAGTTGGAGGGAGTACCTGCCGGTCCGGCTCCCGTCATGGTCGGTGAATACCGCGATGCCGGTGTGTTGGGAGCCGGGGTCGATACCGACCTGCACACCGGCCACGGTGGAGTCGGCGACGGTGCGGTCGCGCAAGCGGATGACGAACGGGGTGTGGCGGTGAACCACAGCCCGACCCGAGCGCAGAAGCTTGCGCGCGTAGGCCGGGTTCGTGGGTTGCAACGGTTGGCCGTGCCGGTCAAGGACAAACACGGCCGGATGGGCTGAACTGCCCGCTCCCTCAGGCGCCGAAGCGCCCTCGGGGTGACGCCGGTTCGAGCGGGTGCCGCCCGGACCGATCTCCCCTCGCCCATGGTGAACACCAGGTACCGCTGTGTGGCGGTGTCCGTGAACCGTTTCGTGCCCACCCTCGGGCGTGTCTGCTCCCACGGATTCGAGAGCTTGGAGCTGAGGAAGCACTCCAAGGTCGGTCTTCGATCTTGTGTTCAACGTAGTCATCAAAAGGCACCTCCTTGAGCTGATGACTGGGGCTGGTCAACGCGGGGCCATCGGTGCGCGGTTTGGCACCTCAAGCCCTGGCCTTCAGGCCGGGGTCGTTGACGGTTCTCATCCTTCAATGATCGGCGACCAATCTGAATGATTCCCTTCTACGTTCGGAGAATTTCAGTGATTCTCTTTCCCTGTTCCTGCTTCAACGACCGGTGCCCGCGGTTGCCCGCTGGTCTTACCTGGTCTCCACCGGCGTTTTACGTCTCCTCAAGGGGAACTTCCGAGCGACGCCGAGATGAGCTGAGGTGACAGGCGCTCAGGCCGCGACCTGGCCTCTTTCCAGCTCCAACGTCTCCGATACCGGGAGCATGTCGGTGAGCAGATTGGTCGAGGCGTTGACCTCCCGATCATGGGTCGTGCCGCATCCGACGCACGTCCACTGACGGTCGGCCAGCGCCAACCCCCGATGCACCCCTGGGCGCTCCGAGCAGGTTTCGAAGGAGGGAAACCAGCGATCGGCCGCATGCAGGTGCGCGCCGTACCAGGTGGTCTTGTAGCGGAGCCGGCGGATGAACTCCCCCCAATCGGGAGGGAGAGCCAACTCGATCCGACAGCCCTGCACGGAGCGGGCCATCTGCCGCGCGGTCTCGAACACGCCTACCCTCTATCAATAGATTCGAACTCATGAGCGATAGTAGTCGAACGGTCACGGAACGTCTATGCAAATGGCGGGATTCAACGAGATCACCGAGAAGCACTGAGAAGACATGGGGAAGACTGAACAAACAGCAAGCAGTTCAGGGCCCCGGCATCGTCGCGAAGGTTCCGATCTGCTCGGACAGGTGAAGGCTTTTCCGGCCGGTGCCGGACAGACCGCGCTCCTCCCGCTCCATCTCTCCCGTTTCGTCCCTCCAGCTTCGCCCCTCCGGCCCCCTCGCGAATCGCGGGCCGTGGAGGTTATGGGATCCGATGGCGCGATCTTAGACTGCGTGTATGCCAACCGCACTGATCACGGGAGCGACCGCCGGCATCGGCGCCGCCTTCGCCCGCCGCCTGGCCGCCGACGGCTTCTCCCTCGTCCTCGTCGCCCGCGACGGCGAGCGCCTTTCGTCCGTCGCCGAGGAACTGCGCCTGCGCTACGGGGTGAGCTCCGAGGTGCTCCCGGCCGACCTGTCGGCCGACGAGGGCCTGGAGAAGGTCGAGGAACGGCTCCGCCGGGGAGTCGACCTGCTCGTCAACAATGCGGGCTTCGGCCATGGCGGCGCCTCCTCCGACGTTTCCATGGACGAGGAGCGGCGGATGCTCAAGGTCCACTGCGAGGCGGTCCTGCGACTGACGCTGGCCGCGCTGCCCGGAATGAAAAAGCGCGGCCGCGGCGCGGTGATCAATGTGGCGTCGGTGGCGGCGTTCTTCCCCCAGGGCACCTACAGCGCGTCCAAGGCGTGGGTGGTCAGCTTCAGCGAGTCCATGGCCGCGGAGCTGGCCGGCAGCCGCGTGCGGGTGATGGCGCTGTGCCCGGGATTCGTGCGCACCGAGTTCCACGACCGTGCTTCGATTGACATGTCGGGCCTCCCCGGATTCCTCTGGTTGTCGGCGGACAAGGTGGTCGGCGAGGCCATGCGCGATCTGGCCCGCGGCTCATGGGTGAGCATCCCCGACCTGCGCTACAAGGTCATCACCAGAGTCGGCACGCTGGTCCCCCACCGGCTGGCAGCCGAGGTCTCCCGCCGTCTCGTCCGCCGGTAGTCGCGGTCCCGCCGTTCCAGCCCTCCTCATGGAGCGCGGGAACGGCCGCGAGCCCGGCCCACCGACCATCACATTGGCGCAGAAGGGAACCAAGGCCACATAAGCGTCGGAATCGCGATCCACCATGAGTGATCACGATTTTTCACATTTTCCTACCCCTTCATTCCTTTCTGTCGAGAATGGGCAACCCTTCTTTCTTATCAAATGAAAACAAAGCTGGCGTTTTCGGGAAATTAAGGCGTTCATCCAGAGATTGACGTGGATTGCGGAAGCGCGTCCATCTCTTTCTGCGACACGCTCGCCGGTACAACATTTGTCCGCACGCATCCGGCGATCACCAACAGTAAGATCGCCAAAGTGCAGAGTAGTCAGAGGGGGACCTCGCCTACGAGAGTAGCGCCGACCGGCAGACTGCGACATGTTGTCCTACTGATCGGGCAACTGGGAATCGGCGGCACCGAGAAGCAGGTCTTTCTCCTGGCCACAGGCCTTGCCCGCAGCGGCGTGACGGTCAATGTGGTGACGCTGCACTCGGATGGACCATATCGGGACGAACTCATCCGCGCGGGCGTTCCGGTGCACAATGCCGGTTTTACGGGGCTGTCAACGGGTGTCATGGCCCTTCCCCGCAACCTGCTCGCCGCGGCCCGTCTCACCCTGCTGCTTCTGCGCCTGCGGCCGGACGTGCTGCACGCCTTCCTGTACCACGGTTACGTGATCGGCGCCCCGATCGCCAGGGTCGCCCGTGTGCCCGTCGTGGTGGCGGGACGGCGCAGCCTGAGCGACTTCAAACAAGGTCGGCGCTGGGTCTACGCCCTGGAACGCGCCGCCACCCGGCTGACCCGGCACGTGGTCGCCAATGCCGTGGCCGTCGCCCGCGACGCACAGACGGTGGAGTGCGTCGCCCCCGAGAAACTCAGCGTGATCTACAACGGCCTGCCCGCGTCGGCCTTCGTGCCCGATACGCCTACCCGCGTCGACACCGTCCTGCCGGTCGTGCTGTGCGTGGCCAACCTGACGGCGCACAAGGGCCACCGTTTCCTCATCGAGGCCGTCGCCCTGCTCGCCGTCCGGGGCACGCCGTGCACCCTGCTGCTGGCGGGCGAGGGACCGGAACGCGAGGCGCTTCTGCGGCAGGCCGCCGGCGCGGGCGTGGACATGCGCCTTCTCGGCCACCGCAGGGATATCGAGGCGCTGATGTGCCGGGCGTCCGCGGTGGTGCTCTCCTCGCTCCACGAGGGCATGAGCAACGCGGTCATGGAGGCGATGGCGGCCGGTCGCCCGATCGTCGCCACGGCCGTGGGCGGGACCTGCGAGCTGCTGGACGAGCGCGGCCTGCTCGTTCCCCCCGCGGACCCGCGGGCACTGGCCGACGCCCTGGAGCGCGTCCTGCACGACCCGCACCTGGCCGCCCGCCTCGGCGCCGCCGCACGTGCCTGGGCTCTGAAGAACCTCGACATGGATTCCATGATCCAGCACCACCTGGATCTGTACCGGCGCCTTCTGGAGAAGCCATGTGCGCGATAGCCGGGGCGGTCTCCACCGGCTGCGTGGACCCGGATACGGTCCGCGACATGTGCGAGACGATGGTGCACCGCGGCCCCGACGGGAGTGGCCTGCACACCGAACCGTCAACGGTGCTCGGGATGCGCCGCCTGGCCGTCGTCGACGTGGCCGGCGGCGACCAGCCCGTCTACAGCGAGGACGGCACGGTGGTCGCGGTGTTCAACGGCGAGATCTACAACTTCGCCGAGCTCCGCGCCGGGCTCCTTGCCCGGGGGCATCGCCTGACCTCCGGCGGCGACTCCGAGTGCCTGGTCCACCTGTACGAGGAGTACGGGGACTCCCTCGTGCACCACCTGCGGGGCATGTTCGCCTTCGCCCTCTGGGACGGCCGCAGGCGAAGGCTGCTGTTGGCCCGCGATCGCGTGGGGAAGAAGCCCCTCTACTGGGGGATCAGGTCCGGTTCTCTGCGTTTCGCGTCTGAGTTGAAGGCACTGGTCCGCGACCCGGAGTGGCGGACCGAGGTCGACCCGATCGCCCTCCACCACTACCTGACGTTCCAGTACGTCCCGGCGCCCTGGTCGATCATCGAGGGCATCCACAAGCTTCCGCCGGGTTCCACACTGGTGTGGGAGGGCGGTGACGTGCGCGTGAACCGTTACTGGCGGCTGGACGCCACCCCCCGGCCCACCGGTCCCGTGGAGGAGGAGGCCGAACGGCTACGCGAGCTGCTGCTGGAGGCGACACGGCTGCGGATGATCGGCGAACGCCCGATCGGCGCCTTCCTGTCCGGAGGGCTCGACTCCTCGGCGGTCGTCGCGGCGATGGCGCGCCAGTCCTCGAAACCGGTCCGCACCTTCTGCATCGGCTTCGAGGACGCCGGCTTCGACGAGCGGAAGCACGCCGGCGAGGTGGCCGGGCTCTACGGCACCGATCACTCGGAGCTGGTCGTCACCGCGTCACCGCTGGACGTGCTGCCCAGCCTGGCCTGGCACTTCGACGAGCCGTTCGCCGATTCTTCCGCGATCCCCAGCCTCCTGGTGGCCCGGATGAGCAGCCGGGAGGTGACGGTGGCGCTCAACGGGGACGGCGGCGACGAGTCCTTTGGCGGCTACCGCCGCTACGCGCTGTTCCAGCGGGCCGCCCACCTGCGGGTGCCGTCCATGGCGGCGCCCCTGTTGGAGCGGGCGGGTCAGTCCCTGCGCAGCCGCTCACGCCAGGGATCACCGGCTCGCCGTGCCGGATGGGGCATGGAGCTGGCCGGGCTGTCCCCGGCCGACAGGTATACGCGCCTGATGTCGTATTTCACCGAGAGGCAGAAGGCCGAGATCTACAGTCCGTGGCAGCGGAGCCGGGTGGCGGGAGTCTCCAGCGGTGCCGTCATCGAGCAGGCTTTCGGCGAGTCTGCCGCCGGATGCGACCTCACCCGGGTGATGGACGTCGACGTCAACACCTACCTGCCCGGCGATCTGCTGGTGAAGGCCGACCTCAGCACGATGGCCTGCTCCATGGAGGCGCGGTCCCCGTTCCTGGACCACGTCATCATGGAGTGGGCGGCGGGCCTGCCGGGCGACCTGAAGATCCGCGACGGGACCACGAAATACCTTCTCAAGCGTGCCCTCGGCGACTGGCTCCCCTCGCACCTGGTGGAGCGGCCGAAGATGGGGTTCGGGGTGCCGCTCGCCTCCTGGCTCAGGACCGGGCTGCGGCCCCTGGCCCACGACCTGCTCACCGACGTCACCGCCCGCGACCGCGGACTGTTCGACCCGCGGGCCGTCGCCCGCCTGCTCTCCGAGCACGCGGGCGGCCGGGATCATTCCAATCGCATCTGGACCCTGATGCAGTTCGAGCTCTGGCACCGGACCCACCTGCCCGTACGGCCACCCACGGGCCTCCGCTCCGAACCCCGGCCCGCGTGAGTGCCCCGGCCACCACCGGAGACCCCCGGAACGGAGCCGCCGCCCGTCTCGCCCATCTACTCCTCACCCGCCTGGCTCTCGTCGTGGCCGGAGGCCTTACGAGCGTCATCGTGGCCCGCGCGCTGGGACCGGGCGACCGCGGCTCCTACTGGGTGATCATCACCATCGCGACCGCCGCGGTGGCACTGGGAAACCTGTCGGTGGAACAGTCGCAGACCGCCCTGTGGACTCAGGAGGAGCACCGGCCGGCGATCACGGCGAACTCCCTGTGGCTGGGGCTCGCCGTGGGCGCGACGGCCGCCGTGGGCGCCTTCGCCGTCGTTCTCCTCTTCGGGGCCGGCATGGTGCCCGCCTCGGAGCGGTCCTCGCTGATCTGGGGGCTCGCCGCGGTGCCTCTCATGGTGGCGGTGGTCTATGTCAACAACGTGCATGTCCTGCACTCCCGCACCGGAGCCGTCAATCGGGGCGCGTTGGCCGGAGCCGTGATCCAGTGCTCCACCCTGACGGCCCTCGGGTTCCTTGATCGCCTCACCGTCGCGTGGGTAGTGATCATCTGGACCGTCTCCGCCGCCGTGAACCTCGCGGTGCTGCTGCCCTCGCTGCCCGTGTGCCGCCCGCGCGGGCGGCGGCTGGTCCGTCGCACACTGTCACGCGGGCTGCGCCAGCACCCCGGCTCCGTCTGCCATTTCCTGCTGCTCCGACTCGACATCCTGATCCTCAACGCCATGAGCACGACTGCGGCGGTGGGGGTGTACTCCATGGCGGTGACGCCGGCCGAGCTTCTACGGGCCATGACCAGCGCGGTGGTCCAGGTCGCGCTTCCCCGGCAGATGCAGTCGAACGAGGAGACGGCCGCGGCGTACACGGCGCGGACGATCCGGATCATCGTCGTCCTCGCCTCTGTTTCGGTCGGCCTGTTCTGCGTCGCGGGCCCGTTCCTGGTGGTCGCCGCCGTCGGACCCGCCTTCGCCGGATGCGTCGCCCCGATGCTGATCCTCGCACCAGGCGTGGCCGCCGCCGCGACGGCACGTCCCGCCGCGATGTACCTTCTCCGCCTCAACCTGCCGCGGCTCACCTCGATGATGTACGGCACGGCATTTCTGCTGAACGTCGCCCTCAACCTTCTCCTGATCCCCAGGATGGGTGTCGTGGGTTGCGCCTTGGCCTCCACGGTCGCCTACACGGTGCTCGCCGCGGTCCAGATCGCCTGGTTCGTACGGTCAGCCGGGATACGCCTATGCCGGTTGTTCCCGGGAGCCGCCGAGGCCCGCGAGATCACCCGCTGGCTCCGCGAGCGCCTGCGCGTCGCCTGACCCGACCGCCTTTCGGAAGACGAACTCGTTGCAGCCGAGCCCGCCTCCGCAGGTCTTGAGATAAACGAGGTCGAGGTCGTGCGCGCAGGCGATGACCTGCTCCGGCCTGGACACCTCGAACGGGTAGCCGCCCACCCAGTCGATCATGTCGTGCCAGCGCGACATGCCCCGCGCCCGCGGACCGGTGGGCCGCCGACGCCCCGTGAGCGCCTGCCCGAGCCTGATCAGGGGCCGGCCCCGGTAGATGTAGGCCGAGCTCGCGGCGAGCAGGGCTCCGCGGAGCACCGGCCCGGAGCGGTTGTAACGCCGCTTCACCACCGTCCAAAGCCGGCTTTCCCAGCCCTGGTCGTTGTAGAGCGCGACGAACAGCAACCCGCCGGGAGCGACGAGCCCGATGGACGCCTCGAACGCCTTCCACATGGCTCCGGTGTGGTGCAGGACGCCCCAGGAGTAGACCAGATCGAAGGTCCCGAGCCGCGCGACGTAGTCGCCGTCCAGAATCGACCCCTGCTCGATCACCCAGTCGGCGCCGGGGGCGAAGGCCTGCCGCAGCCGCAGGGCCGTCTCCACCGCCTCGGGATCGAAGTCGAAAGAGTGCACGCGGGCCCCGAGCCGGTGCGCCGCGAGAGAGAACAGGCCGCTGCCGCAGCCCACGTCAAGGAAAGTGCGGCCGGTAAGGTCCTCGATTCCCAGAGCCGCGCAGAGGGAATCGACCGCGGTCGCGACGCGGGTCTCATCGACGAGGTGCGCGAAGGCCTTCCAGTTGCGGCCGAAGGCGAACCTGTCGCCCCTCCGGATCTCCAGAAGGCTGTCTCCCATTTCCTCTCCCGTCATGTGTCTCGCGCCGTACGTGACGACGATTCATCGTGTGTGCGCGGGGCGCACACAGACCCGGCCCGTCGCCGAACAACGCCCCCGGGTGGTTCGGCCGCCCCGCCACCGCCGCCGGCAAAAGCATGAGCGGCCCGCCACGCCACGGCCGTCGCACGAACGCGAGGCCGCCGGGCGTGAGCACCGCGGTGGCCGCCGGCCACGGATACCGCAGCATTCCCTCGACGAGGAAAGGCCTGGTGAATATCGCCGACGTGGTGGCGGAATTCGGCAAAGGCCGCCTCAGCAGCACAGTCCTTGCCATCACAGCCGAAATTTCACTGTCTTGCTGTTTTTCTCACCCATGCCGATCTCGCCACAAAAAGTGTTGCCCCGCAGCGTGTCACCCGTGAACCCTCAGGCAATAATCCATAACGCGGCGTAGCCGGTCAATGACATCGCGAACGCAACGCCGACGTGGCAACCCGTGTACTCGGGAATGCGTGCATAAACGCTGCGGAAAACGTCGAACATCCGACAATCAATCAAATAGGTTTGATCGGCCCCCGAGTCACGCGGCGAGTGTCTCCATGCCGGTCGCCGCCCGCGACCAGGAGGTCGGCACGGCCACCGCCTACCAGGTCGCCCCGCTCTCCCAGCGGCGCGTGCGGTCGTACGCGAACCAGCTCACCGGTGGGAGGGTGATCCAGGCGATCACCGGAGAGAACACCGTCCCGGCTCCGGCGGGCATCTGAGACGACAAAAAGGCCCGCGCCACGGGAGGGGGTCGTGGCGCGGGCCCTTTCGGCCTACGAGGGTGGTTCAGGGACGGGCCTCGCGGCCCTGGGGGTCACTCGGCTCAGGCGTTGGCCTCGTGGCCGATCGCCAGGCCCGAGACCGGGTCGAAGAAGTGCAGGTTGTGGGTGTCCACGACCAGCTCGATGACCTGGCCGGGGCGGACGTGGCTGCGGGAGTTGACGCGGGCGGTCCACAGCGACTTGTCGCCGACGAGCGGGAGGGCCACTTCCTCGTCGTCACCGGCGTCGGCCGCGGCGACCGTGTCCTGGTGCACGACCGGCGGGGCGTCGATCAGGAACAGCACGTTGATCTCGGAGCCCAGCTCCTCGGTGACCTCGGCGCGGACCTGCAGGTGCGTCCATCCGCCGGAGGAACCGTTGGCCGCGCTCGAGTCGTCGAAGTCGGACGGGCGGATACCCAGGATGATCTTTTTGCCGAAGTACTGGTCGAGGCCGGGCTTCTCGGCGAAGGTCGACTCCGGCACCGGCAGGCGAAGGTCGGCGAAGGCCACGACGGCGCCGCCGTCACCGCGCACCAGCTCGGCGGTGACGAAGTTCATCGAGGGGGAGCCCATGAAGCCGGCGACGAACAGGTTGACCGGCTTGTCGAACAGGTTCTGCGGGGTGTCGACCTGCTGGAGGAGACCGTCGCGCAGGACGCAGACGCGGTTGCCGAGGGTCATGGCCTCGACCTGGTCGTGGGTGACGTAGACGGTCGTCACGCCCAGGCGCTCGTGCAGGGTGTTGAGGGAGGCGCGCATGGAGACGCGGAGCTTGGCGTCCAGGTTCGACAGCGGCTCGTCCATGAGGAAGGCCTGGGGCTCACGCACGATGGCGCGGCCCATCGCGACACGCTGACGCTGACCACCGGAGAGGGCCGCGGGCTTGCGCTTGAGGTACTGCTCGAGGCCGAGCATCTTGGCGGCCTCGTTGACGCGCGTGGCGATCTCCGCCTTGGGCATCTTGCGGAGCTTCAGACCGAAGGCGAGGTTCTCCTCGACGGTCATGTGCGGGTAGAGCGCGTAGTTCTGGAAGACCATGGCGATGTCACGGTCCTTCGGGGGCAGATGGTTGACCATCTTGTCGCCGATGAAGATCTCGCCGCCGCTGATGTCCTCAAGGCCGGCGATCATGCGCAGGGCGGTGGACTTTCCGCAACCCGACGGCCCCACCAGCACCATGAACTCCCCGTCCTTGATCTCAAGGTCGAGAGCGTTCACGGCTTTCACGCCGCCTGCGTAGATCTTGTCGACTTTGCTGAGAACGATGGATGCCATGGAAGTCCTTAGCGCCTGGGGCTAACCCCGTGTTACCCGGTGTGGATACGTTTTCATGCATCTCACCGGAAACGGACATCCATGTCAAGAGGTAGGTCGGTTTTGGCTTGTCAGCACCGCTTCCGTTACCTCTCCGCACTGGATTAGCCACGGAAATCATGATGGAATCGTTTCCATGAGCATGCGTCGTACGACCATCAAAGACGTCGCGGGAGCAGCCGGGGTCGGGGTCGCCACGGTGTCACGAGTCCTGTCCGGTGGCTCGGCGAGTCCCGAGACCAGGGAGCGGGTGCTGACCGTGGCGGCCCAGCTCGACTACCGGCCCAGCGCCCTCGGCCGCAACCTGCGCCAGCAGAGATCGGGCGGGATCGGGCTGCTGCTGCCCGACATCACCGACACCTTCTACGGCCGCCTGGCCGACGGCGTGCTGGCCTGCGCCCGCTCGGCGGGCGAGCCGGTGATCCTGGGCACGACCGGCGACGACCCGGAGCGTGAGGCCGAGCTGATCGGCATGCTGCTGGAACAGGGCGTGGACCGGGTGGTCGCGGTCCCCTCCGGCGACGGGGAGATCTGGGCTCCGACCCTGCGGGCCGGGCTCACCATGGTCTTCGCGCACCGGCTCTCGGCGGGACACGACGACGTGCCCGCGGTACTGGCCGACGACCGCGCCGGCGTACGGACCGCGGTGGACTACCTGACGGGCCTGGGCCACCGCCGCATCGCCTACCTGGGCGGCCCCGGACAGGAACAGCGCCTGTCGTTCTTCCGCCAGGCGCTGGGCGCCCTCGTGGACGAGGAGCTCATCGTCGTCGCGCGGGGCAGCCGCGACTCCGCCTACGCCGCCGCCGCCGGCCTCTTCCAGCACCGGCCCGACCTGACCGCCGTGCTCGCCGGGGGCAACCTGCTGGGCGAGGCGGCCGTGCTGGCCGCCAGGGAGCTGGACCTGCGGGTCCCCAGAGACCTGTCGCTGATCATGTTCGACGACGTGCCCTGGGCCGAGTTGTGCTCCCCGCCGCTGACCGTGATCGCCCAGCCCGCCCAGGACCTGGGCTACCGCGCGGCCGAACTGGTGCTGCGCGAGGGCGGCCGGCGCCCGCGCGGCGTGCTGCTGCCCACCGAGCTGATCGTCAGGGGCAGTTGCGCGCCCAGGAGGGCGCCGGCCAGAAGCAGCTGAACCGAGGAGTCAGAGAGACTTCTCGATCGCCTCGATGACCGCGGGGTCATCGGGCGCGGTCATCGGCCGGAACCGGGCCAGCACCTCTCCCTCACGCGAGACCAGGAACTTCTCGAAGTTCCATTTGACGTCTCCGGCCTCGCCCTCCACATCGGGAGTGGCGGTGAGCTCGGTGTAGAGCGGGTGCCGGTCCTCACCGTTGACATCGGCCTTGGCGAGCAGCGGGAAGTCCACTCCGTAGGTGGTGGAGCAGAATTCCTGGATCTCCTCGGAAGTGCCCGGTTCCTGACCGGCGAACTGGTTGCAGGGGACGCCGACGACGGTGAACCCCCGCTCGCCATAAGCCTGCTGGAGGCCGACCAGTCCTGCGTACTGCGGGGTAAGGCCACATTTGGAGGCCACATTGACGATCAGAACGGACTTGTCACCGGCCAGCTCCGCCAAGGTGGTGGACACGCCGGTGAGAGTGCGGAGAGAGGTATCACGAATTCCCATGCCCCGCACCCTATTCCTCTGTCATGTTTGAGGGTTCTTCGCCCCAAGGAGAGATGCGTATCTGACACAAGAGATGAGATGTCAAGCTTGTGACCAGCATTTCTATTGTTTTCTGACGCACTGTTGACTGAGATCGCGACTGATTTTGTCAGTCCGATCACCGGAGGATTACCCGGGCATCACCTCGGCCCTCCCCCGGGCCCGTCACGGTCGCCGAGCCCGCCGCGGCCCCGGCGACGGCGGAGAGCGTCCTGTCTCACCGTGCGGGGATGGGCGTGCTTTTCCCCCGCACGGCCGCCATCGATCTGAAACCCCATGACGGGGTTATTTTTTGATCGGGCCTCCGTCCGGGAAAGTCACCCGCCGTCATTCGTCACCCGCCGAATCGCCTTCAGACCACGAAGATCGGGCAAACACCTTCCCTCCGCGTGTCGCATCCGCCCCTCGACGATCCCTCGGCGTACTAGAAAGCGGCCTAGAGAGATCGTCGCGGTGTCTCATGCCGGAAACAGGCCGGCGAGACCACGCGGGCATTCCTCGCCCGAGCCACGGGCGCCGGATCGCCAAGCACGTGAGGGCACATCGTGCTTCCACGCGCCTCCCGCACGCGGCCAGAGGACAAGGATCACCTTGAACAGCTACCGCCTTCTACGCAACACCGTCGTGACAATGATCGCCGCGTCGACCATGGTCGGATCGGCGGCGGTGGGGCGAGCGGAGGAGACCGCCGAACCATCCGGGAAAGGGATGGAGGAGACGGTCCACAAGGATGCCTGGCCCACCCAGGCCGAACCTGGGGCCACGGTCGGCGAGAGCATCCGGACCGCCCAGGCCGAGCCTGGGCTCACAATCCATGAGGGCGTCTGGTCCACGAAGGCCGTACCCAAGGCCGTGGCCCGCAAGAGCACCTCATCCACCCGGGCGAAGCCCCGGATCGCGATCCGCAGGGGCATCTGGTCCACTCGGGCAAAACCCGGAGTGGCGGCCCTCGATGGCACCTCATCCATCAGGGCGAAGCCCAGCGTCGCGATCCACCAGCGCACGTGGTCCACCAAGGCCGCCCCCAGGATCAGGCTGGCCATACGAACCGCCAAGGGCAGGAACAAGGCGATCGCTTATCGTCTCGTCTCCCGCCGCGCGTGGTCCCACAGCCAGTTTCGCTGCCTGGACAGTCTCTGGACCAGGGAGAGCAACTGGAACCACCGGGCGTACAACCAATCCTCGGGTGCCTACGGCATCCCACAGGCACTGCCGGGCTCGAAGATGGGCGGCAGCGGCGGGGACTGGCGGTACAACCCCTTCACGCAGATCCACTGGGGTCTGAACTACATCAAAAGCCGTTACGGGTCACCGTGCGGCGCATGGGGTCACTTCCAGTCCAGTAACTGGTACTGACACCGCCGGGAGCTTCCAGGGGAAGGGAACGCTCCCCGGGGACGCCCGGGACCGATGAGGCCCCGGGCGTCGCCTTTCACCCGCACGGTCGTCACCACGAGCGGCTCCAGGCCGAACGCCGGTCCCGCCTCGCGGTCGCCCGGCACCGAGGAAGACCCGCTCCCCTCGGGGGAGGAGCAGGGGGATCGACGTTCCTTGACCCACGAGGTCCGGACGGTGCCTCGGTTGTCCGTCCCTCCGAAGACTAGGGCTGGTCGAGATCGCTCAGCCCCAGCAGCAGGGTCTGGCGCTCCCGCGTGGTCAGCGCCTCGTACGGCGCGGCCGCACGGCGGTTCGTCTCCGCCTCGATCCGGTCACGGGCGGCGCCCGGAGCCAGGGCGATGATCTGCGCGGCGGTGAGACCCGCCTCCCGCCAGACTGCGGCGTGAACGTCGGCGCGGTGGTAGCGCAGGGCGGCCAGCCGGTTGAACAGGAGCACGCCCGCCGGGGTTCCCTCCGGCTCGTAGGGCGGCGAGGCCTGGGCGAAAGCCGCACCGCCGCTGTCCGCACCGGCCGCCAGGAGACGCCCGGTGAGGTCCACGAGCTCGGGCAGCCGGTCGGCGTGTGCCGCCCACAGCTCGCCGGTCACCGTCGCGTGCACCTCGTACAGGGCCGAGATGAAGGCGAGCGCGAGGTCCGTCGCGTGCAACGCGCCGTCGTCGACGAGGACGCCCTGTGCGATCTGCGCCTCGATCTCGGCCCGGCTGAAGGGGTTGTAGCGGTAGAGGGCGGTCAGTCCCTCGGCGGTCAGCGGCCGGACGGGGAGCACGTATCGCAGATCGATCATCAGCTCCGCCGGGAGGCCCGATCGCTTGACGAGCTCCCGGCCGATCGGCCGGCTCGCGACATGGACACCGAGATGAACGGCGTCGATCAGCGGAGCGATCGACGCCGCGTAGCCGGGCAGATCATCGAAGCGTGACATGCTGCGACATCTTGCCTCATATTCGGTGGATCGGGAGGAGCCATCCGACGACTGGCAGCTTACAGTCCCGCGTCCACCGGCCCGTGGACCGCTTCGAGCGGCCCGGACGGGCGGCCCGGACACCTATCGGGTGAGCACGAGGCCGAGCGCTCCGACGGCGACGGCGAGGGTTCCGAGCCAGGCGATGAGGGCGTCGATCCGGTTGTCGAGGCGGCGCCCCGTCCGGACGGCCTCCTTGGCGCGCCTGTAGCGGATACCGGTACCGGCCAGCAGGAGCGCGCCGCAGAAGACGGCCGGGGTGAAGGGAACGACGGCGATCGCGGGCGTTCCGGTGCGCAGGGCGAGACCCGCGCCCCCCAGTCCGGTGACGGCCAGCAGGGTCGCGGTGCGCACCCAGGCCAGCCTGGTCCGCTCGCTCTGCAGTCCTTCCTCTCCCCGGCCGCTCGGCGGGTCTGGAGACTCGTCTCCCCGGAGACTCATCGGCCGAGCAGGATCAGGACCAGGGCGAACACGGCCACGGCGGCCACGCCGTACCCGAACAGGGGCGCGAGCGCCGGGGGCGGGAGCGGTGCGGCACGGCGCAGGGCGCGCTGGATCAGACGCCAGCGCGGGTAGGCCATCGCGGCCGACAGGGCGGACAGCGACACGAGGACGACCGCGAGCGCGGTCCGCATCCATGGCACGAAGACATCGGCGGAGACCGCCGCCATGGCGACGCCGCCCGCGCTCAGCGCGAGCGACGTGCTCAGCCAGGTCAGGAACGTTCGTTCGTTCGCGAGGGTGAACCGGGGGTCTGGTTCGCTTTCCAGGGTCTTCATGGGCACGACGCTATTTCAGCCCTATTTCCCCTAGAGAACCCGGGATTGAGCGGACGCTCAGCCGCAGGCGCCGGCCAGCTGCTGGGTCCACTGCACCGAGTCGGTCGCGACCTTCTGCGCCGCGTCGACGGCTTCGTTGGCGCTCGTGGCGTTCAGACCCTCAAGGTCCTTGGCGACGCCGTCGGCGGCTTCCTTGAGCGTGGTGTTGGCCGCCTCGTCCGCCAGGGTGCCGAGCTTGGCGGCGCCGTCGTTCAGCGCCTTCTCCATCTCGGCGGGGTCGTTGACCAGGCTGCCGACCTTCGCCGCCATCTCGGTGACGATGCCTGCGGCCTGCACGCACTGCTGCGCCTTGTCGATGCCCTGACTCACCTCCTGGATCTCGGAGCATCCGGTGGTGAAGAGGACAGCGGCCAGTGCGGAGGCGGAGAGGACGGGAAGTCTTCGCGGAAGAGGTCGCATGCCTCGACCCTACCCAACGGGTTCTCGCGACAGGCGTCCGTCGCGGGGACATTATCCGTCCGATGCCTCGCGAGGCGGAAACCGTCCGGTGTACGGCCCGCGCGAAGCGGGGATCGCCTGTCGTGTGGCCCCGCGCGGTGGACGGCCCGCGTCGACGCGCGGGAGGGCGAGGGCGGAGCACGGCCCTGGGCGTACGATCGTCCGGATGACCAGAGAGGGGAAACATATGAGCACGTGTGAGCACATCCTTGAATCGCAGGACCCGTCTCCCCGCGCGAAGGGGTGCGAGGAGTGCCTGGCGAACGGTACGCGCTGGGTGCACCTGCGCAAGTGCCTTTCGTGCGGCCACATCGGTTGTTGCGACTCGTCACCCGGCAAGCACGCCACGGCTCACTTCAAGGAGATCGGCCACCCGGTCGTGGCGTCCTTCGAGCCGGGCGAGAGCTGGCGGTGGTGTTTCGTGGACGAGGTCATCGGCTAGCGGCGACCGTCTCCGGACGTTGACCCGGGTGCCGCCGGACGGCCCCCGCCGGACAGGTTTCCGGCGGGGTCACCCGGGGGCCGTCAGTCCCGCTCCAGGGTGGCCTCTTCGAAGTCGATCTCCTGGATGACCCTGCGGAGCACCTCGTCCTCGATGCGTCGCTCGTCGCGGAATCGCACGAACACCTCGCGTTCGACGACCAGCATCTCCCTGCGCAACCGCCGGTAGAGCGTGCTGGGCGTCTCCTCCCCCTCCTGGCCCGTGCCACCGCCGAGCCGCTCCCAGGCGGTGAGGGTCCGGCGTTCGGACCGTGACCTGAGCTGCTCCACGACCTCCGTGTGAACGTCGTCGACGCCCTCGGCGACCAGCTCCTCCAACCGCGCGAGCCCGGCCGAGGCCGCCGCCTGCTGGGCGGCCGCCTCCGCCAGGTTGTCGGTGAAGAGCTCCTGCTCGTTGGAGACCTTCAGCCGGCGGATCAGCGCCGGGAACGACAGTCCCTGGACCAGCAGGGTCCCGATCACCACCACGAAGGTGAGGAAGAGCAGCATGGGCCGGCCGGGGAAGTTCAGGGGGATGGCGAAGGCCGCCGCGAGGGAGACCACCCCGCGCATCCCCGCCCAGCTCACGATCGCCACGTTCTGCCAGGCCACCGGATGCGGTTCGCGCCGCCTGATCGTCCTGGTCAGGAATCCCGGCAGGTAGCTGGTGGGCACGACCCAGACGACCCTGGCGAGCACCGCGGCGGCGAAGACGGCCAGCGCCATTCCCGTGAGCCTCCACCGGTCCGTCCATTCCAGCTCGCGCACGATGGGCCACATCTGCAGGCCGATCAGCACGAAGACGATCGACTCCAGGAAGAAGTCCATGACCCGCCAGACCGCGTCGGACAGCAGTCGCGTGCCGAATCCCGCCTTGGGCAGGCGGTGTCCGATGTAGAGACCGACGATCACGACGGCGATCACACCGGAGACGTGCACGCTCTCGGCCACGAAGTAGACCGCGAACGGGATGAGCAGCATGACGGTGTTCTCGACGAGCGCGTCGCGCAGGTGCAGCAGCACGCGGGCGAGGATCCAGGCGAGCACGATCCCGATCAGCACGCCGCCCAGCGCCGAGCGGGCGAACTCGACGGTCACGGCCTGCCAGCTGGCCGCTCCCTGGCCCACCGCCGCCGCGATGGCCACCCGGTAGACGGTGAGCGCGGTGGCGTCGTTGAACAGGCTCTCCCCCACCAGGATGGTCACCACCTTGCGGGGCAGCCCGAGTCTGCGGGCCACCGCGACCGCGGCGACGGCGTCCGGCGGTGCCACGATCGCGCCCAGCGCGAACGCGGCGGCCAGCGGCAGCTCGGGCAGGAGCAGGTGGGTGATCCACCCGACGACCAGCGTGGTGAACAGCACCAGGCCGACCGACAGCAGCGCGACCGGATTGCGGAGCGCCTTGAGCCTCAGGTAGGAGCTGTCGATCGCGGCGGAGTAGAGCAGCGGCGGCAGGAACACCAGCAGGATCAGGTTGGGGTCGAGCTGGTAGCTGGGGACCAGCGGTGACAGCACCAGCCCGACCAGCACCAGGACCAGCGGGGACGACCATCCCATGCGCCGTGCCACCGCGGCCACCGCGATCGCGATGACCGGCACCACCAGTATCTGCACCGCCAGTGCCTGGTCCATCCCACCCCTACCGACAAGAGACGATCAGCCTTCGAAACGGCGATCGCCCACGCTGACACGGCTTTGCTCGTACGCAGAGTACGTGGAAACGATCCGTGCACTCGCACGGGTCCCGGCTCCGGCGGCCGTCCCCGCGCGAGGCGCAGGTCAGCCGCTCACGCGCACGCACGGACCCGGAGACCACGACCGCCTCCGTCCCGGCGGTCGTGACCACCGGGACGGACGGACGCGGCGTCTCACGGACGGACTCGGCGTCTCACGAACGGCGGGACCGGCCGCGACGGGCGGCCCCGCGGCCGATCACCAGTCGCGGCGCTCGTCCCGCTCGTCACGGCGCCGCTCGTCCCGGCGCCGCCCGTCGCGGCGCTCGTCGTAGCCCTGCTCGTCATGACGGCGCTCGTCGTAACGCTGTTCGTCGTAACGCTGCTCGGGGCGGAGCCTCTCCCCGGTGGAGTGGGACGACTCCTGGACGTAGGGGCGTGGCGCCAGTTGCTCGGGCTGCTGGCCGCGCAGGCCCAGCGGATCGGACGGATCCACGTCCTGCTGGTAGGCGGGCGGCGAGCCGTACAGGTCGCGCAGGTCCGCGGGGTGACCGGCCTGCGGGGACTGCTGCGGGCCGGGTTGCTGGGCGCCGAACGAGTAAAGGTCGGGCTGGGCCGGGGCCGGGTAGCCGTAGGGGTCGGCCTGGGCCGGATAGGCGGACTGCTGTTGCTGCTGGGCCGCGAAGCCGAAGGGGTCGGTGGAGTGCTGCTGCCCCTGGGGCGCGTAGGAGTCGGCGCGCGGCTGGTGCCCGGGTGCCGGGAACTGGTCGCCGTGGGACACGAAGGGATCCGCCTGCCGGCCCGCCGGAGCGGCGAACGGGTCCACGGGCGGGGACGCGCCGTACGGATCCGGGTGGCCTCCTGGAGCGCCGTACGGGTCCGGACGCCCCTGCACGCCGTAGGAGTCGGGCTGGCCCTGCACGCCGTAGGAGTCAGGCTGGCCCTGCACGCCGTAGGAGTCAGGCTGGCCCTGCGGGGCGCCGTACGGATCCGGATGCCCCTGGGGAGCGCCGTAGGAGTCCGCCGGCGGCGAGGCCGGGTAGCGGTCGCCGGGCAGCTGGTACAGGGGCTCGCCGGAGCCCGGCAGTCCCACGGGCTGCGGCTGGCCGTAGGGCAGGGAGTCGCCCACGATCATGTTCTCGCGCGGCACCGCGTCGCCCTGGCCGTAGGCGGCCATCCGGTCCTGGGGCTGCGGCGCGGCGCCCCGGGCGACGAGCACGTCGTTGGGCCCGAGGGCCGCGACCTGGCGCGGCTCCTCGATCGGCGGGGCGGCGTGACCGGCCGGGTCGGCGTACGGCTGCGGCTGGGCGTAGTCCTCCGAGTGCGGCCGGGCGTACTGCCCGGTGGCGGGGAACTCGCCGTGCACCTGATGCTCGACCAGGTGGGCGGGCTCGCCCGTCTCGTCGGGGTACTGGCCTCCGGCCTCGACAAAACCGTCGTCGAGGGTGTCGACCAGACGTCCCACGTCGTTCATGGGCATGCGGAAACTCGCGGTGCACATCTCACCGCGCCACAGGCTCAGCACCAGCGTGCCTTCGTGCCAAGTGACCCGGAGAACCCGCTCCTGGCCACGCTCGTCAAAGAACACCTCGCCGAACGACGGCAACGGGACAACTTCCGACATGGAGGACATAGTGCTTCAACCAGCCTTTATTCGTCCACTCGACCTCAGGAAACTCTACCGAACCGGTCTTTCCACCCCCATCTTCCGCCCCAACACCACCAGAACGGTAGATCTTCCTTGGACTTCGGAGGATTGGCGAACCGGGTGATCGAGCCAGTTTGCCACGGAACATGAGCCCCGGGTTTGCGAATACCACGATGAGTCCCCACAGTGACTCCCCGGAGCATCCGCGATTGTCAGGCCGAACGGGTACGGTTGGCTGTCGTGCCGACCGACTCCATCGCCCCTACCGAAGACGTCTCCTCAAAAGTGGATATTCCCCCAGTTGAGGATTTGCTGAGCACCGCCGTCGAAGCGGTGGGCGGGGTCGAGCGCCCCGGACAGATAAGGATGGTCCAGGCGGTGCAGCACTCGATCGAGTCGGGTGACCACCTGGCCGTTCAGGCGGGCACGGGCACCGGCAAGTCACTGGCCTACCTGATCCCCTCGATCCGGCACGCGATGACCTCCGAGGGCGCGGTGGTCGTCTCCACCGCCACCATCGCGCTCCAGCGCCAGCTCGTGGACCGTGACCTGCCCCGCCTCGCCGAGGCGCTCGCCCCGCAGCTGCCGCACGAGCCCAAGTTCGCGATCCTCAAGGGCCGCCGCAACTACCTGTGCCGCTACAAGGCGAGCGCCGGATGGCCCGACGACGAGCAGGACCAGCTCTTCGACCCCCGTGAGGTGAGCGCGACGGGGCGGATGGTCCAGCGCATCCAGGACTGGGCGAACGAGACCGAGACCGGTGACCGCGACGAGCTCGTCCCCGGCGTCAACGAGCAGGCGTGGCGGCAGTTCTCGGTGAGCGCCAGGGAGTGCCTGGGCGCCACGCGCTGCCCGAGCGGGATGGAGTGCTTCGCCGAGCTGGCACGGGCCCGCGCCGGGGAGTCCGACGTCGTCGTCACCAACCACGCGCTGCTCGCCATCGACGCGATGGAAGACTTCCCGCTCCTGCCCGAGCACGACGTGGTCGTGGTGGACGAGGCCCACGAGCTGGTCGACCGGGTCACCTCGGTGGTGACCGGCGAGTTGTCGGAGAACATGGTCTCGCTGGCCGTGCGCCGGGTCGGCAGGCTGATCGACCAGCCCACCTCCGACCGGCTCATGGAGGCGGGAGAGGATCTCAAGGCCCTGCTCGCCGCCGCACCCGCCGGGCGCCTCGACGAGCTGCCCCAGGTGCTCGGGCTGACGCTCGCCCTGATCCGCGACGCGGCCTGGGCGTGCATCACCTCCCTCGGCCCTCGGATGGGCGGCGACAAGGACGACCCCGAGGGCGCGGGTCTGCGCAAGGCGGCCTTCACCGCCCTGGACGAGATCCACGACACCGCGCAGCGCATGCTGGACGCCTTCGGCCACGCCGAGGAGGTCGACCGGGCCGAGGTGGTCTGGCTGGAGGCGGGCACCGACCGGCGTCCTCCCCTGCTGCGGGTGGCGCCGCTGACCGTGGCGGGAATGCTCCGCGACAAGCTCTTCGGCGACCGGACGGTGATCCTCACCTCGGCCACGCTCGCCCTGGGCGGCGCCTTCGACGGGCTGGCCCGCCAGTGGGGCCTGGGGGCCGGAGACGGCGCGAGGGGCGCGACCGGGGGCGGCGGAGAGGAGACGGGCGACCCGAGCGGGGAGCCCTCGGACGGCGCCAAGAACGGCGCCAAGAACGATGCCAAGGCCCGGCCGAGGAAGCGGGCGGGCTGGAGCGGCCTGGACGTCGGCTCGCCCTTCGACCACCCCCGCAGCGGCATCCTCTACGTCGCCAAGCACCTGCCGCAGCCGGGCCGCGACGGCCTGCCCGAGGCCTACCTCGACGAGATCACCGAGCTGATCGAGGCCGCCGGAGGCCGCACCCTCGGCCTGTTCTCCTCCATGCGCGCGGCCAAGGCCGCCACCGAGGCCCTGAGAGACCGGCTGAGCGTGCCGCTGCTCTGCCAGGGCGACGACTCCACGATGCTGCTGGTCAAGCAGTTCGCGGAGGACGAGCCCACCTGCCTGTTCGGGACCCTGTCCCTCTGGCAGGGGGTGGACGTCCCGGGCCCCTCGCTGCGGCTGGTCATCATCGACCGCATCCCCTTCCCCCGCCCGGACGACCCGCTGAGCTCCGCCCGCCAGCGCCACGTCGCGGCCAAGGGCGGCAACGGCTTCATGTCCGTCGCCGCCACCCACGCCGCCCTGCTCCTCGCCCAGGGCGCGGGCCGGCTGCTCCGCAGCCAGCACGACAAGGGCGTGGTCGCGATCCTGGACCCCCGTCTGGCGACGGCCCGCTACGGGGGTTTCCTGCGCGACTCCCTGCCGCCCTTCTGGCCCACCAACGACCCGGCGAAGGTCCGCGACGCCCTCAAGCGCCTCAGCTCGTCATAGGGGCGTCGCCGCGGGGCCTGGCCGGGGCCCTTGGCCGGGGAATGGGGGATCCGCGTTCCCCGGCGGTGCCCGGCGCGTCGCGGAGACGCCGCCGGGCCCCGGCCGCTCCCCCGGCAGGGGCGTGCGACCAGCAGGCCGCAGGAGCGACCGGGGCCATCCGGCGGGGGTTCCCTGCCGGTGTCCGGAGCCGGGCGACTAGGGAAAGATCTTCAGGTCAGGGCGCTTGGGGTCGAGGCCGTCACCGGAGGAGCGGCCGCGCAGGCGGCGGACGAGCCAGGGCCCGAAGTGCTCGCGGGCCCACTGGGCGTCCTCGCGGCGCTTGGCTCCCCGGTCCGTGCGCTCACGGGGCGGCCAGGCCTTGCGCCAGTCGTCGTCGCAGTCGATTCCGAGCACCTGGCAGATCTTGGCGGCCACCAGGCGATGGCCCTCCTCGTTCATGTGCAGGCGGTCGTCGCTCCACGCCCGCCAGTCGCGCAGGCCCTGCATCGACCACTGGTCGACCAGCCGGCAACCGTACAGCTCGGAGATGGACCTGACGTGCATGTAGAAGATCGCGAACGTGCCACGGGCGCGGCGCATGATCGGGGTGTCGCGTGGGTCCACGCCGGTGAACAGCAGCACCTCGGCGCCGGTGGCCCGCAGATCCCGTACGGCTCCCGCCAGCTTCTTGGCCATCCGGTCGGGGTCGCTGCCCGGCCGGAGCAGGTCGTTGCCTCCGGCGCAGAAGCTGATCAGGTCGGGCCGCATCTCGATCGCCCGCGGGACCTGCTGCTCGACGATCTGGTCGATGAGCTTGCCGCGCACGGCGAGGTTGGCGTAACGGAAGTCCGGGTCGAGCGCGGCCAGCCGCTCGGCGACCCGGTCGGCCCAGCCACGGAAGTGGCCGTTCGCCCCGGGGTCGTTCAGTCCCTCGGTGAAGCTGTCGCCGAGGGCGACGAACGAGGAGAAGGAACGGCCGCCCCCCGCCCCACCCACGGGGCCGCCCATCGGCCTCCCCACCGGACCACTCACCGGGTCACCCATCGGGTCGCCCATCGGCCTCCCCGCCGGGCCACTCACCGGGTCGCCCACCGGGTCGCCCGTCTGCCTCCCCGCCGGGCCACTCACCGGGTCGCCCACCGGGTCAATCGCTGAGTCGCTCACCGGGCACTCACTCAGAGGTCTCGGCGATGGCGTGCAGCGCGAGCACGTAGGACCTCAGGCCGAACCCCGCGATGGTACCGGTGGCCACGGCGGCGACCACCGAGTTGTGCCGGAACTCCTCGCGGGCGGCCGGGTTGGAGATGTGCACCTCGACCAGGGGCGCGGTGCGCTGGGCGATGGCGTCGCGCAGCGCGTAGGAGTAGTGGGTGAACGCCGCCGGGTTCAGCACCACCGGCACCCGGCCGTCGGCCGCCTCGTGCAGCCAGCCGAGCATCTCGGCCTCGTCGTCGGTCTGCCGGACGTCCACGGAGAGGCCCAGCTCCCTGCCGGTCTCCCGGCAGAGCGCGGCCAGGTCCGCGAAGGTCTCCGCGCCGTAGACGTCGGGCTCACGGGTGCCGAGCCGCGACAGGTTCGGGCCGTTGAGCACGTAGACGGATCTCATGAAATCACTCATCACTCTTCACTGGCCGTGTGCCTGCCGCACGGCCGACGTTCTGCTCTCACCACTGCTCTCAACCGCTCCGCCCGTCGCCCCGCGCACCGGGCGGGCCGCGCCCGAGGTCATCGGGCGATCTCGTCATAGGCGGCTTCGAGCAACGCCTCCGGCGGGTCCTCCAGCGGGGAGAGCCTCGCCAGGTCGTCCAGGAGGACGAACCGGAGCTTGGCGCCGCGGCTCTTCTTGTCCAGGCGCATGTGGTCGCGGAGCTCGGGCCAGGCCTCGCGGCGGTAGGAGGTGGGCAACCCGACCGAGGTCAGGATGGACCGGGTCCGTTCCACGAGGCCGGGACCGATCCTGCCCGCCAGGCGCGACAGCTCCGCGGCGTAGACCATGCCGATGGCGACGGCCTCGCCGTGACGCATCCGGTACTGCTCGACCCGCTCGATGGCGTGGGCCAGGGTGTGCCCGTAGTTGAGGATCTCCCGCAGGCCGCCCTCGCGCAGGTCGGCGCCGACCACGTCGGCCTTGATCTGGATCTTCCGCTCGATCAGCTCGCGGGTGTGCCGTCCCTCGGGGAGCCTGGCGCCCTCGGGGTCGTCCTCGATGAGCGTCAGGATCGTCGGGTCGGCGATGAAACCACCCTTGATGATCTCCGCGAGGCCGCCGACGTAGTCGTCGCGGGGCACCGAGACCAGCGTGGCCAGGTCGCACAGGACCCCGGCCGGAGGGTAGAAGGAACCGACCAGGTTCTTGCCCTCGGGGGTGTTGATGCCGGTCTTGCCGCCCACCGCGGCGTCGACCATGCCGAGCAGGGTCGTCGGCACCTGCACGAGCTTGACGCCGCGCAGCCAGGTGGCGGCGGCGAAGCCGGCCAGGTCGGTGGTGGCTCCCCCGCCCACGCCGACCACGGCGTCGGAGCGCGTGATGCCGTAGCGGCCGAAGGCCGACCAGAGCCCTGCGGCCACCTCGATCGTCTTGGCCTGCTCGGCGTCGGGCACCGGCAGCGCGACGACCTCGTATCCGGCCGCCTCGATCGCGCCGCAGACCGGCCGCGCGATCTCCGGCAGGCTCGCCGGGTGGATCACCGCGACGGTGCGGACCCTGGAACCGAGCAGGCCGGGGAGCTCGCCGAGCACGCCGGCGCCGATCACCACGTCGTAGGGGGCGTCTCCGTCGACCTTGATTCTGGAGATCGTCACGGCCGCAGGCCCTTCACGATCTCGTCGACGACCTCGTCGGGCTTGCGCTCGTCGGTCGCCACGACGATCCCGGCCAGGCTCTCGTAGATCGGGCGGCGGGCGTCCATCAGCTTCTTCAGCTGGCTGCGCGGGTTCAGCACCAGCAGGGGCCGCGCCGAGGCCAGGCCCACGCGCTGCACGGCCTGCGAGAGGCCGATCTCCAGGTAGGCCACCGAGTGACCGGCCAGCAACTCGCGCGTCGCCTCGGACAGGATGGCGCCGCCGCCGAGGGACAGCACGCCGTCGTGCTCGGCCAGCGCCCGCCGTACGGCCTCCGCCTCCAGCTCGCGGAAGCGCTCCTCGCCATCCTCGATGAAGATGTCGCCCACCGACTTGCCCGCCACGGCCTCCACGTCGGTGTCGGTGTCGCGGAAGGCGACCCCGAGCCGTTCGGCCAGGATCTGGCCGACAGTCGACTTGCCCGATCCGGGAGGACCGATCAAAACCACTCGGGGACTCACTGTGCCTCCTCGGCGCGCGTCTCGCCCGTCCGGAGGACGGCGTCGCCCCCGCGGGTGCGCCCGCTCACTTGATCACCATCGAAGAAAGGTATCCGGACAGGTTGCGCGCGACCTCCTCGACGGAGTCGCCGCCGAACTTCTCGATCGCGGCGTCGGCCAGGATCAGCGCGACCATCGCCTCGGCGACGATCGCGGCGGCCGGGACCGCGCACACGTCGGAGCGCTCGTGATGGGCCTTGGCCGCCTCGCCGGTCAGCACGTCGATGGTGGCCAGCGCCCGCGGCACGGTGGAGATCGGCTTCATCGCCGCGCTGACGCGCAGCGGCTCGCCGTTGGTCATGCCGCCCTCGACGCCGCCCGCCCGGTTGGTGATCCGGTGGACGCCGTCGGCGGTGTTCTCGATCTCGTCGTGCGCCCTGGAACCGGGACGGCGGGCGGTCTCGAAGCCGTCGCCGACGGCGACGCCCTTGATCGCCTGGATGCCCATCAGGCCGGCCGCGAGGCGGGCGTCGAGACGGCGGTCCCAGTGGGTGTAGCTGCCCAGGCCCGGCGGCAGCCCGTAGGCGATCACCTCGACGACCCCGCCGAGGGTGTCGCCGTCCTTGTGCGCCTTGTCGATCTCGGCGACCATCGCGGCGCTGCCGGCCGGGTCGGCGCAGCGCACCGGGTCGGCGTCGATCGCCGCCAGGTCGCCGGGACCGGGCATGACTCCCGGGGTGGTCCGCGCCTCGCCGATCGAGACGACGTGGCTGACGATGTCGACGCCGAGGGCCTGCTTGAGGAAGCTCCGGGCGACCTGCCCGAGCGCGACCCGGGCGGCGGTCTCCCGGGCGCTGGCCCGGTCGAGCACCGGGCGGGCGTCGTCGAAGCCGTACTTCTGCATCCCGGCGAGGTCGGCGTGGCCGGGGCGGGGACGCGAACGCGGCGCGTTGCGGGCCTGCCCCTCCAGCAACGCCGGGTCCACGGGGTCGGCGGCCATGACGGTCTCCCACTTGGGCCACTCGGTGTTGCCCACGCGGATGGCCACGGGGCTGCCGAGCGTGCGGCCGTGCCGTACGCCGCCCACGACGTTCACCACGTCCTGCTCGAACTTCATCCGGGCGCCGCGACCGTAGCCCAGCCGACGTCTCGCCAGTGCTTCGTCGATGTGGGCCGTGGTCACCTCCACCCCTGCGGGCATCCCTTCCAGGATCGCGACGAGCTCGGGGCCGTGGGATTCTCCGGCAGTCAACCAGCGCAACATGATGACAAGTCTTCCACGTGCCGCCCACTGGAATGGCCCCAGCTCACCGAACACCTGCAGCGTGGAGGTTCCGTCCCTCCGGACGGGAAGAAAACACGGAACGGTCACCCATAGTGGTTCCCCGGTTTTTGTCGGTAGGAATCGGTAGGTTGCTCGGTGTGTCCCGCTACCGGCTGCACCCCTCCCCCGCCCAGGAGGCGACGCTGCTGGAGCACTGCGGACACGCCCGATATGTGTGGAACCTGGCCGTGGAACAACACGCCCACTGGCAGCCCGGGCGCACGCCGGCGCCGGGGTTCGCCGAGCAGTGCCGCCAGCTCACCGAGGCCCGCGCCGCCTCGCCGTGGCTGACGGCCGGGTCGATCATCGTCCAGCAGCAGGCGCTGAAGGACTTCCACCAGGCCATGGCGAACTTCTTCGGCACCACCCACCGCAGGCCCACCTGGCGCCGACGTGGCCGCAGCGAGGGGTTTCGAATCGTCGCGGTCAAACCCGGCGACGTACGCCGCCTGTCCCGGAAGGTCGGCCAGGTGCGGATCCCCAAGGTGGGGTGGGTGCGGTTTCGGTGGTCGCGCCCCGTGGGGGAAGCGAAGTCGTTTCGCGTCACCCGGGATGCGGCGGGCCGCTGGCACGTGGCGTTCGCGATTGTCCCCGTGTCGATTGCGACCCCGGGGACGGATGCGGCCGTTGGGGTGGATCGGGGTGTGGTGGTGTCGGCGGCGTTGTCGACCAGTGAGTTGCTGACCGTTCCCGCCTTGGGTGAGGCGGAGAAGAAGCGGCTGGTGCGGTTGCAGCGCGCCCTGGCCCGCGCTAAGCCTGGGTCGAAACGCCGCGCCAAGGTCAAGGCCGCCGTCGCGAGGTTGAGGGCCCGGGAGGGTGATCGGCGTAAGGACTGGGTGGAGCAGACCAGCACCGATCTGGCCCGCCGGTTCGACGTGATCGGCATCGAGGATCTGAAGGTCTCGGCGATGACCCGGGCGGCGAAAGGCACCCTTGAAGCGCCGGGCCGGAACGTGCGGCAGAAGGCGGGATTGAACCGGGGCATCCTGGCCAACGGGTGGGGGCGGTTGGCGGCCCGACTGGAGGACAAGGCTCCGGGCCGGGTGTGGAAGGTTGATCCGCGGTATACCTCGCAGACCTGCAATGCCTGCAAGCACATCGCCCGGGAGAGTCGTGAGAACCAAGCGCTCTTCTCGTGCGTGGCCTGCAAGCATCGGGATCACGCTGACGTCAACGCGGCGAAGAACATCCGAGATACCGCCGCGGGGCACGCGGTGGCTGCGCGGGGAGGCCTGCCGTTGGGCGGGCCGGTGAACCGCGAACCTCAACGTGACCTCCTCCTTACGGGGTAGGTTTCGTTGGAATCTCCTGCTTTCAAGCAGGGGAGGATGTCAATGGGTGAGACATGGACCGGCGCACCGAAACGGTCGTACCGCCTGACAGCAGGTCGGTTGAGTCACGGCAGGCCCGCATCGACCGATAGCAAGCCATCCAAGTCGCAACATGGGCATACCAACCGACATCAGGTCGGATGGGTCACAACAGGATCGCCGTGAACGCACCAATGATCATGAACGGGCCGAAGGGGATCTCGCTCTTGCGGTCGGCGCGGCTCGTGACCATCAGCGCGGCGCCGTAGAGACCCCCCGCGAGGAAGCCCAGGAACGCCCCGACGGCCACGGTCTCCCAGCCGAACCAGCCGAGCGCGGTGCCCAGGCTCGCCGCGAGCTTGACGTCGCCCAGTCCCATCCCCGCCGGGTTGACCAGGAAGAGCACCAGGTAGAAGGCCGCCAGCGCGGCGCCCCCCAGTCCGGCCCCGAGGAGGTCGTCGAGTCGTCCTCCGGCCAGGGCCGCCACCGTGAGCAGGCCGCCGGTCCCGAGGTACGCCGCGAGGGTGAGCCTGTCGGGGAGCCGGTGGACGGCCAGGTCGACGAAGGCCAGCGTCACGGCGATCACCGCCAGCCACCAGAGGGCGAGAAGCTCCGCCACCCACGTGACCTCCGGCGGGAAGGACGCCTCGGGCGCGGCCCGCAGGGCGAGCGCCCCGAGCGCCAGGGCGGTGGCCGCCTCCACGACCAGCGGCGGTGGCCCGGCCGGTGGGGACGGTTCCCCGCCGGTCCGCGCGTACCGGGCGATCAGGACGCGCGCCCGGAGGCCGATCACCAGACCGGCCAGGACCGCCGCGACGGGGAGGAGGATCACGCAACGACCATAATCCGCGGGGCCTTCCCCCGTCCGCCGGGCGTTCAAGCCCGCGCGGGGCTCATCTCCGGAAGGGCAGGCCGAACCGCCGTCGCCTGGAGGGCGGAGCGGGCTCCTCCTCCATCCGCACCACGGTGACCTCGGGCCCCAGCCGGTCGACCGTGCCCGACTCGACCGCGGCGAACGCCCGCAGGAGAGCTCCCTCGATCACGAAGGGCACCGGGCCCGCCACGTCGATCACCACGGCGGCCACTCCCTCGTGCACCGCGGCCTGGCAGACCTGGAGGGTCGTGGCCTGGATGGGCCGGGCGTCGGGACGCCAGAGCCCGAGCGCCTCGACGCCGGTGAAGGCGGGCACGGCCTCGCGCCCGTCGTTGCCGACCAGTTTCGGGAGAGCCATCTCGCTCTCCTTCTCCTGCTTCAGCCCATGCTCTCCGACCTCGGACTCCGTCAGCAGGGCCACCACGGGGACGAGCAGCCTGGCCCCTCCCAGCGCGGTTATCACCTCGCCCGCCTCCGCCGTACCGGCCGCGAAGGCCGTGAGCGCGGACGTCACGGAGGCGTCGGCGCTGCCGTCGTCGTCGGGAACCAATGGCTGCGGAATGCTCGGCACGAACCGGGAGCCTACCCGCGGACGACGCGAACAGGGTTTTCCGCCCCGCCCGCCCCGCCCGCTCCGCTCACCTCATCCGTCCCGCCCGTCCCGCCCGTCCCGCCCGCGCCGGACGGATCAGCCCAGGTCCGCGATGGCGGCCACCGGACCGCCGCCGCTGGGGCCCTGGTGGACCGCGGCGACCGAGACGAACACGGCGGGGTCGCCGGTGACGCTGGCCGCGACCCCTCCGACGGTGGCCTTGATCTGACGGTGCCAGTGCACGTCGGAGTCGTCGAGCATGATGTTGCGACGTCCCCTGACGCTGCCCGACGGGTCGGCTTCGCACTTCATGAAGACGTTGACCAGCCTGCCGCCCAGGTCCGACGGGTGGGGACGCTCGGGCAGGTCGATGCCGCTGGAGCGGATGGCCTCCCAGATGCCGTCGGCGTCCAGCGCGTCCTTCATGACGGAGTGGCCGATCCGGTAGCGGCCGCCGATGCCGCGGACGTTGCCGACGACCACGATCTGGGCCCGGTCCAGCTCGACGCCCGAGGAACAGGACGCGACGGAGGAGAAGAGCGACAGGTCACGGTGGATCTGGTCGGCGGCGGGCATCTCGATCTCACCGAGCGCGACGGCGATGCCCAGCGCGGTGGTGGAGTTGGAGATGTCCATGGACGGGCCCGTGTCCTCGATGACCACGTCCATGCCGCGCGACTTGGCGTCGTTGATGGTGGCCAGGGTGAGCAGGGGCGTCTTGGTCTGGACATAGTGGACGTCGGCGGGGTCGTCGATCCCCGCGGCCTTCATCGCCTCGCGGACACCGGCGGCGACCTTCTCCACCATGGCGGGACGGCCGATGTCCTCGGGAAGGATGACGTCGCTCATCGCGATGCCGACGCTGACGCGCGGCTCGTCGCCCGGCTCGGCGTTCGCCGTGGTGGCGAAGATCGTGGCGTGCGGGCTGAGCACGCCGTCGGTGCCGCCCGACCACACCAGCGGGACGCTCTCGGGCGAGGGGTGCCCCTTGGCGGCGAGCACCTCGCGGAAGGCCCGGTCGGCCAGGATGCGGGTGTAGTCGTTCACCCCGCCGTTGCCCTCGGTCTTGCCGATCACCGCGAGCACCCGGTGGGCCTCGATCACCCCGTCGTCGATGAGCCTGGTCAGCCCGGAGGCGTCGGTCACGCTCTCGATGGCCACCTTGCGCACTTCAATCGGTTCCGGCATCCCTGCCACCTTTCGATCTCCTTGTGTTCACTGTCACTTTCGCACCACGGTTCCGGCCTCTCCGGCGACCGCCGCCCCGATGGCCTCAAGGGAGGTGATCACCGATCGCTCGCCGCCCTGCTCGACGAAACGCAGCGCGGCCTCGACCTTCGGGCCCATGCTGCCCCCGGCGAAATACCCGGCGGCGTGCAGCACGCGCAGTTCGGCCGCGGTGATGTGGCCGATGGGCCGGGCGTCGGCCGTGCCGAATCCGACGACGGCCTGCGGCACGTCGGTGGCGATGACCATGGTCGTGGCCTGTACGGCGTGCGCCAGCACCGCGGCGGCCAGGTCCTTGTCGATCACGGCCTCGACTCCGCGCAGCCGCCCGCCGCCGTCGCGGGCCACGGGCACTCCCCCGCCGCCCGCGGCCACGACGGTGAATCCGGCGGCCACCAGCGCGGCCACCGCGGGCGCGTCGAGGATCTCCAGCGGTTCGGGGGAGGCCACCACCCGGCGCCAGCCCCGGTCGAACCGGCGCCAGGTCTCGCCGAGCTTCTCGAACCGGCGGGCCTCCGCCTCGGTGAAGTAGCGGCCGATCGGTTTGACCGGATCCTGGAAGGCCGGATCGCCGGGGTCGACGAGCGTCCGGGTCACCACGACGACGGCGCGGCCGTCGAGCGCGTTGAGGATGAGCGTGCCGATCGTGGCCTGGGTCTGGGCGCCGCACCAGTCGAGCGGCACCGGGGGCACGACGTCGGCCGAGATCTGGTTCTTCAGGACCAGGTTGCCGACCTGGGGGCCGTTGCCGTGGGTGAGGGTCACCTGGTGACCGGCCGCGATCAGCATGGTGACATGGCGCATCGCGTCCTCGACCGCGCGGCGCTGATCTCCAGGAGACGCGCTTCCGTCGGGGGCCGTCATCGCGTTGCCCCCGAGCGCGATCAGTACTCGCTCACCCAACCGATCCCCCTGCTCAGTCCGTCGGTCTCATTCCTTCACCCACACGGGCGACGTTAACGGGCCGCCCGGCCCGGCTCATGGGCACTCTTTGCCCAAGGCACGCCTGTTCTTCGACAGAACCCACCGGCCAGGCGCCCGGCGCCCCGCCCTCCCCTCCGCTTTGCCTTCGCGTGAACGGGCGAGATCTTGCCTTGCCGGGCGCGCCCCACGTAATATATGAGCATCTGTTCAGATGTTAGAGAGATGGATCTTGCGATGGGTCACGGACACGGTCACGGGCACAGCGCGAACTCCAGTCGCCGCCACCTGGCGGCGGCGCTCGTCCTGCTGGTCGTCTTCATGGCGGCCGAGGTCGTCGTCGGCGTCGTCGCCAACTCCATCGCGTTGATCTCCGACGCCGGGCACATGCTCACCGACGCCGCCTCCATAGCGCTCGCACTGGTCGCGATCACCATGTCCGCCCGCCCCGCCCGGGGCGCGTACACGTTCGGCTGGAAGCGCGCCGAGATCCTCTCCGCGGCGATCAACGGGCTGACCTTCGTGGTGCTCGTCGTCTACTTCGTCTACGAGGGCGTCCGGCGGCTCATCGAACCGCCCGAGGTCAAGGGCGCCCTGGTCTTCGGTACCGCTCTCGCCGGGATCGCGGTCAACGCCGCCGCCGCGTGGCTCATCGCCAGGGCCGACCGGAGCAGCCTCAACGTGGAGGGCGCGTTCCAGCACATCCTCAACGACATGTACGCCTTCGTCGCCACCGCGATCGCGGGCGCCGTCATCTGGCTCACCGGCTGGGGCAGGGCCGACGCGGTCGCCGCCCTGATCGTCGCCGCCCTGATGGCCAAGGCCGCCTACGCCCTGCTGCGCGACGCCGGACGCATCCTGTTCGAGGCCGCGCCCGCCGGCGTCCATCCGGCCGAGGTGAGCGCCGTGATCGTCGCCCATTCCGGGGTCACCGCCGTCGAGGACCTGCACGTGTGGACCGTGACCAGCGGCTTTCCCGCACTGTCCGCACACGTGATCGTCGAGCCCGGCGGCGACTGCCACCGGGTCCGCCGCGAGCTGGCCGATCTGCTGCACGAGCGGTTCCACATCGACCACACCACGCTGCAGGTCGACCACGTGCCCGGCGCGGCGTGCCGGATCGTCTCCGCCTGAGCGATCCCCGCACCCCCGGGCGGACCTCGAAGACCGCCACCGGCCGGACGTCCACGGCCCCGTGGCCGGGCGGGAGTCGATCGCACCCGCCCGGCCCCTCGTCGTCTTCGTACCGGCCACCTGCGATCAGGACATGCCGGAAGACATGTTGCGAAGGTCCTTCATGCTTCCGTTGGGCGTGGCCTTGTCGACCACCTCGGGCAGGAAGCTCACGAGAGCCACGAGCACCTCCTGCTCCGACATGTTCGCCCTCTGAGCGATTCGCCTGAGGTCGGCCTGGTCGATGGCGCCCTTCAGCTCCTCCTCGGTCAGCTGCTTGTTGGGACCGGTGCCGACCCAGGACTTCGTGTGCTCTTCCAGGCCACCGTTCTTGAGCTGCTCGACCGTTTTGGCGGGCCCGCCGCCCTTGCCGGAGCCGCTCTCGTCGTCTGGGGAGAGGAATGATTGGACCATGTTGCGGATCCCCTCGTCAGGGATGAGCCGCTCTAGGAACTTGTCGAATGCCATGGAATCCCCCGGTTACGCGGTGGCGCCTTTGCGCCGCGGACAAGAACGGACCCGAAGGCCCGTAAACCGAAATACCCCAAAATGCATATTAGTAAGCAGGCGGTCACTTTGAGTGAGTAAAGCGATCGGTAAGTTGCCTTTCCCTTCGGAAACGGCCCCGGCCGAGGCGAGGACGGACCCCCGGACCGTCCCGCCCGGCCTTCCCCGGGTCACCCGGCGAGATACGGTCCCTCGGGACAGTCCGCGATCAGCGCGGTGCCGACGCGGCGGAACCCGATCCGGGCGTACATCCGGGCGACGTCGTCGTCGCCGGCGGACAGGAAGACGATCCTCACCCCTCGCGATCGGGCGTCCGCCACCAGCGCGGCGGTGACCGCGAGCCCGAGGCCCCGCCGTCGAGCGGTGGGAAGCGTCCCGACGCCGACGATCTCGCTGACCGTCCCGACCGGCTGGTGCTGGCCCGCGCAGAGCGCCATTCCGTCCTTCACGGCCGCGGCGATCACCGTCCGTCCCGCCAGGAGGCGCGCGACGGCGCGTCCGACCGAGCCGTCGCCGGCGCGGGTCGCCGCCGCGGCGGCCAGCTCCGCCGGGCCTGCCACGCCGATGCCCGTCCCGGGCTCCGCGAAGGCCAGGTGGGGAACGGCCAGCGCCGAGGGGAGCGCCGGGTCGTCCGGACCCAGGATCCGTACGGACGCTCCCTCCGGAGGCTCGTCCCTCTCCGGTGTCGCCGCGTCCTCGTCGAGCACCATCAGGGGATGCTCGTGGACCGCGAGCCCCGACTCCTCGATCGCGGGCCTCAGCGCGGGCGAGGTCTCGGCGACCCACTCGAAGCTCTCGGGAACCCCGAGCTCGCGCTGCCGGGCCCGCACCGGGGCCACGTCGGCGACGCTCACGGCCCCGCGCCACTCCCGGGCCGGCCGCGCGTAGAACGGCCAGCCCTCGCCCTCCCGCACGAACAACGTGAACGGCCCGTGGCGCTCCGCGCGGGCGCCGCCGCGCGGGACCTCGTCGTAGTACTGCTCAAGCCGGTCCAGCAGGACTCGCTCAGAGCGATCGCCGGATCTCACGGAAGCCATACCGATCATCCAAGCAACACCCCGCCGATCGGTACCACCCGATTACGGCCCAGGTCACGGCATATGCCGTTCAAAACTGTGGCCGGTCGGCCGTCGTCGTCCCCGGCGGGTCACCCGGGTCGCCGTCCTCACCGGAGGCGGCGCCCGGCCTTCTCCCGGCGGTGGCCGGACGGGGCGACCGGCCCCCTCATCGCCCGGTGGAGCGGGCGCCGCCGCCGAGCCGGGTCAGGCGGCTCACGGCCTCGTCGATGACCTCGTCCTTCTTGCAGAAGGCGAAGCGGACGAAGTGGCTTCCGCGCTCGGGGTGGGCGTAGAAGACCTGCGTGGGGATGGCGACCACGCCCGCCAGGGACGGGAGCTCGCGGGTGAGGGCGAGACCGTCGGTGAAGCCGAGGGGGCGGATGTCGGTCTGGACGAAGTAGGTGCCCGCGGGGCGGTAGACCTCGAACCCCGCCGCGGACAGCCCCGTCATCAGGCGGTCGCGCTTGGACTCCAGGCCGGCGCGGAGGGAGGAGATCCAGTCGAGCTCGTGGCGCAGGCCGTACGAGACGGCGAGCTGCCAGGGCGCGGCGGCGGTGAAGGTGAGGAACTGCTTGACGGTCTGGACCGCGCGGACGAACTCGGGCGGGGCGCAGATCCAGCCCGTCTTCCAGCCGGTGACCGAGAAGGTCTTGCCCGCGGAGGAGATCATCACGGTGCGGTCGCGCATGCCCGGAAGGGTGGCCAGGGGGATGTGCTCGACGCCGTCGAAGGTGAGGTGTTCGTAGACCTCGTCGGTGACGGCGATCAGGTCGCGCTCCTGGCAGAGGAGGGCGATCTCCTCCAGCTCCGCGCGGGTGAAGACCGTGCCCGTGGGGTTGTGCGGGGAGTTGACCAGGATCGCCCGGGTGCGCGGGCCGGCGGCCGCGCGCAGCTCCGCGGGATCGAAGGCGAACCGGCCCTCGACCGGGCGCAGGGTGACCGGCCGGAGCACGGCTCCGGCCAGGGCGGCGGAGGCGGCGTAGGAGTCGTAGTACGGCTCGAAGGCGATCACCTCGTCGCCCGGCTCGCACAGCGCCAGGATCGCCGCCGCGACGGCCTCGGTGGCGCCGACGGTGACGAGGACCTCCCCGTCGGGGTCGTAGTCGAGGCCGTAGTGAGCCTTGCGGTGCTCGGACACGGCCTGGCGCAGCTCGGGGACTCCGGGGCCCGGCGGGTACTGGTTGAAGCCGTCCCGGATCGCCGACACCGCGTGCTCCAGCATCGCGGCCGGACCGTCGGTGTCGGGGAAGCCCTGCCCCAGGTTGATCGAACCGGTCCGCACGGCCAGCGCCGACATCTCGGCGAAGATGGTCGTGCCGAACTCGCGCATCCGCGCCACCAGAGGATCATTCACGCGTTCCAGCGTAGTCTCCGTCCCCCGCCGGGTCTCGGCACGCCGCCGAACCTCCGGCCGGGAGCCACGGTCGTACCGTTTTGACGGCATCCGTCATGGGTAGGCGTCCCCGCTCAGGATGTGGCGTTCACCGGGGATACGAGAGGCTGGCGCGGCGGCGACGCGCCTCGAGGGCCGAGCCTTCCCGGAACGCCGCGGGCACCTGGTCCCCGGCGCGGAGACCCAAGGTGGCTGCGCCCGCCACTTCTCGGCTGTTACGGTTTTCGCCGACGAGAGAAGGGTGCGACGGTGCTGGTGGTTCACGGGGCCTGGGTCGGTGACAGGCTGGCGCTCTGGGCTGAGGATCCGGCCGATCCCGCCCCGGGCACCACCCGTGCCAAGATCCGCCCGCATCCGTTCGCGGCCTCGGCGTCGAGCATGGCCGATGATCTGTCGATCTGGGGAGACTCCGCGACGGCGGCGGCGGCCGGAGCCGCCGCGGAAGAGCTCGTCCTGCTCCTCCCGAGCTCGGCGCGAAGCCCTCTGCCCTCTCCCGAATCCGGGATGGAGATCACCGCACGACAGCCGAAGATCAGCTCCTGGCGGGTGCCCGCCCTGCTGGTCGAGCCCGGCTCGGCCCTGAGACTGCTCGACTCCGTCGACGAGATGACCGGCCTCCCCTCGGAGGCGAATGAACCCGACGAGTCCTCCGGTGAAGGCCCGTGGGCGCCGATCCCGGGAGCCTCCCTGCGGTATCTCACCGTCGTCGCGAGGTACGCCCGCGACCTGGTCCGCGGCGGCCGGGTGCTGCCCCAGCTCGTCGTCGAGAACGAGGACCACGCGGCGCGGTGGCGTCCCGTGCTGACCGGTCCCTACGCCGTCCGCTTCCGCGATCTCGCCGCCGCGGCGCCTCCCGTCTTCCGGGCCGTCGCCGAGGAGCGGCCCTCGGCCCACGTGCTGATCGAGGCCCTGGCCGGCCTGACCGACGCGGCGGTACGGCAGAAGCTCCCCGATCGCCTGCTCGGCGGGCGTCGGCCGGGACCCCGCGGCCCCCTCGCGGACCGCTGGATGGTCGCCCTCACCGGGGAGACCGCCACGCTTCCCGGTCTGACGCGAGCCGAGGCGGACGCGCTGGCCACGCCGCTGCGAGAGTGGTTCAGATCGGCGCACCTGCTCGACGGCCCCGCCAAGGTGTGCTTCCGTCTGTCCGACCCCGAACCTTCCGATTCCATGCCCGGATCGGGCGGCGACCTCGTCGCGGAGCACGAAGGCCGCCCGGTGCGGCCGGAGGATCGTTCCCTCTGGCGGGTGGAGTTCTCCGTCCAGTCGTCGGAGGACCCGAGCCTCTCCCTGCCCGCACGGCTCATCTGGGCGGGCGAGACCGCTCCCGGTCTCCCGCTACGCCCCGAGGAGGCGCTGCTCGCGGGTCTCGGCCGTGCGACGCGGCTCTACCCCGAGTTGGAGGAGGCCCTGCGTGATCCCCGGCCGTCGGAGCTCGTCCTCGACACGGCGGGCGCGTTCACATTTCTCCGTCAGGCCGCCCCGCTCCTGCAGTCGGCCGGGTTCGGCGTGCAGTTGCCCGCCTGGGCCGGCAGGACGAGGCTGGGGCTCAAACTCACGACCCGCTCAAGGAAGACCGGTCCCGGGGCGGCCTCCGACCAGGGACTCGGGCTGCACCAGCTCGTCGACTTCCGCATGGACCTGTCCCTCGGCGACGAGACGGTCAGCGAGGAGGAACTGACCGAGCTGGCCAGGCTCAAGGTGCCGCTGGTCCGGATGCGAGGCCGCTGGGTCGAGCTGGACGACCGGCAGCTCGGCGCCGCACTGGAGGCGATCGAAAGACGCCGGTCGGGCGAGATGACGGTCGGCGAGGTGATCAGGGAGGTCGTCCACGGCGACGACGACGGGTTGCCGATCGTCGAGGTGGACGCCGACGGCCTCCTCGGCGACCTGCTGTCCGGCGAGGCCGACCGCCGCCTCGAACCGGTCACGACTCCGGCCGGTTTCCACGGCGCGCTCCGGCCTTACCAGGAGCGCGGACTGTCCTGGCTCGGCTTCATGTCGGACATCGGGCTCGGTGGCGTCCTTGCGGACGACATGGGTCTGGGTAAGACCCCGCAAACTTTGTCGCTGCTTCTCAACGAGCGCGCGGCGAACGACGCCCGGCCGGGAGCCACGCTGCTGGTGTGCCCGATGTCCCTGCTCAGCAACTGGCAGAAGGAGACCGCCAGGTTCGCCCCATCCCTGGACGTCTACCTGCACCACGGCGCCGCCCGGCTGCGCGAGGAGGAGCTGGCCCGGCGGGTGGAGCGGGCGGATCTCGTCCTCACCACGTACGGCACCGTCCTGCGGGACCAGGAGTCCCTGATGGGCCTCACCTGGGCAAGGATCGTCTGCGACGAGGCACAGGCCATCAAGAACAGTGCCGCCAAACAGGCGCAGGCCGTACGGTCGCTTCCCGCGAGGAGCAGGTTCGCGCTGACCGGCACTCCGGTGGAGAACCACCTGGCGGAGCTCTGGTCGATCATGGAGTTCTGCAACCCCGGCCTGCTCGGCCCTGCCAGGGCGTTCAGGCAGCGATACCAGGAGCCGATCGAGCGGCACGGCGACGAGACGGCGACCGCCGCGCTGAAGCGGGCCACCGGGCCGTTCGTGCTGCGGCGCCTCAAGACCGACCGGTCGATCATCTCCGACCTGCCGGACAAGATGGAGATGAAGATCTGGTGCAACCTCACACCTGAACAGGCCACCCTCTACCAGGCCGTGGTCGAGGACATGCTGGGCAGGATCGACGACAGTGAGGGCATCGAGCGGCGCGGCAACGTCCTGGCCACGATGACCCGGTTGAAGCAGGTCTGCAATCATCCCGCCCATCTGCTGAAGGACGGGTCGCGGCTGGCGGGACGGTCGGGGAAGCTGGCCCGGCTGGAGGAGCTGGCCGAGGAGATCCTCGACGAGGGCGACAAGGCCCTGATCTTCACCCAGTACACCGAGTTCGGCTCCCTGCTGCAGCCCTACCTGGCCGCCCACCTGGACCGGCCGGTGCTGTGGCTGCACGGCGGGCTGCCCAAGAAGAGGCGTGACGCGCTGGTGGAGCGCTTCCAGGAAGACGACGAGCCGATGCTGTTCCTGCTCTCCCTCAAAGCCGCCGGGACCGGCCTCAACCTGACCGCCGCCAACCACGTGATCCACGTGGACCGGTGGTGGAACCCCGCCGTGGAGAACCAGGCGACCGACCGGGCCTTCCGGATCGGCCAGACGAAAAACGTGCAGGTCAGGAAGTTCATCTGCGTCGGCACCCTGGAGGAGCGGATCGACGAGATGATCGAACGCAAGAAGAGCCTCGCCGAGAGCGTGGTCGGCACCGGCGAAGACTGGATCACGAACCTGTCCACCGACCAGTTGCGCGAGCTGTTCCGGCTCGACCCGGAGGCCGTCGCATGACACCCCTGCCCGGACCGATGCCCGGAGTCTCCACGTTCGAGGAGTTTCGATGAGCGGAAGCGGCTGGTTCGAGCCCTCCCGGCCGATCCGCGTCGAGGGCGGCATCCGAGCGCGCAGCAAGCGGGGCTCGATCGGCGAGCGGTGGTGGTCGCGCAGATTCATCGACATCCTGGAGAGCATCTGCGACGGAGGCAGGCTCGGCCGGGGGCGCTCGTACGCTCGTTCCGGTCAGGTCCTCGACCTGGAGCTCGGTCCCGGACGGGTCACGGCGCGGGTCCAGGGGTCGAGGAGCACCCCCTACAAGGTCAAGATCGGGATCACGGCCTACGACGCGGATCAGTGGCACAGGCTCGCCGGGGCGCTGGCCGCGCAGGCCCTCTACCGCGCCAAGCTGCTCGCCGGGGAGATGCCGCCGGAGATCGAGGACGTCTTCCACGGGTGCGGTCTGCCGCTGTTCCCCGATCAGCGCGGCCTGGACCTGGACTGCTCGTGTCCCGACTGGGGTTTCCCCTGCAAGCATCTGTCGGCGGTGCTGTACATCCTGGCCGAGTCGTTCGACGACGACCCGTTCCTGATTCTGGCCTGGCGGGGCATGGCGAAGGACGCCCTGCTCGACGCCCTCCGCGCGACCGGCGGCACCGAGGACGACGGGGACGGCGCCGCCGCCCAGCCGAGACTGTTCGATGTGGCCGACGTGCCGTTCGCCGATCGGCTGGCGGACTTCTACGATCCGGGCTCCTCTCACGCCCGGCTGCGCGACCGGACGGGGCTGCCCTCCACCTCGCCCGGCCTGCTGCTGCGTGCCCTCGATCCGCCGCCGATCACGGCGCGGAACATCCCGATCCTGGACCTCCTCCGGCCCGCCTACCGGACTCTCTCGGAGAGCGACGACGTCTGAGACCGCTCCGCGACGGCCTGAGTGACTTTTCCGGGCCGTTTTCGAGAAATCTTCGGGAGATGTGTCTCCTCGGCCGTGTCCCGTTCGTCATGGTGTACGGCGACCCGCCGCGCGAGAACATGACGGAGCCCGACCAGCGGAGAAGAGTGACACATGGACCGTGACGAGATTTTTTCCTGGGTGAAGGACGAACGGCTCAGCCTGGCCGACTTCCTCGACGAACTCGACGATCACGAGTGGAAGGCGGCCTCCCTGTGCCCCGGCTGGACGACGCACGACGTGGCCGCGCACCTGACGACGTCCGCGCGCACCGTGTCCATGCCCGCCGCGATCCTCGACACGGCCAGAGGCGTGATCCGGGCGCGTGGCGACTTCAACCGGATGATCGCCGACCAGGCGCGGGAACGGGCGGCCAGGTTCGGGCCGGCGGAGCTGGTCGCGCGGTTCCGCGAGACGGCGGGCTCACCTCTTCGCGATCCGGGTTCCCGTCCGCTGGACCCGCTCGTCGACGCGCTGGTGCACGGGCAGGACGTCGCGCGGCCGCTCGGGCGCGTGCGGGAGATGCCCGCGGAGCGGGTGATCGCGGCGCTCGGGCGTGTCCTGGGCACCGGTTTCTACGGCGCCCCCAAGCGCCTGCGCGGCACGAGGCTGGTGGCCACCGACCTTGACTGGTCGGCGGGTGAGGGCCCGGACGAGGTGCGGGGGCCGGTGGGCGATCTGCTTCTCCTGGCGACCGGGCGAGCCGCGGGGCTCGCGGGCGTGTCCGGGCCGGGGGTCGGGCGGATCGCGGCCGCGCTGCAGGCGGTCGTGCCGGGGACGTCCTGAATCCTCCCGCGGTCCGGCCGAGGAGCCGCCGGGGGCTTCTCGCGAAAGTTTCACATGATCTTCGCCCGCGCCCGCGACTCCTCGCAGGCCATCGGCCTTCCCTGCGCCGGGGTTCATCTGGGGTCTTGCCCTCCGAAATATTTCTATCAACACTTCGAAATATTTCAGATGGTCGCACCACCCTCGATGCGATCCCCCAAGGCAGCCAGGAAGGACAACGGATGAGGGTGAAAGCTCATACGCCAGGCGCGGTGATCGCCGCCGTGATGCTCGTCATCACGGGTCTGCTCACGGCTCTGGTCACGGTTCTGGTCACGGCGCCCCCGGCCTCGTCGGCGTCCCTGACCGAGGTGACCGGCTTCGGCACCAACCCCACCAACCTGCGGATGCACCTGTACGTGCCGGACCGCGTCGCGGCCAGGCCGGCGATCGTGGTGGCCGTGCACTACTGCACCGGCTCCGGCCCGGCCTTCCACTCGGGTACGGAGTTCGCCTCCCTGGCCGACCGCTACGGCTTCATCGTCATCTACCCGTCGGCGACCCGGAGCGGCTCCTGCTTCGACGTCTCCTCACCCCAGGCGCTGAGGCATGACGGCGGCAGCGACCCGGTGGGGATCGTGTCCATGGTCAGATACGTCCAGCAGCGCCACAACGCCGACCCCGGCCAGGTCTACGTCACCGGCGCGTCCTCCGGGGCCATGATGACCAACGTCCTGCTGGGCGCCTACCCCGACGTGTTCAAGGCCGGGGCCGCGTTCATGGGGGTGCCGTTCGCCTGCTTCGCCACCACCGACGGCTCCAGCTGGAACAGCGCCTGCGCCAACGGCACCCTCGTCAGGACCCCGCAGCAGTGGGGTGACCTGGTGCGGGGGGCCTACCCCGGTTACAGCGGCGCGCGCCCGCGCATGCAACTGTGGCACGGCACCGAGGACGCCACCCTGCGCTACCCCAACTTCCAGGAAGAGATCAAGCAGTGGACGAACGTCCACGGGCTCAGCCAGACCCCCGCGTTCACCGACCGCCCGCAGTCGAACTGGACGCGGACCCGTTACGGGGGAACGGGCGTCAACGTCGCCGTGGAGGCGATCAGCGTCCAGGGCGTCGGGCACAGTCTTCCCACCGGCGGCATGGCCCTGGCCGCCCTCCAGTTCTTCGGCCTGACCGACGGCCCCTCCACCCCGCCCACCCCCACCCCGACTCCGACCGTTCCGCCCCCGTCCTCCGGTCCCTGCCGGGTCACCTACACCATGAACAGCTGGAACAACGGGTTCACCACCGCGGTCACCGTCACCAACACCGGCACCGCCGCCATCACCAACTGGTCCCTGGCGTTCACCCTCCCCGGCGGGCAGGCGGTCACCTCCGCCTGGAACGCCACCGTCTCCTCGTCCGGCGGCCAGGTGACCGCCAGGAACCTCGCCTACAACGCGACCATCGCGGCGGGCGCCTCGGCCGGCTTCGGCTTCCAGGCCACCCACACCGGCAACACCGGAAAACCCGCTTCGTTCACCCTCAACGGCGCCGCCTGCACCACGGGCTGAGAAGGTCCGCGCCGGCACTCGGAGCCGGGGGCGCGGAAACCACCACCTCGGGTCATCGCCGGAGCGGCACGGCGGTGACCCGGTCCGTGCCGGCCTCCGCCCCCGACGGGGCCGGGGCCGGCACGGGCGATCACCCTTATTGTCAGGGTTGTCTGTACGAGATCAGTTATGTGGTGATACGTCTATTCCTTGTGACCCGAAGACTGCATGAGCTCGACGCGCTCCGCGGCTTCGCCGTATGCGGGATCATGGTGGTCAACACCTGGCAGCACACGCGTGATCACCTCAAGAGCCCGGAGCAGAACGCGGTCGACTGGGCCGTCGACAACCTGCTGCAGAGCAGGTTCTATCCGATCTTCTCGTTCCTGTTCGGGCTGAGCTTCGTCCTCTTCCTGAGGTCGGCCGCCCAGCGGACGGATCACCCCTGGGCGGCGCTGCTGCGCAGGCTGGCGGTGCTCGCGGCCCTCGGCGCGGTCCACCAGGTCGTGAACCCGGGCGAGGTGCTCCTGCCGTACGCGATCTTCGGTGCTCTGGTCCTGCTGCCCGTCTCGTTCCTCCCCCCGCCCGCGATGGCGATCCTCGGAGGCGCCCTCACGATCTGGGCGGTGCACCAGGGAGGCGGGATCATCCTCGTCCCCGGGCTGTTCCTGCTCGGCATGACCGCGATGGAGTATCCGCCGCCCGAGCGCCTGCTGCTTCCCGCCTTCGTCGCCTTCACCGTGCTGGCGGTGACGCTCGTGTATCTGTGGAGCCGGACCTTCGACGATCCCCGCACCTTCTACCGGGGCACCTACCCGGCCGCGGGACTCGCCGCCGCCGCGGCGTACTGCACCGGTCTGCTGCTGCTCCTGCGGACCCGGCTGCGGGACGCGCTGTTCGCCGTCTTCAATCCGCTCGGCCGGATGGCCCTGACGAACTACCTGCTCAGCACGCCCGTCATCCTGCTCTCCCTGCCGCTGCTCACCAGGGATCCGACCCGGGTCACCGGGGTGGTCCTGGCCGTCGTCGTGCTGGCGCTCCAGGTCGTCTTCAGCCGGATGTGGCTGGTCAGGTTCAAGTACGGCCCACTGGAATGGGCGTGGCGATGCCTGACGTGGATGGAGCGAGTGCCGAACCGCCGGATAAGGTCAGACCGTGACACGCATAGCCCTGTGCCAGATCCCGGTCTCTGAGGATCCCGCCGTCAACCTGAGCCGTGCCCGCGAGGCCATGGACAGGGCCGCCGCCGACGGCGCCGATCTGGCGATCTTCCCCGAGGCCACGCTCACCCGGTACGGCAAGCGGATCACCGACCTGGCGGAGCCGCTGGACGGGCCCTTCGTCACCGGGCTGGCCGACTCCGCGCGGGCGCACGGCCTGGCGGTGATCGTGGGGGTGTTCGAGCCGGGAGACGACCTGGTCCACAACACCGCGGTGGCCATCGGCCCCACGGGTGGGATCGAGGCCGCCTACCGGAAGATCCACCTGTTCGACTCCTTCGGCGCCCGCGAGTCCGACCTGGTCGCGCCGGGCTCCGACCCGGTCGTGGTGGAGCTGGCCGGGCTCCGGATCGGCCTGGTCACCTGCTACGACATCCGGTTCCCCGAACTGACCCGGGCGCTCGTCGACGAGGGCGCCGAACTGTTCGCGGTGATCGCCGCGTGGGGGTCGGGGCCGATGAAGGAGGAGCACTGGACGACCCTGGTCAGGGCCCGCGCGATCGAGAACACCACCTGGGTGGCGGCCGTGGGCCAGGCGCCGAATCCGGAGTCTCGCGACGGCTTCGGGATCGGCCGGAGCATGCTGGTCGACCCGATGGGCGTGGTCCGCGCCGACCTCGGTCCGGCACCCTCCGTCCAGACCTGCTCACTCGACTCTCAGATCACGATTGTCACCCGGAATGCCCTACCGTGCCTGGAACACCGGCGCCTCCACGTCGGCAGATCGTAAAATGCGATCGTGAGTGAGCCACCTGGGCGTAGAACGCAGATGCAGAAGGTCATCCCCCCTCGGTTGCTCGTGCCCTATCTGGCCGGCAGGAGGACGGTGATCTCGGGATACGTCTACCGCGTTCAAGACTGCGCCCGTCTGACCACCCCCGCGCAGCTTTTCACGGGTCTCGACCTGGCCTTCGAGGGCTCCGAGCTGACCGTGACGGTCCCGGAGATCTATCTCATGCGCTGGTTCGCCCGTGACATGGACGCCTATGTCGTGCCGTACGGCCCGCACATGGGCGGCGACTGGAACGATTCACCACCGTTCGCCGGGAACGGCTTCACCACCTCGCGTGAGCACGTCATACCGCAGTTCCACACCACGCCTATGCCGATCCCCGCGGGGGCGGAGATCATCCACGTGACCTCCGACGAGGAGCGTCTCTTCGGCCTCTACGACGGACTGAGCTGGAGGCCGGCCGCATGAGCACCGAGATCGAGCCGGTGGCCTCGGGTTTCGCCGCCCACTACGAGGGCCAGACCTACGCCGCGGCCCTCGGACCCGGCGCCACCGAGGTCGTGCTGTTCAACGAGGAGGCCCAGAAGGGCTTCGAGGCGGCCTCCGGCTACTGGCGGGCGACGGTGGCCCGCGAAGACCTCGACTGGATCGTGCTGGTCCGTACGGTCGGCGCGTTCGGCGGCGAGCCGTGCCTGATCCTCGACGTCTCGGAGGAGAACGGCGAGGAGAGCCTGCACATCGCCTACACCGGGCACAGCGGGCTGAAGGCCGAGGCCCTGGGCTACTGGATGGTCGACCACGGCGCCTACGAGGTCGTCGTCCCCCGCGACGAGGTCTTCTCCATCCGGATCGAACGGCTTCCCGTCCCGCTCGACCCGCCCGCGCCCGAGTCGTAGTACCACCGGGCGGCGAAACCCGAGGCCACCGGGACCGGCCTCGGTCGGAGGGCGGGGCCTGTCAACCGGTGGCCCGTCCGGGTGTCTCCACAGTGTGATTGACGTTCCGTTGGCGACCCCCCCTCGTTCGCCGAGCTGTTCGGCGCGCACTACCCCTCGATGGTGCGCCTGGCCGGGCTGCTCGGCGCGGACGACCCGGAGGACATAGCCCAGGAGGCGTTCGCCCGCCTCCACGCCCGAAGATCCCGCCTGCGTGACGACGGCGCGGCCGTCGCCTACGTCCGGTCCATCGTGTGCAACCTGACCCGCAACCGGCTGCGCCATCTCCGGCTGGTACGGCTGCGCCCTCTCGAACCTCCACCGGCCGCCCCCAGCAGCGAGCACGCGGTCATCGTCGCCGAGAAACACCAGGAGCTCCTGGCCGCCGTCGACCGTCTCCCCCGCCGCCAGCGCGAGGCCCTGGTCCTGCGCTACTGGCTCGACCTGTCCGGGCTGGAGATCGCCGACGCGATGGGAGTCTCCCCCGGCTCCGTCAAGACCCACACGAGCCGGGGCCTGGCCGCTCTCGGCCGCGCCCTGAAGGAGGACGCGTGAACGACCTCGAAGGACGCCTGCGCGCCGCGCTCGACGCTCGCGCCGCCACCTACACCGTCGGCGCCGACGCCTACGCGAAGATCCAGCGGCGCGGCCGGAGGACCCGGCAGCGCCGCTGGATCTCACTGGTCTCCGTCGCGGCCGCCGTGACCGCGATCGCCGCGGCGGTCAACCTGGGCGGGCCCGGGGCCGACGTCACCACCGGGGTCGTCGACAAGCCGCGCGACCCCTACGAGCGGCTCGCGGCGGAGAACCCGCCGGCGGGCGCACCGATGGTGATAGAGCACCCGCTCGGGGACCGGAGCACGCGCGCGTGGTTCACGGAGAGAACCGCGGCGGGCGGCGGCACCTTCTACGTCTTCTGCCAGGTGACCCAGGAGCCGTACGGCGCGAGCGAGGGTGCCTGCGACCAGCGGCCCAAGCCTGAGTCGCCGAGCGCACAGGCCTGGTACGAGGGAGGGACGATCGGGACCCTGCCGCGTCCGGCGATCGGGCTGGGCTACGGCGCGGCACGTGAGAACATCGCGAAGGTCGACGTCGTGGACCAGAACGGCACGAGAGCGGTCGGGCAGATGTACCGGTCCGCGAACGTGCCGCTCGCGATCTGGAGCGTCGTCTTCCCGTCGAAAGCGGGAGTGATCCGTCTGGAGTTCTTCGACGATCGGGGGAAGGTCGTGGAACGGGTCAGGCTGGAGGTGCCGCGGGTGAGCGGGGACGCATCCGGCCGGAGACCGGCGCCGGAGTCCTCTCAGCCCGTCCCGAGCCGGCGGTAGCGGGCCAGCCGGGCGGCGAGACGGTCCGCGGGGGGCTGACCGAGCAGCCCGGCGAGCTCGTACTCCAAGGCGCGGGAGACCCTGCGGCAGAAGGCCTCGGGTTCGTAGGCGGCGTCGGGGAGCTCCGGGATGATCCGGTCCACGACGCCGTCCCGCCGCAGGTCGGTGGACTTCACCCGCTGGGCCGCGGCGATCTCCGGGGCGAAGTCGACGCTGCGGTACAGCAGCGCCGACGCCCCCTCGGGGGAGAGCGGCGACAGCCAGCCGTGCTGGGCGCAGAGCACCCGGTCGGCCGGAAGCAGCGCGAGGGCCGCGCCGCCCGCGCCCTCGCCCAGCAGCAGGCAGACGGTCGGGGCGTCGAGCATCACCAGGTCGGCCAGGGAGCGGGCGATCTCGGCGGCGAGCCCGCCCTCCTCCGCCGCCTTGGACACCGCGGCCCCGGCGGTGTCGATCACGGTGACCAGCGGCAGGTTCAGCTCGGAGGCCAGGCGCATGCCCCGCCTGGCGACCCGGAGTCCCGCCGGGCCGACCGGGGCGACGATCCGCTGGCGCCGCCGGTCCTGGCCGAGCACGACGGCGGGAACCGCGCCGAACCTGGCCAGGGCGAGGAGCATCCCTGGGTCGTTCTCCCCCTCGCCGGTGCCACTGAGCGGCGTGACGTCGGACGCGCCGAGCTTGAGCAGCGCCCGCATGCCCGGCCGGTCGTCCCTGCGGGAGCGGCTGATCGCGTCCCAGGCCTGGATCGGCTGGACGTGCTCGTCCGGCTCGGGCCCGGCCTCCAGCCCCGTGCGCGGGGCGCACAGTACGGCGAGCGCCCGGATCGCGATCCGCCGGGCGTCCTCGGCCGACACGACCGCGTCGACCAGGCCGCGGGCGAAGAGGTTCTCGGAGACCTGCACCCCGCTGGGGAACGGGTAGCCGTGCAGCGACTCGAACACCCTCGGCCCGAGGAAACCGATCAGCGCGCCCGGCTCGGCGGCGGTGACGTGCCCGAGCGAGCCCCAGGAGGCGAAGACGCCGCCGGTGGTGGGATGGCGCAGATAGACGACGTACGGCAGGCCCGCGGCGCGATGGGCGGACACCGCGACAGTGATCTTCACCATCTGGGCGAAGGCCACCGCGCCCTCCTGCATCCGGGTGCCGCCGGAGGCCGGGGCCGCCAGCAGCGGGAGCCGCTCGGCGGTGGCCCGCTCGATCGCCGAGGTGAGCCGCTCGGCGGCGGCCACCCCGATCGACCCGGCCAGGAAGGAGAACTCGCAGGCGACGACCGCGACCCGGCGCCCGTCGAGGAGGCCCTCACCGGTGACCACCGCCTCGTCGTATCCGGTCTTGGCCCGGACCGCCGCCAGCTCCTCGGCGTAGCCGGAGCCCGGCTCGGCCGGGTCGACGGGCGTCTCGTCCCACGACCGCCAGGTTCCCGGATCGAGGAAGGTGTCGATCAGCGTGCGCGCGTCGGGCCGGGTGAGGCTCATCCCTCCCGGTCCTCCAGCCAGGCGAGCACCTCGTCGTTGTGCTCGCCGAGAGCGGGCGGGGGCCGGTGGCGCGTGGGAGGGGTGCCGTCGAAACGGAGCGGCGGTCCCGGCAGCTCGATGGGGCCGAGCACGGGGTGGTCCACCTCGACGACCAGGCCCTGGGATCGGGCCTGGTCCCAGGCGTACACCTCGTCGATGGACCGGATGGCCCCCGCGGGCACGCCGGCCTCGCCGAGCGCGGTCAGCCAGTGTCCGCGGTCGTGCTTGGCGAGCGTCCGCTCCATGTCCGCGATCAACTCATCCCGATGAGCAAACCTTTCCTTATTTGTCGCATATTTCGCCATATCGGGATCAATGTCCAGTAGGGCGGCGACCTTCCGCCACTGCCCGTCATTCGCCGCCGCGATCTGGATCATGCCGTCCGCGCAGTGGAACGCGCCGTAGGGGGCGATGGAGGCGTGGTGGTTGCCGGCCGCGCGGGGAACCTGGCCGCCGACCGTCCAGGCCGTGCCGTGGTAGGAGTGCACGCCGGCCACCGCGGCCAGCAGCGAGGTCCGCACGACCTTGCCCCGCCCGGTCCGCTCACGCTCGTAGAGCGCGGCCACCACGCCGTACGCGCCGTGGATTCCGCCGAGCAGGTCCGCGATCGAGGCGCCCACCCGGTACGGCTCGTCGGGGGACGGGCCGGTGAGGCTCATCAGGCCCCCCTCGCCCTGGGCGATCTGGTCGTAGCCGGGCCTGCCGCCCTCTGGACCGTCATGGCCGAAGCCGGTGATCGACAGGATGACCAGGCGCGGGTTGAGCTCGTGCAGCCGCTCGACGGTGAAGCCCAGCCGGTCCAGGACACCGGTGCGGAAGTTCTCGATCAGCACGTCGCTCTGCCGTACCAGCCGCTCGATCAGGGCCTTGCCCTCGGCGGCCTTGAGGTCGACGGTGATCGACCGCTTGTTGCGGTTGGCGGCCATGAAGTAGGTGGACATGTCGCCCTCAGGACCCACGAACGGACCCCAGCCCCGTGACTCGTCACCCCCGCCGGGATGCTCCACCTTGATCACTCGGGCTCCCAGGTCACCGAGCATCTGCGCCGCGTGCGGTCCCGCGAGCGCGCGCGAAAGGTCGAGAACGACGATGTCGCCGAGGGCTCCCTGCAAGATCAACCTCCAGTGCCGGTGGCCGAGCCTAGTCGGATCGGGCCAGGAAAAGCATTCCCACCCCTCCTGGTCACCCTGCCGGGCGGTCGCCCGGCACGATATCCAGATGATGGGAAAATAGTCGATTCCCCACGCGGCCGATCAATAGGGTAGGTGACGGATGGAATCATGGAAAAATGGCAGTCGCAATCTCCTTCACCGAACTGGCCGGAAAGATCCAGGAGCTGCCACCGTCGTGCGGGCGCACCCGGGTCGTCGCGGTGGACGGTCCCGGCGGATCGGGCAAGACCACCTTCGCGGGGAGGCTCGCACGGGAGCTTGACGCCCAGGTGGTTCACAGCGACGACTTCCCCGTGCCGTGGGACGAGCCGCCGGCGGCGTGGTTCGGACAGGTGGAGGACCAGGTGCTCGGCCCGCTGGCGGCCGGCGAACCGGGGCGCTACCGGCGTTACGACTGGGTCCGCGGCAGGTTCGAGGGCTGGGTGGAGGTGCCGGTCGCCCCGGTCCTCCTCCTCGAAGGGGTGAGTACGGCCCGGCGCACCGCCCCCGTCGCCTTCGCCGTCTGGGTGGAGGCTCCCCGGGAGCTCCGGCTGGCCCGCGTCCTGTCCAGGGACGGCGCCTCCCTCGCGCCGCAGTGGAAGGACTGGATGCGCGCCGAGGACGAGTGGTTCACCGCCGACGGCACTCGCGCCCATGCCGATCTCCTCCTCGACGGCGCAGCCGTCCCCGGCGAGTTCGTCAGGATCCAATAGGGCTTGGTCGCCTTGGACATGTGCGCCGCTTCTTACCCCGACTTTCACAATCTGCCCGTTTACCAGCACTATTTACGCATATTGGGTAAAAATTCATTCGTGGCGATGCGTGCGGGTAAAACTCGGCCACCGCAGCGTCGCCACGGCCGGAATCCGGGCCCCGGCCGCTACCGCGTCGCGGCCGGGGTCCGGGAGAGGAACGAGCCGAGGAGTTTCGCCGTCGCCTCGGGCTCCTCCTCGGCCAGGTAGTGATCGCAGGGCAGCGACTGGCCGCGCACGTCCGCCGCGTACCCACGCCAGGCGTCGAGGACGTCGTAGGTCTGGCCGACGAAGCCGTGCTCGCCCCACAGGACCAGGACCGGGCAGCTCACCCGCCAGCCCGCGTCCGCGTCGGTGTCGTCGTGGCGCAGATCGATGCTCGCCGCGGCCCGATAGTCCTCGCAGGAGGCGTGGATGGCCGCCGGATCGGAGAAGCAGCGGACGTACTCGTCCTGGGCCGCCGGATCGAACGGGGTTCCGCCGCGATGCCGGCCCCGCATCCGTGCCCGGACCCAGAATTCCGGGTCGCCGCCGATCAGGTGCTCCGGGATTCCGCCGCCCGCGGCGAGGAAGAACCAGTGGTAGTGGCCGAGCCCGAACGCGGTGTCGGCGTGCCGGAACACATGGCGGGTGGGCACGATGTCCAGGACGGCCAGCCTGGTGACCGCCCGCGGGTGATCCAGGGCGAGGCGGTGGCCGACCCGGCCGCCGCGGTCGTGACCCACCACCGCGAAGCGGTCGAAGCCCAGCTCGCGCATGACGAGCAGCTGGTCGTAGGCCATCGCCCGCTTGGAGTAGGCGCCGTGGTCCGGCGTGGAGGCAGGCTTGTCGCTGTCCCCGTAACCTCGCAGGTCGGTGAGGACCACGGTGTGTTTACGGGCGAGCACGGGCGCCACGTGATGCCAGATGAGATGCGTCTGCGGATAGCCGTGCAGCAGCAGCACCGGCGGGCCGTCGCCGGAGACGAACGTGTTGATCCGGACGCCGTCGACGTCGATCAGGCGCCGGGCGAACGACGCCGGCAGAGGGACGCTCACGGTGATGCCTCCTCTGGGAGCGGTGAGGCCGTGGATCGGCCGACCGCTCCGCGGTCGCCGCCGGGCCGGCACTGGTGTGCCCCCGGTTTCGATCTCAGCACACGGCCGGCCTGCGGGCCACACCTGTCCCGCCGGTCGGTACGGATGTTTTGTCGTATCCCACCGGAAAACGGAAGTTCGTCCTTGAATCCGCGCGTGTTCAAGGGGCCGCCGGGACCCGCCGCCGCTTGCCGACCACCCGTCGCCCCGCCGGCCCGGGTGGGCGCCGACGGCGGGAAGACCGGGGCGCGTCCTCCGGCGGCGGCCGGCGTCCCTCGGCCCGGTCCCGGCCCGGGACGCCGGGGGCGTGCGGCCGGCCGGACCGCGGTGGACACCGCCCGGCACCACGGATTCCGACCCTCTTACCGGGCCATCGTCAATAGGGCGACCGGTCCGATTCCGGCCATTCACAGTCCACCCGTGTTAATTCTGACGAAATATCGTTTTTTAATGATCTAAAAGCTTGAAAAATTGACATGATCGATTCACGCTTCTCCACGTGGGTTGCAAAGATCATACGCATCCCACGTCGCTCTCCCGGCGGAACACCCCCCGCCTGGCGTGAAGGAGATCGTGTGTCCAACACTTTCCGAAACTGGCGGGCGGTCCTGACCGGGACCGTCGCCGCCCTTGCTCTCGTACTCCCCCAGGGCGTCGCCCAGGCCGCACCCGCCCCCGCTCCCGACAAGATCCACCAGACCGTCCTGAGCGAGCTGGCCGCCGACGACAAGGCCACCTTCTGGGTTCGCCTGAAGGAAGGCGCCGACCTCAGTGCGGCCCGCAGGGCGACGACCAAGACCGAGAAGGCCAAGCAGGTCTTCCGGGCCAAGACCGAGCTCGCCACGTCGTCGCAGGCGGGCCTGCGCAAACTCCTCACCGCCCAGCACGTCGACTTCACCTCGTTCTGGATCGCCAACGCCGTCCAGGTGACCGGCGACGCCAAGCTGGCCGCGGAGATCGCGAAGCTGCCCGAAGTGGAGCGAATCGAGCCCAATCGCGTCACCAAGTTGCCCGACCCGCTGCCGGGCAAGGAGGAGGCGAAGGTCAGCGCGATCGAATGGAACATCGACCGCGTCAACGCTCCGAGGGTCTGGAGCGAGCTCGGCACCCGCGGCGAGGGCATCGTCGTGGCCAACATCGACAGCGGTGTGCAGTGGGACCACCCCGCGCTGATCGACCACTATCGCGGCACGAAGCCCGACGGCGGCGTCGACCACAACTACAACTGGTTCGACCCGGCCGGGGTGTGCCCGACCGCCGCGCCGTGTGACAACAACGACCACGGCACCCACACCATGGGCACCATGGTCGGCGACGACGGCGGCGCCAACGCCATCGGCGTCGCCCCCGGCGCGAAGTGGATCGCCGCCAAGGGCTGCGAATCCAACACCTGCTCCGACGCCTCGCTGCTCGCCGCCGGGCAGTGGATCCTCGCGCCCACCGACCTGAACGGCGACAACCCGCGCCCCGACCTGGCGCCGGACATCGTCAACAACTCCTGGGGCGGCCCCGGGTTCGACCCCTGGTACAAGGAGATCGTCGCGGCGTGGGTCGCGGCGGGCATCTTCCCCGCCTTCGCCAACGGCAACGTCACGGGCGCGGGATGCAACTCCAGCGGCTCGCCCGGGCAGTACATCTCCAGCTACAGCGCCGGCGCGTTCGACATCAACAACGCCATCGCGAGCTTCTCCACCCGCGGCTCCGGTGAGGAGGGCGAGATCAAGCCCAACCTCGCGGCTCCCGGCGTCAACGTGCGCTCGTCCATCGCCGACAGCGGGTACGGCCCCATCTCCGGCACGTCGATGGCCTCCCCGCACCTGGCGGCCACCGTCGCGCTGATGTGGTCGGCCTCCCCCACCCTGCACGGTGACATCACCGCCACGCGGGAACTGCTCGACCAGACCTCGATCGACGTCAACGACACGCGCTGCGGCGGCACCGCCGCGGACAACAACATCTGGGGCGAGGGCCGGCTCGACGCGTTCGCGGCGGTCCAGTCCGCTCCCGTCGGGGAACTCGGCGCGCTGGAGGGCACCGTCACCAGCGGCGGCTCGCCGGTGGCCGCGGCGACCCTCACCGTCACCGGACCGCTGAACCGCACGGTCACCACCGCGCAGGACGGGACGTACGCGCTGCCCCGCCTGATGGTCGGCGACTACCAGCTCACCGTCAAGAAGTTCGGGTACGACGACGCCACCGCGACCGTCACCGTCGCGGTCGACCAGACGACCACCGAGAACGTGTCGCTGACGCCGACGCCCTCGGGCACGGTGTCGGGAACGGTCACCGCCGCGGGCGCGCCCGAGGCGGGCGCCACGGTGCTCGCGGTGGGCACCCCGGTCAGCGCCGTCACCGACGCCGCGGGCCGCTACCGGCTCACGCTGCCACACGGTGACCACCAGCTGAGGACCACCCCGGTCTCCCGATGCGCGGACGGCCTCACCGTGCCGATCACGGTGAGCGGTGACCTGACCAAGGACGTCGACCTGCCGCGCCGCGCCGACTCCTTCGGCTACACCTGCACCAGCGGCGCCGAGGCGTACGTCGCGGGCACCGTCAAGCAGACGCTCACCGGCGACGACGCGGCCCAGCCGATCACGCTGCCGTTCACCTTCCCCTTCTACGGCGTGGGCCAGACCAACGGCTGGATCAGCAGCAACGGACTCCTGAACTTCACCGCCAGCAACACCGCGGCGGGCAACGGAACCCTGCCCTCCACCGCGGCGCCCAACGCGGCGATCTATCCCTACTGGGACGACCTGGTGCTGGACGACCAGGGCGGGGTCTACACCGCCACCCTCGGGACCGCGCCGAACCGCACCTTCGTCGTCGAATGGCGCAACGCCCGGTTCTACTCCGACGCCAACCTGCGCATCTCGTTCTCGGCTCTGCTCGGCGAGGACGGCTCGATCGGGTACCGCTACCGCGGCATCACCAGCGAGCGCGCCTCCGGGACCAGCGCCACGGTGGGCATCGAGAGTCCGGGCGGCACCGACGCGCTGCTGTACTCCTTCGACAGCGCCGCGCTCAGGGACGGCCAGAGCCTGACCTTCGGCGCGAGCCGGCACGGGCGGCTGACCGGCACCGTCACCGACGCCAACGACGGCAAGCCGCTGGCGGGCGCGACGGTGAAGGTCGGCGACGCGGCCACCTTCACCACCTCCGACGACGGCACGTTCCTCGGGCAGATCCTGGTGGGCGACTACCAGGTCGAGGTCTCCAAGGAGAACTACGGGACCTTCACCCAGGAGGTCACCGTCACCGCCGGAGCCCTGACCCGGGTCGACACCGCCCTGGCCACCGGCCGGGTGACGGCCTCGGTCGGCGAGCTGACCCTGGTCATGCCGGCCTCCTCCACCAGGACCGGCACCGTCGAGCTGTCGAACCTGGGAGGCTCCACGGCCTACACCGTCGTGAACGACCCCGCCCAGACCTGGTTGAGCGTGACGCCCACCGGCGGCCAGCTCAACTCGGGCACGTCCGTGACGCTGAAGGTCACCGCCTCCAGCACGGGCGTCCAGCCGGGCACCGTCCGCACCGGCAAGCTGCTGGTGCGCTCGGCGAGCGGCCGCAACCCGCAGATCGAGATCCTCGTGACGGTCGTGGTGCCCAAGCACCAGGTCGCCGTCGAGGTGGGCGGCACCAGGGACGTCGTCGACACCGTCGGCGACCGCTGGACCGCCGACCGGAAGTACAGCACGGGCGGCCACGGCTACGTGGGCACCAGCACCAAGACGAACACCGCGAGCAGGACGATCGCGGGCACCACCGAGCAGGCGCTGTTCAAGAGTGTCCGCGAGTCGATGCTGGAGTACCGGTTCGACCAGGTGCCGAACGGCACCTACACCGTCGAGCTGGGCTTCGCCGAGACCCGAGGCAAGCGTGAGGGCCAGCGCGTCTTCGACGTCATCGTCGAGGGTCAGCTCGCGATCCCCGCGCTGGACCTGGCGCTGGAGGCCGGCGCGTACACCGCCGTCAACCGGCAGTACACGGTGAAGGTCACCGACGGCCAGCTCAACCTGCGGTTCGTCAAGCGGACCGGCGACACCGTCGTCAACTCCATCCGCATCTCCGAGCGTCCCGACAAGGCCGCCCAGTAGGCGCTGCCGCACCCTGAACCGTCCCGGCCCGTCCCGCTCAGCGGGGCGGGCCGGTGGCGGTGTGTACGGTCGTCGTTCAGAGCAGCCGGACGGGGCCGGCGTCGATCGGCGTGCGAAACAGCGCGTAGGGGTAGCGGCGCAGATCCTGCCCGTTCTGGTAGGCCGCCTGCCGGTGGAGCTGGTTGGAGGTGACGTAAAGGTGTCCCTGGGTGACCGACATGGTGTCGGGCTACAGCAGCCTCGGGTCGTGCACGAAGGTCTCGAAGGTTCCGTCGGGGAGGCGGCGCATGATGGCGTTGTGCTCCCAGTTCGTGATGTAGACGCGTCCGGCGTCGTCGGTTTCCAGGCCATCGGCCGAGCCGCCCTTGTCTCCCTCGTCCACGACCGTGGCCGCCACCTCCTCCTCACCGGCCGAGCGGTCGGCCAGGGCGTCGGCCGACACGCTGTACAGGTGTCGTGACATGAGCGGGCAGTAGAACAGCCGCCGGCCGTCGGCTGAGATGGCGATGCCGTCGGCGCCCATCAGGACGGGCTTGGGCGGACCGTCCTTCGGGCGTTCCATGAAGACGCGGCCCTCGACGATCGGCAGGTAGGAGGGCGGGCTTTCGGCCCTGGTGCTGGGGTGGTCGTCCAGTCGCCGCCATGCCTGTCCGGTCGCCAGATCCACCACGACGATGGCGTTGGGACCGTCGCCGGAGGAATCGGTGATGTAGGCGATGCCCTCGGCCGCCTTGCGCAGGTCGAAGCGGACGTCGTTGAGGTAGGAGGTGCTCGGCGCCACGCCGGGCTCGAAGGCGATGACCCGGATCACGGTGTCGGTCCGCAGGTCCACGCAGACCAGCTTGGGGCCGCCCGGTTCGGTGGGCTTGAACAGCGGGCTGCCGGTGTCCAGGATCCACAGACGGCCGGCCGGGTCGACCACCACGCTCTGCACCGACACCAGCCGCTTGGCCGGGTCACCGGAACGGCCGTTCCACGCCTGGTCCGGGAACGGCACGGCCCTGCCGTCGCGCAGCTCGGCCACGGTGGCGGCGACGTCATCGCCCCAGAGCGGATAGTTGACGAAGATCCGGCCAGTGGGCGACACCGTGACGCCGGTCGGCATCGGGCCTTCCCTGAAGGCGTGCACCAGCTCCAGCGTGCCAAACGGCTGGGCGGTCTGCTCTCCGGCGGCTTTGTGATCGTTCACCGTCATGACCCGTGCTCCCCTTTTGCGTCGAACCGCTTGACGCTCTGGATGCGGAACGTCGCGAAGCGGTCCGGGGGGCGACACCGCGGCGCGAAGGCGGCCCACATCCGTCTGGGTGAGATCCGAATGATGATCTTGCCCTCGACCCGGATCAGGACCCGGAGCACACGGGGAACGCCTACCCCTCCCCCGCAGAGATCACGCGGGTCCGCCGCAGGTCATTGCCCTACCGATAGGGAAACGGTGAAGCGGATCCGGGCAATCGCCCGGTCGCCTCGGGGATCGGTTCTAGGACGCTCTCGCCCCGTCGTACGCCTCGCGCGCCTCGAAGACGTCGTCCAGCCTGCCCTCGACCCACCGGGTCAGCGTCCACACCTGCTCGGCGACCTCGTGACCCATGGGCGTCAGCGAGTAGTCGACGCGTGGCGGGATGACGGGTTTGGCGTCGCGGCGGACGAAGCCGTCGCGTTCCAGCGCCTGGAGGGTCTGCGCGAGCATCTTCTCGCTCACCCCTCCGATCTGGCGGCGCAGCTCGCTGAAACGGTATGAGCGCTCCAGCAGCGCGGCCAGGACCAGCACGCCCCAGCGGCTGGTGACGTGTTCGAGCACCAGCCGTGACGGGCATTCCGCGCGGTTGACATTCGGCTGCATTTGGCGTGTCTCGGCCGCCGTGAGTCCTGCGGGCACCGGCTTCTCCCTTACTTCCACGCCAGTACCTTACTTCAAGGTGGGTACTTACGAAAGAACAAGTACCGATCATAGGGTGAGCTCCGAGTGCGGGACCTGCACTTATGACACGCATCCAACGGGAAGAAGCACTTCGATGAGCATCGTCATCACCGGGGCGACCGGGCAGCTCGGCCGTATGATCATCGCGGACCTGCTCGCCGCCGGGGTACCGGCGGGGGAGGTCACGGCCGTCGCGCGCAGCGAGGAGAGGGCCGCCGATCTGGTGGCGAAGGGCGTCCGGCTGCACCTCGCCGACTACGACCGGCCCGAGACCTTCGCGGGGGCGTTCCGCCCCGAGGACCGCGTGCTGTTGATCTCCGGCACCGACGTGGGCAGGCGCACCGCCCAGCACGCCGCGGTGATCGACGCGGCGAGAGCGGCGGGCGTGGCGCAACTGGGGTACGTCGGCGTGTTCGGCGGGCCCAAGGCCGACTTCCTGCTCGCGGACGATCACCGCGAGACCGAGCGGTTGATCCTCGACTCCGGCCTGCCGTACACCTTCCTGCGCAACAACTGGTACTCGGAGATGTACGTCGGCGACCTCCCCGGCGTGGTGGAGCGCGGCGCCATCGTCACCAACGTCCCCGCCGGGAGCCGCATCGCCACCGCCCCCCGTGCGGACTACGCCGCGGCCGCCGCGGTCGTCATGAACGGCGACGGGCACCTGAACCAGGCGTACGAACTGGGTGGCGACACCGCGTGGTCGTTCGAGGAGTTCGCCGAGGAGGTGTCGCGGCAGACCGGCACGAAGGTCGTCCACACCTCCGTCTCCGCCGCCGAACGCCAGGCGCTCCTCACCGGCGCGGGGGTCCCCGCGGCCTTCGCCGAGATCCTGGTGGACGTGGACGACGCCATCGGCCGGGGCGCGCTGTCCTCCACGCCGGGCGACCTGTCACGGCTCATCGGACGCCCGACGACGCCGATCGCCGACTCGATCGCGGCGGCGCAGTCTTCCCCCACGGCCTGAGGCATCCGCCTCGACGGTCTGAGAGAGGCCATGCCTCCCGGACCGTCGATCGCGTCGCCGTATCTCGGAACCGCTCGTCTAGGACAGACCCACCGGGCCGGCCGTGCAGGGGGCGTCGCCGCAGACGTCGACCACCAGGCCGTCCCGGAGGAAGCGGGCCTTCTGCATGCGGGCCCCGGGGTCGTTCCTGGGGTCCTCGTGCGGGTCGCGGCCGTACTGCGGGCCGGACGGCGGGAGGTTGGCCACCGGGGGCGCGGGGGTGCCGCTGTCCCAGACGACCAGGGCGGAGCCGGGATAGGGGCCACCGGGCAGGGCCCTCAGCCCCCAGTACGGCTCGACGTCGGGATTGCGCCCGTCGGCCACGGCCGGCTGGTGGACGCGCGCGCCCACCGTACGGGCCTCGACCTCGGCCGTCACCGTGGAGACCTGATGGTCGCCGAAGGCGACGTGCAACAGCACACGGTGGCGGGGCGAGCCGGGCAGCGGATCGTCGGTCAGGTGCTGGGCGTAGCCGTTCGTCTCGGCCCGGTCCCAGAGCATCTGGATCAGCGCGAAGCAGATCTGCTGGATCTGCTTGTCGGGGTAGGAGTCGTTCATGAGCAGCTGGAAGGGCGCGAAGTCCACGCTGCGGTTGAGTAGCGTGCTGTAGTTCATACCCGTCACGCCGAGCACGGCGTTGCGCACGTCGGGCGAGACGGCGACCAGCGCACCTCCCGCGATACCGCCCTGGCTGTTGCCGTCGTAGGCGAGCTCGGCCCGCCGGTCGATCAGCGATCTGCCCCGCTTGTCCTGGAAGGCGTCGTGGTTCGCGAAACCGTCCTTGGTGATCATCGCTCTGCCGAGGAGGACGAAGTTGAGCAGGCTCTGCTGGAGCCGGTCGGTCACCGTACCGAACGCGGAGAAATCTCCGAACACGCTCGCCACGTGCGGGATGTCCTCGTCGGCCATCCCGATCCACTTGGTGGCGCAGAACATGAAGCCGTGCTCCCCCGCCATCGCCCGCACATTGCGGGCACGGACCTCGGTGGCCTTCCCGAGCAGGCCGTGGCCGTACAGGGAGGGCCGCGCGGGCCGCTCGAACGCCGAGCGCGGGATCTCGCACACGTACTGCGCCTTCAGGGCGTCGCCGAGGGGGCGCGGCACCCCGCCCGGCCCCCGGTTGAGGTTCGAGCCGGGCGGTCCTCCCTGCTTGTCGAGGAAGTTGGGAACCATGATCTCCCCGGTGACCTCGCGGGCGACGTGGGGATCCTGCTCGGGGGTGAGGTCGGTGACGGCGGTGACCGTGAAGCGCGGCGAGCGCCCGCGCAGGGTGCTCAGCGCCTGGTCGCGCATCGCCAGCACGGGACCGGCGATGCCCTGCTCGCTGGCGACGGTGAAGTCCCACGCCAGGTGAAGCCCCTCCGCGCCGACCCCGGCGCGGGCGAGGTCGCCGAGCGTCTGCCTGAGCTCGCGCTGCCGCCGGGTGAGGAGCTCCCCGGAGGGGAACCCCCCGGGGAGGAGCCTGGCGAAACTCTGCGGGACCGGGAGATCCTCGCCCTTGGCGTTCTTCAACCGTCGCAGGGCGACGGCGTAGCGGTGGCCCTCAAGGAAGTTCTTCGCGGGCCTGATGATCAGCATCTGCCGGGCGGGGTCGGTGGCACCCGCGTCGAGTTCGGCCCAGTACGGCCAGCGCTCGCCGGTCCTGGTGTCGACGATCACGATGGGGGCGTCGCGGCGCAGGGACCATCCGACGTCGGTGACGGGCGCGGCGCCGGTCTTGTCGAGGTCGAGGCCGGGCACGTGGGCCAGCAGCATCGAGCCCGGGGAGAAGCCGTCGGCCGTGTTCCACTGCGCCGGGTCGATCGGGGTGCCCATCGTGTTGCGGGGCATGGCCTCGGCGGCGAGGTTCACCCGGAGCCCGGTGGGGGTGCGCGCGTTCGTGGTGAACCAGTCGTTGGGGAACGGCAGCAGGCACTCCGTACCGGCGATCGGATCGCACCCGGCGACGGCCGGCGTGACCGATCCGGCGGAACCCGGGGCCGGACCGGCGGAGCCGGAGGTGAGTCCAGGTCCCGCGGTCCCTGTCCCTGTTCCTGGCCCGGGAATCGCCCCGGATCCCGGGGCGGCGTCCGGGCCGGCCCACGCGGGTGCGGCCGTCATAGATGCCACGGCCAGCACGAGGCTCGCCATCACCATGCGCAGGCGCATGCGGCTCCTTCCGCGAACCTCACCCGGTGAGGATCTACAAACGACTAGCCGCAGCAGACCTCAGGACGGCCCACACGTCAATGGAACGGGGGAAATCCGTTCTCAGGCGATGTCCTCCGCGAGGGCCCGCGCCGCCGGAGACCCCGGTCAGAAAGACGTTCTCCGCAGGTGCCCGGTGTCGTTGAAGACCTCGGCCTTGGAGTCTCTCCACACCGAGACCGAGGCGTTGCGGACCGGGATGAACTCCTCGAGGGCGTTCATCGGAACACCCTCGATCACATGTCTGAGAATCAGCACCACGGAGTCGTGCGCGACGATCAGCACCCGGCTCCCGGTGTGCTCGGCGCGCGACTCCTCCAGCGCCTCACGCAGCCGGTCGGCGACGTCGGGGAAACTCTCCCCGCCGGGCGGGCTCCACCCGGCGAACATCCGCGACCTCAGATTCTCCGACTCCTCGGGAAACCTCTCCCTGATCGCCGCCATGTTCATTCCCGACCACTCCCCCATCTCGTGGTCCCCGAACCGGGCGTCCAGCCGGACCTCGGGAGACGCGTCCAGCTCGGCGGCGACGAGCTCCCAGGTCTGCACGGCCCGCAGGTACGGCGAGCACAGAACGAGGTCGGGCGGGTCCTCTCCCGCCAGGCGGCGCCCCAGCTCCGTGGCCTGTTCCCTGCCGAGCGGGCTCAGCGACACGCCTCCGTCCGGACGGGTCAGGGCGATTCCCACACCCTTGCTCAGGGCCTCGTCGAAGGCCGCGTTGGACTCGCTCTGACCGTGCCGTACCGCAGTGACCGTAGAAGGCATGCCACCAGCGAACCCGTCCACCCCTCCGCAGGCAAGGCCTGACTCCCGGAGTGCCGGGCTCAACTCCCGGTGGGACGACGCGGCGACCCGGCGCCCTCCCTCTCGTCCCGGAGTGGGGAAGAACGGGGCCCGCCCCCCTCCGCAAGGCTGTGACCTGGGAAGTTGATAGAGTTTGAAGCAGCCGGACACGAGTAGTGGGACGGGTGCGGGACGAGTCCGGCGCCCACCTCGGGCGGGTGATCCGCGACGTCCGACCTCACGGCCGACGGCTCGGGGGGCGTGCCACCCCGCCGCCCGCATGCGCGGTCACCCCTGTACGGAAGGGGACGGTCCACATGAGAGTCGTCGTTGACCTCACGCGCTGTCAGGGATACGGGCAGTGTGCCTTCTTCGCCCCGGACGTCTTCAAGATGCATCATGCGGAAGCGCTGATGTACGAGCTTCACCCGGACGACGCGGAACGCGGGCGGGTCCTGCGCGCGGCGGCGGCCTGCCCGGTCCAGGCCCTGGTGGTCGACCAGGTGGACACTCTGGGAAGACCGAAGGAGACCGGGCCGAAGAAGGCCGCCGCGCCCCGCGCCAGGCGCGGGAAGGCGCTGGAGGGGGTCGGCCGCATCGTCATCGTCGGCGCCTCCCTGGCCGGGCTGCGCGCCGCGGCGACGCTGCGCAGGGAGGGCTACGAGGGATCGCTGACCCTGATCGGGGACGAGCCGTCCGAGCCCTACGATCGCCCGCCGCTGTCCAAGCAGGTCCTGACCGGGCAGATGCCCGCCGAATACACCGCGCTTCCCCGGCGCAGCGAGTTCGACGCCGAGTGGCTGCGAGGGCAGAGGGCCACCGGGCTGAACCTGGACGGCAAACAGGTCCTTCTCGCCGACGGCCGGGGGGTCGAGTTCGACCGCCTGCTGATCACTACCGGGGTGCGTGCCCGGCCATGGCCGAACGAGGCGGAGGCGGCCCTGGACGGGGTGTTCGTGCTGCGCACCCGCGAGGACGCGGCCCTGCTGCGGCAACGGCTGGCGGCCGGCCCCCGCCGGGTGCTGGTGATCGGCGCCGGCTTCAACGGTTCGGAGGTCGCCTCCGTCTGCCGGGAGCTGGACCTGCCGGTCACCGTCGTCCAGCGCGGACCGGCTCCGATGGTGGACGCGCTGGGCGGGGTGATCGGTGCGATCGCGGCGGAGATGCAGCAGGAGCACGGCGTGGACCTGCGCTGCGGTGTCACGGTCACGGCTCTGGAAGGAGACGGGGCCGGACGGCTGCGCCGCGCGCACCTGTCCGACGGCAGTGCGATCGACGTCGAGGTGGCGGTGGCCGCGCTCGGCGCGGAACGCAATGTCGAATGGCTGGAGGGCTCGGGGCTGGCCGCCGGCGTGTGGGGGGTGAGCTGCGACGCGGGTTGCCGCGCCTTCGACGCCAACGGCCTGGTCACCGACGACATCTTCGCCGCGGGGGACGTGGCGCGCTTCCCTCACCCGGTCTACGAGTACCAGTTCCTCTCCCTCGAACACTGGGGCAATGCGATCACCCAGGCTCAGGTCGCGGCCCACAACATGATCAGCGCGGCGAGCGACCGCTGGCCGCACCTGTCCCTGCCCGTCTTCTGGTCCGCCCAGTTCGGCACCAACATCAAGTCCGTCGGAGTGCCGAGCTTCGCCGACGAGGTCGCCGTCACCCAGGGCTCGGTCGCCGACCGCCGGTTCGTCGCCGCCTACGGTTACCGGGGCCGCATCACCGCGGCGGTCACCTTCGACCAGGCGATGTCGCTGGAGTTCTACCAAGGACTGATCGAGCGGGCCGCGCCGTTCCCGCCCGACTTCGACATGACCGGCCGGCCCGCCAAGGTGCAGGTCGTCCCGGCGGAGATTCCGAACCGGGTTTCCGCCACCCAGGGCGCCACCGTGGTGGTGACCGGCCACAACCCGGACGAACGGCGCGCCACGTTGGTGCGGCGGGACCCGTGACACCGAGGACCCGGCGCACGGGCCGGCCCCGTCTCATGGAGTCCAGAGGTCAAGGGAGGCCATCCACATGGCACAGACCGGTGCCTTCGAACAGATCCTCGACTACTCCAACCGCGCGGATCCGTACCCGCTCTACGCGGAGCTCCGCAAGACCCCGGTGGCGCGGCAGTCGGACGGGACCTACGTGGTCAGTACCTACAAGGAGATCGTCGCCCTGCTGCACGACCCGCGGGTGAGCTCCGACCCGCGCGGGATTCCCGAGCTGACCGCGGTGGGGGCGGCACCGGGCGAGGAGACCCCGGAGTTGCCGCCCGCCTTCATCCGGCTCGATCCGCCCGGCCACGACCGGCTCCGGTGCACGGCGATGAGACATTTCGGGCCTCCCGGCACCCCCGGCCGGGTCGACGGCATGGCACCCAGGATGGCCGAGATCGTCACGGACCTGATCGACGGCTTCGACGGCGGGAACCGGGCCGACATCGTCGACGACTTCGCCTACCCGCTCCCCGTCACGGTGATCTGCGAGTTGCTCGGGGTGCCCCGCGAGGACGACCGGCTCTTCCACCGGTGGTCCCAGACGATCATCGAGGCCAACGACCAGACGACCGGTCCCCTGCCCGAACGTCAGCGGCGGCGTTTCTCCGCGACGGCCGAACTGGGCCGCTATCTGAAAGGGCTGGTGGGCGCCCATCGCCGGCATCCGGGCGACGACCTGCTCTCCGCCCTCGCCCTCGACGCCGACATGCCGTCGGACGACCTGCTGAGCACCGCGGCGCTGCTGCTCATCGCCGGTCACGAGACCACCGTCAACCTCATAGCCAACGGGGTGCTCACCCTCCTGCGCCGTCCCGAACTGCTCGAACGGCTGCGTCACGAACCCGACCTGGTCATCGGCACGGTCGAGGAGCTGCTGCGCTACGACCCGCCGGTTCAGGCGCTGGCCACCGGGAGGAACGTGCTGTCCGACATCGACCTCGCCGGCACCACCATCCCCCGGGGCTCCGTCGTCACCCTGCTCCTCGCCTCCGGCAGCCGCGACCCCGAACGCTTCCACGACCCGGACCGCTTCGACCCCGACCGCCAGGACAACCAGCACCTCGGATTCGGCGGCGGCATCCACTACTGCTTCGGCGCCCCGCTCGCCCGGATGGAGACGCAACTCGCGCTGACCGAACTCACGCGCCGGCTCGTCAACCCACGGCTCGTCACCGACCCGCCGCCCTACCGGCAGCACCCGTTCCTGCGCGGTCCTCGCCACCTCCCCATCGCGTTCGACGGCATCGTCCCGGCGTGACGGCGACCCCCGCGAGGCCCGCCCGTCGCGGCGCCCGAGGATCTACGAGCGGGGTTCGCCGTACCAGCGCCAGGTGGTGAGACGCGGGTGTCCGGGCAGTTCGGCGCGTCCGGTGGCCCACAACAGGGTGGACCAGGGGTCCGTGGTCCGCGGGGCGTCCGGGAACAGCCGGGTGAGCACCCGCGAGCACAGCTCGGCGGGCGGGTTCCAGGTGAGCCCGAGCCCCTTGGCCAGGTCGTGGGTATGGACCAGCGTCTCCACGATTCCCATCGCGGCGAAGCCTTCCGGGTCCGACGCCCCGAAGACGTGGTGGGCGCGGACCTGCGACGGCGTCGTGCTCACCATGGCGACCAGCAGGGCGCCGCTCGCCTCCAGCACCTGCAACAGCCCGGCAGGCCCCGCCGCACGGTCGGCGTGGACGGTGTTCGCGGGACCTCCGGGTCTCCGCCTCTCCACCGCGAAGGGGACGTAGCCGTCCAAGGGCGGGGTCCTGAGACCCAGTTGGGCGGCGTACGCGAAGAGGTCGTCGCTGAGGTGCTCGACCGTCTCCCAGCAGTCCCACTCCAGCGAACCGGCCTTGCCGTCCCAGGCCGCCGGGGACGCCTCCCGGAGGGCGCCGACGGCGAGCCGGACGGCCCAGTCGAGATCGTCCGCGGTCACGGGGGATGACGACGGTCCGATTTCGGGTGATCGAAGCATGCCAGGAACCGTATCGCGGGCTCTGAAGGCCAGGTCCTCCGGGGCGCCGGAGGGTGAGCACCGCGTCCACGGCCCCTGGGCACCGGCCCGCCACGACCTGATGCGGCCCGGAAGCACCGGCCGCCACGACCTGATGCGCGGCCAGGAAGCGCCTGCCCGCCGAAACCCGGCGGGCGACCCTCGAACCTCGTCAGGCACCCCGGGTCAGCCCAGCAGCCAGCCGATCCCCGCGAGGGTGAGCATCGACAGCGCGGTGCTGGTGATCACGGTCCCACGCGCCACCGAGTCGGCCTGGCCGTATTCGCGGGCGAAGATGTAGGCGTTCTGCGCGGTGGGCAGCGCCGCGCAGACCACCAGCGCGAGCAGTTCGGCCGGACGGAGCTGTGCCGCGAGCCCGAACAGGTACGCCAGCAGCGGCTGGGCCAGCAGCTTCAGCGCCGACAGTCCCAGCACCTCGGCCCGTTCCCCCGCCAGGGCCGGGCCGCGGACGGTCAGGGAGAGCCCGATGGCGACCAGGGCGGCGGGCACGGCGGCGTCGCCGAGCAGGGCGAGCGGATCGGCGATCACCGATGGCGGACGCCAGCCGGACACCGAGCAGAGCACGCCGGCGGCCATACCGAGCATCACCGGGTTGCGCAGCGGCAGGCTCGCCAGCCGGGCCGGCCGGATCCTGCTGCCCGCGCCCCTGTCCAGGAGCGTGAGCACCACGGGAGTGACCACCAGGACCTGGAACAGCAGCACCCCGGTCAGGAAGGTGGCGTCGCCGAGCACCTGCAACGCGACCGGGATACCGAGGTTCGCGGAGTTCACGTAACCGGCGGTCATCGCGCCGATCGTGGCCTCGCCGGGCTTCCGGCCGAAGATCCGGCGGCTCAGGACGAAGCCCACGGCCATGGTCACGACGGTACTGGCGGCGAAGGCTCCCAACGCGGGCACGCTGAACGACAGCCGGGTCCGCAGGAGAACGGAGAACAGCGCGGCCGGCATCGCGAGGTGGAAGACGAAGCCGCCGAGCACCCGATCGGCCTCCGCGCCGAGCAGCCGGAAACGCCCCGCCGTGAAACCGAGCAGCGCCAGTACCCATATAGGAACAAAAGCCGCAACCAACGGAAGACCATCACAATTTTCTCGACCAGGCAGGAGGTGAGCGTATCTTGCCGATCTTGACAGCCGGGAACCGGGGCGCGGGGAGCACCGGAAGACACCGCGTCGAAGGGGGCGACGGCGCTCGACGGCAAGGCCGCCGCAAGACCCCCTGACGGCCGCCCGTACGGCTCGCGCCCGGCGGCCGTGGGTCGCGGAGCAGGTCAGGCGGTGACGCCGATCAGGGCAGCGCAGGGGTGCCGGGGCATCCCAGGCCTGTGTGGGCGGCGCAGAAGGCGAGGATGTCGGCCTGCAGCGCGCTCCAGCGGGAGGCGGCACGTGGTCCGTGGCCGACGCCTTCCTCGTAGCGCAGCAGGACGGGCTTGCCCGAGGTGCTGGCGTGCTGGAGGGCGGCGGTCATCTTGCGAGTGTGCATGGAGTCCACGCGCGTGTCGTGGTGCGGGCTGGTGAGGAGCACCGCGGGGTAGGCGACGCCCGGCCGGACCCGGTGGTAGGGGGAGTAGCCGAGCAGGGTGTCGAACTGGTCGGCCTCACCGGGATCGCCGAACTCGGCGACCCACCACGGGCCCAGGCCGAAGCTCGGGTAGCGGACCATGTCCAGGACCGCGGCGGAGCAGGCGGCGGCGGCGAACAGCTCGGGGTTCTGGGTGAGGGCCGCGGCCACCATGAGCCCGCTGTGCGAGGCCCCTTTGATCGCGAGTTGCCGCGGGGTGGTCCACCGGTGGTCGATCAGCCAGCGGGCGGCGGCGACGAAGTCGGCGAAGGCATTCGGTTTGTTGGCGCCGCGACCGGCGGCGTGCCAGCTGGTCCCGTACTCGCCGCCGCCGCGCACGTTGGCGATCGCGTAGGTTCCGCCGGCCCTCACCCACGCCAGGATCGTGGGCGAGTAGGCGGGAAGGCAGGAGGCTCCGAATCCGCCGTAGGCGGTCAGGAGCGTCGGACGGGGACCGTACGCCGGGGGGCCGGAGGCCGGGAGCCGGGTCTGCGCCGGGAGGATGAGATACATCTGCACCGGGGTGCCGTCGGGAGAGGTGTAGGTGACCTGACGGATCAGCGGGGGCGGTTGCCGCGGATCGGCCCCCGGAGAGGCCGAGTCCACGAGGACGGGGACGGCGGGCCGGCAGCGCCTGTCGCGCAGGTTGAAGCGGTAGACGGCCGGGGCGGTGACGAAGTCGCTGTAGCTGAACCACGCGTCCTCGCCGCCGCGGGCAGGCGCGGTGAGCTTGGTGACGGACCCCGGGCCCGGCGCCGGCACCTCTGTGATCATGTGGCCCTCGCCGTCGTGCAGGGACAGCTCGGCCACGCCGTGGCGGGATCGGCTCAGCAGCAGATAGGCCTCACCGGAACCGGAACCGGAGTCGGGATCAGGATCGGGACCGGAGCCCGTGGCCGGGGTGTGGAGCGGCACGCAGCCGGTGAGCACCGCGGGCGGGTCCTGGGCGATCAGGGTGCGCCATGCCGCGGCCCGGGGGTCCCTCAGGTCGACGGCGCACAACCGGCCGAACGGCGCACCCGCATCGGTGATCGCGTAGACCCGGCCGCCGGGGCCGAAGGTGAGCACCGCCTGAGTGCCGTCCGCTCTCCCGTCGTGAAGGAGACGCGGCCACAGGAGGTGCTCTCGCCCGGCGGGCACCCCGGCCAGCCAGAGCGTGTTGCCGCTCTGCGCTCCCGGCGCGCAGCTCAGCATCAGCCACCGCCCCTCAGGGCTGATCTTGACCGACAGTTGCGAGGAGGAGGTCTCGAAGACCACCGCGTCCTCGTCGGGATCCTGGCCGATGCGGTGCAGCCGGACCTGGCGTTTCGGCGCCACGACGCCGGACCCGATCTGGTACAGCCCGGCCGCGCGCCGGGGCGCCGCGCCCGGGGCCCGGGCCTGGGCGAGGGTCACGTAGTAGAACCCGTCGTCGTCGGCCAGCCACGCCGTCGGCGTCGCCCGGCCCGGAACCAGCGGGCCGTCGACGGTCTGGCCACTGGACACGTCCATCACCCACAGCGTGGGGTGCTCGTCACCTTGGTAGGAGAGCTGGTAGGTCAGCAGGTCGCCCGTCCACGACGGCCGCCAGGCGTCCAGCGTCGTGCGTCCCGACGGATCCACCTCCAGGGGATCGACCAGCGCACGAGGCGGCCCGCCGTCGGCGGAGACCATCAGCACGGGCAGTTCCTGATCGGCCGCGCGGTGGAGGAAGAAACGACGCCCGGCTCGCCACAGCGGCGGTGTCACCGCCGGAACGGCCACCGCGCCGTTGCCGGCCAGCTCCGCGACCACCCGGTGGAACATGGCCCGCTGCGGCCAGGTGGACTCGTGCGCCGCCAGAAGATCGCCCTGGGCGGCCAGCCATGCCGCGCACTCGGCCCCTTCGCCCGACTCCAGCCAGCGGTAGGGATCGGCCACCGGGCGTCCATGCAGTTCTTCGACCACTTCTTGACGTCGCGCCCCGGGGTAGACGATCCGTTCCTTGTCCCCCTCTTGCCATGCCATTGTCATCGGCTCGCCTCACCTGATCGTGATTCCGGCCGGCGGTGGGCTTCCGCACGGGAAGCCCACCGGCCTCTGAGGTCTTCAGCGGCTGTGTTCAGTCGGTGTTTCCGTCGACCAGCTCGGTCCGCCAGTCTTCGACAGAGACGACCTCATCAGCGAGGATGCTCATGACATCGAGTGGGAGTTCGGTCATGGTCTTCTCTTTTCTTTGCCGGTTAATGGCCTCCTTCTGGGGCGTTCATGGTGAAATACGCCCAGCTTGACGCCATTGATTACTAATCAACTATATTCCTCCGATTTGCCTTACCTGCCTATGAGGATGACGGACTAGCTCGGTTAAAATTTTCACCTGTGAATGGTCAAGCGCCGTATTCCCGGAATAATCGCGACGGCCTCACAGGCGGTCCACCTCCGCGTACGGCAGGCCGCCCGACAGCGACGGGAACCCGGGACCCCGGTCGAAGAACGGGGCTTCGGCGGGGACGCGGGCACGCGACTCGGCGCGGAGGCGGCTCGTACCCTCCTCGTCGACCGACGGATCGTCCGCGGGGCCGCACAGGATCACCCCGTAGTCGTCACGGGCCCCCTCGGCCGAGACCTTGCCGTCACGGACGTCGGCGGCCACCAGCGCCGGATCGCGGTCCAGCGGCGAACCCCAGCCGCCACCGCCCGTGGTGCGCACACGGACGACCTCGCCCGCGCGGACCGGCGAGTCGTCCACCAGGCCCTCCATCACCCGGCCCTCGATCTCCACGACGAACGGCCGGCCTGCCCGGCCGCCGTTCACCCCCCAGCAGGACAGGATCGAACGGTCGGCGATGGACATGAACGAGGCGTCCCGGAGCATCCGCAGATGCTTGTCGTAGCCGAGACCTCCCCGATAGAGACCCGGGCCACCGGAGTCCCGCGCCAGGCCCAGTCGCTCGACCCGGAACGGCCAGCGGGACTCGGCGAACTCGACCGGGATGTTGCGCGAGTCGGGGACGACGTGGATGGTGTCCTCCCCGTCGGCGTACCAGCGTCCGCCCGAGCCACCGCCGAGGACCTCTCTCATCAGGTACGGCGTGCCGCCGGCGTCCTCGCCGTAGACACCCGTGTAGCGGATGGTCTCCTGGTCGGCGGGCATCCGGCCGCCGGTCGCCTTGGCCAGCACCCCGGCCAGCACCCCCAGCAGGCGCAGGATCACGAACGTCCGGGCGTTCGTGGGCGCCGGGAAGATCGGGGTGAGCAGGGTTCCCTTCTCCGGGAACCTCATCTCGATGAGGGGGACGACTCCCTCGTTGACGTCCAGCTCCGCCATCCGCTCGGGGGTGTCGGCCAGGTTGCGCAGGATCGGCGCCAGCCACTTCTTCAGGAACACCCCGTCGGCGTAGTCGCCCGCGTGGTTGATCGGCCCCTTGGCCTGCGGCGACGTGCCGGTGAAGTCGATGACGAGCGGAGGCGTGGCGGTGTGGTCGACGATCAGGGTCATCCGCTGGGTGTGCAGGCGGGGCTCGTCCACCCCGTCGTGCTCGGCGTAGTCCTCCCACACGTGCGTGCCCTCGGGAATCTTGGCCAGCAATTCCCTGCGGAACGTCTCGGTGGTCTTGGAGATGATCGCGTCGAAGCAGTCCTCCACCGCCTCGCGCCCGTAGCGGTCGAACAGCTCCCCCAGCCGCCGCGCGCCCATCAGGCAGGCCGAGCACTCGGCGTCCAGGTCACCGGCGAGCGAGTCGGGCATCCGCGAGTTACGCGTCATGATCGTGAGCGCCGCCCGGTTGGGCACCCCCTCGTCCCACAGCTTGATCGGCGGGACCATCAGTCCCTCCTCGAACACGCTCCGCGCGTGACTCGGCATGGAACCCGGCACCGACCCGCCGATGTCGTCGTGATGGCCGAACGCCTGCACGAAGGCGACCACCGCCCCCCGGTGGAAGACAGGGACCGTGACGCACAGGTCGGGCAGATGCCCGATCCCGCCCTCCGACAGGTAGACGTCGTTGTGGAAGAACACGTCGCCGGGCTTCATCTCCTCGGTGGGAAAGTCCCTGACGACGGGCTGGACCAGCGCCGAGTAGGACCTGCCGGTCAGCTTGCGCAGCCGTACGTCATGGATGCCCGCCCGGAAGTCGTGCGCGTCGCGGATCATCGGCGAACGGGCGGTCCGCGCGATGGCGGTCTCGACCTCCCTCTCCACCGACGCCAGCGTGCCCTCGACGATCTCCACCAGCACCGGATCCGCCATCTTCCCCGGCCGCTCCGTGCTCATCGGTCGCTCACCACTCCTCACGGCGCACCTCCAGGTTTCCGAACGCGTCCACGGTGGCCGTGAAACCGGGATGCACCGGGAGCGTGGACCCGTACTCCTCGATGACCGCGGGACCGGCGATCGCCGTCCCGGCGGCCAGGGCGGCGCGGCGGTGGATCGGGGCCGGGCCCCATTCGTCGTAGAAGACCTCGCGGGCCGCCGCCGGTTCGGGGTCCGCCACGCCGTACGGCCTGCGCCCGATGACCGGGCGGGTGATCGGTCCGATGCCCGAGACCCGGAGGTTGACCCACTCGACGCCGTGCCGGGGGTCGTCCCGGTAGCCGTACCCGTAGAGCCTCCGGTGCGCCTCGTGGAAGCGGTCCAGCACCTCGGCCCGCCACGCCTCGTCCAGCGGCCCCGCCGGGGCGGGCACCCGGACCTCGTAGGCCTGGCCGTAGTAGCGCAGGTCGGCGCTGCGGGCGTAGACGTGCCTGCCGGCGGCGAACCCCTCGCGGTCGAGGGCCTCGGCCGCCTGTCCCTCCAGGTCGCCGAAGATCTCCGCGGCGGCGGGCAGGGAGAGGTCGCGGGTGACGAAGGTGCGCACGTAGTCGTTCTTGACGTCCACCGTCAACAGCCCGAACGCCGACACATTGCCCGGGTCGGGCGGGACGATCACCGACGGCAGCCCGAGGATGTCGATCAACCGGCAGACCAGCAGCGGCCCCGAGCCCCCGAAGGCGACCATGGGGAAGTCGCGCACGTCCAGGCCGCGCTTGGCGGTGATCTGGCGGATGGCGTTCGACTGGTTGAACGCGCTGATCTCCAGGATGCCGGCCGCGGTCCGCTCGGGGGTGAGCCCGATCTTGCCCGCCAGCGCCTCGATTCCCTGGCGGGCGGCGTCCGCGTCGAGCGGGATCTCCCCGCCGAGCAGGTGCGGGGGAACCCGGCCGAGGAAGACGTGCGCGTCGGTGACGGTGACCTCGGTGCCGCCCTTGCCGTAGCAGAGCGGACCCGGATCGGCCCCGGCCGAGCGGGGACCCACCTTCAGCGTGCCCTCGGGCGAGATCCACGCGACGGATCCGCCTCCCGCCCCCACGGTGACGATGTCGATCATCGGGATCTTGCAGGGGTAGCGGCCGATGCTGCCCTCGGTGGTCAGCGAGGGCTCCCCGTCGACGACCACCGCGACGTCGGTGGAGGTGCCGCCGCCGTCCAGGGTGATCACCGAGGGGCGCCCGGCGGTGGCGGCGATCAGCGCCGCTCCCAGCGCGCCCGCGGCCGGGCCGGAGAGCACGGTCGTGATCGGCTGGTTCACGACCTCGGCCGCGGACAGCACGCCGCCGTTGCTCTTCATGACGGAGAACGGCAGGCCGCTCCCGCCCGCCTTCTCCAGCCGTTCGGCCAGGTTGGCGATGTAGCGGCGCATGGTCGGCTTGACCGCGGCGTCCACCAGCGTGGTGACCGACCGTTCGTACTCGCGGTACTCACGCAACACGTCGCTGGAGATCGAGACGACCGCGCCGGGGTGCTCCCGCTCAAGGACCTCGCGCATGCGCAGCTCATGGCCGGGGTTGGCGTAGGAGTGGAGGAAGCACACCCCGATCGCGGTGATCCCCCGCTCGCGGAACCACCTGGCCGCCGCCACGGCCTGCGCCTCGTCGAACGGCCGGACCTCGGCGCCGGTGTGGTCCAGACGCCCGCCGACGGTCTTGATCCGGTGCACCGGAACGATGCGGGGCGGTTTCACCCAGAAGTAGGAGTTGCCGTAGCCGTCCGGGACACTCTGCCGGGCGATCTCCAGGATGAACTCGAAGCCCTCGGTGGTGATGAAGCCCAGATCGGCGATGCGGTCCTCAAGGAGCTGGTTGGTGGCGACCGTGGTGCCGTGGACGACGGCCGACACGGCCTCCATCCCCGATTCGGCGCCGGTCTCCGCGCTCGCCCTCCGCAGGACCTTCCGTACCCCCTCCATGAATCCGTCGGCCGGATTGGCAGGGGTGGAGGGAGTTTTGGTCGTGGTGATCTCACCGGACTGTTCGTCCACCGAGACCACGTCGGTGAACGTGCCTCCGGTGTCGACGCCGATACGGACGCTGCGCATGCCCCCGTGTCTACCCACTCCCGCGGCGTCCGCAAATCGGCGGACCCTGCCGAAGCTTCGCCCGGTCCTTGGGCAGTGTTGGCGACCGCGAGGCCGTCGGCGGCGGCCTTGACGGAGCCGGAGCGAGGATGATCGCAGGCGGTCGCGACCCCGGCCCGGACGATCTCAGCGGCGGCGGGGACCCATGGTGGAGTTGATCACCGCGTCGGCGTCGTGCGCGTGGATTTTCGCGGCGAGCCTGATGGCGATCTCGTTCGTGCGGCGCAGCTCGGATTCGACCCGGTCCTTACCGGACTGACCGACCTGCACGCCGAAGTAGGCGCCGATGATCGCACCCGACACCCCGACGAGGCCGGCGAACGCGGCGTTCGTGTCCTCGCTGCGCAGTGAGATCACCACGAACCCGATCAGGATGACCACGAGTCCCGTGATGACAACGAGGAACCCGTACCGCCAGCGGGCCGCCTCGGCCTGGGCGGCGACGGCCTCGTCCTCGGTCATCATCGCCGCGAGCGCCGTGGGCATCTCCGAGGTCTCCGCGGTGGAGGGACCGGAGGTCGTGGTGGCCGGGGTCTTGCCGAGGGGCGGAGCGGAGTTATTGGTGGTCGTCACAGGTTCTCCCACTTTTTGATAGGCAAAAGGAATCTCCCACGCTTTTCACAACCAAGCCAAGTCAGGCTATGTCAGCACAGGACCACACACCTCTACCGACGCACCGCCTGCCCAAACAGTCCCATGTGACCCACTAGGCTGGCCCCCCGTGACCGAATTGTCTGCGCTCTCCGCTGTTCCCGTCGGCTCCAGGGATGGAGTGCTGCGCTTCTACTTCGGCCCAATGGACTGCGGCAAGTCCACGTTGGCCCTTCAGATGAATTACAACCACGGCCGCCAGGGCAGGCGAGGGCTGGTGCTGACCAAGCACGACCGCTCCGGCGGTCCCCAGGTCACCAGCCGGATAGGGCTGGGCAGCGAGGCCGTCGAGGTCGTCGACGACCTGGACCTGGTGGCCCTGGTCCGCGCGCACGAGCGCATCGACTACGTGATCTGCGACGAGGCGTGCTTCTACACGGTCGCCCAGATCGAGCAGCTCGCCGACCTCACCGACGACTTCGGCATCGATGTCTACGCCTTCGGCCTGGCTTCGGACTTCCGCTCACAGATGTTCCCGGCCGCCCAACGCCTGTTCGAGCTGGCCGACGAGATCAGCCGCCTCCAGGTGGAGGTCCTGTGCTGGTGCGGGCGTCCGGGACGGCTGAACGCCCGGGTGGTCGGCGGCGACCTGGTGCGCACCGGCGAGCAGGTGGTCATCGGCGACACCGGCGCCGACCCGATCCGCTACCAGGTCCTCTGCCGTCGTCACTACCGCTCCGGCGACCTCGGCCTCTCCAGCTGGACCCCTCACCCCGCCGACGTCATGAGCCGGGCCACGAGCGACACCGCGAGCGAGGTGGCGAGCGGTACCTCGAACGGGGTGACGGGCGAGGCCACGAGCGACGCCGCGAAAAAGGTGAGGGGCGAGGCCGCGAACGGGGTGGCGGGCGAGGACCCGCCCGCCGCCCCACCGGCTCCGCACCGCCGTCAGACGGCGCAGACGCCCTCGTCGTCGCAGGCGTCCCCGCCGGCCGCCGCGGCCTTGACGGCCCTGGCCGCCGGGGTCTGACCGGTACGCTCGGCGACCTCTTCGAGCGCGGCGAGCAGGGTGTCCTCGGGCTGGGCGCCGGAGACGGCGAACTGCCCCTCGAACAAGAACAGCGGCACCGAGCTGACGCCGAGGGCGCGAGCCTGGGCCAGTTCCTCCCTCACCTCCGCCACGCCGTCCTGCCCTTCGAGATCCACCCGCACGCCGAGCTCGGTGGCCAGCGTGGCGAGGGCCTCGCGCGAGCCGATGTCGAGCCCCTTGGTGAAGTGGGCCTGGAAGAGCGCGTAGAGCGCCTCCTGCCCCTTGCCCTGCTCGCCCGCGAGCCGGATGAGGCGGTGCGCGTCGAAGGTGTTGGCCTGGATCGAGTGATCGAAGTCCAGGACCAGCCCGTCTTCGGCGGCGACGTCGGTCACCCTGCCGAACATCTGCGCGGCCCGCTCGGCCCCGCCGAACTTCTCGGCAGCCCATTTGAGGGTGAGTTCCCCGTTGGACTCCGTATCCGGGGCGAGCTGGAACGGCCGGAACTCGACCTCCACCTCGCCTCCCTTCGCCCGGTAGCGCTCGACGGCACGGGCGAAGCGCGCGTGGCCGATGTAGCACCAGGGACAGACCACGTCTGAGTAAATTTCAACCTTCACACCTGGCTGCAACCCGCCCGGAGACCCGCTGATTCCGCCGCCGGGACCGTCATCCCGGCGGCGTCGCGCGACCAGGTTCGTCCGCGGGCCCGCCCGGCCACAGGAGCGGGTACCCGCGGCTCCCGGAAGCCCCCGGATCCGGACCGCAAACCGTCCCCCGCCGCGCGTGCGGCTCCCTCGTCGAGGGCCACCCCGGTCACCGCCGGGGAAACGGCTCGGCGACCACGGATTCGAGCCGAGGCACCTCCGGCCGCACCGCGATCCAGGCGGCGAGCACGTCAAGATCCGACGCGTTTCCCCAGGTCAGAAAGTAGATCACATTACCTTTCCGCCACCAAAACGCAATGTGAGAGTGATACATTAGAAACTTATAATCTTTACGTTTCGCATATGAGACCGTCTGCGTCATGGGACCCGTCATCCACTGAACCACCAGGCGAAATCGATCGCGGGTCCTCACTCCCCTACCACGAGCAGATCTACCGGCTGCTGCTCGACATGATCGTGTCCGGACGTCTCGTTCCCGGCGGCAAACTCATGCAGGAGAAGGAGTACGCGGCCCGTCTGGGGGTCAGCCTCGCCCCCGTCAGGCAAGCGATCCTGGCGCTTGTCAAGGACGGCTACCTGACCAGGACCCGCGGTCGCGGGACATACGTCCGGGAGGCGAAGGTCGGCACCCGGATCCAGCTGCTGTCCAGCTTCACCGCCACGCTCAAGGCGACCGGGCTGCCCACCGCGATGCGCGTGCTGACGGCGGAGACGATCCCCGCCGGCGATCCGGCCGGCGAGGCCCTGCGGATTCCGGACGGCGCCGAGCTCTTCCGGCTGCGGCGGGTGGCGTTCCTGGCCGGCGAACCGGTGGGGCTGCTCACGGCGTCACTGCCGGTGTCGCTGTTCCCCGGACTGCCCGGCATGGATCTGAGCGGCTCCCTGTACCACCTGCTGGAGGAGCGGTACGGGACGGTGATGACCTTCGCCCGCAACGTCATCGAGGTGGTGCGGGCACTCCCCGAGCAGGCCACCCACCTCCAGGTCCCGGTGGGCGAGGCGCTCCTGCGCGTGCAGGGCGTCACCCATGACCAGCACGGCACCCCGGTGGAGTTCTCCCAGGTCCTCTACCAGGCCGACCGGTTCCGATTCGAGATCGAAAGTCACCCCCAGCGCGGAGCGGGCTTCCCGGCCCGCGCCGCCGGCCTTCCCGACGACGCCCCCCATTGACCCGGCGGCTTCACGGCTGCCCTACTCCATCGCTCCACCGCTTCACCGCTCGACAGAGAGGGGCCATTGCCGTGGCCACACCGATCAAACTACCGGCGTCCTCTTCCGACAGGCAGGCCGGCGTCTTCGTCCGCAACGCCACCGGACTCATCCGCGAGGTGTCGTTCTTCGACGCCTTCGTCATGAACACCTTTGGAATGAACGTCGCGGTCGGCGGCGTCTACCTGTTCCTCCAGGCGCAGACCGCGTTCTCGGGCGGCAACATGCTGCTCGCGGTGGTCATCGGCACGTTGCTGATGGCGTTCACGCTGCTCCGGGTGTATGCCGAGTTCTCCGCCGCCATGCCCCGTTCCGGCGGGGACTACGTCTTCGTCAGCCGGACCCTGCACCCGATCGTCGGCTTCCTGCTCTCGTGGAGCCAGGGCCTCTGGATGATCTTCTTCTGGATCGGGTTCAACGCCTACTTCGCGCTGACCTTCGCGGTCCCGGCGGCGCTGGCCACGCTGACCTCGGTCACCGGCCAGCCGGTCTGGCTGAACATGAGCAACGGCCTGCTCGGCAAGCACGACCTGTTCGGCGTCACCACCCAGTGGTGGGTCCTCGGGCTGGGCACGATCATCACCGTCGGCTTCGGCGTGCTCATCGCGGCGGGCGGGCAGCGGTACTGGCGGTGGCAGAAGTTCCTCTTCGCGATCGCCGGTCTCAGCCTGCTGCTCTCCTTCGCGCTCCTGCTCTTCAAGGGCGGGCACATCTCCGCCGGCTGGAACGAGTTCGCCCGCGGCAACCACGGGCTGACCTTCAACCAGATCATCCCGGCGGCGGAGAAGGCCGGCTACACCGGCAACAGCGCGCCGTTCAGCCTCGCCGACACCGTGCTGATGCTGCCGTGGGTGTTCTTCGTGGTCGGCTACGCGCAGGGCTCCGCGCAGATCGGCGGCGAGATCAAGCGCGCCTCCAAGACCCAGTACCGGGCGATGGTCGGCGGCGTGCTGGTCAACGGCCTCGTGCTCGCCCTGATCACGCTCGTGCTCACCAGCCACGTCAGCTCCCAGTGGCTGGGCAGCCTGGGGTACCTCTCCAACGCCGACCCCGGCGCCCTCGGACTTCCCGCGGGCCTGCCCCCCGGCTTCAACTTCCTGGCCGCGCTGCTGACGCACAACGTCGTCCTGCTGCTCATCCTCGGCGTCGGTTTTGTGATCTGGGCGGTGATGGGCACCCCGCTGTCGACGATGCAGGCCACCCGTTACATGCTCGCCTGGTCGCTGGACCGTACGGTGCCGCAGAAGCTGGGTGAGGTCAGCGAGCGGTTCCACACCCCGGTGAAGGCCATCGCGCTGTGCGCCGTCACCGGCGAGATCGCGCTCATCGCGCTGGTCAACTGGTCCGACGCCAGCCTGCTGGGCGCCCTGCTGGCCCAGATCCTGGCGTTCATCGTCGTGGCGCTGGCCGGCGTGGTGTTCCCGTACCGGCTGCCCGGCGTCTGGGAGTCGGCGGGCGGGAAGCGGGTGTTCGGCATCCCCGCCGTGGCGCTGGCCGGAGCGGGCGGCGTGCTCGCCCTCGGCACGCTGATGGTCATGTTCATAGCCAACAACACGATCAACTCGACGTTCGCGGTCACCCGGCAGCTCTCGCTGTGGTTCATGTTCGGCGTGGTCGTCACCGGGGTCGTCTGGTACGTCGCGGCCCGCCTGATCAACCGCAGGCGGGGCGTGGACCTCAGCCTGGTCTTCCGGGAGATCCCGCCGGAATGACCTCCGCCCCATCCGCCTGACGATCACGAAGGAGTTTCTCAGATGCATCCGACCGGTACGGCGGGCACTCGGCGAGTGCTGGTCATCGGCAACCTCACCATCGACGACATCGTCCGGTCCGACGGTACGGTGCGGATGGCCAGCCCCGGCGGCAACGCGGTCTACGCGGTGCTCGCGGCGCGGCTGTGGAATCCGGAGACGGGGATCGTCGCCAGGCGTGGCGACGATCTCCCACCCGCGATCATGGACACCCTCGGCCGCCTGGAGGTGGACACCTCCGGGGTGCGGACCGTCGACGGTCCCACGGTCCGCAACTGGGTGGTCTACGAGGAGGACGGGCGGAGACACTGGCTCTACCGCACCCCTTCGGAACGTTCCAAGCAGGTGGCGGTACGGCCCGGCGACATCCCGGAGAGCCTGCTGCTCGGCGACCCGGCCCCGGTGGTGCACGTCGCGGCCATGCCGCTGCCCGCGGCGGCCGAGCTCGTCGAGCACATCAGGGCGCACGCCCCGGGCGCGCTGATCACGCTGGACACCCACGAGGACTGGGCCGACCCCGACGCCGTCGTGGAGCTGGCGACGCGGACCGACGTGTTCGTCCCCAGCAGGGAGGAGCTGGCCGCTCTGGCCGGCTACGACGACCCGGTCCGGGCCGCGGCGGAGCTGCGGCGGCGGGGCGTCCGCGCCGTGGTGGTGAAGCTGGGAGCCGAGGGCGCCCTGATCGACGCCGAGGGTCTGCCCGAGGTCGAGCGCGTCGGCGCCTACCCGGCGGACGCGGTCGACACCACCGGCGCCGGCGACACCTTCTGCGGGGCGATGGCCGCCGCCCTGGGCGCGGGCCTGTCGCTGCCCGAGGCCGTTCGGCGCGGCGCGGCGACCGCGGCGTGGGCGGTGGAGGAGTTCGGCTCGCTGGCCCTGGCCCGGCTCGACCCGGAGACCGCCCGGCAGCGGTTCGCGGACCTGACGGCCGGTGCCGCGCGCATCGGCGAGCCGTCCGCGACGCCGTACGACATCGACGTCATGCGCCGGGAGATCGCCATGATCCCGGACGTGATCGCCCGGCACCTGGCCGACCCGGACGGACAGGTGCAGCGGATCGCCCGGATCCTGACCGGCCGCGGCGTCGAACACCTCTTCATGGTCGGCTGCGGCGACTCCTACTTCGCCGGCCTGGCCACGGCGCTGGCTTTCCAGCGGCACACCGGGATCTCCGCGAGCGCCGTGCACGCCCTCGACTTCGCCCGCTACCAGGTGCGTTACCTGCCGGAGCGGAGCGCGGTGGTGTGCGTGTCGTTCTCCGGCAAGGTCGGCCGCACCACCGAGGCGGCGATGCAGGCGCGCCGGTTCGGGCACCTGACCGTCGCGCTGACCAACAACCGGGGCGGCGCGCTGGCCGAGGCGGCCGAGCTCGTGCTGCCGATCGACGTGCCGACCCTGGGCTTCTCCCCCGGCACCAGCACCTATCTCAGCATGGTCGCCACCCTGGACGACCTCGCGCTGCGCTGGGCGGAGGCCCGGGGCCGCGGCGTCCGCGCCGCGCGCGCCGCGCTGCGGGCCGTACCGGAACTGGCCGAGCGGACCCTGGCGGACAACGCCGGACCGGCGGACAAGGCGGCGCGGTCGCTGGCCGGGCACGGCTGGATCACCTTCCTCGGGGCGGGGCCCAACGAGTCCTCCGCGAAGTTCGGGGCGGCCAAACTGTTCGAGGGCCCGCAGGTGGTCGGGGTGAGCACCAACATCGAGGAGTGGGCGCACGAGGAGTATTTCGTCAGCTCGGCCGGCACGCCGGTGGTCCTGGTGGCCCCCTCCGGGGCCAGCGCCGACCGGGCCGGGGAGATCCTCAGCGAGCTGGACTTCATCGGGGCCCACCCGATCGTCATCAGCGACGTCGCCCCGGAGCTGCCCGCGCTGCACCTGCCGCTGGCCGCCCGCGTGCCCGAGGAGTTCTCGCCCCTGCTCGCGGCGCTGCCGCTGAGCCTGATCGGTTTCCACCTCGCCGAGGTGCTGGGCAAGAAGAGCTACAACTTCCCCAGCGAGGCGGCGAAGACCGAGCACTACGACACGATCCACCGCATCGTGATTGGAGAGCCGGCATGACCACTGCCGTTCCACTGGCCGACATCGAGGCCGAGGCGACCCGGCTCACCGCCGCGTTCGCCGAGCTCCACCTGGCCGTACGCCTCATCGGCGGCCTCGCCGTCGCCCGGCACCGGCACCGCGACGTGCCGGCCGCGCTGCGCCGCGACTACGGCGACATCGACGTGGTGATCCATCCCAAGGAGGGCAAGGCGTTCCGGGCGGCCATGACGGCGCTCGGCTACGTGCCCAACGTCCGGTTCAACAACATGCGCGGCGACCGGCGGATGCTCTTCACCGACGAGCCCAACGACCGCAAGCTGGACGTGTTCGTGGGCGGCTTCCAGATGTGCCACAGCATGGATCTCGCCGACCGGCTCTCCCTGCATCCGGCGACGCTCGCGCCCGCCGACCTCCTGCTCACCAAACTGCAGGTGGTGGAGGTCAACCGCAAAGATCTCACCGACGCGCTGACGATCCTGCTGACCCACGAGGTCGGGGCCCCGGACGTGCCCGCGGAGAACGACCACGTCAGCACCGACCGGCTGGTCAGGATCACGAGCGCCGACTGGGGCTGGTACACCACCTTCACCGACAACCTCGCCCGGCTTCCCGCCCTCGCCGCCGAGCTGCTCGACCCCGCCGAGGCCGAGACCGTCACCGGCCGGGCGCGCGGGATCGGCGACGTGCTCGCCGCGGCCCCCAAGTCGCTGAAGTGGCGGGCCCGCAACACGGTGGGCCGCCGCATGGCCTGGTACGACCTCCCCGATGAGATTGGAGGGCCGATCGATGCGCAGTCGTGAGGTCAAGCTCTTTTTTGCCACGGACATCCACGGTTCGGACCGCTGCTTCCGCAAGTTCGTCAACGCCGGCAAGTTCTACGGCGCCGACGTGCTGATCATGGGTGGGGACATCACCGGCAAGATGCTGGTGCCGATCGTCGAGGGCACCGGCGGGAGATACCGGTCGCACCTGTTCGGCCGGGACCGGGAGGTCGGGGCCGAGGAGCTGCCCGCCCTGCGGAAGCTGATCGCCGACGCGGGCTTCTACGCCTACGACACCACCCCCGACCAGATCGCCGAGTTCCGCGACCGCCCCGAGCTGGTCCAGGAGACCTTCCGCAAATACATGCACGAGACGCTGTCGGCGTGGATGTCGCTCGCCGAGGAGCGGCTGGCGGGCACCGGGATCATGTGCCTGCTCGCGCCGGGAAACGACGACCCGCTCTTCGTCGACGACGTGCTCGGCTCCTCCGACATGCTGATCAACCCGGAAGGACAGCTCGTGGAGCTGCCCGGCGGCTTCACGATGATCTCGGTCGGCTACTCCAACCCGACCCCCTGGGACTCCCCCAGGGAACTGCCGGAGGACCAGCTGGCCGAGCGCATCAACCGCGAGGCCGTCAAGGTCCCCGACCCGTCCAAGGCGATCTTCAACCTGCACGTGCCGCCCAAGGACACCCCGATCGACCAGGCCATGGCCCTGGACGCGGAGTTCCGGCCGGTGCTGAAGTCCGGCAGCCCTGTGATCACCGGGGTCGGATCGCAGGCCGTACGCGACGCGATGGCCACCTACCAGCCGCTTCTGGGCCTGCACGGGCACATCCACGAATCCCGCGGCGAGGCCGGCATCGGCCGTTCCCGTTCCATCAATCCCGGCAGCGAGTACTCGGAGGGCGTGCTGCGCGGCGCGCTGATCACCCTCTCCACCAGGAAGGGGCTCCGTGGATACCAGCTCGTCGCCGGATGAGACGCCGCCGGGGCCGCCCCTCGTGGCGGTCATCGGATCGGCGCGGCTGGAGGAGCCCGACCCGGCCTGGCGGGAGGCCCTCGCCCTCGGCTCGGCCCTCGGCGGCCGGGGCTGGCGGGTGATGACCGGCGGGTACGGCGGGCTGATGGGCGCCGCCGCGCGAGGCGCCGGGGAGGCGGGCGCGACGGTGATCGGGCTGCCGATGCGGGGGTGGGCCGAGCTCACTCCGAGCCCGTGGTGCACCGAGCTGCGCTGGGCCGACGACTACGCGCAGCGATTGCGCCACCTGCTCACCGCCGACGCGGTGGTGGCGCTGGCCGGCGGGGTGGGCACGCTCGGCGAGGCGGCCGTGGTCTGGTCCGCCCTGCAGACCGAGCCCGGCGCCGCCCGGCTGGTGCTGCTCGGCCCGCGATGGCGCCGGCTGCGGGAGGCGTTCGCGGCCGAACTGGTCATCGGCGCCGACGACCTGCGGCTGGCCCCCGTGGCCGAGGACACCGGCGAGGCCGTGCTCCTTCTGGAACGGGTTCTGGCCGGCGGCCCGGCCGTCGTCCCGGCGCCCCGGGGCTGACATGAGCCCGCCTTCCGGCACTCCGGCGGCCCCGCCCGGGGCGGCAGTGCGGAGCCGGCCGCCGGACCTGGTGATCCGGGCCTCCCGGGCGGTCACCGATCACGGCGAGGTACCGGCCACCGTGTCCGTGCGGGACGGGCGGATCGTCGCCGTCGAGGTCCTCCCCTCCCGGGCCCCGGCGGGAGCCGCCGCTCAGGTGATCGAGCTCGGCCCGGACGTGGTGCTGCTGCCCGGCCTGGTCGACTCGCACGTGCACATCGGCGAACCGGGCCACACCGACTGGGAGGGGTTCGACACCGCGACCCGCGCCGCCGCCGCGGGCGGGATCACCACGCTCGTCGACATGCCGGTGGACAGCGTCCCGGCCACGGTCGACGTGGCGGCGCTGGAGGTCAAGCGGGCGGCGGCCACCGGGCGGTGCCACGTCGACGTGGGCTTCTGGGCCGGGGTGACCCCCGGCAACACCGGAGAGCTGGAGGCGCTGCACCGGGCGGGAGTGCTGGGTTTCAAGTGCTTCCTGGCCGACTCCGGGGCGCCGGACCTCCCCCCGCTCTCACCGGCCGGGCTCGTGACGGCGATGCGGGCCCTGCGCCGGTTCGACGGCGTCCTGCTCGTCCACGCCGAGAGCGACGCCGAACTCGCGGACTGCCCGGCGCCGCGGGGGCGCCGCTACGCGGATTTCCTGGACTCGCGACCGGCACGGGTGGAGGAGGCCGCCGTCGCCGCGGTGATCGAGGCCGCCCGCGTGACCGGGGCCCGGGCCCATATCGTGCACCTGTCCGGTGCCGGCGCGCTGCCACCGATCGCGGCCGCCCGCCGCGACGGCGTGCGAATCACCGCCGAGACCTGCCCGCACTACCTGTCGCTGACCGCCGGGGAGATCCCCGACGGTGCGACGGAGTTCGCGTGCTGCCCGCCGATCCGGGACGCTGCCAACCGGGAGCTGCTCTGGTCCGGGCTGTCCGGCGGCGTGCTCGACCTGGTCGTCTCGGACCACTCGCCCTGCGCGGCGGAGCTCAAGCACCGTGACACCGGCGACTTCGGCGCGGCCTGGGGCGGCATCTCCTCGCTCCAGCTCGCGCTGCCGATCGTGTGGACCGAGGCCCGCCGCCGCGGGATCCCCCTGACCGACGTCGTCCGGTGGATGAGCGAGCGTCCGGCGCGCCTCGCGGGGCTGGCCGCCAAGGGCCGGATCGCCCCGGGGTACGACGCCGACCTGTGCGTCCTCGCCCCCGACGAGGGCTTCACCGTGCGCCCGGAGGAACTGCACCACCGCCAGCCGGTCACCCCGTACGCCGGCCGGCACCTCTACGGGGTGGTCCGCCGCACCTGGCTGCGCGGCCGCGACATCGACCCGGCCCACCCCGCAGGCCGACTACCGACCCGCACGGCGAACCGCCTGGAGGACGCCTCATGAGAATCCTGGTCGTCAATCCCAACACCTCACGGTCCATGACCGCCACCATCGCGGAGACCGCGCGGCGCGCCGCCTCGCCCGGCACCGAGATCCTCGCCGTCCAGCCGGGCTACGGCGCGGAGGCGATCGACTGCGCGATGGAGAGCTACCTCTCGGCGGTGGCGGTGATGGACCGTGTCCTGACGATCGGCGAGCCGTACGACGCGGTGGTGATGGCCGGGTTCGGCGAGCACGGGCGGGAGGGCGTGCAGGAGATCGTCGACGTCCCGGTGCTGGACATCGCGGAGTGCTCGGCACACGTCGCGCAGCTGATCGGCCGCAGCTACTCGGTGGTGACCACCCTGCAGCGCTCCGTCGGGGCCATCGAGGACCGGCTGCGGCTCGCCGGCCTGGCCGACCGGTGCGCCTCCGTCCGCTCCTGCGGGTTGTCCACCCTGGACGTCGATCGCGACCCGGCCGCGGCGATGGAGGCGATCGTCGCCGAGGCCGAGCGCGCGGTACGGCTCGACCACGCCGAGGTGATCTGCCTGGGCTGCGGTGGCATGGCCGGGCTGGACGAGGCGATAACCGCCCGGCTGGGGGTTCCGGTCGTCGACGGCGTCGCCGCCGGCGTGCGCCTGGCCGAGGCGGTGGTCGGCCTCGGCCTGCGGACCAGCAAGGTCTGTACGTACGCGTCCCCCGAACCGAAGACGATCGCCGCGTGGCCGCTGTCGGCGTACCTCGGCACGGAGGTCCGATGAACACCGGAACGCCCGAGCCCACCAACGTCGCGAACAGCGAAACGCCCGAACCCACGCCGGCCGTGATCGCCGGAGCGACCGAACCCACCAACGTCGCGAACACCGGAACACCCGAACCCACGACGACCGCCGACACCGGAACGCCCCCGCCCCCGGCGACCGGCACGGTCCGCGTCGATCTGGCGTCCCGCTGGCTCGGCGGCAGCGTGATGGCCGCCAGTGACGAGTCGTTCGGGTTGAAGGAGAACCTGCTGGTTCCGGCCGCCGCGGACTTCGTCCCGGGCCGCTACGACCACCGCGGGGAGATCGTCGACGGCTGGGAGACCCGGCGGCGACGCGGTGAACCCGGCCACGACTGGACGATCGTCCGGCTCGGCGCACCCGGAGTGATCACCGAGATCGACGTGGACACCAGCTTCTTCACCGGCAACTACCCGCCGGCCTGCCGGATCGAAGCCCGTGGGACGGAGGGCTACCCGGGGGCGGACGAGCTCGCCGGCACGGACGAGGGATGGATCGAGATCGTGCCGCGGAGCCCGTTGAAGGGCGACGGCCACAACCTGTTCGCGGTGTCGGACCCCCGCCGGTTCACCCACGTCAGGCTGTCGATCCACCCGGACGGAGGGGTGGCCAGACTACGGGTCCGCGGCGAGGTGGTGCCCGATCCCCGGCGCTGGGACGGCGTCACCTTCGACCTGGCCGGCCAGGAACAGGGCGGCCTGGTCGTGGACAGCAGCAACGGCTTCTACACCTCCGCCGAACTGCTCAACCGCCCCGACCGGGCGCGCACCATGGGAGAGGGCTGGGAGACGAGCCGCCGCCGTGACTCCGGACACGACTTCGCGGTGATCAGGCTCGCCGCGACGGGCCGGCTGCGCCAGGTGGAGATCGACACGAGCCACTTCAAGTACAACGCCTCGGCGGAGGTCGAACTGTACGGCCGTGCCACTGACGCCCCCGGCACCCCGAACGTCCCCGGCTCCCATGATTTCCCGAGCTCCTCCGACAATGCCGCGTCGCCACCCGGGGCCGGTTCCCCGCTCTGGTCGCCGCTGCTGCCCCGTACCCGGCTCCAGCCCGACACCAGGCACCTGTTCACGCTGCGCGAACCCAGTGCCGCGGTGACGGCCGTACGGATCGACGCGTTCCCCGACGGGGGCATCTCGCGGATCCGGCTCGTCGGCACGGTCGAGCCGTCCGCCCGGCGCGACGCCGGGCTCCGCTGGTTCAACACGCTGCCGGCGGACCAGGCCGCGTACTGCCTGGCCGAGGCGGGCGTGTCCGAACCCGACATCGCGCGACTGCTCGCCGCCCGGCCGCTCGCCGGAAACCTCTCCTCCTTCCTTCCCGCGGGGAGCGCCGGGGAGATTCTCGGCTCCTGGATCGTCGGCCGGTAGGCCACCGTGTGCGATTCAGGACGCGCTACCGGGCAGCGTGACCGGCGCGCAGCAACACCTCCCGCAATGCCCTGGCGTTCTTCACGACCAGGCTGGATCCGGTGCGCCGGGCCACCGCCGTGACCTCTGCGACCTCACCCGAGGCGCCGCAGCGTGACGCGCACTCCACGGCGAGCGCGAGCAGCTCCGCCGCACCCCGGACCGGCTTGTCGCCCAGCAGACCCGGCAGAGCGCCTTCGAGCACGGACCACACGGTGCCGTACGCGCCGGTGTCGGCCATGATGCGCAGGGTCTCGACCAGCCGGTTGGCCAGGACCCCTCCTTCGCAGACCAGCGCGGCGATCTGGCGTCCGAGCAGGGCGGCGTCGAGCTGGCCGCGTGCGGCGAGCACCAGCATCGCGTCCACCGCGGGCCCCCGGTCCGCCGGACGGCTGGTCCCCGTGCTCTCGGCCAACGCCATGTGCACCGCGAATCCCGCGGGGCCGCCGGACTCCGCCATGAACGGCAGCGCCGCCGTCCATCCCCGGTCGTTCTGACAGCTCTCGAAGTAGTCGCGGGCCGCGACTACGTCGCGATGGTGCGGAAGCTGCGCGAACCAGTACGCCTGGGGCGGATCCACGACGTAGTGCTTGCGCCTCTCGTAGGGCCCGAGCAGTTTGGCCACCTCCTTCGGCATCGGAGGATCGAGGGTCAGCCCTGGGCGGGCCGGTGACCGCCACCGCTTTCGCGCGGTATCCCAGTCCGGTGGCTCCGAGTCCTGGTGCGGCAGACCGCCCGCGCGGAGCCAGGCCGCCGTCCGCCTCCCGGCTTCGGAACCGAGGTTCTCGGCCGACGAGAGCACCTGCCGATCCGCTGTCGGGGTGACGCGCAGCAACGCCTGTGCCAGGTCGACCGGGCCAGGGGTGACGCCGAGCCCTTCGAAGGCCGCGAGGCGTTCCACCAGCACGGCCGCGTCCAGTGCGCCGGTGGAGAGGGTCGGCACGGCCAGCAGGAATGGCTGGGTGCCGGATGCCACCAGTTCGCCCGCCTCCACCAGTCGCGCCGCGAGCAGCTCCCCGGTCAGGGAGAACTGGCCGGTGCCACGGCGGCGGTGGAGGTACTCGTACGGCTCAGGGTCCGCCACCGCACGGGCCACCGCGTACAGGTGTTCGGGCGCGCAGTCGAACCGCCACCGGGGCTCCTCGCGCGACACCGGTTTCAGCGCGGTGGCCAGTGCGGCCCGGTCCAGGTGGGCGTGCCGCACCAGGCCGTCCAGTGCCCGCTCGAACGCCACCACGTCCTGGTCGCCCGCGACGACCGCCGCGACCTCCTCGGCGACCTCGGCCACCGTCGCGAGGGGACCCGGCACCGGGCGCGGCTCGGGAACGACCGGCAGCACGTCGGCGAGCGGTTCGGCGGCGCCGTCCGACGGCATGCCGAGCAGCTCGGCCGCCCGCGCGGACAGCGCCGGGCCGAGCCGCTCCGCCGCCGCCCGCAGCTCCGGCAGCACCGATTCCCCCGCCGCCTTGAGATGACGGCCGACCACGGCGAGGGCGCGCTCCCGCAACGCGGCGTCGCGGTGGTCGAATGCCGTGGCCACGGCCATCACGACCTGACCCGCGCGGGCCGGATCCCGCTTCGCGGCCCGGTCGAGCCACGACAACTGGGCGCGGACCAGCTTCTTCTCCGGCCGGAGCAAGACCCGCTCGCCGGCTTCTCCCACCAGTTCCCGCTCGACCAGCCCGATCTCGTCCAGCCCGGCGAGAATCTCCTGGGCGTACTCGGCCACCGGCGGTGATCCGTCCAGCAGCGCCAGGTAGTCCCCGGCCACGGCCGCGTGTTCGGCGGGCGCGGGCGCCATGACGCGCAGGAGGTACAGCCACGGCCCCACTGCCATCCGCGTACCGTCCTGGAGGAGGCGTTCGAGGCAGCGGTCGAGGAGTTCGACCCGGGGTCCGGAGACCTTCGCGTGCTCGGCCGGGGTGAGTTCCATGGCCTTCAGCTGGATCGAGCCCCACGGCGCCTTGTCGGAAAGCAGTGCGTAGCACCGGCCCGCCAGCACGTCGCGATCGATCAGCCCAGGCTCGGCGAGGCTGATCTCGGCCAGGTTCTGCAGCGGCAGGTCCACTCCCGGCCGCGCCACCGCCAGGGGCAGGAGCCGCGCGGTCCACGGGTCTTCGAGCAGCCGCTCCCGGAGGTCGGCACCCCGCACCCCGCCTTTCAGATGGGCGGGACGCTCCTGGTGGCCGATCCCGCGGTCGCCCAGCCAGGAGCCGAGGAAGGCGTCGGAGGTCGGCACCGGGCACCCCGTGTCGTGCACGAGGTGTTCGAGGAACGCGAACACGGAGGTCCACCCGGTCTGCACCCGCTCGCCGAGCAGCCCGGCCAGTTCGGCGCGCCACTCGATGGGACGAGAGTCGATGACGTCCACCATCCAGGCGCCGTCCTCGCTCGGTCCTCCCACCGCACGGCGATTCTCGATCACGCAGAGCCAGTCGGCCGCGGCCGCGGCGCTGTCCTGGCACCCCAGCTCGGCGGCCAGCTGAGCGTTCATCTCGGTTGCGGAATACCTGTCCCGCTCGGTGTTCATCACCGCGCGGCGGGCGGCCAGGGCGACGTCGTTCTCCTTGCGCTGGGCCGGGGTCAGCCTGCCCAGCTCGCCGACCACACCCGCGACGTCCCCGGCCTCCACGAGTTCGATCAGGCTCATCGTGCCTCCTCCGCCATCGCGTCCCGGACCATGCGCACCGCGAGCGCGTGCTTGCACGGTCCTCGCCCTCCCCGGTACTTCGCCCACCACAGGCAGGTGCAGCTCAACCGCCCCTCCTCGTCCGTCCGCACCACCTGGGCGTGGTCACCCTCCCCGACCGACGCCAGCGCGCCGTCGAGCCGGACCGAGCCCTCCCCGACCAGCGCCCGCGCTCCTTTCAGCCTGGGGTTGTACGCCTCCACGCGCCCCGCCGAGTACGGCAGGCTCCGGTGGAAGTACGCCTCCTCCGCGAGGTCGTAGCCGATCTGCCCGCCGGTCCCCAGCACCGTCAACGCCGCCCGGACCCGCTCGGGCGGCAGATCGGCCTGCCTGGCCAGCTCGGCCACGTCGACCCTCGGTTCCCATGCCAGCAGTACCGAGACCAGCTCCGCGTCGTCCGCCGCCGATCCGGTGGCCAGGTCGTTCAGCACGCCGCCCTCACCGGAGAACCCTCGCGACGCGTCCTGCGAGAGCATCAGCGTCAACCGCATCCCCGGCAACGCCATCTCCCACGCGACGGCCGCCGCGTCCTGTCCCGCCGCGATCGGCGCGTACACCCGCAAGGCTGACGCGTGCCGCAACACCTGCCGCAGGGTGAGAAGCCGCTCCGGGCCGGGCAGGCAGATCGCGCCCGGCGCGGGCCGGCTCACCGGACGTAGGGTCCGCCCCGCGGGCACCACCCAGTGCGTCGCCCGAGCGCCGGAGGACTTCGGCAGTGCCCGCAGCACCGCGGCCGCCTCCGCCGCGGGCACCTCGGCGCGCAGCTCGAACCCCGCCGCCAGCACCTGCGCCTCGGCGAACCCGCGGACCCAGCGCTCCGGCAGCGGAACCTTCTTCTCCACGAACCGGCCGTCGAACGTCTTCACCTCCAAGGCCTCCGGCCCGACCACCAGGTGCAGGGGATCCATCCCACCGAGCCGGGCCAGCGCTCTGCGCAGCGGCAGGTTGACGTCGACGTTGGTGGTGCCGTGACCGACCTCGTCCCCGTCGAGACCGGGCGCCAGCACGTCGAGGCGCGCGTAGACACCGCAACACCCGGAGAACGACTCGAACCGCAACCGGTCGCCGTTGGCGGTCACCACCGGGTCCAGGGAGTACGACGCGCGAGGCATGTAGTAACGGGTGGCCGCCACGTCGGCGACCGCCAGCAAGGCGACCGCCGACGGGACCGGCTCGGTCAGGAAACCGCTGAAGAACCGCGGATTGGCCGCCGCACCAGCGGGTGTGGCACCGCCGGAGGTCTCCAGCGCGAGGGTGCGCCCGGCGGCCGATTCGCGCACGGCGGATGAACGGAGATAGGCGTAGGTCTGCGTCGAGGAAGGCATCGCGGACAACCTACTGACCGAACAGCGAAAAAATCATGAAATGTCGAAATCACCTCTGGGCCCTCGCGGCTCGCCGCCTCCGGAAACCTCAGGGGTGCGCGCCATCTCCGGAGATGGCCACGCCGGGCCGGGTGAGGCGTTCGGGGTCGACGACCCTGTCGTACAGGTCCTGGCTGACACCTGACCTGAGGGCGGCCTCCTTGAGCGTGAGGTCCTCGTCGATCGCCCGGTGGGCGATCGACGCGGCCTTGTCGTAGCCGATGACGGGGCTGAGCGCGGTCACCATCATGACGGACCGGTCGATGTTGTCCCGCAGCTTCGCGGTGTTGAGCCGGACGCCCTCGACGAGGTAGGTGCGGAAGTGGTCCATCATGTCCGCCAGGATCCGCGCCGAGTGCAGGACGTTGTTGATGATGACCGGGCGGAAGGCGTTGAGCTCGAAGTTGCCCTCCGCGCCGGCCATCGAGACCGCGCTGTCGTCGCCGATCACCTGGATGGCGACCATCAGCATCGCCTCCGCCTGGGTCGGGTTGACCTTGCCCGGCATGATCGAGGAACCCGGCTCGTTGGACGGCAGGATCAGTTCGTGCAGGCCCGTACGGGGCCCCGATCCGAGCCAGCGCATGTCGTTGGCGAACTTGAACAGCGACACCGCCAGGGTCCGCAGCGCCGAGGAGACGCGGACCAGCGCGTCGCACGAGGCCTGGGCGGCGAACTTGTTGGGTGCGGTGACGAAGGGATACCCGGTGAGATCGGCGATCCGCGCGGCGACCTCGTCCCCGAACCCCTGCGGCGCGTTCAGCTCGGTGCCGACCGCCGTACCGCCGATCGCCAGCCGGTGCAGCCCGGTGAGGGTGTGCTCAAGGTGGTCGGCGGCGTCCTGGAGCTGGGCGACGTAGCCCGACCATTCCTGGCCGACCGTCAGCGGGGTGGCGTCCTCCAGATGGGTACGGCCGATCTTGACCACGTGCTCCCACTCACGGCTCTTGGCCGCGGCGGCGTCCCGCAGCCGCGCCAGCGCGGGCAACAGCCGGCTGTCGATCGCCCGCACCGCGGCGATGTGCATGGCGGTGACGAACGTGTCGTTGGACGACTGCCCCATGTTCACGTGGTCGTTGGGGTGGATGGGCTCCTTGCTGCCGAGCCGGCCGCCGACCAGCTGGATCGCCCGGTTGGAGATCACCTCGTTGACGTTCATGTTCGACTGCGTGCCGGAGCCGGTCTGCCAGACGTACAGCGGGAACTCGGTGTTCAGATCACCGCTGATGACCTCGTCGGCGACCCGGCTGATCAGGTCGGCCTTCCACCGGGGAAGGCGGCCGGCCTGTCCGTTGACGTTCGCCGCGGCCTTCTTGATGAAACCGTAGGCGTGGTAGACGGCCTTCGGCATGCGGTCGTCGCCGATGTTGAAGTGGATCAGCGACCGCTGGGTCTGCGCGCCCCAGTAGTGGTCGGCCGGCACCTGGATTTCGCCGAGGGAGTCGCTCTCGGTGCGCGTGCCGGAGGCCTTCAGCCCGATCGGCAGATCCAGGATCCTGGGCGCGGCCTTCTGTCCCTGGTGGGCGGCCATGTCAGGCCGCACGGACCGGCCGGTACTCCGGCTGCCACATGGCGTCCTGGACCTGCTGGACGGGGTCGTACAGGTCGACGCGCGCCAGGTTCTCCCCGGCCGCCTGCTTGGCGACGGCGACCGCGACCGTGGCCGAGATCTCCCTGAGGTTGTCCACCTGGGGCAGCAGTGACGCGCCCGGCGTCGAGACGTCCACCAGCCCGCCGACCGCCTCGGCGGCGGCCTGGAGCATGCCCTTGCTGACCCGGCGCGCCCGCGACACGACCACGCCCAGCCCCAGCCCCGGATACAGCAGGGCGTTGTTGGCCTGGCCGATGACGTAGGTGACGCCGTCGTGGGTGACGGGGTCGGCCGGGATGCCGGTGGCGATCAGGGCGCGGCCGTCGGTCCAGCGGATCAGGTCGGCCGGCATCGCCTCGATCCGCCCGGTCGGGTTGGAGATCGGGAAGATGATCGGCCTGTCGGCACCGGCGGCCATGGCGCGCACGATCTTCTCGGTGAAGGCGCCGTGCACGGTGGAGGTGCCGAGCAGCATGGTCGGCTTGACGCGTTCGACGACCTCGCCGAGTTGGATGTTGTCCCCCTCCCCTCTCCAGTCGCCGACCTCGGAGGCCGGCCGGGCGTAGGGGACCTGGAAGTCCCGCAGATCGGACATGTCATCGATCAGCAGGCCCTGCTTGTCGACCGCCCAGATCCGGCGCGTGGCCGTCTCGAGGTCCAGGCCGTCACGGACCATCGCGTCGCGTATCTGGTCGGCGACCCCGATGCCCGCCGTACCGGAGCCGAAGACGACGATCCGCTGGTCGCGCATCGGCGTGCCGGAGACGCGGACGGCGCCCAGCATGGCGGCGAGCACGATCGCGCCGGTGCCCTGCATGTCGTCGTTGAAGGTGGAGATCCGGCCGGTGTACTTCTCCAGGATGCGCCGGGCGTTGGAGGGACCGAAGTCCTCCCAGTGCAGCATCGCGTTGGGGAACAGCCGGGTGGCCACCGAGACGTAGGCCTCGATGAAGTCGTCGTAGCGCCGTCCCCGCACCCGTGAGTGCCTGTTGCCGACGTAGAGGGGGTCGTTGAGAAGTTGCTCGTTGTCGGTGCCGACGTCCAGCGCGACGGGGACGACCCGGGCGGGGTCGATTCCGGCGGCGGCGGTGTAGACGGCCAGCTTGCCGGCGGCGATGCCCGCGCCGCCGCCCACTCCCCAGTCGCCGATGCCCAGGATCTCCTCGGCGTCGGAGGCGACGATCAGGTCGACGTCGTCGGGCCCGATGCCGAAGTTCCGGAAGGCCTGCTCGATGCCGCCGATGTCGTCGATCGACAGGTAGACGCCCCGTGGCCGGCGGTACTCGTGGCTGTAGCCCCTGATCGCCTGCGCGACCGTCGGGTCGTACACGATCGGCAGCATCTCCCGCAGATGATCGGCCAGGAGCCGGTAGAAGAGCACCTCGTTGCGGTCCTGCAGCGCCAGCAGGTAGACGTTCTTGAGCAGGTCGGTCGGTTGCGCCAGATACTGCGTGTACGTGCGACGGGCCTGCTCCTCAAGCGTCTCGATCCCCGACGGGATCAGCCCGTCCAGACCCAGTTCCGCCCGCTCCTCCGCGCTGAACGCCGTGCCCTTGTTCAGGAGCGGGTTGTCCAGGACATCCAGGCCGCCCCCCTGGGTGACATAGCTTCCGTCAGGGTTCTCCGCGAAGCCCCGGCGCGTCCCCTTCGACCGTTCGTTGCTGCTCGACGACATCGCCTTCCCCCGTTTCCCGGTATCCCTGGGTGGAGAGTTCACCCGCCGCGCGGGCCCTTTCCTCAGGTGGTCAATGGTCGGCTCGTCCCTGCCGGGGCTTCCCGCGACGTCCTTGCTAGGGCTGCCCCGCGGTACGCCATGGACACCAAATGGGCGACAAAATTACATTTGCCCCAGTTTCGCCGCTTTTGTCGTTCAGCTTTTGGCGAGTCGCGGGAACAACACACACCGGGGGTGAAGTGAGAGCGTCGGCTATACCGGACCCCTTGGGTCACCCGGCGAGATCGCCGGGTGACCCAAGGGGAAAGGCCAGATGTTCGCTCAGTCGCCGGTCACCCCGTCGGCCATCTCCCTGAGCAGGTCGATGTGCCCGTTGTGCCGTGCGGTCTCCTCGATCAGATGGAACGTGATCCACCGCAGCGTGACCGGTTCACCGGCGCTGTTTTTCCGCTTCGACGGGGTGTCCAGGTCGAGGGAGGCCATGATCTCCCGGCTCCGCGCGCACTGGGCTTCGTACTCGGCGAGCAGCTGGATGATCGGAATCTCGACGGCGATGCGCATCTCGGGATCGGGGTCGTCCTTGGTCGGCAACGGACCGCGATCCTCCGCTCCGAGGAGCGTGTACTCGAACCAGCCGAACTCCACCCAGCGCAGGTGGCTGACCAGCCCGGAGATCGTCATCAGTGGAGAACCGGGCAGGGGCGCCCGGCGGGCGTCGTCCTCGGCGATCCCGGCACACTTCGCGTGAACCGTGGCGCGGGTGTAGTCGAGGAACGTGGCGAGCATCGTGCGCTCGTCCCAGGCGGGAGGGACATCCGTGCGGGAGGCGAGCACGGTGCTCATGGACGGGGGAGCCGGTACGGGAACATGCTCGCCGTCGGAGGCGACCGTTGAATCAGAAAGCATTTCAGTCCTCTGCTAGAACTAGACAGAGGCGCGACCTGGATCGGTCAGATCCGGATCCGAGGAGGCGCCGGAAGATCGGAGAACATCTCAGGCCTCCTTTCTCATCGAGTGCGCCGCACGATGCGACGGCTCGCCAAGCCTAAAGTTCACAGGCCGGGCGGGCAACAGGATTACGGCCACGAGACCGGTTGAAACGATCATCACGAACCCGGCGAGGGCCCGCGGTCACCGGCTCCGGGGACGAGCAGGTCCCACGGGCGACGAGCAGGGCCTGCGGGCATGGCGGCCCGCGGCCGGCACAACACGTTGATCTTGCACGAAATCGATGGATTTGCCATAGGAGCGTCGGCTCCAACACCCTCCTACCGTGCAGGAGGCCGGCCCATGACGGATCACCTCCACTCTCGCCACAGCGGCGGCAAGGAGCTCGGCACCGCGATCCTGGACGTCAGCGGGTTGCGGTGGGCCTCCGAGCAGAGCGTCGTCGCGGCCTGGCTCGGCCGCTGCCCGGGGGTGCGGGAGGTGGAGGTCAACCCGGTGGCCCAGACGGCGACGGTGCTGTTCGACCCGGCCCTCACCTCACTGGCGGAGCTGCGCACTCAGGTGATCGAATGCGGCTACCACTGCGCGGGGCAGTCGGTGCCCGCCCACATCTGCGATCCGATGGCCGAGCCGGATACGCCGCCCCCTCACGACACGGGCCATGACGGGCACGCCGGGATGTCGATGGCCGCGATGGTGGCCGACATGCGCAACCGGTTCCTGGTGGCGCTGCTGTTCTCGATCCCGATCGTGATGTGGTCGCCGATCGGCACCGAGGTGCTCGGCCTGGACCTGCCGGTTCCCTTCGGGCTGCGCCAGGATGTGTGGGCGCTGCTGCTCAGCCTGCCGGTGATCCTCTACTCGTGCCGGATCTTCTTCAGCGGGGCGGTGCGGGCGCTGCGGGCCCGCACGCTGGACATGATGGTGCTGGTCTCGGTGGCGGTCGGCGCGGGCTGGCTGTACTCCCTGATCGTGACCCTCACCGGCGGCGGCGAGGTGTTCTACGAGGCGTCCACCGTCCTGGCCGCCTTTGTCCTGCTGGGGCACTGGTTCGAGATGCGCGCCCGGGGCGGCGCCAGCAACGCCATCCGCGCCCTGCTCGACCTGGCCCCGCCCAAGGCGGTCGTCATTCGAGAGGGTGCCCCGGTCGAGGTGCCCACCGCCGAGGTCGCCGGTGGCGACCTGCTGCTGGTGCGCCCCGGCGCGAAGATCCCGGTCGACGGGGTCGTCGAGGACGGCGACAGCGAGGTGGACGAGTCCATGGTCACCGGCGAGAGCCTGCCGGTGCACAAGCGGCCGGCCTCGACCGTCGTCGGCGCCACGATCAACCGCGACGGCACGCTGCGGGTGCGCGCCACCAAGGTCGGCGCCGACACCGCCCTGGCCCAGATCGTCAGGCTCGTCCAGCAGGCACAGAACTCCAAGGCCCCCGGGCAGCGCCTCGCCGACCGGGCCGCCTTCTGGCTGGTGCTCGTCGCCCTGATCGGCGGCGGGCTCACCTTCGCCGTCTGGTTCCTGCTCGCCGGTGCGCCGTTCGGCGTCGCGATCCTGTTCGCCATCACCTTCGTGGTCATCGCCTGCCCGGACGCGCTCGTCCTCGCGACCCCCACGGCGGTCATGGTCGGCGCCGGGCTCGGCGCCGAGCGCGGCGTCCTGTTCAAGAACGCGATCGCGCTGGAGACCTCCGCGCGCATCCAGGTGGTGGTCATGGACAAGACCGGCACCCTGACCCAGGGCGAGCCGGAGGTCACCGACGTCATCACCGACGGTGTGGCGGAGGAGGAGGTGATGCGACTGGTGGCCGCGGTGGAGCGGGAGTCCGAGCACCCGCTGGCCGAGGCGATCGTCCGCCACGCCGACGCACGCGGTTCGGGCGTGTCGCGGGCCGGACGGTTCGAGAACGTGCCCGGTCACGGTGCCGTCGCCGAGGTGGCCGGCCATCGGGTGATCGTGGGTAATCGGCGTCTGCTGGAGCGCGAGGGGGTGGATCTCGGCAAGCTGGGCGCCCGCCGGGACGAGGTGTCCGCCGGAGGCCGTACGGCGGTCATGGTCGCGATCGACGGCACGGCGGCCGCGGTGATCGGCATCGCCGACGCGCCCCGCCCGACCTCCGCGGCGGCGGTGACCGCCCTGCACGAACTCGGCGTCGAGGTGGTCATGCTCACCGGTGACAACGCCGCCACCGCGCGGCGGATCGCCGAGCGGTTGGGTATCGACACCGTCCTCGCCGAGGTGCTGCCCGGCGACAAGGCAGCCAAGATCACCGAACTGCAGGCCGGTGGCCGCAAGGTCGCCATGGTCGGCGACGGCGTCAACGACGCCCCCGCACTCGCCCAGGCCGACCTGGGCGTCGCCATCGGCGCCGGCACCGACGTGGCCATCGAGACCGCCGACGTCGTGCTCATGCGCTCCGACCCGCTGGACGTGCCCGTCGCACTGCGCGTCGGCCGTGGCACCCTGCGCAAGATGCGCCAGAATCTCGGCTGGGCGATCGGCTACAACACCATCGCCCTGCCGATCGCCGCGGGCGTGTTCGAGCCCGCGTTCGGCCTGGTGCTGCGCCCCGAGATCGCCGCCCTGTCCATGTCCGGCTCCAGCGTCATCGTCGCCGTCAACGCCCTCGCCCTCAAACTGATGCGCCTGCCCTCGCCGGCCGGCACAACCTCGGACGGCGGCACTCGCGCGTGACGCCGGTTCCGCGCCGGCTCCGGATCTCGACGCGGACGACTTCAGCGGCCGGGCCGGAGCCCGGTGACCGCCAGTCGCGCGGACCGCAAACCGCCATCTGGATCACGGTGAGATCCTGCCCAGGAAAGGCCGCTTGTGTGCCATAGTGCGCACTCAGCCTTATATGTGCCTTTGTACGCAGAAATGGACATTTCACCCATTTAGCTTGAGGGTGCGCGTTGAGAACAGCGCGCACCACTCAAGGGGGAAACGACATGAAGATCACACGAAGCCTGGCGACGGCGGCCGCGACACTGGCGATCGCCGGCGGCATCATCGCCTCCACCGGCGGAGCCGCATCGGCCGCCACCGCAGCCACCACGGCCACCACGGCCACCGCGAGTCAGACCGTGGCCGTGAGCGTGTCCGGTCACGGCGAGCGCTACCGCTTCGACGGTCACCGCTTCTACCGGTGGTTCAACGGCGGCTGGAGGGCCGTGTCCTTCGACTACGCCCGCTCCCACCACTACGACCGCAACCACCGCGACCGCGACTACGACCGCGGCCACAACCGCCGTGACCACAACCGCGGCGACAGGCACTGAGGACCGAAGGCCGGCCCGGTAGCACCGCCGGGCCGGCCCGCGCCTTCTCCCATGGAAGACAACGATCCGGCTCCTGCATGCCTCGGATGCCGCTTCCCGCCGAGCGCGGCTCTCTCCCCGAGGTGAGCCGGTCCGCTCGGGCCACCGGGCTTCCGAGAAGGGTCGCGACTTCGAAAGCGGAGAAGGCCACACCTTCCAAGAACATGATCGGCTGACCGGCACCGTCAAGGTCTTCGGGGGCGTGCCGGTCAGCCGATCAGGTGCACGGCGAAGTGGCCGTAGGTCTGGAAGCCAGAGTGTGCGGTCCATCGATTCGCTCGTCTCCGAGGTCTGCGGCAGGGAACTCGGCGCTAAGGAGCGTCAGCGATCTCTTCGAGGCGGGCGGCGAGTTGCTCGGGCTCGCCGTCGACCAGGGCGGCCACGCCTCGCCACCAGGCGAACCACTCGGCGCTGCGCCACATCCAGTCGACCCGCTCGATCGCGGCGACGACCTCACCCTTGACCTTCCAGACCTCACCCGCCTGCTGGGCGGAGGCGCCGTGCCGCAGGGCCCAGGCGTGCAGGACCTCGGCGGCCTCGGCGTCCACCGGCTCCTCGTAGGGGTCGGGGTCCTCATCCAGGGGGTGCGGGCCGAGCCCGGCGGCGACGCCCCAGCTCCACTGGGCCTCGGCCGGACGGGAGTAGCGCAGCGAGTCGAAGTCCAGGTTGGAGCCGAGCTCGTCGTCCGGGCGCCGGAGGACCAGCGCGTCGAGCCTGCCGCCCGCGTCGAAGGAGACCACGATCCGCTGTCCCGGGGCGGCGTCCCCGGGCAGCTCGACCCGGTCCTCCGCCTGCCAGGAGTTGAGATCGGTCACGGCGAAGGGACGGCCCCATGCTCCGTCCGCCACGTCGTCGGCGATCCAGGCGGCGAGCATCTCCAGCACGGTCAGGTCGATCCACGGGTCGATCGCGGTCGAGGCCCGGAGCACCTCGTCCGGCACGGGCAGCTTGCCGCCGCGCTCGCGCCCCCACCACTCCTCGCCGAGCTCGCGGGTGCCGACCAGCAGCCCGGCCAGCGCGGCGAGCTCGGTGGACCTCCGGGTGAGGGGGGCGCCGCGTACCAGCTCGACGCAGCGCTCGACGCGGTCCGCGCCCAGCGCCGTTTCCGCCTCGTGCACCAGGAGGGCGGCGTCAGGCCGCTCCTCTCCCAGCAGATCACGTATAAGTCGTCTGGCCTCGGTCCTTGCGTCCTCCGCGCGTGCCTCCCGCATACCGACACGTTACGCCTGGAGATCCTTACGCGCGAGGTTCGGCGAACGGGCTCGCCGTACCGTCGTCCCCCGGCGGCTCCGCCAGATAGGCGGCCCGTCCCACCACGTAGGCGGCCACCGCCACCATGACCACCTGGAAGACCCCGATGATCAGCAGCATCCCCATGAGCGCCCAGACGGGATCGCGCAACCACATGGCCAGCAGGATGAGTTGCAGTCCGAACACCTGGGGCTTCGTCGCCGCGTGCATGCGCGCCAGGGTGCCGGGGAACCTGACCATCCCGACCCCCGCCGCGAACGCCAGTCCCGCGCCCAGCAGCATGCACACCGCGGCGGCCACGTCCGACGCCATGTCCGACGTGGTCAAGGGACCCACCTCGCGGCGAACCCGGTCGGCGCGGTCAACGCGCCCACCTCACCGGGGACCTGCCCGGCGCGGCCGACGGATCCGGCTCGTGAACCCCCGGCCGACGTGATCATCGGGCTCGTCCCGAGAAGAACCTGGCCAGCGAGACCGATCCGACGAACCCCAGCAGGGACAGCACCAGCAGCACGGGCAGCGCCGAGTATTCGCCGAACGCCGCCGCCCTCGCCCCGATCCCGCACATCACCACGGCGGTGAGCACGTCCAGCGCGACCGCCCGGTCCAGCATGGTGGGGCCGCGCACGAGCCGGTAGAGCGTCATCGCCGCCGCGCCGCCGAGCAGCGCGAGCACGATCGTATACACCGTCGTCATCGCAGTTCCTCCCGGTCCGCGCGGGTGCCGAAGGCCGCGACGACGCGGCTTTCCAGCCGCGCCACATCCGCCTCGGTGACGGCCCGCGCGTCACCCGTGACGCCGAGCACGTGCAGCACCAGCAGCCTCTCCCCGACGTGCGCCTCCAGCACCAGGCTGCCCGGCAGCGCCGACAGCGCCACCGTGATCAGCACGGCCATGACCTCCGACGACGAGCGCAGCCGTACCTCGACGATCCGGACCGGCGGAGTGCCCGGTCGCAGCGCCCAGAAGGCGACCCGGAAGCTGGAGACCACCATGTCCACCGCGAAGCGGGTCAGGAAGACGACCAGCCCGACGGGGTGGATCCGGAGCCCGGAGTCCAGCACCGGCAGCGGCAGCAGCCACACGACGGCCAGCCCGGCCAGCAGGCCGCCGAGCACGTTGCCCACGGTCACGTCGCCCCAGAGCAGCAGCCAGACGATCGTGAGCCAGGCCACCTGCGCCGGCGGCACGCGCCTGCCCGGCAGCCGGGGCGCGCGGCTCGGACCGCCTCCCCCGTTCACCGAGCACCACCCCTCATCGCACGCCACCGGGCACCGTCTCCTCCGCCGTTCACCGCGCGTCCCCGAGCACCGTCGAGATGTACGGCTCGCGGGCCAGCAACTCGGTGGCGATCCGCTCCGACAGGGCGGACAGCGGCCCGGCCATGACGGTGTACGACAGGGCCAGCGCCACCAGCGCCAGCGTGGAGCCGAGCATCGCGGGCGGCATGTTCACGCCGGTGACGATCGCGCGGCCGGAGATGCCCTCGGTGCCGTGCGCCCGGGGAACGGGGTCCGTCCCGCTCTCCCGCTCCTCGCTCTCCAGTACGGTTCCCGCCCGTCTGATTCCGGGGGGCGGTGCCCGCCAGAAGGCTTTGCTCCACGTCGCCGCCACCACGTACAGGGTGAGCAGGCTGGTCACCAGTCCCCCCGCGACCAGGGTCAGCGCCATGGGGCGGCCGTCCGCCACCCCCGCCTGGATCAGTGCCAGCTTGCCCAGGAAACCGGACATCGGCGGGATCCCCGCCAGGTTCATCGCGGGAACGAAGAAGAGCACCGCGATCAGGGGCGCCAGTTTCGTCAGTCCTCCCAGCCCGTCCAGCGAGGTGGTCCCGGCACGACGCTCGATCATCCCGGTCACCAGGAACAGGCTCGTCTGCACGGTGATGTGATGGACGACGTAGAACACCGCGCCCGCCATGCCCGCGACGGTCGAGAGCGCGACCCCGAACACCATGTAGCCGATGTGGCTGACCAGGGTGAAGGAGAGCATCCGCTTGATGTCGGTCTGCGCCAGCGCCCCGAACACCCCGAGCAGCATGGTCAGCAGCGCCGCCCACATCAGCAGGCCGCTCACCGGCCCGCCGGGGAACAGCAGCGCCTCCAGGCGGATGATCGAGTAGATGCCGACCTTGGTGAGCAGCCCGGCGAAGAGCGCCGTCGCCGGGGCGGGCGCGGTCGGGTAGGAGTCGGGCAGCCACGCCGACATCGGGAAGATCGCCGCTTTGACCACAAAGACCAGCAGGAGCATCAGCTCGACGAGCAGCCTGATGTGCTGGGGAAGGACCGGGAACCGCTCGGCGAGCTGGGCCATCGACACGGTGCCGGTCGCGCCGTAGGCCACCGCGATCGCGACGAGGAACAGCAGCGACGAGGTCAGCCCCATCACCACGTAGGTGGCGCCGGCCCGGATGCGGGATTCGGTCCCGCCGAAGGTGAGAAGCACGTAGGACCCGCTGAGCAGCATCTCGAACGCGACGAAGAGGTTGAACAGGTCGCCGGAGAGAAAGGCGTCCGACACTCCGGCGACCATGATCAGGTAGGCCGGATGGAAAATCGACAGCGGGGCCCTGTCCTCCTGGTCGGCGTAGGCCTGGGCCAGCGAGTAGATCATCACGCACAACGTCACCGCCGAGGAGACCACCAGCATCAGCGTGGAGAGCCGGTCGGCGACGAGCGAGATGCCGATCGGCGCCCCCCAGCCTCCCGCGCCGACCGCCTTCGGCCCCTCCCGGTCGACCACCGGCAGCAGGATCAGCGACACCGCCAGCACCGTCGCGAGGGTGAACACGCTGATCAGCGCCTGAAGCCCGCGCAGCCGCCTGCCGATGGCCAGCTTGAGTCCGGCGGCCAGCAGCGGCAGCACGACGGGGACCGCGATCAGCGCCTCCACCGGCGCTCCCCACGTACGTCCCGTACGGCGGGCGGCACCGCCATCAGCTCTCCTCCTCCGGGCCGGGCCCCTCCAGATCGGGGTCCTGCGCCCTGGCCTGCCGCTCCCGGTCGGCCCGGATCTCGGCGCGCAGTTGCTTGCGCGCCTCGCGCTGGCGGATGCGGAGCCGCCTGCGGACCCGCCGCTCCCGCTCGGCGTGTTCCCGCTCCTTGCGGGCGAACTCCGCGCGCATCTCGCGGACCCGGCGCTGCCGGTCCTCCTTCGAGACGTCCTCGGCCCGCCGGGCTTCGGCGAAGCGCTCCGCGAGCCGCTCGGTGGACGGGCTCTCGTCCTTGTGCTCCTGGAGCCAGCGGCCCAGGTCCGCGTTGACGTCCAGGATCCGCCGCTCCAGCTCCTCCGCCTCCCTGCGCTCCCGCTCGTGCCGCGCCGCCTCCATCCGGGCGAGCTCCGCGCGCTGCTCCCGGACCATCCGCCGGTATTCCTCCTGCCGGTCGCGCACGGCCCGGTCGAGCTCTCCGCGCCTGGCGCGCAGCCGTACCCGGCGGTCCTCGGTGTCGTCCTGCACCTCGTCGCCGCCGGTGAGCTGCCAGGACCGGTGGACCATCGCGAGCAGGAACGCGGTGACGCCAAGGGTGATCACGATGGAGGTGAGCACCATCGCCTGCGGCAGGGGGTCGGCCATCCGGCCCGGGTCGGACCTGCCGAGGATCGGCGGCTCCCCCGCGGGTCCGCCCGCGGTGAGGATCAGCAGGTTCACTCCGTTGCCGAGCAGGATGACGCCGGCCAGCAGCCGGACCAGGCTCCGTTCCAGCAGCAGCGTCACTCCCGTCGCCACCAGGGTCCCCGACGCCACGAACGGCGCCAGCGAGGCGCTCACCCGGCGGCCTCCTCGATCTGCCGGTCCAGCTCCGTGCCAAGACTGCGCAGGATGTCCTGCACCATGCCCGCCACCGTGATGTAGACCCCGAGATCGAACAGCAGCACGGTGGACAGGTGGAGCACGCCGACCAGCGGGACCGTCAGGTCGGCGGAGAGCATGTCCAGCGGCGCGCCGCCGAACAGCAGTCCCCAGAACGCGGTGATCGTGGACAGCAGGAGCCCGACGCCGATCAGCACCCCCGCCGTGACCGGGGCGGCCGCGGCCAGCTCGTACCGGCCGCCGGCGAGATAGCGGACGACCAGGGCGAGCCCGGCCACGATGCCCCCCGCGAACCCCCCGCCGACCGAACCGTGCCCGGTGAACAGCAGGAAGACCGAGACCAGCACCACCGTGTGGAAGGTCAGCCGGGCCACGACCTCGACGATGACGGCGCGCTGCCCCGCGGGCAGGGTCGCCGCGAGCCAGGTCGTCCGGACGTCCGTGTTCGCCCCCTCCGGCGGGCGTTCCATCGAATACGTACGGCGGCGCAGGAAGACCAGGCCGGTCACCCCCAGGGTGAGGACGGCGAGCACCGAGCTCTCCCCCATCGTGTCCCACGCCCTGATGTCGACCAGCAGCGCGCTGACGACGTTCGAGGCCCCGGCCTCCTGCGCGGCGGCGGCCATCAGCGTGCCGACCGGCACCGCCTGGCGCGCGTTCACGGCCAGCATCCCGGCTCCTGCGGCCACGAGACCGCTCACCAGCCCGAGGGCCAGGCGCACGCCGAAGGGAATCCGGAACCGGCCCTGTTTCGACCCCGCGGGGAGCCTGCGGAGCACCAGGACGAACACGACCAGGCTCAGCGTCTCGACGAGAAACTGGGTCAGCGCCAGGTCCGGAGAGCCGTGGACCAGGAACAGCAGCGCGGTGCCGTACCCGGTCAGCCCGGCCACCAGCACGAGCACGATGTGCGTCCGCACCAGGAGCGCGACGATCGCCGTCGCGACGAGGAGCAGCACGATGACGGGCTGCTCGACGCGCTCCCAGGGGACCACGTCCAGCCGGATCCGGGCGATGGGCCCGTACAGCAGGGAGAAACCCGCGACCCCCGCCGCGGACACAAAAGCGATCATGAGATAGTCGGGGAGCGAGCCGCGCTGGGTGACGCCGGTCAGCTGGAGGGAGAAACGCTCCAGTCCCCGGACGAGGGCCCAGTAGACCCGGCCGGAGTCGATCACGTGCAGGGCGGTCCCGGCACGTGACAGCGACCCCCTGGCCACGAACAGGAGCGCTCCCGCCGCCAGCGCGGCGGCCGACAGCAGCGGCGGCACGGGCGCCCCGGCCCACAGCGCGAGGTGGGTGCCGTGGCCCGGTCCGGGAAAGGCGCCGGTGTAGCTCTCCATCGCCTGGCCGTACCGGCCGGAGAAGGGCGCGAGGAGAAGCCCGAGCCCGGCGAGCAGCGCGGGCGGCAGGAACATCGCGGCGTCCGGGCGGTGAACGGGGACCGGTTCCAGGCCGGGTCTGTCGCCGAAGGCTCCCCACAGGAACCGCGCGCTGTATCCGACGGTGAGGATCGAGCCGGCGACCACGCCGGCCAGCGTCACCGTGTCGGCGAGCCGCCCGGTCAGCAACGACTCGAAGGCGGCCTCCTTGCCGACGAACCCCAGGAACGGTGGGATCCCGGCCATCGAGGCCGTCGCGGCCGCGGCCGCCGCGCAGAGCCAGGGCGCCGAACGCCGCAGACCGCTCAGCTCGCGCAGGTCCCGGGTGCCCGTGGCGTGGTCGACGATGCCGACGATCAGGAAAAGGGACGCCTTGAACAGCGCGTGCGCCGGCAGCATGCCGACGCCCGCGAGCGCGGTGTCCCCGGTGCCCGCGCCGAACAGTACGGCCAGGAACCCGAGCTGGCTCACCGTGCCGTAGGCGAGCAGTTTCTTGAGGTCGTGTTCGCGCAGGGCCCGCCAGCCGCCCAGCACCATGGTGAGCAGGCCGAGGACCACGGCCGGCCACCGCCAGTAGGCGAACCCGCACCCGGGCGGTACGGCGAGCACGAAGAAGGCGTCGCGGCCGAGACGGCGCACCAGAGCCGGGGCGAGTACCGCGGCCACGGCGTGCAGGATCAGCAGCGGCTCCATGTTCCCCCGGCAACCGTCGTGGTCGACGTATCCCAAACTGCCAGGAGGTACGCGTTTCACCGGTCAAGCACGCGAACCGCTTGACCCGAAAACCGCTGGTTCTTCACCGGGGCATGATCAGCGCTTCCCCCCGGTACGGCCGAGCAACCAGCCGATCACCGCGCTGCCGAGCGCGACACCCGCGCCCATCCCGAACGCGGCGAGGAGCGACCACGCGGGCACGCCGGGCCTGGGTCCCTTGGCGGGACGCTCGAAGACCTGCCCGGCCCCGGCGTGCGGTTCCGCCTTCGAGGCACCTGGAACGGCCGGCACCGCGAGCCCGGGGGCCGACGACCCGCCCGGCGCGGCACGGTCGAGAACAGGGACTCCGGCCCCCGCCCCGGTTCCAGCCCCGGCCCCGGCTGGAACGGGAACGGCCTGCGCCGGAACAGTCGCCTCCACGAGGGCGAGGTGGTTCTCGACGGCGGAGAAGAAATCCTTCGCGGTCTTCTTCGCGACCGAGGTGAGCATGCGCTGGCCGACCCCGCCGATCATGCCGCCCACCACGGCCTCGGCGTCGTAGTCGACCCGGGTGCCGCCCTCGACCTCGCTGAGGCGAACCTCCACGGTGGCGTCGACGGTCCCGGGCGCGCCCTGCCCCCGGGCCTTGAGCACGAACCGCTGCGGCGCGTCGGGCTCGGACAGAACGACCTCGCCCTGATAGACACCCTTGATCGAGGCCACTCCGGCGGTGACCATCATCCGGTAGGTGTCGGGCCCCGTCTCCTCCAGACGCTCGCAACCCGGGATCGTGCACACGAGCACGGCCGGGTTCTGGAGCGCGGACCACACACGATCTCTGTCGATGCCGAGTACGGCACTGCCTGCGAGCTTCACATCAAGCACTGTAATACCGCCTTCTTTCCCGAGGCAGTAGGTAAATCGCCGATGTGGCCGGCCGAGTCCGGGTGGCGATGTGGAGCACCCCGTACGCCCAGACCCTGCCGAACCGTGAAAAGAAAAGAAGACGCGTGCCGTACCCGGAATGGCCCGGGTGCGGCACGCGCTTCGTTTATGGAGGAGAACTCAGGGCGAAGTCCGACGGCGGTTTCTCGTCTGGTTCTGTTCGCGTGCGGCGGGAACGTTCGTCGATCGGACCCGGACGGCGAGGTCGTGCCGGCGACGCGACTCAGCCGGCCGTGGCGGTTTGGGCCCGCAGCGGCGCCCCCACGGCGTGCAGGTGGCGCAGTGCCTGCGCGTAGGAGCTGATGATCCCGGACTCCAGGTAGTCGACGCCGAGTTCCTGGCAGTACTGCTGGACGATCGGCTGTGCACGGCGCAGGTTCGGCATCGGCATGCTGGGAAAGAGGTGGTGCTCGATTTGGTAGTTGAGCCCGCCCAGCACCGTGTCCACCACGTAGCCACCGCGTACGTTGCGCGAGGTCAGCACCTGACGCCGGAGAAAGTCGATCTTTTCGTCACCCCTGAACATCGGCATTCCCTTGTGGTTGGGCGCGAACGTGCAGCCCAGGTAGACGCCGAAGATCGCCTGGTGCAGGAGGAAGAACACCACGGCCTTGCCGGGCGACAGCACCACGAACAGTGCGCCCAGGTACAGGGCGGCGTGCACGACCAGCAGCGACGCCTCCACGGCACGGTGCTTGGTCGACGGGCGCAGCAGCGCCCGGACGCTGGCCACGTGGAGGTTGAACCCCTCCAGCGTGAGCAGCGGGAAGAACAGGAACGCCTGCCAGCGGCCCAGCACCCTGGGCAGCCCCTTGCTGACGGCGGCCTGTTCGGGTGACCAGAGCAGGACGTCCGGGGAGACGTCGGGATCGTGGTCCTCGTGGTTGGGGTTCGTGTGGTGGCGGGTGTGCTTGTCCATCCACCAGCCGTAGCTCATCCCGATGGCCACGTTTCCGGCCACCAGACCGGCGATCTCGCTGGAGCGGCGGGAACGGAAGACCTGCCGGTGCGCCAGGTCGTGGGCGACCAACCCGATCTGGGCGAACACCACCGCGAGGAAGAGCGCGACCAGAAGCTGGTACCAGGAGTCTCCCAGCGCGAAGAAGACGGCCCAGCCGCCGACGAAGGAGGCGGTGACGAGACCGATCCTCACGGTGTAGTAGCCAGGACGGCGCTCCATCAGCCCCGCTTGTGTGATCCGGCGCGACAGGCGGGCGAAATCGCTGCCTCGTGCTCCACCTTCCGGGTCGGCGGTTTGGTCCGCGGCATCGGTCACGATCGAATCGGTCACGGTTCTCCTCAGGTGGGCCGGATCACTAGACAAGATCTCTCAGCCGTTAGCGCCACAGATTGGCATATAGCGGCCGAACAGGGTGACCGTTCTAGAGTTCCGTGATTGCCGAGATCCCGAACCCCCGCCCCCACCCCGGCTCGTGGTAGTGCTGGCCCTACCCAACACGTGCCGGAGAGCGTGATGACGGCGTCCGGGAAATCCTTACAACAACCCGGGCAGGGAATAGGGAACAGGGTCTGAACTGCAGGGATACGTCCGGACCTCGCTTTTGAAGGTAGCATTCCGCCAGGCTGCCTCCGGCACGCGAACGGGACGGGCCGCGAAGACCACGACTCCAGGCGAACGCGGACAACCAGCCCAGGCGGCGGGCGCGAGGCGGATGGAGACCACGGGGACCACGGCCATAAAGTTCCCAAACCGGGCATTTAGCGCTTCGATTGCTGGCAGGATGATCGTCCATGTCAGCGGCGAAGTCATGGGCGATCAGATCGGCGGCCGCCTTCGTGGCCTTGGCGATGAGCGCCGGATGCGGCACCGGCACGGACGGGGGATCCGGTGCCGGCGGCGCGACCTCCACGCCGGGCCCGGGCACCGGCGTCTCCTCCGCCGGATCCGCGGAGGCGGCGACTCCGAAGGGACCGCCCGGGGCACTGCCCCGACCGGGCGAGGTGAAGAGGATCCCCCGATCCGACGACGGCCTGCCGCCGGTGATCAGTTCCATTCCGACCAAGAGGAAGGTCGTCTTCCTCACCATCGACGACGGCTGGGAACAGGATCCCGGTTTCGTGTCACAGGTCAGGAGCCAGCGGATCCCCATCGCGGCCTTCGTGATGCGCGACGCCGTGGAAGCCAGGGGCGCGGTCGATCCGACCGCTCAGGGCGGCAAGTTCCTGGGGGCGGGCAAATGGGGGTACGTGCGTGACCTGCGCGACGCGGGCGCGACGATCGAGAACCACACGCTGACCCATCCGAGCCTGCCGTCGCTCGGCTACGACCAGCAGAAGGCCGAGATCTGCGGCTCCTCCAAACTGATCCGCAAGCACACCGGAACCCAGCCCGCCCTGTTCCGCCCGCCGTTCGGCAGTTACAACAGTCTGACGCTCAAGGCGGCCAAAGCGTGTGGCCTCGACGCGCTCCTTCTCTGGACCGCGACCGTGCAACCCGGAGGGAAGATCGCCTACCAGGTGCCCGACAAGAAGCTGCGTCCGGGCGACGTCCTGCTGCTGCATTTCCGCCCGAACCTCTCGCGGGACTTCCGCATCCTGGTCAACAAGATCAAGCGCCGGGGTTTCGAGCTCGGCAACCTCGACGCCTACCTGAAAGCCGCGATCGGAACCCCGGCCGGCGATTCGTAGACCTGCGAACCACGCTCAGTGGTCGCCGCCGGAAGTCTCTCGGGAGGTGACGGTTCGCGGGTCGGGGTGCTGCGTGTGATCTGAGGTCGCCCACCGCCGGCCGCCCCTTCGCCAGTCGTTGGATAACAGAACCACGATGTGTCATCGTGGAATGTGCTTGATTTCAGCCGCGTCCGTGATGTTGCGATCGAGTTGCCGGGGGTCGAGGAGTCCGAGTCCTGGGGCACCCCCTCGCTGAAGGTGAACGGCACGTTGTTCATCCGCCAGCACGAGGATCCCGAGCTCATGGTCTTCAAGGTCACCGTCGACGAGCGCACGGCGCTCACCGAGGAGCGCCCCGAGATCTTCATCGTCACGCCTCACTACCAGAACTACCAGTACATGCTGGTCAAGACCGCCGCGCTGGAGCTCGGCGAGCTGGGTGAGCTGGTCACCGAGTCCTGGCGGATGGCCGCGCCCAAGCGGCTGATCAAGGCCTTCGACGAGCGCGAGGGTTAGGCGACCCACCTCCGGCAGCGGCGCGCGGCCGGCACGCCGAAGAGGGCGATCACGCCATACCGCACAAACCCACCGCGGAGGCGAAAGATCCGGCTAAATTCGTGATTCATCCGAGAAGCAATGAATAACACTAAAGCCCTCGTCCAAAAAGATGCGCATCACCAGAGAGGCCCGTTCACACAAACCGCCCCACACGCCGAACGGCCCGCCCCGGAGAAAGGGGCGAGCCGTTCAGGGCTAGAGGGCAGGGACTATATGTGATCACTCGCTCTCGGCGGTGTAGAGGTACTCCCAGTCGCCGCACTTGGTCGGGTAGGAGCTGTGCAGGGGGACCTGGCAGACCTTGACGCGGACGCTGTCCACCCGGTTCTTGGAGAACTGGAACTGCTTGGCCCCGCCGGCTCCGCAGTAGGTGTAGGACTTGCCGTCGTACCACTGGCCGCCGTTGTCACCGAAGTGGTGCACCCCGAACTTCACGTAGGCGCACTTCCCGCCCTGCTTGTACGTGCGGTGGTCGAGGTCGTAGAGGGAGCCCTTCACCCGCACGGTGTTGCGCTTCTGGTGCTTGTCCCACTCGACGCCGATCCAGCCGCGGGCCTTGGCCTTGTGGTTGGACGAGTAGTAGCTGCCCCAGTAGTCGCTGTAGTCGTAGCCGGACGGACCGGCCGTCACGGTCGCGGTCGTCGCGGCGGACGCGGTCGCGGTCGTCGCGGCGGACGCGGTGGCCGGAGCGGCGAGAGCGACGGCACCGGTGGCGGCGAGAGCCAGAAGACCGGTGGCCAGTTTCTTCATCATGATTTCTCCTCAGCCCTCCGTGCCGGCCCTTTGCCGACTCCCCCTTCGGGCTGATTCATTGATATAGGGGCGCACTTGCACATCCCCATATCATTCCTTGCAATTGCCTTTAAGAAAGGCCTGCAAGCCGGACAGGAATCGTGCAACCCGCGGCACGTCCCCGACCGTGTGACGAAGATCGCATGAGCTCGTGGCACCCTCCCCGCCCAATGCTCTACAGCTTGTAGTACTACTGGAGGTAGCACTACAACTCGTAGAGCGAAGGAGCGGCGAGGGGAAGATGGACGCACTGGACCTGGCACGGTGGCAGTTCGGGGTCACCACCGTGTACCACTTTCTGTTCGTACCCCTGACGATCGGCCTCGGGGTCTTCGTGGCCGGCCTGCAGACCGCATGGCACCGCACCGGCAAGGAGCACTACCTGCGGCTCACGAAGTTCTTCGGGAAGCTCTTCCTGATCAACTTCGGGATGGGCGTGGTGACGGGCATCGTGCAGGAGTTCCAGTTCGGCATGAACTGGAGCGAGTACTCGATCTTCGTCGGCGACGTCTTCGGCGCCCCTCTGGCCCTGGAGGCGCTGCTCGCGTTCTTCCTGGAGTCGACCTTCCTGGGTCTCTGGATCTTCGGCTGGGACAAGCTGCCCAAGCGCATCCACCTCGCCACCATCTGGGCGGCTGTCATCGGGTCCAACCTGTCCGCCTACTTCATCCTCGCCGCCAATGCCTGGATGAAGCACCCGGTCGGCTACGAGGTCGTCGACGGCAGGGCCCGGATGACGGACCTGTGGGCGGTGCTCACCAACTCCACCGCGCTCGCCCAGGTGCCCCACGTGGTCGGAGGCGCCTTCGTGGTCGCGGGCGGATTCGTGCTGGCGGTCTGCGGCTACCACCTCCTGCGGGAACGGCGGTCCGGCCCGGCGGATCCCGGCCGGACCACGCCGGCACGGCCGGGCGGGGCGAGCATGTGGCGGACCCCGATGCGGGCCGCGCTCGTCATGGTCGCGATCGCCGGGGTCGTGGTCGTGGCCAGCGGGGACACGTCCGCCAGGCTGCTGTACGAGCAGCAGCCGATGAAGCTGGCCGCCGCCGAGGGCCTCAGGCACGACACGGCGGGCGCGCCGTTCTCCCCCGTTCCCGGCGTGGAGGTGCCCAAGCTGCTCAGCTTCCTCTCCACCCACGACCCGAACGCGGTGGTCCAGGGCACCGAGGACCTGCAGGCCACGTTCGTGAAGCAGTTCGGCCCCGGCGACTACCGGCCCAACCTGCCCGTGGTCTTCTGGTCCTTCCGCGTGATGATCGTCTTCGGTCTGACCACCGTGGGACTGTCGGTCCTCGGCCTGTGGCTCACCCGCAAGCGCCGCCGCGCCGCCGGCCGCCCGCGTGAGATCCCCGCGTGGTTCGCCCGGAGCTGCCTGCTGGCGCTGCCGCTGCCGACCATCGCGATCATCGCGGGCTGGCTGCTCAGCGAGGTCGGCCGCCAGCCGTGGACCGTCCAGGGCGAGCTGCTCACGGCCGCGAGCGTGTCACCCGGCGTCAGCCTGACCGAGGTGGCCGTCTCGCTGGCGATCTTCACCGCCCTGTACGGCGTGCTCGCGCTGGCCGAGGCCGTACTGCTCGTACGCCACGTCAAGACGGGCCCCGAACCCGTCTCCCCCGACCCCCTCACGCGGCCCTCCGAGGACGACGAGGACAGGGCCGCCCGGCTCCAGCCGACCCTGATGTACTGAAGGCGGAATCATGGAAACCACCACCTTCTGGTTCGCGGTCATCGCGTTCCTGTGGACCGGTTACTTCGTCCTGGAGGGCTTCGACTTCGGTGTGGGCATGCTGATGCCCGCGCTGTCCAGGAACGAGGCCGAGCGCAAGCAGATCCTGGGCACCATCGGCCCGGTCTGGGACGGCAACGAGGTCTGGCTGATCACCGCCGTCGGGGCGATGTTCGCCGCCTTCCCCGTCTGGTACGCCGGGCTGTTCAGCACGTTCTACCTGCCGATCGTGCTGATCCTCGTCGGGCTGATCGTGCGCGGCATCGGCCTGGAGTGGCGGGGCAAGGTCCACAGCTCCGCGGGCCGCGCCCGGTGCGACCTGGGCATCCTGGTCGGCAGCGCGCTGCCGGCGTTCCTGTGGGGCGCCGTCTTCGCCGCCCTGCTGCACGGCAGCGCGACGGCGGCACTGGTCGGCGGGGTGTTCTCGCTCTCGCTGTGCGTGCTTCACGGGGCGGTCTTCGTCGCGCTCAAGACCTCCGGCCCGATGCGCTCGCGTGCCCGCCGTGCCGCGATGATCGCCTCGACGGTGGTCCTGCCCGCCGCGGTGGTGGCGCTGTCCACCATCCCCGGCGTGCCGGCGGCCGTCGCCGACTGGGCCGCGGCTCCGTGGCTGTGGGCCTGCGCCCTGACCGCGATGGCGGCCCTGGCCGCCGGGATCGCACTGACCTGGCGCGGCCGGGACGGCTGGGCGTTCGCCGCCACCGCCTCGTCCATCGTCCTGACCGGCGCCGCCCTGTTCGGCGCCCTCTCCCCGGCCCCCCTGCCCGGCCTGACCATCGCCGAAGCCGCCTCCGGCCCCTACACGCTGAGCGTGCTGACCTGGATCGGACTGATCGCGCTGCCGTTCGTGCTGGGCTACCAGGCCTGGTCGTACTGGGTGTTCCGCAAACGCCTGGTCGCCGAGGTGTCCTGAAACGCCACCCTCTCCCCGTGCCTGCGAGTTCTCCCACCGTCAGGCAGGCCAGGACGGGGACGAGTCCTCTCACCGATCGTCCCGGACGGAACGGGACCGGATCCTCCCACCGGGAGGCTCAGGCAGACCGCCGGTCGTCCCGGACGGAACGGGATCGTGGCCTCCCGCCGGCAGGCTCGGGCGGAACGGGACCGTGGCGGCGGCGCCTACTTCACCACGCGAAATTCCAGATGCGTGGCGTGGGGTGACTCGATCACTCGAATCCGTTCCAGCTCGATGTGCTCGGCGCCGAGGTGGTCGAACAACCGGCGGCCCTCGCCGATCAGCACCGGCGCGATCTGAAGGTGTATCTCATCGAGGAGGCCGGCTCTGAGGACCTGCTGGGAGACGTCCGCGCCCATCACGATGACGTTCTTCTCACCCGCGGCCGCCCTGGCCAGCCGAAGTGCGCTCTCGACGCCGTCGGTCACGAAGGTGAACGTCCCGCTCTTCATGGCCAGCTCGTCTCGAACCTCATGCGTGAGCACGAAGGAAGGTGCGGGGAAAGGCGTGTCCTCCCACTCCCCCAGGCTCACGTCGAACGTCCGCCTGCCCAGCACGACCGCTCCCGTCGTGGTGAACAGCTCCCGGATCACCTCGGCGTCCGCGTCGTTGGGTGACGCGTTGAATATCCAGTCGTGCAGCCGCTGCCCGCCCCGGCCCATAGGCAGTTCGACGCTGATGTCCGGGCCGGCCATGAAACCGTCCAGCGACATGGTGACGTGCAAGATGACCTTTCCCATACGGCCCGACAGTAGAGCACAAACCTGGCCTCACACGGCGTTTTACGGTCATCAGGCCGTTTATATCCGAAATGCCAGCGCTCCGTCTTTGACAGCAACGACTTAATCCGTTCCCACAACCTGTCCGACATGGTCCATGGCCACGGTCGACGGAATCTCCCGATACCCAGCCGGATTCCTTCAAGCAAGGTTCACCCCGCCCAGGAAGCGTCTTCGATTTCCTGTGGTTGTCTGAGGATTTCAGACATTCCGGGCCGGTGTGGCCGTTCCCGCGCGGGGTCCGTAGTCCGCGCTGAGGCGGAGGACGGGGGTGGCGCGGGCGCGGTGGAAACCGGTCCGGTGCTGGAAATCGCGTGCACGACCTGAGCGGGTCACCGCAAGGTGGCCGCTCTGGGGTTCGTGTCCCGCCGGACGCTGTCCCACCGCGGTGGGGGCGGGAACCGTACGCCACTCCGGCACACGGCGAAAAGTCGATGCGAGCCCGGCCTCATCCCGGACTGCCGGAGTGGGCCGTCCGGGGCGTTTAGGCGTGGGCCGGCCCTTGCCCGGGGTGGGGCCGGGACGGCCGGGACGGCCGGGACGGATGAAAGTGTCGCGGCCGCTACGGTTGGCCCGGCGTACCCGCCGGGTCTCAGCGCGGGGGCGCCGGGCGCGGGCGACGTTGCCCTCCACCACGATGGTGATGGTGCGGTGGCCGGTGGCCCGGTCGGTGCGGGTATGGGCCTGACCCAGCAGACCGCGGGCCACGATCCGCTCGGCGGCGGCCCAATCCCGATCCGCCGAGAGCCCACACGAGCAGCGCGCCCATTTCCAGCCCGCCCGGCTGGGCTGGTCCGGCGCCGCCACGTGCTTCAGAGGGCTGGTGCCGGTGCCGCAGCGCGGGCAGTACTTCGAGGTGCCCCGCGCGGGGACGGTGACCACGGCGATGCCGGCTTTGGCGGCCAGGTGCCGGATCGCGGCCACCACCATTCCGCGGACCTGCCCCGACAGCCGGGCATTACCCCGGCGACGCCCGCGCGCCTCCAACGTGGCCAAATCTTCGAGGTAGATGACGCCGCAGCCGGTCGCCATCACTTGGTCCACTGCCCAGCGGGCCGCCGACCGGGCCAGGGCGTGATTGAGGTTGCGGATCCTTGCGCAGATACGTTCGTGGTCGGCTTCGGTGCGGGCGTGCCGGGTGTGCAGGTCGGCCCACTGCAGGTCCGGGGCGCATAACCCCGACAGCAGGGCGGCGTAGTGATCACGTTCGACGGCCAGGTGTTCGCGGTGGGCGCGCAGTCGGTGCAGTTTCGCGGAGATCGCGGTGGCGTCGTAGCGCAGCATCCGCCCATCGGAGAACACCCGCCCACCCGCAGGGCCGGCACCCGACCCGCTGCCCGGCCCGCCGGCCGAGGCGCCGGGTGGGTCGGTCAGGCGGGCGACGGTGCCGGTCAGCAACGTGTTCACCCCCCAATCCAACCCCAGCCCCACCCGATGCCCCGCTGCCGCAGCAGTTGGGATCGAGACGGTGAACGGCAGATCGACCCGCAGCCGGTGTGTGGCCACCCGTAGCGTGGGCGTGCACCAGGTGGCGTGAGTGGGTACGTGTGGCGGCAGCGTGAACACGATCACACGCCACGCCCAATCGGCCCATGAAAGCGGGGCTGGGCACAAAGGCAGCCGCACCCGCAACACCGCCGCCTGCGGCCCACCGGGCCCGTCACCCGCACCTGCCGGTGGCCCGTCCGAGGCGGTGGCGTCTGCGGGGGTGGCGTCTGCGGGGGTGGCGCGGGTCAGGGTGACCAGCTGTTTGTCGGCCGCCGCCAGTAGCACCTGCGCCGCCACCATCGGCGCACCCTCCACCTCGGTCACATCAGCGGGCAACCGCTGGTGCTCGGCCAGATACGCGCGGACCTGCCGGGTGCGGTTACGGATCTGCGCCGCGCTCGTCCCGGCGGGTAGTGCCGCGCGCACCGCTTGCCATTCCGCCTCCGATCGCTTGGATGGGTCGACCGGCCAGGTCGCGAGCACCGCCGCCAGCACCGCCCGCCGATGCACCCCCGCCCGTCACCGCTTTTACCCGAGGCGAGTGCGGTCAGGGCCGCATCGGTCCAGCGTTCGGCGAGGATCTGTGTGGTCATGGTCTGAGCCAGCGCGGCCAGCCAGCCCACCCGCCGCACCAGCGTCCGCTCACCCACCGCCTCGCCGCCGGTCTCCAGCGCTGCCCGGTGGGCGGTACACGATGCCGTCGCCATCAGCACCGCCACTTCGCCCACCCCCGACCCTGGCCACCGCCAGCCCAGATGACCTCACCGGTCACCAACGCTACCGGCCACCCCCGACACTTTCCGGCCCTTCTCCCAGATCACCACCCCGGGGAGAAACACCGAGGAATACCCGAGCCCAGGTCCGTATAGGTTCCCATAGCGTTTCGGGCTAACAGTACGAACCCTTACTTGGATCCACCAAGGAACACGAAGCGAGTTTTTGCGAACACCCATTGCGACAATCTTGCCCTTCATAGTATGCGTGCATACTATGAAGGAGGCTGGTCATGGCATGGAACTTAGAAATGACGGGGGAGGTTCGAGAGTGGTTGCACGCGATGAGGGCAACCGATCGTGCGACGTCCAGACTGATCGGCCAGGCCATCCAGACTCTCGTCGAAATCGGGCCTGGCCTCGGAAGGCCACTGGTTGACAGGATCACAGGGTCGGTCCTGCAAAATATGAAGGAGCTCCGTCCCGGATCATCAGGACGGAGCGAGGTGAGAATCCTGTTCGCCTTCGATCCCCGTCGCAACGCCGTACTTCTCGTCGCCGGTGACAAGGCCGGCCAGTGGGAAGCCTGGTACGAGAAGGCGATACCGCTCGCGGAGGATCGCTTCGCCGAATGGATCGAATGGCTGGAAGCATCACCGAAGGAGCAGCAGCGATGACCACATTCCACTCGTGGGACGACGTCAAGCACGAGATCTTCGACGAGGAGGACATCGCCGCGATCGACGAGGACGCGGCCAAGACCGTCACCGCCATCAGACTGGCCACCGTACGCAAGCAGTTGGGACTGCGCCAGGCCGACGTCGCGGAGCGGATGCACGTGCGACAGGAGAGGATTTCCGCGATCGAGCGCGGGGAACTGGGCGCAGCGACGCTAAGCACATTAACGGCCTATGTCCAGGCGCTCGGAGGACGGCTCGAGGTCGTCGCCACCGTTGACGACAACCATTACCGGATCGCCTGACAGGGAGGTGTCCGTGTCCTTTGCGGACCGCTCAAGCGGTGGGGCATACCCCCGGAGGAGGCAGCGCGGCACGTCGGCCGGCTGTTCGTCGCCTTACCCCACGGACGCTCCGTCGAGAGGAACACGACCGATGGCCACGCTTCGCAAGAGGCGCGATCAGGGCTGAGATCGGTAATGACGAGGACGCCTTCGCCTATGAGGATGCCGCCGAGATAACGGCCTCCTTCGGGACCTCGGCTGTCGGCTCGGCTCCAGCAGCGGAGTAAAGGTGTTGCTTTTGATCGGGAAGCCCGTCAGCATGCCCCGGTGACCTCCCCCAGCCTGTTCCGGCACCGGAACTTCATGCGCCTGTTCGGTGCCGACACGATCAGCCAGTTCGGCACGCAGGTCAGCCTGCTCGCACTTCCGCTGGTCGCGGTGCTCGCACTCCAGGCGAGCGAGTTCGAGACCGGCCTGCTGGTCGCGGCCGAGACCGCCGCGTTCCTGCTGGTGGGGCTGCCCGCCGGGGTGTGGGTGGACCGGATGCGCAGGCGGCGGATCCTGATCATCTCCGACCTGGTCCGCGGCGCGCTGCTGGCGTCGGTGCCGATCGCGTGGTGGTTCGGCGGGCTGACCCTCCCCCACCTGTACGGCGTGGCGCTCTGCATGGGACTGGCCACGGTCTTCTTCGACATCTCCTACCAGAGTTACCTGCCGAGTCTGGTCGGGCGGGAGCGACTGGTCGACGGCAACGCCAAGCTGGAGATCGTGCGGACGACGGCGGGCGTGGCCGGACCCGGTCTGGGCGGCCTGCTGGTCCAGGTGCTCACCGCGCCGGTCGCGGTGCTCGCGGACGCCATCAGCTTCCTGGGCTCGGCGCTGTTCCTGTGGCGGATCGACGCCGTCGAGCAGGTGCCGGACCGGGCGGCCCGGCGAAGCCTGACCAAGGAGATCGGCGAGGGGCTGCGGTTCGTGGCCACACACCGGATCCTGCGGATGATCGCCGCCTCCACCGCCACCGCCAACTTCAGCGGCGGGATGACGGCGGCCGTCGAAATGATCTTTCTGGCCCGGGTGCTGGAGCTCTCCCCCGGCGTCATCGGCCTGCTGTTCTCGGCGGGCGCCCTCGGCGGGCTCAGCAGCGCGGCGGTCGTGGGCGTGGTCGGCCGCCGGGTCGGCACGGCTCGGATCATCTGGCTGTCCGTCCTCGTGACCTCGCCGTTCATGCTCCTGATCCCGCTCACCGAGCCCGGATGGAGAATCCTGCTGTTCGCGGTCGCCATGTTCATGAGCGGGGTCGGCGCGGTGCTCTACAACGTCGGCCAGGTCAGCTTCCGCCAGAGCGTCACTCCCGAGCACATGCTCGGCCGGATGAACGCCACCATGCGCTTCGTCGTGTGGGGCACCATTCCCCTCGGCGGCCTGGCCGGAGGAGCGCTGGGCGAGTTCTTCGGCGCCCGCACCACGCTGTGGATCAGTGCCGTGCTGGCGCTGCTGGCCCTGGTGCCGCTCCTGCTCTCCCCCCTGCGCACGATGCGCGACCTACCCGCCACGGACCCGGTCGGCGCCTGACCTTCGGCCGGTCCGGCGCCGGGGAACCACGGCGGCGCCGCCCGCAGTCGTACGGCGAGCACCGGGGTCCTCAGGAAGAGGCGCGGCGCAGGTCGAACAGCTCCGACGGGGAGATCGGCATCTTGTCGATCCTGATCCCCTCGGCGTCCTCGACGGCCGAGGCGATCACCGCGGAGCCCGGGATGACCCCGGCCTCGCCCGCGCCCTTGATGCCCAGGGGGTTGAGCGGGGACGGGGTCTCCAGGTGCGCGGTCTCGATGTGGGGGATCTCCGTGGCGTAGGGCATCAGGAAGTCCATGAACGAGGCGTTCAGCAGCTGACCGTGACCGTCGTAGACCATGCGCTCGTACAGCGCTCCGCCGACGCCCTGGGCGACCCCGCCGTGGATCTGCCCCTCCACGATCATCGGATTGATCAGGTTTCCGCAGTCGTGGACGACGGCGTAGCGCAGGATGTGGATCTCGGCGGTCAGCGGGTCGGTCTCGACGATCGCCGCGTGCATGCCGGAGGCGAACGTCGAGCGGATCGGCGAGTAGTAGTCGCGTCCTTCCAGCCCCGGTTCGTCTCCCGCCTCCACCGGCGGCCGGTCGAAGGACGACGTCCCGGCGAACTGGGTCGCCCTGGCCGTCTCGGAGTCGAAGGCGTAGCGCAGGGGGTTGGACAGCACCGCCACCGTCGCCAGCGAGATCGAGGCGCCGGGCGCGCCCACCACCTTCACCTCGCCGTCGACGATCTCCAGGTCGCGGGGGTCGGCCTCCAGCGCCTCGGCGGCGATCCGCAGGGCCTTGTCCCTGACCTTCCTGCACGCCAGGGCGATCGCGTTGCCGCTCATCACCGCGGCCCGCGAGGCGAACGTGCCGACCGCGTAGCCGAACCTGCGGGTGTCGCCGGTGACCACCGAGACCCGCTCCAGCGGCACGCCGAGCTCGGTCGCGGCGATCTGGGCGAACACCGTCTCGTGGCCCTGGCCCTGCGAGGTGAGCCCGGTGGAGACGTGCACCCGGCCGTCGGAGGTGATCTGGACGTGACCGCCCTCGTAGGGGCCGACTCCGGTGCCCTCGACGTAGCAGCCGATGCCGATGCCGATCCTCCGCCCCTGTGCCGCGGCCCGGGCCTTCAGGTCGGGGAAGCCGTCCCAGCCGATGAGCTCCTTGAGCAGTCGCAGCGACTCGGGGTAGTCGCCGCTGTCGTAGATCAGCGGCCGTCCGTCCTGAAAGATCAGGCCCTGGTCGTAGGGGAACTCGCCGGGCTGGATGAAGTTGGCCTCGCGCACCGCCGTACGGTCCGCCTCCAGGTATTCGGCGATGTGGTCCATCGTCCGCTCCATGCAGAAGACCCCTTGCGGGCGGCCCGCCCCACGGTACGGCGTGACCTGCACGGTGTTGGTGTAGATCGAGGAGAACTCGACCCGGTAGGCGCCGATCTTGTAGGGGCCGAGGAGCTGGGTGGAGGTGATGATCGGGACGATGATCCCGTACGGCGTGTAGGCGCCGTGGTCGTGCAGGATGTTCACGTCGAGGCCGAGCACCCGGCCGTCGTCGTCGAATCCGACCCTGACGAACTGCACCTGGGCCCGCTCGTGCGCGGAGGAGATGAAGTGCTCGCGCCGGTCCTCGGTCCACTTGACCTCGTGGCCGAGCACGATCGCCGCCCACGGGACCAGGACCTCCTCCGGCCACGGATGCACGATCTTGACCCCGAAGCCGCCGCCCACGTCGGGCGCGATCACCTCGACCTTGGGCAGCGGCAGGCCGAGCTTGGCCGCGATGGCCATGCGGACGCTGGTGGAGGTCTGGGTGCTGGAGTAGACGCGCAGGGACCGGTCGTCGGCGTCCCAGCGGGCGTACACCCCGCGCCCCTCCAGGGGCATGGAGGCGCTGCGCTCGATGTCGAGCCGGAAGGCCAGCGTGTGCGGCGCGGCCTCGATCGCCTCCCGCGCGCCGAACCCGCCCGCCGAGGGCACCTCCTGGACCAGGTGCGCGCCGACGTTGCCCGGCACGTCCTCGTGGACGAGCTGCGCGGACTGCGCCGCCTCCTCCACGCCGACCACCGGTTTGAGGAGTTCGTAGTCCACCCGGATGAGCGCGCAGGCGTCCTCGGCGAGGTAGCGGTCGCGGGCGACGACCATCACGACGGGCTCGCCGACGTGCCTGACGACGTCGCGGGCGAGAGCGTGGGCGGTGCGGCCGTGGGTCAGCGCCGGGTGCGGGATGAGCAGCGGCAACGGCTGGGCGAGGAGGGTGGGCAGGTCCTCCCAGGTGTAGATCGCCACCAGCCCCTCCACCTCCAGGGCGTCCGACACGTCGATGTCGCGGATCCTGGCGTGGGCGTGCGGGGACCGGACGAACGCCACCTCGAACGCGCCCGCGCCCAGGTCGTCCAGGTACCGCCCCTGCCCGGTGAGCAGCCGGGGGTCCTCCCGTCGCTGGACCGGCTCCCCGAACAGCTTCGTGCTCATACGGCCTCCTCACCCGGCGCTCGGAGTCCGCGTTCGCGTTCGCCGGCTCGCTCGCTCATACGACCTCCTGGCCCGCCGCTCGGAGTTCGCGTCCGCGAACGCCGCCGTGCCCACCGGCTCGCCCGCTTCGCTCCCTCACGACTCCTCCGCCATGATCTCGGCCGCGCGATGGACGGACTTGACGATGTTCTGATAGCCCGTGCACCGGCAGAGGTTGCCGGAGATGCCCTCCAGCACCTCCTGCTCCGTCGGCGCCGGGTTCTCCCGCAGCAGGGCGGTCACCGTACACAGGAACCCGGGGGTGCAGAAGCCGCACTGCAGGCCGTGGCACTCGGCGAAGGCCCGCTGCACCGGCGACAGCTCACCGTCCTGCCCGGCGAGCCCCTCCACGGTGGTGATCTCGTGTCCGTCCACGCTGACCGCGAACGTCAGGCAGGACCGGACGGGTTCGCCGTCCAGCAGCACCGTGCAGCATCCGCAGACCCCGTGCTCGCAGCCGACGTGGGTGCCCGTCAGGCCGAGATCGTGCCGCAGGCAGTCCGACAGCAGCCTCCGCCCCGGCACCTCGACCTGCCGGATCATCCCGTTGACGGTCAGCGTGATCTCATGCACCGGTGGCCTCCCTGGCCGCGTCGCGAAGTGCCTGCTCGGTCAGCACCCCGGCGAGGTGCCGCCGGTAGGCGGCGGTCGCGTGGATGTCGGCCTCCGGCTCGATGCGATCCTGTACGGCCCGCGCCGCCGAGGCCCAGTCGGCCGTCGCCGGAGGCCGGTGTCCGCACGCCCCGGTGACGTCGACGACGACCGGGACGGGGCCGACGCTCACGCACGCCACCGTGGCCGAGGTGATCCGCAGGTCGTCGTCCAGGCGGACCAGCGCCGCGATCCCGGCCAGGGCGTAGTCGCCGTGCCTCCTGGCGACCTCGCGGAACGCGGTGCCCGATCGCGGGGGCAGCGCGGGGAAGAACGCGGAGACGGCCAGCTCGCCCGGTTCGACCGCCGACTCCAGGAGGCCCACGAAGAAGTCGGCGGCCGGGACGTCCCGGACGGCGCCGGACCGTGCCAGCCGTACCGAACCCCCGAGAAGGGCCAGGACGGCGGGCAGCTCGGCGGCCGGGTCCGCGTGCGCCAGGCTGCCGACCACGGTGCCCCGGTTGCGGATCACCGGGTGGGCGACCAGCCGGAGCGCCTCGCGGAGCAGCGGCTGGGCGGCGGCGACCTGCTCGGACCGCTCCACCTGGGCGTGCCTGGCCAGCGCGCCGACCCGGACACCCCCCGGTTCCACGTCGAGGGTGGCCAGCTCGGCCAGCCGGTTGATGTCGACGAGGTGCGCCGGAGCGGCCAGCCTCATGTTCAGCATCGGGATCAGGCTCTGGCCGCCCGCGAGCACCTTGCCGTGCTCCCCGGCCTCGGCGAGCGTGTCGAGCGCCTCGCCGAGGGATCGGGGGGCGTGATAGTCGAACGGAGGTGGCTTCACCCGGCGGCCTCTCGTCTCAGCCCGGTCGCCTCGGGCTCGGGGGCCGGGTCGCCGCCGCGGCCGGCACCGGTGCGGCCGGAGATCGCCCGGAGCACGTGATAGCCCACGAGCACCACGATGGTGCCGAGGGCGATGCCCTCCAGCGTGAAGTCCGAGCCGATCATCTGCTTGACCGGGCCGATGGCGAGAATGATGCCCGCTCCGATCGGAACCATGTTGACGGGGTCGGAGAAGTCCACCCGGTTCTCGATCCAGATCTTCGCGCCGAGCAAGCCGATCATGCCATAGAGGATGACGGTGATGCCGCCGAGCACGCCGCCCGGCGTCGCCGCGACCAGCGCGCCGAACTTGGGGCAGAGGCCGAACAGGATCGCGATGACCGCCGCGATGTAGTACGCGGCCGTCGAGTAGACCCTCGTCGCGGCCATGACCCCGATGTTCTCGGCGTAGGTGGTGGTCGGAGAGCCTCCGAAGGCGCTGGCGACCGCGGTGGCGGCCCCGTCGCCGATGATCGCCCGGCCGAGGTAGGGGTCCACGTCGGTGCCGGTCATCTCGCCGACCGCCTTGACGTGCCCCACGTTCTCGGCGACCAGCGCGATCACGGCCGGGAGCACGAGGACCACGGCGGAGAACCTGAAGTCGGGGAAGTGCATGCTCGGCAGGCCGATCCAGTCGGCCTGGGCCACCGCGTCGAAGCTCACCCGCGGGTGCGTGTCGATCGCGCCGGTGCCGGCGTTGTAGGCGGTGATGTCGCCGAAGATCCTGTCGGCTCCCCAGGAGAGGAGGAAACCGATGACCAACCCGAGCAGGATGCCGATCCGCCCGACGAACCCCTTGAAGAGCACGATGATCAGGAAGGTGACGCACATCGTGATCAGGGCGATCCACTGGTCCTGCGGCCAGTAGATGTCCGCGACCACGTACGCCAGGCCGAACCCGATCAGCATGACGACCGCGCCGGTGACGACCGGCGGGAAGATCCGGTGGATGATCTGCACGCCGAGGTAGTGGATCGCCACGCCGACGAGCGCGAGCACCAGGCCCACGACGAGGATCGACCCGGTGACGATCGCGTCGGCCCCGGAGGTGTCACCGCCGAAGGCCGCCCGGATGGCGAACACACCGCCCACGAACGAGGCGCTGGTCCCGAGGTAGCTGGGGATCTTCCCGTTCACGATGAGCAGGAACATGATCGTCGCGACGCCGGAGAACATGATGGCGACGTTCGCGTTCAGCCCCATGACCAGGGGGAAGACGAACGTCGCGCCGAACATCGCGATGACGTGCTGCGCGCCGAACCCGACCATGCGCGGCCAGGACAGCCGCTCGTCCGGTTTGACGACCTCTCCCGGTGCCAGGGTTTTGCCGTCGCCGTGTTTTGTCCAACCTGCAACCATCAAGCCCACCTTTCACCGGGCCGTCGGTCGGTGGCCGCCCCGCAGGCATCCCTCCGGCGAATCCCCATGCTGTCGTTGCGGGCACGGTAGGCCCGCGATCACACCCTTACATCGTCATGATCTGCCAAATCTGAGGCGCCGACCAGTGAAAGCGTCGCGCACCGCCGGTGAAAACGCCCGGCGAAACGCACGGAAATCACGAAAACCTGCCGGTCCCGGCTCGTTCCACCCTTCGTGAGGCGATGGTGCGGATCGCCCTGTTCAGCCATGCGGGCAGTGCTCAACGCACCTATGCCGGAGCGGAACAGCTGCTTACCGTACTTTCAACTCACTACTGGAGGTCCTCATGGCTGACACCGTCGGCATGGACGACTACTCGCTGGCACGAGTGCCCACAACGGCGCGCTACCCCTGGTGGTCGATCGCCGTGCAGCGGTTCGGCCAGGTCTCGGCTCTCACCCAGTTCCTGCTCGGCGCGACACTCGGCTTCGGGATGGATTTCTGGGGCGCGTTCTGGGCGTTGACCATCGGCGCGGTGATCCTGGAGTTTGGGATGATCTTCGTGGGCGTCATCGGCATGCGCGAGGGCCTGTCCACCTCGATGCTCGCCCGCTGGACCGGATTCGGCCGCGGCGGCTCCGCGGTGATCGGCCTGGCCATCGGGATCAGCCTGATCGGCTGGTTCGGCGTCCAGTCGGGCGTCTCGGCCCGCGGCCTGTCGGAGCTGATCGGCGGGCCGCCGGAGTGGGTGTGGGCGATCGCCTTCGGCCTCGCCGTCACGGCCATCGTCATGCTGGGCTTCCACTCGATGGCCTGGACGGCCTACCTGACCGTCCCGCTCTTTCTCGCGCTGGTCGCCTGGTCGATCATCTCCGAGCTGAGCGGTCACTCGCTCGGCACGCTCGTCTCCTCTCCACCACCGGGTCCGTCCATGACCCTGCTCGAAGGGGTGGCCCTGGTCGCGGGAAGCCTCATGGTCGGCGCGGTGATCACCCCCGACATGACGCGGTTCAACCGGAACGCCGCGGACGTCGTCAAGCAGACACTGGTCGGCATCACCCTGGGCGAGTACGTCATCGGACTCTCGGGGGTGCTCCTCGCCCACGCGGTCGGCAGCTCCGACGTGATCGCGATCGTCACCTCCTCGGTCGGTCTGGTCGGCACGCTGGTGATCGTCGCGGGAACACTGAAGATCAATGACTGGAACCTGTACTCCTCCGGTCTGGGCATCGTGAACTTCGTCGTCGTCGTCACCGACCGCCGCCCCAACCGGGCCGTGGTCACCGCGATCGTCGGCGTGGCGGGCACGCTGCTGGGCGCGGCCGGGATCCTCGACCAGTTCTCGAACTTCCTGCTGATCCTCGGGGTGGTGTTCCCGCCGATCGCCGGAATCATGATCGCGGAGTACTTCGTGGTGCGCCGCTGGCGCGGCCGGCTGGCCGAGGGCCGCGCGGAGGGCGCCGCTCCGTCGAGCTCTCCGATGTGGGTCCCCGCGACGCTGGTGATCTGGCTGGCCGCCTCGCTCGTCGGCCAGTACGTCACCGCCGGGCTGGGCAGCGTCAACTCACTGGTCGCGGCCTTTGTGCTCTACGTCGTCTGCGGGAAGCTCGGCCTGGTGAGGGAAATGGGAGCCGGACCGGCCGACATCGAGATCTCCGAGGGAGTCCGGGTATGAGAATCGGCATCGACGTGGGCGGCACCAACACCGACGCGGTCCTGATGGACGGCGACCGGGTGGTCGCCGCGGTGAAGCGGGGCACCACCCGGGATGTCACCGGCGGCATCGTCGCGGCCCTCGAAGGACTGCGGGACCAACTCCTCCAGAGGCCGCCCGCGACCGGTTCCGCCCGGGCGGCGAACGGCGCGGACGGCGAAGGCGCGACGCTGGGCGACGTGAACGCCGTGATGATCGGCACCACGCACTTCATCAACGCGCTGGTGGAGGCCGACCGGCTCGCTCCCACCGCGGCCGTACGGCTGGGCCTGCCCGCCACCTCGGCCCTGCCTCCGTTCGTGGACTGGCCGGACGCGCTGGTCGAGGCCGTCTCCGGCCGCGGCTACCTGTGCCACGGGGGGCACGAGTTCGACGGGCGGCTCATCTCCGAGCCGGACCCCGACGAGCTGCGCCGTACCGCCGACGACATCCGCGCCCGGGGCATCCGTTCGGTGGCGGTCTCCTCGGTCTTCTCCCCGGTGAACATCGAGTTCGAGGAGCGGGCCGCGGAGATCCTCGCCGCCGAACTGCCGGGCGTGCCGATCTCGCTCTCCCACGAGATCGGCCGGATAGGCCTGCTGGAGCGGGAGAACGCCACGATCGTGAACGCGGCGCTCAGGGAGCTCGCGACCGGCATCGTGGACGGCCTGTCCGGGGCGATGGCGGGGCTCGGCATCACCGCGCCCCTCTACCTCAGCCAGAACGACGGCACGCTGATGGGCCTGGAGTTCGCCAGGCGCTACCCGGTCGCCACCTTCGCCTCGGGACCGACCAACTCCATGCGCGGCGCCGCGGCGCTGTCCGGCATCGGCACCTGTGCGGTCGTCGACATCGGCGGCACGACCAGCGACATCGGAATCCTCAGCGGCGGCTTTCCCCGCGAGGCGACGACCGAGGTCACGGTCGCGGGGATCCGCACCAACTTCCGCATGCCCGACGTGCTGTCGATCGGCATCGGCGGCGGCAGCCGGATCCACCCGGACCACAGAGTGGGTCCCGACTCGGTCGGCTACCGCCTGCCCGAGCAGGCGCTGGTGTTCGGCGGCTCGACCCTCACCGCCACCGACATAGCGGTGGCCGCGGGCCGGGCGGAGATCGGCGACCCCTCGCTGGTCGCCCACCTGGACCGGGGCATGGTCCAGGCGGTCCTCGATCGGATCGCCGACGAGGTCGCCGAGGCCGTGGAACGGATGCGGACCAGCCCGGAGCCGCTTCCCGTGGTGGCGGTGGGCGGCGGATCGATCCTCCTGCCCGACGAACTGCCCGGCTGCGGCACCCTGCACCGGCCGGGCAACCACTCGGTGGCCAACGCCATCGGCGCGGCCATCGCGCAGATCGGCGGCGAGGTGGACCGGATCTACACGGTCGCCCCCGACCGCCGGGAGACCGTACTCGACGAGGCCCGCCAGGAGGCCGTGGATCGGGCGATCGCGGGAGGCGCGCAGCCGGGCAGCGTCCGGATCGTGGAGTTCGACGAGATCCCCGTGCCCTACCTCCCCGGGGACGCCACGCGCATCCGGGTGAAGGCCGTGGGCGACCTCGCGATCAAGGAACTTTCGACGAAGGGAGCGGGACATGCGTGAGATCGGCCTCGACGACCTCGTCGACATCGCCACGGGAGCGGCCATCCTCGGCACGGGCGGGGGCGGCGACCCCTACATCGGCCGCCTCATGGCCCGCGCCGCCCTGCGGGAGACCGGCCCGGTGAAGCTGACACCGCTGGCGGAGCTGCCCGACGACGCGGTGGTCCTGCCGGTCGCGTCCATGGGCGCGCCCACGGTGATGGTGGAGAAACTGCCCGCCGCCGACGAGCTCTCCAACGCGGTGGAGGCCCTGTGCGGCTACCTCGGCCGTCGCCCGACCCACCTGGCCTGCGCGGAGGCGGGCGGCGTGAACTCGCTGATCCCCGTCGCCGCGGCGGCCAGGACCGGCCTGCCCCTCATCGACGCCGACGGCATGGGCCGGGCGTTCCCCGAGTTGCAGATGTTCGTCCCCGGCCTCTACGGGGTCAAGGCCTCCCCGATGGCGATGTCCGACGACAAGGGCAACCGGGCGGTCATCCACACCGTCGACAACCACTGGACCGAACGGCTCGCCCGAGCGGCCACCGTGGAGATGGGCGGCTCCTCCACGACCGCCCTCTACGCCATGACCGGCAAGCAGGCCCGCGAGTTCATGGTGCCCGGCACGCTGTCGCTCTGCGCCGAGCTCGGCGCGCTGGTCGAGCGCCACCGGGCCACCGGTGACACGGCCGAGGCGGTCGCCGGGCGGCTGGGAGGGCGGGTGCTGTTCACCGGCAAGATCCTGGACGTCGAGCGCCGCACCGTCGGGGGATTCGCCCGGGGTACGGCGAAGCTCACCGACGGCTCGGCCGAGCTGCGCCTGTCGTTCCAGAACGAGCACCTGCTGGCCGAACTCGACGGAGTCCCCGTGGCGACCACGCCCGACCTGATCTGCGTGCTCGACCAGCAGACGGGATTTCCGGTGACGACCGAGGCCACCCGGTACGGCCAGCGGGTCACGGTGCTGGTCGCCCCGTGCGACCCTCGCTGGCACACACCGGAGGGCCTGGCACTCGTCGGACCGAGGTACTTCGGCTACGACCTGGACCCCGTGGCAATCTAGAAGGGTGATCACCGAGCAGGATGTCGCCGCCCTCGACCGTGGCTGCGTCCTGCTCGGCTCGGGCGGCGGCGGGCCCAGCGCCACGATGGGGACGCTGCTGCGACGGCTGCTCCGCGTGGCCCCGGTGCCGTTCCTCGCGGTCGCCGACCTCTCTCCCGATGCCGTGGTCGTGCCGATCGGGTTCGTCGGGGCGACCGGACTGCTGGACGAGAAGCTCCCGTCCGGCGGCGAACTCGGCGAGGCGATCGAGGTGGTGGCCCGCTGGAGCGGCGTCCGGGTGGACGCGGTCATGTCCCTGGAGGCGGGCGGCAGCAACGGGATCGCCGTGTTCTGCTGCGGGCGGCCGGTGGTGGACGCCGACCTCATGGGACGGGCCTTCCCCCGGATCGGCCACATGTCCACCTCTCGGGCGAACGTGGCCGCCGGGCCGTACGCGATGGTGGACGCCGCGGGCCGGACCACGGTCATGGACCGGTGCGACCCCGACGCCGGAGACCGGATGATCCGCGGCGCGCTGGCGGCGAGCGGCGGCTGGGCCGCGTTCGCGCACTGGCCGATTCGCGCCGCGGACCTCCCCGGGCAGGCGATCGTCGGCAGCCTCTCGCGTGCGCTCGGCCTCGGGCGCACCATGCTGTCGCTGCCGGGGAACGCACCGCGTGCGGCGGCCCTCGGCGGCAGGCTCGCCGGGACCGGCCGGGTCGTCGAGGTGAACAGGCGGCCGAGCGGACGGGGCACCGTGACGATCCTGGACCACGACGGCGCCGTGCTGCGCGTGGAGATGGAGAACGAGTACCAGGTCGTGTTCCGGGACGGCGTGCCGGTGGCGACCACCCCTGACGTGCTCTGCCTGCTGGAGTCCCGGACCGGGGCGCCGATCGCCTGTTACGAGGTACGGCCCGGACACCGGGTCGAGGTCGTCCAGCTGCCCGCCCCCGCTCTCTGGCGCCGGCCCGACCGCCTGTCCCAGGTCTCCCCCGCGGCGTTCGGCATCGACGTCCCCCCGCGCCTGATGGGGGACGGCGACGCCGGTGGCGGCCCGCCGCACGAGACCGGCCCGCCGTGGAAGGACGGTCCACCACGTGGAGCCGATCAGCCGGACGGAGGCGGCTGGTGATCGTCACCGACCTGTTCGTCCGAGCCCCGCTGGTCTCGCTCGCGGGCGAGACCGCGACGGGACTCCAGGTCACCGGCGTGCGCGTGGCGGCGAGGACGGCGAGCGTCTCCCTCGCCGCCGGAGAGTTGCTCGTTCTGCTGGACCCCGACCGCACCGCCTGGCGACTGGACGCCGAGCTGAGCCGGGCGGCCGAGGCGGGGGCCGCCGGGCTGCTGGTGCCGGGAACCGAATCGCTGCTGCGCAGTACGGTCCTGCTCGCCGAACGGCTGGGGATGCCCGTGCTCGGCTGCCGTGAGGATCCGCTGGAGACGGCGATGAGACTGGCCGTGCTGGTCGCCTCCCCCGAGGTGGACGTGGCACGGCGGGTTCTCGCGGCGCATCGGGTTCTCGACGCCGGCGCGACCGCCCTGGCGGAGATGCGCGACCGTACGAGCGCGGTGCTGGGAACCGAGGTCACCGTGCTGGCGAGGGACGGGGCCGTACTGCTCGGTCCCTTCGTACCGGCTCGGTTCAGGACGAACGTCCCGGTGCGCCAGCGGCTGGCGGGCGGCGGCGTCGCGGTACCGGTCCTCGCCCCTGACGGCCGGACCCCGGAGTTGTGGCTCGTCACCGGCGGCACGGCGGGCGACGAGGAGGTTCTCGCGGTGGCGGCGGCCGCGGTTCAGCGATCGCTGGCGCTGCGCCGGGTGGACGTGGAGCGCGACGCCCGGCGCAGATCCGGCCTGCTCGGCGAACTGCTCCAGGCGGGCGACGATCCCGGCCCCTCGCTGCGCCGCCGCGCGGCGGAGGCGGGCTGGCGACTGGACGGCTGGCACACGGGCGTTCGCATCGGGGTGAGCCGCGCCGTGGACGTGGTGGCGCTGAGCACCGATGTGGTCTCCGCGCTGGCCGCCGAGGGAGTCGCGGCGGTCGTCGTGGCGGAGGACGACGGCTGGATGGCCTGGGTGACCAACGACACCGAGCCCGGACCCGGGCCGGTGAACCGGCTGGCCGCGCACGTACGGCAGGCCCAGCGCCGCCTGGCCGACCTCGACCTGCACGTGGGCATGGCCCGGCCTCACCCCGGTCCCGGCGGCATCGCCCGCACCCTGTCCGAGGCTCGCGACGCCGCCCGCCTGGCCGGGTCCCGGGTCGAGACCGGCCGTTTCCTGCACGTCGATCGCCTCGGCCTGGCCCAGCTCCTGCTCGCCTGGACCAGAACCGACACGTTCGTCCCCGCCGCCAAATCGCTGCTCGCCACCCTGGACTCCGAGCCGGGCGACCTGATCCGGACCCTCACCGTCTACCTCGACGCCGAGTCGTCCCTGATCGAGGCCGCCGCCGTCCTCGGCGTCCACCGCAACACCGTCGCCCGGCGGATCGTCAAGATCGGACAGCTCCTCGGCGTCGACCTCGCCGACCCCGACACTCGCCTGGCTCTCCACCTCGCCTGCCGCGTCGCACGCATCTGACCGGAAGGTCGTCCCGTGGAGATCAGCTCCCGGGGGCGACCACGCTGATCTCGAAGCCGTCGCCGGTCACGACCTGCCCTGCGCGGATCTTGCAGGTCTTGCGGAGCTCGATCTCACCGTCCACCATGACGTTGCCATCGGCGATGAAATGCTTGGCCTGGCCGCCCGTGTCGGCGACGCCGCAATATTTGAGCAGGTCACACAGTGGGATGTACTCGGTTTCCAGCTCAAAGGTCTCGTTCACGACCCAGAGTTTAGATCCCGCCGGTCAAGGTTCCGCGCATCCGCAGGACACGCGAGGCATGGAGGAGGTTCACCTGCCCCGCGTCCGCGGGACACGCGAGGCGAGGTGAGGGTCGGATCCACGCATCCGCGGAACGTGCGGGGCGAGGGTGAGGGTGTCAGATGCCACGCATCCGCAGAACGTGCAGGGCGAGGGTGAGGTTCAGCCGCAGATGTGCGTCCTCGGTGAAACTGCCCAGCATCCGTTCGAGCTTGCCGATGCGGTAGCGCAGCGTGTTGTAGTGGAAGTGCAGCCTCCTGGCCGTCTCGGCGACGTTGAGGTTGGTCTCCAGCAGCACCTGCAGGGTCCGGCGCAGGTCCGCGTTCTCCGCGTCGGCGTCGGAGGCGAGCGAGCCGAGCGTCTCGCTGACGAAGGAGTGCAACTCGGCGGTGTCGTTCACCAGCGACAGCAGGCGGTAGACGCCGAGCTGGTCGAAGTGGGCGACCGCGCCGTTGCCGTGGAGCTGACGGCCCACCCTGGCCGCCTTCAGCGCCTGGCCGTACGCCTCGGGCAGTGCCTCGGCTCCGACGGCGACACGGCTGGCGCCGGTGGAGAAGGTGGCGGGCAGGCATTCGGCGAAGGCACCGGCGGCGTCCTTGGCCAGGCGACCGGCGTCGACGGCGGCGTCCACGATCGTCACGACCTCGTGGGAGAACCCGGCCACCGCGCCGCGCGCGTCGTGGCGGCGCATCGCGGCGGTCCAGCAGCTGACCAGGCGGTCCTGGGCGACGCGCTCGTCGCCCTCCGGGTCGAGTTCGGCCACCAGCACGGTGACCGGGCGCTCCAGGTCCCAGCCGAAGGTCTTGGCTCGCGAGGCGACCCGCTCGGTGCCGCCGGCCCGGCCGGTGAGCACGTCGCGCAGGAAGTCGGCGCGGTATTTGCTCTCGACCGCGTTGACCGCCTCCTGCCGGGTCACCACCAGGGCGGCGACCGTGGCGGCACGTTCCAGAATGCCGATGTCGCTGTCGCCGATCGACCCGACCGGACCGCAGGCGACGATCCGGCCGTGGTGGTGCCCGCCCGCGACGACGGGGACCGAGGTGTGGCGCCCCTCGGGAGCGCCGCGCAGCGCGGCCACGTACTCGGCGGGCCCGGCGGAGACCAGCATCTGGCCCGCTCCGTCCAGCACGGCCACGGCCACGTCGAGCAGCCCGGCGACCTCGGCCGCCACCTCGCGCAGCCCTCCCCCGGCGAGCACGACCTGGACCAGCGCCCGGTGCGCCTCCTCGGCCCTGGCCAGCACGGCGGCCTGGCGGTTGAGGATGTCGGTCAGCACCTGGTTCAGGATGTCGTCGAAGCCGACGTCGTCCGGAAGCTGGATCAGCGGGAAGCCCAACCGGTCCGCCTGCTCCACCATCTCCGGTGGCAGCCGGTCCAGATAGCGGCCGAGCTTGATCGCCAGCGCGGCCAGGCCGCGCTCGTCCAGGTCGATCACCAGCCGGTCGAGCGACTGGGGGGTGTTGCGCAGCGGGTATCCCGTGGTGAGCAGCAGCTCGTGAGGCTTCACCCAGGCGAGGATGTCCGGGACCTCCATCACGTTGAGCCGCTGCACGATCCGGCCCAGGCCCCGCTCCCCCGCTATCACCCGGGCCCCTGCCAGCGTCGAGACGCCGAGGACCTCTCCGACGGCGACTCCATGAATGATCGTGCCGGTGCTGGCCAGACGCACGGGAGGTTCCATGAGGTGATTGTGACTGATGCACCCATCTGTCAGGAAGAACCAACCTTTGGCCAGAGTGTTGGCATCTTTCTCCGTACGGCCTGGATCCGCGACCGTTCTACCGTCGGCTCAATGGATAGGGGTGTCCGTGAGCGAGCGCAACGAGCGAACCACTGGAAAAGCACCTGGAAAACGCACTGTCAGGGGACCGGCCAAGGTGACCACATGACCGTTGGAACGCGCCCGAGGGCTCCGCGCGCGCACGCGCGGACACACGCGACAGGCGCGGTCAGCACGGCCCTGCGCCGGATACTGGAGTCGCCCCGCCGCCCCGCGCGGGTGCTGGCGGCCTTTCCCGCCGGGATCTATCTGGAGGTCCGCACGGAACTCGAACCGCACGTGATCGCGGTGGTGACCGGGGACGCCACCCGCCTGCCCAACGCGATGGTGATCACCGGCTCGATGCCCCAGGTCGCCGTCGGCGACGAGGGGTCCGTCGGCGACGGCTCGATCGAGGTCGGACGGCTCAGTCTGCGGGCCCACCGCTGGTGGAACCCGGCCCCGGCGCTCGGCCGGGTGGATCCGGTCCGGCTGGCCCGCTCGCTACCCGTGCTGGCCGAGCTGTGCGACCGCTCACCGAGACGTCCGGGCCTGGAGGGCAACGGCGCCGTCGCCCTGCTGGCCCAGGGGTGCGCCGAGGCCTCGCTGCTGAAGAGCGTCACGGCCGCCGAGCAGCTGGTCGGCCTGGGCCCCGGGCTCACGCCGAGCGGTGACGACGTGCTCGCCGGGCTGCTGGTCGCGCTGCGCCACCTGGGTACGGCGGCCGGGGCGGGCAGGGCCGTCTGGCTGGCCGACTGGCTGGCCGCCGCGGTCACCTTCGACGCCCGCGGCAGGACCACCCCCATCTCGGCGACGCTGCTGCACTGCGCTGCCAGGGGCGAGGCCAGCGGCGAGGTGCTGGCCGTACTGCGGGGCCTGGCCGGACGGCAGTCCCTGGAGCCCGCGCTGCACCGCCTGCTCCAGCTCGGCCACACCTCGGGGGCGGACCTGGCCTGCGGACTGCGCATCGGCCTGGCCGCGATCATCGATCTGGAGGGCGGAAACCGTTGAGCACCGATGCGGTCCGGATACGCACAGGCGTCTACCACGACTCGGTGAGCCTGATGCGGGTCAGCCAGGCGCTCACCGCGCTGCCGGGGATGGAGGTCGCGGTGGTGGCGATGGCCACGGAGCTCAACCGCGACATCGCCGTCGAACTGGGCTTCGACCTGCCCCGGACCGGTCCCGCCGACCTGCTGATCGCGCTGCGGAGCAGCGGTCCCGACGTGCTGGAGACCGCCGACGCCGAACTGGAGCGGCTGCTGGCCGGGCTCGCCGCCCGGACGACCGGCGAGACCGGAGCGACCGAGCGCTCGCCGCGCACCGTGCGCACCGCCGTCCGCGGGAACGCCGCCACGCTGGCCCTGGTCTCGGTGCCGGGACCGTACGCGTTCGCCGAGGCGATGGACGCGATCGAGGCCGGCCTGCCCGTGATGATCTTCAGTGACAACGTGCCGGTCGAGCAGGAGGTGCTGCTCAAGAAGCGCGCGGAGGAGCGGGGCGTGCTGGTCATGGGCCCCGACTGCGGCACCGCCGTGATCGGCGGGGTCGGCCTCGGCTTCGCGAACGTGCTCCGCCCCGGCCCCGTCGGCGTGGTGGCCGCCTCCGGGACGGGGGCGCAACAGGTGACCTGCCTGCTGGACCTGGCGGGCGTGGGGGTCAGCCATGTGCTGGGCGTGGGCGGCCGGGACCTGTCCGCGGACGTGGGCGCCCTGTCCACCCTCCGCGCGCTGGAGGCGCTCGACGCCGACCCGGCGACCGAACTGATCGTTCTGATCTCCAAGCCCCCGGCCCCGGAGGTCGCCCACACCGTGCGGGAGGCCGTCGCGAAGCTCGGAACCCCGGTGGTGACCGCGCTGCTCGGCCCCGGCCAGGACGACCTGACGGCCGCCACCGAGACGGCCCTGCGCACCCTTGGCGTGCCGGTCCCGGCATGGCCCTCATGGCCCCCCGCGCCGACCCCCCCGGGCGCCGCCTCGGATCCTCCCGGCGCCCCCACCGCCTCCGGTTCTCCCGGCGCCCCGGACGCCTCCGGCTCCCCCGCCGCCTCCGGTTCTCCCGGTCCTTCCGGTTCCCCCACCGCCTCCGGCTCTCGCGGTCCTTCCGGTCCTTCCGGTCCTTCCGGTCCTTCCGGTCCTTCCGGTCCTTCCGGTCCTTCCGGTCCTTCCAGTCCTTCCGGTCCTTCCGGGAGGACGCTGCGGGGCGTCTACTCGGGGGGAACCCTGTGCGTGGAGGCCAGGCTGATCGCCGGGACCGGGGAGTTCACCGACTTCGGCGACGACGCCTACACCCGTGGCCGGCCCCATCCGATGATCGACCCGTCGCTCCGCCTGGAGGCCCTGGCCGAGGCGCCGCCCGGCACGGTCGTGCTCCTTGACGTGGTGCTCGGGCACGGCGCCGATCCCGACCCCTCGGTACGGCTCGCGCCCGGAGTCGCCGCGGCCGTCGCCAGGGGGGTTCCGGTGGTCGTCGTGCTGGTCGGCTCCTCGGGCGACCCCCAGGGGCTGACCGCCCAGGCCGAGGCGTTACAGGCCGCCGGGGCCACCGTGTTCGCGTCCAACGCCCGAGCCGCCGCGTACGCGGCCGATGTCGCCGCGAACGCCGTATGACCCACCGCCGCTCGATGAGCCACCGCCGGACGGCCCGCCTCCGGACGGCCGGGACCGGCGACCACCCGGCCGGAAGTGACCCTTTTCCGCTCAGGACCGGAAACCACCGTTCCCCGCTCAGGAGTCGTCGATGACATTGCCCATGCTCTCCGGAGAGCCGGAAGTGATCACCGTCGGCGCCGACGTGCTCGGCGAGGCGCTGGACGCGCAGGCCGTGCCCAGGGTGAGGGTGGACTGGCGTCCGCCGATGCCCGGCACCGAAGATGACCTGGCCCGTGTGCTGGCCGACCCGCGCAGGGCCGCCGCCAACGACAGGGCCGTGGGCCGCCTGCTGTCCGCGCGTCCCCAGCTCGTGGGGGTACGGCCGGCGCGCGAGGCGCTCGACCTGCCGGAGGGCACGTTCCTGCACGCCGGGCCGCCGATCGGCTGGGAGCGGGCGTCGGGCCCGATGCGTGGCGCGCTCATCGGGGCGATGCTGCTGGAGGGTCTGGCCGCCGACGCGGAGGAGGCCGAGGAGCGGCTGGCCGCCGGGCGGGCGCGGCTGGACTCCTGCCACCATCACGGGACCGTCGGCCCCATGGCGGGTGTCGTCACCCCGTCGATGTGGATGTTCGAGGTCCGCGACGCCGAGCACGGCGGCACCGCCTACTGCTCGCTCAACGAGGGTCTGGGCAAGGTGCTGCGCTACGGCGCCTACGGCCCCGAGGTGCTGGAGCGACTGCGCTGGATGGGCGAGGTGCTCGGTCCCGTGCTGCGAGCCGCCCTGGACGAGACCGGACCGCTGGACCTCACGTCGCTGATCGCACAGGCCCTGCAGATGGGCGACGAGCTGCACAACCGCAACCGCGCGGCCACCTCGCTGCTGGTGCGCGAGCTGGCCCCCGGGATCGTGGACGCCGCTCCCGGCCACGCGGCCGAGGTCCTGCGCTTCATCAACGGCAACGACCATTTCTTCCTCAACGCGGGCATGGCGGCGTGCAAGGTCAGCACCGACGCCGCCAGGGACGTTCCCGGCTCCTCACTGGTCGTCGCGATGGCCCGCAACGGCACGGACTTCGGCATCCAGGTCTCCGGGCTGGGCGACCGCTGGTTCACCGGCCCGGCGGGCGTGCCCGACGGTCTCTACCTGGGCGCGTACGGCCCCGCCGACGCCAACCCCGACATCGGCGACTCCACGATCACCGAGACGGCGGGGCTGGGCGGCTTCGCGATGGCGGCGGCCCCGGCGATCGTCAGGTTCGTCGGAGGCGACGTGTCGGACGCGATGGCGGCCACCCGGTCCATGTATGAGATCACCGTGGCCGAGCACCCCGCCTACCAGATTCCCGGGCTCGGCTTCCGGGGCACGCCGGTCGGCGTCGACGTCACGCTGGTCGCCAGGACGGGCCTGCTGCCCACGGTGAACACCGGCATCGCGGGCCGGGTGGCGGGCACGGGACAGGTGGGAGCGGGCCTGGTGAGCCCGCCCGCCTCGGCCTTCACCTCGGCCCTGGCGGCGCTGGCCGAGGCCGCCGATCACGACCGCATATCAGCAGTGTGATTTTTTACCCATAAACCAGGATAAAGCTGACAGCACCCATGGCACCCCGGGACACATTCACCGACGTCAGCCACTACACGCGGAAGATCAAATCTGCAGAAAGATCGGCTTCCGATAGATACCATTACGTGCTTTCTTTACCGGTCAACTTCCGCTAGCGAATGTTATCCCGATATCGTGGCCCACCTCACAAGCAGGAATGGTTGAGGGGAACGGGGTACGATGACCGATCGCTTGCTCGGCAAAGCCCCCCACGGGCCGGATGGCGGGGGCGCCCCCGGGACCGCGCCGGAGGGCCAGGGCAGGCTGGTGGGCAGACGCTACCGCCTGATGTCGCCGGTGGGCCGCGGCGGAATGGGCATGGTGTGGCATGCGCACGACGTCCTGCTCGACCGGGATGTGGCCGTCAAGGAGCTGATCCTCCCCTACGGGATGGACCACGCGGGCAAGCAGGTGGCGCACCAGCGGATGCTGCGCGAGGCCCGCTCGGCGGCGCGGCTCAGCCATCCGGGGATCGTCACCGTCCACGACGTCGTCGAGGAGGACGGCCGGCCCTGGATCGTGATGGAGCTGGTCCGCGCCTGGTCCCTGGAGCAGGCCGTACGGCAGAGCGGCCCGCTGCCCGTGGTCCAGACCGCCGAGATCGGCGTCCGGGTGCTCGACGCGCTCCGCCACGCGCACGCCGCCGGGATCATGCACCGCGACGTCAAACCCGGCAACGTGCTGCTCACCTCCGACCGGGTGATCCTCACCGACTTCGGCATCGCCGCCATAGAGGGTGACTCCACCATCACCCAGGCCGGCATGCTGATGGGCTCCCCCGCCTACATCCCGCCGGAGCGACTGTCGGGCCAGCGGGTCACCCAGGCCTCCGACCTGTGGTCCTTCGGAGCCACGCTGTACGCGGCGGTCGAGGGACGCCCGCCGTACGAGGGCTCCGACTCGATGGCCGTGCTTGGAGCGATCCTCACCCAGGAGCCCACCCGCCCGCAGCGGGCGGGGGCCCTGGTCGCGGTCCTGGAGGGACTGCTCCGCAAGAACCCGGCCGACCGGATGTCCGCCGCCCAGGTGTCGGACCTGCTGGACCGGGTGCTGCTCAGCCACGGCTCCAGCACCCCGAACCGGGCGCGCCCTCCGCACCCCCCGTCGATGCCGGTCCCCGGCGACTCCATACCGATGCACCTGATGCCCCCGCTGGAATCGCCGTCCGGCCCGATGCCCTCGCGGATCATCGAAACCCCCTCGGGCCCGGTGCGCGTGCCGTACGACCCGGCGGCCAGTTCGTCGGGTGGTTACCCGATGCCCTACGACGCGCTGTCCAGCCCCTCGGGTACGCACCGCACGGAACAGCCCGCGGCGCGTCCGCCCGCGTACCCCGCTCCGACGCACGACGTCTCCAGCCCCTCCGGCGGGCACCCGCGCGGCTACGACGCGCTGCGCCTCCCCTCGGCCGGCCTCGAACGCAACCCGTCCGACGCCCCGGCCGGCTCTTCGGGCGGCTTCCTCGACGCCGCCTCCGGCTCCGGGGCCGGGCTGTGGCCCGTCGCGGAGCCCGCCCCGATCGCTCCGGCCCGGCGCGACGGCGCGCAGGACTCCCAGGCCGTGACCTCCTCCGGCCGGTCCGGGAGCCGCAGCCGCCGCCGCTCGGCGAGCGGCGGCGGCGGCTGGATGCGACCTCGCATGCTGCTGCTCGGCGGCATCGGGGTGCTGGTCGTCCTGGTCGCCGCGCTGCTCGTCTTCCTGCCCAGCGACACCACCGGCGCCCCGACCACCGCGGCCCCCTCCCCGGCGAGCTCGGGTGCGGCCGATCCGGAGCCGTTGTCCGAGGGGCCCGGCGAGGTCCCCGACGGGTTCGAGGCACTGGACTCGGGCGGGATCTCCGGTGCGGTGCCCCAGGGCTGGACGGTGAAGGAGGGGACCGGCGGAGCCGTCGTCTTCTCCGAGCCGAAGAGCGGCGGGCAGACCATTGTCGTCACCAAGGTCCCCGTCGCCGACCCGGTGACCGCGCTCGGCCGGGCCGACAAGGAAGGGCTGGAGGATTACATCGAGGTCGGCGTGACGGCGGTGCGGTACCGCACCTGGAAGGCGGCCGACTGGGAGTACACCTACTCCCAGTCCAACGGCGTCCCCATGCACGGGCTGACCCGCTACGTCGCCGTCAACGGTCAGACCGCCTACGAGATCGCCTTCAAAGCACAGGACCTCGAGTGGGAGAAGAGCTCGAAGGTCCTGGAGACCTTCTTCGGCACCTTCACCTCGACCGGCTGACCGTCGGCCGGACAGCCCTCCCGGACGTGTCACGATTGACGTCCTCCCCGGCTTTGAAAACCGGGGATTCCAGCACCCGGCCTTCCAGCCGGGTCTGTCGGTTCGCGGTTCACCGGCCCGGGCAACCCCGAAGCCTCCCCGCGCAGACACGGCACGCCCTGCCGCGCTCGAACAAACACACGCCCCGCTTGGCTATCGCAGAACACTCCAACCCTACTGAGCCGAACCCACACACCACGAGGAAACACAAGAAGTGCTTCTAAAGGACGGGGCATCCGCCCTGGATGTCCGGTGACGTCGACCGTCACCGCGCAGCGGCGGACCCTCGCCGTCCTGTCCGCCACGCAGATCTCCAGCGGGATCGGGGTCGCCGTGGGGCTCTCCCTCAGCTCGCTGGTCGTCGCCAGGCTCTCGGGCTCGACGGCGATCAGCGGGCTGGCCGGAACCGCGACCGTGCTGGGCACCGCCCTGCTCGCACTGCCCACCGCCAGGACCTCGGGCGGGAGCGGACGGCGTGCCGGGCTGACCCTGGCCTACGGGTGCGCCCTGATCGGCACCCTGATCGCGGTGCTCGCCATCTCCCTGGCCTCGTGGCCGCTGCTGCTGGGCGGCCTGGTGCTGTTCGGCGGTGCCAGCGCCGGCAACCTGGCCTCCCGCTACTCCGCGACCGACCTGTCCCCTCCCGGGCACGCGGCCCGGCATCTGTCGTGGGTCGTGTGGGCGGGAACGATCGGCTCGGTCGCCGGTCCGAACCTCGCGGAACCGGCCGAGCACCTGGGCCGTGAACTCGGCCTGGCCCCGGACACCGGGCCCTTCGTGCTCGCCCTGCTCACCTTCGCGGTCGCGCTGCTCATCGTCGGAATCGCCCTGCGCCCCGATCCGCTGCTGCTGGCCCGCTCGGCCGCGCTCACGGCACCGCCCTCCCCCACCCCGCCTCCTGACGCGTCTCCCGCTGTGCCTCCTACCGCGTCTCCTGCCGTGTCTCCCGCCGTGCAGGACTCCGCGTCGCCTCTCGCCACCCCTGCCGGCACCCCGGCCGCCACGCCGCCTCTCACCGCGCACGCCACCGCGGCCCCGGTCTCCGGCGCGCCGTCCCTCGCCACTCCGTCCCCGGCCGTGCCGTCCCCCGCCACTCCGTCCCCCGACGCGCCGGTCCCGGCCGTGCCGGCTTCCATCGCGAAGCGCGAGGGCACGCTGCGCACCGCGTGGCGGGCCCTGCGCGATACGCCGGTCGCGCGGCGGGCGCTCGTGGCGATCGCGGTCAGCCACACCGCCATGGTGTCGGTCATGTCCATGACGCCGGTCCACCTCGACCACGGCGGCGCGACCTACACGATCATCGGCGTCGTGATCAGCCTGCACATCGCCGGGATGTACATCTTCTCCCCGGTGGTCGGCTGGCTGGCCGACCGGATCGGCCGGATCCAGGTGATGACCCTCGGCATGGGCCTCCTGCTGGCCGCCGCCGTTCTGGCGGGCGGGGCGGGACCGCACGACGTCGCGCAGGTGACCGCCGGTCTGGCACTGCTCGGCGTCGGCTGGTCCTGCGGGCTGATCTCCGGATCGGCGATGATCAGTGAGGCCGTTCCGCTGCGGCACCGCCCCGCCGTGCAGGGCCTGTCCGACCTGGTGATGAACGTCTGCGGCGCGACCGGCACGGTGCTCGCCGGAGTGATCGTCGGCAACCTGTCCTACGGCGTGCTCGGCGCGGCCGTGGCGGTCATGGTGACGATCACCGGCGTGTGGCTGGCGGCGACCGGCATGCGACCGGCGGCACGACGCGCCTGACGCCTTTCCCGCACCGGCCCATCCGGCGGCGCCCGTCCAGGGGACTCACCCGCAGGCCCCGCCCGGGGACTCACCCGCCGCCGGCACGCCGCCGGCACGCCGCCGGCCGCCCGCCCGCCCGGCGCCGGGGCGCCCTCGCTCATTTGGCGTCGGCGTAACACCGCACCACGGCGGTCTCCATCGGGAAACGCACCTGGGTCGGTCCGAACAGCAGCCTGGTCGCTTCCTCGGCGGCCCTGCCGACCGCCGCGACGACCTCCTCGGCCACCTCCGCGGGGCAGTGCACCATCACCTCGTCGTGCTGGAAGAACACCAGCCTGGCCGGGCCGGGCAACAGCCCGCGCAGCACGGCCATCAGGGTGAGCGCCCACTCGGCCGCCGTCGCCTGGACGACGAAGTTCCGGGTGAAGCGGCCCCGGTCACGGGCCGCCCGGGTTCCCTCAGGGCCCGAGACCGTCTCCCGCCAGCGGGCCGAGGGCGGCGGGCAGGTGCGGCCCAGCCAGGAACGGACCAGCCTGCCGTCCTCCCCCGACCGGGCGGCGTCCTCCACGAACTGGTAGGCCCGGGGGAAGCGCTGCCGCATGACGGCCAGCAGCTTGGGCGCGTCTCCGCTGGTCCCGCCGTACATCGCCGACAGCATGGCGATCTTGGCGTTGTCACGCTCGCCGCCGAACGGCTGGGCCAGCGCCTGGTAGAGGTCGATCTGCCCGGCCGCCCTGGCCAGGCCGCCGTCACCGGCCATCGCGGCCAGCACCCGTGGCTCCAGCTGGGCCGCGTCGGCGACCACGAGCGTCCAGCCCTCGTCGGCCACCACGACCTTCCGCATCACCTTGGGAATCTGCAGCGCGCCGCCGCCGCTGGTGGCCCACCGGCCCGACACGACGCCGCCCACCACGTATTCGGGCCGGAAGCGGTGGTCGCGGACCCACTGGTCGGCCCAGGCCCAGCCGTGGAAACTGTAGATCCTGGCCAGCTCCTTGTAGGCGAGCAGCGGCGCGACGCCCGGGTGGTCCACCTGTTTGATCTCGTGGGCCCGGGTGGAGGACACGGGCACGCCCGCCGCCTTGAAGGCCTTGACGATCTGCTGCGGGGAGTCGGGGTTGAACGACGCGCCGAAGGCCACCGACACCTGGTCGGCCAGAGCCTGGAGCTTGGCCGGCCGCATGCCGTGCACCGGGCGCGGGCCGAGCAGGCCGGTCAGCAACGCGTCGTGCACGTCCTGCCGCCAGGGCATGCCCTCGTGCTCCATCTCCCCGGCGATCAGCGCCCCGGCCGACTCGGCGGCGACCAGCAACCGGAACCGCCGGGGGTCGGCGACGGCCTCGATCCGCCGGAGCTGGTCGGCGTGGACCTCGGCGACCAGCTCGACGTCGGGCGGGGGCGCCTCCTCCTCGAAGAGCGTGGCCTGCCGCGCCTGCGGCCCCTGGTGGTCCTGCGGCGCCGGAAGCCCGTGCAGCCGGGCGTGGGCGGCCTGGGCCGACCTGGGCTCGCCGTAGCGCCCCTCGTATCCGAGGAGGAGGCTCTCGGTCAGCGCCAGGTCGTGGCAGCGCGCCAGCCGCACGCCGGCGTCGAGCAGCGCGGGGTAGATCTCCCGCGTGTCCGCCCAGATCCAGCGGGGGTGCCCGCTCTCCTCCAGCTCCCGCACGGCCGCCGCCAGGTCGGTGACGGTCTCGGCGTCCCGGCCCTCGGGACGCAGGACCCCTCCACCGCCGGGACCGGCCGCGACTGCCACATACATGGGTCAAAGACTGCCACGTGGCACCGACATTCCGATCAGGCGAGCGGGATGACGACCTCGTCTTCGAGCGGGGGTTCGATCTCCTGCGGCAGGCAGCCGGTGGCGGCGAAGCAACGGATCTTCAGAGCCTGCGGCGTCACGGAGATGTGCAGGAAGCTCTTGAAGAACGGCGGGGTGTCCCAGTCGGACAGCTCCGACAGGTAGCGGTGGAAGACCTTGCCCACGGGCAGCCGGAACGGCATCGACCGGCCGCCGAGGATCCGCGCCGCCCACCTCATCCGCCGGGTGATGCGCACGGGCGGGATATCCCTGGGAGGGGTGTTGCCGATCTGCTCCGACATCAGCGCCACTCCCTCCTCGGGCGTGAGGTAGAGCCAGCGCATGCGCAGCCGTTCGCTGTAGAGCCTGCTGTAGAACGACAGCGAGTCGCCGCGCAGCGGGTAGCACTTGTAGTCGTCCTCGTGGAGGTCGCCGACCGTGACCCTGGGGATGGTGTGGGTGGCGTGCATGAAGGCCCCGGAGCCGCCCGCCACGAGATACTGGATCGTCCGATCGCCCACCTTGATCGGGAAACGCTGGTAGTTGTGCACGTCGCCGCCTATCGCCGCGACGTAGTTGTTCGCGGGATCGACGACGATGTCGTCGATCGTGCCGCCGCCCTCAAGCCGTGACGGCTTGTAGTCGTTACGGGTGTAGATGGGCTTGCCGGTGATCAGCACCTTGGGGCGGGGGTCCCGGGAGACCTCGCGCAGCCAGTTGGCCTGCTCGTGGTCCAGATCGCCGCGGATCCCGGTGTCCACGCCCACGATGAGCAGGCTCGGGGTCTCCATCGCCCAGTACGGCGCGGGCTGCACGACCTGCTGCTCGGACAGCGCCCTGCGCTCGCGCGCCTTGGCCAGCCGGGCCTCGTCGATCTTCTCCGGTTTGCGCCAGAGCAGCCCGCGCAGTCCCGAGGGCGACAGCTTGAACCCCTCGCGCTCGGCCTTCAGCGCGGGGGCGTCGCAGAAGACGCGCATGAAGCCGCCGAGCCCGTCGTACCAGTCGTGGTTGCCGGGGATCGCGTAGATCGGCGCCCGGTAGTCCTGGTAGGGGCGGAAGAACTTGTCCTCGTACTCGTTCCCCGACCCGGTGGGATAGACCACGTCGCTGGCGACGACGGCGAAGGCCGTGTCCTGGCCGATTTTGAGCATGCCCGGCACCACCGCGTACTGCGAGGCGTCGCCCTCACCCGTGTCGCCGAGGACCAGGAAGGAGAACTCGGGGCCGACGTCCGCCGGGATGCGGAAGGAGGGGTCGACGCCCCGGTCGCGCTGGGAGGCCACCCAGCGCGCCCTGACCTGCCCCGAGGGGTCGCCGAACAGGCCCGCGAGGACCTCGTTCCTCGACCTCCAGATCGTGCGCGGGCTCAGCCAGCTGAAGGTCTCCTGGTTGGGCCTCAGGTCTTTGAAGGTGCCGATCTGGACGCAGGACCAGCCCGCTCCCTCCTCCGAGACCCGGGAGGAGACCTCACGCCCGCGTTCCGCGGCCTGCCCAACATCAACCATGACCATATTTTTACCGTCTTTTGAGGATCTTGCGCGCCTTCAGGAGAGGCGGTCGATCTCAAAATCGTCGAAGTACGCCCGGGTCTCCTCGGACGCCCCCGAACGCTTCGCCACGGACAGTCCGAACCGGGGCTTGCCCGTGGCACCGCCCGCCTCCTCGTCCTGGTGGCGGCCGTCCCCGGTATAGCCGCGGGACGTGTCCACCCGAGTCCCGGCGTCCCTGTACCAGCCCGAGTCGTCGGCGGCGAAGCCGTCCCGGACAAGCACGTCGGTGCTGTGGGACGGCCCCTGGGAGAGCATGCGGATCCCGAGCACGGCGGCCACCGCACCGGCCGCGACCAATCGCTTTCACCCCCGCCTTCCGCCCGGCTCTGGAATATGGTTCTACCGTGTACGCCTACTGGGAGACCGTTCCGACGCGGTGGAAGGACAACGACGTCTACGGCCACGTCAACAACGCCGTCCACTACTCGCTGATGGACACCGTGATCAACACCTGGCTCATCAGGGTCGCGGGCCTGGACATCCACGGCGGGGACGCCATCGGACTGTGCGTGGAGTCGCACTGCGTCTACAAGGCGTCGGTCGCCTTCCCCGAGGCCATCAGGGTCGGGCTGCGGATCGGCCGCCTGGGCCGTTCCAGCGTCCGCTACGAGCTCGGGCTGTTCCGCGAGGACGGCGAGACGGTCGTGGCCGAGGGCCACTTCGTCCACGTGTTCGTCGACCGGGAGACCCGGCGGCCCGCCGAGATCCCGGGGCCGCTGCGCGAGGCCATGGAGAAGCTCGTGCCGACGGCCGGGTGACGCCGTGCCCGGCCCGGGGGCGGTCGTCTCCCGCCGTCCGGGTTCCCCGTCCCGCGAGCTGCGCCCGCCCCCGAAGCGACCCGGCCGGGGCCGGAGGGCGGCTCACGGGGCGATCAGCACGCCGGGGTTGAGGATTCCCCGCGGGTCGAGCCGGTCCTTGACGCCGCGCAGGATCTCCACGCCCAGCTCGCCGATCTCGGCGGCGTAGGCCTCCCGGTGGTCGCGGCCGACGCCGTGGTGGTGCGAGACCGTGCCCCCGGCCGCGACGATCGCCTCGCTCGCCGACCGCTTGGCCGCCTCCCACTGCCCGAGGGGATCGCCGCTCTGGGCGGTGACGACCGTGAAGTAGAGCGAGGCGCCCGTGGCGTACACGTGGGAGATGTGACACATCACCAGCGGCGAGCCGAGGGAGGACCGGAGCGAGAGCCGCACGGCGTCGTGGAGCCGGGGGAGGCCGGACCAGAACCCCGCCGTCTCCAACGTCTCCACGGTGGCCCCGGCGGCGAGCAGGGAGTCGCGCAGGTAGGGGGCGGAGTAGCGGCCGTGCGCCCAGGACTCCCCCGGCTCCGTGCCGAGGGGGAGGCCGCCGGACTCGGACAGTACGGCGGCGGCCCGCTCCCGCAGCGCCTTCACCTCCTCGAAACCCTCGTATCCCACGATGGCCAGGCACCCCGCGTCGGACGCCAGGCCGCCGAGCTCGTCCGGCCTGGCCAGGCCGATCATCGTCTCGGTCTCGTCGGACAGGCGGAGCACGGTGGGCACGGGGCCTTCCTGGGCCAGGCACCGCAGCGCGGCCGAGCCCTCCGCGAACGACCCGAACCGCCACCCCTCGTAGATTCGCCGGGCGGGGGCGCGCCGTACCCGCAGGCGCAGAGAGGTGATCACGCCGAAGGCGCCCTCCGAGCCGAGGATCACCTGGCGCAGGTCGGGGCCCGCGGCGGACTTGGGGGCGCGGCCGAGGTCGAGGGTGCCGCGCGGGGTGGCCACGGTCATGCCGACGACCATGTCGTCGAACCGGCCGTACCCCGCCGAGGCCTGGCCGCTGGAGCGGGCGGCGGCGAAGCCGCCCAGGGTGGCGTACTCGTACGACTGGGGGAAGTGGCCCAGGGTGAACCCGTGCCCGGCCAGGAGCAGCTCGGCCTGCGGCGTGCGCAGGCCGGGTTCCATCTCGGCCGTCATCGACTCGGTGTCCACCGAGATCAGCCGGTTCAGCCGGGCCAGATCCAGCGCGACGACGCCCGCGAAGCCGTCCCTGGCGGCCACCAGGCCGCCGACGACCGAGGTGCCGCCGCCGAACGGAACCACCGCGACCCGGTGCGCGGCGCAGAGCCGGAGCAGCTCCAGCACCTCGTCGTGGGAGCCGGGCAGCACCACGGCGTCGGGCGCGTCGGAGCCGTCCCCGGCGCGCACGCGCATCAGGTCGAGGGTGGATTTGCCCCGGGTGTGCCGGACGCGGGCGTCGTCGTCGAGGCGCACGTGGCCGGCGCCGACGACGGCGCCCAGCTCGGCGAGGACGAGCGGCGAGAGGGTCACGGGGGCAAGCCGGACCTCGCCGAAGCTCACGGCCGGCGTCTCCGGAGCCCGCACGTCGAGCATGTCCCGGAGCAGCGTGCGGAGCGTTTCGGGCAGATCTGCGGCCTTGGCGGGGTCACCCCAGCCGGACCAGAGCATGGGTTCGGCGGTGCTCGTCGGAGTTTCCACCTCTACACTGTGACATATGGCGTCTATTCGTCACAATACGACTGCACGTAGCGAGGACTCCATCCTCGACGCCGCTCGCGAGATGATCCTGGCGGTCGGGGTGAGGCGCACCACTCTCACCGACGTGGCGCGCCGGGCCGGGCTGTCCCGGATGACGATCTACCGTTCCTGGCCCGACGTGCGCAGCCTCGTCGCCGACCTGATGACCCGCGAGTGGGTGCGCGTCGCGGGCGGGTTCGCCACCGAGGAACCGGTCGGTGCGGCGGTCTCGGTGGTGCGGACGCTGCGCGACCATCCGCTCTGGCGCAAGATCGTCGAAGTGGACCCCGAGTTGCTCCTGCCGTACCTGACGGAGCGCCGGGGATCCAGCCAGGAGGCCATGCTCTCCATGATCGAGGCGGCGATCGCGCGCGGGCAGCGGTCCGGCACCGTACGGCCGGGCGACCCCGCGGCCCTGGCCAGGTCCGTGCTGCTGACCGCCCAGTCGTTCCTGATCTCCGGCCCGACCATGCTGGCCCCCCTCACCCGGGACGATCCCGCGCGGCGACCCCCGGACCCCCTCACCCCGGACGATCTGGACGCCGAACTCGCCACGATCCTGGAGAGGTATCTGAGGCCATGAGCTCCTCCCTCAACGCCGCGCGCCGCTCGCGCGAGCTCGCCGGGCTCCGCGACCTCGTGGTGGACGTGCTGGTGGTCGGGCTGGGCGCCACCGGTGCCGGCGCGGCGCTCGACGCCGCCTCCCGGGGTCTGTCCGTCGCGGCGATCGACGCCCACGACCTGGCGTTCGGCACCTCCAGGTGGAGCTCCAAGATGATCCACGGCGGGCTCCGCTACCTGGCCGGGGGCCAGGTAGGGGTGGCCTACGAGAGCACGGTGGAGCGCGGCGTCCTGCTCCGCCACACCGCGCCGCACCTGGTCGCCGCCCAGCCGTACCTGTTGCCGCTGGTTCCCGCGGTCTCCCGCGGCCAGGCGGCGGTCGTGATGACCGGATACCGGCTCGGCGACGGGCTGCGGATGGCGGCGCGCACCCCCCGCCACCTCCTGCCCGGCCCGTCGCGGATCTCCGCCGGACGGGCGCTGGCCCTCGCCGCGCCGCTGAGTCCGCGCGGGCTGCGCGGCGGCCTGCTGTCCTGGGACGGGCGCCTGGTCGACGACGCCCGGCTGGTGGTCGCCCTGGCCAGGACGGCCGCCTCGCGAGGGGCCAGGATCCTGACCCGCTGCCGGGCGCTGGAGCTGACGGGGGACGGGGCACAGGTCCGCGACGAGCTCACCGGGGACGCCTTCGCGGTCCGGGCCAGGACGGTGGTCAACGCCACCGGGGTCTGGGCCGCCCAGCTGAGGCCGGAGATCCGGATGCGGCCCTCACGCGGCACCCACCTGGTGTTCCGCCCCGAGACCCTGCCGGGCCTCACGGCCGGGCTGCACGTGCCGCTCCCCGGCGAGAGCAACAGGTTCGCGCTGGTGCTCCCCCAGCCCGACGGCCGCGTCTACGCCGGCCTCACCGACGAGCCGGTGGACGGTCCCGTGCCGGACGTTCCGCAGGTGCCCGAGGAGGACGTGACGTTCCTGCTCGATGTGATCAACTCCGTGCTGGAGGTGCCGATCGGGCGGGCACAGGTGGCCGGGGCCTACGCCGGGCTCCGGCCGCTGCCGGACGCCGAGGGACGCACCGCCGACCTGTCGAGGAAGCACGCCCTGCTGACCTCCCCCGACGGGGTCGTGACGATCGTGGGCGGCAAGCTGACCACCTACCGGCGGATGGCCGAGGACGCGGTGGACCGGGTGGTGTCGCTCGGACGCCTCGACGCGGGCCCGTGCCGTACGGCGCGGCTGCCCCTGGTCGGGGCCGTTCCCCAGGGGTCTCCCCAGGGGTCTCACGGGGATCCCCGCGAGGGCCTCCGCGAGAGCTTCGCCGCAGGCGGCGCGCCAGGCGTGCCGGAGCGGCTGCTGGAGCGCTACGGGAGCGAGGCCGGGGCCGTGCTGGCGCTGATGGAGCGAGACCCCGGGCTGGCCGAGCCGGGGCCGACGGGGGTCACCGGGGCCGAGCTCGTCTGGGGCGTCAGGCACGAGGGGGCGCTGGACGCCGCCGACCTTCTCGACCGGCGCACCCGGATCGGCCTGGTTCCCGAGGACCGTGAGGCGGCCCTCCCCGCGGCGCGGGCGGCCCTGGCCTACTGACGGGACCCACGATCTCATTGACAGCGAACTCACAGCTTCCGCGAACCCGCGTGGCCGCGAATCCGTAAGACGCGCGAACCCGCGTGAGGGCGAATCCGCAAGCGGCACGGACCTATTGACAGCGAATCCACAGGCGGTGCGACCGGCCGGCGAACGCGGCACGGCCCCATCGCGGAGCGAACCCGAATTCGATGCGGATCCATGGGAGCGAACCCATTGACGCGACGCCGTCTGAGGCGTAGGGATTTATCCGCCCGGCGCTTTGTCGCCCCCTCGACATGCCCTTCTGCCTATTAGGTTAGTCTTACCTAAGTCGAGGCAAGGAGAAAGAGCGTGGCCGCGGGGGGCGTTTCGGGTATGACGGTCAAGGGCTGCACGCACCTTCCGGGAAGCCACACCGGTGATCTGCCGGTTCTCGCCAGTGCGACCGTCGGCGCCCGGTTCTGGCTGCTCATCGAGCATTCCGGGCCCTGGGCGGCCTATCTTGAGGACTGCCACCTTCCCGAAGGCGTACGCACCCTTGTCGAACGGGCCACAAGCCTCGGCATCCGGCCCCAGCTGATCCGCCGACCCGGGCGACGAAACACCGCAAACACCGGCATTCACGTCATGGTCGCCAACTCCACGGGCGCCGAACCCTGGATCGCCGAGGGCGTCATCGCAGGTCCGGACGATCTTGACCTTGACAGCGTGGTGGCCGGAGTGGTCCCGGAGTCCTGCATACTTGTGAGTGAGCCGGTTTTTCTGGTCTGCACGCATGCCAAGCGCAACGCGTGCTGCGCCCGCATTGGACTACCCCTCGCTCGGTCCTTGGTAGAAATATTGCCGGACACAGTATGGGAAACATCACATGTTGGCGGCGATCGATACGCCGCCAACCTCGTGTGCTTGCCACACGGGCTTTACTACGGCAGCATGTCTCAGGCTGCCGCGATCGCGGCAGCCGATGCGTACCGGTCCGGCGAGGTTATCCTCGACCGTCTCCGGGGACGCTCAGGCACCCCTGAGCCATTGCAAGCCGCCGAGCATTTTGTCCGTGTTCATACGGGCGAACTCTCGGTCGGCGGAGTGGCCGTGGAGTCCTCCAGGTTGGACGGCGACATTACCGAGGCTTTGGTGCGCGGTAGTGACGCTCGTTTTCGGGTAGTGGTCGAACCCATGACGCTAACAACGCCATGTGGTAGGGCCTGTGCTGACACGATCACTACCTATCGGCTGGTAACGCTGGACAGGGTGAATCCTGTGCAGTACGCCACGTCCGCACTGACTTGACCTGAGGGAACATCACGGACTATCCAGGCGTTGGACTCAGGGACGCCACAAACGTCCAATGCGGCATCAACCCGAAATACCTCTCACTGTAAGGTGGTTTTCTCATGTCTCAGGTACGTCGGCAGACCGCCCGGCCTCGGCCCAGCTGGGGCTGGCAGGATGACGCCGCGTGCCGGGGCGAGGACCTCGTGCTCTTCTTCGGTCCCGACGGCGAGCGTCAGCCCGAGCGTGACATTCGCGAGCGTAAGGCCAAGGCCATCTGCGCCCAGTGCCCCGTGCGCGCCGAGTGTCTCGACTACGCGCTTTCCCGCCCGGAGAAGTACGGCACCTGGGGCGGTCTGAACGAGGACGAGCGCGCCTCCGAGCGTCGCCGTCGCATGCGCCGCGCCGCCAGCGCCGGCATCAGTGCCGTCGCCTGAGCAGTACCTCCACCCGGCTTTCCCCCACGTGTGATCTCGCGTATTCCCCTTGCGAGATCACACGTTGTTGTGTGGGGCCCGTCGTATTCGGTCTCAGAGATCAGGGACGGTTGCGACCCGGCTTCCGCATCTCCTTATGAATGATTTTCCACTTGTTCTGCAGCTCCTTTCGGAGCCGCGCGTCACTTCTTGACGCCATCCAGGCGGCCTCTCTCTGGAGTTTGTTCCAGCTCTCCAGCCGCCGTTCCGGGATCGTCCCGTCCTCGATCGCGGCGATGACGGCGCAGCCCGGCTCGCTGTCGTGCCGGCAGTCGGCGAACCGGCATCGGGCGGCGAACTCCTCGATGTCGGAGAAGACCAGGTCCACGCCCTCGCCCATGTCGTACAGGCCGATGCGGCGGATACCCGGCGTGTCGACGATGAGGCCCCCGCCCTTGAGCGGGATGAGCTCGCGGTGCACGGTGGTGTGACGCCCCCGGCCGTCGCCGGACCTCACCTGCTGGACCTCCATCATCGTCTCCCCCGCCAGGGCGTTGACGAGGGTGGACTTGCCCGCGCCCGAAGCCCCGAGCACCACCGCGGTGCGCGTGCCCTCCAGGTAACCGCGGACGATCTCGACCCCCTCGCCGCTGAGGGAGCAGATCGCGTGCGTGTCCACTCCCGGCGCCACCGTGGCGACCTCCCGCATCAGGAAGTCCAGCCCCTCGCCGATGAGATCGGACTTGGTGATCAGCACCACGGGCAGGCCACCGCTCTCCCAGGCCAGTGCGAGCAGCCGCTCGATCCGGCCCAGATCGGCGGTGTCGGTGGAATGCAGGGCGGGTTCGGCGACGAACACGACGTCGACGTTGGCGGCGAGCACCTGCCCCTGGGAGTCGCCGGACAGACCGCCCCTGGAGAGCCTGCCGACACCTCCGCGCACGAACACGGTACGGCGGGGCAGCAGCGCCTCCACCTCGAAGCGGCCCTCGGGCAGCCTGCGGAGCGCGACCCAGTCCCCGACGCAGGGCAGGTCGACGGGATCGGCGGCGGCCGCCCGCCGCACGTGGGCGCCGTAGTGGGCCGGGAAGTGACCGTCGGCGGACAGGACCTCGGCGGAGCCGCGGTCGACGCGGGTCACCCGGGCGGGAATCAGCCCGGTGGGGAACTCGGCGGCGAGCGAGTCGTTCCAGCCGAGCGAGAGAAGAGCGGAAGAATCAAAGCCAGTCGGCAAAGACAACGTGGGTACACCCTTTGAAAGGCCGGGCGCCCTGTCGCATGTCGGCTAGGCGGGCACCCGGAGATTGACGGACGGCAGGCTCACCAGAAAAACCCGCATAGTCCTCACCTCCACGACTCGTGACCACTCATCCGCCGAACGGCGTCTTCGCCAGAACTGTAGCGCAGTCCCTCCCACCACACGCAAACCGATATTCGCCCCGTCCGTGTCAGAACGCCCGGCGGAACGCGCCGAAGCGCGCGGCACCGCCCGCTTCGCCGGGGATCTCCCCCGCTCACGGGCGGGCAGCGAGAAGCCCCGGAACCCGTCGGTCCCGGGGCCTCACGGATCAGATCACAGGCCGGGGGCCGGGAAGTGCGAGGTCAGCTCCGTGACCTCGCCGCGAACGCGGGTGATGACGTGATCGGCCTCGTCCTCGCCCTTGGCCAGGGCGCTGACGACCTGGTCGATCCAGGCGCCGATCTGGCGCATCTCGGCGACGCCCATGCCCCGGCTGGTCACACCGGCGGTGCCGACGCGGATGCCCGAGGGGTCGAACGGCTTGCGCGTGTCGAACGGCACGCTGTTGTAGTTGGTCTCCAGACCGGCCTTGTCCAGGGCCTGGGCGGCGGGCTTGCCGCCGATGCCCTTGGGGGTCAGGTCGAGCAGGATGAGGTGGTTGTCGGTGCCACCGGAGACCAGGTCGAAGCCGCGGCCCTTGAGCTCCTCGGCCAGCGCCTGGGCGTTCATGACGACCTGGCGGGCGTAGTCCTTGAACTCGTCGGTCGCCGCTTCCTTCAGCGCCACCGCGATGGCCGCGGTGGTGTGGTTGTGCGGGCCGCCCTGCAGGCCGGGGAAGACGGCCTTGTTCAGCGCGGTGGCGTGCTCGTCGGAGGTGGCCATGAGCATGGCGCCCCGGGGACCGCGCAGGGTCTTGTGGGTGGTGGTGGAGATCACGTCCGCGTGGCCGACCGGCGACGGGTGGGCGCCACCGGCCACCAGGCCGGCGATGTGCGCGATGTCGGCGGCGAGCACGGCTCCGACCTCACGGGCGATCTCGGCGAAGGCCGGGAAGTCGATCGTGCGCGGGATCGCGGTGCCGCCGCAGAAGATCAGCTTGGGGCGCTCGCGCAGGGCGATCTCGCGGACCTCGTCCATGTCGACGCGGCCGGTGTCCTGGCGCACGCCGTAGCGGACCGGGTTGAACCACTTGCCGGTGGCCGAGACCGACCAGCCGTGGGTCAGGTGGCCGCCGAACGGCAGGCCCATGCCCATGACGGTCTCGCCCGGCTTCAGGAAGGCCAGGTAGATGGCGAGGTTCGCGGGCGAGCCCGAGTAGGGCTGGACGTTCGCGTGGTTCACCCCGAACAGGGACTTGGCCCTGTCGATGGCGAGCAGTTCGATCTGGTCGATGACCTGCTGGCCCTCGTAGTACCGCTTGCCCGGATAGCCCTCGGAATACTTGTTCGTGAGGACGGTGCCGGTGGCCTCGAGAACCGCCTTGGAGGCGTAGTTCTCCGAGGCGATCAGCTTGACGGTGTCGGCCTGACGCCGCTCCTCCGCCTTGACGAGCTCGGCAATCTGCGGATCGACGCTGTTAAGAGAACTCATGCCGCGTTCACTCCCCTGTCATCTTGACAATGGGCGAAGACCCAGGCGCCCGGCCTCCGCCATTCGCTCCCCGGTGGTCCATCCACCCAACGCGCCAGTCACGGTCTAGACGATAGCGGACTACCCGATACGGCTGAGGCGGCTTGTGCCTCCGGCGGGCCAGAGCCGATCCACCTCGGCGTTGAGTATGGCCCCGATGAGCACCGCCAGCGCGGTGATGTAGAGCCAGAGCAGCATCGCGATCGGCGCGGCGAGCGAGCCGTAGATGGAGACCGGGGAGAACCAGGCGGCGAGCACCGCGCGCAGCACGGCGGCGCAGGCGATCCAGATGATCAGGGCGAGCACCGCCCCCGGCAGCTCCCGCCACCATCGCGTACGCACCGGAACGCTCACGTGGTAGAGCAGGGTGAGGAAGAAGACCGAGCCGATGACGACCACCGGCCAGTAGAGGATGTCGACCAGAACGGCGTAGTCGTGGGGCAGCGCGCCCCGCAGCGCCGCGGGGCCGAGGACGAGGACGGGCATGACGACCAGCCCGATCAGCAGGCCCGCGAGGTAGAACCCGAAGGACATCAGGCGGGTGCGGATGATGCCGCGCTCCTCGCCGAGCCCGTAGGCGACCGAGATCAGGTCGACGTAGACGAACAACGCCCGCGAACCCGACCAGAGTGCCAGCACGAAGCCCAGGGAGATCAGCGACACCTTGTTCTCGGGCTTCAGAACGTCCTGGACGAGAGGGGTGACGACGGTGTCGACGGCGTTGTCGGTGAACAGCAGGTGGGCCTGGGTCTCGATCCAGACGCTGACGTCCTTCACCGTCTCGGGACCGAAGATCTTGGTGAGCTGGCCGAGCACGCCGATCAGGCCGAGCACGAAGGGCGGCAGCGACAGCAGCGCGAAGAAGGCCGCCTCACCGGCCAGGCCGGTGACCCGGTAGGCGACGCCCGCGTTCGTGGTGGCGCTGGCCAACGCCCAGGTGCCCGTCCCCCGGACCCAGGAGAGTCCGGCGCGCAGCCTGGCCCTGCGCCCACGAGTGGAGCGCCTCTTGGGCCCAGGCCTCTGCGCCGAGGCATCAGTGGACGTCATGCCACACAACGGTATTCCTAGCCACGCTTGATCACGAGCCCGGCTCGCAACGATCGAATCTCGTGTCGGCCAACCAGGCCAAACAATCGATTTTCGGGTTAACTTACCGGACTACCTGCGATAAAACGTCTCAGCCTCGTTCACGTCGACGATCCGGGCGCCCAGTGGCAGCAGTGAGACCGGAATCAGTTTGATGTTCGCGACGGCCAGCGGGATGCCGATGATCGACAGGAAGAGCGGGATCGAGGTCAGCACGTGCCCGATCGCCAGCCAGACCCCGGCCACGACGAACCAGATCACGTTGCCGATGAGAGAGAACACGCCCGCGTCGGGATCGCGGACCACGGTCCGGCCGAAAGGCCACAGCGCGTAGGCGGCGATCCGAAAGGATGCAATACCAAACGGAATAGTAATAATTAGGACACAACAGATAATGCCCGCGAGGACGTAGGCGATCGCCAGCCAGATGCCGGCGAACACCAGCCAGATGACGTTCAGCAAGGTCCGCATGATCAAATCATCTCAGACCGGATTCACCTGGCTCTATCAGGTATTCCCCTGGGAAATCCCCGATGGGGTGATCGCCGATCTGAGGGGCGCCCGCCCGCCGCCCGGCGGTCCCGCGAACGCCTGGGCGACGGCCGTCCAGGTCTCCGCGGTCGTGCCGCGCACCTTCAGGGAGGTGTCGGCGAGGTGGCGCCGCTGGACCACCAGGAGGCAGAAATCGAGCATCGTCCCCTCGACCGTGTCCTCCGCGCCCTCGGGACCCGCCGACCACGGTGAGCCGTCGGGCGCCGTCAGCTCCACCCGCACCGGACGCGCCGGCGCCGGCAGGCCGCGTATCGCGAAGCCGTACGGCATGGCGCGCACCCCGAGCGTCGCCACGTGCCTGAGCCTGGCGGTCGGCGTCCGCGCGACGCCGAGGGCGTCCGCCACGTCCTGCCCGTGGGCCCAGGTCTCCATCAGCCGCGCGGTGACGAAGGACGCCGCCGACATGTCGGGCCCGTACCAGGGCGGTCTGGTCCCCGGCTCCAGCCGGGCGAAGGCCTCCAGGCTGCGGGCCCTGGCCGCACGGAACCAGTCGTGGACCGAGGCGGCGGGGAGGTCGCGCGAGGCGGCGGCCAGCTCGTCCACCCCGGCGTGCCCGCGGGCGAGGAAGGCGGGCAGGGCGGCGCGGAACCTCTCGGGATCGGTCACCGAGACGGTGGCGGCGTCGTCGAACCAGGCGAGGTGACTGATCTGGTCTCGTACGGCCCAGCCCTCGGCCGGCGTCGGAAGCTCCCAGGCGGTCGCGTCGAGCCCCTGGATCATGGCGTCGAGCTCGGCGGTCTCGGCGCGCAGATCCGCCATCAGCTCGTCCATCAGGCCCACGGCGCCTCCTCGTTCCGGCTCCGGCAAGGGTAACCGAGGGATGTTCTGGAGGGAACGGCCGCGTGGAGTCGCACAATGGAAGGGTGATCTGCAATGAGTGCAAGGAGCGAAGGCACGAGGAGTGCCGGGGAGGCTCGTGGTGCGACTGCCAGCACCAGGCCGCCGAGCAGGCCGAGGGGCCCAGGGAGTCACCGCTGGGCTGGCCCCGGCAAGGGTAGGGCTGCGGCGGACCGGCCTCGACAAGGCCAAGACCACGTTTCCGTCCAGAATTTGGACCGGACATTGGACATCTCGGGCCACCAGGGTATCGTCTGAGACATGCCAGTGGACCCATTGCTCGTCGTGCGACGCCACGTCGACCTTCTGCGTGTCCGCAGTGCCATCTGTTGTGACGTCCGTTGATCGTCGCCCTCTGCTGATTTCATCCAGCTCGGCCGCGTGACAGGCGTCCTCGTTTGAGTAATCGACCCCCGCACTCAACGATGAGGCGGGAGGTGCCGCCTGTGCGTGTCCGGAAATCATTCCATCGAGCAACAAAAGGACGCGCACATGACGACCCCGGCCCGGCCTGCCAACCGCCATCACAAGCGCCCGCGCGGCGAAGGTCAGTGGGCTCTCGGCTACAGCGAGCCTCTGAACAAGAACGAAGAGAACAAGAAGAACGACGACGGGCTCAACGTCCGTCAGCGGATCATCGACATCTACTCCAAGCGCGGCTTCGACTCCATCGACCCGGCCGACCTGCGGGGCCGGATGCGCTGGTACGGGCTCTACACCCAGCGCAAGCCCGGGATCGACGGCGGCAAGACCGCGATCCTGGAGCCGGAGGAGCTCGACGACCGCTACTTCATGCTCCGGGTCAGGATCGACGGCGGCCGGCTCAACCTGGCGCAGCTGCGCGTCATCGCCGACATCTCCAACCTCTACGGCCGGGGCACCGCGGACGTCACCGACCGGCAGAACATCCAGCTCCACTGGATCGAGATCGAGGCCGTCCCGGACATCTGGGAGCGGCTGGAGTCGGTGGGCCTGTCGACCACCGAGGCCTGCGGCGACACCCCGCGCGTCATCCTGGGCTGCCCGCTGGCCGGGATCGACACCGAGGAGCTCATCGACCCGACCGAGCTGATCCGCGAGATCTACGACACCTACATCGGCAACCCCGCGTTCTCCAACCTGCCGCGCAAGTTCAAGTCCGCGCTGAGCGGCTGCCCGGCGCACTGCACCGTGCACGAGATCAACGACGTGGCGTTCGTGGGCGTCGTCAACGAGCAGGGCGAGAAGGGCTACGACCTGTGGGTGGGCGGCGGTCTGTCCACCAATCCCATGCTGGCCAAGCGACTGGGCGTCTTCCTGACCCCCGAGCAGGTCGCCCCCGCCTACGGCGGCGTGATCGGCATCTTCCGTGACTACGGCTACCGCCGCCTGCGGCACCGGGCCCGGATCAAGTTCCTCATCAACGACTGGGGCCCGGAGAAGTTCAGGGAGATCCTCGAGACGGAGTACCTCGGCCACGCCCTGCCCGACGGCCCCGCGCCCGAGCAGCCGCGCGGCGGGCGCAGGGACCACGTGGGCGTCTTCGAGCAGAAGGACGGCAACTTCTACGTCGGCTTCGCCCCCAAGGTCGGCCGCCTCGACGGCGACAAGCTGAACCTGATCGCCGACATCGCCGAGCGGCACGGCTCGGACCGGGTGCACACCACGGTCGAGCAGAAGATGGTCATCCTCGACGTGGCTCCCGGCCAGGTCGACAGCATCGTCGCCGAGCTGGAGGCCAACGACCTGCGGGTCAAGCCCTCCACCTTCCGCCGCCAGACGATGGCCTGTACCGGCATCGAGTTCTGCAAGCTGGCGATCGTCGAGACCAAGGCCCTCGCGGCCAACCTGATCGACGAGCTGGAGGAGCGCCTCCCGGACTTCAAGGACCCGCTGACCATCAACGTCAACGGCTGCCCCAACTCCTGCGCCCGGATCCAGGTCGCCGACATCGGCCTCAAGGGCCAGCTCGTCGTCAACGACAAGGGTGAGCAGGTCGAGGGCTTCCAGGTCCACCTGGGCGGCTCGCTGGGCGTCAACCCGGGCTTCGGCCGCAAGGTGCGCGGGCTGAAGGCCACCGCCGAGGAGCTGCCCGACTACGTGGAGCGCGTCGTCACGAACTTCGAGAAGCAGAAGGACGAGGGCGAGACCTTCGCCGACTGGGTTCAGCGCGCCGACGAGGCGGACCTCAAATGACCGAGCGAGCGGTTCCCTTCCACTGCCCCTACTGCGGTGACGAGGACCTCGAACCCTATGAAGGTGACGGCGGCTGGTACTGCCGCTCCTGCGTCCGCGCTTTCAAGCTGAAGTTTCTGGGAATCGGAGTGCGATCATGACCAGCCTGGTGGACGTCGAAGTCGGATTACGGCAACAGCGCGGCGCGTTCGACCTGCAGGACATCGTCGAGTCGGCCGGGCGGTTCCTGGAGGACGCCTCCGCCCGCGAGATCATCCGCTGGGCGGCGGCCACCTTCGGCGACCGGCTCTGCCTCACCGCCTCCATGAGCGACGCCCTGCTGATCGACCTGGTCAGCCGGGTCAAGCCGGGCGTGGACGTGCTGTTCATCGACACCGGATACCACTTCGCCGAGACGATCGGCACCCGTGACGCCGTCCAGCAGGTCTACGACGTGAACGTGATCGACGTGAAACCGTCCCGGACGGTCGCCGAGCAGGAGCGCGACCTCGGCCCCCGCCTGTTCGGGCGCAACCCCGACCTCTGCTGCTACCTGCGCAAGGTCGAGCCGCTCAACCGGGCGCTGGAGCCGTACCTCGCCTGGGTCTCCGGCATCCGCCGCGACGAGGCCAGCACCCGCGCCGGCGTCAAGGTCGTGGAGTGGGACGCCAAGCGCCAGATGGTCAAGATCAACCCGATCGCCACGTGGACGCAGGAAGACGTCGACAACTACATGGCCGACAACGGCGTGCTCATCAACCCGCTGCACTACGACAACTACCCCTCGATCGGCTGCGCCCCCTGCACCCGCCAGGTCGCTCCGGGAGAGGACCCGCGCAGCGGTCGCTGGGCCGGACTGGGCAAGACGGAATGCGGTCTTCATCTATGACGTGGCGTGCCCCCGGCACCGCGTCCACGGTCCCGTTGGTCGCGGTGGCGCACGGGTCCCGTGACCCGCGCGCCGCCGCGACGGTGGAGAGGCTGCTCGACCTCGTGCGGCGGGCGCGTCCGGAGCTCCCCGTGCGCACCGCCTACCTCGACCACGCTCCCCCGACGCTCCCCATGGCGCTGTCCGGGCTGGCCGAGGCCGCGGTGCTGCCGCTGCTGCTCACCGAGGCCTACCACAGCCGCGTGGACATCCCCGGCGCGCTCGCCGAGGTGACGGCCCGCAGGCCTCTGCTGCGCGTGCACCGGGGCGCCACCCTGGGCCCGCACCCGCTGCTGGTCACCGCCCTGGAGCGGCGCCTGGCCGAGGCGGGGGTGGAGGCCGGTGATCCCGGCACCGCCGTGGTGCTGGTCTCGGCCGGCTCCAGCGACCGGCGGGCCAACGCGACGGTCGCCCAGGTCGCCCGGGAGTGGGCCGGACGGCGCGGCTGGTGGTCGGTGACCACCGCCTACGCCTCGGCGGCCGAGCCCACCCCCGAGCAGGAGGTCCGGCGGCTCGTCGAGGCCGGGGCTCCGCGGGTGGTCGTGGCCCCCTACCTGCTGGCCCCCGGCTACTTCGCCGACAGGATCCGCGCCACGACCCTGGCCGCGGGCGCCGAGGTCGTCGCCGACGTGCTCGGCGCCGCCCCGGAACTCGCGACCGTGCTCCTCGAACGGTACGAGCAGGCCGTACAGCGGGAGAAGAGCTTCGCGACGGCCTGAGCGGCACGTCGTCAGGGAACGCTCGGAGGCGTCGTCGGTTTCTCCTCACACCGGAGCCGGACGATCTCTCCGGTGTCCGGGTCGACCTGGATGGCGTTGTTGACGCACTCCGGAGGACCCATCCGATCGACCGAGATATCCCACGTGACGTCGAACGGCTCACTCGCCGCCAGCAGGTGCTCGACGTCCGCCGTGCCGTAGAGCTGTTCCGGGGTACGTGCCCCGGCCTGCAGTACGGCGCCGGTCACGGTGTGCTTGGAAGCGCGGTCGTCCTGTGGTCCCTCCCACCAGAGCGCGTAGGTGCCGACAGGGTTCTTTCCCCCACAGGGGCCGGCCTTGACGAGCTTTCCGTCGATCCAGAGCGCGGCCTTGGTCAGCGATCCGGAGCACGACAACCTCACCATGATCTGCGAGGATCTGTTCGCGACGACGAACCCCTTGCGAACCCCGCCCTCCTTGTAGCGCCTGCCGCCCAGCGCGTCCTTGATCACCGGTCCCCCCACAGGGGTGGAAACGATCCTGGGCGTCTTCGTGGGCTGGGTCATCACGCCGGTCCAAATGTCCTCGGACGCCATCGTGTTCTCCACCCGCGGCACGGCGAACGCCAGGCCCGCGACGATCCCCAGGCCTGCCATCGCACTCATGACCCGCAGGCGGCGGCGCCTGATCACGCGGACGCGCCGGTCGACGTCGGCGACGGTCACGCCCCTGTGGTGGTCCTCGCGTCCCTCCCCGGTCAGGATCTCGCGCAGCTCGGATTCGGTGATCGTCATCTCAGCTCCCCGTGGTGATCGCGGCGATCGCCGCGGGATCGACGCGTAGTCTGGCCAGGGCCCGGCTGGCCTGGCTGCGGACGGTCGCCGCCGAGCAGCCGAGGATCTCGGCGATCTGCGGGTCGGGCAGGTCGGCGAAGTAGCGCAGGACGACCACGGCCCGCTGCTTGTCCGGCAGTCCGGCCAGAACCTGCCGGACCGCCTCACGCGCCCCGACCGCGCCCGTCTCGTCCTGCCCCGCCACGTCGGGCAGGACCTCGCTGGGCACCTCCCCTCGCCATCTGCGCCGCCACCAGGAGGCGTGGGTGTTGGCGAGGATGCGGTAGACGTACGGGTCGGGATTGTCGCCAACCCGCCGCCAGGCCAGCCACGCCTTGGCCAGAGCCGTCTGCAGCAGGTCCTCCGCGGTGCCCCAGTTCCGGCACAGCAGGTAGGCGGTCTGCAGCAGACGGGCCGAACGCTGCTCCACGTAGCGTTCGAAGTCGGCCCGGTCTCGCATTCGGGGATCCTCACTGTTCGGTGTCCGTCACCGATCACTACGCCCCGGCCCCCCGAAGACGTTGCACGCGTTTCCAAGCATTTCCACCGGAAGCACAAAAAGCCTCACCGTGACGCCGGTCTCCGTGAATCCGGAGGACTCGACGATCGGCGGCGGGACGCCAGGAGGAGCGCGCGCCTCAACGGGCGATCACCGGAAGCCAGGGAGCGGGCGTCCAGCCGTCAGTGCCCCCGCTCCCGGCGGTCCTGCCATTGGCGCTCTTGCCATCGACCGTCATCCCGCGGACGGAGCGGCTGATCCGGATCGAACGGCTGCCGAGGGTAGTGCTCGTGTGGATACGGCGCCTGAGCGGAAGGTTGCTCCGGGTGGGGTCCCCGGTTGAGGAGCGGTGGCGGCGGCAGGTGCCGCGGCTCGCCCAGGAGCTCGCCCCGCATCTCCCGCCACTGCTCCCGCCAGGCGGCCCAGGCCTTCTTGACGGGTTCGGCGCGCGAGTCGCCGATCACCTTGACGTCTCCCATGACGGCGTAGGCCTTGACCCGGATGAGCGGGACGGTCATGCCCGGGGGCGCCTCGACGACCTGGACCTTCTTGTCGCCCATGATCGCGATGCCGTCGAGATCGACGTCCACGCCGTCCGGGACGATGATCTTCACGTCGCCCATGACCGCGGTGGCCACGATGTCCACCACCCCGCTCCGGACCTCGGCTTGGCGTAGATCGAGCACGACGTCGCCCATCACGGCCACCGCGCCGAGCGGCTTGTCGATGCGCCACTTTCCGCGCCGCTTGGAGTCGCCCATCACGGCCACGAACCAGCGTCGCGTCCGGCCCTGCTGTTCCGCCGGGGCCTGGGCGGGCGCGGGCATCGGCGCCTGGCCGGCCTGGGGCAGGTCCGAGGTGACCACGACCAGCTCCGCCCGCGTGACGGCGCTGTAGGCGGCCTCCGTGCGCTCGGTCAGCTCACCGAGGGTGAGACGACCCTCGACGGACGCGACGCGCAACAGCTCGACGGCGGCCTCCCGCTCGGCGTCCGAGGCCCGCATTGCACCAGGGTCGTTCATGGCACACAACATATCTCGACTTGTCTTCGCAGGGGATCCCTCGAAGGGAGGAGTCGCTCCTCCATACCTTGGACGACGTGCGTTCCGCGGAATCCGCGACCCCGCCGGGCCGATCGGCCGCGCTCGCCGTACGGCCGGGCCGTGCGACCCGGGTGAGCGGCCCCGGGCGATTACGCAAAGCCTGGGCGCTGGGCGGCTGAGCCCGGCGGACAAGCCCTATGATCCGGAGACATGTACCAAGAACTTCTGGACGCGGTGACGGGGAACGACGCCGAGCGGGTCGAGCACCTGCTCCAGAGCGGCACGAGCGCCGACCCCGACGGCGCGAACGAGACGACGGCGCTCTATCTGGCCTCGACGCGGGGCCGCCTGCCGGTCGTGCGCGCCCTCCTGGCCCACGGCGCCGACCCCAACCGGATCAGCGGGGGCGAGGACGAGGGGCTGCCCCTGTCCGGAGCCGCGGCGCTGGATCACACCGAGATCGTGGAGGCGCTGCTGGCCGCCGGCGCGGATCCGGCCGGCCGGGAGAGCGACGGGTGGAGCGCCCTGCTCTGGGCCGCCTCCAACGGCCAGGCCGACACGCTGCGGGTGCTCCTGGAGGCCGGAGCCGACGCCGAGGACGCCAACGAGAACGGTGAGACCGCGCTCACCCTGGCGGCCCGGCGCGGGGCCCTGGGCGCCGTGCGCGTGCTGCTGGAGGCGGGAGCCGACCCGGCCCGCCCGGACGGCGAGGGCGACACTCCGCTGATCATCGCAGGCGACTGGCTCGGCACCCAGCTGGAGAGCGCGCTGCTGGAGCAGCTCACCGAGCAGGCCCCCGAGGATTCCCAGTTCGTCATCGGCCGCACCCGCGCCAAGGACGGCACCGACCTGGTGACCGTCGCGGCCGTGGGTCCCGACGGGACCCGCACGGCCGAGCTCCAGTGCCAGCGCGGCCACGCGGCCATCGCGACCCTGCTGGAGGACGCGACGAACGAGCCGCAGCCGTTCGACGCCCTGGTCGAGCGGGCGCTGCCGTACCGGGACGTCGACGAGGAGGCCGAGACCTGGTGGACGGTGGCGAGCTCGCTGAGCAAGCGCGGTGACCAGGAGACCTTCGACGCGCTGACCCGGCTGAGCGTCAGCGAGGACCCGCGCAAGCGGGAGTTCGCCGTCGACGTGCTCGCCGAGTTCGGCTTCACCGAGGGCGAGAAGCCCTACCTGGAGGACACGCTGCCGGTCCTCCGGCGGATGGCGGCCACCGAGGGCGACGAGCGGGTGCTGCGCTCGGTGCTCGGCGCGCTCGGCCATCACGCCGACCCGCGGGCCCTGCCCGAGGTGCTGGAGATCATCACCGCCGACGGCTGGGTGCGCACCCAGGCCGACCCCGCCGCGCTGGCCGCCGTCCTGCCCCAGGGTCACGCCGAGGGGCTCGCGCTGCTCATCTCGATGACCGAGGACTCCGACGAGGAGGTGCGCGACTGGGCGACCATGGGGCTGGCGGGGCTGGCGGAGGACACCGAGCAGATCCGTGACGCGCTGGCCGCCCGGCTCGACGACGAGGACCTGAACACGGTGGCCGAGGCCACTCGCGGTCTGGCCGTCCGGGGCGACGCTCGCGCCCAGAGGGGCGCGGACCGCGTGCTCGCCGAGAGCGACGAGGACGACGACTACATCCGCGACCTGGTCAAGAACTCCTGACCCACCGGCGCCGGGCGGCCTCCGGCGATCACCGGCGTCATTTTCGTGAATCAGACGTCCGGGCTCCACGCCGGTGTGTGGAAGCGAGAAGAATGCTGAGATGGGTGACAGAACCCAATAAATGGTGCAGGTGAGTTCATCGGAGGCCGTACGTGACCCATGACGTCTTCAACCAGGCTCCCCCTCTCAGCGGTCACGACGTGTCCGCTGACGCCACGCTGGTGGCCGGTATGACGCGCGAGGGCGCCGGCTGGGCCACCGGCGAGTTGCACCGGCTCGGCATCCTCGCCGGGTCGGAGCAGGCCATCGAGTGGGGACGACTGGCGAACGAGCATCCGCCCGTCCTGCGCACCCACGACCGGTACGGCAGGCGGATCGACGAGGTCGAGTTCCACCCCGCCTGGCACGAGCTGATGACCGTCGCGGTCGAGAACGGCATGCACGCCACTCCCTGGTCGAGCCAGCGGCCGGGCTCGCACGTGGCCCGCGCGGCCAAGTTCTACGTCTGGAGCCAGGTCGAGTCGGGACACAGCTGCCCGATCTCGATGACCTACGCCTCGATCGCGGCGCTGCGCCACACTCCCGCGCTCGCCGCGGACTGGGAGCCCCTGCTGGCCTCCCGGAGCTACGATTTCGGGCTGCGCCCGCCGCTCGGCAAGCGCGGCGTGCTCGCCGGGATGGCGATGACCGAGAAGCAGGGCGGCTCCGACGTCCGCGCCGGCACCACCCGCGCCGAACCGCTGAGCGACGGCAGCTATGCCCTGACCGGGCACAAGTGGTTCAACTCCGCCCCGATGTGCGACGTGTTCCTGGTCCTCGCCCAAGCGCCTGGCGGGCTGTCGTGCTTCCTGCTCCCCCGGGTCCTGCCCGACGGCAGCCGCAACGCCATGCACCTGATGCGGTTGAAGGACAAGCTGGGCAACAGGTCCAACGCCAGCGCCGAGGTGGAGTACCACGGCGCGACCGCCTGGCTGGTGGGCGAGGAGGGCCGGGGGGTGCGGACCATCCTGGAGATGGTCAACCTGACGCGGCTCGACTGCGTGATCGGTTCCGCGGCCGGCATGCGGTACGGCGTGACGCAGGCCGTCCACCACGCCGCGCACCGGGGCGCGTTCGGCAGGAAACTGATCGACCAGCCCCTGATGCGCAACGTCCTGGCCGATCTGGTCCTGGAGTCGGAGGCCGCGACCGTCCTGATGACGAGGCTGGCCGGGGCCACCGATCGGGCCATCGCCGGAGACCAGGCCGAGAGCGCGCTGCGCCGTACCGCGCTGGCCGTCGGCAAGTACTGGGTGTGCAAGCGCGCCCCCGTCCACGCCGCCGAATCGCTGGAGTGCCTGGGCGGCAACGGTTACGTGGAGGAGTCGCAGATGCCCCGGCTGTTCCGCGAGTCGCCGCTGAACAGCATCTGGGAGGGCTCGGGGAACGTCGCGGCGCTGGACGTGCTGCGCGCCCTGGGCCGCGAGCCCGAGGCGCAGGAGGCGTTCCTCGCGGAGGTCTCGCTCGCGGCCGGCGCCGACCGGCGGCTGGACGACGCCGCCGACCGCCTGCGCAAGTCCCTTGGCGACGTCACCGACATCGAGGTCAGGGCCCGGCGCGTCGCCGAGGACATGGCCCTGGTCCTGCAGGGTTCCCTGCTCGTGCGCTTCGCGCCCCCGGCCGTCGCCGACGCCTTCTGCGTCTCCCGCCTGAGCGGCGAGTCGGGCCGCGCCTTCGGGACCCTGCCCGCCGGCCTGGACCTGGACGCCCTCATCGAACGGGCCGCGACCCACCCCTCCCCGGCGCCGCAGGGGGCGCTTTCGACGCCGCCGACGGGGCTTCGGTGACTCCTGCGGGCTCCTGTGACGGCCACCGCCGCCCCGGGACGGCAAAGGGGCTCCGGGGAGCGGCTCCGCGATCTCGGCGAGTAAGGTCGTGCATGGCTAACGCTTCGTGATCGAAAGGACAATCGCCATGGCGACGACACGCACCGCGACAACTCAGTGGAAGGGCGCGCTGCTCGACGGGTCGGGCACCGTCTCTCTGGACACCTCCGGAGTGGGCACGTTCGACGTGTCCTGGGCCTCGCGGGCCGAGCAGGCCAACGGCAAGACCTCCCCGGAGGAGCTCATCGCGGCGGCGCACTCCTCGTGCTTCTCGATGGCCCTGTCGCACGGGCTGGCTCAGGCGGGCACCCCGCCGCAGTCGGTGGAGACCAAGGCCGATGTGACCTTCCAGCCGGGTGAGGGCATCACCGGGATCGTCCTGTCGGTCCGCGCCCAGGTCGACGGCCTGTCGGCCGAGGACTTCCAGCAGGCGGCCGAGACGGCCAAGGCCAACTGCCCGGTGAGCAAGGCCCTCACCGGCACGACGATCACCCTCAACGCCGAACTGCTGAGCTGATCACCCTTTTCCGCGGCCACGCCTGCCCCATCCGGGCGGGCGTGGCCGTTCGGCGTCCTCCCCGGCTCTGAACCCGGGATCCCGGCTCGGGTCCTGGTCACCGGGCGTCGCGCTCAGTCACTTCGAACACATACACTCAGGCAACCCACGCCTCGCGGGCACGACCGTCGGGAAAGCCCGGGGCGACCGGCTCCGTGCGCGCGGCTGGGCCCACCTGTCCGAAGGCCGTCCGACCCGGCCACGCATCCGACGACAAGAGCAGGCAGTAAACGAAGACCCGCGGTACCTCGTGAGCTCCCCCGACGCAGCGGTAAGGCGAGGCAGATCAGTCTCGGCCTTCGAATTTTCCCGCTAAAAGGTGACAAGAGCGACAACATGCTGCACACGAGGGCCTAACTGGAGGAGAATAGGGCCACATGCGCGAAGTCTGGCCGGGAGAGCCGTATCCACTCGGTGGCACCTGGGATGGCGTGGGCACCAACTTCTCGGTGTTCTCCGAGGTGGCCGAGCGGGTCGAGCTGTGCCTTTTCGGGGATGACGGCAGCGAAGAACGCATTGACATGCCCGAGGTGGATGGCTTCGTCTGGCATGGCTTCTTCCCCGGGGTCATTCCGGGACAGCGGTACGGCTACCGCTTCCACGGCCCCTACGACCCTTCCCAGGGGCACAGGTCCAACCCCTCCAAGCTGCTCCTCGATCCCTACGCCAAGGCCATCGAGGGCGACCTGGAGTGGAACGAGGCGCTGTTCTCCTACCAGTTCACCGATCCGAGCAGCCGCAACAACGACGACACGGCCCCCTACATGCCGAAGAACGTGGTGGTCAACCCGTTCTTCGAGTGGGGCAACGACCGGCTGCCCCGCACGCCGTACCACCAGACCGTGATCTATGAGGCGCACGTGCGCGGGCTCACCATGCGCCACCCCGCCGTGCCCGAGGAGCAGCGCGGCACCTACGCGGGGCTGAGCCATCCGGCGGTCATCGACCACCTGCTGAGCCTGGGCGTCACCGCGGTCGAGCTGATGCCGGTGCACCAGTTCGTGCCCGAGCACGCGATGGTCGCCCGGGGCCTGACGAACTACTGGGGCTACAACACGATCGCCTACCTGGCCCCGCATGCCGCCTACTCCAGTTCGGGGCAGCGCGGCGAGCAGGTGCTGGAGTTCAAGGCGATGGTGCGGGCGCTGCACGAGGCCGGGATCGAGGTCATCCTCGACGTGGTCTACAACCACACGGCCGAGGGCGACCACATGGGGCCCACCCTGGCCTTCCGCGGCATCGACAACGCGGCCTACTACCGGCTGCACGACGGCGACCGGCGCTACTACCTCGACTACACCGGGTGCGGGAACTCCCTCAACGTCCGCTCGCCGCACGCACTGCAGCTCATCATGGACTCCCTGCGCTACTGGGTCCTGGAGATGCACGTCGACGGGTTCCGATTCGACCTGGCCGCCGCCCTCGCCCGCGAGCTGCACGACGTCGACCGGCTGAGCGCGTTCTTCGACCTGATCCAGCAGGACCCGGTGATCTCCCAGGTGAAGCTGATCGCCGAGCCGTGGGACGTGGGGCCCGGCGGCTACCAGGTCGGCAACTTCCCGCCCCTCTGGACGGAGTGGAACGGGAAATATCGCGACAGCGTACGAGATTTCTGGCGTGGGAACGGGTCCGCGCTGCCCGAGTTCGCCTCCCGGCTGACCGGATCCGCCGACCTCTACGCCCTCTCCGGCCGCCGTCCCGTGGCCTCCATCAACTTCGTCACCTGTCACGACGGATTCACGCTGAACGACCTGGTCTCCTACGACCGCAAGCACAACGAGGCCAACGGGGAGAACAACCGCGACGGCACCGACGACAACCGGTCGTGGAACTGCGGGGCCGAGGGACCGGTGGAGGACCCGGAGATCGTGCGCCTGCGCCGGCGCCAGCGCCGCAACTTCCTGGCCACCCTGTTCCTCTCCCAGGGCGTGCCGATGCTGCTGGCGGGCGACGAGTTCGGCCGGACCCAGAAGGGCAACAACAACGCCTACTGCCAGGACAACGAGATCTCCTGGATCGACTGGTCGCTGGCCAAGACCGAGGAAGACCTCCTCGACTTCGTCAGGATCCTGTCCAAGCTGCGGCGCAGGCACCCGGTCTTCCAGCGGCGCCGGTTCTTCCACGGCCGCAAGGCCGAGGACGGCACGCGCGACATCGTCTGGCTCACCCCCGCCGGGGAGGAGATGTCCGCCTCCGACTGGCACACCGGCTACGCCAAGTCACTGGTCGTCTTCCTGAACGGCGACGCCATCACCGAACCGGGCCCGCGCGGCGAGCAGATCGTGGACGACTCGTTCCTGCTTCTGATCAACGCCCATCACGAGGACATGACCTTCACCCTTCCCGAGGCGAGATACGGGAAGAAGTGGCAGATCGTGCTGGACACCGCGAACGAGACGCCCAGGGACCACCCGCTCGCCGACGTGTTCTGGCAGCCGGAAACCGCGGTCGAGGTGACCTCGCGCTCCATACAGATCCTTCACTGCTCCAGGATCCACGGGGCGTCACCGGACTTCGGGTCTAGGCTCCGGACGCGACCGCGGCGGTGAGCAGCACCAGGACGAACGTCGTCAGCCCGGCCGCGCCGTGCAGCAGGACCGCGATCATGGGGAACCGCTGTTCGGCGCCGCGGGCGTGACGGCCGCCGCCCAGCCAGCGGGTGAACATGGTGAAGCCCAGGAGCACCGACGTCACGAGCACCCCGAACGACAGCCACGCGAGAAAGCGCTCGAAGGTGAGCACGTAGGCGACCCAGCAGGCCAGCGCGGAGACCGCCAGGACCGGATGCGCGAGGATCAGCAGGGTGGGGAACCGGGTGACCTTCGTCGCCTGCTGGCGCAGACCTCCCCCGGAGATCCACAGGTAGAGCAGGTATAACCCCGCCATCGCAGTGATCAACCACGTCACGATCGCGACCAGCCCCACACAGCCCTCCAGGTCTCCAGTCACGAATCATGTAACGAGAGTCATCAGAAGTCACTAGAAGCGTCGAATCCGTTATCGACCGTGCTGGAAAACGCACACGGATCGCCACTGTGTCAAAGTGTGTGGATGCGCCTCATCCATCCTGCGAGTTCAGGCGACGTCGACCTGCCGCGCGTCTACGCCTACCCCGACGGTCCGTGCGTCCGGGTCAACATGGTGGCCAGCGCCGACGGCGGGACCTGGCTGAAGGGCCTGTCCGGCGGTCTGTCCGGCGGGGGCGACCGGCAGATCTTCGGGGTGCTGCGCGGGCTGGCCGACGTCGTCGTGGCAGGAGCGGCGACCGTGCGGACCGAGGGGTACGGCCCGGTCCGGCCGAGAGAGTCGTGGCGCCCCCTTAGAGAGGGCCGCACGGCCGTTCCCCCGGTGGCCGTGATCACCCGGCGGCTCGACCTGGACCTGACCGGCCCGCTGTTCGCCGAGGCGGAGCCGTACGCCCGGACGATCGTCATCACCTGTGAGGCGGCGCCCCGCGAACGACGTCAGGAGGCGGCCGAGCGCGCCGAGGTGATCGTGGCCGGGGGCGATCGGGTGGATCTGCCGCTGGCGATGAAGGAACTCGGTGACCGCGGCCTGAAGCGGGTGCTGTGCGAGGGCGGCTCCAAGATCAACGGCCAGCTCTCCACGGCCGGCCTGATCGACGAGCTCTGCCTCACGGTGAGCCCGATCCTGATCGGCGGAGACGCCTCCCGCATCCTCAACGGCCCGGCCTCGCTCACCCACCTCAGCCTGGTCCACGTCCTGGAGGAGGAGGGGTTCCTCTTCGTCAAGTACGCCCGGGAGTCCTAGAACCGTCACCGGCCACGCCCGGAGACCCTCCCGCCGGCCGGGTGAGGCCGTACCGGATCATCAGACCGCACGGCGAGAGAACACCCATGGCGAACGTCCTTCGGACAGGATGAGGGGGTGAACCTGCCGATAGCACCGCCGGTGGCCCCGATGCTGGCCAAACCCGTCAAGGTCCTGCCCGCGCAGGACGGCACGCTCCTCTACGAACCCAAGTGGGACGGTTTCCGGTGCGTCGCGTTCCGCGACGGGGACGAGGTCTATCTCGGCAGCCGCAACGAACGACCTTTCACCCGCTATTTCCCCGAACTGGTCGAGGCGGTGAGAGCGGAGCTGCCCGACCGGGTGGTGGTGGACGGGGAGATCGTCATCCGCGGCGGCCAGGTGCTCGACTTCGAGGCGCTGCAGCAACGCATCCACCCCGCCGCCTCCCGGGTGAGGCTGCTGGCCGAGCAGACCCCGGCGTCGTTCGTCGCCTTCGACCTGCTGGCTCTGGGACAGGAGTCCCTGATGGACGTCCCGTTCTCCGCGCGCCGCGAGCGACTGGAGTCGATCTTCGGCGGAGCCGGTGACGCGGTGCGGCTGACGCCGGTCACGACGTCCGAGGAACAGGCGGCCGGGTGGTTCGAGACGTTCGAGGGCGCGGGGCTGGACGGCCTCGTGGTCAAGTCCGGCGGCCTGCCGTACCAGCCGGACAAGAGGGTGATGCTCAAGGTCAAACACGAACGCACCGCCGACGTCGTGGTGGCGGGATACCGGGAGCACAAGTCGGGCCCGGTGGTCGGGTCCCTGCTTCTGGGGCTCTACGACGCGCAGGGCGTGCTCCGCCATGTCGGTGTGGCGGCCTCGTTCTCGATGAGGCGCCGGGCCGAGATGGTCGAGGAGCTCGCTCCCTACGTGAGCCACGACCCTCACCCCTGGAGTGCCGAGTCCCTGCCCGGCGCGCTCTCCAAGTGGAGCGCCTCCAAGGATCTGTCGTTCGTGCCCATGCGGCCGGAGCTGGTGATCGAGGTCGCCTACGACCACATGGAGGGACACCGCTTCCGCCACACCGCCCAGTTCCGCCGCCCGCGCCCGGACCGCACCCCCGAGTCGTGCACCTTCGAACAGCTCGAACATCCGGTGTCCTACGACCTGGACGACATCCTGGCCCGCTGAGACCTCATTCGCACGGACGATGGACAGAGCCGCAAAGAAGCGATATATCTCGACTATGGCACGATCACCCTCCTCCGGCGACGAGTTACGCGCCTCGCTCGCGGCCCGCCGAGACCTCGGACCCGACTACGAAGACTCCCTCGTCGAGGGTTTCCTGGAGAAGATGGACCAGGAGATCGACAGGCGGGTGGACGACCGGGTCGCCGCCCGCGTCCGCAAGGAGAGCCCCGCGGTCCGGCCCTCCGTGGACGCCGGCCAGCGGCTGGCGCTGGCGATCATCTCTCTCGGTCTCGGCGTGCCCGGGACGATAGCCATATCCTTCAGCGATCTGAGCGGCCCGTTCCTCGGGTTCGTGCTCGTGCTCCTGTGGGTCGGCATCCTCGGGGTGAACGCGTCCTTCACCCTCGGGCGGCGCCACCGGTAAGGCCGGCGTCACCGCTCCCGGGCCGGCCGAGACGGGGCGCCGGCGCCGTTCACTGCGGATCGTGCCGGGCCTTGCTGGGCTGGACCCGCTTGGGCTCACCGGGCATTTTTGGGTAGTTCGGCGGATAGGGCATGTCCTGCCGGCCGTCGCGCTCGAACCACTCCAGCAGGAGCTCGATCGAGAAGGCCCGATCGTCGATCGCGGCGTGCACGTCTCCCAGCTTCGCGAACCTGGCGGGGACCGTACGGATGTCGAAGTCGCGCGGGTCGGCGTCCGCGAGCTCGTTCCAGGTGAGCGGCGTGGAGACCGGGGCGTGCGGCTTGGCCCTCACCGAGTAGGCGCTGGCCACGGTCCGGTCGCGGGCGTTCTGGTTGTAGTCGATGAAGACCCGCTCTCCCCGCTCCTCCTTCCACCACGCGGTGGTGGCCAGGCCGGGCACGCGGCGCTCCACCTCCCGGGCGAGGGCGATCCCGGCGTAGCGCACCTCGGTGAAGTCCCAGCGCGGCTCGATCCGCACGTTGATGTGGATTCCCCGGCCACCCGAGGTCTTGACGAAACCGGTGATCCCGAGCTCGCCGAGGACCTCGTGGGCCGCGAAGGCCACCCGGCGCGCCTCGTCGAAACCGGTGCCGGGCTGCGGGTCGAGGTCGATGCGCAGCTCGTCGGGATGGTCCACGTCGGAGGCCCGGACCTGCCAGGGGTGGAAGTCGATGGTCGCCAGGTTCGCGCAGTAGGCGATGGTGGCGACCTCGGTCACCTGGATCGCCTCGGCGGTGCGCCCGCTGGGAAAGCGGATCTCGACCGTCTCCAGCCAGTCGGGACGCTTGACGGGAGCGCGCTTCTGGTAGATCGCCTCGCCCTCCACGCCGTCCGGATGACGCTTGAGGTGGGTGGGCCGGTCGTACAGGGCACGCAGGGCGCCTTCACCCACGCCGAGGTAGTACTCGACCAGTTCTCGCTTGGTCCCCCCGATTTCCGGAAAGTAGATCTTGTCAGGGTTCGTGACCTTGACGACCCTGTCCCCTACCGTGAACTCGATGTAAGGCGACGCCATACCCGAACCGTACTCTTGCCGGGGCAGGTCCGTCCCGGAGCCGCCGCGGCGGCGGGACCGGGCACTCAACGGGACGGACCGTACGACCACCTGTCGCACTCCGGTTCCAGGCGCTGGCGCGCCACCTGGCCGGTGGCATTCTCGGCCGTTCCACAGCCTGTGGGACGGTCGGACAGATGGCCTCACCCCTCAGATGGAAGGCAAAATCACCCTCCACACCTATAAAGACGCAAAATCGGCTATAAATGGATGCTTCACCCTTCAAGATCTTTTTCGGTCATCCGGCCCGGATCCCGCCCATCGGAACGCTCCCGCGACCGCATAGGCTTAAGAAATGGACAAGGTGGTCAAGAGCGACGCCGAATGGCGTGTCGAGCTCTCTCCCGAAGAGTTTCGCGTTCTCCGCCAGGCGGGCACCGAGCCCGCCTTCACCGGGGAGTACGTCGACACCAAGACCGAAGGCGTCTACAGCTGCCGGGCCTGCGGCGCCGAACTGTTCCGATCGGACACCAAGTTCGAGAGCCACTGTGGCTGGCCGAGCTTCTACGAGCCGTCGGAATCCCAGACGGTGACGCTGATCGAGGATCGCTCGTTCGGCATGACCCGCGTCGAGGTCCGGTGCGCGGCCTGCGACTCCCATCTCGGCCACGTCTTCCACGGCGAGGGCTACGCCACACCCACCGACGACCGCTACTGCATCAACTCCGTCTCGCTGAGGCTGGAACCCGTCAAGTAGGCACCGGATCCCACGATCTCCCGCGACCCCCGTCGGCGAAAAGCCGATGGGGCGTCGCACCGCCGGGCGAGGTTAACGAGGGGCCGGGAAGGGCACAGCAAAATCACGCATGGTATGCGGTCGTCTCCGCAGCGTATTTTGCCTCAGGAGCCCCTCAAGGAGCCCCCGTGCATTTCCGCCACAGATGGGAGATCATCGAGACCATCGGCCGGGTGATCACTCAGCGTTGCGCGATCTGCGGCAAGACCCGAGTCCGGGTGACCTGACCGGCCACGATGATCACTACCTCAGACCACGAGTCTCGGCTCTCGCCGTTTCTCCGCTTCGGAACGCTCGTCATTTCCCCGGTTCGGGATAGGTGACCCGGCAGTCGGAGTCGTCCGGGCCGAGGATGTTGGCCAGCACGGGATTGCCGTTCTCCCCGAACTCCGCCTGGACGAAGACCACGGGGTTGAGCCTGCCGAGCTCTCCGACGAGATAGTCGCGCCCCGCCTCGCAGAGCTTGATCGCCTGCTTCGAGTTGTCCGCCGAATCAGGTAGATCCGTATAGATCCTGAGGTAACCGCCGACGATCCGGATGTCCTTGACCCGCTTGGTCTCCTTGCGCTTCTCGAAGTAGGCGACCGCGTCCTTGTCGGTGTGCTTGGACGGCCCCGCGGCCTCGTCCTCGTTCACCCGCCGCTTCCTGTCGGCACTCGCGGACGGCTTCGCCTTCCCCTGGTCCTCCTTGTCCAGCTCGCCGGCCGCCACCGGACCTCCCCCGACCGCCTTCGGCGGGGCGGACGACGCCACCGGAGGCGCCGCGTCCGCGTTGGCCACCCCCGCCTCCCGCTCCGGCGTGTCTCCCCGCAACCAGGGTCCCCCCAGGACCAGACCGGCGACCGCCATCGCGGCCGCCCCCACCGAGACCTCAAGAACCCATGACCGTGACTTCTTCCTACGGCGTCCGCGCGCGCGCCCTGTGGACCGTGCCAAGCCTTCGCCCCTTTTCACCCTTGGCTTCTTCATAAAGCAGGTGATTTCCCTGAGTATGACAAAACCTAGGGATGGTATGGGCGTTTCATCGGATTATCTTCGAGTGACATCCCCCACGAGGACACCACCCGTACCTCGGGAAACATCGCCCCCGCCCCTCACAGGGCACCGGGTCCGCGGGTCCGGCGGGGTCCTGCGAGCGGACGGCCGGCCGGGTCGAACACCCGGCGCCGGCGCGGTGGACGCCGGTCGGCACCGGGGGCGACGAGGCCGGTGTGGCCGCCCGGACGGGCCGCAGCCGACGGCGGTCGGGTGACCGCCGTCCGCCCGGACGGGACCCGGCACGGCGTGCCCCGGCCGGTGGCCCGCCTGCTACGGCAGGGCGGCGACCAGCTCGCTGACCGGTTTCCTGACCCCCGTGTAGAAGGGGGTCTCCTCCCGGGTGTGCCGCCGGGCCTCGGCGGCGCGCAGGGTGCGCATCAGGTCGACGATGCGGTGCAGCTCGTCGGCCTCGAACGCCAGCATCCACTCATAGTCGTTCAGGGAGAAACAGGCGACGGTGTTGGCCCGGACGTCGGGGTAGTCACGAGCCATCTTGCCGTGCTCGGCGAGCATCCTGCGGCGGTCGGCGTCGTCCAGGAGATACCACTCAAGGGAGCGCACGAACGGGTAGACGCTCACGTAGGCGCGCGCCTCCTCCTCGGCCAGGAAGGCCGGGATGTGCGACTTGTTGAACTCGGCGGGGCGGTGCAGCGCCATCGCCGACCAGACCGGCTCGGTCAGCCGTCCCAGGCCGGTGCGGCGGAAACGGGAGTAGGTCTCCTGCAGGTCCTCGGCCGTCGGCGCGTGCCACCAGAACATGAAGTCGGCGTCGGCGCGGAACCCGGCCACGTCGTACAGGCCGCGGGTGACCACGTCCTTCTCCGCCATCTGGGCCATCAGGTCCTCAACCTCGTCGGCGATGCCCTCACGGTGTCCCGGGCACGGCTCGCTCAGCTTGAAGACCGACCACATCGTGTAGCGGATCACCTGGTTCAGGTCACGTGCCTTGGGCCGTGCGTTCCCGTCCGTCGTCCTCACCCCTTCGTCAGCGAATCGGATTCTTGCTGCCATTCTCCCGCCGGATCCAAGTGCTCCAGAATCCGGGCCGCCGCGGTGCGGGCGGTGGAGATACAGGCGGGAATGCCGAGGCCATCGTATGCGGCCCCGCACAGGGCCAGGCCGGGCGCGGCGGCGACGGCCGCGCGGATGCGGGCGACCCGGTCGAGGTGACCCACGTCGTACTGCGGCAGGGAGCCGCCCCAGCGGGTCACCCGGGAGTCTCGGGGCAGCCCCCGCACACCCATGACCTCGACCATCTCGGCCATCGCCAGCGCGACCAGCTCGGCGTCGTCGCGCTGGAGCACGGCCTCCTCGCCGATCCGGCCGATCGAGCAGCGCAGCAGGATCAGGCCGGAATCGGTCTCGGTCAGGTGCGGCCACTTGACCGAGCTGAAGGTGACGGCCTTGATCGCCCGCCCGTCGACGGGCGGGACCAGGTAACCGCTGCCGGTCGGCGGCTCGGGGAACGCCTCACGCGGGTAGGCGAGGGTGACGATGGCCATGCTGGCGTACTCGATCCTGGCCAGCTCGGCGGAGGCCTGCGGCACCTCCGCGGCGAGCAGGCGGCTCGCCGCGGGACCCGGGGTGGCGACGATCACCGCGTCGGCCTCGATGACCTCCGGTTCGGGCACCGATCCGGCCACCAGCCGCCAGCCGCCCTCGGTCCGCCGCATCTCCCTGACCATGACCCCGGTCCTGATCTCCGCGCCCGAGGCGGCGGCCACGGCCTCCGGCAGGCTTCCCATCCCCTGCCGCAGGGTGGTGAAGACGGGCCCGGCGTCCTTGGGCGCCTCGGCGGCGATCTCCCGCGCCGCGTTGAGCAGCGACCTCTCGGACCTGGCCGCGATGGCGATCCGCGGCATCGTCGCGTCCAGCGACAGCCTCTCGGCCCTACCGGCGTAGACACCGCCGAGCAGCGGCTCGATCAGGCGCTCGACCACCTCGGAGCCCATCCTGGCGCCGATGTAGGCGGCCACCGACACGTCGGTGGTGACGCGCGTCTCCGGGAGGACCTGGTCGAGCGGCACCCGGGCCAGGCCGCCGAGGCTGAGGATGCCCGACTTGGCCAGCGTCGCCACGTCCGACGGGACGCCCATGACGTGCCCCTTGGGCATCGACCGCAGCGTGCCCCGGCTCAGGATGCCCGCCTGGGTGGTGCCGGGGAGCCGTAACTCCTCGCCCAGGCCGACCATCCGGGCCAGGTCCTTGCCCTCGGGTCGCCGGGCGAGCATCGCCTCGGCCCCCGCGTCCATCGAGACTCCCGCGACCTCTGTGGCGTGGAGCTTGCCGCCGATCCGCCCGGCTCCGTCGAGGACGGTCACCCGGACGCGCTCGCCGCCCTGCCGCAGGTACCACGCGGCGGCCAGCCCGGCGATCCCGCCGCCGACGACCACCACATGCCACCGGTTGCCTTCCATGACTCCGACCGTACCGTCACCCACGCGTGGTCGTGTGTCCCCCCGCCCCCGTGACCCGGCGGCACGGAGAACGTGACGTCATCGTGACTGCCTGTCTCAAACCTCGCCGCCGCCGGACCCGTCACAAGGGCATGAACAGATTCCGGTACGGCCCGCGCCTGGCGATCCCCCTCGCCGCCCTGGTGTTGTCGGTGTCCGCCTGCGGGAGCTCGGAGAATCCCACGAGCGGGGATTCGGCCCCCGCCCCGGCGGCGGCACAGGACGCCGGGGCGAACACGGCCGGCGGCGCCGTCGCGGAGTCCCAGACCGCGCGGGCACAGGCCTCCGAAGGCGGGACCGACCCGTCGAAGACCGGCCGGGTGCAGGTGGTCCCGCAGGACCGGGCGATCGTCTACACGGCGGAGATGACGGTCAGGGCCAAGGACGTCACCGTGGCGGCCGACAAGGCCCGGCGGCTCGTCACCACCGCGGGCGGCTACCTGGCCATGGAGAAGTCGGGCTCCTTCTCCGGCGGCGAAGGCTCCGCGACGCTGGTCTTCAAGATCCCGCCCGGGGCCTATCCCGGCGCCGTCGACCGGCTGGGCAAGGATCTCGGCACGCGCGAGTCGCTGCAGCAGAACACCGAGGACGTCACCGAGCAGGTGGCCGACGTGGAGAGCCGCCTGAAGTCGGCGAAGGCCGCCCTGGACTCGCTGCGCACCCTGATGAAGAGGGCCGAGACGATCGGCCAGGTGCTGGAGGTCGAGCGGGAGGTCTCCAACCGCGAGAGCGAGCTGGAGTCCCTCCAGGCCAGGCAGAAGTCCCTGGCCTCGCAGACGAGCATGGCGACGCTGACCCTGAACCTGGTCGGCCCGGCGGCCGTGATCCCCGAGGTCGAGGAGGAGTCGTCGGGCTTCCTCGCCGGGCTCGAGGCGGGCTGGAACGGCTTCGTCACGACCGTCAAGGTCGTCCTGACCGTCCTGGGCGCGTTGCTCCCCTGGCTGATCGTGATCGTGCCCGTCTGGTTGCTGGTGGCCTTCGTGCTCCGCCGTAACCGGAGGAACGCGCCGCCGGCGCGGCCCGTCCGCCCCCACGAGTCCGAGGACGAGGACGAGGACGAGGCGGTTCCGTACGAACGGCCCTAGCCCGCCCCCGCCTCCGGCGCCCCCGAGCCGGGAACGGGCCGCCGGAGGCGCGGAGCCGGCGGGCGGGTCAGCGGGCGGAGGCCTCGTGCACGAAGTCCGTGAGGCGGGCGAGCTGGTCGGGGTCGGTGCTGGGCAGCACGCCGTGGCCGAGGTTGAAGACGTGACCCTCGGCCTTGGCCGCGCGGGTGAGGATGTCGCTCGCGCGGCGTTCGACGACCTCCCAGGGGGCGAACAGGATCGTCGGGTCCATGTTGCCCTGCAGCGCCTTGTCCGGGCCGACCCGCCGGGCGGCCTCGTCGAGCGGGACCCGCCAGTCGACGCCGACCACGTCGGCCCCGGCCTCGCCGAGCAGGCCGAGCAGCTCGCCGGTGCCGACGCCGAAGTGGATGCGCGGGGCGTCCAGCTCGGCCAGGCCCGCGAAGATGCGGCTGGTGTAGGGGAGGACGAACTCCCGGTAGTCGTCGGGCGACACGGCGCCGACCCAGGAGTCGAAGAGCTGGACGGCGGAGGCCCCGGCGGCGAGCTGGACGCGCAGGAACCCGAGGGTGATCTCGGTCAGCCGGTCCATCATGGCGTGCCACAGTCGCGGCTCGCCGTACATCATGGCCTTGGTGTGGTCGTGGTTCTTGGAGGGGCCGCCCTCGATCAGGTAGGACGCCAGGGTGAACGGCGCGCCCGCGAAGCCGATGAGCGGGGTCGCTCCCAGCTCCTTCGTCAGCGCCTGGACGGCCTCGCTGACGTAGGAGACGTCGTCGGGCTCGATCGGGCGCAGGACCTCGAGCGCGGCGGCGTCCCTGATCGGGGCGGCCACCACCGGGCCGATCCCGGGCTTGATGTCGAGATCGACGCCGATCGCCTTGAGCGGGACCACGATGTCGCTGAAGAGGATGGCCGCGTCCACGCCGTAACGACGGACCGGCTGCATCGTGACCTCCACGACCAGGTCCGGGGTGGCGCAGGCGGTGAGCATCGGCACGCCTTCGCGCAACGCCCGGTACTCGGGCAGCGAACGGCCCGCCTGACGCATGAACCACACGGGCGTGTGGGAGACGGGCTCGCGGCGGCAGGCGCGCAGGAACGGAGAATCGGCAAGCTCGGGAGTCACCCCCCCAGAGTGCCATGTCAGGGGCTCGGTCCGCTCACCAAGGCCGTTGACCGGCGCATCGAGTACGAAATCACCAGTTATTCGATGAGATTGCACCTAACAACACCCAGACAGTTTCAAGTACCGATAATGATCGCGTCTTACCGGTTTGGAGTACTTCGTCCTCCAAAACCCGATGTCAACACGCCTTAGGCGGTGCCAGACGGCACGACACGATCATGTTTCCGGGTACAGTTCCTCCCATTGGGGAATCTGTGCCAGCCCCCAGCTGGTCCAAATGTTCACCAAGTCACCGCGCGGCATCGATTCCCGCACCACTTTCGGGACACGCCGAGCACGCTGCGCGGAAATGTCGGCGCGACGTGCCAACGTCGGACCACGACCCGACGAAAGGCCCGTGCGATGTCCACAATGTGGAGTTCACCTGAACGTCGCGGTGAGCGCTGTGCTTCCTGTGCCGGCGAGCGGGTTTTCGAGCAACCACCCTGTCTCGACGACCACCGACCGGGCGAACGCCCCGAACGGACCTGCGTCGAGTGCGGTCACGCGCTCCTTTCGGGAGCCTCCCCAGGCGGGGGCGCATTCGCCTCCCGCAGGTCGATGGCATCGGCTTGATCGGCTCTCATGGCTCCTACACGCACCCCAGTGGTCCCCATGCACTCAGTTTCGACCTACTCTTCCGATATGACCCTCGGTGATGCGCCGCCCGCTCCCGCCGCCTTCCGGCGTGCGGCGGCCAGCATGCGCCCTGTGGAGGTCAGACCGGAGATCGAGCTGGAGGACATCCCGGCGCCGCAGCGCCTGGCCCCCTACTCGGCCGCCATCGGCGCCTCCGTCTATCGTGACGACGACGAGCTCGCGGTCGGCCGCCTCATCCTGCTCTTCGACCCGGACGGCCAGCGCGGCTGGGACGGCCAGTTCCGCCTCGTCGCCTACGTCCGGGCCGACATGGAGCCCGAGATCACCGAAGACCCGCTGCTCGGCCCCGTCGCGTGGAGCTGGCTCACCGAGGCGCTGGAAGCACACGACGCCGGCTACACCGCCGCCGGAGGCACCGTCACCAGAGCGGTCTCCGAGGGATTCGGCAACAAAGCCGAAGATCCGGTGACCACGGAGCTCGAACTGCGCGCCTCCTGGTCTCCGCTGCAGGAAGACCTCTCCGGGCACGTCGCGGCCTGGTGCGACCTGATGTGCCTGGCGGCCGGCATACCACCCCTGCCCCCCGACGTGACGGCACTGCCGTCTCGTCGCCGCGAGGATCCGGAGCCCTTCCGAACGTGACCGACGAGACGACCGTAGTCCCGCTGCTGGAGCCCCGAGACGGAATCCCACCGGTCATCGAGAGCCCAGCCGACCTCGCGCGCGTCGTGCGCGCCTTCGCCGAGGGCACCGGCCCCGTCGCGGTGGACGCCGAGCGCGCCTCCGGCTACCGCTACAGCGGCCGTGCCTACCTGGTGCAGCTGCGCCGCGTCGGCGCGGGCAGCGCTCTGATCGATCCGATCCACTGCCCGGATCTGTCGGAGCTCGACACCGCACTGGCCGACGCCGAGATCGTTCTGCACGCGGCCTCCCAGGACCTGCCGTGCCTGGCCGAGCTGAACTTCCGTCCGCGTGAGCTGTTCGACACCGAGCTGGCCGGCCGGCTGCTCGGCTACGAGCGGGTCGGGCTCGGCCTGATGGTGGAGAACGTCCTCGGGCTCAAACTGGAGAAGGGCCACTCGGCCGCCGACTGGTCCACCCGTCCGCTGCCGGAAGACTGGCTGCGCTACGCGGCACTCGACGTCGAGGTCCTGATCGAGCTCCGCGACATCCTCTACGAGGAGCTGAAGGACAGCGGGAAGCTGGCCTGGGCGCAGGAGGAGTTCGCCGCCGTACTGGCCTACAAGTCCCCCGGCCCGCGCTCCGACCCGTGGCGGCGCACCTCCGGAATACACAAGGTCCGCTCATTACGCGGGCTGGCCGTGGTCCGGGAGCTGTGGACGCTCCGCGACGAGTTCGCCCGCGAGTCGGACGTCGCCCCCGGACGGGTCCTGCCCGACGCGGCGATCGTCTCCGCCGCCCTGGAGATGCCCCGCACCACCAAGGCGCTCACCGACATCGCCCCGTTCACCGGCCGCAGTGCCCGCCGGCACCTGCGCGAGTGGCTGGCCGCCGTCGCCGCGGCGCGGGCGCTGCCGGACTCGGAGCTCCCCCAGCCCAGCGCGGCGGGTGACGGACCGCCGCCCGCCAACCGGTGGATGGATCGCGATCCCGTGGCCGCCCGGAGGCTGGCCGCCGCCAGGGCCGTGGTGGCCGCGCTCGCCGACGAGCACCACATGCCGACCGAGAACCTCATCCAGCCCGACTCCGTGCGCCGCCTGACCTGGGAGCCCCCCTCGACCATCGACGACGAGACCGTCGCCGACCGGCTCCGCGAACTCGGGGCCCGGGAGTGGCAGATCGAGCTGACCGCGCATCCGATGGCCAAGGCCCTCATCCGCCTGGCGACCAAGGGCGAGGCCTGATCGGTCCGGCCGCGGTGATCCGCCTTCTCGGCCCGCGCGGATCCTTTACAAAGTAGATCAATGGGTGCGCCCGGACCGGCGCCCGCCGGACCGGGCGCCGGCTCGGGTCCGAGGCGCCTCGGACCCGAGCCGACGTCACCACTGGTTGTTCAGCAGGTGGCGAGCATGTTCTGCAGGGCGGTCCTCTCGGCGCTCTGCAGCGTCAGTTTCCAGTAGTACTTCACCTGGATCCAGGCCCTGGCGTAGGTGCAGCGGAACGAGCTGAGCGAGGGCTGCCACGTCGTCGGGTCCTGGTCGCCCTTCGACTGGTTGACGTTGTCCGTCACGGCCCACAGCTCGGGGCCGCCCAGGTCGTTGGCGTAGGCCTGCCGCTGCGCGCTGGTCCAGGCGTGGGCGCCGGATCGCCAGGCCTCGGCGAGCGGCACCATGTGGTCGATGTCGACGTCGCTCGCGGCCGTCCAGGTGGCGCCGTCGTACGGGGAGTACCAGCGGCCGGAGGTGGGCGCGCAGTTGGAACCGGCGACCACGCCGACGCCGTCTCTCTTGAGCACGGTCTCCCTGGTGTTGCACGCGCCGCTGACGGTTATCCAGTGGTTGAACAACGCCCGGTCGTAGGAGGACTGGTTGGTTTCGGGAGCGACGGTGAGCGTCGCGAGCCGGGTGGCGGCGGTGGCCGCCGAGGGAATGTTGGGCGGGGTGGCCCACGCCGTTCCCGTGGTCAGGGAAAGCGCGAGAAGAATCGTTGTGAGGGCAGCGAGAACCGCGGTGACGACTCGTTTCACGAGTGGCCCCTTCTGTCCTCCACCTCGGCCAGTCGGGGGGTCTGGGCACTGCGAGGCGGGACAGACGGAACTTCTCAATTCCTGACAAATACAGAAATGTCAGGGTTTGACGATGAGTCAGGGCACGTTTGGTCGGATCATGTCTCCGATTCGCGCCGCAGGCGTCTGATCTGCCACGACGCCCCGGCCCTGAACGACGGCCCACATCTCACGACGCCGAACGCGGCGTGAAACTCTCGTTAACGGACCCGTGGCGACCGCCGAACGCACCGGGCCAGGTGGTCACGAGATGACAGACCGAGCACCGTCCGGCCCCTGCTCCCTCCGCTCGGAGCCGGACAAGGCCGAGGGCCGAGGCCGGGAACGGCCGGCGCGGGGCGCCGCCGTCCGCCGGGCCGTCCGGATCCGCCCCCCGGAAGGCCGGCGCCGACCGGTTTTCCGGAGCGGGCGGGACCGGCCGGGTGCTTGCCGAAGGTATGGCGGCTGCCGTACGGTATGAGGGAAAGCGCTTTCCATAGGAGGCCCGAAAAGATGTCCCCGCGAAGCATCGGTGTCGTGATGAACGGTGTCACCGGCCGCATGGGTTACCGCCAGCACCTGGTCCGCTCAGTCCTGGCGATCAACGAGCAGGGCGGCGTGGCACTGACCGACGGTAGCCGGATCGTGCTCAGGCCGGTGCTGGTGGGCCGGAACCCCGAGAAACTGGCGAAAATCGCCGCCGATCACGGCATCACCGGCTGGACCACCGACCTCGACGAGGCCCTGGCCGACGACGACAACCTCATCTACTTCGACTCCCAGGTCACGCAGGCCAGGGTGAAGGCCGTCCTCAAGGCGGTGGAGGCGGGCAAGCACATCTACGCGGAGAAGCCGACCGCCGAGACGTTCAGCGACGCGCTGGCGCTGGCCGAGGCCGCGACCGCCAGGGGCGTGAAGAACGGCGTCGTGCAGGACAAGCTCTTCCTTCCGGGCCTGCTCAAGCTCAGGCGCCTGATCGACGGGGGCTTCTTCGGCCGGATCCTGTCGGTGCGCGGCGAGTTCGGCTACTGGGTCTTCGAGGGTGACTGGCAGGCCGCGCAGCGCCCGTCGTGGAACTACCGCGCCGAAGACGGCGGCGGCATCGTCCTGGACATGTTCCCGCACTGGGCCTACGTGCTGGAGAACCTCTTCGGCCGCATCCAGTCGGTCTACGCCCAGGCCGTCACCCACGTGCCGGAGCGCGTGGACGAGCGGGGCGTGCCCTACCCGGCCACCGCCGACGACGCCGCGTACGGCGTGTTCGAGCTGGAGGGCGGGGTCATCGCGCAGATCAACTCTTCCTGGAACGTTCGAGTGAACCGGGACGAACTGGTGGAGTTCCAGGTGGACGGCACGCACGGCAGCGCGGTCGCGGGCCTGCGCAACTGCCGGGTCCAGCACCGCGCCACCACCCCCAAACCCGTCTGGAACCCCGACCTGCCCGCCACCGCCCGCTTCCGCGACGCCTGGCAGGAGGTGCCCGACAACACCGAGTTCGACAACGGCTTCAAGACCCAGTGGGAGATGTTCGTCCGCCACGTGATCGAGGACGCGCCCTTCCCCCACGATTTCGTCTCCGGCGCCCGCGGCGTCCGCATCGCCGAGCTGGGCCTGCGCTCCTCCGCCGAGGGCCGCCGGCTGCCCGTGGCGCCGTGATGAGGATCGCGCTCCCCGGCGGGGACCACACCCTTCGCGAACCGGTCACCTGGGACAGGCCCTCCGGTCCCGCCAGGAGCCGTATCGCCTACGCCGCCGCCCACGTGACCGCCGACCCGCTCGGCGACAACACCCCGGGCTCCCCCGCCGTCGTGGACTGGGAGGCCACCCTGCGGTTCCGCCGCCACCTGTGGTCGCACGGCCTGCGGATCGCCGACGCCATGGACACCGCGCAGCGCAACATGGGCCTGGACTGGGCGGCCACCCGCGAGCTGATCCAGCGCAGCGCCCGCGAGGCCAAGGAGTTCGGCGACCCCGCGACGCTGGTGGCGTGTGGCGCGGGCACCGACCACGCGCCGCAGGCCCGGACGCCGGACGAGATCGTGGCCGCCTACACCGAGCAGATCGAGACCGTGCGCGCCGCCGGCGCCGGGGTCGTCGTCATGGCCAGCCGGCAGCTCGCCGCGATCGCCCGGGGCCCCGAGGACTATCACCGGGTCTACGGCCGGTTGCTGACCCAGACGGACCGCCCGGTGATCCTGCATTGGCTGGGCGAGATGTTCGACCCGCGGCTCGCGGGCTACTGGGGTTCGGATGACGTGGCCGAGGCCACCGCGTCGTTTTTGGCGCTGATCCGCGAGCACGCGCCGATGGTGGACGGGGTCAAGGTCTCGCTGCTGGACGCCGAGCACGAGATCGGGCTGCGGGCGGCCCTGCCGGAGGGCGTCAGGCTCTACACCGGCGACGACTTCAACTACCCCTCGCTGATCAGGTCCGGCAGCCACGCGCTGCTGGGCATCTTCGACGCGATCGCCCCCGCCGCCGCGGCGGGCCTCCAGGCGCTCGACGAGGGCGACCTCGAGCGGTACGACGAGATCATGGGCCCGACGGTCCCGCTCTCCCGGAAGATCTTCGAGGCGCCGACCTACAACTACAAGACCGGCATCGTCTTCCTGGCCTGGCTCAACGGCCACCAGGACGCCTTCAACATGGTCAACGGCGCCCAGGCGGCCCGCTCTGTTCCGCACCTGGCCGAGGTGTTCCGCCTGGCCGACCGGGCCGGGCTGCTGGCCGACCCCGAGCTGGCGGTCCACCGGATGAGATCCCTGCTGGCGGTGAACGGGCTGTGAGCGAACAAGCCGGGAGGAGACCGGCCGGGGGCCGTCTCTCGCTCAACCAGTGGACCACCAAGCGGTGGTCGGTGGCCGAGGCCGTCGACGGGTGCGTGCGGCACGGCGTCGAGGCCATCGGCCTGTGGCGGCAGGACGTCGCCGAGCAGGGGCTGGACGAGACCGTGAAGCTGGTCTCGGACGCCGGGCTCCGGGTGTCGTCCCTGTGCCGGGGCGGCTTCCTCACCTCCGGCGGCCGGGAGTCCCTGGACGACAACCGCAGGGCGATCGACGAGGCGGCCGAGCTCGGCGCCGCGTGCCTGGTCATGGTCGTCGGCGGCCTGCCGGGGGTGGTGCCCGGCGAGCCTCTGGGCGCGATCTCCCGCGACCTGCCCGGGGCACGGGATCGGGTCGCCGAGGCGCTGGCCGTGCTGGCGCCGTACGCGGGCGAGCGCGGGGTCAGGCTGGCCCTGGAACCGCTCCACCCGATGTACTGCGCCGACCGGGCCGTGCTCTCCACGCTCGGCCAGGCCCTCGACCTCGCGGAGCCGTACCCGTCCGCGCAGGTCGGCGTCGTCGTCGACACCTTCCATGTCTGGTGGGACCCGCAGGTGTTCCAGCAGATCGCCAGGGCGGGTGAGCGGATCGCGAGCTACCAGGTCTGCGACTTCCTGTCCCCCCTCCCGCCCGACGTGTTGCTCGGCCGGGGCGTGATGGGCGACGGTGTGATCGACTTCGCCCCGCTGACCGGGGCCGTGGCCGAGGCGGGCTACACCGGGGACATCGAGGTGGAGATCTTCAACGCCGACGTGTGGGCCGCCGACCCCGACGAGGTCCTGACCAGGGTCAGGACCAGGTTCGGCGAGCTCATCGCGGGCTGACGCGGCGGGCCGGTCAGAAGGCCGGCCCCCGCGTGCTCTCCCGCAGGACGACCTCTCCGGCCACGGACTCCACCTGCGCTCCCCCGGGCTCCCCCAGGGCCAGCTCCAGCGCGCGGGCCCCCATGTACGCCAGCGGCAGCCGTACGGTGGACAGCGCCGGAACCAGGTCCCGCAGCGTGGCGATGTCGTCGAACCCCGCCACCGAGACGTCGTCGGGCACCCTGATCCCCCGATCCCTGAAGGCCGCCAGCGCGCCCACCGCCATCACGTCGTTGACCGCGAACACGCAGGTGGCGTCGGACACCTGGGACGCCGCCGCGTAACCGCCGTCCCGGTCGAAGGAACCCTGAACGATCTGCGGTGCGGGCAGGCCGAGCTCGTCGAGCGCCCCGGTGAACCCCGCCAGCCTGTCCCGGGCCGTGATCAGCCCGACAGGACCGGCGAGCACGGCGAAGCGCCGGTGTCCCAGTCCGGCGAGGGCCCGGGCCAGCGCGGCGGCGCCTTCGTGGTTGCTCGGCGCCACCGTGTTCACGCCCAGCAGGTCCTGGCCCACGCAGGCCACCCGCCCGCCGGTGTCCCGGTAACGATCGAGCTCCTCTCGGAGCCTGCGGGTCACATGGGGGTCGGCGATCCTGGATCCGGCGAGCAGCACGGCGCAGACCCGCTGCGCGTTCAGGGTCGAGACGTAGGCGATCTCCCGTTCGGCGTCGCGATGCGTGGTACCGACCATGACCATGAGCTCCTGACTCTCGGCCACCCGCATGGCCCCGTCCGCGAGAGCGGCGAAGTAGGGGTCGGTGAGGTCGTGGACGACCAGCCCGATCACGTTGCTGGCCCCCTTGGCCAGGGTCTGCGCGGCCAGGTTGGTCCGGTAGCCGAGCTGGGCGGCGGCCAGCTCCACCTTGACGCGCAGGGAGGCTCCCACCTGCCGGGTGCTTCCGTTGAGCACTCGCGACGCCGTGGCGAGTGAGACACCCGCGTGCCGGGCGACATCCTCAAGCGTGGCCACAGAAAACCTCCAGGAAAGCGTTCTCCAAATCTGCCAGAGATGCTTTCTTCTCGCATTCTGGACGCGTCGGCGGGACGCGACCCCCGATCCGCGCACGCCTGCAGGAAACAATCTACTTTCCCGTTCGTCCCGTCCCGCGTTCATCGGGCACCTGGTCGCGCCCAGGTTGTTACTGGCGAGTAGCATAGGGACGAAGCAATCCAGCAACGAGGAGCGAACTCCGTGCCTTCGTCTCGTGACGTCGTATTCGTCGACGGTGTGCGCACACCTTTCGGCAAGTCGGGTCCCAAGGGCCTGTATGCCGAGACGCGCGCCGACGACCTGGTGGTCCGCGTCATCCGCGAGCTGATTCGGCGTAATCCGAACCTGCCGCCCGACCGCGTCGACGAGGTGGCCATCGCGGCCACCACGCAGATCGGCGACCAGGGCCTGACCATCGGCCGCTCCGCCGCGATCCTGGCCGGGCTGCCCAAGAGCGTGCCCGGTTACGCGATCGACCGCATGTGCGCCGGCGCCATGACCGCGGTGACCTCGCTCGCCGGAGGCATCGCCTTCGGCGCCTACGACGTCGCCATCGCCGGTGGCGTCGAGCACATGGGCCGCCACCCGATGGGCGAGGGCGTGGACCCCAACCCCCGTTTCCTGGCCGAGCAGCTCGTGGACGGCTCCGCCCTCGTCATGGGGATGACCGCGGAGAACCTCCACGACCGCTACCCGTCCATCACCAAGGACCGCGCGGACGCCTTCGCCCTCGCCTCGCAGGAGAAGGTCGCCAAGGCCTACGCCGACGGCAAGATCCAGCCCGACCTGGTGCCGACGGCGATCCGGACGGCCGAGAAAGGCTGGGGCTTGGCGACGACGGACGAGGCCCCTCGCCCCGGCACCACGCTCGAGGGGCTCGCCGCCCTGAAGACCCCGTTCCGCCCGCACGGCCGGATCACCGCCGGCAACGCCTCCGGGATCAACGACGGCGCGACCGGCTGCATCGTGGCCGCCTCCGAGGTCGCCGAGGAGCTGGGTCTCGCGCCGAAGATGCGCCTGGTCTCCTATGCCTTCGCGGGGGTGGACCCCGAGCTCATGGGCGTCGGGCCGATCCCCTCCACCGAGCGGGCGCTCCGCCTGGCCGGGCTGTCCATCTCCGACATCGGCCTGTTCGAGATCAACGAGGCCTTCGCCGTACAGGTGCTGGCGTTCCTGGAGCACTTCGGCATCGCCGACGACGACGCCCGGGTGAACCCCTACGGCGGCGCGATCGCCTTCGGCCACCCGCTGGCCTCCTCCGGCGTGCGCCTGATGACGCAGCTCGCCCGCGAGTTCGGCGAGCGCCCCGACATCCGGTACGGCGTGACCACGATGTGCGTCGGCATGGGCATGGGCGGAACGGTCATCTGGGAGAACCTCGGCTGGGAAGGTACGAAGTGACGGACATCAAGGAACTCTTCGCCGACGAGATCGTCACCAGGGCGATCTCCCGCGATGTGGAGCTGCCGTACGGCGCGGGCACCATGGCGCTGATCACCCTGGACAACGGCCTGGACCACACCAAGCCGTCCACGTTCGGCCCCGGCGGCCTGACCTCGCTCGGTGAGGCCCTCGACGCGATCTCCGCCCGAGACGACCTCGTGGCCGTGGGCGTCATCGGCAAGCCGTTCATCTTCGCGGTCGGCGCCGACCTCAAGGGCGCCGCCGTGGTCTCCGAGCGGGACCAGGCGCTGCGGATCGGCCGGCTGGGCCACGACGTGTTCCGCCGCCTCGGCGAGCTGGACGTGCCGTCGTTCGCCTTCGTGAACGGCGCGGCCATGGGCGGCGGCCTGGAGGTCGCGCTGCACTGCACCTACCGGACCATCTCCTCCGGCGTGCCCGCGGTCGCGACACCCGAGTGCTTCCTCGGCCTGGTCCCCGGCTGGGGCGGCACGCAGCTGCTGCCCCGCCTGATCGGCCCGGCCGCGGCCATCAAGCTGATCATCGAGAACCCGCTCTCGCAGAACCGCATGATCAAGGGCAGGGACGCCTTCGCGTCGGGGATCGCCGACGCGATGTTCGAGCCGGCCGACTTCCTGGAGGAGTCGCTGCGCTGGGCCGCCCGGGTGCTGCGCGGCGACGTGACCGTCTCCCGCACCGACCACACCGCCGACGACTGGTCCAAGACCGTCGCCGACGCCCGCTTCCTGCTCGACATGAAGCTGCACGGAGCCTCCCCGGCCCCCTACCGGGCGCTGGAGCTGATCGAGCTGGCCCGCACCGCCTCCCGCGACGAGGGCTTCGACGCCGAGGACCAGGCGCTGGCCGACCTGCTCATGGGCGACGAGCTCCGCGCGGGCCTGTACTCCTTCGATCTGGTGCAGAGCCGGGCCAAGAGGCCGGCGGGCGCACCCGACAAAGCCCTGGCCCGCAAGGTCACCAAGGTCGGAGTGGTCGGCGCGGGCCTGATGGCCTCCCAGATGGCGTTGCTGTTCGCCCGCCGCCTGGAGGTCCCGGTCGTGCTGACCGACCTGGACCAGGCCCGGCTGGACAAGGGCGTCGGCTACGTCCACGCCGAGATCGCCAAGCTGCTCGGCAAGGGCCGCGTCTCCGCCGACCAGGCCAACCGGCTCACGTCCCTGGTGACCGGCTCGCTGGCCAAGGACGCGTTCGCGGACGCCGACTTCGTCATCGAGGCCGTGTTCGAGGACCTGGCGGTCAAGCAGAAGGTGTTCGCCGAGGTGGAGGAGGTCGTCTCCGCCGAGTGCGTGCTGGCCACCAACACCTCCTCGCTCTCCCTCACCGAGATGGCCTCCGGGCTGCGGCACCCCGAGCGCGTCGTGGGCTTCCACTTCTTCAACCCGGTCGCCGTGATGCCCCTACTGGAGATCATCCGGGGCGCCGGGACCGACGACGCGACGCTGGCCACGGCCTTCTCCGTCGGCCGGTCGCTGAAGAAGTCGTCCGTGCTGGTCAAGGACGCGCCCGCGTTCGTGGTCAACCGGCTCCTGACCCGGTTCATGGGTGAGGTCATCGGCGCCGTCGACGAGGGCACCCCGCTGGAGGTCGCCGACCACGCGCTGGACGGGCTCGGCCTGCCGATGACCCCGTTCACGCTGCTGCAGCTCGTCGGCCCGGCCGTCGCGCTGCACGTGGCCGAGACCATGCGCGAGGCCTTCCCCGCCCGCTACTCCGTCTCGGAGAACCTCGCCAAGCTGGTCGCGGCGGGCAAGCCCGGCGTCTACGCGCCCGACTTCTCGCTGGACGCCGAGGCGGTGGCCCTCTTCTCCGGCGGGACCTCTCCGTCGACGGCCGAGGAGGTGCGGCTGCGCGCGCTGCGCGCCCTCGCGGAGGAGATCCGCCTCATGCTCGACGAGGGCGTGGTCGCGGCAGCCCAGGACATCGACCTGTGCATGATCCTCGGAGCGGGCTGGCCGTTCCACCTGGGCGGCATCACTCCCTATCTGGACCGGACCGGCATCGCCGAGCCGCGCTTCCTTTCTCCGGGCGTGGCCTCTCTCCCCGCCTGACGCCTCACCGCGCCGGACCGTCGGGTTGGAAAACGGGGGAATCCTTGACCTGAAAAAGCTCGGATCTTAGTCCGGCAGAGGGAATCACCCCTCGCATGAGAACCGTCAAGATCGTGTCCGCGGGCGCGATGTTCGCGCTCGCGACCACGCTTCCCCCGACCTCCGCGCCCGCCTCGGACAACCGGTCGTCGCCGCCCGCGAACATCGCGCCCGCGGCGGGCGACCGGTCGTCGCCGGCGACGGTCACCGATCCCGCCCCGGAGAACCAGCGCTCCCTGGCCCTCAGCGTCTCCGTCGGCGGCGCCCCGGCCAGGAAGTCCTTTCTCGACTGCGACCAGGATCTCAGCGATCGCCCGGCTCTCATCACGTCCTGCGACATGATCCACAAGGTCGGCGGCGACCTGTCGAAGATGACGTACGACATCGACATGATCTGTACTGCCGAGTACTCCCCGCACACGGTGAGAGCCATCGGCAACTGGGACGGCAGGTTCGTCTCGTTCACCAAGACCTACGACAACGCCTGCGAGATGACCGCTCTCACCGGTCCGGTCTTCTCCATCTGACCGGGGCCGGCGAATCCCCGCCCGCCAGGAGACGCGGAAGGGCGGGGAGCGCGCCCGTCAGCGCGGGGTCTCGGGGGCGAGACGGAAGGTGTAGTCGAGGGAGTGCCACGGGCCGTCCAGCGCACGGCCGTCGGGCGTGGGGCCCCCACGCTCGGGGAAGTCGACGATCAACGCGTCCTTGACCCCGAAGACCGTGTCGGAGTCCTGGTAGGCGCCGCCGGCGACGAACAACTGGGTGATCAGGCGCTGCCGGCCCGGAGCGCTGATCATGAAGTGCAGGTGCGGCGCCCGGTAGTGGTGCCTGCCGGCGGCGTCCAGCATCTGCCCCACGGGGCCGTCGCCCGGGATGGGATACGCCGACGGCAGGATCGACCAGAACTCCACCCGCCCCTCGGCGTCCGAGCGGAACCGTGCCCGCAGGGCGGGGCCGTCGAGGTCGGGGAGCTGGACGTCGTAGAAGCCGTCGTCGTTGGACTGCCAGACGTCCACCACCGCGTCCGGCAGCGCGGTGCCGTCCGTGCCGGTGATCCGTACCGAGGTCCACAGCGGCGTGCCCGCCAGGCCCTGGGAGATGTCCGCCCCGCCTGGCAACGGCGGCGGGCCCTCGACGTAGAACGGGCCGAGCACGGCGGAGGGCGTGCTCTCGGCCGTGCGGGAGTTGGTGAGCAGGTCGACGGCGCTGGAGACGCCGAGCGTGTCGGAGAGCAGGATGAACTCCTGCCGGGTGTCGCTGGACAGCTGACCGGTTCGGGTGAGGAATCCGATGGCGTACCGCCACTCGTCCTCGGTGAGGTCGTTGTCCGCCACGAAACCGTGCAGCCGGCGGACCAGGTCGGCGAGCAACCGCCGCACTCGCGGATCGGGGGCGCCGTCGAAGCTCGCCACCACCTGGTCGGTGAGCGTGCGCAGCGCGGTGGTCGGGAGCGCACGGCTCTCGGAGGCGGGCCTGCGCCCCTCCCAGGCGTCGCGGAGCAGGGCGGCGACGCCGTCGGCGGTGACCTCCCGGGGGTTGGGGTACGAGGCGCCGCCCGCGAGCTCGGCCGCCTTGGCCAGATCCTCCTCGCGCAGGCCGAGCCCGCCCAGCGAGACGGGCCCGTGCAGGGCCGATACCAGGTCGTACACGGCGGCCGGCGCGTCGGCCGCGCCGAGGACCTCGGCGATCCGCCGCATGACGTCCGGCACCGCCCTCGCGTTGTAGGCCATGGCGTGCGGCAGGACGACCGTGTGGGTTTCGGCGTGCGGCAGGCCGAACGAACCGCCGAGGGTGTGGCACAGCTTGTGGTGCAGGCCCATGCCGACGGTGCCCAGGCAGGTGCCCGCCAGCCAGGCGGCCTGCAGGGCGTCGGCCCGTGATTCGAGGTCGGCGGGATCCTCGGCGATCCGGGGGAGGGCGGCGGACATCAGCGCGATCGAGCGCAGCGCCAGCTCGTCGGTCACCGGATCGGCCTGCGGCGCGTACAGCGCCTCGACGGCGTGGGCCATGGCGTTGACACCGCTGGTCACCGAGAGCGGCACCGGCAGACCCAGGGTGAGGTCCACGTCGTAGACGACGGTCTCGGGCAGGATCGCCGGGGAGGACCGCGTGGTCTTGACCCCGTTGTCGGTCTCGCCGAGCACGGGGGTGACCTCGGAGCCGGCGTAGGTGGTGGGGACGACGATCTGCGGCAGGCCGGTGCGTACCGCCAGGGCCTTGGACAGGCCGGTCGTCGAGCCGCCGCCGATCGCCACGACGCAGTCCGCGCCCAGCTCGCGCACGAGGGCGAGGGCCTGCTCAGTGACGGCGGTCGGGGTGTGCATCGCGGCGCCGGTGAACGCTCCGGCGGCCAGCGGCCCGAGCAGCTCCCGTGCGCGGGCGGCCAGGTCCGCCTGGCCCGCGGTGGTCAGGACCACCGCTCGCGAGCAGCTCAGCCGCTCGAGCTCCTCACGCAGCCGCGCCAGCGTCCCGGCCCCGAACAGGACCCGCGCGGCCTGGCTGACGTAGGTGAACTCCCGCATGGCTTGCTCCTGTCGTACGGCGGACTGTCGTCACGGGTCTTGGCGCTCCGTCGAACACGCCGCGGCGGGGAGGCTCCCGCCGGGTCGGGAGACACGCGCTTCCCGGCCCGGGGCCTCGCTCGTCGGACGCGCTCCCGGCCGTGTCGGGATGCCCTGGGCGTCGCTCTGCCCCGGCCCCCGCGTCATGCCGTCCCCCTGCCCGTGCCGATATTGCAACTCACGATATAAGGCGTTATGAGTCACCCGTCAGGGGCGGGCGAATCCCCCGATCGGCGCACGACCGGGTACCCACCCGGACACGTTCCGTCGAATCCCCCGGCTCGGCCGTGATTCCCATCGTTGTCCAGGCCAGAGCAAAAGATCACCACACAGCGCGCGGCTCTCGAATATTCGAACATATGAGCGGTTACATAGCTGATGACGGGAACCGGTCGCCCGGCTGCCGCTGGAAATGAGAGGTCACCGAACGCAAGGAGTCTCCAGATGCTGCTCACCACACGGGCCGCTGTCATCTTCGGTCTCGGAATCAGTGTCTCGGCCACCGCGGTGGCGCTGAAGCGCACCGAGGGGAAGTCGTGGCCGTCCTCACTCATGTACGGCGGCGCCACGTTCGGCGCGGTCGTCGTCTTCGCCAACAGCGTCATCTCTTGATCGCGGGGCGCCGCGGCCGGGCGGCGCCGCCACGACCGCCGGAGCCCCACCGGCGCCCCCCTGGCCCCCTAGCCCTTCGGGGAGTGCTCCGACAGCCTGCTGTGGCGGTAGCCGTACCCGATGTAGACCACGACCCCGATGAGCATCCACACGACGAACCTGACCCAGGTCTCCACCGGCAGGTTGAGCATCAGGTAGAGACAGGCCAGCACCGACAGGATGGGCACCAGGGGCACCAGCGGGGTGCGGAAGGAGCGCGGCAGGTCGGGGCGGGTGCGGCGAAGGATGAGCACGGCGATCGAGACGATCACGAACGCGAAGAGCGTGCCGATGTTGACGAGCTCGGCGATCGTGGCCAGCGGCAGCATCCCCGCCAGCAGCGCGACCACGACGCCCATGATGATGGTGATCAGGTACGGCGTGCGGTACGTCGGATGAACCCTGGCCAGCCGGCCCGGCAGCAGGTTGTCCCGGCTCATCGCGAACATCACCCGCGACATGCCCAGCATGAGGATCATCACGACCGTGGTCAGCCCGGCCAGGGCGCCGATGCTGATCAGGGACGCCGCCCAGGTCAGGCCGACCGCCTTGAACGCGTCCGCCAGCGGCGCGGCCTCGCTGAGCTGCTGGTAGGGCTGCATGCCGACGACCACCATGGAGACCGCGACGTAGAGGATCGTGCAGATGACCAGCGAGGCGATGATGCCGATCGGCAGGTCGCGCCGGGGGTTGCGGGTCTCCTCCGCCGCGGTGGCCACCACGTCGAACCCGATGTAGGCGAAGAACACGACCGCCGCGGCGCTGAAGATGCCCAGGACGCCGAAGGCGACGGGAGTGACCCCGAACAGCACCTGGATCAGCGGCGCCGACAGGCCCTCCACCGCGGGGGTCGCCTTGGAAGGCGGGATGAACGGGGTGTAGTTGTCCCGGTTGACGTAGAACAACCCCACCAGGACGACCAGGGCGATCACCGCCAGCTTGATCGAGACGATGATCAGGTTGACCCGGGACGACAGCTTGATCCCGATGACCAGGACCGCGGTGAGGATGAGCACGATCAGCGCGGCGGGCAGGTTGAACACCGGGCTCTCCCCGGCTATCGCATCGGGCAGGGGAATCCCCAGGGACTCCAGCAGCGAGTTCAGGTATCCCGACCAGCCGACCGCGACGACCGCGGCGCCGAGCATCATCTCCAGCATCAGGTCCCAGCCGATGATCCAGGCGGGGAACTCGCCGAGCGTGGCGAAGGCGAAGGTGTAGGCCGACCCCGCCACCGGCACCGTGGAGGCGAACTCGGCGTAGCAGAGCGCGGCCAGCGCGCAGACGATTCCCGCGGCCACGAACGACAGGGCGACCGCCGGTCCGGCCGTCTCCCTGGCGGCCCGGCCGGTGAGCACGAAGATGCCGGTTCCCACGATGACGCCGATGCCGAAGACGGTCAGGTCGAGCGCGCTGAGATCCTTGCGCAGCCGGTGTTCGGGAGCCTCGGTGTCCTGGACCGACTGCTCCACCGACTTGACGCGTAAAGCATCCATGCCGCTCACCTTGACCGTCCGGAGTCGACAACTTCCATGAATCAGGTCATGCCCGCCAGATCAATCGACGAACGGCAAACTCGGGGTTCTTCGAGGGAAAATCCGGATGTCCTCCCTGAGCCCCGGACGACACCCTTGATCCATGCTCATGGAAACTCTCGGACAGTTGGACCCATATCTGGTCGGCGCCGTGCTGCTGGCGGTGCTGGCGCTGGACGGTTCGCCGCTGATCGGAGCCGTGCTCCCCGGAGAGGCGGCGACCGCCGTGGCGGGAACCGCGCTGACCGGCCCCCTCGAGGTCGCGATCGCGGCGGCCGGCGGGGTGATCGGGTGCTACCTCGGCGCCACCGGCGGCTGGCTGATCGGCCGGCGGTACGGCTCGCGCGTCCGCCACAACAGGGCCGGACGGTGGATCGGCGAACACCGGTGGGCCCGCGCCGAACGACTGGCCACGGGCACAGGCAGCGGCCCCGCGCTGGCCGCCGCCTGTTTCCTGCCCGTGGTCAACTCGCTGACCCCGGTCCTCGCCGGGACCCTCGGCATGCCCTACCACCGCTTCATCCGCTGGGCCCTGGCCGGCAGCGCGGTCTGGGTGAGCGCCTACCTGGCGCTCGGCTCCGCCGCCGGCGAGTTCGTCCGGCACAACGAGCACCTGATGGTGCCGGTCGCCGGATGCGTCGCCGTGGTGATCGCGGGGCTCGTCGTGATCGGCCTGCGGGCCCGTGCGAACAGGAGGGCGGAGATCAGCGAGCCGGTTGGTTCTCGAATTCCGGAGACCTCTTCGCGACCGCTTCGGTGATCTCCCGGGCGATGTCCTGCGAGGTCAGGCCGATCTCGCTGAGGATCTTCGCCCGCTTGGCATGCTCCAGGAAACGCTGCGGGATGCCGTAGGTGCGGACCGGCACGTCCACGTCGGCGTCGCGCAGCGACCGGGCGACCGCGTCGCCGACACCGCCCACCCTGCCGTTGTCCTCGACCACCACGACCAGCTTGTACGCGCGGGCGGCCGGCACCAGCGCCTCGTCCAGCGGCTTGACCCAGCGCGGGTCGACCACGGTGGCCGAGATCCCCTGGGCGTCGAGCAGGGCTGCGGCCTCCAGGCACAGTTCGGCCATCGGACCGACGGACACGATCAGCACGTCGGGATCGCCCTCGCGCAGCACGTCCATCTCACCGAGCCGGCCGACCGCCTCGATCTCGGCGCCCACCGGCCCCTTGGGATAGCGGACGACGGTGGGGCCGTCGTCGACCCTCACGGCCTCGGCCAGCAGCTCGCGCAGGCGCGGCTCGTCGCGCGGGACCGCGACGGACAGGCCGGGGACGACCTGCAGGATCGACAGGTCCCACATGCCGTTGTGGCTGGCGCCGTCGTCGCCGGTGACGCCCGCGCGGTCGAGCACGACCGTGACCGGCAGCCTGTGCAGGGCGACGTCCATCAGGAGCTGGTCGAAGGCCCGGTTGAGGAAGGTGGCGTAGAGGGCGACCACCGGGTGGAGGCCGCCGAGCGCCAGACCGGCGGCGCTGGTCAGCGCGTGCTGCTCGGCGATGCCGACGTCGTAGAGGCGGTCGGGGTAGGCCTGGGAGAACGGGATCAGGCCGGTCGGCCCGAGCATCGCCGCGGTGATCGCCACGATGTCCTGCCGCTCGGCGCCCAGCCGTACGATCTCCTGGCTGAAGACGTTGGTCCAGCCGTGCGGCTTGGGCTTCTCCTCGCCGGTCAGCGGGTCGAAGACCCCCGGCGAGTGGAAGCAGTCCTCGTCGTGGTTCTCGGCGGGCGAGTAGCCGAAGCCCTTCTTGGTGAGCACGTGCACGATGACCGGGCGGCGGAACCCGCGGGCCTTGCGCAGCGCGGTCTCCACGGCCTGCTCATCGTGGCCGTCGACCAGCCCGATGTATTTCAGGCCGAGGTCCTCGAACATGACCTGCGGGGCCAGGACGTCCTTGATGCCCTTCTTCACCCCGTGCAGGGCGTCGTAGACCGGAGGGCCGACCACCGGGACCCTGGTCAGGTTGCCCTTGACGAAGTCGAGCATGTTCTCGTAGCGCTCGGTGGCGCGCAGCGAGGCGAGGTGCGACGCCAGCCCGCCGATGGTCGGCGAGTAGGAGCGGCCGTTGTCGTTGACCACGATGATCAGCGGCAGATCCTTGTGCGCCGCGATGTTGTTGAGCGCCTCCCAGGCCATGCCACCGGTGAGAGCCCCGTCGCCGATCACCGCGACCACCGTGCGATCGGCCTCGCGGCGCAGCTTGTACGCCTTGGCCAGGCCGTCGGCGTACGACAGCGCGGTGGAGGCGTGGGAGTTCTCGATGATGTCGTGCTCGGACTCGGACTGGCTCGGGTAGCCCGACAGCCCGCCCTCCTGGCGGAGCGTGTCGAACTGCCCGGCGCGGCCCGTGAGCATCTTGTGGACGTAGGCCTGATGGCCGGTGTCCCACAGGATGCGGTCGTTCGGCGAGTCGAAGACCCTGTGGAGCGCGATCGTCAGCTCGACCACTCCGAGATTGGGCCCCAGATGGCCGCCGATTCGGGCTGTGGAGCTGATCAGCAGGTCCCGGATCTCCACAGCGAGCTGTGGCAACTCGTCGGTGGACAGGAGTTTCAGATCTCGTGGTCCCTTGACCGACTCCAGAAGACTTCCAGGCTGCCCGGTCCGCTCGCTCACGGAATCATCTCCTCTGTCCAGGTCACCGTCGAAACGAGTGTAGTTCGCGCGGAGGGCACTGCCTCCAAGAGGCGAGATCCTGCGCACTTTGTCCACACTTGCCCTAGCCTTTTCCTCACAATGGACACCTTCCCCCCCAGGCGACCATCGTCACTGCTCGTCGCCTCCCTAATCTTCCTGGTGGCGGGCGCGGGAGTCATCGTCATCGCCGGTCCCTCCCTCGTCTCCTCCGGTGTCCCGCCCGCCTCCGAGGCGGGCTCCCCCATCGCCAGAACGACCTCCGTCGCCAAAGCCCCTCCCCCCGCCAAGGCTCCTCTCGCCGGGGAACGGGCGGCGCCGCGCGGTCGCGCCGCCGCGACCGCGAGCCCTCTCTACCGCGTCGGCGCGCTGCCCAGGACCGGCTGCCGGGCAGGACAGATCCGCGCGGGGGACGCGGCCTCCTACCGGGCCTTCATGACCCGCGTGAACCGGTGCCTGAACCAGACCTGGAAGACCCAGTTCAGGAAGGCCAAACTTCCCTTCTCCCAGCCGAGACTCCGCTTCGTGACCTCCCGGGTGAGCAGCCCCTGCGGCCGCTGGCCCACCGGGGCGGGCGGCTATTACTGCTCCGCCAACCGCACCATGTACATCGGCGTGACCCGTAAGACGCTGAAGGACGCGTACGGCCCCAACCACGCCCAGTTCATGGCGCATGAGTACGCTCACCACGTGCAGCAGCTCGCCGGCATCCTGCCCTACTACGGCCAGAGCGCCTGGAAGGCCAAGCCGTCCGCCAAACTCGCCCTCTCCCGGCGCCTCGAACTCCAGGCCGACTGCCTGGCCGCCGCCTTCCTCCGCGGGGTCGCCGCCGACCTGCCGGTCACGCGGCAGCACTGGAACTCCATGATCCAGTGGATCGCCGCCAACGGCGACAAGACCTGGCCGCGCAACGACCACGGCAAGGGCCGCAGCCAGGCCTACTGGATGGAACGCGGCTTCAGCTCAGGCTCCCCCGCCTCCTGCAACACCGGGCTCGCCTCCGCGCGCAGCGTCAGCTGACTCCCACGCCCCTCTCCGCGCTCTCATCCGGGATCGCCCGGCCGTCACCCGTACAATCGCTTCCGCCCGGGGAACGGTTCCTTTCCACCCGATGGAATTCCCGCCACCCCGGACCGGGCCGCGGCCGACACCCCCGGGCTCGATCACGAATGGCGAAGTCCCATTGACCGTGCGTAGTCTGGTGCCACCACCTGAGCGCCCTCCACGTGTCATCGACCGCCAGGTCTGGTTCCCCCTACTGTTCGACTGCGAGGAGAGATGGCGTTGGACGCGAACATGGAAACGCGGGTAAAGATCGTGGAGGGCGAGATCGTTCTGCTCCGCGAGGAGTCCAGGGAGCATCGGGCCACGACGGCGGCGATCATGATCATCCTCAACGACCTCCGCACGACCACGCACGAGCTCCGGGCCACCACGAACGAGCTCCGTACGACCACGAACGAGCTCCGGGCCGAGATGCGGGCGGGCCACGCCGAACTCCGAGAGGAGCTCGGCACGGTCAAGCGCTCCGTCGGGAATCTTGAGGTTTCGATGAAGCGGGTCGAGGGTGATGTGGCCGAGCTCAAGGCCGGGCACATCGAGCTGCGCAACCTGGTCTCCGGCCTGGTCAGGTAACGCGTGCCGACCGGCGGCGCCCCGGAGACGCGGGGTGCCGCCGGTCGGCGGCGGGCCCGCGCGGGGGAACGACCGCGCGAAAGGACGGGGGCGGCCGGCGGGAGCCGTACGGGGGAGGCTCAGGAGCCGGCGCGGGCGAGGACCTCGATGGGGTCGGCGAGAACCTGGGCGAAGGCCAGTTCGGCGGCGCCTACGAGGGTGGCGTCGTCGCCGAGGGCCGAGGTGCGCAGGCGGAGGGTGTCGCGGCAGGTGGGGAGGGCGTCGACGGCGAGGCGGCTGCGGACCTGCGCCGCGGAGCCGAGATAGATCTCCCGGAGCATGCCCCCGAACACGACCATCTCGGGGTTGAAGATGTTGACCAGGTTGGCGACGCCCAGGCCGAGCCAGTCGCCGACGCGGCTCAGAGCGGCCTGGGCGCCGATGTCGCCGCGGTCGGCGGCGTCGACCACGGCGCGGACGGCGTCCCTGCCGACGCCGGAGCCGAAGAGGCCGGCGGATTCGAGCAGGGCCCGCTCCCCCACCTCGGCCTCCAGGCAGCCGAGCGAGCCGCACCCGCAGGAGCGGCCCTTGGGGTTGACGACCATGTGCCCGACCTCGCCGCCGAATCCCCCGTAGCCGCCGAGGAGCTGGCCGTTGACGATCACTCCGCCGCCGATGCCGACGTCGCCGTGGAGGTAGACGAGATCGCGGCAGCCGACGCCGACCCCGCGGGTGTGCTCGGCGAGAGCGGCGAGGTTGGCGTCGTTGCCGACCATGACCGGCAGGCCGAACGCCAGCCTCCGGGCCATCTCGTCGGCGAACGGCACGTCCACCGCCCCCATGTTCGGCCCGAACCTGACGACGCCGTCGCCGCGGGCCACCCCTCCGGAGAAGGCGGCCGCCACCCCGACACACACCGTGTCGGGCCGGGTCTTGCGGTGCATCTGCCGCGCGAAGGAGGCCAGCGGCCCGACGATCTCCTCCAGGGAGAAGGCGCCGCGCCGCCGTACCGTCTCCCGCCGGTCCAGGATCGTGCCGCCCAGGCCGACGCGGGCGGCGACCAGGCGGTCGACACCCACGTCCAGGGCGAACACGTAGACCCTCGCCGACTCCGGGCGCACCACCAGGGACGGACGTCCGGCCCTGCCCGTCTCCCTGGGGAGTTCCTCCCTGACCAGGCCCGCGGCGGTCAGGTCCGCCGTGAGGGCCATGATCGTACTGCGGTTGAGCCCCATCCGGCTGGTGAGTTCCGCGCGCGAGGTCGGCCCGCCAAGATGGACGTGACGGAGCAGAGCACCAAGATTGTGGCGCCGGATCTCCTCTTGAGAGGGGCCTGCCCGCATCGCGTGGGATTCCTTCGGTGGATCGAGGTCGCTGATCACCTTAGACCAGTGGCGGCCGCCCGCTTGCGGGACAGCGCGTCCACCATGGCGGCCAGCAGCAGGACCGAGCCGGTGACCATGAACTTGATGCCGGCGCTGTAGCCCATCAGGCCCATGCCGTTCTCGATGATCGCGACCACGGCGCCGCCGAGGACGGCGTCCAGCACCCGGCCCTTGCCGCCGAACAGGCTCGTGCCGCCGATGACGGCGGCGCCGACCGCGTAGAGCAGCACGTTGCTGCCGCCGGTGTTGGGGTCGACGGAGCTGGCCCGGGAGGCTGCCATGATGCCGCCGACGGCGGCCATCGAGGAGCAGATCACGAAGGCGCTGATCTTCATCCGGTCGACGTTGATGCCCGCCCGGCGCGCGGCCTCGGCGTTGCCGCCGACCGCGTAGAGGTGGCGTCCGAACGCGGTACGGCGCAGCACGAACGTCAGGACCAGCAGCAGCACCACGATGATGGGCACCACGATCGGCACGCCCGCGAGCGAGACGACCGCGGGGTTGCGGCTGCGCTCCAGGTTGAGGAAGTAGACCGCGAGCCCGCCGAGCAGCGTGAGGGAGCCCACCCGGACCGCGATCAGCGAGATCGGGTCGGAGGTCAGGCCCCGGGCGGCGCGCTTGCGGGCGCGCAGCAGCTGGAGTCCCGCGTAGGCGGCGACGCAGGCGGCCAGCAGGATCCAGCCCAGCACGGGCGGGAGGTTCTTGTTGGCGATGGCGAGGATCGTCTCGTCGCGGATGGCGATGATGGTGCCGCCCTGGACCAGCAGCAGGACGAGTCCCTGGAAGGCCAGGAAGGCGGCGAGCGTCACCACGAAGGACGGGATGCCGAGTTTCGCGACGATGGCGCCGAGGGTGGTGCCGATCACCACGCCGGTGAGAATGGCCGCGCCCACCGCCACGTACCAGGGCAGTCCCTGGCTGCTGAGCATGATCGCGAGCACCGCGGCGCAGACGCCGCTGGCGAAGCCCGCCGACAGGTCGATCTCGCCGAGGAGCAGCACGAAGACCAGGCCCATGGCGATCACGGTGACCGCGGCGCCCTGGGTGAACAGGTTCGCGAAGTTGCCGGTGGTCAGGAAGGAGGGCCGCAGGACGGCGAAGATCGTGCAGAGCACGACGATGCCGAACACGGCGGGTAGCGCGCCCATGTCGCCGCCGCGGACCCGCTCCGCGTAACCGCGGACGTTGGTCCTGATCGAGGGCGCCTCGTGCGCACGCTTCGGGGAAATCGTGGCGGTCATACGGTGACTCCGTTGGTGAGGCCGAGGTCCCCGCTGCGGCCAGAGGTGATCAGTTCGACGACCTGCGCGTGGGTGACGTCCGAGGTCTTCACCTGGGCCGCCATCCGGCCGAGGTAGAGGGTGGCGATCCGGTCGGACACGGCGAACACGTCGTTCATGTTGTGCGAGATCAGGACGACGGCCAGTCCCTGGTCGGCGAGGCGGCGGACCAGCTCCAGCACCTGGGCCGTCTGCGCGACGCCGAGCGCGGCGGTCGGCTCGTCGAGGATGACGACCTTGCCGTTCCAGAGCACGGCCTTGGCGATGGCCACGGTCTGCCGCTGTCCGCCGGAGAGGCTGGCGACGAGCTGGCGGATGGACTTGACCGTCCTGACCGACAGGCTCTCCAGCGTTCTGGCCGCCATCTCCTCCATGGTGTCCTCGTCGAGGACGAGGCCGCGCTTCTGCTCGCGGCCGAGGAACATGTTCTGGACGATGTCGAGGTTGTCGCAGAGCGCGAGGTCCTGGTAGACGATCTCGATGCCCAGGGCGCCGGCGTCGCGTGGGCTGTGAACCTGGACGGGCTTGCCGTCGAACAGGTATTCGCCGGAGTCGATCGGGTAGATCCCGCCGACGCACTTGACGAGGGTGGACTTGCCTGCGCCGTTGTCTCCGACCAGCGCGGTCACCTCTCCGAGATGGACGGAGAAGTCGACGTCGTGCAGGACCTGTACGGGACCGAAACTCTTGTCGATCCCACGAAGTTCCAGTACGGGGGTCATTAGGTGCTCCCTGTGTTCATTTCCCGTAGCGAGGCCCGGGCGTCTGAGGCGTGTGCCTTCCCTCGTCGCTCGGAAGTGCTCGTCACGCGCATTTCCTCGTCCCTGGGGGCACCGCCGCCGCACCCGGGCCGAGGGGGTACGGCCGGCGTGAAGGTCACCGGCCGTACCCCCCTCAGCGCGTTACTGGATTCCGGCCTCGGTGCACTTGGCGGCGAACTCGCCGGTGCACAGCTCGTCCTTGGTCACGTAGCCGTCCGCGACGACGTCCTTCACGTTGTCGAAGAAGATGGCCTGCGGGTCGAGGAGGACGGCGGGCACGTCGGCGCCGCTCTCGGTGTCCTTGACCGTCGCGGGCGCCGTGGGCTTCTCACCCTTGGCCAGGCCGATGGCGAGCGCGGACGCCGCGTCGGCCTCCTTCTTGATCGCCTTGTAGACCGTCATGCACTGGTCGCCGGCGAGGATGTTCTGCAGACCCTGCACGGTGGCGTCCTGGCCGGTGACCGGGACCTTGCCGTTGAGGCTGTTCTTCTTCAGCACCGCGATGGCGGCGTTGCCCAGGCCGTCGTTGGCGGCGAGAACGCCGGCGATCTTCGGCTGCTCGGTGAGCATCTGCTCGAAGATCGTGCCCGCCTGCGCGTTGTCCCAGTCCGGAACCGACTGGTCCGGGCCCTTGACGTACTCCTTGGCGTCGTACTTGGGCGTGAGCACGCCGTCGTAGCCGTTCTTGAACAGCGTGGCGTTGTTGTCGGTGGGCGAGCCGTTGAGCTCGGCCACGATCGGCTTTTCGATCTTCTTGTCGGTCAGGCACTTGACCAGGCCCTCACCCTGAAGGGTGCCGACCTTGGTGTTGTCGAAGCTGACGTAGTAGGAGGCGCCGCCGTTCAGGGTCAGGCGGTCGTAGTCGATGGTGGCCACACCCTGGGCCTTGGCCTTGTCGAGTACGGCCTTGCCGGTGCCGCTGTCCAGGTTGACGATCATCAGGACCGTGGCGCCATTGGTGATCATCTGGTCGGCGATGGTCTGGAACTGGGTCTTGTCACCCTGCGCGTTCTGGATGTCGTAGGCGACGCCCGCGGCCTTGAAGGCCTCCTCCAGGTACTTGCGGTCCGCGGTCTCCCAGCGGGCGGAGGACTTGCTGTCCGGCAGGATGACGCCGACCTTGCCGGCGGCGGCGGGAGCGGACGCGCTTCCGGAGGATGCTGCGCCACTCGGGGCAGCGGTGGTGTCACCATCGCCCCCGCAGGCGGTGAGGCCGAGGGTCATTACCGCGGCGGCGGCGGTCAGGCTGAGGATCCCCTTGCGCATGATGCACGGGTCCTTTCTTCGAAAAGGTGGGGGGTCTGGGAGTGCGGCATGCCGAATTCACGGGTACGGCGCTCCGGGTCTCGGCTCACCGTTCCTTTGAATGTTGTTTGCGGCAACGTATTCTGCCGTTGGCCTGGAACGCCAGACCCCCTGTAGGTAAAGTTTGTTGTGGCCGGTAACAATCCAGAAACGCACGCTTAACCCCGGGTGCTCCGCGCGATCGTGATTCGCCGAGACGGCTGTCACCTGGTCACGGTCGTCGTCACCGATCTGGGCCGAGGTGAGCCGTGGCCCGCGACGGGGGCCACCCCGGGGGTTCGCGCATGACGACCGCGAGACACAGTCGTGACCGGGCGCACGTTGCCTTGACGCCGACGACAGGGTTTTAACGTGGCTGCGACAAGCAGGTGGGGAAAGCCGTCGACGCATGACGAGGCCACGACGCCTCCGCGATACCGGTCACGCCGACCGGCGACCGCCCACCCATCGCATCGGCTGACCGACCGGAGAAACGACGATGAAGTTCGCAGTCAGCTACAGCACGCCCTACTACGGCATCGACCCTGACAAACTCATGGCCTACGCCCAGCACGCCGAGGACTGCGGCTTCGAGTCGCTGTACCTGCCCGAGCACATCGTGCTGTATCCCGGTGCGACGGCCGGGCGCTTTGAACTCCCCCCGTCGCTGCCGTACTTCGATCCGCTCGATTGCCTGAGCTTCGTCGCCGCGGCCACGCGACGGATCCTGCTCGGAACGGGTGTGCTGCTGCTGCCGTACCACCATCCGGTGGTCCTCGCCAAGCGCCTGGCGACCGTCGACGTGCTGTCCAAGGGGCGGATGAGGCTGCTGACCGTGGGGCTCGGCGCCCTGCCCGGCGAGGCTCAGGCGATGGGGGTCGACTTCGGCACCCGCGGCCGTCGCGCCGACGAGGCGATCGACGTGATGCGGCTGCTCTGGGGCGGCGGCGAAGACGGTGTCGGCTTCGCCGGGGAGTTCTTCGCCTTCGACAACCTGTGCCAGTTCCCGAAGCCCTACGGGGTCACCCACCTGCCGATCCACATCGGCGGATCGAGCCGGGCGGCCGCACGCCGTGCCGGGCGACGCGGCGACGGCTACTTCCCCGGTGGCGCGCTCGATCCCGACGAGCGCGCCGTCCAGCTGGACCTCGCCCGATCGGCCGCCGTCGAAGCCGGCCGCAGCCCGGAAACGCTGGAGTACACGCGATCGGGGTCGATCGACATGACCGTCGACCAGGTCGAGGCATTCGCCGCGCAAGGCGTGACCCGCATCGTCGTGGGCGCCACCGCCACCGAACCGGACCGGCAACGCGAGGAGATGTCCGCGTTCGCCCAGCGGTTCGCCCTCCTCGAACACCTCTCCGGCTAGTCCGGCCCGACGTCAGCGGCGCCGTACAGGCCGGACCCGCCGGAAGCCACCCGGCCGCGGGAAAGGCTCGGGCGCCGTCACCTCTCGCCACCGTTTCACATGCCGGAAGGATGGGACCGGGCAGCGCTTGGGTGAGGATCGGTGCCCGGGGTCCGGGCGGGACCAGGCGTCCTGGTCCGAGGTCAGGTGGGCAGGGGCCGGTCGTTCACGACGTGTTTCATGACGAGGGTGGAGTTCAGGCGTTGCACGCCGGGGAGCGCGGACAGGACGTCGTCTTCCAGCTCCTGGTAGGCGGTCAGGTCGGCGGTGACGATGCGCAGCAGGTAGTCGGGGTCGCCGAACAGCCGTTGCGCCTGCACCACCTCGGGCACCCGCGCGACGGCCTCCTCGAAGCCCAGCAGGGTGTCGCGGTCCTCCTGGCGCATGGTGACGAAGACGAGCGCCTGGAACGTCAGGCCGAGGGCGCTCGCGTCGACGATCGCCCGGTAGCCGCGGATCGTCCCGCCGCGCTCCAGCTCCCGCAGCCGGCGGTGGCACGGCGAGACACTCAGCCCCACCCGTGCGGCGAGCTCCGTGATCGTCAGACGGCCGTCTTCCTGAAGCACAGCAAGAATCTTCCGGTCGATCGCATCCACGTAGAAAATACTTCCACATGTACGGCCCCATCGGGGAAAAGTTGGAAACACCTTTGGGCGCATTGAACGTATTCTTCCCATATTCGCTGCTCGACCGGGAGGAATCCGCTCATGGCCGCCAGCTCCGTGCTCGCTTTCTGGGCGGTCGCGTTCCTGCTCATCGTCGTCCCGGGCGCGGACTGGGCCTTCACCATCGGTGCCGGACTGCGGGGCCGGTCGGTGTACCCGGCGGTGAGCGGGCTGATCGTCGGCTACGCCGCGATCACCCTCGTCGTCGCGGCCGGGGTCGGGGCCCTGGTCGCCGGATCCCCGGCCGCCCTGACCGGCCTCACCCTCGTCGGCGGCCTCTACCTGGTGTGGCACGGCGCGATGACCTTCGCCCACCCCGCCACACCCGACGCTCCGGCCGGCGGGCCGGCCGGCACCGACTGGAACACCTTCCTGCGGGGCATCGGCGTCAGCGGCCTCAATCCCAAAGGTCTGCTGCTCTTCCTCGCCCTGCTCCCGCAGTTCACCGACCCGCACGGCGCCTGGCCCGTCGCCGGGCAGATCGGCGTCCTCGGCCTGACCTTCATGGCCACCTGCGCCCTCTTCTACCTCTGCCTGGGCGCCCTCACCCGCACCGTCCTGCACCGCCGGCCCGCCGCGGCGCGCCTCGTCAGCCGCCTATCCGGAGCCGCCATGATCGGCCTCGGAGCCTGGCTGATCGTCCAGTGACAACCGTTCCGGCTCGCCCGCGCCGTCACCGCCGGTGAGCGGATCTGCCAGGGGTCACCCCTCAAGGAGAGTCGTAGCGATCAGCAGCAGGGCGGACACTCCGGCCAGCGCGAGGATCGCGCCCCTGACCCGCCCGCCGTCCAGAAAGCGCCGCAACGGCCTGGACGCCAGGAAGCCCACGACGAGAAACGGGATCAGCAGTGCCCCGGAGGTCAGCGCCTGCGCGGGGAGCTTGCCGAGGAGCGCGAGGATGCCCAGCGACTGGGCCGCGCTGAGGAGGAAGAACATCGCGAGCGTGGCCCTGATCTGCGGCCCTTTGGCGTTCTGGTAGACCAGCGCTATCGGCGGGCCGCCGACCCCGGTCGCCGTGCCGGTGATCCCCGAGACGAAACCCGCTCCCGTGATGGTCCATCCGTTGCGCGGCACGGTCACCGCCCAGGCGGTGAGGCCGACCGCGACAAGCACCATCGTGCCGACGAAGACGCCCAGGGCCTGGGTGGAGACGTAGACGACGACCAGGCCGCCGAGGACGCTGCCCGGCAGCCTGCCGAGGACCGCGAAACCCAGCCCGCGCCAGTCCACCCTGCGCCACTCGGCCGCCAGCGTGAACAGGGGCAGCGTGACGTTCACGACCTGGATCGCCCCGGGCATGACCGAGGGGTTCACCATCGTGATGATCGGCGCGGCCACCAGTCCCATGCCGAAGCCGACCGCCCCTTGCACGATGGCTCCGACAAAAACTGATAAACCAACCAAAAGCAGGGTAAAAACCTCGTCGTTCATGACGAGGACCATAGAACCCGATCATCTCTATCGGGCGAGTGGACAATCTCCTCTGCCCGCAGGGCCGCCCACGTGGCGGGGACACCGGCGGAAACGCGAAACCGCCCGGAGGGAGGGTGTCCCTTCGGGCGGTTTCGTATGGGGTGTCTCCCCGGTTGCGGGCGGGGCTTACGTGCGGCCCCGCCCCCCTGCCTCAGCTCTTGGCGAGCAGGGAGCGCAGGACATACTGCATGATGCCCCCGTGGCGGTAGTAGTCCGCCTCTCCGGGGGTGTCGATGCGCACGACGGCCTGGAATTCCTTGTCGCCCGCCCTGACCGTCACGGTCTGCGGGACGCCGCCCCGGTTGAGCTCCTCGACCCCGATGACGTCGAAGGTCTCCTCGCCGGTCAGGCCCAGCGACTGTGCCGTCTCCCCCTCGGGGAACTGCAGCGGCAGCACGCCCATGCCGATCAGGTTGGAGCGGTGGATGCGCTCGTAGGACTCGGCGATGACGGCACGGACGCCGAGCAGCGCGGTGCCCTTGGCCGCCCAGTCACGCGAGGAGCCGGAACCGTACTCCTTGCCCGCCAGGACGACGAGCGGGATGCCCGCGGCCTGGTAGTGGGCGGAGGCGTCGTAGATGAACGACTGCGGGCCGCCGTCGAGGGTGAAGTCACGGGTGTACCCGCCCTCGACGCCGTCGAGCAGCAGGTTCTTCAGCCGGATGTTGGCGAAGGTGCCGCGGATCATCACTTCGTGGTTGCCGCGGCGGGAGCCGTAGGAGTTGAAGTCCTTGACCGCGACGCCGTTCTCGCGCAGGTACTCCGCGGCCGGGGTGCCCGACTTGATGGAACCCGCCGGGGAGATGTGGTCGGTGGTGACCGAGTCGCCCAGCTTGGCCAGCACCCGGGCGCCGGAGATGTCGGTCACCGGCTCCGGGGAGGCGGGCATGCCCTCGAAGTAGGGGGGCTTGCGAACGTAGGTCGAGGTCGGGTCCCACTCGAAGAGGTTGCCGGTCGGGATCGGCAGCGAGCGCCAGGTCTCGTCACCCTCGAACACGTCGGCGTAGTCGTGCAGGAACATCTCCCGGTCGATCGAGGAGGCGACGACCTCCGCGATCTCCTCCTGCGACGGCCAGATGTCGGCGAGGAACACCGGTTCGCCGTCCGAGCCCACGCCCAGCGGCTCGGTGTTCAGGTCGAGGTCCATGGTGCCCGCGAGGGCGTAGGCGACGACCAGCGGCGGCGAGGCCAGGTAGTTCATCTTGACCTCGGGGTTGATCCGGCCCTCGAAGTTGCGGTTGCCGGACAGCACGGCGGTGACCGCGAGGTCGTTCGCCTGGATGGCGGAGATGATCTCCTCCTGCAGCGGGCCCGAGTTGCCGATGCAGGTGGTGCAGCCGTAGCCGACCAGGTTGAAGCCGAGCTTGTCGAGGTACGGCTGGAGGCCCGAGCGCTCGAAGTAGCCGGTGACGACCTGCGAGCCGGGGGCGAGGGAGGTCTTGACCCACGGCTTGCGGGTCAGGCCCTTGTCCACCGCGTTCCTGGCGAGGAGCGCGGCGCCCATCATGACGAACGGGTTGGAGGTGTTCGTGCAGCTGGTGATGGCCGCGATGGTCACCACGCCGTGGTCGATCTCGAAGCTGGTGCCGTCGGCCAGGGTGACCTGGACCGGCTTGCGCGGGCGGTCGCCGTTGAGGCCGGGGGCGTGCGGCTCGTCGCCGTTGCCGCCGTGCGAGATCGACGGGGAGTCGGAGGCCGGGAAGGACTCCTCGGAGGCCTCGTCCACCGGGCCCGGGACGACCGGGGCGTAGTCCTTGACGGCCGCGCGCCAGGCGCTCTTGGCGTCCGACAGCGCGATGCGGTCCTGCGGGCGCTTGGGGCCGGCGATCGAGGGGACGACCGTGCTCAGGTCGAGCTCGATGTACTCGGAGAAGACCGGCTCCTCGCCCGCCGGGTCCAGCCACAGCCCCTGGGCCTTGGCGTAGGCCTCGACCAGGGCGACCTGCTCCGCGGACCGGCCGGTCAGCGTGAGGTAGTCGATCGTCTGGCCGTCGATCGGGAAGATCGCGCAGGTCGAGCCGAACTCGGGGCTCATGTTGCCGATCGTGGCCCGGTTGGCCAGCGGGACGCTGGACACGCCGTCGCCGTAGAACTCCACGAACTTGCCGACGACGCCGTGCTCGCGCATCATCTCGGTGATCGTGAGCACCAGGTCGGTGGCGGTGGCCCCCGCGGGGAGCCTGCCGGTCAGCTTGAAGCCGACCACGCGCGGGATCAGCATGGAGATCGGCTGACCGAGCATCGCGGCCTCGGCCTCGATGCCGCCGACGCCCCAGCCGAGAACGCCGATGCCGTTCTCCATGGTGGTGTGGGAGTCGGTGCCGACGCAGGTGTCGGGGTAGGCGGTCAGCACCTCCTCGCCGTTCTTGCCGACGCTCCGCGTCATGACGACGCGAGCCAGGTGCTCGATGTTCACCTGGTGCACGATGCCGGTGCCCGGCGGGACGACCTTGAACTCGTCGAAGGCCGTCTGACCCCAGCGCAGGAACTGGTAGCGCTCGCGGTTGCGCTCGTACTCCCGGTCGACGTTGCGCTGGAAGGAGTCGGCCCCGCCGAAGAAGTCGACGATGACCGAGTGGTCGATGACCATCTCGGCCGGCGCGAGCGGGTTGATCTTGGCGGGGTCGCCGCCGAGGTCGCGGACGGCCTCGCGCATGGTCGCCAGGTCCACGACGCAGGGAACGCCGGTGAAGTCCTGCATGATCACGCGGGCCGGCGTGAACTGGATCTCCACGCTCGGGGTGGCCGCCGGGTCCCACTGACCGAGGGCCCGGATGTGGTCGGCGGTGATGTTCGCGCCGTCCTCGGTCCGGAGCAGATTCTCAAGAAGGATCTTCAGACTGTACGGAAGGCGTCCCGACCCCTCAACGGCGTCCAGCCGGTAGATCTCGTATCCCGCGTCACCGACGCGGAGCGTGTCACGGCTGCCAAAACTGTTCGCGGACACGGTTCGCCTCCCTCATCACCCTGGTGTCTGGTGCGCCGTACTGAAGGCGCAGTTGAATCCTGCCGCACCATCGGAGTGCCCGAGTCTGTTAGGTACGCCTAACTTGTCGGTCGCCCACGGGTTGCAGCGGATGTCTCGATATCAAGATATCCCTACAGATATCTCGACATCAAGTTACCCGCCAGTATGCTCACAGGGGGGCGAGGCGGAAGTACAGCAGTCCGAGAACGGCGACCGAGAGCACCGGGGCGAGGAATTTCTGCTCGAACTTCTTGCCCGTCTTGATGCCGATCTTCCATGGCAGCAGCCAGTTCTGCTGCAGCGGCCACAGCACCGGACAGCCCTTCTCCGTGCAGCAGTCTCCCAAGACGTGGATGAGACACCCGACCGCGACCGCCAGCCCCAGCCAGGCATAACCCACGTTCTCACTGCGGAACACCACGAACAGCCCTGCGGTCATGCCGATGTTGAGGACGGCCGAGGCGAACTTCTTGCCCGGGATGCCGATCCCGATCGACCGCAGCGACAGGCCGATCAGCAGCACGACCATGATGTCGCGGCCGATCGTGAAACTGTTGGCGAGGTAGTGGGTGCCGAATCCCATGGCGATCGCGAACGCCAGCGAGTGTGTGGCGTTACGGTGACCGCCGCTCAGCCACGACACGGCCTTGCTCAACCCCCAGGTGATCGGCCCGAAGGTCTGCGCGATCGTCGCGCTGGGATGGTCGAGGTCGGGCAGCATCGCGGCCCCGGCGCAGATGATCGTCCCCGCGACGAACTCGGCCGGGGTGAGCGCGTTCACCATGACGCCGGTCTCCATGAACCTGGAGGACTCGGTGAGCAGCGGCAGGGCCGCCAGTGCGGGTGCCAAGCCCAACCAGGCGATCGCTCCCGTCAGCGCGTGCGTATGCCCCATCATCGCTCAAACACCACCATCAAGATCACCCCGGGCGACTCTACGGCAAAGCCTCCTCCGGGCGGAGGACCGTGCCATTTTGCAGTATCGATGTGTCGCGCAAGCGAGATCAACCCGCCACGGTGGCGCTCTTTGCCCTTCCTTGATTCCAAGGTCATCCGAGGCGGAGAGGCCCGCCCCGGCCGACGCGCCCGCCCGTGCGAGTCTCGCCTGGTCGGGCCCCTGACGGCGGTGGCGGTCGCCGGGCGGTCACGAACACCTCCGTGAACGGAGAGACCGGAAGGGCCAGGGTCGCCGGAGAGCACGGGGAGAACGGGGTGACCGAGGTGGCCGAGGTGACCGGAGGACAGACAGGTCCGGTGACGGCCGGGATGGCTGGAGGACAGGCGGGCCCGGCGACAGCCGGGATGTCTGGAGGACAGGCGGATCCGGTGACGGCCGGGATGGCCGGAGGACAGGCGGATCCGGCGACGGCCGCCGCTCGTCGAAGACGGATGGCGCCGTTCAGAGGGAGTGCGATCCCCGCCGCCGGCCGAGATCGCGGCCGACGCGGCCTTCGCCTGAGAAGACACGCGATCCGCCGGAGGATCTCCGGCGGATCGGCGTCAAGGTCCTGAAACAACAGACGGGACCGTTCCGCACCGAAAGCACCCCCCAGCCCTTCCGGCACGGAACGAATCCCGTCTATGTCATTTGTAACGTGCAGGTCTCAATGCTTGTTCCAAAATCCGCCAAGTTTTAGGTGATCTGCCTCACTTCTTCTCTGGGTAACATCAAAATCACGCCTGGTAACGGACTTCGGGGACGGCTCGACGGACAGGATCCGCCGGTGCGCCGAAGCCCCGGAAATCCCCCGCCGGGTCTCCGAGCCGCACGTCCCCGAAGGTGGGACCGCGAATGCGGAACGGTCCAACCGGAGCGTTCGGTGAGCCGACGGACTACGAGGCGTGCGCCGCCGGCTTCGACGCCCACGGCCGGGCGTACAGCCGGGCCGCCGACGGCGATACCCGGATCCGGCCGATCCGCACCGGGCTGGCACCATCGTCGGCGTGACCCGGATCCTCACCCACCGAGACCTGATCTCCCTGCTCGACCCGGACGCCTGCGTCGAGACTCTGCGCGACGGCTTCACCCGGAGCGACGCCACGGCCGTCCCCGGGCAGCGCATCCGCACCGACCTGCCGTTCCCGGGCACCGCCACCGCGCTGATCCCGGGATTGCTGCCCGGGATCGACGCCTACACGGTGAAGGTCAACGCCAAGTTCCCCGGGGCCCGGCCCGCCCTGCGCGGGGTCATCTGCCTGCACAGCGGACAGGACGGCGAGTTGCTCGCGCTGCTCGACTCGGCGACGATCACGGCCTGGCGTACCGGCCTGGCGGCGGCGCTCGGCACCCACGTCCTGGCCACCGCCGATCCCGGGAGGGAGACCGTCCTCGGCGTCATCGGCGCGGGAGCCCAGGCCGAACTGACGGTCCTCGGTCTGGGACGGCTCCGCCGGGTGGACGGGCTGGTCGCGTACGACCTCGACCCGGCCCGCGCGGCCTCCTTCGCCGCCCGCCACGGCGGCCACAGCGTCGGCTCGGCCGCCGAGGTCGCCGCCCGCGCCGACATCGTCCTGCTCGCCACGTGGTCACGCGCCCCGCTGCTCCGACTCGCCGACACCCGGCCCGGGCAGCACCTCACCAGCCTGGGCGTCGACGAGCCCGGCAAGCGGGAACTCGCCGCCGACGTGCTGGAGGCCGCCCTGCTCGCCGTCGACGACCGGCCGCTCGCCGCCGCCATGGGCGTGCTCGCCTCGGCCGGGCTGCCGCCGGAGGCCGCTCACGCCACCCTGGGCGAGATCCTGCGCGGTGAGCATCCCGGCCGCACCGACCCCGGCCGGCGCACCGTCTACGCCCCCGTGGGGCTTCCGTGGCAGGACCTCGCCCTGGCCTGGCTCGCCTATCGCGAGGCGGAGCGTCGCGGCCTCGGCACCGAGGTCGACTTCCTCGGCCCCCCGCCCGGACGAGGCCTCCCTCCGTCTGGATGAGGCTCCCCTCCGTCTGGATGGGGCCTCCTTCGTCTGGATGGGGCTCCCCTGCGCCCGCGAAGATTCCCGCCATCAAGCTCATGGACGGCGCCTCCTCACCGGAAGGAGACCGCCGGGCCCGGGCGGGGCGACGACCCCGTGGCCGTGCCCCGGCCCTTGGGGGTCTCGCCGCCTGGGGAGCGGCCGATCCACGGGCGCGGGCGCCGCTTCCGGGTGACCGTCACGTGGTCGTGCCACTCTCTGTGACATGCGCGTTCTCCCCCCGTCGATGAGGGCGATATGCCCGCCGCCCCCGTGGTCAACCGTGACGTCGCCTCCACGACGGCGACGCCGGGACCCCGTCGAGCGGCGTGGCCGGGCGGTCCGTGGCCGGGCGGTCCATGGCCGGCGTTCCGGAGCGCCCGGCCACCGGCTGCCGCTCCTGCGATCACTCGCCCGCGGCGTACGGCGAGCGGGCCTGACCCCGGTCCGGCGGCACGGACCGGACAAAAGAAGCATGCCCTCCCGCTCTCAGGCAAGGCATCTGACCAGCCAAAACTCCTTATGTCCCCATACAGTCTTGCTAGATAGAATGTTCTCGATATATCTTTGAAGCATCGAGAGCGATCCAAAGACGATCGCGATACAAGGAGACGACATGAATTCAGCAGACGCGATGGGCGGCCAGTGGATCGGCGTCCCGCACGAGGTCCGGCGCGAGATGAAGCGCGCGGCCAGGGAGGCCTGGCGGAACATGGCCGCCGGCTGGCACCACGGAGAGCCACATCACGGAGGGCCCCACCACGGGGAACAGCGCGGACCTCACCAGGGGGGACCCCATGAGGGAGGCCCGCACGAGCATCGGCACCGCGGTCACCGCGGCCCCTTCCCCGGCGGCTTCCCCTGGGACTTCGGCCGGGGCGGCCGAGGGCGCGGAGGCCCGTTCGGCGGCGGCCCGTTCGGCGGAGGACCCCCGTTCGGCCGGGGGCGCAAGGCGAAGCGGGGCGACGTCCGCGCCGCGATCCTCGCGCTGCTCACCGAGGACTCACACAACGGGTACCAGATCATCCAGGAGATCGAGCAGCGCAGCCAGGGCGGCTGGAAGCCCAGCCCGGGGGCGGTCTACCCGGCGCTGCAGCAGCTCACCGACGAGGGCCTGGTCCTGTCGGAGGAGAACGACGGCCGCAAGACCTTCCGCCTCACCGACGCCGGCCGGGCATATGTGGCCGAGCACTCCGACGAGGTGCGCGCTCCCTGGGAGGAGATGACGCCCGACGTCGACGGCAGCACCTGGGAGCTGATGGACCTCGCCCGCCAGTCAGGGTTCGCCATGTTCCAGATCCTGCAGACCGGCAGCGACGCGCAGATCCAGCAGGCCCGGCAGACCATGATCGAGACGCGCCGCAAGCTCTACCAGATTCTGGCCGACGGCGACCCCGGCGAGGAGTGAGCAGACGATGACCGCCCGAGACGATCTCCGCATCGGAGACGCCGAACGCGAAGCGGTGATGACGGCCCTGCGCGAGCACTACGCGCAGGGCCGCCTGACCCACGAGGAGCTCGACGAACGCCTCGAACTGGCCCTGTCCTCGCGCACCGGCCGCGAGCTGGCCCTCGTGGGTGCCGATCTTCCCGACCTGTACGGCTCTCACCCCGAGGACCCCGAGGACGCCGAGGACTTCCGCGGGCGCGGGGGACCCGGCCGGGCCTGGCGGCACGGTGCGGGATGGGGCCCCGGACCTCACCGGCACGGACCTCACCGGCACGATCATCACGGGCACTACCCGCGGTGGGGCGCCCCTCATTCCGCGGCCTGGCGTCATCGCCACCCGGCCCGCCGGGGTGGGCCGCCGTTCGTTCCCGTCCTGATCCTCCTGCTGGTCGTGGGGGTGGCGACCATCGGGTTCGGGGTGCTGAAGTTCGTCCTCCTCGCCTGGCTGGTGATGGCCGTGCTGGGCGGGATTCACCGCAGGCGGCGGCACTCCGGGGCCGGGTCCCGCAGGATCGGCCGTCCGGGCCCCTTCTGAGCGGCTCCGGACCTCGGGCGGGTCATGAGACGCTGACACCCGCGCCACCTCACGCGGGCCCCGAGGGGCCGTGTGAGCGGCGCGGGACCCTCCCCCTTCGCCTCCAGGGGGAACCTCAGTCCAAGGACTCCCGGAGCCGCCGCATCTCCCCCGCGATCCGGTCCAGCGGCCAGTGCGCGTTGAGACCGCTGGGATTGGGCAGCACCCACACCCTGACCCCGGCGACCGTCTCCTCCTGAGGGCCGATCACGGCTTTCGGCCGGGCGAAGGCCGTACGGTAGGCGGAGACCCCCAGGACGGCGAGCACCTTCGGCCGGATCTCGGCCACCAGCGCGGTCAGCCGCTCGCCGCCCTCGACCAGCTCGGCCCGGGTCAGGTCCGACGCCACGGCACTGGGACGCGTCACGACATTGGTGATGCCCAGCCCCATGGAGGGAAGCCCTCCCTGCTCCCCGGGGGCCAGCAGCCGGGGAGTGAAGCCGGAGCGGTACAGCGCGGGCCAGAAGCGGTTGCCGGGCCGGGCGAAGTGGTGGCCGGTCGCCGCCGAGTAGAGGCCGGGGTTGATGCCGCAGAACAACACCTCCAGCGCCGGCCCGAGCACATCCTCGATCATCCGGTCTCCGGCCGCGGCGAGGTCGGCCTTCGTCGGCCGCGCCGCAGGTGTGGCCGACGAAGGCCCACCCTCGCCCGAAGGCACCCGCTCGCCCGAAGGCACCCGCTCAGACCCGGACATCCACACCTCCCGATGACACGGGGTGAAGCTACCCCATCTCCTCCAGCTTCCGGCCCTTGGTCTCCCTCACCTTGAACAGCACGAAGACGAAGGACAGCACGGCGAAGAAGGCGTAGCCCACATAGGCGCCGGCCAGGCTCCACGCCGCCAGCGACGGGAACGAGACCGTGATGAGCCAGTTGGCCAGCCACTGGGCGGAGGCGGCCACCGAGAGCGCGGCGGCCCTGATCCGGTTGGGGAACATCTCACCGAGCAGCACCCAGACGACGACCCCCCACGACAACGCGAAGAACAGCACGAAGGCGTGCGCGGCGAACAGGGCGACGTAGCCCTGCGCCTCCGGCAGCCTGACGGTGTCGCCGGACGGGACGCCCGAGCTGAACGCCCACGCGGCCGTGGCCAGCGAGATCGCCATGCCCGCGGAGCCGATCAGCAGCAGGGGCCTGCGGCCGATCCTGTCGACCAGTGCGATGGCGATGAACGTGCCGACGATGTTGATGATCGAGGTGGAGAAGCTGATCAGCAGCGAGCTGCTCTGGTCGATGCCGATCGACTGCCACAGCGACGCCGAGTAGTAGAAGATGACGTTGATGCCGACGAGCTGCTGGAAGACCGAGAGCAGGATGCCGATCCAGACGATCGGCAGCAGCCCGAGCCTCGGGCCCCGCAGGTCGCGGAGCCGGGGCCGTCGCTCGCTGCGCAGCGATTCCTGGATCTCCGCCAGCCGTTCGTCCAGGTCGACGCCCTCGCCCTCCACCTCGGCGAGCACCCTGCGCGCCTGGAGCGGTTTCCCCGCCGCGACGAGGAACCGCGGCGACTCGGGAATGACCGTCGAGAAGAGCAGGTAGAGCAGGGCCGGAACCAGGCAGGCGCCGAGCATCCACTGCCAGGCCTGCAGGCCGGCCAGCTCGTTGTTGACGTCACCCCCGGCCGTCTCCGCGATCGCGTAGTTGACCAGCTGGGAGACCGCGATGCCCAGCACGATGGCGAGCTGCTGGAAGGATCCCAGCCGCCCCCGGTAGGCGGGTGGCGAGACCTCGGCGATGTAGGCGGGCCCGATCACCGAGGCCATGCCGATTCCCACGCCGGCGAGCACTCGCCAGAGGGCCAGATCCCAGAGCGCGAACGGCAGCGCCTGGCCGACGGAACTGACCGCGAACAGGATCGCGGCCACCTGCATGGTTCTCGTGCGCCCCCAGCGGTCGGCCACTCCCCCGGCGATCCACGCGCCGACCGCCGAACCCAGCAGCGCGATCGCGACCACGAACCCGATCTGGACCGGGCCGACGCCGAAGTTCTTCTGAATCCCGGTGACGGCTCCGTTGATGACGGCACTGTCATAGCCGAAAAGGAATCCGCCGATCGCCGCCGCGGCGGTGATGAAGACGACGTGACCGAGGTTCTCGTTGGAAGTACCCGATGGGGCAGTGCTGGCCATGACAGTCCTTTCCCCCGAAAGGAAGTATGAGACGTCAATACCCCGATCAATGCGGGTGATCACCCAACGGCCGTCGTCTACCAGCGCATAATCGCGGCGACCCCGTCGTAATCGGCGAGAATTCTCGAGGCCTCGCGATCCAGGACGGTGACCTCCGCGTCGATGTCCAGAGCGCGCTCGATCATGCGCTCACCCATCGCGGACTCGGGGACGAGTGTCTTCTCCGACTCTCCCGGCGGGATCTCGCCGGGCAGGTGGAGCATCCCGTAGTCCGTACGGCTGCCGCTCCACTCGCGGGACTCGTCCAGCAGCAGGTTCGCCACCCGGCTCTCGTTCAGCGCGTGGAGCGTGTCCCTCAGTCCCAGGACCCCGCGCCCGCCCGCCAGCGCGGCGTCCTTGGCCCGGTTCGCGAGGCCGGCGCCGTACCGGGTCCTGGCGGCCTTCAGCTGCGGGCCCACGTACTCGACGATCTTCACCGAGGACAGCGGGTCGACCACCGCGTCGATCTGGATGACGTCGCCGCTCAGCTCTCCCGCCAGGACGCCGGTCAGCTGGACGTCGCCGACCAGCACGAGAGTGGTCCAACCCCTCCCCGCGGCATGGGCGCCGAGCTGCGGCGCGTCCGCGCGCAGCAGCCTGGCGAGGTTGTCCTCGACCCTGCTGGCGAACCTCTCCCTGTGCGACACTCCCTGCTGGGAGAACTCCGAGGGCGCGGGACCGCGCATGTCCCGCCAGTCCTCGACGCCGACCCCGTAGGACGACCTTCCGATGTCCTCGACCATGCCGTACCGGTAGTCGATCACGCGCAGCCCGTCCCTGCACACGACCACGATCCCGGCGGGCGGTGCGGCCTCCACCGTGTTGACCAGTGGGCGCACGTAGGCCGTCGGCTCCAGCACGACCTGGTCGACGACCGGCAACTGGAAGGAGAAGACCCGCACCTCGCCGTCGCCGACCGGGGCGAACATCACCCGCCCCAGCCCGGATTCGGTGGGGTCGAGGAGCCGCCGGAAAGACCGCTCCAACCCCTCCAGGCGTTTGAGGACAGCCGTCCTCCGTGTCCGGTCCTCGCCGGCCATGACCCGCCCCCGCAGCTCCGACAGCGCGTTGCGGAAACGAATTCGCCAGGCGGGCCGTGAGGACGTCTCCTCACGTGGGTCCGCATTCAGATAGAACGACAGCACCCCGGTCCGGTCGCTGATGGAAACGACTTCCCGCAGGGCAGCGCGATCGAATTTCACGGCGTTCCTCCCCGGTGGTCGGCTCTTAAAAGCCTAAAGACCGGGGAGAGGAATGCCGTCGTCGCGATCAGGAATATGTCTTCCTGCTTCACCTGCCTTTGTCCAAAAATCAAAGACGAGGATCCACCGGTTCGGATTCCAGGGCCAGAACCGCGAAGACCGCCTCATGGACCCTCCACAGCGGTTCCCCCTCGGCCAGCCGGGACAGCGCCTCCAGCCCGAGCGCGTGCTCGCGCAGGGCGAGCGAGCGTTTGCGGCCCAGGAACCGGTGGCGCAGGACCTCCAGGCTCTCGGTGTAGTCGGGGCCGTAGATGATCCGCAGATACTCCCGCCCGCGCACCTTGATCCCCGGTTGCACCCGGCTCCGTCCTCCTGGCGTGCCCGCGCCCCCGGTCACCTCCGTGGCCGCGCCGGCTCCGCCCGCCGCCGGGTCCGCCACCGGGCCGTCCGGCGGCCCCAGCGGCTTGACCACCATGCCCTCCCCGCCCTCGGCGGTCAGTTCCGACCACCAGGCGGTCGCCGCGTCCCTGGACTCCTCCGAGCTCAGATCCACGAACCGGTGCCGGGTGGGCGCGATCAGCGGATCGTCGAGCCGGGACAGCATCTCCAGGTGCCAGGAGTGCGGCTCCAGCACCGCGGTCGCCCGGCCCTCGCAGGCGAGGATCTGGAACGGTGCCAGACGCAGACCGTCCAAACCTGAGACAGGCCAGCAGTAACGGGCATATGCGTCTCTAAAGAGGGCAGCGTTGGTGGAGCGGCGGCGGGTGCGGTCCAGCAAAGAGCTCACATCCAACCCGCGCCCAGCCGCCGCTTCCAGCACGGTGATCGCCTCCGGCAGCGCCGTACGGGCGGCGGCGCCCACCGACGCGTACTGGTCGCGGATCAGCCCCTCGGCCTTGGCCGACCAGGGCAGCAGCTCGCAGTCGAGGGCGATCCAGTCCGATCCCAGCTCGTCCATGAGCGGCGTGCACGCCCGCCTGAGCCGCTCCACGAGTTCGGCGGTGTCGGCGAAGAACGACCTGCCGGTCCTGGTGTAGACCGTCCCCGCGCTCCCGTCCGTGATCCCGAACCGCGCGGCCGCCGCCTCCGGGCTCCTGGCCAGTACGGCCACCGCCCGCGAGCCCATGTGCTTCTCCTCGCACACGACCCGGGCCACTCCGGCCGCCGCGAACTCGGCGAACGCCTCGGCCGGGTGCTCCAGGTAGCCGTCGAGCCTGGAGGTCTCCGGCGGCGCCATCGTCGGCGGCAGGTAGACCAGCCAGCGCGGATCGACGGCGAACCGGCTCATGATCTCAAGCGCGGCGGCCGAGTTCTCCTCCCGGATCTTGATGTGCCCGCCGCCGTGGCGTACCTCGATGTGCCTGGTCCCCCGCACGTCCTCGATGGAGAGCATGCCCGGGTCACGGTGGCCGGGGGCCGCGAACGGCTTGGCCGACTCGTACCAGACCTTTTCCGCGGGCACCGAGACGATCTCCTTGTCCGGGTAACGCAGCGCGGTCAGCTTCCCTCCGAAGACCACCCCGGTGTCCAGGCAGATCGTGTTGTTGATCCACTCGGTCTCGGGGACAGGGGTGTGGCCGTAGACGACCATGGCCCGTCCCCGGTACTCCCTCGCCCAGGGGTAGCGCACCGGCAGGCCGTACTCGTCGGTCTCGCCGGTGGTGTCGCCGTACAGCGCGAAGGAGCGCACCCGGCCCGAGGCACGGCCGTGGTAGGCCTCCTTCAGGCCCGCGTGCGCGACGACGAGCCTGCCGCCGTCGAGACGGTAGTGGCTGATCAGACCGTCCATGAAGGCCAGCGCGGCCCGCCGGAACTCCTCCGGCTCGGCGGCGAGCTGGTCCAGCGACTCCTGCAGGCCGTGGGCGACCTTGACCTTGCGGCCGTTGAGGGCGCGGGCCAGCTTCTGCTCGTGGTTGCCCGACACGCACAGTGCGGTTCCGGCCGCGACCATGCCCATGACCAGCCGGAGCACGCCCGGAGAGTCCGGTCCCCGGTCCACGAGGTCGCCGACGAACACCGCCGTCCTGCCCTCCGGGTGGGTGGCGCCCGTACCGCCGGGGGCGATCCGCCATCCCAGGGTGCGCAGCAGCGTCTCCAGCTCGGAGCGGCAGCCGTGCACGTCGCCGATGATGTCGAACGGCCCGGTCAGCTCACGCCTGTCGGTCCACGACTTCTCCGTGACGACGACGGCGGCCTCGATCTCCTCGGTCCCGCGCAGCACGTGGACCCGGCGGAACCCGTCCCGGGAGATCTTGGCCATGGACCGCCGCAGGTCCTTGCGCTGCCGCCGGATCACCTGGGGGCCGAAGTTCCGGTCGGGCCTGACCTCGTTGCGCGCGATCGCCACCTCCTCGGGCACGTCCACGACGATCGCGTCGACCAGCACGTTGTGCTGTTTGGCCAGGTCGATCAGGCTCTTGCGCGCCTCCCACTGGACGTTGGTGGCGTCGACGACCGTGAGCAGCCCCCGCTTGAGCCTGGTGCCGACGATGTAGTGGAGCACGTCGAAGGCGTCGGAGGTGGCGGTCTGGTCGTTCTCGTCGTCGGACACCAGCCCGCGGCAGAAGTCAGAGGAGACCACCTGCGTGGGGGTGAAGTGCTTGCGGGCGAAGGTCGACTTCCCGCTCCCGGACACCCCCACGAGCACGACCAGCGACATCTCCGGCACATTGATCTCAGTCATCTCCACCTCCCACGACCGCGGCGTTTCCAGCGTTTGCGATGTTTCCCGTGCTCACGGCGCTTCCGGCGCCCACCTCGTTCTCAGCGCGTACGGCCTCCCCGGCGCCCCCGGCCTTCTCGGACTCCCCGGCACCCCCGGCGCCCGCGATGCCGAACACGGCCATCTGGGTGGGCGGGCCCACCTCGGGGTCGTCGTCGCCGACCGGCAGGAAGGCGACGCGGTAGCCGTACTCGCCGCAGACCGTCGCGGCCCATGCCCGGAACTCGGCCCGGGTCCACTCGAAGCGGTGATCGGAGTGGCGCATGCCCTCCAGGAACTCGTAGCGCACGTTGTGCTCGACGTTGGGCGTCGTGACGATCACATGCTTCGGCCGGGCCGCGCCGAAGACCACCCGCTCCAGCGCGCTCAGCCTGGACGGGTCGACGTGCTCGACGACCTCCATGAGCACGGCGGCGTCGTATCCGGCGAACCGGTCGTCGGTGTAGGTCAGCGCGCCCTGGAACAGCTTCAGCCGCTCCACCTGCCTGTCCGGCATCCGGTCGAGCTTCAGTCGCCTGGCCGCGATCGCCAGCGCCTGCGCCGACACGTCCGTCCCGGCCACCTTGGTGAAGCGCGGCCTGCCCAGCAGCGCCCCCACCAACTGGCCCGACCCACAGCCCAGGTCGATCACCGTGTGCGCGCCCAGCTCCTCCAGCACGCCGACCACGGCCTCACGCCGCAGGGTGTTCAGGGGCCGCTTCCGCACCGCTCCTCCGGCTTCCGCCTCACCACCCCGCGTCACCTCGCCGTCCGGCCCGGCATCACCGCCCGGCACCGTCTCGCCGTCCGGCACCGTCTCACCGTCCGGCACCGTCTCGCCGTCCGCGGCCGGGGGCTCCTCGCCCCGCGGGACGGGGAAGGTCTCGGCGGCGGGCTCCTCCTCGACGGGAGGTTCGAGGTCCTCCTCCACGTCGTCGCCGAGCTCGGCCAGCCGGGCGAAGGCCGTACGGGTCAGCGTCCCGCGGCGGCCGAGGTAGCGACGGGTGATCAGGCCCCTCTCCGGGTGGGCGGCCAGCCAGGACTCACCTGCCCGGATCAGCTTGTCCACCTCGTCGGAGGCGATCCAGTAGTGCTTGGAGTCGTCGAGCACCGGGAGCAGCACATAGAGCTGGTTGAGCGCGTCGGCCAGGCGCACCTCACCCCGCAGCGCCAGCCCCACGTAGCGGGAGTCGCCCCACTCGGGGAACCCCTCGTCCAGCGGTACGGCCCGCGCCTCGACCTCCCAGCCCAGCGGTTCGAACAACCGGCGAGCCAGCCTGGGACCGCCCCGGCAGGGCAGCACAGGCAGCGCGACCTCCAGCGGGATCGGCCCGGCTGCCAGCTCCGGACGGCTGTCGCAGCGTCCGGTGCGTGCCGTGCGGAACACGTCCCCCAGCGCCACGGCCAGCAGTGACGACGCGGCGTAGGGCCGGTCGTTGACGTACTGGCCCATGGAGTAGTCGGGCGTGGACCGGCCGCGGGAGCGCACCAGCCGGACCGGGTCGACGTCGAGCATCAACGCCGCCGTGCAGCGTTCCTCGTCCGCCTCCGGGTAGAAGACGCGGGCCGTGCCGTACGACTGCCCGAACTCCTGGACCCGGTCAGGATGCTTGTGCAGCAGGAATCCGAGGTCGGTCGCGGGCCGTACGGTCGTGGAGATCGTTAGCAACACCCGGCTCAGTGTGCCTTAAGTCCGACAAGTCAGGCCATCGTTTAAACGAGCCCGGCTCATGCGTGAACGGCGGGATCCCCGTCCGGACCGCCACGTCCCGCCGACGGCGGATCCGCTCCCCGGCTCTTCTTCCCCCGAGGCCGAGAGGCGGATCCACCTCCGCACGGTCTACACGTGGGGCAGGACCTCGGCGGCGATGAGCTCCAGGTGGTCCAGATCAGACATGTCCATCACCTGCAGGTAGATTCGCTCGGCGCCCAGCTTCGCGAACTCGCCGATCTTCTCGACCACCTCGGCGGGGGTCCCCGCCAGCCCGCGCGCGCGCAACCCGTCGAGCCCCTGCCCGATGGCCTCCGCGCGACGCGCGAGTTCCGCGTCGTCGCGGCCGACGCAGACGGTCTGGGCGGTGGAGAACAGGATCGGCTCACGCCCCTCCTCCTCGCACGCCCGCCGGACCCGGTCGAAGCCGACCGCGGTGTCCTCCAGGCCGTGGAACGGCAGGTTGTACTCATCGGCGAACCGCGCGGCCAGACGCGGGGTCCGGCTGGGACCGGACCCACCGATGATGATCGGCGGCTTGGGGCTCTGCGCGGGCTTGGGCAGCGCGGGCGAGTCGGCCAGCCGGTAGTGGGCGCCCTCGAACGAGAACCTCTCGCCCACGGGAGTGGTCCAGAGGCCGGTGATGATCTCGAGTTGCTCCTCGAACCGGCCGAACCGCTCTCCGAGCGGCGGGAACGGGATCCCGTAGGCGTTGTGCTCGGTGTCGAACCAGCCGGTGCCGAGGCCGAGCTCGACCCGGCCCCCGCTCATCTGGTCCACCTGGGCCACACTGATCGCCAGCGGGCCGGGCAACCGGAAGGTGGCCGCGCTGACCAGGGTGCCAAGCCTGATCCTGGAGGTCTCCCTGGCCAGGCCCGCCAGGGTCATCCAGGCGTCGGTGGGGCCGGTACCGGGGTCGCCGGAGCCGAATCGCATGTAGTGGTCAGAACGGAAAAAGGCGTCGAACCCCAGCCGCTCCGTGGTCTGTGCGACCGTCAGCAGCTCGTCGTAGGTGGCGCCCTGCTGTGGTTCAGTGAAGATCCTCAACTTCATAGTCACCATTATCCGGGCACTCCGGACGGCATCCGCAGAAAGCCCACGCCGTGGCGAGAAGGCTTGCTAGCGTTCGTGCTTTCACCGCAACCAGTAGTCGATCGAGCACCGACAGCGATCAGCATGCCGTCAAGAAGGTGGATCACATGCCGGTGGCGACAGATCGCCCCGCCGCCCGCCAGGCCCGGGAGCCGGGCACTCCGCCCCGCTCCCTTGTCGCGCTCGCCTCGGCGGCGCTCGCCCTGACGACCGGCGTCGCGATCTGGCTCCTGCCCGCCGAGGCCGGCGACGACCGGGCCGTGCCCGGCCTGGACGCACGGGCCGGGGTGACGGCTTCCGGGCTGGCCACCCGATCCACCGCCGGACCGTCGCCCGCACGGAGCGTCGTCTCCTCCACCGGCCGGCCGTCGGGCTTCGTGACGTTCGTCGACACGGTCCGCGACCCGCTCTTCAATCTGCCCGAGGCCACCGGCAAGGACCGCGTGCACTGGTTCACCCTCGGTCACCTCACCACCGGGCGCAGGGAATGCGTCCCCACGTGGGGCGGCGGGAAGGAGCGGGACGGCGGCCTCGTCGCCGACCGCCTGAGCCGCCTGCGCGCGGCCGGCGGCGACGCCGGTCTCGCCTTCGGCGGTCCCGTCGGGCGCGAGCTGGCCGCCGCCTGCACCGACCTCGACCGCCTCGTCGCCGCCTACCGGCAGGCGATCGACACCTTCGACGCCACCTACATCGACTTCGAGGTCCAGGACCCCGCCGACGCCGAGACCGTCCTGCGCCGCGCCAGGGCGATCGCGGCCCTGCAGCGCGAGGCCGAGGCCGGGGGCCGTTCCCTCATCGTGAGCTTCACCCTCCCGGTCACGGGAGCGGGCCTGGCCCCGAGCGACCAGACCATGCTCCGATCCACCCGCGAGGCCGGCGCCGAGATCACCGCCGTGAACCTCCTGGCCACCGTCGGCCCCGCCCCGGGACCCGGGCTCACCCGAGGGAGCCTGCGCCCCGTCGCCTCGGCCGTCCGCGCCGCGCACCCTCAGATCGCGGAGTCCCTCGGCGAACCCGTCGCCTGGAGCAGGATCGCCCTCACGCCCGTCCTGAGCAGTTCCCACGACCTCACTCCGGTCAACGCCCGCAGGCTCATCGCCTTCACCAGCCGCAACAAGCTGGCCTGGCTCTCCATCAGGGGCGCCGCCCCCACCCCGAAGGTCGCCCGGTTCCTCACGGTCTCGACGTACTGACCTCGTCCCCGCCCCTGCCGGCGGATCTCACTCCCCGGTGCGGGCAAGCAGACACGGACGGCCACGGAGCTCTCCGCGTGCCCGGATGAGGTCACCGAGGGGCTTCCGGCCTGGGCGCGCCCACCCGGACGGCCTCCGGACCGGGACGCCCGGCGCGGAACGCCGCGCTTCGCACGGTTCGTCCGCGAATCCGGCGGCGACGGCCCACGACGGCTCCGGAACCCCGGCGGGTTGCCCGCGCAGAACACTGGACACCCGCCCCCCTTAGGGGTTATGAATGGGTTATAACCCTTCACTAACCCCCAAGGGGAGACACAGTGCCGAAGATCAACGTCTACCTGCCCGACGAGCTGGCAGAGGCGGTGAAGACGGCGGGGGTGCCGGTCTCGGCCATCTGTCAGCGCGCTCTGGAGCAGGCCGTACGGCGGGTCACCGCCATCCGCGAGACGGCGCTGAGCGCCCCCGACCTCGACCTCGACGACCTGACCGCACGGTTCCCGCACTTCACCCCGCGGGCCCGTACCGTGATCAAGCTGTCGGTGGAGCAGGCGCGGGCCCTGGGGGCGGCCGAGGTCGGCACCGAGCACCTGCTGGGCGGCCTGCTGGCCGAGGGGGGCAACCTGGCCCTCCAGGTCCTCGGCGTTCTGGAGATCGAGCGCGCGGAGGTGCGGCACCGACTGGACCGTCTGAGCGTCGAAACCCCCGAGGTCCCCGCCGACGGCGACGACGAGCTCACCTTCAGCGCGTCCGCCGCCGCGGCCCTGGAGATGACCGTCACCGACGCGACCGCCCTGGGCCACAACTACATCGGTTGCGAGCACCTGCTCCTCGGTCTGATCGCCGAACCCGACGGGGCGGCGGGCCAGATCCTCCGGGGGCTGGGCGCCGAGCAGCGGCTGACCCGCCGCGCGGTCTCAGCCGCCCTCGCGGGCTACGTGCACCTGCGGGCCCAGACCCAGGCCTCCGCGACGCCACCGCCTCCCCCGGACGCGGCGAGCGCCCTTTCGGCGGCCGTCCGCGAGGAACTGCGGCCCATCCTGCGACGGCTTGAGCGGTTGGAGGAGCACCTGAACCCCGCGGACGAGACGTAACCCGTGCGCGTGGTCGCACACGTGCTCATACGCCTGACCGTGGGCATCACCGTGGGCGTGATCGTGGGCTGGGGATCGGGCACGGTCATCGGCGTGGTCGCGGGCCTGATCGCGGGCACGGGGTGTGGTCGAGAGCGGCTCACACGCCGCGACCCCGGCGCGCCGGCCGGCGTCAAGGCAGGACGAGCCGCCACCCGCCCCCGGTCAGCGCCTAGATCGACTCTTTGACCAGGTGTGCCACGCATTCGACGTGGTGGGTCATCGGGATTACGTCGAATTTAAATCGTCCCAGGTTGAAGCAGGGTTACTGATCCACGATCATTCCCCGTGCGCATCTGGTGCGCATTCATCTTCGACCACGCCTCCTCGATCTCACCGTGCGCGCCAGGCGTGCATACCGAAGAGTCGTCTGGTACGACGCGTGACCAAGCAGATTCTTCACTCGGTACAGATCCACACCTTGCTGCACGAGCCAGCTCGCCGCCGTATGGCAGCAGTCGTGAGGGTCGCACCTCGGCACCGAATCGGTCCGCTGATCCTTCGGCAACTTCCGGTTGGCTTCCTGGATCTTCGCGTTTGCGGCGTCGATCGCCTCATACCAGACGGCTCTCCAGTTCGCACCCGAGAGCAGGGCACGCTCATCAGCGCCGGGCGACCGACGCCAGGTGACGAACACGAAGGCGTCCCGGCCAAATCGGACTAGAAACGCTACTTTATAACTCTTAGAGCGATCTGTGAGTCAATATATATATGACCCACAAATGCGCTGAATGTGGCGCTTCAACCGTAATTCCCTTCGGGGATTGGAATACGATCCAGGCTCCCGCGATCGCCGCGTGGGATGACCAGCACTCGGCCGAGGCCCACGGCGGGCAGCCGATCGTGGCCTCGACCGACATGGTCCTGGACTGAGCGAAGACGAAGCGCCCCTGCTCCTCCATGGGAGGAGCAGGGGCGCTTCGTCGTCCGTCTCCTATGTCATCGTGACTTCACGCTGCACGGTGACAACCCCGCCGCATTCGCAGCGATAGAACCACTCTTCCATCGGCATGGTCACCTTGGCGTAGGCCGTCCCGTTGTACGCCTTGACCGGTACCCGCTTGGTCTCGATGGGCGAATGCCCAGCTAGACGGAGTCTGTCAATGCGCCCGCAGTTCGTGCACTTCGGTGCCACCGGCACCTTTACATCTTCGGCATTCAGCATGGGAAACTCCTAAATCGACGCCACGACGCCGGGAGTCTCCCTCTTTTCGTTGCTTACGTCTTGTCGCGCCTTGGCGGAGACTGCGATGCCCCGCCGCCCGTATGGACGGCGAGGCGTTCTTCACGATGCTCACCGCGCAGCAGCCTGTACACGTCCCCTCACGGCATGTCCCTCTCGGCGATCAACACCGCGACGGGCCGCGCGGGCTCAGGGTGCAGCCGAATGCCCGTCATGGTGAAAACGTCACGAGCCAGCGTTTGCAGGACCGCGTTGAAGGCGGCCGAGGTCGCCCCGTCATGAGCGGTGAGGGTAAGAGCTCGACGGGTCGAGCAGGACACTCCTGGTGCAAGCTGACTGCCGGCATCGTGCCCGGCCAGTTGGAGCAGCCATCCGGCGCTCGTTCGCAGAACGCGATAGTCATCGCGGTAGACCATGCCGCCCGCCTTGCACACCTCATCAGCTTGAGTCGCGGTGATCGGCGGGTTAAGGAACACCGACCCCACTTGGCGGGCATCGGGCCCGCTCTCCGATAGGGAGAGGCCACGCTGACAGCGGTCGATCATGACACCTCGGGCCGCCTCGACGAGCGGAACCCGGGCGTGCAGGGGCACGCCGAGGTGATGGGCGAGATGCTGGTATGTGACCGGGGCGGCGTACGCACTACGGGTGAGACGTAAGACGACCTCAAGGATCGTCCACCGGCCCGGGTAGGCCTTGAAAAGGCTGGTGCGGTAGCCGAACCCGCATGCTTCCGGGTAGAAGACGGCGAGCTGCCTACGGCTCCAGTCATAGACGGTGAGGCGGGCGAGGGTGTCGGATATCTGCTGACCGTAGGCGCCGGTGTTCTGGATCGGAGCGGCGCCGACCGTGCCTGGGATACCGGCGAGGTACTCGATGCCGGATAGGCCCTCGGTGATGGCGAACGCGACGAGGGCCGAGAGCGGCTCGCCGGCCTGACTGGTGACTTCTACGACGCCCCCGTCGAGCTGACGGGCGGTGATGCCGCGGGTCGCCATGCGGATCACCGGCCCGGGATACCCGGTGTCGTCGGCGATGGTGTTACTGCCGCCGCCGAGAACAAACGGCGCTATAGCCTCGTGCAAGACGGCGTGCGTGAGATCGGGCCAGGCAGCCGGATCGGTGTGAATGAGCAGCCGCTCAGCGGGGCCGCCGAGACGCAGCGTGGTGTGATCGGCGAGCAGTTCACTCATCCAACACCCCCGAGCGCCATGTCGCGGAAGCGGAAATCGTCTTGAGCGCGAGGGCCCGCAACGGTGCGATGCGAGTGCGGGCGGCCCCGTAGTAAACGGCGTTGGTGCAGATCACGAGGTACCGGCCGGCGTCCGGGGCGAGATAGAGACTGGTACCGGTGAACCCGTGGTGATAGGCGACGTGCCCGCCGGCGGCGAGGATCCACGACACACCGCGGTCGAGGCCCGGCTCGATCGGGGCCTGTGGGACCAGGCTCGCCCGTAGCCACTCGCCCAGGACGTCGCCGCGGGCGTAGGCGTCGAGCAGCCCTGCAGCGTAAACGGCCACGTCGTGGGGTGTGGAAAAGACCCCTGCATGCCCGGCGACCCCGCCCAGCAGCGCGGCGTTGTCGTCGTGCACACAGCCCCAGGTCCTCGGGGCACCGGGAATACGCTGCTCGGTCGGTGCGACGTGAGAGCCGCGGGCAACGGGCCCATAGACGGTGGACCCCATCCCGAGGCGCTGCCAGAACCGGCCGGCGAGCTCGTCGAGCGGGACACCGTTGACATGGGCGAGGGCCAGGCCGAGCAGGATGTACCCGCGGTTGATGTAGCGGTGCCGGCCGGTCTCCTCCTCCAACGGCTCGCGGCACAGAAGTTCGTGCAGCGGTGCGGACGCGCCGCGGTAGTGATCCAGGCGGGTGGAGGCACGCAGCCCGGAGGTGTGCGCCAGGAGGTGACGGAGGGTCGCCTCTGCGCTGGGGGCCTCACCCGTCATCGGGGGCAGCACGTCGCGTACGGGTGCGTCCAGATCACCGAGGCCGGCCTGAAGGGTCTGGCCGATGAGTGGCCATGTGGCGACGACCTTGGTCAGCGAGGCGACGTCGTACGTCGTGTGCTCGGTCGGGGCGAGCTCGCCGAGCTCGGGCGCGACGGTGCCTGCGGTCAGGACCTGCTTTTGCCCGTCGACGGTGCCGCAGACGATGACCCCGCCGGGGGTCGCGCCGTCGGCGACTACCTCGGCGAGAGTCTCGTGAAGACGGGCGGTGTCATCGGCGCTGAACGGTACGGGCATCAGGGGGCCTCCGAGGTGATGGTGATGTCAGCTCCGAGCGTGGCGAGATTGGCCAGCAAACGACCGTAGCCACGCCGAAGGTGGTACATCCCCCGGATCGTAGAGGCGCCCTCAGCAGCGAGAGCGGCGATTAACAGAGCTGTCACCGCGCGGATGTCCTCAGCCGCGGCCGAGGCGGCGCGTAGCCGTACGGGCCCGCGTACGCCGATGATCGAGCCAGTCGCGGAGATCTCGGCGCCGAAGGCTCGCAGGCCCTTGATGTGGGTGTCTCGGCGGGGATACACGCGCTCGGCGATCAGCGAGGACCCGTCGGCCTGAGTGAGCATCGCCGCGAGCTGCGGTGCGGTGTCGGTGGGCAGCGCCGGATGTGGGCCGGTCGCCGTGGTGATGGCCCGCAAGGGGCCGTCGAGGATCGAACGGATGCCGCCGCTCGCGTCGTCGGTGAGACTGATGCCCGCCGTTGCCAGAGCCGCGGTGAGGCCCTCGGGGATGGATGCGAGGGTGATCCCGTCGAGGTGCACGTTACCGCCGGTCGAGGCAGCAGCCATGATCATGGTTGCCGCCTCGATTCGGTCCCCTGCCACCGTGAACCCGCCGCCGGTGATCCATTCGCTGCCGACGACGTGTAGCCCTTGCTCGTCGAAGTGGATCGCGACGCCGCGCTCGGCCAGGAAGCGAGCGGTCTCGGTGACCTCGGGCTCGATCGACGGGTGCGTGATCAGGCTGCTACCCCGGGCGCGCGCGGCGAGCAGCATGGCGGTCACTGTCGCTCCCAGACTCGGCCCGTAGGGGGTGTTCACGTCCACCGTGAACGCCTGTAGGCCGCGGGGTCCGCACCGTGCGCGGATGCCGGTGGCGTCGGCGGTGACCTCGGCGCCGGCGGCCTGCATCGCCGCGAGGTGCCGGTCGATCAGGCGGGGGCAGAACGCGTCCCCGCCGGGGTAGGGCAACATGACCTGTCCGGTTCGGGCCAGCATCGCGGCGGCCAGGACGACGGTCGTCCGTACCCGGTGGCCGAGCTCGGGATGGATGACAGGGTTGATGGCCGTCGCCAAGGCCGGCGCCACAGCGAACCGGCCGCCGGTGGTGGTGACGGTGGCTCCGGTGTGGGTCAAGATCTGCGCGCACACTGCGGTGTCGATGATGTCCGGGACCGCGGCCAGGACGACCGGGGCATCGGTCAGAAGTGCGGCGGCGTACAGATGCAGAGCGATGTTCTTGCTGCCCTGCACCGGGATACGGCCGCTCAGAGGGTGCCCGCCGATGATCTGAACGATGGTGGCGTCGAGAGTTTCGCGGGTGGGAGTGATGGTCATGGCCGTCACCGCACCCGAGAGCCGGCGGGCAGAAAGCCGCCGATGTGGTCGCGGGGGTAGACCACCGTGCCGGGGCCGATCAGCGTTCCCGGCGACAGGACGGTTCCGGCCGGCAGAGCGACCTCGTCGCCGACGACGGCACCGAATTTCGTTTGCCCGGTGGTGATGCGCTGCCCGTCGAGGTTGACGGTGATCTCGTCGATCGCCGGTTCGGTAACCGGCCCGCGGTCGCATCGTAGGCCGGTGGTGGAGCAGAAAGAGCCGATGTTGGCGCGTCGCCCGATCACCGAGTCGCCGATGAAGCACGGATGTTTGACGAAGACGTGCCCGGCCAGCAGGCTACGGGTGATCTCCGCGCCGAACCCGATCCGGCAGCCGGGGCCGATCACGCTGTGATCGCGGACCAGGGCGCCGGCGGCCACGACGGCGCCAGCACAGATCAGCACCGGTCCGACGATCTGAGCGCCGGCCTCGACGCGGGCGCCGGCCTCGACGATGACCTCGCCCCTGAGTAGAGCGCCGGCCTCGACGACGCCACGAGGCAGACCTTCGAGGCCCACGGCGACGGGGTTGTCGAGGTCGGCCGTCATGGCGGGTTTGATGTCGAAGACTGTCCGGCAGTTGCTCAGCAGACCCGTGATGTAGGCGCCGAGACCGTCGGAGCGGAAGTAGTAATCGGGAGCGAGGCGGGCATCTGCGGTACGTGCCGCAGACGCAACCAAGGTCGGAGACTGCATCAAGTCCTCCCAGGGAGCAGACCGAATCGGTAGCGGCCCGCTGAGCGCGAGCCGCCTGCACATGAGGTGACCGCATCCGGCCCGGCTACGGGAGGGGCGTTGCCCTGTGCTGCAAAGGCGTTTGCGTGTGGTGCAAAGGCCCTGTCAGAGGCGCTCAGGCGCGCGTAGGTTGAAAGGGGCGTGGTCTCAGCTACCAGCGGGGACAGGTATGAGTGCGATCGACAAAACGGAAGCATCATCCCCCGTGACTCCTGGGGAACTCGTACGTCAGATACGGCAAGCGCGACAACTGACGCTTGCCCAGCTCGGCCAGCTCGCCGGATATTCTGCGGCCCAGGTGTCCCGCTACGAGCGGGGCATCTCCCCGATGACCGACGTCGCCGTGTTGAAGTGTTTCGCTGAGGCGCTCGGCATCCCGCATCAAGCCCTTGGCCTGGCACCGCCCCGGCCGAAGACCCGACACGGACAGGCGACCGTACCAACCACCGCATATCCGTGCCTGCCTGCTCATAGTGTGGAGAGGGGTCAACGGGAGGACGGGGAAGATCCGGTGCGTCGACGAAATTTGCTGGCGAACCTAGCGGTCACGGCTGCCGCCGCCGCGAGCTCTCGAATCCTTGGAAGTGGCACCGCACAGGCAAACGAGGCCCTGCTCGGCGAGGTACTCGTCGCCGGCCTACGTGACGCGATGCTCGGCCTCGGCAACCCTCTCGGCGACCCGTCGCCTAAGCAGGTGCCCGCGGAACTCTCGCGGGCCCTCGCCGACTTCCACGCCTGCCGTTACGGCAGCCTCGCCGTACGCCTACCCCGGTTGATCCGCGCCGGGCACGCGCTCGGCAACAGCGAAACGGATCACGCACTCCTCTCACAGAGCTACGTTCTGGCAACCCGCATGCTCGTCAAGCTCGACGAGCAGCAACTCGGTTGGATGGCTGCCGACCGTGCACGCCAACTAGTAGGACTTGGTTACCTCGGGTAGGAGACGGTATGTCACCTGCGTTGGGGGTGAGGGAAGATGACCCCTCAAGAACTCGAGGCCGTGCGGGCGCGACTGGAGACGTTCGCCGCCGAGGTGTTCTCCTGTTTCGCCCGTGCTGATCAGCGGCGATGGGGCGAACGATATGTGCGCGGCCTGCTGACCGACGGGGCCCGTAAATCGATGGAGCCGATGGCGGCCCGGCTGGGCGTGGACCGCCAGGGGCTGCAGCAGTTTCTCACCGACGCCCCCTGGTCACATCAACTGGTGCTGGCCGAGCTGGCCTGGCGGATGGACACGGCGATCAACCCGGCCGCCTGGGTGGTCGATGATGTGTCCTTTGTCAAGGATGGTGAGGAGTCGCCGGGAGTGGCCCCGCAGTACTGCGGGGCGCTGGGCAAGACCGCTAACTGCCAGGTCGCCCCGAGTGTGCACCTGGTCACCGACGTCGCGTCCTGTCCGGTGAACTGGCGGCTGTTCGTGCCCGAGGGGTGGGATGCGGCCTCACCGCGCACGGAGGATTCGGCCGCGGTGGCGGCGCGCAGGCAACGGGCCCGGATCCCCGCGGACATCACTCATGTGCCCAAGTGGCAGCTGGCTTTGGACATGATCGATGAGCTGTGTTGCTGGGGGCTGGAGGCGCCGCTGGTGGTCGCCGATGAGGGCTATGGCCAAGACGGGGCCTTTCGTCTGGGCTTGACCGAGCGTGGCATCGGCTACGTGGTGGGGGTGCGCTCCGATACCGCGCTGCTGGGCATCGATGCCGGCCGGACGGTCGCGCCGTATGCGGGGACTGGGCGGCGGCCGGTGCCGCGTTATCGAGACAAGCCGCGCTCAGCCCAGCAGATCGTGACCGCCGCCGGACGGCGCGCGCTGCACGCGGTGACCTGGCGGGCCGGGTCCAAGGGGCCGTTGCGCTCACGGTTTGTCGCGCTGCGGGTACGGCCGGCGGGGCTACGGATCCGCCGCGCGCACATGGGCGAGGATCTGCCGGTGTGCTGGCTGCTGGCCGAATGGCCACCTGGTGAGAGCGAGCCGACCAAATACTGGCTGTCCACCCTCCCGGCAGACATCCCGCTACGGCGCCTGGTGCGCCTGGCCAAAATCCGCTGGCGCATCGAACACGACTACCGGGAGTTGAAGACCGGCCTGGGTCTGGACCACTTCGAGGGCCGCACCTGGAGTGGCTGGCACCATCACGTGACCCTGGCCTCGGTCGCACACGCCTTCTGCACCCTGGAGCGGCTCGACCCAAAAGTGCCGGCTGCGGTTTGAGCACCTACCGGATCATCGCCGAGTTGCAACTACTCCTGGCGTGCTGGGCCGGAATCTGCCCCACCTGCCGCCGAGCGTTACCCAGACACGCCCAGCCCGTCCCCACCTAACCAAGCCCTACTAGTGGCCCGTCACGCAACCTTGGCCGGGTAACTGGTCCAGCTTCTGATGGGTGAGCTGGCGGCGAAGTTCGTCTTGGGCCGGGCTTGGGCGTTGCGCCAGCGCACATAGGCGCCGATCGCCGCGTTCTGCTCGGCATGGCTGCGGTGATCAGTGCCATTGAGGGCGTAGTAGCGCAAGGCGGCGAATTCGGACTCGATCCAGTTCAACCACGAGCCATAGGTCGGCAGGAACACCAGCTCGACATCGTTGGCAGCCGCCCAGGCGCGGACCTCGCGGTGCTTGTGCGGCGAGTAGTTATCCATGATCACATGCAGTTTTTCGCCAGGCCAGCGCGCCCGGAGCGTCTTGAGGAAGGACAAGAACTCCCGCCAGCGTTTGCGTTTGCGGATGCGGTAAAACAGCTTGCCGGTGGCCAGATCCAGGGCCGCGATCATCTGCATGACGCCGTCGTAGCGATGGTAGGTGGCCCGCAGCCGGGCCGGTGAACCCTGAGGTCGCCACCGTTTGCCCTTACGCGGCAGCAGATTCAGCGGCCCGAGCTCATCGACGCAGATCACCCGCCCATCAGCGGGCGGGCTGTCATACAGCTTCAGCACGCGTCGCATCTTGGCGATGAAGTGCGGGTCGGTGGATGCCTTCCACGTCGTGGTGGTCTGCCAGCTCACCCCGCCCTTGCGCAGGATCCGCCGCAGATGCTCGCGGCTGATCGCCGCCACCACCCCTCGGGCGATGAGGTGCTCGGCCAGCGTGCGCAGGCTCCAGGTCGACATGCCGGCGATGCCCCACTCAGCGGGGACCGTCTTGGCGATCAGGCAGATGCGCTCACGCACCCGCTCACTGATCGCCGGGGGACGGCCCCCGCTCCATTTTGGGTCCAGCGCGTCAAACCCCCGCTCGTTGAAGGCGTGGATGACATCACGGACGTAGTCGTCACCGACCTGCATCAACGAGGTGATGTCCGGCACCGACTGGCCCTGGCCGGACATCATCACCACGATCGCCCGCCGCAACTTGATCGGATCCTTCGCGGTCCTCGTGATCCGCTGCAGTCTGCGGCCTTCCTCCATCGACAACGGCCGGACGAACACCTCTGGTCGGCGCGCCATGACCACCTCCCTATCTTGCGGAAGCAGCCAGCCTGACGGGTTCACCCCAGGAGATCAATTACCCGTCCAAGGTTCAGTGACGGGCCACTAGCCGCGGCCGGCGGCGATGTGCTCACGGTGGCCGAGGCCGCGCGGAACCTCGCTGTACTGGCCAGGAAAGCGGGATGGAACGATCAGGCGATGTCGATCGCGTTGGCCGCCGCTGATGAACCGAGCTTGCGCGATGCCGGGCGGGCCGGCGCCGCCGAGCGCGGCCTACTGATCCAGTCCGCGGCCTACACCGCGGCCCGAGGCGGCGACCGTAAAGGAATGCGACAGCTCACCGACGAGGCCGCGGCGATCGCCGTCGAGCTCGGCGGGACCATGCTGCGCGACCACGGCGGGGGTTTCAGCCCGGTCACTGTGCAACTGCATCTCATCTCGGCCGAGAACTCGGCCGGCGATCCGGCAGCCGCCCTGAGCGCCGCCCGCGCGATCGCACCCCAGAAACTTCCCAGCGTGGAACGCCGATCCCGGTATTACACCGACATCGCCGCGGCGTTCGCTCAGTTGGGGCGCCGCGACGAATGCGTGCGTGCGCTTCTGACTGCCGAGCACCATGCCCCTGAGGAGACGCATGCACGTCCGGCGGTGAAGTCCCTCATCTCCGGTCTGCTGGTGTCCGGGCGTACAGCGCCGGAGCTGCGTGGTCTCGCCGCGCGCAGCGGTGTCATTGCATGACACATGTGATGACGCCCCCTTTTCGAGAGACGAGGCGGGATACCTCAGATTGGGAAAAACAGGGGCTTTTCACATGTCTCGGTCAGTCGCGCATCCCGCACTCCTGAAGTTCTCACCCTTCACTAGGGTCGCAGTCACCCCACGGGGTGCGTCGCTCACGAAGTCGTTCGCGATGGCGTCTCCCGAGCCCGTCGTGCGCTCCCAGTAGCAGTCGGTCACGCGGCCTGGCCTGGTTCGATGCAGACGGTCCCCAGCGAGGCCCATATGGTTCAAGCCCATGGAGTGCCCGTGAGACCGTCAGACAGGCTGTGAGGCTCCTGCAGGAGGAGGGCTGGGTCCTCACGATCCAGGCTGTCGCCAGCCGACCAAATGACGCTCGGCATGGCGACGCCCCGCGACCGGACCGGCTGCGGGGCGTCGCCATGATCGTGCGCATCTCATGCGCAGATTATGCGCAGCGATCTTGGTTTGCCCTGGGTGACGCTGGGGCTTGATGAAACACCATGTGTTGCGTTCCTGCTGGTCAGAGCCTAGATCGACTCTTTGACCAGGTGCGACACGCATTCGACGTGGTGGGTCATCGGGAAGGCGTCGAAGGCACGCAGCTCGGCGAGCCGGTAACCCCTCTCGCCGAACCAGGCGAGGTCGCGGGCGAGGGTGGCCGGGTCGCAGGAGACGTAGACGATCCGGCCGGCCTCAAGGGTGGCGAGGCGCTCGACGACCTCGCGGCCGAGCCCGGCGCGGGGCGGGTCGACGACGACCAGGTCGGCGCGTTCGATGTCGAAGTGGTCGAGGGCGTTCTCGACCCGGCCCCGGGCGAAGCGCGCCTGGGGGAGGTCGCGGAGGTTGCGTTCGGCGTCGCGGACGGCGACGGACTCGGACTCGACGCCGAACACGGCGCCCTCGGGGCCGACCGCCTCGGCCAGGCCGGCGGCGAACAGGCCGACGCCGCAGTAGAGGTCGAGGGCCCACTCCCCGGGCTTCGGGTCGGCGAACTCCATGACCGTGTCCAGCAGCGTGGCGGCGGCGCCGGGGTGGACCTGCCAGAAACCGCTGCCGGTCACCTGGAAGTCACGGCCGCCGACGTGCTCGGTGAGGTGGTTGCGGCCGTGGACGACGCGGGTGCGGCCCTTGCCCTCGTCGACGAAGACGGCCACGCTCGTGTCGAGATCGGGCACGGCCACCGTACGGCGGGGCTTGGGGGCGACCACGACGGCCTGGTCCCCGCCCGAGGAGGCGATGACCTCGACCGAGGAGGCGTGGCGCCAGTTCATGACCTCGGCGCCGACGTTCTCCACCTCCGCGTGGGCGATCAGGCAGGCGTCGATCGGCTCGATGTCGTGGGAGCGGTGCCGGCGCAGGCCGGGGACCCCGTCACGGCCGACGGCGAACTGGACCCGGGTGCGCCAGCCGAGGCCGTCGGGGGCGCCGGGGACCTCCTCGACGGTTCCCTTCCAGTCGATGCCCGCCAGGCGCTTGAGCTGCTCGGCGACCACGTCGGCCTTCATGCGGCGCTGGGCGTCCAGGGAGGCGTGCTGCCAGTCGCATCCGCCGCAGCGGCCGGCCCCGGCGAACGGGCACGGCGGGGTCACCCGGTCGGCGGAGGGTTCGAGGATCTCGACGGCGTCGGCCCGCAGGAACCGGGCGGTCTCCTCGGTGATCTCGGCCAGGACCCGCTCGCCGGGGAGCGCGTGCCGTACGAAGACCACCCGGCCGTCATGGCGAGCGACGCACCAGCCACCGTGCGCAACCGGTCCCACTGTCAGTTCTATCGCCATGGCGTGCCCCCGAGGTTCGTCTGTCAAGCCTCCTTGCGGTCAGGAGTGCATATGAAGGTAGTGCATACGAAGGCTATGTCTTGGCGTCCTCGTCCCGGGCCACTTCCTGCCAGGGGCGGCGGACGGCGCCGGGGGCGAAGGGCTCGGGACGGCCCTTCAGCCGGTCGGAGGAGTGGAGCTGCCAGGGCACGCTGATGACCATCACACCGGGCTGGAAGAGCAGGCGGCCCTTCAGCCGCAGCGCGCTCTGGTTGTGCAGAAGGTGCTCCCACCAGTGTCCGACGACGTACTCGGGGATGTAGACGCTGACCACGTCCCGGGGCGATCGGCGGCGCAGCGACTTGACGTACTCCAGGACCGGCCGGGTGATCTCGCGGTAGGGCGAGTCGAGCATCTTGAGCGGCACCGGGATCCCGCGCCGCTCCCACTCCTCGCGAAGCGCCTTGGCATCCTCGCCCTCCACGCCCACGGTGATCGCCTCCAGCTTGGACGGCCGGGTGGCGCGGGCGTAGGCGAGGGCGCGCAGGGTCGGCTTGTGAATCTTGGAGACCAGGACGATGGCGTGGTTGCGCGCCGGCAGCATCGTCTCGTCCACCTGGATGTCCTCGGCGACGGCGAGCTCGGCGGCCACGTTCTCGTAGTGGCGGTGGATGCCCTTCATCATCAGGAACAGCACCGGCATGGCCACGCAGACGATCCACGCCCCATGGGTGAACTTGGTGACCAGCACGACCACCAGCACCACCGCGGTCATGACACCGCCGAAGAAGTTGATGGTCCGCGAGCGGTGCATCTGGTGCCGGATCTTCGAGTCGTTCTCGGTTCTCAGGAGCCGGGTCCAGTGCCGGACCATGCCGGTCTGACTCAGCGTGAACGACACGAAGACGCCGACGATGTAGAGGTTGAGCAGGCGGCTGACGTCGGCGTTGAAACCCCACAGCAGCAGGCAGGCTCCGGCGGCCAGGATGACGATGCCGTTGGAGAAGGCCAGCCGGTCGCCCCGGGTGTGCAGCTGCCGGGGCAGGAAACGGTCCTGGGCGAGGATCGAGCCGAGGACGGGGAAGCCGTTGAAGGCGGTGTTCGCGGCGAGGAAGAGGATCAGCGCGGTGACCGCGGCGATGACAAAGAAGAAGACCGAGCCGCTGCCGAAGACCGCGTCGGCGATCTGGGCGATGATCGGCTGCTGGTAGTAGTCGGGGCCGGCGGGCACACCGTTGATGAGCACGTCGCGGTAGGCGACGGTGGGGTCGGCGACCTTGACGCCGGAGGCCAGGGCGAGCGCGATGATGCCGATGAACATCGTCACCGCGACCAGGCCCATCATCAGCAGCGTGGTCGCGGCGTTCTTGCTCTTGGGCTTGCGGAAGGCCGGCACACCGTTGCTGATCGCCTCGACGCCGGTGAGCGCGGCGCAGCCGGAGGAGAAGGCGCGCAGGATGAGGAAGGCCGCCGCGAACGAGGTGAGGTCGCTCTGCTCGGTGACGATCTCGTAGCCGGCGGTGGGCGCGTGCAGTTCCTGGCCCAGGACGAGCAGCCGGAAGGCCCCCCAGAGGATCAGGCCGATGACCGCGGCCATGAAGGCGTAGGTGGGGATGGCGAAGGCCGCGCCGGACTCCCGGATGCCCCGCAGGTTCACCACCGTCAGCAGGACGACGATCGCGATCGCGACCAGCGGTTTGTGCTCGGCGACGTAGGGGATCGTGGCGCCCACGTAGTCGACGCCGTTGGCCACCGACACCGCGACGGTGAGGATGTAGTCGACCATGAGCGCGCTGGCGACGGTCAGACCGGCGTTCTGACCGAGGTTGACGGTGGCGACCTCGTAGTCGCCTCCGCCGCTGGGATAGGCGTGCACGTTCTGGCGGTAGGACGCCACGACCGTGAGCATCACCACAACGACGGCGGCGGCGACCCAGGGGCTGAAGTTGTAGAACGAAACCCCGGCGAGCGAAAGGATGACAAGGATCTCCTGCGGGGCATAGGCCACCGAGGAAAGGGCATCACTCGCGAAAACCGGCAGCGCGATCCGTTTGGGGAGTAATTGCTCGTGCAACTGCGTGCTGCGCAGCGCCTGCCCTATGAAAAGGCGTTTGACAAGGTCCGTCACCTTCGACACGTATGCAGATGCTAGTCCCCATCGCTTAACCCCGCTGACGCGGCACTCCCGGAGCGGGCCATACTGACTAAATACATCAGACCAAGATCCGCCTCAACCCGACCGGCGGGGGAGCATGCATATCGTGATCATGGGATGTGGCCGAGTGGGTTCGACCCTGGCGCACATCCTCGAGGACAGCGGCCACTCGGTTGCGATCATTGACCGCGACCCACAGGCGTTTCGCCGTCTGAGGGCCGGTTTCAGGGGCCGCCGGGTGACCGGGATCGGCTTCGACAAGGACGTCCTGGAAGAGGCCGGCATCGAGTCCGCGGGCGCCTACGTGGCGGTGAGCAGCGGCGACAACTCGAACATCATCTCCGCCCGGGTCGCCCGCGAGACGTTCGGCGTGGACAACGTGGTGGCCAGGATCTACGACTCCCGCCGCGCCGAGGTCTACCAGCGGCTGGGCATCCCCACGGTGGCCACCGTCCGCTGGACCGCCGACCAGATCCTGCGTCGCGTCCTTCCCGAGGGCGCCGAGCCGCTGTGGCGCGACCCCACCGGGGCCGTGGTGCTGGCCGAGGTGGCCTGCCACCACGGCTGGGTCGGCACGACGGCCAAGGACCTGGAGGAGGCCGCCGGCACCCGTCTGGCGTTCATCAACCGGATGGGCGAGACCCTGCTTCCCAAGAACGACTCCGTGGTGCAGGAGGGTGACATCCTGCACGTCATGGCGGTCGGAAGTGACATGGACCGCATCAACAAGGTGCTGTCCGCGGCACCGGAGGAGGAGCACTGATGCGCGTCACCATCGCGGGTGCCGGGGCGGTCGGCCGATCGATCGCGGCCGAGCTCCTGGAGAACGGCCACGAGGTCCTGCTCATCGACATCGACCCCAAGGCCATCAAGATCGACACTGTGCCGCGGGCGGAGTGGCTGCTCGCCGACGCCTGCGAGATCTCCTCGCTGGACGAGGCCGGCCTGGCCGACTGCCACGTGGTCGTCGCCGCCAGCGGTGACGACAAGGTCAACCTCGTCGTCTCGTTGCTGGCCAAGACCGAGTACGGTGTGCCGCGGGTGGTCGCCCGGATCAACCACCCCAAGAACGAGTGGCTGTTCAACGAGTCGTGGGGCGTCGACGTGGCCGTCTCCACCCCGCGCCTGCTGAGCGCGCTGGTCGAGGAGGCGGTGAGCGTCGGCGATCTGGTCCGCCTGATGACCTTCCGTCAGGGCCAGGCCAACCTGGTCGAGCTCACCCTGCCCGAGGACGCGCCGGTCGTCGGGCAGCGCGCGGGCTCGGTGCCGTGGCCGGACGACACCGCCCTGGTCGCGATCCTCCGCGAGGGCCGGGTGCTGGTGCCCACCGCCGACGACCCGCTGGAGGCCGGGGACGAGCTGATGTTCGTCGCCAGCCAGGAGGTCGAGGAGGAGCTGGCGGAGCTTCTGTCCCCCCACCGGGCGCCGCACTGAGCGAGACCCGGGCCGAACGGCACGGGGCCACGATGAGGGAGGTCCGGTACGGCGACGCCGTACCGGACCCTCACTTTCAGGAGGTGGCGGCCTGGACCGGGGTCTTGTTCCTGGTCAGCAGCCACACCATGGCGGCGAGGGCCGCGACCTGGAGCGGCCAGCCCATCGCGATCTTGAGGATGCCCAGCTCCGCGACCGCCTCGTCCCTGCCGATCAGGTAGACCGGGAGCTGCACGGCCACCCGGATCACGCACGGGATCATGAGCAGCCAGGTGAGCTTGACGCACAGTTTCACGACGGCCGGGTCTCTGCGCCAGGCCGTCGGGTCACCGGTGACGGATCCGATCAGGAAGCCCACCACCGGCCACCGGACGACGATCGAGAGCAGCATGGCCACGGAGTAGGCCGCGTTGTAGATGATGCCCGGCAGGAAGACGTCTTCCGCGGCACCGGTGCGGGAGGCGAAGAACGCTCCGATGCCGATGCCGATCAAGCTGTTGATCACAAACTGCGGCGTCGAACGCTGCACCAGCCGTACCGCCAGCAGCACCACCGCGGCCGCGATGCTGACGATCAGGGACATCTTCAGGTCCGAGGTGCCGATCCACATCCCGGTGAAGGTGATGGTGGGCACGGCCGCCTCGATGGTGCCTCGCACTCCGCCGAAGGCCTTGACGAGCTGACCGCGAATCACGGCCTCTACCGTGTCGTGCACGGCGGCCTCATGGGAGGTGGTCATCTTCTCGCTCACCGCTCCGTGATCGTCGATCGCTCACGCACCGCCAGCCGGACGGAGCTCGTATCTGGGGTTGAACATCACCTTGCGCCCATCCTGCATGCTGACGAGCCCTTCGGCCAGCACCATCCGGCCTGGTTCGATTCCGGCGATTTTCCTACGGCCCAGCCAGATCAGATCGATCACGTCCGAGCCGTCGTAGAGTTCCGCCTCCAGGGCCGGCGCACCCCCGCGAGGCCGCAGGGTCACGGTCCGGAGTGTGCCGGTGACACAGAACCGGCGACGCCCACCACACGAGACGATGGGCGTGGCACCGTGACGATCAAGGTCCTGCTGGAGTTCGTCGGCCTCCAGCTCGGCCTGGCTGGTCGCCAGCCGCCGGAAGAAACCTCGAAATCCGCCTTGTTTATGCGGTTCCTGAGAACCCACGACCGCTCCTTCACATACGAGTTGAATCAGCGTACGCGATCCCCTACGTCAGCGAATCTCAGCGATCTCCGGGCCGCGCTCGAAAGGATTGAGATCGGGCACGTCCCCACCGGCTTCCTGCTGCTCCATCGCGCTCCTGGCCTCCGGCGGAAGCCTGAGCTCGATCGCCTCCTTGGGCGCCATCGGCTCGTCGCCGCGGACCACGACGATGTCGCGGACGACCCCCTCCAGGGTCGCGGCGATCTCCGCGTCCACCGCGGCCCGCCCGCTGATCACCGCGCGCAGGAACCAGCGCGGGCCGTCGACACCGAGGTAGCGGACCGGCTGGGGGGCTCCCCCGTCAGCGGGAACCTGGGCGGCCAGCTCGATCCCGAACGGCCCCTCCCTCTCCTCCGTCGTGCCTCCGGCGCTCTTCACGCCCTCGGCGAGCTCGCCCCTGACCTCGTCCCAGATGCCGCTCCGCTTCGGCGCCGCGAACGCGTGCACCTGCAGGGCGCTCTCGTTGAACAGGACGACCGCGCCGACGATCTGGTCGCCCGCCAGATTGAGCTGCACCTCGAACCCCGGGTCGACCGGCAGGCGCATGCCGCCGAGATCGACCCGCTCCCGCTCGGAGTACTGCTCCTCCGAATCCCACGGCCCCGACTCGCGGGTCGGGGTCTCCTCGACCTCCTCGGCCTGCTCGACCTCCTCGGCCACGGCCGGGGACTCCTCGCGACGGCGACGTCCGAACACTTTCCTCACGCTCCTTGAAATTTCACTGGTCGCTCACCACTCGTCGTGCGTGCCCCGCGGCCGATCTCCGGACCGAGACCGCTTCGGCTCCGGATCCTCATCTGCCACCTCGCCCACCACGCCGGATTCGGCTCTCTGTCAACGTCCGGTGGATCCGAACCCGCCGGCGCCTCGCGCCGACCCGGGCAACCGGTCCACCTCGTGGAACACCGCCCGCTCCACCTTCTGGATCACGAGCTGCGCGATGCGATCCCCCCGGCGCAGCCGTACCGCGTCCTTGAGGTCGGTGTTGAGCAGCGTCACCTTGATCTCACCCCGGTAGCCCGCGTCCACCGTGCCCGGGGCGTTCACGATGGTCACACCGTGTTTGGTGGCCAGACCCGAACGGGGGTGGACGAACGCCGCGTACCCGTCTGGCAGGGCGATCGTCACGCCGGTGCCCACCATGACCCGCTCCCCGGGGAGCAGCTCGACGTCCTGGGCCGCGTAGAGGTCCGCGCCGGCGTCACCGGGGTGAGCATAGGACGGCAGCGGCAGCTCGGCGTCGATCCGGTGGATCAGCACCTCGACGTTGTCGGTCACGGGTTCCCCTCGTACTCGTGGTGCTCGTCGGCAATGGTTGTGGCGTCGCCGCGCACGGCGAAGTGCTCCGTGCCCACCTCGACGAAGACCTCGGCGGACGGCACGGCGACCGGGCCGTCCGGGAAACCGATCCGGCCCTCAGCCTCAAGGTACGCCCTCCGGCCGGAGATGCCGCCGCACCGGGCCAGCGGATACGGGGTCGTATCGGCCCGGACGGAGGCGGGCGCACCGGCACGCGTCGGCGGACGGGTCGCTCCCGGCGGAGAGGTCGTCACGGCGGAACGAGTCACGGGGCAGAACGTTACCCCTTGGGTTGTGAGGATTCCGCATCCATCTGCTCACCGGGCTCATCGGGCGCACCGGGCTCGTCCGTCCTGCCGGGCTCGCCTGTCCTACCCGGCTCGCCGGACCCGGCCGCCCTTCCCCGCCCGTCGTCGGTTTCGGCGGGCTCGGCGGAACCGGCCGGCGATGTCGGCGGTGGAGGCTGGGGCGGGACCGACGCCGGAGGCAGGGCGATCGGCGGATCACTTCTGAGTTCGGGGAGCGCCCGGTAGAACACGGCCGCCACCGGCACCGCCACCACCGCCCCGGCGATGCCCGCCAGGATGCCGCCCACGGCCAGCACCAGGATGATCGCCAGCGGGTGGAAGCGCACCGCCCGGCCGACGATCAGCGGCTGGAGCACGTGGTTCTCCAGTTGCTGCTCCACCAGCAGGATGCCAAGGAAGATCAGGGCGTAGATCGGGCCCTTGGCCCCCAGGGTGACCAGCGTGGCGACGCTGCCGGCGATGATGATGCCGACGATGGGGATGAAGCTGGCCATGAAGATCAGTACGGCGAGCGGCGCCCAGAGCGGCACGCCCATCCCGGCGAGCACGATGCCCATGATGACGCCGTGCACGGCCGCCACCGCCACCGTGCCCTGCACGTAGTGCGAGAGCGTCACCCAGGCGGCCCGCCCCGCCCTGTCGACGCGGGGTGCCGCCGAGCCGAACCCCTTCAGGAACCACGACCAGATCTGCTCGCCGTCCTTCAGGAAGAAGAAGGTGACGAAGACCAGCAGCACCAGCGAGGCCAGCACCTCCAGCGCCACCGTGGCACCGGTGAGCACCGTCTGGGTGATCTGGTTGCGCTGCGCGGTGATCTGCTTGGCGATCTCGTCGATCCACGAGGTGATCTGGCTCCGCTGCAGGTGCAGCGGCCCGGTGTAGAGCCACTGTTCGATGGTCTTCGAGGTGTCTCTCACCTGGTCGACCAGGCCGGGGAACTCGTCGTTGGCGCGCAGGCCGATGAACCAGCCGATGCCGCCCAGCACCGCCAGCGCGATCAGCATGGTGATCCAGGTGGCGTAGATCGGCTTCATGCCCCTGCTTTTGAGGCGCCGGGTGATCGGGAACAGCAGCGCCGTGAGCAACAGCGCGATGGCCACCGGCAGGACCACGATGCGCAGCGTCGCGATGAACTGCGCCGAGTAGAAGACGGCCCAGCCGATGATGATCAGACACAGGCTCCACATGGCCAGGCGAAGCAGTGTGCGCGGTACCAGCCGCGTCAGACGTTCCCGATCGGAGATCACGCTTTCCAGACTGTCACGCCACGGCGGGGAATGCGCGCGGTTATCACCTGGACACGGCCGATGGTAAAGGACGGTTATCACCCGGATGTGGCCGACGGCAAAGGATAGGCCCGGTCATATGACCGGGCCTATCCACAGCGGTTCGGGTCAGCGCTCTTCCGGCGGCCGGGAAATCACCCGATCCTCAAGATAACAACTGCAGTTACCGCATCCTGGAGTCATAATTCCGTCCTCCCTCACCTGTCGGTCTCTTGAAGATAAGACAGCCGACCGATTCGGGAGCCTCACCACGGAGGTCAGAGTAACGTTCGGATTATCGGCCGGATCGGGGTCGAATCCGGTTTTCCCGCGGTCAGGAGAGGGTGACCTCCACCAGTAGCTCGCCCTCGCCCGGCCGGAGCACGAACTCCTCGATGACGCCCGCGCCGCACAGGTCGTCCTGCGCCTGCCGTACGAGGTCGATCCGCGCGCCGCCGACGGTCAGCCGGGAGACCTCGGCCCGCATCGAGAGCTTGGCGTCCGACTTGGCCTTGCGGACGCGGCCGAGGACCGCGGCCACCACCGGGAGCAGCTCCGGATCGCCGTCGCGCCCGGGCGGCGTGGGCCAGGCCGCCCGATGCACCGGGCCCTCGCGCCACCACGACCAGACCTCCTCGGTGACGAACGGCATGAACGGGGCGAACAGCCGGAGCATGACGTCGAGCGCCTCCCGCAGCGCCGCGTGAGCCGAGCGCGCGGGCCCGTCCGTGTCGTAGGCCCTGGTCTTGACCAGCTCCAGGTAGTCGTCGCAGAACTCCCAGAAGAACCGCTCGGTCCTCTCCAGTGCCCGGGTGTGGTCATAGGCCTCGAACGCCTCGGTGGCCTCGGTGACCACCTCCGACAGCCGGGCCAGCATCGACAGGTCGATCGGCTCGGTGACCTCGCCGCCGTCCTCCCCCAGGTTCAGGACGAACCTGGAGGCGTTCAGGAGCTTGATGGCCAGACGGCGGCCGATCTTGATCTGGCCGGTGTCGAAGGTCGCGTCGGTGCCCAGCCGCCCGCTGACGGCCCAGTAGCGGACCGCGTCCGAGCCGTACTCCCGCAGCAGGCCCATCGGCGTGACGACGTTGCCCTTGGACTTGGACATCTTCTTGCGGTCCGGGTCGAGGATCCATCCGGAGATCGCGGCGTGCTTCCACGGCAGCACGCCGTGCTCCAGGTGGGAGCGGACGACGCTCGCGAACAGCCAGGTGCGGATGATGTCCTGCCCCTGGGGACGGAGATCCATCGGGTAGACCCGCTCGAACAGGTCGTCGTCCCGCTCCCAGCCGCCCACGATCTGCGGGGACAGGGACGAGGTCGCCCAGGTGTCCATGACGTCCGGGTCGGCGGTGAAGCCTCCGGGTTTGCCGCGCTGGTCCTCGGCGTAACCGGGTGGCACGTCGCTGGAGGGGTCCATGGGCAGCGTGGACTCATCCGGCAGGATCGGCGAGGAGTGTTCGGGCTCACCGGCGTCGTCCAGCGGGTACCAGACCGGGATCGGCACGCCGAAGAAGCGCTGCCGGGAGATCAGCCAGTCGCCTGCCAGTCCCTCGACCCAGTTGTCGTAGCGGACCTTCATGTGGGGAGGGTGCCAGGAGATCTCCTCTCCCCTGCTCCGGAGGGCCTCTCTGAGGGCGCGGTCGCGTCCCCCGTTGCGGATGTGCCACTGGCGGGTTGAGACGATCTCCAGCGGCCTGTCCCCGTTCTCGTAGAACTTCACCGCGCGACTCACCGGCCGGGGCTCGCCCTCCAGGTCGCCGGACCCGCGCAGCAGCTCCACGATCCGCTCGCGGGCACCGTGCACGGTCTTGCCCGCCAGCTCGGCGTACGGCTCCGCGGGGACGCCGTGGGGGGCCTCGGGGAGCAGCCTGCCGTCCCAGCCGATGACGGCCCGGGTGGGCAGGTCGAGCTCGCGCCACCAGATGACGTCGGTGACGTCGCCGAAGGTGCAGATCATCGCGATGCCCGAGCCCTTTTCGGGCTCGGCCAGGTGATGGGCCAGCACCGGCACCTCGACGCCGAACACGGGCGTTCTGACCGTGGTGCCGAACAGCGGCCGGTAGCGCTCGTCGTCCGGGTGGGCGACCAGCGCCACACAGGCGGGCATCAGCTCGGGGCGGGTCGTCTCGACCCAGACCCGGTCGCCGAACCCCCTGGCCCGCTGCTCCTGCGACAGGGTGAAGCCGACCCGGTGGAAGGCGCCCGGCCACTCGCGGTCCTCCAGCTCCGCCTGGGCGACGGCCGTGCGGAAGGTGACGTCCCAGAGCGTGGGCGCCTCCGAGACGTAGGCCTCGCCGCGGGCCAGGTTGCGCAGGAACGCGCGCTGGGAGGCGGCCCGCGCGTCGTCCCCGATGGTGGCGTAGGTCAGCGACCAGTCCACCGACAGGCCCAGGCGGCGCCAGAGCTCCTCGAACGCCTTCTCGTCCTCGACCGTGAGCCGCTCGCACAGCTCGATGAAGTTTCTCCGTGAGATCGGCACCTGCCGTTTGGCGTCGGGCCTGGCCGGCGGTTCGAACGAGGGGTCGTAGGCGACGGAGGGGTCGCAGCGCACACCGAAGTGGTTCTGCACCCGGCGCTCGGTGGGCAGGCCGTTGTCGTCCCAGCCCATGGGATAGAAGACCTCACGGCCCCGCATGCGCTGGAAGCGGGCGACGGTGTCGGTGTGGGTGTAGGAGAAGACGTGGCCGACGTGGAGGGAACCGGAGACGGTAGGCGGCGGGGTGTCGATCGAGTAGATCTCGTCTCGCGTGCGCGACCTGTCGAAGCGGTATGTTCCCTCGGCCTCCCAGCGGGCTACCCATACGGTTTCCAGGCCGTCGAGAGTCGGTTTCTCGGGCATGGGCGCGGGGTGCGGTCGCTGTTTCGTCATGCCTCCCTATGGTATGGCTTCCCGTGATGTCACGCTTGAGGAGACTAGTGTTCTCGTGCGGGCCGCAAAGAGGAGGAACCCATGGCCGACAAGACCGAAAAGCAGGATATGGCGTGGAGAGCCATTGGTGGTCTGATAGGAATCGCCACGGCGTGGGGCGCCAAGAAGGTCATCGGATTCGCCTGGGAGAAGACGACGGGCAAGAAGCCTCCGGTCGACAACGAATCGCTGGAGATCGGTCTCGGTGAGGCGATCGGTTACGCCGTGGTGATGGGGGTGGGCATGCAGGTCGCGCAGATCGTGGTCGCCCGCACCGCCAGGAGGCGCTACGACGCGTGGAAGGGCGTGAAGGACTCGGCGAAGGACATCGTCTCCTGACGGCGGGCGTTCCGTCCGGGGCGCCGTGCCGGGCCGTCCGAGGGCGCCCCGACAAGCTCCGGGGGCGCCTCCCGGCCGGCCCGCCGGGACAGGCCCTCCCGGCGGGCCGCACCGGAACGAGCCGTACCGGGAGGCAGGCCGTACCGGGAGGATCAGGATTCGAGGGCGTCGAGGAACTCCCTCGCCCAGCGGTCCACGTCGTAGGTGGCCACCCGGCGGCGCAGCGAGCGCATCCGGCGGGACAGATCATGCGGTGTGGCCCGCATCGCGGCGAGCATCGCCCGCTTGAGCCCGTCCACGTCGTAGGGGTTCACCATGAACGCCTGGCGCAGCTCGTCGGCCGCTCCGGCGAACTCGCTGAGCACCAGCGCGCCGCGCAGGTCGTTGCGGCAGGAGATGTACTCCTTGGCCACCAGGTTCATCCCGTCGCGCAGCGGCGTCACCACCATCACGTCCGCCGCGAGATAGAGCGCGGCCAGCTCGTCACGGCCGTACGACTGGTGCATGTACTGCACCGGCTGCTGGCCGAACTCGCCCTGCTCGCCGTTGATCCGGCCGACCTGCAGCTCGATCGAGTCGCGCAGGCGCATGTATTCTTCGACCCGCTCCCGGCTGGGCGTCGCGATCTGCACGAACGCCGCCTCCCCCGGCTTGATCGAACCCTCCGTGAGCAGCTCCCCGAACGCCTTCAGCCGCTGGCCTATGCCCTTGGTGTAGTCCAGCCGGTCCACGCCGAGCAGCATGCACTCGGGGTCGCCCAGCTCCGCGCGGATCTCTTTCGCCCGTTCGATGATGTGCGGCTCGCGGACCAGGGAGTCCAGCTCGCTGAAGTCGACCGAGATGGGGAACGCCCGGGCCCGCACGATGCGGTCGTCCACCTGGATCTCGTGCTTGTGGTGCTGGAGACCGAGCAGGCGGCGGCAGAGCCGGATGAAGTTGGAGGCGCCGCCGGGCCGCTGGAACCCCACCAGGTCCGCGCCGAGCAGGCCCTCCAGGATCTCTCTCCGCCAGGGGAGCTGGTAGAACAGCTCGCCCGGCGGGAAGGGGATGTGAAGGAAGAAACCGATGCGCAGGTCGGGACGGAGCTTGCGCAGCATGGCCGGGACCAGCTGGAGCTGGTAGTCCTGGATCCACACGACCGCGTTCTCCGCGGCCTCCTCGGCGGCGGCGCGGGCGAAGCGCTCGTTGACCGTGCGGTAGGCCTCCCAGGTGACCCGCGAATACGTGGGCGGGGCGACCACGTCGTGGTACAGCGGCCAGAGCGTGGCGTTGGAGAAGCCCTCGTAGTAGAGCTCCACCTCCGGCCCCGACAGCGGCACGGGGATGAGTTGCATGCCGTCGTGCTCGAAGGGTTCGAGTTTCTCGTCGGGAGCGCCGTGCCAGCCGATCCAGGCGCCCGCTCTTCCCTGCAGAACGGGGGCGATCGCGGTGACAAGGCCGCCGGGGCTTCGCCGCCACATATCCCCACCGACCCGGTCGACGGGAAGGCGGTTGGCGACGATCAGAAATGAACTGCGGCCCTGCACAAATTCCTCCAGGTAGTCGTGTTTCCCGCTCTAACTACCCGATTCAGGCCTTTTTATGACTTTCCAGGTGGCAAGGCTTGATGAACTCTGAGATCCGCCCGTACGGCCTCCGCGAGTTTCCTTGTGGCGGCGCGATTGAGAAACCCACCGGCCACGGCCCCGGTGAGAAAGGGCCCGAATGTGGTCAGGTGCCTTCCGAGGGTGCGCATCAACCGATTGCGAAGGGCGGTCTTGGTCGCCGCGCCCAGCGCGAGGGTGACCGAGGAGGGAGTCATGGGGTCCACGCCGCGCTGTTTCGACCAGGCCGTCGCGAAGGCCATGGCCCGCTGGGAACCGCTGCCGGGCACCTGAATGCCGTACACCTCGTGAAGTTCGGCGATGAGCTTGACCTCGATGGCGGCGACCACGAGGGTTTCGGCCACCAGTTGCGCGGGAGCGGAGAGCAGGAGCGGCGGGGCGGCGAACTCGGCCGCCGCGACGGCTCCGCCGATGGCGCCGACCGTCATGGTGGCCTTGGCCGCGGTGCGCGCCAGGTCGTCGGCCAAAGCCTCGGAGGTGAGGCCCTGATGGTGCGCGGAAAGGGTGTGCAGGTCGCGAATGGGGATGCGAGGCGCCACGGCCATGAACACGTCGGCCAGCCAGCGGCTCCGGCCCGCCCCGGTGGCCTTGGCGTTCTTCGCCCCCGCGGAGAGTGACTTCGTCAGGCGGCCGAGCAGCCGTCGCCGCTCGGCGCCATCCATGTCGTCGGACTCTGCGAGCCTGCCGACGAGCTCGGCCACCTCACGCTCCGACGCGCCGGCCGACTCCTCGGCCACGGAGTCGGTCGGCTCAGCGCCGGTCTGTTTGTTCTCTGACGTCATGTCGCGGAACCTCCTCAGGGCTTGTCCTGTGGCCCTACCCGTCCATAGGCGGACACACATCGGACAGGCCATCGGAACATCGTCAGGCCGCGCACTCCCGGCAGATCCGCTGGCCGTTCCTCTCAACGGCGAGCTGACTGCGGTGATGCACCAGGAAGCAACGCGCGCAGGTGAACTCGTCCGCCTGAAGAGGGACCACCCGGAGCGAAAGCTCTTCGTTGGACAGGTCGGCGCCCGGCAGTTCCAGCGACTCGGCGAGATCCGTCTCGTCGATGTCAATACTGCCCGAAGCCTTGTCGGTCCGGCGTGCCTGCAGTTCCTGAAGACTGTCCTCGCTAAGATCGTCGTCAGTCTTGCGTGGGCTGTCGTAATCGGTAGCCATCAGTTTGCTCCATCCCCCTCGTCTATCTGTCTGCGCTTAACTCGCGCGTGTGTAACGTTCGAGAGGCACAACTTGTGCCCAATCCGCCAAAGAGATTCCTGCTTCGGTACCCCGCCGGAATGGTCACTGAACCTCCCTACACGTGAGGGACTCACTGCCAATGGGCACGGTTAGCCAAATATGGCGTAAACCACAGCATTGGCGGCATGCACCACCGTGTTCGACGGCACATCCAACCACATGTACGGCGTGAACGAGACTCTCCCCGCCGGATCAACGTGCCTGAAGTCTCACGGTGACCACTAGACCTCCCCCATCCCTGGGTATGGCGGTCACATTGCCCCCGTGAGCCCGCACGACCGCACGGACGATGGACAGCCCGAGACCCGCCCCCTTGGACGAGTCGACCCGGTCCGCGTTGAGCCGCCGGAACGGCTCAAACAGGCTGTTCACCTCGTATGCGGGAACGTGTGGCCCCGTGTTCGCCACCTGAACAACCAAGGCCCCCTCCACCATTCCCGCCCGGACCCATAGACGTCCTGATTCAGGAAGATTGTGCTTTATCCCGTTCTCCACGAGGTTGGCCACGCAACGTTCGAGAAGCACCGGATCGCCTATGGTCTCGGCACTTTGGAGCTCGGTGGTCACCGAGACGCCCGCCTCCTCGGCCCGCGAGGTGAGCTGCTCGACGGCGGTCTCGGCCACCTCCTTCAGGTCCACCGGCTTGCGCACGCTGAGCTCGCGCTCGCTGCGGGCCAGCAGCAGCAGGCCCTCGATGAGGCGCTCGTTGCGGGCGTTGACCTCCAGAAGCGTGCGGCCCAGCGCCTTCAGATCACCCGACGCCTCCGGGTCGCCCAAGGCGATCTCCAGGACCGTCCGATTGATCGTCAACGGGGTGCGGAGCTCGTGTGAGGCGTTGGCCACAAACCTTCGTTGTGTGTCGAATGCCACATTGAGTCTGGTCAGCATGGCGTCGAAGGTGTCGGCCAGTTCCTTGAGCTCGTCGTCGGGCCCCTTGAGGTCGATCCGCTCGTGGGCGAGCGTGGAGCCCGACAGCTTGCGGGCCGTGGCGGTCATCTGCTGGATCGGCTTGAGCGCCCGGTCGGCGACGATGTAGCCGATGATGGTCGCCAGGATGCCGATGCCCGCCAGGGCCAGCAGGGAGCGGGTGAGCAGCAGTTTCTGCGCCCCGGAGACCGCGCTTTGCTGCTGCCAGTACCACTGCCCTTCGATCTTGTCCACGTCACTGGGGGATATCAGCCCGTTCAGGTCGATCGGGAACGCGGGCCATGCCGTATTGAGCGCCCAGCCCACCATCATGTAGATCACGAGCATGAGCAGGGCCCCGGCCACGAAGAACAGCACGCCGTAGGTGATGGTCAGCCGCCACCGGACGCTCAGGCGGTCCATCGCCGTCCGAAGCCGCTCCAGCGGCGTGCGCCGTATCGGGGCGGCGCCCACCGGAGGCGGACCGTCCCACCGCGGCGGGCCGTTCGGCGGCGGAGGCCGGTCGCCGCCCCCCACCGGGCCCTCGGAGCTCAGGTGCTCGCCTCTCCAGGCACTCCGTTCGGAATGCGGACTGATCATCGGGTGGGTCGGCACTGACCCGCGCGGCTCGTTCGAGGGCCGCTCTCCCCCGCCATGCGGCATGCTCACAGTTTGTATCCGACCCCGGGCACTGTCTCGATCACCTGAGGCTCGCCCAGTTTCTTCCTCAAGGTCATCATGGTGACGCGCACCACGTTGGTGAACGGGTCGATGTTCTCGTCCCACGCCTTGTCCAGCAGGTCCTCTTGGCTGACGACCGCGCCCTCGGCGCGCATCAGCTCCTCCAGGACCGCGAACTCCTTCTTGGTGAGCGCGATCTCCTCGCCGTTCCTGGCGACCAGCCGCTTGCCCGGGTCCAGGCGGACCCCGGCCCGTTCCAGCACCGGCGGCAGAGCCGGGGCCGAACGGCGTCCGAGCGCCCGCACCCGCGCGACGAGCTCGATGAACACGAAGGGCTTGGCCAGGTAGTCGTCGGCGCCCAGCCCCAGCCCCTCCACCTTGTCGTCCACGTCTCCCGACGCGGTCAGCATCAGGATCCGTGACGCGGTCCGCTCGGCCACCAGGCGGCGGCAGACCTCGTCACCGTGGACTTTGGGCAGGTCTCTGTCCAGGACGATCACGTCGTAGTCGATGTAACCGGTCCGCTCCAACGCGCCGGCACCGTCATAGGCGACGTCCACGGCCATGGCCTCACGCCGGAGCCCGGTCGCGATCGCGTCCGCGAGCACCCGCTCATCCTCAACCACAAGCACTCGCACGGCTCCTGGCACCTCCCGTGAAATCGGTGAACAGTCGTTGGAACGGGCTCTCCATTGTCGTCACATCCCCTGTAAGCCGACGGTAAGCCCACCTCGACGGTAAGCACCCTGTGTGACGTGAAAAACACACATGTTTAGTCCGTGTAACTTGTTGGGTACAGCCGGGTCCAGTCCCTACCGGCGAACCTTCCGTCCCCCGTGAGAAAGAAGGTGAGATGGGCGAGTTCACAACAACGATCGAGCACCGCCTCGACCAGGCCTACAAGAACCTGCAGGAGGCTCGGTCCACCGGCGACGAATACCTCGCCGACACCTTCACCGCCGAGATCGAGGATCTCCGCCGTCTGGCCACAGACAACGGCATCCTCATTCAGCGCTGAGGCGTGAAAGAAGCCCCCCGGCCGATCGTTGGGGGGCTTCTTTCATGCCTCGGGCGTCCTCACGCGTCTCCGCGCTCAGGCATTCCCACGCCTCGGCCGTCCTCCCGCGTCTCCGCGTTCGGACGTCTCCGGACCTCGGCGGCCCTCATGTGCCTTCACATTCGGGCGTTCCCGCATCTCAGCCGTCCCGTTCGGGGTCCAGGGGCGCCAGCAGGTCGTGCAACTCCTCGAACAGCCCCGGTGCGGCGCAGAGCGTGAGCCCCGGGTTGGACGGCTTGCCGCCCAGCCCGCCGACCCTGGCGCCCGCCTCGGCGGCGATGAGACCGCCGGCGGCGTAGTCCCAGTACTGCGGACCGCGCTCGTAGTAGCCGTCCACCCGCCCGGCCGCCACCGAACACAGGTCCGAGGCCGCCGAACCGCCCCGGCGGATGTCGCGCACGCGCGGCAGCACGTGGGCGAGCACCTCCGCCTGCACCTGGCGCCGCCTGCTCTCGTAGCCGAACCCGGTGGCGATCAGGGCGCGATCCAGCGGCACGCCGGCGTTGCAGCGAAGCCGCTCCCCCGCCAGCCACGCGCCCTCGTCCTTGACCGCGGTGAAAACCTCACCGCGGGGCACGACGTTGACCACACCGGCGACAACCTCACCGTCGACCTCGACCGCGATGCTGACCGCCCACTCGGGCACGCCGTACAGGAAGTTGACCGTCCCGTCGATCGGGTCGACGATCCAGCGGACCCTGCCGCCGCCGGTCGAGCCTCCCTCCTCGCCGAGGATCGCGTCATCGGGCCTGACCGCCCTGATCCTGGCACGGATCAGGTCCTCGGACGCCTGGTCGAGAGCGGTCACGATGTCGGTGGGGCTGGACTTGGTGACCACGACCTCGGGCCGGGCCGGACGTTTGGCCAGGAGCATGTCCCCGGCCTCCCTGGCGATCTCCTCGGCCAGCCGGCCGAAGCTCATCGCGTCGTCCACGATCCCTCACCGCCCCTCGCTCGCCGCGTCGGGTTCACGACAGTGCCCACCGTCCCTCACCGCTCCTCACTCGCTGCGCGGACCGCTCATCCTTCGCGGGCCACTCCGCTCGCCGCGTCGGGTTCACGACAGCGACTCCGGCCGCTTCCACTCCCTGCCGAGGACGTGCTGGGCCAGGAAGGCGAGGACGGTCTCGTACCAGACCACGGCGTTGCCCGGCTTGAGCACCCAGTGGTTCTCGTCCGGGAAGTACAGGAACTTCGACTCCACGCCCGAACGCTGGAGGTCCCACCAGAGCCGCAGCCCCTCGCCGATGGGCACCCGGTAGTCCTTGTCGCCGTGGATGACCAGCATCGGAGTGGAGATCCCCTCCAGCGACAGGTGCGGGGAGAGCTTCTCGTACAGCTCGCTGCCCGGGGCGCCGAACTCCCGCTGCCAGTACATGGACGCGTCGGTCGTCCCGGCGAACTGGTCCAGGTTCCAGAGCGAGGCGTGGGTGACGATCGCCTTGAACCTGTCGGTGTGCCCGGCGAGCCAGTTGGCCATGTAGCCGCCGAACGAACCGCCCATGGCGGCGGTCCGGGTGGCGTCGACCTCCGGCAGCTCCAGCGCGGCGTCGGTGATCGACATCAGGTCGGAGTGGGTACGGGGACCCCAGTTCGCCCAGCCGCGCCGGATCATCTCGGGGCCGTACCCGGTGGACAGGCACGGGTCGGGCAGCAGCACGGCGTAGCCGTTCTGGGCCATGATCCACGGGTTCCAGCGCCAGGACCAGTCGTTCCAGCTGGACAGCGGACCACCGTGGACCCAGAGCAGGAAGGGCGCGGGGTTCTCCGCCGAGGCGCCCTCGGGCAGCACCAGCCAGGCCCTGATCGTCGCGCCGTCGTCGGCGGTCGTGGTGACCTCGGTCAGCGTGCCGGGCAGCTCCAGGGCGGGGGCCGGAGAGGCCAGCTCCTCCACCGTGCCGTCGGCCGCGACCCTGACCGGCGCGGCCGGCGCACTCCAGCTGCTGCGCAGCGCGTAGACGGCGCCGTCGGGCGCGACGTTCAGGGAGATGTACGCCGCGTCGTCGGGCGTGAGCCGTACCGGCTCGGAGCCGTCGGCAGGCACCCGGAAGATCGGGCGGCGGCCCCGCTCGTCGGCGACCACGTACAGCGACTGCCCGTCGGGCGCCCAGGCGACGTCGGCCGGCCACAGCTCGCCGCCGGCGGCGTGCCCCTCACCGGTGGCCAGGTCGACGATCCACAGGGTGTTCTCGGGGATCCGGTCGCTGTCGGCGTGGTTGCCCCGGACGCACGCCACCAGGCGCCCGTCGGGAGAGACCTTGATCGGGCCCTCGAAGTCGTGGCCCTCCTGGGTGGCCAGGACCCGGCGGGCTCCGCCGTCGGACGTCTCGATCGCCACGAGGTCGAAACGGACCTCGCCGTTCGGAAGGGGCACGGCCCAGGTGGTCACGATCGTGGAGCCGTCCGGGGTCACCTCGTAGGAGGCGTTCATCAGCGCCTTGCCCGGCTGCGGAGTGAGGTCCCTGACCTCGGCCAGCCGGTCGTCGGCTCCGATGGTTCCGGCGAACAGCCGGGGCTCGCCGGGGCCGAGGTCGTGGTCCCAGTACCGCACCGGGTAGCTCTCGTGCAGGATCGCGCTGATCCCGGCCTCCTTGCGGGTCTTGCGCCGCTCCGCCTCCCCCGCCTCGTCACCGGGAAGCACGTCGGAGCCGAAGACCACGGTCTGCCCTCCGGTCGCGAACCCGGCGACGCCACCGGGCCTCGACGCGATCTGCCGGGCCTCGCCGCCGGCCGCGGGCAGCAGCCAGAGCGCCGGAACGTCCTCGTCCGGATCCTTGACCGTCGGATCGGGGCGGCGCGAGCCGAACAGCAGATCGCCGCCGGCGGTGAACTCGGCCCCGGCCTCCCCCTTGAGGGATCGGGTCAGCCGGTACGGCTTGCGCTCGTCGAGAGGGATCTCCCACAGGGCCGTCCCGTAGGACTTGCCATCGGGATTCAGCGCCTGCACCACGGCGACCAGACGGGTTCCATCAGGGGAGAGCCGCAGGGATGCCAGCCGCGGTACGCCGACATAATCACGGATATCGTTGAATGGGGTCACGGATTCGAACTTACCCCCGCAATAGGTGCGGAGATGTATCCGTCATGCATCCATCCGCACGGTCGATGTCGAATGACCCAGTGTGATCATGCAAAAGGACACCTCGGCATGCGGTTTGATGAATGTCATGGGGACTTACGACGCACTGCTGGTCGTCTCGTTCGGAGGCCCGGAGAAGCCTGACGACGTGATGCCGTTTCTGGAGAACGTGGTGCGGGGCCGGGGGGTCCCGCGTGAGCGGCTGCTGGAGGTCGAGGCGCACTACCAGCGCTTCGGCGGGTTCAGCCCGATCAACCAGCAGTGCCGCGACCTGATCTCGGCCGTCGAGCCGACCATCGACCTGCCGGTCTACTGGGGCAACCGCAACTGGCACCCCTACCTCGAGGACACGCTCCGCCGGATGGCCGCCGACGGCGTGCGCAAGGCGGCGGCCTTCGTCACCTCCGCCTACAGCTCGTATTCGGCCTGCCGGCAGTACCTCGAGGACATCGCCCTCGCCAGGGCCGCGGTCGAGGGCGCCCCGGAGGTCGTCAAGCTCCGGCACTACTTCGACCACCCCGGGTTCATCGCGGCCATGGTGGACCACACCCGCGAGGCCCTGGACCGGTTGCCCGCCGAGCACAGGGACGCCGCACGGCTGGTCTTCACCGCGCACAGCATCCCGATCTCGATGGCCCGCACCGCCGGGCCGGGCGGCGGGGCCTACGAGGCGCAGCTGCGCCGGGCGGCCTCGCTGATCACCGCGGAGCTGGGCGGCGAGCGGGAGTGGGACCTGGTCTGGCAGAGCCGTAGCGGCCCTCCGCACATCCCGTGGCTGGAGCCCGACGTCTGCGACCACCTGGAGGCGATCGACGCCCCCGCCGTGGTGCTGGTGCCCGTGGGTTTCGTCTCCGACCACATGGAGGTCGTCTACGACCTCGACGTGGAGGCCGCCGAGGTGGCCGGAAAACTCGGCCTTCCGCTCGCCAGGGCCGCCACCGCGGGCACCCATCCGCGGTTCGTCTCGATGGTCGGCGAACTGCTGGCCGAGCCGGAGCCGACCATGTGCGCGGCCACCTGCTGCCCGGCCCCGCCCCGCCGTCACGGGTAGGTGGCGGCGTAGGCCTGGGAGATGGACATGACCTTGGCGACGTACGACCAGGAGTGGTTGTAGAACCAGATGGCCTTCTCCAGCTTCTTGCCGCCCTGGCCCGCGCCGTTGGCGCACAGGTAGTTGGCCGCCGAGGGAACCGCGTCGTAGGGGCTCCAGATGTCGGCCACGCCGTCGGCGTCGCCGTCCACCCCGTAGGCCTTCCAGGTGGCGGGCATGAACTGCATCGGCCCCTGCGCGCCCGCCGACGACGGGCCGTTGTTGCGCCCGTGCGAGCTCTCCACCTGGCCGATCGCGGCCAGCACCGTCCAGGACAGCCCCGGGCAGACCCCGGCCGACAGGCGGTACAGCTCCAGGTAGCTGCCGGGCCTTCCGACCGTCGCCCGCCGGGCCGCCACCGGTTCGTCCGCGGCGGCGCCGCCACCGGTGGCGGCCTTGTCAGGTACGGCCTTCTTGGCGGTGGCCTTCTCCACGACGGTCCCGGCGGTACGGTTCCCGCCCACCACGACCACCTGCGTCCCCGGGCTCAGCAACTTGCTCACCCCGCTCTTCAGGGCGGCGGAGGCCTTCTCGGGTCCGTTCACCAGCAGCGCCACACCCGGCAGCAGCCCGAGGCGCCGGCCGGTCTCCTCGCTCACGAGGCCGTCCACGCCGGGCAGGCCGAACGGCGCGGAGGCCGCGGCCCGCAGCCGGGGCCCGCCGTCCACCTGGTACTCCGAGCCGAGGACCAGGCCGAAACGGCGCGTCGCGGAACTGTCGGCGACGAACTCGCCGTTGTTCAGGGCGTTCCACACCCCCGGCTGATCGGCCACGGCCTTCGGCGCCCAGGCGCGGAAGCGGGCGGGATCGACCGCGAGCAGGTTCAGCCCGATCCCGGAGACCTTGACCGCCCCGCCGTCAAAAGAGTCGATCTTCTGGACGTGCTTGAGCCGGGAGATGTCGTCCTTGGTCTCCTGGGGCAGCGTCGACTGGGAGATCACGAGCAGGCTGGGCGGGGTGGGGGTGAGGCCGGGCCCGCCGGCGGCGCGGGTTCCGGAGGGCGAGGGCCTGGGGGTCACGGAGGCCGGCCTGGCCGCCGGGGCACCGGTCAGCGGGACGAGTCCCGTCAGATCCCGTACGTCGGACTCGGCGGCCACGGCCCTGCGAACCTCGGCCGGTTGGGCGGCGGCGAGCACGGCGAACACCACGCCGCAGGCGGCCGCAAGAGTGATCATGATGGCCAGCGCTGGGACGAATGCCCTCAACCCGGGAAGATGCGACACCGCGCTCACGTTAGCCCCAACGGCCCACCATCTGGGCCATTGTCCGGAAATCACTTGCCGGGCAGCGGCTTTGTGCGGAATCGTCGGTACGCTCCACGCCGCAGGTGCGTGAAAGAGGAGAATCAGTGGTCGGGCCATACCGGGGGCTGTTCAACGCACCCGGCGTCAAAGGTTTTGTCATCGCCGGGTTCGTCGGGCGGATGCCGATGTCGATGCTCGGCATCGGCATGATCCTGCTCATCGAGACCCTCACCGATTCGTACGCGATGGCGGGCGCGGTGGCGGCCACCTTCAACGTCGCGTTCGCCGTCGCCGGGCCCCTGTCCGCTCGCCTGGTGGACAGGTACGGCCAGGCCAGAGTAATCGTCCCGCTCGTCCTGGCGCACGGCGCCGCGCTGACAGGAATGATGCTCTGCGCGGTGTTCGGGACACCCCCATGGACCCTGTTCGCCGCCGCCGTCGCGGCCGGCGCGACCGCGATCTCCCTCGGCTCGCTCGTGCGCGCCCGCTGGTCGCACCTGCTGGCCGGGTCCGCCGGGCTGCACGCGGCGTTCTCCTTCGAGTCGGTCGCCGACGAGGTCATCTTCGTCGGCGGACCCGCGCTGGTCACCCTTCTGGCGACCATGATCAATCCCTACGCGGGACTGATCGTGGCCCTGGTCTGCACGATCGGGGGCACCCTCGCCTTCGCCCTGCAGCGCGGCACCCAGCCGCCGGCCCGCCCCGGCGACCGGAACTCGGGCAGTCCGATCACCATCCCGGGGGTGGCCCTGCTGTCCTGCTCCTTCCTGGCGATGGGCGCGGTGTTCGGCTCGGTGGATCTGATCACGGTGGCGTTCTCCGAGGAACACGGCGCCCTGTCGGCCGCCGGGCTGCTGCTCGCCGCGTTCGCCGGGGGAAGCCTCGTCTCCGGGCTCTGGTACGGCGCGCGGCAGTGGAAGATCTCCCTGCGCCAGAGGTTCGTCCGCGCGCTGGCGGTGTTCGCGCTCGGACTGGCCCCGATCGCCCTCATCGGTGACATCAGGGTCATGGCCGTCGCGCTGTTCCTCGCCGGGCTGGCCATCTCCCCGACCATCATCACCGGCTACACGCTGATCGAGCGACTGGTCCCGACCCACCTGCTCACCGAGGGCATGGCGTGGATCTCCACCTCGGTCGGGTTCGGCGTGGCGCTCGGCGCCTGGGCGGGCGGCAGGCTCACCGACTCGTTCGGCGCTTCCAACGCCTACGGCTTCTCCTTCGCCTGCGCCCTGCTGGCCGTGGCCATCGGCGTCGGCGGCTCCGCCTGGCTGCGAACCCCTGTTGCCCAGCAGTAATCATGAGTACTGTTCATGTTCACTGGCGGAGCGAGCGACCCGGCGAACGCGGCGGTGCGCGGCATGGACCGCGGTCAGGATGGTGACGCCTCACGGCCGCACCGCGAAAGCCGGGTGACACCGGCCGGGCGGGAGGAAGCATGAGCGAGGTCTTCTCCAACTGGGCCGGGAACCAGGTCTTCTCCCCGGCGGAGGTCCGCACGCCCTCCTCGGCGGAGGAGGTGGCGCGGGCCGTACGGGACGGCGCCGCGTCGGGGCGCAGGGTCCGCATGATGGGCACCGGCCACTCGTTCACCGGAGTCGCGCTCACCGACGGCCTCCTGCTGCGGCCGAACGCGCTGACCGGGATCCGCGAGGTGGGCGACGGCTGGGTGACGGCCGCGGCCGGGACGACGCTCGACGCGCTCAACGAGGAACTCGACCGGATGGGCCTGGCCCTGGCGAACATGGGCGACATCACCGCCCAGACCCTCGCCGGAGCCATCCAGACGGGCACCCACGGCACCGGCAGGGAGACCGGAGGACTGGCCGAGGAGGTCCTGGCCCTGGAGCTGGTGCTCGCCGACGGCGAGATCGTCACGGTGCGCGGGGACGGCGACGGGAAGATTCGCGACGAGGTGAGCGAGCGGGACCTGTTCGACGCCGCCAGGGTCGGCCTGGGCGCGCTCGGCGTGGTGACCGCGGTGACCTTCCGGGTGGAGCCGTCGTTTCTGTTGCGCAGCGTCCGGCAGCCGATGGCGCTGACGGAGATCCTCGGCTCGCTCGACGCGATCATCTCGGGCAACGAGCACCTGGACTTCTTCTGGCTGCCGCACACCGACACCTGCCTGACCAAGCGCAACAACCGGAGTGAGGGACCGCCCGATCCCCCGAGCGCGTTCAGGCACTGGCTGGACAACACGTTCCTGGAGAACACGCTGTTCGGCGCGTTGTGCGGCGTCGGCAGGCGCTTCCCCGGCGCGATCCCCCGGCTCAACGCGATCTCGGCGGCGGCGCTCTCCCCATCGGCCCACACCGACACCTCGTACAAGATCTTCACGAGCGTGCGGGACGTGCGGTTTCTGGAGATGGAGTACGCCATCCCGCGCGAGCACCTCGGCCAGGCCCTCCGTGAGACCCGCGACCTGGTGGAACGGCGGAACTGGAAGATCACTTTCCCGATCGAGGTGCGGGTCACCCCGGCCGGCGACGCGTGGCTGTCCACCGCCTACGGCAGGGAGTCGGCCTACATCGCCTGCCACATCTACCGGCCGACACCGAACGCGGCCTACTTCGAGGAGGTCGAGGAGATCATGGCGAGACTGGGCGGCCGTCCGCACTGGGGCAAGGCGCACACCCGCGACGCGGCCTACCTGGCCACGGTCTATCCCCGGTTCGCCGACTTCGGGGCGCTCCGGGACCGGTTGGATCCGCAGCGCGTTTTCACCAACGACTACCTGGGCACCGTTCTGGGTTGACCCCCGCCTCCGCCGAGCCCCCGTTCCCCGAACCGACCGCTTCCCGCAAGCTTTCGGTAAAGGGGAACGCAAAGGCTCCCTCGAAGAGTGACGCGTCCGCGTGTCCTGTTGTTCCTGTGACGCCGGTGACAGGCAGATTCGGCAAACGCCCCGCGCCGCTCAACCCCGAGGGAGTCCGCTGGAGATGACATTCTCCCGCCGTCCAGGCCCGCCGTCACCGCCCGTCGCCACGGGTGGCGACGGCCTACCTTCGCACACCTTCGCAATCGCGATATTTCACCCGAGGGTTGGCGGGCCGGGCTCACCACCATCTTCCAGCTCTTGGTCGAAGTCCACAGCGGTATCCGGAGTTATTCGCGAGAATCCGATGAGGACCGCGAACTTGCTGCTCCATACCGGTGTCCTGTAAGTAGATGAATGGAGCAAATGTGACCGGCGTCACATCGCTGCGAGCCCCATCCAGGAAGGCGATGTTCGGACATGCCGGGTACGGTGCTGGCAGGCAACCGGCACACGCGAGAGACTCAAGGGTCCGGGGGAAGATTGAGCACGACGACGAAGGGACTCGCATGCAGGAGCTCCGACTCGTCGCGGTGAGCGAGGACGGGACCTACCTCGTGCTGGCGACAGCCGGCCGGGGCACCCGGTTCACGCTGCCCGTCGACGACCGGCTCCGTGCTGCCGTCCGCGGCAACTTCTCCCGTCTCGGCCAGTACGAGATCGAAGTGGAGAGTCCGTTGCGCCCCAAGGAGATCCAGGCCCGGATCCGTGCCGGCGAGACCGCTGAGGAGATCGCCGCCACGGCGGGCATCCCGGTCGAGCGCGTGCGATGGTTCGAGGGCCCCGTGCTCCAGGAACGTGAGTACATGGCTCAGCAGGCGCAACGCTGCGCCGTGCGACTGCCGGGTGACTCCGCTCCCGGTCCTACCCTCGGCGACCTCGTCGCCGAGCGGCTGACCCGTCGCGGCGTGCCCGCCGACGAGATCGAATGGGACTCCGCCAAACGGGACGACAACCTGTGGCGGATCAAGCTCGGTTTCGTTTGGAACGGTCATACCCGTAACGCCGAATGGATCTTCGATCCGCGCCGGCGCCACATCACGCCGCACGACGACGAGGCCATGCGCCTGTCCGCGGGCGAGTACGTCGAGCCGCCCGAGGACAGCACGGTGACCCCATTCGTGCCGCGCGTGGCCAAGCTCGCCCCGGTGCCGCCGCTGGCACCCGAGCCGCTGAACCAGCCACCGGTGTCCTTCCCCTCGGTCCTCCGGAGCGAGCCACCGGCTCCGTCGCGGCCGGCCTACGCCCAGACCGAGCCACCGGCCCAGTCCCGGCCGGTCTACGCCCAGACCGAGCCTCCCGCGGCCTACCAGCAGCCGCCGATGCCCCCGCTCCCGCCCGGCTACGAGGCGCCGAGGGTGTCGGTGCCTCCGCTGCGCGCTCCGGACCCGTCCGGCTACGAGCCGGACAGGACCTCCGAGCCGGTCCGGCCGCCGGAGCCCGTCGCGCCCGTCGCGCAGGTCTCCGAGCCGGTCGCGCGGGTCACGTTCCCCGAGCCCGCGCCCGTGATCGCGGAGCCGGCACCGGTGACGCCGGAACCCGCCCACGCCGTGGCGGAGCCCGCCGTGCGGGAGCCGGTCCGGCCCCCGGAGCCCGTCCGCCCGGCGGAACCCGTCCTCGCGCCCGTCGTGGCCGCCACGCCGGAGCCCGAGCCGGTCGCCCGGGACGTTCCGGAGGCCGCCGCGACGCCGGAGCCTCCGGCCGCCCCTCCCGCCCCCGCCGAGGTCAGGGCCGAGCCCGAGCCCGTCCGGGAGCAGCCCTCACCCCCCGAGGTCGTCGCCGAGCCGGCGGCCCTCGTGGCGGAGAGCGCGCCCAAGGCGAAGGAGACCCCCGCTCCCGAGCCCGTAACGGTGGAGGCCCAGCCGGCCCAGGAGGGTCCGGTGGCCGTACCGGCGGCACGCGTCAGCGTGGACAAGGCCTCTGCGGCCGAGCCGGTCAAGGAAGAGACACAGGGGGACACGGGGGCAATGCAGGAGACCGAGGCCGAGAAGCCCGCGGCGGAGAAGCCCGCGGAGTCGCCGAAACCCGTGGAGCCGCCGAAGCCCGCCGAACCCCCGAAACCGGCACCGACTCCGGCGCGGCCGGCCAAGAAGGCCCGGGGCCGGCGCGCCTCGGTGCCGACCTGGGACGAGATCATGTTCGGCGCTCGCCGCCAGGACTGACCGCACCACACGAAGCGGGGGTGACCGGTGTTCCGGTCACCCCCGCTTCGCCGTACAGGCGGGCGTGTCCGCCGCCTCCAGGGGTTTCCGGGGACACCCGGGGGCCTTCCGGGGCCTCGGGCTTCTCGGAGGTCTCCGGGGCGGCGTGAGCCTCAACGAGCCCGGAGGTCGCGATCGGCCTCCGGGGCCCGAGCCGCTTCGGGGGTGACGAACGAGGCGAACCAGTCGGGTGTGACCTCGGCGGCGAAGGCCACTCCCTGCGCTTCGCCGACGTCGAGGGCGGAGTAACCTCCCGAGCCCGCGCCCACCCCGGCGACGACGGTGAGCACTCCCGCGCGCCGCTGGAACCAGGTCTGCCTCAGCGTCCAGCCCACGACCGCCCGTTCCTCCACCACGGCCTGGGAACGGCGCAGCGAGCCCGAGCGGACCGACAGGCGGGTCCCGTCGTAGGTGTGGCCGAGGGAGCGGTAGCGGTCCAGGCCGAGCGGGATGCCCAGCAGCGCGCCGATCGCGGCCGGCACCGCGAGCCACCACCAGTACGTGGACCACTCCAGCGCGGCGGCCGAGGCGCAGGCGACCACCACCAGCCAGGGGAAGATCGCTCTGAACAGCCGTCGCCTGCGTGCCGCCGCCGGATGCGGCCGAAGCCCCGGGGGGACCGCGCCGATCGCCTCGCTCACCACGTCGAGCACGGTGTCGCGTGGCACCACGGGCAGCAGCTGGCCCCGGGTCGCCGAATCGCCGAGGCCGGTCACGATCGCCCACGCGCGGGCGAGTCCCACGCGGCGCTCGATCAGCCCCTCGACCAGCTCGAACCCCCGCACCCTGCGCCGCTCCAGCGACACGCTTCTGCGCGTGATCAGGCCGCGCTCGGCGACGAGGTATCCCTCGCGGCCTCGCAGGGTGAAGTCCCAGTTGAACACGCCGTACATGATCATGCCGACGACCGGCATGGCCAGAACCAGCACCAGCAGGGCTCCGACGAGGAGAGCCGGGTGTCCCCAGAGCCACTCCCCGGCGTTCACCACGAGCCGTCCGTCGATCCTGAGCTCGCTGCCCCACTGGAACGCCAGGCCGACCGCACCGGCCAGCAGCGCGAAGGGGGTCAGCAGGTAGGCGCCGGAGAGAGGTCCGTAGGCGAGCCACTTGCGCGGCAGCACGAAGAACACCCGTTCCGGGGTCGTGTCGCCGACCTCGTGGCCGACGGTGGCGTGAGCCGCGCTCTCCGGCGTGCCGGGGAGCGCGGGAAGCGCACCGGACGCGCCGGGCTCCGCCGCCGGGAGGGCGGATCCCGCCCCGGGAACGGTTCCGCGTGCCTGAGCGCGCCTGGCCATCCGGGCGCGGGCGTGCCAGAGCAGCACGGCCTTGAGCCGCTCCGCCTCCGCGACGGTGACCCCGTTGAGCTCGCCTTCCTGCTTCTCGTCACCGCTCGCGCCGGTGTCGATCCTGAGCACGGCGATGCCGAGCAGGCGGTGCAGCGGCGGCGTGCTGACGTCGACGCCCCGGATCCGCTCCAGCGGGATCGTCCGTACCGACCTGCTGACCAGCGACCGGCTGAGCTCCAGCCGGTCGTCGACGATCCGGTAGGTGAAGGTGGCCCAGCGGACGGCGGCGTAGGCGACCGAGCCGATTATTCCCAGCGCGGCCCACACGAACGAGCGGGGCGAGAACCCGCCGAGGAACAGGACACCGGCCAGCGGCAGGAAGAGCGAGGGCAGCATCCGGATCGGGTCGGTCAGCAGCACCTTGGGGCTGAGCCGCAACGGCTCACCGGCCGGCAGGCCGTACGCCCACGCGTGCGGCCCCGCCGGCGCCTCGCCGTACCCGCCGATCGGCGACGCCTGCCCGCCGTCGGGCACGGCCCGCTCCCCGGTCCACTCCCCGGCCGGCACCACCGGCGCCTCGCCGTTCCCGCCGTCAGGCGCGGCCCACGCCTCGCCCGGCACGGCGCGCACATCCTCGCGCCCGTCGCCCGGTACGGCGCGCACGTCCTCACGCACGTCCTCGCGCCCGTCGTCCGGTACGGCGTCCTGCACGGCGTCCTGCACGGCCTCCGGGGCCGGTCCGGGGTTCTCCCGGTCTCGTCCGGGGCCGAGGTCTTCGGAGGGGGCCCGCCGTCCGGGAAGGGGCCGCTCGCCGGGAGGTTCGGTCATGTCGCGTCGTCCCTGAGCTCCTCGGCCCGGCGGGCGAGCCCTTCGGCCAGTCCTGCCGCGACCTTGTAGTCGAGACCCTTGATCGTGGACGAGCCCGCGTGGGAGGCGGTGCGGATCTCGACCGTGGCCAGACCCAGCATCCGCTCGATCCAGCCCTGTGCCTTGTCCACCGTCTGGATCCTGCTGACCGGGACGAACACCCACTCCCTGCTGATCCAGCCGGAACGCGCGTAGACGACGTCCTCGCTGAGCTCCCACCGGTGCACGGCGTAGCGCCAGAACGGCTCGATGATCGTGCCGGGGGCCAGGAGCACCGCCACCAGCACCGGCAGCCACCGGATGTTGTCCACCGCCCAGCCGGGTAGCCAGGACCACCGGTCGCCGTCTATCCACCCGGCCAGGAAGTAGGAGCCGCCGACCAGGAGGACGGCCCAGAAGAGGGCTTCCAGCAGCCACAACGCGATGGCCTTGCGGGAGACCGGGTTGGCGGGGTCGCGCAAGGGGACACGACCGCGCCCCGGGACCCCCCTGCCGCGCTCACTCCCGTGATCGGCTGGCGCCGCCACGTTCGTGAAATCCCTGTGTTCGTCGGCTCGGTCGCTCACGCTGTCAGCCTAAACGGTCTTGTCCGGACGGGCCTCCCCCCAAATCGGCGATCTGCCGGCCGGCCCTCGTCGGCGGCCGCTCCGTGCCCGGAGAAATGTCGGTGGGGCCGGGCATCCTGGGGGGCCGGGAAAACAAAAGAGAGGTGCCGCCGATGCGATATGCCATTCAGGCAGAAGGTCTGGTGAAGCGATACGGGGAGACCCGGGCCCTCGACGGGGTGGATCTCGTCGTGCCGCAGGGGCGGCTGCTCGGAGTCCTCGGACCGAACGGGGCGGGCAAGACCACCGCCGTGCGCATTCTGGCGACACTGCTGAAACCCGACGAGGGCACGGCCTCGGTCGGCGGGTTCGACGTGACCAGACAGGCCCATCAGGTGCGATTACTGATCGGCCTCACGGGCCAGTACGCCGCGGTGGACGAGATGCTCACCGGCGTGGAGAACCTGATGATGATCGGCCGCCTGCTCGGCCTGTCGAGGGCCGACTCCAAAGCACGGTCGGCCGAGCTGCTGGAGCGATTCGACCTCACGGCCGCCGGCGGACGGGCGACCAAGACCTACTCGGGCGGCATGCGCCGCCGCCTGGACCTGGCGGCGAGCCTGGTGGGGCGGCCTCAGGTGCTGTTCCTCGACGAGCCGACCACCGGGCTCGACCCTCGCAGCCGCACCGAGCTGTGGAGCGTCGTGCGCGGCCTGATGGCCGACGGGGTGACGGTGCTGCTCACCACCCAGTATCTGGAGGAGGCGGACCAGCTCGCCGACGACATCGTGGTCTTCGACCACGGCAAGGTGATCGCCTCCGGCACCTCCGACGAGCTGAAGGCGACCACCGGGGCACAGGTCCTGGAAGTCCGTCCGCTCCAGGCCGGCCACCTCGACCTGGTCGCCAAGGTGCTCGGCGACGTCCTGGGCGAGGCTCCGAGCCTCACCGGCGGAAAGGCCGTGACCTCCGTGCACGACCCCGCGGTCGTGCCCGTCATCGTGCGCCGCCTCGACGACCTCGGCATCGTCGCGACCGAGCTGGCGCTGCGCAAGTCCAGCCTCGACGAGGTGTTCCTGGCCCTCACCGGGCACCCCGCGGAAGCCGAACCGACCTCCGAGACGAAAAAAGAGGCCCTCATATGACGACGCTGACGGCGACGATGCCCGCCGGAGCCAAGCGCGTCACGCCGCTGGCCACGCTGCGGCAGACCATGACGCTCGCCTGGCGGAGTCTGGTCCAGATCAAGCACAACCCGTGGGAGCTGCTCGACCTGAGCATCCAGCCCATCATGTTCCTGCTGCTGTTCACCTACGTGTTCGGCGGCGCGATCTCCGGCTCGACGGGCGATTACCTGCAGTTCGCCCTGCCCGGCCTTCTGGTGCAGAACGCGCTTTTCTACACCCTGTCCACGGCGATCGGCCTGAACACCGACATCACCAAGGGGGTCTTCGACCGGCTTCGCAGCCTGCCCATCGCCCGCACCGCCCCGCTGTCCGGACGGATCATCGCCGACACCGTCAAGCAGGTGTGGGCGTTCGTCCTGCTGGTCGTGTTCGGCATGGTCCTCGGTTTCCGTGTCACGACGAGCGTGCTGGGCGCCCTGGGGGCACTGGCGCTGCTGGTGGTGGTCTCCCTGGCGATGTCGTGGATGTCGGTGCTGATCGGGCTCAAGGCGTCCAGTCCGGAGAAGGTGCAGATGATCTCCTTCTCGACGATGATGCCGCTCACGTTCACCAGCAGCGCTCTCGTGCCCTCGGACACCTTCCCCGGCTGGCTGCGGACCTGGTCCGACATCAACCCCGTCACGCACCTGGCCGACGCCATCCGCGGCCTGCTGATCGGCGGAGAGGTCGCCGGGTCCACCCTCGTCTCGCTGCTCTGGGCGGCCGGTTTCGCCGTGGTCTTCGCGCCTCTGGCGATCCTCGCGTTCCGCAGTCGCGTCTAACCTTGCCGGAGCGTCCTGCCGGGAGGACGCACCCGCGCGTCGCGACACACGGTGAGGTCGCGCCATGGGTGAAGCCGCGATACACGATGAGGAAGAACGGGGTGGTTGCGTGCTCGTGATCCACGGTGCATGGGTCGACGGACGACTGGGGGTCTGGGCGGAGGACACCGCCCGGGCCCCCGGCCCCGTCTCCCGGGCCGCGCTCCGCCCTCACCCGTTCGCGGCTCCCACGACCACGCTGGTCGCGGCCCTCGACGCGACGGCCACGCGTGAGGCGGGTCCCGCGGAGCCCCTTACGAGGATCACGGCTGGAGCCGAGGCGCGCGAGCTCGCCATCCGGCTCCCCGGTTCGGCCGCGGGCCCGTCGCCCTCTCCCGAGTCCGGCCTGACGAGCCGGGCACGGAGCCCGAAGATGTCCACCTGGCTCGTCCCCGCCCTGCTGCTCCACCCCGTTGACGCGTTCTCCCTGTTCGGTTCCCTGTCCGATCCGGGCCCGGGCTCCTCCGGCATCGACCCGGACGCCGGCTTCGGCCCGCGCCCGGACGCCGGGTCGTCCGGCGGCGGCTCCGGTTCCGGCATCGACGCGGGCGTCGTGCGCGAGGCCGTCGAAGAGCCCGAATGGGGGCCCGGCCTCTCCCTCCGCTACTTCGCCGTGGTCGCCGAGCAGGCGCGCGGCCTGGTGCGACGCGGCCGGATCCTGCCCCAGCTCGTCGTCGAAGACGGTGAGCACGCGGCCCGCTGGCGACCCGTGCTCACCGGCGCCGACCTCGTCCTGGTGGCCGACCTCGCCGCCGCGATGCCTCCGGTCTGCAGGGCCGTGCCCGAGGAGAGGCCCTCCTCGCACGTGCTGCGCGAGGCGCTGAACGGCCTGGCGGACGGCGCGGCCCGCCTGTCGCTGCCCGACCGGCTGATTCTCAGCGGCCGTCCGGGGCTCAAGACGGCCCTGCCCGACCGCTGGCTGTACGCGCTGACCGGCGAGGACGCCTCGCTCCCCGGCGCCAGACCCGCCGAGGCCGTGGCGCTCGGCGACGCCCTCGCCGGGTGGTTCGCCTCAGCGCACGAGCTGGACGGGCCGGTCCGGGCCTGTTTCGAGCTCGTCGAACCCGGCGGCGACGGCGAATCCTGGAGGGTGGAGTTCGGTCTCGCCCCGGCCGGCGACCCTGCCGGATACCTGTCCGCCGACCGGATCCGGGCCGGAGAGCGTCCTTCCTGGCTTCCGGAGCGGCCCATGGAGCTCCTCCGCACCGACCTGAACCGCGCCGTACGCCTCCACCCCGATCTCTACACCGCGCTGCGCACCCCCGAGCCGTCCAGCCTGAAGGTCGAGACGGCCTGGGCCTTCTCCTTCCTGCGCAACGGGGCGCCCATGCTCAGGGCCGCCGGGTACGGCGTGCGGCTCCCGGCCTGGGCCGGCCGTCAGGGACTGGGCCTGAGGCTGACCACGCGCGCGGTCGCCGACGACGACGCGTTCGGCCTGGACAAGCGGGTGAGCTTCCGGCTCGACGTGGCCATCGGCGACCACACGATCAGCGGAGAGGAGCTGGCCGAGCTGGCCCGGCTCAAAATCCCCCTGGTCCAGGTCAAGGGACAGTGGGTGGAGCTGGACGACCATCAGCTCAAGGCGGCGCTGAAGATCGTCGAAGAGCGCGGCGACGGGGAGCGGACCGTCAGCGAGGTGATCCGCGAAGTCGTGGAGGGCGGGGAGGAGGAGTTGCCGCTGGTCGCCGTCGACGCCGACGGGCTCCTCGGCGATCTCCTCTCCGGCGAGGCCGACCGCCGCCTCACCCCCGTCGCCGTGCCACGGGCCCTGGCGGGGACGCTACGGCCCTATCAGGAGCGCGGCCTGTCCTGGCTGAGCTTTCTGTCCGGGCTGGGCCTGGGCGGCATCCTCGCGGATGACATGGGGCTCGGAAAGACCATATCCACCCTTTCGCTGCTGCTGTCCGAACGGGAGAGCGGCGCGCACAGCCCGACGTTGCTGATCTGCCCGATGTCGCTGATCGGCAACTGGCAGAAGGAAGCGGCCAGGTTCGCCCCCTCGCTGCGGGTCTACGTCCATCACGGCGCGACGCGGAGGCGGGAGGAGGAGCTCGCCGCGACCGTGCGCGAGGCCGACCTGGTCGTCACCACGTACGGCACGGCACTGCGGGACCTGGGAGCGCTCGCCGCGCTCGAATGGGGCCGGGTGGTCTGCGACGAGGCCCAGGCGATCAAGAACAGCTCGGCGCAGCAGTCCCGGGCGGTGCGATCCATCCCCGCCCGCACCCGGCTGGCGCTGACCGGCACGCCGGTGGAGAACCACCTCTCCGAGCTCTGGTCGATCATGGAGTTCTGCAACCCCGGCCTGCTCGGCCCGGCCAAGCGCTTCAGGCGTCGCTATCAGGACCCGATCGAGACACGGCGCGACGCCGACGCCACCGACGCGCTGAAGCGGGCCACCGGGCCGTTCGTGCTGCGGCGGCTCAAGACCGACCGGTCGATCATCTCCGACCTGCCGGAGAAACTGGAGATGAAAGTCTGGTGCACGCTCACCGAAGAGCAGGCGAAGCTGTACAAGGCCGTGGTGAACGACATGCTGGGCAGGATCGACGGCTCCGTGGGCATCGAGCGGCGCGGCAACGTCCTGGCCACGATGACCCGGTTGAAGCAGGTCTGCAATCACCCCGCCCATCTGCTGAAGGACGGGTCACGGCTGGCGGGACGGTCGGGGAAGCTGGCCCGGCTGGAGGAGCTGGCCGAGGAGATCCTCGACGAGGGCGACAAGGCCCTCGTGTTCACCCAGTACACCGAGTTCGGCTCCCTCCTGCAGCCCTACCTGGCCGCCCACCTGGACCGGCCGGTGCTGTGGCTGCACGGGGGACTGCCCAAGAAGAGGCGTGACGCGCTGGTGGAGCGCTTCCAGGAAGACGACGAGCCGATGCTGTTCCTGCTCTCCCTCAAAGCCGCCGGGACCGGCCTCAACCTGACCGCCGCCAACCACGTGATCCACGTGGACCGGTGGTGGAACCCCGCCGTGGAGAACCAGGCGACCGACCGGGCCTTCCGGATCGGCCAGACGAAAAACGTGCAGGTCAGGAAGTTCATCTGCGTGGACACCCTGGAGGAGCGGATCGACGAGATGATCGAACGCAAGAAGTCCCTCGCCGAGAGCGTGGTCGGCACCGGCGAAGACTGGATCACGAACCTGTCCACCGACCAGTTGCGCGAGCTGTTCCAGCTCGGTCCCGGGGCGGTCAGCTGACATGGAGCCCACCATCGCGATCGACGACGTGCCGTTCGACGAGCGGCTGAACGACTTCTACTCCCCCTCCGTCTCCCTGAACCGGCTGCGTCCCCGGCCGGACGCCGCGGCCGTCCCCGCGGACCTGCTGCTGCGAGCGCTGGAGCCGCCCCCGGTCAAGGTCCGGCACATCCCGCTCGTCGACCTGCTCAGGAAGCCCTACCGGGAGCTGAGCGGTGACTAGCCCCGTTCTTCCCGCGCCGGTCGCGTCACGACCTCGGCCGGTGCCCGCCGACCGGCCGGGGTCGCGCAGCCGGAGGGCGGGGCCCGCAGCGCGCTTCCCATCGCGTTCGGCAGATGATCCTTCCACATCCCGGCGGCCGGCCGGGCGATCGACACGACCCGTCTCGCGCCGGGAAGCGGCGGGCGGGAAAGGGCGAACAGGTGATTTCCCGTGATCTTCACGGTCTCACGACGGCCGCGGGCCTCCACGGGATCGAGCGCGACGAAACTCATTTCAGTGTCCCCTCCCACCCCTTCCGTCCCTCGATTCTGCCCGATTCCCGAGTATTTCCGCCCGACGGAACCTCGCGATCGGGTCTGCGCATCCGCCAGAGACGCGTAGCATCATCGGGCATGGGGCAGCCAAGCACGTCTACGCGCCGCCCGCGGCAAGCCGCCAGAATGGCGATGGCCGCGGCGGTTGTCGTCGTGTCCTCAGGTTGTGGCATGTTGGGCAGCACCGCTTCCGCAGAGCGGTTGCAGCTTGAGCTGATCAGCGTCTCAAGCCCTCGGGTGAGTGACGGTGATCCACTGCCGGCCGACTATTCATGCAAAGGCTCGGTCGGCAACCCGCCGTTGCGCTGGTCGCGCGTGCCGGACGACACCACGTCCGTCGCGATCGTGACCGACAGCACCGGGCGCACCGGCGGCGAGGTGAACTGGGTCGTGTTCGACATCGACCCCCGCACCAACGAGCTGGCGGAAGGCAGTGTCCCAGTGGGAGCCGTGGAGGGGCGCACAACGAGTGGCAAGGTGGGCTACAGCCCGCCATGTGACGCCCAGGAGACTTATCGTTTCACCGTCTATGCACTCAAGGGCAAGCTCAACCTCAAAAAGGGCGAAGCTCTCGACCAGACCTTGAAGAGCATCGCGGCGAAGACGATCGCCTGGGGGCGACTCACCACGACGCACATTGAGTGACAGGCCAAACACCGGAGGTAGTAATGGTTACCAATTCTTCACTTAGGGTGTGACAACGCTCATAGTGGTCCGACACAATCAGATCCAATGTCCGAGCGCAGGTGATCCAAGGGGGCAGGTCGCGTCGATGGCCGCGCGATCTCACCGGCGCCGCTGGAAGGCCATGGCCTTGAGGGTGGTGCAATGATCGCGGTCGTAGTAAGTCTGGTCGCCGTCGTGCTCCTCGTGCTCGTCGTCGTGGCACTGGGAATGCGGTCGATGAACCGCAGAGAGAGCGCGCTCCCCGCGGAGCGTCTGCGGGAGATGGCGGAAAAGGAGGCGCTGACCCCTACCCGGTCCAGCGATGACTTCGCCACCAGAGAGCCCAGGATGGGCCACTTCACTCCCGACCTGACCCCGTTCGACGAGCCCAAGCCGCCACGCCAGCCACGTCCGCCGAGCTCGCGCGGCAAGCGCGGCATGAACGAGTTCGGTCAGGCCGACGACTATGACGACGACTACTGGACGCGGCTCCAGGCCGACGAGGGCGGCTTCGGGGGCTCCCTGGCGGCCCGCATGGGCGCGAGCCGTCCCGTCGAGCAGGATCAGCCCCAGGCGGACGCCGACGCGGTGACCGTGCAGGCGCCCCTGCCCGTCAGGCCGCAGGCTTCCCGGCCCGCTCCCTCTCCGGAGCCCGCCGTCGCCTCGGCCTCCCTGCCTTCGAATCTCACCGACCTGATCGCGGCGGTCCAGCCGAATCAGGCCCCCACGACCTCCTCGCTCGCCGAGCAGAAGACGGTCACCTTCGCGGCTCCCACCCCGGGCGCCTTCTCCCCCGCTCCGACCCCCGGCACCTTCGGCGACAGCCGTCCCCAGCGGTCGAGTTCCCGCCGGGGCGGCGGCAGAACCCCCGCCCAGGGCAACGGCGCCCCTTCCAGGCCCGACCCGTTGAGCGACCCGCTCGGCGGCTCCTACTCGCGCGGTGGCGGCAGAGGCGGCAGAAGCTCCACGACCGCCAGCGGCGCGATGCCCGCGCTCGGCGCCACCGGTGGCCCCTCCGGCCCGAACACCGGCCCGGGACCGCTTCCCCACATGCCCCCGATGGGCCCCACGACCAGCGGCGGATTCCCCGCCACCCCGAACGTCGACCCGCTCGCGGCCTCGTACAACACCCGCCCCGAGCCTCGCCGGGCCCAGCCCGAGCCGCCCAAGCCCATCTCCGACAACCCCTGGGCACAGGCCACGGCCCCCCAGTCCGGAGGCTGGCCCGCGACTCCGAGCACCGCCGACATACTGGACGACCCGGGACCGTCGTCCTACAACTCCTACCAAACACCCGTGTACAACAACCCCCCCGCCTCCGCCTCCTACGAGGTGAGCGCCGGTTGGGCCACCATCGAGGAAGACTCGATCACCGGGCCGACCCCGGCGGTCTCCACCCCGACCGGGCCCTCCCGGACCGTTCCTCCCCTCGAGCGCCCGGCCGACCCCCGGTCCGGGGCGACCGGAGGCTACGGCTACGAGCCTCGCCAGGCCACTCCGGGATCCCCGGCCGCCTGGCCCGAGCCGCCCGTCCCGCCGGGTAGCGACGGGGCCAGCTGGCCCACCTACGGCGATCTCTACGGCGCCGGTCCCGAGGCCGCCGCCCCCGCTCCCAACGAGCGCGACCGCGCGAACTCCAGGGGCAACCACCACCGGTCACAGGAGCCGGACTACCCCGACTATTACCGCTGATTCTCCCCGCCCTCCGTAAAAGCTTTCGATAACGGCTTAAGCGGCGGGGGGCGGCAACGTACGGTCTCTTTCATGGGGACGGACACAAAGAGCGACACGGCGCTCACAAAAAGTAACATATCTTCCGTGCTGCGATACGATCTGCCCGCCTCCCTGGTGGTCTTCCTGGTGGCGGTGCCTCTCTCGCTGGGCATCGCGATCGCTTCGGGAGCACCGCTGGTGGCAGGGCTCATCGCCGGCGTGGTAGGCGGCGTGGTGGCGGGCTTCCTGGGCGGTTCGGTCGTCCAGGTGAGCGGGCCGGCCGCCGGCCTCTCGCTGGTGGTCGCCGATCTCGTCATGACGTACGGCTGGCGGGCCACCTGCATGATCACTTTGCTCGCGGGGGCGTTACAGCTTCTGCTCGGGGTGTTCCGGGTCGCCCGCTCGGCCCTGGCGGTCTCACCCGCCGTGGTTCACGGCATGCTCGCCGGGGTCGGCGTGGTGATCGCGCTCTCCCAGCTGCACGTGGTGCTCGGCGGGAGCCCTCAACGCTCCGCGATCGAGAACCTGATCGAGTTGCCGCAGCAGATCATCGACAACCACAACCACGCGGTCTTCGTCGGCCTGCTCACCATCACGGTCCTGGTCGCCTCCACCCGGCTGCCCCAGCAGCTCCGAATCATCCCTGCGCCCCTGACCGCCCTGCTCGCCGCCTCGGTGACCGCCTGGGCGTTCGACTGGGATGTCACCCGGATCGACCTCTCCAAGAGTCTGAGCGAATGGGCCAGCCCGGTCTGGCCTCAGGGCGACTGGCACGGGATCATCGCGGCGGTGATGCTCGTGGCGCTGCTGGCAGGAGTGGAGTCGCTGCTCTGCTCGGTGGCCACCGACAAGCTGCACGACGGCAAGCGGTCCGACCTGGACAAGGAGCTCACCGCCCAGGGGGTGGCCAACATGGTGACCGGCGCGCTGGGCGGCCTGCCCGTGGCCGGAGTCATCGTCCGCAGCACCGCCAACGTCCGCGCCGGGGCTCGCAGCCGCTGGTCCACGATCATGCACGGCTTCTGGATCCTGGTGTTCGCGGTCTTCCTGGGCTGGACGATCACCCTGATCCCAATGGAGGCGCTGGCCGCCCTGCTGGTCTTCATCGGCATCCAGATGGTCAACATGGGACATCTCCGCAACCTGCGCGGTCACGGCGAGATCCCGGTATACGTGATCACGATGGCCGGGGTCGTGCTCCTCGGCCTCGCCGAGGGAGTGCTGCTCGGCCTCATCCTCGCCGCGCTGCTCGCGCTGCGCCGCCTCACCTGGGTGACCGTACAGGTCACGCCCGAACCCGACGGGCACTGGCGCGTGCTGATCGGTGGCTCACTGACCTTCCTCGGCGTGCCCACGCTCACCTCCCAGCTTCACTCCATCCCCGCCGGGGCGGCGGTGGAGCTGGACCTGAACATCGACTTCATGGACAACGCGGCCTTCGAGGCCGTCCACGCATGGCGGCACGAACACGAGCGCGGCGGCGGCACCGTGGACATCGACGAGATCCATGACGAGTGGTACGCGATGGCCGCCAGCGGCGCCCGGATGTTTCCGGCCAAGACCCCGCCGCGCGCCCCGGACCGCTGGTGGCTGCCCTGGTCCCACCGGCGCTACAGCCGGGCCTCCGAAAATTCGCTGGTCCCCGCTCAGCACGTGCCGGCGGAGGACGCTCGCGCCGCACCCGACCTGCTCGCCGGAGCTCGGGAGTTCCACCGGCGTACGGCCCCGCTGATCCGCCCGCTCATGCACGAGATGGCCCGCAAGCAGGACCCCTCGCATCTCTTCATCACCTGTGCGGACTCCCGGCTCGTGCCGAACCTGATCACCGCCAGCGGTCCCGGCGACCTGTTCACCGTTCGCAACATCGGCAACCTGGTCCCCCGGAAGGGCTCGGCTCACTCGGACGACTCGGTCGCCGCGGCGATCGAGTACGCGACGAACGTCCTCAGCGTCCGGACCATCACGGTCTGCGGCCATTCCGGCTGCGGGGCCATGGCCGCGCTGCTCAGCGGGGGCGAGAAGACCGTGGAAGGGTCCGCGCTCTCCCGCTGGCTACGCCACGGCCACCACAGTCTGGCCCAGTTCGTCACCACCGAGAGCGACGGAGCCGACGACGGCCCGCTGGACCGCCTCTGCCGGGTCAACGTGACCCAGCAGTTGGAGAACCTACGGACCTACCCTCAGGTGGACGAACGCTTCCGCTCCGGAGACCTGGAGCTGGTGGGCGCCTACTTCGACATCTCCACCGCCCGGGTCCACATCCTTCAATCACCGCCGATCTCGGCCGGTCCGCCCTGAGCGTACGGCTTGCGCCAAGGGTGAAAGCTCATGGCTCCGCTCTGGCGTGAAGAGAAGGATGAGGCGTTATGAGAACTCTGGTTATCGGCGGTTCGGTTTTCCTCGGCCGGGCGATCGTCGAGGAGGCGTTGCGGCGCGGACACGAGGTCACGACATTCAACCGAGGCAGGAGCGGGGTGACCGTACCCGGGGTGGAGGCGGTCAGAGGTGATCGCGAAATACCCGGGGATCTGGAACGACTGACGGCAGGCCGCGAATGGGACATCGTGGTGGACGTCTGCGGGTACGTCCCCCGGGTCGTCGGCGAGTCGGTGCGCGCGCTCAACGGCAAGGCCGCCACCTACGCGTTCATCTCCAGCATCTCGGCCTGCGCCGACTGGCCGGGCCTGCCGGAGACCGACGAGAGTTCGCCCCGGTTCGAGTGCGCCCCGGACGCCGGACCCGACGACGGCGACTACGGCACGCTGAAGGCGGGCTGCGAGCGAGCGGTGGAGCAGGGTTTCGAGGGCAACGCCCTGATCATCGAGCCGGGCCTCATCCTCGGCCCGCATGAGAACGTCGGCCGCCTGCCCTGGTGGCTCGATCGGTTCTCCCGGGGCGGGCAGGTCCTCGCTCCCGGCGATCCGAATGTGGCGATGCAGGTCATCGACGCCCGCGACATCGCCGCGTTCACCTTGGCCCAGGCCGAGGCCGGGGTGAACGACCGGTTCTTCACCGGTGGGGTCCGGGGCAACATCACCTTCGGCGACTGGCTCGCCGAGTGCCGCGCGGTGACGGGCTCGGACGCCGAACTCGTCTGGGTGGAGGATCGGTTCCTGCTCGACCGGGAGGTGGGATCCTGGGTCGAGCTGCCCCTCTGGGTCCCCGAGGGCCCCGAACTCGCCGGGGCCTGGATGTCCTCGTCCGCGAAGGCCCACGCGGCCGGGCTGCGCTGCCGCCCGGTCGCCGAGACCATCCGCGACACCTGGGCCTGGCTTCGCGAGATCCCCTCCGAGGAGCGCGTCTTCGGCAGGCAGGGCATCGACCCGGCGAAGGAGGCCAAGCTCCTGGCGGAATGGGCGTAACAAACCGGTGCCCACCCGATTCACCCGAGACCGTCGCCTTTCAGGTGGCGGTCTCGGCGCGAGCGGAAAAAAGGGAATCGCCGGAGCGGCGATCGGCCCGGCGGAACGAACCCCGCGCGCAGCGAAAGTGCATTTCTCCACATACAGAGTGCGGTTATCTGAATATATTCACCGCTGTCCGGCTCCATCCCCCGAATGCCGGACAGCGGTCCACGCTCCCAGGGCCGTGGGTGGAGGGTGGCCGATGCCGCCCTCCACCCGCATCGGGTCATTCCGGCCGCGAGGAGAAACCCCTCCCGGATACGGAACGACAATTCCCGGCGATGCCCTTGTCAGGGGCGCGGCGAAGGCCGGTCGCCACGGCCTATCCGCGGCGCGTGTGCGCCATCGTCCAGTTGGTCTCCCAGGTCTTCTCCCCGTCGACGGAGAAGGCCTGCTCCCACAGGGCCGTGGTCGGCGTGATCTCCGACCACACGTAACGTGCCCGGATCGGGGTGCCCTCGTAGGTGTCGTCGCCGTAGAACTCGCCCCTGCCGTCGGCGAACCTGCCAAAAACCGGCTCCTGGAGCGTCCCGAGCTTGCTGTTGACCCAGTAGATCCCCCACTGCTCGCGGGCGGGGTCGAACACTCGGAGCGTTATTCCCGAGAAGCCCTTGGTGGGAAAGACCATCTCGTCGAAGATGCCCGCACCGTCGAAGAAGCCGCGGCAGGTCGAGACGGCCGGGAACTCGTCCCATTCGGTGCTGCCGGTGAGCGGCTTGACCAGCCTGCGGTTGACCACGTCCCACTCGCCGTGCAGAAAATCGAAATCGCTGTTCATGTCCTGAGCATAGGGGTCCATACTGACACCTTCACCCGAAAAGATACGGATCTCCATCTGCGCATTCCAAACAGGATGAAAGTCAGTATTTCTCACATTCTCTCCATATTGACCAAAGTGCATAATTAGTACACAAATTGGTATAGGTAGAGAACCTTGGCATGGAGGTCGACGATGGTCGAGTGGCAGGAGCCCCGGGAAGAGCTGGTCGCGCAGATGCGCACGCGTGGAATCAGCCGGATTGTGGCAGATGCCTTCCGGACGGTGCCACGACACGTGTTCCTGCCGGATCTTCCCCCGGAGACCGTTTACCGGGACGACGCGATCGTGACCAAGCGCGACGCGGACGGCCGGGCGATCAGCTCCTCCTCGCAACCGGCGATCATGGCCTTGATGCTCGACCAGCTCGGGGTGGAGCCGGGACAGCGGGTGCTGGAGATCGGGACCGGAACGGGCTACAACGCCGCGCTGCTCGCCCACCTGGTGGGACCCGAAGGCCAGGTCGTCAGTGTCGACATCGACGCCGACCTGGTTGACCGCGCTCGGGAGCACCTGATCGACGCAGGCCGTCCCGAGGTGACCGTGGTGTGCGGCGACGGCGCCGAGGGGTTCGCGCCGGCGGCCCCCTACGACCGGGTGATCGCCACCGTCGGCGTCTGGGATCTCTTCCCGGCCTGGCTGGACCAGCTCGGCCCCGGCGGACGCGTCGTCGTGCCGCTGGACGTGCGCGGCGTGCAACGCTCGGTGGCCATGGAACGGGCGGGCGGGCACTGGACGAGCCATTCGGTGGTGCCCTGCGGCTTCATGCGGATGCGAGGCCCCTTCGCCGGCCCGGAGACGACCCTGGTGCTGGACCGGGCCTCCGACCTGACGATCTCCCTTCCCGGCCCGGGTGAGGTCGGCGATGTGCCGGGCGCGCTGGAAGGCCCCTCGGTGAGGATGCCCGCCGAGGTCGGCGTGAGCCGTACGCAGCTTCTCGACGGGCTGAGCCTGTGGCTGGCGATACACGAGCCCCGCTGGTGCATGCTGTCCGAGGCACAGCCCGGCCGGCTGGCATCGCCCCCGCTCACCCCTTCGGGATTCAGGATGGCCATCGGAGTCATCGACGGCGACAGCCTCTCCCTGCTGGAAGCGGAGGCGGACGACCTGCTGATCGCGCGCGGCTACGGGCCGGAAAGAACGCGGCTCGCCGCCGATCTCGTCACCCACGTCCGGTCCTGGGACACGGCGAACCGTCCCATGACGACCGGACTGCGCATCGACGCCTATCGTGAGGCCGCGCCCCGCGAGGGGCTGCTCGTCCGCAAGCGGCACACCACGCTTGCCCTGTCGTGGAGCGCCGGCTGAGCTTCACCCCCGCGAACCGGTCCCGGAGCGGTCTGGACGGGGTCGCGGCCGAGCGTCGGGACCCCCGCCCGCGTGGTCGAGCGCCAGGCGTTGGCGAGCCCGTCGCCGCCGGGAGCCCCACAGCGGACAGCTTGGACCGATGGGTCCATTTTGGATAGTGTGACTCCATGTCAAGGCAGCTCACGGCGTACGACGCCAAGCGGCCCGCGCTGACCAAGCGCGGCGAGGCGACTCGGCGGCGGATCCTGGAAGCCGCCACCGACCTGATCTTCGATCAGGGGGCGACCTCCACCACGCTCGACGAGGTCCGGGCGGTCACCAGGACCAGCAAATCGCAGCTCTACCATTACTTCGCCGACAAGTCCGACCTCGTACGCGCCGTCATCGAGCACCAGACCCAGCGGATGATCGACGCCCAACGCCCGCTGATCGACGAGATCGAGTCCTTCGAAGACCTGGTCGCCTGGCGCGATCACCTGGTGACGTTGCAACGGGATCGCAGATGCGGGGGCGGCTGCCCGCTCGGTTCGCTGGCCGGCGAGCTCGCCGACGTCGACGAGACGGCGCGCCTGGACCTGGTCAGAGCCTTCGACCACTGGCAGGGCCATCTCCTGCGCGGACTGACCAGGATGCGTGACCGCCGGGAACTGCGCGCCGACGCGGACCCCGACGCCCTGGCCACCGCGATCATGGCCGGGCTCCAGGGCGGTTTCCTGCTCTCCCAGACCATGCGCAGCGCCCGCCCTCTCGCCATCGCCCTCGACGCCGCGCTGACGTACGTCCGCTCCCATCTCGCACCCGAGACCCGCTCGTCGGGCCTCCAGACCCGCGATTCGGAACGGTCCAGGTAGACCGCCCCCTGCGGAGACCACGGGATACGGGATCCGACGCGGCCACAACTCCTTCACGGAACCTGGGCCATCCACGCGACCGTCTTTCGCGTCTCCTCTTCGCCCCGATTTCCTAACCAGGAGTCGTCATGCGAAGGTTCGTCCCCCTTGTTCTATCTCTTTTTCTTGTCGCCGGATGCTCTGGCAGCGGGGCCGCCGCGCCCCCCGTACCCCCGGTCGTCCCTTCGGTGCGGCCCAGCCCGACACCCTCCCCCACCCCCACACCGAGCACCCTGCCCGCGGTCGGCAGCACCCAGGAGACGCGTGACGACGACTCCGTCTCGAAGATCTCCGCCTTGCGAATCCGGTCACTGAAGCCCATATCCAAGGCACTCAGCCGCCCCGGCCACGAATATCTGGCGTTTGACGTGAAACTATGCGTACCGGAGAACACGCGCGAGCCCGTCACGGCCTTCGCGGCACCCTGGATGCTTTCCTTCGCCGACGACTCGACGACCATGGCGTCGATCGCGAGTCCGAGTTGGTTCGATGTCCCGATCTACCCCCAGGTCCAGGCGGTACGGCCGGGGGACTGCGTCCGCGGCTGGATCCCGTTCGAGATTCCCGAGGACAGCGAGCCGCGCACGCTGCTCTATCAGCCGAGCACCGGAAACACCCTGGAATGGCGACTGGAGTAGTGGCATCGCCGGCAGGGGCGAATCATTCATTCGAGCGCGGAGTACGGTTTCCCGCGCCGGCCGTTCGTCGAACGTACGGCGTCCGCGTCGCCCTCCGGTAAAAGGGTCCCTCACATGACGACCGGGGTGCGTTCCAAACGGTGATGACGACCTTTCCCCGGGCCTCTCCTCCGGCCAGATAGCGGATGGCTTCGGGAACCTCTTCCAGCGAATACGTTCTGTCGACGACCGGCGTGAGTCTCCCTGTTTCCAGAAACTCCCTCAGGACGGCCATCGAGTCTTTCCTGCTCGGCATCGACGAGCTCGGCGTCGACAGTTGACTCCGGAACGGGGAGAGCGCCATCAGTTTGAAGAAATGCGGCAGACTTCCCAGCCGACGGCCTCCCACATCACCGAAGCGGTCATGCCCGATGAGCACGTAGGCCCCCTCGGGCATAAGGGCACGCCGGCAATCAGCAAACGAGTGGTTCCCGGGAATGTCGAAGATCAGGTCGTATCGCTCGCCGTTCCGGGTGAAATCCTCCCGGGTGTAGTCGATGACGCGATCCGCGCCGAGCGAACGGACCAGGTCCAGTTTGGTGTGGTGGTCGACGCCGGTCACCTTCGCTCCGTACGCTTTGGCGAGCTGTACGGCGAAGGCTCCCACACCACCGGCGGCACCGTTGACCAGCACACTTCGGCCTGGCCCCGACCGCCCTTCCTGAAGGTTCCGCAGGGCGATGAGTCCGGAGGTGGGTACGGCCGCGGCTTGTTCGAAGGTGACGTTGCCGGGTTTCAACGCCAGGGCGTCCTGCGAAACGGACACGTACTCGGCGAAGGCACCGCCGTTTCTCCACTGGTTGCCCCAGAGGGCCTCGCCGAACACCTCGTCGCCCGCTTGGAATCGCGTCACGTTCTTGCCCACCGATTCCACACGACCGGCCATATCCGTTCCCGGAACGCGAATCTTCGGCCGGAGCAGCCCGGCCCCCATGAGTCGCGGGACATACGGCCTGCCGCTCACAACATGCCAGACATCAGGGTGAACGGAGGCCGCGTGAACGCGCACCAGCACCTCATCGTCCTTGACCGCCGGCCGGTCGATTTCCTGGATTTTCAGAACATCGGGCGAGCCGTACGCGTCTTGGACGACTGCCCTCATGATGTTCTCCTGCGCCGTCGCGGCTTTGCGGCAAGTCAGAACATCGTACTTCGCGAACTCGTCGATCGGCAGAACCGATTTCCCGGTCGACCGGGGATATCCGGCGACCGGAGCCGATTGATTCGGCATTCTTTCGACACCGCCGGTCGCGGTATGGCCACTCGTCAGATCCTCGCGTACTGCGGTGCGCGCCGAGCTTCGCGCAGATGCGCCGCAGGTGAGAAGCAAGGATCGGGGCGCGGAGGAGCCACCGGGTTCGAGATGCCTGGCGCCGGCCACGTGTGGACGGCAGGAGCCTCACCCCTCGTGCGGGATCCGCGCCGCCTGGACGGGAGCGTCCTCGTGGAGCCCGGCCCGACGGCGGCGGCGCCGGAGCACCAGACCCGCGACGACGAGCCCGCAGAGGACGACGAGGAGAAGCAGCAGTGTCCAGGGGATGGTCCAGGAACCCGTCGTGGTCTCGGCGGCGGCGAGCGGGGCGACCGAGCCCGACGCGTCGGTGAGCAGCGGGATGAGGGCGACCGTCCCCGTCAGCCTCAGCACGGGAGCCACTCCGTGCACCGGCACGGAGACCTTCCAGGTGTCGCCCGGCAGCAGCTGGGGCGAGTCGTCGATCTGCCCCGTACGAACGTCAGAGCTCCCGAAGGGGCCGGACAGGGACACCGCCTGCCGAGCGGTGAGGATGGCGTTGCCCGTGTTGTGGATCGTGTACGTGACGGTGGCGTCGCCCTTCCCGAACGGATTGGGCGTGCCCGAGTAGCGCAGGCGCAGGTCCTCTACCGACAGCTTCGGCGTGAGCTCTCCACCCACGCGCAGACGGATACGGATGCCGAGACGCTGTTCCGCATCGGTCCCGTCCGCTTCGCCGGCCTGCGCCGGCGAGGTGACGACGCCCCCCATGTATTCGCCGGGCGCGGCGTCGTCCGGAAGAGTGACCGTGAACGGCACCTCGACCGACGCGCCGGGCTGGACCGTCACGTCGGGTCGGTCCGTGTGGACCCACGCACCCACCCCTGTCGACGTCGCGCCCTTGGTGACCAGGTCGAGCCGGCCCCCCTCGGCGGTGAACCCGTCGGCGGCGTACGCGGCCAGGTGCAGTGGTGTGGTGCCGTGGTTGACGACCACGAGACCGTCCTTGAGCTGCCCGCCCGGGTCGAGGGTGTAGCTGTAGTTCTGCCGGTCGGAACCGAAGTCGTTGGAGGCCGTCGTGACCGTCCAGGAGACGTCGCCGTCCGCCGCCGCGGGTCCTGCCCCCACTCCGAGGAGGCCGAGCACGGCGAGCAGCACCACGGCGGCGGCCTGGGCGAGGGCTCCGGCTGCTGTGGTCGTACGCGATCTGGGCAGGCGCATCTGGTGATCCTCGGGCGGTCTGGAAGTGGCGGGATGGAAGACGTGCGGTGGGGTGGGCACCCGACGGTGCCCACCCCACCAGGTGGAGCGGCCGGATCGCTCAGCGCGGTGAGCGTGAGGTCTCCGGCATCACCCTCGATCGTTTACTGAAGCCAGTGGCCGTCGTCGCCGTGGCCGTTGCCGTGGTCGTCGCCGTGGTCGTCGCCGTGGTCGTGGTCGTTGCCGTTGCCGTGACCGTTGCCGTGGTCGTTGTCGTCGCCGTGACCGTTGCCGTGGTCGTCGCCGTGGTCGTCGCCGTGGTCGTTGTCGTCGCGGCCGTAGGGGTGGATCACGACCTTGTCGACGGTGGAACCGACCGGCTGAGCGGCACTGGCGCCGCTGTTCGGGCCGCACCAGTCCTCCTGGCCCAGCTCCACCGCGGCGTTGGGGGCGGCGCAGGTACCGCTGCGAAGGTTCTCGACGACGAGCTTGTCGTCACGCACCTGGACCTTCACGTAGGTACGGACGTGCTCCTGGTTCTCGACCGAGTTGGCCCAGTGGCTCTTGGGGTTCAGCGGGTCAGGACCGTAGTTCGGGTCCTTGGTCGTGTCCGGAGCGGTGATGTTGTAGTACTTCGAGCCCGACGCGGAGTTCGCCGTCACGTAGATGACGCCACCCGGACCCTGCGCCACCTCGGCGGCACCCGGCTTCTCGTTCTTGTTCGACTTCTGACCGTTCTTGATCACGTAGCTGCGGGAGTAGCTGTGGTCGTGACCCTGCAGGACGAGGTCGACACCGAGGTTCGAGAAGGCGGTCGGGAAGTCCTGACGACGCTGCTGGTTGTCGCTGTCGTTCGCGTGACTGGCCGGCGAGTAGATCGAGTGGTGGTAGACGAGCACCGTGTACTTGGCGTCGGCGCCGTGCTTCTTGACGACGTCGGTGACGTAGCTGATGTGCGCCGCGTCGGAGCCGGCGGCGTAGGCGTTGCTGTTCAGGTCGATGAACAGGACGCCCTTGTAGGTGTAGTAGTAGTCACCGCCCGACCGGGTGGCCGCGTCGCCGTTGTAGTACGGCGTGGAACGGTCGGTGTTCGGAGTCCAGAAGTGCTGCTCGTACGCCTTGCCGCCGACGTCGTGGTTACCGATGGTGGCGGCCCACGGGTACTGGCGCAGCTTGTTGGGTGCGAGGAACGCGTCCCACTGCGTCTCGTTGTTGGCGCTCTCGATCTGGTCGCCGCCCGAGACCAGCAGCTCGGCCTTCGGGTTGGCGGCGAGGGAGACGTTCACGGTGTCCATCCATCCGGCGCCGTCCTTGGCCACATCGCCGGACGAGCCGATCTGCGGGTCACCGTAGAACAGGAAGTCGAAGTCGCCCTTGAACTCCTGGGTCTTGAAGGAGTACGTCGGGGACCAGTTGCCCGCGACACCGACCCGGTAGGAGTACGCGGTGTTCTTCTTCAGGCCGTCGATCGTGGCGTGACCGTTGTAACCGCCGTTGACGCTGTTCGCGGCGACCGTGGCCGGGAAGGTGACGGCGTGCTTGGGGAACTGTCCGCGGACGAGCTTGGAAGTCGGTACGACCTCGACCACCTGTGCGGTGCCGACCGAGGAGTACCAGGACACGACGCGCTGCGACTCGTTGGCGCCCACGCCGAGGATGATGCCGGTGAGCGGCGCGCTCGCGCTGACGTCAGCGCGAGCCGCGGCCGTCAGGCCGGTGCTGAGCACCGCGGTGAGGCCCATGACCGCCGCGGTGGCGCCCACAGCCAGCCGACGTCGAGCAAGCTGGGAGCCCTGTGCTCGATTGTCGAACTTCATTAGGTTTCCGTCCGTTTCAGGGGGATAAGGAGCTTTGTCACAGTTCCGAAAGTCGATGTCCTGGAGGTGAACGTGAGATAGGCGATCTATTGCGCCTACCGGAAGTTGTGATGCGATCTCAGACCCCGAGAACGCGCTGCACGAACCACACCAGGCCCATCACGGCCACACCCGCTGCGATCGCCCCGGTCGTCCACAGCCCCGCGACCGGCCGACGGTGACGCAGCAGGGCGAGCAACGGGAAGACGAGAATGATGATCGTCAACTGAACGGCCTCGATGCCCACGTTGAAGACGAGCAGCGACCACAGAAGCGTCCACGACAGGGCCTGGTCGATGCCCAGTGCCGCGGCGAAGCCGAGTCCGTGCACGAGGCCGAAGCAGAAGACGACCGCGAGTCGCGTCCAGCCCGCGCGGTCCAGGCCGAGACGACCGTGACCGGTCTCTTCGAGATCTGTGGCGTGCGACCGGCGTCGCCAGATCCGCCACAGATGCCAGCCCGCGACGACCGCGATCGAGAGGGCGATGACGGGCTCGACGAACGACGCGGGCACCTCCACGAGGCCGAGGGCGGCAAGGATGAAGGTCACCGAGTGGGCCAGCGTGAAGGTCGTCGCCGCCAGCACGATCTCGCGCAGGCGGCGTGACCCCGCGATGAGCGCCAGCAGGAACAGGATGTGGTCGATCCCGGTGAGCAGGTGCTCGGCTCCGAGCCGGAAGAACTCCCAGAACCGCTCGGCCCATGACTGTTGCGTGGAGAACGACCGGTGCTGCGCGTCGAGCGCGGCGCTTCCGGACTTCAGGTCGAGGTCGTAGGTGACCACCGCCTTGCTGTCGCGCACATAGCCCTCGGAGTCCGGGAACAGCGCGCCGCGCACCTCGTGCGCTCCGGTGGACTCCGGGCACCGGTAGTCGAGCACCAGCAGCGCGTACGGGACGCCCTCGCGTTGCTCCATCGTGAAGTCGCCGTCCTGGACCGGGGCGCACGCCTTGCCCCCGGTCGTGACGCCGAAGCGCTTGGTCACGTACGCGACGACCGAGTCGGCGTGGGCGTCGAGCGCGGCGGCCTGCTTCGCCGCGTCGCCGGCCTCGAACGCCGCGGTGCCCTCCTGGAAGAGCGGATCGTCCTTCTCGGAGTCGGCGGCGGAGACGACGAGCAGGTCGTACTCCAGCTCGAGTTCGGTATGGACATGCCCGGCTTCCGGCGACGTAAGATCGACGTACACGGTCGACGTGAATCCGTGAGCAAAAGCGGGTACGGCACTGAGCAGGACGGCCACGGCTGCGGCGGCGACGACAGCACAGGCGCGACGCCGAGCGGCGTGGAACATGTGACTCCTCTTCGGTTGGCGAACGCAATCTGGTCGACTCAGATGAACGAACGGCGTCTCGCGCATAAACCGGTGACGAACCGAACACGGCGGAGACCGCCCACCGCATCGAAGAGTGCAGGTGATGGGGTAGGAAGTAGGCGCACCTCCCGTCACCCCCGAAGGACTATCTCTATGCGCTCTCGCCTTCTGCCCGCCGGCACGCTGGCCGCGGCAGTCGCGACCGCCGTACTGGTCAGTGGATGCAGCTCCGGCGACGACTGGTCCCGGCCGCACGCGAAACCCACCGCCGTCGGCGCTCTCGGCTCGGGGTTCTTCGACCCCGCCGCCCCGCCCGCCCCTGAGGCGACGATCGCGCCGCGACCCGGCTCCTGGGACGGGGTCCATCCGTCGGAGGGCTACCGCGTGGTGCTGCTCACCGCGGGGAAGGATTCCCAGACCAGGACGCTGGCGAGCGCCGTGACGGAGTGGGCCGAGGAGGAGCACGTCAGCCTCAAGACCGTCACGGCCACGAAGCCGGATGAGTTCATTCCGCGCATCAGCGGCGCGATCGGCCTGAAGCCCGACCTCATCATCAGCGCCGGCAACGACCTCATCGACCCCCTGGCAATGATCACTCCCAACCACCTCGACCAGCAGTTCCTCGTGGTCGGCGCCGAGCTCGCCGAGCCCACGGAGAACGTCACCGCCACCGACTGGGTCGGGGCGTCGTTCCGCGGCGAGGGGCTCGGCATGTCCTCGACGTACGATCCCGCCACCTTCACCCCCGAGCGCGCCGGGCGCGCCGTCCGGGCCGGTGTCGCGGCCGTGGTCAACGGCCTGACCGGCATCGTGATCTCACTCGACTAGACGACAAGTTCCGAAGTAGCGGCGACGCTGATGGTCGGCTGTGCAGGGCCGCTTGCGGCCCGCCCGTGGAGCGGATGCTTCGGTGGTGCGCCTGAAGCCCACCTCGGCCGACGGTGGTGGCCGCTGCCCGCAAAGGCAGCAGCTGAACTTGTCGGTCGACGAGCTGAGACAGCAACGCAGGCAGACAAGCGGTAACGATGACGGCGGCTGGGCATCTTAAGATGCCCAGGCCACACCAGGGGCCGTTCTTGAGACGGCCTGAAGGAAGTGACGGGATCCCGTCTGATCATCTTGATCGGACGGGATTTCGCGTTTTCCGAGATCGGGGAGCCGTTGGAGGGCCGGTTCCGGCTCGCGTAGTGGCAGCGATGGAGGGCGCCGGTGGTGTCGGGGCGTGTGAGAGTGTGCGACCACGAAGTTCGGCTGCGCCGGAGTCAGTGCTCGATCACGGAACGGGCTCGCGTGGCCCATCTGCCGCCTGTTGTAGCGCCGCATCGAGGATCGCGTCCAGCATCCCCTGGGAGCTCTGGAGTTGAACGATCGTCTCGATGATGCGGACGCGTTCGCGCCGCAGGTCATCGATGAAGGTCGGGCAGCCGGAAGGAACCATCAGTTCGTCATCGTCGTGAACGCAGTGCAGGACCCGGGCGATGACCGCGGTGGGAAGCCCGGCGGCGAGCATGGCGCGGATGTGGCGCACCGTCGCGATGTCCGCCTCTGTGTACTCACGGTAGCCGTTGACCAGCCGGACCGGCCTGAGCAGGCCCTGCTCTTCGTAGTAGCGCAACAGTCGCCTGTGCACCCCGGTCTCGTGAGCCAGGTCGCCGATCCGCATTCGGCTCCTTTCGCTTGACCTTCACATGGATGTGACGCCTTACCGTCCCAAGTATCGCTGATCACGAAAAATGAGGAGATATCGATGCCGAGTGCAGTGATTATTGGTGCAGGTCCGGGGATCGGACAGGCCGTGGCTCGCCGGCTCGCCGGGGAGGGGCTGCCGATCACGCTGATCGCCCGAAGTGAGCGCACGCTGCGTGCCGTGGCCGAGGCGGTTGCTCCCCATGGTGTTCCGGTTGTCATGGTGGAGGCCGACAGCACCGACCAGGCCACGTTGAACGCCGCACTCGACAAGGCTGTCAGCGAGCACGGCGTGCCGGACGTCGTCGTGTACAACGCCGCGATCATCCAGGCCGACGCGCCGGGCGAGCTGTCGGTACGCGCTCACATGGAGGCATGGGCGGTGAACGTGGTCGGCGCGCTCAATGCCGCCGCCCACGTCGCGCCCGCGATGGCGGCACGCGGCAACGGAACGTTCCTCATCACGGGCGGTATGCCCGAGCCCAAGCCGCAATACGTGAGCCTCTCGCTGGGCAAGGCGGGCGTCCGAACCCTGGTCACCCTGCTCGACCAGGAGTACGGGCCTTCCGGGGTGCATGTGGCGAGCGTCACCGTGGCCGGCCCGGTCGCCCCCGGCACCGACTTCGACCCGGATGACATCGCCGAGCACTATTGGCGGCTGCACACACAACCACGACACCAGTGGGAGCGGGAAGCTCTACACGCCGGTAGCTCGCGATGACCGGCTCCGTGGCCACAGATGTTCTCACCGGGGTGCTCCACCGCTGGCAGCGGGCTTTCAACGAACACCACCCGGCCGAGATCGTCTCGCTGTTCAGCCAGGACGCGCTTTTCCAGGGCATCAGTCCACGGCTGCGACGCGGCCCGCGGGAAATCTTCGACTACTACGACAGGGTCACCCGCGGTACGACGGCACAAGCCAAGGTGCTGTCCGCCGCCCCGTTGAGCCAGGTGGTCGTGCATGGATTCGCGGAGGTGACCTTCACCGCGCCCGCCGGTGACATCCACCTGATCTGCCTGTCCATCGTGGCCAAACAGGCAGAGGGCGCCTGGCTCATTCACCAATATCACGCCGCCACACGCAACTGACTCGGGGTCATCATCTTCAGGCCCTGCTCCGCCGAAGACGCGGCTCGAGGCCACGACCATCACATGCTTCGCCTCAACTGTTCGCGTGCAGAGGTTCGGCAGTCATCCGCGAAACGATCTTCCGAGCCGTTCCATTCGCCTATTCACATCCACTCGTGAACACCCCAGCCCCTGACCGGGTGCTTCGGAAGTCGCGAAACCGGCCACCGAACAAAACGAGGGTGTCGAAGATCAGTTTGTGACGACCGACCTGGACACCCTCGTGACCGCACTCTACGTGAAGATCGACGACAAGATCGGAGGAACACGACGCCCCGGCCGCCCACCCCTGCTCAGCGACTCCGAACTCATCTGCCTCGCGGTGGCCCAAGCCCTGCTCGGACACCACTCCGAGGCCCGCTGGCTGCGCTTCGCCCACGCACATCTGTCCGGCATGTTCCCTTATCTGCCCGAACGCCCCGGCTACGGCTACCGCGCTTCGCACTCGCGCTTCTTTTGGGGCCTGCGCCTGTACCTGGTCTGCACCCCGGCCGGAATGCCCATCATGTGGGCACTGGCCAACCCGAAGATCGGCGAACGCGAGGTGCTGGCCGCGATGCTGGAGATCGACGCCAAGCTGGTCGCCGACCGCGACGGCGTCCTGCTGATCTCGGACAAGGGCTTCGCGTCCAAACCCTTCGAGGAGACCCTCGCCAAGCAGGGTATCGAGCTGCTGCGCCCCTCGCGCAAGCGGGAAAAGCAGCGGCACGGTGAGCCGATGCTCAAGAAGGTTCGCCAGCTCATCGAGTCGGTCAACGACACCCTCAAAGGCCAACTCGACCTGGAACACCACGGCGGGCGGACCTTCGAGGGCGTCGCCGTCCGCGTCGCCCAGCGCATCCTGGCGATGGCCGCGGCGATCTGGCACAACAACAAGACCGACGCACCGATCACCCGGTCACTGATCGCCTACGATCACTGACCCCCTTCGGAACTTGTCGTCTAGATCGCGAGCCGGCGGAGGCCGTGCGCCCGGCCGCGTCATCGACCTCCATGGCGTGAGCCGGCGTCTCCCGTCAGCCGGTCCGGCGGAGCGTGGTTCTCCCGGCGGGGCGGAATTTTCAGCATGAAACGCGGAGGAAATACGGCAGGATCGTGACCATGACCTACGATCCGCGGACCGCCGCCGTTCTCGCTCTGCACTGGCAGGTAAACGTCATCAAGCCCGAGGGATTCTTCGGCGCGATGCTCGGCGAGCCGGTCGCGCGCAGCGGCGTCGTGGAGCGTGCCGTACGGTTCCACCGATCCATGCGCGCCGTAGGGGTGCCGGTGGTCTTCACCCGGTTCACCGTGCCCGCGGGAGAGGGTGCCCTGGTCCGCAACACGGGCTTCATGAACGCGGTCGGCGATGCGCAGGAGGCCTTCCGCCCGGACGCTCCGGGAACGCAGTTGATCCCGGAGATGCGGCCTCCGGCCGAGGCCGACCAGGTCGTCGACAACCAGAAGTTGTCCGGCCTGGCCGGGAACCACCTCCCCCGGTGGCTGACCGAGCACGGGATCGACACGCTGCTGGTGACCGGGGTCGCCACCAACCTCACCGTCGAGCAGACCGCCAGGCACGGCACCGACCTCGGCTTCACCGTCCACACGGTCAGCGACTGCGTCACGGCCGCGACCGATGAGGCTCACCACATGTCGCTGGCCAACCTGGATCTGGCGACGGCCGGCTGCCTGACGTCGGAGCACGTGCTCAGACTGTTCTCCTGAGCCGGGCGTGATGCCGGCCCGGTGCCGGGACCGGCCGTATGCCGCTGGATCCGGCCAGGCGACCGGCCTCTGCCGAGCCGGTCGCTCGATCGCCCCCGGTCGATGCGGACGTGACCGGGGGCGAGGCGGCGACGCCGGACCGGGCTATTGCGCCGGCGCGCCGAAGACGTAGGTCCCGGGAGCGTTCGGGTCGTCGCCTGCCCAGAACTCCGTCCAGTGGGTGCGGAACTCGTCGCGGGTGAGGTGGCCGTCACCGTCCAGGTCCAGGCGAGGGAAGATCGTGTCGGTCTCCGTGGGCGTCCCGTTCCACGTCTCGATGAGCGCGCCGTATTCCGAACGGGAGATGAGGCCGTCCCCGTTGAGGTCGATGGCCTCGAACATCGCGTCGGCGGTACCGGAGACCGCGTCCGTCATGCCGCCGAGACCGTCCACGACGAGGAGCACCTCGTCGAGGGTGAGGGCCTTGTCTCCGTCAGAGTCGGAGGCGGCCCGGAGCACCGGCCACCAACCGGTCATGACGGAGGCCAGTCGCTCCGGATCGACGGATCCGGCGACAGCCGTCCAGCGGTGGGCGAGTGCCTGGAAGTCGGCCTCGGTCAGCCGGCCGTCCCCGTCCGTATCCATCGTGCGGAAAACTCCGAGGATCTTTCTGCGCTGAAACTCACTGGCCACATCAGCCTCCGTTCTTCGGAAGGCTCCATGTTTTCGGGAGATCACCGTCGGTGACCATATCGATTGAGTGACTAATCCATTACGTACCGTAGAAAGTGCGCCTGCGGGCCCACCAGTGCGGGATGGGAAACGAGCCTGACTCGGGGCCACGATCGTTCGGTGGCAGGCGCCCAGGGCGCCGGGTGGTCGGCGCGCCCAGGATCGGCCGCCATCGGAGAGCGATGTCGCGACGAAGGCCCAGAGCCTTCGCATCACTGCGACATGTCTCATTTCATCGACAGCTACGCCATCGGCGGACTCGCCACGATCTACCTGCTCTACAACGGCAGCACCAACTGTGTGGTGACGTGGAAGAGCAGCAAGTACCAGGGCATCTACAGCACCACGGGGGCCTCCATCCAGAAGCAGGGTGGCGAAAGGATCCATGACACCGACTTCTGCATGTCCTACGCCGGCACCTGTGTCTCATGGGGAGGCGTCGCCTCGAACGGCGCCGGCAGCGGCGACAGCCGGCAGTCAGGCTGGACCCACTGCGGCTGACCATGAAGCCGGGTTGTCATTTCAACCTCGGGTGGCTCGGCCCCGGGTCCACCGGGGCGCGAGTATCCCTCGCCGACGACGTCAACATCTTGAGAGATCCGGCAGAGCCGCCTCATGGATGCGGCGCCGGCGCAGACAGACGCGGTCGCCGCGGAAGGAACAGGCATGGTCGGCCACCGCGACCGGTCGGGTGCGCGGGCGCCTGACGGACAGGCAGATCTTGACGCGAGCCAGGACCGGGCGAAACCGCGGGCCGCCGTCCTCGTCTCCGTGCTCCGCGCATGGGGCTGCGGGGCCGGTTCTTATGGAGTTCCCAGGCGGAGTTTGTAGCACTTTCAACTGAGATCAATGAATATAGGGCAATGGAGCGCGTGCCGCAGGAGGCCGATGCGGCCGAGGCTCAGGAAGCCGTGGCCGGGAAGGCCCGGTGGTTTGTCGCCGGGGGTGGCGCACTTGTCGTCGTGGCGCTGCTTGCGTACTGGCTGGGAAGCAGCGGTGGGAACGGCGAAGCGGCCGCGCCCAGGCCGAGCGCGACGCCGACGCCCAGTGCGACGCTCACGGTGCCCGACGTCTTCAAGAGGGTCGGGCCGTCGGTGGTGGTCATCCAGGCCGGGAAGTCGCTCGGAACCGGGGTGATCGCGGCCGAGGACGGGACGATTCTGACGGCGCACCACGTCGTCAAAGGCACTTCGGATAAAGATGCCGAGGACGTCACCGTGACGTTCGCCGACGGCACCAAGACGAAGGCCGTTGTCGCGTCGTCGAATCCCAAGCTCGATGTCGCGACCCTCAAGCCCGCGAAGCTGCCGGAGATCGTCATCCCGGCGACGCTCGGCGGCGCAGCGACCGTGGGCGTGCCTGTCGTGGCGATAGGCAATCCGCTGGGCCTGACCTACAGCGTCTCCACCGGCGTCGTGTCGGGCCTGAACCGGACCACCAAAGACGGCGGCCTGAACGGCCTCATCCAGTTCGACGCCTCCGTGAATCCGGGCAGCTCCGGCGGTCCCCTCCTGGACGCTCGCGGCCTGGTCATCGGGATCGTCGTCTCGATCGCCGACCCGGGAGGCGACGAGGCGTTCGCCGGCATCGCGTTCGCGGTGCCGATCGGCGCTGCCCTGGGCGGCGGCGAAGGCGACGGGCCGCCGGGCGACGGGCCCCAGATCTGACCGAAGCGTCACGAGAAGGAAGACCATATGACCTCGACCAATTCCTCCGAGTCGGCCCATCCGCTCGAACATGTGCTGTTCGAGGTCAAACGCACGATCGTCGGGCAGGACGTCCTGCTGGAGCGCATGGCCGTCGCGTTGATCGCCGACGGCCACCTGCTCGTCGAGGGCGTGCCGGGCCTGGCCAAGACGCTCGCGGTGAGGTCGCTGGCCGCCGCGATCGCCGGAAGTTTCCAGCGCGTCCAGTTCACCCCCGACCTGGTGCCGGCCGACCTCGTGGGCACGCGGGTCTACCACCAGCACTCCGGGGAGTTCAAAACCGAGCTCGGCCCGGTGTTCGCGAACCTGCTGCTGGCCGACGAGATCAACCGCGCCCCCGCCAAGGTGCAGAGCGCCCTGCTGGAAGTGATGCAGGAGCATCAGGTGACGATCGGCCGTGAGACGTTCCGGGTGCCCGAGCCGTTCCTGGTCATGGCGACGGAGAACCCGATCGAGTCGGAGGGCACCTACCCGCTGCCCGAAGCGCAGGTCGACCGTTTCATGATGAAGGTGATCGTCGACTATCCGACGCAGGCCGAAGAGCAGGCGATCGTCGTACGAGCGCTGCGTCCGCCCGAGCCGCCGCGGCCGATGGTGACGGCCGAGGACCTGATCGCGATGCGGGCCCGCGCTCAGCAGGTGTACGTCGATCCGGCGATCGTCGACTACGCGGTACGGCTGGTCTCCGTGACGCGTTCCCCCGCGACGGCCGGGCTCGGCGAGCTGGAACGGTATGTCACCTACGGGGCGAGCCCGCGGGCGTCCATCGCGCTCGTCACGGGCGCCCGGGCGCTGGCGTTCCTGCGCGGCCGCAACTACGTCCTGCCGTACGACCTGTCCGAGCTCGCGCTCGACGTGCTGCGCCACCGCGTCGTGCTGTCCTACGAGGCCCTCGCGGACGACGTCGACGCCGACACGATCATCACCAGGGTGCTCGGGGCTGTCCGGGCGCCCGACGTCGTCCTGCAGAATCGCTGAGCTGCCATGGCCACCGCCCCCGAGAGGCTCCTGCTCCGCCTGGAGTGGAAGGTCGTCCGCAGGCTCGACGGCCGGCTCCAGGGCGCCCACCGCACCGCGCACCGCGGCTCCGGGATCGACTTCACCGGGTTACGCGCCTACGGCGACGGCGACGACGCCCGGCACATCGACTGGAACGTGACCGCACGGCTGGACGAGCCGCACTTGCGAGTGTTCACCGAGGACCGCGAGCTGACGGTGTGGCTCGTCCTCGACCGGTCGGCGTCGATGGCGGCCGGCCGGCCGGGTCGCGGCAAGCACGACGTACTCGCCGAGCTCGCGCTCGTCCTCGCTCGGCTGTTCGGCCGGGGCGGCAACCGCGTCGGCGCCCTGCTGTTCGACACCGGGACGCTGCGCGTCGTGCCGCCCGGGACCTCCCGGCGGCACGCGCTGCGGATCGGTGCCGAGCTGGAACGCACCTCCAAGGCGCGCGGCGGCTCCACCACCGACCTGGCGGAGATGCTCGACGCGGCCGGACGGCTCGCGCGCCGCCGCGCGCTCGTCGTCGTGCTGTCGGACTTCATCGGCGACGGCGACTGGGAACGCTCGCTCCAGCGCCTGGCCCGGCAGCATGAGGTGGTCGCCTTGCGGATCGTGGACACGGCCGACGACGTGCTGCCCGAAGCCGGGCTGATCGTGGTCGAGGACGCCGAGACCGGCGAGCAGCTTGTCGTCGACTCCGCCGACCCGCTGTTGCGGGTCCGCTTCCGCGCCGCCGTCGACGCCCGCGACACCCGGCTCGAGGCGGGTATGCGCCGGGCCGGGGTGCCCGTCCACCGCATCGACACCGACCGCGATCTGGCCGAGGCGCTCGTCGAGGTCGTCGCCCGAACCGGGGATCGGTCGCCATGACCACGTTCGTCGAGGTCGTCAACAGACACATGAGGCCGGCGAAGGAGGCCTCATGACCCTGTCCTCCTCGCTGCTGCTGGTCGTCGGGCTGCTCGTCACGGCGGCGCTCGCCTGGGCGGCCGTCGTCTCGGCGCGCCGCCGGACGACCGCCCTCACCGCGGCCGGGGTCGCCGTGCCGGGCGGCCGCCGGGCGTACCTCGGAATCGGCCTGACGATCGCCGGCGTCGGGGTACTCGCGATCGCCACCGCCGGACCGGCGGCCATGGTGCCGGTCCCGCGGGCCGCGGGCACCGTCATCCTCGCCATCGACGTCTCCAACAGCATGGGTGCCGACGACGTCGCGCCCACCCGGCTGGCGGCCGCGCAACGGGCGGCCCGCGGGTTCGTGGCGGCACAGCCCGACAGCGTCGACATCGGAGTCGTCGCGTTCGAGCGGGGTGCGCTCACCACCGCACGGCCCGACGCCGACCACTCCATCGCGCTCAAGGCCATCGATCGGCTGAAGATCACCGGCGGCACCTCTCTGGGGACGGCCATCACGGGCTCCCTGTCGGCGATCACCGGCAAGCAGGTGGTCTTCGGCCGCGACGGCGCCGCGCCCGACATCGGCTACTGGCCGTCGGCGACGATCGTGATGTTCTCCGACGGCCAGAACCAGGGAGCGGACGTCGAACGGGCCGCCACCGTCGCCCAGGGGGCGGGCGTCCACATCCACACCGTCGGGGTCGGCACCACGGCCGGCGCGACGGTGAAGGTCGACGGCTACCATCTGCAGACCTCGCTCGAGGAGGACACCCTTACCTTGATCGCGCAGACCACCGGCGGCGCCTACCACCCCGCCTCCGACACCGCGCGGCTCGACGGGATCGCCGACACGATCGACCTGCGGCTCACCGTCTCCGACGAGCCGCTGCCCCTCGCCGGCGGGCTGATCGGGCTCGCCCTCGCGCTGCTCACCGCGGGCGCGGCGCTCACCGTGCTCCGGTCTGGACGGGTGATCTGAATGTCCTTCTCATGGCCGTGGGCACTGCTGTCCATCCTGGTCATCCCGCTGATCTTCGCAATCCGCGAGTGGGCGCGGCGCCGCCGCCGGCGGGCCGCCGTGCGCGTCACCTCGATCGCACTCGTACGCAGCGCCCTGCCCGGCCGTACGCGCTGGACGCGGAAGATCCCCCCGGCACTGTTCATGGCCGGAGTCGCGCTGCTCGCGGTCGGGGCCGCGCGACCGCAGGCGTCGGTCCCGGTGCCGCAGACGTCGACGACGATCCTGCTCGCGCTCGACACCTCCGGCTCCATGTGCTCCACGGACGTCGACCCCAACCGCATCACCGCCGCGAAGAAAGCCGCCACCGAGTTCATCGAGTCGCAGCGGGGCGGGCCGCGCATCGGCCTGGTCACCTTCGCGGGCACCGCGGGTCTGCTCGTCCCACCCACCGACGACACCGACTCGCTGATCGAGGCGCTGGACAACCTCACCGTGTCCCGCGGCACCGCGATCGGGCAGGCCGTGCTCACCTCGATCGACGCGATCGCGGAGGTCGACCCGTCGGTCGCCTCCACCGGGGCGAAGCCCGGCGACGGCGGGTCAGGCTACGCCGGTGCCGCGATCGTCGTGCTCACCGACGGCGCCAACACCCAGGGCGTCGACCCGAAGCTCGCCGCCCAGGAGGCGGCCCTGCGCCGCGTCCGTGTCTTCCCCATCGGTTTCGGCACCACGAACCCGGCCCCGATGGTCTGCGACAACTCACAGTTCGACGGCCGCGGCTTCGGCGGCTGGGGTGGCGGATTCGGCGGCCGCGGCGGATTCGACAGGGGCCGCAACCCCCGCACCATCGACGAGCCCGCACTCAAACAGATAGCCCAGACCACCGGCGGCTCCTACCACCGCGCTGAGAACGCCGACCAGCTCCAAAGCGCCCTCGACGCCCTCCCCGGCAGCTTCGCCGTCGTCCACCAACGGGTCGACACAGCAGCCGCCTTCGCCGCCGGCGGTGGCATCCTCGTCACCGCGGCCCTGTCTCTCTCCCTGTGGTGGAATCGCCCCCGGACCTCGGCCCGCTGACGGACCTGTGGCCGCGACGCCCCAGCGGTCCCCGCCGGTTCGCGGCCGTTATGGCGGACGAGCCGGTCTATGGACCGGGTTTTGTCACCTGCGGGTTTGTGACCTGTGACTACTCCGCCGACACCCGCTCTGACCTGGCGTTTCGCTGGTCATCATTAGTGACCGTTGGTCGCCCCTGGCTGCTGCCGTCCGGAACAGAGACGGAACAGCGGAATCACGCACTCTTGCCGCCAGGGGGTGGCAACGGAGAGTGCCACGCTCCTGCCACGGAGGGGTGCCACGACATGTGGCACCCCTTCTGACCTGTAACAACCCCCTCAGACGTGACACCCCAGCCCCTTCGCGAGGTGCCACGCCCCTGCCCTGCTCGCCGGGTGGGGCGTCACGTCGGGCAGGACGTGAACCGGGGTGCCGCAGGCCTCGGTCACGACGTCCTTCGCCGCCCTCCCCGCCTTCCACGGTCCTCTACCCACCAATCTGGCTGCCGAGGACGTTGGCTTTGAGGCCGCCGATGCCGATGAGGCCACCTACTCCGACGCCGTGGCCGAACCCGCTGCCGCCACTGACGTCGCTGCCGTTGATGAAGCCCCCGCCGAACCTGTCGCCTTAGCAGCAGATGCCACCTCCATAGATGCCACCGCCGTAGATGCCACCGCCGTAGATGCCACCACCGTAGATGCCACCTCCATAGATACCACCGCCGCAGAAGCCACCACCGTAGATGCCACCGCCGTAGATGCCACCGCCGTAGATGCCGCCTCCATAGATGCCGCCTCCATAGATGCCGCCGCCGTAGAACCCGCCGCCGAACCCGCCGAACCCGCCGACGGGATAGGACGAGATCGTTGCTGCTTGGGCTGGGCCGGCGGCCAGTGCGGGCGCGGCCAGGATGGCGCCGCAGGCGATAAGGCCGGCGGCGATCGTAGTGCGGTTCATCGCGGTTCTCTCCTTTGAGCAGGGGCGCCCCGCCTACTGCGGATCACCCTCTCCGTCACTGCACGCTCCATATGACTACTTGGAGTAACCAATTTCAAGCTTGGGCAGTACTCGGACGTGTCTCTCTGATCTGGGGTGCCGCTTACTTGGCCGGCCGGTTCTCCCGCTCGGCGACGACCATCCCCGGCCCTGCACCGTCACCGCTGACCCGCACCGACACGAAGTCGTTCGTGGCCGCCATATCCGCAGTCCTGAAACCGAGCACGGTCGCCACGGTGTACGTGGTGCTGCGCTCGCTCATGCAGTCAGCGGTGGACGACGGCGTGGTTCCGGCGCACCCGTGTTCCCGGGTACCGCTCCCCCGGGTGGAGCCCCGAGTAATGGAGCCGCCGGCGGCAGCCCAGGTCATCGCTCTCGCGGAGGCAATCACGCCTCGCTACAGGCCGGCGGTCTAGCTCGGCGCCGGTCCGGGCCTTCAGGAAGGTGAAGCGCTCGGCCCAGTCGTACCGCGCGTCTACTTTCTGCGCCGGAAGGTCCACATCCAAAAGCAGGTCCAGAAGGGCGAGTTCGTCGAGCCGAAGACCATGTCGTCGAAACGCAACCTGCCTGCGGACGACATGGTGCTGACCGAGATCACCGCGCACATGCAGAAATGGGAGCCGGAGCCGCATCAGCTCATCACCACCAACCGGAGCGGTCGGCCCGTGCAGCGGTCGTCATTCTGGACGTGCTGGAGCGAGGCGGTGGATGCGGCAGGGCTCCCGAAGGGCACCCGCTTTCATGATCTCCGGCACTTCTACGCGTCGAGTCTGATCAAGACGAATCCGAACCCGAAGGTGATCCAGTCGCGGCTTGGCCACGCGACGATCGCCGAGACGATGGACACGTACGGGCACCCGTTCCCCGACGATGAGGACCTCGGACGCGGGGCCATCGAGAGCGTGATCAAACCTGCCATCCGGAACACAACCGGAACAGAGGCCAATCACGGGAGCCAAGCCCCAGGTCAGCGACTTAAGGGCGGACGAGTCGGCCTGTAGGCCGGGTGCAAATTCCGCCTGCCCGTGACCTGCGGCGGAACCAGGGACATCGCTTCTGAGCTGCCAGAACGCTGCCGTCAATTGACGGTGCTCGCCCCTGTCTTCCGACGCCATGTGCCCCCGATGTGCCCTCTACGCTTCCGAGTCATACTCAAGGACCGTCACCACGCCAGCGGCTTACATGACACGAACGCCCTCCTCAGACGGATAAGCGTGGCCCGCGCCGAAGCCTCCGGATTCCCAAACCGATCAGCCACACCCGCACGGCCGTAACAGAAGCCGTCAACAACATCCCCATGCTGAAACGTGCGATATGTCGACGTAAGGTCTCGGGCTGCTCCGGCATGAGGTAGTGCTTGCCAATGTACGGGGACGCACGGCCCTGTTGCCGTGCTTCGCTGCTGGGCAGCTGAGCATCGCAACCCTCCCACCATCTGAGTACGGGAACGGATAGCTCGTGGAGCCCTCGTCCTCCACTCTCAAGGCATGGAGACGAATGTATCGAAGGCAGCGGGCCTCAACCCGTTGCGTCCGCATCACACAGGGATGGCCGCCATCGCAGGCGCGGTCGCCGGAGCCGTAATCGGGCCCATGACGTCAGCGATCTTTGGCCTGGGGATCGGCGGACTGGCCATCATCGGCGCCCCCTTCGGCGCCGTCGCCGGTGTCCTGGTCGGCATCGCCGCGCGAGATCTGCTCACGCAGGGCACGCCTCGCTCCGAACATGCAGAGCATCGGGCGTCCTGGGCGACCACCGTGGCGGCGGTCTTCCTGATAGGCGGCGCGGTGTTGTCAGTGGTCCTTTGGGACGTGGCTCGCCGCGAAGCCATGGGGATGGACGGGATCCTCGTCATGGTCTTACTCCCACCGATCGCGACCCTCATCGTCAGCCTGACAGCGCTCGCCGTGGGCGTCCTGCGTCGGCGGGCCACCGCCCGCTGGGCCGCGGTCGTCGTGTCGGTTTGCGCTTGCGCCGCCTTCTTCTCGCAACTGCTGGCCGAACTGTCCCTCCTGGTACGAGGCCCAGGCTGGGCAGCCCGCACCCAGACCCCCGAGTAGAGGATGTCCGTCCTTCAGGCGGTGTTCTTCGTGGCAATCCCCATCGTGGTCACGGCTCTCCTGCTGTCCTCAGCGGCACGCCGCGACTTCAAGTAACCGAACGGGGGTCACAACCCATGCCCCGAGTCGTCCAACTATGTCCGAACATCCGGGTAGACAGCTTGTGGGCTCAAAACTGTCAATGTGAGGTCTCAGGACATCCTTGACGCTTTGGTCTCAGGACATGGTTGACGTCAGCTCGGCTGGGTGTTCACGCCACGAACGTAGAGCCGGGTGATAGGCGTGAGGTCCTTACGCGGCCTGACGGCGATCTCTTCCTCACCGTGCAGGATCCGGAAATGGGTGTCTTAAATGACAACGGTGACGAGCTTGCCGGCGTGACGCGACCCGAGCTTGATGGCTCCCAGAATGCTGGTGGATCACTTGCTTGCAAGCCAGTCCGGTCGTGGGCCGCAAAAGGACGCGAGCTGGGCGGTGGGCTCAGTCGTCTTCGGCCACAAGGTTCTTGGACGGGGCCACGATGTGGACAGGCGTTCCCCAGCCCTTGTAAAGGACGTTCATCCTCACGATGTCCACTTCCCGCTCTGGGCCGTAGGAATCAGAGACGATCTCGGTCTGGAAGCGCCTGGGCAGATTGTCCGGGCCCAACCAGAGCTTCCACTTGATGCGACCTCCTACCGATCTCCCATCTCTCGGGCCGTAGTAGATCCCGGCCTGGCGCGAGCCGAGGCTACCGACCTTCACCGAACCGTCATACCGGATGGTAGGGACACCGTCGTACCGATCCCTGGCGGATGTCTTCTCCGCTCCGGAGGAGATCAGCTGCAAGAATTTCGGATTTAGCGCGTCTACCAGGTTTTGAGACCAAAGGAAGCCGTCCGCGTCCCGCCAGTGGAGCCACTTCTTGCCTTCAGGAATCTTGGTCCAGGTGCCTTGGGTGTAGCTGTCGCGACCGACGTTGATCATTCGGAAGTTCGTAGGCATGTCACCCGTGGTGAAGGTGTCCGTGACGTCGCTGGCGTACACGCCCACCTTGGCCGCGAAACGGTGTTTGCCGTGGGCGACCGTCAAGGCGACGACGTCCGAGCCGAAGCCGTCGTGGGTCTTCTGGGAGAAGAGCACACTGCTTTTTTCTGCGAACTCACTCTTCAGCGCGGATATCGCCTGTGTCAGTGAGCCGCGACTCTGGGCGTGCGCCGTGCCTGGTAGCGACGGCGTGAGCAGGAGAGCCAGGACACCTAGCAGTATGGATGATCTTCTCATGAGATCATCTTTGGCCATCGCTGATCTCGGCCTTGTCACCGGGGGGTTGCGATCCTGACGCCCGGCTGGGTTTTTCGCTGTCGCATGAATCGCTTCCGGCCCTCGTTCCGAGGAATCTGAATCTGAACAGTGATTCGGACCCCGAATAGACGGTAAACCCAAACCGCATTAGCAGCTCTGATCTTGCCTGTCCCGATTGGTCCCACCTGGACCAACAGGCGCGGCTGGTCCGTCTGGAACGACATGACGCGGCGCTGAATTGCAACGAGAACTGCAACTAGGAACGGATGACGACCTACGTAGGCGCGCACGCTCCGCCCGCTTGCTCAAAGCCCCACAGGCGGCGGTGATGAACGCACCTCGGCGAATATCCCGGAGCCGGCCTCCGTCTACTCGTCGAAAAGGCGTGAGAGCAGAGCGCCTTGGCCAGATTGCAGAACGTGTCCGTGTTCGAGGGGGATCCAGAAGCATTCAAAGCGAATGGACCGCTCGGTCCCGTCATGGTCTTCATGGCTTGTCCAGCGCCGGGGGGTGTCCTGATGAAGAGCGAACTGGAAGACGTGACGGCGCTGGATCTCAGGACGATAGGGGGTGATGTCGTAGTCGACCACCCCGAGCTTGCGGACAATGGTGAACCCGGTGAGGCCGGTCTCTTCCCGGGCCTCGCGTAGGGCGGCGCTCGCGGGATCCTCTCCCGGCTCGATCGTGCCCGCAGGTATTTGTATGCCGACTTCTTCGGAGCCGTAGTCCAGGTGGCGGAAGACGAGGAGTCGCCCGTCTCGGACGATGTAGCAGAGGGCTTTATCGCGGACGGTCTTGTCAGGCATCGAGTCTCCTCCTGCACGTGGAAGAACGGAGGCGTGATCTTAACAACGGGTCAGATTGCTGCCGCCCTCCGGACCGCATGCCTCCACCGGTACCCACGCGAGGGTCACGCCTTTCTGTTGCTCCCCCTTGCGGTAGATCTCGCGGGCGTCGCGTCCTTGCGCCCATCGCCGGGCATACGGGGCGGACTCGACCACGATGCCGTCACGCACGACCAGTCCAACGGTGGCGCGGTGCGTGGACCACCAGATGAGGCCGTTCTTAAGATCGTCATTCACGACCGGACTGTAGCGGGGGCGTACGACAACCCGCGGTAGATTCAGACCGTTTGAGGTTTCCTTGCGCCCACGAGCCATTCACTCCCGCCCCATAGTTCTCAGAGCATGCCTGGATGTGATTTCACCCGACGAGACCTTCTGTGCTGGTCTGCTGTGGCAGCCGCGTCCCCCCTTGTTGCCAATGCCGCCTTCAGTGGCGGGGTGGCGGTGGCCTCGACCCGCCGCGACGACGTGTCGCCAGCGAACCTCGAGCTGGCGACACTGACCGAAGACCGCGCCATCATCACCTGGTACACCGGCTACACCGGCAGCGACGACGGCTTGGGCCGCATGGAGCCCGCCCCCGCCGACGGAGCGGTCTACTGGGGCACCCGTCCCGACCGGTTGAACCGGGTCGCGAGCGGCCTGTCGCATCACACGCCCTACCACTACGTCGAACTGACCGGCTTGGAGCCGGGTCGTACGTACTACTATCAGGCCCGCTCCAACGGGAAGCCTGTTCCGCCGACCCAGTTCACCCTTATCAGCGGCAACGCGGTGGGCACCTCCGACTACGGTCTGGACGGTTCCACCGGTCCCTTCAGCTTCACCGCGCCCCAGCCGCCGCCCGGCCGGTACCTGTTCTCCATCGCGCTCTGCAACGACCTGCACATGGGCGAGACCCAGGCGGGCCTCGTCGGCGGCCAGCCGCAGTACATCGGGATCAAGCAGGTCCCCGGGCTTCCGCCGTACCCCGAGGTCATGCTGGAGTCCCTCGTCCGCGACGCTGGCGCGCTCGAAGCGGACTACCTGCTGGCCGCCGGGGACATTTCGTCCGAGGCGGTTCCGGTCGACCTGAGCAAGGCCGGGCAACTGCTCACCAAGTTCGGCAAGTACCGCAGCGACTACTTCGTCACCCGCGGCAACCACGACCGGGCGCACATCGGTGACCCCTACGCCCACTGCCGGGTCGGACAGTGGCAGGGCAACGACTGCTTCCACGACCAGTTCTTCCCCGGCGACGAGCCCACCTACTTCACTCGCGATCTGCAGGGCCTGCGCGTCATCGGGATCGACACCTACGACAAGCCGGGAGGCGGCGGCGACGCGGGCGCCCTGTCCACCGACCAGCTCGCCTGGTTCCGCTCCGAGCTGGCCAAGGACCGTGACCAGCCGACCCTGGTATTCGGCCACCACCCCCTTGTCGTCCAGGACTCGGCGTTCCCCATCAGCCCGAGCAGCTCCCTCGACGCCGGGCAGGCCCAGATCATCCTGCAGGACTACGCCCGCACGCCCGGGCTCTTCATGCACTACGCGGGGCACACCCACCGCAACAAGCGGACGATCAGCCCGCTAGCCCCGCGCGTCACCCTGCAGGAGGTGGCCGCGGGCAAGGAGTACCCCGGCGGTTTCTCCCTGCTGCGCCTCTACACCGGCGGCTACGCGCTGAACTTCTACAAGACGCGCAGCGATCTGGCCCGGCAGTGGAGCGAGCGCAGCCGGCAGGAAATCATGGGCTACTGGCCGCAGTTCGCTCTCGGCAGCAGCGTTTCCGACCGAAACATCGTCGGCGCCCGGGACCTGTCCGGCCTGCGTCCCCCCGGCACGACGACAATCACGATGACCACGGTCACGGTCGCAAGTAACCTTTCCGCCGGAAGGCATCGGGACACCGGCGGAGCCGACGGTGCGCGGCTCCGCCGGTGAACATCGCGCCGAGAACTGCTCCGAAGCCTCCATCCGCGCCTGGTCATTTTTCATGAAAATGCAGGTTAGACCCGGTATGGGTAGATAACTCCCGGGGCATTTATGCGGGCGTTCCACATCATGCCCGAGGAGCATCATGTCCCTGTCGCGCTTCATCGCCTCATCGGGACTGGCGCTCGTGCTGGCGATGGGCTGCGCCGGCACCGCGACGATGCAGGCCTCACCCGCCAGTCCCACCTCCCCGACCACCGAGGCTCAGCCGGCGTTCCGCCAGCCGCAAGAGCTGACCAGCAGCAACGGCCTGCTGCGCGTGCGACTGGTGGTGGAACAGCGCACCGTACGGCTGGCCGGCCAGGACGTGCGGGCGATGACTTACAACGGCCACTACATGCCGCCGACCATCCGCCTGCGCCCCGGCGACCGGCTCGACCTGACCCTGGTCAACCGTCTAGGCGAGCACACCAACCTGCACACCCACGGCTGGCACGTCTCCCCCAGCGGCAATTCCGACAACATCTACCTGCACATCAAGCCGGGGCAGAGCTATCACTACAGCTATCGGCTGCGCGAGGATCTCGCCCCGGGCACCTACTGGTACCACTCGCACGCACACCCGCTGTCGGAACCACAGGTGTTCGCCGGGCTGTCCGGCGCAATCGTGATCGACGGCCTGAAACGCTACCTCCCACCCGGCCTGCGCAACATCACCGAACGGCTGATCGCACTCAAGGACTTCCAGGTCAAGGGCGGCGCCATCCCCACCGCCGACATCGACAGCAACGCCCCCACCACCCGCACCGTGAACGGACTCGTCAACCCCGTCATCAGCATCCGCCCCGGCGAGACCCAGCTGTGGCGCCTGGCCAACATCGGCGCCGACATCGCCTACAACGTGCAACTCCAGGGCGCCCGCTTCACCGTGCTGGCCCAGGACGCCAATCCCGTCGACCACACCTGGAGCGACGAAGCTCTGCTCATGCCACCGGGCAGCCGATACGACGTGCTCGTGCAAGGCCCTCCCGAAGGCCGGACCCGGCTGATCACCACGGCCTACAACACCGGCCCGGACGGCGACTCCTACCCGGAGACGACGCTCGCCACCCTGGTCTCCTCCGGCAGCCCCATGCAGCCGGCCGCCATCCCCGCCGACTTCGCCGAGATCGACGACCTGAGCCATGACCCCCTGGCCCAGCGGCGCACCATCACCTTCTCCGAGAACGACCAGACCAACCAGTTCTTCATCAACGGCAAACTCTTCGACCCGAACCGCATCGACGTACGGGCCAAGCTCAACACCACCGAAGAATGGGCCGTCCGCAATGTCTCCGACGAACAACACACCTTCCACGTGCACGTCAACGACTTCCAGCTGATGAGCGTCAACGGCAAGCCGTACCCCTTCCGCGGCTGGCAGGACACCGTCCAGCTGCCCACCCGCGGCGAAGTCGTCATCCGCATGAGGTTTCGCAACTTCACCGGCAAATACCCCTACCACTGCCACATCCTCAACCACGAAGACCACGGCATGATGGCCAACATCGAAGTCGTCCCCTGACCGAGGACCCGCGGCGTGGCACCGTTCCCCGGACCGGAGCCAGGCCGCCAGGACGCCGAACGGACGCCACCGCCACTGCAAAGCTCTCGTCCGTTCCGCGTCATGCCACGCAGGCTGCACCAGAAGCGCACGTCCTCCGGGTGCTCATGAAATGCCCCGTCCGCGCCAACCACGGGCCTGGCACACCGCCACGGGTCACCGCGGCCTCAGGGCGTCATCGGCTTTCAAGCACCGCTGAGCGCCCCGGCGAAGCGATCCACCTGGCTCACGTCCGAGGCCCAGCAGTAGAACATGACCTCGTCGGCGCCGATGTCCCCCATCCGGGTGGCCGTGTCGCGGATCTGGTCGGACGTGGTGAGCACGGTGTCACCCTGCTCGGTGCATGGATCATCAAAGAGAAGCTGCGTGACCTGCTGCGCCTGGCTCGCACCCGGCCGGACCCGGACCCGGAACAGGTCAGGGCGGGGCTGTACGAGTTCCACGATTGGTGCGCCATATCTGGTCAGCCCGAACTGCACCGCCTCGCTACCACGATCGAGCGTTGGTGGCCCGCGATCAGGGCCTTCATCGCAACCGGGATCACCAACGCCGTCAGCGAAGGACTCAACCGAGTGATCAAGCTCGAAGCCCGCAAAGCTTACGGCTTCCGCAACCCCGCCAACCAGCGGCTACGCATCCGCTGCGCCACCAACCGCCGCACCCGAGGACACCTCAAGCCCGCCTGACCCCGTGAAGGAACAAGGAAATATGGGGCAATCCTCATCGTGCTCACCCTGCGAGTGGAGAAGATGGGCTATTTGAACAACAAGGTGAAGTACTCCGTAATGACGGTCGCATCCGCGATCGACGCCAGCCCCCACTCCGCGAGATGCGGCTCGTATGCCGCTTGATGCACTCGTCGCCAATGATCCAGCGACAGGTCCCCTTCGCCTTCAGCCAAGGCGATCTCCGGCGGCACGTCATAGAACTTGTGAACCACTATCTTCTCGGTCCTCAAGAGGCATCCCGGCTCGTCTCGGCTGTTCAGCAGAATCCAGAAATTACCGACCCGTGGCAACGGGTCGCCCGCAGCAAGGAAGTCTTCCTTGCTGCTGCTACCTGCGGTCTTTCGTCCCTTCAAGTACAAGTCAAGTAGCTCGTCAGCCGACTCCCTGGTGCCAGCGAAGGCTGCTTCAACGAAGGGATCAGCCGGCCGGCTCTCCGGCAAGAGAGTCTCCAGATAAGCCTGCCAAAATGACAATTGGACGTCGCTCAAAGGCCTCACCGGCACCTCCAGTCTCGCGAGAGCTTAACGCAGCGTGATTTCGACGGGTCTCAAGCTCGAAGATCCACTATCGCCACCACTGCCATCATCCAGCATCAAGAGACCAGGCATCCGTTTCGTGCGTCCGCGGTGATCCAGACTGTTGTTCACCGCTGCCCGCTCAACCTCGAAGACCCCGCAATGTGCCCCCATTGTGCCCTCTGAGCACTTCGATCTTGACGAGCGGAGGCTCCGCCGCAGGTCAGAGGCGGATAGGGCGGACGAGTCGGCCTGTAGGCCGGGTTTTGTCCTTCACTTGCGTGAAGGGGCGACCATCCATCTAGGACCGACGTTGCCGTCGGCCTCAAGCGGTCTACCCGCGCGACTCGGGCGGGCAGCCCTCGAACGCCGCGCGCGGAACACTCCTGGGAGTGTCCCTTCTTGACCTTGCTCCGGGTGGGGTTTACCAAGCCGCCCACGTCACCGTGGGCGCTGGTGGTCTCTTACACCACCGTTTCACCCTTACCTCTCTTGCGAGAGGCGGTCTGTTCTCTGTGGCACTGTCCCGCGGGTCACCCCGGGTCGGCGTTACCGACCACCCTGCCCTGTGGAGCCCGGACCTTCCTCGGCGAGTCTCCGAAGAGACCCAACGCGGTCGCCCGGCCGACTCGTCTGCCGTGATCCAAGCCTAGTGGCTCCCCAGGCGGTCTCCAACCGGGCGGTGCTTCGCCTCCGGTCGGATCCCGGGGAAAGCCGGTGGCGCAAGCCCGCGGGTCCGGGCCGACGGGAATTCCCGGATTCACCCGCGGGAGCGTTTCGAACGGGCCTCCGGTTCAGCGCAGGTGTGAGGTGTCGTTGAACGCCTTGACCACCGCAGGCCCGTCGGCGTAGTACTCGATCTGGGACAGGGCCGCCAGATCGAGATGCATGCGGTACAGCGCGGCGAGAGGGGCCAGCAGCGCGAGCCGGAGCAGCATCTTGATCGGCGTGACATGGGAGACGACGAGGACCGTCTTGCCCTCGTAGCGCTCCGTCAGCAGGTCTCGGGTCGCCTCGACCCGCTGCGCCACCACCCCGAAACTCTCCCCGCCGGGCGGGGCGGCGGACGGGTCCGCCAGCCATGCGGCGAGTTCGTCCGGCCAGCGGCGCTGGATCTCAGTGAACGTGTAGCCCTCCCAGTCGCCGAAGTCGGTCTCCCTGAGACCCTCCTCGACGATCACTTCCAGCCCGGCCCTCGCCGCGACGATCTCGGCGGTGACGCGGGCGCGCCTGAGCGGCGAGCTGACGATCACCTGGAGGTTGTACGGCTTGCGCGACAACCTGGCCGCGGCGGCCTCCGCCTGGGCGATGCCGTTGGGGGTGAGCTCGGGGTCGCCGAGCCCGGAGAACCTTCGCTCGACCGAGAGCGGGGTCTCGCCGTGCCGGAGCAGGAGCAACGAGGTCGCCACGGTCGTGGGCGCACGCCAGCCGGTACCGGAGGCCGTGGGCGCCGGCGATGGCTTCTCCCCCTGCTGGAGATCGTCGGGGTCGAAGAGGAGAAGGTCCTCCGCGGGAGCACCGAGACCGGTCGCCGAGCCAGAGGTCGCGGACCGGGGGCTGGAACCCCCCGCGTCCCGGACGTTGGAGTGTCCCGTGCCTCGCGCTCCGGCGACCGGGGAACCGGAGGAGCTCGAATCCCTCGATCCGGAGGAATCGGAGAGCCCCGTACCCGAGGCGCCGAGGCGCCAGGGACGGCCCTTGGCCGCGGCGTCCATGGCCTCGTTGGCCAGACGGTCGGCGTCCTTGTTCTTCTCGCGGGGGATCCACTGCCAGGTGGTGACCTTGAGGCGCCGGGCGAGGGCCGCCGCTTCCAGCGCGAGTGGCCGCAGCCCCTCGTTCTTGATCTTCCAACGGCCCGCCATCTGCTCGATGACCAGCTTGGAGTCCATCCGGACCTCGACCGCCGCGCCGTCTCCCGCGAGGTCGAGAAGCAACCGCAGGCCGGCGATCAGCCCTCGGTATTCGGCGACGTTGTTGGTCTGGGTGCCGATCGCCTCAGCGATCTCCACCAGCACCTGGCCGTCCGAGGCGTCCTTGACCACGGCGCCGTAGCCGGCGGGCCCGGGGTTGCCCCGGGATCCGCCGTCGGCCTCGACGACGAAGGAGGTCACAGGTTGGACTCCGAGGTGCGGACCAGGATCCGGCGGCACTCCTCGCAGCGGATGACCTCGTCGTGGGAGGCGGCCTTGATCCGGTTGATCTCGGCGATGGACAGGCTCGTGCGGCAGCCGAGGCAGCGGGCACCCTGGAGCCTCGCCGCGCCCACCCCGGACTGCTCCCGGAGCTTCTCGTAGAGCGCGAGCAGGTCGGCCGGGATGTCGGCGGCGGTCTCATCGCGCTTGGACTGGACCTCGCCCTTCTCCTTGTCGATCTCGGAGAAGGCGGCGTCCCTGCTGTCCTCGGCGACGCCGCGGGTGGCCGCGAGCTCGTTGCGCTCGGCGACGAGCTTGGTGACCTGCCCGTCGGCCGCCTCACGGCGTTCCATGATCTCCAGTACGACCTCTTCCAGATCGCTCTGGCGGCGACCCAGGGAGACGATCTCGGACTGAAGGCTGGCCAGATCCTTCGGGGAGGACACCTGGCCGGAGTCGAGGCGCTTCTGGTCGCGCTCGGCGCGGATTCGGACCGAGTCGACGTCGGCCTCGGCCTTGGCCTGCTCGCGGGCGAGGTCACCCGACTCGGTCTCGGCGCCGATCACCTGGGTCGCGATCCGGGCCACGCGGGCGGAGAGCTCGTCGATCTGAGCGAGTTCGGGCAGGGTGCGGCGGCGGTGGGCCAGCCGATCGATGACGGAGTCGAGTTCGGCCAAGTCGAGCAGACGCTTCTGAGCTGCCGGGGCTGCTTTCACTTCAATTCCTCGCACTTTGCTGTTGTATTCCAGGCGTCCGTGACCGTCTCGGATACGCGCGTCTCAACAGTAATCCCCTTCGTGGCCGATATGGACGTCAGACGCCGCGCCGCATCGGTCAGCCAGGGCCATTCGGTGGCCCAGTGGGCGGCGTCGATCAGCGCGGGACCGCCGAAGGTCTCCATGAACTCGGCGGCCGGATGGTGACGCAGATCCGCGGTGAGGAACACGTCCACTCCCGCGGCGCGGGCCGTGTCGAGAAGGGAGTCTCCCGCTCCCCCGCTCACGGCGATCCGCTGGACCTGACGGTCGAGGTCTCCGGCGATCCGCAGGCCGCCCGCCGTGGCGGGAAGCCCGTCCGCCGCCCGCCGGGCGAACTCGCCGAGGGAGACGGGGGCGGGCAGCGTGCCGACCCGGCCGAGGCCGCGCCGGGGATCATCCGAGGAGGGCCGCAGAGGAACGAGCGGACCGGTCAGGCCCACGCTGCGGGCCAGCGCGTCGGAGACGCCCGGGTCGGCGACGTCGGCGTTGGTGTGGGCGGTGAAGAGACCGACGTCGTTTTTGATCAGTGTGTGGATCAGGCGGCCCTTGAAGGTGGTGGCCGCGACGCTCGTGGTGCCGCGCAGGTAGAGCGGGTGATGGGTGACGATGAGGTCGGCGCCCCACGCGACGGCCTCGTCCGCGACGACGGCCACCGGATCCACCGCGAACAGGATCTTCCGCACCTTCGCGGAAGGATCTCCGCAGACGAGCCCGACCGCGTCCCACGACTCCGCCCATGCGGGGTCGTAGATGGATTCGAGCTCTTGGACGATGTCGGCAAGCGTAGGCACGTGCGCAGACTACCGGCCTATTTCCCAGCGCAGGCCGATCGCCTAATGTAAGTGGATTCTGACACCCGGAGGGCCGGCGTATGAGCCTCACTGTCGCGATCATCGGTGCCGGATTCGGCGGGCTGTGCATGGCCATACAGCTCGAAAAAGCCGGAATCCACTCCTACACGATCTTCGAGAAGGGACCCGACGTCGGGGGCACCTGGCGCGACAACACCTATCCGGGTGCGGGGTGCGACGTTCCCTCGCACCTGTACTCCTTCTCCTTCGAGAAGTACTCAAGCTGGACCCGCCGATACCCCGAGCAGCCGGAGATACTCGGTTACCTGGAGATGTGTGCCGACAAGTACGGCCTGCGCCCGCGCCTCCGGTTGAACACCGAGGTCACGGCCGCGGCCTTCGACGAGTCGCTGGGCAGGTGGCGGGTCCGCACTTCTGCCGGGGAGGAGCTGTTCGACGTCGTGGTGTCGGCGGTGGGCCAGCTCAACCGGCCTCGGATGCCCGACATCGCGGGGATGCCGGCCTTTGAGGGCGCGGCCTTCCACTCCGCTCGCTGGGACCACTCCCAGGACCTGACGGGCAGGCGTGTGGCGGTGATCGGGAACGGCTCGTCGGCGGCGCAGCTCATTCCCCGGGTGGCCGCGGTGGCCGGGCGGGTGGACGTCTTCCAGCGGACCCCCAACTGGGTGATCCCCAAGTCGGATGCCACCTTCGGTGACGCCCTGACGACGGCCTTCCGCCGCCTGCCCCTCCTGCAGCGGGGTTATCGCGAGTGGATCTACCGGTACGCCGAGGGCGCCCTCTATCCGGCCCTGGCGGGCGGCTGGAGCACCGGGCTCTTACGCAAAATCGCCCTGGGCCACCTTCATGACCAGGTCCCCGACCCGGAACTGCGGGCCAAGCTCACCCCCGACTACCCGATCGGCTGCAAGAGGATCGTCATCGACAGCGCGTTCTATCCCGCGCTGACCCGGCCCAACGTGAACGTCGTCACCGACCGGATCACCCGGATCGCCCCCGGAGGCGTCGAGACCGCCACGGGCCTTCACGAGGCCGACGTGATCGTCTACGCGACAGGCTTCCACGCCTCCGACTTCCTGGCTCCCATCGAGATCACCGGCCGGGAGGGACACCGCCTCGACGAGGAGTGGAAGGACGGGGCGGAGGCCTACCTGGGCATCGCCGTGCCGCGCTTCCCGAACCTGTTCATGCTCTACGGGCCCAACACCAACCTCGGCCACAGCTCGATCGTCTTCATGATCGAATGCCAGGTCGGATACATCATGGGCTGCCTGCCGTACATCGCGCGGAGAGGATCGATGGAGGTCAGGCCGGAGGCGATGGACACCTGGCGGCGGAGCCTGAACCGGGCCATGGGCACCATGATCTGGCAGGCGGGCTGCACGAGCTGGTACAAGAACGCGGCCGGCCGGGTGACCAACAACTGGCCGGAGGCGACGACCGTCTACCGGCGGATCACCAAGGAGCCCCGGCCGGGGGCGTTCCGCTTCGCGCGCTGACCCGTCCCGGCACGGAATCCGCGGCCTTCTCACCGCGGGTGCCGTGCGCTCGTCCCCCGTGCCCGGCCGGGGTTCCCCGCGCCACCCGTCCAGGTGGGAACAGGTGGGAAACAGCCGGGGAGACCGCGCCCGCCCGAGCGGGACCCCCGTCCGGACGAGCACGCCCGCTTGAGCGGGGAACCGCTCCCCTGCCCGGACGGGCGCACCCGTCCGGGCGAAAGAATCACACTCTCGATAACGTCATGACGAACGAGAGTCACCTGCGTAGAAGGGCCTGCCCGTGTCCACAGACCTCCACCGCGACGCCGTGGTCGCCGATACTCACAACGACCTGTTGATGGCGGTCTCCGCCCGGCCTCCGGAGCGGTGGGCGTCGTTCTTTCGTGAGCGGTGGTTGCCCCAGCTTCGTGAGGGCGGGGTGAACCTGCAGGTGCTGCCGGTCTTCATCGATGACCAGTATCGGCCGGAGGGGGCGCTGCGGCAGACGTTACGCATGATCGAGTGTGCGCACGTGCTGGCCGAGGGCAACGCCGACGCGGTGCGGTTGTGCGTGGACGGGGCGCAGATCGATCAGGCGCTCGGTGAGGGGCGGATCGCCCTGGTGCTGGCGCTGGAGAGCGCGCCGGGGCTGGACGCGAGCGTGGAGTTGTTCTCCACCGTGCATCGGCTGGGGGTGCGGGTGGCCTCGATCGCGCACTGGGGTCGCACCCCTCTGGCCGACGGCAGCGGGGAGGACGCCACCGGCAGCCGGCTGACCGCGGCCGGGGTGGAGGTCCTGGCGGAGATGGAACGCCTCGGTATGATCTTCGACGTCTCGCATCTGGGCGCCTCCGGGGTCGGTCACGTGCTGGAGCTCGCGACCCGCCCGGTGATGGCCACCCATTCCTCGGCCCGCGCCCTGCGCGACCATCACCGCAACCTCACCGACGACCAGATTCGCGCCATCGCCGCCACCGGCGGCGTCGTCTGCGTGAACTTCCTGGCCGCCTTCCTGTCGGACGATCCGGCCGACTACACCGTGGACCGGCTGGTGGACCACATCGAACACGTCGTGAGCGTCGGCGGGATCGACCACGTGGGCCTGGGCCCCGACTTCATGCGCGAGGTCATGCACGACGTCACCCCGCCGTGTTGCGAGGGGTTCAGCTACAGCGGCATCGACGCCATGGCCGTCCTGCCGGGGCTCGACGGGCCACGCGGTCTGCCCCTGGTCACCGACGCCCTGCTCAAGCACGGCTTCGCCGACGAGGAGATCGTCAAGATCATTGGCGGCAACGTCCTGCGTCTTTTCCGCGCCGAATTGGGCAGGCCTGTCCAAGCAGGTGAGACGGCGGGTACGACGATCACAGGTGCGTCCGGCCGGGAAGTCGGGCTGGAGAAGGAGACCGCATGAATCTGGGGCACATGCTGGAGGACCTGGAGGAGCTCGTCGGGTGCGAGTCGTTCTCCGCCGACCACGAGGCGGTGGCCCGCAGCGCCGCGGTGGTCGCCGAGCAGGGGTTCCGGAGGCTGGGCGCGCGCCCGGAGACGATCGTGATCGACGGGGTGACCCATCTGCGGTGGACCTTCGGCACGCCCCGGGTCCTGATCCTCGGCCATCACGACACCGTCTGGCCGATCGGGACGCTGGAGAGGATTCCCTGGTCGCTCACCGACGGGATCGCCCGCGGCCCGGGGGTGTTCGACATGAAGGCCGGGCTGGTGCAGGCGTTTCACGCGCTGGCCGCGCTGCCGTCGCCGGACGGGGTGTGCGTGCTGGTCACCGGGGACGAGGAGGTCGGCTCGCCGTCCTCACGCGCGCTGATCGAGGAGACGGCGCGCGAGTGCGCGGCCACGTTCGTGCTGGAGGCCAGTGGGGAGGGCGGCGCCCTGAAGACCGCGCGCAAGGGCACCTCCAACTACGAGATCACCGTGTACGGCAAGGCGGCACACGCCGGCCTCGAACCGGAGAAGGGCGCGAACGCCGGCATCGAGCTCGCCCACCAGATCCTCGCGCTCAGCACGCTCGGCCAGGGGACGACCACGGTCACGCCGACCGTGCTGTCGGGGGGCGTCACGGTCAACACCGTGCCCGCGCTGGCGAAGGTGAGCGTGGACGTCCGGTCCGCCAGCATCGCGGAGCAGACGCGGGTGGACGAGCTGGTGCGGGCGCTCACCCCCCGGATCCCGGGAACCCGGCTGCAGGTGGACGGGGGACCGAACCGTCCTCCCATGGAGGAGGCCGCCGCGGCGGAGCTGTTCGAGCTGGCCTGCCGGATCGCGAAGGATCTGGACATGGAACCGTTGCGCGCGGTCTCCGTGGGCGGGGCCTCGGACGGCAACTTCAGCGCGGGGGTCGGCTGTCCCACGCTCGACGGGCTGGGCGCGCTGGGCGGTGGCGCGCACGCGCCCCACGAGCACGTGGTCGTCTCGGAGATGCCCATCAGGACGGAGCTGCTCACCGAACTGGTCGCCTCCGTGCTGACGGGGAAGGACGGCAGGTGACGGCCTCTCCCCGAGGCGACGGGCTCCAGGGCGACGGGCTCCAGGGCGACGGACCCCGGGACGACGGGCCCCGGAACGGCCGGCCCGGCGGCGACGGACCGCGAGATCCCCAGCCTCGGGACGAGGAGCACGCCCTCGCCACGGCAGCCGGCGGGGTGCGCGTCGTGGAGTTGTTCGAGATCGGCGACTTCGAGGACGTCTTCCGGCTGTTCGACGACATCTGGCGCCCCGACCCCGCCAGCGCGCCGATCTCGGTGGAGATGATGCGGGCGTTGTCGCACGCGGGCAACTACGTGGCCGGGGCCTACGACGGTGACCGCCTGGTGGGCGCCTCGGTGGCGTTCCTGGGCGCACCCCCCGGACAGGTGCTGCACTCGCACGTCACCGGCGCCTCGATCGGACGCGGGATCGGGTTCGCGCTCAAACTGCACCAGCGCGCCTGGGCACTGGAGCGCGGCCTGGAACGGATCACCTGGACCTACGACCCGCTGGTCCGGCGCAACGCGCACTTCAACCTGGCCAAGCTCGGCGCCCGCCCGGAGGAGTACCTGCCCTCCTTCTACGGCGCCATGGACGACGCGATCAACGCCGGAGACGAGTCCGACCGGGTGCTCGCCGTCTGGCGGCTGTCCGAACCGCACGTCCTGGCCGCCGCCCGGCGGCGACCCCACCCCCCGCGGGTCCCGTCCGGGGCGGTGGCCGCGCTGAGCGACCGCGACGGCCGGCCGGTCCTCGGGCGGGCCGACGCGCGCACGGTGCTGGTGGCCGTTCCCGAGGACATCGAGGGCCTGCGCCGCACCGATCCCGGCGCGGCCAAGGCCTGGCGGCACGCCGTACGCGACGTGCTGGGCGGGCTGATGAAGGACGGTGCCCGGGTGACGGGGTTCGCGCGTGAGGGTGGATACGTCGTTGAACGACGTACGGAGGACGAACCCCGCCTCGCGCGGGGTCTGAATGAAAGCGGCGACAAGAGGGAGAGAACGTGAAGATCACTGGGATTGAGCTCCGCCGGATCGCGATGCCGCTCATCACCCCGTTTCGCACCTCGTTCGGCACCGAGACCGAACGCGACGTGCTCCTCCTGCGGGTCGCCACTCCCGACGCCGAGGGCTGGGCCGAATGCGTGGCCATGTCCGACCCGCTGTACTCCCCCGAATACGTCGACGGCGCCGCCGACGTCCTGCGCCGCTTTCTCATCCCCGCCCTGCCCCCGAACCCCGACGCCCACAACGTCGAACGCGCCCTGCATCCCTTCAAAGGCCACCGCATGGCCAAAGCCGCCCTGCACACCGCCGTCCTGGACGCCCAGCTCCGCACCGGCGGCCAATCCCTGGCCACCTACCTCGGCGCCGCGGGCGACCGCGTGCCCAGCGGGGTATCGGTCGGCATCATGAACTCCATCCCCGAGCTCCTCGAGGCCGTCACCGGCTACCTCGAGGAGGGCTACCGGCGCATCAAACTCAAGATCGAACCCGGCAACGACCTGGCCCCCGTCCGCGCCGTCCGCGAACACTTCGGCCCCGACCTGCTCCTCCAGGTCGACGCCAACGCCGCCTACACCCTCACCGACGCCCCGCACCTGGCCAAACTCGACCCCTACGACCTGCTGCTCATCGAACAACCCCTCGCCCACGACGACCTGATCCAGCACGCCCACCTCGCCCAGAAGATCACCACCCCCATCTGCCTGGACGAGTCCATCGAATCGGCCGCCCACGCCGCCGCCGCCATCACCCTGGGCGCCTGCTCCATCATCAACATCAAACCCGGCCGCGTCGGCGGCTACCTCGAAGCCCGCCGCATCCACGACCTCGCCCAGGCCCACGGCATCGCCGTCTGGTGCGGCGGCATGCTGGAGACCGGCATCGGCCGCGCCGCCAACGTCGCCCTGGCCGCCCTGCCCGGCTTCACCCTGCCCGGCGACACCTCCGCCTCCGACCGCTACTACACCACCGACATCACCCCGCCCTTCGAACTGCACGACGGCCACCTGAGCGTCCCCACCGGACCCGGCATCGGCATCGACCCGATCCCCGACCTCCTCGACGCCGTCACCACCTCCACCGAATGGATCCCCCTGTAGCACCGCCGAACCCCCACGACACCACCGCGTCCCGGGGGGGTGCGGCCGACGGGCCGCGCGGCTCGCACGGTGCCGTGCCGGGACTCCGGCCACGGCACCGCGCCGACCGACGCCCGTACCCACCGGGCCCCGGGCACTCCCGGGGCCTCACCTACGGGCCGCTCTCCGCGCTCCCGGAGCCCGCGCCTACCGGGCCAGGTATTCCTCCCTGACCTTGGACCGGGAGAGCTTTCCCGTAGGGGTCCGGGGCAGCTCGTCACGGAACTCGACGGCTTTGGGGTGCTTGAAGCGCGCGATGCGCGGGCCGAGGTGTTCCAGCAGTTCGTCCGGGGAGGGCCGGGCGCCGGGCACCGGCTGGACCAGCGCGACCACCCTGTGGCCCCACTCCTCGTCGGGCACGCCGATCACCGCGACGTCGGCGACCGACGGGTGCTCCAGCAGCGCCGCCTCGATCTCCGCCGGATAGATGTTCACCCCGCCGGAAATGATCAGGTCGGTACGGCGGTCGCACAGGAACAGGAAACCGTCCTTGTCCATGAAGCCGATGTCACCCGGGGCGTACCACTCGCCACGCATGCTGGAGGCGGTCTTCTGGGGGTCCTTGCGATACTGGAAGCGGCCCTGGCCCGACTTGACGTAGATCATGCCGGGCTCCCCCGCGGGAAGTTCCTCACCGTCCGGGCCGAGGATCCTCGCCTCGAAGCCCGGAACGGGGCGGCCGACGGTGCCGGGGTGTTCCAGCCAGTCGTGAGGCTTGATGGAGAAGGCGATGGCCGACTCGGTGGAGCCGTAGTACTCGTACAGGACCGGACCCCACCAGTCCATGATCCCCTTCTTGACCGCCACCGGGCAGGCCGCGCCGGTGTGGATCACCTGCCGGAGCGACGACACGTCGTATCGCTCCCGGACCTCCGGTGGAAGCCGCAGCATCCGGTGGAACATCGTCGGGACCATCAGGGCGTTGGTCACGCGGTGCTTCTCGATCAGCTCCAGGATGCTCACCGGCTCGAACCTCGGGGTGATGACCAGGGTGTGGCCCAGATGGAGTGCGAAGACGGTGTGCGCGCACGGGGCCGAGTGGTACATCGGCGAGGTCACCAGGTGGATCTCGTCGCCGGGTCGCAGGTCGCAGACCTCTCCGAGGAACCAGGTGGCGAGGGGGACGGCCGCCTCCGGCTCGCGGCCGGACAACGGCCGCTGCACCCCCTTGGGGAAGCCGGTGGTGCCCGAGGTGTACCACATGATCGCTCCGGACGACCGGTTCTCCGGGGCGGTCACCGGCTGCCCCTCGGCCAGCTCGGAGACGGTCACGGTTTCTCTCGCGGCCGGCTCGGCGATGGCCGGGGGCCGTCCCGCGACCGGCTCGGGAACGGTCACGGCGGCAGGCTCGGGAACGGTCATGGCGGCAGGCTCGGCGACGCCCTCGGCCGTGTTCTCCGCCGGGTGTGCCCGATCTTCGATCACGACCTTGGCGTCGCAGTCGGCCAGGATGTAGTCGATCTCCGCGGCCGTGAGGTGCCAGTTGACGGGCACGTAGTACAGCTCCACCTGCCCGGTGGCCAGCAGCATGACCACCGCGTCGAGCCCGTTGGGCAGCACTCCCGCGACCACGTCGCCCGTGCCGAGCCCGCGGGCCCGCAGGCCGTGCGACACCTGGTTGACCCTGGCGAGCAACTCGCCGAAGGTCGTCACGGTGCCGTCGGCGTCGATCACCGCGCGGCGGTCCGGGTCGGCCTCCGCGATCTTGTAGAAGCCGGGCGGAAGACTGGTTTCAGGCATGCGACTCTCCTCGGCTCTCCTCAGCTCTCCTTGAATCTCCTCGGATCCTCACCGGCCTCCTCAGAGCTCCAGCAGCTCGGCGAGCCGGGCTCGGTGGGTCCGCGACGGGCCGAGGAGCACCTCGTCGGCTTTGGCTCTCTTGTAATAGAGATGCGCGTCGTGCTCCCAGGTGAAACCGATTCCACCGTGCAGCAGGAGGCTGTCGCGGGCCACCTCGAAGCAGGCCCGGCCGACGTAGGCCTGGGCGAGCGCGGCGGCCGTGGGCAGCTCGCCGGGCGCCTCGTCGGCCGCCCAGGCCGCGTGGCGGACGATCGACTCGGCCTGTTCCAGTTTGCAGTGCATGTCGGCGAGCTTGTGCTTGACCCCCTGGTAGGAGCCGATAAGGCGGCCGAAGGTCACCCTGACCCCGGCGTAGGCCACGATGGCGTCCAGCGAGGCCCGCAGCACTCCGAGTTGCTCGGCGGCCACCGCCACCGCGAAGAGGTCTCTGGCCCGCGCCACGGCCGCCTCGGACGAGGCGATCTCCTCTCCCGGGCCCAGTTCCACCCGCGCCTGCCTGCGCGTCGGGTCCAGGGTGGTCAGCGGGGTACGGTCGCCGCCCCGGACGGCCCGGACCCGCGTGCCGTCGACCGCCAGGATCACGTCGGCCTCGGCCCCGTTGAGCGCACGGTCGCCGTCGAGCGCCACGGTCGCGACCGTGGTTCCCGCGGCGATGCCGGGCAGCGACTCCTTGTCCCCCACCTCCGTCAGCAGGATCGCGGCGAGGGTGGTGGCCAGGAAGGGCCCCGGCAGCAGCGCCGCCCCGGTCTCCTCCAGGACGACCGCGAGCTCGGCGTATCCGGCTCCGGCTCCGCCGTACTCCTCCGGGATGGCGAGTCCGGCGAGTCCGAGTTCGCCGTTGAGCCGCCGGTAGACCTCGGGGTCGTGGCCGAGCTCGGACTCGGCGGCCCGCCGGACCGCGGGCAGCGGCGAGACGGAGGCGAGAAAGGAACGGACCGCGCCGCGCAGTTCCCGCTGCTCCTCGGTGAGCACGAGTTTCATCGGGTACCTCCAGGGTGGAGATCCCGGGCTTCGGCCCCGGGGAGGAAACGCCGCATGGTGCCGCGTGACGCGACGGTGTGTCCGGCGGCGGGAACGGCCGCGCCGCCGGATGCGCGAGCGGCGGCGTCCTCGCCGCCGGGCCGGCTCCCCGGCCTCACGCGGGAGATCACCCGCTCACCTTCAGGTCCTTGAACGGCACGGACTTGTCCACCCGGGGCTCGGGCGGCAGGTTCAGCACCCGGTCGCCGACGATATTGCGCATGATCTCGTTGGTGCCGCCGCCGAGGGACAGGCCGGGGGCCGTCGAGATGGAGCCGGCCAGCCGGCCGTCGTCCTCGTAGGCGACCGCCTCGGGACCCGCCAGGGAGGTGGCCAGGTCGGCCTGGAACATGGTCAGTTCGGCCAGCAGCAGCTTGGCGGCGCTGCCCCGGGCGCCGGGGAAGATCCCGGCCTTGGTCTCCTGGGAGAGCCGCTGGTTGAACAGGGCGAGCGCCCGGGAGCGGATGTAGAGCTCGACGAGCTGGTCCTTGACCACGGGATCCGCGGTGTCGACGGTGTGGCGCAGTGTCTCGAAGGCGACTGGATTGTCCTTCTGGCCGCCCATGCCGACGCCGCTGGAGATGGACAGGCGCTCGTGCAGGAGGGTCGTGACCGCGCAGCTCCAGCCGTCGTTGACCTGGCCGATCAGGTTCTCCGCGGGGATGTGCACGTCGTCGAAGAAGATCTCGTTGAAATGGGCGCGGCCGGTCATGTCCCTCAGCGGCCGGACGGTGACGCCGGGGGCGCGCATGTCCACGATGAACATCGACAGCCCCTTGTGCTTGGGGACGTCCACGTCGGTGCGGGTGAGCAGCAGGCCGAAGGAGGCGTGCTGGGCGACCGAGGTCCAGACCTTCTGGCCGTCGACCACCCAGCCGTCCTCTGTCTGCGTCGCCCGGGTCTGCAGGGCGGCGACGTCGCTGCCCGCCCCCGGTTCGGAGAAGAGCTGGCACCAGATCTCCTCGCCCCGCAGCAGGGGCCGGAGGTGACGCGCCTTCTGCTCGGGGGTTCCGAGGTCGACCAGGGTCGGCCCGCACATGCCCAGCCCGATGGAGAACACGTAGGTCGGCAGCGTGAAGTCCTTGGCCTCCTCCGCGAAGGCCCGTTCCTCCGCCTGGGTCAGCCCCTGCCCGCCCCACTCTCGCGGCCAGGTGATCCCCGAGTAGCCCGCGTCGTACAGACGCGCCATGAAGTCCTGCGCGGCGGTGACGCCACCCGCGTCCGAGCCGCCCTCGGCCTCGGCGTCCGGGGCGTTGGCCTCCAGCCAGGATCTGGCCCGCAGCCGGTATTCGGCAAGGTTCATATTCGCTCCAATCAGCGCTTACTTACTCTAACCAGCGACCGATCACCCGTACAGAGCAATGCTCTACTGAGCTTTACGGCGTAAGCATGTGGGATCTTTGCCCCGACTTGGCCATGAATGTCCAGGAAACGGCAATCAGTCCGTCTAATGTGGCCGTTGATTCCAAGGGATGAGTGTGAACGTACGGAACACGTACTCCATCAAGACGCGGTTGACACTGGTCGCCGTCGTCCTGGCCGCCGTGTCCGGCGTCGCCCTCACCGTGATCGCCACGATCTCCCTGTACGGCCTGACGGGCACCTTCAAGCTCGCGGAGGTGACGAACGCGGGCAACGACATCGCCCGCCTCATCGAGGGGAGGCGGCTGCCCGCCGTACTGCCGGAGGGGAAGGCCGAGGGCATCCAGGTCCTGAACTCCGACGGGCAGGTCGTCGCCGCGACCCCCAATCTGGTCGGCGCCCCCCGGATAACGAACTTCACCCCCTCCGACTCGAAGGTCAGCGAGAACAGGGAGGTCTGCGGCGTCCCCCGGCTGCCCGACAGGTGCGTGAACGTCGTGGCCCTGCGGAGTTACCAGCCTGAGGGCGACTGGATCGTCTACTCCGTCGGCAGCCCGGTTCCCTGGTACGTCCACCCGGGACTGTTCGCCCTCATCGCCGGCGCCTGCCTGCTGACCGTGCTGATCTCCGGGCTCGCCGCCTACCGGACGGTCACCGCGGCGCTCACGCCGGTGAACGCGATCAGGAAAGAGCTGGAGGAGATCACCGAGACCGACATCGGCCGCCGGGTGCCGGTACCGCCCGCGCGAGACGAGATCAGGCAACTGGCCGAGACGATCAATCAGACCCTGGACCGGCTGGAGAACACGGCGGAGCAGCAGCGCAGGTTCGCCTCCGACGCCTCCCACGACCTGCGCAGCCCGCTCACCGCCATGCGCGCCCAGGTGGAGGAGGCGCTGCACTATCCCGAAGACGTCGACTGGAAGACCAAGGCCAATGCGATGATCTTCAGCCTGGACCGGCTCCAGGCGATCGTCTCCGACCTGCTGATGCTGGCCAGGCTCGACTCCGGCGTCTCCGCCGCCAGGGAGCGGATCGACCTGGGCGAACTGGTCGGCGAGGAGCTCGATCGCCGTAAGCGCTGCGTCGAGGTCAGCCGGGAGCTGAGCCCCGGCGTGATGGTGATCGGAGACCGGCTCCGGCTGGCGCGCCTGCTGACGAATCTGGCCGACAACGCCGAGCGGCACGCCGCGTCGCGGATCACGGTGAACGTGACCGAACAGAATGACATGGCCGTTCTGGAAGTGATCGACGACGGCGCCGGAATCGCACCCGAACAACGCGAGGTGATATTCCGCCGCTTCACCCGGCTGGACGCGGCGCGCAACAAGGACGCCGGGGGCACCGGGCTCGGACTGCCCATTGCCAGGGAGATCGCAGAGGCGCACGGAGGCACTTTGAAAGCGGAGGACGGCTCTCAAGGTGCGCGATTTGTATTGCGCCTCCCCCTGACCCGCTAGTGTTCTTTTGTGGCACGGGGATTTGGGCGATTACGTCGTGAAGATCTGCTCCGAACGGCATGTGATGTCATAGCGACACAGGGGTTCGGTCATACGCGAACAGCGGACATCGCCCAAGCGGCCGGAGTCAGCCAGGCGCTGCTCTTCTACCACTTCGAAACCAAGGAAAAACTGTTCGCACAGGCCTTCAGTCACGCGGCCCGGCTCGATCTGGACGCACTCGCCAAACTGGAGGAGTCGGGGGGCTCCTCGGCGGAACGGCTGCGCGCCCTGCTCAAGCTCTACCCTCCGACCGGCAAGTCCAAGGCGTGGGCCCTGTGGATCGACGCCTGGGCCGAGTCGATACGCAACGCCGAACTGGAGGAGATGTGCCTCAGGATCGACATGCGCTGGAAGCAGGCCCTTCGCGCGATCATCGACGAGGGCGTCCAGGCCGGGGCCTTCACCTGCGCCGACTCCGAGGGATCGACCTGGCGGATCATCTCGCTCATTGACGGCCTGTCCACCCAGGTGACCGTGCACAGGCGCGTGCTGACCCGTGCCCGCATGGCCGAATACGTCCGTACGGCTACCGCGGCGGAACTCGGCCTCTCCCCCGACGAGCTGATCTGAACAGCCTCCCGGGCAGCACGACCAGGAGCATGGCGAAGGCGATCAGCCCTCCGCCGAGCAGGAGGGTCCAGGTGAGCGGCTCGCCGTACATGGCGACGGCGAGGGCGGTCACCCAGAGCGGCTGAGCCGACAGGATCACCGCGGCGGGCGTCGGCGGGACGTGGACCTGGCCGAACGAGCGGGCCAGGAAGCCCAGGGCGCAGGCCACGATCGACAGATGGCCGAGGATCGCCCAGTCACCCGGCGTGGCGGGCAGGGTGAGGCCGTCCGGTACGGCCAGAACGCCCGTCATGACGGCGATGGTGCCGAGCTGGATCACCGTGACCGCGTAGGCGTTCTGCCGCGCCACGGCGGAGTTGCCGAGCATCAGCGTGTGCGCCGAGTAGAGCACCGCCGACAGCATGGTGACGGCCAGCGCGAGCAGGGAGATCTCACCCCCCTCCATCTCGCGCAGCAGGGTGAAGGCGGTCATCGCGGCCAGCGCCAGCGCCACCGCCACCCAGACGCGGCCGGATATCTTCGCGCCGAGCAGGATCAGCCCGAGGACCGGGGTGATCACCACGTACGAACCGACCGCGAACCCCGAGACCGGCGAGGGCAGGTCGTGCAGCGCGACCGCCTGGACCGTCTGACCCACGCCGAACAGCAGCCCGAGCAGGATGCCGGTCGTCCACGTGCTTTCCGGCAGTCCCCGTAGACAGCGTGGCCGGAGCGCGATCAGGACGAGCGTCGCGATGCCGTACCGCTCGGTGAGCAGGTCCGCCACCGGCATACGCGCGATGAGATCTTTCATCAGTGGAAAAGCCGACCCCCATGCGGCGCTGACGAACAACAGAAGCACGGCTCCCAGAAGGGGGCGGGGAGCTGCTACCACTGCCATGCCCGCAGGATTCCATCACCGCGAGCTACCACCGGGTCACGGACCGGATGGGGAGTGGTCTGAATACAACCCTGAGTTAAGGACATCACACCGGCACGAGGGACCTCATACCTCCGCGGGCTCTTTTCGGGCTATTGGACGCCCTGTGCAACCACGGCGCCGAACATCCGATGAGAGCGCGGCGCCGGCGCCCGCCTCCGTCGCCGTCACGGCCGGGATGGGTCCGACTCCAACCGGTCACCGTCGGCGGAGAGAGCGACAGAACGGGATAAAGCCCGATATAAAGCCACAGAAATCCGGGGTCCGTACCCGGTCGGGTCCCGGCGGACGGCAGCCGCCGGGAAAGCCCGTTCGCGGAGCACTCCGATCTTTATCCCCGGCGGCTCAGCGGCCACCGGACTCGCACCGGGTCGCCACCCGCCTTTCGCATCACGCATTTAATGAACAAAAGCCACATATCACGAATGCGCGGCGCATTTTTGAACCTCCGAAAAGCCCAAACCGTGGCGACCGGACCGAAGTTCGGGGCTTTTCGCGTGATTTATCCGCCAACGCGAGGCCCGCCGACGGTTAACTCCCGGGTCCGTCTCCGCCCTTCACCGGCGACCCGGCCGCGATCACGGCGACGGGCCCGATGGAGCAGACCCGTCGCCGTTGTTGTCGCCGCGGCCGCCTTTCTCATTACCGTTGTGGCGATTCTTACCGTCCTGGTCGGTATCGACCATGGGAAAGGCGTCCGGACGGGAACGGCGGAGATCTCGGCCGCGATGCCGGCGCCGCCTCGTCACCGCCGTCCTACGCCTTTAACGTCGAATTTCACGTCGAACGGCTCAGATCAGATGGTTCAGATCGGACAGCCGGAGATCCGGGTCGGCCCCCACGCGCTCCACCACACCGGTGAAGGCGCGGGCCAGCCGCCGTGCGGTCGCGGCGGAGAACAGGTCGCTGCTGTAGTCGAGGACTCCGCCGAGTCCCTCGGGCCCCCTCCACGCGTCCACCGAGATCTCCGCCTTGGTACGGCCCGCCGCCGGGACCGGGTAGACCTCGACGGCCAGGTCCGCCATCGTCGTCCGCAGCAGATCGCCCTTGGGCGTGTTGTGCAGGTTGAACATCGCCTGGAAGAGCGGCGGCCGGCTCAGGTCGCGGGGCAGGCGCAGCGCCCCGAGAACCTGCTCGAAGGGCGCCTCCGCGTGCTGCAGCCCCTTGAAGACCGCCAGGCGGGTGCGTTTCATCAGTTCACGGAAGGTGGGCGCGCCGGACAGGTCGGCACGGAACACGAGGGTGGTGGCGAAGTAACCGATCAGCGGCTCGATCTCGGCCCTGTTCCGTCCCGCGACCGGCACCCCCACGCACAGGTCGCGCTGTCCCGAGGCGATCCCGAGGGTCGCCTGGTAGGCCGCGAGCAGGGCCATGAACAGGGTGCAGCGCTGCCGCCTGGCGACCTCCTCCAGCCGGGTGATCACCTCGTCGGGCACGAGGAAGCCCTCCTGCGCGCCCTCCCCGGTCCAGCGGGCCAGACGGGGACGGTCGGTGGGGAGGTCGAGCGCGGGCACGCCGGTGAGCGTCCGCGTCCAGTGGTCGAGGTGGGAGGTGTCCCTGTTCTGCTCGGAGTTCTGCTCGGCCCTCCGCCTGTCTTCCGCCGCGACCTCCATGTACTGCATGGGAAGCTCCTCCAGCGACGGCTCCCCTCCCTCCCGGTACGCCGTGTAGCACTCGGCCAGCTCGCGCATGAGGACGTCCAGCGACCAGCCGTCGACCACGAGGTGATGCAGGACGATGCAGAGCAGGAAGTGGTCGTCGGCCAGCCGCAGCAGCGCCACCCGCAGGGGCGGGCCGAACTCCAGGTCGAACGGCCGGTTGACGAACTCCACGACGGCCGGCGCCGGGTCCCCCGTGACCTCCGCCGACTCCACGGCAACCGGCCCGGCTTCCGCGACGACCTGCACGGGACGGTCGCCGGCCAGGCGGAACCGGGCGCGCAGCACGTGGTGCCGTTCGGCGACGCGGGTGAAGGCCGCGGCGAGCCCCTCGGCGTCGACCGGTCCGCGCAGCCGTACGCACCAGGGGGTGTGGTAGGTGGTGTCGGCCGGATCGAGCCGGTTGAGGAACCAGAGCCGTTCCTGCCCGAAGGAGAGCGGCCACTCCCGGCCCGCGGTCCCGCCGCGCCGGGACCGCAGCAGGGCCACACGTCGCTCCATCGGGAGCTCGGCGAGGCGGCCGAGCAGCGCCGCGCGCCGGTCCGGCGCGTTCACCGGCCGCCTCCCTCGGCGAGGGCGTGACCGTGCGATCCGCCGGTGTCCACCTGGCCGGTCCTCGCCGGACCGGTCTCCTGCGGGGCGGACCAGTCGGGGCCCGTCATCACCCAGTCGCCGGGCCGCTCGATCGGGGTGATGCCGCACAGTTCGGCGATCCCGTCGAGCGGCACCTCCCCGGCCACGCAGCCGACCAGAAGCGTCTCCACTCCGCGCAGCAGCGTGTAGGCCGTGGACCGTGACAGGCGGGCGGTGTCGACCAGCAGGTAGAGCAGGCAGGCGTTCGTGGCGGGACCGGTGGCGAAGAAGGCCGTCGCGTCCACCTTCGGCCACGCGCCGACGAAGAAGGTCCTGGTCCGTTCGGTGAGGGCCGCTATCGCGGCGGGATCGCCCGCGGGCTCCACGCCGGGCAGGTCCGGCCAGTGACCGAGGGTCCGGGCGTCGTTGAAGTAGGCCGACAGGTCGATGGCGCCGCCGCGCCGGAGACCGGCCTCCTCGCGGAGCGCCATCATCCGGAACGGGTCGTACTGCGCGTACCGGTAGGTGGACAGCGCCTGCCGGTGCCCGGCGTGGACGGCGTCGGCGAACGTCCCCCCGGGCAGATCGAGGACGAAGAGCCCGTCCTGCGCGGCGGTGCCCACCATGGCCTCGCTCCGGGAGGCGTGCCGGTTGGCCACGATGAGCTGCATCGCCGGCTCCCGGTGTCCCGTCAGCACGGCCAGCAGCACGGCGCTCGCGGTGGTCAGCACGCTGGCCGTGCTGACCGCCCAGCGTTCCGCCAGAACCTCCGCCGCGGCCGCGGTCGCGGCGGACTCCATGCCGATCCGGACGAACCGCGGCTCCTCCGGCGTCCTGCCGGGGAAGTCGAACAGGGACCTGGGCACCCTTTCCAGCGCCGCGCGCCAGTGGCGGAGCGCCCGCTCCCCCCGCTCGGCGCCCTCCCCCTCCCCCTCGAAGGCGGCCTGGTCCAGCGGCTGCCAGACCGGGGCGGGCAGCTCCTCTCCGGCGAGCAGTCCTCTCCATTCGGTCGCCAGGACGTTCAGCGACCACCCGTCCACCGCCAGGTGGCTCAGGGCGAAGGCCACCGCCCGCGGCCTCCCGTCGCCGGTCACGACGGCGCATCGGAGCGGCGGCTCGGTCGCGTAGTCGAATCCCTTGGCGGCCAGCTCGGCGGAGAGCTCCCGCGCCGCGGCGAGCGGTCTGGCCTCTCCCGCCTCGAACACCTCGACCGTGAACCTGCCCTCGCGCGCCACCCGCTGGACCGGGCCGCCGGGAACCTCCTCATAGGTCGTCCGGAGAGCCTCGTGCCGCTCGACGAGCCCGCGCAGGGCCCGCAGGACGGCGCCGAGGTCCCGCCTGCCGTAGACGGGCAGCGACCAGGGCAGGTTGAAGTAGGGGTCGCCGTCGTCCAGCCACCGGGTCAGCCGCCACAACGCCTGCTGGCCCCAGGTGAGCCGGGCCTCGCCGCCTCGCGCGCCGGTGAACTCCACCGTCTCCGTCCGCTGCCAGGTGAGACCGTTCGTCATCGCGATCGGACGATCTCTTCGGTGACGCCCGCGACGGCCGGGGAGCCGCCGAACGTCGCGAGGGAGGGTTCCAGGCCCACTCGAATTCCGTGCCGGGCCAAGGACGCTCGGACCCATCCGTCCATCGGAGCTGTCGACATCTCACATGCCTTCCGTCTGACCCGTCGCGGCGGAGAACGGGATCACTCTCGCGGGCGTTTCCATGACGGGCCGGCCAGACCGGCCCGCCTGACGGTCGGTCGACCCGGTGACGTGAGGGTGGGGGCGTGCTCGTGGACTCCCGTCGTGGCGAGGACCCCCGGACACGCCCTGGCGCGGATCCTCTCCGGCGCCGAGGGCCGGGAGCGCGCCGGCGGGGCGGGGACGCCCTCCCCGGCACACCTCGTCTCGTGCGGAACGCGATGAAATGGGAACGCTCCCACGAACGAGGCTAGAGATCACGCGCCAAACTCGTCAAGGTTTCGCGCCCGTTTTCGAGTGCGGCCGACCCGAAAAAACCGGCCTTTCACACCTTTTCCCAGATGAGGATCGCTACCCCTCGCTTCGGGAGCTTCCGCCGTCGAGCCGCCGACGGCCGGACGCCCCCGATTCGCGCACCCATTTGGGAGCGCTCCCATAGCGTCTCGCCCCTCAGTGAACCTCATCGCCGGGCCGGGCCCGCGCCGGTGAAACAAGAACCCCTGCAAGGGAAAGCGCTGTCAGGCAACGCGGCAGCTCTCCGGCTCACACGGGGAGACCCGGAGACCCGGCGAACGATGGGAACATGGCCGGGTCATGACAAACCCAACGGAAGGCCATGATCGGTGAGGCGGCTACTCACGGTTCTGCTGCTCGCGTGCGCCGCGCTGCTCGGCGCGGTCGCGCCGGCGCAGGCCCACAACATACTGATCAGCAGCGACCCCAAGGACGGCGCGCAGCTCGCCACCGGTCCAGGAAAGATCACACTCACCTTCGACCAGCCCGTACGGCAGGGCTTCGCGCAGATCAGCGTGACCGGCCCCGACGGGACCCGCTGGGAGAACGGCACGACGACCGTCGACAGCCATCGGGTCAGCGTCGGCGTCAACCCCCTGGGCCCCGCGGGCGAGTACGTCGTGGGCTACCGGATCCTGTCCTCCGACGGCCACCCCGTCGCGAGCAAGACGACCTTCACCCTGACCACGGCCGGCACGGGCACCGCGTCCCAGCAGACCTCGGCCCTGTCGTCCACCGGGCCGCAGGCTCAGCAGGCTCCCGATCTGGGCGCCCAGGCCGCCGAGGCCGCGCAGAACGGCGGCGCGGGGATGGCCGTGCTCTGGATCGTCGGGTCCCTCATCCTGCTGGGCGGCGCCACCGTCGTGGCGCTGCGCCGTACGAGAGAGCCGGAGACCACGCGATGACCGTCACCCTTGAGCGCGCCCCCCAGGCGAACACGGTCAGGAGGCTGGTGGCCGGCGCGTTCGTCTCGGCGGCCGTGCTGGCCGTGCTGGCCGCGACGGCGCTCACCGCCCAGGAGGCGGTGCCGGGGATCGCGATCCCCGGCCCGCTGGTGGAGTACGGCCTGCCGGTGCTGCGGGTGCTGCTCGACCTGGCCGCGGTGGCCGTGGTCGGGCTGAGCCTGCTGCCCAAGCTGCTGGGTTTCGACGACCCCGAGCGGACCGAGCCGGTGATGCGCCGGGCACGGCCGATGGCGGTGACGTTCGCGTGGGCGTGGGCGGTGCTGGCCCTGGTCGTCATCGTCTTCCAGACCGCCGAGCTGAACCCCGGGCTGATCCCGACCCCCGGCATGATCGTCGAGTATGTCGACGGCGTCGGCGCGGGCCAGGGGATGCTCTTCAGCGCCGCCTGCGCGTTGTCCTACGCCGGAATCGGGCTCCTGGCCGTGCGGTTCGGCGAGAAGGTCCCGGCCGAGCTGCGGATCGTGATCGCCTTCTTCGGGCTGCTCCCGATCCCGGTCACCGGCCACGCGGTGTCCTCGATCTGGCACGACCCCATCATGATCTCGATGGAGCTGCACGTGATGGGCGCGGCGGCCTGGACCGGCGGACTGGTCACGATCATCTTGCTGGTCGCCCGGGATCGGGAGCTGCTGGCGCGGGTCCTGCCGGGGTTCTCCCGGCTGGCGACGCTGGCGCTGATCGTGGTCGGCGCCTCCGGTGTGGTGAACGGCCTGGCCACGATGGCCCTCACCCCGGGCGTCGAACTGCCGGGAGCGCTGCTGACCGGCGAGTACGGGCCTCTCCTGGTGGCCAAGGCCGCGTGCGTGGCGCTCATCGTCCCGCTCGCCGCCCACATCCGTTTTCGCCTGCTGTCGCGGATCGCGGAACGGCAGGCGACGACGGTCGTCGCGTGGGCGACTGCGGAGATCATCGTGATGGGACTCGCCTACGGGGTGGCGGTGGCGCTGACCACGGCCTCCCTCTCCTGAGCCCGGAGGGTGTAACGGCCGAGAGACCACTCGGCCGCCAGCCACAGGACCGCGAGCCCGGCCCAGCCGATCACCATCGTCATGGGGGTCACCAGCGGCGGGGCGATGAACATCTCGTGCTGGACGCGGAGCGCCTGGTCCACCAGGACGGTGGCCCCGAGCGAGCCGGCCAGCGCCCGGAGCACGGGCATCCTTATCAGGAACGCCAGGTCGACGGCGAGTGCCCCGACGATCAGGAAGACCGGCACCGCCGAGTGCGGGAAGCCGGCGAGGGCGAGGAGCGGCCAGATCAGGGTGCGGAAGACGATGTAGACGCCGATCATCGCGGTGGCGGAGAACATCCGGCCGATCATCGCGCGGGCGTAGACGGCGACCAGCACGGCGGCGATCACGGCGTAGAGCGGGTAGAGCTGATCGGGCACGGGCAACGCGAAATGGAGTGCCACGGCCCGGTCGTCCACCGGCAGGCCGATCTGGTCGGCCGCGAACTTGATCAGGATCGGCTCGGCCTCCGGCTGCCCGCGGTCCCAGGCGGCGATGCTGTACACGCCGTACTCCTGGTGCTGGGCCGGGAACCAGACGTTCTCGAACAGGAACACGAAGAGCCCGCCGAGCACCAGCGTCCGCATCCGCCCGGGACGCGCCCGGATGAACCAGCCCCGGATCACACCGCAGATCATGAAGAACGTGCCGATGTAGAGCATCAGGTGGGACGGGCTCCACGAGGTGATGTCGAGCCCGTTGATCCGGTGGTTGATCAGGTCCAGCGGCACCGCGACCAGGAAGATGCCCGTGCCCCAGGCGATGAGGCGCTGTGCCGTCTTGTCCACGCCGTACCCGGTGTAGACGTGGATGATCGTGAGCGCGAGGGCGATGGCCGTGCCGACGCTGTTGAGCAGGTGCGGCGGGGCCAGGTCGTCACGGAGCCACTTGAAGTGCCAGGAGACGTCCCAGGACGCTCCGAGCACCTTGAAGGAGAAGGCCACCAGCCACCCGAGGTAGAGCAGCCGGAACAAATCCTCGGGCGTCTCCCTGCCGGCCTTCCCCCGGGTCCAGTGGGGCAGGGCCCACTCCATGAACGGGGTGACTCTTCTTCTGACGCTCGCGACTGGCTTCACGCGTCGAAATGATGCCCGCCCTTACCTTGGTCCGCAATCGGGGACATCCCTTAGGCATACGAGGGACTTGTCCCATCCCGACCGAATGATCACCCAGGCCCGTTCCCCGGAGTCCCGCCGCGCCCCGTGACCCCGGCCGGTCGCCGAGGCCGACCTGCCGCGATACCTGAGAGCCGTCTCAGGAGCATCTCAGCTGTGATCAGTAGTCTCTCGGCATGAAGCTTGTGGGAAGGCCGGCCACCTGGGTAGCGGTGGTCGCCGTGCTTGTCGTCGGTGTCGCGACCTGGCTGCTGTGGCCGTCCGCACCACAGGTGCGGGCTCAGGATCAGATGATCCAGGTACTCGACGGGCCGGGCGACGACCAGCGGGTGACCCTGGACGCGAGTTTCTTCCCGCCCGCCGGAGGCGGCAAGGCGCCGGTGGTGCTGCTCGCGCACGGCTTCGGCGGCAGCAAGCAGAGCGTCAGGGAGCCCGCCCTGCGGCTGGCGCAGGAGGGCTACGCCGTGCTGACCTGGTCGGCGCGGGGATTCGGCCGCTCCACCGGGGAGATCGCCCTGAACTCCCCCGACTACGAGGTCAAGGACGTCCGCCAGCTCGTCGACTGGGTCGCCAAGCGGCCCGAGGTCCAGCTCGACGCGAACGGCGATCCGAGGGTGGGAATCGCGGGCGGCTCGTACGGCGGGGCCATCGCGCTGATGGCCGCCGCGCACGACGGCAGGATCGACGCGATCGTGCCGCAGATCACCTGGTACGACCTGGCCGACGCGCTGTTCCCCAACGCCACCGGGCAGGGGCCGCAGAACGGGGTGTTCAAACGCATGTGGGCCGGGCTGTTCTTCAGCCGGGGCGGCCCGTCCCCGGCCGTTCCGGGGATCGGCACGGCCGCCGGTCAGGAAACGCCCGGCGGCCTCGCCGCGCGGCCCGCGGCGCCGCCCACCGCGCAGGAGGTCCGCTGCGGCCGGTTCCTGCCGGAGATCTGCGACATGTACCAGCAGGTGGCGCAGACCGGCCAGGCGACCGCGAGCGCGGTCGAGACCCTGCGCAGGTCGAGCCCGATCTCCGTACCCGGCAAGATCAAGATCCCGACGCTGCTGCTCCAGGGGCAGCGGGACTCGCTGTTCACCCTGGGTCAGGCGGACGCCAACGCCAGGGCCATCGCCGCCACCGGCGCCCCGGTCGACGTCGCCTGGTTCGACGGCGGCCACGACGGCGGCAACGGCGAGGTCGACTGGATCCACGAGGAGACGCTCGGCTGGTTCGACCGCTACCTGAAGAAGACCGCCGGAACCGACCGGGCGGACAACGCGTTCACCGTCACCCGTGACGGCGGCCGGGACCCCGGCACCCGCCGTCCGGTCCAGTTGCACGCCACCGCCGCCGGCTACGCCGGTCTGTCGGGCACCGGCCAGACCTCGGTGCCGGTCGGCGGCCCCGAGCAGCGGGTGGCCAGCCCGCCGGGCGGATCCCCCTCCTCGATCTCCGCCGTCCCCGGTTTCGGCGGCCTCGCCGGCGGCTCCGCCAACCTCGGCCTGTCCATCGACATGGCGGGCCAGAGCGCGGTCTTCGACTCCGCCCCGCTCACCGCCCCGCTCCAGGTCACCGGCAGCTCCACCGTGAAGGTGCGGGTGAGCGTGGAGCCCGGCGAGCCCTCCCCCGCCGATCCGGCGGGCGCCGGGGAAGGCGGGAACGAGGACGGCGAAGCCCGGCGGGGCGACGTGACGCTGTTCGCCAAGCTCTACGACGTGGCGGGCGACACCCAGGCTCCGATCCTGCCCGAGGGGCTCGTCGCCCCCATCAGGATCACCGTCCCCGAGGGCGGCTCGGGTGAGGCGACGGTGACCCTGCCCGCCATCGACCACGGCTTCGACGTCGGGCACCGGCTGCGGGTCGCGTTCACCACCACCGATCTCGGCTACAGCACCCCCGCGGCCCCGGCCGTCTACAAGGTCGCCCTGGCCTCCCCGGCGGTGACCGTCCCCACCTACGCCGCCCTGCGCACGCCCTCCACCGGCCCCGCGTGGTGGACGTGGGCGTTGCCGCTGGCCTCCCTCGTCGCCGCGGCCGTCCTGCTGCTCGCCGGGCGCCGCCGCATGAGAGACGACCACGACCCCGCCCTGGACTCCGTCCCCTTGCGGATCGACGGCCTGACCAAGGCCTACGGCAACGGCGAGCTGGCGGTGAACGACCTGTCGTTCACCGTCGAGCACGGCCAGGTGCTCGGCCTCCTCGGCCCCAACGGGGCGGGTAAGACCACCACCCTGCGCATGCTGATGGGCCTGATCCACCCCGACGCGGGTGAGATCCGGATCTTCGGTCACAAGGTCGTCCCCGGCGCCCCGGTCCTGTCCAGGCTGGGCTCGTTCGTCGAGGGTCCCGGCTTCATGCCGCACATGAACGGCCGGGACAACCTGGAGCTCTACTGGAAGGCGACCGGCCGCCCCACCGAGGACGCCCACTTCGCCGAGGCCCTGGAGATCGCCGGGCTCGGCAAGGCCCTGGAACGGGCCGTGCGGACCTACTCCCAGGGCATGCGCCAGCGCCTGGCCATCGCCCAGGCCATGCTCGGCCTGCCCGACCTGCTGGTCCTCGACGAACCCACCAACGGCCTCGACCCGCCCCAGATCCGCGAGATGCGCGCGGTCCTGATCCGCTACGCCGCACAGGGCCGTACCGTCATCGTCTCCAGCCACCTGCTCGCCGAGGTGGAGCAGACCTGCAGCCATGTGGTGGTCATGCACCGCGGAAGCCTCATCACGACCGGACCGGTGGACGAGCTGCTGCGCAGCCGCACCCCCGTCAACGGGTCGGGCCCCCGGCTCGAGGACGTTTTCCTGGACCTGATCGGAGAGAAGGCATGAGCGACGCCCAGAGCCCGGCCACGGCCGTCGCCGGCGGCACGGCGGGCGGGAGCGACCTCGCGGGGAGCGGCTCGGCGCCCGGATACGCTCCGGGACGCACGCTGCCACTCGTCGTGGAGATCGTCCGCCAGTTCAAGCGGCGCCGCACGCTGGCGATGTTCGGGCTGCTGCTCGCGTTGCCGTGGATCCTGGTGGTCGCCTTCAAGGTCGGCGCCGGATCGAGCCAGCAGGCCAACTCGTTGCGCATCTCCGACCTGGCCACCGAGGGCGCGCTGAACTTCGCCGCGTTCGCCCTGTCGGTGTCGGTCGGCTTCCTGCTGGTCGTCGCCGTGGCGCTGTTCTGCGGCGACACGGTGGCGAGCGAGGCCAGCTGGTCCTCGCTGCGCTACCTGCTGGCCGCCCCGATCCCCCGCGACCGGCTGCTGCGGCAGAAACTGGTCGTCGCGATGGGCTACTCGGCGGCGGCGGTGATCTGCCTGCCGTTGATGGCCCTGCTGGCCGGAACCCTGGCCTTCGGCTGGAACGACGTCCGGGTGCCCGGCACCGGCGAGACCATCGCCGCGCTGGAGGTGCTGCCCAGGTTCGGCGTCGTGATCGGCTACGCGCTGGTCAGCCAGTTCGTGGTCGCCGCGCTGGCCTTCCTGCTCTCGGTGAGCACCGACTCCCCGCTCGGCGCGGTCGGCGGAGCGGTGGGCCTGGTGATCGTGAGCAACATCCTCCAGGCGGTCGAGACGCTCGGCTCGGTCCGGGAGTTTCTTCCGACGTTCTGGAACACGGCCTGGCTGGACGCCCTGGCCCCGCAACCCGAATACGACGGCATGATCAAGGGTGTGGCCGTCTCGGTCACCTACTCCGTGATCCTGATCGCGTTCGCCTTCCGCAGGTTCCGGAGCAAGGACGTCGTCTCCTAGCCGATCCCGGCCCCGGCCGGACCTGGCCGGTTCCGGCCACCCGGCCGGTTCGGGGCCGGCCTCGGCCGGTCCCGTTCGGGGTCTCGGCGCCGGGAGGCGGGTCAGCCCCAGTGGGGCGGACGGTCCTCGATCAGCCGGGCGTCGTCGTCCGCCTCGCGCCACTCGCTCCACCCGAGGTCGGTGTCGTCGCTGGTCTGGTCGGGCAGGACCGGCAGGCCGTCCTCGGAGAAGTCGACAGGGCGCAGATCATCAGGCTCATGCGAGGTCACCCGTCCATGCTAGCCATCCCCACGGTGATCATCCTCCCCGGGGGAAAGCTCATCTCCGTACACTTCCGACGTCAAGGACAGGGCGGGGCTCAGACTGTACGATGCGAGGGCAGGTGTCGGCTACCCCCCGAGAGGCGCCATGACAACGCCACCAGGACGGCGGCAAGGCGGCAATCTTCCCAATGAGCTCACCAGCTTCGTGGGACGCACCAGATTGCTGATCACCCTCCGTCAACGGCTCCAGGAGCATCGCCTGGTGACGGTGACCGGCATCGGCGGCGTCGGCAAGTCCCGTACGGCGTTGCGCATCGCGCACCAGATGCGGGATCACTTCAGGGACGGCGTCTGGTTCGCCGACCTGGCCCGGCTGCAGGACTCGGGAATGGTCCGCCACACGATCACCTCGGCGCTCGGGATCACCGACCAGTCCGCCCGCTCGGCGAACGAGACGCTGATCGAATGGCTGGGCGACCGCGAGATCCTCCTGATCATCGACACGTGCGAGCACATGGTCGACGCCTGCGCCGCGCTGTTCGAAGAGCTGATGGCCAGCGCCAAGGGCCTGACCATCCTGGCGACCAGCCGCCAGTCGCTCAACGCCAAGGGCGAGCACACGGTCACCATCCCGCCGCTGGCCGTCCCCGGAGACCTGCCGGGGGAGAACATCTTCACCAACGAGGCGGTGCAGCTCTTCGCCGAGAGAGCGGGCGCGGTGGTGCCCAACTTCATGGTGGACGAGCGCAACGTCGGCCCGGTGGCCGAGCTCTGCCGCCGCCTGGACGGCATTCCCCTCGCCATCGAGCTCGCCGCGGTCCGGATGCGGGCGCTGTCGGTGGAGCAGATCCTCGGCCTGCTGGCCGACCGGTTCAGCCTGCTCGCGGGCGCCAGCCGTACGGCGTTGCCCCGGCACCAGACGCTGCGCGCCGCGATCGGCTGGAGCCACGAGCTGTGCGAGCCGGCCGAGCGGCTCCTCTGGGCCCGGTTGTCGGTCTTCTCCGGCGACTTCGAGCTCGACGCCGCCCGCTACGTCTGCGCCGGGGACAACCTCCCGTCCGAAGACATCATGGATCTCATCGCCAGCCTGGTGGAGAAGTCCATCCTGCTGAGTGACGGCACGCCCTCCGGGCACCGGTACCGGCTGATCGACACCCTGCGCAAATACGGCGAGGAGTGGCTGGAGAAGCTGGAGGAGACGGAGCAGATCCGGGAGCGGCACCGGGATTACTACCTGCAGCTCGCCACGCGGAGCGAGGAGGCCTGGTCGGGTGCCCGCCAGGTCTACTGGTACGTCCGGATGCGCCATGAGCACGACAACATCCGGGTCGCCCTCGACTACTGCCTGCGCACTCCCGGCCAGGAGCAGTCAGGGTTGAAGCTGCTGTCCTCGTTGTGGTTCATGTGGGTGGCCTGCGGGCTGGCCCGTGAGGGCAGGTTCTACCTGGAGAAGATCCTGGAGCTGGTGTCCCAGCCGAGCTCGGAGCGGTGCAAGGCGCTCTGGGTGCTCTCGTACATCCACAGCGCGCAGGGCAACATCGCCGGGGCCATGGAGGCGGCGGAGAAGTGCAGCTCCGACGCCGTCAGGGTCGGCGACTCCGGCGCGGTCATCCTCGCCACCAAGATGCTCGGCACGTCCGCGTTCCTCCAGAACGACCTGCAGAAGGCCAGCGCGCTGCTGGGCGTGGCGATCGAGTTCCACAAGAGCGGGCGGGAGCTCAACCCGGGACTGCTCCCCTCCATCGTCGAGCTGTCCATGGTGCTGCTCATCCAGAACGAGCCGGCCGAGGCCGAGGTGCTGTTGCGCGACTGCATCGCGGTCTGCACCCAGCGCGGCGAGCTCTGGCTGCGCTCATACGCGATCTACGCGCTCGCCAGCGTCTACCAGGTGATGGGCCGCTCCTCCGAGGCCATGTCGAACGCCCGCGAGGCGCTCCGGATCAAGCGTTACTTCCACGACGTCCTCGGCATCGGCCTGGCGATCGAGGTGGTCGCCAAGCAGGCGCTGGAGGAGGGGCAGCCGGTGCTCGCGGCCCGGCTGATGGGCGGCGGCCAGGCCAACTGGCGGACCTTCGGCATGCCGCAGATGAACTCGCCGTTCTTCAACACCGAGCACGACCGGTGCATCAAGGAGTGCAAGCGGCTCCTGGGCGAGGCGGCCTACGACGAGGCCTTCGCGCACGGCAGGAAGCTCAGCCTGGACGAGCTGATCGAGCTCGCGCTGGGGGACCAGGAAGACGGCCCGGCCCCCCAGATGTGATCACTGCGGGCCGGGCATTCGATCGTCCCGCTGCCAGGCTCCCGTGTAGCGGGAACTGGTCAGCGAGTAGTCGACGCTCCCGCTGATCCAGAATTCCAGGCCCCGGACGTAGGCGAGCACCGCCTCGGAACCGAGCGCCTCCAGCGAGGGGCGCAACGTCACCATCTCGTCGATGGCCCGGTTCCGCATCGTGCCGATCACTTCCATGGCCTGCTGGCGGGAGTAACCCCGGTGACTGACCAGCACGCTCACCAGGTTGTTGCGGGAGTTGCCCTCGCCGCTCTCCTTGGCGTAGGAGATGAGGTCGTTGTCCCAGACGACGACGTCGTTGGCACTCTCGGTGATCGCCCTCACCCTCGGATGCCGCCATTCGGCGGGGGTGAGGCTGTAGCCGCTGGCGACGTCGATGAGGGCGAAGACCGTGAGCATGGCGCCGGTGCGCCGCCGCATGAAGATGTAATCGTCCAGCGACGGCACCACCTCGTCCTCACGGTTGGCCGCCTCCCACACCTGGGCGAAGAGGTAGTCCTTGGTGACGGAGCGCCAGCGGTCGAGTTGGTCCTCGTCGCCGTACTTGACGATCCTGCCCTTGATCTCGAGCAGGGCCTTGGCGAAGACGTCGTCCGCCTCGTCCACGCCCTCCAGGTCGTCGAGGGCCACGATCAACTGGGGTAGGGCCCTGGCCATCTCGGCGGCCCGGCGGTCCGACTCGCAGAAGGCGTCGTCGAAGGCGAACAACCACACGCACCAGTCGGTCACCAGGCGGAGTGTGTGGTGCTGGGCGTAAGGATATGTACGGGCTCCCAGCCAGCCGTACTTGGCTTGACGGTAACGTTCCACCGTCTCGACGTCGTCCAGGATTCCCGAGCCGACGAGCCAGTCCAGGGTTTCGGTATTGACCCTTTCCACGTGGGGGTTCACTTCGCTGGGAAAGGGACAGGGAAGCGGGGGGATGCGGAGAGGTAGGTCGAACCTACGCGTTGTAGTTCCCACTCCCCAAGGATGCCGGAAGCACTGATGAATTCCTATACGTCTTTAAATAATAGATTGGGTCGATTTTCGGACTTAATGTCCGAACCATTTCAGGTATTCGTCCTGGCCGAACATCCGGGCCGTGTCCGTCGCCGAAGGACTTCCCTCGTCAGGGTCCGCGCCGGCTTCGAGAAGCGCCCGGACCACTTCCGGCTCCTTCTTGAAGACCGCGCCCGAAAGCGGCGTCTGCCCGCGGTCGTTGGCCCTGCCCGCGTCGGCTCCGAGTTCGGCGAGCATCCGGACGGTCTCCGCGTGACCGTGGTAGGCGGCGAGCATCAACAGGGTGTCGCCCTTGTCGTTGCCGAGGTTCGCCGGGACCCCTGCCTCGATGTACGCGCGGAGCCGGTCGGTCTCCCCCGCCCTCGCCAGGTCGAACAGGCGGGTCGCGAACTCCTCAAGCTCCGGGTCAGGCTGCATGCGACCCATTGTGCCCCGATAGGGTGCCCTGTGATCGCCCCAGGTAGGCGGAATTCAACGGACGCCCCACGGGTTGATCTGAGAGACGACCGACGAAAGGCTGGAAAACGGTGTTCGACCCGACGGATCTCTACCGGCTCAGCGGAGACATCCCTGAGCTGACCGATCCGGTGCTGCTCTACCAATTCGACGGGTTCGTGGACGCGGGCGGTGCCGGACGGCTCGCCATCGGTCACCTGCTCGACGAGCTGGAGCACCGGGTCGTCGCGACGTTTGACGTGGATCGCCTGCTCGACTACCGGTCCCGGCGTCCGATCATGACCTTCGACACCGACCGGTGGGTGGATGTGGACACCCCCGACCTCGTCCTGCACCTCGCACACGACACCACGGGCACGCCGTTCCTGGTGCTGACCGGCCCCGAACCGGACCGCGAGTGGGAGCTGTTCACCGCCGCCCTCGGCGCGCTGGCCACCCGGCTGAACGTCAGCAAGCTGGTGACCGTCCACGGCATCCCGATGGCCGTCCCGCACACCCGCGCGCTGGGCATCACCGGTCACGCCAGCCGTCCCGAGCTCATCACCGGCCAGACGAGCTCCTTCGGCAGGGTCCAGGTGCCGGGCAGCGTGGCCTCGCTGATCGAGTTCCGGCTCGGCGCCAAGGGACACGACGTCATGGGCTACGCCGTGCACGTCCCGCACTATCTCGCCCAGGCCGAATACCCGGCGGCCGCGGTGACCGCCCTGGAGGCGATCACGAAGGGCACCGGGCTGGTGTTCCCGCTGGAGAGCCTGCGGGAGTCCTCCGACAAGACCAACATCGAGATCGCCGAGCAGATCCAGGCCTCCGAGGAGCTGTCCACCGCCATCACCGGCCTGGAGCAGCAGTACGACGCGTTCGCCGCCGGATCCGAGCGCGAGAGCCTGATGGCCGAGCCCTCGGAGATGCCCACCGGCGACGAGCTCGCGGCCCAGTTCGAGGCCTTTCTCGCCGAGCGTGACGAGCAGCGTGGTGACTGACCTCCGCGTCGGTCTCATCGGGTACGGCGCGGCGGGGGCGTTCTTCCACGCCCCGCTGATCACCGCGACCCCGGGGCTGCGGCTGTCCGCCGTGGTGACCGGAAATCCCGGGCGGGCGGCGGAGGTGCGCGAGAAGTACGGCGTGCCCGCGGTCGGCGACGCCTCCGAACTGTGGGACTCCAGCGACCTGATCGTGATCGCCTCTCCCAATCGCACCCACGTCCCGCTGGCCGCGGAGGCCCTGAAGGCGGGGCTGCCCGTCGTGGTCGACAAGCCGCTGGCGGCGACCGCGGAGGAGGCCCGCGGCCTGGTACGGCTGGCGCGCGATCGCGACCTGATGCTGACCGTGTTCCAGAACCGGCGCTGGGACGGCGACTTCCTGACGATCAGGCGGCTGCTCTCGGCCGGAGAGCTCGGCACGGTGACCCGGCTGGAGTCCCGCTTCGATCGCTGGCGCCCGACCCCCAAGGGGGGCTGGCGTGAGGTCGGCGGCGCCGACGAGGTCGGCGGCCTCCTCTACGACCTCGGCAGCCACCTGGTGGACCAGGCCCTGCGGCTGCTCGGCCCGGTCACCGAGGTCTACGCCGAGCTCGACGTCCGCCGTCCCGGGGTCACCGCCGACGACGACGCGTTCGTCGCGCTCACGCACGCGAGCGGAGCCCGCTCCCACCTGTGGGCCGGCGCGCTCACTCCCCGGCTCGGCCCGCGCTTCCGGGTGCTGGGCTCGCGGGCGGGTTACGTGAAGTACGGCCTGGACGTCCAGGAAGAGCGCCTGCGCGCCGGCCTCGGCCCCGACTCCCCCGGCTTCGGCGAGGAACCGCAGGACCGGTGGGGCACCCTCGGCACCGACGACGACAACCGCCCCGTCCCCACGGAGCCGGGCGCCTACCGCGAGTTCTACGGGGCCGTGACGGCGAGCCTGCGCGAGGGCGCCCCGCCTCCGGTCGACCCGGAGGAGGTCGTCGGGTGCCTCACCGTTCTGGAGGCCGCCCGCCGCTCGGCCACCGAGCGCCTGGTCGTCTCCCTGTCATGACCCCACGGCTAAGGTCGGGGGCTTGCAGCTCCTCGCCGCTCACTGGGTGTGAGGGTTCAGGCCGCGTGTGACTGCATGACCGCAGCCCAGCCCGCAACGCCGCGTGAGGCGATGTTGCGGGCTGCGTTGACGTCGGCGTGCTCAGCGAAGCCGCACGACGTACAGCAGAAGGTTTCCTGGTTCGGCCGGTTGCGCTTGTCGACGTGACCACACGCCGAGCACCCTTGCGAGGTGTAGGCCGGATCGACATAGACCACGGCGACACCGGCGCGCCGAGCCTTGTAGGCGAGGAACCGGCCGAGCTGGTGGAACGACCACGAATGCAGGGTGACCCGCTGGGGCTTACGGAGCCGTACCCGCTCACGGATGCCTTGGAGGTCTTCCAGGGCGATACCGCGTCCGGTGCGTGCAGCCTCGATCACGATGCTTTTGGAGATGACGTGGTTGATATCCCGGGCGAATCGGGACTCCTTACGCCTGCGGGCCTTCAGCAGGCGCTTGGCGGACTTGGTCTGCTTGGCCTGCAGCCGTCGGCGAAGTTCCCGGTTGCGGTGCCGGACCGCGTTGAGGTGCTTGCCCGAATGGCGCGTGCCGTCGTCGGTGGTGGCGATGTTCGCGATGCCCAGGTCCACGCCAAGGAACCCGTCGGGTTCGGCGACGTCGGTATCCGGGACGTCGCATGTGGCGACCAGCAGCCACATGCCGTCCCGGTGGATCAGGTCCGATTCACCCTTGCGGTAGGCGGCCAACGCGCGGGCCTGCTCATCGGAGCAACCGAACGCAAGGCCCTTCATCCGGCCACCGATGGTCCAGACGCTCACAGTGCGGGCCTCGACCTGCCAGGACAGGCACCGGTCGTCGAACGGCTGCGCCGCGTCCGGGCGGAACCCGATCGGCTTGGCAAGGGGCTTGCGGAGCCCCGCCTTCACCTGGGCCTTCACCGTCGTGTAGGCGTCGGAGACCTTCTTGATAACGTGCTGCGCGGGCTGGGCCGACAGACCCATGCCCTTCAGCTCACCATATGCGTGCACCCGCAGGTCGTAGTTGCGGAATACCTTGCTCTCCCACGCGGTGCGGGAGACCAGGTTGGCGGCTTCGTTGCACAGGCGCAGCGTTTCCGCCAGCGCCGCCTCCTGGGCGGACGTGGGGAACAGCCTGACCTGCACAACAAATTTCACACTGTGAAATTTATCCGATCCAGAGGTTACGTACGGTCCGTATGCCATTCCTTCCAGGACTACGGTACGGAGGCTCCTGGTGAACGTTCGCTGATACCTGCCGAGGTCCCCGGTCGAAGCCTCCCACGGAGTCACGACACCTCCGGCCGGATTCCTGCCGAGAACACCTCTGGCCCGGTTCTCTCCCCTAGGTCCTTGCTGAGTCCTTGCTGACGAGGACTTTGGTAGTTGAGCAGCGTTTTCAAGCCGCTGTGGGTAGGCGCACTTGAGCGAGCCGGTCGTCGAGGTGTCGTTCGATGGAGCGCATGGCGGCGGTGAGTTCGGGTGGGGTCTGAGGCTGTCCGGCGGCGAAGACGGGCCGCAGGACGCGGTCGTGGACCTTCGTGTAGAAGATCGCGAACTTCAGGCCGTCGGAGGTCAGGTCGTAGGTGTTGGAGTGCGCGCGTTTAGCGATGAGGCCGTTGCGGCGCAGCCGGGTGAGATCGTAGCTGGCGTGTGTCATCGAGTATGGCGTGCCGAGCAGTCCGGTCATCAGGGCGCGCAGGCTCCGGTTGGTGATGCCGGTGACGGCAAGCAGGGTGACGCATAGGGCGCCGGCCAGGGCCTGGACCCGAGGGTGGCCAAAAGACAGCGCTGAAGCCCTCCGCCCCGCCGCATCCACGGTGGAGCGCGCGATCCGCTCAAAGACTGGACTCGCAAGGACACAGCCCTGGCCGACACGTTCAGTTTCCAACAGGCGGCGGTTGCAGGCGCGCGCCTTGGTGGCAAGCTCATCAAGATTGTGCAGACGGCGCTGGCAGCCTAGATCTTTGGGAGCGTTGATGACGGTCTCGATCCGCAGGGCCCTGCCGTCTTTGAGGTACTGCTTGATCCGCGAATGCTTGTAGAAGGCGTTGACGGTGACCTCGACGCCGCGGGTGACGACCTTGGTGGCGAAGTCTCCGGCCGTGTTGGTGCGCACCTGCCGGTCGAAGATGATCTCCAGGGTGTCCGGGCGGCCCAGGTCGAGGTTGTCGACGATGAGGGCGTCGGTGAAGGCGCGGGCGTAGCGGGGCTGGGTGAACACGATGGTGCGGGAGGTCTCGATCTGCGCCATCGACAGCTCCCACCAATAGCCCGCGTCACGGTCGGCGCCGGTGAGCGGTAGCGGGATCCGCGCCAGCCAGCGCTGGAAGAACACCTCGATGGTGCCAGGGCCGAGCCGGTCGCAGATCTCCTGCAGCGCCTCGGGGTCATCGCAGGCGGCGAATCCGTTGGACAGTGCGGTGAAGCCGAGTCCGGCCTTGCGGCACTGGCGTTTGGCCCATTCGTGCCCGTTGACCCATACCTTGATCGGGTAGGGAAAGTACGCGCAGACCTTGATGAAGGCCGGGCCGAAGTCCTCATCCCACAGGTAGAAGTAGTAGACCGTGACACGCCGGTCGGTCTTATCGAAGGAGAACTGTGGGCATTTACCCGGGTCGGTGTCGCGTTGGCGGGCGGTGAAGACCCGCTGGAACTCCTGGGCCACCCCGACGGCCGCCACCTGAGAGCGCCCGGTGGCGGCCGCGCGGTCCAGATACGGGCGCATGACGTCGATGTTGCGATCGGCGCTTTTGAGCGTGATCAGTGGCTTGTCATTGGCGGTGACGTAGGACTGCACACCGCGGCGGAAGGCGTCTCCGATCTGTTTCATGCACGCCGGGGATGGAATGGGGAATCCGCGCTGCTGCAGGAAGTTGATGACCTGACCGCCGACCTGCAGATTGGCGATATAGCCGTGCAGGTAGATCCGATCCAGGCATTCGATGTCGAGCTTGACGTGCCCGTCCAGCAGGTCGTTGACCGTCACCGGGTTGTCTCTGATCAGACGCGATCCCATGGTCACCCCCCGAAATGACTCTCACTTACCAGGGTGAACCCGCCCGCACGGGTTCACCCGCGCAACCCCTCACCTCGGCGGTCCGAGGCGGAGCCTCACTGGATGATTGATTCCAAGGGGAATCAGTGGTCATAGGCGGTCAGTGAGCGCGGTACGGCCTGGCCGATGGTGTGGTTGTGCCAGATGGCCGTGGTCAGAGCGAGAAGGCGTTGCAGGATACGAACGATCACTCCCATAGGAGTACGGCCGCCATGCCGTTCCAGATCGAGCTGGCCTTTCAAGGTTTGGTTGACCGATTCGATCATCTGCCGCAGCGGCTTGAACAACGAAGCACCGGCCCGCGCGGGTTCGTCTTTGCGGGCCGGCCTCAAAAGGTGCACACCGTACTGGGCCAGTTGTTGCTCGAAGGCTCGGCCGTAGTAGTTCTTATCGGCGATGAGGGTCTGACCCGGCCGGTTACCGATCAGGACTGAGTCGGCGGCCAGCAGGTCGAGTAAGACCTCGAGGGCCTTGGCCCCAAAATGTGGACACCAGCTGTCATGCGGCGAGCAGGACCCTATCGGACCGCTGCTCGTAGGTGATCGGGCTGAGGTAGTTCAGGCTGGAGTGCCTCCTTCGGGTGTTGTAGCGAGTGATCCACTTGAAGACCTCCAGGCGAGCCTGGCGGGCCGAGGACCAGCGTTTGGCGCCCTGCAGCGTCTCGCGTTTGAGAGTGGCGTTGAACGCCTCGGCGGCAGCGTTGTCCGCGCTTGTCCCGACGGCGCCCATCGACTGGCGAACACCGAACTCCTTGCACACGGCGGCGAAGTCGGCGGAGGTGTATTGCGCCCCGTGATCGGAGTGAAAGACCGCCCCGGCCAGGTCACCACCCCGCGTAGCGGCGGCTGCCCGCAGCGCGTCGGTCACCAGCTCGGTGCGCATGTGATCGGCGATCGACCAACCAGCCAGGCGACGTGAATGCAGGTCCAGCACCGTCGCGAGATACAAGAACTGTCCCTCACCGACGGGCAGATAGGTGATGTCGCCCACGTACCGCTGGTTCGGCGCGGCCGCGGTGAAGTCCCGCTTGATCAGGTCGGGCATCTTCTGATGGGAGGGCTCGGGCACCGTGGTGCGGACCCTCTTACGCAGATGCAGCCCGACGATGCCGAAGACCCGCATGATCCGCGCCACCCGCTTGTGATTGACCCGCCGGCCCGCATCGCGCAGCTCGGCAGTCACCCGCGGGCTGCCGTAGGTGCCATCGAAGTCGGCGTGGATCTGCCTGATCTCCGCCGCGAGCGCAGCGTCGGCCGCCGTCCGCACCGCCCTCGCCGGTGTGGCGGCCACCCACCGATAGAACCCCGACCGGGAGACCTCCAGCACTCGGCACAGTCGCTTCACCCCGAAGGCGTCACGGTGATCGGCAACGAACTGGAAGCGACTCACCAGTTCGTCTCCCCGGCGAAATACTTGGCCGCCCGCCGCAAAATCTCGCGCTCCAGCTCCAGTTCCCGGATCCGGGCCCGCAACTGCTTGTTCTCCTCTTCCAGCACGTTGCCGGAGGTTACCAATCCCGTCGGCGGCCTCTTCACCGAGCCCGTCTTCGGAGCAGTGCCGGCAGACCGCGCCTGGTGCACCCACAGGCGCAACGTCTCACGGTTGACGCCCAGGTCCTTGGCCACCGACGCGTACGTCCGCGACGGGTCCGACAGATACAACGCGACGGCGTCTGTCTTGAACTCAACTGAGTAGGCCTTCATGGCCACGAGGAACTCCTTGGTCTCCAGATCTCTATGATCTGGCACTCAAGATGTCCACACCTCGGGGTGAAGGCCCCGAGGTCGACGGCTTTGGCGCCGGTCAGGGCGAAGGCGATGGGCAGGCCGTGCAGGGTGCACACCAGATGCAGCCGCAGGCCCCAAAAGTAGCGCGAGTGGCTGGCGCAGTAGCCGTACTCGGCCCGGCCTGCCAACGCCGAGCGCTTGGTGGTCTCTCGTGAGCGGCCGCATTCCACCGGGGTGGAGTCGATGACCCACACGTCATCGGACCACAACGCGGTGTCGGCGGCCGGCAGGCGGATGAGGTGGCGGATGAGCGGGGCACTGCGGCGCAGCCGCTTGTTGTAGCCGGGCTGCTTGGGCAGGTAGGGAAACAGCGGGCGTAGGTGGGCGTGGGCGTGGCGCAGCCAGCGGGCCTCGGAGGTGAAGCCGAGCAGGGCCTGCATCACCGCGAGGGTGACCAGTTCGGCATCGCTCAGCTTCGGAGACAAGCCGATCCTCGGGCGCCAGGGAAGCAGATCGGGCGAAGCCTTCAGCAGATCGTCCACCCGCACGTAGAGTGCGGTTGCGAGGGTGTCTATCTTGGTCGTCACAAACTGAGCGTGGACACCCTCGCCCTATCTCCGCAGCCACGTCTTCGTGCCGCTACCCCTTGGAATCAATCATCTAGGCCGGCCCGCCCAGATCCCTGGCCGTCTCTCCGAGACCCCGGGGGTCTGGGGGCCGCAGGGGGACCGGCGGCTCCCGGTTCGATCAGCCGCGCAGACGGGAGCGGACGGCCAGGGAGTCGGCCTCGGTCCAGCCGTGTGAGGTGAGCCACTCCATGGGACCGCCGAAGCGGTCGTCGAGGACCCGCAGGAACTGCTCGATGTATTCGGGGCGCGGCCGGTGGTCGTCGGCCGGGCGGGTGTCGAGGTCGTCGCGGTAGGTGGTGCTGGAGCGCAACCGCCCCAGGATGCCCTCCAGGCGTTCGCCTGTGGCGACGTAGTCGGCGACGATCGCCTCGCGGGTGGCCCCGGCGATCTCCAGCGTGAGGGCGCTGACCACTCCGGTGCGGTCCTTGCCCGCCGCGCAGTGGATGATCGCGGCGCCGTCATCACCGGACAGGGCGCGCAGGGCGGCCAGGATCGAGTCGGGGCGCTCACGGAGATAGCCGTAGTAGAAACCGGTGACCCTGAGCTCGGCGAGATCCTCCTCCTCCCGCTCCTGCCAGGGCAGCACCCTGTCGGCCTCGATCCTGTCGGCCTCGACGTCGGTGTGCCTGCCCCCCTCGGCGAACAGGGTGAGGTGGTGGATGTTCACCTCCGGCACGGCGGTGAGCGGCCCGGGCCCCTCAAGCATCACCTCGGGGGTGGAGCGCAGGTCGATGACATGGCGGAGCTGGAGATCGCCGACGAGCAGCTCGACGTCACGCTCGGTCAGTCCTTGCAGATTGTCCGACCGGTATATCCGGCCGAAGCGCGTCGTCCCGCCGTCCACCGTCGCGAGCCCGCCGAGGTCGCGCACATTGACGGCGCCTTCAAGATCAATCCATCGCGTCAAGTCGTTCATCGCTCACCAGCTTATACGTGGAAATATGAGCAAGCAGTTAACGATGGACGCCCGTTGCCAGAAATAGCGGTTCCCTTTCATCAGGCGCACAACTGTGCCGCATTAACCGTTATGCGAAGAAAGCGCCTTCCAGCCCGTTTCAGCCTTCCGCTCGGCGCAGGAGCTTCAGGGTTCGCTCCACCCCGGCCTGGTTGCCGAGGCTGCGGTAGATGTCATGGGCCTGCCGCAGGGAGGTGAGCGCCGCCTGCGGATCGCCCGCCTCCAGGTGCGTCTCCCCCAGATAGCGCAGGCACCTGGCCATCCACCAGCGGTCGCCCAGTTCCTCGAAGTGGCGTACGGCCTGCCGGAGCGACTCCTGCGCCTCACGCGTACGGCCCAGCCGCCCGTGGGCGCGTCCGGCCGACAGCTCGGCCCTGGCCACACCCCACGAGTCGCCGAGCGCGGCCAGCATCTCGGCGGCCCGGCGCACGTAGACGAGTTCGCTGAGCCCGTTGGCCGGATTGCCGACCTCCCCCGCCGCACGCAGGCACCTGGCCTCCTCCCAGAGCTCGCCGCGGAGCCGGAACATCTCCGCGGCTCGGTCCAGGCTGAAGCCGGCCCGCGTGAAGTCCTCCTCCGCGGCGCGGCTGTCGCCGTCGGCGTGCAGCACCCTGGCCGTCGCGCCGAGCACCTCCCCGTAGGCGCGCAGTGTCTGCGCCTCGGAGTAGCGGTTACGGTCGTCCTGGAACACCTCCAGCGCCTCCTCCAGCAACTCCCGCGCCTCCCTGGGCTTGTGCTGGGCGAGCCGGAGCTCGGCGAGGTTCCGCTGGGTCCTCGCCGCCCACCAACGGTCCTCCTCGCCCTTGAAACCGGCGATGGCGTCGATCAGGTAGTTCTGCCCGCGGTCGAGGTTGCCGTCGCTGAACAGGGTCATGCCGACCGTGCGCTTCGCCCGCGCCGCCCACCAGGATTCACCGAGGTCGGTGAAGATCTCCAGTGCCCGCTCGGAGTCCGCCGCGGCGGACCTGTGGCCGCCCTGCGCGCCCATCACCGCCGCCCGGTCCAGCAGCGCGATGCCCAGTGCCCTCCGGTCGTCCATGTGGACCGCGGCCTCGCACAGGGTGTGGGCGACCATTCGCCAGTCGGACCAGTAGGCCCTCAGGGAGTGGCAGAGCGAGCAGAAGGCCCGGCTCAGGCCCCAGGCCAGCTCCCACATCTCCAGGCTCCTGGCCTGGTTGATCGCGGCGACCAGGGTCAGCCGTTCGGCGTTGAGCCAGTCGGCCGCCGAGCTCTGGGCCTGCGTCGCGGACGTCGGGTCCGCGGGCCTGGCCCTGCGCCCCCAGTCCTGCGGCCAGCGTGCCACGGCCGCGGTCTCGGCGCGGCGGCGGTAGCCGGAGAAGACCCGCTCGACGGCCGCCCGGCGGTGGCCGTCCTCATCGTCGGAGAGGGCCAGCTCGTGGGCGAAGATCCGGACGAGGTCGTGCAACCGGTAGCGCATCACCCCGGAGAAGTCGACGCCCGAGCACTCGGCGAGCTGGGCGTCGATGAGCGCCTCCAGCTGGTCGGCGCCGTCCGGCTCGGAGGTGGCCAGCAGGTCCCCCGCCACCCAGCTGGGCACATCGGGGGCGCTGACCAGGCTGAGCAGGCGCAGCAGGCGGCGCTGGAGGCCGGTGCAGTCGTCGTAGCTCAGCTGGAGGGAGGCGCGTACGCTCTTCTCGAGTGTGGGTGCGAGCTCAAGGTGTTTGAGACGGCGGCGCTCGTCCTTCAGCCGGTCGGCGAGCTCGCGCAGGGTCCAGTGCTCCCGGGTGGCCAGGCGTCCGCCGCAGATGCTGAGGGCCAGCGGCAGGTGGTCGCACATCCGGACGATCTCCTGGGCCGACTCCAGGTCGGCGGCGACCCGGTCGTCTCCGGCCAGCCGCGCCAGCAGCTCCACGCCCTGCGCCTCGCTGAACACCGACAGCTTCTTGTCATAGGTGTTGAGCAGGTAGAGCGGCTGCCGCGAGCTCACCATGACCGCGCAACCGGGCTCGGCCGGGATCAGATCCTTGACCTGGTCGGCGTCGCGGGCGTTGTCCAGGCAGATCAGGATGCGCTTGCCCTTGGTCCAGGTCAACCAGAGCTTGCGCAGCTCGGCCGGGCCGCCGGGGTCGGTGGTGAGCCGCACGCCGAGCGCGCGCAGGAAGCCGATCAGCACCTCCTCGGGGCTGATCGGGGCCGCCACCGTGCCGCGCAGGTCGGCGTAGAGGCGGCCGTCGGGGAAGCTCCCGGCGATCTCGTGCCCGAACCGGGTGATGAGCACGGACTTGCCCACCCCGCCCCTGCCGCACACCGAGACGACCAGCGGCGAGGCGCTCTCCGCGCGGCTCCGGGAGCGGTGCTTGGCGAAGACCTCGCGCAGCTCGGCCAGCGACTCGGTGCGGCCGGTGAAGTGTGCGGAGACCGGCGGCCACTGGTCCGGCGGGCGCCACGGCGTCTCGTCGCCGCCGCCCTGCTCCGCGTCCCGCGTGCCGGCGGTCGCCCAGGTGAGCAGGCCGACCAGGAGTCCGGCCAGCACGGTGATGCCGACCTTGGCCCCGGTGGGCAGGTCCCAGACGTCCAGCGAGGTCGCCAGGACGCTGGCCACGGCCGCGGCGATCCCGGCCGCGGCGGGCGCCGCCAGCGGAATGCGCCGCCTCGACGGTCTGGAATCACGTCGATCAGGCACGTTCGACGGCCCGGCCATCCATCCACGCCCCTCGGACAAGACCACGGCACGTCCGCGGCCCCCGCCCCAGCCGACGCGTTCTCTCAAGATTCATTGAACCAGACGCCGGGCCGACGGCCTCGTATCTCCGCGGATGCCAACTAGTAGGGCTTGGTTAGGTGGGGACGGGCTGGGCGTGTCTGGGTAACGCTCGGCGGCAGGTGGGGCAGATTCCGGCCCAGCACGCCAGGAGTAGTTGCAACTCGGCGATGATCCGGTAGGTGCTCAAACCGCAGCCGGCACTTTTGGGTCGAGCCGCTCCAGGGTGCAGAAGGCGTGTGCGACCGAGGCCAGGGTCACGTGATGGTGCCAGCCACTCCAGGTGCGGCCCTCGAAGTGGTCCAGACCCAGGCCGGTCTTCAACTCCCGGTAGTCGTGTTCGATGCGCCAGCGGATTTTGGCCAGGCGCACCAGGCGCCGTAGCGGGATGTCTGCCGGGAGGGTGGACAGCCAGTATTTGGTCGGCTCGCTCTCACCAGGTGGCCATTCGGCCAGCAGCCAGCACACCGGCAGATCCTCGCCCATGTGCGCGCGGCGGATCCGTAGCCCCGCCGGCCGTACCCGCAGCGCGACAAACCGTGAGCGCAACGGCCCCTTGGACCCGGCCCGCCAGGTCACCGCGTGCAGCGCGCGCCGTCCGGCGGCGGTCACGATCTGCTGGGCTGAGCGCGGCTTGTCTCGATAACGCGGCACCGGCCGCCGCCCAGTCCCCGCATACGGCGCGACCGTCCGGCCGGCATCGATGCCCAGCAGCGCGGTATCGGAGCGCACCCCCACCACGTAGCCGATGCCACGCTCGGTCAAGCCCAGACGAAAGGCCCCGTCTTGGCCATAGCCCTCATCGGCGACCACCAGCGGCGCCTCCAGCCCCCAGCAACACAGCTCATCGATCATGTCCAAAGCCAGCTGCCACTTGGGCACATGAGTGATGTCCGCGGGGATCCGGGCCCGTTGCCTGCGCGCCGCCACCGCGGCCGAATCCTCCGTGCGCGGTGAGGCCGCATCCCACCCCTCGGGCACGAACAGCCGCCAGTTCACCGGACAGGACGCGACGTCGGTGACCAGGTGCACACTCGGGGCGACCTGGCAGTTAGCGGTCTTGCCCAGCGCCCCGCAGTACTGCGGGGCCACTCCCGGCGACTCCTCACCATCCTTGACAAAGGACACATCATCGACCACCCAGGCGGCCGGGTTGATCGCCGTGTCCATCCGCCAGGCCAGCTCGGCCAGCACCAGTTGATGTGACCAGGGGGCGTCGGTGAGAAACTGCTGCAGCCCCTGGCGGTCCACGCCCAGCCGGGCCGCCATCGGCTCCATCGATTTACGGGCCCCGTCGGTCAGCAGGCCGCGCACATATCGTTCGCCCCATCGCCGCTGATCAGCACGGGCGAAACAGGAGAACACCTCGGCGGCGAACGTCTCCAGTCGCGCCCGCACGGCCTCGAGTTCTTGAGGGGTCATCTTCCCTCACCCCCAACGCAGGTGACATACCGTCTCCTACCCGAGGTAACCAAGTCCTACTAGTGCAACGTTCCTCAAATGCTGTAGGTGAACTGACGGCGTAGGTGCCTGGGAGCTGGTGGTGGCCGTCCCCAGACCCAAGGTTTAGCCCGCTGGTTGAGCTGGGCGGTGGCGATGCGAGTGGCGTGGTCGATGTCCCTGCCGTCAGCGAAGGACACTCCGGCCAGCGCGTGGTGACGGAAGATCCGCCACCACGCCTCCTGCAGGTTGAGCCAGCAGGCGCCGACCGGGATGAACGCGTGCCGGATCCGCGGGTGATCGGCCAGCCAGGTCCGGGTGGCCAGACTGTCATGGCTGGAGAGGTTGTCGGCGATGACCCAGATATCGTTCTCGCCGGGATTGGCCTCCTCGACCTGCTGGAGAAACCGCTGGTAGAAGAAGCTGTTGCGAGACGAGGCGGTCATCGTGACCGCAGTACCGTCGGCAACACGAAGCGCGCCGTATACCCAGGTCTTGTCAGGGCCGCGAAAGTACTCCAGCGACGCTTTGATCCGGTGGCCGTCGGGTGACCAGGCGGGCGCGGGCGGGAACGTGCGCGGGGTTACCGGCCCCAGTTCGTCGGCGCAGACGACGACCGCGCCGGGCGGCGGGTCGGTGTACAGGCCGACGACCTGTGTTCTTTTGCGGCGAAGTCCGGGTCCTTGCTCATGGTCCAGGATCGGGTGCGGCGCCATCTCACCCCTTCCTTCAGCAGGATCCGGCGCACCTGGGAGCGGGCAATGTTGATGCCCTGCTCACGGGCGGCGGCGGTCAGGGCATCCAGGGTCCACACCGCTGGCCCCTCCTCATCGTCAGCCTCCAACTCCCCCCAGGGCCGCCAGCGCAACCGCCCCGGCGGCGTCGTCTTGACCAGCGCGATGATCCGCGATCGCTCGGCCTGAGTGATCCGCGGTCTACGGCCGGGCCCGGGCCGATCACCGAGCCCGTCGATGCCTTCGGCGTTGAACCGGCGCACCCGGCGGCGCACCGTCTCCGGGTGACAGCCCAGCCGGGCGGCGATCGCCGGGCCGCGCATCCCCTCCCAGCTCAACACGACGATCTGAGCACGTTGAATCCAGTCGGCAGGGGCATGTCGGGCACCGGCGAGCCTGCGGATCTGACGCTCTTCCTCGCCATCACGCGGTGTCCGGGCGTGCAGCAGTTTCGGCATGACAGCATCACCTCCCCACCATCCACGATGCCCCTGGTCAGGACCGCTGACCAGAGGCAAACGCAACATGCAATGAGGAACGTTGCACTAGTCGGTACGCGTATTTTTCATGAAGTGAACACCGGGAGTTATCCGGACGCTCTCCCGCGGAACGGGTACGGCCCGGCCGCGCACGACATCCCGCAGGACAGACGGCGGGGGTACGGCATTGCCGCGTACCCCCGCCGCCGTTCTACAGACCTTCTACAGACCTTCTACGGATCCTCCAGGGACCGGCCGCGTTCGCGGCCGTGCCCTTCTGCGGACTCCCGCGGACCTCCGCGGGCTGCTACAGACCGATCGCGTGGCAGGTCGCCTTGGCCGTCTTGGTCGGGTCGCTCTCCGAGGTGGCGGTCAGGGTGACCTTGCCGAGGAGGCTTCCGCCCTTCGCCCGCTGGGCGTTGACGGTGACCTTCGTGTTCTTGCCGGAGTCGGCGGTCACGAGCTCGTTGGGCAGCGAGGCCGTCCAGCCCTTGCCGTCGACGGTCGCCGACAGCCGGTAGACGTCACCCTTGAGGTAGGAACTCACGTCCTCGGGGTGCTGTCCCTTGGCCGGGGCGGCCTTGCCGGTGTTGAACAGCGGGAAGGTGCAGTTCGTCAGGCCCTTGGAGCCGGGGACGCCGACGGCCGGGAGCAGCTTCACGCCGCGCTTGTTCGGGCCGGCGCCGTCCAGGGAGCGGATCGCCACCGTGTAGGACAGGATGCCCTTGCGGTCACGCTTGACGTCGAGGACGTAGAAGTGAAGCCGGTTGGCCTCGTCCACGTACTCGAACTCCGATCCCGAGTTGGTGCCCGCGTGGAACAGGGCGTCCGCCAGCTGACGGTAGTCGCCGATCGTGATGGGCACGGCGGTGCCGTCCGGCAGGACGTAGTCGGTCATGCCGATGTCCTGCGGGTTGGCGTCGATCACCCATTCGAACGGTGCCCGGTCCTGGTCCTTGGTCTTGGCCAGGAGCACGCCGGAGTCGGGGGTGAAGGAGTCGGCGCCCATCCTGTCGACGACCTCGACGGTGTAGTTGTTGTAGCCGCCGCCGTCGCAGAGGGGATCGGTGTTCACGTTGCAGGCCGGGCTGCGGTCGCCGTCGCCGAAGGCGATGTTGACCCCGGACAGGCCCTTCGGTCCCGGCTGGTTCACCCGGGCGGTGATGTTGGCCACGACGAGACCCGACTCGGCCAGCGCCTCGCGGGACAGGCGCAGCACGTTGTTCTCGTCCACCATCTCAAGCTTGATCTTGTTGCGGAGCATGTGCTGGGCGCCCATGGATCCGCCACCGGTGGGCGGGATCGTCCAGCGGCTGTGCGGGCCGCCGGGTCCGTTGAAGCTGCCCCGGCTGAGCATCTCCCAGACGCCGGTGTAGGCCCGGCGGGCCGGCACCCCGTACGGGTTGTTGTAGTTGTCGCCGATGCCGAGGATGTGGCTGAGCTCGTGGGCGTAGACGCCCTGTCCGGAGCTCTCCGCCTGGGTGGACGAACCGCCTCCGGCGTTGGGCCAGATCGAGGAGGCCGAGGCCCAGGAGGTCCAGTCCACGTAGCGGGTCCTGGCCCAGTTGGTCAGGGCCGCGTCCGGCGGGCCGAAGTCGTCGGTCACCGCTTCCTTGGTCGGGAACTTCATCGGGCCGAATTCCTGCCAGGTGGCCGACTCGTCCTGACCGGCGCTCAGGTAGAAGACGAAGTCGAATCCGGCGGGGATCTCCGGGCCGACGGCGGCGTCCCACGCGGCCCGCCCGTCGGTCCTGATGTTCTTGTTGCAGGAGTCGCCGGCAGGGCAGGCGGTGCCGCTCTGGAACTCCATGGCGTACTCATGCGACTTGCCCGGCATCTGGTAGGGGCCGAAGGCGGTCAGGTCCACGCCGTAACGACCGCCGGAGTCCTCCATCCAGTACTCGTGGATGGTGTGGCCCCGGTTGAGCTCGTTCGGGGTGTTGAGGAAGTCCTTGTAGAACGTGGCGACCTGGTCCCGGGGGATGTCGTGGGCCTCGGCGCTGGGGTTCTTGAAGACGGTGGAACCCTTGGGCTGGGTGACCACGAACGGCTGGTTGGGGTAGTCGAGCAGGACCAGCGCGCCGCGGAAGGTGCGCTTGGAGCCCGCGACCTTGGGGTCGGCCCACTTCGTGCCGGGGGGCTTGATGTAGTCGGCCCACGTCATGTGGTCCGGGTTCTTCCAGTTCTGAGGGTCGATCGGGGTCGGACCGCTCGGCTGGGTGCGCAGCCTGGCGGCGTCGGGAGTGCCCTCGGCGGGGGCGTCCAACTGCCAGGGCTGCGTCTGGGGCCACTGGTTGAGACGCCAGGGCTGTTCGGGATCGGGAGCGGGAGCGGCGGACGCAGGTACGGAGGCGAAGCCGATCGGAAACAGCACCACGGCTGCGATCAGTGCTTTCAGCGACCTAGGGGGGCGAGTCACGGTAAGAGACGTTATAGATCAGTTTCATAGAGATCAACACCATATGTAAAGAAGCTGGGCTGTCTGAGCGTTTTCTCCGTGCCGCGTTTGAGATCGACGGGCTGATCGCCGTAATCTTGCCGGGGGACGAACCTAGGAGCGCCTATGCCGACGCGGGCCGACCAGACCATCGGCACGCGCGCGTCGGCAGCCGTCTCCATACACAGCGCCCCGCTGATCCTCCCGGTCTGCGCCCCACCGGTCGAGGACGGCTCCGTCCTCGTCAGAGGCGACCGGGTGCTCAGGGTCGGGCCTCGCGCGGAGATCGAGGCCGCCTATTCCGACCTCACCCCGGTCCGCTGGCCGGGCATGATCGTGCCCGGCCTGATCGACGCGCATCTCCGGCTCGGCCGGACCGCTCTCGCCCCGGCCGTCGTCCACGGCGTCACCGCGGTCGGGGGCGTGGCCGGCGACCTGGAGGCCGCGTCCGCGCTCGGTGAGGCCGGACTCGGGGGCGTGACCTATCTCGAGACCCGCTGCGAGGACGAGACGCGGTGGGAGGAAGACGGGCGCGACCGGCTGATCACCGCGATCCGCGAGGTGGACCACCCGGGGATCATCGGAATCGCCGCGCACTCCCCCGATCCCGTGGTCATGGAGGATCTGGCCATCCTGTCCCGGACGTTCGGGCTCCGGCTCCACGTCGAGCTGGGCCGCCATCCGGCCGGGTTCCTGGACGAGGTGGGAGCCCTCGGACCCGGTTGCCACGTGGCGACCTCCGGACCGCTGGACGAGGCCGATCGCAAGCTTCTCCGGATCCGCGGCACGGCGGTGGCGATCTCGTCGCCGTTCGCCGCCGACGGCCTGCTGGACGGCGCGAACATCATCGCCATCGGGACCCACACCGGCGGCGACCCGCTGGCCGCGGCCCGCGTGCTCGCCCGGGATCCCGGTCTCGACCGCGAACCCGGCCCCGACCGCGGTCTCGACCGGCTTCTGGTCGAGGCGGTGACGCTGGGCGGGGCGCGGGCGCTGGGCCTGGCCGAGGGCCCCGGCCGCCTGGGGTGCCTGGGGCCGGGCAGCCGAGCCGATTTTGCCGTCTTCGCCGTGAAGGCCGACGAGCGGACCGCCTACTCCGCCCTTCTCCATGAGGGGCCGGGCCGATGCGTGGCCACGATCGTCGGCGGCCGGCCCCACTGGCGCCCCGACGAGACCCAGGACGTCGAGACGAGACGTCCGGCGTGACCCGGGGCGGGCACCCCGTACGCCGGACCGCCGCCGGGAGGCGAGGCGGTCACCGGGAGCGGGCCGCGCCGATCAGGCGGCGCCGGTGAGCTGGGCCGGTGACACGCGGAGATCCGTCCGGTCAGGCGGCGCCGGTGTCGCGTAGCGGCTTCAGCGCGCCGGCCCAGCGCAGCAGCTCGTCCAGCATCGCGGTGGCGGCGTTCTCCACGGGCTCGTCGGCCTGGATCTCACCGTCGTCGTTGAGGAACCGCATGACGGACGGAATGGGCACGCCCGCGTACACGGGCACCATCTTCAGCGCGTTGAGCACCGGCTTGATCATCTGAGCGGCGCGCAGGCCGCCCGAGACGCCGCCGTAGCTGACCAGCCCCACGGGCTTGTACGCCCACTCGCTGTGCAGGTAGTCCAGGGCGTTCTTCAGCGGAGCGGTGAATCCGTGGTTGTACTCGGGCATCACGATGACGAACGCGTCGGCGGCGTCGACCGTGGCGCTCCAGTCCTTGGTGTGCCGGTGCTCGTAGCGGCGCAACCGGGGGTGGTTGGGCTCGTTCATGAGCGGCAGGTTCAACTCGGCCAGATCGACCATGTTGACCTCGAAACCGCCGTGCTTGACCGCCTGGTCGATGAACCACCGGGCGACGGGCAGGCCGATCCTGCCGGGGCGGGTACTGGCGACGATGACATGCAGCGTGGGCATGAGGACGGGCGCTCCTTGGCGTGTGATGCCGAACGGCAGACGGGACAGGGGATCGGGGGGAATGGGGGTTCGAGCGGAGCGCGGACGAGCGCGCTCACCCACCGGTGGGCTGCCGAGGGTGACCCGAAAGGCACCCTCCGTCAGACACACCATCCCTTTTCGATGCCGTCATTAACACCGAAAAGCCGCAAAAGCATACCCTCGCGGCGCGAACCACTACCCGGGCTGGCGATCCACCACGCTCAGCAGCTCTTTGAGCTGATCCTGCTGCTCGGGGGTGAGTACGGAGAACAACTCCCCCGCCGCTCGCCTCCGGGCCTCGCGCACCCGTTCGTACCGTGCGCGGCCCTCGGAGGTCGCCACCAGCAGGGTGGAACGACGGCTCGCCGGGTCGATCTCGCGGCGAACCAGGCCGGCCTCCTCCAGGGCGTCCACCACAGAGGTCACCGAACGCGGCACGATCTTCAGCCTCTCCGCGAGCTGCACCATCTTGAGCGGCGACTCGGAGCCGACGATCACTCTCAGCGCCCGAGCCTGGCCGGGACTCATCCCGAGCGGTCCGAGCTGCTCGCCGTACCCTCGCCGCAGTCGATGGCCGACGCCGTGCACGAGCTCGGCCAGTTCCGTCTCCACGGACATGAACGTATCTCATTGTTCATGGGAATGATTATGAGTAAGACTCTGTTTGAGTAAACCTCAGAGAGGAGTTTCATGGCCGTACGAACCCAAGGGGCCGGTCCGCACGAAGGAACGCACATGAACCGCGACCCCCTCGTGAACGACGAACCCCGCGTACCCCTGCGACGCATCGTCGCCCTGTTCCGCCCCTATCGCGGCCGGCTGGCCCTGGTCGGCGTTCTCATCGGGCTGTCCTCGCTCGTCTCGCTGGCCTCGCCGTTCATGCTTCGCGAGGTGCTCGACGAGGCCATCCCCCACGGCAGGACCGGCCTGCTGACGCTGCTGGCGCTGGGCATGATCGCGGTCGCCGTCGCCACCAGCGTGCTCGACGTCCTCCAGACGCTGATCTCCACGGGGGTCGGCCAGCGCGTCATGCACGACCTGCGCACCGGCGTCTACGGCCACCTGCAGCGCATGTCCCTGGCCTTCTTCACCCGCACCCGCACCGGCGAGGTGCAGTCGCGCATCGCCAACGACATCGGCGGCATGCAGTCGGTGGTCACCGCCACGGCCGCCTCGATCGTCTCCAACCTGACCACCGTCATCGCGACGATCATCGCGATGCTCGTGCTGAACTGGCGGCTGACCGTCGTGTCGCTGCTGCTGCTCCCCGTCTTCGTCGGGATCAGCCGCAGGGTGGGCCAGGAACGCAGGAAGATCACTTCTGAGCGGCAGCGGAAGCTGGCCGCCATGTCGTCGATGGTCCAGGAGTCGCTGTCGATCAGTGGCATCCTGCTGGGCCGGACGATGGGCCGCAGCCCCGAGCTCACCCGGCGGTTCGCCACGGCCTCCGACGAGCTGGCCGACCTGGGGGTCCGCTCAAGCATGGCCGGACGCTGGCGGCAGTCGACCATCCAGATCATCATGGCGGCCATGCCCGCGATGATCTACTGGGCCACCGGGCTGACCTCGGCCATCTCCATCGGCACCGTCGTCGCCTTCACCACGCTCCAGACGAACCTGTTCCGGCCCACGGTGTCGCTGCTGCGGCTCGGCGTCGACGTGCAGAGCTCCCTGTCCCTGTTCGGCCGGATCTTCGAGTATCTCGACCTGCCCGTGGACATCCACCCCGGCACCAGGACGCTGACGAACGTGCGCGGCGAGATCCGCTTCGAGCACGTGGACTTCTCCTATGCCTCCGCCTCCCCCGGGCCCTCCGCCTCCCGCGGGTCCGCCGGCGAGCCCGCCGTGCCCGGCCCCTCCGGCGACGACGCCGGGCACGGGGAACCCGGCGGGGAGCCCGGTGTTGAGCCCGATGGGCCCTCGACGCTGTCGGACGTGAACCTCACCGTTCCCGCGGGCACGACCCTGGCCGTGGTCGGCGAGACCGGGTCGGGGAAGACCACGCTGAGCTACCTTCTCCCCCGGCTCTACGACGTGACCGGCGGCCGGGTCACCGTCGACGGCGTGGACGTGCGTGAGCTGACCTTCGAGACGCTGGCCGAGACGGTCGGCGTGGTCTCCCAGGAGACCTACCTGTTCCACTCCTCGATCGCCGACAACCTCCGCTTCGCCAAGCCGTCCGCGACCGACGAGGAGATGGTCGAGGCCGCGCGGGCGGCGCGAATCCATGATCACATCATGTCGCTGCCCGAGGGCTACGACACCATGGTCGGCGAGCGCGGCTACCGGTTCTCCGGCGGCGAGAAGCAGCGCCTGGCCATCGCCCGGACGCTGCTGCGCAACCCGCCCGTGCTGATCCTCGACGAGGCCACCAGCTCTCTGGACACCCAGACGGAGCGGGCCGTCCAGGAGGCGCTGGACGCCCTGTCGCGCGGCCGTACCACCATCACGATCGCCCACCGCCTGTCCACGGTCATCGACGCCGACCAGATCGTGGTCCTGGCCCACGGCCGCATCGTCGAGCGCGGAACCCACGCCGAACTTCTCACCGCCGACGGCCCCTACTCCGCCCTCGTCAGCCGCGACCAGCCCCTGACCGTCGCCGTCTGATCCGATGCCCCACCCCGCCGGCCCGGCCCGGGGGCTCGGCTCCCGGCGGGCAGATCACGCACGACCGGTCAAAGCGCCGGTTCGGGTCACCTCTTTCGAGGGCCCGGTCCGGGGCTTTCAGCAGCGTCTCCCTCTCCGCCCGGCGTCTGCGGCAGATGGCGGAGAAACCACTCCCGGGCCAGGTGAGCCACCCGCTCCAGCGTCCCGGGCTCCTCGAAGAGGTGTGACGCACCGGGGACGACCTCCAGGAGCGTCTCATCGCGCAACTCCCTCATCGCCTCACGGTTGAGCTCGAGAACGGCGGGATCGCGCTCTCCGACGATCAGCAGCGTGGGCTGGTGAACCGATCGGAGCGCCGCACCGGCGAGGTCCGGCCGCCCTCCACGGGAGACGATCGCCTTCACCGGGGCGGGACGGGCCGCGGCGGCGACGAGCGCGGCCGCCGCGCCCGTGCTGGCGCCGAAGAGCCCGACGCGAAGACCCGCGGTGGGTCTGTGCTCCCCCAGCCAGTCGGTCAGGGCCGCCAGCCGTACGGCGAGCCTGCCGATGTCGAAACGGAACTCGCCCGTCTGGACGTCGACCCGTTCCTCCGCCGGTGTGAGCAGGTCGGCGAGGATCGTGGCGAGGCCCGCCCTCTGGAGCTCACCCGCCACGTACCGATTGCGCGGGCTGTGGCGGCTGCTGCCGCTGCCGTGCGCGAAGAGCACCATTCCCCGCGCCGGCCGTGGCACCACGACATCGGCCTCCAGCACGACGTCCATGGCTGGAATCTCCAGGCGCTCCAGGTTCATCCGGACGGCGTTCACGGCGTTCCCCCTTCGGGCGGGAAAGGGCTGCTCTCTCCGGGGAGGGGAGGGGCGGGCCACCCCTCTCCTCTCGGGACGGCCCGGCGGTCACAGCCCGATCGGGTAGGTATCGGGGATCTCTCCCTCCGTCCATCCGGCCGTTCGCTCCAGCGGCTCGACCGCCCTCGTCTCGTCGATGTGGATCACCGCGTCGAACTGTTCCGCCACACGCGCGTGGAGATAGTGGCTCCGCCGTTCGGTCCGCGGGCGGTAGACGACGCCGATCGCCCGTTCCAGCCGCGGTGGGCGCAGCGCTTCGAAGGCCCGGGGCGCGACGCCGAACGACAGGAGGAACTCCTTCTTCCCCGCCTCGTGGAGCAACGCCTCGGCCGATCCGGGAAGCGCCGGCAGCACCCGCTTGCGCTCGGCCGGGCCGCCCCAGTCGTCGGCCGCCGTCACGGTGCCGGTGTAGGTGGTGAACCCGATGAGACGGCACTGGCCGGGGTACCGCTCGCGCACCAGCCGGCCGAGGCTGAGCTCACCGCGAGCGGCGGCCTCCGTCACCTGGGCGTCGCCGACATGCGTGTTGTGCGCCCACACGACGATCCTCGACGGCCTGGCCCGCCGGCGGGCCAGATGTTCGGCGAGGGAGTCCAGGGTGCAGGCCATGTGGCGGACGCGCAGGTTCCAGGAGGAGGCCTTCTCGCTGAACATCATGCGGTAGTACGCCTCGGCGGCCTTCACGGCGCGTGCGCTCTGCTCGGCGTGGAAGAGCTCGTCCTGGGCGAGGATCCCGTCCCGCCGGATGTACTCCAGCGCGTGACGCCGCAGGTCGGCCAGTTGCTCGACCGCCTGCCGCTCGCACGGCTCGCCGGCTCCGAACGCGGCGGCGAAGCCGTACGACCGGCCGTCGCCGCCGGTGTGGTGATCGAAGCAGGCGTAGCGCTCCCGGGCGCGGGCCGCGGCCCGCGGGTCGACCCGTTCGAGGAAGGCGACGACCTCCTGGGCGGACCGGTACAGGCCGTAGAGGTCCAGCCCGTGGAAACCCACCTTGGCCCGCTCGTCCCTGCCGGCCCGGTCGTTGTGCTCACGCAGCCATCCGGCGAAGTCCGCCACCACCGTGTTGCGCCACATCCAGGCCGGGAAACGATCGAAGCCGCGCAGCGCCTCCTCGGCGGTCGCGTCCCCGCCGCGCCCGTGGACGTACCGGTTCACCCTGTAGGCGTCGGCCCAGTCGGCCTCCACCGCCACCGCGCAGAAGCCCAGTTCCTCGATGAGCCGCCGCGTCATGCGCGCGCGGGCCTCGTAAAATTCATGGGTGCCGTGCGAGGCCTCCCCGATCAGCACGAAACGCGCGTCGCCGACCAGCTCGAAGAGGTCCGCCTCGCGCGGCATGCCCTCCTCGGTGGGGAGGGCCTCCGAGCGGATGTCCGCCGCCTCCGCGAGGTCCCGCGAGCCCGCTCCGGCCGACCGTGATCTCGACACGGCGCGCAGGAGGTCGCGCACCTCCTCGTCGGTCGTCTGGGCGAAGTCCCCGTAGGACCGTCCGACCGCCAGAAAGGGTGACGGGGTGCTGGCGCAGACCAGCTCGTCGCCCATGGCACCGATCTCGCGGCAGGTCGACTCGGGCGCGGCGGGGACCGCGACGACGATCTTGGCCGGACGGTGGCGGCGGAGGGCCTCGACGGCGGCGCGCATGCTCGCGCCCGTCGCCAGCCCGTCGTCCACCACGATGACGGTCTTTCCGGTGAAGTCCGGTTGGGGGCGTCCTTCGCGGTAGGTCTTCTCCCGTCTGAGAAGTTCGCGGCCCTCACGCTCGGCCGTCTGCTGGACGACCTCCGGCGAGATCCCCATCCCCTGGATGACGTCCTCGTTGAGCACGAGGACCCCGCCGCCGGCGATCGCCCCCATCGCCAGTTCCTCCCTGCCGGGGACGCCCAGCTTGCGCACGAGGAAGACGTCGAGCGGGGCGTCGAGGGCCATGGCGATCTCGTACGCCACCGGCACACCGCCCCGGGGCAGTCCCACGACGATGACGTCCGGCGTGTCCCGGTGGTTCGCCAGGAGTCCCGCGAGGACGCGACCGGCGTCCTGCCGGTCCTGAAACAGGCGGTCTGACATGGACGCCACCCCCGATCGGCGTAGTCGACCCTCCCCCAGTGCCCATGCCCAAACGACGGCCGCTGATTTTGAGCGTCACGGACGAATTCCGAGTTTTACCCGGAACGGACCCCGCCTTTACCGACGCGGGCCGGAGCGCCGCGCGACACGGGGAACCGGCCGTCCGCGGGCGCGAAGCGACATGGGGCGCCGGCCGTCCGCGGGCGCGGAGTGAGGCCAGGTCACGGGGCGGCGCCGATCCCTCGGGTAACGTGACCCGAATGAGCACGCCCTATCTTGAACCCACCGAGTGGTATGCCGGTCTGCCCAGCGTGTTCACCTCGGCCTGCCTGCTGCTCACCGACGCCAGGGACCACGTCCTGCTGGTCAAGCCGAACTATCGGCCGGGCTGGGGCTTCCCCGGTGGGATCACCGAGGCGGGTGAGGCGCCCCACGACTGCGCCATGCGCGAGGCCGCCGAGGAGCTCGGCGTCTCGGTCAGGGCGGAGGACCTCCTCGTGGTCCACTGGCTGCCCCCGTCGGGGGAACGCCCCCGCTCAATGATCAACTTTATGTTCGACGGCGGCGTCCTGAGCGATCCGGGCCGCATCCGGCTGCAGGTCGAAGAGCTCGACGATGCGGCGTTCTTCCCCTGGGACACCGCCGCCACCCTGCTTCCGGCGAACATCGCGGCACGCCTGCCCGCGGCACATCGCGCCCGCGGGAGCCGGTGTCCCGTGTATCTGCCCGGCGAGCCCGAGGCGGCCGGCGGCTGAGAGACCCCCTCCCCGTCGTTCGCGGCCGTTCGCCTCCCGGACCGGCCAGGCGTCCGCGGGGCTCCGCGCGAGCCAGGCGTCCGGGAAGCTCTACGCGCCGGGGAAGGCGGAGGAGGGGCGGATCTACCGCCGGACGGCCGGGCCTTACGATCTGAACATGCAAAACACCCGATATGCGCGTTCTGGAATGGTTTGTACCGTTGATCATCTCGCCTCCGGCGCGGGTGTGGCCATGCTGGAGCGGGGTGGATCGGCGGCCGACGCGGCGGTCGCGGCGAACGCCGTACTGACGGTGACCTCACCCCACCTGTGCGGGCTGGGCGGGGACCTGTTCGCGCTGGTCTACGACGGGAACGGCACGCCCGCGGCGCTCAACGCCTCCGGGCGCTCGGGCTCGGGCGCCGACCCCGAGCGGCTCAGGGCCGAGGGACACGACCGCATGCCGCACCACCACGACATCCGTTCGGTCCCGGTGCCCGGCTGCGCGGACGGCTGGCTGGCGTTGCACGACCGGTACGGCAAGCTGCCCCTGGCGGAGGTGCTGGCCCCGGCGATCGGGCACGCCCGCGAGGGATTCCCCGCCTCCCCGCTGATGGTGCCGGGGCTGGCCACCGTCGGCCCGCTGTGCGAGGACTTCGCGACGGCCCGCGACGCCGGTGACCTGATCAGGCGGCCCGGGGTGGCGCGGGCCCTGGAGGCCTTGACCCACGGCCGGGACGGCTTCTACCTCGGCGAGTTCGGCGAGGGGCTGCTCGCGGTCGGCGGCGGCGAGTACACCGAGGATGACCTGGCCACCGCCAACGCCGACTGGGTGGACCCGCTGCGGGTCCGGGCCTTCGGGCACGACGTGTGGACCATGCCGCCCAACTCGCAGGGATACCTGCTGCTGCTCGCGCTCCGCATCGCCGAGGGGCTCGACCTGCCCGACGACCCGGCGGACCCGCTCTGGGCACACCTGCTGGTGGAGGCGGCGCGGCTGGCCGGGCACGACCGGCTGGACGTCCTGTTCGAGGGCGCGTCCGTCGACGCCGTGCTGGACTCGGCCGCCGCCCGTCGGGCCCTGATCGACCCGGCCGCCCGGGCCACGGTGCGCGACCTCACCTCCGACGGCGACACCACCTATCTGTGCGCGGTGGACGGCGACGGCATGGGCGTCTCACTGATCCAGTCCAACGCCTCCGGCTTCGGCAGCCTGATCTTCGAACCCCGCACCGGCATCAACCTGCACAACCGGGGCATCGGATTCTCGCTGGTCCCGGGCCACCCCGCCGAGTACGGACCCCGCCGCCGTCCCCCGCACACTCTCGTTCCCGCGCTGGTCACCCGCCCCGACGGGTCGCTGCGCTCGGTCGTGGGCACCATGGGCGGCGACGCCCAGCCGCAGGTCCTGCTCCAGGTCCTCATCCGCCTGCTCGTCCACGACCTGACCCCCGGCGAGGCCATCGGCGCCCCGCGCTGGCGGCTGGCGGGCAACGGCACCGGGTTCGACACCTGGCAGGCCCCCGACCAGACGGTGGTCGAGGTCGAGGAGGGAGGCCCGTGGGCTGAGGGCCTCGGCGAGCGGGGCCACCCCGTCGGTTCCAAGCCGTACGGCTCCGCCTTCGGCCACGCCCACCTGATCGACGTGCTCGCCTCGGGTGTCCTGGCCGGCGCGGCCGACCCTCGTTCGATCATCGGGGCCGCCGCGGGGCTCTGAGGGGAGCCGACCGAGGCCTTCCCCCAGATCAGGGGGATCTCCCCGGTGAGTGCCGGAGGTCTAGTGTTGTGGTTTTAGCGATAAGACGGGTAAGGCAGTGATATGACCGAAATACCCCCAGACAACGGTGGTCTGGACGACGCGCAGGCGATCGAGGTCGAGGAATGGACCGACGACCTCGGCCTCAACCATGAGATCGTCGAGCACGACGACCAGCACCAGGACAGTCTCGACGAACGCCTCTGGCGCGAGGCCCCCGATCGCGAACGGGCCCCGCGTGACGACCTGCGCCTGGTGTCGCCGGATGAGGGGCTGGGCCCGGACGAGACGTCCGAGGAGTACGCCTCGGACGTCGGCTCCGACGACGGCGACCTGTCCGCCGAGGAGCGGGCCATTCACATCGATCCCGACATCGAGTACCGCGACTTCTGAGAACGCGCCCGGCCTCTCACGAACCGGCGTGCTGCCGGGTCAGGGGCGATCCGGCGCCGCGTACCGGCCGTTCCACCGGCTCCCGCCGTTCCCGTGGGAACGGCGGGACGGCGGGACGGCTCCGGAAGGCCACGTACCCCTGGCCCGGACACCGCGCGTTCCGGTCGCGCTCGCGCCTCGGGCCAGGCCGGTGAGACGGATCGGCTGATTACCCAAAGCGAAAAGTACCCATAATCGCGACACATTGGTTTTCGTCACGACGGAACGTGGCAGGTTCACCAACGTGGATGACATGTGGGATCTGGTGGTCGTCGGTGGTGGTCCCGCCGGCTCCGCGGCGGCCCTGCGCGCGAAGCGACTCCGGCCGGACGCGCGGGTGCTCCTGCTCGACAAGGCCGACTTCCCCCGCGACAAAGCCTGCGGCGACGGCATCGCCGCCCACTGCCACGAGGAACTCGCCCTGCTCGGCGTCCCCGACCTCATCGCCGACTACCGGCCGGTGCAACGCCTGACGGTGGTCTCCCCCGGCGGCGCACGGGTCTCCGCCACCGTCGCCCGGCCCAACCACGTCGTCCCCCGCACGGTCTTCGACGCCCGGCTCGTCGACGCCGCCCGTGCTTGTGGCGTCGAGGTCCGCCACCACCGCGTCCGCGCGCTCGACGCCCATGACGATCACCTCGTCCTCGACGGCACCGTCAACGCCCGCGCCGTCGTCGCCGCCGACGGCGCCAACTCGACCGTACGGCGCCTCATCGGCATCCCCGCCACCCCCGACAAACACGTCGCGATCGCGGTGCGCGGCTACGCCGACATACCCGTCGCCGACGACGACGCCCAGCTCATCGCCATGCAGAAGGACGGATGGCCCGCGTACGCGTGGTCCTTCCCGATCGGCGACGGCACCGCCAACGTCGGGTTCGGGATGCTCCTGCCCCGGCTGCGCGCCACCGGCCTGCCCGGCCGCGAGGTGCTGCACGGCCGGCTCGCCGAACTGCTGCCCCACCTGCCCGCCCGAGACCTGCGTGCCCACCACCTGCCCCTGTCTCCCGGCCGGCCCAGGCCCGGCGCGGGCCGGGTGATGCTGGCCGGCGACGCCGCCGGCCTCATCAATCCCCTCACCGGCGAGGGCATCTACTACGCGCTGGTCTCCGGCAGACTCGCCGGCGAGGCCGCCGTCCGGACGGCCGGCGACCCCCTGCCCGCCTACCGGCGCGCACTGGCGAAGACCCTCGGGCGGCACCTGCGCACCACCGACGTGCTCTCCCGCGCCGCCCAGTCATCCGGCTTCATCGACGCCGCGATCGGCACCGCCGCCCAGCGCAAGGAGGTGTTCGATCTCCTGGTCGACGTGGGACTCGGCGCGGGCACGGTACCGCTGCCGCTCGCCTGGGCCGTGGTCCGCCGCTGGCTCCTCGGAGGAAACGGCCGACGGTGACCGTCAGCGGGTGAGGGCCGCGACCAGGGCGTGCAGGTCGTCGACGACGTGGTCGGCCTCGGCGGCCTCGGGGCGGACGGCGTGCAGGTAGCCCCAGGGACCCCGGCGGATCAGGACGGTCCGCATGCCCGCCGCACGGGCGGGGAGGACGTCGTTGTCGAGCCGGTCGCCCACGTAGAGGATCTCTCCGGGCTCCCGCCCCGACACCGCGACCACCTTGGCGAAGAACCCGGGGTCGGGCTTGGACACACCCCAGCCGTCCGAGGTGTGGATCGCGTCGACGGGGAGCTCCATCGCGGTCAGCGCGTCGTAGGCCTGCGGCGGCTGGTTGCCCGCGATGATCAGCTCGTACCCGAGACCGCGCAGCGCGGCCAGGCCGGGCCGTACGTCCGGATAGAGGTCGTCGGCGTCGAAGTTCACCCGGAGCCCGTCGGGGTCCTCCCGCCGCCACGCCTCCTGCTCGGCCTCAAGGTCGAAGCCGGGCCTGACGATCTGGAACGCCTCGTCGAAGGACTGGCCGAGCGCCGCCATGCCGCCCAGCACGCCCAGCATCGTGAACCGGGTGACGCCGAGCCTGTCGGCCCAGCGCGACCAGATCCGCGTCTCGTCGATCAACGTCTCCCCGACGTCGAACACCACTGCCCGGACCACGATGCTCCCCCTTCGATCGGCCCGCCGATCCTATTTCAGTACGGCGGGTCCCGTTTCGGCACGGCTCCCCACACGGCGGGTCCTGGCACCCGGTCCCTTGCTCCCCGTACCCGGTCCTCGCCGGGCCGTTTCATCATGAAGATCCTTTCCACCACGGGAAAACGGGTTTCCCGCGCCAGGACCAGGTCAGTCGGCGGTTCGGCGACCCTCGACGCCAACGGCTCCACCGTCATGCGTCGCACCGAGATGGGGGGCGTGGATCAGGCGAAGACGTGTTCCATGAATGTGCCGAATATCTTTCACGCCCAGGGGAACCTCATGGAACACTCAGAGTTCCTGTTCGGACACGAAGGGATACAGGTCGATGGTGATGACAGCCCCGCAACGATCCGGTCAGCACAGCTCTCCCGAAGCTCAGCACGCTCCTTCGGAAGAGCAGCCCACCTCCCTCGAAGGACAGCCCACGCCTCGCACGCCGAGAGAGTTCTTCGAATCCCTCCCCCCCACCCTCTGCCTTCGCGCCGAGATCATCGACGGGAACCTGATCATGAGCCCATCCGGGACGCCCCAACACGCCCGCATCGCCAGACGCCTCAGCCGCGCCTTGATCCCTGTCGAAGACAAGAACGACTGGGAAAGTTTCTCCGGCGATGTCGACGTGTGCATAGAGGGTCCGCGCGACACCCTGGTCCCCGACTACTGCCTGGCGCCCGTGAACGCCCCGCTCTGGGGCGACCGTGAGTTGCTCTCCTCAACACTGATCATGGTCGCCGAGATCGTCTCGCCCGGAAGCACGGATACGGATCGCGCCGTAAAGCCCAGAATTTACGCGGGCTGCGGCATCCCGATCGTGTTGATCATCGACCCCGTCGCCTCACCCCCGGCGATCACCGTCCTCAGTGATCCCGTAGAGGGCACGTATCGGACCACCACCAACACCGAGATGGGCAAGCCGGTCCGGCTTCCCTCCCCCGTCGACTTCGACCTCGACACCTCGATCTTCCTTTAGCCCCGGGCGAACGGAGCGACAATCCGAGCCACCCCTCGGATGTCCCCCGCCCCGGACCCCCGCGAGAGCGCCCGCCCCCATTCGTCCCGGAGCACGCGACAGCGCCCAGAGACGCCGGCCGGACGCGGCCCGCCCCGGCCGATACGACGCCTCCGTCACCGGACCCGGTGAGATCCCGTCCTCAGAGCTGTTCCATGGCCTTGCGGATGCGCTTTTCGGAGATCGAGTACGGGGTGCCGAGAGTCTGGGCGAAGTAACTGACCCGGAGCTCCTCGATCATCCAGCGGATCTGGCGGACGTCGTCGTCGGAACGGCGAGCCGGGGGAAGCTTCTCGACCAGCTCGTGGTAGTCGTCCTCGAGATCGTGGACCTTGTGCATCCGCTCCTGGTCGCGGAAGGGGTCGTCGGAGATCTTCTCCAGCCGCCGCTCGGCCGCCCTGAGGTAGCGGAGCAGGTCGGGCAGGCGTTTGTAGCCGGTGTCGGTGACGAAACCCGGGTAGATCAGACCGGCGACCTGGTCGCGGATGTCCTCGATCGCGGGGGTGGAGCGGGCCGCGGGCAGGAGGCCGGAGACCGTGTGCCAGACCTTGAGGATGCCCTCGACCTTGGCGACCACGTCGGCGGTGGTGTCGAACAGCTCGGCGCGGACCTTGTCGTGCAGGACGGTGAAGGCGGACTGGTCCCACACGGGCCCGCCGTACTCGCTCATGAGCTTGTCGGCGGCGCAGTCGATGCAGTCGTCGAACAGGGCGACGGCACCCGCGTGCGGGCTGCGGCTGAGCGCGAGCTTGGCCTGGTTGCCCAGGCGGCCGAGCACCCCCTTGGCCGGCGACGGGGTGTTGAGCAGCAGCAGCCTGCGGGTGCCCTCCCACATGGCCCTGCGCTGCTCGGCCTCGGTCTCGAACATCCGCACGGCCACGGTGGCGCCCTCGTCGGCCAGCGCCGGGTAGGCCTTCATCCGTCGCTGCTCGAACGTCTTGGGCAGCGGCCCCATGTTCCAGGTGGTCAGGCCGGATTTCTCCAGCCCGCCGGAGGCCTTGGAGAGGGTCTGGCGGAGCTTGGGCGCGAGCCGTCGTTTGAGCTCGACCAGGTCCTTGCTCTCGGCCAGCTTCTGCTTGCGTCCGTCGATCACCCGGAAGGTGATCTTCAGGTGGTCGGGGACCAGATCGGGCTGCCAGGTCTCGCGTGACACCTGGATACCGGTCATGTTCAGCAGCTCCCGCTCCAGCACCGCCAGCAGCGGCTCCTGAGTGGGTTTCGCCCGCTCCAAGACCTTCTTGGCGTAGTTGGGGGCGGGGACGAAGTTGCGCCGGACGGGTTTGGGAAGGGCCCGGATGAGCGCGGTGAGCAGTTCTTCGCGCAGACCGGGAATCTGCCAGTCGAACCCGTCGGCGTTGACCTGGTTGAGCAGGGCGAGAGGGATGTGCGCGGTGACGCCGTCCGCGTCGGTGCCGGGCTCGAACTGGTAGGTCAGCGGGAAGCGCAGGTCGCCCTGGCGCCACACGTCGGGGTAGTCACGCTGGCTGACATCGCCCGCCGTCTCGCTGATCAGCATCGACTTCTCGAAGCTGAGCAGGTCGGGCTGGTCGGTCCTGGTCCTCTTCCACCAGGAGTCGAAGTGCCGCCCGGAGACGACGTCGGCGGGCACGCGCTGGTCGTAGAAGTCGAACAGCGTCTCGTCGTCCACCAGGATGTCGCGGCGCCGGGCCCGCTCCTCCAGCTCCTCGACCTCCTCCAGGAGCTTGCGGTTCTCGGCGAAGAAGGCGTGGTGGGTCTCCCAGTCGCCCTCGACCAGGGCGTGCCGGATGAACAGCTCCCGGCTCAGCTCGGGGTCGATGCGGCCATAGTTGACCTTGCGCTGCACCACGAGCGGCACGCCGTACAGCGTGACCTTCTCGTAGGCCATCACCGAGCCCTGCTTCTTCTCCCAGTGCGGCTCGGAGTAGGTGCGTTTGATCAGGTGCGCGGCGAGCGGCTCGACCCACTCGGGTTCGATCTTGGCATTGACCCGCGCCCAGAGCCTGGAGGTCTCCACCAGCTCGGCGGACATCACCCAGAGCGGCTGTTTCTTGGCCAGCGCGGAGCCGGGGAAGATGGCGAAGCGGGCGTTGCGGGCGCCGATGTACTCGGTGAACGGCCTGCGCGGCTCGGTGGCGGGACGGCGGGCGCCGTCGTTCGTGGCCTTCTTGTCGATGACGTCCTTGACGCCGATGTGGGACAGCAGACCCGACAGCAGGGAGACGTGGATCTTCTGCTCGTCACCGGGGGTGGCGTTGAGCGTGATGCCGAGGGACTTCGACATCTGGCGGAGCTGGCCGTAGACGTCCTGCCACTCGCGCACGCGCAGGTAGTTGAGGAACTCGGCCTTGCACAGACGCCGGAACGCGCTGGACGACAGTTCCCTCTGCTGCTCCTGGAGATAGTTCCACAGGTTCAGGTAGGAGACGAAGTCCGACTCCTTGTCGGCGAAGCGACGGTGCTTCTCGTCGGCGACCTGCTGCTTTTCGGCCGGGCGCTCGCGCGGGTCCTGGATGGACAGCGCGGAGGCGATCACCATGACCTCGCTGACGCAGCCGTTGCCGTCGGCCTCCAGCACCATGCGGGCCAGGCGCGGGTCGACCGGAAGGCCGGCCAGTTTACGGCCGAGCGGGGTCATCTTCCTGGCCTGGTCGAACGCGCCCAGCTCCAGGAGCAGGTCGTAGCCGTCCTTCACCTGGCGCTGGTCCGGCGGCTCGACGAACGGGAAGGCCCCGATGTCGCCCAGGCCGATCGAGGTCATCTGCAGGATGACCGAGGCGAGGTTGGTGCGCAGGATCTCCGGGTCGGTGAACTCCGGCCTGGTGAGGAAGTCGTCCTCCTCGTACAGCCGGATGCAGATGCCCTCGGACACACGTCCGCAGCGTCCCTTGCGCTGGTTGGCCGAGGCCTGGGAGATCGCCTCGATGGGCAGGCGCTGGACCTTGGTGCGATGGCTGTACCGGGAGATGCGGGCGAATCCGGGATCGACCACGTATTTGATTCCGGGCACGGTCAGCGAGGTCTCGGCGACGTTCGTGGCCAGCACGACCCGGCGGTTGCTGTGCCGCTGGAAGACCCTGTGCTGCTCGGCGGCCGACAGGCGGGCGTACAGCGGGAGGATCTCGGCATCCTTGCGCTTGGACAGCGCCTCGGCGGTGTCGCGGATCTCCCGCTCTCCGCTGAGGAAGACCAGGATGTCGCCGGGGCCCTGGGCGCAGAGCTCGTCGACGGCCCTGCTGATCGCCTGGATCTGGTCGTCGTCCTCGGCGATCGGCCGGTAGCGCACCTCGACGGGGTAGGTCCGTCCCGAGACCTCCACGATCGGGGCGTCGCCGAAGTGCTTGGAGAAGCGCTCGGGGTCGATCGTCGCCGAGGTGATGATGATCTTCAGGTCGGGTCTGCGGGGAAGGAGCTGCTTGAGGTAGCCCAGGATGAAGTCGATGTTGAGGCTGCGCTCGTGCGCCTCGTCGATGATCAGCGTGTCGTACTGGGTGAGCTCGCGGTCGTTCTGCAGCTCGGCCAGCAGGATGCCGTCCGTCATGACCTTGACGAGCGTGCCGTCGCTCACCTGGTCGGTGAAACGCACCTTGTATCCCACGGCGTCGCCGAGCTGGGTGTCCAGTTCCTCGGCCACGCGCTCGGCCACGGTCCTGGCCGCGATCCGGCGGGGCTGGGTGTGCCCGATCAGGCCCTTGACGCCTCTGCCCAGCTCCAGGCAGATCTTCGGCAGCTGGGTGGTCTTGCCCGAACCGGTCTCACCGGCCACGATCACGACCTGGTGGTCGCGGATCACCTCCAGGATGTCGTCCTTGCGCTGGCTGACCGGCAGCGCCTCCGGATAGGTCACGGCGGGCACACCGGCACGGCGCGTGGCGACCCTGCGCTCGGCCTTCTCGATGTCGGAGGTGATCTCCGCGGCGACCTTCTGCTGGGTGGCGCGGTTTCTGATCCTGCGGGCCCCGTCGAGCCGTCGGCGGAGCCGCCCCTGGTCACGCAGTGTGAGCTCGGGCAGCCGCGCGTGCAGGTCGGCGAGCGGAGATGTCAAAGGAGGTGTTCCCATACTGAGCCCAGGATACTTTCGGCTCACACGTCAGGAGCCAACAGTCAATGGTGCCTGACCGCGCGAGCCGCCGCATCCCAATATTCGCCCGTACGGCGTGCGGCGTGCGCGGGCCGCGCCGAACCCACGAAGAAGGGCCCCGCCGCCTCCCCGGGAGACGGCGGGACCCTGGTCGTCGCGTACGGGCTCCCCGGGTGGCCCCCGCCGGAGCGGGGGCCGGGAGCCGGCTGGTTACGGCAGGGGCGGGTAGGCGTTCTGGAGGAGCTGGCGGAACTGGGCGGAGAACCACCCGCCGGAGATCGGGGAGTTCGGCAGGGCGCCGGTCGCGTTGTTGCCGTTGCGCTCGTTGCCCAGGTAGGTCGGGTCGCACATCCGGTCGAAGCCCTTGCCCTCTTCGTTCTCGATGAGGGAGCTGGAGCCGTCCGACTCGCCCGGAGGCTTGATCCAGACGTAGGCGTCCAGGCCGGTGGCGGGGCTGGCCTGCGGGCGCTCGCCGAGGCCGGCGCCGCTCTGGTTGCACCAGTTGCCGGCGTGGATGCGACGGTCCACCCGCGACTGGTTGACGAAGTCGTTCAGGTTGGTGGAGGTGCTGGGAGCCGACGGGCGGGCCGAGCCACCCCAGCCGTTGCGGGAGGTGTCGATCAGCATGCCGATCCCCGAGGAGAAGCCCCTCTGGATCAGCATGGTCCGGAACGCCTGGGCGAAGGTCAGCTCGTCGACGTAGAAGTTCCAGTCGAGCCAGGTGGACTGGCGGACCGAGGCGCCGTTGACGGTGGTGTTGATGGTGAAGTGCGGCTCCCGCAGGGCCGAGTAGTTGGCGGTGTTGGTGATGAAGCCGTCGACGCTGGCGAAGCCGGCCGTGGTGCCGGCGACGGTGCTCGCGAACAGGTCGGCCGCGGGGCCCAGGTTGGTGTCCCAGCCCAGCCAGCCGTGGTGCGCGGCGTCGATGTAGGTGTAGACGTTGTTGATCGCGTGCAGCTTGTTCAGGGCGTAGCGGACGCCGTCGACGTAGGCGCCGGAGCTCTGCGCCTCCTGGCACTTCGCCACGTTGAGGTTGGTGATCAGGTTCGGCAGCGAGTCGATCTCGATGATCGTCGAGATGCGGAGGGCTGCGTACCTCGGGTCGGCCATGATCGCTGCGATCGGGTCGATGTACTCGGTCTTGTAGCGGTTCAGGCCGTTGTTCGCGATGAGCAGCTCACCGTTGGAGGCCAGCGCCGAACAGTCGCGGTTCGGCAGGTTGTAGATGACGAACTGGATCGTCAGCGGGGTGCTGCCGTTGGCCGCGTCCTGGTCGAGGGCCTCTTCCAGGTGGTCGCGGAGTCCCATGGCGGAGGCGGTGCCCTCGATGGCCGCGATGCGGTCCAGCCACACGCCGGTCGAGATGTTCGCCACCGCGGCGCCACCCGGCTCGGCCGCCGCCTTGGCCGACCAGTCGGGGTTCACGTAGCCGGTCGCCCCGGCGTAGGGGTTCGCGACGTGCTCGCCGGTCGGCGGCGGGGTGCCGTCGTCGTCGGCCTCGGTCGCGGTGACGGAGACTCCGGTGTGCCCGGTGGCCGCGGCCGCGATGGTGGCGGTGCCGTTGGCCTGGTCGGTGTCCTGGGCGGCCGAGACCGTCACGTTCTGCGCCGTGTTCCAGTTGGCGGTGGTGAAGGTCAGCGTCGAGGGCGCGATGGTGAGGTTGGTGTCGCCGGTCTTGGTCAGGTTGACCGTGACGTTGCCCGTGGGGGCGGCGCTGAGCCTGAACCCGACGGTCCTGCTGGCGCCCTCGGGAACGCTGACCGAGGTCGCGGAGGCGATGATCGATCGGGCGGTGGTCCCGCCCACGGTGAAGGGAACCGCGGCGGTCTGCGTCGTCAGGGCCGGGGTGGCGTTGTCGTAGGCCCTGGCACTGGCGGTGTGGGCGCCGGCCGCCAGCCCCGTGGCGGAGAAGGAGTACGGGGCGGTGGTGTCGCTGTTGACCAGCGCGCCGTCGACGTAGAACTCGACCTTGCTGACCGAGCCGTCGTCACCGGCCGTCGCCGCGAGCGGTACGGCGGAGCCCGCGGGGAAGGAGGCGCCGGAGGTCGGGCCGGTCAGGCTGACCGTGGGCGGCTGGTTGCCGGGAGGCGTGGTCCCGCCGCAGGTGGTGCCGTTGATCGTGAAGGCGGTGGGCTTGGGGTTGCTCCCAGTCCATGATCCGTTGAAACCGATGCCGATGGAGGCGCCGGTGGCGAGGGCGCCGTTCCAGGCCAGGTTCCTGGCGGTGACGGCGGTGCCGCTCTGGGACCAGGTGGCCGACCAGCCCTGTTGGAGCTGCTGCCCGGAGGCGAGGTTGAACCCGAGGGTCCAGCTGGTCAGCGGGTCGCCGAGGTTCTTGACGGTGAGGTTGGCGGTGAATCCGCCCTGCCAGTCGTTGGTGGAGTAGGCGACGTCGCAGGCGACTGCGGCGTGCGCCGTGGCGGCTTGGCCGGTGGCGAGGCCGGCGGCTGCCACCAGCAATGCCACCGTTGTCGCCGCCCGGTTACGCCAGGCATGGCGGCGCGGATTTACTGTCATTCGTGATCATCTCCAGGACGTGTGTGGGAGCGCTCCCATAGTCCGGATGTTTCACGAGTGTGTACAGCTTGTTGCATGGTGTCGGCTCGCCGCAAGAGCCGTTCTCGCCCCTGACCTCACCGAATGTTTTTCGGACCCGATGAAAGTTTCAGATCCCTCTCCGGGTCCGGGATCGAACGGTGCGCGGCTCCGCCCGACGGAAGCTCTCGGCGCGTCACGGCCACCGCGTCCGTCCGCCGTCCGCCCGCCGTCCGCCCGCCGTCCGCCCGCCGTTTCATCCGCCGTCCGCCGTTCGTCCGCACGCCGTCTGCTCACCGCCCGCCCGCCCGCCGTCTCCCCGGCACGCCTGCGACGGCGGGGAGACGGCGGTGCCGCACGGGGCTCCTACGATTTCGCGGCGGCCATGGCCGCGCCCACGATGCCCGCCTCGTTCTGCATGGCCGCGACGACGATCGGGGTGTCCAGCTTCAGCCTGGGCAGAAACTTCTCGGACTTCTTGCTGACGCCTCCGCCGATGACGAACAACGACGGGGAGAACAGCGCCTCAAGGTGCTTCAGATACTCCTGCACCTTGTCCGCCCACTCGTCCCAGCTCAGGTCGTGAGCTTCCCGCGCGTGATCCGAGGCGCGCTTCTCCGCCTCCTTGCCCCTGATCTCCAGGTGGCCGAGCTCGGTGTTGGGCACCAGTGTGCCGTCGACTATCAGCGCGCTGCCGATTCCGGTGCCGAAGGTCAGCATGAGCACCACCCCGGACTTCCCCCGAGCCGCGCCCGCCGCCACCTCCGCCAGCCCGGCGGCGTCGGCGTCGTTGAGCACCGTCACCGGGAGGCCCGTCGTCCTGGCGAGCAGCCCTCGCGCGTCCGTGCCGATCCACGCCTTGTCCACATTCGCCGCCGACCTCGTGACCCCGTCGACGACGACGCCGGGATAGGTCACCCCGACCAGTCCGTCCCAGGCGAAGTGCTTGGCGATCTGCCCGACCACCTCGGCGACCGCGTCGGGCGTGGAAGGGACGGGCGTGGGGATGCGCAACCGCTCCTGCGTCAGCTCGGCCTTGGCGACGTCCACCGGCGCCCCCTTGATGCCCGAACCGCCGATATCGATTCCCAGCACTTCCATGACAGCTACCTCCTGTTTCGACCTTCTTCCCCCTGAGAGGCGGCTGATGCTCGTTTGCGGTGAGCGGTCGACCCAGGCGGAAGCGGCCCACAACACACTGCGGACACAACAGTATGAAAGGAACCGCTTCAAGGACGATCACTCGAACCCTCACCGGGCTCGCCCTTGCCACGAGGCTCGTCTCGATCGCTCCGGCGGCCCGGCTCCCCGCCGGCCTCCGTGAGAAGGTCTAGCGCTTCACGGGTCCCGTCGAGGCCCTGACCACGAGTTCCGGCTCGAAGAGCAGCTCATCGGCCGGAACCAGCGCCTTGTCGATCTGGGCGGCGAGGAGGTCGACGACCGCACGGCCCATCGCGTCGATCGGCTGGCGCAACGTCGTCAGCGGCGGGTCGGTGCAGTTCATCAGGGCCGAGTCGTCGTAGCCGATCACCGAGATGTCTCCGGGCACGGAGAGCCCCGCCCTGCGAGCCGCCCTTATGGCACCCAGGGCCATCAGGTCGCTGGCGCAGATGATGCCGGTCACGCCTCGCCGTATCAGCCTGGAAGCCGCCGCGTGCCCGCCCTCCAGGGAGAACATGGTGTGCTCGACGAACTCCTCCTCCAGCCTCGCCGCCGTCAGCTTGCGCTGGGAGGGCACGTGGTCGGGCGGCCCCAGCACCATGCCGATCTTCTCGTGTCCGAGCGAGCGCAGATGTCCGAGCGCCATCTCGGCCGCCGCCACGTCGTCACAGGAGACCTGGGGGAAGGCGAGATGCTCCACCGCGGCGTTCACCAGCACGGTCGGCAACCGGCGTTCCAGCAGCAGCTCGTAGTGCTCGTGCGAGGCGTCGGCCTGGGCGAACAGTCCTCCGGCGAACACCACGCCGGACACCTGCTGCTGCAGGAGCAGGGCGACGTACTCCGCCTCGGAGACCCCGCCCAGCGTCCTGGTGCACAGCACGGAGGTGAACCCCTGCTGGGCCAGTGCTCCTCCGACCACCTCGGCGAACGCCGGGAAGATCGGGTTCTGCAGCTCGGGGAGCACGAGCCCCACCAGCCTCGCCCTGTCGCCGCGCAACTGGGTCGGCCGCTCGTAACCGAGCACGTCGAGCGCCGTGAGCACGGCCTCGCGGGTGGCCTCGGACACCCCGGGTTTCCCGTTGAGCACGCGACTCACCGTCGCCTCGCTCATCCCGACCTTCTTGGCCACCTCTGCAAGCCTGCGCGTCATGGCGAAACTATAAGGCAGGGGAAGTAATTATTTGCGGCTGCTTGCGAAAATTACCTCACCGTTCTGGGTGTTTTATATCTCTAGAGGCGATATATGACCTCATCGATGACCGGTGGCGACCGCCGTGGCCTGACCGCCGCGACCCGCCGTGACCTGGGAGAGGCTCCCTCCGAAGGTCGCCTCGCATCTCTTGCGGCCGATCTCCGGATCAACCGGCGCCCGGATCGTCTCCGGCCGCTCAGCTCTCCGTGATCCGGCCGTCGTCGACGTGGATGTGCCGGGTGGTGTGAACGGCGTCCAGCATCCGCCGGTCGTGGGTGACCAGCAGGAGGGTGCCCGGGTAGGAGGCGAGCGCCGACTCGAGCTGCTCGATCGCGACCAGATCCAGGTGGTTGGTGGGCTCGTCGAGGACCAGCAGGTTCACTCCCCGGGCCTGGAGCAGCGCCAGCGCGGCCCGCGTCCGCTCCCCCGGCGACAGGGTGGCGGCCGGGCGCGGCACGTGCGCCGCGCGCAACCCGAACTTGGCGAGCAGCGTGCGCACGTCGGCGGGGGTCATGTCCGGTACGGCGGCGCCGAACGCGTCCGCCAGCGGCTCGTCGCCGAGGAACAGCCCCCGAGCCTGATCCACCTCGCCGACGACCACGCCGGGACCGAGCGAGGCGTTCCCCTCCTCCAGCGGGATCCGGCCGAGGAGCGCGGCGAGCAGCGTGGACTTGCCCGAGCCGTTGGCCCCGGTGACCGCCACCCGCTCGGCCCAGCCGATCTGCAGGTCCACGGGACCGAGGGTGAACGTGCCGCGACGGACCACGGCGCCTCGCATGGTCACGACGACCGCTCCGGCCCGCGGCGCCACCGCGATCTCCATGCGGAGCTCCCACTCCTTGCGGGGCTCCTCGACCTCGTCGAGCCGCTCGATCAACCGCTCGGTCTGACGGGCCTTCGCGGCCTGCTTCTCGGTCGCCTCGGTACGGAAGTTCCGGCCGACCTTGTCGTTGTCGGGCGCCTTGCGCCGCGCGTTCTTGACGCCCTTCTCCATCCAGGCGCGCTGCATGCCCGCCCGCTGCTTGAGCGCGCTGACGGTGTCGGCGTACTCCTCGTACTCGTCGCGGGCGTGCCGGCGGGCGACCTCCCGCTCGGCGAGGTAGGCCTCGTAGCCGCCGCCGTAGGCGCGGATCAGTTGCTGGGCGAGGTCGATCTCGACGACCCGGTTCACGGTCCTGGCCAGGAACTCGCGGTCGTGGCTGACAAGAACGGTCCCGGCGCGCAGCCCGGTGACGAAGCGTTCGAGCCGTTCCAGACCTTCCAGGTCGAGGTCGTTGGTGGGCTCGTCCAGCAGGAAGACGTCGTAGCGGCTGAGCAGCAGGGAGGCCATCCCCGCCCGCGCGGCCTGGCCGCCGGAAAGCGCCGTCATGGGCCGATCCAGCTCCACCGTCAGGCCGAGCTCCGCGACGACCCCCTTGGCCCGGTCTTCCAGGTCCGCGCCCCCCAGGGCCAGCCACCGCTCCAGGCCGGAGGCGTAGTCGTCGTCGGCGCCGGGCCGTCCCTCGACCAGCCCCTCGGTCGCGGTGTCGAGCGCGCGTTGCGCGGCGGCCACCCCGGTCCTCCTCGCCAGGAACTCCGCGATCGTCTCGCCCGCTCGGCGCTCCCTCTCCTGCGGCAGGTAGCCGACCGCCGCCGAGGGCGGGCTGAGCCGTACGGTGCCGTGCTCCGGAGGCGTCAGCTCGGCGAGGATCCGCATCAGGGTGGACTTCCCGGCCCCGTTCACCCCGACCAGACCGATCACGTCGCCCGGGGCGACGACCAGGTTCAGTCCGGAGAACAGCGCGCGGTCGCCGTGTCCGGCGGCGAGATCCTTGGCGACGATGGTGGCACTCATGAGGGAACGCTATCCGCCAACCGGCGCCGGGGCCTCATCGCCGGCCCTCGGGTCCCCCGCGGGCCCCGGATCGCCTCCGCCCCGCCGCACGGAGTGCCCGCCCGGACCCGCGCTCACCCGACCCGTATTCCCGACAAAGCGGAGATATTGCCCTTTTGTGTCTAAAAAATGTTACAGATCCACCCTCCCGTTGACCTGCGGACATGCACTTCTATGTCACCATGAGGTCGCTTTGATCATTCTTTTTTGTAACTTGAGACAACTTTCGCCTCCTCCATAACGTCTTATGTAGGTGGACGCGGTCGCTCCTGATCGCTTCCATCTACGGGGATAGGAAGAGGAAAGCGTCTTGATGAAACGAATCGCCGTCGGTCTGCTGTCCGCGGTCGTGGGTGGCTCGATGCTCATGACCACCGGTACGGCTTCCGCCGAGCGCGTCGACCTCAGCGTGCACGTCAACAAGGTCAGCCCGAACCCGATCGTCGTGAGGGACGGCCGGGACACGAAGGTCACGGTCGAGATCCGTACCACCGACGCGGCCCGCATCGAGCTCCGCCTCAAGCCGGTCTCCGACCGGTTCCGCACGCAGAGCGCGCCCAAGTCCAAGATCATCCATCACGGTGACCTGTGGCGCTTCACCACGAGCTTCGACGAGGGCGACTACGAGGGCCGCTGGTTCGCGATCGCCGACGCGTACGACAAGCACGGCAAGAAGGTGACCGACACGGCCACCTTCTCCGTCAAGCACGAGGAGAAGCAGGAGGACACCCGCCTGTACAAGTTCTCCGCCGGCCCGAGCACCGTCCGCAAGGGCCGCTCGGTCTACTTCACCGGCCGCCTGCAGGTCGAGGACCACTGGAAGGGCCTGAAGAACGAGAAGGTGGAGATCTACTTCCGCCCCAGCCGTTTCAGCGCCTGGAAGTTCGTGACCTCCGACCGCACCGACTGGAACGGCGCGTTCAAGGCCAGTGCGCGCGCCTCCAAGAGCGGCGAGTACCGGGCGGTCTTCGACGGTGACCGCAAGTACGACGACAGCACCAGCTCGTCCGACCGGGTGCGGGTCTACGGCCGCTAGTCCCCCGCGGACGGCCGGATGAACGAATGACGCGGAAGCCCGGGGCGACCCGGGCTTCCGCCGTTTCCGGGCAGGACCGCCGTTCTCCGAGGGGACTCACCGCACCGGGCCCTGGGCGACCCAACGGGGAGGGGGCCACGACCCATGAGACGGCGGCGACCTCCGTCCGCCGTTCAGTGGTCGCGGCGGGTGGCGAGACGCGCGAGCGTGCCGAGCTCGGCGACCGAGCGCGACACCGAGCCGACCAGTTCCAGGCGCTGCAGAGCCCGCGCGAGCAGCTCGTCGGCCTGATCCTGGCTCCAGGAGCGCGCGCCCGCGGCGTCGACGAGCTCGGCCGCCCGGACCAGATCGGCGTCGGACAGGGGCTGCTCCCGATGGTAGAGACCGGCCAGCTCTCGCCCGGCCGGGGTGTTCGAGGTCAGCGCGGCGACGACCGGCAGGGACTTCTTACGGCTTCGCAGATCCGAGTAGACCGGTTTGCCGGTCACCATCGGATCTCCCCAGATGCCCAGGAGGTCGTCGACGAACTGGAACGCCAGCCCCAGGTCCTTGCCGAAGGCCCTCAGATGCTCGACCTGTTCGGGGCTGCCACCGCCGAACAGGGCACCGAGACCGCAGGCGCACCCCAGCAGGGTGCCGGTCTTGCCCATGGCCATGTCCAGGCATTCGGCCAGCTCGACGTCCTGGCGATCCTCGAAGGCCACATCGGCGCTCTGGCCCTCCAGAAGCTCCTGGATCGAGGTGCCCAGGGTCCGGGTCGCCTCGGCGGCGACCGGGTGCCCGCTCGCGGCGAGCACCTCGAAGGCCAGTGTCAGCAGCGCGTCGCCGGCCAGGATCGCCGGGCTGACGCCGAAGACGGCCCAGGCCGTGGGACGGTGGCGGCGGACCCGGTCACCGTCCATCACGTCATCGTGAATGAGGGAGAAGTCGTGCGCCAGCTCGACGGCGACCGCCGGACGCAGCGCCGCGGCGGCGCTGCCTCCGACGGCCTCGGCCGACAGCAGGACCAGGGCGGGACGCATCGCCTTGCCGCCACCGGTCGCGGCGGGGTGACCGTGCTCGTCCCACCAGCCGAAGTGGTATCCGGCGATGTGACGCATCGACGCGGGCAGCGTGTCGGCGGCCGGACGCAGTGCCGCCTCGACCAGCTCCCGGCTCCAGGCCAGCACCTCACGCGCGGACCGCCCGTGAGCCGTCACCCCAACCGTGGTCATGTCTCTCTTCCAATCGCTTGGCGGACGGGTTCGGTCAGTGACCGAGCTCGACGTCTTCGAGGATGCCGAGCGCGTCCGGGACCAGGACCGCGGCGGAGTAGTAGGCGCTGACCAGGTAGGAGAGGATCGCCTTCTCGCTGATCCCCATGAACCTGACCGACAGGCTGGGCTCGTATTCGTCCGGGATGCCGGTCTGGTGCAGGCCGATGACCCCCTGGTTGTCCTCACCCACGCGCAGGGCGAGGATGGACGTGGTGCGGGATTCGGTGATGGGAATCTTGCTGCAGGAGAAGATCGGGACACCGCGCCAGGCGGGCACCCCCGCGCCGCCGACGTCGACGCCCTGGGGGTAGAGGCCGCGGCTGCTGCACTCCCGGCCGAAGGCCGCGATGGCGTGGGGGTGGGCCAGGAAGAAACTCGTGCTCCTCCGGCGGCTGAGCAGCTCGTCGAGGTCGTCCGGGGTGGGCGGCCCGGTGCGCGTGTGGATCCGCTGCTTCAGGTCGGCGTTGTGCAGCAGCCCGAACTCGCGGTTGTTGATCAGCTCGTGCTCCTGCCGCTCGCGCAGCACCTCGATCGTCAGCTTGAGCTGCTGCTCGGTCTGGTTCATCGGGTCGTTGAAGAGGTCTGCCACCCGGCTGTGCATCCGCAACACCGTCTGCGCGACGCTCAGTTCGTACTCGCGGGGCGCGAGCTCGTAGTCGACGAACGTTCCCGGCAGGTCGGCCTCTCCGGCGTGTCCGGCGGCCACCTCGACGGCGGCCTCGCCGTACTTGTTCTGCGGCGCCCTCGAACCGTTCTGCCGCGCATGCTCCATGTGGGCCCGCAGCCCCTCGGACCGCTCGACCGTCTCCAGGAACGCCTGCCGGGACAGGATCATCGCCGTGCCGCTGGTCACCGCCTTGACGGTGAAGTCCCACACGCCGTCCGAACCGGCCAGCGTGTCGTCACCGAAGTGGTCGCCCCCGGCCAGCACCCCGAGCACGGTCTCGGTGCCGTACGGCCCGGTGCCGATCTTGTTGACCTTGCCGTGGGCGATGAGCACGACCTCGTCGGCCGAACTCCCCTCCTCCAGCAGCACGTCTCCGGGCTGGAAGTCCCGCTGGGTGAACCGTCCCGCCAGCGCCTCCAGGGCGTCCGAATCCCCGAAGCCCCGGAACAGGGGCAGCTCGCACAGCTCCGCCGGGACCACCACCACCTGCGATCCCACGGTGGTGAAGCTCACCCGCCCGTCACCGACCGTGTAGGTCAGCCGCCGGTTGACCCGGTAGGTGCCACCCGACACCTGCACCCATGGCAGCATCCGCAGCAGCCACCGTGAGGTGATCTCCTGCATCTGCGGCGTCGACTTGGTCGTCGTCGCCAGGTTCCGCGCGGCGGACGTACCCAGACTCAGCTTCGACTCAACAACATTCAGCCGCGACTGAACAACATCGAGCTCTGTCACAACACACACCACCGATCCGTACTCGTACCGACAGGGAGAAACCGAAGGCGTGAATCAGCAAATGAGAAGCCGCCGATTACCGGCGACACAATTGACGAGCCCGTGCACCTCCGGCGTGAAGCTCCGGACACAGCCCGTCATCGCCGACGAGCCAATCTTGGGACGCCCTTAAATGGCTTGTCAAGCATTGAATATGATCCCACCAAGAATGAATTCAATATTATGGCTAATGTCAGAATAAGTTTAAATGTCTTATTTGGACATACAACTGAGTTCCTATGATCGGTTTCACGAATCGCACGGACCCGCCGCCGGCGGACGGCCCGGACCGGACCGGAGACAGGCCGGATCCGGTGCCGGACCGGAGCCGGAGCCGAACCGGAGCGGAGGCGGCCGTGAGCCGGCCGGAATTCCGCCCGCGAATCCGCGGCGGCGGCAGGGCGCCGTCACCGCCGGAGCGCTTCACGGCGGGAGGCCGTCTCCGGGCGGGCGCGTCATCACCCGGACACGACCGGAACGAGAGGGGAAAACGCATCCACGAGGCACCCGAAGGCGGTCACGCCGGATTTAGACGTAATTCATAGGGCGAGATACATGTTATGAACCGACGGCCGCATTTCTTACACCGGAACGAGCATCTCTGAGATACGTCTCACGCATTCGACGCGTGATGGAGATACGACATACGCCCCTGGGTCTCCGCCGAATTCCCCTCAGCTCGACGGCGTACGGCTCCGGCCGAGCAACTCGCCGAACAGCCCCTCCCAGAGCGGCATGATCCTTTCAGGGGCGTAGTCACGCGCGGTGACGATGGCGGCGGCCCCCATCCGCTGCCGCAGCTCCCGGTCCTCGATGAGCCGGACCATCGCCTCGGCCAGCGCGTCGACGTCCTGGGAGGGGACGAGCAGGCCGTCGACCCCGTCGGTGAGCACATCGCGCGGGCCGGTCGGGCAGTCGAACGCGACGACCGGCAGCGCGTGGGACATCGCCTCGATCATCACCATCGGCAGCCCCTCGAACCGGGAGCTGAGCACGTGGAAGGAGGCCTTGGCCAGTTCTTCGCCGAGCCGGGCGCTGCGTCCCATCAGGGTGACGTTGTCACGCAACCCGTGGCTTTTGAGGAGCTCGCGCAGCTCGGCCTTCCTGGGGCCGGAGCCGTAGATGCGCAGCCGCCAGTCCGGATGCCGGCGCACGACCTGCTTGAACGCCGGGATCAGCAGGTCGAAGCCCTTCTGCGGGACCAGCCGCCCGGCCGCGACCACGAGCCTGTCCTCCTGCCACGAGAGGGGCTGCTCGGCGACCTGGACCGCGTTGGGGATCCGCACGATCGGGGTGTCCGGCAGGAGGTTCCGGTAGTCCTTCCCATCGGCCTCGGTGAGCACGGCGACCGTGTCCAGGCGGCCGTAGTGGCGGGCGATCTGCCGTCGGACGCTGTCGGGGTGGGCGGCCAGGTTCATGTGCTCCTGGGCGACGCGCACGACGCTTTTCGGGGTACGGCGGGCGGAGATGAGGTTCAGACCGGGGCGGGTGGTGACCAGGACGCCGTCGTCCAGCGCGGAGACGTAGTCGATGACGGCCCTCTCCACCCGCTCGGTGAAGGTGGACCCCGCCGACTCCCCCGCAGGAACGATCTTGCCACGGAGCCTCCGCCGGATCCGGCGCCCCACCGAGTCGGGACGCCTGCCCTCACGCTGGTCCGCCAGCGCGTGGAGACGGACGCGTCCGTCGACGGGGAACTGCGGCTCGCCTCGCCGCCGCACCACGCTGACGATCTCGACGTCGTGTCCCGCGGCCGCCATCGCGTTCGCCTGACTGATCACCGTCCGGATCGTGCCGCCCATGCCGTAGGCGTGCAGAAGCATGTAGCGGATCTTCATGACGTCCGGCCGCGCGGCCGTCACGTCGGCCGCGCCTCACCCTGCGGGTAACTCCAGCTCACGCACAGCGACTTTAGCGACGGGACCTCTCCCCGTCCTCGAAAGTCCAGACTCGGTCTGGACGTTCCCGGACGCCTCCGAACTGGGAAACAATGGAATTTTCCATTCGATCGTCAAATACGCGGTTCATGCGGTTCATGCGGTTCACACGAGACATGTAGGACATGAGCGCCGCATGAGACAGAAGAGATATATGAGGCATCAGGTGCGAAAAAGCTGATCAAGCGCCGCCTGCAAGAGTCCTCCACGAGACATTCGGCCCCAGATCACAGTGGTCCCGGCCCGCGATCGCGGGCCGGGACCACCGATGAAACCGGTCGACGCCTCCTCGGACCTCCCCCGGCATGACCCGGCGGCCGGTCCGAACGGACTATCGAAGACCTCTCCTGCCGTACATGCCGGTGACCAGGATGACGCCGACGGCCGCCAGGACGACCTGGATGATCAGTTCGATCCAGTCGATTCCTCCGGTGCTGGAGACTCCCAGCGCCGCGGCGATCGCGGTGCCGATGAGGGCGGCGACGATACCGATCACGACGGTCAGCCAGATCGGGATGTTCTGCTTCCCCGGAACGACCAGTCGGCCCAGGGCCCCGATGACGATTCCAATGACGATGGCGGAAACAATGCCAGTGATATCCATGGTTCACGCTCCACTTGCTTGGCTGCCAGCCGTATGCCCGAGAAAAAGCGTGTAACACATAAAAAGGATTGCAATGTTTTTGGCGCTTTGGAATGCTCTCGCGCCCGGCCGCGGCATGCCCTCGTGGGGAGCCGCCGCTGATTCACCGTCGGCGGCCGGGGTAGGGGCACGTTCCCACCACTGAGACGACCCAGCAGCTCAGGCGCCGTGCGGGCGACGACGACCGGGCTCGGACAACGATCAGGAGGCGACGGGACGGAGCTCCCGCCGCCCGGCGCGTGATCGACGAGACCTCTTCGCCGTTCCGGGCGCGCCAGTGCCTTTGGCGAGGAGACGAAGTGATTTATGAAGGATTGCCGGAAAGGCACTCATTTTCCGGGATCAACGCGCCAGGCGCCGATCCCACCGGCGTGAATCCCGCGACCGCCGACCCCGCCGGCGCCGGCCCCGCCACCGGTTCCGCCGCCGGTTCCGCCGCCGTCGATGCGACCGGGAGCGACGCCGCCCCCGCCGCCTCCGACCCCGCCGCCCCCGCCGACCCTGTCGACCCTGTCGGCGCCGACCCCGCCGATCCTGCCGGCGTCGATCCCACCCCCGCGGATCCCGCGGTCGTGGATCCCGCCGACCTCGACGACACGACCGTGGAGGCGCTGGGCAGGCTCTCCGAGGCTCTGGAGACGACCGAGAGGGCCAGAGGACACCTCTACTCCTTTCACCAGCTCACCGGCCATGCCGACCTCCAGCTCGACCTGGCCGTGGAACTGCTGCGGGCCTCCGGCCACGCGGAGCAGGCCGACGCCCTGGCCAACGAGCTGATCGGCCGTAACGTGCTACCGGACAGGTGGACCTTCCAGGTCGTGGAGGAGTACGAAGACGGCTACTACCGCTTCTTCGCCGACCTCGAAAAGCGGATCAGGGATCAGCTGGCCGGAGGACGCCGCCATCTCCACGAGGCACGGATGAAAGAACGACGCCGGGGCACCGAACCTCGACCGGGTCCTTGAGCTCGCGTGCCTTCCACGCCCGCCCGACCGGCCCGGCCCGCTCGAACCCGCCGCGCCCGCCGAATGCGCCCGCCTTCCCGAGCCCGCTTCCCGAGCTCGCTTTTCCGAGCCCGCTTTTCCGAGCTCGCGAGTAGCCCGCCTCCCGTGGCACGGCCGCTCGAAGGCCCCCGTACAGTGGCGGCATGGGGATGGTCGAAACCGTAGGACTGGTCCTGCATCCGCAGCGCGATTCGAAGGTGGCCATTGACACGATCGTGGAGTGGGCCCGCGCCCGGAACCGCACGGTGCTCGGGCTCTCCTCCGAGGTCGGGCGCATCGACTGCAGCGCGGTCGGTGTCGACGTCGACACCCTGGTGAAGCGCTCCGACCTGCTCGTCAGCCTGGGCGGCGACGGGACGATGTTGCGCACCATGCGGCTCATCGCGGGACGGCCCACCCCCATCCTCGGCGTCAATCTCGGCCGCCTGGGGTTCCTCGCCGAGATCGACGTCGACGAGCTCCCCACCGCGCTGTCCGCCATCGACAACCACAAGTACACGGTGGAGCCCCGGATGGCGGTGAAGGCCGTCCTGCCGGACGGGACGGCGGTGACCGCCTTCAACGACATCGCGCTGGTCAGGATCCCCGGCGACGGACTGTCAGCGGTGGAGATCTCCGTGGAGGGCCATCATTTCGTCCGCTACGCCGCCGACGCCGTCATCGTGGCGACCTCCACCGGGTCGACCGCCTACAGCTTCTCCGCGGGCGGCCCCATCGTGTCCCCCATGGTCGAGGGAATCCTCGTCGTGCCGGCGGCGGCCCATTCGGCGTTCAACCGGGCCCTGGTGCTGTCGGCCGACGAGAGGGTAATGCTTGAGCTGCTCCCGACGAGCGGCCGTCTGGCCGTGGAGGTGGACGGCGCGGTGGGCGCCCATCTGTGCCCCGGAGACCAGCTCACCGTCACCGCGCTGCGCGCCGCCGCGTGGGTCGTCCGGCTCGGCCCCAAGACCTTCTACGAACGCGCCCGCCGCAAACTTCGTGTCAACGGCAGCGCCGAGGTCGACTAGCGGCTTCCGGCCCCCGTCGTCACCCTCTGACGTCACATACCGGCGGCCGGCGAATCGCGTGTTCCGAAGGGCGCACCGGGGCGGGCGGAGACGGCCCCCGGCCCGGCACCCGCTTTCCCCGGGGCGGCCCGGGACGCCTTTTCGCAGGTGGAGACCCGGAAGGGCGGCTCCTTCCCCGCTTTTCGGCCCCGCCTGAACCTCCGTTCGCGAAGGTCTTCTCGGCCGGATCTCCTCGCGCCGGCGGGTTCGAGCCGCGGGGCGGGCGGGGCCGAATCGGGGGAATCCCCTTACGACACAACAACCACCTTTGTGAAAGTTTCACCGTTGGTTGACAGCGGGAAAACGCTTTCCTAACTTGTGATTGTTCGCTCACATGTACGTGGATCACATATGTGAACGGCGAGTACTCGCTGGGGGGAACCCGTATCGCAGGCCGTACCGGCCTGCCGGACCAGCAAGGAGCTCAACCGTGAAACGCAACATCAACGGGAAGGCCGCCGCCGCCGCGGTCTTCGCCTGTACGGTCGCCCTGACAGGGCTGGTGGTCGGCGCGACGTCCGCCTCGGCCGCACCCGCCGCCGGGGCCTACACCCTGGTGAACAACGGAAGCGGCCTGTGCCTCAGCGTTCCCGGAGGCAGCACCTCTGACGGCGTGCAGCTCGCCCAGAACAGTTGCAACGGCGCGGCCGGGCAGGTCTGGAACGTCACCTTGTCGGGCAGTTCGTACCTGCTCAAGGCCGCGCACACCGGCAAGTGCGCGGGTGTCAGGGACGCGAGCACCTCCGCCGGCAAGGCCGTACAGCAGGAAAGCTGCTCGGGTGGGGCCTCCCAGGTCTGGCAGCTGACCGCGTCCGGGTCGAACTACCGGGTGGTCAACGCCAACGGCGGCAAGTGCCTCAACACCAAGGACAACGCGACGTCCGCGGGCGCCCTCATCCAGCAGAACTCCTGCGACTCCGTGGCGACCAAGCAGTGGAGGCTGACCCCGGCGGGCTCCAACCCGCCCACCAACCCCCCGACCAACCCGCCGACCAACCCGCCCACGAACCCCCCGACCAACCCGCCGACACAGCCTCAGACCGGCCTGGTCGGATGGGCGACCCAGGGTGGCGGCACCACCGGCGGTGGCAGCGCCTCGTCGACCACGGTCAGCAGCGCCTCCGCGCTGACCAGCGCGCTCTCCGCCAGCGGCGCGGCGGTGATCCGAGTGTCGGGCACGATCTCCTGCTCCGGCATGCTCAGGGTCGGCTCGAACAAGACCATCCTCGGCAACTCCGGGGCCACCATCGTCGGCTGCGGTTTCAACATCTCCGAGGCGTCCAACGTCATCGTCCGCAACCTGACCTTCCGCGACTGGAACGACGACGGCATCCAGGTCCAGTACTCCACCCGCGTGTGGATCGACCACAACACCTTCAGCAACGGCTATGACGGCGCCGTGGACGTCAAGCGCGGCAGCGACTACGTCACCATCTCCTGGAACAAGGTCACCGACCACGACAAGAGCATGCTGCTCGGCCACGACGACGGCAACGGCAGCGAGGACATCGGGCACCTCCGGGTCTCCTACCACCACAACTGGTTCGACGGCACCAACCAGCGCCACCCGCGCGTGCGGTTCGGCAACCCGGTCCACGTCTACAACAACTACTACGGCGGCGTCGGCAGCTACGGCGTGGCGTCCACCGAGGGTGCCGGAGTCCTGGTCGAGGGCAACTACTTCGAGAACACCGAAGACCCCTACCACCTCGGCGAGGGAGACTCCGGCCCGGGCAGCCTGGTCGCGCGTAACAACCACTTCGTCAACTCCGGCAGCGGGCAGACCGGGGGCAGCGTGGCCTCCATCCCCTACTCCTACTCGCTCGACACCGCGGCCAACGTCAAGTCCATCGTGACCGCCGGCGCCGGCGCCGGCCGGATCGCCGTCTGATCCCAGCGAAGCACCGATCCCCGAGCGTGACCGGACTCCCCCCACGGAGTCCGGTCACAACGCTTTTCAGCCGCAGAACGGGCGCCGCCTCCCGCGCCCGCGTGGGGCGGGCGCGGGAGGCGGCGGGCTCATCGGCCGAGGAACGTCTTCACCGTCGCGGACTCATCGGTCGAGGAATGACTTCACCGTCGGGAGCAGGCGGTCGTCGAACCCGAACAGGGCCTGGTTCTCCCAGCCGTTGCCGGACGAGGGATCGGCGGGGTCCCAGCCGTTGCCGGGCACCCCCGTCCAGGTCGCCTCCCAGTAGAAGACGCCGAGGCCGCGTCCCTGGGGAACCGACCGGACCACCTTCGCCACCGCCCGCATCATCTCCGCCTGCCCCTGGGGCGTGGCCGGATAGCCCGGGTACGGCTCGGCGGAGGTGATGATGTTCTCCCAGCCGTCCTTGTCGGCGGTGGTGTGGGGATAGGCCGTCTCCACCAGCACGACCGGCTTGCCGTACCGGGCGGCCACGTCGTTCAGGTTGGCCTGGAACGCCTCCAGGGTCCCGTGCCAGAAGGAGTAGTAGGACAGGCCGATCACGTCGTACCGGACTCCGTGGGTGGCGGCGGTGTCGAACCACCAGCGGTACAGGCCGTTGTCGGCGCCGTCGGCCAGGTGGAGCACCACCTTCGTCGAGCGGGACACCGCCTTGGCCGCGTCGTACCCGGCGTTGAGCAGCCCGGCCAGGTTCGGCCAGTTCTCCCAGTTGCCGTCCGGCCAGAGCAGGCCGCCGTTCAGCTCGTTGCCGATCTGCACCATGTCGGCCTTGGTGCCCTGTTTCTTCAGCGCGTTCAGCACGTCGTAGGTGTGGTCGTAGAGAGCCTGCTTGAGCTCGTCGAACGGCAGGGCGCTCCAGGCCGCCGGCTTGTTCTGCTTGCCGGGGTCGGCCCAGCTGTCGGAGTAGTGGAAGTCGACCAGCAGCCCCATGCCGAGGGACTTGGCCCGCTTGGCGAGTTTGAGCACCTGGGTCTTGGTGTTGTAGCCGTCGGCCGGGTTCACCCAGACCTTCAGCCGGACGTAGTCGAGGCCGGCGGACTCCAGGATGGCCAGCGCGTCTCCGCGTTTGCCGTTCGAGGAGCGGTAGACCCCGCCGAGCGCCTCCGACTTGGCCAGGCTGGAGACGTCGGCGCCCGCGATCCAGGGCCTGTCGTGGTCCGGGCGGGTGCCCGCGTGCGCCGGCTGCCCGGCCGCGAGTAAGGCGGCGCACAACAACAGCGCCGTGAAGATCTTTCGCATGGTTCCTCCGGTCAGGAGAGGACGGATGGTGTTCGCCGTCACCGGTGGGCGGACCGGGTCGGCGCGGATGAGGCTGTGGGGGCTGCGGTGGCGCGCCGAACCGGCGCCACCATGGTCTTTTTCATGGGTCTCCGCTCTGGAGAGAGTGACAAGGACATCCCCGATGGCCCTCGGTGACGCGTCGCGGCCAGGTGATCGGCGCGGCACCGAGGGAGGTCATGCGCCCCCGGCCCGTTCGACGACCGTGACGCCGCCGGGCGGTACGGTCACCGGCCCCGTGTGCTCGGCGCCGTCGAGCACCCCGGTCCCGCTCACCCCGTGAACCGTGACGGGCACGTCGCCGTGGTTGATGAGGAAGACGTGGTCGCCTCGCCGTACGAACTCAAGGGTGTCGGGCAGGTCCCGCGGCCGGGACACGCCCGCCCGGTCGAGGACCGCGCGCAGGATCCCGCGCAGATCCCCGCCGCCCGCGACACCGCCGTCGCGCGCCGGGCCGGGGAGCTCACGCGGGTCCCGGCCGTCCACCGGCTCGTCACCGGCCCGGTTCGGGTCGTCGCCGCGAGTCGCGGCGGGGGCCGTGTCCCCGTCACGAATCGGGTCGGGGGCCGTGTCCCCGTCACGGATCGGGTCGGGGGCCGTGTCCCCGTCACGAATCGGGTCGAGGGCCGTCGCGACGTACCACGCCGTTCCCGCGCCCAGTTCGTGGCGGGTCACCGCGGGATGGCCCGCGTCGGGGCCGTCGGCGAAGTCCCGTACGGCGTGCGCGCCCGCGAGCCGGACGCGCTCGGACCAGATCCGCCCGGTCAGGCCGTGGTCGCCGAGCGAGACCGTCTCGTCCGCGCGCAGCGGATGGAACTCCTCCACCGACAGGCCGAGCACCTCGCGCAGGACTCCCGGGTAGGGGCCGGGGTGGATGGTGTCGTTCTCGTCGACGATGCCGGAGAAGTAGGAGACCACCAGGTGCCCACCGGCCTCGACGTAGCGGTGCAGGTTCTTGGCGGACGCCTCCGTGAGCAGGTAGGAGCTCGGCGCGACAACCAGTTTGTATCCCGAAATATCGGCAGAAGGGTGTACGAAATCAACGGTGACGTGCTCCCGCCAGAGCGCCTCGTAGTAGGCCTCCACCCGCTCGCGGAAGTCCAGGTCCGCCGAGGGCCGCCATTCGAGTTCGAGCGCCCAGTACGACTCCCAGTCCCAGACGAGCGCGACCTCGGCCTCGACGCGGGAGCCCCGCACCTTGTTCAGTTTGCCCACCTCCGCCCCCAGGGCGACCACGTCGCGCCAGAGTTCGGAGCCGGTCCCCGCGTGCGGCAGCATCGCCGAGTGGAACTTCTCCGCGCCGTAGCGGGAGGCCCGCCACTGGAAGAACAGCACCGAGTCCGACCCCCGGGCGACGTGGGCGAGGCTGTTGCGCCGCATCTCCCCCGGCCGTTTGGCGAGGTTGCGCGGTTGCCAGTTGACGGCGCCGGTCGAGTGCTCCATGAGCATCCACGGCCTGCCGCCCGCCACCGAGCGGGCGAGGTCGGCGGCCAGCGCGAGCTCGATGTGGCTGTCGGCCCGCTCGGCGTCGAGGTAGTGGTCGTTGGAGACGACGTCCACCTCGCCCGCCCACCGCCAGTAGTCCATCGGCCTGCAGTTGGGGATCATGAAGTTGGTGGTGACCGGCAGGTCGCTGAAGCGGCGGATGGCCTCGCGCTCGCGGCGGAAGTTGGCGAGGTGGGCGTCGACGCAGAATCGCGCGAAGTCGAGCTGCAGGCCCGTGAGCTGGCCGACGGGCGCGACCCGGGGCGGCTCCACCGCCTCGAACGAGCCGTAGGTCAGCCCCCAGAACGTGGTTCCCCACGCCGCGTTCAGCGCCCCCACGTCCCCGTGCCGCTCACGCAGCCAGTCGCGGAACGCCTCGGCGGAGGTCTCGCAGTAGCACTGCGCGTTCGCCCAGCCGTACTCGTTGTGGACGTGCCACATGACCACCGCCGGGTGGCTCGCGTAGCGGGCGGCGATCCGCTCGGCGATCCGCTCGGAGGCGGTGGCGTAGCGCGGGGAACTCGGGCAGAAGCTGTGCCGGGAGCCGCCCGCGATCACGTGGCCCTCCCTGTCGACGAGGCGGCTGTCCGGATGGGCCTTTCTGAACCACACGGGCGGCGAGGAGGTCGGGGTCGCCAGGTCGACCTTGACGCCGGACGAGTCCAGCAGGTCGATGATCCTGTCCAGCCGGCCGAAGTCGTACACGCCTTCGGCCGGCTCCAGCAGACTCCAGTTGAAAATGCCGAGGCTGACCAGATTCACCCCGGCTTCGCGCATCAGCCGGACGTCGTCGTGCCAGACCTCCTCCGGCCACTGCTCGGGGTTGTAGTCCCCGCCGTATGCGATGCCCTCGGGCAGGACGGGATATCCAGGCAACAGCTCCCCCTCGAATCATTTCTGTGAACGTGCACAGTAATCCAAAGCTGGCAGACAGGGAAGAGTCGTCCTAGTATGTCCGTTCAACCTTGGAGTTAACGAGAACGTAACGGGCATTGACAGCGATACGTGCTGGATTTCAGTCTGTGAACGTTCACAGAACTTCACACATGATCAGGCCTCGACACCTCCCACCCCCCGACACGGAGGAACGCATGCAGAGAAAACGGCTCGCAGTGGCGGCCGCGGCCATGGCCGCCACCCTGGCCGCCGGATGTTCCGGCGCCTCCCAGGAGCCGTCCTCCCAGGCCGCACAGAACTCGGCTCCCGCGGGGCCGGTCAAGCTCACCTACTGGTCCTGGGTCCCCAACATGGACAAGATCGCGGCGGTCTGGAACCAGGCCCATCCGGACATCCAGGTCACGATCAGCAAGCAGGCCGGGGGTGACGACGCCGCCGCCAAGTTCCTGACCGCGGCCAAGGCGGGCAACCCGCCGGACCTGGTCCAGGCCGAGTACCAGATGCTGCCGTCCTTCGTCGCCGCCGACGCGCTGGCCGACCTCAAGAACGACGTGAGCCAGGCGAAGGGCAAGTTCAGCGAGGGGATCTGGGGCCTGGTCACGCTGGGGACCGACGCCGTCTACGCGCTCCCGCAGGACAGCGGCCCGATGATGCTGTACTACCGCCAGGACCTGTTCAAGAAGTACGGCATCGAGGTTCCCAAGACGTGGGACGAGTACGCCGAGGCCGCCCGCGCCGCACGGAAGAAGGACCCCGAGGTCTTCCTCGGCACCTTCTCCAGCAAGGACCCCGGCTCCTTCGTCGGCCTGGCCCAGCAGGCCGGCGCCCAGTGGTGGTCGATCAGCGGCGAGGCGTGGAAGGTCGGGATCAACGACGACGCCACCAAGAAGGTCGCCGACTACTGGGGCGGCCTCGTCAAGGAGGGCGCCATCGACGGCCAGCCGTACTTCACCCCAGAGTGGAACAAGGCCCTCAACGACGGCAAGCTGCTGACCTGGCCGTCGGCGGTCTGGGGTCCGGGCGTGCTGTCCGGCAACGCGCCGAACGGCAAGGGCAAGTGGGCGATCGCGCCGCTGCCGCAGTGGAACGCGGGCGAGAACCTCAGCGGCTTCTGGGGCGGCTCGTCCACCGCGGTCGCCGAGAAGTCCCCCAACAAGGCCGCCGCCGTCCAGTTCGCGACCTGGCTGAACACCGACCCTGAGGCACTCGGCCTGCTGGTCAAGGAGGGCGCGGTCTATCCGGCCTCCACCAAGGGCGGCGGCCTCCTCGGTGAGGCCCCCGACTACTTCTCCAACCAGGCCGACTTCTGGCAGCAGGCCGCGGCGATCTCCGCCGGCGCACGGGGCTTCACCTTCGGGCCGAACGTCAACGTGACCTACAACGCCTTCAAGGACGCCTTCGACAAGGCGGTCCACGACAAGTCGGTCTTCTCCGACGCCCTCCAGGCGATGCAGGAGACGACGGTCGCCGACATGCAGAAGTCCGGATTCCAGCTCGTCCAATGACGAGCCGCCGCAGCGGCGGCGCCCGCACCGCGGGTGCCGTCCCCTACCTCTTCCTCGCTCCGGCCATGGTGCTGTTCACGCTCTTCATGGCCGTCCCCATCGTCTACACGGCGTATCTCAGCCTGCGGCGCACGAAGGTCTCCGGGCTGGGCCTGGGCAAGAACTCCCGCACCGAGATCTTCGTCGGTCTCGACAACTACGCGGCGGCGGTCACCGACGGCGAGCTGTGGGCCGGCTGGCTCCGGGTCCTCGGCTACGGCCTGCTGGTGCTGGCGGTCATGCTCGGGCTCGCCCTGCTGTTCGCGCTGCTGCTGGACTCGGCACACGTACGGCTCGCGCGGTTCTCCAGGATCGCCGTCTTCCTGCCGTACGCGGTGCCCGGCGTGGCCGCCAGCCTGCTGTGGGGCTTCCTCTACCTGCCGAGCCTCAGCCCGATCCGCCAGGTTCTCGACATCGACCTGCTCGGCACCGGAGCCGTCACCTTCTCCATGGCCAACGTGGCCGTCTGGGGCGGGGTCGGCTTCAACATGCTGGTGCTCTACACCAACCTGCGGGCCGTCCCCAGGACCTACTACGAGGCGGCCAGGATCGACGGGGCGGGCGAGATCCAGATCGCCCTGCGGATCAAAATCCCGATCATGCTGCCCGCGATCATCCTGACCACGGTGTTCTCCATCATCGCCACCATCCAGGTGTTCACCGAGCCGACCACCCTGCGGCCGCTGACCAACACGATCAGCTCGACCTGGAGCCCGCTGATGAAGGTCTATCGGGACGCGTTCGTCACCGGCGACCTCTACTCGGCCGCCGCCACCTCGATCGTCATCGCGGCGATCTCCCTCGTCCTTTCGTTTGGTTTCCTGCGCATCGTCCGTAACCGCGCCTTCGGGGAGGGCTGATGACCACCACGACCGCCGTCCGAGCGGGGAACCGGGCGACCGGGACGCGAAAGCGCGGGCCGTACGGGATCGCGCCGACCGCGATCCTGCTGCTCGGCGCGCTCTACTGCCTGCTGCCGGTCAGCTGGGTGCTGATCGCCGCCACCAAGTCGAAGGCGGAGCTCTTCTCCACCTCGACCTTCGCCCCCGGCACCGGGCTGCTGTCCAACATCGCCGACCTGGCGGACTACCGCGACGGCGTGTTCTGGCTGTGGATGCTGAACACGCTGCTCTACGCGGGCGGCGGCGCGCTGCTGTCCACGGCGGTCTCGGCGGTCTCCGGCTACGCGCTGGCGAAGTACAGCTTCCGCGGCCGGAACCTGATCTTCAACCTGCTGATCGGCGGCATCCTGGTGCCCGCGGTGGTGCTGGCCATCCCCCAGTACCTGCTGTTTTCGAAGATCGGGCTCGCGGACACCTACTGGTCGGTCCTGCTGCCGCAGATCCTGCACCCGTACAGCATCTACCTGGCGCGCATCTACGCCACCGCCGCCATCCCCGACGCCCTGCTGGAGGCCGGGCGCATCGACGGGGCCGGGCACTGGCTGTTGCTCCGCCGGGTGGCCCTGCCCCTGATGCTTCCCGGCATGGTGACCATCTTCCTGTTCCAGTTCGTGGCGATCTGGAATAACTTCCTGCTGCCCTTCATCATGCTGGGCGACGACCAGAAGTTCCCGCTGACGGTCGGCCTCTACACGCTGCTCGCGGCGGGGGCCAACCAGCCGTCGCTGTACAACCTGATCCTCACGGGCACGCTGATCTCGATCATCCCGTTGATCGCGCTGTTCCTCACGATGCAGCGCTACTGGCGGACCGATCTGGCCGGCGGAGCAGTGAAAAGCTAGTGATCGGGCGAATCGGCGGCAGGCCGGCCACCGGCCGAGGGGACAATGGCAGCATGGCGAAGCGTCCGACCATTCACGACGTCGCGGCGGCGGCGGGGGTCTCCCGGGGAACGGTCTCCCGGGTGCTCAACGACGACCGTTACGTCAGCCCCGCCTCGCACGCCGCCGTCCAACGGGCCATCGCCGAGACCGGATACGTCCTCAACCGCGCCGCCCGCAGCCTGGTCACCCAGCGGACCGGTTCGGTGGTGATGGTCCTGTCCGAACCTCAGGAGAGATTGTTCGAGGATCCCAACTACAGCGTGCTCCTGCGGACCGCCACCCGCCGGCTCGCCGAGCGGGACGTGTCGCTGGTGATGATGATCGCCGGGAACGACGGCGACCGCGACCGGGTGGTCCGCTATCTGCGCGGCGGCCACGCCGACGGGGTGTTCCTGGTCTCCACCCACGCGGGCGACACGCTGGTCGACGCGCTGGTGGACATCCCGGTGGCCGTCGTCGCCCAGGGGTCGGTCATCGGACGGGAGAACGTGATCCCCTACGCGGCGGCGGACGATCGGGAGGGCGCCCGGCAGATGACGCGCTACCTGGTGGAGCTGGGCCGCAGGCGGATCGCCACCATCACCGGCCCGCTCGACACCCCGGGCGGGGTGCAGCGGCTGGAGGGCTTCGCCGACATCCTCGGCAGGAAGGCGTCCAAGAAGCTGATCGAGCACGGCGACTACACCCAGCTGGGCGGGGAGAGCGCCATGGCACGGCTGCTGGAGCGGGTCCCCGACCTCGACGCGGTGTTCGTCGCCTCGGATCTGATGGCCGCGGGCGCGCTGTCGGCCCTGCGCGCGGCCGGGCGGCGGGTGCCCGAGGACGTCGCGGTGGGCGGGTTCGACGACTCAACGGTGGCGCTCTCCACGCACCCCCCGCTCACGACCATCCGGCAGCCCCTGGAACGGGTCGCCGAGGAGACGGTCCGCCTGCTGCTCGCCCTCATCGACGGCGCCGAGCACCTGGACCCGGTGATACTGCCGACGACCCTCATCGTCCGCGAGTCCACGTAGCCGGGTGGGTGCCGAAGCCCTCGGCGGCCTGTTCGCTGTTCGCCGCCGGCCCGCTGCCGGGGTGCCCGTTGTCCGGCTTGGGGCCGACCGGCATCGACCGGTTCCCGGGAGACCGAAGGTCCCGATCTCCCGGCAGGTCAGCGGTTGGAGGACGAGCCGTTCACCGTCAGGACGTGCTCCGTCTCGATGGCGGGGAACGTCCCCGTGTCGATGATCCCGTGCTCGCTGTAGGCGGCCTCCAGCAGCGCGTGAGCCTTGGGCTCCAGCTTCCACAGGGCGCGGTACTCGCGGGCGGTGGCCAGGGCGATGCCGGTCTCGTGGGCGATGTCGGTCGCCCGGGGGACGAACTTCCGCTCGATCTGGTTGTCCCAGTACTTCCGCGCGGCACGCATCTGGGCCGCGCGCTGCGCCGTGTCGACGACGGGCGAGGGCGTCTCCGGCAGCTGGAGCTCCTCCTCGTCGTCATCGGCGAGCAGCATCACCGGCGCCCCCGACACCGCCGGGCGCGCGGGCGGTTCGCCGGCCTCGCGACTCCACGGGACGGGCGGGCTCAGATCGATCAGGGCGGCGGTGTTGTAGAGCGCCCCGATCTGGGAGAGCAGCGCCTCCTGCCGGGCGGAGTCGACCGCCAGGCCGCTGTGCTCCACCGCACGATCCATGGCACGGTCCAGCTTGACGAGGGCCGCCCGCATCTTCCGGTCGGACGCCCCGGCCTCGCGAAGCGCGCGAGCGCGCTTGGCGGCCAGCGCGACACGGGTCAGCCTGCGGTGCGCGTCCACCTCGCTCGCGGTGCGGTCGCTGACCTCGGCCAGTCCGATGCGGACCAGCGCGCGCTCGGGGGTGATCCGCCAGTTGATGCGGGAACGCCCGGTGATGCGGTGGCGCTCGATCGCCATGCCGCGCTCCCACAGCCATGCCGCCACCAGCGGGGCGGCGAGCCGGAACACGGCCTCGGCGAGGCTGCGGGCGTCCATGCTCGACAACACCGCGGTCAGGCCGGTGAGCGCCCATACGGCGACACCGTCGATGCCGGCGGAGTAGTTCTCCCTCATGTTGCGGCGGGCCCGTACCGCGCTGGTGATGACGGCGACCTCGATGAAGGCGAAGAGCAGGAACCTCAACGGCCCGTCGAAGCCCAGAACGTCACCGGAGAAACGCCACATACCCTGGGCGGATACACCTGTCGCGATACTGGCTGCGACGATGGTGAGGATGTCCTCCACCGGACGGGGTGCGACGAAACGGTGGAAGAACCGGGTCCCCGCGCGATAGGCCGTGCGGGACACAAAAAAGACCAGGGTCAGAATAAGCAGGGCGATCACGCAGATGATGATCGTTCCGACCGGCTGATCCGATATGAAGGTGGTGATTTGATCGATGGGGGGCATCAGTCACTGTCCGTCAGTCTCGATGTCCGACAGGATATTTACGCGATCCTTCCAGAATGTCGGCAGCTTGTTCGCGAAACGCGATGCTGCCGCTGTGACTGGACTGGCGTTTTTTCACTCTGGTTTGCCGGTGAGAAAGAACGGGCCGCACCGGGAGTCGGCCGCCACACGAGGTTTCGTGTCGCTACTCCTGGTCTTGCGAGCTATGTGTCACTCTCGACATCCGGAACCGCATGAGTGATCGACAATGGCCCGAACCGCCAACGCTCAAGGAGAACCCGTTGACCGAACCACATATGAGCGACAACCTCGATCTCGCCGCGAAAGCGGAGATGCTGGCGAACACGTCGACCGGACCGCTCGACCACGCCGCCGCCAAGTCGGTGGCCATCACCTGCGCGACCACGCGCGACCTCGCCGAGGCCCGGAACGTCCTGGACGGCGTCTCCCCCGACGAGGTGCGGCGGGCCGCGCTCGATCTCTTCGATCGCCTCACGGCGCAGGCGGGGTGACCGCGCAGACCGGCGGCCACCCGCGCGGGCGCCGAATCGCGCCGGCATGAGCGGAGTCGAACCGACGGGACGGGGCTCGTCGGCTCGTGACCCGAGCCGGGCCCGCCTCGCTCCACCGCCGTCCTTCCAGTGACGGTGGAGCGGGGCGAGCCGTCCGGCCGAACCCTGAACACCGGGGCGGGAGCGCCCCCGTGGCGGGTCCGGTCGCGGTCCGCCGTGCCATCGGGGCTCCGTCCTGAACCGTCCCCCTTGAGCTGTCGCTTCCGGAAACGCCCACTGCGATCGCGCACCCCGGCGAGCCGCTGAACCGGCAGAAAATGTCAGAGCCAGGCGAGATGATGAGGATGTGAATAGGGGTTAAAACGGGTAGCGGGGGCCTCGGAGGTCCGTCAGACTTGGAAGCCCCTGGGGAAGGGACACGCAATGGAAACCATGATGGGAGCGTCCGACCTGGCGCAGGTTCTCTTTGCCTCCGCCCTGCAGGCATCGGAAGATCCGTCGCCGGATCGGGTGCGCGCGACCATCGAAGACCAGATACGTCTCCGTCATGCCGATCTCGCCTGTTGCGCGGCCTTCGTCGCCCAGGAGGCCGGTGACCACCCCGAGGCGTACGAAACCCGGATGCGCTGGGCCCTGAACGCGGTCCACGAGGCCCACCCGGCCATCCTGATCACAACCTGACCCGCCCGGCGAGAGCGCCGTACGGTCACGACCCGCACGCCGGCCACGATCCGGCCGCTGCCGACGCGACGGCCGGGTCCTCCTCCACGACGCGAGGGCTTTCGCCTAGTCCGTCTGTCCGGACGGCGGTTCCGTCCCGGTGGGCTGGAGTTGGGCGCTGAGGGCGTCCAGGATCTCCTGCCCGTACTTCGCCAGTTTGTTCTCGCCGACGCCGCTCACCTTGCTCAGTTCGTCCAGGGACGACGGGAGCTCGGCCGCGATCTCGCGCAGGGTCGCGTCATGGAAGATCACATACGCGGGCACCCCCTGTTCCTTCGCGGTGGCGGCACGCCAGGAGCGGAGCAGCTCGAAGATCGGCATCGCCTCTTCAGGCAGGTCGGCGGGGGTGGCGCGGGGAGACTTGGCGGCCTTGGGGGCCTTGGCGGCTCGGGCCGCCCGCTCGGGCTCGCGCCGCAGCGGGACCTGCCGCTGCCGGCCCAGCACCTCGGCGCTCGTGTCGGTGAGCACCAGCGTGCCGTAGTCGCCCTCGACGGTCAGCAGGCCCTGGGCCAGCAGCTGGCGCACCACCCCGCGCCACTCGCTCTCGCTCAGCTCCGTGCCGACGCCGAACACCGTCAGGGACGCGTGGTCGTGCTGGATGACCTTCGGTGTCTTCTTTCCGAGCAGGATGTCGATGATCTGGCCCGCGCCGAACTTCTGGCGCCGCTCGCGCTGGAGCCGAAGCACGGTCGACAGGAGCTTCTGGGCGGCGACCGTACCGTCCCATGATTCGGGCGGCGACAGGCACGTGTCGCAGTTGCCGCAGGCGGTGCTCCGCTGGCCGAAGTAGGCGAGCAACTGCACACGGCGGCACTCGACCGCCTCGCAGAGAGCCAGCATGGCGTCGAGATGGCTGCCCAGACGGCGCTGGTGGGCCGCGTCGCCCTCGGAGGTGTCGATCATCTTGCGCTGCTGCACGACGTCCTGGAGGCCGTAGGCCAGCCAGGCGGTGGAGGGGAGGCCGTCGCGGCCTGCCCTGCCGGTCTCCTGGTAGTAGCCCTCGACGGACTTGGGCAGGTCGAGGTGGGCGACGAATCGCACGTCGGGTTTGTCGATGCCCATGCCGAACGCGATGGTGGCGACCATGATGACGCCGTCCTCGCGCAGGAAGCGCGCCTGGTTCGCGGCCCGGACGCGCGCGTCGAGTCCCGCGTGGTACGGCAGCGCCTGGAATCCGTTCTCCGCCAGGAACGCGGCGGTCTTCTCGACGGAGGCGCGCGACAGGCAGTAGACGATGCCGGCGTCTCCCGGGTGCTCGGTGCGCAGCAGTTTCAGCAGCTGCCGCCTGGGCTCGTTCTTCGGCTCGATGCGGTACTGGATGTTCGGCCGGTCGAAGCTCGCCACGAAGTGACGGGCCTCCCCCAGGTTCAGCCGGGACGCGATCTCGGCGTGGGTGGCCTCGGTGGCGGTCGCGGTCAGCGCGATGCGGGGCACGGTGGGCCAGCGCTCGTGCAGGGTGGACAGCGCCAGGTAGTCGGGCCGGAAGTCATGCCCCCACTGGGCCACGCAGTGTGCCTCGTCGATGGCGAACAGGGAGATCGCGCCGCGATCGAGCAGTCGCAGCGTCGACTCGACCCGCAGGCGTTCCGGTGCCAGGTAGAGCAGGTCCAGCTCACCGGCGAGGAAGGCCGACTCGACCTGGCGGCGCTCGTCGTGGTCCTGCGTGGAGTTGAGGAACCCCGCCCGCACTCCGAGAGCCGTCAGGGCGTCGACCTGGTCCTGCATGAGCGCGATGAGCGGTGAGACGACGACGCCGACGCCTTCCCGCACGAGCGCGGGAATCTGGTAGCACAGTGATTTACCGCCGCCGGTCGGCATGAGCACGAGCGCGTCGCGCCCGGCGACGACATGCTCGATGATCTCCTGCTGGCCTTCCCTGAACGAGGTGTAGCCGAAGACGCGGTGCAGCACGCGCGACGCGTCACTCACCTCGGGAACGTTCTCGGGGGAGGTCATCGGCTCATTGTACGAGATCACGCTGCCCGGGGCGGCGGGTGCGGGGAGGCCCGGGCGGTCACGGCGCCGGCCTCACCGGCCGCCCGGCGCGGGCGACGGCCGCGGAAATCGCGTCCGGCCGGCGCGGTGGTGATCGCGAGGCGCGGGCAGGAATGGGGCATGGAAGTGCTCAGCAGCCGGATCCTCCTGCGTCCTGCCGACCTGGATCGCAGTCGCCGGTTCTATCGTGACGTGATGGGTCTGGCGGTCTACCGCGAGTTCGGGCCGCCCGGCGATCCGGGCGTGGTGTTCTTCCTCGGTCATGGATTCCTGGAGGTCTCCGGGCGTTTCGACGACGCGCGAGGAGGGGCGCTGGAGATCTGGCTCCAGGTCCGCGACGTCCACGCCGAGCACGAACGGCTGGTCGCCGCGGGGGTCCGGGTGACGCGGGCACCGCGCCGGGAGCCGTGGGGGCTCATCGAGACCTGGATCGAGGACCCGGACGGGGTGCGCATCGTCATCGTCGAGATCCCGGAGGACCATCCCCTGCGACGCGACCAAAGGTGATCACCGGGGCGGCGTGGAGGACCGCCCCGATGATCACATACTGGCTACCGTCCGGCTCTCATGCTCTCCGGAGGTCCCAGGTAACTTGGCAGGACGCCGCCCGTGTCCACCACGAGCCGCTGCACCACCACCGTCGGGTCGACCATCCAGATCTTCAGGACATGGACGCCCGGCGTGCCGATCGTGTGCGTGGTGGTGGTCACGTTGACGTTGTCGGACGTGTTCCGCTCCCACTGCCTGTTCATGGTCGTGTCGTTGGCGCCGGTGGCGGCCGTGACGTTCACGATCTGCGGCGCCTGGTCGTCGATCGAGACGGCGTACTTGAGCCCGTCCGTCGGCAGGACGTTGTTCCTGGGCGAAAGGAACGCCGAGACCTTGACGGGCCCGGTGGTGAACGTGGTCATCGTGTATTCCAGCCGCGGGCCGTCGCCGCCGGGTATCCGGCGCGACGCGGTGACGGGGAAGGGCGTCATGCCGTTTCCGGTCCGTCCGATGTCCGGGATGAGCTTCCAGCCGACCCCGGAGGAGGTCACCGCCCTGGTGTAGTGGTCGGCCTCGATCGAGACGTGGCCGCCCGCCTCCACGAAGCCCTTGACCTGCTTGCCCGGCATGGACGGGTTGTCCACGACGGCCTTGACCACCACGCTCGCGCCGTTCGGCCCGGAGACCGTGATGGGCACCTCGGTCTTTCCCTTCGGGGCACGCGACCAGTCGACGCGCACGGTGGCGCGCACCTGCTTGCCGACGCGGCCCGCCTTCGGGGTGACGCTCACCCACGGCACGGCCGGCCTGATCGTGTAGTCGAACGCCTTCGTGCCCCGGTTGAACACCTCGATGTACTGCCCCGGCCCGCTCTGGTAGGGGCTGAAGGCGGGCAGCACGGCCGGGGGCCCCTGTCCGGGCCACCACCTGTCGGACCCGTCCACGGCGACGCCCAGCTCGGCGGCCTCCGGGACCTCGATGCGCTGGAGGTGGGGATAGAAGGCGTCCGGCAGGGCCACGTTGTTCTGCTCGGGCTGCTGCCAGGGCGCGTTCGGCCCGTAGCGCTCCACATCCCCGTAACCGATCTTCGGCTGCGTCTGGAAGCCCTTCCACTTCCCTTCGGCCAGCGTGTTGTTGTAGTAGGCGGACATCGCCTGGTCCTCGTCGAACCGGGCCTGGGCGAGGTCCGCGAGGTCGTTGGTGGCGGCGCGTCCCTGCCTGGCGTAGAGGATGTTGGTGAACTGCGCGTTGCGCAGCGCGTACAGGTTGGCCGTCGCCTTCACCTGGTAGTAGACGAGCTGGTAGTAGGCGTCGTCATAGGCTTTCGGCAGGGAGGCGCGGATCTTCTCGGCCTTCGCCGCGAGGCGCTGCCACTCCGCGGTGACCCGGTCCATCTCCTGGTAGGCGGTCAGGCTGAAGGGGGTGTCCCTGTCGTCGTAGACCACGGCGGAGGAGTCCGTGGCAAGGTCCTTGGTGGGGTCGAGGCTGATCCGGCGGTTCAGCAGCTCCGGCTTGCGGCGAGACTGCAGGTGACCGTAGGTGCTCAGCACCTCGGCGATCTCCTTGGCCTTCTCCGGCCCGAAGTTCTGTGCCGCGTACTGCCGCTCCCACTCCCCGAGCCGCTCCAGCGGCCAGCGGTCGGGGTCCCACGCGTAGTCGAGGAAGAACTGGAGCGGGAGCTCCTCGTTCTTCATGTCTCCCACGTTGACGACCCAGAGCCGGTCCACGCCGTAGGTGTAGCTCGTGTGCAGCTGCTCCCAGGTGCCGGCGAGGTTGACGGTGTCGGCCCACTTGTAGTTCCGCCCGCCACCGACATAGTCGAAGTGGTAGTACATGCCGTAGCCGCCGCCGCGCTGTGGAAGGCTCTGGTCGGGCAGCTTGCGCATGTTGCCCCAGTTGTCGTCGCAGAAGACGACGGTCACGTCGTCCGGCGGGCGCAGCCCCTGGTCCCAGTAGCGCTGGACCTCCTTGTAGAGGGTCTGGACCTGCGGGATCGTCTCCAGGTCCTCACCGCTCTCGGTGGCCAGGATCTCACGCTGGGCGGCCAGGATGCTCTCCATCAGTTCGATGCCGTCGCCGTCGGGCAGGCTCACGTCGCCGTTGCCGCGCATGCCGAGGGTGACCACGCCCTCGTAGTCCTGTTCCCGCATCCGGCGGATGCCGTCGGCCCAGTACTTCTTGATGGCCTCGCCGTTGCGGCGGAAGCTCCACTCGCCGGTGCCGCCGTACGGATCGCTGCCCGGCTTGGTGATGTTGCCCTGGCTGTCGCGCACCGCGGCCACGGCGTGCCGGTTCCACTCCTCGATGCCCCGCATCATCGGCGCCTCGTGCGAGGTGCCCATCACGACGCCGTACGCGGTGGCCGTCCGGTGGTTCGCCGGGTCGTCCTCGGCGAACGCCCGGCCCCAGACCGCCGGCCAGAGGTAGTTGGCCTTGAGCCGGAGCATGACCTCGAAGACCTTGGCGTAGAACGTGCTGTTGAAGCCGCCCGCGAAGCCCGGGGCCAGACCGGGGCCGAAGTACCGGGGCGCCCAGGTGCCCAGGGCGGGGTTCTCGTCGTTGATGAAAAAACCGCGGTATCTCACCTTCGGCGTGCCCTGGCTGTGCCGGCCCGGCAGCACGTAGAGCGCCTCCTGATGGCGCGGCGGAACGTCGTCCCACCAGGACCAGGGGGACACGCCGATCCGCTTCGAGACGTCGTACGCGCCGTAGATCGTGCCGCGCTGGTCACTGCCGGCGATCACGAACGCCCGGCGGACGCCCGGCAGGGGGTTCTGCACCACCTGCTGGAGGGACGTCTCCCACTTTCCCGCGATCGCGGTCACGTCCAGCTTCCCCGCGGTCACGAGGTCGTCGATGAGCGGGCTCTTGCCGATGGTTCCGATGAGCACCACGTCGTCCTGCCGAGGGATCCGGCCGACCGAGACGGCGGGCCGGACACCAGTGACCCGCTTGAGATCGGTTTGGAGATCGCTCACCACCCGGATCACTCCCGGATGGTCGCCCGCGTCGACCACGAGCGGCGCGGCCCTGCCGGACGCCACGAGGGGGAAGCGGCCGGATCCCGCGGTGGTGGAGATGTACGTGTCCGGATCGGCCGCCTCACCGTGGGCGAGGTTCCCCTTCCTCGCGTTTCCGGCGGATCCGGGATCCTTTCCGGCGGCCCAGGCCATGGGGGCGGTGAAAGCGGTCGCGGTGGCCACGAGCGTCAACGAAAGCAGGAGTCTCAGGAGCCTCGACGGCGCTCTCCGGGACATACGTGCGGAGGCCGGTGAACCGACGGCGAACCTTCTCATTCGCGATCTCCATGGGGATGGATTACTGCTGGATGAAAATTTCGATAAGTCAGCGAAACTTTCGGAAGGCAATCAAATTAACCGGATGCTAACCACCCCGGCATGCCCGGTCAACAGAGCTCTCGCGGAAGATCGCCGAATCCGCGTCGATCACGCCCGGCGGCCACGGCCGGGTGACCGTGGAAACGACCTGGTGGAACTCCTCGGGCCGCGCCGGATTCCCGCGGTCCGCGGGTGAGAGGTGAGCGATGAACGTTTCATGGCGGCGGTCTTCGGACCGGCTCCTCACCGGGTCCTCACCGGCTCCCGCCGCGTACGGGCGCCCTCTCCCGCCTCACACAGGCGCCCGTCCTCGCCGCGCGGGGGTCATCACCGCGCGGGGGTCACTTCCGCCGCGCGAGGTTCGTCGCCGCGCGGGGTCATCACCGCGCGGGGTTCGTCGCCGCGCGGGGTTCACTTCCGCGCGGGGTTCACTTCCGCGCGGGGTTCACTTCCGCGCGGGGTTCACTTCCGCGCGGGGTTCACTTCCGCCGTGCACAGGCACTCGCCTCTTCCGGGCTCCGGGCCCGCGCATGGCGGCCTTCGTCCGGCGGCCCCGTTCAGAGGCGATCAGTCGCCCAGATACCCCCAGGCCTCGCAGATCGGCAGAAGGTCCTGCGGCACCTCGTCCGGTCGCGGGAGGGGACGGCCGGGCTGCACGCTCCCCGTGCGGATCTTCTCCTTCCAGTCGCCGATGCCCTTGACGAACCCGCCGTGCTCGTGTTCTCCGTAGGAGAGCATGCCCGGCTCCCAGGGCACGTCGAGGAAGCCGCAGATGCGGCGCAGCGTCTCCTCCGGCGACTGGGTCAGGTCCTCGTAGGTCACGGTGAGCCCGTCGAACGCCTTGCGGGCGTCCTCGACGGCCCGCATGAAGCGGACGGTGTGGCGCACCGCCTCCTCCATCGGCCGCTCAGCCGGGTCGCCCTCGTGCCAGGACCGGGCGATGGACGCCGGATGCCGCAGAAGAAAGATGAAGCGGGCGTCGGGCCAGCAGGTGGCGATGCGTTTCCAGGCGAACGAATTGCTCGGTGTCTTGTCGACGATGAACGGTTTCCCGCTCCTTGCCAGCTCCCGGTGGAGCATTCGATCCCAGAGAATGTGCTCGATGTCACTCTGGTTGTGGCCGAGCGCCTCCATCGCCTGCTGCACGGGGTCGGTGGTCAGGTTCACCGTGAGCCGTCGGATGTGCATCTCGTGCGGTGCGTGGAGCTGCGAATGACTGTTGAGCAGAACCCGGAGCAGGGTAGACCCGGAGCGTGGCGGAGACAGCACAAAAACCGGCGCTGTGAGCAGGCGATCCACCGCCGGGTCGGCCGGAGGCCGGATCTCCGGAGCGGGAGGGGGGGCGGGAGCCGGTGGCTGCCGGCTCGTCGTCTTCTTGAACCGGTATCCGGTCGCCTCTTCCAGGGCCACGTTGACCTTGCTTTTCCAACCCATGGCAAGAACCGTAGCGAAGCTACCTCAAAGCAACCTTGGAGGGGGACGACTGGAACCTTCTCTTCCGCCCGTCGCCCAGATCCCTCTGACCTGGAAATACGGATCGGGGTCCGCCGGCGGCGGCAGGGCCTGCCCCCCGGTCGGGCCCCGCCGAGGGTCGCACCCACCTGACATCGGATCACGCCGTGGGTGCGACCTCCTCAACGTTTCGGCGACGACGTCCGCGCGCCACGACGATCAGGCGGTGACGTCAGAAGTCGACGCGCGGCCTGCCGGACCCGGCCTCGTGCGCGTCGACCAGTTGTCTGGGAGCCGTCAGGCACCAGGCCTCGTTGACCAGCTCGAACAGCTCCTCAGAGTCGATCTTCCCCAGGTGCACCACGACCCAGCCGAACCGGCCCGCGGTGAACTGGACCTCGAACACCTCCGGCCGCTCCGCCACCATCGCGATCTGCTCTTCGATCGTGGCCTTGAGCCCCACGGTCTCCGTCTTCTCCCAGAGGTAACCGAACCCCTTACCGTGCACCTTCAGGGAGACCCAGCCGTCGCTGTCGTGCTGCTTGACCTCGGGCAGCTTGCCCAGCATCTCCAGGAACTCACCAACGCTCACACCCATGGCCCACATGTATCAGAGCACTCCGACAATTCTCCTCCCGTCGACGGCGATCGGAGACGACCAAGACTTCCCCGCCGCCGGCCGATCGCTTCGGTGCAGGCGCCCGGGTCGTCCCGGCACACGATCCGCACCCTGGGATGGGCACGAAGCCAGGCCTCCGGGACAGCAGCGGTGCGGCCGGGCAGAACATCGACGCGCTCGCGGATCTCGGCGTCGATCAGCACGGGGCATAGCGGTGACGCAGGGCGAGGTCTTCCACCCCCAGAGCTCGAGGTCCGCGTGGCGGAGGCAAGGGCAGGCGCAACAGGACGCGCGGGGCGGTACAGGGACAGGGGGATCAGTCGCGCGGGGGACTGGGGCACGCTGCTCCACTTCCTCTCCCCCGGTGAGGAGCGGACGTGGAGCACATTTCAGAGTTGGCGTCGCGCCGGGCCCGTCACTCCCACACCGGCCTTTGGGGGTGGATCCCGCCACGTATCGCAATGGGCCTGGACACCTTGGCCAAAACCCGCAGGTGAGGGTTGCATACGACACGCCGCAGCGAAACCCCATTCCGTAGTCACTTACCGCTTAACCTGCAGAAACAGGATCACGCGAAGGTCCACTCAGGCACTGTCAGCATGAATGTGACGGCTGTGCGGGCCAATGGTGCTTGCCTTGCGCGGGCGAAGCGGTCAGTACGGTCAGGCATCCCCTGACATCTGATCAACCAGTTCGGGGGAGAACGCAATGAGAAGTCGTGGATCTCGGGCACGGGCCGCAGTGGCCTTCACATCGGTGAGCGTGCTGTCGGCCACGCTCATCCAGGTCGATGCTTCGCCGGCCGCCGCCGCCCCGCCGAACTGCAACCTTTCGCTGGCCGACTACGACCGAGGTCCCTTCAGCCCACACCAGCACTACTTCCTCGAAAACCTCGTGGTTGCTCGGGCGACAGCGTGCCTCATCAACGCCGAGCGAGCAAAGGCCGGACTGCCGGCACTCTCGCTTTCCGATCCCCTGGCGAGGGCGGCGGCCAGGCACACGGTAGCCAGCGTGGCTCAGAAGTGGTGGACGGGTGGGGCAGACAAGCACATCAATCCGGCGACCCGTTCAACACCCACCATTCGCATCAACGCCGAGGGCTACTGCCCCTCCTATACGTCGCGGAGGTATGCGGAGATCGCCTTCGCCGGCGCGGGCAGCGGCGCGAATACCCCGAGGAGGGCCGTCACCGAGTGGATGGGAAGCAATACTCATCGACCCATCATCCTGAATCCGGCATTCAGGGATTTCGGGGTAGGGGTTCGCCCCGGGTCGGCAAACCCAACTCACACGGCCAGGCCGAACGCCACCTACGTTGCGACCTTCGGGTTCTGTCAGCGATAGCGCGATGACTGCCGTTCATCGCAATGCTGGACGACGTCCGAGTGCCGCGTTCGGGCGGCGGCCGACTCGCCTCCAATGGGTGGTGGCCACGGATCCTCGCCACCCATCGTTCCAAGAAATACTCAGCTTCGCCTTTTTCCCGTTGTTCTGCCTCAACATCGTCCGAAGACTCCGGCTGGCCGGACCATGTACGAAGTCCGCCTTCCCTCGTCTCGATACGTCGCTGAGCACTTGCCGGCACATCATCCCTCATCTGCGGCAGGGATTTCCCGAGGCTTCATGAAGGGAGTTGTTCGGCGATCCGGTGGGCGAGCTCCCGGAGCGCGGGCACCTGTTCGGTGGACGCGAGCGCCTCTACTTGACCTCTCAGGCCGTGTGGCTTAACCGCCTGGAGCGACCTTAATGTCCATTTTCGAACACCAAGGTCAGGATCGGTCAGCAGCCGGCCTATCAGTTCGCCCGCTAGCTTTGGGTGGCGCTGAAGCGATGCCGCTGCTGCAACTCGGACCACTGGATCTTGGTGGATGGCAGCCCGCTCCAGCGCCGCCCGTGCCGATTCCGAGCTGAGGAACCCCGCCAACGATGCCGCCTTGGCGGCGAGTTCCACATCGTCGGCCTGGACAAGCTCTGCCAGGATCGGCGCCGCCTCTGCTCCCAAGTGCTGTGCCGCGTCGGGATAGTTGGGTTCGTCCGGCCGCAGCGCGCTGAGGACGTCTTCTCTGTTAACTGACATGGCGTCACCTTCAAGTGAGTGGTGATGAGCGCATGGTTGTGACCTCCGTGTTGATGAGATCAGGCGGTGGATTTGTGATGGAGGCGGTCCCGCGCCCAGTCATCAGCCGATCCAGTAAAGGAGAGGGAGCACCCGGATTTGGAGGCGGCGGATCATCGACGTGCCGAAGCCCAAGGACGTGCCCGATCTCATGGGCTAACGTCCATTGTGTTGCTCCCCGCGTTACGACTGCACCCGGTCGGCCGGTCGGATGGTTGGCGCAGCCGTTCGACCCTGGGTTCGTGGTACGAACAAAGTAGATCACGATATCGTTGATGCCAACATTGTTGCGGTTGGCGAACAACGTGGTCTGCTCAGCGGTAGGAGTGCCACCCATTATGCAGGTGCCCGTGTCCAGGTCGCGCAGCATTGCGAATGCGTTGCCGCCCAGGTCTTCTCGACTGCCGACTCGCACGCCGACGTTGGCGGTATTGTAAACAGTACGCATTGAGACGAGCATTGTTCGGACGGGAACATTTGGTTCCGAAAGAGACTTCAGGTGAAGTGTTACGCATTCGGTGTGCGGACAAGGCGCATCGCGAAGAAACGCCCGCAGCGATAGCGGAAAGCTCATGCCGGCGTCCCTGGCAAGCTTGCGGACACTGACCGGCAGGCGATCGACCCGGCAGGAATCAGACAAGTTCGGCATGGATCATCCCAAGCCGACGAGGACGAGGACCAGGCCGGTGCCTAAGGCCAGCGGTGACAATGCCTTCCCGAGCACGGCACCAAACGAAGCGTTGCGGTCCACCGCGGCCATGGCGTGTCCTGGTGTCGACGACGTGGTCAACAGGTCACCGACCCGGATGGGGTGCAGAGAGGCGTCGCTCTGGCACCAGACCTTGCCCACGACTGCGAGCGCACACCGCCCAGCCTCCGCTTCGGGCTCGTGCCCATGTGGGCCGCGGTCGAGGATGAGCGCCGGCTTACGGTCGCCCGCACCGGAGACCACGCCAACCACACGGGTGTCGTAGGGGCCCGTGCACGGTGCGAGGGCACCTTCCTCATCAAGGACAACGACACTGCCGGGGCCGACGCCAGCGCCACCGCCCTCCTGCCTGGTGACGTCAAACTGCTCGGCTACGTCCGCGCCGGCCAGCACGAGGTCGCCGGTGACCACCACGTTGCCCTCGAAGTGTCCGGCAGGTACGCCTCGGCCGAAGACCCCGGGCCCATTGTTTCCAAGCTGGAAGCCACAGACCGCGGCCTTGCCCGGCGCTCGTGCGACCCCCTTGACGCCGTCACCGCCGCCCTTGCCGTCGCCCATGACAGCAGCCGCGCCAGAACTGGCCGGGGCGTGAGTCTCGCCGTACACTCCCAGCCACGTTTGACTGACCCCCACGACGCCGGTACCGATTGCGTCGCCCATGACTCCATGGCCGCCGTCCGTGCTCTTGCTCGTGCCGACGACACCCATCCACGAACTGCTTTGGCCCCACACCGCAGTGCCATTTTCCTTGCTGACCACCGGATCATTTTCGAAGGTAGGCATTGTGCTCTCCTCTCGAATTGGCATACGCGGGCAGCCGCTCGAATCCAAGATGTGAGCGACCGTCCCCCATTACGGCCGATAATCCAACGTGAGTGACCGTCTCCCTGTTACGGCCAGTGATTCAGGATTCCGACTTCGGCCAGGTCGCCTTCGGTTCCCCTCTATGGAGAGATATCCGCCTGCCCTGTCGGTGTCAATGGCACTCCAATGAATACGGGCGTCGTTGACAGCGGGAGAGGACTCAGCGGTCTCGGGAGTCTCTACAGAATCCGGCGGATCACCCACACGTGCGCGTTTCAGCGACATATGAAAATTGGATCAGGAACAGATTTCGCGATCGGGACTGTAGAAAAAACGGCTCTGTCGCAGATTCGGTGGTGACGGTACATCTCATCGCATCACGCTGAGTCATGCTTGATGTCGGTGAACTCGTGAAGGTGGTGCTCTCAGGGTTATCGCCGCTGATCGTGTTGGAACACGCCGCCCACGCCACCCGGACCGTCGATTCCGGCACCTCACCAACGGGACGGGGACGCAAAGACACGGCAGAACCTTCCTCACGCACTGTCTGCGAGAGGCTTCCTCCATCGCGCCACGTCAACAGCGACCACGACTCGAGTCGGCCGACAGAGTCCTTTCAGGGTGGGGAGCACGTCAAAGGTCGGTGGCTATGATCTTTTCGATGTTCCGTTCGGCGAGCGCCGTGATCGTGACGAACGGGTTGACGCTGGTGTTGCCGGGGATCAGCGAGCCGTCGATGACGTACAGGCCGGGATAGCCGCCGAGCCGGCCGTAGTTGTCGGTGGCCCTGTTCAGCACCGCGCCGCCGAGCGGGTGGTAGGTGAGGTGATCACCCCAGATCTTGTAGACGCCGAAGAGGTCGGTCCGGTAGATCGTCCCCTCCTTCGCGTTGATCTTGTCAAAGATCGTCTTGGCCATGGTGACGGACGGCTGCTTCCAGGCGGCCTGCCAGTTCAGGTCGACCTTGCCCGTCGCGGCGTTCCAGGAGAACTGGGCACGGTTCGGATTCTTGGTGATCGACAGGTAGAACGAGGCGAAGGTCTCGATCCCCACGGGCAACGGCGCGACCTCGGCGAACACCCCGCCGGCGGTCCAGTTGTCGATGCCGGCGCACGGAATGGTCGACTGAAGACCGCCGGTGGGATCCCACAGGTGGTTGGCGCGGCCGCACATGACGTTGCCGTTGTCGCCCCAGCCCTTGCCCACCTCGTCGTTCAGGCCGGGGAGCACACCGGTGGCCTTCAGCTTGACCAGCAGCTTGCTGGTGCCGACGCTGCCGGCGGCGAAGAACACCCTGTCCGCGGTCACGGTCTTGGTGGTCGTGGTGTCGCCGCCGGTGTCGAGCTGGTCGATGACGACGGTGTAGCCGCCGCCCGCCGGCGCGACCGAGGTGACCTGGTGCAGCGGTGAGACGGTCACCCTGCCGGTGGCCTTGGCCTGGGCGAGGTAGGTCCGCTGCAGAGATTTCTTGCCGTGGTTGTTGCCGTAGAGGATCTCCCCGGCCAGCGCCGACTTGGTGGCGGTTCCGGCCGACTCCCGCTCCATGTAGTCCCAGTCGTACACGTTGGGCACGAAGCCGAAGGGGAAGCCGGAACGTCCGGCGTGCTTACGCCCGACCCGGGAGTACTGGTAGCAGGCGGCGGACTCGAACCAGGCCGGGTCGATGGCCCCGACCCCGAGCCCGGCGTTGGCGCGTGGGTAGTAGGTGTCGTACATCTCGTCGGCGTTCACCGACGGGAGGACGGTGCCGAACTCCTCGCGCTTGGGGGTGACCGCCATGCCGCCGTTGACCAGCGAACCACCGCCGACGCCGCGGCCCTGGTAGACCGTGATGCCGCCGAACTCCTCCGCGTCCAGGATCCCGGTGTAGCGGGAGATGTTCCTGTCGATCGGGAAGCCGAGGAAGTAGTTGAGGGGCTGTTTGGTCCGGGTGCGCAGCCAGTAGGACCGGTGGTCCGGTGCGAGCGTGCTACAGAAGATCTTGCCGTCGGGGCCGGGGGTGTCCCAGGCCATCCCCATCTCGACCATGTGCACGTCGACGCCCGCCTGGGCGAGACGGAGGGCTGCGACGGAACCGCCGTATCCGGTGCCGATCACCAGGACCGGGACATGGGCGCCGTCGGCGATCGGAGCGGCCGCGAGGACGGCCTCCGCCTGGGCCGCGGTGGCACGGCCCGCGAGAGCCGCGGCGCCGACTATAGAACCTGTTGCAGTTATGAATCTGCGGCGGGATACACCCTTGGGGTCGATGTCGTCCGAGGTATTGTCGATCATGCAATACTCCCTATTCGACTGGTAAGAACAGGTTCTAACTACTCGCGCCGTGAGCGCCGCACGCCCATGAGCCACCCGCGGTCGATCGCGCACCCGAAGCACCGCCCGCCCGAAGGGGAAGACGGAAGGCCGACGTCGAGGCTCGGTACGCGGCAGGGCCGGCCGAACGCCGGTGCCATGCGGGTCTCTCCGGCAAGGACGGCCTCGCGGGGCCGGCACCGCCCGCAGCCCCGGCAATCATGGACGACATGGCCGGAGACTAACAATCGCTTGGTTGGATGTATAGTGCCGCCGCGACCCCTTCCGCGGCCTGGCCGGTGACCGGCGGACAGAGGGCGCCACGGCTCGTCCACCCGCGGGGTTCTCCGAAGCGGGGCGTCGTCCTGGCCGGAGGACGCCCGATCGTCCTGGCCGGCCCCCTTGCCGAGGGCCTCGCCACGCGAGGACGTCGGGGGCGACGAGCCGTCTCGCGTCGCCCCCGTCCTCACGCGGTCAGAGACCGGGATCGTCCACCGACGGGGAGTTGGCCCCGGAGACGAGCCGCCGGGGGCCGCCGGTTCCGTCCGCGGGGACGGCCCACACGTCGTTGGTGCCGTCGCTGCGCTGCAGGCCGTAGGCGACGGTGTGCTCGTTCAGCCAGATCGCCTGGTCGTCGACACTGCGGCTCTCGGCCAGGGCGACCGTCGCCCTGGTGGCCAGGTCCAGTACGGACAACCGCCAGCCCCGGGCGGGGTCCCCGCCGACGGCGGCCTTGAACGCGATGCGGGTGCCGTCCGGGGAGAGGGAGGGACACTCGACCCCGTCCGTCACGGTCTTGAACGTCCTGGCGGCGAAGTCGCCCTCGATGAGGTAGCGATGCCCGCCGGAGGACATCGTGGCGTAGAACCGGTTGTCGTCGTCGGCGAAGGTGACCCCCCACACGTTCATGTCCGCCGCCTGGTACGGCCGGCCGTTGACCGTGGCCGCGAACCCCTCCACCGACTCGGTCAGCGTGCCGGTGCGGGTGTCGAGAATTCCGGCGCGCGTGGAGAACCCGCCCCCGGAGGAGGAGTAGGAGTGCCCGTCGATGAACAGCGTCCAGGCGACCATCCGGCCGCTGGCGGACACCCGGAGGCGATTGGGAAAACCGGTCAGCGGGATCGACCGCCGTTCCCGGAGAGCTCGATCGAGGACGACGAGCCGGGTGGCGCCGAGCGGATTCACCGGGCGCAGGCAGCCGATGGTGTCCCCGGCCGCAAAAGCGCGGTCGCACCGCTGAGAGGTGAGGTTTCGCGGGCCACCCGGGTCCTGGAGGGAGACGGAGGACAGCACACCGTTGCTGAGCACCTGGATCCGGGGGCCGCCGTCGCGCGCCGTGGCGTCCGCCACCACGCTCGATCCGGTGGGGGCGGACGGGCCGGGACGGGCGCTGACGGCGTAGCCGACGGCCACGACGGCCAGCAGGGCGGCCGCGGAACCGGCGATCACGCCCCGCGCGCGCAGGCTCAGTCCACTCGGTCCGCTCATGACGTCGCCTCCACGGTGGCGGTCGGCCGGTTGATTCCGAACAGGAGGATCGCCGTCGCGACGATCGCGACGCCCCCGGCGAGTACGGCGAACACGCACGCGGCGGTGGGACCCCAGAACTGCCACGCGGCGCCGAAGAAGACGGAGGAGCCGACGTAGGCCACCGCCTGGCAGGTCTGCACCAGCGCGAGGCCGGTCGTGCGCAGGCGTTCGGGCATGAGCGGCGCGGCCAGTGCCATCAGCACCCCGTTGGTCGCGGCGTAGAAGATGCCATAGAGCACGAGCACGGCGACGACGAGCGGCCATCCGCCGACCGGGCCGAGGAGCATCAGATAGACCAGGATCAACGCGCCGTAACCGCCGAGCGTCACCGGAAGCCGTCCGACGCGATCGGCCAGCGCTCCCATCGGAGTGGCGAGCAGGAGATACGACAGGCTCGTGCCCACGGCCAGCAGCGGGAACCAGACGTCGGCCATGTTCTCCCGGTGCCGCAGCAGGAGATACACGAAGCCGTCACCGATGGTGGCCAGCCCGAGCAGGGCGGCGGCGATCATGGCCCTCCTCACGCCCGCGATGCGCAGCAGGCCCGCGGCCTGGCGCGGCGAGAGCGATCCCGCCTGAGGCACCGGCCCGCGGTGGTCCCGGACGAACAGCACCAGGATCAGCACCCCGAACGCCGCGACGCAGAAGCTGGTGACGAACACCGCGTCGTACTGCTGACCGGCCACCGCGAGAACGGCCAGCGCGACCAGCGGGCCGATGAAGGCGCCCACGCCGTCCATCGTCCGATGCACTCCGAAAGCCCTGCCCAACTGGGCCGGCGGGGTGGACAACGTGATCAGCGCGTCGCGAGGGGCGCTGCGCAGTCCCTTGCCCGCGCGGTCCGCGGTGACGGCCAGGCCGATCGCGGCGACCGATCCGCCCGCCGCGAGGAAGCCGAGCTTGGCGACCGCGGAGAGCCCGTAACCGACGCCGGCCACGGCCTTGCGCCGGCGCACCCGGTCGGCCAGGTAGCCGCCGACCAGCCCCAGCAGCACCGTGGCCCCCGTGTAGGCGCCGTCGACGGCGCCGTAGGCGGCGGGGCTGAGCTGGAGACCGATGATGAGATACAGCGGCAGGATCGCGGTGACCATCTCGGAGGAGATGTCGGTGACCATGCTGACGGTGCCGAGCGCGAAGACGTTGGCGCTGACCGCCCCCCGCCGGCGCCGGCCGGTCTCGCCTGGACCGGCGGCCGGCTTCGGACGGCTGATCGTGGACAGATACACGAGCGTGCACACCTTCCCGTAGGTGAGAGGGATGCCGCGCCCGGCGTGCGGTGCACGCCGGGTGCGGCGCCGTGTGACAGACGGATCGTCGATCAGTGACAGGCGGTGGTGCCGCCGTCGGTGAAGGTCTTGCCCGCCTGGGGCACGAACTGCCAGGTGTAGCCGCCTGCGTGAAGGGTGAACTTCACGACGCCGAAGGTGTCGTTGTTACGCACCTGGCTGTTGGGCAGAATCGTGCCGAAGCTGTAGAGACCGGCCCCTCCCGTTCCGATGACGAAGTGCCGGATGCCACGCGTGTTGTCGAGCTGCCCGCTGGGATTCATCGGGGCGAACCGCTCGTACTGGTGGTTGTGGCCCGTGACGATCACGTCGGCGTTGTTGTCGTACAGCGCCTGCACCAGGGGGCTCACCGAGGTGTCGGGCGCGTGGTTCGCGCCTGAGGTGAAGCGCGGGTGGTGCCAGTAGGCGAACGTGCACGCCCTGGAGTTGGCCGCGAGGTCGGCGCGCAGCCACTTCTCCTGCGCCGAGCCCGCGTTGCAGCCGCCCACCGCCGAGCAGTTGGAGTTGAGCGCCACCACGTGCCAGCCGCCGAGGTTGTAGGAGTAGTACCCCTTGGCCGGGTCGCCCGCGGCGGAGCCGAAGTAGGCGTAATGAGCCGAGGCGCCCGGCGTGACGTATTCGTGGTTGCCGGCGACCGGACGGGTGCGCGATTTGAACCGGCCCCACGTGGGCTCGTAGTAAGTGGAGAAGTTCGAGGCCGAGCCGTTCGGGTAGGCCTCGTCGCCCGCGGTGAACACCGTTCCCGGGATGCCGTCCAGCAGGGCGGCGGTCGCGGTGTCTCCGCTGCCGGAGCCGGCGATGTCGCCCGCGCCGACCAGCACCGGGTCACCCGCCGGCGGCGTGGGGGTGGGCGTGGGGGACGGGGCCGCGCCGGTCGTGAGCACCAGCTGCGGAGCGGTGGAGCCGCTCTCGCGCGAGTCGAAGTCCGCGCCGTCGCCGCTGGAGGAGGTGACGCCGATGCTGAAGGAGCCGTTGCCCTTGACGTACGAGCTCACGTCGATCTCGTACCACGCGTTGCGCGTGACGGCACCGAGCGAGCCGAGGGTCGCGCCGTCGATGGCGGGCTGGTTGTTCGAGGTCACCCCGGTCTCCGACCAGCTGACGTTGCTCATCGCGGTGAAGGTGCCGCCGTTGTCGCTCTTCGCACCGAAGACGTCGTCGGTGTGGATCCGGAGCTTCGCGCCGCTGATCCCCGTCAGACCGGAGACGTCGAAGCGCAGGAACATCCGCTTGACCGGTGAGTCGTCCACACCGAGCTGGCCGGAGGTGCCGTAGTTGGTGGTGGCGGAGGTTGTGTCGACGTAGGTGTCGGCGACCGGAGTCAAGGTGGTGGTCGCCGCGTACGCGACCGACGCGTCGCCGAACACCCTGACGACGCTTACGGTGGCCACGCCGGCGGCGACCAGGGCGGTCGCGATCGCGACCTTGCGCCTGAACATTGCCGAAGCCCTCCCATGCTTTGCGGTGGGGGTTGTCTTTGGAGGCGAAACGCACATACACGCCCATACGACCGGATGGCGGCGGACGGTTTGCATCGTGGACGCCGGGCGAACGGACAAAGATCACGACTCGGCTTGTCAAGCTTCACACCTCGGCGGATGGCCACCAGACACCGAGGCGAACCGTGACATCGCGACCGAACCCCCATCCCCGGCCGCCCGAACATTCTTCACACACAGTCACCGGCCGGCACCCCCGACACGCGGTCACGAAACTTTCATGAACAACCGTAAAAGGCAGTACTTCGCATGCGTGGCGGTGCGGCCGGGTGTGAAACCCGTCCGTCGGCCAGGCGCGCCGTGGGGCTGGACCGAGGCGCGCTCCTCACGTGACCGGCGGCATGAGGGCGGCGCCTCGGTCCGGTTCTGCTCCCGGCCGTATTCCTTTACAACGTAGATCAAAAACTTGCCCACCGCCCGTGGACCGGGTTCCGGAAAGCGCGTCGGGCGTGCGGGCGAGTTCCGTGATGACGGCTTCGAGGTCGATCCGGCCGGCGACGGCCCCGCCCATGTGCGGGCGGGGCCGTCGCCGGGTTCTACCGGGGCGGCGTTCCGCTGGACACCTCGCTCGGCACCGGGGCGTACCCGGTGGCCCGGGTGGTGAAGATTCCCCTGCCCTGGGTCCGGCTACGCAACCGGGTCGCGTAGCCGAACAGCTCGGCCAGCGGCACGGTCGCGGTGACCACCACCGTGCCCGCCCGCGAGGTCGAGCCCGAGACCCGGCCGCGCCGTGCCGCCAGGTCCCCCAGCACCCCGCCGATGGCGTCGTCGGGCACGGTGACCGTGACCTCGACCAGCGGTTCGAGGAGCACCATCACGCTGGCGCGCAGTGCCTCCCGCAACGCGAACCGGCCGGCCGTCTGGAACGCCATCTCCGAGGAGTCCTTGGGATGGGTGGCTCCGTCGGTCAGCGTGACCCGCAGGCCGGTCACCGGATGGCCGCCGAGGGGGCCCTCGACCAGGGCGTCCCGGCAACCGGCCTCCACCGCCCGGACGTACTCCCGCGGAACCCGTCCACCGGTGACGGTCGAGCGGAACACGAAGCCCGCCGCGCCGCCGTTGTCACGGGCAGCGTCCGGGGCGATCTCCAGCGGCTCCACGTCGAGGACGACGTGGGCGAACTGACCGGCGCCTCCGTCCTGCTTGACGTGCCGGTACAGCAACCCGGACACCCCGCGGACGACCGTCTCCCGGTAGGCCACCTGCGGCCGGCCGATACTGATCTCAAGCCCGTGAGCACGGCGGATCTTCTCCACCGCGACCTCCAGATGCAGCTCGCCCATCCCCGACAGCACCGTCTGACCGGTCTCGGGGTCGGTCCGGACCACCAGCGACGGATCCTCCTCGGCCAGCCGTGCCAACGCCGACGCGAACCGGCCGGTATCGGTGGACCTGCGGACCTCGACCGCCATGGAGACCACCGGGTCGGCCACGGCCGGTGGTTCGAGGACCAGCGGCGCCGTGAGGGCGCACAGAGTGGCCCCGGCGCGGGCCGCCTTCAGCCCGACCACCGCGACGATGTCCCCGGCCACCGCCCGGTCCACCTCCGTGTGCCGGTCGGCCTGCACCCGCAGGATCCGGCCGACCCGCTCGGTGCGCCGCGCGCCGGCGTCCAGCACCGCGTCCCCCCTCTCGATCGTTCCCGAGTACACCCGCAGGTAGGTCAGCCGCCCGGTGGCGGTCGAACTCACCTTGAAGACCAGCGCGGCGAACGGCGCCGCCGGGTCGGCGGCCCGCTCCTGCACCGTGCCGTCCCGGGTGCCGTCCTGGGTGCCGCGTACCGCCGGCACGTCCAGCGGCGAGGGCAGACAGGCCACGACGGCGTCCAGCAGCGGCTCGATCCCGCGGTTGCGGTAGGCCGATCCGCACAACACCACCACGCCCTCACCGGTACGGGTCAGGTCGCGCAGCGCGACGGCGAGGGTCTGTGCGGAGATCGCCGCCTCCGTGCAGAACTCCTCCAACGCGATCGGGTGCAGTTCGGCCACCGCCTCCTCCAGCAGCCGGCGACGGCGGTGCGCCTCCTCCAGCAGGGCGTCCGGCACCGGGCCCTCCCTGAGCGTGTCGCGGCCGTCGGACCAGGTCAGCGATCGCATGCGCAGCAGGTCCACCACTCCGGTGAACTCCTCCTCCTGCCCGATCGGCAGCTGGACGACCAGCGGGGTCACCCGCAGCCGCTCGCGGATCGACGCGACCGCCGTGTCGAGGTCGGCGCCGGCGCGATCCAGCTTGTTGACGAAGGCGATCCGCGGCACCCCGTACCGGTCGGCCTGCCGCCACACCGACTCGCTCTGCGGCTCGACACCCGCGACGCCGTCGAACACCGCTATCGCGCCGTCGAGCACGCGCAGCGAGCGCTCCACCTCGTCGGAGAAGTCGACGTGGCCCGGAGTGTCGATCAGATTGACCCGGTGATCGTCCCAGACGCAGCTCACCGCCGCGGCGAAGATGGTGATCCCACGATCGCGCTCCTGGGAGTCGAAGTCGGTGACGGTCGTCCCGTTGTGGACCTCGCCACGCTTGTAGGTGGCGCCGGTGACGTACAGGATCCGTTCGGTGATGGTGGTCTTGCCCGCGTCAACGTGGGCGAGGATGCCCAGATTGCGGACGCCGGTCAGCGGGTCGGTGGGATGACGGTGCAGGTTGGTACGCACGGCCTATGGCCCTTCAGAATGATCCGAATAGGACAGCGCGTTTCCCGGACGAAAGAGCCTGAGGTCAGGCCATACGGAAACCCCTGATGAGGCGCGACCGCATCGGGACACACCCGATCGGTCAGCGTGGCATCGAACAGAAAGGGGTCAGACGTTCGTCACGGACGTCCGGTGCGGGCCGCGCGGCCGGCACCGGGCATCAACGAAGACACCAGGATCACCTCGTACCGTGACCGGGGAATGACGACAGCGATGCGATAGCGCACGGCCTGCTCCCCTCACTCGTCAAGGCGCGCGCTGCGACGTCGTGGCAGCGCGTGGTTCGTGGCGAGTGTATTGAACCCGGCGCGGGCGGGAAACCTGTTTTTTCGCCGAAGCCGGTGGCGATCTCGTCGACCACCGGCACCGCCCTCCCCCGGGCCGGCGGCCCACCCCGAGATCCCGCACGCGATCGAGGCCCGCGTGCGGGACCGCGAGCAGCGGGGCAGCCGGATCCCGGCTCGGTCGCGGCTCGATCGCGGCTCGGTCGCGGCTCCGCGGCGGGGACGGCGGCGCCGTCGGTGGTCGTCGCGCCGCGGCTGGAGGAATCTAGCTCCGCGGGACGTCCTTGACGAACACGATCCCGTCGTTTCCGGCCAGGTGGGCCGGGTCCAGCGGGAAGTAGCCGAACCAGGGGGACACGCGGGGGGCGGGCTGCGCGTCGTCGAGGATGGCGGCCAGTCGAGGGGCGTCGACGACGTAGCGGTCCTCCGGGAGCGCGTACAGGAGCCCTTCGACGGTGTCCGGAGGCGGGGCGCCCACACCGTGGTGGCGGATCGTGCCGAGGGCCGTGGCCAGGAAGGCGTACCCCTCGCCCAGGCGGGCGCCGACGAGCGCGCCGGCGCTCCACCACTCCAGCGGCATGCCGCCCAGCCGCATCGTGCTCTTGTCCCGCTGGAGATGCCGGTTGTGGGCGTGGACCAGCGCCGGGCCCCGCTCGGCGAGGGCGAGAAGGTTGGCGGCCATCATCGAGTCCCGCAGGCCCAGCAGCCGCGCCATGCGGCCCGGTGACGTGTCGGCCATCCAGAAGTGGTAGCGCAGCAGTCCGGTGGCGGTGCGCCCGTACAGGCGAGCCCGGTCCCAGTCGTCCCGCGAGGACGCCGCGATCAGGCACGGCGTCTGCGCGTCGAGCAGTGCCACCAGATCGTCGGCGAGCAGCCGCAGCTCCCCGGCCTCGGCCGATCGCCCCATGGACTGGGACGGGTCCATCACCGCGGCGGCATTGGTCCACCGGTCGTCGGCGCCGAGCAGACGGTCGAGCGTTTCCGCGGCGCAAGGGAGCAGGTCCGCGTCCACCCGGGCCGCGAGGTAGTCGTGGAGCCCGACGAGGGCCTGCCGGGGGCTCGCGGCGCCGGTCATCTCCAGCGGGGCGTCGAACCCGGCGAAACGGAGCCGCTCGGACGCGGGCCGGCCGTCGTTGTACGCGCGCATCCAGCGCACGAGCTCGCGGTTGGCCGCCGAGGCGCCGAACCCGTGGCTGAAGCCGCGCTCCATGACCTCGTCGAGGGTGCCCGTGCCCGAGGTGACGTAGTCGTCCACGACCAGGCCCGTCATGCAGTCGCTCTCGATCGTGATCGACCGGTGGCCCTCCTGCTCGACGAGCTGCTGGAAGAGCTCGTTCCGCAGGTCGAGCAGGGTGTCCTCACCGTGGGTGGGCTCGCCCAGTGCGAGCAGCCGCGGCCGGGCCGGCAGCAGTCTCATGACGGCGGCGGCCTCGACGGCATGAGCGGTGTCCTTGATGCCAGGAGTCATGCCTTAAACGGTATCGCTGAACCTTCTGTTGAAACTTTCACGCGATATCGTCAGCCTCCTGGGGTGAAACCCTCAAATCTGGGATCGGCTCAGGCAGATTGACCCGGCGCGCGGGTACGGCAGGGTGTCCCAGCCCACCGCGACGTCCGAGCACGGCAGGGTGTCCGAGCCCACCGCGTCGTTCGGACCCACCGCTCCCGGAGGGCGCCGACGGGCGACGTGGACGGCCGGTCTCCGGACGGCAGCGGCCCGACGCCGGTGTGGACGGCGGAACCATGGGTGAAGTCATCGGCAAGCGCGTTGCCGGTAGGGTCACGACATGCCTGATCGCCGTTTCGAGTTGGTTTGCGAGATCGAACCCCCTACCCGTCCGGACCTGACGCGGGTGCGCCACCAGATCGGCGTCTTGAGCCCGGTGGCGGACTCGTTCCTCATCCCCGACAACCACATCGGGCGGGCGACCGTGTCGAGTGTGGCGGTCGCCCACGAGGTGCAGGCGATGGGTGCCCGCGGCATCGCGTGCCTGAACTCCCGGGACCGCAACCTGCTGGGGCTCCGCAGGGACCTGCTGACGGCCGCCGCGTACGGGGTGGAGCGGTTCTTGTTCGTCTACGGCGACAAGCCCACCGCGGGCGGGCGTACCAGCGACCTGACGGTGCGGAGCATGATCGAGCAAGCACGTGGCGCGGCCGAGGATCCGGCGTTCGCCGGCTGCCGCCCCTTCCAGATCGGCGTCACGTCCGGCCTGCGCCCGGTTCCCGCGTGGAAGAGCGCGGCGGACTTCGTGTTCGTCCAGGTCAGCTACTCGGTTGACGCGCTGCTGCGCTGGCGCGAGAGCGTCTCCCTGCAGGTTCCCGTCTATGCCGGGGTGATGGTGCTGGCCAGCGCGGGCATGGCCCGCAACCTGGCGGCCGCCATCCCGGACATCGACATCCCCGCCCAGCTGGTCGACGACGTCGAGCGAGACCGCGGTGCCGGGGTCGAGGCGGCCTGCGAGCAGATCCTGGCCATTCGCGACAGCGGCGCCTTCGACGGTGTGCACCTGGTGCCGGTCAGCCGATACCGAGAGGTCGCGGCACGCCTCGAACGGGAGCTGTGAACGCCCGATAGCCGTCCGCGGGATCCTTCGGGCTCTCCGCCCACGCGTCCCGCCCGTTGCCCCACCGTTCGGGGGCATGGTGGCCGAACCGGCCGAACGGGCCGTCGTCCTGGTGGCGACGCCTCGTACCGGCCGGTCCCGCCGGCCTTCCGGACCGCCCGCGCGGCTGCGCCACCCCTCGGCACGGGCCTGCACGTGGACGGCCGTAAGCTCAGGCCATGCACGGCTTCGAGATTGGCACCGACGGCCCGAAGGTGATCGTCGTCGGCGTCGACGGCTCAGATACCTCGCTCCGCGCCGGCGCCTACGCGTGGGGGCTCGCTCGCCGCCAGGGCTCCGAGGTGATCTTCGTCTTCGTGGCCGCCCTCGGCACGATCACCGCGTTCATCCCCGATGCCAGCGTGTCGGCCATCCAGGCGCAGGAGCAGGTGGGGGCCGAACTGCTCGAACAGATCGACGATCTCGCGAAGCGTTTCCATCCCCGGGTCCCGTACAGCTTCCGGACCGAACGTGGCGACGTCGCGTCCGTACTGATCAAGGTCGCCGACGAGGTCAGAGCCGATGCCGTGGTCGTGGGCGCCTCGGCCCAGGCCGGTCACCGCATCATGGGGTCGGTGGCGATCCGCCTGGTCCGCGCCGGCCGCTGGCCGGTCACCGTCGTGCCCTGACGCGACGCCCCTTCGCGCGAGCGCCGCGCAGTCACCCGGTGACGAAGCCCCTGGCGCGTGGGACTTTCCAGCCCTCACGCACCCGGTCGGAGTCGTGCGACGAGCGCCGCCTGCCCGCACCGCGGCGACCGCCTCGGCGGTGGCTCACCCCGGATCCGGCAGATCCATCGACGCGAGCCTGGCCGGGTCGGTCACGACCGTGATGCCGGCGATCCGGCCGTCGACGACGGTGAACGCCATGACCGAGAGCGGGGCGCCGTCCTCGCGCCAAGATACGAGCCCGGGAAGGCCGTTGACGAGCACCGCTCGCCCCCGCGCGGCTGCGCCGGCGCCCAGCTGCGCACCGGCCGCGACCCCGGTGGCGCCGAGGGTGACGATCACACCGTCGGGGGTGTCGACGGTCAGCCTCACCTCGGGGTCGAGCACGCGCAGCAGCCCTTCGAAGTCGCCGCGGCGAGCCGCCGCCAGGAAGGCCTGGACGACCTGTCGCTGCTCCCGTCCGGTGGCCGTCGGCCGCTCGGTCGCCTGCACCTTCCTGCGGGCGCGGCTGGCGAGCATCTTGGTGGCGTCGGTGGACTTGCCGAGGATCTGGCCGATCTCGTCGAACGGCACTGCGAACAGGTCGTGCAGTACGAACGCCAGCCGCTCGCTCGGTCCGAGAGACTCGAGGACGACGAGGAGCGCGAGCCCGACCGAGTCGGCGAGCGCCACGTCGTCCTCTGGCGCAGGGCCGTCGTCGACCGTCACGACGAGCTCGGGCAGCCGGTCGTCGTAGGACGCCTCAGGATGGGCCTGGCGCGATCGCAGGACGTCGAGGCTGATCCTGCCGACCACGGTGGTCAGCCAGCCGGCGAGGTTGTGGATGGTCTCCGTGTCCTGGCGGGAGAGCCGCAGCCAGGCCTCCTGGACCGCGTCCTCGGCGTCGGCGTGCGATCCGAGCATCCGGTAGGCGACCGCTCGCAGCCGGTCGCGCTGGGCCTCGAACGCCGCGGCCACCGGGTCCGTCGGGCTGGGGTCGGACATGTTGTTACCTTCCTCGGATCTGCCTCGTCATAGGTGATGACGAGCCCGGACGGGCGCAGGTAACCGATGAAGGGGCAAGACCCATGGAAGCACGTATGAAGAGCACGGCGAATCCCGACGTGTCCACCGCGATCCAGCACCTCTATAAGGCTGTTCACGCCGGTGGCGTCGACCCGCGCTTGCTCGAACTGGTCCACCTGAGGGCCAGCCAGATCAACGGCTGCAGCCCGTGCGTTTTCGCTGGGATCGCGTCGGCCAAGAAGCACGGAGAGACCGATGAGCGGCTGCACAACGTGGTCACGTGGCGCGAGACACCCTTCTTCACCGAGGAGGAGCGGGCCGCGCTCGCGCTGACCGAGGCCGCCACCCGAATCCAGGACGGCGCGCCGGGCGTGACCGACGAGATCTGGGACGTCGCCGCCGCCCACTTCGACGAGAACCAGCTGTCCGCGATCACCCTGAACATCGCGATGACCACCTTCTTCAACACGATCAACCGCACGATCCGCGAGCAGGCAGGCAAGACCTGGTGAGCCGGGGCGGGGCGTCATCCGCCCGGGGTCGCGTCTCCCTGCGATCAAAGGATGACGCCCCGCCGACCGAGACGCCGAGAGCACGGGCCAGACGACGCCGAAGGGGGTGATCGTCAATTGGGGGCGGTGTAAGCGAACACCGCGGTGAGCCACCGAGAAACCGTGGACGGTCAGCGCTGGGAGGCCCAGTGCAGCGACAGGTCCGTGGCCTTGCGCTCGGTCCTGATCTCCATCCACTCGCCGAGGATCGTGGCGTGGTCCATGACGACCAGGGCGCCCTGGTCGTCATAGGTCGCCCGTTCACTGACGAAGACCGGGCTGCCCTCCGGGTGCCGCAGCCGCGCCGCGACCAGGCCGGTGAGCAGGGCCGGCCTGACCCGTTCGGTCGCCCGGTGCACTCGCGCGCCGACGTCGGTGAGCGCGGTGTACAGCGGGGTCTCGGTGAAGTCGGTCCCCTTGATCGCTGAGGCGTGCGGCTCGATGATCCAGGAGATCTGGTGAACGGCGGGCTGACCCAGCAGATGCCGTACGCGTGCCAGCCGGAGGGCCCGGCGGCCGGCCGGCGCGTCGCCCAGCAGCCGGGTGAGCGAGCGCGGGGCCTGCCGGATCGCGGCCGACAGCACCTCGGTCCGCAGGGGGTAACCCTGCCTGCGCAGATCGTCGCCGAGACTGCGCAGCGTGTCGAGGGGGTACTCCGCGCTGGCCGGCGTCACATAAGTGCCGCGGCCGGCCCGCTGGACGATCAGACCCTCGCCGCTGAGGACCTGCAACGCCTGCCGCAGCGTCATCATCGTCACGCCGTAGAGGGCGCTGAGCTCACGCTGCGCGGGCAACGCCTCGCCCGCGCGGTAGTGGCCCGACTTGATCTTTTGGGTCAGGTCGTCGGCGATGGCGCGGTAGCGGGGCGTACTGCTCATCTGACTCCTAGGCGAGTGCGCGTCGAATGCTCGCCACATATTCTCCCAGTTCGTGTGGCCGGGCGCCGTCGAGGAGCTTGCGCATCAGCGCCGAAGCCACCACGACACCGTCGGCATGACCCGCCAGCTCGGCGGCCTGCGCCGGGTTGGAGACTCCGAAACCGAACAGGACCGGCCGGTCGGTGAGTCCCTTGAGCTCGCGGCCGAGCCGGGCGGCCTGTTCGGGAATCTCGCCGCGCTCGCCGGTGGTGCCCATGTGGGTCAGGGCGTAGACGAAGCCCCGGCTGCGCTCGGTGATCTCACGCAGTTCGGCCCGGGAGGAGGACGGAGCGGCGAGCAGTACGAGATCCAGGCCCTCGGCCGCCGCGGCGTCCGCCAGCTCCCCGACCTCCTCCAGGGGTGAGTCGGGCACGATCAGCCCGCGCAGCCCGCTCGCGGTGAGCGCCGCGCAGAACTCCGCGGCGCTCCGCTGCACCACCAGATTGCTGTAGGTCATCGCGATGAGCGGCACGTCGACGTCGAGCGTCGCGACCTCCTTGAGGATCCCCCTGACCGTGGTCCCGGCCGCGATCGCCCGGCCTGCGGCCTCCTGGATCGTGACGCCGTCCAGCATGGGATCGGAGAAGGGGAAGCCCAGCTCGACGGCGTCGGCTCCGGCGTCGGCGTAGGCGTGGACGACGTCCGTCCACCCGGGGGTGACCCCGGCGGTGACGTAGGGCACCAGCAGGGGACGCCCCGCGCCACGGCGTGCGATCAGGAATTCTTCCAGGGACTCGGTCACAGCAGCTCCTTGATGGAGGCGATGTCCTTGTCTCCCCTGCCGGAGAGAGTCAGCATCACGGTCGACCCCGGCGCGATCTCGCCGGACTTGGCGGCCCGGATCACCCAGGCCACGGCGTGCGAGGACTCCAGCGCGGCCAGGATCCCCTCGGTGCGGGCCAGGCACAGCAGCGCCTGGACGACCTCTTCGTCGTTCACGGTCTCGTAGCGGGCACGCCCTCCATCGCGTAGATGGGCGTGCTCGGGGCCGATCCCCGGGTAGTCGAGGCCGGCCGCGACCGAATGGGCCTCCGTCACCTGGCCGTCCTCGTCCTGGAGGACCAGCGAGCGGAAGCCGTGCAGCACCCCGACCCTGCCGAAGGTCGCCGCCGCGCCGCCCTCGGCCTCGACCCCGACGAGCCGGGCGGTGGTGTCGGCGAAGCCGGCGAACGTGCCCGCGGCGTTGGAGCCGCCGCCGACGCAGGCGACCACGTAGTCGGGCACACCGACGGGGAGTTCGGCGGCGCACTGGGCGCGGGCCTCCTCACCGATCACCCGCTGGAACTCGCGCACCATCCACGGATAGGGATGCGGGCCCATCACCGACCCGATGCAGTAGTAGGAGTCGTCCACCGACGACACCCAGTGCCGCATCGCCTCGTTGCAGGCGTCCTTGAGGGTGCGGCTCCCGGTCGTGACCGGCACGACCTCCGCGCCCAGCACGTTCATCCGCAGAACGTTGAGCTCCTGCCGTTCGATGTCGCGCTCGCCCATGAACACGGTCGCCTTGAGGCCCAGGAGCGCCGCGGCGGTGGCCGTGGCGACGCCGTGCTGGCCTGCGCCGGTCTCGGCCAGCAGCCGTTCCTTGCCCATGCGGTGAGCGAGCAGCGCCTGGCCGATCACATTGTTGATCTTGTGTGAGCCGGTGTGCGCGAGGTCCTCGCGTTTGAGGAACAGGGTGATGCCGAGCTCATGGGAGAGCCTCCAGGCGGGGGTCAGCGGAGTGGGCCGACCGGCGTAGACCGTGAGCAGGGTGTCGAGCCTGCCGCGGAACTCGGGGTCGCTCCAGGCCTCACGAAACGCCGCCTCGATCTCGTGACAAGCCGGGATCAGCGACTCCGGCACGTACCGACCGCCGTAGGTCCCGAACCGGCCGGTGGCGCCGGGGTCGCTCATCGCGCGGGCGGCGGCGGGCACCGCGACGCCCTGCCGACCGGACCAGGACATCTCTCCCATGAGCGCCTTCTCCCCCTACTGTTCTAGAACACTCTGTTCTAGAACAGTAACCCATGACCGCCGGTTGGCAAGCTCCGGATCCCGGGAACCCCGGTGGCGATCGCGGAAAATCCAGCGAACCCGCCTCTGACACCTGCACTTTCACGATCTCCGGCACATCGGGAACACGATCGCGATCGGCTCGGGCGCGAGCCTCAAAGACCTCACGGAGCGGATGAGACACGACTCCGTACGCGCGGCCTTCTGGAGCCTGTTCTGAATTCGGATCTTCAGGCGGGCCGGAGGATTCACATCCGAACGACGGCGCCCCGCAGGTGGAGCCCGGCCAGGTAACTCTCCGCCGTTTTGCCGAGGTGGCCTTCTGCGGGCGCTACGCCCCGCAGAGGCAGTCGCGGATCCGGCGGACGCGCTCCGGTGGTACGGCAGTGGCCGCCGATGAAGGCCGCGCTCGCCGCACACCACCCACCGGCTCCGACCTGGGCGTACGGTCCACGCCTGCCCACTGGCGTCCGGCCCCGTCCCCGTCGTTGTCACCCGGCTGGTCACTCAAGTACGACACGCGGCCAGACTGCGCGGCAGCAACGCGAAAGTCCGCAAGGAGAGAAGAACAAGGGAACCGCAGCATCCATCATGGACACGATCACCCAGTACGGCGACCGCGAGGCATATCGAGCACCATGGCAGAGTCGCCGAAATCTGCCACGATCTTGAGCTGACCTCCGAGCGCCGTCACATAAGCGGCCAAGGTGGCAACTTCGCTGATCACGCCACTCTCGATCTGCGAGATGCGGGCCTGTGACACGCCCATCGCCTGAGCGACATCCTCCTGCCGCAGGCCAAGCTTGCGTCTGGCTTCAGCGAGTTGGTAGGCGCGCTGACGAGCTACCAGCTCATCGCGGAGTTGGGCGACCTCCTGCTCGTCGCCGGGCTGGACAAGCTCAGCACGCAGTTCCTCCCATGTCACCGCCTGATCGCTCATTGTTCCCTCTCCTCGAGGTACCGGGCAAAACGCACCTCTGCCGCTTTGATCGCCACGTCATACCAACCGCTCCAGTCACCCGACCTGTCTCCGGCGACCAGGAACACAGCTTGACGCCAAGGGTCGAAAACGAAGAGCAGTCGCACTTCGCTCCGCCCGCTGGATCCGGGTCTCAGCTCCTTGGCTTGCTGAGGGAGCGGCGGACCAGCAAGCGGTGAGCCGGGCTGGTGGTGGCGATCAGCGCCCAGTCATAGCGTCGCTCTCCTTTGGCTCCAGGGCCGCAGGAGAGTCGTTGCCAGGCGGCTTTGGGGATCTTCTTGACGATGACATCGGCCCGGACCTTGCCCGCGCCGGTGGTGATCTGATGGTCACAGGCCACGGCCAGCACGTAGCCGATCTGCCCGGTTTCCAGGAAACGTCGCAGGGGGCCGTTGTCGCCGTAGGCCTCATCGGCCGTCACCCAGGAGAACGGCACCCCGGCGGTGATCGCCCGCTCGATCATCGCCCGCAGCAACTGCGGCTTGGTGGCAAACCCCGTCTCATCAGGGATTCTCGCCTGCGCGCATCGGTCGGTATCGGCGATCCACGACAGATGGGGAAGATACAGTTCCCGGTCCAGCAGGGCGCGGCCTCGGGTGGAGGCGTAGCCGAGGAACACGCCGATCTGACAGTTGGTGATCTTCCCGGCGGTGCCGGTGTACTGCCGTTGCACTCCTGCGGAGTGGGTGCCCTTCTTCTCAAAGCCGGTGTCATCGCCCACCAGCACCCCATCAGGGGCGCCCAGGTGCTCGATCAGGTAGTCGCGTATGTCATCGCGGACCCCGTCGACGTCCCACTTCGCGGTCGTGAACAGCCGTTGCATGCCGTCGGGTGTCTTCTCGCCGGCGTATTCGGCCAGTGACCAGCTGGTCTTGCGTTCCAGACCGGACAGTAGCCCCTGGATACAGGCTCGGGCGCGCAGCCGGACCTCGCGCCGTCTGAACCGGCCCGCCACCTGGGCGAACGCGTCATCCAATCCGGCCTGCAGGCGAGGAGCGTCGAGGTGTTCTACTCTGGCCAACGCGGCCACCGCATGGTCTTCAGTTCCATCGCACCTGAATGGTCACAGCGGTGGCCGTCCGCGTATCACTCAGGATCTGCCCGGGCACACCCGGGCACACCCGGGCACACCCCTGACCTCGGCAGGTAGAGCCTCCTCTTACCGCTACTCATCTCGATCTACGGCTGGAGTACTAGTACTACAGTCATGTTTCGTGATCTATAGTTTGTCTTGTGTCGGATGTAGTGACGTCTGAGGATCTGCAGTCTTGGGCAGCAGGGCTGGATGGATTGTTCGCGCGGGTCGCGAGTCGGTTCGGTCGGGTAGAGCCGCGTCGGCAGGCGCGGGCATATCTCGTCGGGCTACTGGCGCCGGTGGAGCGTAAGAACGGCTGGCAACTGGCGGAGGCCGCAGGTGATTCCCACCCTCATCGGATGCAGCGATTGCTGAACAACGTGCGGTGGGATCCTCGAGATGTCCGCATTGACCTGCGTGATTATGTGATCGAGCAGCTTGGGGATCCGGGCGGCGTGCTGATCGTGGATGAGACCGGGTTCGTCAAGAAGGGCACCCGATCGGCCGGGGTTCAGCGGCAGTATTCAGGGACAGCGGGCCGGGTGGAGAACTGCCAACTCGGGGTGTTTCTCGCGTACGCGACGCCACGAGGGCGGGCGTTGATGGATGCCGAGCTGTATATGCCGAAGTCCTGGCTGAGCGACCGGGATCGCTGCGAGCAGGCCGGCGTCCCGAAGGAGGTGGGGTTCGCCACCAAGCCGGCGCTGGCGGCAGCGATGCTGGGCCGGGCCCTGGAAGGCGGAGTACCCGCTTCCTGGGTGACCGCGGACGAGGCGTACGGCCAGGATCACAAGTTCCGTCTCTACCTGGAGAAACGCAAGGTCGGGTATGTGGTCGCCGTACCCAAAAGTCAGTCGGTCGGCGCTGGCATCGGTTACGGCAACACCGGCTCACGAGCTGATGCGGTGACCGCAGATGCGCCTGAGCAGGCGTGGAAACGCCTGTCGGCGGGCGAGGGGACCAAGGGACTGAGGTTGTATGACTGGGCGATGGCGACCCTGCCGCCCCACTCGGAGGATCACCTCGGCGGACCCGGCGGCTTCCAGCGGTGGCTGCTGGTGCGCCGCAGCCTTACGCCCAATGACCGGGGCGAGCTGGAACTGGCCTTCTATCTGTGCTTCGGACCCACAGACACCACCCTGGACCAGCTCATTCGCATCGCCGGCGCCCGCTGGGCGATCGAGGAATGCTTCCAATCGGCCAAGAACGAAGTCGGCCTGGACCAGTACCAGGTCCGCCGCTACGACGGCTGGCACCGCCACATCACCTTGGCCATGCTCGCCCACGCCTACCTCGCCGTCACCGCTGCCAACGCCCCAAAAGCACGCGCGGCCTGGTCCCCCTCACCCCAGCCGAGATCCGTCGTCTCCTGGCACACCTGACCAGCGCCGCCATCCACCCGATCGATCAGATCCTTCAACGGGCTCTCACCTGGTCGCACAACCGACGCGCCCACCAAGCCCGCGCCCGCAGCAGCCACTATTGGAAACGCTGGCTCCGCCACAACAAGATCCAGTTATAGATCACGAAACATGACTGTAGTACTAGCCCTTGCCGATGGCGATGGTGATCGGTGCTGATCCGGCTCGCCTCTCGTCTCTTGCGCATGGCGTGAAGGGTTTCTGTGCGGCGTCCTCCGCCCTGTCCCCCCTGGCACGGATTCCGAGGGGGACGCCACGACCTTCCCAGGGGACGCGGTGTACGGCCACGCGTTCCCAAAGATCAGGGTGCGCCCCCCGAAAGTTCAGGAACATTCGCGGTGGCTACCGGCGACAACCACTGTTGTTGGCCGCGCCGCGGGAAAGGTCGGAAACCGAGTCGGATCCTCGGAAGGTGGCTCGGAGCGAGAGGCTGAACGACCCTCGCCGGGACGGCACTGATCACCGAACGGACGTCTCCGGCCGTTCGAATCGCGACGGCTGTGGACGTTGGTGCGGCTCATGAGAGCCTGCTTCGCGAAGTTGCAGGCTCGTCGCCTTCGGGCTACTTGCAGGCAGCAGAGCCCAGGTCGAGCCCTGTCCCCGACCTACTGCCAGTAGCTCTTGACCACTGAAGCGGACCTGGGGACGGCCTCATCAGGGTCTCCGCCGAAGTCCCGCTTCGCGCGACGTTGGCGGAGAAGGTCCCAGCACTGATCGAGTTCCGCCTCGACCGCGTGCAGCTCATGGTGTTCGGTCCGTTCGTCCAGGGAGCCGTCTGCCCGATGACTGCGCAACTTGTGCTCACGATCGACCAGTGCGGTGATCCGGTCCAGGATGTTGTCGTCGTTCACCGGCTCTCCTCCGGTTGTTGTGGCTGGGATAGACGTGTCTCGGGGTCCGACAGGAATGATGCGACCCGGACGCGAAGAAGGTCGTTCTCGGCCTCTAGGGCGTCAATGCGGCGCCGAAGCGGTTGCAGCAAGGGCGCCACTTCCTCGGCTGTGTAGCGCGGAGTGATGTGCTGAGGGCAGTTCCAGTCGAACGCTTTGACCTCGACGCGCACCTCACGTTCGACGATCGCCCGGTACCCCGGGACCGCGGACGCACTTGACGACGGTCCTCGGTGGCGTACATCGTTGATGGTCGCGACTCCGAAGATCTTGAGGCGCAGCCGGCGGGCGTAGTCCATGAAGATGATGGATACGCGCGGGTCGTGCGCCACGTTGCCGGTGCTGATGTACTGACGATTGCCTCGGAAGTCGGCCCAAGCCAGGGTGTGCCCGTCGGGGGTTGTCACGAATCCTGGTGGGCCGCCGCGGAATTGGACGTACGGCCAACCGCTGGTGGCGACCGTCGCCAGATAGAAGCCGTCCCGCCCGGCGATGAAGTCTCGTTCGGTGCGGCCCAAGGGATCCTTGATCTGATCGAGTCCATCGGTCTCCGCAGCCTCGGTGTTCGGAGCTGAGCCCGTCCTGTCTGCCGCCCCGATGCTCGAAGGCCTCGGGCTGGCGAGATGCCGGTCCGTGCGGTGGACAGCGGTCCGGCTTCCGTACCGGTCCTGCGCGTCCAGGACCGGCTCGGTGAATGCGATCGAATGGTAGTTGCGGCTCATCTGTCCCCCTCGTCGGAGCGAGCCTCATGCTCGCGGTCTGCTTTGTCGTTGCGATGTAGGAAAAGCCGCGACTGGGCGGCCAGGTCGCCGAAGCTACGTGGGTGCAGTGGAGGAAGAGTGAAGACCCTGTGCACCGTTGCGCCGAGCCGGCAGCGCCGACTGCTGGGATGAGACGTCCCATGACCACTCAGGGGGCGTCTCCGTTCGAACAGCCTCAGACGAGCCGGGCAAGGTCCGGCAGGTTCGGCCGCGCACGTCACCGGGCCGTCTGCGCAGGGCGCAGACGGCCCGGTGGCTCGGGATCGCGTTGCCTACCTGGTCGGCGTCGACCGATCGGCCTCGACGATCAGTGCCTCGACGGTGTGCGGGTTGGTGATCATCGGGAGGTGCCCCGCTTTGACTCTGGTGATCTTGGCCCCTGCGTTCTTGGCCATCGCGCTCTGCAAGGCGACGGGGACGATGTGGTCCTGGGTCCCGAGCAGGTAGAAGCTCGGCAGCGACTTCCAGGCCGGCGCGCCGGACTCAGCCGTGAGCGCGCTGAGGGTGACGGGCCGCTGGGCCGCAGCCATCGCAGCCGCAGCCCGTGCCGGGATCCCGTTCGCGATGGCGCCCGGGAAGACACTCTGCTTCAGGTAGAGGTCGTAGTCGCCGTCCGGAGCGCCCGGGTACCGCACGAAGTCGAAGAGATCGGCCGGGTCGAGCTCGTGGTTCGGGTCCAGCAACCCAAGGATGCTGTCACCCGCGTCGGGAACGAACGCGTTGATGTAGACGAGGGCCTCGACGTCCTTGTCCGATCTGGCGGCGTTTGTGATGACGGCTCCTCCGTACGAGTGGCCGACCAGGACGACCGGGCCGGTGGTTCGGTCACGGAGGAATGCGGCGAGGTACTCCGAGTCTTCGCGTAGCCCACGCAGCGGAGTCGGCGGCGCGAGGACCTGGTAGCCCTGGGCTTGCAGGTCACTGGTGACCTTCGCCCATCCCGAGGAGTCCGCCCAGGCCCCGTGGACAAGCACCACCGTGGGCTTGGGCTCCGACTCACTTGAAGGCGCCGTGCTCGTCACTGACTGTCGACCGCCCGCGTTGCCGATCACCTGAGTTGCGGAGACACCGGTCAGGGGCAGCATCCCGATGAGGGTGAGAACGCTGACCGCGTGCAGCCGTCGTGCGCGGAAGATCTTCATTGTGACTCCTGATGAGTTGATGGGATCAAGCGATATGTCTGGGAAGCCGGAGCGAAGAGACTGACGTTCTTGTGCATGACCGGTTGAGTGGGAACGACCTGACGACGGCCTCCCGTCCTCCTTGCCGGACGCGGGCAATCGCGGTCCCCGGGTGTCGGGAGGTTCGAGTGCCGCTGGTGCTCTCGGAGCGGAGGAAGGCGCCAGGGGAAGAGCAGCTGTCCGAGTCATCACGGCGGACGGGCACGACACGCGTCCGTCGACCGATGCCGGACGTCGCGGCGCGGTCGCGGGCTCGTGGCATGCCGACACCGTCAGTCCGGCCACCACCACCGTGCGGTGAGGCCCGTCGGGTTCGCGAGCCCGTTGATGTCCTGGGTAGCAGGTCTACGCAGTCAGGTCGGTCCGTGCGCTTGAGGGAGCGCCGGCCTGTCGGAGAAGCTGCTCGAAAGGTGTCGCCGCGGCGAGGTCCGCGTCGACATGCCGGCGCTCGGCGACCGCGCCCGACGATCCGCCGGTCTTGCCCATCAGGACGGCGAGCTCGCCGGCCGCGCGGAGCACGCGGGAGCCGAGGTCGGTGCCGGCGAAGTCGGAGGTCGCGGCGAAGACACCGGTCGGCACCGCGACGGCGTGCAGGTAGGCGAACAGCGGCCGCAGGGCGTGCTCTATCACCAGCGAGTGCCGAGCCGTGCCGGCCGTGGCGGCCAGCAGCACCGGCGTCCCGTCGAGGGCGCCGGCCTCCAGAACGTCGAAGAAGATCTTGAACAGGCCTGAGTACGACGCCGAGAACACCGGCGTGACGACGATCAGTCCGTCGGCCTTCCGGACCGCCTGCTCCGCCGCCGCCAGCTCCGGCGCCGGGAACCCGGTCAGGAGCCGATCGGTCAGCTGGTGCGCGAGGCCGCGGAGCTCGACGTAGGTGACGTCGAGCTCCTCGAACGTCTCAACGGTCGCCGTAGCCAGCCGGTCGGCCAGCAACCACGTCGAGGACGGGTTCGAGAGCCCGGCCGAGACGACGACGAGCGACGTCACGCCGAGACCTCGTCGCGGTCCGTCGTGCCGGTCACGTCGTCGACGGCGTGGAGGGTCGTGTCGTGCGGGCCGCCCGCGGCCGCCACGAGGGAGGCGTGGGTCGGCGCGTCGGGCACGTGCGCCGGTCGGCCCTCGGCGAAGCCGGCGCGCAGGTCTGGCAGCAGCTCGCCGAGCAGGTCCAGCTGCTCGAGCACCGTCTTCAGCGGCAGGCCGGCATGGTCGATGAGGAACAGCTGGCGCTGGTAGTCGCCGACGTACTCCCGGAAGGCCAGCGTGCGCTCGAGCACCTCCTGCGGTGAGCCCACGGTCAGCGGAGTCTGCGCGGCGAAGTCCTCCAGTGAGGGCCCGTGGCCGTAGACCGGAGCGTTGTCGAAGTACCGGCGGAACTCGGCCACGGCGTCCTGGCTGTTCCTCCGCATGAAGAACTGGCCGCCGAGACCGACGATCGCCTGGTCGGCGGTGCCATGGCCGTAGTGCTCGAAGCGGCGTCGGTAGAGCGCGACCATCTGCCGGGTGTGCGAGGCCGGCCAGAAGATGTGGTTGGAGAAGAAGCCGTCGCCGTAGTAAGCCGCCTGCTCCGCGACTTCGGGGCTGCGGATCGAGCCGTGCCACACGAACGGCGGCACACCGTCGAGCGGCCGCGGGGTGGCGGTGAAGCTCTGCAGCGGCGTCCGGAACCGGCCCTGCCAGTCCACGACGTCCTCTCGCCACAGCCGATGCAGCAATGCGTAGTTCTCGACGGCCAGGTTGATCCCCTCGCGGATGTCCTTGCCGAACCACGGGTAGACCGGGCCGGTGTTGCCGCGGCCCAGCATCAGGTCCATCCGGCCGTCGGTGAGGTGCTGGAGGGTGCCGTAGTCCTCGGCGATCCGGACCGGGTCGGTCGTCGTGATCAGCGTCGTGGACGTCGAGAGGATGATCCGCTCGGTCTGCGCGGCGATGTAGGCCATCGTCGTGGTCGGGGAGGACGCGACGAACGGCGGGTTGTGGTGCTGGCCGACCGCGACGACGTCGAGGCCGACCTCCTCGGCCTTCTTCGCGATCTCCACCTGCGCCTTGATGCGCTCGTGCTCGGACGGGGTGCGCCCGGTGGTGGGGTCCGTCGTCACGTCACCGACGGTGAAGATCCCAAACTGCATGACCTACCTGCCTCTCATCTCGATATCCAAGGAAGTGTTGGTGACGGGTCGTCCGCCTCGATGGCGACATCGGGAGCGTCGCCGCCGACCCTCGATCCGGGTCCGGGTGGGGGTCGACGTCGTTCAGCCAGGAGACGACGGCATGCGCGACATCCAGCCAACCGTCGTCGACGACGAGGGAGTGGTCGCGTCCGGCGACCCGGCGCACCAACGGGGGTGAGGTCCCGCCGCGCCGTCACCGGGGACGGCGGAACAACCGAGCGACCGCGGCGAAGTGGTCCATCAGGTGTACGGGTCCGATGACCGGTGGGCGCCGACAGGACCTGACGTGTTCCCACGTCTCGCTCACGCTCTGCTGCTCGCCAGGCCGGCCGGGTGCGACCGCGACCCGCCCCTGCTCGCCGAGGAGCCGTACCCACCGGGCCATCTCCTCGTCATGGAGCCACCTGTCGTGGGTCGGCATGACGGGCCGGGCCTGCGACGCCGCCCTGGGCTCCTCCTGGTGGGTCACGCTCGATCGGGTGCCGGCGTCGTCACACGGTCACGGAAGCGAGTGCCTCGCGGATCACCCGGACGACCTCCGCCGGGTGGGCGTGCATCACCAGATGCGAGGAGACGACCTCGGTGACCTTGGCCTGGGCGCGCGCGTAGCCGAACCGCTGGACGTCGGGGTTGATGGCCTGGTCGGAGGAAGCGACGATCCCCCACACGGGCCGGTCCTTCCAGGCGGCCGTGCTTGCCGGCTCGCCGAAGGCGGCCCCGGCGAGCGGTCGCTGTGAAACGGCCAGGGCGCGCGTGAGTACGGTGTCCACATCCGCGGCGAAGATCTCCGGGAACCTGGAGATGTCCACCGACACATCGGTGCCCGGCTCGTCGGAGCCCTCGACGGGGAAGGGCGTGTAAACGAGGGCCCCGGCCAGCGGCGAGTCGGGGAAGCGGCTCTGCAGTGCCCCGAGGCTCTCGCCCTCGTCGAGGACGTAGGCAGCCAGGTACACCAACCCCACCACGTTGTCCTCACGACCGGCGACGGTGATCACTGCGCCGCCGTAAGAGTGACCGACAAGGAGGACGGGGCCCTCGATCTGCCGGACGACGGAGGCGACGTACGCCGCGTCGCCGGCGAGGCTGCGGTTGGGTACGGCGGGAACCAGCACCTGGGTGCCGTCGGCGAGCAGTTCGGGGACGACTCGGGCGAAGCTGGACGCATCGGCGAAAGCTCCGTGGACCAGGACCACAGTGGGCGTGTTGGACATGACTTCTCCTTCGGCGAACCGCCGGTGGCGGCAGTGGGAACGCGCCGTCCGGCGCGTCCGTGAGATGTCGGTTGCTCCTCGGGAGCTCCTGCCATCGCTTTCAACGGTAGGGAGGCGCGGTGGACGACTAGTGACCGATCTGTGGACCGCGCGGCCGGAGTGGGCGCGTCAGAGGTGTTTGCCGAGAAATGCCCGGATGAGAGGCACGACCTCGTCGAGAGCGCTCTCGAGCAGGAAGTGGCCGCCGGCCACCAGGCGGACCTCGGCGTCCGGCAGGTCGGTGGCGAAGGCGAGCGCCCCGGCGGGTCCGAAGATCGGGTCGCCCTTCCCCCAGACGGCGAGCAGCGGAACCTGCCGCTCACGGAAGTATCGGTGCACCTTGGGGTACAACGTCAGGTTGGTGGCGTAGTCCAGGAACAGCGCGAGCTGCACCTGGTCGTTGCCAGGCCGCGACAGCAGGTCGTGATCGTGAGTCCAGGTAGCGGGGTCCACCAAGGTCTCGTCTGTCACGCCCGCGAGGTACCGCCAGCGGGTCAGCTCAAGGGTGAACGCCTGACGAACCCCGGCCTCGGTCTGGGGGGTCTGCTCTCTCCAGTAGTCGCACACCGTGATGAAGAACTCCGGCTGCAATCCCTCGGCGTACGCGTTGCCGTTCTGGGTGATGATCGCCGTGACCGCATCCGGTGCCCTCAGGGCAAGCCGCCACCCGATCGGCGCGCCGTGGTCGTGGACGAACAGGCAGTACCGCTCGATGCCGAGCTGCGTAAGAAGAGCTCCCGTGATATCGGTGAGCGAGTCGAAGGAGTACGTGAACTCGTCAACCGTCGGTGCGTCGGAGAGTCCGAAACCGACATGGTCGGGTGCCACAAGGTGCCAACGATCCGCCAGCCGTGGGAGGAGGTGCCGGAACATCAGAGAGCTTGCGGGGAAGCCGTGAAGAAGCACCAGGGTGGGCCGGTCTCTCGGCCCGGCTTCTCGGTAGAAGATCTGGTAGCCGTCGACCATGGCGTACCGGTGATGGATCGTGACCATGTTGTGTGCCGCCTTCGCCCGGTGTTCCCGTTGTCTTGGGGTGCTCACCGAAACGTATTGACGCGCTGTGGACGAATTGTGAAGTCGCGACGGAGTGACGCGTCCGCCCCCGTCAGTCCTTGAGGATTGCGGCCGCGACCCGATCCACGAGCCACCGTGTCCCTCGCTCGACGCCCCACCCGAACGTCTCCACGGCGAGGACCAGTTGAGGGTTGCGGAAGTGGAAGAAGATGATCTTCGCTGCGTCCTCGACCGAGAGTCCCTCGGCCAGGTCGCCGTTGCCGGCGATGCCCTCGACGATCATCTCCAGCGCCTCGATGTGGCGTTGGTCGGCGACGTCGAGGAATGTCTGGGCGGCTGGGGAGCTGGGTGCGGCGCGCTCGACGATGCGCATGATGTCGCCGGCCTCCGCGGCGTGCGCGGCGTAGCCCGCAGCCAGGACCTCCAGCTTGGTCCGGCCTGTGGGCGCGGCCGCCGAGTCGGCGATGATCTGTCCCACCGTCGGGCTCGTCGTCCATATGTCCATCAAGGTCCGGAGCAGACCCTCCTTGCCTCCACACTGGGCGTAGACGGTGGCAGGGGAGACACGCGCCTCGCGTGCGATCTTGTCGACCGTGGTCTGCGCGTAGCCGGGCACGGCGTACAGCTTCCGCGCGGCCTTGATGACCTCTTGCCGAGTCATCTCGGCGTACTCGTCACGACGGCTTGGTGTTTGGTCTGGCAATGTCTCGCTCCCCATCCCAGTAGTGATCGGTGTCTCCGGTCCAGATGCGTCCGAATGCTCTCATGGGGGTGCAGGCGGCACCGGTCTCGCACTCGAACGCGTCGCGCCTCAGGACGGCCGAGACGCGGATCCGGATCGCGTCCGGCTCGCGTGCGTCGTCGGGGTCGGGCACCTGGCCGAGGACCGCGAAGACGTGCCGGTGAACCCGATCAACCGTGTAGCCGGTCGCATGTCCCCGTCCGTCACCGCGCCTCCCTTGGTGGGAAATTCAAGTCTGGCTGGAGTGGCACTCCAGCGTTTAGAGTGTGCGTACACTCACACTAGTACAACTCCGACCGGCGCACGGCGAACGGCAGGATCGGGGCCGGGCACCGAAGGGGTCAGACATGACAGCAACGCTCGTCATTCCCGAAAGCACCGATGCGATGAGGGGACTTCCGCTCGAGGGCCCCCTGCGCCTGCAGGTTCTCGGCCCGTTGCGGGTGTGGCGGGGCGAGAGCGAGCTCGAGGCCGGGCCACGCCAGCAGGCGTACCTGCTGGCGCTGCTCCTCGCTCGCGGAGGCCGACCGACCGGCACCGGCGAGCTGATCGACCTGATCTGGGGTGAGGACGCGCCCGCCAGCGCCCTGAACGTGATCCACAAGTATGTCGGCTCGCTACGACGCCTGCTGGAGCCCGACCTGCCCCCTCGAGAAACGGGCGCCTACCTGCTGAAGCGGGGCAACGGCTACCTGTGCGCGGCCGGAGCAGACCATCTCGACCTCACGAGGTTCCGGCAGCAGTTCGGCGCCGCCCGGACAGCGCGGGCGGAGGGGCACGACGCAGCGGCACTGGATCACTACCTCTACGCACTCCGTCTGTGGAGTGGACCGGCCGGCGATGGGTGGGTGCACGGACCTGCGGCCGCACCGATCTTCGCCGGCCTCAACGACGAGTACTTCCAGGCCTGCATCGAGGCGGCCTCCGTCGCACTGATGCTCGGACAGCCCACGCAAGTGCTGCCGGCCCTGCACCTGGCCTCCGCGATGGCCCCCCTGCACGAACCGGTGCAGGCCAGTCTCATCACCCTGCTGGGCGGCGCGGGTCAGCAGGCGGAAGCCCTGGCCGTGTTCAACGCGGTGCGCAGACGCCTCACCGAGGATCTCGGAATCGACCCCGGGAAGGCCCTCAAGACCGCCCACCAGCGGGTGCTCACCCAGACCCCCGCGACCCAGTCGTCAGCCGCCCAGGCCCCGGTCACCGAGCCCTCGGGCGCGCCGGCACCGTCTCTGCCGCCGACCTCGCCGACGCCCCCGTCGGGCGACGTCAACCGGCTGGTCGGCCGGTCGGACGAGATCGCGGTGCTGCGACGTGCTGTCGAGCCGGCTCTGGAGAACAGCACGGCGGTCGTGCTGCTCGAGGGCGAGCCCGGGGCCGGGAAGAGCCGGCTCATGGAGGAGATCGCCGGCCACGCCGAGGATCGTGGCGCCCTCGTGGTGTGGGGTCACTGCCTCGAGGGCGAGGGCACGCCGACGATGTGGCCGTGGGTTGAGACAGTGTCCAGCCTGCTCGACGTCATGCCGGAGGCACGGTGCGAGCAGTGGTTGGCTCGCGAGCTCGGTCACCTCGTCGGCTCCCGCGTGGAGATGTCGGAGGCGCCGGCGATCCCGGACGGCAACGCCCGGTTCCGCCTGCTGGAACAGGTCGTCGGCCTGATCGCCGAGGCGGCCGGCGAGCGGCCGGTCGTGATGATGATCGACGATCTGCAGTGGGCCGACACGAGCTCGCTACAGCTCCTGGATCATGTCATCTCCCGCCTTCCCGCCGGCACAGCTGTCGTCGGCGCGCTTCGCAACCGGGGCCCTTCGCCCGGCTTGGAGCTGGTCCGGACGCTCGCCGCCGCCAGTCGCGCGACCGGTCACCGGCGGCTCCTGGTCGGCCCCATGAGCTCCGCTGAGGTGGCCGAGCTCATTCACCTCGAGACCGGCGTCCGGCTCGCCCCCGACGTGGCCACCTCAGTGCACGCCCGCACGGCCGGCAACCCGTTCTTCGTCCAGGAACTGGGCCGGCTGTGGGGCGCCGGCAGAGAGCTCACCACGGAGACGGTGCTGCGCGGCACCGTCCCGATGACAGTGCGCGACGTCGTACGCGACCGCCTCGCCGTGCTCGACGGCGACGCACAGGAACTGCTGGAGATCGCAGCACTTGTCGGCCAGAGCGTCGAGCTCGCCCTGCTCGCCCGGATGGCGTCCCTCGACGTGGGTTCCTGCCTCGATCGCTTGGAACCCGTCCGCAGCCTCGGTCTGGTCGGCCCGACGCCCGGCGACCCGTTCTCCTATCGCTTCACCCACGACCTAGTGCGCCAAGCTGTGTCAGAGGCGATCCCTCCAGGGCGCGCGACCGCGCTGCACGGCTCCATCGCGGACGCCATCGAGGAGGTCGGACTGAGCGACGAGTCCGTCGCCGAGCGGGTGGCACACCACCTGTGGTCCGCGGGGCCCGTGGCAGACCCGGCTCGTACCGTTGCTGCCCTGATCCGCGCCGGCGCTCGAGCCAAGGCGAAGACGGCGTTGGCGGCAGCCGAGCGCCACCTCGGGTCGGCGGTAGAGCTGGCGCGCAGGGCGTCACTTCTCGAACTGGAGCTCAGGGCGCTCTCGCAGCTGATCGCGGTCGTCGGGATGCGCTCGATGTACGGCACGGCCTCCGTCAGCCTGCTGGAGCGAGCAGAGCAGATCGCGCAACGCCTCGGGCGTGATCGCGAGGCGGCCGGGTTTCTGTTCTCCCGCTGGACCGCGCACGGCCAGGCCCTCGACCTGGACCGCAGCAGTCCTCTCGCCCGTCGGCTCGAGGAGTTGGGCAGGACCTCCGAGGACCCGGTCGTCCGGTGCTACGGCAGGGCCGCGGCGGGCATCCACGAGTGGTGCCTGGGGAACATCGGTGAGTCCTTCCAGCGGCTGAGCGCGCTGAGCCCCGACCTCCTCTCCGACCACGATGAAGAACACCGCGATTCCGTGCGGGACGGCGTGCAGCTGATGGCCGCCGGGATGTTCGCTGAGATCGCGGGCTACCACGGACAGACGGCCCAGGCGCACGCGGTGCTCGACACCCTGGCGAAGGCGGCAGGTGATGACCCGTACGCGGTCACCGCCGCGACCTCCTTCGAGGCCCGGACCGCCTCGGTGGTCGGCGACCCCGACTGGGCTCTGCGTGCAGCGGAGCGCGGGATCGCCGCCGACCCGCACTTCTCCTTCGCCTCCCTCGGCACCTACCTGCGCCTGGCCCGGTGCTGGGCGCTGGCGACGACTGGACAGGACCCCGCGGCCGCCGCGGACGAAGCCGAACGACTCATTCGCACCAACCTCGTCAGCCCCGCCCGTACCTGCGTCTCGACCTGGTACGCCCTGCTGGGTGAGATGCGCATCGCCGCGGGCTCGCTGGACAAGGCCGGGGCAGCGCTCGACAGCGCCGAGGAGTACCTCGAGCGCTACGGCCAACGTTCCGCGGAGGCGCTGCTCGTCCTCGTCCGCGCGCAGTTGGAGCACGCCTCCGGCGACGACCGCGCCGCCGTACGCCTTGCCGACCAGGCCCGCACCGTGGCGCTCCGGCAGGGGGCACATCTCTTCGTGCAACGTGCCGACCGGTTCCTTGCCGAACTGGGCGGCGAGACGCCCATGGGCGCGGCGGTCCAGGATCTCTCCACTCTTCGTCCGCCGGGCACTCACATGTTCTCGGCCTGAGTGCGGCGGGGCCGGTCCCGAGCCGCGTCCCACCCAGTGAGCGAGATCGAAACCAATGACTACGCCCATTGTCTTCATCCATGGCCTGTGGGTCCACTCCGTCTCGTGGCGGCCCTGGCGAAAGGTCTTCGACAAGCGGGGCTAACCGCACTCTCGCGCCCGGTTGGCCGGGCGACGGAAGCACCGTCGCTGCGACACGTGCCGCCCCCGGGCGACTCCCCGATGTCGGCGTCGACGCGGTCACCGACTCCTACGCACACGTCGTTCAGAACCTGCCCGAGGCCCCGTACGAAGACCGGGGTCATAGCGCTCCGTTAGACCACGGCTGGCGCGAACTCGCCGATGCCACGCTCGCCTGGATCGATGATCACGGTCTGAAGCCATGATGGCGACGACCGGCGGGCTGGACGCGAAGGTGGGGGACGGAGTTCACGGGGAGCAGGGCTGCGAGCCGGGTTTGAGCGCGGAGCAGTTCCGTCGCCTGGCGGCGTACGGCGATCGAGAGGAGGTCCAGGCGGGACAGGTGCTCTACGGCACCGGCGACCGCAGCTACGACCTGTTCCTCGTCGAGTCGGCGGCAATCGACGTGGTCTGCGACGCCACGGCTACCGAGCCCGAGCGAGTCGTCTACTCGCGGTGCGCAGGCGACTTCACCGGTGAGCTGAGCATCCTCACTGGACAGACCGTCTTCCTCACCGCCCGGGTCCGGGAATCCGGTCTGGTCGTCCACATCCGTGCGGACCGATTGCGTGAGGTGCTGGGTGAGGAGGTGGACATCGCCGACGTGCTCGTGGACGCCTTCGCCATACGCCGTCGGATGCTCCTCGAATCGGCAAGCAGCGTCCTGGAGATCATCGGAGTCTCCGACTGCGCCGAGAACCGGGCCCTGCGGACCTTCGCCGCCCGACTGCAGATCCCGCACACGGCCGTCGATGCCGACTCCATCGCGGGTCAGACCATCATGGCGTCCTACGGGATCGACGACAGCAGACCTCCCGGTGGCCGTCGTCTCCGGACGGGTGCTGCGCCGCGCCACGCCGCACGACCTCGCCGAGGCCGTCGGCTTCACCTATGAAGCCGCGGGTCACGACGTGGACCTGGTGGTGGGCGATGCCGGACCCGCGGGGCTGGCCGCAGCGGTGTACGCCGCCTCTGAGGGCCTCGTGACCGCGGTGTTCGACGCGGCCGGCGCAGGCGGGCAGGCGGCAACCAGCTCGAGGATCGAGAACTATCTGGGTTTCCCTCGCGGAGTGAGCTGCGATGACCTGACGCAGCTCGCCCTCGTCCAGGCACAGAAGTTCGGTGCGCAGCTTTACACCCCGTGCGATGCGATCGGACTCGACCTCTCAAGCACGTCCGGACCGACGGTGATCCTCGGGGACGGCACGCAACTGCGGGCGCGCGCTGCGATCGGAGACGGGGCGTTTTGGCTGGTGGGCACTACTGGGTTCGAACCAGTGACATCTCGCTTGTAAGGCGATCAGAGCGGGGGTGCAGCCAGGGACAATACCGCCTCTGACCTGGGCGTACGGTCCACGACCGTCCACCGTTGTCCGGTCCCGTCTGTGGTCGTTGTCACCCAGATAGTCACCCAGAAGACATCCCTGGGCCGAGGTCGTCCACCGGCATTCCTTCACCAATCGGACCTCCGAACCCCTTTTGTCGGCGACGACTGCCATCATGCCGCTCACATGATCAAAGGAGCGACGATGACAGAGTGCCCGGGGGAATTTCGCTGGCTCTCCGACTGCGAAGAATTGGATGAGATCTACTGTGTGTCCTTCGTCCGGGGTCTCGCTCCGGAGGAGGTCCTTCGCCGATTCAGCGTGGACGGGAGCGCCGCGGAAGAGGCGGTGGCGGTCGACGAACCGGACGAGCGCTCGGCGGAAAGTATGGGGGAAGACGCGGCCGACTACATCGGCACCGCGAAGATCGGCGACTGGACCCTGGTCGTCGAACCGGGAGGATGGCAGCTCGCCGTCGACCCCGCGATATACATCCCGATCTCACAGGGAACCGAGGTCGTGTCGGTCTGCCGCCATGACTATGCCTCGGACACCTTCGCCTACATCGTCGACGGCGAGCCGGTCGTCCAGTTTGACCCGGTACTCCCGGACGATCGATTGGGCACCGACCCGGACCGTTTCGTCGAGGAGATGCGCGAGGTCGGGCTGGACCCCGACTACGACATCGACATGGACGGCTCGTGCATCGACTTCCCGATAGAGAGGTCGTTCGCCCTGGCGAGCAGGATCACCGGTCTCCACTTCTCCCCAGAGATGCTGGAGCTGTGCTTCCCCGGCGAGGAACCCCTGGACGACTGATCGGCAGGTCCGCAGCCTCTACTTGACCTCCGGAAAGATCTACGCGATCAGTTGATACTCCGGAGACTACGACTACTTCGAGAAGTTCGATCTCTGCCACCGAGACCAAGAGTGGCAGTTCAGGGTCCACCGCAAACTCCTCAGCCACGAGGACTTCACGGCGGACATCGTTGGCTTCGCCCTGTTCAAGCTGCAGTTCCGGTCGCCGGTGGAGGCCCTACCACGTATGTGATGATCTTCAGCGCAGCGAGGGCGTAGAGCGCTCGCTGCATCCACGTCGCCAGCCCTCCCTCCATACCGCACGCAAAGGAGCGCCCCATGGATCCGATTCACGCGCGATACGCCGAACTCCTCGACGCCGGTTTTCCCGGCGGCCAAGTGTGCCTGACCTGGTGCCGGAACAGTGACCTGGAGGAGGTCGCCCGCCGCTTCGGCGCGGTCCCGGAAACGGGGTTGTGGGCCACACCCGACGAACTCGAGGACCTGGAGTATGAGCACGGGGAGGAGTTGGTCGAGCTCACCACGATGGGCGAGTGGACGATCGCCATGGAACCCAGCGGATTCCAGGGAGTGCGATCTGCGGTCCTGGAGCCCTTGTCAGTCGGCGGATGTGCCTTCGGCGTGTTCTGGAACGAAGAGCTGGACAACGAAGTCGCCTACGCCGTCGACGGCCAAATCGTCACCTCCTTCGACCTGACGGACATCGGGCAGCGCTCGGGCAGTGATCCGGCCGCCCTGGATGAACTGCTACAACAGGTCGGTCTGCATGACGGCTTGCCGGCGCAGGCGCGCAAGGCTCGGATCTTGGCCCTGGGTGAAGCGATCAGCGGGCAGCGCCTGACTCCGCGGTGGCTGCGTTCTGATCAGTTCACGATCCTGGTCACCGACCCGCTGCCCGACCCCCTCGTGCCTGCCGCCCTTCTGAATCCGCGCGCGCCTTTCCTGGACGAGCCGGAGATGGCGCGAATTCTCGCAAACCCCTCGCCGGCCGTACTGCTCGACATCACCAAGCTGGCCGTCTCTTTCGCCGTCGCCGCGATCGACCTGGAGGATTCACTTGGTGAGAAGACACTGCGGGTGCTGGAGCACGGCGAGCGCTCGCCCGGCGAACGCGAGGCACTGCGGTCGCGGCTGGCCCGGCTATGTGCCGAGACCGACCGGCAGGCCGAGCGGCTGTGGGCGCGCTCCACGTCAGGCGCGGGCGACGAGGCGATGCCGCTGTGGCGGAGGGGCGCCGCGCTCGTCCTCCTGGAGCAGGCTCTGGACCCTTCTCCCGTCGACGCGGCCCGCTCCACTGCCGAGCGGGCCGGGAACTTTTGCACGACCAGAACAGAGCGCATGCGCATGCGCGTGCTGAGCAACGTCGTCGCCCGCATCGCATACGACCTGCGACACCCCTGACCGGCCCTGAGTTCTCCTCGCAAAGATCCGCACATCTCCCGGCGGCCGACACACCGCAGGATCTACTGCCCCATGCACAATCAGGCAGCTTGCCGAACTGCCACATGGACCCTGAACAGTAAGAAGGCTCGGTTCCATGATCTGGAACCAGGCTTCTCGTCCTGGTGGGGTGTTCACGAGTAGATGTGAGCTGGGCGAGCATGGGCCTGTTGGTGATCGCTTCCCAGCGACGATGTGATCGTTTCCCGCGTGGTGTCGGTGTACAGGTCGATTCGTATGGCCAGGTTCAGGCAATTATGCCGCCGGACCTAGGTGCGGCGCTCCAGAGCGACGACGTGATGCGGCATCACCGATGCCTGCGCACGTTGTGTGATCCTTAGTCGGATGCGCAAGACTCCGAGTGTGCTCGCTGTCCTGGTCCTTGCCAGCGTGTGTGTGCTGGCCGCCGATACGGCCCTGAGCGGTTCTGGACGGACGGCTGATGACGCCGTCGAGTCGGCGTCGCGCTGGGCGGTGAGATACACCGCCCAAGACGGTTTACGGTTGGTCCCGGCGGCGGGCGGCGGGGCATTGCTGTTCGCCGCGGAGAGCCGGCGGCGTGCCTGGTCGATGCTGCGCTGAGATGGGGTTTCCTGGAAGCGTGCTGGGCTGCCCAAACAGTTCGGCAAGGCCTCGCAGCTCGAAGTCGGCGGCTCGCCATCCGGCGAGACGATCTGGGCGGTCGCGACCGTGCAACATGTGGACGACAACACAGAGGATCTGTGGCGGTTATCTCATGGAAGCTGGACGCGACAACGGTCCCGAAGCGCAACCTGGAACCCGGTGATCGATATCGCCGCGGACTCCCGAGACAATGCGTGGTTCGTTACCTCCGTGGACCCCGACGGCGAGGATTCGACGGTGCTGCATCACAGCGGGAAGGTATGGCGTCAGAGCACGCTGCCGGTGCGTTCTTTGGCCGCGGTCGCCGCTACGGGTCCGGATGACGTGTGGGTGGTGAGCGACACGCAGATGAGCAATGAGGTGGCCATCATGTTGCACTGGAACGCCGCAGGCTGGCAGAAGGTCGATCACCCGTGCATGGTGGAGTTGGCTCGGCCATCGTGTCGCGGGCGGCGCTACCTTGAGCAGATGAGCCTGGTGGCACAGCAGGATGGCCAGGCGTGGGCGGTCGGTCCCGCCTGGGCGGACGGTGGCAGCCCTGCCGTGCTGCATTGGGACCGCACCCGATGGAGGCAGGTGGACCTGAACGTAGTGCAGACAGCTTTGACCGCCGTGCGCATCGACCCAGCGAGCGGTCTGTGGATCGCCGCCAACCCCGCCTCCGGCGCACCCTATGTGCTCAACCTTCGCGACGGCAGATGGACCAAATCGACCTTCCCGGGGGGCAGTCCGGCTGACCGCATCATCGACATCGCCCCAGCGCCGGGCACGACGCGGCTCTGGGTCCATACCGAGCGCCACGATCTCGCCGGCCACCAGCGCAGTGACAGGAGGACTTCGCTGATATACGAGCTGGTTCAGTAAGGAATCTTGCAGTCTTGGGGGTCAGCGATGCCATCGCCGCCTACATTTTGGAGTTGCAGCTATGCGTTGAGTGATGGCGGTGGTTTGCGGACTGCTGCGAGGGAGGCGATGGTGACGTCGCTGCTGACAAAGCTGGAGCGGGTGTCAATGGCCAAGTGCGTGTCGCCGCTGGTGGCCAAGAAAAAGTCCCCGGCTCTTCGTAGTTGACTACTTCTTGGTGAGTCGTCCTGGGCCTCGGGTTCGGGCCTGTCGCATGCGGAAGGACTCGCCTTCGGTGACCACGACGATGCTGTGGTGCAAGAGCCGATCCAGCAGGCTGACGGCGGTAGTGTGCTCGGGCAGGAATCGCCCCCATTGGTCGAAGGGCCAGTGCGAGCCGATCCCGAGCGCGCGGCGCTCGTAGGCGGCGGCAACGAACCGAAACAGCAACTGGGTGCCGGTGTCATCCAGCGGGGCGAACCCCACCTCGTCGATGACGACCAGATCGGCGCGCAGCAGGCTCTCGATCACGCGGCCGACGGAGTTGTCGGCCAGACCTCGGTAGAGCGTCTCGACCAGCTCAGCAGCGGTGAAGTAACGAACCTTGTAACCGGCCTGGACGGCGGCGACGCCGAACGCGATGAGGCTGTGGGACTTGCCGGTGCCGGCCGGCCCGACCGCGCAGTAGTTCTCGGCCGCGCGGATCCACTCCAGCGAGGCCAGGTAGTCGAACGTCGCCCGGGGGATCGAGGAGGCGGCGACGTCGAACTCCTCGATCGTCTTGATGACCGGGAACGCGGCGGCCTTCATCCTCATCCGGGCGTTGGAGGCGTCCCGAGCGGCCAGCTCGGCATCGATGAGCGTGCGCAGGAACTCCTCGGGGTTCCACCGCTGGGTGCGGGCGGTCAGGAGCAGCTCCGGTGCCAGACGCCGGATCGTCGACAGCTTCAGGCGGCGCAGCCCGCCGTCGAGATCGGCGGCCAGCGGCGGAATAGCGGATGCGCTCATGACACCTGCCCGATCTGGTTGAGCTTGTCGAGGGTGTAGGCCGACAGCGGCCGGGTCGGCACCTGCGGCAACTCCAGAACGAGAGCGTCTCCAGCCGGACAGGGCTGCGCGGTTCCGGCTCCGGCGGCCAGGATCGAGCGCACGTCCTCGGCCCGCCAGCGGCGAAAAGCGATCGCTCGCTCCAGCGCCGACAGCAGGGCGGCCTCGCCGTGCGCGGCACGCAGCGCGGCCAGCTCCTCCAGATCGGCGGCCAGGCGGGTGTTGCCGGAGGCGGCCGAGGCGGCCAAGAACGTCTCCGCGACCGGGCCAAGCCCCAGGAAGGTCTTCTCCACCTCGGTTTTGGGTCGGGCGGCCCGGCGCGGCGTAGGTCGGGGACCGCCGTAGTGCTCATCGGCGACGGCTGCTTCCCCAGGAGCGACCGGGGCGTGATCAGCGATGATCTCACCGGTGGCCAGGTCCGAGACCAGCAGCCGCCCGTCGGCCTCCACGACGGCGACGGCGGCGCCGATCAGCCGGGTCGGCACCGAGTAGCGGGCCGAGCCGAACCGCACGCATGAGAGCTTGTCGACCTTGCGGGTGGCCGACACCTTGCCGATCGCCGGCCGCAGCGACGGCAGCGCGCTCAGCAACTCGCGCTCAGCGGCCAGTCGCTCGACCGGGATCGCGCAGATCTCCGAGTGCGGCACGGCGTTGACCTCGGCGCACCACTGCCGCGCCGCGACGTTGGCAACCGTCAGATCGTCGAACGGGGCGTGCGGGGCGACCAGGTCACGCTTGGCATAGCCGACCAGGTTCTCCACGATCCCCTTCGATTCGGGATCGGCGGCCTCACACCAATCCGGCCGAAAACCGTAGTGCGTCGCCAAACGAACGTAGTCGGCGGTCGGGATGACCTTGTTGGCCACCACGCCGCCCTTCAGGCAGCCCATCCGATCAGCCAGTACTGCCTTCGGCACTCCGCCGAGTTCTTCGAAGCATTCGGCCAGCATGGCCAAGGTGGTCTGGGCGCGCTCGTTGTCGGCGAACCGCACGAACCGGATCCTGGACCAGGCCAGCACCGCGCAGAACACGTGCAGCCCACCGCCGGCGTCACCCCAGTCGATGACCAGCATCTCGCCCGGTGTCCAGATCGCCGGACGCCGCCCGCGATGGTGATCGCGCCGCCAGGTCTTCTTCGCTGAAGCGACCAGACGCCGGAGGTTACGCGCCGACCCGGTATAGCCGGCGGCCCGGGCCAGCGGCAGCAGCCGCTTGGCCGAGATCTTCCCCGCGGTGGACTGCACCTTCTCGGCCACCAGCTCGGCGACCGCGTCGAAGTTGTGCTCACGGCGTTTGCGGCCGGTCGGCTTGTTGTCGGCCAGGGACCGCTCGATGATGCGTTTGACGGTCTTGTGCGTGGTGCCGCATATCTGCGCGGCCCCGCGATAGGTGCCTACCTCGCGGTAGGCGGCGATGATGTCCATGACTTCCCCCGAAGATTTCATGGCCGAACAGACCCCCTGAGCGGTGATCTCGTGACTGGCTGACACCGTCACGATCACCGCTCAGGGCACACACCTCCCGACGACACGCGAACGAGAAGCGGGGACCTAAATCGGCCATCAGTGGTGACCTCGAACTGGCCACCTGTGGGGACTTTTACATGGCCACGGACAGCGGGCCGAGGAGTCCGCACGGCAGCAATGCGCTGAGCTGTCCAGGTGGGCCACCCCGAGTTAGTTGGAGGCTCCGATACCTGGAAGGGTGAGGAGTTATGGCACCACCGAGGAAGTATGCCCCTGAGCTGCGGGAACGCGCTGTCCGTATGGTTTTCGAGCTGCGTGCGGCCGGTGAGGGGGCGGGCGTGCTGGCCCGGGTCGCAGACCAGCTCGGGGTGCACCGCGAGGCGCTACGGACCTGGGTGCGCCAGGCCGAGGTCGATGGCGGGAAGCGCCCGGGGACATCGACTTCTGACGCCCAGCGGATCACCGAACTCGAGCGTGAGAATCGCGAGTTGCGGCGGGCGAACGAGATCCTGAAGGCCGCCTCGGCGTATTTCGCCCGGGAACTCGATCCCAGACTGCCGCGCTAGCCTCGCGCTTTCGCCGAGGGGCCGGCCCGTGTTGATCGTTTAAATGCGAAAAGTGCCCTGAACTGGGAGGATTGGACTTGCTGAGGGTCCTGTCCACACCAGTTCGAAAGGCACTTTTCGAGTGCAGCTTATCGGTCATCGTTCCAAGATCGTCACGTCTGCGGACGGCAAGGGATTGATCAGCCAGGCCGGCGGCCTGCTGCTGATGGAAACACTGAGAGTGACCGGCCTGGACAAGGGCCTGTCGCAGGCGCTCCAGCCGTGGCGCGCACCCCGGGCAGTACATGATCCCGGGAAGATCGTGGCGGATCTGGCCATGACACTCGCGCTGGGCGGGGACTGCCTGGCCGACATCGCGGTGTTGCGGTCCTCACCCCAGTTATACGGGCCGGTGGCCTCCGATCCCACGGTGTCACGGCTGGTCACCACCCTCGCCGCCGCAGGACCCAAGGCGTTGCGGGCGATCCGCGCCGCTCGCGCGCAGGCACGGGCCAAAGCATGGCCCCTGGCCGGTGAACGCGCTCCCGGAGCGGACGGCACACTGATCCCGGTGGACCTGGACGCAACCATCGTGATCGCGCATTCCGACAAAGAACAAGCAGCCCCGACCTGGAAACACACCTACGGCTTTCACCCGATGACCGCGTTCATCGACCACGGCCCAGACGGGACGGGGGAGGCCGCCGCCCTGCTGCTACGCCGTGGGAACGCCGGATCCAACACCGCCGACGATCACATCACCGCCGGACGACTCGCCCTCAACCAGATACCGGCCCACCTGCACAAGCAGGTCCTGATACGGACCGATTCGGGGGGCGGCACCCGCGCCTTCCTCACCTGGGTGACCGCCCGCCGCCTGAAGTACTCCATCGGGTTCAACCTCACCGACGACATCTGCGCCGCGATCCTGTCCCTGCCCAAGGATGTGTGGGAGGTCGCCTACGACGCCGACCGCCAACCTCGCGACGGCGCGTGGGTCGCCGAACTCACCGGCATGCTCGACCTGTCGTCCTGGCCCAAGGGCATGAGGGTCATCGTCCGCAAAGAGCGTCCCCACCCCGGCGCGCAGCTGCGCTTCACCGACATCGACGGACACCGCTTCACCTGCTTTATCACCGGAACCCGGCCCGGCGGCGGCCGCGGCCAGCTCGCCGACCTGGAACTACGCCACCGTCGCCGGGCCCGCTGCGAGGACCGCATTCGCTGCGCGAAAGACACCGGGCTGCGGAACCTGCCGCTGCACGGATCCGCTCAAAACCAGATCTGGTGCGAGCTGGTCGCCCTGGCCTCGGAGCTGACCGCCTGGATGCAGATGCTCGCCCTTGACGGCCTCCCGGCCCGTCGCTGGGAACCCAAACGCCTGCGTCTGCGCATCTTCTCGACCGTTGGACGCATGGTTAAAGGCGGACGACGGCTGCGCCTGCGCCTCGCTCACCACTGGCCATGGGCCGATCTGATCGCCACCGCGGTCACTCGCCTGCAGATGTTGCCGGCACCCTGACCAGCCCCCGATTGCCCAGCCGACGCAGGAAGGAGACCGTCCGGGCCCGTGGAACCCCGCCCACCCAGCGCGACAGCTGGGCGCCAACGCTGACCAGGACCTGAAAAACCAAGTCGGTTGACCCCTCTACCCGACCCAACCGACTTCACGAAAGATCGAGGCTAGTCGAGTTCATCGATACCCATCGCGAACGGTTCGGTGTGGAGCCGATCTGTGCCGTGCTGGAGTTCGCGCCGTCCACGTACTGGGCGGCGAAGAAACGGGAGTCGAATCCGTCGGCTCGTGCGGTCCGGGACGAAGAGGTGAAAAAGGAGATCCTGAAAGTGTGGAACGGCCCGGGACGTGGCCTATATGGGGCGCGGAAGGTGTGGGGCCAGCTCAACCGCCAGGGCGTCACGGTCGCCCGGTGCACGGTCGAGCGGCTGATGCGCGAGCTGGGCCTGTGCGGGGCGACCTGGTCGCGCAAACGGCCCCGGACCACCGTCCCCGGCGCCGATCGACCCGGTGACCTGCTGGAACGCAACTTCACCGCGGGCCGGCCGGACCTGCGATGGGTCGCGGACATCACCTATGTCGCCACCGCCTCCGGCTGGGTGTACACCGCGTTCGTCCAGGACCTGTACTCCCGTCGGATCGTCGGCTGGCAGGTCGCCGACCACCTGGGCACCGATCTGGCACTCGACGCCCTGGAAATGGCGATCTGGGCGCGTGGAGGCGTCATCGATGACCTTGTTCACCATTCCGATAGAGGCGTTCAATATACTTCTATCCGCTACGCCGAACGGCTCGACCAGGTCGGTGCGGCTCGTTCTGTGGGCAGCAAAGGCGATTCGTATGACAATGCCGCTGCGGAGTCGCTCAACAGTCTCTACAAGAAGGAGCTAATCGAGTTCCATGGCGGCTGGAAAGGCGTCATGGATGTGACGATTTCCACCATGGAATGGGTTGCCTGGTATAATTCTGAAAGGCTACATTCTTACTGCGGGAACGTTCCTCCGGCCGAGTACGAGGAGACGTTCCACCGATCAACCGCCGACGGCGGCCTGGCGATCGAGAACCAAGCGATCTAGCCTCCAACTTCACCGGGGCGGCCCAAGGCAGATGGAGGAGATGCAGGAGCGGATGACGGTGGCACGGCGCCGCCTGGAACGACTGTCCATCGCGCGCGAGGAGCTGACCGCGCTGGAAGCGGTCGACGAGTCGGCTGACGCGGGGCTCGGCGAGGCCGCCGACACCCATCCTTATGACGAAGCCTTCAGGAGTTAGTCACCCGGTAGTCACTCTCGCCCTGTGCTCAAGGGGAGATAGGGGACGTTTCGCCTGGTGGACATCACTATCGGAAGTAGATCCTGTCACCTAGGACCTGTGCTCTCTGCGCTTCCTATAGGTGCTGATTTTGGTGAGACCCCCGCAGCACCTCGGCAGCGAGGGGGATTTCCTGCGCGCTGGGTGACCAGTGTTCGTCGATCAGGCCGCGTGCGGCTCAAACCAGACCGAGCCCAGATCATGACCGGAAGTAAGACGGACGTCGGCGTTCAGCGCCGCGGCCAGATGCCGCAGCAAAGCGATCGTCGGCGCGGTCCCGCCTTCCTCGATGCACTCGATCTCATCCTCGGTCATGCCGGCACGCTCGGCCAGCTCCGCCACGGTCAGCCCGAGTGCACCACGCCGGTCATACAGCGCCTTACCGAAGGCCAGTGCCTCTCGGATCATGATCCGTTCGGGATCCTCGGCCTGGGATTCAGGTCGCACCCAGCGGGTGTGATACCCAGTCATCACGCCTGCCTCTCATAGATCTCAGCCACCGGCCCATGATGGTCGCGTTCGCAGATCTTCTGCGCCCGGACCGCCCTGTCGATCTGTCGCTGATCGTGCTGTTTGGTCTTACGGAAAGCCGTGAGCAACACGATCGTCCTACCCGGAGTACACCAGTACGTCACCCGAGCTGCAACGTCACGCAACCGAACCCGCAGTTCCCAGACCGGCCCTTCCAGGTGATCCGACCATGGACCGCCAAGCTCGGTCCCTTTTTCCGCCAGAAGACCGGCCACCTCGTCAACCCGTTTGAAGTCGCTGTCACTCAAATTATCGAGCCACTCTCGGACCTCCGGCTCAACCTCAAAGCCATACGGCTTAGGGCTCGCAGAGAAATAAGCCGTAGCTTGCCGGGTTTGCGTTCGTTGAGATGGTATGGGCGTGACGCAGGAAACGGTGGAGACGCTGAGGCTGAAGTTCGGGACGATTTTTCCTCATCTGGATGAACGGCAGCGGCGGCTGCTGATGGGGGCCGAAGCTCGCGCATTGGGGCATGGCGGGATCCGAGCGGTGGCCCGAGCTGCGGATGTCCGTGAGGCGACGGTGTCGTTAGGCGTCGATGAGCTGGACTCAGGTACCGAGCCGCTGGGGCGGGCGCGCCGCCGGGGTGGGGGCCGCAAACGCCTGGTCGATCTGGACCCCGGGCTGCGGCCAGCGCTGCTGGCCCTGGTTGAACCGGACGAACGGGGCGATCCGATGTCGCCGTTGCGGTGGACCACCAAGTCCACCCGCACCCTGGCCACCGAACTGACGCAGCAAGGACATCGGGTCAGCGCCGATGTCATCGCCGACCTCCTGCGAGAGGAAGGATTCAGCCTGCAGGCCAACGCCAAGACCATCGAAGGCAAGCAGCATCCGGACCGCGATGGCCAGTTCCGCTACATCAACGAGCAGGTCACGAGCTATCAGCACACGGGCGATCCGGTGATCAGCGTGGACACCAAGAAGAAGGAACTCGTCGGGGAGTTCAAGAACGCGGGCCGAACCTGGCGGCCGGTGGGCGAACCGACGGCCACCCGCACCCACGACTTCCTCGACCAGAGCCTGGGCAAAGCGGTGCCGTACGGCATCTACGACCTCACGGCGAATGCCGGCTGGGTGAACGTCGGCACCGACCACGACACCGCCGCCTTCGCCGTGGAGTCCATCCGCCGCTGGTGGAAAGCAACCGGCAGCAACGACTACCCGCTGGCCACACGCCTGCTGATCACCGCCGACGCGGGAGGATCCAACGGGTATCGCACCCGAGCCTGGAAGTCTGAGCTGGCCGCACTGGCGGTGGAGACCGGGCTGGAGATCACCGTGTGCCATTTTCCGCCCGGCACCTCCAAGTGGAACAAGGTCGAGCATCGGCTGTTCTCGCACATCACCATGAACTGGCGGGGCCGACCGCTGAGCAGCCACGAGGTCATCATGCAGACCATCGCCTCCACCACCACCCGCACCGGGCTTCGCGTGCACGCCGACCTCGATATCAGCATCTACCCGACCGGCATCACCATCAGCGACAGGCAGATGGACGCTCTACCGTTGCAGCGTCACGACTGGCACGGCGATTGGAACTACACGCTGCGTCCGCAGGCTTACGCCCAGGTCAACGATGTCCCGGACCCGTTCGACCAGCCGAGCCCCGACCTGGCCTGGCTCTGTCACCCTGCCCTGACCGGACTGACCGGCCCGGGCTGGGACACCCTGATCGCCACCCTGCTGACGCTGCATGACCAGCAGCGCGAAGCACACCTGGACAAGCGACGCGGGCACCGTCCGCGCATGGCCGCTCCCGGCACCGGACGCCGTCCCATCCTCACCCTCGCCGACCGGCTGCTGAGCGCCCTTGTCCACTACCGGTTCGGCTTACCCCAGGTCGCCATCGCCGAGTTGTTCACCGTCCGGCCCGAAACCCTCAACCGGCGCATGCGTGAGACCCGGCAACTCCTCCAGCAGGCCGGGTACACCATCCAGCCCAGTCCTCATCGCCTGCCAACGCTGGAGGCTCTCTACGATCTGGCCGCGGTGGAAGGCATCATTCCGCTACCGAAGATCAAAGCTGCGTGTTAATAATCTGCGAGCCTGTCGACGACGGGTGAAAACTGACCCCGTGGCGACGGCCGAAAATTGACCCCCCTTGTAGTCACTCTGGAGGGTGATCAAGGTGGAGGACTGGGCGGAGATCCGCCGGTTGCATCGAGCCGAGACGATGCCGATCAAGGCGATCGCTCGGCATATGGGCATCTCGAAGAACACCGTGAAACGGGCGCTGGCGGCCGATGCACCGCCAGCATATGAGCGGGTGGGCAAGGGATCGATCGTGGACGCGGCCGAACCGCGGATCCGGGCGCTGCTGGCGGAGTTTCCGACCATGCCCGCGACGGTGATCGCCGAGCGGATCGGCTGGGAGCGCTCGCTCACGGTCCTCAAAGACCGGATCCGTGTGCTGCGGCCGCAGTTCCAGCCGGTCGATCCGGCGTCGCGGACCACCTATCACGCGGGCGAGCTGGCCCAATGTGATCTGTGGTTTCCGCCGGTGAAGGTGCCGGTGGGGGCTGGGCATCTGGCCAGCCCGCCGGTGCTGGTCATCGTCAGCGGATACTCGCGGTGGATGATGGCCCGGATGCTGCCTTCGCGCACCGCGGGGGATCTGTTTTCCGGGCACTGGGCTTTGTTGTCGGAGCTGGGCGCGGTGCCCAAGACGCTGGTGTGGGACAACGAGTCCGCGATCGGCCAGTGGCGGGGCGGCAAACCGCAGCTCACCGCGGACGCCCATGCTTTTCGCGGAGCGCTGGGGGTGCGCATCGCGCAGTGCCGTCCGGGAGATCCCGAGGCCAAGGGGCTGGTCGAGCGGGCCAACGGCTATCTGGAGACCTCGTTTCTGCCCGGCCGCGATTTTGCTTCGCCGCAGGACTTCAACGCCCAGCTGGCCGCCTGGCTGCCCCGGGCCAACAGCCGCCATCACCGGCGTATCCAGTGCCGTCCGCTGGATCGGCTGCACGCCGATCTGGCGGCGATGGTGGCGTTGCCGCCGATCGCGCCGGCCGTGGGCTGGCGCACCTCAACTCGGCTGGCGCGTGATCACTATGTGCGGATCGCCTCGTGTGACTACTCGGTCCATCCCTCGGTGATCGGCCGTCTGGTGGAGGTGGTCGCCTCCTTGGAGGAGGTCACGGTGACCTGCGGCGGGCAGTTGGTGGCCCGCCACCGGCGGTGCTGGGCGCCGCACCAGACCATCACCGATGCGCTGCATGCGCAGGTGGCCGCCGCGATGCGCCGCACCGGCCTGCGCACGACCCCTGCCCCGGCCACAGCCGGGGCCCCCGCTGAGGTTGAGGTCGAGCAGCGTCGGTTGAGTGACTACGACGCGTTGCTCGGCATCGAGGGAGTGGCGTGATGACCGCGACCGGCACGAACACCACCACCACGACCAGCGGCCGCAACGTCGCGGCCGAGCTGGCCTATCTGACCCGGGTGCTCAAGGCCCCATCCCTGGCGGCCTCCATCGATCGGCTGGCCGAGCGGGCCAGGGCCGAGTCCTGGACGCATGAGGAGTTCTTGGCCGCCTGCCTGCAACGCGAGGTCGCCGCCCGGGAATCACACGGCGGCGAGGCCCGGATCCGCTTCGCCCGCTTTCCGGCCCGCAAGGCGTTGGAGGACTTCGACTACGACCACCAGCGCTCTCTCAAGCGTGAGGTCATCGCGCATCTGGGCGCGCTGGACTTCGTCACCGCCAAGGACAACGTGGTCTTCCTCGGCCCGCCCGGCACCGGCAAGACCCATCTGTCCATCGGGTTGGGGATCCGGGCGTGTCAGGCCGGTCACCGGGTCGCTTTCGCCACCGCCGCCCAGTGGGTGGCCCGGCTGGCCGATGCCCATGCCGCCGGCATGCTGCAGGGCGAGCTCATCAAGTTGTCTCGGATCCCGGTGCTGATCGTGGACGAGGTCGGCTACATCCCCTTCGAACCGGAGGCGGCCAATCTGTTCTTCCAGTTGGTCTCCAGTCGCTATGAGCGGGCCAGTTTGATCGTCACCAGCAACAAACCTTTCGGACGCTGGGGCGAGGTGTTCGGCGACGATGTTGTGGCCGCCGCCATGATCGACCGGCTGGTCCACCACGCCGAAGTCATCAGTTTGAAGGGAGACAGCTACCGCCTCAAAAACCGTGACCTTGGCCGCGTGCCCGCGGCCAATCCCAGCAACGACCAGTAACGATCAAATACGCGAGAGGGGTCAATTTTCAGACGACGATAGGGGGTCAGGATTCAGACGTCGTTGACAGAGCCCTTACGCACCTGAGACTCTCTCTCTGCGCATGCACGTTACCCAGAGTAGCGAACCATTGCCGACGGCAACGGATATGGAACCGCCTCGCCCTACTTGAGTCACCAAGGGCGGCATGACGCAAGCTCGTGCTCACGCGCGGCCAGGTTGCTGAAGCGAGTTATGGCTGAGCGACGTAGTAGAGAGGCCAGCTCGGAAAAACAGAGCCCTTGACCTGTCTTAGCAGGCCAGGAGGCTTGTGGTGGGCACTACTGGGTTCGAACCAGTGACATCTCGCTTGTAAGGCGATCCGAGCAGGGGCACGACCAGGGCCGATACCGGCGCTGACCTGGGCGTACGGTCCACGCCAGTCCACCGGTGTCCGCCCCTGTCCGGGGTCGTTGTCACCCAGTTAGTCACCCAGAGCTGGCGCTCTCCGCAGGCTTTCGCGGCTCCTCCGCCCAGACGTCCCGGCCATTGCTCCACAGCTCTGAGGCGTGATAGCCAAACCGGTCGAACAAGCCGTCGTCCTGGTAGCGACGCAGGTGCATCATCGGTGAGTCGTGGCCGACGAGCTTGGCCAGATGTGGCGTCACGAGCATCTCGGAGTCGAAACGGAAGACACTCATCGCGATGTGCTCGTCTCCGAAGCGCGCCTCGATGCCGGGCACGTCCCGAACCTGCTCGATCTCCGACAGAGTGATCCTGATGCGGGTCGAGACGGTCAGCGGGACGTTCTCCACCTCTTCGCGCTGGCGGGTGACCTCGCTGTCCGGGTCGCCGATCAGGAAGCGGATCTTGCATCCCTGCTCTGCCTTGCGCTTGAGGACCTTGGCGAGGTTGGGGTGCTCCAGCCACAGGAAGTAGTTGGTGTACCCGGCGAACACGATCTCGTTGCGGGCCGAGCTGATCAGGTTGCGCCAGATCGACTTGGGGCACGCCGACCGGTAGGGGTAGACGGTCAGGACTTCCCGGTCCGGCCCGGTCTTCACGGTGTTACGGATAGCCTCTGGCCACAACATGGACGTATCAACTCCTAATGCCTCTGCGGCGGTCAGCTGATGCCGAAGGTGCGGGACTCGTGCCTCATCCTGTAACCAGCGTTCCACCGTCTTAACATCCACCCCGCATCGATCCGCCAGTTTTTGATTGCTCAGCTTCGCATCGAGCATGGCGCGGCGTAAGGGGACGTTGGCCACGGTGCACCTCGGGGAGTGAGGACGTCAGGGACGTTTTCGACTCTAACTTTGAAACGTCCTGGACGTCTCTGGAACGCGGTGGGTTCGTCACCTAAATGAAATGACGCTTACTCCATGTCAACACCCGTAATTCTGGAAGACCTCCAGGCGGCTTTTCCCGGATGGTGCATTTGGCGTAGTTCTGCGGGTCGTTTGTGGGCCACCCGGAACGGTCGGCACCTTACCGACGAAGAGGTGAGTCGTGGCCTCTATCAGACGATCGACGCCGACGACGTTGCCGAACTCGCCCAGCAGCTCCGCGACCAGGAGGGGCTGGAGTCATGAGCACCCTCGACAGGAAAGAGCTGGCTCAACGATGCCCGGCCGCCCTGGCTGCTGAGCGCCTGCGGATCGGCCTCGAACACTGCGGCGTCGCGGCCGAAGTCCACCAGGGCCACGGCGTCGCCCTGCTCTCCGTCTGGACCAATCTCGTGGTCTGGACGGACGGACTTGCCTACCGCTGGTGGACGGGGAAGATCTCAGCGAAGACGGGCCGCCGCCTGTACCGGGTCTACGGCGCGGACAACCCGATCACCGTCGCCCACTACGTCGCTCAGCGGTACGAAGAACTTCGCAAGGCTTCCAACTGGCCCAAGGGCGTCGCGGAGCGCACGTCGTGATTCTGCTCGACGAGTGCCTGAGTCCGCATGTGGTGATGCCGCAGCGAGACCACATCCGTCTGGATTGGCGAGAGCCGTACCCGACGCTTGAACGGGCACGCTCGGTGGCCTGGACCTGCTGGTGCCGTGCCACGGTCTACGAACTATGCGAGGGCGGCGGCCGAGCGTTCGTCCGGCGAACCATTCAACTCGACAGCGGCCACCGGATCCAAGAGACCCTTCCCCGGCCAATCAATGAGGCGCGGGTGATCTGGACGGCCCTGTTGTCCGGAAGTGCCCGGTAGAACGGGCGTGGCGACATGGGATCTGGAGGGACCTATGTCGCCGCGTCTTCAGCAGGCGGCAAATCAAGCCGGAAAAATTAGAGCTGGCAGACCCAAGAAATAGAAACCGAACGGCGGTATGACCGTCCGCCAGATCATCCCGTCTGCCGTTGCTGTCACTGATCCGCCTTTGAAGGCTGTGCAATGAGGACGGCCCATTTGGCGCCAGGTGGCGCCTCTACTTTAATGCGGCGATTTTCCACCCTATTGGGAATCGTGCTGGTTCGTATGTCGCCGGGACCGGTCGAACATCGTCGAGGGAACTGGGATTTCCCGACTCGTACCATCATTGTCCCATCTGCGCCGACGCAGTCGGTAGCGAGCCGAAAAGACGTTCCTACCTTTATATCCGCGCTCCAGATAGAGACCATCCCCTGCTTTTCCACATAGTGCAGTAGAACTTTGGTCTTAACGCCTTGCGAAATATCGACGAGGGTCTGGGGCGCACCTGACATCGTCGTCTTGGTGGCGTGCTTTGCCTCAGGTATGTTGCTGCCGCTGGGAGTGCAGCTGACCAGGAGTGCCGTAGCTGCAATAACCGTGACCAATATGCGCACTTCACACCTTTCGGAGATCAAGACGCGCTTAGATTATTGGAGCGGTGCCGCAAATACCACCGGTCCTGCCTGATCTTCCCGTCTGCCTCGTCCCACCCCGGAGGGGCAACAGCTCGGAGACGGAGGGTCAAGGCTGTCTTCGTGTGTACGTCAGCCGGTAGGCGTTCCTCGGCCATGGGATGCCAACGGTCACAGACGGCCTTGGTCCGGAGGAGCCGAGATGTTGGGCTTGCCTGGGACGTGGTAGACGGGAAGATCCGGCTCCTACCCCAACCACCTACGGCCTTCGTGCCGGAACGGCGATCATCCCGGAGCCGAAGTGCCCCCGCCGGAGGCATCTTTCCCGCGATCCGTGGTTGCAGCCGCAAGACCACCGACCATCATGCCGACTCCGGCAAGAACGAGAAGGGCGGGCTTGATTAGTTCCACCAAGGTAACGGAAGTGGGGGCAGCGATAACGGCGGTGCCACTGGCGCTCCAGTTGATCACCAGAGGATCGAAAAAGACCATAAACAAGCCAGCGAAGATAAAGAGGGTTCCTACGCCAAGAAATAAGTTTCGCAGCATAGCGACGGATGTTACGAGATCATGCCCCTGGTGCGCGAACTCTCAATCGTAAAGCAGAACGGCCGGATCCGATGGCTGAAGCGACCTTGCGGGCGGTGGTGCGACCCCACTGCGGCGGGCGATGGTCGAGTGCGGCGGCTGGGCGGTGCGGCGGGCGGGCCGATTCCCGCCGCCGTTCGGGACCGGCGCCCACGCCGCACGCCCGGACGGCGGGCGGCGGGAGGGCCGTGCGACGGCGCGGCGCGCCGCCGCCTTGAACCAGTAAAGAAAGTCTGAGCCCACTACACCCTGAGTGAGACCTGTCCGTCTGATCCGGCCTGGTCGTGTTCGCTGGCTGCTGCGGCTTCGAAGCGGTCGCCGGGGGCTTCGATCTCGGTGAACTCCAGCGGGCGGCCGTCCTTGCTGAGCATCAGCCGGCGGATCAGCAACAAGGGTGTGCCGATGGGTTCCATGTGGAGGTCCTCGTAGGTCTCGCCGTACGGCATCTGGGTGTGGACCGAGGTGATCCAGCGCAGCGGACCGTGGGTGCGCTCCAGGTGGGCGTAGTAGTCCTCGGGTTCGATCTCGGAGTCGATCTCCATACCTCTGCCTTCGCCGGTAATGGTGGCGACCTGGTCGGCCAGGAGGTAGGAGTACAGGTGGATGCGGGCGCGGGTCTTGGTGTGCTGCCAGTAGGCGTAGCGGTAGACGCCCATCCGCCCCCGGCGCACGCCCAGAACGTCGGCCTTGGCACCTTCGATGCTCATGAACAGTGCCGAGTTGGGGGTGACGCGGCCTGCGGTGCGTTCGGCCTCGCTGGCGACGGTGACGTGTTCCCATCCCTGCTTGGCGGGGTCGTACGTGGGGCTGAGCAGGTCTTCGCGCGCTGAGCCGCCCATCAAAATCAGGCGGCGGTCAGGGGTGGGGCGAACGAAGGTGCCGCGGCCGTGGGCGACGGTGAGCAGCCCTTCACCGACGAGCTGGGCGATGGCCTTGCGGATCGTCGGGCGGGAGGTGGCGTACTCGGAAGCGAGGAACGCTTCGCCGGGCAGTGCCTGTCCGGGTTGGTAGTGGTCTTGGACCACGTCGGAGCGCAAGAGGTCGGCGATGATTCGCCAGCGGGCTGCGCCCTTGTCGTCGGTCATGCCGAAGTCCTCCTTCTTCCACGTTTGCTCTTTACAAGAGGTAGCACGTGTTGTTTACCATGTCCACATGGGCCAAGACGTAGCACGTGTTGAATCACCTGTTGGAAGCGAGCGAAGGAGGACGTCATGAACAGCACGGAGGAGCCACAGCACCGCGCCATCGACCAGCAACCGGAATGGCTGATCGATCTCGCACGGGTGATCAACGATCCGGGCTACGACCGATGGCGCTCCATGGTCGCCGCGACCGGAGGATGCGCCCACCCGGTACACCTGACGGGCGAGTCGCTGATCGTCAACGCGACCAGCGGTGAGGTGCTGCACAGCTACCGCACGACGGATGAGCCGTCCGGGCATCTGCTGGTGGCCTGCGGCAACCGGCGGGCCTCGGTATGTCCGTCCTGCTCAGAGGTCTATCGGGCCGACACCTTCCAACTCATCCGGGCGGGCCTGTCCGGCGGCAAGGGTGTCCCCCAGGAGGTGAGCGAACATCCTCGGGCGTTCGTCACGCTCACCGCTCCCTCCTTCGGACCGGTACACACACGGCGAGAAAAGAACGGGACGGTGCGAGCCTGCCGTCCCCGTAAGCATGACAAGGTCTGTGAGCACGGGCATCCGGTCGGCTGCCATGCTCGCCACGAGTCAGGAGACGAACGGCTCGGGCAACCCATCTGCGGCCAGTGTTACGACTACGTGGGCGCGGTGCTCTGGCAGGCTCACGCGGGCGCTCTCTGGCACCGCTTCACCCTGGAAGTACGACGCACCCTGGCCAGCGAAGCGGGGCTGAGCCGCCGGGAGTTCACCAAACGGGTCCGGGTGTCGTTCGCCAAGGTGGCCGAGTACCAGCGACGCGGCCTGGTGCACTTCCACGCCATCGTCCGGCTCGACGGTCCGGGAGGCGGCAGTGAGATCCCTCCGGACTGGGCCGATCACGACCTGCTCACCCGGGCGATCCCTCCGGCCGTCCAGCGGGTCACGGTCACCTCTCCCCCGAGCGATCTCGGACGGTGGGATCTGGTCTGGGGTGATCAGCTCGACATCCGGCCTATCCTGCTCGACCAGGCGGCGGACGGGCTCAGTGAGCGAGCGGTGGCCGGCTACATCGCCAAGTACGCCACCAAGGGTGCCGAAGCCTCCGGCACCATCGATCACCGGCTGTCGTGTCCGGCCTGCGGCGGTCGGGGGCGGTTGAGCCTGATGGTCTCGTGCGGGCGCTGTCACGGGACGGGCTTGAAGCCGGGGCTGCACCTGGACGCGCTCCCGGTCACCGCGCATGCCCGGCGGATGATCCGCACCTGCTGGGAGCTGGGCGCACGCCCGGAGTTCACAGCGCTCCGGCTGCGGCCTTGGTCGCACATGCTGGGATTTCGGGGCCACTTCTCATCCAAGTCACGCCGTTACTCCACCACGCTGGGCGATCTCCGGCAGGTGCGCGCCACCCACCGCGCAACGGAGGCCCGTGAGCGGCACGGGCTCCCCCTCCTGGGCGACGAGACGACGCTCGTTCTCGGTCACTGGCGGTTCGCCGGATCGGGCTACTCCCCCGGTGAGGCGATCATGGCCGAGCACATCCGCCAGAAGGTCGCCACCGCTCGGAAGATCGCCACCGAGCGGGAGGACGGATGACAGCACCCGGACCGCCCGGTGAACGGCGGCTGTATCGCATATGCGACGCCATGCACCTGCTCAGCATGAGTCGCAGCGTGATCTACGAGCAGATCAGGGCGGGCCGCCTGCGCTCCGTCACCCAGGGCCGTACCCGGCTCATCCCGGCCTCGGCCATCTCCGACTACATCGATCTCCTCGAACAGGAAGCGAGAGCAGCATGACCACACGACGCAGCCGGGGAGACGGGCCTGCACTGGGACGAGACCCGCGAACGCTGGATCGCCTCAGTGACCGTCGGCTACACCCCCGCCGGGAAGCGCATCGTCAAGAAGGCCAGCGGCAGGAGTAAGACGGAGGCCAAGGACAAGCTCAAAGAGATCATCCGCGACTACGACGACGGCCTGGCCATCGCTCTGGTCCACTACACGGTGACCGACGCCGTGAAGTACTGGCTGCAACACGGCCTGGCCGGACGCTCGGCGACCACGGTGAAGATGTACACCACATACGCCGACAAGCACGTGATCCCCGCGGTGGGAGCGCGCAAGCTGCGTGACCTGTCGGTGGAGGACGTTGACCGATGGCTTGCGAGCAAGACGGGTGAGCTGAGCCCCCGGTCTCTCAAGCTGATCCACGGCATCCTCAACCGGTCGGTAAAGAGCGCCATGCGGCGCGACAAGGTGAAGCGGAACGTCGTCGATCTCTGTGAGATCCCGGATGGGCGCGAGGGCCGTACCTCCAAGGCGCTCACGCTCGCGCAGGCCGGTTCCATCATCGCCCTGGCGGAGCAGGCCAATCCGCGTATGCGGGCGTACGTGGTGCTCTCGCTGCTGATCGGTGCCCGTACGGAGGAACTGCGCGCGCTCCTGTGGTCTCATGTCGTCGCGTTCGACGAGGAGCGCAAGGCGTGGTTGCCGGTCACCGAGACGGGCTGGGAAAACGAGCAGTTCGCGATCTACGTGTGGCGCTCTGTACGGCAGAAGGGAGACACCAAGACCGTCAAGTCGCGCCGTTCCCTCAAGCTCCCCCGGCGATGTGTGGAGGCGCTGCGGGCGCTACGGGAAGAGCAGGAGAAGGCCGGCGGGAAGCTCTCCGGCACGGGGGCCTTGTCTTCTCCACCTTGAAAGGAACCGCCATGAGCGCGGGGAATGTGCGCCGCGACGTGCGGAAGATCATTGAAAAGGCAGGACTCCGTGGCACCGACTGGACTCCTCGCGAAATGCGGCACAGCTTCGTCTCGCTGTTGTCCGACTCCGGCGTCCCCATCGAGGACATCTCCCGGCTCGTCGGGCACCGGAACACGGTGGTCACGGAGACGGTCTACAGGAAGCAGATCCGGCCGGTGCTCATGCAGGGAGCGGAGGCCATGGACGACATCTTCGGGAGTTAGTCACCCAGTTAGTCACTCACGCCCCGTTCTGGAGATCAGAAACGGGGCGTTTTGGCTGGTGGGCACTACTGGGTTCGAACCAGTGACATCTCGCTTGTAAGGCGAGCGCTCTACCGCTGAGCTAAGCGCCCGGGAAATCCCGTCGGACACACGGGACAACACCCTACGCCACCCGAGAGGATTTCAGTACATCGAGCGGCCACGTGGCACCCGCGTCAGGGACTCCGGCGGCGCGCCAGCCCAGGAGGGCCGCGCCGAGCATGCCCGCGCGCATGCCCAGGACCGCTGAGCGGAGAGGAGGGGCGTCACGGAAGGCGAGGCGCTCCTGGAGGCGTTCGGCCAGGGGGTCGGACAGGATGCGGCCGGCTTCGGCCAGGCCGCCCCCGAGGACGATCGCGGCGGGGTCGAGGAGCAGCGTGTAGGTGGCGAGGGCGAAAGACAGGGCCTCGACGGCGTCGTCCCACACTTCCATGGCCACGGGGTCACCGGATGCGGTCAAAGCGGCGACCTGCTCGGCCGTGACAGGCACTCCGGGGGAGGCGGCGGTGGCCGCGAAAGACGACGAGGCGCGCGAAGCCGACGTGGCCGACGCGTCTGGCGAGGTCGGCGTGCCGGCGACCCGGGCGGAGTAACGGCGGGCCACGGCGGAGGCGGAGGCGTAGGTCTCCAGGCAGCCGATCTGGCCGCAGGCACACGGCTCACCGGTGGGGAAGACCGGGATGTGACCGATCTCGCCGCCCCAGCCGGAGGTGCCGCCGTACGGCTCGCCCTTCAGGATGATCGCGCCCGCGATGCCGGTGCCGATGGGCAGGAACAGGAAGTCGGAGATCTCGCGGCCCGCGCCGAGCACGCTCTCCGCGAGACCGCCGGTGCGCACGTCGTGACCGAGCATGACGGGAACGTCCAGGGGGACGAAATCCGCCGCCGGAACGTCACGCCAGCCGATGTTGGCGGAGTAGAGCGCCGTGTCCGCGGTGACCAGGCCGGGTACGGCCAGGCCGACTCCGGCGGGGGTGCCGCCGCCCGCGACGGCGAGTTCGTCGATGAAGGACCGGATCGCTCCGACGACGGCGGCGGGACCCTTGTCGCGCGGGGTCACGCGGCGGTCGGTGAGGATGATCTCGCCCGAGCGGCCGACGAGACCGCCCTTCATGGACGTGCCACCGACGTCAAGGGCCACAACGAAGGAGCTCATGCACGCATCCAGCGGGTCGAAGGGGCGGAACCGAGCTTGACGACCTTAGCGCACACCAAAACGACCCTATTGCCCCACTGTGATCACCGGTGGGCTGAAGAGCATCAGTGCACCCGGCCGAGAACCCGGTTCAACGCGGCCTCCACCTCGTCCGCGAGGCCGGGCGCGTGGGCCACCGCGAGCTGGTCGTCACTCTGCGCGAGCCGTACCGAGCCGCAGGACCTGCATTCCACCTCGCCGAGCCGGCAGATGAGCGCCACGGAGCCGCACGAGGAGCACGCGTCGAGGTTGAGATCGTGTGCTCGCTGGCAGTCCGGGCAGATGAGCACCTGGGTTTCCCGGCGCACCCCGCGCTTCCACGGGCTCGCGCCACGGACCGGGTCGGTCTGCCTGGCCCCGCAGGAGAAGCAGGGCATGATCGCCTCCGAGAGGTCGAGACCGGCCGGCGCCACGAGGGCGTCTGCCGGATCACCGCTTAGGAAAGTTCGGCGAGCACCTTGCGGTACTCGGCGATGTCGCGTGCCTGCGGGCTCGGATTCACCACGCTCCAGCGGACCACGCCCTCGCCATCGATGATGAAGGTGCCCCGGTTCGCGCGGCCCTTCTCCTCATCGAACACACCGTACGCCTGCGCGACCTGCCCATGAGGCCAGAAGTCGGAGAGCAGGGGAAAGTTGTAACCTTCCTGATCCGCCCACGCTCGGTGACTGAACATGGAGTCGACCGAGACGGTGAGGATCCGGACGTCCTCGGGCACGACGGGGGCGAACTCGTCGCGGACGGCGTTGAGCTCACCGCGGCACACTCCGCTGAACGCCAGCGGGTAGAAGATCAGTACGACCTTTTTGCCTCGGTGGTCCGAAAGCTTGACCGGCGTGCCGTGCTGGTCGCTCAGCTCGAAATCCGGAGCAGGCTTCCCCACTTCGACCGCCATACCTGAAAATCCCTCCATCAGATGGCAAACGCCCATGGTCCTGCCGTGCGGCTCGCATGAACCGCACGGCAGGACAGCCCCTTAGAGGCGCGTTTTGGGAGGAGTCAGCCGCGTCCCCGACCAGTCGGGGGCCGCGCTGAGGCTGCTCGCCTGCGAGAGTCCTGCAGTCGTTGCTTCTTCCCCGATGTCACTGGGCTCCACGTGCCCGTCTCTGCCGGCCTTGGGAGTGAGCAGCCAGATCTGGCCGCCGCTACTCAGGTTGGTCAGCACCCCGCTCAGGGCGTCGAACAGATCGCCGTCACCGTCGCGCCACCACAGCAGCACGATGTCGACGACGTCCTCGAAGTCTTCATCGACCAGCTCGTTACCGGTCAGCTCCTCGATGGAATCGCGCAGATCGTCGTCGACGTCTTCGTCCCATCCGACCTCCTGCACCAGCTGACCCTGCTTGAGGCCGAGCCGTTCGGCCAGGCCGCGTTCGCCTTGCGCCTGACCCGCGGTCGCGCTCACGTTTGTCCCTCCTGCTTGAATGGCCCCGCAATCACACGGTGCTCAAAGTGCTTCGGCACAGTCCACACGCTGTGACCCTCAGTCGTCAACGGTCGCCACGGCAACGAGTGTGCTACGTATGAATTAGTCCGACAAAAATGACAAACGGACCTGGCGTTCCCGATTGTCGATGTTGAGATCCACCACGGCGATGGATTGCCAGGTTCCCAGCGCGAGCCGCCCCGACAGAACCGGAACGGTGGCGTACGGAGGAATGAGGGCCGGCATGACGTGCGACCGTCCGTGCCCTCTCGATCCGTGCGCGTGTTTCCATCTGTCATCGGCCGGGAGCAGGTCCTTCAAGGCCGTGAGCAGGTCTTCGTCGCTGCCCGAGCCGAGCTCGATCAACGTGATCCCCGCGGTCGCGTGGGGCACGAAGACGTGCAACAGACCGTCGCCCCCGCACGACCGGACGAAACTCTCGCACTCGGAGGTGATGTCGTGCACCCGTTCACGGGAACCCGTTACCACCTCGATCGTCTGAGATCTCACATACTGATCCTACGATCCATCCTGAGCTGCGACGACGAGTACACCCGGCACACCGCGTCACGGAGAACAGCAGATGGTGCGTCCGAGGGCGTATGTTGCATGTTCCGAGAGGCGGGGTCGAGTCTCCGGCACACGTCCTCTACCGGCGGATGACGCTCCGTCTCCCTCGGAAGACGTCCCGGATTCCCCATGGGGACCCTCCCGATCAAGGGGGATCGCGGGGGCCGGATTCCCGGTGCCGGGAGAGGGTAAAAAAAGAAGAAGCTCGATGTAACCTTTGGTGGTTATTCGTCCTACCATCGGTGGTCTAGGCCACTTTCGTCCCCTGCCAGCAGGGACCTCCTGGTTACCGGTCAGTAGAGATGCACTTTCCGGGGTAAGCGACCAGGATGGAAGACGACCTACACCAGACAAAAGTCCATCCTCGGAAGGCGAGACCCAGTGGCTTCCGGACGCCAGCGTTTCTCGGTCATCAGCGACGGCCTACCCAGCCAGCTCCCTGATGTCGACCCCAGCGAGACCCAGGAGTGGCTTGAGTCGCTCGACAACGTCATCAAGACGGAGGGTCGCACTCGCGCCCGTTACCTGATGCTTCGGCTGTTGGAACGGGCCCGAGAGAACCAGGTCGGAGTGCCCGGCCTGCGCAGCACCGACTACATCAACACCATCCCCCCGGAGCGCGAGCCCTGGTTCCCCGGCGACGAGTACGTCGAACGCCGTATCCGCGCCTACACGCGCTGGAACGCGGCCGTCATGGTGACCCGGGCCAACGCCCGCACCAACGTCGGCGGGCACATCGCCACCTACGCCTCGGCGGCGTCGCTCTACGAGGTGGGCTTCAACCACTTCTTCCGCGGCAAGGACCACGGCGAGTCCGGAGACCAGGTCTTCTTCCAGGGCCACGCCGCGCCGGGCATCTACGCCCGCGCGTTCCTGGAGGGCCGCCTCAACGAGGCCCAGCTCGACGCCTTCCGGCAGGAGCTCTCCCACGGCTTCAGGGGCCTGCCCTCCTACCCGCACCCCCGCCTGATGCCGGACTTCTGGGAGTTCCCCACGGTCTCCATGGGTCTCGGCCCGATCGGCGCCATCTACCAGGCCCGGTTCAACCGTTACCTGCTGAACCGGAAGATCAAGGACACCAGCCGCAGCCATGTCTGGGCCTACCTCGGCGACGGCGAGATGGACGAGCCCGAGTCGCTCGGCGCGATCGGCCTGGCCGCCCGCGAGGAGCTGGACAACCTCACCTTCGTCATCAACTGCAACCTGCAGCGTCTCGACGGCCCGGTGCGCGGCAACGGCAAGATCATTCAGGAGCTGGAGTCCTACTTCCGGGGCGCCGGCTGGAACGTCATCAAGGTCGTCTGGGGCCGCGACTGGGACCCGCTGCTGGCGGCCGACGTCGACGGCGTGCTCGTCAACAAGATGAACACCGTCCCCGACGGCCAGTTCCAGACCTACTCCGTCGAGTCCGGCGAGTACATCCGCGAGGACTTCTTCGGCGGCGACCCGCGCCTGCGCAAGATGGTCGAGCACCTGACGGACGAGGACATCCGCAAGCTGCCGCGCGGCGGCCACGACTACCGCAAGGTGTACGCGGCCTACAAGGCGGCCCGCGAGCACGTCGGCCAGCCGACGGTCATCCTCGCCCAGACCATCAAGGGCTGGACGCTCGGCAAGGACTTCGAGGCGCGCAACGCGACGCACCAGATGAAGAAGATGTCCAAGGCCGACCTGAAGGAGTTCCGCGACCGGCTCTACCTGCCGATCCCCGACTCCGCCCTCGAGGCCGACCTCCCGCCCTACTTCCACCCGGGCGAGAACGACCCCGAGATCGAGTACATGAAGGAGCGCCGCGCGGCCCTGGGCGGCTTCCTGCCCAAGCGCGTGGTCCGCGCCAAGCCGATCAAGCTCCCGGGCGACGCGGCCTACGCGCAGCTCAAGAAGGGCTCCGGCAAGCAGAACGTCGCCACCACCATGGCCGTCGTCCGCCTGCTCAAGGACCTCATGCGCGACAAGGAGATCGGCCACCGGTTCGTGCCGATCATCCCCGACGAGGCGCGCACCTTCGGTCTTGACGCGATCTTCCCGACCGCCAAGATCTACTCACCGCACGGCCAGACCTACCAGGCCGTGGACCGCGAGCTGCTCCTGTCCTACAAGGAGTCGACCGAGGGTCAGATCCTGCACGAGGGCATCAGCGAGTCCGGCTCGATGGCCTCGGCGATCGCCACCGGCACGGCGTACGCCACGCACGGCGAGCACATGATCCCGGTCTACATCTTCTACTCGATGTTCGGCTGGCAGCGTACGGCCGACCAGATGTGGCAGCTCGGCGACCAGATGGGCCGGGGCTTCCTGCTCGGCGCCACCGCCGGCCGTACCACCCTGAACGGCGAGGGCCTGCAGCACGAGGACGGTCACACCCCGCTGATCGCCTCGACGAACCCGGCGGCGGTGTCCTACGACCCGTCGTGGGGTTACGAGCTGGCCCACATCGTTCAGGACGGCCTGCGGAGGATGTACGGCGAGAAGCCGGAGAACGTCTTCTACTACCTGACCATCTACAACGAGCCGTATCCCCAGCCGGCCGAGCCCGAGGGCCTGGACGTTCAGGGCCTGCTCAAGGGTCTTTACCGGTTCGCCCCGGCTCCGGCCGCCGTCTCGGGTCCGAAGGCCAACATCCTGGTGTCCGGCGTGGCCGGGCCCTGGGCCCTGGAGGCCCAGCGGATGCTGGCCGAGGAGTGGGGCGTGGCGGCCGAGGTCTGGTCGGCCACCTCCTGGTCGGAGTTGCGCCGCGAGGCGCTCGCCGTCGAGGAGCACAACCTGCTCAACCCCGACGCCGAGCAGCGCGTACCCTACGTGACGCAGGCGCTGTCGGCGGCCCAGGGGCCGTTCATGGGCGTCAGCGACTACATGCGCGCGGTGCAGGACCAGATCTCCCAGTGGGTACCGGGTGACTGGACCTCGCTCGGCACCGACGGTTTCGGCCTGTCGGACACCCGGTCGGCGCTGCGCCGCCACTTCCACGTGGACGCGGCCTCGATCACCCTGGCCGTGCTCACCCAGCTGGTGAAGCGGGGCGAGCTCGACGCCGGGGTGCTGAGCGACGCGATCGCCAGGTACCACCTGAAGAACGGTGTGACCGAGGCCGGTGGCGCCGAGAGCAACGACGTCCAGTCCATGGGACTGTGATCGTTACCGGGCGGGGTCTCTTTCTCTGGAGAGCCCGCCCGGTTAGGGTTGAATCGCTCCCCCCGGGCGAACGACCTCCGGGGGAGCGATTCACTCCCCTGAACGAACGACTTCAGGGGAGCATGGAATGCCAAGAACGCTAAGGGCGGCCACCGTAGCCGCGGTCCTCTCTACCGCGCTGGTCGCCTGCAGCGGCAACACCGGCCGCAACAGCGCCGCCGACGTGGCGGGAGGAGCACCCGCCGCCGACCCGAGCGCGGCCGGCTCGCCGGGGGCGATCACGTGGGCCACCTGCACCGACATCAGGCGCCCCGATGGAACGATCGCCAAGCCCGACCCCCTGTTGCAGTGCGGGAAGATCTCGGTCCCGCTCGACTACGCCAAACCCGACGGCCCGTCCCTGAGCATCGCCGTCATCCGTACCAAGGCCTCCGGTCCCGGCCCGCGGATCGGTTCACTGGTCTTCAACTTCGGCGGTCCCGGCGCCTCCGGCGTCGACACCCTGGCACAGGCGGCGAAGGCTTTCAGCAGCCTGGGCACCCGCTACGACCTGGTCAGCTTCGACCCGCGCGGGGTGGAGCGCAGCTCCGGCGTCAGGTGCGGCGACGACGAGGAAATGGACAAGTACACCTCGCTGAACACCCTGCCCACCAACGAGGCGGAGCGGGACGCGATCGAGAAGGGCACCAAGGAGTTCGTCGACGCCTGCGGGCAGACGTCCGGCAAGCTCCTCCCCTACGTCGGCACCGTGAACGCCGCCCAGGACCTGGACCGTCTCCGCGCGGCACTGGGCGACAAGCAGCTCAACTACTTCGGCATCTCGTACGGCACGCAACTCGGCGCGATCTACGCGACCAAGTTCCCCAAGAACGTGAACCGGATGGTGCTGGACGGCACGCTGGACCCCAGCGCCACGCTGGAACAGCGCACCCTGGCCCAGACGACCGGCTTCCAGCACGCCTACGAGGCCTTCCTGAAGGACTGCGTCAAAGAACCCGGGCAGTGCGAGATCGGCAGCGACACCACCATCGCGGACAAGAACGTCGAGAAACTCCTGTACGACCTGAAGGCCAAGCCGATCAAGGTCGGTGACCGCACCGTCACCCAGGGGCTGGCCAGCACCGCCATCTCCGCCGCCCTGTACTCACAGCTGACCTGGCCCCTGCTGGACCGGGCCGTGAGCCAGGGGCTGAAGGGCGACGGGCGGATCCTGCTGGCCCTGGCCGACAACTACAACGGCCGCCTGCCCGACGGCGGTTACACGACCCTCATGAGCAGCTTCCCGGCCATCAGCTGCGTGGACACCGCGGAACGGCCGACCAGCGAGGAACTGCGCAGGACCGAGACCGAGTCGCTGAAGCTCTCCCCGCTCTTCGGCAGCCCCGGTCTGGGCAGCATCTGCACGCTGTGGCCGGTTCCCGGCAGCGACGAGGCCAGAAAGGTCAACGCCGCCGGTTCGGCGCCGATCGTGGTGATCGGCAACACCGGCGACCCCGCCACGCCGTACGAATGGGCGCCGAAGCTGGCCAAGGAGCTCGGAACCGGCGTGCTGGTGACCTACAAGGGCGAGGGTCACGCCTCCTACCTGTCCGGAGACCCGTGCGTCAAGCGGACCACCGACGGTTACCTGCTCAACGGGAAGGTCCCGGCCGAGGGAACCGTCTGCCCCTCGTCCTGACGGCCACGCCGGCGCCTCGCCCGGTCGCTCCGGGCGAGGGCTAGCACCCTTCCGGGCGGGGCCGTTCCGTCTCGAATCCACGGGGCGGCCTGCCCAGCGAGATCCCGGGAAGACCGTCGCGGTAGGCCACCCGGAGCCTGCCCGTCTCCCCGATCCGGTCGAGCAGGGCGGAACCGGTGGAGAGCGTCGGGACCGGGGACGGGGACGGGCTGACGGCAGGCGTGGTGGGTGTGAGGTCCTCGTCCGGCGTGAAACCGAACTGAACGGTCAGAAACGCCGCCGCGGCCGCGCCGAGGACCGCCAGCCCCTGAGCGAGTAATCTCCCAGCCGCTGCGGATCTCCCGGCCGCAATGGTTTGATCTCCGGCACTGCCGACCCCTCGCGTACGGCTCTTTGCCCGAACATTGCACACCCGGGCGGCGAAGATCACCCGTTTGTTCGCCGAGCGTCCACGGGAGAACGGGATCGATGTGAAGGACCCGCCCTCACGGTCCTCTTCGGGCCCGCGGTCTACGTTCCCGTCCCCGGCATCCCGCTGAAGGAGAAGATCCGCAGGTTGCCGTGGGCGGTCAGCGCGGTGATCTTTCTCGGGGCCTCGGGATCCAGCTGGACGTCGATGGACTTGTCGCTGGCGTCGGCCTCCACCCGGTAGCCGTCGCCGTACGGCACCGTGACCTCCACGTCCCCACCCGTCCTCACCATGGCCCTGACGTCGGTGGGCGGCCGTGTGAACCCCAGGACGGCGTTGCCGCTGCCGACCTCGACGTCGGCCTCGGCGGACCGCAGGCCGCCCCCGATCACGTTCCCCTCCCCGGCCCGCACCCACAGTCTCCCCAGCGTGTTGTCCACGATCACATCGCCGGAGACGGTGGACAGCCGCAGGTCACCCGAGATGCCGTTCGCCGTCACGTTCCCCTCGGGGCTCGTCGCCTCGACGTCGGTGGCGGCGGGCAGGGTCAGGGTGTAGTCGGCCTGGCAGACGAGTCCGCGGTCGAGGTCGGCTCCGGGACAGGTGACGCCGATCCGCAGCGTCCTGCCGTCCCACGCCTCCGTGACCGCGGGCTTGTGCTGGATCCAGGAGAGTTCCCGCGTCACGACCAGCTGCTCCGTCGTACCGGAGACGACCGAGACGTTGACGCGCCCGGTCGTGTCCACCACGATCGCAGGCGACGTGAACGGGTGCAGCCGGCGGGTGGTCTCCTGCGACACGCCGACACGGGTGACCCCGATCCACACGACCAGGGCCACACCGAGTACGGCGAGCACGGTGAGAGCGCCGCCCACGGCGATCCATCCGGTCCGGACGTTGCTTCGCATCGACGTATCCCTCTCAGACCTTCAGGAAGCGCAGTACGGCCAGCACCCGGCGGTGGTCTTTGTCCACGCCGGAGAGGTCGAGTTTCGTGAAGATGTTGTTGATGTGCTTGCCGACCGCGCTCTCGGAGACCACCAGGGCCTCGGCGATCCCGCTGTTGGACCGGCCCTCCGCGATCAGCGCCAGCACCTCGTACTCCCTGGGGGTCAGCCGCTCCAGCGGGTCGCTGTGCCTGCGGAGCAGGAGCTGGGCGACCACCTCCGGGTCGAGGGCCGTGCCGCCCGCGGCGACCCGGCGCAGCGCGTCCAGGAACTCGGTGACGTCGGCGACCCGGTCCTTGAGCAGGTATCCGATGCCGCTGGTCGCCGTGGACAGCAACTGGGTGGCGTAACGCTCCTCGACGTACTGCGAGAGCACGAGGATCGCGAGCCCCGGCCGCTGGCGGCGCAGTACGAGCGCCGCGCGCAGCCCCTCGTCGGTGTGCGAGGGCGGCATCCGCACGTCGGTGACGACGAGGTCGGGATCGTGTTCGTCCACGGCGCGCAGCAGGTCGCCGGCGTCGGCCACCGCCGCCACGACCTCCATGCCCGCCGAGCCGAGCAGGCGGATGAGTCCTTCTCTGAGCAGGACGGAATCCTCGGCGAGCACTACTCGCATGGCAGCTCCACTCTGATCGTCGTCGGGCCGCCCGGGGGGCTGTCGATGCGCAGGGCGCCGTCCACGGATCCGACGCGCTGGGCCAGGCCGCGCAGCCCGGTTCCCCCGTCGAGGCCGGCGCCGCCCCGGCCGTCGTCGAAGATCGTCAGGTGGAGCAGGTCGCCCCGGCGGTCGATCGTGACCTGGGCGCTGGAGGCTCGGGCGTGCTTGGCGATGTTGGTCAGTGTCTCGGACACGACGAAGAACGCCACCGCCTCGATCGTGGGAGAGGCCCGTTCGGGTATGTCGACGCGGAGCCGTACCGGCAGCGGGGCTCGCGCGGCGAGACCGGACAGCGCCGCGTCCAGGCCCTCGTCGCTGAGCACGGCCGGATGCAGCCCGCGCACCAGGTCTCGCAGTTCCTTGAGTGCCTGCTTGGCCTCCTCGTGGGCCTGCGCGATCACCTCGCGGGCGGGCTCGGGGAGGTCGACGAGGTTGGCGCGGGCCATGCCCAGGTTCATCGCGAGCGACACCAGCCGTTGCTGGGTGCCGTCGTGCAGGTCCCGCTCGATGCGGCGGCGCTCGGCGTCCGCGGCGTCGACCACCTCGGCGCGGCTCTCCCTCAGCGTCTCCACCCGCAGGACGAGCTCGTCGCTGAGGCTGGGGCCGAGCAGGGCCTCGGCGGCGATCACGTCCAGCGCCGCGACGCCGCGCACCACCCACGGCCCGGCCACGAACAGGGCCGCTGAGAGCAGGGCGAACTGGGCGACCCCCACACTCGCCCAGGTGCCGTCCAGGTTCCAGCGCCGTACGGCGAGGGCGGCCGTGACCAGGCTCCCCGACCAGGCGCCGACCACCATGACGAATCCGATCCCGCTGATCAGCGGTGACGTCAGGTGATATCCGATCTGCCGCCAGGTGCTTCTCGTCCGTGCCTCGTCGAGCAGCCGCTTCAGCGGGTTGCCGCCCCCGGAGCGGCGTGGCAGCGCGGGGATCTCCACGCCCAGGAAGGCGGAGAACCGGCACCGCTGCAACCAGGTGAGCAGCCGCACGGACCGGAAGAGCAGCAGCAGCGTGATCAGCGGGACCACCACGGTCCAGACCAGCGTCACCGACAGGAAGGCCAGACCCAAGATCACCAGCGAGGCCAGCAGGGCGATCGGAACCCCCGTCACCACGTGAACGGTGCGGAGCCAGGTCTGCGCCGACCAGTGGGGGCGGATCCTGTCCCAGGGGGTGCTCACCTCGGTGTGGGTCATCTGGTCCTTCCGGTGCGGGGGTCTCGGGGGAACGCGGGGCCGTGCCGTCCGATGACACGTTCGACGCCGGCGGCGGCCGAACCGTCGCAGGCGTGATCGGTGGTGCTCTCGTCCGGGTCCGCGGAGGCGGCACGGCGCCCGAGCGGCGCGAGCCGGAGGCGGTCGCCGGTGAAGCGGGAGATTCCGGCCCGCGAAGGCCGGTGTCTCCCGGTCTCGGTTGTGGGGAGGATGTCGAACCACCACGGTAGAGATCACAGTCGTCCGGTTCCATGGGCGAGGTATCCCGGAAAAGGGTGAGGCAAGCCCCACCTTCCGGCGCGTCAACTTACGCTAAGGCCCCTGTATATCCACGCGAGCGCATATTTCATGATCAAGCCTTCTCTTTATGCCTCACGGACTCACGCCCGGAAGCCGGCCTCCCATCCCGAAACCTTCCGGCCCCTTGACGATCGACAGACCGACACAAATACCCCAAACACGTACCTTTGTGCTTATAACACGCTTTAAGGCATAACGTGCGAGCCTGTGAATGGTGGGAAGGCCGGTATGACGGCAGCTGAGTCCGCTCATCACCCGAACCCGGGGGAAGATCCCCGATACCCGCCGATCGCCGACCACGGATTGATCGGTGATCTGCGCACCGTGGCGCTCGTGGACACGAACGGCACGATCGGCTGGTACTGCTCCCCGAGCTTCGACGCGCCGAGCGTGTTCGCCTCGATCCTGGACGCCGACCGCGGCGGATCGTTCGAGCTGGGCCCCAGTCTGCCCGCGAGAACCAAGCAGTTCTACTTCCCCGACACCAACGTGCTGATCACCCGGTTCTTCTCCGCCGACGGGGTGGGCGAGATCCAGGACTTCATGCCGATCGTCGACAACTCGCGCGAAGCCGACCGGCACCGGCTGATCCGGCGGGTGATGTGCGTTCGCGGATCACTGACGTTTCAGGCGCGGGTGGCTCCCCGGTTCGACTACGGGAGGCAACCGCACACCGTGAGCCTGCGGCACGGCGCGGTGGTCTTCGAGTCCCCGTCGCTCTCCCTGACGCTGACCGCCACCACGCCGGTCGAGATCGACGACCAGGACGCGTGGTCGGATTTCAAACTCCACGAGGGCGAGGCCGCGGTGTTCGCCCTCGACAGATACGGCGAGGACGTGGCGCCGCGGTCGTGCCCGCTCGCCGAGGCCGAGGAGCAGTTCACCGCGACGGTCGCGTTCTGGCGGCGCTGGCTGTCCTCATCGCGCTACCGAGGCCGGTGGCGGGAGATGGTGCACCGCTCCGCGCTGACGCTGAAACTGCTCACCTACGCGCCGACCGGCGGGATCGTGGCCGCGGCGACGACCAGCCTGCCCGAGCAGATCGGCGGGGAGCGCAACTGGGACTACCGGTACGTCTGGATCCGTGACTCCGCGTTCTGCGTGTACGCGCTGCTCAGGCTGGGGTTCAGCGAGGAGGCGGAGGCGTTCATCGGGTTCCTGTCCGAGCAGGTCAGCCGCGACGGCAGTGAGGGATCGGGCCCGCTGCAGATCATGTACGGCATCGACGGGCGCACCGAACTGCCGGAGACCGAGCTGTCCCACTTCGAGGGCTACCAGGGCTCGGCCCCGGTACGGATCGGAAACGCCGCCGCCCCGCAGCTCCAGCTGGACGTCTACGGGGCCCTCATCGACTCCGTCTACCTCTACGACAAGATGTGCCGGCCGATCTCCAGCGACTACTGGGAAGAGATCCACCGCCTGGTGGACTGGGTCTGCAGCAACTGGGACCAGCCCGACGAGGGCATCTGGGAGACACGCGGGGGCCGCAAGAACTTCGTCTACTCGCGGCTGATGTGCTGGGTGGCGATCGAGCGGGCCATGCGGATGGCCCGCCACCGCGGGCTGCCCTCCAACACGGAGCGCTGGCGGCGGTCCCGCGACGCGATCTACCGGCAGATCATGCAACGCGGCTGGTCCGACCGGATGCAGGCGTTCGTGCAGCACTTCGACGACGACGTCCTCGACGCCTCGATCCTGATGATGCCGCTGACCAAGTTCATCGCCCCCACCGACCCGAAATGGCTGTCCACGCTTGACGCGCTCGGCAAGAACCTGGTGTCCGACTCGCTGGTGTACCGCTACGACCCCGCGGCCAGCCCGGACGGCCTGCGAGGGGAGGACGGCACGTTCTCGATCTGCTCGTTCTGGTACGTCGAGGCGCTCGCCCGCGCCGGACGCCTCGACGAGGCGCGACTCGCCTTCGAGAAGATGCTCACCTACGCCAATCACCTCGGTCTGTACGCAGAGGAGATCGGGCGGACCGGCGAGCAGCTCGGCAACTTCCCCCAGGCCTTCACCCACCTCGCGCTGATCAGCGCCGCGTTCAACCTCGACCGCGCCCTCGGCTAGGCGGATCGTCTCCCGGCCGCCCTACCGGCCGACGGCCGGAGCTCCTGACGGCGCTGGACGCCCAGCGGGCGGAGGAACCCCGGGCGAGGCTCACAAGGATCCGCTCTCGGACGCCCCCGAGGACACCGCGCGGGCCCTGGCCGATCTTCTGCGCGAGGTGCTGCCCGCCCTCGGTGACCGGCCGCGCCCCTCGCACAGGACCTGACCGGACGGCTTCGGCGGCGCTACTCCTCGGAGGCGCCCAGCGGGGAGAACCGCTCCGGCGGATGCTCGGGCGCGACCTCCCCGGTCTCCTCGGCCCAGCCGATCCGGTCGAGCCGGAAGGCACGCGCGTCCTGTCTGAGCCGGCACACGCCCACGAGATACCAGCGGCCGCCGCGGCCGCCCACGAAGGTCGCCGGCTCCACCTCCCGGACGGTCGTCCGGCCCTTGCGGTCCTCATATCGCAGGCGCAGCACCCGCCGGTGGAGCAGCGCCTGCTCGATCACCCGCGACACCCGGGGGTAGGGCTCCGGCTCGACGGTCGTGTGGCCCCGGGTGAGGGGCTCTCCGGCCCCGTCGCCTCCGGGGACGGTCCCGGAGGCGCCCTCGGACGGCGACATCGCGGCGACCAGCTTGTTCAGGGCGCTGCGAGCCTGGAAGGCGAACGGGGTGTCCTGCGCGCCGCTGAGCGCCGCGGCGACCGCCACCGCCTCGTCCGGGGTGAAGGCGATCGGGAGCGGGGTCACGCTCTCGCCGAGGGCGTAGCCGCGCCCGCCGGGATCCGCGCGGACGGGCACCCCGGACTGCTGGAGCGCGCGGAGGTCTCGCTCGACCGTGCGAACGCTCACCTCGAGCCCTGTGGCCAGCTCACGCGCCGACCGGCACCGGGGCGCGATCGCGCGAAGCTCCTCGATCAGAGCGTGGAAGCGATCGGTGCGATTCACGCTTTCAACGCTACGCCTCGGCACCGACGGTGTCGCTGGATAGGATCACATCCAGATGTTGACAGACAAAACATCATCGATAACCTGTGGCGACGCATCTTATTGGAGTCCGATGGCCGCAAGCGAAAACCACCCCATGGGCCAACCGCCTTCTTCCCCCCCGAAGTCGAAGGCGTCCAAGGTCGTCGTGCTCACCGGGATCGGCCTCGTGTCGGTGCTCCTCATCGGTTACTGTGCGGCCCAGGACGACTACGAGGAGGTCGGCGCCGACTGCGTCGATATCAACAACCCCCAGCCGGACGGGTCCTACACGTACGTGGACGAGGACTACTGCGACGACGACGGCGACGGCTACTCCGGGTCCCACGGCGCCTATGTGTGGTACTACGGGGGCGTGAGATCCGGGATCCGGGTCGGGCACGGCAGCACCGTGCGCCCCTCGGACGTCCAGATCGTCAGCCACAACGGCACAGTGATCCAGCGGGGCGGCTTCGGCGGGCGCAGCGGCAGCGGGAGCTGATCCGGTACCGATGAGACGCGAGACCTCACTCCCCCGGGACGGCTGGGAGAGCATCATCGAGGGCCACGGCCTGGCCTATCACCGTTCGGCTCATCCCGACGGCCTCAAGCGCCCCTACTGGGACGAGACCGTCCAATACGTCTTCTCCATGGACGAGGTGCTCGATCTGGAGAACCAGGTCGAAGACCTGCACCGGATGTGTCTCCACGCGGTGGAGCACGTCATAGAGCACGCCCGCTACGCCGACTTCTCCATTCCCGAATGGGTGGCACCGGAGATCGCCCGCTCCTGGGAGCGGAGCGACCCGCACCTGTTCGGCCGGTTCGACCTGCGCTACGACGGGACCGGCCCGGCCAAGATGCTGGAATACAACGCCGACACCCCGACGAGCCTGCTGGAGAGCTCCGTCGTGCAGTGGTTCTGGCTTCGGGACCGCTACCCCGACGACGACCAGTGGAACTCCATCCACGAGCGGCTGATCGGCCGATGGCAGCAGATCTCGGCGGGTCTCCCCACCGGCCCCTCGCACTTCGCCTGGACCAACATGGACCAGAGCGGCGAGGAGGCGATGACCCTCGCCTACCTCCAGGAGACCGCCGACCAGGCCGGGCTGAGGACGGTCGCGGTGGCCATGGAGGACATCGGCTGGGACGACCTCAACCTGCGGTTCGTAGACATGGAGCGCCGGGTGATCCGCTCGCTCTGCAAGCTGTATCCGTGGGAGTGGGCGATCGCCGACCCGTTCGGGGTCCAGGCGGTGCGCCAGCAGGTCTCGATGACCTGGATCGAGCCGCTGTGGAAGATGCTGCTGTCCAACAAGGCACTGCTCGCGGTGCTCTGGGAGCTGTATCCGGGACACCCGAACCTGCTGCCCGCCTACCTCGACGGCCCCCGTGACATGTCCTCCTACATCGTGAAACCGCTCCTCGGCCGCGAGGGCGCGAACATGCGGATCGTCACCCCCGGCGACCGCGTCGAGACCTCCGGCGGCTACGGCGCCGAAGGCTACGTCTACCAGGAGTTCCAGGCACTGCCCGTCTTCGACGGCTGGCGGCCCGTGCTCGGGGCCTGGGTCATCCACGACGAGGCCGCGGGGGTCGGCATCCGCGAGACCACGGGGTTCGTCACCGACGACACCTCGTCCTTCGTCCCGCACCGCATCGAACTCTGAGCCCCGAAAGAGAGCACCATGAGCCCCACCCCCCTGCCGGTCCCGCTCCCCGCCCCGGCCGATGCCGCGACGGTCTCGTTCGCCGAGATCCTCGGACGCGGCTCGCTCGCCATCGCCGCCTACGCCGCGCTCGGCGTGATCCTGCTGATCATCGGCTTCTACGTGCTCGACATGGCCATCCCGGGCAAGCTCAGCCAGCTGATCAAGGTCGACCGCAACCCCAACGCCACCCTGCTCACCGGCTCGGGGCTGGCCGCCGTCGGGCTGATCGTCTCGGTCTCCATCTGGGCCTCGGGCGGAGCCCTGCACGAGGGCCTGCTCGCGACCCTGGTCTTCGGCCTGGTCGGCATCGCCGTACAGACCGTGGCGATGGTCGTGTTCGACAAGGTCGCGGGGATCTCGGTCCGCGAGCTGGTCAAGGAGTCCGACCTCCAGCCCGGTACCCGTCTCCTCGCGGTCACGCACCTGGTCATCGGCCTGATCACCGCCGCCGCCGTCATCTGAGCGGGCGCGGGCGGCCATCTCCCGTGAACGGCCGGTTCGTGGACGTCCGCACCCCGCCGCGCAGGGCGCCCTACAGAACGAAGGCCCGTACGCTGTCCGGTACCACGGCTGGCGCATCTCGCGCGACCTGGCACTCTTAGTGACGTGAGGGAGCGGAGCGAGCGAGCGGGAAGACACAGTGACGTCGTGAACGACGTCGTGACCGGGGCCGACGGGGGGGATCCCGACCAGGGCCGGACGAGGGAAGACACCACGCGCAGGCTGGAGCGGGCCATGGGCACGCTGGGCACGGCCGCCATGTCCAGGATGGACGACCGGCTGATGTGGTTCCGCGCCCTGTCCGCCGAGGACAGGTCCTGGGTCGGGCTGGTGGCCCAGGCGGGCATCGCCGCGTTCGTGGAGTGGTTCCAGCACGCGGGGGAGGGCCAGGGCCGTCCGACTCCCAGCATCGAGTTCTTCGGCACCGCGCCCCGGGAGCTGAAGCGGTCGATCTCGCTGCAGCAGACCGTCGACATCGTCCGGGTCGTGGTCGAGGTGGTCGAGGCGCAGACCGGGGATCTGGCCGCGCCGGGCGGAGAGGACCAGCTCCAGCAGGCGATGCTCCGCTACACCCGCGACGTGGCGTTCGCCGCCGCCCAGGTCTACGCGCGGGAGGCCGAGGCACGCGGCGCCTGGGACGCGCGACTGGAGGCGTTGATCGTGGACGCGCTGGTCAGGGGCGAGGTGGACGACGGCCTGCACTCGTGGGCCGCCGCCCTCGGCTGGACCTCCTCCCCCGTCGTGGTGCTGGCCGGTCAGACCCCTGACGACGATCCGCAGGAGGTCATCGACGCGCTGCGCGAACGGGGCCGCAGGTCCGGGCTGGACATGCTGGCGGGGGTGCAGGGCGACCGGCTGATCGTCATCGTGGGCGGCGCGGACAACGTCACCGCGGCGGCCAAGCACGTGGTGCCGCGCTTCGGCCCGGGTCCGATCGTCATCGGGCCCGAGGTGAACGACCTGCACGCGGCGGCGAGTTCGGCGCGGGCGGCGATCGCCGGCCTGCGGGCGGCCGCGGGCTGGCCGGACGCGCCCAGACCCGTCCACGCCGAGGATCTGCTGGCCGAGCGCGCCATCGACGGCGACGCCGCCGCCAGGGCCCAGCTGATCGAGAACGTCTACCTGCCGCTGATCGGCACGCCGCTGCTCGACACGCTGGCGACCTATTTGGAGCAGGGAACCTCTCTGGAGGCCACGGCCCGGTTACTCTTCGTACATCCGAACACGGTGCGCTACCGTCTGCGTAAGATCACCGAGTTGACCGGATACCAGCCGACCGAGGGTCGCTCGGCCTTCACGCTGCAGGTGGGGCTCATCCTCGGCCGCCTATCCGAGACGACTGTAACCTGACCGTCATTACTTAACCTGTACGAAACTCCTGTTGTGGGGTCTCCACAAAATAGTGGTGACAAAGTTCGTCCGGATTCTCACCCGTGTATTGAACTTCTACAGGGCAGGCTAGATTTCGTGCTCGTCATCGTCGCTCCGGGCCAAGGCGCCCAGACCCCAGGTTTCCTGAATCCATGGCTCGAACTTCCGGGCCTGGCAGACCGTCTGTCCGCCTGGTCCGATCTGGTCGGCCTCGATCTGGTCGCCTACGGGACCACCGCCGGCGCCGACGAGATCCGTGACACCTCCGTCGCGCAGCCCCTGCTGGTCGCCGCCGGGCTGGCGGTCGCCGAGGTCCTCGGAGCCTCCCCCGACCTCGTCGCCGGACACAGCGTCGGCGAGTTCACCGCCGCCGCCCTGGCCGGGGTGCTCACTCCCGAGCAGGCTCTGACCCTCGTCAGGGAGCGCGGCCAGGCCATGGCCAAGGCCGCCTCGATCACCGAGACCGGCATGTTCGCCGTGCTCGGCGGCGCCGAGGAAGACGTGCTCGCGGCCATCGGCCGGCATGGCCTCACCGCCGCCAACGTCAACGGCGCCGGGCAGATCGTGGCCGGCGGCACGCTGGAGCAGTTAGAGGCGTTCAAGGCCGAACCGCCCGCGCGGGCGCGGCTGATCCCGCTGTCGGTCGCCGGAGCCTTCCACACCGTGCACATGGCCCCGGCGGTGGACCATCTCCGTGAGACCGCCGCGGACATCACGCCCGCCGATCCCACCGTCACGCTCCTGTCCAACGCCGACGGCGCGGTGGTCGAAAGCGGCGGCGAGTTCCTCCGGCGCCTGGTCGACCAGGTCGCCAACCCGGTTCGATGGGACGCCTGCATGGCCACCATGGCCGACCGCGGCGTCACCACCATGATCGAGCTGCTTCCCGGTGGCACGCTCACCGGCCTGGCGAAACGTGCGCTGCGCGGGGTGACGACCGTCGCCCTCAAGACACCCGATGATCTGGACGCCGCACGAGAGGCTCTCAAATGAAGATCTCACAGGGCTCGCCTGGCGCGAAGATCCTGGCCTTCGGCCACTACCAGCCCTCCAACGTGGTCACCAACGACGACCTGTCGGCGACCATCGAGACCAACGACGAGTGGATCCAGAGCCGGGTCGGCATCAAGGAGCGCCGGGTCGCCCTCGACGGCGAGTCCGAGATCGATCTCGCCGTGCAGGCGGGCGGCAAGGCCCTCGCCGCGAGCGGGCTCTCGGCCGGCGACATCGACCTGGTGATCGTCGCCACCTGCACGCTGGAGACGCAGATCCCCAACGCGGCCGGCCGCGTGGCCACCCGGCTGGGCATCGACGCCCCCGGCGCGTTCGACGTGAACACCGCCTGCTCCGGATTCTGCTACGCGCTCGCGGTCGCCAACGACGCGGTCCGCTCGGGCTCGGCCACCAACGTGCTGGTGGTGGGCACCGAGAAGCTCTCCCAGTGGATCGACTGGACCGACCGGGCCACAGCGGTGATCTTCGCCGACGGCGCGGGCGCCGCGGTCGTCGGCCCGTCCGACACCCCCGGCATCGGCCCGGTGGTGTGGGGCAGCGCGGGCGACAAGTCCACCGCGATCATGATCAAGGACCGCGACTCCTTCCTGCAGCAGGAAGGTCAGACCGTGTTCCGCTGGGCCACGACCGCGCTTCACCCGGTCGCCAGGGAGATCTGCGAACGTGCCGGGGTGGACCCCGCCGATCTCGCGGCCTTCGTGCCGCATCAGGCCAATCTGCGCATCATCGAGGCGATTGCCCGTAAGATCGGCGCCGACAACGCGGTGATCGCCAAGGACATCGTCCTGGCGGGCAACACCTCCGCGGCCTCGATCCCCCTGGCCATGTCCCGGATGATCGAGCGCGGCGAGGTCCAGTCGGGCGGGCTCGCCCTGCTGCTGGGCTTCGGCGCCGGTCTGACCTATGCGGGCCAGGTCATCGAGATCCCCTAAAGCTTGTACGGCCCCGCCGTGCAAAACCAGAAAACCCGTGCAAGACCCCTTAAGTAAGACTGAATTCAAGGAGAACACGCGACATGGCCCTGACCGAGCAGGAGATCCTCGCTGGCGTCGGCAAGATCATCAACGAGATCACCGGTATCCCGGCCTCCGAGGTCACCCCGGAGAAGAGCTTCGTGGACGACCTGGACATCGACTCGCTGTCCATGGTCGAGATCGCCGTCGCCGCCCAGGACGAGTTCGGCGTCGAGATCCCGGACGACCAGCTGAAGCACCTCAAGACCGTCAAAGACGTCATCACCTTCATCCAGAACTGAGACGTCCGAGAACTTCCCAACCCTGACCCGCGATTCACAAGGAGCGTAGAACGTGAGTACAGACCAGGTACGTGTCGTCGTCACCGGGCTCGGCGCGACAACGCCCCTCGGTGGAGACGTCGCCTCATCCTGGTCGGCGCTCCTCGCCGGTCAGTCTGGGGTTCGCAACCTCACCGAAGACTGGGTCGATTCCGTCCCCGTCAAGTTCGCCGCCCGTGTCGCCGTGGATCCGACCGAGGTGCTGCCCCGGCCGGAGTCGCGGCGGCTCGACCGCGCCGAGCAGTTCGCACTGATCGCGGCGCGCGAGGCCTGGGCGCATGCCGCGATCGAGAAGGTCGACGCCGAGCGCCTCGGCGTGGTCGTGGGCAGCGGCATCGGTGGCATCACCACGATCCTCGACGCCTACGACACCTTCAAGGAGAAGGGCTGGAAGCGGCTCTCTCCGTACACCGTGCCCATGCTGATGCCGAACGGCGCGGCGGGCTGGATCGGCATCGAGATCGGCGCCCGAGCCGGCGTGCACGCCACCGTGAGCGCCTGCGCCACCGGCGCCGAGTCGATCGGCTACGCCATCGAGATGATCCGTTCCGGCCGGGCCGACGTGGTCGTGGCCGGCGGCACCGAGGCCGCCATCCACCCGCTGAACATCGGTTCCTTCGCCGCCATGCGCGCCATGTCGACCCGTAACGACGAACCGCTGCGCGCCTCGCGGCCGTGGGACAAGAACCGTGACGGGTTCGTCCTCGGCGAGGGCGCTGGCATCGTCGTGCTGGAGTCCGAGGAGCATGCCCTGGCACGCGGCGCCACGATCTACGGAGTCGCCGCCGGTGTCGGCTACTCGGCCGACGCCCACCACATCGCCCAGCCGGAGCCGACCGGGGCCGGAGTCATGCTGGCCATGCGCCGCGTCCTGCAGAACGCCGGCATCACCGGCCAGGACGTCAAGCACGTGAACGCGCACGCCACCTCCACCCCCGCGGGTGACGTGGTGGAGACCATCGCGATCAAGGAGGTCATCGGCGACCACCCGCTGGTCAGCGGTACCAAGTCGATGACCGGCCACCTGCTCGGCGGCGCCGGCGGCATCGAGTCGGTGTTCACCATCCTCGCGCTGCACGAGCGGATCGCCCCCGGAACGATCAACATCGATGATCTCGACGACGGCATCGAGGTGGACATCGTGCGCGGCGAGCCGCGCAAGCTGCCCGACGGTCAGATCGCCGCGATCAACAACTCTTTCGGGTTCGGCGGGCACGACGTCGCCGTGGCCTTCACCAGCATCTGACAGGGAGCTCACGATGACGGTGCTCGACAACAGGGTGGTGAGCGACGCCTCCGACCAGGAGGTCGCGGATCCTCGTGATCCCCAGGTGCGTCTCGCGGCCCTGCTCGACGAGGGTTCGTTCCGGCTGATCTCTCCTGTGGACCGCAGCGGCATCCTCTCCGCGATGGGCCGGGTCGAAGGCGTGCCGGTCGTGGCGTTCCTCAGCGACCCCCGCGTCCAGGGCGGCGCGATGGGCAGCGAGGGCTGCGAGCACATCGTGCACGCCTACGACATCGCGGTCCGCGAGCGAGTTCCGATCATCGGCGTGTGGCACTCCGGGGGCGCCCGGCTCGCGGAGGGCGTCGAGTCGCTGCACGCGGTCGGCCGCGTCTTCGCCGCCATGACCCGCGCCTCCGGCGTGATCCCGCAGCTGTCCGTGGTGGTCGGCCCCGCGGCCGGCGGCGCCGCGTACGGCCCGGCCCTGACCGACATCGTGATCCTGGCGGACGAGGGCCGCATCTTCGTCACCGGCCCGGACGTGGTCCGCAGCGTCACCGGCGAGCAGATCGACATGGCCGCCCTCGGCGGCCCCGAGCCCCACAGCAAGCGCAGCGGCGTCGTCCACGTGGTCACCAAGACCGAGACCGACGCCTACGTCCAGGCCCGGCGCCTGGCGGTCCTTCTCGGTCACCAGGGCCGGGTCCGCACCGAGGTCGAGGAGGCCGACTTCTCCGGCCTGCTGCCGGAGAACGTGCGCCGCGCCTACGACGTGAAGCCGCTCGTCAACGGCCTGCTCGACGAGCCGGGCGTGGAGCTGCACGCCAAGTGGGCGCCGAACATCGTGACCACGCTTGGCCGCCTCGGGGGCCGGACCGTGGGCGTGATCGCCAACAACCCGATGCGCCTGGGCGGCTGTCTCGACTCCACCTCCGCCGAGAAGGCCGCACGGTTCGTCCGCATGTGCGATGCCCTCGGGGTGCCGCTGGTCGTCCTGGTGGACGTCCCCGGCTACCTTCCCGGCGTCGGCCAGGAGCACGACGGCGTGGTGCGCCGCGGCGCCAAGCTCCTGCACGCCTTCGCCGAGGCCTCCGTGCCGCGGATCACCCTGGTGACCCGCAAGGCGTACGGCGGCGCCTACATCGCCATGAACTCCCGCTCGCTGGGCGCGACCAAGGTCTTCGGCTGGCCGACCACCCAGATCGCGGTCATGGGCGCGGTCGCGGCGGTCCGCATCCTGAAGCGCCGCGAACTCGCCGCCGCGTCCGACGAGGACCGCGCGGCCCTGGAGACCAAGCTCGCCGAGGAGCACGAGATCCTCGCCGGCGGGCTCGACCGGGCCATCGAACTCGGCGTGGTGGACGAGGTCATCAAGCCCGAGGAGACTCGCGGCGCCATCGCCAAGGTCCTGGCCCAGGCGACCCCGGCGCGCGGCGCCCACGGCAACATCCCGCTCTGATCCTCTCCTTGGGAGCCCTCGCCGGTCCATACCGGCGGGGGCTCTCCCGGTTTCCGGCCCAGAATGGGCAATGGAACGTTCCAGGCTGATAGACAGGCCCGGCCCGGCGAACCCGGCCGGCACCGTACGCCCGGCGGGTCGCCGGCTCAGACGGCGGCGTGCAGCCAGCGGACCGGAGCCCCCTCTCCCGCATAGCGGAACGACTCGAGCTCGGCGTCCCACTGTTTGCCGAGCAGACGGTCCAGCTCGTCCTCCAGCACCACCCGGCCCTGCCGTGCCATCAACATGGCGGAGCGCAGCCGGTCCTCGGGCACGAGGATGTCGCCGTTCGCCCCGATGACCGCCGTGAAGGCGCCAAGGCTCGGGGTGTAGGCGTGCCGGGACCCGTCGGCACCCGGGGAGGCGTCTTCGGTGATCTCGAAGCGGATCCGCTGCCAGCCCATCAACGACGAGGTGATGGCCGCCGCGGTTCCCTCGCGAGCTTCCCACTCGGCCTGCGCGCGCACGTGGCCGGGCGCGGCGGGCTGTGGAGTCCAGGTCAGGTCTACGGGCACGCCAAGGACACCTGCGACCGCCCATTCGATATGAGGGCACAGCGCAGGCTGAGCTGAGTGGACGTAAAGCACGCCACGAGCAGACACCGGACCTCCCGTTTCGTACGAGGTGCGCCTTCCCCAACGGCCTCGTCCCCGGATGATCACAAGTGACTGAAGGAGAGACTACCGTCGGTTGCGACGTCGCACCAGAGGGGGGTCATACCGAGATGTTGCAAGACCGGCACTTGACCGGTACATCCTCGGGAAGGAACAACTCCCAGCGAGCTGGTGATCGACCCCGGAGGACCAGATGGACGCCGACATCAAGCGGGTGGAGCCCGTGCCCGGAGCGCCGGCTCTGATCAGAAGAAGCCAGTTGCTGACCGACGCCGCCGGCATGGAGGCCGTCGCCCGATGGACCGCCGCCGTGTCCGAGGCCGACGGGATCTTCCGCATACGGCTCTCACCGGGCGTCGACGTCTGCGAGCTGGTGACGGAGGTCCGCGGCAGGGGCCACCGCGTCTCCCCCAACCACGTCCTGATGGGCCAGCCGCTCTACTTCGGCGGCCCGGCCTCCCGCCCCTTTCCCGCCTCCCCCCTCGCGGCGCCCGAGCCCGGCGAGAGCGGCGTGACGGTGGCCCTGGCCGACACCGGCCTGGCCGCGCACCCCTGGTGGCAGGAGGACCCGTGGTTCCTCGAGCAGCGGCGCGAGGCCGCCGAGGTGCCCGACACGGACGGCGACGGCGAGCTGGACGTCCAGGCGGGGCACGGCACCTTCATCGCCGGACTGGTCCTGCGGTCGGCCCCCGGGGCACGGGTGCGCCCGCTCAGGGTGCTGGACGGCCGCGGGATCGGGGACGAGGCGGGACTCCTGCGCGTCCTGGCCCGGGTCAGGGGCGAGAGGCCCCAGGTGCTCAACCTCTCCTTCGGCGGGCACACCTTCGACGACCGCCCCTCCCCGCTGGTGGAGACGGCGCTGGCGGAGCTGACCGGCACCGTCGTGGTGGCCTGCGCGGGCAACACGGCCTCCGACCGGCCGTTCTGGCCGGCGGCCTCACCCAGGGTCGTCGCCGTCGGGGCGCTGGACGCGGCGGAGGAGGCCAGGGCGCCGTTCTCCGCACACGGCCACTGGGTCGACGCGTGCGCGCGGGGCGAGTGGCTGACGAGCACCTTCCTGAGGCACGGAGCGTTCAGGGGCTACGCGCGCTGGAGCGGGACCTCCTTCGCGACGGCTCTGGTCAGCGGGGCCATCGCGGCGGCGGCCAGGACCCGGTCGCCCGCGGACGCGGCGAAACACGTCCTCGACCCCCTGAGAGCCCGCCAAATCCCCGATTTGGGGGTCGTGGTGCCCACGCCGAGCTAAAGTCTCACCCAAAGTCTTCGCCCGAACACGCAACGTGTTCTATGTGGTCTCGGAGGTGCCGGTGAGTGACCAGCACACGGTCGACGCCGCGCTGACAGGCGATCAGGCGGCCTGGGACGTGCTGGTCGCCCGGTTCACGGGTCTGCTGTGGTCGGCGGTCCGCGCCTACGGCCTGAGCCCGGCGGACTCCGCCGACGCGGTGCAGGGAACCTGGCTGCGGCTGGTCGAGAGCCTGCACACCATCCGTGACCCGGACCGGATCGGTCCCTGGCTGTTCACCACGGCCAAGCGCGAGGCGCTCCTCCTGAGCAGGCGGAACCGGGGCGAGCGGTTGATCGCCGACCCCGGCGACGCCGAGCATGCTCGCTTCGACCCTGCCGACGCCGGGCATGTCCACTCCGATCCGGCGCTCACCGTGCTGACCGCCGACGAGGGCCGCCGCCTGTGGCAGGCCGTCGAGGAGATGCACGAGCCGTGCCGGTCGCTGTTCCGGCTGATGGCCACGGCCCCCGACGCGGGCGTCCATCAGCTGGCCGGGCGCCTGGACATGCCCAGCGGCAGCTACGGCCCCACCCGGGGCCGCTGCCTGAATCGATTACGCACCATGCTCACCGCCCGGGAGGCGACACCGTGACCCGACATCCCCCGACGATCGACGACGAGTCCCTGATAGCCGCACTGCGCCTGGCGGCCGGGCACGACCCGGTTCCCGCCCACGTCTCGGACGCCGCCCGCGCGGTCTTCGGCCTCCGGTTGCCCGGCGCCGCCACGGCCCGGCCGGTGGCCACACCCGCCCCGAGCGGCGTCCGATCCTCCGAGGAGACCCGGCTGCTCAGGTTCGCCGCCGCCGAGCTGACGGTGGAGCTCGAGGTCACCTCCCTGGACGGCCTGGTCGACCTGGCCGGCCAGGTGTCCCCCTGCCCCGAGGCGGGCACGCTGGTCGAGATCCGCACCCTGCACCTCACCCAGTCGCGTGAGCTCTCCCCCACGGGCCAGTTCGCCGTCACCGGGCTGCCTCCCGGCTGGTTCAGCGTGGTGTGTCACCGGCCCGAGCACGCCCCGGTGGCCACCAGCTGGACCAGGATTCGCCCGTAGGCGGCTTCCGAGTGGCTCCCGACGACGCGATCGCGGCCGCCGAGCACGCGATGGACCTCTCCGGCAGCGATCCGGCGCGGGCCCGGGCACTCGCCCGCGGCGTGCTCGACTCCGTGCCCTCGACCGGCCCTCACCGTGAGGCCGCGGCGGTGGCGCACCGGGCCCTGGCGGTGGCCGCCCGCGAGCTGGGCGACCTGCCGCTGGCCGAGGAGCACCTGCACCGGGCCGTGAGCGTCGCGGTCTCCGCGAACCTGCCCCACCGCGCCGCCCAGGCACGGCTGTCGCTGGTCCACGTCCGCACCGAGCTCGGCCACCCCGAGCAGGCCCTGGCCCTCGCCGCGGACGCCGAACCCCATCTCACCCCCGTCGAGGTGGCCAAGCTCGACGTTCACCGGGCGGTGGCCCTGGGCAGGCTCGGCCGCCACCGCGAGGCCGCCGAGCACTGTGACCGCGCCGTGGACCTCCTCGGCGAGGACGCCCGGTTCCTGGCCGGAGCGATGCTGAACCGGGGGCTCGCCCGGGCCTTCCTCGGGGAGTTCGAGGCCGCCGAGACGGACCTCACCCGATGCGCGGAGCTGGCGAGGGCGGCGGGCCTGGACCACGTGCTCACGCTCGCCGAGGGCAACCTGCCGTTTCTGGCGGCGCGGCGCGGCGACCTGCTCACCGCGTTCACCGCCTACCGGCGCGCGGAGAGCAGCCTGTTCGGCTATCCGGAACGGCTGGCCACGATGCGCTGCGACCTGGCCGAGGCGCTGATCGCCGCTCACCTGCCCGGTGAGGCGCGGGTGCTGCTCGACCTCGCGGTGCCCGAGCTGATCGCGGCGGGCGCGGAGGTGGCCCTGTCGGAGGCCCGTCTCCTGCGTGCCCGGGTCGAGCTGCGCACCGGCGACCCGCGCCGCGCCCGGGAGAGCGCGGCGCTGGCCGCGGCCGGACTGGCCGCCCAGGGCCGGACGACCCTGACTCCGCTCGCCGTCGAGATCCTGCTGCGGGCCCGGCTCATGCTGGAACCGCCGTCCGGGGAGCTGCTCGCCGAGATGCTCGCGTGCGTGGACGCCCTCGCCGCCGCGGGCCATTCGAACGCGTCGGCGGCGCTCAGGTTCACCTCCGCCGAGGTCTCCCTCCAGCTGGGCGACCTCGCCGCCGCGGACGACCAGCTCGGCCGTCTCGCCTGCCGCGGCCGGGGCGTGGTGACCCGTCAGGCGACGGCGCTGCGGCGGGCGCTGGCGGGAGACCGGCGCGGGGCGTTCGCGGCGGTGCGGTCCGGGCTCGCGGAGGTGGGCGCCGCGGCGAAGGCGTTCGAGAACCCGATGGTGCGCGCGCACGCCGTCAGGGAAGGCGAGCCGCTGGCCGAACTGGGGCTGGCCCTCGCCCTGGAGACCGGGCGGGGCCGTACGCTCCTGGCCTGGACCGAGCGGTGGCGGGCGGTCGTCGGAGGCACCGGGCAGCCGGTCGCACCCGACCTGGACGAGCTTCGGGCCGCGCTCGGGGACCGGGTCCTGGTGGAGTTCGTCCGTCACGGCGACGAGCTGGTCGCGGTGGCGGTCACCCCCGATCGCGTCGTGCTCCGCCGTCTGGGTCCTTTCACGGCCGTCGCCGAGGCCACGGTCCGCCTCCGGTACGGCCTGCGCAGGACGCACCTGCTCGACGGGAGGGCGTCCGAACCGGCCGGAGAGGCGGCGGAGCTGGAGCGGTTGCTCTTCGGCCCGCTGCGCGAGCGGCGGAGCCGTTCCGCCGGCCGTGGCGACCCGCTGGGCGACCGGCCACTGGTGATCGTGCCGACGGGAACGCTGCACACCCTGCCCTGGCCCCTCCTGCCGATGAACGCCGACCGTCCGGTGACCGTGGCCGCCAGCGCCGCGACCTGGCTGGCCGGATCCCGGACGCGGGCCGTGCCGAACGGGAGGATCGTGGCGGTGGCGGGTCCCGAGCTGCGATACGCCGAGGCCGAGGCGCGCATGGTCGGCGTGTGCCACCCGGGGACGGAACGGGTGGTGGCGCGGCGCGCGGAGGTGACCGAGGCGCTCGACCGAGCCGAGATCGCGCACCTGGCCACCCACGGGGTGTTCTCCCCTCGCAGCCCGCTGCTGTCCAGCATCCACCTCGACGACGGCCCGCTGATGGCCTATGACCTGCTGCGGCTGCGCACGCCGCCCCGGCTGGTGGTGCTGTCCGCGTGCGACGCGGGGATGGCGCACGCCCCCGCGGACGGGGCCCCGCTGGGGCTGGCGGGCACGTTCCTGTCGCTCGGGTCGCAGTGCGTGGTGGCCAGCCTGGTGCCGGTGCGTGATGAGGAGACCCTGGCCCTGATGACGGTCTTCCACGGGCTGCTGGCCGCCGGGCACCCTCCCGCCCAGGCCCTGACCATGGCGAGCGCGAAGACCAGGACGGCCGGTTTCGTCTGCTTCGGGTACGGAGGTCAGCCGATGGCGACCGGCCGCGAGGGGTCGGCCACCCAGTTGGACCAGGATCCGACGTAGAGGGCGGCCGGAATGCCGGCCACCTCCAGAGCCAGCACCTCGTGGGCGGCCGTCACCCCGGAGCCGCAGTAGGCGCCGACCTCCACGCCGCGAACCGCGCCGAGGGTGTTGAACCGTTCGCGGAGGAAGTCGGGCAGATGAAAGCGCCCGGACGGATCGACGTTGTCGCCGGTGGGGGCGCTCACCGCGCCGGGGATGTGACCGGCGACGGGGTCGATCGGCTCGACCTCGCCCCGGTAACGCTCGGCGGCGCGGGCGTCCAGCAGCACCCCGTCGGCGGCGAGCTTCATGGCCCGCGCCGCGTCGAGCACCGGCATCCCACCCGGTCGCGCGACGAAGTCACCGGGCGCCGCGTCCTCCTCGCCCTTGGAGAGCGGCAGGCCCTGCGAGATCCATGCGCGCAGCCCGCCGTCGAGGACCCGGACGTCGGGGTGGCCGAAGTAACGCAGGGTCCACCAGGCACGGGCGGCGGCGCTGGAGTCGGCTCCGTCGTAGACGACGACGGTCCGGGAGCCGGACACCCCGAGGCGGCGCGCCGCCTCCTGGAAGGACTCGGCGGAGGGCAGGGGGTGGCGGCCCCGAGGTCCCGGCGGGGCGGCGAGGTCGGCCTCGAGATCGCAGAAGACCGCGCCGGGGATGTGCTCCTCGCGGTAGGCGTCGATCCCGGGCGGCCCGCCGAGCTTCCACCGCACGTCAAGGATCGTCGCCTCGGGCAGGCCGGCCAGTTCGGAAGGGGTGATCAGCGGGCTCATCTGGTGCTTACCTCCAGCAAGGGAACGTACTGCTCGGCGGGGGTCAGCGAGCCGTGACAGCCGATGAACGTCGCCTCGATCGGTTCGGCGACCGAGGCGACGATGGCGCAGTCGGTGTACGGCACGGCGAGGACGTCGCCGATCCTGGGCAGCCATTCGGGACGGACCCGCGGCCCGAACCAGCCGGACTCGACCGCCTCCTGCCGGGAGACCACCCACGCCGTTCCGGCCAGGATGTCGCGCCAGATGTCGAGGACGGCACCGGCGGCGCCGGGAGCGGCGTAGACGTGCCGGGCCCTGGTGTCACCGCCGAGCAGCGCGACACCCTCGCGCAGCGCGAGGATGGCGTCGACGTCGACCCGCTCGGTGACGTTGACCATGCCGTGGTCGGCGGTGACGTACATCGCCGCGCCGGGCGGGAGTGTGGCGGCCAGTCGCTCGGCCATGAGGTCGACCGTGGCGAGCTGGGCGAGCCACGCCTCGGTGCCCCAGCCGGTCACGTGGCCCGTGGAGTCGAGATCGCCGTAGTAGACCGACACGTGGGCGCGGGGCTCGGCCAGCGCCCGGCGGACTCCCTCGACCCGCTCGTCGATCGTGTCGGCGCCGACGAACTTCACGCCGCGGTAGACGGCCCGGTTGAATCCGCTGGTCTCGAACTTGGCGGGGCCGACGTAGCTGATGGGGACTCCGGCCGCCGCGGCGCGCTCGTAGACGGTCGGGGTGGGCTGCCACACGTCGGGATCGACCGGCGGGCCCGGGGTGGTCCAGCGCAGGCAGTTGAGCAGGTGCCCGGCGCCGGGCACCGCGAGCTGGTAGCCGAGCATGCCGTGCTCGCCGGGGGGCACGCCGGTGCCGAGCGAGCCCAGGCTGGTCACGGTGGTGGCCGGGAAGCCCGCGGTGAGCACCCCGCCCTGCTGCGCGGACAGGAACGGCGCCGTCTGCGGGTGGGCGCGGAGCAGTTCGGCGCCCATGCCGTCGACGAGGAACAGCACGACCCGCTCGGCCGGGGCGAGATCCAGGGGGTTCTCCCCTCTCACCCCGACCGCGGCGAGCAACGAGGAGGACAGGTCCGCGAGCGAGGCCGCGCCGTACGCGGGGATCAGGGGCTTCACGACGCGGCGCGGGCGGTGGCCTCCGACAGCGCCTTGGCGAAGGCCAGCACGTGGGAGACGGCCTCTGGTCCGTCGGCCGCCTCGCTCACCCGCAGGGAGAGGTCGTCGGCCGTGATGGCGCCGGTGTATCCGTGGTCGGCCTCGCAGTTCTCGTCGCCGCAGGTCGCCGGTTCCAGATCGACGTGGGAGATGGCTCCCCAGCCGATGGTGAGCGTGACCTCCGTGGGCGGCACGCCCGGCACGTAGGAGGCCGGATCGGGGACGACGCGGGTGACCGCGACCGACTGGATCCGGCTGAGGCGCACGGCCTCGGTGGTCGTGGACGCGTGGGACGCCGAGACCCCCTCCACGGGCGGATGCTCGTCGGTGTGGCAGACGAGCAGCCGAGTGGGCGAGAGCACCAGCACGGTGACGTGTCTGCGCACTTCCATGGCCGGGTCGAAGGTGGCCTCGTGGTGCACCACGTAGGCGCCCACTTGCTCCTTGCCCAACGCGGATTCGACGGCGTCGGCGACCAGGTCCGGATAGTAGCCACTGCGGTCGATGGCGTCACGCAGGCCGGCGGCCGAGAGTCGGGTTTCCCTCATGGGTCCATCCTGCCCTGTCTGGAGCAGCGCTTTCGCCTGGAGCGCGTGAGGTTTCGCTACCGGGGCAAATCGTGACCCGGTCCCGGTAGTGACTATTGCTCCCGATAAGCGGTTACTCAGGCGGCCGACGCTTAATTACATACCCGCTCGACGCCGCGCCTTTTGATTCGGACCAGTTTGCCTCGGCCTTTTTGGGGCTACCGACAGTAGTGGCGGCGGCACGTCCGGCGCACCTGTAACGGCCGGCGAGTGCCGCGCTCCCGCGTGGATTCGGCGGATGTCCCGCATGGACGGGGACGCTCTCCGCCACTCCGGAAATAGAAATGGTGAAAAAAATAGCGAAAACGGGGGATGAGTAATTATGACTCATGGACGTCTGCGTTCGCACAGACGGCCCAGGAGGGTACGACGCATCGGCTTCACGCTTGTCATGGCGACCCTCACGGCGACCGTCGCGGGCATCGCCCTCGTGGCCCCGACCCCGCCGGCCTCCGCGGCGGAGCTCTATTCGGAGCTTTACGCGGAGGGGTTCCACGGCGCGTCGACACCGGCCGGACTCTGGAAGTCGAGCAGTCCGGAAAGCGGCCGCGCACCGTGCCTCACCGCCGCCGTCTCGCCGGCGCCTCCCGGCTCTCTCCCGGCCTGCGCCGAGGGTCCGTACGACCGCGCGGGCAGGGGCGCCCTCCGGCTCACCGACGGCACCGGACCTGAGACCGCCTCGCTCCTGCTCGCCAGGAAGATCCCGACCGGCCGCGGTCTGACGGTCGAGTTCGACATGTACATGTGGGGCGGGAGGAAGTACACCGACGGCAACGGCTCCCGGGCCGGTGACGGCATCTCGTTCTACGTCGTGGACGCCGCACGCAAGCAGGCCACGGCCGGCGAGCCCGGCGGCGCGCTCGGTTACAGGGGCCTGACCGGCGCGTTCGCCGGCGTCGGCTTCGACCAGTTCGGCAACTTCTCCAACCCGCGCTGGGCGGGCGCCGGCGGCCCGGCGGGCTGCCCGGCGACGGGGGGCAACGTCTGCGCCAGGCCCAACAGCGTCGTGGTCCGAGGTTCGGAGTCCGCGGGCTACGCCTACGCGGCCGGCAGCCGGCTCAACCACCCGCTGGACACGCCGGAGGCGGGCACCCGCAAATACGCCAGGCGGCACGTCCTGGTCGGCATCGGCGCCGACAGCCGCATGGACGTCCTCATCCGTCATCACAACGACGGGCCGTACGAGACCGTGATCTCGAAACTCGACCTCAGAAGGCTGCCGGGCCAGAGCGCGCTGCCGGACAACGTCAGGATCGGGTTCGCCTCCTCCACCGGCTACGCGACCTCCGTCCACGAGATCTCCAACGTGGAGATCCGCACCCGTGACGCCGACCTGGTCCTCCGGACCGGATACGGCGGCCCGCTCACGGCGGGCGGCACCGGCACGTCCTTCCTCGACGCCGACGCCGCTCCCGGCTACGGCTGGATCGACCAGCCGACCGAGGTCACCTACCACCTCCCCTCGGGCCTGACCCCCACGACGGCCTCGGGCGACGGCTGGACGTGTGACACCTCGGGCCAGTGGGTCACCTGTGACACCTCCGAAGAGGCCGCCCCCGGCACCTCGCTGCCGCGAATCACCGTGCTCATGAACGTGGCGGCGGACGCCTCGGGCACGCTGACCGCCTCGGGCAGGGCCGTTCAGGTCACGGCGGATCCCGACGCCGAGATCGACCCCCTGAACAACACCGTCGCCGGCACGGTCACAGTCGCGCCCGCCGGCCCGGCCACCGGCACGGCCACCGGCCCGGTCGCCTGCCTGGGAGAAGGCTGTCCCACCCTCTAGCCGAGGCGGCGCGGGCCGCCGTCGGGTCGTGGCCTCCGAGGGCTGCTCAGTACGGCACGCGCCCCCAGCACGATCACCTCGGACTTCCCCACCAGCACCGGGTCGAGGTCGATCCTCACCACCTCGGGCAGGTCCTCCGCCAGCTGCCCGAGGCGGATCAGCAGATCCTCCAGCGCCTCGACCGCGACCGGCGGGTAACCGTACTCGCCGAAGAGCAGCGGCGCGGCACGCGGCGACCTCACCAGCGCCGCGGCGTCCTGCCTGGTCAGCGGGGCGAGGCGGTAGGCCTCGTCGCGCAGCAGCCGCGCGGTGACCTCGCCCAGCCCGAAGGACACCACCGCGCCGAACCCGGGATCCTCCAGAACCCTGATCACGGTCGGCACCGCGGGCTGCGGGACCATCCGCTGCACCGCGAGCGCCGCGCCGGGCCCGAGCTGCCGCGTCAGATCGGCGAAGGCGCCACGCACCCCGTCCGCGCCGGAGAGCCCCAGGCGCACGGTCCCCGCCCGCTTGGCCGCCTCGGGATCGGCGGCCTTCAGCACCACCGGCCGGCCCAGCCGTTCAGCCGCCGCGACGGCCTCCTCGGGCGAGTCCACCACCTCGGCGGGCCACACCGTCAGCCCGTAACAGGCGAGCAGCTCGGAGGCGTCGATCTCGGCGGGGACCTCGTCCAGCCTCGCCGCCACCAGCCGCCGTGCCGCGGCGGTGTCGACGCCCTCGATCTGCTCTCGCGCTCCCGCGGGCCGCTCCAGCCAGCGGGCGTGCCGTACGACGTGGGCCAGCGCCCGGACCGCCTCCTCCGGCGCCGCGTAGGAGGGGATCGACCCCTTCTCGGGGGCGGCGCCGACCCGCAGCTCCCGCGGCATGCCGATCTGCCCCTCGAAGGTGGCCAGCACCGGCTTGCCGCAGTCTTGGGAGACCCTCAGCAACTCGGCGGCGACCTCGGCGGCCCCGCCGGGGATGGGCGGCATGTAGATCGCGATCACCGCGTCGACGTCCGGGATCAGCGAGGCCAGGGCCGTGCCGAACTCCGCGGCTCCCGCCCGCGCGCCGAGGTTGACCGGCGGCTCGGGCTCCAGCCCCACGCTCACGCAGGCGTCCACCGCGAGCAGCGCCAGCGCGTCGGAGTTGCTCACCAAACCGACCCTGGGCCCGGCGGGCAGCGGCTGGTAGGCCAGGAGCTGGGCCACGTCGAACTGCTGGATCAGGTCGTCGACCCTGATCACCCCGGCCTGCTCGAACAACGAGCTGAGCACGCTGTCCGGCAGGCGCAGCACGGGTGCGGCGTGGCCGATGGGCACCCCCTGGGTGGTGCCGCCGCTCTTGACGACCACGATCGGCTTGCGCCGTGAGATCCGCCGCGCGAGGCGGGCGAACTTGCGGGGGTTTCCCAGCGACTCCAGGTAGAGCAGGATCACGTCGGTCTGCGGATCCTCCTCCCAGTACTGGAGCAGGTCGTTGCCCGAGACGTCGGCCCGGTTGCCCGCCGACACGAACGAGGAGATGCCCATCCCGCGCTGGGCCACCCGCTGCAGCAGCGCGGTGCCCAGCGCGCCGGACTGGCTGAAGAAGCCCACCCGCCCGCGCCCGGGGACGGTCGCGGCGAGCGTGGCGTTCAGCCGCACCGCCGGGTCGGTGTTGGCGATGCCCAGGCAGTTCGGGCCGACGACGCGCAGGCCGTACGCACGGGCGATGCGGACCAGCTCGTCCTGCCTGTCCCGCCCCTCGGGGCCCGTCTCGCCGAACCCCGAGGAGACCACGATCAGCCCGCGCACCCCCTTCTCCGCGCACTCCTTCACCACGTCGATCACCCCGTCGGCGGGTACGGCGAGCACGGCGAGGTCCACCTCGCCGTCGATGGCCGTCACGCTCGGGTAGGCCCGCACCCCCGCGACGGCCCGGGCCTCGCGGTGCACGGGGTAGACGGGACCGGTGAAGTCGGCGCCGAGCAGGTTGCGCAGCACGGTCTGGCCGACGCCGCCCGGCTCCCGGCCCGCTCCGACGACCGCCACCGACCCCGGGGAGAGCAGTCGCTCGATCGAGCGGGACTCGGCCCGGTGCTCGCGGGAGGTGGTCACCTCCTGTGCGGTGTCGGTCGGGGCGAGGTCGAGGGTCATCCGGACCACTCCGTCGGCGAAACGGCTCTGCGCGGTGTAGCCGACCTGTTTGAGGACGGCCATCATCTTCTGGTTCGCGGGCAGCACGTCGGCGACGAACCGGGAGATCCCCCGTTCCCTGGCGGTCGCGGCCAGATGTTCCAGCAGAACCGAGGCGACCCCCCGGCCCTGGTGCGCGTCCTCGACGAGAAAGGCCACCTCCGCCTCTCCCGGCTCGATCCGGTCGTAGCGGATCACCGCCACCATCTCCGTGCCGATCGTCGCGATGAGCGCGACCCGGTCCACGTAGTCGACGTTGGTGAACCAGGTGATCTCCCGATCCGAGAGCCGAGGTCTCGGCCCGAAGAAACGGAAGTAGATCGACTCGTCGGACAGCCGGGAGTAGAAGGAACGCAACCGGTCGGCGTCGGCGGGCCGAATCGGGCGTACATGAGCGGTACCGCCGTCCGATAGGACGACGTCCGCCTCCCAGTGAGCGGGATACTGAGTAGCCTCCACAGACCCGAGAGTAGACGCGAATCCCATATGACTGATCAGCCGTGCAGGTTCACGCAACGCTTGTGCATCGACTATGGCCCGGTGTCCGATCCTGACCCCATACGCTTGCCCGAAGCTGTTAAGTTTTTCGCGGCTAGAGGCACGTCAGCATCGAAGGCAGCAAGGTGGTGACATCATGACGCGGGTGGTCGTGGTGGGCGATCTCATGACCGACGCGGTCGCGCGGGCTCGCTACCCGCTGGCCAGAGCCAGCGACACACCGGCGATCGTCACCATGCACGGCGGTGGTTCGGGGGCCAACATCGCCTCCTGGCTTGCCGTCGAGGGCACCGAAGTGGCTTTCATCGGACGTCGCGGCGCCGATATCACCGGGCGTAACCGCGACATGGAGCTGATGGGCTACGGCGTCGACGCCCGCCTCGTCATGGATCCCGAGCGGCCGACCGGCACCTGCGTGGTGCTCGTCACCCACAAGGGCGAGCGCACCATGCTGTCCGACCCGGGCGCGAACGCGGCGCTGTCCCCCGAGGACCTGCCCCGCGACCTGTTCTCCCAGGCCGGTCACCTGCACCTGTCGGGCTACACCCTGATCAACGAGGGCTCTCGCGACGCGGGTCTCGCCGCCCTGGACATGGCCCGCCGCGCCGGGATGTCCGTCTCGGTCGACTGCTCCTCCTCCGCTCCCCTGGAGCGCACCGGGGCCGAGCCGTTCCTCGAATGGACCCAGAGCGCCAAGCTGCTGTTCGCCAACGTCGACCAGGCCAAGGTCCTGACCGGCCGCGACGATCCGTCCGCCGCGGCGAAGGTCCTCACCGCCTGGTTCCCTCAGGTCGTCATCAAGCTCAACGACGAGGGCGCGCTGTGGTACACCAACAACCGTCCCGAGCCGATCACGGTTCCCGCCAAGACCGTTGAGCGTGTGGTCGACGGCACCGGCGCCGGCGACGCCTTCACCGCGGGCTTCCTTCCCCCGTGGCTCGGCGGCAAGCCCCCGGCGGAAGCCCTCGCCAACGGCTGTCACCTGGCCTCCAGGGCCATCTCCCACCTGGGTGCCCGCCCCCGCCTCTGATCACCGACGCTCCGGGCCCGGGTTTCCGCGCGGGTTCCGGGCCGGGCGACCCGGCCGTCCTCTCTGTCGGCAACGCCGAGCGGGGCGCCCTCGTCACCGGCTGTGTCCGCCGGCGCGACGACAGCGGAACACCGGTGCCCGGTTCATGGTCAGGACACTTTCCGTGCCGTCTTGGCCTTCGTGCCGACGCCGCCGAACAGGGCAAGGCCGCTGATGACGATCCGCGGTGCCCCCCGCCTCCTGCGGGCGGCGCTCCTGTCGAACACCCCGAACAGGCCGAAGCCCCTGACCTCGACTTCGACGTCGTCGGGAACGACGACCTCCGTGTAACCCCAGAGGGCGAAGGCACGGACCCGGATCTCGTGGCCGGTGAAGCGGGCGTCACGCAGGTCGATCTCGCCGCCGCCGAACATCGACAACGACGTGAACTCGCGCGGGGCGACCCACTGACCCGTACGGGTGAACCAGCCGAACACACTCATCGCGAAGCGGGAGCTGGGCTCGTCTGTCACCACCAGCGTGTCCGTGCGGCCGGGCTCGGGAAGATCGCGGCCCGCGCGCTCCAGCTCGCCCCGGGTCTTGGCCCCGTAGACCTCGGCGAGCCGCTGGTCCAGCTCGCCCAGCTCGATCCGTCCCTCGGCGGCGGCCACCTGCAGCCGTTCGGCCGCATGGTCACGGTCCTTGTCGGAGGCTCGAACCTGCTGGTCTGCCGAGGGGCCGGAATGCTCAACCATGCGTCAGTCCTGTCTGTTCGATCAGCGTGACCGACGACATCCTATTCTCCAAGTGGAGAATAGGTCATCCGGCGGGTTCCAGCCCGGATTCCTCCACCATGTAGACCCCCAACATCGTGGCCAGTTGGACACGGAACTCCGCCTCGTGCGCCGGATCGCCGGGATCATGTCCCATACCCGCCAGCCACGACTGCCCGCCGATGGCGAACCCGTACGCCGCCGACAGCCCGACCAGCGCCACCGCCTCGATGCGGGACCGGCTCGGAACGGGCCGTCCCGCCAGTGCGGCGCGGATCCCGGCCTCGATCGCGTCGATCAGCTCCACCAGCTCCGGCCGTGCGGCTCCCCGGTAGTCGGCGTGCATCTGGGCCCAGACGAACAGACGCAGGTAGCGCTCGTCCGCCAGGGTGTCGAACAGCACTCCCATGATCCCCGCCGCGGTCGGGACGCCCTGCTCGGCCCGGATCCGCTCGCGCACCCGCTCCTCGATGCGATCGTTCTCGGCCGTCAACACCTCGCGGACCAGGGCGGCATAGGTGCCGAAGTAGTGGGTCACGAGCCCATGGGCGACACCGGCGGCCTCGGCGATCTGTCTCAGGCTGACATCGTCCGGACCTCGTTCTCCGACCAGCCGGGCCGCCGCCGCCAGCAGCTCCGCGCGCGATTCCTCGGGACTGCGCCTGCGCCGTCTGGGTGTCATGAACGGCAGCCTATTGTCCGTTGAACAACAGGCCGCCGTCGTTGAGCCCGGGGACATGTCTTACAGTCCACGTTCTGTTACGCGACGCTCAGGCACGCACCTCGCCGAACCTGGCCGCCTCCCTCCTCCACCTTGCGATGCACGGACCCGGACGGCGCTCACGGCGAACACGATTCATAAGACGCGCTAGTTGCCGTACTGCTTCGTCTCGGGGCGTTCGACCATGATGGTGTGCGCGGCCCGCTCGGCCACGGGGCGGTGACGGAGCCCTCGGGGCACGACGAAGATGTCACCGGGGCCGAGCGTGACCGGCTCCAGCCCTTCCAGGTCGAGGCGGAACGTGCCGTCCCAGCAGAGGAAGAGTTCGTCCTCGTCGTGGTGGTGCCAGGGGAACTCGCCTTCGAGCCGGGCGACCCGCACCACGGCATCGTTCACCCGTGCCACGTCACGGGGCTGCCAGGGCCCGTGAAAGACCGGATGATCTCTTCGATCGAGACGGGAACCGTCTCGTGTTGTGTCCTCATGTGGTCCATCCTTCGGTCTTGAGAAGGACGTTCCCAGAGCCAATGCGGCATAATTGGTTCGGCTATGGAACCAGTCAGCCTGAGCGAGCGACTGGGCAGGTGGTCCTCGGGGCGCGGCCCGCTGGACGTGCTGCCGGCGGCGCGACTCCGCAGGCTGATCGACGACGGCGACCTGCCGCCGGGCATGCCCCTGCCGACCGATCGCGCCCTCGCCGCCGACCTCGGGTTCCCCGGTGAGGAGCGACCGCCCCCGCTGGCCGCTCACGCGAACGCCATCACGGTCGGCTCGCTCAGCAAGAGCGTGTGGAGTGGCCTGCGGATCGGCTGGATCCGCGCGTCCGAGACGGTCGTCGCCCTGTGCTGCCGGGGAACGGCCTCGACGCCTCCGGGGGAAGCCGGGACTTCGTGCGCATCCACTTCCTCGCCCCGCCGGACGACCTGACCGAAGCGGCAGGCCGTCTCGCGCACGCGTGGAACGGTTACGACCCGCTGAGGCGGGTCACCGCACCGGCGGCGATGGCGGTGCAGGGGCAGCGCGCTCGACGCTCCGTCATGGCCGGGTCGCCGGTACGGGACCGCGGACCTTGATCGGCGTATCACCACAGGACGGAGCAGCCTCAAGCCGCTACGACACCGGTTCCGTTTTCCGCACGCGCCGCATCGCCGCGGGTAGTCGTCCCAGGTCGATCGGGGTCACGTGCGGAATGCGGGACTAGCTGGTGACCGCGAGGGCGAGCGGCAGGACGGCAGGGGCTCCGGCGTGGCGCAGCATGGCCGCCCCCAGCGTCATGGTCCAGCCGGTGTCGACCCGGTCGTCGACCAGCAGGACCGGACCGCCCGCGGCGGCGACGGCCGCCCCCAGTGCGGCGGGCATGGCGAGGGTGGACCGGATGGCCTGGACCCGCTGAGCGCTGTTGAACTGCCGTCCCGGCCGGCCCGACCGGTAACCCAGATCACCCAGGTAGGACAGGCGTCCGACCTGGGCCAGCCGTTCGGCCAGGCTGCGGACCAGCTGGGGCCGGCTGCCCGAGGGCACCGCGACCACGCCGACCGGGCGCTGTGACCACTCCCAGGACGACAACACCTTGATCACAGCGGCGAAGACGTCGTCGGGGATCGGGCCGTCGGGGGCGCCGTCGGCGAGAAGGCCTCTCAGGCGGTTGCCCCAGCCGATGTCGGTGAGGCGGCCCAGGACCCTGCCGGGCTCGGCCCCCAGCTCGGGCTTGATCCGGCCCTTGAGGTCGGTCAGCCCTGTCGGCCACTGCTTGCGCGCCTCGATCTCCACTCCCGGCCGCTGCAGACGCTCGGCCGCGCGCTCCACGGCCCGCGCCTCGACCTCCGGCGAGCGGTGCGCCCCGGTGCAGTTGTCGCAGCGCCCGCACGGTTTGGCGGCGTCGTCGTCCAGGCGGTGGCGGAGGAACTCCTCGCGGCACCCGGTCGTGTCGAGGTAGTCGAGCATGGCCTTCTGCTCGGACTCGCGCTCGGCGGCGACCCGGGCGTAGCGGTCGGCGTCGTAGTCCCACGGCTCGCCGGTCGCCTCCCAGCCGCCCTTGACCCTGCGCACCGCGCCGTCCACGTCGAGGACCTTGAGCATGGTCTCCAGCCGGCTCCGGCTGAGGTCCACCCGGTTCTCCAAGGCGGCCGTGGACAGCACTCCCCCCTCCTCCAGGGCGGCGAGCACGGATCGCACGACCGGCTCGGACGGGAAGGCCAGCGACGCGAAGTAGGCCCAGATCTCGCGGTCCTCCGCACCGGGCAGCAGGATCACCTCGGCCCGTTCCACCCCACGACCGGCCCGGCCGACCTGCTGGTAGTAGGCCACGGGGGACGGCGGCGCGCCGATGTGAATGACAAAGCCGAGGTCGGGCTTGTCGTATCCCATCCCCAGCGCCGAGGTGGCGACCAACGCCTTGATCTTGTTGTCGAGCAGCGCCTGCTCGGCGGCGAGCCGCTCGGCCTGCTCGGTCTGCCCGGAGTAGGCGGCCACCTCGTGACCCTGCTCGCGCAGGTAGGCGGCGATCTCCTGGGCCGCGGCCACGGTGAGCGTGTAGATGATCCCCGAACCGGGGAGCTCGTGCAGCGTCTGGGCGAGCCAGGCCAGGCGCTGCTCGGCGCCGCGCAGGCGCACGACCCCGAGGTGGAGGCTCTCGCGCTCCAGCGCCCCGCGCAGGACGAGCGTCTCCTCGCCCATCTGCTCGGCGACGTCGCGGGTGACCCGGGCATTGGCCGTGGCGGTGGTGGCCAGGATCGGCACACCCTCCGAGAGCTCCTCGAACAGGGTGCGCAGCCGCCGGTAGTCCGGGCGGAAGTCGTGACCCCAGTCGGAGATGCAGTGCGCCTCGTCCACCACGATCAGGCCCGCGCTCTCGGCCAGCTCGGGCAGCACCTGGTCGCGGAAGTCGGGGTTGTTGAGCCGCTCGGGGCTGACCAGCAGCACGTCGATCGTGCCCTCGGCGACCTGGTTGTAGATCTGCTCCCAGTCTTCGGGATTGGCCGAGTTGATCGTCACCGCGTTGATCCCGGCCCGCTCGGCGGCGGCGATCTGGTTGCGCATCAGGGCCAGCAGCGGCGACACGATGACGGTCGGCCCCTCGCCCAGCTCGCGCAGGAGCGCGGTGGCGATGAAGTAGACGGCCGACTTGCCCCAGCCCGTGCGCTGCACCACGAGCACCCTGCTCCGGTCCATGACCAGCGCCTTGATGGCCGCCCACTGGTCCTCACGCAGCCGGGCGTGCTCCCCGGCGAGCGCGCGCAGTCGCTCTTCGGCCTCTTCTCGCAGCATCTGCTCTTCGCTCACCGGTCATTGGTACCAGGTCCCGGTGACTATTTCCCACGACTACGGTATGCGGAGGACGCGACGGCATCGCATGGGGTGATCCGGGCCGTTCCGGGCGAGGAGCCGCGTCTTCCGCCGGCCGCCCCTGTCTTCCGCCGGCCTTCGCGGGCCTTCGCGGGCCTTCGCGGGCCTTCGCGGGCCTTCGCGGGCCTTCGCGGGCCTTCGCGGGCCTTCGCGGGCCTTCGCGAGTCTTCGCGGGCACGGAGGGACCGGCCGAGTTCCGCGCCGTGGTTTGATGCATCTCATTATGGACGTCACCACCTGGTACCTCGAACAGACCTCACGCACCGACCTGCTCACCGCCAAGCAACCCTCGATCGAGATCGGCGTCGTGCTCTCCGAAGTGCCCTCGCCCGAGTTCAGCCGGTTCCTCTACACGGCCGTCGGCGGAGAATGGAACTGGACCAGTCGGCTACCGTGGACCTGGCAGAGGTGGGCGGACTGGCTGGACCGCGGCGTGGAGACCTGGGTGGCCTACCACCGCGGCACCCCGGCCGGATACGCCGAGTTGATGGCTCAGGACGACGCGACGGTTGAGATCACCTGTTTCGGCCTCCTGCCATGGGCGATCGGCAAGGGCGTGGGCGGGCACCTGCTCGAGTCCGTCACGGCCCGCGCCTGGGACATCGCCGGGCACCGGCCGGACCGGGAGCCGACCCGGCGGGTGTGGCTGCACACCTGCTCCCTCGACGGCCCGGTGGCGCTCGCCAACTACCAGGCACGTGGATTCCGGATCTACGACAGTAAGATGAATGTTCCCGGGGATCTGCACGAGGGCGCGACTCCCGGGCCCTGGCCCGGGGCCGGCCCGCGACCGGCTCGTGCGTCCGACGCCCCGTCCGATCGCCGATAGCCCGGGCGATGCGCCCGCGGACGGCCTCGAAGTGTCGGGTGCCCTGGGTATGGTATCGAGTCTCGGCATAATGTTCGGTCATTCCTTCCCGGCCTGACGCTCCTCCAGAGCCGACGGCTACGGCTACACCACGCAGACAGAAGGAGGATGCGCTTCCCCCCGGCTTGAAGGCCGAGGTGCCCGCGCAGGAAATCAGATGGCTCGACGGACGACCACACCCCCGACTGACGAGGGCTTCGAGGAGCGGATCGTCGACATCGACGTTTCCACCGAGATGCGCACCAGCTTCCTCGAATACGCATACTCGGTCATCTATCAGCGCGCGCTGCCCGATGCCAGGGACGGCCTCAAACCCGTACAGCGCCGCATCCTCTACTCCATGAGCGAGATGGGTCTGCGCCCCGACCGGGGGCACGTCAAATCCTCGCGAGTCGTCGGCGACGTGATGGGCAAGCTGCACCCGCACGGCGACACCGCCATCTACGACGCGCTGGTCCGCATGGCGCAGCCGTTCTCGATGCGGCTTCCGCTGATCGACGGGCACGGCAACTTCGGCTCCCCCGACGACCTGCCCGCCGCGATGCGCTACACCGAGGCCCGTCTGGCCGCCGCGGCCATGGCGATGGTGCAGTCGATCGACGAGGACACCGTCGACTTCAAGCCCAACTACGACGGCCAGGAGACCGAGCCCACGGTCATGCCGTCGGCTTTCCCGAACCTGCTGGTCAACGGGGCCACCGGCATCGCGGTCGGCATGGCGACCAACATGGCGCCGCACAACCTCGTCGAGGTCGTCGCCGCCGCACGTCACCTGATCAAGAAGCCTGACGCGACGCTCGACGACCTGATGCGGTTCGTGCCGGGGCCCGATCTGCCCACCGGTGGCACGATCATCGGCCTGGACGGCATCCGCGACGCGTACACCAAGGGGCGGGGCACCTTCCGGATGCGCGCCAAGTGCACCGTGGAGCAGGTGAGCCCGCGACGCAAGGGCATCATCGTCACCGAGTTGCCGTTCAACGTCGGCCCCGAGCGCGTGGTCACCAAGATCAGGGAGCTGGTCACCGCCAAGAAGCTCCAGGGCATCTCCGACCTCAAGGACCTCAGCGACCGGCACAAGGGCCTCAGCCTGGTCATCGAGATCAAGAACGGCTTCATCCCCGAGGCCGTGCTGGAGGAGCTCTACCGGCTGACGCCGATGGAGGAGACCTTCGGCATCAACAACGTGGCACTGGTCGACGGCCAGCCGCGCACGCTGGGCCTGCGCGAGTTGCTCCAGGTCTACGTGGACCACCGCATCAACGTGGTCCGCCGCCGCTCCTCCTACCGCCGCCGCAGGCGCGAGGAGCGTCTGCACCTGGTCGACGGCCTCGTCATCGCCCTGCTCAACATCGACGAGGTCATCCAGGTCATCCGTTCCTCGGAGAACTCCGCCCAGGCCCGCGAGCGCCTGATGGAGGTCTTCGAGCTCTCGGAGATCCAGGCCGGCTACATCCTCGACACCCCGCTGCGTCGCCTGACCCGCTTCGACAAGCTGGAGCTGGACAACGAGAAGCGCGTCCTGCAGGAGGAGATCGCCGACCTGACCGCGATCCTGTCGTCGGACGACAAGCTGCGCAAGGTCGTCTCCGACGAGCTCGCCCAGGTCTCCAAGACCTTCGGCACACCTCGCCGCACGGTGCTGCTGGAGTCCTCCGGCGTCACCAGGAACGCCACGGCGCCGCTGGAGGTGCCCGACGACCCGTGCCTGGTGCTGTTCTCCTCGACCGGCCTTCTGGCCCGCACCTCCGACGCCTCCTCGCTGGCCGGCGACGGTGAGCGCTCGTCCCACGACGTGCTGATCTCCGCGGTGAGAAGCACCGTCAGGGGCGAGGTGGGCGTGGTCACCAACCAGGGCCGGATGATCCGGGTCCAGGTGGTGGACCTGCCGACGCTGCCCCGGTCGGTCAACCCGCCGTCGCTGTCCGGCGGGCATCCCGTGTCCGAATACGTCACTTTCAACCCGGGCGAAACGGTCGTGGGCATCGGCTCGCTCGATCCCGACGGGCCCGGCCTGGCGCTGGGCACGGCACAGGGTGTGGTCAAGCGGGTCGTCCCCGACTACCCGGCCAACCGCGACGACTTCGAGGTCATCGGGCTCAAGGACGGCGACACGGTGGTGGGGGCGGTGGAGCTGACCAGCGAGGATCATGACCTGGTCTTCGTCACCTCCGAGGCCCAGCTCCTGCGCTACCCCGCCTCCATCGTCCGTCCGCAGGGCCGTCCGGCGGGCGGCATGGCGGGCATACGGCTCGACGGCGCCGCCACCGTGATCTGGTTCGGCGCGGTCGATCCCACGCGCGAGTCGCAGGTCGTGACGATCGCCGGATCCTCCACCGCACTGCCCGGCACCCAGATCGGCGGAGCCAAGATCTCCGACTTCACCGAATATCCGGCCAAGGGCCGGGGCACAGGCGGCGTGCGAGTCCAGCGGTTCCTCAAGGGCGAAGACGTGCTGCTGCTGGCCTGGGTGGGGCCGGGTCCGGCCCGCGCGGTCTCGGCCGTCGGCAAGCCCGTGCCGCTCCCCGAGGAGCTGGGCCGGCGTGACGGCTCCGGAGTCAGGCTCACCCACACCGTGGCGGCCATCGGCGGAGCCATCGGCGCCTTCGACGAACCCGCACAGGGCCCCGAGGCCTCACAAAGCCCTGAGATCGCTTAGGACCGTCAATCCACGCAGAGGCAGAACGGATGCCCGGCCGGGTCGAGAAAGACGCGGAAACCGTCCTTCTCGCCCGGCTGGTACGGGTGTTTGGTCGCACCCAGCGCCACCGTGGCCCCTTCGGCCTCATCGAGGTCGTCCACGGTGAGGTCGAGGTGAAACTGCTGGGGCCGGTCGGCGCCGGGCCAGACGGGCGGCCGGTGGTCCGGAACCAGCTGGAAGCAGAGCCTTCCCGAGCTCCCATCGGAGATCACCACCCAGTCGTCCTCGACGACGGTGATCTCCCAGCCCAGAAGCGCGCCGTAGAAGGCGGCCAGGAGTTTGGGGTCGGGGCAGTCAAGAACGACCGACCGCATGCGAGCGATTGCCATGATTCCTCCACGTTGTGACACCACCAAAAAGCTTATGACGGTGTCACCGGAAGTCTCAACCACATTTCGCGCCGGTCGGCTCAGAGCACAGAACGCCTTGGCTCGGGGGCGCACGGAGACACCCGCCCCGGCGTCGCGGGTGCGGCCCTCACCCGATCACGTCAGTGCGCCCTGGAGCGCGGACCGGATCGTCATCAGCAACTGCCAGGGCTCACCGGACCCCCAGAGGCGGACGAGCCGGGCGACCTGCTCGGTCGGCTGGAACTCCTCACAGCCGTGCGGCCCAAAACACCCCGCCTCCACGAGGGCGACCACGAACAGGTCATCCTCGGCCAGCGAGCGGGCGTAGACCGCCGCGTCGAAGAGGGCCAGCGCGAAACGGGCGTTGCGCCCCCCGTCTCCGGCCTCCACCCGGTCCAGCTTTCGTCTGCCCTGGTCACGCAGATAGTCGGCCAGGGATTCGGTCCTGCTCATGACCCTCTTCACACTCCAGCACCTCGCGTCACAGAATCATCACTCACGGCGAACATCGGCAGTGGAGGCTTCACGGAGGCATTGCGTAAAGAGGACCCGGAGATTTTCATGAAACGGGCATACTGGATTATTGGTCTCGCCAATCCCGCTGACCGATGAGGTGCCCACGTGAATGTCTTCGACGACCTGCTGGCGGCCAACGACGACTTCTCCGCCGCATTCACCGACGCGGAGCTGACCGGGAAGGCAGCCCGTGGCCTAGCGGTGGTGACCTGCATGGATTCGCGGATCGATCCGCTGGGGCTGTTCGGCCTGAAGGCCGGCGACGCCAAGATCCTGCGTAACGCCGGAGCCCGGGTGACCGACGACGTCCTGCGGACGCTCGTCCTGGCCGTCTACCTGCTGGGCGTGAAACGCGTTCTGGTCATGCCGCACACCGACTGCGGCATGTCGAAGGCCACCGACGAGGACGTGCACGAGCTCGCCGCCCAGCACGGCGTCGACACCCGGAGCCTGGAGTTTCACACCGTCCCGGATCAGAACGCCGCCCTGCTTCACGACCTCCGGCGCATCGGGACCAGCCCGTTCCTGCCCGCGGACCTGCCCGTGGGCGGCGCGATCTACGACGTGCGCACCGGAAAGCTGATGCCGATCACGATGTGGACGGAGCACGAGCACGCCCCCGAGCTCGACGAGCCGGGGGTATGACCCGCTAGGCGTCGATGTGGTCGCGGTCGACCTCGGCCGCGCTGCCCACGATGAACTCCCTGCGCGGGGCCACGTCACTGCCCATCAGGAGATCGAAGATCCGCTCGGCTTCCTGGATGTCCTCGATCTGGACCCGGCGGAGGGTCCGGTGCCGAGGCTCCATGGTCGTCTCGGCCAGTTGGTCGGCGTCCATCTCGCCCAGGCCCTTGTAGCGCTGGACCGGGTCCTTCCAGCGCTTGCCCCGGCGCTCCAGGTCGCGCAGGACCCGGTGCAGCTCGGCGTCGGAGTAGCAGTAGACGTATTTGCTCTGCCCTCGGCCGGGGTTGGTGATCTCGATCCGATGCAGCGGCGGGACGGCGGCGAAGACCCGACCGGCCTCGACCATCGGCCTCATGTAGCGGTGGAACAGGGTGAGCAGCAGACAGCGGATGTGGGCGCCGTCGACGTCGGCGTCGGCCATCAGGATGACCTTGCCGTAGCGGGCCGCCTCGATGTCGAAGGAACGGCCGGAACCCGCGCCGATGACCTGGATGATCGCGGCACACTCGGTGTTCTTGAGCATGTCGGCGACGGACGCCTTCTGCACGTTCAGGATCTTGCCGCGGATCGGCAGCAGCGCCTGGAACTCGGAGTCGCGGGCCGCGCGGGCGGTGCCCAGCGCCGAGTCACCCTCGACGATGAACAGCTCGCTGCGGTCCACCTCGTCGCTGCGGCAGTCGACCAGCTTGGCCGGGAGCGCGGAGTTCTCCAGGGCGGTCTTGCGCCGCTGGTTGTCACGGTGCTCACGAGCGGCGATGCGGGCCTTGGCCGCCGCGGCGATCTTCTCCAAGACCGCGCGCAGCTGCTGCTTGGCGCCGCGCGGCATGTTGGTGAACAGCTCCTTGAGCTCACGCGAGACGACGTGAGCGACGATCCTGGAGGCCGCCGAGGTGCCCAGGACCTCCTTGGTCTGCCCCTCGAACTGCGGCTCGGGCACTCGGACGGTCACCACTCCGGTGAGGCCCTCCATGATGTCCTCGCGGGTGACCGGGGCGTCGCCGTTCTTCAGCAGACGGGTCTCACGCAACTGCTCGTTCAGGGTGCGGACGAGGGCCCGCTCGAAGCCGTTGATGTGAGTGCCGCCCTTGGGAGTGGCGATCACGTTGACGAAGGACCGGATGGTGCTGTCGTAGCCCTTGCCCCAGCGCAGCGCGACGTCCACGGTGAGCTCGCGCTGGACCTCTGTGGCGGTCATGTGCCCGAGGTCGTCGAGGACCGGCACGGTCTCGTGGAAGTGGCCGAAGCCCTGCAGGCGCACCACGTCGCAGACCGCCTCGTCGCGGGCGAGGAACTCGGTGAACTCCGAGATGCCGCCGTCGAAGTGGAACTCCTCCTCGACGGCCTCCTCGCCGCGGCTGTCGCGCACGGCCAGGGTCAGGCCGGGGACCAGGAACGCCGTCTGGCGGAGGCGGACGTGGATCTCGTCGAGGGACACCTCGGCGTCGGGCAGGAAGATCTGGCGGTCCGCCCAGAAGCGGACGCGGGTGCCCGTGACCTTGCGGGCGAGCTTGCCGCCGTCGCGCAGTCCGGACTTCTTCTTGAACTTGGCCGTGGACCCGTCGCCGTCGAAGACGCCGGGGACACCCCGGCGGAAGCTGATCTCGTGGGTCTGGCCGCCGCGGTCGACCTCGACGTCCAGCCGCGAGGACAGGGCGTTGACCACGGAGGCGCCGACGCCGTGCAGGCCGCCGGAGGCGCCGTAGGAGCCGCCTCCGAACTTTCCGCCGGCGTGGAGCTTGGTGTAGACGAGCTCGACTCCCGCCAGGCCGCTCTTGGGCTCGATGTCCACCGGGATGCCGCGGCCGTTGTCGCGGACCTCGATCGAACCGTCGGCGTGGAGCTCGACCTCGATGCGGTCGCAGTGGCCGGCCAGGGCCTCGTCGACCCCGTTGTCCACGATCTCCCAGAGGCAGTGCATGAGGCCACGGCTGTCGGTGGACCCGATGTACATGCCCGGGCGCTTGCGAACGGCTTCGAGACCCTCCAGCACCGACAGATGACGAGCCGTATAACCCGCCTCCGCGCTAACTGCGGTCACAGCCACTCCCACTCTGCTCGAACACGTGTGCGCAGCTTACCGTTCTTCCCGCCGCTGCGCGTACAAGCTTGCCATCAGGTGGCCAACAGTGTTACATCCGGCGCGATCACCCTTACCTTCGGGTGCTTTCCGCTCTGGGCGTAGTGGGGGGTCGGTTGGGAACGTTCGTATCGGGTTAGATGTTCTCTCAAGTGACTGACGCCCGATCCTCCACTTGGGGATGACCTGAAAGGCGATACGTGACTGGAACTCTCGCCCCCGCCAAGCAGCTGACGGCCGCGGACCGCTGCGACCGGTGCGGCGCCCAGGCCTACATCCGCGCGACCCTGCCCATAGGTGGGGAGCTGCTGTTCTGCGCCCACCACGGGCGGCAGCACGTAGCCGTGCTGAGAGACAAGGGCGCCAACATCCAGGACGAGTCTGCGCGCCTCAGCAGCACCCCCTCAAAGGCGACCAACGATGAACGATGAATAGGTAGGTGCAGGAGTCATCGGATCCGGTAGCGATACCGGCCCGACACCGTGAAACCCCTGCTCGTAGAGCGACCGGATCGCGGTGTTCGCCTCCACCATGACTGAATATGCCCGCCACGTACCCTGCCCTCGCGCCTGCGAGAGCAGGGCACATAATTTTTTCGTCCATGGCCAGGTGTCGCGCGCGCGGCACCACGGCCATCGAACGACTCCCTGACCGCCCACCCCCGACCCACGCCCCCTACGGCCTCCTGGCCGGGTGAGGCGCGGACGGCGGGCACAGCCGGTGGGGATGTGCGGCCGCCCTCAGGCCGTCGTCGCCAAACCTCCCGCCGTCGGCGAGTCTTCCGCCCACGCCCTCCAGCGGGCGCCGATCCATGTCCACGAGGGCGTCTCAGCGCACTCGGCACCTTCGGCGACGTCTCCCGAATGCCTCTCGACGGCGCTGTCACACCGGCGCCGTGCGCACGACCCGCCCCTCCGTGCCCTCACGCCCCATTCCCACGGGCCCATCGGTCAATCCTCGACCGACAAAACGGTTCAAAATCTCGTTGACCATGCCGAGAGGATCCCGGTCTCCGCCCGCCGCACGGCGCTCGGCGACCGCGCCGGGCCCCGGTCTCCGCTCACCGCACTACGCTCGGCGACTGTGCTGATTGTTCTTCCTCCATCGGAGGGAAAGGCCGCGCTGGGCGACGGCCCCGCCCTTGACCTGCCCCGACTGAGTTTCCCTTCCCTGAACGCGTCGCGTGAGGCCGTTCTGGGCGCGCTCGACACGTTGTGCGACGGCCCCGAGGCTCACCTCGTTCTCGGGTTGTCACCGGGACAACTCGGCGAGATCGGCAAGAACCAGGCTCTGCGGACCGCCCCCACGCTGAAGGCCGCCGATCTCTACACCGGCGTGCTCTACGACAATCTCGCCCTGGCCTCCCTGTCCCCCGAGGCGGCGGGACGTGCGGCGGAGAGCCTGTTGATCTTCTCCGGGCTCTGGGGTCTGCTGCGGATCACCGACCGGGTGCCGCCGTACCGGCTCTCCATGGGCGTGAGGCTGCCGCCGCTCGGCGGGCTGGGCGCCTACTGGCGCCGGTCGATCACCCCGGTCCTTGACGCCGAGCCCGGCCTGGTCGTGGACCTGCGCTCCAGCACCTACGCCGCGGCGTGGCGACCTCGCGGCCGGGCGGTGGCGGTGCGGGTGCTCAGGGACGGCAAGGTCGTCAGCCACATGGCCAAGGCCACTCGCGGCGTGATCGCCCGCTCCCTGCTGGAGGCGGACACCGACCCCCAGACTCCCGAGGAACTCGTCAAGATCCTGGACCATCTGGGCCACGCCGTCGCCCTCGAAACCTCGCCGGGTACCGGAGAGTCATGGATTCTCAGCGTCAAAGTGTGACATATAACGCATTGATCAAAACCATGGAAATGTACGGTGGTGATCACGTCTTCTCGGTGTCGCCGCATGGGACGACCTCCCGAGTACGTTCACCCCGGGACGACGTTGAGCCGCCCACAGGCCCGCAGAAACTGCTGAGCCGGGTCGCCGAGGTAGCTCCACGGCAGCCGGCTCACCCTGCCCCCGGTCCGCATGAGATGTCCGCGTGCGGGCCGCCGCAGGTCAGTCAGGTAGAAGGCCGCTCCGAACAGGTTGTGGGCCTCCACCGCCCGCGGATGCCCGTCCCCGCCCAGCCAGCGACCCGCGTGTGAGACGACCTCACGCAGCGCCTCGTCCGAGAACCAGCCGCTCCGCGACATCGGCGAGCGCTCCGCCGCCACGTGCTCGAAGTGTGCCAGCGGCAGCAGAGCGGGCATCGGGTCACCGTCCGGCGCCTGCGAGACGGCTTCCCTGACGAATTTCAGCATTTCCTGGGAGCTACCTCCCCAGGCGGGAGAGAGCGTCATCAGCCGGGCCACATTGGCCGGAAAGAGCGTCGGATACCGGCGAACGGCCTCAAACCAGGCCGCGTCCTTCTCCTGGCGCGGGCGGTCGAGGCCGAGGAAGAGCCACATCATCGATTCCCAGGGCACCGGATCGGCCGGTGCGAGCGCCACCGCGGTGAGAAGCGGCAGCCTGGCCGACTCCATCGCCTGTTGAAAGGCCCGCAGCCGCTGTGCCTGCACGGCTCGCGCCCTCACATCCGGTTTGAGCGCCCAGGCCTCCTCGATGCGGGTACGGCCCAGCCACAGCCAGAGATCGGGATTGGACCGGTCACGGCTTGTCAGCGCCTCGATGCTCCGGCTCCAGCCCACGGACGCCTTGGCCAGTGCCTCGACCCTGAGCGCCCGGCTCTCCGGATACCCACGTGTCACCCCGAGCACGGCCGTCCCGGCCTCGAAAACCTTCCGGCGCACCGCGCTGACCGCGTCGTCGAGCACCGTGTCCGCCCACGGACGATCGATGATCGCCCGCGGCCCCCGGGCGCGAATCCTGTCCGTTTCGGCCACACCCATGAGGCGCGAGCCTAGGTGCCCGCCTCACGTTCCGTGCTACCGAATCGTTACAGCCGCGTTAACGGCAGCGGGGCCCACACCGGTTGGTGTGGGCCCCGCCGTCGTTACCTCTCAGTCCAGGTAGTCGCGCAGAACCTGGGACCGGGACGGGTGGCGAAGCTTGGACATGGTCTTGGACTCGATCTGCCGGATGCGCTCGCGCGTCACCCCGTAGACCTTGCCGATCTCGTCGAGCGTCTTGGGCTGACCGTCGGTGAGACCGAAGCGCATCGAGACCACACCCGCCTCACGTTCGGACAGCGTGTCCAGAACGGAGTGGAGCTGCTCCTGCAGGAGTGTGAAACTGACCGCGTCGGCCGGGACGATCGCCTCGGAGTCTTCGATGAGGTCACCGAACTCGCTGTCGCCCTCCTCACCCAGAGGGGTGTGCAGGGAGATCGGCTCACGGCCGTACTTCTGGACCTCGACGACCTTCTCGGGGGTCATGTCGAGCTCGCGGGCCAACTCCTCGGGAGTGGGCTCGCGACCGAGGTCCTGCAGCATCTGCCGCTGGACCCGGGCCAGCTTGTTGATCACTTCGACCATGTGGACCGGGATGCGGATGGTCCGCGCCTGGTCGGCCATGGCGCGGGTGATCGCCTGCCGGATCCACCAGGTGGCGTAGGTGGAGAACTTGTAACCCTTGGTGTAGTCGAACTTCTCGACCGCACGGATCAGGCCCAGGTTGCCCTCCTGGATCAGGTCCAGGAAGAGCATGCCACGGCCGGTGTAGCGCTTGGCCAGCGAGACCACGAGGCGGAGGTTGGCCTCCAGCAGGTGGTTCTTGGCCCGGCGGCCGTCCTCGGCGATCCACTCCAGCTCGGCGCGGACGTCGACCGGAAGCTTCTCGCCGTCGGTGCCGAGCTGCTCCTCGGCGAACAGGCCGGCCTCGATGCGCTTGGCGAGCTCGACCTCCTGCTCGGCGTTGAGCAGCGGAACCTTGCCGATCTGCTTGAGGTAGTCCTTGACCGGGTCGGCCGTGGCACCGGCGGCGGCGACCTGCGGCACAGGAGCGTCGTCGTCATCGTCGGAGAGGATGAGGACCTCGTCCTCGTTCTGCTCGACGACCACGACCTTGGGCGACTCCTCGGCCTCGACCTCGGCCTCGATCTCCACTTCGACCTCGACCTCGACCTCGGTCACGGCCTCAAGGTCGAAGTCTTCGAGCTCGACATCCTCAAGCTCGACATCTTCGTCGTCCTCACCCAGGGCCGACTTCGGCTTCGGGTCGGGCTTCGGGGCAGCCGCCTCGGGCCCGGCCTTCTTCGGCGGGGCGGGGATCGGCTTCTTGGCGGCCGGGGCGATCTTCTTGGCCGGGGCCGCCGGCTTCTTGGCCGCGGGCACGGGCTCGGAGCCGCTGACGACCGCGGTGACGGTCTCCGGCTGCTCCTTGGCCGCCGCGGCGGTCTTGGTCTTCTTAACTGTGGCGGGAACGGCGGGGGCACGGCGCTTGGTCGAAGTCCGGGACTTCTTGGGAGCCGCGGAGTCCTCAGCGGTCAGTCTTACCGTGATGCCCTCTTTGCTGAGGCTGCGCAGTATTCCAGCGACCTGCGCCATCGGAATGTCCGCTTCCTCGACGGCCTTGCGGACATCCTCGGACTCGAGGAACCCCTGCGAGCGCCCCCGCTCCATCAGCTGCTGAATGACGGGCTCGTTCAGCTCGGATGGCTTCGAGCGAGTCGAACTTGCAGGCGACACGAACACCTCTCGAAGGAAAGCGTGACGAGAATGGACCCAGATGCCCAACTAGGGGCAGTTAGCTCTAGTTGTTATTAGCGAGGCCGCGCGAACCGCGACGCACCTGTCCAGCATTGTGGCATGACACCGTGGTCCATACGGCCGCCTCCTGGCGGTTGTCCTCCACCCTAGGCCGACCCAGAGAGTAGTGCGTACGTAAGCGAGGCACCGATACCCGAAAGCAACCGTTATGACTGATTCATTCAGTCACTCTTCGTGGCTGGAGGAACATGAATCGCAAGCACCGTGACGTCATCATCCTGCTCATATCCCGACAGCATCCTGTCAACCAGGAAATCCAGCAACATATGAGGGCTTCCGACGACTTCGGGTGGCGCTTCGGTCACAACAGAGCAAAGTTCAGCCAGCCCGGCATCGAGCCCACGCTTCCGGTTCTCCACCAGACCATCCGAATACAGGACAGCCGTGTGGCCAGGCGGAACGCAGAACCGGAACTGCCTGCGGCTCGTGGGCCAGCCGAGCGGCGTGCCCGGCTCGCCGTCGCACAGCAGCGGCACACCCTGAGGTGAGACCAGCAGGGGCGGCGGGTGACCGGCCAGCGCCAGCGTGCCCTCTCCGCTGCCTGGCTCGACCACCATGTAGGCGAGGGTGGTGACCTGCTCCTCCTCCTCGGTGGCCTCGAAAACCCGGTCCAGGCCGGTGAGGACCGCCGCCGGCGGCGGATTGGTCAGCGCCAGGGCCCGCATGGCGTTGCGGATCCTGCCCATCCCGGCCGCGGCCTTGACGCCCTTGCCCATGACGTCGCCGACCACCGCCGCGACCCTGCCGTCCTGCAGCACGAACGCGTCGTACCAGTCGCCGCCGACCTGCACGTGGCGGCTTCCTGAGCGGAAGCGCTGAGCCAGCACCAGGCCGCGCACCACCGGGAGGCGATCGGGCAGCAGGCTGCGCTGGAGCGTCTCGGCGGTGCGATGCTCCCGCTCGAACAGGGTGGCCCGCTCCACGGCCAGGGCGCACTGCCCGGCGAGCGCCTCCAGGAAGACGCCGTCTTCCTGGGAGATCTTCTGAGGTCTGGTGAAGGAGAAGCGCAGCGCGCCGAGCGCGCGCCCCGCGGCCAGCAACGGCAGGCCCACCCAGGCCCGCTCGTCGCTGTGGGCGAGGAAGCTCGTGATGGCCTCCTCCTCGCCTCCCGCGTCCACGAGCTGGGATCTCAGGCTCTCGGGCGACTCGGCGAAGACCGGGCGGCGGCTGTTCACCGCCATGGTCATCACACTGGAGTGCGACAGCGGGATCTCCTCGCCCGGCGCGCCGGGCATATCCGGGATGCCTCCGCTGTTCACCAGCTTCAGTGCGGCCCGATCGATGTCGAGCAGCGCCACGGCCGACCGGTCGGCCGCCAGCGCCGTACGGCCCACGTCGATGATGACCTGGACGACCTGCTCGACGGTGAGCGCCTCGGCGAGTATCGCCGTGGCGCCCTGGAGCCGTGCGGTCCGCAGGGCCGCGGCTCCGAGCTGATCGGTCAACCGGCCGCGCATCTCCTCGGCCTCGCGCTGCGGGGTGACGTCGGTGTTCGCGCCCACCCACTCGACCACCCGGCCGTGCCGGATGATCGGGACCGCGTGCACCTCGAAGTGGCGGTAGCCGCTGGAGCGGGTGCGGACCCGGTAGCTCCACTCGAACATGGTCCGGCCGCGCAGCGCGTCGCGCCAGGCCTCCTCGGTGTGCGGGCGGTCGTCGGGGTGAACGGCCTCCAGCCAGCCGTGAGCGAGATATTCCTCAAGGCCCTGGCCGGTGATGGCGCGCCACTGCGGCGCGTCCTCCAGGACGGCCCCGGTCGGCGCGGTGATCCACACGAGCTGGGACTGGGCCTCGACCAGCGAGCGGTAGCGCTCCTCGCTGCGCCGCAGGTCCTCTTCGACCTGCCTGCTGTCGGTGATGTCCACGCCGATGAGGCAGATCGCACAGAGCGCGCCCTTTTCGTCGTGGACCGGCGAGAACGTCAGCGACCAGTGATGGGTCTCCCCGTCAGTCGTGCGCACCCGGATCCGCTGGTCGCCCTCGACCTGGGCGCCCTCGGCGATGCCGCGGACCGAACCCTCGATGAGCGCCGTGAGATCGGCGGAGAGCAGCTCGCCGGGAGCCTTTCCGACCAGACGCTCGGCGGAGAGCCCCACCACGTCGGCGAAGACCTCGTCGACCCGCTGGAAACGGCCGGAGGGATCGAAGAACGCGAAGGCGAACGGTGACTGCGACAGCAAGCCCTGTAACAGGCCGGAGTCTGAGATGTCCACACCCGACTCCCGGGGACGGGGCACGGAGGTTTCGGCGCTCATGGTCGGCACCTCCGTCGCGTGCCAGGGTCTCCCACGAGGCACATCTCCAAACTTGCGAATTGGCGTAGCGCGGCTCCGGGGGACCGGATCCTGCAGTACATCATCAGCGATGGGTGTGTGCGGACGGAAGCCCCGCCCATGATGAGGTCGGCGCATCCCTCGAACGTCTCCGGTCCGGGGTCCGGGGGCTCCACGCTAACGCGCCGGGGCGCCGGCATGGGCATCCGCCGGCCGGCATTCCGCCGAAGCCGGATGGTGACGCCGTCTCCCTCCGCATCCGCCCCCTTTCCGAGGCCGAGGCAATCTCACGCCCTGAGTGCGAGAAGCCCGGTTCGGGACCCTCTCGCGTGGGAGATGTCAAGGCCCTCGCCGGCCTGCGCCGCCCAGAACCCGACCTTGCTCCCATCATGTTCGCGACCGCCGGCGCAATCACTCGCCGACGCCTTAAAACGTTTGCGGCCAGGACCCTAGCAGGATCGAGCCGGACCGTCCCGGCAACTGCAGACCTCGTCTCCGTCGGCATCCCCGGCAAGATCAGGCTACTGACTCCCTGTCCGTTTGGCTCCCCCTTTGAGGAGACCGGCCTGCCTTCCGCCGACACATTGAGTCAAGCCATGGTGTCAGCTTCCCATATCGCTCCCCCGGAGGGTTGACACTTGCGGGATAAGTTGTGGAATGAGAACGCACGTCCTGGCCGTTCGTCAGAGGGGACACCCCCCCGGAGAACCGGAGGAATGCGACACTCATGCCTGCTCTCGCCATCCGCTACACCGGCGGCACGACGACGTTCCACGAGCCGGTGAGCGCCCATCTGGCCGCTGAGTTTCTCACCGTTCCCCCCGCCACCGTGGCTCGGTGCGTGGCCGAGGTCCGGGCCTGCGCCGAGCACCTCGGAGTCAGGGCGACGCCCGAAGTGATCGAACGTGTGGCTCGCGAGCATTTGCTCGCCCTCGTCAACTCCGCGCCGCCGCCCCGAAGTCCCCGGTAACATCGGGGTCACCCGGCCGTCTTCTACGCACCGTTTGGCCCGGGAATGCGAGAAGGTTGGGGCGTGAGCGAGCGAAGCGAACGGGCCAATCAGCGCGGCGGCAGCGGCGATGGGCTCATGCGGCCGACGGAGGAGGCTGCTTGAGTCGGCGACATCGTCGAGACCCCAGGGAGAGCCAGTCTCCGGATGCGGTTTTCTCCGAGATGTTGCTGGCGGCTCGCGAGCTGCTCGCCGTACGCAGCCCGCTGGACGCCGAGCTCATGGTCTCGGACATGATCGGAGCGTGGTGGGGGCGCCGGCTGAAAAGGGGAGACGCCGAGCAGGTCCTCGGTGAGGGGCTGGTCGACTACGCGGCCAAGGCCGGATCTCCCGCCGCGCTCACCCTGCTGATCGCGCTCGCCTACCTCGGCACCGCCCGTCAGGCCGCCAAGGCGGAGGGCGCGGCGCTGGCGCTCATGGAGCGCGACGTGGCCAGGCCGCGCTGGGCCAACCGGCTGGGCGCGGTCAAGCCGACCGGTTGCTTCGTCTCCCGCGACGCCTACGGCGACCAGGACACGGTCATCTGCACCTTCGGCTACCGGGGTGCCGACAGCGGCGAGGACCGCCACGCGCTGGTTGTGATCGTGGACTACAACATGCGGGGCATCGCCCGCGACGCCTGGGTCTCCTCGCACGTGGACAAGCTGCTGGAGCAGGCCCGGGCCGAGGCCGAGGGCAACCCGATGCTCAGGTTCCAGGAGATCGAGCCGCAGCAGGCCAGGGCGCTGCTCGAATCGGCCATGAAGGCCACCGTGGAGTACGGCGACCGCAGGACGGCCGCGCCGATCAGCGACAGCTACAGCGCCTACCACGCCTTCGCCCGGTCCCGGATCAAGGCGCTGCCGCCCGGCCGAAAGCGTCCGGCCCCGCTGCACAGCGAGGCCCCCTACAGCCGCGACCGCCGGGCGATGCTGGCGGCGGAGTTCCTGTCCTCGAACGCGGCCGAGCACCTGTCGGACCCCTCCGCGGCCTCCCGGTGCGCCGACCACATCATCGACTACGGCTGCGACCAGGATTTCGGCCGCCCGCTGCGGGTAAGCCCGACCAAGTGCGAGACGTTTCTCCTCGACTGGCTGCCGCGCAAGGTGCTGCTCACCCCCGCCGAGCAGGAGGCGGTGCCGCACGTGCTGGGGGCCTGGGCGCGCTTCGCCGCGCGCAGGACCGGACTGCCCGACGAGGGCCTGCGCGCCACGCTCGACGGGATCTGGGAGGCGACGGCCAAGTTCGCCGAGGCCTACCGCGACCCGACGACCTTCGGGCTCGACGACAATCTCCTGGAGCGGCTGCTGCCGGACGGCGACCTGTCCGCACTGGCCAGGCGGGTGTTCGCGTTCCCGTTCCTCCAGGGCACGCACGGCGAGATCAAACTCAGCCTGCTGAACCCCGCCGACGAGACCGACCGGCGGGTCCTGCTGGGAATCGACCACGGCGGCGAGCTCAACCGGCCCGACTACGACGAGCATCTCGCCTGGCACGAGGAGATCGCCGGCCGGCTCTGGGAGGGCGACCCCCCGCAGCTCTGGGAGGCGGCCCAGCGGCTGCTGGACCTCGGCCACGACCGGCACGACGTGCTGCACGTCCTGATCGAGATCGCCGAACGGATCGGAGACGACCCGGAGGAACTCGCCATCGCCCTCGACGACATCGCGGATATACCCGACGAACCTCCGATTTAGGTGAGCCATGATGATCGATCTCAACGCCGACCTGGGTGAGGGCTTCGGCATCTGGCGGCTGGGCGACGACATGGCCCTGCTCGACGTGGTGACCAGCGCGAACATCGCCTGCGGGTTCCACGCGGGTGATCCGCTGACCATCCGCCGCACCTGCGCGGCCGCGGTGGACCGGGGCGTGATGATCGGGGCGCAGGTGTCCTACCGGGATCTGGCCGGGTTCGGGCGCCGCGAGATGGAGGTGGATCCGGAGGAACTCTGCTCCGAGGTCCTGTACCAGCTGGCGGCGGTCGACGGGATCGCCAGGGCGATGGGCGGCCGGGTCTCCTACGTCAAGCCGCACGGTGCGCTCTACAACCGGATCTGCCGCGATCCCGAGCAGGCCGAGGCGGTCGTGACCGCGGTCGCCGACTACGACCAGGGCCTGCCGGTGCTGACCCTGCCCGGCTCCGTCGTCCACGAGATCGCCGCCCGCGAGGGGCTCACCACCGTCGTCGAGGCCTTCGCCGACCGCGCCTACACCCCCGAGGGCGCCCTGGTCTCCCGCCGCTCCCCCGGCGCGGTGCTCCACGATCCCACCGAGGTCGCCGCCCGGGCCGTGCGCATGGCGACCGCCCGGACGGTCACCGCGGTGGACGGCTCCCAGGTCCCGGTGAACGCGCGCTCGATCTGCGTGCACGGCGACACCCCCGACGCCGTGCTCCTGGCGCAGACCGTCCGCGACGAACTGGTCAAGGCCGGGGTGACGTTGAGGGCGTTCGCGTGAGGCCGGTCCGATGACCCGCGAGGACGCCCCGTCGGCGGACCGGGAGGCGACCCGCGGAGACGGGACGGCGGAGAGCCGGCAGGCGGTTCGCGGAAGCGGGACCTCCCCGGTCCGGGAGGCGACCCGCGCAGGCGGAACGTCCAAGGACCGGAAGGCGGTTCGTGGAGGCGGGGCGGCGGAGGAGACCATGACGATCCGGCGGGCCGGGGAGTACGCCCTGCTGGTGGAGACCGGCTCGCTGGAGGTCTCCCACCGGCTGGACGCCCTCCTGCGGGCCGACCGCCCCGCTGGGGTGGCCGAGATCGTGCCCGGCCCCACCACCCTCCTCGTCGCCGCACCGGGCGCCGACCTGCCGCGGCTGCGGGACCGGCTCTCCGGCCTGCTGGGTACGGCGTGCGCCGCCGGCGCCGGCGCCTCCCTTCCCACCAGGACCGTGACGGTCCCCGTGGTCTACGACGGCGCCGACCTGGACGACGTGGCCGCCCTGAGCGGGCTCTCCGTGGAGGAGGTGGTCGAGCGGCACTCCCGGCGGGAGCTGGTGGTGGGCTGGCTGGGCTTCGCCCCCGGATTCGCGTATCTCACCGGACTGGACCCGGCGCTGCACGTGGCTCGGCTGTCCACCCCGCGGACCTCGGTGCCCGCCGGGGCGGTGGCGATCGCCGGACCCTACTCCGCGGTCTATCCGTCGGCCTCCCCGGGCGGCTGGCGGCTGCTCGGCCGCTCCCCCATGACCGTGTGGGACGTGAACGCCGACCCGCCCGCCGTCCTCACCCCGGGCACGCGGGTGCGCTTCCAGGCGATCACCAACCCATGATCGAAGTGATCGCGCCGGGGCCGTACGCCACCGTGCAGGACCTTGGCCGGCCCGGATACGGACATTTCGGCGTGCCTCACTCCGGAGCCGCCGACGCGCCGAGCCTGCGGCTGGCCAACCGCCTGGTCGGCAACCCCGAGAGCGCGGCGGGCGTGGAGCTGACCTTCGGCGGCGCCCGATTGCGCTTCACCACCGGATCCTGGGTCGCCCTCGCCGGGGCTCCCTGCCCCGTGGAGCTCTCGCGACCCCGGGGAACGACCCCCGTGAGGGTCCCCCTGGGGATGTACGCGCCGTTCTGGGCCGCCCCGGGCGACGAGCTCCGGGTCGGGATCCCCCCGGTGGGTCTGCGCACCTACGTCGCGATCAGAGGCGGCCTCGACACACCCGTCGTCATGGGGAGCCGGTCGACCGACTCGCTCTCCGGCCTGGGCCCTCCCCCGCTCGGCCCGGGGACTGTCCTGCCCGTGGGTCCGACCGGCGCTCTGCCCCCGCTCACCGTGGACGCGGCGGCGCCGCCCGGAGCCATGACGGATGTCCTGCGGGTCCTGCCGGGTCCCCGCGACGACTGGTTCGTCCCCGGTGCGCCGGCCGACCTGTGCGCGGAGCCGTACGAGGTCAGCCAGGACGGCAACCGGGTGGGCATCCGGCTGCGCGGCACCCGCCTGAAACGGGTCCGCGAGGGAGAGCTGCCCAGTGAGGGTATGGTGGCCGGAGCCGTCCAGGTGCCGCCCAACGGCCAGCCGATCGTGTTTCTGGCCGACCACCCGCCCACGGGCGGCTATCCCGTCATCGCCGTTCTGACCTCGGCCTCCCTCGCCAGAGCGGCCCAGCTCCGCCCCGGCGACCGGATCCGCTTCCGCATGTGATCATCGTTTATCGCCATAACGACGATTAAGGAGATCGCATGACGCTCGCGGAGCTCCTGGACCCCCTCCTCCGACCCGTCTTCGTCATCGCCGGGGCGCCGACCAACTGGGCCGAGCTCCTCGGCTTCGCCACCGGGATCCTCACGGTCTGGCTGGTAGCCCGCCAGCACCTCTGGAACTGGCCGATCAGCGTCGCCAACGTGATCCTGCTCGGGCTGGTCTTCCTGACCGTCGGGCTCTACGCCGACGCGGCCCTGCAAATCCTCTACGTGGCGCTCGGGCTGTACGGGTGGTGGCAGTGGCTGTACGGCGGGGCAGGCCGGACCAGGCTGACGGTCCGAAGGACGGATCGCGCCGAATGGGCCGCGCTGATCGGTGGCGGTGTCGCCGCCACCATCGCGCTCACCATCACCCTCATCACCTGGACCAACTCGACCGTGCCCTTCTGGGATGCCCTGACCACCGCGCTCTCGCTGATGGCCACCTACGGGCAAACCCGCAAACTGGTGGAGTCGTGGTGGCTGTGGATCGTGGCCGATCTGATCTACATTCCGCTCTACGTCCACAAAGGCCTCTACCTCACCGGCGCCCTCTACGTGATCTTCCTCGCGCTCTGCGTCTCGGGCCTGCTGGCCTGGCGCAGGGATCTCACGGTTCGGCCAATCTCGGTGACGGCATGAGCCTGGTTTTCGCCCACGGCCTGGTGGTCGGCAAGTTCTACCCTCCACACGCGGGTCATCACCACTTGATCAACACCGCGGCGGCGCGGTGCGCCAGGGTGAGCGTGGTGGTCACCGCCTCGACCTCGGAGAGCATCCCGTTGGCACTGCGAGCGGCTTGGCTGCGTGAGGCGCATCCGCAGGCCGAGGTGACGATCGCCCCGGTGGTCGACGACGTTGAGATCGACTACGACGATCCAGAAATCTGGTCGGCGCACGTCACGGTGTTCCGGCACGCACTCGCCCTCGCGCACGGCGAAGCTCAGGAGATCGACGCGGTGTTCTCCTCGGAGGAGTACGGTCCGGAACTGGCCCACCGGTTCGGCGCCGCCCACATCGGCGTCGACCCCGGCCGCGAGCGCTTCCCGGTAAGCGGCACGATGGCCAGGCGCGACCCAGCCTCGTGCTGGCAGTGGCTCTCTCCCCCGGTCCGAGGCCATCTGGCCCGTCGCGTAGTGGTCGTCGGCGCGGAGTCCAGCGGGACCACCACTCTGGCCAGGGATCTGTCCGCCCATTACTCCGCCCGAGGTGGTCCGTGGGCGGCAACCAGGTGGGTGCCCGAGTACGGCAGGACGTACTGCGAAGAGAAGCTCGCCTTGGCCCGCCGCCGCGCCAAATCCTCCGGTCTGCCCGAACCATGGCTGGACGATCTGGAATGGGAGTCCTCAGAGTTCGAGACGATCGCCGAACGCCAGCTCCTCTGGGAAGACGCCGCCGCCCGCACCGGCTCGCCACTACTGGTCTGCGACACCGACGCGTTCGCCACCTCGCTCTGGCACGAGCGCTACTTGGGAGTGGCCTACCCCGTGTATCCGCGCGCCCGGCATGACCTGTGGATCCACACCTCGGTGGAGGGCGTGCCGTTCGAGCAGGACGGCTGGCGGGACGGCGAAGCGATCCGGCATCGGATGGACGCCCGCTTCCGCGAGGAACTGGCCCTGCGGAAGCTGCCGCACCTCGTGGTGTCCGGACCACCGCGTGCGCGGTTGGAGCAGGCCGTGGAAGCGATCGACACCGTGATCGCCCGAGGCTGGGCATTCGCCGCGCCACTCTGAACGGCCTGCGGCCCGACGTGGAGGCTCGCGTGCCGGGCCGCCGTCAGACCTGGAGTTTCCTCATTCGCCCGGTTTCCCCGGCGGGGGCGGCGGGCACGGTCCCGAACAGGTCGAAGACGGACTCGCCGTTCTTCGCCTCCCAGGTCCCGACCACCCGGCCCGGATGGATCACGACCTGGGAGATCCATCCGGCGGCCCGGCTGACCTTCGGCCTGGCCTCCCCGGGCAGAAGGGGTTCGAGGTCACGTAGGGCGGCAAGAATGTCCTGGTCGAAGACAGGGAGCAGATGGGCCCCAGTGGTCGCGTCGTCACCCGTGCCACTGACTTACCGGCATCAGACCGCCGCCGTCCGCGTCGCGCCCCCACCCCAGCGACTGGACCAGCCTGCCGGGCAGGTCTATTCGACGAACCCGATGTCCTGGTATCTCAGGTCGTAGAAGCCACGGGCGCCGAAGTTGGCGATGGTTTCCTTGACGGCGACGTTCTGGGGACGCTGGTAGAGCGTCACCACGTTCACCGCCTGCCAGATCAGCCTGTCGGCGGCGTTCGTGCCGACGATGGCCCGGGCGCTGTCAAGGTCGCCGGTCGCCTTGTTCATGGCGGCGTCGATCTGGGGGGAGCCGATGCGGCCGAGGTTGGCGTTCCATCGCTTGACGCCCTGGGCGTCCTTCGTGGCGTTGGCGTACTGGCCGTACCCGCTGGAGACGGGAAAAGGCGTGCCCACGTAGGAGAACGCGGTGATGTCGTAGTTGCCGGGAATGACGTACGCGGTGAAGTAATCGTCGCCGGGTACCGTCTGGAGGGTGACCTTGACCCCGATCCGGGCGAGCATGTTCTGGGTCAGTTCGGCCTCGGCCTTGGCGAGTTGCAAGCCGGAGGGCATGACGAACCGCAGGTTGAGCTCCCTTCCGTCCTTCCTGCGGGTCCGGCCCTCCAGCTTCCAGCCTGCGGCGTCCAGCATCTGCCCGGCCCTGCCGGGGTTGTAGACGCCGAGTTCGCCGGCGTTGTCGCGGTATCCCTTCTGGGTGTTCATGAAGAAGTGGTTGTTCAGCAGGACGATCGGCCAGTCCAGGCCCTGCAGGTCCGACTGGGCGATGGCCTGGCGGTTGATGCCCATCGTGATGGCCTGGCGGACCTTGACGTCGGAGAGCATCGCGCTCTCGCCGTTCATCGTGATGTGCCGGAAGTCGGGCCCGGCGGCCTGCCGTACGGTCGCGTCCGGGGTGAGCCTGGCCCGCGCGTAGTCGGGCGCGGAGGGGCCGATGTCGAAGGTGTCCAGCTCGCCGTTGCTGAAGGCGCCGATCAGCGCGTCGCTCTCCAGCGAGCGGTAGATGATCTGGTCGAGCTTGGCCCGGTCTCCCCACCAGCGGTCGTCCCTGCCGATGGTGATCGTCTTGGCCGTCGGGTCGAACGCGACGAACCTGAACGGACCGGCGGTCAACGGGATCCGGTTCAGCCAGCCGTCGTTGAACCCCTCGGGAGTGGCGTTGGTGACCTTCGGATAGAGCGGGGCGAACAGCGACTGCCAGTCGCCGAAGGGCTTGGCGAAGGTGATGACGACCTGGTGGTCGTCCCTGCCCCTCTCCACTCTCGCGATATCCTGGTAGCCGGTGGTGCCGGCGACGCGGTAGTCGCCGTTCTTGCCGCTCAGCGCCTGCCACTGGGCTCGGTAGTCCTCCCAGGTGATCGGCGTGCCGTCGGACCACCTGGCCTCTGGGTTGAGGGCCAGCGTGACGACCTGTCTGGGCCGGCTCTCCGTGAGCCTGCCCGCCAGCAGGTAGTCGGTGTTCGCGGAGATCTTGCCCTTCTCGTCTGAGCGGAAGGGCGAGGGCATGAGCCCGTCCGTGATCCTCTTGACCGTCGCGAGGTTGCCGTCGACGTGGTTGAGGTTCCAGTTGGCGGGATACTCGTTGATCCCCCAGCGGAGAACACCTCCGTCCCTGATCCGCTCCCTGGCGACCGGGTTGATGTCGTAGGCCTTGATCTCCGAGGGGGATCCGGGCCGCGGACCGCTTCGTCCGCCGCCGCAACCGGCCAGCGCCAGCGAGCCGGCCACGGCCAGCGCGGCGGCCAGCGCGCTCACGCGCCGGATTGGTGTCACGATTCCTCCCGGATTACACGACTTCAAGCTTCTCGGCGAAATGGCACGAGGCGCCGTGGTCCTCGCCGAGGGGCCGGACCTGTGGCTCCTCGTTCACACACCGCTCCCTGTCGGTCTCGCCGAGGGTCTTGAACTTGGGGCAGCGGGTGCGGAAGCGGCAACCGGAGGGCGGGTCGGCCGGGCTGGGCAGGTCGCCTTCGAGAAGGATCCGTTTCCTGGAGCGTTCCTTCTCGGGGTCGGGCAGCGGCACCGCCGACAGCAGGGCCTGCGTGTAGGGGTGCATCGGGGCGTCGTAGACCTCGCCGACCTGTCCGATCTCGGAGATCTTCCCGAGATACATGACCGCGACCCGGTCGGCGATGTGCCGGACCACGGCCAGGTCGTGCGCCACGAACAGGTACGACAGCCTCAGACGGTCCTTCAGCTCCTCCAGCAGGTTGATCACACCCGCCTGGATGGACACGTCGAGCGCCGAGACCGGCTCGTCCAGCACGATCAGCCTGGGTTCAAGGGCCAGCGCGCGGGCGATGCCGACGCGCTGGCGCTGGCCCCCGGAGAAGTCCTGCGGGTAGCGGGCCGCGTGGGCGGCTTCCAGGCCGACCAGGCCGAGCAACTCCCGGATCCTCGGCCCGGGGTCCCTGATCCCGTGCGTGCGCAACGGCTCGGCGAGGATGTCGTAGACGGTCATCCTGGGGTCCAGCGAGGCCAGCGGGTCCTGGAAGACGACCTGCATGTCCCTGCGGATCGCCATCCGATCGCGGGCGCCCAGGGCTGAGGTGTCACGGCCCAGCACCACGACCCTGCCCCGCTGCGGCTTGACCAGCTCCAGGATCTCCATCAGCGTGGTCGTCTTGCCGCAACCGGACTCGCCGACCAGGCCGAGCGTCTCCCCCTCGCGGATGTCGAAGCTGATGCCGTCCACCGCGTAGACCGTGCCGACCCGCCGTTTGAAGAGCGAGCCCTTCATCAGGGGGTAATGCTTGATCAGGTCGTCCACGGACAGGACCACGTCGCGCTCCTCGCGCGGCGGTCGCACCGTCCGCCCCGGAGCGACCGGCCGGGTGACGGGCTGGGTGGCGGGCTTCCCGGCGGACTCCGTGACACCCTCGGGGGTGGGCCTGCCGGTGGGTCCGGTGACGCCCTCGGGGGTGGGCCTGCCGGTGGGTCCGGTGACGCCCTCGACGGCGGGCCTGTCGGCGGGTCCGGTGACGCCCTCGGCGGCGAAGCCGGTGGCGGGCCCGCCCTCGCCCCGCACGCCGTAGACCTGCGCGGGCGACCAGCCCGCCGCCTCGATCTCCTCCGAGCGGATGCACGCGACCAGGTGACCGGGCGAGCCCACCGGCTCCAGCGCGGGCTCCGCCTCGGCGCACTCGGGAACGGCCAGCGGGCAGCGCGGCTCGAACGGGCAGCCGGGCGGCAGCGCCGCCGGTGAGGGCGGATTCCCCTCGATCGGGACCAGCGGCTGCTCCCCGCCGTGGTCCAGGCGGGGGATCGAGCCGAGCAGTCCCATGGTGTACGGCATGCGCGTGCGGTAGTAGACGTCGTCCACGGACCCGACCTCGACGGCCCGTCCGGCATACATGACGAGGACCCGGTCGACGAACCCGGCCACCACCCCCAGGTCATGGGTGATGATGACGATCGCCGCGCCCGTCTCCCGCTGCGCCTTCTTGAGCACCTCCAGCACCTGCGCCTGGATGGTGACGTCGAGCGCGGTGGTCGGCTCGTCGCAGACGATCACGTCGGGATCGTTGGCGATCGCCATCGCGATCATCGCGCGCTGGCGCATGCCGCCGGAGAACTCGTGCGGGAACGCCCTGGCACGCTGCGCGGCGTTGGGGATGCCGACCAGGTCGAGCAGCTCCACGGCGCGCTTGGCGGCCTGCTCCGCGGTGACCTTCTGATGGATCCGTACGGCCTCGGCGATCTGGGCGCCCACCCGGTAGACCGGGGTGAGCGCGGAGAGCGGGTCCTGGAAGACCATCGAGATCGTCTTGCCGCGGAACGCGGTGAGCGTCTTCTCCGTCGCCCCCAGGATCTCCTTGCCCAGCAGCCGCACCGATCCGGTGACACGGGCGTGCGACGGCAGCAGGCCCATCACGGCCAGCGAGGTGACCGACTTGCCGGAGCCCGACTCGCCGACGATGCCGAGCACCTCTCCGGGACGGACCGCGTAGCCGACGCCTCTGACCGCGCGCACCGCGCCGGGGCCGGAACCGAAGGTGACGTTGAGATCGGCCACCTCAAGGACCGGATCGGCTCCGGGGCCTCCCGCTCCGGCCCATCTGGGCCCTCCGTTTCCCGCGTCCTGGAACCTCGCGTCTCCCGGCCGCCCGTCGTACTCGCTCATGTGTTCCGCCTACCCCTCTGTGCGGTGGGGTCGAAGGCGTCACGGAGGGAGTCGCCCACCAGGTTCACCGCGAGCACGGTGACGATCAGCAGTCCGGAGCAGAACCAGAACGTCCAGGGGGCGTAGATGGCGGTCCTGGCCCCGTCCGCGATGAGGCTGCCCAGCGAGACGTCGGGCGGCTGGATACCGAAGCCGAAGTAGGACAGGGAGGTCTCGGTGAGGATCGCGGCGCTGACGTTCAGCGTGGCGTCCACGACCAGCAGCGAGGACATGTTCGGGATGATGTGACGAAAGATGATCTTTATCGGCGGCACGCCCATGAATCTGGCCGCCTGGATGAACTCCCGCTCCTTGAGCGAGATGGTCATGCTTCGGACGATCTTCGAGGTGACCATCCAGAGGAAAACGGCCAGTACCAGCACGAACAGCAGCCAGTCGCTGCCCTCGAAGAGCGGGGACATGATCGCCAGGATCAGGAAGGCCGGGAGCACCAGCATCAAATCGGTCACCCAGGTCAGTGATCGGTCGGTCCAGCCCGTGAAGTATCCGGCGAAGGCCCCCACCACGGCCGCCAGCGTGGTGCCGAGCACCGCGGCGAGCAGGCCGACGATCAGCGACTTCTGCATGCCGCGCAACGTGACCGCGTACACGTCGGCCCCCGTCTGCAGGGTTCCCCACCAGTGCTCGGCGGAGGGCGGCTGGAGGAACGCCGAGAAGTCCTGGTCGGTGTAGGTCCACCTGCCGACGTACGGCCCGGCGAAGGCCAGCAGGAAGATCAGCCCCAGCAGCGCGAATCCGATCCGGCCCTGGAGCGAGCCGAAGAAGCGGCCCGCGACCACCCGCAGCCGCGAGGGCGCCTGGATCCGGCCGATCGCCGACCGCTGCTCGGCGAGCTCCTCCTCGGAGATGGTCATCGCCCGCTCACCCCACCCTGACCCGCGGGTCGAGGACGGCGTGGAACACGTCGGAGGCCAGCGCGGCCAGCAGCACCGCCAGGGCGGCGAAACAGCTGATGGCCGCGACGGTGTTGACGTCGTTGGTGGAGATGGAGTTGACCAGCTGCTCGCCCATGCCGTGCCAGCCGAAGATCTTCTCGGTGAACGTGGTGCCGACCAGCAGCGAGCCGAAGGTGAAGGCGAAGTAGGTGACCGCCGGGATCAGCGCGGTGCGCAGTGCGTGCCGGGTCAGCGCGGTGCGGCGGCGCAGCCCTTTGGCCATGGCCGTGCGGATGAAGTCGGCGCCGAGCACGTCGAGCATCATGTTGCGCTGGTAACGGCTGTAGACGGCGATCAGACCGAGCGAGAGCGAGAGCGTGGGCAGGATCAGGTGCTGGAGCCGGTCGAGGAGCCGGGTGAGTAACCCGCCCGGGAGCCCGGGGGTCGCCTCGCCGCTGACGAGGAAGACCTGGGTGCCGACCGCGTCGTTGAGCCAGATCACGGCGATGATCAGAATGTTGGCCAGCACGACCGTGGGGACCGCGAGGACGACGAAGGAGATCCCGGTCGCCAGCCGGTCGAACGCGCCGTACTGCTTGACCGCCGCGTAGGCGCCGACGAGCACGCCGGTGATGCTGCCGAGGATCATCCCGGTCGTGATCAGGCGCAGGGTGACGCCGATCCGTCTCGCCAGGTCCTCGTTGACCGAGTCGCCCGTCACCGTCTTGCCGAAGTCGCCCTGGACGAGATCGCCCGCCCAGGTCAGGTAGCGCTGGAACAGCGGGGTCTCGTCGTTCAGGTTCAGCTCGGTGAGGCGGGCGTCGATGACCGCCGGTGGGATCGGGGGGTTGCGTCCCTCGTAGTTCGAGCGGGGATTGAGCGCGCTGGCCGCCAGCATGTACGCCAGGCTCGTGGCCACGATGATCAGCACCAGGTAGTTGAGCAGCCTGCGGACGAGGAATCCCGTCATCGTCCCCCCTCCGGAGCCCTCTTGCCGCCGCCGGCCATCCTGCTACATCGGGCGACCGGCCGAATGCATAGAGTACTGATTCGGGGGCGCGATCTCAGCAAACGGCGGTGTTTGGCCGCTCCGTCTCGCGAGGGCGGGCCCGAGGCGGGCTCCGCGCGAGATCGGCGAGGGTCCGGGCGCGGGTGTTCAGCGCCCGGCGAGTTCGTCCACGGCGGCGCGCAGGTCGGCGCTGGTGATCGTGGTCAGGTCGGCGGCGCTGGCGGTCCCGCCGCCCACGGCGGCCAGGCGGACGTCCCTGCGCATCGCGGCGCGTTCGAACAGCGAGCGCGCGAACCGGCCGTTGCCCAGGCCGTCGATCAGTCCCTCGTCGCAGACCCAGGTGAAGACCTCCGCCAGGTCCTGGCGGGCGGCGTCGTCGAACCTGTCGCCCGACTTCTCGGCGAGCAGGCCGGCGATCTCGGCGAGCTCGTCCGGAGAGTAGGAGGGGAACCGGATGCGCTGGTTGAACCTGCTGGCCAGACCCGGGTTGGAGGACAGGAAGGCGTCCATCTCCCGGCCGTACCCGGCCAGGATGATCACCAGCCGGTCGCGGTCGTCCTCGGCCCGCTTGAGCAGCGTCTGCACGGCCTCGTTGCCGAAGGCGTCGCCCCCGGAGTAGCCGGAGTTGACCAGGCCGTACGCCTCGTCGATGAACAGCACCCCGCCGAGCGCCCGGTCCACCAGCTCATTCGTCTTGATCGCGGTGGCCCCGAGGTGCTGGCCGACCAGGTCGGCCCGCTGGGCCTCGACCACGTCGGGCTGGGCGAGCAGGCCCAGCGCGGCGAAGATGCGGCCCAGGATGCGGGCCACGGTGGTCTTGCCCGTGCCCGGCGGTCCGGCGAAGACGAAGTGCCTCATCTGCGGCGGGGTGGGCAGCCCCCGCTCCTGGCGCATCTTGGCCACCCTGAGCTGCGCGGTGATCGCGTGCACCTGCCGTTTGACGGGCTCCAGGCCGGCCATCCGGTCCAGGTCGGCGAGCGCCTCCTCCAGGGTGGGCGTGGCCTGGTAGCCGCGGTAGCGGGCGGTGAGCTCGTCGAACGCCTTCGTGACATCGCGCTCGACGGTGGTCACCAGGTCCTCGGTGGTGGGTGAGCCGCCCCCGCCCACCACGCGCACGTCCCTGGCCTGGGCGGCGGCCTCCACCAGGCTGCGGACGAACCGGGCGTTGCCCAGCTCGTCGACCAAGGCCCGCCGGTGAACGTCTTCGAACCGGGCGAACAGTACGGGTTTGGCGTCCTCGGCCATCCGGTCGCCCCGCCGCAGCTGCAGCAGCTCGGTGATCCGCAGCAGCTCCTCGGGGCCGTAGCTGGGGAAGCGGACCCGGCTGGAGAACCGGCTGGACAGACCCGGGTTGGAGGACAGGAAGGCGGTCGTCTCCTTCTCGTATCCGGCCAGAATGATGATCAGCCGGTCGCGGTCGTCCTCGGCCCGTTTGAGCAGCGTCTGCACGGCCTCCGCGCCGAACCTGTCGGGCTGGCCCTCACCGGAGTTGACCAGGCTGTAGGCCTCGTCGATGAACAGCACCCCGCCGAGCGCCCGGTCCACCAGCTCGTTCGTCTTGATCGCGGTGGCCCCGAGGAACTCCCCCACGAGGTCGGCTCGCTGCGCCTCCACGACGTAGGGCGTCTCCAGCAGGCCGAAGGCATAGAAGATCTTCGCGACGGTCCTGGCCACACTGGTCTTGCCGGTGCCGGGCGGTCCGACGAACACGAAGTGACGCATCGGCGGCTCGGTGGAGTATCCGGCCTCCTTGCGTAACCTCGCCGCCTCGATCGAGGCGGCGATCGAGCGCACCTGCTCCTTCACCGGCGCCAGGCCGATCATGCTCTCCAGCTCACCGAGCGCCTCCTCCACCGATATCGGCGGCGGCGCGGACGGCTCGCCGGACGCGGAGACGGGACCGCCGTGTCCGCCGTCGCGGCCTCGGGCCCTGACCTGCTCTTCCCCGGCGGTCAGTGCGATCCTGGCCCGGCGGGCCTGGGTGAAGCGGTAGGCCAGCGCCGCGGCGGCCACGCCGTACGCGGCCCACACGGCGACGCCGGGCGAGCCGGCGAACACGAGGGCCAGCACGGCGGCCACCGCGCCGGCGGGCACCAGCGCCAGGAGTGTGGTCACCCACGGGGGAACCCAGCGGATGAGGTGGGCGACTCCCGCCGCGGAGACGCCGAGGAGCACCAGAGCCGTCGACACCCCCGCCGGCCAGACGTACAGGCCCTGGAGGAAGAACAGCGTCATCAGCCAGCCGAGCACCACCACCAGGGTGGCGGCGGCTCGGGGGAAGCGCAGGGTCAGCGCGGCGAAACCGAGCAGGGTCATTGTGATCATCAACGTGTTGAACAGGTGCAGGCCCACACCGGCCACCAGGCCGGCCACCCCGACCGACCCGACCAGCACGGCGGCGTAGATGAGTCTGCGCCGAGGAGCAGGGATCCGGAAGTAGCCCAGTCTCACCTGCTCGAACAGATCTCGTGCCGCCGCGCGCCCCGCCGGCTGGGCCCTGCCGGATTCCCGCATCACGCCTCCCCGGTCCGCCCCCGGTTATACCGCAACGAGGATGCGTTTGCTCGTGCCTGAGCGCCACGCCACGCCGTCGTACGGACACGATCAGATATACGGATGAGATCGGATTAACTCTACGATCCAGGCACCAAGTTCCGGCCCCCTGCTCCTGGGCGGGCAAGTATCTCTTTTCGCCCTCCTTTCCGGCGTCTCACGGGCGACCGGGATCCCGCGTTCCGTCCGGACAGAACCGGCTGTTTCCCACAGCGGAATCTTCCGCACGCCCTCGGGGGACGGGCGTGGGGAATCCGGGCGGGGCGGCGCGGACGACGGCGATCGGGTGAGGCCCCCGCCAGGCGGTTTCCCGGTCGGAACGATCCCCTCGGCCCGGGCGGGAACGGCCCGGACGGACTCCCCCCGGCCCGGGCGGGAACGGCCCGGACGAGCTCCCCTCAACCTGGACGGGAACGGCCCGGACGAACTCCGCTCAGCCCGGGCGGGAGCGGCCCTGATGGCGGCCGGGGTACTCGCCGACCACGACCTGTTTGGGAGTGACCCTCAGCACGTCGGCCTCGCCGTCGCCGATCGCGATGCCGCGCACCTCGGCCCAGAACCGGCGGTCCAGCGGATCGGCGACGAACACCGCCACCCTCGGGTCACGCTCGGCCGCCTCCCAGGCGTCGGAGGCGGCGATGAGGCGAAGCTCGCCGCTCGGGCCGACCGAGCTGACCGCCCCGACGGCCAGCACGCGCGGCCCGCTGGGGTCGGCGTAGGCGAGCACCACCCCGCGGGCGTAGGCGAAGGCGTCGCGCACCTCCCCGCTGAGCCCCACCGGTGGCCCCACGTCGCCGGGCACGCGCCGGCCGTAGCTCTCACACATGATCAGAGATGCCCGCCACGGTCCCTGCGCGCCCCTCCACCACGCCTGTACCGACCTCGTGGCGAACACCGCCACCAGTACGGCCAGCGCCCCCGCCCCCGCCCACCCGGCGAGGCCGCCCACGTCCGGGGGCAGGCCGAGCACATGCGAGACCGCCACCCCGGCGAGCGCGAGCGACGCCACCGCCAGCAGGGCCAGCGCGGCCACGAGCCAGCGATCCACGAACAGCACCCGGCCGAGGCAGGAGGACAGTCCGCCCCGGGCGCGCACCCAGGCGAGCGCGAGCGGGACGGCCGGCGCGGCGAAGGCCCCTCGCGGCTCGCCCAGGATCAGGGCGAGCCCCGCGACCGCGGCCAGCGCCGACCACGCCCGGCCCACCACCAGCCAGAGGGTCACGTCGATGTTCCGCCGGGCCGTACGGTCCTGGTGGACCGCGGTGAACTCGGCCAGCGCCCTGACCGGCCGCCCGCGCCATGCCTCCACCAGCACGCGCAGGACCAGCACGGCCACGCCGTTGAAGAGGACCAGTCCCGCGAGACCCGCCCAGACACCGCTCACCATGTCCGGCGCGGAGCCGAGGGTGAGCGCGGGAACCTCCGCGGGAAGGGTGGCCACCGCCGCGACATAGGCGGCGACCCCGACCAAGGTGATCGAGACGGACATGCTGAGCCAGAGGTCGCGGGCGAGCATGCCGGGCACGTAGGGCCAGAGCCTGACCCGGTGCGCCTGCCTGAGGGTGATCGCCAGGACGACGACGGGCATCGCCCCACCGGCGATCCTCGCCTCGGTGACCAGACCGAACCCGAAGGCCGCCACGCCGACCACGACGAACGCCAGGGCGAGCAGGATGCGGGTCTGCCGGGACCACACCTCCAGGGCGCGCCTGGCCCGCCCGGTCTCGCGGGGGTCGATCGGCCAGGCGGGATCGTGGTGGCCCCGAGGGCGTTCCCAGCGCAGAAGCGTCAGGCCGAGGTTGATCCTGGCGGCGGGGTGGTCGTCCAGGCGGCGCAACGCGTTGCGGTAGGCGGTCTCCGCGCGCCGGTACTCGCCGCGCACCAGCGCGAGATCGCCGACGAGGACGTGCGTGTCGGGCTCCTCGGGCGCGTAGCGTACGGCCCTGGCCGCCTGGGCCCACGATTCACGCCAGCGTCCCGGCACCCGGCGCAGGGCCGCGCCCAGGCGCAGGCGCGCGGTCCAGGACCCGGGCGCCAGCCGTACGGCCTCCTCCGCGGCGGCCACGGCCTCGGCGTCGCGGCCGAGGCGTTCGAACGACAGGCTGGCGAGGCGGTAGCCCCAGTCGGTCCCGGGATCGAGGTCCACCGCCCGGCGGGCGGCGTCCAGTGCGGCCTCCGGCTGATCCTGGCCGAGCAGGTCGACGGCCTCGGCGCACCATTCCCGGGGGCCGCCCGGAGACGGCGAGAGCGGGATCCGCTCGATGTCCTGTTCGTCAGGACCTCTCACCACGGTGGTTCACGGGCCTCGCGCCGGCCGACCACGATCTGACTCCCCATGATCACCATGGTCCGTGCGAGATCGCCGTTTGCCTAGATAGCGGCTATATGCCTGTATCTCTCTAGAGAGGTCGCGAATGTGTCACGCGAGGCACCTGATCAGTGCGAATCGATCATCCGTTCGCCGCCGGCCGCGGCCCGTCGAGCCACGGCCGGATCCCCGCCAGGGCCGGGGGAAGCGCTCGGCGTCCCGGCCGGGTGGAGAGCGTCCGGCAGGCGATTCGGGAGCGCGCCGGTTCCCCGACCGGCACGACCACGCACGAGAGTTTGGAGAGTCCCCTTTCGGTCAGGTATTGGTCAAGACATGGGCAAGAATGGGGAATCCGCCCCGAAGGAGGAACCGTGCGACGAACCCTCCACGATCTTGCCTCCCTGGCCGCCAGACTGGGCGTGGGCGGGATCTTCTTCGCCAACGGCTGGCACAAGCTGCAAGCGGGTCTGATCGCCACGGGCGACCAGTTCGGCAGCCTGGGCGCCCCCGTCCCCGAGGTATGGGCCGCCACCACGATGCTGACCGAGCTCATCGGCGGCGCCCTGCTCGTGGCCGGGCTCGCCGTACCCGCCTGCGGGCTGCTGCTGTTCGCCGAGGCCGTCGCCGTGTTCGTGGTGGCCAGCGGTGACCAGGGACTGCCCCTGACCGGGGGCGACATCAACCTGATCGTGGCACTCGGAGCGGCCTCCATCCTTCTGGCGGTCGGCGGCGCGGGCCGCCTGTCGGTCGACCACATGGTGGTGATCAAACGGCGCGACGCCGAGGCCGCCGAGGATTTCGCCGCCGACGCCGAGGCCGACGACGTCCTCGCCTCGCTGCGCGAGCCGGAGACCTCCGCCGCGCCCGCCCCGCCCGTCGCCGACGGCTCCGACCACGGCGACCGCGCCTCCGAGCGGAAGACGGACAAGCCGGAGGCCTCCGCCCCGGACGGTCCGCACGACACCGCCGACACCGCCGACACCGCGGAGTTCCCCGCCGCCGCCCGCCCTCGCGCGCGCACCCGCCGGCCCCCCGCCGGCGCCGCGTCCCCCGCGACCGCGCCCGCGCCGGTCGTCACGCCCGCCCCGGAGAAGGCCGGCGACACCCTCGTGGCGGGTAAGAAGGACGAATCGCCCAGGAGCTGAACGGCGAAACCCCTGTGGCGGGGAGGAGGGACAAGTCCGCCGAAAGCTAAACGGACGACCTGGACAAGCACTCACCCGCGGAAACGACGCCATCCTTCTCCAGAGGTATCCATACCGGGCCTCCCCGGCCACACAATGATCAGATGCGTTTACCCGACTGGTTCGCGGAGCGGGTGGAATCCGCCCCGGCGGAGACCGAGCTCCGCGTCTCCACTCTCGAACTCTTCTTCGACCTGGTCTTCGTCTTCACCGTCACCCAGCTCACCAACCTTCTGGTGCAGGGATTGCAGGACGGCCGATCCTTCGAGGGGGCACTGCGCGTGCTCCTGGTGTTCGGCGTCATCTGGTGGATGTACGCGGGCTACGCCTGGCTGACCAACGCGGTTCCCCCGGTCCGGCCCGCCCGCCGGATACTGATCCTGCTGGGCATGGCCGGGTTCATGATCGTGGCGCTGTCGATCCCCGCGGTCTTCGACGGCGACGGCATGGCGTTCACCATCGGGTACCTGCTGCTGATCACCGTCCACGCCGGGCTGTACATCCAGGCCACCTCGGCCTTCGCCCGGGTGATCCCGTTCAACCTCGGCGGGGTGGCGCTGGTCGGCCTGGCGAGCTTCGCCGGCGAGCCGTACAACTACCTGCTCTGGGGCGCCGCGGTGGCGCTGCTCTGGGGCAGCCCGTACTTCATCGGGCAGAAGGGCTTCAACCTCAGGACCGGGCACATCGTCGAGCGCCACGGCCTGCTGGTGATCGTGGCGCTCGGCGAGTCGGTCGTGGCGATCGGCATCGGCGCCGCCGGATTGCACGTCGACTTCGCCCTCGGCCTGGCGGCGGTGCTCGGTCTCGCGCTGGCCGCCTGCCTGTGGTGGCTCTACTTCGGCGGGGACGACGAGGTGAGCGCCGAACACGCTCTGGCGGCGGCCGAGCCGGTGCGGCGCACCCGCCTGATCCTCGGGGCCTACTTCTACGCGCACATCCCGATCCTGCTGGGCGTCGTCGCCGTCGCCGCGGGCGTCAAGAAGGCGATCGGGCATCCGACCGATCCGCTGAAGCTCAGCGCCGCCGTCGTCCTGGCCGTGGGGGTCGCCCTGTTCATGGCAGGCAACGCCTGGTTCCGCCGGGTCCTCGGCATGACGGGCAACCAGGTGCGGAACGTGGGCGCCCTGATCTCGCTCCTGACGGTCGCGCTCGGGCTCTGGTCGGCCCTCGCGCAGCTCACCGCGCTGGTCGCCCTGATAGGCCTGGTGATCGCGCGGGAACAACGCACGGCCTCTCGCCTGAACCTTCATTGACATTCGCGTTCGAAGCCCCTGCGCACGACCACCCCCGGCCGTTCGGCATAACCTGCTGCGTATGATCACAGACCTCCCTATGCTCGAACAGGCTGGTTGATGGCGCCTCTCCTGGCCTCAACGTGGAGGCTGATCAGCAGCGCCCGAGTGGCCGTCGGCGCTCGATGTCGGGGCGTTGATCGCGAGTGGCTGGCAGCCGACCCCGTTCCGGCAGTTCATTCTGAAGATCCACAGTCGTTGCGATCTGGCGTGCTCCTACTGCTACATGTACGAGATGGCGGACCAGAGCTGGCGTTCCCGCCCCAGGCACATGTCGCCGGAGACCGTGACCGCCACGGCGGCAAGGATCGCGGAGCACGCGCACGCGCACGATCTGACTTCGGTCGAGCTCATCCTGCACGGCGGCGAGCCCCTTCTGGCCGGCCCGGAGTCGATCAGGCGGATCGTCACCGCGGTCCGGTCTGCCGTCGGTTCCGGCGTCCGGGTGGATGTCAGCCTTCAGACGAACGCCACCCTGCTGACCTCCGCATATCTGACGCTGTTCGACGAGCTCAGGGTCGGGGTCGGGGTCGGGGTCGGGGTCGGGGTCGGGGTGAGCCTGGACGGCGACGAGCGGATGCACGACCGGAGCCGCCGCGACGCCGCGGGCAAGGGCAGCCACAGCGCCGTCGTGGAAGCCCTGGACAGGCTGACCGCGCCGCGGTTCCGGCACCTGTTCCGAGGTCTGCTCTGCACCGTCGACCTGCGCAACGATCCCGTCGGCGCGTACGAGGCGCTGCTCGGCTTCGCCCCTCCGACGATCGATTTCCTGCTTCCGCACGGCAACTGGTCGGAGCCCCCGCCCGGACGCACGACCGACGAGACGGTCACCCCGTACGCCGACTGGCTGATCGCGGTGTTCGACCGCTGGTACGGCACGCCCGCCGAACCGGTGAAGGTCCGGCTGTTCGGCGAGATCATCCATCTGCTGCTCGGCGGGCGCTCGGCGAGTGAGCAGATCGGCCTGTCCCCGGCCGCCATGGTGGTCATCGAGACGGACGGGGAGATCGAGCAGTCCGACCTCCTGAAATCCGCCTTCGAGGGTGCCCCCGCGACCGGGCTGCACGTCGGGCGAGACTCCTTCGACGATCTCTTCCTGCTCCCGTCGACCGCCGTCCGCCAGATCGGCGAGCTCGCCCTGGCACCGGAGTGCGTGTCGTGCCCGGTCGGACGGATCTGCGGCGGCGGACTCTACGCTCATCGGTACAGGGCCGGAAGCGGCTTCGCCAACCCCTCCGTCTACTGCGCCGACCTGCTGTGTCTCATCGGGCACATCAGGGCCGCCGTTCAAAGGACGATGAACAAGCGAGGAAGATTTTTGCCGCCCGGCCTCGGCTACTTCAAAATACTTAAAACATATATCGATTGAGGAGTTCTCAAAAGATTACACTGAGCCCATGTTTTGATCCATCCCATCTGCTTGAACGGCATGAAGGAATGGGGCCGACAAAATCACGGACGTCCAAGGAGTCCGCATGCATGGGGAAACCACCGGAGAGTTCGGCACCGGTCTGGTCGACGTGACCGGGCTCAGTCTGAGTCAGATTGGCGAGCTCGGTGAGCCCTCCCACCTGGTGCTCGTACTGCAACGATTTGTCGAGGAAGCGGACTCCGACCCCACAGCGGAATTTCAGTTATCTCTATAATCCAACCTAGAGGAAATTTTCCCCTATCTGCGAAGTATCACCTAGTTCGCTTCTTCGAACGACTGCCGCTTTCGTAGGACTTTCGGTAGATATCTGAGCCGTCGTGTTCAGTTACCCGGTCAGCAAGCACCGGTCTCATAACGGAAAATCCTGTCTCATTCATGATCTGGCTCTCTGCCCTTACCCACCGGCAACGGATGCCTTCACGGTGTCGAGCGGCGGCGCACCGCGCGATATGTCGGGGATATAACCGAGCCGCGACCGTGCCCGGCGACCTGTCCGACGTGCGCTGGAAGTTCACCGAACCCGTGCTGAGAGCCTGGCGCGCCGAACGCCGAGGAAAAACCTGGACAGCGGCCGCCAACCTGAGCACGACCTGCGCACCATCCCGTACGCCGATCGCACCAGCATTCCCCGGCGCCGCCTTCCCCTCGACTACCCACCTCAGGCCACGGCCTATGAGCTACTTCGCCCACCGGCAGCGCGACGGCATCTTTGAGCGACTCAGCGCCTGATGCGACGATCGGTCCGCATCGCTCAGGTCGGGGTGAGTAAATAGCACCATTCTAAATCATCTTCTTGTGAGGAGATGACTACGATCTCTACTCTGGGGTTGTGGATTCAGGACTCATCTGGACGATAGTTGGATCACTCGCTGGCGTGCTTGCGGTCGTAGTCGCGGTGCTGCAATTCACCGCTCGGCCAAGTAACCGAACCAAGAGCAAAGACGACCGGCCGCCAGAACGGGAGGGTGCGTCGAATTTCGCGGCGATGAGCATACTACGCCCCCCTTTAGGATACCTTCCACTGTCCTTTACGGACAGAGATAATCTGATTCGGAAACTGCGGAAAGCCGTCAACCGCCCTGACGGGAACACGCACGTGCTGTGGGGGCTCGGTGGCGTGGGAAAAACCGCCATCTCTCTCAAATTCGCCCGAGAGTCTCTGGACCGCGGGAACCGCGTCTGGTGGATCTCCGCGTCTTCCGCATCCGAGGTCACCGTCTCAATGCTTGAGCTCGCCAAATCATTGGGCGCGCCGGAAGAGCAGGTTCGGCAGTCCTTAGCCGGCGGGCTGAACCCTGCCGACCTGCTCTGGAGTTATCTTGAACGTGAGAAGAAGTGGCTGCTGATCCTGGATAACGTCGACGACATCAGAACCTTGACCGTGGAGGGAAGGGAGGCTGGAAGCGGGAGTGGATGGCTGCGCCCGTCGCGGTCGGGTGCCATCCTGATAACCAGCCGCCTTGGTGATGCGACTCAATGGGGTTCGCTCTCCAAGCTCCACCATGTAGAACCGCTAGATCCACATAATTCCGCTCTGCTGCTGCAGCATATCGCGCCACAGGCCGGCTCGTACGACGAGGCGAAGGCCCTGGCCGACACCCTGGGATTTCTCCCACTGGCTCTCCACCATGCGGGTGCGTTCTTAGCTTCCCCGTGGTCTACCCATCGAAGGTTTTCCGGATATCTGAATGCCGTGCGTGAAGACCCCACCGCACTTGTAAACAATAGAGTGAGAGGCTTGGCGACGACCTGGGAATCCTCGCTGGACATCCTCGGCGATCAGGGAGTCAAGCAGGCGCGCCCGATACTGCGAATCCTTTCCTGCTTCGCAGGTGCAATCCCAATTCCGAAATGGTTTCTTCAGGGAAATATTCTGGCGAAGGTCTGTGGCGATAACGAGCAGGCCGTGCCAGAAGGGTTCGACGTGCTCGCGAAGGTGGGTCTCGTCGAGATCATCGACTCAGGGATGGCGGATGATATATCCCTCACGATCCATCCACTTGTCGCAGAGGCCAACCGCCTTTACCTCGGAGACGGTGAGGAGTCCGCGACGGTGGTTTCCGTCACGGTGGACCTGATTGTGCGGGCTACACAGGTCCTTGATCCGGAAAATCCGGAACACCTGTCCAGGTGGCTGGAGATCCTGCCGCATATCACGTCGTGCCTTGCCAACCTCGGTGCACATCTTACGGATGAGGATGCGGCACGTCTCGCGCGTGCGTCCTCATTCGTAGCATCGTCACTGGTTTATTCCGGCCACTATGATGCGGGACTGCAAGTTGTCAACGTCGCCATCAGGGGCATCGCGACCGGAAGATCAGACATCGTAGAGGCCGGCATGCTGTGGATCTATCATGAGCGTGCCGCCATACTTTCCTTCCACGGCGAGCTAAGGAAAGCCGAACAGGAGTATCGGTCAGTTGCCGCCGCCAGGGAACGGCTCTTTGAATTTAATCACCCAGAGACCTTAACCACGAGCTATGAGCTGGTGCGAGTCCTAGGAGAACAGGGGTCGCTGTCCGAAGCCCTCCAACTCGGGCAGCGAATATGGGAAAGTCGCCAGTCGATTCTCGGCGTTAATCATATAGACACACTGAAAACCGGAGCGTTGGTGGCAAAAATAATTTTAAAACAGGGGGAAGCGGAGCAATGTTTTCAGATATGTGAGGCGCTGCTCAATGCGGGAGACGCTGAGCATGATCACAACCGCAGTCTCCTGACCCTGTCCATCCGAAGCCTGCGAGCCCAGGCCCTGATGAATTTGGAAGACTTTGAGACGGCGCGAGCGGAGTTAACGTCCGTGCTTGAGGCGAGAAGCGCGATTCTACGCAAGGGGCATCCGGCGATATTGGAGAGCCGTTACCTACTGTCGCAAGCGCTCCGTTCGATGGGGCATCCGGACGACGCCCGAAGGGAGTTGCGAACAGTGCAGTCCGCAGTGCGGGCCAATCTCCCGCCTGGGCATCCGCTAGCGGCGAAAGTCCATGAAGGCCTTGTTTCTCTGGAAGGGGAATAGCCGGCCGCCATACGGCCCGTGAGCTGGGTCGATACACCACGTTCGAGGCGAGGCAAACGACTGCTCTATTTCGTCGTCGCCCATGAGAGCATGGAAACCCCTCCTCGCCGCTCACCCGTGAGACGGCGCCGGAGGCCGCGAACCTTCCGCTCGATCACACGGACAGGTTCTTCACGCCCGGTGCCGCCGGACTCCTGGCCAACGACCTGCGCACCGTCCGAGGAGGCGGTGCGCGCGTCGCGTTTCGAGGAGGCCTGGGTGCAGGCCGAGACCACCGAGATCTTCAGGGAGGTCGCGGCCTCCGAGGGAGAGGCCGGAACGGCCCGGTGCTCCACCGCGCCGCCCGCATCAACGCCCTGCTGGGCCGGCCGGGCAAGTCGGCGAGTTTCGCCTCCCAGGCACTCGACGCGACCGCCCCCGAACTCCCGCCGCACCTGCGGCAGCAGGCGGAGGGCCTCCTTCGGGAGTCGGCGTGACGCCCCGGACCGGCGTTCACAGCCGTACGGCGACGGGACGGGCGGCCCCGGACCGATGATCACCCCCGGGCGCGTCGTTCCCGTGGACTCCCGGCCCCGGGTAATCTCCGCCGACGGCGCTCAGCGGACGGTCGCCGCCGGGCGAAGATCACCCACGGCGTCGGCGTAGTAGGACGATCCGGACATGTGGAAGGCGAGCTGGCGGAAAGTCCAGCCCTGGCCCGGTGAACGGTCAAGCTGCTCGGGCGTGAGCGCGTTCAGCCGGTCCACCCAGAGCTGGGCGAGCCGGGTGATGCGGCTGCGGGCCTCGTCCAGGTCGTGCTCGGTGAAAGGGGCGAGGTCGGCGGGGGTGGTGATCATCGAAGCATGCCAGTGATCGGGAATGGCCTCGTGTCCGGCCAGCCGTGCCTCCAGCTCGGAAAGGTGGTCGAGGAGATGGTCGCTCACCCGCCGGACCGCCTTGTGCGGGGTGTAGATCCGATCCCCGGACTGCAGCGGGCGGCCGTCCCAGGCGGTCCAGGTGGCTGCCAGGCGGAGGAAGTGATCGACCATCGCGGTCACGACCTGTGCGGGGTCGCGGTCATCGGTGATCGGGGACTCATCGGTCATCATCGGCCTCTGTCTCAGAGCGTCTCAGAACATTTCAGAACACCGCGCGGCCATCCCGGTCAGGCCACCGGGCATCGGAATGCCGGAAGGAAGCCGGCGGCCGGCCCCCGGGGCGGTTCCCACACCGTAGGTTCCGGATCCTTCGGCGGCCGGCGAAGGACGAGCGTGTTAGACGCGCCGGAGGCCGAGCGGGCGCCGGGAACGGTCACAGCTCGAAGCGCGCGACGCGGCGGAGTTTGTTCATGGCGTCCAGAGCGGCGACCTTGTAGGACTCGGCCAGGGTGGGGTAGTTGAAGACGGCGTCGACCAGGTAGTCGATGGTGCCGCCACAGCCCATGACGGCCTGGCCGATGTGCAGCAGCTCGGTGGCGCCGGTCCCGAAGACGTGCACACCGAGCAGGGCCCGGCTCTCGGGGGAGACCAGGAGTTTCAGCATCCCGTAGGTGTCGCCGATGATCTGGCCGCGGGCGAGTTCGCGGTAGCGGGAGATGCCCACCTCGAAGGGGACGTGGGACTGGGTGAGCTCGTCCTCGGTGCGGCCGATGAAGCTGATCTCGGGGATGGTGTAGATGCCGATCGGCTGCAGGTGGTGAATGCCGCGCAGGGGTTCGCCGCAGGCGTGGTGGGCGGCGATGCGGCCCTGTTCCATGGAGGTGGCGGCCAGGGAGGGGAAGCCGATGACGTCGCCGACCGCGTAGATGTGCGGCACGGAGGTGCGGTAGTGCTCGTCCACATCGATGCGCCCGCGGTCGTCGGCGGCCAGGCCCGCGCGCTCCAGGGCGAGTTTGTCGGTCACGCCGTGGCGTCCGGCCGAGTACATCACCGTCTCGGCGGGAATCCTCTTGCCGCTCTCCAGCACCGTCAGCGCCCCGCGGGAGCGGCGCTCCACCGCGGCGACGGTCTCGCCGAAGCGGAAGGTCACCGCCAGGTCTCGCAGGTGATACTTCAGGGCCTCGACGATCTCCAGGTCACAGAAGTCGAGCATCCGCTCGCGGCGCTCCACCACGGTCACCTTGGTGCCCAGGGCGGCGAACATCGAGGCGTACTCGATGCCGATCACCCCGGCTCCGACGACCACCATCGAGTCGGGCACGTGCTGCAGCTGCAGGATGCCGTCGGAGTCGATGATCGTATTGTCGTCGAACTCCACGGTCTCGGGGCGGGCGGGCCGGGTGCCGGTGGCAATGATGATCTTTTCGGCGGTGACCTTCACCTCGTGGCCGTTCTCGTCGACGACGGCCATGGTGTGAGGGTCGACGAACTGCCCCAGCCCGTTCAGCACCGCCACGTGGTTGCGGGACAGCTGGCTGCGGATCACATCCACCTCGCGGCCGATCACGTGCTGGGTGCGGATTCCCAGGTCGGCTGCGGTGATCTCGTCCTTCACCCGGTAACTCTGCCCGTACATCCCCCGCTGGTTGAGGCCGGTCAGGTGGATGACCGCCTCGCGCAGCGTCTTGGAGGGGATGGTGCCGGTGTTGATGCAGACGCCACCGATCATGTTACGTCGCTCGACCAGCGCGACGCGCCGCTCGAGTTTCGCCGCGGCGATCGCGGCTTTCTGCCCACCCGGCCCGGAGCCCAAGACAAGGACATCAAAATCCCACATGAGAATCAGTCTGGATGCCAGAGGCGTCCACGACCAGACTCCCTGGGATCTCCGCGGAGACCGTCTCCTACATCCCTTGTTGCGCCGGAATCCCGCTGCGGTCCACGATCGCGTTCGCGCCCTCCGCGCGGGCGCAGTGCGCGCAGCAGAACCAGCGCCGGTCGGCCTCGACCCCGTGCCCGGCGATCCGGACCCCGCAGTGCTCGCACACGGGCGCCATCCGATGGATCGCACACTCGAAGCTGTCGAAAACGTGCACCGCTCCCTGGGCGTGCACCTCGAAGCTCATGTCATAGTCATTGCCACAGACTTCACACTGCGCCATGTTTCCCCCCGAAAACTCACGGCATCTTCCGTGTAGGTCTACCCAGGCATCCTCCGATCAGACAGGCATCCTTATCGCGATCAAAGGGGACAGACATTGCGATAGGGCACACCGTTCAGATAGGCGCTCCACTCCTCGCGCGACAGGGTACGGCCCGCCCGCGCGCAGACCGCACGCGCCGCCAGCTCCGGGTCGACCGGATGCTCGGTCAGGACGCCGTCGACGTCGATCATGATCAGCCGGGACCCGTCCTCGGCGAACGCCAGCGACCGGAGGTCGCCGGTCCCCACCGTGATCGGCTGGCCGAGGCGGCGCCCGGTCGCGATGTCCCACAGCGCGACCGCCCGCTCACCGGCCCCGGCGGCGATCACGTCGCCACGGGGCGAGTGGACCAGCCCGGCCCCCGCGCCCGCGCCGCCTCTGATCAGGACGCCCACCCGCCTCCTGGTCGCCGTCTCCCAGACCGAGATCCGTCCGGCCCGGTCGGCGGTGGCGAAGCGGGCACCGTCCCGGCTGAAGGCCAGCGAGATCATCGGGCTACCGGTCCCTCGCGAGCCGTACGCGTCGCCGAACGGCTTCCCCGTCACCGTGTCCAGCAGCCGTTGATCTCCCCCGACGGGCGCGAGAGCCTTGCCGTTCGGGCTGAACACCTGACCGGCGACGGATTCCTGAGGCCGTGACCAGCGCAGACGCCCGCTGGGTACGTCCCATACCCGGATCTTCCCCCTCCCCGGGAGCGGTCGCCGGGCATCCTGGTGATTCGCGTAGGAGGCCACGGCGGAACCGTCGGTGTTGATCGCCACGGCGAGAGCCCGCGCGTCGCGCCTGATGGCGACGGCGGCGATCCGCCTGAAGGTGACGGTGTCCCAGACCGTCAGCCGGGGACTCCGTCCGCCCGTCTGGATCGCCAGCCGCCTGCCGTCTCCGCTGAAGGCCATCTCAAGGTGGCCGTCGTCCCGTACGGGGCCGGCCTCCAGAGCGGCGACACGCGTGCGCCGCCGTACGTCCCGGAGCACGACCTCGCTCGTCTCCGTCTCCCTGGAGGCGAGCAGCCGCCCGCCGGGGGCCAGCTCCGCCCAGGTGGTCACGGGCCCTTTCAGCGTGACGGGCCTGGTCAGCGCGGTGATGTCGAAAGCCGTCACCGAGCCTTCCGTGAGATGGCGGAGCGTGCGCCCGTCCGGGTCGAAGGCCACGACGGGCGAGAACGCGTCGATCCTCCGGGTCAGCAGCAGCCGTCCGTCCCGGACCCGCCAGAGCTTGAGGCTCGTCTCGTCCGCGGCGCTCAGGAAGCGCCCGTCGGGGCTGAAGGCCAGATCGCCGCCGTCGCCTTCCTCGAACAGGGGGTCCAGCCTCGCTCCGGTGAACGCGTCTCGCAGCTCGATGTCCTTGTTCCGGGCGACCGCGACGGTCCTGCCGTCCGGGCTGTAGGCCACATCCGGCGCGCAGCCGTCGCACCCGCCGCCCAGCGGGAGGCCCGCCGTCCGGTCCAGCGTCCAGACCGTCGGCAGGCCGTCGACGCCGCCGGCCACCAGCCTGTTCCCGTCGGGAGAGACGTCGACGCTCCCGAAACCGGGCGGGGACGTCGTCCTCCCCGTGGTGAGATCCACGACCGTGAGCCCCCGGTCCCGGACGACCACGAGCCGGTTCTCGGCCTGCCCGAAGAACACCCCGGTGTCCCCGCCGTCGAAACGCCCCCGGACGGTGAGGGCCACGCCGGTCGGACCGCCGGTCACCACGTCCCAGACCGTCAGCTCCAGACCGTTGATCACCGCGAGCAGCCTGCCGCTCGGGCTCAGCGCGAGCGCCCGCAGGTCCTCCCCGATCCCCCCGAACCCGCCGGTGCGCCTGCCGGTCCGCACGTCCCAGATCCGCGCCTCGCCCTCCCCCGCGCTGACGAGCGTCCGCCCGTCGCCGCTCAGCGCCCTGAGCGTCCGGATCGAGGTGGCCGGATCATGGAACGTGGCCGTCTCCCACTGGGCCAGCGAGCCGGACAGGCTCGCCCTGGCCTCGATCACCGGGGCCAGCCGCCAGGCGGCCACGCTGAGCAGCATGGCCCTGACCGGATCGGCGACCCGTAGCGTGTCGGCCGTGGTGGCGAGCCGGCGGGCCTCCGCGCTGTCGCGCTGGGACGCGAGGACGGCGCTGCGGGCGTCGGCCGCCATGCCCTGCCGTACGGCGAGCGTCCCGGCGGCCAGCGCGATCACCAGTAGCACGGCCAGGGTGACGGACAGCAGCCGGCTCCGGCGGGCACGGCGCCCGGCGAGGGCGGCGCCCGCCTTCAGGAAGTCGCGCTCGACCAGGCTGAGCGTGATGGCGCGGCGGCCGGTGGCCGCCCAGTGCGTCGCGCTCTCCAGGCCGCCGCCCCGCAACAGGTCTCCGTCCGCGCGGCCCTGGGTCTGCCAGCGCCGCGCGGCGGTGAGGATCCCCCGGTGCACGACCAGGCCGTCCCGGTTGGCCCGGACCCACATGCGCAGTCTCGGCCAGGCCTGCGGCAGTGCGGGCCGCGACAGCCAGATCTCCTGGTCGTCGTGGCTGAGGAAGGGGGCGAACGCCCGCAGCAGCCGCCGGACGGCGGCGGCCTCGCTCTCGGCTCGCCCGTCGAGGAACTCGGCCCGCCACGCCCGCCGTACGATCAACCGGCCGTCGTCCGTCACGGTGACGAGCCGGAGGAACACCTCGGGGGCGAGTTCCCGCTCGGCCGGGCCGAGCCCGGCGTAGACCTCCTCGGCGAGGGTGCCGAGCGCGGGGTCGGCGACGGGGGCCCGGAGCGGGGCCCCGGCCTCGCGGCCCGCCGCGAGCAGCTCCGGGGTGCCGAGGCCGCCGTCCCCGCCGACCAGGGCGAGCAGCAGATCCCTGGCCGACGGCCTGGCCTCGGGGTCCCTGGCGAGCGAGGCGGCGACGAACGGCCGGAGGTGCTCGGGCAGCATGTCCAGCTGGGGTCGCACGGAGAGCACCCGGTCCGTGACGCCGCCCACGCTCTCCACCCGGAACGGGTCCGCCCCGGTGGCGGCGAAGACCATGATCCCGCCCCAGGCGAACACGTCGGCGGACGTGCCCGCGCCCCGGCCCGTGAAGATCTCGGGAGCCAGGTAGGTCGGGATGCCCGCCGCCATGCCGGTCGCGGTCGGCGACAGGTCCGCCGTACGGGCGACACCGAAGTCGATCACCCGGGGACCGTCGGGACCGAGGAGCACGTCGTCCGGTTTGAGATCACGGTGGGCGATCCCGGCCTCGTGGACGGCGGTCAGCGCGGTGGCGACCGCGGTCGCGAGACGGTGCAGGTCGCCCCCGGTGAAGCGGCGCCCCTCCGCGACGGCCCCGCGCAGGGTCGGCCCCTCCACGTATTCGGAGACGATGTACGGCCTGGGCCCGTCGAGGTCCGCGTCGAGCACGCCCGCCGCGCAGAAGGGGGCGACGCGACGGGCCGCGGCGGCCTCGCGTCCGAACCGGCCGCGCAGTTCGGGGTCGGTGCCCGCGTCATCGGGCAGCACCCTGACCGCGACGCGCCTGCCCTCGGCGTCGTACGCCTCGTAGACCACGCCCCGGCCGCCCGCGCCCAGCCGCCCGGCCAGCCAGTAGCCGCCCAGCCGCTGAGGGTCTCCGTCCATCAGCCCGGACTTCACCTCACGCTCCGTTCGGCGACATGTCGGACGCTCCGGGAAACGAGGTGGTTCGCCGGATGTCACACACGTGGGACATGTCTCGTCCTCCCTACGTGAACGGTGATGAAGGTCTGGCCGGACTCGGCCCCGTCCGGCTGCGGCAGACGGGGGTGGTCCACCTGCCGTTCGGCGGCCTCGACGAGGCCGGGGACGTGGTACAGGATGCCTGGTTCCGGCCGGGCGGGGCGGACCGTTCGGAGATCGGGGTGTCGCCGGCCGGCCGGTGGCCCCCGATATCCCGGCTCACGCCGGGCAGGGATGAATGTGGCGGAACTCGCCCCTGGGGCCTACCAGGCCATGCCGGCCCTGGTTCTTCACCGACGCCGAGCGGGCCGCCCTCGCCCTGGCCGAGGAGGTCACCCGGCTCGGCGACCGCGGGAGACGGTGCCGGACGAGGTGCGGGACGAGGCCGAGGCCCACTACGAGCCGGAGGCGCCGGCCGCGCTGGTGATGACGATCTCGACGATCAACGCGTGGAACCGGATCGCCGTCACCACACGTATGGATCCTGAATCTTTCCGTAACCAAAACGGTTGATCCCAGCGGCGGTGGCGGACTAGGTTGGCTCGCATGGGCATCCGTGCGAGCCCGTCCGACCGGACCGGCCCCGCAGGCGGCCGTCGACCGGACACCACGCGACGTGGAGCACGGTGAGTCCAAGGAAAAGGGGGCAGACCATGCGACGCACCAGAATCACCCGGCGGGGCCGGCGCCGTCCCATCCGCACTTCCAGCCTGGACCTACGCTCTCCGTCAGGTCGTCGGCTTCCGTACTGACCTTTGTCTTTACGACAGTCTTATGCCACGATCTGTAAACATCTCTTATAACAGAACCATCACGCCGGGGGGCTCAATGAAGAGACTTGTGGTCGTGCCACCATATGTCGCACGGCTCAAGATCCGGGACATCCGTTCCGCGACACGCCGCAGAACGTCCGGTGACACGAAGGTCGTCGACCTTCGTGCCTACACCGGACGAAACGTCCTGCGCTTCCCACGCACGAGCGGTCCCACCCCCGCCGCTTGACCCCAGCCCGCGAAAGACCCGTCCCGGACGGGTCTTTCTCTGTTTCCAGGGCCTTTTCGCGGGTCCGTCGCGGACCTTCCGCCGGCTTCCCGGACTCTTTTTCGCAGCCCTGCCGCCATCTTGCGGGTCTTTCGCGAGCCCCCCGTCAAAGCCGTCGTCCCGGCTGCCGGCTTCCGAAGCTTTTTTGCGGGCCTTCCGCAAATATGTCGTCAAAATTAACGTTCAGCGAATTCGACGTCTCACCCCGATTCACCGGTCCGGCTCCCGGCGAGCCCGTCTTGAGGATCCGTTCCCGGGAGCCCGTCGCCGACGTCTGGTTGAATGTCCATCCGTGAGCGAATTATCGGCAACGGAGCGCACCAGGCACCGCCGCCTCCGAGAGAAGGGCCGGACCGATCGCGCGGCCCTGTACGAGGTACTGCGTGCCGGGTTCGTCTGCCACCTCGGGGTGATCTCCGAAGGTGTGCCGATGGTGGTTCCCACGGTCTACGGCTTCGACGCCGGCCACCTCTACGTCCACGGGTCGTCCGCCAGCCGGAGCCTGACCGGGCGAGAGTCATCAGGGGCACGGGCCGGATCCGGGAGCCCTGACGGGGATGCCGACGCGAGGCCGGGTCCGTCGGCCGGGCCGAGCGTGGTCTGTGTGACGGTCACCCATGTGGACGGCCTCGTCCTCGCCAGATCGGTGTTCGAGCACGGTGTCAACTACCGGTCCGCCATGGTCTACGGGGTGCCCCGGAGGCTGGAGGGCGAGGAGAAGCTGGCCGCGCTGCGGATCCTGACCGAGCACTCCGCCCCGGGGCAGTGGGACTACGCCAGGCGGCCCAGCCGTAAGGAACTGGCGGCGACGACCATCCTTGCGATCTCCCTGGCGGAGGCGTCGGTCAAGGTGAGCTCGGGCCCGCCCGACGACGGAGAGGGGCCCGACGCCGCGCTGGGGCTCTGGGCGGGCGTACTGCCGCTCGCCACCACCTGGCTGGCCCCGATCCCCGATCCCCTGCTCCCCGAAGGAGCCACGCCCCCCGATCACATCGGCGGGCGCACGGGCACGCGGCTGTCCTGACCTGCGGCTCGGCGCCCGGCCCAGTGTGTACCGCACCGGACCACCAGGGTGAGGGCCGTGAGGACCGCGGCGAGGAGCAGCGCGCGGGAGGTGCCGTCGGCCGTGCCGTGGGCGACGACTCCCATGACCGCCACTCCGAGGACCGCGCCCACCTGCCGCACCGCGTTGAGCAGGCCGCCCGCCGTGCCCGCCGTACCGGCGGGAGCCGTCGACACGACGTCCGCGACCAGGGCGGGCAGGCAGCACGACAGGCCGAGGCCCACCATGATCATTCCGATTGCCGAGGGGGCCGCCGTCAGGCCCGCGGACAGCAGGGCGAGGCCGGCCAGGATCGAGGGACCCGGGCCGTAGCGGGCGACGAGACGGCCGGTGAGCAGCGCGTTGAAGGTCATCGGGACGGTCAGGGGCAGGAATGCCAGCCCCGCCTCCAGCGGCGTGAACCCCCGCTCTCCCTGAAGAAGCAGTGTGATCACGAAGAGCGCTCCCGAGAAGGCGAAGTTCACCACCCCGCCGGTGAGCAGGCCCGGCCAGGAGGCACGGAGCGATCCGCCCGGCAGCACGGGCTCGGGAGCACGCCGCTGCAGCCAGACCAGTACGGCGAGCGCCACGAGGGCGAGCGAGGCGGCAGGGACGGAGAAGCCGGTGATCGCCGCAGCCAGTAGACCGAGGAAGGCGCAGGCCACGACCTGCACGCCCCAGTCGATCCTGCCCGCCCCCATGGCCGAGACCAGACCTCGGACGGCGATGAGGCTCAGCACGGCGAGCGGCGGATTGACGAGGAAGATCGCGCGCCAGCCGTACGACTCCACGAGCAGCCCGCCGAGCAGCGGACCGGCCGCGAGCGCGGTGCCGGTAAGCGCCGCCCACACCCCCATGGCCCGCGCTCTGCCGGCGGGATCCGTATGGAGCTGGGCGATCAGCCCGAGGGAGCTTCCCAGGCAGAGCGCCCCCGCCAGGCCCAGCAGCGCGCGCAGGGCGATGAGGATTCCCATGCCGGGCGCCAGAGCGCACATCAGGGAGATCACCCCGAACCCGGTGACACCCAGCCGGAACACCCGGGCCGCGCCATACCTGTCGGACACCGCCCCGCCGGTCAGGAGCGACGCGGCGAACGCGACCGTGTAGCCGTTGACGGCCCACTGCTGGTCGGCGAACGTTCCGCCGAGGGAGGCGCGCAGGTCGGGCAGGGCGACGGTGAGCACCGTGGTGTCGAGGAGGACGAGAAAGTAGGCGAGGGAGATTCCGGCGAGCCGCCGGAAGGATGGTGTCGCGAGCATGCCGGCAACTCTGCGGAATCGGACATTTCATCTCAACAGACGCAGCCTCAGGGGGCGTTCGGGAAAACCGTATGCTGACGACATGGATCTGAGGCAATTGCGGGGTTTTGTCGCGGTCGCCGGGGCGGGCACGATCACCGAAGCCGCGAACCAGCTGGGCCTGGCACCGGCCTCGACGTCGGAACAGATCCGCCGGCTGGAGAGCTCCCTCGGGGTGACGCTCTTCGAGCGCACTCCCCGGGGCATGCGGCTCACCGGGCCGGGACGGACCCTGCTCGCCGAGGCCCGCGGTCTGCTCGACCACGCGGAGGCGGTGCGGCTGGCGGTCACCGGGCAGCGCCGCGAGGTCCGGGTGGGCGCGCTGGAGATGCTCGCCGCGACCCGGCTGCCCGGCATCATCCGGCGCCTGGCCGAGTCCCGTCCCGACATCGACCTCGACGTCACCGCGCTCTCCAGGCAACTGCTGCTCGCCGAGATCGCACGGGGCTCCCTCGACGCCGGGCTGTTGCTCGACTCCGGGGTCCAGATCGGCGGCCTCGGTTTCGTCCCACCGCCCGAACTGGACTTCCTCGATGTGGGAGAGGTCCGGCTGGTGCTGGTCGCGGCCCCCACCGGGCACGCCGACACCCTGCTGGTGACCGAGCCCGCCTGCTCGATCCGGATGGCCTCCGACCGGATGTTCGGCCTCGACGTCAGGCGGCGGGAGTTGCCCGGCGTCGTCACCGTCAGGGAGTGGGCCAAGCAGGGGCTGGGCATGGCCCTGCTCCCCGACTTCGCGATCGCCGAGGACCTGGCGGCCGGCACTCTGATCCCGCTGGAGCCGGAGGCGCCGGCCCTGGCCCTGCGCATGGTCTGGCTCAACGGCCGCGAGGAGGGCCTGCGCGACCTGCTCTACGCCATGAGCTCCTGAACGGACGGTCCCGTTTCCGGATCGGGCGGGTCTCCGGATTCCAGGAGTTTCCCTCATCCAGAACGGAACCTTACGTTCCGAAGATAGATTGAAGGGATGAAGGCAACGCCCCCGGCGCCCATGAACGGCCGGAAGGCCCAGGCGGCTCGTAACGACCAGGTGATCCTGGAGGCCGCGCGCGCGGTCTTCGTCGCCGACCCCGGCGCACCGGTCTCGGCCGTCGCCGAACGTGCCGGAGTCGGCATCAGCGCCCTCTACCGCCGTTACGCCGGCAAGGAGGACCTGCTCCGCAAACTCTGCGCGGACGGCCTGAAGCGCTACATCGCCGAGGCCGAGGCGGCTCTGGCCGACGAGGGCGACCCGTGGACCGCCTTCACCGCGTTCATGCGCCGCGTCGTGGACGCCGACGTCCACTCCCTGACGATCAACCTGGCCGGGACCTTCACGCCCACCGAGGACCTCTACCGCGACTCCGCCCATGCGTCCGAACTCGCCACACGGGTCTTCGATCGCGCGAGGAACGCCGGCGTGCTCCGTCCCGGCCTGAACGTCGCCGACATGGCGATGATCTTTGATCAACTCTCCGCCGTCCACCTCGGCGACGAGACCAGAACCTCCCAGATCAGGCGCCGATACCTGGCCCTGATCCTCGACGCCATGCACCTGACCTCGGCGGAGCCCCTGCCCGGCCCGGCGCCCGACGCCGAGGAGATCACCCGGCGCTGGACCGCCGGGTAAGCCCCGGAGACCCCCGGCGCGGTCGCGCCTTTCCCCTGAGGCCGGGTCCGTGACCACCGCGTACGAGGCCGTCGGCGGTCCGCCGGGTGGCGCTGCGGCCGGCGGGGCGATCAGGTCTGATGCGGTGTCGTGTCAGCGGCCGCGTCAGCACGGCGACGGCCCGGTATCAGAGCGGTCGGCGACGGTGGACTCCATGGACCGTTCAGCGATTGCGGCACCCGCGGCCGCCGGTGCTCCCGCCGCGTCCGCGACGGCGACGCCGAGGATCGGGATCTCCGGCGGGCTGACGCGACTCGTCCTCCCCTGAGGGGAGTGGCGGCGGGCTCGCCCACGAGCGGTGATCAGATCACGCGTGTGCGGTCCCGGGTCACATCTCAGCTATTCGGTGTTGCTATGTACTGGTAGTCAGTGTTACTTTCTACTGGTACCTAGCAGAACCGAGTAGCTGAAAGGGGGGTGTCCCATGGGCAAGCAGACGACGGAGATGCTCAAGGGAACGCTGGAGGGCATCGTCCTGGCGATCCTGTCCGGCCGGTTCGCCCACGGCTACGAGATCACGGCGTGGCTGCGGGATCGGGGCTTCTCCGACATCGCCGAGGGCACCGTCTACGCGCTGCTCGTCAGGATCGAGCGGCACGGTCTCGTCGACGTGGAGAAGGTCCCGTCCGAGAAAGGGCCGCCACGCAAGGTGTACTCCCTGAACGCTCAGGGACGTGAGTATCTCGAAGAGTTCTGGAGGAACTGGAGCTTCCTCGCAGAACGGCTCGAACAGCTCCGCGAAAGAGACAAGTAGACATGGACACAGAGTCGAACGAGCCGAAGAGCCGCTACCGGCAGTACCTGGAAGTGGTCACCGGGCCACTGGAGGACAAGAGGCGCTGGCGGCAGTACAAGGCGCGCGTCAAAAAGCTTCCCGAGAGCTATCGCACGGCGGTCGAAGCGCTGGAGCGGTACCTGATGCACTTCGGGCCAGGGGACGGCGGCGAGGCGGCCTCGATGTACGAGGACCTCGCCGATCTGTTCGAGCAGAGCGCGGCGAGCGGAACCTCGATCCGCGAAGTCGTCGGGGAAGACCCCGTGGAGTTCGCCGAGGCGTTCCTTCAGAACTACCCGGTGGGGCGGTGGATCAGCCGGGAGCGGGAACGGCTGGCCGACGCCATCGAGCGCGCCGCCGGCGAAGACACCGGAAAAGAAGAGAGGACCGTCTGATGACGGCACAGCAAGCCCAGGCGATTCAGGTACGAGGTCTGCAGAAGTCGTACGGGAAGCTGGAGGTACTGCGCGGCGTGGACTTCGAGGTGGCGCGGGGCAGCATCTTCGCCCTGCTCGGCTCGAACGGGGCGGGCAAGACCACGGTCGTGAGAATCCTGTCCACGCTGCTCAAGGCCGACGCGGGGACCGCCGGCGTCAACGGCTTCGATGTCGCGACGCGGGCCGCCGACGTACGCGAGTCCATCAGCCTCACCGGACAGTTCGCCGCCGTCGACGAGATCCTCACCGGGCGGGAGAACCTCGTGCTGGTCGCCCGGCTGCGGCACCTCAAGAATCCAGGCAAGGTCGCCGATGACCTGCTCGATCGGTTCTCGCTGACCGACGCCGGCGCGCGGAGGGCCTCGACGTATTCGGGGGGCATGCGCCGCCGCCTCGACATCGCCATGAGTCTCATCGGCGACCCGTCGATCATCTTCCTCGACGAGCCGACGACCGGGCTCGACCCCCAGGCGCGCATCGAGGTGTGGCAGACCGTCAAGGAACTCGCCGAGCAAGGTACGACGGTGCTGCTCACCACGCAGTATCTGGACGAGGCCGAACACCTCGCCGACCGGATCGCGATCCTGCACCAGGGCCGCATCATCGTCAACGGCACCCTGGACGAGCTCAAGCAACTGCTCCCGCCCGCCAAGGTCGAATACGTCGAAAAGCAGCCGACCCTCGAAGACGTCTTCCTCACCCTCGTCGGCGCCGACGGCAAGGACGCGACGCCGGCAATGACCGCAGCATCGGCACAGACGAGTAAGGAACGACGATGAGCAAGCATTTCTTCGGCGACACCACCGTCCTGCTGGGACGATCCCTGCGCCACATCAGCCGCAGCCCGGACACCATCATCACGACCGCGATCATGCCGATCGCCATGATGCTGATGTTCGTCTACGTGTTCGGCGGCGCGATCAAAACCGGGTCGGATTCGTATGTGAACTACATGCTGCCCGGCATCCTGCTCATCACGGTCGCCTCGGGCATCGCCTACACGGCCTTCCGGCTCTTCACCGATATGACGAGCGGCATCTTCGAGCGCTTCCAGTCCATGCCGACCGCGCGCTCGTCCGTGCTGTGGGCGCACGTGCTGACCTCACTGATCGCCAATCTGATCTCGCTCGTGGTCGTCGTGCTCGTCGCCCTGCTCATGGGTTTTCGCTCGTCGGCGCCGGTGCAGGCGTGGCTCGCGGTCGCCGGCATCCTGATCCTGTTCACCCTGGCGCTGACGTGGATCGCCGTCATCCCCGGTCTTACGGCGAAGTCCGTGGAAGGCGCGAGCGCGTTCTCCTACCCGCTCATCTTCCTGCCGTTCCTCAGCTCGGCCTTCGTGCCCACCGACACCATGCCCGGCCCGGTGCGCGCCTTCGCCGAGTACCAGCCGGTGACCTCCATCGTCAACGCCATCCGCGACCTGTTCACCCAGCAGCCGGTCGGCACCGACGTCTGGATCGCCCTGGCCTGGTGCGTCGGCATCCTCATCGTCGCCTACGCCTTCGCCATGAACACCTACCGCCGCAAGATCTCCTAGGGCTGTCGACCGGGTCCGTCCTGATCCGGATCAGCGCTGATCACCTGCCTGAACGCACGTCCTGCGACCGGCCGGAATCCTGGACGCGACACGGCTCTCAAACCGCGGAAAACACATACTGTCACGAGCGGAAACCAGAGGAATGACCATGGAACACACCATCACGACGATGCCGACCGCGCGTCAGCCCGGCTGTCCCTTCGACCCGCCGAAGGAGCTGATCCAGGCCCGCGAGCACGGCCCGATCAGCCGATTCCCCTTCCCCGACGGACACCAGGGCTGGCTGGTCACCGGCTACGACCTGATCCGGTCGATCCTGGCCGACTCGCGCTTCAGCTCCCGCAAGGAGCTCATGGGCCACCACCCGCTGGTCGACTACGGCGACATCGAGGTCCCCCCGGCGCCGCCCGGCGAGTTCCTGCTGATGGACGAGCCCCAGCACAGCCGCTACCGCAAACCGCTGGTGGGCAAGTTCACCGTCCGGCGCATGCGGCTGCTCACCGAGCGCGTCGAGCAGGTCACCGCCGAGCACCTGGACGCGATGGAGAAGGCCGGGCCGTCGGCGGACCTGGTGACCGCGTTCGCCAAGCCCATCCCCTCCGTCGTCATCTGTGAGCTGCTGGGCGTGCCGTACGAGGACCGGGGCTCCTTCCAGGACAACATCGACACGTTCCTCGGCGGCGAGGTCGGCGACGAGGACCTGTTCGCGGCCTACACCGCGACCCAGAACTACCTGGCGGAGCTGGTGGCCGCCAAGCGCGCCAAGCCCACCGACGACGTGCTCAGTGACCTGCTCGACAGTGATCTGACCGATGAGGAGCTGCGGGGGATGGCCCTGATCCTGCTGTCGGCCGGGTTCGACACCACCGCGAACATGCTGGCGTTGGGCGCCTTCGCCCTGCTGCAGAACCCGGAGCAGCTGGCCGCGCTGCGCGCCGAGCCCGCGCTCACCGACGGGGCCGTGGAGGAGCTGCTGCGGTATCTGACCGTCGTCAAGCAGCTGACGAGGGTCGCGCTGGAGGACGTCGAGCTGGGTGGCCAGACCATCAAGGCCGGCACGACGGTCATCCTGTCGTACGCCACCGCCAACCGCGACCCCGAGCGCTTCACCGACCCCCACGTGCTTGACGTGCGCAGGCAGGAGGGCGGGCACCTGGCCTTCAGCCACGGCATCCACCAGTGCCTGGGCCAGCAGCTGGCCCGCGTCGAGATGCGCGTCGCGCTCCCCGCGCTGCTCAACCGCTTCCCCACGCTGCGTCTGGCCGTACCGGCCGAAGAGGTCGCCCTGCGCCCGGAGACCGCGGACATCTACGGGGTCAAAAGCCTCCCGGTCACCTGGGACGTGTGACCGCGAGCCGGTGACGGATGAGGCCGCCTGCGGCCGCCCGTCCACGGCGACGGCCTGGCCCGCCACACCCGCGTCTCCCCCGACGTCCTCACCCGCCGGCAGGCAGGTGGATTGACATTCCCTCCGATACCCCCCGATATGACGGCGTCACCGGCAGGCCCCCGGCAAGCCATCCGCCTTGCTGAGAGTCCTTTTGCCGTTAGCAGGCACGGCCGGTGCGAGCATCACCGGAGAGCTAGAGCCGATCATGACAACGGGGGGGAAAATGCTCCGAAAATTAATCCCGATCTTGGCCATGGCCGTGGTCGTGGCGACCGGTTTACCCGTCGCCACGACCACGGCCTGGGCGGAAGGGCTGTCGGCCGCTCCGGCGGTGCAGGCGGTCACCGCCGCCGGAGCGGCCGCGCAGGCGGCCGGCACGTGCAGTTCTCCCGGCAGTCCTCCCGGATCTCCGTGCGCGGCGGTCAACTGCGGTCCGGGCCGCGTCTGCGTACCCTCGCCCAAGTGGTGCATCACCACGCCATGTCCGCAGTACGAATGCGTGCCCGCTTCGGGGCCCGGCCCGGGTCCCTGGCCTCCCCGCCCGGGCCCCTGGCCTCCTCGCCCGGACCCCTGGCCCCCTCACCACCCAGGTCCCTGGCCCCCTCACCACCCGGATCCCTGGCCCCCTCACCACCCAGGTCCCTGGCCCCCTCACCACCCGGGCCCCTGGCCTCCTCACCACCCAGGTCCCTGGCCTCCCCACCACCCGGGTCCCTGGCCTCCCCACCATCCGGGTCCCCGGCCTCCTTACGCGGGAGGTCAGCCCAGCCAGGTGAGGCCCCCGTATCAGGGCTCGAACCCCGGAGGACGGCCGGACCAGATGCGGCCCCCGTATCAGGGCTCGAACCCCGGAGGACGGCCCGGCCAGATGGGTCCCCCGTACCCGGTGCAGCCGCGCTAAAGGAACGTTCCTGACAGCGGGTTCCGATTTTTGACGATTTGACGATGGCCGAGCCGCTGCGGCTCGGCCATCACTTTCACCCGGAGCGCGTCCCGGAATACGGCGCGCCGGTCGCGGTCCGGCGCCGGCGCGGCGTCCGCTCGTCTTCGGGCACGGGTTTGGCGAAGCCGCTCTCCTCGGATGAGCCGTGGCACGCGACGTCCCCGATTAATTCGTATGGCTGGCCGAATTAAAAACCGAACGTCCCCGAAACGCGAGGCACGACCCGCCTCGGCTCTCCTGCCCCCGCACCGTGAGCCGAATTTACGCGTCGACCTGCGACGGGATCGGTAGATGCCAACTCGTTACCCGACGCAGGGGTGCATAACGGGACATATCCATGTTACAAACCCAATTAATTGCTGTTGGAGACAAACAAAGGATCGATGCTCACGTGGCGCAGGAGCAGCATTCTACTCACCCGGCGGGCAGCCTCGCCCAGCCGCCGGATCCTGCCGCGCCTCACCGTGCGGGCCTGTCGCCGACGCGGCGGCGCCCGTGCGATCACACGCCCCGATCCCGGTCGACGTCACAGGGACGACCGGCCTGCACCGGACCACCGTCTCCGACCTGAGGACCGAACTCCTCGCCCGGTGACGGCCACGAGCACCGGCATTCGAACGCGCGAGCACGGTGAAGTGGGCCGGGACCGTTCCCACCCGCCTCGGCCACGGCGCCGTGACGTCCGCACCACCCCGGCCCGGTACGGCGTACCACTCCTCATCCGCCCCTCCCGCGCGACCGGCCCCGGAGCCGTTCGCGCCGACGGCACGTCAGGCAGGCCCATGACGCCTGCCTGACGGCCCCACATACCTGGAGCAGGCACTCTCCAGTCGCAACACCGCAATGCATGACGGCAAAAAGCGCGGCGGCGCGCGCCTTGCCTGACTTAACCCCCCATGTCAGGAAAGGGAACCAATGTCACCACGTCCTCGGTCGTGGGCCACGCTGTTCACCGCGGCATTACTCGCCATCTCCGGCAACGCGGTCGCCAGCTCTCCGGCCCACGCGGCGATCGATATTCCCGCCCCCGACTACCAGCAGGTTCAGCTGGCCGTCGGCGGGGCCAAGCTCGGTGAGGCCATGTCACTGGCCGTGCTGCCCAACCGCTCGGTGGTGCACACCGCCCGCGACGGCACAGTCCGGATCACCGATCCGGCCGGAAGCACCAAGGTCGCCGGCAAGCTCGACGTCTACACCCACGACGAGGAAGGCCTGCAGGGCGTCGCGGCCGACCCGGACTTCGCCACCAACCGCCACATCTACCTGTACTACTCGCCGAAGCTGAACACCCCCGGCGGGGACGCCCCCACCAGCGGCACCGCGGCCACCTTCGAGGCGTGGAAGGGCCACCTGAACCTGTCGCGGTTCACCCTCAAAACCGACGACACCCTGGACCTGGCCAGCGAGAAAGTCGTCCTGGAGGTGCCCAACGACCGGGGCCAGTGCTGCCACGTGGGCGGCGACATCGACTTCGACGCGGCCGGCAACCTCTACCTGACCACCGGCGACGACACCAACCCGTTCGAGTCCAACTCCTACACCCCCATCGACGAGCGCACCGACCGCAACCCCCAGTTCGACGCCCAGCGCTCCTCGGGCAACACCAACGACCTGCGCGGCAAACTCCTGCGGATCAAACCCCAGCCCGACGGCACCTACACCGTCCCGGCCGGCAACCTGTTCCCGCCCGGCACCGCCAAGACCCGCCCCGAGATCTACGCGATGGGCTTCCGCAACCCGTTCCGCATGTCGGTGGACAAGCCCACCGGCATCGTCTACCTCGGCGACTACGGCCCCGACGCCGGCGGCGCCGACCCGGGCCGCGGCCCCGGCGGCCAGGTCGAATTCGACCGGATCACCGCCCCGGGCAACTACGGCTGGCCGTACTGCACCGGCACCAACACCACCGCCGAGACCTATAACGAATACACCTTCCCCTCCGGCCCGTCCGCGGCCAAGTACGACTGCGCCGGCGGCCCGACCAACAACTCCTTCCGCAACACCGGCCTGACCACGCTGCCCCCGGCCAAGCCGAGCTGGATCCGCTACGGCGGCGAGGCCGGCACCCCGCCGGAGTTCGGCGGCGGCTCCGAATCCCCGATGGGCGGACCGGTCTACCGCTACGACGCCGATCTCGAATCGAACGTCAAGTTCCCCGCCTCCCTCGACGGCCGCTACTTCGCCGGTGAGCTGGGCCGCAGATGGATCAAGGCGATCGAGGTGAAGGGTGACGGCGCCCCCGGCGTGATCGAGGACTTCCCCTGGACCGGCACCCAGGTGATGGACATGGCCTTCGGTCCCGAGGGCGCGCTGTATGTGCTCGACTACGGCACCGGCAGCGACAACCAGGCCCTTTACCGGGTGGAGTATCTCGCGGGTACCAACCGCAACCCGATCGCCAAGGTCGCGGCCGACAAGGTCTCCGGCCTCCCGCCGCTGACCGTGAAGTTCTCCTCGGCCGGCAGCTCCGACCCCGAGGGCGGCGCGCTGACCTACTCGTGGGACTTCGGCGACGGCAACACCTCCACCGAGGCCAACCCGACCCACGTCTACGAGGAGGAGGACACCTACACCCCGACGCTGACCGTCACCGATCCGGAGGGGCTGACCGGGACCGCGAACGTCATCGTGACCGTCGGCAACACCGCTCCCACGGTGAAGCTGACCCTGCCCGCCGACGGGCAGCTGTTCTCCTTCGGTGACACCGTGCCCTTCACGGTCGACGTCACCGACCCCGAGGACTCCTCGATCGACTGCACCAAGGTCAACGTCGACTACCTGCTGGGCCACGACAACCACCGTCACCTGATCACCTCCAAGGGCGGCTGCTCGGGCAGCATCGTGGTCCCGTCCGACGGTGAGCACGACGCCGCAGCCAACCTCTACGGCGTCCTCGTCGCCACCTACACCGACAGCGACGGCCTGACCGGCGAGAGCACGCGCATCCTGCAGCCCCGTCACCGCCAGGCCGAGCACTTCGGCGCCCAGTCCGGCATCCAGATCACCGACCACGGCTCCGCCGAAGGCCGCAAGGCGATCGGCTTCACCGACAACAACGACTGGATCTCCTTCCAGCCCTACGCGCTGGGCAACGCGAACACGTTCACGGCACGGGTCGCCTCCGCCGGCGCCGGCGGCACCATCGAGGTCCGCACAGGCTCGGCGACCGGACCCCTGCTCGGTACGGCGACCGTTCCGATCACCGGTAACTGGGACACCTTCGTCGACGTCTCGGCGGACCTGAGCAACGCGCCCAGCGGCTCCACCACGCTGTTCCTCGTCTTCAAGGGCCCCAGCGGCCGGGGCAACCTCTACGACGTGGACACCTTCACCCTCGGCACCGGCGGCGGTGAGCCCTCGGACGACCGGCTGCTGGTCTTCTCCAAGACGGCCGGCTTCCGGCACGACGCCATCCCGGCGGGCATCAAGGCCATCCAGGACCTCGCCGAGACGGGCGGGTACTCGGTGACCGCGACCGAGGACGCGGGCGCCTTCACCGCCGCCAACCTGGCGAACTACAAGGCGGTCGTGTTCCTCAGCACCACCGGCGACGTGCTCGACGACGCCCAGCAGGCGGCCTTCGAGGCGTACGTCGACGGCGGAGGCGGCTACTTCGGCGTCCACGCCGCCGCCGACACCGAGTACGACTGGCCGTACTACGGGAAGCTCGTCGGGGCCTACTTCAAGGGCCACCCGGCCCCCCAGCAGGCCACCGTCAAGAACGAGGACCGCACCCACCCCGCCACCGCGCACCTCGGGGCGACCTGGAACCGCTCCGACGAGTGGTACAACTACCGCACCAACCCCCGGGGTGCCGTTCACGTCCTGCAGAGCCTGGACGAGAGCAGCTACACCGGCGGCGACATGGGCGGCGACCACCCCATCACCTGGTGCCGCACGCAGGGTGAGGGACGGTCGTTCTACACCGGCCTCGGCCACACCCAGGAGTCGTACACCGACGGCGACTTCCGCAAGCTGCTGGTCGGCGGCATCCGCTACGCCATGGGCCTGGCCCAGGGCGACTGCGCCGCCGACACCGTGAAGCCGACCGTCTCGGCGACCACCACCCCGGCCACCCCGGACGGCGCCGCCGGCTGGTTCGTCTCCAGCGTCTCGGTGGCGGTGACCGCCGAGGACGCCTCGGGGATCGCCAAGACGGAGGTCAAGGTCGACGGCGGACCGTGGACGGCCTACTCCGAGCCGGTGAGCCTGACCGCCGACGGCGACCACACCGTGGCCTACCGGGTCACCGACCGGGCGGGCAACGTCGCGGAGGACACCGTCTCGGTGAAGAAGGACGCCACCGCGCCGCTGACCACCGCCCAGTTCGCGGCGGCCGGCGACGACGGCTGGCACGGCACCACGGTGCCGGTCACCCTGGCGACCACCGACGCGACCTCGGGAGCGGCCGGGATCGAGTACTCCCTCGACGACGGCGGCTGGAAGCCGTACACCGAGCCGGTGAACATCTCCGGCGACGGCACCCACACCCTCGCCTACCGGGCCAAGGACAAGGCCGGCAACGTGGAGACCGAGAAGGCCGCCACGCTGAAGATCGACGGCACCCGCCCGACCGTCCTGATCTCCGGCATCTCCGACGGCCAGATCTACGGCGACAGCCAGGACCTGCGGATCAGCTGGCAGGCGGTGGACAGCACCTCGGGGGTCAAGACCCTCAAGGGCACACTCGACTCCGCCCCCCACCAGTCCGGCCTGCTGCTGCCGCTGTACGACCTGAGCCTCGCCACCCACGCGCTGAAGGTCACCGCGACCGACAACGCGGGCAACAGGACCAACCAGACGGTCACCTTCGGAGTCACCACCTCCACGCGTGACCTGGGCAACCTGATCGACAGGTTCGCCGCGACGAGCAGGCTCAGCCAGAAGGGCGCGAACAAGCTGCACAACCAGCTCACCAAGGTGCTCAAGGCCGAGGTGAACGGCAATGACGCCAAGACCGTCAAGGCGCTGGAGCAGTTCCGCGCCGTGGCCGCCGACGCGGCGATCGTGACCGTGGAGGAGGTCCGTCAGGTCCTGACCCGCGACACCGACGCGCTCATCGCGCGTCTGTCCTAACCGGAAAACCGCGGCCGTGGCACACCGGCCAGGTGTGCCACGGCCGATCCGTGTACGCGTCACGGTTCCGGGCGCGCGACCGCTCGATCGGGGTGAGGGTCCCGGCTTCCTCTCCCCTCTGTCCGCGGCTACTTCTTCTTCGCGTCCTTATCCGCGTCCGTCGGCGTCTGCGACAGCGCGCTGGCCGCGGCGGACTTCTCCGCACCGGCCGATTTCGAGTCCGACAGCGTCTTGGACGAGGCCGACGCCGCCTTGGCGCCGGTCTCCCCCTCGCTCTCCGGGGCCTGCGACAACGCACTGGCCGCGGCGGACTTCTCCTTGGGGGTCGACGTGGGGTCCGCCAATGTCTTGGCGGCGGCCGACGCCGCGTCGGAACCGGTCTGTCCAGAATTGTTCGCCACGATCTCACCTTTCGTCGAGTCGTATTCGCATCGCGGCCGGGAAAGTGACGTCCCGCGATTCCCGCGTGGCACCTGACTCACTTTCCACGTCGCGGCGAGGGTCCGGCTTTCGAGGGCCGGGCGCTCGCCGTTCCGAACCGCTGATGACGGTTCGAAACGACTACCCCGGCCTTCGCCCCCCAATCAAAAATCTGAAATAGAAGGCATTTACGAAAAGCGATCATTTGACGCGGCGGGAGTTCACATCAGGCCGGGGCCGACGGGCGCATCACCGCCATCGACATTGTGATAAATCCCGAAAAACTAGCCCGCATCAGGCGATAAGCCTGACGCGTTCCCTCAACGCCCGCCCGCGAGTACCCCCCGGGCCATGGCCTCCCGCCGCACCGCCTCCTTCTCCGCGGCCTCCTGCTCGACCACCACGCGGACGTCGTACGCCGAACGGGCGACGGCGATCTCGTTCTGGTGCTTCTCGGTCCAGGTGACCAGCGCGCGGACGGTGTGGTGCAGGCTCGCGCCCAAGGGTGTGAGCTCGTAGTCCACCCGTGGCGGCACGACCGGATGCACCGTACGGCTCACCAGACCGTCGCGCTCCAGATGGCGCAGGGTCCGGGCGAGCATCCGCTGGCTGATTCCGTCGATCTTGCGACGCAGCTCGGTGAAGCGCAGGCTGCGCTGGTCGAGCAGGGCGATGACCAGTAGCGACCATTTGTCGGCGATCCGGTCGAGGATCTGCCGGACCTCACAGTCCTCCCGCGTGTCCCACTGAAGAACGTCGTAGTCGTCGTCGGTATCCCCGCAGTGACCGAGGGACTTTGAAGTGCCGTCTTCCATGGTCATCGATGGTGTCCGAAGCTGCTGCTGGTTACAAGAGGGAACCGGCAGTCATTTGGAGAACCTGGCCGGTCCCGCCTTTCGCGAGAGGAATCAACTCATGTCCGCATCGAGCGGCCGTATGGACGGACGCGCCTGGGGTGTGTTGTTCGTACTGTGCGGGGCGATCTTCCTGGAGGGCATCGACGTGGCGATGCTGAACGTCGCGTTGCCGTCGATCCGGGCCGACCTGGGCCTGTCCACCGGGATGCTCAGCGGTGTGGTCAGCGCCTACGTGCTCGGTTACGGCGGGTTCATGCTGCTGGGCGGCCGTACCGCCGACCTGCTGGGCCACCGCAGGATGTTCCTGTTCTGGCTGGCCGTCTTCCTGGTCTTCTCCGGCCTGGGCGGATTCGCCACCGAGGGGTGGATGCTGCTGGTCGCCAGGTTCGCCACCGGGGTCGCGGCGGCCTTCATGACCCCCGCCGGGCTGGCGCTCGTCACCGGCAACTTTCCCGAGGGCCCGCAGCGCACCAAGGCGCTGGGGGTCTACGCCGGAACGGCGGCGGGCGGCTTCTCGCTCGGCCTGGTCGCCGGTGGCCTGCTGGCCTCGTTCGGCTGGCGGTGGGTGTTCTTCGCCCCGGTCATCCTGTCGGCGGCGATCCTGCTGGCCGCCATCCCTCTGATCAAGGATTCGAGGGCTCCGGACCGCCCGGCCGGCGGCTTCGACCTCGCCGGCGCGTTCAGCGTCACCGGCGCGATGCTGCTGCTGGTGTACGGAGTGATCCGCCTGGAGCACTCCGGCAACGGCTGGGGCGGCACGGTGGGGGCGTTCGCCGCGGGTCTGGCGCTGCTGGCCCTCTTCGTCGTGATCGAGCGGCGGTCGGCCGACCCGCTGCTGCGGCTGGGAATCCTGCGCTCAGGCCCCCTGGTACGCGCCAACCTGGGAGCGCTGTTGTTCCTCGGGTCCTTCGCCGGCTTCCAGTTCCTGGCCACCCTGTACCTGCAGGAACTGCGCGGCTGGAGCACGCTGCAGACGGGCCTGGCCATGCTGGTGATCGGCGTCGACGCCGTTCTCGCCCCGACCCTGACGCCACGGCTGGTGAACCGGTTCGGCAACGTCCCGGTGCTGTTCGGAGGGCTGGTCCTGGCGACCCTGGCCTACGTGCTGTTCCTGCCCGTCGGGCTGGACTGGGCCTACACCGCCATGCTGCCGACCATGGTCCTGCTGGGACTGGCCTTCTCCCTGGCCTACGGCCCGTTGACCATGGCCGCCGTCGAGGACGTCGACGAACACGAGCACGGCCTCGCCGGCGGCCTGCTGTACACCGCGATCCAGTTCGGCATCGCCCTCGGCCTGTCAGCGGTGACCGCCGTCAACGTCGCGGCGCTCGGCGACGGCGGCTCACCGGAGGCGGGGCTGGACGCGCTCCGGGCCGCCCTCGTCGTCCCGGTCGTCGCGGGGGCCCTCGGCGCGGTCGTCACCGCGTTCGGCCTCCGCGCCCGCAAGGCGCCCCGGATCCACGAGCCCGTCCCCGCCGAGACCGCGACCAGATAGAACAGCGGGCCACCGAGCGATGTCCTTCAACGCGATCAAGGGCGAGTTCGGTGACATCGTCTACGCCACCATGACCGCCGTTACCGAGGAGGCGCGCGCCATGCGCGAGTGCTGATCCCGATCTGGAGGAGTTCCGTTCCTCCGTGAACACAAAAAGGGGTGTCCCGGCCGATGTGACGGCCGGGACACCCCTTTTCCGGTTCACCCCCTGGCGGACACCGGCTTACGGCCCGACGTCAGCGGGTGCGCGGCAGCACCTGAATCGTGTCGCCCACGGCGCGTTCGCCCGTCGCGTCCGACGGGCGGTTGACGAGAGCGCCGTTCACCGCCATGGCGGTGGAGCCTCCACCGTCCAGGTTCAGCGCCTGCTCCGCGCCGAGGGACCGCATGAAGGCCGCGCCCTCGGCGATGGTGAAGCCCTCGCTCCCGCCGCTGAGACGGCCGTCCACGGTGACCAGCAGCAGCTTGCCCTGCCGGTCGATGCCGGCCATCGTCCGGGGCTGGCGGTTGTTCGCCCACGCGTAACCGAAGGACAGGTCCGCCGGGTCGACGACGCCCTCGGTGGCGGCGTCGATGTGGATCCGCCCGTTCTCCACCAGCGTCGGGGCGGCGCTGATGATGCTGTCGTTCGCGCCGAGCTTGACCCTCCGGCCGTCGGCGTCGCGGACGACCTCCGTCACGGAGACCTTCTTGCCCACCACGGCGTGGGCGGTGAGCCAGTCGGCCGCCGCGCCGATGCCCTGGAGCACGGTGTGGCCGGGCGTGACGACGCCTCCCCGGGCGCCGACCGACACCACGCGGCCCTTGGAGTCCAGCACCGCCTGGACCCCGGCACCGGCCGGCAGGTCGTGGGCGTACTCGGCCGTGAACGTGACCAGGTCGTCGGTCAGGGTGCAGGTGACGTCGTGGCGCGGCTCCGCGGTGGGAGTCCCGCCGGGCACGCCGCAGTTCCGTGCCAGTCCCGGCGTGCGGTTGATGCCCCGGACGGCGCGGTCGGCGCGACCGGCGCTCACGGTGACGGTGGTGGTCAGATCGGCGATCCGGTTGCGCCGGCCGCCGTCCCCGAGGATCAAGGCCGCGCGTGAGCCCACCGCCATCGAGGCCAGCTCGCCGTTGTAGGCGCCGATGCCGGCCTGGACGCCCTGGACGCCGTCGGCGTTGGAGGTGAGGAAGAAGCCGCCGTTGACACCCACCAGCGAACCCAGTTCGGCGGCCACCGACGACGTCGTCTCCCGCTGGGCGACGTTGCCGTCGTGGGTGGCCTTGACGGAGCCGGCGAACCTGCGCGGGTCGATGACCGCGACCTGGATGTTCTCCACGTCGGCAGGCTGGTCGGCGTCGTAGCCGGTCCACTCCACGACGGTACGGAGTCCCGCCGCGGTGACCTGCGACGCCGTGCTCTTCGCCGCGTCCTGGGTCGGGTAGGAGCCGATCCGGACCCGTACGCCCATGAGGCCGTGCGGCGTGTCGGCGTAAGCCGGCCACGGCACCCGGGTCACGTCAGGCTCGAAGCCGGCGGCGCGCAACCGGCTCACGGTCTCCGAGGCCCACGACTCCGTCCCCACCACGGCCCAGGCCGGGGTGCCGAACCGGGACGTGACGGCGGCCTGCACCGTGACGGTCCAGCCGGGCGTGGCCGCGGGATTCCTGATCGTGCCGGTGCGCACCTCCACCCCCGGCGCGACGGTCCGCGTCGTCCACTGCGCCGCGGTCCCGCCGCCGGTCGAAGCGGTGGACACGACGGGTGCGGCCGGCTCCGCCGCCGCGGCCACCCCGGAGATCGACAGTGGTGCTGCGACGGCCAGCACGGCGGCCACGCCGAGCGCGAGCCGCGCACGGGAGCCGCGTCCGCGGCCTGGGTGGTTGTCCATGACACATCCTTGTGACTCGGTGGGTGATCGCAATCATCCGAAGAACGGGTGTTCCCGATCAAGACAATCGAGTCGAAAGTTCAACGCACCGAGGCAAACTGCGGGGCTGAAACAGGAGTGCACACATGGTCGGGAAAGTGAACGGCTCTGCCCGGCGTGTCCCGGCCTTCCCTTCCGGAGACGGCACCGCCGAGCCGTACGTCACGATCGGGCGGCGACGGCGTCGCCGTCGCCGACGCCCCTCAGGTGGCCGGCGTTCACCGCACCGCCGTCGCCGGCACCTCTCCGGCTCTCGCGGCGGCTGACGTTCATCGCGTCGCCGCGTCCCGGAGTGCGGCGAGCAGTCCGCCGAGCGCCGACTGGCCCAGCGAGGTCTCCCGCACCGCCGCGTGGATCACCCTGCTGGGTTCCGGTCCGCGAACCTTGCGCACGACGACGGCGGGGTGGCGGTTGGCCAGCCCCAGCTCCGGGATCAGGCCGATCCCCAGGCCCGCGGCGACGAACCCCTGTGCCGTGGCGTAATCCTCGCTCTCCACCACGAAGTGCGGGCCGAAGCCCGCCGTGGCACAGCCTTCGAGCATGGCGTCGAGGCAGGGGCCGGGCGCCTCGCTGCCGACCCACGGCTCGTCGGCGAGGTCGGCCAGGTCAAGGACCCGTTTCGAGGTGAGCCGGTGTCCCTTGGGCAGGACGACGCGATAGGGATCGTCGAGCAGGTGGACGAGGTGGACGCCCTCGTGGAGCCGGTCGTGGGGCCGGACCACGACGGCCAGGTCGGCCCTGCCCTGCGTCACCTCCCCCAGCGGGTCCTCGGGGTCGGTCATCTTGAGGTCGACCTGCACGCCCGGGTATTCCCGGCGGAACCGGGCCAGCGCGGGCGCCACCAGGGTGGCGCCCGCCGTCGCGAAGTAGCGGATCGCCAGCCGACCCGTGCGCCCGGCTCGCAGGTCGGCCAGCGCCGCCTCCGCCTCGGCCACCTGCCTGCCGATGACGGCCGCGTGCTCGGTGAGCAGCCGCCCGGCCGCCGTCGGCCGTACGCCCCGGCCGACGCGTTCGAGCAACGCGAGCCCGGCCTGTTTCTCCAGCGCCGCCACCTGCTGGCTGACGGCGGACGGCGTGTAGCCCAGATCCGCCGCCGCGGCGGTCACCGACCCGCTGGTGACCACCGCGCGGAGGACCTGCATGCGTCGCACATCAAGCATGTAGCAGATCTTAAAGGTAGTGCAGAAGCTTTCACTTGTCCTGCCAGGTTCTCCTCGGGCAACGTTCATGTCGAACCGACCGGACGAGGAGGCGAGAAGTGACCATCGGCGGACGTGGCTCGTTGGCCCGCATGGCCGTACTCGCGCTGCTGTGGGGATCGAGCTTTCTCTGGATCAAACTGGCCCTGAACAACGGGCTGACCCCGTTCCAGATCACCTTCGCCCGCTCCGCGCTCGGTGCGGCCGTCCTTCTCGGCCTGGCCCGCCTCGCGCGCCAGCACCTCCCGCGAGATCGCACGACCTGGGGCCACCTCGTCGTGGCCGCCCTCTTCTGCAACGCTCTGCCGTTCCTCCTCTTCGGCATCGGCGAGCAGACCGCCGACTCCGGGACGGCCGGCGTGCTGAACGCGACGACTCCGCTGTGGTCCCTGCTGATCGGCATCGCCATCGGCACCGAACGCGGACCGCACCCGGCCCGCCTGGGCGGGCTCCTGCTCGGGTTCGCGGGCACGTTGCTGATTTTCGCCCCCTGGCACGAGGCCGGGCTCCTGAGCTGGGGTTCCCTCGCCCTGCTCGGTGCGGCGGTGAGCTACGCCATCGCCTTCGCCTACATGGGACGCAAGCTCACCCCGAAGGGCGGCGCCCCCCTCGCCCTGGCCGCGGCCCAGCTCGTCGCCGCCACGGGACTGAGCACGCCGGCCCTGCTCGCCGGTGGCGCGGTACCGGTGGATCTCCATCCGAAGGCCGTGATCGCCGTCGTCATTCTCGGGATCTTCAGCACCGGAATCACCTTCTACCTCAACTACCGGCTCATCGCGGACGAAGGCGCGACCAGCGCCGCCACCGTCGGCTACCTGCTGCCGATCGTCTCGGTGGCACTGGGGGCGATCGTGCTCGGCGAGGAGCTCGGCCTCCGCGTCATCGCGGGAATGGCCGTCGTCCTCGTCGGCGTCGGGATGACCCGGCACAAGCGGCCACCGGCGGCCACGGAGGACGCGGCGACGCTCGTCGCACCGAGGAACTGAGGACAGGCGACGGCGTCACCCTCATGGCGGACCGCGTCGGAGGGCTCGTTCACGCTCGCGGCGTTCTCCGTCCGCGCCTGTCCCTCATGGCAAGTGCCAGGATCGTCGAACGAGCGGTGTGGCTCAGGGGCCGAGGTGAGCCGGCGATGGTTTGTCCGCGAGCCTGGCCAGGCCCGCGCGGGCGAAGTCGAGTACGCGGTCGACCAGGGGAAGCAGTTCCTCGGTGGCGGTGTCGCGATGGTGGGCCTCGTGGGTCATGTACAGCTCGCGCAGGCCGCCCACCACGGTGTACGCGGTCAGGCGCGGGGCCAGCGCGTCGGGCGCCAGGCCCAGGTCCTCGCCGATGGCGGCGGCGATCAGGCGTTCGAGTTCGTAGTAGCCTCCGCGGCCGCGGCCGCGGAGGTCCTCGTCCTCGGCTATCAGGGTGGCGCGTTTGACGCGCAGGGACCAGGTCTCGCCCGGCTTGCGGCCCTGGTCGGCGTCGCGTTCGTCGAGGGCGTGCATCGTGTCGCGCATCCACTCGCCGACGACATCGAGGACGGCGCCGGGCCGGGTGTCGAGACGGGCCGCCAGCGACTCCGGGCCGAACGGGTCGTCGGCGAACAGCAGGTCTTCCTTGGTGGGGAAGTGCAGCGTGACGGTCCGCGTCGCGACGTCCGCGTGCTCGGCGATCGCCGCGATGGTCGTGTTGCGGTAGCCGTGCGACGCGAACAGCTCCAGCGCCGAGGTCTGGATCCGCTCGCGGGTCTGCCGCTTCTTCCGATCTCGCCGACCTTCCATACGGCAACGATACCATCCATTCAATTAATGCATTCCATGCTACTCTTGCCATCAAAGGTATCGACTGGAGAGAGGTGAAGACGTTGTCCAAGACGTGGTTCATCACCGGCACGTCGAAGGGGTTCGGTCGCGAGTGGGCGGAGGCCGCCCTCGAGCGGGGTGACCGGGTCGCCGCCACCTCACGCGACCTCGACCACTCGCATCCCCTCACCGAGAAGTACGGCGACGCCGTCCTGCCCCTGCGGCTCGACATCACCGACCGCGCGGCCGTGTTCGCCGCCGTGCGGCAGGCGGCTGAGCACTTCGGCGCGCTGGACGTGGTGGTCAACAACGCGGGCTACGGCCATTTCGGCATGGTCGAGGAACTGACCGAGACCGAGATCCGCGCCGAGATGGAGACCAACTTCTTCGGCACGCTATGGGTGACGCAGGCGGTCCTGCCTGTGCTGCGCGCGCAGGGTCACGGCCGGATCATCCAGGTCACCAGCGAGGGCGGGGTCCGGGCGTTCCCCGGCATCGGTGGCTACCACGCTTCGAAGTGGGCGGTGGAAGGGCTGTCGGAGTCGCTCCGCAAGGAGGTCACGCACTTCGGCATCGACGTTGTCTGCCTGGAGCCCGGCCCGTACGCGACCGACTTCGGTGGCAACAGCGGCCGCACCAGTGCCGAGCACCCGGACTACGCCGAGGTCCGCGCGGTCACCGAAATCGTGTGGGACCTCGGCGACCCCAAGGCGACGCGCGGGCCGATCCTGGAGTTGGCCGACACCGACGACCCGCCGGCCCGGGTCTTCTTCGGCACGTCGTTCGAGCCGGTCGAGGCCGAGTACGAGGAACGGCTTGCCACGTGGCGGAAGTGGCAGCCGGTCGCGCTGGCCGCATTCCGTTGATCGTGCACAGCGGACGCTCGTGTCCGGCACGTCGGTGAGCGTCGAATCCGTGCCGCACCGAACGCCCGGCCACGTAGGGGCCGGGCGTTCGTCGTTCCAGCCATCACGATCCTGACCGGCACGCCTGTTCGAGAGGCCGTCTCGGACCTTCGCCGGAGGTCCGGGACAGCGAACCCGTTGCGATGCGGTGGCTTGCCCCGCGTCAAAACCCTGCTCGCACCCGGCCTACCGGGGACGTGCGCTTATTCGGAGGGTGCGGTGTTCGGCGCCGCCGAGTGGGTTCCTCCGCGCAATGCGAGCGCGGTGCGCGCGTCGGCGGGGAAGTACGCCTCGATCGCGATCTCTTCGAGCGTGATGTCGAAAGCGGCTCCGAACGTGGTGATCGTATTGAAGAAGCTCAGCTCGACCCCTCGATGCCGGATGCGGACGGGCAGGGCGATGTCAGCGGGATCTGGCGGCTGAAGCTGCCCGGGAGCGCCGTAGGAGACCAGTTCCGCATAGAGATCGCTCAACTGGGGATCCCCCCTCCGCTGCACCTGTCGCGCCAACCGCGGCAGCAGAAATCCCCGTACCTGCTCCAGATCGAGCAGACGGGGTGCGAACCCGTCAGGGTGCAGGCCCAGGCGCATCATGTTGACCGGTGGTTCGAGCAAGGCGGGGGCGACACCGTCCGGGAACACATCGGCGGCGGAGTTGGCGAGTATCAAATTCCAGCAATGGTCCACCACCAACGCCGGATTCGGCTCGTGCCCCCGCAAGATCTGATGAAGGGCCTCACGCGCCGCGGACAGATCCGGGGCGTCCAGCGGGCGCTTCTGGAAGACCGGCGCGTATCCCGCCGCGACCAGGAGCCGGTTGCGCTCTCTCAGCGGGACCTGCAGTTGTTCCGCCAGGTGCAGGACCATCGGTCGGCTGGGAATCGTGCGCCCGGTCTCGACGAAGCTGACGTGCCGGCTGGAGACCCCTGCCTGGATGGCCAGGTCGAGCTGGCTCAGATCCCATAACCTGCACTGGCTGGACTGGGTCGTGCGAACGTCCACACTCACCCTGACCAAGCCGTCACGGCTGTCGAAGGCCATGTGGAGGTCCCCTGCCGTTTCCCGCACGTCGAATGGCGCCCGGCGGAAGACGACTGGTCGTACCTCTGGGCTTCCTGGCGTCGACTCGTGCCGATAGGCGTGGAATCGAAGCTGCCGGTGAAATCGGAATCCGGAAACACCGGAAGGGGTCCGGATTCGATTCCGGACCCCTTCGTCACCAGGCACTATGCAGACCTGGCTTCCATAGCCGATGCTGCTTTTCCGCCTGAAATCAGCTGCAGCCGCTGGTGGAGCCGCAGCCTTCGCAGACGTAGCAGCTACCGGCGGGGCGCATCTTGGTGCCGCAGGTCATGCAGAGCGGCGCGTCGGCGGTGCGACCCTGGTGGGACTCCAGGGAGCCGACCCGCTCCGGGGCGGCCACGGCGACCGCTTCCGGGCGGGGCTGCGGCTGCTCCTCTATCGGCGCGGAGGTGGCGAGCTCGGCGATGACCTCGTCGGTGTGGATCGGGGCCGGGTCCTCACCTCGCTGCTGGGCGGAGCGCTCGGAGGCGGAGAAGATGCCGAGGGCGGCCCGGTCGTCATAGGGCAGGTGGTCCAGGGCCAGGCGGCGGAAGATGTAGTCCATCACCGAGGCGGCCATGCGGACGTCCGGGTCGTCGGTCATGCCGGCCGGGTCGAAGCGCATGTTGACGAACTTGCCGACGTAGGTCTCCAGCGGCACGCCGTACTGCAGGCCGATGGAGATGGCCACCGAGAAGGCGTCCATGACGCCCGCGAGGGTCGAGCCCTGCTTGGACATCTTCAGGAAGACCTCGCCGAGACCGTCGTCGGGGTAGGACGAGGCGGTCATGTAGCCCTTGGCGCCGCCCACGGTGAAGCGCGTGGTGGTGCTGGGGCGCTGGTTCGGCATCCGGCGGCGGGTCGGGCGGCTGATCTCCACGACCTGGACCGCCGGCTCCGCGGGAGCGGCCTTCTCGTCGCTCTTCTTACCGGCGACGGAGAGCGGCTGGCCGACCTTGCAGTTGTCGCGGTAGACGGCCAGGGCCTTCAGACCGAGCTTCCAGCCCTCCATGTAGACCTGCTCGATGTCCTCGATCGTCGCGGACTCGGGCAGGTTGACCGTCTTGGAGATGGCGCCGGACAGGAACGGCTGGGCCGCGGCCATCATCCGGACGTGCCCCATGGGGGCGATCGCCCGCTCGCCCATGGCGCAGTCGAACACCTCGTAGTGCTCCCGCTTGAGACCGGGGGCGTCCACGACGTGGCTGTTCTGGGCGATGTACTCGACGATCGCCTCGACCTGCTCCTCCTGGTAGCCCAGCTGCCGGAGCGCCCGCGGGATCGTCTGGTTGACGATCTGCATGGAGCCGCCGCCGACGAGCTTCTTGAACTTGACCAGGGCGAGGTCGGGCTCGATGCCGGTGGTGTCGCAGTCCATCATCAGGCCGATGGTGCCGGTGGGCGCGAGCAGCGAGGCCTGAGCGTTGCGGTAGCCGTTCTTGTCACCGAGCTTGAGGCACTCCGCCCACTGCTTGGAGGCCTCCCGGTGGATGGCGCCGTCGATCGCGTCGATCGTGCGCAGGCCGTCGTTGGCCTCGCTGTGCTTGCGCATGACCCGCTTGTGGGCGTCGGCGTTGCGGGCATAGCCGTCGTACGGCCCGACGACCGCGGCCAGTTCGGCGCTGCGGCGGTAGGAGACGCCGGTCATCAGCGAGGTGATGGCCCCGGCGACGGCCCGGCCGCCGTCGGAGTCGTAGGCGTGGCCGGTGGCCATGAGCAGCGCGCCGAGGTTGGCGTAGCCGATGCCGAGCTGGCGGTAGGCCCGGGTGGTCTCGTCGATCTTCTGGGTCGGGAAGTCGGCGAAGGTGATGGAGACGTCCATCGCGGTGATGACCAGCTCGGTGACCTTCACGAAGCTCGCGATGTCGAAGGAGTCGTCGTCGTTCAGGAACTTGAGCAGGTTGATGCTCGCCAGGTTGCAGGAGGAGTTGTCCAGGTGCAGGTACTCCGAGCACGGGTTGCTGGCGGTGATGCGGCCCGTCTCCGGGCTGGTGTGCCAGTCGTTGATCGTGTCGTCGTACTGGACACCCGGGTCGGCGCACTCCCACGCCGCCTTGGCCATCTTGCGGAACAGGTCCTTGGCCTCGACCGTCTCGATGACCTCGCCGGTGAGGCGGGCGCGCAGGCCGAACCGCTCGCCCTTCTCCACCGCGTTCATGAACTCGTCGGAGACGCGCACGGAGTTGTTGGCGTTCTGGTACTGGACGGAGACGATGTCCTTGCCGCCCAGGTCCATGTCGAACCCGGCGTCGCGCAGCGCGCGGACCTTGTCCTCCTCGCGCGCCTTGGTCTCGATGAACTCCTCGATGTCGGGGTGGTCCACGTCCAGGACGACCATCTTGGCCGCGCGGCGGGTGGCGCCGCCCGACTTGATGGTGCCCGCGGAGGCGTCCGCGCCGCGCATGAAGGAGACCGGGCCGCTGGCCGTACCGCCGCTGGAGAGCAGTTCCTTGGAGGAGCGGATCCTGGAGAGGTTCACGCCGGAGCCCGAACCGCCCTTGAAGATCACACCCTCTTCCTTGTACCAGTCGAGGATGGACTCCATCTGGTCGTCGACGGCCAGGATGAAACAGGCGCTGACCTGCTGCGGCGAGGCCGTGCCGACGTTGAACCAAACCGGCGAGTTGAAACTGAAGATCTGGTTGACCAGGGCGTGCTTGAGCTCGTGGTCGAAGATCTCGGCGTCTTCCTCGGTGGCGAAGTAGCCGTGCTCGACGGCGGTCTTGGTATAGACGCCCACCACGCGGTCGACGAGCTGCTTGAGGCTCCACTCGCGTTGCGGGGTGCCGACCGCGCCGCGGAAATACTTGGTGGTCACGATGTTGGCGGCGTTGACCGACCAGGACTGGGGGAACTCGACGCCCCGCTGCTCAAAGTTGATCGACCCGTCGCGCCAGTTGGTCATGACGACGTCACGGCGCTCCCAGAGCACCTCATCGTAGGGATGCACTCCAGGTGTGGTGAAGATGCGCTTCATCCTCAAACCCTTGTGCACTCGCTTGCCCCCACGTGTAACCGCACCACTGACGGTTTCCGTCATGACTTCCCCCTTCCGGGGCCCTTGAAGGGCCCTCGAGCCGGATACATCAACGCGCCGCCCTGTCCCCCGGCGCCCGGGGTCTGATTCAGTCTTGCTTGATGGAACGCTCTGTCCGCAGCTGCTCGATCTCCGCCTCGAAGTCGGCGAGGGTCTCGAATCCGCGGTAGACGGAGGCGAACCGTAGGTAGGCCACTTCGTCCAGCTCACGGAGCGGGCCCAGGATCGCGAGCCCGACCTCGTGCGCGGGGATCTCCGCGCACCCGGTCGCCCGGATGCCCTCCTCGACCAGCTGGCCCAGTCGTGCCAGCGAGTCTTCGCCGACCGGCCTGCCCTGGCAGGCCCGCCGAACCCCGGCGACCACTTTGTCCCTGAAGAACGGCTCGGTCACACCACTGCGCTTGCTCACCATGAGCAGCACCGTCTCCTGCGTGGTGAACCTGCGCCCGCACTCCGGGCATGTGCGCCTGCGGCGGATGGCGCCGCCGTCCTCGGTGGAGCGGCTGTCGATGACCCGCGTGTCAGGGTGACGGCAGAACGGACAGTGCACGCGTGTCGCCTCCCTGACCGGCTGAGCGGCTCACTCACCCCATGCACCTCACAGCGCTCGGGAAGAGACGCGTGCGCACGCTCCTCGAATAGTCGAGGTGCGGTAATGGAAACACAATCTATGGTGAAGTATGTCGCCGAAGCCACTAGATGTTGTGGTCCAACGGTAGGAGGGTCGGACCATGAACGCAAGTTAGGAAGACCCTTCGGAGCGAAGTCGCTGATCAGCCGCCGTCGTCCGGCGTGTCGCCCTTCGAAGACCTCCCGAGTGACCCCCTCACGCTTCACGAACCTTCGCTCGACGTTTCGAACGAGACGTCGAAACGACCTCCGGGGGCACCCCCTCAGGGGGTGAGACCGGCGGGCAGGTAGAGCCGGGTCCCGGGCTGGACCACCGAGCCGGACAGCCCGTTGAGATCCATGATCTGGCGAGTCACCCCGTCGGGATCGACCTTTCTCGTCACCGCGTCCACGATCTCCCGCAGTGTGTCGCCCCTCTGCACCACGACCCAGTGCAGGCCCTCGTGGCCTCTCCGCTCGCCCGCCGAGGCGGCGTCGATGCGGCCCCCGATCCAGAGCCCTCCCAAAGTCAGCAGCGCGAGCACCGCCACCACCACAATCCTCCCACGCCGAGTGAGGCGCAGCGGCGCATGAGGACGCCCGGCACCCCTCCGCGAACCCGGCCGCGGGGACGCCACCGCCCGCGAGCGCGGCGCCGGCACGGACCGCGGTTTCGCCGCGGGGCGCGGCGCCTTCGAGGATCTCGACGGCGGCACGGACCGCAACATCCTCACGGACCTCGACGGCGACACGGACTTCGCCTGTGTCGCGGATCTCGGCGCCGGAACGGATCTCGGCGGCGGCACGGACCTCGGCTGTGTCGCGGATCTCAGCGTCGGAACGGACCTTGACCGTGTCGCGGATCTCGATGACGACACGGACCTCGGTGGCGTCGCGGATCTCGATGACGGAACGGCTCCCGACGGCGGCACGGACCGCAGCATCCTCGCGGGCGGCGGCGTTTTCGCGGCCGGCGGTGTTTTCGCGGATTCCGGCGGCGCCACGGATCTCGGTGACGGCACGGATCGCAGTGTCGTCGCGGTCGGCTTCATGATGGCCCCCATCCCTTCGACCTGGCCGAACACATGTCGAAGAAAGATCGGTGAATCGAACACGATGTCGATCGAACTCCCGTACGATGTTGTACACCACGCTGGCATCGATTTCGAGGACATTCGAACTATTGTTTGAGTATGATCTTCGGTCGGAGTACGGTCGCTGTGTGCGACGCAATCAATACAGACCGGGATGCGAGGAGATCGCATGAGCGAGCATGACGAGAACGGTTCGGCCACCGGCGACCTGGCGGTACGCAGACGTGACTCTCTTGGCCTCACCCCCAGGCAGCGGAAGATCCTTGAGGTCATCCGTGATTCCGTGCAGCAGCGCGGCTATCCGCCGTCCATGCGAGAGATCGGTGAGGCGGTGCAGCTCACCAGCACCTCCAGCGTGTCGCACCAGTTGACGGCGTTGCAGCGCAAGGGCTACCTGCGCCGCGATCCGCACCGTCCCCGCGCGCTCGAGGTGCGTCTCCCCGGCGAGCCCGCGTTGTGGGTGGATCCCGGCGCCGGAGACGACGAGGCGCCGGTCAACCGCCCGACCGCGGCCTACGTGCCGCTCGTCGGCCGGATCGCCGCCGGTGGCCCGATTCTCGCCGAGGAGAGCGTCGAAGACGTCTTCGCCCTGCCCAAGCAACTCGTCGGCGAGGGCACGCTCTTCCTGCTCCAGGTGACCGGCGACTCGATGATCGAAGCGGCGATCGCCGACGGCGACTGGGTGGTCGTGCGCCAGCAGCCCGTGGCCGACAACGGCGACGTGGTCGCGGCGATGATCGACGGTGAGGCCACGGTCAAGACCTTCAAGCGCAAGGACGGCCACGTCTGGCTGGTCCCGCACAACTCGAACTACGACCCGATCCCGGGTGACGAGGCCACCGTCCTGGGCAAGGTCGTGGCGGTTCTGCGCAAGCTCTGACGCACACCGCGAGACAACACATCGGAGGGGAGCGAGGCCACCCGGCCAGGGCCACGCTCCCCTCCGGCGTTCAGCGACGCCGGTCCCTGAGCAACTCCACGACCGCGGTTATGTCGGAGTCGCTCCATCCACGCTCGGCGGCTTCCTCGTAGCGCCGTTCGACCAGCCGGGCGATCGGAAGATCAATACCCCTCGACTCCGCGACCTCCACGGTGAGCCGCACGTCCTTGGCACCGAGCGACGTCGTGAACCATCCGCGGTGGTCGTCACCGAGGATGCCGTCGAGCCGGTTGTGCAGGGCGGGCGCGACGGTCGGCCACTGGAAGAGAAACTCCCTCAGCATCGCCTCGTCGAGTCCGGCCGCCTGACCCGTCGCCACCACTTCGGCGATGACGGCGATACCCGACATCATCAGATAGTTGTTCAGAAGCTTGTACGTCAGGGCGTTTCCCGGGTCGCCCCCGCAGTAGTACCAGCGCGTGGCGAAGAGATCCGGCCAGATCGGCTTCAGCCGGTCCACGAGATCGCGTTCGCCTCCCAGCAGCCCCATGGCCTGCCCCTCGACGACGGCCTGAGGCCCTCCGAGGATGGGGGCGGCCACAAAACGGCCTCCCGGCACCAGATCCACCAGCGCGCGGGACGTGTCCGGAGAGACGGTGCTCATATCGGCCACGATCGGCCCTCCGGGATCCGATCCGAGATCGGCCAGCCGGGTCATGACGTCACGGACCGCCCTGTCGTCGGCGAGCGACATCAGCACGGCCTCGGTTCCCCGCGCGGCCTCGATCGGCGAGGACGCCTCCACGGCACCGGCGTCGACGACCTCGGCCGCCTTGCCCGGCGTCCGGTTCCAGATCGTGACCACATGACCGCGTTCGAGCAACCGCAGGGCCAGCGCCCGCCCCATGCTGCCCATCCCCAATACCGATACCCGCATGCCTCTATCCCCCTGTCAGCCGTTGTCCTTCCCTTCCACCACCGGCTACCGAGATGCGGGCCGGCGCCCCGTCGTCGAACCGGGGGTGAGGAGCCACGCGGGAGTGATCTCGGGGGCGCGATCACTCCTTCGGCGAGACTCCGTGGAGTGGAATGGACACACACCGTAACATTCGCGCCGGCCGGCAGGCGTGTGAGGGCCATGCCACACGGGTGGGATCACGTTCTGCCGGCATGACAGATCGCCGTGCCGCGACGCCGCCGCGTTCGACGGGAGGACGGCGAGACGGAGAGGACGGAGACGGAGAAGACAGCGGAGACGGAGAGAACGGCGGAGACGGAGAGAACGGAGAGGACGGCACGGTGGGCCGTCGCCTTCCGTGCACGCGGTCAAGGCGTCGAACCAGCGGACGCGTCTGTGAAAGCAGGTGTCCCGTGCCGCTCACGCGTTCTGCGAGAGACCGCGTGAGCGGCACGGGACACCTCCGGCGTTCATCCGGGGACGCGGGTCAGGGGACGATGTTGACCAGCTTGGGCGCACGGACGATGACCTTGCGCGGCGCGCCGGACAGGAAGGGCTGGATCTTCTCGGACGCCAGCGCCAGAGCCTCCAGCTCCGCGTCGGAGATCTCCGGGGAGACCTCCAGCCGGTCGCGCACCTTGCCGGCGACCTGGACGACGCAGGTGACGGAGTCTTGGACCAGCAGGGCCGGGTCGGCCGTCGGCCAGCCCGCCTTGGCGACCGTGGCGGGGTGGCCCAGCCGCTCCCAGCCCTCTTCCGCGGCGTACGGCGCGACCAGCGACAGCATGACCGCCAGGGTCTCGGCGGCCTCTCGGACCGCCGGGTCCGAGGCTCCGGGGCCGGAGTCGATGGCCTTGCGGGTCGCGCTCGTCAGCTCCATCATGCGGGCCACCGCGACGTTGAAGCGATGGGACTCGACCAGCCGGGTGACCTCTTCGACGGTCCGGTGGACGATCTTGCGCAGGTTCAGGTCACCGGTGGCGAAGTCCGTGCCGGGAGCCGAGGCCGCACCGGCCTCGGCCATGACACGGAACGCACGGGCCAGGAACTTCTGCGACGCGGCCGGGGAGAGGTCGGCCCAGTCGATGTCGTCCTCGGGCGGGCCGGCGAACACCACGGTCAGCCGGACCGCGTCCACGCCGTAGGAGTCGATCTGCTCGCCCAGGTCCACGCCGTTGCCCAGCGACTTGGACATCGCCTTGCCCTGGTTGATCACCTGACCCTGGTTCAGCAGGCGGGTGAAGGGCTCGACGAAATCGACCATGCCCATGTCGTGCAGGACCTTGGTGAAGAATCGCGAGTACAGCAGGTGCAGCACCGCGTGCTCGACGCCGCCGACGTACTGGTCGATCGGCCCCCACTGGCGCAGCTTCTCCACGTCGAACGGGCCGCCCTCGTAGGAGGGGTCCACGTAGCGCAGGAAGTACCAGGAGGAGTCGACGAAGGTGTCCATCGTGTCGGTGTCGCGCATGGCGGGACCGCCGCACTTGGGACAGTCGACGTTGACCCAGTCTTCGGCCGAGGCCAGCGGGGAGACCCCCTTGGGGGTCAGGGCCTCACCGCGCAGGTCGGGCAGGGTGACGGGCAGCTGGTCGTCGGGGACGGGGACCTCGCCGCAGTCGAGGCAGTGGATGATCGGGATCGGGCAGCCCCAGAAGCGCTGGCGGGACAGCAGCCAGTCGCGCAGCCGGAAGTTGACCGTGGGACGCCCCGTGCCCCGCTCGCTCAGCACCTCGGTGATCTTGCGGATCGCGTCGGCCTTGGCCAGGCCGTCCAGCGGGCCGGAGTTGACCATCGCGCCGTCGCCGGAGGTGGCGACGCCGGTCTCGCCGGGGTCGGCCAGGCCGGTGTGCACGACCACCCGTACCGGCAGATCGAAGGTCCGGGCGAAGTCCAGGTCGCGCTGGTCGTGCGCGGGCACGGCCATGATGGCGCCGTGGCCGTAGTCGGACAGCACGTAGTCGGCCGCCCAGACCGGCATGCGCTCGCCGTTGACCGGGTTGATCGCGTACCGGCCCAGGAAGACGCCGGTCTTCTCCTTCTCGGTGGACAGCCGGTCGATGTCGGACAGCTTGGCCACCTCGGCCTGGTACGCCTCGAACGCCTCACGCCGGTCGTCGGTGACGATCTCCGCCGCCAGCGGCGCGTCCGGGGCGACCACGAAGAAGGTCGCGCCGTACAGGGTGTCGGGGCGGGTGGTGTAGACGGTGACCGGCTCGTCGCGACCTTCGATCACGAAGTTGACGTCGGCGCCCTCGGAGCGGCCGATCCAGTTGCGCTGCATGGTCAGCACGCGCTCCGGCCAGCCGTCCTTCAGCTGCACCATGTCGTCCAGCAGCCGGTCGGCGTAGTCAGTGATCTTGAAATACCACTGGGTCAGCTCGCGGCGGACGACGTCGGCCCCGCATCGCTCGCACCGCCCGGCGACGACCTGCTCGTTGGCCAGCACGGTCTGGTCGTTCGGGCACCAGTTGACCAGGCCGCCCTTGCGGTAGGCCAGGCCGCGCTCGAAGAAGCGGATGAACAGCCACTGGGTCCACTTGTAGTACTCGGCGTCGCTGGTGTGCAGGCGGTGAGACCAGTCGAAGGAAACCGCGTAACGCTTGAAGGAGTGGGCCTGGGTCTCGATGTTGGCGTAGGTCCACTCGGCGGGGTGCGCGTTGCGCCGGATCGCCGCGTTCTCGGCGGGCAGGCCGAAGGAGTCCCAGCCGATGGGGTGCAGCACGTTGTAACCGCGCTGGAACCAGTAACGGGAGACGACGTCGCCGATGGCGAACACCTCGGCGTGACCCATGTGCAGGTCGCCCGAGGGATAGGGGAACATGTCGAGCACGTAGCGTCGTTCACGCGTGTCGGCGGGGTCGTCGGAGGCCCGGAAGGGGTCCAGCTCCTCCCACCGCTGCTGCCATTTGACCTGCAGCGCCTGCGGGTCATAATGCTGCTCGTCGCTCTGCGTGTCGGCTCGCTCGCTCACGTTCAATCTTCCCTCGGTATACGTCTGTGCAGATGATCTGGCCCGTTCTGGCCCAATGGAAAAACCCTCCGCTCACGCGAAGGGCAGCCGCATCGGCAGGGCACTCAGAGCCAGGAAATCCGATGCGGCCCGGTAAGCAGCAAGGTCGCGGCATGCATATTCCAAGCCTATCGCAGTCCACAAGTCATATTCATGGCCTGGGAAAACAAGGCCGATCATCATGAAAGGGGGACAGCGGAGCGGCCGGTCGGCACAATGGGGACGCTCGCACATCCGGGCAAGACGAGACCGGATGGCGATACACCTGTTGTGACCTCGTACGTCCCCCCGCTTACTCTCTTTACCGTGGCACATTCAGTCGAGCCGGGGCAGGGCCCGGATCCTTCGGAGGTCGGCCTGCCCCTGCAGGATCCACCAACCGACCCCACCGGACTCCAGTTCAGGGGAGCGTTCTCCAGTTTCCCTGCGAATCCCCCTGTCCTACGTGAGACCATGCCCAATACCCCTAATTCGGGCACCCGCGCGGGAGGTAAGGAAAGCATGGCCTCGGAGCAGTCCAGCCAATCCCCCCTGCCTCGGGCATGGCCGGAGGCAGAAGAGCCGCCGCCCACCTGGGCGCAGGACCCCCTTGGCACCAGCAGCCCCCGACTTCCTCTTCCCCAGGACGAGCATCGAGCCGACGGTTCGTGGCAGACCTCCCCCGGCATCACCTCTCCCGGCAACGGCTGGCAGCAGGCCGCCGCGTCACAGGGAGGAAACGACGACCGGCAGCAGCCCTCCGGTCCCCCGGCCGAGAGTTCGTGGCAGCAGACCTCTCCCAGCAACCCCTCCCCGGGCAACGGCTGGCAGCAGGCCTCCGGTCCCCAGGCAGGCAACCAGGGCCGTCCACCGGCTCCCGGCCCGCAGGGAGGCGACGGCCGGCAACAGGCCGCCGCGCCGCAGGGAGGCGATGGCTGGCAGGCCGCCGCGCCACAGGGTGGTGACGGCTGGCAGCAGGCCGCCGCGCCACAGGGAGGAAACGACGACCGGCAGCGGGCCACCGGTTTTCCGGCCGAGGCTCCGTGGCAGCAGAGCTCTCCCAGCAACCCCTCTTTGGGCAGCAGTAGCTGGCAGCAGGCTTTCACCCCTCCGGCGAACCAGGGCGGCTCGCCGAGAGGAAACGACGGCTGGCAGCAGACCTCCGGCCCGCAGGGAAACGGCGGCGGATGGCAGACCTCCCCCGGCGACGGCTGGCAGCAGACCTCTCCCGGCGCCCCTTCCCCGGGCGACGGATGGCAGCAGGCCACCGCGCCGCAGGGGGGCGGCGCCTCCGGTCCCCAGGCGGGCGACCAGGGCCGCCCGCAGGTTCCCGGTTCACCGCCGGCCGACTCCTGGCAGGCCTCCGGGCCCCCGCGGGAGAACCTCGGCTCCTGGCCGCCGCCTCACGGGGCGGAGAACAGCGTGTGGCCGCCCACTCCCCCGCCTCCGGCGGAGAACACGGCGTGGAGCGCGGGTCCCGCCGCGACGCAGAACCCGCTCTTCTCCCCTCCCCGGGCGACCCCTCCGGCCGATGTCCCCGTCGCCGCGCTCGGTGGTGCTCCCTCCGGCAACGGTGCTCCTTTCGGCGACGGCAACGGCAGAGGTGGCGGCAACGCCGCCAACGGTGCCGGCCCCGCGCCGCGTCGTAGCTTCGGCGTGGCGGACAACCCCGCCATGTGGGCTCTGGCCGCCGCGACCGCGGCGGCCACCTCGGCCGCACCGGATGTCCCCGTCTTCCCGCCTCGGGGCCCCGACGGTCAGCATCCCGGCAACGGCCCCCAGCTCCAGCAGACCTCGCAGATCCCGCCGGCCCCGCCCGTGCAGCAGGGTCAGCCGGGCCACCACCTGAGCAGGGATCCGTCCGACCCGAGCAAGCCGTTCGTCACCGCGGGCCAGATCAGCGGCCCGAAGACCCCGCCGCCCGAGCGTCAGCAGGAGCTGTGGAACACGGTCTTCGGCGACAACTACCAGGCCATGGACGACGAGGATCTCGACGGGCAGGGCAAGCCGGTCTGGGTCTTCGCGCTCGCCGGCTCCGTGGCCGTCGCGCTGATCATCGCGCTGATCTGGGCGTTCGTGGCCGGACCGCTGGCCTCGGCCGAGGAGGAGCCCGCCACCACCACGGCCAAGCCCGCGGCCACCGGCAAGGCCCCCTCCAAGCCCAAGCCGCTGGGCCGTCTGCCGCGCTTCCCCGGTGAGGCCTCGCCGGTCGCCGGCACCCTCACCGACCAGGGGGCGGGGATCACCCTGACCAAGCTCGGCGCTCCCTGGCGCCAGGATCAGCGTTCGACCGTGCCCACGGTCTTCGGATTCGCCACCCGCCAGTATCTCCCGGCGGGACCGGACTCCACGGGCAAGACGCAGTTCGCCCAGGTGATGTCGGGCCCGCTCTCGCCCCGGCTGAAGAGCAAGTACACCTCGCCGGAGAACCTCGCCCCCGTGATCAACGCGGTGGCGTCCGCCGGCCGCAACAAGTTCTTCCCCGAGGGCAACACCGCCCGCAAGACCGCCCAGCAGACCTTGACCGTCGACGGCCTGCCGGGCCAGCTCGCCGCCTACGAGATCACTTCCGGTGAGGCCAAGACCACCATGGTCGTGGCCGCCGTGAGCACCGGTGCCGACCTGCCCGCGATCGTCTACATGTCGGTGCCGGACAGCAAGAAGGAGTTGCTGCCCGACATCAACACCGTCTTCAAGTCGATCAAGGCGACGACTTCGTGACTCAGAACTCGCAGTTCATGTGCTTGATCCCGTTGATGAAGTTGGAGTAGAGCCGTTCCGGGCTGCCACCCTCGATCTGCGGGACGCGGCGTAGCAGTTCCCGGAACATCACGGTGATCTCACGGCGGGCCAGGTGGGCGCCGAGGCAGAAGTGCGGCCCCGGTCCGCCGTAGCCGACGTGCGGGTTGGGGCTGCGGGTGATGTCGAAGCGGAGCGCGTCGGGGAAGACGCTCTCGTCCCGGTTGGCGGCCCAGTAGTACAGGACGACCTTCTGGCCCTTGCGGTAGAGCTGGCCGTTCATCTCGTGGTCGCGAGTGACCTTGCGGCGCATGTAGTTCACCGGCGAGGCCAGGCGGACGATCTCCTCGACCGCGCCGGGGAGACGGCCGTCGAGGTCCTCAAGCAGGAGGGCGCGCTGGTCGGGGTTCTGGGTGAACAGGTGCAGGCCGTGCGAGATGGCGTTGCGTGTGGTCTCGTTGCCCGCCACGACCAGCAGGATGAAGAACGAACCGAGCTCCTGCGCGGTGAGCCTCTCCCCGTCGATGTTGGCGTTGACCAGCGATGAGATGAGATCGCTCGTGGGGTGCTCGGCCCGCTGCGCGGCGAGGTCCTGGACGAGCTGCTGCAGCTCCATCCCGGCGGTCAGCAGCTTCTCCGCGACGGTGGACATGTCCTCGCCGCCGTACTCGGGGTCGAACCCGCCGAGGATCATGTTGGACCGTTCGAAGACCGTGCCGTAGTCCTTCTCCGGGATCCCCATCATGTCGCAGATGATCTTCAAGGGCAGTTTGGCGGCCACCTCGGTCACGAAGTCGCATCCGGGCCCCTTGGCGAGGAGATCGTCCACGATGCGGGCGGCGGCCGTGTCGACATCGGCCTCGAACTGTTTGATCATTTTCGGGGTGAACGCCCGGGAGACGATACGGCGGAGCCGGGCGTGCCGGGGATCGTCCATATTGATCATCGAGCCGAAGTACTCGGTGAACTCCGGCGGCATGTCCGGGATGTTGGTGGCTCCGCCCTCCCCCGAGCAGAACACCTCGGGATTGCGACTGGCCTCCAGGATGTCCGCATGCTTGACCAGCGCGTAGTATCCGGGCCCCCTCGGCGCGAAGGAGAGCTCCACCTCCTCGTAGAAGGCGGGGTGTTCAAGATCCCGGAGGAGCTGGAAGGCGTGCTCCCTCTCGGGTATGGGCCTGGCCCAGAAGTCATGGTCCGACAGGTCGAAATCGTCGGCGGAGATGATCGGCTTTCGCTCGGCTGGCGTCACGGTCATGGCGCCAATCATTTGCGAAAGCAACCATTTACGTCAATGGATAGCCGTACAAGTCATGCTTTAAGCGGTCAAAGCTTCAGAACTCGCAGGTGAGATGCTTAATGCCGTTGATGAAGCTTGACCGCAGGCGGTCGGGCTCGCCGACGGAGCGGATCTCCGGGAGCCGGGTGAACAGTTCCCGGAACATCACGGTGATCTCACGGCGGGCCAGGTGGGCGCCGAGACAGAAATGCGGCCCCGGGCCGCCGAAGCCCAGGTGCGGGCCGTCTGCGCGCTGGATGTCGAAGCGGTAGGGGTCGGAGAAGACGTCCTCGTCGCGATTGGCGGCCCAGTAGTAGAGCAGGACCTTGTCACCTTCGCGATAGAGGTGGCCGTTCATCTCGTGGTCCCGGGTGAGGCTGCGGCGCATCCAGGCGACGGGCGAGGCCAGGCGGACGATCTCCTCGACCGCGCCGGGCAGGCGGCCCTTCAGGTCGTCGAGCAGCAGGGCGCGCTGGTCGGGGTTCTGGGTGAACAGGTGCAGGCCGTGCGAGATGGCGTTGCGTGTGGTCTCGTTGCCCGCCACGACCAGCAGGATGAAGAACGAGCCGAGCTCCTGCGCGGTGAGCCTCTCCCCGTCGATGTTGGCGCTGGTCAGGGAGGTGATGAGGTTGTCACCGCCTTCGGCGGCCAGGGAGACGACGAGGTCCTGCAGGCGCTGTCCCGCGCCGAGGAGCAGCTCGGCCGCGCGGCTGACGTCCGCGATGAATTCGGGGTCGCCGCCCGACAGGATGATGTTGGACGCGTCGAGGACCGTCTGGTAGTGCTCGGCGCCGACACCCATCATGTCGCAAATGATCTTCAAGGGCAGCTTGACGGCCACTTCGGTCACGAAGTCGCACCCGGGCCCCTTGGCGAGGAGGTCGTCCACGATCCGGGTGGCCTCGACCTGCACGTCGGCCTCGAACTGTTTGATCATTTTCGGGGTGAACGCCCGGGAGACGATACGGCGGAGCCGGGCGTGCCGAGGGTCGTCCATATTGATCATCGAGCCGAAGTACTCGCCGAACTCGGCCCCCAGGTCCTGGACGGAGGTCGTGCCCCGGCCCGAGGAGAAGACGTCGGGTCGGCGGCTGGCCTCGACGATGTCGGCGTGCCTCACCAGCGCGTAGAAGCCCGGCCCCGGAGCCGCGTAGGCGACCGGCGGCTCGGGGAACAGCACCGGGACCGGCTGTGCGCGTAGCAGCGCGAAAGCCTCCTCGCGCTCGACCATCGGCCGTTCCCAGAAGGCGATGTCCGACAGGTCGATATCCGCGAGTGAAACCGTCACACCAGCCTCCATTGGAATCTCATTCTGGTCACTGATCCTGCCATGTGATCTCCGATCCGGTCAGCCGGAATGAGATCCTCGACCTCGCGGGACCGCCGGCGCGCGCCACGGCATCAGGCACGGCCCACCGGCGGCCCACCGGCGGTCAACACGTCACCCGTCACCGGCGATCAGGTCGGCGGCCTTTTCAGCGATCATGAGGGTGGGCGCGTGGGTGTGCCCGCGGTTGATGACCGGCATGATCGAGGCGTCGACGACCCGGAGGGCGTCGATCCCCCTGACCTTCAGGTCGGGATCCACCACCGAGTCGGCGTCCTGCCCCATCCGGCAGGTGCCCACCGGGTGGTAGAGGGTCTCACTGCGCTCCCGGATCCAGCGGGCGAGCTCCTCGTCGGTCCGCGCGCCCCAGTACGGGTCCATCGGCGGTCCGGCGAACGGCTCCAGCGCGGCGGTCTCGAACAGCTCCCCGGCCTTCCTCAGCCCGGCGACCAGCCGCCGGACGTCGGCCTCCGCCGTCAGGTACCCCGGGTCGATCACGACCTCGCGGCCGTTCAGGGAGATGTGCCCGCGGCTCTCCGGCTGGAGCAGGATCGAGGCGACGGTCAGGCCGTGGCCCGGCGGCGGGGTGAGCCCGTGGTTGATGAAGGGCCCGGGAGCGAAGATCAGCTCGATGTCGGGGGCGGGCTCGTCGGGAGAGGTGCGGATGAAGGCCACGGCCTCGCCGACGTTCGAGGTGAGCATTCCTCTACGGCCGACCAGGAAGCGAAGCAGGTTGCCGATCGACTCCGCGCCCGCGAGCGTGATCGACTGGGGACAGTGCAGGAAGATGCCCGAGGCCAGGTGGTCCTGGAGGTTCTTGCCGACCTGGGGCAGCTCGTGGACCGGCTCGACGCCGCCCGCCCGTAACTCGTCCGCCGCACCGATGCCCGACAGCATCAGCAGGTGCGGGGAACCGATCGCCCCCGCCGACAGGATGACCTCCTTGCGCGCCCGCACCACCGTGCCGTCGCCGTACCTCACACCGGTCGCGCGCCCGTCGGCGACCAGGATCTCGCGCACGTGCAAGGAGGTCAGCACGGTGAGGTTGGGCCGCTTCGCCGCGGGCCTGAGGTAGGCGTCGGCGGAACTCCAGCGGCGGCCCCTGTTCTGGGTGACCGGGGTCTGGGAGTAGCCCTCGTTGGAGGGGCCGTTCAGCTCCGCCAGCCGGGTGAGCCCCAGCTCCCCGCACGCCCGGAGGAAGGCCGCGGTGGCGGGGTTGGGGGTGCGCAGCTCCTCGATGTGGACCGGGCCCCGCGTGCCGTACACGCCGTCGTGGTTGGAGCCGACGCGGCGCTCGATCCTGTGGAAGTACGGCAGGACCTCGTCGTAGGACCAGCCGGGCACTCCCCAGCCGTCGTAGTCGGCCCTGTGCCCGCGCACCCACATCTGGGCGTTCATCGACGAGGAGCCGCCGAGCATCCGCCCGCGCGGCCAGTAGAGTTCGCGGCCGGACAGCTCGGCCTGCTTGGCGGTGGTGAAGTTCCAGTCGTCCTCGGTCTTGAAGAGCCTGCCGAACCCGGCGGGCATCCGGACCGCGAGCTTGTCGTCGGTCCCGCCCGCCTCGACCAGCACGACCGTCACCGCCGGATCCGCGGAGAGCCGGTTGGCCAGCACGCATCCAGCGGATCCCGCGCCGACGATCACGTAGTCGTACTCCATGCCCACTGACCCTTCTTCGCACATTCGCACAGACGGTCAGCTCGCCTCCCCGGTAAGCGGGCTCCCACGTATTTATCCTTTCGTTGCCTGCTCGTCAATTTGTAACCACTGTTACCTACCGGTAGGTATCCCGGCCTGAAAACATGAGCGGGTCAAGGGTTTCTCGGAGGAGGACGCACCATGCTCAACCTGTCGATCGTGCTGGAAGACAGCACTCGGGAGTTCCCCGACCGCACCGCGCTGGTCTTCGGTGACCTGCGCCTGCCGTACTCCTTGGTCGACACCGTCGCGAACCAGGTCGCCAACCTGCTCGTCTCCCGGGGCATCGGCAAAGGCGACAAGGTCGCGCTGGCCTGCCCGAACCTGCCCTACTTCCCGTTCGTCTACTACGGGATCCTCAAGGCCGGGGCCACGGTCGTGCCGCTCAACGTTCTGCTGCAGTCAAGGGAGATCGCCTACCACCTCAACGACTCCGACGCCAAGGCGCTGTTCTGCTTCGAAGGCTCTCCGGAACTCCCGCTGGGCGAACGGGGACGGGCCGGCTTCGAGGGCGCCCCGTCCGCGGAGCACTTCTTCGTGCTGCCCGCCGCCGCGTTCGCCACGGAGTCCGAGCACGGCGAGACGCTGTGGGCGGCGCTGGACGGCATGCCGGGCACGTTCGAGACCGTGCAGACCTCGGCGGACGACACCGCGGTGATCCTCTACACCAGCGGCACCACGGGCCAGCCCAAGGGCGCCGAACTCAGCCACCAGAACATGCTGCTCAACGCCATGGTCTCGGATGAGATGTTCCCCCGCACCGAGGGTGGCGACGCCTATCTCGCGGTGCTGCCCCTGTTCCACTCCTTCGGCCAGACGGTCGTCATGAACGCCGGGTTCCGGCGTCACGCCACCGTCGTGCTCATGCCGCGCTTCGAGCCCGGCCCCGCCCTGGAGCTCATCCGCAACGAGAACGTCACCCTGTTCGCGGGTGTGCCGACCATGTACTGGGCCATGCTGTCGAAGATCCACGCCGACGGCGACGAGGTGCCCACCACGCTCAAGATCGCGTCAGCGGGCGGCGCCTCCTCCCCCGTCGAGGTGCTCAAGGACTTCGAGGCCACCTTCGGCATCGGCATCCTTGAGGGCTACGGCCTGTCGGAGACCTCGCCGGTGGCCAGCTTCAACCAGTACGGCAGGCCCTCCAAGCCCGGCACGATCGGCACGCCGATCTGGGGTGTGGAGATGAAGCTCGTCGACGGCGACTGGAAGACGATCGAGGGCGAGGGCCCCGGTGAGATCGCGATCCGCGGCCACAACGTGATGAAGGGCTACTACAACCGGCCCGAGGCCACCGCCGAGGTCATGAACAACGGCTGGTTCCGCACCGGCGACATCGCCACCCGCGACGCGGACGGTTACTACTCGATCGTCGACCGCGCCAAGGACATGATCATCCGGGGCGGCTTCAACGTCTACCCCCGCGAGATCGAAGAGGTCCTGATGACCCATCCCGAGGTCTCCCTCGTCGCGGTGGTCGGAGTCCCGCACGACTCGCACGGCGAGGAGGTCAAGGCCTATGTCATCCGCGCCCCCGAGGCGACCGTGACCGAGGAGGAGCTGGTCGCCTGGTCCAGGGAGAACATGGCCGCCTACAAGTACCCGCGGATCGTCGAGTTCCGTGACGCGCTGCCGATGACCGCCACCGGCAAGATCCTCAAGCGCGAGCTTCGCTGAGCGGGCGGCGGCGCGAGCCGTCGTCTCTCCCGCCCGTAGGGCCCTCGTAGGGGCCATGGCGTCGGGTTCGGGCATCCTTCGACCGATGTCCGAACCCGGCGCCGGGTTCGCGCGTCCTCGCCCTCACCGGGTACGGCGGCGCGAGGGCCCTCGGTTCGCGCCGGGCATGACCTCGTGTTCGAGCCAGGTGAGAAAGTGGCCGAACCCGCCCGGCGCCCGTGCGTCGCGGCGCGCGGAGGTCACCACGGCCACGTCGGTGGTGCGCAGGACCCGTCTCCCCGCCGATTCCAGGGCACGGACCAGCGCGTGGTCCTCACCGGTCCGCAGCGCGCTGAACCCCCCGACCGCCAGGTAGGCGGCGGCGGTGACGCCGAGGTTGGCGCCGTGCACGTGCGGATGCCGCCGGGCGGTGCCACCGGTCTCCACCCGGGCCGTCTCCACGCCGGCGGCCTCCGTCCAGGAGGCCTCCACGCCGGCCTCCGTCCGGGCCGCTTCCACGCCGGCGATCTCCGTCCGGGCCGTCTCCGCGCCGGGGGCCTCCGTACCGGCGGCGTACCGTTCGGTGTAGACGGCCTGGTACCGCGGGGAGTATCCGGCCCAGTCGGTGACCGTCACGGTGCCGACGACGGCCTCCCACCCGTGGCGGGCGTGCTTGAGCTGGCGGCTGAGCCAGCAGGGCGGGACGAGGGTGTCGGCGTCGGTGGTGGCCAGCCAGACGGTTGCCGGATCCAGGGCGCGGGTCCGGCGCAGGAGCTCCTCGGCCCCCGCCAGCCGTGCGCGCCCCACGTTGGCCATGCTGCCCTCGACGACGGTCGCCCCGGCCCGCGCGGCGAGGGCGGCGGTGCGGTCGTTGCACGTGTCGGCGACGACGATCAGGTGAACCGCCGTACCGGTGATCAGGCGCGCGGCCAGGTCCACGGCGGCCAGGCAGGAGGGCAGCAGGTCCTCCTCGTCGCGGGCGGGTATCACGACTCCGACGGCCTGGATCACACGAGTCCCTCGGTCTCGGCCACCGAGGGAGCCGCGGAACCGCGAAGATAGACCTCGGCGAGGAAGTCCGGTTCGCGGTGATCGACGAGACGGGTCAGCCCGGTACGGCCGGCGAGGGCGCGGTGTACCTCCTCGCCGCCCCGGGGATACTCGGCGACGGGATGCCTCCAGTGCACCGCGAGCAGGGTGCCGCCGGGGCTCAGCGCGGCGGTCGCGAGGTCGAGCATCCGGTCCAGGTCCTCGCCGCCGAAGTAGTAGAGCACCTCCGACAGCACGATGAGGTCGAACCCACCCTCGTGCCGCGGCCAGTCGCCGGGCAGGGTGCGCCGTTCCACCCGTGTCCGCGGATGGCCGGCGGTGCGCTCGGCGGCCGCCGCGACCGCGACGGGAGACAGGTCGCAGGCCAGCAGGCGGTCGCAGCGCGGGGCGAGCATGGCGGTGAACACCCCGATGGAGCAGCCGACCTCGAAGGCGTCGCGGTAGCGGCGGGAGGGCAGCATCGCGGCGCTGACGGCGTACTTGCGTTCCTCGTACCAGCGGGAGGTGAACCCCCAGGGGTCGGGTGAGGCCGAGTACATCCGCTCGAAGTACTCCGGCCCGAGAGTCGACGCTTCGGCGGTCATCGGAAGAGCACCTCTTGGTCGCGGGTGAAGTGGGCGAGGATGCCCGGGGGAAGCACGGCCTCCAGGCCGTCGCCGCGGGGCTCAAGCTGGCTGGCGAAGCAGCCGACGGCCGCCAGCTTGCGGGCCCGGTTCGGCGGCGGCAGGGGGATCCGCAGCGCCCGGCTCCAGGGCAGTCTCACGTCGCCGGGCCGGGCCCAGTGCCAGGTCCAGATCGGGTAGAAGTAGGGCCGAAGTCCGGCCGCGGTCGCGGCCCGGCCGGCGGCTTCGTGATCGGAGTGCACGTCCGCCTCCCACGGGGCCAGGCACACCTGGAACCCGGCGGCCGCCTCCTTCAGCGCCTCGGTGAGCTCGCCCTCGCGGGCAGCCAGCCCCGTGTCGGGCATTCCCAGCCGGATGATCTCGACGGCGCGGGCGCCGAGTGCCTCCAGCGCGGACTCGCTCTCGTTCACCCGCCGCGCCGCCAGCGCCGGCACATCGGCGATGCCCGGATGGGAGGCCTCCCCGTCGGTGACGGCGATCAGGCGGAGCCGTACGCCCGCCTCCGCCAGCAGCGACAGCAGCCCGCCCACCCCCAGCACCTCGTCGTCGGGATGGGCGGCGATCACCACGACGCTGTGCCAGCCGCCGTACGCGAGCGCCGGGAGGGCGCCGAGCCCCGGCCACGCGCGCCACTCGGCCTCCGGGGTCCCCGGGGCGTCGATGGGATTGAGCGCGGACCGATCCGCCGGTTCCGCGTTCACCAGACGGTCCCCTGCTCGGCGATGATCGCGCCCAGGGCGGCGAGGTCCCGTTCGGCGTGATGCTGGCGCAGGTAGACCGTCAGATCGGCGACCCTGCGCCCGTGTGCCCTGTCGCGGGCGAGGGGTCCGGCTCCCAGCGCCCTGCCCACCCGGCCCATGACGTCGGTGGCCACGCTCTCCACCAGTGTTTTGAGACGCAGTGACCGCACTCTTCCCATGCCCTTGAGGTCGTGGGGATCGGCGTCGATCTCGTCCGCGGCCTCCCGCAGGGCGGTCCGGGCGGTCCGCAACGCCACGTCGATCGCGCCCAGGTGGGCCAGGGCGTGCGGGCCGACGTCGCGTTCCCCGGCGGCGGCCAGCAGGGTCTCGGCCACGCCCCTGGCCCCTCCGTACCAGCACGCGGCGACGCCCGCACCGCCGTGGTGGAAACCGGGTCGCTCCACATACCCGCCCACCGGCCCTATCGGCCGGGCGGGAACGGCGTCGAAGAAGACGTCCAGGGTGTCGCTGGCCGCCATTCCCGTCGCCCCCCAGCTGCCGGCCACCGGTTCCAGGTCTTCGACCGCGACGGCGAACAGGCGAGGGCCGTCCGGCGCCTCGGCGGTCACCAGGGCGTGGGTGCACACCCGCGCGCCCGAGCAGTACTGCTTGGTCCCGCGCAGCCGCCACCCGCCGTCCTCCGGGATCGCCGCGAGGGACGGGCCCGGGGGCTGTGCCGCCCATACGCCCCACCGGCTGCCCTCCGGCGGGTTGCGGCCGGTGAGCTCGGCGAGGATCGCGACGGCGTCGGTGTGCCCCTCGCACAGTCGCGCCAGCGACAGGTCGCGCTGGGCCAGCGCGCCGAGCGCCTCCCACCGCTGCGCGGTGCGGCCCGCGCCGGGCAACGGGAGGTCCAGCCGTCCTGACTCCACCGTGGCGACGAACTCCCCGCAGACCTCACCGCACCAGGCAGGACTCCCCTGCCACTCCCCGTTCATAGGCTGGGCACTACCCCGCCGGAAGCATCCTTATCACCCGGCGCGGGTGATGAAGGAGGAATCGTTCCCCGGGCGAGCGGATCATCGGGTAACAGACGTGTGCGCCCCTTTCCACGAGGACCTCGTGGAAAGGGGCGCACACGGTTCAGGACGAACTACGCCCGGATACCGCCTTGCTCGCTGTCCTGTGAGTCAGCGCCCTGCACGTCAAAACGAAATACGTTAAAACGCCATGTTTCAGGGCACTGGGCTTCAGGGCCAGTCGAGCGAGGGGCGGAGGGGCATGTGAGCTTTGCCTTCGGAGTCGAGTTTCACCCCGAGAAGCTGGTGGAGCTGGATCTTGTTGCGTTCGAAGCCGACCACGCAGCCGGCCATGTAGAGCCGCCAGACCCTGGCCCTGCCCTCGCCGACCTCCTCGACCGCCTCGTCCCAGTGCTCGTCGAGGTTGGCGCACCAGTAACGGAGGGTCTCGGCGTAGTGCTCGCGCAGGTTCTCCTCGTGACGGATCTCAAAGCCGAGATCCTCCATCTGACGGACGAGGTAACCCACCGACTCCAGCTCCCCGTCGGGGAAGACGTAACGGTTGATAAAACCCTTGGTGTTGATGGTCTTCTCGGTGCCCGTCGGCCGGGTGATGCAGTGGTTGAGCAGCCGGCCGCCCGGGACGAGCTTGTCGTAGAGGAACCGGAAGTAGAACGGCAGTTGCTCCTTGCCGATGTGCTCGGTCAGGCCGATCGAGCTGACGGCGTCGAAGTCGGTCTCCTTGACGTCCCGGTAGTCCATGTAGCGGACCTCGGCCAGCTCGCCGAGCCCCGCCTCGGCGATGGCCTTCTGCCCCCACTCGGCCTGCTGGCGCGAGAGGGTGACGCCCAGGGCCTTCACCCCGTACTCACGGGCGGCGTGGATGACCATGCCGCCCCAGCCGCAGCCGACGTCCAGCAGACGCATGCCGGGCTTCAGGTCCAGCTTGCGGGCGACCAGGTCGAACTTGGCGTACTGCGCCTCCTCCAGCGTGGACTCCTCGCTGGGGAAGACGGCACAGGTGTAGGCCATGGACGGGCCGAGCACCCACGAGTAGAACTTGTTGGACACGTCGTAGTGATGGTGGATGGCCTCGGCGTCACGCTGTTTGGCGTGCCGGCTGCCCATCTTGGCCAGCATGCTGCGCCGCATCTCCTGGGGAGGCGGCGGCACCCGCTTCAGCAGCGGCCGTACGCCGAGAGCGCGCACCGCCGCCGCCTTCTGGCTCATCGGAAGGTCATTCATGGTGAGCGACCACATCCGGGACAGCAGCGAGTAGACGTCGCCGTGGACGTCGATGTGCCCTGACACGTAGGCCCTGGCGAGCCCCAACTCGCCGGGGGCCTGCGCCAGGTAGGCTACGGCGACGGGGCTCTTCACCTCGATGCTGATGTCCGCGCTGACCGGCCCGGCCTTGCTTCCGTCGTAGGCGATGAAGCGGACGTCCGCCTCAGGCCCCATGACCTTCTCGAAGATTTCTGCAAGCAACACAGAATCAACCTCCCTAACGCCCCCGTACACATTTGTCGTAGAGGTCGAGCAACCGGCCACCACCGTCGTATGCCCGCTTGACCGGCCAATAGGCGTTTCCGTTATAAAACTTCCAGAATTCGTCCGGGGGATAGAACGATGTGGAGTACAGCGACTTGTGCCCCTCCAGCTCGTGCACCTGGTGCTCGATGAGACGGTTGTAGTAGCCGTCGAACTGGCCTCGGGGCAGAGGGACCATACCCCAGAAGCCAAAGTTCACATACAACCGCCCCTGCTCCAGCGGGTAGAGCGGCCACTCACCGTTGGACTTCAGCGGACACATCCAGACCGGAGCCATGCCGACCTTGCCATGGAAGAACTCCAGGAACTCGGCGCCGCGCTCAACGGGCACCTCGATGTCCTGGATGACCGACTCCTGCATGGGCAGGCCGCGCCAGCGGTCCACCCGGGCGATCACGCCGTATTTCTGGTCGAGTCCGACGAGCTTGCGGTAGACGTCGGAGCGCATCCACTTGCGCGGCATCAGCGAGCGTACGAGCGCCCCCTGCACGCCGAAGGCGCGCGAGCACCAGAACCAGTCGGTGTCCCAGCGCCACAGGTAGTCGCGAACGGTCAGCCAGTCGCGGGACCTGGTCTGGATCGACCGGTAGTAGATGCGCATACCGGTGTAGTCCGACAGGTACGGGGCACGCTCGGCGAAGCGCCCGACGGTGATGTAGAGCTCACCCGGGCCGAAGAACGTGCCGTCCACGAAGTCGACCGGCTCCCCCTCGTGCTCGCCGCTCTCGCAGATCTCCTTCATGGCGAGCATGCACTTGTCGGCGTCGGCGAAGGGGATGTGGCTCAGCCGGACGTACGGCTGCACGGCCCTGAGCTTGATCCGGATCCGCAGCGCGTAGCCCAGCGTGCCGTAGGAGTTGGGGAAGGCCCGGAACAGGTCGCGGTGCTCGTTGTCGTCGCGGGCCACGACGATCCGGCCGTCGCCGGTGAGGATCTCCAGCTCCTCCACCGACTCGTGCGGTAAGCCGTCCCTGAAGCTGCTGGACTCGATGCCCAGCCCCGTCACCGCGCCGCCGAGCGTGATGGTCTTCAGTTGCGGCACGACGTACGGCATGAGCCCGTGCGCCAACGTGGCGTCCACCAGATGCTCGTAGGTCGTCATGCCCTGGACCTCGGCGGTCATGGTAATCGGGTCGACCTCGATGACCTGATCCAGGTCCCGGGCCGACAGCTTCGCCGCCTTCACGCCCTCCCGGAACCGGAACAGGTTCGTGGTGGCCTTGGCCAGCCGAGGCACCGCGTCGGCGGGGATGGCGGCGTAGGACTCTCTGATCTGTTCCACTGCCCGCCGGTGCGCCGACATCTGTGTCATCTGTTGCACAGTAATCACCCCCATGACCTTCATCAAAAGATCGCCCTAGCACGGTATATCTCGGATGTCTCCGGAACCAGGCAGGGCGCGTTAAACACGAGAAAACTCTATGGACGTGTCCCTGGGGAACGACGCCGGACGGTCGGATCCACCCCGCCGATCGTGCTCGTCACGGTCACGGGGCGGCCACCCACCGCGTCCTTCGAATTATCCAGCACGCGGTCGATCGGGCTGCGAGTGGCCCGCGGTGCCGCCTCGCCGTGCGCGGCGGGCGCCGCAGCCGGGGGGCGGGTCGATCGCCTTCCGGGCCGTGTCGGCTTCCAGGAACACGTCACTCGCCTCCGCGGGGGTGGAAACTGTCGAACACGCGGTTCATCAGGCCCTGCTGGCTGCTCCACTGAGTGCTGTCAGTGGTCCAGCTGAGCACCATCACCGTATCGCCAACTGCGACAAACCTTTGCACTTCGTGATATTCCACCCCAGCGGTGGCCCACGCCGCCCCGCCGCTGTCCTTCATCGTCCAGGTGAACTCCCACTCAAGCCCGGAGCCGTAGGCCAGGGGGATCTTCCTCGTGTCCTCCGCCAGGACGTCGCTCCACCGCGTCACGTTGTCCTTGACGCTCGCCTGAAGCGATTCCAGGCTGTCCAGCGAGCCGTCGAGCACCTCGACCGACATGTGCGCGGCTCCGTCCCGGCGTAACCACTGGGTGTAGCCCGTGGGCGCCCAGTCCCCGGTCCAGCCGGCCGGATACCGGATGGACCAGTTCTGCGGCGCCTTCGCCTGCCACACCTTCAGCTGCGGCCCGGACTCGGCGACCACGGTCTTCGAGGGCTTGGGGGTGGGCGAGGGGCTCGGCTTCTCCGACGGCTTCTCCGCCTTCTCGGACTCGGCGGCGGACGGGACCGGGGCCGGTTCCGCCTGCGCGACGGGCTCCTCCGACCCCGTCATCGCCATCGCCACGGCGCCGCCTCCCGCCGCCAGGATCACCACGGCCGCCACGATCAGCGGGATCCGGCTCCGGCTCCGGGGCCGCCGGCGGCCGTGCGGCGCCGCGGCGGCGTTCGGCGCGGTCCCGGCGTGCGTGGCACGCCCGGCGTTCGTGACGCGCCCGGTGTTCGTGGCGTGCCCGGCGTTCCGCGCCTCCCAGTCACCGGTACGGCGAGCCGCCGCCGACGGGTCGCTGCTCACCAGTGCCAGCAGCATGTCGGCCTGCTCGGCGGTCAGGCGGTGGGCGGGCTCGCGCTGGAGCATGCCCGAGAGCACCTCCCGCATCGCCGGGGGCACCCGGCTGAAGTCGGGCTCCTCGGTGAGCAGGGCGCCGAGGGTGGAGATGGCGTCGCGGCGCTCGAAGGGACCGTGGCCCACCAGGGCCGCGTAGAGGGTCGCGCCGAGTGCCCACAGGTCGGACCAGGGACCCGCCTCGACGCCCATGGCGCGTTCCGGAGGCAGGAAACTCGGCGAGCCCGTCACCATGCCGGTCTGCGTCAGGGAGCTGTCGCCCTCGATGGTGGCGATGCCGAAGTCGGAGAGCACGGCGCGACCCTCGGCGTCGAGGAGGATGTTGCTGGGTTTGACGTCGCGGTGCAGGATGCCCGCCTCGTGTGCCGCCCGCAGGGCCGACAGCACCTGGCGGCCGATGCCGGCGACCTGCTGCACGGACAACGGCCCGACCTCGTCCAGCCCGCGGGCCCTGACCAGCTCCATGATGATCCACGGGCGGTCGTCCTGCTCCGCCACGTCGTAGATCGCCACGATGCCGTGGTGATTGAGCCGGGCGGCGGTCCTGGCCTCGCGCGAGGTGCGGGTCAGCTGGAGCTGGTACTCGGCCGGGGAGAGGTTCGGCGGAAGCAGTACCTCCTTGACCGCGACCGAGCGGTTGAGGAGGGTGTCGTATCCCTCCCACACCACCCCCATGCCGCCTCGGCCAAGCTCTCGCAGCAATCGATAACGCCCAGCGACCACCCGTTCACTGTGCGGATATGTCATCTCAATTACCCCTAGACCTCGTTCAGAGAGGGCGCAAGTTTCCCATACAGCCTGAGGGCCACGGGGCCTCAAGGGGGATGTCTTGCCACAGAAAGCCGAATGTTGTTCTACTTGGCCGTGGAGGCACGGTCGCGGGCAGCCAAGTGATTGCTTGCCTACGTCGTACCGGACCGGAGCCGAAATCGCACCTGAGGAGATGTCGATGGAGCGCGTGACCAGGAAGGGCCCGCTGGCCGGAGTTCGCGTGCTCGAACTCGCCGGACTGGCCCCCGGGCCGTTCGCCGGGATGATGCTCGCCGACCACGGCGCGGAGGTGTTGCGGGTGGATCGCGTCGGAGCCGTCGCCGCGGCCGGGGACAAGCCCCGCGCCGACGTGATGGACCGGGGCAAACGGACGATCGGGCTGGACCTGAAGTCCCCCGAGGGCGTGGCCGCGCTCAAGGAACTGGCCAGGGGCGCCGACGTGGTCATCGAGGTCTTCCGGCCCGGGGTCGCGGAGCGGCTCGGCATCGGCCCCGCCGACCTGCACGCGGTCAACCCGCGCCTGGTCTACGGGCGGATGACCGGCTGGGGCCAGGAAGGCCCGCTGGCGTCCACCGCCGGGCACGACATCGACTACATCGCGATCTCCGGCATCCTGTCGATGCTGGGCCGCGAGGGCGAGAAGCCGACCCCGCCGATCAACATCCTCGGCGACTTCGCCGGCGGCGGTCTCATGCTGGCGTACGGCGTGCTGCTGGCGCTGCTGGAGCGGGAGCGGACCGACGAGGGCCGGGTGATCGACGCGGCCATGGTGGACGGGGCCGCGACGCTGTTCGCGATGTTCTACCACGGCGTCCAGAGCGGTTTCTGGGGCCCCCGCGGCACGAACCTGCTCGACACCGGCGCGCCGATGTACGACACCTACGAGACCGCCGACGGCGGGTTCCTGGCGGTCGGCTCGCTGGAGCCGCAGTTCTGGGCGGAGATGGTCTCGCTGATGGGCCTGACGGACCTGCCCGACCGCGACGACAGGTCGCAGTGGCCCGCACTGCGCGAGCGACTGGCCGAGGCGTTCAGATCCAGGACCCGGGCCGAGTGGGAGGCCGTGTTCGACGGCACGGACGCGTGCGTCTCCCCCGTGCTGGAGATGGGTGAGGCCGCCGGCCATCCGCACAACAAGGCCCGCGGCACGTTCGTCGAGGTCGGCGGCGTCCGGCAGCCCGCCCCCTCCCCGCGCCTGCTCGGCACGCCCGAGCAGGACCTCTCACCCGCCACCCGGCTGGCGGACCTCTCCTCCTGGGGCCTGTCCGACGAGGCCGCCGCCAAGCTCCGCGCCGCGGGGGTGCTCGCATGAGCCGATCCTCGCGGTCCGAGGAGTGCTCCTGACCTGATCGTCGCAGCTCAAGGGCGGTACACCTGACATAGGTGTACCGCCCTTTGTCCTGCGGGTTGTTTAAAATGTAGTAGATGTACTACATTCATAAGCATGAGTACTGTGGTGAATGTTCGCGGGCTACGGATGAAGTACGGCGCGACCGAGGTGTTGCGAGGGGTCGACCTCGACATCGGGCGCGGTGAGATCTTCACGTTGCTCGGGCCCAACGGGGCGGGGAAGACCACGACGATCGAGATCCTGGAGGGCTTCAGGAAGCGGTCGGCGGGCGAGGTGAACGTGCTCGGGGCGGACCCCGAGCGGGGCACCAAGGCCTGGCAGGCGAAGCTGGGGATCGTGCTCCAGAGCTGGCGGGACCACCCGCGCTGGAGCGCCCGCGACCTCCTGGCCCATCTGGGCGAGTTCTACGACGACCCCCGCGACCCGGACGAACTGCTGGCCGCGCTCGGCCTGACCGCGCAGGCCGCACAGCAGGTGAGCCGCCTGTCGGGCGGGCAGCGCCGAAGGCTGGACGTGGCACTGGGCATCGTGGGCCGCCCGGAGCTGCTGTTCCTGGACGAGCCGACGACCGGGTTCGACCCGGAGGCCCGCAGGGAGTTCCACCTGCTGGTCGAGAAGCTGGCGGCCGACGACGGCATGACCGTGCTGCTCACCACGCACGACCTCGCCGAGGCCGAGAAACTGGCCCACCGCACCGCGATCCTGGTGAACGGGGAGATCGCCGTCTGCGGGACCCCGGCCGAGCTGGCCGACGCCGTACAGACGCAGTCGCGCGTCCGATGGCTGGAGGACGGCCAGGAGCGGGTCCAGGCCACGTCGGATCCGTCGCAGGTCGCGTGGGAGCTGCATCGCAGGTTCGACGGGCCGGTGCCCGGCCTGGAGATCCGGCGCCCGTCGCTGGAGGAGAGCTACCTGAGCCTGATCGGGAGGGCCGCATGAACGTCAAGGTCGAGGACACCAAGGTCGTGGACACCACGGTCACGAAAGGCGGAGCATTGAACGTCAAGGCACTGCGCATCGGCCTGCGGCGGGGCTGGACAGAGCACATGCACCTCATCAGGAACCGTAAGGAGCTGACCACCACCATCGTCGGCACGGTCGGGGTCTTCGCTCTGCTGATCCTCTGGATCGGCGACAGCCCCGTGGAGGGGACCTCCATCTCCAGCGGCACGTTCATGACGGTGGGCTTCCTGGCCTTCACCGTGTTCTCCAACGGCCTGGTGACGCTCCCGATGGCCCTCGTCACCGACCGCGAGGAGGGAACGCTCCTGCGGCTGCGGACCATCCCCGGCGGGGTCACCGCCTACATCACGGGACGGGCGGTGACGGTCCTGTGCCAGATCGTGGTGCAGAACACGCTGATCCTGGCCGTCGGCATGACCCTCGGCGGGGTCACGATGCCCCGCGACTGGGTGACCCTGATCTGGGTGACGCTGCTGGGTACGGCCGCCGTGGTCCCGCTGGGGGCGGCGATCGGCTGCGTGCTCCCCGGCCCGAAGACCGCGGGGGCGCTCCTGGGGCTGCCGATGATGATCCTGATGATCACCTCCGGGGTCATGCTCCCCGTCACGTACATGCCCGAGGTCGTCCAGTGGATCTCCCAGGCGTTCCCGCTCTACTGGCAGGGACTCGGCATGCGCGCGGCGTTCCTGCCCGACTCCATGCTCGCCGCCGAGATCGGCGGGAGCTGGCGCCTGCCGCTCGTCGGCGCCGTACTGGCGGCATGGGCCGTGGCCGGAATGCTGCTGGCGCCGTCGCTGATCCGCCGGGTCACCCGGCGCGAGTCCGGGTCGAGACTCGCCGAGCGCCAGCTCGCCGCGCAGAGCTCCTGAATCCTGAGAGACTACTGCGATGTCCGCGGAAGAGGTGCACAACCGGATCCCGATGCTGAGAGCCGAACGCGGCGTCTCGCGCAAGGATCTGGCGGCCGCACTGGGCGTCCACTACCAGACCATCGGTTACCTGGAGCGCGGCGAGTACAGCCCCAGCCTGTATCTCGCCCTGCGCATCGCCGAGTACTTCGAGGTGCCGGTGGAAGTCATTTTCTCGTTGAAATCGTTCCCCCGACTGGGCAGTGAGGCGAAGTGATGAGTGATCCGACCCCCGCACCGCCGAAGGCCGGCCGTCGCGCCTGGCCTCCCCCCTCCTGGTACGCCACCCGCAGGCGCCGCAGGATCCTCGCCTGCGCGGGCGCCGGATCCACCGGGATGCTCTGGATCGGCGCGATCGTGTGCTTCTATCTCGCGCCGAGCCTCACCGCCATGTGGATCACCTTCGCCCTGGTGGGGGCCTTCGTGGTGCTCTACGTCGTGTTCTTCTCGGCGCTGGTCGGGGCCGATCGCGGCATGGTCGGCTTCCTGGAGAGAAGTCCCGACGAGCGCCAGGCGCGCGAGCGCCAGAAGATCCAGGCCGACGCCCATCGGGGAACCCTGTGGGTTCTCGTCGCGGTCTTCGTACTGGTCATGTCCTCCGTGGGAAGGGACTCCAACACCGTCCTGATCCCGACCGCGGCGATCGCCGTGTTCCTGGTCGCCTTGATCCTGACCCACCTGATCATGCCGTCGCTGGTGGCGGCCTGGCGGATGCCCGATCCCCTGCCCGACGACGAGGACTGATCCCGATCGGCACGCCGTCCGAACCGGCGCGCCGTCGCGATCGGCCCCTCGGAGCACGTCCTCGCGGTCACCCCATCGAGGGGAACACCGCCACGTAGAGGTCCACGCCCTCCCGGTGATGGATCTCCACGTCGGTGGTGAAGGCCCGCGGCGGAGTGCCTCCGGACTCGGTGTGCTTCCACACCCGCTGCCACGCGTCGAGCAACGCGTCCGGCATCTGCCCCCGGGCCTCCAGCTTCATCGACGGCACCCCGGACACCCGGACCGCGACCATGCCCTCGGGCAGTGCGGCGGCGCTGCGCACCGCCACCCCGACGATCTGGGTGTAGGAGCCGTGGTGGTCGCTCTCGTAGTCGGTCAGCACGGCGTAGAGGTTCTCGTCCACCCTGCCCGGCACGTGCGCGAAGGCTCCCGGAGAGCCCGCCCTGGCCCACAGCGCGGCGAGCCGTCCCCTGCCCTGCTCCATCTCGTCGGCGTTGGACGTCCGTACGGCATGGCCTACCACGAGCATTTCGGGCCGATCAACGACGATCACAGCTACTCCTCATGGCCACACCATTAAATTCACGCAAACCGGATCCTAGTCCCCGGCCTGGCCAGGTCGATCCTCTTCGAGTCAGCCCGAACGGGGAACATCCGTCTTTGGTGATTCACCGGATAAGGTGGACGAACGTGAAGTTTCTTAACGAGATGGCCCCGGCTTACGACCTGACCTACAGCGACGTGTTCATGGTTCCCTCGCTGTCCTCGATCGACTCCCGGCTCGCCGTCGACCTGTCGACCCACGACGGAACCGGTACGACCATTCCCATCGTCGTCGCCAACATGACAGCGGTCGCGGGACGCCGTATGGCCGAGACCGTCGCCAGGCGTGGCGGAATCGCCGTGATCCCGCAGGACATCCCCATCGACGTCGTCGCGAACGTCGTCGACTGGGTCAAGAAGCGCGACCTGGTTCATGACACGCCGCTCACGCTCACCCCGCACGACACCGTCGGGGAGGCACTCAACCTGCTGCCCAAACGCTCCCACGGCGCGATCGTCATCGTCGACTGGGACAACCGCCCGATCGGCGTGGTGACCGAGGGCGACTGCTCCGGCGTGGACATGTACACGCAACTGTCCCAGATCATGTCCGACCAGCTGCTCAGCCTGCCCGCGGGACTCGACCCGCGCGAGGCGTTCGACCGGCTCCACGAAGGCCGTCACCGGCTCGCCCCGATCGTCGACGGCGACGGCCGCCTCGTGGGCATCCTGACCCGGACCGGCGCGCTGCGGGCCACGCTGTACAAGCCCGCGCTCGACACCTCCGGAAGGCTGCGCGTCGCCGCCGCCGTCGGCGTCAACGGCGACGTGGCGGCCAAGGCCGAGGAGGTGCTCGAGGCCGGGGTGGACTGCCTGGTCGTGGACACCGCCCACGGTCACCAGGAGAAGATGCTCAGTGCCCTGAAGGCGGTCCGCGCGCTCAACCCGGGCGTGCCGATCGCGGCGGGCAACGTCGTCACCGCCGCCGGCGTGCGCGACCTCGTCGAGGCCGGAGCGGACATCCTCAAGGTCGGTGTCGGACCCGGCGCCATGTGCACCACCCGGATGATGACCGGTGTGGGCCGTCCGCAGTTCTCCGCCGTGCTGGAGTGCTCCGCCGAGGCGCGCCGCCTCGGCCGTCACGTCTGGGCCGACGGCGGGGTCCGCCACCCCCGTGACGTGGCCCTGGCCCTGGCCGCGGGCGCGGCCAACGTGATGATCGGCTCCTGGTTCGCCGGCACCTACGAGTCTCCCGGCGACACGCGCACCGCCGCCGACGGCCGTAAGTACAAGGAGAACTTCGGCATGGCCTCGGCTCGCGCCGTGAAGCTGCGCACGGCTGACGACTCCCCCTTCGACCGGGCCCGCAAGGCATTGTTCGAGGAGGGCATCTCCACCTCCAGGATGTATCTCGACCCGGCCATGCCCAGCGTCGAGGACCAGATCGACGCCATCGTGGCCGGCCTGCGCTCCTCCTGCACCTACGCGGGCGCCTCCAGCCTGGAGGAGTTCCACGAGCGCGCGGTGGTCGGCATCCAGAGCTCGTCCGGCTACACCGAGGGCCTGCCGCTCCACCAGAGCTGGTGACCCTCAGGGACGGCGGCGCCGGGCGCCGCCGTCCCTGCCCGGGCGGGCCGGCCGGGGGACGTCGCGCGGGCTCACGCGTTCACTTCCGGTGACTCTCACACGTGCCGGACTTCATCGCGACGTGGACGCCGGAGCGTCGGTAACGGGTGAGACGGCACAGGGCGATCAGCCCCGTCAGCGCGAGCACTGCCTCGATCACCACGATGAATGCGATCATTCAAGCTTCCTTCGCGGGCCCCGCCCGGATGTCCCCTACACGTCCATCGCAGGCACCATTTCGCAAGAACCTTAACAGTGGACGTCCCTATTTGTCGCGTAATGTCCGTTTTGTCTTCCCCGCTTTCCATGATTTTCTGTCGCCGCCAGATCCACGCCGGGACCGCGCATCGTTACCCCGCCGGAGGGTAGTCGCAAGCCGGACCATTCCCCCACTGGAAAGGCGAGCGGACATGGCAGACATGCCCACCCACCTGGACGCGCAAGTAGTCGTCGACCGCAGGGTCCTGGCCGGCTACGACAACTACCTGGCCGCGCAGCGGACCGTGGACACCCTCTCGGACGCGGGGTTCCCCGTCGAGAACGTGGCGATCGTCGGCAGCGACCTGAAGCTCGAGGAGACCGTCACCGGCAGGATGACCAACGGACGGGCCGCGCTCACCGGAGCGGGAAGCGGCGCGATCTTCGGTGCCGTGGTGGGAATGTTCCTCGGGCTGTTCACCGCCACCACGCTGTCGTTCATCGTCCTCGTGCTGTGGGCGGCGCTCTGGGGCGCCGTGATGGGCGCCGCTTTCGGGCTCATCAACCACCTGTTCACCGGTGGCAAGCGCGATTTCGCCTCGCGCAGCGCGATCGTCGCCGGCCGCTACGACGTGCTGGTCGCCGCCTCGCACCTCGACCATGCCCGCGCCATCCAGGAGGGCACCCCGGGGCCCGCCGACACCGTGGTCGTCGAGGTCCCGCCGACCGCCGGGACGTACGACCCCGCGGCCGTACGGCCGACCGCGCCGGACCACCCCCTCCCGGAGCGGTCCGCCGCGGCGGACCATTCCGTCCCGGCGCAGCCGCCCGCGCCGGACCACCCCGTCCCGGCACAGCCCGCCACGCCGGACCAGGCCGCACCGGAGCGGACCGCCCCCGCGCGGTCGGCCACTCCGGACGGCCTTCGCCCCTGAGAGCCGGGCGCCGGGCTTCGACCGGGGGAGGGAGGCGACCGAAGACGGGGCTTCGGGTCGCTCCTCACGGAACCCGGCGAGCTCAGCCCTTGACGCTGCCCGCGAGCAGGCCCCGGACGAAGTAGCGCTGCATCGACAGGAAGACGACCAGTGGAATGATCACTGAGACGAACGCGCCCGCGGTCAGGCGTTGCCATTCGTTGCCGCGGGTGCCGGCCATCTGTGCCAGCCGTACGGTCATGGGAGCGCTGTCCGGGGTGCCGCCGGCGAAGATCAGGCCTACCAGCAGGTCGTTCCAGACCCAGAGGAACTGGAAGATCGCGAAGGTGGCGAGCGCGGGAAGGACCAGGGGGAGGACGAGCTTGCGCAGGATCACTCCGTGACTGGCTCCGTCCACCCTGGCCGCCTCCATGAGCTCACCGGGAAGCTCGGACATGAAGTTGTGCAGCAGGAAGATGCCCAGCGGCAGGGCGAAACAGGTGTGCGCGAACCAGACCTGGATGAAGCGGGCCGGGCCCTCCAGGTTCCAGGCGGGCGACAACTGGAGGCCGAAGATCTCCACGCCCTGCGAGAAGAACGACAGCAGCGGGACGAGCGACATCTGCAGCGGCACGATCTGGAGCGCGAAGATGCCGATGTAGATCCACTCGCGTCCGCGGAACGGCAGCCAGGCCAGCGCGTAGGCGGCGAAGGTGGCCAGGGCCAGCGGGAAGAGCACCGAGGGAATCGTGATGACGACCGAGTTGATCAGAAAGCTCATCATCTGGCCGGAGGACGAGGAGGTGCCGAACAGCACCTCCCGGTAGTTCTCCAGCGTGAGCTGCGGGTCGGCGAAGAACGTCCACCAGCCGGTGGTCTTGATCTGGTCCTCGGGGCGCAGCGAGGACAGCAGCAGGCCGAAGGTCGGGGTGGTCCACAGCACCGCGATGACGATCGCGACGACACTGGCGACCCTGCCGCTCAGCCGCCGCCGGACACGCTGCGGGGCCGTCGTGTCCTTCGCCCGCACCACGGTACTGGCCAACGTGGTCACGCCGCCTCCTTCGTCGGACACGTTCCCGTGGCGCTGTGCCTGCCGGCTCGCTCACTCATCGGACCTCCCGGCGCTGGCGGATCTGGTAGACGACGATGGGCAGCACCAGGACGAACAGGAAGACCGCCAGCGCCGCGCCCTTTCCGGTCTCTCCGTACCGGAACGCCTGGTTGTACATCTCGTTGGCGATGACGCTGGTGTCGAACTGACCGCCGGTCATGGTGCGGACGATGTCGAACAGCTTCAGCGTGCCGATCGACTGGGTGACCAGCACCACGATCACCGCGCCTCGGATGGAGGGCAGCGTCACCTGGAAGAACATCTGCAGGGGGCTCGCGCCGTCCAGCTTGGCCGCCTCGATGATCTCCGCGGGGATTCCCTTGATGGCCGCGGAGAGCACGACGGTGGCGAAACCGGCCTGGATCCAGACCATCACCACGATCAGGAACAGCGTGTTGAGCGGAGGTTCCTGAAGCCACTGCTGGGGCTCCCCTCCCATGGCGACCACGATCTGGTTGAGCAGGCCGATCTGCTCCTGCTCCACGGAACGGTAGGCGTAGACGAAACGCCAGATGATGCCCGCGCCGACGAAGGAGATCGCCATCGGCAGGAAGACCAGCGACTTGGCGACCGCCTCGAAGCGGGTGCGGTCCACCAGGACGGCGTAGACCAGTCCGACCGAGGTCACCAGCAGCGGGACGAGCAGTACCCAGACGAGGGTGTTGCGCAGGACGGTGACGGCCTCGGGCTGGGTGAACATCCAGCCGTAGTTGTCCAGGCCGACCCACTGCCTGCTGTCACCGCTCATGAACGACAGCAGGGTCGTCCGGATGGCGGGCACCACCAGGCCGACGCCGAGCAGCAGGGTCGCCGGCAGGAGCAGGATCGTCGCGTGAACCCAGGCCCGCCGCCGCATCGGAGCGCGGTCGACCAGCAGCAGGATCACCGCGACCACCACGAGGAAGGCGGCGATGCCGATCAGCAGTTGAACGAGTTTGGATTGTTCGGCGGCGAAGTCGAAGTCCATCGGAGAGATCTCCCGGAGGGAACGGGCCAAGACGGACGATGTGCCCGGCGCCATTGATCACTCGGCACCGGACACATCGCTATATATCAGGACTTAGGCCAGGAAGCCTCGATGTAGTCGAGGACCGTCTTGGTGTCCTTGCCGTTGATCCAGTCGGTCATGCCCTTCCAGAAGGTGCCCGCCCCGACCGCGGCCGGCATCAGGTCGGAGCCGTCGAACCGGAAGACCGTGCTCGGGTCCTGGAGCATCTCCATGGAGAGCTTGTCGATCGGGTTCTGGGCGTTGGCCGGGTCCACGCCCTTGCGCGCGGTGACGTAGGTCGCCAGCTTCATGCGGGTGGCGGGGAACTCCGCTCCGGCGAGGTAGGCCTGAACGGCCTGGACCTCGGGACGGTCGGCGAAGGCCGCCACGAACTCGCCGGCGCCGAGGACCGGCTTGTTGGCGGGGTCGTTGCCCGGCAGGTAGAACGCGAACACGTCGCCGTCCTCGGCGACCTTGGTGCCCTCGGGCCAGAAGTTGGCGTAGAAGGACGCCTGGCGGTGCAGGGCGCACTTGCCCTCGGTGATCGGGACGCCGCCCTCCTGGAAGGCGGTGCTGACGATCGACTTCACCGGGCCGTAGCCGCCGTTGACGAACTTCTCGTCCTTGAGGATCGCGCCGACCTTGTCCACGGCCGAGACGATCTTGGGGTCGTTGAACGGGATCTTGTGGCTCACCCAGTCGTCGTAGCCCTCGGGACCGATCTCCCGGAGCAGGATGTCCTCGATCCAGTCGGTGGCCGGCCAGCCGGTCGCGTCACCGGACTCCAGGCCCGCGCACCACGGCTTGATGCCGGTGCCCGCGATCGTGTTGGTGAGCGTCATGAGCTCGTCCCAGGTCTTGGGGACGGCCCAGCCCTTCTCCTTGAACATTCCCGGCGAGTACCAGACGAAGGACTTCACGCTGGCGCCCAGCGGGGCGCCGTAGAAGACGCCGTCGACGGTGGAGTACTTGGCCCAGTCGGCCGACCAGCCCTCGTCGGCCAGCTTCTTCACCTCGGCCGAGGCCGGCTTGAGCTTCCCGGCCTTGGCGAAGCGCTCCAGCAGGCCGGGCTGCGGGAAGAACGCGATGTCCGGCGGGTTGCCGCCGTCGGCACGCACCTGGATCTGAGCCTCGAACTCGCCGCTGCCCTCATAGGCGATCTTCATCCCGGTACACGTGGCGAACGGCTTCCAGGCTTCCTGGAAGAGGTCGGCCTCGGCGTCGCGGATGGAGGAGTAAATACTGACGGTCTTGCCCGCGTGGTTGCCGTACTGGGTGAAGGCGGCGCATTCGGGGGCCGCGCTGGCGCTGCCGCCACCCGCCGATGGCGTGGTCTCCGTGGATGCGCAGGCACTGGCGACCAACGCCAGCCCGATGGTGCCCGCCGCCAGGGCGACGCGATGAGGCCGTGAGAGGAGTGACATGAACCTTCCTCCATATACGTTGCCGGGGAGTGTGAGAGCGCTCTCTGGAAGAATTGTCCGCACACAACACGATGTCAATAACTGTGATATTACGGTTACAGGCCCATTTTTCTTGACACACTCCCTAAGCTAACGTGATGCTCGTGAGAGCGCTCTCACACGACTGCGAAACAGAATGGGGCGGTGAGGACATGACCATGTCCGCCGAAAAGTCCTACGACCTTCAGGACTCCGGCGTGCTGAGGTTTCCCGAGGGCTTCGTCTGGGGCGCCGCCACCGCGGCCTACCAGATCGAGGGCGCGGCCCGGGAGGACGGCAGGGGACCCTCGATCTGGGACACCTTCTCCCGGACCCCCGGCAAGGTGCATGCCGGTCACACCGGTGACGTCGCCTGCGACCACTACCACCGCTACCCCGACGATGTCCGCCTCATGGGCGACCTGGGTCTGCACGCCTACCGGTTCTCCGTCTCCTGGCCCCGCATCCAGCCGGACGGCTCGGGCCCGGCCAACCCTCGCGGTCTGGACTTCTACGACCGCCTGGTGGACGAGCTGCACGGCGGGGGCATCACCCCGATCGTGACGCTCTACCACTGGGACCTGCCGCAGACCCTGGAGGACCGGGGCGGCTGGACCAACCGGGAGACCGCCGAGCGGTTCGCCGAGTACGCCGCGATCATGTACTCCCGCCTGGGCGACCGGGTCGAGACGTGGACCACGCTGAACGAGCCCTGGTGCTCGGCCTTCCTCGGCTACGCCTCGGGCATCCACGCGCCGGGCCGTACCGAACCCGGGCTGAGCTTCGCCGCCGCCCACCACCTGCTGCTCGGCCACGGCCTGGCCGTCCAGGCGCTGCGCGCCGCGGGCGCGAGCCGGATCGGCATCACGCTCAATCTCGCCCCCGTGCTCGGCGACGACGCCGAGGCGGCGTCCGTCGTGGACGGCCTGCAGAACCGGATCTTCCTGGACCCGGTGCTCCGCGGCGAGTATCCCGCCGACGTGGTGGAGCGGGCCCGCCGCTTCACCGACTGGTCCTTCGTCGAGGACGGCGACCTGAAGATCATCAGCCGGCCGATCGACCTGCTGGGCGTGAACTACTACAACCCGCAGACCGTGACCGGCCGCGTCGGCGAGCCCGCCAACCCGGTCTACCCGGGCAGCGAGGGAATCGCCTTTCCCGGCGCCGACGCGCCGAAGACCGCGATGGGCTGGCCGGTGCAGCCGTTCGGGCTGACCGAGCTGCTTCTGCGGCTGTCGCACGACTATCCGGACACCCCACTGATCATCACCGAGAACGGCGCGGCCTTCGACGACGTCGTTGAGGACGGCCAGGTGCACGACGTCGGCCGCCTGTCCTACCTGGACGGGCACCTGCGCGCCGCGCACGCCGCCATCGAGGCGGGCGTCGATCTGCGCGGTTATCTGGTCTGGTCGCTGCTGGACAACTTCGAGTGGGCGGAAGGGTATCGCAAACGGTTCGGTGTCGTACATGTCGACTACAGCACCCAGCGCCGCACTCCCAAGGACAGCGCCCTGTGGTTCCGCGAGGTCGTCCGCCGGAACGGGCTGTGAGGGCCCGTCCGACCCTGGAGAAAGTGGCCGCCCGGGCAGGAGTGTCCCGGGCGACCGCCTCCCGCGTGATCAACGGCTCGACCCGCGTGGCCCCGCAGATCCGCGAGGCGGTGAATCGCGCCGTGGAAGAACTGGGCTACGTCCCCAACCAGGCGGCGCGCAGCCTGGTCACCCAGCGGGCCGACTCGATCGCCCTGGTCTTCCCCGAGCCCGCGACCCGCGTCTTCTCCGACGACCCGACCTTCGCCGGGATCATCCGAGGGGTCAGCATGGAGATCGAACAGGCCGACAAGCAGCTCGTGCTGATGCTCACCGGAGCGGAGGGCGGCTACCAGCGGGTCGAGCGCTACGCCACCAACGGGCACGTGGACGGCGTGATCATCGCGTCGATGCACGGCGCCGATCCGCTGCCGGCGATCCTGACCCGGCGCGGCGTCCCGGTGGTCTGCAGCGGCCGCCCGGGCACGCCCAGCAACCTCCCGTACGTGGACATGGACAACTCGGGGGGCGCCGAGCGCGCCGTCGCGCATCTGATGGAGCAGGGACGCCGCCGGATCGCGACCATCGCCGGACCGCAGGACATGATCGCCGGGATCGACCGGCTCAACGGCTACCGCGACACCCTGCGCGACTCCGACCGCCGCTCGATCATCGCGGTCGGCGACTTCACCCGCGAGTCCGGGGTGATCGCGATGCGGCAGTTGCTCGCCGACGACCCCGAGATCGACGCGGTGTTCGTGGCCAACGACCTGATGGCGCTGGGAGCGCTGCGGACCCTGCGGGGTACGGGGCGCCGGGTTCCGGACGACGTGGCCGTCGTCGGCTTCGACGACATCCCGGCCGCGGCCTACGCCGAACCGCCCCTGACCACGGTCAGGCAGTCGACCGTCGAGATGGGCCGGCGGCTCGCGCGCATGGTGCTGGGCCTGGAGGAGCAGGCACAGCTCGTCCTCCCCACCGAGCTGGTGGTGCGGGAGTCTACGAGGACGTCCTGACGACAAGCTCCGTGGGCATGATCACCGGTTCGACCTGCTCGCCGTCCAGGAGGCCGAGCAGCAGCCGGACCATGGCCGCGGCCTGCTCCTGGTGCGGGTTGTGAATGGTGGTCAGCGGCGGGTCGGTGTAGCGGGCGGCCTCTATGTCGTCGTAGCCGACGACGGCGATGTCGTCCGGGATCCGGCGGCCCGCCTGGCGGAGCGCGTGCATGGCGCCGATCGCCATCAGGTCGTTGGCGGCGAACACCGCGTCGATCTCGGGGTCGTCGGCGAGCAGCTGCCGCATCGCGACCGCGCCGGACTCGCGGGTGAAGTCGCCGACCGCGATGATCGAGCGGCGGTCGGAGTCGTGGAGCACCTCGCGGTATCCGGCCAGGCGGTCCTGGCCGCCGATCATGTCCAGCGGCCCGGAGATCGTGGCGATCCGCCGCCTCCCCCGCTCCAGCAGATGGCGCACGGCCGTGGCGGCGCCGTTGACGTGGTCGGTGTCGACGTACGGCATGGTCACCGGCACCGCGGGCCTGCCGTAGGAGATGACCGGGACGCGCAGCCGGGTCAGCGCGACGGGCAGGGGGTCGGCGCCGTGGCTCGACACGAGCATGACACCGTCCACGTGGCCGCCCGCGACGTAGTTCTCCACGCGGGCGTGGCTCTCCGGCGATCCGGCCAGCAGCAGCACGACCTGCTTGTTGACGGCCTCCAGCTCGATGCTGGCCGAGCGGATGACCGTGGAGAACATCGGATCGTCGGAGAACACCCGGTGCGGGGACTCGGAGACGACCAGCGCGACGGAGTTGGTGCGCTGGGTGGCGAGATTCCTGGCGGCGCCGTTGGGGACGTAGCCCAGTTCGTTCACGGCGCGCATGACCAGGTCACGGATGTCCGAGGTGACCGTGGTCTGGCCGTTCACGACCCTGGAGACGGTCGAGCGGGAGACCCCGGCCCGGGCCGCGACCGCCTCCAAGGTAGGGCGTCTCATTCAGTTCCCCCGCAGTCCGTTCTGCTTGATGACCTCGCGGTACCACAGCGCGCTGTCCTTGAAGAGACGCCGCTGGGTGTCGAAGTCGACGTGCACGATCCCGAATCTACGCCCGTAGCCGTAGGCCCACTCGAAATTATCCAGCAAGGACCAGACCAGATATCCCCGGACGTCCGCCCCGTCGGCGATCGCGGCGTGCACGGCGCGCAGATGGCCGTCCAGGTAGCCGGTCCTGCCGGTGTCGTGGACGCGGTCGCCCTCCACGACGTCCTCGAAGGCCGCGCCGTTCTCGGTGATGACCAGGCCGACCTCCGGGTAGTCGTCGGCCAGCCGTACCAGCAGGCGGGAGAGCCCGTTCGGCACGATCGGCCAGCCCATCGCGGTGGCCGGCACGTCGTCGACCGGGCAGAACCGGATGTCCTCGCTGCCGGGCCACGCCGCGTCGGCGGCCTGGCCCGGCCCCGACTCGACCACGCACGGGTTGTAGTAGTTGATGCCGATCACGTCGATCGGCTGATTGATGATCTCCAGATCACCGTCCCGGATGTGGGCCAGACCTCCGTTGCGCTCGATCATCGCGAGCAGTTCCACGGGATACTCCCCGCGCAGCGCGGGGTCGAGGAAGTGCCGGGTGAGCAGCGTGTCGATCCGGCCGACCGCCTCGGCGTCCTGGAGCGACGGGACGGCCGCGGGGTCGCCCACCTGCGCGGGAGTGATCACCGGTGAGAGGTTGAGGGCCAGTCCGATCTCCTCGGCCCCCGCCTCGCGTATCGCCCGCGCCGCCAGCCCGTGCCCCAGCAGCAGATGGTGGGCCGCGCGGAAGGCCGCCGCGGGCTCCCTCCTGCCCGGCGCGTGCACCCCGTTGCCGTAGCCGAGAAAGGCCGCCACCCACGGTTCGTTGAGCGTGGTCCAGTGCTGGACGCGGTCTCCCAGGCGCGCGTGCACGATTCGCGCGTAGTCGGCGAACCGGTAGGCGGTGTCGCGCTCGGGCCAGCCGCCCGCGTCCTCCAGTGCCTGGGGCAGGTCCCAGTGGTAGAGGGTGACGTAGGGCGTTATCCCCGCTTCCAGCAGCCTGTCGACCAGGCGGCTGTAGAAGTCCAGGCCGCGGGTGTTGGCCGGACCGGTGCCGTCCGGCTGGATCCTGGGCCAGGCGACGGAGAACCGGTAGGCCGCCAGGTCCAGGTCGCTCATCAGCCGGACGTCGTCGGCATAGCGGAAGTAGTGGTCACAGGCCACGTCACCGGTGTCTCCCCCGATGACCTTGCCCGGCGTGCCGGAGAAGGTGTCCCAGATCGAGGGCCCGCGGCCGTCCTCATGGGCCGCGCCCTCGATCTGGTAGGAGGCGGTGGCGGCGCCCCAGACGAAACCGACGGGGAAGTCCGCACGCCCCTGCGTAAGGGTGGCCCCCCGTGTGCTGACGACGGTCATCCCTTTACAGCTCCTTGCATGATTCCTCCGATGATCTGTTTGCCGAGAAGAGCGAACACCAGGACCAGCGGCAGGGTGCCGAGGGTGGTGCCCGCCAGGCCCAGTACGTAGTCGTTGACGTATCCGCTGGCCAGGGTGGACAGGGCGACCTGCACCGTCGGGTCCTCCGGGGTCAGGACGACCAGTGGCCAGAAGTAGTCGTTCCAGACCGACATGAAGGTGAGCATGCCGAGCACGGCCGCCGCCGGGCGGGCGGCCGGGAGCACGACGTGCCAGAACAGACCCCAGGTGGTGCAGCCGTCGACCCGGCCGGCCTCCAGCAACTCGGTCGGCAGCGCCCGGGAGAGGTACTGGGTCATGAAGAACACGCCGAACGCGTTGACGAGCGCGGGCACGATCAGCGCGTACATGCTGCCGGTCCACTCCAGCTTCACCATCAGCATGTAGAGCGGGATGATGCCGAGCTGGGTCGGCACCATCATGGTCGCGACGGTGAGCAGGAGCAGGGCGTTGCGACCGCGGAAGCGCAGCTTGGCGAAGGCGAACCCGGCCAGCGTCGAGAAGAACATCACCGCGATCGCGACGGAGCCGGAGACCAGGACGGAGTTGACCATCGCCATGGCGAACGGGACCGTGTCGAAGACGCGGGCGACGTTGGCGAAGAAGTTGCCGCCGGGCACCAGCGGCGGCGGGACGTCCGCCAGTGCCGCGTTGTCGCGGGAGGCCACCACGATGCTGTAGTAGAGCGGCAGCATCGAGAAGAACGCCACCGCGGTCAGCGTGAGGTAGGTGAGCCTGCGGGCGAGCTCGGAGCGCCGGGCCGTGGAGCCGTTGAGGGCGGGACGCGGGCGTTTGGAGGACCTCGGGGCGGCGGGGGCGCTCACGTCAGCCCTCCCTTCCCACGACGGGTGATCAGGTAGTTGACGCCGGCGACCAGGACGATGAAGACGAACATCATCCAGGAGATGGCCGAGGCGTAGCCGAAGTCGAGCTTGGTGAAGTTCTCGTAGATGAACAGCGAGAGCGTCTGGTACTGCCGGTCCACCCCGCCGGTGATGAGGTAGGAGCCGAACAGCAGCGGCTCCGCGAGGATCTGCATGGCGCCGATCGTCGAGGTGATGACGACGAAGACGATCGTGGGCCTGATCATCGGAATGGTGATCTTACGGAGCTGGGTGAACCCGCTCGCGCCGTCGATGGTGGCCGCCTCGTACAGCTCGCGCGGCACGGCCTGCATGGCCGCCAGGAAGATCAGGGCGTTGTATCCCGTCCACCGCCACATGATCATGGTGGAGATGGCGGCGTGGGAGCTCAGCACCCCCTCGTTCCAGGCGACGCCCTCGACCCCGAACAGCGACATCACCCAGTTGATCATGCCGAAGTCCCGGCCGAACAGCTGACTGAAGATGACCACCACCGCGACCACACTGGTCACGTTGGGCAGCAGCAGCGTGACGCGGAAGAAGGTCTGCGCCCGCAGCGGCCGGTTGAGCAGGTGGGCCAGCCAGATGGCCAGCAGCAACTGCGGGGCGGTGGACAGCACCCCGATGGACAGGGTGTTGAAGGTGGCGTTCCAGAAGTAGTCGTCGGCGAGCAGGGTCCTGAAGTTCTCCAGGCCGATGAAGGTCTGCTCGTCCCGGAGCAGCGTCCACTCGTGCAGGCTCACCCAGGCGGTGTAGGCCAGGGGGAACAGCCCGAAGGCGGAGAAGAGCAGGAAGAACGGGGCCACGTAGGCGTACGGCGAGCCCTTGACGTCGAGCTGGTGGACCAGGTGGCGGCGGAGGCGGCGATGTCGCACCGGCCTGTTCGGCGGAACCGCCGCCAGGCGTTCGGGTGCCCGAGTCGCCATGGCAGCTCCTTTCGGTTACTCGTTGACTCGCTGGTTCGTTGATGCACTGACTCGCCGATGCGCTGACTCGTCGATTCACTGACTCGCCGATTCGTCGATTCGCTGATTCGTCGAGGCGGACGGGCGCGCGGCTCGCCGGGACGGCAAGCCGGTGGCCGACCGGTGCGAGACCAGCCGGCCGAGGGGCGACTACTTGATCCTGCTGACGTCCTTGAGCGCCTGCGCCCAGGCTTCCTCCGCGTTCTGCTTGCCCTGGTCGACCCGCTGGAGACCGTTGCCGATCGCCTGCAGGACGTCGCCGGCCTTGGGACCGACGGGCTGCGGCTTGAGCGCCTTGGCGGCGTCGGTGAAGATCTTGCCGATCGGCGCGTTGCCGAAGTACGGGTTGACGTAGTCCTTCACCGCGGGGTCGTCGTACAGGGCGGGCAGCGAGGGCAGCGCGCTGGCCTCCGTGAAGAGCGTGACCTGGCTCTCCTTGCTGGTCAGCAGGTTGATCAGCTCGGCGGCCTCCTTGGGGTGCTTGCCCTGCTTGGGCAGCGCCAGGTGGGTGCCGCCCTGGTTGCCGCCGCCGCCGGGCACCGCGGCGATGTCCCAGGTGCCCTCACCGGGCTTCTGGTCCTTGATCGTGCCGGTCTTCCAGGCCGGGCAGACCATGGTGGCGAAGGTACCCTTGGCGATTCCGGTGTTCCACGGCGGCGAGAAGGCGGCGAGGTTGGCCGAGAGACCGTCGCTGATCATCTTCACGCCCATGTCGAACGCCTTGCGCACCTCGGGGTTGGTGGCGGCGACGATGTTGTACTGGGCGTCGTAGAACCCGACCGGGGCCTGCTCGACCATGGCGCGGAAGTGCTCACCGGGGCCGTCGGTGAACTTGGCGCCCTCGACCTTGGCCGCGACGAACTTCTTGCCCGTCTCGATGTAGGCGTCCCACGTCGGCCAGAGCGCCGAGACCTCGTCACGGTTGGTGGGCAGGCCGGCCTTCCCGAACAGGTCGGGGCGGTAGCACATGGCCAGGCCGCCGACGTCGGTGCCGAGACCGATGAGCGAGGAGCCGTCGTTGGAGACGCCCAGCTTCCACTTCCAGTCGAGGTATTCGCTCTCGCGCTTGTCCAGTCCGTAGTCCTTGAGGTTGTAGAACTTGTCGGGCACGGGCGTGAACGCGGCGATGTAGCCGCCCTCGATGGCGACCACGTCCGCGGCCCCCGCGCCGGTGGTCAGCTGCGTGATGAGGTTGGTGTGGTGGTCGTTGAACTGCGCACGGCGCTCCACGATCTCCACGTTGGGATGGGTCTTCTTGAACTCCTCGTACAGCGGCGCGTAGTGGAAGTCGCTGAAGAGCCCGACGGTCAGCTTGATCTTCTCTGCCGGCTGGGAGGCCGCCCCGCCGCTCGCGGGGGCGTCACCGCCGCTGCCACAGGCGGTGAGACCCAGGGCCAAGGCGGAAACGGCGACCATCGGGACGAGGAACCGGTGGCGTAACTTACGCATGGAACCCTCCTAGGGTCCTCATAAGTGATCATGAAGAGAGCGCTCCCTGAGCAGATTGATGGCATCCGGGTTACGTGTCAACGACCTTCCAGATAACGATCGCCGTTACCCCGCGCCGCATATCGGGAGAGCGCTCTCCCATGGGAGATAATGTTTCCGCAGTTCAAAGGGGTATTAATAGCTCCAGGGCGGAATCAATGGAGCGCTCCCACGATAAAAAGACATATTAAGGTCGCGTTTCGGTCAGGTTCCGCAGGCCGGACACGGAGCCTTGACAGCTCCCCCGCACGCGGCCAATCTCTCTTTCAGAGAGCGCTCCCCTACGTCTCTCCTCAGGGCTCCACGCGTCGCCAGCCACCTGCGGCGTGGATGCCACCGTCCACGTGCAAGGTGGTCCCGGTGATGAATCCAGCCATCTCACTCGCCAGGAACACCGTCGCGGCCCCGGCCTCGGCGGGATCTCCGAGGTAGCCGAGCGGCGGGAGCCGTACCGGCTCGAAGGGCAGCGGATCCTCCAGCATGCGCACCCGCACGCCCTCCTCGCCGCCCGTGGGCAGCGCGTCGGGCGCGATGGCGTTCACCCGGATCCCGCGCGGGGCCAGCTCCAGCGCGAGTGAACGGGTCAGACTTTCCACGGCCGCCTTCATCGCCGCGTAGACCGCGAATCCGGGTGCCGCCTGGCACGCCTCGCTGGAGGTCAGGTTGACGATCGACGCGCCCGGGGACATCAGCGGCAGAAATCGCCGGATCATGGCGGTGACCTGAGTGAAATTCTCCGCTATCAGCGTTTCCTCGCCTCGGGGCGAGGTTTCGGCGAATGCCGCGTGAAAGGTCCCGCCGGCATTGTTGACCAGCAGGTCGACCCGCCCGAACCGCTCGCGCACCGCCTGGGCGAACACCTCCAGCGCCGCCGGATCCCGCACGTCGACGGTCAGGGTGAGGGTGTCGAACCCCTCGATCGTCTCCCTGTCACACAACGCCAGCTCGGCGCCGAACTCCCGCAGGGTCTCCGCGATCGCCCGTCCCAGCCCTCGCGCGGCCCCCGTGACGACGGCGACCTTCCCCGTGAGGAGGATCTCCTCCGGGGTGTACGGCTTGCGCATCGCGCCTCCAGTCGGTCTCCCCGAGTGGTCTTTCCGAGCGTACGACGTGAGGGCCGCCTCGTCCCGTTGTCTCTCACACTGCCTCGGGACCACGTAGAGTCATTCGGCCGGTCGGAAAGCGGCCGGCGCGCATCCAACCAAGGAGAACCACGTGGAACTGGAGAAGCCGGAGATCGACTTCCCGGAGGGCAACCCTCCCAAGGATCTGCAGATCGTCGACATCGTCGAAGGAGACGGGCCGGAGGCCAAGCCGGGTCACCAGGTCAGCGTGCACTACGTCGGCGTGGCCTTCTCCACCGGCGAGGAGTTCGACTCGTCATGGAACCGCGGCGACGCCTTCCAGTTCCCGCTGGGCGGCGGCCGGGTCATCGCGGGCTGGGACCAGGGCGTCGCGGGCATGAAGGTCGGCGGACGCCGCCGCCTCACCATCCCGGCCCACCTCGGTTACGGCAACCGCGGCGCGGGTGCCGCCATCAAGCCGGGCGAGACCCTCATCTTCGTCGTTGACCTGCTCAACGTGAGCTGACGGTCCGACGGATTTCAGCGAGTGGGCCGCCTCTCCTTCACGGGGCGGCCCACTCGACGTACGCGGTGACCCGTTCAGCGTGCGCCCCACGGGCCGCCACCGTGACCCGCTTGGTCAAGCCGGACATCCACGTCCGCGGTGACCCGCCATGTCGTACGGACCACCGCTTCGACCAGGGCCCCCGCTCGAACCGAACACCCACGTCCACCGCGGCCCGCCTGTCATACGGACCACCGCCTCCACCGTGGCCCCCGTTCAAGCCGAACCCCGATTCCACCGCGGCCCGCTCGCCGCACGGCTTCCGCCGTGGCTCACCCGCTCGAACCGAATACGGACCCCCACGGTGGCCGCCTGCCGCACGAAGCCTGGATTGCCCCGAAGGATGCTGGTTTTTTCAAAACGCCATCCTTGATCCCTCTACGGGATGAATACCGGAGCATCGGCCCTCAGCTCGGTAGCGCCTAAGCTGGCCCTTGTGTTGTTGATCGACCTTGCGCGCACCTCGGCGGCCGTGGCCGCCAGCTCCGCCCGGCTGGCGAAGATCACCCACCTCGCGGAGCTGCTCGGCCGGATCGAGCCGGACGAGGCGGAGATCGCCATCGCCTACCTCTCCGGCGAGCTGCCGCAGCGCAACATCGGCGTGGGTTTGGCCGGCCTGCAGGATCCGCCTGAGCCCCGGCTGGCGGCTACCGCCACCCTGCGTCAGGTCAACGACCTCCTGAGCCGTATCAAGGCCCAGGCCGGTCCGGGCTCCCAGACCGCGCGAAGGGCCCTGATCGTCGAGCTGTTCGGCGCCCTGACCCGCCAGGAGCAGATGTTCCTGTCCCGGCTGCTCCGCGGCGAGCTGCGACAGGGAGCGCTGGACGGCGTGATGATCGAAGCCATCGCGAAGGCCGCCGGACTTCCCTCCGCCGAGGTCCGGCGAGCGCTGACCCTCCGCGGCTGGCTGCCCGCTGTCGGCGCCGCCGCCCTGAGCGACGGGATCGCGGCGCTGCATGCCTTCCACCTGGAGGTCGGCCGTCCGGTGTCGCCGATGCTGGCGCAGAGCACCACCTCCATCCCCGCCGCGCTGAGCAAGCTCGGCGGGCCGGTCGCGATCGAGTGGAAGCTCGACGGCGTCCGCGTCCAGGCCCACCGCTCCGGCGACGAGGTGTCCGTCTTCACCCGGACCCTCGACGACATCACCGCACAGGTGCCCGAGCTGGTCGAGGCGGTCGGCGCCCTGCCCTCCCGGGATCTCGTCCTTGACGGCGAGGTCATCGCGCTGCGTCCGGACGGGCGCCCCGAGCCCTTCCAGGTCACCTCCGGCCGCGTGTCCAGCCGCATCGACGTGTCAACCGTACGGGGCAAGGTCCCGCTGAGCGTGTTCTTCTTCGACGCGTTGCGGGTGGACGGCGCGGATCTGCTCGACCTGCCGGGCGAGGTTCGTCACGTGGCCCTGACCGGGGCCGTGCCCGCGGAGCTGGTGATCCCCCGGATGGTCACCGACGACGTCACGGCGGGCGAGGCGTTCTTCAAGGACGCGATCAGGAGCGGCCACGAGGGTGTGGTGGTCAAGTCCCTGCAGACCCCCTACGCCGCCGGCCGCCGTGGAGCGGGCTGGATCAAGGTGAAGCCCCGGCACACGCTCGACCTGGTCGTCCTGGCCGCGGAATGGGGCCACGGCCGCCGGGAGGGAAAACTCTCCAACCTGCACCTGGGCGCCCGGGATCCGGCCACCGGCGGCTTCGTCATGCTTGGCAAGACCTTCAAGGGTTTGACCGACGAACTGCTGGCCTGGCAGACCGAACGCTTCCTCGGGCTCGCCGAGGGCCCCACCGACGGCTGGACGGTCGCCGTCCGCCCCGAGCTCGTCGTTGAGATCGCCTTCGACGGGGTCCAGCAGTCCAGCCGCTATCCCGGCGGCATGGCACTGCGTTTCGCCAGGGTCATCCGTTACCGCCCGGACAAGAACGCGGATCAGGCCGACACCGTCGAGATGGTGCGCGCACTTCTGCTCTGACCGGCGTTTCGAAGAGGCGCACACCCCTTGACCGGCGCCGCGGACTCCATGCGCGGGTCCCTTCTTGGCCGGCGCCACGGACTCCATGCGCGGTTCTCTTTTTGACCGGCACCACGAACTCCACGCGTGGATCCCTCTTTGGCCAGCGCTTCGGGACTCCACGCGTGGGTCCCTTCTTGACCGGCGTTTTGGACACCTTGCGCGGTCCTTCACGTGACCGGCGTTTTGGGGACAGCACGCTTCGTCGCTCGTTGACCAACGATTTCTTTGCCAAAACATGGCTTCTCTTTACGACATTAACGTACCTTTACCACCTGTTTGTCGCATATGGTCAACCACATTCTGACGGACAGTCCCCACGCTCCGTCAGTGGGACCGGTCGGCGTGGCTCCCCTTTCTCCCCCGCCACGCGCGACCCTCCCACGCCTTCCCTCGGATTTTGGATCGTGGTTTACCTTGGGCCGACACCTCCGCTCCCCCTCTCCCGACGCGTCCGCCTCGAAGAAACCGACGCTGAGCAAGCGATACCTGATCGCGTTGATCGCCGTTTTCACCGCGCTGACCGTGGCCTCGGTCATCGTCGGAATATTCTCAAGCGGAGACGGCCTCTCGCGGACGGCCGCGGCAGCCGCTTACGCCGGCGCTCAGCCGCTCGACGACCAGGCCGCCGGTGACTCCGTTCCCTCCGAGAACGAGACGGCCGACGCCGAGGCAACCGAGCCCGTTCTTGAGGTCACACCCCAGCCTCAGCCCACGACCGAGGCGAGCGCCACCGCGTCAGAGACCACCACACCGTCGGACGATCCAACCACCTCGGACACCACCGCTCCGCCTGACGACTCCACCACAACACCGTCGGACGACCCCACAACACCGTCGGACGACCCCGCCACTCCGCCGTCAGACGACCCCACCACCTCACCGTCAGACGACCCCACAACACCGCCATCAGACGACCCCACCACCTCACCATCAGACGACCCCACAACACCGCCATCAGGCGACCCCACCACCTCACCGTCAGACGACCCCACCACCTCGCCATCAGGCGACCCCACCGCCCCGCCGTCAGACGACCCCACCACCTCACCGTCAGACGACCCCACCGCCCCGCCGTCAGACGACCCCACCACCTCACCGTCAGGCGACCCCACCGCCCCGGAAACCACTGCACCGTCGGAAGGCCCCACCAGCCCGGAAACCACCACTCCGTCGTCGGACGACCCCACCACGCCCAAGGGGAAGGGCACATCCCAAGCTTCGAAGTCCGACTCCTTCGGACCGAAGGGGAAGGGCACATCCCAAGGCTCAAGGTCCGACTCCTTCGGACCGAAGACGAAGGGCACATCCCAAGGCTCGAAGTCCGACTCCTTCGGATCGAAGAAAACGCCCAAGGGCAACAGATCCGACTCTCCCGGAACCTCCCGCAAGGACACGGCCAAGACCTCTCCCAGGGCGAAGACCCACGTGCTCTCGACCGGAACCTGCGGCGCCTCCTTCTACGCGGAGGGGCAGATGACGGCGAGTGGCGAACCCTTCGACCCCAGTGCGATGACCGCGGCGCACAAAAGCCTGCCGATGGGCAGCGAGGTCCGGGTGACCAACCTCCACAACGACAAGTCGGTTACGGTCCGCATCAACGACCGCGGCCCGTATGTCGGCGGACGCTGCCTTGACCTGTCCGAGGCCGCCTTCGCCGCCATCGGCGACGTCGGCGCCGGAACGATGCAGGTCAAGTACGAGGTCCTTGGCGCCTGACCCAACCTGCCACACCGGACGCGGAGGTACGCGCGCACGTGATCCGGCCCCCGCGAACCCCGGCCGTGCCTTGTCTACTTCACGCGCCTTGTCTACTTCACCAGACGCACCGTGAACGGGTAGCGGAAGTCACCCTCGCCCAGCGCTGCCAGACCGCCGACGACGGACAGCACCAGGCCTCCGATCCAGAGCACGGGCGTCAGCACCACGCCCACGAACGTGATCGCCAGCAGGATGGTGGCTCCGAGCATCGTCAACTGGAAGTTCAGGGCCTCCACCGCCTGTGCGCGGACGTAGGGCGAGGTCTTGCCCATGGTGAGCATCATGATCAGTGGGCCGATCGCGAGCAGACCGGTCAGCGGTAGGAGGTGCGCCGCCGCCGCGCCCAGACGCTCCCCTCCCACACCCGCCCGCCCGTCGAGGTGACGGCCGGTTACCGTCCGGCTCATGGCCGGAGGGTATGAGGGCGCCGGGTGCGAGCCGTACAGCTCGTGCATGATCGGCATGAGGTCGCCGTGGACGCGGGCCGTCATCGCCCGCTCCAGGCGGTCGTCGAACTCGAACTTGTCGAGTCGTCCCTCCGCGTAGGCGGTCTTGACGTGACCGACCACCTGCTCCCGATCCTGGTTGCTCACTCGGAGCCCGGCGTATTCGGGGCGCCGGCCCGGTGTCGGCACGCCCTCGTGCCACGAGCTCGCCGCTGGTGTCGCTGTGCCTGCCATGGGACCGATAACCTTTCGTCGCCGCTTTGATCTCAATGCTCGTCGACAGCGTCGTTCGGGTCTATCCGGATAAACCCCTACAAGCCCCTGAGAGTCATCCCTGGCTCCCGCCACGGAGCGAGTACGAGAGGTATACAAGGAGACATCAACGATCCCGGCCCGAAGGTAAGAACTTGAGGTGTCGCATCGTGCACTGATGTCCCGCGTTGACCAGCTCGAGTCGATCATCGTGAAGGAGGTGCATTCGATTGACGACGTTTCAGGTGAGTGGCAAGACCCACCGGCAGCTTCACCGTCACCACCCGGCACGGCACCGTCCACGGTATTCATCACCGTCACGTTCGACTGCTCCAACGAGCCGACGGCTACGGCCACACCACCCACTCAGAAGCCCGGGATCGTTCGGCGTCTCCTCCCGGCCCCGAAGGACCGAGTTTTCACGCTGGAGGTAATTGAATGAGATGGCGCGACCGTTATGGGTTGAGGCGTCTACGCGGACCGAAGATCGCCAAGTTCGACCGGCCTGCAACCGACGCTGACATCGAGGCGCTCATCGCCTTCGCGAAGTCACGTCGCGGCGTTGAGTTCTATGTCGAGCCCGAGACCTTCGCCACGGACACCACCGCGGTGGCGGTCGCGGATGACGGCGAGTGGACCCGGCGCCGGGTCGGCTCACCGGCGGTGATCCGCAAAGTGGCCCGCGATCTGGCCCTCCCTGTCTATGACGTGCAACTTACCGGCTACCCGCCTCGGATGCGCGCGTACAACGAGCGTCAGAAGCGCACCGAAGGCTGAGCGGTCACCCGGCCATGATCGTCGGTTCCTCCAGTAAGGCGATCATCGGGAGGAGCCAGGCCATCGTGGGACTGCCCATCTCCTGGTCCAGCTCCTCCGGGCTGGGCATCCTCTCCCGGAGAACGTGCGGCGGGAGCAGGTGACGCAGCGCGTGGATGAGCAGGTTCGCCATCGAGTAACCAGGGTCTATCTCGCATGCCCGGGTGAGGGCGATACCCGCCAGCGCGGCGTCGCCCTGGCGCCAGGCGGCCATCCCGAGCAGGGAGGCAGCGGGGGGAACGAACCTGGGCTCCAGCCGCCGGGTGAGATCCTGCCACAGCCTGAGGTGGACGTCGTGGGTATCGTCCGTGATCAGCGCCCATGCCTCGTCACGGATTCGGATCACCGCCAGGTCCAGCCCCAGCCTGGCCACCTGCTCGTCCTCCAGCCGCCCGCCCGAGGCGTATATGCCGATCGCCTCGCGAACCCTGGCCATCCCGTCCGCGACGAACTCCGCCGCGAATCCCTCGTCGTCCTCACGTCTGGTGAGTCTGCCGTGCAGCTCTTCCGTGACGCGGAGGGTGACCTCGCGCACGGCCGCCCGTTCGGGCCCGCCGACGGGGTCGATCGAGTGCTCCAGGGTCTCCCGGTCCGGCAGGGCGACCAGCCCGTGCACGACGGCCTGGGCGGCGATCGCGTTGGCTCCTCGCTCGTACGGAGTGCCGTCGCCGGAACAGCAGCCGGCCCGTGAGCAGATGTAGGACCAGTAGCGACCGTCTTCCACGCGAAGGGCGTCGACGAGTGTGAGGTCGCTCTGGCGGAACAGCGCGACGGCCATGTCGGCGGCCGGGGTCACCAGCGGGCCGGAGCCGTAGCCGATGACAACGACCTGGGTGATCCCCTCGTTGCGGAACAACGGGATGATCTGGCCGAGGCCCGGGGCCGCCAGCGGCAGGTCCCACCGGACGGTGATGTGCAGCCGGCCCCGGGGAGGCTCCCCCTCCAGCCCGATCACGATCAGACTGTCGGCGGGGTGGAATCCCAGGAGGTAGGGCACGGCACCGAGGATCTCCTCCGTGGAGCCGAGCAGCAGGCGCGGCTGTGAGGCGGGCCGGCCGGGAGAGGTCTGGTTGTCGGTTGTCATGTCCGAGAGCTTCGCGGGATCCCCCGGCCCATCTGCCTGCCGAGCCGCGTTCTGTGGAGAGACACCGGACTGTCCACAGCCCGAATCGTCCGCGACCGAAGACGCCCCATCGAGAACGGACGGTGACCGCCCGGAGCACCTCGGCCCCCACCGAAGTCCCTCGCCCTGAATGATCGTCTGGGCTGACCGGTGGCCGCGGCGGCGCGTGCGACCTCCCGCGGAAGCCTCAGGCAGGCGACAGCCGCGTCCGGACCATGATGGCCGCGCCCGCTACGGCGGCGGGCATCGCGACCACCGCGACCAGCGGAATGAGAAAGAGCAGGAAGAGGAGGACCCCGAAGCCGAGTGCCGGAGCCTTGTTGCCCCGGAGCAGAACGAAACGACCCTTGCGGGCTATGCCCCTGCGCTCCATGGCAAGCGTGGTGAGCTCGACCGTGAGGAAGAAACCCGAGATCAGTGCGCCCAGAACCGGCACCACCGTCTGCCCGATCACCGGCACGAATCCCAGGAAGAACAGCGGAATCGTGAACAGCAGCACGTAGCCGAGGGTGACCAGGCTGTCCTTGATGGACCTGGGGATCGACTTCCAGAGCGGAAGCTCGTGCCCGGTCGGCACATCGCCGTGGGTCTCCTCGACCTTCTCGGAGAGCTTCTCGTAGAAGGGCTCGCCCAGGATCAGGGTCGTCGCGGTGAAGGTCACCACGAACAGGACCACTCCGGCACCGAAGATCACCAACCCGAACAGGGCATGAAGGGCCGTCTGCGCCCCCTCACCCCACCCGTCGGCGAACGGCGTCGCCCAGTCGGCGATGGCGAGCGCGTTCGTGCCGAGGAGGTAGAGGACCGTCGCGTAGAGGACGAACACGATCAGAGCCGGGATCAACCCGAACAGCCACCAGCGGGGGTGTCGCGTGACCCAGCGCAGCCCTTGGAAGAAAAACCCGATGCCGTCCAGAAAGGAGCGGAAATGACCCATGGCGGAACATTATCGGGATCAAGGCAGCCCGAGTGACCACTCGGAAACCACCGGCCCCCGCTTCTCCCCGCGAGTGGCGAGTGGCGAGTGGCAAGTGATCGTCCGGTGGGCATCGCCGGACGACGCGCCGCGGCGACGAGACGAGGCGCCACTCAAGCGACAACACGCGAAAACGCGCGGAGAAGCGTGAAGAGACGCGAAGAGGCGCGAAGAGGCGTGGCGGCTTGCGGACTGCCCGACCCGGCGAGCCGGGCGCGGAGAAGCGCGAAGCGGGGTGGGGAGGCGGATCAGGCGCGTCGCCAGAAGGACGGGACGGAGGCGACGCCGAGGGCGGCGAAGAGGCGGCGGAGAAGGGGCAGTGAGATGCCCAGGACGTTGCCGTGGTCGCCGTCGATGCCGTCGACGAACCAGCCGCCGAAGCCGTCCAGGGTGAAGGCGCCGGCGACGCGGAGAGGCTCGCCGGTGGCGACGTAGGCGGCGATCTCGGCGTCGGTGGGGGTGCCGAAACGGATGACCGTGGCGCCCACCTCGAAGACCTCCCTGCCACTGGCGGCGTCTATCACGCAGTGGCCGGTGAGCAGGCGGCCCTCGCGGCCACGCATGCTCTGCCAGCGGGCGACGGCCTCCTCGGGTGAATCCGGCTTGCCGTAGGCCTGGCCGTCGAGCTCCAGCATCGAGTCGCACCCGATGACCAGGCCGTCGTTCAGCTCTCGCGCCACCACGGCGGCCTTCGCGCGGGCCAGGGTGAGGCAGAGCTCAGCCGGGCTGTCTGCGGTGACGGCGTCCTCGTCCACGCCGCTGACGATCACCTTTGGATCGAGGCCGGCGCTGCGGAGCAGGGAGAGGCGGGCAGGCGAGGCGGAGGCGAGAACGATCTGGGTCATGTCGATCGAGCCTAGCGGCTCTGTCCCGGTGGTCGGCCGTCCGGCGATTCACCGGCGGAAGCCCGGTGGCCGACCGTCCGGCGATTCACCGGCGGAAGCCCGGTGGCCGACCGTCCGGCGGCTCACCGGCGGAAGCCCGGTGGCCGGCCGTCCGGCGATTCACCGGCGGAAGCCCGGTGGCCGACCGTCCGGCGATTCACCGGCGGAAGCGCGGTGAGTCACTCCGGCCGCTCAGGGACCGGGGGCGGATCAGGACCGGGATCGGCGCCGGGACCAGGCGAAGATCAGCACCAGGACGAGGACCAGGGTCACGACCACGGCCAGGACCAGGACCAGAACCAGGAGCACGGTCAGGACCAGAGCCAGGAGCAGGACCAGGGCCAGGACCGATGCCAGAACCAGAGCCGCGGCCAGAGCCACGACGAGGACCAGGGCCAGGATCGAGGCCACCACGACGGAGATCGGCCTCATGACGGGACCTCACCCGAGGGCGGCGGTCCGGGGGGTTCTTCGGGAGGGGGCAGAGCCGAGATGACGCCCCGGGGAAGCCCTGCCGCGGCGTAGACCTCGGCCTCGCCCAGGGTCTCGTGCTCCAGCAGGGCCACGACGATGGCGTCCAGGCGCTCCCTGTTCTCCTCCAGAACACGCAAGGCGACCTCGTAACATTCGTCCACGATGCGCCGGACCTCCTTGTCGACGGTGGCGAGGGTTTCCGGAGCCGCGGTGGGCTGGCCGTCGGCGGAGCCGGGCAGAATGGTCAGCGGGCCGATGCCGGCGGACATGCCCCAGCGGCCGACCATGCCGCGAGCGATCATCGTGACCTGCTCCAGGTCGTTCTCCGAGCCGGTGGTGATGACGTCGTAGACGACCTGCTCGGCCGCCATGCCGCCGAGGGCGCCGATGATCCTGTCGCGCAGATACTGCTCGTCGTAGGCGTAGCGGTCGGTGTCGGGGGTGGAGAGCGTGACGCCGAGCGCCCGGCCGCGAGGAATGATCGAGATCTTCCTGACCGGGTCGGCACCGGGCTGGATCATGCCGAGCAGCGCGTGCCCGGCCTCGTGGTAGGCGGTGCGCCTGCGTTCCTCCCGCGAGATCACGACCATGCGGGCCGTACCCAGCTGGATCTTCTCCAGTGCGTCGGCGAAGTCGGGGGGGAGCACTCTCTGCCGGCCCCGCCTGGCGGCGAGCAGCGCGGCCTCGTTGACCAGGTTGGCCAGGTCGGCGCCCGTCATGCCGGGCGTGGTCCTGGCGATCTGCTTCAGGCTCACGCTGTCGTCCAGCGGTACGCCGCGGGTGTGCACCTTGAGGATCTCCTCCCGCCCCTTGACGTCGGGCGCGGACACGACCACGGTCCGGTCGAACCGGCCGGGGCGCAGCAACGCCGGGTCGAGGATCTCCGCCCGGTTGGAGGCGGCGATCACGATGACGCCCTCGGAGCCGGTGAAGCCGTCCATCTCGGTGAGGATCTGGTTGAGGGTCTGCTCCCGCTCGTCGTGACCACCGATGACACTGCCGCCGCGAGACCGGCCGATCGCGTCGATCTCGTCGATGAAGATGATCGACGGGGCGACCTTGCGGGCCTCCGAGAACAGTTCGCGCACCCGGGAGGCGCCGACGCCCACGATCATCTCGATGAACTCCGAGGCGCTCGCGGAGAAGAACGGCACGTCGGCCTCTCCGGCGACGGCTCTGGCGAGCAGGGTCTTTCCGGTGCCCGGCGGGCCGGTGAGCAGCACGCCCTTGGGCAGTTTGGCTCCCAGCCGGCGATACTTGCCGGGCTCCCTGAGGTAGTCGACCACCTCGGCGACCTCGTTCTTGACCTCGTCGATGCCCGCGACGTCGTCGAAGTCGACCCGGACCTTGCCCGCCTCCAGCGGCGTGGCCGCCTTCGACCTGCCGAGCCCGCCGATCCCGCCGAGACCTCCTCCCAGCCCTCCCCCGCCCATCGAGGCCGCCGAGCGCCGTATGAACCAGATCCACAGGCCGGCCAGCAGCACTATGGGCAGCAGGGACAGCAGGAGGTTCCCGAAGAAGCCCCTGCTGCCGCTGACGGGTTCGGCCTTGATCTCCGTACCCGTCCTGGTCAGCTGCTGGTAGAGCTGTTGCTGGTTGGCGAAGATCGGCATCTCGGTGGAGAACTTGGTGTAGGGCTGGTTCTTGTTGTCGGGATCCGGGGCCGTCTTCTTCAGGTTGCCCTGGATCGACGTGCCCTTGGCGTAGATCTCCTTGACGTTGCCCCCCTGCACCTGCTGGGTGAACTGGGTGTAGGAGATCGGTTCGGGAGCCGTCTCGTCGAAGAAGGACGAGATCATGAAGACGGCGGCGTAGGCGATCAGCAGGGTGACCACGAACCGCCACCAGTTGATCTTCGGGCCCTTCGGCGACGGCTCGCCTGGCAGACCTTCCGACCGCCACGGCTTGAGTTCTTCCTTCTCGCCGTTCCCCTCCGGGTCGCTCCCCTTGCGGTCCTGAGGCGCCGGTGGCTTCACGACATCCCCCTCCACGACTCTGGGGGAGCCTCCTGGAACGCATGTCCTCTAGGAGGGCGTCGGGACGGTCGGCTCCGTCGCGTTCCTCAGGCTCTGCCGCTCGTTCCGGAGCCCCACCCGCTCAGCGGTGGCGGGATCGTCGCCCGCGACCGCGGAGAGGACGGCCATGAAATTCCCCCGAGTTTCATCACGTCCGCGAACAACGCCATTCCTGCCCAGAGGGGGCCTACTTCAATCTGAGGGACGAAACCGCCGTGTTGATGTCACGCCAGTGCGTGCGCTGGACGTCGGGGATCGTCACGAAGAGCATGGCGGGCTTGGCGCCGGCGACCTCCGTCACGGCGACGGCCGCCTGGGAGAACCGGGGCTTGCCCTTGACCTCGTACCTCACCCGGTAGGCGAGCAGCCAGCCGTCCTTGATCGGCTGCGAGGCGGTCCAGGTGATCCTGCTGCCCTTGGGGTGGTGGTTGAGCGTCCAGCGGGCGGCCAGCACCGCGGTGTCCTTCGGGTCCTTCTGCACCTGGATCGGCACCGGGCAGGTCACGACCATCGCCCGGTGAGCGGCCCCCTTCGCCACCGGCAGCACCTGCTTGGTGGAGAACGGCGACGCGCCGTAGGGCTTCCACGGCTTGCCGAACCTGACCAGCGACACCCCCGCCTTGGCGTCCCGCAGGCGGCTCTTGCCCTTGTACGGCTTGCCCGGCAGCAGGGCGAGCCGCTTGTCACGCGGCAGATCGGGGACGCGGGGGTCGGCCAGTGCCGTCACCACCGCGCTCCGGTCCGGCGCCGGGGTGGAGATCCCCGGCGTCGACGAGGGGGAGGCCGAGGCGGAGGCGGACGGGGAGGCCGACGCTGACGGCGCCGGCGGCGGCGAGCTGACACCGGACGAGGGCGTCGTGGCAGATGGCGCGGCAATCGGCCCCGGCCGCGCCTCGCCCGGTTGATCTGAGGAGCCCGACATCACGAAGCCGACCACGGCCGCGACCGCGGCCAGGACGACCACGACGGCCACCGCCAGGATGCGGTAGATCACTCGCATCGGCAGGTCGCCGATACGGGATCGCTTCACCGGGGAATGCGCGGGGCCGTCACCGAAGACTTTCGGTAATTCCGACGTGTCCGCCTCGGCGGTCACATACGTCGGCGTCGAACCCGTCTCCCGGGTCCCCTGAGTCCCACCCAACCCATCGAGCACGATCGGGAGCGTACGACAAATCCGGTTTTCTCGTGCGGGATCCCCATCACACTTCGGGAACGAGTGCCTACCTCATTACCGGGGAACGCCGCCTGCGATGATCCTGGGATGCGCGTAGAACGCCAGGTAGAGCTCCGATTCGACATCCCCTCCCGCGAGGCCGCGACCCACACCAATCTGTCCGCCGTCCGTGCCGACGGTCCCGGTCTCTGGCTGGCCGGCGACGAGACCGCCACCGTCGAACATCTGACCTCGCACGACGGCCGTTACGACAACCAGCGCACGTTCTTCCTGGCCGACTTCGTGGACCTGCCCGCCGGGCGCACGGAGGAGGCCGACATCGAGGGTCTGGGCCGTTCCGACGGCTGGCTGTGGGCCGTGGGGTCGCACAGCCTCAAGCGCAGGCGGGTCAAAAAAGAGCATTCCCCCCAGAAGGCCCGACGCCGTCTCGCCGACGTGGCGCGCGAGGAGAACCGCTACATCCTCGTACGGCTGCCGCTCGTCGGCGCCACCCCCGTCCGCGAGGACGGCCGGCGCAGGGCCGAGATCCTGTCGGGCGCCGGCCGGAACCTGGCCGACCTGATGGCGGACGATCCGCACCTCGCCCCCTTCGTATCGATTCCCAGCAAGGACAACGGCCTGGACATCGAGGGCATCGCGGTGCTCGGAGGCCGCCTGTTCATCGGTCTGCGCGGCCCGGTGCTGCGCGGCTGGGCCGTACTGCTGGAGCTCCGGCCGCAGAGCGATCCCCGTCGTCCGGGCCGGCTCAGGCTCGCCCCCATCGACGGCAGGCCGTATCGGACGCATTTCCTGAACCTCGGCGGCCTCGGCATCCGCGACCTGTGCCCGCACCGGGACGACCTGCTGATCCTCGCCGGACCGACCATGAGCCTCGACGGCCCCGTCCGGGTGATGCGCTGGCGCCCCGAGGACGAACCGTCCGTGGAGCACGAGCCCGAGTTCGTGGTGGAACTGGCCCACGGGGAGGGCGCCGACCACGCGGAGGGGATCACCGTGCTCGACGACGAACGTCTTCTGGTGGTCTACGACAGCCCGTCCGAGGCGCGTTTCACCCCGGAGGGAGGCGTGCTCGCCGACATCGTCAGGATGACCTGAGCGGTCCGGAGCCCGCGGGCCGGAAGCCGCCCGCGCGCAGCCAGGGGGCGTCCGCGATGACCGTGCGGGATCCGGGCTCGATCTCGGTGAACCCCGCGTCCCTGACCACCGGCAGTCCCTCGCCGACCAGCGCGGCCCATCGGGCGGGGTCGGCCGTCCGTACGGCCACCGCCAGCCCGGCCTCCCGCCACGCCCGCCGGGCGCGCTCGTCGCTTCCCCACCAGGCGAGCTGAGCCGCGTGCCCCGCCTGGGCCATGGCCTTGCCCGCCGACATCTCCAGCTCCGGGTTGAGCCAGAGGACCACGTCCCCGGGTGCTCCCGGCTCGGCGGAGTCAGCCAGTTCGGTGCCGGAGACCTGGAGCCTGGACAGGTCCTTGGGCCAGTCGTCGAGCGGGACCGGCGGGTGGACCCGGACCTCGGCGGTGCCCGAGACGACGGTGAGGCCCGGCAGGTCGAGCACCCGGCGCCACTCCGCCCCGCGTGCCCGCCGGACGACCTTCCTGATCCCGATGGTCTCCCAGGCCCTCACCTGCTCGGCCCATTCGCCGTCGTCGAGGGCCCGGGGGTCGTTCAGCAGCGTCAGCACGGCCAGCGCCGCCGCCTCCAGGGCGTCGGACCGCTCGGGTGGCGCGGACCGTTCGATCCGCACCACCAGCGGGAGCACCTTCTTGTCCGTCGTCTCGGGCACCCCACCCGTCATGTCGGCGCCCCCGTCCGTCGCGCCCGCGATGTCGTCCGTCACGTCGGTCACGCGATCTCCCCCGGTTCTCCCGCCGCGCGTGCGACGGGCCCGGACCCGTGCCCGGCCACTCGCCCATCTCGTTCGTTCACGCCTTCAAGGATGCCTGCTTCGCGATGGCGACCGACATGAGGGCCGCGACGAGGCAGAGGGAGCCGGCGACGTACCAGGCGAGGTCGTAGGTGCCGAAGTGGTCGCGGGTGAGTCCGGCGCCGACGGCGGCGATCGCGGCGCCGACCTGGTGGGAGGCGAAGACCCAGCCGAACACCACGGCGCCGTCGGGCCCGTAGATCTGACGGCACAGGGCCACCGTGGGCGGGACCGTCGCCACCCAGTCGAGACCGTAGAAGACGATGAAAACGAGCATGCTGGGTTCGGTGGAGGCGGCGAACAGGCTGGGCAGGATCATCAGTGACACGCCCCGCAGCGCGTAGTAGACGCCGAGCAGAATCCGCGAGTCGACCTTGTCGCTCAGCCAGCCGGACGCGATGGTCCCGACGACGTCGAAGATCCCGACCAGTGCGAGCAGTCCCGCGGCGGCGGGCTCGGCCATGCCGTGGTCGTGGGCGGCCGGGATGAAGTGGGTGCCGACCAGGCCGTTGGTGCTCGCCCCGCAGATCGCGAATCCGGCGACGAGCAGCCAGAAGGGTCTGGTCCGCGCGGCGCTCCACAGCACGGTGAGGGCGCGCACGGCGCTGCCGGTCCGGGGTCGCGCGACGGCCGGGGGCGCGTCGGGGTCGGCGCCCAGGGCGGTCGTGCCCACCTCTTCCGGGCGATCTCGCAGCAGGAACCAGACCAGGGGGACCACGACCAGGGCGGCGGCGGTGACCGTGACGGCGGCCGATCGCCAGCCCTGGTCGGCCGCCAGATGAGCGAGGACGGGGAGGAAGACGAGCTGGCCGGTGGCGCCGCCCGCGGTGAGCACGCCCGTGACGAGGCCGCGGTGACGGACGAACCAGCGTTCGGTGAGGGTGGCGGCGAAGACCAGGGCCATCGATCCGGTCCCGAGGCCGACCAGGACACCCCAGCAGAGGATGAGCTGCCAGGGCGCGTTCATCAGGATGGTCAGCCCGCTGCCCGCGGCGACGAGCAGCAGCGCGCACGAGACCACCCTGCGCATGCCGAAGCGATCCATGAGAGCCGCGGCGAAGGGGGCGGTCAGCCCGTAGAGCATGAGGTTGATCGAGACGGCCAGCGAGATCGTCCCCCGGGACCAGCCGAACTCCTCCTGAAGCGGGGTGATCAGCACACCGGGCGTCGCCCGGAACCCGGCCGCGCCGAGTATGGCCACGAACGCGACTCCCGCCACGATCCAGGCGCGGTGCGGCACGCGCTTGCGCGTCCGAAGGGTCATCGTCATGGGCTCAAGCATGAAGTCCGGCCCATGATCTCACGAGTGGCCCGGATGCCAATATCCGTAAGGATCAGGCCAGATCGACGGCCGCGCCTCGGCGGCCCGGCCCAAGGACCGAAGAAGATCCGCTTATGCGTGAACAGACGTTTCCCCTCTTCGAGGGCCGAACGAGCGACCGGATAGATCGCTAAGGGAACTTCCCTGAAACACGCCTGAAACAAAAAGGTTCATACATGGGATGGTTCGACAACCCGATATCAACCCTGAACCCGCCTAAAAAGGAATTCCTGTACGATCTCGCCAACGTCGGCACCTTCAGCCGTCAAGCTCGCATCCCTTGCGGGCATCTCGGCTGGAAAGGCGGCGCCCACCTTCGTGATTACGGACAGTGAACGACGCTCCGGCCCTCGGAACAATCCGGTGCAGAGATCGCATATCCGGAGGACTTTCGACGCCCCCCGTCGGACACTCTCCGTCATCTCGCATATTGGGACGTTCCAGGCAAACGTTACATTTCTCCCCGATTCTCCCCAATGTGGGCGTTTTGCGCTTCGCGCCCGACTTTGTTACAGCTTGGGACGTTACCGGTCTCAGGTCTGCAACACCCATGTCGTCCCACTTGTCCATGAGAGAGTCACGGTGCTCAGCTTTGTTCAACCAATGCTTGGCTGACCACAAACCGGATAATTGAAGGAGTGCTGCCGTGTTCCATGCGCGGACATCTGGCAAGTTTTTAGCGGTAGTGGCGGGAGGTGCCCTCCTGCTGAGCGCCTGCGCGGGCAACGACTCGGCGAGCAACCCCACCGCCTCGGGTTCGGCCGCGGCCTCGGCCTCCGCTCCGGCGGCTCAGACCATCACGTACGCCTATGAGCAGGAGTTCCACTCCTACAACCAAAACACCGCCGCGGAGAACGCCACCCGTAACGCCGGCCCCCTCCAGCGTGTGCTGACGGGCTTCTGGATCTACGGCGACAAGGGTGCCATCACGCCGGACAAGGACTTCGGCACCTACGAGAAGACCTCCGACGACCCGCTGACCGTCGAGTACACGATCAGCGACAAGGCGGTCTGGTCGGACGGCGTCCCGGTCGACTGTGACGACATCCTGCTCTGGTGGGGCTTCAAGTCCACCAAGATCAAGGGCTTCTCCTCCGCCGGCGCCAGCGGCGTCGACCTCACCAAGACGCCCGAGTGCGACAAGGGCGGCAAGAAGTTCACCCTCGAATACTCCGAGCCGTTCGCGGACTGGGTCGCCGGCGGCCCCGGCGCGGGCGAGATCATGCCCGCCCACGTGGTCGAGAAGCAGGCGGGCCTGTCCGAGGACGACTTCATCGCGGCGGTCAAGGCCACCGACGCCAAGAAGCTCGAGAAGGCCATCAAGTTCTTCAACGACGGCTGGGTCGTCGAGGGCTCGCTGCCCGCGGCCGACCTGATCCCGTCCAACGGCCCGTACAAGCTGTCGAAGCTGGACGCCGGTCAGTCGCTGACCTTCGTCGCCAACGACAAGTGGTGGGGCGCCCCCGCAGCGACTCCCACCATCGTCGAGCGCTTCATCGCCCTTGACGAGCAGGCCCAGGCGCTGCAGAACCGCGAGGTTCAGATCGTCGAGCCGCAGCCCGGCCCCGACGTGCTCAACCAGCTCAAGGCTCTTGAGGGCGTGAAGACCCAGATCAGCGACGCCTACACCTATGAGCACCTGGACTTCAACTTCGACTCCAGCCCGTTCAAGGACAAGGCGCTGCGTGAGGCCTTCGCCAAGTGCGTGCCCCGGCAGCTCATCGTCGACAACCTGATCAAGCCGGTCGCACCGGACGCCAAGCCCCTCGAGGTCCGCAACGTGGCCCCGTTCCAGACCAACGCCGCAGCGGTGATCGCGGCCAGCGGTGGCGCCGGCGTCTACGCCCAGCAGGACATCGAGGGCGCCAAGGCGCTCGTGGAGAAGGCGGGCAAGACCGGCCTCGAGGTCAAGATCGGTTACCAGACTCCGAACCCGCGCCGCACCGCGGCCGTCCAGCTCATCATGGACTCCTGCAACAAGGCCGGTTTCAAGGTCGTCGACCAGGGTTCCGAGGACTTCTTCGGCACCGTGATGCCCGCCAACGGCTACGACGTGGCGCTGTACGCCTGGTCGGGTTCCTCCCTGGTCAGCGGCTGGAGCTCCACCTACACCACGCCGCCCAAGTGCGACGGCGAGAGCAAGGGCAACAACAACGGCTGCTACTCCAACAAGAAGGTCGACGAACTCACCAAGAAGCTGAACTCGACCGTCGACATCGCCGCGCAGGACCCGATCATCGGTGAGATCGAGAAGATCCTCTGGGAAGACCTCGCCACCATCCCGCTCTTCCAGCACCCCGGTCTGGCCGCGTGGGACGAGACGGTCCAGAACGTCGTCCCGAACCCCGCGCAGTCGACCATCACCTGGAACATGGACAAGTGGAGCCTGACGTAATCCCTTTGCTCCAGGGTTCCTTCACCGACCGCGTCCGCGGTTGACGTAACACCGACCTTCCCAGGGCCGGGGCCGGAGGATCACAAGTCCTCGGGCCCCGGCCCTGATCCGCACGTATAGTCCCTTCAAATGAGCAGGGGGTGACAGAATGATCGTCTTCATCGCGCGAAGACTGGTCATCTCGTTCTTCGTCCTCCTGGCGGCCACCTTCATCATCTTTGTGTTGACGGCGCTCTCGGGCGATCCGTTGGAAGACCTCCGCCAGGACAACAGCCCGAACAAGGCCTTTAAGATCGCCGACCGCACCGAACGGATGCAGCTCGACGTTCCGATTCCCCTCCGCTACCTCGGCTGGCTCGGCCGCCTCTTCCGGGGCGAACTCGGTGTCAACCGTGACGGCCAGGACGTCGCCCCGCTTCTCGGTCACGCCCTGTCCGCCACCCTCCAGCTCGTGCTCGTCGCCACCGTGCTGGCGATCGTCGTCGGCATCACGATCGGCATCGTCTCCGCCCTCCGCCAGTACAGCGGCTTCGACTACTCGGTCACCTTCGCCGCCTTCGTCTGCTTCTCCCTGCCGATCTTCTGGATCGCGGTGATGCTCAAGCAGTACATGGCCATCGAGTTCAACAACTGGCTGAAGGATCCCAGCATCCCACCGGCCGTCATCGGCGTCCTGACGCTGATCGGCGGACTGATCTTCGGCGCGCTCACCGCGGGCGACCGCCGGCGACGGCTCATCGCCTTCGCCGTCGGCGCCGCGATCACCGGCACGCTGTTCACGCTGCTCTCGGTGACCCGCTGGTTCGCCGACCCGGGTTTCGGGCTCCCCCTCGTCCTGGCCATCTCGCTCGCCGCGGGGGTGGGCTTCACCGTCCTGTCCGCCGGGTTGCGACAGCGTGGACCGCTCTACGCCGCTCTCGGCGCCGCCCTGATCGGCGCGCTGGCCTCCGAGGTGCTCGGCCCGTTGCTGGTCGACCCGACCTGGCTGGAGATCATCGGTCTCGCCCTGGTGACGGTCGTGATCTGCGTCGGCCTCGGCTACGGCCTCGGCGGGATCCAGCGCCGCCAGGCGATCACCGCCTCGGTGCTGACCGGCCTGTTCACCGGCGCCCTGATCTTCGTGGACCGGATGCTCCAGGCCTTCGACTCCTACAGTCAGGTGGTCCGCGGCCGTCCGATCTCGACGATCGGCGCGCGCACCCCCAACTTCGTGGGTGACTTCTGGCAGATGAACCTGGACTCGGCGGGCCACCTGCTGCTGCCGAGCATGGCGCTCATCCTGGTCTCGCTGGCGACCTACACGCGCTACAGCCGGGCGAGCATGCTGGAGGTCATGAACCAGGACTACGTCCGCACGGCCCGCGCCAAGGGCCTGCCGGAGCGGAGCGTCGTGGTCAAGCACGCCTTCCGCAACGGCCTCATCCCGGTCACCACCCTGATGGCCTTCGACTTCGCCGGTGTCATCGGCGGTGCGGTGGTCACCGAGAACGTCTTCGGCTGGCAGGGGATGGGCAACCTGTTCATCAAGGGTCTCAGAGAGGTGGACCCTGCCCCGGTCATGGCGTTCTTCATCGTCACCGGCACCGCGATCGTCGTCTTCAACATGGTCGCCGACATCCTCTATGCGTACCTCGACCCGCGCATCCGGCTGTCCTGAAATCGGAGAACCACCCATGACGCTCAATGCGCAGGCATCGGTGCCTGACAACGCATCCGATTCGCAGGGCATGGCGATCGTCGCCCGTACCCAGGGCCAGATGGTCCGCCGCCGCTTCTTCCGGCACCGCGCCGCGCTGGCCGGGATGATCCTCTTCGGGCTCATCATCATCCTGGCGTTCAGCTCCATCGGCTTCGCGGGCATCCCCGGCTGGTGGGACAAGACCTACCTCGACACCGGCGCCCTGACGAACCAAGGCAGACCGACCCTCAGCCTGATCCCCGAGTTCCTCGGCGGCGCGGGCATGCACCTGGGCGAGCACCCGTTCGGCCAGGACGACATCGGCATCGACTACTTCGCGCTGACCATGCGCGGCGCCCAGCAGTCGATCATCATCGCGTTCGTCGTCGGCATCGTCGCGACCTTCTTCGGCACCGTCGTCGGATCCGTCGCCGGCTACTTCCGCGGCCGGCTCGAGGCCCTGCTGATGCGCCTCACCGACGTGATGATCACCATCCCGGTCCTCATCATCGCCGCCGTCGTCGGCCGCATGATGGGCGACAGCGGCGCGCTCGTCCTCGGTCTCTTCCTCGGCCTGGTGACCTGGCCGACGCTGAGCCGCCTGGTCCGCGGCGAGTTCCTCTCGCTGCGTGAGAAGGAGTTCGTGGAGGCCGCCCGCGCCATCGGCACCTCCCCCCGGCGAATCATCTTCCGGCACATCCTGCCGAACACCGTCGGCGTGATCATCGTCAGTGCCACGCTGGGCATCGCCAGCGCGGTGCTGCTGGAGTCGGCGCTGTCCTTCCTCGGCCTGGGCATCCAGGCGCCGGACACCTCGCTGGGCCAGCTCATCAGCCGCTACCGCAGCGCGATGGTCGTTCGCCCGTGGCTGTTCTGGTGGCCGGGCATGTTCATCATCGCGATCGCGCTCTCCATCAACTTCATCGGCGACGGCCTGCGTGACGCCTTCGACCCCCGACAGACCCGGGTGCGTGCCTAATGACGACTCCCAACGTGCCGATCGAGCCCCGCAAGGGCGACGCGCACACCTATGACATCTCCCCCAGCGTGCTCGACTCCGCCGGGGAGGTGCACGTCGGCCTGACCCTGGACGCCGTACGGCCTCCGTCGGAGGAGGAGATCCTGCGGGTCGACAACCTGACCGTGGAGTTCCCGACCGAGGACGGCGTCGTGCGCGCGGTCCGAGGCGTCTCCTACAGCCTGCGCGAGCGCGAGGTGCTGGGCATCGTCGGCGAGTCCGGCTCCGGCAAGTCGGTCTCCTCGCTGGCCGTCATGGGCCTGCTGCCCAAGAACGCCCGGGTCAAGGGACAGATCCTCTTCCGCGGCGACGACATGCTGAAGATGTCGCCCCGCAAGCAGCGGGGCCTGCGCGGACGCAAGATCGCGATGGTCTTCCAGGACCCGATGACCGCGCTGAACCCGGTGCACACGATCGGCGACCAGCTCGCCGAGGCGATCCTCGCGCATGATCTGATCCCGCGTAAGGCCGCGCTGGCCCGCGCGAGGGAGATGCTCGACCTCGTCGGCATCCCGCAGGCGGAGGCCCGGCTGCGCAGTTACCCGCACGAGTTCTCCGGCGGCATGCGCCAGCGCGCGATGATCGCCATGGCGGTCATCAACAATCCGGACATCATCATCGCCGACGAGCCGACCACGGCCCTCGACGTGACCGTCCAGGCTCAGATCCTGGAGAAGCTCCTTGAGGTCAAGGACGCGGTCAACGCGGCGATCGTGCTCATCACGCACGACCTGGGCGTCATCGCGGGCATGGCCCACCGGGTGCTGGTGATGTACGCCGGGCGTCCGGTCGAGATCGGTGACACCGACCCGGTGTTCGAGGAGCCCCGCATGCCGTACACGGCGGGCCTGCTCGGTTCGATCCCGTCCCTGGAGAACTCCGGGAGCCGTCTCCGCCCGATCAAGGGCACTCCTCCCTCCCTGATCAACCTGCCGACCGGTTGTCCCTTCTCGCCGCGCTGCCCGCTGGCGGACGACAAGTGCAGGACGGCCGAGCCGGAGCTGACCGAGACCGACAGCGGCGGGCACTTCGCGGCCTGCCACCACTGGGACCGGCTGGCCGCGGTCGAGGATCCGACCGTGTTCTTCCGCACCGAGAGCGAGACCGTGGCATGAGCGTGAAGACCGAGGAGACGCCCGCTCCGCAGCAGGAGCCCGGCAGCGGCGGCCACCTGCTCGAAGTCAACGACCTGGTGATGAACTTCCCGGTCCGGGGCGGCGGTTTCCTGCGCCGGGTGGTGGCCCAGGTCCAGGCGGTCAGCGGGGTGTCCCTGCACGTGGACGAGGGCGAGACCCTCGGCGTGGTGGGCGAGTCCGGCTGCGGCAAGTCGACGACGGGCCGGGCGATCCTGCAGCTGCACAAGCCCACCTCGGGCTCGGTACGGTTCCAGGGCAAGGAACTGACCACGTTGTCCTCCAAGCAGCTCCAGCCCGTGCGGCGCGACATGCAGATCGTCTTCCAGGACCCCTACGCGTCCCTCAACCCGAAGATGCCCGTCAACGACACCATCGCCGAGCCGTTGAAGGTCCACGACCGGTGGAAGGACGGCGGGCCCGAGCGGGTGGCCGAGCTCCTGCGGCTGGTCGGCCTGAACCCCGAGCACGGCAACCGCTACCCGCACGAGTTCTCCGGCGGCCAGCGCCAGCGTGTCGGCATCGCCAGGGCCCTGGCCCTGGAGCCGAAGCTGCTGGTGCTCGACGAGCCGGTGTCCGCGCTGGACGTCTCGGTCCAGGCGGGCGTGGTCAACCTGCTGGAGGACCTGCAGGACCTGCTGGGACTGGCCTACGTCTTCATCGCGCACGACCTGTCGGTGGTCCGCCACATCTCCGACCGGGTCGCGGTGATGTATCTGGGCAAGGTCATCGAGACCGGGCTCAGGGACGATCTCTACGACCGTCCCGCCCACCCCTACACCCAGGCGCTCCTGTCCGCGGCCCCCACGGCCAATCCGAAGGAGGAGCGCGCCAGGGAGCGCGTCATCCTCACCGGTGACGTGCCGAGCCCGCTGGCCCCGCCGAGCGGCTGCCGCTTCCGCACCCGCTGCTGGAAGGCCCAGGAGATCTGCTCCGTCGAGGAGCCCGCGCTCGTCGATCGCGGCAACGGCCACCCCGTGGCCTGCCACTTCGCCGAGGTCACCGAGCGCTGAGGCGAACCGCGAGCCGTACGGGACCGGCGTCCCGTACGGCTCGCGGCGTTCCGGGGCACTTTCCCCGCCGTGGTTCTCGGCGCCGAGCCGTCGACGGCACGAGGCGTTCGCGCGAGGGCACGGGCACCTACTTTCGTGCTCCATCACACAGCCGCCCACGCGGAAAATCGTCGTTGAGCCGGACGATCCTCCCCGGCTCCGGCATCCGGGGTGGCGGCGAGATCCCCCAATGACGAGGGCGCTCACTCCTTCGTCCTCGACCGACCCCGGGCGAACCCGCCCCACCACCCGAGGGCCCCGAGCGAAGCGAGGCCAGCCCCGGGGGCGCGGGGGCAGAGCCCCCGCACCGGGGGGCTCGGGGGGTCGTCCCCCCGTGTAAACGACGAAGGGGCCCGCCGCGAGCAAGCTCTCGCTTGCGAACAGCAGACCCCAGCCACAAGTGGAGCTATGGGGATTCGAACCCCAGACCTCCTCCATGCCATGGAGGCGCGCTACCAGCTGCGCCATAGCCCCTTGCGGTGAAACGTGACGCTGCCGAACTTCCGTTCAGCGGCGCCACGCCAGTGTATAGGAAATCGCGGCCCACCCTGTAACCGTGGAACCTCTCGGCCGCCGGGGAGGGCGGACGCGCCCGGTGCTCCGGCCGGACGGGCCGGTGGTGGCTCACCCGCGCCGTTCGCGGCCGGACTTGACTCCCCCGGCGCGGGGCCGGGCGCGGGCAGCCCCCGGCCCCGCGGTTCGACGGTCCTCGCCTAGCCGAGCGACGAGGCCCGGTCGATCAACCGCGCGAGCTCGGTCACCGCGGCGTCCTCCGTGGTCGCCGCCAGGCGGGTGGCGTGCTCGGCGAGCTCCCGGATCTCCGCTCCGGCGAACCGCTCGCGGGTGCGGAGATTCTCGGCGAACGCCGCGGCCACCACGTCCACCTGGAACCTCGCCGACGACTCCCGCCACAGCGAGGCCGCCAGGTCGGTCGTCTCCAGGGAGTGGCTGGTCTCGGCGGGGTCGCGGGTGTCGGGATCCTGCCAGCGGACGGTGGCCGTGGCCAGTTGGCCCGAGGCCCCGCCGCGCAGCCGTACCTCGTAGAGAGCCGTCACCGAGTGGCCGGGGCCGATCTCCCCTCCGTCCTTGGCGTCGTCGCGGAAGTCCTCGGTCGCGATCTGCCGGTTCTCGTAGCCGACCAGGTGGTACGACTCCACGACCGAGGGGTTGAACACGACCTGCGCCTTGGCGTCGCGGGCCCGCAGATCGAGGTTCGTGGCGAGTTGCTCGACGAACACCTTGCGCGCGTCGTCGACCGAGCTGACGTAGACCGCGGCGCCGTCGCCGTTGTCCGCGAGCTGCTCCATCAACTGGTCGCCGTAGTCGCGGCCGACGCCGACGCACAGGAGGGTGACCTGCTTGCCGGCGAATCCCTTGACCTTGTCGAGGATGCCCTGCCAGCTCGTGTCGCCCATGTTGGCCAGGCCGTCGGAGAGCAGGATGACCCGGTTGGTGGCCACCGGGCGGAAGCTCTGCGAGGCTTCGGCGTATCCGCTGGTCAGTCCTGCCTCCAGGTTCGTCGAGTCCCGTACGGCGAGGCGCTCGACGGCCGCGTGCAGCCGGTCCCTTCCGGTCGCCGAGGTCATGGGGACGATCACCTCGGCCTCGCCGCTGAAGGCCACGACGGAGACCTGGTCACCCGGCCCGAGCTGGTCGACGAGCTTGTGCAGCGCCTCCCTGACCAGGTCGAGCCGGCCGGGCTCCCCCATGGAGCCGGACACGTCCACCACGAAGGTCAGGTTCGCCGGACGCCGCGTCCGCGCGTCCGCCCCACGGGTCTGCAGGCCCACGCGGAGCAGCGCGGTGCCGTTCTCCGGCATGCGCGCGCCGTCCATGTTCACGGTGAAACCGTCGTCCTCGGGCTCCCGATAGTCCTGTCTGAAGGCGTTGACGAACTCCTCGGGCCGGACCTGGTCCGGTTCGGGGAGGCGGCCCTCCTGGAGGATCCGCTTGCTGTAGCCGTAGGAGGCGGTGTCCACGTCGAGGGCGAAAGTGGAGATCTGGCCGGCGGTGGCGTCCTGTTCCCGGGTGGCGGTGGCGTCCTGTTCCCCGCTCCTTTCGGTGCTCCCCTCGGTGTTCCCGCCCTGCGCCGGGGACGGGATCCCTCTGCCCGAGTTCCTGTTCGGTTCGCTGGCGGGCGCACCGGTATCCTGCGATCCGCTGCAGGCGGCGACGAGCAGCAGGGCGATCACGGCAAGGGCGACGGCCAGGGGGCGTAGCTTCATATCGCGCTTCATTTCGCCTCCGTAGGATGCGTGTCGCTTCCTACGACGATCCCTTTTCACCGGGAGCCGGGTGCTTCACCCAAGCGAGCGCAAACCGTGTTCGGCATGTGATCGAATTTCCCGGCCCGGACGGCGCCCGCTGAGCCCGGCCCCGAGCGCCTCGCTCTCCGGGGGTTCTGCGCACCCGGGCGACCTCCCCGGGCTCCTCTGGCAGAAGCCAGGGGGCGGCACCCGGCCTTCCGGGTCCCGCCCCCTGGCGGGACGGTGCGGGTCACCCCGCCGCCGTCCCGCTACGGACGGCTCTCGAAGCCCGTCCCTCTAGGGATGACCGTCGAAGCCGCACTTGATGACCGGGCGGATGCAGTCGCGCACGCGCCGCTCCATCTCCGCCTCGGGCCAGGCGTTGAAGAAGTCGCCGTGCATCGTGTAGCCGGGGCCGGACGCCAGCCGGAACTTCGCGGGGTCACCGCTGACCGGGTAGCGCAGGACCTGGCGCAGCTTCGGCACCGGCACCGGGTGCGAGGACGGGCAGGTGTTGTTCACCGGGTAGGCCATGTGACTCTTGTGGTCCGCCGAGTCCAGGTCCCTGCCGTTCCAGCACTGCGGGAAGTCCAGGTAGGACTCCATCATCGTGCCCGCCGGGCAGTTGACGAAGTCCTTCGACGGGTTGACCTGTCCGGCGTGCAGGCACGACCAGCGCGCGTTGCTGGTGGGGTCGTTGGGGGTGGTCGCCTTGGCGTTGCCCGCCACGATCCTCAGGCCCAGCGGGATCGGCTGCGTCCGGGCGAGCGTCTCGGCGTTCACGCCCTCCCCCAGGTAGTAGAAGGTGGTGCCGGTGGGCTCCACCGCGACGTTGTTGGAGTACAGGGTCGGAACCCAGTACGACGAGATGTCGATGCTCGGAGCGCAGCTGCTGCTGTTCGCCTGCTGCAGGCTCGCGAGGGTGGAGTGGGCGTTGGTCGAGGGGTTGCCGAAGAAGCTGTGCATGTGCGACCCGCCGGGGATTCCCGGGACCACGATCGGGTCGTCGGGCAGGCGGTGCGTGAACGGGCATTCCGCGAGGAACTCCGCCACGCGCACGATCGGTCCCGCGGGCGGGGGCGTCGGTGCGGTGCCGCCGCTGCCGAAGACCTGGAACTCCCACAACGAGACCCCGTACGGGGTGGCGCGCTTGGTGGCGTTGAGCCGCACGTAGCGACCGCTGCCCGACACGTTCAGGGTCTGGTTGCCACCGGTGCCCGCGGTCGTGGTGTGGATCGTCGTCCAGGTGGATCCGTTGGCGGAGGTCTGGATCGTGAAGGCGGTGGCGTAGGCGGCCTCCCAGTTCAGCACCACCCTGTTGACGGTGGCGGACGCGCCCAGGTCGACCTGGAGCCACTGCGGGTCACTGAAGGCGCTGGCCCAGCGGGTGCCGAGGTTGCCGTCGACCGCGGACGAGGCCGGTGAGCCGCCGTTCTCGGTCGAGGAGGCGCTGGCGGGGCGCCCCTGTGAGAGCGGGGTCTCGGCGGCGCTGGCCTGGCCGGTGACGACCGTCAGGGAGCCGGTCACGAGCGCCACCAGCGCTCCCATCATCACCGCCAGACGTAGACCTCGCCGCCCGAAGCGGGGTGGGGGGACTGTTCGATTCATGGGTTCTGGCTCCTCCGGTCATGCGGTTGATACAGCCGAAAAGCGATGTCTCGTGACCTGCGAACCCGGGCGACCGCCGTGGCGGCTACGCACCGTAGACCTGCAGCTCCCATAGGGAGTAGCCGTACGGTGTGGCACGCTGTGTGCCGTACACCCGCACATAACGGGCGTTCACCGCGGGGATGGTGATGTCATCCACGCCGCCGTCGCCGGCGGTCGTGGAACTGACCGATGACCAGGTGGTGTTGTCGGTGGAGGTCTCGATCCGGTAGGCCCGGCCGTAGGCGGCCTCCCACTGCAACCTGACCCGGTTGACCGACTTCACCGAGCCCAGGTCAACCGAGATCCACTGCGGGTCGGCGAACCCCGACGACCACCGCGTCCCGGCGTTGCCGTCCACCACCGCCGACGACGGGAATCCCGCGTTCTCCGTGGAGGAAGCCGCCGTCGGCCGGCCCCCCGACAACAACGCGCCACTCGTCGGCGGCGTGGGAGTGGGGGTGGGGGTGGGCGTGGATCCCCGGGTGAGGGTGAAGTCGTCGATGTCGAACAGCGAGCCCGCTCCCCCGGTGAACCTCAGGTGCAGCGGACCGGTGCCCGTGCCCGTCAGCGTGGTCGTGACCGTCTGGAAGGTCTCCCAGCCGCCGGTCGGAGACACCGCCACCGAGCCCAGCAGGGTGCCCGTCGCCGAACCCGCCCGCACCTCGATCGTGCCGCCCGCGCCCGCCGAGGCGACTCGCGCGGAGAAACCCGTCACCCCGGCCGAGTCCACGGCCGAGAATCCCAGCCAGTCGCCGTTGTCGACGTAGCCGACCGCCCTGCCGCCGTGCGCGGCGGCCTTGTCGACCACCTGGACGCCGGACTGGGAGGAGAAGCTCTCCGCTTCCACCGCGCCGGTGGCCGGCGGCGGCGTGCCCGTCCCGCAGTCGGCGGCGGCGACCCCGGCCGCGTAGCGGACCCCGCCGAGCAGGTGCGCCCGGAAGTTCGGCTCGGTGTAGGACGCGGCGGTGTGACCGAGCCCGGTGTACCAGGTCCGGCCGCCCCGGTACGGCTTGCACCAGGCGATCGGGTGGTCGGCTCCCATCGATCCGCCGGAGTAGGTCGACTCGTCGAGCGTGGCCAGCACGTGAGCCGTGGAGCGGGGGTTCGTGCGGTAGTTGTACAGCTCGTCGGTGCGCACCCAGGCGGCGGGCAGGTGGGCCGTCGAGGGGTGCGCGGTGTCCTCGACCCGGATGGTGGCCTGCTGGATGGCGGGGTGGGAGGCGAAGTAGGCGCCGACGAGGCCGCCGTAGTACGCCCAGTCGTACTCGGTGTCGGCGGCCGCGTGGACGCCGACGTAGCCGCCGCCGCTCGCCATGTAGGATTCGAGCGCCGTCTGCTGGGTGGGGTTGAGCACGTCCCCGGTGGTCATCAGGAAGATCACCGCTCTGTATCCGGCCAGGTTGGCCGTGGTGAAGGCGGCGGCGTCCTCGGTGGCGTCGACGGTGAAGTTGTTCGCCGTCCCCAGCTCCCGCAGCGCGGTGATGCCCGCGGGAATGGCGTCGTGCCGGAATCCGGCGGTCTTGGAGAAGACGAGCACCTTGTAGGCCGGATCGGCGGCCATGGCCGTGACGGGCATTCCGAACCCGATCACGACCGCGATCAAGGCGGCGAAGAAGACGATGAGCTTACGCACCGTAGACCTCCAGTTCCCATAGGGAGTAGCCGTACGGTGTGGCACGCTGTGTGCCGTACACCCGCACATAACGGGCGTTCACCGCGGGGATGGTGATGTCATCCACGCCGCCGTCGCCGGCGGTCGTGGAACTGACCGATGACCAGGTGGTGTTGTCGGTGGAGGTCTCAATCCGGTAGGCCCGGCCGTAGGCGGCCTCCCACTGCAACCTGACCCGGTTGACCGACTTCACCGAGCCCAGGTCAACCGAGATCCACTGCGGGTCGGCGAACCCCGACGACCACCGCGTCCCGGCGTTGCCGTCCACCACCGCCGACGACGGGAATCCCGCGTTCTCCGTGGAGGAAGCCGCCGTCGGCCGGCCTGCCGACAGCAGACCGCCCGTGGGCGGCGGGCCGGATCCGACGGTCAGCGTGAAGTCGTCCACGTCGAACAGCGGGCCCGTCCCACCGGCGAAGACCAGGTACAGCCTCGTGGTGCCGGCCGGCGCTCCCGCCAGTGTGGCGCCGACGTCGGTGAAGGTCTCCCAGCCGCCCGTGGGCGCCACCGTCGCGGTGCCCAGCAGCGTCCCGGTCGGCGACCCGGCTCTGACCTGGATGGTCCCGCCGACTCCTCCCGAGGAGACGCGGGCGGTGATCCTTGAGGCGCCGGCGAGAACGTAGGGGTCGAACGCGATCCAGTCGCCGTTCTCGATGCTGCCGACGGTCTTGGCTCCGTGCGCGGTCGGCTTGTCGTACTGAACGACGCCCTGGGAGGTGGTGTAGTGCTCGGCCTGCCGGTTCTTCGGCTGGGTGACGTGCTGGGCGTGGGTGGTGAGGGCGCCTGCGTCGGTGTACTCGGCGTCCCAGACGCCGAACAGGTTGGCCGCCCCGTCGTGGTCGCCGTTGGCGGGTGTCTGGATCGTGCCCGAGCAGCCGGTGGCCGTCGCGAGCGGGTGGCCGTGCGTGTCGTGGCCGAGGATGTAGGTCAGCTTCACCCGAGAGCAGTCGATCACGGTGTCCTCGGGGTCGGTGACGGTGATCCGGTACGGCACGGTGTCCCCGAAGGAGAACACCTGGCCGTTGAGCGGGAGCTGGATGCTCACGGTGGGCGCGGTGTTGCCGACGTTGATCTCGACGTTGGCCGTGGCGGTCAGGCCGGTGCCGTCCCTGACGGTCAGCGTGACCGTGCGCCTGCCGTCGGTGGTGTAGACGTGCGTCGGGTTGGCCGCGGTCGAGGTGCCGCCGTCGCCGAACGCCCACGAGTAGGTGAGCGCGTCGCCGTCGGGGTCGGAGCTGCCCGCGGAGGAGAACGCCACGGTCAGCGGCGCCTTCCCGGAGACACGGTCCGCCGATGCCTTGGCCAGGGGTGCCCGCCCGCCCGTTCCGACGGCCTCGATGCGGTACAGGGCGGAGTCCTGGTTGCCGTTGAACCAGCCGGTGCCGTAGTCGAGCACGTAGAGGGCGCCGTCCGGGCCGAAGGCCATGTCCATCACCAGCTTGCCCGACCAGGGGAAGGGCTGGATGGTGCCGCGGCCGCCGTCCGCGTTGACCTCGATGTCCTTGATCCACTGGCGCTGCAGCTCGCCCGCGAGGAAGTGCCCGTCGAGCGCCTGCGGGAACTTGATCGGCGAGTTCAGCGCGGCGTCGTAGCGGTAGACGACACCGCCCATCGGCGACTCGGCGCCGCAGCCGAACTCCGGCAGGTTGCAGCCGTCGTAGGTGATCCAGGCGGGCTTGGCCGGGGGCAGTTTGACCTGGCCGGTGTTGTTGCGCGAGGTGTTCTCCGGGCCGCCCGCGCAGTCGTACTTCGCGCCGATCGCCCCGGTGGCGTAGTTGTAGCGGGCGTAGGTCTCGGCGGGGGTGTTGTTACCCGTGCAGTACGGCCAGCCGTAGAAGCCCGGCCCGGTGATCCGGTCGAACTCGACCTGACCGCCCGGTCCCCGGGGACCGGCGGTGCCCGCGTCGGGACCGTAGTCGCCGAGGTAGACCACTCCGGTGGCCTTGTCGACGCTCATCCGGAAGGGGTTGCGAAAGCCCATCGCGTAGATCTCGGGACGGGTGTTCGCCGTGCCCGGCGGGAACATGTTGCCGGCCGGGATGGAGTAGGAGCCGTCGGCGTTGACCTTGATCCGGAGCACCTTGCCCCGCAGGTCGTTGGTGTTGGCGGCGCCTCGCTGCGCGTCGAGCGCGGGGTTGCGGGTGGCGCGGTCGTCCAAAGGCGCGTAGCCGTCGTTGAAACCGGGCTCGCTGTCGTCGCCGGTGGTCAGGTAGAGGTTCCCGGCGGCGTCGAAGTCGATGTCACCGCCGACGTGGCAGCAGAAACCACGGCTGGTCTTCACGTCCAGGACGGCCTTCTCGCTCGCGAGGTCGAGCGTGCCGTCGGTGTTCAGCCTGAAGCGCGACAGCCGGTTGACGCCGTCGAAGCGGGCGAAGTCCGCCGCGGTGCCGTCGAGCGGGGCATTGTTCGGCGGCGTGGACAGCGGCGGCGCGTAGTAGAGGTAGACGAACCTGTTGGAGGCGAAGCCGGGGTCGACGCCGACACCCTGCATGCCCTCCTCGTCGTTGAAGTAGACGGAGAGCTTGCCCGACACCTTGGTGTTCCCCGCGGCGTCGGTGATCCGGACCGTGCCGTCACGGGCGGTGTGCAGGACCGAGCGGTCCGGCAGCACGGCCATCGACATGGGCTCGCCCACCTCGGCGACGCCCTTGGCGAGGGTGACCTGCTGGAACTTGGTGGGATCGACCGGCGGGGCGGCCGACGCGGGAATCGGGTGGAGAATCGCGGCCAAGGCCAGGAGCATCGCCACGAACGCGGCGCCGAACGGTGTGACGACGAGCGGCCGTTTTCGTCCGGGGGCCGCCGGTATGACAAGAGAGCGGAAAAGCGGGAAACGCATCTTCCCTCCGGGGGGTGGAGGCGATCTCGGCTCTGAGCGTGCCGCTCACTCGCGGGTGAGCGGGCGGGGGAAGGATCTACGGGCGGACACGACGAGGATCGGGTACGGGGCCTGTCGCGGGCGGGGAAGGGATCCGGCGGCAGGCGCGGGGATCCGGCACGGCCGGCGGCCGTGCCGGATCCCTCCTGGGCGGTTGCCGCTCCTGGGCGGTTACTGGTAGACGCGGACGTAGTCGACGAGCATCCGCTGCGGGAAGACCGTGGTGGCGTCGGGCGGCCCCGGCCAGTCACCGCCGACGGCGTTGTTCAGGATGATGAAGAACGGGTGGTCGAAGACCCACGGTCCGACGGTGGTCTCCAGCGTCTCGCGGTTGACCTCGTGGACGAGGTTGCCGTCGACGGTGAACCTCATGCCCTTGCTGTTCCAGTCCACGGCGAACACGTGGAAGGCGTCGTTGAAGTTGCCGGGGATCGTGTACGACTTGCCGAACCCGCCTCCTCCGAAGTAGGCCGGGGCGTGGAGGGTGGAGTACACGTTGTGCGGTTCCTTGCCGACGTGCTCCATGATGTCGATCTCGCCCACGTAGGGCCAGGGCCGGTTCTGGTCGAAGAAGTCGGCGCCGAGCATCCAGAAGGCGGGCCAGAGGCCCTTGGTGCCCGACGGCTTGATCCGGGCCTCGACCCTGCCGTAGGTGAAGCTGAACTTGCCGTAGGTGTTGAGCCTCGACGAGGTGTACTGGCAGGTGGTGCTGCCGCTGAGCGGGTCGCGAGGACAGGCCGAACCCGCGGTGACCTGCTTGCGCGCCTCCATGACGAGGCTGCCGGCACCGTCCATGGTGGCGTTGTCGTTGTTGGTGTAGTACTGCAGCTCGTTGTTGACGCCGGGCCCGATCTCGGGCCGCCACTTGGCCGCGTCGGGCTTGGTGCCCGACGCGCCGTTGAACTCGTCACTCCACACGAGCCTCGGCGGGACGGCCGGGTCGGGAGGCAGCGGCGGGGGCGTTATGGGGGCGCCACCGGTGCCCCAGACCTGGAACTCCCACAGCGAGTAGCCGTACGGCGTGGCCCGCTGCGTGCCGTACATGCGCACGTAGCGGCCCGAACCGGTGACGTTCAGGGTCTGCTTGAAGCCGGTGCCGGTGGTCGTGGAGTAGATCGGGGTCCAGGCGTTCCCGTCCGGTGAGACCTGGATCTGGAAGGCCCTGGCGTAGGCGGGGTCCCACTGCAGCACGACCTTCTTGATCTGCGCGGTCGCGCCGAGGTCGACGGAGATCCAGCCCGGATCCACCCAGCCCGTGGTGGAGCTCGTCGCCCAGCGAGTGGCGGGGTCGCGGTCGAACGCCCTGGCCGGGATGCAGTTCCCGCAGTTCTGGTCGTTCTGGGATGTCGAGGCCGAACCGGGCTTGCCGTAGGACAGCAGCTTGTCACCGCCGGGATCGGGGGGATTCACGGTCGGCGTGGGGGTGGGATCCGGCGGGGTGGTGCCGATCGTGCCGTGGACCTGGAACTCCCACAGCGAGTAACCCCACTGGCTGGAGCGCTGGGTGCCGTACAACCGCACATACCGGCCCGTGCCGGTCACGTTCAGGGTCTGCGTGCCGCCGGTGCCGGTCGTGGTGGAGTAGATCGAGGTCCAGGTGCTCGCGTTCGGGGAGGTCTGCACCTCGAAGGCCCTGCCGTGTGCGCTCTCCCAGTTCAGCACCACCTGTGTGATGCTCGCGGTCGCGCCGAGGTCGACCTGGATCCACTGGGGATCGCTGAACGCGCTGGACCAGCGCGTTCCGAGATTGCCGTCGACGGCGGAGGACGCGGGGAAGACCGCCGCCTCCGATGACGACGCCGTCGCGGGCTTGCCCTGAGACAGCAGGACGGGAGCGGCGGCCATCGCGGGCACCACCACCAGGCAGGATGTGATCAAGGTGACCGCCGCGGCGACGAACAGCGCCAGGCGCTGGCGTCCGGGACTTCGGGACGAGGGCATCGCGTCTCCTCGGGAGTGGGGGGTGCCGTATCGATGACGAGTCGGGGAGCGCTCTCTCAACGAGAGATTGCTCTCGTCCGACAGACCCTGTCAAGAGCCCAATTAACATGCCGGAAACAGGCATCACGAGAGAGGACGGCCACGGTGCGACCGGGAGAGGGTTTCTCGAAGATCACGTTGTAACGCGACATAATGCCGTGAGCTTTGGCTACTTGAGTCCAAATGAGGGTGGATTTTCTTCCCCACACCCGCCCTTCGACCCGAACGCGAAGATCACCGTCGGGCGGAAAATTGACAGGAGGACTCACCCCCATCACCCTTTTGGAGGGAGCGCTCTCTCCATGATCAAGTTTAGACTTCAAGTTAGACTTTAAGAAAGGGTCCGGCGAGTACGCCGCGCCACCTTCGACGGCGCGCCGGAAGACGGCCGCCTCCATCACGCCGACAGGGTCGCCCGCCCGAGGGACCGTCCGGCGGCCCATCCGAGCGACAACGGCCGCCCTTCCGCGCGGCCACCCCTCCGGGACGGCAGCGCGTTCCGGAGACGCGGAACCGTCCGGCGGAACGGATGACGGAAGATCCCGAGCAGCACCGGGCGTCACCCGGCCGTGGCCGGCTCCCCTCGAACCTCCGGAACCGAGGCAGCGCTCCAGCCGCCCGCAGACGACCTGGGCGACGGCCGAATCGGACGAGGCCGGATGGCTCGCGGGGCCGGCCCGGGGCTGATCGCCCGGCAGTCCTGGGCGCTGTACCATCGCCACTCCCGGCTGCTCCAGGTGTCCCAGGCCCGCCCGGTCTTGGGCCCCAACGCGTTGAAGGGCATGGAGGAAGGGCTGCGCGTCGTTGACGGCATCGGCCTCAACGAGGGCGAGATGATGGCGATGCTCACGCCCATCGACGGCTACGTGGTCGGCACGGCGCGAACGGTCGCGGAAGCGTCCCAGGCGGCGCAACGCACAGGGATCAGCGACGAGCAGTCCTGGGAGGCCCAAGCACCTTTCCTGGACAGGATCCTGGCCGACGATCATTACGCGACACTGGCGCGTGTCACCCAGGCGGGAGTCTTCAGCGGCGTGGACGACGGCTTCGATTTCGGCCTGCAGCGCGTGCTGGACGGCATCGAGACCTTCATCCGATCACGGTCCGCCTGAACACTCGCGCCCCAGATCGGCAAAGGGTGCCTGCGTCCGGTGGTTCCGATCTCGCGCCGAGGAGTGGCAGAGCGCCTTCCCCTGACGCGAAGCCCCTCTGCCGCGCGAAGGAACGGGGGGACACAGCCCGCGTTAAGCGAATATAAGTCCTTTAGTCCGATTAATTCACCTAATCGAACAATTGGTCTTTATGTGTTATTCCAATTGGTGACGGCAAAGAAATGCATGTCCCTTACCAAGGGTATCAGCCAGTTTCATGAAACATTTCTTTTGAACGTTCTCCGCCAACCCAAGGATGCTGACCAAGCGTTTTATCCTAAGGCGCCGGGAGAGAGAATGAACGTGGCTAAATTTATGAAACGGACCTTGGCGAGCGGTGCTCTCGCTGGGGCCGTTCTCCTTCACTCCCCTGCATCAGCAACTGCTGCCAACTGGTTGACGGCCCAGGAAAACAACCGCTACCAAGCGGTTAGTTACATCGCGGGCCAACCAGTCAGCCTCGCTTTCACACCAGGGCCTTCTGCGATTCCGGAAGGCCTCTGTCCTCCACCCCAGAAGAATTCAACTGAAGATACTTCAGGGGTTCAAAAGATTATCTATGCGGCATTCCAGGTTTGCCCGCAGCCGTCAGACTACATCCCGCTGTGCCGGTGGATGGGTCTACCGGTCTTCCTTTGCAAGATTCCGGAAGGTACTCAAGGCCCCGCAGGTCCTCGGGGACCAGTGGGTCCTCGGGGCCCGGTAGGACCCGCGGGCGCTGACGGCGCTGACGGCGCTGACGGCGCCGACGGCGCACCCGGACCCGCAGGCGCCGACGGCGCACCCGGACCCGAAGGACCCGCAGGCGCCGACGGCGCACCCGGACCCGAAGGACCCGCAGGCGCCGACGGCGCACCCGGACCCGAAGGACCCGCAGGCGCCGACGGCGCACCCGGCCCTGAAGGCCCAGCGGGAGCCGACGGCGCACCCGGGCCCGAAGGCCCAGCAGGACCTGCGGGCGCTGACGGCGCCACCGGCCCCGAAGGACCAGCGGGAGCCGACGGCGCACCCGGGCCCGAAGGCCCAGCAGGACCTGCGGGCGCTGACGGTGTCGATGGCGCACCCGGACCCGAAGGACCCGCAGGCGCCGACGGCGCACCCGGACCCGAAGGACCGGTAGGACCCGAAGGCCCGGCAGGCGCTGACGGCGCTGACGGCGCACCCGGACCCGAAGGACCGGTAGGACCCGAAGGCCCGGCAGGCGCTGACGGCGCTGACGGCGCACCCGGACCCGAAGGCCCAGCAGGACCCGCAGGACCGGCAGGCGCTGACGGCGCCACCGGCCCCGAAGGACCAGCGGGAGCCGACGGCGCACCCGGGCCCGAAGGCCCAGCAGGACCCGCAGGACCGGCAGGCGCTGACGGCGCCACCGGCCCCGAAGGACCAGCGGGAGCCGACGGCGCGCCCGGGCCCGAAGGCCCAGCAGGACCCGCAGGCGCTGACGGCGCCACCGGCCCTGAGGGACCTGCAGGCGCCGACGGCGCACCCGGACCCGAAGGACCAGCAGGCGCTGACGGCGCACCTGGACCCGAAGGACCGGCAGGACCTGAGGGACCCGCAGGCGCCGATGGCGCACCTGGACCCGAAGGCCCAGCAGGACCTGCGGGCGCTGACGGTGTCGATGGCGCACCCGGACCCGAAGGACCGGCAGGACCTGAGGGACCCGCAGGCGCCGATGGCGCACCTGGACCCGAAGGCCCAGCAGGACCCGCAGGACCGGCAGGCGCTGACGGCGCCACCGGCCCCGAAGGACCAGCGGGAGCCGACGGCGCACCCGGGCCCGAAGGCCCAGCAGGACCCGCAGGACCGGCAGGCGCTGACGGCGCCACCGGCCCCGAAGGACCAGCGGGAGCCGACGGCGCGCCCGGGCCCGAAGGCCCAGCAGGACCCGCAGGCGCTGACGGCGCCACCGGCCCTGAGGGACCTGCAGGCGCCGACGGCGCACCCGGACCCGAAGGACCAGCAGGCGCTGACGGCGCACCTGGACCCGAAGGACCGGCAGGACCTGAGGGACCCGCAGGCGCCGATGGCGCACCTGGACCCGAAGGCCCAGCAGGACCTGCGGGCGCTGACGGTGTCGATGGCGCACCCGGACCCGAAGGACCGGCAGGACCTGAGGGACCCGCAGGCGCCGATGGCGCACCTGGACCCGAAGGCCCAGCAGGACCTGCGGGCGCTGACGGTGTCGATGGCGCACCCGGACCCGAAGGACCCGCAGGCGCCGACGGCGCACCCGGACCGGCAGGACCCGAAGGACCAGCAGGACCTGAGGGACCCGCAGGCGCCGATGGCGCACCTGGACCCGAAGGCCCAGCAGGACCTGCGGGCGCTGACGGTGTCGATGGCGCACCCGGACCCGAAGGACCCGCAGGCGCCGATGGCGCACCCGGACCCGAAGGCCCAGCCGGACCTGAGGGACCCGCAGGCGCCGACGGCGCACCCGGACCCGAAGGCCCAGCCGGACCCGAAGGACCGGCAGGACCGGCAGGACCGGCAGGACCGGCAGGACCGGCAGGCGCCGATGGTGTCGACGGCGCCACCGGCCCTGAGGGACCGGCAGGACCCGAAGGACCTCAAGGCCCGATCGGACCGGAAGGACCTCCCGGACCTCCCGGAACTCCCGTGACTTTGGGAACCCCCGTTGCCGTCGTTCTGGGCAACGTTCAGCCAGTGTGCCCAACCAGCTGGGTCGTTCGGCCCACGGTGTGTGGCGGCTGGTAGCACTGTCCAGCAAGACAGGTAACCGGTAAGCAAGGCAAGAACGGAGAGGTGCGGGACCGTCACCGGCCCGCACCTCTTCGTTTGCCCGCAAGCGGTTCGTCGGCACGGGGTGCATCACGGCATTCGCCGGATCCGCACCGGCAGCGTGGTCCCGAGTGGTCCCGACGAGCGGCGCGGTCCTGACACGGGCAACCCGCTCAAGCCACCCGCTCCTCGAACTCCCCGGATCCGTCCGGCCGGCATGGATCCGTCGGCGTCCACGAACGGGACCGGCCGTCCCCGCACCCGCGCCGCCCTCACCGGTGGGATTAACCTGAAAGTGGGCGAGGCCGCCGACCTGCGTGTTCAGACGGGGGATTCGACCTCGTCCCGACATGAGCATGCGCGCCCGAGCACAGACGGACCGACCGGTGCTCGGATTCGCCGGGGCACCTCGGCTCGTCGGCCCGCTGTGGACCCACGGTGCCCAGGTCGTCGCGGCGGCGGGGCCGGCACGGCCACGCCGAACTTTTCAGAGCGGAGAACGCGGCGCACGCTCCTCCTCGTGCCGTCACGGCTCCCCCACCGGTCGGCTACGCAACACAGCCACTGGACAACAGAGAGTTTTCCCACAATGTTAGTAGGGATATCGGCTTTCGGCTTAGGAGTCCGCCATGGCACTCATCCAGCCCGACCCCACCTTCTATCCGTCCGCCCGTGAGGCCATGCTCGCCCCGCGAGAACAGCTCGCCTACGTCGCCCTGCTCGACACCGACGGCGAAGGCCGGCCGGACGCGCTCGCCACGATCGATCTGTCGGACGGGTCGATCGCCAGCGTGCACGACATGTCCGTCCCCGGGGACGAGCTACATCACTTCGGGTGGAACGTGTGCAGCGCGGCCCTGTGCCCGTACGCTCCGCACCCTCATGTGGAGCGGCGCTATCTCGTCCTTCCCGGCCTGCGGTCGAGCAGGATCTACATCTTCGACGTCAAGGACGATCCCTGGCATCCCAAGCTCGTCAAGACGATCGAACCGGAGACGATCTTCAAGAAGACCGGTTACAGCCGCCCGCACACCGTCCACTGCGGCACCGACGCGATCTACGTCAGCGCGCTCGGCAACGTGGACGGCGACGCACCGGGCGGGGTGTTCACGCTCGACCACGACACCTTCGAGCCCAAGGGGCGCTGGGAGGCGAACAGGGGGCCTCAGGAGCTGCACTACGACTTCTGGTGGCATCTCGGCCACGACAGGATGGTCACCAGCGAGTGGGGCACCCCGAACCAGATAGAGCCCGGTCCCTCGCTGGAGGAGCTGGTCGGCCGGAAATACGGTCACCGGTTGCACGTCTGGGACCTGTCCAAGCGCAAGCACCTTCAGGAGATCGACCTGGGCGACCAGCACCAGATGGCCCTGGAACTCCGTCCCGCCCACGACCCGAACAAGACCTACGGCTTCGTCAACACCGTGATCAACGTCGAGGACCTGTCCGCCAACATCTTCACCTGGTATCTGGAAGACGGGGTCTGGAAGGCTCGAAAGATCA